>NZ_JABEKT010000009.1 GCF_013283195.1 Ensifer adhaerens | reverse complement strand
CTCCGGCTAGCCTTAGTTCTAACCCGTACGGGTTAGAACTAAGGCTAGCCGGAGGGCTAGGCGGTAGCCCTAGATGCCTCAACCTAAGTCTAGGGCTAAGAATTAGGTTAGGTCGGCGTCGGTTGTGGTTTTCCGGCTACTCCATCCACTCCACCCACTCCACCCCCTCCAAGAGAAATGAATCTGGCCCGATCTCGGGTCGGCGGGCTGGGGTTGGTCTGCCTGGTGGGCGGCTGGTTTCTGCGCGACGAAACCCCATGGAGTGCCCGGAGTGGGTGGAGTTTTGCAATTTTATATACTAATATCAATGGCTTGGATGCTCCACCCACTCCGGCTTGCGGATGGAGTGGGGTGGAGTGAGCGGAGGGGCCGCGCTCCCCCATAGCGCCGTAGGCTCCCGGAGCGAACGGGCGGCATGCTCGGCAGGTATGAAGCAAAATTCATATGATAAAATGAAGCTAATTTCATGATGGTTTCTGCATTATTTTCCTTATTAGCTCTAAAACGGTCTTGACCTAAGTTAGCCGACGATCAATCCTAACTCTAAGGCTAACTTCGGAGGGGCTAAAATGGCATTTGCCAACAACATCAATCGAGACATGACGGCAGCGGATGCCCGCGCGGTCGCGGGGCAGGCATCATGGTCGGATATCTATCCCGATGATTTCGATTTCGATGCCGACGTTTGGGAGTATCTTGGCGATCACCGTCTATATTTCGACACCACCGGGGAGCCGCATTTCGTGCCGGGTAAGAACCCGTTTTCGAGCGAAGTAGCGAGAGAGCTGGAAGCTGGGGAGAAGGACGGACTTCTAGCTCGAAAGGCTGGCGGCGGGCTTGAAGGCGCGATCCGCGACACGCGGGGCCGCTATGGCGAGCCCAAGCAGTGGGATCACGTTGTTGTAGGCCTCAGCCGCGCAGAAGCGGAGGCGCTCGGCGCTGAGGGCATGAAAGAATGGTTCAAGGTGGCAATCCGGGCGATGCAAGATTCGCCGGCCGGCGACGGCAAGCGTCAGATGCTTGTGACGCCCATCCATGACGACACCGACAACGTTCATATCCAGTTCCTCCTACATCGTATTCCCGTCAATGAGAGCGCGAGGACGGTAGGCGCTTCTTACGAGCTGAGCCGAAATAGCGAGGCGGCGGAGCAGATGAAGCAGGTCAATGTCGCGCTTGAATTGGCAGGCCTCCCGATGATTTCTGATTTCCGCATGGGTGCGTTCTCGGTTTCGGAACCCCGCGCGGCATCCACTGAGGAGCTTGCCCGAGGTGCGGAAAGGATCAAGGACGCGGGTGGCGTAACGCCTCCGGACATGACCACGGGTCCTCTCGCGGTCCAGCGGGAACGGGTCTCTCCTGAGATGCGACACCTGGATTCCCTCCTGGCCGATGCTGTCAAGCGTCAGAAAGAGGCCGAGGCCGTCGCGACCAGCGCCGCCACCGCCGTAGCAGCCGCACAGCACGCAAGAGAGGCCCTGTCACAGTATGAGGTCGAGGTGAAGGCTCGCGAGGCCGTAGAGGCCGATCTGGCGGCAACGAATGCTGTCCTTGAGGAGACGACGGCGAAGTTGACGACGATGACGCGGGACCTCGAGTCTGCAAATTCGGCGATCGAGGAGCTGACAACCGAGCGGGAAGCTCTGACGGCAACAGTTGCCGGGCGGGATGAGACGATTTCCGATCTGCGGTCCACGATCGATGATCAGACGGCATCCCATGCTGAAGCGATAGAACAGGCTGCGACCGAACTGGCAGCGGTCCAAGGCGAGCTTGCCGACGTGAAGTCCAGCGCGGCCAAGGTTGCCGCCGATCTGGACGCGGAACGCATCGCCCGGACAGCCGACCAGGAAGCCGCCGCCGCCGAGATCGAGAAGCTACGCAACGAGCTCGCCAGCGTCCGCGCAGAGGCCGAGAGAGCGGCGCGGGACACCGTGACGGCACAAGCACAGCTTGAAGCCGAGAAGGCCAAGAGCGAGGCCGTACAGGCGAAATTCGATGCCTATAGGTCTCAGGTCGAGCAAGCCGACGATTTCGAGGGGCAGCCCCTCCCCGGCGATGGCATGGATGCGGTCGGGCATGATCGCCGGAAGGCAAATTCGAATGTCGTATTCCCAGCCGATGTGAAGGCATCCAAGCGGGTTCTGGGTCGCCAACGGTTCGAGCTCCCAGATGGTGGCGAAGTCCGGGTTACGAGATCGAGTGCGAAGCTCGCCAGCGGAACCCTGACGCCCACGGCCATCGCAGTCATGGTTGCCCACGCGCAGCGGGAGGGATGGACCCCCATCACCATCAGCGCCCGGAGTCCTGAACTTGTGGCATCGATCGCAGATGCGGCCCGTAAGGCGGGGCTTGTCCTTGAAGGCGAAGAACCCGCTGCATCGATCGCGCCGGCGCGGCAGCGCCGCGCACCTCCTGCCTGGTCAACGAAGTCCCCGAGTGCATGGACGAAGGCCGAGCGCGAGGCGGCACAGAAGGCGCTCGACAAGCTCAAGTCCGAAGGCAAGGTCCCTGAAGCTCTCCCGCTGGAAGATTTTGGCAAGCGTCAGCACGAGGCTTACCAGAAGTCCCAAGCGACCGCTGACGGCGGCAATGATCAGAAGCCAGATATGCCATGATCTCTAGTCCCCCGATTGCTCTGCTTTCGGGGGAAATCATTGGAGTGACAAAGCAATGTCAACAATTTGGAATGCTTGAAGAATTTTCTGTCGGCTGATTGACAACGTCACTTTTGTCACCCACCATCATAACAACGGCACTGATTCACATGTGCCTGAAATGTGAGAAGCCCCGACGCGGCAAACGTCGAGGCTTCTTTGAAAGATGAACCGTTGAGGGCTCACCACGTGCACATTGTTGAGACCGAAATTAGCGCGAAACCTGTATCTCGTCAACGGGATACATGGATTTCTCCGCCAGCCGCCGCGAAGATCGCGGGCGTCCACCGTTACACGATGACGAAGTGGTGCAAGCTGTACGGAGCGCCTTTCGCTCGCCAGATCAAGAAGACTGGCAGGTGGAGAGTTTCGGTTGATGCCCTCAATGCACTCCTCGCGACGGGGGAGTTTGAGGGGATGAGGGATGCTACAAGCAGCAGAAAGGCGGCTTAACAGTCCGCGTCGTCGGGGAGACGACGATACTGTTATTGATCTCAGCACAGCGAAGCGGCGGAAACGTCGTGGTAACATCGCGTACATGACGCGGGTGCGCGACCGTGCGATCCAGATGATCGTCGCGATCCTCAACAGGGATCACGCGTACATCGAGCGCGGCAACGACGTGTGCATTGTTACCAAGTCGCGAGACTATCGTGGGCGTCTGGACCTGAAATTCAGGAACCGCCTCGCGTTGGCCGAACTGTACGATTCCAAGCAGGTGAAACTTCCGAAAATTTCGGAAAAGTCAGTGACGTGGGAGTGGATCAACCCGGTAAAGCTGTGGGCGAAACACCCTGACCGCAGGAACCTTCGCGGGCTGGTCAACGTGCCCGGACAGCATCTTTCCGACGAATGGTTGAACCTATGGGACGGTTGGGGAACCTCACCAAAGCTGAAGGATGGCACAACCGATTTTTCAGGTGAGAAGTGCCAGCTTATTCTCGGCCACCTCGCAAACATCTGGTGCAGCGGCAACGTGGTCGTGACGCGATGGGTGCTGGCGTGGTTCGCTGACATAGTTCAGAACCCCAGCCGGAAGCCTGACACGGCGATCATGGCCTATTCGGGACAGGGAACAGGCAAGTCGTTCGTGATCGAGCATGTCATGGCGAGGATTCTCGGCAGCGCCTACGGCTACGAGGATACGACCGACTTCCTTCATGCCAAGTTCAATAAGAGGGTCGCGGGCAAGCTCCTGATCTATGCCGATGAAGCGTTTTTCCACGGCGACAAGGGTGCTGCCGACAGGCTGAAAGCCTTCATCTCCAAGAAGGTCGTGACAATCGAGGAGAAGGGCAAGGACACCTACGAGACGGACCACCATGCCCGCATCGTGGCGACGACGAACAGGGACCATGCCCTTTCGGTCGATAACGACGATCGCCGCTGGCTGATCCTTGAAGTCAACGAGGACCGCAAGAAGGACTATGCGTATTTCGCGGCGCTGGAAGCCGAGATTGCCGCTGGCGGCGTCGAGGCGTTCCACGCTTTCCTTCTGAACCCTGAACTTCTGCAGGGCATCAACTTGCGCGAGACGCCCGACACCCCGGCGATCATCAAGCAGAAGGTGCGATCCCTCAAGAACGACGAAGCATTCATATTCGAGTGCCTTCATGCTGGAACGCCGACTATCGGTTTTGAAGAGAACTTGCGCCAGTCGTGGAGCGAGGCAGGGGAGAATGTCGGCAAGGCCGATTGGCACCGCGCCTACCTCGCGTTCTGTAAAGCGCAGGGGCAGAGCTACACGAAGACCGACAGTCAGTTCGCGGAAACGATCAAGAAGGTTTTCAAGGGCATTAAGGACGGTCGCAGCGGCAACGCGAACAGGCACTGGAAACTACCGGGACTGGAAGAGGCCCGCGCCCTGTTCGCGATCTGGCTAGGATGCCCGCCCGAACGCGAGTTCCAGCAAGTTCTATGGACCGATCTGGAAGAGCCAGAGCATAGGGCCGTGGACGATGACGAGTTCCCGCCCATGATGCCCGTTACCCCTGCCGCATTGGCGGCGTTGGAGGACGAACAAATTCCATTCTGACGGCCTCGCCGTCACTCGCGCATTGTTAGGAGTTCCGCGCATGATCATTATCGCAATATTATCGTTCCTCGCCGCTGTGGCCCTGGTTTCCGTTGCCCGGAAGAAGAAGGCCGAAAACAAGAATTCATGGATTCCGCTCCAGCTTGTCGGCAGCGGCATCGGCCTCGTGTCGTTCTTCCTGTTCTTTAAGCTGGTGGCATGATGACCGACTACAGCGAAGACAACGACGAGACGCGGCGTCTCGATGACATCATCCGGGCGGCTTGGCCTCATAAGCGGCCAACGGCCTCTTTTGCTGGCGATGAACTGGAACGCAAGGGCCTGATGGCGCTCTACGAAAACGAGGTCCTTTGCGTGTTGGCATCGACCGTGCCACCTCGCAACGTCGTCTTTCGCGGAACGCTCGACGAAGCCGTTGCATGGGTCGCGCAGCAGCCCGACGCCGAGCCGCCGAAATATCGGGACCCGAATGCGACGATCCGGGCGGATGTCAGCGCCATGATTTCCACGATCGCGGCCGGCGCGGCCGCCAAGGCTCGAAAGCAAGATTGAATCTTGCAAGCCGAAGGCGGAGCATAAGAACAGGAACACAGGGAGGAATAACGATGCCAGAGCCGATAGAGCTAGAGATTTTCACCGGATACGACGACGAGGGCCCTGCGGGGCCCTTTTCGTTTTCAGCGGCAAAATTTGTTGACGACTTGGACCAGGACCAAATCTCCCGGCTCGCCGCTATCGATGCCGAACTTGCCAATCTGCTGAGTACTGCCGACATGGATCGGGCCCAGATGTCGGCCCTAGTCGGGGAAGTCCTCGACATGCTGGGGGTGTGACATGCGCCCCCGCTTCTCAAGGATCGCGACGAAGGGACAGGCCCAGCAATGGCGCGAGCGCGGCGAAGGGCTTTCCCGGCGCCTGGCTGGCCGTTTCATGAGCCATGAATGCCTATGCGTCATCATCCTGGATACTTGCCTTCGGCGTCGAAATCTCACGATGATCGATGAGCGGCCATTTCTTCGGCGCTGGCTTTCTCTCTGCGAACCCGGAGTTCTAATCTATCTCCGCGAGATCGAGGAAAAAGGCGACTGGAAAGACATCAAAGACCGCATCCATGCCGTCGCGAGGCGGTCCCATTACACCGCTCTCGATACGATGCGGAACCTCAACCGCGAGCGGCTTGCCTTTATCGGTGCAATCCTGCCGGAAGTGTCGGCGGTTGGTCGTTACCTGGAAGGCAACCCCGGCGCTGATTTCGTTCTCGATCCCGATGCTACTCCTGAAGCCGACAAGGATGGCTCAGGAAGCGGCGAGGGTAGCGGCACGGCTAGTGGCAAGGCTGGGGGCGCGAATGCCGCTCCTCGCCCTGCTCTGGGCGAAGGTGAAGGCGAATTCATCGCAATGGACCCCGACGAACTCGCGGCACTCCTCGATGCCGCCGATACCGCCGATGCGGGGCCAGCCATGGGAGCCATGCTATGACATTCTTCGACCTCTTCGCAGAACCGTCCGCGACGAACCACGCGTGGCAGTGGGTCAACGCGATCCTCCCCAGCGATACAACATCCCCATGGGGGCGAGCGCTGGCCGTTTTCTCGTCGGTCCTGACCATCATCGCCGTCAACGTCATTGCGTGGATTACAGTGCAGGGCGTTGTTCATAGTGCTTATACCGGGAAGGTCCTCGGCGAAAAATTCCACCAGATTTGGGCTCCGCTGCGCGTCGTTCTTGGTCTAGGCCTGATTGTCCCGATCGCCGGGGGCTTCTCCCCGATCCACGAGACCATAAAACAAGTGGTGTTGCGTCCGGCGATCAATATCGCGGATGCAACCTGGATTGCCTTTGTCGAGACCGTCGCCAAAGACGGAACCCCAATCATCGCCGCCAGCGCCGGGGGCTCTGGCCTGGTCTTCGACCTAGCCGAACACGAAATCTGCCTTGCGGTTGCCAAGTCGGCGGGTGAGCCGTGGGGATATAGCATCCCGTTCCCCTCGACATCGGGCGAGCTTCACAGCGGCGGCCTGTTCTCCAATCCGACTGTTACATGGTCATATGGCCGCGATTGCGGCTCCATGTCGTACACCATGACCAAGGATCAGCCGGGCTTTGCCGATGCCCGACGTGCCGCCGTTGCGGGACTGGTGATGAGCCTCCGGGCAAAGGCGGCGACATACGCCGACACCTTCAAGGATGGCCGATCGATCCCAACGCCGGAAGCGGCCATGAATGCGGTCACACAATCCATGCTGCCTCCTGGCCTTGCCGCTGAAATCCGCACGGCCGGCGCGGCATACGATAAGGTGATTTCGGAAGCTGCCGCCGCCGAGGCTTCGAAGGTGGAATCGGATTCCCGTTCGAAGCTCGTAGATGCCGCCAAGGCGCAAGGCTGGATGAACGCGGGAAGCTACTGGCGATCGCTGTCCCAGATTTCGGAATTGACGATCGCACTCGCGACCGAGAAGCCAGAAAGAACGGCTCCCCGGCTCGATCAGCTCGCCAGCTTCGAAGGGCCAGTGCGGAACGCGCTCACAGCACTCCGCTATCAGATTTCCGGCGAGCAGCTTCAAGCTTCCCTGACTGCCGACGATCTAGCGGCGGCGGGGGATGCTTCAGCCGACTTTTTGACCAAGATTCTCGGCCCCCTGACCAGGAACCTTGGAGAATGGCTGTCGAGTTCGCCAGACGCTTCTAAAACGGATCCAATGGGCGACATCATCAGCGGCGGGCATGTAATGATCGCCTCTGCTGGAACTGCCGTCGTCGCTGGCGGCGCTGTCATGGTGGCATCTTCGAACTGGTTCGCGGATGCCATTGGGGCAAACGGTGCCGCGTCGTGGCTCTTGGACTGGTCCAAGCTCGCTATAGGAGCCCTGTGGCTGATCGGTGCCATGCGGGCATACGTCCTCCCCATGATCCCCTTCCTTTTCGTGATCATCGCCGCGATCACATGGGCGGCGGCGATCCTGGAAGCAATGATTGCAAGCCTTCTGTGGGGCCTCGCGTTCTTGAAGATGGACAACGGCGATTTCGTCGCACAGGGACAGAAACAAGGCCTTATGCTCCTGTTCAACGTTTTTCTTCGGCCCGTCCTTGCGGTTATGTCCCTGTGCGGCGCATACCTGCTTTTCGCGGTCTCGGTATCGACGCTGAACACCCTCTGGCCGACCGCATTTTACGGCCAGACAGGAGGCCATATTGCAGGCCTATCGGGGCTCATCGTCTCGCTGGCTCTGCAAACTTTCATCTTGTGGACGGTGTGCATCAAGCTTTTCGGTCTCATCGCCAACCTTCCCGACAGGGTAGGTGCTTGGTTCGATGTCCCATCTACCGCACACTATGGCGAGGCTGGACACGTCGGGGCGATGGCAGCGGGTGCTGCCGCCCTCGCTTCCCGTGGCACTCCGGGCGCGATCCCAACTAAGGGGCTAGGGAAAGCGGCTGGCGGCGGTTCCGACGACAGCGCCGAGGCCAACAACGCGAGCATCAGGAAGGGGAGACCATGAGGCGAACGACAATTGCGATCATCGCCGCACTGATAACGACGACGGCCATGGCAGAACCCCGGATCGTTTGGCGGTCCTCCACAACAGGGACGATCCCGACGCCCGCGACGGTTCCGCCGTCGCAGCCTCCCTCCCCGATCGATAACCCGGACGCGATCTCCATCGAGTACGAAGCCAACGGACGCACGTTCGGCATCGGTAGGCCGATGACGCTTGCTCCCGCGATCAGTGGAGGCTCTGGGCGATACGAATTCGCGTTCGCCGCTGGGAACACATTCCCGGTTGGGATCGTGTTCAATTCGGCAACGGGCATCTTCAGCGGGAGCCCTCAAGAGCGGGGCGACTTCAGTTTTAACCTACTCGTTCGGGACAAGGAAAGCGGCCAATACGTCACAGCAGTGGTCCGCTTCCTGGTCGTCTGATCCGGTATCCGTCAGAGCACGCCGCACGCTCGCTCGACTCCCCTACGGCGCAATTGGGTAGCGCGGGGGTCTCGCTCGCTCTCCCTGTTGTTCCTCGCGCCGCCGGCGGCGATCCTGATAGGGCAACAGGGAGGACATGGCATGTACACAGTCAGGGAACGCATTGAAGAGATCGAGCGGAGCGCGGTTCGACAGGCTGAAGGGCTCTTGCTCGATGCCGTGCGCGAGTATTGGTCTGCATCCGATATTGCCTACGCGGCGAGGTATTGGGACCGTGCAAAACAGCGGCTGGAAGATGCCCAGACATGGCGGGAGAGGGGCGGCGGTTCGTTCGATCTCGACGGCATCGATTGGGGAACGGATGACGACGATCCTTTCCGCGTCGAGGTTGCCCCCGCTCCGGTGAAGATCAAGAACAAGAAGGGCTGAGTTTGCCCCAAGGGAGTGAGCGTAGGGACCGCGCCCCCACATAGCGCTGTAGGTCCCGGAGCGAGCGGGCTACGAATTCAAGGGGTATCTGAACCCATCCTGATGCCGCGAACGCACTCCACGGGCTTCTATGAGCCTCGGTTTTTCCGGCGATCGTCGTTTTCAGGCCTTTTCTGGTAGATCGTGGCGATTTCATCGGCAATCCGCTTCTGCCGTTCGATTGCCGGATTTCGATCGAGGAAGTGCCAAAAGGCGCGGAACATCGTCAGAAGGCGTCTCATCGCTGGCCCCTACACCTCCATGAGGTCGGCGTCTATGGTGGCATCCTGATAGAATGGGTGGATGTCATGACGGATGTTAGAGTTCTGGATTTCATTCGATGCGAGACGAAGGCCGAACTTGATCGGCTGGAGAAGCAGGGCGGCATCCTGGATGCCAAGGAGCTTATCACTTTCACTAATGCCGCGATTTCAGGAGCCTTGCCCATTGAATGCCGGAACTTCGTCCGCGTACTTCCGACAGAAACCGATTTGGATGCTGAGATTGGGGCACTCACGACGAATCCTAAGAAGATCAGGAAGCTTGCCGGAAAGATCGACCGTGCCAATCGTCTCCATTGCATCCTCTTCAGTGCGCAAAACGGCGCGAGGTGGTGGGCCTTTCTTTACGGACTGAAAGACCTATGGGAGATCGAGACCCATTATCGTGCTCCCCATGTGCACCTCACTTGCTACCTCTCGCAGCCGATGAAATCGCATCAGTGGGTGCTTGATGAGATGCTTCAAAAAGACCGCCCGAACCTCCCGCACGATTACCACATCGAGGTTCGCGGCGATCTCGGACAAGATATTCGATTTGGATGATTGCCAGTCTTTCCGCCGGCGCTGATCATGGATAGGCATCGTCCATCCCAAATAGGTGATGTGTTCTTAGGCCCTCCTGGTTGGCTCACCGGGAGGGCTTTTCGCATCAGGTTTTCGGGTTCTCGCTCACTGTCCTTATGACCTTGAGAAACTTCACGACGTTAAGTTCATCAGGTTCCTCCTCCGCGAAACTGTGAGTCCGCATCAGAGCCAATGATGGAACATTCGTGGCTTTAACCTCACTGCTGATAGCTGTGCAATTCGCTCGGACTGCCGCTTTATAGGCCAGGCTCATCATTGCTGTGCCAAGGCCCATACGTTGAAAATCAGGCTCCACGCTAATCAGATCGATGCAAAACTGTCGGCGATATCCTCGTCCCGTTCTGTCGTAGGTAAGGATTCCAGCAAGGGAACCGTCGTATTCGCAGAATATGGCCTTCCGCTTTGAATCACCGATATAATAGCGCGTGTGGAAAAATCCTGATTTCGATCCGGAGGCGATCAAACTGAGCGCTCGCGACCTCCATATGGGTGTCAGGTTTCTTATGAAGGAATTAGGCGGCAAGCTGTATCCTCTCTAGGAGAGGATCGACAGAACGACACTTGGGGGCTTGGGTCTGATACTGTTCCAAGAGTCGAAGGGCTTGCCGCAAGTCCGATTGTGGGTTCCTCTTCATCGCCTTGAACTCTTCGACGGTTTCGAGCGCGGCCAGTTCCAGCGCCAGAACCGCGAACGTGCGCCCCCCGAGGAGCCGCCTAGCCTTGCCCGCGAGGAACTTGACGTTCCGGGCGCTCTGGCGAGACCGTCCGCGACGAACAAGCCACTGTAGAAATCCGCCATGAATTTCAGGTGTCGACTTCCCGGCTTCTCGATCAAGGATGGCGCGGCCGATCGATGCGGCAACAGGCGCGGGAACCGCATTCGCGATCATCTGCAGTACGTCCCGTTTGGCGCTGGCTTCCCATCGCCACGAAAGCGGAAAGCCTTGGATTCTGGAAATCTGGTCAACTGTTAGGACCGCGGTTGAAGATGCTGCAATCGGGTCCGCGGGGTGAGGCGATGACAGATAGCGCGGCGTCGGTCTTTCCCAAGCCGTCCTTGTGACGGTGGGAAAGGGTTCGTCCACGCTCCGAACTCCACGGCCGGCGCGGACTGGTCGGCTATAGACATATCCGTTGGCGATCAGGGCCGCGTCGTCGGGGTGCGCTCGATACGAGACAGGAAGCGGTCTGATTGACCGTTCTCGGATCGTCGGCGCTGGCTCATCGGGGGACCAGATCGACCGTCGAGCATCTGAAGTCGATGGGAAGTAAATCGCGGACGGCGTGGTCGCGCCGAAAAGGTCGCGGATCGTCATCGGCTCCGATGATGCCGCTGCCGCGATCGCCGAAGCAAGGAATCCATCGCGCTCCCCGACCCTTCCGACGACGAATAGGCGTCGCCGACTCTGGGGTACTCCATAGCGAGAGGCGTTTATCTTGCTTTCAGTGAGGCCATACCCTGCGGCCTTCAAGATCGTGCGAGCTTGAGCCCACGTCTCCGACTTGATCGCATTGATGACGTTTTCCATGACGAACCAGCGCGGACGCACGGTCGCAACCAGGACCGCAAACGAGAGTGTGAGCTTTGCGTTGTCGGCTTCCTCGCGACGGCCGGCGCTCGAATAATCCTGGCAGGGAGGCCCACCAGCGATCATGTCGGGAGCAAGGTCAACCAGTTCCGGAATGATCGAGAGGAGGTCGCCCAGGTCCGCGACGGCTGCATGAGGGCCGATATTGCGGTTGTAGGTATCGACCGCAAGCGGCCACGCATCATATGCCCCAACGACATCGAATCCAGCTTGCTTGAGGCCAAGGGACATTCCCCCGGCTCCGCAAAATAGCTCCACAACCCGCACTTAAACCTCTGCCCTGCCGTAACGTGAAATCACATTACGACCATGGCCGGGTTTCCTTTCGGAAGCGTTCACTTGATGAAGCGAATTTTGCCGCCGTTCGCGGCCTTAGATGCCTGATACTCAGCATCCTGTTTCGCTCGCGCCTGATCGTATCTCCGTGCGAGATCGGGGCCGAGCTCGTCGATGATCCCACGAAGCCTTGCTTGCTCATCCAAGGACGTAGCGCCGGGGCTATGACGCGATAGAGCCTCATGGACTTCGTCAGGCTCTTGTCCGTGCTGCTCAATACTCTCGATGATCGTGACTTTGTGCACCTGGTGCCAGTTCACGTGTCGAGGATCGCCAGCACTCTTGAGAGCTCGCATTGCGTGACGCCCAAGCGTGAAAGATGGTCCGAAGGTATACGTGAGGTCCGGAAGGCGTTGAACGCGAGTCTTGAAATCGATAGTCGACATAGGTGAATCCTGGCTTCCGTTACATGATGGAGGCACCGGCGGATTCTGACTAGAAAAAATCTAATAGGAGGATGACATGAGCACAGACGCGAAAAAATTCATCAAAGAAGTAAGCACGATCATAGAAGAACTTCGTTCCGACCTGGAGCTTGTTGTAGAATCTGAAACGGACCTTCCTCCTCAAGTCATAGGCGAATTCCAAGGTCATATCGATCAGGCAAAGAAGATCGAAGAGCAGCTTACCGACATCATTTTCCTAGAAGCTCTGAAAAAGTAACTCTCAAACAGGTGCGATGCTGGCGGTAGTCAGTACCGCACCCTCCGCGTCGTACGGACGCAACACGCAATCGCATGCAATATGAATGACGCGACGTAAAAACGACGACGATAAGAAACGAAGTTGGAAAAACGAACGTCAATTAACGACGTGAGAAAAACGACGCACGAAAACGCACGCAGAAAATATTGCAACAATTTATTTGGATGAACGACAAACGCGATTGCCAATGCGGACGAAGCGCGGCACACATGTAAGCATCCCTTGCAAGAGGGATTGAGGACCGCCGAGGGAAGGGAAAAGGTGCTGGACGCCGATTTCCTTCCTCTCAGCTTCTTGGATCGCAGCAATGCACCGAGCGGTGTGGACCCGTCCAGTCAGCGGGGGTGGAAGCCGCTGTGTCTGCAAATCAAAGCAAAGACGAAGTAACCATTTCACTGCGAATCGCGCAAGCGTAGAGCGGGATTAAGCCAGCTTTATCCCGTGGTGATTTGGCCGGGTGTATTGCAGTCCCATTAAACAAGTAGCGACACCATTGGATGCCGCCCAGTCGCTTCGGCCCTACGGCGCTATTTGGGAGCGCGGGCCTACGCTCCTTGCACCTGAGGCGCAGGCAACCTCTTCAATAGTTGCGATCACTACACTCCCCGTAGTGTAGTAGGTGCCGAGCGAAAGGGCGGCTAGTAGGACGGGTGGTTTTGGTCCATCATGTTCAGGTATCTGGGTGGGTGTTATGGATAACAACGAGAAGATAAACAGAGCTTGCGAAATTCTTTTGTCTAAGGAGGTCCATCTTTCGCTCCGGGACATCGTGAACGACACTAGAAGGCCTGAAATTGAGGGGCTTTCAAGGGATAGTAATTTCACCCCTGACATTCCCAAGCTCTACAAGGCATGGGCCTTTGCCTTCAATGGCAAGCGGTTTGAGATCATTGCCGCCAATAAGCAGTTCAATTTCGACGGGGAGCCTCAGTCGGACCTAATATTAAAAGTCGATGATGAAGTCGTGCTGCAGACAGTCATGAAGAGCGGTACTGACGATTACGACACTTCCCACGGTGTCGGCATATATCCCCAAGCTCTCAAGGCCGCACGACTTGGTCCTTGGATGGATGACCTCGACAAGATCAGAATTCTCTTAAAAGAAGAATGGGAAGCAACGAAGAGAGAAATGGATCGGAAACGGGCTGAGAAACAAGCCTCGGCAATTGACTTGGGTCCCTATTAATCCCGCCTATAGGCTTCATGAAGGAACACCCCACGCACGATCCTGGTCCCGCTCCTCGATACCGATGGCAAGAGACATGGCCCGGTGAAGGACACCGAGATTATCAAGCTTGGGACGGCTCCCGTGCATTCGGACGGATCATGTATGAGAGTGGAGGCCCGACAAAAGACCAATGGCGATGGAGCATCAGCCATATCGAAGGCGTAAAGCGACATCTTGGAGAGCAGCACAATGGCTGGCAACCTTCACCGCGTCTTGCGGCTCAGAAGGTCGAAGAACATTATGAGCGGCTGATGACATTCAATGGACTTTCCTTTGGCTCCAGGTCGCATCCAGAATAAAGCCGAGGAAAACCATCAGTATCCCGCTGTTATGCTTGTCGTAAGGGTTGATTTTTTCTTAAAAATGTGGTACGTCGCATCCTGCGTAAGGAGGTGACGAAGCGAAGTTTACGAGCGGCTTCGAATGAAGTCGTCACCTCCTTACGCAGGACTGCTAAGTTGCTGATATGCTTAGCAATTTTAGCACGAAGTAATCGAAGATTAAAGCCATTTTTCGGTTTCATTTCACGTCTCCTGGATGCGTTGGTCATTGACCTGATTATACGCTATTTCCTTGAGTAAGTACATGAAATATAAGGATTTTAATCAAAATCCTCTCTCTTCCCTCAATGATCCAAAGTGACAAACGCTTCTGGGTTACCTCGTAAGGTAACGGAAGCCTGCTGTGCTGTGGTGGTTCAATGGGTGGGGGAGTGTGGTGTGCCCAGAACGACCAAAGCCACCCGAGAGGGTGGCTTGGCTTATGAGTCTCCTCACGGAGAGACGGCGACCTCTCGGCCCCGCAGGTAGGTGTTGTTATATCCACAACACCGTGCCTAGTCAACGCCTATGGGTATCATCTGTTCCCATGGAGGTCCGTGGGTATCAGCCTCATCTCTGGGGCTTCCGCTCTACCCTCACCTGCACCGTGTCCACAGTCTCAGTGATGGTCTCAGAAGGTGTCTCTACTATGGTCGTTTTCTCCACCTCTGTAACCGTCACAGTGGGGGTTGGTGGGGTGTACCCTGCGACGATGGAGTGAGCCTTCTGTAGGAGTGCGGTCAGTTCGTCACCCTTGACCCTGGGCGGGGTGTTGGACACGTTGTCGAGGCGGCTGGTTGCGACTGTCATCAGGTGGTCACAGACTACCCATGTGCGCTTGCCGTCGATCTTGCCTTGCACTTCGGCACTGAGCTCGATGGCATTTACGTTCTTCGCGTTGTCCTCATCTGTGGTCATCGGTAGTACCGTTACCTTGCCGTGCAAGGTGGCGTTCCTACTCACGACGACGACAGGCCGCTTCTTCCAGAACTCGGGAATGTGGATCGTGTTCTCCGGGTGGAAATCGCACCAGTAAATATTGCCCACCTTCGGCGCAGCCTTGATCCTAACAGCGTACTTCGTTGCCACTCTGCCCTCCCCCGACGTACTAACCGCGGATCGTTATTGAAATATCGTCGATGTCGACGCCAAGGGTGAGAGCTAGTCGACGTTTGGCTTCTGATATGGAGAGCGGCGCGTCCTCGAGCTCAACGTCTTCAGGATCAAGATCGGCGCTGATATCGACACCGCTGGGCGAAGAAAGGAGTTCTTTCGCAATAGGGGGGTAAGCCAAACCTGCCCCGGCTCCCACTAGAGTAACCGGCTGCGTCCCCTCCTCGTCGTAAAGTGAAAGCCAGATGCCTCGCCCCACAGGCATGGAGTAGCCAGCCTGTCTCCGTGCCCGATAGGCACGATCGAACCGCTCGCGCATTTCATCGCCATCGATCAGATGAACCTGCGCAAAACGAGGATTGTCGCGGTCGTCGACGGTCGATGCCACAACGAAATCCACCATGGACAAAGTTGCCCACCCGTCATCGACGGAATTTCGAGGAAAGGCAATCCACGTATCCTGGGACGTTCGAATGGAAACGGTTTTGGAAATCTTGTCTTTCTTGATTCTGCGAAGGCTGGACTTTCCTGAACGCGCTACGCGCTCAACGGTCCAGCCTTCTTTCTCCAATGCCCGTACGGCGATCTCGAAGAGATGCGCGCGCGTAGCAATCTTTTTCGGTGTCGCTGAGACATTTGTCATTAGAATAATCCTTTGTTCTCGTTTCTCTCCGGAGAGAACCCGGCGACAATTATCTAAAGCGGCCAAAGAAGTCAATAAGTCGCTTAGAGAGCGCGGAGAGCACGGCCTCTTTTGGAAAGAGATGAAAACAAAATGAAAGAGAGACGGTAAGGCTGCGTAGCAAGCCTCGCCGTTTACCCATCTTCTTTCTCGTCAACAGACGGGTCAGCTCTGCCAAGAAGGTTATAGTGATATTTTCTCAGGCGATCGAAGTGGGCATCCATGGCCCTCGCAATCTGCGACGAATTCTTGACGGCGAGGAAATGACCGACAAGCTGTGCGTAGTGGCTCGCCTGGCGCGGTAGACGCTGCTCAGGCTGCTTGCGATCCTCAATCTCTGCATCGCTCATCACCTGAACCACCTGTGACGGCTTTGGAAGGGCCGGGAGAACATCCGGGCTACGAGGAAGCGTTCCGTTCATAAGCTGGGATCGCGGGTCGTAGTGGTGAAATAGAACTGCTTCGAGCTCGTCGATTTCCGACTTTTCGGCAACGGGGAACGCCCAAACGTAGGCGATTTCCCATACGTCGATCTGACGGTTGGCAATGATATCAGAACGAGCCGATGTCAAATGACGAGAGACGCGAGAGCGTATGCCGTCCTTCGACTGGCCAACATAAATCGGCACCTGATCCAAGTCTGTCAGGATATAGACGCCGATCTGGTTCGTTAGGCTTGAAACCGCGTTCTTGCGGAATTTGAAATCAACCGCCACTCGCCGCGATTCCCTCATTACGATGTTCCGTAAGAGGTACAATCTCGGACTGTGATGACGCAATGGGTTCAAACAGATGGTGCGCAAGGAAACGAACCACCGGAACGGCAACGCCGTCGCCCGTCAGGTGATATGCCTCATTATATCGCTTTGGTAGCCTATAGCCCTCGTCCATCCCCATCAGCCGCGCCGTCTCTCTCGCGGAGATCAAGCGGGAACGAACGCGATTGCCTTCAACGACAAGAATTGTCTGGCGGGAAGAGCCGCCATTGGGGGTTCTGAGGCACCCTGAAATGTCATCGAACCGAACTTCGGCACGGACAACTCGACCACCAACTTCTGGCCTTGTTCGCTTGTAGACGCCGCCGACGATGCGACGCCCTGCCCGCTTCGCCGCCTCGACCTTGGCAAGGTTGACAGGTGACATGGATGCAAGCAGCCGTGCTGTCTGGTCCTTTGTATGCCAAGGAACATCAGATGGATTTTCTTCGATGATATCAGAAAAGGTCTTCGTGCGGAGTGGCGGGAGGGGGATATTCCACCAGAGCCATTCCCCGCGAGCTTCTTCGCTTATCCGCTGATACGCGTTCCGAATGCCGCGAGTGTGGAAAGGCATCGTAGGCCCCGGAGATACCAAGGCAGGATCAATTTCAACATCGCCACGAACGCCGATGACGAACAGACGCGGGCGCGAATGAGGCAGGAAAAGTTCTGCATCGATCACCAGAGCACCGTAACGATATCCAGCGTGGGCAAAGGTGTCGCAGATTGCCCGGAAGTCCTCGCCCTTGTGGGAGGTAAGCGTTCCACAGACGTTTTCGAGGGCTATGACCTTGGGCCCGCGACCGTCTTTAATAAGGCCATGCATCACCTCCCAGAATGGATAGAAGGTGCCAGAGCGTTCGCCTCGAAGACCAGCGCCACCGCCTGCTAGGGAAAGGTCTTGGCACGGGAAAGAACCCCATGCGAGATCAGGAGTGCCGGGAAGTTCTGCGGGACGTACGTTCCGGATATCGCCCACATAGAGTTCGCCAGAGGTGCCCCAATTATCTTGATAGGTCAGCCCCTTCTTGCCGTCGAAGTCGTTCGCAAAGTCGCATCTCCATGCGTTTCCCAGCCCGGCACGAGCCATACCAGCCCCAGCAAAAAACTCGAAAAATGAAAAGCGTGTGGACATGCGTCTCCCCGGCCAGTTCGCGTCAGACAGAATCATGACGTGAAATGGTTTCTGATTTGTTCTCATCGTAGCATGCTAGACAGATAACCATCAACGGCGTGCCTGGTTCATAGTGTGGACAGGTGGCTATGTCGTTCCAGCCCCAGACAGGAGCATCAGCGCCGCACTGGCATGACCACCGCCATAAAGAGCAACGGCGACCCCCAGCGCTTTCAGGGCTACGCTTGTGCCTCGGCGTCGGGTCGCGATGTAGTATATCGCCATTCCAAGCCAGACCATCAACGCGCCGGCGACGATCGTCCTTGTCGGATGATCAGGGGAAAAGAAAATCAGGAGGTGGGAAACGAAGTCAGGCATCCTTGGCAATCTCACGCTCGATCATGTCGGACACCAGTTCCTTGATCGTCTTTCCACGCTTGATCGCGAGGATTTTGAATGCGGCCATCGTGTCGGCTTCAAGCTCAACGTTGAGGCGAACATAGTCGCCCTCTGGCTTGCGTGGGCGTCCGGGCTTTCCAGCGGTCATGTCGGGCGCACCACTTACGAATGTGTCAGCAGCACCCGCCGCCGCTGCCATCGAAATCTTCTTCTTCGCCATCTTCACACCTTTTGAAACTGCCTTCATTTGAAGTTTATTTCATTCCTCGGACGGCTGCAAGCAGACCCATCGTTTCAAGCCTCGCCTTGCCGGATGGAGGCTCATATTCGAATATCGTCTGGCAGGACGACAGCGCCGCCGCGTATGCCGTGCGGTCATGAGTACCAGCAGGGAGGAGCGGCAAACCTTCCTTCTGAACCAGCTCCGCGAACTCGCGGCCGATCGCTGTTCCGGGTTTCACCCGAGACAGGAGGAAAGCCGCCTTGAAGTTCAATCCCTGTGCCTGTGCCTGTCGGATCAGCGCAACCGTTGCTCTCGATGCCCACAGATCGGCAAGCGATGGCTGAACAGGGATTAGAACATGGTCGGCAGATGCCAGAATTGACCGAGATAGTCCCTCATCGGCTCGTGGCGGACCATCAATGACCGCGTGTTGAAACGTCGGCTTCTTCGCATCCTGGAACCGCTTGTGAATATCAGGCGTCGCTTGCTGGATCATCGCAAGGTTCGGCACTGGATCGAGTCCTACGAACTTGCGATGTTCAGCCCATGCTGATGCCGTACCTTGCGGATCGGCATCAACGTAGAGCACCTGCCCGCCCTCTTGCGCGAGTGCTGCAGCGATGCCGAGGGAAATTGTCGTCTTCCCGGCCCCGCCCTTCTGGTTAATTAGAACAATCCTCATAGTACCCTCTCGATCACTCCGCCGAACAGGCGTCGGCATGCTTCTTCCGCGTCGGCCTTCGCCTCCTCGATCGACGATGACAGCCCCAAAGCTACAGGTCGCACTCTGTCAGCCTCGCAGCCTCGTGGGGTGTCGATCATCCAGACCGAACGCCCCCAAGGGCAATCTTTCAGAGGCTCCACGGCCAGAGCATACCAGCGCGGCCCATCTTCCGCCTCACACTCGAACCCACCGAACGGCATCGGATTCCAATCGAATCGAGGTCCCGACATCTTCAACGCATTACTCATGATAGTTACCTTTCGAATGACTTCAAATGAATTAAGCTTCATTTGATAGCAAATGTTAGAAGCCTGTGAGAACAACCAGGGCGACAAAGATAGCCGCAAGAGCAGCGTAACCGATCCCGGCCAGCGGAAGGGCAACAAGGCCACGTCCAGAGCGCCAGCGTCCCTGTCCCTTCACCAGATACGCGATCAGGAGCAAGCCGCAAGCGTAGGGTGCCATGGCAACCGTTCCAGCCGCGTTTGGCATCTTCGTTGCGAACGTGTGGGCGGCAAGGAAGTAGATCAGAGGCAGGTAAAGCACCGCGACCAGGACAGCCCATCTCTTGAAAGTACGCATTACTTCATTCCCTCATTTGATATTAACTTCATTACATCATAAATCTTTGAAGGCGTCAAACACCCGGATTCCATATTGCTTGATTTCCGCTCGGAGACGATCGGCAGCACCGGGGAGGCGGGAGCGACGGATAAGCCGCTTCTGCTCGCTTCCTTTGGGGCGGATGTAGATCGAGGCCAGATAGCAGAGGAGACCGCCCTTGCCGTCCTGGTCGTGCACCTCCTCAATCAGAATATCGAACGTCAGGCCGCGAATGATCGTCGTCTTGATCTTGGGCTTGCTCATTTTGGCACCTTTAAATGAAACTAATTTCAAAACTTCATACGTATTTATACGCAGATCGACGGGAGGAGCCCAGCCAGAAACGCGCGAACGGTTAATATTTCCATCATTTTATCATATGAATTTTGCTTCATACCTGCCGAGCATGCCGCCCGTTCGCTCCGGGAGCCTACGGCGCTATGGGGGAGCGCGGCCCCTCCGCTCACTCCACCCCACTCCATCCGCAAGCCGGAGTGGGTGGAGCATCCAAGCCATTGATATTAGTATATAAAATTGCAAAACTCCACCCACTCCGGGCACTCCATGGGGTTTCGTCGCGCAGAAACCAGCCGCCCACCAGGCAGACCAACCCCAGCCCGCCGACCCGAGATCGGGCCAGATTCATTTCTCTTGGAGGGGGTGGAGTGGGTGGAGTGGATGGAGTAGCCGGAAAACCACAACCGACGCCGACCTAACCTAATTCTTAGCCCTAGACTTAGGTTGAGGCATCTAGGGCTACCGCCTAGCCCTCCGGCTAGCCTTAGTTCTAACCCGTACGGGTTAGAACTAAGGCTAGCCGGAG
>NZ_JABEKT010000008.1 GCF_013283195.1 Ensifer adhaerens | reverse complement strand
CCGATGGTACTTCGTCTTAAGACGCGGGAGAGTAGGTCGCTGCCAGGTCTGCAAAGCGCAAGATAAAACAACCGAAATCAAAACGATCATCTTCTCTTCTGCCTCGGCCCAGCCGAACACGGGCCGCCCACAAGCGGCCCTTTTGTTTTGTTAGGCTGAAAACAAGAAGTGCGTCCCTTACACGAGACAAATCGCTTCGCAATTTGCTCGGCAGAGACCATAAATCCCTTCGGGATTTACGTTACCGCGATAAATCCCAAAGGGATTTACGCTTGGCGCGGGGTGGAGCAGCCCGGTAGCTCGTCAGGCTCATAACCTGAAGGCCCGAAGCGCGGGCGTACTCCCCGATCACGTCGTTGGTGTCGGACGGATTGATGTTACGAACCATGTCGTTACCGTCGATCCATTCCCCATCAATCAGGTTGCTGTGCATCATATCTGTCCTCCACGACGGTGAGCGCTTGAAATGTCCGTCCGCTTATCCGACGGGCACGGGCCCCAAACAAAGCACAATCTTTCGAGCCTGCCGTTGCCGAAAAGGCAAAGGCGCGAGAAGTCTGTGTGTTGCCGTATCGGCAACGCTTACCGCGAAAAATTGTGCTTTATGAGATGCCGAATTTCATCATCATCGCTCCCATAACAAGCCAGGGGAACGATATGTCTCATTTCATGATGAACCGCCGGGGTTTCCTTTCCAAAACCGCCGCAGTCGGCGCGATCGCCGCGACCCACAGCCTGATCAACGTCTCGCCAGGCAAGGCTGCCGATCCGGCCACGATCCGGATGCAGCTCGGCTGGCTGCCCTCCAACGGGCTTCTCGGAGAGCTGGTCGCACGCAAGAAGGGTTATTACGCCGAGAGCGGCGTGGAGCTGGAAATCGTACCCGGCGGACCGAATGTCGACGGTGTCGCCGGCGTTGCCGTCGGTCAGTCGACGATCGGGCAGATTTCCTCCAGCCCGTCTGTCATGCTCGCCCGTTCGGCCGGTGCGCCGATCAAGGCATTCGCGGCCGGTTATCAGAAGCATCCTTTTGCCTATTTCTCCCGCAAGGCCAACCCGATCGCCAAGCCGCAGGATATGATCGGCAAGACGATTGCCGCGATCCCGACCTCGGTCATCCTGCTGCGCGCACTTCTCGCCAAGAACGGGATATCGGAGGACCAGGTCAAGATCGTCAACATGGGCTCCGACATGAACCAGTTGGTGACCGGCCAGGCCGATGCCGTCTGTGGGTGGCTGACCAACGTCAATGCGCTGAAGGTCCTGGGCGACGACCGCGTCGACCTGACACTCTGGGACGGTGGCATCCGTCTTTACGCCAACGTCTACTACACGACCGACGACCAGCTGGAAAATCACGCCGACCATCTCGCGGCATTCGTATCGGGTGCGGCACGCGGATGGAACTATGCGCGCGAACACCAGGAGGAGGCGGTCGACATCCTGCTCGAGTCCTATCCGAACCTGGACAAGGCAAGTGAGCTCGAGGCCATAGGGCCGCTGATGAAATTCGTCTTCAACGAAACCACTGCCAAAGTCGGCTGGGGTGGCATGGAGCGGGCAAACTGGGAGGAGCAGATCAAGACCTATGCGGACCTCGGCCAGTTCAAGGGGCCAGTTCCCAATGCGGACGACGTCTATACGATGGCCATCCTCGATGCCACTGCCGACGTCCGCAAGAGCGTAGGATAAGGCGATGTTGGAAACGCTTAACAGACCCAAGCAGGTGTCGGCCGGGGCAGTCGGCGGCTCGGCGGTATCGGTGCAGAACCTGCATATCCGCTTCGGCGCGGATGATTCCAGCTTCACCGCGCTGTCGGATGTTTCGGTCGAAATACCGGCCGGTTCTCTGGTGACCATGCTCGGTCCGTCCGGCTGCGGCAAGTCGACGTTGTTGCGCACGGTCGCAGACCTCGTGCACATCAGCGACGGTTCGGTGTCCGTGCACGGCCAGACGCCGCGCAAGGCACGCGAAGGGCGCGATTTTGCCTTCGTCTTCCAGGAAGCAACCTTGTTGCCCTGGCGCAACGTGATCGACAACGTGCGCCTGCCGCTGCTGGTCGGAAAACGCGAGGCGGGCGCGACCTATGCTGATCCGGAGGAATTGATCGCGCTCGTCGGACTGAAGGGGCGCGAGAAGGCGATGCCGCACGAACTTTCGGGCGGCCAGCGCCAGCGCGTGGCAATCGCCCGCGCGCTGGTTACCCGTCCGCGCATCCTGTTGATGGATGAACCGTTCGGTGCACTCGACGAGATCACGCGCGACAAACTGAACGAGGAACTGCTGCGCCTCTGGCAGGAAACAGGCACCACGATCCTGTTCGTCACCCACTCGATCCCGGAGGCGGTGTTTCTCGGTCAGCACGTCCTGATGCTTGCAGCCCATCCCGGTCGCGTCAAGGAGTTCATGAAGGTCGATCTGCCCTATCCGCGAACGCTTAAGATGCGTGACACGCTCGAATTCATTCGCGTGACCGCCCACCTGCGCACACTTTTGGGAGAATGTTGATGGCTAATGCCCTTCCTACGCAAGCGGAAGGCCGCGCCTTGGTCGACGGCAACAGGTTCAAGATGCTCGACGCTGTCGCGGCTAGTGCCCTGCGTCACCTGCCGGCAACGCTCGCGATCCTCGGCTGCATCCTGTTGTGGCAGCTCGTCGTCTGGGGTTTTTCGGTGCCAACGTTCATGGCGCCCGGTCCCATCGACGTGATCCAGGCCTTCGGCGAAAACGCCGGTGTGCTGTGGTCGAATTTCCTGCCGACGCTGTTGGAGGCGGTTCTCGGTTTCGTGTTCGGCAACGTCGTTGCCGTCCTGCTGGCCGTCTGGTTTGTCTACAGCCCGCTCGCAGAGCGCGCGTTCTATCCGATCGCTGTTATCATCAAGTCGATCCCGATCATCGCGCTGGCACCGATCCTGGTGCTGCTCGTCGGCAATGGCATTGCGCCCAAGATCATCATCGCCGGCCTGATCTGCTTTTTCCCGACGCTCGTCAACATGGTACAGGGGCTGAAGTCGGCGAGCCCTGCGATGCTCGATCTCATGCGCATCCTGTCAGCCAGCAACGCCGAGATCTTCTGGAAGGTTCGGCTTCCAAGTTCGCTCCCCTTCCTTTTCGCCGCCTTGAAGATTGCGGCGACGAGCAGCGTGATGGGCGCGATCGTCGCGGAGTGGATCGGATCCAGCTACGGCCTTGGCGCCCTGATCATCGAGGCGACCTATAATTTCCGCTCTCCGCTGCTCTATGCGACCGTCGTGATCGCCGCCTCGCTTGCCGTGGTTCTCTTCTTCGCGGTCTCATTCGCGGAATCGAAGATCGTCCGCTGGAAGCCGACGACGGACCACTGACCCCCAAACCCCTTCCTTGCCGGACCGCTTACCCGGTCTGGCCAACCGATGACGCCGCTGGCTGTGAGCCTTCTCACATTTCGCCGGACACGCCCCCTATGGAGGAAAGACAATGGAAACAATCAGGGAACCCTTGCGCAACGCCAGGATCGTCGACCGCTCGGATGTGGTCGTGGTCGGCGGTGGCCCGGCCGGCATTTCCGCCGCCGTCTCGGCGGCGCGCACCGGCGCCAGCGTCACCCTCATAGAGCGCTATCCCTATGTAGGTGGCCTTGCCGCAGGCGGCATGGTTCTGGTGCTCGACGACATGGTCAACAGCGTTGAAATCACCGTTCGCGGCATCTGCATGGAGATGATCGAGCGGATGAAGACGCTCGGTCTCTGCGTCACCCCGACGGACGGCGACCGTCAACTCGATCTTCGCGACACGCCGGAAGCATGGCGCCGCTGGGCACGCTGGGGATTGTTCGACTTCCACACACCGTCGGCGCCGCATCCGATCTGCTACGCCGCGGCGTTCGATCCGGACGCCTTCAAGCGCGTCTCCTATGACGTCCTGCGCGAATCCGGCGTCAAGCTCAGAACACACAGCTGGTTTTCGTCGGCGATTGTCGAGGATGGCACGATCAAGGGCGTGGTCTGCCAGACCAAGGCCGGGCGCGAAGCCATCATGGGTGACGTGGTGATCGACGCATCCGGCGATCTCGACGTCGCGGCTGACGCCGGCGCCCAGCATACGGATGGCAACTTCATCCTGACGACCGTTTCCCGTTGGGGCGGCATCGACACGGAGGCTGCCGAACGTTTCGAGTTCGAGGAGCCGGAACGGTTCAAGGCACTCGACCACGAGGCCAAGCGGCTGATCGGCGGTTGCTGGTCGTTCTGGTGGCTGAAGACGCCGCTGCCCGGTGTCATCTGGCTGAATTGCCCGCACATGCCGAAGCTTTCCGGCCTTAGCGTCGAAGATCTGACCTATGCGGAACTTGAAGGGCGCAGCCGGATCGCCCGCCTGCTCGATTTCGCCCGCGCAAATCTGCCGGGCTTCGAAAAAGCCCATGTCATCGACTTCGCGCCGCAGACGGGCGTGCGCCAGTCGCGGCTGCTTCAGGGCGAATATGTCGTCACCAAGGACGACGTGATGAATCGCCGTCACTTCAGTGACACCGTCTGCCGTGGCCGGGACTATTACACGCCGTACCGGGCCATGCTGCCGAAGGAGATCGATCAGCTGATCGTGGCTGGCAGGCACTATTCCGCGACGATCCAGGCGCAGAAGTCGAGCCGAGAGATCCCGCCGTGCATGGCCATGGGCGAGGCGGCCGGCGTCGCGGCCACCGTTGCGCTCAACGCCGGGGTGAAGGTGCGGGACGCCGACGTAAGAGCGATCCAGAAACAACTGCGCGCCCAGGGTGCCGACCCCGGGGACATCCCATCCGAAAACGCAACCTATCTGGAGGCCGCAGAATGACGTCTCTTCCCCTCGACGGTATCCGCGTCGTCGATTTCACGCAGGTCATGCTTGGACCCTGCTGCACGCAAATGCTGGCCGATTATGGCGCTGAGGTCATCAAGGTCGAGAAGGCCAAGATCGGGGATCTTTCGCGCTGGTCGCTCGGGTCTGACCCTGATGGCCTCAACAATCCGGTGTTCTCGTCGCTCAACCGCAACAAGAAGAGCCTGGCGCTCGACCTCAAGCAGGACGAGGCGCGTGCCGCGGTGCGTGCCCTGATCGACACGGCTGACGTGGTGGTCAACAACTTCCGCCCCGATGTGATGGAGCGCATGGGCTTCGGCTACGAAGAGCTGAAGAAAACCAATCCGCGGCTGATCTACGCCGTCGGCACTGGATTCGGTCTGGAGGGTCCCTATCGGCACAAGGGGGGACAGGACATTCTCGCGCAGGCGCTTTCCGGCGTCATGCGACGGAAGTCCGACGCGAGCCATCCCTTGTCGATCTATGCGACGCCGCTTGCCGACTATTCGGCCGGAATGCATCTGGTTCAGGGTATCCTGCTAGCGTTGCTGCACCGAGAGAAAACCGGGCAGGGCCAACAGGTTGCGGTCAGTCTTTACAGTTCTATGCTAGCCATGCAGATGCAGGAGGGCACCACGCACATGATGCGGGAGAAGGACCTGAACTGGGGCGCCTTTCCGCTGACAGGCGTATTCGAAACCACGGACGGTGCCATCGTCATGGTCGGCGCCTTCAAGCCGAACCCGCTCAGGGACATCTGCGTCGCCCTGGAGATCGAGGACCTGTCCTTGCAGCCGCAGTTTGCCGATTTCGACGCCCAGATGCAGCGCCGCCCTGAGCTGCAGCGGATTTTTCGCGAGACCTTCGCAACCAACAGCAGCGCGCACTGGCTTGCCCGGCTCGAAGAGGTCGACATTCTCTGCGCGCCGGTGCGCTCGCTTCCCGAAGCGCTGGCCGACGAGCAGACGGCCATTAACGGCATGATCCTGGAGGCGGGCGAAACCAAGGCTGGTCCCGTGCGCCTAGTCGGCTCGCCGATTGCCATGTCCGCCGCGACCGTGGCCGTGCGCATCGCCCCGCCCAGGCTCGGCGAACACAACGACGATATCCTCTCGGCGCTTGCCGTCCGTCAGGGAGATGCGGCATGAGCGTCACGTTTGTCGTGGAGGATCGCGTCGCGCGCGTCACGCTCTGCCGTCCGGAACGGATGAATGCGGTGGACGCGGCGACCGAACGCGATCTGGAGACGATCTGGCAGGAGATTGAAGCGCGCGACGACATCAGTTGCGTTGTGCTGACGGGTGCCGGCGAGCGGGCCTTCTGCGCCGGGGCAGATCTGAAAGGGGCCGAAACGACCGGCCTCGACTACTGGAGCGAGAGCCGACCGAACGGTTTTGGCGGGCTTGCCTTTCGCCGCTCGCTCGATGTTCCCGTTATCGCCAGGGTCAACGGCTATGCGCTCGGTGGCGGCTTCGAGATGGCCCTAGGCTGCGATATCGTCGTCGCCTCGACGACGGCAGCCTTCGGCCTACCGGAGGCCCGCGTCGGGCGCCTGCCGCTCGACGGGGGCATGGTCCTGTTGCAACGGCGGATCCCGCACAATCTCGCGATGGGCGTGCTGCTGACGGGCCGGCGGTTCTCCGCTGCCGAGATGCAAGGTTTTGGCATCGTCAACGAGGTCGCCGAGCCGGGAGAACTCGACGCCGCCGTCGCGCGCTGGACAGATGAAATCGTCGCCTGTGCGCCCCTTTCGCTCCGGGCGATCAAACAGACGGTCAATCGCACCGGGCATCTTTCCCCCGCCGAGGCTCAAGCGCTGCGTACGCCGGCGCTTCTAAGGGCGCTGAAAAGCGAGGACGCTCTGGAAGGTGTCAGTGCGTTCCAGCAGAAGCGTGCGCCCGTTTGGAGGGGGCGGTGAGCGTGCTATAGGTCGGTGCCCAGGGGGAGGGAAGGTTCCAATCGAATGCACGCCAGCATCTTGAAATACTTTGTCGCGGTCGCACGGTCCGGCTCCATTCGCAAGGCCTCCGAGGAGCTTCACGTTGCGTCCTCGGCGGTCAGCCGCCAGATCAAGAAACTGGAGGACGAATTGGGCATCGCACTGTTCGAGCGGCTCTCGAACGGCCTGAAGCTGACTGTTGCCGGCGAAAACGTGCTGCGCCACGCCCGCGCCACGCTTGAGAATTTCGACCTTCTGCGCAGTGACCTCGGCGCCTTGCAGGGGAAGAAGACCGGCCGCGTGCAGATGTCCTGCCTCGACAGCCTGGCGATCCAGTTTCTCCCGGACATGGTCAACGCCTTCCACAGCATCCATCCCGGAGTGAGCTTCCATATCCACACCGCCGGCCACGGCAATATCAGCAGCCTGGTCGCGGAAGGCGACGTCGACATGGGGTTGACCTTCGATCTGGCCAGACCCGATGACACGGAGATGCTTTTTCGCGTGCCGATGCCGCTAATGGCGTTCGTCGGGCGCGGCCATCCACTAGCCAGGCAGCGGCAGGTTTCGCTCGCCGAGTGCGCTCAGTACGATCTTCTGCTGCAACTCGACACCCAACCAATCCGCTCGCTCATCGAAATCGAACTGTCCGTCTTCGAGCGGACAGGGCGACCTTTTGTGTCGTCGAACAGCCAGATGATGCTCAAGCCCTTCATGATCTCCGGCAAGGGCGTGGCCTTCTTCACGCCGATCGGTTTCCTGGCGGAGATCAAGGCGGGCGACCTCGTGGCCATACCGCTTTCCGGGTCGCGTCTTCAAAACCTGCACGTCGGAATCCTCGTGCAGCGGCGTCGCCAGCGTACGCACGCGGCCGAGGCGGTCATCGAGTTCGTCGGCGCGGAACTGCAGAGGTTCAGCGATCAGATCATGGAGGCCATCCGCACGTGACCGCAGGAGCGAGCCCCGGACGACTTCTCTTGCGTCCCGGTCATGAGCCTGCACGGCGAGAGACGGATCTCTTGCGGCATCTGCCGGAGAGCGTTTCACCGCCAGCGATCCCGGCCAATGCTCTCCTCATGCCGCCGCCCGTCAACGCCCATGACCACGGCTATGGCATCCGCACCCTCGATTTCGGCAACATTGACGATGCCCTGGAAGTCTGGATCCCTGGCCTTCGGCTGCGGCCCCGAACCGACCCTTACCTCGAAGCGCTCGTGGCGTTTTCACGGCTGGCGCTGACGGGTGTCGGTGCGACCATGCATTGCCACAACTCGCTGAACATCGACCGGCTGGTGGAAGAGGCTGGCGCCGTGATGCGCGCCGCGCGCGATGTAGGCATACGACTTGCGCTCTCCTGTCCGCTGCTGGACCACGACCCTTGGGCCTATGATGGCGGGCCGCAGCGGCTGCGGCCGTTTCTCGCGCCGGCAGACTGGGATGAGCTCAGCGCTTCGATCCCGAAATATGCGCCGCCCTCGGTCCAGATTGCCGCGGCAGATGCTGTGGGTGCCGCAAACACCAGCCCGCTGATCGATGTCCAGTACGGCCCGATCGGGCCGCAATGGTGTTCCAACGCCCTGCTCGAAAGCATCGCGGAGGCATCAGCGGCAACGGGCAGGCGGATTCATATGCATCTGCTTGAAAGCCCGCGGCAGCGGCAATGGCTGGATCGGCGCTTCCCGCAAGGGGTCGTGCGATACCTCGACGATATCGGCTTCCTCTCGCCGCGCCTCGCGGTCGCCCACGGCGTTCAGTTGCGAACGGACGAACTGGAGCTTCTGGCGGCACGCGGTGTGCAACTCGTTTCCAATCCATCGGCAAACTTGCGCCTGCGTTCGGGCGTGGCGCCGATTGCCGATATGTCCGCGCATGGACCCGCTTTCGCTTTCGGCCTCGACGGGACAGGATTTGACGATGATCAGGATCTCTGGCGGGAACTGCGCCTTGCGCATCTGCTGCATGGTGGCCAGGACCTGATGCGGACGTTTACAGCGAAGCAGGTGTTCGACGCAGCGATCCATGTCGGCGCCAAGATCCTGAATGCGCCGGTGAACGAAGACCTGGTGCTCGTAGACTACGGCGCGTTGATCGCCGACAGTCTGACTGACGATCTGGACGAGGCGGAGGTGCTGCTTGCGCGGATGACGGCGGCTCACGCGAAGGGTCTCTACGTCGGCGGACAGGAGGTCATGCGTGATGGAAAGCTGACCCGGATCGACTGTGAGGGCGCCCGGGCCGAACTGCTGCAGCAGGCACGCGCCGATCTTCCGCGGCTGACCGGCGAGCGTCAACGTGTGACCAAGCTCGCCGCCGCCACGCGGGCCTATTACTCCGGCTGGTGAACCTGGGTTGCGAGAAGGTCGAGTTTTTCTTGGTGCGCGCCGCCAAGCGAAGGCTGCGGCGGGGCGGCATTCAACCAGACCGGATTTCCGGTTCGCTTGGCGACCAGGTATTTGACGGCCGGGATCAGCGGGTTGGCGGATATCGCATGGCGCAGCCGGAGCACGCGATCCTGCAAGGGAGCATTGCCCTGGCTCTTCCAAAGCTTGGCCGATAGGACCGGGGCGATATTGACGGTCGCGGAAATCGTGCCGGCGTAGTTGTCAGCATTGGCATCGGCAAGCGTCGCCTCGTTGCTCGGGAAAACGGCGAAGTTCGGGATCTCCGCCAGCTGACGGGCATAACCGAGATCGCCGGAGCTGTCCTTGGCACCATTGACGCGGTCCGGAAACGCTTCGGCAAGTCTCGCGGCGAAGGCCGGGGTAAACGTGATGCCGGTCATTTGCGGAAAGTTGTAAAGATAGATCGGGATCGGATTTTTCGCAGTGGCCTGGACGAGCCGCGCAAACCACGAAAAGAGCCCGTCGTCGGAGGCCGGCTTGTAGTAATAGGGCGGCAAGACCAGCGCCGCCGCATAGCCCAGGCGATGGGCAAGCGCTGTGAGCGCGACGGTCGTCTCGATGTCTGGCGTACCGGTGCCAACCATCAGCCGTTTCGTATCGAGCGCCTCGGCAGCGGCCACCATCACGGCCCTGCGCTGCTCGAAAGACAGCGAGTTGGCTTCGCCAGTCGTCCCCAGCACATTCAGGCCATCACAGCCATTGTTCAGGCACCAGCTGGCATGTTCGACAAAGGCTGCGGTATCGATCCGGCCCAGATCGTCAAACGGCGTCGGCACGGCGGCAACGACGCCACCGAATTCGGTCACAGACATGTCTCGTTCCTGTCGTTGAGGTGTTGTTATGCTGCTGTTGCGGCTTTCTCGAAGCCGGCCACGAAGGGGTGGTCCAGCACTGTCGAGCACTCCTTGCTCCATCCGCCAGGCGACCCCATTCCGGTAACGTCGGGGCCGAAAAACTCCTTGTTGACGGTGATGAAATGGCGCTGTGTCTCGGAGATTTCCTGGTCCCAGACAATGGCATCAACGGGACAGATCGACAGGCAGAGCCCGCAGTTTATGCATTCGTCTGGATGGATGTAGTAGGTGCGTCCACCCTCGTAGATGCAGTCGACAGGACAGGCCGCGGTGCAGTCGCCGTCTTTCACGTCGATGCAGGGCTCCGTAATGACATAGGCCATCTTGCTTGCCTCTGATGAGTTGCTTGCAAGCGCAATGTTTCAGAGTTTCTCCGGGCGAAGAAGCATAGATATTCGCAACAGACGTTGCCGAAAAGGCAACGTTTGGCGGCTGTCGGCCGCAATCGGTTCAACGATTCGTTCGCCCTTGCTTGCGCCACGTTCGCTTGAAATTCCGGCGTGGTGGTCTCGTCACGCTATCCTGACCGTGGTTGCGCCCGACGCGACAGCCTACGCGGATGCACTCTTTTGGCGCCAAATGTCAAAGCTGGCTAGATGCGCGACGCTGTCAGCCAGTTATTAACGCGGCACTGGCACGGACAATCCGTCCTGGCATTTCGAGCAGACGCGCGGCAACGACGATACCGTCACGGCGACACAGGCTCGTTCACTCCGTAGGCCCAAACTCGGTAGACAGTGATCTGCCTATACTAAAAACGGCTTCGACTTCATGCTCTCGGGGAGGTCCACCCCCAGGCGCGACAGCACTGTCGGAGCGAGTTGCAATTGGTGCAGGAGCGTGCCGGCCGGCGGACCTTCGCCGCCACCAAACCAATAGAATGCGAAGTCCTGCATTTCTTCATCGGCGCCGCCATGATGTCCCCGGTTGGTCTGGCCGTGATCGGCCGTTACGATGACCTCGTAGCCTTTCCCACGCCAGCGGGGCAGGAATGCCGCGAGCTGTGCGTCAATGGTGAAGCAAGCATGGTCCATCTGCGAACAATCGTGGCCGAAGCGATGCCCCATGCTGTCGAGCGTGCAGGTGTGCAGAATACCGTAGTCTATCGCATGGCGCTCGGTCAGCATGGTTAGCGTCGCGAAGAGGTCGAGATCGCTGGGCGTCATCTGGTTCTGACGATTGTACCCCGCCATGGTGTGGAAGCGGCCATGATGAATGGGGCCTTCCGCATCGTCATATTCGATGTCGCGCACCATGTCGAAGGGCGCGCGCTGAAAGAAGGTCGACCAGAAGGAATGGGTTACGGCGCCCGTCTTGCCACCGGCCTTGGCCACCTCGGAGAAAATGTCGGGCTGCTCGACGCGAAACAGCGTTTCATTCGAAAGAACGCCATGGACCTGCGGTGGCACACCAGTATGGATCGAAGCGTAGCAGGAGGCGGACGTGGAGGGCAGAACCGAGCGCATCTTCCACACGCGGGCCTCGCCGGCCTCTACCCAGCCTTCCAGATTGCCCATCAGCCGGCGCGCGTTGCGCCAAGGCTGGCCGTCAAGGATGATCAGCAGAAGTTTGTTGCGAAGCGGCATTTCGGTGTCCTTGGCGTGGCGCGCCGCCATCAGGGCGGCGCGTTTGATCCGGGTGCTCGATCAGGCGCTGAGCCAGCAGCGCAACGGCGCGTCGCCGTTCATGAGCTCGCCGGCGGGATTGTCCACCCAGCCCTGGATGCTCTCGCCAACACCGTCGATGAAGTCATTGAACATCGGCGCGATCAGGCCGCCTTCGTCGCGCATCATTTCCGACATGTCGCGATACATCGCCCGCCGCTTTGCCTCATCCAGTTCCGCGCGCGCGGCGACGACCAGCTTATCGAAGGTCTCGTTCTTGAACCGAGTGTCGTTCCAGTCCGCTGACGAGATGTAGCCGGTCGAGTACATCTGATCCTGCGTCGGTCGGCCACCCCAGTAAGACGTCGCGAAGGGCTGGACATTCCAGACGTTCGACCAGTAGCCGTCGCCCGGCTCGCGTTTGACCTCGATATCGATACCGGCCTTGCGTGCACTTTCCTGGTACAGCACCGCGGCATCAACCGCGCCGGGAAACGCCACGTCCGACGTGCGCAGCACGATGCCGCTGCCGTGTCCGGACTTCTTGAAATGGAACGCGGCTTTGTCGGGGTCGTAGGTCCGCTGCTCGATTTCCTCGTAAAGCGGATAGGCCTTGTTGATCGGCGCATCATTGCCGACCGAGCCATAGCCGTGCAGGATGCGCGCAATCATCGTCTCCCGATCCATCGCGTATTTGAGCGCGAGGCGCAGGTCCTTGTTGTTAAAGGGGGCGGTGTCACAGAACATGTTGAAGGGATAAAAGCCGCGGCCGGACACGTTGCGGATGGTCACCCGCGGCATGGTCTTGAGCAGCGCGACGGTTTTCGGCTCGATCCGGTTGATCATGTGCACCTGGCCGCTCTGCAGGGCGGCGATGCGCGCCGTCGCGTCGTTGATGACGACAACTTCGACCTGCTCGGCGAAGCCGACCGTTTCGCTGGCCCAATAGCCTTCAAAGCGGGTCGCATTGTAGCGCACGCCCGCCTCTCGGTCGGCCAGCTTGTAGGGGCCGGTGCCAATCGCCGCCTCGGGATTGTCCTTGCCGCCATTTGGCTGGATCACCAGATGATAGTCGATCATCAGAAACGGCATGTCGGCGTTGGCTTCCTTCAGCGTGAAGACGACGGTCTCTCCGTCCGCCTTGACGGTCTCGATCCCCTTGAGAATACCGAGCGCCCCTGACTTTGCGCTTTCGTCCGAATGCCGCTCGATCGTCGCGACCACGTCTTCGGGCGTCAGCGTCTTGCCATCGTGGAACTGCACGCCCTTGCGGATCTTGAAGGTCCAGGTTTTAGCGTCGGACGAGGCGCTCCATTCTTCGGCAAGAACGGGGATTGACGAACCATCCGGCGCCAGCCAGACGAGGGTCTCGCCCCACAGATGATTGATCAGCGCCGCGACCTGATTGTTGGCAAGCCCGGGATCGAGGCTGTCGGTCGACGCGCCACCCTGCATGCCGATCTTGATCATTCCGCCGCGCACCGGCCCCTCGGCCCTGACGGCTGTCGAGAGCAAGGATCCCGCCGCAACGAGGCCGACCCCGAACGCAGCGCTGCGCCCGAGAAAGTCGCGGCGCGACATCCGGCCCTTCGCAACGAGGCCGGAAAGATATTTGAGTTCATCCATCGATAGTCCCCCGATACGGCCGAACTGGCCTGGCCCGCGGTTCGCCCAGCGGCGCCTTTGCTTGACCCGACGGATATTAATCGCCAAGAATGCTGCATACATGTCCAGAAATGGCAAAAATGACCAGTCCACTTGTCATCGCTGGGACACACCCCATGGAGGCGCGCCATCGCCCGCACGATCGACGGATCCAGCCTGGACGGATTGATACTCGAAGCCGACAGCGCACGACCTCTGTACCTCCAGCTCTACGACGGCTTGCGGGAGATGATCCTGTCGGGCGCGCTTCCCGGCGGGATGCGCATCCCTTCGTCACGCGTCCTGTCGGAAAGTCTCGGCATTTCCCGCTTCACGGTGGTGACCGCACTCGACCAGCTTGTCGCGGAAGGCTATCTCAATTCTGCGCGCGGCAGCGGCACCTATGTGGAGACGGTTCCTCGACGCCAACAGGGCAATCCGAAAACACCTTCAGAAGGCGACGTCGCAACGCCGGACCGGTTCGAAAACCTGCTGTCGAAGCGTGGGCAGGCACTGAAATGGCGCACGTCCCTGACCCTCAATGACGGGTCGCAACTCCTGCACATGGCGACCCCCGATCACCGGCTATTTCCGGTGCAAATCTGGTCTCAGTTGACGAAAGAGGTCTATGCGCAAGGCGATTTCCGGATCGTCAATTATCGGGAGATCCTGCGTCCATCCCTGCTCGAAGAGCAGATCGCCCGGCATATCGCCGTCAGCCGCGGCATCCGATGCGAGCCGGAAGAAGTGGTGACCACGCTCGGTGCGCATCATGCCGTCACGCTTTTGGCCGAGCTGCTGCTCGACCCCGGCGACACCGTTGCTTTCGAGGAACCCGGGATGGCGGCAATCAGGTCGATTTTCCAGTCATCCGGTTGCAAGATCGAGCCAATGCATGTCGATGCGTCGGGGCCGGACCCGCAGACGGTTGCCAGCCGCGAGGTCAAGCTCGCCTTCGTCACGGCTGCCAAGCAGCAGCCGATGACGATCGCGATGCCGATGAAGCGAAAGCTGGAACTGCTGCATTGGGCGGCCGACCGCGAGACGCTGATCGTCGAGGACGATCTGGGTAGCGAATTTCGCTATCGGGGTGGACCGATCCCACCGCTGAAAGCGCTCGATCAAGCGGGCCAGGTCATTTATGTCGGTGCCTTCAGCATGACGCTGCTGCAATCCCTCCGCGTCGGTTACATGATCATGCCAAGGGCGCTTGCGGAAAAATGCCGCCGGCTGATCCAGGTTCGCTACAGGGCGTTGCCGCAATTCACCGAACAGATCGTCGGCCGCCTTATTGAGGACGGCCATTATGTTCGCCACCTGCATCGGATGCGCCGGATCTACGCCAAGCGCCAGAACTTCCTTCTACAAATTCTGCGCTCCGATTTTGCCGACATCTTCGAGCCGCCCGAGTTCGCATCGGGCTTCTACAATCTCTGTTATTTCAGGGATCAGTCGGTGGATGAGGATGCCGTGCTGATCCGTTGCCGCCAGCACAATCTCGGCGTCGAACAACTGTCCTACTACTACGCAAACCGGACATCGCCGCGGAAGGCCCTTCTGGTCGGCTTCGCCGCATCGACAGAGGATGAAATTGAATTCGCAACGAAATTGCTGAGGCGCTGTTTGGATGCGACATAACGGCGTCGTGAACACGGCCCATGCCTTTCGGCGCGGATCGAGCGCGCGCCGAAAGGCGGTCGTGACCGTGTCGTCATTCCGCCGCGTCTGCCTGTTCAAAGCCGGATTCACAGTCTGTAATCGGCGTGTCGCGCAGATACAGCCTGTGTCCGTCCCTTTGACCAAGCTCCCGGGCGGCCTTGTGGCCGCTGTGCACCGCATGGGCGATCGCACCGGGTGCGACAGCATCGCCAATTGTCGTGACGCTGGCGATTCCGGCCGCCTCTACCTCCGCCCGTCGGAGATCCAGGGCCTCGCGGAGGGTGCTGCGCGGCCGGCGCAGGCCCACGATCAAGATCGAGCGGCAATGCATTGCCGTTTCCTCGCCGGTGAACACATGGGCAAGCGTGGCCATTTCGCCGACGAAACCGGTGACCGTCTGCAGGGTTGTAACGGGGATCCGGCGCCGCAGCAGGGCGCGGTGCACCAGCGGCAGCTCGTTCGTCATGATCGTCCAGGCTGATGCTTGGCCGGCGGGGGTCACATAGGAAACCTCAAGGCCCTTGGCGGCCAGATACTCCGCCAGGACGCCGCCGTAATAATAGTTGTCGAAATCGAAGACGAGCACCGGTCCTGCCGGCAAGCGTCCCGCAGCGATGTCATCGGGTGTATAGACAGCAGGATGCTCCAATGGGCCGACCGGGATTTCCAGTGTCGAATAGAGCATGCGGGTCCACGCGGCGCCCGTTGCGAGAATGAGGTGATCTGGGGCAAGCTCGAGGATATCGTCGACGCCAAGCGGGCTTTCCAGATACATGGACACATTTGGAAGATCGGCGAGACGGCCAAGGCGGTAGTCCACGACCCGGTTCCAGGCCGCAAGCCCTGGTAGCGTCTTTTCAAAGCTCAGTCGCCCACCCCAGTTCGCCCCGGCATCGGCAAGCGTTACCTCATGGCCCTGGCGCGCAGCGGTGAGCGCGCATTCGAGACCGGAGGGACCTCCGCCAACGATCAGGACTTTCTCGCGCTTGCGGGCAGGTGCAATCCGCTCCGGATGCCATCCGCGACGCCATTCCTCGCCTGCGGTCGGGTTCTGCGTGCAGCGAACGGGGACGCCGTCATGCCAGCTCGAAATGCAGATGTTGCAGCCGATACACTCGCGGATCTCCTCGATGCGCCCCTCCCTGATCTTGTTCGGCAGGAACGGATCGGCGATCGAGGGACGGGCGCCGCCGATCAGGTCGAGAACGCCCCGACGAACCTGGGAGACCATCGTGTCCGGTGACGTGAAACGGCCGACGCCGACGACAGGCTTGTCCGTCATCCGCTTCACGAAATCGATTACCGGCTCATGGCTGCCTTCGCCGGTGAAACGCGAGGCGGAACAGTCTGTCGGGCTTGAATCCATCTTCACATCGAAGAGATCGGCATGGTCGGAGAGGAGCGAGATCAATTCATGTGCCTCGGATTCCTGATGCGTGCCCGGCCGGCCGCGCAATTCCTCCAAGCTGACTCGCAGCGCCACACCGCAATCGGTGCCGACCGCCTCCCGTGTCACCTCAAGCAGTTCGCGCACGAAGCGGATGCGGTTTTCAATCGGTCCGCCATACTCGTCGCAACGATGATTGTAATCGGGCAGCAGAAACTCGTAACCGAGATAGCCCATGCCGGCATAGACATAGACGATGTCGAAGCCGGCGCTGCGCGCCTTGCGAGCGCCTTCCGCCTGCCATCGCAGAACGTCGCGGATATCCGTTTTGTCCATGACGCGCGGGCGCAGATTGCCCATGAAGCCGACATGCGTCGCCATCCAGGGGATACCCGAGGGCGACAGTGGCGGCAGGCGGCTCGCCCGGTTCATCACCGCCGCGCCGCCGTGCCAAAGCTCCACGCCCGCAAGCGAGCCGTGGCGATGGACTGCCTCCGTCATCAAGGCGTGTGCGCGAATGTCGTTACGGTCCCAGAGCGTGGCGAAAGGCAGCGGTGTATCGTCCGAACTCGGGTCGATGGAACAGGCGCCCGTACAGATCACGCCCCACCCGCCCTCGGCCTTCGTCTCACGGAATGCGGCGCGCACCCGTGGTAGGGCATTGGTCATGCCGCTGGCATGCGGCACCTGGTAGAATCGGTTTGGCGCCGTGACCGGGCCGATCCGCACAGGTTCGAACAGCACATCGTAGCGAGCATCTCGCGTCATGCTTCCAGTCCTCGTTCCCCGCCCGCCATGTATTGGCAGGTCATTGGCGACAGGATAGGCACTGAGCACGTCACTTCGCAAGTGAAATTATAAGATCGTATAACAAGTATAATTATCGTTTTATCGCAATATGATATTGCATATTTTCGTCGATGATACACAGTGGTTGTCCGGCTGATTGAGATCCCCTCCGGTAAAGGGCGGGGCATCACGCACAGCTCGGCAGACAAGAGGCAGGGGCGCATTGGCAAGAAAAGTCGTAGCAAAGGGCAGGGCGCGTTTTCACCGGGAAACGCCCGAGGACCGACGTCGGCAGCTTGGCGAAGCGGCGCTTCGCTGCATCGTCAAACATGGCAATGCCGGCGTTTCCGTCCGGCAAATCGCGGCGGAAGCGGGTGTGACGCAGGGCTTGATCACACACCATTTCGGCGAGATCAACGAACTCGTCGCCTATGCTTTCGACATCATGTCCGAAGGGCTGCTGCAATCGCTGCTGAAAGCCGTCGCAGATGCCGAACCAACGCCGCAAAAGCGCCTGGACGCCTTCATCAACGTGTCCTTCTCTCCCATGCTGTTCGATCGCGGCGTGCTCGGTGTCTGGGTGGTGTTCTGGGGACTCGTTCTCCATTCCCCGCGCATGAGTGCCTCGCAGCAGGGCGAGTATTCCAACTATGTCGGTGCCATCGAAGGGTTGCTCGGCGATCTCGCCGCCGACGAGGGGTTCGGGATCGCCGACATTCGCCTGAGCGCCATCGCCTTTACAGCACTCCTCGATGGCCTCTGGCTCGCCTGGTGCCTCAACCCGGCCTCCTTCAAGCCTGAGGAAGGCATGCAGCTCTGCCGCAACTGGGTCGAAGGCTTACGCCGAGGTGCTTACGCATAACCGAAGCGTCTGGCCGCAACTGGTGATCAGAATAGCACCCGTGGCGACCATGCCAATAGGCCGCTCCCCCCTCACTGACTAAAGGCTACCTCATGAAGATGGGAGGTCTTGGAGCGTTGCGATGTCCTCCCGAAGGAAGGGGACGCGATCGCTATCGACTTGTTGCTGATAGGTGCGGGCATACTGGTGACCCGAGTAGACGGCGGCAGCGATCAGGCCGGGGGCCAGGCAGTCGCCGAGCCGGACAACCGTCTTGATGCCGGCATCGGCCCAATCCGCTTCCCGGGCTTTCAAGTCTCGCCAGAGGGTTTCGTCAGGCAATCGCGCCGTGACCGGGACGAGTGTGCCGCAGTCGATCGACCGGATCTTACCGCTGTAGACGCAGGCGAGGTCGAGTCGATCCTTGGTTCGGCCGGCAAGGCTCATGGCGGGGATGATCTCGACGCCAAGATCTATGAGACGCTTCTGCACGCGTCCCTGTTCCAAGGTATTCTTGCTCCAGGGCGAAACCTGTGGTTCGGGCGTGACAAAGGTCACCGGCCGGCCTGCCTTGGCCAGCAGTTCTGCAAGCACGCTGCCCATGTAGAAGCTGTCGTCGTCGAAGACCACGACGGGGCCACGCTCAGAAACCGCCTGGGCGCCTTCGGCAAGGAGGGCATCAGGCGAAACCAGCGCGCCCTCTGCAAGAAATTCGAGCGGCCGCCGGTGGGTGCGACCGACACCATCGCATCGCCAGCTTGCGCCGGTGGCAATCGCGACATGAGGAATGCCATATTGCAGCACATCCTCGGCGCTGAGCGGACTATGAAGATAGAGCTCGGCATTGACCTTGGTGCTCAACTGACCGATGCGCCAATCGCGCACCCGGCCCCAGGTGGCAAGTCCCGGCAACCGGCATTCACGCGCCACCCGTCCGCCCCATTCCCCGCTTCCTTCCGCGAGCACGACATCGACCCCACGCTGCGAAAGCGCGCGTGCCGCCTCCAGGCCTGCGGGTCCTCCGCCGATGATCAGCGCGGGTTCGGGTGCGGGCATTGATGCGATGATCTCTGGGTGCCAGCCCTTGCGCCATTCCTCCCCGATCGTCGGGTTCTGCGTACAGCGCATGGGCACATTGGTATTGTCGCCGGAAGCGCAGATGTTGCAACCGATGCATTCGCGGATGTCGTCGATGCGGCCTTCCTCGATCTTCTTCGGCAGATAGGGATCGGCGATCGACGGGCGTGCCGCACCGATGAAGTCGAGGACACCCTGGCGAACTACCCGTACCATGCTGTCCGGCGAGGTATAGCGCCCGACGCCGACCACGGGCTTGGTCGTGACGGATTTGACGAAGCGGATGTAGGGCTCCTGGTAGCCTTCCTCGGAGAAGCGAGCGGTCTGGCTGTCGTTCGACCAATCGGAGAGGTTGACGTCCCAGAGGTCCGGAAGCTCGGCGAGCGCCGCGATGATGTCCTTGCCTTCCCCCTCGCTGGTAATCCCGGCGGGTCCCATCAGTTCGTCGACGGCCAGGCGCACGGCGAGCGCACAGGTGTCTCCGATCGCCTCCCGTGTATCCTCCATGATTTCGCGAAACAGCCGCAACCGGTTTTCGAAGGAGCCGCCATACTCGTCGCTGCGGTCGTTGTGGCGGCGGGACAGGAAGTGTTGAAGCACGCTCATGTCATGGCCAGCATAGAGATAGACGATATCGAATCCGGCTTTCCTGGCACGCAATGCCGCATTGCGGTACCAGCGGCGCATATCGGCGATGTCGGCCTTGTCCATGGCGCGCGCCTGAACAGGGTCGAGGCTGTCGCTGACGGCATGGGACGGGGCAAGCGGGATCATCCGGCTAAACCGATTGGCGACATGCAGGCCGTTGTGAACCAGCTGGATGGCCGCGAGGCTGCCATGGTCATGGATGCGCGCGGTGACGGCGGAAAGGGCCGGCAGGTCACCTTCGTCCCAAAGGCGCGCCTCATTTGCCGGCGTCAGATCCGAGGTCGGGTGGATTTCCGCCTCCTGGGTGGAGACGACTGCCCAGCCGCCCTCGGCCTTCATGCCACGCAGATGGGCCTCGGCATTCGGATAGCGGTAGCCCATGCCGGAACAGTGCGGCACCTGATAGAAGCGGTTGCGCGCCGTGACCGGGCCGATCTTGACGGGTTCGAAGAGAATATTGAAGCGGGGGTCTCTGGGCATCATCACTACCATGGATAGAATTGTTCTTTGGACAGCGCTGGCCGCTGCGGTTCCGAAAGGCCAGCATAGCCCGGCGCCTTCACCATGCAAGATCATTGCTATACAAACGTATAATTTGCGGCATGGCAAATTGTTTTGAGGTCATTTCGTTTCGTCATGATCCCCTTTGGATTGGAGCGACTCCCTCCAACACAGACCTGGAGCAAGCTCCCATTCTCAACGTTAAACGACGTAAAAACAGCAGCTTGTGCGACAGATCGATGTGCCGTCTCATGGGTGATCATAGGTGTAGGCGCATTGCTGGATTGGTTGCTCGAACATCGAATGAAATGCCATAAATTACATGTTATCAATTACTTCCAGCATTAATTATAAGATCGTATAATTTCTCTTGCGCCAATTTTCAGTTTGTGCGTAATTTGATGCACGACAAAACACTGTCCGGGCCACGATGCGCCGGACGAAAAAGGGTCCTGGCACGCCAAGGTGAATTCCACCTGTGGCTGCAGGCCTGCACATTCGTAATTTGCCTTTAGTGGTCGCTGTTGGAGGCTTGCCGGCTCCCGCAGGGAAGGAGCCGTGTCATGAGTCAGGTGCAAAGCTTGCCTGTTTGGTCGATCGCGTCACCGCTTGCCGGCGGTGCGCTCCATGCGGCCGGGTCGGGCCTGTTTCATACCCTGTTGCCGTTGCGGCTGGTTTCGGCCGGCGACGGCGCCAGCATCGTCGGCCTTGCCGTCATGGCCGAAAGCGCCGGGTTTCTCGTCGGCTGCGTTGGCTCCACACGCCTCATTCGCTCAGTCGGTGAAGTGCGCGCCTATGCGGCCTTTTCGGCGCTGGCGGCGGTCCTTCTTCTTTCCATAGCGTTCAATCCCGGCATCGCCGCGCTCATGGCGGTGATGGCGGTGATGGGCTTCGTCAACGCCGGCCAGACAGTCATCATCGAAAGCTGGCTGAACGCCATGGTGCCGAACAGCGGGCGCGGGCGGGCGCTGACACTCTATGTGCTGGTCATCGGTCTCTTCTACGGGCTCGGGCAACTGCTTGCGCGGGATATCGATCCCGGTGGCAACGACATGCTGATGTTTTCCGCCGCCTTTTACGTGCTGGCGCTGGTGCCGGTCACCGCCATCTGGGTGGGTGAACCGCAATTGCACGCGCCAGTCGGCATTCACATCCTGCGGGCGTTCCGCACCTCTCCGCTCGGGGCCTTCGCCTGCCTTCTAACAGGGCTCGTATCCTCGACCTTCGCCAATATCGGCTCGCTCTACGTGCTCGATCTCGGCTTCACCCAGGACCGCATCGCTCTCCTGATGTCGGCGGTCGTGCTCGGCGCTCTCTTCCTGCAATTCCCGCTCGGCGCGCTGTCCGACAAACTCGACCGCACCAACATGATGCTGACGCTCGCCGTCGTTCTCGTCGTCGTGTGTGGGTTGTTCTTCACAATCAGCGTTGCAACACCCTTCTGGATGCTACTGATCCTGTTTTCAGTCTTCGGCGGCATTTCCGAGATTTTCTATCCGCTAGGCGTCGCGCACGCCAACGATCGCGCCGAGCCTGCCGATTTCGTCCCACTCTCGTCGAATCTGCTTTTGATTTGGGCTTTCGGCGGCACGCTCGGTCCGATGATCGGCGCGACCGGGATCGAGCACTACGGAGCGAACGCCTTCTTCTGGTACGCCGGCGCGCTCTCCATCGCCTTCGCCTTGTTTGCTCTTTGGCGCCGCCTGCGGCGGGCCGGCGTGAAGCGGCGCAAGGATTTCCTCACCTACCCACAGACCTCGCCCGAGGTCTACCAATGGCTGCCTGCCGCCGACAACCAGTCCCCCGAGAAGAACGAGAAGCCGTGATGTCCGTTGTCACCTCCTTTCCACGCGCCGTGCGCTGTCTTGATCCCGTTTTCATCTCGATGCGTGACGGTTGCCGCCTGGCGGCGACGATCTGGTTACCTGAAGATGCCGAGGTGTCGCCGGTGCCGGCGATCCTCGAACTCATTCCCTATCGCCGTCGCGATGGCACGGTGTTCCGCGACGTCAAGATGCACCCCTATGTCGCCGGCCACGGCTTTGCCTGTTGCCGGGTCGACATTCGCGGTTCTGGCGACAGTGAAGGCATTCTGACCGACGAATATACCGAGCAGGAATTCGACGATGCCGAGGACGTCATCGCGTGGCTCGCCACTCAGCCCTGGTCCACCGGCGCGGTCGGCATGACCGGCATTTCCTGGGGCGGTTTCAACGCCTTGCAGGTTGCAGCCCGTCGGCCACCGGCACTGAAGGCGGTGATCGCACTCTGCTGCTCCGATGACCGTTATGCCGACGATGTACACTACAACGGCGGCTGTCTTCTCACCGAGGATGCCATGTGGTCGTCCTTCATCCTCGGACTTGGCGCCCTGCCGCCGGATCCGCAGATGGTCGGCGAGCGCTGGCGCGAAATGTGGATGGAGCGGCTGGAGGCTTCCAGCTGCTGGTCCGACATTTGGCTGGAACACCAGCGGCGCGATGCCTACTGGCAGCGCGGCTCGATCTGCGAAGATTTCTCCAAGGTGGACATCCCGGTCTACGCCATCAGCGGATGGGACGACACCTACTTCAACGCAGTGCCGCGGCTTCTGGAAAACCTGCCGGGGCCACGCAAGGGGCTCGTCGGCCCGTGGTCGCATGCCTACCCCTTTCTCGGCGAGCCGGGACCGGCGATCGGTTACATGCAGGAGGCCATCCGCTGGTGGCGGCAATGGCTCTGCGGCATCGAAACCGGCATCATGGAGGAGCCGGCCTATACGGCCTGGATCATCGAGCCGCACCAACCGGCGCCTTTCTACGCTGATCACCCCGGTCGCTGGGTCGGCGAAGAAGCCTGGCCGTCGCCGAACGTTGAGACCCGCACCTTGCATCTGAACGCAGTGGGGCTGGCCGACGAGCCCGTTCCCGGCGAGGCGCTTGTCCTCTCGACACCCACCGTGACGATGCAGGATTTCGGCCGCTTTGGCGGCTACGGCGGCGATGCACCCGACATGGCGCTCGATCAGCGGCGGGAAGATGGTCTGGGCCTGGCCTTCGACACCTGTCCGCTCGCTGCCGGCTTCGATATGCTCGGAGCGCCGGAACTCGAGATCCGCGGCACCTGCGATGTCGCCAATGCCCAGCTCGTCGCGAAGATCTGCGATGTCGCGCCTGACGGTACTTCGACACTGGTCACGTGGGGTTGCCTCAATCTCACCCACCGCAACAGTCACGAGAAACCGCAAGCTCTGCAGCCGGGCGAGATGTTCACCGCCCGCATCACTCTTGGCCATATCGGCCGCCGTTTCCCAGCCGGTCACCGTCTCCGGCTGGTGTTGACGACACAACTCTGGCCGATCCTATGGCCGTCACCGGAGCGGCCAACGATCTCGCTGGCAACGGGTGCAGCCAAGCTCTCCATTCCCGTACGGAAGTCGATGGCGGGAGAGGCGACGCCGACCTTCGCCCCGGTCGAGATCGCACCGCCGCTTGAGGTCATTGAGATCGCGCCGATGCAACATCGCCGCGAAATCCATCGTGACGTCGGCCCCGGTCGCGAGGCGATCGTGCTCACAAGCGATTTTGGCAGGTACAGGCTACCGGACCGATCGATCGTGACCGCCGCCAGTGTGATCGACCGCATGGAGCTGACCGACAGCGACCCGCTTTCGGCCGCGTTGGAGACGGGCTGGCAGATGGCTTTCGCCAGCGGCGACGCTGACGTCGAGACCCGATCGAAAGTCACGTTGACGTCGACCGCAACCCAGTTTCGCCTGCATTGGCACCTTCTGGCGCTGGAGCGGGGAGAGGTCGTCTTCGAACGCGCGGGCGAACGAGATATCGACCGGGACCACCTCTAGCTCCGGTCAACCAAAACAAAGGGGGGAACCATGACATTCTTCATTCTGCGGCGGGTAGGGCTTGGCATCGCCATCCTCTTCGTTGTCGCGCTCATGCTCTTCAGCCTGATGCACATGATCCCGGGCGATCCGGCGGTCGTGGCACTGGGCGCTCGCTCGACGCCGGAAATGCGCCTTGCCTTCCACGAGATGATGGGCCTCGACCGTCCGTTCTATGAACAGCTTGGCCTGTTTATCGGCAGGCTCTCCGTCGGCGATCTCGGCGAGGACGTGTGGAGCCGGCGACCGGTGCTGACGATGATCGCCGAGGTGATGCCGCACACGATCACGCTCGCGCTTGCAAGCTTTGCCTGGGCCGTCGCGCTCGGCGTTGCCCTCGGCTGTCTTGCGGTGCTCTATCGCGGACGCTGGCCGGACTGGCTGATCGGCCTGCTCTCCATCGGCTTCGTCGCCGTGCCGTCCTTCGTCGTCTCGCTTTATACGCTGCTGCTCTTCGCCGTGACGCTGAACTGGCTGCCGGCAATTGGCGCCGGCGAGATGTCCGATCCGCTCGGCTATCTCAAGGCCCTGATCTTGCCGTCCTTCGCGATCGGCCTCGGCTGGGTCGGCTACGTCTCGCGCATTGTGCGCGCCGCGATGATCGAGGCGATGAACGAGCCCTATGTGCGCACGCTGCAATCCTTCGGCGTGGGGCAGCGCCGGGTGGTCCTGCGCTACGCGCTTCGCCAGTCCATGCTGTCCGTCCTCTCGGTCATCGCCATCGGCTTTGGCGGCCTTCTGACTGGCTCGGTCTTCGCGGAGATCGTCTTTTCGCGACCGGGTCTCGGCAAGATGACCTATGACGCCGTCATCACCCGAAATTTCCCTGTGGTCATGGGCACCGTCATGGTGACCGCCGCCCTCTATATCGCCTGCATGATCTGCGCCGATATCCTCGCGGCTCTGCTGGATCCGCGCGTGAAGAGGGCCCTTCAATGAGCGAGGCAGTCTCCAACATGCATGTCGCCAGCGGCTTCAACCAGAGACGATCGTTGCGGATCGCACGCACGCTGCGCCAGATCCATTCCACGCCACTGGGCGCCATCGGCGTGGTGCTTGTCACCCTGATCGTGCTCGTCGCGGCGCTGGCGCCCTGGATCGCCCCCTATTCGCCGACCGCAATCAGCGTGACCGAGCGTCTCGCCGGCCCGTCGGCTGCCCATTGGCTGGGCACCGACCAGCTGGGCCGCGATCTCTTCACCCGCGTCATTCTCGGCACGCGCACGGCAATGACGGTCGCGCTGGTTTCGCTCACTGCCGCTCTTGCCGCCGCCATTCCACTCGGCTTGATTGCCGGATACGGCCCGCGCTGGCTGGATGGCCTGCTGGTCCTCGTCTTCGACAGCCTTAGCTCGTTGCCGATGATCATGTTCGGCCTGGCAATCGTCGTGCTGCTCGGACCCGGCGTCTCCACGGTGATCCTGGTCATCGTCGCCTATTCCGTCCCGTCCTATGCACGGCTTGTGCGCGCGCAGACGCTCAGCCTCAAGGCACGGGATTTCATCCGGGCAGAGCAGGTGATGAACGCCTCCAGCCTGCGCATCCTTTTCGTCCATCTCCTGCCCAACGTCGTCGGACCACTGCTCATTCTTGCCTGCCTCGACCTCTCCACGGTGATCACGCTCGAGGCCGGGCTGTCGTTCCTCGGCCTCGGCGTCAAGCCGCAAGTACCGAGCTGGGGCAACATCCTGTCCGATGGCTTCTCGGTGATCCGCAACACACCGGTGCCGGTCCTCGTCGGCAGCATACCCATCGTGCTTGCAACGATCGGCTTCACCTTCTTCGGCGAGGCGCTACGCGATGCGCTCGATCCCAAGCTCGCAACGGAGAAATCGGCATGAGCACCGAGCAACAACAGACGCGCCCGGTGCTTGAGATCGACGAACTGTCGATCTCCTATGGCGGAAGGCCCGCGGTCTCGAATGTCAATCTCACCATCCAGCCGGGCGAGATCGTCGGCATCATCGGCGAGAGCGGCTCGGGCAAGTCGACACTTGCCCATGCCATTCTCGGCCTGCTGCCCTCATCGGCCACCGTCAGCGGCAGGGCCCTCTCGCTCGCCGGCAAGAATCTGCTCGGCGCTGACGGGCCGGCGTTCCGGTCCGTTCGCGGACCGGGGGCCGCCATGGTCTTCCAGAACCCGATGACAACCTTCAGCCCGCTGCACCGGTTGGGCGATCAGCTCACGGACCTCCTGTGGCGCGGGACGAGTTTGTCCAAGGAGGAGAAGCGGCAGCGGATCGTCGCCGTCTTCAGGCAGGTCGGGCTTTCGAACGCTGCCGGGCGGTTGTCGAACTACCCGTTCGAACTCTCCGGCGGCATGCTCCAGCGTGTTGCCATCGCCGCAGCGCTGATGATGCGGCCATCGCTTTTGATCGCCGACGAACCGACGACCGCCCTCGACGTCACCATGGAGGCGCAGATCCTCCACCTGATCCGGGAGCTGCGCGCCGAGGCGGGTGTCGCGGTCCTGATGATTTCCCACCATCTCGGCGTCATCGCCGAAATCTGCGATCGCGTGGTCGTCATGTATGCCGGCCGCGTGGTCGAGCAAGGCCCGGTCGAGGCCATTTTTGCGAACCCGACGCACCCCTACACCAAGGCACTCTTTGCGTGCGAGCCGGCGCTGATCGCGCCCGGCGTGAACCGCATGCCGGTCATCGACCACGAGGCCCTGCGCCGTCACGCAGACGAGAGGAAAACGGCATGACGAAACAGACACCCATTCTCGAGGCGCGCGGCCTCGGCATCGCCGTCGGTACGGGCGGTGGCATCTTCTTCGCCGGGCGCAAACTCGACATTGTCATGGATGTTTCTCTGTCGCTCCGGCCCGGCAAGATCGTCTGTGTCGTGGGTGAAAGCGGTTCGGGCAAGACCACGCTCGGCATGGCGCTTGTCGGTCTGACGCCGCCGACGACAGGCGAAATCCGTTTCGACGGCGCCCCCCTTCAGGACTTCTCGAAGGCAAGCTTCAGACCGATCCGCGACAAGAGCGCGCTGCTCTTTCAGGACCCGGCCTCCTCCTTCAATCCGCGGCAACGCATCGGCGACATCATTGCCGAACCCCGTCGAATTTCCGGCGAGGGCGCAACGACGTCCGAGGCCATTGCCTCCCTGGCGCAGCTTGCCGGATTGCCATCCTCTCTGCTTTCCCGCTTTCCCCATGCCCTTTCCGGCGGCCAGGCGCGTCGCGCTGCGGTTGCACGGGCTCTCTCCGTCGTCCCGCGCCTGATCGTTGCGGACGAACCGACGGCCGGTCTCGACGTTTCCGTGCAGGGCGGAGTGATGAACCTCTTCCTGGACATCCGCGAGAAACACGACACCGCCTTCCTGATCATCACCCACAATCTAGCCGTGGCGCGGCACATCTCCGACGAGCTTGTCATCATGTATCTCGGGCGTGTCGTCGAAAGCGGGCCAACGGCGGAAATCTTCCGCAATCCCCAGCACCCCTACACAAAGGCGCTGCTCGACAGCGAACCGGTGCCGGATCCGAGGCATCGGCGAAACGAGCCGCCTGTGATCGGCGAAGTGCCGAGCATCTTCGCCCGTCCATCCGGCTGTGAATTCCACGAGCGGTGCCGTTTTGCCCAGAGCCTATGCCGAAGCGAGGCTCCGCGGGAGACCGCCGGAGCGAACGGCCAGCGGGTGCGCTGTCATTTTCCGATAGGGCAGGCCGTGGGCGAACCAGCACTCGCCATCGCCTGACCCTATCGAACCACCATCTGAGGAGGGAGAATTCAGATGTCCATGAACAGACGACAATTCCTGACAGTATCGGCCGCCGCCGCAGGGGCGCTGATGCTCAGACCACGCCTTTCCTATGCCATCGATGGCGACACGCTTGTCGTGCGCGGCGGCACTGATATCCAGATCCTCGACCCCGCTTTCCAAAACGGGTCGCTGGAGGAGGAGATCGGCCGGTGCATCTACCCTTCGCTCAATCGCCTCAACGACGTGCGTGCGACGCCCGGCTGGCAGGCCTATGCCGCCAAAAGCCTTGTGCAGAAGTCGCCGACGGAAATCGAGTTCGAGCTGCACGACTGGCTGGAGTGGACTGACGGTTTCGGGCCGGTGACCGCCGAGGACGTGAAGTATTCCTTCGAACGTGTTGCGACGCCCGCCAACAATTCCCCCTGGGCCTATGCCTTCGACACGATGGAGACGGTCGAGGTGACGGGCGAGCGCACGGGGATCATCCGGCTGAAGACACCGTCCGTCCCGTTCTGGGTGACGACGCTGCCCTATTACATGGGTCATATCGTCAGCCGGAAGGCCGTCGAGAAGGTTGGCGGCAAGTTCACAACGGAACCGCCGGCAACGGCCGGGCCGTACCGGATCGAAGCATGGGTGCCGAAGCAGTCGCTGCTGCTCACGCGCAACCCGGCCTGGAAGGGCGCTCAGCCGGCATTCCCGGCGGTGAAGTTCGAAATCGTGCTCGACGACGAGGCAGCGGCGCTCGCCTACGAGGCGAAGGCGGTCTCCTATACCAAGGTCAGCCTCAATACACTGGCGACGTATCGCGACAGGTTGCCGGAAGGAAGCGACCTCATCGAAATGAATGGCAGCCGGCTGATCTGGCTGAGCCTCAACCTCACAAACCCGAAATTCGCCGACGAGCGGGTGCGCCGCGCGATCCAGCATGCAATCGACGTCAGCCAGATCATGGCCGGATCCTATTCCGATCTGGCCCAACCGGCGACCGGCGTCGTCCCGCCCGGCATGATCGGCCATCGCGAAGCGATCCTTTACGCACCGGATATGGAAAAGGCGCAGGCGCTTCTGGAGGAGGCTGGGGTTTCCGATCTCAGCATCACGCTTTCGGCGCTGAATGACAAGACGAGCCTCTTGACCTGCCAGATCGTGCAGGCACTGCTCAGCGTCATCGGGGTGAATGTGGAGATCAATGCCGTCGACGACGCCGTTTTCTGGACGCTGGGCGACAAGGCACCGGACGGCAGCAACGCACTTGAGATGGTGCTGATGAATTTCGCAGGTGGCGTCGATCCGGCGGAAAACCTCGCCTGGTTCCGTCCCTCGCAGATCGGCCAGCTCAACTGGTCGCAGTTTGACAGTCCGGACTTCGAAAACCTCTATCTGCAAGCAATGGCCGAGCCGGACCAGGCCAAACGCAACACGATGTATCAAAAGATGCAGGACCTGATGGAGCAGTCGGGCGGCTTCGTTTTCCTGACCCATGAGACTTTCGCCGCCGTGGCGCGACAGGGCATCAAGCCTTTCCTGCTGGCGGATGGCTACATCGACATTCCCCGGTTCGAAAAGGCGTAAGGAGCAACCATGAAAATACTTGTGACGGTTAAGCGGGTGGTTGACTACAACGTCAAGATCCG
>NZ_JABEKT010000007.1 GCF_013283195.1 Ensifer adhaerens | reverse complement strand
TCCACGTGCCCTTCGGCGGCCGCAAGGGCTCCTCCCATGGCTCGCGCGAGCAGGGTCGCTATGCCGCCGAATTCTACACAACCGTCAAGACGGCATACACATCGACGTAACGGCAGGTCACTCCCGCTGCGTCAGTTGACTGACGTCCAGAGTCTTGCGGCCGAGCTTCAACCCAGGAAGTAGGCGGGCTGATCGAGATCGGCGATCAGCCCCGGACCGCCCGGGTGCCAGCCGAGAAGCGATCGGGTCCTGGCGCCGGGTGCCGCCATGTTTGCCGCTGCAGAGTTGGTGACTGAGCCGAAGCGCTCTTGCAGCCGAAGCAATGTCGGGAGGCCGAGCTGGCGCCCCGTCACATCAGCGATTTCCTTGAACGGAACGGCTTCGACGGCAATGCCAAGATGCGCATCGCTGCGCCCCGGCATTGGCAAAGATCTTGTGCTGTTCACAGGGTCGACAGCCACTCTCGCCTGAATGGAACTCGCTCTCGCTGCCGTTGCGGAGAAACCAAGACGAGCTCTCGTTCGGTCACGGATATGTTCATCACTTCAGTCCACCCCTCGGGCAACGGTATCGCTCCGAACGCGAAATCAACAACGGTGTCGCCATGGGGGTTCAACGTGATCGCCGTCTTGTATCCACGGTCGTTGAGCCAATTCCTGCGAGTGGAGGGACCATTTCCGGCGCCAAAGAACGTGCATCCTTCTTCCAGGCCGATGACGCCCTTATGCCTGCCGGAGAAAGGTGGATACTTTCGTCCGCCATTGCTCATCCAGAGCATGGTGAACGGGAGCACGTTTGGGTCACGTACGGCGAAGTAGATGTACCCTGCCGTTGGAAGTACGGCAGCAGTCCAACCCAGCTTTGAGCCCTTCTCCTCAGCAAGGATCAGAAAATCCTCCGCATTCGGAGGACCAGGCTGGACGGTTAGATCCTGGCGCCCTCCCCCCAGAAGCTCGACGCTAGACAGGCTGTCGAATTCCTGAGGGTATCTTAGAGCGGAGAATCCGCGTGAAGCGTCAGTCTCGACGGCATTTTCTGGCGTGGCACCAAAGGCTTTTTTCGAGAAAGTCAGCTTCGCGCCTTCTGAGATGCGAAGCATGGGGTGGTGCGCTACGGACAGAGCGCCACAGCCACCGATGAACCTGTGTCGTTGATAGACGACCGGATGACCCGGCCGAAGGGTAATCTGCTTGAACAATTTCGCGCCGAGTATCGGCTCTCTCAACCTGAAGATGGCGGTCACTCCTCCATCTTCATGGTTGATCCCTTGCTCGTATAGCCAGATCCCGTTTGCTGGAAGACCATGTTCCGGCGTGTCGGTAATGTCGTCGGCGCCAAACGGTGCACAGAAAAAGTCGCCTGAGAGGCTTTGAAGCGTCGGCGCTACCCCATCGTCAAAAACCTCCGGAATACCTCCGTTGTCTTCGCCGGTGCGCCATGGAGCGCGGTGCAAGGGCTGCATGACGCGTCCACCTGCGCTGATTGAGACGTCTTCCAAGTGACCACCCTGAGGGTTAACCACGACCTTCGTTCCGGAACACATCACTGTAAACATCTCGTCCCTCCCTTTTGTCCGTTCGGCATCAAGCCCATGCCTCCTATAGCCCTGGTCACCAGTTTTCACAATAAAGAAAAACAATGGTTTTGTTTTATTGACATTCAATCGGTTTCGGCTATCGTCAACACCGTTGAACTCGCTCGAAAAGGGAGGACTGCGATGCGATCGATTGATCGGACAGAGTTGCGCGAGATGTTTCCCGAACCGGAGGCGCTTGTCGTCAATAAGCAACTAACGTGGCTCGACAAGCACTGCCTTCATTTCATTTCGCTCTCGCCATTCCTCCTCATGGGAACTCAGGGTTCGCACGGTGCGGATGTGTCTCCACGTGGTGACCCCAAAGGCTTCGTCAAAGTAATCGACCCCACGACCCTTCTCATTCCAGACCGACCCGGAAACAACCGGCTCGATACGATGGAGAACATTTTGAACAACCCGAAGGTGGGTTGTCTTTTCCTCGCGCCGGGCCTGGGGGAAATCTTACGGATAAACGGCGAGGCTGATCTGGTTGTCGGCGAAGAACTCGAGCTCTTGGCGATACAGGGCAGGACGCCGCAAGTCGCGATCCGACTTCATGTGAAGGAAGTGTTCTTCCACTGCTCGAAAGCGGTCATCCGGTCGAAAATTTGGAACCCGGCAACGTTCGCGACGAGACAGGATTTTCCGCCACTCGGCGCAATTCTTGCCGATCAAATCGCGGGTCTGAACAAGGACGAAATGATCGAAAGGATCCGCGTCGGTGATCAGAAAACGCTCTACTGAGGAAATGATATGATAGAGATCACGTTTGTTGAGGCCAGTGGCAAAGAACGAACGGTAACGGCTCCGGCCGCTGGTGACCTCATGCACGCTGGCCGGAATGCTGACATTGTCGGCATGCTCGGAGAGTGCGGCGGCACTTGCGGCTGCGGAACCTGCCACGTCTACATTGAACAACATTGGCTCGACCGACTTCCTCCGCCGGCAGACGACGAGGCGGATATGCTCTCCCTGTCGGACAATTTGCTGCCGGAAAGCCGCCTGGCTTGCCAGATCGTACTTAGGGCAGAGCTTGACGGGCTTCGCGTTCAAATGCCGGAAGTGCAGGGCTAATCGCCGTGAGGAAACGGTGTGCGTGCATCAGCCGTTCACCAAAAGCTCGGAGTAATCCAGTGGAAAATAGACTTGTGATCGTCGGCGCAGGGCAGTCGGGTTTCGCTGTTGCTGCAAAGCTAAGGGCGCAGGGTGATACCCGCCCAATTACCATAATTGGCTCTGAGAGCGTTCCGCCGTATCAGCGACCTCCGCTGTCGAAAAAATATCTGGTCGGTGATGTCGCTTTCGAGACGCTGCTATTTCGGCACGAAGACTGGTTCAGGGACAATCACATCGACCTTTGCCTCGGCAGCTCGGTTGAAGAAATCGACCGACGCGAGAAGTGCATTGTTCTCCAAAATGGCAGCAGAATTGCCTACGATAGTCTGGTGTTGACCACCGGGGCGTCGCCTCGGTCCTTACCCTCTGCCGTTGGCGGCGACCTGCAAGGCGTTTATCTCGTAAGGGATAAACGCGATTGCGACCTTCTTCGAGCGGAGATGCGCCCGGAACGCAGTGTGCTCATCATCGGCGGAGGTTATGTGGGCCTCGAGGCGGCGGCGGTCGCCCGCTCCTTGGGCCTAAGGGTCATTCTGGTCGAATTGGGCACGCGGATTTTGCAGCGTGTTGCCGCTAGCGACACGTCAGACATCGTGCGTGCTGCGCATGTTGCGAAAGGGGTTGAGTTTCGGGAAAATACTGGGCTCGTGACCCTCATTTCCGACCAAGGCCATGTGACTGGCGCGGAACTTTCAGATGGTTCCAAGATCTCGGCGGACTTTGTCATCATCGGCATTGGCGTGGTTCCAAACGACCAGCTGGCCAGAGCAAGCGGACTTTCGGTTGGAAATGGCATATCGGTCGATGAGTATGGCTGTACCTCCGATCCCTCGATTTATGCTGCCGGCGACTGCACGGAGTTTTCATACAAGGGCCGGTCGGTGCGATTGGAATCCGTTCAAAATGCAGTGGACCAAGCCGAGACGGTTGCGACATCAATCATGGGAGGTCGTGTTCGGTATGAACCGCAGCCTTGGTTCTGGTCCGATCAGTTCGATCTGAAGCTGCAGATCGCTGGCTACAATGTCGGATATGACAGAACGCTCGTTCGCAATGGGTCACGTCCCGGTGCAAAGTCGGTGTGGTATTTCCAGCAGGGACAATTCATCGCGGTCGATGCGATCAACGATCCAAAGGCGTTTGTTAGCGGCAGGCGAATGCTTTCGCTCGGCATCAACCCGCCGGCTGCGGTTCTGGAAGACGAAGGCTTGGATCTCGTTGCGTATATACGCTCGATAACCGCGTCGGCTGCATGAAGCACTTTCCGCCTCTTGGAGCCGACAAGTCGGAAAAACGCCCGTCCAATCGGTGACTTCAAAGCTGTCGGCCCAAATCGGCAACCGTCCGCCGACGTGCTATAGCCGCAGCCGCCGAGATGAGACCTCGCGCGCATGGGTTCTATCCGACGGCTGTCGTGAGTGCTATCACCAAAGAAAAACACTGTTTTTACTTTTGGCCGGACGGCGGCTTGCCTGGGGGGCTTGATGAGAACTGGAAATTCGGCAACCCTGACAAGGCAGTACAACAGAGCCGTTGTCATGGATGCCCTGCGCAGAAACGGTAGTTTGTCGCGGGTTGAGATTGCGCGTTTGAGTGGCTTAACGCCCCAGGCAATCCGCAACATCGTGGATGATCTCCTGCAGACCAATTTGATAAGGGAGACGGGTCGGAGAAAAGGCTTCCGCGGCCAGCCCCAGATCAATATCGAAATCAATCCTGACGGTGGCTACTCGCTAGGTTTCCATGCCGAAGCGGGCATCCTGCATCATGTTGCCGCCAATCTCGGGGGGCAGATTGTTTATGAGGGCAAGTCTCTACCCATCCCCCGCTCCAAGGCCGACATGCTTGAAACGATTGCTGAGATCGATGCCAAGAGCCAGCACGAGTTGAAGGGTCTCATGCGCCTCGGCGTCGGCGCGGTCTTCTCACGCCCGGCTTCCTCGAAATGGTTCATGCACGAACAGAGCCCAGAGGAATTTGCGGCACAATCTCAGGCCTTGGCCGGGTATTTCGACGAGGAGATCGTCTTCGAAAATGACGCGAATGCTGCGGCGCTCGCGGAAAGCATGTTCGGTCTTGTGCGTGCCGGTGGAAACTTTGTCTATATCTTCGTTGGTGAGGGCGTTGGCGGAGGAATTGTCGATGCTGGCGAGCCAGTCCGCGGCGTTCGGGGGAACGCAGGCGAGTTCGGACATATCCTGATCGATCCCAATGGTGAAAAATGCCATTGTGGCAACAACGGTTGCCTTCACGGATATTTGTCCATTGGCGGGCTGCGGCGAAAATACAAGGACGTTTCGTTGGAGCCCTCCTCCGTCCCGGACGAATGGATTAATTCGGCTGCCTCGGCACTCGGCCGCGCACTTGTGAGCCTGGAGAATATCCTGGACCCGGAACGGGTGATCGTCGGAGGCACCGCCCCGGAATGGCTTTTGGCCGAGATCGTATCGCGTCTGGCGAGACAGGATTTTCCTTCCGTACGATCCGAACTGGCAGAGCAGCGGCTCGAGATTTCTAAACTTGGCAGCCGATCTGCCCTTTTGGGTGCAGCGGCGCTATCGCTGCTCAACGTTACCAACCCCAGTCTCGCGAAGTTGACGAAGCAGTCGTTTTCGCTGGACGAAATTGTCGCCACTCCTCGTGTCAACGCGAACGTTAAGTCGTCGTGACATGGCGAAGCGCGCGGGCGCGGTCTTCGCTGCACGTCATGACCTCAATCGGCTTGGCCAAGTGATCGGCACGGTCACAGCGACAACACCCACCGCAATCAACGTCATTCCGATCAAGGTCGATGTATCGAAGTTTTCACCGAGAAAAATGATGCCGAGCGCAACGGCGAATCCGGCACGGAGATAACCTCCGCTCGTGGTCCCGAGAGGACCCAAGGTCTGTACCAGGCGGAAATAGATCACCATGGCCAGCGCCGTGCAAATGACGGCGAGAACCATCACGGCGGCGATAGCGTCAGTGCTGGGCATCAGCGTCCACGGACGCTCGATCACGATTGCCGCAGGGACGATCATGATCGCTGCGGTTGTCATGGCGCCCGTGGCCGTGACGATGGCTGGAAGCTGGGCAAATCTCCGCCCCAAAATGGAGGCCAGCGCGTAGCAAAGGCTGGCACCAAGCACTGCTGCCTGTGCCCAACCCGCCGATGTTTGGATGTCGCCAAGTGACTGGATGCCGATGATCACGACGACACCGAGGAGGCCCAGGCAAACTCCGACGATCTTCTGGCCGGTGACATGCTGCGCTCCATATCCCGTGACGAACGCGATCAGCAGGACGAACATTGGAGGCGTCGCATTCAGCACACCGGTAAGGCCACTTGGAATGTACTTTGAACCCCATCCGAGAAGCGTGAACGGCAAGGCGCTCTGCAATAATCCCTGGACGAAGAGCTCCCGCCAGACCACGTGGTCCCGCGGAAGGGCATAGCCCCTCCACCGTGCCAACGCGGCCAGGAACACAGCGGCGACCGTCACCCTCACAGCCGTTATCGTCAAGGGAGGTATTGTAGCCACGGCGACCTTGATCCAGGTGAACGAACTGCCCCAGATCAGGGACAGGAGAACCAAAAGACCGATCTCAATCCCAAGGCGGGAATTCATTTTTGTCGTCGGCAAATGCATTGGACTTTTTAAAAGGTGGGGTTTCGGGGGAGTTTCATTGCGCCGTGTCGTGAGGCGGGTTTCGTTGGGATGTTTCGCGCTTATGAGCACTCCTCCCTGTCCGGTCTGGCTCGGTCGACACTTGCGACCATGAACAGGTTGCCGTCGATGTCCTTGAGCGTGAAGAACGCTTCGTCGCGGATTGGCTCAAGCGCCGGCGCCTCAATCTTCCTGCAATGATCGTGGGCCGCCTGCAGGTCGTTCGCCCTGAAATAGAAGATCGGTTTGGCGTCGTGCGGGGCTGTGAAATCCTTGCTATCGAGAATGAGCTTTGTTTCCCCGGTCGTGGGCACGACCCATAAATGGTCGAATAGGATGTCGCCTTCCGGGGAGACGCCGAGCAGGCGCGCATACCATGCCCGCGCTCTTCTGATTTCGCGAACGGGAATGAAAACCGCACCGATAGTCCCGCTTATCACACCTGCCTCCGGTATCCTGGGTCCCTGATTCTCAATTTGGGAACCGTGTATTGAGAAACCGACCGCTCTCCTGGGCCCGGTATCGGTCGTCATTGACTCTAAAAGAGGAACAGGATGACGAATGCGAGCATCGCAACGACCAGGAAGGCCACGCCCAAAACAGTCAATTGAATCTGCGATCGACGCTCGGACGCCTCCGCAGAGGCCAACTGTATCGCCATCTCGACTTTTCCCGGTGACGCCATCAGCAGGAAAGCTGCGGCCACGTTGTGAATTCCCATGAACCAAAGCACATTCACCCCAAGTGATCGTGCGATTTCGGCCTGGGTCGAGGCGAACATAGCGTTGGCCCCACTGTTGGATCCAGTCACGAACCCACCCAAAGCGGCAACGAAGGGGGCCACCACCAGATAGGCGGTCCCGACACCGGACAAGGTCTGCGCCAGGAACGCAGCGATACCCGACATAGCCATCAAAACGCCCAGGACAATGAACAATCCCGTCACCGGTGCAACTTGGATCCAGGAAGCCCATGTGCGTTGCAAGGGCAGCGCCCGGAGGGATCCGCGTGCGAACCACAGTGCAGCAAGGAACAGCCAGAGCGCGGGCGAAGATACGTAGCGCCAGCTTTCGGACAGATCGGCCGCGTGCACGGCCCAACCGGAAACCAAGACTCCACCGAGAAGGATGGCGTAAGTCCAGAGGGTGGCTCGGCCACCGCTCTCCAGTGGCGTGCTGTTTTGAAGCCGCGTACCACGCAAAATATGCAAGGCGATCACGACCAGCGCACCCATTGCGCCTGCACTCGGGGTACCAAACGCCACGTTGGCTGCGGTAACGGAAACCGTCAGCACTATTCCCGAAAGCGCACCCTGTAGGATGGCGAGCCCTCGGCCTTCTCCAGATGCGGCCAACCACGCGGCAACGCATCCCGTGACTGTGAACGGAATGACACTCACAATCGCGGACGTGACCCCAAGATCATAAAAGGACAGACCCGACATGTTAGCGGCAATAAGCGTTCCCGGCCCCATCGATCCCCACGGAACCGCACACAGACCCAACAATCCTATGATCGCCACCTTGCGCACTGGTAGTCCGAAATTCGCGAGGAGTGGCACGCCGATGGTTATGCCGATGCCGAAACCCGTCAGTGATTCCGCGAAAGGTGTAATGCCATGAACGACCAGAAGAACGGCCCGGACATCTTGACCGATGTGAGTGCGAACCCAGGTTGCAAGCGCGGCCTGCCCACCCGCTTGGCGCACGACTTCGGATAGCAGCAGTCCACCCGCAACAATCATCAGAACTTCGACGAGGACTGGAAGCCAGCGCGACGCCATCGTGACAAAGCTTTCCGGCGGTATCGGAAACGCAAGCACGATCGCCAATGCGGCTGAACTCACGCCAAGCAGTGCGGCGTGTAGAGATCGTGCGCCAAAAATGAGGGCCAGGATGGTCGAGAGTATCGGGAGCGCGCTAAGAAGGACAATCATGGTAGAGTACCGTTGCATTGCATATGCGCAATAAATATTGCCGATACGCAATAGTCAAGGCCCGAGGTGTGATTTGGAAACGGACCAACAAGAACAGGATTCCCGCTTTGGAAATGCCGTGCGAACACGTCGTGCTCAGCTGGGTGTAACGCTCGATCAGCTTGCCGGAACAAGCGGCGTCTCGGCTGCTGCATTGTCGCGCGTGGAGCGCGGTCTCCTCAGCCCGTCGCTGCGCAATGCCATCGCCATTGCACGCGGGCTGGGATGCGACCTTTCAGAGTTGGTCGAACCGGAAACAGCAGAGATTATTCGTGCCGGCGAAAACCTGCGCTTCTTCGACCAGGCCAGCGGGATCGAGCGGTTGGCGCTGGCTCGTCCTGGCCCGGACGTCGAGCTTCTGTCGTACACCGTGCCTCCAGGCGCAACCTCTAGCCGTTTCGCTGCGCACAAGCCAGGAACCCGCGAGATATTTCATGTCTTTGCGGGTCAGCTGGAGGTCTGCACAGTGCAGGAAACGGTTGTCTTGAACGCCGGCGATACGGCCACGCTGCGGGTGGACATGGAACATTGGTTCACCAGCACCGGAAAGGAACCGGCACGGCTCTTTCTCACGGTTCTCGGGCCCTGAGCCCTTTTGGTGTGGAGGACGGCCACTTCGATTGGGTTGGTGGCACCAATCTGCGGTGCGCGGTCCAAGGCACTCCCCCACCCCCTCACCTTCCTGAGCTGAAGGTGACGAATGGGCAAAGCTAACGCATTCCGGCACAGTGCCGATGCCGATGCCGAAGCCGGACGGGGAGTGATGGCGTGTGTCAATTCGTGGGCAAGCAGAGCGGACAGTCCATCGATAGACGGTGGGTTTCGCAAAGTGAGAGTTGACCGTTTTCGATGGCGAGGCGACACTCGCAACCGAAAGCAAGGCAGGAGGAAAAATGATGGCCGAGCCAGACCCCTGGCGTCACATGGCAAGCGCGCCGAAAAACGGCAGTCGGATCCTCGTCACGATCCGCCCGTCCGAACAGGGGGCGGCAGAAGTTGATCTTGCCTATTGGTCGAATGGCGACCAGTTCGGCGCAGAAGGCTGGCGCGCCTCTGATTCCTCGCCCGGCCGCATAATCGAATACGCCGAGCCTGAATTGAAGTGCTGGATGCCGATGCCTTCGGCCAATCTCACTCGCACCTCGATGCCCTCCCCCTGGGAAGGCGATGACGAGCGAGAGCTCGACGGGTCAGGAATTTAAGAACGCGCGCTGCCGATCATCTGAGTTGACCGTAGCGAACACAACCTGTCTGCCGTCCTCCGTGACCGTCTGGCAGTGGCACTCAAGATAGAGTGTGAGAATTCCTCGCAGTGCTGCTTCCGTCAGAACCACCGCCAGCGCCATGGACGACGGCCGGAAACCAAAACAGCAGCTACAGTCGTCTCCGCGTTTGCCGACGGACCGAGTACTGGGATGGCAGCAAGCAAGTACGCAGAGGCCACCTATGTGCACCAGAAGGGAACGGCGTGAAAATCGATCATGACGCGCAACAGATCGGCTCGCTGATCATTGCAAGCTTTCGCCAGGTGACAGGTCGCAGCCTGATTGAGCCAGCAGCGGACAGCAGATGGCTCTATGCGTCCGCTCCCTTTGCCGTGCTCGCGCACGATCGATCCAATGATCCGCGCTTCATCTACGCAAACAAAACCGCCCAGGACTGTTTCGGCTACAGTTGGGACGAGTTTATCGGGATGCCGTCGCGCCTTTCCGCACAGGCCCCTGAGCGTGAAGAAAGGCAGCGCTTTCTGGACAGCGTTTCTGCCCAGGGTTTCATTGATGACTATCGCGGCCTTCGCATCGCGAAATCCGGGCGCCGGTTCTGGATCGAACACGCCACCGTCTGGCAGCTTGCGCGCTCCGACGGCGAGTATCTCGGTCAAGCCGCCGTCTTTCATAGCTGGAAAGATCTGTAATCCGCCCATCCAACCAGCTTTCGGCGACCGGCGGAACGCCTCAGGCCGCTTGCAGGATGCTCACCGGAGCTCCGGTTGCGCTCCATCGCCGTGCGTGGGCCGGCCAAGATCATCTTCCACCCGTGCCTCCCTATTATTTTGTGGCCGCCTTTAGCACGCCTTCCTGCAAGTCCGCCGTATCGGCGAGAATGGCGGCGGTCTCGCTCAGCAGGACGTCTTTCGCATTCTTGCGGGCGTTCTCAAGCGCAATATCGGCACTCAGGCTGCGCTCGTTGGCATAGAGACCATCATCTTCACCGGCATTTCCGCCGTCACCGTCCTGCGCTCGATCTTTCAGCCGCTTTTCTCTGTCAGCCATCTCTCTGCGACGTTCGGCTTCGTTAAGGGAGATAACCCCTTTTTCGCGCTGCGCCTTCAGGTCTGCAATGTCCTTCAGCAGGCGCTGGAAATCCGGATTGCCCTCAACCCGTGCATCGTGGCGGCCTTGGAGTGTCGGCAGCACTGTCATGACAGTGTCGGCGGGCGCATAGTTCGCGGGCTTGATCTGTGCCCACGGCAGGGCATTGTCATAACTGGTTTCGCCAAAGCTCGTCGGATCGGAAAGTCCCGGCAAGCTGATATCAGGCGTCACGCCGCGCAGCTGCGTCGTGCCGCCGTTGATCCGGAAAAACTGTGCAATCGTCACTTTCAGCTCGCCGAACTCCGGCTTGTTGTTGCGCGCCATATCGTCGAGATTGACGACAGTTTGAACCGTGCCCTTGCCGAAACTGGGCTCGCCAACGATCACGCCTCGACCGTAATCCTGAATAGCCGCGGCAAAAATCTCCGACGCCGATGCCGACCCGCGATTGATCAGCACACCCACAGGGCCTGTCCAGACAGGTTCTGGCAAATCAGCGCTTCTTATCGCAACCTTACCGTCGCTATCGCGTTGCTGAACGACGGGTCCCGTGCCGATGAACAGGCCGGTCAAGTCAATCGCCTCGTCCAGGGAGCCGCCGCCATTGTTGCGCAGGTCAATGAGAACGCTGTCGACTTTCTCCTGCTTCAGTTCGTCGAGGAGTTTTCTGACGTCGCGACTGGCACTTCGATACTCCTTGTCTCCCTTGCGTCTGGCCTCAAAGTCCTCATAGAACGCCGGCAGAGTAATCACCCCGACTTTGCGCGTGGCATCGCCCACTTTCACAGACAACACGGCCTTCTGGGCAGCCTGCTTTTCGAGGCTGATCTTGTCGCGCACCAGGCTGACGACCCTATGCGTGGCATCTGTTCCCGCATCCGCCGGCAAGATGTCCAAGCGTACGACGGACCCCTTTTTTCCTCGAATCAATTGCACGACTTCATCAAGGCGCGTGCCAACGACTTCCTTTATCGCCCCATCTTTGCCTTGGCCCACGCCGGTAATGCGGTCTCCGACCGCGAGCTTGCCAGACAACTGCGCCGGCCCACCCGGCACGAGCTCACGGATCGTCGTGTAATCGTCGCGCTCCTGCAGCACGGCACCGATACCAACCAGCGAAAGCTTCATCGCGATATCGAAAGCGGCCGAGGCGTTCGCGCCGAAATAATCGGTGTGCGGATCGACCGACGTCGTGTAGGCGTTCATGAACGACTGGAAAACGTCGTCGCTCTTATACTTGTAGGCGCGCTCGAGTGCGTTGGCATATCGCTTGTCGAGCGTTTCGCGAATAGCCGCATCGCTCTTGCCGCCCAGTTTCAACCGCAACCAGTCGCTTTTGACGCGTTTGCGCCAAAGCTCGTTGCTCTCGGCCTCCGACTGCGGCCAAGGCGCTTTGTCGCGCAGCACGGAGTAGTCTTCCTTCGCGCCGAAATCGAAGTCCTGCTTAATCAACTGGCGCGCGTAGTCCATACGGTCGACAACGCGCTTGCCATAGACGTTGAAGATGTCGAACGGAATCTTCAGGTCTTTCCGTTCGATGGCGTCGTCGATCTCGCTGCGGTCCGCCATGAACCTGTCAACGTCTGCTTGCAGGAAGAGCGCGCGGTCCGGATCAAGCGACTCGATGAACCGATCCATGATCCTTGCCGACAAGGCGTCATCGAGCGGAACGGGCTTGTAGCTGAAGCGCGTCAGAAATTTTGCACTCAACTGGGCAGCTTTTGCCTGTTGCTTAACCGGCTCCAATACGGGCGGTGAGGCGACGTCAGCATATGCGGGCTGTACGACAGCCAGAAGCGCGCCAAGGAAGACGTGTGAAATGCGCATTCAGCGTTGATCCAATTCTTAATGCCGAGTGTCGATCTGCAATCTAGGTGGCGCAATTATGGTTTTTTGGCAACCGAGTCGATCATGCGGCACATCCAAAGGTCCTTCGGCTCAAGAGATTGATGCAAAACTGCGGGCGGCTGAGGCGTGCAAGATGACCGATGCAGGCCGTCACAGCGCCACTCGGCAGGGCGGCGATGCCGTCATTTCCAAAATAAGCCCGCGGGCGTAAGACCGAATTTGCCCTAAGATTCAAGCTCCTGCCTGCTTTTGTTTCCGAGTTGGATAGCCGGATTTCCCGCGGCGAGTTCACGCTTTGAAATGAACCGTCACGTAAAATGACTTCCTATTCCGGGTCAGTGCGGTCATGTGATGATTGAAGTTCGTCTGAGCCGTTGCTCGACGACCAACGGACCAAAGAGCAGACAGCATGGAAAACCCGATCGCATTGAATCGCATCGCCGAAAACAACGTCTTCCGTAAGGGGGATGTTTTCGTCCTTTTCGGCGAACTGTTCGGTCGCGGATATGCGACTGGCCTGCTCGATGAAGCCCGGCGGGCTGGAATGGAGATCGTGGGCATCACGGTCGGGCGGCGCGATGAGAATAACGCGCTGCGGCCCCTGAACGCCGAGGAGCTCGCTGCCGCCGAGGACCGATTGGGCGGGCGGATCATCAACATACCTCTGATGGCTGGCTTCGATCTCGACGCGCCGGCAGGTGGCCCCACTCCCACGGATTTTCTCGCGACCATGACGCTCGAGAGCTGGGAACAGGACGCACTCGACTGGGATTACATCGCGCAGTGCCGGGAGATCGCTACCGCTCGATTTACGAATTCGCTTGCGCAGGTCATGGCCGTTCTCGATGGAATGATCGCCGACGGCCGCAATGTCTTCTTCGCCCATACGATGGCCGGAGGCATCCCGAAGGCGAAGGTGTTCCTGGTCGTTGCCAATCGAATCTACAAGGGTCGTGGTGCCCGCCACATGTCGTCGCAAGCCCTGCTCGACAGCGATATGGGCAAGCTGATCCTGCAGAACTTCGACGAAGTCTCCGCAATCACCTTTCAACATCTCATCGACTTCAGCGCGGCGATCCGTGAGCGCGTGGAGGCATCGGGTGCTCAGGTCCGGTACACGGCCTACGGTTATCACGGAACAGCGGTCCTGATCGACGGAAGCTATCGTTGGCAGACCTACACCAACTACACCCAGGGTTATGCCAAGATGCGGCTCGAAGGCATCGCGAAGGATGCGTGGGCAGCCGGTATCAAGGCGACCGTTTATAATTGCCCTGAAATCCGGACCAATTCGTCGGACGTCTTCACGGGGATCGAGCTTCCCCTGATACCGCTGCTGCTTGCCTTGAAGAAAGAGAACGGCGGCCAATGGGCTGAAGAGCAATGGCAGGCATGCCAGCAGCTTCTGGCAGACGGTTTCACGATGAACGATGTGATTAGGAAAATCACTGACATGCAGGCCAATGAGGTCATGCGTCCGTTCTACGACTTCTCGGCGTGGCCGATGGCAAACAGCCAGGCACAATCCGATCTGACGATCGGCACGTCCAACGAGATCACGCAGATGCACCGGGACGGCAAGGCGATGATCAGCGACCTCTTGAGTGCGCTCGTCGTTGAGGCGACCGGCCAGCTCATTTTTGCCGAATCCTCAGCCCCCACCGGCCCCGTCCAGTGGCTCAACCACGACATCGTGGCACGGCGACTGAACGCTTCCCACCTGAAAGCCGAGTCTCTCGCACCTACGATCGCGCAAGGGACGACAGGCTCTCACCTTGAGGTGGCCTGACAGCTTCCCAATCCAGAGCATCCCGCCTTCAAGCGGGATGACTGAAGGTCCCGCCGACATCATTTACGAGCAGTAAGGGCGTTGCCGTCAATCCCGGAGCCGCTGCGGGGCCAGCGCCATTGTCTGGGCATAAGCGAGTGGCGACCGGTTGCCTGGAAGGTTTTCGTCCAGTACCAGCGTTTTCAGATCGTCGGCACGAATGTCGAGAGATATAGCACGCTCGAGCTTGTCGATCGACCAGACCGCATAGCCGAATGCCGGGTCAAACCCACAATCGCAGCCGCAATCGCCCTTTGCGATTTTCGACGGTCTTTCGGATAGGCACATGATCTGCGGCTTTGGTAGCTTGTAGCAATGCCCCTCATACGCATAACCATAAATGACGCCAATGCTATTGATGTAATTCTTCGGAACGTTCATGCTAACAGGGAGGAAGCTGTAATACTCCCCGTCAAACACAGCGATTGTTACGCCATCACCGACCACTCCTGAGCTCTTCATTATGTAGTCGATAATATCTCCTATGCGCTTCAGAAGTTCGTCGGCAATTTCGGTGTTTCCAAGGCTTTTCAATCTTTTTTCGAGGTCGGATATAGCTTCCCTGATCGCCTCGTCTTTCTTCTCTCTTTCATAGAACTGGGCTGGCCGTCCATATAACCTAACGTCGCCCGGGCGATAATATCGATAGTCAATGATGTCTTTGAGATTTTGCACGGTTCCAACAACGGGATTAACACAGCAATCACTCATCTTTCCCTCCTTTGGCTTACCTTGAAGCGATGATTTCACGCCAAGCGAAATTCTCTTCGAGCAGTTCGGCCGCGGCACCTTGCGCCGCGGCAGTGACGGCATTTGCCGCTTCCTCAAGACGCAGTGTGTTCGGATCAAGCGTTTTCAATGCAGTCGCCAGTGCCGCGCCCACCGCGTCGCGTGCGGCGGTCAGTGCAAGCTTGAAATACAATGGCTTGGTACTGAACGCCTCTGCTGTTGCCTGGCGAAACGTGTCGAATTCGTCCCGCGCCAGTTCGCGCAAATCGACATCCAGAAGCCGTCTGTCGGCGCAACCATTCGCGACCAGATCGCGATGATAGAGCGCGACGATGCTGTCGAAAATGGCGCCAACGAACGGCAGCGCGCGGTCGTGCACCTCGCGGGTAACCGCGGACATTCGCCGGAAATTGGTCGCCAGGCGGATCTGCGTCTCGGGGCTCGTTTCCGCGAAGCGGTTCAGTTCGTTGTAGAGCAGCAGATTGCCTCTCGTTCGCCGCAGGAGCCGGTCAATGGCGGAATCGAAATGCAGGAACGAGATCAGTGAAACACAATCCGAAAAAGCTTCGGAGAACGAAAAGAAGTCGCCATCAGGCGATGTCACGGTTGGAATGCCCGTCTCCGAGAGCATGACCAGATGCCCGACCTCGTGCGCGATCGTGTCGAAGTTCAACGCATAGGGTCTCAGTATGCCATCGACGTCGGAACGCCCCAGTTCCAGAAAGCCGTAGCCCGCTTGTGCATTGTCCCAATCGACAAATGGAACGATTTCAAGCCTCGGAAAGGTCTGATCGAAGAACCAATGGACCCGCTGCCCCAAATAGCTCTGCCAGATATCGAGTACGAAACGCACGCAGGCGTAGGCGTGGACAGCAAGAAATGGGCGCGAGGTTGGATCGATGTTGTCGAAGTGACGGTCCGGCCCCGGCCTCACCGGCGCGCGCTTTGCTCCGCCGAATGGCGGCAAGTTCGCGAAGCCATAAGGTTGCTTGTCATAGAGCGGATCGGCGACATACATGGAGAGGTCGCTGGGCCCCTCGCCTATTTCGTCGCGTGGGATCGACAACCACACGCGATCGGGCTGTTCGTATCCTGGAATAAAGGGTGGTTGGGGATAAATCCAAAAGCGCGTGCCGACGCGCGCATTGCCGGAGTCGGGGGCCTCGTCTCGAATCAGACGCATCGCACAGTTGCCCCCACGATGGAAAATCCGACAATTAAGGATTCAATTTATAAGTGTTAACTAATTCTGAGTCAATGCCGCTCGCCTCGAGATCCCGGACAAAGGTGTTCGTTGCGACCCAGGCGTCGCTCACGCGATGCGCTGCATTTCCCTGACGCAGGAGGGTTTGAGCGCTCCGCAGCGCCAAGAGAGCATCGAGCTTTTTTTGCCCCACGATGTCCTTTCGCAATTCCTTGATATCCTCCTTCCGCCACCCTGCGGTGTGCAAAATCGCTTCGAGCCGGCGCTCTCGAAAATTCGTGTTTCGCGCCATTGTTGTGAGCAAGTCGCGTTCGGCGGCCGTCAGCAAATTCCGGCGTGCCAGATTGGCAAACGTCCTTTGGAGATCGACCAGTGCGTCTGTCAAAGGGAGAAAACCAAGCTCCGGCGGCCCCGAAAGGACGGCGACCGCATCATCGGGTGCAAGCCGCCAGCGCCGATACCACCTGTAGATCACGCCGACGCCGATCATGCCGAATTCATTAAGTTCCGCGGCCCTGAGGGCGCCCATGCTTGCCGCGCCGATCACGACGATGCCCTGCGCCAGCGCCCATAGGATTTCCTTGTGTCGGACAGCCGGTCTGTCCTCGAATTGACCGTCGATCAGGATCATCGCCCGCGGACGGAATGCGTGGGCGGCAAGCAGAATGTCGCCTTGCGCGGCGGGCTGCAGGTAGATGGCGTCGAGAACCGGCGCCGCCTCGGCCAACCGAAGCGTCGGACCAAGAAACACCAGGATCGGACCTTTTCCACTCGCATCGGTCATGTGAGCACTCACCGCAGGATCGAAAAGGGACTGGCGCCGGGAAGTATGGTTCGCACGCACGCAACACCTGCTTCGATGTCCGTTCCCACCGGCACAGTCAATATGGGCCCCATGCCGGCGGAAAGGACCCTGTCGATGAGCGAGCCGAGATCTGAAACGACGCCCGCTTCGAGTGCCGGGGGAGGCAATCCGGATGTATCGACAAGTATCAGCTGGCGGGCCTTGGCGACGATCCGGTCGGTGCTGCGCCTGTAGTGCTCCCGCGTTTGATCGTCTCGCGCGCCTGATATCGCCCCGGCCCGCGCGGACAAGGCTTCGAGCATCGCGCTTTCAGTCGCCGCAGCGACGCTTGGCCCTGCCGCATAGCCTTCGGTCGGAAGCGCAAGGATCGGTTCTCCGGGACCCGTCTCGATCGTCTGGCACCAGACCACCGGAACATTTGCTGGCGAAGGTGCGAGCCAAAGACCGAAGGAAATGTGATGCTCGCCCGCAACGGACAGTATGTGATCGACGCCTTCACCCAGCCCGAGCGGGGACATGCGCATTCGATCGAAGAAGCCGTGGGTGGCGAAGGCACGAGCGATAGAGTCGCGCTCGATACATTCGAACAGTCCATGCAGGAACGCATCGAAGACGGTCCGATGGCAGGCGAGACCCGTGGTCGTGCGCAGGAACAGACCATCATGGGCGGGTGGCGGATCCGTGTAGCAGGTGTGAACAAGTTCCAGGGGGACCGGTTGCGGGAGGCCAGCCGCGATATCGATGCCGGTGATCCAGGGTATCGTCCTTTGGCGCCAGTTCCGCTGGCGATCGTGCGTCAGCAGATTTTCAAACAGACCGCCAGCGATCTGGAGTTCATCCGCCGTCGCGGAAAATGCCCGCTCCGGCGGAATGGCTTCGGCGTAGAACCGCTCAAGCGATTCCATGATCGCCCCCACTGCCGCTCCCGCCTTGGTAAGCCCTCGCCCGAGCGACGAGACTTCGGAAAGGGCGGCGGGTCGAACGGCCTGAACGACCGGCAGGCCGATCCGGTCAAGTCCGGTCAGATCACCGATCCGGGTTATGAGAGCACGACGGCAGAGCGGGAGAATTGCACGCAGGCATTGCTCAGAATCGTGCGGACCTGCGGAGTGCGAAAAGGGGGTGCGAAGGCCGGTAATGACGGCGTCACGAAAGGTTGCGAGCCTGCCGTCAAGGCTTGACGGATCGTTCGGTGGCGGGCCTGCTGGTTCAACGTTGAACGGCAACGCCAAGCTCCTGGATTGAATGCCTGGCGCGCTTTAGAAGCGCCTTTGCTCCTTGGCTCTCGGCAATTTCCACGGCTGAGGTAAGGTCGGCGATGATCGCCCCCCTGGCGGCGTTGCCCCGCGCGTTGAGAACGGCGCGTCGACGGTAAAGCTCGGCGAGCCAGTAAGCATGCCCGGTCTCCCTGGATTTTTCGATCGCGTCGTTCGTAACCTCAACCGCCGATTCATATTTTCCCGCACGCCCGAGCAATGTGGCGTGCATGGAGAGATAGATCGGGAGATCGGCGACAGCGCCGAGGCTTCGCAAGAGTGACAGCCCTTCGAGAAACATCGCATGCCCGCTTGTGAGACTTTCCCCATGCGCGCGGGCCCACCCGGCGAAGAGCAACGACAGGCCGGACAGCGACTGCATCTCATGCAACTTCGCGAAATCTGCCATTCTGTTGGAAATTTCGGCGAGACGCGCATAATCGTCCCGGTAAAATGCGGAAACCGCTTCCGTATCAAGCGAATGCGCCGTGCTCGGCGCGTGTGATATCCGGTCAACGAAGGAGACCATCTTCGACAGAGCCGTATCGGATGCTTTCGATTGTCCCGTCAGCCATAGCGAAAGTGCCAGTTGCCCTAGACCGCACACCTTGGCGTCATGGCCGCCGAATAACGTTCGGCTGGTCTTGGCCGCTTGCTCGTCATAAAGCGCCAGTCCAGCCTTGATCGCATCCTGGGCCTCCTGATGGTGCCCGAGGTTGAAATCAATGGCCCAGATGCAATGATTGACCTGGAGCTTGATCTCAGAATCTTCCGCCCCGGCCAGCATCGCTCGCACTTGCAGAGCGCGATCGTGCATAATGCGAAAATCCGTTCCTGTGAGCCACCATCCCCAATAGATCGGAAACCATCTGGATTGTTCGGCCATCGGTTGCCGACGGGCGATGGCCACGCCATCTTCATAGAGTTTGCGTGCCGGAGGTGAGTTCAGTCCAACAAGACCGGTCAGGATTGGACCGAGCGAAGTCAGTGCGGTCAGCTGTAGTGGCTCGATCGCATGTCCCTCGCCCAATTGGTCGCAAACCGCCAAGGCGTGCTCCAGATAGTTGCGCGCCTCCACCATCGCCGATCGGCTCGAACTTTCCTTGCCCGCCGCAGTGTACAATTCGATCGCGCTTTCGATGTGTCCTGCGCGTTCCGCATGTTCGGCAAGTCTTCCGGTGTCGATCCAGGTGGCCAATTGGCGGTTCTGACTGACGGCCAGGAACAGCCGCCGGTGCAATGCCTGCCGCTGCCTGCGGAGAAGCGCGTTGTAGATCGTTTCCTGAATCAAAGCGTGACGGAAACCGTAGGCGGTATGTCCCCGCGCCCTGATCCGCACCAGGAACCCTGAATCGCTGAGGGTCTCTGCCGCCCTGGCCAAAGACGTCTTGCCAACTCCTGGCAGCAGCGCGCGAAGCAACGACAACGTGAATCGGGTGCCCGCGACCGCTCCCGCGCGCGCCACCTCTCTGGCTGTACCCAGGTGATTGAGCCGTGCGTCCAGGATCTCCTCGAACGCGGACACATGGCTGGGCTTAACGTTGTCCGACAGGCTCATAGTGTCCGCGGCAACATTCTCGGAGATCCATTGGCAGATCTGCTCGATGAAGAGTGGAACGCCACCGGATATCCTCTCCATGACGTCGTAGAGCCCAGGGAGCATTGCCTGCCTCTGTTCCGGCCATCTTGCCTCTATCGCCTGTCGTGTTTCGTCACGATCAAGCGGGGCGAGCGTCAGACGCGTGACGTTGGCCGCATCCAGCCAGTCCGCCGCAAATCCAGGACGTGAGGTCGCGACGAGAAGAATCGGAAGCTGGCGCGCAACCCGAGCCGCCTCCGCCAGCAAATCCTGGGAGGTCGGATCGATCCAGTGGATGTCTTCGACGGCGAGCACGATCGGGCCATTGGCACACAACCCCGCGAGTGCGTGAAACACAGCGCGAAAAGCTTTTTCCCGGATGGCTTTGGGGTCGTTATCAGCGAGTTGCTGATTTCGCCCCATTGCGCCCAGCAAATAGGCAAATGTTTCAATCGTTTCCGCGTCGCGAATGCCGTTCCGTTCAAATGGCGTTGCCACAGCGTGTGCTGACAGGCCCAGTTGATCGTCCTGTCCAGACGCAGCAGCCATTATGCTGTTCAACAGGGGATGCAGCGTCGAGCGATGCCCGCCCGGCAAACACTGAAAGAAGAAGAGCCCTGATCGCCGGTCACGCGTCATCTTGCGGATTTCCCGCAGGAGTCGCGACTTCCCGATGCCTGCGTCTCCCTCAAGCAGGAGTATCTCGCCACCCGTCGCGGCGACCCTTTCCCAACAGGCGGCGATCGTTTTCAACTCGCTTTCGCGGCCAATGAAGCGTCCACCAAGGCTACCGAATGCGTAGAACCTGTCGACCTCGATCTTGTGTCCGAGTGCACGCCACACTTTTTCCGGTGCCGTGAAGCCCTTCAGCGTCTTCACGCCTTCGAACACGAAAGCATGTGACCTGCCGGCCAGGTCGCGCGTGTCGCCTGAAACAAACACGGTGTCTGGTGTCGCGATTTCTTCCAGGCGGGTGGCTATGGCAAGTGCGGCACCCGTAACCGGTTCGCCTTTTTCATCCGGCGTCTCTTGAATGAGCGCGACGGATGTCGCGATACCGACGCGCACGTGCAGGTCGTCACGCCCCGCTTCCCGGCCAACGCGCGCGCAGCCTTCGACGATCCCGAGACCCGCGCGAATGGCGAGCGATGCTGCATCCTTCGCACCGATCTCGACCGGGAAGAGCGCCACGCCGCCGTCACCGGCCTCATGCTGCACGACGCCGGAATGGGAGGCTATCGACTGTTTCGCCGCATTCTGAAATGCAGCCATCAGTTCCTGATAGTCTTCTATGTCGAGCAGGTGGAGAAGTCGCGTCGACCCGACGAGATCATAACAGAGGGCGGTGACGATCCGCCGCTCGCCTCCATATTCGGAGAGGCGTCCCTTGCGCCCCGAAGATTTCGTCGGTTGTCGTGGTTTGCTGACCCGACTTTCGAGCATCTGCCGCCCCTAAACTCGCGTGTACGCTGGCTCCACAGTTCCCCTTGAATATATAGCATAGGCGATTGGCGTTCGCTTGTCGGCCCGGAAATTCTGTTGGCATGCCTTGTCGTCTGCATCGCCAAGCTCTTCTATCGTCATCGCCGCCGTCTCTTCGCGGCCATGCATATTGCGGCGCGCAGAATTCGGTGGGCGGTCGGTTCACTGCCCTTCGAACCGGCAAGAACGACCACGTCGCCCACTGCGCACTTCCAGGCTCGCCACATTAACCCCGGCGTGCCGAAGCGACCTCGGCGCCGGTCGGATTTCGTCCGTATCCCATCAACTGGCGTGTGTACTCCTCGGCGGGTGCAGACGATATCTGCTCGGTTGAGCCGGCTTCGATAATGCGACCGCCGCGCATAACGACGTGCGTATCGGAGACATGCCGCACGACCTTGAGATTGTGGGTGACGAACAACATCGACAGCCCCAACTCTCGCTTGAGATCTTCCAGAAGGTTGAGGATCTGGGCCTGAACGGAGATATCGAGTGCCGAAGTGGGTTCATCGAGAATGAGCAGCTTGGGTTGGAGGACCAACGCTCGCGCGATAGCGACGCGCTGTGCCTGCCCACCCGAAAGCTCCCGCGCCCGACGGCTGAGAAATGTGCCAGGCAGCCCGCAACGCTCGAGCATCTCGGCTGCGCGCAGGCGCAGCTCCTCGGCAGGGACACGGCCTTGTGCCGTCATCGGCTCAGCCAGAATTTCCGCAATGGTCAGCCGCGGACTGAGGGAGAGGAAGGGGTTTTGCGCAACGACGCCGATCGCGCGGCGCCGCTCGCGCAGACGCTGCTCGGGCAACGCCAGCCAATCGTCGCCGTCGAGGCGGATGGTGCCGCTTTCGACCGGAACAAGCCGCAGGATCGCCCGTAGCAGGCTGCTCTTGCCCGAGCCCGATTCACCGACGAGGCCGAGCGTGCTGCCGGTCGCCAGTGCCAGGCTGACCGCATTGACCGCCGGCGGCGGCGGCGCGGAAAAGAGGCCCGTCCGACGATAGCGAACCACGAGATCGCGGATCTGCAGCAGCGGCTCATCCATGGTGCGGCTCCAGGTGACATGTCCAGCAATGGTTCCCATCGTCCCGTTCCGGCGGCTTGGCCTGGCGACAGACCGCCATGGCGCTCGCGCAGCGCGGCGCGAAAGGACAGCCCTCGATCACGGCAAAGGGGGAAGGAATGTGGCCTTCGATCGACGCCAGCCTCTCGCCCTTGGCCACCGCATCGGGCAGAGCGGCGAGCAGCGCCTGTGTATAAGGGTGACGCGGCGCTGCCAGAAGTTCATCGGTGCGCCCAGCCTCCACCGTATGGCCGGCATAAAGCACTGTCGCGCTGTCGCAGCATTCGGCAACCACGTCCATGTCGTGCGTGATCATCAGCACCGTCAGGGCACGTTCCTGGACAAGGCGTTTCAGCAGTGCCAGCACCTGTGCGCCAACCGTAACGTCGAGTGCAGTCGTCGGCTCGTCGGCGATAATGAAGTCGGCCCCCGTCGCGAGCGCTTGCGCAATGACCACGCGCTGCTGCATGCCGCCCGAAAGCTGATGCGGGTAACTCTTCAGCACCCGGCGTGGATCCGCAAGGCCGGTTGCAGCCAGCAGTTCCTCGGCGACGGCGCGCCGCTGGAAACGCGGCAGGCCGCTATGGCTTTTGAGCACATCGTCCATCTGCCGGCCGATCCGCAGCACAGGATTGAGGGCTGCGGCCGGGTCCTGCGATATCATGGCAATGCGCCGGCCGCGCAGACTTTTCGCAACATCGAGAAGGTTCAGGCCATCGAAGCGAAAGGCGTCAGCCGAGACGCGCGCGCTTTGTGGTAACAGGCCGAGCAGCGCCATACCGGAAATGGTCTTGCCGCAGCCGGATTCCCCGATCAGGCCATGGATCGTGCCGCGTTCGATCGACAGGTCGACGTGACGAACGGCATGGATGGGATTGTGGAGGCTGCCGAAGCGGATAGCCAGCCCCTTGATTTCAACGAGCGACATCGCCCTGCCCTCCATCGTCGCCGCGCAACGCATCTCCCAACACCGAAAAAGCCAGCGCCAACACGAAAATGGTCATGCCCGGGGCGGCCGCATACCACCAGCGCAATGGAAAGAAGGCGCGGCCGGCGTTGACCATCTGCCCCCAGTCGGCCGTCGGCGGCAGGATGCCAAGGCCGAGAAACGACAGTGCCGATGCCGTGAGCAATGCCGGGCCGAAATCGAGCGCTGCCTGTACAGCAAGGGGCCTGCTAGTGCTCGGCAGAATGTGCCTGAGAATGATGGTGCCGTGCGAGACCCCCATCACCCTTGCCGCCTCAATATAAGGCTGGCCGCGCAGGACGAGGACCTCGGCGCGCGCCAGCCGCGCATACCAAGGCCACCAGGTGACGGCGACTGCAACGGTGGCGTTGACCATGCCCGGCCCCATTGCCGCGGCCATCAGCACCGCCAACAGAAGCGCCGGGAACGCGAGGAAGACGTCAGTGACGCGCATCAGCGCATCGTCGATCCATCCGCCGAAATAGCCCGCCAGCAAGCCAATCGGCAGGCCGATCACCAGCGAAAGCGCGACGATCAACAGGCCGGTGGTCAAGGAGACCCGTGCGCCGTAGATAACGCGGCTGACCATGTCGCGGCCGAGATGATCGGTTCCCAGCCAATACTCCGTCGACGGCGGCGTTAGCTTGTCGGCGATGTTGGGCGCACCCAACCCCTGCGTCGGGAAAGGCGCGACCACAGGCGCGAAGATCGCCAGCAACGCGACGAAGATGATGAAGAAGAGGCTGATGGAACCGGCCCAGCCCAGCCGCTTGAGCAGATCGCGCATCACAGGGCCACCCTCGGGTCAAAGATCGCCTGTGCAAGGTCGATCAGGAGGTTCATCGCGACATAACAGATCGTCACCACCAGGGTTGCCGCGGCAATCACCGGGAAGTCCTTTGACAAGATCGCCTCGGAGACGTAGCGGCCGAGGCCAGGCCAGGCGAAAATGATCTCGACCAGCACGGCGCCGGTCAGCGCATAGGCAAAACTCAGGCCGACCACGGTGAGCGCGGGGCCAATGGCGTTCGGCAGTGCATGTCCGAAGAGGATGCGCGAGCCCGAAAGGCCAAGCGCACGAGCGGCAACGATGTGCCGCCTCTGCAGGATCTCGATCATCGCCGATCGGGTGAGCCGCATGGCGACACCCGCGGGATAGCTGGCGAGCGTTAACGCCGGCAACACGAGATGCGACAAGGTATCGAAGAAGGCCGCAGGGCGCCCGGCAAAGAGCGAATCCACCAGGTTGAAGCCGGTTACGGACGGCAGCGGCGCAAGCACCGCGAACTCCTTGGACAGCCTGCCGGAGAGCGGCAGGATGCCAAGCCACTGGGCAAAGAAGGCTTGCAGCAGCATGGCCAGGAAAAACGTCGGCATCGCTACGGCGGCAATCGAACCCAGGCTGCCTAGTCGATCGAGCAACCCGCCCCGCCCGGCTGCCGTCAGTACCCCGGCAGGCACGCCGATCAGCAAAGCCAGCACGGTGGAGAAGACGGCGAGTTCCAATGTTGCCGGCAGAAAGACGGACAGGTCATCGGCGATTAGCCGCCGCGTCTTGTAGGAAACGCCGAATTCTCCAGTCGCCATTCGCGCGGCAAAGGAGAAGAAGCGCTCATGCAGCGGCGCGTCGAGCGCCAGAACCTTGCGCGCTGTCTCGATCTGTTCCGCCGTCGGGCGAGGCCCGGCATAAAGTGCGGCCGGATCTGACGGCACCACCTGAGCCACCACGAAGACCAACAGAGTGACCCCCAGCACCACAAAGACCGAAAGTACCAGGCGTCGTAACAAATAGCGCATCAGGTGCATGACGCTTCGCTCCCTGCCCTAGCGGCTCAGTTCGTGGACGAAGGTCACGTGGCCATAGGCCGGGTTGTCGGCGTAGTTCTTGATATCTGCGCGGATAATGTGGACGTTGGGCTTGTCGACGACAAACACCGCTGCCGCCTCGTCGATCAAGATGCGCTGCGCCTTCTTGAACGAGACCTCCGCCGCATGTCTGTCGGTCGCCGACAGCGTGTTCGCCTCGTCAATTAGCTTGTCGAATTCCGGATTGGCGTAATAGCCGAGGTTGAAATTCGGTGCGGTCTCGGAATGGAACAGGTTGAACAGGTAATCGTAGGGCGTGACGAAGGTTGGCCACCAGTACATCAGGAAGATGTCCTGCCCTGCGGCAGGGTCGGCTTTGGCCAGTTGCCACTGCGCCTCCCAGGCCATCGGCTGCAGCGTCAGCGTAATACCCAACTGTTCGAGATTGGCCTTCCACAGTTCGCCAGCCAGCGCTTCGAGCGCGTCGCCCGTCGCATAGGTGAGCGTCAGTTCCAGTCCGCCTTCGGCAATACCGGCCTCCGCCAGCAAGGCTCGGGCCTTGTCGAGATCCGTTGCCGGGATCGGCGCCTCCGCATCGTGTCCCCAGATACCTGGCGGGATGACACCCCTGGCGCGCGCGCCGAGACCGGCGGTTCCGGCAGAGATGACATCGTCATAGGGAAAGGCGATCGAGAGTGCCTGACGCACCTTGGCGTTGTCGAGGGGCGCACGGCGCGTGTTATACATGCCGACAAGCGTTTCGAAGGACGGGTTTGAAACAACGCTCAGCTCGGGATGCTCTTTCAGACTTTCGAGATTGTCGTAGGGGATGCCGAAGGTCCAGTCGGCCTCGCCGCTTTCGAGCTTGCTCTGGGCCAGCACCACATCTTCGATGATCTCAAAGACCACCTTGTCGAAGGCACCCTCGGACCAGCCGCCCCAATAGCTGTCGTTGCGGGTGAGGATCGCGCGCTGGCCGGGCTCGTAGGATTCGATCCTGTAGGGGCCGGTGCCTGCGCTGTTGCCGGCATTGAACCAGGCATTGTCCTTGTCGATCGAGGCGGGGCTGTAGATCCACGCCGCAAAACCGGCGGCTGCGGTGATATCCATCGGCTGCGCGGTCTTGAGGCGCATGATCACGGTTGCTGTGTCCGGCGTCTCGATTGTCTCGACCGGCGCCCAGATGAAGGAAGCGCCGCCGCCGATCTTCTTGGTCCGTTCGATCGAGGCTTTCACCGCCTGTGCCGTCAGATCCGCTCCATCATGGAACTTGACGCCTGGCCGCAGGCGGAAGGTCCAGGTCAGGCCGTCCGGCGAAGCCTGCCAGCTTTCGGCCAGCAACGGCTCCACCTTGGCCTCCGCACCGTCGCGCGCCGGAATGTAGCGCGTCAGCGTCTCATAGGTATTTGCAAGCACGGCGCCGTCGTTCGAAAACGAGGTGGCGGGATCGAGATCGGGAAATCCCGCGGGATAGGCGAGCGTGAAGATGGACGTGCCATCAGCGGCGATCGCCTGGCGCCCGCGCAGGACGGGCACTCCGGCACCCAGGGCAAGAGCAGCAAAACCAACAGTTTTCAGCAGATCGCGACTCTTCATCACAGTGCTCCCACGGGAGCCGAAAGGGTTTCGCGCTCCATCTGTTTCTCGTTGACATAGGCATTCACGGGTTCAGCCGCATTCGGCTCACCCAACGGCTCGAAATCGAACGCGTAGCCGAAAGCGCGTGGCCCGACGGATGCAAGCGCCCGCTCGGTCCGCAACAGCCCCGGTGACGGTATCGCGATGACGCTGACCCGCAAGCCGTAGCGCTGTTCCTCCGTTGCGATCGGGCGGCCCGTTTCGCTATCAACCATGCAGATCAGGTCGGGGACCATCGCCAGGGTGCGGCCGTCCTCGCGCGCGACCAGATATTCATTCTGAATATCGACTTCGACAGAGCGACCCGCGAACGCGCCAAGCCCGGCGACCGTCATCCGCCCGCGCACGAAGCCGCCTTCGATCTTGCGAGCGATATCGACGACCTTGCCCTGCAGCAGCAGCGCCCCGCCTTCTAGATTCAACACGGCTGCCACCGGATCCGTCTTGGCTGCACGTGCGGCAAGCACAGCGTCGCCAAGCCGCCAGGCTTGGCTTACCGTGTGGGGAACGCCGAACCGGCGCACGAAATCGCCGCTCATCGGCGCCGTGCACATATGCGCCGTGCACCCCATCGCGATCGTCCCGGCGCGCATCAGCTTTTCCAGCATTTCCGGGCTGGTCGCGTCCGTGACGACAAGGACATTTCCGGACGCGTCGGCCAGCGCAGAAGGTGCGGAAGGATGACCGTTGATGAAGAAGGTCGTCATCTGCACCTCGGGAAAGGCGCGCCCCATGCCATCGGCGTCGACGACGGGAATGTCGAGCTTTGCCGCCGTCATCATCGGCGAGATGCCATTGGCGCCACCGATTTCATCGGCGATGACGGCGTCGATCCGGCGCCCGATCAAGGCTTCGATCGAGCGCAGCACCCGTATGCCTTCGTCGCCCTCGTCCATCTTTTCGATGCCGACGGTTGGCGCACCGATGCCGCCGAGGGCTAGCACCATGGCATCCGGGGCAAGATCGGCCGGGCGAACCACCCTGATCTGGCGCCCCTGGCGAAGCTGGGCCTTGGCCATCAGTGCGCCGAGATATGGGCTTCCGCCGCCGCCGGTGCCAAGGATGCCGGCGCCGAGCGCTATCCGATCGATATCGCTTTCCTGCAAGTTCCAGAACTTCATGGGTTGAGATCCCCCACCACCTTGGCCGCGATCCGCATGGCATTGCCGGGCAGATAGGAGAGCGGCGTTTCATCGATTTCGGCGAGCGTCACCGTGTCTTCGGCCGCCCCCGCCTCGACCGCGCGTCGGCGCGCTTCGGCGATGACGCCATCGAGCGCCGCCTGTCGCGACTGGCCGTCGAGCGATACGATGTTGTCAACCTCGCCAGAGACCTGGGCGATCGCAGCACCGATGGCATTGGCCGAGCCGAAGTGGTCAGGCCGCAGCGAGACGCTCGTTCCTTCAAGGAGACCGTCGATCAGCACCGATCCGCCACCGACAAGGATCGCCGGGATCGGCTCCGGGCCTGGCTTCATCTGATCGACCACGGCCTCGACGTCGCTTTTCATCTTGGCGAGTGCAGCGGTCACCATCGCGCCGTCGAGATGCTTCAGGCGCGTCTTGTCGCCGAGATCGACGAGACCGGCGGCAACGGCAACATCGGTTGCCGTCAATGTGTTGCCACCGAAGCAGATTGCCTTTTCCGGCAGGCGGAAGCCCACGGATTCGGGCCCGATGTGCGCCCCGTCGCGAACGATACTGCCGCCACCAAGGCCGAACGAGAAGACATCTGGCACCCGGAAGTTCGTGGGTACGCCGGCAATCGCAGCCCCTTCGCCGCGGCTGCGCGGGAAGCCGCCGATCAGCATGCCGATGTCCGTCGTCGTGCCGCCGATATCGATGACAACAGCGTCTTTCAATCCGGTGAGAAAGGCCGCACCGCGCATGGAATTGGTAGGCCCGGAAGCGATGGTGAAGACCGGAAAACGCTCGGCGTAGTCAGCCGACATCAAGGTCCCGTCGTTCTGGGTCAGGTAAAGCGGGCAGGAAAGGCCCAGTTCGCCAAAGGCGTGGCGGAAAGCCGCAATCGTCTCATGCCCGATACGGTGGAGGCTGGCATTGAGGATGGTCGCGCTCTCGCGCTGCAAGAGGCCGGTTCGGCCAATGCGGTGTGAGAGGCTGATCGATGCCCCCGGCAGTTCCTCTGCAACGATGGCCGCCGCCTGCTGTTCCATGCGGGGATCGACCAGTGCAAACACCGAGCAAATGGCAATTGCGTTGATGCCGCGGCTTCGCCAGTCGTTACAAGCCTGCCGGATCGCATCAGCGTCGAGCGAGGCGATCGCCGAGCCGTCATAGTTTACTCCGCCTCCGACAAGTGCCGCCCCGCCGTCGACGACGCGCTTGAGATCGTCAGGCCAGTCGATCATCGGCGGCAGGGCGCGCGTGGATGATCCGCAAAGCCTCAACACGCCTGTGCGCTGCAGGCGGCGGCGCTCGACGAGGGCGTTCAGAAAGTGCGTCGTGCCGATCATCACGGCACCGATCTGATAACCGGCGATGCCTGCAGCCGAAAGCACAGAGCGGATCGCGCCTGAGACGCCGTCCGTGACGTTTTCGGTTGTCGCCGTCTTGATTGTCGCGAGAACTTCGTTGCCCCGCAGCAGTGCCGCGTCCGTGTTCGTTCCGCCAACGTCTACGCCAATGCGCAATCGCTCGATCATTTCGCCCTCCTGGCGCGACGCCCCGCGCCATTCGGCTGCGGCTCACGCTGGCTGAGTGCCGTCGTACGGGTGCCGTAGATCTTGTACATCCGCAGGATCATGTTGGTGACGACCCGGTTCACACCTGGAATCTTGCCGACGGTCCCCTCGGTGAATTCGAAAAGTTCGGCGTTGGTGTCGAAAAAGACGGATGCGGCCAGCGTGTAACGCCCAGTGATCGCCGCCAGATATCCGACTTCGTCATATTCGCCGAGTTCGGCGGCAACCTCATCGGCCTTGCCGGGTTCGACCTCGATCAACAATTCCGCCTGAACGTCGCGGCCGATGGCTGTCGGATCGGGGATGGCGCCGATAACGATGTGCCGATTTTGCAGGAGAGCGGCGATGCGGTTACGCACCGTGCGCTCGGAAACATTGCCGATGCGTCCGGCAATTTCCGATGCGGAAAGGCGCCCATCCTCTGTCAACATGGAAATGACCGTTCGGTCGAGCTCGTCCAGATCGTCTCGGTTCGTCACGAGATGCTCCTCAGGTTTATCTGAGGGGTACCTTATGTGCCGAACCGGAATTGAGTCAAACAAAATATTCCGAAACGGAAGTATTGGTATTTGAATTGCCGTTTCGGAAACCAGTTCAGCGTCAAGGCGGCAACCGTTCCTTCCCGGCGCAAGACGTGGAAGACGACATGTCGGTCAAAGGGCGAGCGTTTCGGCTTTGTCCGCCGCAAGTGTGGTGCGCCAGGTGGTTCAGCATAGCGGCGGCATCTGCCGGGAAGCTGGGCCCGGCGCCGTCTCGGCAAGGCGCTCCGCGTGATGGAGGGCGCGCACGGGCTCGCCGTAACGGGTGATCTGTGCGTTATCCAGCCCGCGGACGATGCCCTTGGTTGAACCGTTGCTATAGGGGGGGAGTTGCGGCCGATCCGGGCGCCGCTTGCCGACAGTGCGGCAAAGGTCGCAGCAGAGATACGGCGGGCGGTGTCGAGGGACGTGGGATGCGGCGGAAGGCGCCGCACCCCTTCTCATGCGATGTCAGGCCCTGATGAAGGCGAGCAGGTCGTTGTTGAGGACGTCGGCATTGAGCGTCAGCATGCCGTGGCCGAAGCCTGGGTAGGTCTTCAGGGTACCGTTTCTCAAAAGCTTGATCGATTTCAGCGCGGCGTCGGCGATCGGAACGATCTGGTCGTCGTCACCATGCAGGACCAGGGTCGGAGCGCCGATGGCCTTCAGGTCTTCCGTCTGGTCGGTTTCCGAAAAGGCCTTGATGCCCTCGTAATGGGCCTTGGCGCTGCCCATCATGCCTTGCCGCCACCAATTCTGGATCACGCCCTCCAATGCTGTCGCGCCGTCGCGGTTGAAGCCGTAGAACGGACCGGCGGGCACGTCGCGGAAGAACTGCGCCCTGTTGGCGGCGAGTGCTGCGCGGAAACCGTCGAAGACCTCGATCGGCAGGCCTTCGGGGTTCGCCGCCGTCTTGAGCATCAGCGGCGGCACGGCCGAAACCAGGACTGCCTTGGCAACGCGTCCCGAAGGTTCGCCGTGCCTGGCGACATAACGCGCCACTTCGCCGCCGCCGGTCGAATGGCCGATATGGACGGCATTCTTCAGATCGAGCGCCTCGACGACGGCAAAGGCGTCGGCGGCGTAATGATCCATATCGTGGCCGTCCGAGACCTGCGACGAACGTCCATGGCCACGGCGGTCGTGCGCGACCACCCGGTATCCCTTGGACAGGAAGAACAACATCTGCCCGTCCCAATCGTCGGCGCTGAGCGGCCAGCCGTGATGGAACATGATCGGCTGGGCGTCCTTCGGACCCCAATCCTTGTAGAAGATTTCGGTTCCGTCTGCGGTGGTGACAAAGCCCATGATCTTTTCTCCTTTGACTGTTTGAAGAGAGGTTGGTTTCGCGGCGTTGTGATTGTCTATGCAGGGATATTGGACCGAGAAGAGAATGCCTGCAATTGCAACAATAGTGTCGATTGAATTGCACATTTCGCAATGAAAGGAAGGCGGCGGGGAACCGCCTCCACTTGGTCACGCCGGTACTCTACCCGGCCGATTGATCGTCAGGAAGTGCCTGACGACAGGCTTTTCCGCGCCCGAGTGAAAGGCGAGCACCTTGCCCTGGAGGTCGGCATCGGCCTGCGACACGCGCTTGTGCTGCCTGAGATGCTCCGCCCAGGATTCGACCATGAACCACTCGACCATCTTTTCCGGGTCGGCCGAATCTTCGGTAACGCCCCAGCCATAGGCGCCATCGCGTCGGCGCTCCTGCGACAGTTCATCGAGCGCATGCAGGAATGCGGTGCGGTGATGTTTTTCGATATGATACTCGATCAGGATCAGCACCGGACCGCGATCATGGGGAACCGGTTCGGCAACGAGCGGCTCCGGCCAATGATTGGACGGAACGAGATCGGCATCGCCCGCCGGCAGTTTGATGCGGTGCATGATTAATCCGGCCACGAACAGGCCGCCCGCACCGATCAACAAGGTGCCCGAGATGCCGGCAATTTCGCCAACGGCACCCCAGCCGAGGCTGCCGGCCGTCATCGCGCCATTGAAGACGGTGAGATAGACGGCGAGCCCGCGACCGCGCACCCAGTTCGGCAGGATGGCTTGAGCGGCACCGTTGAGGGTGGTGAGAGCGGTGATCCAGGCGGCGCCGAGAAAGAGTAGAATGACAACCGCCAGCCATTGTGGCGGCGCCAGCGACAGGGCAGCCATCACCAGTGCTGTCACTAGCGCGGATCCGAGCAGCAGGCCGTCGGCGCCGAAATGCTGGCGCAGCCGCGGCATGACGAGCGCGCCGCCGATCGCGCCGGCACCGACCGAGCCGAGCAGGATGCCGTAGAAGCTGGCGTCGCCGCCCAGAAGCTGGCGCGCCACCAGCGGCAGCAACGCCCAGACGGCGCTGGCAAAGGCGAAGAAGATCGCCGCCCGCAGCAGAACGACATGCAGCGGCCTGCTGGCACGGGTATAGCGCAGGCCCGCCCGGAATGCCCCGAAGAACCCTTCCGAAAGCGCATCATCCGCATTCTTGGCACGCGGCCACCAGACCAGCGCTGCAATGACGAGGATGTAGCTCGCAACGTCTGCGCCGTAGGTGACGGCGGCACCAAAGGCGGCAAGCAGCAGACCGCCCGCAGCCGGGCCGATGGAGCGCGCGATGTTGATACCCAGAGAATTCAGCGCGACGGCGCTCTTTACGTCTTCCCGCGGCACAAGTTCCGGAACGATCGCCTGCCAGGTCGGGCCCATGAGGGCTGCGCCAATGCCACCCAGGAAAGTCAGCGCGATCAGGGCGCTGACCGACAACAGCCCCAAATGCGACAGTGTCATCAAGGTTATGCTGACACAGGCAAGCAGAAGCTGGATAGCGATGAGAAACTTTCGCCGGTCTAATATATCGGAGAGGACGCCCGCCGGAATTGCCAAGAGAAAGATCGGCAAGGTGCCTGCTGCCTGCACCATGGCGACGGCGGCGGGCGCTGCGGAGAGATCCGTCATCAGCCAGGAACTGGCGACATCGCGCATGAAACTGCCGGTGTTGCCGAGAACCGTCGCGGCCCAGAGGACAGCGAAGACGGGTTGGCGCAGCGGAGCGAAGCTGCCGCCCTTGGACTTCGAAGCGCTCATTTGCCAGCTCCTTTGGTGATGTCGATCGCTGCGACGAGGACGAATGCGCCGGCAAGGCCAAGATGCTCGAAGAAGCCGTTGGTGGCCATCATCCGCTCCATGCCCGGCGCAAGCTCCCAGAAGCGAAGGGCGATGAAGGTCGCAAGAAGGGTGAAGACAGCGAGAGCCAGCGCTCCAAGCCAACGCAGGTAACCCGAGACAACCATGGCCGAAGCGATGAGCTCGAATACGATCACGCCAACCGCGAACAGGCCGGCCGGATTGAGACCGAAATGCTCCATCTCGGCGATTGCGCCATCGAAATCGAAGATCTTGGTGAGCGGCCCCTGGATATAGGCCGCGCACAGGGCGAGAAGCGCTGTCGTCCGCGTCACGGGCGACCCGGCAAACCTGTGCAGTGGGCCACCGGGGCGGTGGATGGAAAGAGAACGGTCAGTCATGTCTGCTCCTGCGATCTTCGCTCTTGGGTAAGAGCGACGGTGTGTTCGTCTGATGGAGGCCATGTTGCCCGGGATGATTGCTCCGAACAATTGCAGTAATTATTGCGATTTAATTGCGAATATTGCAACAATTACCGGCGGCAAGAGGAGGCAAACGCCATACGCATGACGGTGCCCGGGAGGTTTGAAAAAGACGGGCAGCGCCAATCGGCTGCCCGTTCCTGCTTGATAGCAGTGCAGGGCTTCACACGGCCCAGCAGGAGCAACCGAGTGCACCAAAGAAACCCTTGAGGTCGGCGATCGGCAGTTTCGACGTCCAGGCGCCGGCATGGTCGTGGCCGTGCACGCCGCAGTCGCTGGCGCAGCCGCATGTCGAAATGGCCGTGCGGCGGAGCGAACGCTTGCCTGCCCCTTCCGGTTCGCCCCAGGCGGCGTATCCGCCGAAAGCCCTGACCGGCGACCAATCCGGCATCGCCGGCGGCACGTCGTTTTCATCAAGCGCCTTGAAGACGCCGGCGGCGTAGACGATCTTGCCGCCCACCATGGTGAGTTCCGAGGTCAGGAAAGAAATCTCGTCCTCGGCGCAGGAGAAGAAATCCTTGTCCGGGACGAGGAGATCGGCGAACTGGCCCTTCTCGATCCGTCCCTTCTTGCCTTCCTCGTTGGAAAACCACGTCACTTTCTCAGTCCACATGCGCAGCGCCGTTTCGCGGTCGAGGCAATTGGCACGGGGATAGAGCTGCATGCCGCCGACGGTCTTGCCCGTTACCATCCAGGAGAGCGAGACCCAGGGATTGTAGGATGCGACGCGCGTCGCATCCGTGCCGGCAGAAACGTTGACGCCCTTCTCGAGCATACGCTTGATCGGCGGTGTCGCCTCGGCAACGCCGTGGCCGTAACGCTCGACGAAGTATTCGCCCTGGTAGGCCATCCGATGTTGGGTAGCGATGCCGCCGCCGAGAGCGGCAATGCGGTCGATCGAGCGATCCGAGATGGTTTCGGCATGGTCGAAGAACCAGTTCAGCCCTTCGAGCGAGATATCCTTGTTGACCTTTTCGAAGACGTCGAGTGCGCGGGTGATGGTTTCGTCATAGGTGGCGTGCAGGCGCCAGGGCCAGCGGTTTTCGGCCAGCACCCGAACGACCTCCTCCAGTTCACCTTCCATTTCCGGCCCCATCTCCGGCCGGGGCTGGCGGAAGTCTTCGAAGTCCGCGGCGGAGAAAACCAGCATCTCGCCGGCACCATTGTGACGGAAATAATCGTTGCCCTGCTTGTATTTCACCGACTGCGTCCAATTGAGGAAGTCCTGCTTTTCCTCCTTCGGCTTCTGGGTGAAGAGATTGTAGGCGAGGCGAACGGTCAGCTGGTCTTCGTCGGAAAGCTTCTGGATGACGGCGTAGTCGTCGGGATAGTTCTGGAAGCCGCCGCCGGCATCGATGACGCCGGTGATGCCCAGCCGGTTGAGCTCGCGCATGAAATGGCGGGTGGAATTGACCTGGTAGTCGAAGGGCAGCTTCGGGCCCTTGGCGAGCGTCGAATAGAGGATGCCGGCGTTCGGCTTGGCCAGCAGCATGCCGGTCGGATTTCCGTTGGCGTCGCGGGTGATCTCGCCGCCCGGCGGGTTCGGCGTGTCTCTCGTATAGCCGACGGCGCGAAGGGCTGCACCGTTCAGCAAGGCGCGGTCATAGAGGTGCAACAGGAACACCGGCGTATCCGGCGCGACCGCATTGATCTCCTCGATAGTCGGCAGGCGCTTTTCGGCGAACTGATGCTCGGTGAAGCCGCCGACGACGCGAACCCATTGCGGTGCGGGGGTAATCGCCACCTGTCGCTTCAGCATATCCATGGCGTCGGCGAGGCTTCGAACGCCGTCCCAGCGCAGTTCCATGTTGTAGTTCAAGCCGCCACGAACCACGTGTGTATGGTTGTCGATCAGTCCCGGCAGCACGCGCCTACCCTTGAGATCGATGATCTTCGTCTCCGGCCCGGCAAGCGCCATCACCTCGGCGTCGGTCCCGACCTTCAGGAATAGGCCGTCCTTGATGGCGATCGCCGTGGCGTTCGGATTGGCGCGGTCGAGCGTGGTGATCAACCCGCGGTGAAGAATGATATCGGCATGCATGGGGTCGGCTCCGGGCTTGCTGGGGTCGGCGGCATCAACAGGTGAAAACAGGCTGGGAAAGGCAAGGCTCGTCGCCGCACCCAGAAAGGTTCGACGCGTCGTCATCAGACTTTATCCTCCGGTGCGTGCTTGCTGGCCGTCGTCACCGGCGCACCGCCTTTCGGCAGATGACCGAACATATGCGGCTTGACCTGGTGAAGCCAGGACAGAGCAGCCGGCTCGCGCGCCCAGACGCTCTTCGCCAAAGGCACGAGTTGCTCGCCGACCAGAATTCCGAGCAGGCCGATGAGTGCGACGACAGGCGGCGCGGGCGAGCGCACATTCAGGAGGCTGTAGATCACCCCCACCAGCAGGCCGGCACCGAGGGAGAGAAGATAGACTTTCATGGGGTAACCTCGCGGGATGACGGGAAAATCGCTCCGGCAGGACGTATCCTGCCGGAGCGGCCGGCGATCGTTACTTGGCGGGGTTAGGCCCGATCCGCTTGCCGTGGCTGACGCGCTCGGCACCGCCGTGGACATGGGTTACCGCATAGTCGATGCCCATGCCGTACGCGCCTGAATGCTCCTTCACCAGGCCGGTGACGGCGTCGTAGGTTTCCTTGCGCGCCCAGTCCCGCTGCCATTCGAGCAGCACTTGCTGCCAGGTGACCGGGATGACGCCGGCCTGCACCATGCGGTCCATCGCATATTTGTGGGCATCGAGAGAGGTGCCGCCCGAGGCGTCGGCCACCATGTAGATCTCGTAGTCGGTGTCGTTGAGGCACGAGAGCGCGAAGGTGGTGTTGCAGACCTCTGTCCACAGGCCCGAGACGACGATCTTCTTGCGGCCGTCGGCCGCACCTTTCGCCAGCGCATCGCGCACATTCTGGTCGTCCCAGGAGTTCATCGAGGTGCGCTCGAGAATGTCGTTTTCCGGGAAGACGCCGAGCAGTTCGGGATAGGTGTTGCCCGAGAAACTGTCGGTCTCGACCGACGTGATCGTCGTCGGAATGTTGAAGATTTTCGCCGCCTTGGCGAGGCCGACGACATTGTTCTTCAGCGTCTGGCGGTCGATAGACTGGACGCCGAAGGCCATCTGCGGCTGCTGGTCGATGAAGATGAGCTGGCTGTTCTGCGGGGTCAGGACTTCGAGCTTGGACATTGGGTCTCTCCTTGGTGCGTGATGTGCCGTCTGGCGGCGGGTTTTAAGCGGAATAGGCGCGACCTGTCGGAGACTGTGTTTACGGGCTTACTGCGACAGGCCTTCCGGTATTGGAGCTGCGGGCGGCTAGAGCCGGCCGGCCCGCACGCAATTCGTCTTTCAGGCCGCGAGCGGCACGAGGCCGGCCTCGATCCGGTCGCGCAAGGGTTCGTAGCGTTGCGGCAGCTTCAGCGCCTGACCAAGATGGGCGGTGTCCTCGTCACGGTTGAAGCCGGGCTCGTTGGTCGCGATTTCGAACAATACACCGCCAGGGGTGCGGAAGTAGATTGCCCAGAAATAGTCGCGGTCAATGACCGGCGTGACCTGGTAGCCGGTGTCCATCAGCGCCTTGCGAACCTCGAGCTGTGCTGCGCGGTCCTCGACGGCAAAGGCGATGTGGTGGACCGAGCCGGCACCCTGGCGAGCAAACGTGGTTTGCGGCAGCGCTTCGAGATCGATCGTGTCGGCACCGTTGCCGTTGGGGATCACCAGCCGCGTAACGTTGCCTTCCTTTTCGGCGCGCTGGTAGCCCATGAAACCGAGAAGTTCCTCCATGGCTGCCGTGTCATGCAGGCTCAATCTGGCGCCGGCAAAGCCGCGGATGGCTGCATCATCAGGCACGCCGGCGCCGGTCCAGGCGGAGCGCCCGTCATCGGCCTTTTCGACCAGCGCCAATCCGTCCCCATCCGGGCCTGAGAACCGCAGGCGGTTGGCACCGAAGATCGTGTCGGCCTTGAGGCCAGCGACACCCTGCGATGTCAGGCGATCCTTCCAGTAGGAGAGCGTGCCCTTCGGGATAGCGAACTGGGTCTCGCCCACTTCACCGACGCCGGGGCGACCGCGCATCATGTGGTCGAACGGGAAATATGTCATCACCGTGCCGGCAGCACCCGTCTCGTCGCCGTAATACAGATGGTAGATGCTTGGCTCGTCGAAGTTGACGGTCTTCTTCACTCGCCTCAGGCCGAGGGTGTCGGTGAAGAATGCGTTGTTGCGCGCGGCGTCCGACGCCATCGATGTCACGTGATGCAGTCCCTTGATATCCTTGATCATGGCTCTTGTTTCCTGCGTTTTGTCCGGTGTCTGTTGCTGAAAACAAACCTACGCAGATTGCCGTCACGGCGGAATTGCAATATTAATTTCGAATGAATTGCGATTTTTGAAATAATGAGATGAACGACTATAAAGCGCTCCGCACCTTCCTGATGGCCGCCGAAAAGAGAAATTTCGCCCAGGTCGCCCGCGAACTCGACATGACGCCGGCGGCGGTGACCCGGGCGATCGCCGCACTCGAAGCCGATCTTGGTGTTCAGCTCTTCGTTCGAACGACAAGGCAGGTGTCGCTGACGACGGACGGCGCCATTTTCGCAGCCCAGATCCAGCCGGCGATGGAAACGCTCGAACGCGCGCGCCGCGACGTCATGAACACCCACAAGACGGATGAAGGGCGGCTCCGGATCAGCGCGCCGACCTGGCTTGGGAAAACCTTTCTGCCGACCATCATTTCCGGATTCAAGGAGCGCTACCCGAAGATATCATTCGAAGTCGTGCTGTCGGACGGGATGGTGAACATCGTCAACGATGACTACGATCTGGCAATTCGCATCTCGTCGCAGCCCTCCGACAAGTTCACCATCTGGCGGAAGATCTGCGCGATACCGCGCATTTTGGTGGCAGCCCCGGGCAGTCGTTGCGCCGGCCTCAGCCATCCCGGTGAACTGACGCCCGAAGAGTGTCTCGCCTATAGCGGTGAGAGCCGCCGGGAAAACTGGGTTCTCTCGGACGGCGGCTCATCGGTGACGATATCGGCAGGCCGGGCCTTCAGCGCCAACAGCGGCGAGATCCTCGCCGACATGGCGGCTGACGGTGCGGGCGTGGCGCTGCTTCCCGGCTTTCATATCGCCGAACATCTGCGGACCGGACGCCTCGTCCATGCCTTCAAGGGCTGGGCGCCGCAGGATCTGTGGCTAACGCTTTACTATCCGCCCTACCAGGCGCTGCCGCCGCGTATCGCGGCCTTCTCGAAGTTCTTCGAGCAGCAGATCCTAGGCGTCGTGATCCCGGTTCATTGAGCGGCGCAATCAGGATCAGAACCTGATACGCCCCGCCGCGCCATCCCCCTGATACCGGTTGAGGCCGATATCGATCCGGGTCGCGCGGCGATGGATCTCCGCCATGACCGGCTCGAAAACACTGTTGCGACGCTCCAGCTCGGCATGTTCCGCAAGATAGGCCGGCACCAGTTCGGCAATCTCGTCGAAGACTGCCTGTTCGTCGACTGTGGTCAGACGCCCCTTCTCCATCACGATCCGGCCTGCGACCATCACGGTCTCGATCGAAGAGCCGTTTTCCGAATAGACCAGATGTTTGGCGACGTCGTTGAGCGGCATGAAGGGATAGTTGCGCAGATCAAGGATCAGCAGGTCGGCCGACTTGCCGACCTCGATCGAGCCGGTGACCTGTTCCAGCAATGCCGTCTTCGCACCGCCGATGGTTGCCATTGCCAGGATTTCGTCGGCTGCCAACCAGCTCTCGTAATCAGGCCCGGCAGCGCTGTGCACGAGGCCGGCGACACGCATGACGTCGAAGATGCGGGATGTATCGTTCGAGGAGACGCCGTCGGTACCGAGGCCGATCGTCACCCCGGAATCGAGCAGGCGGCGGATCGGCGCTATGCCGGCACCGAGCTTCAGGTTCGACACGGCATTGTGGGCAACCGAGACACCGGCCTCCCCCATCAGCCGCATGTCCTCGTCGCTGACCCAGACCGAATGCGCAATCGTCGTGTTGCGCTTCAACAGGCCGAGATCGTGCATGTAGGCGATCAGCGATTTGCCGTGCAGCCTGTGGCCGGTCACGGCCTGCGTCTTGGTCTCCAGAATATGGGTGTGGAAGGGCACGTGCTGTTCGACCGCCAGATCCATGCACGCGGCCATCAGGTCCGGCGAGCAGCGTTGCGGCGCCGAAGGGGCAATCATGAAATTCAGCCGGCCGGATTTGCCGTGCAGGCTCGCGAAGGCCGACTTGCAATAATCGATATAGGCATTCGCGGTCATCGGCGGGCCAAAGTCGAGAAGGGCCTGCAACTCGGCCGGCATTACCTCGCGCGCGAAGGGCAGTGCATCGAGCGTATGGACGTTCATCACCGCGCTCGAAACATTGGCGCGAATGCCGGCATCGTCATAGGCGCGAAAGACCGTTGCAAGGCGCTCGAGATCATGGCGCGGCGGATCGAAGAAATCATCGCAGAAGGTGGTGACGCCGGTGCGCAGCGATTCCATGGCGAGCAGCAGGCTGCGCAGATAGAGCAGCCGTTCGCCGATCGGGTCGTTCATCAGCAGCGGATAGGCATAAAGCAGCCAGATTTCGAGCGGCATGCGCTCGTAGCGGCCACGAAGAAAGGTCTCGCTCGAATGGGTGTGCGCGTTCACCAGTCCGGGCATTACCAGCTTGCCGCGACCGTCGATGATCCGCGCGTCCGGGCTGGCGAGGAGCGCTTCGCCGATCGCCTTGATGATCTCGCCCTCGATCAGGATGTCACCGGCAAACGGCGCTGCGCCATGGCCGGCGTCCATCGCCACGATCGTCGCGTTGCGGATCAGGATTTCACTCATGGAAGGTTTTCCAGCGATTTCAGGAGAAGATCGTAATAGGTGATCGGATCGCCGTCCGTGACATAGAACACATTCCTTGGCCGATCGGTGATCTGCCACCAGTCGGCGACCGTCATGCCTGACGTCAGGGTGCCGTTGAGCTCAACGGAAACGTTGATCTGCCGCCCCGAAAACATCTCCGGCGCCAGCATGAAGGCCGGCACGCACGGGCCGTGCAGCGGCGCACCGTCCCAGCCGTATTTCTTGAGGTCGAAGGCTTCGGAGAATTCCAGCATCTCGGCGGTCGCCACGCCGCAGCGGTTGCCAAGTGCGCGCATGGCACCGAGGCGTTCCGGCGTCGAGCGCATTTTATGCGTCACATCGAGCGGCAGGAGCGTGGTCTTGATGCCGGAATTCAGCACGATGTCGGCGGCCTCGGGGTCGACATAGCAGTTGAACTCCGCCGTCGGCGTGATGTTGCCAACCTCGAAATAGGCGCCGAGCATCGCGACGACCTCGTGGATCTTGCTGGCAAGATCAGGTGCCTTGCGCAGGGACATGGCGAGATTGGTGACCGGCGAGAGCGAGCAGATGGTGATCTCGCCGGGGTGGGCGCGCACCGTATCGATGATGAAATCAACGCCGTGTTTTGGCTGCACTGCGATCTTCGGCTGTGGCAGGTCCGGGCCGTCAAGGCCGGTCGGGCCATGCACGTGCTCGGCCATGACAAGCGGGCGGATGATCGGGTGTGGGCAACCGGCAAAGACCGGAATATCAGGCCGACCGGCCAGCTCCATTAGCTTCAGGCAATTGGCGATCGTGTGATCGAGGTTGATGTTGCCGGCAGTTGCGACCAGTCCGAGAACGTCGAAGGCCTGGCGTTGGCCGAGGATCATCAGGATGGCGGCTGCCTGGTCCTGACCGGGATCGGTGAGAATGATCAGCTTGCGGGTCATGGCGCCACCTTGCCGGGAGCGCCGCCATCGAGCCAAGCGTAGAGCTCCCAGATCTCGCCATCCGGCCCGTGGAAATAGAGGCACCGGGCATTCCACGGGTAGTCTGCCGGCGGATTGACGAATTCGACGCCGTCGTTCTTGAGATCCGCGTAAAGGCCGTCGATCTCGGCGGGATTGTCGAGCCGCACCGCCACGAGCACGGCAGAGGCCGACCCCTTGGGCACGCGCACATCGGCATGCACCTCGATATGCGACCGCTCCCAAAGTGCCAGCGTCAGCCCTGCGCCGGTGAAATCGGCAAAGCTAGGGGCGCGATGCTTGAGCTCAAAGCCGAGCTTTTCCGTATAGAAGCGGATCGACGCCTCGAGGTCGGTGACCAGGATGCAGACATCCTGGATCGGATGGCGTTGGGCAAACGTCATGGTGCCTCCTATTGATCCTTGAGTTCAGCGAAGGAGCTGGCGGCCTTTGTACCGCCGCGAAGCTTGCCCGAAAGCCAGACCCCGAAGACCGTGGCGAGATAGGGGAGCGCCTGCAGCAGATCGTGCGGGATCTTGTCGCCAAACATCAGCTGCGCCCGGATGCCGAGCGCGCCGACGACGGCGAAGAACAGCGCGGCGAAAGTTGCCCCCACCGGATGGGACGCGCCGAAGATGACGGCGGCGAACGCCATGAATCCACGCCCGGCCGTCATGCCTTGAGCGAAGAATTGCAGGCTTCCGGCTGCGAGTTCCGCTCCACCGATGGCGCAGAGAACGCCGCCGATCGAAAGCGCCACAAGGCGCATGCGCGACGGATTGGCACCGACGCTGCGGGCTGCGAAGGGATGTTCGCCACAGGCGGCGAGCCTTAGCCCAAACCGGGTGCGGCGGAGCAGCACCCACATGCCGAAGACGACAAATGGCATGGCGGCAACCGAGATCGACAACACGCCATAGGCACCGAAAGCCGGGCCAAGCTTGGGAATGCCGAAAGGTGCAGTCACGCTCGCCTGGCTTCCGAAGATCGACTGAACGGCAAGCGCGGTACCGCCGATGCCAAGACCGGTCAGACCGAGGCCGGCGATGATGGGATTGGCCTTGAGCCTGTCGATCACGAACCAGAGGAGGATGGATGCAAGCACGCAGATGACAATTGCGATCAGGATGGCGGCGAGAATGGAATTGGTCAGCATGATGCCGACGATCGTGGCGCAGGCGCCGATGATCATCAGGCCCTCGAGACCGAGGTTCCAGACGCCTGCACGCTGTGCGATGACGCCAGCAAGGGTGACGTAGATCAGCGGCGTTCCGGAGCGCAGGATGGCGATGATGATCTCGTTCATGACGGGCGCCCTCCGAAACGCAATACCCTGTCGACGAGCTTCGACCTTGCCGTGATGAACAGCGCGATCGCCGCGTTGATGATGTCGATCGCGGCGGCCGGCAGCCCGGCCATGATCGGCAGATAGAGTGCGGCGGAGGCAAGGCCGCCGAAGAACACCGCGGCCGCAGCCGTGCCGAGCACCGAGAGATTGGCGACCAGCGCGATCAGGATCGCCGTGAAGCCGTGGGCAGGCAGGAACCCGGATGCGATGCGGCCGTTCGGCCCCATGAACTCGATGGTTCCGGCAAGTCCGGCCAGCGCGCCCGAGATGAGGAAGCTCGACAGGCCGAGCTTCCAGAGCCGCGCGCCCTGCCACTCCACCATGGTGCCGTTGCGACCGGCAAGACTCGCGAGAACCCCGAAGGCGGTGCGGTTGACCAGGAGCCACATCAGGATGCCGACCGCTGCAGCAATGGCGATGATAGTCGGCGAGAGGCCGAGCGAGTCCGAGATGCGGTAAGCGGCATCGAGCGGGCGGCTCGATGCCTGCTGGCCGGACCCCGAAGGGTCCTTTAGCGGGCCTGAGGTGACGTAGACCAAAAGCAGGCCGGCCATGAAGTTGCCCATCAACGTGGTGATCACCTCGTCCGTGCCCGAACGCAGCCTGAGAAGCCCCGGCCAGAGCGCCCAGAGAGCGCCGCCGAGCATGCCGGAAATCAGCAGCGCCGGGATGACGAGGAAAGCCGGTCCGCCCTTGAACGCCTCGGCGGCAAAGGCGGCGCAGATGGCGCCGACATAGAATTGGCCCTGGGCACCGATGTTGAAGAAACCTGCCCGGAAGGAGATCCCAACGCCGACCGCGGTGATGAACAGCGGCAGTGCCCATCTGAGGCTTTGCTCGATCGCGCCACTGCGCAGGAAGGCGCCATCGGCCACCGCCCAGAGCATGGTCAGCGCATTGTAGCCGGCGAACTGGAACACCAGCGCGCACAGGATAAGCGCGAAGGCGACGAAGATCAGGCTGCGGACCACCGTGGTAAGACTGTCTTTCATGCGCTTGTCCTCGCGGCCGCATCGGTCATGGCTGCACCCACCGACGCGATGTCGAAAGGCGCGCGGAATTCGCCGTTCACCTGTCCAGACAGCATCACCACGACGCGGTCGGAGATGTCGAAGAGCTCGTCGAGATCCGACGAGATCAAGAGGATGGCGGCACCGCGATCGCGCGCCTGCCGAAGCGCCTGCCAGACGAAGGCGGTGGCTCCGATGTCGAGGCCCCGCGTCGGCTGAGCCGCGATGATCAGTCGGGCTTCGCGGTCGACCTCGCGCGCGAGGATCACTTTCTGGGCGTTGCCGCCCGACAGCGACCCCGCTTTCTGCGCGGAATTGTGGTAGTGGACGCTCCAGTCCTTCAGCGACCTGTCGCAGGCTTCGCGCACTGCTGAGGGGCGGATCAGTCTGAGCAACCTACCCTGCAAAAGTTCCCTTGCGCTCCAGTTCTGCCAGAGGGAACTGGTGAGACTTAGCCCTTCGACATTGCGCTCGAAGGGAATGATCCTGAGGCCGATCGCGCGACGGGCGGCGAGCGGTTCGCCGGTCACATCATTTCCCGCAAGTCGGATCGATCCGCTTGCCAGATCGGCAAGGGCCGAAATCGCGCGCACCAGCGTCTTCTGTCCGTTGCCCTCCACGCCGGCGATGCCGACGATCTCACCGGGGCGAATATCCAGATCGACGCTGTCAAGCGCGGTGCCTTCACTATCGGGCCGCGTCGAGACGGCTTTCATGGAGAGCACGCTTGGGCCCTTCGCATTTTCGAGATGACCAGCGCCCTCGCCCACTGGTGATTTCGTTCCAACCAGCGCGTCGCGCTCATGCCGGTCGAGCGTCTTGGCAATCGCATCGCCGACGATGAGGTTCGCGAGCCTCTCGGCCGAAACCTCGGCGATCGGCAGCGGCCCTTCGACCTTTCGGCCGCCGCGCAGCACCGTGACCGTGTCGGCGATGCCGAGCACCTCACGGATCTTGTGCAGGATGAGGATGACTGTCACGCCGCGCTCTTTGAGACGGCGGACGCGTGCAAACAGCATGTCGATGCTGGACGGCGACAGCACGGCCGTCGGTTCATCGAGGATCAGAACGCGCGCATCCATGACCAGCGCTCTGGCAATCTCGATACCCTGCTGGGTTTCGATCGGCAGGTCGCGAATCCTCCTGTTCAGGTCGACCTGAACGTCGAGGCCGGCGAGATGCGACTGCCATTTTTCGGCAAGGCTCTTGCGGCTGTAGATGCCGCCTTTGCCGGTCGCGCCGAACTCCATGGTCTCAGCGACGGTAAAGGACGGCGGCAGGGCGAAACTCTGGTGAACCAGTTCCACGCCCGCAGCCCGGCTCTGGCTGACGTGGCCAGTGCGGATTTCTTCACCCATAACGTCGACCGCGCCGGCGGTCGGCTGAACGAGTCCCGCAGCGACGCGGGCGAAGGTCGTCTTGCCGGCGCCGTTCTGGCCGACGACCGCATGGATCTGGCCGGGGGCAAACGAGACGGCAACGTCGGACAATGCCGTCACGTCGCCGAATTTCACGGTGACATCACGGCACTCCAGCGCTGGTTTCGGAGGATTCGACATCAAAAGGTTCCCATCGAGAGCATGGGTTCACGGGTCATCAACAGGAAGGAAGACGATCCGCGAACGTCCGTCGATCTTCCCCCAACGGGAGAGACCAACGCCGGTTTTCCGCCAAGGCTCCGCGCCGACCCGACGGGCCGGCGTGGAACACCGTGCGTTCAGAAGAACGCAATGAGGAAGCTCTAGTACTTTGATTCTAGAGCATCTTATCCGCCTTTAGCGATTCCGCTTCAAAGCGGGATGCTCCAGTGGCTCAGAGCGTGGTGTTGAACGGAACCTTGATGGACCCATCCAGAATACCGGCACGCGCCTTTTCGACCTCAACAAGCGCCTCTTTCGCCCTGGCGTTCAGTTCAGCCGGTCCCTGTTCGGCAAAGACGGGCGAAAGTATGAAGTCGATGACGCCGGTGCCAAGGCCAGTATGCTCATGCGTGCCGCCCTTCCAATCGGAACCGACGGCCTTGCCTGCCTCGTTGTAGAGCGAAACACCGAAATCGAGACCGACGATGGAGATGAGCGATTTCGGGCCGAGTGCGTACTGTCCCGGCGCAAGGCAGCTCACCATGCGGCCTTCCTTTTCGTTGGCGGCGGCAATGATGCCGCCATCGGTGGCAGCGGCATCCGTCTGGATGTAGTCGATGCCGTCATTGTACATCTGGGTGGCGATTTCCTGACCCTTTGCAGGATCCTGGAACGAGCCGGCGAAGGCGGCAACGACGCTGGCATCCGGCTTGATCGAGTGCACGCCAGCCTTGAAGGCATTGAAATCGGCGTTGAGCGGCGGGATTGAAACGCCGCCGATGAACCCGGTCTTGCCTGTTGTCGTCATCTTCGCGGCAAAGACGCCGGAGAGATAGCAGCCGAGATAATAGTCATAGGATACCGTCACCACGTTCGGGATCGCCGGCTCGAAGGGGTCGGCGAACAGCTGGATCCACTTGGTGTTGGGGTAGGACGGTGCCAGCGCCTTGAAGGGCTCGGCCACTTCGTTGAAGGTGGAGATGATGATCTGGGCACCGGCGTCGCCGAGCGTGCGGTAGATGGTCTCGTAGGTCGCGGGATCCTGCGCATAGATGGCGCGGTGTTCAAAGCCCTTTTCTTCCGACAATTGCTTGAGCTTGGCAATCATCTGATCGACCGGACCGTTGTCGCCGGCCGCCTGCGTGTGAACCAGCGCGACCAGCCCGCCCGATGCACGCGCAAATTCCGGCATGATGCTTGCGGCAAAGCCGAGCGCTGCTGCGCCCGCGCTTGCCTGCAGGAATGTGCGGCGATGCATGATGTGTTGTGAAGCCTTGTCAGTCATGATCGTTCCCTCTTTTGTTGATTGTCTTGTGTCATGCGTATTCCGACGTGCGCGGGCAATACCGGCGCGCGCCCGGTCGTCTCAAAGGGGCGGTGAATAGGCGGCGGGGTTCATGATCATCACCTCCTGCTTCTGGATCGCATCGAGCGCCCAGACTTCGGAGATGAATTTTTGCCAATCCGGATCGGCGTACATGGCCGACCGGCGCGCCTCGCGGTCGGCAAGGCTGTCATAGGCCCACATCAGAACAGTGGTGTGGAGCGTCCCGAGCTCCGAGACATAGAGACCGACGAATTTGTTGAGGTGGCGCTTCTGCACCGGAAGGCCGTCGGCCTCGTATTTCTTCATCCACTTGTCGACCGTGCCGGGCTTGAACGTGTAGGTGCGGTGTTCGAGGATCATCGGATCACTTCCTTAGCTGTTCAGGATCAGTTCGGCGCATTTCTCGCCGATCATGATGGCGGGCGCGTTGGTGTTGCCGCTGGCGATGATCGGCATGATCGAGGCGTCGGCGACGCGCAACCCTTCGATGCCGTGGACCTTGAGCTGCGCATCCACCACTGCCATGGGGTCGTTGCCCATCTTGGCTGTGCCAACAGGATGGAACGTCGTCATCGCCGTGGCGCGCAGCCAGCGGGTCAGCCCGGCATCGTCGAGCGCTTCCGGACCGGGCGCCAGTTCCTTGCCGCGATAGCGGTCGAATGCCTTCTGGCCGACGATGTCGCGCGTCAGCCGGATGCCGTCGATCATCGTGCGGATGTCGAAATCGGACTGCAGGTAATTCGCCTGAATCCTCGGCTTGTCTGTCGGGTTCGCCGACCGCAGCGTGATCTCGCCGCGGCTCGCCGGATTGACGGGGCCGACGCGGATGGTGAAGCCGTGATCCGCCTCCACCGCCCGCTTCTTGGCGAAGGGATTGGGGAAATGCAAGTTGGCTGTCTTTTCCAGCGCCGGCATGAAATGCAGCTGGATATCGGGCGAGACCAGGCCGTCGTTCGAGCGGACGAAGGCGCCTGCCTCGTAGGGGAAGGTTGTCGTGATGCCCTCCCCGAACAGCATGCCTTGCGCGACGGCGGGAATGAGCTTGTCGGCGCGCAGGTCACCGAACAGCGTGACCGGTTCACGGCATTCCCAGCTCATGACGCAGTCGACGTGGTCCTGGAGGTTCTTGCCGACCCCGGGAAGGTCGAGCAGAGGCTTGATGCCAAGCGCGCTTAACTCGTCCGCCGGTCCGATACCGGACAGCAGCAGCGCCTTCGGCGAATTGACGACGCCCGCTGACAGGATCACTTCGCGCCCTGCCCGCGCGATCCCCGCCCTGCCGTCCTTCAGGTAGCCGACGCCGCAGGCCCGGCCACCTTCGATGATGAGACGCGTCGTCTCGGCACCTGTCAGCACGGTCAGGTTCTTGCGACCGAGCGCCGGGCGCAGGAACGCCCAGGATGTGGACCAGCGCTTGCCTTTGCGAATGGTGAAATCGTAGCGGCCGAACCCTTCCTGGGTGGCGCCATTGAAGTCATCATTCGCTGGATAGCCGGCCTGCAGGCCCGCCTCGCAGAACACGTCCATCAGCGGATTGTGGCCACGGGCACGGCAGACGGTGAGCTCGCCATCGGTGCTGTGAAACGCGTCCTTGCGCTCGATATGCGTTTCCGAGCGCCGGAACGCCGGCAGCACGTCGTCGTAGGACCAGCCAGGCAGGCCAAGTTGTGCCCAGCGGTCATAGTCGTGGCGATTGCCGCGCACGTAAATCATGCCGTTGATGGTCGAGGTGCCGCCCAGAACCTTGCCGCGCGGCCAATAGAGCGAGCGGCCGTTGAGATAGGGCTCGGGCTCCGTGTGATAGTGCCAGTTGTAGATGCCCGAGTGGAAGAGCTTGCCCATCAGCATCGGCAGCCGGAACAGCGGATTGCGGTCCTTGCCACCGGCCTCAATCAAAAGCACGCGGTTTTCAGGGCTCTTCGACAAGCGGTTGGCAAGAACGCAGCCGGCCGAACCGGCACCGACGATGATGAAATCATATTCCGGGCTAGACGCCATGGTTCACCATGCGATGGGACGAGCGCCCATCGCCTCCAGGTAGAGATTGCAGAGAAGGAAGGGGTTTTCCCGGCCGAGCACCTTGTCGGCGAACGCCGGATGCTCGCGCTCGACGCAGGCGACGTTGCCGTTGCGGCCCTCGCGGATACCGGTTTCGGCGAAGATATCGCTTGCGGCCGCACCGAAGCCGAGAAAGACGATCGGCTCGCCCCGCGACAGCAGCATCTCGATGACGCGCAACATCAACGGCCGCCAGAACGGCAGATGTCCGCGCGACTGGTGCGGGTCGATGTCGACGCGAAAGCGCGAGAGCGTCAGCGATGCGTTGAGGAGCAGCACGCCCTCGCCCACCCAGCGGTCGGCGATCGCGCTTGGGCCCTCGAACGATCCTGAAGGATCACACAAAAGCTGCCGGACATCCGGCCAACGGCCGAAGTCCTCACTCAAACTCTCGTCGCCAAGACGCGCGGCGGCGATGAGCTGCATATAGGCGCGGATGCTCTTCGAGAACATCTTGTCCAGCTCGGTCCAGGCGGCGAGATTGCCTGCCTCGAAGGCGCGACCAGTTGCAAAACCCGGCTCCGGATAAGGGTCCTGGCCGAGGATCAGGCAGCGTACGCCGTCAGGCGCAATTCCATCGAAGGCCGCAAGCGCATGCGCGCCTTTCGGTTGACCAGGAAAGATCCTGCCACGACGCGCCGGGAAGATCGGCTCCCAGGCCTCGAAAGTGAGGCCGGCATCGACCCGGTCGAAATCGTCGCCAATGGGCCCGAGCGCATCCTGCCAGGCCTGCGGCAGATCGGCCTCCCAGCCGGCCAGCGTTTCCGCCATTGCCTCTCTCAGTCGTGCCGGCATCACACCGCCCCTCCAACTCGTTGAAAGGAGACTAGACAAAAGCTGACCAAAGTGTCAACTTTCCTGAGGATAAAAAATGACCGAACCGTCAGGTTTTTTTGACCGTATCGTCAGGTTTTATGAAAATGGCGAGCGCTTGCATTTCGCCGGAAAACTCGGAAATTGCGCAAACGGCCTCGCCGCCACGCATGATTGTCTGGTAGGGAGCGGCGGCGAGATGGAGGCGAGATCGCATGGCAAAGGCAGCACGAGATCCGGAGGAACGCATCCGCGAGCGCAATATGCGCCTCATCATCAAGGCCGGGATCGAGATCTTCGCGCGCAAAGGCTTCGACGGCACCCGCATCGCCGAGATCGCCGAAGCCTCGGGCCTGCCCAAGGCCAACGTCTATTACTACTTCTCCTCCAAGGAGGAGATCTACAGGGCCATCGTCGCGCACCTTATCGCCAGTTGGGACGACGCGCTGAAATACATCTCGCCCGAGCGCGAGCCGGCCGAGGCCTTCCGCCTCTATATCAGGGCCAAGCTCGACTACACGCGCAAGAACACCGCGGAATCCCGGCTGTTTGCCAGCGAGATCATCCAGGGTGCCCGGTTCCTGAAGAAGAAGGATCGCGATCATATGCGCCAGGTCACGGATGCACATGTGGCTGTCGTGGAGGGATGGATTGCGGCTGGAAAGATGCTGCCAGTCGATCCACGCCACCTGTTCATCATGCTCTGGGCATCGACGCAATACTATGCCGATTTCGAGCCGATCGCCGCCGACGGCCTGAAGAAGGCACGTCTGAAAGCAGAGGATTACGAGACGGCGGCGATAACGATCACCGAGACGATCCTGAAGGGCATTCTTCCGGCACCCATGCAAGGTTCATAAACATAGCTTTTGATCAGCCGGCGCGCCATGGGTGCTGCGATCGTCTCCAATAGGTCCGGCTAGGCGCCGTCCTTCTTCTGCAATAGCGAGGATATCATCTGTTGTTGCTAGAGCGCACAACACAGATTGCCAGCATTTGCGCATTGCACCATATACTCCCTCCACGACACAGCCGCCGAGTTGCCGGAGACCCCATGACTGCCTTGCGTAACGTAGGTTCCGAACCCCACTCGGAGAAGCGTGACTTTCTTGTCCTCCTCCTCGGCTGCGTCGGTGTTGTCTATGGCGACATCGGAACGAGCCCGCTCTACGCGTTTCGCGAGGCGCTGCGGCCGTTTTCGGCTGATGGCGTGCATCATAATGAGGTCATCGGCCTTATCTCGCTCATGGTCTGGACGCTGACGATCATCGTCACGTTCAAATACGTGCTCTTCTTGTTGCGCGCCGACAACGACGGCGAAGGCGGAACGCTATCGCTTCTCGCCCTCCTGATGAAGAAGACGGGCAGCTTCATGCCCGTTCTCTTCTTCGCGGGACTAATCGGGGCGGCACTGTTCATCGGTGACGCCATGATCACCCCTGCCCTGTCCGTCATGTCGGCGCTCGAAGGCATGAAGCTGGTCACTCCCGCCTTCTCCGGCTACGTGCTGCCGCTGTCCGCCGCCATCATGGTCGCGCTTTTCGCCGTCCAGTCGAAAGGCACCCAGGCGGTCGCAAAATTCTTCGGGCCCATCACGGTCGTGTGGTTTCTCGCCATGGCATGGGGCGGCCTGATCCACATTGGCGACGACTGGACAATCCTCGAAGCGCTCAATCCGATCAACGCCCTCTGGTTCATCACCCATGCGGGCTGGGCGGGCCTGATCGTGCTCGGCGCCGTGTTCCTGACGGTCACGGGAGCGGAAGCGCTCTATGCCGACCTCGGACATTTCGGGCGCAAGCCGATCAGCACAGCCTGGTTCTCGCTCGTTTTCCCCGCATTGGCGCTCAATTACCTCGGCCAGGGCGCGCTGGTGCTTAGCCATCCTGAGGCGATGGCAAACCCATTCTTCCTGCTCTATCCGGACTGGGCCCTTTTGCCGATGGTGATTCTCGCCACCATGGCAACCATCATCGCCAGCCAGGCCGTCATCACGGGCGCGTTCTCGCTCGCACGACAGGCGGTCCATCTGGGCTTCCTGCCGCGCCTGCTGATCAAGTTCACCTCCGAGACCAATACCGGGCAAATCTACGTGCCCGCCGTGAACGTCATGCTGTTTGTCGGCGTGATCGTGCTGATCTTCTCCTTCGGAGATTCGGAATCGCTGGCCACCGCCTATGGCATCTCGGTCACCGGCGCGATGGTCGTGACAACGGTTATGGCTTTCCAGTTTCTGCGCTCCGTCTGGGGATACTCCACGCTTGTGGCGGGGATGCTGCTTTTGCCGCTGCTGGTCATCGAGAGCGTTTTCCTGGTCGCCAACCTGCTCAAGATCCATGACGGCGGTTGGGTACCGGTGGCGCTGGCACTTGCCATCATGCTCATCATGTGGACTTGGACCCGTGGATCCAGAATGCTTCGTGAAAAGACGGCGCGCCACGATATACCGCTGGAGACGTTCATCCGTTCCATAGAGAAATCGACACATGCTCCCCAGACGGTCCGTGGGACGGCGATCTTCTTGACGAGCGTAGGCGACAAAACGCCGGCAGTCCTTCTGCACAACATCAAACACAATCACGTCCTTCACGAGCACAATGTCATCCTGACTGTCCGCACGTCCGAACATCCTTACGTTGCGCAGGAAGACCGGGTGACGCTGACAAAACTTTCGGACAGGTTTGCAAGGCTGGAACTCTGCTTCGGCTTCATGGACGAACCCAACGTTTCCAAGGCGCTCTCGCTTTGCAAGAAGGCAGGATTCAAGTTCGAGATCATGCAGACCTCGTTCTATCTCGGCCGCAGAACCCTTATCAGCGATCCGAACTCGGGTCTGCCCCGTTGGCAGGATCATCTCTATATCGCGCTCGCGGGGCTCGGTATCGATCCGTCGTCGTATTTCAAGCTTCCCGCCAACCGGGTCGTCGAGATCGGCGAACAGGTCACGATTTGATCCTCGGCCCACGGCGGACCTTTGTCCGCCGCGTCATCCGACACGCGATCGAACCATCTTCGGAAAATCTAAATGACAGTCGTCGCCTCCTATTTGTATCGAGCCGGCAAACGTGCAGACGAGGTGCCGCTTGTCGCGACGCCCGTCGACGCCCGGGACGGTGAGTTCATCTGGATCGGGGTGACCGATCCCACTGCGGACGAGATGGCCAATCTCCAGGTAATGTTCGGCCTTCATCCTCTCGCGGTGGAGGACGCTCTCAACGGCATGCAGGTGCCCAAGGTCGACATCTACGGCAATCAACTCTTCGTCGTCATCAAGACGGCCCACCTCGAAGGTGAGAAGATAGCCTACGGGGAAACCTGCATCTTCGTGGGGAAGCGCCATCTGATCTCTGTCCGCCATGGATCGGCCCGTTCTCACCAGGAACTGCGCCAGCAACTCGAGCAGTCGCCGCAGCTCCTTGAGCACGGACCCGACTATGTGCTCCACGGCATCATCGATTTCGTTGTCGACGGCTACCTGCCTATGGTTGAGACCCTTGAGGACAAAATACTCGAGCTTGAGAAGCACGTCCTCATGTCCTTCCTGCAGCCCGAGCAGATCAGGCGCGTCTTCCGTATGCGCCGTCACGTCATCCGGTTCCAGCGCGTGCTCGGTCCGATGGGCGAAGTGGTGGGAAAGCTGAGCCACCTCGACCTGCCCTGCATCGACGACAATGCAAAGCCGTTCTTCAAGGACGTCCATGACCATATCAAGCGTGTGGAGGGGCTGGTCAGCGGCCTTCGCGAAATAATGACGTCCGTCTTCGAAGCCTCGAACCTGCTCGAGCAACAACGCCAGGGCACAATCACAAGACAGCTTGCGGCATGGGCGGCGATCCTCGCTGTGCCGACCGCGATTGCTGGTATCTATGGGATGAACTTCGAACACATGCCCGAACTTGGGACGCGCTATGGCTATTTTGCCGTTCTCGGCGTCATCGCCACTCTCTGCGCCATCCTTTATTGGCGCTTCAAGAAGTCCGGCTGGCTCTAGGATGTTGAGATCGGGCGGTGCGATGTGCCGCCACGCTGCTCTTCAATATGTTCAACTGGCAACAAGTTGCTGGGCTAGGTACCATGTGCCCCAAACTGCCGGGGCTAAAAACGAGGCGAAGGGTATGCGGCGTCCTGCCGGCCAATGCCCGTGCTTCATCGTCGAAACCAACACGAACAACAGGGCGCCCAACGCTGCGCCAAAGACAGCCAATGCGAAATTTTCCCAACCGATCCAAATACCGGCGGCAGCGCCGAGCTTGATGTCACCCAGCCCGAGTCCCTCAATGCCACGAAGCCTGAAGTAAAGCGCTCGTACCAATAGGAGCGCGCCGCCAGTCAATGTCACATCGCGTGCGATCTCGAGAAAAGTGCGCGACGCGTCAACTCGCGCGGGATCGATGCCGGCGAGCCATGCCGCGATACCGATGGCGGCGACCGTGCCATTCATAAAATTGGAAACCCTAAGGCTTCGCCAATCCTGAAGGGCGATGCGTGTCACGCAGGCAGCAAGCAACATCAACAACAATGTTCGCGCGCACTGCAGGGTCGCGAGACCAATCACGAGGGCAGCCATGGTCGCGGCAAAGACAGGAAGCAGATCCGGGTCGATGCGTTTGGACAGCTGCACTACTTCAACGCCCGCGAACCCATGCCCCACATCCGCGCCTGCAATTCCTCTGCAACGCTCTGTGCATCGCGTGAATCGCGGATGACCATCGGCCTGATCATGATCAGCAGCTCGGTCCGCGCGTTCGACCGGTTCTTGCTGCCGAACAGGCTGCCGACATGCTTCAGGCGACTGAGGAAGGGAATACCATCCTTGCCGCGCTCCTGCGTTTCGCTGATCAAGCCGCCGAGTAGCACTGTCTGTCCGTCAAGAACCGATACCGAGCTCGAAATGCTTCTGTTGGAGATGACCGGCGTCAGGCTGTTGTCGCCCGAAGCGGCGTTCGATATTTCCTGGTCGATCCGCATCGCCACCACGCCGTTTTCGGCGATCCTCGGGCGCACGTTCATGATGATGCCCGTGTCCCGGTACTCGACCTGGTTGCTGACCGGGGCGTCGGCGGTTTCGACCGGCACGACGGTACGCGTGATGATCGGGATCTGATCGCCCACCTGGAAACGTGCCACCTCGTTTTCAAGCACTACAAGCGACGGCGACGACAGGATCTGCACATCCGTGATCTTATCGAGCGCGCTGATGATCACATCCGGACTGCTGTTCGCGCCCAGGACGAAATTGAAGCCGGGCACCTCACGGGCAATGTTGTCGGCAAGCGTTTTGAAGAGACCGAACGATCCCTCGTCGGTGCCCAGACCAACCGATTTGCTCTTCACGAAATACTGGACGCCGAAGCGCAGTTCGTCGGTGAGCCGAACCTCCGCCATCGTGACACTGATGGCGACCTGGAGTTGGGGAACGTCGATCCGTGTCAGAGCGGCAAGCACGCGCTTGCGCATCTCGAGGTCGCCGTAGATCACGATCGAGTTGTTGGATGGATCCGAGCGGATGCGAACCGGCTCGGCGCCGAGCTCTGGCTGCAACGAACCGCCGAAGCGCGCCGGGTCGATGTCCACGACGTCCTCGTCGCTGGCTGCCGGCTCCTGTGCGGCCGCTTCATCGGGAGCGGCCTGTTGGTCGGCGGTTTCCGTCTCTTCGTTGGCTGCAAACAGACGCTGCAGAAGTTCTGCGATCTTCGTCGCGTCACGATATTTGACGCGATAGACATGAACGCTTTGTCCGAGGTCTGGGTTCTCTCGGTCAAGACGGCGGACCCAGGTGAGAGCGCGTTCCGTGAGTGCCTTGTTCTGTGAGACCGCCAGAACGGCACGCAATCTCGGCATCGACATGAACTGTATGACGCTGTCGCCATTGCTGCCCTTGCTGGCGAAAATGCGCTCGAGTTCGGGAATGACGGCTTCGGGGCGTGCGTGCTGGAGCGGCAGGACCGCCACCGACTGATCCCTCATCCAGTCGACGTCGAATGCCGTGACCGTCTCCAGCGCCGCTTCGCGGTCGGGCCCGCTGCCGGCGATCAGGATAGCGTTGCGCGTGGTGTCAATCCGCAGCGTCCCTGGACGCGCGCCAAAACCGTCCACGAGCCGCGAAAGCGCCTGCGCCGACACATATCTCAGCGGTACGACCGTGATGCCGAAGCCGGTCGGGCGACCTTTCGTGCTGACCTGACCGGCGATCGAAGATCCGGCCTCGACGATCTGAAAGGCATTGCCGCGCTTAACGAGATCGGCACCATTCATTTCGAGCATCGATTCAAGAATGGACACGAGATCGTCACGAGGGACCGGCCGAGCGGTCGACAGTGTCACCGTCCCGGTTACCTTCGGGTCGATCGTATAGGTCAGACCAAGCGTCTCGCCGAGGATGGCTTGCACGACGTCGCGGAGCTCAGCCCCCTGGAAATTCAGATTGACGCTATCACCGGCCGCACCATCCGCTCCGGCTGGAGCGGCGACAACGCCGAGGCGCGTGGACGAGTATATCGCTGGCTGGCGGGCACCAGCCGATCCCGCGGACGAGTAGCCGAGCGTAGAATTGCTGCCATTTCTGAGTGAGCGCGCCTGCAGGTCCGCGCTTGTCACCGAACCCAGGATCGAGTCGACGTCGTTCCCCAATCGGCCTTCTTCAGGAGCGAGGCAGCCGGGGGAAAGCAGACAGATGCCGAAAAACAAAGCCGTCCGAAGGACTGTCCCGCTAGTGCTCATGTTGTCACGACTGATTCTTGCCTCACTCATGTCGAAGCCTAGCATTTCTGTAACGGATCACTATTATTATCGGCAGCTAATCCACTTCTGGTATCGCGGTTCTTGGGGATAACCGCTTAAGATCCCAGGGGCCGGCATGTATCTGCCTTCGATGTCGACAAGCCGTCAAAGTGGCGGTCGAGTGAGTGGGGCTTTGCTGTAGTGTACTGCGGCGGGACGGATGAATACGGCAACGATTGTAACGCATTTCATTCGCTATCTATTGACGAAAGAGGACCTGGTCGGCCCGGCAGAGAGGCTGTCCCTGGAACGGCTTCTTGTGGAAGCGCCCTCGAACTACACCGTCCTTTGGGAGACCGGGCTGTTGTCCGGGGAGCTGCTCGCCGATGCGATTGCCGATTTTCACAACCTCAATCGCGCAGCATTCAACCGCGTCGAATTTCGTCCGGAATTGACTGAAGATTTGTCGGCGCGGTTCCTTCGTGCCGCATGGGCGATGCCGGCGCTCGAAGGTGAGGCTCGTTTGCTCGTCGTTGCCGATCCCAGTCGAAACGACGCGATCGACGCTGCCTTGGCGGCACTTGGCCGTCAGGTGGAGTTGCGGATCGCGACGTTCGAGGAAATGGCGATGCTCTTCGAGCGCATGCTTTCGAGGGAACCGGCCAAGGACGCAAACACAGAGCGCTCGACGTCGCCTGTTGCTGGCGATCGGAACGAGGAGGATCTCGATCGCCTCCACGATATCGCCAGCGGCGCGCCGATCGTTCGGGCCGTGGATCAATTGCTCGAAACAGCGCTCAGTCTATCGGCGACGGACCTTCACATCGAACCTCAACCTGACGGCGTAAGGCTGAGGATGCGCGTCGATGGGATGCTGCGCACGATGCAGCCGCTTTCAAACGAGATTGCGCGCGGCGTCATCTCGCGTATCAAGATCCTGGCAGGCTTGAATATTGCCGAACGCAGGCTGCCGCAGGACGGGCGCGCACGTATCCTGATCAACTCGACGCGCGCTGACTTCCGGGTGGCGACAATGCCGACGTTGCACGGAGAAGCGCTGGTCGTGCGCATCCTCGTCAAAGGCGCCGAAGCCCTTGATCTTTCTCGCCTGGGCATGTCGTCGCGTGATTACTCCGTTCTTCATACGCAACTGGCCGAGCCTCATGGCCTCGTTGTCGTGGCCGGCCCGACCGGCTGCGGCAAGACGACCACCCTGACCGCTGCATTGTCCACTCTGAACAGCCCCGAACGCAAGATCATGACGATCGAAGATCCGATCGAGTATCAGATGGCGGGGGTCAGCCAAACTCAGGTCAAGCCATCGATAAACCTGACATTTGCCAATGCGATGCGATCGTTCCTTCGTCAGGACCCCGACGTCATGATGGTGGGTGAGATGCGCGACAGCGAAACCGCCTCGATCAGTCTTCAGGCAGCATTGACTGGCCATCTGGTTCTAACGACCCTGCACACCAATAGCGCGGCAGACGCCATCATAAGGTTGATGGATCTGGGCGTCGAAACATTCCTTCTGGCATCCGCACTGCGTTGCGTCATTGCTCAGCGCCTGGTCAGAAAATTGTGCGAGCGTTGCAAGGCGCCGATCGAGGACATGGCGCCCGCCGCGTCGACATCTGCGGCGCGCCAGCGCTTTATCAAACGCCCCGGTGACACATGCTTTCGCGCGGTCGGTTGCTCCTATTGCGGCGACAGCGGCTATCGCGGACGCGTTGGAATATTTGAGGTCCTGCCCGTCGACAGCGAGATTACCGCTTTGATCCGCAAGGATGCCGATCCTCAGAAGATTCAGACCGTCGCCGTCCAGGCAGGCATGACAACCATGCTGGAAGATGGGCTCTCGAAATACCGGCGTGGCGTCACCTCGATCGAAGAGGTTCTGCGCGTGACGGTCTGATCATTGAAGGGGCAGAAACATCTTGTAGTCCCGGCTACGCCCGCTCTGCTCGAAGGCGACGGTGCGGCTGTCGACAATCGAGAGGTTCCAGTTCTGAAATTTCTCGCCGTCCTTGAGGCGATGAATCTGGCCACTTGCGGCATCCTGCAGAAGGGCTTGCTGACTGTCTGCTGTCGATATGATGCCGACGAGCTTGAGCTCTGGCGGGGCGTCCGGCACGATCTCAACGTTCGTGGCTGCAACCGGCGCTGGCGTGTCCACCGTCTCGGAGACGGTGGGAGGCTGCCGCGCCGGCGTGAACAATGGACGCAATCGCGTTGCCTCCAGCCTGTCGAGGCTCACACCTCGAAGCCAGGGAGCCTCGTCGGATGATGGGGATTGGGACGACGCCGTGCCTGCGAGAAGCAAGGCGACGGCGATGACCGACAAGCGCGAAGCCGGAAGGCGCGTCATCGTTCAGCCCTCCGCCAATAGCCTTCGACGAGCGCCAAAACGCGCAATGTCGGTGATGCATGGAGCGCCTCTTCGTCGGACGCCAGGCTCTCGATATTGATGGATTTGAAGACAAGCGCTGTCGGATTGGTCTCGGTGGCGAACAGTATCTTCTGAAGAGGTTCGATGGTGCTGTGGAATAGAATCCGCATTTCGACGGTGCCGCCGGCCGGGTCGTCCTCTTCGGACGCGACGAATTCGAACTGCGAGACCACAGCACCGTTCTGGCCGATGATATCAGTGACGAGCCTCTGAAGCTCGGCGCCGGCGATCGCGGGCGTGTTTCCCTGCAAATAGACGCGTGCGCTCGTGCTGTCGCCTTCGCTTCCCGCGCCGCCGCCAAGCGCAGATAGCCTGGATTTGAGTGTTTCAGCCAGGGCCGTGTCGTTCCTGCTCTGCTCGCCAAGACGAGACACGACAGTCGCACTCCACGCAGCCGTCAGGACCGGCAGCACCACCAGACAGGAAAGCGCAGCAACCGTTGCTGCCGTGACACGTCGCGCGCTGGCGCTTGATGCGCTCATGGCCGGCCCTTTTCCGAGAGATGCGCCAGGATCTCGAACCGCTCCAGTTTGCTGTCGTTGTCGCGAACGATCGGCGCGGAAAAACCGGCGCCCTCCAACATATCTGAACCTTCGAGCAGGCTGATCAAATCGGCAGCGTTTGTGGAAAGCCCTGTAACGCGGACATTACGGTCCTCCACGTCGAGAGCCGTAAGGTAAGTGGTGTCCGGAACGCGGCTGGAGAGCTCTTCCAGCAGCAAGACCATGGGAACGGCGTCCCATTTACGCGCCACGTCGAGCCCGGGATCGTTCGTCGCTTCCGCCTCCTTGCGAGCCGTCTCGACGGCGCCACGGAGGCTTGCAAGAGACGCCTCGATACGGGCCGTTTCGGCGACAGCGTGATTGACGCTCCAGCCAGCGCAGGCCAGCAGGGCCACACCGGCGGCTGCGAGCAGGCTAAGGCAAACCAGGGCGTTGTGCCGTCGCCTCGCGCGCACCGCCGCCTTGGCGCCCGGCAAAAGATTGATCGCGCTTGGGCGATCCGACGGGTCCGACGCAAGCCCCACAACGACGGGGGTAATGCCGACGGACTGGAAGGGCTCGATTGCGCTGCGCACCGCGGTCAGCGACGTCGCGACAAGCCGCACGTCGAACTGGCCTGAAAACCGGGCGGCCTCGCTCTCCTGGATGTCGTAGTCGTACACCATCTTCTCTGACGGCCACGGCATGATCTGCTCGACCTGATGGCGGATGATTGCCTCGATGTGGCCACGGCTCGCCGCGGGCAGCCGCAAGGAACGCACCACAACTCCGTCACCCGCCAGACGCAGCTCAACCGGGCGTGTACCGACTATCTTGTTCAGCCACCCGTCGCGCAGGTCGGCGCGCTTACCATCTGCCTTGTGCGCGGGTCGGGAGCGGCCGACGCGATAGCAGGCAAGCTTCGTCCCTTCATCGACAAGAAGAAATGTCCCGCGCGCTGTGCGCGGGATACCCATCGTCGCCTGCCACGACGTCATCTCGTCGAGAAGTACCGCCATCGCGCGCTTGAAGTATGCGCCAAGAGCACTCATCCATTCCGCCCCGCCATCAACGGGCCCCCCGACCAGCAGGCGCCCAGTCGTACACAGCATAGCCTTTCGCTTCGTCTTCGGCATCCGCTATGATGACGTGAGCAGCACTTGTTCTGCCACTTTCGCTGCGAACAACGACGTCAAGCCGATACACTTTTGGTGCCTCCAGCGTGACGAAGCTGTCGTACCGCTGCGACAGCTCTCGCAGTTCGCCATCTTCACCTTCTGCACCAGGCGCTTCAACAGATCTCAAGGCGGAGGCATCCGCATTGCTCATCTCGGGTATCGCCATCAAGACACGGCGTGAGGTTGCAGCTGGATAGAGCAGGCCCGTGCGGTTGTAGACAGTGACAAACGGTTGAAGACGCACATAGTCGGCTTCGCTCAAACCACGAACGAAGCGCAACTCGTTTACGGACTGGAACGCGACATTGGCCGGGAGACCGATTGCATCGCTTGCCAAATAGTCCGTCCGCTCGGCGCCGCCCGTCGTTCTTTCATCGTCCTCGTCACGCCAGTCGACGACCCGGGCGGCGAACGACCTGGGTGAAAGCGACTGCCCTCCTGCCGCCTTGAATACACCCTCCAGCAATTCGCGTGGTGACGCATTGAGATCGACCCGTCCGGCCTCCGCCGAAACATGCAAGATGACGCTACCGCTCGGCAGGCGAATTGTCCTGCCGTCCACCGATGCGGCGTCGACATCCGCAAGGAAGAGAAGATACCCGGCCGCTGCAACGCCGCTCTCCATAAGGTTCTCCATCACGAGGTCGTCGGCGCCGAGCTTCGTCAACACAAGCGCCGGCCTCGACAACAGCACCAGCATCGACACGATCGCTGCGAGCAGACCGCTGACAACAAGAACGGCGAGCGTGGCAAATCCGTCATCGCGTCGCATTGCCACCTCCCGCGCACGATTCTCCGTCGCGACAGGCCGACGGCGAGTCGACGTGCGGCGACATCATCAGCGTCAGCGGTTGCCGCCGTTCGTCAGACCTGTCCCAGATCTCCAGCCGAACAATGTCGGGGAGCTTCGGCTGCCCAATCCAGGATCCAGTCCAGATGGTTCCGCGCTCAGTCGTTTCGGCGAAGGAAAAGCGCCAACGCCACGCCCCTTCGAATATCGCGATCGGTGCGGATGCTCGGGCTCGTTCGAAGGTCACCTGCCCGGGAACCCGTATCGCCGACGACCTCAAGAGTGCTGGCGGCCTGGACCTCACCGCAATCCACACCAACTGATCCGGCTCAAGCTGCGGATCGGTTCGCGTGGCGAACCCGAGCGCCTCGCCGCTGCCGTAGAACAGGAGCGGCGCATTCGCTTCCGTTCCCGTCTTGACTGCAGCGATCTGCGCAAAATCCCTTCGCATTGCGGCAAGGCCGGTCGCAAGCTCTTCAAGCGTGGCTGCACCTTGCGAAGCGGCGGCGGACGACCGTGTTACGAGCGAAACCGTGAGTATGAGTGCGTGCAGGACCAGCGCGGTTAGCATCAGCACGACCAGCGCCTCAAGGAGTGCGAAGCCTTCGTCTTTCCGTGCGCGGACACTGTTCATTGGCCGCCTCCGACCAAAAGACGGTCAACAGCTAGGACGCGCGACGCGGAGACCTCGACGTTAAGCCTTGCTTCAAGCAGCACGCGACCGTTGCTCGGCGGCGCGTCGGCGACCGCAGCTGGCGCGACAACCACGCGCCATCGGTGTCCCCGCAACACGCCCGAAAAAGTTCCCGGCCGCATGCGACCGCTTCGTAGCTCCCCCGCCAAAACTTCTTCGGCGACCAGTCTCGCCTCCAGCCAGGCACGGGAGTGGCCGATCGACGTCCGGGCGGATACAAGACTGCGAGGAACGACCGAGACCACGGCCGCAAGGATTGCGACGGCAACCAGAACCTCCAACAGGGTGAACCCCGCGTCGGAACGGCGCTCGTCTTCGGGTCTATTGGGTTGGACAACGAGCGGGATCATCGAGGCATCCTCAGTCAATCTCCGACAGCATGACGCCTGACGTCAGCGGGTTGACCGTTATGCGATAAGTCAGGTTGCTCCCCGTAATGCTCAATACGCCGCCGAGCGCGCGCCCATCCTCCAGAAAGACAAACCCAAGACGATCGGCCGATCGCAGACGGCCGGAACTCACGATCCTCATCGTCGTTCCTTCGGGCAAAACCACCTGTCGACCCGAAGCCCCCGAGGAAACCGTCCTGCGTTGCGGGTCGACGGAACACAGGATCGGTCGTCCCTGTTCCATCGCCGTGTTCCTGCCGTGCCGCAAAAGTGCGGCGATCTCGGCTGTGCGTACCTTCAGGCCGATGGCGCGGCTCGCCCGCGTCAGGAATGGAAACGACATTGCCGCTACAAGCGCTACGATGACGAGCGCAGCCAGGATCTCGAGCAACGCAAATCCGCTGTCGTATGCCGCGTCATTGCTGGATGGCGATGTCGGCCGCACCATCGGCGCCCCCCTCGACGCCGTCGGCGCCATAAGAGATGATCTGCGGCCTCCCCTTGTCACTGATCCGATATTGATACGGGTTACCCCACGGATCGAGCGGCACGGATGCCTGCTGGATGTAGGGACCTTTCCAGCGCTTGATCGAAGCACCGTCCACCAGCGCATCCAGGCCCTCCCGTTCGGTCGGGTAGCGCGCCACGTCGAGATAGAAGAGATCGAACGCCGAGGTGAGAGCCTCGATCTGGAGCTTTGCCGCGCGGACACGCGCTTCGGAGAGATATCCGAGCACCCGCGGCGCGGCGATGCCGGCGACGAGGCTGAGGATGATCAGAACAACCAGCAACTCGAGCAGCGTAAATCCGCCTTCTCCCTCGTCGTGCCTCTGTCGGCAGGCGTTACGTTTGGGTGGGGTCGTGCGACGGAGTGTTTTCATCGGGGTCACAGCAGCAATTCGTTCAGACTGAGCAAGGCGGTGATCACCGAGACGATGATCCAGGCGATGAAGGCGCTGATTGCCAACAGCACGATCGGACCCGCTATCGCGGTGGCGCGCGCGATCGATCGGTCGAGTTTCGTTTCATAGTAGGTTGCGACCCGCCATGCCGCCTTGTCGGCCTCTCCGATTGTTTCGCCGACGCGCATCATCTGCAGGCCGTAGGCAGGCAGAAAGTCAGTGCGCGTGAGCGCATCGGTAAGGCGGCTCCCGTCGCGGACGTCAGCGAGAACTCCCGCTACGAGGTTGGCGGAGCTCGTATCCCGCATGAGATCTCGGATAAGCCGGAGTGCAGTCGGAAGGTCGACGCCGCTTCTGCTCAGCATCGCAAGCGTCGAACAGAAGACGACGGCGCGCTGCTGCATGAGCAGGGTGTCGAACCCAGGGATGTGGCGAAGCAGGGAGATCAAGGCCGCTTTTACCTTGTCGCTGCGGGCTCCGATGATGCCGGCGCCGGCCAGAGCCACTCCTGCGAACGCCAAAAATGTCCTGTGTCCGACGGCAATGCGTGACAGCGTGAACACCAAAGGTTCCGATCCGCGCGACGCGTTGCCCGTTTCGACAAGAGCTTGATCGAACTGTGGAACCACGACGATGAGCACAAAGAAGAACACGCCGATCGCGGCAAGCAGCAGAAGGCAGGGATAGGCAAGTGCTGCGGCCAGCCGACGGTTGAGTTCACTCTGACGCCGCCGGTCCTGAGCAATCACCTGCAGGGTTGCGTCGAGATTGCCGGCGACTTCCGCGACCTCCACCATTTTGACGTAGGTTCTCGGGAAGGCCTTGGGGTAAGCGGCAATCGCCTCGCCAAGACTGTGCCCTTTCGATATCACTTCCCACATCGAATAGACGATGCCGGAAAGCGCCCGGCGTTTGGTCGATTGATAGATGATCTGAAGAGCCCGATCCAAGGCAACGCTGCCGGAAAGCAGGGCCGCGAGATCCTCGGTCAGCGCCGTTACATCTTCGTATGAAGGCCCACTGCCCGTGAGGATAGGGGCGTGCCGTGCGGAGGTGGATCGGCTCACCTCTTCTATGTCTATCGGCAGAAGCGATCTGCGCTCCAACTCAGTCATCATCATGCTGCTTGAAGCCGCGTCCAGATAGCCCTCTAGTATGTGTCCGGACTGGTCGATAGCCCGATACCGAAAGCTCGGCATAACCATTCACCACCATCGGAGTTCTGTATGCCGACAAAGACTCAACCTTGGCGATAAGGCCGGATCGAATACTAAGCCCAAGGTAATTATAAGAGAATGTCGGATATCCTCAACAGAGAAACATTGGAAAACCGGCAGACTGGAACAAATCGTTCGATCTAAGTCGGAATATTCATAAGACTAAAGTCTGCTCTAATCATTGTGATCACAAGTGTCGGGGCGTATTATTTTGTTGAAATCCAAATCGGAGGACCATGGGCTACATTTTATAGGGGCGGATTAAATGTACATCTCCAACGATGCGTCGCGGGCGCGACAAAGAGAAGCGCAGCTCGCACGGGAAAACCGTGCCGAGATTGCAAGAGCGATCAACCAGGAACAGGTGACACGTCGCGAGCTGTTGCGATGGGGCATCTTCACCGCGAGCGGAATGCTCGCGATGAAAAACGGGCTCAGTCCCTTTGCGAAGAGCGCCTATGCGGCGGTACCCACCGGGGCGCCGCGCACACCGCTTTTCGGCGTCAAGAAGTTCTCACAACCCATGTATCGTCTGCACCTGCTCAACCCCGTGCCGATGACGCGCACGTCGCAGGGTCATGCGGCGTTTCCTGCACATCTGGCTGAACGGCCGGCGAAGCGACTGTCCTATCACACCGACTTTTCGGCCGATCCGACAAACAGGCAATTCATCAATCCGCGGACCTACCGTGGTCCGATCGAAGGGCGCCCTCCGGGAGAGATCTTCGCGCATCAGCGCTGGGACGAGTACTTCCCCAAAGTGGGTTACATCATGAGGCTCGGACAAATTGCGCAAGGCGGGGGTGGATACTTCCACGACCACTTCCCGCTGCAGCAGCCAGACAGCGTCTGGTGTTATGGTGGCGGCAGGACCGGCGAATGCAATCTGCCTCCGTTCCTGATCAAGGGTCGCTACGGCGAACCCATCATCACGCGGATCTACAATGACCTACCCGCCAACCGGGCACAGAACAACGGCTTCGGCCGCAACGAGACCCAGCTTCACTTCCACAATGCGCACAATGGCGCGGAAAGCGACGGCGCGGCGAATGTGCACCACTTCCCAGGCACGTTCTACGATTACCGCTGGAGCACCACGCTTGCCCGACGCGACAAGATCAACACCCAGGCCACAGATCGGCGGGCGTCAGGCCCGGACGACAGCACCGGCCTCGTCAACGTGCCGGGAGACTTCCGCGAACTGCAGGGATCGTTGTGGGCGCACGACCACCGTTTCTTCTTCACGGCGGAAAACGTCTATAAGGGCAATCTGGGTGCGATCAACTATTACAGCGGCCCTGACCGCGGCAACGAAGAGCTTGCGGACGGCGTCAATCTGCGACTGCCCAGCGGCAAGCTTCTGGGTTGGGGCAACATCGACTTCGACGTCAACCTGGTCTTTTCCGATTGTGTATGCGACGCGTCGGGGCAGCTCTTCTTCGATATTTTCGATACGGACGGAATGGTCGGCGACGTGCCGTTGGTCAATTTCGGCTATGCGCCATTCTTCGAAGTCCTGCCGCGAAAATATCGCTTCCGCATCCTCAACGCCTGCATGTCGCGCTTCCTGAAGCTCGCGCTGGCGGATGCCAAGGGCAATCCCGTGCCGATCAAGTTCATCGCCAATGACGGGAACCTTGTTGTCACACCCCTGACCCTGACCTCCCTCCCCGTCCAAGGCATGGGAGAGCGGTACGATATCGTCGTCGACTTTTCCGGTTTCCGGGTGGGCGACCGGATACGGGTCGTCAATCAGGTCCGCCATGACGATGGGCGCGGGCCCAAGGAGGAACTCAGCCTGGTCAAGGCGATCAAGGGCGACACCAAGGACCCGGTCGTCGGGCCGATGCTTGAGTTCCGGGTGGTTGGTGCCGTCGAAAGCGTCGATGTGCCCGGCGTCATCCACCGTGCCACCGACCCGGACGTCAGCCGCGTTCCGCTGCAACTGACCGAACAGATACCGATCGTAACGCCAGTACGCACCCGGGTCGTCGAGTTCGGCAGATCAGGAGAAGGCGATTCCCGTGGGCCGGACGGGTGCGTTCCCGATTGCGGTGAATACGTCAATTTCCCCTGGACCATTCGTATCAATGGCGAAACGTCGCATTCCATGAATGCCAACCGAATTTCCCTGCTGGTCCCGAAGGCGGGCGAGGTCGAGCACTGGACCTATCGGAACGGCGGCGGCGGCTGGGATCATCCGATTCACCTCCACTTCGAGGAGGGCGTCACCATTTCGCGCAAAGGGCTAAAGCTCGAAGCGACCGAGGCTTTCCAGCGAAAAGATGTCTGGCGGCTGGGTGAAAACGGCAGCGTCACCTTCCAGGTACAGTTTGGTGAGTTCGGAGGATCCTACGTCAACCATTGTCACAACACCATTCATGAGGACTTCGCCATGCTGGCGCGCATCCAGTTGCTGACCGGAGTGGCCGGCTCGCCGCAAACTGCCGTGACCCCGACCCCTAATCCCACCCCGGACGGCGTTGTTTTCACGACTCCGGAGATCATGCCGGAAGGTGCGCCCAAGGGTTGGAGAGACAGTCAGCCGGTTCAGGCAGCGCAGCTCTCAGGCATGGTCACGCCGTAAAGGGTTGGCCGCGCCGGCCAACCAGAGAGACGTTTATCCTCGTTGCGTCAGCCTGGCGCGCGCTCCGCGCCGGCCTGCCTGCTGTTTGGAGATCCATATGAAACGATGGTTGGTCGCCGTCGCGGCGATAACTGCGATCCTCCTGTTCAGTCCAGGCGGACCGGAGGCCAAGAGTTCGCGTTGGGGAAAGGACTATTTCCCCAATGTCGACGTCGTTACTCAGAATGGCGAAAGGGTTCGCTTCTATGACGACCTGATCAAGGACAGGATCG
>NZ_JABEKT010000006.1 GCF_013283195.1 Ensifer adhaerens | reverse complement strand
CCCTGCTCGCGCGAGCCATGGGAGGAGCCCTTGCGGCCGCCGAAGGGCACGTGGAAATCGACGCCGGCGGTCGGCAGGTTGACCATCACCATGCCGGCCTCGGCATTGCGCTTGAAATGCGTCGCGTGTTTCAGGCTGGTGGTGGCGATGCCCGACGACAGGCCGAACGGCGTGTCGTTGGCAACGGCAAGCGCCTCGTCATAGTTCTTCACCCGGATCACCGAAGCGACCGGTCCGAAGATCTCTTCTTGGCTGATGCGCATCTGGTTGGTCGCCTCGGTAAACAGCGCCGGCTGCAGGTAGAAGCCGGGCGTGTCGCGCTTCAGGAGTTCGCCGCCGAAGGCGAGTTTCGCGCCTTCCTGTTTGCCGATGGCGATATAGTCGGTGTCCTGGTTGAGCTGGCTCTGGTCGACCACCGGGCCGATATGCGTGCCGGCCTTCAAGGCATCGTCGATAACCAGACCCTTCATGCGCTCGCCCATCGCCTGAACGAAGCGGTCATGGATGCCTTCAGTCACGATCACCCGCGACGACGCGGTGCAGCGCTGGCCGGTGGAGAAGAAGGCGGAGTTGACGGCAGCTTCGACGGCGACGGTAAGATCGGCATCGTCGAGCACCACGAAGGGGTTCTTGCCGCCCATCTCCAGCTGGTACTTGCGATTGTGCTCGACCGAGGCGAGCGCGACGCGTTTGCCGGTCCCGGTCGAGCCGGTAAAGGTGATCGCCTGGACGTCGGGGCTGTCGAGCATCGCCTGACCGACGACCGAGCCCTTGCCCATGACCAGGTTCAAGACGCCCTTCGGCAGGCCGGCGCGCACGAGGATGTCGACGATTGCCCATGAGCAGCCGGGCACCAGTTCGGCCGGCTTGAAGACGATGGTGTTGCCATAGCAGAGCGCCGGCGCGATCTTCCAGGCGGGAATGGCGATCGGGAAGTTCCAGGGCGTAATGATGCCGACGACGCCGACAGGTTCGCGGGTGATTTCGACGCCGATGTTTGGTCGCACCGAGGGGATGACCTCGCCGGCCAGCCTCAGCGCCTCGCCGGCGAAGAAGTCGAAGATCTGGCCGGCACGCACGGTCTCGCCGATGCCTTCGGCCAGCGTCTTGCCCTCTTCGCGCGACAGAAGCCGGCCGAGCTCGTCCTTGCGCGCCAGGATCTCGTCGGCGGTCTTTCGAAGGATGGCGTGGCGCTCGAGAATGCCGGAGCGCGACCAGGCCGGAAACGCAGCTTTCGCCGCGGCAATCGCGGCCTTCGCATCCTCGGCCGAAGCGCGGGCGTACTCCCCGATCACGTCGTTGGTGTCGGACGGATTGATGTTCCGAAGCGCGGGCGTACTCCCCGATCACGTCGTTGGTGTCGGACGGATTGATGTTGGCAACGCCATCACCGCCAACCCACTCGCCGGCAATCAGGTTCTGGTGCAATGTCATGGGCCTCAGCCTCCTTCATCTTGTTTTCGCGGGCAGCCGCTGCTCGGCGGCCTGCCGCTGGCATACCAGATATATCAGAGCTGATGTATGGCGACCTGCTCGTCGCCGGCGATCGCCAGCGGGTTGCGCAGGGCAAGACCGAACTCGGCAGCCTCGATCTCGAAGACATCCCCCTCCTCAGTGCGGATGCCATCACCGAAGGACAGCGTCGCCGTGCCGAACATGTGCACGTGGACGTCGCCGGGCTGGCGGAACAAGCCGTATTTGAAGTGGTGGTGTTCGAGGTTGGCAAAGCTGTGCGACATGTTGGCTTCGCCCGAAAGGAACGGCTTTTCCCAAAGAACTTTGCCGCCACGCAGGATGCGCGAGGTGCCCCTGACATCCTCCGGCGCCGCACCGACGCGAATTTCAGGGCCGAAGCTTGCCTGACGCAGCTTCGAGTGGGCGAGCCAGAGATAGTTGACTCGCTCGGTCTTGTGGTCGGAGAACTCGTTGGCAACGGCAAAGCCGATGCGGAACGGCACGCCCTTGTCGGAGATCACGTAGATGCCGGCCATCTCCGGCTCCTCGCCGCCGTCCTCGGCAAAGGCAGGCGAGACGAGCGCCGAGCCGGGCGCGACGGCAGAGGTGCCGTTGCCCTTGTAGAACCATTCCGGCTGCGCACCGATTTCGCCGGGCTTCGGTTTGCCACCTTCGAGCCCCATGCGGAACATCTTCATGGAGTCGGTCAGCGTCTCCACTGCCGTCTCGGTGGTCTTCTTGTGCATGGCGTCGCGGGTTGCAGCCGAACCCAGATGTGTCAGCCCCGTGCCGGTCAGATGCAGATGCGCCGGATCGGGATGGGTGATCGGCGGCAAGAAACGTCCATCGGCATAGGCCTTTTCGAGATCGATCGAGACGCCAAGGCCCTTGGCCTCGATCGTATCCTTGAGGCTGCGCCCGGCATTGGCCGCTTCCATCGCCAGCGCATAGACGCTCGTTGCACCGTTGACGGCACGGGCAGTTTCACCCGCAGCACGCACGGCGACCGTTATCGATCCGTCTTCGTTTCTGACTTGAGAAATCAGCACGATCCTGTCCTTCCTTGCATCGTTCGGCCGTTGCGCTCACCTGATTTCAGGCAAAACGCCGCCCTTCGGGTGGCTCGCACCGCCCAATCCGACAGCTTCGCTGTCAACCTTGGCAGCCGAGGCCGCCGGTTCCTTGTTACTGGTTCGATCCGGGCTGTTCGGTCGCTCGTCAGCCCTTGTTCTTGTTGTAGACGTCGAAGAACACGGCAGCGAGCAGCACCAGACCCTTGATCAGTTGCTGGTAATCGATGCCGATGCCCATGATCGACATGCCGTTGTTCATCACACCCATGATAAATGCGCCGATCACCGCGCCTGTGATCTTGCCGACACCGCCCGAGGCCGACGCGCCGCCGATGAAGCAGGCCGCGATGACGTCGAGTTCGAAGCCGACGCCGGCCTTCGGTGTCGCCGAATTAAGCCGTGCGGTGATGATCATGCCGGCGAGTGCTGCCAAAACACCCATGTTGATGAAGGTATAGAAGGTCAGTCGCTCGGTATTGATGCCCGAGAGTTTCGCTGCCTTGACGTTGCCGCCCATGGCATAGATGCGACGGCCGACCGTCGAACGCGTGGTGACGAAGGTGTAGAGGGCAATCAGCACGCCCATGGCGATGAGCACGTTGGGCAGGCCGCGATAGGTCGAAAGCTGGTAGCCGATGAACAGCGCGACGACGGCGATGACCGCCATCTGGATGGCAAAGAAGACGAAAGGCTCGTTTTCGCTGCCATGCTGCTCGTTGACCCGGCGATTGCGCACGCCTGCATAGATGGCGTAGCCGACGAGAGCCAGCACCGCCACCAGTGCCACCATGTTTTGGATCAGGTCGGGCTTGGGGTTGAGGAAGTAGAGGAAATCCGGAACGAAGCCGGTCGAAAGCAGCTGGAATTCCTTCGGGAACGGGCCGATCGGCCGGCCGCCGAGCACCACATAGGTAAGCCCGCGGAAGACAAGCATGCCGGCGAGCGTGACGATGAACGACGGAATCTTCTGATAGGCGACCCAATAGCCCTGCGCCGCCCCCATGATGCCGCCAACGATCAGACAGGCGGGAATGACGACGATCGCCGGCAGGCCCCATTTCACCAGCATGATCGCCGATATCGCCCCGATGAAGGCGACGATGGAGCCGACAGAAAGATCGATATGCCCGGCGACGATGATCAGGAGCATGCCCAGCGCCATGATGACGATGAACGAGTTCTGCAGCACCAGATTGGTGATGTTGACCGGGCGAAACAGGACGCCGTTGGTGACGAACTGGAAGAACAGCATGATGACCACGAGCGCGACCAGGAGGCCGTATTCGCGGATGTTGTTCTTGAGATAGTCCCCGATCGAGGGTTTGTTTGCTTGGTTGCTCGTATCGGCGACCATTAGTGTTTCTCCCCTGAACGCATGATGGCACGCATGATGGATTCCTGGCTCGCTTCCGCCTTCGAAAGCTCGGCGACGATGCGGCCCTCATTCATGACGTAGATGCGGTCGCAGGTTCCAAGCAGTTCCGGCATCTCCGATGAGATCATCAGGATGCCTTTGCCCTCGGCTGCAAGCTGGTTGATGATGGTATAGATCTCATACTTCGCGCCGATATCGATACCGCGTGTCGGCTCGTCGAGGATGAGGACTTCCGGGTTGGTGAACAGCCACTTCGACAGCACCACCTTTTGCTGGTTGCCGCCGGAAAGATTGACCGTTTCCTGATAGATCGAGTGCGAACGGATGCGCAGCTTCGAACGATAGTCGGAGGCGACCTTGACCTCCTTGCGATCGTCGATGACGCCATTCGACGCCACGGCCTTCAGGTTGGAGAGCGTGGTGTTCTCCTTGATGTTGTTGATCAGCACGAGACCCAGCTGCTTGCGGTCTTCGGTGACATAGGCAAGGCCGGCATCGATGGCGCGCGGGATGGTGCTGACATCGACCGGCTTGCCGCGCATCAGCACGTCGCCGGTGATCTTGTGACCCCAGGACTTGCCGAAGATGCTCATCGCCGTCTCGGTGCGCCCTGCGCCCATCAATCCGGCAATGCCGACGACCTCGCCGGCGCGCACGGTGAAATTGACGTCGTGCAGGAACTGCCGGTCGCGGTGATGCTGGTGGAAAACGTTCCAGTTCTTCACCTCCAGCAGCGTCTCGCCAATCTTCGGCTCGCGCGGCGGATAGCGGTCTTCCATGGCGCGGCCGACCATGCCCTTGATGATCCGGTCCTCGCCGATATCCTCGGTCTGACAGTCGAGCGTCTCGACCGTTCCGCCGTCACGCAGGATGGTGATCTGGTCGGCAACCTTGCGGATCTCGTTCAGCTTGTGCGAGATGATGATCGACGTCATGCCCTGGGTGCGAAACTCCATCAGGAGCTTCAAGAGCGCGTCGGAATCGTTTTCGTTGAGCGAGGCGGTCGGCTCGTCGAGGATCAGGAGCCGCACCTTCTTCGACAGCGCCTTGGCGATCTCGACCAGCTGCTGCTTGCCGACGCCGATATCGGTGATCAGCGTCGCCGGCGGTTCGCTTAAGCCCACCTTCTTCAGAAGTTCCTGTGTGCGTGCGAACGTCTGCGGCCAGTGGATGACGCCATTGGTGGCGATCTCGTTGCCGAGAAATATGTTTTCGGCGATCGACAGCAGCGGGACCAGTGCCAGCTCCTGGTGGATGATGATGATGCCCAGATGTTCGCTGTCGGAGATGGTCGAGAAGCGGCGCGGCTCGCCGTCGTAGTAGATCTCGCCGTCATAGGTGCCAGCGGGATAAACACCGCTCAGGACCTTCATCAGCGTCGATTTGCCGGCGCCGTTTTCACCGACCAGCGCGTGGATCTCACCTTCGCGAACCTTGAAGCTGACATTGTCCAGCGCCTTGACGCCCGGAAACGTCTTGGTGATGCCACGCATTTCGAGAATGATATTGTCCATGTTCAGTCATTCCAGCGGCAGTCGGCAAGAGAGTACAGGCTCCCTCACCCGGATAAAAGGGCCCGCGACGGATCGCGGACCCCGATGCATGGCCTGATCAGTTGTTGATCTGATCTTCGGTGTAGTAACCGGACGAAACCATCACGTCCTTGATGTTGGACTTGTCGACGGCGACCGGCTTCAGGAGGTAGGACGGAACGACCTTGACGCCGTTGTCGTAGGTCTTGGTGTCGTTCACTTCAGGCTCCTTGCCTTCCATGATCGCGTTGACCATGCCGACCGTGACCTTGGCGAGTTCGCGCGTGTCCTTGAAGACCGACGAGTACTGCTCGCCGGCAAGGATCGACTTGACCGAAGGCAGCTCGGCGTCCTGGCCGGTAACGGCAGGCATCGCCATGTCGCCCGAGCCGTAGCCGACGCCCTTCAGCGCCGAGATGATGCCGATCGACAGGCCATCATAGGGCGACAGAACGCCATCGACCTTGGCGTCGGTGTAGTTCGACGACAAGAGGTTCTCCATGCGAGCCTGGGCAACGGCACCGTCCCAGCGCAGCGTGCCGACCTGGTCCATGCCCTTCTGGCCGGACTTGACGACGATCTTGTTGCTGTCGATCAGCGGCTGCAGAACCGACATTGCGCCATCGTAGAAGAAGAAGGCGTTGTTATCGTCGGGCGAACCGCCGAACAGTTCGACATTCTTCGGCTCGGTCGCGCCGTCGAGCTTCAGGCCCTGCACCAGCGAGGTTGCCTGCAGCACGCCGACCTGGAAGTTGTCGAAGGTGGCGTAGTAGTCGACATTGCCCGAATCGCGGATCAGACGGTCATAGGCGATGACCTTGACGCCGGCGTCGTGGGCCTTCTGCAGGATGTCGGAAAGCGTCGTGCCGTCGATGGCGCCGATGACGAGAACCTTGGCGCCCTTGGTCACCATGTTTTCGATCTGGGCGAGCTGGTTCGGAATGTCATCGTCGGCGAACTGCAGGTCAGGTGTGTAGCCTGCTTCCTTGAACAGCTTCTCCATGGTCTCGCCATCGGAGATCCAGCGGGTCGAGGTCTTTGTCGGCATGGAGATGCCGACCGTGCCCTTGTCCTGAGCGAAGGCGGGTGCAGCAAACGACGCGACGGATATCGCAGCCGCTGCGAGAAGCGAGGTAATCAATTTCATCTGGTCTCTCCCAAAAATGTTGAAGCCGGCAGGCCCGCAGCCTCCCCGTCTATGCGCAGCGATCCACCGGCCCGGAGATCTTAGTCTCCGGCGGTGGATCAAGGTGAAGGAAAACCTCCCCGCCCGCATGCTCCCACATGCACTGGCACATGAGGAAAAACTGGAATCAAAAGCCATAACTGTCAAATACAATATCGCTTTGCATGCATACCATAATTGATATAATCATCAAAAACAGTGTGATTTTTGAAACATCCTGAAAACTGGATTGCCTACGATGATCAAGGAAGGAAAGCCAGGCGCGACAGGGATTGCCGCCGAACAGTTCGACAGCGGACTGTTTCGCTCGGGCCTGAAGATCAATCACCTCCGGCTGATCCTGGCGATCGACGATCATCGTCGCATCAGTGCGGCTGCAGAGACCCTCGGCATCTCCCAGCCGGCCGCATCGCGCATGCTCGCGGAGATCGAGACGATCCTGAAGGCGCCGATCTGCGAGCGAGTCGCGCGCGGCGTGGAACTGACCCGCTACGGCCAGGCGCTGGCGCGCCGCGCGCGCACGATCTTTCTGGAACTGCGCGAGGCCTCACGCGAAATCAATGAATTGAAGACCGGCAGCGGCGGCTCGGTGTCGATCGGCTCGGTGACCGGACCAGCACTCAACCTCGCCGTACCGGCGATCCGCCAGGTTATCACCGCCTATCCCGGCATCGAGATCAACATACAGATCGAAAACAGCAACGTGCTGACACGCGAGCTGCTTGCCGCCCGCCACGACTTCGTCGTCGGGCGCATTCCGGACGATCTCAACCCGCGGCTCTTCAACATGGTCGAGATCGGCTACGAAGAGGTCTGCCTGATCGTGCGCGACGGCCACCCGCTGCTCGAAAAACCTGTCGCCGATGCCGAGGACCTCCCCGCCTACGACTGGGTGTTCCAGCCGCCGGGTACGCTGCTGCGGCGCGCGGTCGAAGACAGTTTCATCTCTGCCGGCGTAAGGCTGCCGGCAACCGTCATCAACACGTCCTCGATCATCCTGACACTGTCGATCGTGCGCAATACCAACGCGATTGCCCCGGTGGCGCTCGACGTCGCCAACCTGATCGCCGACAATGGCACGCCAGCCGGCGAGATCCGCATCCTCAAGACCGAGATCCCGATCCGCATCAAACCCTACGGGTTGATCACCGCCGAGGGACGCGCTCTGCCGCCGAGCGCCAAGCTGCTTTACGATCTCATTCTCAAGCAGGGGCGAGCCTGACCTGACTGATCAGCCCGGCATGATCACACGGACTGATCAGCCTGGGATAATCTCCATCCGGCATTTTGCGCCGGGATAACGGAGGGCTGCATGTTTGGAATGTCGGTGTTTCAGTCCGTGCTTGAACGGCTGAAGACGGAAGAGGACGAAGGAGAGACCGCAGCGACGGCATTGGCCGCCACGCCGCGCGCGCCGTCTTGCGCAACCCCGTTCGTTGCCGGTGCCAACGAGAACGGGTCGGCTGCGCACAGCGCTGTCGAGCGCGCCTATTTCGACGCGTCCTTCATCGAGCCTCCCCCGACAGAGCCGATGCCGGCGTTTCTCAATCGCACCAGTCTTGAAGAGGTCGCCGAAGAACTGGACCTCGACGAACGGGAAACGCTCGGAACACTTGCCGCCAAGCGACGAATCTTTGCCGCGGCCAATCATCCCGACCGCCTGCCGCAGGACTATCGCGCCAATGCCACGGTGCGGATGAAACTCGCCAACATGCTGATTGACGAAGCGTCACGTCAGTTGCAGGCGGCCTGACTGTCGCTCACGCGTCGTTGTCAGCCTTGGGCGTTTCGTCCTTTGACGCAGTACTCTCGGCGCCTGCAACCTTGTCGGTCGGCTTGTAGAAGAGCAGCAGCGAAGAGCCGACATAGGCGGCGATCGCGAGCGCAATGATGCTGAAGAACGGTTGATCGTGATAGAATTCAAGCGCCGCCCATCCGGCGCAGACCAGGAAAATCAGGATCCGGCGCCACAAGGGACGGTAAAAGGCGTGGTCCGGGTCGATGAGTTTGATCATCCTGTCCTCTGGCTGTCATGCGCTTGTGATCGGCAAAGGATGTCTTGTAGGGGAAATGCACCCGCCGCCGCAAGCCCGCGGCCGCGGCACGCCCTTGACGAACGCCACCAAAATAGAATAAAAATTCCGAAAATAATTTCATCGGCCATTTCATTCCGAACAGACAGCGCGACGCGCCGCACGGGGAAAGGGTCGAGCGAGGGAGAGGAACGCGCGCGCCATCCGCTTGCGCAACAGTACCGCCAGACGCCTTGCAACCGATTCGTGGAATTGCCCTTCCGCGGCGCCTTTGCGCGATGAGCGCTGATCATCACGCACCTTCCCGGTCACGGACCGGATTTCGAGAGAGACAGAGATGACAGTGAGATTTGGTCTTCTGGGCGCCGGACGCATCGGCAAGGTTCACGCAAAGGCCGTCAGCGGCAATCCCGATGCCGTGCTCGTCGCCGTGGCCGATGCCTTCCCGGCGGCTGCCGACGCCATTGCCAAGGCCTATGGCTGCGAAGTCCGCACCATCGAGGCGATCGAAAAGTCGGCCGACATCGACGCCGTCGTCATCTGCACGCCGACCGACACCCATGCCGACCTGATCGAGCGTTTCGCCCGCGCCGGCAAGGCAATCTTCTGCGAAAAGCCCATTGATCTCGACGTCGATCGCGTCCGGGCCTGCATGAAGGTGGTGGCCGAGACGAAGGGCAAGCTGATGGTTGGCTTCAACCGTCGCTTCGACCCGCATTTCATGGCCGTTCGCAAGGCCATCGACGCCGGCAAGATTGGCGATGTCGAGATGGTGACGATCACCTCGCGCGACCCCGGCGCGCCGCCGGTCGATTACATCAAGCGCTCTGGCGGCATCTTCCGCGACATGACCATCCACGACTTCGACATGGCGCGCTTCCTGCTGGGTGAAGAGCCGGTATCGGTCACGGCGACCGCAGCCGTGCTCGTCGACAAGGCAATCGGCGAAGCCGGCGACTACGACAGCGTATCGGTCATCCTGCAGACCGCATCCGGCAAGCAGGCGATCATCTCCAACTCGCGCCGCGCCACCTACGGTTATGACCAGCGCATCGAGGTTCATGGCTCCAAGGGCGTCGTCTCGGCTGAGAACCAGCGCCCGGTTTCGATCGAGATCGCCAATGGCGACGGTTACACCCGCCCGCCGCTGCATGACTTCTTCATGACCCGCTATACCGAAGCCTATGCCAATGAGATCGAAAGCTTCATCTCCGCGATCGAAAAGGGCACCGAAATCACCCCTTCGGGCAAGGATGGCCTCGCGGCGCTTGCACTTGCCGATGCGGCGGTAAAGTCGGTCGTGGAAAAGCGCCAGATCAGCGTCGGTTAAGGCGCAGGCAAGCCCCAGAATCGAACGGCCGGGCGCATTGCGCTCGGCCGTTTGCATTTCCGGGCTACCGCTTCAACCGTCGGCGCGCAGCGCCTCAGTCGCCCACTCGCGCGCCTGTTCCTCCTGCCCGGTGCTGGGCGCAACTCCGGGCCTGCCGGTCAGAAACCCCTGGACCTGCAGGCAGCCTTCTTCGACCAGGATCTGTCTTTGCCGCTCCGTTTCCACGCCCTCGGTCACGACAGGCAGGTTGAGGCTGTTACCAAGCGCGATGATCGCCCTGACGATGGCGTGCGCTGAAGGGTCCTTGTCTATCAGGGCCGTAAAGCTGCAATCGATCTTCAGCTTGTCGAACGGGAAGGTCTGCAGGTTGCTGAGGGAGGAATGCCCGGTTCCGAAGTCGTCCATGACGATGTGAACCCCGTGGATGCGCAGCCGTCCGAGGGTGGCAAGGACATCTTCGCGATTGTGCAGAAGCGCAGCCTCGGTGATCTCCAGCTCCAGCCTGCGCGGCTCCAACCCCGTGCGCCGCAGGATGCCGAAGATCTGGTCGAACAGATTGGGAAGCAGGAACTGCACCGGCGAGATATTGACCGACACCGGCAAGGGCTCGTTCCATTTCGCCGCCTCCCTGCAGGCCTGCTCCAGCACCCATTCGCCGATCTGGATGATCGAACCGCTTTGCTCGGCAATGGGGATGAAGACATCGGGACTGATCAGGCCACGCTCGGGGTGCATCCAGCGCAACAGCGCTTCATAGCCCAGAACCCGGTCGCCACGCAGATCGACAATGGGTTGATATTCAAGGAAGAGTTGCCGCCGAAGCACGGCGTGACGCAAGTCGTTTTCAATCTGCCGGCGGGTGCGCACGGCTTCGTCCATCTCCGTATCGAAGAAGCAGGCAATCCCCTTGCCGGATTGTTTGGCGCGGTAGAGAGCGGTATCGGCGTTGTTGCGCAGTCGGTCGGCGGTGTCGCCGTCGATCGGGTAGATCGCGGCACCGATGCTGACGCCAACGGCGGTCGGATCGCGGTTCGTATCCATCTCCGCGGCAAAAAACGTCAGGATGCGGTCAGTCAGGTGACGGGCGGCCTCCGGTTGCTCGCCCCCGACCTGAAGGATGGCAAACTCGTCACCGCCCAGCCGGGCGACGGTATCCCCCTCGCCGACCGCCTTGCGCAGGATGTCGGCAACCTTCTTGAGGATGCGATCACCTTCGCCGTGGCCGAAGATGTCGTTGACCGCCTTGAACCGATCAAGGTCGAGGCAGAGGATGGCGAGGTGCTCGTCCTTCGCCGCCGCCGCCGCCATGGCCTGGCCAAGGCGAAGGTCGAAGAAACCGCGGTTGGGAAGATCGGTCAGGGCATCGTGGTGCGCCAGATGCTCGATGGTGCGTTCTGCTTCCTTGCGCGCGCTCAGATCGCGCACGAAGATCACCTCGCATTCGCGCCCGCGATATTCGATCGTCCGGCACGTGAACTCGACAGGAACGGACTGCCCGGCCACATCGACCAGGTCGACCTCCCCCGGGCCGTCGCCGCGATGATGGCCCTCCAGCCCTTCCTTGCCGAAGGCGAAAATGTCTGCGGGATCTCTGGCGACAAGCTCGGGAACCTTGCAGCCCGCCAAGCGTGCGAAGCGTTCATTCGCGTCGATGATGCGGCCTTCATGCACGATGGCCATGCCTTCCAGCGACGCATTGGCAAGGCCGCGCAGGTCTGTCAGATGGCGGTCGACGAACACCGCGCCGAAGGCCAGGATGATCAGCATCGTCGAGGCAGCGATGACCCCACCGGCAAGCCAGGCGGGATGGATGACATCGGTTGCCGGGATATCCGGCGCCGGCACCAGCGTCACGCCGCTCATCGACGTGAAATGGAGGACGCAGATGGCGATGACGAGCAGCAGTGTCGAAACCACCAGCCGGCGGACATTGCGCAACACATGAAAGGCATGAAGCGCTGCTGATGCCAGCAAGGTACCGGCAACGATGGCGAAGGCTGTGAATCTGGTGTCGTAGACGATGTGACCGGGCATCTCGAGCGCCTGCATGCCGGTATAGTGCATGGCGGCGATGCCGACACCCAGGATGACGCCGCTTGACGCAAGCGCGTAATGCGAGCGTGCACCGAGCCCGACCGTGAACGCGACCCAGGCAGCCGCGACGGCGACCGCAATCGAGAGCGCTGTCCCGGAGGCGCCGTAGGAAACCGTCATCCCGCCATCATAGGCAAGCATGGCAATGAAATGGGTGGCCCAGACGCCGATGCCGCAGGCAACACCACTGGCGGCGACCCAGAGATCGCGCTGGTTGCCTTCACTTCGCTGGGCACGCAGCAGCAACAGCATGGTAGCCACACAGCCGGCCAGGCAAACCACGGCAGCCACCAGCACCAGACGCCAATCGTGGTCATCGCGTATGCATGCAATCACTGAAAACATGATCGTCTCCCGCGTCAACACCACATTGACAAGGAGTTGCTAAATAACCGTAAATTGCATTAGCGTGCTTGTTCGCCCTTGATACAACCCCAAGAATGGTTGTCTCAACCCGCGCCTCACGCGCGCGCCAGTCAGGCCGTGGCGATCTCGCTATCGATCACGCCCAAGGCGCGCTCGAGATGTCCGTCGAAAACGAGCCGTTGCTCGTCGAGCACAACAGATATTTCGGGTGGCCCCTGAAGTCGGAGCTGGAGTGACTGGGACACACCCTCCATCAACCCACCCTGCAGCAGATCGAAGTAGCGCGTCCCGGGGCCGGTGACGTAGATCGGCATGCGCTCGTAAAGACTGAGCATGCGCGATATGCCGTTGCCGAGAGCAAGACCCGCCTGTCGAAAGGCATAGCCCGCCATCCGATGCCCCTGGCGCGCACTCGCCGCGATCTTGTCCATCTCGGCGATCGGCACGAACTTTGCCGGGATCGTGTCGGGCGGCACTTCGAAAGCTGCTCGAAGGATGCCGTAGAACCCGGCGGCCGCTTCGATGCAGCCATAGGCGCCGCACCGGCACAATCCCGCCGATGGCGCATGCAGCATGTGCCCGAAGTTTGGCGCCGTCACGTCGATCTCGCCGAACCTGCCCTTGCGGGCAACACCGAGGCCGATGCTGTGGCCGAGCGAGATGGCGGCAAGCGATCGGAAACCGGCCTCTGGCGCGCGTTCCGCTTCCGCAGCCAGCGCCTGCGCCACCAGCAAGGTCTCATTGTTGAGCATCACCTTCGCCCGCCATTCCGGGGCAAGCAGTGCGGCAAAGTCGAGTTGTTCGCTGCCGAAGACCGGCGACCAGAGCAGACGCGCCGCGTCGTTGTCGACATCAACCAGACCCTTGCTGCTGATGGAGACGGCAAGCACACGGTCACGCGTCAGGCGCGAACGCTGCAGCAAGCGCTCCAGCGCATCGACGAAGATCTGCGCGAAGGCGGATGTGCCGCGCTGGTCGTGATTGCGGCTCTCTTCGAAACGGTCGAGCAGCGTGCCGCCGTAATCGGTCAGCGAATATTGCACCACATCGGAAGAGATGCGCACGACGATGACATAGCCGCAGTCACGGCGCGGCGTGAACAGCACACGTGGACGCCCACGCCCGCCCTGCACCTGCTGTTCCGCCTTGGCGATGACGCCTGCCCGCTCGAGCTCGGCCGTGATCGCCGAAACGGTCGCAGACGCAAGCCCGGTCGCAGCAGAAATCTCCGTATGGGAAAGATTGCGGGCACGCCTGAGCGCGGCAAGAACCAGGGCGCTGTTTTGCTGACGCACGAGCTCAGTGCTGGACTTGGTCAGCATCATACGTCCTTGCCGGTGGCGGGTCCTTCGAACACATGCCCTCCCAAAGCATCTGCCGTGCGGCGAAGCAAGGCGCTGACGGCCTTGTCGATAGCCTTGCCAATCTCTGCCACTGATTTTCTCGACTGTCGAGAAATAATCCACAGGCCATTTCGCGAGCCAGGCAATCGCAATCGCGCTGTTCGGCGTCGACAGGAGAGGTCTTGCCGCAAGTTGCATTGCACGGTCGCCGGGCAAAACCCACCGAGCCAACGGACAAGCCACCCGGAACCTTCCCGGAGATCGCCCCGGGCGTTGGTTGAAATGACACGACAATCCTTTTCCGACTGGCCGCGGGACCACACATTCCCTTGTGACGCTGCGGTTGTGCGCACTGCGCGTCGGTGCATCCAGGCGTCGAATGCAACCGGGTTGCCCGTGTTGACAGGTCCGGGATTCTCTGACATTCATTTTCTCGACTGTCGAGAAAATAAAGCCGAACGATGTTACGGTGGCATTTCGACAGCGTTGCAAGGCTGGTCGAGGATGGTGCGGGAGGTTCGCACGCTCAGCCGGCCGCCACTCGGGAGGATGAAATGAAAACCGTTTTGAAGCTGATGGCAGGGGCTGCCATCATCGCGTCGATGCATTCCGCCGCGATCGCCAAGGACCTGGTGGTCGGCGTTTCCTGGTCCAACTTCCAGGAAGAGCGTTGGAAAACCGACGAAGCCGCCATCAAGGCAGCGCTTGAGGCATCCGGCGACAAGTACATTTCCGCCGACGCACAGTCTTCCGCTGCCAAGCAGCTGACCGACGTCGAGTCGCTGATCGCCCAGGGCGCCAACGCTCTGATCGTGCTGGCGCAGGACAGCGACGCCATCGGGCCGGCCATTGAAAAGGCTGCCGCAGAAGGCATTCCGGTTGTCGGTTACGACCGCCTGATCGAAAACCCGGCCGCCTTCTACATCACCTTCGACAACAAGGAAGTGGGCCGCATGCAGGCTCGCGAAGTGTTCAAGGTCAAGCCGGAAGGCAACTATGTCTTCATCAAGGGCTCGTCTGCCGACCCGAACGCCGACTTCCTGTTCTCCGGACAGATGGAAGTGCTGAAGGAAGCCGTCGACGCCGGCAAGATCAAGAATGTCGGTGAAGCCTATACCGACGGCTGGAAGCCGGAAAATGCCCAGAAGAACATGGAGCAGTTCCTGACCGCCAACGACAACAAGGTCGATGCGGTCGTCGCTTCCAACGACGGCACCGCCGGCGGCGCGATCGCAGCCCTCGACGCACAGGGCCTCGCCGGTTCCGTTCCTGTCTCCGGCCAGGACGCCGACAAGGCCGCTCTCAACCGCGTAGCCCTCGGCACCCAGACCGTTTCGGTCTGGAAGGACAGCCGAGAACTCGGCAAGCGTGCAGCTGAGATCGCAGCCGAACTCGCAAGCGGCAAGAAGATGGAAGAAATCGCCGGTGTGACCGCCTTCAACGGCGGCCCGAAGGGCGTCGCCATGCAGTCGGTCTTCCTCGCACCGCTGCCGATCACCAAGGAGAACCTCAACGTCGTCATCGACGCCGGCTGGATCTCCAAGGACGAAGCCTGCCAGGGCGTCAAGGGCGACGTGGCTGCGTGCAAGTAAGCCGCCCGGACAGGGTTGAGCTCTGACCTCCTGACAAGCGCCGCAACGCACCCCGTTGCGGCGCTTGCGCAAGGTGCGGCCGGGGCGGACAATGCGGCAAGACCTTCGGGCGCGCATTGACGAACGAGAGAAGCGCTCGACAGCTGTCTTCATCATCAGACTTGTCGCGTCCCATCCGGCCGTTTCGTGCCGGCAGACGCGATGACATCAACGAAAGAGTGGGGGGAAGGCACGTCCATGGCCGACATCACACAGGGCAATCAGACACAAAGAACCCAGGCCAACCGGGCCCGCAATGCGGACGAAAACCCGGTGAAGCGCTTTTTCCGCGCCACCGAGATCGACACCCGCCTGCTCGGCATGGTCGGCGCGCTGGCCATCATCTGGCTCGGCTTCGAGATCATGACCGGCGGGCTATTTCTGACGCCGCGAAACCTTTGGAACCTGACGGTTCAGACCTCGTCCGTCGCCGTGATGGCGACCGGCATGGTGCTGATCATCGTCACCCGCAACATCGATCTGTCCGTCGGCTCCGTGCTCGGCTTCTGCGGCATGATCATGGCGGTCATGCAGGTGAAAGTCCTGCCGCAATATCTCGGGCTCGAGCATCCGGCCATCTGGATCATCACGCTCGCCTGTGGCATCGCCGTCGGTGCTGCGATCGGCGCGCTCCAGGGTTCGATCATCGCCTTCCTCAACGTGCCGGCCTTCATCGTCACGCTCGGCGGCCTTCTCGTCTGGCGCGGCGCCACATGGTTCGTCACCAGCGGCCAGACGGTCGCGCCGATGAACTCCACCTTCCGCCTGATGGGCGGCGGCACCGAGGGATCGATCGGCGCGACAGCCAGCTGGATCGTCGGCATCATCGCCTGTATCGCCATCGTCGGGGCAATCCTTAACTCACGCAAACAACGCAAGCGCTTCGGCTTTCCGCTGCGCCCGGTCTGGGCTGAATACTTCCTCGGCATCCTCGGCTGCATCCTGGTGATGGGTGCCGTGGCGATCGCCAACAACTATTACTGGCCGGTCAACATCGCCCGCAAATATGCTGACGCCAACGGCATCGCCTGGCCGGATGGCGGTCTCCTGATCTCGCATGGCATCGCCATCCCGGTTCTGGTTGCCATCGCGGTCGGCATCGTCATGACCTTCATCGCCACCCGCCTGCGCTTCGGCCGTTACGTCTTTGCACTCGGCGGAAACCCTGAGGCAGCCGAACTTGCCGGCATCAAGACCCGCTGGGTCACCGTCAAGATCTTCATGCTGATGGGCGTGCTTTGCGCCATCGCCGCCGCGATCTCGACCGCCCGCCTCAACGCCGCGACCAATGCGCAAGGCGAACTCGACGAGCTCTACACGATCGCAGCCGCTGTTATCGGCGGCACGTCGCTTGCCGGCGGTGTCGGCACGATCGCCGGCGCGATGATCGGCGCCCTCGTCATGCAATCGCTGCAGTCGGGCATGGTGCTGCTCGGGATCGACAGTCCGTTCCAGCGCATCGTCGTCGGCGTGGTTCTTGTCGTCGCCGTCTGGCTCGACACCATCTACCGCGCCCGTGCCAAGTAAGAAGGGGTCCGACCAATGAAAGACCAACGCACTCCGCTCGTGGAAATGAAGAACATTTCCATCTCCTTCGGCGGCATCCATGCGGTCGACAACGCCTCCGTCGACCTCTATCCCGGCGAGGTGGTGGCACTTCTCGGCCACAACGGCGCCGGCAAGTCGACGCTGATCAAGATCCTGTCAGGCGCCTACAAGCGCGATGGCGGCGAGATCCTGATCAATGGCGAAGCCGCCGACATCAGCAATCCGCGCGACGCCAAGAAATATGGCATCGAGACGATCTACCAGACGCTTGCCGTCGCCGACAACGTCGACGCGGCCGCCAACCTCTATCTCGGCCGCGAGCTCAGAACGCCCTGGGGCACGCTCGACGACGTTGCGATGGAGGCCAAGGCCCGCGAAGTCATGGGGCGCCTCAACCCCAACTTCCAGCGCTTCAAGGAGCCGGTGAAGGCGCTCTCGGGCGGCCAGCGGCAATCGGTGGCGATCGCCCGCGCCATCCTGTTCGACGCCCGCATCCTGATCATGGACGAGCCGACGGCAGCCCTCGGGCCCCAGGAAACCGCCCAGGTCGGCGAACTGATCAAGCAGCTGAAGCGCGAAGGCATCGGCATCTTCCTGATCAGCCACGACATCCACGACGTCTTCGACCTTGCCGACCGCGTGTCAGTGATGAAGAACGGCCAGGTCGTCGGCCAGGCCCGCACCGAGGATGTGACCAAGGACGAGGTGCTCGGCATGATCATCATGGGCAAGGTCCCGCCCAAGGCGATCCCCGGCCCCGGCGCCATGCAGACCGCCTGACAGAAGATACCGAATGGCCCGGCAATTGCCGGGCCATTCATTTTGAAGCCTAAGTGCTCCGCCTCGGAGTAGGGAAGTACCGCGTGAGGACGCGAAGGCAAGCCGTGGCAAGGCCCTGCCTGCCTCCCGGGCTAGCGACACGCCCCTCGCCCGCGCAGCACGTCGATACATGTCGCAAGGCGACGCTCGCCCCTCCTCTCGCCACCTGTCGAGACGTGTTCAACGGCCCGTTCGACCCGTTGCCCTGGCAGCAATTTGCAGTCCTTCGCAAATTCCCGTGCGAACTCCGTCATTTCACCATTGAAGCGGCGCGCAAGCTAAGCTATGAACCGCTCACAGCCCGCTTCGGCGGCCTCGCTGCAAACGGATGCACCCGTAGCTCAGCTGGATAGAGTGTTGGATTCCGATTCCAAAGGTCACAGGTTCGAATCCTGTCGGGTGCGCCATTTTACTCAAAAAATCAATACCTTAGGTCAAGGGCACAGTTGAGGGCGTTGGACTTTGCCAAGCTTCCCGCCCGTCCGTGCCGCTGGGCACGTCCGGGAACCCGACCACCTGCCCTGCACGACCGGCGAACCATGTGGGTCTATATCTTCGGCGCGATCTGCCCGAAAAAGAGCAATGGTTATGGTAGCGCCGTGCAGGAAATTGCCGTTCACGTCGATAGAGAGCACGCAGCAGAGGTGGGGCCCTCCGCGGCACCCCTCCCTACAAAGAGGATGGAAATCCGCCCCGCACGTAATTCTTATTTGATCGCAACACTGTTCGACCCGGCAACGACGAGGATACAGCCTTCGACTTGTGGAAAGACTTGGGCGGCCACCGTGAAAAGTTCGGGTGGGAAATAGACTGGCAATCCACACAATACCGATAATCGTGATTGCCGGATCGCCTTGCTTTTGTTCACGCAATGTTTGAAATATGCCGTATACAACCGTAGCAGAGCACAGTGGCGCGCGTTTCGCGTTGCCACCGTGATGAAGAAGCAAGACAAGGTCCAATCATTTTACCGGGGGAATATCGTGGGCGGCTTTTCGATATGGCATTGGCTGATCGTCTTGATCGTTTTTGTTGTGGCAATCTTCTTAATCGTCAAGTCACGTCCGCCCGGTCCTAATCGGTTCGGTGAGATGCCCTCGTCAATGAGTTTCGGCGAGGCCATTTTGAGCTTCTTCAAGAACTACGCAAGGTTTTCAGGAAGAGCGAGCCGTTCCGAATTCTGGTATTCAATGCTCTTCGTAGTCGCCGTACTGGTGACATTAAACATCGGAGACCCAAGCGAACTTTTGGGCGCTTTGTTCTTTTGTGCGGTTTTCCTTCCCACCATCGCAGTGAGCGCACGCCGCCTCCATGACACTAACCGAAGCGGGAGACTTCAGATTCTTTCGTTGCTCGGCCCAATCGGAACTATCGCGGTTATTGTCTGGTACTGCACGAAGGCAAGCGACCAGAGCCCCGTCTTTACTCATGCCGCGTCCACGCATCCGCCATCGTCGCAGTCAGTCTAAGTGTTGGAAAGGCTTGCAAAGCTAAGCGATAGCGGCGCGATTGTTGGCGAGGAATACGACGCGGAGAAACGCAAACTTCTGCGGACGTAAGTGGACCTTCAGCGCACGCAGCCTCCTTCTCCTACTCGAAGTCTCGGAGGAATTTGGTTTGCTGACCGTCGAGATTGGAAGGTATGAGCATTATCCGGGACGCAAATTGAGCGATCAGGTGCCGCCTACGGTCGATCTTGTGCTTCCTTAAAAAGAGCTGGACCGCGCGCAAATTTGCTATGCCGATTATCAGCTTTTGCGTTGGCGACCGCCGTGAATTATGAACAAATTCAATGGTGACAAGGGCTTATCGAAGTATTGTCGGGTGCGCCATCTTTCACAAGTCCTTATTGGACATTGGCTTGCAGTTAGTTTTCGAGACATAGGCAGCTTTTGGCCCGAACGGGTTTTCGAGCGGTTCTGGCATGCACGTCTCGTCATTCGAATATCCCAGATCATAGTGCATGAAGGTCACGAGCCAGATGCGTTCGTCTGCTTGTTTGTTTCCGACGACCTGTCCCGCAAAGCCCTTGGCCGAGCTTCACCTTCTGGCGCTTAAAGCACATGCGGCCGCACGTGATGACGGTGCCGTCGTTGTCGTGAAACGGGTCGTCGAAGCCGGGTAAACCTCAGCGGTTACCGTGCTTTGACCTGTCCTTGCCGACTGATAATGTGGCGTCAGGCAACCCAAGCGTTCGAGCGGACAATTGCACTCGCGACCGTATTTCGCCGCAGCGCATTGGAAATGACGCCCGCCTGGGAAATGGAGCTCCACCCTCCTCGAGTTACACACAGCTCGGCATTGCAAGGAGACACCATGAGAAACCTCGTAGCTGCGGCGGCCGCAACGTCCGCGCTCCTGATCACCAGCCCGACATTTGCCGCCGACACGGTTCCCGTCCCCACGCTCGCCTGGAACGCTTGCCCGGCAGCCAAGCAAGGTGCCGCGAGCACCGACAGCTTCCAGTGCGCCACGGCCGAAGTGCCGATGGACTACGCGGATCCGTCTTTGGGCCGCTTCAACCTAGCGCTGATCAAGGCTCCGGCGCGCGATGCGGGACAGCGGCTCGGCACGCTGTTCTGGAATCCTGGCGGCCCCAGCGACGCGGGAACAGAGTACCTCCCGGCAGCAATCCGTGGCTTTCCTGAGAAGGTGCGTGACCGCTTCGATATCATCAGCTGGGACCCGCGTGGCATGGGCGGACGCACGACACCGGTTGTCCAATGCTTTGACAGTGCCGATGACGAAGCGGCATTCTTCGCCCGGGCCACGCAAGACGGTTTCCCGGTGACGGCGAAGCAACTCGCCAAAGACGCAGCCTGGCGCACCGCGTTCAACGAGGCTTGCGTCAAACGCAACGGCGAACTCCTCGCCCACGTTTCCACGGCGGACAATGCCCGCGACCTCGATCTCTTGCGCCAAGCCGTCGGCGAGGAGACGATGAACTATTACGGCACGTCCTATGGCACCTTCCTCGGCGCAACGTACATTAACATGTACCCCGACCGGGTGCGCGCCGCCGTCCTTGACGGCGCTGTGGCAGTGCCGGCATGGGCCGGCAACGCCGGCGAAAACCTTGCGCTCAGCACCTTCATCCGGCTCGGCTCCGACTTCGGTGCAGCCTCAACCATCGAGGCATTCATGAGCCAGTGCGGGGCGGTCGATGCTTCGGGCTGCGCCTTCTCGGCCGGATCTCCCGTGGCGACAAGGAAGAAATGGTCGGATCTGCTCCAGCGCGCGCAGAAGGGCTTCGCACTCGAAGGCGACACGATCGACGCCCCAAGCATCCTCGCCTACGTCGGCAGCTCGATCTACGTCGTCGAGCCGCTACCGGGCTTTGGCCGCTTTCCCGGTTGGGCGGCGGTAGCGGAGTTCCTGCAGCAGGCGTGGGTGGCGAGCGAAGGCAGCGGGCAACAGGTCGCCGATGGCGGTTCGGGCGATGCCGGTTCGCCGGCTGCCGCTGCCACACCGGCGAAACCGGCAGCAGCCACGTATGTCACCAGCGCCGGACGCCAGCTTTCAGTGATCTGCGGCGAAAGCCCCAACCCCACGACCGAAGACGCCGCCGTTCAACAGGCACTGGCGAGTTATCAGCGTGCTGGCATCTCCGCATGGCCGTTTGTGGCGTACTGCGTCGGCTGGACTGCCAGGGCGAAGGCGACCTATCTCGGCCCATGGAACAAGGCGACCGCGCCGGTGCTCGTTATCGGCAACACCAGCGACCCCGCGACCGCCTTACCCAGTTCGGTTCGCATGGCACAGGCTCTCGGGAACGCGCGACTGCTGATCGTGAACGGTTTCGGGCACACCGTGCTCATCAATCCAAGCACCTGTGCGCAGGACCACATCGCGGCCTATTTTATCGACGGCGAGATGCCGCCGACGGGCGCAACATGCACCCAGGACAAGCCCCCGTTTCCTGGCGATTAAGCAGCACCAAAAAACACGACGCGCAAAAGTGTAAAGCGCGCAAGCGAATCTGAAAGATCGCGACGCGCTTTCGTTCTGCACCGCGTGACGCCCGACTACCCCTGTGCAGCCATACGCGCATACCGCCCCGGCGCCTCCCCCACATGGCGGCTGAAGGCCGTGCTGAACGCGCTCGCCGAGGCGTAACCAACCCGCTCGGCGACATCGGAGATTTCGGCGTTGTAGTTGCACAGCAGATCCTTGGCCATCGCCATGCGCCAGCCGAGCAGATATTCCATCGGCGCGACGCCGACATTGCGGGTGAAGCGCTCGAAGAACGCCGAGCGGGAGAGACTGGCCAGCTTCGCCAGCTCGGCCACCGTCCATGATCGCCCCGGAGCGCCGTGCATCGCCCTTATCGCTTCCGCCAGCCGTTGATCGGCAAGCCCGCGCAGCAATCCCGGCGAGGCGTCCGGCCGCTGGGTCAGGCGCAACGCCTCGACGAGCAGCACTTCGACAAGGCGGGCAAGCACCAGATCGCGCCCGGCGCGCTGCTCGCCCGCCTCCTCCGTCAACAGCCGGACCAGGAGCGAAAGCCGTTCGACGCCGCGCACATGCACCTGCGCCGGCAGCAGCGACACCAGCAACCCGGCATCCTCAGTCGCAAAGACAAAGTAGCCGCCGAGCAGCCGCACGCTTGGCGGAGCGTCGGGGTCGCCGTGGCGAACTTCGTCGCCCTGGTCCGGCGCTGCCTTCGGATCGATGTATGTCGGCGTCACGGGCTCGAAGCCCGACAGGGTGAAGCCGGGTGTCGTCGGCAAGAGGACGAAATCACCGGCCTCAAGCACCAGCGGGCCCTGGCCGTCGACGGCGAGACGGCAACCACCTTCGAGAACGGTACAGAAGCCGGGATGACCGAAGTCCGAATAGCGCACACCCCAGCGGCCGGCACCGCTGATGCCTTTCGTAAACACCGCGCGTGGCCTGAGCAGTGTGATGATTTCAGAAAGCGGGTCGATCATTTCTGGACTATTACAAATCAAATCAGGACTTTCAATTATATAACGTCCTGAAATCACCCGGTATGATCCAGCCATCAAAACCAACCAGGGAAACATCATGAAAACCGTATTGATCACCGGCTGCTCGTCCGGCTATGGCCTCGAAACCGCACGCCTCTACCACGCCAAGGGCTGGACCGTGATTGCCACCATGCGCTCGCCGCGCGAGGATATTCTGCCGTGCTCGGAGCGTTTGCGTGTCGTGCAACTGGACGTGACCGATCCCGACAGTATTGCGGCGGCACTCGAGGCGAGCGGCCCGATCGATGCGCTGGTCAACAATGCCGGCATCGGCGTGGTCGGCGCCTTCGAGGCGACGCCGATGGCGCATATACGCAAAATCTTCGAGACCAACACGTTTGGCGTCATGGCTATGACGCAGGCGGTGATCCCGCAGTTTCGCGCCAGGAAATCCGGCGTCGTGGTCAACGTCACGTCCAGCGTGACGCTTGCCGCCATGCCGCTGGCCGCTGCCTATACCGCCAGTAAGACGGCGATCGAGGGGTTTACCGGATCGCTGGCCCACGAGCTTGCCGCCTTCGGCGTGCGCGCCAAGCTGGTCGAGCCCGGCTATGCGCCGAGCACGCAGTTTTCGCACAATACCGGCGTCAACATCGCGGACCTGATCCCGGAGACCTATGCGGCGTTTGCGCAGCCGATCTTCGCCGCCTTTGCAAACCCGGCCCTTATTACCAAGGAAAGCGATGTGGCGGACGCGGTCTGGCGCGCGGCCAATGACGCGTCGCAACAGCTGCATTTCCCGGCAGGGGCCGACGCCGTGGCGTTAGCCCGCGCAAGCTGACAATCCCTGTCGGCCCCGCGTCGCCCGCAAGCAACCGTCAGCCGAGCGGCAGGCCCGCAGCGTGCACCCTGTCGATGAGCGCTTCCGTGATCGTCCGGTCGCGGAAGAACTCCTGGGTGCGGATATATCCGGCCGAAAGCTTCGGATCGAGCGCCTGGATCTGCGCCACCAGCTGGCGCGCCCGATCCGTATCGCCGCGCGCCATCCGCGCGGCGATACGATAAATCAGCGTCCGCCGCGTCTGGTAAGGCAGTGCCCGCGCCACGGCGAAAAGCTCGTCGTGGCGGCCCAGCATATAGAGCGAGGCGACCCGCTCCTCGACGATCCAGACCGGCAGGAACGGATCCAGCGCCTCGGCCCGGTCGAGCAGTTCCAGTGCTCGCTCGGCTTCGTTCGCGTAGGTGTAGAAAGCTGCGCATCGCCCGGCGATATAGGCATCATTGGGCGCAAGCTCGATCGCCCGCTCGTGATGGTGCCGTGAGGCGACGAAATCCCCCTCCATGCATTTGATCGCGCCCATGATGCGGTGGGAGTCCGGGTCGGTGGGGTCGAGATCAAGCGCGTGGGCGACCTGCCGCTCGCCGGCAAAAAGGTCGAAATCCGGCAGGTTGCTCCAGGCGCAGACATGCATGGCGACCGGCCGGCCGAAGGACGGATCCGCATCCATCGAGCGCTCGAACCAGCGCATGGCTTCGCCGATGTGGCTGTCGGCGACGCCGATCAAGCGATGATGGTCGAGACCAAGCAGATAGTATTCGTAGGCAGACATGTTCTCCGGCCGCTTCAGCCGCGCAGCCACCAGCTCCGCCTGCTCGATCCGCCCGGCCACCGTTGCGGCGATCCGGGCCGTCACCTCGTCGATGACGGCAAGCAGTTCCTCGAACGGCCGCTCGATCCGGTCCGACCAGACGAGATGGCCATGGGCGGTCTCCGACAGCGACACATTGAGGCGGACGAGGCCACCGAGCTTGCGCACCGAGCCCGAAACGACGTAGCGCACCCCGAGCGCCCTGCCGACTTCGACGGGATCGCGGGTGGACAGTGCCACCGAGGCCGAGCGCGAGCTGACGAACAGGCTCTTCAGCCGGCCGAGTTCCAGGGTGAGGTCGTCGGTCAGACCTTCCGTGAGGAAAGACTGATCGTCCTGGTTGGCCGCGAAGGCGACGAAGGGCGTAACGATGACCGAATTCGGCCGCATCGACGCAGGCGGTGCCTCGCGCGTCGGCGCCGAGAGAAACCGGTGCCGGTCGATGTTCGTGCCCACCCGGTAGACGCGGATAGGATCGGCGACACCCTTGAAGCGCCGCTCGCCGACCTCCTCGAAGCCGCAGGGCGAGGCCCGGCGCACCTGCTGATACAGCGCTTCGGACACCTCGATCTCGCCGGCGCCCGCACTCGATTGCAGCCGTGCGGCAAGATTGACACCATTGCCCCTCAGATCATCGCCGACTGCGAAAACATCGGCCAGATGCAATCCGAAACGCATGTGGTTCGGCGTCGCATCCGGGATCGCCGCAAGCGAGCTGCGCGCCTCCATGGCTGCGCGAAGTGCGTTGACCGGACTGCCAAACTCCGCAAGGACGGCATCGCCGGCGGTGTTGAACACCCGCCCGTCGTGACGCACCACCGTGTCGCCGACAGCCCGCAGACAGGCGGAGACGCGCTCCACGGTCTCTTCCTCATGGGATTCCATCGCCGCTGTCGACCCGACGAAATCCGCCACCATGATCGCTACCAGCTTGCGCTGCATCTCCATCGCCTCGCCGGCACAAAGGGCCGCCAGCGTGACAGGATAGCACAACATAACGGGTCAGACAGCAATCGCTATTTTAGCGATAACTTCAACAACAGCAGGACCACCGCGCTGCGCGTCGCCATCCGGGCAACGCATGAGGGCCGGCTTGCAGGCCGACCTCATCATTTCGGCTTTTTCGCCGATAACATCCCGGGTCAATGTTGCGAGAAGGCTGGCGGAGCTGCAGCCAAGTGGTTTATTCAACCGTTGTTTTCATATACAGCCTGCGACGTGTGGAGTGTGCAGATTTGACGGTCGAGATTCTAGCAACAGAAACGGCGCCGTTCCGCGTGGCTCTAATTCGCTGGCACAAGTTTATAGCTAACCATGGGGCAAGTTCGTATGGCTGAGAAATCTAAGGTCGCCCTCGTCACAGGCGTCACGGGACAGGATGGCGCCTACCTTGCACAACTCCTGCTGGACAAGGGTTACATCGTACACGGCATCAAGCGGCGGTCTTCTTCTTTCAATACCGCCAGGATCGACAATATCTACCAGGATCCTCACGAGAAGAATGCGCGCTTCTTCCTGCATTACGGCGACATGACGGATGCCACGAACCTCATTCGGATCATGCAGGAAACTCAGCCGGACGAAATCTACAACCTCGCCGCACAAAGCCACGTTCAGGTCTCGTTCGAAACGCCGGAATATACGGCCAATTCCGACGCTCTCGGCACGTTGCGGCTGCTGGAAGCCATTCGCATCCTGGGGCTGACAGACAAGGCACGGTTCTACCAGGCATCGACATCCGAACTCTATGGCCTGGTCCAGGAAGTCCCTCAGCGCGAAACCACACCGTTCTATCCGCGAAGCCCCTACGCCGCGGCAAAGCTCTACGCTTACTGGATCGTCGTAAACTATCGCGAAGCATATGGAATGCACGCTTCGAACGGGATTCTCTTCAACCACGAGAGCCCGCTGCGCGGCGAGACCTTCGTTACGAGGAAGATTACCCGCGCCGCCGCGGCCATCAAGCTCGGCAAACAGGACAAACTCTACCTCGGCAATCTCGACGCCAAGCGAGACTGGGGCCATGCGCGCGAATATGTTCGCGGAATGTGGCTTATGCTGCAGCAGGACAAGGCCGACGACTACGTGCTCGCCACCGGGAAAACCACCGAAGTGCGGACGTTCGTCGAATGGGCTTTCGCCGATGTGGGCATCACCCTGCGCTGGCAGGGCCACGGTGTGGAGGAAACGGGGATCGATGATGCGACCGGCCGGGTGCTCGTCGAGGTCGATCCACGCTATTTCCGGCCGACCGAGGTCGACCTGCTGATCGGCGATCCGACCAAGGCCCTGGAGAAACTGGGCTGGTCGCATGAGATCGGCGTCAGGGATCTCGTCAGGGAGATGGTCGAACACGACCTGCGCGAAATGGAAAGCCAGTAACCCTGCCGTGCCGGTGCACGAACAAAGCGAGGTACGAGAGTGACGAAAATCCTGCTAACAGGTGGAGGCGGTATGGTTGGGCGCAACCTCGTATCGCTGTGTCGCAATGTCGGTATCGACATTGTCGCCCCTGGCCGAAGCGAGCTTGACCTGCTGGACTTCAACCAAACGCAGAATGTCCTCAAGCAATTGAGCCCTGATCTGGTGATCCATGCCGCAGGCGTCGTCGGCGGCATTCAGGCCAACATCAAAAACCCGGTGCGGTTCCTCTCCGACAATTGGGCTATGGGAAACAACATCGTCCTTGCGGCCCGATCGGCCGGCGTGGCGCGGTTGCTCAACCTGGGCAGCTCCTGCATGTACCCTCGAAACAGCGAGGATCCGTTGCGAGAGGACCAGGTTCTGAGCGGGACGCTCGAGCCGACGAATGAAGGATATGCTCTGGCCAAATGCGCCGTTGCGCGCTTGTGCGAATACGTGACGAGAGAGACCCCGCAATTCGACTACAAGACGATCATACCGTGCAATTTGTACGGCCCGTTCGACAAATTCGACCCGGGCGTTTCGCATCTCATACCCGCGATCATTCACAAGCTGCATGTCGCCAAACTGCGCGGCGAGACATCAGTCGAGATTTGGGGGGATGGGTCGGCAAGGCGCGAATTCATGTTCGCCGGAGATCTCGCGGATGCGATCGTCTTCGCCATCGCCAACTTCGCCTCCATGCCGAGCCTGCTCAATATCGGCCTGGGCGACGATTTTACCGTGAACGAATACTACCAGGTTGCCGCTGATGTTATCGGCTATGACGGCAGCTTTGCGCATGACATTTCAAAGCCGGTCGGAATGAAGCGCAAGCTGCTGGACGTAACGAAACAGACGATGCTGGGGTGGGCGCCACGCACGACGCTTCGCGACGGTATCCGCGAAACCTACGAATACTATCTTTCACTGGAAGCCTGATATGCCTTATCCATTAGCCAATTCCACCTGGGATGAAGAAGAATACGAAGCCCTCCAGACGGTGATCAAGTCTGGCATGTTTACAATGGGCGAGAAGGTTTCGCAGTTCGAGCGCGCCTTTGCAGACCATGTCGGCAGCAAGTATTGCGTCATGGTCAATTCCGGTTCCTCCGCCAACCTCCTGATGATCGCCGCGCTGCGGTATCGCTCCGCGTCGCCTCTGCTGCCGGGAGCGGAAGTCATCGTTCCTGCAGTCTCATGGAGCACGACCTACTACCCGCTTCATCAGTATGGGCTGAAGCTCCGTTTTGTGGACATCGACGCACAGACACTGAACTTCGACCTCGAACAGCTGTCGCAGGCGATAACGCCGGATACAAAAGCGATCATGGCCGTGAACCTGCTCGGCAATCCCAATGATTTTGCCCGCATAAAGGCGATTATCGGCGATCGCGACATCGCTCTCATCGAGGACAATTGCGAGTCGATGGGCGCCTTGTATGAAGGTAAGCAGGCCGGCACGTTCGGATTGATGGGGTCTTTCAGTTCCTTCTTCAGCCATCACATATCCACCATGGAAGGTGGGCTTGTCGTGACCGACGACGAGGAATTGTTCCATGTCATGTTGTCCTTGCGCGCTCACGGCTGGACAAGGAACCTGCCGAAAGTAAACCGGGTGACGACCGACAAAAGCGATGACCCGTTTACGGAGTCGTTCCGCTTCGTGCTTCCCGGCTACAATCTGCGCCCCCTGGAAATGAGCGGCGCGCTGGGATTGACCCAACTTCGCAAGCTGCCCAAGATCGTCGAAGAGCGCCGGAAAAACGCCGAGAAATTCCTTGAGCTGATGCGCGACTATCCGTTCTTGCGGGTCCAGCGCGAAATTGGCCAAAGCAGCTGGTTTGGCTTCAGCCTGATTGTCGAACCTGACTCCGGCGTGACGCGTGAAAACATGCTTCACTTGCTCACCGAAGCACAGGTCGATGTCCGGCCGATCGTCGCGGGCAACTTTGCCAAGAACGAAGTTCTGAAATGGTTCGACTATTCCGTTGCCGGCGACCTGAGCAACGCTGATACGGCCGACAAACACGGCTTCTTCATCGGCAACCATCACTACCCGCTTGAACAGGAATTCGAACTGCTGCGCTCGGTGTTCGGCAAGACGAATTGGAAGTAATGTGACGGCGGCCCGTTGACGCGACGGGCCCGAATTCGAGTGGTGCCGGCAGCAAACTGCCTGCCGCGCGCCAACGCCTAGATGCAAGGGTTTCTTTCTTGATTAAAGCCGGGTTCGTTTCAAACATTCCGACATGGCACTGGATCAGGCAATTTCCTCAGCCTGCTCCCGTGTGGGGTGATGTACTGTTCCAATTCGACGGCGACCTCGAATCCTGTGATGTCGTATTCGTATTCGACGGGATCCCCGAAGAACTATCCGGCAGGCTGAACCCGCGACTGGCCGTGTTCGTGGCTTCCGAGCCAGCAAACGTAAAATCCTACCTGTCCGGCTTTCTGTCGCAATTCGGCAGTGTGCTGACGACAGACAGAGCCACCAGGCATCCACAGACGGCTTTCGGTCAGGTCGGCCTGCCTTGGCATGTCGGCGCATGGAGCAACAGCGGTGCGCTCCTGGACAAGCCACTTGGATTTGCCGATTTCGAGACCTTCAACCCTCCCAAGACGAAGCTGGTGTCCGTCGTCGCTTCGAACAAGGCCTTCACACCGGAACACCGGGAACGGCTGGATTTCGTAAGGAAGCTGAAGGATTATTTTGGCGCCGAGGTCGATGTCTTCGGTCGGAACATCAATGGGTTTGGCGACAAGACCGAAGTCTTGTCCGATTATCGCTATCACATTGCGCTGGAGAACTGCAGCTACGCCGATTATTGGACGGAAAAGCTGGCAGATCCGTTCCTAACGCTCACTTATCCAATCTATCACGGCTGCCCCAATATCGAGCAGTACTTCTCTCCCGGCGCCCTCACCCAGATCGATATCTACGATTTCGACAGCGCAATTCGCTCGATCAAGGCGGTAATCGAGTCCGATCTCGCAGAAACCGCGCAGCCGGCACTCGTGGCCGCCCGACGACGTGTCCTTTACGACCACAACCTCTTTGCCATCCTGGCAAAAATGGCTCGCCAGCTGAAAGACGAAGGCAAAAGCAGGCCACCGTCAGCTGCAGGGATACGCTGGGAAAAAGACTTCGATCCAAACCGCGGCCGACTGTCGAAGCGGATCCGCCAAAAAACGCGGAAGCTTGTCAGGTGGGTAACCGGAGGCTAGGCGCATCCGCTTTCGGCATCAGGGGCTGACATCTGGGCACCACAGCTGCCCGAGCCAATGTTGGCCCGGAAACAAATTGATTACATCTGCCGATGTGCATTCGCAGGGCGGGCAATCGTCTTGTTATCTCAAGCTCCAGTTTTCCCAGACGAACACATAGCACCAATCGCACTTGTGCGTGGTTTCCAGCATCTTGATTATTCTTGCCCTCAAAGGCTTCGCATCCTTGATGAAGGTGTGAAACTGAACTTGAATATTGCCTATGTTGCCAACAAACCCTTCCTCGATAATATGAGGAAGAAGATCGTATTCGCCGCCCTCGATATTGATCTTGATCAGGTCGATCTTCTTGACATCGAGTTCACGGACGACGTCGGAGAAACGGCGAACGCGCACGACTGTGCCCTGTCCGTTCGTGTTATCCGGTTTCACGGATGAGCCGTCAGCGTCATCGGAAAGAATGAACGAGCCGTCGACATCGCTCAACCCGAAGTTGAAGCAGCGAATTTTCTCGTTGCCTTGAAATCTGTTCACGCAGATCTCGTAGAAGTCCTTGCTGGGCTCAAAGATGTAGACGTAGCACCCATACAGGCCGGAAATTTTCTCCGCGAAATCGCCCTTGTAGCCGCCGACGTCGAAGACCACGGAATCGGGATTGAGATCGTACTGTAGGCGAAGCGTCTCATCGCCCTTGTCTTTGAACCATCGGCGCACTTCTCTTGGGAAGACGTCGCCCAGCACCCATACTCGATAGAGGGCCCCTATCTTGCGAGAGATTTTTGCGTACTTCCGAGCAAAGAAATTTTGCCGTTTCCCTGATTGGTCATTTGCAGTCGACATAGCGTAATTCGGAGCCTCTTACATATCGAGGAAGAACAACAGGCGTTCCCATCGGTTTTATTCTGCATGCTAAACAGGATTTTTCAGAGCTAATCTCCGAAAAAATCGGAGCCCGCGGCAGCTCTTAACAGATAGTTCTCCGCCCCGAACGATCTGGCTCCCTGTCAAGCGCCGCTCACGGCTTCTCGGATTGCGGCATCCACAGACGCTGCCACGTGGCAGGCAGGATATCGCTTGCATCGTGATCCTTCGAGCGAAACCACTGTGCTGGCGCAATCACGTGCTTTTCCACGTTCGGATTGAGCCACGCCCCCCACCAGCTGAATGTGCTGTTGGCGATAATGTGCGCGCGGCAAGCTGCCATCAGGTGCATGTCCTCGCCGTCCTGACCATCCGCCTGAGGCTCCACGAAGATCATCGACGGCCAGGACGGCAGGTTGGCGCGGGCCCAGGCCGGATCATCGGAGAACACAAAGAAAGACGGGTTGTCGAAGCGCGCAGCCATCTGGCGCATTGCCTCGGCATACCACTCCGGTTCGCATGTCCCGTGGATGGAGTTGGCCGAGGGATTGCTGACATAGTCACCGCGGCGAACATGGACGGAGACGGGCGCGTCGGCAGCGCGCACCTGCTGCAAGACCTTTTGTCTTGCAGCGCTGAAGGGGGCCCTGAGTCCGAACTCCTTGCGGATGACATCTGCCACAGAGGCAAAGTACTTCTCGGTCTGCCAGTAGCCCTGGAGGTGCACCGGGCCACGCAATTCGAGGATCGCTGCGTCAAACGTGTTGGCTCGCTCCTTGGCGATGAGACAGGGCGACGTCTTGGGCAGAAGCCGCGACTTCACCTTGTTGAAAAGCCCCCTGCCCGGCTTCGCCGGCACTTCGTCCGGGCGAGCGCTCTCCGCTTGAATTGCAAACTGCTCCAACCCGAAAGCCCAGGTCTTGTAGCGTTGCATTTCCGTCAGATCCAGCTTGAGCGTTTGTCCGCTAGCAGACGCGAGCGACCGGCCGGCCGCATACTGAAACATCTGGTTGCCGAGACCACCAAGGATACGCGTGATTATCAAGAGATTACCTTCGATTGTTGGGTTGCTTCAACAGGCTCTGACCCGTCACGCCTCGTCCGGCTCTTTCCATCGCCCCACATAAGGCAGATTGCTCAGGAAGCGACCGATATCGTCACGCGCGCGGTAGATCGCCCGCAGTCGCCGGAAGCGCCGCGACTTCTTTGCACGCTGGCCTCCCTGCCAGATCTCCGATTGCTCGGGCGTTTCCGCCGCGTGCGTGACAGGCAACGGCGAGATCCCATAGGAACCGACCCCGTGGGTCCAGAACCGATCCAGGTGGCAATCGACCGGCTCGAACCAAATCGCGGCCGTGGCCAAAAGCTTGGATGCGGCCTGTGGCGACACCGCATAGCACGACGTCCCGTGCGGTCCACGCTCGAAGCGGACAATGCGCATCGCGTCGTTCAGGCGCTCGCATGTCGCCCATTGGCGCCGCTTGTGCCCGGAAAACCGCAAGAGCCCGTAGCGCTCGATCTTGCGGGCGGCGAAGTGATAGGCTTCCGCAAAATTGTCGTTGAGAACGACATCATCTTCGAAGATGAGAAGCGGCTTGTTCTCTCGCACGCAGCGCTCCCAAAGAAGATAGTGGCTGGCGAAGCACCCAAGTTCACCTGCATTGAGAATGAACCCTCTGCGAACTTCAGCAAGATGCTCGTCAAAATGGTCAAATGACGAATGCCGCCCCTTGCGCCCGTCGACCGCATCGAAAAAGCTGTAGGGCAATCCGAGCGGTTCAAGCAGGCGCACCATGTCCTCACGTCGCTCGACGGAACGTTCCAGATTAACCACGACAATCTCGAGCGCAGTATCCTTCACTTTATCGATCACCCCTGTGTCACTTGATCATCACATTTCGCAAGGTTTCTGGGCCAACTGGAGCGAACTTGTCAATCCGCCACCGCTGCCCGGTATCGCCATATTGGTGTTGTCGGCGTCAAGACGCGTTGAATGCACGGCGCCCGTCCGATGATCCAGTCTCAGGTCGATACGAAGGCAGGTAGACCGTTGCGAAGAATTGCCGTGGCGGTCTTGCGTCGGAAAATATCGCATGGAAGTCTAAGGCTGCGCAATTGCGCAAGATCGTGGCTTGGTCTAAGCGAAGACCTTCATTGGCAGCGATACTGTGGCCGTTTGGCACGCCCTACCAGCGCCTTTTAACCTCCCGCGCACGCCGCCCGGGAGCGACCGCGCGAAAGGCAGGCAGCAAGCCGCCGCATCGATCAGGAAGTGCAATGCCTCAAATTGACCTTTGCATCGTTGCCACCCGGCGGCCCGAACTGCTTGCGCAAACCCTTGCGAGTTTTCGCGAGAAGGTGCTTTGCCAGCTTGATATGGGATCGACCTATCTCAATCTCGATCCGGCCTTCGGCACGCCAGACGACCATGCGGCCTGCATTCAGGTCATGCGTGGGCACTTTCCCGATGCGGTGATTTTCGAGCCGGAGCAGCCCGGCTTTTGCGCCGCCGTCGCAAGAACATGGGCGGCAAGCAAATCGGACTATGTCTTCCACCTGGAAGACGACTGGATTTCGCTTAGGGACATGGGCAAGGAACTCTTCGAGCCCTTTGACGATCCGTCCGTCATGCAGGTATCGTTTCACACCGCCGACCAGAACTGGGACATCGCACGCAAGGGCCACGTCCATCAGCGCAACGAGTATGCGCGGCTGCTCGGCATCAAGATCCCGCTGTTTCGCACCTTCCCGAAGTTCACCACCTCGCCGTCAATCCTGCGCGGCAACTTCGCGCGCCATTGCGCCAGCCTGATGGATCTCAGCCGCGATCCTGAAAAGCAGTTTTATTCCGGGGTCAACCCGGCCATGGAAGCCTACGTCGCAAGCTATCGCAACTACATCTTCTCGCCGGAGGCAAAGCCGGTCATTCGCGACATGGGACGGGAATGGCGCGATCAGCGCAACATTCGCAAGGTGATCACCAACTCCACCTCGACCTGGGAAAACGGCAGCTGAACCCGGAGCATCCCGCTTTCGACGGAAGTGCCGAAGGCAGACAAGATGCTCAGAACCGGATTTCCGGAGCGCCGGCGGTCGGCGTTGCCCGCGTTTCTTGCGACACAGGCGTATTGATCAGCCGTCACCCCACTTCGGCGCGACGGCTGATTTTTCAAAGTCAGGCAGCAACACCCTTGCGCTGAAAGCCCTTGCTCGCGACCATCAGATTGCGCGTATACTCTTCGCCGATGCGCCCTGCGACGAGATCAGCCGACGACAGCCGCTCGACCACACGGCCATTCTGCATCACCGCCAGGCGGTCGCACATGTGGGTGACGACCCCGAGGTCATGGCTGACCATGATGAAGGTGAGCTTGCGGTCTCGCCGCACCTGTTCGAGCAGGTTCAGCACCTCCGCCTGCACCGACGCGTCGAGCGCCGAGGTCGGCTCGTCGAGCAACAGGATTGATGGCTCGAGGATCAGCGCCCGGGCAATGGCGATACGCTGACGCTGGCCGCCGGAAAGCTGGTGCGGATAACGGAAACGGAAACCCGAGCCGAGGCCGACTTCGTCGAGCGCCTTCAGGATGCGGCGCTCGCCATCGGCGACGCCGTGAATGGCGAGAGGTTCGAGCAGTTGCCGATCGATCGTCTGGCGTGGATGCAACGAACCGTAAGGGTCCTGAAACACCATCTGCACATCGCGATAGAACGCCTTGTCGCGGCGGTTCCCGACGAGCACCCGATCATGCACCCGGATCTTGCCTGACGTCACCGGCGCAAGGCCGGCGATCGCGCGAAGCAGGGTCGACTTTCCGGAGCCGGACTCGCCGACGAGCCCGAAGGATTCGCCGGGCGCGACATCGATGCTGACATCATCCAGTGCCTTGAACTCGTCATAGGTCACGACGAGATTTTCGGCGGATACGGTGGCGGTCGTCATAGGGCCCACTCCGGTTTGCGATCGAGAACGGGCAGCGGGTGGCGATCGGAGCCGATCGCCGGCATGCAGTTCAACAGGCCCTGGGTATAGGGATGTTTGGCGTTTGCTAGATCGGACGCGGCAAGCTCCTCTACGATCTTGCCGGCATACATGACGATGACGCGGTCGCAGAACGACGACACCAGCCTGAGGTCGTGCGAGACGAAAATCAGGCCCATGCCGCGGTCGGACACCAGCTTGTCGAGGATACCAAGCACTTCGAGCTGGACGGTCACGTCGAGCGCGGAGGTCGGCTCGTCGGCAATCAGCAGCTCAGGGCCGGCCACCAGCATCATCGCGATCATCGCGCGCTGTCCCATGCCGCCTGAAACTTCGTGCGGATAGAGATCGAAGACGCGGCCGGGATCGCGGATTTGCACCGCCTCCAGCATGTCGAGCGCCCGCTCGCGCGCTTCCGCACGGCCGACCTTCTCGTGTCGCGTCAATGTCTCGACGATCTGCCGCCCGATGCTCATCACCGGGTTCAGCGAGTACTTCGGGTCCTGCAGGATCATGGCGATCCGCTTGCCTCTGAGATCCCGCCGCACCTTCGGCGCGGCCGAAAGCAGGTCGATGCCCTCAAAGGAAAGCGTCTTGGCCGTTACCCGCGCATGCGCGGGCGTCAGTCCCATGATCGCGCGGCCGGTCTGCGACTTGCCGGAGCCACTTTCGCCAACAATGCCGAGCCGCTCGCGCCCGAGCGTGAAGGAGACCCCACGCACGGCTTCGACCACCCCGGTGCGGGTCGGAAACGAGACCTTCAGGTCGTCGACAGTCAGGAGCGGGCTCATTGTCCGCTCTCCCGCGGGTCGAGGGCGTCGCGCAGGCCGTCGCCGAGCAGGTTGAAGCCGAGGCTGACGATCAGGATCGCAACGCCGGGCATGGTGGCAACCCACCACTGGTCGAGGATGAAGCGGCGACCGGATGCGATCATCGCGCCCCATTCCGGGAGTGGCGGCTGCGCGCCGAGGCCGAGGAAGCCTAGGCCCGCGGCGGTCAGGATGATGCCGGCCATATCGAGCGTGACGCGCACGATCAGGGACGACATGCACATCGGCATCACATGGCGGAAGACGATGCGCGTCGGCGACGCGCCCATCAGCTGCACGGCGGCGATATAGTCGGAGTTGCGAACCGTCAGCGTTTCGGCGCGCGCGATGCGCGCATAGGGCGGCCAGGAGGTAATCGCGATCGCGATGACGGCATTCTCGATGCCGGGGCCAAGTGCGGCCACGAAAGCGAGAGCCAGCACCAGCTTCGGAAAGGCGAGGAAGATATCGGTGATGCGCATCAGCACGGCATCGACCCAGCCGCCGGCATAGCCCGCGACCGCGCCGACGATCAGGCCGACCGGGGCGGCGATAATTGCGACGAGCAGCACGACGGCGAGCGTCAGACGCGAGCCGTGGATCAGCCGGGAGAGAATGTCACGACCGAGATCGTCCGTGCCGAGCAGGTAGCCGGGGGTCCCGGGCGGCAGCAGGCGGGCGTTGGCGAGATCGCCGATATAGGGCGAGTGCGGCGCCAGCACGTTGGCAAAGGCAGCGATGAACACCAGCGCCAGCAGGATCAAGAGGCCGAGAACGGCCAGCTTGTTGGCGGAAAAGCGCTGCCAGGTCATGTAGGCACGGCCGAGGCGCGCCTGGGTGCGCGATTGCGGCCGATCGGACAACAGCCATTCGCGGCGCGTCATCGGGCGGGTTTCTGTGACGGTGCTCATCGCTGGCGCGTCCTTGGGTCAAGCGTCCGATAGAGAAGATCGGACAGGAGATTGATGCCGATGAAGACCGAACCGATGACGATGGTGCCACCGAGAACGGCATTCATGTCGGCATTCTGCAGCGAATTGGTGATGTAGAGACCAAGGCCCGGCCAGGCGAAGACGGTTTCAGTCAGGACCGACCCCTCGAGCAGACCGGCATAGGAAAGCGCAATCACGGTCACGAGCGGCACGGCGGCATTGCGCAGCGCGTGGCCCCAGATGATCCGGGTTTCCGAAAGCCCCTTGGCGCGGGCGGCAACGATGTATTCCTGCTGCAGTTCGTTCAGCATGAAGCTGCGCGTCATGCGGCTGATATACGCAAGCGAGAAATAACCGAGCAGCGATGCCGGCAGGATGATGTGGCGGAAAACATCCCACAGCACGTCCCACTGCCGTTGCCAGAGCGCGTCGAACAGGTAGAAGCCGGTGATCGGCGTGAAGGTGTATTCGAAGACGATGTCGATGCGGCCGGGATAGGCGACCCACTTCAGCCGGGCGTAGAACACCAGCAGCGACAGGAGCGCCAGCCAGAAGATCGGCACGGAATAGCCGACAAGCCCGATGACGCGCACGATCTGGTCGGCAATGCTGCCGCGCTTGACGGCGGCGAGAACACCGAGCGGCACACCGAAGATGGCGCCGATCAGCGTGCCGAGCGTCGCAAGCTCCATGGTCGCCGGAAAAACGCGGCGGATGTCGGTCATCACGGGATTGGTCGTCAGCACCGAGATGCCGAAGTCACCGGTCAGCGCCTGGCGGACATAGATGAAGAACTGTTGATAGAGGGGCAGGTTCAGCCCCATCGCCTCGCGCGTCCTTTCGACGACATGCGTCGGCGCCCGGTCGCCGAGGACGGCGAGCACCGGGTCGATCGGGATCACCCGGCCGATGAAGAAGGTCACGGCCAGAAGGCCGAGATAGGTGGTGACGACGATCACCAGGAACCGCAAAACGGCGCCCACGATCTTCGCTGGACGGGCGCGTCGGCGCCCGCCCATCCGTTCTGTTCCGCTCATGCTCAAGGGAACTATCCTTTCGGGTTATTCCTTCGAGATGCCAGCAACGAAGTTGGTGTCGAAGCTCGGGCCGAGCTTCAGGCCCTTGACGTTGCCGCGGTAGCCGGCGACTTCGGTCTGCTGGAAGATGATCACGAACGGGCTTTCGCCGAGAACGGTCTTCTGCAGTTCCTTGTAGGTTTCCGCACGCTTGGCGCTGTCACGCTCGAGCAGGGCAGCCTTGGTCTTCTTCGTCAGTTCCGGAACGTCCCAGGCATTGCGCCAGGCAAGCGTCTTGTTCTTGCCTTCGTCGGAGTTGTCGGGGTTGGCGGTGAAGGTTTCGGCATTCGAGTTCGGGTCGAAATAGTCCATGCCCCACTGACCGATATACATGTCGTGGTTACGGGCACGGTACTTCGTCAGCGTCTGCTTGCCGTCGCCGGGGATGATTTCCAGCTTCACGCCGGCCTGGCCGAGCGTCTGCTGGAAGGATTCGGCAATGCCGGTGACCGGCTGGCCGTTGCGTACGTCCATGGTGACGGTGAAGCCGTCGGCAAGGCCGGCCTTGGCCAGCAGTTCCTTCGCCTTGGCGACGTCGAACTTGTAGGGGTTCTCGTCAAGCGCACCCAGAACGCCCTTCGGCAGGAAGCTCTGGTGGATTTCGCCGATGCCCTTGATGAGGGTCGAGCCGATTGCATCGTAGTCGACCAGGTACTTGAACGCTTCGCGCACCTCAGGCTTGGCAAGGTTGGCGTTCTTCTGGTTGAGGCTGATGTAGTAGACGGTGCCCTTCGGCGCATTGGTCGTGGCAAGGTCGCCATTCTTCGCAACGGCGTCGAAATCGCCCGGCTCCAGGTTGCGCGCGACGTCGATGTCGCCGGCTTCCAGCGCCAGGCGCTGGCCCGAGCTTTCCTTCATGTGGCGATAGATGACGCGGGCAAGCTTTGCCTGTTCGCCATAGTAGTTTTCGTTGCGCTCGAGAACGATGACTTCGTTGGCGCGCCATTCGCGCAGCTTGAACGGGCCCGAGCCGGCATAGCCGGTCTTCAGCCATTCATTGCCGAAGTCGTTGTCGTACTTGTACTCGTCGCTCGGCGTGACAGGCTTGACGTTTTCAAGCACCAGCTTCTTGTCGAGCACGGCGCCGACGGTTGCCGTCAGGCAGTTCAAGACGAAGCTCGGTGCGTAGGGTTGGTCGACGGTAAAGACGAAGGTCGTGTCGTCGGTGGCCTTGGCCTTTTCCGTCACGTTGTCGCCGGTGAGGCCGAACTGGGTGAGGATGAAGGCGGGGCTCTTGTCGAGCTTGACGGCGCGCTCGAACGACCAGGCGACATCGGCAGCCGTCACCGGATTGCCGGAGGCAAACTTCAGGCCGGGCTTCAGCTTGAACGTATAGGTCAGGCCATCGTCAGACACGGTCCAGCTGTCGGCCAGATCACCGACAACCTTGGTGGTGTCGTTGATGTCGAGGCGAACCAGCATGCTGTAGGTGTTGCCGGTGATTTCGGCCGCGGTCAGCTCGAAGGCTTCGCCCGGATCCATGGAGATGACGTCGTCGATTGCAAAGGCTTCGACCAGCGTGTCCTTTGGCGTTTCGGCAAAGGCCGGTGCGGTCGCGGCCATCACCATGGCGAGCGCCGCCGAAGCGGTCAGAAGACGAAGACGTCCATTGAGCTTGTGCATCATTTTTTGCAGTTCCCTCGTTTGCACCCCTTTCGGGGCTCTTCTTCATGGGTTCAGGCGGCCTCGTGCCAAGCCTGCCCCAGAACTCTCAGCCAGTTCTCCCGGCATATCTTTGCCAGTTCGGCGTCACCATATCCGGCGGTCTTGAGCGCCGCAACGAGCTTCTGGCCGCCCGCCGCATCGCCGATATCTTCCGGTATCGTCGCGCCGTCGAAGTCGGAACCGAGCCCGACGCAGTCGATCCCCATCCGCTCGACCATGTAGTCGATGTGGCGAACCATGTCGGAAAGCGGTGTCGCGGCGTTTTCCTGCGCGTCGGCGCGCAGCATCGTGGTTGCGTAGTTGAGACCGACGAGGCCCTTGCTTTCACTGACGGCATCGAGCTGCCTGTCGGTGAGGTTGCGCGCAACCGCCGTCAGCGCATGGGCATTCGAGTGGCTGACGACCAGCGGCTGGTCGCTCGCCTTGGCGACGTCCCAGAACCCTTTTTCGGTGATATGGGCGAGATCGATGAGGATGCCCAGGCGGTTGCACGCCTTCACCAGCTCAAAACCGGCCTCGGTCAGGCCCGGCGCGGTATCGGGCGACATCGGGAAAGCGAAGGGCACGCCGTGGGCAAAGGCGTTGTGGCGGCTCCAGACCGGTCCGAGCGAACGCAGGCCGGCGGCATAGAACGTTTCGAGCGACGACAGATCGGCACCGATCGCCTCGCAGCCTTCCATGTGCAGCACGGATGCAAAGGTGCCCTGCCCGGCCGCATCGCGGATTTCGGCGGTCGAACGGCAAAGCTTCCAGGCGCCGGCCCGATCGAGACGGACAGCGATATCGGCCATCTCGATGGCGACGCCCAGCGACGGCAGATGCTCGAGCGGCGCGGAGAGCGGTGTGGCATAGTGGCCATTCGCGTCCGGACCCGCCAGCACCAGATCGCCCGAGGGAACGTAGATCGCGCACAGACCGCCGATCAGGCCGCCTGTTTTCGCACGCGGCGCATCGATATGTCCCTTGTCGGTACCGCCGACGAACTCGCCAACCGGGTCGCTTCCCTTGCGCGCGTTCTGCCATAGCCGCAGAAGCACGTCATTATGGCCATCGAAAACCGCCTGCATTCCGGATTTCCTTATGTTTTCAGGGAGATCGGATGAGGCATACAATGCCGCACCGAAGGAGGAAAGATCGGATGCTATTGAAACGCCGATCCCTTTTCAATTGATATTGAGGGGTTTTACCCAACGCCCGCTGTCGCGAAATGTTGCATGTTTGCCGCACGTGCACCATCAGAGAGGGCGCGAACAGGCCGAAAAGCTATGCCGAGGGCAGAAATTCTGCCATTTCTAGGGCATGAGACTGGCCGGATCCGGGGTTATGGATCGGCGCGCCGCATGATGCGGTATTGGGGGTTTTGTTGCTGCGTTTGTTTTCTTGGGCTGGCCGACCGGGCCAAGTGGGCCGCGTCGCCACCGTTCTGCTCCTGGCGTCCGTTCTGGCAGCCTGTGCCAGCCGACCGGTCGGCGTGCTCGTTCCATCGGGAACGGCCGGCGGCGCCTCGGAAGTCGATCTGCTGGTCGCCACCACCCGCGCGCCCTCGACCGAGCCCGGCGTGCTTTTCAGCGGCGAGCGCTCAGATGAACTGTCGCTTACCGAAATTGTCGTCTCGATCCCGCCCGAAAAGAGCCGCACGGTTGGTCAGGTTCAGTGGCCGAAGAAACTGCCGGCCAATCCCGAACGCGAGTTTTCGACCGTCAGTGTGACGCCGCTGAAGGGTAAGGACGACGCGCAGTCCTGGCTGAAGGGCAATCTGCCGAAAAGCCGGCGCGTGCTGATCTTCGTCCACGGCTTCAACAACCGTTATGAGGACGCGGTCTATCGCTACGCCCAGATCGTCCACGATTCGGGAACGGATGTCGCGCCGGTGATCTTCACCTGGCCGTCGCGCGCAAGCGTCTTCGACTACAACTACGACAAGGAAAGCACCAACTATTCGCGCGACGCGCTCGAAGACCTGCTGCACCGCGCGGCGCGCGACCCGAAGGTCGGCGAAATCACCGTCATGGCCCACTCGATGGGATCGTGGGTCACGGTCGAGGCGCTCCGACAAATGGCGATCCGTGATGGCCGCATCGCGCCGAAGATCACCGACGTCATCCTCGCCTCGCCGGATCTCGACGTCGACGTGTTCGGCAAGCAGATCCAGGCGATGGGCAAGGCACGGCCGAAGTTCACGCTGTTCGTGTCGCGCGACGACCGTGCGCTCAACCTCTCCCGCCGGATTTCCGGCAATATCGACCGTCTCGGACAAATCGACCCGACGGTCGAGCCCTATCGCACCCAGCTGGAAACCGCTGGCATCACCGTTCTCGACCTGACGGCGCTGAAAGGCGGCGACAAGTTGAACCACGGCAAATTCGCCGAAAGCCCTGAAGTCGTGCAACTGCTCGGCAACCGATTGATCGCCGGCCAGACGGTCACCGATTCCGATGTCGGCCTCGGGGAGCGCATCGGCGCCGTGACGCTCGGCACCGCCCAGACCGTCGGCAGCGCCGCCAGCGTCGCTGTGTCGACGCCGATCATGATCTTCGACCCACGCACCCGCGCCAACTACGGCAATCAGGTCCGCCGCCTTGGCCAATCGGTGGAAAACACCGTCGGCTCGACTGTTGCCCCCTGAGATCGCTCCTTGTTGCGTGGTCAAGGCCCGGTAGGCTATGCTTTATCGGGCAACGGGAAAATGAAATGAATCTCAAGGAGTTCGCAGGCCAGCTGGGGCTGTCGCAAACGACGGTCAGCCGTGCGCTCAGCGGTTATCCGGAAGTCAAGAAGACGACGCGCGAACGGGTGCTGAAGGCGGCAGCCGAACTCGGCTATCGGCCGAACACCAGCGCGCTCGGGCTTGCGACCGGACGCGTCGGCACCATCGGCATCGTCTTTCGCGGCGGCGGCGATTTCGGCCCGCACACCAGCGAGTTCATGGGCGGACTCGGCAGCCGGCTGCAGCAGGCTGATGTCGATATCCTGCTTTCCACCGTCGACACGCGGGAAGCGGAGCTTGCAACCTACCGCCGGCTTGCCGCCAGCAAGCGCGTCGATGCGGTCATCCTGCATTCGCCTGCGGTCGACGATCCGCGCATCGCCCTTCTGACCGAGCTGCGGCTGCCTTTCGTCCTGCATGGGCGAACCGGGACCGCAGGCAATTTCGCCTTTCTCGACATCGACAATTTCGGCGCGATCCGCCAGGCGACCGAGCTTTTGACCGCTCTCGGCCACCGCCGCATCGCGCTGGTCAACGGCCATCGCGGCTATACCTTCACCGAACATCGACAGGACGGTTATGCGGCAGCCCTCGGCGCGCGCGGCATCGATATCGATCCCAACCTGCTCGGCAATGGCGACTTCACCGACGAGATGGGTTTTCGCCTGATGCAGGGGTTCTTGGCACAGGAAAACCGGCCGACGGCCGTCTTGGCCGGCTCGATGATGTCGGCGCTCGGCGCGATGCGGGCCATCCGCAGCGCCGGAATGACCGTCGGCGAACACATCTCCCTGATCGCCCACGACGACGTCTTTCCGTATCTGAGCCCCGAGAACCTGATCCCGACGCTCACCACCACGCGCTCATCGATCCGCGCTGCGGGAACGCGGATCGCCGAGATGGCTCTGGACCTTCTTCAGGGCACGCCAGCGGCCGATCTGTGCCAGGTCTGGCCGGTGGAGCTGGTCATGCGCAGTTCCACCGCACCGCCTCCGAACTGAAGCGCTGTCAAACCGAGAGTTCGCGCCTTTCGGCTTCGGTCTCCAGCGCCAGGTCCAGCACCTTCTGCAGGTTCGCGGCATGGCGGAAGCCCGGCTCAACCGTCTTGGCGTCCTTAACCGCGGCGGCAAACCGCTCGTAGTTGGTCGGCACCGTGCCGGCATCGACATCGCGCCAGGTCGCCGTTTCGACATCCGTGCCGAGGCAGGCACGAAGCGTCGAGCCATCCGGCGTATGCACCACTTCAAGCGCACCCTTGTCGCCGTGCAGCCGAAGCCGCAACTCGTTGAGGTGGCCGGTCGCCCAGCGGCTGGCATGGATCACGCCCATGGCACCGTTGCCGAACTCGGCGGTCATGACAAAGCTGTCATTGGCGTCGAGATCATACTCGCCGATGCGGTTTTCCGGCGCCTTGTCGAAGGTCTTCAGCCGCGCAAAAATCCGCTCGGCGTCGGTGCCGGCGCCATAACCGGCAAAATCGAGGATATGGATGCCGACATCGCCCAGAACACCGTTCGAACCGTGTTTGGTCGACAGTCGCCAGAGCCACTGCGATTCCGTCGCCCAGTCGCCCCAGGCCTTGGAGACGAGCCAGCTCTGCAGATAGGAAGCTTCGAGGTGGCGCAGCCTGCCAACATCGCCGGCCAGCACCATCGCCCTCGCCTTCTGCAGCGGCGCGACATTGCGATAGGTTAGGTTGACCATGGTGACGAGGCCAGATCGCTCCGCCGCATCGGCCATTTCCGCGGCCTTGGCGTAATTTTCCGCGAGCGGCTTTTCGCACAGCACATGCTTGCCGGCAGCAAGCAATGCCAACGTCGTCGGGTGGTGCGCCTTGTCCGGCGTCACGTTCGTCGCCGCATCGAACTTGCCCCAGGCGATCGCCTCGTCGAGCGAGGTGAAGGTGTTCGCGATGCCGTGTCTCTCGGCAAAGTCCTTGGCGCGCTTGGGGTCGACGTCGACCGCCCCCACCATGTCTACGCCTTCGATCCCGGCGAAGGCTTCGGCATGGCTGTTGGCCATGCCGCCGGTTCCAACAACAAGAAGACGCATAGCGATCACCTGTAGCCGGCTTCGCCGGCCTCATGCAGCTTGGGCCCACGCTCGACGATCGGCTCCAGCGCATTTTCCACCGGCACGTTCGGCGCGTCGTGGATCGCGGTGTAGCGGTTGTCGGCGTTGTAGGCCCACTTGACCGCGTTGCGCAGCACCTTCTGGACATTGGCGTCATGATAAGTCGGATAGGTCTCATGGCCCGGACGGAAATAGAAGATGTTGCCGGCACCGCGGCGCCAGGTGAGACCGGAACGAAACACTTCGCCGCCGGCAAACCACGAGATGAACACCGTCTCCAGCGGCTCCGGCACGGAAAACTGCTCGCCATACATCTCTTCGTTTTCGAGGACAAAATTCTCGCCGATGCCCTCGGCAATCGGGTGGCGCGGATTGATCGCCCAGACGCGTTCACGCTCGCCGGCCTCGCGCCATTTGAGCGCGCAAGGCGTGCCCATCAGCCGCTTGAAGATTTTCGAGAAATGACCGGAATGCAGAACGATCAGGCCCATGCCTTCCCAGACGCGCTTGGCGACGCGCTCGACCACCTCGTCGCTGACCGCACCATGATCCTTGTGCCCCCACCACAGAAGCACATCGGTCGCAGCGAGTCGCGCCTCGGTCAGGCCATGTTCCGGCTCCTGCAGCGTCGCTGTCGTCGCCTCGATCGAAACGTCGGTGTTCAGCGCCGCCGCGATCGTGTTGTGCATCCCGTTGGGATAGATGCTTCTCACGACCTCATTGGTCTGCTCATGGATGTTTTCGCCCCACACGACTGTCCGGATTGGCATCGGCAAACTCCCGTTTATGCGCAGCTGTTAAAATTGAAAGCGGTTTCAATTCGTAGAACTAGTCATGCGCCAACGCCTTTGCAAGCGCTTTTTGCCCTGCCTGATGTCAGCGACCGGATGTCGGCAGAGAGATTTTCAGTGGAACGTGGACTTGGAGAAGACGTTGAGCACGATGACGCCGCAGATGATGAGCCCGAGCCCGATCACGGCGGCAAGATCCAGCTTCTGGCCAAAAGCAAAGTATCCGACGAGTGAAATCAAGACGATGCCGAGACCACTCCACACCGCATAGGCGATGCCAACAGGGATATAGCGCAGCGTGTAGGACAGGAAGAAGAAGGCGATGGCGTAACAGACGACCATCGTCACCGTCGGCACCAGCCGGGTAAAATGCTGTGCGGCCTGCATCGCCGAGGTCCCGAGCACCTCAAAGACGATCGCAACGACCAGGACGGCATAGAGCATGGCGGGGTTCATTTTGGTCTCCCTCCGACCTATCGCGTTGAAAGCGCTTTGAGATTGTCGGCCAGCGCGAGGCGTGCCGCGGCATCAAGGTCATGGCTCTGCATCAGGTCGGCGAGCCAGAGGCCATCTGCCGCAAACCGGGCGAGCACGCAGTGTGGCGAGGCGTCGGTTTCCGCGAACTCCTGAGAGCGGCGATTGACCCATTCGCGCCAGCGGACCTTCAGGTTCGGCTCGGCAATCATCGCGATCGTCAGCATCCGCCAGCCGGGCACGTCCGCATCGGGGTCGAGCGTCGAGCAGACATCGACATAGGCGCGGGTAAAACGCCCCTGCGCCACCGGATCCGCGGCCATCGCCTTTTCGATCGCCGCATCGAACCGCACGACGAGATCGTCGAACAATCCATCGAGCAGCGCCGACTTGTTGGGAAAATGGTGCAGCAGCCCACCCTTGCTGACGCCGGCCGCATGCGACACCGCATCCAGCGTGATGCCTGCCACCCCCTGCTCATGCGACAGGCGCGCGGCGACCTCCAGCAATTGCTGGCGGACCTGTTCGGGTTGCTTCTTGCGGCGATGGGCGTCTGTCATGGCATTATAAAGATACCGTCTGGACGGTTTGTCAAGATCACCGCGACAATCCCGCGCCGAAACGCCGCAAAAACAAGAGGCGGAAAGCCGTTGTCCGTCAGGTCCTGGCGGGCTAGGACAAAGGCACGAAGGAAGCGGCGATGGCAGATCAGGAAACGACGACCCTCTATGACGCGATCGGCGGCGACCCAACGGTGCGTGCGCTGACCCATCGTTTCTACGAACTGATGGACACGCTTCCGGAAGCCGCACGTTGTCGCGCGGTTCATCCGCCTGACCTGTCGGGTAGCGAGGAAAAATTCTACGAGTATCTGACCGGCTGGCTCGGCGGGCCGCCGATCTATGTGGAAAAACGTGGCCATCCGATGCTGCGGCGCCGGCATTTCGTGGCCGAGATCGGGCCGCAGGAGCGGGACGAATGGCTGCTCTGCTTCACCCGCGCGCTGGAAGAAACGGTGACCCATCCGAAGTTGCGGCAGATTATCCTCGATCCCATCACCCGCCTCGCCTTGCACATGCAGAACAAGGAATGACGATGCCTTCAAGTGGATTGCGCGCAACGACGCTCTTTGTCGCCGGATTGATGGGGCTTGCCGGGGTGGTCAGCGCCGCCGCCGCATCGCATGGCCCCGACCCCAGGCTGCTTGCCGGGATCTCCGCCATGTGCCTGGCGCATGCCCCGGCGCTCGTCGCACTTTACGCGGCCTGGCCGAGCTTCCGCACCGCTCCGGTCGCAGCCTTGCTGATCGCATTTGGAACGGCGCTGTTTTCAGCCGACCTCGCCATGCGCCACATGGCGGGACAGGGCCTGTTTCCGATGTCGGCGCCGCTCGGCGGCACGACGATCATGGCCGGCTGGCTTGCCGTTTCGCTCGGCGCCTTCCTTCCAAAGAAGGCGCCGTGACGCTTAAAGACCGTTCGCAGCGCGGGGGATCAGGCGCCTTCGACGACGGAAAAACCTTCGAACTTCGGGGGCCCTAGATACATCGCCCGGTTGTCGCCTGCGTTCTTGTGGGCGGCCCGGAAATTCTCCGACTTCGTCCAGGCCGAGAAGGCATCCTTGTCCTTCCAGGTCGAATTCGACACGAAGAGCGTATACCCCTCCTCCGGCACGCTTTCGCCCCTCAGAAGATGAAACGAGAGGAAGCCCGGCATTTCGGCAAGGCTTGAATCGCGGCCCTTCCAGATGGCTTCGAAAGCCTCTTCCTGGCCGATGGCGATACGAAAACGGTTCATTGCGTAGAACATAGCCTGCCTCTTATGCGCTGTCTTTCTTGCGAGCCGGCTCGTTGGCCGCTCTCGGGAAGGCAACAATAGTGGCCTCCTGCGCCTCCGCAAGCCCAAAGGGATCCCGGCCCGGCCGGCGCGTTTCCCAGGACGGGAACTCGGTGACATTCGGGTTTTCTTCGAGCATGCGGGAGCGCCGCGTCAGCAATTCATAGAGTTCGGGCACGAGCCCATCGCCATTTTGCGCTGCCAACTTGTGCAGGCCGATCATCATGCACTTGTCCTGTCGGTCTTCAATCATGTCGAAATCTCCAGGCGCGCGGGCAGCCACTCGCCATCGCCGCGCGTCATGTTTTTGGGTGGTTCTAGTCGTTGCGGCTGTTGGTGAGGTCCTGCAGCGCCCGCTCGAGGCTCGACTTCGAACCGTTGCGCAGCGGCACGAAGGCCTTGCCCCACTTCTTGCAGCCGGTCTTCACGCGAAGACACGCATCGTGGCTGATGCAATCGATCGGGCAGAAGACACAGTCGACAGAAGGAAGGACGCGGTCGATGCGCGATACCGCCTCGCGCAGGCCGCCATCGTGATGCAGCAACTCCGCACCGAAGGAACTGGCGATTTCGCGCAGATGGGCGACCTGGCAGTCGCGCCCGCCGACATAGAGAAAACTGCGGCCTTCGAGTGTCGTCTTGGCGACCTCTTCGCGGACCTCGACCCGTTCGGAACCGGAACGACCCTTGCCGCTCTTGGCCGCATTGTGGTGACGCTTGCCGCGCATGCAATCTTCTCCGCCTCATTGCTGCGTCAGCTGCCCTCATGGCAACCGATCGCATCGGGATCGACACACACCGTTCGGTTGCGTCACGGCGGCAACTTATTAAACTTGATATTCAGAGTAAAGTATAAACATGAGTTTTGTAATCATATTTATTTCGAGAGGCCGCCGGGACATTTCGGCTGACCTCGCCCGGCGTCAATCGCTGGCTTCAGCCCGGATTGTAGGCGATCGGCAAACTGAAGGTCCAGCTGCTGCGACCGGCATCGGCCGGGATCGGTGGGAACGGTGCCGCACGGCGCACCGTATCGAGGGCCGCCTGGTCGAGAATCGGCGAGCCGGAACTTCCTGCCAGGCGAAGGCCGGACAGCCCGCCGTCCGCCGACACGACAAAGCTTACGGTTGCAGTGCCGGCTATGCCCTGGCGCCTGGCTTGGGAGGGATAGCGATGCTTCCTGTTGACCTTGGTGCGCACCTTGCCCTTGTAGTTGTCAAAGGAGGCATTGCCCTCGGCCGACGAAACCTTGCCTTGCCCGGATGCCGTGGCGGACTTGGCATTCTCCAGACCGTCGGCTTTGCCTTTGACCTGGCTCTGTGCCTGCTCGCCCTTGTCGCCCGACTTTTTGCGGGTGACCTTCTTCTTTTTGACCGGATCCTTCTTCGGTTCGGGTTTTTCAACCTTCTCCTTCTTCGGCTCCACGATCTCTGGCTTTTCCTCCGGCACGACGGTCTCGACCGGCGCTACGCTGGCCGTGACCACAGCTTCGGCGACCTGCAAGGTGGGAACCTGTTCCGCCGGAAGAATGACGTCGGCTTCCGTTGCCACCAGGTCATGCGGCTGCTCGGCCACGATCTCCGGCGTCGTCGACGTCAACTCTTCGACCGGCTGGATTTCCTCGGGCTTCAGCTCGTCGGGCGTGTCTTCGGTCGGCTCGACGATTTCGGATGGATCGCCGGCCTGCAGCGTTTCATCAAAGGCATCGCCGAGAAGGGCGACTTCGGTCGCCACGCCGCCCATCACGAAGGCCGGCTCGTCTTGCGGCGCCGACGAGGCGAGATACATCGCACCGCTGGCATGCGCTACGAGCGAGAAGGCGATCGCGCCGATCCATTTGATGGTATGCTTCATCTTAGCCTAACCTCCGCCGCGAACCGCGACGCAAACGCAGTACTCAATGTAAAAACCGGACATCAGCCCTTGAGTTCGACCGGCGACTTCGAGCCGGTCTTGAGTGCCTTCATGCAAGCGTCGCCCTGAACGCCCTCGCCGACGCAGGCAGGTGCGTCATTGATCAGCAGGCTCTTGACCGCCTCGCAATTGGTGCCGGGCAGATCGAACTGGCGAACCTTGGTCTTGCCGGCAGGCAGGTCGCGGAAATCGAGCACCGCCATGCGCTCGACCAGACCCTTCTGATCGAAAATCACGAATTCGAAGGAAACCTTGCTCAGGCTCTGGGCGAAGGCGTTGCCGGCAACGAAAGTGAGCTTGCAGCCTTTCTGCGACGGCGCAACCTCGTTCAGCTCGATATTGAGCGCGCCGGCGAGTGCCGCCTCCTGTGCTGCAGCGCCACCTGCTGCAAGCGCAAATGCGAGGGCCACGGGAGCAATCATACGGGAAAAGTGCATCATTCTAATACCACTCGCGAACGGCGCTCCGGGCCACGGAGCGTTGAAGTCGTCGCCATCTGTCCACAAGCGTGAAGCATCTAACTTGAGTGTGGCGATCCGGTATTGCGTCCATAAAGAAATATGAGTAATGAAGTCAAGATAGTAAACGAATTGCGCGGCAGGAAATGCGGGAAAAACGCCGCGGCCCGCCATCTAGAGACGACCGAACCGTGACAGCTGATGACACTGATTATGCGCGACTTTCGCAACCTGCGGCATCCGCGCAGCGTGTCCAGCGGGTCGTCGAAAGCCGCGACCTGTTTCGCGGCGAAAACGAGATCCTCATTTCCCACGACGGCGCGATCTACCGCATGAAGATCACCCGCCAAGGCAAACTGATCCTGAACAAATAGGCGAATGACAATGACCGAGAGCCTCCGTCCCACCCCGTCCGAAATCCGCGCCTACCGCGCCGAGAACCCGAAAATGCGCGAGCGCGACATCGCGGCTCAGCTCGGCGTTTCGGAAGCAGCGCTCGTGGCCGCCGAATGTGGTTTGACCGCGGTGCGCATCGACGCGGATGCCAACCGTTTCCTTCTGCGCGCCGAGGAGCTCGGCGAGGTCATGGCGCTAACCCGCAACGAGAGCGCCGTTCACGAAAAGATCGGCGTCTTTGAAAAAATCACGACGGGCGAGATGGCGAGCATCGTTCTTGGCGAGCAGATCGACCTGCGCGTCTTCCCGAGCGCCTGGGCGCATGCCTTCGCCGTGACCAAGACCGACGACAGCGGCGAAGCGCGCAAGAGCCTGCAGTTCTTCGACAAGTGGGGCAATGCCGTGCACAAGCTGCACCTGCGCCCGGCGTCGAACGTCGCCGCCTACGACAAGATCGTCGAAGACTTCCGCCTCGACGACCAGGCGCAGACCTTTGTTGCCGACACCAGCACGCCGGCTGGCGACGACAAGCCGGAAAACGTCGTCGACGTTACCGAACTGCGTGACCGCTGGGCCAAGATGACCGACACGCATCAGTTCCACGGCCTGCTGCGCAAGCTGAAGATCGGCCGCCGCCAGGCCCTGCAGCACATCGGCGACGACTTCGCCTGGCGCCTCGACCCGTCGAGTGTCGAAACGATGATGCGCGCCAGCGCCGAGATCGAGTTGCCGATCATGTGCTTCGTCGGCAACCGCGGCATGATCCAGATCCATTCCGGCCCGATCGCCAAGATTGCCCCGATGGGCCCTTGGCTCAACGTCATGGATCCGACCTTCCACCTTCACCTACGCACCGACCACATTGCCGAGCTTTGGGCCGTGCGCAAGCCGACTGCCGATGGTCACGTCACCTCGATCGAGGCGCTGGACGCCAAGGGCGAGATGATCATCCAGTTCTTCGGCAAGCGTAAGGAAGGTTTTGCCGAGCGCCCCGAGTGGCGCGATATCGCCGAGGGCCTGGCGCGCCTCGACACCACCGTCGCAGCTTAAGGACAGCGTGATGATCAAGGGTCTCGACTTCCGCCGCCTTCGCCGCTGGGAGCTGGCTTTGGCCGCCTTCGCGGTTTCCGCTCCTTTCCTGCTGCCCGCCGTGGCGCCGGGGGCGCCGTCGTTCATCCGACCGGCGATGGCGGAAAGCATCGAGAAGCCGGACGTCTCGCGCGTCGTTTCGGTCGGTGGCGCGATCACCGAGATCATCTACGCACTTGGCGAGGAGGGTCGCCTCGTCGGCCGGGACTCGACCAGCACCTATCCGGAAGCGGCAAACAAGCTGCCCGACGTCGGCTACATGCGTCAGCTCGCCCCTGAAGGCATCATCGCGGTTAACCCGACCGCGATCGTCGCCGTCGAAGGCAGCGGCCCGCCGGAAGCGCTTGCCATCCTGAAGGAGGCCAATATCGCCTTTACCAGCGTGCCGGAAACCTTCGACAAGGACAGCATCCCCACAAAGATCCGCTCGGTCGGCACCTTCCTCAATGTGCCCGACAAGGCCGAAGCGCTCGCAAAGTCGGTGGAAACCGACCTTGCTGCGGCGATTGCCGATGGTGCCAAGCGCCCGGAAGGAGAGCGCAAGCGCGTTCTTTTCGTGCTCAGCACCCAGGGTGGCAAGATCATGGCTTCGGGCACCGGCACGGCTGCCAACGGCATCATCGAGCTCTCGGGCGCGATCAATGCTGCCGGCCAGTTTCCGGGCTACAAGGCTCTGACCGACGAGGCGATCATCGAGGCCAAGCCCGACGTCATCCTGATGATGGATCGCGGCGGCGAGCACAGCGCCAAGGCGGCCGAACTTTTCGCCTTGCCGTCGCTGAGCCTGACGCCCGCCGCCAAGACACAGGCGCTGATCCGCATGGACGGCCTGCATCTGCTCGGCTTCGGCCCGCGCACGGCAAGCGCCATCCGCGACCTCAATGCCGCAATCTACGGGAAGAAGGCCAATGCCTCGCAGTGAGGCATTGGACCGCGGCATGCGCCTGACCGCCTTTGCTGCCGATATCCGGGCCGAATGGCGGTCCGGCAATCGTGCACGACTGGCCGGCGTCGTCATTGTGCTGCTCGTCGTCTTTGCAGCGGCAACCTTCGTCAGCTCGATCATGACCGGCGCTGCCGACGCGTCGCTATCCAATGTCGTGCGCTGGCTCCTGGGTACAAGCGAGGCGGATCAGGTCCTGAGCGTTCGCGATCGCATCATCATTCTCGACATCCGGCTGCCGCGCGCCGTGCTCGGCATGCTCGTCGGTGCGTCGCTCGCCGTCTCCGGCGTGGTCATGCAAGGGCTGTTTCGCAACCCGCTGGCCGATCCCGGCCTCGTCGGCGTTTCCTCCGGCGCGAGCCTCGGCGCAGTCCTCCTGATCGTGCTCGGTTCGGCGGTGTTCGGCCCGCTATTTGCGCTCTTTGGTTTTTACGCCCTGCCGATCGCTGCCTTCGTCGGCGGCCTCGTGACCACGCTCCTGCTCTACCGGATTGCCACGCGCGGCGGGCAGACATCGGTTGCGACGCTGCTTCTCGCCGGAATCGCGCTCGGCGCGCTCACCGGCGCCTTCACCGGCGTGCTGATCTTCATGGCCGACGACAAGCAACTGCGCGATGTCACCTTCTGGGGTCTAGGCTCGCTTGCCGGCGCCAATTGGACGAAGATCGGCGCGGCTGCCCCCATCATTCTCCTGTCGCTCGCCGTCACGCCCTTCCTGGCACGCGGCCTCAACGCGATTACGCTCGGCGAAGCCGCCGCCTTCCATATGGGCATCCCAGTGCAGCGCATGAAGAACATCGCCATCGTCAGCGTTGCCGCGGCAACGGGCGCGTCGGTCGCCGTCAGCGGCGGCATCGGCTTTGTCGGCATCGTCGTGCCGCATCTCCTGCGGCTGGTCATCGGCCCGGATCACCGCTATCTCATCCCGGCATCGGCGCTGCTCGGCGGAACCTTGCTGATCCTGGCCGACATGATCGCCCGCACCATCGCGTCACCCGCCGAGCTGCCGATCGGCATCGTCACCGCCTTCATCGGTGCACCGTTCTTCCTGTGGATCCTGCTGCGCGGTCGCACGACCATGGGGCTGTGAGACAAGACCATGATCACCGTATCGAACCTTTCTGTCCGTTTGGGCGGCCGCCAAGTCATCCACGGCATTTCGCTCGAGGCAGCACCGGGGGCGTTGACCGCAATCGTCGGGCCGAACGGCTGCGGCAAGACGACGACGTTGAAGGCGATCTCCGGCGAATTGGCGCCGGAAAGCGGTTCGGTCAGCATCAACGGCCGCAATCTCAAGGGCCTGAAACCCTGGGAACTTGCGCTGAAACGCGGCGTGCTGCCGCAATCGACCGTGATTTCGTTTCCCTTCACGGTCCGCGAAGTGGTGCGTTTGGGCCTGACCGCGGGTGCGAACGCCGATACCAAGGCCAATGACCGCATTGCAGCCGACGCGCTCGAATCTGTCGATCTCGGCGGCTTTGCTGGCCGCTTCTATCAGGAGCTTTCCGGCGGCGAGCAGCAGCGGGTGCAGCTGGCGCGCGTCCTTTGTCAGATTTCCAACCCGGTCGCCGATGGTGAGCCCCGTTACCTGCTGCTCGACGAGCCGGTTTCGAGCCTCGACATCCGCCATCAGCTGACCATCATGCAGCTGGCGCGCCGGTTTTGTGAACAGGGCGGCGGCGTCATCGCCGTCATGCATGACCTCAACCTGACGGCGATGTTCGCCGACCGGATGATCATGATGAAGTCCGGCGTGATCCGGGCAAGCGGTGCGCCAGGCGATGTGCTGACGGACGAGACGATGGAGGCGGTGTTCGGTTGCCGCATGCAGGTCAGCGCCATGCCGGCCGCCGGAGTGCCCTTCGTGTTGCCGCAGACGGCGACGCTCTGACCGCCCCGCTGCAAATCGCGCCAACTTCAAGATTTATCGAAACAATTTGCGCACTCGTGCGTTGTTCTCCGTGAAAGGCCGGCCGCGATGATGAGCGCGCATGCCGGTTCGAGCAGATCACGCCGGTCGACCTTGGCCGGCGTTGCAGCGAAAAGGAGACCAATCATGGCTTCAGGCCTCTTCTCAGGTTCCAGTTCACGGTCGAGCAAGCGCAACGGTGCGCTCACGGACATTTCCATCGAAGATCAGCTCAGCGAACTGCGAAGCGATATGGCAGCGCTGGCGGCACTGCTTGCCGATCGCGGCGCCGATGCGTCGAAACAGGCGCGCAACAAGGCGCACGATGCGCGCGAACAGGCCGAAGCCGGCCTTCAGGATCTGCTTGCAACCGGCGAGGAATTGCTGGGCGACCTGCGTAGCCGTTACGCCGGCACGGAAAAACAGCTGCGCAATGCGGTCCGCGAGCACCCCTTCGCAACGCTCGGCACAGCAGCGCTGATCGGCCTGGTCGCAGCCGCCCTCCTGCGGCGCTAGACGAGCGTGAGGCCACCACGCAACAGGGTGGGAACGCCGCAAGCGTCCCACCCGTTTTGACGTCTTTCAGGAGTAGAAGCGCATGGGTCCACTTGGGGCTGCCCTGTCCGCCTTGCTGGCCGCCGACATCGGCGCCAGCGCATCCCGTTTCAAGCGCAACGCCGCGCTCTGCGCCGTCGTCGCCGTGCTGCTTGTCACCGCCTACGTCTTCGCACTGATCGCGGTCGCGCTCTATCTCAGCGCCACCTATTCACCTGTCATCGCCGCCGCGTCGATTGCAGCAGCCCTCATTCTCACGGCTCTTATCGTGATCATCGTCATGATTGCCCTGGAGGGCCGGGATAGGCGCCTGGCAGAAGAACGCCGCCGGCGTTCGATGGTGAAGACCAATTTGACGATCCTGGCTGCGACAAGCATTCTGCGCAAGAATCCGCTCGTTGCTGTCGGCACCGCACTGGCCATCGGCGCCCTGCTCGGCACCGGCAAGAAACGCAGGGATTCCTAGAGCGGCACGCGGATCAAGGCGGTCACGCCGGCCGCCATGTATTCCACCTTCACCGAACTGCCGAGAACCTTGTCGAGGCTGCGCTCTATCAGGATGGAGCCGAAGCCTCGACGTTTCGGTTCGCGCACCGGCGGTCCGCCGACCTCAGTCCACGTCAGGTGCAGCACCGCCTCGCCTTCCTCCACGACATTGCGCGCCGTCAGCACCACCTTGCCATTCGGCACCGACAGCGAGCCGTACTTCACCGCGTTGGTCGCCAATTCGTGCAGCACAAGCCCGAGGCCGACCGCCTGATCCGGCCCAAGCAGCACCTCATCCTTGTGCAGTTCGATCTGATCCGCATAGACGCTGACATGCGGCATCAATTGCTTGGAGATCAGGTCCGCAAGCCGGATCGTGCCCCACTCGTGATCCGATAACAGCCCGTGCGCCTCGGAGATCGCCTGAAGCCGACCGGCAAAGGCGGTCATGAATTCAGCCGGGTCGCTGGTCTGGCGCAGCGTCTGGCGGGCGAGAGACTGCAGCATCGCCAGGGTATTCTTGACCCGGTGATTGAGTTCCTTGAGCAAAAGCCGCGTCCGCTGGACCGACGCCTGCTGGTCGGTGACATCGATGGTGACGCCGATGAAGGTCAGCGGGTTTCCCTTGGCGTCCCGATCATGCACCCGCCCGCGGCCGAGCAGCCACCGGCCGGTGTCGCCGATCCGGAACATGCCGTCATATTCCTCATCCGCCTTCATCGCCTGACGAAGCTTGGCGAAGGTGGCTCCGCGGTCGTCAGGATGGATGGCACCGAACACTTCTCTTGCGCCGAACGAACGATCGGTCGGCAATCCGAACATGCGCATCAAGGCGCTGTTGCCGGCGATCACGCCGGAGCGGACATCCCAGAGCCAGCTGCCAATGTTGGCCGCCTCCAGCGCCATGGCGTGACGCTGTTCCTCGCGCGAAAGTGCTGCTTCCTTGATGGCACGACGACGCGCTTCGTCCTTGAGCTTGAGCAGGGCAGCGGCAAGGCCGGCAAGCCGGCGCAACTGTTCCATCAGATGCGGCGCAACCTCGCCGCGCACGGCAACGTCGAGCACGCAGACCGTGCCGACCGGCTGGCCATCGAGGACGATCGGCGCACCGGCGTAAAAGCGCAGGAATGGCGCACCGGCGACAAGCGGTCGGCTGCGGAACCGCAGATCGGCTGAAGCGTCGAGAACGACGAGGCCGGCGCCTCCGGAATCCGCGGCCGCGTGTACGCAGAACGAATCTTCCGATGACGCCCGCGGCTCCGACGTGCCGACAGCGGATTTGAACCATTGCCACTCGCGGTCAAGCAGGCTGACGAGCGCGATCGGCGCATCGAAGAGGCGGGCGGCGATTTCGGTAATGCCGTCGAAATCCGTATCGGGGACGGCCATATCCGGCACTGTCGCGTGCAGCACACGCAGACGTTCGGGCGCGTCGAGCAGCGATGTCTCCGGTGAGGCGGTGTTTTCTTCTCGTTTTTCGCGCATCCGGCCTCAACTCCAAACTGCCGCCTCGGCCACCGGCGCCAATTGCCATCGACGCACGGCGCTCCTATGCGGAGGCATTCAGGCCGCCAGTGAAAGCAGGGCTGCTCTCGATTTGCAACGCTCTGGCGGCCAAAAAAGCTTTCGAATCAGGAAACGAATGCCCGAGAGGTGATGGGAGCGGACGTTTCGTCCGGACCGTAGTCGTTTTCGCCCTGAACCTGGAGGATATCCTGAAGGCGCTGGCGTGCGCGATTGACCCGGCTCTTGATGGTGCCGAGCGCGCAACCGCAGATCGTCGCCGCCTCCTCGTAGGAGAAACCCGACGCTCCGACGAGAATGATCGCCTCGCGCTGATCCGGGGGCAGTGTTTCCAGTGCCCGACGGAAATCCTGCAGGTCCAGCGAACCATACTGTTCCGGATGGTGGGCGAGCGACTCGGTGAAATGGCCGTCGCTGTCCTGGACTTCTCGTCCGCGCTTGCGCATCTGGCTATAGAGTTCGTTGCGCAGGATGGTGAACAGCCAGGCCTTCATGTTCGTGCCCATCTGGAAATGGTCCTGCTTGGCCCAGGCCTTCATGATCGTGTCCTGGACAAGATCATCCGCCCGGTCATGGCGACCGATGAGGGACATGGCAAAAGCGCGAAGGCTCGGCAGGGCGGCGAGCATCTCTCGCTTGAAATCATTCTTTTCCGACGACATTCCGGCGCTCACTCCCTACCCTGCAGAACCGACTGCTGCTCGGCCGCATCGAGTTTCTCCAGAAGATCTAGAAAACGCGAGGGTATCGCTTCTTCCTGAACGGACTGATAGAGCGCCTTCAGCTTGGCTGCGATCTGTGCGTTTGGGTCTTCGGTCCATGAGGTCGTACCGGAAGTGCGCCCCGCCCCTGTTTTATACTTCATTGTCAATCTGTCGCCTTGTGGTGTTCATTACCGCCTTAACGCGTCTGAAAAATGAAATGTTCCCTCTCGGAACTTTTTTTTGCGTGGAACGTTTTCGGACGTCACCGCAATTAATATCTCGAGGGAGTTCCCCATGACATTGTCCACACGGATCGCGCCGCTGCTGCCTTATCTGCGCCGCTACTCGCGCGCATTGACCGGCTCGCAGACATCCGGCGACGCCTATGTGGCCGCCGTGCTCGAAGCCCTGATTGCCGACACCTCCATTTTCCCGGAGGCCAGCAACGACCGGGTCTCGCTGTTCCGTCTCTATACGTCGCTCTTCGGGTCCTCGTCAGTGCTGGTTCCCGAACCGATTTCGCCCTTTGCGTGGGAGCAACGCGCATCGGTCAACCTGGCGAACGTGTCGCCGCTTGCTCGCCAGGCGTTCCTTCTCGTATCGGTCGAAGGTTTCCGCCCCGAAGAAGCCAGCGAAATCCTTGACGTCAGCGACGACAAGATCGGCGCGCTTCTCGACCGCGCCTCGCAGGAAATCTCGCGTCAGGTCGCGACCGATATCATGATCATCGAGGACGAGCCGCTGATCGCCATCGATATCGAGAACATGGTCGAGAGCCTCGGCCACCGCGTCACCGGCATTGCCCGCACCCGCGACGAGGCGATCGCGCTTTACAAGAAGACCCGGCCGAGCATGGTGCTTGCCGATATCCAGCTTGCCGACGGCAGCTCGGGCATCGACGCGGTCAACGACATCCTCAAGACCAGCGCGATTCCGGTGATCTTCATCACCGCCTTCCCCGAGCGCCTGTTGACCGGCGAACGCCCGGAACCGACCTTCCTGGTCACCAAGCCGTTCAACCCCGATATGGTGAAGGCTCTGATCAGCCAGGCGCTGTTCTTCAACGAGTCGACCAAGGCCGCAGCCTAACCATCGACGCAACGCTTTATCGCCGGCGGCTTCGGTCGCCGGCTTTTGTATGTCTGCTGCTGCCTGTTCAAGCGGCCCACCCGGCGATCCACTGGGCGATCCGAGGGCTGAAAACAAAACAGCCAGTGCCGAGGGAAGGCACTGGCTGACATTGTTCAACTCACACGGGGAGTGTGAGTTGTAAACCGGCGGATTACCTCCGGCGCCACATTGGGGGCGATGCGCGCCACCGTCCGGTCTGCAGATAAAATGCGTGACGCAAGCAAAGGTTCCCGGCGTTTCGCGTATGCCGATCATTTTTATTGAAGCGCGTCGAGTTCGTCCCGATGGCGGTAGAGCGCAAGGAAGCGGCGGTAGTCGCGATCGTAGATGTCGCGCATCTGAGCGTTCGGCAATCGCTCCTGCCCGCCCGATGCCATGGCAACGCCGGATGCCGCGAGATCGGCGTGAACCTCACCGGCGACGGCTGCCGCCATCGCCGTGCCGAGAAGCACGGCGTCAGGTGCATCCGGTGCCACGACCCGGCACCCCGTGACATCGCAGTAAAGCTCCATCAGAAGGGCGTTGCGAACATGGCCGCCCGTGACGTGAAGCGTATCGAGCTCATAGCCGACCTCACGCATCGTTTCTAGGATATGGCGGATGCCGAGCGCGATCGCGACACAGGTGCGCCAGTAAAGCCGGCAAAGCGCATCGAACGACGAATCGAACGGCAGGCCGCTGATGACACCGAGGCCGTGCGGATCGGCAAGCGGCGAGCGGTTGCCGTGAAAGTCCGGCAGGACGTGCAGCCGCTCGGCAAATTGTGCTCCGTGCAGGGCGCGCAGTTCCTGGACGCGCGCAATGATGCGGCCATGGGTCTCGGTCGTCGGCTCCAGTCCGCCGCCATGGATGCGCACGATGTGATCGAGCAGCGCGCCGGTTGCCGATTGCCCACCCTCGATCAGCCAGGCTCCGGGCAGCACGGCCTCGAAATAGGGTCCCCACATGCCGAAGCCGGGCTTCATATCCTTGGAGAAGGCGACGATGCAGCTCGATGTTCCGGCGATCAGCGCCAGCTGCCGCTCGAGTTTTTCCGGCTCTCCGACAAAACCGCCGAGAACGCCGAGCGCGCCGGCATAGGCATCGATCAATCCCGGCGCTACCTGGCAGCCGGTATCCAGGCCAAGGTCTGCTGCAGCTTCCGCCGACAGGCCACCGACCGAGCTTCCGACCGGCAGCGTTTCCTCCGGCAATCCGCCTCGCGTCAGCAGGTCCTCAAGGCCGATGCGTTCGAGATAGTCCGCCTGCCAGCCGCGTTTCTCATGGGCGAGATAGTTCCATTTCGCCGTCAATGTGCAGCGTGAGCGTGCCGCACTGCCCGTCGCCCGCCAGGAGAGATAATCGGCAAGATCGAAGAAGTAACCCGCCTTCTCCCATTGGGCCGGCAAGTTTCGCTTGAGCCACATCAGCTTCGGCATTTCCATCTCCGGCGACATGACGCGGCCGGAGAAATCGAGAACCGGATGTCCGGTTGCGGTGCAGAAATCGGCTTCCTCAAGCGCCCGATGATCGAGCCAGACGATCGTGTCCCAGCGGCCCTCGCCTTTCCGGTTGACGGAAAGCGGCGCCCCGTCCCGGTCGCGAACGACGAGCGAGCACGTCGCGTCGAAACCGATGGCAGCGATATCCTCTGCCGCGATGCCGGCCTTGTCTCGGGCAGCCCTCACCGAGCCGCAGACGGCTCTCCAGATATCGTCCGAATCATGTTCGGCATGATTTTCCTCCGGCCGGTTCATGGCGATCGGCAGGTCGGCACGTGCCAGCAGCCTGCCGGCCCGGTCGAAGATACCCGCGCGGGCACTGCCGGTACCGACATCGACCGCAACGACGAATTCACGCATCAATGGAGGTCCCCGTCCCTGTTACTGGCGGACAAACTGTAGCAATTCGCCCATGTCGTCAAACAGCACGTCCGGGCTGAGCTCGGCCAGCGTCTGCCTATGCCGGTCGTTGCGCGCATGCCCGCCACCGGCGAAAGCGAAAGCCCGCATGCCGGCGGCATGCGCCGCCTCGATACCGGCCGGACTGTCCTCGACGACGATACAGTCCTCGGGCGCATAGCCCATCTCCCGGCTCGCCAGCAGAAACAGGTCGGGCGCAGGCTTGCCATGTTTGACCATCGTCGCAGAGAAGATGTTCGGCTCGAAAAGATCGATCAGACCGGTGACGGTCAGCGATAGCCGGATGCGTTCCGGCTGGCTGGACGAGGCGACGCAACAGGCAACGCCAAGCTCTTCGACCGCACGGCGGATGCCGGCGATCGGCTGCAGCTCCGAGCGGAACCGCTGGTAGAGCCGCGTGCGCATGTCATCGAGAAAGGCGTCGTCGGTCGCCAGGCCGTACTCGTCGTGGAGGATGGCGGACATGCTCTTGAGGCTGCGGCCGAGAAACCGTTCGGTCGCCTCCTCCGTCGTCATCGATACGCCAGCGGACGAGAGCACATCGACCAGGACTTCGAGCGAGATCGGTTCGCTGTCGACCAGCACGCCATCGCAATCGAAGATCACCAGCCTGGACGCGCCGTCCGCCATGATACCCTACTCCCCAAGCTTGCCGTCCAGATAAAGCTGGAGCGTAGCGCGCGTACCCTTTTCCCAAAGGGTTTTCAATGCTTGGTGGAAGCGCTTGCGGAAAAGATCGGCTCGCGCGACTTCGCCGAAGATGTCCGACAATGCCAGGAAAGCCATCGGATCCTCTTTGGCGGCCGCCGCCGCCGCCTGAAGCCGATCGGCGTTCTGGTCGTTGAAGACGATCGCCTTGCCGCTGTCGGTGGTGCCGGCGAAGTAGCGGCACCAGAGTGCCGAGACCAACGCCAGACCGACGACATCCTCGCCCCGCGCCAACCGGTCGGATGTCGACGGCAGGATGAATTTCGGTTGCCGGTTGGAGCCATCCTGCGCCAGCCGCGGGATCGTGTCGCCGATCTTCGGATTGGAAAAGCGGGTCTCGATCAACTTGTAGTAATCGCCGAGATCGGTGTTCGGAACCGGCGGAATGACGGGAATGATCTCGTCGCGCTCAAGTTTGGCGAGGAAGGCACGGATCAGCGGCTCCTCCATCGCCTCGTGCACAAAATGAATGTCGAGCAAGGCGGCCGGGTAAGCGATCGCCGCGTGGCCGCCATTGAGGATGCGGATCTTCATGTGCTCGTAAGGCGCGACATCAGGCACGAATTGTACCCCGACCTTTTCGAGTGCCGGACGCCCCTGCGGAAAATGATCTTCCAGCACCCATTGCTTGAACTCTTCGCAGAACACCGGCCAGGCGTCCTCGATCTCGTACTCGGTCGCCACGATGCCGATTTCGCGTGCGCCGGTGGCCGGCGTGATGCGATCCACCATGCCGTTCGGAAAGGCAACATTGGCATCGATCCAGTCTGCGAAATCAGGGTCGAAGAGCCGCGCGAGGCCCGAGACCGCCGCATGCGTTACTTCGCCATTGCCCGGAATGTTGTCGCAGGACATGACGGTGAACGGCGGGATATGCCTGTCCCGGCGGGCCTTCAGGCCTGCGACGACAAGGCCGAAGACCGTCTTCGGAGAAGCCGGTTTCTGCGCATCTTCGACAATATCAGGATGGGTCGGGTTAAAGACGCCGGAGGCTGGGTCGATGAAGTAGCCGCCTTCGGTGATCGTCAGCGAAACGATGCGGATCGCCGGATCGGCAAGCGTGGCGACGATGCCCGCGATATCCCCGGGCTTCAGGTAATCGATCATCGCGCCGGTCACATGGGCACCGGTGCGGTTGTTGTCCTGCTCGACCACCGTTGTCAGGAAATCCTGCGCCGCAAGCTTTGCCCGCATCTGTTCGTCGGACGGCAAGACACCGGCCCCGACGATCGCCCAGTCATGGTCGTGTCCGGCATTGAAGAGATCGTCGAGATAGACGGCCTGATGGGCGCGGTGAAAGTTGCCGACACCGAAATGCACGATGCCGGCTTTGAGATCGGCACGATCGTAGCTCGGCACACCGGCCTTGGCCTTGACCGCATCGAGCGCGGCAAGAGAAAGTTTGGTCGTCATGATCCCGTTCCTTTTGAAGGCATCGTCTGAGAGACGGACCTCAGCTCATCCAGTTGCCGCCATCGACGTTGTAGGTCTGCGACACCACGTAGTCGCTCTCGGCTGACGCGAGAAAAATCGCCATGCCCGTGAGATCCTCGGCCGTTCCCATGCGCCCGTAGGGCACTTCGGCACCCACGAGCCGCTTCTTCTCGCCGCGTGGGCGGTTCTCGTATTTGGCAAACAGCGCGTCGACGCCGTCCCAGTGTTCGCCGTCGACCACGCCCGGAGCGATGGCGTTGACGTTGATGCGATGCTTGATCAGGTCGAGCCCGGCCGACTGGGTCAGGCTGATGACCGCCGCCTTGGTCGCGCAATAGACCGCGACCAGTGCCTCGCCGCGACGCCCTGCCTGGCTTGCCATATTGATGATCTTGCCGCCCCTGCACTGGGCGATCATCTGTTTGGCGGCCGCCTGCATCGTGAACAGCGTTCCCGACACATTGATCGAAAACAGCCGGTCATAACTTTCGCGGGTGATTTCGACGATCGGCGCGAGATCGAAGAGCGCGGCATTGTTGACGAGGATGTCGAGACCACCGGCCTCGGTAACGACCGATGCTATCGCCGCGTCGATCGAGCCCTGCTGCGTGACGTCCATTTCGACGGCATAGGCGCTCGGTCCGATCTCCGCGGCTGTCTCACGCGCCCGCGCCATGTTGATGTCGGCAATCGCCACCCGGGCGCCTTCGCGCACATAGGCTTCGGCAAAAGCGCGACCGATACCCCGCGCAGACCCGGTGATCAGCGCGCTTTTCCCGTGAAGACGTTTCATCGAACTGCCAACCCCTTGTCGTCGAACCTGTGGACGCGCTGGGCGTCAGGCGTCAGGAACACGCGATCACCGTGAGTGACAGCGAAATCACCGCCGACGCGCGCCGTCATCGTTCCGATATTGTCGACGTTGACATGCAGGAAGGTGTCCGAGCCCAGGTGCTCGGCAACCCCGACCGTGCCGCCCCAGGTGCCGCTTTCCTTGGACAGCACCAGATGCTCCGGCCGGATGCCCATTGTGTGTGCCTGGTAGGCGGCGGCCGGCGCACCGGACACGAAGTTCATGCGCGGCGAACCGATGAAACCGGCGACGAAGAGATTGTCGGGCTTGTGATAAAGATCGAGCGGCGAGCCGACCTGTTCGATGCGGCCGCGATTGAGCACCACGATCTTGTCGGCCATGGTCATGGCCTCCACCTGATCGTGGGTGACGTAGACCATCGTCGTCTTCAGGTCCTGGTGCAGTTGGCTGATTTCCAGCCGCATGTTGACGCGCAAGGCAGCGTCGAGGTTCGAAAGCGGCTCGTCGAACAGGAACGCCTTCGGCTGACGCACGATCGCCCGGCCGATGGCGACGCGCTGGCGCTGACCGCCCGAGAGCTGCCGCGGTTTGCGGTCGAGGTAGTCGGTGAGATTGAGAACGCGCGCAGCATCGGCCACTTTCTTGTCGATGACGGCCTTGTCCTCGTTCGCCATTTTCAACGGAAACCCGATATTCGAGCGCACGCTCATATGCGGATAGAGCGCGTATGACTGGAACACCATCGACAGGCCGCGTTGTGCGGGTGGTAGCTCGGTGGCGTTCTTGCCGTCGATGACGATCTCGCCATCGCTCACATCTTCAAGCCCGGCGATCAGCCGCAGGAGCGTGGACTTCCCGCAGCCCGACGGGCCGACGAAGACGACGAACTCGCCGTCGTTGATGTTGAGGTCGATCGACGGGATGACGGCATGGGCGCCGAAGACCTTCGAGACGTTTCTGAGCGTTATGTTTCCCATTGTCGTATCCCTTATTTGACCGCGCCGAAGGTGAGGCCGCGCACGAGCTGTTTCTGCGAGAACCAGCCGAGTATGAGGATGGGGGCGATCGCCATGGTCGAGGCCGCCGAAAGCTTGGCGTAGAACAGGCCCTCGGGGCTTGAGTATGAGGCGATGAAAGCCGTCAGCGGCGCCGCCTTCGCGGCACTGAGGTTGAGCGTCCAGAACGCCTCGTTCCAGGCAAGGATGATGTTGAGCAGCAGTGTCGAGGCGATGCCGGGGATCGCCATCGGCGTCAGCACATAGATGATCTCCTTCGACAGAGAAGCACCGTCCATGCGTGCCGCTTCCAGGATCTCGCCGGGGATTTCCTTGAAATAGGTGTAGAGCATCCAGATGATGATCGGCAGGTTGATCAGCGTCAGCACGATGACGAGGCCGGTGCGGGTATCGAGCAGGCCGGTGTTGCGGAACAACAGATACATCGGCACCAATACGCCGACCGACGGCATCATCTTGGTGGAGAGCATCCACATCAACACGTCCTTGGTGCGCTTGGTCGGCGAGAACGCCATCGCCCAGGCAGACGGAATGGCGATGATCAGGCCGATCAGCGTCGAGCCGAAGGAGACGACGACGGAGTTCATGAAGTGCAGGAAGTAATTCGATCGGCTCTGCACCTCATGGTAGTTCTCCGTCGTCCAGTCGAAGAAGAACAGTGACGGCGGCGAGGCGATCGCCTCTGCCTCGGTCTTGAAGCTCGTCAGGAACGTCCAGAGGATCGGGAAGAAGATCAGGATGCCGATCGTCCAGGCGACGACGGTAACGACGATCTTTCTTCGGGTGGAGACATTGCGTGCCATGGGTCTCAAGCCTCCAGCGTCTTGCCGATCATGCGCATCAGGAAGAATGCGACGATGTTGGCGAGGATGACGGCGATGATGCCGCCGGCGGATGCGCCGCCCACGTCGAACTGCAGCAAGGCCTGCGCATAGACGAGGAAGGTCAGGTTGGTGCTCTGCGTGCCCGGGCCGCCATTGGTCGTCACCAGGATTTCCGCAAAGACCGAGAGCAGGAAGATCGTCTGGATCAGGATGACCACGGTGATGGCGCGGGAGAGATGCGGCAGCACGAGATAGATGAAGCGGCTCCAGGCGCTGGCGCCGTCCATTTGGGCTGCTTCCTTCTGCTCTTCGTCGAGCGATTGCAGCGCCGTCAAAAGGATCAGTGTCGCAAAGGGCAGCCACTGCCAGGCGACGATGAGGATCACCGACATCAACGGTGCATTGGCGAGAAAATCGAAGGGTTGCAGCCCGAAGAGCTTGGCCACCCAGGCGAACAGCCCGTTGACCGGGTTCATGAACATGTTCTTCCACACCAGTGCCGCGACGGTCGGCATGATCAGGAACGGCGCGATCACCAGGATGCGCACGATCCCCTGCCCGAACATCGGCTGGTCCAGCAGCAGCGCCAGCGCGATGCCGCCGACGACGGTGATGAACAGCACGCCGAGCACGATGGCGAGTGTGTTGAAGATCGCGTGGAAGAAGGCCGGATCGGTGAGGAAGTACTTGTAGTTCGAGAAGCCCGCGAACTCTTCCATTCCCGGCATCAGGAGATTGTAGCGCAGGAACGAGAAATAGATCGTCATGGCCAGCGGAACGATCATCCAGGCCAGAAGCAGAAGCACCGAGGGCGCGATCATCAGGCGCGCGGCGGAGCGGGTGTGCAAGGTCGCCATGGCGTCCCCCCAAATGACGGAATTCAACGCTGTTTCGAGATCGGGTCGGGCCGGCGCGTGATCCCGCGCAGGCCCGACTTGAGGGAAATTACCGGGGCGCCAGCCATTTGCGGCCGGCACCCCGGGCCCTTGGGAGCGCTATTTGATGTAACCGGCCTTGGTCATTTCGCGTTCGGTCAGTGTCTGGGCGCTGGCAAGCGCGTCGTCGACGCTCATCTGACCGGCAAGGGCCGCCGAGAACTGCTGGCCGACCGCCGTGCCGAGCCCCTGGAATTCGGGGATCGCCACGAACTGCACGCCGACATAGGGCACCGGCTTGACGGCCGGGTTCTTCGGATCGGCGGCATTGATCGAGTCGAGCGTCATCTTCGCAAACGGCGCTGCCTTCTGGTACTCAGGGTTTGCGTAGAGCGAGGTGCGCGTGCCCGGGGGAACGTTGGCCCAGCCTTCCTTGTCGGCAACCAGCTTCAGATAGTCCTTGCCCGTTGCCCAGGCGATGAACTTTTCGGCCGCTGCCACCTTCTGCGAACCGGCGGGAATGGCGAGGTTCCAGGCCCAGAGCCAGTTGCCGCGTTTGCCAAGACCGGTGTCAGGCGCAAGCGCAAAGCCCACCTTGTCAGCCACCGTCGATTCCTTCGGGTTGGTCACGAACGAGGCTGCAACCGTCGCATCGATCCACATGCCGCACTTGCCGGTCTGGAATAGCGACAGGTTTTCATTGAAGCCGTTCGAGGATGCTCCGGGCGGTCCGGCGTCGTTCATCAGCTTGACGTAGAAGTCGAGCGCGTTCTTCCATTCCGGCTGGTCGAATTGCGGCTTCCAGTTCTCGTCGAACCAGCGCGCGCCGAACGCGTTCGCGGTTGCCGTCAGGAACGCCATGTTCTCGCCCCAGCCCGCCTTGCCGCGCAGGCAGATGCCGTAGACTTCGTTGTTCTTGTCGGTGATCTTGCGGGCTGCCTCAGCGATAAAGTCCCAGGTCGGCGCGTCGGGCATGGTCAGCCCAGCCTTCTCGAACAGGTCCTTGCGGTACATCACCATCGAGCTTTCGCCGTAAAACGGTGCGGCATAGAGCTTGCCGTCGATGGTCAGGCCCGAGCGGATCGCCGGCAACAGATCGTCGACATCATAGTCGGCGCCGAGATTGTCGAGCGGCAGCAGCCAGCCCTGCTTGGCCCAGATCGGCACTTCGTAGGTGCCGATGGTCATGATGTCGTACTGGCCGCCCTTGGTGGCGATATCCGTCGTCACGCGCTGGCGCAGCACGTTTTCCTCGAGCGTTACCCACTCGAGCGTAATGTCCGGATTCTTGGACGTGAAATCATCCGTCAGCTTCTGCATCCGGATCATGTCGCCGTTGTTCACGGTCGCAATGGTCAGCGTTTCTGCTTGGGCCAGACCTGACAGTGCGACTGCCGAGCATGTGCCCAGCAGGAAAGTTCTCAAATTCATCGACTTCCTCCCAGAAGAAATTGAGCATTTGCCTCGCTCATGGGCAATTACTCACTTATCGCAAAAGAATGTCAATCCGCTTTCGTTGCTGCGCTGCAAACAGAGACGGTACGGGGCTGTTTTGATTGCGGATTTTTTATCAGCAGGCGATCATATGAACGCGCAAAGGCCGGCGCATGGCCGGCCCTTCCCAAGCAGAGACAGTGCGATCAGGCGTTGAGCAGATAGGCGGCAGTCGCCTCATCGGTGATGATGCCGTTGATGATCCGGCCCCTGAGCGCGGCCCTGAGCGCCTCGTATTTGCGCCGTCCCTTGGCGAGACCGATCACCGAGGCATTGTCACGGGATGGGAGCGGAACCGAGGCGACGCGATCGTTGAAGCTGCCGGCCATCAACGCGCCGTCTTGGTCGAACATCCAGCCGCAGATCTCCCCGGCTGCACCCGATTTCGTCAACTGCCCCATTTCGTCCTGGGACAGAAACCCGTCCTGGCAAAGCGGTGCGTCGGGGCCGAGCTCGCCGACGCCGACAAAGGCGACATTGGCTTGCGCACCGAGCTTCAGCGCCACTTGGACGAGGCTCTGGCTGTGCAACACCGCACGCTCCTCCGCCGACGAGGCGAGCACCGGCAACGGCATCGGAAAATGCCGCGCCTTGACCGCATCAGCCATGCTGAAGATGACGTTGTAATAGGCGGCCGAGCCGTCGAGCCCGATGTTGCCGGTCAGCGACACGATGCGATGCTGCGGACATTCCATCGCCGGCAGCTGGTCGATCGCCGCCTTCAGGGTGCGGCCGGTGCCGATCGCCAGAACCTGGGGCTCGGGCAATTTGAGCCAGCGCTCGATCTCGGCAGCTCCGGCTTCAGCGATGCCGACCGTTGTCGAACTCGAGCCAGGATCACTGGGCACCACGTCCACATGTCTGAGATCGTATCTTTCGCGAAGCCGTTCGGCGGCCTCAAGGCATGCGGCAATCGGATGATCGAGCCGGACCTTGATCAGGCGCTCGGCCATGGCGAGCGACACCAGCCGCTGCGCCGATTGGCGCGAGATGCCCATCACCGTGGCGATCTCGTCTTGTGTGCGGCCGGCGACATAGTAGAGCCAGCCCGCGCGGGCAGCATCGTCAAGCCTGTTGTTCGCCTCAGCCCTGCGCGCCATGCCAATTCTCCGTTCCCCCGCGATCGCGACGTCTTGGGGTCGGATTCACCCAAAAACATCGTGATCGCTTCCCTGAGCTAGATCCGGATGCGGGCGGAAACCCGCACACACTTTTCCTCATCCCGCTCTGATTTGCTGCCACTATTTGCCCTGCCCTGTCAAACAGCGCTCAAGAACAAGCACTTGGCACGTCTACGGCAAAGTCCCGGAGCACAAGGCTTTCAGGTCATTTCAACGGCAAACTTTTACCGTTTGATAAAAAAATAAAGCGTGTTACCGTTCCATCATCCTGAGAAAACATTGGGAGCCAAAAATGGGAACGACGCAATCTGGGATCCTCGGCGGCCGCCTGCCGCTCGCGGACTACGAAACCAATTTCTCCGACCTCCATCCAGCCCTCGACAGGCACGAGGCATTGGTCGCATCCGACCGCTGTTATTTCTGTCATGACGCGCCATGCATGACGGCCTGTCCCACCTCCATCGATATCCCGCTGTTTATTCGGCAGATATCGACGGGCAACCCCATCGGCTCGGCCAAGACCATCTTCGACCAGAATATTCTGGGCGGAATGTGCGCCCGCGTCTGTCCCACCGAAACGCTCTGCGAGCAGGCCTGCGTGCGCAACACGGCCGAGGAGCGCCCGGTCGAGATCGGCCGCCTGCAGCGCTATGCGACCGACATCGCGATGAAAGAGAACAAACAGTTCTACGCCCGCGCCGCCTCCTCCGGTCAAAGGGTTGCCGTAGTCGGCGCCGGCCCGGCAGGGCTTGCCTGCGCCCACCGCCTTGCGATCAAGGGCCACGAGGTCGTCATCTATGACGCCCGGGAGAAATCCGGCGGCCTCAATGAATATGGCATCGCCGCCTACAAGTCGGTCGACGATTTTGCCCAGAGCGAAGTCGACTACGTCCTGTCGATCGGCGGCATCGAAGTTCGTCACGGCCAGGCGCTCGGCCGCGATTTCTCGCTTGCAGACCTGAGCGAGCAGTATGACGCCGTCTTCCTCGGACTCGGCCTTGCTGGCGTCAACGCGTTGCGCATCGAAGGCGAAAATGCGGAAGGCGTCGATGATGCCGTCGACTTCATCGCCGCCCTTCGCCAGTCGAAGACCAAGGCCGACATTGCCGTCGGTCGCCGCATTGTCGTTCTCGGCGGCGGCATGACCGCCATCGACGCAGCCGTCCAGGCAAAGCTGCTCGGCGCCGAGGAGGTGACGATCTGTTACCGCCGCGGCAAGGAGCACATGAACGCGTCGGAATTCGAGCAGGACCTGGCAGCGTCCAAGGGCGTCACCATCCGTCACTGGCTCCAGCCCAAGCGCATCGCGCTGAAGGACGACAAGGTCGCCGGCATCGAGCTCGAATACACCACGCTCGTTGATGGAAAGCTGACCGCGACCGGCGAAACGGGTATCATAGCCGCAGACCAGATCTTCAAGGCGATCGGTCAGACCTTCGAGGCATCGGGCCTCGGCTCGCTTGCGTTCGAGGGTGGCCGCATCGTTGTCGATGCGGAAGGCAAGACATCGCTTGCCAATGTCTGGGCCGGTGGCGACTGCGTTGTGGGTGGCGAAGACCTGACAGTGTCGGCCGTCGCCAATGGGCGCGATGCAGCCGAAGCGATCAACCGGGCTTTCGCCGCGGCCATGCCGCAGGCGAGCGCCGTTGCATAACGGATCGGGAGGACGGAACAATGGCTGATCTACGCAACAATTTTGTCGGCATCAAATCCCCGAACCCGTTCTGGCTGGCCTCCGCGCCGCCGACGGACAAGGCCTATAACGTCGAGCGCGCCTTCAAGGCGGGCTGGGGCGGCGTCGTCTGGAAGACGCTCGGCGAGGAAGGACCGCCCGTCGTCAACGTCAACGGCCCGCGCTACGGCGCGATCTGGGGCGCCGACCGCCGGCTGCTCGGCCTCAACAACATCGAGCTCATCACCGACCGCGACCTCTATGTGAACCTGCGGGAAATGAAGCAGGTCAAGATGAATTGGCCGGACCGGGCTCTGATCGCATCGATCATGGTGCCCTGCGAGGAAGAGGCCTGGAAGGCAATCCTGCCGCTGGTGGAAGAAACCGGCGCCGATGGCATCGAGCTTAACTTCGGCTGTCCGCACGGCATGTCCGAGCGCGGCATGGGTGCCGCGGTCGGCCAGGTGCCGGAATATATCGAGATGGTCGTGCGTTGGTGCAAGCAGTACACGCGCATGCCCGTCATCACCAAGCTGACGCCGAATATTACCGACGTGCGCAAGCCGGCGCGGGCGGCCAAGGCCGGCGGCACCGATGCCGTGTCGTTGATCAACACGATCAACTCGATCGTCTCCGTCGATCTCGACAACTTCGCACCGAACCCGACGGTCGGCGGCAAGGGCACCCATGGCGGTTATTGCGGCCCGGCCGTCAAGCCGATCGCCCTCAACATGGTCGCCGAGATCGCCCGCGATCCCGAGACCTACGGCCTGCCGATCTCGGGCATCGGCGGGATCACCACCTGGCGCGACGCGGCCGAGTTCCTGGTGCTTGGCGCCGGCAACGTGCAGGTCTGCACCGCGGCGATGACCTACGGCTTCAAGATCGTCCAGGAAATGATCTCCGGCCTCTCCGACTGGATGGATGCCAAGGGGCACCGCAACCTCGACGACATCACCGGCCGCGCCGTGCAGAATGTCACCGACTGGCAGTACCTCAACCTCAACTACATCGCCAAGGCCAAGATCGATCAGGATTCCTGCATCAAGTGCGGCCGCTGTCACATCGCCTGCGAGGACACGTCGCACCAGGCGATTACCCAGTTCGTCAATGGCGTACGCCATTTCGAGGTGATGGAAGACGAGTGCGTCGGTTGCAATCTCTGCGTCAACGTCTGTCCCGTCGAGAACTGCATTACCATGGAAGAGCTGCCGGCAGGCAGCATGGATCAGCGCACCGGCAAGCCGGTCGATCCGAACTATGCCAACTGGACAACGCATCCGAACAATCCGATGGCCCGCCAGGCCGCGGAATAGGCAGGCGAAAGCGGTTCCAGGAAACCGCAGCGGGTTCCTGGAACCGCTTTAGCCCACGAAAAACGCCGCCGGAGCAACAATCCGGCGGCGTTGTTGTCAAAGGCGCCTCACACCTCGACAACCACCTTGCCGAAGGCACCGCGATCAAGATGTGCCAGCGCGTCGCCGAAATCCTCGAACCGGTAGCGCGCATCGACCACGGGCTTCAGGCCGGTCTGGTCGACAGCAGCCACCAGATCCTCCAGCGCCCGGCGATGGCCGACGCCGATGCCTTGAATGACCGGAGATTTCAGCAGCACCGGCGGCACCGGCGCCGAGATCTCCGCGCCCTCCAGTACACCGATAAGCGAGATCCTCCCCTGCACAGCCACCGCCTCCAGCGAACGGCCGAGATTGGCGCCACCGGCGAGCTCCAGGATATGATCGGCACCGTGATCGCCGGTGATCTCAAGCACACGCTCGACCCAATCTTCGTTCAAGCGATCGATGCCGTGGTCGGCGCCGAGAGCAAGCGCACGCTCAAGCTTGTCACGGCTTGCCGACGTGACGATGACTTCAGCGCCATGCGCCTTGGCGATCTGCAACCCGAACAGCGAAACGCCGCCCGTCCCCTGCACGACGACGCGGTCGCCGGCCTTCGGCCGTCCCTTTTCGACCAGAGCATACCATGCCGTCACACCGGCGCAGGGCAAGGTGCTGGCCTCACCGTCATCGATGCTCTCAGGCGCGTGCACGAACCAGTCCTCAGGGAAGGCGACATATTCCGACGCGACCCCGGGATTGAGACCACCGAGCGCAAACGAGGTCGGGTGACGCGCAGTCCCTGGCTTTTGCCCGTCGATCCAGGTGGGATCGAAGACGGAAATGACGCGATCGCCGGCTCGAAAGCGCGTCACGTCGCTGCCCACCGCTTCGACCACGCCGGCCATGTCGGAGCCCGGTACGAAGGGGAAGGCAAGCGGCATGCCCATGCCGTTTTCGAGCACCAGCTTGTCGCGAAAGTTGAGCGATATGGCGGTGGTTCGAACGAGCACTTCGCCCGGGCCCGCCTCCGGAACGGGACGTTCGACGAGCTTGAGGTTCTGAGCGCCCAGCGCATCGATCGTCCACTGCTTCATCAGTCTTGCCATGGTCTTTCCTTTCATTGGATTGATCTGATGGAAAAAGCATAGCGTTGAAATTATCTCTCCAGTTGCGATATGATTTCGTCATATTGGTTCCCTGAGGGATACAAAAATGAGCTATCTCAATGGCGTTTCGGTGTTTGTGGAAGCAGCAGACGCCGGTGGTTTTTCGGCAGCCGCCGAAAGGCTCAATCTCTCGCGCTCGGCCGTCGGCAAGACGGTCGCCAAGCTGGAACAGAGGCTCGGCGTTCGCCTGTTTCATCGCACCACCCGCACGCAAAGCCTGACCGACGAGGGTCAGCTGTTCTACGAGAACTGCTTGAGGGCGCTCAGTGAAATCAGGGCTGGCGAGGCGCTGCTGGAATCCGGCAAGCAGCAGATACAGGGGCGCCTGCGCCTGTCGATGCCGGTGCATTTCGGCCGCCAATGCGTCATGCCGCTTCTGTCCGAACTGCTGCGGCTGCATCCCCGCCTGGAATTCGACCTCAACTTCAGCGACCGCAACGTCGACCTCATCGAGGATGGCTTCGATCTGGCCATCCGCTCCGGCCCGCTGCGGAGCGATCCCGAACTGATGTCGCGCAAGATCGCCGACCAGCGCATGATCGTCTGCGCCTCTCCGGCCTATATCGAAGCGAACGGCGCCCCGAAGACGATTGAAGACCTGATGGCGCATCAGGCCATCCTTTACCGGCGCAGCGGTCAACCCCTCGCCTGGTCCTTTCCGGCCAAGGCCGGCCAGACGCAGGCCGTCACCCCGCCGGCGCGATTGCGGCTCGACGACCTGACGTCGATCGCCGATGCGGCGGCTGACGGTTTCGGTATCGCCTGGCTGCCATGCTGGCTTGTGGGCAGCCGCATCGCCTCCGGTTCGCTCGTGCGGATACTTGCCGATGCGCCCGCCCTCTCCTACGGCGCCTACGTCGTCTGGCCGAAAACCCAATACATGCCGCCTAAGCTGCGCCTGCTCATCGATACGCTTGCCGCGCGCCTGCCGCCCATGATGGAATGACGGCAACGGCAGCCGCCGCGGACTCAGGTCAGGGAGGCAATCGACATGCAGAAAGTGGCAGGAATCGGCGGGCTTTTCTTCCGCAGCGACGATCCGGACCGGCTCGCGGCCTGGTACCAGGCCCACCTCGGCATAGAGACCGTGCCTTCGAGCTACGACGACAGTTGCTGGCAGCAGCGCGCCGGCAGCACCGTCTTTGCGCCGTTCAAGCGCGATACCGATTACTTCGGCCGTGGAGAACAAATGTGGATGGTCAACTTTCGCGTCGACGATCTCGACGCGATGGTCGAGCAACTGCGCACTGCGGGCATCGAGGTGACGACCGATCCGCAAACCTATCCGAACGGCCGCTTCGCCAGGCTCCACGACCCCGAGGGCAACCCGATCGAACTCTGGCAGCCGAACCCCGCCGAATAGCGCCGGCGACCGATGACGCGCAAGACACGATAACGAAACAGATTGTGTAGAAAAGGTAAGTTGTCGGCGTATGCGATCTGGATAATAAAGGGGGAAAGAACCGAAGCCGGCGTCTCGCCGGCAGAGCTGGGCTCGCTATTTGACGATCATTTCCGCCAATAGACGCAAGCGCATTCACCTCGTCTCCGGGGCAGTGCTTGGTACGTTTATCCTTGCCCATTTTCTCAACCACTCGCTCGGCCTGATCTCCGTCGAGGCCATGGAAGCCGGCCGCAAGGTCTTCAACGTCGTCTGGCATAGTGTGCCCGGCACGATCTTGCTCTATGGCGCGCTGCTCGCGCATTTCATCATGGCGCTCGACAGCCTCTACCGGCGCCAGACGCTACGCATGCCGATGCGCGAGGCGCTGAAGATCGTCTTCGGCCTCAGCCTGCCGTTCCTGCTCATCGGCCACGTCACCGCGACGCGGGTCGAGCCGCTTTTGACCGGCGTGGAAGCCGACTATCCCGGCATGCTGCGCGCGCTCTGGTCGAGCTGGACCAATACCACCCGACAGTCGCTGGCCCTGCTGCTCGCCTGGAGCCACGGCTGTCTCGGCGCCTGGTTCTGGATGCGCGGGCGCACCTGGTTTCCGCGCTATGAAATCCTGCTCTATACGGTCGCCATCCTCGTACCGATCTTCGCGCTGCTCGGCTTCTTCAGCGGCGCCCGCTCGCTCGAACGTGTCTACGAAGAGCATGGCGGCTACGGCGACAGGGCCGAAATCAGACCGGCCTACGACGTCAACCTGCTCGAAGACATCCGGTTCGGCCTCTACCTCGGCTTTGCCGGTCTGATCGGCGGAACCTTCATCCTGCGCATCCTGCCCAAGGGTGGGCGCATTCGCGTCCGCTATCCCGATGGCCGCGTCGCCACCGTCAATCTCGGCTTCAGTGTGCTGGAGGCGAGCCGCGCCGCGGGCATTCCGCATGTCTCGGTCTGCGGCGGCCGCGGCCGCTGCTCCACCTGCCGCGTGCGGGTGATCCAGGGCCTTGAAGGAAACCCGGGGCCGGAGGATGCCGAGTTGACGACGCTGACGCGGATCGGCGCACCGGACAATGTGCGGCTTGCCTGCCAGTTCCGCCCCGTCCACAACGTCACCGTCGTTCCCATCCTCGATACCGACAGCATCGGCATCAAGAAGCAGCTGGTGCGACAGGACGGCGAAGGCCGCGAGCGGCGCATCGCCGTGCTCTTCTGCGACCTGCGCGGCTTTACCAGCATCGCCGAGCACAAGCTGCCCTTCGATACCGTCTTCCTCTTGAACCGCTACTTCGAGATGGTCGGCGAGGCGGTGGAGGATTCCGGCGGCGTCATCGACAAGTTCATCGGCGACGGGGCGCTCGCGATCTTCGGGCTGAAGAGTTCCTTCACCGAAGCTTGCCAGCAATCGCTGGCAGCCGCCGTCCGCATCTCCAAGGGTATCGACGCGCTCAACCAGACCTTCGAGGGCGAACTCGACGAGCCGCTCAGAATCGCGATCGGCATGCATGCCGGCCCGGCCATCATCGGCGAGATCGGCTACGGCCAGGCAACGTCGCTGACCGCCGTCGGTGACACCATCAACACCGCCAGCCGCCTCGAGGGCCTTGCCAAGGAGCACGACGCCCAGCTCGCCGTCTCGGCCGAACTCGTCAACCGTGCCGGCGTGGTGATGGATGCGCACAAGCGGCTCGACATCAGCCTTCGCGGACGCCAGGCGACGCTCGAAACCTGGATCGTTGAGGACGCCGGCGATATCGCCAAGGCCTTGCAACCGTCACCGGCTCCGGCTTAGAGCATTTCCAGGAAAAGTGCGAAGCGGTTTTCCGTCAGGAAATGCGTAGAAACAAAGCGATAGGGCGTTACTATGACTCCGTTTACACCGGAAATGCTCTATAGGTGCGTGGGCACGCGCATCCCTCGCCATCTCCAGTTCCGGAAGCCAGCATGAAACAGGACGTCTCGCCGAAAACGGCGCACCAGAGCCACGCCAAGGGCGTCGAAAAGCTCAAGGCGCATCTGGCGATGCTGACCTTTTCGGCGCTGATTGCCGGCTCCTTCTCCTTCGGCGGCCTGGCGGCACAGCACATGGGTGCGGGTCCGCTGACGCTCTGGCGCTACCTCTTGACCGTTGTCGTGCTTGGCGCCCTCACCTTCGGCTATGCCCGAGTGCCGTTTCAGATTCCCAAACAGCTGTGGCGCTTCCTCATCCTCGGCGGGCTGATCGCCGTCTACATGCTGACGATGTTCAAGGCGCTGGAGTTTACCGATCCGGTGTCGACAGGCGCCGTGTTCACGCTGATGCCGCTCTTGAGCGCGGGCTTCGCGTTCCTGCTGCTCGGCCAGCACACGCGGCCCGGCGTGCTCGCTGGCCTGATCATCGCCGCACTTGGCGCCGTCTGGGTGATCTTTCGCGCAAACATCCAGGCGATCCTCGCCTTCGACATCGGCCAGGGTGAACTGATCTTCTTCGTCGGCGTCATCTGTCACGCGATCTACGTGCCGCTGATCCGCAAGTTCGACCGCAAGGAAAACCCTTTTGCCTTCGGTTTCTGGGTCGCCGCCTGCACCGTGCCGTGGCTGCTTGTGCCCGGCGCTGCCGGCCTTGCCACAACCGATTTCGCCAGCCTGCCGGCCATCGTCTGGATTGCCGTCGTCTATCTCGCGGTCGTCACCACAGCGATCACCTTCCTGTTGCTGCAATACGCATCCCTGCGGCTGCCTTCGTCGAAGGTCCTTGGCTACGGCTATCTGACGCCGAGCTTCATCATTCTGCTTGAAGGCATTCTCGGCCATGGCTGGGTAAGCCTGCCGGTTCTCGCAGGCGCTTTGACGACGGCCTGCGGGCTGGCGCTGATGGCGCTGCTACCGGATTGATCCCGGAACGCTTTAAAGCGCGTCGTGATCTTTCAGATTCGCTTGGCGCGCTTTAAGTTATTGTTTTTGCGCATGTCGTCATCGCAAAACCGCGGCACACTTTTGCGCGACATGCTCTAAAGCATTTCGAGGAAAAGTGCGGAGCGGTTTTCCGTCGGGAAATGCGTAAAAACAGAGACATAGAGCGTTTCTGTGTTTCCGTCTAAATCGGAAACGCTCTAGGAAGCGGGCTGCTCGCTGACCTGCAGCCCGTCGACGAACAGGCGCTCGAGAAAACGCGCCGCATCCTCGAACCGTCCTTCGCCGGAATTGCCCTGCCCGAGCACGGCGCGAACCTGCACGTCGAAGTCGGCATAGTGTTGCGTCGTCGACCAGATCGCGAAGATCAGGTGGTAGGGGTCGCATTTGGCAATCTTGCCTGCCTTGGCCCAGGAACGGATAACCTCCGCCTTCTCGTCGACGAGTTCCTTCAGCGGCCCTTTCAGTTCGTCCTCGATATGCGGGGCGCCCTGCAGCACTTCGTTGGCGAAGAGCCGGCTTTCGCGCGGGAAATCGCGCGCCATCTCCAGCTTGCGCCTGATGTAGCTGCGGATTTCGGTGACCGGGTTTCCCTCCGCGTCAAAGGCGCGCAACGGGTCGAGCCAGGTGTCGAGCACGCGATCGATCAGCGCCCGGTGCATCGCGTCCTTGGTGCGGAAATAATAGAGCAGGTTCGGCTTTGACATGCCGGCGACATCGGCGATCTGGTCGACGGTTGCGCCGCGAAAGCCGTGGGCGGAAAACACCTCCAGCGCCGCCTCCAGAATGCGCTCTTCCTTCTCCTCCTGGATGCGTGTACGCCTCTGGGTCCTGGCCGCTCTCGGAAGTACCATCTCGCCCCCTGCCGGTGCCTGCGCGCTGATCCGCACAGGTCGTCTCTGCCCAAATTTCGGCGCCGCCATCTTTTTGGGCAACAACTTCGTTTTTTTGTTTTTCCGGCTTGAGTGCCGCAACGGAAGTTGTAATGTTTACCAACCGGTCAAATTATCAGCCAGTTCGCCAGCAAAGGCAACGACTGATCGAAGGGCACCAGAAAAAACCAAGCCTGGATTTGACCAAGGGAACATAAGCGGCATGCGCCACCCAAGGTGCGGCCCGAAAGAATGAGGAGACCGCCGTGGCAGCACCTGGCGAGAACATGCGCGTCAATGCCGACCGCCTGTGGGATACGTTGATGGACATGGCCAAGATCGGCCCGGGCATCGCGGGCGGCAACAACCGCCAGACGCTGACCGACGAGGACGGTGAAGGCCGCAAGCTTTTCCAGTCCTGGTGCGATCAGGCGGGGCTCACCATGGGCGTCGACACCATGGGCAACATGTTCTTCACCCGCCCCGGCACCGACCCCGATGCCCTTCCCGTCTATGTCGGCTCCCATCTCGACACGCAGCCGACCGGCGGCAAATTCGACGGCGTGCTCGGCGTGCTCTCGGGCCTTGAGGTCGTTCGCTCCATGAACGATCTCGGCATCAAGACCAAACACCCCATTGTCGTCACCAACTGGACCAACGAGGAAGGCGCACGTTTCGCACCCGCCATGCTCGCCTCCGGCGTCTTTGCCGGCGTGCACAGCCAGGACTTTGCCTATGGCCGCAAGGACCCGGAAGGCAAGACCTTCGGCGACGAACTGAAACGCATCGGCTGGGTTGGCGGCGAAGAGGTCGGCGCCCGCAAGATGCACGCCTATTTCGAATACCACATCGAGCAGGGCCCGATTCTCGAAGCCGAAAACAAGGATATCGGCGTCGTCACACACTGTCAGGGCCTGTGGTGGCTGGAGTTCACGCTGACCGGGCGCGAGGCCCATACCGGCTCGACCCCGATGAACATGCGCGTCAATGCCGGACTTGCGATGTCGCGCATCATCGAAATGGTCCAGGCCGTGGCCATGGAAAACCAGCCGGGCGCCGTCGGCGGCGTCGGCCAGGTGGTCTTTTCGCCCAACTCGCGCAACGTGCTGCCCGGCAAGGTGGTCTTCACCGTCGACATCCGCTCGCCCGACAAGGCCAAGCTTGACCGCATGCGCGCCAAGATCGAGGCCGAAGCGCCTGAGATCGCCGATGCACTCGGCGTCGGCTGCTCCGTCGAGGCCATCGGCCATTTCGAGCCGGTGACCTTCGATCCGAAGCTCGTCACCGCCGTGCGCAACGCCGCCGAAAGGCTCGGCTACAGCCACATGAACCTCATCTCCGGCGCCGGGCACGATGCCTGCTGGGCCGCCAAGGTCGCACCGGCGACCATGGTCATGTGCCCCTGCGTCGGTGGCCTCAGCCACAACGAGGCGGAGGACATCTCCAGGGAATGGGCAGGCGCCGGAGCCGACGTTCTCTTCCACGCCGTCGTCGAAACGGCCGAAATCGTCGAATGAGTTTGTGGGCGGGACGAAAGTTCCGCCCTTTTTCGTGGCGGCCGAAAGGCCACCGGAAGCACAATCGCGAGGATGAAAATCAATGAGCACTGTCATCAAGGGTGGAACCATCGTCACCGCCGACCTGACCTACAAGGCGGACGTCAAGATCGAGGGCGGGAGGATCGTCGAGATCGGCCCGAACCTTCAGGGCGACGAAACGCTCGACGCCAGCGGCTGTTTCGTCATGCCGGGCGGCATCGACCCGCACACACACCTCGAAATGCCGTTCATGGGCACGTATTCCTCGGATGATTTCGAAAGCGGCACAAGGGCGGCGCTTGCCGGCGGCACGACCATGGTCGTGGACTTCGCCCTGCCCTCGCCCAACCAGTCGCTGCTCGAAGCGCTCACCATGTGGGACAACAAGTCCACCCGTGCCAACTGCGACTATTCCTTCCACATGGCGATCACATGGTGGGGCGAGCAGGTCTTCAACGAGATGGAGACCATCGTCAAGGACAAGGGCATCAACACCTTCAAGCATTTCATGGCCTATAAGGGCGCATTAATGGTCGACGACGACGAGATGTTCTCGTCCTTCCAGCGCTGCGCGGCACTCGGCGCCCTGCCGCTCGTGCACGCGGAAAACGGCGACGTCGTCGCGCAACTGCAGGCAAAGCTGCTTTCGGAAGGCAACAACGGTCCGGAAGCGCACGCCTATTCGCGGCCGGCCGAAGTCGAGGGCGAGGCCACCAACCGCGCGATCATGATCGCCGACATGGCCGGAAGCCCTGTCTATATCGTCCACACCTCCTGCGAACAGGCGCATGAAGCGATCCGCCGCGCCCGCGCCAAGGGCATGCGCGTCTTCGGCGAGCCACTGATCCAGCACCTGACGCTCGACGAGTCAGAATATTTCAACAAGGATTGGGACCACGCCGCCCGTCGCGTGATGTCGCCGCCGTTCCGCAACAAGCTGCATCAGGACAGTCTCTGGGCCGGCCTTGCTTCCGGTTCGCTGCAGGTGGTGGCAACCGATCACTGCGCCTTTACATCCGAGCAGAAACGCTCTGGCGTCGGCGATTTCACCAAGATCCCCAACGGCACCGGCGGACTTGAAGACCGCATGCCGATGCTTTGGACCCACGGCGTCAACACCGGCCGTATCACCATGAACGAGTTCGTGGCCGTAACCTCGACCAACATCGCCAAGATCCTCAACGTCTACCCGAAGAAGGGCGCGGTGCTCGTCGGCGCTGATGCCGACCTCGTCGTCTGGGACCCGAAGCGTTCGAAGACGATCTCGGCCAAGAGCCAGCAGTCGGCGATCGACTACAACGTCTTCGAGGGCAAGGAGGTCAAGGGCCTGCCGCGTTACACGCTGACCCGCGGCGTCGTCGCCATCGAGGAAGGCACGATCAAGACGCGCGAAGGCCACGGCGAATTCGTCCGCCGCGATCCGTTCCCAGCCGTCAGCACCGCGCTCACCACGTGGAAGGAAGTTACCGCCCCCCGCGCCGTCCAGCGCAGCGGCATCCCGGCGACCGGGGTGTAATTTTGGTGTTTCGCGGCCTGCACGTCTTCACACCACTCTGTCCCACCGAACATGTCCCGCCACACCGGAGGGACGCTTCGGCTCGGTTTCCCATCGCCTCAGCCAGGCACGAGGGCGTCGAGCTCCGGCAGCAGAACGACGCTTTCCTGCTCCTTGGGGTCGGTGCGGGCGATGACGGCCGAACAGGGTGCGTCGGAGAGATTTGCCGGCAGGTGCGGCACGCCGGCCGGAATGTAGAACATTTCGCCGGCGCGAACGACCACATGCTCCTCGAGCCGCTGGCCGAACCAGGTGTGCGCCTCGCCCGACAGCACATAAATCGCCGTCTCGTGGCTCTCGTGCAGATGCGCCTTGGCACGCGCGCCGGGCGGGATCGTCAACAGGTGCATGCAGATGCCGGTCGCGCCGACGGTCTCCGCCGCAATGCCCTCGAAATAGCTGAGCCCCTGCTTTCCGGCATATCCGCTGCCGGGGCGAACCACGCGACAGCCAGGATTGGATGATCGAGACATGACTGTTCTCCAGAATTCCCTGAAAAACCAGCAGCAAACGGCTCCGCTTGCAAATCCGCGATTGCATGTTGCCGGTCCGGATAGCAGTCTGACACAGCCAAGCCAGAATGAGTATTCGCCGATGACGTCCAATACCGCATCCGTGGTTTCGGCCCGGGACCTCTGCCTGACCTTCGAGACTGCCGACGGCCCGGTCAACGCCCTGACCGGCGTCAACCTGGATGTGGCCAAGGGCGATTTCGTGTCGTTCATCGGCCCGTCCGGCTGCGGCAAGACGACGTTCCTGCGCGTCATCGCCGATCTCGAAAAGGCGACCTCCGGTACCATCACCGTCAACGGCATGACGCCCGAGGAAGCCCGGAAGCAACGTGCTTATGGCTATGTGTTTCAGGCGGCCGCACTCTATCCCTGGCGCACCATCGAGAACAACATCGCCCTGCCGTTGGAAATCATGGGCTATTCCAAGGCGGAGAGACAAGCGCGCATCGACCGCACGCTCGATCTCGTCAACCTGACAGGTTTCGGCAAGAAATATCCCTGGCAGCTTTCCGGCGGCATGCAGCAGCGCGCCTCGATCGCGCGCGCATTGGCCTTCGACGCCGATCTCCTGTTGATGGACGAGCCCTTCGGCGCGCTCGACGAGATCGTTCGCGACCATCTGAACGAGCAGCTTCTGAAGCTCTGGGCGCGGACGAACAAGACGATCTGTTTCGTCACCCATTCTATTCCCGAAGCCGTCTATCTCTCCACCAAGATCGTGGTTATGAGCCCCCGCCCCGGCCGCGTCACCGACATCATCGAATCGCCCCTGCCGCGCGAGCGCCCGCTCGGCATCCGCGAAACGCCCGAGTTTCTCGAAGTCGCCCACCGCGTGCGCGAGGGCCTGAGAGCGGGACACAGCTATGAGGAGTAGCGCGGCGTCTTTGACCGTCTGCCGTCCGGCGACACACGGCGACATGAGCGCCTGCGCCGACATTCTCAACCGCTGGATCGATGCGACGCCCTGGATGCCTCGCATCCACGACCATGCCGACGTCGCGCGATATTACAGCGAGACGGTTTTTCCCGAACGCACCGTGATCGTTGCAGAGCGGGACGAGCGGATCGCAGGTTTCATGGCGCTCTCCAGCGATCACTATGTGACAGCGCTTTACATCGACACACCTGATCGCGGCATGGGCGTCGGCAGAGACCTGCTCGGCACTGCCAAGACGCTATCGCCACAGGAATTGAACCTCTGGACTTTCGTCGCAAACGACAAGGCTCAGCGCTTCTATGAAAGACAGGGTTTTTCGGCAGTTCGCCGGACCGATGGCGAAAACGAGGAAAGCCTGCCCGACATCCTCTATCATTGGCGTGGGGCGGAGGGACAGCCATGACCCTTGCCTATGTGCTCTGGCTGCTGCTTGCCACCACCATCTTTCTCGGCGGCGCGACGGCTTCGCGCGCCTATGTGTCCAACAGCCATATCGGCGTGCTGGTTCTGGCACTAGGGCTCTACATGGTCGGCAACATCATCATGGTCAAACTGATGCGCGATGGCGGCCTTGGGCTTGCGATCTCGCTGTCGGCCATCGTGCAACTGGTCCTCGTCAACATCATCGCCTTTGCCGTCTTCGGCGAAAGGCTGAGCCTCACCCAGGCGGCCGGCGTCATGCTCGGCATCGCCGCCATGGGCCTGATGTTGCTGCCGACAAGCGGAAAGGCGTGACGATGCGCGAGGAAAGCTTTGTTCGAGACAAACTCCTGCCCGTCGGCACGGTCGTCGCAGTGCTGATCATCATCTGGTATGTCGCGGTCGTATACCTCAACGCGCCGTTCGAGCGCGACACGGCTGCCCGCGCCGGCACCGAAATCAGTTTCTCGCAGATCGTCCACAACACCATGGCGCAGGAGCGCCCCGTGCTGCCAGCGCCGCACCAGGTGATCGCCGAAATCTGGGACACGACCGTCAACAAGCCGATCACCTCGAAGCGCAGCCTCGTCTATCACGCCTGGATCACGCTTTCGGCCACCCTGCTCGGCTTCGGTATCGGCGGTGTACTCGGCATTCTGCTCGCCATCGGCATCGTGCACAACCGCGCAATGGACCGGTCGCTGATGCCGTGGGTAATCGCCAGCCAGACGATCCCGATCCTTGCCGTCGCGCCGATGATCATCGTCGTCCTCAACGCGATCGGCATCTCCGGGCTTTTGCCGAAGGCGCTGATCTCGACCTACCTCTCGTTCTTCCCGGTCGTCGTCGGCATGGTGAAGGGTCTGCGCAGCCCCGAGGCCATCCAACTCGATCTGATGCACACCTACAACGCCTCGCAGGCACAGACCTTCTGGAAACTGCGCTGGCCGTCGTCGATGCCCTATCTCTTCACGTCGCTGAAGGTTGCGGTGGCGATCTCGCTCGTCGGCGCGATCGTCGGCGAGTTGCCGACAGGGGCCGTCGCCGGCCTCGGCGCCCGCCTGCTCGCCGGCTCCTATTATGGCCAGACGGTGCAGATCTGGTCGGCCCTGTTCATGGCGGCAGCGCTCGCCGCGGTCCTCGTCATGATTGTCGGCTTTGCGCATACCGCCGTCCTCAAGCGCATGGGGGCCAAACCATGAACGTGCCGATCCTCGTTGCTGCTATCGTCTTCTGGCTTGCCGCCTGGGCTTTCAACGAATGGCTGGTGCGCCAGCGTTTTGAAAGCGAAATTGCCAATCGGGCGGCGCACTTCGCCGTGCCGGTCCTTTTCGGCATCACGCTCCTGGTGCTCTGGGAAGGCATCGTGCGCGGTTTTTCCGTGCCCTCGGTGTTGCTGCCGGCACCGTCGATGATCTGGCAGCGCCTGATCAACTCGGTGCCGACACTGATGGCCGACTTCCGCCAGACGTTCCTGAAGGCGGTACTGACGGGTTATGCGCTCGGCTGCGGCCTCGGCTTCATCGTTGCCATCCTTATCGATCGCTCGCCGTTCCTGCAAAAGGGGCTGCTGCCGCTCGGCAACTTCGTCTCGGCGCTGCCGGTCATCGGCGTCGCGCCGATCATGGTCATGTGGTTCGGCTTCGACTGGCAATCCAAGGTCGCCGTCGTCGTCATCATGACGTTCTTCCCGATGTTGGTGAACACCATCGCCGGCCTGGCGGCGTCCAGCCACATGGAGCGTGACCTGATGCGCACCTATGCCGCCTCCTGGTGGCAGACACTGATCAAGCTGCGGCTACCGGCCGCCTGGCCGTTCATCTTCAACGCGCTCAAGATCAATTCCACCCTGGCGCTGATCGGTGCCATCGTCGCCGAATTCTTCGGGACACCCATTGTCGGCATGGGGTTCCGGATCTCCACGGAAGTGGGCCGCATGAACGTCGACATGGTCTGGGCCGAAATCGCCGTCGCGGCGGTGGCAGGTTCGGCTTTCTACGGGGTGGTGGCGCTCATCGAGCGCGCCGTCACCTTCTGGCATCCTTCCATTCGCGGAGGGCGCGCCTGAGAACACGCAGTGATCCAAAGAAAATGAAGCAAAAACAAGAGGGAACTGACATGAACAAGAGACTTGCATCGCTTCTCGCCGCAGGCGTCTTTTCGCTTACAGCGTTCCACGCCCAAGCCGCCGACAAGGTGACACTGCAGCTGAAATGGGTCACGCAGGCCCAGTTCGCCGGTTATTACGTCGCCAAAGACAAAGGCTTCTACGAAGAAGAAGGCCTCGACGTCGACATCAAGCCCGGCGGCCCGGATATCGCGCCTGCCCAGGTGATTGCCGGCGGCGGCGCCGACGTCGTCGTCGACTGGATGCCGTCAGCGCTTGCCACCCGCGAAAAGGGCGTGCCCCTCGTCAACATCGCCCAGCCCTTCAAGAAGTCGGGCATGATGCTGACCTGCCTCAAGGAAAGCGGAGTCACCAGCCCGGACAAGTTCAAGGGCCATACGCTCGGCGTCTGGTTCTTCGGCAACGAGTATCCGTTCCTGTCCTGGATGTCGCACCTGAAGATTCCGACGGATGGCGGACCGAACGGCGTGACCGTGCTCAAGCAGGGCTTCAACGTCGATCCCCTGATCCAGAAGCAAGCGGCCTGCATCTCGACCATGACCTACAACGAGTATTGGCAGGTGATCGACGCCGGCATCAAGCCGGATGACCTCGTCACCTTCCAGTACGAAGACCAAGGCGTGGCGACGCTCGAAGACGGCCTTTATGTGCTCGAAGACAAGCTCAAGGATGCGGCCTTCAAGGAGAAGATGGTCAAGTTCGTGCGCGCCTCGATGAAGGGCTGGAAATACGCCGAGGAAAACCCGGATGAAGCAGCCGGTATCGTTCTCGAAAACGACTCGACCGGTGCCCAGACTGAAAAACACCAGAAGCGCATGATGGGTGAAGTTGCCAAGCTGACCGCCGGCTCGAACGGCGCGCTCGATGAAGCCGACTACAAGCGGACCGTGCAGTCTCTGCTTTCGGGCGGTTCAGATCCCGTTATCTCCAAGGAGCCGCAAGGCGCCTGGACGCACGAGATCACCGACGCGGCCCTGAAATAAGAAGAAACGAACCGAACAGCAGAAGAGGGTCGCGCGATATCAATCGCGCGGCCCTCTTCCGTTTCTGTACGGGCCGTTCATGTCCCGCCAGGGTTGCCTCGAACGTCCGGGCGTGGGGGTGGCAATTCGAGGCCAACGGGCGGTTGATGCGCCTCAATTGTCAAGATCGTGTCGAGATTGCAACCAAGACTGCAGAACGGGAGAAATATTGAGGAACCATCACTTCACCGCACTTGTAAGCACATGATGTCAAGATTACATAGGCGCGGATGTTTGTTGGAGGCAAGCAACACGGAGGAGTTCATTTTCCGAATGTTTTGCCTGCGGGATTAGGTCCCAGTTCTGCCTGCTCTCACGGTCTGATACCGTGTGAGCGGCGCATGAATACAATGGCCGTGCGCCTATGCCTTGTTTCGCTGGTCGGCGAAAACAGGTGTCGGCGAAACTGATAATCGCTTGATTGTGCAGGGATCCAGCCTTGAAAGGCGCAGATCCTCTTTATGTCGTTTCCGTTGCCGGGATTGTAAAGCCGATGGCTCACAAAGTAATACCTGCTCTCAGCGTTTGCGCTGCGATGATCATTGCCCCATTTTCAAGTGCATTTGCCGAGGACGCAGCCAAGGCTCCGCCGGCGCACAGCCTGCCATCAATCGTCGTGACAGAAGCCGTCGATCAGTCGATCAGCGATCGGGTGGTTGCAACCGGGACGATACAGGCGGTGGAGCAGGTTTATGTCGCGCCGCTGGTCGAGGGATTGTCGATCCGCTCACTGAATGTCGACATCGGTGACAAGGTCGAAGAAGGCAGCGTGCTGGTCGTTCTCAACGATGACGCGCTGCGGCTTGAAAAGAGCCAGCTCGAAGCCTCACTCGCCAAGGCGGAAGCCGGGCTTGCGCAACTCAACGCTCAGCTCAGTGAAGCCAAGGCAAATTCCGAGGAAGCGACACGCGTCAGCGATCGCAACGCGGAACTTGCCAAGAACGGCACCGTCTCGACAGCAGAGGCCGATCGTGTCCGCGCTCTTGCCGCAGCCACCCGCGCCCGGGTCCGCTCCGCCGAACAGGCCGTTGCCGTCTCCAACGCCGATATCAAGGTGGCGCAGGCCCAGATCGACGACATCGATCTCCGCCTCACCCGCACAGAGGTCAAGGCACCGGTCGCCGGCGTCATCTCCGCCAAGAACGCCAAGATCGGCGCGATCGCCAATGGCAGCGGCGAACCGCTGTTTGCGTTGATCCGCGATGGCGCTATCGAAATGAAGGCCGATGTCGCCGAAGCCGATATCATCAAGCTTGCCGTCGGCCAGCCAGCGACGATCACGCTTGCCGGCGGAAACACCAAGGTCGAGGGCGCCATTCGCCTGATCGCGCCGACGGTCGATCCCGTTTCGCGCCTCGGCACCGTCTTCATCAGCCTCAAGGACACTTCCAAGGCACGTTCCGGCATGTATGCCAACGCCATCATCACCGCTGAAGAGAAGACCGCTGTCGTTCTGCCGCAAACAGCGGTTACCAACGAGGACGGCAAGACCATCGTGCGCAAGGTCGAGAACGGCGTGGTGAACATCATTCCGGTGAAGACCGGCATCTCCGACGGCAAGTTCGTCGAGGTGGTCGAAGGGTTGAAGGCCGGCGAACAGGTCGTGGCCAGGGCCGGCGCCTATGTGCGCGACGGCGACCACATCAACCCCGTCAAATCAGCGCAACCAGCGACCAACTGACAGGAACCGTGACCATGAACTTCTCAGCCTGGTCCATCCGCAATCCGATCGCTCCGATCCTCGCCTTTTTCGTGCTGCTCGTGCTCGGCTATCAGTCGTTCAACAGCCTGCCGATCACCCGCTTCCCCAACATCGACGTGCCGATCGTATCGATCAGCGTGGCGCAGAGCGGCGCCTCGCCGGCCGAACTCGAGACCCAGGTTACGAAGGAAATCGAGGACGCGGTCGCCAGCGTCACCGGCGTCGACCATATCCAGTCGACGATCAATGACGGCACATCGACCACAGCCGTGATCTTCCGCATGGAAGTGCCGACGACGCAAGCCGTCCAGGACGTCAAGGACGCCATCGACCGTGTGCGCGGAGACCTTCCCACCTCGATCGAGGAACCGATCGTCTCCAAGGTCGACGTCGAGGGACAGGCGATCCAGACCTTCTCGGTCTCGGCACCCGGCATGTCGCTCGAAGAGCTCTCCTGGTTCGTCGACGACGTCATCAAGCGCGAAATTCAGGGCAAGAGCGGCATCGGCCGCGTCGACCGCTATGGCGGCGCCGACCGCGAGGTTCGCGTCGAGCTCAACGAGGACAAGCTGAACTCACTCGGCATAACCGCTGCCGACGTCAACGCCCAGCTTCGTCGCATGAACATGGACCTGGGCTCCGGCCGCGGCCAGGTGGGCGGCAGCGAGCAGGCAATCCGCACGCTCGGCGATGCCCGCAATGTCGATCAGCTCGCCAACACGATGATCTCGGTTCCGAGCGGGCGTTTCGTACGCCTTTCCGAACTCGGCACGGTGACCGACACCTATGAGGAGCCCCGCTCCTTCTCGCGCTTCAACGGCAATCCCGGCGTGACCTTCGCCGTCTTCCGCGCCAAGGGCGCCAGCGAAGTCAGCGTTGCCGAGACCGTCGCCAAGTCGCTGGAGAAGATCAAGGCAGCAAACCCTGACGTCACCATCGAGATGGTCGACGATTCCGTCTACTTCACCTACGGCAACTATGAGGCCGCGCTGCACACGCTGATGGAAGGCGCTTTGCTCGCCGTCATCGTCGTCATGCTGTTCCTGCGCAACTGGCGCGCCACGCTGATTTGCGCCGTCGCCCTGCCGCTCTCGGCAATCCCGACCTTCTGGGTCATGGAACTGCTCGGCTTTTCGCTCAACCTCGTCAGCTTCCTGGCCTTGACGCTCGCAACCGGCATTCTCGTCGACGACGCGATCGTCGAGATCGAGAACATCGAGCGCCATATCCATATGGGCAAATCGCCCTATCGGGCGGCAATCGAGGCGGCGGACGAAATCGGCCTTGCGGTTATCGCCACCACCTTCACGATCATCGCGGTTTTCATACCGGTGTCGTTCATGCCGGGCATCGTCGGTCAGTATTTCATCCAGTTCGGCCTGACCGTGGCCGTCTCGGTGTTCTTCTCGCTGCTGGTTGCGCGGCTGATCACGCCCGTCATGGCCGCCTACATGATGCGTCCGTCCAAACTGGAAGCACATCAGCTCGAAGACGGCTACCTGATGCGCAAGTATACGCGTCTGGTGCATGCGACGACGAAGCGCTGGTACATGCGCTATCTGACAGTGCTCGTCGCAATCGGCGTGACCGTGGCATCCGTGGTCGCACTGTTCATGTTCGTGCCGGGCGGGTTCCTGCCTCCGGACGACACGTCGCGCGTCAGCCTCTCCGTCGAACTGGCGCCGGACGCCATGCTCGAAGACACGGACCGCACGACTGCGCAAATCTACGAAAGGGTCAAGGACCTCGATGGCGTCGAAAGCGTCTTCGTGCTCGGCGGCGCCTCGCCCAAGGGCGACCTGGAACTGCGCCGGGCCACGGTGACGGTGCTTTTGGAAAAGCGCGATCACTCGCTTCTCAACAAGGTCGTCAACGACGTACTTGGCCGCTTGCCGGTCATCGGCCAATACCTGCCGAAACTTGAGCCGGAAGGCCGCATCATTCCTCAGGCGCAGATCGAAAAGGAAATCTTTGCCCGCGTCCGCGATCTGCCTGATGTCCGGGTGATCAAGCTCAACGACCGCGGCGAGCGAGAGCTGTCCTTCAACCTGCTTTCCAACAACGAGAAGGATCTGGACCAGGCAGTTGCCATGCTCGAAGCCAAGCTGCGCAGTGATCCGCTGCTGGCCAATGTCAGCCCTGACGGCGCCCTGCCCCGTCCGGAGTTGCAGATCCGTCCGCGGGACGAGCAGATGTCGCGCCTTGGCATCACCACCGCGCAGATCTCGGAAGTGATCCGCGTTGCCACCATCGGCGACATCGACGCGGCCCTGACGAAGATTGCCCTCGACGGCCGGCTCATCCCGATCCGCGTGCAGATCAATCGCGACTTCCGCACGGATATCGCCGCGATCCGCAATCTGAAGATCCAGACCGCTTCAGGCGCGACAGTGCCGCTGTCGAGTGTTGCCGACATCAACTATTCGGAAGGTCCGAGCTCGATCAAACGTTACGATCGCAACCGCGTCGTTGCGCTCGGCGCGGACCTGCCGATCGGCGTGGCGCTCAATACCGCCTCGGCTCGCTTCGAGCAGATCGCGGCCGAAGCCGAGATGCCAAGCACCGTGCAACTCCTCAAGAGCGGTGACGCCGAGGTTGAGGAGGAGATGCAGGTCAGCTTCGTCAACGCCATGCTGCTCGGCCTGATGCTGGTGCTGGTGGTGCTGATCCTGCTGTTCAAGGATGTGATCCAGCCTTTCACCATCCTGTTCTCGCTACCGCTCGCCATGGGCGGCGTCGCAGGTGGCCTGATCCTGACACAGAACTCGCTGTCGATGCCGGTTCTGATCGGCATCCTGATGTTGATGGGCATCGTCACCAAGAACGCGATCCTGCTGGTCGATTTCGGCATCGAGATGATGCACCACGGCATGGAACGCACGCAGGCAATGATCGAAGCAGGCCGCAAGCGCGCCCGCCCGATCATCATGACCTCGATCGCCATGTCGGCAGGCATGTTGCCCTCGGCGCTCGGCGTCGGCGAAGGCGGTTCGTTCCGCGCGCCGATGGCGATCGCGGTGATCGGCGGCATCATCGTCTCGACGGTGCTCAGCCTCGTCGTGGTCCCGTCCTTCTTCCTGATCATGGACGATCTGTCGCGCCTGCTCGCCTGGATCTTCGGCCGCTTCGTCGGCAAGAAGGACGAAGAAAACCTGCCGCTTGATCGCGAGGCGCTGACCGAACTCGTCAACGACCAGGGCAAGACGATCGAGGGGCTGGAAGAGCGCCTGAAGACGATCGAGGACGGCCAGCCAAAGGGCAAGTCCACGGGCAAGGTGATCAACCATCCGGCGCTTGCCGCCGAATAGCCGGCACAAATCGCCTGACAATCGGGCCCGCACCCACCGGTGCGGGCTTTTTTGTGAAAATTGTTTGATCGAGGTCAAATCACGTTTCAAAAGCCCGGCTACCCTGATGTGACTTTTGTTTAGGGCCGGTGCGATGAAGACCTTGCGATTGAACTCGAATGACAAAGCGGTGCTGCTCGGCTCCCGCTTCTTCGAGACGCTGTCAGCGGCAGCGTCCGATGCCATTCTCGAAGGCGCCGTGGTAACCAACCACGAGGAACACGACATCCTGTTTCAGCAGGACGAACCCGTCGACAGCGTCTTCTGTGTCCTGTCCGGTCTCGTTCGGGTCTATCGGCTCGGCAAGGACGGACGCGAGGCCGACATCGCCGTTTTCCCCAAGGGTGAACTTTTCGGCGAAAACGCCATGTTCCTCGGCAACCGCGCCACCGCCAACGCGCAGGCGATCGGGTCCTCGACCATTGCCCGCCTCGACAGCCGCAATCTGCGCAAGCTCGCCGAACAATATCCGGATATCGCCCAGGCCCTGATGGAGCTGCTCTGCCGGCACGGCCAGATGGCCGAGGATTGCCTTGCGGAAGATCGCCTGCTGACGGCACCTCAGCGTGTCGCCAGCTACATACTCGGGCACTGCCCGGATGGCTCGACCACCTTCTCGTTCCGGCTGCCGTTCCAGAAGAATGTGCTGGCCGGCAAGCTGGGCCTGGCACCGGAGGCGCTCTCGCGTGCCTTTTCGGCGCTTCGTCGTTCTGGCGTCACCGTCAAGGGGCGCATGATCGAGATCCATGACCGCCAGGCGCTGGAGCGCTTCTAGCGATAACAGACAATCTCGGCATCAGAGCTGCGTCTGATCCTCCGTGATAGCGACGACGCGATTGCTTTGTCGCGGGTCGCTTCGCCGCCACCTTGCTCGGGCCTTAAAGCCCACCGTGCAACGTCAGGAAATCGACGATCCGGTTGACTCCGTCGCCACGTTTCATGTCGGTGAAGACAAAAGGCTTGTCCGCCCGCATCCGGGTTGCGTCGCGATCCATGACGTCGAGGTCGGCGCCGACATAGGGCGCGAGATCTAGCTTGTTGATGACAAGCAGGTCAGACTTGGTGATCCCGGGCCCACCCTTGCGCGGGATTTCCTCGCCCTGGCAGACGGAGATGACATAGATCGTCAGGTCGGCGAGATCAGGGGAGAAAGTGGCAGCCAGATTGTCGCCGCCAGATTCGATGAAGACGACATCAAGATCGGGAAAACGCCGGTTGAGATCGGCGATCGCTTGCAGGTTGATCGTCGCATCCTCGCGGATCGCCGTGTGCGGGCAGCCGCCGGTCTCCACGCCGACGATGCGGTCGGACGGCAGCGCCTGCATGCGCACCAGCGCCTCGGCATCTTCCTTTGTATAGATGTCATTGGTAACGACGGCGACGGAGTATTTCTCCCGCATCGCCTTGCAGAGCTTGTCGGTCAGTGCCGTCTTGCCGGAGCCGACAGGCCCGCCAATGCCGACGCGCAGAGGACCATTCTTCGATGCCATGTGACATTCCTTTTCAAGGCCGAGCTCACGCTTCAGGAGCGGAAAAGCCGCGAATGCAGGGTTTCGTGTCTGAGGGATGAAATATCGGCCGTGATCGTGGCCGAGCCAAGATCGTCCAGCGATGCGGCGCTAGCCTTTCGCGCGACCTCGGCAATCGTCGGCTCCAGTGCCGCGATCAGGCCGACGCCGTCACGCTGGCCGGTGACGCCACAGCGGATGGCCACCGATACGGCGTTCGAAACCGACGCGTGCAGATAGGCGGCAATCGCCGGCTCGAGGCCCGTCGCATGGGCGCTGGCAACGGCACCGACGGCGACCGGATAGGCAACGCCCTCACCCAGCCGCTCAAAGACGGGATGCGGCCAATGCCGCGCGGCAGCAAGAAAGGCCTCGCCCTGCAGCAGGGTTTCCATGTGCCGCTCGCGGCTCGTCGCTATCGCTTCGGCCAGTGCGATGACGGATGCAAGTCGCAGCGGATCATCGAAGGCGCGATAGGCCTCGCCGAGCAACACCGCGTCATTCCAGCCGGATCCGTGGCAAAGCAGCGCCTCCAGCCACCGCCGCAGGCTTTCGGCATCGCCGACATGACCATCGTGAACCGCTTGCTCCAATCCGTTCGAATAGGAGAAGGCGCCGACCGGAAAGGCCGGCGACAGCCAGGCCACGAGGCGAAGAAGCGCCTGCGTGTCGATCCGTTCAGCCATGGTGATGGTGATGGCCGTGATCGTGGCCGCCGGCTGCATGGTAAGCGCCACGCAGCGGATGGAAAGGCTCGGAGATTTCCTCAACCGTGGCTCCCAGCCCCTCGAGCATCGTCCGAATGACCGGATCGCGAGAAATCAGAATACGCCCGGTCTCGATCTGCGCCGGCAGATGGCGGTTGCCCAGATGCCAGGCCAGCTCGACGAGATGCAGCGGGTCGCGCGGGCGGATTTCGTAAAGCGCCTCGGGTGCGGCAAGAATGCGGATATGGCCGCCCCCTTCGAGCACAAGAAAGTCGCCGTCGGCCAGCATCACCGCTTCCTTGAGGTCAAGCATGACGACATCGTCGTTTTCGAGATGCAGCAGCTTGCGGCGCAGATGGCGTGCATCATGCGCCAGGGTGATGCTGTGCAGCGGTGTCTTGTCCTTTGGCCCGGGCGAGAGCACCTCGGTCGAACGATAGGGCATGTCAGAGCACCTCGACCTTTTCCGGATGCACGAGTTCGATGCGCGCTTCGATCAGCAGATCCGCCATTGCGGCCTGAAAAGCCTTCAGATGCGGTTCGGCGAAATGCGCGTCGACGGCCGCCTTGTCCTTCCAGGTTTCGACGAACACCAGCGTGTCGGGGTCGGCAGGCTTTTGATAGAGCTCGTAGCTGATGCAGCCCGCCTCGCGACGTGTGGCCTCGATCAGCGGTACGGCCAGCGGCAGGACTTCCGCGCCCTTGCCCGGGTGTGCCGTCAGATAAGCGATAATGTAAACCATTGAACCCTCGACATCTTTTTCACATCGCAGTGTAGCAATAAAAAACCCCGGCGCTAGCACCGGGGTTTCAAAAATCGGCCCATTCGCCAGCCTGATCAGGCTGCGAGCTTCTGCGACTTCAGCGTTTCGAGAATGTTCTGCGGCGAGGAAACGCCATAGGGGTCGCTGTCGCAGTTGTCGGAATAGCCTTCTTCCTCGAACCACTGCACGACAACGCCGTTGTCGACGACGGCAGCGTAGCGCCAGGAGCGCATGCCGAAGCCGAGATTGTCCTTGGCGACCAGCATGCCCATCTTGCGAGTGAACTCGCCCGAACCATCCGGGATCAGCTTGACGTTTTCGAGGTTCTGCGACTTGCCCCAGGCGTTCATCACAAAGGCGTCGTTGACCGAGATGCAGTAGATTTCGTCAACGCCTTCAGCGTTGAATTCGGCCGTCAGCTTTTCGAAGTCGGGCAGCTGGAAGGTCGAGCAGGTGGGCGTGAAGGCGCCCGGCAGCGAAAACAGAACGACGCGCTTGCCGGCGAAGTAATCGTCGGAGGAAACGTCCTGCCAACGGAACGGGTTGGAGCCGCCGACGGCTTCATCGCGGACGCGGGTGCGGAACGTTACGGACGGTACTTTTCTGCCGAGCATGGTCATCTCCTTCAGTGCGGGCACTCGATCGCGAGCGGCCTTGGGAGAACATTCGCAGTCGAGGAAAATATCAGCCCGCTTCCTACCGGAAATTCCGCTGCAGTGCAGCACGAAAGGCAGCGAATCCCGCCGGTGCATGGCAGGCATGCGGAGAGCGCATGCCTGGAGAGAGCGTATCAAACCCGGCCATGTCTCAGTTGTGAAGCCGCAAAGACAGGCCGAGGGTGGAAGGCAAGGGATTCCACAAACCCGTCTGCAATCCCGCTTCTCTCAGCGCCCGCGCCGTCCAGGTGTTGCAACCGAACAGGGCATTGAATGTGCCTTCCGCCTCGAAGAAGCGATCGGCATAGCCATAGGAAAAGCCTTCGACCGGAATGACGGCGCTGCCGTTCCTGGCAAAGCTGCCGGCGATGAACGTCATCAGATTTTCGAATTCGCCACGCTCCAAGCCTACGCTTGCGACCGACGGCTGAGGCTCGACGATCGGACCGGCGATATCCACGTGCATCACCGAGCGATCAAGCGTCAGCGCCCTGAAGACCGGCATCGGCTTCAGCTCCGACCATGTCGGCGTTTCCAGATAGAAGGAACGGCCGCCCCAACCGAAGATCAGCCATCGGCCTTCCGGGTGATCCAATGGCACGCCCGCCTCGCCGGCGAAGCCGAACCGCGCGCGGGTCTCCTCATTGAGCGGAATGGCGATATCGGTGTGGATCGGACCGGAGAGGATCAGGATGCGTTCGCCGATGGTCGTCGATGCTGCCGCCGTCGCCGTCGTCGGCAGCAGGGGCCGGGGCACGATGGTTCCAAGGACGACAGCGAGCACAAGTGCCGACACGCCATATGCGGTCCATCTGAGGACCCGCCAAAAACCGCCTTTTCGAGACAATGCCGTTTGCCGCTCAGAACAGGAAATAGCGCTGGGCCATCGGCAGCACGGTCGCCGGCTCGCAGGTGAGAAGCTCGCCGTCGGCACGCACCTCATAGGTCTCCGGATCGACCTCGACATGCGGGGTCAGGTTGTTGTGGATCATCGATGCCTTGCCGATGCCGCCGCGCGTGTTCCTGACCGCAACCAGCTGCTTGGCGACGCCGAGCCTGGCCGTAAGCCCGGCATCGAGCGACGCCTGCGATACGAAGGTAACGGAGGAATTCGTGCGGCTCTTGCCATAGGCGCCGAACATCGGCCGGTAGTGCACCGGCTGCGGTGTCGGGATCGAGGCGTTGGGATCGCCCATGGGTGCTGCCGCGATCGTTCCGCCGATCACCACCAGATCGGGTTTTACGCCGAAGAAGGCCGGGTTCCAGAGGACGAGGTCGGCGCGTTTGCCGACTTCGAGTGAACCGAGCTCATGGCTGAGACCATGGGCGATCGCCGGGTTGATGGTGTATTTTGCGATGTAGCGTTTGACCCGGAAATTGTCGTTGTCGCCGGTTTCCTGCGGCAGTGCGCCACGCTGGCGCTTCATCTTGTCGGCGGTCTGCCAAGTGCGGATCGCCACCTCGCCGACACGACCCATCGCCTGGCTGTCGGACGAGATGATCGAGAAGGCGCCGATATCATGCAGGATGTCTTCGGCAGCAATCGTCTCCTTGCGGATGCGGCTTTCGGCAAAGGCGATATCTTCCGGGATCGACGGCGACAGGTGATGGCAGACCATCAGCATATCCAGGTGTTCGGCAAGCGTGTTCCTGGTGTAGGGCCGGGTCGGGTTGGTCGACGAGGGAATGACGTTCGGTTGGCCGCAGATCTTGATGATGTCGGGCGCGTGGCCACCGCCGGCGCCTTCCGTGTGGAAGGCATGAATGGTGCGGCCCCCGATCGCCGCGATCGTGTCCTCGACGAAGCCGCTCTCGTTCAGCGTATCCGTGTGGATCATCACCTGCACGTCGTACTCGTCGGCAACACTGAGGCAGCAATCGACGGCAGCCGGCGTCGAGCCCCAGTCCTCATGCAGCTTCAGCGATGTGGCACCCGCCAGCACCATCTCCACCAGTGCGCCGGGAAGCGAGGCATTGCCCTTGCCGGCAAAGGCAAGGTTCATCGGAAAGGCATCCGCCGCCTCGATCATGCGGGCGAGATGCCAGGGGCCGGGCGTGCAGGTGGTTGCAAGCGTCCCATGCGCGGGGCCCGTGCCGCCGCCGAGCATGCAGGTGAGCCCGCTCATCAGCGCTTCCTCGATCTGCTGAGGGCAGATGAAGTGGATGTGGCTGTCCATCCCGCCGGCGGTGACGATCTTGCCCTCACCCGCGATCACCTCGGTGCCGGGGCCGACGATGATCGTCACCCCGGACTGCATGTCCGGATTGCCGGCCTTGCCGATTGCCGCGATGCGCCCGTCCTTCAAGCCGATATCGGCCTTGACGATACCCCAGTGGTCGACGATCAGCGCGTTGGTGATGACAGTGTCGACGGCACCCGACGCCCGCGTCACCTGGCTTTGGCCCATGCCGTCGCGGATGACCTTGCCGCCGCCGAATTTCACTTCCTCGCCATAGGTGGTGAAGTCCTTCTCCACCTCGATGAAAAGCTCCGTATCGGCGAGCCGAACCTTGTCGCCGACCGTCGGGCCGAACATGTTGGCATAGGCCGCGCGCGACATCTTGTAGGGCATGGGTTCAGGCTCCTAGGGACAAGTCTGACGAAGAAGAGGAGAGACGGCGAAGACGGCCTTCGGCCACAAGCGCGTCGACATAGCGACGCTCGGCGCCGAAGGGGTGCAGCGCCCAGCCGGCATGGCCGAACCCGGCAAGGACGATATCATCGTCGGCCGATGCGAAACCGGAGAGCACGTCGGCGATCACAACCATACCACTCGACGGAACGACGTAAGGGGTGGGCGCAAACTGCGCCAAATCCCCGTCCAGTTGCTCATGCGCGCCGACGGAAATGATCCGATGCGCCCGACCGGTCGACACCGCAAAACTCTCGAAACCGGCGGTATAGTCATCGCAGAAATCATCGAGGTCCGGATGCGTTTCAGCCAATGCCGCGCGCATGCCGGCAAACTTCTCAGCCGACCGCACGCACCAGATCTCGCGGGATTGGCGCACTGCGGCGCTGTTCTTCCAGCGGCCACCTCCGAGCATGGCAAGGGCCGGCCTCCCGGTATTGCAGACAGCGACGATATCGGTCTTCGTTCCACCGGCGCCAACCGACCGGCAGTCGTTGAAGCGAATAACGACGTCGGCCGCATCGATGGTGGCGGCAGCCCCCTCCGGCACCTCTCCGTTCCCGACGATCATGATGGTGCGGCGAGCCATGTGAGCTAGTTTTCCGTGGGCTCGAGCAAAGCTTTGAGTTCTTCGGTGCGCGCCGTGGTCAGTTGGGCCAGGCAGCCGGACACCAGCATCGGCTCCATCGATCCGCCCCTCGCCTCGAAGCCTGCAAGCTCGCACTGGCCGTCCCGATAGCCAATCCAGGCGCGTTGCGCCTTTTTCAACGCCTCCTCCGCACCGACATAGTCGGCGCTGATGTCGCCAAGCTCCGCGTCCTTGGCGCGCATGGCCGCGACGGTCTGCTTGTAGACGGTATTGAGTTCGGTATCGGCCGCCTCATACTCCTCGTTGGCGCAGATGTTCATATCAGCCTGCGTCGTCGCATTGCCGCAATCGACATCCTCCTGCGCCAGGGCAGGCATGGCGCCCAGCAGCAAGGCGCCGGCAACAAGCATCGTTCGCATCTTCATCTCTATAGCTTTCCCATGACCTGCTGGCGGAATCCGAAAACCTCGCGCTTGCCCGAAAGCGGAATGAGCGTGACCTGCCGTTTCTGCCCTGGCTCGAAACGCACAGCGGTGCCGGCGGGAATGTCGAGCCGCTTGCCACGGGCAGCGCTGCGGTCGAAATCGAGCCCGGCATTGGTTTCGGCAAAATGGTAGTGGCTGCCGACCTGCACCGGCCGGTCGCCGGTGTTGGAAACCTCGATGGTGACCGTCTCCAGCCCGTGGTTGAGTTCGATTTCGCCGCTTGCGGCAATGATTTCCCCTGGGATCATGTCTTGCTCACTCCCCTCTCAAGCCGCGTCGGCGTCGGCGCAGCCTTGCGGCTTCAGCACCCGCTCGGTCGATGCCGGATATTTCACAAGCAGCGCGGCGGGTCGCACCGGGCGACGGGTAAACTCGCCGCCGCAGTTCGGGCAGGATCCGCCGAGCTTGCCTTCGACGCAATCGGCGCAGAAGGTGCACTCGAAGGTGCAGATCATCGCTTCGCGGCTGTCGGGCGGCAGATCCTTGTCACAGCATTCGCAATTCGGGCGCAGTGCCAGCATCTTCCAGCCTCCTCAGCGGATCGGTTCGTGCACGGTGACGAGCTTGGTGCCGTCAGGGAAGGTCGCCTCCACCTGGATGTCGTGGATCATTTCGGCAATGCCTTCCATCACCTGCGCCCGGGTAATCACATGGGCGCCCGCCTCCATCAATTCCGCGACCGATCGGCCGTCACGCGCGCCTTCGACGACGAAGTCGGTGATCAGTGCGATCGCTTCTGGATGGTTGAGCTTGACGCCGCGCTCCAGGCGACGACGGGCAACCATCGCGGCCATGGAAATCAACAGCTTGTCCTTTTCGCGCGGGGTAAGATTCATGCGTCGCCACCGGTTTGATTGCGGATTAGAGGACCCAGACTTTCGGCACTGTCTTCTGCTTGCGCAAGTGCGAAATGACCGGAATGAGGGTTTTTCTGAGCGAGAAGCCGTCGGCTGCCGCAAAGCGCCCGACCAGCTTGTCGCGGCCGGCGATCTGGATGTGGCTGACACCTCCACCCGCCTCAGTGTCGATGAGCGTGCGCAGCTGCGGAAGCAGCATCTCGCAATCGGGTCCGGTGTAAAACAGCGTCGCAAACGCCACGCGACCACGAAGGATGGCAGTCCGGGCGACAAGGGCGGCGATATCGTCGGCAAAGGTCAGGTTTTCCGCGTGCAGCAACCTGTCATCGACGCGAATGCGCCAGCGGTCGCGAAAGAGGCCTGCCTGCATCACCTCACCCATGGCCTTGCGGCCGAGAAGCACGGCCTCGACGGCCAGCAATGTCGCGTCGCCGTCAAGCTCGACGTCGAGCGAGCGCGTCAGCGACGCCCGATCGAACAGGATCGTTTCCTGCGGCAGCCAGTCGACCCGCGCTCCGGCCGCCACCTTGATGCGTGTCGCGACCTCGACCGTGCCGGCACTTGCCTTATAGATCTTCTCGCAGGCCTGCGTGGTGACGGTCAGCTCGGTCGCGGGACCGGCTTCGATCTCCCAGTCCATGCGGTCGCCGCCGGTGAGCCCACCCGACGAATTGATCAGTACGGCTTCCATGGAACTGTCGAAGGTTTTCGGCAGCCGGATCTTGGCGCAGCCCTCCTGGTAAAGCTCGGCAATACGCGTGCGCCCGACGGCCGCTTTCGCGACCAGCCGTCCCTTTCCGAATGCCCGCTGCGGGGCGATGGTTGCCGCATTGCTCATATTCATCGTCCGACATCGTCGGCATCCTGAGGCGCCAAGTCAAGCTGTTGTTTTGCAAAGAAAATCAGCAGCGTGGTCGCTTTATGAGCAGCGGGTGCTCATCAAACAGCCACCCTCTCAGGCGACCCTGTCCGGCGGCTCGCGCCCGTCGAAGAAGGCAGTGATGTTGTCGACCACCTTCATGCCCATGGCAACGCGCGTTTCCTCGGTCGCACTGCCCAGATGCGGCAGCAGGACGACGTTCTCGAGCGCCCTTAACCCTGCCGGTACATGTGGTTCGGCCTCGAAGACGTCGAGGCCGGCACCCCTGATCACGCCGTTCGTCAACGCCTCGATCAGTGCCGGCTCATCAACCACGTCGCCGCGCGCGGTGTTGACGAGATAGGCTGCCTTTTTCATCTTCGCCAGACGCTCTGCATTGATGAGATGCCGGTTCTCGCCGCCACCCGGGCAATGCAGCGAAACGAAGTCGGCGACCTCAAGCACCTCGTCGACGGTATCGAGCTGGCGCGCGCCGTAGCGCGCGGCTTCCGCCGCATCGACGCGCGAGCGGTTGTAGAACACCACCTCCATGTCAAAGCCAAAATGACAGCGTTTCGCCATCGCCTTGCCGATGCGGCCGAAACCGATGATGCCGAGCGTCTTGCCGGTCACTTTGGCTCCGATCATGTGCGTCGGCCGCCAGCCGGCCCATTCGGCCGCCCTGATCTGGCGCTCGCCCTCGCCCGCGCGTCGTGCAACGGTCAGCAGCAGCGTCATGGCGATGTCGGCGGTGCAATCGGTCAGAACGCCGGGCGTGTTGGTCACAACGACGTTGGCGGCCTTGGCGGCGGCGACGTCGATGTGGTTGTAACCGACGCCATAGTTGCCGAGAATCCTTGCCCTTATGCCGCCACCGTCAAACAGGCTTGCCGGCAGGCGGTCGGAAACCGTCGGCAGCACGGCATCAAAATCGCGTAGCGCCTGCGCCAGCTGATCCGCCGACATCGGTGCATCGTTCTCGTTCAGCAGGACATCGAACCGCTCGGCCAACGCGCGCTCGACCGCTTGCGGCCATCGGCGGGTGACGAGAATGCGCGGCTTGGAACTCATGGAGCAACCTCTGAAAACAGAATCGTTCGGCGATAGTGCACGAAATGGCAGCGAGGGACAGCCTTGCGCTGGCGCATGTCGCGCAAAAGTGTGCCGCGGTTTTGCGATAACGACATGCGCAAAAACAAGAACTTAAAGCGCGCCAAGCGAATCTGAAAGATCGCGGCGCGCTTTTGCGGAGCGAAAGCCGCGTTGCGCGAGCCCCTGCTCGCGTAGAGCACGTTGTCGAAGCGTCACCACATCCGCCGAGACACTCGTCCAGACGCGAAAAGCCCGGCGATCGCTCGCCGGGCTTTCGAAGTTCTGACGTGGTTCAACTAACCTCGAAGCGAGATTTACTCGTTTTCGAAGTAGCTGTACTTGCCGTCTTCACCCTTCTTCCAGGTGTACATGACGTAGTCCGGACGGGTGATGTCGCCCTTTTCGTCATAGCCGAGTTCGCCGATGGCGGTCTTGAACGGGCCCTTGGCCTTGATCGCTTCGGCAACGGCCTGCGGATCGGTGGTGCCACCAGCCTTGGCAGCTTCAGCCACAACCTGCAGAGCAGCGTAGGCGTAGAGCGTGTAGGCTTCCGGCTCAAAGCCGGCAGCGCGGAACTTTTCGACGAGTTCCTTGGCAGCCGGGTTCTTGCGCGGATCCGGAGCAAACGTCATCAGCGTGCCGTCAACGGCGTCGCCGGCGATGGAAGCCAGTTCGTTCGAAACGATACCGTCGCCCGACATCAGGGTAGCCTTGAGGCCCTGGTCCTTCATCTGGCGCATGATCAGGCCGGCTTCGGTGTGCAGACCGCCGTAGTAGACGATCGAGACGCCGGCTTCCTTCATCTTGGCGATAAGGGCCGAGAAGTCCTTGTCGCCGGTGTTGATGCCTTCATAGAGGGCTTCATTGAGGCCGGCTTCGTTCATCGACTTCTTGGTTTCATCGGCAAGGCCCTGACCATAAGGGGTCTTGTCGTGAATGACGGCGATCTTGGCGTCCTTGTGGTTGGCAGCAAGGAATGCGCCGGCAACGGCACCCTGCTGGTCGTCACGACCGCAGGTGCGGAAGGTGTTCCAGAGGCCGCGTTCGGTGAACTGCGGGTTGGTGGAAGCCGGCGTTACCTGCAGGATGCCGTTTTCGGCATAGACTTCGGAAGCCGGGATGGACACGCCCGAGTTGAAGTGGCCGACAACGAACTTCACGCCGTCAGCAACGAACTTGTTGGCGACCGATACGCCCTGCTTGGCGTCGGAAACGTCGTCGCCGAGCACAACCTTGATCTGTTCCCCATTGATGCCACCGGCAGCATTGATGTCTGCAGCAGCCTGTTCGGCACCTTTCTGCAGCTGTGCGCCGAAGGCAGCATTCGGGCCCGTCAGCGGGCCAGCAACGCCAACGAGAATATCAGCCCATGCGGTGCCGCTGAAAGCGACCATCGCCGACAGGGCAACGGCCGACAGAAGAGACTTTTTCATTTTGTTACTCCCAATTATCCGAGCGGGTCTCGTTACCAACCTGCGCAATGCCCACCTTAATTCGCGCCGGTATTTCTTTCGCACCGGCCGCGGCGGCCGGCGCGCGCTGTTCCCTTTATTTGGCTTTCCAGGAGAAAGGCGAAGCCTTCTCATAGAGCCAATAGTAGTTATTGGTCATTTGCTTGGTCCGGTAGTACCGGAAACCTACGGTAGCAAACAACAAAAGTACGACCGTGTCTACGATATAGTAATGCAGACTGAACATCGTGCCTTCGAAGAGGGCGTGGTGCACAAACCGAATACCAAGCCCCAAAAGCGCCACGTAGACAAAGAGGCGCGGAAGCTCCTCCCAGCCCTCGGCGACACTCTTTCCCGTCCTCCACGCGGTCCAGCCGCCCAGAACACAGGTGATGAAAAGAAACTGCCAGATCGACACTTCTTCGTAGAGAATACCCTGCATGTCACAAACTCCAGATGCGGCGCATCAGTGGCGGCCGCCTTCAAGATAGGCCGCGCGGACTTCCGGATTGGCGAGCAGTTCCTTGCCCGAGCCGCTCATCGTCACGCGGCCGTTGACCATCACGTAACCGCGGTCGGAAAGCTTCAAGGCGCCGAACGCATTCTGCTCGACGAGGAACACGGTGAGCCCCTCTTCCTTGTTCAGCTTCTTGATGGCTTCGAAGATGCCCTTGACGATCAGCGGTGCCAGGCCGAGCGAGGGTTCGTCCAGCAACAGGAGTTTCGGACGCGCCATCAGCGCGCGGGCGATCGACAACATTTGCTGCTCGCCGCCGGACAGCGTGCCGCCACGTTGAGCCTGACGCTCCTTCAGCCGCGGGAACAGCGTGAACACTTTCTCGACGTCCTGGCTGAAGTGCTTGAGATTGTCGAGGCTTGCGCCCATCTGCAGGTTTTCGAACACGGTCATCCGCGGGAAGATACGACGACCTTCCGGCGACTGCGCGATGCGCAGACGGGCGATCTCGTGCGTCGGCATACGGGTAATGTCCTCGCCTTCGAAGATCACCGCGCCGGTGCGGGCCTGCGGGCTGCCGCAGATCGTCATCATCAGGGTCGATTTGCCGGCGCCATTGGCGCCGATCAGGCAGACGATTTCACCGCGGTGCACTTCGACATCGACGCCGCTCAGCGCCCGGATATTGCCGTAGTAGGTTTCGACGGCCTTTACTTGCAGGAGAGGCGCACTCATTTCTTGGAGCCTCCCTGTCCGCCTTCGATTTCCTCGATTTGTTCGATCACCTCTTCAACCTCTTCATCCTCGACACCCAGATAGGCCGCAATGACCCGCGGATCGTTCTTCACGAAATCCGGGTTGCCGTCGGAAATCTTCTGGCCGTATTCCAAAACGACCACGTGGTCGGAAATCTCCATGACCACCGACATGTCGTGCTCGATCAGCAGGATCGACGTGCCGGTTTCGGCGCGAATGCCCCGCAGTAGCTCATTGAGCGCCAAGGATTCACGCGGGTTGAGGCCGGCGGCCGGCTCGTCGAGGCACAGAAGCTCAGGCCCGGTGCACATGGCACGGGCGATTTCGAGCCGTCGTTGAGCGCCATAGGGCAGATCGCCGGCCGGATCATCGGCGCGATCGACCAGCGACGCCTTTTCCAGCCAATGGCGCGCAAGCTCGATCGATTCCTTCGAGGCCTGCTTGTAGGCGGGAAAGCCGAGCAGCCCGAGGACGGTATAACCGGATGCCTGCATCAGCTTGTTGTGCTGCGCAACCAGCAGGTTTTCGAGCACCGTCAGACCGGAGAACATCCGGATGTTCTGGAACGTGCGTGCGACCTTGGCATGCTTGGTGATCTCGAAATCCGGCAGGCGCTCCAGCAGATATTCCTTACCGGACTTCTGCTTCATGGTGATCATGCCCATCGTCGGCTTGTAGAAGCCGGTGATGCAGTTGAACACCGTGGTCTTGCCGGCTCCGTTCGGGCCGATCAGCGCGGTGATGTCACCGCGATAGGCTTCGAAGGAGAAGTCGTTGATGGCCATGAGACCGCCGAAGCGCATCGACAGGTGCTCAACCGAGAGAATGGGGTCTTTTTTCATTGTCGTTGTCTCGAGGGCCATCAGCCATGCCCTTCCTTGGTAAAGCTGCCGGAGATCGCCTTGCGTTCGCGCAGGAACGCCGTCGGTTCACGCGAGCCGACGAAGCCCCGCGGTTTCCAGACCATGACGACGACCATCGCCAGACCGAAGATCAGCATGCGGTAGAGTTCAGGCGTGAAGTCCGGCCCGAAGACCGCCTTCAGGAAGGAAAGTTCGCGCAGGATTTCCGTGCCGCCGATCATCGCCACTGCGGCAATGGCGATGCCGGTCAGCGAACCCATGCCGCCGAGAACCACGATCGCCAGGATAACGGCGGATTCGAGGAAGACGAAGGATTCCGGCGAAACGAAGCCCTGGCGCACGGCGAAGAACGAGCCGGCAATGCCGCCGAACATGGCGCCCGTGGCAAAAGCCGTCAGCTTGGTTGTGACCGTGTTGATACCGAGCGAGCGGCAGGCAATCTCGTCTTCGCGCAGCGCTTCCCAGGCGCGACCGATCGGCATGCGGCGAAGGCGGATGGTGACGTAGGCAGTCAGAAGGGCGAGCGCCAGGATCAGGTAGAACAGGAAGATCTTGTAATAGGCCGACGACATGGGAAGCCCCATCAACGCAGCGAAACCGTCCTTGGATGCGTCGAACTTGATGCCGAACAGCGTTGCCTTGGCGATACCGGAGACGCCGAACGTCCCCTTGGTCACCTCGGTCCAGTTTATGAGCACAAGCCGGATGATTTCCCCGAAGGCGAGCGTGACGATCGCGAGATAATCACCCCTCAGCCTCAAGACCGGGAAGCCGAGGATCATGCCCCAGAAGGCGGCAAGGATACCGGCGACCGGCAGCAGGATCCAGAACGAAAGCCCGAAATAGGTGGACAGCAGCGCGTAGGAATAGGCGCCGACCGCGTAGAAAGCGACATAGCCAAGGTCGAGCAGGCCAGCGAGACCGACGACGATGTTGAGGCCCCAGGCGAGCATCACGTAGATCAGGATCTGAACACCGAAGTTATCGACCCATTTCAGCGAACCCTGAACACCGACAAGTGCAACGATGACCGGCGGATAGAGAATGAGCGCTGCAATGGCGATCTTCGAGAAGTTCCGCTTGAAGAAGGTCTCTTCCTTGACGACGTCCTCAGCCTCTGCCTTGGCCGCCTTACGGCGCGCCATGGCGGGCTGGATATAGGCAACCATCAGAAACCGGCCGACGGCCGCGACGATCACGAAGATCGCAAGCAGACCCCAGCGCTGGTTGAGCACCAGTTCGTTGCGAATGTTCTGGTCGGTTTTCAGACCGACGAACAGCACGAAGAGGCCGAGAGAGATCAGGCCCGCGAAGACAGCCTCGCGCAGGGCCCGCGCCGTCAGGTCACTGCCGGCGCTTGCAGATGTAGAAGCAATGTTTGCCATTGAATTATACCTTCTCGACTTCCGGTCGTCCGAGTATGCCAGACGGCTTGAAGATCAGGACGATTGCGAGAATGGAGAACGTCGCAACATCCTTGTAGTCGATGGTGAAATAAGCGGACCAGAGGGACTCGATGAGGCCGATCAGCAGCCCGCCGAGAACAGCGCCCGGCAAGGAGCCGATGCCGCCAAGAACTGCCGCAGTAAAGGCCTTGACCCCTGGAACAAATCCGTCGGTAAAGACGACCACACCATAATACATCAAGTACATGGTGCCGGCGACGGCAGCGAGTGCCGCGCCCATGATGAAGGTCACCGAGATGGTACGATCGACGTCGACACCGAGCAATGCCGCCATCTTGCGGTCCTGTTCGGTCGCGCGCTGGGCCCGCCCGAGTGGCGTCTTGTTGACGATGTACCAGAACACGGACAAGAGGATCGCCGTGATGATGATGATGATGATCTGCTTCAGCGAAACCGTGATGCCCATCACCTCGTAAACCGAGGAAACCATCGGTGGGATCGGCTTGTTGCGCGGTCCCTGCGTGACCTGGATGAAGTTCGACAATGCGATCGACATGCCGATTGCCGTGATCAGCGGGGCGAGCCGGAACGATCCGCGCAGCGGCCGGTAGGCCACCTTCTCGATCGTCCAGTTCCAGAGCGCTGCCGTCAGCATGCCGACGACCATCATCAGCAGCAGGGCAAGTACAACCGGTATGCCGGCCATGAATGTTGTGAGAAGCAGAAAGACAATCAAAGCGGCAAAACCGCCGAGCATGAAGATATCGCCGTGGGCGAAGTTGATCATGCCAATGATGCCGTAGACCATGGTATAACCAATTGCGATCATACCATAAATAGACCCAAGAGTCAGCCCGTTGACGAGCTGCTGGACGAAATACTCCATCAATCTTCCCCTGGACCAGATCCATAAGGTCCGGTCTCTTGTTTTTTGAGCTCATTGTTGAGCGTTCTGTTTGATCGATTCCATACCTCTTTCAAACGAAAAGAAAAGCTAAAAAACGTGGGACCGGCAAAATCTTCGCCGATAAAATCGATTTGACGCTTTTGAAGTCAAAAAAAACAAAAAAAATGCACGTCTCGCCTGCGCAATAGTCAACTTTAGTCTAAAACCGCGTGCAATCCCGTCTGTGGATGAATCGGCAAGCAACAAGACCATCTTGCCGATCCGACCTCCTCAAGCACGCATGCGTTGACCATTTGCGTCGAACAATGGGTAGGGTTGCAGCCGCGCCGGCAGGATCTCGCCGAGCAGTTCAATCGCCCAGCCCCCCTGCTCATCGGCGATCTCCTTGGGCACATAGCCGAGCGCCACCGACACGCCGCTGGCATGGGCATAGCCGCCCGACGTCACCCAGCCACGCACGGCGCCGTCGAAGTAGATCGGTTCGTCGCCGATGACATCGGCATCGCGTGTCTCAATCAGGAAGGTGCGCAAACGAAGCCGCCCGCCTTCGGCCTTCTCGGCGATTGCCGCCGCTTTTCCAATGAAATCCGTGGGTTTGCCGAGCGCCACGAACCGATCGAGCCCGGCCTCCAGCGGACCGTAGAGCGGCCGATACTCGCGCGACCAGCTGCCGAACGATTTTTCGACCCGCAGCGCGTTCAGGGCACGAAGGCCAAACAGCCGGATGCCGGATGCAGCCCCCTTTTCCAGAATCAGATCGAACAGGTAGCGCTGATATTCCGGCTTCATCCAGATCTCGTAGCCGAGATCGCCGGTATAGCTGACGCGGCCGACGACAACGGGCGCCATGCCGAGATCCATCCGGCGAATGTCCATGAAGGCAAAGGCCGAATCACCGACGTCGAGATGGGTCAGCGCCGCCAGCACGTCCCGCGCCTTCGGCCCGGCGATCGACAGACCGACCAGTTCAAGCTTCAGCGGGCGGATCGAGACCGAGCCATCGTCCGGCAGATGCGCCTCGAACCAGCGCATATGGTAATCCTCGGCGATGCCGGAGCCGATAAGAAGGAAATCCTGCTCGCCAAGCCTGGCAAGCGTGAAGTCGCCGATCAGCTTGCCGTCATCCTTCAGCATCGGCGCCAGCGACATCCGGCCTTTCGCCGGGATACGGCAGGCGAGCATCCGGTCGAGCCAGGCTTGCGCCCCACCTCCCTTGATCTCGTATTTGGCAAAACCCGAGGTTTCCATCAGCCCGACCGAGGTTCGCACCGCACGGGCTTCATCGCCGACCGTGTCGAAATCGGTCGAGCGGCGCCAGGAGAAGTGATCCTCGACACCGGCGGGCGCAAACCAGAGCGGCGTCTCCAGGCCATAGGACGCGCCGAACACAGCACCGGCCGCCTTCAGCCTGTCGTAGATCGGCGTCGTCAACAGCGGCCGGCCTGCCGGCAGTTCCTCGTTGGGATAGCGGATCGAGAAGCGGCGCGAATAGTTCTCGCGAACCTTGGCGTTGGTATAGGCAAGCGTGGCGAAATCGCCGTAGCGCGCCACGTCCATGGCGAAGACATCGAAGCCCGGATCGCCTTCGATGATCCAGTTGGCAAGCGCCAGTCCGACGCCGCCGCCCTGGCTGAAGCCAGCCATGACGGCGCAGGCCGACCAGAAATTGCGCAAGCCCCTAACCGGCCCGACCAGTGGGTTTCCGTCCGGCGAAAAGGTGAAGGGGCCGTTGATGACCTTCTTGATGCCGGCCTTGTTGAAAGCCGGGAAATGCCGGAAACCGACTTCGAGTTCCGGCGAAATGCGGTCGATATCTTCGGCGAGAAGTTCATGGCCGAAATCCCAGGGCGTGGTCACCGGCGACCACGGGCGGCAGGCTTTCTCATAGGTACCCATCAGCATGCCCTGACGTTCCTGACGCAGGTAGATCTCGCCGTCGAAATCGACGCAGTGCATCAGCTCCTTGCCGCGCGTCTGGTTGAACTCGATGACTTCAGGCATGTCCTCGGTGATGAGGTACATGTGTTCCATCGCCAGCACCGGCAGCTCCAGCCCGACCATGCGCCCGACCTCGCGCGCCCAGAGACCGGCGGCATTGACCACATGCTCGGCGATGATCTCGCCCTGATTGGTGATGACGCGCCAGGAGCCGTCCTCGCGTTGCACCAGATCCTCGACCTTGGTGTGCAGGTAGATCTCGGCGCCATTCTTCTTGGCCGACTTGGCATAGGCATGGGTGGTGCCATAGGGATCGAGATGGCCCTCGACCGGGTCGAACACCGCGCCGACGAACTGATCGGGGTCGAGCAGCGGCATCAGGTCATGCGCTTCCTTCGGCGTCAGCAGCTCGGCCTCGAGCCCCATGTAACGGCCCTTGGCGAGGATCGACTTCATCCAGTCGAAACGCTCCTTGGTCGCAGCCAGCATCATGCCCGAGGTCATGTGCAGGCCGATATCCTGGCCGGAATAGTCCTGGATCTCCTTGTAGAGCTCGACGGTATATTTCTGCAGCTTGGCGACGTTGGGGTCGCCGTTGATCGTGTGCATGCCGCCGGCCGCGTGCCAGGTCGAACCGGAGGTCAGCTCCGACCGCTCCAGGAGCACCACATCGGTCCAGCCGAACTTCGTCAGGTGATAGAGGATCGAGCAACCGACAACGCCGCCACCGATGACGACGACTCTGGCATGGCTTTTCATGCGCGCACTCCGCTTTCCCGCGCATCCGGGTGGTACGCGGCTCAGTTTTCAAGGGAAAAGGATCAGGCACGACTGCCGTCCGCCGAGGTCCGCTCCTGTACTGGAACGGCAAGTGGCGAACACGCAGAAGCCTAGTCAGAAAGACGGCTGCGATAAAGACGTGGCTGCGAAGGACGCTTGTCCGTTTCCGCCATCCGCTGGCGGATCGGCGACCCAAATGCGGCATACGATGCCGCATTTGTTTTTAGAGCGCCGCACGTCCGTCCGGACGTGCAAAGGTCGCTCGCAGATCTAAAACGCGGTGCCCAGGACCGAAAACCGAATCGAACTTCGGTCCTGGGCGCTATTCGGAGAAAGCAGCCGAAAGATCGAACGGACGACCCATCGTCATCAGGTCCTCGAACAACGATTCGGCAAAGCTGCGCGAAACGATCAGCTCGAAGACATCCTCACCGGTGCGCGCCAGGTTGATGGCAATATGGCCACACAGCACGTTGGTGCTGCCGCAGAGCACGAAGGCCGCAGGGTGAAGATCAACGCCAATGCCCTTGGCAAGGATCTGCCGCGCCGACGGCCCGGAAAGGCGCATGAGAACGCGGCCGTCGCTGTGGTCGACCACATGCGCCTGCGTGCCGCACAGCATGTCGAGACGGCGCATGAGCCCGACAGGCGTGTCGACGCCGGACACCACCAGCCACTCGCCCGGCCCGCAATAACGCAGCGACAGGTCAGGCGTCGACGAAAGCGCCCGCTCCACCGCCGCGTCCAGCCCGACATGGGCGAGCACCGTAGCAATCGCCTGCCAATGGCCGACTTCGAGGTGATCCGCATGCGCGGGCTTCGGTGCACCGCGCAGCTTCTGGTCGAGCGCGTGGCGGTTGTTGTAATCGCGAACCATCAGCGCCTCCTCAGGCTTTCAGCTTCTTGTTTTCGGGATCGACGAACACCGGATCGCAGACCTCGGCGACGACCTCGTGATCGCGCAATTTGTCCCAGACGACGATCTTTTCGCCGTAGCGCTCGCGCCCGGACTTGAGGAAGGCAAGCGCGATGTGCTGCCCCAGCACCGGCGAGTAGCCGGCGGAGCTGACCCAGCCCTGATCGTTGAGCGTCGACGGCTTCATGCCTTCCTTGAGAAGATGAGCGCCGGCACGCATGTCCTTGTCTTTATCGACAGGCTTCAGACCGACAAGCTGCATGCGGTCTGCTGCTGTCAGGCCGTAGCGCGCCGACAGGTGCTTGCCGATGAAATCGTGTTTCTGCGCGGAAAACATGCGCCCGAGCCCGGCATCGTCGGGCGTCACCCGGCCGTCGAATTCCGCATGGGTCAGAAGTCCTTTTTCGAGCCGAAGAACGTTCAGCGCCTCGACGCCGTAGGCGCAGATATCATGCGCCCGCCCCGCCTCCATGATCTGCTCGGCCACCGCCTCGCCATAACCGGCGGGAACGGCCAGCTCGAAGGCGAGTTCGCCGGAAAACGAGATGCGGAACAACCGGGCATTGATGCCGCCGCGAAGCACCATTGAACGCGCCGCCAAGAACGGGAAAACCGCTTCCGAGATGTCCTCGTCGATCAGTTGCTGCAGCACGTCACGCGCCTTCGGTCCGGCAATCGCCATCTGCGCCCATTGATCGCTCACCGAGCAGAACCGGACCTTGAGATCGGGCCACAGCACCTGCGCGCAATAGTCCATATGGGACATGACGGCGCCGGCCATGGCGGTGGTCGTCGTCACGAAGAAATGGTCTTCCGCAAATCGGCTCACGGTGCCGTCGTCGAAGACGAAGCCGTCCTCGCGCAGCATAAGTCCGTAGCGGGCCTTGCCAACCGGCAGCTTGAGCATGGGATTGCAGTAGAGCCGGTTGAGAAACTCCGCCGCATCCGCCCCGAAAACTTCGATCTTGCCGAGCGTCGACACATCGCAGAGCCCGACATTGGCGCGCACATTGAGCACCTCCCGGTCGACGCTTTCCCGCCAGGTCTTTTCGCCGGCGCGCGGGAACCAGGCCGAGCGGAACCACAGGCCGGAATCGACGAAGGTCGCGCCATTCTTCCTCGCCCATTCATGCAGGGGCGATTTGCGGGTTGGTGTCGCATGGCCGTCACGGGATGTGCCCGCAAGAGCGCCGAAGGAGACCGGCGTATAGAACGGCCGGAACGTCGTCGTGCCGACCTCGGCCGGGCTCACACCGCGCATACCGGCGAGAATGCCGACAGCATTGATGTTGGAAAGCTTGCCCTGGTCGGTCGCCATGCCGCTGGTTGTGTAGCGCTTGGCATGCTCCACATGGCCAAAACCTTCGCGCAGCGCGAGGCCGAGATCCCTGGCATGCACATCGTTCTGGAAATCGACGAAGGCTTTCGACCTGGCGCCCGGCACATACCAGAGGGCTGCGAAGGAAGGCTCTCCCTCGGTCTCGGTCTCCGTCTCCGTCACCGGCACAGGTGCTGCTGCGGCGTTGAAGCCCAGCTCGGTGGCAATCGCCGTCGCCTTCTCGACGCCGTCGCGCAGGCAGCCGGAAAGCGTATAGACACCATTGGCGGATCCGACGATACGAAGGCCGTTGCCGACATTCGGCGCTGAGAATGCCTTCAGCTCCTCCGACCACACCGGCCGGGCACCGCGCTGACAAGCGAGATGAATGACCGGGCTCCAGCCACCGGACATGCCGAGCGCATCGCAGCCAATCAGTTCCTCGAAACCGGAGCGCTCGACGACAATGCCGGACAACCGCTGCCGGCCCTTGGTGTCGACGACCGCGCCGGAACGGATCACCCGCACGCCATCGGGCGCCGCGTCGCTCGCATCCGCACGGCTGTCGACGATCGCCGAGATCGTCACCCCTTTAGCCGACAGGCCACGCGCTGTGCGATAACCGCTGCTGCCGCTGGTGAAGATCGCCACCGATTTGCCGGCGGAAACGCCATAGCGCTCAGCGTAAGTCGAAACGGCGCCGGCCATCATGACGCCGGGACGGTCGTTGCCTCCGAACACCAGCGGTCGCTCTTCGGCGCCGGTCGCCAGCAAGGCGCGTTTGGCCGCAATGCGCCAGACGCGTTCGGTGGGCAGCTTGGCCGAGGGGTCGGCGACATGTTTCTGCACCCGCTCGACGGCACCGAAGACATTGTCGTCATACCAGCCGAAGACAGTGGTTCGCGACAGAAGCGTGACGTTGTCGAGAGACTGCAATTCGGCGACGACCCGCTCGGCAAAGGCCGATGCGGGCGAACCGTCAACCGTTTCCGTTTCCGACAGAAGCGATCCGCCCAGACGAAAATCCTCGTCGGCAAGGATGACGCGAAGACCGGCGCGGCCGGCGATCAGGGCAGCCATCAACCCCGCGGGGCCGCCGCCGACGATGAGCAGATCGCAAAAGGCCCAGGACTTTTCGTAGCTCTCCGGGTCGCGTTCGAGCACGGCCCGCCCGAGACCGGCTGCCCGCCGGATCACCGGCTCATAAAGCTTTTCCCAAAGCTGCTTCGGCCACATGAAGGTCTTGTAGTAGAAGCCGGCGCCAAGAAACGGCGAAAGCAGGCCGTTGACCGCGCCGACATCGAAACCGAGCGAGGGCCAGCGGTTCTGGCTCTTCGCCGTCAGACCGGCATAAAGCTCGGCGACCGTCGCCTTGGTGTTCGGATCGCTGCGGGCGCCCGAACCGAGGGTTACGAGCGCATTCGGTTCCGACGGCCCGGCGCTGACGATGCCGCGCGGCCGGTGGTACTTGAAGCTGCGGCCGACCAGCAGCTGGTCGTTGGCAAGGAGTGCGGAGGCAAGCGTATCGCCGGCAAATCCGCGCAGCGGCCGTCCGTCGAAGGTGAAGCTCAAGACCTTGCTGCGATCGACAAGGCCGCCGGAGGACAGGCGATAGGCGGTCATCGCTGTGCCTCCCTCGCCGCGGCAGCACCATCGACAACCGAATAGACCTCGTGAGTGACGGTATCGCGCTCGACAACAAGGAAACGGCGACAGCCGGCAACGTGATGCCAATGCTCGACCGTCCGGCCCCGGGGATTGGCGCGGACATAGACATAGTCATGCCAGGCTTCATCCGATGCCGAGGGCGCCGGTCGAACGAGCGACGCGTCGCCGCGGATTGCGAACTCTTCCTTCGGGCGGACCCCGCAATGGGGACAGGTGATCAGGCTTGCCATTGTCTTCCGTATCCTGGAGCCTCAACGCGGCTCGCTCATATTCCCGGACTGCCGGATGGTCGCCACCCGACAGACGCCGCTCTAGTGAAGGTTCGGCTGAGGGCCGGCACCGGCCTCGTCGACCGCGTAGCCGCGCGCGAAACGATCGAGCCGCAGGGCGCGCGCCACCGGATGGGTGTCGTTCCTGGCAATCAGATGCGCGAAACAATAGCCGGACGCCGGCGTCGCCTTGAAGCCGCCATAGCACCAGCCGCAATTGAGGTAGAGGTTGTCGATCGAGGTGCGGTCGATGATCGGCGAGCCATCCATGCTCATGTCCATGACGCCGCCCCAGGCGCGCAGCACCCGGACACGCGACAGGCCAGGGATCATCGATACCCCCTCCTCCATCACATGTTCGGCAGTCGCCAGGTTGCCGCGCTGGGCATAGGACGAGTAGCCGTCGATCTCCGCGCCGAAGACCAGCCCGCCCTTGTCCGACTGCGAGATGTAGAAATGCCCGCCGCCATAGACGATGACGTGATCGATGCAGGGCTTCAGCCCCTCGGTCACGAAGGCCTGCAGCACGTGGCTTTCAAGCGGCAGCTTCAGGTCCGCCATCTCGCCGACCCGCGAAGAATTGCCGGCAGCCGCCAGCGCCAGCTTGCCGCAGCCGATGAAACCCTTCGACGTTTCGACGCCGGTAACGACGCCGTTTTCGCGGCGAATGCCGGTGACTTCGCAATGTTCGATGATATCGACGCCGTGCTGGTCGGCGCCGCGGGCATAACCCCAAGCGACGGCATCATGGCGGGCCGTGCCGGCGCGGCGCTGCAGAAGGCCGCCGAGGATCGGGTAGCGCGCATGGTCGTAATTGAGGAAGGGGATCATCTTCTTCAGCTGTTCGCGCTCGATCAGCTCGGCGGACACGCCTTCCATCCACATCGCATTGCCGCGCCTGACATAGGCGTCGCGCTGGCCGTCGCTGTGGTAGAGCATGATCACGCCGCGCTGTGAGAGCATGACGTTGTAGTTCAGGTCCTGCTCCAGCCCTTCCCAGAGCTTCATCGAAAACTCGTAGAACGGCTCGTTGCCGGGCAGCATGTAGTTGGAGCGCACGATCGTGGTGTTGCGGCCGACATTGCCCGATCCGAGATAACCCTTCTCAAGCACCGCGACGTTCTTCACGCCGAATTCCTTGGCGAGATAGTAGGCGGTCGCAAGGCCATGGCCGCCGCCGCCGACAATGATCACGTCATAATGGGATTTCGGCTGCGGCTGCCGCCATTGCGGCTTCCAGTTCAGGTTTCCGGAAAGGGCGTTCCTGACGATCGAGAATGCGGAATAACGCATGAAGGCATCCAGTTCAGTTGCGTCGGCACATTTGCACAGCCGGCGCGAGGAGCAAAGATGCAAGCTTCTCGCGGTCGCAAAAATCAAGCCGGCCTTTTGCCGCAACCGCCGAAAACTTTTCGCACACGCGCCTGGGAGAGGACATTTCGCGCGAACCGTCGAAAACTATGGGCAACTTCAGCCGCGGAGTGTGCTATGGCGCGAGAAAGTCCTGAAAGACGACAAGCAATGCTCGACATTCTCAAAAAATCCGCGATTGCCGCCGGGCGCGCCATTCTCGACATCTACCACTCCGGCCCGGAGGTGCTTTACAAGCCCGACTGTTCGCCGGTGACGGATGCCGACGAATGTGCGGAGCGCATCATCCTGGCCGATCTCGCGGCCGCCTTTCCTGATATTCCTGTCGTCGCCGAGGAATCGGTGGCTGCCGGTTCGATCCCCGAAATCGCGGGCAAGTCGTTCTTCCTGGTCGATCCACTCGACGGCACCAAGGAATTCATCGGTCGCCACAACGACTTCACCGTCAACATCGCGCTGATCGAAAACGGCGCGCCGGTTGCTGGCGTCGTCTACGCGCCAGCGCTCGGCATCCTCTACGCCGCGAGCGGTGGCAAAGCGCTGAAATCGGTGGTCTCCGAGACATTTCTGGTCGAGCCGGAAACCGTGATCGGCTGTCGAATCCGCGGCGACCGGCTGGTGGCGCTGGCGAGCCGCTCGCACAACAGCACCGAGACCGTCGCCTATCTCGCCGAACATGGGATCACCGACTACGAGGCCGTCGGCTCGTCGCTCAAGTTCTGCCTGCTGGCCGAAGGGGTTGCCGACGTCTACCCGCGCTTCAGCCGCACGATGGAATGGGACACGGCCGCCGGCGATGCCATCCTGCGCGCGGCAGGCGGCGAAACGCTGACGATGGAAGGCACGCCCCTCACCTACGGCAAGCGCAACCAGAAGAACGACAGCGATTTCGCCAACCCCTGGTTCGTCTCGCGCGGCAAGGTCTGAGATCAACGCCGGTGGGCATCATGGCGGGGTCGGAACGCTAGACCGGCACCGCCTCGCCATCGCTTCGCGTCGTCTCTCCATCTGCACCGCCATCTTCTGCCGGTGGCTTGATACGGAACCAGGCGAGATAAAGCGCCGGCAGGAACAGGAGCGTCAGCACCGTTCCGACAATGATGCCGCCCATCATCGCATAGGCCATCGGCCCCCAGAAGATTTCCCGCGCGATCGGGATCAGCCCGAGGCTTGCGGCTGCGGCCGTCAGCATGATCGGCCGCATGCGATGCTCGGTCGCCTCGCGCACCGCATCCCAGGCGGCCACCCCCTCCTTGCGCAGATCCTCGATCTGCACGACGAGGATGACCGAGTTGCGGATGAGAATGCCGATCAGCGCCAGCACGCCAAGGATCGCGACAAAGCCGAGCGGTGCGCCGCTTGGAAGCAGCGCCGCGACGACGCCGATCAGCGCCAGTGGCGCCACGGCAAAGACCAGGAACAGTCGCGAGAAGCTCTGCAGCTGGATCATCAGGATCGTCGCCATCACAAACAGCATCAGGGGCACGACGGCGACGATCGGTGCCTGGCTCTTGGCGCTTTCCTCAATGGTGCCGCCGATCTCGATCCTGTAACCGTCCGGAAGCCCGGCGCCAAACGCCGCCACGTCCTTTTCCAGCTGCGCCGAAACCGTCGAGGGCTGTGCCGTACCGTTGATCGCCGCCTTGACCGTGATCGTCGGCAGGCGCGAACGGCGCCAGACGACCGGCTGCTCCATTTCGTAGCGGAAGTTGGCAACAGCCGCCAAGGGCACGGAATTGCCGTTGGCGCCGGGAAGCTGGAGATCGCGCAGCGTTTCGATCGATTGCCGCTCGGAGTCGCGCGCCCGGCCGATCACGTCGATCAGGTAGATGTCGTCGCGCACCTGTGTGACTGTCGTTCCCCCGACAATGCCGTTGAGGGCATTCGCGATATCCTGCGAGGTCACGCCGAGCTGGCGCGCCTTGTCCTGCAGCACGTCGACCTTGATCATGCGCGCCGGCTCGTTCCAGTCGAAAACGATCTCGCCCAGTTGCGGGTTGCGGCCGAGCACGGCGCTGAGATCGAGCGCATGCTTACGCACCTGTTCGATATCGGGCCCGCTGACGCGATACTGGATCGGCCGACCGACCGGCGGGCCGATGTCGAGCAACTTCACGTAAGCGTCCGTTCCCGGGAATGTCTGCTTGAGATAGGCTTGCAAGTCGGCGCGCACCTTGTCGCGGACGTCGAGCCCCTTGGTGACGATGATCATCTGGCCGAAGGAGGGGTGCGGCGGCTGAACGTCGAAGGATAGGACGAAGCGCACAGCCCCCTCGCCGACATAGCTCGACCAGCGCAACACATCCGGGTTGCCGGCAAGCTTCTCTTTCTCGAACTTCGCCATCTGTGCGTTGGTTTCCTCGATCGAGGAATTCTGCGGCAGCGACCAATCGACGATGATCTCAGGCCGGTCGGATGAGGGAAAGAACTGCTGTTGGACGAAACCCATGCCGAAGACCGAAAGGCAGAAGACGGCGACGGTGGCGATGATCGTGGTCCAGCGCCAGTGCATGCAGAGATCGAGAAGCCTGGAAAACAGCCGCCCGATCCGGCCTTTTTCTCCGGCATGCTGCTTCATCGTCTTCGGCAGGATGGTGACGCCCAGAAGCGGCGCGAAGATCACCGCAACGATCCACGAGACGAGCAGAGAAATGGCGATGACGACGAACAAGGTGAAGGTGAATTCGCCGGCCGCGCTGTTGTTGAGGCCGATCGGGATGAAACCGGCAACGGTAACGAGCGTGCCCGTCAACATCGGAAAGGCTGTCGAAGTGTAGACGTAGGTCGCCGCCTTGCGCAGCGAATCGCCGACCTCCAGCCGCGCTACCATCATTTCCACCGCAATCATCGCATCGTCGACCAGCAGGCCGAGGGCGATGATCAGCGCACCGAGCGAAACGCGCTGCAGCGAGATGCCCCAATAGGACATGAAAACGAAGGTGATCGCCAGCGTCAGCGGAATGGAAAGCGCCACGACCAGGCCGGCGCGCATGCCAAGGCTGACGAAGCTGACGGCAAGAACGATGATCACCGCTTCGAACAGCGCCTGCGTGAAGCCGGAGACCGCCTCTTCGACCACGAGCGGCTGGTCGGACACGAGGTGAACGTCGACGCCGACAGGCAACCTCTGCTCCAGGCGCTCGATCTTCCGCTCCACCGCCTTGCCGAAATCGAGCAGATTGGAACCCTGCTTCATGCCGATCGCCAGCCCGATCGCGGGCTTGCCCTCGAAGCGGAAAAGGGCGGAGGGCGGATCGACGTAGCCGCGGGTGATCGTGGCAATGTCGCTGAGACGGAAAAATCGGTCATTGACCTGCAGGTTGACCGAACGGATGCTTTCTTCCGATGAAAACTGGCCGCCGACACGAATGCTGACGCGCTCACCTTCGGTCTGGATGACGCCAGAGGGTGAGACCGCATTCTGTGCCTGCAGCGTCTCGATCACCTGCTGTTGGTTGATGCCGAGGGCTGCGAGCTGGCGCGGCGAAAACTCGAGGTAGATCACCTCGTCCTGCGCGCCGATCAGATCGACCTTGCCAATATTCGGTACCGTCAGGATATCGCGGCGCGCATCCTCGACATAGTCGCGCAGCTGCCGCGGCGTCAGCCCGTCGCCGGTGAAGGCATAGATGTTGCCGAAAACGTCGCCGAAGCGGTCGTTGAAGGCAGGCCCGATGACACCCGAAGGAAAGTCCCCGCGAATGTCGTTGATCATGTTGCGAACCGTGACCCAGGTCGCCGCCACATTGCGCGCCTTCGTCTCCGGTTTCAGGTTGACGAAGACCAGCGTCTGGCCCGGCGTCGTCATGCTCTTGGTGTAGTCGAGCGATTCCAGTTCCTCGAGCTTGCGCTCGATGCGCTCGGTAACCTGAAGCGTGGTTTCCTCGACCGACGCACCCGGCCAGGCGGCCGAGATCGTCATCGTCTTGATGGTAAAGGACGGGTCCTCCTCGCGGCCGAGCTCGACATAGGACGTAATGCCGAGCACGACGAAGACGATCATGAAGTACCAGACCATCGAGCTGTGATCGAGCGCCCAGTCCGAAAGGTTGAACTTCTTCATGAACGCGCTCCGTCGGAAATCTTTATCTTCTGGCCTTCCTCAAGGCTGTGCACGCCCGCGGTGGCAATGCGCTCTCCCGGCTTGAGCCCTGAGGTCACCGGCCTCAGGCCGCCGGCATCGGCGCCGATTTCAACTTCCCGTGCCGTGACATCACCGCCCTGTTCATTGACGATCCAGACAAAACTCTTCCCTTCCCGCTCGAACACCGCAGTCGACGGAATGAGCATGAGTTCATGCTCGGCGCCCTGTCGCGTTGCGGTAATAGTCGTTCCCAGCCTGAACCCGACAGGCGGATTGTCGAGCGCGATCTTCACGCGCCGGGTTCGGGTGACCGGGTCGGCGGCCGGCGCGATCTCGCGCACCGTGCCATTGACCTTGAGATCCGGATTGATCTGCAGCGCGACCGAGAACGGCGTGCCGATCGGAAACAGCGCGATGCCGTCGGGCACGTCGACGACCGCGTCGCGCTCGCCGGGCCTTGCAACGGTCACGACCATCTCGCCGGCCGACACCACCTGGCCGACCTCAGCTCCGGTCGCCGTAACGATGCCGTCGAAATCGGACTTCAGCTTGGTATAGGAGAGCTGTTCCTCGGACTTCGCCAGCCCCGCCGTTGCCCTTATCAGCGATGCCTGCGCCGCCTCGTGCGCTTGCTGGGCACTGTCGACTGTGGCCTGGGATTCAGTATCAGTCTTCAAGAGAGCGGTGAGCCGCTCCTCGGCGGCAGCCGCATTGGCAAGGGTTGCCTCGGCACTTGCCTGGTCGGCCTTTGCCGACCGCAGGGCCAGTTCGAAGGCAGTCGGATCGAGGGCCGCAAGCTCGGCGCCCGCGATCACCGCATCGCCGACGGTCACATCACGGGCGACGAGCCGGCCGATAACCCGGAAGCCAAGCTCCGTCTGGACCTTCGGTTGCACCGTTCCGGCAAAGCTCGCAGCCGCGTCGACGCGCTGGCTGACGACCATCGATAGCACCGGACGAGCGACCTCGGTTACCTGTTCCTCTTCCTTCTGGCATCCGACCAGCAGCAGCAATGCGGCAATCGGTATGACCAGGTGCGGGGTTCTCGACCAGCTCATTTCGCCTGCTCCTCAGCCACCGCATGCACCACCAAGCCCGGGCGCAGGAATTTGCCGCCCTCCGCCACGACCTTCTCGCCGACCGAAAGCCCGGAAGCGACGAGCACCCGGCCGCTTTCATAGGACTTGACCTCGATCGGCTTGAGGCTGACCGTGCTGTCGCTGGGATCGACGATCCAGACCGCTGGCTTGCCGTCGACGGCAGTGAGCGCCGTCCACGGCAGCGCGATGACCTTGGCCGGCTCGAAACGGGCGACACCGGTCACCGATGAACCGAGCGTCATGCGCTCCGGCGTCTCCTGCATCGCCAGCTTCACCCGCACCGTGCCGGCCTTGGCGTCTATCGTCGGGGAGATCTCGCTCACGCGAGCGATCGCCGTGACCGAGGGGTCGCTGACCAGCGCCAGTGTCACATCCTCGCTCGCCGGCCTCATGAACAACAACCCCTCGTGAACATTGAAGATGGCGTCCCGCGGACCGTCCTTGGCAACGGAGAACATGGTTTGCGCCGCCTGCACGACCTGTCCCACCTCGGCATGTCGGACGGTAACGATCCCCGCGGCACTCGAGCGCAATTCGGTGTAGGAAAGAGCGGTGCGCGCACTCTCGAGTTCCGCATTGGCGGCGTCCAAAGCACTTGCCGCCGTGCGCGCGGCAGTCTCGGCCTGGTCGAGATCACGGCGCGTCGTAAAGCCCTGCGTCATCAGGGTGTTCTGCCGGGTCAATGTCGCCTGGGCCTGCCGCAATTGCGCTTCTGCGGCCTTTACCGCCGCTTCGGACGCTTGAACATCGGCCTCCTGCTCGCGCGGATCGATCTTCGCCAGAAGCTCGCCGTCCTCGACATGGGCGCCGACATCCGCGAACCACTCTGTCACCTGGCCGCTAACGCGAAAGGCAAGGTTCGCCTGCACATGCGCCACGACTTCACCGGTCAGGGTGACGGTCTGCTGGTAATCGGTGAGCGCCGCTTCAACGATCCGAACGGTTGTTTCCGGCCTTGCGGCTTCCGCCTCCTGCTTCTCGCACGAGGCCAGCAAGATCGTCGAGGCGAGCACGATTGCCCAACCACAGTGCCGCACGCTGCATGTGAATTGCGCCATACGCTCCACCCGGCTCCAGCATTGATCGAGGCATTTTCGAATGCCCGCCAACAGACAAGATGCGCCTCGCCTTCGTCGCGAGGATGCCAACAAAGTCGCATACTTGGCCGGTGTCTGGAAGTCCTCAGTCTGCAAACAGCGCTGCGACCGATGGTGGCGGCGCTGCTCGACACACGCGGTGAAGAAACACAGGGCGCGGCGGCTAAACGCCCTCGCGCCTGGTGGCCGTGGCGATCAGATTACCGATCGAGCTCTCGTTGAACGGTTTGTCGATCCTGGGGACGCCGCGCAGATGCGCCGGAAAGATCTCCGCATCGCCGTAGCCGCTGGTAAAGCCGAAGCATATGCCGCGGGCAATGATCGCGTCGGCAACCGCAAAGCTCGTCTCATTCTCGAGATTGACATCGAGCATGATGAAATCGAACGTCTGTGCCGAAATGAGCTGCATCGCCTGCTCAGCGTTGGTCGCGATCTGCACGTTGGAGATCCCGATGGATGTCAGGATTTCCTCCGCATCCATCGCGATGATGAAATTGTCTTCCAGAACGAGCACAGTTCTGATCGACGGTGGAATCTCGATCGTTGGCATTCGGTCCACCTTTCGCGAGAACCATGCGGCGGCCGCAGGAGCAGCCGCCGCAATCAACCTTGATCTATACCCCCCGCGAAACCACCCGGCATTTAAAAAAGACATGTTGGAAACGGTCAGCGATTTTGCCGCATCCTCACTCTGGCAAACGAAGGAACAAGGTGCTCGGCGGGGCGTTCAATAGCACGCGGCGCATCGACGGCCGAAAGCCGCAATCGCGGCCGCGTCTCGACACCCAGGATGAATTTCCGAAACCGATTGGAGAAAGATCATGGCACAGGCAGCCTCCGTGCTGAAACCGAAGGTCAAGGACGAGGAATTCGACATCGGGCTGAAGAAAGCCTATCGCCAGCAGATGGCGGCCGCCCTCTCCGACATTCTCGCCGACACCTACAAGCTCGTCATCAAGAGCCACATCTACCACTGGAACGTCGTCGGCCCGCTGTTCAAGCCGCTGCATGAGCTGACCGAAGAGCATTACAATACCCTGTTCAAGGCGACCGACATCATTGCAGAACGCATCCGTGCGCTTGGCCATCTCGCTCCGGCAAAGCTCGGCGAGGCCAACCAGTTCGCTCCGGCGAGCGCGTCGGTCAACCACACGACGGCGGCCGATATGGTCGCAGACCTCATTGCCGACCACGAGGCAGCCGTGCGGCGCATGCGCGAAGCGGGCGTGAAAGCCGATGAGAATGACGACCTTGTGACGACGGACATGCTGACCGATCGCCTCACCTTCCACGAAAAGGCACTGTGGATGCTGCGAGCGATCGTCGCCGCCTGACATCGTCAACCATGACGCGTCAAGTGGAGCCCCGCCATCCGGCGGGGCTCCTTGCGTCTTGCGTCTACCCGGCAAAGTGTCAGATCAACGGCCGCTTGGTCTCACTAAAACCTTCCCAGCCGGCGATTGCCAGCAGGCCGTCGATGTCGCGAACGTTGCAGCCCTTGTCGGCCCAACGGATCATGCCGCGCTCGGCCAGCTTCTTCAGCGTCTTGTTGGTGTGGACGATCGAAAGGCCGAGCGTATCGGCCACGTGCTGCTGGGTGATCGGGATTGCCACGCGGCTGCCGTTGAAGAGGTCGAGCGCCTTGGCGCGCTGGTAAAGGAAGGCGATGAGATAGGCGGCGCGCTCCAGCGCAGACCGCCGCCCGATGCTCAAGAGGTTCTCGTCGAGGATGCGCTCTTCGCGCGCAGCAATCCACGTCAGATCGTAGGCGAGGTCGGGATAGCTGCTGTAGAGCCGATTAAGCTTGCCGCGTTCGAACACACAGAGCGTGACGGGGGAGAGCGCCTCGATCGAGTGCTGCATTTCCCCCATCAGGCTGCCCTGCAACCCGACGAGATCGCCGGGCATGATGTAGTTGAGGATCTGCCTGCGGCCATCATCGAGCATCTTGTAGCGAAAGCCCCAGCCGGTCAGCACCGTAAAAAGATGGGCGCTGTGCGAGCCTTCCACCAGGATCGTCGCCCCGCTGTCGACCGCGAGTTCGCCGGTCTTGAATTCCGAAATGAAAGCCAGCTCGTCCGCGGTAAATGCCCTGAAGTGATCGAGCTTGCGCAAGGGACAGCTTTCACAGGGGATACGTTTGTCGTTGCGGGTTGCCGTTCCGGCCATCAATCCATCCGATACATGTTGCGGCAGGCCACTTCGGCTACCAAGGTCCTGATCGGAACTAGCGTGCACCGACGGGGCGGCAAGGTTTGCCCTGCCAAAAACGGATAGATTTCAGGTGCTTCATTGTTTCAGGCATGTCCTGTGACGATGGACAGCCATCAGGTCGTGCCCTATCTCTTGCGTCAGATCCTGCCCGCTGGAGCCGCCGCCATGTCTCATCCCGCCTTTGCCGCCGATCACCTTGCCGTCGTCACCGGTGCCGCCTCCGGCATCGGCCTTGCCAGCGCCCGCCGCTTCGCACGGCTCGGGATGCGCGTCGTGCTAGCCGATCTCGAGGGTGAACGCCTGGCGCAAGCCGCAGCCGAGGTCTCCGAGCTTTCGCCGCATGGCACGACGTACGTTGTCGCCATTCCCACCGATGTCTCCCGCCTTGAGAATATCGAAGCGCTGCTGCACGCCGTGCGCGAGCGCTTCGGGTCCGTCCACGTGTTGATGAACAATGCCGGCATTCAGCCGGGCAGCGCCATGTTCGGTCCGCAGGCAAACTGGGAGGCGGTGCTCGCCGTCAATCTCTGGGGCGTCATCAATGGTTCGCGCGTCTTCGCGCCGCACATGACTGCCCATGGGCAACCGGCCGTGATCATCAACACCGGCTCGAAGCAGGGCATCACCACGCCTCCCGGCGATCCCGCCTACAATGTTTCGAAGGCCGGCGTGAAGGCGTTCACCGAGGCGCTCGAACATGACCTGCGCAACATCGCCGGCGGACAGGTCCACGCCCATCTGCTCATTCCCGGTTTCGTCTATACGTCGCTCACCGCCAATGGCCGCACGGAAAAGCCCGAGAGTGCCTGGACGCCGGATCAGACCGTCGACTTCATGATGGAAAGCCTGGAGCGCGGCGATTTCTATATTCTCTGCCCTGACAACGAAGTCGTGAGGTCCACCGACGAGAAGCGCATCCTGTGGGCGGCCGGCGACATCGTCGAGAACCGACCGCCGCTGTCGCGCTGGCATCCGGATTTTGCCGATGCCTTCAAGGCCTTCCTCTCCAAGGACCGGAACTGATTTTCCGCCCGCGTTGAACACAGCGTTCTCCGCCGGGGTTCTGGCGCGGATGACCTGCATGTGGTTTGTGAGCGCATCATATCGGGAGACGACACATGACGAGCGGCATCCACCACATCACGCTGATTGCCCGCAAGGTGCAGGCGAACGTCGATTTTTACGTCGGCTTTCTCGGCCTGCGCCTCGTCAAGCGGACCGGCGGCTACGAGGATGCGACCCAGCTCCATCTCTTCTACGGCGACGCCGAAGGGTCCCCCGGCTCGCTTGTCACTTTCCTGATGTGGGAAGACGGCGCACCCGGCCGCGTCGGCCACGGCCAGCCGAGCGAAATCGCCTTTGCCATCGCGCCTGAAAGCATCGGCTTCTGGCTGACGCGCGCATTGCAGCACAACATCAAGATCTCTGGTCCGGCCCAGGAATTCGGCGAGCCGGTACTGCGGCTGAAGGACCCGGACGGTGTCATCGTCAAGCTTGTTGGAACGGCCACTCTTTCGGCAGCCTCGCCCTGGAGCACGCGCGACATTCCCGAAGCGGACGCCATCCGGCGCCTGCGCGGCGCGACGATCCTGACGGAGCAGCCGGCCGACTCCGCCCGCTTCCTCGCCGAGCATTTCGGCTATGTCGAAACCGGCGCCACCGACACCATCCGTCGCTTTACCTCGCAATCAGGCGACATTATCGACGTGCGCGACGCCACCGGCTTCTGGACCGCAGCACCCGGCACCGGCACGATCGATCACATCGCCTTTCGCGCCCCCGACAAGGAAACCGTGCTGAAGGTTCGCGACGACCTGAAGCGCGACGATGCCACCGTCAACGCCCATGATCGCAAGTACTTCTATTCGCTCTACGCCCGCGAACCCGGCGGTTCGCTCTACGAATTTGCCACGGACAAACCCGGCTTCACCTTGGATGAACCGAAGGAAACGCTCGGCACGCAGCTGTTCATCCCGGCCCACTTCGCCGATCGCACCGCGGAAACGCTGGTCAGCCTGCCGCAATTCGCGCTGCCGGGCGAGCCGCGCTTGACGGAGCGCGACCTGCCCTTCGTTCACCGCTTCTATCATCCGGAGACGCCCGACGGCCGCACCTTCGTGCTTCTGCACGGCAGCGGCGGCAACGAGACGCAACTGCTGCACCTCGGCCATCAGGTTGACGATAAAGCCACGCTACTCGGCGTTCGCGGCCGCTCCACCGAAGAAGGCTCGCCGCGCTGGTTCAGGCGCTATTCCTCGACCACCTTCGACCAGAAGGACGCGCGCGCCGAAGCCGATGCCTTTGCTGCCTTTCTCGAAGGCGCGCGCGACGGCTACGGTATCGATCTGTCAAAGGTCGTGTTCATCGGCTATTCGAACGGCGCCAACCTGCTGGTCGCGCTGATGACGCTGCATCCCGGTCTGATCCGGAACGTGGTGCTGATGCGCTCGATGCTCGTGCTGGACGATATGCCGGCGCCGGATCTCGCCGGCACCAACATCCTGCTTCTGACCGGCAAGACCGACGGTTACGGCCAGTTCGCGCCACGGCTCAAGGCGGAGCTTGGCAAGACCGGGGCGAACGTGACAACCCTCGACCTGGACATGGGCCACGAGATCGGCGCCCCCGACATCGCCGCCATCCAGCAGTGGTTGGAAGAAAAAGGCGCCTGAGGGTTCCCAATCAGCCGGCGGTTTCCGGTGCCATCGCCGCGGCCGCTCCGCACCCTCCGTCATGCTCGGGCTTGCCCCGAGCATCCATATGCTGGCGGCCACACGAAGATCGGTTAGGCGCAACAATGATGGATCCTCGGGTCAAGCCCGAGGATCACAAACGTTGGTTTTTCGCGAGAGCATTTCTTGCAGAAAGTGCGAAGCGGCTCGCGTCAGGAAGAGCGTAAAAAGCAGGAGATGGGTTGTTTCCATGGCCGCACCTAAATAAAGCCGCCCTATAACTGCAGCTCCTAACGACTGCTCTCCGCCCCCGCAAAGTCCGCAAAAGCTTTGACGAATGCGCGCAGCCTAGCGCCGGCTTCGGCATCGCTCAGCGTCCCATTCTCGTCAAACAGGGTTTCCGCCCGCGGCAGCATGAGCCGTTTGCCCGACCAGAGTTCGGCGCCAAGCGTGCGCATGACCGGCAGCCAGGCATTCTGGCTGAGGATCGTGCCGAAATTGCCCGGCGACGTGCCGGCAAGCGCAAAATGCCGGCCGCGAAACACCTTGGCGATATCGGCCGACGGCCGGCTCAGCCAGTCGATCGCGTTCTTGAAGACGCCGGGCATCGAGTTGTTGTATTCGGGCGTGAACAGGATCACGCCATCGGCGGCCATGATCTTTTGCTTCAGGCCGGTGACCGCTTCAGGGATTCCGTCCTTTGCCTCGACATCGCCGTCATAGAGCGGAATGCCGTGGAGCGTCGCGGTTTCGAATTCGACACCATCGGGCGCGTCAACTGCCGCCGCCTGCATCAGGCCGGTGTTGAACGACGCCTTCCTGAGGCTTCCTGAAATGCCGAGGATTTTCACCATGATCTGAGCCCTTGTTGCGCGTTGCCGCCATCATGGGTCGGCACGGCGGGAAAGCCAATGGGATCAGTGGGATATAGACGAAAAAGCCGGGGACGAGCCCCGGCTTTCTGTTTTTCATCATTATTCCAGCGGCTTCAGCCGCGCCTCGATCTGGGCCCGCTTCGGCTCCAGGAACGGCGGCAGCGACAGGCTTTCACCCAACGTCTCCATCGGTTCGTCGACGGCAAAACCAGGCCCGTCGGTGGCGATCTCGAAGAGCACGCCGTTCGGCTCGCGGAAATAGAGCGAGCGGAAATAGTAGCGTTCAACCTCGCCGCTCGACGGCAGGCGGAAGCCCTGCAGGCGCTCGGTCCACGCCGTCAGCGCGTCGGTATCCGGTGCCCGGAAGGCGACGTGATGCACGGCGCCGGCGCCCTGGCGGGCAATCGGCAGGCCCGGCTGGACAGCCACGTGCAGTTCGGCCGCCGGACCGCCCTCACCCATCGAGAACACATGAACCTCGCCCTCACCATCCGGCGACGGATAGCGTCTCGCCTCAGTCATGTTCATCACCTGCGTCAACACCAGTTCGGTGTTGGTGATGTCGGGCACGCTGATAGTGATGGGACCAAGTCCCTTGATCTGGTGCTCTGAGGGAACCGGGCTCTTTTCCCAGGGGTGCGAGGGCGAAAGTCCGCCATCGTCGATCAACCGGAAACGCTGGCCTTCGCCGTCCTCGAAGTCGAGCGAGGTGCGGCCATCGATGTCACTGACGTCGCCGGCAGTCACCTTCATCTCATCGAGACGTCCCTTCCACCAGCGAACGCTGTCGGCGCTGCCGACCCGCAGGCCAGTGCGCGAGATGCTGTGCGTACCGCGACCTTCGCGACCAACCGGCCAGTCGAAGAAGGTCAGGTCCGTGCCGGGCGTGGCTTGGCCGTCTGCGTAAAACAGGTGATAGGCGGTGGTATCGTCCTGGTTGACGGTCTTCTTGACCAGCCGCAGCCCGAGAACCTTGGTGTAGAAACGCAGGTTCTCCGGCGCATTCGCCGTGATCGCCGTCAGATGATGAATACCCGTCAGTTGCAAGCTCATGATTGCCTCCAATGTGTGGCTTTTCCGTTGAGCACAATATGGGTCGGCACGGCACTATCAAAAGGAGACAATCAAGAACGGATTGTTCTTCCCCGGGGAACGATCTCAGGCACGGTTCAGATCGCCGAGATAGGTATTTTCCAGCCGCGAGACCGCGAAGCTCGCAGGCTCGATATCGGCAAACATCAGCGTTTCATGGGCCGCGTCGCCCTTTGCCAGCACCTGTCCGTCCGGAGAGGCGATGCGCGACAGGCCGGCAAAGGAAAACAGCGGATCGGAACCGCAATGGTTGATATAGGCCACGAAGACCTGGTTCTCGAAGGCCCGTGTCTGGATCATGTGATCGGCGATGAAGGTTCCCGACCATCCGGCCGGCAGCGCCGTCGGCACCAGAACGGCCTCGGCGCCGGCCAGGGCCAGCCGACGCACATTCTCCGGAAACTCGACGTCGTAGCAGATCAGCATGCCGCAGGTGACGCCGCGATGGACGAAGAGCTTCGTCGACGGTCTCTCCGGCGCAAAATGCGAGCGCTCGTAGTCGCCATAGAGATGCGATTTCCGGTAGACCGTCGGCTTCGCATCACCATCAACATGGACGGCGCTGTTATAGACGACGTCCCCGTCCCGCTCGGCAAACCCGGCGATCAGCGCGATACCGGTTTCCCGCGATATCTCCAGCAGGCGTCGGACGATCGGTCCATCGATCGGTTCGGCGAGAGCGCGGATCGCATCCCCCGCCCCATAGCCGGTGAGCCCGAGTTCCGGCGTCAACAAAAGCGTCGCGCCCTTCGACGCCGCTTCCCTTGCCGCCCGCGCGAGGCGGTCGAGATTGGCGGCAACGTCGCCGCAGGCCGATTGCATCTGGAGAGCGGCGAGTTTCATCATTTTCCGTCCGATGACATGGCGCCAAGCAGCTTCGGCAGGTCACCGAAACGGGCAACGAGACCGAAGATCACGGCGGCGGTGGTGACAAACAGAACGGTCACCGATGCCATCGTCGGCGTGTAGCCGTAGCGAAGCGCGTTGAAGATCTTGATCGGCAATGTTTCCATGGTGAAGCCGACCGTCATGTAGGCAACGATGTATTCGTTGAGCGAGAGCACGAAGGCGAAGGCGTAGCCGGAGACTATGTAAGGCAGGATCAGCGGCAGGACGACGGTGCGGAAGATCGTGCGCTCGTCGGCGCCCATCGTCGAGGCCGCCTCGACCAGCGACCGGTCGATAGAGGTAAAGCCGAGCGACAAGGTCACCAGCGGGAGGGTGACGAAGAAGATCGCGTGGCTGACGACCGCGGTCCATGGCTGACCGTAAAAGCCGACGGTCGCCCAGAAGGTGAGCATGCCAAGCGCGGTGATGACGGGCGGAAGCGTGAAGGGCGCAACGCCGAGCACCTGGAAAATGTTGGCCCAGGGTGCGATGCGCCGCCAGAGGAACCAGGCGAGCGGCAGCGCGATGGCAACCGCGAGCGCCGCTGACAAGAGCGCCAGCGTAACGGAGGCAAACAGCGCGCTGCGCCATTCGGGATTGAAAAAGATCTCGCCGTACCAGGAGAGCGAAAAGCCTTGTGGCGGGAAGGCCAGCGTCTGCTTGGCGTTGACCGAGACGCCGGCAACGACAATGATCGGCAGCGCCAGGAACAGCCCGATCAGGAAGAAATAGGCCTTGCGGAAGATCGAGGTCATGCCGCTTCTCCCTTGCGTCCGGCAATCACGGTCAGCGCCACGAGCCCAAGCGTCACCAGCACCAGGAACACCGCCATCGCCGCAGCGAAAGGCATGTTCGACTGGTAGATCGCCTGGTCGGTGATCAGCACCGACAGCGTCCAGTGCTGCGGCCGGCCGAGCAATTGCGGCAACAGGTAGGAGCCGAGCGCGAAGATGAACACCATGATCAGCGTGGCGGTGATGGTGTTTCTGAGCGCCGGCACGACGACGGTGAAAAAGGCCTTGAGCGGCGACGCACCAAGGGTGCGGGCCGCCTCCGTCAGGGTCGGATCGAGCCGCACGAGCGCCGGGAAAAGCACCAGAACCGTATAGGGAAATGCTTGATAGACCATGCCGGTCAGCACCGCGCCAAAGCTCGGCGTCAGTGCCTTTGCCTCGCTCATGATGCCGAGAGCCACGAGAATGTTGGTGATCCCTGCGGTGCGCGAAAACAGCGTCGACCAGGCAAAGCCGATGATGACTTCCGATAGCGACAGGATCGACAGCAGCGCCACAAGCCAGACCACCTGCACCTTCCGGCCCATGCGCGTCAGCATGTAGGTGAAGGGCAGCGCCAGCACGACGCAGCAGATCGCGACGGTGATCGCCAGGAACAGCGAAAAGCCGAGCACGCCGCCGAAGAAAGCGGAAAGGAAGCGCGCATAATTGTCGAAGACGAAGGCCGGCGTGTAGAAACCACCCTGCAGACGCTGGAAAAAGCTGACGGCGATCATCGTGCCGAAGGGGACGACGAAGAAGATCGTCAGCATCGCCGCGGGAAAGAGAAGCGGCGCGTAGTCGCCGAGTTTTTGCGGAGGTTCGCGTCTCATTTCTTCAGCACCACGCAAACGTCAGGCGTGAGCGCGATACCGACCTCCTGGCCGACGGTGACGTCTGGCCGGGCGCGCGGCGTCGAGACCGCGACGATCTGACGGCCGGCAATGTCGACGAAGGTTTCGATCGTGCCGCCGAGATCGCGCACGAAGGTGACCTTGCCCGAGAGCGCGCCGGCGCCCGGCGCCGTCAGGTGCACGTCTTCAGGGCGAACCGACAGCGTTCCCTTGGATGCACCCGCCGGCAAGGCGAGGCCGGCAATCGGCTGGCCCAGCACCTCGACGCGGCCCGCGCTGTCGGCCTGCACCTCGAGCAGATTGGTCTGGCCGATGAAGTCGGCGACAAAACTATCGGCAGGGCGGCGGTAGATCTCGATCGGCGATGCGGCCTGGCGGATTTCGCCGCCGTTCATGACGACGACCGTGTCGGCCATGGTCATCGCTTCGCGCTGGTCGTGGGTGACGACGATGGTGGTGATCCCCAGTTTCTGCTGCAGCTGGCGCAATTCCACCTGCATCGCCTCGCGCAGCTTGGCATCCAGTGCCGAAAGCGGCTCATCGAGCAGGAAAAGCTTGGGCGAAATCGCAAGTGCCCGGGCAATCGCCACGCGCTGGCGCTGGCCGCCGGAAAGCTTGGCAACGGGTCTGTCGGCATAGCCGGTGAGATGGATCATCGACAGCAGCTCATCGACCCGCTTCTTCTGGTCCTCCTTTGCCGCACCGCGGATGCGCAAGGGATAGGCGATGTTCTCGCCGACGGTCAGATGCGGGAACAGTGCCAGCGACTGGAACACCATGCCGAGATTGCGCTTATGCGTCGGCACATGGGTGATGTCTTCGCCATCGAGCCGGATCGCCCCGCCGGTCGGCAGGTCAAGGCCGGCAATCATGCGCAGAAGCGTGGTCTTGCCGCAGCCGGAAGGCCCGAGCATGCAGACGAACGTCCCATGCGGTACGTTGAGCTCGACATTGTTGACGGCTCTAAACGACCCGAATTCCTTGACGACGTTTTGAAGGGCAAGTCCGGACATTGTCTCTCCGCGGAATAGTCCCCTCCCGTTTGCGGGAGGGGTGGTAAGAGGCAATGCCCCTTGAGTTAAGCTCCGGCCCTCCCCTCAAAAGGCGGAGGGCCAACGTCTTGCCATCAGCCGACGATCAGCTCGGTCCACTTCTGGTTCAGCCAATCGGACTTGGACTGGTATAGGTCGTAGCGCGGCACGATCGGCTCGATATCCGACGAAACGGCTGCGAATTCCTTGTCCGTCAGGTCGGTGACTTCGCGCTTGACGGTCGGCGACGTGCCGACCTTGCGCGACAGCGTTGCCTGGATCGAAGGCTGGCACATGTAGTCGATGAAGATATGGGCTTCCTCGGACTTCTGCGACGCACGCGACAGCGCCCAGCAACCGGAATCCTGGATGCCGCCTTCCTTCGGGAAGGTCGAGCGCACCGGATTGCCGTCAGCAGCCGCAAGGCCGGTCACGTCGTGGTAGTACTGGCCCATCGGGATTTCGCCCGACTTCAGCGACTGCTCGAACTGCGCCTCGTCGCGGTACCAGAGCCGGACGTTCGGCTTCACTTCGGCAAGCTTGTCGAACACCTTGAGGATGCCCTCTTCGGTGTCGAGCGCATTGGTGCCGCCGAAGAAGGTCTTGGCGGTCACTTCGAGCAGGAACGAGTTGGAAACCAGCGCCAGCAGGCCAAGCTTGTCGGCGTTTGCCGGATCCCAGAACGCAGCCCAAGAGGTCGGCGCTTCCTTGTAGACGTCGGTGTTGGTGACGAGGGTGATGTACCAGGAGACGGCACCGATGCCGGCCACGCGTCCGTCAGGGTACTTGTTGATGAAGCGGTCGAGCAGGTTCGAGCTGTTCTTGATCTTCGACATGTCGATCGGCGTCCACAGCTCGGTCGACTGGCCCTTAAGCATTGCGACCTGCGACATCATCGAGACGTCGGCAGGCGCCTGGCCGGCGCGGGCTGCCTGTTCCAGCTGGACGAGCCAGGCTTCGCCGGTCGGCTCGGCGATCGATTCGACCGCGATGCCCGTCGCCTTGGTGAATTCCGGGAAGATGTTCTTGTCGAACGAGGTTTTGAAATAGCCGCCGTAAACGCCGACCTTCAGCGACTTGTCCTGGGCGCGCAGCACCGAGGGCATCGCCAGCATCGAGGCGCCGGCAAGGCCCGCGCCGAGCAGCGTGCGGCGCTTGATGGAAGTTGTAATCATCGTCTGTCTCCTTTGTTTCGGCGGTGATCCGCCTTGTTCCCTGTTCTCGTTGATTTCTTGCACATTTTCGGTCTCAGTGCGCGGGTATTTTGCGCTCCAGCATGCGTGCATATTGCGTCAGCGGATAGCACAGCACGAAGAAGATCACCGCAACCAGCCCATAGACCGTGAAAGGTTCGAAGGTTGCATTATTGATCGCATTCGCGGTTCTGAGAAGCTCCTCGAAGCCGATGATCGACGTCAGCGCCGTGCTCTTGATGAGCTGGACGAGAAAGCCGACGGCCGGCGGCCGGGTGATCGCAAACGCTTGCGGCAGGATCACCAGGCGCAGTTCCTGCAACCGGTGCAGACCCAGGCTGGCACCGGCATCCCACTGGCCGAGCGGCAGCGCTTCGACGCCGCCGCGCCAGATTTCGGCGAGATAGGCGCTGGCATAAAAGGTCAGCCCCAGTGCCGCAGCCGTCCATGGCTCGATGCGAAAGCCGAGCATCGGCAGGCCGAAGAACATCAGGAACAGCTGCATCAACAGTGGCGTGCCCTGAAACAAGGCGATGTAGCCCGAACCGAACCGACGCAGCCACTTCTGTTTCGAGATGCGGGCAAACAGGATCAGGAGGCCGACGGCAGCGCCGCCGGCAAAGGCGACAGCCGACAGAAGCACCGTCCAGCGGGTGGCGAATACCAGGTTGCGCAGGATGTCCCAGAAGGTGAATTCGATCATGACACGCCCGCTCCCAGCATGCGCCTGCCGCCGGCGACAAACAGCCGACGGATGGCCATCGACAGAGCCAGATAGATCAGCGTGACGACAAAATAGGTCTCGAAGGACCGGAAGGTGCGTGCCTGCAAGAGGTCAGCCTCATGGGCGAGTTCGCGCACTGCGATCTGCGACACGACGGCCGATTCCAGCATCATGATGATCACCTGGCTGATCAGCGCCGGGAAGATGACTTTCAGCGCCTGTGGCAGGATGATCTTGACGAAAACCTGACGTGGCCTGAGGCCGAGCGCATAGGCCGCCTCGCCTTGGCCTTTCGGCACGGCGTCGAGGCCGGCGCCAACGATCTCCGTGGTGTAGGCGGCCATATTGAGCGTCATCGCCAGGATCGCGGCAACGACCGGATCGAGCCTGATGCCGATGCTCGGCAGGCCGAAGTAGATGAAGAACAGCTGCACCAGAAACGGCGTGTTGCGGATCATCTCGACATAGACCGCAACCGCCTTGCGCAGGATGCCGTAGCGGCTGCGACGGGCGGCGGCAAAGAGAATGCTGATCACGATGCCGAGCACCGTGGTGCAGGCGATCAGGAAGAGCGTCATCATGGCGCCATGGGCAATCGCGCCCGCGGCATCCCGAAGCCACCCGAAATCGAGGCTGTAACCCATCGTCGCAACCTTTCCCCGAAAGGCCCACGGAGACGCCAAGTCCCCGTGGGCGTCAAGAGCTGATTAGTCCTTGAGGTTTTCGGGGTTGAGCGGCGTCTTCAGCCAGGCCTCGGAGCTGGCGTTCAGCTTGCCGTCGGCCAGCATCTTGGCAACGGCGTCGTTGACGGCCGTCTTCAGTGCTTCCTCGTTCTTGTTGAGGCCGATATGCGACGGCGAGGTCAGGAGCTGGAACTTCTGCTCCGGCTTCAGCGCCTCCTGGCGGGCCAGCACCTGCGCGCCGACGTCGTTGCCGACGACCATCAGCTGGGTCTGGCCGGAGATGAACGCCTGGATCACGGCATTGTAGTTGTCGAAGCGCTGGATCGCGGCGGTCGACGGGGCCGCCTCGGTCAGCGACGTATCTTCCAGCGTGCCGCGGTTGACGGCGATGGTCTTGTCGGCGAGGTCTTCCTTACCGGCAACCTTGAGCTCAGCCGGGCCGATGACGGCGATGTAGTAGGGCGCGTAGGCGGCTGCGAAGTCGATCACTTCGGCGCGCTCCTTGGAGAACCCGACGCTCATCAGGATGTCGACGCGCTTGTCGTTGAGATAGGGAATGCGGTTCTGGCCGGTGACGCTGACGAGGTTCAGCTTGACGCCGAGACCATCGGCGATCTGCTGGGCAACGTCGACGTCATAGCCCTTGATGCTCATGTCGGCGCTGGCCGAGGAGAAGGGCGGGAAGTCGGAGAAGATGCCGACCTTGATCTCGCCGGCCGACTTGATGTCGGCGAGCGCGTCGGCACGGGCGATACCGGTTGCAGCACCGAGCATGAGCGCGGCGGCGAAGGCTGCTTTCATTGTCTTTTGAAGTGTCATTGTCGTTCCCCTGTCTGGAAGCATTGTTGATTGTGGGCATTTTCTGGCCGGCTGCCGCTTCCAGTCCGGCAGCCGACGAATCTTTCTCTAAAGTGTCAAGCCGATTTGCCTGTGACAGCAGGGCTGAACACCATGAGGCTGAGGATTTCGAACAGAACCTGAGCGCCGGCATGCGCCGTGTTGGTGGTCGCATCATATTGCGGCGCGACCTCGACGACATCGCCGCCGACAAGGTTGATGCCCTTGAAGCCGCGGATCAGTTCCAGCACTTCGCGGGTGGTAAGGCCGCCGACTTCGGGCGTGCCGGTGCCCGGCGCAAAGCTCGGGTCGAGGCTGTCGATGTCGAAGGAGAGATAGGTCGGGCCGTCGCCGACGATCTTCTTCGCCTTCTCGATGATCGCGGGAATGCCGAGACCGGTCACTTCCTCCGCATGGATCACGGTCATGCCGGACTCGTAGGAGAACTCCCAGAGATACTCGGCCGAGCCGCGGATGCCGATCTGTACGACGCGGGTCGGGTCGAGCACACCGTCAAGCACCGCGTTGCGGAACGGGCCGCCATGGTGGAACTTGGTCAGGTCGTAGGCGCCGCCGGTGTCGCAATGGGCATCGATGTGGATCATGCCGACAGGCTTGTTCTTGCCGACGGCCTTCAGGATCGGGTGGGTGATCGAATGGTCGCCACCGACAGACAACGGGATGACGCCGGCATCGACGATCTGGTTGATGCGCTTTTCGATGTCGTCGTGGCTGAGCTCCAGCCGGTAGCGGCTCTGGAACGGCACGTCGCCGATGTCGGCAACGCGCAACTCGTGAACCGGCGCGCAGCCGAGCACGTGGTTATAGGGGCCGATACGCTCGATCGAACGCAGCGCCCGCGGTCCGAAACGCGAGCCCGGACGGTTGGTGACGCCGAGATCCATGGGAATGCCGACAATCGCGACCTGCAGATTGCCGAAATCAGGCTCGTCGGCATCGATGGCCATATGCGGCGCGGTCAGGAAGGTCGGGATGCCGGAATAGGGCGCAAGGCGGGTGCCGCTCTTCGTGAAGATCTTGTCGGCAACGCGGCGGAAGGTCGGGTCGAACAGCTCGCCGCCATGGCTCTCGCCGTATTTCGCCTTGAGTTCGCCAAGCTTCTTATCGTCCCAGGCCATCCACAATCCTCCGTCACGTCAGCCGGGAAATGCGCACGAAGGCGCCACAGATCAACATCTGCGGATGGGGCCGGTTCTCTCCGGCGCTATCAAGTTCCCCAGGCTTTTTGCCCTTGTTGAGCAGCATTAGGTGACAAATCCGCTGGAAAATCAATTGACATTGTTATAGCGTTTCGTGTGAGAAAAATTCACATCGTTTGAGCCCGCCGGAACCCGAAGAATTGTCCAGCCGCCTGCCGCCCCTGAACCCCTTGCGCGCCTTCGAGGCGACGGCGCGCCGTGGCTCGGTCTCTGCTGCCGCCCGCGAGCTCAACGTCACGCACGGCGCCATCAGCCATCAGATCCGCGCGCTGGAACTATCGATCAACGCCACGCTGTTCGAGCGCGGCGGCAAGCGACTTAAGCTGACGCCGCAGGGCGCACTGCTGCTACCGGCCGTCACCCACGCCTTTGCCGAGATCGCGGCGGCGACCGCCGCCATGACGCGACCGACCACCAGCGGCGAGTTGCGCATCACCTGCGTGCCCGCGCTGCTCTCCTTCTGGCTGATCCCGCGCCTGCATCTCTTCACCGAGCAGTTTCCCGATGTGCGCCTGACGCTGATCGCCTCCAACGACGCCGCCTATCTAGATGCGTCCGATGTCGATGTCTGCCTGATCTATGGCGATGGCAACTGGCCCGGATGCTGGTCGAAGCTCTGGAGCCGCCTCGCCCTCTTCCCGGTGGTCAGCCCGACTTTGCTCAACATGCGGCCACTGCGCTCCGTGCGCGACCTGCGCGACCATGTGATGCTGCACGGCGACGACGGGCGCGAATGGAACACCTGGCTGGCGGCAGCTGACGCAAGCGACCTGCAACGCGGCCGCCAGCACTTCATGAGCGACGCGCGGCTTTCGACCGAGGCCGCGCTGCACAATCAGGGCGTCGCCCTCGGCGACACCATCACCGCCGGCAGCCTGATCGCCCGCGGCGAGCTGATCGCGCCGTTCGACCTGACAGTTCCGGCCAACGACGCCTTTTACGTCGCCTGCCGTAACGAGGTTCTGGCCGCCCCGATCGTGCGCATCTTCATCGACTGGATGTTCTCGGCGCTCGAAAACGACCCGATGCCGGAGCTGCAGACCTCGGCGCGCACGATTATTCGCAGCCGAGCCTCGAAATCCGAGCCGACAGATCGTAAATCGGTGCAGGACGGCTTTCAGCCGGTTTCAGCTCCGGCCCGTGGCCGACGCATGGAACGCCCCCAGAAACGCAAGAACAAAGCCTGAGCCATAGGAACTCCGCCATGCCGCATTTCAATCCGCTCGTCGAAAAGCTCTCGCCGCCGCCCGTCCCCTCGGTGCTCGCTTGGGCGAAAAGCTATGATGGCTCCCGCGGGCCGCTGATCGACCTGTCGCAGGCGGTGCCCGGCTATCCGGCGCACCCGGACATGCTGGCCTGGCTCGGCGAAGCTGCCGCATCGACCGCCTTTACCGGCTATGGCGCGATCGAGGGCGAAGCGGTGCTGCGCGACGCCTACGGCGCGCATGTGGCAAGCCTCTATGGCGCCGCGATCACGGCCGACAACATCCACATCACGTCGGGCTGCAACCAGGCTTTCATCTGTACCGCGATGGCAATTGCCTCGGCCGGCGACACGATCCTGATGACCAACCCCTACTACTTCAACCAGGAAACGACGCTGGCGATGCTCGGCATCAATGTCGAGCTGGTGCCCTGCGACGCCGGTCACGGTTTCCTGCCGGAGGTGGACGCAATCGCCGCTGCGCTGCGGCCAGGCATCAGGGCGCTCGCGCTGGTGTCGCCAAACAACCCGACCGGTGCGATCTATCCGCCTGAGCTTCTGGCGCGCATTCACGAGGCCTGCCGCGCCAACGGCACCTGGTTGATCCTCGACGAAACCTATCGCGACTTCCTGCCCGATGCGGGTGCTGCACCGCACGGTCTGCTGCAGGTGGAAGGGTGGCAGGACAGCTTCATCGGCCTCTACAGCTTCTCCAAATCCTTCTGCATCCCCGGCCATAGGCTCGGCGCGATCACGGCCGGGCCTGCACTCGTCGATCAGGTCACCAAGATCATGGACAATCTGCAGATCTGCGCCCCGCGCTCGGCGCAGGCAGCAGTCGCCAGGGCCATTCCGGCGCTTGCTGAGTGGCGCCTGGGCAATCGCGTCGAGATCGCCGCGCGCGCCGATGCGCTGCGTGATGTCATGAGCCGGCTGCCGCAATGGAAGCTGCAGGCGATCGGCGCCTACTTCGCCTATATCCGCCACCCCTTCCCCGACATCGATTCGCAGTTCGTCGCCGAGAAGCTGGCGAAACTCGCCGGCGTCGTCTGCCTGCCAGGTGACTACTTTGGCGAGGGCCAGGAAAACTACCTGCGCTTTGCCTTTGCCAATGCCGATGCGGCCACGATCCGCCAGCTGGAAGAGCGGCTCGCCGGCTTCAACCTGCCCGGTCTCTGAATCGAACGAGAGCGTTTCCAGTGTCGTCGGCGACGTGGAAACGCTCGACCTCTTTGTTTTTACGCATTTCCTCGCGGAAAACCGCTTCACACTTTTTGGAGATGCTTAACCCCGGCGAGCGATCAGGATGCCGACGAGCACGATCGCCCCGCCGATTGCCTGCATCAGCCCGACCGGTTCGGACAGCAGGATCCAGGCAAGGATGGCTGCGACCACCGGCTGCAGCAGCAGCGTCAGCGACGAAAACGCCGGCGGCAGATAGGCGAGCGCATAGGTGATCGCCACCTGCCCGCCCGCATGGCTGACGAAGGCGAGGCCGAACAGCATCGACCAGCCGAAGAGCGTCGGCGGCATCAGTGTCGGTTCGGACAAAAGCACGATCGGCAGCATGCAGATGGCGGCCGAGGCCGTGCTCCAGACCATGATGCGGATGGTGCTGAACAGGCTGCGCAACCGGCCGATCGCCAGGATATAGCCGGCATAGAACATCGCAGCGACAACGGCGACGCCGTCGCCCAGCAGGTTGCCGTCGCCAAGCGCCATCGGTCCGCCCTTGAGGGTGATGACGCCGACGACCGCCGTCACGAGCCCGATGGCAAAGACGGCGCTGATGCGGGCGCGGAACAACAGCCAGCTCGCGAGCGTGACGAACACAGGGGCAAGGTTGGCGAGAAGCGTGGCATTGGCGACCGTCGTCTTGGTCAGCGCATAGTGCCAGGCGGCAAGGTCGATCGCGAGGAACACGCCCGGCAACACCAGCAGCGCATATTCCGAGAGCTTCTCGGGCTGCCGGTCCCCCGCTGGCGCGCCGCGAAACCAGGACCAGGCGAGAAGCGGGATCAGCGCCAGTGCGACACGCCAGAAAGCCGTTGCCATCGGCCCGACCTCTGACAGCCGCACGAAGATCGGCGAGCCGCCGATCGCAGCCCCGCCGATCAAAAGAGCGGCCATGGCAAGGCGGTTATGGGAGGAGGCGGTGGAGGGTGCTGGGATCACGGCAATGTCGCTATTCTGCTGGCGGGCAATCATGGAGCCCTCAACAAGGCAGCTAACAGAAGACCGGCATCGGCGACAGTCGCAATAAATCGCCCACCAGAACAATGGCGGCCGCCCTGCGCAAACGGGGCGGCCGCCGGTTTATCTATCGCGTCTGACGGACGCGATGCTTCGTTCCATCAGGCTGCGTCCGGAATGTGCACGGTCTTCACCTCGAGGAAATCCTCAAGGCCGAACATGCCGCCTTCACGCCCGTTGCCGGACTGCTTGTAGCCACCGAACGGGCTGCCGTAGCGATGCGGCCCGCCATTGATGTGAACCATGCCGGCGCGCAGGCGCGATGCCACCCGCTCGGCCCGTTTCGGATCGCCGGTCTGCACATAGGCGGCGAGGCCGTAATTGGTGTCGTTGGCAATCGCGATCGCTTCTTCCTCGGTATCGAAGGGAATGATCGTCAGCACCGGTCCGAACACCTCCTCGCGGGCGATGCGCATGGTGTTGTTGACGTCGGCAAAAATGGTCGGCTTGACGAAATAGCCGGTCTCGAAGCCCGAGGGCTTGCCGGCACCGCCGACGACAAGACGCGCGCCTTCGGCAATGCCCGCCTCGATCAGCGCCTGCACCCGGCCGAACTGGACGTCGCTCACCAGCGGTCCGATGTGGCTGCCTTCCTTGGTCGGATCGCCAACAGCCGCCTCGCGGCCGACGCGGCCGGCGATCTCGACCACCTTGTCGTAGACGCTGCGTTCGACCAGCATGCGCGTCGGCGCATCGCAGGACTGGCCGGAATTGTTGAAGCATTCGAGCACGCTTCCGGTGACACGGTCTTCAAGGTCGGCATCGGCAAAGACGATGTTGGGCGACTTGCCGCCGAGCTCGAGCGTCACCCGCTTGACCGTTTCGGCCGCGTCCTTGCTGACGGCGATGCCGGCGCGGGTCGAGCCGGTGAACGACATCATGTCGATGTCGCGGTGCTTCGAGAGGGCGGCACCAGCGTTGATGCCGTCGCCGTTGACGAGGTTGAAGACACCCGCCGGGAAGCCGGCCTCGTCGATCATCTCGGCATAGAGCATGGCGTTGAGCGGCGTAAACTCGCTCGGCTTCAAGACGCAGGTAGAACCGGTGGCCAGTGCCGGAACGACTTTGAGCGCGATCTGGTTGATCGGCCAGTTCCAGGGCGTGATCAGGCCACACACGCCGATCGGCTCGCGCAGGATCACGTCGCCGTTCGGAAGCGTGTCGCGGGTCTTCAGCCGCTTCAAGGCGTCGATGAACCCCTGCAGATGGCCGACGCCGACATCAGCCTGCTGTTCGCGCGTCATCGTCTTGGGGGCGCCGAGTTCCATGGTGATGGTCGCGACCATCTCGTCGTAGCGGCGCTTGTAGATCGAAAGCAGCCTTTCGAGCAGCGCCAGCCGCTCGTCGACGCTCGTGTGGCTATAGGTGGCGAACGCCTTCTTCGCAGCGGCAACCGCACGATCGATATCCGCGGCCGTGCCCATCGAGATCACCGCAACCGGCTTTTCGGTCGCCGGGTTCAGCACCTCCAGATCGTTGGGCGTGATCGGATCGACCCATTGGCCATCAATGTAAAACTTCCTCTTGTCGAGCATGCGCTCCTCCTTCCCGTCAGATTGTCTTTTCTTTCTCAGCGAGCCAGTCCTTGATGAGCGTGCGATACCGCGCGCCGGAAAAGCTCGGAAAATGTCCGCCGTGGACGATACGCGCCGGAATGCGCAGCAACCGTTCCATCGACGCCAGATAGTCGTCGGCATTGGCGTGGTAGGTGTCCTCGATCAGCGGCCCGTCATAGAGGATGTCGCCGGAAAAGAGCACGCCGGTGCTTTCTTCCCAAAGCGCGATGCCTCCGGGCGAATGGCCAGGCGTGTGGATCACCTCGAACACCCGGTCGCCAAGATCGATATGATCGCCGTCATTGAGCAGTCGCGTCGCCGGCGCTGCCTTCACCGCATAGGTCGCGGAGGCATAGGGCTCGGGCGGCAGCGCATCGAAGATCTCGTCGTCAACATAGGGCTCGGCCAGCGTGTTCCTGCGTGTCGGATGCGCCATGAGATCCGCTTCGCCTGAATGCACGCAACGGCAATCGAACTCGTGATGGCAGCCGATATGGTCGAAATGCGTATGGCTGGCGACGGCCGTCAGGGGGCGTTCGGTGACCAGCGGCACCCATTCGCGCAGGGACACCACCCCCATGCCGCTATCGACCAGCATGTCACGGTCACGGCCGCGCACATGCCAGATGTTGCAGCGATAGAATTCCTGGATGAAGGGTTCGCAGATAGAGGTGACATCGTCGTCGAGACGCTTCACCTGATACCAGTCTTTCGGAGCAATTCGCCGCATTTTTCTACAGGGTTCCGCTTGCCGCCGGCAAAGCTACGACGTCGGCAGCCCGCACGGCAAGGGGGACAATCTCGCCGTCACGCACGTCGGAGGATTGCGGCAGATGTGCCACCAGCGCATCGCCGTCGGTCGCGCACGGCTGGAGGTGGCAACGGTAGTGGGTGCCGAAGAAGGCGCTGCCGGCAACCCGGGCATCCCCCAAAGCGAACATCGGATCGTCCGATTTGTCTTCGCCGCGAAAATGCTCCGGCCGGATCGTGAGCGTGATCACGTCACCGGCCTTCGGCACGGCAGCGGTAAAATTGGCGGCCGGAAGCGCCAGGCTGCCGAGCGAAGTTTCGACCTCGGCCGAAGATGCGTTGGCGGCCTTGACCCGGCCGGGGACGAAATTGACCTCCCCCATGAAGCCCGCCGAAAACAGCGAACGCGGCCGCATGTAGATCTGCGACGGCGGGCCGAAATCCTCGATCCGGCCCTGGTTCATGACGACGATCCGGTCGGCGATCGCCATCGCCTCCTCCTGGTCGTGGGTGACATGCACGAAGGTGGTGCCGACCCGCTTCTGGATCGCCTTCAGCTCGTCCTGCATCTGGCGGCGAAGCTTCAGGTCCAGCGCGCCGAGCGGTTCGTCGAGTAGCAGCACCTCGGGATCGACGGCAAGGGCGCGGGCAAGGGCCACGCGTTGCCGCTGGCCGCCGGAAAGTTCGTGCGGACGCTTGCCGGCAGACGCCTTGAGACCGACGAGATCGAGAAAGCCGAGCGCCTTTTCGTCCCGCTCCGCTTTACCGAGGCCGCGCATCCGGAGCCCGAAGCCGACATTGTCGACCAGCCGCATATGCGGAAACAGCGCATAGTCCTGAAACATCGTCGTCGTCGGGCGCTTGGCCGGCGTCACGAAGGTCATGTCGCGATCGCCGATCACGACACGGCCGGAACTTGGCGACAGGAACCCGCCGAGAATGGAAAGAAGCGTGGTCTTGCCGCAGCCCGAGGGGCCGAGCAGCACGATGAACTCGCCTGCCCGGATATCGAGCGAAACCTTGTCGAGCGCCGTGAAGTGGCCGAAGGTCTTGCTGACGTTTTCGATCGAGACGGGAGCGGTCATTGTTTCTTCGTCCTTCCGAACAGGGAAAACTCGAGGATCAGCAGCAGCGCCACCGAGGCGAGAAAGACCAGCGAGCCGATGGCATTGGTCTTGGGATTGAGGCCGGAGCGCAGCATGCTCCAGATCTCGACGGGCAGGGTCACGTCGAAGCGCGACAGCAGGAAGGCGATGATGAACTCGTCCCAGCTGAAGGTCACCGACAGGAAGAAAGCGGCCAGGATCGACGGCATCAGCATTGGTGCTGTCACCAGCGCCATAACCTTGAAATCGCTGGCACCAAGGTCACGCGCCGCCCGCTCGATGTTGATCTGGTGATCCCCCATCGAGGCGTAAATGATGGCAAAGCAGAGGGGCAGGTTGATCACCACATGGCCGATGCCGACGGTCAGAAGCGACAGCGGCATGTGCAGCGCATTGAGCAGCGCCAGAAGCCCGAGCGCGATGATGAGATAGCTGACCGTCATCGGCGCGATCAGCAGGCCCCTTTGCAGGGCCGAGCCCGGCAGCTTGTAGCGCGCCAACGAATAGGCAGCGAGAAAGCCGAGCACGCAGGAGACAACCGACGAGGAGATGGCGACCAGCATCGAATTGCTGAGCGCTGCCATCAGCTTGCGGTCGGCGAAGACGGCCTCGTACCACTGCATGGAAAAGCCGTTGAACGGCGGCACCGGCAGCCGTCCGTCCTGGAAGGAGAACAACACCAGCACGGCGACCGGCAGGAAGATGAAGGCGTAGACGAGGGCAAGGTAGGTCCAGGACACACCACTGACGAAAACTCTGCGCAGCATCACGCCCTCTCGATCTTCAGCCAACGGGCGCACAGGACATAGGCGACGGTGACGGCCAGCATGAGAATGATCGACAGCGCCGCTGCCATCGGGAAATCGGCGCGCCGGCCGAGCTGCAGCATGATGATCTGCGGCAGAACCAGCTCGTTGTTGCCGCCGAGGATCTGCGGCGTCACGTAGTCGCCGATGCACAGCACGAAGGTCAGAAACGCACCGGTCATGATGCCGGGCAAGGTCAGCGGCAGCACCACATGCCAGAAGGTCTGGAAGGCGTTGGCACCAAGATCGGCGGCCGCGCGGCGATAGTTCGGCGAGAGCTGGATCAGGTTGGAATAGATGGTCAGCGTCAACAACATGACGAAGAAATGCACGAAGCCGATCACCGTTGCCGTGCGCGTGCTGGCGATCTCCAGCGGTTCGGCGATCAGTCCCAGGCCCGTCAGCATCTGGTTGATGACGCCGTTTTTCGACAGCACCAGCAGCCAGGAGTAGGAGCGGACCACATAGGAGGTCCAGAACGGCAGGATCGCGAGAATAAGCGCCATGCGCTGGAACCGCTTCGGCACGCGCTCGGCGATGATCCAGGCGAGCGGATAGGCAAGCAGCACCGAAAGCACCGTGACGATGACAGTAATCTCAAGCGAATTGACCAGGCCCTGCAACAGGGCGTTCTCGGAGAAGAAGCGCGCGTAGTTGTCGAGGTTCCAGACGCGGACGATCTCCCGCCCCTCACGCTTCCAGAGGCTCATCGCCGCCATGAACAGGAAGGGGACGACGAAGAAGGCGAGTGTCCACAAAAGCGCTGGCGCTGCGAAGCCCCAGGCCTTTCGACGGTCGGCATCCTCAAGGGTTGTCGCAGTCATGAAAGCTCCAGATTTGAGCGCGCCCCGACAAGGTGTTGGACGCAGTCCACCGTCCCACGGAAAGGTGGGGCGGCAGTCGGGCTGAAGGATCGGCGACCGCCGCGTGCGGTCGCCAGGTATCAGGCGTTATTGCTGCAGCATCTCCGTCCAGGCATCCTGGAACTGCTGATCGAGTTCGGTCGACGGGATCGGGTAGAGCTGCGTCTTCTTCAGGTATTCGGCCTGTTCGTTGAAACGCAGCGCCGCCTTCTGCGGGTCGGTCAGATGCTCGCCCGCCTTGCTGTTTGCCGGCATCGCCCAGTAGCAGGAGGATGTAGCAAGCCGCGCCTGGCCCTCAGGGCTGACAATATACTGCACGAATTTCAGTGCCAGATCCTGCTTGGCGGAATCCTTCATCACGCCGATCGACTGCGCCCAGCGCACAGCACCCTGCTCCGGGATGGTCCAGTCGAGGTTGGGCTTGTCGGCCGAAAGCACCGCCGTGATCCATTCGCCGCCGCCGACCAGGATATCGACTTCGCCAGTTGCCAGCGCCGTCTGCGAAGACACGACATCACTGACCTGCTTGGAAGCCGCCCGCATCTCAGCGAGCTTCTCCTTGAGAGCCGGCATGTCGGCCTCGGAAAGCTCAGCGGTCTTCTTGCCAAGGCCAAGCCCGGCAAGGCCGATCATCGGCAGGTAGTAGTCATAGAGGGCGATGCGGCCCTTGTACTTGTCGGAGAAGACAACCGAAAGATCCTGCATGTCCTTCGGATCGACCTTGGACTTGTCGTACGAGACGGTGTTGTAGCCAAACTTTTCCGTGACGGCGTAGGTCTTGCCGTCCTTGGTGTTGTTGGCTTCCATCCGCACCTCGGGGAAGATGTCTGCCGTCGGCAGCGCGTCGGCCGGCATTTCTGCAAGCAGGTCGAGATCGATGGCACGGTGGACGTCGACGCCGTCGATGACGAGCACGTCCCAATCGCCCGGGCGGGATTGATCGAGGATCGAGAGCGCGGCACCCGTTCCCTCATAGACCTTGAGATTGACCTTGACGTCGTTGGCTTTCTCGAACGGTTCGACCAGCGCCGGATCCGTGTGGTCGCACCAGACGAGCGCATTGAGCTCCTCGGTGGCAAAAGCCGGTGCCGGAACCGAGATGAGCGAGGCGGCGACGATCGCGCCTGCGGCGACCGAGGAGAAAAACCGGCGCAGGTGCGCGCCGTCATGAACTGACTGCATCATGCTGTTGCCCTCTTGTTTTGACGCTCGTTTCGGCGTCTTCAAAAAAAGATTGAATGAATTCATTTTTTAAGTCAATCTCAATTTTGAGGACATTCATAATTCAGGAAAACGCATATGACAGGGCTGCGCGCACGGCAGAAAGCCGACCGGAACAGACGTATCCTGGACGCCGCTGCCTTGTTGTTTCGCGAGGTCGGCTACGACAGCGCCCGCATCGAGGACATCGCCGAGCGGGCCGAGGTGTCGGTCGGCACTTTCTACAATTACTATGAAAACAAGGGCGACATCCTGGTCGCGACCGTCTCCATGGAAGTCGAGGAAGTGCTCGCCGCCGGCCGCACGATCGTCGACAACCCGCCCTCCTCCGTGGAAGGCGCGCTGCAGGCCCTGATCGGTCAATATTACGATCACTCGCTCGTCTATCTCTCCAAGGAGATGTGGCGCACGGCGATGGCGATCTCGATCCAGCAGCCGGAAAGCCCCTTCAGCAAGCGCTACACCGAGCTCGATCGCCGGCTTTGCGATCAGGTCTCGACGCTCATTCACAAGCTGCAGGTCAAAGGGCTTATTGTCCCCGGCACCGACGTTCGCGCCGTCGGCGAGATGCTGTTCAACAATCTCAACCTCATGTTCATCGAATTTGCAAAGGACGAGGCCATGCCGCTTGATGAGCTCAAGGCGCGCGTTGCCCGACAGAACCGGCCGCTTGCAACGCTGATCGCAGCGCCTTGATCAAACCCCGACAATGAAGAGAAAATCCATGCAGGATACGGAAAAGACGGTGCTGGACGCCGCCGATCGGCTCGTCGAGGCCTTTGCCCGCCATGACGCGCAAGCCTATTTCTCAGCCTTCGCGCCGAACGCGACCTTCATCTTCCACAATCTTGAACGGCCCTTGCGCAGCCGGGCAGAGTATGAGGCCGAATGGGCGTTGTGGGAGACCCGCGACAAATTCCGCGTTCGTGCCTGCCAGTCCAGCGACCGGCATGTGCAGGTGATCGGCAACGTTGCCGTCTTCACGCACGGCGTTCAGACCGAACTTGAAATCGGCGGCGAAGCGCTGACGTCGCAGGAAAGAGAAACGATCGTGTTTGAACGGGATGCAACCGGCGCTTGGCTTGCGGTTCACGAACATCTGTCGCGCGCCGGATGATCGCCCCAGGGCGTTAAAGCGCGCCGATAACCACGGCGGAGATGAAACAAAACGCAGCCATGAAGGCGATTGCGTGCGGGAAAAGTGCGATCGGCGAGCGGCGCTGTGGGGCCGCCGCGTAAAACGCGTATCGGGACTGGATCGTCGGTTTCGCAGCGTTCATCGCGTCTCTCCGTCGTTCAGGTCGGAAACAGGACCGTCAATAGTCATGTTCTCCGATATTCTCGATTGAGTTTATAGATATTATTTTCTCCATTCCACCCCGAAAGTGAAAAATCGTCCGCCGACCGTCCGCTTCAGTGCCGATTGCGGTCGCGCTCCTGAACATGTCTGGACCAGCTTTCGCTGAACCATGGCGTCAGCAACGACACATCGGCTTCGCGATGGGAGCGGGTAAGACCGACGTCGGCCTCAACGCAGGTCCACACCGTAAACGCGGTCAGTTCGTGTTTTCCGAAGGTCTGGATCAGCGGGATGTCGGCTGCATCGCGGCCACGGGCAACGGCGATGCGCCCTGCCCTGCGCACATTGTTCTTGGCGTCGAACGTAAACCAGCGGTCACCGAGAAACACCTCGAACCAGGCATTGAAATCCATCGGCGCAACCCTCTCCTCGCCTTCGAGGTCGGGCATGTAGCCGTTGACGTAGCGCGCCGGCATGTTCATGCAACGGCAAAGCGCGATGGCGAGATGCGCATAGTCGCGGCTGACGCCGAGGCGATCCTCATGCGCTTCGAGCGCGCTGCGCATCGCCTGGGCATAGCCGTAGCTGAACACCAGGCGCTCATGCACATAATCGCAGATTGCCTGCACGCGCGACCAGCCTGGCGCCGCATCACCAAAAAGCCTCCAGGCAAGCGCGCCCAGCCGATCGGTCTCGCAATAGCGGCTGGCGGCGAGATAGGGCAGCGTGTTCGGCGGGAGTTTTTCGACGGGAACGGCCAGCGCCAGTGGATCGGACGCGTCGGGCCGGCCATCGTCCTCTATGACGGCATCATAGGTCAGCATGAAATCACCTTCCGGCGCGATCATGCGCAGGCAGGCGTTCTTGTGCGGATCGACAACCTCCTCCATCTTGACGATCGGCGAGGTCACGGGGCCGCGCTCGCGCCTGATATCGGGTCGCCTTTCGGCAACCACGGAAAGGTAAGTCATCATCGGCGTCGGCTGGGGACAGCGGATGCCGATCTCATAGCCAAAGCGTACGAACATCTCCAACCTCCCTCGTTCGGCAGGAATGTTTCACGCCCCCCTTTGTTCCCTCAGGATCGGGACAAATCCGTGCTGCATACGCACACAAGAAAACGCTGAAACAAGAAGGGTCGCGGGCTCGACAAAGGTCTAGATATCGATGGCTCAGGCTCACGAGAAGCCCGGATCGAGCCTGCCCATTCCGAGCCCAATTCTAGGCCCGAACGCCGCAGGCGACAACCGCATTCGCCGGTGCCGCCCAACCGAAGTGCACCAGACCGGGCTCGACGACTGTCGCCGGCAGGAAAGTCTACGCGGACACATGACATCTGGCGAAACTCGCCTATATTGGCGCGAAAGCGGCAGAAATGCCGACAAATCAAATGTTTGGAACCGTCGATGACCGCCCCTTTGTTCCCGAAGGCAGATACGAGACCGCCCGGAAAACTTGGCTCCAGCAAAATGTACGCTCAGTTTCAAACCTTCGACTGGTCCGCAACAGCGCTCGGTGCGGTCGACAACTGGCCCACGGCGCTGACGATGACCCTGAGAATGATGTTCTCGTCGCCGGTCGCAATGGCTGTCCTTGCCGGTCGGGACGGCGTGATGATCTACAACGACGCCTATATCGAGATCGCCGGCAAGCGTCACCCCGATTGCTTCGGTCAATCGGTGTTGATCACATGGCCGGAGGTTGCCGCATTCAACCGGCAGATCATTGCCGATGTCTTTGCCGGCGAAACCGCATCCTTCGAGGATGCGCCGCTGACGCTCTATCGCAATGATGTTGCCGAAGATGTCTGGCTCGATCTGGATTACAGTCCTGTTGTCGATGACGATGGCTGCACAATCGCGGTGCTTGCCATTCTCGCAGAGACGACGAAGCGGGTGAAAGCGGAGAAAGCCCTTCGCGACAACCAGGAGCGCCTGTCGCTGGCGCTCAGCGCTTCCGGCGTCGTCGGCATCTGGGACTGGCGGGTCAGGGAAGACCGGATCTACGCCGACGAACGTTTTTCCGACCTGTTCCATGTGTCACGAGACATTGCCCGCGACGGTGCGCCGATATCGGCCTATCTCGCCTCCATCCATCCGGATGATCTCGAGGGCCTTGAAGCGGCGATGACGCGGGCCATTGAAACCGGCGAAAGCTTCACGTCGGAATACCGGATCGTCCAGCCGGAAGGTGGCGTGCGCTGGGTGCTTGCCGAAGGCCGGCCGGCGCTCGACGAGCATGGCATCTGCGTCCGCTTCCCCGGCATTGCCGTCGATATTACCGAGCATAAGGAGGCGATCGAGGCGCACGCCCGATCCGAGGCGGCCTTTCGAACACTCGCAAACGCCATGCCGCAAATGGTCTGGTCGACCCGACCCGACGGCTATCACGATTATTACAACGCCCGCTGGTACGAATTCACCGGCGTGCCGGAAAACTCGACCGACGGCGAAGGCTGGAACGGCATGTTCCACGCGGAAGACCAGGAGCGCGCCTGGGCAAGCTGGCGCCATTCTCTGGAAACGGGCGACCCTTACCAGATCGAGTATCGCCTGCGCCACCACAGCGGCGTCTACCGCTGGGTGCTGGGGCGGGCCCTTGCGATCCGTGACAATCGCGGGCGCATCACCCGCTGGTACGGCACCTGCACCGACATTCACGACACCAAGATGGCCGCCGCCGAGCGGGAGGTGGTCGCCCACGAGCTCAGCCACCGCATCAAGAACATCTTCTCCGTGCTCAGCAGCATCATCAGCCTTTCCGCGCGCTCGAATCCCGATGCCCAGCCCTTTGCCCTGGAATTGCGCAAGCGCATCGAGGCGATGGGCCGGGCGCATGATTTCGTGCGCCCGCACAGCCAGGCGTCACGCCCTGTGCCTGTAGAACAGTCGATCTTCGGGCTGGTCGAGGAACTGCTGGTTCCCTACGGCAATGCTGACGAACGCATCAGCGTCAGCGGTGAGGACATCCAGCTTGGCGACAGCGCCGCCACGCCGCTGGCACTACTGCTGCACGAACTGGCGACGAACGCGGCAAAGTATGGCGCGCTTTCTGGCGATGCGGGTAAGCTCGCAATCAGCGGCCGACAGCATGAAACCGACTATATCCTGGAATGGCGTGAACATGGCGGAACGGGCGCGGTCGGCGAACCCGATCAGGAAGGCTTTGGATCGCGGCTGATGAGAATCAGTGTCGAGGGCCAGCTCGGCGGCAAGCTCGTCAGGCGCTGGGAGCCGGATGGCGTGCACGTAACGGTGACCATGCCGCGCGCAGCGGTTACGCGAACGAACCGCCTTTCAGGGCAATAGGACTGAGACACCATGTGAAAGGCAGCGCGAAGTCGCCGCCTGTGATCGCCGCTATAGTTGGCGCACGCTCAGGTCCGCGGGCGTCACGCGAAAAGCGTCAAGCGCTCCGGCGGCTCCGCGTCAAGCGTGCGGCGGCGCGCGACGGCATAGTTGACGGCCTGCTTCATCTCATGATCGGCAACGGGCTTGCTGATGACGCCGACGGTTCCGGGCACGCCGTCCCCGAGCTGCGCCGGATTGGCTGTCATGTAGAGGACGGTGATGCCGTGTTCGGCGGCAAGCATCCGCCCGATGTCCTTGCCGGTCGGCCCATCCCTCAGGTTGAGATCGACAAGGGCGACCTCCGCCATCGGAGCAAGGCTGATCGCGGTTGCCTGATCGGCAGCGATGCCCACCGGACGATGCCCGAGTTCCGAGACCACGTATTCGATTTCGGTCGCAACGAGAAACTCGTCTTCGACAATCAGTACTCTGCAAGCCATATCAACTTTCCAACGCTTCACTTCGCGGCATTGGCGGAACCGTCTCCCAAGGCTTCCGGCTTATGCCTGTTAAACTTCAACGGTACAACGCACCATTGTCCAGCAGGGTTCCCCCCGTTTTCAATCGCGACATGCCGTTCTGCACAAGAAGGGAAGCCCGAACGATGCGGACATGCATTCGGGCGACAGGAAACGATCCCTGCCGCCTTTTTGTTCCAGGCAAATGAAAATAATCTAAACCGGCTTTACCAGCCGACCGCATCCTTGAACGAATACCACCAGGAGCCGATGGTCGAATACTGCGCACGGAACATCCGCCCACCCGGGAACGGATACCAGGGCAGCTTCTCGAACATGTCGAAGCGCGTCGCGTCGCCGTCGATCGCCTCGGCGAGCGTGCGCCCGAACAGGTGAGATCCTGTTACGCCGTGGCCGCTATAGCCGTGGGCGAAATAGGTGTTCGTCCCGATACGGCCCATCTGGGGTACGCGGGTAAACGAGAGCGCGAAATTGCCGCTCCAGGCATAGTCGATCTTCACGCCTTTAAGCCTCGGGAAGACCTTCTCCAGATTGGGCTTGAGCTTGGCCACGACATCGGCCGGGTCGGTCCCACCATAGACTGTACCGCCGCCGAAGATCATGCGCTTGTCGGCCGACAGCCTGAAATAGTCGAGGATGTAGCGCACGTCCTCGACGCACATGTCGCTCGGGATCAGCGAATGGGCAAGTTCCTCGCCAAGCGGCGCCGTGGTGATCATCTGGGTCGAGACCGGCATGACGCGCGACACGAGCTTCGGCACCGCATCGCCGAGATAGGCATTGCCGCAGAGGACGACTGTTCGCGCAGACACTTCGCCTTCGGCGGTGTAGACCGTCGGCCTCGCCGCCTCATGGTCGACCCGCGTGACCGGCGACTGTTCGTAGATCGTGCCGCCAAGGCTTTCGAGCGCGCGCGCTTCGCCAAGCACCAGATTGAGCGGATGCATGTGGCCGCCCGTCGTATCAAGCATGCCGCCGCAGTAGGCGTCGGACTTCACCAGCTTGCCGAGCGCGTCGCGGTCGAGCAGTTGGTGGTCGTCCATGCCATACTTGCGCCAGAGCGCCTGCTTGGCTTCCAGTTCCTTCATATGCGCCGGCGTATAGGCCGCATAGATGTTGCCGGGCTTCAGGTCGCAATCGATCTGATACTGGCTGACCAGTCGCCGGATAATCTTGCCGCCTTCCTGCACCAGCCCGCCGACGAAGCTTGCCGCATCCTCGCCGTAGCGGCGCTGGATGGTGGCAAGGCTTGCGTTGAGACCGTTGACCACCTGGCCGCCATTGCGCCCCGAGGCGCCCCAGCCGACCTGCGCGCCCTCGATGACGACGACCTTGTAGCCCTTCTCGGCGAGGTGGATTGCCGTCGACAGTCCGGAATAGCCAGCGCCGACGACGCAGACATCCGTCTCGACGCGACCTTTGAGCGAAACCGGCGTGCGGATGATGTTGCGGGAGGCGGCGTAGTAGCTGGTGGGATAGCTGCCGTCACCGGCATAGGATTTTTGGTGTCTCGTCATCATACGATTTCCAGATAGGCACTGAATTCATAATCCGTGACCTGCTCGGCAAAGCCGGCGATCTCCTGCCGCTTGCAGGCGATCAGCATCGAGCGAAGCACGGGATCGAAGATTTCGGCGGCAATCGGTCCTGCCTCGAAGGCATCGACCGCCTGCCCCCAATCAGCGGGAATTTTGGGCAATTTCTCCGCCGCATAGGCCCGGCCCGTCACCGGCGCCGAGGGTTTCCACTTGTTGCGGATGCCGACGAGTGCCGCGCCGAGGATCGCGGCGATGACGAGGTAGGGATTGGCGTCGGCACCGGCCACCCGGTGCTCGATGCGGCGCGCTGCCGGATTGCCGCCGGGAATGCGGATCGCCGAGGTGCGGTTCTCATAACCCCAGCACACGGCCGTCGGCGCATGCGTATCCGGCCGCAGCCGGCGATAGGAGTTGAAATGCGGCGCAAACAGCAGCGTCGTTTCCGGCATGCCGCGCAGCAGGCCCGCGACGGCGTTCTTGAGGACTGCCGAGCCTTCGTCGGTGCCGTCGTTGAAGACGTTGTTGCCATCGGCATCGAGCAGGCTGAAGTGAATGTGCATGCCGTTGCCCGAGCGCGTTCCGTAGGGCTTGGCCATGAAGGTTGCCGCCAGCCCATGCTTGCGGGCGACCCCCTTGACGATGCGCTTGAAGAAGATCGCGTCATCCGCCGCCTTCAAGGGGTCGTCGGTGTGCAGCAGATTGATCTCGAACTGGCCGATGCCGTTCTCGGCGATCGCCGCATCCGCCGGCACGTTCTGACGGGCGCACTCCTTGTAGACGTCGGAGAAGAACTCGCCGAAATCGTCGAGTTCGTCGATCGACAGGATCGCGTCGGAATCGAGCCGTTTGCCAGTATAGGGCGAGATCGGCGGCACCGCGCTGTCGGGCTCCGGGTCGATCAGATAAAATTCCATTTCGGTCGCGACCACCGGCCGCAAACCCAGCTCCTCGTATTCGCGCACGATCGCCGCCAGCGCCTGACGCGGATCGGCCAGGAACGGCTTGCCGTCCTCAAGCAGGAGCCAGAGCGGAACGAGCGCGCTCGGCCGCGAGGTCCAGTTGACCGGCAGCGCGCCGCGCCCGGTGACGCCGCAGATGCCGTCGCGGTCACCGCTCGCAAACACCTGCTCGCTGTTGATGATGTCCTCGCCCCACACATCGACGCCGACGATCGACAGCGGCATGCGGATGCCGCCGCCAAGCACTTTCGCCGCCTGCTCGACCGGCACGCGCTTGCCGCGCATGATGCCGTTGAGGTCGCAGACCACGGCCTGGATGCTTTCGATAGGGCCGTTCTGCTCCAGCCAGGCCTTGAAGGCGCTCGGGTCTTCCGCGTCGAGGGTCATATCGCAAATCTCATTTTGTGATCACATTTTCGCAAAGTTGACATAATTCAGAAGTTGGAGTCAACCTCGACGGATGTTATCAGCCCGCGACCATTCCCCGTGTGGCAGAAGGAACCCGCTGATTTGAAGACCCCGACGCTGCCGCTCTTCGACCGCCCGGAAGGCATGACCACCCATGACTACGCCTTCGCCAGGCTTCGCCAGGCGATCATGGTCGGCAGTTTCCGACCCGGCACTTCGGTGACGATCCGCGGACTTGCCGAGGCGCTGGAAAGCAGCCCGACGCCGGTGCGCGAGGCCTTGCGGCAGCTGACCTCCATCGGCGCGCTGCAGGTCCTCGAAAACCGCCGCATCGTCGTACCGCACATCACGCCCGCCCGTTTCGAGGAGCTGATATCGCTGCGTATCGCGCTCGAAAGCCACGCCGCCCGCCGCGCCGTCGCCCATCTCACAGAACGGCAGATCGAGCGGATCTCGGCGATCGACGACAGCATCGAGGACGAAATTCGCCGCGGCGACCAGGCCGCCGCGCTGATCGCCAACCAGGCTTTCCACCGGACGATCTACACTGCCAATCCCGACCAGATCGTCATGCCGTTGATCGAAAGCGTCTGGCTGCAGCTGGGCCCGATCCTCGGCATCGCCATGGAGCATGTGAGCGAACTCTATGTCGTCGACCGCCATCGCGAGGCGATCGACGCCCTGCGCCGCCGCGACGAGGGCGCCGTTGCCGACGCCATCGCAGCTGACATTCGCGAAGGCATCGGCGGCTTCGACCAGCAGGCCATCGCACGCCTGTTGAAACTTGCAGCCTGACGGCAAAGCAGGCCTGGATCGGTGAAATTTTAGTGTAGCTAAAATTTTCGTTGACAAGGCGTGAACGCCGCCCCAAAGTCCGGAAAATACGAGCGCATCACCCTGAAATCCCTAGCGATTTCCGGGCATGGATGGCGCGCCCACGCAGGAGATCCTCCCCGAAACGAGGACGTGGGATGAGAGGGGATTTCGCAGTGGATTCGCAGTCTCGGCCAGACAATCCCGTATCTGAGCTTCCGCCGCTCGGCGATCGCCTGCGCCAGCGTCGCAAGGTGTTGAAGCTGACGCTCAAGGACGTCGCGGATCAGGCGGATTTTTCCGTTGGTTTCATCTCACAAATCGAGCGCGGCATCACCGTACCGTCGCTGACCTCGCTCGTTGCGGTCTGCCGCGTGCTGAAGGTCGAGGTCGGCACGTTCCTCAATTCCCCCAAAGTCGCAACGCCGTTTACCCGCCATGACCAGCGCCGCGCCTACGCACTGGCAGGCTCCGTCGACAGCAATGTCTCCTATGAGCGCCTGTCCGCTTCCTTTCCGGGCAGCGTCCTGCGCAGTACCGTAGTGCACACGCCGCCGGGTCACCGCAGCGAGGCGATGACCCATGAGGGCGAGGAGATATTCTTCATCCTTCAAGGCGCCCTGACGATCGAGATCGATGGCGAGGAGACTGTGCTGGAAGCGGGAGATTCCGCACATTTCCTCTCCGGCCTCACCCACCTCACCTGGAACCACACCGGCGAACCAACCATCATCCTGCACACCTGCACCATGGATGTCTTCGGCGACGCGCAGTCGGCGGAAACGCCGGAAGGCGCCTTTGCTGTAACACGCGCCGATGATCGGCGCAGTGCCGCCGCAAGCCCGGACAAGGGCACCGGATAGTCCCGCCCGATCCGGCCGCGCAAGCGCTTCGGCGACTGCGCTCCTCAGCTCCCCAGCCTTTCGTCCGGGCGCCTTAGCCCGGCGACCGCCGCGCGTCGATCGACGCCCGAACACGAGACCGGCGCGCGGCCCCTCACCTGACCCAACCCTGCCAGAACCAGAACTGGAAACGCCATGACTGAACTGACGAAAGCACGCTTCGCGGCCCTTCGCGCCAAGATGAACGACACCGGCAGCGGGCTGGTGGCACTTGCACCCGGATCGCACATGGATTGGCTGATCGGCTATCATCCGCATCCCGACGAACGCCCCTGCCTGCTGCTGATCGGCCCCGAGAAGGAGGCGTTCCTGATGCCGGCGCTCAATGCCGAAGGCACGCGCGAGCACACCGACATTGCCTTCCACAACTGGGCCGATGATGTCGGCCCAGCCGATGCCCTGACCGCAGCCCTTTCCGACGTCGGCGCTACTGCACCTGGCCGCGTCGTGCTGGACGAGACCATGCGTGCCGATTTCGCGCTGTTGCTCCTCGACAATCTGCCCGCTGACACCGCCCGCGACTTCACGCCGGAAACGCTCGGCGCCCTGCGCATGCGCAAGGACAGAATCGAGTACGACCTCCTGAAGATGAACGCCGGCATCGCCGACCGCGCCATGCAGGCGGCCTTCTCGAAAATCCGCCCTGGTATGACCGAGAAGGAACTGGCCGCTGAAATCCGGGCGCACTTTGCCTCCGAGGGCGCGGCACCGGCCTTCTGGATCGTCGGTGCCGGCGGCAACGGGGCTTTCCCGCACCATTCCGCCAGCGAGCGGGTGATTGCCGAAGGTGACGCGGTCGTCATCGATATCGGCGGCCGCAAGCAGGGCTTCCCGAGCGACATCACCCGGATGGCGATTGTCGGCCGCGCGCCGGAAGGCTACGGCCAGATCCACACGATCGTCGAGCGGGCCGTCCAGGCGGCGCTAAAAGCCGCTCGTCCCGGCGTCCTCGCCAAGGAAGTCGACGATGCGGCCCGTAAGGTGATCGCAGACGCCGGCTATGGAGAATACTTCGTCCACCGCACCGGCCACGGCATGGGCATCGACGGCCACGAGCCGCCTTACATCACGGCGACGTCGGAAACGGTTCTGGAGGAAGGCATGGTGTTTTCGATCGAACCCGGCATCTACCTGCCCGGCCGCTTCGGTATCCGGCTCGAGGATATCGTCATCCTGCGCGCGGACGGACCGGAAGTGCTGTCGTCGCTGCCGCGCGACGTTCACGTCGCACAAGTCTGACATGACATTGGTGGCGCCTTAGGGCGCCACTTTTCTACCCGCTCCAGCCCGCCTTGGCTGAAGGAAGGATTGAGCACCTACCGGGTCGGCGGTTTGCGCCCCTTTAGCGATTGACCGCCGTCCGGATCCTTGCCGCGACGCGGCGCATAGACCGGCTCGCGCTGTTCGGCCGGCGGCCAGATCCAGAAAGTGTGGCCATAGGGCTTGCGCTGGATGCCCTCGTAATACTCCCCCTTCCTGGTCCGCATCTGCGCCTGTGCATCGCCGGCGAGCGCCGCCGCACTGATGATTGCCGTGGCGAACAGCACATATCTCGATTTCAACATCTTCAAGCTCCTTGCCCCTTGTCTACGCCTGCCGGCGACGAGGTCAACTGATGTCGAGCTTAATAAGTTCCTGCTTGACGGCCCCCGGCACCTTCGACATATTGATCAGATGTCAGACCAATTTGGCGCCGAGGGGGAGGCTGAATGACTGAACAAGCCAGAGCCGCACTTCTGCCATTGCCGCCCGCCGACCGGGCGCAGCAGGTCATTGCCGCGCTCGCCGATTACGTCCAGCAGTCCGGCCTGAAACCCGGCGACCGTCTGCCGGCGGAACGCGAACTGATGACGGCGCTCGCCGTCGGGCGCTCGACCGTGCGCGAAGTCATTCGCCATTTCCAGGCACTCGGCGTCGTCGAGGCGCGCAAGGGCAGCGGCACCTATCTGCTGCGCGCCATTTCGGCCTCGACCCTCCATATGCCGCTGACGCTCGATGCCGGACACCTGCGCGACGTGCTGTTGATGACGCTCGAGGTTCGACGCGGCATCGAGGTCGAGGCCAATATGGTCGCCGCACGCCGACGCACCGACAAAGACCTCGAGATCATCGAAGTAAAACTCAACGAGATGGAGCGGGTGCACATCGCCAAGGGCACATCAGGTCCGGAGGACCTCGCCTTTCACCTGGCGATCTATGATGCCACCCACAATCCCTTGTTCCGGCAGTTGCTCGAGCAGATGCGCGAGGCCTTCGAGCGCTTCTGGGACCATCCTTTCGATCGCACGGATTTCGCCCGCCGCTCCTTCCCGTTCCACCGCACCCTCTTCAACGCGATCGCGGCAAAGGACCCTGACACCGCGCGCGAAGAAACATTGAAAATCCTCGCGATCGTCGAGGAAGACATCAAGGAAATGTCCAAATGAACAACGGCCTTGATCCGTTCGACCACGCCTCGCTGATCGTCGCGCATGACGAAGGCAATGCCTTCGACGCGGTGGTTCCGCCGATCGTTCAGACCTCGCTTTTCACCTTCAAGGACTATGACGACATGGTCGCGTCCTACAAGGGAGAGCGCGTGCGGCCGATCTACACCCGAGGCCTCAACCCGACGGTGCGCATGTTCGAGGAGATGCTGGCGAAGCTCGAAGGAGCAGAGGACGCAATCGGCTTTGCCAGCGGCATGTCGGCGATCTCGTCCACCGTGCTGTCCTTCGTCGAGCCCGGTGACCGCATCGTTGCCGTCAACCATGTCTATCCCGACGCCTTCCGCCTCTTCGGCACGCACCTGAAGCGCATGAAGATCGAAGTGACCTATGTCGACGGTCGCGACGAGGAAGCGGTTGCGAAAGCCCTGCCCGGCGCCAAACTTTTTTACATGGAAAGCCCGACGAGCTGGGTGATGGACACCCATGATGTCGCCTCGCTTGCCCGGCTTGCCAAGGACCAGGGCATCATCACCGCCATCGACAACAGCTGGGCGAGCCCGATCTTCCAGCAGCCGATTGCGCTCGGCGTCGATCTCGTCATTCATTCGGCCTCGAAATATCTCGGCGGGCACTCGGACGTGGTCGCAGGTGTCGTCGCCGGTTCGAAGGAACTGATCGGCCGCATCCGTTCGGAAGCCTACCCCTATCTCGGCGGCAAGCTCTCGCCCTTCGATGCCTGGCTCCTGATCCGTGGTCTTCGCACCCTGCCGATCCGCATGAAAGCGCATGAGCGCTCGGCGCTGACGGTGGCTCAGCGCCTGCAGGCCCATCCGCTGGTCGAGACCGTCTGCCATCCGGGCCTCGGCAACACCTTGCCGCCGGGCCTGTCCGGCACATCGGGTCTCTTCTCTTTCATCTTCCGCGACGGCGTCGATGTCAGGCGCTTCGCCGATCACCTCGACCTGTTCAAGCTCGGCGTTTCCTGGGGCGGACACGAAAGCCTGATCGTTCCGGGCGAAGTCGTGCTGTCGCAGAAAGCCCAGCCCAATTCCGCGGCCGCCTTCGGCATCTCGCCGCGGTCCGTACGGCTCCATGTCGGCCTGGAGGGAACGGAGGCCCTCTGGAGCGATCTTGAAGCGGCGATGTCTGCCGCTTCGTCAGGCTGACGGGAGCGGGATGCCGCATCCCGCTCATTGCATGTGGATCAACCATCAAAAAACAAAGGGAACAAAAATGAGGAAACTGATTACCGCCACTCTGCTTGCCACCCTGATGGCAGGAAGTGCACTGGCCGATACCAAGCTGAAACTCGTCGAGGTCATCACCAGCCCCGAGCGCACCGAGACGCTGAAGTCGATCGTTGCCAAGTTTGAAGCGGCAAATCCTGGCACCACGGTCGAGATCATCTCGCTGCCCTGGGGCGAAGCCTTCCAGAAGTTCGCCACCATGGTTTCGGCCGGCGAGCTGCCCGACGTGATGGAAATGCCCGACACCTGGCTTTCGCTCTATGCCAACAACGGCATGCTCGAAAGCCTGGAGCCCTATCTCGAAAAGTGGGAGCACACGCCGGGCCTGACCGAGCGCACCCTCGAACTGGGCCGCGACATCAAGAACACCGCCTATATGCTGCCCTACGGCTTCTATCTGCGCGCCATGTTCTACAACAAGAAGCTCTTGTCGGAAGCCGGCGTCAACGAGCCGCCGAAGACCATGGACGATTTCGTCAAGGCATCGGAAGCCGTCTCCAAACTGCCGGGCAAATCCGGCTACTGCCTGCGCGGCGGTCCGGGCGGCCTCAACGGCTGGGTGATGTTCGGCGCAACCATGGCCGGCAGCAACAAGTTCTTCAATGACGACGGCACCTCGACCATGAACAGCGAAGGCTGGGTCAATGGCCTCACCTGGGTAATCGACCTCTACAAGAAGGGGTTGGCGCCGAAGGACAGCGTCAACTGGGGCTTCAACGAGATCGTCGCCGGGTTCTATAGCGGCACCTGCGCCTTCCTTGACCAGGACCCGGATGCATTGATCGCCATTGCCGAGCGGATGAAATCGGAAGACTTCGGCGTCACCACCATGCCGAAGGGCCCGAGCGGCAAGGCGTTCACCACCATCGGCTTTGCCGGCTGGTCGATGCTGTCGGCAAGCCAGAACAAGGACCTCTCCTGGAAGCTGATCGAGACGCTCGAAGGGCCGGAAGGCAACATCGAGTGGAACAAGCGCACCGGCGCTCTGCCGGTGCACAAGGCCGCCGAGAAGGATCCCTTCTATGCGAGCCCGCAGTTCAAGGGCTGGTTCGACGAGCTTGCCGACAAGGACGTCGTTTTGACCGTGATGCCGACCTACCTCGAGGAATTCGCCTTCTTCAAGGATTCGCTCGCGATCAAGACCACCCAGGAAGCCTTGCTTGGCGATATCACGCCAGCGGAGCTCGCCAACCAGTGGGCCGATTACCTCACCAAGGCGCAGCAGAAGCACCTCGCCAAGAAATGAGCCTTCGGCCGGCGGCGCTCTGAGGCGCCGCCGGTCACCCGATGTCGTGAAAACAAGGCACGCCAAAAAAACCGGCGGCCGCACAGGGGAAATTTCGATCGATGGCCTATGTCGCCCGCCAAGACGGCCTGCCCGCAAGCAGGACGCCGCTGATGAAGCGCATCGCCGATGGGGCAGCGCCGTATCTCTACAGCGCCCCGGCGCTGATCCTGATCGTCACCGTCATGCTGGTGCCGCTGGCACTCGGCGTTTCCTACGCCTTCCGCGATATCCAACTGCTCAATCCGTTCTCCGGCGCCTTCATCGGCCTCGATCACTTCCGGGCACTGTCGCAGGACCAGGCCTTCTATCGGGCGCTGCGCAACACGCTCTGGTGGACCGGAGCCTCGGTCTTTCTGCAGTTCCTGCTGGGTCTTATCCTGGCGCTGCTGCTCGACAAGCCGTTCTACGGCCGCGGACTCGCACAGGCGCTCGTCTTCCTGCCCTGGGCGGTGCCGAGCTTCCTTGCCGGCCTCAACTGGTCCTGGCTGTTCAATCCCGTCGTCGGACCGCTGCCGCACTGGTTTTATGCGATCGGCATCATGAGCGAACCCACAAACATTCTCTCCGACCCACAACTGGCAATGTGGGGGCCGATCATCGCCAATGTCTGGTGGGGCATCCCGTTCTTCGCCATTACCTTGCTGGCCGCCCTCCAGGCGATCCCGCGCGATCTCTACGAGGCGGCCAGCATCGACGGCGCCGGCCCAGTGCAGCGGTTCCTGTCGATCACCCTGCCCTTCCTGGCGCCGACGATCGCCATCACCATTCTCTTGCGCACCGTCTGGATCTCGAACTTCGCCGACCTGATCATCGTCATGACCAATGGCGGGCCGGCCGATCGCACCCAGATCGTCGCCAGCTACATCTTCACCCAGGCCTTCAAGCGACTGGACTTCGGCTATGCCTCGGCAATCGCGCTGGTGCTTCTGGCACTGCTGCTCGCCTATTCCATGCTGATCGTCATCCTGCGCCAATGGCTGCTGAGCAAGGATTGAGACCAATGCGCGCCAAACCCATTCTTCTCGTAGCCGCGCATCGATTGGCGATCCTCGCCTATATCGCCTTCGCGCTCTTCCCGCTCTACTGGCTGCTGAAGGTCGCAGTCACGCCGAACGACTTGCTCTACTCCGAAGGCATTCGAATGTGGCCTTCGCGTGCCAGCCTCGAGCATTTCGATTTCGTGCTGCGCCACAGTGCCTTCCCAGTGTTCTTCAAGAACAGCCTGATCGTCTCGGGCTCGACCGCCGTCATCGTCACCGTCCTCGCCTCGCTCTCCGGCTACGCGCTGTCGCGCTTCAACTTCCGCGGAAAGTACTGGCTGGTGGCGCTGATGCTGCTGACGCAGATGTTCCCGCTCGTCATGCTGGTCGCGCCGATCTTCAAGATCCTGTCGCCGCTCGGCCTCACCAACAGCCTGACCGGTCTCGTCATCGTCTACACCGCCTTCAACGTGCCCTTTGCCACCTTCCTGATGCAGTCCTTCTTCGACGGCATTCCGAAGGATCTCGAAGAGGCGGCGATGATCGACGGCGCAACCCAGTTCGTCGCCTTCCGTCAGATCATCCTGCCGCTGACGCTCCCCGGCATCGCCGCCACGCTCGGCTTTGTCTTCACCGCTGCCTGGAGCGAGCTTCTGTTTTCGCTGATGCTGATCTCGGGCAACGACCAGGCGACTTTTCCGGTCGGGCTTTTGTCCTTCGTGTCGAAATTCTCGGTCGACTTCGGCCAGATGATGGCCGCGGGCGTGCTGGCGCTGATCCCGGCCTGCCTCTTCTTCCTGCTCATTCAACGCTATCTCGTCCAGGGCCTGACGGCCGGCGCGGTCAAAGGCTGAGGATCCACCATGGCTTCCATCGATATCGCCAATATCCGTAAATGCTACGGCATCCACCCGGTCCTGCACGATGTGGACCTCAAGATCGGCGACGGCGAATTCGTCGTGCTGGTCGGCCCGTCCGGCTGCGGCAAGTCCACCCTGCTGCGCATGATCGCCGGCCTTGAAAGCGTCACTTCGGGCGAAATCCGCATCGCCGGCAAACGCGTCAACGAACTGGCGCCGAAGGACCGCGACATCGCCATGGTGTTCCAGTCCTATGCGCTCTATCCGCATATGTCGGTCGCCAACAACATGAGCTACAGTCTGAGGCTGAGGAAGACAGCCAAGGAAAAGATCGCCAGTGTCGTCTCGGGCGCTGCGTCCAAGCTCGGTCTCGATCCGCTGCTGGAGCGCCGCCCGCGTGCCCTTTCCGGCGGCCAGCGCCAGCGCGTCGCCATGGGCCGCGCCATCGTGCGCGAACCCAAGGCCTTTCTCTTCGACGAACCGCTATCAAACCTCGACGCACGCCTGCGCGAACAGATGCGCGCCGAGATCAAGAAGCTGCACAAGGATCTGGGCGCCACCTCGATCTACGTCACCCACGACCAGATCGAAGCGATGACGCTGGCCGACCGGATCGTTGCCATGAACGGCGGCTTCGTCCAGCAGGTCGGCAGCCCGCTCGATCTCTATGATCGTCCGGCCAACCTCTTCGTTGCCGGCTTCATCGGTTCGCCCGGCATGAACTTCTTCGAAGGCACCTATCGCAACGGCCAATCGCCTCGCTTCGAGACAAAAGGTGGCGTCACCATCCCGGCGCAAGTGCATGCGGAACTGGCAGACGGCGCCAGCGCGACGCTTGGCATCCGGCCGGAACATGTCGAGATTGGCACCACGGCACCGGATGCATTGAAGGCGACGGTCGATCTTGTCGAACCGACCGGCTTTGGCATCATCCTGCATCTGTCCTTCGGCAAGGCGATCTTCAAGGCCTTCACCAACGACCGCGCCTTCCTCAAGGCATCGGGGGAAATCCCGGCACGGTTGCCGCCGGAGCGCCTGCACTTCTTCGACGCCGACGGCAATCGCGTCTGATCGCCGGGTCGCGGGCGGAATTGCACGCCCTGACAGGTGCCTGACGGTATCGCCCAAGACCGGAGATTGACATCTTCGGACCGAGGCGTACCGTCATCCCGTCGCAAGTATCAACCGCCCGTGGCGCCCAATTGAGAGAAGCAAGTACCGCCAAGACGACGAATTGACGATAGCCTTCCTTGCCACGCGCCCGGCGATTTTGAGGAAGTGTCATGCGAAACTCTGTTGTTGCCCTTGCCTTTTCGACAACGCTGCTCTGTCCCATCGCCGCCCTTGCGCAAGAGGGCGATGCGGAGGCGGGCGCGACCGTATTCAAGAAATGCGCGATCTGTCATATCGTCGACAGCGATACCAACAAGGTCGGCCCGTCGCTCAACCACGTGCTCGGCCGCACCGCCGGCACCCACCCCGACTTCAAGTACTCGCCGGCGATGATCGATGCCGGCAAGGGCGGGCTTGTCTGGGACGAGGCGGCGTTGCGCGACTATCTCCACAATCCGAAGGCGAAGGTGAAAGGCACCAAGATGGTCTTTCCCGGACTGAAGGATGAAGGGGATATTTCCAACCTGCTCGCCTATCTCAAGCAATATTCGCAATAGACGCAACGGTTGGAACCGCCGACAGGCACTCCACCGAACGGTCAATTGCGAGTATTTTCCGTTCGTGCAATACTTGTATTTGAAACTCTACGGATTGCGTATTCATGCCCACAGCCGCAAGCGGCAAGGAGGGACAAGAAATGGCCGTGGTGGTTATTCTGGTTTTGCTGGCCGCCGGATCGGTGTTGTTCCATTTGTTGAGCCCGTGGTGGTGGACGCCGATCGCGTCCAACTGGAACTACATAGACAATACACTCATCATCACCTTCTGGATCACCGGCGCCGTCTTCGTCGCCGTCGTCCTGTTCATGGCTTACTGCGTCTTCCGTTTTCGGCACCGCCCGGGAAACCGGGCGGCCTATGAACCCGAAAACAAGAAGCTCGAAAGCTGGCTTGCTGCCGGCACGACGCTGGGCGTCGCGGCAATGCTGACGCCGGGTCTGTTCGTTTGGCATCAGTTTATCACCGTGCCGGACGGGGCAAGGCAGGTCGAAGTGGTCGGGCAGCAATGGCTGTGGAGCTTCCGCCTGCCTGGCGCCGACGGCAGGCTCGGCACATCGGAGACGCGCGACATCTCGCCGGAAAATTCCCTCGGCCTCAACCGAAACGACGCGGCCGCCCTCGACGACATCATCATCGAAGGTGGCGAACTGCACCTTGAGATCGGCAAACCGGTCAAGATGCTCCTGCGCTCGGTCGACGTGCTTCATAATTTCTACGTGCCGGAGTTCCGCGCCAAAATGGACATGGTGCCCGGTATGGTCACCTTTTACTGGCTCACGCCCACGCGCACCGGCACTTTTGAGGTTCTTTGCGCCGAACTGTGCGGCGTCGGCCATCCGCAGATGCGCGGCACCGTCGTCGTCGACAGCGCGGAGGATTACCAGACCTGGCTCACGAGCCAGCAGACCTTTTCGCAGTTGATGGCAGCAGCACAGACAAAGGAAACGGCACAGGCAGGAAATGCCGCCCCGGCGCGGTAGGAGGCGCCCCGACGGCCATTGTTGGGAGAGTTTAGATGGTCGATATCCGGTCAGGCACAGATAGGGCGCTCGGACCCGCCGAGGTGGAGGATGTCGAGCTCTACCATCCGCACAGTTGGTGGACGCGCTATGTGTTCAGCCAGGACGCTAAGATCATCGCCGTTCAATATGCCTCTACCGCCATTGCCATCGGCATGGTCGCTCTGGTTCTCTCCTGGCTGATGCGCCTACAGCTCGGCTTTCCCGGCGCCTTCGCCTTCATCGACGCCGAGCGCTATTACCAGTTCATCACCATGCACGGCATGATCATGGTGATCTATCTGCTGACCGCCCTGTTTCTCGGCGGCTTCGGCAACTACCTGATCCCGCTGATGCTCGGCGCGCGCGACATGGTGTTTCCCTATGCCAACATGCTGAGCTACTGGCTCTACCTTCTCGCCGTGCTGGTGCTGGTCTCGAGCTTCTTTGCGCCCGGCGGGCCGACCGGCGCCGGCTGGACCCTCTATCCGCCGCAGGCCGTGCTGTCAGGCACGCCCGGCGGCAAGGACTGGGGCATCGTGCTGATGCTTTCCTCGCTCATCCTCTTCATCATCGGCTTCACCATGGGCGGGCTCAACTACGTGGTGACCGTGCTCCAGGGCCGTGCGCGCGGCATGACGCTGATGCGCATGCCGCTGACGATCTGGGGCATCTTCACCGCGACGGTCATGGCACTGCTCGCCTTCCCCGCCCTCTTAGTCGCCTGCGTCATGATGCTGTTCGACCGTATTCTCGGGACCAGCTTCTTCATGCCGGCAATCGTCGAGATGGGTGAACAGCTGCAACACGGCGGCGGCAGCCCGATCCTGTTCCAGCATCTCTTCTGGTTCTTCGGCCACCCGGAAGTCTACATCGTTGCGCTGCCTGCCTTCGGTATCGTCTCCGATCTCATCAGCACCCATGCCCGCAAGAATATCTTCGGCTACCGCATGATGGTCTGGGCGATTGTAGTCATCGGCGCGCTCTCCTTCGTCGTCTGGGCGCACCACATGTATGTCAGCGGCATGAACCCCTATTTCGGCTTCTTCTTCGCCACGACGACGCTGATCATTGCCGTGCCGACGGCGCTCAAGGTCTACAACTGGGTGCTGACGCTCTGGCGCGGCGATATCCACCTCAACCTGCCGATGCTGTTTGCACTGGCCTTCATCGTCACCTTCGTCAATGGCGGGCTCACCGGCCTCTTCCTCGGCAATGTCGTCGTCGACGTGCCGCTGTCCGATACGATGTTCGTCGTTGCCCATTTCCATATGGTCATGGGTGTCGCCCCGATCCTCGTCATCTTCGGCGCCATCTATCACTGGTATCCGAAAGTCACCGGTCGCATGCTCAACGAGGCGATGGGACAGCTTCACTTCTGGGTCACCTTCGTCGGCGCCTACCTGATCTTCTTCCCGATGCACTATCTCGGCCTGATCGGCGTTCCCCGGCGCTACTACGAAATGGGCGAAACCGCCTTCGTACCGGCCTCGGCCCATACGCTCAACGAGTTCATCACCATCGTCGCGCTCATCGTCGGCGCGGCCCAGATCGTCTTCCTGTTCAATCTGGTCTGGAGCATCCGCCACGGTCGCGAGGCCGGCGGCAACCCCTGGCGGGCAACGACGCTCGAATGGCAGACGCCGGAAACGCCCCCGCGCCACGGCAACTGGAAAGACCTGCCGGTGGTCTATCGCTGGGCCTATGACTACAGCGTGCCGGGCGCGCCGGAGGATTTCATCCCGCAGAACCAGCCCGGTCCGGACAACCTAACGCGGGAGACGGCGACATGAGTGTCACGCTGATCTTCCTTGCCGTCATCGCCGCGATCGCCGGCTGGTGGCTGTCGCAGCAGCGGATGCTATCGAAGCCCTGGCTGGAGGTCGGCCAACACCACGACACGCGTCCGCAGGGCCGACGCCCGATCGAGCCGGCCAAGATCGGCCTCGGCGTCTTTCTCGCCGTGGTCGGAGCGCTGTTCACCCTCTTCATCAGCGCCTACTTCATGCGCATGGCCTCGACCGACTGGTGGTCGACGCCGATGCCGAAGCTACTCTGGCTGAACACGGCGGTGCTCGCGTCAGGAAGCCTGATGCTCCATGCCGCCAAAGTGTCGGCTGAACGCCACCGCGACGATGCCAGCCGCACGGCGCTGATCGCCGCCCTTGCCTTGGGCCTCGCCTTCCTCGTCGGCCAGGTCTTCGCCTGGCGCGAACTCACCGATGCCGGCTATCTGCTCACCGGCAACGCGGCCAACAGCTTCTTCTACATGATCACGGCCATGCATGGCCTGCACATCGTCGGCGGCCTGGTCGCGCTTGCCCGCACCATTCTGACAACGCGCAAGGGACCGATCGGCTCTAAGGGGACACTGTCGATCACGCTCTGCGCCACCTACTGGCATTTCATGCTCGCTGTCTGGATCGTGCTGTTTGCGCTGTTCTCCGGCTGGGCAAACGACTTCATCGACCTCTGCCGGCAAATCTTGACCTAGGAGCTGCCCCATGTCCGCGCCGACACATTCTCCTGTCACAGAGCCCCTACCCCGGCCGTCAGGACTGGCTGGCTTTGCCGCCGACTGGGCATCGGATCAGCGCACCTTCAAGAATGTCTCCTGGGGAAAGGCCATGATGTGGATCTTTCTCTTGAGCGACACCTTCGTCTTCGGCTGTTTCCTTGTTGCCTATATGTCGGCGCGCATGTCGACCGTCGTGCCCTGGCCGAACCCGAGCGAGGTCTTCGCGCTGCACATCGGCGGCTCCGACGTGCCGCTGATCCTGATCGCCATCATGACTTTCGTGCTGATTTCCTCGAGCGGCACCATGGCGATGGCGGTCAACTTCGGCTATCGCCGCGACCGTCGCAAGACGGCGGCACTGATGGTGCTGACCGCGCTCTTCGGCGCCACCTTCGTCGGCATGCAGGCGTTCGAATGGACGAAGCTGATCTCCGAAGGCGTGCGCCCCTGGGGCAACCCGTGGGGTGCGCCGCAGTTCGGCTCCACCTTCTTCATGATCACCGGCTTCCACGGAACGCACGTGACGATCGGCGTCATCTTCCTCCTGATCATCGCGCGCAAGGTCTGGCGCGGCGATTTCGAAACGGGAAAGCGCGGCTTTTTCACCAGCCGCAAGGGGCAGTACGAAATTGTCGAAATCACCGGCCTCTACTGGCACTTCGTCGACCTCGTCTGGGTCTTCATCTTCGCATTCTTCTATCTCTGGTGAGGAACGGCCATGACTGACGCACCGGCACATCTTGCTGTCAAAGAGCATCAGCAGCACCCGATCGGCCTCTATCTGCTGGTCTGGGGCCTGCTTTTCGTGCTCAGCGCCTTTTCCTACATGGTCGACTATGTCGGCCTGCAGGGTTATCTCAGATGGTCTCTGATCCTGCTCTTCATGATGCTGAAGGCGGGGCTCATCGTTGCCGTCTTCATGCACATGGCCTGGGAGCGCCTGGCGCTGATCTACGCCATTCTGCTGCCGCCCCTCCTGGTGCTGGTCTTTGTCGCGCTGATGGTGTCGGAATCGCACTACGTGCTCTTCAGCCGCCTCACCTTCTTTGGCGCGGCGCCCTGAGCGAGACGTCGCCGGTCAAAGCAGCAGCAGTTTCTTGAGAACCGAGAAAACTTCCTTGTAGGGAAGAATGGTGGCGCCGGCAGCAGCGATCGGCAGAAGGGCAGCCGCTGCAACAGGCACGATGGCCGACCGGTTCAACAGCATTGCCGACAGCTTGCGCGTGGTCTCGAACTGTTTCGTCGGGTCAGCGATGTCGTCGGCCTGCTGCTGGGCCTCGTCGGCACTTTCCGCCGCAACGTTCGTCCCCAGAATCTTGCGCTCGTTCAAACGCTGATAGCGTGTGGCCTGCGTGCCCAGCATCAGCAGGCTCTTCTCCTTCAATTCCGCAAGCGGCTTGGAGAAGGCCGACAACGGATAGGCAAAGAGCGCGAGCACGACCACCAGCCAACCGCCGGCAATGATGCTGAATGTGGTGCTCGTCAGGCTTTCCTGCAGCAGATGCTTGGCAACTGCAGCGCCGATCGCCGCGCTGACGCCGAAGATGAAGAGGACATAGGCGTTGGGATAGCTGGCGAGAAAAGCCAACCCGCCATTGCCATCAGGGTGGGTTGCCACCAGCCGGAGCTCCAGTCGGGCGATCCGGCGCAACAGCTGCGCCCAGACGAAATGTCGCCAGAGCCCGCGCAAAAGCAGGAACACGAACAGCGGCTGGCTGACGAACACCATCCACCAGGCGGTCAAGGTGAGGCGGTTGCCGTCGGGCGAAACCTCAACCGCCCAGGACGACACAGTCGCCGCGTGGGTGTTGGCGAAAGCCACCACCGCAGCGACAATCGCAAGGACAAGGCAGACCGCTTCTGCGACCCGCGAGTCACGTCTTTCCAGCGCGGTCGTCACGGCCTGGGCGAAAGGCGCAACAGAACCGGGTGCGATCAACGGTGCCTTCAGAAATTGCCCGAGCTTGATGCGCAACCCGCGCTCGACCTGCTGTTCGGCGAGCACGAAGGCGCCGATCGCCACCACAAAACGGGCCCAGACGCCGAGATCGCCGAGATAGGAGCCCGGCGTGTCAGCCGCGAGAAAGCTGCGTGGTAGCCCGAGCAAGAGCGGCACGAACCAAGCCAACCCGACGAACAACAAGGCTCGCCTGCCAGTCTTCAGCGAGCGCTCGTGAAGCAGCCCAAATCGTCGTTGCAACTCGAAAAACGGCCCTCCATGGGCCGCCAGATACTCGCTAGCGGCAGGATCAGGACGCCGCGCCGCTTGTCCCTTCCCCGCTTGCTCCTTGTTCTTGATCCCCAAGAGCGCTCAATCCTCGGTAATGGTCCAGTTGTCGTTGGGATTGAACTGCTTGATATCGCGCGCCATCGCATCCGTGCCCTCTCCGAGATCGGCCTGATAGACGATACCGTTGCGATTGACGACGAAAGTATTGACGCCCGTTTCGCCATATTTTACCGGCCACGCGACGAGCCCGAAGCCCGCAATCATATTGCCGTTGATGACATAGTCGTAGGAGCCGCCGGCGATGTTTCCACCCTGGCGAGTCAGGATCTTGAAGCGATAGCCGTAATAGCCTTCGTTCGCCTTGGCCTTGTCGAGCTCGGCCTGCGAAAGGTCGCCAGCAGGGCTATCACCATCCCCCTGCTCTGCCGGCCAATAGAGGCCATCCGTCTTGCCTTCGCTCGAAATCAGCTTCTGGGCATATTCGAGCACGCCGTCCCCGTCATGGTCTTCCTCGGCATACTCTTCCTGCGCATCGACATAGGATCGCACGGTGGCGATGGCCTCAAGTTCGTTCTCCCCAACGCGCCGGTTGATGATCTCCTCGATGCCGGCATAGGTGTCGAAAGCCCATTTGCCACCGTCGTCCTTGGTGATCGGGAACGGCAGGGGCCAGAGTTCGTCGCCGATCTCGATAATCTTATGGTCGTCCTCGTCGGTCAGAACGACCTTCTTGGCAGCACCGGCCTTGATCTTCTCGAAAGTGTCCATGACGCCTTCGCTCTTTTTCAGCTTTTCGGCATCAAGGCCGAGCAAGGCGGCAAGTTTGCTCAGGTCGGCCGCGCCCAGGGTTTCCTTGAACGCTGCCACCGCTTTTTCCGGGTCGTCGAAGGTGGGAGGATCAGTCGGCGAAATGTAATCTTCGAGTTGCGCCGGCTCGCTCTCGGCCGCCAGGGACACTCCGGCGTAGGCCGACAGGCCGAGCAATGCGAGCCCGACACCCGAACGGAAAATCATGCTCTGACGATAATACTTGGTCATGACCATACCCTCCCGTTTCACGCGCTCAACGACGACGTCCACCGCCACCACGGCCACCACCGCCACCATGACGGGCACCGCCACCACCACCGTGCCGGGCCATGGATCGCCCGCCGCCGCCCCCGCCCTGACCGACCGACCGGTGCGGTCTACCGCCACTACGGGCGCCACCCCCCATGGCCTTCCCACCGCGCCGCGACTGGATCTGCGTGGCCTTGCCCGAGCGTACTTCACCCAGGCCCGACGGCTTGCGCGGACGGTTGTCGGCCTTGGCCGCCGGACGTGGCTTGCCGGCCGGGCGGTTTATCTTGCCCCCGGAGCCGGCCTTGGGCCGCGAAACATTGTCCGGCCGCTTGGCCGCGATGTTGCCGGCGGCGGGTCTGTTGCCTGCCCCGATGTTCGGCTTTGCATTGCCCGGCCGGTTCTTCAGGCCATCGACCTTGTTGGCGCGAACGTCCTTCAGGTCCTTGAAGGACCCGGTATCGACCTTCTGCCGCAGATTTGCACTGGCATTGCTCCGGGTGATCTTGGCCTTGTCGCGGATATTGTTGTGGCCGTTCGCCTCAAGCTTGTTCTTCATGTTCGTTCGGTCGAGCTTGGCGAACTGGCTCTTGTCGATATTGATCTTGCTGCGGTCAACGTTCTTCCAATCGATATCGTTGAACTTGACCTTGCCGTTGATGTTGTTGAAGCAGTTGTTGCAGTCGACGTCTATGTCACCATCGAACCGGCCGCCCCACACGCCCCAGTCGTCCCAGTCGACCATTGCGCCGAACACGGCCCCGGTCACAGCGCCAGCAAAGAACGTCGCCGCCGGATAGTAGTAGTTCGGATAGGGTTCGGGATAATAGGACAGGGGCTCCACAGCATAGTCCGGCACGTAGAGCATCTCCGGCTCGTACTGCGGCACGTAGATCTTTTCCGGATTGGCCGCCTGAATGATGACGTTATCGTTTTCCTGGACGACCTTCATCTTGTCGTCGGTTTTGAGCACGCCTGAGGCAACGGCCTTGTCGCGAAGCTGCTGAATGGCGACCAGCACGTCCTTCTGCTGGTAGGCCATGGCATCGGAGAGCGACTGCGTCCAGTCGAGGTCCTCGCTCATCATCTTGACGAGATCGGGATAGTTCAGCAGCGAGATGACGCTGCCGTCCCAGCTGTCCTTCGGCTTAAGATCCTTGTTCTTCTTCAGGTTTTCGAGGAAGCGCTCCGCCTCGACGATCTGCAGCGGGAACAGCGAGGCCGACGCTATGAGCGCGATCAGCTCATCTGGATATAGCGCGATCCGGGCGACCAGAACTTCCAGCTCGTCCTCGCTGAGCGGTTCCGGCTGTTCCGGAGCAGCCGCCTGCCCGGATGGGGCGGCAGCAGGCTGTTCCTGCGCATAAGCGCGAAAATTATAGGAATAGGTTTCAGGGATCAGCAAACACGCAGTCGCTAGAAAACAGATCGATCGATGCAAACGGATGACACGCTTAACTGCCATTTCCCCTCCCGATCGGACGCGCTGTGGCGTCACCTGTAATAGTCTGCTGGTGCGTGGATCTCTTCTGCCTGTCTGCTGATCTTAGATGCCGGCGGCGCCTCTGGTGCAACCGTAGGGGCATAGTAGTGCATAAGCCGTTGCTTTTTCAATGCACAAATGATGTCCGCACGCTGGCACCTGTTTGGGGTTGTACCAGGTTGAGACGACGGGACTGCGCAGTACGGCCAAACGGCTAGACCCCGCCCAAATGGGCGTAGACGAATTGCAGGCTCTTCTTTTCCCGCAACTGGCTACAGAATAGCGGTTCAATTCGGACCCATGTCCTGCGCGAAATTGTCCTGCGCGAAATTGCAGGGGCTGCGCTGAACGGTGGATTGGAGAGACGGCGATGACGGAAACTCGTCCCTTGTCGGAAACGGCGCCGAACGCGAACACCAATCAGATCACGGTCGCAAGCGCTGCCGCCGGGCACCTCGCGCTGGTTCCCACCTGGCTTCCCCTCGAACTCGTTCCCGATCCAGACCACAATTCGGCCGGCAGCGGCGGCAATGGAACGAGCATCGGCACGCTCGACAGCAACACGCTCGCCGTCTTCATGCCTTCGAACGCCGCCATTACCGGCCCCCATTCGGCTGCGGACGCGCAGCAGGGAAATGACGCCCTCATCAATCAGCATGTCACCGAGATGGCCGGCATGGGCGGCGACGGCGGCAACGGCAATTCCGCGGGCAGCGGTGGCGGCAATGCCGGCGGTGGCGGGCATGGCACCTTCATTGGCAGCCTGGTGAGCACCGACGTGGGCGTGTTTGCCCCGGTGAACACCGCGGTCGCCGCAGGCCCCGGCTCGACGGCGACCGCCAACCAGGTCAACAACGCCGCGATGCTGCAAGGCGCCACCCAGATCGGCGGCATCGGCGGCTCGGGTGGCGACCACAACATTGCCGGCGGCGGATCGTCCGCCAACCACGGCACATCCATCACCTTCACGGGCGATAACTTCGCCGGACACGGCGGCGACGGCACCTTCATCGGCAGCATGATCGACGTCAACGTCGCGGTGTTTTCGCCGATCAACATCGCCATCGGGGCGGCCGGCGGCGACGCCCAGGCCCACCAGACCAACAACGCCATCTTCGATCAGGGCGGCGTACAGATCGCTGGCATCGGCGGCGCCGGTGGCGGTTTCAACCTGTCCTCCGACACGATCTTCACTGGTGATCAGATGGCCGGCGGCGGCGGTTCCGGCTTTTCGAACGGCAGCATGGTCGATGTCAGCATCGGGTATTTCCACCCCATCAATATCGCCGTTCCGGCCGGCGGCACGGCCGATGCGCAGCAGCTCGACCACGTGCTCTACGATCAACACGCACTGCAGATGGCAGGCATCGGCGGACTTGGCGGAGAGGGCAATCTGTCCGACGCCCATTCGGCGCTCGTCGACGATATCCTCAGCCTCGTGGACGGCAGCTGAATTTTGTCGAGCCCAGCCGCCCCGCTGCGACGGCATCAAGAAGACAGGTATCAAAACGCACCCGCAAGCGGGTGCGTTTGTCTGTCGCCCCCACTCTATTGCCTGCCCCATATCCGCCACGTGGCCCATACCCCGCCCAAAGGGACGTCACCGATTGTCCAGCTAGCTCGCACGCGCAAGAACGCGCACCATTCATTCGCGGTTACCCCGTCTGCCACACGGTATCGCTGGCACCGAACCGCTGAGAGAACACGGGGGTCAAGATACGTAGAGGAGCAACGCTATGCCTATTCCGCAAGCATCTGACACGATCAATCTCAGCAACTCCAATGCTGGCGACGCGAATGCCGGCAACGGCGGTGATGGCTTCAACTATGGTGATATTCACTATAATCCGGTCGCCTATGTCGCCAATTCGCAGACGGTAGAAGGTGCCTACACCAAGCTCTACAACGGGGATCACGTCTGGCAGGACGCTGGATGGGGAACCGGTGACGGCGGCGAAGGCGGACTTGCCCAGGCTCGTGACGGCTTCCTTGCCTCGCTGACCAACAGTGGCTCCGGTGGAGCCGGCGGCGACGCCACCTCCAGTGGCGATCAAGGCAACACCAGTGGTGGCAACGTGGCAGCGGTCGCTGCGGACACCACGGCAACACAGAACACGCAGTTCCTTGCCGACCAGCATGCAACCATTCTCGCCGGCGTTGGCGGCAATGGCGGCAATGGCAACCAGGCATTGGGCGGCGACATTTCTTCGGCCCTGGTTCACACCAATCCGTTCACGGAAACCAACACCTCGACCGAAACCAACACGTCTACAGACACATCGACCGAAACCACAACGGTCTCGAATGCGCTCGACAATTTCATCAACGCGTTCGGATCGATCGACCTTAGCGATCTCGGTTCGTGAATTGGCAATGAGGATCGTCGGCTTCGGCCAACGATCCTCATCCTTGTCTGTGCCGTGCCAAAGCCCTGCCTTGTCAGAGTCGATTGCACCGAGATCTGATAATGACAACCAACTCGCAACCCTCGCCGCGCGAACCGACGCATCTGGTCATGGCCCTGAGGGCTTCAGCCGGAGCCTTCGGCTTGGTCTTTCTTTACAGCTGCGGCTACAACCTGTTTCTGCTCGCCCCCTCCATCTATCTGCTGCAAATCTACGATCGCGTGCTGTCGAGCCGCAGCGCCGACACACTGGTGATGCTGACGCTGATTATCGCCGTCGCCGTGGTGGTCGGGTCGCTGCTTGACATCGTGCGTCGGGCCGCCCTTTCGCGCATCGGCAGCTGGCTGGACCATCGGCTGCGCCCGGTGGTTCTCACCGCCTCCTTCGAATATGGCGCGCGCACCAGCTCCGCGGCCGCGACGGATTGCTACAAGGACCTGTCGACGCTCAGGCAGTTTCTGGATTCACCCGCAAGTTCGCTGCTCTTCGACGTGCCCTGGGCGCCGGTTTTCCTGCTGCTTTTGTTTCTCGTCCACCCGCTGCTCGGCGTCATCGGCCTGCTGAGCGCCGCCTCCCTGTTGCTCCTGGCGATCCTCACCGAATTGTCGACCCGACGTCCCCTTGCCCACGCCAATCGTGCGCTTGCGCGCAGCTACCTGCGCTTTGCGACCGCCCTCAAATACATTCAGGTCATCCGCGCGATGGGCATGCAGGACGGCGCAGCCCAGATCGTCTATCGCGACGCCGAAGCGGCAAGGAAGGCCCAGGATGCCGCTATGCAGCGCACCGAGGTCATTCTCGGCCTGTCGAAATCCGTGAGAACGCTGACGCAAATCCTGATGATGGGCGCTGCCACCTGGCTGGTGCTCGAGGAAAACAGCAGCCCCGGCATCATCTTCGTCGCCAGCCTTCTGCTCGGCCGCGGGCTGGCGCCGGTCGAAGGGGCGATCGGCGCATGGCGCTCGGTCGCCTTTGCCCGCAATGCCTTCAATCGGCTCAATCAGATGCTGATTGCGGTCGCAGCCGATAGCGACGCGCGCATGGTTCCCGTGCCCGAGCAAAGCGGCCTCATCCTCGACAGCGTTGGCTACACCCTGCCCTATCCGGACAGGCAGATCTTGCAGGGCGTCACCCTGCGGCTGGCGCCGGGCGATTGTGTGGCCCTGATCGGGCCATCGGGGTCGGGGAAATCAACGCTCGGACGGATCATTGCCGGCGTCGAGCCGGCGACCAGTGGCTGTGCCCTTCTTGGCGGCGTCGACATCGCCGCCCTGCGCCTGTGCGCGGGGACACGCCATGTCGGCTACCTGCCGCAGGACATCGAACTCTTCGGCGGCGCGGTCAAGGACGTGATCGGCCGGCTGGATGGAGCCGATCCGGGCAAGGCGATCGAGGCGGCGAAGCTCGTCGGCCTGCATGAGACGATCATGCGGCTGCCCAAGGGCTACGACACCGACATCGGCGAAGGCGGCGGGCTGCTCCTGAGGGCGCAGCGCCAGCAGCTTGGGCTGGCGCGCGCTGCCTACGGCAATCCATCGCTGGTGGTGCTTGATGATCCAAACTCGAGCCTCGACTACGACGGCGAACGCAAGCTGTTCACGGCCATATCGCGGATGAGATCGCGTGGCATGATCGTCGTCATCATCACCCATCGCATGGGTATCCTGCCCGTCACCAACAAGATCGCCATCCTGCGCAACGGCACGGTCGATGCCTTCGGCGACAGCGAACAGATCTTCGAGGCGCATCTTCAGCCTCCGGCGCGAACCGGAACGTAGGAGGAGGACGACACGATGCATCTCGTTCAGATCGAACCGCCTCCAGCACGGATCATTGGCGCGGCAAACGTGGCCCACCGCCCGATAAAGCCGCAGGGCCCAATCGGAAAACTGCTGACCTATTCGCCGCAGGACGGCATCAACCCGATCGAGCTTGCGGCCGCTTCGCCGATGTCACGGCTGCGTTCCGTCGCCTGGACCGGCAATCTGCTGATCGGCTTCTTTGTCATAGGTCTCGGCACTTGGTCGGCACTGGCGCCACTCAGCAGCGCGGCCATCGCCTCAGGCGTCGTTGAACCGGAAACCAGCCGCAAGACCATCCAGCATCTCGAAGGCGGCATCATCCGGCAGATCCGCGTCAAGAACGGCGATGCGGTCACCTCCGGCCAGGTGCTGATCGAACTGGACGATACCAAATTCCGCTCCGAACGCGACAGCCTCCAGGGACAGCTGTGGGACGCGGATGCCAGGCGCGCGCGGTTGCTTGCCGAGCAGGATGACGCAGACAGCATAACCTATCCGCCAGAAATGCTGGCAGTGATGGCCGACAACGCCGCCATCAGTGCGATCGTCACCGGCCAGCAGCGGATCTTCGAGACCCGTCGCCAGGTGTTGCAGTCGGAGATCGCGATCACACAGGAAAGAATGAAGCAGGTGCAGCAGGAAGTCGCCGGCCTCGCCGCCCAGAAGGCAGCGTTGAGCGAACGGGTCGAAATCTCCAGGCAGGAGCTTGAGAGCGTCACGACGCTGACGGCCAAGGGATTGGAAAAGAAAAGCCGCGTTCTCAACCTGCAACGGGAAAAGGCGGATATCAGCGGACGACTGGGTGAAATTTCGGCGCAGATATCCCGTGCCTACCAGGTGATCAGCGAGGCCCAGGCCTATCTTGTGAAACTTCGAAGCGACCGGCTGAACGAAGTCGCCCAGACCATGCGCGAAACTGAAACCCAGATCCTGCAACTGAGCGAAAGGTTGCGGGCGATCGACGACCAGCTGGCCAGAACCGCGATCCGGGCGCCGGAAGACGGTGTAATCATGGATTTGCGCATCCATACCAGCGGTGGCGTCATCGGCGCCGGCGAACCGCTTGTCGACCTCGTCCCGCGCAAGGGACGCCTGATCGTTTCGGCCAGAGTACGACCTGAAGACATCAATCTGGTGCATCCGGGTCTCGAGGCACAGGTCCATCTGCTGCCTTACAATCAACGCCGGGTGCCGCTTCTGAAGGGAAAGGTCGAATATGTATCGGCGGATCGCCTGGTCGACAAGCAAACCGGGCAATCCTACTACGCCGCGACGATCCATGTGGCTGATGAGCGCTTGGCCAAGATGAGCGAAGTCGAGCTGGTGCCCGGCATGCCAGCCCAAACGCTGATCGAAACGGGCACGAACAGCGTCGCCCTCTATGCGCTGAGGCCGCTGCTCGACAGTTTCAACCGGGCATTTCGTGAGGACTGAAACATGCTGTAGCCGGCTGCTCTGTGCGCGACGCGAATGGAGGTACGTGCTCCGTTGCCGCCCCATGCCCCTTGCATCCCTGGCTTGGTTCCACCAAAGGACACCATGATGGGCAAGCGAAAATTCGATGACGACGAGATCATGGACATCCTCCGGGAGCATCAGGCCGGCGCGACAGTGGCTGATGTCTGCCAGCGCTACGGCGTCAGCGAACCGACTTTCTACCGCTGGCAATCCTCGCAGCTTCGAACCGTTGGCTTCGACGTCAAACGCATAAGGGCACTGGAACAGGAAAACCAAAAGCTGAAGAAGCTCTTGGCCGAAGCCATGCTGACGGCCGCGACCCTGAGCGAGATGCTGGAGAAGACCTCGAGATGACGGCCGCTAGAGCGTTTCCGGTTTAGACAGAGTCGCAGAAACGCTCTAGCACCTTGTTTTTAGGCATTTCCTGACGGAAAACCGCTTCGCACTTTTCCTGGAAATGCTCTAGGTGACCGCCGCGCCATCGCCGGGCGACGATCTGCCGCCGAGCCGTGCGACCACCTCCGTGCGGTTCTGCACCTGCAGCTTGCGCATGATGTGCTGGAGATGCATCTTCACGGTATGGCCCGACAGGTTCAGCTTGCCGGCGATGACCTTGTTCGAGGAACCGCACTGCAATTCGGCCAGCACATCAGCCTCGCGTGGCGTGAAATCGGCCAGCATAGGATCGTCGTGGCGCAACCGTTTGGGTTCGGGCTGCTCCTCCGCCTGCACCAGATGCAGCGCCGCGTCGTCGCCGAACGCACCCAGCGGATGCGGGCAGAACACGCCGCCGGCAAGCACAAGCCTCAAACCGGCAAGCGCAATCTCGATTGGCAGCGCGGTGGTGAAGAAGCCGCGGATCCCCATCTGCAGGGCCTGCGTCGCGACGGAAACATCGTCCGTATCCGATAGCAAGGCGATCGGCGCTTTGGGAAAGCGCGCGGCAACGGCCGCCAGATCGTCGAGCAAGCTGCTGCTTCTGACGCCCCTCCCCGCCAGATCGAGCGTAATTAAACGCACGTCCATGCCGAGAGCCTTGTCCAGACTTGCAGTCGAGATCATATCGATGAAGGTCCACCCCGCAAGTTCGCGCTCAAGCAGCGTGACGATGGCGGTGCGGGCAAGCGTATGCGGTTCGATGACGATGCCGGTCGGTGCATTGCGCGCTTTGCGGCGCACCGCTCCTGAACTGATGGACACAGGTCGACCCCCAGGATGTTTGCAACCTCTAAGGGATGCATACTAGGCCCGGAGATGCATCATGTCATGAGAAAATCAGGATTAATCCTATTGGACCAACGGCAACATGGCATTGAAATTAAAAAGATTTTTTGAGTGCATTTCGCAAGGCTGACTGTTGTAACATATCTTGAGTAGTGAAATCCGCGTTGTTCATCGAGACAGTGATGCAAGGCGCGTCGATCACGCGACCCTGAATTTGCAACTCGATCTGGTGATATGTGCCTGGCCCCGGCGAAACATTTGGCAAACTGGCTCTGCTCCGCGCCCCTAGGCACTGGACGGTTTCGGTTGACTATTTCAGTCCGACGGACCCAGCGGGGTTGATGGAGCCGGTTGCGCAGCGCATTGGCCCGCGCAGCGCTTTGGCCTTGGCGGCCTCCATGGTCGGCTGATCACCATCCCGTCGCACGCTTCGCTGCAAGCAGGCACATGTCCTATTCTGCGCACCACCCGGTGTTTTCTGGATTTTGTTTCGGGGCGCCTTGCCTGCTTTGCCTGGCCCCAGAACGCCAAAAGCCCGCCGGTTTTCACCTGACGGGCTTTTATGATTTGGTTGCGGGGGCAGGATTTGAACCTGCGGCCTTCAGGTTATGAGCCTGACGAGCTACCGGGCTGCTCCACCCCGCGCCAAGCG
>NZ_JABEKT010000005.1:50683-445683 GCF_013283195.1 Ensifer adhaerens | reverse complement strand
ATTGGTGTTGCCTGACCGCGCATCACCGGACAGATCTCGAGAAGCTGGTCTTAAGACAGGCTGCAAGCGAACCGCTCGGCGTGGTTCCAATAAAGCAGGCCTGTCGAACACGTCGATGGCATCTGGATTGGATTGGGTTGTAAAAGGTAACCCGGTCTGCCGCGTCCCCAAGGGGACGACGGCTTAAGGATGAGCATTGGCAATGAGAACGATCAAGTGAAAGAAGGGCATTTGGTGGATGCCTTGGCATGCACAGGCGATGAAGGACGTGATACGCTGCGATAAGCCGTGGGGAGCTGCGAATAAGCTTTGATCCATGGATTTCCGAATGGGGAAACCCACCTTAAATACTTGGAAAATTTAAGTCGTGCTTCGGTACGGCTTAGGTTTCCAAGTATTGTTTAAAGGTATCTTACTCTGAATACATAGGGGTAAGAAGCGAACGCAGGGAACTGAAACATCTAAGTACCTGCAGGAAAGGACATCAACCGAGACTCCGCAAGTAGTGGCGAGCGAACGCGGACCAGGCCAGTGGCACTGAGGAATAAAGTGGAACGACATGGAAAGGTCGGCCGTAGAGGGTGATAGCCCCTTACACGTAGAACACTCAGTGTCCTTGAGTAAGGCGGGACACGTGAAATCCTGTCTGAACATGGGGAGACCACTCTCCAAGCCTAAGTACTCGTGCATGACCGATAGCGAACAAGTACCGTGAGGGAAAGGTGAAAAGCACCCCGACAAGGGGAGTGAAATAGAACCTGAAACCGGATGCCTACAAACAGTCGGAGCCCGCAAGGGTGACGGCGTACCTTTTGTATAATGGGTCAACGACTTAGTGTGACGAGCAAGCTTAAGCCGATAGGTGAAGGCGCAGCGAAAGCGAGTCTGAATAGGGCGTTCAGTTCGTCGCATTAGACCCGAAACCGAGTGATCTAGCCATGAGCAGGTTGAAGGTTGGGTAACACCAACTGGAGGACCGAACCCGCATCTGTTGCAATAGATTGGGATGACTTGTGGCTAGGGGTGAAAGGCCAATCAAACTCGGAAATAGCTGGTTCTCCGCGAAAACTATTTAGGTAGTGCGTCGACCGAATACCCTCGGGGGTAGAGCACTGGATGGGCTATGGGGACTCACCGTCTTACTGATCCTAACCAAACTCCGAATACCGAGGAGTACTAGTCGGCAGACACACGGCGGGTGCTAACGTCCGTCGTGAAGAGGGCAACAACCCTGACCTCCAGCTAAGGTCCCCAAGTCATGGCTAAGTGGGAAAGGATGTGAGGATCCCAAAACAACCAGGATGTTGGCTTAGAAGCAGCCATCATTTAAAGAAAGCGTAACAGCTCACTGGTCTAATTAAGGGTCTTTGCGCCGAAAATGTAACGGGGCTAAAGCCATGCACCGAAGCTGAGGATACGTCGCAAGACGTGTGGTAGCGGAGCGTTCCGTAAGCCTGTGAAGGGATACCTGTGAGGGGTCCTGGAGGTATCGGAAGTGCGAATGTTGACATGAGTAACGATAAAGAGGGTGAGAGACCCTCTCGCCGAAAGACCAAGGGTTCCTGCTTAAAGTTAATCTGAGCAGGGTTAGCCGGCCCCTAAGACGAGGCGGACACGCGTAGTCGATGGGAACCACGTTAATATTCGTGGGCCTGGTGGTAGTGACGGATTGCTTAACTTGTACGCTCTTATTGGATTGGGTGTGCAGGGACGCGGTTCCAGGAAATAGCTCCACCGTATAGACCGTACCCGAAACCGACACAGGTGGTCAGGTAGAGTATACCAAGGCGCTTGAGAGAACTATGCTGAAGGAACTCGGCAAATTGCACGCGTAACTTCGGAAGAAGCGTGACCCTTTTATACGCAAGTATGAAAGGGTGGCACAGACCAGGGGGTAGCGACTGTTTATCAAAAACACAGGGCTCTGCGAAGTCGCAAGACGACGTATAGGGTCTGACGCCTGCCCGGTGCTGGAAGGTTAAGAGGAGGGGTGCAAGCTCTGAATCGAAGCCCCAGTAAACGGCGGCCGTAACTATAACGGTCCTAAGGTAGCGAAATTCCTTGTCGGGTAAGTTCCGACCTGCACGAATGGCGTAACGACTTCCCCGCTGTCTCCAGCATAGACTCAGTGAAATTGAATTCCCCGTGAAGATGCGGGGTTCCTGCGGTCAGACGGAAAGACCCCGTGCACCTTTACTATAGCTTTACACTGGCATTCGTGTCGGCATGTGTAGGATAGGTGGTAGGCTTTGAAGCAGGGACGCCAGTTCTTGTGGAGCCATCCTTGAAATACCACCCTTATCGTCATGGATGTCTAACCGCGGTCCGTTATCCGGATCCGGGACAGTGTATGGTGGGTAGTTTGACTGGGGCGGTCGCCTCCGAAAGAGTAACGGAGGCGCGCGATGGTGGGCTCAGACCGGTCGGAAATCGGTCGTCGAGTGCAATGGCATAAGCCCGCCTGACTGCGAGACTGACAAGTCGAGCAGAGACGAAAGTCGGTCATAGTGATCCGGTGGTCCCGCGTGGAAGGGCCATCGCTCAACGGATAAAAGGTACGCCGGGGATAACAGGCTGATGACCCCCAAGAGTCCATATCGACGGGGTTGTTTGGCACCTCGATGTCGGCTCATCGCATCCTGGGGCTGGAGCAGGTCCCAAGGGTTTGGCTGTTCGCCAATTAAAGCGGTACGTGAGCTGGGTTCAGAACGTCGTGAGACAGTTCGGTCCCTATCTGCCGTGGGTGTAGGAATATTGACAGGATCTGTCCCTAGTACGAGAGGACCGGGATGGACATATCTCTGGTGGACCTGTTGTCCTGCCAAGGGCATAGCAGGGTAGCTATATATGGAATGGATAACCGCTGAAGGCATCTAAGCGGGAAACCAACCTGAAAACGAGTATTCCCTTGAGAACCGTGGAAGACTACCACGTTGATAGGCTGGGTGTGGAAGTGCGGCAACGCATGAAGCTTACCAGTACTAATCGTTCGATTGGCTTGATCGTTCCCATTGCTAGATGAGCGACGTGTTCAAATCAAAGAGGTGGCATCACCACCTCACCAGCTTCTCATTCGGTTTGCGCCAAGCTAGGCGCAAATCTTGCGCTTTGCCGACCTGGTGGTTCTGGCGGGGTGGCTGCACCCGTTCCCATTCCGAACACGGCCGTGAAACGCCCCAGCGCCGATGGTACTTCGTCTTAAGACGCGGGAGAGTAGGTCGCTGCCAGGTCTGCAAATCGCAAGATAAAACACCGAAAATCTTCTCGACACAAAACTCGGCCAAGCCGAAACGCAAGGGCCGCCCACAAGCGGCCTTTTTGCTTAGGTAAAATCGAGACACACAACCGGATGTGCCCTCGACGGTGCGTCCCTTACACGAGCAAATCGCTTCGCAATTTGCTCGGCACAGACCATAAATCCCTTCGGGATTTACGTTACCGCGACAAATCCCAAAGGGATTTGCGCTTGGCGCGGGGTGGAGCAGCCCGGTAGCTCGTCAGGCTCATAACCTGAAGGCCGCAGGTTCAAATCCTGCCCCCGCAACCAAATCAAAAAGCCCGTCAGGTGAAAACCGGCGGGCTTTTGGCGTTCTGGGGCCACGCAAAAGAAAAACAACAAGACCGTGCAGCGCGGGGAGGTGGCCGGAGCATCTGTGGGAACCATCCCAGTCGGCTGAGGGAGGACCACCTCTCACGCCGACATTCGCGGACGCGGCGCCCATGTTGGGGACGCAGGCGCTGGCCATTCCTCCCGGCCTGCAGGAGGCTTCGATCCGACGGTGTCGCGCCGGAGTTGGATCGATACCATGACATTTCGATGATGCCGCCAGATGCGGCCACAGCACTGCCAGCAACTGAGCGCCGAGGCCGCATCTTCCAAACTCTCTCGACCTTGTCCTAGGCGGCTCGCACTCTGCCTGGTCCGGTGGGCTGAATGGCTCAGCGTTGCGGACAGAGAAAGCGGGTCAGCAGCAGGTGCATCATCGGGCGCTCCTGCTCCGGCTTGAAGCCGGGGTCGACGGCGATCCGGCCGAAAATGCCGTCGATCATCGCGGCGATCCACCGCGCACCCGCTTCCGGACCGATTGCGGTGTCGATCTGTCCGCGCTCGTGCGCGGCCTTGATGACGGCGGAAAGTGCGGCGCGCAGCTCCGCGTCGTTCGCGGCAACCAGTTCGCCGATGTGTTCGTCGCGCATGGCCTCTGCGGCGATTTCCAGCGCCAGGCTGGAATAGACGGGGTCGGCTGCCAAACCCAGCACGACGTCCATGAAGCCCAGAAGTGCTGCAAAAAGGTCAGGCGCTTCATGGAGTTCGCGGAAAAACTCCGCCGTTTCTTGACGTTCCTCCTCCACGATTGCGGCAATGATGGCGTGCTTGGTCGGAAAATAATGAAAGAGATTGCCTGGGCTCATCCCTGCCTCGGCACAGATTTCCGCGGTCGATGTGCCGTGAAACCCCTTGCGGGCAAAACAGGCGATGGCGGCGTCGAGGATGACTTGCCGCCTTGCCGCATGTTTCTCCGGGTCGATCTTGCGCATCGTGCTTCTCCCCAACGGGTCAATTTCTTTAATAGACTAATCGATCTGGTATGCGGTGCAGGCGCGTACGATGTCAAGAGAAGTGCCCCGATGACGGATGACGCCATGCTCCCGCAATGATTGTATGTGATCGCCTTACTCTTGACGCGTTTATCGAATGAAATTATTAGATTGACTGATCGAATAAATAATTTCTTCCGAACGCCATAATCAGGAACCGTCGACGTTGTGCTTGCTGCCAGAGTGGTGGCGACGTCCGGTTCCGTCAGCGAAAGCCAACCAGAATGAGACGTTCTCCAGCTCTGAATGCAGCCATCGTCGCCGTCTTCGCGCTTGCTGCGACTGCGGGCCAGGTTCGCGCCAACGAGGCGGCGGCATCCGTCAGCGCCGATGTCCACGCCGCAAGCCGCACCGTTTCAACGCTCGTGGCCGACAGGCAGCCGCAGAAGTGGCTGCGCTCCTTCGCGGGCATTTTCGTCGCTCGGGAAGAAATCGCTGTCGGGACGACACTGACCGAGCAACGGATCGCCAAGGTCGAGGTCGAGATCGGCGACCGGGTGGTTGCTGGCCAGGTGCTCGCGCGTCTCGAAACCGAGATGCTGGAAAACTTTCTGCGTGAGGCGGAAGGGCGGGTGGCGCGCGCCAGTGCGGCGGTTGCCCAGCAGGAAGAGACTGTCCGGCAGGAGGAAAAGAAGCTCGATCGCGCCCGGCAACTGCGCCATCTGAAGGCAGAAACCTTCCTCGAAGAACGGGTTTCGGCCGTGGCCATTGCAATCGAGGCGGTGAAGGTGGCGCGCGCCGACGATGCGCAGGCCCAGGCGCTCTTGGCCGAGGCACGCCGCAAGCTCGAGCGGGCCGTGATCGTCGCCCCGGCCGCCGGTATCGTTTCCGAGCGGCTTGCCCGTGCCGGCGCGCTCGCCGGAACGGAGCCGCTGATGCGGCTCATCCGTGACGGCGAAATCGAGCTTGCTGCCGAAATTCCGGAAAGCGAGTTGCCCTTGCTTGCCGTCGGTCAGAAAGTAAAGGTCAAGCTTTCCGGCCGCACGGACGCGATCGAAGGCCAGGTCCGGGTGATCAATCCGAAGATCGATAGCGAGACACGGCTCGGCACGGCCAAGATAACGCTGAAGACCGACAAGCCCCCCTATGCCGGAACGTTCGGCCGGGCGGAAATCGTCGTGGCCGAACGCGCGGCGATCATGGTCGACGATTCAGCGCTGCTTTACGGCACCCCGGACGGCATGCCCTCGGTGTTCATCGTCGAGGGCGGGAAGGTCAAGCGCAAGACTGTCCAGGCCGGAATGCGCCAGAACGGCAAGGTGGAGATCCTATCGGGTCTGGACGTCGGCGAGCGCGTTGTTGCCAAGGCCGGCGTTTCTCTCCGCGAGGGCGAGGCCGTCGCCACCAAGGACGTTGTTCCCGCTCAGACAGGCGTGCAGAAATGACCAGCAACATCTCCGCCTGGGCGATCCGTAAGCCCGTTCCGACCATCGTCCTGTTCGTCGTCTTGACGCTGGTCGGCATCGCCTCTTTCCTTCGCCTGCCGGTCAACGCAAATCCGAGCGTCTCGTTTCCCGTCGTGACCGTGACGATCACCCAACCGAGCGCCCAGCCAGCGGAAATGGAAACGCAGGTCACGCGTCGCGTCGAAGGCGTGGCGGCCGGCCTGGTTGCCGTCAATCACATTCGCTCGACGGTCGCCAACGGCATCTCGACGACGACGGTCGAGTTCAAGATCGGCACCGACCCGGATCGCGCTGCCAACGACGTGCGCGAGGCGGTCGCCCAGATCCGCTCCGATCTGCCGCAGTCGATCCAGGAGCCGGTGGTGTCGCGCGTCGACGTCGATGGCAGCGCCATCATTTACTACACCGTGCGCGCGCCCAACATGTCCGCGGTCGAGCTGTCATGGTTTGTCGACGACACCCTGAACAGCGAGCTTCTGACGCTTCCGGGCGTGCAGAAGGTTCAGCGTCTCGGCGGCGTCAACCGCGAGGTTCGCGTTTCGCTCGATCCGGAGCGGCTGCTGGCACTGGGCGTCACTGCCGATCAGGTCAACACCGCGATGCGCGAACTCAACACCAATGTGCCGAGCGGGCGTGGCGAGATCGGCGGGCGGGAGCAATCGATCCGCACGATCGGCAGCGCCACATCTGTCGAGGATCTTTCGCGCCTGTCGGTACCGATTTCGGGCGGCCGCTGGGTCCAGCTCTCGGACGTGGCGAAGATCGAGGACACGTCTTCCGAACCGCGCAATTTCGCCCGGCTCGACGGCGAACCGGTCGTCAGTTTCTCGGTGTCGCGCAGCAAGGGTGCGAGCGATACGGTGGTTGCCGATCGCGTTGCCGCGCGGTTGGCTGAAATCCAGGCGCGCACACCCGGCATCGAGATCAAGGAACTGATCTCGCTGGTCGAATACACCAAGGAAAGCTACGATGCGGCGGTGACGGCGCTGCTGGAAGGGGCAGCCCTGACGATCGTGGTCGTTTTCGCGTTCCTGCGCAACTGGCGGGCAACGTTGATCTCGGCGCTCGCCATGCCGCTGTCGATCCTGCCGACCTTCATGGTCATGGATTTTCTCGGTTTCACCTTGAACAGCATCAGCCTGCTGGCGCTGACGCTTGTCATCGGCATTCTTGTCGATGACGCCATCGTCGAAATCGAAAACATCGAGCGGCACGTGGACATGGGCAAGCGGCCCTTCCTAGCCGCGATCGATGCAGCCGACGCAATCGGGCTTGCGATTGTTGCGACGACGCTGACAATCGTTGCGGTGTTCGCGCCCGTCAGCTTCATCGGCGGTGCGGTCGGGCAGTATTTCAAGCAGTTCGGCCTGACGGTCGCTATCGCCGTGCTGTTCTCCCTGGCAGTTGCCCGCCTCCTGACGCCGTTGATGGCAGCCTATCTGCTCCGACCGAAATCAGCACCCCATCATGAGGCCAAGCGGTCGCGCATCGGCGATGCCTATGTCCACGTGCTCGGCTGGACGCTCGATCATCGCAAGACGGCGCTTTCCATCGTCGCCCTCATCTTCATCGGTTCGATCGCGCTTTTGACGATGTTGCCCACCGGTTTCCTGCCGACGAGCGACAGCAATCTCTCGACCTTGAAGGTGACCTTGCCGCCGGGCACGCGGCTCGAGGAAACGGCCCGCGTCTCGGATGAGCTGACGCGCAAGATCAGGCAGAGACCCGAGGTCGATAGCGTGCTTGCGACCGCCGACAGCCTCAACCGGGTCGACCTCCTGATCAAGCTTCGTCCGCGCAAGGAGCGCGAGCTCGACCGAAAATCGTTCGAGCTGTCCCTGCGTCCATTACTCGTCGAGACCCCGGACATCCAGGCGACCTTTGCCTCCGAGCAGGGGGCGAAGGACCTGTCGATCTATCTGACCAGCGACGACGCGGAGGCGCTGACCCAGGCGGTGCGCCAGCTCGAAAGAGAGATGCGGGCGATGCCGGGCCTCGTCAACGTGCAGTCGACCGAACCGCTGCTATCGCCCGAATTGCTGGTGAAGCCGCGTCTCGACGAGGCGGCCCGCCTCGGGGTCTCGGTGACGTCGATCGGCACGGTTGCGCGCATCGCCACCATGGGTGACAGCGAAAGCAATTCGGCGCGGTTCAATCTCGGCAACCGGCAGGTGCCGATCCGGGTCATGCTCGATGAGGCGGCCCGGGCGGATTTCGATACGCTGCGCAATCTCAGGGTGGGGACCAATTCCGGCAAGCTGGTGCCGCTGACGTCCGTGGCCGATATTTCCTTCGGCGCCGAGGAGGGCAGTGTCGAACGCCTCAACCGCAAGCGCCTGATGGCGGTAGAGGCCAATCTCAACGGCATCACGCTTGGCACGGCGTTCGACGCGGTCTCCGCCCTGCCGGCGATGAGCAACATGCCATCAGGCGTTTCGCAGGCGAATTACGGTGAAGCGGAATACATGTCGGAAATGTTCCGCAACTTCGCACTTGCCTTGCTCGCCGGCATCCTGATGGTTGCGGCGGTGCTCGTCCTCCTGTTCAAAGACTTTCTGCAGCCGGTGACCATCCTGATTGCCTTGCCCCTGTCGATCGGTGGTGCGGCGCTCGCGCTCATTCTCTTTGGCGCTGCGCTCGATCTGTCCTCGACGATCGGTATCCTGATGTTGATGGGTATTGTCTGCAAGAACTCGATCCTGCTGGTCGACCACGCGATCGTCTGCCGCAACGAAGGAGCGGACCGGAGAGCGGCCTTGCTGACGGCAGGCACCACCCGCGCCCGCCCGATCATCATGACGACGATCGCCATGGTTGCCGGCATGGTGCCGGCGGCGATCGGCGTTGGTGCCGATGCGGCCTTCCGCGCGCCGATGGCGATTGCCGTGATCGGCGGGTTGATCACATCGACGATGCTGAGCCTCGTCTTCGTGCCGGTGATGTTCACGGTGATGGATGATGTCAGCGTTCGCCTCGGCCGCCGGTTGAAGCGCCTGTCATCGGTGACCGACGAGGACAAGATCGCCGATGCGGCCCGCAGCGGCAACCCCATCCTGTCCGGCTCGTCTCATTGAACCGCGCGGCCTATTCGAAATAATTGACGAGCCGTGTGTCGCCGACGGCGTGTACGCGGCAGTCGACATCGAAGATCGCCTGCAGGCGTGACGGCTCGATCATGTCCTTCGGTGTACCTTCGAAGGCAAGCCTGCCGTCGCGCATGGCGACGATGCGATCGGAATAGGCAGAGGCGAAGTTGATGTCGTGCAGCACGACGACAACGGTCTTGGCGAAATCGTCGGCCAGGCGCCGCAGCAGCTTCATCGTCTCGACTGCGTGTTTCATGTCGAGGTTGTTCAACGGCTCATCGAACAGCATGTAGTCGGTATCCTGGCAGAGCACCATGGCGATGAAGGCGCGCTGGCGTTGGCCGCCGGACAACTCGTCAAGGAACCGGTGCTCGAAGACCTTGAGCCCGACATAGGCGATCGAGCGTTCGATATGCTCGACGTCACCCGCTGTCAGCCGGCCCTTCGAATAGGGGTAGCGACCGAAGGCGACGAGGTCGCGTACGCTGAGGCGTGCGGTGATATGGTTGTCCTGGCGCATGATCGACAGGCGGCGGGCAAGCACTTCGCCCGCCGTGTGGCTGACGTCGAGCCCGTCGACCAGAACCTGTCCCCCATCCATCGGCATCAGGCGGCTGACGATCGACAGCAGCGTTGATTTGCCTGCACCGTTCGGACCGATGATCGAGGTCAGCCCACCGGTTGGAAGCGTCATCGAGACCCGGTCGACGACAGCGTTGCTGCCGTAGGATTTGGTGACATCGCGGATTTCGATCATCGGGCGGAGCCTCGGACAAGCAGGAAGATGAAGACAAGACCACCGACGAATTCGATGACGATGCTGAGCGCGGTGTTGAAGGCAAACAGCCGCTCCAGGATCACCTGGCCGCCGACCAGCGTGACGATGGCAAGGCAGACAGCGATCGGCAGCACAAAGCGATGGCTTGCCGTCGGGGTGATCTGCCAGGCAAGGCTTGCGACCAGAAGGCCGAAGAACGTCACCGGCCCGACGAGCGCAGTGGAAACCGAGACGAGGACGGCGATGAGCACAAGCAGGATGGTAACGGTGCGGTGATGGTCGACGCCAAGCCCGATGGCGCTCTCGCGGCCGAGCGACAGCACGTCGAAGGTCGGGAACAGCCGCCAGAGAACGAAAGTGACGGCGGCGACGGCGACAGCGGAAATACCGAGAAGATCGGCATTGACGGTGTTGAAGCTGGCAAACAGCCGGTCCTGCAGCACCACGAACTCGTTGGGATCGAGGATCCGCTGCAGGAAGGACGAGAGGCTGCGGAATAGGCCGCCGAGAATGATGCCGACGAGCATCAGGAGATGCAGGCTGCCGGTGGCGCCTGAAAACAGCGCCCGGAACAGAAGCACGGAAAAGCCGACCATTGCCGCCGTCTCGATGACGAACTGAAGCCGCGGGTCGACGGCGTTGGCGCCTGCCGCCCCGAGCGCGAACACCATGACGGTCTGCAGCAGCGCGTACATCGCATCGAAGCCAATGATCGACGGTGTCAGGATGCGGTTTCCGGAGATAGTCTGGAAGAGAATGGTCGAGACGGCGATCGCATAGGCGACGAGGATCATGCCCGCAAGCTTGGTGCCGCGGAAGGAGAGGATGAACGCCCAGCTTCCCTTGGCGCCAAGCGTCATGAAGGCCAGCATCGACAGGAGCGCGAGCACTGCCGTCACAAGCAGCGTTCCGGCGGGCGATACCCTCTTGATGTCAGCCTGCATGGGCGCGCCTCGACAGCAGCAGATAGAGGAAGACAACGCTGCCGATGACACCCATGACCGTTCCGACCGGGATCTCGTAAGGTGCGATGATCATGCGGCCGACGATGTCGCAGGCGAGCACCAGCCCTGCACCGGTGGCGGCGATCAGCGGCAGGGTGCGCCTGAGATTGTCACCGACCACGAGGCTGATGACATTCGGCACGATCAACCCCAGGAACGGCACCATGCCGACGGTGGCGACGACCGTGGCCGTCACCATCGATACGATGCAAAGCCCGAGCGTCACGACCTTGTTGTAGTCGAGGCCGACATTGCGGGCGATGTCCTCGCCCATGCCGATGACGGTGAAACGGGCAGCGGTAACATAGGCGATCAGCGTCAGGGCAAAAGCGATCCACAACAGTTCGTAGCGGCCGCGCAGCACGCCGGAGAAATCGCCCGACATCCAGGCGCCCATCGACTGCATCATGTCGTATCGGTAGGCGATGAAGGTGGTGACCGCGCTGATGACGCCGCCGAGCATGATGCCGACAAGAGGCACCATCAGCACTGAACGCAGCGGGATCTGGCGCAGAATCTTGAGGAACAGTGCCGTGCCGGCGAGCGCGGTGAGGGCGGCCACGGCCATCTTGCCGGCGACCGGCAAAGTGGGCGCGAAGATCATCGTCACGAGCATTCCAAGCGCCGCCGATTCCGCCGTACCTGCGGTCGACGGTTCGACGAAGCGGTTGCGGGCGAGCATTTGCATGATGGTGCCGGCGACGGCGAGCCCGGTTCCGGCGAGCATCAGTGCAAGCGTACGCGGCACCCGGCTTTCGACGATCAGCAACCAGCCGCGCCCGTCGCCGTCAAGCCCGGAGGCGAGGCTGCCGACACCGGTCAGGACGCTGACGACGGCAAGCAGCAGGATGACGGGGACGGCAATCAGGAGTGACTTCATCGATCGGTCTTTACGTGCGCCGGTGCTTCAGTGAATGGCCCTTCGTGGCCCGCTTGTTGCCGTTCATCCTTCCGTTGCCTCCGAGCAACTTGAGATCGGTTTTACTTGCATCCGTCTCGGCACCGCCAAGCGGCGGACGGGAACTGAGCTTCCTTCATATATATGAGATGGTTAGTCAAGTTTCGTCGTGCCAAGCGCCATTGTCGGATGGTCGCATGCTGGCTCGTCGCTTTTGCACGACAGCAAACGGGCTTGTTGCCCTCTCTGGAAAATCGCGCTAGGACGGCTTAAAACATGAGGAAATAAGTCATGAATGTATCTCTATTTTCTAATGCTCTTCGTGGCGCCGTCCTGACGGCCGTCCTGGCTCTGGCGCCTGCCGCTGGCGCCGAAACGTTGAAAATCGAGCACAGCAGCGGCACGACGGATGTCGAAAAGTCCCCGAAGACGGTGCTGGTTTATGATTTTGGCATGCTCGAAACTCTGGATATGCTCGGCGTGCCTGTCGCCGGCGTTCCCGGCTCTGCCATCCCGCCGTCCCTCGAAAAATACAAGTCCGACACCTATCCGAAGATCGGTACGTTGTTTGAACCGGACTATGAGGCGGTCAATGCTGCCGAACCCGATCTGATCATCGTCGGCGGCCGTTCGCAGTCGAAATATGCCGAGCTTGCCAAGCTCGCGCCGACCATCGACCTGACCAACGACGACAAGGACCTGATCGGCAGCGTCAAGAAGAACGCCGCCATTCTCGGCCAGATCTTCGGCAAAGAGGCGGAAATCAAGGCTGCGTCGGACAAGCTCGACGCCTCGATCGTCAAGCTGCAGGGTGTCGCCAAGGATGCCGGCACCGGTCTCATCCTGCTGACGACCGGTGGCAAGATCAGCGCCTATGGCAAGGGTTCGCGCTTCGGCGAAATCCACGACATCTTCGGCGTCGAGCCTGCCGATCCGAAGCTCGAGGTCGCAACGCACGGGCAGGCAGTGTCCTACGAATATATCCTCGAGACCAATCCGGACTGGATCTTCGTCGTCGACCGCGACGCGGCGATCGGCCAGGAAGGCCAGCCGGCCGCGGCCCTCCTCGACAACGAACTGGTGCGCCAGACCAAGGCCTGGAAGAACGAGCGGGTCGTCTATCTCGATTCAGCCAAGCTTTACCTGACGAGCTCGGGTCTGAAATCCGAACAGGATATCGTCGATCAGCTGACGCAAGCGCTGAGCAAGAAATAGGCTTGAACTTTTCACGAGGGGCGGCTGGAGCAATCATGCCGCCCCTTGTCGTGCCTTTGCCTGCCCATCGATCCCATGCAGATTGGAGAAGACAATGTTGAAAGCCACGAGCGGTTTTGCCACCGAACGCGCCTCGCAATACCTGCAGCAGATGTCCAAGCATTTCGCGCACAAGACATCGGTCGAATATACCGAAGTGGATTCGGTGGCGGCGATTGGTGTAAGCACCGCGCGCATGACTGCCCGCGGACACCAGTTGTCGTTCGTCGCGGAATCGCCAGATGCCGAGGCGCTGGCGGAATGCAAGGATGTGATCGAACGCCACATCATCCGCTTCGCATTTCGCGAGGAGCTGAAGGCTCTTGACTGGACCGAAACCGCGGAGTGAGCGGTCGGCGTCTCCTGCTTCCACGCCTTCAATGCTTTATTCGCGACCCTGTTTCTCCAGGCTTGCCCGGCCGGGCCTGCAGGTGCGCCGAAATGCCTGATGGCAGCGATGGTTCAAGCAAGGGAGGTGCCGTCGGGAGCCGCACGGATGCATCGAGCGTTCGTTTCGGCGCCACCAGGACCCTCGGCGGCGATGGGATTGACACCGGGGTTTGCGCTGGTTCGGGAACCTCGTCCTGTTGGCCTTGCAATGCTTCCCTCAGGCGAATGACAGCGTCACGTGCTTTCAACTTGCAGCGCAGGTGATCCGGATCGTCCGAGAGGATGTCTTCGAAGCTCGTGAAAATTCCGAGGGCTTCCTCGCCTCGGCCAGTTGCGCACAAGGCGACGCCGAGCTTGTAGCGCACGAGGCTGAGGAGCGGGTGGCGGGCGAGCAGTGCTTCGAAGGTTTCGGCTGCTTCGCCGTAGTGTCCCTGCGCCATCTGGCTGTCCCCGAGCCGGTGCTGGATCTTGCCGGCACCCGGCATCGTCGCAAGCATCCCCTTATAGAGATACTCGGCCTCGTCGTGCTCGCCCTTGTCGTCGAAAAGCTGGGCGAGGCCATAGCGGGCGCGGGTGTGTGTCGGCATGGTGTGGATGACCTGCCGGTAACCGGGTTCTGCCCGATCCAGCCGTCCCTGCTTGTGTAGCTCAACGGCGCGCTCGTAGACATGTTCGATGCTGCGCGGGTTGAGGCAGTTGCGCAGATTGCGGCCGGATAGCGTTCTGACAAGCATGCTGCGAATACGGCGTTCCTCGACACCGAAGGCGTATTTATAGGCCTCATTGCCGCGCAGGAAGTCGTAGATCCGGTATCCCTCGGCAATCGCATCGCGAATGGAAAAGCCGTGCAGCAAAAGCCCTGGGGAAGGGGTGGTCCATTCCTCGTCGCGACCGGTGATGTAGAACAGAACCGTCTTCTTCTGCCGATCGAGCAGATTGGCAAGCACACCGAGCGGCCGGTCCTGATACCAGAGAACGGGAACGTCGAGCGCACCCTGATTGAAAGCGTCGAGCAGCATCTCCCTTGTCAAGGTGATCAGGCGGTCGACCTTGCTGCCCTTGCGCTCCGCCCATTTGATGCGCCACAGCCGGAACAGCGTGTCGAGATCACGTTCGATCGTCTCACTCGTCGCGTGTGTGATGCGGTAGTCGGACGACGCCTCGACCATGCGCATGAAGCGTCTGAGTTTCTGGCGGGTCTGGGCGCTCATATGCGTTGCGAGATACGCCTCCCAGCTTTCCGGCAGGACCACATAGGGGCAGATGGTATTGTCGATGTTGTCAGAATTGCTGCGCTCGTTGCTTTTCTGCGAGAATTCGGTTTGCGGAAAGGCCGCCAGAAGACGATCGAGCCGCGAAGAGGCGGTGTAGAAATAATCGAACGTGAGGGTCGTCCAGTTCTCCCTGCCGATATAGGCGGAGAAGGCATCGGCCGCCGCGTCCTCCAGGCCGGGCCGACACAGGAAGCCGGTGTAATCGGCACCGTAGTTGCCCGCCATCCGGATTTCGTCGCAGAAGAGGTTGGTCTTTTCGTCCTGGTAGGTCGATACCTTCAATGGCAGGAAGGCGCAGTAATGGGCATCGCCTTCCTGCTTCAGCGCCAGAACAAACCAGCGATGACGGTGCGACAGATACTTGTGCAGCCATTGCCAGGAAAGAAACAGATGGGCTTCTGGATCTTCGAAATAGATCCTGTCCCAATCTTCGCGAATTTTCTCAAATTCTTCTAAAGTCTCAAAAATATCTATTTTCATAACGCCCTCGGTACGCAACTAAAAAATACAATTATTAAAGAATATATCCGGCTCGTTTGTTTGCAAAACGACCTTAGGTACTAGTCAAACCATAGCTCGGCTGTACTAATGATATCATCCGAATGCGCCGTGTCGTCTACGGACGATCGAGGCCACGCTTCCGCCTCTAGAGCATTTCCAGGAAAAGTGCGAAGCGGTTTTCCGTCAGGAAATGCGTGAAAACTGAGTGCCAGAGCATTTCCAGGAAAAGTGCGAAGCGGTTTTCCGTCAGGAAATGCACAAAAACTGGGTGCCAGAGCGTTTCCGCGACTCTGTCCAAACCGGAAATGCTCTAGATCGAACGCTCGTCGAAATTCGGCCGGGAGCGAATGAACGCCCACAGGCTTTTGCTGATCTCGGTTATCTCCTGGATCGCGGCTTCGAGCCGCTCCAGCTCGCGGGCATCGAGCTGCTCGACCTTGCCGTAGCGTATGTCCTTGTCGCCTTCCACCAGGCGCATCAGCTGGGTGCTGGAAATCTCGCCCTGCTCGTCGAAGGAGTAGATGCAATGGTTGTACTTGTTGCGCATCTTCGACTGCTGCTTCAGCCGGTCCATGATCGAAAGAACGTTGTCGCGTGTGTCGACGGGGATCGCCGGCAGCTTGGCCAGGCGTTCGGTCAGATCGATGCGGGCGCGCGTGGTGTTCAAGGTCAGGAAGACGACGATCGCCTGCTCCTTGTCGACACTCAGCAGATGGGCAATGACGTAGATCAGCAGGCTTTCGGTATTGGTCCAGACATAGTTGAGGCGGCCGACAAGCAGAAGCACCTCGTGTATCGCTGCCATCAAACGTCTCCCCTATCCGCCACCGGTGGCACCCTGCCATCACCGACGATGCGCATCTTGACGGAAATACACGCGCCTTCAAGGCGTGTGCCGCTCGCCGGTGAAAACCCGAAACCTGCAGGCCAGTCCTGTCTTGCGCGGACTTCATTCGCAGCCTCCCCGCTTCGCCTCAGGTTTCCTTGAAGGCGCGCGACATGCTGTCGGTGATCGGCTTCGTCAGATATTCGAAGAAAGTGCGCTCCGACGTGGTGATCAGCACTTCCGCCGGCATGCCCGGCACCGGATGGAAACCGTGGATGCGGTGGATCTCGCTGACGGGAACCTCGACGCGGACGATGTAGACATCCCGCTGCTGGCCGCCGCTTACCTCTTCGACCGAGTCGGCGGAGACGTAAAAGACCTTGCCGCTCAGCACCGGCGTCGTGCGGCGGTTGAGCGCCGACAGACGGATGGTCGCGTCCTCGCCCACGCGCAATTGATCGATGGAGGTTCGCAGCACCTGCGCCTCGATGATCAGCGGCACGTTGGCCGGCAGAATTTCCATGATCGGCTTGCCCGTCGCGATGACGCCCCCGGCGGTGTGAAAATAGCTGCGCACCACGGTGCCGTCGACGGGCGACCGGATGGTGGCACGGCCGAGAACTTCGCTTGCCTCGCGCAATTGCTCGCGCACGCCATCGAGGTCGGATTCGGCAGCTTCAAGTCCATCGAGCGCCGCTTGCTTGTTGGCATTGACGGCGATCACCGCCTCCTGGCGATAGCGGTCGATCTGCGACAGGCTTTCCTTGACCTCGGCGTCAAGTCGGCCGATCTCGCCCATGGCATCGGCAGCAGCGCGGTCGAGCGCCATCAGTTCCGATTTCTTGATCAGGCCGCTTTCGGCCAGCTTGCTCTTGGCGGCGCGCTCCTCGTTGAGAATGTCCAGTTGCTTGTTGAACGATTCCTGCTGGCGCTCGTAGCCTTTGGCGCGGAACTCCAGTGACTTGATGTTCTGGTCGATGAGGTTCAGCTGATCGTCGAGCTTGATCTTCTTGCTGTGGAAGTTGACGTTCTGGCTCTCGATGATCGCGTGGATATCGGGATCGCTCGCCTCTTTCTTGACGATGTCGGGGATCTTGAACGTGTCGCTGCCCATGGCTTCGGCGCGCAGCCGCGAGACCACCGCCTCCAGACGCAGCCGCTTCAGATTGAGCGCGCGCTCGTTGGCGCGCGACGGCGTCTGATCGAGCTTGACCAGAATGTCGCCGGTCTTGACCTTGTCGCCTTCGGCCACCAGCATCTGCTCGATGATGCCGCCTTCGAGGTGCTGGATGATCTTGTTGTTGCCGTTGGCGACGAAGCTTCCCTGGGCAATGATCGCGGCCGCCAGAGGGGCTGCGAAAGCCCAGTAGCCGAAGCCGCCGAATGAGGCGAGGATCAGCGCCAGGCCCGCCATGCTGTGCAGCTTGATCGATCGCGGCACCTCCGAATACCACTCGACGACATGTTCTTCGGCGGCGTTCTTTTTCTCGCGGCTCATGGTCATTCTCCGGCGATACGGGGTGCGGACTTCTCGTCCTTCGGCTTGGCGCCGATGGCCGCAAGCACGTCGTTGCGCGCACCGAACATGGCAACCGTGCCTTCGTTCAGCAACATGATCTTGTCGACGCATTGCAGCAGCGCCGGACGCTGGGTGATGGTGACCGTGGTGATGCCCTGCTTCTTGGCATGCAACAGCGCCCGGGCAAGCGCCGCCTCGCCATTGCTGTCGAGATTGGAATTGGGCTCGTCCAGCACCACGAATTTCGGGTTGCCGAAGAAGGCGCGTGCGAGCGCAATGCGCTGTTTCTGGCCACCGGAGAGCGGCGCGCCGTCGGCAGCAACGATCGTCTCGTAGCCTTGCGGGAACGAGGCGATCAGTTCGTGCACGTCGGCAAGAACGGCCGCTTCAAAGATCGCGCTGTCTTCGACATCGTCGCGCATGCGCGAGATGTTGGCCTTGATGGTGCCCGGGAAGAGTTGCACGTCCTGCGGCAGATAGCCGATGCTTTCGCCGAACTGCCGTTGGTCCCAGTTTCTCAGGTCCATGAGGTCGAGGCGGACATTGCCGGAGGTCGGAACGATCGAGCCGACGAGCATCTTGCCGAGCGTCGTCTTGCCGGAGCCGGAATTTCCGATGACGGCGAGCGATTCCCCTTTGTTGAGCGAGAAGGAAATGCCGTTGAGGATCACCCGCTTCTGCGGCGGCGGCACGAACAGGATGCGTTCGACATCGAGCCGGCCTTCGGGCTTCGGCAGGCGCAATCGCGGGAAGTTCAACGGCGAATTGACCAGCAGCTGCTTGATCCGGCCATAGGCGGCACGCGAATGGTTGAGCTGGTTCCAACCTTCGATCGCCCCTTCGACAGGCGCAAGCGCACGCCCGGAGATGATCGACGCGGCAATGACCATGCCGCCGGTGATGTGTCCGTCCATCGACAGGTGCGCGCCCCAACCGAGCAAGGCGACCTGGGTGAACATCCGCACCGCCTTCGACGCGCCGGTAAAGACGATGCTTCGATCCTGAGCGTAGACCTGCGACTTCAAGGAGCCTGCGGTTTCGCGGCCCCACATCTTCACCGCTTCCGGGATCATTGCCAGGGCGTTGATGATCTGCGAATTGCGCGCCATCGAATCCAGGTGGAAATTGGCGCGGCTGAGGAAGGCATTGGCTTCGCTGAACGGCTGTGACGTCGCCTTCTGATTGAGGTAGGCGATCACGAACAGCACGACGCAGCACATGATGACGATCAGGCCGAGCTGCGGCTGGATGATGTAGACCACCACGACGAAGAATGGCATCAGCGGTGCATCGAGGAACGAGATCAGGGTGCCGGAGACGATGAAGGAGCGCAGCTGCTGAAGGTCGCTCAGCACCTGATAGTCGCGACCGTTGCCGTGCAATGATGCTCGTGCGGCGGCACTCAAGATGGGCGCACCGAGCTGGACCTCCATTTCGACCGCCGTGCGCATCAGGATGAAGCGGCGAATGGAATCGAGGATGACCTGAAGGACGATGGCGCCGAGCACGGCGATCGTCAGCATCACCAGCGTATCCTGCGAGCGGCTGGTCAGCACCCGGTCCGAGATCTGGAACAGATAGATCGGAATGGCAAGGACCAGCACGTTGATCGCGATGGTGAAGGCGATGACGATCATCATGTTGCGGCGAACGATGGCCATGCCGTTGCGCAGGCTCGCGGCGAAATTGACTGGTCCCATACGCTTGTGGAACGTGTGCTTGTCGCCGCCACCGCCGCCGCCACCGTTGCCATCAGTGGGCACACCGTTGTTGCCGCCGCCATCGCGAACGGTCGGACGGCGGTCATTCTCCTTGAGCGGCCCCGGGTCGTTGTCGATCGTCTGCGGCAGGGGGCGACCCGGTCGGCTCTTCACATCATCGGCCGGGTCGCTGTCGTTGCCACGACGCGCGGTGATTTCCGGTTGAGCAGGGTTTCCTTGTCCGTCGAGCGGTTTGGCTGGCGGCGCTTCTGCCGGAGAAACCTGTTCCGGTGCAACCTTGGCGACCGGCACCTCGACGATCGGCGCTTCCATCGGCACCACTTTGGCTTCGACGTCCTGCGGCGGCGCACTTTCCCGGCTCTGCCACAACGCGCCCTCGCGCCGCGGGCCGAAATGATAGCCGGCCTGTTTTTTCTCGGTATGACGGATGGGGTTTGCCAGGGAATGGGTAACGGCCAGCAATTCAGCATCGGAATCGTCGTGGGCCACGGGCGTTTCGGTGCGTTTTGCGGGCTCGGAAACGGCTTCCTGTTTCGGTGCGTCGTCGTCCCGCGTCATGCGGATATCGAGCCCGACTTTCCGCAGGCCTTCAACGGCCTCGTTGATCGCGGCGATGCATTTGTCGGTCAATGCAGCTTCAAGCTCGTCGACCGCTTCCAGAACCGGCTCACTCTGTACCGGCGTTCTGCCCGCACCGCCACGCCATTTCGAAAGATCGTTCATGCCTTCTCCCCGTCATTTTCTTGTCAGGTCAGCACCGTGTGCATGACGTCGTTCCATTGGCCGTTGGACCAGGACATGTCATGGCCGGCGTCGATGACCGTGTCGGTTTGATGCGATGGCGTGTCGTCGTCGCCGATGAAGGCGATGACTTCATTGGCAAGTCGGTCGCCCTTGGGCGTCACGTCCGATGAGCAGCTGTCGTTGTCGACGATGCCGGCCTGGATCAGGATGGCATCGGAATAGACTTGTCCGCCGACATAGGTCGTGTGACCGAAGCTGTCGTAATCGATGATCTGAGCGGTGTTGACGATCGTGTTGCCGCCGGTGTGGATCGTGACGTCGGCGCCCGGGTTGTTGTCCAGGATCTTGTTGGCGATATAGCTGACCGAGTCGGCGTCGCCGAGAACGCTGATCTGCTTGATGACGTTGACGTCATAGAGGTTTCCGGTGATGTAGAGAACGTTCAGGCCTTCATAGCCCTGGAAATTGAAGTCCTGCGAGAAGCCGGAAGGCAGCTCGTTGACGCGATCGTTGATGTTGTCGACCGCTTTCTGGATGTAGTCGGGCATCGCCTCGAAGCGATCGTTTGCACCGATGTTCTGGATCGACGCCTGGTTCCAGATCAGGTTTCCGCTCTGGTCGACGGTCATGCCGTTGCCGGCTGTAATGCCCTTGACGTGGTCGTTGTCGTAGAACACGGCGACCTGGGTGATCATGTTCATGTCCAGGATCCTGCCGCCGACGATCACCAGGTCATATTGATCGCCGACACCGAGGAAGGATGCGAGGTTCACCACCACGTTGCCGCCGGTCAGGGCCGTCGTCTGGACGCCGCTGGTGGTAACGGTCACCGTGTCGTTGTCGTTGAGGAAGTTGTACTGCTCAACCCAATGCACGAAGGACACGTCGCCATCGACCATGCTGACGCGCCAGGAATTCGGAAAGATCGAGGACTGCGCGGCATCGTCGTCGTGGTCGGATGACCCGGAATGATAGGACTCACGGCCGAAATTGGCGATGTTCATCGCGACTGTGCGCGAGGCGGATTCGGCCGAGTTGTCGCGCAGAACCTTGTCCAGCTTGTCGTTGTCGGCATAGACAAAGGATTGGGAGATCACGTCGATCTGGTGGTAGCCCCCCATCACCGCGGTTACCGGCGCGATGATACCGGTCTCGACGATGCTGACGATGTTGGCGACGATGTTGGCACCGGCTTCGACGTAAACGGAGTTGCCGCTCTTGCCCTCCTCCTGGAGTGGGCCATCGGCCCCTTCGGGATCGGCAACCGGCTGCGCCAGCCCACGATCAGGCATGAAGTCGGCAAGAACGGGCGCTTCGTCGACGCGCAAGCCGTTGACGTAAACACCCTCGATGCTGTCGGCGGCCAAGGTGAAGTTGCCATTGTTGTCCAGCGGCAACGTGTCGGGAGACACCGTTACGGGAAGCGTGATCGTATCGTCGAGCGGATCGGCGTCGTTGGGTTGGTCCGCGAGCGCAACGGTCGCACCGGGATCGGCGCTGGCTTGCGGGTCGCTGCCTGATGCCGGTGGCTCCGGTGGCCGGTTTGCCGAGGCATAGCTCGACACATCGTCGGCGATTTTCGAAAGGCCCTCATAGGTGTCGACGCGGGTGTAGTTCGCGAAGGGCGTGGCATCCGTGGCCTGCTCGCTGAATTCGGCGAGCTTGTAGGTGACGTAGGTCGTGTCGCGGGCAGCCTCCGTCGTGTCGGTCGTGTTCAGAACATCGTCGTCGCGCACCATGTTCGCCTGCACGACATGGGCGATCACCGAGCCGGGTCCGTCGTGGACGACCAGCTTGTCTTCGATGGGGGCGTCGTCCGGTTGGCCGAAGTTGCCGAACACCTTTCCGGGAACGACGTTGGCTGAAAGGGCGACCGCATCGGCAAAATGATCGCCGAAGCCCCGAATGCGCCCGAAGAGATCCACTTCGGCAATGTCGTCGGAGGGTGCCCGGTAGGGCACTTCAGGATCGTAATCGATCAACTGGAACGGCGAGGTGAAGTCGGTCGTCCTTGCTTCGCCCTCGTCGAGCTGCTGGATGCCCTCTTTGAGATCACCGCCGTCGAGCTGCTTTTGTCTCAGCCGTGCTTCATCGGTATCCGCCTCGAACATACCGATAAAGTGGGCGATGACTTCATTGACTTTTTCCGTATGCATCGTCCCGATCCTTCCCTTTTTTCCGCATCAAAGGGAGACTTCGGCGGGCTTAGACAGGCATGCCCCGGTAAAAGATTCGAACCGATCCGAAATCAAGTTTCCGCGACTGCACCGGCCACGGAGGGCCGGTGCAGTCTTCTTTTGTGAAATGGATCGATCAGCCGTCGGTGTCGTGTCCGACATCGGTGGTATGCGAGTTGCCGCCAATGACGCTGGAGTCGACAGAGTTGCTGACGAGGTTCGCGCCCTGGACGATTTCCTGATGAAAGCCGGAATTTGCCAGGATCGCAGACGAGTCCGACGTCGTGCTCCCGTTGATACCGTCGCCGGCCTTGAGATCCCAATCCGACTTGGTGTCGAAGTTCAGACCATCGCCGCCATCCGAATGCCCGCCATCGGCGCGCAAGTCGTTGTTGGCGTCGGCGTTGTTCATCTTGAAGTCGTAGGCCTGATCCTGATCGGCAAGATTGTTGGCCTGAACCACGCTGAAGCCGGTATTGTTGCCGGCGCCTTCCAGCGAGTTGTTCAGGATGTTGTCGACGTTCAGGTTGAACGAGAAGTCGTCACCGAGATTGAAGGTGAGGTCGCCACCGGCGATGCCGAGGTTGTCGAAGTCCTTGACGTCCTTGAGCGTCGCAAAGTCGTCGTCCGATTTGGTGATGATGTCGTTATCGGTTGACGAGTAGTTGTTGCGGTTGTCGCCGTTTTCGTTGGCTTCGGTCTTGATGTCGGTATCGATGTCGGTCTTGGTGGTAACCTTGCTGTCGTAATCCCACTCGTAGGAATTGTCGCGGTTATCGCCATTGTTCTTCTGGTCGATGTCGGTCTCGACCTTGCTGTTGTCCTTGTAATCATAGTCGTAATCGTAGTCGGTCGAGCTGTCGGTGTAATTGTTGCGGTTGTCGCCGTTTTCGTTGGCTTCGGTCTTGATGTCGGTATCGATGTCCGTCTTGATATGGGTGTCGTTGTCCTGCGAACTATCGCTGTAATTGTTGCGGTCATTGCCGTTGGCGATGCCAACGTTGCTCGTTGAGCCGTCGTCAACGTTCAGATCATTGGCGGCACTGGTTGCCAGTCCATCGGCGAGAGCGCCGACTTTCAGATCATCATCGGCCTTGATGCTATCGTCGAGCAGTGCGGACATGTGGTTCTCCTCCTGAGAAGGAGCCAGCACCGAAACCCCTACATCTTTTATGGGGTTTTTATCCGGGGCTGGCTCTTTTTTTTGAAGTTCAGATGATGCTCCCGCGGGATATTCATCTGTCGGGTTTCGATATATTTCAGTGTTATTTTAAATATATCTTTTTGGCGGTTTAATTGCCGCACTCAATCATTACGTGTGATAATGTCGTTGTTTTTAATACTGGTTTACACGTTTTTGCGCTTACGCATTCACACGGTCCGCGAACCAGACGCACACACATTTTCCTGGCTCGGATCGCACGAAACTCAAGTGCGAGGTGAGGAGTTTCGCTCCGAATGCGGTGAGGCGATAGACATCAATTGGAGCTATTAGGCCCTTTTCTGGGCGAATATCGTGCGGTTTTTCTGGATTTTCCGCATCGTAAGGTTTTGTTAAGATTTATGAATTTGTACCTTTAACAGGTGCTGGCGCTGACCCGACGACTGCGCCCCAGAGTGGAGTGAGGTCTTGCCAGGCACCACGTGAAGTGGGATCCTCCTCGCCGAGGATAGCTATTAGGAAGTATTATTAGGTATTCTCTGGAGGCCGCGTCTGGCGGAGCACTATTTCTGGCGCCTGTCGCGGCCCTGGAGAGGGTGTCCGGGCTTGGGCCGCCGAAGGAAATGCAACAGATGGAAAGGCTGATTAGCCTAGGGTTAGGGCCGCTTCAGCCGTTCGAATATGCGTATGCTATACATTTGATTAAGGAATGACCCAAAGATGGTTCGATTTAGAACGATTTAAGGTCGATTCCGGAGGGCTTCTAATCCTTTTGGGTTGTTCCACCCCTCTTCTCTTTACGATACATTAGCTAGTGCGAATTTTCCGTCTGTGGGGTGAGTTCGCATTATTTCACTGGTTATGAATAAATTTGCTGAGATGGGCGTAACTCCGAGTCAGGCTGGCGCACCCATAAAAATAAATGGGAAAACCCAAGGAGGGCGTAATGCATCCTGAAGGCTCCAACGTGGGCGATTTTGAAGATAACAACAAAGCTTTGTCGCAAAAGAAAAAGATTGTCATGCTTGCCAAGATCGACCTGTTCGCCGAGTGCCTCATGCAGGCGGTCGGCTCGCGGTTTCCTGGCCATGACGTCGTCAGTCTTTCCGACCCCGACAATTTGCTCGACGGCAATCTCGTCGATGTAAGTCTGATCATGCTTTACCGCATGTCCCCCAAAACGTTTCCGACCATTCTGCGGACCATCCACGAGTTCCATCCCAAGGCCTCGATCGGGTTGGTGGTAGATAATGCCGAAGAGCTCGATCCGTCGATCGCCGGCTTCGTCGAAGAGCGGCTGATCCATGGCGTTCTTCCTCTCAATCTGCACCTCGATGTCTGCCTCGCGGCGATCGATCTGTTGATGAAGGGGGGCGAACATTTCCCCGCTGCGCTGTTGCGACGGCTGTCGGTGGACCCCTTTGCCTCGACCAAGCATTATGGCCGGCAGGCGGAAGTGTCCGATGCGGCAGTCTATGCCAATGCCGCAAAGCGGCGCCGGGAAGCCAGTCTGGGTGGGTTGACGACGCGCGAAGTGCAGATCCTCGATCTGATCTGCATGGGGACCCAGAACAAGATCATCGCCGATCGTCTTGGATTGTCGGAAAACACCGTGAAGGTTCACGTCCGCAACATCTACAAGAAGATGAACGTGCGCAACCGCACCGAAGCGGCATCGCGCTATTTCACCACCGACGCGGATTCCGAACACGCGGCAGGACCGTTTTCTTCGCGCTGGAAAAACTGACGCCGTAAGGCATCGGAACTGAGGCTTTTCCCGCTCTTCGTCTCTCGGCGAATGTGGGCGCTGGTGGACTCGGTTCGTATGTTTGCCTCGAATGCTCTCGTGTCGTTTTCAATTTTGCTGTGCCGAACCGGGCGGGCGCGGCAGGTGTTGTCGTGTCCGCAAACAAGGCCGCGATGCTGCGGATGTCGAGTGCCGAAAGGCAGTGGATACATGGACAGTTAAAAGCGCTGATGCAGGATTTCGTCGCAGGAGGAATTTGCCTTTCTGCAGCCGCATGTCCAACCAGGTTGCTCTGGTGAAGTTAACTATAAATTTTAATTAGTGGCTATAGCCACGATTACTCATACGTATAGATGTGTCCTGTTGATTTAATTATGACTATTATAACTTGATATTATTAGGTGCCTTTCATTTATTATTATGTATCCGCATTGACGATTGTTTAATTATTTGCTAATCATCTTATATAGTGATTTCGGTGGAAGAATTCGTGGTTCTTCTTATTTTAAATTTATTGTGTCGGGTTGTGTTTTGAATTCTTGATAAAGATAATTTCCTTATTGTAGCTTTCATTCATGGCTCGTCTCCAATCACCAGATGCAATGGTGTGTATAATAATTGGAGGTGTGTAATGCGTAAGGTCGGTCGCGGTGAGCTGTCGGTCGTCGGCAGACAGGATTTTCTCAAGAAAGTTGCAGGCATACCCAAACGAATACTGGTGACCGGAGGCGGCGGATTTCTCGGGTCACATCTTTGCGAAAGACTTCTTTCCCTGGGGCACAGCGTTGTCTGCCTCGACAATTTCTCGACCGGGCGTCGGGAGAACCTTTCCCACCTTAGCGAGATCAGCCGCTTCCACATTGTGGAACACGACGTTCGCAAGCCCTTCCTTTTCGATGTCGACGTCATCTTCAACTTCGCTTCGCCGGCGTCGCCGCCGGATTACCAGGCCGACCCTGTGGGAACGTTGATGACCAACGTGCTCGGCGCCATGAACGTTCTGGAGAACGCTCGGGCCACCGGCGCCACGGTCGTGCAGTCCTCCACCTCGGAGGTCTACGGTGATCCGCTGCACAGCCCGCAGCGCGAAAGCTACTTCGGCAACGTCAACCCCATCGGGCCGCGGGCCTGCTACGATGAGGGCAAGCGATCGGCAGAAACCTTGTTCTTCGACTATCACCGCACCTATGGGGTGAAGACGAAGGTTGCGCGGATCTTCAACACCTATGGGCCGCGCATGCGCCCCGACGACGGACGTGTGATCTCGAATTTCGTGGTCCAGGCGCTGCTCGGCAAGGATCTGACGATCTATGGCGACGGCCAGCAGACGCGCTCCTTCTGTTATGTCGACGATCTCATCGAGGGCTTCATCCGGTTGTCGATCTCGGACGACAAGTGCATCGGTCCGATCAACCTCGGAAACCCGGGCGAGTTCACGGTTCTCGAACTTGCCGAGATGGTCCTCTCGATGACCGGCTCGCGCTCGTCGATCGTCCATCGTGCAGCGGCCGTCGACGATCCGCGTCAGCGCCGACCGGATATTTCCCAGGCTATGGCAGAGCTCGGCTGGGAGCCGAAGGTCGCGCTCCGCGAAGGGCTTCACCGCGCCATTGCCTATTTTGATCGCCGCCTGGGCACATCGGATCTCGCCATGGCGGGAGAGGCGGTATGATATGTCGCGCGTCGTTCTTGTCACCGGCGGAGCCGGCTTCATAGGCAGCCATACTTGCAAGCGCCTCGCCGAGGCCGGCATCCTGCCCGTTGTCTTCGACAACCTGTCGACGGGGCATCGCACCAATGTCCGCTGGGGACCGTTGGTCGAGGGAGGGCTTGAAGACACGGGACGGATCGTCGAGGCGATCCAGACCTTCAGGCCCGAATGCCTGATCCATTTTGCCGCCTCCGCCTATGTCGGGGAATCAGTCGAGGATCCCGGAAAATACTATCGCAACAATGTCGCCGGCAGCGTTTCGTTGCTCGAGGCCTGCCGTCAGGCGGGGCTGAACCGCATCGTCTTTTCCAGCACATGCGCGACCTATGGCGTGCCGCCGCGTTTGCCGATCACCGAGGACACGGTCCAGCTGCCGGTCAATCCCTACGGCCGCACAAAACTGATGATCGAGCTGATGCTTGGCGATTATGCCCGGGCCTACGGGTTCCGATCCGTCGCCCTGCGTTATTTCAATGCTGCAGGCGCCGACCCTGATGGGCAGCTGACCGAGCGGCATGACCCGGAGACCCACCTGATCCCGCGGGCATTGATGGCCGCGGCCGGGCGTGTCGACAGGCTCGACGTCTTCGGCGATGACTATGCGACGCCGGACGGCACCTGCATCCGCGACTACATTCACGTCGTGGACCTAGCCGAGGCGCATGTTGCCGCTGTCGATTATCTGCGCAACGGCGGCGACCCGCTCAAGGCCAACCTCGGTTCGGGCCGCGGCACATCCGTCCGACAGGTCATCGACGCCATTCACCAGGTCACCCGCAGGCGGGTTCCGGTCCAGCTTCTGGCGCGTCGGGCCGGCGATCCGCCGGTGCTTTATGCCGACACGACCTGGGCACGCCAGACGCTCGGCTTCCGGCCGCAGCTGTCCGATATCGAAACCATCATCAAAACGGCCGCCCCCGGCTTCGGGCTGGAGGTGCGGTCATGACGAGCAGGTTCTCATCCGTCGAATTCGCCGGGACCGACGCGTCGGTAGCAGCGCCAGCAGGGGATGCGCCGGTGCCGCTCGTCGCGCTCTTTTCCAAACGCATGCGGATTGCGAACGCTTTCGGCATCGCAGCCTGGGGGGCGGCGTTCCTGTACTTCTGGGCCTGGTGGCTCGACCCCACCCATGTCACCCATTGGCCGTCCTACGTCATGATTACGATCGTGGTCGGCTGGATCACGTTGCTGCCCGCCTATTTCATCTTCATTTTCGCAGGCGCCAAGGTGGCGGGGAAGAGCGGCCGGGCCGTACCGCCTGGGCGTATCGCCATGGTGGTGACCAAGGCGCCGTCGGAGCCTTTCGCCGTTGTTCGAAAGACGCTGCTGGCGATGCTCGACCAGATCGGCTGCGACTACGACGTGTGGCTGGCGGACGAAGATCCGTCGCCCGAGACGGTCGAATGGTGTGCGCGGCAGGGTGTGTTCATTTCGACGCGCAAGGGTGTGGCAGACTATCATCGCGCCACCTGGCCGCGGCGCACCCGCTGCAAGGAGGGAAACCTCGCCTACTTCTATGACCATTACGGCTACGACCGCTACGATTTCGTCGCCCAGTTCGATGCCGATCACGTGCCCGAACCGACCTATCTCGTCGAGGTTCTGCGGCCGTTCAGCGATCCTGATGTCGGTTATGTCTCGGCGCCGAGCATCTGCGATGCCAATGCGAAGCGCAGCTGGTCGGCGCGCGGCCGCCTTCACGCCGAGGCGAGCCTGCACGGCTCGCTGCAAGCCGGCTACAACAACGGCTGGGCGCCGCTTTGCATCGGCTCGCATTACGCCGTGCGCACCAGGGCGCTGAGAGAGGTCGGCGGTCTGGGACCCGAGCTTGCCGAGGACCATTCGACCACGTTGTTGATGAATGCCGGCGGCTGGAAGGGCGTGCATGCGCTGCAGGCGATCGCCCATGGCGATGGGCCTGCAACCTTTGCGGATCTCGTCATCCAGGAATTCCAGTGGTCGCGCAGCCTGGTGACGATCCTGCTCAAGTATTCGCCGGTCTATGTGCCGCGATTGCCGATGCGGCTGAAATTCCAGTTCATCTTTTCGCAGCTCTGGTATCCGCTGTTTTCCCTGTTCATGGCGCTGATGTTCCTCATGCCGATCATCGCGCTGGTCATGGGCCGCAGCTTCGTCGCCGCCACCTATCCGGACTTCGTGCTGCATTTTGCGCCGCTGTCGCTGGTTCTGGTCGGGCTTGCCTATTTCTGGCGCTCCACGGGCACGTTCCGTCCTTTTGATGCGCGGGTGCTCAGCTGGGAAGGCATGCTGTTTCTCTTTGCCCGCTGGCCATGGTCGCTGCTTGGCTGTGTGGCGGCCGTGCGCGACCACATCAGCGGCTCGTTCGTCGACTTCCGTATCACGCCCAAGGGCACGGGGCCGGCAGCACCTTTGCCATTGCGCGTGATGATGCCCTACCTCCTGCTTTCGCTCGGCTCTGCCCTTGCGCTCTGGCTCGTCACCGATGCCGGGACGGCGCGTGGCTTCTACATCTTTACCGGCATCAATGCCTTTGTTTATGCGGGACTCGCCGCCACCATCCATATCCGGCATGCGCGTGAAAACCGGCTTGCGCTCGTTCCGCGCACAGCGATGACGGCACTGACCGGCGGCTGCCTCGTGATCATCTCGGTGCTGTCGGGGCAGTCGGCCATGCGCCACGGGGCGGAGGCGACAGAAGCCCTGTCACAGGGGCTCGGCTTCGTCGGGCTGACCGAAGCGAAGTTTTCGGTCGCCGGTGCCGGGCAGGGCGGGTCGGACCTCAGGGTCGTGCGGTTTCATTTGAAATGGAAAGGGTTTTCGCCAGCCGTAACAGACGCGCTGGGGAAAGGCTCCGGCGTGCCGGAGGTGACGGAGACGAGGGTTACCAGCAAGGTGGGGCGGCTTCAGGCATCGCTGTAAATTCAGCCTGCCTCAGCCCACCCCATCACACCGCAAACGGCCCTCAAGCGAGGAGAAAAAGTGATGAAACGGTCCATGAATGTATTGCTTCTGCCGCTTCTGCTGCCTCTCGCAGCCTTTGCGGCCTATACGGGCGCGCAGCCGGCCAGGGCGAAGATGGAGATCAAGCCGATCCCCTTGAGCGCCTACGAGGTCTATTCCCTCTACCGGAACAAGACCTGGCAATGGCCGACGGGTGGCGCTCGCTTTACCGCGCATGACAGGAAGCTCGTCGCCTTCGTCGATGACAAGGGCAAGCGCTCGTTTGCGGAAGGCAGCTGGTATGTCAGCGACCTCGGTATGATGTGCATGCAGGCAAGGTGGACGGCAGCCGATGGGTCCGGTCCTGCGCGCACCTGCTTCGGGCACAGCAAGATCGGCGACACGATCTACCAGCGGCGCGTGCCGAATGGCGATTGGTACGTCTTCAAGCATGCCAAGCCGAAGCCCGGCGACGAATACAGGAAGCTCGTCGCTTCCGACGCAATCACGGAAAAGGCGTTGCGCCTGAAGGACCAATTCCAGGTCAAGAAGAGCGGTCGCAACCCCACAGGAGGATGACATGAAACGCAAATTGGCATTCGCCCTCTGCACGGCGCTCGCCCTTCATCTGGGGTCCGGCGCAGGTCTCGTATCCGCGTTGGCACAGGAGAAGGCCGATCTTGCCGCCAATGGCAGTGCAGGTCAGACTCAGACAATGGCCGACAAGCGCCCCGTCATCCACCCCGGCGGAACGCGTTTCGGGGCCTATGATCCACACGGCGATTTCGGCGGCCAGACCGATGTTTCGACGGAGCATCTGTTCCTGCCGTGGGAAGACGTGGATCTGGAATCGCTGCGCATGGCCGACGCCTACGCGCTTCAGCGCAAGCGCAAACTCCTGGTCACCATCGAGCCCTGGTCCTGGTCGCTCGACTGGAAGCTGACACCCAATCAACTGCGCGACCGCACGCTCGCGGGCGAGTACGATGCCAACATGGAAGCGATCGCTGGCATGCTGGCAGAGTTGAAGAGCCCTGTTATCGTGCGCTGGGGGCAGGAAATGGAAGACACATCCGGACGGTTCTCCTGGGCCGGATGGGTGCCGCAGGACTACGTCAAGGCCTACCGCCACGCGATGGATATCGTGCGCAAGCGCGTCCCCAACGCGCAGCTGATGTGGTCGCCCAAGGGTCTGCCGAACCTTGGCGAATACTATCCAGGCGACGACTATGTCGATCTCGTCGGACTTTCGGTGTTCGGTCTCGAGCCGTACGACGCGATCGAGTACGGCGGGCCTCACACCTTCAAGCAGGCATTGAAGCCCGGCTACGATCTCGTCGCCAAATACAACAAGCCAATCTGGGTTGCCGAACTCGGATGGGAGGGTGGAAAACCCTATATGCAGCCGTGGATCGACGCGGCGACTCAGCCCGATCCGGCCTTCCCCAATCTGGTCGAGGTTGTCTATTTCAACGATCGGGACGTGCATGAATGGCCGCACGATCTCGGCCGGCCGAACTGGCGCGTGGTCAACGACGCAACCAACTGATTGCGGCGCGACAGTGCCTGAACCAAAAAAGCCCCTCGCCAGCGGGCGAGAGGCTTTTACGAGAGTGAGAAAAGCGCCACTGCAAGAGTACCGAGGCGCTGCTCTTTGTTACTCGGCCGCCTGCGGCCCAAGTTCGCCACGACGGATCTGGTCCGCTTCGATCGATTCGAACAGGGCGCGGAAATTGCCCTCGCCAAACCCTTCGTCACCCTTGCGCTGGATGAACTCGAAGAAGATCGGTCCGATGACCGTCTTTGAGAAGATCTGCAGCAGGATCTTGGTCATGCCACCGTTCACCACGCCTTCGCCGTCGATCAGGATGCCGTGCTTCTTCATCCGCTCGATCGGTTCGTCGTGGCCGTGCACACGCTCGTGTGACATGTCGTAGTAGGTTTCCGGCGGACCCGGCATGAACTTCAGGTCATTGGCCGCCAGCCTGTCGGTGGCGTCGTAGATGCCGTCAGTGCCAACGGCGATGTGCTGGATGCCTTCGCCCTTGTACTTGCGCAGATATTCCTCGATCTGGCTCGTATCATCCTTGGATTCGTTCAGCGGGATGCGGATCTTGCCGCAGGGCGAGGTGATCGCACGGCTGACGAGGCCGGTAATGCGGCCGTCGATGTCGAAGAAATGGATCTGGGTGAAGTTGAACAGCTCGCGGTAGAAGGCCCACCACTTGTCCATGTTGCCGCGATAGACGTTGTGCGTCAGGTGGTCGAGATAATAGAAGCCGACGCCCTCCGGCTTCGGGTTGCGATCTCCGGTCCATTCGAATTCGGCCTCATAGGCCGAGCCCTTGGCGCCGTATGTCTCGACGAAATAGAGCAGAGATCCGCCGATGCCGACGATCGCCGGAACGTCGAGACACTTGTCGGTGCCGGAGTAGGGGACGGCACCCTTGGAAACCGCGTGGTCGAAGGCGTGCTTGGCATCGACGACGCGCCAGGCCATCGACGGGGCGCAGGGGCCGTGCTCGTCGACGAAGCGCATGGCATGGGAGCCCGGTTCGGCGTTCAGGATGTAGTTGATGTCGCCCTGTCGCCAGACGGTGATGTTCTTGGTTCTATGCCTCGCGACAGGGCTGTAGCCCATGCGGGCGACGAGCTCGGCGAGCTTCTCCGGTTCCGGGTGGGCGAATTCGACGAATTCGAAGCCATCCGTGCCGGCCGGGTTTTCTGCCGTGATCGTTGCGGGCGGGGCGTCATGTGGGAACGGGCCCATCGGAAGTCTCCTCTTCAAGCTCTCCAGATCGCTCTGGCCTCCAAACTTCGCTGGAGTATGACGCAAATCCGATGCATGATGCTTGTATTCTTGCGTGTTTTGGGCAGGATGCCGCACGAAACGTGCAAAATGCTGTATAAGGATGCATGAATGGAGCAGCTTGACGGGTTCGATCTCAAGATCCTCAGCGAACTGCAGCGCGACGGGCATCTCACCAACAACGAGCTATCGGAGCGCATCGCCCTTTCGCCCTCGCAATGCTCGCGACGCCGCACTCGCCTGGAAGCCGAGGGGTTCATTACCGGCTACCAGGCGCAGATCGACCGGCAGAAGCTCGGGCTCGACCTCATGGTGGTGATTTCGGTAACGCTCGCCACCCACAACCGCGACAACGCCAAGCGCTTCGGCAAGCTGATCTCCAGCCTGCCGGAGGTCCTGGAGGCTTATGCACTGACCGGGGAGATGGACTATCACCTGCGGGTGGTGACACCCGACCTTGCCGGGCTCTCGCGCTTCGTCAACGATGTGCTTCTGCCGCATGACAGCGTGCAGCACGTCAAGACATCGATCGTGCTTGAAACCCTCAAGAGCTTCCAGGGTGTGCCGATTCCGGAACGCATGAAGGGCTGAGGTCGGTCTGGCATAAGGTTCATCGGCGGGAAGGGTGCTTTTCGACCTGGTCGATCGCCCGCTCGATCGCCTCAAGGCCGGTGCTGAGCGCCTTCAGGCCGCCGGCACCGATCAGGTCGTTGAGTTGCGCCTGATAGGCGCTCGCGAGATCTGTCAGTTCGCGATAGGCGGTCCGGCCGGCTTTGGTCAGTTCCAGATGTTCCAGCCGGCGGTCGTCCTGGTCCTCGCTGCGCTTCAGCCAGCGCCGCTCCTCCAGCGCCGAGACGGCGCGGCTGACCTTAGTCTTGTGCATGGCCGAATGGGCGCCAACATCCGTTGCCGTCATGGCGCTGCCGGCGCTTCCAAGCGCTGCCAGCGTGCGCCACTCCGGACGCGTCAGCTGGTAGCGCGCCTTGTATTCGGCCGCGAAGCGCACGGCGACGAACTCGGCGGCGCGGTTCAGTCTGTAGGGCAGGAACGCATTGAGCTCGAAGCCTTCGGCCGACATTCGTGGCATCCTTGATAGTTACAAAATCGATAGTTACGATTGCAACTAATAGGCCCGCAGCGCGCCACCGTCCACTCGGACTTCAGGTGACGCCCAAACGCATTGAACGTGCCTTCGCCTTCCGGGATCAGCTTTGATCGCCGGCGGGGCAGGCACCTGAGGAGGAGGTTCAGGCCATGTTGGACAAGGCACAAAAGCAAGCGGGCGTCGGTTCGGCTGCCGCTTACGCACTGGATTACATGCCGGGTTTCGGCAACGACTTCGAGACCGAGAGCTTGCCCGGCGCCTTGCCGCAGGGCCAGAACAGTCCGCAGAAATGCGCCTACGGCCTCTATGCCGAGCAGCTTTCCGGCTCGCCCTTTACCGCGCCGCGCGGCACCAACGAGCGCTCCTGGCTATACCGCATTCGCCCGAGCGTGCGCCACACCGGGCGCTTCCAGAAGATTGATTACCCGCACTGGAAGACCGCGCCGCATGTGGCCGACCATTCGCTGGCGCTCGGCCAGCTGCGCTGGGGGCCGTTGCCGGAGCCTTCGGAGAAACTCAACTTCCTCGAAGGCATCCGCACGATGACGACGGCCGGCGACGCGCTGACGCAGGGCGGCATGGCCGCCCACGCCTATGCCTTCAATGCCGACATGGTCGATGACTACTTCTTCAATGCCGATGGCGAGCTGTTGATCGTGCCGGAATGCGGCGCCATCCAGGTGTTCACCGAACTGGGCAAGATGGATGTCGAGCCCTCGGAAATCTGCCTGGTGCCGCGCGGCACGATGTTCAAGGTGACCCGCCTTGGCGAGGGAAAGGTCTGGCGCGGGTATCTCTGCGAAAACTACGGTGCCAAGTTCACGCTGCCGGACCGTGGTCCGATCGGCGCCAACTGCCTTGCCAATCCGCGCGACTTCAAGACGCCGGTTGCAGCTTACGAAGAAAAGGAAACGCCCTGTCGCGTGCATGTGAAGTGGTGCGGCCAATTCCACGTGACCGAGATCGGTCATTCGCCGCTCGACGTGATCGCCTGGCACGGCAATTACGCGCCCTACAAATACGATCTCAGAACCTTCTCGCCTGTTGGAGCGATCCTGTTCGACCACCCCGATCCGTCGATCTTCACGGTGCTGACAGCACCGTCGGGTGAAGAGGGCACGGCGAATATCGACTTCGTCATCTTCCCGCCACGCTGGCTTGTGGCCGAACATTCTTTCCGTCCGCCCTGGTACCACCGCAACATCATGAGCGAGTTCATGGGCCTGATCTATGGCCGCTACGATGCCAAGGAAGAAGGGTTCGTGCCCGGCGGCATGAGTTTGCACAACATGATGCTGGCGCATGGGCCGGATGCCACCGGCTTCGAGAAAGCGACAAACAGCGAGTTGAAACCGGTGAAGCTCGACCATACGATGGCCTTCATGTTCGAGACCCGCTTCCCGCAGCAGTTGACCCGCTTCGCCGCCGAACTGGAGACGTTGCAGGACAACTATATCGACTGCTGGACAGACCTCAAAAAGCGCTTCAACGGCACGCCGGAAGGCGATTGGTCTTGAGGGCACGGTTGGTTCTGCTCGGCAGCAAGGGTGGCCCGGCAATCCGTCCGGGCGGCCCTTGGCCGACCTCTTCGCTGCTTGAGATCGGCGGCCGCACGGTTGTCGTCGACTGCGGCCTTGGCGTCACCCGGGGCCTCACGGACGCCGGCGTCAACCTCAAGGCGCTTGAGCTGGTGTTCATCACCCATCTGCATTCCGACCACGTGCTCGAGCTCGGGCCGCTGATCCACACCGCCTGGACCGCCGGTCTTGCCACAGCCGTCAGCGTCTTCGGCCCGCCGGGAACGGCCGATTACTGGCACGGCTTTCTGCAGGCGATGAAATTCGACATCGATATCCGTATCATCGACGAGGGTCGGCCCGATCTGCGCCAACTTGTCGACATCGTCGAGTTTGGCGAAGGCGACGTTTTGGTCGAGGGCGGCTTGCGGGTTTCGGCGCTGCGCGTCGATCATCCGCCGGTCACCGATTGCTTCGCGCTGCGGTTCGACCATGCGGGGGCGAGCGTCGTCTTTTCCGCCGACACGGCCTATTTCCCGCCGCTTGCCGATTTTGCTGCAGGTGCCGACATTCTGGTGCACGAGGCGATGCTGGCGGAGGGCGTCGACCGGCTGGTGGCGCGCACCGGCAACGGTGCGCGGCTGAAGGAACACCTGCTCGCGAGCCACAGTTTTGCCGGGGAGGCCGGCATGATCGCCACGGCCGCCGGCGTGGGGCGACTGGTGCTGCACCATCTCATTCCGGCCGACGACCCTTTGATCGGCGAGGCGGATTGGGTCGCGGCCACGCGCAAAAGCTGGGCTGGTGCCTTGACGATCGCGTCTGACGGCCTTGTTGTGGAAGTTGCGGACGATTCGTCTGCGTAGAGGGAGGATTGCATGAAACTGGCGACACTCAAGGATGGCTCGCGTGATGGAAAACTCGCGGTCGTCTCCCGCGATCTCACCCGCTGCTCGGAAGTCGGGCACATCGCCCGCACGCTGCAGGCTGCACTCGACGATTGGGCCCACACCGGCCCGCGGCTCGAGCGCGTGGCCGAAGGCATCGAGACCGGCGCACAGCCAACGATCCGTTTCCACGAACACGATGCGCTTTCGCCGCTGCCGCGCGCCTACCAATGGGCCGATGGTTCGGCCTACGTCAACCACGTCGAACTGGTGCGAAAAGCCCGCAATGCCGAGATGCCGGCGAGCTTCTGGACCGATCCGCTGATCTACCAGGGCGGCTCCGACAGCTTCATCGCACCGCGCGATCCCATCCTGATGGCGGACGAAAGCTGGGGCGTCGACATGGAGGGCGAGATTGCCGTCGTCGTCGACGATGTTCCGATGGGCGCCTCGCTGGAGGAGGCACGCGCCGCGATCCGCCTGGTCATGCTCGTCAACGACGTGTCGCTGCGTGGCCTGATCCCCGCCGAACTCGCCAAGGGGTTTGGTTTCTACCAGTCGAAGCCGTCGTCGGCCTTCTCGCCGGTCGCAGTCACGCCGGACGAATTGGGCGATGCCTGGGACGGTGGCAAGCTGCACCTCCCGCTTCATGTCGACCTCAACGGCAAGCCGTTCGGTCGCGCCGATGCTGGCGCCGACATGACCTTCGATTTCGGTCAGCTGATTGCGCATGCCGCGAAGACGAGGCCGCTTGCTTCAGGCACGATCATCGGTTCGGGCACTGTTTCCAACAAGCTCAATGGCGGTCCCGGAAAGCCGGTTTCCGAAGGCGGAGCCGGCTATTCCTGCATTGCCGAGCTGCGCATGATCGAGACGATCGTCGGCGGTGCGCCGAAGACGCATTTCCTGCGGTTCGGCGACACCGTGCGCATCGAGATGAAGGACAAGGCCGGCCACTCGATCTTCGGGGCGATCGAACAGTCAGTCGGGCCTTACGAAAAGGCCTGATCGTGGGCAGCGCACGCGACGAGGGTGGCAGCATCGCCGAAACCGTTCTCTATGACTATTGGCGGTCGTCGGCCAGCTACCGCGTCCGCATTGCGTTGAATAGCCTCGAACAGGCCTATCGTTCGGTGCCGGTGGACCTGCTTGCCAGGGCCCATCGCCAATCCGATCATCTCGACCGCAATCCGCAGGGGCTGCTGCCCGTGCTCGACATCGATGGCGAGCGGTTGGCGCAATCGCTCGCCATCATCGAATACCTGGCGGAAACGCGGGAAAAGACCGGCTTCCTGCCCGATGACGCCGCCGGGCGGCAGCGCGTGCGTGCGCTGTCCTATGCGATTGCCATGGACATTCACCCGGTCTGCAATCTCGGCGTCGTGTCCTACGTCATGGCCAATGCTGCGGATGGCGAGGCGGCGCGCCGCGACTGGATGCGCAAGTTCATCGGCGAGGGGCTCACTGCGTTCGAGCGCTTGCTCGACCACCCTGCTACGGGCAGCTTCTGCCATGGCGATACGCCCGGCATGGCGGATTTCTGTCTGGTGCCGCAGGTCTACAACGCCCGCCGCTGGGAGGTCGATCTCTCGGCCTGTCCGAAACTTGTCGCGATTGACCAGCGCTGCGCCGAGATCGACGCCTTTGCCCGCGCCCATCCCGACCGCACCCCGCGTTAGGCTTCTGAGCCCGCGTTGCCAAGCCGCTCCGTCGCCGTCTGGCCGGTTCCGTCCAGCCGATGTCGCGAATGGATCGACAGCCGGTCGAAGGCCGCGCTAGTTTTCGCGGTGACTGGCCGTATAAGGGGGGCCGGAAAAACCTCTGGAGCGAGAGACAGATACCGATGAAAAGCTATGTGCTGACCGTCACCTGCAAGTCCACCCGCGGCATTGTTGCTGCCATTACCGGTTATCTCGCGGAAAAAGGCTGTTACATCACCGACAGTTCGCAGTTCGACGACCTGCAGACCGGCCTGTTCTTCATGCGGCTGACCTTCATCAGCCAGGAAGGCGCAAAGATCGAGGAATTGCGGGAAGGCTTTGCGCCCGTCGTCAAGCGCTTCGACATGACCTGCGAAATCCGCGACAGCGAAGAGCGCATGAAGGTGGTGCTGATGGTGTCGCGTTTCGGCCATTGCCTCAACGACCTGCTTTATCGCTGGAAGATCGGCGCCCTGCCGATCGATATCGTCGCTGTGATCTCCAACCACTTCGATTACCAGAAGGTGGTGGTCAACCACGACATCCCCTTCCATCACATCAAGGTGACGAAGGAGAACAAGCCGCAGGCCGAAGCCCGCATGCTGGAGATCGTCGAGCAGACCGATGCCGATCTCGTCGTGCTTGCCCGCTACATGCAGGTCCTCTCCGACCAGCTCTGCAAGAAGATGTCGGGCCGGATCATCAACATCCACCACTCCTTCCTGCCGTCGTTCAAGGGCGCCAACCCCTACAAGCAGGCCTATGAGCGCGGCGTGAAGCTGATCGGCGCGACGGCGCACTATGTCACCGAGGATCTCGACGAGGGTCCGATCATCGAGCAGGACATCGCCCGCATCACCCACGCCCAGAGCGCCGAGGATTACGTTTCGATCGGCCGCGACGTGGAAAGCCAAGTGCTGGCGCGCGCCGTTCACGCCCATATCCACCACCGTTGCTTCATCAACGGCAACCGCGTCGTCGTCTTCCCGGCAAGCCCGGGCTCCTACGCCTCTGAGCGCATGGGTTAAGCAGCGGTGTGATTGGGTCTCTCGCCGCCAAGCGGGGAGAGACCTAAGGGGCAATTGCCACCTGAAAACGAGAGGCGCCACCGGTTCGACCGGTGGCACTCTTTTGTCAGTGCAACAGCTCCAGCCCGACCGCCGTCGCCTCGCCGCCGCCGATGCAGAGCGAGGCGATGCCGCGCTTGACGTTCTTGGCGCGCATGGCGTGCAGGAGCGTCACGATGATGCGGGCGCCGGATGCGCCGATCGGGTGGCCGAGTGCGCAGGCGCCGCCGTTAATGTTGACGATATCGTCGGACAGACCGAGGTCGCGGATTGCGGCCATCGCGACCACGGCGAAGGCCTCGTTGATTTCGTAAAGGCCGACGCTGCCCTTCTCCCAGGCAAGTTTGGCCATCAGCTTGTCGATCGCGCCGATCGGTGCCGTGGTAAACCAGGCCGGTTCCTGCGCATGGGCGGCATGGCCAGCGACGACGGCAAGCGGCGTCAGCCCGCGCTTTTCCGCCTCGCTCGCACGCATCAAAATCAGCGCCGCTGCACCGTCTGATATCGACGACGAATTGGCAGCGGTCACGCTGCCACCATCACGAAAGGCGGCTTTCAGCTTCGGGATCTTTGCCGGATCCGATTTGGTCGGCTGCTCGTCGCGATCAAGGTTGGCGGTCTGCCGCCTGCCGGCGCCGCTGACGGCCACCGTTTCCTCGGCAAAGGAACCATCTTCGGCTGCCCGATTAGCGCGCTCCAGCGAGCGCAGCGCAAACGCGTCCTGATCGTTGCGCGAGAACTGGTAGTGTTCGGCCGTGTCTTCGGCATAGGTGCCCATCAGCCGGCCGGAATAGGCGTCCTCGAGGCCGTCGAGGAACATGTGATCCTTGACCTCGCCATGCCCCAGGCGGAAGCCGCCACGCGCTTTCGGCAACAGATAGGGGGCGTTGGTCATCGACTCCATGCCGCCGACGGCAAGCACCGACGCGCTGCCCGAAAGGAGCGCGTCGTGGCCGAGCATCAGGGCCTTCATGCCGGAGCCGCAGACCTTGGAGATGGTCGTCGATGGCGTTTCCTTGCCAAGGCCGGCGCCGAGAGCAGCCTGGCGCGCTGGGTTCTGGCCGATGCCGGCCGGCAACACATTGCCCATCAGCACTTCGTCGACAGCGTCAAGGCCGGCGCGGTCGAGTGCTGCCTTCAGCGCTATGGCGCCGATTTCCGGTGCGGTCAGATCCTTCAGGCTGCCCTGAAAGGCGCCCATCGGGGTGCGCGCGGCCGAAACGATGACGATCGGATCAGTTCTGCTCATGTCTTTCTCCCATACGGCAAGAGGCAACGGTTGACGCTGGCGGGCGCCATTTCACCGGTGCGCCGCTCAGATATGCAGTGCATGCCCCAGCGCCTTGAGCGCTGCTTCCTGGAACGCTTCCGACTGGGTCGGATGGGCGTGGATCGTGCCGGCGATGTCTTCCAGCCGCGCCCCCATCTCGATCGCAAGCCCGAAGCTTGCCGAAAGCTCCGACACCCCGTGGCCGACGGCCTGGATGCCGAGGACCAGGTGATTGTCGGCGCGGGCGACGACGCGCACGAAACCGTCTTCCGACAACGTCGTCATGGCGCGGCCGTTCGCCTGGAAGGGGAACTGGCCGATCTTGATCTCGATGCCTGTGGCGCGGGCTTCGTCGGGCGAAAGGCCTGCCGTCACGATCTCCGGGTCGGTGAAGCAGACGGCAGGAATGCAGCGCTTGTCCCAGGCGCGCTTGTTGCCGGCGACGATCTCGGCGACCATTTCCCCTTGCGCCATGGCGCGGTGCGCCAGCATAGGTTCGCCGGTGACGTCGCCGATCGCATAGATGCCGCGCATCGAGGTGCGGCACTGGTCGTCGATGCGGATGAATTTTCCGGCGCGATCGAGATCGATCTCCTCGAGCCCGAAACCGTCGGTCACCGGTCGGCGGCCGACCGTCACCAGCACCTTTTCGGCCGGCACCTCGATCGGCCGGCCATTGTGTTCGGCGAGCAGGGTCTTGCCGTCGGCGGAGAGCCCCCTGGCGACCGTCTGGGTGAACACCTCGACGCCGAGCTCGCCAAGGCGCTTGGCGATCGGCTTCGACAGGTCGGCGTCATATTGCGGCAGGATGCGCGTCTGCGCCTCAAGCACGGTGACATGGGCGCCGAGTTTGGCAAAGGCGGTGCCGAGCTCCAGCCCGATGTAGCCGCCGCCGATGACGGCGACGCTGGCCGGCACGCTTTTAAGCGACAGCGCCTCGGTCGACGAAATGATCGGGCCACCGAAGGGCATGTCGGCTAGTTCGATCGGTGCCGAGCCGGTGGCAATCACGATCGCTTCGGCGCGAATGCGCTGCAGGCCGGTTTCGGTCTCGACGTCGACCGTCTTGCCGTCGACGAAACGGGCAACGCCGATGACGGCCTTGACGCCGGCTTTCTTCAAAAGGCCGGTGACGCCGCCGTTCAGGCGTCCGACGATGCCATCCTTCCAGGCGACGGTGCGGGCGAGATCGATTGTCGGGTTGGCGAGCGACAGGCCGAGCGGGCTGCGGCCCGACGCAGCCGAGCGCAGCTTATGAAATTCGTCGGCGGCGTGGATCAGCGCCTTGGAAGGGATGCAGCCGACATTGAGGCAGGTGCCGCCGGCTTTCGCCTTCTCGACGATGACGGTGTCGACGCCGAGCTGGCCGGCGCGGATGGCGCAGATATAGCCGCCGGGGCCAGCGCCGATGACGAGCAGCTTGCAGGAGATTTCCTTCATGTTCGCCTCAAGCCTCCACGAAAATGAGCGCAGGCGTTTCGAGCAGCGTCTTCAGCCGCTGCACGAAGGTCGCCGCATCCCAGCCGTCGATGACACGATGATCGAAGCTCGACGACAGGTTCATGATCTTGCGCGGCACGAACTGCGTGCCGTCCCAGACCGGGCGGACCGCCAGCTTGTTGACGCCGACGATCGCCACTTCGGGGTGGTTGATGACCGGGGTCGAGACGATGCCGCCGAGCGCGCCGAGCGAGGAGATGGTGATGGTCGAGCCGGTGAGCTCATCGCGCGTCGCCGTCCCGGTGCGGGCCGCTTCCGCCAGCCGGTTGAGCTCGATGGCGCAGTCCCAGATGCCGCGCGCTTCGGCATGGCGCACGACCGGCACGGTCAGGCCTGCCGGCGTCTGCGTGGCGATGCCGATATGCACGGCATGGTGACGGCTGATGATGCCGGCGCCGTCGTCGAAGGTGGAGTTGACACCGGGCAGATCGGCGATCGCCCGGACCAGCGCGCGCATCAGATAGGGCAGGATCGTCAACTTCGGCTGATCCGGCTTGCGATCGCGGTTCATCATCGTGCGCAGGTCTTCGAGCGCCGTCATGTCGACCTCCTCCACATAGGTGATGTGGGGGATGCGCGAGGTCGACAGCGTCATCTTCTCGGCGATGCGGCGGCGAAGGCCGGTGACCTTGATCTCGTCGACGGCAGTCTTGCGCACGAGCCCGGCAGGCACTGCAGCCGGTTGCGCGCCGCGGGCAAGAAACTGGTCGAGATCGTCGTGAGTGATGCGGCCGGCAGGGCCGCTGCCGCTGACCTGGCGCAGGTCGACGCCGCTGTCTCGGGCGCGTTGCCGCACGGCCGGTGAGGCCAGTGCCTTTTCCAGACGTTCAGGGGAGACGTGCACGCCATTGGCGGCGGACGCCGGCGTCTTCACCTCCACTTTTGCAGGCTGCGCCGGTTTTGCGACCGGAGCTGCGGTCTCGGATTTCGCTGCCGGTTTCTCTTCTTCCTTGGCGACGGGCTTTTCATCCAGCGCAGGCGTTGCTTCACCTTCGCCCGCGATTTCGATGCGCACCAGCGGCGCCTTGACCGCGACCGTGTCGCCGATCTCGGCGCCGAGCCAGAGCACCGTGCCGTTGACCGGCGAGGGAATTTCGACCGTCGCCTTGTCGGTCATCACGGCAGCGAGGATCATGTCCTCGCGCACGGGATCGCCTGGTTTCACATGCCATTCGACCAGCTCGGCCTCGGCCACGCCTTCGCCGACATCCGGCATCTTGATTACGAATTCGCCCATGCTCAGGCCTCCATCACTTCGACGAGCGCGCGTCCGACGCGCGCCGGGCCGGGGAAATAGTCCCACTCCTGGGCATGCGGGTAGGGTGTGTCCCAGCCGGCGACGCGCACGACCGGGGCTTCGAGATGATAGAAGCAGTGCTCCTGGACAAGCGAGGCGATTTCGCCGCCGAAGCCCGAGGTCAGCGTTGCCTCATGCACGACGACGCAGCGCCCGGTCTTTTCGACCGATTGCACAATGGCGTCGAGATCGAGCGGCAGCAGGCTGCGAAGGTCGATGACCTCGGCGTCGATGCCAGTCTCTTCGGCGGCGGCCAGCGCCACATGCACCATGGTGCCATAGGCAATCACAGTGACGGCCGAGCCCTTGCGGCGTACTTCCGCCTTGCCGATCGGGATGGTGTAGTGGCCTTCCGGCACTTCGCCGAGATCGTGCTTCGACCAGGGAATGACAGGGCGGTCGTGGTGCCCGTCGAACGGGCCGTTATAGAGCCGCTTCGGCTCCAGGAACATCACCGGATCCGGGTCTTCTATCGAGGCGATCAGCAGGCCCTTGGCGTCATACGGGTTGGACGGCACGACGACCTTGAGGCCGCAGACATGGGTGAACAGCGCTTCCGGGCTCTGGCTGTGCGTCTGCCCGCCGAAGATGCCGCCGCCGGTCGGCATGCGTAGCACGATCGGACAGGTGAAGTCGCCGTTGGAGCGATAGCGGATGCGCGCCGCTTCCTGGGTGATCTGGTCATAAGCCGGGTACATGTAGTCGGCGAACTGGATCTCGACGCAGGGCTTCAGCCCGTAGGCCGCCATGCCGATCGCCGTGCCGACGATGCCGCTCTCGCTGATCGGTGCGTCGAAGCAACGGGTCTTGCCGTATTTCGCCTGAAGCCCCTGCGTGCAGCGGAAGACGCCGCCGAAATAGCCGACATCCTCGCCGAAGACGACGACATTGTCGTCGCGCCCCATGGAGACATCCATGGCGCTGCGCACGGCCTCGATCATTGTCATTCTGGCCATATCAGTATCCTGCCTTCTGGCGCTGGCGGCGAATATGCGGCGGCATCTCGGCATAGACGCCTTCGAAGATGTCGCGCACCGAGGGCCTGCCGCCGGCATGCAAGGTGCCGTGGCCCTCGGCCTGCTTCTGCGCCTGGATCACCGCGTCGACAATCTCGGCTTCCGCCTGGGTGTGGCGTTCTTCCGACCAGGCGCCGCGCAGGATCAGGTGCTTCTTCAGCCGGAGGACGGGGTCGCCGAGTGGCCAGGCTTCCGATTCCGTCTTCGGCCGATAGGCGCTCGGATCGTCGGAGGTGGAGTGCGCGCCGACGCGGTAGGTGACGTATTCGATCACCGTCGGGCCGAGATTGCGTCGGGCGCGTTCTGCTGCCCATTTGGCGACCGCATAGACGGCGAGATAGTCGTTGCCGTCGACGCGCAGCGCCGGAATGCCGAAACCAAGGCCGCGGGCGGCAAAGGTGCCGGAGCCGCCGCGGGCGATGCCCTGGAAGGTCGAGATCGCCCATTGGTTGTTGACGATGTTGAGAATGACTGGCGCCTTGTAGGTGGAGGCAAAGACGAGGGCGGAATGGAAGTCCGATTCCGCCGTCGAGCCATCGCCGATCCAGGCGGCCGCGATCTTCGTGTCATTCTTGATGGCTGAAGCCATCGCCCAACCGACCGCCTGCACATATTGGGTGGCGAGGTTGCCGGAGATGGTGAAGAAGCCATGCTCCTTGGAGGAATACATGATCGGCAGTTGCCGGCCGCGCAACGGGTCGCTCTCGTTCGAGAAGATCTGGTTCATCATCTCGACCATGGGGTATTCGTCGGCGATCAGCAGACCCGCCTGACGATAGGTCGGGAAATTCATGTCGCCCTTGTTCAGCGCCTTGCGGAAGGCGCAGCTGACCGCTTCTTCGCCCAGATGCTGCATGTAGAACGACGTCTTGCCCTGGCGTTGCGCCATGACCATGCGCGCATCGAAGGCGCGCAGCGTCATCATGTGCTTGAGGCCGGCAAGCAGCTCGTCGTCGGACAACAGCCCGGCCCACGGGCCGACGGCTTCACCATCGCGGTTCAGGACGCGGATGATCGAATAGGCGAGGTCGCGGATCTCCTCCGGCGCGACGTCGATCTCGGGCCTCGGCACAGAGCCGGCCTTCGGGATCTTGACGTTGGAGAAGTCCGGCTGGCCGCCCGGGCGGACCGCCGGTTCGGGCACATGCAGGCTAAGTCGATCGGGATCGCTCATGCGGTTTCCGGCCTCCCTCCGGCGTGCGCGACGCGCACCTTACAAGCATGGGGAAAACGGGACGTCGCCAGACGGCAAAAGCGGCCGCGACCACCTGCAGGCTCCTCCGCCCAGGTCGTCACGCCTTCCTCCTCAGCCCCGTTCTCCCAACGGGAATGCACACAGACTGCCACGAGTTCAGGGGCTTATGAAGGCCTTTCGGCCGCTCGCGATGCTTGCAGCTGAAGAAAGACAGAATCCTGCCATAGCCATGGCAGCGGCTGGTGCCGCTGCGATTTCCGGTTGGCCTTGCGCGTAATTTTCTTGCGTGACGACTTCTGGTTCGTCTGTTCAAACCGGCGGAGCGATGGTGATCGGCGTGCCGTCGGAGAAGCGGGAGAGGCGAAAAGGTGTGGGATCGACGATCGGTTTTCCGCCGGTGACGAGGTCGGCGACCAGATGCCCGGCACCCGGGCCGATGCCGAAGCCATGGCCGGAAAATCCCGTGGCAACGATCAGCCCGGGCAGGCTTTCGACCGTTGAGATCACCGGCACGGCGTCGGGCGTCACGTCGATCAGGCCCGCCCAGACCTGTTGCACCCGCGCCTCGCGAAGCGACGGCAACGCCTTCCTGGCTTCGTCGAATGCGCGCAGCGCCGAGTGCTGGTCGGGCTGCGGATCCAGCACCCGATGCCGCTCGAAAGCGCCTGGGCGGTCGAGCGGAACAGTGCCGATCTCGAACAGTTCGCGCCAGCTCTGGGCGCTGAGGCCGACCTGAACGGAATCGCCTTCGGCCTTTCGCGCCGGCTGGAAATCGCGGAAGAAGGCAAAACTGTCGGGCACGACAGGATGCAGGTTGGCGCCGCCATCGGCAATTGTGTAGCCACCGTCGAGCCGTTTGCGATAGGCGTAGGTGCCGGTTGCACCCGCGCCTTCGGGGCCGCCCGAGACTGCGCTGGTCCGAAGCACGGTGTTGCGCACTTTCAATTGCGGCAACCGGATGCCGAGCCCTTTGAGGAACAACCGCGACCAGGCGCCACCGGCCACGACGACACCAGAGGTTTCGATCCGGCCCTTTTCGGTGACGACGGCGCTGATGCGCCCGGCTTGTCTCTCGATGCCACGGACAGCGCAGCCCGAAAGGATGCGGGCACCGGCGCGCCTCGCCCCGGCAACGATCGCCGGTACCGCCTTTTGCGGCTCGGCCCGTCCGTCGCTCGGCGTGTGCAGCGCACCCTGGTAGCGGATGCCGGCGCCCGGCATCAACGCTTCCGTTTCTTCCGACCCGATCTGTCTGCTATCGACGCCATAGGGTCTCGCCATCGCCAACCAGGCATCGCGGTTGGCGATGTCGGTCTCATTCTCGGAAATGTAAAGGATGCCGTTGCGGCGAAAGCCGGTCTCGCCACCGATGCGCGCATCGAGCGTATCCCAGATCTTCAGCGCCTCGATTGCCAGCGGTATTTCCCGCTCATCCCGGCCCATGACGCGCACCCATCCCCAGTTGCGGCTAGACTGCTCAGCGCCGGGCACGCCCTTTTCGCAGAGCACGACGTCGATGCCGCGCTCTGCCAGAAACAGTGCGGTGCTGACACCGATGATGCCGCCGCCGACGATGACGACATCGGCTTTCGCCGGTAGGTTCTGATCGGTTTCGACGATATCGAGAGTGGGACCGGGCATGGGAGGGAGCTTTCAGGCGGGGTTTGCGAACGCGCCATCGGTGCATGCCGGCACTGCCAGATCAAGGCCCGGATTCTAGCTTTCTGATCATTTCAATGTTTGCGTCGATCGGATGGTGCGAAATCGGTTTGATGCCATCGGCGCAGTCTTTCGATTTGGCGCGCAAGCTTCTATGTTTCGCGCATGAACGACCGCCCCGACGACCTTCGCCCGATCCTGCGCATCGACTTCCCGCTCGAAGACCGGCTCGGGCGCGGCAAGATCATGCTTCTGGAACATATCCGTGAGACCGGATCGATCTCGGCGGCCGGCCGGGCCATGGACATGTCCTACCGCCGGGCCTGGTTGCTGGTCGATGCCTTGAACCGGATGTTCAAGGAGCCGTCGGTCGAAAGTCAGCGCGGCGGCAAACAGGGCGGCGGCGCGGCGCTGACCCCTTTCGGCGAGACGCTGATCCGCCGCTATCGCGAGATGGAGGCAAAGGCGCGGGCGGCAATTGCCGACGATCTCGCCTGGCTGGAAGACGCGCGCGATCCCGACCAGACGCCGATCAGTGATCGATCGCCACGGACTTTATGATCGCGTGGATCGGCTTTCCCTGATGCAGTTGAAGCGCATCGCGTGAAAAGCTGGTGATGCGCGATGCGATCGTTGTGCCGCCGCAATCGACCCTGATATCGACGCTGCCCTTCTCGCCCGGTGTCATTTCGACGATCGTCCCCTCCAGCACGTTGAGCGCGCTGATGCCCTCAGGGCGGGCCGTCGCCAGCATGACGTCGCGCGCGGCGATATGCAGGCGCAAGGCGTGTCCCGGCGCGAGGTCGATTTTCGGCACCCGGATCAACCGCTCGCCGACGCGCACCGTCGTCAGGTCATGCGTGGTGTCGTGCGTCTCGACCACGCCTTCTAGCAGAACGCCCGCTTCGCGCAGGCCGGTGGCGACCGTCGCTGCCGGCGCGCTCAGCACGTCGGCAGCCGCACCCGAGGCCTTCACGCGGCCATCTTCGAGCACCACGACCCGCTGGGCGAGACGCGCGACTTCGCTGACGGAATGGCTGACATAGACGATCGGGATACCGGCATCGTCGCGCAAGCGTTCGAGATAGGGCAGGATTTCGGCCTTGCGGGCCTCGTCGAGGGCGGCGAGCGGCTCATCCATCAGAAGCAGGCGGGGCGCGGCCAGCAAGGCGCGGCCGATGGCGACGCGTTGGCGTTCGCCGCCCGACAGGGCCGAGGGGTTGCGCTCGAGCAGATGGCTGATGCCGAGCATCTCGACGATGCGTGTCGTGTCGGCTGCCTTGCCTTGCTTGCCGGCAAACCAGCGGCCATAGGCAAGGTTGCTGGCGACGCTCAAATGCGGGAACAGCCGCGCTTCCTGGAACACGTAGCCGAAACGGCGGCGATGCACTGGTGTGAAGATCCGCCGCTCGCTGTCGGCGATGATGTCGCCGTCGAGCACCACGCGGCCGCTTTCAGGCTTCATCAGGCCCGCGATGATGTTGATGAGCGAGGTTTTGCCCGAGCCCGAACGGCCGAACAGCGCGGTGACGCCGCCATCGGAGGTGAAAGCGGCGTCGACGGAGAAATTTCCGAGCCGGTGGCGGGCTTCGACGAGAAGGGTCATGCGGCAATCGTCCGCTTGGCGGCAGCGTTTGCCAGCAGTTCCGAGAGCATCAGCGCCGCCATGGAGATGATGACCGAGATGATCGTCAGGCGCATGGCGCCGGCGTCGCCGCCCGGCACCTGGGTGAAGGTGTAGATCGCGGCCGACAGCGTCTGCGTCTCACCGGGGATGTTGGAGACGAAGGTGATCGTCGCGCCGAATTCGCCCATCGCCTTGGCAAAGGCGAGAACCATGCCGGCGATGATGCCCGGCAGGATCAGCGGCAGGGTGACGGTGAAGAATACCGAGACGGGTCCCGCGCCGAGCGTGGTTGCCGCATCCTCGAGCTTGCGGTCGACCGCCTCGATCGACAGTCGGATGCTGCGCACCATCAGGGGAAAGGCCATGACGGCGCAGGCAAGGGCAGCGCCGGTCCAGCGGAAGGAGAACACCAGACCGAAATGTTCGGCAAGAAAAGCGCCGATCGGTCCGCGACGACCAAACAGCAGCAGAAGCAGAAAACCGGTGACGACCGGCGGCAGGATCAGCGGCATGTGCACGAGGCCGTTCAGCACCGCCTTGCCCCAGAAGCGGCCGCGCGCGAGCAGCATTGCGACGCCGAGCGCAAAGGGCAGGCTGCAGATCATCGCGACGGTTGCCACGCGCAGGCTCAGCAGGATCGCCGTCCATTCCGCGTCGCTCAACTCCAACCAATCCACCGTCTTGCCACCCCCGGTCGAATTCTCCGGCGCCGCGAGGTTCGCGGCGCCGGAGCAAGATAGATGCTTCGCCCGTTCATGCACAGGCGAGGCAGCGGTTATTTCAGGATGGTGAAGCCCTGCTTTTCAAAGAGTGGTGCTGCCTTGTCGGACTTGATGAAGTCGACATAGGCGGCCGCATCGGCGCTCTTGCTGTCCGCAGTGATCGCGATCGGGTAGATGATCGGCGGGTGGCTTTCTTCCGGGAAGGTGCCGACGACCTTGACGCCCGGATCGGCTGCAGCGTCGGTCTGGTAGACGATACCGTAGGGCGCTTCGCCGCGCGAAACGAGCAGCAGTGCCGCACGCACGCTCTCCGCGCCGGCAACCTTCTGTTCGACGGTCGACCAGACGCCGAGCTTTTCAAGCGCTGCCTTGCCGTACTTGCCGGCCGGCACGGAATCGACCGCACCCATCGCCAGGCGGCCGTCGCCGACCAGCGCTGCGAGGTCAAAGCCTTGCTTTATCTCGACCGGCTGCGCATCTGCCTTGCCCGAAACCAGAACGATGCGGTTGCCGAGCAGGTTGGCGCGGGTGTCGTCCTTGATCAGCTTCTTCTCCGCCAGATAGTCCATCCAGGCGAGATCGGCGGAGATGAAGACGTCGGCGGGTGCGCCCTGTTCGACCTGCTTGGCAAGGGCCGAGCTTGCCGCATAGGAAACGGTCGTTTCCTTGCCGCTTTCCTTCTGCCATTCGGCGTTGATCGCATCGAGCGCGTTCTTCAGGCTCGCGGCGGCAAAGACGGTTACCTTGTCTTCGGCCATGGCGGCGTTTGGCGCGTAGGTAACGCTGGCCCAGGCGACGCCGAGGGCGAGCACCAGACCCTTCAGCAATTGTCTGCGTTGTTTCATCATTCTTGCCTCCATCAAGTTCGTGATATTTTTCAGGATATAACGATATCTCCTCCTGATTAGCGTTGTATCTGTTGAAATACAATGCTGTTGGAGCGCGCTAGTAAAAGCCGTGAAACAAGCGGCTCGGTGCATGATTGCCGCTTGCGGTGTCGGCCGATCGGCCTAAATTCCGGGGCGCAAGCGGATGAAACGAAGCGGAGGTGGCATGGAAACGGCAGTGAAGCTCGAAGAGAGCTGGAAAGCGGCACTGGAGCCGGAATTTTCCAGCCCTTATATGGGCGATCTCAAGCAGTTCCTTCTCACCGCGCGCAACGAAGGACGGCAGATCTTTCCGCGAGGATCCGAGTATTTTCGCGCCCTCGATCTGACGCCGCTCGACAAGGTGCGTGTCGTCATCCTCGGACAGGATCCCTACCACGGCGACGGCCAGGCGCACGGGCTCTGCTTCAGCGTACGCCCGGGCGTGCGCACGCCGCCGTCGCTGGTCAACATCTACAAGGAACTGAAGACCGACCTCGGCATTGCGCCGGCCCGTCACGGCTTTCTCGAGAGCTGGGCAAAGCAGGGCGTGCTGCTTCTCAACAGCGTGCTGACCGTCGAGCGCGGGCAGGCTGCCTCGCATCAGGGACGCGGCTGGGAGCGCTTCACCGATGCGATCATCCGCGCCGTCAACGAAGCCGATCACCCTGTGGTGTTTCTGCTCTGGGGGTCCTATGCGCAGAAGAAGGCTGCCTTCGTCGATCGTTCGCGCCATCTGGTGCTGCGGGCGCCGCACCCATCGCCGCTGTCTGCGCATTCCGGTTTTCTCGGCTGCCGGCATTTCTCTCAGGCCAATGAATTCCTCGTCTCCAAAGGTTTCGAGCCGATCGACTGGACGCTGCCCGAAAATCCGGAGGCGCCTTCGTCGCCCTGATGTCATGGCGCTGGCGGCCGAAGCCCTGTCGCGCGTGGAGCTTGCGTCTCAACCGCCAATCCGCCAAGACACGGGGTCAGGCCTACGCGCCGGTTCCGGCGCGCGACGGTCGCTGCAACACTTAGACGAACGGCAGGGACGCCCGTGCGAAAACTTCTGATCATCGGCATCGGCTCCGGCAATCCGGAGCACATGACCGTCCAGGCGATCAACGCGCTCAACCGCGCCGACGTGCTGTTCATCCCGACCAAGGGCGAGAAAAAAACCGAGCTTGCCGAAGTGCGCCGCGAGATCTGCGCGCGCTACGTGACACGCGCCGACAGCCGCACGGTCGAATTCGCCGTGCCGGTCCGCCGCACCGAAGGCGTCAGCTATGACGGCAGCGTCGACGACTGGCACGGCCGCATCGCCGAAATCTACGAGCGCCTGATCGGCAGAGAACTCAGCGAAGACGGGATCGGCGCCTTTCTCGTCTGGGGCGATCCGATGCTCTACGACAGCACCATCCGCATCGTCGAGCGGGTGAAGGCGCGCGGCAAGGTCGTCTTCGACTATGACGTTCTTCCCGGGATCACCAGCCTGCAGGCGCTCTGTGCCAGCCATCGCATCCCGCTGAACCTCGTAGGCAAACCGGTCGAGATCACCACCGGTCGCCGGCTTGCGGAGAGTTTTCCCGCGCGCAGCCAGACCTCGGTCGTCATGCTTGACGGCGAGCAGGCATTCCAGCGGATCGATGACCCTGAAGCCGAGATCTATTGGGGCGCCTATCTCGGAACGCCGGACGAAATCGTCATTTCCGGCCGCCTTGCCGACGTCAGGGGCAAGATCCTGGCGGCGCGGGCGCAGGCGCGCGAGCGGATGGGGTGGATCATGGATATCTATCTGTTGCGCAAGGGTGCCGATTTCGACGAATAGGCGCGGCTGCCGCTGCATTCTCAGGACTTTTGCCGTCGCCTTTGATCTCTCTCAACGTCGGTCACTGTGTTATAGCGTCAGGTGAAGAACGAGCCCTCTGACGAGGGCGGATGTGAGGAGCGACCGAGACCTGCCGATGACCCTGTGCGCCGTGCCGACACCGCCGATGACTGACGTCGCCGCCTCCATGCGTCGCGGGGCATGCCCGTCGCTTGCAGCCCCGATGCAGACCGGCGATGGTCTGCTGGTGCGGTTGCGCCCGCTCGACGGCAGCCTGGCGCTTTCGCAATTCTCCGCTGTCGCGGAGGCCGCGAGCCGGTTCGGCAACGGCCTCCTGGAAATCACCGCGCGCGGCAATCTGCAGGTTCGCGGGTTGATCGCATCAACGGTTCCCGCGCTTGCCGAGGCGATCGGCGAAGCGGCAATCGTGGTGCCCGATGGCGTGGCGATCGAGACGCCGCCGCTTGCCGGCATTGACCCTGAAGAAATCGTTGACCCTCGGGCGCTCGCCGCGACGTTGCGGGAGGTGATCGCTGCGCAAGGGGCTGCCTTAAAGCTGGCGCCGAAGCTCGCCATCATCGTCGATGGCGGCGGCCGGTTCCATCTCGGCGATACCATTGCCGATTTGCGACTGCAGGCCGTCGGGCGCAGCGATGACGTCTGGTGGGAGCTATCGCTTGCCGGGACAGCGGCGACGGCGAAGCCCGTCTGCGCGCTTCGAACCGAAGCTGTCGTGCCGGTCGTTATCCGGATTCTGGAGGCCTTGGCGGCCATCGGTCCGGCGGCGCGTGGCCGCGATCTGGACATCGATGCAGTGCGGGCGCTCTGTCCGCCGGGCGCCGGCCAGGTGCCGTTCGCTCCAGCTTTGGCGCCGGCCTCTTCCGTTGTCGGCATGCACGATCTCGGTTCGGCAGGCACAATTCTCGGCCTTGGGCTTGCCTATGCACAGATCGACGCCACCAGCCTGATCGCTTTTCTGCAGCAAGCAAGCGAGCTTGGCGGGCGCGGAATTCGGCTCGCCCCAAGCCACGGCTTTTTCCTGCTGGGCCTTGAGCGTGCGGCGGCAGCAATCGTTCAGCGTCTGGCGCTTTCGCAGGGCTTGCGGATCGCACCCGACGACCCGCGAAACCACATTGCCACCTGCGCCGGCAGCACCGGCTGCGCATCCGCATGGATGGACACCAAGGCGATGGCGCGGCTATGGGTGGAAACGGTGCCGGATCTCTTCGACGGTTCGCTGACGGTGCATCTGTCCGGTTGTCTCAAGGGCTGCGCCCGCCCGAAGGCGTCGGCGCTGACGCTGGTGGGTGCGCCATCAGGATATGGGCTTGTCGTAAATGGGGCGGCGAAGGATGGCGCGAATGCCTACACCGATGAAAATGGAATGAAATCCGCTCTGGAACGGCTGGCCGGCCTGGTGCGAGAAAACAAAGACGCTGGCGAATCGGCGCGGTCCTGTCTTACACGGCTGGGTGCCGCGCGCGTCTCGGCTGCGTTCGAACAGGGATAGAAATGCCTGAGTATGATTACATCCGGGATGGCAACGCCATCTATGAGCGTTCCTTCGCCATCATTCGGGCAGAAGCCGACCTTTCCGCCTTTTCCGAGGAGGAAGCCGATCTCGCGGTGCGCATGGTCCATGCCTGTGGCCTGGTCGAGGCGTCGAAGCAGTTCGTGTTCTCTCCCGACTTCGTCACCGCCGCACGCAGCGCGCTTCAGAACGGTGCGCCGATCCTCTGCGATGCCGAGATGGTGGCGCGCGGCGTAACACGCGCACGTCTGCCTGCCGGCAACGAGGTGATCTGTACGCTTCGCGATCCGCGTACGCCGGACCTCGCAGCCGAGATCGGCAATACGCGTTCGGCCGCGGCGTTGAAGCTTTGGAGCGAGTATATGGCGGGTTCGGTCGTCGCCATCGGCAACGCGCCGACGGCGCTCTTTTACTTGCTGGAAATGCTGCGCGATGGCGCGCCGAAGCCGGCGGCTATCATCGGCATGCCGGTCGGCTTCGTCGGCGCGGCTGAATCGAAGGATGCGCTTGCCGAGAATTCCTATGGCGTGCCGTTCGCCATCGTGCGCGGTCGCCTCGGCGGCAGCGCCATGACGGCCGCGGCGCTCAATTCGCTCGCGAGGCCGGGCCTGTGAGCGGCGCGGTCATGGGCCGATTGATCGGCGTCGGTACGGGGCCTGGCGACCCGGAGTTGTTGACCGTCAAGGCCGTCAAGGCCTTGGGTGAGGCGGATGTGCTTGCGTATTTCGCCAAGGCGGGACGAAGCGGCAATGGCCGCGCCGTCGTCGAGGGGCTGTTGAAGCCGGGTCTTGTCGAGCTGCCGCTCTACTATCCGGTCACCACCGAGATCGACAAGGACGACGGCGCCTACAAGAGCCAGATCACAGATTTCTACAACGCGTCTGCCGAGGCGGTCGCGCAGCATCTCGAAGCCGGCCGAACCGTCGCGGTCTTAAGCGAAGGTGATCCGCTGTTCTACGGATCCTACATGCACCTGCATGTGCGGCTGGCCGGACGTTTCCCGGTCGAAGTCATTCCCGGCATCACTGCCATGTCCGGCTGCTGGTCGCTTGCCGGCCTGCCGCTGGTGCAGGGCGACGACGTACTATCGGTGCTGCCGGGCACGATGGCGGAAGGCGAGCTTGGCCGACGTCTGGCCGATACCGAGGCCGCCGTCATCATGAAGGTCGGGCGCAACCTGCCGAAGATCCGTCGGGCGCTTGCCGCCTCCGGCCGGCTTGACCAGGCCGTCTATGTCGAGCGCGGCACGATGAAGAACGCGGCCATGACCGCGCTTGCGGAAAAGCCCGATGACGACGCGCCCTACTTTTCGCTGGTGCTCGTTCCCGGCTGGAAGGACAGACCATGAGCGGCACGCTCTATGTCGTCGGCACCGGCCCCGGCAGTCCCGCGCAGATGACGCCGGAGACGGCCGAGGCCGTCTCGCAGGCGCAGGAATTCTTCGGCTATTTCCCCTATCTCGACCGCCTGAATCTCAGGCCCGACCAGATCCGCATCGCGTCGGACAATCGCGAGGAACTTTACCGTGCACAGGCGGCGCTGACGCGCGCCGCTGCCGGCGCCAAGGTCTGCATGGTCTCGGGCGGCGATCCCGGTGTGTTCGCGATGGCGGCTGCCGTCTGCGAGGCGATCGACAAGGGACCGGCGGAATGGAAGACAGTCGATCTGGTGGTGACGCCTGGCGTGACGGCAATGCTGGCCGTTGCCGCGCGCATCGGTGCGCCGCTCGGCCATGATTTCTGCGCCATTTCGCTTTCCGACAACCTGAAGCCCTGGGAGGTCATCACCAAACGGCTGAAGCTTGTGGCGGAAGCCGGTCTGGTGATCGCGCTCTACAACCCGATCAGCAAGGCGCGGCCGTGGCAGCTCGGTGAAGCCTTCGAGATCCTGCGCGGTGTGCTGCCGGCGACGGTGCCGGTGATCTTCGGTCGCGCCGCCGGTCGGCCGGACGAGCGCATCGCGGTGATGCCGCTCGGCGAGGCCGATGCCAGCCGCGCCGACATGGCGACCTGCGTCATCATCGGCTCGCCGGAAACGCGCATCGTTGAACGCGAAGGCAAGCCGGATCTGGTTTACACGCCGCGCTTCTACGCCGGAGACAGCCAGTGATCGATGCGTTCGAGTGCGGCATCGCAGTCGCCGACCGACGGGACGTCGGCGGGCTTGCGGCGCTCGACCATGATCACCGCAACCCCCAGCTTGCGGGCCGCCGCGATCTTGCCATAGGTGGCAGCGCCGCCGCTGTTCTTGGCAACGATCACGTCGATGCGATTGGCCCTCAGCAGTTCGATTTCGTCCGGTTCGGCGAACGGGCCGGTGGCAAGGATCGCCGTCGCATCCGGCAGCTTCAACGGCGGGCTCACCGGGTCGACGCTTCGGATGACGTAGCTGTGCTGCGGTGCTGCCTCGAAATGAAAGGCCTCCTGCCGACCGATGGCGAGAAAGACACGGCGCTTCGTTTCGCCAAGGGCGGTCACCGCCTCGGCGACGCTGCCGACGCCGGTCCAGTCGTCGCCGGCTTGCGCCTGCCATTCCGGACGGCGCAGCGCAAGCAGCCGCACGCCCGCGGCCTTTGCGGCCATCGCGGCATTGTGCGAAATCCGGGCGGCGAAGGGATGCGTCGCGTCGACGACCAGCGCGATCTGTTCAGCGGCAAGGAAGGTAGCCAGCCTTTCGGCGCCGCCAAAGCCGCCGATGCGGGTCCTGACCGGTTGCGGGCGGGGATCGGCCGTGCGGCCGGCAAGCGAGATCGCGGTTTGATAACGCGTATCGCCGGCAAGGCGGGATGCCAGTTCGCGGGCTTCGGTCGTCCCGCCAAGAATCAAAATACGAGGTTTTTCCATGGCTGAGGTGTCGAACAGCGAGCCGGCCATCGTCTCCCCCTGGTTGACCATCATCGGCATAGGCGAGGATGGTGTAGCCGGTCTCGGCGACGAGGCCAAGCGGCTGATTGCGGCAGCTCCGGTGGTCTATGGCGGCGCTCGCCACATGGAGTTGACGCACGCGCTGATCCAGGGCGAGGGGCGCGTCTGGCAAAGCCCGTTCGGCCGTTCGGTCGATGAAATTGTTGCGCGTCGCGGCACCCCGGTCGTCGTGCTCGCCTCGGGAGACCCGTTCTTCTTCGGTGTCGGCGCCACGCTTGCGCGCCGCGTTGCTGCGGCAGAGATCCGCACCCTTCCTGCCCCTTCCTCCTTCAGCCTTGCCGCCTCGCGGCTCGGCTGGGCGTTGCAGGAGGCGACTCTCGTGTCGCTGCACGGACGGCCGATCGACCTGGTGCGGCCGCATCTGCAGCCGGGCAACCGGGTGCTGGCACTGACATCGGATGGAACCGGACCGAAGGCGCTCGCCGAACTTTTGACGGAAAACGGCTTCGGTCAGTCGCGCCTGACGGTTCTGGAGGCGCTGGGTGGCGCCGGCGAACGCGTGACGACGCAGATTGCCTCGCTCTTCATGCTCGGTGTCGTCCATCCGCTCAACGTCTGCGCCATCGAAGTTGCCGCCGATCAGGGCGGCCGGGTGCTGCCGCTTTCGGCCGGGCGCGACGACCTGCTGTTCGAACATGACGGCCAGATCACAAAGCGGGAAGTGCGGGCGCTGACGCTGTCGGCGCTCTCGCCGCGCAAGGGCGAACTGCTCTGGGATATCGGTGCGGGCTCAGGCTCGATCGGCATCGAATGGATGCTGGCCGATCCGGCGATGCGGGCGATTGCCATCGAGGCTTCGCCCGAGCGTGCGGTTCGTGTTGGCCGCAATGCAGAGGCGTTCGGCGTGCCCGGCCTGATGGTCGTCCAGGGCAAGGCACCGGCAGCTCTGTCAGGTCTTTCACGCCCCGATGCGATCTTCATCGGCGGCGGCGGCAGCGAGCCGGGCGTCATGGATGCGGCGGTCGCGGCGCTCGGCGAGGGCGGCCGGCTGGTCGCCAACGCGGTGACGACGGAGATGGAAGCTGTGCTGCTGCAACGCCACGCCAAGCTTGGTGGCTCGCTGATCCGCATCGATATCGCCCGGGCGCTGCCGATTGGCGGAATGACCGGCTGGCGGCCGGCGATGCCGGTGACGCAATGGTCCTGGACGAAGAGCTAGAGAGTTCTGCGGGCGGACTTGCATCAGACAAAGAGAATGGCGCGGTTCCGCATTTGCGTGAACAGCGCCTAGAACGTTCGGAGAGACACATGACGGTACATTTCATCGGCGCGGGCCCCGGAGCTGCGGATCTGATCACGGTTCGCGGTCGCGATCTGATTGGGCGCTGCCCGGTCTGCCTCTATGCCGGCTCGATCGTCTCGCCCGAGCTCTTGCAGTATTGCCCGCCCCGCGCCCGCATCGTCGATACCGCGCCGATGTCGCTCGATGAGATCGAGGCGGAATATGTGCGCGCGGCGGAAGCTGGCGAGGATGTCGCCCGGCTGCATTCCGGCGATCTTTCCGTCTGGAGCGCGGTCGCCGAACAGATCCGCCGGCTGGAGAAGCATGGCATCGGTTACACGATGACACCGGGTGTTCCGTCCTTCGCGGCCGCCGCTGCAGCGCTTGGTCGTGAACTGACAATTCCCGCCGTCGCCCAGAGCCTGGTGCTGACGCGGGTTTCTGGCCGTGCCTCGCCGATGCCCAACACCGAGACGCTTACCGGCTTCGGCGCCACCGGCGCGACGCTTGCCATTCATCTGGCCATCCATGCGCTCGATCAGGTGGTCGCGGAACTGACGCCGCTCTATGGCGCAGATTGCCCTGTCGCGATCGTCGTCAAGGCGTCGTGGCCGGATGAGCGGGTGGTGCGGGGAACGCTCGGCACGATCGCGGCCAAGGTCGCCGAAGAGCCGATCGAGCGCACCGCGCTGATCTTCGTCGGTCCCGGGCTGGAAGCGTCGGACTTCCGCGAAAGTTCACTTTACGATCCGGCCTACCAGCGCCGTTTTCGCGGCCGCGAGTAAGGCTTACTCTTCAGTTTCTTCTGGGGTCTGGACGGGAAGCGGCTTCTGCTTCAGCGGCACACCGCGGCGTTGCTCGACGCGGTCGCGGTAAAGGGCGGCCTGGCCAAGCAGCATCAGCGTGACCGGCGTCGTCATGATCACGAAGACGATGATCAGGACCTCGTGAAACACCCAGCGGTTCTGCAGCACGGCAAAGCAGACCATCGAGGCGGTGCAGATGAGGATGACGCCGCCGCTGGTGGCAAGCGTCGGCGCGTGCAGACGGGTGTAGAAATCCGGCAGACGGAGCAGGCCGATCGAGCCGATCAGCGCAATCGCCGCGCCGAGAAGAACCAGCACGCAGACGATGACGGCAGCCCAGGTCGGAAGGTCGGTCAGATGGCTCATTCGATCACCTCCCCGCGCATCAGGAACTTGCCAAAGGCGATCGAAGAGACGAAGCCGATCAGCGCGACGATCAGCGCGGACTCGAAATAGATGCTGTTGGCGGTGCGGATGCCGAACGTCAGCAGCATCAGCATGGCATTGATGTAGAGGGTGTCGAGGCCAAGGATGCGGTCCTGTGCCCGGGGTCCCTTGACCATGCGGTAGGCCGCGAAGGCCATGGCAAGCCCGATCATGATCTGGGCTGCGAGGATCGACCAGATGATTACAAGCTCCGTCATCCGAACATCTCCTTCAAACCGGCCTCGTAGCGCTTGACCGTCTGTATCCAGACCTCCTCGTTCTCCATGTCGAGCACGTGGAAGAGCAGCGATTTCCGGCCGCGATCATATTCGAGCCAGGCAGTGCCCGGGGTTGCTGTCATGATGCAGGCGAGCAGCGCCAGCGCGTTTTCATCCTCGATATCGATGTCGACCGTCAGGAAGCCCGAGTTCGGGGCGCGGCGTCCGACGCGCAGGATGACGCGTACAACCGCGATGTTGGAGCGGATGACGTCGACGAACACGCTGGCGCCGAAGCGCAGCGTGCGCAGGATCCGACGTGGATGCGAGCGCGCCGGGTGAAGCTTGAGAGTCACCCAGGCGAGCGCGATGCCCAGGATCGTGCCCATGACGATGGTGCCGGGGGCGACCGACTGGTTCAAGAGCATCCAGATGATGAGGAGGCCGATGGACAAAAGCGGGTAGGGGAACCAGGTGCGCATCGGTTACTGCCCTCCCACGCGCGGCGCCGTCAGGACGCGCTCTGTGTAGCCCGAGGGGTTGAGCAGCGAATCCGCCGTCGCCTGCATGTAGCGCATCGTCGGCCCGGCCTGCAGGCTGAGGAAGATGCAGGCGCCGAGCAGCACCACGACCGGCGCGATCTCGATGACGAAGACCCGCGGCACGGTGTTCTCGATCGAGGCCCAGAAGGTGCGGATACCGACGCGGTTCATGGCGATCATGGCGGAAAGGCCGGACAGGATCAGCAAGGTGACATAGGTCCAGTCTGCGGCCGAAAGCGCCGGTGTGGGTTCGGCGCCGGAGAGGCCGAAGAGACCGCTCAGGATCGCGAACTTGGCAACGAAGCCGGAAAGCGGCGGCAATCCTGCCAGCAGAAGTGCGCAAAGGCAGAAGCAGAGACCGAGCACGGCCATGGTGCCGGGGATGGCCGCACCCGCTTCATCGACCTCTTCGTCTTCGTCGGCATCACCATAGGCTTCCATCGTCACCGCCAGAACGTCGGCGCCGGCGTCGCGGCCGCGCTCCACCAGTTCGATCAACAGGAAGAAGGCCGAAATCGTCAGCGTCGAGCTGACGAGGTAGAACAGCGCGCCGGCAATCATGCTCGAATGCCCGAGGCCGATCGCCGCCATCAAGGTGCCGGAGGAGACGAGCACCGAATAGGCGGCGAGCCTCGCCATCGCCTGGGAGGCGAGCACGCCGATCGCGCCGAAGGCGATCGTCAGCATGCCGCCGATTACGAGCAGCGTCTGGCCGAAGCCGGCGGAAACCCCGGCATTGGCGCCGAAGACGAGCAGCGACAGGCGCAGTATGACGTAGATGCCGACCTTGGTCAGCACGGCAAAGACGGCCGCGACCGGCGGCGTCGCCGCCGAATAGGCGGTCGGCAGCCAGAAGCTCAAGGGCCACATGCCGGCCTTGACCAGGAAGGCGACACCGAGGATGCCGGCGCCGACTTCGACCATCTGCCGGTTTTCCGGCGAGATCGTCGAAAGCTTGATGGCGAGATCGGCCATGTTGAGCGTGCCGGTCGCACCATAGATCAGGCTGACGCCTATCAGGAAGAGCGAGGAGGCGGCAAGGTTGATCGCGACATAGTGCAGGCCGGCCTTGACGCGCAACGGACCGGATCCGTGCAGCAGCAGGCCGTAGGATGCCGCCAGCATGAGCTCGAAAAAGACGAAGAGATTGAACAGGTCGCCCGTCAGGAACGCGCCGTTGAGGCCGGCGATCAAGAGCTGGAACAGCGAATGAAAGTGATGGCCGGCGGTGTGCCAGCGGGCGATCGAATAGACCTGGGCCGCAAGCGCCAGGCCGCTCGTCAGGCAGAGCATCAGCGCCGATAGCCGGTCGAGAACCAGAACGATCCCGAACGGCGCCGGCCAGTTGCCGAGCTGGTAAACGCTGGTGCCGGCAAGGAAGCCTTCGGTCGAGGCGGCTGCGCGCATCAGCACCATCGAGAGCACGAAAAGAACAAGCGTTGAGACGAAGCCCATGACGCCCTTGGCCATGCGGTTGCGCTCGTCGATCGGGATCATCGCCGCGCCGACCATCAGCGGTATGAGGATGGGCAGGATGATCAGGTGGTGCAGCCAATTACTCACTGCGCTGCTCCCTTCCGTCGACATGGTCGGTGCCGGTGAAGCCGCGCGAGGCGAGCAGCACGACGAGGAAGAGCGCCGTCATGGCAAAGCCGATGACAATGGCGGTCAGCACCAGGGCCTGCGGCACCGGATCGGTATAGCGCGAGAGATCGCCGACGCCGCCGGGTTCCAGAATGGGAGGCGCGTTCACGCGCAACCGGCCCATGCTGAAGATGAAGAGATTGACGGCATAGGAGAGCAGCGACAGACCGATGATCACCTGATAGGTGCGCGGCCGAAGCAGGAGGTAGACGCCTGAAGCGGTGAGGACGCCGATGGCGGCAGACAGGATGATCTCCATTACTTCGCCTCCTTTGCGGCGCGAAGGGCGCGGGCATGGGCACGCGGCGCGCGGATCGACTGGTGCGCGAGCGCGATCAGGATGAGGACGGTTGCCCCGACCACCAGCGAGAAGACACCGAGGTCGAAGAAGATCGCACTTGCCAGCGGGATCTTCCCGACAATCGGCAGGGTGACGTATTGGGCATGCGAGGTCAGGAAAGGATAGCCGAACAACCATGAGCCGATGCCGGTTGCCGCCGCGACGATGATGCCGATGCTCATCCAGCGAAGCGGGTGGATACGCAGCCGCTCTTCGACCCAACGCGTGCCGCCGGACATGTATTGCAGGATGAAGCCGATCGACATGGCGATGCCGGCGGCAAAGCCGCCGCCCGGCAGGTCATGACCGCGCAGGAAGAAATAGGCCGCCAGCATGCCGCTGACCGGGAACATCCAGCGCATGATCACCGAGGGAACGAACAGATATTCAGCGACGCTGTCGCCCTTGGCGCGGTCGGGATGATCGTCGTCGAAGGCATTCTGGACCTGCTGTTGTTCCGGCGCCTCCAGGCTGTCGGCCTGCGGACGGAAGCGCAGCAGAAGGGCAAAGACGGTCAGTGCGACGATGGCCAGCACCGCGATCTCGCCGAGCGTGTCGAAGCCTCGGAAGTCGACGAGGATGACGTTGACGACATTGGTGCCGCCGCCTTCCTTGTAGGCGCGCTCGAGGAAATAGCTGGCGATGGTTTCCGGCATCGGTCGGGTCATCACCGTATAGGCGATCAGCGCCACGCCGCCGCCTGCCACAAGGGCAAGCACAAAGTCGCGCAGTCGCCGCAGGCGTACCCGCAACGAAAGCAGTTCGGATTCCTGAGTGTCCTCGATGCGCTTGGGCAGCCAGCGCAGGCCGAGCAGGATCAACACCGTCGTGACGATCTCGACGAGGAGTTGGGTGACGGCAAGGTCGGGTGCCGACAGCCACACGAAGGTGATGCAGGTCACGAGACCGGCGCCGCCGAGAAGCACGAGCGCTGCCAGCCGGTGGAATTTCGCCTGGTAGGCGGCACCGACGGCGCAGGCGATGCCGATCGCCCAGAGAAGCGCAAAGGCCGGATCGATGCCACGGACCAGAAGCGGGGGCAGCTCGTAGTGGTTGAGCAGCAGCGGCAGGGCACCGGCCATGATCGCGACGAAGACGAGGAAGCGCATCTGCGGCTGCAGCCGGCGCGTGCCGAGCCGCTGTTCGAGCGAACGCGCCCATTTCCACGAGAGCGTGACCAGGACGCGCTCAAAGATACGCTGGCCGTGCAGCAGGCGGAAGACCGGCGGTCCCTCGGTGCTGGTTGCCAGATAGTTGCGCATCAAGAAGTAGAGGCCGATGCCGCCGAGAAGCGCCACGAAGCTCATGATCAGCGGCAGGTTCCAGCCGTGCCAGACCGAAAGGCTGTATTGCGGCGTGCTGGCGCCGAGGATGGACACGACGGCGGTGTGCAGGAACGGACCGATCGTGATCGCCGGAATGATGCCGACGACGAGGCAGGCCAGCACCAGGAATTCGATCGGTGCGCGCATCCAGCGCGGCGGCTCGTGCGGGATCTTCGGCAGGTCGCTCGGCGTCTTGCCGAAGAACACGCTGTGGATGAAGCGCAGCGAGTAGGTGACGGCAAACATGCCGGCGAGGGTGGCGACGTAGGGCGTGATCGTGTCGAGCAGGTTGGCCTGATGCGTCTCGATCGCCTCGGCGAAGAACATCTCCTTGGAGATGAAGCCGTTGAGCAGCGGCACCCCGGCCATGGCGGCGCTCGCGACCATCGCGAGCATGGCGGTGCCCGGCATATAGCGTATCAGCCCGCCGAGCTTGCGCATGTCGCGCGTCCCGGTTTCATGGTCGATGATGCCGGCTGCCATGAACAGCGATGCCTTGAAGGTAGCGTGGTTGACGATGTGGAAGACGGCGGCGACGGCGGCGAGCGGACTGCCGAGGCTGAGCAGCACTGTGATCAGCCCGAGATGACTGATGGTCGAATAGGCGAGCAGCCCCTTCAGATCCTGTTGGAAAATCGCGAAATAGGCGCCGAGAAGCAGCGTCGTCAGGCCGGCAAGCCCGACGATCCAGAACCAGGCCTCGGTGCCGGCCATAACAGGCCAGAACCGCACAAGCAGGAAAACGCCTGCCTTTACCATCGTCGCCGAATGCAGATAGGCGGAAACAGGAGTCGGTGCGGCCATCGCGTGCGGCAGCCAGAAATGGAACGGGAACTGCGCGCTCTTGGTCAGGGCGCCGAGCAGGATCAGCACCAATGTCGCCAGATAGAGCGGGTGCTCGCGGATGATGTCGCCAGAGGCGAGCACGACGTCGAGATCGTAGCTGCCGACGATGCGGCCCATGATCAACAGGCCGACCAGCATGCAGAGCCCGCCCATGCCGGTCATCGTCAGCGCCATGCGCGCGCCGTCGCGAGCGTGGGCATTGTGATGCCAATAGCCGATAAGCAGGAAGGAGACGATGCTCGTCAGCTCCCAGAAAACCGCAAGCAAGATCAGGTTGCCGGAAAGAACGACGCCGAGCATCGATCCCATGAAGGCGAGGAACAGGGCAAAGAAGCGCGGCACCGGATCTTCCGCCGCCATGTAATAGCGGGCGTAGAGCACGACGAGCACGCCGATCGCGGTCACCAGCACCGTGAACAGCCAGGCAAAGCCGTCCATCCTCAAGGTGAAGTTGAGGCCGAGTTCCGGTATCCAGGCCAGTTCATAGCGAAGAACGCCGCCAGATGTGACGAAGGGGTAGAGGCCGGCCGCAATCAGGAAGCAGAGAAGCGCGATTGCGCCTGCGAACCAGGCTGTGGCGCCGCGTTGATCGGGCGGAAAGAAGATTGCAATGAGGCTTCCCGCGAACGGGGCTAGGATGAAGACAGAAAGCAATTTCCCCGCGTATTCGATCGTACCGTTCCCTTCTCTTGGGCATAATGGAGATTGGGTGCCGAAGCCCCTCAAGGACCATCGCTGATGCAACGGTCGCAGACGATGCCGTCACAGTCCGCATAGCGGTAACAGCCGTATGTTTTTATGACGATTTTCCCGGGGGCTGCCAAGCCTCGAAGGTGGGAAAAATGTGAGATTGCGTCATTTTTGACCAGCACGGGCACGTGCCGAACCGTCGCGGGCGGATAGCGGCGATGTCAGGCCGCCTGCCACCTGCGCTCGAAAACAAAGGTGGCGAGATCGTTGGCGCTCATCGGCCGGGCAAAGGCATAGCCCTGCAGGCCATGACAACCAAGCTCCTGCAGCATGCGGGCGTGCTCGAGCGTTTCGACGCCCTCAGCGATCACTTCGATGCCGAGCGACGTGCCGATATCGATGATCGATTCGACGAGGCGCTTTTCGGTCGGCGAATCCAGGATCGGCAGAATCAGCTGGCGATCGATCTTCAGGCGCCGCGGGGTCAGCTTCAACAGGCTGAGGATCGAGGCATAACCGGTGCCAAAATCGTCGATCTCGATATCGATGCCGAGTTCCTTGATCCGGCGAATGTTCGACAGCACGGTGATGTCGCTCTCGTCGAAGGAGATCGACTCCAGAAGCTCGAAGGACAGGCGGCCGCGCGGGATCTGCAATTGTTCGAGACGGTCGATCAGCCCTTCATCGTGCAGACGCGCATAGGAGAGGTTGACCGAAACCTTCGGGATATGGATGCCGTTGGCCTGCCAGCGGTAGATCTGGAACAGCGCCTGCTCCAGGATCACCTGGTCGATGGACGCGACGACGTTGATGTCTTCGGCGGTCTTGAGAAAGGTGTGCGGACCCAGCAACCCCTTGGTCGGGTGGTCCCAGCGCGCGAGCGCTTCGACGCCGATGACCTCAAGGGTGCTCGGACAGAATTGCGGCTGGAAATGCGCGATGAATTCCTTGTGTTCCAAGCCGCGAAGGATTTCGTCGGCGGTCTGCTTGGTCTTGAACACGGCGGTCTTCAGATCGCCGGTGAAGGTTTCGTGCCGGTTGCGACCGCGGCGCTTGGCCTCGTAAAGGGCGATATCGGCATTGACGAGGATCTGGGATAGATCGTCGGTCGGTCGGGCTTGAGCGGCTATGCCGATGCTGACTCCGATGCGGCATTCCTGGTCCTTGTAGCGAACCGGAACGCTCATCGCCTCGATGATGCAGGATGCGAGCCGCGCGTCGGGCTCGGCGCTGTCTTCCGGGCGGACGATGACGAACTCGTCGCCGCCGATGCGGGCGACGAAGTCCTTCTCCTTGGCGTTGGTGCGCAGCAGCTCTGCGGCGTGACGTAGGATTTCGTCGCCTGCGGCGTGACCGAGCGTATCGTTGATCTGCTTGAACCGATCGAGATCCATGTGAAAGATGCTGAGCCTCGCCTCGGCATCGAAATGCTGGCTTCTGTCTGCAAGCACCTGGTCGAGAAACCGGCGGTTGGGCAGGCCGGTCAGCGGATCGTGCAGGGCATTGAATTCCATGCGGTGGCGAGCTGCTTCCAGTTCGGCGCTATGGGCTTCTGCCTGCCGCTTGGCTTCCGACAGCGTGGCACGGGTCTGGATGTCGGCAGTCACGTCCCAGTTGACGCCGACGAACTTCTTGCGCCCATCGGCGCCGTCATAGGCCGAGCCAACCGCACGGATATGGCGCACGGTGTCATCCGGCAGCCGCACCCGAAACTCGGAGTTGTAAGCGGCGCCCGAGCGAAGTGCTTCGGCAAACTCCTCCTCGGCACGAGCGACATCGTCAGGATGCAGCGTCGACTTCCAGTCGTCATAGGCCTGACGGACAGATCCCGTCTTGCCGTAGAGTTCCTTCATCCGCTCGTCCCAGAGCAGTTTGCCGCTGGCAATGTCGAGTTCCCAGATGCCGATCTCCGAGGTGTCGAGGGCGATCTTCAGGCGGTGCGACAGTTCCTGCAATTGCGCCTTGCTCTGCCTGAGGGCGCGGATGTTGTTCTGGCGCTCGCTCATCAACCGGCCGGTCAGGAGCATCGGCAGGACGATCATCAGTCCGCCGGCGACAATCAGCGCGCGGATGAGCCAGGCGTTGCGCGCGGTGTGCGGCCAACCGCCCTTGGGAATGGCAGCGATGTGCCAGGAGCCTCCCGGCAATAGGACCGTCATCTCCACCGGGGACTGATCGAAGACCTTGGCATTCCCGTAGAAGGCCGTACCGCCGCTGCCCGTCCCGTCGCGGCCGGTGATGGCGATATCGATGCCGAGCGAGGGGGAGAAGAGGCCGCTGTCATTGTAGAGACGATCGACGTCGATGACTGCCGAGACGATGCCCCAGAAGCGGTTGCTGCCGCCGCCCGCTTCGATCGAGACCGGAAAACGACCGATCAGCCCGCGCCCGCCCTGCACCAGATCCACAGGGCCGGCCAGAACCATCTTGCCGGTATCCCTGACCTTCATGACGGCGGCGCGCTGCGCCTCGTTCTTGCGGTAGTCGAGCCCGATCGCCTTTTCGTTGCCTTGCATAGGAAAGGCCATGCGCACGATGAGGTCGGGTGCGGCGGCGATGCTGCGCAATTGGGAGCGTTCGGTGAAGATGCTGCGCGAAAGAGCGGCGAAGCGCTGCTGCCCCATGCCCGGCTCGGTGACGATGGTTCCGATCAGGCCCCGCACGAGCTGGATGTTGCCGTTGATGCTGGCTTCAAGCTTGGAGCGGATCGGGTTGAGTTCGTCGGCGACCTGTGAACGCACGCGCGCTTCGGAGACCACCTGGTTCTGGTTGTCTGCGAGGATGCCAGCCACCAGAACGACGAGAGAGGCGATGATCGCGGGAAGGTAGTTCGGCGTCAGAAACCCGGAGAGTTTCTTTTTCCCGAGATCGAAGGCATGTCTGGCAGGCACAAGATCACCCCGGCGGCATCAGAAGGATACGAAACGACCGGGATGATCCCAAATTGGTATTAACAATTATTGTTTTAGTTCCGGCTTTTATGCCTGCCCAGGGTCATTTTGACGTCTTGCGCTCGGGCAGTTTCTTGTGCTTGGTTTCGGCAAGGTCTTCCAGTTCGCCTTCGGTCATGGATTTCTCCATCTCGCGCGACGCACCCTTGAGTTCGGATTTCTTCATGTCTCCACGTTTGGCGGCAAGTGCTGCGCCGGCCGCTTTCTGCTGTGCCTTGGATTTTGCAGGCATGTCGCATCTCCTTGCGGGTGTTCGAACAGCTCAAACGCAGGCTGAACGGACCGGTTCCCCGCGATGGATCACGATTTGCTCTCGATCATCGCCTGCAATGTCTCCAGGCGGTCGGCCTCATGAGGGAGCTTGTCCTGCCGCAGCCGCGCGATACGGGGAAAGCGCATGGCAACGCCAGACTTGTGCCGCGTCGAGCGGTTGAGGCCTTCGAACGCGACCTCGACAACGAAGCCGAAATCGCGATCGGCTCGCACTGCGCGCACCGGACCGAAGCGCTCGGTGGTATTGTCCCTGACGAAGCGGTCGAGAATTTCCAGTTCGGCATCGGTGAAGCCGAAATAGGCCTTGCCCACCGGCACCAGCGTTTCCAAGCCGTCAACCTCGGTCCATACGCCGAAGGTGAAATCGGAATAGTAGCTGGAGCGCTTGCCGTGGCCGCGCTGGGCATACATCAACACGGCGTCGACATTGTAGGGCGCGCGCTTCCACTTGAACCACGGACCCTTGGCCCGGCCGGCGGTATAGGGAGAATCCAGTCGCTTCAGCATGATGCCTTCGATGACGGGATCGGGCGGCTCGGAGCGGAGCTGGTCGAGCTCTTCCCAGGAGGAAAACGGCACGAGCGGCGACAGGTCGAAATGCTGCGGCGAAGCCCGTTCGACGAGGTCGCTCAGCATCGCCCGTCGCGCCAGGAAGGCTTCTGCCCGAACGTCGGTTTCGCCCGAAAAGAGGACGTCGTAGGCGCGGATGAAGGCGGGGTATTCGTCGAGCATCCTGCGGCTGACGGACTTGCGGTTCAGCCGCTGCTGCAGGTCGGAAAAGGTCCGGGTGGCGCGGTTGGTGCGAGCGGTGCCGCCGACCAGCAGCTCGCCGTCGATGATGCCGGAAAAGTCTGATGCCTCCAGCACGTCGGGGAAAGCACCGGAGATTTCATCGCCGCTGCGCGAATAGAGCCGTCTGGTGCCGCCGACATTGGCAAGCTGCACGCGGATGCCGTCCCATTTCCATTCGGCGGCAAAGTCCTTTGGGTCGAGCCCATCGAGATCGCCTTCGCCGACCGGTGTCGCAAGCATCACCGAATGGAAGACGGCGGGCGTCGACAGCACCGGCCTTTCCGCTTCGCCCGTCAGCCACTGGAAGAGCGGCAGGTAGGGTGGGGCGAGCCCATGCCAGAGGGTCTCGATCTCGGTGACGTCCTTGCTGCCCATCTCGGCCAGCGCCTGCTTGGCAAGCTTGGCCGAGACACCGATGCGCAGGCCGCCGGTCACGAGTTTCAGAAAGGCGAAGCGCGCCGACGTATCGAGCCGGTCGAGCATGTCGCGAACGACGCTGCGCACGTTGGCGCGGCCGGTCGTCTGCAGCTTCTCGATGGCGTCGCCCAGCGGAATGTCGTCCGGTACAACGTCTTCCGGCGGCTCCCAGACCAACGACACCGTTTCGGCGAGGTCGCCGACATAATCGTAGGAATAGCGAAACAACACTTCGTCCATGCGCTCGAGCAGGAGGTCACGGATCATCGCCGGCTTGACGGTGGCGAGCGACAGGGTGCCGGCGATGGCCGCCAGCGCATAGCCGCGATCCGGATCAGGCGCGGATCGGAAGTAGTCCGCCAGCAGCCGGATCTTGGCGTTGCGCTGCGGCGTCAGGACGAGGCGGTCGAGCAGTTCGGCGAAGGCCTTCATCGCTCATTCCCCCTCGTCGTCGTAGCCGACGAGATGCAAGGGCCGCGCGGCGATGCCCTCAAGCTCACACCAGCGCACCAGCGCCTCCTCGCGGCCATGGGTGACCCAGACCTGCGCGGGGGCGATCTCGCGGATCGTTTGCGTGAGTTCAGGCCAGTCGCAATGGTCGGAGATGACCAGCGGCAGCTCGACGCCGCGCTGCTTGGCGCGCTGCCGGATCATCATCCAGCCCGAGGCGAAGATCGCCAGGGGATCGACGAAGCGCCGGGCCCAGCGGTCGGCAAAGGCGGCGGGTGGGCCGATGACGACGGTGCCGGCAAAGTCCTGCTTCTCGTCGGCGGCAAGCGTTGCCGGGCGGAGTTCGCCGAGGTCGATGTCTTCGCTCCGATAGTAGTCGCAGAGTTTCTGCAGGGCGCCGTGGATGTAGATCGGCTGGTCGTAGCCCTGCTCGCGCAGAAGCGCGATCACCCGTTGCGCCTTGCCGAGCGCATAGGCGCCAACCACGTGGGTGCGCTCGGGAAATTGCTTCAGCGACGTCAGCAGCTTGCGCATTTCGGTGCGGTCGTCAGGGTGGTGGAAGACCGGCAGGCCGAAGGTCGCCTCGGTGATGAAGACGTCGCAGGGCATCGGTTCGAACGCCAGGCAGGTCGGGTCCCGCCGTCGTTTGTAATCGCCCGACACAACGATGCGCGTGCCCTTGGCCATGACCGAAATCTGCGCCGAGCCGAGAACATGGCCGGCCGGGTGAAAACGTACCTCGACGCCATTGACGGTTATCGTCTCGCCCAGGGCTACGGTCTGGCTGGTGCCGCAAAAGCCTTCGCCATAACGGATGCGCATGATGTCGAGGGTTTCGCGGGTGGCGAGCACCTGGCCGTGGCCGGCGCGGGCATGGTCGGAATGGCCGTGGGTGATCAGCGCGCGATCGACCGGCTGCACCGGATCGATGTAGAAATCCCCGATCTCGCAGTAGAGACCTTTGGGAGCGGGATAGAGCAGGGCGTCCGGTTTCATGCCCTTAGAGATAGCTGGCGGAAACGGATCCGCCAGCCATGGCTGCAAAGTTTTTCGAACGGTCGGCAATGCCGGTCCGTTCGATATGGCATCAGCCGTTCAGTGCCAGCGTGTCGCCGATCAGCTTGAGCGTCCCTGCTGCATCGATGTCGATGCAGGCCTTCTGGCTCGGCAGGTTGTCCCAAGGGCTTGGCGGGAACAACCGGCTGTCGGGCTTCTGGATCGTCTGGCCATCGGCAATGCCGCCGCAGACGACGCGGATGACGCCGCTGCGAACCTTGAACAGATCCGGCGCCACGACATAGGCGCAGGCGCAGCTGTCGTGCACCACCATGCCATCGGGCACATGCTGCTCGTAGAAGGTGATGTAGAACTGCGAGATGTCCGAAAGCAGCTTCGCCGGCGCTCCGCCGCGCTCGGCGATGTCGGCAAGCATCGCCTTGGTCATAACCGTCTTGGTGGTGACGTCGAGACCGACGACGGTCACCGGCCACGGTGCCGTCATGACGACGTCGGCAGCCTCGGGGTCACCATGAATATTGGCTTCGGCAGCCGGCGTGATGTTGCCGTTGACGTCGAAGGCGCCGCCCATGATCACGACTTCGCGCACCAGTGGCGCAAAGTCCGGATCTTCGCGTAGCGCCAGCGCCAGGTTGGTCATGCGACCGACGGCAATCAGCGTCACTTCGCCGGGGTTGGCGCGCACGGTGTCGATGATGAAGCGGTGCGCCGAACGCGGATCGACCGGCAGGTCGATCGTCTCGGGCACGTCGATGTTGCCGAGGCCGTCATCGCCATGGATGAAGGTCGGCCAGCCGACATGCGGCCGGTCCGGATTGAAGGTCTTGTCGAGACCCTTGGCGACCGGCGCCTTTATGCCCCACTCACGCTTCAGGAACAGCGCGTTGCGCGTCGTCGTTTCGACCGAGGCGTTGCCGAAGACCGTGGTGATGCCGATGAGATCGATATCCGGGTGGCGGTGGAGGAAGAGCAGGGCCATCGCATCGTCGATGCCCGGATCCGTATCAAAGATAACCTTGTGCATGTGTTCTTCTTTTCTTTTTCTTGCGTTTGACGGGTCGCAATGGAGGCAAGATGCCCGCGAAAGTCAATCGGTGATCGATCCCAGCCGGGCATGCCTGACGGCAAAGCTGATGACGCCTCCGGCATGAACCGTGTTGTTTTCGATCACCCAACCGCCGAACCCGCTTAAACTTTCCGAAAGGTCGAGCGCTTATCCTTGCCAGGCGCCTTCGGGCTTTTGTTTCAGTTCCTGTCATGACAGCGGAGCCATTCTCGTGAAGGCTATTCTCGGCAAGTTGCGCCCATCGAAGAGGCTGGTCGTCATCCTTGCCGCCGCATTCGGCGTGTCGGCCGCCTCAGGTGCTGCCGCCGTCTATGTCGGCCGCGACGCGCTGATGGAGCAGATGTCGAAGCCTGCCACATCGGGTCTCGAATGCACGCTGGTCAGGACCGTCAAGCTCGGCCATCACGGGCAGCGCTGGGTTCGCATGCACATCAAGACGGACCGTGCCGATGGCGAGGCACGCATGCGCACGGCGCTGCGCGTGGTCGGCGCGCTGTCGAAGTCGGAAAAGGCAGATCTCTATCAGGTGGTCGTTCTCGATGCTGCCGGGCCGGAAGAGCGGGCTGCGGTGCGTGGCGCCGCGATCGGGGCGCAAGTTCTTTTCGCACCGGGTCCGCAAAGCGTGCCGGGCATGGATGAGCGTTTCCGCGCGTCCTACAATGATGGCACGGCCAACTCGGCCGGTTTCTTTCACGGCAACACGGTCGATCTTTCGGTTGCCGATATCGGTGGAATGATGGCCGGTATGGACGATCGTTCGCCCTGCATCGATCCGAACGCAATTGCTGTCGAGGGCGAGGCAGCGCCCGAAGTCGCAGCGGCAGAGCACAAGGCCGAGAGCGCCGAGGCGCCTGCCGGCCACTGAGAGGCCGATGGCACGATCGGACGCGTCGCCGGCAAATTCACCATCGACAACGGAAAAAGCCCGCCGCATTCGCGCCGGGCTCTTTGTTTCGTGCCGTTGTGGCCCTGATCAGTCGGCCTTGTTGCGGCGCGCCGGGAACAGGATGATGTCGCGGATCGACGGTGCATTGGTGAGCAGCATGATCAGGCGGTCGACACCGATGCCGAGGCCACCTGCCGGCGGCATGCCCTGGTCGATGGCATCAAGGAACTCGTCGTCGAGCTGCTTGGCCTTCTCGCCGCGCGCATGCGCCTGCTCCAGCTGCTCGACCATGCGGGCGCGCTGCTCTTCCGGATCGTTGAGCTCGGAAAACGCGTTGCCGAGTTCCCAGGTGTTGCAATAGGTCTCGAAGCGCTCGACGAGGCGCGGCTCGCCCGGAACTTCCTTGGCAAAGGGCGAGATGTCCTTCGGGAAATGGGTGACGTGCGACGGCTGGATCAGCGTCGGCTCGACCTTCTCTTCGAAGACGAAGGCGAGGCATTCGCCCCAGGTCCAGTCTTTCTCGACTTCGAAACCGGCTGCCTTGGCGGCAACGCGGGCTTCCTCGTCGGTCTTCATCGCCAGGAAATCGATGCCGGTCGCTTCCTTGACGGCATCCGGCATCGGCACGCGACGGAATGGACCCTTGAAGGAGATTTCCTTGTCGCCGAACATGAATTCGGTCGAACCGTGGATCGACAGAGCGAGCTTCTCAAACAGCCGCTCCACGAGGTCCATGATGTCCTCGTAGTCGGCGTAGGCCCAGTAGCACTCCATCATGGTGAATTCGGGATTATGCCGCGTTGACACGCCTTCGTTGCGGAAGTTGCGGTTGATCTCGAACACCTTGTCGGTCAGGCCCGATACCAGCGTGCGCTTCAGGTACAGTTCCGGCGCGATGCGCAGGTACATGTCGAGCTTCAGCGTGTTGTGGTGGGTCTTGAACGGTTCGGCCGTGGCACCGCCATAGACCGAATGCAGCATCGGCGTCTCGACTTCCATGAAGCCGTCGTCTTCCATGAAGCGGCGGATACCCGAGACGATCCTGCTGCGCTGCTGGAAGCGGAGCTTGGATTCCTCGTTGGTCATGATGTCGAGGTGGCGCTTGCGGTAGCGCAGCTCGATGTCGGAGAGGCCATGCCACTTCTCGGGCATCGGCAGCAGCGACTTCGTCAGCATGGTGATCGCCTGCGCGTTGATCGTCAGCTCACCACGCTTGGTGCGGCGCACGACGCCGGTGACGCCGATGATGTCGCCGATGTCGATCATGGGCAGCAGTGCGCGCGCGTCTTCCGGCGTTGTGTCCTTGTGGCTGAAGATCTGGATCTTGCCGGAGGCGTCATGGATGTCCATGAACATGCCGGAGTTGCGCGACGAGTAGACGCGGCCGGCGACCGTGACGACGTCCTGCGTCTCGGTGTCGAGCTCCAGGTTCTCGTACTTCGCTGCCAGCTCGGCATTGGTCATCGTGCGGTGGAAATGCGCCGGATAGACGTCGCCGATCTGTTCGCGCAGCAGCTTCAGCTTCTGCGCGCGCACTTCCGTCACGTCGGAGGAGAGGGCTGTTGTCTCGGTCTTGTCGTTCATCGTCCTGTCCTTACTTTCCGCTGCCGGCCATCGAGGCGGCGACCTGACCTGCAACCTTCAACCGCTGGCGCACGACCGAGCGGCCGAGCAGTTCCATGCTGTCGAAGAGCGGCAGGGAGCGCGACGAGCCGGAAACCGCGACAAACAGCGGTGCCAGCACGACCTTGAGCTTCTTGCCCATGCGGTCGGCAATCGCGCGCAGTTCCGCCTCGATCGTTTCCTTGTTCCATTCGAGGATCTTTTCCAGGTCCGGCTGAACCGTGTTGAAGATCTCGACCAGTTCTTCCGGGCTCGACTTGATCTTGCCGAAGGCCGAGGGCTCGAGTCCGAGGTCTGACTTCAACAGGAAGTCGGCCAGACCAGGCAGTTCGCCGAGCTTGGAGATGCGCGACTGCGACAGCTTCAGGCCCTGCTTCAGGCGATCGTTTTCGGACGCCCAGGCCAGCACCCGGCCGAGGAATTCGTCGTCGCTCAGCTTCTCGCGGATCCAGCGGCCGTTCAGCCAGTCGAGCTTCTGTATGTCGAAGATCGCGCCCGACTTCGACAGGTTGTCCGGGTCGAACTTTTCGGCAAGCTCGGCCATGGTCATCAGCTCCTCGCCTTCGGCGATCTGGATGAAGAACAGGCCGAGGAAATTCATCAGCGCTTCCGGCAGGTAGCCGAGCGCCGAATAATAGGAGATCGAGGTTGGGTTCTTGCGCTTCGACAGCTTCGACTTGTCGGCATTGCGCATCAGCGACAGGTGCATGAACACCGGCGGCGTCAGGCCGAGATATTGATAGATCAGGATGTGCTTCGGCACCGAGGCCAGCCACTCCTCGCCGCGCGCGACGTGGGTGATCTTCATCAGATAGTCGTCGACGACGTTTGCCATGTGATAGGTGGGCATGCCGTCGGCCTTGAGCAGAACCTGCATGTCGACCGAATCCCACGGGATCTCGACGTCGCCATAGACGCCGTCGGTGAACTTGCAGGAGCCCTCGGTCGGGATCTTCATGCGCACGACGTGCGGCTCGCCGGCGTCGACGCGGCTGGTCACTTCTTCGGCGGAAAGCGTCAGGCAGTGGCCGTCATATTTCGGCTGCTTGCCGGCGGCGCGCTGGGCCTCGCGCATCTGCTCTAGCCGCTCGGGCGTGCAGAAACAGCGGAAGCCGTGGCCGTTCTTCTCGATCTGTCGGACGTAGTCGAGGTAGATGTCCTTGCGGTCGCTCTGGCGGTAGGGTCCGTAGGGGCCGCCGACGTCAGGGCCTTCGGACCATTCCAGCCCGCACCATTTCAGCGCATCCAGCACCTTCTGCTCGAACTCCGGCGTCGAGCGGGTGGCATCGGTATCTTCGATCCTGAGGATGAAGGTGCCGCCGTGCTTCTTTGCGAAGAGATAGTTGAACAGTGCGATATAGGCGGTGCCGACATGCGGCTCGCCGGTGGGGGAGGGTGCGATGCGTACCCGAACTGCTGAATCTGCCATGGTCTTTGCCCGTTTGACGTGCTTCTCGCCCCTTGCCGGAAGACAAGTCCGGCCGCCGGGCGCGCATTTTATGGGAAGGAAAGGCCCGTAGGGGTGCCGCACAAGCGGTATCGGCGGGCTTTCCAGTCGGCTCGCGTGAGACCATAGAACATGGGGCATGTCAACGGAAAGTGGATCACGCCACTTTTTGTTGACACTGCCGATGGCTGGTTATATTGAACCGTAAGGTTATTTAACTGAAAGGTTTTTTAGAAAATGCCGGAAGATCGCCTGTCGACCACGCTTTCAGCCCTCGCCGATCCGACGCGCAGGGCCATCCTTGCCCGGCTCTCTCTCGGCGAGGCTTCGGTCGGCGAACTGGCGGAGCCGTTCGAGATGAGCCTGCCGGCCGTTTCCAAACACTTGAAAGTCCTCGAGCGCGCCGGATTGATCAGCCGCGGCCGCGAGGCGCAGTGGCGCCCCTGCCGACTTGAAGCCGCACCCTTGCGCGACGTCAACAGCTGGCTCGATAGCTACCGCGGTTTCTGGGAAGAGAAGTTCGATCGTCTCGACGCCTATCTGCAGGAGTTGCAAAAGGTGGATCCGGACGCAGAGACGAACTGATTTCAGCGATCTTGCCGGCGCAAACTGGCTGCGCTACACATCCCGTGTCGAAAAAGGCAGGACCGGATATGGTAAGCCCGGTCCCTTCGCGAGGCTGTCCCAGTCCTTGCGAAGCTCTGCTCGAACCTGATCGTTCGAACCCGCGGCGTGGTTCCGATGCATCCGCATCGGTCCGCGGCGGGGTGTATCCGGATCAGACGCAGTCCGCCGCGTTTCTCAAAACACGGAGACTGGATATGCGACTGAACCATCTCGATCTTCACAGCCCCGTCGTTGCCGAAACGGCGAGTTTCTTCATCGACCATCTCGGCTTCATGCTCGTTGAAACGCGCGGCAAGGACGCCTTTTATCGCCTCGCCGACGAGGCCGGCATGGTGCTCGTGATCAGCCCGCCGATTGCCAGGCTCGGCGGTGGCGACCAGGTCAGCCTCGGCCTGCAGACCTATCATGTCGGCTTCCTGCTGTCTGAGAGGACAGAGGTCGAGGATGCCTATCGACGTATCCTGCCGACGGGCATCCGCATGACCGATCCGGAAGAGCGGCATGGCGCCTATGTCTTCTATATGGTCGTCCCCGGCAACATCCTGGTGGAGATCGGCCACCGTCCCGACGCCTGACGTCCACCGGAACGATCGACCGGGTGATGCGTTACCCGTTCGAGAGGCGCGGGCTGTGCCAATCGGACAAGGCGGAGGTGGAGAACACGGGAATTTTTCCGATTTCTTCCCGTGGCCAACGAAATGGCAGTCGAGCTCCCTGACCCGTCCGGCTTGTGCCCTCGCAAACGCTTGCAGCAAGGTGGCCTGCATCCCCCGTGATGCAGGCCTTTTTTTGTGGAGTTCACGAAAAAGGCGGAGCCATGTAGCCCCGCCCTTTTGCTTTTCGACAATGGCCTCAGATCACTGCGGCTTGCCGGCGGCCTTCTTTCGCAGCCGCGCATTGCGAGCCACCATGTTGAGAACCTCGACCAGGGCCGAAAAGGCCATGGCGGCATAGATGTAGCCCTTCGGCACGTGCAGGCCCATGCCTTCGGCGATCAGCGTCGTGCCGATCATCAGGAGGAAGGCGAGCGCCAGCATGACGATCGTCGGGTTCCTTTCGATGAAGTTGGCAAGCGGGTTTGCAGCAACGAGCATCACCGTGACGGCGGCGAGAACGGCGATGACCATGATCGGCAGATGCGGCGTCATGCCGACGGCGGTGATGATGCTGTCGACCGAGAAGACCAGGTCGAGCAGCAGGATCTGGCCGATCGCCGCACCGAAGCTGTTGATCGCCGACGAGGCGATGAAATCCTCGCCATGGTCGGCCGGGTCGACATTGTGATGGATTTCCTTGGTTGCCTTCCAGACGAGGAACAGGCCGCCGGCGATCAGGATCAGGTCCTTCCAGGAGAAGCCATGTCCGAAGACCTCGAAGACGGGCGTCGTCAGCTTGACGATCCACGCGATGGTGCCGAGCAGAGCGAGGCGCATGACGAGCGCCAGGCCGATGCCGATGCGGCGGGCCTTTTCACGGTGTTCGGGCGGCAGCTTGTTGGTGAGGATCGAGATGAAGATCAGATTGTCGATGCCGAGAACCACCTCCATGACAACCAGTGTTATGAGGGCAACCCAGGCGGCCGGGTCCTGGGCTAGCAGCATTAAATCCTGCATCAGCGATCTTTCCTTGTCTCGGTGGCGCGTCGTCGCGCAAGAATCGCGGCAGTATTTAAGCAACTATGCGAGAGTGACAAGCGCCGCCGGGCGTTTGCGGCGGCGCTTTACCGTTTACGGTTTGATCGGGATCCACATTTCCACAACACCCATGCCCGAATGCGGGTCGAAGCGCTCGTCATAGCGCTCGATCAGATCGGGCGTTTCACCGTGCTGAAGGCCGGACTCCGGCAACCAGGTGCCGAAGATCCGGTGGGCGGTCGTCGCGATCGATGAGATATGGCCGCGATGCAGGAACACGGCATAGCGCTGCTTCGGCAGTTTGATGGTCGTAAAGCCGGCGGGCAGGGCGCCGGCATCGTCGATTTCGACTGCCGCCATATAGTGAAAGCTGCCTGCTTCACTGTCGTTCTGGCTGCAGACGCCATAGGCGATGTTGCCCTTCTGCCCTCGGATGTTGCCGAAGTGGGTGTTGAAGCGTTGCCAGAGCGAAGGAATGCCTTCGGTGCGGCCGTAGGCATAGGTTTCACCAAGGCCGGCGAGAAGCAAGGCCGGGCTGTCTTCGAAGCGCGGCGGGTCCAGTTTGAGGAGGCGGGTGTCGTCCATTCTGATTGGCTCCGTCAGTTCGATGTTGCCGAGGTGCCCTTGCTTGCGCACGGTCTCCGGCGTTACGCCGAACTGCTCGCGAAAGGCACGGGTGAAGGCCTCGTGCGAGCCGTAGCCTGCTTCGAGGGCCACCGCGAGAATGCTGGAGGAGCCGTCGGCAAGGCTTTGCGCAGCGCCGCTCAGGCGCCGTGCGCGGATATAGGCGCTGATGGAGTAACCCGTCACCAGTCCGAAGACGCGTGACAGGTGAAAGCGCGACAGGCCGGCGGCCTCAGCGATCTCTTCCAGCGATATATCGCTCGCGAAATGGCTCTCGATGAACCAGATCGCCCTTCCGATGGCACTCATGATCACTCCCGTGGCAGACACCCATGCTCATAGGGTTTTGCTGGAAGGCGTGCTTGATCGCAATTGCTGGATTGAAGGGGCACACCGAATGCGCGTTCGTCTCAAGCCGTCTTCTTCGGTCCGTATGCGGCCATGAAGACCCGCACAGCTGCCGTAACCGTGCCCTCGATCTGCTCGCGCGGTGGCGCCGAACACATGCCACCGAACAGCCGGTGCTTGAAGAGGCCCGCCTGTGCCATCTCGATGAACTGCCGCGCCGCCATCTCCGTGTTGTCGATGTCGAGCGTACCGGCCGGGACCTGGCGGTCGAGATAGGCCTTGAGCACGGTATAGCCGTTTTCCGGCGCCTCGCTGAAGAAGCGTTCGGCCAGATGCGGCATGCGGTCGATCACGCCGATCACCATGCGCATGGAGCGGATTGTTTCCTCGGCGGTCATGCTGGTGGTCAGCGTCACGCCGAAATCAAAAAGCGATTCCTCGACATCGTCGTGATCGTTGAGCGCATGCTTGGCAGTCTGAACCACCCGGGTCTTGCCCTGGATGATCAGCGCCTTGAACAGGTCTTCCTTGTTTTCGAAATAGACGTAGAGCGTGCCCTTGGAGACGCCGGCCTCGCGGGTGATGTCGTTCATACTGGCGGCGTCGAAGCCCTGGTTCATGAAGGCGCGCCGGGCACCTTCCAGGATCTGCTCGCGCTTGGCGGGGTCTTCGCCCGCCGCATGGCGTCCGCCGCCGGGACAAAGCTGCTCGTCCATGCCGTTGTCGGGCTGGATGGTCTCTTTCTGTCCGGTCTTTGCTGGTTCCATGATCGCCGTCTGTACCCGTCCTGTTCGCATCAAATTACGTCCATCGAACTGCGTGGTTCGATTCCCCCTTGATATGCGACGTAAAAGCGACTAAGTCAAGCTTCGATCGAACCGAACGGTTCAGTTCAATCACCACTCATTAACCAGGCCGGTACCCATGTCCGCATCCAAAACGTCCAGCGCCGCTCGCGTTCGCCCTGTCGGCGAGGATTTTGAAGTTCCGCAGACCCATGAGGCCGCGCCCGAGGCTAAGGGGGCGACTGCCGAGGCGCCTGCGCTCACGCAGGAACCCGCTGTCGAAGTCGCTTCGAAAAAGAAGAAGCGCAGCCCGATCTTGCCCGTTCTCGGCCTCGCAGCTTTGGCCGCAGGCGGCTGGTATGGCTATGACTGGTGGACCAATGGCCGTTTCATGGTTTCGACCGACGACGCCTATATCGAGGGCGACATCGCCACGATCTCCCCGAAGGTTTCGGGTTATGTCGCCAAGGTCGACGTCGTCGCCAACCAGCAGGTGAAGGCCGGCGACCCGCTGGTCACGCTCGATGACGGCGACTATCGCATCGCCGCCGAGCAGACCGAGGCCCAGATCGCCACGCAGAAGTTGGCGCTCAGCCGCTTCGACGCGCAGATCGCCGGCGCAAAGGCGAGCCTTGCCCAGGCCGAAGCCCAGAAAAATGCTCTCGAAGCAACGGTGCGCGGCGCCGAACTTGCGCAAAAGCGCGCAAGCGACCTCCAGTCCAAGGACGTCGGCACCGTTGCTTCCCGCGATAATGCCGACGTGGCGCTGGATCAGGCGCGGGCAAACCTTGCCGGCGCCGATGCCAACATCGCGACTGCCAACGCCAACATCACCGTGCTGCAGGCTCAGCGCGCCGAGGCGGAAAGCCAGATCCGCTCGCTGGAGCTTGCCCGCGACAAGGCCAATCGCGACCTCGGCTTCACCGTCTTGAAGGCGCCCTATGACGGCGTCATCGGCAACGTCGCCGTCCAGGTCGGCGATCTCGTCTCTGCCGGCCAGAGGCTGGCGGCACTCGTCCCTGTCGACCAGCTCTACATCGACGCCAACTTCAAGGAGACGCAGATCGCGCATCTGGTCCCCGGCTCGAAGGTCAAGGTTCACATCGACGCCTATGACGAGCACGCGATCGAAGGCACGGTTGCCTCCATCTCGCCGGCATCCGGCTCGGTGTTCTCGCTGCTGCCGGCCGAAAACGCCACAGGCAACTTCACCAAGGTGATCCAGCGCGTGCCGGTGCGCATCACGCTGCCGGCCGATGTGCTGGCGGAAGGCCATCTGCGCGCTGGCTTGAGCGTGGTCGTCGATGTCGACACGCGCACGGCACCCGCTGAGACCAAGGTCGCCGCCACGAAGTAATCGGGCCCCGACGCGCCGGCATGTTCGATCGAACGCGCCGGCCGCGCCTTTACACGCAGGGAGTGGCTCAGATGGCCGCAACGGCAACAGCAGGCTCGGTGGCGGCAGCCGCACCGAAGGTCGAGGAACATATGGACCCGAGAAGGCTGATCGCCTTCTTCGCCATGGTCGTCGGCATGTTCATGGCGATCCTCGACATCCAGATCGTTTCGGCGTCGCTCGCCGAAATTCAGGCCGGTCTGTCAGCCGGCTCCGACGAAATCGGCTGGGTGCAGACCTCCTACCTCATCGCCGAAGTCATCATGATCCCGCTGTCGGGCACGCTGGCGCGCATCGTGTCGACCCGGGTCCTGTTTTCGGTGTCGGCGGCCGGCTTTACGGCGGCAAGCGCGCTGGCCGCGACCGCCACCAACATCGACCAGATGATCGTCTACCGGGCGATCCAGGGCTTTATTGGCGGCGGCATGATCCCGTCGGTGTTTGCGGCCGCCTTCACCATTTTCCCGCCGTCGAAGCGCAACATCGTCTCGCCGATCATCGGCCTGATCGCCACGCTGGCGCCGACCATCGGCCCGACCGTTGGCGGTTACCTCAGCCACGCCTTTTCCTGGCACTGGCTGTTTCTCGTCAACGTCATTCCCGGCATCATCGTCGCGACGCTGACCTGGACCTTTATCGATTTCGACAAGCCGGAATTGAGCCTCTTCAAGAAGTTCGACTGGTGGGGGCTCGCCTCCATGGCGGTCTTCCTCGGCTCGCTCGAATATGTTCTGGAAGAAGGCAACGCCAACGACTGGTTCAATGACGATCACATCGTCATGGGCGCCGTTGCAACTGTCATCGCCGCGGTGATCTTCTTCTACAGGGCCTTCAAGGTGGAATTCCCGGTGGTTGATCTCCGGGCGTTCTCCAACCGCAACTTTGCCTTCGGCTCGATGTTCTCCTTCGTCATGGGCATCGGGCTCTATGGCCTTACCTATCTCTATCCGCTCTATCTCGGGCGCATCCGCGGCTACGATTCGCTGATGATCGGCGAGACGATGTTCGTCTCGGGCCTGGCGATGTTCGTAACTGCGCCGGTTGCTGGCATCCTGTCGGGCAAGCTCGATCCGCGGGTGCTGATGACCATCGGCTTTGCCAGCTTTGCCAGCGGCACCTGGATCATGGCGCACCTGACGGCCGACTGGGACTTCTACGAGCTGTTCATCCCGCAGATCCTGCGTGGCGTCGGGCTGATGTTGTGCATGGTGCCGATCAACAACATCGCGCTCGGCACCATGCCGCCGGCGCGCATGCGCGGCGCATCCGGCCTGTTCAACCTGACGCGCAATCTGGGCGGTGCCGTCGGCCTGGCGGTGATCAACACCATCCTGACCCAGCGCCAGGACCTGCACTATGCCCGGCTTTCCGAGCATATCCAGTGGGGTAACCCGGAAGCGATGGCGCAGTTCAACAACATGGAGGCCAAGTTCGATGCCCATGGCCTCGACGGTGCTACGATCGCCATCAAGCAGCTTGCGGCAATGGCGCAGAAGCAGGCGATGATCCTGTCGTTCAGCGACGTCTTCGTCATCCTCACGGTGCTCTTCCTTTCGCTGATCCTGGGTGTGATGATGATCAAGAAACCGGAGGGCGTTGGCCCAAGCGGCGGCGGCCACTAGTCGCGCTGCTGCAAGGTTTACGCGTCCGTCGCGTTGCGGCACAATCCGGCCGGAAAACAATCTCCGGCCGGTCCGTGATCGTCGATCCGGCGCCGCCGGTTGGGCGAAAACGGGGTCATTCATGCAGCCATCGAGGCGCTTCGTCATCTCCCGGCGTTCCTTCCTTGCCGGTGCGGCCGGCATGGGCGCGGCTTTGCTGGCAAGCCCGACACGGGCAGCCGGGCGCCCGCCCATCGATGCCACATTCCTGTTTTCGAACGACATCCATGCATGCCTCGTCTCGACCGAAGGCCTTGCGCCGAACTGTGCGGCGGAGGGTAAGACCGACGAGAACCTTTTGCGTCACGTGGCGGCGCTCAATGGTCTGCCGGGGATGCGGTGGCCGGCAAGCGTTGCCGGCGAGGCGAGCGGGCTCGGCAGCGCCGGCCGGCAGATCGGCCATCCGCTCGGACTGGTGCTGGGCGGCGACCTGACCGATGACGGCGGCGGGCAGGTGCGCCAGCCGCGCGAGGGCCGGCAGCTGCAGCAGTTTTCCAGCCGCTACCAGGAAGGTCCCGGCGCCGACCGTGTTCACTTTCCCGTCTATGTCGGTCTCGGCAATCACGACCTCGACCAGGACGGTCCGCCGCCGCATGTGGACTGGTATCGCCGCGAGCTGCGCGACTATGTCGAACTCAACCATCGCCAGACGGTGTTCTACAAGCCGCCGGTGCCGGTGACGAACTACGATCCACTGTCGGATTGCTATTCTTGGGACTGGGGCGGGCTGCATCTCGTCCAGCTCCAGCGCTTCGGCGGCGATGTCAGCAAGGGCGCCGTCGATGCGCTTCCCTGGCTGAAGCAGGATCTGGAAACCTATGCGGCCGACGGCCGGCCGGTGATCCTGTTCCAGCACTATGGCTGGGACGCTTTCTCGACCGAAGTCTGGGATGCCGCCGCCAAGACCTTCGACGATCAGGGTGACGGTCCGCCACATTGGTGGAGTACCGAGCAGCGTCAGGCGCTCGTGGACGCCATCAGGGGCCACAACGTCGTCGGCGTGTTTCACGGCCACCAGCACGAAACGGCGATGATCTATCGCCGCGAAGGTCTCGACCTCTTCAAGCCCAAGGCTGCATATATGGGCGGTTTCGCGCTCGTGCGCGTGACCGACGGCTTCATGGACGTGGCGCTTGGCGAAGCCGGCAAAGGTCACGGCGAGGTCGCCTTCACCCAGGTGTTCAGCAAGCGGTTTTAGCCAGCGAAATCAGCGTTCGTCCGTCTCGCTCGCATTTTTGATTTACGTACATCAAAAATTCCTCTAAGGCAGTTTGCGGGAGGAAATGATGCGCCCTACAGTTCACGACATTGCTGCAGAAGCAGGCGTCAGCCTTGCGACCGTCGACCGGGTTTTGAACAATCGCCCGGGAGTCAGGTCGGTCACGCGTGACAAGGTCGAGCGCGCCATCGCGACGCTCGGTTATGTCAGGGACGTGGCGGCGGCCAACCTTGCCAAGGGCCGCAGCTATCCGCTGATCTTCATCCTGCCCGAGGGCGAGAACGCCTTCATGCGCGGCCTTGAGGCCGAGGTCGAGGCGGCAAGGGCGCGCTCTGCCGTCGAGCGCACCGATATTTCCATCCTCTCCGTTCCCGCCTTCGATGCGACGGCGCTGGCCGATGCGCTCGACGAAGCGTGCAGCCGTGAGCCGGCCGGCGTTGCCGTCGTTGCGGTTGAAGCGCCGGAAGTGGTGGCGGCCGTCGGGCGGCTTCGCGAAGACGGCATTGCCGTCGTCACGCTCGTCTCCGATCTGACCGGGTCGGAGCGCGACCATTTCGCCGGTGTCGACAACATTGCAGCCGGGCGCACAGCCGGCAGTCTGATGCGGCGTTTCCTGGGTGGTCGCGACGGGCCGGTCGCCATCGTTGCCGGCTCGATGCTGGTCAGAGACCACCGGGATCGACTTGAAGGCTTCAGTGCCGCCGTCAGCGAAGGGGCGGACACGCGGCATCTGTTGCCCGTGGTCGAGGGGCACGACGATCCGACCGAGGTCGAGACGCTGGTTCAGGATCTGCTGGCCGCGCATGCGGACCTTGCGGGCATCTACAGCCTCGGCGCTGGCAATCGCGGCCTGATCGCGGCGCTCGAAAAGGCCGGCCGGCAGTCCGAAATCTGCGCAATAGCCCACGAGCTGACGCCCTACAGCCGTGCCGCCCTGATCTCGGGCACGATCGATGCGCTGCTCAACCAGGATGCGGGTCATGAGGTGAGGAGCGCCATTCGCGTGCTGAAGGCGCGCGCCGATGGGCTGTCGATGATCGAGGCGCAGGAGCGCATCCGCATCGACATCTTCCTGAAAGACAACCTGCCGGTCGAGCCGGCGTAATATTTTGAATTTACACAATTCCTGACGGAAAATCGTTGCGCGCTTTTCCTGTGGTTGCTCTCAATGGAGGCCTACATGTATCTCGGACTGGATCTCGGCACGTCGGGCGTCAAGGCGATGCTGATGGACGACAATCAGCGCATTGTCGGCTCGGCTTCCGGCGCGCTCGACGTCTCCCGGCCGCATCCCGGCTGGTCGGAGCAGGATCCGGCCGAATGGGTGCGCGCCACCGAGGAGGCAATCGCCGGCCTGAAGGCGGCGCACCCGGCAGCTCTTACGGCCGTGCGCGGCATCGGCCTTTCCGGCCAGATGCATGGCGCGACGCTGCTCGATACCGACGACAAGGTGCTGCGCCCCTGCATCCTGTGGAACGACACTCGCAGTTTTCGCGAGGCGGCCGCACTCGACGCCGACCCGCAGTTCCGCGCCATCACCGGCAACATCGTCTTCCCGGGATTTACAGCGCCCAAACTCGTCTGGGTGCGCGAAAACGAGCCTGAGATTTTCGCCAGGGTGCGCCGAGTGCTTCTGCCGAAGGACTATCTGCGCCTGTGGCTGACCGGCGAGCATATCTCTGAAATGTCTGATTCTGCCGGGACCTCGTGGCTCGACACCGGCAAGCGTCGGTGGTCCGAAAGCCTGCTTGCAGCCACCGGCATGGAAGAACGGCAGATGCCGGATCTCGTCGAAGGGACCGACGCGGCCGGAAAGCTGCGGTCTGAACTTGCCGCACGTTGGGGAATTTCCGGCGATGTCGTGGTTGCCGGTGGCGCCGGCGACAATGCGGCGTCCGCTTGTGGCATGGGAACTGTGGGTGAGGGCCACGCCTTCGTTTCGCTCGGCACGTCGGGCGTGCTGTTTGCCGCCAATGCCAGCTACCTGCCGAACCCCGCGAGCGCCGTTCATGCCTTTTGCCATGCGCTGCCGAACACCTGGCATCAGATGGGCGTCATCCTGTCGGCGACCGATGCGCTCAACTGGTATTCGGGGGTTGCCGGTCGCAGCGCGGCCGACCTCAGCGCCGAGCTCGGCGAGACGTTGAAGGCGCCAAGCGGCGTGACCTTTCTTCCGTATCTTTCCGGCGAGCGCACGCCGCACAACGATGCCGCCATCCGCGGCGCCTTTGCCGGGCTCGGCCACGAGAGCAGCCGGGTGGTGCTGACGCAGGCGGTGATGGAAGGGGTTTCTTTCGCCATTCGCGACAGCCTCGAAGCCCTGCGTGCCGCCGGGACGACGCTTTCGCGGGTGACGGCGATCGGCGGCGGCTCGCGCTCGCGCTACTGGCTGAAGTCGATCGCGACTGCGCTCGACCTTCCGGTCGATTTGCCCGCCGATGGCGATTTCGGTGCCGCCTTCGGTGCCGCGCGCCTGGGGCTGATCGCGGCAACCGGTGCCGATCCGGTTGCGACCTGCACCGCGCCGAAAACAGCGGAAACGATCGCGCCCGACGCCGACCTGGTGCCTGCCTATGAGGCGGCCTATCAGCGCTACCGGCGCCTTTATCCCGCCATCAAGGGCGCGACGACGTGACCGCGCCGCGCCCTTCCATGGTTGTTGCCGACCCAGCGCACTTACTGCGCCGGTACCTTATCGATGAAGCCGGTGACCTGCTTCAGCCGGCCGTTCTCGATCAGGCCGACATCGGTGCCTTCGATCACGGAATCGACACCTTCGGGGCCGAGCGCCCAGGAGAAGCGGATCGTGTCGGCAAAGCCGTCGGGCGTGCCCTTGAGCGTGAAGACGAAGCCGGGGAACTGGCCCTTGACGCCGGCGATCAGGCCGCCGATGCCCTCGTGCCCGTCACCCTGCATGATCGGGTCGCGGTAGGCGACGTCGGCGGTAAAGGCCTTTTCGATCAGTGCGTTGCGGCTTCCGGCCTCGGCGTTCCAGGCGGCGATATAGGCTTCGGCGATCTGGTTGAAGTCGTTCATCTGAATGTTCCTTCGTTTGGCGTTTCGATGCCCAAGCTATCGCCCGCCGAGGGAATGAAACCAATTACCTTCCACGTAATGGCCGGACGTTTCGCAACTGCGACGCCGGCACACCATCTTTGAGAGGAGCTACACCGTGAGCACGGGATTTTTCGGCGATATCGCCAAGATCAAGTATGAGGGACCGGAGAGCCGCAACCCGCTCGCCTTCCGCCACTACAACAAGGACGAGGTCGTCTTCGGCAAGCGCATGGAAGACCACCTGCGCTTCGCGGTCGCCTACTGGCACACCTTCGTCTGGCCGGGCGGCGACCCATTCGGCGGACAAACGTTTGAGCGCCCGTGGTTCAAGGACACGATGGACGCGGCCAAGCTGAAGGCGGATGTCGCCTTCGAATTTTTCCAGTTGCTCGGTGTTCCCTACTACTGCTTCCACGACGCCGACGTGCGGCCGGAAGGGCGCAACTTCGTCGAGAACACCAGGAACCTCAACGAGATCGTCGACTACTTCGAAAAGAAGCAGGCGGATACCGGCGTCAAGCTGCTCTGGGGCACGGCCAATCTCTTCTCAAACCGTCGCTACATGTCGGGTGCCGCCACCAATCCGGATCCGGACGTGTTTGCCTTTGGGGCCGCGACAGTCAAGACTTGCCTTGACGCCACCCACCGCCTCGGCGGCGAGAACTACGTGCTTTGGGGTGGGCGCGAGGGCTATGAGACGCTGCTTAACACCGACCTGTCTCGCGAGCTCGACCAGCTTGGCCGCTTCGTCAACCTCGTGGTCGAATACAAGCACAAGGTCGGCTTCAAGGGCGCGATCCTGATCGAGCCGAAGCCGCAAGAGCCGACCAAGCACCAGTACGACTACGACGTCGCCACCGTCTACGGCTTCCTGAAGAAATACGGCCTGGAAAAGGAAGTGCAGGTCAACATTGAACAGGGCCATGCGATCCTTGCCGGTCATTCCTTCGAGCACGAGCTGGCGCTTGCCAATGCGCTCGGGATCTTCGGTTCGATCGACATGAACCGCAACGACTACCAGTCGGGCTGGGATACCGACCAGTTCCCCAACAACGTGCCGGAAATGGCGCTCGCCTATTACCAGGTCCTGGCCGGTGGCGGCTTCAAGTCCGGCGGCACCAACTTCGACGCGAAGCTGCGTCGCCAGTCACTCGATCCGGAAGACCTCTTGATCGGCCACATCGGTGGCATGGACTGCTGCGCTCGCGGCCTCAAGGCGGCCGCCCAGATGATCGAAGACAAGGCATTGTCCGCGCCGCTCGATCAGCGCTACGCCGGCTGGCAGGTGCCTGAGGCGAAGAAGATGCTCGACGGCGGTTTCTCGCTGGAAGAGATCGAAGCCTGGGTGCTGAAGTCCGACCTCAACCCGCAGCCGAAATCCGGCAAGCAGGAACTGCTGGAGAACGTCGTCAACCGCTACGTTTGATGCGGCAGTCGCATACCTTTTGTGAACACGGGGCGGAGGGAAACCTTCGCCCCTTTTTCTGCCCTGAATGCTCGTCTGCGGGCTCCAGGGATGCCTCGAGCTGATCTGCGAAAACTGTCCTTCGGCCGGTTGCTCCATGCAAAAAATCTGCTAGTTTCTGCGCCTGCAACGTTTCAGGTTCTTCAGTAGAAGCGAAAATGAAATCCAATTCCGCTTCTTCCTGTCGTTGGCCTAACAGGCCGGCCTTGCCGGCAGCCATAGCATCAGGAGGATGTTTGGGATGAAAACGATCAAGGGCCCCGGCCTGTTTCTGGCGCAGTTTGCGGGCGATGTCGCACCGTTCAACTCGTTTGCGTCGATTGTGAAATGGGCTGCCGATTGCGGCTACAAGGGTGTGCAGGTGCCGACATGGGATGCGCGGCTGATCGATTTGAAGAAGGCGGCGACGTCAAAGGCCTATTGCGACGAGCTTTTGGGCATTGCCCGCGACAACGGTGTCGAGATCACCGAGCTGTCGACCCATCTGCAGGGCCAGCTGGTCGCCACCCATCCGGCCTATGACGAGGTGTTCGACGGCTTTGCCGTGCCGGAAGTGCGCGGCAATCCGAAGGCCCGGCAAGAGTGGGCGGTCGAGCAGGTGAAGCTGGCGCTGACGGCCTCGAAGAACCTGGGGCTTGATGCGATGGCGAGCTTTTCAGGCGCGCTCGCCTGGCCGTTCGTCTATCCCTGGCCGCAGCGGCCGGCCGGCCTGGTCGAGACCGCCTTCGACGAACTGGCGAAACGCTGGAGGCCAATCCTCGACCATGCCGAGGACTGCGGCGTTGATATCTGCTACGAGATCCATCCGGGCGAGGACCTGCACGATGGCGTCACCTATGAGATGTTTCTCGAGCGCACCGGCAACCATGCCCGCGCCAACATGCTCTACGACCCCTCGCACTATGTGCTGCAATGCCTCGACTATCTCGACAACATCGACATCTACAAGGATCGCATCCGGATGTTCCACGTCAAGGATGCCGAGTTCAACCCGACGGGTCGGCAGGGCGTCTATGGCGGCTACCAGGGCTGGGTCAACCGGGCCGGCCGCTTCCGCTCGCTCGGCGACGGCCAGGTCGATTTCGGCGCGGTGTTTTCCAAGATGGCGGCCAATGATTTTGCCGGCTGGGCGGTGGTGGAATGGGAGTGCTGCCTGAAGCATCCGGAAGACGGCGCGCGCGAGGGGGCCGAGTTCGTCAAGCACCATATCATCCGGGTCACCGACAAGGCCTTCGACGACTTTGCCGACGGTGGCACCGACGAGGCGGCCAACCGGCGGCTGCTGGGGATTTGAGGCGTAGCCGCGGGCGGACCCGGAGCTTGCCTTTGCTGTAGCCGCGATCTCTGATTGAACCGCTGCCATGGCGCAAGCGGCTGCCCTTCACCCTAGCCCTCTCCCCGCAGGCGGGGAGAGGGGACGTGGCAAACGGATGCGGCCGAGAATGGGAAGACTTGGGGGAAGCACAAGCGGTGCGACAAGTCCTTTCTCCCCGCCTGCGGGGAGAAGGTGCCGGCAGGCGGATGAGGGGCTACGTCCCCAATATGGGCGGCCCCACAACAACAAGATGGACAGACACGAGGAGACAGGACGATGGCAATCGAGGGAACGAGCGAGAAGCGCGAGCGGCGGATCCGGCTCGGCATGGTCGGCGGCGGTTCGGGCGCCTTCATCGGCGCGGTGCACCGCATCGCAGCGAGGCTCGACGATCACTACGAGCTGGTGGCCGGCGCCCTGTCGTCGACACCGGACAGAGCCGAAAGCTCCGGCCGCGAACTCGGGCTTGATCCGTCGCGGGTCTATTCCGATTTCAAGCAGATGGCGATCCGCGAGGCCAAACTGAAGGACGGCATCGAGGCGGTGGCGATCGTCACCCCCAACCACGTGCACTATGAAGCGGCCAAGGAGTTTTTGAAGCGTGGCATCCATGTGATCTGCGACAAGCCGCTGACCTCGACGCTGTCGGATGCGAAGAAGCTGAAGAAGGCGGCCGACGACAGCGATGCGCTGTTCGTGCTCACCCACAACTACACCGGCTATCCGATGGTGCGCCAGGCGCGCGAGATGGTTCAAAACGGCGACATCGGCGCCGTCAGGCTGGTGCAGATGGAATATCCGCAGGACTGGCTGACGGAGAATATCGAGCAGTCGGGCCAGAAGCAGGCGGCCTGGCGCACGGATCCGGCCCGCTCGGGCGCCGGCGGCTCGACCGGCGACATCGGCACGCATGCCTATAATCTCGGCGCCTTCGTCTCCGGGCTGGAGCTCGAGGAACTCGCCGCCGACCTCGACAGTTTCGTGCCGGGCCGCCAACTCGACGACAACGCCCATGTGATGATGCGCTTCAAGGCCAAGGACGGCGAACGGGCCAAGGGGCTCTTGTGGTGCAGCCAGGTGGCGCCGGGCCATGAGAACGGGCTGATGGTCAGGGTTTACGGCACCAAGGGCGGACTGGAATGGACGCAGAAGGATCCGAACTATCTCTGGTACACGCCGTTCGGCGAGCCGAAGCGGCTGATCACACGTGCGGGTGCGGGCTCTGGCGCTGCTGCTGCCCGCGTCAGCCGCGTGCCCTCAGGCCATCCCGAAGGTTATCTCGAGGGTTTTGCCAACATCTACAGCGAGGCGGCGCGGGCGATCTTCGCCAAGCGCAAGGGTGAGGCCATCGACCCCGCCGTCACCTATCCGACCATCGACGACGGCATGAAGGGCATGGCCTTCGTCGACGCCTGCGTCCAGTCGTCAAAACGAAACGGGGCGTGGGTAAAGCTGTAACCGGAAAGCTTGCCGACAGGGCAAGTGCGGGGGATGCCCCGCCCTTTCTCGTGAGTTGACTTTTGCCGGGCTCGCTTTAGGCCGACCCGCAAGAAAAATGAAAATACACGAAGGAAAGCGGCCGCCCGCCGGATGCGGGCCGCTGCAAAGGACGAGACAGGCTGATGATCGAAGCAAAGACCCTTGCCCGGCGTTTCCCGGGCGATTTCGTGTTCGGGGTGGCGACCGCCTCCTTCCAGATCGAGGGCGCCACCAAGATGGACGGGCGCAAGCCATCGATCTGGGATGCCTTCTCCAACATGCCGGGCCGGGTCTTCGGCCGGCACAACGGCGACATCGCCTGCGATCACTACAACAGGCTGGATGAGGATCTCGATCTGATCAAGAGCCTCGGCGTCGAGGCCTACCGGTTTTCGATCGCCTGGCCGCGCATCATTCCGGAGGGCGTCGGTCCGATCAACGAGAAGGGTCTCGACTTCTACGATCGTCTCGTCGACGGTCTGAAGGCGCGCAACATCAAGGCCTTCGCCACGCTCTATCACTGGGACCTGCCTCTGGCGCTGATGGGCGACGGCGGCTGGACGGCGCGCAGCACGGCCTATGCCTTCCAGCGCTACGCCAAGACCGTCATTGCCCGTCTCGGCGACCGGCTCGATGCGGTCGCGACCTTCAACGAGCCCTGGTGCTCCGTCTGGCTCAGCCATCTCTACGGTATCCACGCGCCGGGCGAGCGCAACATGGATGCCGCCCTGCACGCGCTGCATTTCACCAATCTGGCCCATGGCCTGGGTGTCGATGCCATCCGCTCGGAGCGGCCGAACCTGCCGGCCGGCATCGTCATCAATGCCCATTCGGTCTATCCCGGCAGCGATAGCGATGCCGACAAGGCAGCTGCCGAGCGTGCCTTCGATTTCCACAACGGCGTGTTCTTCGGGCCTATCTTCAAAGGTGCGTATCCCGAGAGCTTCCTGAGCGCGCTCGGGGACCGCATGCCCGAGATCGAAGACGGCGATATGGCGACGATCTCGCGCCCGCTCGACTGGTGGGGCCTCAACTACTACACGCCGATGCGGGTCAGCGACGATCCGACGCCAGGCGTCGAGTACCCTGCGACGGTCAATGCCAAGCCGGTCAGCGACGTGAAGACCGACATCGGCTGGGAGGTCTATGCGCCGGCGCTCGGCCAATTGGTCGAGACGCTCAACGCCCGCTACGACCTACCCGATTGCTACATCACCGAGAATGGCGCCTGCTACAACATGGGCGTGGAAGACGGTGCGGTCGATGACCAGCCGCGGCTCGACTACATCGCCGAGCACCTGTCGGTGACGGCAGACCTGATCGCCAAGGGTTATCCTATGCGCGGTTACTTCGCCTGGAGCCTGATGGACAATTTCGAGTGGGCCGAAGGCTACAGGATGCGCTTCGGCATCGTGCATGTGGACTACGAAACGCAGGTGCGCACGATCAAGAAGAGCGGTCACTGGTACAAGACACTGGCCGAGGAATTTCCCGGCGGCAATCACATCTAGGGATCAGGGCCTTGCGCGCCCTACGAAGCGCGCAAGGCCCCCTATTAATCGAGGCGTCGCGAAACCGCCTTGCGCACCGGCAGCACTTCGAGGCTACCGCGATCGAGCTGGGCGAGCACTTCCTTGAAGCCGAAACGCGGCTTCCATTCGAGCGCGCCGATGGCGGCACTCGGGTCGTAGATCCGGTCGATCGCGGTGGGCAGCGGCCAGCCGCGTTCGGCAAAGGCCTGGGAAAACTTGCTTGCCCGCTCGCGCAGAACGGCATCCGCATCGCCCGCCAGATGCCGGCAATCCGTCGGTAGGAAGGCCGGCTCGCCCGAAATGATGAAGCGCTGGAAGGCGGGGCCGTCATTGTCGAGCGCGGCTGCATGGGCGTCGGCCACATCGCGGACGTCGATGCCGCGGTGCAGCCGATAGGCGGCCATGCGGTCGGCCTGTTCCGGAAAACACCTGGACATGCGCAGGACGCGGACGTGCAGCCCCCGGTCGGCGGCATTTTCAAGCAATGCTTCGGCAGCAAGCTTGGTGTGGTGGTAGATCGTGTGCGGTTGCGGCGCCGTTTCCTCGGTGATCCAGGCGCAGGCATTCGCCTTGACCGCATGGCCGTAAAGCGCCGTCGTGCTGGTGAAGACGATGCGGCCGACGCCGGCGGCTTGCGCTGCGGCAATGACCAGATGAGTGCCCATCACATTGACCCGCTCGAACTCCGCGTCGGGGATCGTCTCGACGTGCGGCGCATGCAGTGCTGCCGTGTGAATGACGGCATCGGCGCCTTGCATGGCGCGCTCGAGCAGGACGCCATCGACAAAGTCGCCGGTAATGTCAGTGGTCGCGAAAGGGGCACGATCGATGCCGACCACGTCATGGTGAGGCGCCAGCGCATTGTAGATTGCCCGGCCGACGCGTCCCGAACTTCCGGTCAAAACGATGCGCATCCGAATTCCTGTCCTTCTTGTCTGTCTTGGCGTGTTCGTAGCAGAGAACGGCGGCCAGTAAACCGTGGTGGCGCGGTATTCCCTTCACGGCGTGAAACCATCAACGACTGCGTGAGGCCATCATTCCGGTGCGTAGTCCGAAGCTATGCGCCTCAGCCCCTTGATCCGCCAACTGCCGTTGTTCTATGCGTTAGCGATAGCGAATAGGCGTGCGGGGCACGCCTGGGGGACCATCGTTCATGGAAATCTTCACCTCTGCCGGGCTGCTGGCGCTTCTGCAGGTCATCGTCATCGACCTGGTTCTGGCCGGCGACAACGCTGTCGTCATCGGCCTTGCGGCCGCCGGCCTGCCGGCCGAGCAGCGCCGCAAGGCGATCCTGGTCGGTATTCTGGCTGCCACGGTGCTGCGTATCGCGCTTGCCAGCGTTACCGTGCAGCTTCTCGACATCATCGGACTGCTGTTGGCCGGCGGGCTCCTGCTTCTCTGGGTCTGCTGGAAGATGTGGCGTGAGATCCGCGCCGGCGGAGCGGAGGATTTCGAAGGCGAGGGCGCCAATTCGGCGCCGCGAAAGACCTTCCTTCAGGCCGCCATCCAGATCGTCATTGCCGACGTGTCGATGTCGCTCGACAACGTGCTGGCAGTTGCCGGTGCTGCGCGCGAGCATCCGACGATCCTCGTCTTCGGTCTCATCCTGTCGATCGCGCTGATGGGCATCGCCGCCAGTTTCATCGCCCGGCTGCTCAACCGCTATCACTGGATCGCCTATGTCGGTCTCGCCATCATCCTTTATGTGGCGCTCAACATGATCTATCGCGGCTCGCTCGAAGTCTGGCCGCATCTGGAGCCGGTTGCCCACGCCATCGGTGTCTGACCGCCCACGACACATCGCCTGCATCGGCCCGCTTGTCGGGCCGATGCCCGCCCGTCCACGGGGAGATCCGTCCACGAAAGAGCGGTTTTTTCCGCAAACGCCGTGCAAGGCGGAAAAACATACCTGTAAACACCAATCTCAATTGTCCATAAGCGCCGTGGATTATGTCGCATGTCCTTCCTGCGGCAACGACATTGAACTCACCGGTTGGCTAATGCTAGAGAAGTGCTCCCTGTTGCGAATGCGTTGTCGAATGTCGGCCTGACAAGACGCGCCTTCCATCCCGCGCCATGAGCCCGGGATCTTGAGTTTCGAGCATCCGAGAGCACCTATGTACCCGTCCATAACGATAACGCCTCTTTCGGGGGTATCCGAACGATGAGCGTTTCCGCCTATACAGTCCCGGCGCCGGGCGATGCGGCCGTCATCTTCGACGGCGTATCGAAGCATTTCCCAGCCTCCGGCAAGAGCGACGGCTTTACCGCACTCGACAACGTCTCGCTTTCGGTCGGCCGCGGCTCGATCACTGGCATCATCGGCCGCTCCGGCGCCGGCAAGTCGACGCTGATCCGCCTCGTCAACGGCCTGGAAAAGCCGACGGGCGGCAAGGTGCTGGTCGATGGCGTCGATGTCGGCGGCCTCGATGAGGCGGGCCTTCGCGAGCTCAGGCGCTCTGTCGGCATGATCTTCCAGCATTTCAACCTTCTCTCGTCGCGCACCGTGTTCGGCAATGTGGCACTGCCGCTCGAAATCGCCGGCATGGCCAAGCCCGCCATCGAGAAGCGCGTGCGGCCGCTGCTTGATCTCGTCGGGCTGGCGGACAAGCATGCACGCTACCCGGCCGAGCTGTCCGGCGGCCAGAAGCAGCGGATCGGCATCGCCCGGGCGCTCGCGACCGAGCCGAAGCTGCTGCTTTCGGACGAAGCGACATCGGCGCTCGATCCCGAGACGACGCAGTCGATCCTCGAACTCCTGAAGCGCATCAATGCCGATCTCGGCTTGACGGTGCTGCTCATCACCCACGAGATGGAAGTGGTGAAGGCCGTCACCTCCGACGTTGCCGTCATCGATCACGGCCGCATCGTCGAACGCGGCCACACCTTCGATGTCTTCACCCATCCGAAGCACGAGACGACGCGGGCGATGCTTTCAGGCCTGCCAGGCTCGAAGCTGCCTGACGCCGTATCGCGGGCGCTGAAGCCGCAGGCGGCTGCCGGTGACCGCGCCGTCGTGCGCCTGACCTTCTTCGGGGCGGCGGCAGAGCGACCGCTGATTTCGCAGCTGATCAAGTCGGTTGGCGCCGAGGTCAACATCATTGCCGGCACGATCGACGAGATCGGCGGCCGGCCCTACGGCTCGCTGGTCGTCGCCTATGGTGCCGATGCGGAAACCGCAGGCCGCGCCGAACGCTTCTTCACCGAAAACGGTCTGGTTACGGAGGTGCTCGGCTATGTCGCCTGATATCCTGCTGAAGATCTGGGGCGCCACGCTCGACACGCTCTACATGGTGGCGGCTGCCGGCCTGATCGGCTCGTTGATCGGCGGGCCGATCGGCATCTTCCTCGCAACCAGCGGCAAGGGCGAGCTTTTCCCGGCGCCGATGACCAACCGCATCGTCGGGCTGATCGTCAATGCCGCGCGCTCGACGCCGTTCATCATCCTCGTCGTCGCCATCATTCCTTTCACGCGGCTCCTCACCGGCACGTCGATCGGCACCAAGGCGGCGATCGTGCCGCTGACGATCGCCACAATTCCCTTCGTTGCGCGCCTCGTCGAGGCGGCGATCCGGGAGATCGACAAGGGGCTGATCGAGGCGGCCCGCGCCATGGGCGCGACGCCGATGCAGATCGTCTTCAAGGTGCTGCTCGCCGAAGCGCGGCCGGCGCTGACGATGGCGCTGACCATGACTGCCGTCAGCCTCATCGGCTACTCCGCCATGGTTGGTGCTGTCGGGGGCGGTGGGCTCGGCGACCTCGGCATCCGCTACGGTTACCAGCGTTTCATGCCCGACGTGATGCTCGTCGTCGTCATCGTGCTGATCGTGCTGGTGCAGCTGGTGCAAAGCGCCGGCGACGGGTTGGCGCGCCGTTTCGACAGGCGCAGCCGCAAGAACTGATTTCCCAGGACATTCACATCACTAACAAGGAGATACCCATGAAGAAGCTCATCATTGCTGCGGCAATCGCAGCGCTTTCCGCCGGTGCGGCGTTCGCCGAAACCATCAAGGTCGGCGTCACTCCGGGCGAACATGCCCAGATCATGGAAAAGGTGAAGGAAGTCGCGGCACCCAAGGGCCTCGACATCGAGATCCTCGAATTCTCCGACTACGTCGTCCCGAACCAGGCGCTTGCCGATGGCGACCTCAACGCCAACTCGTTCCAGCACCAGCCTTACCTCGACAACCAGATCGCCGATCGTGGCTTCGACATCGTCAGCGTCGGCACCACCATCACCACGCCGATGGGTGTCTATTCGAGCAAGGTGAAGAGCCTCGACGAGCTGAAGGACGGCGCGACGATCGGTATCCCGAACGACCCGACCAACGGTGGCCGCGCGCTGCTCGTGCTCGCTTCCAAGGGCCTGATCAAGGTCAAGCCGGAAGTCGGCCTGAAGGTGACCCCGTCCGACATCACGGAAAACCCGAAGAACATCACGTTTGCCGAACTGGACGCAGCCCAGCTGCCGCGCTCGCTCGCCGACGTCGACGCGGCCGTGATCAACACCAACTACGCGCTCGAGGCCGACCTTCACCCGAAGGAAGACGCCATCGCCATCGAAGGCGAAAAGTCGCCCTATGCCAACGTCATTGCCGTGCGCACTGCCGACAAGGACGCGCCTTGGGTGAAGACTCTGGTTGAAGCCTACCACGACGAATCCGTCCGGACCTTCATCAACGACACCTTCAAGGGCGCGCTGATCCCGAGCTGGTAATTTCTGGCGCGCAAAACCGAACATCGAACCGCGCGCCGCATCCCGGCGCGCGGTTTTCTTTTGAATGCGGGTCGCTGCGCGCTATGTTTGCTGCAATCTCGGGAGGAGGCAGGCATGAAAGGTGGATGTCTCTGCGGTGCGATCCGGTATGAGACCAGGCGTGCGCCGTCCTATTCCGGGTTTTGCCACTGCCGCGATTGCCAGCGGGTCACCGGTACCGGTCACTGCTGCTACATGATCTTCGATCGCTCGGACGTGGCGATATCGGGCACGTGTCGTGCTTACGAGAAGCGTGCCGAAAACGGCAATCTGACGATCCGTTACTTCTGCGAGACCTGCGGCAGCCAGCTCTTCGGCTCCGGCCCGCCTGATGATTACCGCTGGTCAATCTATGCCGGCACGCTCGACGATCCCTCTGAATTCACACCGACGGAAGCAATCTTTACTCGCAGCCGGCCCGAATGGGATCGCGCGGCGATGGTGCTTGAGGAATGTGAGGCGCTGCCGGGCTAGAGAAGCGGCGCCGAGATTTGCCCCGCACCCTAACCCTATCCCCGCAAGCGGGGCGAGGGAACGTGGACTGGCCCGCGGGCTTGCCGGACGTGGTGAGCTGGATGTGGACGGGGGCTCTTTGGAGTTGGGGCGGTGCGGCACAAATCCCTTCGCCCCGCCTGCGGGGAGAAGGTGCCGGCAGGCGGATGAGGGGCATTTTCTGCGAAAAGATCAGCTTCCGAGGTGTTTTTCGCCGCGTTTTTTCGCAAGTGAGATCTGGCGCTGCCGTTGGCGATACCGCTCGCGGTCCTCGTCGGTGCGCACTTCATGACAATGAATGCAGGATACACCGTCCTCGTGATGCGGCGAGGCGAGGTCGGCAGGGGTCAGTGGCTGGCGGCAGGCGTGGCAGAGCGTGTGCTCGCCCTCTTCCAGCCCGTGCGTGACCGACACGCGGTCGTCGAAGACGAAGCAGGCGCCTTCCCAGAGGCTTTCTTCCTGCGGCACCTCTTCGAGATACTTCAGGATGCCGCCCTTGAGATGGAAGACTTCGTCGAAGCCCTGTTCCTTCATGAAGGCCGTGGCCTTCTCGCAGCGGATGCCGCCGGTGCAATACATGGCGATCTTCGGCTTGTTGTGCAGGCCGGTGTTGTTGCGCACCCAGTCGGGGAACTCGCGGAAAGTCTTGGTCTGCGGGTCGACGGCACCCTTGAAGATGCCGATCGCTGTCTCGTAATCGTTGCGCGTGTCGATGACGATCGTTTCCGGATCGGAGATCAGCGCATTCCAGTCCTTCGCGTCGACATAGGTGCCGACGATCTTGTTGGGGTCGATGTTGTCGACGCCCATGGTGACGATTTCCTTCTTCAGCCGCACCTTCATGCGCAGGAACGGCATCGCCGAGGCACGGCTTTCCTTGTATTCCAGGCCCGTGAATTCGGGCTGGGAGCGCAGATAGGACAACACCGCCGTGATGCCGGCATCGGTGCCGGCGATCGTGCCGTTGATGCCTTCATGGGCGAGAAGCAGGGTTCCCTTGACGCCGTTCTCGTCGCAGACGGCTTGCAGCGGCTCGCGGAATTCGGCGAAGCGCGGGAAGGCGACGAAATGATAGAGCGCTGCGACCATGAACTGGCCATGCGTCTCCGGGCGCGGGGTCGTTGAAATGTCGGTCATGGGCCGTGCAAATACAGCTTTCGCGCGGCAAGTGCAATCCGGACCTCCCGCGCAGGGCCATCTGTCGCGGCTCGGGACTAGCGGCTGGCCTCAAGCCAGAGCAGCCGGACGGTCCGGCTCTCGTCATCAGGCGCGTCGAGGAAGACGTTTCTTGCGCGGTCGAGCGCTTCCAAGCGCAGGGTCTCCTGCCGCGCGATGACGGCGGAGATCAGATAGGCCTGATCCTGGCTGTTGCCGGCGAGACACGGATTCTCGTTGACGACGGAGGTCATGACGTCGAGGTCGTTGAGGTGGCCGAGGACATCGACCAGCGCCTTTGCATCCAGGCGTTTTGCCTCCATCGCCGAGGGCCACGCGTCACGCATCAGGGCCAGGTGCATGCGGTAATCCTGCGCCCGCTTGCGCAACTCGTGGAAGGCGGCCGCCTCGGTGCTGGCCCCACACGCTTCGCGAGCGCGGGCTGCGCGCTTCAGCGTGCGGCGCCAGCCCTTCGCCAGCCGGTCCGCCGTCTTACCGCGACGGTCGTCGAAGGTGACATGGGCGAGCGCTGCCATCGCCTGCTCGCAATTGACGATGGTGGCCGCGATCCTGTCGTCGAGATCGGTTTCGCTGGCTGCAATCCGGTCGCGCCGCTCGAGCAGTCGCGAACAGACGTGGTCGAGCGCCTTCTCTTCGTCGTCATTGCGGGCACCTTCATGCAGATAGCGGGCATTTTCGACGAGTGCGGCTGCGTCCCGGACGGTGGAGAGATTGCGCGCCATGTCGCGGATGCGGGCATTCTCCTGCCTTTGAAACAGCGGTGCGTCGGCGGCAACGAGCCGGTAGAGCGCGCGTATGCGTTTGAAACATTTGCGGGCGCCGTGGATCGCCTCGTGCACACCATCAGGGCGAAGCCGAAGGAGTTCGACCGCCTGCTCGAATTGTTCGGCACCCACCCGCTTGAAATCGTCGGTGAAATCCCGTGTCGGTCGGAAGGCGTAGCTCATGCCTGTTCTTCCACGAGTCCGTCAGTGGCAAGCGACTGGTTGGAATAGCGGCGGTCCCCGGTGATCTCACGGCCGAGCCATTCGGGAAGTGCCGGCAGATCCGTTTCCCGCTTCATCTCGACCTCGGCAACGACCAGCCCTTTCAGCGCGCCTTCGTAGACGTCGACCTCCCAGGTGAAGCCCTTGTGCGGCACGCGGAAGCGCCGCTTTTCGATGACGACGCCGACCGCCTGTGTCAGCATCTCCTGCGCGTCGTCCATCGACACGTCATACTCGTATTCGTTACGCACCAGCGCCGACTTGCCGATCTTGATCGTCAGCCGTGCCCATTTGTTGCCGTGGATCCGAACACGCACGGAGCGGTCGTCCATGGTCACGACATAGGCTTGCCTGAGCTGCGTGCCCTTGTCCGCTTGCTCCCGCCATCCGTCGGAGGCCACCAGGAACTTGCGCTCTATCTCCTTCGCCATGGGTATCCCGCATTTCGAGAGGGTCGATGGTCATCAAACTATCGTTTTACGGGAAAGGCTCAAGTATCTCTTTGTTGTCGAAGTTATTTTATTATTTACTCATATGCGATCGGTGGCCGCGCTCTTCCTTCGGTCTCGACAAGCGGCGGCAGGCGGAGTATGCGGGGACGCATATTCAATCGTTTTAAAAGGACGATCTGCATGAGCGTGAAAACCGACAAGCTTCTTTCCATCCTCAAACTTCAGCCGGTCGTGCCGGTTCTGGTGATCGACGACGTGGCGACCGCCGTGCCGCTGGCGCGCGCACTTGTCGCAGGTGGGCTGAGAGCGATCGAGATCACCTTGCGCACGCCGGCAGCCCTTGAGGCGATCAGCGCCGTTGCCAACGAGGTCGAGGGTGCGGTGGCCGGCGCCGGTACCATCCTCAATGCTGCCCAGTTCGAAGCGGCGATCGAAGCGGGTTCGCAGTTCATCGTCAGCCCCGGCACGACGCAGGAGCTGATCGACGTTGCCAGGGACCACGACGCCCCGCTGTTGCCGGGCGCTGCGACCGCCAGCGAAGTCATGGGCCTGCGCGAAGAGGGCTATGAGGTCATGAAGTTCTTCCCGGCCGAACAGGCCGGCGGTGCCGCCTATCTCAAGTCGCTGTCGTCGCCGTTTGCCGGCACCTTCTTCTGCCCGACCGGCGGCATTTCGCTGTCGAACGCGCGCGACTACCTGTCGCTGCCGAATGTCATCTGCGTCGGCGGTTCGTGGGTGGCGCCGAAGGATCTGGTCGCCAAGGGCGACTGGGCCGGCATCACCAAGCTTGCTGCCGAAGCCTTTGCGCTCAAGGGCTGAGACCCGTTCCATCGCCTGAAGAGTTTTAAGGCCGAGCCAAGCGCTCGGCCTTTTTCGTGTGCAACGCGAATTTGTATTTTCACTGCAACGTTCCTATGTCTCAATCGATTTGACGGGACGGGTGCAGGCGGCGCCCAGTTTCGCACGTTGTTTCAACCGCCTGGAACCGACAAGGAGCGAGACCCCATGTTCGACGCGAAGAAATTGCTGGACCAGTTTCTGGGATCGCAGGTGCCGGGAGCCGGTGGATCGGTGCGTGACCGCGCCGGCCAGGTAACGCAACTCGCCAAGGACAACCCGCTGGCAACCGGTGCCATCGCCGCCGTCCTGCTCGGAACCAAGTCTGGCCGGCAGCTGACCGGCAATGCGGCCGTGCTCGGCGGGCTCGCTGCCATCGCCGGCCTCGGCTACCAGGCCTACAAGAACTACCAGTCCGGCAATGCTCCGGTCACCGATCCGGCCGCCCAGAGGCAGCCTGAACTCTTGCCGCCGCCGACCGATTCCGGATTTGCCGCAGAGCCGGAAAAAATCAGCCACGATTTCGCGCTTGTTCTCGTACGCGCCATGATCGCCGCCTCGCGCGCGGACGGCCATATCGACGAGGTCGAGCGCCGCCACATCATGGACAAGCTGTCGGTGTCCGGCCTGTCGGCGGATGCATCGGCGTTCCTCGAGGGCGAGCTTGCCAATCCTGTTGATATCGACGCCATCGTCAGCGCTGCGAAGACCGAAGAAGAGCGCGTTGAGGTCTATACCGCTTCGCGCCTGACGATCGAACCGGAAAGCCGCGCCGAGCGGGGCTATCTCGATCTGCTCGCCGGTCGCCTCGGCCTTCCCGATGCGCTCGTCGACCATATCGAGGCGACGGTGTCATCGGCCAAGGTACCGGCCTGATCATTTCGCTCATGGATTGATCACCAGTTTGAATTTGTGTCGGCCGCTTCTCTGCCCTATGCCGAAGACGATAGCGACGCGCGTCTTACCGGACGCGCAAAGGTCGCTATAGCGCTTTGAATTGCTGCAGCAGGAGAGGTGGCCGATGCGTGATCTGAGCAACTGGAAGGGATGTCCGGCGCCGAAGGCGGTAGCGATCGAAGGTCGATACGTCAGGCTTGAGCCCTATGACCGTGCGACGCACAGGCAGGACCTGTGGGACGGGCTCGGCGGTATGGGCATCAATCCGCTGCTCAAGTATTTCGCGCAGGCCGATTTCGGCGGCATCGACGATTTCGACACCTGGCTGACCACCGCCCAGGAAAAGGGCGGTTGGGTCACGGAAGTGTTTCGTGACAAGGCGAACGGCAAGGTCGTCGGCATGGCGAACTACATGCGCGCCGATCCGGCAAACGGCGTCGTCGAGGTCGGGTCCGTTGCGCATGGCGCGGCGATGGCCCGCTCGCCACTGTCGACCGAGGTGCATTACCTCATGGCCAAGCACATCTTCGAGGATCTCGGCTATCGCCGCTACGAGTGGAAATGCAACAGCGAGAACCAACCAAGCCGGACGACCGCACTGCGCCTCGGCTTCAGTTTCGAAGGCATTTTCCGCCAACATATGATATCCAAGGGCGGCAACCGCGATACGGCCTGGTACTCGATGATCGACAGCGAATGGCCGCTGCTCAATGCCGCATTCGAAAACTGGCTGTCGCCTGATAATTTCGATGCCGATGGTCGTCAGAAGCGGCGACTGGAAGATATTCGCGCGGACCTCGCGCCAAAGGAGTGAGCGTGAACGCGCCCGAGAAGACCAGAGAAAACCAGGCCCCCAAGGAAAAGTCGCCGGCGATCGCCGCGGCAGTCATTCTGGCCGTCGTCGGCATCGGCTTTTTCGTGCTGCCGTCGATAATGCTGAGGCTCGGCGATATCTCGGTGTGGCTGGCCGGCGCCTTCGGCGTCGTCTTCGTTCTCGGCTTCTTCCTGATTTTCTGGCTGCGCGCGCGCCATCAGCGCAAGCGCGGCCTCTAGAGCGTTTCCGATTTAGACGGAAACACAGAAACGCTCTATGTCTCTGTTTTTGCGCATTTCCTTACGGAAAACCGCGCCGCACTTTTCCTGGAAGTGCTTTAATCCAACGCGGGACGCCGTAAGAGTGTCAGCTCTGCAGCGCGGCGCCCAGCAGGACCAATCCCAAGATAATCACGAGCAGGGCTCCTGATATCTCGATACCGTTCGAGATGCGGGCGGCCGATGCGGCGCTTGATGCGTAGCGCACGGCAAAACCCTTTGCCGTGACAGCCAGCGTCGCCAGGATCGACACGGTGATCGCCGTGCCGATCGACATGGCGAAGACCGACAGGATGCCGCCGAGATAAAGGCCGTTGAGAAGCGCGAAGGACAGGACGATCAGTGCGCCTGAGCATGGCCTAAGGCCGACGGCGACGATCGCCGACCAGGCCTCGCTCACGGCGAAGCGATCGCCCTTCAGCATCGACGGATCAGGCGCATGCGCATGGCCGCAGCTCGAGCAGACCTCGCCGACGCCATGGCTGTGGCCGTGATCATGCCCATGATCGTGGCGATGGTGAGCATGATCGTGATGATCATGGTGATGACCGTGCTCGAGATGAACATGGCCGCCGCCCGCCGTTGCCATCAGAGCCGACGGGCGCATCATCGAGCGCAGCTTGCGAAACAGGAGCCAGCCGCCGAAGGCGGCGATCAGCGCGTAGCTGGCGATTTCCAGGGAGCGCGTGGCGTCGGTCATGCTGATCGAGGATCCGCGCAGAACCAGATAGACGGCGCCGACGAGCAGGATGGCGACGACACCCTGCAGGATCGACGACATGAAGGAGAGCAGTACGCCGCGTTTCAGCTCGGTCTCGTTGGCGATCATGTAGGAGGAGATGACCGCCTTGCCGTGGCCGGGGCCGGCGGCATGGAAGACGCCATAGGCGAAGGAAAGGCCGATCAGCGACCAGAGCTGCCAGGGGTTATCGCGCATGCCCTTCAGCGCGCCGGTGAGTGTGCGATAGAACCCTTGCTGCTCGGCGTTTACCCAGGCGAAGAAACCGCCGAGGAAGCCGGTGGTCTGGAAGGATGGTTCGGCCGTGCCGATGCCGAGCGGCGACTGCGCCGCTGCAAGGCCGGTCGTGAGGGCGGTTAGCACGAGCGTGGCGACAATCAGGCCGCCGATCCTGCGGGTGTTCAGCATGTGATCTCGATCCGGGTTGCAAAGAGCTTCGACATGTCGGTGCCGGTCGGATCGCTCCAGAAGGCATCGGTCAACGTATCCTTGTTTTCAGCGAGGACTTCGTCAGGATCAGGGCGGACCACCTTGTGCTCGCAGGCTGAGATCTTGTCGCCGACCACGGTCAGGTCGTCGTCGGTCGGGAAGTCCATGGCCGTATACATGGTCGGGTCGTAGACGCCGAAGGAGAGCTTGCCCTTGAGCGGCATCGGCTCGGCCGGCTTGACCGCGAAGATCATCAGCAACTGGCCGTCCTTGTAATCGACGGTGATGTGCTCGGGCTTGCTGACCTTGATGGATTTGCCGTTTTCGAGCGCTGTTGTGTAATAGTTGTACTCTGCCAGCGATTCCAGCACTGTCTGGCCGACTTCCGCCAGCTCGTCCGGGTCGAGCGTCGCGTTCGAGTTCTTGTCGAAATCCAGCACGACACTGGCGGAAAACAGCTCGTCGAAACGCCAGACGTTCCTGAGCTCGCTCACTTCACCCTTGTCGTCGGAGGCCACTTCGAGCCGCGCCTCGGCGAAGATGTGCGGGTGAGCTGAGACCAGGGTCGGCGCAAGCAGGGTGGCGAGGCCGGCCATGACGAGGCGCTTAATTCTCATGAAACGGCAATCCTTCTGGTCGGGCCTTCTGGTCGGAGGCGTGTTGGCGCCTCCGATTCGGTCCCGCAATGTACTGGAAATGGGACGGATTTGGGACCTTGCCGCCTCAACGCGGCTTGCGGAACCAGGTGTGGAGGTAGTCGACCAGCGTGCGCACCTTGGCCGGCAGGTAGCGGCGATGCGGATAGATCGCGTAGATGCCGCGGTCGCGCGGCAGGAAATCGTCAAAGAGCGTGACAAGCTCGCCAGTGGCGACCTTGGGGCGGGCGATGAAGTCGGGAACCAGCGCCACGCCGATGCCGGAGACGGCGGCGCGTACGGAGGCAAGCGGACTGTTGACCTCGATCGGGCCGCTGACGGGCACGGTGAAGGAGGAGCCATCCGGCTCGACGAAACGCCAGTTCGAATAGGACCTGCCATTGGTATCGAGAATGCAGGGGACTTTGGAAAGGTCGGTCGGATGGGCGATCGGCCCAATCTTCTCGAGGAAATCCGGGGCGGCACAGATCAGCACCTGGAAATCGTCGAGCTTGCGGGCGATCAGCGTCGAATCTTCGAGCCGGGTGATGCGGATGGCAACATCGAAGCCTTCTTCGACGAGGTCGACGAATCGGTCGTCTGAAATGATTTCCAGCGACAGCTCCGGATGCTGCTTGCCGAAATCGATGAGCGACTGGCCGATCTCGGCGTCGACGAAGGTGCGTGGCGCGGTGATCCTGAGCCGGCCCTTAAGGTCGGAATTGTTGGCGCGCACGAGATCGGCGAGATTGTCGATCTCCTTCAGGATTTCCGACGCCGTGCGATAGTAGGTATGGCCGGCTTCCGTCAGCGAGAATTGCCGTGTGGTGCGATTGAGCAGAAGCGCGCCGAGTTCGTCCTCGAGTTCACGCACGTATTTTGAGAGCAGCGCCTTCGACCGGCCGACGCGCCTGGCCGCGGCCGAAAATCCTTCGGCGTCCACGACATCGATGAAGGCGCGGATGCGGGTGAGCGTGTCCATGGCAGGTCTTCCCTCGTCTTCCTGGTCGCGGGATTCGATTCGCCGCGATGGCTTCTTTCACGTTTCTTTGTTCGGCAGCTGTCTTTGTGGCCGATTTCGTCCGCTGTCCGGATTTCGATGATCGGATAGGCGAGGCGTCGAAATAAATCCAGTTCTTTCAATCGCTTGCAACGGTCATGACGTCAGCTTCGATTGTTCAGTAAACGTGAACACTGTGAGTGTTACCGGTCTCGAAAAAAATTCAACAGCGGTGATGAAAAAACTCTTGATTACGACAAGGTTTTTTCTTACCTACGCCCTTGCCCAAAGTCGCACGTGCCTGTGGGTGTCCGCCGACCCTCGATTAGGTGAGGGTATCGGTAAGGTACCTGGAACTAACCCCTCCAGTCGCTATTCCGGCCAACCGGGAAATGCGAGGACATCTTGAAGCAACGACGGTGCGGGCCTTTCTGGTGTCTGCCGGCTCTCCAACAGCCGGGGTTACTGAAGAGGCACACCTTCATTGCCGGAAGTGCGGTTGGGTTATCCCCTCCAATCCATGGCAGACAAAGCCGAATTGAAGCCTAGGCGGGCTTCGGTTCACCGTTCGCGCATCGAGCGCATGCTTGGTTCCGGGGTCTCCACCGGCTGGTTCCAGAGCATTCGCGCGTATGCCCTTTGTCCTCCGCGCAAGCGGAGCATTTTGGATCAGGGGAATAAGGCCATGACCACGGCTCGCATCATCGACTTCATCAACACCCGACGACCCGAAGGCCCGTGCCTCGTTGTCGATCTCGACGTCGTGCGCAACAATTTCAAGGCTTTCCGCCACGCGATGCCGGACAGCTCGATCTACTATGCGGTCAAGGCAAACCCGGCGCCGGAAATCCTGCGCCTGCTCGCCGGCATGGGCTCCTCCTTCGATTGCGCGTCCGTCGCCGAAATCGAAATGGCGCTCGACGCCGGTGCGACCGCGAGCCGCGTCTCCTACGGCAACACCATCAAGAAGGAGCGCGACATTGCCCGCGCCCACGCTCTCGGTGTGTCGCTCTTTGCTGTCGACAGCCATGAGGAAGTCGAGAAGGTTGCCCGCGCAGCCCCCGGCGCCCGCGTGTTCTGCCGCGTGCTCACCGATGGCGAAGGCGCCGAATGGCCGCTTTCGCGCAAGTTCGGTTGCGTCCCGCAGATGGCCGTCGACGTGCTCGTCTACGCCCATCAGCATGGCCTCGTATCCTACGGCGTTTCGTTCCATGTCGGTTCGCAGATGACGAAGCTCGACGCTTGGGATGCAGCTCTCTCGGATGCCAAGCGCGTCTTCGTGCAACTGGCCAAGCAGGGCATCGAGCTCAAGATGGTCAACATGGGCGGTGGCTTCCCGACGAAGTACCTCAAGGACGTGCCGACCGCTGAAGCCTATGGCCAGGCGATCTTCGGCGCACTGAAGAAGCATTTCGGCAACCACATCCCGGAAACGATCATCGAGCCGGGCCGCGGCATGGTGGGCAATGCCGGCGTGATCAAGGCGGAAGTCGTTCTCGTCTCGAAGAAGTCGGATAACGACGCTCACCGCTGGGTGTTCCTCGACATCGGCAAGTTCGGCGGTCTCGCCGAAACCATGGACGAGGCGATCCGCTACCCGATCCGCACGGCGCGTGACGGCGACGAGATGGAGCCTTGCGTGCTGGCCGGCCCGACCTGCGATTCGGCCGACGTGCTCTACGAGAAGAACATGTATCCGCTGCCGATCACGCTCTCGATCGGCGACGAGGTTCTGATCGAAGGCACCGGCGCCTACACGACGACCTACTCGGCCGTCGCCTTCAACGGTTTCGAGCCGTTGAAGTCCTACGTGATCTGATCCGGCTGCTCCCGTCTTCGGGCGGGAGCGCCATTTCACAATTTCTTCCAGATGCCGCCTGAAGCGGTTTTGATGACGGGAGGCCCGGATGGCCGCTGTTGTTGATGCCCTGCGCGCGTTTTTCGCGCCGTCCACATTCGTGATCGATAGCGAAAACCCGGGTGACGTCGTTGCCCGCGAAAACCTGCTCGACCGGGCAATGGGCCCGGAACGGCGCCGCAAGTCGTCGGAAAAGCTGCGCAACGGCCGCGTGCCGGCCGAAGGCCTCGCCTTCGTCGCCCGCGATCTCGATGGCCACGTCATCGCGACCGTTCGGTTGTGGAATGTCGAGGCAGGCGTCAACCGTGAAGGCCACAGCATTCCGGCGCTTTTGCTCGGCCCGCTGGCGGTCGATCCGGCCCATGAGGGCAAGGGCATCGGCGGCATGCTGATGCGGGCGGCGATCGAAGAGGCAAAGAGCCGCGGCCACGGCGCGATCCTGCTCGTCGGTGACGCCGCCTATTACGAGCGTTTCGGCTTTTTCGCAGCCGGCGCACAACATCTGGTCATGCCCGGCCCGTTCGAGCGCAGCCGCTTCCTGGCGCTTGATCTCCGCGATGGCTGGCTAGAGGGTGCTGCTGGCCTGATCGTCGCCAGCGGCCGCAAGCTGGCGCTGCCGCGGGTCAAGCGCGCCGCCTGACGCCTTTCCGCCTCCAACCCTGCGGAGGCGGATTTTTCGCTGCTCCCTCATCTGTCTCATGCGAGGGATGGGGGAGCAGTGTATCGCCAGCCGGTGTCGGCACTACAGACCCATGCTGCCGCTTGACACGGCGCCGTGCCTCCTCTCCTCTCGCAGGCTTGGATCTTGGCGCATCGGAGTGAACGCTCTCGCATGGATTTGCTGTCGCTCGGGGCTGCGGCTCTCATTCCCTTCACGCTGACCTGCTTCATCATCGAGCTGACGCCGGGGCCGAACATGGCCTATCTCGCGGTGGTCTCCGCGTCTGAAGGGCGCAAGCCCGGCATGGCGACCGTTGCCGGCATCGCGCTGGGCCTTGCTATTGTCGGAGCGGCTGCCTCCTTTGGCGTCGCCGAGTTCGTCGCCCGCTCGGATGCGCTCTATGGTGTGTTGCGATGGGCGGGCGTCGGCTTTCTGCTTTATCTCGCCTACGACGCGTGGCGTGACGGAACGGCTTCGGCGGAGCCGACCGGCAAGACGCCGGCCTTCTATTTCCGCCGCGGCCTGTTCACCAATCTCCTCAATCCCAAGGCTGCGCTTTTCTTCGTCACGGTGTTGCCGAGCTTCATCGTCCCCGATCGACCGCTGCTGGCGCAGAACCTAACGCTCTCGACGATCTATGTCGGGGTCGCCACCGTAGTGCATATGACGATCGTGTTGCTGGCGAGTACGCTCGAGCCGGTGCTCAACTCACCATCGCGCGAGCGTATGGTGCGGCGTGGGTTGGCGTTGTTGCTGGCCGCGGTCGCGATCTGGTTCGCTTGGACGACGCGCCGTTAAGGCTGTCGCTTCGATTGCGTCCGTGCGGCAGGTGCGCCTGCGTCGTAGCAGACAAAGGCAAGCTTGTTTCCATCGGGGTCGCGCACATAGGCGGCGTAGAAGCCGTCGCCATATTGCGGGCGAAAGCCCGGCTCGCCCTCGACACTTCCGCCCTGTTCCATCGCCGTTGCAAACAGCCGGTCGATGATCTCGGCAATGGTGCGAGGAACGCAGTCATCGCACCATTGCCGACGCCGGCTGCGTTGCCGTCGAAGGGATAACCGGTGAAGAAGCGCGGGGCGAGGTCATCATCTCTGCGTCCCCAGGATGCCACCTGCTCGTCGCACCAGCAGCGCTCCTGGCCGATCAGTGCCATCAGCGGATCGTAGAACCTTTCGGCTCGCTTGAGATCGGTCGTGCCGACCATCGTGTATCCGATCATATCGTCTCCATGGTCTTGCTCGGCATCGCTCAGGTCTCGTCAAGGAAGGACCGGCCGCGGGGTGACAGCCGGTAGCCGACCGTCAGGCTCTCCGTCAGACCCAGCTCCTTCAGCTTGCGGATGCGCACCTTGATTTTGAGTTTATCCACGCCGACCCATTCGGCGATCTCGGCGGCGGTGATGCCATCACGCGAAGCGATCAGGCGGAGCGTCGGCTCGGTCCATGACTGGTCGGCCGTTTCGTCGAAGCGGGCGAGCCTGTCGGCGATCGCCGCCCGGTCGACTTTTGCAAGCGTCGCTTCGTCGCGCAAGGACAGGCGTGGATCATCGCCCGCCCGATGGAAGGCAATGCGGTAGAGGGTGCCGTCGGGGCGGACGTCAAGCTCTGCAAGCAGTGCCTCGCGTGTCGTAAACCCGGCGCGGTGCGCGTCCTCAACGCTGATGTCTTCGGTGCCGGTGACGTCGACCGCGTCGATCGACAGCACGCCGGATGCTGTGCGCAGACTGCCGCCAGCCTTGACAGTCGGCTTCGTCCAGCGCCTGAAGGCCAGGGTCACCGCGCCTTCGGCAATCTGGTCGAGGATGGCCTTGCGGAACAGCATGTCAGTTGGCGGCGCGGCGATAGACGGCAAGCGAGCCGGCAAGGGCGAGCAAGGCTCCACCGCAGATCCGTTCGAGCCAGACGGCTCCGGAGTGCTTCAGAAAGCGAGCCGCCTGGGAGCCGATGAGGGCGTAGCCGAGCATGACAGCGAAATCGACTGCGGCGAAGACCACGGCGAGCACGGCATATTGCGGTGCTTGTGGCAAACCGAGATCGACGAACTGCGGCAGGAAGGCCGAGAAGAACAGATAGCCCTTCGGGTTGGTGACGGCGACCAGGAAGCTCTTCAGAAAGATGGCGGTGGTGGTGACGTCGGCACCGTCGTGTTTGCCAGCGACGTCAATCGTTCCCTTCGACCGTAACAGCATCACACCGAGGAACGCCAGATAGGCGGCGCCGAGCCATTTGACGACGGTAAACCAGAATTCGGAGGCCGCGAGCAGGGCGCCGAGACCCAGCGCCACCGCGCCGATCAACACGAAATCCGAGAGCACGGCGCCGACCATGCCCGCAAGCGCACGCTTGATGCCGTAGCGCGAACCGTTGGTCAAGGCGAGCAGGACCGTCGGACCGGGCGTGGCGATACCGATGAAAGCGACAAAGGCAAATGCGAGAATGGTGATTTCACTCATGAGATCCTCCCGGCGTTGCATTGCATTTCCGGCAAGTCGTCCCATACCTTGAGTTCCCGTGCAACATGAGGCGGGGCGGCATTTGACAGCCTGGGGCGCTTCCCCTATGGAGGGGGCAGGGTGAGGGCCCCTGCCGTCCGCGAGCGTCATGCTTTGGTGAAGCCTTCCTTATCAGACACGGTCAGCCGAAACGGCATGCGAACCGGTGGCAATGCGGGCTCCCATCTCTTGAAAATGCATGCCGCAGCAGGAGACCCTGTCATGATGCGCGGATCAAACACGTTGCCATCGCTCGATGCCCTCAAGGACCAGGCCAAACGCCTGCGATCACGGCTATCCAGCGAAGGCGAGGAAATCAGCCACTCGCGTTCCCTTGAACTGATCGCTGCCCAATACGGTTATCGCGATTGGAACACTCTTCACGCCGCCGTCGGCAACCGACCGCCGTTCAATCCGTGGATGCTCGGTTCGCGGGTGAAAGGCCTTTATCTCGGCCAACCCTTTGAAGGCGAGATCCTCTCGGTGCAGGCGCTGACGGCACAGCCCGGGCGCTACCGTTTGACGATGAAGTTCGACGAACCCGTCGATGTCGTCACTTTCGAGAGCTTCTCTGCCTTTCGCCAGCGGGTGACCGCGACGGTTGACGAGACCGGGCGCACGATCGAGAAGACGTCGAACGGCCGGCCGCAATTGGAGCTGGAATGGTGAGCCGCGGTTGCTGTGGTTGCGACGCGACCATTGTCGCTGCCACCTGCCTGGCATTCGCCGTTCAGCCAACATCCCCGAAGCCGAACGCTTCGGGGATGTAACGGTCCTCACATCTCATCCTTCAACGATACCTTGCGGGCGCCAGTCCGCTAATCGTCCCCGCCCGCGCCTTCATCAATTGCGAATGAGTTGCATTTGCATTATCAATGTAGTTGCGAACGGTTCGCAATTGGGTGGGCCGGTCAATTCGGGCTTTGTGGCATCGCCTCTGCAAATCGGAGCGGACACGTGGCGCTGTATCGGGCGAGGGATGACATTCATGGACAATCCGGTGAAACAGGACCTGCTCGGGCGGCGCAGCCTTCTGATGGGCGGGCTGGCGGCGGCCGGTGGCACGGCGATCTGCGCCGGCGCCGCCTTGGCGCAGCAGGCGACCCATGGCGGCGGCCACCAGATGGCGGCGCAGACTTCGGGGGATATGGCGGCACCCGTGCCGGCAATGGGACACGGCGCCATGATGACGGTCGGCGACGTCGACAGCAGCGTCAACGGCTTCGATCCGACGGACATGCTGACCGACTGGGACACCGGCACCGTCTCGGTGCTGCCGGACGGGCGAACGCTCAGGACCTTCGAGATGACCGCGCAGGATCGCGATATCGAGATCGCGCCCGGCATCACCTTTCCGGCCTGGACCTATAACGGCCGCGTGCCCGGGCCGGCGCTTCGGGCCAAGGAGGGCGAGCGCCTGCGCATCGTCTTCCGCAATTACGCTTCGCATCCGCATTCGATCCATTTTCACGGCATTCACGCAGCGCGAATGGACGGCGTGCCTGGCGCGGGCATGGTCGATCCCGGCGACGAGTTCGTCTACGAATTCGATGCCAAGCCCTTCGGCTGCCATCTCTACCATTGCCATGCGATGCCGCTGCGCCGCCACATCCACAAGGGCATGTACGGCGCTTTCGTCATCGACCCGGATCCCGAGCGCCACCCGGACCACGTGGACGTCGCCCGTTCGCGGCTCCTCGGCACGGCGGAGAATGCCGGCTGGCAGGAACTGGTGATGGTGATGAACGCCTTCGACACCAACTTCGATGCCGAGAACGAATTCTATGCGGTCAACACCGTCGCCCACGCCTTCATGAAGCGGCCGATCCGGATCGTGAAGGGCAAGCCGGTGCGCATCTATCTCGTCAATGTCATCGAGTTCGATCCGATCAACTCGTTCCACCTGCACGCCAACTTCTTCGACTACTACGACCAGGGGACGACGCTGACGCCGACGCTGAAAACCGTCGATCTCATCACCCAATGCCAGGCGCAGCGCGGCATTCTGGAGTTCACCTTCGCCGAGCACGAACCCGGCCTCTACATGTTCCATCCGCACCAGACCGAGTTTACCGAGTTGGGGTGGGTTGGCATGTTCGATGTCGTGGAGGCGCTGGCATGAACGAGACCTTGCCGAGAGCCGCGATCCGCGCGGCAAAAACCAACCTGGTGTGGTTGGCGCTGCCGCTCATCGCCTTTGGTATTGCCGTTGCCTGGATACTGTCGACCGATCCGCTGTCGGGCTTTCGCAACGGGGCGCCGCCGGTCGAAAACCTGACCTTCGAGCGAACCGTGCTCGATGACAGCGGCCTGCGCCTGCTGGTTCGTGCGGGGGGATCGGAACCGATGACGGTGGCGCAGGTCCAAGTGGACGACGCCTACTGGCAGTTCACCCAGGATCCGCCGGGTCCGATCCCCCGCGGCAAGACAGCCTGGCTGAACTTACCCTTCCCATGGATGCTCGGCGAGGCGCATGCGCTGAAAGTGTTGACCAATACCGGCGCCACCTTCACCCACGACATCGCTGTCGCGGTGCCGACGCCGCAGGCGACGGCGGGTCAATTGCGGCTGCAGGCACTCGTCGGCATCATCGTCGGCATCGTGCCTGTTGCCGTCGGCCTGATGTTCTATCCCGTGCTGCGCGGCGTCGGCGCATCGGGAATGGCGTTTCTGTTGTCCTTGACGATCGGCCTGCTCGCCTTCCTGCTGGTCGACGCAAGCGCCGAAGCCCTGGAGCTGGCGTCTGAGGCTGCAGCCATTTTCCAGGGGCCAGTCATGGTGGTACTTGCGGGCGTCGGCAGCTTCCTCGTGTTGATGGCGATCGGCCGACGCGGCGGGGTGCCGACGGGGCTGGCGCTTGCCACTTACATTGCGCTCGGAATCGGATTGCACAATCTTGGCGAGGGGCTGGCGATCGGGGCCGCCTTTGCCGCCGGATCGGCGGGTCTAGGCACCTTTCTGGTGGCCGGCTTCGCCCTGCATAACGTGACTGAAGGCATCGGCATCGCAGCGCCGATCCTGAAGCAGCGACCGTCCCTGTGGGCTTTCGTCGGCTTGATATTGCTCGCCGGCGGGCCGGCGGTGCTGGGCATGTGGCTCGGCAGCCTGGCGACGTCGGCGCAATGGTCGGCGCTGGCATTGGCGATCGGGGCGGGCGCAATCTTGCAGGTCATCGTCGAGGTTGGCGCCTATCTGATGCGCCAGAGCGGAAAGCGGACCGAGGTCTTCCTGACGCCGCCGGTGATGGGTGGCCTCGCTGCCGGCGTTGGCTTCATGTACGTGACAGCGGCGTTGGTGAAGATTTGATTTTTGGAGGTCGCTGCCGGTTGTTGAACTTGCAGGTCGTGGCCGCATCAGCCCCTCATCCGGCTACCGCCACCTTCTCCCCGCCTGCGGGGAGAAGGGACTTGCGGGGCGGTGTCGCCCGGCAATTTCGCGGCACACTTTGACGGAGCATATGCCACGTCCCCTCGCCCCGCTTGCCCGGAGAGGGCTCGTCCTCGGGTTAAACCCGAGGAGAGGCACAGTTGCGCTGACGCCTTCGATGAGCGTCGAGTGAATGCTACCCGGCGATATCGACGACGCCGCAGTCGCCCTCGGCCGACCCGAACACGAGCTGGCGCCCGTCCTTGCTCCAGGCCATGGCCGTGACCGCACCCTTGCCGGGGCGGCGCAGCAGCACTTCCTTGCTGTCGGCAAAACGGGCCGCGAGAATCATGCCGTCCTGATAGCCGATGGCGACGATGTCTTCGGTCGGATGACAGGCAACGGACGTCACCATGATGTCGGCGCGGGTGCCGAGTTCAAGCGGCGCCTTGCCCATCGGCCCGTCCTTGCCCTGGAAGGGCCAGACGATGGCGGCCGGCGCGCCCGAGGAGGCGAGCCACTTGCCCTTGGCGGACCAGGAGAGCGACTTCACCTTGGCGGGGTATCCGGTCATGCGCATGTGGCGCGCCTCGGCGCCTGGCTTGGCGTCGAGCTTCCAGCCATGCAGGGCATTTTCCTGCATGGTGGTGACGAGGAACCGGCCGTCGGGAGAGAAGGTGACGCCGGTATGGGCGCCCTTCCAGTCGAGGTCGATCGGCTGGCCGGAGGTGCCGACCCAGTGCATCGACACGCCGTTGTAGCGGGCGGCGGCAACGCGCAGGCCCTTCGGGGCGAAGGCGAGACCCTCCACCGTGCGGTCCTCGGCAAATTCCTTGGTGGTACCGTCGGCGAGCCGCACATGGGTGGTCTTGCCATAGGCATAGCCGACCGCGCCTTGAGGCCCGGCGGCGACTTGAGCGATCCACTTGCGCGGTGCTTCGGCAACCAGCGTCGTCGTGCCGTCGGCGGCCGTGCGCATCACCTTGCCGTCCTCGCCGCCGGTCAGAAGCGTCTCGTTCGCCTCGTCGACAACCAGCGACAGCAGGCCCTCATGGACTTCCGTCGTCTTGTGGCCAAGGTCGAGACGGTGGATTGCGCCGGTGGCTTCGGCAAAGAAAGGTATTCCCTTGAGAAAGGCCACGCCAACGACGTGACCTTCAAGATCGAGCGGAGCGACTGTCGGCATCAGATTGTCATGGTCCCCTGGTTCGGCATGCTCTGCCTATTTGATGTTAGACCGGATGATCTCGGCTCGATTTGACCTGAAATCATCCGGCTCTAGGGCGCCGCGCGCGCAGAAGAACGCGCCACGTCTGCCCTATTTGGAGGCGCGGATCGCGGCTTCTCCGATATCAGGCTGACGCTTCGCAGGCCTTGAATGTGCGCTCCAGCTTTTCGCGGTCAAGGTCGCGGCCGATGAAGACCAGCCGGCTTTCGCGCTTCTCGCCGTCCTTCCACGCACGCTGATGATCGCCCTCGATGATCATGTGCACGCCCTGAACGACATAGCGCTCGGCGTCGCCGGCAAAGGCGATGATGCCCTTCAGCCGCAGGATGTTCGGGCCATCCGTCTGGGTGATCTTCTGGATCCAGGGGAAGAACCGGTCCGGGTTCATCTCGCCGCCGCGCAGCGAGATCGACTGCACGGTCACATCATGGATCGGCGACGGAGCGTGATCATGGTGGTGATGATCGTGATCATGATGATCATGGTCGTGATGATGATGGTCATGATCATGGTGGTGGTGATCATGGCCGCAATCCGGACCGCAGGTGTGATCGTGTTCGTGATCGTCCTGGTCGAGGAAGTGCGGGTCGTTTTCCAGCGCCCTCTCGAGGTTGAACGCGCCCTGGTCGAGAACCTTGGTGAGGTCGATGTCGGAGCGCTGCGTCCTGTAGATGCGGGCAGACGGATTGATGACGCGAACCGTCGCCTCGATCCGCTCGAGTTCCTCGGGGCTGACGAGATCGGTCTTGTTCAAAAGCACGACGTCGGCAAAGGCGATCTGGTCTTCTGCCTCGCGGCTATCCTTCAACCGGAGCGGCAGGTGCTTGGCATCGACCAGGGCGACGACGGCATCAAGCTCGGTCTTGGCGCGCACGTCGTCGTCCATGAAAAAGGTCTGGGCGACCGGGACCGGGTCGGCAAGGCCGGTGGTCTCGACGATGATCGCATCGAAGCGGCCGGGGCGGCGCATCAGGCCTTCCACCACGCGGATCAGGTCGCCGCGCACGGTGCAGCAGACGCAGCCGTTGTTCATCTCGTAGATTTCCTCGTCGGATTCCACGATCAGGTCGTTGTCGATGCCGATTTCGCCGAATTCGTTGACGATGACGGCGTATTTGCGTCCGTGGTTCTCGCTGAGGATGCGGTTCAACAGCGTCGTCTTGCCGGCGCCGAGATATCCGGTGAGCACGGTGACGGGAATCGGCTTCTGCGGGGATGTTTCGGTCATGGGAACCTCTGGGATCTCGGGATGCGGGGAGCGGGCATCCATGTCGCGTTTCATATAGGAGATGCGGCGGCGATGCGCAAATGGCCAAGCCCATTTTGGCCGCCCATTTGATGCCACCAAGGCGGGCGAACCGGGCAGCGATAACGCTCCTTTCATCAAAATCAGGGAGAGTCCGCGTCCTATCGAAAGGGCGCGTGCGTGAAGACGATTTCCATCAACGGCCGGTTCCTGATGCAGCCGCTCACCGGCGTGCAGCGCTTTGCCCGTGAGATCACCCGCGCGCTCGATACCCGTATCGCGGCTGGCGACGTGCCGGCGACATTGAAGGATGCGCGCTGGCGGTTGCTGGCGCCGGCGTCGGCGCCGGATGATCTGCCGCTGTCGGCGATTTCGATCGAGCGCTTCGGCTCAGGCCCCGGCCACCTCTGGGAGCAGGGGCCGCTCTATTGGCGGGCGCGGCGCGACACGCTGGTTGGGCTTGGCGGCAGCGGGCCGGTGCTGCATTCCGACCAGGTGGTGGTGATCCACGACGTCACGCTCTTTCGCCACCCGGCTTCGTTCGGGCGCGGCTATCGGCTCTTCCATGGGGCACTCGGCTACGTCCTGACACGCCGCGCGAAGATCGGCACGGTTTCCTATTTTTCACGCGGCGAGCTGGCGGATGTCTTTCGGGTTCCCGCTGACGGCATCGACGTGATCTACAACGCCACCGATCACTTTTCCGACCTTGAGCCGGACCGGGAAATCGTTGCGAAGCTGGGACTTGCCGATACCCCATTCTTCCTTCTCGTAGGCACCCTGAAGCCCAACAAGAACGTCGAGTTTGCGGTGCGTGCCTTCGAGGCTCTTGGCGCGACCGGCGGCAAACTGGTGGTGGTCGGCGGCACCGATCCAAGCGTTTTTCGCGATATCGCCCCGACTTCGCGCGGCAACCTGATCTTCGCGGGGCGACTGACGGACGCCGAGATCGTCGGGTTGCAGCGCCAGGCAACCGCCTTCCTGTTTCCCAGCCTCTATGAAGGCTTCGGCATTCCGCCGCTCGAGGCGATGACGCAAGGGTGCCCGGTGCTGGCCTCCGACATCCCGCCGGTCCGGGAAGCCTGCGGCGAGGCGGCGCTCTACTTCGATCCGACGAAGCCGGAAACGCTGGTCGAGGCGATGCGGACGATATCCGCCGACGGCGGCCTTCGGGAGCGGCTTGCGCGCGCCGGGCACGACAATGCCGAGCGGTTTTCATGGAACGGAAGTGCGGTCGCTCTGCTCAATCTGCTGGCCGCAGGAAGATGCTGACCCGCTTGCCTGGCGGGAGATAGAACGCGCAATCAGAGTTCAAGCATGCGCAAGGGGTCGAGCTTGCCGCGCAGGAGATCGGCGAAGGCAATGAGATTTCCCTTGAGCCGACCCCGCCGGTCGACAAGGGATTGAGGCTTCAGGCTGCCGATCGTGTTGGCTGCGACATTGCTGCCCATGAGATGGAGGGTCCATCTCAGGCCGACACTCCCCTTTCGGAAGAGGTAGAGCGGGTTGGCCACCTGGGAGTAGCCGAAGCGCAGGCCCGAGGTCCGACCGCGCTTGTTGCCGAGGTGCACGCCACGCAACTTGCCGCTTCGAACGATGCGGCCGTGGCGCGCGAGACGGCGGCAGAAGTCGACATCCTCCTGCCAGCCATAGAGCGGCAGCCGCTCGTCGAAACGGGTGCCGTCCGCCTCTATCGCCGACAAACGGAACACCATGTTGCAACCATAGGCGTTGTAGACGGGCTCGATCGTGGCCGGGCCGCTTTCGGCCTGGTCGCGAGCGAGGATCTCCAGCCCCTCCTTGACCGGGATGCCCGGACCATGGATGCCATCCGCCAGCACCAGTCCCGTCGCAACGACGATATCCGGTTCCTTGAGGAAAAGCGTCTCGGCATTGGCGAGGAAATCTGCATGCGGCAGAAAGTCGTCGTCAAAAAAGACGAGCATATCGCCGGCGCCGATCGCCGACAGAATGGCGTTTCGCTGTTTGGTCAGCCCACGCTCACCTGCGACGATCGTCACCGGGACAGGGAGCGCGGCGGCGAGCGTTTCATCTACGTCCTCGCGCGAAGACGGGCAGACGAAGATGGCGTCCGGTCTGCGACCCTGCCGGGTCAGATGCAGAAGCGTTTCGGATAGCACCTCGCGGCGACCCGCCGTGGCTATTCCGACAATGATCTTCATGGTGTTCGTCGCCTCTTGCTTTGCTCTGATCTAAACCGAAAGAGGTTCAGTTTTCCTTATCGCGCCCGGGTCGTTTCACGCCTGAGTTCAAGCGGCGTTTGCAGCGCGCATGCCAATCCGTAGCCGATCGAGCGCCAGCAGGCAGCAGGCTCCGCCGACGATGATCCCGGCTGTGGTGGCGAGGTAGGCCGACTGGTGCGACAGGACGAAGGCGACAATGGTGACGCCGAGGCCCGCGGAGCCGAGCAAGACCGGCGGCCAGATGAAATCGAAGGGCAAGGCCGCCATCAGCCGCAGGCCGATCAACGCTGCGATGAGTGCGCCGAGTGCGCTGCCGGCCATCATGGTGGCGTCGGTCGGCGCCAGCAGAAAGCCGCTGGCAAGGGCGCCCAGATTGAGAAGCGCGCAGTCGAGGGCGGCCAGTGCGAAGATCGCGGTCAGGCGCTGCTTCAGGTGCAGCGGTGTCGGCAGCATGATCTGGGTCAGGACGCGAACGAGCGAAAGCAGGATGACGAACGGGGCCGTCGCGAGGAAGCCGGCTTGCAGGTCGGGGGTGATCACCAACCACGTCGCCGGCGTGAGCACAGCAAAGATGCCGGCCGCCATCATCAGCGCGAAACTCGTCAGAAGCGCATAGTATTGCCCGAGCTGGTGGCGAAGCGCCGGGGTTTCCCCGGCCTTGTCGTGCGCGGCGACGATCTCGGGATACTGGATCGCCTGCAGGGCGGAGACGATCAGCACGAAGGGGCGCTGCAAAAGGTCAAGTGCGAGCAGCGCACCGGCTGCACCGCTTGGGCCCAGGACCGAGGTGAAGATCGCCTTCAGCGCAAGCGGCGCAAACATCGAGGCGGTGGCGGCGCCCGCCGAAACGCTGCCATAGACGAGGTGCTTTTTCACGCGGCCCATGTCGAGCGGGGTGGTCGGCCGTCGGCCGGACCTGCGCGACAGCAGTGCCGCGAGCAGCGCGTAGAGCGCGTAGCCGGCAAGCAGGCCCGTGACCGTGGACAGGAAGGTTGGCGATATGACGGCGCCGAGCAATGTTCCGGCAGCCAGGATTGTGGCGCGAGAGCCCTGCAGCACTGAGAAGGCGCGAAAATCCTGGCGGAAGCGCAGCATGGTCAGGTGCAGGTCGCTGCCGCCTTGGGCAATGGCGACAAGACCGCCGACCAGCGCGACCAGCGGGGTGACGCCGAAGGCGAGCGACACGGCCGCAGCGACAAGGCAGAAAAGCGCGCAGGCTGCGGCCTCGGCGACGATCGTTCGCCGCTCAGCCGCTTCGCTTTCCGCCGTCTGGCCGGGGTAAAACCGCATGCAGGAATAGCGCACCCATTCGAAGGCAGCGATGGCGCCAAACTGGCTGAGCGAGATGAAGAGCGAATAGGCGGCATAGTCGACCGGCGCCAACCAATGGGCGACGATGATCAACAGGCCGAAGGCGATCAGGGCCTGATAGAAATAGGCGCCGAGCGCGATGATCTTCGCCATGGGGTTTCGGCTTTGCGCCGCCTGTCGTCGTTTGCTGCTGTCCATGCTGATAACGCAAAAGCACAAACAAAGTGTTTGCCGATGCCGGCGACCGCTCTGCTCAAGCGAGGTCGGTCATGTCGAAGTCGGCGACATCGGTCAAAAGCTCGACTACGCCGTTGACCGCGTGGGCCAGCAATTGCTCGCCGCGCGCGGCAGAGGCGGCGGATGCGTTGCCGGCGACGCCCTCGCGGTTGAGGTCCGACATCTTCCAGCCGAAGGCATGCGGGCCGTAGGCGCGCAAATGCCTGAAGCGTTCGGTGTAGTCGCTCTGGCGCGAGGGGAAGGCACGGGCCTTTTCCATCGTCACTTTTTCCGGGTGCAGCGCCAGCATCACCGAGGTCTCGATATCGCCGCCGTGAATGTCGATGGCCTTGTCCTCGGGGGCGATCCAGCCGTCGGGTTGGCCGAAGCGGGTCCAGCTGGTCGCGACCGCCAGCATGTCGAAACGCACCCGTGCCTCGGTCGCAACGATGGTCATCAGGGGCGAATTGCCGCCATGGGCGTTCAGCATCACGAACTTGCGGATGCCGAGAGTGTGCAGGTTTTCGGCAATGCCGAGCCAGCGCCGCACGGCCTCGTCGTAACCGAGCGACCGGCTGCCGGCGACATCCATATGCTCGATCGAATAGCCGACCGGTTCTGTCGGCAGGAAGGTCGCGGGCAGGGTATCGGGCAGGGCGGCGATTGAGCGTTCGACGATCCCGTCGGCAATCAGCGTGTCCGTGTCGAAGGGCAGGTGCGGGCCATGCTGCTCATGGGCGCCGAGCGGCAGAACGGCGATCCAGTCGCGGCGAGCCCGTTGCGGAAGAGCGGTCGAGTTGTCCTGCCATCGGGCCTTGGGCATCGACATTTCTCTTCGATCCTTCACGTCAATTGTCGTAGAAATGTTATTTGAGTCATACAGTTCGTAATCGCAAGCTGTATTGCTATAAATGTCAGAGACGGGATTCGGCAGGAGGTCCAATGGGCAAGAAGAACAAGGCCGAAAAGAAGAGCAAGAACGGCAAGAAGAAGGACGAGCTTCTCGCCGAACCGCATGATCTCGCCTCGATCCTTGTCCAGGCGGCACGTTCCATGCGTACCGTCCTGTCGCGCAACCTGCTCGAAAGCGGCCTTTATGCCGGCCAGGACGGTGTCATGCTGGCGCTTGCCGAAACGGACGGGCTGACGGCAGGCGGGCTTGCGGCCAAGCTCGGCGTCAAGGCGCCGACGATGACGCGCACCATCGGCCGCATGGAGGCACAGGGCTTTCTCGAGCGCCGGGCTGACGACGACGACGCACGGCTGACCAAGGTCTACCTCACCGAGCCCGGGCGCAACCGGCTGCAGACGATTGCCGAGGCCGGCCAGCATTCCGAAAACCTCGCGACACGGGGGCTGACAGACAAGCAGGTGCGCACGTTGATGAAGCTTTTGCGGGCCGTCGACAGCAATCTGCAGGCCGCGCGGGCCGCCGACTGAGCCTCGTTTCACGGCGTATTGCGGCGGCGATTTAAACAGTTTAAATAGGATTTAAATTTGAGGGTAGGCAACTAGGCTTAAGCAGGGGGCATCGTGGCGCAAAAGGTCAAGCTTTCGACGATCGCGGAAACACTCGGTCTTTCGACGGCAACGGTATCTCTGGCATTGCGTGACAGTCCCCTGGTGGCGACCCTCACACGCGACAAGATCAAGGAGCAGGCCCGCGCGCTCGGCTATATCTACAACCGCCGCGCCGCCAGCCTCAGGACCTCGCGCTCCGGCATTATCGGCGTGGTGGTGCACGACATCATGAACCCGTTCTACGGGGAGATCCTGAAGGCGATCGAAGCGGAGCTCGACCGCGACAAGCAGACCTTCATCCTTTCCAACCATTACGACTCCGTCGACAAGCAGCGCGATTTCATCGAGACGCTGCTGCAGCTCGGCGGCGACGGCGTCATCATGTCGCCGGCCATCGGCACCCCGCCGGAGGATATCCAGCTTGCCGAGGACAATGGCATGCCGGCGATCCTGATCGCCCGCTCGATCGAGGGGCTGGATGTTCCGATCTTCCGCGGTGACGACGCCTATGGCATTTCGCTGGCGACCAACCATCTGATCGGCCTTGGGCACCGCTGCATCGCCATGGTCGGCGGCACCGACCAGACCTCGACCGGTCGCGACCGCTATCAGGGCTACGTCAATGCGCTGCGCAAAGCCAATATCGAGGTTGATCCGGAGCTGCGCATTCCCGGGCCCCGCTCCAAGCAGGGCGGCTTCGAAGCGGCCGTGCATCTCCTGTCGCTACCGCAGAAGCCGACCGCGGTCGTTTGCTGGAACGATCTGGTGGCGATCGGCATGATGAACGGCATCGCGCGTGCGGGGCTTGTTCCCGGCGTCGATATCTCCGTCACCGGCTATGACGATCTTGAGGAGGCGTCGATCGCAACGCCGGCGCTGACAACCGTGTGGAACGGCCAGGCCGATGTCGGCCGCAGCGCGGCCCGCGCCCTTCTCGACAAGTTGTCCGGCAGCCACGAGCCGGACGGCATCCACCTGATCAAGCCGGAAATGCGTATCCGCCAGTCGACCGGCCCGTTGCGCGTCCCCGCCTGAAGAAATCCCAAAGACCAGGAGTGCCCATGTCCGCGAGCCTTCCCCGCATCCTCGTGCCCGGAAAAATCAACGAGCGGGTGCTGCAGCGGCTGCCCGAGATGTTTGACGTCGTGCGGCTGGAGCGTCCGGATGCCGGTCTCGTCACGGCCGAGCTGGCCGATATCAAGGGCATCGCCGTTTCCGGGCGCGTTCCTGCCGGCCTGATGGATGCGCTGCCCGGGCTCGAAATCGTCGCCAATTTCGGCGTCGGTTATGACGGGGTCGACGTAAAACACGCTGCCGCCAAGGGCATTGCCGTTACCAACACGCCAGATGTGCTCAGCGAAGAGGTCGCCGACACCGCTGTCGGCCTGCTAATCAACACGCTGCGCCTTCTGCCGCAGGCGGAAGAATGGCTGCGTCAGGGGCGCTGGGTGCGGGAAGGTGCATTCCCGCTGTCGCCCTTGTCGCTGCGCGGCCGCACGGTCGGGCTCTACGGCCTCGGGCGCATCGGACTTGCGATTGCCAAGCGGCTCGAAGCCTTCGGTGTGACGGTCGCCTACCATACGCGCACACAGCGCGAGGGCCTTGGCTACGCCTATCACCCGACACTCGTAGGCCTTTCTCAGGTCGTCGATACGCTTGTCGTCATCGTTCCCGGCACCGAGGCGACGCGAAAGACGGTGAATGCCGAAGTGCTTTCGGCCCTCGGAAAGAATGGTGTTCTGATCAATGTCGGGCGCGGCTCGACCGTGGACGAGGCAGCGCTGATCGAAGCTCTAGAGAAAGGTGTGATCGCCGGGGCGGGGCTAGACGTTTTCGACAACGAACCGCATGTGCCGGATGCGCTGCTGGCGCTGCCGAATGTTTCGCTGTTGCCGCATGTGGCATCGGCTTCGGTCGTCACCCGCAACGCCATGGCGGATCTGGTGGTCGACAACCTCAAGGCCTGGTTTTCGACCGGAAAGCCATTGACGCCGGTGCCGGAAACGCCTTTCGAGCGACGTGCCCGTTAGGCCGTTGAGCGTGCTTTCGCGTGCCGTCAGGCCGCCATGCGTCTTGCGGCATAGGCGCGTACCGCATCGCCGAAAGCTCTGAACAGGCTCGCCGACGGCGCGTCCGTGCGCACCCAGTATTCCGGGTGCCATTGTACCCCGACGGCGAAGGCCTTGGCGCCAATCACCGAGACCGCCTCGATCGTGCCGTCATCGGCAACGGCCTCGACGGCCAGACGCGGCGCCGTGGCGCCGATGGCCTGGCGATGCAGGGAATTGACGCGCACGCGGCCGGCACCCAGCACGGGCGCAAGACAGCTGCCTTCCTTGACGACCACGTCCTGGCGGATGCCGTAGGCGACATCCAGCTCGGAGACGTCGGGCTTGCGGTGGTCCCAAACACCGGGCTGCTCCTGGATTTCCGTTGCAAGCGTGCCGCCAAGCGCGACGTTGAGCTCCTGGATGCCGCGGCAGATGGCAAACAGCGGTACGCCGCGCTCGAGCGCGCGACGGATCAAGGGCAGGCTCGTGGCATCGCGGCCGGGATCGAAGGGGCCGTCGGTGTCCTTTGCCTCGCGGCCATAGAGCGAGGGATGAACGTTGGAGCGGGCGCCGCTTGCCAGGACGCCGTCGACACGATCGAGGATCCCGTCGATATCGTTGCCGGTCTCGAGCGCCGGAATGAGGAAGGGCATGACGCCGGCGCCTTCAACGGCGGCGCGCACATATTGATTGGCAACGACATGCCAGACATTGCCGTCGAATTCGCGGAAATCGCAGGGGATGGCAACGACAGGTTTCGACATCATCAGGCTCCGTATCTCGCTAATCAAAGCCTTGCCGCCAGATATGGCCGAAAGTCAACTGGGAAGGTGCATGATCTGGTGGTGACGTGAGCCGGTGCCTGGCCCGCGGTCAGCCAGCAGGAATCGATATCTTTTCTTCAGCTTTGGGTAACCACATCCGGAGTGAATCGGTGGATATGATGTTTGCCAAGCAGAATTGCCTTAAATACAATGTCAGAAAGTATAACGCGGTTTTGTCTATGCATGGTTGTGGACTCATCTATCATTTGTTGGTTTTCGCAATACTAGGTTGAGTTCTGGAAAAACTCTCGCTGGGCGCTGTTAAAATGTTGCAATACAAGGCGCCGAGCCGGTGTCTTCACGAAATCTTTCGTTAAACCATCGTCTCTAAAAATCCGGAAAACCGGAGCTATGGGTTCATGACGCGCAATGAACGGGGCGCTCTACCGACGGATGTCTATCTATCGTCTGTGAGCTCGCTCTACGAACATCGCAGGACTCTGTTGATCGGCATGCTGTCGCATGTCGTGACTTTCGCGCTCGTCTATCTCAAGACCTCCGATCCGCTCTATCTCGTCTGCACTGCAGCCATCGTCGTGCTCTGGGTCTTGCGCAACCTCGACATGGCGCGCTTCGATCGGCAGGATTTCTCCAACGCCGACCGGGCGACGGTTCGGAAATGGGAGAACCGCTACATTCTCGGCGGTGTCGGCGTGACGCTCACCTGCGGCATTGCCTGCGGCTACGCGATTGCCGTCAGCCAGGATTCCTTCTCGGAGCTCGCCTGCATCTCGGTCACGCTCGCCTCGATGATCTCGCTCGTCGGGCGAAACTACGGTTCCGAACGCGCGGTGCTGCTTCTGTCCTCGTCCGCCTGCCTGCCGATCGTGATCGGGCTGATCACGCTGCAGGATCCCTTCATGATGATCCTCGCGGTTCTGATCCTGCCCTTCATCTTCTCGACCTGGATGATGGCCAACAACGTGCGTGCGTTTCTCTACGAAAACGTGCTGGCCGCCCGCGAGATCGCCACGATTGCCGGCCAGTTCGATGCCGCGCTCAACAACATGACGCACGGGCTGCTGATGCTCGACCGCGACAACCGGATCGTCGTTGCCAACGAACGTGCCTGTGCGTTGCTGATGCTCGGCGACAAGGCAGACCTCAGGGATCGGTTGCTGGACGACGTGGTGCGTCGCGGTGTGCGCCGCATGTCGCTCAGCGTCGAAGAGACGCGCGCGATCTCGCGGCAGCTCGACCTGCTGATCAAGGGCAAGAAGACCCAGGTCTTGGTGCCGGTCACCAATGACCTGTTTCTCGAGTTTTCGGCAGGCCGGCACGAAAACGGCGAGGTCGTGCTGATTTTCGAGGATGTGACCGCGCGCGTGCAGGCCGACAGGCAGATCCTTCAGATGGTTCGCTTCGACACGCTGACCGGTCTGCCGAGCCGCGACTACTTTGCCGAACTTGCCCACAGCGCCGTGGCGCTCGAAGGAAAGGGCGACGTCGACGTCGGCCTGATGGTGCTTGACGTCGCCGAGTTCAAGCATGTCAACGATATGCGCGGCCACATCGTCGGCGACCGGTTGCTGCAGGCGATTGCCGCGCGGTTGAAGACATTGGTTGGCAATACGGCGATCGCCGCCCGACTGATGGGCGACGAGTTCGTTGTCTTCTTCCCCAACAGGATGCATTCGCCGGATCTCGAAGATGAAATGCGGGCGGTCCATGCCGGATTGCGCGGCGCCTATCTGGCTGGTGGCTTCACCTTCAACATGACGATGAGCGCCGGCGTCGTTCTGGTGCCGAGTAGTGCCTTTCGGCTGGAAGAGCTGCAGATCAAGGCCGACCTGGCGCTGTCGGAAGCCAAGGCGCGCAACAAGGGTGGTTGCACCGTATTCGAAGACGAGATGGATGCGCGTTATCTCGACCGGCAGAAGCTGAAGAGCGATCTGCGCGACGCCATCAATGCCGGTGCGTTGACACTTTCCTACCAGCCGATGTTCACGCCGAACGGCGCACGCCTCGAATGCTGCGAGGCTTTGGCGCGCTGGACACATCCCGAGCGCGGGCCCGTGCCGCCGAACGTCTTCATCCAGCTTGCCGAGGAGCTGGGCCTCGTCACGGAGATCACGCGCTTTGCGCTGGAGCAGGCTTGCCGAGACTGCATGAGCTGGCCGAGCCACGTTTCCGTTTCGGTCAACCTTTCCGTGCTCGATCTGCGCAGCAATGACATCGTCACCGTGGTGGCAGACGCGCTTCAGGCGACCGGCCTCGATGCCTCGCGTCTGCATCTTGAGGTCACGGAAAGCTGCCTGATGGATGAGCCGGCGAAAGTGCAGGCCATTCTCGGCGAGCTGCGCGACAGCGGCATAACCATCGCCATCGACGATTTCGGCACCGGCTACTCCAGCCTCAGCTATCTCGACGTGCTGCCGGTCAACATCATCAAGATCGATCGGTCGTTCGTGCGCAACATTCGTGAGGATTCGCGCCGCTTCAAGCTTCTGCGCGGCACGGCCAACCTTGGTCGTGCTCTGGGCCTGAAGATCGTCGTCGAAGGCGTCGAGACGGCGGATCAGCTGCAGCTGATAAACGACTACCAATGCGCCGATCTGATACAGGGTTTTCTGTTCGCAGCACCCATGCCCGCCTCCGCCATCGAGGCATTCTGCACGAATGGTGTCCAGAAACCGGTCGCCGCGCCGACGAGCAAGCGTATCGCCTGACAGGCGCGCTGAGCGCTTTCGTCCTGTCCTTTTCCCCCTCTCTCGTTCCAGGCCTTGAGCCGCCGCCTGCGCAGCGTCACGCAGCCACCATTGCGACGTTCAATTAACCACAAAAGTTAACGAAATATTAAGGTTAACAATAAGTTAAAGGCAAGTTGTGCCATTTTGTTGTTGCTGCCTGGCTGCCCGTCAATAGGTTAACGATTTGTTAACTATGAGGGGCGGGAAATGGGTGAAGGTCTTCACCGGGCGGAGCCTGGGAGTTTTTCTGAGAAGCTGATGCTTCTTCTCGATCGCGTCGAATATCGGCGGGTCGAGACAGGCGAGGACATGGAGGATATCGCCCGGCTTCGCTACAAGGCCTACAAGGCCGTCAACCTGATGGAGCTGACGGGTTCGACCCTGATCGACGATCTCGATTTCGACAGCCATGCCTATGTCTTCGGTATCTATCTCGACGAGAATCTTGTCAGTACGGTGCGTGTCCATCACGTCACGCCGCAGCACAGGGCCAGCACCTCGGGACTGATCTTCGCGCCCGAAATCGATGTGTTTCTCGATGCCGGCATGGTGCTGGTCGATCCCGGCCGGCTGGCGGTCGATCCTGACGTCACCGGCGACGAGATGCGGGCGCTTCCCTACCTGACGCTGCGCCCAGTGGCGATGGCGTGCGAATACTTCAGCGCCGATCGATGCCTGACCGCTTGCCGGCCAAGGCATGCGGCATTCTACAAGCGCATCTTCGCTTCCGAGACGGTTGTGGCCAAGCGCGAGAACCTCGGCGTCTATAACGCCGATGGCGCGCTATTGGTCGCGCAAGTGCGGGGACAGCGGCCCTCGATCCTCGACCGCTACCCGATCTTCGATTCCGAGCCGTTCGAGCGTCGCCTGATGTTCGCGGACCGCCAGGAGGTGCCGTTCGCGCCGCTGACGATCCTGCCGACGGCGCGCATCGCGCAGAACGGGTCCGGCCGGTCCTACCGCACATCCGTGTTCCGGTAGCGCCCGTCGTCTAAAAGCGCGGGGCAATTTGCCATTTCTCGGGCGCGTGACGCGCTTTCGAGACGCACGCGGCATATCGCCCCAGGTGACTGGGCACAGCGACGGGTTTTCGTTGCGCGTGGCCCCGGCATTGTGTATGGGCAGCTAATGGACGTCTGCGCGTTTTTCCGTAGAAGTCGTTTGCGGATCAAGGTTGAAGGGCGGCGAGGGCCAAGGGTCGCGCCGCGGCATTCTGGGAGAATTGTACGATGGCTAAGCATCATTCTGGACCCGTCGAAATGGGCGCTCCAATGGATTATGCGGAACACGAGAAGACCTACAACTTCTTCCTCAGTGCAACGAAATACGGCACGATGTTCTGCGTCGCTCTGCTGATCGCCATGGCGGCAGGTTTCTTCACCGCCATGGGCTTCTTCAGCGCGCTGGTGCTGTTCATCCTTCTCAACGTCGCCGGTTTCTTCTTCCTTCGTTAATCGGCTTTTCTGACAAGACTTGCCACGGACGGGCCGGGGAGGCCCGCCCTTGGCTGCCGGTCCGGATGTCCGGATTGAAGCCGCACGGCATCGACTGGGAGCGTCGATTGCCTTGCTCAAGGCTCATGAATGTTTGCAGCGCCTTGACGTGTTCGTTTACGAGAACGCGTGGCGCTTTATCCTCACCGCGTGAGGGGAGTGGAGGGCAGGCCTGGCCTGTCTCCAGGGGAATGTGTGCTTTGCACATGGGAGGGCGCCTGCTCGCACGAGCGGCCGCCTTGCAGTCGGACAGGATGCCCGCATTCCAGCCTTGGCTCGTTTGCGGCCAGGGAGGGGACTTGTGAGCGAAATTGTCTTTGTTGCCAAGGAAACGGATCCGAACGAGGGTCGCGTTGCGGCATCTCCGGATAGCGTGAAGAAACTGAAGGGGCTCGGATTCGACGTGGTTGTCGAGGCCGGCGCCGGGTTTTTGTCGCGCGTCCCGGATGCGGAATATGAGAAGGTTGGTGCCCGGATCGGCAAAATCGCCGATGCGAAGACGGCTGATGTCGTCCTCAGGGTGCGCCGGCCGAACAGCGCCGAAATCGCCGGCTACAAATCCGGCGCCATCGTCATCGCCATCATGGATCCCTATGGCAACGAGGATGCGGTCGCCGAAATGGCCAAGGCCGGCCTTTCCGCCTTTGCGATGGAACTGATGCCGCGCATCACCCGCGCACAGTCGATGGACGTGCTGTCGAGCCAGGCAAACCTTGCCGGATACCAGGCGGTGATCGACGCGGCCTACGAATATGACCGGGCGCTACCGATGATGATGACGGCAGCCGGCACGGTTCCGGCGGCCAAGGTCTTCGTCATGGGCGCCGGCGTTGCCGGCCTGCAGGCGATCGCGACCGCCCGCCGTCTAGGCGCCGTGGTTTCGGCGACCGACGTGCGTCCCGCCGCCAAGGAACAGGTGGCCTCGCTTGGCGCCAAGTTCATCGCCGTCGAGGACGAGGAATTCAAGGCGGCCGAAACCGCCGGTGGCTACGCCAAGGAAATGTCGAAAGAGTATCAGGCGAAACAGGCAGCCCTTGTTGCCGAGCACATCGCCAAGCAGGACATCGTCATCACCACGGCGCTGATCCCGGGTCGGCCGGCACCTCGCCTCGTCACACGCGAGATGCTTAAAAGCATGAAGCCCGGTTCGGTTGCGGTCGACCTCGCCGTCGAGCGCGGCGGCAACGTCGAGGGTGCCGAGGCCGGCAAGGTTGCCGATGTCGAAGGCGTCAAGGTCGTCGGCCATCTCAACGTGCCCGGTCGGATCGCCGCATCGGCGTCCGGTCTCTACGCCAAGAACCTCGTGACCTTCCTCGAGACCATGGTCTCCAAGGAAACCAAGGCGCTGGCGCTCAACATGGAGGACGAGCTCGTCAAGGCGACGGCGCTTACCCATGGCGGCGCCATCGTCAATGCGAATTTCGAGCCGAAGAAGAAGGGGGATCTTTGATGGCCAACGAAGCATTGGAAAAAGCGCTCGATGCGCTCGACAAGGCGGTGGCTGCCGTCCAGCAGGCGGCGCTGAACCTGCCCGATACCGCGGAAGCGGCCGGCGCGCTCGCGCACGGTGCCACCGGCGGCGCGATCGATCCGTTCGTCTTCCGTCTGGCGATCTTCGTCCTGTCGATCTTCGTCGGCTATTACGTCGTCTGGTCGGTGACACCGGCTCTGCACACGCCGTTGATGGCGGTCACCAACGCGATCTCCTCGGTCATCGTCGTCGGCGCACTGCTCGCCGTCGGCATCTCGGCCTCGGGGCTTGCGACCGGTTTCGGTTTCATCGCGCTCGTGCTCGCCTCGGTGAACATCTTTGGCGGCTTCCTGGTCACCCAGCGCATGCTCGCCATGTACAAGAAAAAAGACAAGTGAGGCCGGCCGATGAACGCTAATTTCGCAGCCTTCCTCTATCTCGTCTCCGGCGTGCTTTTCATCATGGCACTGCGCGGTCTGTCGCACCCGGCTACCAGCCGCAAGGGCAACACCTACGGCATGGTCGGCATGGGCATTGCCATCGTCACCACGCTGCTTCTGGCAAAGCCCACCTTCGGCGGTTTCCTGCTGATCGTGCTCGGCCTTGCGATTGGTGGCGGCGCTGGTGCTGTGATCGCGCGGCGCATTGCCATGACGTCGATGCCGCAGCTTGTTGCCGCCTTCCACTCGCTCGTGGGTCTCGCAGCAGTCATGGTCGCGGCCGCGGCGATGTACGCGCCCGAAAGCTTCGGCATCGGCACCGTCGGCGACATTCACGCCCAGGCGCTGGTCGAAATGTCGCTCGGCGTTGCCATCGGCGCGATCACCTTTACCGGTTCGATCATCGCCTTCCTCAAGCTCGACGGACGCATGTCCGGCAAGCCGATCCTGCTCACCGGCCGTCACTTCGTCAACGCCGGCCTGGCGATCGCGCTTGTCGTGCTGGTGATCATGCTGGTCTTCACCCAGAGCACGACGGTGTTCTGGCTGATCGTTCTCCTGTCGCTGGCGCTTGGTGTCCTGATCATCGTCCCGATCGGCGGCGCCGACATGCCGGTGGTCGTCTCGATGCTCAACTCCTATTCCGGTTGGGCAGCGGCCGGCATCGGCTTCACGCTCGGCAACCTGGCGCTGATCATCACCGGCGCGCTCGTCGGCTCATCCGGTGCGATCCTGTCCTACATCATGTGCAAGGGCATGAACCGCTCGTTCATCTCGGTCATTCTCGGTGGCTTTGGCGGCGAGACGGCGACAGCTGCCGTCGACGACGGCGTCCAGCGCACCGTCAAGCAGGGGGCCGCTGACGATGCGGCCTTCCTGATGGCCAATGCCTCCAAGGTGATCATTGTCCCGGGCTATGGCATGGCCGTTGCCCAGGCGCAGCATGCGCTGCGCGAACTCGGCGACCAGCTGAAGGCCGCAGGCGTCGATGTGAAATACGCGATCCATCCGGTCGCCGGCCGTATGCCAGGTCACATGAACGTGCTGCTCGCAGAAGCCAACGTTCCCTATGACGAAGTGTTCGAGCTTGAAGACATCAACTCGGAATTCGCCCAGGCGGATGTCGCCTATGTCATCGGCGCCAACGACGTCACCAACCCGGCGGCGCGTGACGACCCATCGTCGCCGATCTACGGCATGCCGATCCTCGACGTCGACAAGGCCAAGACCTGCCTGTTCGTCAAGCGCTCGCTCGGATCCGGCTATGCCGGCATCGACAACACGCTGTTCTACAAGGATGGCACCATGATGCTGCTCGGCGACGCCAAGAAGGTGACGGAAGACATCGTCAAGGCGCTGCACGCCTGATCGGCCGTCACTGAACGTTGGAATAGAAAACGCCCGCCATATGGCGGGCGTTTTCGTCTGTTGCGTCGAACCGCCGGCAAAGCAGGCATGCAGGTCCCAAATTCCACAGAGCCTTTCGCGTCATATTGACGTGCGGCGCTATAGGGGAGGGATCGGCCTTACCGGCAGCTCGACGCCTGCCGGCGAGGATCATCTCGTCGACATTTCCTGTGCGCCTCCTGTGCGCCTTGTCAGCTCGCAGGCGCAAGCGTCAACTCGTCGACACCGATTGCAATGTTCAGTCCTTCCTGGACCTGCACATTGACAGGTTGCAGCATGAAGGCCTTGTTGGTGCCGCCGCCGATGACCTTGGCGCCGCCGCCAACGGCAACGCTCGCATCGGCGCCGATACCGTAGTATTCGCCGGCAAGTGCGTATTCGCTCACCGGCGTGCCGGTCTTGGCCAGGACATCCCAGACCATGGTGCTCTTGCCCGTCTTGCCGATGTCGATGCCGATCTTGCGAATGGTGCCGGCATAGCTCGCCGCCGGCGCGCCATTGGCCGGTTTGAAGGTGCAAAGCAGGTTCTTTGTCGAGGTAAGGATCATGCCTGTACCTCCGTCCGAACCGCAGACGAGGCGGCCAAGTGCGACATAATTCTGCGCTGCGGACGGCCCGGCGCAAAGGGCTGCCAGGGCCAGTGTCGCGATGAAGGTCTTCTTGATCATGGCTCAGTCTCCGTTTTTCATTCCCTGAGCAAACGGATGGTGGCCGGGAAGGTTCCGCCCGCCACCGCAGGCTCGATTGCCGCTGCGGACAAACGAAAACGCCCGCGAACGGGTCGCGGGCGTTGAAACGGAAGAGGGGTGCTTGCGTCTTACGTGGCTTTTACGCGGGCAAGGCCTGCACGCGCCGGCTCGTATTTCGGATCGAGCTGCAGGGCATGCGAGTAGGACTTTGCGGCCTTGGTCTTGTCGCCCTTGCGCTCGTAGACCAGCGCCTGGTTCGCCCAGGATTCGGCAATCTTGCCGTCGAGCGTGATGGCGGTGTTGAAGTCGGAGAACGCATTGTCGTCGTCGCCCTGGGCGACGTAGGAGATGCCGCGGCCGTTATAGGGCTCCGGCGAGCTCGGCGACAGCGAGATCGCCGTCGAGAAGTCTTCGATGGCCTGGCCGTGCTGGTTGCGCGCCTGATAGATCAGGCCGCGATTGTGGTAGGCGCGCGGGTCGGTGGTGTCGAGCTGGATCGCCTTGTTGAAATCGTTGAAGGCGGAATCGAGCTGGCCTGCCTGGCGATAGAGATTGCCGCGGCCGATATAGGCGACATCGTAGTTGGCGTTGAGTTGCAGCGCCATGTTGTAGTCGGCAAGGGCTGCCTGGGTGTTGCCCATGTTGCGGTGAACGAGCGCGCGGTTGGCATAGGCCTGGTAAAAGCGCGCGTTGAGCTGGATCGCCTGGTCGAAATCGGCAAGGGCGCGGCGGTATTCGCCGGCGCGGCCGTAGGCGGAGCCACGGACGTTATAACCCTCGGGGTCGCTCGGGTTGGAGGCGATCACGCTCGACAGCGATGCGATGTTTCCTTGCGAGCCCTGTTCACGCTCGACCTTGGCCATCGATTCCGGTCCGTCGGTCGTGCATCCCGAAAGAAGCAGAGCTGATCCGAGCAGGAACATGGCGGCAAGCTTCGGCTTGCGCTGGTGGCGGCGGCGCGCCTCTTGGGTGGTAAAACCGGCGACGTCCGCAGTCATGGCAGCAAGTGTCAAAGGTCGATCCCTCAATGCGACTAGGTCCGAAAGCCATCGGCTTCCCGTTCAAGGAGGCCGGCGAATTTCGCGGGGCCCCACAGCCGAGGCTACGAGGGCCTGCGGCAAACCGTCCGGCGCTAAACACCGCGACCGGCCACCGTTGCCGGTTGCGATTGTCACGCTAGCCCGACGACGGAAAAGATGTCCATACCAAAAGAAAGGCGGCGGCGATATTTCGCCCCCGCCACGACTTAGATCGATAAGTGTCGAAAAATCGACAAATTAACGGGCCACGACGCCTTCGCGCTGTGCACGCTTGCGCGCCAGCTTGCGGACGCGGCGAACGGCTTCAGCCTTTTCGCGGGCGCGCTTCTGGGACGGCTTTTCGTAGAAATCACGCATCTTCATTTCGCGGAAAATGCCTTCGCGCTGCATCTTCTTCTTGAGAGCGCGGAGCGCCTGGTCAACATTGTTATCGCGGACAAGTACCTGCACGTGAAATCCCGTTCCTTTGGTTGTTTCGAGTTGTTGCCTCACGTCAGGTGTCGGAGGCAAAAAAAGCTACGTTCGCTGAGCCGAAAGCTCGACGATTGAAGGTGCGGATACCAGATCATCAGCGGAAAGTCCAGCGAGGACATGAGGCTGTGCTGAAAAATCCGCAATGGTGGGCCGCTATGTGTATCATCGTGCGGCAATCGACGGATTGCGGCGATGTCGCAACTCCGCGCAAGTCCGCCCGTTTGCGTCGCAAAAGAAACGTTGCGCGGGCGTCGGATTTGCGATTTCTAACGCCAACGAGAATGATCACCGGGGTTCATGGAGTAACAGGCGGATGCGCAAATATTCTGTTTTTGCCGTGGCGCGCGAGGCTTTGCGCGGCCACAAGGGATGGGGTCCGCAATGGGCTTCGCCCGAGCCCCGCAAGGACTATGATGTGATCATCATTGGCGGCGGCGGCCACGGGCTGGGCGCTGCATACTATCTTGCCAAGGAGCACGGCATCACCAATGTCGCGGTGCTCGAAAAGGGTTGGATCGGTGGCGGCAACACCGGCCGCAACACCACGATCATCCGGTCCAACTATCTCTATGAAGAGAGCATGGACATCTACGAGCATTCGCTGAAGCTCTGGGAAAACCTGTCGCAGGACCTCAACTACAACGTCATGTATTCGCCGCGCGGCGTCATGATGCTTTCGCACAACATCCACGATCAGCAGTCGTTCAAGCGCCATATCAATGCCAACCGTCTCTACGGCATCGACAATGAGTGGCTGACGCCGGAACAGGCCAAGGCCTACTGCCCGCCGCTCGATATCGCCAAGAACGCCCGCTATCCGATCAACGGTGCGGCGCTGCAGCGGCGCGGCGGCACGGCGCGACACGATGCGGTTGCCTGGGGTTATGCCCGCGGCGCGTCCGACCGCGGCGTGCACATCATCCAGAATTGCGAAGTGACCGGCATCCGCCGCGACGAGACCGGCAAAGTGACCGGCGTCGATACCAATCGCGGCTTCATCGGCGCCAAGAAGATCGGCGTTTCTGCCGCAGGGCACTCGTCGGTGCTGATGGAAATGGCCGACGTGCGCGTGCCGCTGCAGAGCCAGCCGCTGCAGGCGCTGGTTTCCGAACCTCTGAAACCGATGTTTCCCTGTGTCGTCATGTCGAACTCGGTGCATGCCTATATCTCGCAGTCCGACAAGGGCGAACTCGTCATCGGCGCCGGCACCGACCAGTACAATTCCTACTCCCAGACGGGCGGCCTGCAGATCATCACCCACACGCTGGATGCGATCTGCGAGCTCTTCCCGATGTTCCGGCGTGTCAAGATGATGCGGCAGTGGGGCGGTATCGTCGACGTGACGCAGGACCGCTCGCCGATCCAGGGCATCACGCCGGTTCCAGGGCTGTTCCTCAATGCCGGCTGGGGTACGGGCGGCTTCAAGGCGACGCCGGGCTCGGCCAACCTGTTTGCGCACCTCATTGCGAGGGGCGAACCGCATCGGCTGGCCGCCGGGCTGACGCTCGACCGTTTCCGCACCGGCCGACTGATCGACGAGGCGGCCGCTGCCGCCGTTGCGCACTGATTGCCAAGGATTTCGAGATGCTTCTGATCTATTGCCCCTATTGCGAGGAAGAGCGTTCCGAGCTCGAATTCCGCAATGCCGGTGACGCCCATATCGTCCGTCCGACCAACATCGCCGAGATCAGCGATGAGGAGTTCGAGGAATTCTTCTTCCTCCGTCAGAACCCCAAGGGCCTGATCTTCGAACGCTGGCGCCATATCCATGGCTGCGGCCGGTTTTTCAATGCCGCGCGCGACACGGTGAGTGACCGGTTCTACACCACCTACAAGGCGGGCGAACCCAAGCCCGATGTGGCCGCCATTCTCAAGGGCGAACAGGACAAGGGAGCGGCACGATGAGCGGCGCCAATCGTATTGCAGGTTCCGGCCGTCTGACGCCGGCGCGCACCGCCCGCTTCACCTTCGACGGACGCACGCTGACAGCACTTGAAGGCGACACCGTCGCTTCCGCTTTGCTTGCCAACGGCATTCATCTCGTCGGCCGCTCGTTCAAGTATCATCGTCCGCGTGGCATTCTTTCCGCCGGCGCCGAAGAGCCGAATGCGTTGCTCGACGTCTCGCGCGATGCGGCTCGCCGCCAGCCGAACGTGCGCGCGACCGTGCAGGAAGTCTTCGACGGCATGAAGGTCGAATCGCAGAACCGTTGGCCGTCGCTCGCCTTCGACGTCGGCGGCTTCAACGACCTCCTGTCGCCGTTCTTTGCCGCCGGTTTCTACTACAAGACCTTCATGTGGCCGAAGGCTGCGTGGCACGCGATCTACGAACCCTTCATCCGCCGCGCAGCCGGTCTCGGCGTCGCGCCGACGGAAGCGGATCCCGATCACTATGCCAGCCGCTATGCGCATTGCGACGTGCTGGTGATCGGTGCCGGCGTCGCCGGCCTTTCGGCAGCGCTTGCCGCCGCCAAGGCTGGCGCCAAGGTGATCCTTTGCGACGAGCAGCCGGAAGTCGGCGGCGCGCTGCGCTATGAAAGCGGCACGACGATCGACGGCAAGGACGGCTGGGACTGGGCGCAGTCGACGGTAAAGACGCTTGCCGCAATGGACAACGTCACGGTGCTCACCCGCACCACCGGCTTCGGCTATTACAACCACAACTTCGTCGGCCTCGTCGAAAGGGTGACGGACCACCTGCCGGCGCTCGACAAGGCCTTGCCGCGCGAGCGGCTATGGCAGGTGCGCGCCAAGAAGGTGATCCTCGCCAACGGCTCGATCGAGCGCCACATGGTGTTTGCCAACAACGACCGTCCGGGCATCATGCTCGCTTCGGCCGGCCGCACCTATCTCAACCATTACGGCGTTGCTGTCGGTTCCAAGGTTGGCGTCTACACGGCACATGATTCCGCCTATGAGGCGGCGTTCGACCTCAAGCGCGCCGGCGTTGCCGTTCCCGCCATCGTCGACTGCCGTGAAAACCCGGGCGAAGCGGTGCTGGCGGAAGCCCGCCGCCTCGGCATCGAGGTGCTGACCGGACACTCCGTCGTCAATTCCGGTGGCAAGCTGCGCGTATCGTCGATCAGCGTTGCCCGCAACGGCGGCGGATCGGCGCGCAAGATTGCCGTCGACGCGCTGCTGGTCTCGTCCGGCTGGACACCGTCGGTGCACCTGTTCTCGCAGTCACGCGGCAAGGTGAAATTCGACGCGGCCACGCAGCGCTTCCTGCCGGGGACCTATCTGCAGGATTGCCTGTCGATCGGGGCCTGCAACGGCACCGATGATCTGCAGGCAACGATCGACGAGGCGCTGGCCGCCGGCGAACTGACCGCGCGCGCGGCCGGTGCCGAAGGTGGCGCTCAGGTAACGCTGCACGGCGACAATGCCTTCAGCTGGACCGGCGGCATGATCGGCGCTGCCGAAGGCGCCGGGCCTGACACCAGCGTCAAGGCCTTCATCGACTTCCAGCACGATGTCTGCGCCAAGGACATCCGGCTTGCGGTGCGCGAAGGCATGCATTCGATCGAGCATATCAAGCGCTTCACCACCAACGGCATGGCGTCGGACCAGGGCAAGCTGTCCAACATGCATGGCCTTGCCATTGCCGCAGAAGCGCTCGGCAAGGATATTCCGCAGGTGGGCCTGACGACCTTCCGCCAGCCGTACACGCCGGTCACCTTCGGCGCGATCGTCAACCATTCGCGCGGCAGCCTGTTCGATCCTGCCCGCAAGACACCGGTTCATGCCTGGGAAGAGGCGCATGGCGCCGCGTTCGAGGATGTCGGCAACTGGAAACGTGCCTGGTTCTACCCGAGGGCAGGCGAGGGCATGCATGAGGCGGTCGCGCGCGAGTGCAAGACCGTGCGCGAGGTTGCCGGCCTGTTCGACGCCTCGACGCTCGGCAAGATCGAGGTTGTCGGCCCGGATGCGGCTCAGTTCCTCAACCTGATGTACACCAATGCCTGGGACACGCTGAAGCCTGGCCGCTGCCGTTACGGCATCATGCTGCGCGACGACGGCTTCGTCTATGACGACGGCGTGGTCGGCAGGCTTGCCGAGGATCGCTTCCACGTGACGACGACCACCGGCGGCGCGCCGCGGGTGATGAACCACATGGAAGACTACCTGCAGACCGAGTTCCCGCACCTGAAGGTCTGGCTGACCTCGACGACGGAACAATGGGCCGTCATCGCCGTGCAGGGGCCGAAGGCACGCGAGATCATCGCTCCGCTGGTCGAGGGTATCGATCTTTCCAACGAGGCCTTCCCGCATATGAGCGTGGCCGAAGGCAAGATCTGCGGCGTGCCGACCCGGCTGTTCCGCATGTCGTTTACCGGCGAGCTCGGCTTCGAAGTCAACGTGCCGGCCGATTATGGTCAGGCGGTCTGGGAAGCGATCTGGGAGCGGGCCGAGCCGATGGGCGCCTGCGCCTACGGCACCGAGACCATGCACGTGTTGCGCGCGGAGAAGGGCTACATCATCGTCGGCCAGGACACCGACGGAACGCTGACGCCGGATGATGCCGCCCTGTCCTGGGCGGTCTCGAAGAAGAAGGCCGATTTCGTCGGCATTCGCGGCCTCAAGCGGCCGGATCTGGTCAAGGACGGTCGCAAGCAGCTCGTCGGGCTCCTGACAAAGGATCCGAACGTGGTGCTGGAGGAGGGCGCGCAGATCGTCGCCGATCCGAACCAGCCGAAGCCGATGACGATGCTGGGCCACGTGACGTCGTCCTACTGGTCGGAAAATTGCGGTCGCTCGATCGCGCTTGCCGTCGTTGCCGGCGGTCGCGCGCGCCTCGGCCAGACGCTCTACGTGCCGATGGCCGACAGGACGATTGCCGTCGAGGTGAGCGACATGGTGTTCTTTGACAAGGAAGGGGGTCGCCTCCATGGCTGATCTGGCAACTGCAACCCGCAAGAGCGCTCTTACTGCCCGCGGCGGTTTTTCCGAGGTGGTCCTGACGCCGGCACCCGCCGCTTCGCGCCTGTCGCTAAGGGCTGGCGCCGATGCGCTGCCCGGCCTCTCGGCCGCCCTCGGCGTCACCCTGCCGACGCGAGCGAAGACCTCGGCTTCGAAAGGCAAGCGCCATGCGCTCTGGCTCGGACCGGACGAATGGCTTGTCATCGACGAGGGCGAAGCCGACCTGATGGCTGCGGCCGCCAAGAGCGGCGCGCTGCATTCGGCCGTCGACGTCTCCCATCGCAACGTCGCAGTCGTCGTCAGCGGTCCGGGTGCGGAAGTGGCCATCAACAGCGGCTGCCCGCAGGACCTGTCGCTGGCGATCTTCCCGGTCGGTGCCTGCTCGCGCACCATTTTCGGCAAGGTCGAAATCGTGCTGCTGCGCATCGCCGAGGATACCTTCCGCGTCGAATGCTGGCGGTCTTTTTCGCCTTACGTCTTCGGCATGCTGTCCGAAGGGGCTGCGGACGCCGGCCATTAGCTTCGACGACTTCCTGCCTGCCTGTCGATCCGCAACGATGATCGCCAGGCCTGCAATGTGACCTTGCCGCCGGAAACCTCCGGCGGCTAAGCTGCCCCCGTTTGCAAGCGGGAGGATGGTTTGAAAACACGTGCAGCGGTGCTCCGGCACACGCCGGTCGAACGGCCCTATTCCACGACACGGCCACTTTCCATCGAGACCGTCGATCTTGATCCGCCAGGCCCGGATGAACTGCTGGTGCGCATTGGCGCTGCCGGTCTCTGCCATTCCGATCTTTCCGTCATCAACGGCGACAGGCCGCGGCCCTTGCCGATGACGCTCGGCCATGAGGCGGCAGGCACAGTTGAAGCCGTCGGCAGCGCGGTCAGCGACCTCAAGCCCGGTGATCGGGTGGTGATGAGCTTCATGCCGAGTTGCGGCCATTGCCTGCCCTGCGCGGAAGGTCGCCCGGCGCTGTGCATTCCCGGGGCCGAGGCCAACGGCAAGGGGACGCTGCTTTCGGGAGAACGCCGGATCCGTTGCGACACCGTTCCGGTTCACCACCATCTCGGTGTTTCCGGCTTTGCCGATTATGCGGTGGTGTCACGCCGTTCGGCCGTCAAGATCGAGGCGGATCTGCCGCTCGTGGAAGCAGCACTTTTCGGCTGCGCCGTGCTGACGGGCGTCGGCGCAATCGTCAACACCTGCCGCGTCCAGGCTGGCCAGTCGGTTGCCGTCGTCGGCCTCGGTGGCGTCGGGCTTGCCGCAGTGCTCGGAGCGGTGGCGTCAGGCGCGGAGCGGGTGGTGGCGATCGATCTTAGCGAGGACAAGCTGGCGCTGGCACGGTCGCTTGGCGCGACCGACACCTTCGTCGCCACCGATCCTGACGTGGCCGATGCGATCCGCGAGGTGACATCAGGCGGCGTCGATCATGCGCTGGAGGCGGCCGGTTCCGTCAAGGCATTCGAGCTTGCCTATCGCATCACCCGCCGTGGCGGAGCGACGGCGTCGGCGGGCCTTGCGCATCCCTCGAGCCAGATCGCCATTCCGGCCGTCAGCCTGGTTGCCGAAGAACGCACGCTTCGTGGCAGCTACATGGGAAGCTGCGTGCCGAGCCGCGATATTCCCCGTTTCATCGGGCTTTATCGGCGGGGCAAGCTACCGGTCGACAGGTTGCTGTCGAGCACCGGTCCGCTCGAGGAGATCAACGAAGCCTTCGACCTGCTGGATCAAGGCAAGGTCATCCGCCACGTGATCACGTTCTGATCGGGTTCTCGCAGCTTCGTCTCTTCAATCGGAACAGGGGTGGCAGAGCCAGGTTGCTTTCTAATCGGCGTCGAACCGAAGATACCAGTAGAGCGCAACTTCGCGCGTGCCGGGGTTGAGTGCCGTATAGAGATAGCGATCGTAACCGGCCAATTCGAAACCGTACCGCGCGTAGAAACGGCAGGCCGTAACATTATTGGACTGGGTTTCGAGGCGAAGTCCCGCCAGGCTGTGCTCTCTTGCCCAATTGACGGCCTTATCCATCATCGCCACGGCGACGCCCGAACGGCGCGCCGAGGCATCGACTGCGATATCGTCGATCTCGGCGTAGCCGTTCCAGCCTATGGACAATGCGATGTAGCCGAGCATTCGGCCTTCGGCGCGAGCGACGAAGAGTGCGGCATCACTTTCTGCCGCCGCCTCCAGGAGTTCGACCGGGTCGGCATCATAGGTCTTGCGATAGGCGTCCACCGGCATCGTGCCGCTGAGACCCGGTCCATCGAAGGGGGGGACGGCTTCCGCTGTCACCTCGAAGGAGAAGTCGCACGCTTCAAAGTCGGAGACAAAGCGCCCGTCGGCTGGTTCGATGATCATGCGTGCGGCCATCCTGTCCACTCGACCCAGCGCCCGTGGAAGTCGGCGCGGCCGATGAGATACTTTTCGCCGCTTGGCCAGACCTGCAGACTGAGGGCAGCGCCGGGCGTCTGCCCGTCGGCTTCCATCTGCAGCCGTGCAAGCGGCGCGTCCTTTGTTGCGTTCCTGCCAGCTTCGGCAATCAGAGCTTCGCCTTCGTCCTGCGACGCCCTTGGAAAATACTGCCACGCAATCGTGTGATAGACGACATGGACGGCGCCGGGAAAATTCCGTGCCAGCCGCTGTCTCAGCCAGTCGATCGCATCGGCGCGCACGACGCGCTCAGGACGAGCTGCCGCCGTCTCGAAGGCAAAGCTGGTGCGGTCGAGACGATCCTGCTGGTCTGCCCAGATGTAGGAGAGCAGGCGCAGGCGATCCTGTTTCGAGGTGGGGTCGAGCGGATTGAGATCGCAGCCGGCGCGATCTGTCACAGCGATCGCTGTTGTCGGTGGATTCGGGCCGGTCCAGCGTGGTTCGATGACGACGCGTGCTGCAGGATCGCCCCAGGCGGTATCGCCCAGCCGATAGCGATAGCGGTCCCAGTGCAGGTTGAGGCCGGCGCTGGCGCCGAGTTCCGACAGCACCAGCGGCTTGCCGAACATATGGGCAAGCGTCAGGAAGCCGGCAAGCAGTGCGCCCGAGCGGCGAACTTCGTTGGTCTGTGGCGCCGACTGCAGCCGATCCAGAATGAAGGCCTCATCCCGCTGAATGGCATGCTCCACTGCTGACCACAGTGTCTCGTCGTCTGCCGGGATCGGCGGATAACTCGCCTGCAACCGATCGTCCCTGCCGGCGCGCACGAGTGCGTGCAGGGCGCCGCAAAGCCGCAACGCAACGGAATCGCCCGCGGATGTCGGGTCGCCTTCCCAGCCGAGCACACGGGCACCGACCAGAGTGTCAGATTTGAGCCGATCGGCGATCAGGCGGCAGAGCCGCGCCGTGAACGGGGAGCCGAGCCCGTCGCAGGACTTCGCCTGGTCGCGAAATGCGTTGCGCACGGCCTGCTCGGTTGCCTTCGCCTCAGGCATCGGCGGGGCGGTCCTTGGGGTCGAACTGGATGATCGTTTGCCAGGTGGCGGTCAATGCCGGCTTGCGCTCGCCCTCGACCTCGACGCTGACATCATAGGTGATCATCAGCATGCTGCCGCCACGGAAGCGGGCGTCGGCCATGGTGAAGTGTCCGCGCACGCGGGCACCGCTTTTGACCGGAGCGATGAAGCGCACCTTCTCGAAGCCGTAGTTGATACCCATCGTCTGTTCGCGGATCTTGGGCAGGCAGCTGTAGTTCATCGCCGACAGCAGCGACAGCGACAGGAAGCCATGCGCGATGGTGCCGCCGAACGGTGTTTCGGCGGCGGCGCGCACCGGATCGACATGGATGTACTGATAGTCGCCGGTAGCTTCAGCGAACTTGTCGATCGTTTCCTGCGTGACCGTGATCCAGTCGGAGACACCGACCTCGGTGCCGACCAGCGGTCTGATTTCGGCAAGTGAAATATCCTTCAGCATGTGGCTGTCCTGAAAGTGGCCCCCCGGACGATTCTATAGGACGGTCGGGCGAGTTCTAGCAAGTGGTCGGAATAGTTCAGAAATTTTCGACGAAGAAGGAAACGGAGCGAGGGGGGACGAAAGTGAGCGGGGGCTCGTGGGAAAGCGCATCCTGCCACTGTCCGTCGAGGCTTTCGGGCAGATGGATCGGGTGCGGCGCGTGGCTGCGATTGACGACGACGGCGAGCCGCGTCGACTGCTTCTTCCTGCCGTCCCGGGTGGCCAGCACCATCATCAGGTTGTCCGTTGCCGGGTGCTCCCAATCCGTCACCGCCATCGGCTGGCCGTCGAGGCGCAGCCATTCGACATCGCCTTTGCCGGTGAAGAACGCCGTCTCGCCGAGGACGGCGAAGCGCCTCCTCAGCGCTGAAAGCGCTGCCGTATGGGCGACCAGCGTCTCGTCCATGGCGTCCCAGTTGATCCAGGTTATGTCATTGTCCTGGCAATAGGCATTGTTGTTGCCACGCTGGCTGCGCCCGCCTTCGTCGCCGGCGGTCAGCATGATTGTACCGCGGGAGGCAAACAGCGTGCCGAGCAGGGCCATGACATCGTGCCGGCGCGCCGTCAGAATCTCGGGATCGGTCGTCGCACCCTCGGCGCCATTGTTCCAGGAATGGTTCTCGTTGTGGCCGTCGCGGTTCTCTTCGCCGTTTGCTTCATTGTGCTTGCCGGCGAAGGCAACGATGTCGGCAAGGGTGAAGCCGTCATGGGCGGCGATGAAGTTGACCGTCCGGGTGCCGGCGTCGCCCCAGCGGGAGAACGTGTCGGACGAGCCCGCAAGGGCTGTCGCAAGCGCGCCGATCACATGCCGGTCGCCGCGCCAGTAGAGCCTGATATCGTCACGCGCCCGGTCGTTCCATTCGAGGAACGGAGCGGGGAAATTGCCGAGCTGGTAGCCGCCGGGGCCGACATCCCAGGGCTCGGCGATCAGCACGCGATCGGCAAGCACTGGGTCGGCATGAATGGCTTCGAACAGTGGGGCATCGCGGTGAAAACCTGCCATGTCGCGGCCGAGAATCGAGGCGAGATCGAAGCGGAAGCCGTCGACGCCGGCGGCGAGCACGAAGTGGCGCAGGCTGTCGAGGGTCAGCGTCTGGACGACAGGGTGGTCGCAGGCGATCGTGTTGCCGCAGCCGGTGTCGTTGATCAGGTCGCCGGGCCTGTCGGTGACGTGGCGATAGTAAGCGAGGTTGTCGAGCCCGCGCATCGACAGGGTGGTGCCGAGCCGATCGCTTTCGCCGGAATGGTTGAAGACCAGATCGAGGATGACGCCGATGCCGGCCTTGCGCAGCGCTTCGACGGTCTGGCGCAGTTCCTTCACGCCACCTGGCACCAGTCGCGGATCGAGCGCCATCGGTACGATCGGATTGTAGCCCCAGCCATTGCTGAGCCCGAGCGGTGGCAGGTGGCGCTCGTCGATCCAGGCGACGATCGGCATCAGTTCGACGGCGGAAACACCGAGCCGCTTCAGATGCTCGATGATCACGGGCTCGGCGAGTGCCGCGACCGTGCCGCGCTTGGCCTCGGGGATATCCTGACGCAACGCGGTGAAAGGCTTGACAGCGATCTCGTAGATCAGTCCGCCCGCTTTAAAGATTGGCGGCTTCGGCTTGGCGGTCTTGATGTCGGTGACGATTGCCTTTGGCACGAGATCGGCTGTGTCCTCGCCGAAGATGGTGAGCCTCGGATCGTGCCGGAACGGCCGGTCGAGTTCGATGGCGTAGGGGTCGACCAAAAACTTTGACGGATCGAACCAGAGGCCGTGGTCGGGCGAGTAGACGCCATCGGCGCGATAGCCGTAGCGCGTCCCCTTCGGCGCATCGGCGACCACAAGGCTGTGCACGTCGCCGTCGCGCACCATCGGCAGTTGGCACAAGGCCTCTTCGCCCGCCTTGTCGAACAGGCAGAGGTCGATGCGCGCGGCGTTGCGGGACCACACGGCAAAGCGCGTGCCATCAGGGGTAAGCGTGGCGCCGAGGGGTGGCAGTGCGGCTTTCGGCATCGATCAGGGCCCCCTCGGCTTTTTCCTGCAGCGCCGCGCGCCAGAAATGACGCGCGAAGGACGCTGCAACACGTGAAGTCTGCCGCATCACCTTCGCCCAAATCCGTTTCCGATTTCAGCAAACATGCCGCGGCAATGTCAGATCTTCGAACGCCCCTGTTGGGGCGCCCCCTCAGGTGATGACGCTCGGCTCGGTGCGGCCGGTGCGGGTCTTGATGCCGGCGATCTCGTCGGCAACGAGGATGAGGTCGGCGAGTGCTTCCTGGGTGTCGATGTCGTGACGAGCCGGATCCGGTTCGAAACGTTCGATATAGACGCGCAGCGTCGCGCCCGAGGTTCCGGTTCCCGACAGGCGGAAGACGACGCGGGAGCCGCCTTCGAACAGGATGCGGATGCCCTGGTTCTTGCTGACAGAGTGGTCGACCGGGTCGTTGTAGGCAAAGTCGTCTGCTGTTGCGACCTTGAGCGCGCCGAAGGATTTTCCGGGCAGGGTCGAAAGCTGGTCGCGAAGCGCTGCCACCAGGCCGTTGGCGGCATCGCTGTCCACTTCCTCGTAGTCGTGGCGCGAATAGTAGTTGCGGCCGTAGGTCGCCCAATGCTTGCGGGCGATCTCCAGCGCGCTTTCCTTGCGCACGGCAAGGATGTTCAGCCAGAGCAGAACCGCCCACAGGCCGTCCTTCTCGCGCACGTGGTTGGAGCCGGTGCCCGCACTTTCCTCGCCACAGATCGTCGCCATGCCTTCGTCAAGAAGGTTGCCGAAGAACTTCCAGCCGGTCGGCGTCTCGTAAAGACCGATGCCGAGTTTTTCGGCGACACGGTCGGCAGCCCCACTTGTCGGCATCGAGCGGGCGATGCCCGCGAGACCCTTGGCGTAGCCCGGCGCCAGATGCGCATTCGCTGCCAGCATCGCCAGGCTGTCGGAAGGCGTGATGAAGATACCGCGGCCGATGACGAGGTTGCGGTCGCCGTCGCCGTCGGAGGCTGCACCGAAATCGGGCGCATCGGGCGCCATCATCGTCTCGTAGAGCGCGCGGGCGTGCACGAGGTTCGGGTCCGGGTGATGGCCACCGAAGTCCGGCAGCGGAATGAAGTTCATCACCGAGCCCTTCGGTGCGCCCAGACGTTTTTCGATGATCTCCTTGGCGTAGGGGCCGGTGACGGCGCTCATAGCGTCGAAGACGACGCGGAAGCCGCCCGAGATCAGCTTGCGGATGGCGTCGAAGTCGAACAGGCTTTCCATCAGCGTGGCGTAGTCGGACACCGGATCGATGACGGTGACCGTCATGCCGTCGATCTCCTGCGTGCCTTCCGCATCGAGGTTGACGTCGGCGACATCGGAAATCTTGTAGGTGTCGATCACCTGGCTGCGGGCATAGATCGCGTCGGTGACCTTCTCCGGCGCCGGGCCGCCATTGCCGATATTGTACTTGATGCCGAAGTCTTCGGTCGGGCCGCCGGGATTGTGGCTGGCAGACAGCACGATGCCGCCGAAGGCTTCGTATTTGCGGATGACGTTGGAGGCCGCGGGCGTCGACAGGATGCCGCCGCGGCCGACGAGCACACGGCCGAAGCCGTTGGCAGCGGCCATCTTGATGGCGATCTGGATGACTTCGCGGTTGTAGAAGCGGCCGTCGCCGCCGATCACCAGGGTCTGGCCGGCAAAGCCTTCGAGCGCGTCGAAGATCGACTGGATGAAGTTCTCGGCATAGTTCTTCTGTTGGAACACCGGAACCTTCTTGCGCAGGCCCGACGTGCCGGGCTTCTGGTCGCCATAGGGTGTGGTGGTGACTGTTCTTATCATTCTGGCTTAGCCTTTCCCGAGAAGACCGGAATATAGAGAGACGTAACGCTCGGCACTTCTGGCCCAGGATACGTCCGATTTCATGCCCTGGGTCTGCAGACGCGCCCAGACTTTCGGTTCGTTGTATGCACGGAAGACGCGCCGGATCGCAAGACGCAACCCGTCGGCGTTGACCGGCGTGAACTGGAAACCGGTCGCGACCTTGGCCGACAATCCCGCTTCGTTCGCGTCGATGATGGTGTCGGCAAGACCGCCGGTGCGCGCGACGACAGGCACGCAACCGTAGCGCAGGCCGTAAAGCTGGGTGAGCCCGCAGGGCTCGAAGCGCGACGGGATGAGGATTGCGTCCGATCCCGCCTGCATCAGGTGGGAGAGCGGTTCGTTATAGCCGGTGACCATGCCGACATGGCCGCGGTGACGCGAGGCGGCAGCAAGAAGCGCGCCTTCGAGCGCAGTGTCGCCGGAGCCGAGAACGATGAGCTTGCCGCCCATCGCCACGATCTCGTCGGTAACCTCGGCAAGCAGATCCATGCCCTTCTGCCAGGTGAGCCGGCTGATGACGCAGAAGATCGGGCCGTTGCCCTGTTCCAGCCCGAAGCGTTCCTCGATTGCCCGCCGGTTGGCGCCACGCTGCTTCAAGGTCGTCGCGCTGAAATGCTGGGCGATCAGCGGGTCGCTTGCCGGGTTCCAGACATCGGCGTCGATACCGTTGACGATGCCGGAAAGGTCGGAAAGCCTGCTCTTCAGCAAACCCTCGAGACCCATGCCGAATTCCGGTGTCAGGATTTCCTGCGCATAGGACGGGCTGACGGTGGTGATCGCATTTGCGGTCTGCAGACCACCCTTGAGGAAGCCGACATCGCCGTAATATTCGACGAACTGCATCGAGAAGGCTTCGGGCGGAAGCGCCAGCTCGGCAAAGACTTCCGGCCCGAACTGCCCCTGGAAGGCGATGTTGTGGATGGTCATGACCGTCGGTGTGGAGGCTGCGCGGCCAAAGCGCATATAGACCGGCGTCAGCGCCGTCTGCCAGTCGTGCACATGGACGATATCGGGCTTCCAACCGGCCACGACATCGCCGGCGGCGATTTCGGCCGCGGCCAATGAAAGGGCGGCGAAGCGGCGGAAGTTGTCGACATAGTCGCGGCCGGTGGCGTCGACATAGGGCCCGCCGTCGCGTTCGTAGAGTGTGGGCAGATCGAGGACCAGCAAATCGAGCCCGTCGAGATCGGCGGCGAGAACCGAGGCAGGGCTGCCGAACAGGTTGGCAAAGCTGCCCACCTTCTTTTTCTTCTTCAGCTTTTGCAGCACGGCGGGATAGCCGGGCACCAATGTGCGGGTGCGGATACCGTGCGGCGACAGCGCTGCCGGCAGGGCGCCGACGACGTCGGCGAGCCCCCCGGTCTTGACCAGCGGATACACTTCGGACGCAACGGAAAGGATGTTCATCAGAGGCGGACCTACATTCCCAGTTTGTCGATCATCGTTTGGGTGATCAGGCAAACGCCGTTTTCCGAACGGCGGAAGCGCTTCGCATCCAACTCCGGATCTTCACCGACAACGAGGCCCTCCGGAATGACCACGCGGCTATCGATCACCACGTTGCTGAGCAACGCGCGGCGACCGATCTTCACATCGGGCAGGATGACGGCATTTTCCAGTCGCGAATATGAATTTACGCGGACGCCGGTGAAAAGCAGGCTACGGTTAAGGGCAGCGCCCGAGATGATGCAGTCGCCCGACACCAACGAGGAGGTTGCCGAACCGCGACGGTTTTCATCGTCGTGCACGAATTTTGCAGGCGGCTTGATCTCGGCAAAGGTCCAGATCGGCCAGGTGCTGTCGTAGATGTCGAGCTCCGGCGTCACATGGGTCAGGTCGATGTTGGCCTGCCAATAGGCATCGATCGTGCCGACGTCGCGCCAATAGGCCTCGCGCTCGAAATCGGAACGGACGCAGGACTGGTTGAAGCGGTGGGCGACAGCCTTACCGTTGTCGACGATATAGGGGATGATGTCCTTGCCGAAGTCGCGGCTCGATTTCGGGTCGGCGGCGTCGCGCCGCAAAAGGTCCATCAGGAACTTGGTGTGGAAGACATAGATGCCCATCGAGGCAAGGGCCATCTCGGGATTTCCGGGGATGCCTGGCGGATCGGCCGGTTTCTCGACGAAGGCGATGATACGGTCCTTGTCGTCGACGTGCATGACGCCGAAGCCGGTTGCTTCCATGCGCGGCACTTCAAGGCAGCCGATGGTGACGTCGGCGCCGGAATCGACGTGCTGCTGCAGCATCAATTCGTAGTCCATCTTGTAGATGTGGTCGCCCGCGAGGATGACCATGTATTCGACGCCGTGGTCCTCGATGATGTCGATGTTCTGGTAGACCGCGTCGGCGGTGCCTTCGTACCATTGCGTCTCAGAGACGCGCTGGCTTGCCGGCAGGATGTCGAAGCTTTCGTTTCGCTCGGGGCGGAAGAAGTTCCAGCCGCGCTGCAGATGGCGGATCAGCGAGTGCGCCTTGTACTGGGTGGCGACGCCAATGCGGCGGATGCCGGAATTCAGCGCGTTCGAGAGAGCGAAGTCGATGATGCGGGCCTTGCCGCCGAAGTAGACGGCCGGCTTTGCCCGCCGGTCGGTCAATTCCTTCAGGCGGCTGCCGCGGCCGCCAGCGAGAACATAGGCCATGGCATCACGGGCCAAGGGTTGCGTACGCTTTTCCACCATTTGTCCTCCCCAAAATCATTGTTCCTCGGGATCGTCACGGCGACTTTTGCGACGCCTTGCGGCCCTCGAAATTTCTTCTTGCGCTCCCGCCGTTCGGTTCACTCCTTCGGCTGAAACACGCTATCGCTTTGTTTTTACGCATTTTCTGAAGGAAGGCCGCCAGGCACTTTTCCTGAAAATGCTCTAATCCTGTTCCAGCATCAGCGTTGCCAAGGGTGGCAAGGTGATGGTGGCTGTTATCGCTCCTGTCTTGTCCTTCTGTGCCTGAACTGCGCCGCCGTTGCCCTTGCCACTCCCCCCATAGATTTCCGCGTCGGTGTTCAGGATTTCCTTCCAGCGACCCGCGACCGGAAGCGGGATCGTGTAGTTTTCCCGATAGACGGGCGTGAAATTGGTAATGACGGCGACGAGCTTTTCGCCGGGCGCCTTGCGTAGCCAGGCAAAGACCGAATTGTCGCGATCGTCGGCGATCAGCCATTCGAAGCCGTCGCCTTCGCAATCGCGGGCATGCAGCGCCGGCTTCGAGCGATAGGTGCCGTTGAGGTCGCGCACCAGCCGTCGCATGCCTTCGTGCAGGTGATATTCGAGCAGGTTCCAGTCGAGCGCGCGCTCCTCCGACCATTCGCGCCACTGCGCAAATTCCTGGCCCATGAACAGCAGCTTCTTGCCGGGATAGCCCCACATGAAGGCGTAGTAGGCGCGCAGGTTGGCGAATTTCTGCCAGTCGTCGCCGGTCATCTTGGCGATCAGCGAGCCCTTGCCGTGCACGACCTCGTCGTGGGACAGCGGCAGCACGAAGTTTTCGCTGAAGGCATAAAGCAGGCCGAACGTCAGGTCGTTGTGGTGGTGGCGACGGTGGATCGGCTCGCGCGACATGTATTGCAACGTGTCATGCATGAAGCCCATGTTCCACTTGAAGCCGAAGCCCAAGCCCCCGGCATGGACCGGGTGCGATACCTTGGGCCAGGAGGTCGATTCCTCGGCAATCGTCAGAATGCCCTTGTGAGAGGCGTAGATCTCGGTGTTCATCGTCTGAACGAAGCGGACCGCCTCGAGGTTCTCGTTGCCGCCATACTCGTTCGGCACCCATTCGCCGTGTTTGCGCGAGTAATCGAGATAGAGCATCGAGGCGACAGCATCGACGCGCAGACCGTCTACGTGGAATTTTTCCGCCCAATAGAGCGCATTGTTGACGAGGAACGACAGCACTTCCTGCCGACCGAAATTGTAGATCGCCGTGTTCCAGTCAGGATGAAAACCCTGGCGCGGATCTTCGTGTTCGTAGAGCGCGGTGCCGTCAAACCAGCGCAAGCCGTGCTCATCAGTCGGGAAATGCGCCGGCACCCAATCGAGGAGTACGCCGAGGCCGACCTTGTGGCAGCCATTGACGAACCGCGCGAACCCTTCCGGCTCGCCAAAGCGCGCCGTCGGCGCATAGAGGCCTGTTGTCTGGTAGCCCCAGGAGGGGTCGTACGGGAATTCGGAGATCGGCAGGAACTCGATATGGGTGAAACCCATGTCGACGCAGTAGGGGATCAGTCGGTCGGCAAGCTCGTCCCAAGACAGCATGTCGCCGTTATCGCGGCGCTGCCACGAGCCGGCATGTACCTCATAGATCGAGATCGGCTGGCGGCGGGCGTCCGCCGATGCCCAATGGGCGCGATGCGCCTCGTCTTCCCAGACCTGCGCGATTTCGGGCGTCGTCACCGAGGCGGTGTTGGGCCGAAGCTCGGAGCGGCGCGCGAAGGGGTCCGCCTTCAAGGGCAGCAGCGTGCCCTCACGGTCGAGAATTTCGTACTTGTAGGCAAGACCCGCCTCGACGCCGGGGATGAAGATCTCCCAGATGCCGGTGTCGGTGCGAAGCCGCATCACATGGCGCCGTCCGTCCCAGTCGTTGAACTGGCCGACGACCGAGACGCGCTTGGCATTGGGGGCCCAGACGGCGAAATGGTAGCCTTGAGCGCCTTCATGCTCGATCGGATGGGCGCCCATCTTGTCGAACAGCCGGAGATGCGAGCCCTCGCGGATGTAGTAATCGTCCATCGGCCCGAGCACGGGACCGAAAGAATAGGGATCGACGACGATCCACTCGCCGCCATCGTTGCGCGCGCGATAGCGCACCGGCTGGACCTTGCGCAGAGAGACCGGCCCTTCGAAGAAGCCCGCGTCGTCGCGCCGCTCGAGGGCTCCGAGTTCCTTGCCGGCCAGCGTTTCAGCAACGACACTGACGGCATCCGGGATGAAGCAGCGGGCGACGTAGTTTTTCCCCGCCGGATGAATGCCAAGAACGGCAAAGGGATCGTCGTACGTGCCCGTGAGAATGGCCGCAATGGCCGGCGTTGACAGCAGGGCTGAAGCTGCAGGTTCCGGGTCCTTGCCGGCCGAAGGGGTCATCCGGCTCTCCAAATTTCTCCGGCATATTGCCGGATGGTACGATCGGACGAGAACCAGCCCATGCGCGCGGTGTTGCGCACGGCTTGCGAATACCACGCCGAGGGCGTCGTCCACAGCTGGTCGATTTCACGCTGCGCCTTGGCATAGGCTTCGAAGTCGGCCGCCACCATGAACCAGTCGTGATTGTAGAGGCCGTCGACGAGGCTGGTGAAACGGTTGCGGTCGTCGGGCGAGAACACGCCCGAAGCGATTGCCTGCAAGGCCTGCGACAGCTCGCGCGAGCCCTCGATGATGGCGCGGGGATTGTGGCCCTCGGCACGGGCGTTGGTGACTTCCTCGGCGGTCAGACCGAAGATCTTGATGTTCTCTTCGCCGACCCAGTCGCGCATCTCGACATTGGCGCCGTCGAGCGTGCCGATCGTCAGTGCGCCGTTCAGCGCGAACTTCATGTTGCCGGTGCCAGATGCCTCCATGCCGGCGGTCGAGATCTGCTCGGACAGGTCGGCGGCCGGCACGATGATTTCGGCCAGCGAGACGTTGTAGTTGGGCACGAAGACGATCTTCAGGAGACCGCGGACGGCTGGATCGTTGTTGACGACACGGGCAACGTCGTTGGCCAGTTTGATGATCAGCTTGGCGTTGTGATAGCTCGGCGCCGCCTTGCCGGCAAACAGCTTGACGCGCGGCACCCAGTCGAGCTCGGGATGCGAGCGGATCTGGTCGTAGAGCGCCACCGCCTCGATGATGTTGAGGAGCTGGCGCTTGTACTCGTGGATGCGCTTGATCTGGATGTCGAACATTGCCGATGGGTCGAGCTTGATGCCGAGGCGCCCCTGGACGAGCTGAGCGAGCTTGACCTTGTTGGCGCGCTTGACGGCGGCGAAATGCTCCTGGAAATCCGGCTTGTCGGCGAAGGCATCGAGGGCCTGCAGCGCCTCGGTATTGTCCATGAATTCATCGCCGATCGCCTCGCGGATCAGGGTGAACAGGCCGGGATTGCACTGCATCAGCCAGCGGCGCGGGGTGATGCCGTTGGTCTTGTTGTTGATGCGGTCCGGGTAGAGCCGGTGCAGGTCGGCAAACACCGTTTCCTTCATCAGTTCGGTGTGCAGCGCCGAGACGCCGTTGATCGAGTGCGAGCCGACAAAGGCAAGGTTGCCCATGCGCACGCGGCGATCGCCGCTTTCGTCGATCAAGGAAATGTTGCGGATTTCCTGGTCGGTGGCGCCCTTCTGCTTGCGCGCCTCGATCAGGATCTTGGCGTTGATCGCATAAACGATCTGCATGTGGCGCGGCAGCAGCCGCTCGAACAGCGGCACGGGCCAGCTCTCGAGCGCTTCGGGCAAAAGCGTGTGGTTGGTGTAGGAAATGGTCCGGCGGGTGATGTCCCAGGCCTGTTCGAAGTCCAGGCCGTGCAGGTCGGTCAGCAGCCGGACGAGTTCGGCGACCGAGACCGCCGGGTGCGTATCGTTGAGCTGGATCGCGACCGCATCGGGCAGGGACGTGAAATCGGGATATTGCTGCAGGTGGCGGCGCAGGATGTCCTGCAGAGACGCGGACGAGAAGAAATACTCCTGGCGCAGCCGAAGCTCCTGGCCGGCCGGCGTCGCGTCGGCGGGGTAGAGCACTCGGGTCAGGCTTTCGGCCTTGTTGCTTTCGCGCAGCGCGCCGATATGGTCGCCGGCGTTGAAGGCATCGAGCAGGATCGGATCGATCGGCTGTGCCGTCCAGAGCCGGAGCGTGTTGACGCGCTTGGCCCGCCAGCCGACCGCCGGGGTATCGAAGGCGGTGGCGATCACGCGCTCGGCCGGCTTCCAGACGAAGCGCTGGATTTCCTCGTCGACATTGGCGGTCTCGACGATGCCGCCGAAACCGATTTCATAGGAGCTTTCGCGCCGCTCGAACTCCCATGGGTTGCCGTGGGCAAGCCAGGTTTCGGGCAGTTCCACCTGCCAGCCATCGGCCATCTGCTGGCGGAACAGGCCGTGCATGTAGCGGATGCCGTAGCCGTAGGCCGGAACGTCGACGGTCGCCATCGATTCCATGAAGCAGGCAGCAAGACGGCCGAGACCACCATTGCCGAGCGCTGCGTCGGGTTCCAGCAATGCGATGACGTCGATATCGACCCCGAGCGAAGCGAGCGCATCACGCATCTCCTCCATCAGGCCGATATTGGTCATGGCGTCGCGCATCAGCCGGCCGATGAGGAACTCGAGCGAGAGGTAATAAACGCGCTTGGCACCGGTCGCGTAGGTCTGGCGGGTCGAATCCATCCATTTGTCGGTGATGCGGTCGCGCACCACGAGGATGGCCGCCGTCAGCCAGTCATGCGGCTTGGCGACCTTCGGATCCTTGCCGATGCGGTACTTCAAGCGTTCGAGAATTTCGACTGCAAGCTGATCGGGTTCGGAGGAACGAAGTGCGGGCTGCGGCAGTTCGTTGGCGGAAATCTTGTTCATCATCAGAACTGTCTTACCCTGTTGCGTTGGGAGGTCGCAGGCCGGAACCGACCGGGGATGGGCAATTTATGCATCGATCCGAAGCGCTTGCAACAGCTGTTTTTAAAAGGATTAGAATTGCCTGAATAGAAGGGATGCGCGGTGATGCACTGACGCTTTGACGGTCGCGCGAACGAAAAATGCCGCCCGGCTGGACCGGGCGGCATAGGGATGCGCGCTTTTGTTTGTTTACTTGGTCAGGCGGGTCGCCATGGCCGACGCCTTCTCGCCGATCGCCTTGAAGGCTGCGATCAGATCGGCAGCTTCTTCCGCCTGGAAATAGTTGGCGGTTGTGGTCGCGCAGGACTTGAGCAGGTTCTTGCCGCGATCGGGTGCCATGAAGGCGACGGTATAGACCTGAACGTTGTTCTTGCGTGCCGTATCGCACCATTGCAGCGTCAGGGTATCGTCGCTGGTGTTGTTGTTGTCGCCGTCGGTCATGAAGACGATGTATTTCGTCGCAACCTGGCCGTTCTTGGCCTTGTGCGCGGTATTTTCAGTCGTCGCCATCACCTTGTTGTAGGCCGTCTTGAAGGCATTGCCCGATGCCGTGCCGCCGGTTGCAACCAGCGCGTTGACATAGGTCGCGGTCCCTGTTGTGCCCCAATCGAGATTGCCGGCCGTATCCTGCGCCGAGTTGTAGGAAACGGCCGCCGTGCGGACGTAAAGGTCCTTCGGGTCGGCGGTCTTCAGCTGCGCCAGCAAATCCTTCACGGCCGTCTTGAGGGCATCGACCTTGGTAATGTAGCAGGGGCTCGTGGCTGCCAGATTGGGATACTTGCCCCAGTTCGATTCCGTATAGTTCGGGCATGACGTCTTGGCCGGGTTTTTCGTGTTGGTCTTCCAGGCCATGGAGCCGGAACGGTCGAGGACGAGATACATCGACAGCGCGTTCTTGGTTTCGGTGGCGCTTTCCGCCGTGGCCCGGGTCTCGAGCAGTATCGAATCCTGCCCAAGGAGGCGTGTCATCGCGTTGAACTGAATCGTCTTCTTGTTGGCGACCGTCACCTTGAAGGCCTTGCCGGTCGCGCCGTTGGCGGTCTCAAGAATGTCGACCGTCGAAGAGTTGACCTCCAGCACTTCAGGCGGTGCCGATTTGGCCGATGCGAGAGAGCCGCTGCCGGACGCGCCATTGCCGCTGTCCGGAACGTCGACGACATTGCCGGCGGTTTGCGCCTTCAGGAAGTTTGTCGCAATTTCCTTGGCCTTGGCGATATCGGGCTTTTCCTTCGATACCAGGGCGGAGGCCGCCGCGAGTGCCGCCGCGTCGGCCGCATCCTGCATCTGGTTTTTGGTGGTTACCATCTTGGCCATGTCAATGGCGACGCCACCGGCGGCAAGGATCAATGGCATTACCAAGGCTGCCATTATGCCGAAATTGCCGCCACGGTCCTTCAGCATAGCCATGAAGGACCGGTTGATCGTGGATCGTTTTCCCATCTCTGCACACCCCAAGGAACACGTTGCAAGCTTGAGGGCAACATTAGCGGCGATGACTTACGATATCGTTCAGACGATAGATTCAATTTTAGCGGAATGCTGGAAATCCAGTGCTTACAGCAGGTTCCGGCGGCACCTCGGTGTTTGAAAACGGGAATGCGATGTCTCGAAACGGGTCAGTTGACCGGAATGACGTCAACGGCCTGTTCGGTCTTCTGTCCGCCATAGCTCTTCAAGACGCCGATGACGGGTGCGACGTCGCCATAGTCGCGGCCATGGCCGACAACGATATGGTCGGTTCCGGCGGGAATATTGTTGGTAGGATCGAGTTCGAGCCAACCAGAGGTGGTGCCGCACCATATGCGAACCCAGGCATGCATGGCGTCGGCCCCTTCCAGGCGCTCCTTGCCGGCTGGCGGGATCGTTCTTAAGAATCCACTAACATAACCGGCGGGAACGCCGAGGCTTCGCAGCGCCACAATCATCACATGGGTGAAATCCTGGCAGACGCCGCGCTTGAGTGCGAAGGCTTCGGCCGCCGTCGTATTCACCGTCGTTGCTTCGGCATCGTAGACGAAGTCCCGGTGGATGCGGGCGCAGATCGCTGTCGCGATCTGGCGTATGGTCATGCCGGGGGTGACAACGGCCCGGGCATAGTCGGCGATTTCCGGCACCTCTGCCAGCAGCGGGCTCGGGCCGACGAAATGATGCGGCGCGTCCGGGTCGACCGACCAGCAGGCGGCCAGCTCCGTCGGCAGACGGGACAGGTCGGCTGAAAAGTCCGCCGTCAGCGGCAGCGGCTCCACCTGCACGCGCGCCTGCATGCGGATCACGAGGTCGTCATGGGAGGCGCGAAACAGGATGGCGGTGAAGGGGTTGGCGAAAAAGTCGACGCTTTCGGAGCGTTCCGCCGGCATCGGGTGGCAGCTGAGCGAGCCGACGACGAGCCGCTGCCGGCCGGGCAGCGTCGCGGGCAGCACGCGTACCAGATGGCGCCCGCCGGATACGGGCACTTCGTAGCCGTAGGTGATCTTCAGGCTGATGTCGTAGAGCATGGGCGCGTCCTGCCGGTCAGCCGAGATAGGTGTGGGCGAGAATGTTGGAGAGCTCTTCCAGATCCCGCTCCAGCCTGTTGTAGACGCCAAGGTTCATTGCCTCCGGCGTCATGACCGCAAGGCCGGAATGCAGGCGCATCGCCTCGCGATAGAAAGGCGACATCTGGCCGTTGACATAGGCGTTCGGCAGAAGCTCGACCTCGGTCTTGATCTCGTTCAGCTGGTAGAGCACCGAGCGCGGGTTGAGCGGATCGAGCGCCAGAAGGTCGGTCACGGTGAGGGCTGCCGTGTTGACATTGTAGCGCCGGCGGTGGGTCATGACGCTATCGCCGATTTCGAGCAGCATGTCGTAGGCCCCATCGGGCGCGTCGGGACCCGACATATGGCCAAGCAGCCGCGTCATGTGCAGGCCGCGCTCGATATAGCGGCCGATCGACAGGAAGCGCCAGCCGGTGAAGCGGTACATGTTTTCGTGCACGAGGCCGGCAAAGCCCGCAAGCTTGCGCAACAGCACGGTCATGGCGCGGGTGGCATCGTCACCCGACTGTACGGTCGCATGGAACTTGCGCGCCGTCTGCGACAGGTCGTTGAGCGCCAGCCATCCATCCGGCGAGAAACGATCGCGGATATTGCCGGCGCTGAAGAGCGCGCTGGAGATATTGGCAAGCAGGCTGTCGGGCACGGCCTGGCGGGTATCGATGTCGAGGGCCGCCAGGTAGTCGGTGACGTCCTGCAGCAGCGGCAGGCTCGGGTCGGCGGTCTCGGCAAAGCGGCCGTGCCAGGCGCGCAAGATGCGCAACGCCCCTTCGGCCCGCTCGATGTAGCGGCCGAGCCAGAACAGATTGTCGGCGGCCCGGCTCGGCAGGCTTCCCGGCATGTTGCGGGTGAAGCTTTCTTCGGCCGGCAGAAGCGTGGTGCGCTCGACCGGCCGGTCGCTGACGATCCAGACGTCGGCTGCCGTGCCGCCGGCCTGCATGGCGATGGCGGCAACGTCGTCGCCGGAACCGATGCGGGCAAAGCCGCCGGGCATGATCTGCCAGCCGTCGCGGGTGCGGGCGGCAAAGACGCGCAGGCTCATCGGGCGCGGCGTCAGGCGGCCACGCACCCAGGCGGGCGTGGTCGAAAGCGTCACGGCCTCCTGGCCAACAAGTTTTCCGCCCTCCGCATCGAGCCAGCCTGCGATCGAAGCCGCGTCCTTTTCCGCCAGCGATGCGCCGAGCACCGACTGGCCATTGTCATCGAAGAAGGGGCGCGTGGCATAGGCCGGGCCGATGACCATGCGCTCGATATTGGCGGCGACCTCTGCCCTTTCGGATGTCTGGCCGCACCACCAGGTGGCGATCGACGGCAGCTTCTGGTCCTCGCCAAGCAGATGCCGGCAGATCGCCGGCAGGAAGGCGAGGAAGGCGCGGGTCTCGACGATGCCGGAGCCGAGCGCGTTGACGATCGCAACGGATCCGGCCCTCAGGGCCTCGACGATACCGGGCGTTCCGATATGCGAGGACTGGTTCAACTCCAGCGGATCGGCAAAGGCGGCGTCGAGGCGCCGCCAGAGCACGCCCACGGGTTTGAGGCCCGCGACCGTGCGCACCATCACCCGTCCGCCGATAACCGTCAGGTCTTCGCCTTCCAAGAGCATGAAGCCGAGATAGCGGGCGATATAGGCATGTTCGAAATAGGTCTCGTTGGCGATCCCCGGCGAAAGCACGGCGATGCGATCGTCCGGATGCAGCTTGCGCGCCTGCAGCGTGTCGCGGAAGGCGCCGAAGAAGCCGGCAAGACGATGCACATGGGTTTCGGCGTAGAGATTGGAGAAGGCCCGGGTGGTGGCGACGCGGTTTTCGAGCGCGAAGCCGGCGCCGGACGGCGCCTCCGTGCGGTCCGAAAGCACCCACCAGTTGCCATCGGGTCCGCGGCCGATCTCGAAGGAGATGAACTGCAGGAAGTGCCCATCGGCCGGCTTGACGCCGACCAGCGGCCGGAGAAAATCGGGGTTGGAGGCGACCAGCGCCGGCGGCAACAGGCCCTCGCGCACCAGCCGGTTTTCGCCGTAGATGTCTGCAACCACCTTCTCCAGAAGCTCGGCGCGCTGGATCAGGCCCTGCGACACCGTCGCCCACTCATTCTCGTCGATCAGGACCGGGATATGCGACAGCGGCCAGCTTCTCTCCGAGCTGTCCTTGCCGCCATAGACCCGGTAGAAGACGCCGGCGTCGCGCAGGTATCGGTCAGCGCGCGCGAAGCGGTTGGCAAGGTCGGTTTCATCGAGGCGGCCAAGCGTCGAAAGCAGCCGTTGCCAGACGGGCCGCACATTGCCTTGCGCGTCGAGCATCTCGTCGGCAATGCCGGGAAGGGCACGGTAGCCGAAGACCGGATCGTCATCGATGCCCAGCCGGTCTGCCGCTGCTGTCTGCTTCTTCGCCATTTACGCTCCTGGCGGACGCCTGAGATCAAGCGTCATCGGAAATTCCATCGACGGGCTTTCCGGATGAAGCAGGTAGCCTCCCGGGGTGTGGCCCCATGGCTCGAACCGCGCCAGTCGCCGCGCCTCTGCCTCGTTGCCGTTGACCGGAAATGTCTCGTAACTGCGCCCGCCCGGATGGGCGACGTGGTAGACGCATCCCCCAATCGCCCGATTCGACCATGTATCATAGATATCGAATGTAAGGGGAGTGTTGACGGGCAAAACCGGGTGAAGACCGGCGGCCGGTTGCCAGGCCTTGTAGCGGACGCCGGCAACCGCGCTGCCGTAGGCGCCGGCCTTGGCAAGAGGCACGGGACGACCATTGCAGGTCACCGTGTAGCGCTCGGGATTGGGCGTATCGAGCCTGACCTGCAGCCGCTCGACGGAGCTGTCGACATAACGCACGGTGCCGCCGATCGCTCCCTGTTCGCCCATGACATGCCAGGGCTCCAGCGCCTGGCGGATTTCGAGCTTGCCGCCCTCGTATTCGACCTCGCCGCAGAAGGGAAAGCGGAATTCGAGCTGGGCTTCGAACCATTCCGGCCGAAGATCGAAGCCGTGGGCACGCAGGTCGGCAAGCACTTCGAGGAAATCCTGCCAGACATGATGCGGCAACATGAAACGGTCATGTAGGGCAGTGCCCCAGCGCACGAAGCGGCCGTCGAGCGGGTGCTTCCAGAAGCGGGCGATGAGCGCGCGCACCAGCAATTGCTGGGCCAGCGACATGCGGGCATTGGGCGGCATTTCGAAGCCGCGGAATTCGACGAGGCCGAGCCGGCCGGTCGGGCCATCCGGCGAAAACAGCTTGTCGATGCAGATTTCGGCGCGATGGGTGTTGCCGGTGACGTCGACGAGCAGGTTGCGGAACAGCCGGTCGACCAGCCAGGGCAAAGGCGGCGGCGCTGCGGACCCCGGCAGCGGCACCTGCGCCAGCGCAATCTCCAGCTCGTAGAGCTGATCGTGGCGGGCCTCGTCGATGCGCGGCGCCTGGCTCGTCGGGCCTATGAACATGCCGGAAAACAGGTAGGAGAGTGAAGGGTGGCGCTGCCAATAGAGCACGATGCTTTTCAACAGGTCCGGTCGGCGCAGGAACGGGCTATCATTGGGGTTGGCGCCGCCGACCACGACGTGATTGCCGCCACCGGTGCCGGTGTGTCGACCGTCGATCATGAACTTGTCGGCGCCGAGCCGGCTTTGGCGGGCCTCCTCATAAACGGCCGTGGTGATGTCGACGCACTCCTGCCAGCTCGCGGCCGGATGGATGTTGACCTCGATGACGCCGGGGTCGGGCGCGACGCGGATGACGTTGATGCGTTCGTCGTGCGGCGGCGCGTAGCCTTCGATGTGAAGCGGCAGGCCGAGGGCTGCGGCCGCGCGTTCGGTCGAGGCGATCAGGTCGAGATATTCCTCGATACTGGTCGTCGGCGGCATGAAGACGCAGAGCCTGCCGTCGCGCGGCTCGACGCTGATGGCCGTACGCACCAGCCCGGCGATCTCGTCGCGTGGCGCGGCCTGTGGTGTTTCCGGCGTTTCCGACGCCTGGAAGCGCGAATGCTGCGGGCGCGCGCTGGTTTCGGCGAAATCCGGCAGGTCGTCGCGCGGAACGGTCGGATCAACAGGATGGATATAGGGATAGGCCGACGGCGCGACATAGGGCAGGGCGCCGAGCGGCAGGCGGTAACCGACGGGGCTGTCTCCGGGCACGAGGAAGATGCGGCCGCGGCGCGTCTGCCACTTCTCGCTCATCCAGCGCACGCCGGTTGCGCGCGCATTCCAGGCCTGCACCGGCAGAACGTAGCCGGTCGGTGCAGTCAGGCCGCGCTCGAACACGCGGGCCATGCGGCTGCGCTCCTCGGGGTCCTTCAGCTTGGAATTGGCCGGATCGACATTGTCGGGAAGGTTCGCCTCCTTGAGCAGCCAGTCGGCCGGATCCTCGAAGGCCGGCACGACCATCTCGGCGGGCACGTTCAATTCAGTTGCCACCACATGGAGCAGACGTTCTGCATCCTCTGCCGTCACATCGTGTCGCCCGTTCTCCTCGGCGATGAGATCGGGTTGACGCCAGATCGGCACGCCGTCCTTGCGCCAGTAGAGCGAGAAGGTCCATCGCGGCAGGCTTTCGCCCGGATACCACTTGCCCTGGCCGTAATGCAGGAAACCGCCGGGGGCGAAACGTTCGCGCAGCCGGCGGATGAGGATATCCGCCTTCTCGCGCTTGGTCGGCCCGACGGCCTCGGTGTTCCACTCCTCGGCCTCAAAGTCATCGATCGACACGAAAGTTGGCTCGCCGCCCATGGTCAGGCGCACATCATTGTCGGACAGCACTTGGTCGACATGCTCGCCCAGCGCGTTCAGCGCCTGCCAGCTTTCGTCGGAGAACGGCTTGGTGATGCGCGGATGTTCGGCGACGCGCGAGACCTTCATGTCGAAGGCGAAGTCGGTGCGGGTCTCGGGATCGCCGAAGAAGCCGCCGGAAATCGGGGCGGCATTGCGGTAATGCGGCGTTGCGGCAAGCGGAATGTGGCTTTCGCCGGTCAGAAGGCCGGAGGTCGGGTCAAGGCCGACCCAGCCGGCGCCCGGCAGGTAGACCTCGGCCCAGGCGTGCAGATCGGTGAAATCGTGTTCGGTGCCGGAGGGACCGTCGAGCGCCTTGAGGTCGGGCGCCAGCTGAATGAGGTAGCCCGAGACGAAGCGGGCGGCATAACCCAGATTGCGCAGGATCTGGACCAACAACCAGCTCGAATCGCGGCACGATCCCCTGGCCGAGGTGAGCGTCTCCTCGGGCAGCTGGACGCCGGGCTCCATGCGGATGACATAGCCGACTTCCTGCTGGAGCCGGGCATTGAGGCCGACGACCATATCGATGGTGCGCTGCCTCGAGCGATCGACCAACGCCATGAACGAGGACAGCGCCGGGCCCATCGGTTCCGGTGTCATGTAGATCTTCAGGTCGTCGATCAGGTCATCAGGATAGGCAAAGGGCCAGTGTTCGGATTCTTCCTCGATGAAGAAGTCGAAGGGGTTGTAGACGGTCATGTCGGCGACCAGATCGACTTCGATCTTCAGCTCCGTGACCGGCTCTGGGAAAACATAACGGGCGAGGTAGTTGCCGTAGGGATCCTGCTGGAGATTGACGAAGTGATTGGCCGGAGAAACCTTCAGCGAGTGACTGATGACCTTGGTCTTGGAATGGGCCGCCGGTTTCAATCTTATGATCTGCGGTGAGAGCCGGATCGGGCGGTCATAGGTATAGTGGGTCAGGTGGTAGATACTGGCCTTGATCGACATACCGGATTTTATCCCCTTGATGGCAGGTCTGATACCAACCTGCGCCGATATTGACCTCTTGCGTGGGACCGTCTGCGGTCAGCCGGCAAGGAGCATACCGCAGAGCGATGCATTGGCATCGGTCGAGGATTGCGACGCTGCCGGTGGCCGACAGACGGCCCACCCGAAGGGCCGGGCGCTTTTGGCCCCCGGACAGCGTCGACAATCCTCACCGGACCGCTTGGGTCCGCTTCCGGTTCTCTCCTTGCCGAAAACCAAAATCGCTCCGGCGCAAGAGGTCAATATCGGCGCAGGTTGGTATTGCGCGCCATTTCCGGGAAGTTTGTGCAATGCGAAGAGAGAAAGCAAGCGCGAAAGACGGCGCCGGATTTCTCCGGCGCGTCTGTCGTCAGGGCCGGTAGATCAAACCGCCGGCGGGTTCAGGCGGGCAAAGCCTTCCTGCAGGTGGTAGGGGAAATGGGGGTATGCGGGTGTCTTGCCGCTGGCCTTGTCCAGCCGGCCGATCTGCTCTGCCGTCAGCGACCAGCCGACAGCGCCCAGGTTCTGGCGCAGTTGCTCTTCGTTGCGGGCGCCGATGATGACGCTCGATACCGTCGGGCGCTGCAGCAGCCAGTTGATGGCGATCTGCGGAATGGTCCTGCCGGTCTCGCCGGCCAGTTCGTCGAGCACATCGACGATTTCGTAGAGCGTGTCGTCATCGACTGGCGGACCAAACGAGGCCGTATCGTGCAGGCGGCTTCCTTCCGGCCAGGGCTGGCCGCGCCGGATCTTGCCGGTGAGGCGGCCCCAGCCGAGCGGGCTCCAGACGAGCGCGCCGACACCCTGATCGAGCCCAAGCGGCATCAGTTCCCATTCATAATCGCGCCCGACCAGCGAATAGTAGACCTGATGGGCGACGTAGCGCGGGTAGCCGTGTTTTTCCGCCGCGGCGAGCGACTTCATCAGCTGCCAGCCGGCGAAATTGGAAACCCCGACATAGCGCAGTTTGCCGGCGCGCACCAAGGTATCGAGTGTCGAAAGCACCTCCTCGACCGGCGTGCCGGCATCGAAGGCGTGCAGCTGCATGAGGTCGATATGGTCGGTGCCGAGGCGGCGCAGGGCATCGTCGACGCCCTTGATCAACCGGGAACGCGAAGAGCCGGCGTCGTTCGGGCCATCACCCATTGGCAAGGACATCTTGGTTGATATCAGCACGTCGTTGCGCCGTCCCTTGATGGCCGCGCCGAGCACCTCTTCGGAGGCGCCGTCGGAGTAGACATCGGCCGTGTCGAACAGATTGACGCCGGCCTCGATGCAGATGTCGACGAGACGGCGTGCCTCGGCATTGTCGCTGTTGCCCCAGGCGCTGAAGAGCGGGCCCTTGCCGCCGAACGTACCGGCGCCGAAACTGAGCGCCGGAACCTTCAATCCTGATGATCCAAGCCTTCTGTATTCCATCATTCGAACTCCTCGTTGCGGTCATGCCTGTGTCGGCTAGAGGAAGGTGGTGTCTGCGTCATTTGAGAGGTAGACCATTTGCAGGAACATCATTTGTGAGTTGAAGTCACATGTCTCGAAACGCGATCAACCGCTCCGGCGAAATGGCTGTCTTCGTCAGGGCTGTCGAACTCGGCGGTTTCTCGGCGGCGGCGCGCGAATGCTGCATGACGCCGTCGGCGGTGAGCAAGCTGGTGCAGCGGCTGGAAGAGCGGCTCGGCGTCCGATTGATCAACCGCTCGACGCGGCAATTGCAGCTGACGGCCGAGGGGTGTGCCTTTCACGAGCGGGCGGCCCGCATTCTCGCCGATATCGATGACGCGGAGAGACAGGCGGCCGCAGGCGATGTGCCGGCCGGGCGTGTGCGCATCAATGCCAGCGCTTCCTTTTCCACCCATGTGCTGATGCCGCTGCTGCCGGAATTGCTGAGCGCATACCCGGATCTTTCCATCGATATCATCCAGACCGACGCCGTCGTCGACCTGATGGCGGAGCGCGTCGACATCGCGATCCGTGCGGGGCCGCTGAAGGCTTCCAGGCTGATTGCGCGCAAGCTCGGCAGCACGTCGATGACCATCGTCGGCGCGCCATCCTACCTGGCGCGTTGCGGCGAACCCGGTAGCCTTGACGAGCTGACGGCGCACAATCGCCTGAGCCTCAGCTACGCCAGGGCCGTCGACGGGTGGCCGCTCTTGTCCAATGGTGAAACGATTTTGCTGCCGCCGAGTGAAAAGGTGCGCGTCAGTGACGGGGAAGGATTGCGCCGCCTGGTGCTTGCTGGCGTCGGACTGGCAAGGATGGCGACCTTTACGGTTCGCGACGACATCGATGCCGGCCGGCTGGTGCCGCTTGTCGAACATCTCAATCCGGGGGATCGAGAAACCTTCCATGCGGTGTTTCAAGGCCAGGGTGGCGCGCTGCCATCGCGCGTCAGGGTGATGCTCGACTTTCTGGCGGGGCGGGCACGGCTTTCCGACTGATGACGAGGCGGGAGTCCAGGGCTAGCCGCAAACGCGATTGCGACCTGCGGATTTGGCGCGGTAGAGTTCGGTGTCGGCGCTTTCGATCAGGCCTTTCCAGCCCGGATTGGCGTCGGCGCCTGCAACGCCGAAGCTTGCGGTGACGTTCAGTTCCCGGCCATCGGCAAGGGTGATCGGCGCGCGCGCCAGGTTCGACCGGATGCGCTCGGCAAGGGCACGGGCTGCCTCGAGATCGTCGCCAGGGGTGATGACGGCAAACTCCTCGCCGCCAAAACGCGCCACCAGATCAGACGAGCGCACGGAATAGCGAATGATGCGGGCGGTCTCCTTCAAGACGATATCGCCGACGAGATGGCCGTGCGTGTCGTTGATCTGCTTGAAGTGGTCGATATCCATGAGGATGAGACAGGCGTTCTTGTCGCTGCCTGCCGCGTCCTCGGCGCCGCCGATGAGTTCCAGCGCGCGACGGTTGAGCAGGCCCGTCAATTCATCGGTTTCGGCCTGTCGTTCGAGATGCTTCATCAGGAGCGTGCGCTCGTCGAGCCTCACGCGCAGCACGTCGATCGCGTCGAAGAGCCGCCCCATTTCGCCTTCGCCACCCCTGCCGCTCAATCGGGCGATCGGGCGGTCGTTGGCAAGTTCGATGATGCTGTGGCGCGCGAGCAGCAGCGGCTCGAACACCAGCGATCGTGCGCGACGCATGAGGATGAGAAGGACGATGAACAAGGCGAAGGTTGCCGTGCTGGCGATCGTCAGCTTTATCGAGGCCTGCGTCTTGCTGCTGGCGAGCCGCTCTACCGTTGCATCCATGAAGTCGCGGCGAAGGATTTCGAGCGGCTTCATTTTAGGAACGTATCGGTCGGTGAACTGCTCTGCCGTCATCGGGTAGTGCCCGGTATGCCGGCCGACCGACACGACACTGTCGATGATCGCAAACCCTTCGCCGAAGAACTGGTGTTCGATCGCGGCGATATCGGCGATGTTCTTCGGCTTCAGCCCAGGCAGCGCACCCGGCTTGCCGACGACAGACCAGATTTCCTGCAGGCGGCCGCGGGTTCGCTCGCTGTCGGCGATGTTCTTGGCTTCCAGCGGCTTTCCGACCGCCACCGGAGCCATGAGCTGGGAGGCAAGGCGGCCCCCGTCCTCGCGTAGATTGGCCAGCATATGGGCGGCGATGGCGATGCCCGCCAGATCGGGATCGGTGTTGGTCAGACGCTGGATGTTCCAGTCGAAGGCGGGGCGCATCGCGTCGATCACCGCGAACATGCCCTCGATCGCCAGTTGGATTTCCTTGAGGTCGCGGCGTTCCGGCGGCAGGGCGGCGATACGGTCGATTTCGGCGCGGGCGATGACAAGGCGGCGCTGGACTTCCGCCAGGATGGGGGAGAGTGCCGCTGCCGGCTCCGACCGGCTGCCATCGGTCGCGCCGGCCATGATCTCGGAGAGGGCCGCGTCGCTGCGCGACCTGAACTCGGCAAGGCGTGCCTGAACCGGGCCAGTGGCGACGCCGATGCCCATGACCCCGTTCGACGGTCCGCGCTCGGCCGACAGATAGGTCGCCGTGTCGAGAACACGGCAGAACGCCATGACTTCCACAAGGTTGCGTCGGGCGATGACGAAGTCGGAATAGGATGCGGCAATGATCTCGGTTGCCAGCACACCCGTGCAGGCCACCACGATACCAATCAGCCACTGCAGTTTGCGGCGAAGCAGCTTGGCCGAGCGAATGTCGCCAACGCTCTTGCGGCCCTCTAGCTCATTGTCGGTGTGATTGGTCATTTGCGCGAAGTTGGTCCACCAATGCACCGGCTATCGTACCGGAGGTCGCGACAATTCCTTGCCGCGGAGAACGAATGCTTTCCGCGATCAGTGATACGTGCCGCAGTACTATCGCATAAGGTGTTAAATATCCTTGAAATGCCCTAAAATACCAGGGGTAAAACTGCAACTGAGGGATGCGCGCGGCGCAGGGCATGCGCAATTGGAAAAACTGTACCGACGAATGGTGCGGCTTGACCTGCCCGGGCCGTATCGGCGGGTGCCGGGCAGATCCATTCCAACGGCGTTCAGCCTCGCTGGCCGACCAGGGCGAAGAGGGCGCCTTGCGGGTCGAGCGCCTGGACGATCCAGGCGCCGCCCGGTACTTCCATCGGCTCAAGCACGATCTTGCCACCGCCGGACTTGATGCGCTCGATCGCCGTGTCGAGCGCTGGAACGCTGATGTAGTAGAGCCAGTAGGGTGAAGGGATATCCTTCGGCTTGGTCATCATGCCACCGGCCTGGGCGCCGTCGATGGCAAAGATCTGATAGATGCCCATCTCGCCCATATCCATGGCCTGGTCCTTCGTCCAGCCGAAAGCCCCGGCATAGAAGGGGAAGGCTGTGTCGAGGTCGCCGGACATCAGTTCGTGCCAGCCGATCTGGCCGGGAGCCATCGGGTCGACAGCCGGTGGGGGATCACCGATCCCGCTGAACAGGGCGAAGACCGCTCCATGCGGGTCGGTGGCGATGGCGAAGCGGCCGATGCCGGGGATGTCGTCGGGCGCACGGTGGATCTTGCCGCCCTTGGCAGCAACGTCCGCCGCCGCGGCATCGACATCGTCGACGCCGATGTAGCCGAGCCAGGCGGGCGGCACGTTCATCTCGAGTGCGCCTTCGGGCATGGTCATCAGCCCTGCGACCTGCTGCTCGCCTTTCGTAAACAGGGTATAGTTCACGCCCGGCATGCCGGCGTCGCGGGCGTCCCATCCGACGACATCCTTGTAGAAGGTTTCCGCCGCATTGGTGTCGGTCGTCATCAGTTCGTACCAGACGAATTTGCCGTGATGGCCTGCCATCTTCTGTCCTCCGGTTGCAAAGTGGGATTCTGCGCTGACCGAGGCCAATGCGCCCCGAGTGATGTGTTCGAAATTCGCTGTCAGATGCGCGTGTATTGCGCCGTCATCAGTTCCTTCCAGGTCCCGTCGTCCCTCCTGACATGGGCTGTCAGCAGCCGTCGGGATTGGTCGACAAGGGTTATTGCGTCGCGATATCTGGCCTGCTTTCCCGGGACATCGAAGTCCGGGCCATCGCAGTAAAGAGACAGCGTCCGCCCGTCGGGTTCAAGCTCGCCGTCATAGATCCACATGTGGTTCATCATCGAACCGACCCAGGTCCCGACGAAGCGACCGGATTGGGGCGTGTATCCGAGGGTCATTAAGCTCTGGCCGAAATTGCCGTCCGGCATCGTGCCGCGCCCTTCGCAGACCGTCCAGAGACCTTCGAGGCTGCGAACATGTTCGGTCCAGGGGGTGCCTTTCGCCGGCGCATCCGGCGTGTGTACCTGCCAATCGCCGAGCAATTGCTCAAGCCAGCGATGGGCCTCCTCCGGCTCCGCTTTCATCGATGTTTCCCTTCCGACGGCGACTTGCCATTCGATCTGAGATGCACGTCAAGGGTACAGGCGATTAGAAACGCACCCGACGACGAAAGGTTCCATCGTCGGGTGCGCTGCCTTGGGAGGCTTAACCGGCCTTGCGTCGAGGGGCATCTTCATATTCGTCGTGGCGACGCACGAACCCTTGCGTGCCATCCTCGTTTCGTCCCTTTGGCGCGCGGTCGAGAAGCATCAGCGTGCCGACCATTTCCTCGAGCCCGCGGGCATAGGTGGAGTAGGTATGGTAGACGCTGCCGTCGTCGGTCTTCTGGAAAGCACTGAGGCCGGGCAGTTCCTCGTGCGCATTGGCGCTTTCCAATTCGGTGAAGTTGTAGACGACCTTGCCTTCAGCGAGTTCGGCCTGAGTGAACGCGACGTGAAAGTCGCTGTTGAAGCCGTTGCCCTCGGCCGAAACCCAGGGGAAATGCCAGCCCATGCGTTTCCTGTAGGCTTCGAGCTTGGAAAGCGGCGCATTGGAGGCGGCGATCAACGTGACGTCGTGGTGATTGAGGTGCGGCAGCATGCCGTCGAAATGATCGACGAGGAACGAGCAGCCGGGGCAACCGGCTTCCCAGGTCGGGCCGAACATGAAGTGATAGACGACGAGCTGGCTGCGTCCGTCGAACAGGTCCGCCAGTGATTTTGGGCCGTTCGGTGTGTCGAAGATGTAGGACTTTTCCATCTTCACCCAGGGCAAAGCGAGGCGCGCCGCGTTGACCTTGTCTCTCAGGTGGGTGTGTTCTTTTTCCAGATCCAGAAGCGCCCTGCGCGCTTTCAGCCATTCACGCGGCGATACGACTGCATGATCCTGTCTCATGCCCGTTCCTCCTTCCAACGTTGCACTTGACTATTTACGTTGATATCAACATTAATCGATCATGTCAAAATCGCCCGTCATTCCGTTCGAGACCACAGGGTTCGTGAAGGACACATGCCTGTGCCTGCATGTCCAACGCGCGGCCCGCGCGATCGCCCGCCAGTTCGACGAGGCCCTGCGACCGCTCGATATCACCAACGGGCAGTTTTCCCTGCTGATGTCGCTCAATCGCCCTGTCCCGCCGAACATGCGTGCCGTGGCTTCGCTGCTTGCCATGGATCGTACGACGCTGACGGCGGCGCTGAAACCGCTGGAGCGGCGCGGGCTCGTCGAGATTTTCGCCGACGAAGACGACCGGCGGTCGCGCAGGTTGCGGTTGACGCCAGAGGGCGAGCAGCTTCTGGCACGGGCCGTTCCGATCTGGAAGGCGACCCACGCGGTCGTCGACGAGAGGCTGGGACAGGATGGGCCGGCGCGTTTGCGTGCCGACCTACTACAGATCGCCTGAAGCCGAGCCAGCGCTCCAGACCGTCGCCGGGCGATCCCGCAGCATGGCGATGGCTTCGCCGATCAATGCGGTTGCCTGCTGCATTCGCTCCTCTCCGAGTTCTGCGCCGAAGGCATCTGCCCAGACGGCCTGCCTGGCCTTGATTTCATCCAGCACCTCTTCGCCGCGCGGCGTCGGCACCATCAGCTTGGCACGCTGGTGCGCCGGATTGTCGCCGTAGGCGATCAACCCCTCGCTTTCCAACAGATCGGCGATCCGCTGAACGCCTTGACGGGCAAGGCCAAGCGCGCGTGCGGCGTCGGCGACTGACATCGGCGCGTGGTTTGCTGCCGCCAGCACCTGCCAGCGCGCACTGGTCTGGCCGGAGGGTCTGGCGAGTACGTCGCCGGCCGCGGTCAATGGGCCGGCCAGACGTAGCACCGAGATGGCGAACTCAGCGAAGGCGTCGCCGGCGGGAGTGCGAAGGGGATCGTTCATGTTGACGGCGACAACCATTGTGCGATGATGAATAATGACAGCATGTTGTCATGGCGAGTTGTTTGTCGCAAGGATTTTGATCGAACGAGGAGGAAATCGAAATGGCCAAGCGGACATACAAAGGCAGTTGCCACTGCGGCAAGGTGCGTTACGAGGCCGATTTCGATCTCGATGCCGGCACGACCAAGTGCAACTGCTCGCTCTGTGCCAAGGTGCGCTATTGGGGTGCGCAGGTCCGGCCGGGTGATTTTCGTGCTGTCGCAGGAGGCTGATGTCGCCGACTACCAGTTCGGTGCCAAGGTCGGGCATCACCGCTTCTGCCGTGCCTGCGGCATCGTCCCGTTCAGCCACGGCTATGTCGAGGAATTTGGCGGCGCCTACTATTCCGTCAATCTTGCCTGCCTCGACGATCTCGACCCTTCGGCGCTTGCCGCAGCTCCCGTCTCTTACATGGATGGGCGCAACGACGACTGGGCGAATGCGCCTTTGGAGGTTCGGCACCTTTAGATCGGCAGTCTCTTGCGGTCGCCGTCATTTCCTTTTCCGGATTTTCCAATGGATGCAATTGACAATATGTTGTCATTATGCGAGCGTAAGACGACAGCAAGTTGTCATGTTGGCGCATTGAGATGGGCGCTGTTCTGGTCTGGGAGTGAAGGCAATGAAAATGACCTATCGGGGGAGCTGCCATTGCGGGAAGATCCGCTATGAGGCCGACATCGATCTCGACGCCGGTACCGGCAAGTGCAATTGCTCGATCTGCTGGAAGAAGCGCTATTGGGGCGCGATCGTCAAACCGGATGCGTTCCGGCTGCAGGCCGAGGAAGTCGATATTGCCGACTACCAGTTCGGCAGCTTCAGCGGGCATCATCGCTTCTGCAAGACCTGCGGGATCGCTGCCTATGGCCACGGCTACATCGAAGAGATCGGCGGCGCATACTACTCCGTCAATCTGGCCGCCCTCGACGACCTCGATCCGGCGGTGCTGGCCGAAGCACCGGTGAAATATATGGACGGCCGCAACAACAACTGGTTTCACCCGCCGGCCGAAACACGCCATCTCTAGGGCCGCCAGGCTTCATCACGGCGCAGGGCGCGCGTTTCAAACCTTTCGGAACTCGAGGTGGTAGGTGACCTCTTCGCCGGTTGTCGGATCGATGCCCGGCGCGCTGTGGATCACCAGCCGCTCGCCGTCCAGAATGTAGGGTCGAACCAGGTCGGAGGTGCCCCAGATGGGGTTCCAGCTCGCATCGACATGATGGATGACCTTACCGTCCTCGAGCGTGTAGGAGCCGGCATAGGCGAGCATCGAATCGAACAGCGCCACCTTCTCCTCGTCGGTGGGCGTCGTGCCCTTCGGTGCCGGCCGGTGACGCTCGACCACCACCGCGGTCATGCGGCCGTCCGGCTGGTAGGAGAGGTAGCCGATGGGATCCGGGCCCATCGCATCGGTGATCTCGCCGGATACCACCGCCTTTCGGGTCCAGGAGAGCATTTTCCAAGTGCCGAGCAGGTCCGCTGCGTTTGTCATCGTCCACCTCAATAAAATTAGGTAAACCTAAAATAGCAGGTGAATTGTGGACGGAACAGGCCGGCTGGCCTTGGCAAGGGCGTGTGTGGCAGCGAGCGGTGCTACCCGCATAAAAAAGGCCCCCGCGAGCGGGAGCCTCCATCTCGTCAACCGTTACTCGTTCAGAGATCGCCGAGGTCGCGAACCGCGCCGCGGTCTGCCGAGGTGGCAAACGCCGCATAGGCCTTGAGCGCCGTCGTCACCTTGCGCTTGCGGATCTCGGTTGGCTTCCAGCCTTGGGCGTCCTGCTCCGTGCGGCGGCGGCTGAGTTCCGCTTCGTCGACCCGCAGGCTGATCGTGCGGTTGGGGATGTCAATGTCGATCATGTCGCCTTCGCGCACGAGGCCGATCGTGCCGCCCTTTGCCGCTTCCGGGGAAACGTGGCCGATCGAGAGGCCCGATGTGCCGCCGGAGAAGCGGCCGTCGGTGATCAGCGCGCAGGCCTTGCCGAGGCCCTTCGACTTCAGATAGCTCGTGGGGTAGAGCATTTCCTGCATGCCCGGGCCGCCCTTCGGACCCTCGTAGCGGATGACGACGACGTCGCCGGCCTTGATCTCGTTGGCAAGGATCGCCTTGACCGACGAATCCTGGCTTTCAAACACGCGGGCCGGACCGGAGAACTTCAGGATGCTCTCGTCGACGCCGGCAGTCTTCACGATGCAGCCGTCGAGCGCGACGTTGCCCTTCAGAACCGCAAGACCACCGTCCTTGGAGAAGGGATGCTCGACCGAGCGGATGACGCCCTTTTCGCGGTCGGTGTCGAGTTCGTCCCAACGGGCTGCCTGGCTGAAAGCGACCTGGGTCGGGACGCCGCCGGGTGCAGCGCGGAAGAAGTTGCGCACGGTTTCGCTCGTCGTGCGGGTGATGTCCCAGCGGTCGATGGCGTGGCCGAGGGTTTCGCTGTGCACCGTCGGGCAATCACGGTTGATCAGCCCGCCCTTTTCGAGTTCGCCGAGGATCGACATGATGCCGCCGGCGCGGTGTACGTCTTCCATATGCACGTCGCTTTTGGCCGGTGCCACCTTCGACAGGCAGGGAACCTTGCGCGACAGCCGGTCGATGTCGGCCATGGTGAAATCCACCTCGCCCTCATGGGCGGCGGCGAGAATGTGCAGAACGGTGTTGGTCGAGCCACCCATGGCGATGTCGAGCGCCATGGCATTTTCGAACGCCTTCTTCGAGGCGACGTTGCGCGGCAGGACACTTTCGTCGTCCTGCTCGTAGTGGCGGCGGGTGATATCGACGATCAGGTGGCCGGCTTCGACGAACAGGCGCTTGCGGTCGGCATGCGTCGCCAGCGTCGAGCCGTTGCCCGGCAGCGACAGGCCGAGCGCTTCCGTCAGACAGTTCATCGAATTGGCCGTGAACATGCCGGAACAGGAACCGCAGGTTGGGCAGGCGGAGCGCTCGATGACCTTGACGTCCTCGTCGGAAATGTTGTCGTCGGCGGCGGCGACCATGGCGTCGACCAGGTCGAGCGCATGGGTCTTGCCGTGCAGCACGACCTTGCCGGCTTCCATCGGGCCACCGGAGACGAAGACGGCGGGGATGTTGAGCCGCAGCGCCGCCATCAGCATGCCGGGGGTGATCTTGTCGCAGTTGGAGATGCAGACCATGGCGTCGGCGCAGTGTGCGTTGACCATGTACTCGACCGAGTCGGCGATGATCTCGCGCGAGGGCAGCGAATAGAGCATGCCGTCATGGCCCATGGCGATGCCGTCATCGACGGCGATGGTGTTGAATTCCTTGGCAACGCCGCCGGCCGCCTCGATCTCGCGGGCAACGAGCTGGCCGAGGTCCTTGAGGTGCACGTGGCCGGGCACGAACTGCGTGAACGAGTTGACCACCGCAATAATCGGCTTGCCGAAGTCGCCGTCCTTCATGCCCGTCGCGCGCCAAAGGCCGCGGGCGCCGGCCATGTTGCGGCCGTGGGTGGTGGTGCGGGAGCGATAGGCAGGCATGGACGTTTTCCTTCAAGGACGAAATGTCATTGGCTGATAGGACGGTCACCGACCGCCAGTGCAGGGGGCTAACTAGCGCAAAATTGCGTGCGCGTCATCTTTTGCGTCAGATTATTTCGACGCGACACGGGCCGCATTTCCGCCGGCTATCGCCGCCTTGCAGCACTCTAGCGTCGCGTCCTTGCCTTGCACACCCGACACGCGATCTCCTTATGAAAATCTTATGCCGGTCGACGCAAGTCGCAATCGAAACCGGACGTGGGGCGGGGGTAGCGTTTGCTCATCGACAACGGGTGAGCACCATGACCCTTCACGATTTCAGCTTTCGCCATCGTTCCGATACACCGGATCGCCGCCACGGCATCGACCCCTTCCAGGGAGGCCAGACCGAAGGCGGGCCAGATGCCCTGAGGCATCTGCTCGTGCGCATCGCCACGGTTCGTCGGTTGCGCGAACATCACGTCTGGGAGGCCGTGCGGTTGCTCCTCGACAGGTCCGACCTGGTGCCGGACGACTGGCCCTCGCGCCGTTTTCGCGATCTGATGGCCGCAGACGCGCTGGTCGATGCCGTGATCCACCTGACGATGGCCACCAAAGCCAAGCTCTGCCTGCGTACACTCAGCCATGAGTGCGGAGTGTGGACCTGCGCCCTTCGCTACGCGCCTGGAGGCACCGGCCGGGTCACATTCAAGGCGCGCCACGCCGATCTGGCATCGGCGATCCTATCGGCCTTCCTGCAATGCTGCCGCGTCCATCGGCTTGTCATCGAAAGCCACGGTACCCGCAGCAGTCATCTCCCAACCTGAAGGATATTTCCATGAGCGATCATTCGCTTCGCCTCGAAGGGGCGATCACGGCGCTGGTCACGCCATTCAAGGACGGCAAGGTCGATGGCATCGGCCTGATGTCGCTCGTCGAATGGCAGATCCGCCACGGCATTTCCGGCATCGTCGCCTGCGGAACGACGGGTGAGGCGGCAACGCTTTCGCGCACAGAGCGGTCGATGGTCATCGAACGCTGCGTCGAAGTCGCCGAGAGAAAAATGCCGGTAATCGCGGGCACAGGCACCAACTGCACGCAAACGACGATCGAACTGACGGCAGAGGCCAAGGCGCTCGGCGCCGATGCGGCGCTCATCGTTGCGCCCTACTACAACAAGCCCTCGCAGGAGGGGATCTATCGCCATTACGAGGCGGTGGTCCGGGCTGTCGATCTGCCTGTCATCGTCTACAACGTTCCCTCGCGCACCGGCGTCGACGTGGCACCGCGCACGCTCGAGCGATTGGCGCAACTGCCCGGTGTCATCGGCATCAAGGATGCAACGGGCGACATCGGCCGCTTCCTTGCATCGCCGCCATCCCTCAAGGCGCGGCTAAGCCAATTCTCCGGCAACGACCAGACGGCGCTGCCTTTCAACCTCTGCGGCGGCCACGGCACGATCTCGGTGGCCGCAAATGTCGTGCCGCGGCTGATGGTTTCGCTGCACCACGCAATCGCAACCGGCAACGCCCAGGCGGCCGTCGCCATCCATCAACGGCTCCAGCCCCTGTTCACCGCGCTTGAGCGCGAAACCAATCCGGGCCCGATCAAATACGCGCTGCATCTGGCGCGGGGCTTCAGCCCCGAAGTGCGGTTGCCGCTGACGACGGTGTCGCTGGAGACGGCGGCGGAAATTCGCTCGGCGCTCGAACCGTTGATCGAGGCGCACCGCAGTCCCCGCTTGCCGCTTGCCCTTGCGAGCTGAGCCCGGCCACCGATCGAATTTTCCATGTCATCGCAGATCGGACGGATCTTGCCATTGTGCGCGCCCGGTGCCGCCCTTGCCTTTCGTCAAACCCCTCAAAGGAGACAGACCATGTCACGCTTTCCCCACCTTGCCGCGCAGGCGGAACTAAGGCGCCGGTCGCACGAGATCGAGCCCCACCCAGCCGACAACAGTGTCGTTCGCGATGCTTTCCTCGGGATCGGCATCCGCCTCGGCGCCGTGCTTGGCCTCGCCTACGCCATCCAGACCGTCATTCCCTGGCTTGCCGGCTGAGCCGCCGCAATCTTCATCAACGAGGACCATTCGATCATGGGCAGTATGCAGCAGCCAGGGCGCGGCTTTTCGGCGCGCGCGCGTTTCGTTGTCGGGCGCGACAGTCACGGATGGTGGGTTGTTTCCGACCGTAAAGGATTGGTCGGAGGGCTTTTCACCAACGAGGCGGCGGCGATCCATTTCGCGGTGGAAGCGAGCGATCGGCACCCCGAAGACGTGTGCCGCGCACCGGACGGTGCCGCCATTGATCTCGGGATGTTTGCGAGCAGGCCGACTTCGCGCCGCACCCACTCCTGATTTCGACGTCATTGCTTCCGTCGGTCAAGGCGCCCGCCTGGCCGACGGATGAGTGCCGAACAGCGCCATGGCGCGTCCTGTTCGGAGCCTGTCAGACCTTGACATCTTCATGTTAGCGATTGCTTGCAAACCCGCGCCCGCGGGTTCATTGTTTTGCGTTGACTGTGTGCAAATGGCTCTGGATAGCATGTGGCGCGGGGCCTCTTCGAAGGTTCGCTATTGATGAAGTGTCACGAGTGCGGTTGTAACATCGAGGGGCGTTTTTCGTTTTGCCCGAGCTGCGGGGCCAGACAGCAGAGCCCGTGTCCGGGCTGCGGTGCAGACTGCCTGCCCGGTTTCGCCTTCTGCCCGAATTGTGGGACACCGTTGGACAAGCCGGTGGCCGTCAAGGTCCTGGTTTCGGGACAGGTTGCCGTCATGCCCCTGCCGAGGGCGGCACGGGGTCAATCCCCAACGGTATCGAGCGACAACGAAAATGCCGACCGTCGCACGGCGACCATCCTTTTTGCCGATTTGTGCGGTTTCACCGGCCTCGGCGAGCATATGGATCCGGAGATCCTGCAAACCTTTCAAAATGAACTTTTTGTGGAGTTGACCGAAGCGGTCGAAACCTATGGCGGCTTCGTCGACAAATTCATCGGCGATGCCTTGCTGGCGCTTTTTGGCGCTCCGGTGGCGCATGAGGACGATGCCGAGCGCGCCCTTCGCGCTGCGATCGACATGATTGCGCGAGCAAACCTGATCGGTGAACGCTGGGAGGATCGTATCGGCGCGCCGGTGAACCTGCACATCGGATTGAATACCGGCACCGTTGTCGCCGGTGCCCTGGGAGCGGGAGACAGCAAATCCTATTCGGTCACGGGGGATGCCGTGAACACCGCCCAGCGCCTGCAGTCCATGGCGGGACCCGGCGAGGTTCTCGTCGGCCCCGTCACCTATCGCGTGACCCGGCATGCCTTCGCCTATGAGGCGCTGGGGGCAACCGCGCTGCGCGGCAAGGCCGGCATTGTCGAGGTCTACCGGCTGATAAAGGTACTTGACGCCCCTGGTGCCGCCCGCGGCCTGGAGGCGTTGGGCCTGACTGCACCGCTAGTCGGGCGCGACGCGGAAATGAAGCGGCTGCTCGATTGCCTGGAGCTTGCCTGTGACGGGGCGGCGCAACTGGTGCGGCTGTCCGGCGAGGCAGGGATGGGAAAATCGCGGCTCGTCCATACATTTCTTGGGCTGGTCGCCGTCGACCCGCGCTTCGGGCATGTCGTCGTTCGCAGGGCAAGCTCATCTCCGCTTGGAGAGCCTTCCTACGGCGTCCTGGCATCTGTGTTGCGCGGCGCCTATGGCATCTCGCCCCTTGATACCCTGGAACGCACCACCGAGTTGCTGACAGCGGGGCTGGCCGAGATCGGCTTTGCGCCCGAAAAACTGGAACAGCTTCTGCCGCTCTTCCTGCGCATCCTGGGAATGGGGACGCAGGACGAAAGCTTGCGCCATGTCGAGCCGGAACAGATGCGTCGCCAGCTCTTTGCAGCGGTGCGCGCCATCTTCGAGCGACGCCTGTCGCGAACGCCGCTGCTGCTGGTGATCGAGGATCTGCATTGGGCCGATGCGGCGTCCCTCGATGCCATCGCCTTTATCCTCGATCGGATGGAGGGCGGTCCATTGATGATGCTGACGACGGAGCGTCCCGAAACGGCGGTCGACCGGCTGAGACCTGGCCGAACGAGCCTGACGGCGTTGCGGCTCGCGCCGCTCACCGATGCCGAAGGGCACAGGCTGCTGTCCGCCTTTTTCGGTGCCGATGGCCTGCACCGGGGGTTGGCAGGCCGCATTCTGGCGCGCGCCGGCGGGAACCCGCTGTTCATCGAAGAAATCGTGCGGGGCCTGATCGAAGTCGATGCTCTCAAGCATTTCGGCGCCGCCTGGCGCGTGGTGGAGCGCGAGGCGACCGTCGACATTCCTGTCACCATCGAAGCCATGTTGCTCGGCAGGGTCGACCGGCTGCAGCCGCAGTCGCGCAGGCTGCTTCATCATGCGGCGGTCATCGGCCCACGGTTCGATGTCGAATTGCTGCGGGTCGTCGCCGGCGACGAACCCACGATTGATGCCGCGCTGGATATCCTGTGCGATGCCGAGATTATCGAGGAGACGCGAGAGGGCCGCCTGCAGGGCGCGCAGACCTATCGCTTCACCCAGACGCTGTTGCAGGAGGTGGTCTACAACAATCTGCTTCTACGACGGCGTGCGGAGATACACGCCGTCGTCGCCGACCGGCTCGAGCGCCGCTATGGAGCGCAGACCACGAGACTGGAGGAAATGGCGCTGCTTGGCCACCACTTCAGCCAGTCGGAGGATAAATCGAAAGGCGCACGCTATCTCATGTCGGCGGGAGAACGTGCGCAGGCGATCTATGCGAACGACGATGCCATACGGTTCTACAAGCAGGCGATGGCCGCCTGGGCGGAGGCTGGCGAGGAGGGGGGCGAATGGCTTGCCGCCCGCGAGCGGGTTGCCGACCTGCTCGGGCCTTCGGGGCAGCGCGATACGGCTGCGGGGCACTACGCGTCCCTCCTCGACGTCTATCGTGCCACCGACGATCGGATCTCCGCGGCCCGCATCCAGCGCAAGTTCGGACATCTGTTGTGGGAGGCAGCCCGACGCGACGAGGCGCTCGCGGCATTCGCCAACGCGGCCCAACTTCTGCAAGACGCGGATGCGCCGATCGAAAGCGCCCATCTCTCCCAGGAGCGGGGCCACCTTGCCTTTCGCATGGGCAGCTATGCCGACGCGATCGTCTGGGCCGACGACGCCTTGAAGCGCGTCGGCGGGCTGATGCCGCAAGCTCTGCAGGCGCGGCGCGAAGTGGACCGGGTGACCGCAGAAGCCCTCAATACCAAGGGCGTGGCGCTGGCGCGCCTTAACCGCGGCTCCGAGGCGATCGCAACGATCGAACGCAGCGTCGCCGTCGCGGAGGCTGCCGATCTGCTCAATGCAGCCTGCCGGGGCTATACCAATCTCGCCGTTCTCTACACGATCATCGAGCCGCGCAGGGCCATCGAGGTCTGCAAGTTCGGCTTCGACATGGCGCATCGTATCGGCGACCTTGGCTTCCAGGCGCGGCTGCTTTCCAATTTGGCCGTGGCCTATTGCACCTTCACTGATCGCTGTGCGGCCGACGGCATTCCGGCTGCCGAACGGGCGATCGCGATCGACCGCGAACTCGATCAGCGCGATCATCTGCCGGTGTCGTTGCTGGTGCTGGGACAGATCGACCAGTGCCATGGGCGCCCTGATGTCGCGCGGCGTCTCTACGAGGAGGCTCTTGAGCTCGCGTTCGAAACGCGAGAGGCGCAGCTGTTGTTTCCGTGCTATGATGGCTTGGCGACACTCTGCCTTGATGCGGGTGACCTCGAGGGTGCGGAAAGGCACTTTGCTTCGGCTCGCGACATATGCACACGGCACGGTCTCGATCCCGAAGCGCTGACGATACTGCCGTTTCTCGACTAGGGCGCTGCAGGGCAGGTCCATCGAAGGCAAGTAAGACGATCCGGATTGCAGGATCGGGCGCCAATGGCTGTCCGAAATGCAGATTTGTGTCGCCAAATCGGTTCTGCGTCAGACGCGACGGCGCGTTCGTCCCAGCGTTCGACACGTCCGCCCGCGTCTCCGCAACCCACGATCGGTACGAGGAGAAGAGATCATGATTGAACACCACAACGGACCGCTACAGCCGGGCGATCGGGCGCCGAACGTGGTCCTTGACGCCATCACCCAGGATGGCCAGATTTCCATCGACGATTTTCGCGGACGCAAGCCTGTCCTGGTCGGCCTGTTCCGTGGTCTGCATTGCCCCTTCTGCCGGCGGCAGATCGCTGCGATGGCGCAGCTCGACGGGGCGTTGCGCGAAAAAGGCATCGAGAGCCTGACAGTCGTCAACACGCCGATCGACCGGGCACGGCTCTATTTCCGCTACCATCCCTTGCCGAATCTGCTGGCGGCTTCCGATCCGGAGCGGGTTTCGCATCGCGCGTTCGGCTTGCCCAATCTTCAGTTCACCGAGGATGAGGACGAATGGCCCCACAAGCTCGCCAAGAAAACCGCCATGGCGATGCTGATCGATATGCCCGGCGAGTTGCCGACCGCGATGGATCCCTGGGCAGCCTCGTCCTATCTCGACAAGGCGGACGGCTATCAAATCATGCAGGACGACGAGCGTATGATCGCCGCCGGCGAGGGTCAGCTCGTCGGCGAGTTCCTGCTCGACCGGGATGGCATCGTGCGCTGGAGCTTTACCGAGGCGACGAACGACGGGCGCAACATGTTCGGCATGCCGCGCCGCGAGGAGCTGATGTCGGCCGCCTCCAACGTCGCCCATTGACGACGGCCGATTTGCGCCTCGGCCGTTCATCCATTTAAAACAATCTGGCCCCGGAGGAGGAATGTCTTCCGGGGCCGTCGTTGTGTCAGGACTGACGTCAGGCGAGGGAGGCAACCGCCTCCTCGATTAGTGCGACGATCTCCGGGGCGTGCGAGGCCAGCGATGCGTGGCTTGCGTCGAGCGTGATCGTCTTTTTTGCCTTGATGCGCTCGGCCATCCACGCTTCCGTTTCCGGCGGTATCATGTTGTCTCGGCTCGAGACCTGGTACCAGCTGGGCTTCACCTTCCAGGCCGGCGGGCCGGACTTGTCTTCGAAACAGCGCCCGGCAATCGGCTTCTGCGCCACGGCCATGACCAACGCTTCGGTCTCGCCGAGATCCTGACCAAAACTCTGGCGGAACGTCGCCTGGTCGAGCCAGAGCAAACCATCCTTGTCCGGCCGGATGCTGCCGGCGCCGGAAGGGGGATCGCGGCGGGCGAAGATGCTGCCAAGACTGTCGCCTTCATCGGGCGCGAAGGCGGCAATATAGACAAGGCCGGCGACATTCGGCGCGTGGCCGGCGCCGGTGATCACCGCACCCCCGTAGGAATGGCCAACCAGCAATGTCGGCCCGTCTTGCGCTGCCACCAGCCTTGATGTCCGGTCGACATCGTCGGCAAGCGACGTCAGCGGGTTCTGGACCGCGGCGATCTTGTAGCCCTTGGCATGCAGCGGCGGTATCACGTGGCGCCAATGCGAGGCGTCACCCCAGGCGCCATGGACGAGCACGATGTTCTTGATGGCTGGCATTGTCCGTTCCCTTCTTTCCCGTGGGGAGGCTCTCTAATCCTGGCTCCTTTGCCGTCGAGATGACGCATGGCCGATGTCTGGCGGCTGCGTTCAGGCCGAAAGAGCAAGGTAGGGCGGCGCGGTTGGTCGGTCCATGCGCACGCCGACGATTCGCCATGCTGGTCGCGGTGAGGTCGATGGCGGCATTAACGTCGCGTGGCGCCTTTGCGCGAAGATGCGATCACGGCAGGCAGCCTTGCTGTGGCGCGCATATGTGCGGATTGCGGCGTCTACCGGGAGTAGTTCCGTGTTGGGGGATGGACTGACATAAAGCCAATATGCGCGGCGCAGCCGTTTGCCGAGCCTGCATCTGGTTTTCTGTCTCTGAGAAGGGCCAGGTGATGGGGATGTTCGCCTGAGTAAAGGATGGTGGGCGTGACAGGGATTGAACCTGTGACCCCTACGATGTCAACGTAGTGCTCTCCCGCTGAGCTACACGCCCATCCGATGAGGCGCATAGACCATAGAACCCGCTGTCGCGTCAATAGGGTTTTTGCAGGTTTTTTGACAGAAATTTTGCAGGGCGTTTTTCGCCGCTATCCGCAGCCTTTGGCCGCCGGCAGGAAGCCCCGGATTTCCGGGCTTTGCGCGTAAGTCACTGAAATGAAAAGACCGCCGAAGATCCCTGTGGATCGCGGCGGTCAATCTGAAATCCGCGCTGAACCGTCTTGAACTGGTGCGGACGGAGGCGGCGGCTGTGGAAAAATGTCTGGCCTCAGGCGGCCAGCATCTTGTTGACCTCGTCGACGAGGTCGCGGAGGTGGAACGGCTTCGACAGGACCTTGGCGTCCTTCGGAGCCTTCGAATCCGGATTGAGCGCGACGGCGGCAAAGCCGGTGATGAACATCACCTTGAGATCCGGATCGAGCTCGGTCGCCCGGCGGGCAAGCTCGATGCCGTCCATCTCCGGCATGACGATGTCGGTCAGGAGAAGCGAGAAGGGCTCTTCGCGAAGGCGATCGTAGGCGCTGGCGCCGTTGTCATAGGACATGACCTTGTAGCCAGCCTTTTCGAGCGCCTTCACAAGGAAGCGGCGCATATCGTTGTCGTCTTCGGCAAGAAGGATTTTCACAGTCATGAACTCGGCCGTTGCTTCTGTTTATTCATTGCGGATGGATTGCAGCGTTCTATCCAAGCCGCAACGGGGTAAATATCTCGTGAACGCGGCGCGTCAACTCCCGAGAAACCGGAGTGGGCGCACTATGGACACAGAGCCGGCCAACTGGCAACATGATGACAACAGCAAGAACCGCACATGGTAAAAAGGGTTCCGATGGGGGAGATGACGGAGAGGGAGCTGTTTGAGGTTCTGGAACCTGCAAGCCAGCGGATTCCCTTCGTATTCAACTCGCCGCACAGCGGTCGATCTTATCCACAGGCCTTTCTCGATCAGTCGCGCCTCGATGCGCTGGCAATCCGTAGGTCCGAAGATCACTACGTCGACGAGCTGTTCCAGAATGCGACGTTCCTCGGCGCGCCGATGCTCTTGGCGCATTTCCCGCGCGCCTTCCTCGACGTCAATCGCGAGCCTTACGAACTCGACCCGCGCATGTTCGACGGCCCGGTGCCGCCGCACGCCAATATCAGCTCGATGCGGGTGGCGGGCGGCCTTGGAACCGTGCCGCGGCTGGTAGCCGAGAACATGGAAATCTACCGCGGCCGTTTTCCCGTCGAAGAGGCGCTGACGCGGATCGAGACGATCTACAAACCGTACCATGCCACCTTGCGCAAGCTGATTGCGCGCACGCACGTGCAATTCGGAATGTCGGTTCTGATCGATTGCCATTCGATGCCGGGCAACGTGCATCTGCCCGGCAGCGCCCAGCGGCCGGATTTCATCATCGGTGACCGCTACGGCACCAGTGCGGCCGCGGAGCTGTCGCGGATAGCCGTCGATCTCTTGCAGGAGTTCGGCTATACCGTTGCACGCAACAAGCCCTATGCCGGCGGCTTCATCACCGAACACTACGGCCGGCCGAGCCGGGGCCTGCATGCGCTGCAGATCGAGATCAATCGCGGGCTCTATGTCGATGAGACGACGCTGGTCAGGAAGCCTGGTTTCGGGGCGCTGGTCGACGACCTCACCAGCTTCATCGCCTCGCTCGCGCGCCATGTCGAGGACTATGGCGCCTATCTGCCGCTTGCAGCGGAGTAATCGCCGGTTTCCTGCCAGACCTCAAAAAGAACCGCGCCAATGGCGCGGTTAAGTCTAGGGAGGAAACACCCAAGGAGGGTATTTACAGTCACGAGTGACTGCATGAAAACCCTAATATTGCACTGCACAATTGTCAAGTTGAGCGACTGAAAACTTTTGCAGTGCATCAAAGGAATTTCACCGCTTCGAATGCACTGAAGCCGCTGGCGCGGCACACCGTCATCGATCACCAGCAGCGGGCTGCCTGCCTTTGCCTTTCTGCAAATTTCGGCTATGCAGATCGGACCTTCCTGCTTCCTTCCCCAAAAGAGAGTGCCATGCTGCCCGACCGCTCCTTTTTCGACCGTCTCGCCGATGCCGCCAAGGCGGAAACCTTGCCGCGCTTTCGCATCGGTACGAGCGTCGTCAACAAGATCGAGGGCGGTTTCGATCCGGTGACGGAAGCGGACCAATCGGCTGAAGCGGCGATCCGGGCGCTGATCGAGCAGAATTTCCCCGATCACGGCATTCTCGGCGAGGAGCATGGCAATGTCGGCCTTGATCGCGAATATGTCTGGGTGATCGACCCGATCGACGGTACGCGCGCTTTCATCTCCGGCCTTCCGGTCTGGGGCACGCTGGTCGGACTTTATCGCAACGGCGATGCGGTGATGGGCCTGATGGACCAGCCGTTCACCGGCGAGCGCTTCTTTGCCGATGGCACGAAGGCGCTCTATCGCGGCCCCGATGGCGACAAGGTGCTGTCGACCCGCGCCTGCGACGCGCTGTCCGATGCGGTGCTGTTCACGACCTCGCCGCATCTCTACACCGGCGACAACAAGACCCGCTTCGAGGCGCTGCAGGACAAGGTGCGGCTGTTCCGCTACGGCTGTGATTGTTACGCCTTTGCGTTGCTGGCGGCCGGCCATGTCGACCTGGTGATCGAGTGCGGGCTCAAGCCCTATGACGTCGGTGGCCTGATCCCACTGATCGAGCAGGCTGGCGGCATCGTCACCAACTGGCAGGGCGGACCGGCGGAGATGGGCGGCGAAGTCGTCGCTGCCGGCAGCGCTGCGCTGCATGCGCAGGCACTGGAAATCCTCAAGGGCTGATATCAGCGCAGGTAGGCGTGACCCTTCTCAGGCCGCTTCGCCTTCGTCCTCGTCGTCTTCATCGGGAATGATGAACGCAAGAATGGCCGCCATCGCCTGGGCGCGATAGCGATCCGCTTCGTGTAGCAGTTCGTGGCGCGCACCGTCGATCGGGATCATGTGGGCGGCGCGGAAGTTGCGTGCCAGCCACTCGACGGCGATATGCGGCACCAGCCGATCGGCCGTCGGCGCCAGGATAATCGTCGGCAGGGTAATGCGGGTCAGATGTTCGCGGCGCGTGACACGCCGCACCGCGCGAAAGGCTTCGGTCAGCCAGCGCGCCGATGGCGGCCCAAGCCGCAATTCCGGATAGGCATCGGTCAGAGCAAGATTGCGCGCAAAGCGGCGGCGATCGGCCGTCAGTACATTGTTTTCAAAGGGGCGGTTGCCCTTGTCGGCGTGCAGCGGCAGACGTCCGAGGCCGAGCCAGCGCATTACCGTTGCCATGCTCGCGATGCTGCGTTCGCCGATCACCTGGCCACCGAGGCCGACAAAGGGGGCGAGCACCACCAGGCGATCGATGCGGCTCGAAAGCATCGGGGCGAGGGACAAGGCGACCAGTGCGCCCATGGAATGGGCGACGATCGAAAAGGGAAGTCGGGTGTCCGGCAGCACGATCTGCTCGAGGAAGGTGGTCAGATCGCGCTCGTAATCGGAAAAGTGTTCGACGTGGCCGCGCCCGGGCTCGGGCAGAAGCCGCTCGGAGCCCGCCTGGCCGCGCCAGTCGAAGGTGGCGACCCACAGGCCGGCAGCGTTGAGCTCGGCGATAGTCTCGAAGTATTTCTCGATCGATTCGTTGCGCCCCTGCAGCAGCACCACGGTGCCACGCGCAATCGGCGTTTTGGTCTTGAAGATCGCATAACGGATCTTGCGGCCGCCGGCTCCATCGAAGAAGCCTGCCACGGGATTGTCCGGTATCGGATTGTCAGGTGTGGAGTGGAGGATTGTGGTCATGACGGACGAAACCAGGGTGAAGGCGCGTTGATCCTAGGCATCAGGGATAGGCGGCGGGCTTGGCGCCGTCAAAGAAAAAAGCCGGAAACGGTGGGTGAAATCCGGACGATCACCGTTTCCGGCCGCTGAAGGAGAAGGGACATGTCACTTCAGCCCCAGGAGATTTCCTCCCAGTGTGGCTGTTCTAGTCCCCACGATCTGAACCGCGGCCGAACCGTGCATTCATGCGCCGTTCACCGGACAAGAATCTTGAGGTGGCATGCCTTGAACTGGCGAAATCGCATTCCCATGTTCTGCTCACGGACGCCGATAACGGGTCCGTTCACCGGTCGCGCCGCTGCCTGGATGGGGTGGCAGACCAGATATCGCAAACAGTTGCTCCCAGGAGGACACCATGCGTCACGTTGATTTTTCCCCCCTCTATCGCTCCACCGTCGGCTTCGACCGCCTTTTTACGATGCTCGACAGCCTCGGCCAGCCTGACCAGGCCCAGACCTATCCGCCCTACAACATCGAGCGTACCGGCGAAAACGCCTACCGCATCACCATGGCGGTTGCCGGCTTCGACGAAACGGAACTGTCGATCGAAGCGCGTGAACACACGCTGACGATCAAGGGCGAAAAGAGCGAGGAAAAGGCGGAAGAAAACCAGTTCCTGCATCGCGGTATTGCCAAGCGCGCCTTCGAGCGCCGCTTCCAGCTTGCCGACCATGTGGAGATCAAGTCCGCTTCGCTGAAGAACGGCCTGCTGCACATCGACCTCACCCGCGAGATCCCGGAAGCAGCCAAGCCGCGCCGGATCGACATTACGTCGGTCGCCTCGCAGCCGAAGCAGATCGAGGCTCAAAGCCTCTAATCCCTACCTCCCAAGCTTCAAAGAGGCGGCGCCCGAAAGGATGCCGCCTTTTTCGTTATGTCCTGGCGGGTTCAGCGATTGCATCCGGCTCTTTGCGGGCGGCATAGCGCTGGGCGATCACGGCGCAGGCCATCAGCTGGATCTGGTGGAAGAGCATGACCGGCAGCACGATCGCGCCGATGTTCTGGCCGGCAAAGATGGCGCTCGCCATCGGGATGCCGCTCGCAAGGCTCTTCTTCGAGCCGCAGAAGGTAATGGCGATCTCGTCGGCCCGGTTGAAGCCGAGGAGACGGCTGCCGAACATGGTGACCGCAAGCACCGCTGCCAGCATGACGACCTCGATCGCGACAAGCACGCCGAGATCGGTGAGCGAAAAGGTCTGCCACAGGCCGGATGTGACCGCTTGGCTGAAGGCGAGATAGACGACCATGAGGATCGAACCGCGGTCCACGGGTGCAAGCAGACCCTTGCGCGCCCGGATCCAGCCGCCGATCCAGGGCTGCAGCAATTGGCCGGCAATGAACGGCGCCAGCAGTTGCAGGAGGATCTGCTCCAGCGCATCCAGCGACACGCCGCCATGGCCGCCGGCGGAAAACAGCAGGCCAACCAGCAGCGGCGTCAGGAACATGCCGAAGATGTTGGAGGCGGACGCTGAGCAAATCGCCGCCGGGACATTGCCGCCGGCAACCGATGTGAAGGCGATCGACGACTGCACCGTCGAGGGCAGGACGCAGAGGAAGAGAATGCCGGTATAGAGCGCCGGCGGCAGGACCGACGACGGCACGAAACCGACGGCAAGACCAATCACCGGGAACAGCACGAAGGTCGAGGCCAGGATCGCCAGATGCAGCCGCCAATGAAGAAAACCGGCGATGACAACGTCACGCGAAAGCCGCGCGCCATGCAGGAAGAACACCAGGCCCACCGCCACCTTTGTCGCCATGGCGAACCAGACGGTTGCGCCGCCCTGGATCGGCAGCAACGAGGCCAAGAGCACGGTCAGAAGCAGAAGCACGGTGAACGTATCGGGAAGGTAGCGGCGCATGGCTGTCACTGGCTCGATTGAGAAAACACCTTGCTGAGAAATGTCATTATGAAGCAGGATGCAAGGAATAACAGTTATCGCGAAAATGGATAATAAATGCTGGACCTCGTGCAACTGCGCAGCTTCGTCGCGCTCGAACAGATGGGCAGCTTTACGCTTGCCGCGGAGAAGCTGACACTCGGGCAATCGACGGTCAGCCAGCATATTCAACGGCTTGAGGCGGTTGTCGGGCGCAAGCTCGTTGCCCGCGATACGCATCGGGTGTCCTTGACCACCGACGGCCAGGCCCTCCTTGCCCATGCGCGTTCGATGCTGGCGATCGACGACGAGGTCAAGGCGCTGTTTGCCGAAAGCAGCCTTCGCGGTCGCTTGAGGCTGGGTGTCTCGGAGGATTTCGTCACCAGCCGGCTGCCGGGGGTGCTTGAAGATTTCGTGCGGGCGCATCCGTCGGTGGAGCTGGAACTGACGGTGGCGCTGAGTGGCGTGCTCTACCAGATGCAAGATGGCGGCGAGATCGACCTGGTGCTGGCGAAGCGCCGGCTCGGCGATCCGCGCGGCGAGCTGGTCTATCGCGAACCGCTCGTGTGGCTGGCGCGCGATCCAGAGCGCATCAAGCGCGACCGCGTATTGCCGCTGATTGCTTTCCCGCCGCCGAGCATCACGCGCAGCGTGGCGCTCGAAGTGCTCGACCGGCATCGGCTGCCGTGGCGGATCGTCTGTACCTGCGGCAGCCTCAGCGGGCTGACGGCCGCAGCGCAAGCCGGCATGGGCGTGCTCGTCCAGCCGCGCAGCATGGCGCCACAGGGTCTCAGGGAATTGCCTGCCGGCACCTTGCCGCCGCTCGAAGATGTCGAATTCGTGCTGGTCCCGAGCAAGGGCGCCGACCAGAAACTGCTGGCGGCGCTCTCGACCGAGATCCTTTCGAAGGTACGGACGCTGCAGGGCCAGGCTTGAGCCGGGCCCTTCGGGCTGATCCGTCTCAGCAGGCGGCGACGAAGCGATCGACGTCCTCTGCCTTCGTGGCAAAGCTCGTCACCAGGCGGTAAAGGCCTTCGTCGGCTTCAAGGCTTCCGGCAAGATCATGCGGAACGGGCCAATCGTAGAAGACCGCGCCCTGTTCGCGCAGCTTTGCCGCCACGTCGCTTTTCAGAATGACGAAGACCTCGTTGGCGTCGACCGGCCAGCCGAGCCGGCTCGTGCGCGAGGCGGCGATGCCGTCGGCAAGACGGCGGGCCATCGCGTTGGAATGCCGGGCGAGGTCGAGCCAGAGGTCGCCCTCGAGATAGGCGTCGAACTGGGCCGAGACGAAGCGGGATTTCGAGAACAGCTGGGCCGATCGCTTGCGCAGGAAGTGCATCTCGTGCGCCTTGGAGAGATCGAAGAGGACAAGCGCCTCGGCACACCAGCAGCCGTTTTTCGTGCCACCGAAGGAAACGAGATCGACGCCACGCTTCCAGGTCATTTCAGCCGGTGTCGCCTCGAGGCTGACCAGCGCATTGGCAAAGCGCGCACCGTCCATGTGCAATGGCAACTTGTGCGCCTTGGCGACGGCTGCGATCGCCTCGATCTCTTCGAGCGCGTAAACGGTGCCGCTTTCAGTCGCCTGCGTTAACGTCACCGCCATCGGCTGACCACCATGGACGTTGTCGAGTGGGTAGCGGCGAATTTCCGCTTCCAGGCGCGATGCATCCATCTTGCCGTGCTTGCCGTCGACCGGTTTCAATCTTGAGCCGTGCGTGAAAAATTCCGGAGCGCCGCATTCGTCGGCGGTCACATGGGCTTCCCGGTGGCAGAACGCGACGCCGCCGGCGCGGCTCGCGCTGGCAAGTGCCAGCGAATTGGCGGCTGTTCCCGTGCCGACAAAGAAAACGGCGACATCGCGCTCGAAAACGTCGGACAGTCTTTTCTCCACCTTCCGGTCGAGCTCACTGGTGCCATAGGCGGAGGCATAGCCGCCGGCATGGGTCACGAGGCTCTGGGCGATGGCCGGGTGGGCTCCAGCCCAGTTGTCAGAGGAAAAAATCATCACATGTCGTCCTGTTTTACGGGCGTGTCGGCGTCGTTCGGGCGACCATAACCCACTTCCCGACCGGATCAATCACGGTCTCTGCGGAAGAGGCCAACAGAATACCAGTTTGAAACCAAAATGAAGAAAACGCCGGTTTGTCGTAATTAAATTATAAAACCGGGAAACTTTCGGCAATGTTCGGCAAAATCTCTTCTAATAATTGCTCATATGCCCCTTGCGGAGGGGGGCGGTTTCTGGCATAGAGCGCATGAAATAGGACAGCAAGACTGTCCTATTTCGGTCTAGGGACCGGAACAATCGCCGCAAGTGCCCAAAAAATCGGCATTCGGCGTATGGCGTAGGCAAATCCGCCGGATTTCATCCGGTTGTTATCGCCTGCCATCAGGATGGTCACTGACATCAATGCCTGATGATGCCGTGCATTATTTGCGACCTGATCAGGATCATGAGACGATGAATGCCCCGGCTTTGCGGCATGCGAATGCATGCGACGGAGAGCCATGCGCGGGCGCAGGGATGCCCGGGACGTGCCGGGTTCAACAGGAGGGAAGACGATGACGGATCACACGCCATCACAGCAATCTGGGCTCAACCTCGCACACACTGTTGCGACGGCTGAAAAAACGCCCGTTTTCCCGTCTGGCCTGCCGCGAAAACAGGGTCTCTATGATCCGCGCAACGAACACGATGCCTGCGGCGTCGGCTTCGTCGCGCATCTGAAGGGCGAGAAGTCGCACCAGATCGTGCGTGATGGCCTCTTCATGCTCGAAAACCTGACGCACCGCGGTGCCGTCGGTGCCGACCCGCTGATGGGTGATGGCGCCGGTATCCTCGTGCAGATCCCCGACCGCTTCTTCCGCGAGGAAATGGCCAAGCAGGGCGTGACCCTGCCGAAGGCCGGCGAATATGGCGTCGGCTACCTCTTCATGCCGCGCGACGAGAAGCTGATCGCCCACTTCAAGGACGTGATCAACGAAGTCGTCGCCGAGGAAGGCCAGCACGTGCTCGGCTTCCGCGACGTGCCGGTCGACAATTCGTCGCTGTCAAAGGCACCGGACATCGCCGCGACCGAACCGCACCATGTCCAGGTGTTCATTGGTGCCGGCCGTGACGCCGCCACCAATGCCGAGTTCGAGCGCCGCCTGTTCACGCTGCGCAAAGTGATCTCCAACCGCATCTATGCGGAGGCCGAGGGCGGCGATCTCGGCTTCTACGTCGTGTCGCTGTCGACCCAGACCGTCGTCTACAAGGGCATGTTCCTGGCCTATCAGGTCGGCGCCTACTACAAGGATCTGGAGGACGAGCGCTTCCAGTCGGCCGTAGCCTTGGTCCACCAGCGCTTCTCGACCAACACCTTCCCGTCGTGGAAGCTGGCGCACCCTTACCGCATGGTCGCCCACAACGGCGAAATCAACACGCTGCGCGGCAACGTCAACTGGATGGCGGCCCGTCAGGCTTCCGTGTCCTCGCCGCTCTTCGGCGACGACATCTCCAAGCTCTGGCCGATTTCCTACGAGGGCCAGTCGGACACTGCCTGTTTCGATAACGCGCTCGAATTCCTGGTGCAGGGTGGCTACTCGCTCTCGCATGCGGTGATGATGCTGATCCCCGAAGCCTGGGCCGGCAACCAGCTGATGTCGCCAGAGCGCAAGGCATTCTACGAATACCATGCAGCGCTGATGGAACCGTGGGATGGACCGGCAGCGGTTGCCTTCACCGACGGTCGCCAGATCGGCGCGACGCTTGACCGCAACGGCCTGCGTCCCGCCCGCTACATCGTCACTTCGGACGATCGCGTCATCCTCGCGTCTGAAGCCGGCGTGCTTCCCGTTGACGAGAGCAAGATCGTCAAGAAGTGGCGCCTGCAGCCGGGCAAGATGCTGCTCATCGACATGGAGCAGGGCCGCATCATCTCGGATGAAGAGGTGAAGTCTTCGCTTGCAACCAAGCACCCCTACAGCAAGTGGCTTGAAGACACCCAGCTGATCCTGGAAGAACTGAAGCCGGTGGAGCCGCGCGCGCTGCGTCGCGACGTCTCCCTCATCGACCGCCAGCAGGCCTTCGGCTACACGCTCGAAGACACCAAGATCCTGATGTCGCCGATGGCGACAACCGGTCAGGAAGCCGTCGGCTCGATGGGAACGGACACGCCGATCTCGGCGATGTCGGACAAGCGCAAGCTGCTCTATACCTACTTCAAGCAGAACTTCGCGCAGGTCACCAACCCGCCGATCGATCCGATCCGCGAAGAGCTGGTGATGAGCCTCGTCTCGTTCATCGGTCCGCGCCCGAACCTGCTCGACCATGCCGGCATGGCGCATGCCAAGCGGCTGGAAGTGCGCCAGCCGATCCTGACCAACGGCGATCTCGAAAAGATCCGCTCGATCGGCCACACCGAAGACCGGTTCGACACCAAGACGCTCGACTTCACCTATGACATCTCGCGCGGTGCCGAAGGCATGCCGGAGATGCTCGATCGCCTGTGCGAGCGGGCGGAAGCAGCGGTCAAGGGCGGCTACAACATCATCGTTCTCTCCGACCGCCAGGTCGGTCCGGACCGCGTCGCCATCCCGGCTCTGCTGGCCACCGCCGCCGTACACCACCACCTGATCCGCAAGGGCCTGCGCACTTCGGTCGGTATCGTGCTGGAATCCGGCGAGCCGCGCGAGGTACACCACTTCTGCCTGCTCGCCGGCTACGGCGCCGAAGCGATCAACCCATATCTCGCCTTCGACACGCTGACCGAAATGCACAAGCGCGGCGACTTCCCCAAGGAAGTCGACGGCAGCGAAGTGGTTTACCGCTACATCAAGGCGGTCGGTAAGGGCATCCTTAAGGTCATGTCCAAGATGGGCATCTCGACCTACCAGTCCTATTGCGGCGCGCAGATCTTCGACGCGGTCGGCCTGTCGTCAAAGCTCGTCGACCAGTTCTTCTTCGGAACGGCAACGACGATCGAAGGCATCGGCCTTGAAGAGATTGCAGCCGAGACTGTCGCCCGTCACAAGGCGGCCTTCGGTGCCGATCCGGTGCTGGCCAACACGCTGGATATCGGTGGCGAATACGCCTACCGCATGCGCGGCGAAAGCCATGCCTGGACACCGGATGCGATCGCGTCGCTGCAGCATGCCGTGCGCGGCAATGCGCAGGACCGCTACCGCGAATTCGCCGAGATGGTGAACACCTCGGCGCTCAGGATGAACACCATCCGTGGCCTGTTCACGGTCAAGAGTGCCGAGGCTGCCGGCCGCAAGCCGATCTCCGTCGACGAGGTGGAATCGGCCGCCGACATCGTCAAGCGCTTCTCGACCGGTGCCATGTCCTTCGGCTCGATCAGCCGCGAGGCGCACACGACGCTCGCCATCGCGATGAACCGGATCGGCGGCAAGTCGAACACAGGTGAAGGCGGCGAGGAAAGCGACCGCTACCTGCCGCTGCCCGATGGTTCGATGAACCCGGAGCGTTCGGCGATCAAGCAGATCGCGTCCGGTCGCTTCGGCGTGACCACCGAGTACCTGGTCAACGCCGACATGTTGCAGATCAAGGTGGCCCAGGGTGCCAAGCCCGGCGAGGGCGGCCAACTGCCCGGCCACAAGGTGGATGCGACCGTCGCCAAGACCCGGCATTCGACGCCGGGCGTCGGCCTGATTTCGCCACCGCCGCACCATGACATCTACTCGATCGAAGATCTGGCGCAGCTGATCTACGACCTGAAGAACGTCAACCCGGAAGCCGACGTGTCGGTCAAGCTGGTCTCGGAAGTGGGCGTCGGCACGGTTGCGGCCGGTGTCGCCAAGGCGCGCGCCGACCACATCACCGTCTCCGGCTTCGACGGCGGCACCGGCGCATCGCCGCTGACCTCCTTGAAGCATGCCGGCAGCCCGTGGGAAATCGGTCTTGCCGAAACCCAGCAGACGCTGGTGCTGAACGGCCTTCGCTCGCGCGTCGCCCTACAGGTCGATGGTGGCCTCAAGACCGGTCGCGACGTCATCATCGGCGCGCTTCTCGGTGCCGACGAGTTCGGCTTTGCGACCGCGCCGCTGATTGCGGCCGGCTGCATCATGATGCGCAAGTGCCACCTAAACACCTGTCCTGTCGGTGTCGCCACCCAGGATCCGGTGCTGCGCAAGCGCTTCAAGGGCACGGCCGAGCACGTCATCAACTACTTCTTCTTTGTTGCAGAAGAAGTGCGCGAGATCCTCGCCTTGCTCGGCGTGCGCAAGCTCGATGAAATCATCGGTGCGTCCGAATTGTTGGAAAAGGACGGCGCGCTCGCCCACTGGAAGGCCAACGGTCTCGATTTCTCGAAGATCTTCCACAAGGTCGAAGCCGCGAAGGAAGAGACCTACTGGACCAGCCGCCAGAAGCATCCGATCGACGACGTGCTCGACCGCACGTTGATCGAAAAGGCCAAGCTCGCGCTGGAAACCAAGGCGCCCGTCGCCTTCGAAGCCAAGATCAAGAACGTCGACCGGTCGGCCGGCGCCATGCTTTCGGGCGCTCTTGCCAAGCGCTGGGGCCACAAGGGTCTGAAGGACGATACGATCCACGTCACCCTCAAGGGCACGGCGGGCCAGTCGTTCGCGGCATTCCTGGCGCGCGGCATCACCTTCGACCTGGTGGGCGACGGCAACGACTATGTCGGCAAGGGTCTATCAGGCGGGCGCATCATCGTTCGACCGCCTGAAAACACGAAAATCGTGCCTGAAGATTCCATCATCGTCGGCAACACCGTGCTTTACGGCGCGATCTCGGGCGAGTGCTATTTCAATGGCGTCGCCGGCGAACGCTTCGCCGTGCGCAACTCCGGCGCTGTTGCCGTCGTCGAAGGCGTGGGTGACCACGGCTGCGAATACATGACCGGCGGTGTCGTCGTCGTTCTCGGCACGACGGGCCGCAACTTCGCGGCCGGCATGTCCGGCGGCGTCGCCTATGTGCTCGACGAGGAGGGCGATTTCGCCCGCCGCTGCAACATGGCCATGGTCGAGCTGCAGCCGGTGCCGGAAGAGGACGACATGCTCGAGAAGCTGCATCATCACGGCGGCGACATCATGCACAAGGGCATGGTCGACGTCTCCGGCGATATGACGCGCCACGACGAGGAGCGGCTCTACCAGCTGATCTCCAATCACCTGCACCACACGGGTTCGCCCCGGGCAAAGGCGATCCTCGATCATTGGGCAGACTACCGGCCGAAATTCCGCAAGGTCATGCCGGTCGAATATCGCCGTGCGCTCGAAGACATGGAACGCATGAAAATGGCAGAGGCGGCCGAATAGAGGCCCCGGTGAAAAGGGCTCCCGGTTCCGAAAAGGGTTCGGGGGTTCATCACGCGCGCTTGTCTAAAGCGCCTGTTCAGACGCATAGCTATCAGGATGATACGATGGGTAAGGTAACTGGTTTTCTCGAGATCGACCGGCAAGTGGCAAAGTACCAGCCGGCGTCCGACCGCATTCGCCATTTCCGCGAATTCACCATTCCGATGTCGGAACCGGAAGTGCAGAAGCAGGCTGCACGCTGCATGGACTGCGGCATTCCCTACTGCCATGGGCCAACCGGGTGTCCGGTGCACAACCAGATCCCCGACTGGAACGATCTGGTCTACAACGGCAACTGGGACGAGGCGATCCGCAACCTGCACTCGACCAACAACTTCCCCGAATTTACCGGTCGCGTCTGCCCTGCGCCGTGCGAGGAGGCATGCACGCTGAACCTCGAGGATGCGCCGGTCGCGATCAAGACCGTCGAGCAGGCGATCGCCGACAAGGCCTATGAGATGGGCTATATCGTGCCGCAGCCGGCCGTGACCAAGACCGGCAAAAAGGTTGCGGTCATCGGTTCGGGTCCGGCCGGCATGGCAGCTGCCCAGCAGATGGCGCGCGCCGGTCACGAGGTTCATGTCTACGAGCGCGAGAGCAAGCCCGGCGGCCTATTGCGCTACGGCATCCCCGACTTCAAGATGGAGAAGAACTTCATCGATCGCCGCGTCGAGCAGATGAAGGGCGAGGGCGTCACCTTCCATTGCGGCGTCAACATCGGCGTCGACCTGCCCGTCGAGCAACTGATCCACGGCCATGATGCGGTGCTCTATTGCGGTGGCTCAGAGACGCCGCGCAATGCCGGCATTCCCGGTGTCGAATTTGCCGGCGTGCATGATGCCATGCCCTATCTCGTGCAGCAGAACCGTCGCGTCGGCCGCGAGAACATCGACAGCACCGGCTGGCCGTCTGCACCAATCCTAGCCGGCGGCAAGCACATCGTCGTCGTCGGCGGCGGCGATACCGCTTCCGACTGCGTCGGCACGGCATTCCGCCAGGGGGCCGTCAAGGTCACCCAGCTCGACATCCGCCCGCAGCCGCCGGAAAAGGAAGACAAGCTTGCCGTCTGGCCGTTCTGGGCGACCAAGATGCGCACCTCGTCCAGCCAGGCCGAAGGTGCTATCCGCGAATTCCAGGTCGCGACACTGGAGTTCGTCGGCGACGAGGACGGCAACCTCATTGGCGTCAAGTGCTGCCAGGTCGATGACCGCCGCAAGCCGATTGCCGGCACGGAGTTCATCATCAAGGCCGATCTCGCCTTCATCGCTATCGGCTTCAGCGGCCCGTTTACCGACAGCGTGCTGAAGGATCTCGGCGACAAGCTGACGCTCAACACCGATCGCCGCGGCTCGACCAACGTCGTTGCCAACGACCGCGACTACAAGACCTCGGTCGACAAGTTCTGGACGGCCGGCGACGTGCGCCGCGGCCAGTCGCTCGTCGTCTGGGCGATCCGCGAGGGCCGTCAGGCCGCTCGGGCGATCGATGAGGCGCTGATGGGATCGACGATCCTGCCGCGTTGAAGACAAGCCTTCGCAAACAGGAAGGGCTCCGCCGGATCATGGCGGAGCCCTTTTTCTTTCAGGGTGGTGTTTTACGATGTGGGGATCGTCGCGAAGAGGCGGTCCCTCTTCCATTTGATGCGCGGCTGGCATCGCTTGCAGCCTTGCGCGAAAGAACTAGTTCCGGATTACCGGATTGCTGATGACTGTTCCTGGCTTGGCGAGGCGGAAATCATCGACGCGGCCGGCAGGCGCTGCAGCCACATCGCCCTTGTCGACGAGGCGGTCGCGTGGGCTCCGGCCGGTGCCCTTGTTGGGGGCGGCGTCGCCGAGCAGGCTTGCTGCGCCATCGAGATCCGGATCGGTCAGGCCGATTGGTTGCGTCTTGACGATGTCCTCGTTGGCAAGCGGTGCGGTAACGACGAGATCCTTCAGTCCGTCGGCGCCCGGTACGTCCCTGTCGGTCGCGGCCGCATCTCCGAGCAGACGGCGAATGTCCTTTTCCAGGTAGAACGCGAGCTTGCGTTTGCCTGCTTTCGTCAGGTTGATGCCGTCGGCGCCGCGCAGGCGCACCTGCTGGCCGTTGATGTCGGAGCCGGTCAGCACGAATTTTCCGGCCTCATCGACAAAGCCGTCCCAGATGTCGACGAACTGGCCGCCGACCTTTTCGACTTCCTCGCGGTAGATGCCGTTGAACGTCACCATGTCGGCCGTCATCGCGGCTGACTGGAACGGCGGCATGCCGACCCACAGGACCGGCAGCTTTTCCTTGCGCGCAAGCTCGGCGAGCGCGTGGACGCGCTTGCGGTATTCCTCCGTCCAAAGATCCGTGCGGTATTTTTCCTTGGTGCTGCCGATCTGCATCTGCTGGCGATCGTTGGCGCCGAGGCTGACAATGATGACGGCGGGCTTGATCTCACCCACATAGGCCGGCAGCGTCACCGGCCAGTTGAAATAGTCCTCGCGCACCAGGCCGGACGAACCGTTCGCACGCGTCTCGATGGTGATGCCGGGCGTCATTTCGAATGCGGTCTTCAGGCCGTCGCCGAGGCTGCCGGCCATGAAGTCGCCGACAACGAGAACCTTCTTGGCGTCCGGCGCCTTTTCAACCGGCTGCGGCACGGGAGCCGCATCGGCAATGGCGGGCTTTGCCTTCTGCTGCCCCGGGACCTTCTGCCGTGGTTGACCTTGGCTCTGGTTCTGGCGGGCGCGCCTGGGCCGCGGCTGCTGCGGAAACTCGTACCGCTCGTCGATAACACGTCGTTCGCGCGTGAAGCCGCCGAACAGCATCTGGAAGAGGTTGCGCCGCTGCACCCGTTCCTGGGCTTCGGCAAAACTTGCGGCAAAACCGACGAACAGCATTGCGGCCGCGGCGATGAACATCGTCGCGCCCTTCAAGGGCATTCCGCCGCCTACTGTCCGGGTCTTGGTTTTCGCTTGCATGTCTGATCATCCATCGAACGGACGGCGACAACAAGGCCGCCGTCGCGTTTCGGGCACGCTGGTCAGTTGCGCAGGGCGCGCAGCAGATGCTGCGTCGGCTGACCATCCGGCGCCAAGCCGTTCTTCGACTGGAATTCCTGGATGGCGGCCTTGGAGCCGGATCCGAAATTGCCATCGACCTCGCCGCTGTAATAGCCGAGTTCCTTCAAACGGTTCTGCAACTCGAACTTTTCACTGATGTCGAGCGAACCGTCCGGGCGCGGCCAACGCTGCTGCATGCCGGCATAACCGGCGATCTGGTCGGCAAGAAGGCCGACGCCGAGCGCGTAGCTGTCCGACGCGTTGTAGCGCTTGATGACGAAGAAGTTCTTGGTCATCAGGAAGCCCGGACCGTCACCGCCGCTCGGCAGCTTCAGTTCGGCGCGTGAATTGCCATTGCGGAAGCCCTTGCCGTTCGGCCTGAGGAAGCCGAGCGCTGCCCATTGGGCAAGCGTCTTCGTCTGCCCCGAGTATTTCGCGGCGTTGGCCGGCGGCGCGACTTCGTAGCCCCAGGTTTCGCCCGGCTGCCAGCCGTTCTTCTTCAGGAGGTTGGCGGCCGTCGCCAGCGCGTCGGGCACCGAGTTCCAGATATCGCGGTGACCATTGCCATCAGCGTCGATCGCGTAGAGCAGATAGCTCGTCGGGATGAACTGCGTGTGCCCCATGGCGCCGGCCCAGGAGCCTGTCAGCTCGCGCGGGGTGATGTCGCCGCTCTGCAGGATTTTCAGCGCGGCGATCAGCTGTGTCTTGGCGAATTTGGCGCGCTTGGGATCGGCATAGGCAAGGGTCGCTAGCGCCCGCGGCACGTAGTGCAGACGGTCGTCCTTTTCGAGCACGGCGCCGTAGTTCGATTCCATCGACCAGATCGCCAGCAGGATCGTCTTGTCGACGCCGAAGTGCTTTTCGATTGAATTCAGCGTGCGGGCATGCTTGGCGGCCATCTCCTGGCCGATGCGCTTGGTGTAGGGGTTGACGCGGGAATCGATGTATTCCCAGATCTTGTGCTTGAATTCAGGCTGGTAATTGGCCTTTTCGATCACGGCCGCATCCGGCGTCTTCACGCCGGCAAAAGCCTTGCGATAGGTCGCCTGGGTGATGCCGCTCTTTGCAGCCGTGGCATAGAAGTTGTTGATCCAGTTCTGAAATCCGGCATCGGCGCGCGCAGGGGAGGTGCCAAGCGCGACGGCGGATAGGACGAAGGCGGCTGCGATATGACGGAAAAACGTCCTGCGGTTTCTGATCATCAGCTGTCGGTTCCGTTTCTCTGCGGAGCCTCAGCCGTCATAGCCGGGACATCTCCGCATGGTGGCAGTCTGGAGCCAGCTCAGCGGTTCGTCGACCGCCGGCGGTTCCTGTTCTCGGATCCGGCCGCAGTCGATGCAGCGCCGGATTAGGACGAATCTACAGAAACGTGGTCAACAAACCCTTTACCATGAAAAGGCCATTACGTCTTCTCGTGGAAGAAAATGCGGTTGGGGTCGCAAATCGCATTTTTTCCGTCCCGGTTCAGCGTGCGTTCACATCGTTACGTAGAGATTGCCGCCGCACTGCAAAGCGCTGACGATTCCTTAAATTGATTTGCTTTAAGGGTTTCTACAGCAACACTCAGGATTGAAATCCTATTGAAGGAGGTACCGATGACCGACAAGCGTAAAGTCCGCAAAGCCGTGTTCCCGGTCGCTGGTCTGGGCACGCGATTCCTGCCGGCCACCAAGGCCGTGCCGAAGGAAATGCTGACGGTGGTGGACAAGCCGGTCATTCAATATGTGGTCGACGAGGCGATGGAAGCCGGTATCGAGCATCTGATCTTCGTCACCGGCCGCAGCAAGGCCGTCATCGAGGACTATTTCGACATCCAGGTCGAACTCGACCAGACGCTGCGCGAGCGCAACAAGAAGATCGAGATCGAGCTGCTCGACAACATTCTGCCGAAGGCCGGCACCACCAGCTTCACCCGCCAGCAGGCGCCGCTCGGCCTTGGCCATGCCGTCTGGTGCGCCCGTGAACTCGTCGGCAACGAACCATTCGCGCTGTTGCTGCCCGACATGATCATGAAGGGCGAGAAGGGCTGCCTGAAGGGCATGGTCGAGCTCTATGAGCAAAGCGGCGGCAATGTCATCGCGGTCGAGGAATGTGCGCCGGATCAGGCCCATAAATACGGCATCGTCGGCGTTGGCGAAAAGGTCGGCGACGGCTTCAAGATCACCAAGATGGTCGAAAAGCCCGCACCGGGAACGGCGCCGTCGAACTTCTTCATCAATGGCCGCTACATCCTGCAGCCGGAGATCTTCCCGATCCTGGAAAAGCAGGAGCGCGGCGCCGGCAATGAGATCCAGTTGACCGACGGCATGCTGAAGCTTTCCGAGAGCCAGCAGTTCGCCGCCTATCACTTCCGTGGCGAAACCTATGACTGCGGCGCCAAGGATGGCTTCATCCTTGCCAACGTCGCCTTCGCGCTGGAACGCGGCGATATCCGCCCGACCGTCGAGGGTCCGCTCAAGGCGCTGCTCAGCAGCTTGAAGTAATTTCGGTTCCGCCGAAACACGAAGGCCGCGTCCCGTTGGGGCGCGGCCTTTTCTTTGTAAACTGTCGCCGGCGCGCGGCCATGAAAGGTCCGGCCCCTGGCTCAACGCCTGAGGACGAGACCGACGCCGACGCGGGTAATGTCCGTGGGATCGCCGACGTCGCGCACGGTGCGCTCATAGCTGACGTCGCCGGTCAATGCGAGATAACGGTTCATGTCCCAGGTGAGGCCCGCCCCGGTGCGCCAGGTCGTCTCGTCGGAGGAGCGGTTATCCGAGGGGTATTTGCGGATGATCAGGGTGTTGGACAGTCGCGCGACGAGATCCGAGCGCATCTCGTGGGTGATGAGGTTGAGCAGGGTGTAGTCGATCGAGCCGGAATCGCCCGCAGTGGTCGACGGGTTGAGACCGGTCGATAGTCCGAAGAGGACGTCCGTGCCGCGCTGCGGCGACCAGTTGAGGCGACCGTCGATCGACAGGCCGCTGACGTCGCTCAACCGATCATCCTCGAAGCGATAGGTTTCGTAGCCGAGAGCGATCTCGCCGTTGAGCTTCTCGCCGAAGTCGACCTCCAGGCCGCCTCGTGTCGCGTAGCTTTGATAGGATCGCTCGAAGCCGAGCGTGTCCTGGCGAAGATCGTAGATCGACCTGCCGACCGCGGCCTCGATGAACGGGATCAAGGCCGGCGACATTTCGTAACCGACCCGTGCCGTCACGGTACCGCTGTTGCGGTTTCGGTCTTCAACGGAAAGCGTCGTGCCGTTTTCCAGTTCCACGTTACCATAGGTCTGCCGTTCGAGATCGAGCCCGACAGAGCCGCGGATGAGGCCGAAATCGCGCTCGATCGCGGCGCCCAGCCGATAGGTGTTGACGCCTGATTGGGTCTTTGCATTGGAGATCGCATTCGGATCGTCCGCGTCTTCGCGGTAGAAGCTGTAGCCCGCCCGCAGGCGCGCAATGGTTTCATCCCAGAGATCCAGGCGCAGTTCCGCGTCGATATCGGCGCGGGGTTCTTCCTCGCCTTCGCCGGAAATGTTGTTTTGTATGACGCCGGCGCCGGTGACCGTCAGTGCGTGGCGGGACCAGTCAGACGTTAACGTGCCGCGGATGCCGGTTTCCAGGTAGCCGCGGTTCTGCTTGGTATCGCCGTCCTTGCGCCATTCATGGTTCAGCGTTTCGCCGATCTCAGGCCGAAGGGTGAAGGTGCCGATGCGAACGCCGACAGCGCGGTCGTCGTCGGGATCTATCCGGGTCCGCAACCCGTCGAGCGTCGGTTCGCGGCGGTTGAGGCGGACGAGATCTTCGTCGGACGCCGGTGACAGGTCATCAGTGCTGACGGCACCCGTCGTCTGCGGATCGGCGATCGCAGGGGCAGCGGCCACGGTGCCCGGGACAACGACGCCAGGGGTCGTCGGCACTGCGGAATTGGCGACGGTTTGGGCGTGCGACGACAGCGGAGCGGCAAGCGCCGTGCCAGCCAGCAACAACGCCATCAGCGTAAAACGCCGGGCGTGTCTTCCGGTCGAGCATAAGTCGTCTGGCACCATCTGCCGTTTGTCCGCGAGCCTGATTGCAATCCTTTCGCAATCGTAAAGCCGCGTGGTTAACCAATCGTTTCCAAACGGGAAAAACCCTTTAGTGACGGGAAGATGGCAATGCTTCGATGAAGAGCCGCTTCGAATGCGCCCGCGGGCCTTAGGCGCTTTCGACCGTCAGGCTGCGTCCATGGCTGGCCACGATGCGCACGCGCGTGCCGGCGGGCAGATCCGGGCCTTCGACGATCCAGATCGTATCGTCCAGCCGCACCCGTCCGTGACCTTCGGCGATCGGCTTTTCAAGCACGGCCGTTCGGCCGACGAGGCTCTGTGCCCGCTGATTGAGCAGGGGCTCGTCCGTCTCCCTGGCGGACGACGAGACGAAATGACGTCCGAGGAGGACGGAGATGATCGACAGAAGCGCAAAGACGACGAACTGGACCTGCCAGCCCCACACGATCGTGTCCCACAGCAACAGCGACAGCGCGCCGGTGATCAGCGCGGCAATCGCGATCCAGATGAGGAAGACACCTGGTGCAACGACTTCGGCGGCCAGCAGGACAAGTCCGAGAACCCACCAGCTCCAGGGGCCGAGTTCAAGGATGATGCGCTGGACCATCGCTTATTTCCCCTGGGGTTCGAACGGGCCGGTGCGCGGGGTCGTCGTTGGGCGCTGACGGGCGGCGGGCGCTTGATTGTCGCCGAACACTTCCTTGGCGATCGCGCCGATGCCGCCGAGCGACCCGATCAGGGCTGACGCTTCCATCGGCATCAGGACGATCTTCTGATTGTTGGCAGTGCCGATCGCGGCGAGCGCTTCGGTGTATTTCTGGGCGACGAAGTAGTTGATCGCCTGGACATCGCCGGCAGCAATCGCGGCCGACACCATCTGCGTTGCCTTGGCCTCGGCTTCCGCCAGACGTTCGCGCGCCTCAGCGTCGCGGAAGGCGGCCTCGCGCTGGCCTTCGGCCTGCAGGATCGCCGACTGCTTGGCACCTTCGGCACGCAGGATCTGGGCGTTTCTCGAACCTTCGGCTTCCAGCACCTGGGCGCGCTTCTCGCGCTCGGCCTTCATCTGTCGCGCCATGGCATCGACGAGGTCCTTCGGCGGCGCGATGTCCTTAATTTCGACGCGGGTGATCTTGATGCCCCACGGGTTGGCGGCGTCATCGACGACGCGCAGCAGCTTCTCGTTGATGGTGTCACGGTTCGACAGCAGCTCGTCAAGGTCCATCGACCCCATGACCGAGCGGATGTTGGTCATCGTCAGATTGAGGATGGCGTTCTGGAGATCCGACACCTGGTAGGCAGCCTGGGCTGCGTTCAGCACCTGATAGAAGGCGACCGCATCGGCCGAAACGCTGGCATTGTCCTTGGTGATGACTTCTTGAGTCGGAACATCGAGGACCTGCTCCATCACGTTCATCTTGGCGCCGATGCGGTCGATGAACGGGACGATGATGTTGAGGCCCGGTTCCATCGTCTTGGTATAACGGCCGAAGCGCTCAACCGTGTAGCGATAGCCCTGCGGCACCGTCTTGATTCCGGCAAAGAGAACCAGAACGACGAGGACCACAAATGCGATGACCGCAATATCCATACCGCCCAACGACAAGTCCGCCATGATCACAACCCCAGTTTGAGAGTGGCACTCTAACCCAGACGTGGGGATCGGTCAGTCGAATTCAACCGGCTGCCACAGATTTCGGCTTCAAAGCCAGCCGCTTAGCTCCCGGCGCACGACGTGTTCGAGAACCGTCATGCCCTCTTCGCTGTCGTTGAGGCAGGGAATGTGCGCGAATTTCTCGCCGCCATTGTGATGGAAGCTTTCGGCCGCCTGCTCGGCGATCTCCTCGAGCGTTTCCAGACAGTCGGATACAAAGCCGGGGTTGATCACCGCGATGCGCTTGATGCCGTCCTGAGCCAGCTTCTCGACTGTCTTGTCGGTATAGGGCTGCAGCCATTCTTCGGGACCGAAGCGGGACTGGAAGGTGACTTGCAGCTTGTCCTTCGACCAGCCGAGCTTTTCGCGCAGCAGGCGCGCGGTCTTCTGGCACTGGCAATAATAGGGATCGCCCTTGTCGAAGTAGCTCTTCGGGATGCCATGGAAGGAGGTGAGCACCACTTCCGGCTCCCAGTCGAGCGTCGCCAGGTGCCGGGTGATCGAACTGGCGAGAGCGTCGATATAGACAGGATCGTCATGATAGGGCGGCACGGTGCGCAAGGCCGGTTGCCAGCGCATCTTGAGCAGCGCCTCGAATGCCTTGTCGTTGACGGTGGCGGTGGTTGCCGCGGCGTATTGCGGATAGAGCGGGAACACCAGGATGCGCTCGCATCCGGCCTTCTGCAGCGCCTCCATCCGCGAGGCAATCGAAGGCTGGCCGTAGCGCATGCCCCAATCCACCACGATATGCGGCTGATCGGCGAAGGTCTTGGCCATCAAGGTCGCCTGGTTGCGGGTGTAGGTGCGCAGATAGCTCTCGTTCAGATCCTTGTTCCAGATCATCTCATAGGCTTTGCCGACCTTGCCGGGGCGGGTGTTGAGAACGATGCCGTAGAGGATCGGATACCAGAACAGCCGCGACCATTCGATGACGCGGCGGTCGCTCAGGAACTCTCTGAGATAGCGGCGCATCGACGTGTAGTCGGTACCATCGGGCGTGCCGAGATTGACGAGCAGCACGCCGACCTTTCCGGACTTGACGGGCGGGTGGTTGGCGGGAGCGGTCTCGGCGAGTGGCATCATCATATCGGTCCTCATGGGCCCTTATACGTCGGGACATGGTCTTCGGTTCACGTCCTTCTAAAAAGAAATGCCGGCGCGGGGAAGCCCGCGCCGGCATCCGAAGCAGAGGCAAATTGTCCTTATACCAACCTGCGCCGATATTGGCCTATTGCGCCGGCGCGATTTTGGTTTCCAGCAAGGAGAAAACCGCAACCGGACCCCTGCGGTCCGGTGAGGATTGTCGACGCTGCCTGGTGGCCAAAAGCGCCCGGCCCTTCGGGTGGGCCGTCTGTCGGCCACCGGCAGCGTCGCAATCCTCGACCGATGCCAAGGCATCGCTCTGCGGTATGCTCCTTGCCGGATGACCGCAGACGGTCCCACGCAAGAGGTCAATATCGGCGCAGGTTGGTATTACTTTGCCGGAATCTCCAGTTCGGTGCCGACATGCAGGTGGCGCGGGGCCGGCTTGCCGTTGGCAGCCGAGATCTTCGCCCAGAGGGCACCATCGCCGTAGAACGCCTTGGCGAGATCCCAAAGCGTGTCGCCCTTGGCGATCACGTGCTTCTGCGGACCGGAGGCCGGCGTGGTCGCGGCGGCACCGGCTGCAGGCTGCGTTGCCGTTGCATCGGTCGCCGGCTTGGCTTCCGTTGCCGGTGCCTCGGTCGTTGCGCCGGCGGCGGCAGCGACCTCGGTGATGCGGCCATCGGTATAGGGCTTGAACGGCTGGTGTGCGGCAAGGTAGTCGGCCAGAACGGTTTCGAGACCCGGTCCGTAATCATAGGCATTCTCGCCCTTGGCCTTGAACACGTCGTAGCCGTCGCCGCCATTGCGCATGTAGTTGTTGGTGACGAGCGAATAGGTCTTTGCCGGATCGAGCGGACCGTAAGCCTCTCCGTCCTTCACCTCTACCGAGACGACACGGCTGCCGACCGGCTTCGAGCGGTCGAAGGAATACTTCAGGCCGGCGACCTGCGGGAAGCGGCCACCCGCCTCCTCGAGCTTGCTCAGGCCATTCTCGAGCGCTGTCTGGATGTCGGCGCCCTTCAGCTGGAACGTCGCAACCGTGTTCTGGAACGGCAGCACGGTGATCGCTTCGCCCATCGAGACGTCGCCGGCATCGATCGAGGCGCGCAGGCCGCCGCCATTGGTGATGGCGATCGTCACGCCCTGGCCCTTGACGCGGTCAAGCATGGCGTCGGCAACCAGGCTGCCCATTTCGCATTCCTTGGCGCGGCAATTGTCACGCGAACCATCGATCGGCGCTTCGGTCTTGCCGATGATCTTGGAGCGGAGCTCCTCGATCGGCTTGGCGAGTTCGGCGACGCGGGTCAGTACCGACTGATCCGGCTTGATCGAGCTGTCGACCAGGATTGGGTCGCCCTTGGCGGCCTTCACCACGCCCTTGTCGTCGAAGGTGACGACGAGGTCGCCGAGATACTTCGAATAGGAGGCGGCCTGGACGACGGGGACCTTGTAGCCGCCGGGGTTGTCGACCATCGTCGGGTAGGGGCCTTCGGCCTTTTCGTCGGTGTTCGAGAGCAGGCTGTGCGAGTGGCCGCCGACAACGACGTCCACATCGGGGATCTTGGCGATCGCCGCGAGGTCGCGCGGGTAGCCGACGTGGGTGAGCGCGATGATCTTGTCGACGCCCTGCTTCTTCAGCTCCTCGACCGCGGCGGTTGTGGTGGCGACGTCGTCGCCGATCAGGATGTCCGGGCCGGGTGAGGAAAGCTCAGGCGTGTCGTTGGCCACGGCGCCGACGATGCCGACCTTCTGACCACCCACTTCCAGAACGATCGACGGCTTGATCCGGTCGCCGATCTTCGACTTGTAGCTCGGCAGCACGTTGGCGGTGACGACGGGGAATTCGACCTTTTCGAGGAAGCCGACAAGGCCATCCTCGCTCTCGTCAAACTCATGGTTGCCGACGGTCATGGCGTCGAACTTCATCAGGTTGAGGAATTCGGCTTCTGCCAGCCCCTTGTAGGTGGTGAAGAACAGCGAACCCTGGAAGTTGTCGCCGGCGTTCAGGAGCAAGACGTTCTTGCCCGACAGGTCCTGGCGCTTCTGATCGATCAGGGACTTCAGGCGCGCAACACCGCCGAAGCACTCGCTCTTGCCTTCCTCCTCAGCCGAGCAGGTCGAATCGAACTTGTTGATCGATTCGATGCGGGAGTGGAGATCGTTGATGTGCAGGATGTTCAGTTCATAATCGGCGAAGGCTGCGCCCGAGGAGAGGGCAAAAATGGACGCGGTCATCAGGCCGGTCCGCATGTGTCTGATCATGATGTTCTCCTGTTTTGCCTGTTGTCTTCCGGCCGATCGCGGATCCGGGTTACGGATCTGGTCCCCACAGCCGGGGTGGCTTTGCCGGGGCGGATGTTTTCATCACTTCGGGGCGAGTTCAAGCGTTAAAGCCATCCTCCGGTTGCCGGATCTGCAACTAGGGTTAAGTCATACAATAGCAACAAAAAAAGCCCCCTTGCGGAGGCTTTGATTTGTGTACCGAAGACAGTCTCAGCCGCGTCGCGCCAGCGAGAACTGGGCGCCGGCATCGGTGGTGCAGTTGAGCTGGCTCTGGGTGACCAGCGCGCAATTGACCTTGGATTGGGTGTTGCGCACCAGCGAGGTCATGTTGATCTCGACGAGTGTCGGGCTCAGCTTGACGTAGTTGCCGGAAGCCAGCAACTGGTTGCTGTCGGTCGTGCGGGTCGAGAAGGTGCCGCCTGCAAAGGTCGACACGATGCCATTCGGATCCGTCCATGAGCCTTCGACACCCGATGCCTGGCGAGCGGGCGGTGCCCCTCCAACTTCCCGGGGCGACGACTGGCAGGATGCCAGGGCCGCGGCGGTCGCGAGAAGGGTCAGAATTGCGAATGGCTTCATTGGCGATTTCCCTCGCTTGGTGCCGAGCGTCCGTTTCATTTCGCCGAACCATGCCGCGATCAAGAGTTGAAAGCAAGAGCGGTCGGGCCGGCGTGCCGGGCTTTTCCCATATGGACAAAAAAAGCCCGGGGCGAAAATGCCCCGGGCCGTATGCTTCGTAATGTCAGCGGTTTAGCGAACGAGGATGTTCTTGAACTGCCAGGGATCCTTGGTGTCGATGTCTTCCGGGAACAGGCCCGGGCGACCGTCGAGCGGGGTCCAGTCGGTGTAGTGGCCTTCGACCGGGCCGAGATAGGGCAGCTGCACTTCGAGGCAGCGCTTGTAGTCCACCTCGTCGGCTTCAACGATGCCGGCCTTCGGGTTCTCGATCGCCCAGACCATGCCGGCCAGAACCGCAGAGGTGACCTGCAGACCGGTGGCGTTCTGGTAGGGGGCGATGCGGCGGGTCTCTTCCAGAGACAGGCGCGAGCCGAACCAGTAGGCATTCTTGTCGTGGCCGTAGAGCAGCACGCCCAGTTCGTCGACGCCTTCAACGAGTTCCTTCTCGTCGAGAACGTGATGGACCGGCTGCGCATTGCCGCCATTGCCGAACATTTCGTGCAGCGACAGCACGGCATCGTTGGCCGGGTGGTAGGCATAGTGGCAGGTCGGGCGGTAGGTGACTTCGCCGTCCTTGTCGCGCACGGTGAAGAAGTCGGCGATCGAGATCGACTCGTTGTGAGTGACGAGGAAGCCATACTGCGGGCCCGGCGTCGGGCACCAGCTGCGCACGCGGGTGTTGGCGCCCGGCTGCTCCAGATAGATGGCGGCCTTGCAGCCCTTCTTGTGCTTCTTGGCGTTCTTCGGCATCCAGTTCTCGTGGGTGCCCCAGCCGAGTTCGGCCGGCTGCAGACCTTCGGAGATGAAGCCTTCGACCGACCAGGTGTTCCAGAAGACGTTGAGCGGCTTCGGCTTCTTGGTCAGCTGGGTGTCGCGCTCGGCGATGTGAATGCCCTTGACGCCGACCTTCTTCATCAGCTTGGCCCAGCCTTCGCGGTCATCCTGATGCGGCTCGTCGAACTTCACGCCGAGATCGTTGGCGAGGTTCAAGAGGCCCTGTTTGACGAACCACGAGACCATGCCCGGGTTGGCGCCGCAGGTCGAAACGGCCGTGGTGCCGCCCGGGTTCTTTTCTTTTTCCTTGCGCAGCGTTTCGCGCAGGGCGTAGTTGGTGCGCGAGGCATTGTCCATTTCGGCATCGAAGTAGAAGCCGAGCCACGGCTCGACGACCGTGTCGATGTAGAGAACGTCGAGCTTGCGGCACATCTTGATCAGGTCGACCGAACCGGTGTCCACCGACAGATTGACGCAGAAGCCCTGGCCTTCGCCTTCGGTCAGAAGCGGCTTCAGGAGTTCCTTGTAGTTGTCCTTCGTCACATGCGCGCGAACGTGGCGCACGCCGTGGCGCTCGAAGATCTCGTTGTCGGCAGCATCCTCACGGGGCTCGATCACGATCAACCGGTTCTTGTCGTATTTGAAGTGGCGCTCGATCAACGGCAAGGTGCCGCGGCCGATCGAACCGAAGCCGATCATGACGATCGGGCCGGTGATCTCGCCGTAAACCGGATAGGTGGTGTCTGCCATTTTGGTCTTACTCCTGAGGAAACTTTCCCTGAGACGGTGTTGAAAGTGTCTGAAAATGAGGCTCGCGCCGTGTGATAGGCCCTAGAGCACAGTTTGCTGTCACAATAAAGGGCCGGCGGGTCAACGCTGATCTGCGATATTGTTTAACCAGCGATGGACAGTAGGGCCGAAATCAGGGCATCGCGCTTGCTGACGAGGCCCTTGTAGGCCGCCTGCGGCAGGTCGAGCGCGCGCAATTGTTCGACGAAGGAAAGGGCCAGCGTGGCGGCATCATCCCTCTGTCGCAAAAGAGCCAGAGGGTCGGAATAGATGCGGATGGTGAAGACGATTGCGCCGGTCTGGGGCAGTTTTCTGAGCGTCTGGCGCTCGATGCGGATGAACGCGCTTTCTTCGGTCAGGTCGATGGCGGTTGCCGAGTGGCTTTCGGATTTCGACTTGGGCAGATGCAGGGAACCATCGACATTGACAGCCCAGTTGAAGCGCTCGACGAAACGGCCGGGCGGCAGGTTGTCGAACATACGGGCAATGAGTTCGGCATTGCGCGTGCCGTGCTCGAAACCGGGAACCGGGGCGTGGATCTCATCCATCGTGCGCCCGAACTTTTCCGCGAGCGACCAGGATGAGGGGAAAGCGATATAGGCAGCGCCCAGGCGCCAGCCGCGATCGCCGCGCTGCATGATCGCCAGATCGTCCTGAATGAGCGAGCCCGCAATCACAAGCGGGTCGTCGCCCGACAGCGCCACCCGTCGCCCGCCGACCATCATGGCATCGCCATCTTGACGGTAGAGGCCGGGATATCGCGGCGGCAGATAGTCGGAAAGGGTTTGCAGCAACTCCTCCTGCGCTTCCTGCGTCCCGTTATCGGCAACGAAAACGGCATCGCGCGACTGCGCGAGCAGCTGGGCTTTCTGGTCGAGATAGTGCTGTAGCTGGTCGTCCGGCTCGATCCAGCGATCGGGATCAAGTTGGGTGAGGCCGATGGTAAAGGGCTTTGAGGAACCGTCGTAGGGCGTGTGCTTCATGCGCGATGACCGGATCATTCTCGCGATTTAACCATATTCCCTTTCGTTTCGCATGGGCCGAAGCTTGTCACAAGCACTTCGTGCTATAGCTTTCATACAATCATCCGCTACGCGCCATGATTGTTGTTTCCTTGCCCGACCTGGAGGCGTTGCAGACTGAACGTGACCGGCGACCACATCAAGACTCTCATGGGCCTGCAGGCCCAAACGCCCGTGCTGATGGCTCTCTACGATCAGCACGACAGGCTGCAATTTGCCAACGAGGCTTTTCGCGCCGCCTATTTCGTCGACGCGGAGGAGACGCCGACCTGGGCCGACATCATGCGGCGCAACCACGCGGCCAGTCGCGGCACGGTTCTTTCGACCAACGACATCGAAGGCTGGATAGCATCGACAATGCATCGGCGCGGCAAGGTTCCGTTTAGGGCGATGGAGACCGACCTGCATGACGGCCGCTGGCTGTGGATGACGGAAACCGTCGATGCCAAGGGACACATGCTGTGCGTTGCCGTCGACATCACGACCGTCCGCGTCGAGGAGCGTGCCTTGCGCCAGGACCGCGATTTCGCGCTCAGGGCCTCGCAGGTCGACGAACTGACCAATGTTCCCAACCGGCGCCACACCATGGGGCGGCTCGGCGAGTTCATCGCCAATTGCGCCCAGAACCCGCATATGTGGGGCTGCGTCGCCATCATCGACATCGACTATTTCAAGGCGATCAACGACCGCTACGGCCACCATCAGGGTGACGAGGTGCTGCTCGATTTTGCCCGCCAGATGCAGGAATTCGTGCGCCGCTCCGATTGCTTCGGCCGCATCGGCGGCGAAGAGTTCATGCTGATCCTGCCCGACACCACGATCAGCGAAGGCAACATGATCCTCGACCGCCTGCTCGACAAGGTGCGCAGCGCCAGGCCGCTCGCGAGCATTCCGGAGTTCTACTACACCTGTTCGGTGGGGCTGGCCGAGTATCGGGAAGGCGACGGCGTCAAGGATATCTATGCGCGCGCCGACGAGGCGCTTTACCTCGCCAAGCGCGACGGTCGCGACCGGGTGAAGCGCTATACCCTGCCGGGCTCAGACCCCGAGCTTCGCCCGGATCAGGCCCCGTAGCGAATTGCCGACATAGAGTTGGCCCCGTGCCAGATCGTCTGGTGACAGGCGGGCGACGCGCGCCTGCCGCTGGCAGATGAGTTCGGTCCTGAGCACGCCGGCCAGGAGCCCGCAGGCGATCGGCGGCGTTTTCAGCGTGCCGCTGCCGTCGTCGAGGAAGATCGAGGTGATCGTCCCCTCGCACACCTCGCCCTTCTCGTTGAGAAGGAGAACTTCGTCGACCTCCGATGCCGGATACTCGGCGCGTGCCGCCTCATAGACATCGCGCCGCGTGGTCTTGACCCGCAGGAGCTTGTCTTCGGACGAGAGCCGCGTCTCAGCAAGACGCACGCGCCAGACTGTGTCTGCAGCAAGAGGCGTGAAAGCTGCCGTGGTCACGGCGATTGCGCCGTGGCGGTCGAGCGTCAACCTTATGCGCAGGGGAACAGTCGCCCCCTCGACGGCCTTCTGCAGCTCTGCCTGCGCCCGGTCGGCGCCGGAAAAACCCAGTCTGCGCGCCGACCGCTTCAGTCGGGCGAGATGCAATCTCAACCGGACGAAGCCGTCATCGGGCTCGTAGCGCAACGTCTCGATCAGCGAGAACTCCGTCATCGGGCGATCTCGGCATCGCCGATGGCGAAGCGCGCCTTGAGCAGGCATTCGTCATATTCGGACTGGGCGCTGGAATCAAAGACGATGCCGCCGCCGACATTGAACACCGCCTCGCCATCGGCAAACAACGAGATGGTGCGGATGGCGACGCCGAAGCGCATGACGCCGTTCGGCGCGATGAAACCTATCGCACCGCAATAGGCGTCGCGCGGGCCGTCTTCGAGATCGTGCAGGATTTCCATTGCCCGCATCTTCGGCGCGCCGGTGATCGAGCCGCAGGGAAAGAGCGCCGTGAAGATATCGGTGATGCCGACATCAGGTCGCAGTTTCGCCCTGACATGGCTGACCATCTGATGAACGGTCGGATAGGTCTCGATGTCGAAGAGTTTCGGCACGTCGAGCGTTCCGACCTCGGTGATGCGCGAGATGTCATTGCGCAGTAGGTCGACGATCATGCGGTTCTCGGCCTGCGTCTTCTCGTCGGCGCGCATCGCGGCGATGATTTCGGCATCTTCCTCTGCCGAAGCACCACGTTTCGCCGTGCCCTTCATCGGATGCGTTTCGATCCATCGCTCAGCATCAACGCGGAAGAAAAGCTCGGGTGAGCGCGAGACGAGGATCGGGCCATCCAGCGCCACGAGGGCTCCGTACTTGACCGGCTGACGCTCGATGAGCGACCAGAAGGCGGCCCGCGGGTCGCCGGACCAGCGGGCGCGGATCGGCATGGTCAGGTTCGCCTGATAGCAATCGCCCTGGCGCAGGTGCTGATGCAGGCGCCCGAACCGCTCGCGATAGGTGGGAAAATCCCAGGCGGCACGCGGTTCGGCAAGAAAAGGCTCGTTCTCGATCCGGCGTTGCGGTTCGGCGAGCGGATGGTCGTCGCTCGGTGCGTCGAAGATGCCGAAGGACATCAACGGCGTTTCGCGACCCTCCTCGGCGAAGGGGGTGAGCTTCTCCTCGAACAGATGGCCGGCCTCGTATGCCATGAAGCCGGCAATCCATTTGCCGGCCGCGTGGGCACGTTCGAGCTCGGCAAGGCCACGGTGGAATTCGGCCTTGGTCCGCGCCGTGACGATGCGCTCCGGATCAGTGAAAACCGTGGTCCGGTTTTCACTGTCGTCCCGGAAAAGCACATAGGGTGCATTTTCGTTCATCGATGCCGCTTTGCTGACAGCCTATTCAGTGGTCGACCACGGGTTCGCCGCGGATCACGCCTTATCAAGCGCCTCGAGTTCGTCGATCAGCCCTTCGATCATCGACAGACCCTGTGCCCAGAACGACGGATCGGTGGCGTCGAGGCCAAAGGGAGCCAGCAACTCCGAATGGTGCTTGGTGCCGCCGGCCTTCAGAAGCTCGAAGTACTTCGCCTGGAAGCCCTTTTCGGCGTTCTGGTAGACGGCATAGAGCGAGTTCACCAGGCAATCGCCGAAGGCATAGGCATAAACATAGAAGGGCGAGTGGATGAAATGCGGGATATAGGCCCAATAGGTCTCGTAGCCCTCGGAAATCCGGATCGCCGGCCCGAGGCTTTCCGCCTGCACCGAAATCCACAGATTGCCGATATCCTCGGCGGTCAGTTCGCCTTCCTTGCGCGCCGTATGCAGCTTGCGCTCGAATTCGTAGAAGGCGATCTGGCGCACGACCGTATTGATCATGTCCTCGACCTTCTGGGCGAGCATGGCCTTGCGCTCGCGCTTGTCCTTGGTCTGGTCGAGAAGCGCGCGGAAGGTCAGCATTTCGCCAAAGACTGACGCGGTCTCGGCAAGGGTCAGGGGCGTCGAAGCCATCAATGCGCCCTGTTCGCCGGCGAGCACCTGGTGCACGCCGTGGCCAAGCTCGTGGGCGAGCGTCATCACGTCGCGCGGCTTGCCCATGTAGTTGACGAGCACGTAGGGGTGCGCCGACGGAACGGTCGGGTGGGCGAAGGCGCCGGGCGCCTTGCCGGGGCGAACCGGCGCATCGATCCAGCTGTCGTCGAAGAAGCGGCGGGCGATCGCGGCCATTTCGGGATCGAAGGCGTGATAGGCAGAAAGCACCGTGTCCTTTGCCTCGTTCCAGGAAATCAGCGCGTTCGGCGTTTCCGGCAGCGGTGCGTTGCGGTCCCAGAAATCCATCTGTTCCATGCCGAGCCACTTGGCCTTCATGGCGTAGTAGCGATGCGAAAGGCGCGGATAGGCTGTCTTCACCGCTTCTGCGAGCGCATCGACGACTTCGCGTTCGACCCGATTGGCCAGATGCCGGCTGTCGGCGATATCTTCGAAGCCGCGCCAGCGATCCGAGATTTCCTTGTCCTTGGCGAGCGTGTTGGTGATCAGCGTGAAGGTGCGGATGTTGGCCCTGAAGGTTTCGGCAAGCGCCATCGCAGCCTTCTTGCGCACTTCGGTCGACGGATCCTGCAGCAGGTTCAACGCCACTTCGAGCGGCATCGTCTCGCCGTCGATGGTGAAGGTCAGAGACGCCATGGTCTCGTCGAACAGGCGATTGAAGGCGGCCGGTCCGGTCATCGACTTCTCGAGGAAAAGCTGCTCGAGCTTGTCGTCGAGCTGGTAGGGCTTGTCCTTGCGCAGGTCGAGAAGCCAGGGCTTGTAGTGCGCAGCCAGGCTGTCGTTGGTAAGTGCTGCGTCGATCACGGCATCGTCGATGCGGTTGAGTTCCAGCGAGAAGAACAGGAGATGCGCCGACATGTCGGTCAGCTTCGACTGCACGTCGCCATAGAGCTTGCCGTTTTCCGGCTTGGAGGTGTCGGAGAAATAGGTGAGGCCGGCAAAGGACGCGATGCGTCCCATAATGTCTTCCAGTGCCTCGAATTCCTTGACGGCGGCGCCGATGCCGTCGTTGCCTGCCTTCTCCGCGGCGGCAGCGAGCTTGCCTTTCCACTTGGCCTCGAACGCGATGGAATCCGCTTCGGCCTTCTTCATGTCCGAGCGGAAGGCGTCCGAGGTTGCGGACGGATAGAGATCCTCCAGCCGCCAGGAGGGCAGATCGCCGAGCCCGGCCGCAGCGCCCTGGGCAGGGCCGGCGGCGGCATGCACGACGGTTTTCTCGAGGGCGAAGGTGCGGAAGGTCATCGTCGGATTTCTCTCGTTCGTGGCAGGAAGAGGCAAGCGATACGGGTCCCATTGCTATCGCCGGCAATGGATAAAATGCAAGCATTTCTCAAAAGATGATGTTCAGCCCTTTATGGCACAGATGCCTGACGTGATTTGGCACATGACGTTGGCCAAAAGTACCGCGTGTCCAAAGCAGGAGGCTTCCGTGACATCACACATTCTTGTCATCGATGACGATCCGGTGCAGCGCCGGTTGCTGACGAACATGATCGAGCGTCTCGGTCATGTCGCGCATCTCGCCGACAATGGCCGCAGCGGCCTGGAGCTGCTGGAGCGCAAGGGCGGCATCATCAACGTCATCCTTCTCGACTTGCTGATGCCCGAAATGAACGGCCACGGCTTTCTCGATGCGCTGGCGGAACGGGGCGTCGATACGCCCGTGATCGTGCAGACCGGGCAGGGCGGCATCGAAACCGTCGTCCATGCGATGCAGGCCGGTGCCTTCGACTTCCTGGTCAAGCCGGTTTCGCCCGAGCGGCTGTCTGTGGCGCTCGGCAATGCATTGAAGATGGCGAGCCGCGACGGCAAGGTCAAAACCTCGCGCCGCCCGCGCGGCGGCGCTGTCGGCTTCGATGACGTCGTGTCGGCGAGCCCAGCGATGATCCGGGTGATCGATCTTGCCCGACGGGCTGCGCAATCCAACATTCCGATCGTGCTCGAAGGCGAATCCGGCGTCGGCAAGGAAATGGTGGCGCGGGCGATCCAGGCAGCCAGTGACCGCTCGGGCAAGCCGTTCATCACCGTCAACTGCGGCGCCATCCCGCACAATCTGGTCGAGAGCATTCTCTTCGGCCACGAGAAGGGCGCCTTTACCGGTGCCTCCGAAAAGCACAGCGGCAAATTCGTCGATGCCGATGGCGGCACGCTGTTCCTCGACGAGATCGGCGACCTGCCGCTCGAAGTGCAGGTGAAGCTGTTGCGTGCGGTGCAGCAGGGCGAAATCGAGACGATCGGCGCGCGCCATCCGCATCGGGTCAACGTGCGGCTGATCTCGGCGACCAACAAGGACCTCATCAACGAGGTGCGCGAGGGCCGGTTTCGCGAGGATCTCTATTATCGTCTCAACGTCTTTCCGATCACCATTCCGGCGTTGCGCCGGCGCAAGGAGGACATTCCGGTTCTTGTGCGCTCGTTCGTCGACCGGTTCGCATCCGAGCAGAGGCTCAGCACGCCGCTCACCGTTTCGAGCGGTGCGATGGCACTGCTCACCGCCTATGATTGGCCGGGCAATATCCGCCAGCTGGAGAACGCAATCTTCCGCGCGGTCGTTCTGGCCGAAGGCGGCGAGCTGACCGTCAAGGACTTCCCGCAGATCGCGACGCAGATCCCCGGCTACGTCGTTTCCGACCGCTCCGGCTTTTCCTGGGGCGATGCCGGGCCCGAGCGCCCTGCAGCTGTCGACCCGGCTGCAAACGTCTACCCCGATTATGCCAGCGCGGCGAAATCGATGGAGGCCGATGCATCTCACGACGGCCGTATGGAGAATGCAATTGCCAGCGTCGACGAGGGTGGAGACGTGCGCAAGCTTGCCGAAGTGGAGGAGGAACTGATTCGTTTTGCGCTGAAATTCTATCGGGGCCAGATGAGCCAGGTGGCCCGTAAACTCGGTATCGGCCGGTCGACGCTCTACCGAAAACTCAAGGATTACGGCATCGACCCCGACAATCCCCTGCGCGAGGCGGCATAAAATCGACGCATTCACGATTCATTAGCCGTGCAATTCGATCACTGCCGTTTAGACCTTGTTAGTGAAGTATTCACTATATTATAAGGGGCGGTGACGACTGTGGCATATATGCCATGCTGTCACCTTATTTGACAGTCATCTGAGACAGCGAAGCACGGTTGTCCGTCGGACGGGGATTGAATGCCAAATTTGTTCGGTTTTAAGAAGCCTCTCGGCTCCTTAGCTAGCAGACTCTGCTCGGCGATGACCCGTAAGGTGCCGCAGGTTCTGACATCCATCGCCCTCGCGGTATCGCTGGTTACCCCTGGCATGGCGCCTCCCGTCGAGGCTGCCGGCCAGACGCGCACGCTCAAGCTCTATTTCATCCATACGCAGGAAAAGGCGCAGATCACCTTCAAGCGCAACGGTCGCTACGACCCGAAGGGCCTGCAGCAGATCAACAGGTTCCTGCGCGACTGGCGTCGCAACGAGCCGACAAAGATGGATCCGCGCCTGCTCGACCTCGTGTGGGAAGTCTATACCAAGAGCGGCTCGCGCGATTACATCCACGTTGTGTCAGCCTATCGTTCGCCGGCCACCAACGGCATGCTGCGCTCGCGCTCCAAGGGCGTTGCCAAGAAAAGCCAGCACATGCTCGGCAAGGCGATGGACTTTTACATCCCCGACGTGAAGCTGAAGACGGTGCGTGAAATCGGCATGAAGTTCCAGGTTGGTGGCGTTGGCTACTATCCGACGTCGGGTTCTCCGTTCGTGCACATGGATGTCGGCGGCGTTCGCGCCTGGCCGCGCATGACCCGCAACGAACTCGCCCGTCTCTTCCCCGACGGCAAGACCATGCATGTTCCTTCCGACGGCAAACCGCTGCCGGGCTATAACCAGGCCGTTGCCGACTACAAGCGTCGTGTCGGCGCTTCGGCGATCGAAGTTGCCGGTGGCGGCGCCAAGGCGGGCGATGCCGAGAGCGGCAAGCGCCGCGGCAACCTGTTTGCCATGCTCTTTGGCGGTGGCGGCGACGAGGATGAAGAACCCACGGCAATCGCAGCCGGTCCGGGCTCCGACGACGAAGGCGGTGAAGCGCCGGCCAAGGTGCAGACGGCTTTGGCCCCCGCCGCTCAGGAAGCGCTGCCCGGCGTCGCCGGTTCTGTTGCCGCCGAGCAGCAGCCGACGGTTGCTGCCGATCAGAACATCAATGCGCCGGTTCCAGCCGTTCGTCCGGCCTTCAAGGATCCTTCGGATGGTGGCGTAGCGGTGGCACTGGTGGCGCCGCAGAAGAACGCCGCGCAGGACGCGCTGGCTGCTGCCCTGCCGCAGACGCCTGAAATGCCGAGCGAATTTGCCGACCTGGCTTCGGTCAAGGTGCCGGTTCCGCAGATGCTCGATCGTGGTGGTGTGAACGCTGCTGCCGGCGAAACGCTTGTCGCCTCGGTCGATCCGCTGGCAACCGACATGCAGGCGCTCGGCTTCGTGCCTGTGCCGGCCATGCGCCCGGCTGGCGATGCGGCCCTTGCCGCTGTCGCGGACGCCAAGGTTGCGGTCCCTGCCTTTGCAGAGCGTCCGGTTCTGGCCTCTGCCGAGCCGCCGCGTGATACCGCGGCCCAGGCATCGACACGTGTCGCACTTGCAGCCCCGACACCGGCCGAGCGCGAGCCGGTGCGGCAACCGGTGGAAATGGCCGCCTATGCGCCGCAGGCCTCGACGAATGGTCGTGCCAATGCCTTTGACGGCGCCTTCGATACCCAGGCGGAAGCCCCGGTAAAGAGTGGCCGTCCGAAGAAGCACGATGCTGAGGCGGCGACCCGTTCGTCGGTTCGCACCGAGCCGAAGCTGACGAAGAAGATCATCTCCGAATGGGCGCTTTCGGCCGGCCGTGTCGCCACGCTTTCCAAGCCCGTGAAGGCACCGCGCTTCGTCTCAAAGACGCTGCGGACCGCCCCGACGACAGTTTATGCAGCTGGTTTCAACAGCACAGCCGGAACAACGGTCGATACGGCCCGCTTCAGCGGCAACGCGGTCAACTTCATGGAAGTGAAGAAGTTCAGCACCAACTGAGCTTCACGCAACCGAGACCCAACAAAAAACCCGCCGGCGAGAACCGGCGGGTTTTTTGTTGAAGATTGCAGAAGAAATTATTCTTCTTCGGCAGCGGCCGGGATCATGCCGAGCGCCTGCAGGTAGGTGTCGAGGATCGCTTCCTGCTCCATGCGCTCGTCGGCGTCCTGCTTGCGGATGGAGATGACCTTGCGCAAGATCTTGGCATCGAAGCCGGTGGACTTGGCTTCGCCGTAGACGTCCTTGATGTCGTCGGCGATGGTCTTCTTTTCTTCTTCCAGGCGCTCAATCCGTTCGATGAAAGCGCGGAGCTGGTCGCGTGCGACGCCGTGTGCATCTGACATGGTCTTCTCCTTTTGCGGGGAATGAAATTCTTGGGTGCCGTGACGTGCCGCGAACGGCGGCCAAGGTCAAGGGCCATTGCGCAACAACGCCGGCATTTCCGTGGCGACCGCCTGCCGCAGGAGCTTATTCCTTGGGGCGGCTGGCTTCGAAGGCGGCTTTCTGTTCGCTCGATGCTTCCCTTTGGTTCAGCGCCCGCCACTCCTCATAGGGCATGCCGTAGACGATTTCGCGGGATTGCTCCTTGTCGAGTGCGACGCCTGCCTCGTTGGCGGCGTCCCGATACCAATTGGACAGACAGTTGCGGCAGAACCCGGCCAGGTTCATCAGGTCGATATTCTGCACGTCGCTGCGTTCGCGCAGGTGGGCAACGAGCCGCCGGAAGGCGGCGGCCTCGAAGGCGGTCTGCTGGTTAGGGGTGAGCTCGGTCATGATCCAATCTTTCCTCGTCTTAGGTATCGTAGGCGCCGGTGCGTGACGGGTGCCGCTCGTAGCGATGCAGGTCCGGGCGGGCGTTGAGGTCGGCAAGAACAGGAGCAAGCCGATCGGCCCATGCGGCAATGCCGGCCTCGTCGGAGATCAGGTCCTGCCGGACCTCGATCAGCGCGTGGGGAATGCCCGGCGCCATGCAGTGGCGGAACATCGTATCCCCGCGCAGCGCGCCGTCATAGGGTTCGTTATTGCCGACGACGATGTCACCCGGCGCCTCGAGCTTCTCGATCAGCGGTCGCACGGCACGCGGGTCGTTGTCCCAGAGCACGGCGGCATGCCAGGGGCGGGCAACGCCTTTCCAGGCGGGCGTGAAGGAATGGATGGAGATGACCAGCGGCGCACCACCCGACGCTGCCGCACTTCGCTCCAGCGTCTCGGCCACCGCGCGATGATAGGGGCGATGAAAACGATTGAGCCGTCTGTTCCATTCCTCGTCTGTCATCGGATGGTTTCCCGGCACGATCGCGCCGTCGGAAATCTTCATGATCAGCGTCGGGTCGTCTTCGCCGCGATTGGGGTCGATCAGAAGCCGCGAAAAACACCCGAGAACCGCCGGAGCGTCAAGCATGGCCGAAAGCCGGCGGACCAGGTGCTCGACGCCGATATCGTAGGCGATATGTCGCTGATATGCCGCTTCCGGCAGGCCGAGGCTGCCATATTCGTCCGGCAGGCGGTTCATGGCGTGATCGGCGAGAAGCACGAGGCCGGTTGTGGGCTTGGCTTCGATAATCTCATAGGGCGAATAGGACTGCATGCCGTTCCAGTCTGCTTTCGGGGGTTGTGCTTTTTGATTGCATGCGTCGGCGACATTCACAAGAAAAACGCAACTGTTTTGCGCAATCGACACCCAATTAGCCCGATGTAATCGATTAGAGTTACGTTGACTTTCCGGGCTGGTCGTCGCAAGAAAGGCCACGCAAATCAAAACGGAGTTCCATTGGAAACCGTGTCCAGATATCCATTTTCCAAAGCGAAGTCGGGGCTGTCGACATTGGGGGCGATGCTCCTGTTTTCCCTGGCGATTTCAGGCTCATTCCTATTTGCCGGCGAGGCCCGCGCCGATTTTCGCGTCTGCAATGGCACGCAAAATCTTGTTGGCGTGGCGATCGGTTACCGCGCCAAGGAAGGCTGGGTGACCGAGGGGTGGTGGCAGGTTCCTGCGACCACCTGTGCGACCCTGATCGAGGGCGAACTTCAATCGCGATACTATTATCTCTACGCGGAAGACGCGGCCCGTGGTGGTCGCTGGACCGGCGACGTCAACATGTGCGTCGCTGAAAACGAATTCAAGATCTCGGGCGTGCAGGACTGCTTTGCCCGCGGCTTCCAGCGGATGGGATTCAAGGAATACGACACGGGGCGGCAAGGGAGCTGGATGGTTCAGCTCTCCGATACGCCCGGCACGCAGGAAAGCCAGAATTGATGAAGCGGAACAGAAAAGTCAAAATCCTCGCCACGCTCGGACCGGCGTCTTCCGACGAGCAGATGATCCAGAAGCTGCACGAGGCAGGGGCTGATCTGTTCCGCATCAACATGAGCCATGCAAGCCACGACGTGATGCGCACGCTGGTGCAGCGCATCCGCGCCGTCGAAGCGCGCTGTGGTCGCCCGATCGGCATTCTCGGCGACCTGCAGGGCCCGAAGCTGCGGGTCGGCAAGTTTGCCGAAGGCAAGGTCGAGCTCAAGGTAGGCCAGACCTTTACCCTCGACAACAAGGACGAGCCCGGCGACAGCACCCGCGTTTTCCTGCCGCATCCGGAGATCCTCGAAGCGGTCAAGCCGGGCCATCGCCTGCTGATCGACGACGGCAAGCTGCATCTGCGCGCTGAAAAGACCGACGGCAAGAGCATCGTCACGACGGTTGTTGCCGGCACCAAGATTTCCGACCGCAAGGGCGTCAGCCTGCCCGACACGCTGCTGGCCGTCGGCGTTCTGACCGACAAGGATCGCTCCGACCTTGATGCGGTGCTGGCAACCGGCGAGTTCGACTGGGTGGCGCTGTCCTTCGTCCAGCGTCCCGAGGACCTGGCCGAAGTGCGCAAGATCGCCCGCGGCCGCGTCGGCCTGATGTCCAAGATTGAAAAGCCGCAGGCGCTCGAGCGCATCGACGAAATCATCGAGCTCTCCGACGCGCTGATGGTGGCGCGTGGCGATCTCGGTGTCGAAATGCCGCTCGAATCCGTTCCGGGCCTGCAAAAGCAGCTGACGCGCGCATGTCGCCGCGCCGGCAAGCCGGTGGTCGTCGCCACGCAGATGCTGGAATCGATGATCTCCGCGCCGGTTCCGACGCGCGCCGAAGTCTCCGACGTTGCGACCGCTGTTTTCGAAGGCGCAGACGCCATCATGCTGTCGGCAGAGTCCGCTTCTGGCGAATATCCGGTGGAAGCTGTCTCGACCATGGCCTCGATCGCCAGCAACGTCGAGCGCGACCCGCACTATTCCAGCATCATCTACGCGCAGCGCACGCCCCCTGAGGCAACTGGTGCCGACGCGATTTCGCTGGCGGCCCACCAGATCGCCGAGACGCTCCGGCTGTCGGCGATCGTCTGCTACACCTCGTCCGGCACGACGGGCCTTCGCGCCGCGCGCGAGCGCCCGCAGGTGCCGATCATCGCGCTCTCGCCGATCGTGCAGACCGCCCGCCGTCTTTCGGTCGTCTGGGGCCTGCATTGCGTCGTCACCGAGGATGCGACCGATCTGGACGACATGGTCAACCGCGCCTGCCGCATCGTGGCTCACGAGGGTTTCGGCAAGCCCGGCGAACGCGTCATCATCTCGGCCGGTGTGCCGCTCGGCACGCCCGGCGCCACCAATATGCTGCGCATCGCCTATATCGGCTCGGACGGCATGAGCGGCATCTAACGGCCGCTCTCTTCCTTGGGTTGCATGATAAGGCGGGCTTCGGCCCGCCTTGTTATTTTGTCGAGGTCGATCGATCTTCCGGAGAGTTTTTCCACGGCGGCAATGACGACGTCGGTGACGACGTAGTCGGGCTTGTGGCCGAGATTGCCGATCCACAGCAGTTCCGATCCGACAATGTCGCGCGCCAGGCCGCGCGAATGGATGTCGGCGAGAACGATATCGTCACTATCGCCGCTGACGATGATCGTCGGTGCGGCTATCTCCTGATATCGCGGCGCGATCTCGCTGACATAGGCATGAAGATTGGTGACATCGACGGCGTTGTTGCGAAAGGCCAGCGGCCGTAGCACGAGCTGGGGCGCCGTCTTGTCGATGTAGTCGGCGGGCCGGGGATTGGGATAGAAGACGGAACGCGTGCCGCTGTCGATCCTTCTCAGGCCGATCGGCGCGGCGAGTGTGTGCGCGAACAGCCAGCCGACATAGGGCAGGGCCGTCAGCCGATAGTACCAGTCGACGCCGCCTGGCCAGGGATGGGTCGCCGGCGCCAGCAAGACGAGGCCAGCCGTCTTTTCCGGATGGTGAAGGGCGAAGCTTGCGGCAATCGCCCCGCCGAAGGAGTGGCCGACGATGATCGCCCGGGCCATGCCTCTTCTTTCCATCAGCTTTGCAATCGCGTCCGCCTGGCCGTCGGGGCGGTCATTCTCCCGTCCGCCGCGTTCGGAGTAACCGTGGCCAGGCCGATCGACGAACAGCATTTCCGCGCGGCCCTCGAAGGCGGGAGCAAAGGCATGCATCTGATCGAGCAGATTACCGCTGGCACCGTGGATGAAGACGAGCGGCAGCAAGTCGGCTGTTGCCGTCGCCGGCCGATGGACGCTGTTCATGCGGAAGCCGCCGACGTTGATCAGCTCGCCTGAGTTCGGGAAGCGCGCGCTGATGGACTGCGCGCTGCGCAGGCTGTAGGCAATACCGACAAGCGTGAGGGCAACGATGAACAGGGCGGCTAGAACCATTGTCTCGGTGGATCCTCTCGTTCGGCAGTGTCAAACCTTCAGGGGACGGATGGCGATGCCACTCGGCTCATGCACAGCCATCGTGGCCAGATTTCGTCGGCGGCACGCTGACGGGTGAGAATAATTCAGGCAACGCCGTATCAGCGGCGCCTTTGCTGTACCGACGATCCTACCGATCGGTGGTCAATACGGGAGATGCGGCGAATTGATCGGCTGAGATGTCGATGACGATGTCGCCGTGACCCAGGCTTAGCTTTGCCAGCCGGTGTTGGTGCAAAAGAAGAACGGGCTGAGTTCAGGGCCGTCAGGAGACAGGCGCGGCGTACCGCTCACTCATGATGCCTCGAAGTCTTTCGCCTTCGGGTCACGCGACAGGAACAGGCGCTTTTGTCCGCATGCCCATTGCGAAGGGCTGCGGTGTATCGCTGCTCCGACGGAGGACATCCGGCGGGCTTACGTCTTGCTGCCCGCTAGCTTTTCGGTCAGCTCACCCAATTGCTCCTGTGCCTTTCGGTCGGCGGGATAGATCGCCAGGAGCTGCTCCCACGCCCTCAGCGCCAGCTCGTCCTTGCCGGCCGAGCCGAGGATTTCGGCCATGCCGGTGAGCGCGCCGAAGTGGCGTGGCTCCAGCGACAGGACGTGATTGATATCGGACATCGACTTGCGATAGTTGCCCATCATGTAATGAAGCGTGGCCCGGCGGTTCCAGCCTTCGACGTAGCTGGGGGCCAGCGTAATGACTTGGTCGAGAATATCGAGCGCTGCCGGCTGCTTGTTGTCGGCGATCGCCTTGTCGGCCCATTGCATCAGCAGGTTGACCGTGGCGCTGCCGGAATCCTGCCATTCCATGCGGATCTGGTTGGCGAGCTCGCGCGCCTTGTCGGCGTCTCGTTCCTTCTTGAGGTCGGAGAACAGGGCGTCCACGCGTTGCTTGGGAGTGGTGAGGCTGGCGGCCTCGGTTTCCGGCGCCGTCTCTGCGGCGAAAGCCAGGGTGCCGACTCCAACTGAGGCGGAGAGGAGGGCGGTACACGCCAGAATCAAGGGTACAAAAACTCGCATGGCGAGCATGTTAGCTCGCCACGGAATAGTTTCAAAATCAATTCTGGGACATCGCCGAAGCGAGGTGCCAACAGAAACCAGTCTGGGCTTCAGCCCTGACGTGCCTTGAAGCGCGGGTTCTGCTTGTTGATGATATACATACGGCCCTTGCGACGAACCAGACGGTTTTCGCGGTGGCGGGTCTTCAGCGACTTGAGCGAATTCTTGATCTTCATTTTCCTGATCCGCAGGTTTCGGGGAAACAAAATTCGCCCGGTATTTCTAACAATCAAAAGCGCGCCATGCAGCGCGCTCCGTAAGGTGGGATGGCAAATACCGTGTCACCCCAGTTGTGTCAACCGCAAGAGGCCGGATTTCGGCGCCTTGCCCCGCATTTCTGTGGCTTTGAGGCTCACGTCAGGCGGGTGATGTGACCCATCTTGCGGCCCGGCCGCGCTTCTGTCTTGCCGTAGAGATGGACGAAGACGTTGTCCTTGGCAAGCCAGGCCGGCACGTCGTCGATGTCGTCGCCGATCAGGTTCTGCATCACGCAGTCGGAGTGGCGGACAGGATTGCCGAGAGGCAGGCCGGTCACGGCGCGAATGTGCTGCTCGAATTGCGAGACGATGCAGGCCGCTTCCGTCCAATGGCCGGAATTGTGCACGCGCGGCGCCATTTCATTGGCAACGAGGCTGCCGTCGGCAAGCACGAAGAACTCAACGCCGATGACACCGACGTAACCGAGCGCATCGAGGATCGCCTTGGCCGCAGCGCGCGCAGCTTCCGCGGTCGCCGCGCTGATGGCGGCGGGCACGGTAGAAGTATGAAGAATGCCGTTGCGGTGAACGTTTTCTGCCGGATCGTAACAGGCGACAGCGCCATCGACCGAGCGGGCGGCGATGATGGAGATTTCCCGTTCGAACGGCACGAAACTCTCGAGGATCAAGGGCACGGAGCCGAGTGCTGCGAAAGCGCCCTGCGGGCTGTCCTGTTCTGAGCGGAACACGCGCTGACCCTTGCCGTCGTAGCCGAGGCGGCAGGTCTTCAGGACGCCGGAACCGCCAAAGTCGGCAAGTGCGGCCTCGAGATCGCCCTGGCTGTCGACGGCGTGAAACCGGGCGGTGACGATGCCGCTGTCGTTGAGGAAGCGCTTTTCCACCAGACGATCCTGGGCGGCTTCCAGTGCCTTCGGCGGCGGAAACACCGGCCGGGCGCGCGCAAGTCTCGCGGCAGCCGCGACCGGCACGTTTTCGAATTCGTAGGTGATGATGTCGCAGGCGGCCGCCAGGGCATCGAGCGCTTCGTCATCGTCATAGGCGGCGACGATCTGCTTGTTTGCCACCTGCGCTGCCGGACAGTCGGGCTGCGGCTCGAGGATGATGGTGCGAAAGTTCAGCCGTGCAGCAGACATGGCCAGCATGCGGCCGAGTTGGCCGCCGCCAATGATGCCGATGGTGGTCATGCGTCGTCTACCGGATATTCCGCGACGGCAACGGTCTGCTGCTCGCGCCAGTCGTCGAGACGGTCGGCCAGGTCGTTGTCGCTGAGCGCCAGCACGGCTGCGGCCAGCAGTGCGGCGTTGACGGCGCCAGCACGGCCGATCGCCAGCGTTCCGACAGGGATGCCGGCCGGCATCTGCACGATGGAGAGAAGGCTGTCCTGCCCGGAGAGCGCTTTCGACTGCACGGGCACGCCGAAGACCGGCAGCGGCGTCATCGATGCGCACATGCCCGGAAGATGGGCGGCGCCGCCGGCGCCGGCGATGATGACCTTGAAGCCTTCGTCGCGCGCGCCTTTGGCGAAGCTGACGAGCCGGTCAGGCGTACGGTGTGCCGAGACGATGCGGGCTTCATAGGCAATGTCGAGCGCGTCGAGCGTATCGGCGGCGTTCTTCATCGTCTCCCAGTCGGACTGGCTTCCCATGATGATGGCGACGGGTGGGGTCGTGGTGTCGAGCACGTCTTTAAGGTTCCGCTTCAGGCGATGATGTCGGGAATGATCTGGTCTTCGATCTTGGTGATCTTGTCCTTGATGACCAGCTTCTTCTTCTTCATGCGCTGAACTCTCAGCGCATCGCAGCCGGTCTGGATCATGGCGTTGATGGCAGCATCATAGTCTTCATGTTCCTGCCTCAGCCGCGCGGCGGTCAATCTGAGTTCGGCCTGGTCCTGGTCCGGCATGCAAAGCGATCCCCATCAGCCCGGTTGCGAAGTCCTCCTCGAACCGGAATTTCATGCGCCGCTCTATCACATCTTGGGCGGTAACGGGAAGTTATCCGTCGTCATCATTTCGCCTTCGACAAATGAAAAATGGCGTGGCACAGTAGTAAGGTTACAACCATGGAACATCCGGCATTTACCTGCCGGATGCAAGCAAAAGGAAGGGACTGCCAATGACCATTGAGGCTCATCTTGCAACGCTTGAGAAAAAACATGGCGCATTGGAGCAGGAGCTTCATGCAGCAATGAACCAGCCCTCCACCGAGGACGAAATGATCAGCGACATCAAGCGAAGGAAGCTGCGCATCAAGGACGAAATCGAAAGGCTTCGCTCCTCGACTCACTGATTATGAACGGTAATTCCCAGTAACAACGGGAGGTGTCCTCTCCAAGGAGACGACGCGACAAGGTTCACAACCAATCCCCTCAACGGAAGATACAGATCGCTCGACCGGGTTTGATGCCCGGTCGTTTTGTGTCAGGCGGCGGTTACGCTTCCACCGGAGCATCACGCCCAGAACTGATCCAACCAAAGGTTGAGCCTGTCGAAGCCGGGGCGGTTGATCGCGTAAATTCGCCGGGTGCCATTGGCTTCGACCGAAACCAGATTGCAGTCCAGGAGAGCCTTCAGGTGCTGCGATACCGCAGGGCGGCTGATCGGCAATCCCACGGCCAGTTCGTTGACCGTTTTCGGCGCACGCCGCAATTCCTCCAGCAGGTAACGCCGGTTGGGATCCGCGATAGCATCGAAAGGGTCCGCAATGGTCATGAGCCGACGTTAAGCGAATTCTGGTGGGGCGGCAAGAAAATTGTGCATTGCGGCATCCTCATTTTGCTATGCAATATGATGGCTTGCTTTGATACGCTCAGGCCCCGACCAGCAGGCTGTTGAGGCCATCCCACAAGAGCTTGAGCCCGGCAATGAAGGCCATGCTATACATGAACGGATAGAAGATCTGCGGCTTCATGCGGCGAACGATAAAGGCGCCGCAGACGGTGGCGACGATCGCCAGCGGAAACAACGTCGCGGAGATTTTCAGATTGCTCATGTCGAGCTGGCCCAGTGCAAAATAAGGAATGAGCTTGACGGCATTGAGGATGGCGAAGAAGCGAACGATCGTGCCGGTATATTCGCGCGGATCGAGCTGCAGCGGCAGCGCGTAGATCTGAAACGGCGGACCACCGGCATGGGCGACGAAGCTGCCGTAGCCGGCGAACGAGCCCCAGAGCGTCGCCGGCCCGGCCCGTTGCTGCTTGGGCTTGATTGTAATTCCATTGCGCATGCGCCAGACATTGTAGACATAGCGCAGCACGAACAGCACGGTGATAAGGCCGATGATCAGCCGCAGATAGTCGCGCGAGACATAGGCCGATGTCGCCCAACCGATGAGAATGCCGGCGATGGCGCCGGGCAAAAGCATGATCAGGGTCTTGCGATCGCCATGCTTGCGCCACATCCAGAGCGAGACGAGATCCATCGCAATCAGGATCGGCAAAAGCAGCGCTGCCGCCTGAACCGGTGAGACGGCCATGGACAGGATCGGCACGCCCATCAGCGAAAGGGCTTCGCCCATGCCGCCCTTGCTGAGGCCAACGAGAAGAACCGCCGGTATGGCGACGAGATAGAAGTCGAGGTCGGGAAGCATCGGTGGCGGTTGATCCTTTTGACGTCTCCGTCTATCGGTTTTCCCAAACGAAATCGAGCGCTGGTTTCCGCCGACAAGCGGGCACAGCCGGAAATGGATGTCATGAGCAAGACAAGTGAACGCTGCCGCCTGGTGCTGATCGCACCCGATATCGCCGATCCGGCGGAACGCGCCAAGGTGCTTGCCGACGCCCTGAAGGGCGGCGACGTCGCTTCGGTGATCGTGCCGCAATACGGCCTCGACGATAGCGAGTTCCAGAAACATGCCGAGCTTCTCGTGCCGATCATCCAGGAGGCAGGCGCTGCTGCGCTGATCGACGGCGACAGCCGCGTGGCCGGGCGCGTCAAGGCCGACGGCCTGCACATTTCCGGCAATGCCGAAGTGCTCGGCGAGGCGATCGAGAAGCATACGCCGAAACTCATCGTCGGCGGTGGCAACGCGGCCGACCGTCATCATGCGCTGGAAGTCGGCGAAGTGCGCCCGGATTATGTGTTCTTCGGCAAGACCGACGGCGACATCAAGCCGGATGCGCATCCGAAAAACCTGGCGCTGGCCGAATGGTGGGCCTCGATGATCGAGATCCCCTGCATCGTCATGGGCGGCACGGATCCGCAATCGGCGCTGGCGGCTGCCGAAACCGGGGCCGAGTTCGTTGCCCTTCGTCTGGCCGTCTTCGGCGAGCCTGAGCAGGCGCCCTCGATCGTTGCCGCCGTCAACGCGCTTCTTGACGAAAAAGCGCCACGGTTTGAAGATTAAGACGTGTCGATGTTGTACCGACAGTCGTCAAAGCTCAGCTGGGGCGTTGCCCTCCTTGCCGCCGCCGCTACCGTCGCGACGACGCCGGTGCGTGCGCAGGAACAGCCAGTTCCTGCGCAGGAGCAATCGGTGCCCGTGCCGGAAAAGCCGGCCGATGTGCCGGGTGAAGGCGTCAATGGCGATGACAGCGGCGCTGCCAAACGCGGCCGCATCACGCCCTTCAATGGCGCAGCGATGCCGGAAGACGGCACTGCCGCCGGCAAGCCTGTGGGCAAGCCGGGTGATCCGGTAGCGAAGAAGAAGGCCGGAGACGGCACGGTGCCGTCACAAGGCGTCAACGTCTTCGACCGCATGGGCGCGGAGTTGCCGGCCTTGCCGGCGGAAAAGCCGTTTGCCGGCAAGGTTGACGAAGCCTACGGCGCTTTCCAGCGCGGTTACTATCTGACGGCGATGGATCTGGCACTTCCGCGGGCCCAGCTTGGCGATCCGGCGGCCCAGACGCTTGTTGCCGAGATCCTGCAACAGGGCCTCGGTGTCGTACGCAATGCCAAGCAGGCGGCGTTCTGGTACGGACAGGCGGCAGAGAACGGCAACCCGGCGGCGATGTTCAAATACGCGCTGATCCTGATGGAGGGGCGCTACGTCAAGCGCGACCGGAAGAAATCCGAAGAACTGATGAAGAAGGCGGCTGATCTCGGCAATGCATCGGCCCAGTTCAACTACGGCCAGACGCTGGTGGCCGACAGCCCGGGCCCGAAGGGTCTGAAGGCGGCGATGCCCTACTACGAAAAATCGGCCGAGCAGGGGATCGCCGACGCGCAATATGCGCTGTCGCAGATCTACCTCAACGTCGATGGCATCGACGAGAGCAAGCGGGCAAGGGCGAGAGGGTGGCTGCTTCGCGCCGCCCATGCCGGTTACGATACGGCGCAGCTCGACATCGCTATCTGGATGATCGAAGGCATCGCCGGCGATCGCAACCTGGAGGACGGTTTCGGCTGGATGAAGCGGGCGGCGGAAGGCGGCAATGTCGTGGCGCAGAACCGGCTGTCGCATCTCTATGTCAATGCCATCGGCACCCGGCCCAATCCGGTCGAAGCCGCAAAGTGGTATGTGCTGTCGCGCCGCGCCGGCCTCAAGGATGATGCGCTGGAAGACTTTTACCTTGGTCTCAATGAGCAGCAGCAGAAGGCGGCACTCAGCGCGGCCAACAAGTTTCGCTCGACCTGACCAGCATTTCTGGCGCCTGAATCTCGACCGTTCGGTGGGGCCAGGCGCTATTTCTCTTGAACTTTCGGGGCTTTTGTGGTCTTGAAGCCCCGATTTTAGCCCTTGGCGCCATTGCTTCCGGCACGCCCCGGGGCGGAGTGATCTTCACTCGGTTTTTTGACGACGGAACTCGATGACAAGCCTTGCCCGAACGGCAGGCGCTTCGCATTTCGTCACACAGGTTCAATGTCCGATCGAGAAGGCTCGATCGGCCTTCGCTTCACAAGGATCGCCAGATGGCCCGTTCAGCTCTTCTCAATGTCATGGTCCAGGCCGCCTTCAAGGCCGGCAAGTCGCTCGCGCGCGATTTCGGTGAAGTACAGAACCTGCAGGTCTCGCTCAAGGGACCGAGCGACTACGTATCGCAGGCCGACCGCAAGGCTGAAAAGCTCATCCGCGAAGAACTGCTGAAGGCGCGTCCGACCTATGGCTTCCTCGGCGAAGAAGGCGAGGAGATCATCGGCACGGATGGCGCCCATCGCTGGATCGTCGATCCGCTCGACGGCACCACCAATTTTCTGCACGGCATTCCGCATTTCGCTGTCTCGATCGCGCTCGAGCGCCAGGGCGAGATTGTCGGTGCCGTCGTGTTCAACCCTGCGACGGACGAACTCTATACGGCCGAGCGCGGCGGCGGCGCCTTCCTCAATGACCGTCGTCTGCGCGTGGCAGCGCGCAAGGCCCTGTCGGATGCGGTGATCGCCACCGGCACGCCGCATCTCGGTCGCGGCAATCACGGCAAATACCTGATCGAACTGCGTCACGTGATGGGCGAAGTCGCCGGCATCCGTCGCATGGGCTCGGCTGCGCTCGATCTCGCCTATGTCGCTGCCGGCCGTTTCGACGGCTACTGGGAGCGCGACCTGGCGGCCTGGGACATCGCGGCCGGCGTGCTTCTTATCCGCGAGGCCGGTGGCTGGTCGACGGATATCGACGGCGGCTCCAAGCCGGTCGACGAAGGTTCGATCGTCTGCGGCAACGAGTACATCACCAAGGCGCTGCGCGACGTCGTTCACCGTCCGATCCCGACGAAATAATCAACGCCATTCGTTCCATGGCTGACAAGCCTCCGGTGCGCCACGCGTCGGAGGCTTTTGTTTTTCCTTCAATTCGGCGCAAAGTTTGCCTACAGCGCTCCGCGTCAAACATCACGCGCCATGGACGCCGCCGCGCTCCAAACAGGCTGCATAACTTTCTCCTTAAATCGATTCCGATTTGAGGAATTATGCAGTAGGCTCCGACGCGTCGCGGCACCGTTCCGCCAAATGCAACCGGGAGAATGGTATACCCATGACGAAACTGCATCTGTCCGGGTGGGACGGTCGGGAAGGCGTGGAAGCAGATTACAATCCGCATAAGCTTTCGAGCCCCATGCACTTTTTCTGGACCATGGTGATCTTCCTGATCATCGTCGGTTTCGTCGGCGCGATTCTCTTTCGGCAGGCACACAATGCCTTTCTCGCCAATCCGGGCCTCAACGGGCTGATCCTCGGGGTGCTGCTGATCGGCATCCTCCTGGCGTTCAATCACGTGCTCGGCCTTCGCCCCGAAGTGCGCTGGTTCAATTCGTTCCGCGCCGCCGGCAGCGCAGACAAGGTCGGGCGTGACCCGGTGTTGCTCGCGCCGATGCGCGCGCTGATCGGCGGTCGCCAGACGGCGATTTCGACGACGGCGCTCAGGTCGATCCTGGATTCGATTGCGACGCGTCTGGATGAATCGCGCGACACCACGCGCTACCTGACCGGCCTTCTCGTTTTCCTCGGCCTGCTCGGCACCTTCTGGGGCTTGCTCGGCACCATCGGCTCGATCAATACCGTCATCCAGTCGCTGGATGCCGGTTCCGGCAGCACCGAAGATGTACTTGGCGCCCTGAAAACAGGCCTTTCGGCGCCGCTCACCGGCATGGGCACGGCCTTCTCGACGTCGCTCTTCGGTCTTGCCGGCTCGCTGATCCTCGGCTTTCTCGATCTGCAGGCCGGTCGGGCGCAGAACCGTTTCTATACCGAGCTTGAAAACTGGCTGTCCTCCGTCACCGACGTCGGTTCGGAACTGTCGATCGACGGTGGCCTGCCGACCGGTGCGCCGGTGGAAGAGCTGAAGCGGCTGACCGACCAGCTCGTCCGCCTCAACCATGAAGGCGGGTCCAACCAGCGCACGACGGCGGCGATGGCGAGCCTTGCCGAGGGCATCCAGGGCCTGGTCAAGAACATGCGCGGCGAGCAGCAGATGCTGCGCGACTGGATCGAGGCGCAGCAGGAAGAAGCCAAGGCCATGCGCAAGACGCTGGACAAGCTGACGACACGCATCGGCCACTCCGAGCGCATTTCGGTGAACGGCGAGAAATCCGGATCGCAGGCCAAACACAGCCATGCGGACGACACCGGAGGGGAATGATCCATGGCGCTTGCCCGCAAAGGCCGCACACAGCGCACCATCGATTATTGGCCAGGCTTCGTCGATGCCCTATCGACGCTGCTCTTGTCGATCATGTTCCTGCTCAGCGTCTTCGTGCTGGCTCAGTTCCTGCTCAGCCGCGAGATCAGCGGCAAGGACGAGGTTCTGACGCGGCTGAACAGCCAGATCAACGAACTGACGCAGCTGCTGGCGCTTGAAAAGAGCGGCAAGCAGGATCTTGAAGATTCGCTTGCCAATCTGCAGGCTTCGCTCTCCCAGTCGGAAGGCGAACGCTCCCGCCTTCAGGCCCTGCTCGACAAGGGCGCCGGCAGCGCGGATGCCGCCAATGAGAAGCTGGGACGCGTCGGCGCCGAGCTCGACGCCGAGCGCCAGACCAGCGCTCGCGCCATGAGCCAGATCGAGCTTCTGAACCAGCAGATCGCGGCGCTGCGCAGCCAGATCGCGGCGATCGAGGAAGCCTTGCAGGCGTCTGAAGCCAAGGACGCGTCCTCGCAGACCAAGATCGCCGATCTCGGCCGCCGGCTGAATGTCGCGCTGGCGCAGCGGGTGCAGGAGCTGAACCGCTATCGCTCGGATTTCTTCGGTCGACTGCGTGAGATCCTGTCCGATCGCGAAAACATCCGTATCGTCGGCGACCGCTTCGTCTTCCAGTCGGAGGTGCTTTTCCCTTCGGGCGGCAACGAGCTCAATCCCGAGGGGCAGGTCGAAATGGCCAAGCTCGCCTCGGCCCTGCTCGACCTTGCCAAGGAAATTCCAGCCGAGATCAACTGGGTGCTACGCGTTGACGGACACACGGACAATGTCCAGCTTTCGGGCACCGGTCGTTATGCCGACAACTGGGAGCTTTCGTCTGCCCGTGCCACATCCGTCGTCAAGTTCCTGATCTCGAAGGGCGTGCCGGCCGACAGGCTGGTTGCGGCCGGTTTCGGCGAGTATCAGCCGATCGCCGAGGGCGACAGCGTCGAGGCGCGGTCGCAAAACCGTCGCATCGAGCTGAAGCTGACCGAGAAATAGGTCGCGCTGACCGAGACGAAGTTCGCGTCGACCTCCTGGCCCCCGTGCCCTTGAATTGACCTTGACGTGCGCGTAACACTTTCGACCGAGGGATGCACGACGCTTGCATCTTCGGGGATGCTGGAGAGAGCCGGCCTTCCTGAAGGCGAGTGAAACTTGCATCTCCGAGGGGGATGCGGGGAGGCGCCTTGGATGGATTGTGATGTACTGGTGGTCGGTGCCGGCCTTGCCGGTCTTGTGGCGGCGTCGGAGGCGGCAGTACTCGGCCGCAAGGTCATCGTTCTCGACCAGGAGGGGGAGCAGAACCTCGGTGGCCAGGCCTTCTGGTCGCTTGGCGGCCTGTTTTTCGTCGACAGTCCCGAGCAGCGCCGCATGGGCATCAGGGACAGCAGAGAGCTTGCCCGCCAGGACTGGATGGGCTCGTCGCAATTCGATCGTCCGGAAGATCACTGGCCACGACTATGGGCGGATGCCTATCTCGATTTCGCTGCCGGTGAGAAGCGCAGTTGGCTGTATCAGCTCGGCATGCGCTGGTTTCCCGTCGTCGGCTGGGCCGAACGCGGCGGTGGCCTTGCCCATGGCCACGGCAACTCGGTGCCGCGCTTCCACGTCACGTGGGGAACGGGTCCAGCTGTGCTCGAGCCGTTCGTACGGCTGACGCGCGAGGCCGAAAGCCGTGGTCTCGTGCGCTTTCGTTTCCGCCACCGCGTCGATGAGCTGGTAACGACCGATGGGGCGGTCACCGGTGCGCGCGGTTCGGTGCTCAAGGCTGATCCTGTCGGCCGGGGAGCGCGCAGCTCGCGTGACGTCTACGGAGACTTCGAGATATCGGCGGGCGCCGTGATCGTCACATCGGGCGGTATCGGCGGCAACCCTGAACTGGTGCGGCGCAACTGGCCGCGCAAGCGGCTCGGCCAGCCGCCGGCGACGATGGTCTGCGGCGTACCGCATCATGTCGATGGCCGGATGCTGGAGATCGCTTCCCGCGCCCGCGGCTCGGTAATCAATTCCGATCGCATGTGGCACTATACCGAAGGCCTTAGGAATTTCGACCCGATCTGGCCGGATCACGGCATCCGCATCCTGCCGGGTCCCTCGTCGTTCTGGTGCGATGCCGACGGCAATCGCTTTCCGGCACCCGCCATGCCCGGCTTCGATACGCTTGGCACGCTCAAGGCCATTCGCGACAGCGGTCATGATTACAGCTGGTTCGTCCTGACAAGGGCGATTATCAAGAAGGAATTCGCGCTCTCGGGTTCCGAGCAGAATCCCGATCTGACCGGCAAGAGCATCTCGCTTCTTCTCAAGCGTTTGGGCAAGAATCCGCCCGGACCGGTGCAGGCCTTCATGGACAAGGGCGAAGATTTTCTCGTGCGCGACCGGCTCGACGATCTCGTGCCGGCGATGAATGCGCTGACCGGCGAGAACCGCCTCTCGGTCGATCACCTGCGCGACCAGATCGAGGCGCGCGATCGCGAGATCACCAACCCTTTCTCCAAGGATGCGCAGGTTACGGCGATCCGCGGGGCACGCTCCTACCGCGGCGACCGGCTGTTGCGCACCGCCAAACCGCACCGCCTGCTGGACTCCAAGGCCGGACCGTTGATTGCCGTCCGGCTGCATATCCTGACGCGCAAGACGCTCGGCGGTCTGCAGACCAATCTGTCGGGCCAGGTGCTCGAACAGTCGGGCGAGCCGGTGCCGGGGCTTTATGCAGCCGGCGAAGTGGCAGGCTTCGGCGGCGGCGGCATGCATGGCTACAACGCGCTTGAAGGCACATTTCTTGGTGGCTGTATCTACTCAGGGCGCGTGGCCGGCCGGGGTGCCGCCGGGACGGTTTGAGTAAAGCAAACCGACCAACTTTGCTCGGCGTAACTTGCCCCTCACCCTAGCCCTCTCCCCGCCAAGCGGGGAGAGGGGACGCTGGCCGCGGTTGGTACACAGATTGTGGTGGCAGAACCTTTCCAGGCCCGAACGTGAAGCGATTTCGCTCGAGGTGGGCTCGGCGCCTCGGGGGTGGGCAGCGGGAGGCATGTCGCCGCCAGGCGCAGCATGCAAGGTTAAGTCGGCGCGTGCCGCAATGTCCCTTCGCCCCGCTAAGCGGGGAGAAGGTGGCGGCAGCCGGATGAGGGGCTGATCCGCCGGATGGAAACCGATCGCTTGGGATCAATCCATCTGGATGTTGGCGTCGCGAACGATGGGCGTCCACTTTGCCAGCTCCGCCTTGACGTGGGCGCCGAGCTCCGCAGGCGTCGAGCCGACGATGGTGGCGCTAAACTCCTTCATGCGCTCGACCACGGCCGGATCGGCAAGCGCCTTGTTGGCCGCTTCGTTGAGGCGGGCGACAACGGGTTCGGGCGTGTTGGCCGGCGCAAACAGCGCGTTCCAAGTGTAGGTTTCGTAGCCTGGTATGCCGGCTTCAGCGACCGTCGGCACGTCGGGGAAAGAGGGCGCCCGTTCGGCTGTGGTGACCGCAAGCGCCCGCAAGGTGCCGGCCTTGATGTGCCCGGAGGAGGACGGCAGGTTGTCGAACATGATCGGCACCTGGTTGCCGATGACATCGTTCAGCGCCGGGCCCGCGCCCTTGTAGGGGATGTGCTGCATGCTGACGCCGGCCATCGTCTTGAAGAGTTCGCCGGAGAGGTGCAACGGCGTACCGTTGCCGGAAGAGGCGTAGGCATATTCATCGGGCTTGGCCTTCAGGAGCGCCAGCAATTCCGCGACGGTCTTGGCCGGCATCTCCGGATTGACCACCAGCACGTTCGGCACGATGACCAGAAGCGAGATCGGCGCGAAGTCCTTTTCCGGGTCATAGGGTTTGGTCTTGAGGATCAGCGGGTTGAGGGCGTGGGTCGCGACCGTGCCCATGAGGATCGTGTAGCCGTCCGGATCGGCGCGCGCGACATTGTCCGCACCGAGGTTGCCGCCGGCGCCGGCGACGTTCTGGACGATGACCTGCTGTCCGAGATCTTCCGACATCTTCTGTGCGACGATACGTGCCACCACGTCGGTCGAGCCGCCGGCGGCAAAGGGAACGACGAGGGTGACGGCGCGATCCGGAAAGCCTTGAGCGCTTGCCTGGGTACCAGTTCCGAAAACGGTGAGTGCAGTGAAGCCGAGCGCAAGCGCCGCTCGTCGGGTCAAGTTCGAAAACGTCATTAGGGTCCTCCCTGGACAGTCCACAACTGGCGTGGCGGCCGAAAAAAAGCCGGCACCTATAGAATAGGGTCCGGCTTTCGAGCGGCAATGGCGTGCCGGGCGTGCCGGCATCAGACTATCGTCGTGTTTGTATTACTTGTTCGGGCTCAAGAACAGCTCCTCGGCGCCGTGGTTGAACTGCAACCGTGCCAACTTCGCATAGAGCCCGTCCTGGCGGATCAGCGAGGCATGGGTTCCCTCTTCGACCACACGGCCGTGTTCCATCACCAGGATACGGTCTGCCTTCAGGACGGTTGCGAGCCGATGGGCGATGACGATGGTCGTGCGCTCATGCAGCAAACCTTCAAGTGCCTTCTGGACCAGCGTTTCGCTTTCGGCGTCGAGCGCAGAGGTCGCCTCGTCGAGCAGAAGGATCGGGGCATTGCGCAAAATGGCGCGGGCAATGGCAATGCGCTGGCGCTGGCCGCCCGAGAGCGTAATGCCGCGCTCGCCGACCAGCGTGTCGTAGCCCTTTTCCATCCGGCCGATGAACTCGTCGGCCTGGGCGGCGACGGCTGCAGCGCGCACGGCCTCGCGGCTTGCGCCCGGCACGCCGAAGGCGATGTTGTCGTGAACGGAGGACGCAAAGATGGTGACGTCCTGCGGCACGATCGCCAGGCGGGCGCGCAGTTCCTTCGGGTCGACGGTGCGGATATCGATGCCATCGACGGTGACAGCGCCCTTTGCCGGATCATAGAACCGCAACAGCATCGAAAAGACGGTGCTTTTGCCGGCGCCGGATGGGCCGACGATTGCGACCGTTTCGCCCGGTTTGATCGCAAAGCTCAGGCCGTTCAGGCTCTTGTAATCGGGGCGTGCCGGATAGGCGAAATAGACGTCGTCGAAGCTGATGGCGCCAAGTGCGGGCGATGGAAGGGCGACAGGATTTTCCTGCGCCTTGATATCAGGGACTTCGGTTAGCAGTTCGTTCAGCCGCTCTGCGGCGCCGGCCGCCTGCGAAAGCTCGCCCCAGACCTCAGAGAGCGAGCCGAGGCTGCCTGCGGCAAATACCGAATAGAGCAGGAACTGGCTGAGCGTGCCGGCCGAGAGATTGCCTGCGAGCACGTCGCGCGCCCCGAACCAGAGGACCGCGACGACGCTGCCGAACACCATGGTGATGGCAAAGGCCGTCAGCACCGAACGCGCCTTGATCGCCGAGCGAGCGGCGCCGAAGGCATCCTCGACCGCCGTGCCGAAGCGGTTGTTGGCGATGTCTTCGCTGTTGAAGGCCTGAACGGTGCGCGAGGCGGCAATCGCCTCGCCGGCATAGGCCGATGCCGTTGCCAGCGTGTCCTGCGCCTCGCGCGAGCGGCGGCGGACGGAGCGGCCGAAGCCGACCAGCGGAAACACGATCACCGGAATTGCCGCCAGCACCAGGCTCGACAGCTTCGGGCTGGTGTAGACCATCATGCCGATGGCGCCGAGACACAGGATCAGGTTGCGAAGGGCGACCGATGCCGTCGCACCGACGGCGGACTTGAGCTGCGTGGTGTCGGCCGTCAGCCGCGAGACGATCTCGCCCGACTGGTTGACGTCGAAGAACGACGCTGAAAGCCGGGTGACGTGCTGAAAGACGTTGCGGCGGAGATCGGCGACGATGCGTTCGCCAAGGGTGATGACGAAGTAGTAGCGCGCAGCGCTCGCCAAGGCGAGGATGATGGCGAGCATCATCAGCATCGCAAAGTAGGTATTGATGAAGCCGCTGTCGGAATTGGAAAAGCCGTTGTCGACCATGCGCCTGACGGCGAGCGGCAGCGTCAGGGTCGTTATCGCCGCGGTCACGAGCGAAATTCCGGCCCCGATAACCAGATATCGGTAGCGCTTGAGGTAGGGCAGCAGCGTGGCGAGAGGGCGAATGGATTTGCGCGCTGGCGACTGGTTTTCTCGTTCGGACACATGACCCCCGTTCGCCAATCACGGAGGGGGCGGGTTTGCCCATGAGTCTTCCGCGCGGCACTTGTTATCCCGCAGACCTTGATGTATAGGCACGGCATCGAATTGGGAAGCCGTGGCCCATCAGGCGGTCCGCGGCTTCATTTACGTGTTCGGTCTCGAAGTCGCAATGCCTTGCGACAATTGGACCCTGGAACTCTAGGAAGATCATTATGAAGGCAGATATCCATCCCGACTATCACCTGATCAAGGTGGTCATGACTGACGGCACCGAATACGAAACCCGCTCGACCTGGGGTTCTGAAGGCGCCACCATGAACCTGGAAATCGACCCGAAGTCGCACCCGGCCTGGACGGGCGGCAACCAGCAGCTCATGGACCGCGGCGGCCGCGTCTCCAAGTTCAAGAAGCGTTTCGAAGGCCTCGGCCTCTAATCGCACGCTCTCTTGGCGCGTTTTCGAAGCCCGGCTCTGCCGGGCTTTTTGTTGTTCTGACTTCCGTTTCCGATGCCGGATGAGATCTCCGATCGCAGTCACATACGAGCGTGCCTGATCGGCGCACGAAAAAACCCGGCTCAAAGGCCGGGTCTGTTTCACTGGCAGCAGACTGCCGAAAATCTTCAGATCAATTGGTGCCGAAGGCCGTCTGGAGCAGCTTGATCTGCGCCTTGACGCCGTTCTGGTTGTCCGGAACGAAGGTCGAGGCTTCCTGCGGGCGGTAGATCTCGCGGTCGAGCAGGGCGACGCGGTTCTGCAGGCGCAGAGAGCGCTCGATGAGATCACGGAACGATTCCGGAAGCTCGCTCCAGCCGGGCGCGCTGCGGTCGACGTTGAAGCTGTCGAGGCGAACCTTGCTCTTTTCCGAAAGCACCTGGTCACGGCTCATCTCGCCATTGTTGACGGCGCGCTGAAGCAGGAGCCACGATGCCATCTGCATCAGGCGGGTGGTGAGGCGCATGGATTCTGCTGCATAGAGGACCGATGCCATGCGCGGCAAGACCTTGGATGCCAGGCGACCGGGACCGTCGAGATAGCTCGCGGTTTCTTCGACCAGACCCATGCCTTCCGAATAGAGCGCCTTGAACTGCGCCGACGCCGCCGCGTGCCCCGCGAAACTGACGGTATTCAATCCTCTTTCGGACATGACCTGTTTTCCCTGGTTCAAACGCATCACGACAGTCGGGTAACGGGCGGCTTTGGGAAAAGTTTCCTTGCCGGCCTCTATGCCTGAAGAATGATGCCATAGCGCATTTCGCGCAAGAGCATTCTTAAGAAAGGGTTAATCTCCACAATTCTTTGCAGCGACCTATGACAAAACAAAAAAAGAGCCGCGGAAAGCGGCTCTCAAGGTAAAACAGGGAGAAAAATCAGACCCATTCGCCAGTCGGAGAAATTGTCTGAGTCCGGAAAGCTCCGGATGATCAGACAATCGCAGAGAATGCTTAATATACCGTTAAAAGAGCGCCGTTTCGGGCCAATTGTCCTTGCGCGGCCGTTAGCGAAACAGGCCTTCGGCCGCTGATCGGCTTGCGGATTTGCGCTCGCGCTCGGCCTCGAGCCGGGCAATTTCCTCGTTCAGCAGCGCGATGCGTTGCGTGAGTTCGTCGACCGACAAAAGTGACAGGTCGCTGCCGATCTCGTGCGCCAGTTTCTTTTTCGGTAGGTCTTCGTCAAACAGGCCCATTCGACTTCTCCTCCTGTTCGGGGTCGATATCGCCATCGTCGCCGTGGGTTTCATCAAACGGCGCTGCGCGTGGCGACAGCTGCAGGCTCTCGGGCGTCACAGCCGTGCCGGTATTGATCGGCGAGAAGGCATCACGCTCGGCGACGGGCACCGGCGCGCGCATGCGGCTGCGGATGATGGCATAGGCGGTGATGAGGATGTGGGCGCAGGCGGTGATCATGAACAGCCCGTAGGGGCCGGTCGCGGTCATGACCGGGCCGCCGATGGTCGGCCCGATGATGGTGCCGATACCGTAAAGCAGCAGCAAACCACCGGAAACCTTGACGAAATCCTCGGCGGTCGCAAAGTCGTTGGCATGCGAAACGGCGATTGGGTAGAGCGCATTGGCGGCGGCGCCGTAGATCGCGATCAGTGTCAGCACGATCCAGACCTGGGTGGGTTCCACCAGGAAGATCAGGAGACCCGCAAGCGCGCCGACGCCGGCAAGGGCGGCTAGCACGTAGCGCCGGTCGATGCGGTCGGAGAGGCGTCCGGCCGGCAACTGCATGACCGCGCCCGCAAAGATTGCCACGCTCATCATCGCCGCCACCGTACTGTCGGAGAGGCCCGCCTGGCGGCCGAAGACGGCGCCGAGCGTGCCGAAGGCGCCATTGGCGATGCCGACGAGCAGGATGCCGAGGAAGGAGACCGGGGAGTTTCGGTAGAGCCCTCGCAGGTCGAGCTGCACCTGCTTCAGCGGCTGCGGCGTGGCGGCCTTCGACAAAAGGGTCGGCAGCATCGCGACGCAATAGAGAATGCCGCAGATCATGAAGAGAGTGCTGGTGGAGGTATCACCGAACGGGATCATCATCTGGCCGCCGACGACGCCGAAGAGCGTGATGGCGATGTAAAGGGAAAAGATGACGCCGCGGCTCTCATTGGTGGCGCGTTCGTTGAGCCAGCTTTCGATGATCATCGAGGTGCCGGCGGTGGCAAAGCCGGTGAGCGCACGCAGGATCAGCCACCAGGTGGGGTCGATCAGGATACCGGTCATCAGCGCGACAATGGCGATCAGCGACGAAAAGACGCTGAAGGCACGCACGTGGCCGATGCGTTTGACGACAGCAGGCGCGAAGAAGCAGCCAAGCACGAAACCGGCCGCCCAGGACGTACCGATCAGGCCGAGGATGGTGGTGGGGTAGCCCTCGGCCGTGCCTCTGACCGGCAAAAGCAGGCCCTGCAGGCCGTTGCCCAGGAAGAGAAACAGTGTGCCCAGCAGGAGAGAGGCGACGGGGAGCAGGTTATTTCTCATCATCCATCCGAAAATCGTTCTGCCGTCAGCAAGTTAGGGCGGTGTGCCCCGAATTGCCAGCCGGATTCTATCCCGCCGGTCATTGCAAATCGGCGGCGGAAACAATAGCCCTCTAATGCATCATCCCGAGAATCGGTATCGAATTCCGGGATCAAAGCAGGTGCGCGCCGCGACCGAGCGTGCGCTAGATGCGACGACAAGGTGACGGCGGTGTGACGCTTCGCCGGGTTGGGGAACTTCCCCTGAGGATAGGCTGAATATGTCAAAGGCGCTGGCGATCATTCTGCTTCTGGCGATGGCCATCCAGCTGATCTGGCCGATCGGCCTGCCGGGTCTGAGGCAGCGCCGCGATTTCTGGAAGATCGCCGTCTTCGCGATCGCCATGATGATGGTCACCGTTCTTATTCGACCCTGACGGGTTCAATCGCCAGCGCTGCGATGCCACGGTTGTACCCTTGGAAACTGTGTCGGTCGATCTACTCTGCTATGCCGTTACTCGATCAATAGTAGTAGCTGGAAAAGTGCGCAGGACAGATCATGAAGAACGCGCTAGATTGTCGGTTTCATCACGGAGATGAATTCGGGGGTTACTTGGAACGCCGCCTTGCTGCCATCCTCGCTGCCGATGTCGTTGGTTACAGCCGTCTTATAGGTGCTGACGAGACCGGTACGCTGGCCGCCATGAAGCGGCACAAAAACGAGCTGGTCGACCCGAAGGTCAGCCGGCACAAAGGCCGGATCGTAAAGCTGACCGGCGACGGCATTCTGGTCGAGTTCGCGAGCGTCGTGAACGCGGTGGCCTGCGCTGTGGATATTCAGCGCGGCATGCTCATTCGCAACGAAGACGTTCCGCAACTGAAGCGCATCGAGCTGCGCATCGGTGTGCACCTGGGCGACGTGATCGTCGAAGACGGTGATATTTTCGGAGACGGCGTCAATGTCGCAGCCCGGCTCGAGGGCCTGGCCGAACCCTCCGGCATCGCCGTGTCTGCTTCGGTGCGCGACCATGTCGGCTCCAGGCTGGATGTCGGCTTTGTCGACAAGGGCCAGCACGCACTGAAGAATATCGCGGCCGGCGTTCACGTCTATTCCGTCGCGCTGGGTGCGCCGACCAAGATCGCCAAGGTGGTGAACGGGACCCATACGGTGACCGTCGACGACGGTTATGGGCTGTCCGTCGCCGTTTTACCCTTCACCAATATGAGCCACGATCCGGAGCAGGAGTATTTTTCCGACGGTATCACCGAGGACATCATCACCGATCTGTCGAAGATCTCGCGCCTCCACGTGGTCGCCCGCAACACGGTCTTTACCTACAAGGGGCGGTCGGTGCGGGTCAAAACGGCGGCGCAGGAACTCGGCGTTCGCTTCATCCTCGAGGGCAGTGTGCGCAAGGCCGGCGGGCGGGTTCGCATCACCGGGCAGCTGATCGATGCGCTGACCGGTACGCATTTGTGGGCCGACCGCTACGATCGCGATCTCACCGACATCTTCGCCATTCAGGACGAGATCACCCACGCCATCGTCAATCAGCTGCGCATCAAGCTTTTGCCGGAAGAGAAAAAGGCGATCGAGCGGGACCCGACGACGAGTGTCGAGGCCTATACCTATTATCTGCGCGGCCGGCGTTTCTCGCATGCCTGGACGCGCTCCTATCTGCTGCTTGCCCGACGCATGTTCCAGAAAGCCGTCGAGCTCGACCCGAATTTTGCCCGTGCCTATGCCGGCATCGCCGATTGCGAATCCGCCCTTCGCGACTGGCATGAGCACGAGTTTCCGCTCGAAAGCATCTTAAGCACGAGCGCGCGCGCACTGGAGCTCGATCCTGATCTCGCAGAGGCCCACGCTTCTAGAGGCCTGGTCCTGCACCAGGACGGGCAAAGCGAAGAGGCTGTTGCCGAGTTCGAACGCGCTTTGGCGCTCGATCCGCAGCTCTACGAGGCAAACTTTCACTACGGCCGCTTTCTCTTCATGCGCGGCGAGTTCGAGACCGCCATCGAGTTCTTCAAACGGGCTGCGGAAATCCGGCCCGACGACTATCTTTCGCCGATCCACCTGATGAGCGCCTATAAATCGCTCGGCCAGGAGACCGAGCGCGGACATTGGGCGAAGATCGGCATCAGCAGGGCGGAACGGGCGCTGGAGTCGCATCCGGAAAATTCCGGACCTGCGCATCGTGGCGCGCTGGCGCTTGCCCATATGGGTGAGGCGGACCGCGCGCGCGAATGGGCGGCCTGCGCGATCGCCATCGATCCGGAGGATATCGTCGCGCGCTACAACACGGCCTGCGTCTATTCGATCCTCGGCGATGTCGATACGGCGCTCGACATGCTCGAGAGCCTGTTGCCGCAGAGTTCCTGCTACCAGCTGCTGTGGTTCAAGCAGGATTCCGATCTGGATGCGGTTCGCCACCATGTGCGCTTCCAGGCCATGGTGGAGGCGATCGCCCAATGCGAGGCAGTCAAGCACTGATCCCTGCTGCCTAACGCCTTCAATCGGCATGGATCTAGGTAAGATCATGCAGGGCAATGAGAGTGTCACAGCGTCGCGCGTCAGTTTTCACGCGCGGCGCTGGAGGGATCAATGGCCGCGGTAGGATTGAACCGGTTGCCGCGATTTGCCTCGCGTGAACCACCAGATGCCGGCACCGGTCGTGACCAACAGGCCGGTTGCCAACAGGACAACGGCGACGAATGCCTTTTCGAAGGCCGCCCTGGCGAGCGCCACGAGGTTTTCAGCCGCCTCGGGCGATAGTTTTTCCGCCAATATCAAAGCCTCATCCAGGCTGTCGCGCGCGATCGCCGATATACCCGCTCCTTCCGGAAGCACGACGAAGGCGGTGTAGACCACCGACATGACGCTGCCGAGCACCGCAATCCCGATGGCGCCGCCGAGTTCAAAGGAGACCTCCTCGATGGAGGCGGCCATGCCGGCGTGCTGCGGTGGGGCGTTGGACATGATGGCGCTGGAGGCGGCCGTCATCGTCGCGCCAACGCCGAGGCCGAGCACCACCAGGCAGACGATCTGGCCGAGGATGCCGGCTTCGTGCACCGCCAGAAACGCACCGAGGCCGGCAGCCGCAGTGATCAGGCCGGTGCGCAGCACCATCTCGGGGCCGAGACGCGGCAGCATCATGCCTGTGAGCGGGCCGGCGACGAAGGCGGCAAGCGGGATCGGCAGGATGAAGATGCCTGCCTCAAGCGGCGAATAGTCGGCAACGAGCTGCAGCCGTTGGCTGAGCACGAGCTCGACGCCGACGAGCGCTCCGGATGTCACCAAGGCTGCGGCGACGCCTGACGAAAAGGCGGCGTTGCGGAACAGGCGGAAGTCGATCATCGGGTGCGCGCTGCGCCTCTGCCGGCGCACGAAGAAGGAGAGCGCGACGGCGCCGATCACAGCGGCGATGAGCCCCGCCTGCGCCGATGGCTCGCGCTTGCTCATCTCCTTGATAGCATAGGCCAGTCCGACCAGGCCGACCATGATCTGGACGGAGCCGAGCGGGTCCCACGGGTGGTCCTTGTTGCCCTTGCTATCGGGAAGCACGACCACGCCGAGCAGCAGGGCCGCGGCGACGATCGGCACGTTGATGAGAAAGACCGAGCCCCACCAGAAGTATTCGAGCAGGAAGCCGCCGAGCACCGGGCCGATTGCCGCACCACCCGAGGCGATCGCGGCCCAGATGCCGATCGCCAGCGCCCGCTCGCGCTCGTCGGTGAAGGTCAACCGGATGATCGAAAGCGTCGCCGGCATCATCAGCGCGGCGCCGACGGCCAAAAGCACACGGCCGGCGATCAGGACCGACGGGTTCGGCGCATAGGCAGCAATCAGGGAGGCGAGGCCGAATACGGCGAGGCCGGCAATGAACGGTCGCTTGTGGCCGAGCCTGTCGCCGAGCGTGCCGAGCCCCGGCAGCAGGCCGGCAACGACCAGTGCATAGGCATTGACGATCCAGAGTTTTTCCGAGGCGGAGGCGCCAAGATCGTGGGTGAGCCGGGGCAGTGCCGTGTAGAGCACGGTCATATCGACGACGATCAGGAACAGCGCGCTCGACACGATGGCCAGAATGAGCCAGCGATTATGCGGGGACATGGTACACCTCTGTGGCCGAACCGCTGCCTGCGGTACCTGTGGCCTTGTTGACATCAGAGCCGCTATATAAATACATACGTATGGAATTGAAAGAGGAAATCTGAAATGGGACGACGCCGGACGATCGATCGCGACAAGGTGCTGGATGCGGCGGAGGCGACGGTGAGCGCCGTCGGTGCCGCCGGCCTGACGATCGACGCCGTCGCCAAGGCGGCCGGCATCACCAAGGGGGGCGTGCAATATTGCTTCGGCAACAAGGATGGGCTGATCGATGCGATGATCGAGCGCCGGTTCAACGAATTCGACAGCGCGGTGGCGGACGAAGTCGGAGGCGCGACCGATCCGGTAACGGCAATGCGCGCGCATGCGGAGGTGACGGCGCGCATGAACACGGCAGAGAACGCCCGCACATCCGGGATGATGGCGGCACTTCTGCAGCGCGAAGATCATATGGAACAGAACCGCGTGTGGTATCGCGGGCGTCTCGACAGCCTCGATCTGTCGACTGACGCAGGGCGCCGGGCGCGCCTTGCGTTTCTTGCCGCCGAAGGTACGTTTTTGTTGCGCAGTTTCGGCTTCGCCGAAATGGACGATGCGGAATGGCAGGACATCTTTGCCGATATCGTTGCCCTGGTGCCGAAGGAACCCGACTGACGGGGCCTTTGGACGCCGCGCGAGATCCGGCCGGCTGCAGGGATGCAAGCAAGGGAGAATTGCATGCCGACCCCGGTCGAAGTGGTTGCCTATGACGATGCGTGGCCGCAAGCCTATGCCGCCATGTCCAAGCATCTGGCGAGCCTGCTCGGCCTTGCGGTCATCGCGATCGACCATGTCGGCAGCACGGCGGTTCCGGGGCTCGCCGCGAAGCCGGTCATCGATATCGATGTGACGATGTGCGGTCCGGAAGCGATCGGTGCCGGGCGCGCCGCCCTCGCTGCCGACGGGTTTGCCGCACGGGGAAACAGGTACGACGATGGCGTCTGGGCATTTGCCAAGACGGGCTCACCGGGGCAGCGCGTCTATCTCTGCCCGCCTTTCAGCGATACCCATCACCGCCGCCTGATCTTTCGAGATCAGTTGCGTCAAGACGGTGAGATGGCGGTTGCTTACGCCGCGTTGAAGCGACGCCTTTCGGCCGAGTTCCCCTTCGATGGAGACAGCTACACCGCCGCCAAGACGCAATTCATCGCCGAAGTCGTGGAGCTTGCCAACCGGGGTTGATCGCCGCGCTTTTTAGATGGTGGCTGCAGCCAACTGGCCAAGATGGCCAGGCAGGTCGATCCCGCGTCCAGCGGCATTGATCGTCTCGAAATAGTCGTGCCAGCCGGATGCCGCGATGCCCGAGACAAGCGCGTGAAGTGCGGCTTCATCCGAGAACCGCCAGATGGCGAAATAGGCGTGCGGTGCGGCATGAAGCGTACCGGCATCAACCTCGCCGAAGGCGATCGGCTCCACCCCGAGGTCCGACAGGTCAGCCAGACCGCTGCCGACGGCCTCGAAAAACCTGTGGCGGCCGGCTGGGTCGAGGGCGAGCCAGGCCTGCTTCGGGGTGTAGAGTTCGCTTAGATAATGAGGCATGCGTCTTCTTTCAGGGTCTATCGAGCGATCGAAGGGCGCGCTTGCAGATTCGGGCAGTCGCAACGCTGTCGTGCTCCCGTTGCCAGCAGGCACAGAGGTCACGAACCCAATCGGGGCGGTCCTTGGCGGCGTCATTCAGCCAGTTTCCGACCGAATCCTGCACGTAGCGCGACGGATCCGCGTTCAACGGTTCAAGAATGGCAAGCGCCATTTCCGGATTTCGTTTCAACGAAGGGATGTGGCTGCACCAGACCCCGCGCGGACGCGTTGCTTCGCTGGCGAATCGGCGCAGACGGTCGGAGGGCGAGCCCGTCCACCCGGCAAGAAGGGTGATCGCGGTTGCGATGTCTCGGGCAAGTTGCGGGCGTACGGCGATCCATGACCATTCGCGAACGCCGAAATGCGGATCGTCGGCAAACGGGCGGATTGCGGCGAGGCGATCTTCAAGCGTGAGCGCAGGATTTGCGCCGACCATGAAGCAGGCCCAGCCTCTAACGGTGTCTGAGCGATGCTGCCGCAGCCATGGCACGGCGCCGAGCCGGTCGCGGATCAGTTCGGCGGCTAGCACCATGCGTTTGGAAATGCCGCTTCCGACCGCAGCGCCGATGGCGGCGAAAGCACCGTCGCCGACCTCCGGAACCGCCGCCCGCATCAACGCTTCAAAATCGACTGCGAGGCATTCGGCAAGCGTCGAGGCTTCCACCAACCCCGCGTTCAGCAGCGCGAGCCGCTGCGGGTCGATGTCCACCATACGCCGCGGGGCGGCGCTCATTGCGTGATCTCGCTTTCGGCTTTCGGCTGCATTGCCTTTCGTCTGCCGTCGGTATTTCGCCATGCGCGCTGGAGGAGGGCGCTCAAGGCCTGCCGGTCGCTCTCATCGAAACCGGCAAACAGCGATGCGATCCAGCGCGTATGGGTGTCGAACAGTTCGCGCGCCGCATCCTGGCCCTTCGGCGACAGCCGGACCAGCACCTTGCGCCGATCGTCCTTGCTCTGCTGCCGGGTGACAAAGACGTCTCGCTCCAGCCCGTCGAGAAGCCCGGTGACGGTGGCGCGGGTGACGCCGGCGCGGTCGGCAAGCTCATGCGGCGAAAGACCATCGGCCATCTGGTGCAGGAGGAACAGCAGGACAAACTTTCCCTCGGACAGATTGTGGGGTGCCAGTCGCGCGGCGCAGTCGCGGTCGATCGCGGCTGCCAAGGCGATAACTTCGAAGCACAGACGCAGATTGGCGGTTGCGCCGTCGCCGCGCCGATCGGCCTCGGTGAGGAGGGCGATGTGTTTTTGCTCAAGAATTTCCATAAGGCGGCATATAGTATGGCGACTAATTATATGTCAATCGAATTCTGCGATCAGCGCGGGAGGGTTGGCTCGCGCCGCTGATCGCCAGTCTTGCTGCTGGCTAAAGTGCGATGGAACCAAGCATCGCTGTCACGCAGGCGCCAGCGATGCTGGTCCTGCCGACAGTGCCGCCGCGTTTTCTGACGCTGACTTCGATGATGCTTCGGCGCCCCATTTCGACGCCCTGCTCGATCGTCAGGTCGACGTCGATGGCGTCATCGGGCAGAAGCGAGACGAGATAGGCGCTGAGCGCGGCCGAGGCGCTGCCGGTCGCCGGGTCTTCGATGACATTGTCGAGCGGCGCGAACATGCGGGCACGAAGACGCCAGGGATTGTCACTCGGGCGGGCATAGAGGAACAGGCTGAAGCTGTCTTCGTTCGGCTTGTAGCGCTTGTTGGCCGCTTCGAATGCGGTGACGTTGGGACGTGCCGCCGACAGGGCAGCGACATCCTTCAGTTCGGCAACGGCGAAGGGCAAGCCGACGGAAACACGCACCGGCGTGTGATTGTCCGTCCTGACGGCATCGGGCGGGACCATGGCGCAGGCAGCGATCGTCTCGACATCGATCGTTGGTCCGATGCTCAAGGGCCGCGGCACGACGATGCGAGCGCCGGTCACCGCGCCGTCTTCCCGCGACAGGGCCACCTCGACCAGCCCGGCCCGTTCTTCGAACCGCAGCTGCTCACCAGGCACACGCCCGAAAATCTCCGCCTGCCGGCCAAGCACGAAGGCGGTGCCGACATTCGGGTGCCCGGCGAAGGGGATCTCCATCGTCGGCGTAAAGATGCGCACCCGTGCGGTGTTTTCAGGATCTTCCGGCGGCAGCACGAAGGTAACTTCGGAGTAGCCGAACTCGGTGGCGATCGCCTGCATCTGCTGATCGCTCAAACCTCGTGCGTCAGGAATGACCGCGAGCTGGTTGCCGGCGAAACGTTCCGCGGTGAAGACGTCGACAGTGACATAGTCGACGGAGTGCACGGGTGAAAAAGACGTCATGAGCGCTCGCTTCCACTTGATACGGCGGCGATCCGTGCCGCCCGATGGCCTGGAGCGAAAGGCTTAAGGCAGGTGTCGAAGCCGGCAAAGACGGCAACTTGTCTTGGTGACAAGTTCTGTTCCGGACCACGAGGGCAGCATGAAAAAGGGGCCGACGAGCGGCCCCCTTGTGCCCGAACTGGACGGACTGCCGAGCGCGCTCAGGCGGCCTTCTCAAGGTCCTTTTTCCAGCTGCCCTTGGCAGCGAGGCTGCACATTTCGGCGCGATGCGAGAAGGCACGCTGGCCGGCGGCGACGTTTTCCGCCTTGCCGTTCCAGGCGGACAGCGCTTCCTGCTGCAGGGCACGGCCGTAGGAGAAGGTGAGTTTCCAGGGCAGATCGTGGGTCGCGTTTATGGCCGAGAGATGGGCCGTTGCCTCTTCCGTCGTCTGGCCGCCGGAAAGGAATGCGATGCCGGGCACCGCCGATGGCACCGTGCGTCGGAGCACCTTGATCGTGCGTTCGGCCACCTCGGCGACGGACGCCTTGCGTGCCTTTTTGCCGTCGATCACCATGCTCGGCTTCAGGATCATGCCTTCGAGCTTCACCCGCATCTCGGCGAGCGCCTCGAAGGTGAGCCGCAGCGTCCATTCAGTCACGGCCTCGGACCGGTCGATCGAGTGGTCGCCGGGCGCACCGTCCATCAGCACTTCGGGCTCGACGATCGGAACGATGCCGGCATCCTGGCATAGGGCGGCGTAGCGCGCGAGCGCATGGGCATTTGCCCTGATGGCGCCCTGGCTCGGCAAGGTGTCCGAGATGGCAATCACGCCGCGCCATTTGGCAAAGCGCGCGCCGGCTTCGTGGTATTTCGCTAGGCGCTGGGCCAGCCCGTCGAGGCCCTCGGTGATCGTCTCGGCCGGAAAATTGGTCATTGGCTTGGCGCCGGCATCGACCTTGATGCCGGGAATAGAGCCAGCGGCGCGGATGACGTCGACCAGCGGCGTGCCGTCAGCCGCCTTCTGGAACAGGGTTTCCTCGTAGAGGATGACGCCGGAAATATACTTGCGCATCGCCTCGTCGGCGCGAACGAGCATCTCGCGATAGTCTCGCCGCGAGGTCTCGGTCGATTCAAGCCCGATGCCATCGAAGCGCTTCTTGATTGTCGCCGTGGACTCGTCTGCGGCAAGCAGGCCGCGACCGTTGGCGACCATGGCAACGGCAATGTCTTCCAGTCTTTCGCTCATGTTTTTCTCCCTAGACGGCGCCGATCGTCAACGGATCGGGCGACCACTGAAACAGTTTCGGGACCGACGGCGCACAAGCGACCGCCACACCCCAAGCGAGGGCGCGAGTAACCAGGAGAAATTGTCCGGGAAAAAGGCAGGAAAAGCGACTGAAACGATTTAAATTATTTTAATCGGTTGAAATATCTTGGTTTTTTCTGCTTTCAGGCGCGCGGGTGAACCGCGCGCCTGAGTGCTTGGCTCAGTTCTGCTGCTTGAGGATGTCGACGCCCGGCAGCGGCTTGCCTTCCATCCACTCGAGGAAGGCGCCGCCGGCCGTCGAGACATAGCTGAAATCTTCGGTGACTTCGGCATGGTTGAGGGCGGCAACCGTATCGCCGCCGCCGGCGACCGATACCAGCGAGCCCTGGCGCGTACGGGCGGCCGCATGCTTGGCAACGGCGACCGTCGCCTTGTCGAAGGGGGCGATTTCGAAGGCGCCGAGCGGGCCGTTCCAAACCAGCGTTTCCGCCTTGGAGATCCAGTCGTTGACCGCGGCGATCGACTTCGGGCCGACGTCGAGCATCATCGCGTCAGCCGGGATGGCCGTCACATCAACCACTTCGTTGTCAGCGCCGGCCTTGAACTCGCGGGCGACAACGCCGTCTTCCGGCAGGACGATGGCGCAACCGGCTTCAGCGGCGGCAGCGATGATCGCCTTGGCGGTATCGGCAAGATCGTGTTCGCACAGCGACTTGCCGACATTGATGCCCTTTGCGGCGATGAAGGTGTTGGCCATGCCACCGCCGATGACGAGCGCGTCGACCTTCTTGACGAGGTTCTGCAGCAGATCGATCTTGGTCGAGACCTTGGCGCCGCCGACGATGGCAACGACGGGGCGCTTCGGCTGGCCGAGGCCCTTTTCCAGCGCCTCAAGCTCGGCCTGCATGGTGCGGCCGGCATAGGCGGGCAAGTGGTGGGCGAGGCCCTCGGTCGAGGCGTGGGCGCGGTGGGCGGCCGAGAAGGCGTCGTTGACATAGATGTCGCCATTGGCGGCAAGCGCCTTGACGAACTCGGGCTCGTTCTTCTCTTCGCCCTTGTGGAAGCGGGTGTTTTCAAGCAGCAGCACGTCGCCGTCGTTCATCTCGGCAATGGCGTTGGCCGCCTTGTCGCCGATGCAGTCGGCGGCAAAGTGCACGCGCTGGTCGAGAATGTCTTCGACAGCAGGTGCAATGGTCTTCAGCGACATCTCGGCGACCGGCTCGCCCTTCGGGCGGCCGAAATGCGCCAGCAGGATAACCTTGGCGCCCTTTTCCGACAGCTCGCGGATCGTCGGCGCGACGCGTTCGATGCGGGTCGCGTCGGTGACCACGCCGTCCTTGACCGGCACGTTGAGGTCGACACGGACAAGCACGCGCTTGCCGGCAATGTCGGTCAGGTCGTCGAGGGTCTTGAAAGTCATCAGATCGTCTCCGGTGATAGTCTCTGGAAAAGGGTGGGGTAGTCGATGACGAGGCCGTCCTCGTCCACGGACAGGTCCGCGACAAAGCTGCGGTCCTCGGCCTCGTAGCGATAGAGCCTGAAATCATCGAGGCAGGTGTAGTGCTGGCCGTCCACAAGAGGCTCGAACGTGTCGAACGGCACGTAGAGCATTTTCAGCCTGACGGTGCCGGCCTTGCGATCAAGACCGAGGCGGCGGATCGGCAGCGTGTTGGTGAAGGGCGTGCCGGCAAGATCGATGTCGATGCAGCCGTCTAATTCGGGCAGCGCCAGGCCCCTGGCCGTCATCCACTCGCCCGGACGATCCGAGCGCAGATGCAGGCTCCGGCCATCGGTCGTGTCGACCATGAGCTTTCGCACCTGCCATCTCTCATCGCAATCGATCCGGTAGCGCACGCCATAGGGGGTGCCACCGCGGCTGCCGATCAGAACGCCGACGGCGCGGATGACCGCGCCGTCGGTTGTATCTGTTGACGTGAGCGTCAGATGTTCGAGCCCTTCCCCCTCCAGCGGACGCCAGCGGACCGTCGTTTGGGAAAGGGCGCGAAACATCAGAGTTAGATGAGCTTGCTGATCGCAACCGCAGTGTCGGACATGCGGTTGGAGAAGCCCCACTCGTTGTCGTACCAGGTCAGAATCGACACGAACTTGCCTTCCATCACCTTGGTCTGGTCCATGTGGAAGACCGAGGAATGCGGGTCGTGGTTGAAGTCGATCGAGACGTTCGGAGCGAGCGTGTAACCGAGGATGCCCTTGAGCGGGCCGTCAGCGGCTGCCTTGATCGCAGCGTTGATCTCTTCCTTGGTGGTTTCGCGCTTGGCGACGAACTTGAGGTCGACGACCGAGACGTTCGGGGTCGGAACGCGCATGGCGAAGCCGTCGAGCTTGCCCTTCAGTTCCGGCAGGACGAGGCCAACGGCCTTGGCGGCACCGGTCGAGGTCGGGATCATCGAGAGCGCAGCAGCGCGGGCGCGGTACAGATCCTTGTGCATCTGGTCGAGCGACGGCTGGTCGTTGGTGTAGGAATGGATCGTCGTCATCATGCCGTGGTCGATGCCGATGACATCGTTCAGCACCTTGGCAACCGGTGCAAGGCAGTTGGTCGTGCACGAGGCGTTGGAGATGACGAGGTGATCCTTCGTCAGCTTGTCGTGGTTGACGCCGTAGACGACGGTGAGGTCAGCGCCTTCGGCCGGAGCCGAGACGATGACGCGCTTGGCGCCGGCTTCGAGATGCAAGGCAGCCTTGTCGCGGGCGGTGAAGATGCCGGTGCATTCCATCGCGACGTCGACGCCGAGTTCCTTGTGCGGCAGTTCGGCCGGGTTGCGGATCGCGGTGACCTTGATCGGCTTGCCGCCGTTGATGATGATCGCATCGCCCTCGACCTTCACGTCAGCCGGGAAACGGCCGTGGATCGAATCGAAGCGCAGGAGGTGCGCGTTGGTCTCGACCGGGCCGAGGTCGTTGATGGCAACGACTTCGATATCCTTGCGGCCGGATTCAACGATGGCGCGCAGCACGTTGCGGCCGATGCGGCCAAAACCGTTAATGGCGACTTTCACTGTCATATCGGGTCTCTCCCTGTCTGAATGGCATGGTCGGAAAAAAGCGGGGCGCGCTTTCGAGCGCGCCCCGCGGCTTGATCAGGAAAGCTTGGCTTCCGCAGCGGCGATGACCGCCTCAGGCGTGATGCCGAAGTGCTTGTAGAGTTCCTTGTAGGGACCGGAGGCACCGAACGACGACATGCCGATGAAGGTGCCGTCCGAACCGATGAAATGATCCCAGCCCTGGCGGATGCCGGCTTCGACGGCGATCTTGACCGGCGAGTTGCCGATGATCGCCTGCTGGTAGTCTTCGCTCTGTTCGGCAAAGAGTTCGAAGCAGGGAACCGAGACGACGCGGGTCGAGATGCCCTTGGCGGTCAGTGCCTGGCAAGCCTTGACGGCGATTTCGACTTCCGAGCCGGTGGCGAAGATCGTCACCTTGGCGTCGCTTGACGAGATCAGGTCGTAGGCGCCGCGGGCGCAGAGGTTTTCTTCCTCATACTCGGTGCGCACGGCCATCAGGTTCTGGCGGGTGAGCGCGATGCCGGACGGGCGGTTGTGGCTTTCAAGCGCCAGCTGCCAGCACTCGGCCGTCTCCGTGGCGTCGGCCGGACGGAACATCAGCAGGTTCGGGATGGCGCGCAGCGCCGCCATGTGCTCGACCGGCTGGTGGGTCGGGCCGTCTTCGCCAAGGCCGATGGAATCATGCGTCAGCACGTGGATGACGCGGATGCCCATCAGGGCCGCAAGCCGGATCGACGGACGGCAATAGTCCGAGAAGATCAGGAAGCCGCCGGAGTAGGGGATGACGCCGCCATGCAGCGCCATGCCGTTCATCGCGGCCGCCATGCCGTGCTCGCGCACACCCCAGTGGATGTAGCGGCCGGAGAAATCGTCCGGGGTGATCGACTTGGTCTGGCTGGTCTTGGTGTTGTTCGAGCCGGTCAGGTCGGCCGAGCCGCCGATCGTTTCGGCCAGAACGCCGTTGATGACTTCAAGCGCGTCCTCGGAAGCCTTGCGGGTTGCCGGCGACGGCTTGGTCTCGGCGAGCTTCTTCTTGTAGTCGTCGATTGCCGACGACAGGCGGCCTTCGAGTTCACCGGAGAAGCGGCGAATGAACTGCGCCTTCTTCTCGGCGTCGCTCTTGTCCAGGCGCTCGTCCCAGTCCTTGCGGGCCTTGGTCGAACGCAGGCCGGCGAGGCGCCAGGCGTCGAGCACGTCGGACGGAACGACGAAAGCTTCCGCTTCCCAGCCAAGGGCCTTGCGGGTGGCGGCGATTTCCTCGGCGCCGAGCGGCGAGCCGTGAACCTTGTGCGTGCCGGCCTTGTTCGGTGCGCCGAAGCCGATCGTCGTCTTAGCCGCGATCATCGTCGGCTTGTCGGACTTCTGCGCCTGCTCGATCGCAGCGGCAATTGCTTCCGGATCATGGCCGTCGACGGCAATGGTGTTCCAGTTGGAGGCGCGGAAGCGGGCGTGCTGGTCGGTCGAGTCGGCGATCGAGATCGGGCCGTCGATCGAGATGTTGTTGTCGTCCCAGAAGACGATCAGCTTGTTGAGCTTGAGATGGCCGGCAAGCGAGATCGCTTCCTGGCTGATGCCTTCCATGAGGCAGCCGTCACCGGCGAGCACATAAGTATAGTGCTCCATCAGGTCGGAACCGAACTCGTCGCGCAGCTTGCGCTCGGCGATTGCCATGCCGACGGCATTGGCAATACCCTGGCCGAGCGGACCGGTGGTCGTCTCGATACCGGCCGCGTGGCCGTATTCCGGGTGGCCGGCGGTGCGGGCGCCGAGCTGGCGGAAATTCTTGATCTCTTCGATGGAGATGTCTTCGTAGCCCGTCAAATAGAGCAGCGAATAAAGCAGCATCGAGCCGTGGCCGGCCGACAGCACGAAGCGGTCGCGGTTCGGCCAGGCGGGGTTCTTCGGGTCGAAGCTGAGGAAGCGCGTGAAGAGGACTGTCGCTATGTCAGCCGCACCCATGGGCAGGCCTGGGTGACCTGAATTTGCCTTCTCGACGGCGTCCATGGAGAGGAAACGGATCGCATTCGCCATCCGGTCGTGTTTTTCGCGAGAGATCATGACTGTTCCGTTTTGAGTTCGGTGGTCAGGGGACGGTCTCTATCCTCCAAAGACCGTGCAAGAAGCGGCAGACACATAGCATCTGCGCCGCGCGAGTCAACAAATACAGGCCTTCCGCGGCCATTGGCAGCATGGTTTTCAAGGGGTGATATCGCGTCGCAGCACAGTTTTTGCGCTGCGGCCGGATGAGCCGGCTATGCAATCCATCCACAGCTTCCGTAATGCTTTGCTGTAGTTGGCATTGTTGAGATTTACGTAATAGGTTTAAAAAGGAGTGAGCCGAAGCGGCGGACGGGATCCTGGCGATTCGGCCTCACGGGCGAGGTATCGAAAAACATGCCGGCAAAGACGGTCAAAGCGGCGATCGACGAACTGAAGAACGCGGTTCAGTCCCTGGAAAACGCGATCGATAGCCGTTTTGACAGGGAACGCGATCTCGGCGAGTTCGAGGGCGAGGTCCGGCGGGTCAATACGGACCGGTCGCGACTGGCACAGGAACTCGACCAATCCCAATTCCGGGCAAACCGGCTTGAAGAGGTCAACCGCGAGGTTTCCCGACGCCTCGTGACGGCGATGGAAACCATTCGAGCGGTGCTCGACCGCTGAGGTTAAGCGACATGGCGCAGGTGACAGTATCGATCGACGGCAAGGCCTATCGCATGGCCTGCGAAGAGGGACAGGAAGATCATCTGATCGAACTGGCCACGAACTTCGATCAGTATGTCGGTCATTTGAAGACCCAGTTCGGCGAGATCGGCGATCTCAGGCTGACCGTGATGGCCGGCATTATGGTCATGGACGAACTCAGTGAAGTGAACCGCCGGCTGAAGGCGCTCGAATCCGAAGTGGACAGCCTCAAGCAAGGGCGCGACGGCGCGCTCTCCGACCAGGCAAGAAGCGAGGAACTGTTGGCTTCGGCGCTGTCCGAAGTCACCTCGCAGATCCACACCATCGCGGCCAAGCTCAATGGCCGGGCAACCTCTTCGACAAACTGAGCGCTTTCGTCGGGCTGCCTCTGGCGCGACGCAGGGATCGCCTCTATATATTGGATGCGGTCTGCGCTTCCCGACAGGACACACAATCCCCGGGGCCATACTCGATCTCAAGGGAGCTGTCCCTGGCCGGGCTCGTGGGTCCGGACATATGGCGCCCACCTACGTTTGTAGGCACCCGGGATCGTAAACTATCCATCGGTTGTGTGGATCGCACCTCTTCCCCTCTTTCATGCCTGCCTCACCCCGTGGCAAACGCGCTGCGGATGGCGTCGGCCATGGCGTCGACCGTCTGCGAGCGATGGCCGGGGCGGGTGCGCAGCACGACGTTGGAAAAGTCGATGACGCTGAAGCCGTCGTCTTCGGTCAGTTCGCGGCAGCCGGCGGGAATCGCGCTGCGCGACAGCGGCGCGATGGCAAGGCCGGAGACGACGGCGGCGATCAGGCCATTGCTGGTGCGGCTGGCATAGGCGACCCGGCTCTCGATCCGGCGCTTCTTCAGGCCCTTCATCGCAAGCTCGTCACACCAGCCGCCTGCCAGGTAGGTATAGGTGGCGATCGGCAGCGGGCGGCGTTGATGGGCTTCGTGCTGGTCCGACGTCACCCAGACCGTGGGATCGACCATGAGGACCTCGTTGCGCGTCGGGCCGCCGGGTTCGAACACCACGGCGATGTCGATTTCACCAGCGGCCAGCGCATTGACGTTTGACATCGACACGCCCTGCTGCACGGTCACCTCGACGCCGGGGTGAACGGCGGCGAAGGCGCCCAGCGCTTTCGGAAGGGTGGAATTGATGTATTCCTCGGAAATCCCGATCCTGACCGTGCCGGCGAGGGCCGGCAGGCGCATGGATGCCGCGGTGTCGTCGAGCATGGCCACGATCCGGCGGGCGTTGTCTACGAGACGCAAGCCCTGCGCTGTCGGCACCACCCCGCGCGAGTGACGCTCGAACAAGGGGTCGCCGAGCATGTCCTCGAGCTTCTTCAACTGCATGCTGACGGCGGATTGGGTACGGCCGATGCTGTCGGCGGCCCGTGTCAGGTTGCCGGCGTCGGCAACGGCGAGAAAGGTTCTCAGGAGATCGCTGTCGAGCGGAGCGGACATTGTTTTCACCATCAGAGTTTCTGATGGCAGTCATGCTTGCAATTCGTTTGTCAGATGTCAACGGTCCGAGGACAATAGGCGCAACCGATAGACACCAAGGTTGTCCCGATGAGCGTTCTTGCTCTTGCCTTCTTCTCTGATCTTCAGGTCACGCTGCGCGGTCGTCTGCTAACAACGGGTCGACTGCTGTTGGCAGCCGCTTCCGTCGAGCCGCAACCGGCGATCCCGCGTGGCAAGCCGCACCTGCTTCGCGATGCCGGGCTCGTTATTCACGATGCCGGGATCGATGATGTTCGGGCGGATGCCGGCTGGCGTGAACTCGCGGGCCGGGATGCGGTCTACCGCTCACACTGGCTGCTATGAAATGATATCGAGCCGGGCGGCGCGAAAGATCGCTTCGGCGAGATTGCCCGCATGCAGCTTGCGCATGGCGTCCTGCAAGGCCCTGTCGATACGGTCGAGGGGAATATCGGTCTCGCGCATCATGTCCTGACGCGTGCGGCCAGCGTCAGGCAACGCAATTCCAACGGTTCGAGTTCGTTCATCTGGTCCTTCATGGACGTCGGCTTTTCCACTGCTGCCTGCAGGAGCGCGTCCATACATCGAACGCGGGCATTAGTTCCTGCTAATTATTTGAAATCATGTTTGTATTTGCACGCGCCCTTGCATGTGCGAAAGCGGAACCGTTGCCCATGATGAACGGAACCCTAACTCTGTGCCGTTGCGGGAACGTCGCGTTCGACTGTCGCAAACTGTTGCAAAACAGGCGGTGACGTGGTTCGAGCTAAGGGCCGCAGCGCGCTATGCCACAGGCGCCGATGCGGGAATCGATCCGAAAACGGCGTCCTGTTTCATTTCGGGAAAAAGAATGTGGCGCCGGTCCAGTGTTCGCGCGCAGTCTGTCGGAGGGGAATGATGTCACCAAAGGATCTGAAAGCTGCCCTGCGTCGGGAGAGACTGGCGCTTCGCGACGCGATGGCGCCGGAGATCCGCATCGAGGCGAGCCTGACCATGGCCGATCACGCCGGCGACGTCATTGCGCTCGATCCCGGTCATATCGTTTCCGGTTTCTGGCCGATCCGTTCCGAAGTGGACATCAGGCCGCTATTGGCGCGTCTTCGGGAGCGCGGCGCAAGGCTTTGCCTGCCTGTCATCATGGACAAGAAGACCATCGTGTTTCGCGAACTGCTCAACGGCGCGCCTGTCATCGAGACCGGTTTCGGAACGACGGGACCCGGACCGGACGCGCCGGAGCTCGACCCGGATATCATGCTGGTGCCGCTGTCGGCCTTCGATGCTACCGGCCATCGCATCGGTTACGGCGCCGGCTATTACGACCGCGCCATCGACAAGCTGCGCAACAAAGGCCACCTGCCGAAGCTGATCGGGATTGCATTCGACTGCCAGGAAGTGGCATCAGTGCCCGCTGAACCGCACGACGTCGCGCTAGACGCCGTCCTCACGGAAAGCGGCTTTCGACATTTCTAGAGTGTGCCAGGCGGTCCCCGGATTGCCAGCGACGCACTATCACTTTGTTTTACGCAAGTTCGACAGCCACGCGCTTTTGCTCGAACTGGCTTGGTAGGATTGAACGGGCATGAGGCTTTTGTTTCTGGGAGATATGGTTGGCAAGACAGGCCGCACGGCGGTCTGGGAGCGCCTTCCGGGACTGGTCAGCGACCTGAAGCTCGATTTCGTCATCGTCAATGGCGAGAACGCCGCCGGCGGTTTCGGCATCACCGAGGATATCTTTTTAGAGACGATCAATGCAGGTGCCGATGTCGTCACCACCGGCAACCATGTCTGGGACCAGAAGGAAGCGGTCGTCTTCTGCGAGCGGCACGACCAGTTCCTGAGGCCGGCGAATTACCCCGCGGGCACGCCCGGACGCGGATCGAACTTGTTCTTTGCCCGCAATGGCGCGCGCGTGCTCGTTGCCAATGTGATGGGCCGGGTCTTCATGCATCCCGAACTCGACGATCCCTTCAAGTCGGCCGAGGCGATCCTCGCTGCTTGCCCGCTTGGCGAACAGGCTGATGCCATCGTTTTCGATTTCCATGCGGAAGCGACCAGCGAGAAGCAGTGCTTCGGCCACTTCGTCGATGGCCGGGCGAGCCTCGTCGTCGGCACGCACACCCATGTACCGACCGCCGACCACCAGATCCTCAATGGCGGCACCGCCTATATGAGTGATGCCGGAATGTGCGGCGACTACGATTCCTCGCTCGGCATGGACAAGGAAGAGCCGCTCAACCGCTTCATTTCGAAGATGCCGAAGGGGCGCTTCGAGGCGGCGTCCGGGCCGGCAACCATCTGCGGTCTCGGGGTGGAAATTTCCGACCGCACCGGCCTTGCCGATAAGATTGCGCCGCTCCGCCTCGGCCCGCGCCTGACGGAGACGATCCCGGATTTCTGGGCCTGAACCACCGTCAGATTGACGATTTCCCGCTGCCGGATCCTCTCTCCCGCGCCTGATCAAGGCGCGGGATTATACGCGTATCACCTTCGCGGAATTGATTTTTTTCAAGGTGACAACCTGGCAAAATGATGGCAGGTTAACCTCGCGTCAGCACCGTTTTGGACGCGGCCGACGTCCGCAAGTCTTCCACATTGAAGTACCATCCGCAGCACAGGATTGCGGGTTCGAAATGTCGCCGCAGGTATACGGACGACCAATGTCCCATGCCGGGCGTTCTCTATTTCTACTGCAAATTGACTGGATCGGCGTCGATCGGAGACAATTGTGCAGCGAGTTTCAAGCGTGACAGCGTTCTTTCCGCGCTCTGTTTGAAGCGTGGCGCTGTCGGTGCATTTGGAGAGCGTGCATGTTTTCAAAGTGGCATTTGCCGATGATTGTCGGCGCTTCAATTTCCCTTTTCTCGGCGACAAACGTGGCGGCGCAGGATGCGCAGCTTCCCACAGTCACGGCCGCCAAGCCTGTTGTGCGCGATGTGATCGATAGCGATGAGTTCATCGGCCGCTTCGAAGCGGTCGACGAAGTTGCCATCCGCGCCCGCGTCGGGGGGTATCTCGACGAAGTGAACTTCACCGACGGCGCCCTGGTGAAGAAGGGCGACAAGCTCTTCGTCATCGACCAGCGCCCTTACCGCACCGCGCTGTCGCAGGCCGAGGCCGCGCTCGAATCGGCGCGCTCGTCTCTCGCCTTTGCCGAGACCCAGTTCAAGCGCACGGAATCCCTGACCGGGACCGGCACGCTCTCCGTCTCCACCCTTGACGATCACCGCCGTGAACTGCTCTCGGCCCAGGCCAGCGTGCGCGGGGCGGAAGCCGCGGTCGAGCGTGCCAGGCTCGATCTCGATTATACGACGATCGCAGCACCGCTCACCGGCCGCGTCGACCGCCGGCTGATCTCGACCGGCAATCTCGTTCAAGCAGACCAGACCGTGCTGACAACGATCGTTTCACTCGATCCGATTGACTTCTATTTCGACGTCGACGAGCGGCGGCTCCTGTCCTACGCGCGTGTTGCGCGCGAACGCGGCAGCGCGCTGCAGGAGGGCGGTGGTTCGCTCGAGGTCATGGTCACGATCGCCGATGCCAATGAGGCGCCGTTCAAGGGCAAGCTCGATTTCGCAGAAAACCGGCTGGATCAGGCAAGCGGCACGATGCGGGTGCGCGCCCGCTTCGACAATCCCAAGTTCGTGCTGCAGCCGGGCCTGTTCGGCCGTGCCGAGCTCGAGGGCTCAAACTCCTATAAGGCGGTGCTCATTCCAGATGAAGCTATCGGCGCCGACCAGAACGAACGCATCGTCTACGAGGTGCGCGAAGACGGCACCGTCGTCACCAAACCGGTGCGGCTCGGCCCGAAACTGCACGGCTACCGCGTCATCCGCAGCGGCATGACCGGCGATGAAATCATCGTCGTCAACGGTCTGATGCGGGCTCGACCCGGCACCAAGGTCAAGGCCGAGATCGTCGAGTTGCCTCCCGAAGCTCAAGCAGCGGGGACGGCTCAATGAGATTTGCGCACTTTTTCGTCGACCGGCCGATCTTTGCATCGGTGCTTTCGATCGTGCTCTTGATCGTCGGCAGCATCGCCTACGTCCAGCTGCCGGTGGCGCAGTATCCGGAAATTGCCCCGCCGACAATCGTCGTTCGCGCCGCCTATCCGGGCGCTGACGCCGAGACCATCGCCAACACCGTGGCAACGCCGTTGGAGCAGGAAGTCAACGGCGTCGAGAACATGCTCTACATGTCCTCCTATTCGACCGCCGACGGCTCGATGGCGCTGACGATCACCTTCAAGCTCGGCACTGACCTCGATCAGGCCCAGGTTCTGGTGCAGAACCGCGTCTCCATTGCCGAACCGCGGCTGCCGGAAGAAGTCCGCCGCATCGGCATCACCACGGCGAAAAGCTCGCCCGACCTGATGATGGTCGTGCATCTGTTGTCGCCGAATGAGCGCTACGACCAGCTTTACGTGTCGAACTATGCCCGTACCCGGATCCGCGATCTGCTGGTTCGTCTCGACGGCGTCGGCGACGTCATCCTGTTCGGCGAGCGCGAATATGCGCTGCGCGTCTGGCTCGATCCGGAAAAACTCTCGGCCTACTCGATGACAGCCGGCGACGTCGTGCAGGCGTTGCGCGAGCAGAACGTCCAGGTTTCGGGCGGATCGATCGGCGCGCCGCCGACACCGGGCGACAGCGCATTTCAATACACCGTCACGACCGACGGCCGTTTCAGCGATGCCCGGCAGTTCCGCTATGTCATCGTCAAGGCGACGGAAAGCGGGCGTCTGGTGCAGCTGCAGGACGTGGCGCGCATCGAGCTCGGTGCCCGCGAATATGTCAACAACAGCTATCTGGACGGCAGCCCGGCCGTGGCCCTCGGCATCTTCTCGCGGCCGGGCACCAACGCGCTGGACGCGGCCGCCGCGATCCAGAAGGTGATGACGGACGTTTCGAAGGACTTTCCAGACGGTCTCGAATACCGGATCGTCTACAATCCGACAGAGTTCATCTCCGAGTCGATCAACGAGGTCTACAAGACGATCGGCGAAGCCGCCATTCTGGTGGCGCTCGTGGTTCTCGTCTTCCTGCAATCCTGGCGCACGGCGATCATCCCGATCGTTGCGATCCCCGTGTCGTTGATTGGTACCTTCGCATTTCTCTATGCCTTCGGCTTCTCGCTCAACATGCTGACATTGTTCGGCCTGGTGCTGGCGATCGGCATCGTCGTCGACGACGCCATCGTCGTGGTCGAGAACGTCGAGCGAAACCTGGCGCGCGGCATGACCCCGCGCGAGGCGTCGCACGTGACCATGGATGAAGTGGGAGCCGCGGTCATCGCGATATCGCTGGTGTTGACCGCCGTCTTCATCCCAACGGCCTTCATCCCCGGGATTGCCGGCCAGTTCTATCTGCAGTTCGCCGTCACGATTTCTGTGGCGACGGTGATCTCTGCTTTCAATTCGCTGACGCTCTCGCCGGCGCTTGCAGCGATCCTGTTGAAACCGCACGAAAACAATCACCACGAAAGCCGCAACCCGCTCACCCGGTTTGGCCGCTCGCTGGCCAACGGCTTCAACAATGGTTTTGACCGCATGGCCGAAGGCTATGCCTGGATCGTGCGCAAGCTGGTTTCGACGAAAACGGCGCTCGCTGCGGCGCTCATCGTCTTCGTCGGCCTGCTCGGGGCCACCTGGTACATGGCGCAGATCGTGCCGAGCGGCTTCGTGCCGACCATGGACCAGGGCTATGCCATCGTCGTCATCCAGCTTCCGGATGGCGCTTCGCTCGATCGTACCGATGCGGTGGTCAGGCGCGCCTCGAAGATCATCCAGGAGGTGCCCGGCGTGAAGAACGCCGTCGCATTTGCCGGCTTCAACGGTGCGACCTTCACCAACGCCTCCAATTCGGGCGTGATCTTTGCCTCCTTCGAGAGTTTCGAAGAGCGCTTGAAACACGGCCAGGGGGCCAACCAGATCATCGGGCAGCTCTATGGCAGCCTGCAGAGCATCCAGGAGGCCTTCATCATCGCGGTTCCGCCGCCGTCTGTGCGTGGCATAGGCAACTCAGGCGGCTTCAAGATGCAGATCATGGATCGGCAGAGTTCCGACATGCGCCGGGTGTTGGGGCTTGCCTACCAGATGATGGGGGCCGCCAATCAGACCGAGGGGCTGACCGGGGTCTTCACCACGTTCTCGGCGTCGAGCCCGCAATACTTCCTGGCGATCGACCGCGACAAGGCGAGGACCTTGAACGTGCCGATCCCGAACATCTTCGAGGCACTGTCGATCAACCTCGGCACATCCTATGTCAACGACTTCAACGCCTTCGGCCGTGTCTACCAGGTGAGGGCGCAGGCCGACCAGCAATATCGTCTGGAGCGGGACGATATTCTGGCGCTGAAAGTCCGCTCGGCCACTGGCGCCCTGGTGCCGATGGGCACGCTGGTGGAGATCCGCGACACGGCGGGTCCCGCCCTCGTGCAGCGCTACAACATGTACGTATCGGTGCCGATACAGGGCAACCCTGCGCCCGGCGTTTCTACCGGCACGGCCCTCGACAAGATGGAGGCGCTCGCTGCCCAGATCTTGCCGCAGGGAACGACTTTCGAGTGGACGGAGCTCGCCTTCCAGGAACGCCAGACCGGCAACACCGCGGTCTTCATCTTCGCACTGTCGGTCGTCTTCGTGTTCCTGGCGCTGGCGGCGCAGTATGAAAGCTGGGTCCTGCCGCTGGCGATCATCCTGATCGTGCCGCTCGGCGTGCTCTCAGCGCTCGTCGGGGTGTTTATCCGCGGGCTCGATAACAACGTGCTGACCCAGATCGGGCTGATCGTGTTGATCGGACTTGCGGCGAAGAACGCGATCCTGATCGTCGAGTTCGCCCGCCAGGGCGAAGATGAGGGCAAGACGCCGATCGAGGCGGCGGTCGAGGCCAGCCAGTTGCGCCTGCGGCCGATCCTGATGACCGCCTTCGCCTTCATCCTCGGCGTCGTGCCGCTGATGATCGCCACCGGCCCCGGTGCCGAAATGCGCCAGTCGCTCGGAACCGCGGTGTTCTCCGGCATGCTGGGCGTAACCTTCCTCGGCCTGTTCCTGACGCCGGTCTTCTACGTTGCGCTTCGCTCTTTGCGCCGGCGCAAGCCTGTTGCAGCGAGCGAGCCGTTGACGACGCCCGCCGAGTGACACGAACGCATCGCTGTCTGTGATTTAACGCCCCGGCGGAAGCGCCGGGGCGTTTGGTTGTGAACGGGCCTGCCGGTACTGTTCGCAATGCCAGCACAATGACGCAAACGTGAGCGCCCGCTCGCCCATTGCGGCTGGACGTAACGGCGTGCTTGAACAATCCTCCTCTCGCCCGTGATGGCGGCGTTTCTCGAAAGGGGACCGTTCGCTGCCGGTACCGTCAAACGGCCGCACGATCTGTACTCAAGTCGGATTGCTCTTGGGCTCAGGTCATGCGTGCGAGGTGTGAAAGGTGAAGGATGATGCTCCGCTACCTTGCCTACACTTTTGCCGCCATCTGGCTTCTGCATGCCTTCTGGCCCTCGGTCGCGCATGCGCAGGCCGCGCCCGCGCAGGTGAGCCAATGCCAGGCGATCGCCGAGACCTTGCCCAAGGCGACCTTTGCCAGTTTCACGCCGGCCGCTGCCACGACGGGACAGACCGCCGCCGGCGAGGTGACGATCAGCTATCTCGGCCACTCGACCTTTCTGATCGAGACACCGGGCGGTGTCTCTATCGCCACCGATTACAACGGCTGGTTCCGCCCGGAAGCGCCGCCGACGGTGGCGACGATGAACAAGGCCCATTCCAGCCACTACACGCTGACACCGGATCCGGCGATCCGCACAGTGCTGCATGGCTGGGGTGATGACGGCGAGCCGGCGCGGCACGATGTCGTCGTCGGCGATGCCTATATCCGCAACGTCACAACGGACATCCGCTCCGGCGCGATGACGATGGAGCACGATGGCAATTCCATTTTCATCTTCGAGGTGGCGGGCCTGTGCATCGGCCATCTCGGTCATCTGCATCACGAGCTTGATGACAGCCATTACCGGCAGATCGGCAGGCTCGACGTCCTGATGGTGCCGGTCGACGGCGGGCTGACCATGGGCGCCGAAAGCATGAGCCGCGTCGTGTCGCGGCTGCGTGCAGCGCTGATCCTGCCGATGCATCGGCGCGGTCCGCCGATCAACGCCTTCCTCGACATGTTCGGCGACGATTTCGACAAGAGCTTTGCGACAGGGGCGAGCGTCAAAGTCTCGTTGCGTTCCTTGCCAAGCAAACCGCTGATTTATATTCTCCAGGGCGTCTGAACATCGGGATTGCCCAATGAAGTTGTCAGTGGTCGGCGTCGTTGCATTTGTGTTTCTTTCGATCGTGGCCGAGGCAACCACGGCTCTCGCCGGCGGCGCGCCGCCGCCGCGTTTGCCACCGCCCGACACGCAACAGCCCCAAGCCATGCCCCAATCTTCGCCACAAGCAACGGCAATACCCGCCGCCGAGCAGGAAGAGTTCGTGATGCCATCCGGCAATATCGGCTGCATCTATACGCCGGCCGGCGGTACGGCGACCTATCAGCCTGTCGACGGCGGGCCGGAATTATCCTGCGATATCATCGCGCCGCGCTACGTCAGGGCAACACTTGGACGGTCGGGTGCTGCAACGATCAATCGCGAGGTCGGCGATCCCAGCTGCTGTTCCGCCGCGCCGGTGCTCGAATACGGCGCGACGTGGTCGGGCGGACCTTATTCCTGCACCTCGGAACGGACGGGCCTTTCCTGCCGTCGCGACGACGGCCATGCCTTCGTTCTCAGCCGCGCCAGCATCTCCGCCAACTGAAAAGAAACGCCCCCTGCTGGACGGAAAGCGGCAATAAAACTATAAGGCGCCCCATTCCATTCAAATTCATGCATGCAGAGGGTGCCATGGCTGGCCATTCACAGTTCAAGAACATCATGCACCGCAAGGGCCGTCAGGATGCGGTGCGCTCGAAAATGTTTTCCAAGCTCGCGCGCGAAATCACGGTTGCGGCGAAGACCGGTATGCCCGACGCTTCGATGAACGCGCGCCTGCGTCTGGCGATCCAGAACGCCAAGGCGCAGTCGATGCCGAAGGACAACATCGAGCGCGCCATCAAGAAGGCCTCCGGCGGCGATTCCGAAAACTACGAAGAAGTGCGTTACGAAGGTTACGGCCCGGGCGGCGTCGCCGTTATCGTCGAGGCGCTGACCGACAACCGCAACCGCACCGCCTCCAACGTCCGCTCGACCTTCACCAAGGCCGGCGGCGCACTCGGTGAAACCGGCTCGGTTTCCTTCTCGTTCGACCGCGTCGGCGAGATCACCTACAAGCTTTCGGTCGGCACAGCCGACAAGGTCATGGATGCGGCCATCGAAGCCGGTGCCGACGACGTGACCACCGACGAGGAAGGCCACACGATCATCTGCGGTTTCGAAGCGATCGGTGAAGTCTCCAAGGCGCTCGAAGACACGCTCGGCGAAGCCGAAACCGTCAAGGCGATCTGGAAGGCCCAGAACACCGTGCCGGTGGACGAGGAAAAGGCGCAGTCGCTGATGAAGCTCATCGACATCCTCGAAGACGACGATGACGTCCAGAACGTCTACTCGAACTTCGAAGTCTCCGACGAGGTCATGGCGAAGCTTTCGGCCTGATACTCTTCTATCTGTCCCGCATGTTCCCTTAAATCCTATCCGGTCCAAGGGCTAAAACATGCGGCAATGCAGACCGCCGCAGCGACCTTTGCGCGTCCGAAGGGCGCGGGCGCTGTGGATGGTGCGATCTACCCGTGTCCTGTTGGGCGCGGGTTTTTCTTTGGATATCGCCGACGGGATGTCACCGATGACGTATGAATTCGCGATCTTCGATTTCGATGGCACGCTCGCCGATACCGCGGAGGGGTTCATGGCGGCGAGCAACATCGCGGCCACGCGCTTCGGCTTCCGCCAACTCTCCCTGGAGGAGTTCAAGGGGCTGCGCGCCATGAGCAGCCGCGAGATCATCGCCCATATGCGCGTGCCAATGTGGAAGCTGCCGCGGATCGCGACGTTCATGCGTCAGGAGATGGCAGCCCAAGCGCCGTCTACCCGGCTTTTCCCCGGCGTGTCGGACATGTTGACGGGATTGAAGGCGGCCGGCATCGGTATCGCGGTTGTCAGCTCCAATGGCGAAGCGGCCATTCGCACGGCGCTGGGTGAGACCGCTACTGCCGTAGACCTTTTTGAGTGCGGCGCGACGTTGTTCGGCAAGGCGCAGCATTTCAAGCGGGTCGTCAGGTTCGCCGGCATCGACCCGCTGCACGTTCTTGCGATCGGTGACGAGGCCCGCGACATCGAGGCCGCCCGCAAGGCACGCATCTCCGCCGGCGCCGTCGGCTGGGGCTATGCCGACCCGGCGTTTCTGAGATCGCTCGGACCGGATCGTTTCTTCGATCGCATGGACGAGATCCTGCCGGCCTTTCGGGCCGCGAAGGGCTGAAAGGTTACGCGGCTTTTGAAAGCTGCTGCTGCGCCTCGGCGAAGAGCCGCAGCGATTTGAGCCGCGCCGCCATGTCGAAAATCGGCATGGAGATGATCAGTTCGTCCGCCTTCGTCTGGTCGAGGAATGTCCCGATCTTCCGGCGGATGGTTTCAGGGCCGCCGACGATGGCATAGGACATCGCGTGGTCAACGAAGATCTTCTCATCCGAACTCCACAAGCCATCCATCGACGCGACGGGTGCGGGGAACCGGCCGCGGGCGTTGCGTCGAAGGGCGACGAAGGATTGCTGCATCGAGGTGAAGAGGTAGTTCGCCTCCTCGTCGGTCTCCGCTGCCACGCCCATGACGCCGACCATCACGTGTGGCTTGTTGAGCGTTTCGGACGGCGTGAAGCGTTCGCGGTAGATCTCGAGCGCCGACAGCAGCATGTCGGGCGCGAAATGCGAGGCAAAGGCGAAGGGCAGGCCGAGCATGCCGGCGAGGTGCGCGCTGTAGTGGCTCGAACCGAGCAGCCAGATCGGAACATTGGTGTCGGCGCCCGGAACCGCGATTATCGCCTGATTGTCGCCGACGGGCCCAAGCAGTGCCTGCAGCTCGACGACGTCGTTGGGGAAATTGTTGGCGCTCGCCTCCATGTTGCGCCGGAGCGCCTGGGCGGTGCGCATGTCGGTGCCGGGTGCACGCCCGAGGCCGAGATCGATGCGGCCGGGGTAGAGCGCTGCGAGCGTTCCGAACTGCTCGGCAATCACCAGCGGCGAATGGTTCGGCAGCATGATGCCGCCGGAGCCGACGCGGATCGTCTTCGTGCCGGCCGCCACATGGGAAATGACGATGGAGGTCGCAGCGCTGGCGATGCCCTTCATGCCGTGGTGTTCGGCGAGCCAGAAGCGTTTGTAGCCGTTTTCTTCGGCCGCCTGCGCCAGGAGCCTGGAGTTTTCCAGCGATTGGGCGACACTGCCGCCTTCGGTGATCGGGGAGAGATCGAGGACGGAGAACGACGCCATGAGCAAGGCCTTTGTTGAGCAAAATTGATTGAATGCCTATGTAAGGTCAAAATTCCTCAATCCAAGGGCGCTGGTCGAGATTTCCCGCCGGGGCACTCCCCTCATGTGGATGTTTTTGTTTTGTTCACTTTTTGCTGGCAGCGTCCCGACACGCAGCATAGGGTGAAATTCATGCAGACCACGATTCGCATCATCGGCATCGATCCGGGCCTTCGCCGTACCGGCTGGGGCATCATCGAGACGCTCGGCAATTCGCTGCGCTTCGTTGCTTCCGGCACGGTGACGTCGGACGGAGACATGGATCTCGCCTCGCGGCTCTGCCAGCTGCATGACGGCCTTGCCGAAGTCGTGCACAGCTATCAGCCGCACGAGGCGGCGGTGGAGCAGACCTTCGTCAACAAGGACGCGACGGCGACGCTGAAGCTCGGCCAGGCCCGCGGCATCGCCATGCTGGTGCCGGCACGTGCGGGCCTGAGGGTTGCTGAATACGCGCCGAACGCCGTCAAGAAGGCCGTGATCGGTGTCGGTCATGGCGAGAAGCAGCAGATCCACATGATGCTGAAGGTCCTGATGCCGAAGGCCGAGTTCAAGGGCAACGACGCTGCCGACGCGCTGGCGATCGCCATCTGCCACGCGCACAACCGCTTGTCGGTGACCAGCCGGCTTGCGGCCCTGATGGGGTAGTTGCGCTTCTGCCATTAATTTCCGATGGTCGGTCCGACCGTCCCGCAATCCATCCATGAGAGACGACGCCACATGATCGGCAAATTGAAGGGTACCATCGACGAAATCGGCGAGGATCATGTCGTTCTCGACGTCCATGGCGTCGGCTATGTCGCCCATTGTTCGGCGCGCACATTGTCGAAGCTCGGTTCGGCGGGCGAGGCGGCGGTGTTGTTCATCGAAACCTATGTGCGCGAGGACCAGCTGAAGCTGTTCGGCTTCCTGAGCGCACTGGAGCGCGAGTGGTTCCGGCTTTTGCAGAGCGTCCAGGGCGTGGGTTCCAAGGTGGCGCTCGCTCTTTTGTCGACGCTGACGCCGGGCGAGCTCGCAAACGCGATTGCGCTGCAGGACAAGACCTCGGTGTCACGTGCGCCGGGCGTCGGTCCGAAGGTCGCAGTCCGTATCGTCACTGAGCTGAAGAACAAGGCGCCGGCTTTTGCCGGCGAGATGTCCGGCTCGATCGGCCTCAAGCAGGAATTGGGCGAAGGTGTCGCCTCGGCGCCGGTCTCCGACGCCGTATCGGCACTGACCAATCTCGGTTATTCGCGCGATCAGGCCGCCAATGCGGTTGCCGCGGCGCTGAAGAATGGTGGCGAGGATGCCGACAGCGCCAAGCTGATCCGGCTGGGTCTCAAGGAACTGGCGCGATGACGGCTTGCGTTGTCGGGCCGGTCGATGCAAAACGGCCATATTCTTTGACACCATGCATACGAATGCCCGATCGATTGGAACGGATGGATGACTGATGCCGCACGCCTGATAACGCCGGATAAGCGCGGCGAAGATCTCGATGCGACCATGCGTCCGCAGTCGCTGGACGAATTTACCGGCCAGGCGGAAGCGCGCGCCAACCTGAAGATCTTCATCGAGGCGGCCAAGAACCGCGGCGAGGCGCTCGATCACGTGCTGTTCGTCGGGCCTCCCGGCCTCGGCAAGACGACGCTGGCGCAGATCATGGCCAAGGAACTCGGCGTCAATTTCCGCTCGACCTCCGGCCCCGTCATCGCCAAGGCGGGCGATTTGGCTGCACTTCTGACCAACCTTGAAGAGCGCGACGTTCTGTTCATCGACGAAATCCACCGCCTCAACCCGGCGGTCGAGGAAATCCTCTATCCGGCGATGGAAGACTTCCAGCTCGACCTCATCATCGGCGAGGGGCCGGCGGCGCGCTCGGTGAAGATCGACCTGTCGAAGTTCACGCTGGTGGCGGCCACCACCCGCCTCGGCCTTTTGACGACGCCGCTTCGCGACCGGTTCGGCATTCCGGTGCGGCTCAATTTCTACACGGTCGAGGAACTGGAATCGATCGTGCGCCGCGGCTCCCGGTTGATGGGGCTCGGCATGACCGATGACGGCGCGCGCGAGATTGCACGACGGGCGCGCGGCACGCCGCGCATCGCCGGTCGCCTGCTGCGCCGCGTGCGCGATTTTGCCGAAGTGGCGCGCGCCGAGGCGGTGACGAAGACAATTGCCGACGAGGCGCTGACGCGGCTGCTCGTCGACAATATGGGGCTCGACCAGCTCGATCGTCGCTATCTCTTCATGATCGCCCAGAATTTCGCCGGCGGCCCCGTCGGCATCGAAACCATCGCCGCCGGCCTCTCCGAACCGCGCGATGCGATCGAAGACATCATCGAGCCCTATCTGATCCAGCAGGGTTTTATCCAGCGCACGCCGCGCGGTCGTGTGCTCACCGCCAATGCCTGGAAACATATCGGCCTCAATCCGCCGAAAGAGGTCGAGGCGGCCCAGTTTCGATTGACGCTCGAGGACGAATGAATGATCACCCGCCGCGGGCTTTTGAAGTTTCTCGGCGGCGGCATCGCCAGCATGGCGGCACTCGGCGGTTATGCTTTTGCCATCGAGCCGCTCGCCCGGCTGAACGTGACGCGCTATGCGCTCACGCCGCCTGGCTGGACGCCGGGCCTGAAGCTGCGGGTGGTGGCATTGGCGGACATCCACGCCTGCGAACCCTGGATGTCGGCCAATCGCATCGCCTCGATCTGCCGGCAGGCCAATGCGCTCGGTGGCGATATCACCGTCCTTCTCGGCGACTACGCCGCCGGCATGAACCTGGTGACGCGCTACGTGCACTCCAGCGAATGGTCGAAGGCGCTGGCAACACTCGAAGCGCCGCTCGGGGTGCATGCAGTCATGGGCAATCATGACTGGTGGGAGGACAGGACGGCGCAGAAGAACAGCGGCGGTCTCACCTTCGGCCACAAGGCGCTCGCCGACGTCGGCATCAATGTCTACAGCAACCGCGCCATCCGGCTTGAAAAGGACGGGATGGGCTTCTGGCTCGCCGGCCTTGAAGACCAGCTTGCGCTGGTGCCGGGCAAAAAGTGGATGCGCAAGTACATGCAAGGCCTCGACGATCTCGATGGCACATTGGCGCAGGTCGACGACGACGCACCGGTGATCCTGCTTGCCCACGAACCGGATATTTTCCCGAAGGTGCCGTCGCGCGTCGCCTTGACTCTATCGGGCCATACCCACGGCGGGCAGGTCCGGTTTCTCGGCCATGCTCCCGTCGTGCCCTCCCGTTTCGGCGATCGTTATGCCTACGGCCATGTGGTCGAGGGAGATCGCAGTCTGATCGTTTCTGGCGGGCTCGGCTGCTCGATTGCGCCGGTCCGCTTCGGCGTGCCGCCGGAGATCCTGGTCATCGATCTCGGCTGATAGGCTCCCGGCCGCATGGCTTAGGCGCGTGGCCGAATGACGTATTTCGGCGTTGCCGCGTGCCCGCTATGATCCGGCAAGGAAAGAGCCGACCGTCGACGCTCGTCGAGCGCGTCCCGTTGCCTCAACCGCTTCCATGATGGCGGCGGCAGCTCGAAATCCATCCATCGAAGGGAAGAGTGCATGCTGGCGCGGCGCGGGTTTCTCAAGCTTCTCGGCGGTTTGATGATGGCTGGGTTCGGCACCAGCGCCTATGCCGTCGGCGTAGAGCCGTTGAAGCGGCCGCTTGTGACGTCTTACGCCTTGCGACCTGCCAATTGGCCGTCAGGGCTGAAGCTGAGGATCGTCGTTCTGGCGGATATCCATGCCTGCGAGCCCTGGATGCCGGTGAGCCGGATAGCCGGCATCTGCGATCAGGCCAGTGCGCTTGGCGGCGACATCATCCTTTTGCTCGGCGACTACATGAGCAGCCTGCGCCTGACCGGCTTCGTCGAGCCTGCTCGTTGGGCCGATGCATTGGCGCGGCTGAAGGCGCCGCTCGGTGTCCATGCGATCATGGGCAACCACGATTGGCTCAACGATCCGGTTGCCAGCCGAGCGGGGCATGGTCCGACGCTCGCGCACAGGGCGCTCGCCGGCGTCGGTATTCCCGTTTATGACAATCGTGCACTGCGCCTGGAAAAGGACGGACGATCCTTCTGGCTCGCGGGTCTCGCCGATCAACTCGAGCCGAGCTATCCGGCCCCCGATGGCTCCGGCATGATCCCGGGGCTGGATGACTTGCCGGGTACGCTGGCGGGTATCGAGGGCGACGAGCCGATCATTCTCATGGCCCACGAGCCGGACATCTTCGTCGACGTGCCCGCGCGTGTTTCGCTGACACTCGCAGGTCATACCCATGGCGGCCAGGTGAGGCTCCTGGGGTATTCACCGCTCGTCCCGTCGCGATACGGCAACCGTTATGCCTACGGACATATCATCGAGCGGGACCGGCACATGATCGTCTCGGGTGGACTGGGGCTTTCGAACTTGCCGATCCGGATCGGATCGCCGCCGGAGATCGTTGCCATCGACATCGGCTAGGATCGTCACTGCCGTTGCCGTCACGATCTCGAGGCTATATCGCCAAGGAAGATGCTGAATATCTGTGTATGGAGTATGTCTACTTTATTGTATTCTTATTTTAGCCATATCTGCGCCGCGCTTTGAGCCGATTTCGACAGTAACAAGACGCCGGGCGATTAAGGGCATTAGCAGTATCACATGCCGTCCAGGGACAGACAGAAGCGGTTATAGTTCAGCGTAGATTTCATTCAGTCTGAGGGAATTTTTAGGGTGCGCCATTCGGGGTGGCGCTGTTCCCATGTGATGCTGCCGATATCGAAAAGGTACTTTCAATGGGTCTCATGTTTCTGATCAATACGCTGAGCCTCGATCCAGTCGCTGCACTCAAGACGGGTCTTCGCATACTCCATTTCATCGGCTTGGCGCTGGGATTGGGCGCTGCTACCGTTCTCGATCTGATGATCGTGCGGTTCTTCATCAAGGGGAAAGTGACCCCGGAACACTGGGCGGTGTTCCACTTCGGGTCGAAGATCGTGAATTGGGGCCTGATCCTTCTGTGGGTCACCGGCTTCGGCTTCCTTGCCTATTACGGCTTTTTCGAACCGATCAAACTCGGCAATGAAAAGGTCTGGGCGAAAATGACCATTGTTGCCATCCTGACGGTCAATGGCGCCTTCATCCATGCGGTGATCCTGCCGAAGGTGAAGATGCAGATCGGCCGATCGCTGATGGAAGGCATGTCGACCAAACAGCGCAGCACCTTCCTCGTCTCCGGTGCCGTATCGGCAACCTCCTGGTACGTGCCGCTGATGCTTGGCGCATTGCCGCAGCTCAACTTCGTCGTTCCGATGACGGTGATCCTGATGGCTTATGGCGTGCTGCTCGCAGCGGCGATCGTCATCTCGCACAGCCTTCTCTTCGTGCTTCCGGCGGACAAGAAGCCGGCCGTGCAGATGAAAACGCGGGTCGAGCCGATGATGGGTCTGCCCTCTGTTGCTTGATTTTGGGGGATCACGGGTCTGAATTTGACCCGTGACCGAAAGGAAAGGCCCGGCGTCGCACACGACGCCGGGCCTTTCTGCTTTTGGCGGTGCGAATGGCCGTGGCGAACAGGTGACCGTCAGGCGAGCAGGCTCGCCACGCTTGCCTGGAGCCGTTTCAGCCCGCCCGGCTGCCAGCCCAGTGCTCGGATCTTCTCTGTATTCATGGTGTTGAACGCCGTCAGCACGGCCGGGGCGGGAAGGGCATGAGGGCTTCCGCTGATATTTTTGACCAATGCCAGGATGGCACGATTGTCTATTAGGACATCGGAGACGTTGAACACGCCGTCCGGCTGGCTGCTCGATGGTGTTTCGAGGACAAGGCGCACGGCGGCGGCGACATCGTCACCATGCACCTCGGTGCCGGCGCGCGGAACAATCGCACCACCCGAAAGATAATCATCGAAAAGCGACTGCCATTTGTGACCGCCGCCCCGACCTGGTCGTCCGTAGACACCGGTCACGCGCAGGCTCACCGCCTTGAAACCGTCCGTGTTCAGCTTGGCGAGTTCGTTTTCGGCTTCCAGCTTGAGGGCGCCGTAGAGGCTTTCAGGGTGGCAGGGCGTTTCTTCAAAGAGGTCTGCTCCCGGCGGCTGTCTGCCGTAGACGGCGCGGCTCGACAGGAAGACGCACCGCTTTATGCCCTGGTCGCGCGCGGTTCGAAACAGGGTGGCCGAGCCATCGAGATTGCTGCGGCGGAACCCTTCCGGGTCACTCCCTTCGCCGCCACGATAACGGCCTTCGACATGCTGGAAGGCGGCGTGGACGAAGTGGTCGACGTGGCGGAAGGCAGGGCTCTGGTCAATATCCGGGTCGAGTGTCAGCGCAACGAAGGCCACGGGTTTCGAAAACAAGGCGGGAGCGGGCGGCGTGCGGCCGCCGACAACCACGTCGTATCCCCTCGCCAGCAGATGCTCGACGATGAAGCGTCCGACAAAGCCGGTGCCGCCGGTGACGAGCACGCGACTCATGACGGGGCCGGATTGGCGAGAGTTGCGATGTCGGGAATGCCCTCGCCGGTCAGATAGGCGAACCAGAGATCGATCAGCGGCTGAAGCTGCCCGGCCCGCGGGTGATCCTTCTCCCACGGCTTTTCATACTGATAGTGCAGCACGCCGATCGACGACCAGTCCCAAAGATCGGGCAGGTTGAACCAGACATATTGCAGCATGTTCATGGTCACCGGCAGGCCGTGCCAATCGGGAAAGAAGGTCTGCAGGAAGGTCTGGTCGGTACGCGGCCAGAAGGCGTCGGGCGCATCGAGCCTGTCGAGCATTGCTGCGAACGTCACCGTCGATGGTTCGGCGACAAAGACGCCCGAATTCAGCCGGTGAAAATCGGCAAGGCTTTCATAAACATTCGGCGCCGCGGAAAACTCCGGGTAGTGAAAGAGCCGGTCGATGTTTTTGAGAAAGATGGCGTCCGCATCGATGAACACGCAGCGACGGTAGGCCGTCAGTTGCCAGAGCCGCAGCTTGCAGAAATTGTCGAGCGGTGAGTGAAAGGCCGGCTTGCGCCCCTTGGTGAACGGCGCCTTGTCGTGGACGTTGCGGCGGGCGTGGCGTTCGTTGAAGGCATGCGAGAGCGGCAGCAGATCGGTTTCGACAAGGCGGCAATCGAAGGCCGAAAGCGGCGCGAGTGCCTCGGCCGACACGCAGCCCGTGTGGAGGACGACGATATCGGCCGGGGTCTTCGTCAGACGGATCGAGCGGGCGAGCGCGCGGGCGCCGAGCGCATAATCCTCGTTGGTGACGAGCGTCACGAACGCATGGTTGGAGGCGGCGGGGGAAGAGGGGCGGAGCCCCTCCGGTTGGTCTTCGAACGATGTCATGAAACGGATTTCAGCCGCTTGCCCTCGGGATCATGGTTGATGCGCGTGGCGATATCCCTGGTCCAGGCGGACACGGCCGGGACGCGCGCGCGATCGACGCGATAGGCGAATTTTTTGGCGACATCGACGATTTCGGACAAGAGGCCATCTCGGAGGCGGGTCGGATCAAGGCCGAGCGACAGGAACTTTTCGTTGTGTACGACCAGCTCGTTTTCCGCCGCTTCCTTGCGCGGGTTGGGCAACCAGGCGATCTGCGAGCCGGATATTGCAGCGATCATTTCGGCGAGATCGCGCACACGATGGGTTTCGGTCATCTGGTTGAAGATCTCGACACGGCTGCCGCGGGCCGGCGGCTGCTTCAGCGCCAGCTCGATGCAGCGAACGGAATCCTGGATGTGGATGAAGGCGCGCGTCTGGCCGCCGGAGCCATGAACGGTCAGGGGATAGCCGATCGCCGCCTGGATGAGGAAGCGGTTGAGGACGGTGCCGTAGTCGCCGTCGTAGTCGAAGCGGTTGATCAGCTGGGGGTGTCGGCGGGTCTGTTCGGTATGGGTGCCCCAGACGATCCCCTGGTGCAGATCGGTGATCCTGAGGCCGTCGTTCTTGGCGTAGAACTGGAAAAGCAACTGATCCAGGCACTTGGTCATGTGGTAGATCGAGCCGGGATTGGAGGGGTAGAGGATCTCCTGGCTCACGGTTTGCCCTGCCATCGTCTCGATGCCCACGGGCAGATAGCCCTCGGGGATCGCCGCGCCGACGGTGGAATATCCGTAGACGCCCATGGTGCCGAGATGGACCAGATGCGCATCAAGTTCGAGTTCGACCAATGCGTTCAGTAGATTGTGGGTGGCATTGACGTTGTTGTTGACGGTGTAGTTCTTGTGCCGGTCGCTCTTCATCGAATATGGCGCGGCGCGCTGTTCGGCGAAATGCACGATCGCGTCGGGGCGATGGTCCGCCAGCCAGTTCTTTAAGAGATCGTAGTCGCGGGCTAGATCGATCAGGTTGAAGTGGATGCGGCGACCGGTCTCGGCATGCCAGATGCGGGTGCGCTCCTGGATCGAATCCATCGGGGTCAGGGATTGAACACCAAGTTCCGTGTCGATCCAGCGGCGCGAGAGATTGTCGAGGATGTGAATGTCGTGGCCGGCATCGGAGAGATGAAGGGCCGTTGGCCAGCCGACGAAACCATCGCCGCCGAGGATCGCAATCTTCATGCACGGATCTCCTGATCAGGAAGGAAAGCTGTGCCACGTGTAGGATAGGATTGTGACAGGGCTGCAATGCTTGCAAATGCGTTTTTGTTGCTGCACAGGATCTGGGAATTCTAGTCGGAGAGAAGCATGTCCCTGATCTCGCTTGCTGGCGAATTGACCGAAGACGGCCATCGGCTGGTCCAGCGCGTCTACTATGAAGACACCGATTTTTCCGGTGTCGTCTACCATGCCCGCTACCTGCATTTCATGGAGCGTGCCCGGACGGATTTCCTGCGGCTCTTGGGTGTGGAGCAGGCGACGCTGGCGATCGAAGGAGACAGCGAAGGGCTCGTTTTCGTCGTTCATCGCATGGAGATCGACTTCAAGGCGCCGGCGCGCATGGACGATATCCTTACGATCGGCACGGTCACCGAGAAAGCCGGCGGCGCCAAGATGGTACTGCTGCAGGAGATCCGGCGCGATGGCCAGCTGCTGATCGCCGCCAAGGTGATTATCGCCGTCATCAATGGCCAGGGCCGCCCCCGCCGGCTGCCCGAAGCGCTGGCGACAAAATTTACACGGGCAAGGCAAAGCGCAGGCTAAGTCGGTCCCGTTGCAAGCATCGCAGCGACCGTTTCGAGGGGCGCTTTTGTTGCCGGAAGGCCGCTTAAAAAACAAGCCTAGGCGCTTACTCGGGCAGCGCGTCCAGTATCTTTCTGGTCAGGGACTGCCTGGTGTCGCTGAGGTCGGACCAGGGGTCGACGCCGCTTTCGATCCGTTCAAGGATTTCGGGAATGTGGAAACCGTTGGCCGCATCGAGACCGGAAAGCTCGCTCCAGCTGACGGGCGTCGCCACCGGCCCGCCGGCGCGGGCCCGGGTGGAGTAGGGGGCGATCGCGGTGGCGCCGCGCTCGTTCCTCAGCCAGTCGATGAAGATGCGGCCCTTGCGCTTCGCCTTTGACATGGTGGCAATGAAATGGTCCGGATCGCGATCGGCGAACCCCTGGGCAAAGGCCTTGGCGAAGCGCTTGGCTTCGTCCCAGGGTGCGCGGGGCGTCAGCGGAACGATGACATGCACGCCCTTGCCGCCGGTCACCATCGGCACCGATTTCAGGCCGATCTCGTCGAGCGCAGCGCGGAGGCTTAATGCTGCCTTCTTGACGGTCGTAAAGCCGACGCTCGGATCGGGGTCGAGGTCGAACACCAGCCGGTCCGGCGTCTCCAGCTTGTCGACGGGCGATCCCCAGATGTGGAATTCGAGCGTTCCCATCTGAACCGCGGCGACAAGCCCCTTGGCGTCGCGCACATACATGTAATTCTCGGTATCGCCGGAGGATTCCTTCACAGGCGTCTCATGGATTTCGCCCGGAAAACCCTCGCTGGCATGCTTCTGGTAAAAGCATTGGCCGCGACCACCCTGCGGGCACCGCATCAGCGAGAGCAGGTGACCGCCTGCTAAGGGCAGCATCTTCTCGGCCACGACCGCGTAGTAGCGCGCGAGATCGAGTTTGGTGATGCGCTCACCCTCGAACAGCTCACGCTCCGGATGCGTGATGCGAATGCCGAGAACGGTGTCGTCCGCATCGCGGTTCGCTTCGTGCGATGTCTTGCCCCGAGCACGCTGGGCTTTGCCCGAAGCACGTTTGGCGGTGTCTGGTGTGTGTTCGGCACGCGCTTTGGGCTCTTTCGTTGCCTTCGGTCTTTCGAGTGTCACGGTCTTTGCCTCCTTGTCGCGGCGCAGCCCTTCGAAGGCGCCATGACGAATGTGTCCGTCGTCAGTGAATTCGGCGAAGTCGACCTCGGCGACCAGATCGGGTGTCAACCAGATTGCGTCTCGGGCGATCTCATCCGGCACTGTCGCGAAAGGTGGCGTTTTGCGCCGGCGTTTGGCAAAGGCGTCGGCAAGCTCTTCCATCCGCGCCTCGTCGAAACCAGTGCCGACCCGGCCCTGGTAGACAAGTTTGCCATTTTCGAACGTTCCGACGAGCAGCGAGGCGAAGGCGCGTCCCTTTTTCGCGGAAGGAGAATAGCCGCCGATCACGAATTCCTGGCGTTTCGTGCATTTGATCTTCAGCCAGCTGCGCGTGCGCCGGTTCTGGTATGGGGCGTCCGCTTGCTTGGCAATGATGCCTTCCTGGCCGGACTTGCACATGGCGGCAAAGACCTCGGCGCCGTTGCCGCGCACATGCTCGCTGTAGAGCACCGTGCCGGACGGGCCCATGGCATCGAGCAAGGCTTTCAGCTCACCCTTTCGTTCGACCAGCGGCGTCTTGCGCAGGTCGCGGCCATTCAGCTCCAAGAGATCGAAGGCATAAAAGCGGGTGTCGCCGCCGTGTTTCAGCGCTTTCTGCAGTGCTGAGAACGACGAGCCTACACCGCCTGCCGCCACTGCCTCGCCGTCCAGCAGAGCCGAGTTGCAGTCGAGTTCTACCAGCGTGTCGGCAATCGTGTGAAACTTCTCGCTCCAATCGAGCCCAGTGCGCGTGTAGCACACGGCCTCGCCGCCACCGACCGCCACGAGCAGCCGGTAGCCGTCGAATTTCACCTCGTTCAGCCAGTCGTCGCCCTCAGGCGGCGCTGAGACAAGCGTGGCAAGTTGCGGATTTTGAAAGGGCGGTGGTTTGCCTGATCGCTTGTGCGTCGTTCGTTTCGGGCGCTCCTCGGCGATTGCACCAGCCTTCACGTTGGCGGCGGCGCTCTTTTCAGACTGCCAGACGTGTTTCTTGCTTTCGCCTTTTCCGTCGGCAATCTCCGTCATGGTGCGGCCGGTAAAGACGCTGGTCATGTGGTTCTCGATCAGGCTTTCGCCATAGTCGGAGGCGACGTCGTCGGTCTCCTTGATCAGCAACCAGTTTTCGCGCTTTTCGCCCGGACGCGGTCGCATGCGTACCAGCGCCCAGCCGCCTCGCATGCGCTCGCCATGCAGGTGGAACTTCAGCTTGCCTTCTTGCAGCCCTTCGTCAGGATCGTTGTCGGGCTCCCACCAGCCGGCGTCCCAGAGCATCACGGTGCCGCCGCCATACTGCTTTTCCGGGATCGTCCCTTCGAAATCGCCATAGGCCATCGGGTGATCCTCGGTGCGCACCGCCAGCCGCTTGTCGTCCGGATTGAGGCTCGGTCCGCGGGTCACCGCCCAGCTTTTCAGGACACCGCCCCACTCCAGGCGAAAATCGTAATGCAGCCGGGTTGCATCGTGTTTCTGTACGAGGAAACGCTTCTGGCCCTTGCGCGCCGGTGCCGCCTTGCCCACGGGCTCACCTGTCTTGGAAAAATCGCGGCGCCGGTTGTATTCGGAAAGCGGGTTCTGGCGGGCAGCCATCGGTCACCTCACGCGGATTTGCGGCGGCGGGCGGTCGAGGCCGGTTTCGCGGGCGGTTTTTTGCCGCTACTTTCGAGACTCTTTTTCAGGGCCGACATCAGGTCGATGACGTTGTCGCTTCCAGATGAAGCCCGTTCGTCTTCATCCACCGAGACGCGGGCCGCCTTGCCCTTCATCTTGCGCTTGACCAGATCTGTCAGCGCGGCGGTGTAGTTGTCCTTGAAGACGGCGGCATCGAACGGCGCCGTTTTGCGGTCGATCAGCGCGGTTGCGACATCAAGCAGCTCCTTGTCCGCCTTCTTGCCTGACAGGCCGGAGAACAGCGGGTCCGCCTTGCGCAGCTCGTCGGCGTAGCGCAGCGTCTCCAGCAGGAGGCCGTCGCCGCAGGGTTTGACCGCAACGAGATATTCCCGGCCCCGCAGAGTCAGCTGGCCGAGCCCGACCTTGGAGGCAGCCCGCAGGGCATCACGCACAACCCGATAGGCATCCTCGGCAAGGTCGTCGGTCGGCACGAGATAATAGGGCTTGTCGAAATAGATCGGTGATATGTCGCAGGCGCCGACGAACTGCACGAGCTCCAGCGTCTTCTTCGTCTCCAGCTTGATCGAATCCACTTCCTTCGGCTCCAGCAATACGTATTTGCCGGGTTCGTATTCGTAACCCTTGACGATGTCGTCGGTGTCCACAGGTCCGATACCGTCGACGACCTTTTCATAGTGCACGGGCTTGCCCGACGGCTCGTGGATCTGGCGGAACGAGACGTTGGCGCCGGAGCGTGTGGCGCTGAAAAGCTCGACCGGGATCGAGACAAGGGAAAGCCGGAGCTGGCCCTTCCAGAGCGCGCGGGAAGGCATCAGCGTTCTCCGTTCAATGGTTTGGCGGTCTGTGCGCGGGCCGCATCGTGGGCGAGGGCCTGCTCGATGCCTGCGATGTCTTCGCTGGTAATGGCGGGGATGGGATCGGCGACGATGGCCTGCAGCACTTCGCTCGACAACACGCCGTTGGCGAGTGCCTCCTCAAGGGCGGCGCGCGTTTCGCGCTCAGCCTTCAGCTGCGCATAGAGCGCGAGGATCAGGCGGTCGCGCTGATCGAAGTGCTGGGCGGCGGCTCGCCGGGCGCGGTGTCGTGTCGTGTGCGTGTTCATGTCCCGAAAACGTCCGCCGCGCGGGGAAGTTCCGCGATGGGCACGCGCAGCCGACTGCGGCCGGAAAGACACAGTCGCGGTAACACTCCCTTAACCATAATGGTGTCTTAATCAGCCCATCAGGATTTGTGCAGCGCACGTCATCCTTTGACCAAAATTGACGGCAAGAAGGCAACCATAAGCTAATAAAGGTCGCGATGGTGCGACCAGCGGCGGCGCCGGGGCACTCTTGCAACAGGACGTTTGGGCTACCCGGTCACGAGCATGAGCCGCTCTTGCCGGGTGTTTGGATTCGGGGACTGAAAACGATGGAACAGGTTGGATTGGCTGCTGCGACGAACGACGTGAGCCTCTGGTCGCTCTTCATGCAGGCGGGCCTTGTCGTGAAGCTGGTCATGCTCGGGCTGATTGCAGCCTCCGTGTGGACATGGGCGATCGTCGTCGACAAGACGCTGAACTACGGCCGTGTCCGCCGCCAGCTCGACGGTTTCGAGCAGGTGTTCTGGTCGGGCCAGTCGCTGGAAGAGCTGTACCGCACCCTCTCCGACCGCCAGACGGCGGGCATGGGCGCGATCTTCGTGTCGGCGATGCGCGAATGGAAGAAGAGCTTCGAGCGCGGCGCGCGTTCGCCGATCGGTCTGCAGATGCGCATCGACCGCGCCATGGACGTGACGCTCGCCCGTGAATCGGAATCGCTCGAAGCGCGCCTCGGCTCGCTCGCGACCATCGGTTCGGCGGCACCCTTCATCGGTCTTTTCGGCACCGTCGTCGGTATCATGACCTCGTTCCAGGCGATCGCCGGTTCGAAGTCGACCAACCTCGCGGTCGTGGCGCCCGGTATTGCCGAAGCGCTCCTGGCAACCGCCATCGGTCTGCTCGCCGCTATCCCCGCCGTTATCGCCTACAACAAGTTTTCGGCCGATGCCGGCAAGCTGTCGGCGCGCATGGAAGCCTTCGCCGACGAGTTTTCCGCGATCCTGTCGCGGCAGATCGACGAGAAGCTGCAGAACCCGCGCCAGGCGGCGCAGTAATCGCCAGAGAGCACGGAGACCAAGCTGATGGGTATGTCGGTTGGCGGAGCCAAAGGTTCGGGTGGCGGTCGTCGTCGCCGCGGCGGCAAGAAAGCGATCATGAGCGAGATCAACGTCACGCCCTTCGTGGACGTGATGCTTGTGCTGCTCATCATCTTCATGGTCGCCGCACCGATGATGACGGTCGGCGTGCCGATCGACCTGCCGGAAACGCAGGCAAAGGCGCTCAACTCCGATACGCAGCCGATCACCGTTTCGGTCAACCCGGCAGGTGAAATCTATCTGCAGGAGACCGCGATCGCGATCGACGAGGTCGTGCCGAAGCTCGAGGCCATCGCCACCACCGGCTACAACGAACGCATCTATGTTCGCGGCGACACCAATGCCGATTACGGCACGGTGATGAAGGTCATGGCGCGCATCTCGGCAGCCGGGTTCAAGAACCTCGGCCTCGTGACGCTGCAAGAACAGGAAAAGTGATCGTCCACGATGAAGGGCAGTCTCGCCACATCTGGTCTGCTGCACGCTCTGGTTCTCACCTGGGCGATGGTTTCGCTCGGCAGCCCGGCTGATTTCCAGGTCGCCGACGTCGAGGCTTTGCCGGTCGACATCGTCCCCTATTCGGAAATGACGCAGGTTCAGCAGGGCGACAAGAAGGCGCCGAAGAAAGAGACGTCGTCGCCGGTTCCGACCAAACGTCCGGAAACGAACCAGCCGGCCGAGAACGTCGGCGACAACGACACGGACCTGAAGACGCCGCCGACGCCGAACGCCAAGCCGTCGAAGAGCGAAGCCACGGCCTCGCCGGAAAAGAACGATAAGCCCGAACCGACGCCAGATCCGGTCGAGCAGGAAATCAAGAAGGTCGAGGAGACCAAGCCGGCTTCAGAACCGGCAACCGAAGTGGCGGCGCTACCGGAAGCCAAGCAGGAAGTGAAGCCAGAGACCAAGCCGGAACCGGCGCCGGCCGAAGAAAAGCCGGCCGAAAATCCCGAAGCCGAAGCGCTGCCGGAAAAGGTGCCGACGCCTGCGGCCAAGCCCAAGGTGGAAAAGCCGGCACAGTCCGCAAAGACACCCGACCGCAAGAACGAACAGACACCGAAAGAACAGAAGAAGCAGGCCTCCACGGAGGAAAGCAAGTTCAACGCGGATGAGATTGCTGCCCTGCTCAACCGGCAGGACCCGTCTGCCGGTGGTGCCAAGCGCTCGACGCAGGAGGCGGCTCTCGGCGGCAAGAAAACCATCGGCGTGGGCTTGAGCGCCAACGAGATCGACGGCGTGAAAGGCCAGATCCAGGGCAACTGGTCGCTGATCGCCGGCCTGACCGGCGTCGAGGAAGTCCGTGTGACGGTCCGCGTGCAGCTCGACCCGTCGGGCAACATCGTCGGCACGCCGGAAGTGACCGCGACTGGCGGCCCCGAAGGCACGCGCCGCGCCGTTGAAAGCAGCACGCTTCGCGCGATCCGTCGCTCGGCGCCGCTACAGAATCTGCCGCCTGAAAAATATGACGGCGAAAAAGGATGGAATACCCTCGTGCTGAACTTCGACCCTTCGGAATTCGCACTCTAGAGCTGCCGGGATTGGAACTTATGCCGGATAGCAAACCAACCCTGCAAACCCTTCGTACTAAGCTGAAAGGCTTGTCTCTATGATCAAGAGCTCTTTTTTCCGCGCCCTGATGGTGGCAGCGGGTCTGTTGGCCGCCTTTGTGGCGGCGACACCGGCGAATGCGGTCGTCGAAATCAACATCAACAAGGGCAACGTCGAGCCTTTGCCGATCGCGATCACCGACTTCCTGCAAGGGGAACTCGGCAAGAAGATTTCCGACGTGGTCGCTGCCGACCTCAAGCGTTCGGGCCTGTTCAAGCCGATCGACAAGGGCGCCTTCATCGAGAAGATCAGCAACCCCGATGCCGCGCCGCGGTTTGAAGACTGGAAGGTCATCAATGCCCAGGCGCTGGTCACCGGTCGCGTGACGCAGGAGGCCGACGGCCGCCTGAAGGCGGAGTTCCGGCTCTGGGACACGTTTGCGGGTACGCAAATGACCGGCCAGCAGTTCTTCACCCAGCCTGAAAACTGGCGCCGCGTCGCCCATATCATCGCCGATGCGATCTATGAGCGTATCACCGGCGAAAAGGGCTACTTCGATACACGTGTCGTCTACGTCGCCGAAAGCGGCCCGAAGACCGCCCGCAAGCGCCAGCTTGCGATGATGGACCAGGACGGGGCAAATGCCCGCGCCCTGACGAACTCGAACGATCTCGTCCTGACGCCGCGCTTCTCGCCGAACCGTCAGGAAGTCACCTACATGTCGTTCGAAAACAACCAGCCGCGCGTTTACCTGCTGCAGCTGGAGACCGGACAGCGTGAAGTGGTCGGCAATTTCCCGGGCATGACCTTCTCGCCGCGCTTCTCGCCGGATGGTCAGCGCGTGATCATGAGCCTGCAGCAGGAGGGCAATGCCAACATCTACACGATGGACCTGCGCTCGCGTACGACGACCCGCCTCACCAGCACGGCGGCGATCGATACCGCGCCGTCCTATTCGCCTGACGGTAGCCAGATCGCCTTTGAAAGCGATCGCGGCGGCCGCCAGCAGATCTACGTCATGGGTGCAGATGGCTCCGGCCAGCGCCGCATCTCCTTCGGCGACGGCTCCTATTCGACGCCGGTCTGGTCTCCACGCGGTGACCTCATCGCCTTCACCAAGCAATCGGGTGGCAAGTTCTCGATCGGCGTGATGAAGCCAGACGGTTCGGGTGAGCGCATCCTGACCACGGGCTTCCACAACGAAGGCCCGACCTGGGCGCCGAACGGTCGCGTGCTGATGTTCTTCCGCCAGAACGCCGGTGCCGGCGGACCGCAGCTCTACTCGATCGACCTCAGCGGTTACAACGAACAGCCGGTGCCCACCCAGGGCTTTGCCTCCGACCCGGCCTGGTCGCCGCGGCTTGAATAGCAGGCTCTCATTTGCGGCGGGGATTGTGGCAACCATGCCGCTTTCTCGCCGCAAAGTGCTGGTCTAGCAGGCGCCGAGCTTAAATTATCGATTTGTTAACCATAACTGTTGAATAGCGATTAACCGCTTCCGGTTACAGTCTGGCAACCGTGAATTCAGACACTTCTCAAGGAGACCGGCGCATGAGCCGAATTGACACCCCGGCCGCAGGCCGCATGCAGACCATCGCTCGCAACCCGGTCATGATCGCACTTGTCATGACCCTTGCCATCGCTGGCTGCGCGTCGAAGAAGAACCTTCCGGGCAGTGCCGGCGAGCTTGGCCTCGGCGGCGCCGGTTCGGCAACGCCCGGTTCGCAGCAGGACTTCACCGTCAATGTCGGCGACCGCATCTTCTTCGACACGGACTCGACTTCGGTTCGCGCCGACGCCCAGCAGACGCTTGACCGTCAGGCTCAGTGGCTTGCCAAGTATCCGAACTATGCCGTCACCATCGAAGGTCATGCCGACGAGCGCGGCACCCGCGAATACAACCTGGCACTCGGCGCACGCCGCGCTGCTTCCACCAAGGATTATCTGATCTCGCGCGGCGTTCCGGCCAACCGCCTGAAGACGATTTCCTACGGCAAGGAAAAGCCGGTCGCCGTTTGCGACGATATCTCGTGCTGGTCGCAGAACCGCCGTGCAGTGACCGTTCTCGGTGGCGCCGGCATGTGATCTTCCGATCACGCATCGCTAAATTATAAGGGCGGCCTTGTGCCGCCCTTTGCTTTTTTACCACACTTTGGCCGAACTCCGTTGCTTTTTCAGGGTAATTGGAAAACTGTGCGGCAATCATCCAGATGAATCGGCGAGATGTATTGCGGGCCCCGATTCCAGGGTGGGAAAACCGGTATTCGAACAGGACAAAGACATGAAGAAATTTGTCGTGGCTGGACTGCTTGGTCTCGCGGCCCTTTCGGGCCTTGGCCAGACGGTAAATGCCATGCCGCTTTCCGGGCTCCTGGCCCGAACGACACAGGCCGACACGGCAGGCTCGCACAGTCTTCCCGTCGTGAAGGTACAGGCGTCCGAGACCACGCGGATCGGCCAGCTTGAAGAACAGATCCGCTCGCTCAACGGGCGTATCGAAGAAATGAGCTTCCAGCTTCTGCAGATGCAGGAGCAGATCCGGAAGTTCCAGGAGGACAACGAGTTCCGCTTCCAGGATCTGGAAAGCGGCAAGGCCTCCCCCAAGAAGAGCGGCGCATTGCAGACGCCGAAGTCCAGCGATCAGGCGTCCGTCACCCCGGGGGTGACGGATAGCCAGACGATGGCGCCTGCCGATCCGGGCACCGGCATGGCCGCATCGGGCGCCGATCAGGGCGCAACCGGTGCCGCGCCTCCAACGACGCTTGGCCAGATCGTCTTCGACGAGAGCGGCAATCCGATTTCGACCACGACCGACGCCCAGCCTGGCGCCAACGCAACGCCGCCCGGCGTCGACACCGGCGTGGCCCTTCCGGGCGACAACGGCGGGCTCAACGCCAACCCGGACAGCGAGCAGCAGACTGCAGCGCTCGACAATCCCGGCGATCTCTATCAGTCGGCCTATGGACACGTGCTGTCCGGCGACTACAGCACCGCCGAACAGGAGTTCCGCGACTATCTCGACGTTTTCCCGCAAGGCGAGAAGGCGGCCGATGCCAGCTTCTGGATGGGCGAGGCGCAGTATTCGCAGGGCAAGTACAGCGACGCGGCCAAGACGTTCCTGAATGCGCACCAAGCGCACGCCAAATCACCGAAGGCTCCGGAAATGCTCTTGAAGCTCGGCATGTCGCTCGGCGCTCTCGACAACAAGGAAACCGCCTGCGCCACGTTGCGCGAGGTCAACAAGCGCTACCCGAAGGCCTCACCGGCCGTGCGCGCCAAGGTGACGAGCGAGCAAAGCCGCTTTGGCTGCTGAGACGCAGGCCAGCCTGGCCGTTCTCGAGACGGCGAAACGATTTCTTTCATCCCTCCATCGGCCTGCCCGAGTGCTCGTAGCCGTGTCCGGTGGCAGCGATTCCAAGGGACTGCTTCTCGCCCTATCCCGGGCGATCGAGGCATCCGGCAAAACCGATTTTTCTCTTGCAGCCTGCACGGTCGACCACGCTTTGAGGGCGGGCTCCGCCGCTGAAGCGGAGGCTGTGGCCTGCTTTTGCGCCAGGCTCGGCATCACGCATATCGTCAAACCCTGGGACGGCGAAAAGCCTACGGCAGGAATTCAGGCCGCCGCACGCGAAAAGCGCTATCAGCTGTTGGCCGCCGCTGCCGATGAACTCGGTGCCACCTGCATCGTCACCGGCCACACGCTGGATGATCAGCGCGAGACGATCCTGATGCGGTCCGAGCGCGGGCAGGGGCCCGGCGCCGCAGGAATGGCAGCCGACGTGCTCTACGACAGGCGCTTCTGGGTGTTGCGCCCCTTCCTCGGGCTGCGTCGTGCCGACGTCCGGGCCTTTCTTGCGGCGGAGGGCGTGGGCTGGTTTGACGATCCAAGCAACGCGAACATGCATTTCGAACGGGTGCGGACCCGTAAGCACCTCGCTGAAACGGGCGCTGAGGCGGCTACCACATGGGACACCGCATCGCGCGCACGCTCCTCGGTCAAAGCGGCTGAGTGGTTGGGGCTTCATGCGCGCGTTCAAGAGAACCTTGTCGTGCGCATTGCCGAAACTGCCGTCGGAACATGCGCCGATATCGACTGCCGGCGCGCGCTTTTGGCAATGGCCGGTGTCATCGGCGGACGAACGCATCCCTTGGCCGCCGACACCGCTGCGCGCGTGATGGCGTTCCTTGAGCGCAGCGAGTTGGGGCGGGTGACTGCAGGACGGGTCGTTTTCGACAGGCGCGGGACGGGTCTCTACCTCTATCGCGAGGCGCGCGATCTTCCGCTTCTCACCCTGGGGGCGGGCGAAGCCAGCATCTGGGATGGCCGCTTTGCCGTTCGAAATGTCGGAAATGGCCTGGTGAAGGTCGGTGTTTGCGACGATCGCGGTCTGCAACAGCAGAGACTTATTGCCGCAGGAGTGCCACCGGGCGTTGCCAGGAGGGCATCGCTTTCCGCGCCGCATGTTGTATCCACAGACGGCAATTGCGTCGCGAACGCCGACGTCGAGCCGCGCATTTGCCCCTACGACACCTTTTTGCCGGGTTTCGACCGGATCATGGCAGACATGATTGCCGGATTGTTCGGGCGTCAGCCCTATGTTCGGTCGCCGGTTCACGATCTGTTGACAGAAATGGAACGGTAGTTGGCGGTTTGCCTTGGCAAGGCGTCGCCAGAACCCTATGTTAGGGGCAAGAAAGCGGCCCGGCGAAATGTGCGGGTCGTGACAGGTTCCGGGGAGTTCGATGAACCCTAATTTTCGTAATTTTGCCCTCTGGGCAATCATAGCGCTTTTGCTGATCGCGCTGTTTAGCATGTTTCAGCAGCCGACCGAGCGCACCGGCTCGCGTGAGATTCCGTTCTCGCAGTTCCTCAAGGACGTCGATGCAAGCCGCGTCAAGGAAGTCGTGATCACCGGCTCCAAGGTCATCGGCAGCTATTCTGAAAGCGGCGCAACGTTCCAGACCTACGCGCCTTCGGTCGACACCGCGCTCACTGAGCGTCTGGAAGCCAAGGACGTGACGGTGACCGTTCGTCCTGAAACCGATGGCTCCTCCGGGTTCCTGAGCTATATCGGCACGCTGCTGCCGATGCTTCTGATCCTCGGCGTCTGGCTTTTCTTCATGCGTCAGATGCAGGGCGGTTCGCGCGGCGCCATGGGCTTCGGTAAGTCCAAGGCCAAGCTTCTGACCGAAGCGCATGGCCGCGTCACCTTTGACGACGTCGCCGGCGTCGACGAAGCCAAGCAGGATCTGGAAGAAATCGTCGAATTCCTGCGCGACCCGCAGAAGTTCCAGCGTCTCGGCGGACGCATTCCGCGCGGCGTGCTGCTCGTCGGTCCTCCCGGTACCGGTAAGACGCTGCTTGCGCGGTCGGTTGCCGGCGAAGCCAATGTTCCGTTCTTCACCATCTCCGGTTCGGACTTCGTCGAAATGTTCGTCGGCGTCGGCGCGAGCCGTGTGCGCGACATGTTCGAGCAGGCCAAGAAGAACGCACCCTGCATCATCTTCATCGACGAAATCGATGCCGTCGGTCGCCACCGTGGCGCCGGTCTCGGCGGTGGTAACGACGAGCGCGAACAGACGCTCAACCAGTTGCTGGTCGAGATGGACGGCTTCGAAGCCAATGAAGGCATCATCCTGATCGCGGCGACCAACCGTCCCGACGTTCTCGATCCGGCGCTTCTGCGTCCGGGCCGTTTCGACCGCCAGGTCGTCGTGCCGAACCCCGATATCAATGGCCGCGAGCGCATCCTCAAGGTGCACGTTCGCAACGTGCCGCTGGCGCCGAACGTCGACCTCAAGGTTCTTGCCCGCGGTACACCCGGATTCTCCGGCGCCGACCTGATGAACCTCGTCAACGAAGCGGCCCTGATGGCTGCGCGCCGCAACAAGCGCGTCGTCACCATGCTCGAGTTCGAAGACGCCAAGGACAAGATCATGATGGGTGCGGAGCGTCGCTCCTCCGCCATGACAGAAGCCGAAAAGAAGCTGACCGCCTACCACGAAGCCGGTCACGCGATCCTGGCGCTCAACGTTCCCTCGGCCGATCCCTTGCACAAGGCGACGATCATTCCGCGCGGACGGGCGCTTGGCATGGTGATGCAGCTGCCGGAAGGCGACCGCTATTCCATGAGCTACAAGTGGATGGTCTCGCGGCTTGCCATCATGATGGGCGGACGCGTTGCCGAAGAACTGACTTTCGGCAAGGAGAACATCACCTCCGGCGCTTCGTCGGATATCGAGCAGGCAACCAAGCTTGCCCGTGCGATGGTGACGCAGTGGGGCTTCTCCGACCAGCTCGGGCAGGTGTCCTACGGCGAAAACCAGCAGGAAGTGTTCCTTGGCCACTCGGTCGCCCAGCAGAAGAACGTGTCGGAAGCGACCGCCCAGAAGATCGACAACGAAATCCGTCGCCTGATCGATGAGGCCTACGAGACCGCCCGCAAGATCCTGACCGACAAGAACCACGAGTTCGTGGCGCTGGCGGAAGGGCTGCTCGAATACGAAACCCTGACCGGTGACGAGATCAAGGCGCTCATCCGCGGCGAAAAGCCGGCGCGCGACCTGGGCGACGACACCCCGCCGCACCGCGGCTCCGCCGTGCCTTCCGCTGGTGTGAAGAAAGAGGGCTCGTCCGGCAACAAGGGCGAAGAATCCGAAGGTGGGTTCGAGCCGCAGCCGCAATAACGGCTCCGGTTCAGACGCTTATCTCAAAAGCCGCCGCGCCGGAGGGTGCGGCGGCTTTTTGTTGCGCCGGCGCAGGATTGCACTTGGTAACGGGATGTAATGATTTCTGATGCTACGGTTGCTGCCGTTTGCATTGGTTTTGTGTCAAAGAAGATTCGAAAGCTCCCAGCCCTTGTTTTGCTGTTACAGCGCGGGAGCAACGGCAACAGCCGGAATGATATGAGGTCTGGTCAATGAAACCCAGTCGCGGAACACGCAGACAGGTAAAGCAGGCAAAGCCTGCATTGACCGAGCAGAACGATGGAGTTCTTATGAAGCGCAAATATTTCGGCACGGACGGTATCCGCGGCCAGTCCAACATCTTCCCGATGACGCCGGATCTCGCGATGCGGGTCGGCATCGCCGTCGGCACGATCTTCCGCAACGGCGCCCATCGCCATCGGGTGGTGATCGGCAAGGACACGCGCCTTTCCGGCTATATGCTCGAAAACGCCATGGTTGCCGGTTTCACGGCAGCCGGTCTCGACGTGTTTCTGCTCGGGCCGATCCCGACCCCGGGCGTTGCCATGCTGACGCGCTCGCTGCGCGCGGATATCGGCGTGATGATTTCGGCCTCGCACAATCCCTTCCAGGACAATGGTATCAAGCTGTTCGGCCCCGATGGCTACAAGCTCTCGGACGATATCGAGGCCAGGATCGAGGCGTTGCTCGACCAGGACCTGTCCGGCCAGCTGGCCAAGGCGGAAGACATCGGCCGTGCCAAGCGCGTCGACGGCGACATCTACCGCTATCTCGAGCATGCCAAGCGCACCCTGCCGCGCGATGTCACCCTTCAGGGCCTGCGGATTGCCATCGATTGTGCCAATGGCGCTGCCTACAAGGTCGCCCCCCAGGCCCTCTGGGAACTCGGCGCTGAAGTGGTGACGATCGGGACCGAGCCGAATGGCGTCAACATCAATCTCGATTGCGGTTCGACCCATCCGGCAGCCCTGTCCAGAAAGGTGCATGAGGTGCGGGCCGATATCGGCATCGCGCTCGACGGCGACGCCGACCGGGTTCTGATTGTCGACGAGAACGGTACCGTCATCGACGGCGACCAGTTGATGGCCGTCATCGCCGACAGCTGGGCTGAGGACGGCACGCTGCGCGGCAATGCTATCGCCGCAACGGTCATGTCCAACCTCGGTCTGGAACGATACCTCAAGGGCCGTGGCATCGAGCTGCACCGCACCAAGGTCGGAGACCGCTACGTTGTCGAGCAGATGCGCCAGGAGGGGCTGAACGTCGGTGGCGAGCAGTCCGGCCATATCGTGCTTTCGGACTTCGGCACGACCGGCGATGGTCTCGTGGCGGCCCTGCAGATCCTTGCAGTCGTCAAGCGCCTGGGCAAGCCGGTGAGCGAGGTATGCCACCGCTTCGAGCCGGTGCCGCAGGTATTGAAGAATGTGCGCGTTTCCGCCGGCAAGCCGCTTGAAGACGCAACGGTGCGCCAGGCGATCGCCGATGCCGAAGCCGAGCTTGCCAAGTCCGGCCGGCTGCTGATCCGTCCGTCGGGCACGGAGCCTTTGATCCGGGTGATGGCCGAGGGTGACGATCGCGGCCAGGTCGAACGGATTGTCGATGAGCTTATCGGCGTCATCGGCAGTGTGCGTCACGCCGCTGCCTGATGCGCGGCGCGCCAAATCGTGAACTGACGCAGAACACCGGCCGCCCTCGCGGCCGGTGTTTTTCGTTCGTCTGGCGACGCCGAATGTCGGCCGAAGCACGTGCGCAAGTTCAGGGAAATCAGATTCGTGGTAAATTTCTATGCTTAATCAGATATTAACCCGCGCATGCGACATCTAGCGAGAAAGTCGCTGAGCCTGTGGTCGCTCGCCGCCCAGGAAATCGCTAGCATTCGCGGAGTGATATAATGAAAAAACATATTCTGGCGCTGGCTGCCGCTGTTTGCGTTGGCACGCCCGTCGCTGCAGCCGATCTTTATGTCGAGGATCCCGTCCCTGTGGTAGTGCCGACCGGTGGTTGGTACCTGCGCGGGTACATGGGCATGAGCAACCAGCAGCTCGGCAGCCTCGAGCACGCGGACTTTTCGATACCCCCTTACCACGAACTGGTGGATGAAGGCAGCTTCAACAGCGCACCACTCGCTGGCGTCGGCGTCGGGTACCAGTTCAATGACTGGTTGCGCATGGACGGTATTGTTGAGTATCGCGGCAAAGCGGATTTTTCGGCACTCGACCGCTACGCCTTCCAAACCGATGCCAACGGCAATCCGGTCTGGGAAGGCACCGACGACTATGACGGGGCCAAATCTGAATGGCTGTTGATGGCCAACGCCTATGTCGATATCGGCGACTGGAATGGCATCGTTCCCTATGTCGGCGCCGGTATCGGCGCTTCGCGCAACACCATTTCCGGTTTCCGCGACGTCAATGTGCCGCGGCTGGGCGTGGCCTCGGCTGACAGCGATCCCACCTGGAACTTCGCCTGGGCGCTGCATGCGGGCGTCGGCTACAAGGCGACCGATAGGCTGACTGTGGACTTCGGTTACAGCTATATGAATCTGGGTGATGCCAAGACCAAGGAAATCCACTCTTACGACGAAAACTACGTCATTGGGCCGATGAACTTCAAGGACATCACGTCGCACGATTTCAAACTCGGCATGCGTTACGCCCTGCAATAGACAGAGTTCGCCGAGCGACTGCCTTTCAAAGGCGGCTCCGCGCCGCCCCCGGTCCGCTGACAAACCCGTCGATTTTTCGGCGGGTTTTTTCGCGTTATGCGCCCCCACCATCTTTCGTGGCGTTCCAGGCCGCCCGCAACGTCTGCGCTCTGCGGAGGCTTTTTTTGTTCTGCTGGGCAGGTCGAGCGCATCCGTTCCCAAGCAGGTACCGCTGGAGATCGTTAACATCGATGGGCGAGGGCTTAAGGATCATGGTTAACCGACAGTTAACCTCGGTCTGCAATAGTTAACGTCGAACGAAGCAGCCGATGGGTGGATCCCGTCCGGTGACGGCAATTGCAGCGAAAGGGCATGGGCATGGAATGGCGAAACGGGATCTGCGGAGCCACGTTCGGTATCGGCCTGCTTGCCTCAGGTGCGGCGCTTGCCGCTGACGAGGCCCTGATCGACGCGCCGGAAATCACCATTGCCCAGGAAGCGACCGGCAGCAACGGCCTCTACATCCGCGGCGACATCGGTTATGCCGGCTGGCGCGACGCCGGCGATCCCTTCTACCGCACCTTCGATGCGGGCACCGGCAGCTACAGCACGACCCCGTTCGACGGCGCGCGCTTCGACAAGCCGCTTTCGGGCGCGATCGGCTTCGGTTACCAGATCACCGACACTGTGCGCGCCGATCTCACGGCGGACTATTTCGAGGGCCGCTTCGACGGCTCGGCCGTTGGTGCAAGCCCGTGTGCGGGGCAGGGAGCCGGCACGTCCTGCGCCTTGTCGACGGCTGCGGATTTTTCCGCGCTGGGCCTGATGGCCAACGCCTATGTCGATTTCGGAACGCTCGCCGGCTTCACGCCCTATCTCGGTGCCGGTATCGGCGCGACCAATCTGCGCTGGAACACCGCCTTTGCCAGCGAAAGCTGCGTTGCCGGCGGCGGCGCCTGTGCCGGCGGCCCGACCACCCCATCGTTCGACGGCCACGACAGCTGGCGCTTCACCTATGCGCTGATGGCCGGTGTCTCCTACGACCTCAGCGATCGTCTGAAGCTCGATGTCGGCTACCGCTATTCGCACATCGGCGACGGCGAGATGTTCGGCTTCGGTGCCGAGGCGCTTGCTGGCGCGAGCGGGGCGAAGGGCTTCGATGACGGTCTTTCGCGTCACGAGATCAGAGCCGGCCTGCGGTTCGCTTTCTGGTAACAATCGGTCGGCGGCGGCGGTCCCGTCTTTGCTGATCTTGCCTAACCCGCCATAAATTTTCTCGATTGCGACACAAGTCGCTTGACTTCCTTCCAGGCCCGCAATATTTCCGACGGCGGGACACCCTTCCCCAACGAAGGGCTATCTATCTGGAAGGATAGCACATGACGAAGCCTGCCAAGCCGGACCTCCGTCCGAACAACACCCATTTTTCTTCTGGCCCTTGCTCGAAGCGCCCCGGTTGGTCGCTCGATGCTCTCTCCGATGCTCCGCTCGGTCGTTCGCACCGCGCCAAGGTCGGCAAGACGAAGCTCAAGCAGGCCATCGATCTTACCCGTGACATTCTTGAAGTGCCGGCCGATTACCGCATCGGCATCGTGCCCGCTTCCGATACCGGCGCCGTCGAAATGGCGCTCTGGTCGCTGCTTGGTCAGCGCGGCGTCGACATGGTCGCCTGGGAAAGCTTTGGCGCCGGCTGGGTGACCGACGTGGTCAAGCAGCTGAAGCTCGCCGACGTGCGCAAGTTCGAAGCCGGTTACGGCGAACTTCCAGATCTCTCCAAGGTCGATTTCGACCGTGACGTCGTCTTCACCTGGAACGGCACGACCTCCGGTGTGCGCGTCGAGAACGCCGATTTCATCCCGGCCGACCGCAAGGGCCTGACGATCTGCGACGCGACCTCTGCCGCCTTCGCGCAGAACCTCGATTTCACCAAGCTCGACGTCGTCACCTTCTCCTGGCAGAAGGTTCTCGGTGGCGAAGGCGCACATGGCGTCATCATTCTTTCGCCGCGCGCCGTCGAACGCCTGCTGACTTATGTGCCGGCCTGGCCGTTGCCGAAGATCTTCCGCATGACCTCCGGCGGCAAGCTGATCGAAGGCATCTTCACCGGCGAAACCATCAACACACCGTCGATGCTGTGCGTCGAGGACTATATCGATGCGCTGGTCTGGGCCGAGAAGGTCGGCGGGCTCAAGGGCCTTATGGCGCGCGCCGATGCCAATGCTCAGGTGATCTTCGACTTCGTCGACGCCAACGGCTGGATCGCCAACCTGGCGGTCAAGGACGAGACCCGCTCCAATACGTCGGTCTGCCTGAAGATCGTCGACAAGGACGTCGCAGCGCTTGATGCCGACGGCCAGGCGGCTTTTGCCAAGGGCGTAGTTGCCCTGCTCGAAAAGGAAGGTGTCGCGTTCGACATCGGCCATTATCGCGATGCTCCGTCCGGTCTCCGGATCTGGGCCGGCGCGACGATCGAAGCATCCGACATGGCAGCGCTGATGCCATGGCTGACCTGGGCTTTCGAGACCCAGAAGGCGACGCTGTCGCAGGCAGCGGCCTAACTCCAAGCGTTTGCTTCGCTCCTAAAGGGAGCGAAGCCCTTGTACCGCATTCAAGTTCAGACCTGATCTTTTCAAGGAGGCCATCATGGCACCTCGCGTTCTCGTATCCGATGAACTGTCGGAAACTGCCGTCCAGATCTTCCGCGACCGTGGAGTCGAAGTCGATTTCCAGCCGAAGCTTGGCAAGGACAAGGACAAGCTTGCCGAAATCATCGGCAACTATGACGGCCTTGCCATTCGCTCGGCGACCAAGGCGACCGAAAAGCTGATCGCGGCTGCGACCAACCTCAAGGTCATCGGCCGCGCCGGCATCGGCGTCGACAATGTCGACATCCCGGCCGCCTCGCGCCGCGGTATTATCGTCATGAACACGCCTTTCGGCAACTCGATCACGACAGCCGAACACGCTATCGCCCTGCTCTTCGCCGTCGCCCGCCAGCTTCCGGCCGCCGATACCTCGACGCAGGCCGGCAAGTGGGAGAAGTCCCGTTTCATGGGTGTCGAGATCACCGGCAAGACGCTCGGCGTCATCGGCGCCGGCAACATCGGCTCGATCGTCTGCTCGCGCGCCATCGGCCTGAAGATGCACGTGCTCGCCTACGACCCGTTCCTGTCGAAGGAACGCGCCGAGGAAATGGGCGTCACCAAGGTCGAGCTCGACGAACTGCTGGCCCAGGCCGACTTCATCACCCTGCACGTACCGCTGACCGACAAGACGCGCAGCATCCTCAATGCCGAAGCGCTTGCCAAGACCAAGCCGGGCGTGCGCATCGTCAATTGCGCCCGTGGCGGTCTCGTCGATGAGAAGGCGCTTGCGGACGCGATCCGGTCGGGTCACGTCGCCGGCGCCGGTTTCGACGTGTTCGAGGTCGAACCCGCAACCGAGAGCCCGCTCTTCGGCCTGCCGAACGTCGTGTGCACGCCGCATCTCGGCGCCTCGACCACGGAAGCGCAGGAAAACGTTGCCCTGCAGGTGGCCGAACAGATGTCGGACTACCTCGTCAAGGGTGCCGTTTCCAACGCCATCAACATGCCCTCGATCACCGCTGAGGAAGCACCGATCCTGAAGCCTTTCATCCGGCTTGCCGATGTGCTCGGCGCCTTCGTCGGCCAGGTGACGGAAAGCGCAATCAAGGAAATCGAGATCCTTTACGACGGCGCGACTGCTGGCATGAACACCAAGGCGCTGACCAGCGCGGTGCTCGCCGGCCTCATCCGGCCGCAGGTCGCCGACGTTAACATGGTTTCGGCGCCGATCATGATCAAGGAAAAGGGTGTCATCCTGTCCGAGGTCAAGCGCGACAAGACCGGCGTCTTCGACGGCTACATCAAGCTGACGGTCAAGACTGCCAACCAGACGCGGTCGGTCGCCGGCACGGTGTTTTCCGACGGCAAGCCGCGCTTCATCCAGATCAAGGGCATCAATCTCGACGCCGATGTCGGCAGCCACATGGTCTACATCACCAACACCGACGTACCCGGCATGATCGGCTTCATCGGCACGACGCTCGGCAATGCCGGTGTCAACATCGCCAACTTCCAGCTCGGTCGCGAGAAGGAAGCCGGTGACGCCATCGCGCTACTCTATGTCGACGGCCCGGTTTCCGAGGATGTGCTCGACAAGCTGCGCGCCAACGCGGCGATCCGCCAGGCAAAGCCGCTGGTGTTCAACATCGATTGATCGCCGACAAAGCAGTCTTTTCCACCCATTTGCGGGCAAGGCATGCGGGCGCAAATCGGCCATGATCTTCCGGTCTATGCCCCAGAAAATGGTTCGCTTTTTGAAAGCGGATCAGAATTAAGTTCGAGAATGACCAGAAACGCATCGGGCAAGCCGGTGCGTTTTTCGGTTTGAAGTGTTGATGGCAGCGATGGCAAGACAGACGTTCCGCTGGCGCGAGGCCAGCCTTCCCGACCTCGTTTCGGTTTCCGAAATTCAGCTGGTGGTGCACGAGGCGTTCCCCGAGGACGACCACGTTCTTGCCGATCGGCTGGAACTAAGCCCGGAGGGCTGCTTCATGCTGGAGGTCGGCGGCATCGCGCAAGGCTATGTGCTGAGCCACCCCTGGGTCCGGCGCGCACCGCCTTCGCTGAATTCGATGCTGGGCGAGATCCCTGACGCAGCCGACACCTGGTATATTCATGATCTGGCGCTTTTGCCTGAGACGCGCGGGTCCGGGGCAGGGGGCAATGTCGTGCCGTTGCTTGCCGATATCGCCCGATCGGAAGGCTATCGCTCCATGTCGCTGGTCTCGGTCAACGGCTCGCGCGGCTTCTGGGAGCGGCAGGGATTTTCCGTCCGCATGGACGAGCGGCTGGCATCGAAGCTTGCGAGCTACGGCGAGGATGCGGTCTATATGGAACGCGCACTGACCTGAAACGACAGGGGCGCCGGCTCGGCCGGCGCCCCTGTCTCGTCTTGCTTGTGCCGTTACCGGATCAGGCTGCGCGTCGGCCCGCAGGCCGCCACTGCTTTTCCTCGACGGTGAAATGCGCCAGCCGGCCTGCAAGAACGCTGCTTTCGGAAGCGAGCGTCTGGCTTGCAGCCGATGTCTGCTCCACCATTGCGGCGTTCTGCTGCGTCATCTGGTCCATCTGGTTGACGGCGGTGTTGATCTCGCGAAGCCCGACCGACTGTTCGCGGGCCGCGGTTGCAATCGCCACGATCCGGTCGTTGATCTCGTTGACCCGGTGCTCGATGTCGCCGAGGGCTGTGCCCGTCGCTTCGACCAGGCGCACGCCGGCGGATACTTCGACACTCGATGCGGTGATGAGGCCCTTGATCTCCTTGGCAGCAGTTGCCGAACGCTGCGCCAGTTCGCGAACCTCCTGGGCAACGACGGCAAAGCCCTTGCCGGCATCGCCGGCGCGTGCGGCCTCGACGCCTGCGTTCAGCGCCAGAAGGTTGGTCTGGAAGGCGATATCGTCGATGACGCCGATGATCTCGCCGATCTTGGAGGAGGAGGTTTCGATGCGTCCCATGGCGGTGATCGCGTCGCGCACGACCTCGCTCGATGCCGTGGCTCCCTTGCGGGCATCGGCCACCATGCGGCTTGCCTCTTCGGCACGGTTGGTGGAGTTCTGCACGGCCGAGGTGATCTCGTCGAGTGCGGCGGCGGTCTCTTCGAGCGAGGCTGCCTGCTGTTCGGTGCGCTGCGACAGGTCGTTGGCTGCCTTGCTGATCTCATTGGCGTTGCCGTTGACGACCGAGGTCGAGTCGGCGATCGCGCTCACCGTCGAGCGCAGCGCGTCGACTGCGGTGTTGAAGTCCTTGCGCAGCTTTTCGTATTCGACGCCGAGTTCGGGGACGTCGATTGTCAGGTCGCCACTAGCAAGTCGTTCCAGTGCACCGCCGATGGTGCTGACCACATGGGCCTGGGTGCGTGAGGTCGTCTGCTGCATTTCCTCGTTGGCGTTACGTTCGCTGTCGAGCACCTTCTGCTGCTCGCGCTGGCGGATTTCGAGCGCATTGCGTTCGATCACCGAAGCGCGCAGCAGCACCAGCGCATCGGCCATGTTGCCGATCTCGTCGCGGCGGCCAGTGTCGGGGACATCCGAGCGGGTTTCATTGCGCGAGACTTCGAGCATGACGTCCTTGAGCCGGTTGATCGGGAGACTGATGGACCGGCCGATCGCCATCGCGGCGGCAAGCGTGGCGATGGCGGCAATCGCGGTGATGATAAAAGTCATCATCAGCGAAGCATTGTATTTTGCCGCGAGATCGTCGGCGTAAACACCGGTGCCGACGCCCCAGCCCCATGGCTTGAAGCCCTGGATGTAGGAGTACTTCTCGACCGGCTCCTCCGAGCCTGGCTTGTCCCAATAGTAGTTGACGATGCCGTTGCCCGGGTTTTGCGCAAGCGCGATCAGCTCGACGTTGAATGCCTTGCCGTTGGCATCCTTGAGACCGCGGATATCGGTGCCGATCAACTTCTTGGCGAGCGGGTGCGCCACCATCATGCCGTCGAAGCTGTTGATGAAGAAATAGCCGTCCTGGCCGAAGCGCATGGCCATGACAGCTGCGATGGCGCGGCTTTGCGCTTCCTCACGGGGCAGCGCACCGCTGCGCTCCTGCTCCTCGAAGCTTGCAATCGCCGAGATCGCCGCTTCGGTGACGTTGCGCAGCATCTGCTGGCGCTCCTGGCTCACTTCGGCGTTGGCGACCTGCGTCTTGTAGGCCATCGCTGCGGCCATGAAGATCAGCGCCATCGCCGTCAATAAGTAGATACGTGTCGAAATTCTAATATTTTTCACTGCCTTAGCCCCAGGAATACAATCTGGGTCGGACAGAAACATTCATCTGCTAACCAAGCCTTAAGGCGCCTCCCTAGGTCTAGGGATTGCATTGGCGAGGCTTCACTACGCAGGCGCGCACGGTCAGTGCTTGGGTCGCCCCTTTTCGGCAATGGCGATACCGCCGAGCACGAGCAGAAGGGCGATGAGATGGAAGGTGTGGAATGTCTCGCCGATCAGCATCACCGACAGCAACGTGCCGAAGACGGGAATAGCATTGATGAACAGGCCGGCCCGATTGGCGCCGATCATCTCGACGCCGCGCACATAGAGCACTTGCGACATCAAGGATGGGAAGATGGCGGCGTAGAGGACGATGATCCAGCCGGTCATATCAGGAAAGATCGCCGTGCTGTTGCCGATTTCCCAAAACAGCAGCGGAACGGCGCTGATGAGCGCGCCGAAGGCGGGGGCGGCGATGAAGCTCTGCCAATGCATGGCAGGCTTCCAGCGAAGTGCCACCGTGTAGGCGGCATAGACGATGCAGGCGGCAATCATCAGGGCGTCGCCGAAGTTGAATTCCAGTTGCATGAGACTGGCGATGTCGCCGTGTGCGGCGGTGATCAGAACGCCGATCAGCGTCACGGTGAAGCCGATCACCTGCGCGATCGAAGCGCGGGTGCGAAACAGCATGAAGTTGAACAGGAAGATCAACATCGGGATGCCGGCCTGAAGGATGACCGCGTTGATCGCGCTCGTATATTTCAGCGCGGAGTAGAGCAGGGCGTTGAAGGTGGTGAAGCCGATCACGCCATAGGCCAGCAGCTGCAGCCAATGCTGCTTTATCTTCTGCCAATCGCGGCGGATTTGCGGAGTCATCGCCACGAGGATGATGACGAGCGCGAACACCCAGCGAAGGGTCGTGAGCATCATCGGACTGACATGCCCGACGGCCATTTTTCCGGCCACGGAATTGCCGCCCCAGAAGAGTGCTGTGACGCAGAGATAGAAATAGGCCCTGGAATTCACGATGCTGCAACCTGCTGGGATGACGGGGATCGATGGCCGCAAGGGCGAGGGAGAGGCCAGATATAGGCGCTAAATCCCGCGCTTGTCATGCAAAAAGGCCGGAACGCCCGTCATAACGGGGTCGCTTTCCCGGAGACAACACAGTATAGATGCGCGGGTTTTGAGAACAGCGCAACCCCGCTTGCGCCCGTCAACAGGAAGAGAATTATGACGAATGTCGTGGTGGTCGGATCCCAGTGGGGTGATGAAGGCAAAGGCAAGATTGTAGATTGGCTCTCGGAGCGCGCTGACATCGTCGTGCGCTTTCAGGGCGGTCACAACGCCGGCCATACCCTGGTGATCGACGGCGTCAGCTACAAGCTGTCGCTGCTTCCGTCCGGCGTCGTGCGTCCCGGCAAGCTCGCCGTCATCGGCAACGGCGTCGTCATCGACCCGCATGCGTTGATCGCTGAAATCGACAAGCTCGGCAAGCAGGGCGTGACGATCACGCCGGAGAACCTGCGCGTTGCCGACAACGCCACGCTCATTCTTTCGCTGCATCGCGAACTCGACGGCTTCCGCGAAGACGCCGCCTCCAACAGCGGCACCAAGATCGGCACCACCCGCCGCGGCATCGGCCCGGCCTATGAAGACAAGGTCGGTCGCCGCGCGATCCGCGTGATGGACCTTGCCGATCTCGAAACCCTGCCGGCCAAGGTCGATCGCCTGCTGACGCACCACAACGCGCTGCGTCGCGGCCTCGGCGAGCCGGAAATCAGCCATGATGCGATCATGCTCGAGCTATCTTCGGTTGCCGACAAGGTCCTGCCGTTCATGGACACCGTCTGGGTGCTGCTCGACAAGGCGCGTCGCAAGGGTGCGCGCATCCTGTTCGAAGGCGCCCAGGGCACGCTGCTCGACATCGACCACGGCACGTATCCGTTCGTCACCTCGTCCAATACCGTTGCCGGCCAGGCCGCTGCCGGCTCGGGCATGGGCCCGGGCTCGCTCGGCTACATCCTCGGCATCACCAAGGCTTACACGACGCGCGTCGGCGAGGGACCGTTCCCGACCGAACTTCATGACGAGATCGGTCAGTTCCTAGGCGAACGCGGCCACGAGTTCGGCACGGTTACCGGACGCAAGCGCCGTTGCGGCTGGTTCGATGCGGCGCTGGTGCGCCAGTCGGTTGCCGCCAACGGCATCACCGGCATCGCGCTGACCAAGCTCGACGTGCTCGATGGCCTCGATGAACTGAAGATCTGCGTCGGATATACTCTCGACGGACAGCAGATCGATCATCTTCCGGCAAGCCAGGCGCAGCAAGCTTCGGCAAAGCCAGTGTATGTAACACTTGAAGGCTGGAAGGAATCGACTGTCGGCGCACGCAGCTGGGCAGATCTTCCGGCACAGGCGATCAAATATGTTCGCCAGGTCGAAGAACTCATCGGTGCACCGGTGGCTCTTCTTTCGACCAGCCCGGAGCGGGACGACACGATACTTGTGACGGACCCCTTTGAGGACTAGTGTCGGCGGACTGACATTGCGTCGTGATCGCAAACACATGCCTGAGCGTATGAGAAAGTTCTGATGGCGGATTTTGTTGCAGTTATTCGCAGGACCGTTGACGGCCTGTCGGAAAACACACCTGAAATGCGGGATAAGGTCTTCGAGAAGGCGCGCGCCGCCGTGCGTCGCCAGCTCGAGAATATGAATCCCCGTCCGTCGGACGACATGATCAATCGCCAGTTGGCGAAGCTCGAAAACGCGATCGTCGAGGTCGACAGCGAATATGCTGAAGCGCTCCCGGCGATCGACGACGTCGAGCCGGAGGCTGAAGCCGTCGACGCGGTCGTGCCCGTTGCGGTGGAGCCGGAACCGGTCGACGTCGCAGAGACCGCTGTCGAGCCGGTCGAGCCGGAGCCCGAGGTTGAGAGCGAACCGGTAACGGCCGCCGCCGAAGAACCGGCACCCGAAATCGTTGACGATGCCGCCGCTGTCTACGCCGATGCGCCTGTCGAGGTTCATGAGCAGCCGGAAGTCTACGCTGAACCCTTGCCGGTCGAAGCGCCCGCTGAATATGTCGAGACCGTAGCCGAACAGGTCGAGGCGACCGAAGAACCGGCCGAGGCTACTTGGCAGCCTCCCGTCGAGGACGAGCGGCCAGAAGCTGTGCTGCCGCATGACGAGGAAATCGTCGCGAGCGCCGAGCCGATCGCGGACGCGATCTACGATCACGCTCCCGCTGCAACGGCAATCGAGCCTGAACCCGAACCGGTTCAGGAAGCGACCTGGGATACGCCCGCTGTCGAGCCTGTCGCGGAAACGCCGGCGCGTTCGGAATGGGAACTGCCCGACTGGGAAGACACAAAGCCGGCTCCGGCATCCGCTTCGCTGGATGCAGGGCTGCACGACGTGGTCGACGACGCCGGCACGCCGGAGTTGCTCGGCATGCATCCGGTTGAGGAAAAGCCTGTCGAAATCGAACCGGCGGCTCAAAAAGCGGACGCCAGCCGGTCTTGGTCGTTCGACGACGACGACCCCTTTGCTTCTATTACCGAGCGCCCTGCGCCGAAGGCCAGCGACGCCGAAATCTCCGATTGGTCGTGGCCGGTCGAAAAGTCGGCGCCAGCGACGGCTGCGAACGTGACCGAGCCTGCAAGCCAGCAGGAGCGCGCCGTTACCGCCTGGGATCATATTGACGATCTTCTGGGTATGGAAGGCGGCGCGACCACTGCTGCAGGTGCTGCAGCGGGAGTTGCAACGGCCAAGGATACCGATCGCGGCGTCGAGATGCCGGCTGCGGCCCCTTCGCGGCCAACCTCCTACCGCACGACGCCGAAGCCTTCGCGCTTCAGCGTCAAACGCGTGGCGATTGCCGCCGGCTTGCTGCTCTTGCTCGGTGGCGGCGGATTTGCCTACTGGCAGAACCGGGAAGCGGGCAATGCCTGGATCTCCAGCATGGTGGCGTCGGTCACCTCGGCTGTTTCCGGCGCGGGCGAGACGCCCGTTGAACAGAGCACGCCCCCGGCGCAGACTGGCGAGGCCACCACGCAACAACAGCCCGGCGCGCATGACGACACGGCCGTTCCTGCCAACACATCGACGAAATTTACCCAGCGTCTTCTGGCTGACGGCTCGGAGACGGATGCCGGCCCGGCCGTGGTGAACGGTGAAAGCGTTGCGCAGGAAGGCAAGTCGGTCGCACCGCAGACTGAAGCGGGAAGGCCGCAGGAAGATGCAGCCGCCACGCCAGGTGCTGAAGCCGGAACGCCTGTGGCCGGCCAGCAACCCAGCGCACAGCCGGCTCAGCCGGACGTTGCCGTCGCCAGCGGCGAAAAGATGTTCCTCTACGAGGAGCGGCTCGGCCAATCCTCTCCGACGGCCATTCCGGGAACGGTCGCATGGTCGGTCAAGGAGGAATCTCCAGGTGGCGACGCCAAGCCGGAGCCGGCAATTCAGGCCCAGATCAATGTGCCTGACCGTGGCTTGACCGCCCTGATGACGATCAAGCGCAATGCGGATCCGTCGTTGCCGGCGAGCCACGTGATCGAGTTCGTCTTCTCGCTGCCGCAGAACTTCGAAGGCGGCGCTATCGACGGCGTGCAGCGCGTTTCGATGAAGCGGACGGAGCAGGATCGCGGCGATGCACTGATCGCAGTGCCTGCCAAGATCACTGACGACTTCCACATGATTGCGCTCAACGATTTTGCAGAAGCGGTCGGCAACAACACCGAGCTGCTGCGCAGCCGCGGCTGGATCGACATCCCGCTGACCTATCGCAACGGCCGCCGCGCGCTGCTGACGCTCGAAAAGGGGCAGAGCGGCAACGAGGCGTTCAGCCAGGCCATGCGCGCCTGGGGATCGTCAGGCAGCACGGCAGCGACCGGGCAATAGGCCAGGACTGGGTAAAGCGGAAAGACAACAAAAAACCCGGCGAGAACCTCGCCGAGTTTTTCGTTTCTATTGCATCCGTTCTGGATTATGCGCCTTCGACGACCCGCAGAGCCTGGGCACGTTCCAGCGCTGCCTTGCGGACGGCGTCCTGGACCTTTTCAAAGGCCCTGACTTCGATCTGACGCACGCGCTCGCGGCTGATATCGAATTCGCTCGACAGGTCTTCCAGCGTCAGCGGATCTTCGGTGAGGCGGCGTGCCTCGAAGATGCGGCGTTCACGATCGTTGAGAACCTTCATGGCGTTTGCGAGCAAAGCCTTGCGGCTGTCGAGCTCGTCCTGCTCGATCAGGATCTGTTCCTGGTTGTCGTGGTCGTCGACGAGCCAGTCCTGCCATTGTCCGGATTCGCCTTCGCTTGCCTTGATCGGCGCGTTCAGCGAAGCATCGCCGGACAGGCGACGGTTCATCGAGATGACCTCTTCCTCGCTGACCTTCAGCGTGGTGGCGATTTCCTTGACGTGCTCCGGCTTCAGGTCGCCTTCGTCGAGCGCCTGGATCTTGCCCTTGAGGCGACGCAGGTTGAAGAACAGCCGCTTCTGGTTGGCGGTGGTGCCCATCTTGACCAGCGACCAGGAGCGCAGGATGTACTCCTGGATGGCAGCCTTGATCCACCACATCGCGTAGGTCGCGAGGCGGAAGCCGCGATCGGGCTCGAATTTCTTGACGGCCTGCATCAGGCCGACATTGCCTTCAGACACGACTTCGCCGATCGGCAGGCCATAGCCGCGATAACCCATCGCGATCTTGGCGACGAGGCGCAGGTGGCTGGTGACGAGCTTGTGAGCGGCATTGCGGTCGTCGTGCTCCTGATACCGCTTGGCGAGCATGTACTCTTCCTGCGGCTCGAGCATCGGGAATTTGCGGATTTCGTCGAGATAACGATTGAGGCCGCCTTCACCAGCGGCAATGGACGGTAAATTGTTTCGGGCCATGAAGCACCCCCCTTTATAGTCTCCGGCCTCCGGGCGGCAGGCCGGGCATGTGGGTCTTCGTCAAGACCCCACGAGGCTATGAAATAAGTACGGCGAAAGCATGATTCAAGGAGTCCGGTTTCACTAACATGTGACGCCGGAGGCAAGACAGATCACGAATAGAGGCGCAGTCAAGATTGGAGTTCCGCGCCCAAAATTCAAGAGGTTGTGTTACGTCGCGGCCTGCAAGGCCTCGATCAGGGCCGCCATGTCGTCCGGCATCGGCGCTTCGAAGTGCATGGTCTCGCCGGTTGCCGGATGTTCGAACTGCAGCATGAACGCATGCAGCGCCTGACGGTGGAACTGGCTGACGACGGCCTTTGCCGCGTCGGGCAGCAGATTGGCCTTGGTGCGAAAGGCCGCGCCATACTCCGGATCGCCGATCAGAGGATGGCCGATATGGGCCATGTGCACGCGGATCTGGTGGGTGCGCCCGGTTTCGAGGTGGCATTCGACCGTGGATGCCAGGCTGGTGCCATCGGGTTTTTCCAGATAGCGCTCGACCACTTCGTAATGGGTGATCGCCTCGCGGGCGTCGTCGCTGTCCTCGCGCTTCACGGCGCGCTTGGTGCGGTCCCCGGCGCGGCCGAGCGGTGCGTCGATGGTCCCTTTCAACTGGCGCGGGCGTCCCCAGACGACGGCGCGGTAGGCGCGCTCTAAAGGACCGGTGCGGCCATGGTCGGCAAACTGATCCGACAGGTGGCGGTGGGCCGCGTCGTTCTTGGCGACGACCATGACGCCGCTCGTTTCCTTGTCGAGCCGGTGCACGATGCCGGGGCGCTTGACCCCGCCGATGCCCGAGAGGCTGTTGCCGCAATGGTGGATCAGCGCATTGACGAGCGTGCCCGTCCAGTTGCCAGCACCTGGATGCACGACGAGGCCGGCCGGCTTGACGAGGACGATGAGATGGTCGTCCTCATAGAGAACGTCGAGCGGGATATCCTCGCCCTTCGGCTCCGGATCTTCGGGTTCGGGCAGGTCGATCTCGAAGCGGTCGCCTGGCTGGACCTTCTTCTTCGCTTCGGTCACCGGCTTGCCGTTGATCGAAACGGCGCCCTGTTCGATCAGGCTCTTGATGCGATTACGCGAAAATTCGCCCGAAAGCGCCTCGGTCAGGAAGGAATCGAGCCGCCCTGCGGCGTCCTCGCCCGCCGTCAGGACTTTCCTATTGGCTGCTGCTTGTTTAAAGGGGTCGTTCATTCCGTTTTAAATCCGATAAAAGGCCAATCATGACCGCGCCCGCGCCCGATGACCAAGAAGACAAGCCGCTAGACCCGGCGATGGAAAATGTCCGCCGCAAGATGGTGAAGCTGCAGCTCGTCTCGGTAGGCGTGATGTTGGTCATGCTTATGGCTGTCCTCGCAACGATTGTCTACAAGGTGACCCGCACGGACGAGAAGGCGCCGGCGCAATCGGCAGCCATCGCCGTTCCGAGTGAAGCGCCGGTCAATGCTGTCGCCGCCCTTCCGGCCGGCTTCACGGTGACAAACGTCGCGCTGTCGGGCTCGCAGGTGCTGTTCTACGGCAATCTGCCGGGCGCCGAGCCGCGTGCCATCGTCTTTGACATTACCGCCGGCCGCATCGTTGCCGACATCACCGTCAGGACCAACTGACGGCATGGCTGCGAGCGCCCCGTCCCCGATCCGCATCGACGATCCGGCAGACCCGCGTATCGCCGGGTTCGTGTCGATCAAGGAGCGCGACCTGACAGGGCGGCAGGGGCGCTTCATCGCCGAGGGCACGGTCGTGTTGCGCATGCTGGCGGCGGCGCACCACTCCGGCCGCGGGCTTGTGGCCGAGGCTATCCTGCTTCTCGAAAGCCGGGTGGCCGGCGTCGAGGCTATTCTGGCGGAATTTCCCGCCGAGGTGCCCGTCTATGTTGCGGCCGCACCCGTGTTCGACGCCATTGCCGGCTTCAACATGCACCGCGGCGTACTGGCGCTTGGGCGGCGGGACGGCGTCTCCGGCCGGGACGCGCTCATCGCCTCGCTTCCCGCCTCAAGCCTTGTGCTCGCCGCCTGCGGCATTTCCAATCACGACAATATGGGTTCGTTGTTTCGCAATGCTGCCGCCTTTGGCGTCGATGCGGTGCTGATGGACGATACGAGCTGCGATCCGATGTATCGCAAGGCGATCCGCGTTTCCGTCGGCTCGGTGCTGACCGTGCCGTTTGCGCGCGAGGGGTCGGCTGCGGCGCTGATCGAACGGCTGCAGCATGAGGGCTTTGCGATCTGGGGCCTGTCGCCGGCCGGCGAAACCGATATCGGCGGAATACCACCGGCGGCGCGCACCGCCTTGCTTGTCGGAACCGAAGGTGAGGGTTTGCCGCCTGCCATCCTGAAATCGATCCGCACCGCGCGCATTCGTCAGAGGCCCGGGCTCGACAGCCTCAATGTCTCGATGGCGGCCGGCATCGCGCTGCACCAGGTCGCCTTGATCAACGACTGGATCTGACCTGATCGTCAAACGTACCGCGCTTTCCGGCGTTCACCTGCTGCGCCGAAGGCTTTCGGCTTTGCGCAGGTTGCGCAAAGCCGGAAAACGCGCCTGCGCGATAGGCTCTATTCTTTCGACAGGATTTGCTTTGCCCGCTTTGCCAGGCTCTTGCGGCCTGGAGCTCCGTTCGGCGCTTCGCCTGCGAGCAGGCCTGGGATCGGCGAGGTAGCGCCTTCGCGTGTTGCGGTCAGCGCCACCATGCCGGCGGCGATTTCGGCCACTTCCTCGCGCAAGGCGTCGTCATGGGCGGAGGTTCTGGAGTTGATCAGCCGCTCCGACAGGGCAGTTGCGCGGTTCTTGAGGTCATCGGAGAGCATTGTGGTTTCCAAGGGTGGCACGACGGGCTGATCGGTGAGGGGGGCGGAGAGGGGCGCAACGTTCGGCGATGGCTCGTTGCCGCTCGCGCGACGGTCCCTGCGCGCCGGGAAGGCCACGCCAGCCGCACGTAGCGCCTTGGCCGCATCCCGCATGTCCTGATTCACGTCTTTCACCTTGGTCTTCAATCGTTCGATTTCATCGGCGCGCCGCTCGAGCGCGCTTTCGCGATCGGCACCGGCTGCCAGTTCGCGCGCGAGCTTGTCCTCCAGCCGTTGCAGACGGCTGTCGTCACGGGCGAGGCGCAGTTCCATTTCCTTGGCGTGCGCGCTTTCGGTCTTCAGATCCAAACGCAGGGCCTCGCGCTCGTCGCGGAGCGTCGCAATCCGGCTCTTGTGGTTTTCGAGCTCGGTTTCGCGTGCGGCAAGATCGAGGCGCAGGTTGTCGATATCGCCCGCATGTTGCGCCAGTTGGTTGGTCAGTGCCTTGATCGTCTCGGCCTTGACGGCGTTGTCGCGTTCGACGGTTTCGAGCGAGGCCTTCATGCGCTCCAGCCGCTGCTCGAACTGGCGGATCGCCGAGCGCATGTCGGCGGCCTCGACGTTCATGTCGGCAAGCTGGGCATGCAGATCGGCATTCTCGCCGCTGAGGCGCCGCGCTTCCTGCAGCGTCTTCTCGTTGCCGAGCATCAGCGACACGCCCTTGTCGCGCTCGCGTTTCAGGGCCTGAAGGGTACGCGCGTTCTCGGCAGCGTAAGTGGCGCGGGCGGCGTCCTTCTGGGCACGCACTTCCTGAGGGCTGAGCGGCATGGTGGCCTTCAAACGGTCCTCGGCAAAGCGCACGATGCGGCGGTGAATGGCCGGCGCGACGAGAAGGCCGATGATGATCGCGGTCAGGAAGCCCAAGGCAAAGAGGAGCGAGAATTCAATCACGAGCTGGCCGTTTCAAAGCTGGACCGGAAGCAAACGCCCCATCCGACCGTAACGGTCAGGGCAAGGCGCTTCATATTACTTCCCTGCACTAAACATGACGTTTCGTGCGCTGCAAGTATTTGAGGCGGGATTTCGCCGAAGCGGACCCGCCGTCTACAGTGCCGCGCGTCTTATCAGACGCGCAAAGGTCGCTGTAGCACACTGAACTGCCGCATGTTTTCATCCTTGAATCGGATGGGATCCAAGGAAGCATGCCGCGGATCAGAAGGGGTTCCAGGTTGGGTTCTGGGTCATCTTGAGATAGCCGACGTTGACCCCGAGCCGGGCACCGATGCCGGTGCGGATCGGAACGACGACGATCTGTTCGTCGGTCAGCACGGTCATGCCGACGCCGGCCACCACATAGGCCGAACCGGAGACGCCGCCGAAGCGCTTGTAGAGCGACGGCACGCTTGGCAGGTTGTAGACCAGCATCATCGTGCGGCTGCCCTGTCCGCCCCAGTCGATGCCGAGCGACGGGCCCTGCCAGAAGACGTTGTGCTGGCCGGCATTCTTGGTGTTGAGTTCGCCTTCCCCGTAGGTCAGGCCGGCAATGAAGGCGCCGGAACCTTCCTGTCCGAGGATGTAGCCGTTCGGCAGGCCGTAGCGCTCAAAGGCGCGCTCCACCACCTTGGCGAGGCCGCCGGAGGTTTCGCCGAAGAAGCCGTGACCGGCATCGACGATCTCCTGCATCGAGTATTGGCTGTTTGCCTGCTGGGCCTGGGCGGCGGATATGGCGCCTGCCATCAGGAACATCGTCGCCAGGATAGCGCGGCTGGCCGTTTTGGCTGCCATCATGATCTGCTGCATCGTTTCCTCCGTCAGGCGCGAAAATCACTCGCTTGCGGGTTTGCTATGGCCGGCATCAGCATCGATGACACGGCCAGCGGGGGTCTGGACCATTTCCCTGCAATTTGAACCGATGGTCTTAACAATCGGTTTACCAAATGTGGTGTCATTATGATCCACTGATGAACGGCTGCGCCGGGCAGCCCATGACTTGCGTCTGCGCGTCTGAGGCTTTACCGGCTCTGCTCGAGCGCGTGCCTCATGTCTGCATGCCGATGGAACCGAACAAGGAACGACGATGGCAACGAATCCGAACCTGACATTGACGGGACCCGATCTGGCCGCGCTTCTGTGCAGCCGGGTTTGCCACGACGTTATCTCGCCGGTCGGCGCCATCAACAACGGCCTGGAACTTCTCGACGAGGGCGGCGCCGACGCCGACGCCATGGACCTCATTCGCACCAGCGCTCTCAACGCTTCGGTCCGCTTGAAGTTCGCGCGTCTCGCCTTCGGCGCGTCCGGCTCGGTCGGAGCGTCGATCGACACCGGCGAAGCGGAAAGGGCGGCCAAGGATTTTGCCGCTGCCGAGAAGAAGACCGAGGTCAACTGGCACGGCCCGCGCGCCATCATCGCCAAGAACCGGGTCAAGCTGCTCTTGAACCTCTTCCTCATCGCCTATGGCGCGATCCCGCGCGGCGGTGTCATCGACATCACCCTCGAAAATCCCGAGCTCGACGCGGTGTTCACGCTGGTCTGCAAGGGCCGCATGATGCGGGTGCCTCCGCGCCTGGTCGAACTTCTGTCCGGCACGCCGGCCGAAGCAGTCGATGCGCACTCGATCCAACCCTACTACACGGTGCTGCTCGGCGAAGAATCCGGCATGGCGATCGACGTGGTTTCGACCGGTGAAGAGATCATCTTCACCGCGCGCATGGCGCCTGCCGACGCTTAAGACGGGGACCCGTCTTTTCCGATTTGAGACATGTCCGGCGCGGTGTGGCCATGGCCCCTGCGCCGGTTTTTTGCGTGGTCGCCGTTTAGGCGCCCCGTAATCCGGGCTTTTCGCCGGTTTGCCGAAAAATTAATGTTTTCAGCGCTTTAAAAGTCATCCGAAAGATGGCGTTAAGCAAGCTCCGTAACGAAATCTTTGCCAAATTTGTATAGGGTTGTTTCAAGCGTGCGAATGCGCGTATAGGTAAGGCATGAAGGAGTTGGACATGCGGCGCTTGATGATTGCCGACGGCTCGGATGTCGTCAGGAAGGTTGGAAAACGTATCCTGTCCGGCATGGGCTTCCTTGTCTACGAAGCGCCCAGCGGCCTTGAGGCGCTGGTGCGCTGTGAAGCCGAGCTTCCGAACATTCTCGTGGTCGATGCCGGCCTGGAAGGCGCTCTGGATCTCATTGCCAATATCCGACGGCTGCCGAACGGTGCTTCGGTGCGCATCTATTACTGTGTCGTCGAGGCGGATCTGAAGAAGATGATGGCGGGCAAGCGCGCCGGCGCTGACGATTTCCTGCTGAAGCCGTTCGATCGCAAGATCCTGACCAGCGTTTTTGCCAGCCAGTCGATGGCGGCCTGACGCCCGACGTATCCTCATTCGGATTGAACAAGCCGCGGCGATTGCTGCGGCTTTTTGCTGCCCGGATTTCACGGCCTTGCGTGGCGCCGGAAAGCAAGGCCAGGGCATACTCGTCGCCAATTCCTCCAGGCCTTGCCGCCGCTTGCCCGATGGCGGGTCGGCAGCTTCGCCAGGCATTCGACAGTCGGAGGAAGTAGGGGAGGGGCCGCGCGATTTCCGGTCGAGGAGCCATTGCCACAACGAAAAAACCCGCCTCGAAGGGCGGGTTTTTCGAAAAGGCGTCCGTTGGCGTCATGCCTGGATATGCGGGTCCATGCCGCGCCCGGACGAGAGCCTGAAATCAGGCGGTTTCGGCGTATTCCGCACCATCCGGCTCGCGCAGCACATAGCCGCGGCCCCAGACGGTTTCGATGTAGTTGGCGCCACCGGCAGCGTTGGCAAGTTTCTTGCGCAGCTTGCAGATGAAGACGTCGATGATCTTCAGTTCCGGTTCGTCCATACCGCCATAGAGGTGGTTGAGGAACATTTCCTTGGTGAGCGTCGTGCCCTTGCGCAGCGAGAGCAGCTCGAGCATCTGGTATTCCTTGCCGGTGAGGTGGACGCGCTGTCCGCCGACTTCCACCGTCTTGGCATCGAGATTGACGATCAGTTCGCCGGTCGAGATGACCGACTGGGCATGACCCTTGGAACGGCGGACGATCGCATGGATGCGTGCCACCAGCTCGTCCTTGTGGAACGGTTTGGTCATGTAGTCGTCGGCGCCGAAGCCGAGGCCGCGAACCTTGTCTTCAATTCCGGCCATGCCGGAGAGAATGAGGATCGGCGTCTTCACCTTGGAAAGACGCAGTGTTCTCAAGACCTCGTAACCGGACATGTCCGGAAGGTTGAGGTCGAGAAGGATGATGTCGTAATCATAGAGCTTGCCGAGATCGACGCCTTCCTCACCGAGATCGGTGGTGTAAACGTTGAAACTCTCGGACTTCAGCATCAGCTCAATGCTCTGAGCTGTTGCGCTGTCGTCTTCAATTAGTAGAACCCGCATATTCTTCCCCTTTTCCGCCGCCCAAGGTCATCGTGGCCCCCTTACGCGATACGGATCCAGTCGTTGCCTGATTTGGAGGCTGCCATCAAATGGTTAACAAATTCTGATTCACTCTGGCAAGGTGTATCGAGATTGTTAAATATTTTTAGCAGTTCCCTGATTTCAAACGTGAATCCAAAATGGCACTTTTCATGCGAAACATGAGGAAATGCCGCTATCTGACTCTTCTGACTCGTTAATGCCGGGGCCGTCATATTTCGTGCCTCAGCATTTACGGAGCCTTAAATCATCACCCCTATGATTAACGATGCCCGTAAACGAAAGGTTACCAGCGGTAGGCTTTTGTTAATATCGCTGTCGATTTTTCGTTTTCTGCCTGTTGGGGCAGGCTCGACGGGCCAAATCAGTAACCGGGGTCTCGTTATCCACGGGAGTATTGCGTATGAAAGCACGTGAGAGCCTTGTCCGCCTGAAGGAATTTCAGGTCAGGGAGAAGCAGCGTCAGCTGAGCCAGCTTCAGATGATGATGGCTGAGTTCGAACGGATGACCAAGGATCTGGAAAATCAGATTGTTTTCGAGGAAAAGAAGTCGGGCATTTCCGATCCCTCGCATTTTGCCTATCCCACTTTCGCCAAGGCTGCGCGTCAAAGAGCCGACAATCTTCAGGTCTCCATTCGTGAACTGAAGATGCAGCAGGACGCAGCCGAACTCGCGCTTGAAGAAGTGCAGGCCGAGTATGCGAAGGCGGCGGCGCTCGAGGAACGGGACACGACGACGCGTCTGAGGGCGTAAGCCCCTCGGCGTTTCGAGGCATATGATTTTCATTCTTTGTCGGGCGATGCCGATGGCATGGCCCGATCCGGCACGATTGTCACAAGCATAAAAACCCGCCCGACAGTTCGGCTGTCGGGCGGGTTTTCTCATTTCGGAACTGTCTGAAGCGGTGATGTCCGGATCGTGCTTGTTGGGTCAGGCCTGTCGGGTCAGGCCTGCCGGATCATGCCTGAATGACATCCTGCCAGTCGGGATGGCGCAGCGCCTGCGCGCGCATGAACGGGCAGAGCGGAATGATCTTCCAGCCGCCCTTGCGCGCTTCGTCGATCGCATGTTTTGCCAGCGCCTGGCCGACGCCCTTGCCGCGAAGTTCGTCGGGAACCAGGGTGTGATCGACGATAACAAGTTTCGGCGACGATCGCGAATAGGTCATCTCGCCGGTATATCCCTCGAGGGATGTCGAGTAGCGGCCGTGCGAGCCGGTTTCTTCGTGGGCGATATCCATCTCAGCATCCCTTCGTATTCAACGTTTGCGTGTTGTCGACGATGCTATCGCATGACTGCGGCAACAGGAACCGGTTTGACGTACGCGAAGGTGAAACGCACTGTCGCCGAAATGTCGCCGACAGGAAGGGGCGGCGTGGTTTGGCCGAAAACGAAAACGGCGGCCACCGGAAAGCCGGAGCCGCCGTTCCACCTATGGCCCTGTCGTGGGCTCTTAGTGGCGATATTGCTGGATGCGTGTCGTGCGCAGACCGGCCAGACCGTGATCGTTGATGGAGGACTGCCAGGAAAGGAATTCCTCGACAGTGAGGGTATAGCGCTCGCACGCTTCCTCAAGGCTCAAAAGGCCACCGCGTACTGCGGCAACCACCTCAGCCTTCCTGCGGATAACCCAGCGCCGGGTATTCGCCGGCGGCAGATCCGCAATCGTCAGAGGACTGCCATCGGGGCCGATGACATATTTTACGCGTGGTCGCATCATTTCGGTCATGGGACTCTCTACACAAACTCAAGACCATATGTGGCTGACCTTAGCCCGCCACATTTAACATTTGCCTAAGCCGTCGGTAACAATTTGCTCATAATTTTAAATACTTCCGCACACTCCCTCGATCACTTCCGCAACATCGCGCCGGCGATCGCGACGCCCGTCGCGTTCGACAATAGCCGTCAATTTGCCCGGAAAGCTTTGGATTATCGCGGATTTTACATGGGAGCCATGCAATTACCACATTTCACTTTAACTAAAATTCTTGGTAACGAGACGCCGAAATAAAGGATGAGCGACGTTTGTGCGCTCCCGATTCATTCTTGGTGCATCGTCATATTTTCACAACCGGTCGCGTTGCTTTCGCGGGCATGCCGGAGAGGGTGGCTGTATTCTGGCTGCCGGGTGAAGTTCATGCGCCGGATGATTCTCGGGGCGGTTTGTATTCTCTCGACCAGGTGCGTTGGCGCCGGTGATGTGGTGATCAGAGATGAAGGAATCGAATGAACCGGCCTTGCTACGCGAGGCTGAGACGGCGGACATGATTTCCGAAATCGATACGGCTGCCGTGCGCACCGAGTATGAACTTCTGCATTTGCTGCGGCGGCTGATCGCGCGTTATGGCTTCGGCCATTTCATGATCGCGCGGCTGCCGTTGGCCGAGCAGCAGCGTTTCTCCGAGCGCCTGGTGCTGAGCAACTGGCCGTCCGAGCTGGTGCGCCAGTACGACGCCTGCGAGACCTTTCAGTCGAGCGTGCTGGTCGAGCGGCTGCGCAACACCAAGCTGCCGGTCGTCGGCGGCGCCGAACTGCTCGACGTTGCCGGCAAACCGGCCGACGAGGCGATGGTGCATCGCCTGCTGGCGCATCCGGAAATGGCGCGCCATTTCGCCGTCCAGTTGCATACCAGCAGCGGCGATCCCTTCGTCGCCATGCTCTCCGGACGGCGCGAGGCGCCTGTCGGCGTCGAGCAGGCAACGCTCTATCTTTCCCTCGTGCAGCTGTTCGAATGCCTTGAGCGCACCTTCGATACCGGCAGCTCGGCGCGCGAAAAGCTGTCGAGCCGCGAAATCGAGTGTCTGCGCTGGGCAGCGGCCGGCAAGAGCAGTGACGAGATCGCCATCATCCTCGGCATCTCCACCTATACGGTCAGCAGCTACTTCAAGAGCGCGACCCGCAAGCTCGATGCGGTCAACCGCATGCAGGCGATCGCCCGCGCCATGCGGCTGAAACTGATCTGAGACAGGCCGCTTCGATCGGCCAGGCGCCATAGCGCCGCCCTTGCCGCGGAGCGGACAAGTTTCTATATGTCGGCGACCAGAGCACCCCGCCTTGAAGTGGAACCGCAGAAGGCGGTGAAACAGTTCTGGACATTTTAGTGCTGCAGCGATTTTTGTGCGTCCGATCAGGGCGTGCGGCGCCGCAGAAGCCGACAGCGTGCCGTGTGCTATTATCCCGGCATTGCATCGCATGAAGCGTGAAACAGGGGCGGGCGCTGTTGCCATCGCCCGAAGGCCGGATTGGATCCCGTGAATAGTCTCGATTTTGACCGCAAGCCCGAAGATACGCGTGTCGTCGTCGCCATGTCCGGCGGTGTCGACAGTTCCGTTGTCGCCGGCCTGCTCAAACGCGAGGGCTACGACGTCCTTGGCATTACGCTGCAGCTCTACGATCATGGTGCCGCCGTGCACCGTGCCGGCTCCTGCTGTGCCGGCCAGGACATCGACGATGCGCGCCGCGTCTGCGAAACGCTCGGCATTCCGCACTACGTGCTCGATTACGAAGCGCGCTTCCGCGAAACCGTGATCAACCCGTTTGCCGAAAGCTATGTTGCCGGCGAAACGCCGATCCCCTGCGTTGCCTGCAACCAGACGGTCAAGTTTGCCGATCTCTTGGCGACCGCCAAGGAGCTCGGTGCCGATGCGCTGGCGACCGGCCACTACATTCGCTCGCGGCCGAGCCCGAACCCGCGCTATGCCGGCCAGCGGGCGCTCTATCGCCCGACGGATGCCGATCGCGACCAGAGCTATTTCCTCTTTGCCACCACGCAGGAGCAGATCGACTATCTGCGCTTCCCGCTCGGCCATCTCTCGAAGGCCGAAACGCGGGTTCTGGCCGAAGAGATGGGCCTTGTCGTCGCCCAGAAGGCCGACAGCCAGGACATCTGTTTCGTGCCGCAGGGCAAGTACAGCGATATCGTTACGAAGCTGAAGCCGAACGCGGCGCTCGCCGGCGAGATCGTCCATCTCGATGGCCGTATCCTCGGCACCCATGACGGTATTCTGCACTACACCATCGGCCAGCGCCGCGGCATAGGCATCGCCACCGGCGAGCCGCTCTATGTTGTCTATCTCGACGCCCGCTCGCGCCGCGTCATCGTCGGCCCCAAGGAGGCGCTGGAAACGCGCCGCGTCTACCTGCGCGACGTCAACTGGCTGGGCGACGAGGATCTCGAGGACGTGGCGGCTGCGGGCTTCGACTGTTTCGCCAAGGTGCGCTCCACCCGCCAGCCGGCGCCGGCGATCCTGAAGCGCGACGCCGAAGGTCTCTATGTCGAGCTTGCCGAGGGCGAGGCCGGCATCGCGCCGGGCCAGGCCTGCGCGCTCTATTCCGGCATCGGCGAAGACGCCCGCGTTTATGGCGGCGGCTTCATCCGCAAATCCGAGCGCGAAGCCGGTGCCGAGGCCGCATTGAAGGTGCTTCTGGCAGCGCCGGCTGCCGCCTGAGGCCCCCATTTCCGATCGCGCGGGAAAACTTCACATTTTCCCCGCGACTTGGGTTGACACTGGGCGGAACCGGGCCTTATAAGCCGCCCGTCCAGTCAAGACGGCTTCCACTTCGAAGCGCTGACGCGGTACCCGGCGGAGTAGCTCAGTAGGTTAGAGCAGAGGAATCATAATCCTTGTGTCGGGGGTTCGAATCCCTCCTCCGCTACCATTTCTTCCCGAAACACAACTTAATTAGATTAATGTTCGGTCTCTGGCGCACGTCGCCCGAACTTGATCGCAGTCCCGTATATTGCGGACCGATGCCGCCAGCTTCCATCTTCGCGGGATCTCCCAGCTGATCACGGTCAAACCGTCGGGAAGCAATACGAATTGTGATCCTCCCGGCTCACTTCACCCATGACTATGCCGATGGTGCAGGTCCGGATAATGCGGGTGCTTGTGGCGCATCGGTTCGTGCCGGTGCCAGTGGGAGTGCGGCTCGGTCACCGGGCCGTCATGGCTGTGGGCGTGATGTACGTCGTGGATATGTGCGTGTTCGTGCTCAAGCGCCTCGTGGCTGTGTTCGTGGTCGTGGCGCTCTGCCAGGTGCAGCCAGAGGCCGAAGGCCATCAACAGGCCGGCTGAGAGGAATTGCGGGGTGACGGCGTCGCGGAAGAGGGCGATCGAGAGCAGGGCGCCGATGAACGGGGCGAGCGAGAAGTAGGCGCCGGTTCGCGCCGTGCCGAGGTGGCGCAGGCCGAGCATGAAGAAGACGAGGCTGATGCCGACGCCGAAAAAGCCGACGAGGGCGGCGCCGGCGGTGAGGCCGACTGAGGGCAGCGATGCGCCGAGCCAAAGGGCAAGCACGAGGTTGGTCGTGCCGGCCGCGAGCCCCTTGATCATGGCGATCTGGACGGGATCGGCCGAGGAAAGATTTCGCGTCAGATTGTTGTCGATGCCCCAGGCAAGGCAGGCGCCCGCGATCAGCAGGCTGCCGTGATCGAGGCTGAGGCCTGCACCGTTCCACGACAGAAGCACAGCGCCGCTCAGGATGGCGGCAGCGCCCAGCAGCAGGCGACGGTCGACGTTTTCGCGAAACACCAGCCAGGCAATTGCCATCGTCGCCAGCCCCTCGAGGTTGAGGAGCAGCGAGCCGGAAGCGGCCGTGGTCTGCGACAGCCCGAACATCAGGAGAAGCGGGCCGAGCACGCCGCCAAACAGGATGACTGACATCAGCCAGGGAATGTCGTCACGCGCCAGCGGCGCCTCGACGCCATCGAGCCCGACAAGCGCGCGGGCACGGTGGACGAGCGCCAGGCCGATCCCGGCGCCGAGATAAAGCATGCCGGCGAGCAGCCAGGGATCGATGGTGCCGAGCAGAAGCTTCGACAGCGGTGTCGAGACGCCGAAGAGAACGGCGGAGCCGAGCGCCAGCGGAACGCCGGGCCAGAGGTGGGAATGATCGCTCGACATCAAAGACTTTCCGACAATGCGTTGTATCGGCCATGAGGCGGCAGGTTTGGTCCATCCAAGCAGCAAAGCCTTGTCAGGGGAAGGGTTTGTTCGCATCGACAATGGGAGGGGGGGTTTCTCGACCGGCGCAATTCGCCGTTCGCGTTTCAGGAAGACCGGTCCGCGCTGCCTGACGCAGGAGAATAGCGCAGACCGGCAGCGCAACGGTCGCGGCGATCATGGCGATCGCCGTCCTTATGCTCGCCTGTCGCCTTGCGGCCAAGAGTGCGGTTATTGGCGAGATCTGGGAAAAACACCAAGCTGGTCATCGTAATCAACGGTACCCAGATCGAAGTCATGCGCGGTATATCGGCTGCGGTCTCGAAGCTTCGGTGCGCTGGATCCTCCGCTGTCAGCGCAGGCGCTGGCGGGCCGCCCATTCCCGTTGTGGGCTGAACGCAACTTTGATCAACGGCAAGGCTATGCCCGCATGTGCAGCCGAAATCCGCTCGCCTCGTCTTCTGACTATTCAGGTCGGCACCGACAGGGAAACGTTGCAATCGGCGTTAGCGCAGAGCGCTGAACTGACGTTTCAACCGGCCGGCGCTGCGCAAGCCAGGATTGATCTTGAGGGAGCCGATGAGGCCATCAAGGCGCTCAATGCCTGCGTGAAGTGAAAAGCCGTCCCTGCCGGCCGCGGACATCAGGCTTTCTTGGGCGATCGCGGTGAGGAGGTCGGAGCGAAGACCGTCGCCGCTTGCGGCTGCCAATGTGTGGAGGGTGAGCAGGGACATCATGGCTGGCTCCATCGTCTGATGGAGCATTCTTGCTTCCAAGCCTCGGGCAAGCCCCCCGTTTCCTGCCCGGTCGAAAACGAGACGGCGCGCCTTAGCGATGGATGGACGAGGTGATCGTGCTGTAGTCCGGCAGGGTGATGTCGGCAATTTCGGCTGCCCGATATTGGGACAGGGCAACATGCATGAAGGCAATCACTGCGACCGAGAAGGCCAGAACGGTGATGGAAACGCCGAAGCCGGTCTTGATCATGTCCGTATCCTCCAAGCCTTGTGTTTGTTGCTGAGAGACTGTCAAACCGTGACATGGAGACTATCGTGTGGCGGCGAATGCGCTGTTCCCCGGGTAACACGCCGTATGGTTACCGAATTCTGAACAGGGAATGCGATGCTCAGGTGGCGCAAAGCGGGCCAACAGCCGGCGCCGTCACTCGGCCATGGACGGCATCTTTGGGCGCTCGCCTCTTTCGCCGCTGCGCGTGCGGCCCTTGAGGACCCTGCGCTATTTTCTCGCCCGGCCGACGGCATCGGCATCCATCTGGATCTTCATGCGCATTTCCATTCTGGCAGGGCTGCCGGCCGGCATTTTCGGGAAAGGGGCTGCCCGCCTGACCGCGGCGATGGCCTCGGCATCGGCCTTGCGGCTTCCGGAGGAGCGGTGAACCGCCACCGACAGCAGGTCGCCGTTCCTGCCGATGGAGAAGCGCACTTCGGTCGTCAGGGGTTTGCGTTTGCTGCGCTTTTCCTGTGCCTGATGTTGGGCCGCATTCGAAGACGCGGCGTGGGCGAGGGGTGGCGTGCCGGCGATGATCGAGATGGCGCAAAGAAAACGGAGAAGTATTTTCACGGGAGGTCGTCCGGGCGGGCCTGATGATGGATGCACCAACCGCTAGATCAGTTTTTGCCCGCCGGTGCGACGTCGAATTGCAAATTTTCACTGCCCTGGGGACACTTTTCCCGTGTAAATGGTGTCCGGCCGTTCGCGCTTTGCGATAGGTTCGCAACTTGCTATGCAGTGGGCATGCGTCTGACGGGGAGCGAAACATGACCAAGACACGTGAAGAGATCGAGGGCGAGGGCATCCGGCAGTTGATCGCCGATGTCGAGAAGGCGCAGAACGAGCGGTCGCCGGAGGATTTTCTGCGGCATTTCATGCCCGATGCCGTCTGGGTGACCGCCTTCGGGCGGCGCTTGACCGGCCGCGACGAGATCGCAGCGTTTACCCGCAAGGTGCTGACGCCGGCGCTCGGCAATCAATATGCGCGCTATGAGGCAGAGCACATTTCCTTCCTGAGGCCCGATGTGGCGGCCGTCAACGTGCGCCAGCGTCCAGTGCTCGACGACGGATCTCCGATCCCCGGCGAGGCGGAAGGCAGCCCGCTCTATATCCTGGTGAAGGAAGGCGAACACTGGATGATCGCCATCGGCCAGAACACCAAGGTGCAGACGGAGGCGATCATGGCGCAGCAGAACCAGATCACCTCGGGCGACGAAAAATAGCGCCCGTCAACTGCTGCCGGTCGGTAGGGTGGAAGCCGCGGCGCAGGTCGCTCGTCGGGGCAGGCATCGGTCTTTGTTGAAGGCAGGAAGCCGTTGCCCGCTTGAAGAATTTGTGTTCGTGGCTATTGTGGCGAGCCGTCGCGCCCACTTTCAGTGGCGGCGATATTGTCTGCCATTGACGTTGTCACTGGTGACATTCTCTGAACTGGTCGCCTTCGTTGGTGACTCACGGACGCGAGCAGCAATTTATATAGTGACTTCTCAAATGACCATTTCCATTCGTCCTTCCCGCCCGTCGGATTTCCAGCGCACGTTCGACATCTGGCGCAGCGCCGTCGTCGCGACGCATGACTTTCTCTCGGCCGAGGATTTCGCCGCCATAGAAGAGATGGTTGCCACCCACTATCTGCCGCAAGCCGAGCTCTGGATTGCCGCCGATGCAGACGATGTCGCGCTCGGCTTCATGGGCATGACCGGAGCGCAGATCGATTCCCTGTTTGTGCATGCCGATGCCCATGGCCGTGGCGTCGGCCGCGCACTGGTTGCCCATGCGGCCGGGGTGCATCCGGTTCTAACCGTCGATGTCAACGAGCAGAATGCTTCGGGTGCAGGGTTCTATGCGCGCCTGGGGTTTGACACCGTCGGCCGCTCGCCTGTCGATGACGACGGCAGGCCCTATCCTCTGCTGCACCTGCGCCGAACCTGACCCGGACGCAGACTGCCGGCTATTCCGGCGTCAGACGTTCTCTGCGGCATCGATCTCGATGAGGAACAGCGCGCAGCTTGCCGGGGTCTTCAAGGCTGCGGCAAGCGGCCCTGATACCAGCACGGCATCGCCGGCCGAGAGCGCGACGGTCTGGCCCTTGAGATCCAGCGTCACGGCGCCGCGATGGCAAAAGATGAGGCTGGTTGCTGCTTCGCTCGCAAGCGAGCCTTCGCTCTCGACGTCCAGTCGGCGCACGCGATGCGCGAGCCTGCCCCGGCGGGTCATGACATTGAGATCGACGATCGTGCCATCGATCAGGGTGGCGGAGGTGGCGACGTCGGCGGGGAACGCGAGTGGTGCAGTTGTCTGCGTCAGTGGCACCGGGTTTCGACCCTCTATCGAAAGCGTCATGCCGTTGCCTTCGAGGATCGACAGCGTGCGGTCGATGCCGGGAAAGGCGGAGAACGGGCCATCGCTGGCGACGGTTGCCATGCTCACCCGCCAGTCGAACTGCGAAAGCGACGCGCCCTCAGGGAAAACCGCGATCTCGATGGTTTCGCCGCCGCCGTTTTTCCAGGGCATGCGCTTGTGGCCGGAGGCGGGCAGGAACTTCATGGCGTTCCTTCCTGAATGGCGTGGCGCATGTGCTCGAAGTCCTCGTTCATCGGTCTGTTGTCGGCATAGTGGGGAACGGCGGTTCGGATGCGTCGGTAGAGCGTCTCGGTGCGCTTAGCCTTGGCCGTTGGGCGCGGCTGCAGGTCGTAGGCCTGGGCGGCGGCGAGCAGCTCGATGGCAAGGATGCGCTCGAGATTGTCGACGATCGCCAGCGCCTTGAAGGCTGCGGGGGTCGCGTGCGTCAGGATATCCTCCTGCAGCGCCGAGGTGATGCCGCCATCAAGGCTTGCGGGGGCCGCCAGCCGGCGGTTTTCTGCGGCAAGGGCGGCGGCCGTATACTGGGCGATCATGTAGCCGGAAGACACGCCGCCGTCACCGGCGAGAAAGGCGGGCAGGCCGCTGACCAGCGGGTTGACCAGCCGGTCGATGCGACGCTCGGAGATGGCCGCGACTTCGGCGACGGCAACCGCGAGGCTGTCCATGGCAAGGCCGAGCGCGGCGCCGACCGCATGGGCTTGCGAATGCACTTCCGGCGCTTCCGGCGTGCCGGAGACGGCGGGGTTGTCGGTGACGCTTGCGAGCTCCCGGTTCACCACCTCGGCCACATGCTCGAAGGCGTCGCGGGCGGCACCATGCACATGCGGAACGGCGCGCAGGCTCAAGGGATCCTGTGTGCGCGTGCCGGCGCTTGCCTTGAGCATCGGGCTGTCTGCCAGGAAGTCGCGCAAGGTTTTGCCGACCGCCTGCAACCCCGGCGAATGGCGCAACGCTAAGGGCCCGGCGGCAAAGGTATTGGCCTGGCTGCCGAGGTTTTCATAAGTGAGCGCCGCTGCCGCATCCGCCCAGGCGAAGAGGCTTTGCGTGCGCGACAGCGCCAGCGCTGCGAGACCGGTGGCGCAGGGCGTGCCATTGACGAGGCTCAGGCCCTCCTTGGCCTGCAGGGCCAAGGGCTGAAGCCCAAGCCGGCGCAGCGCTTCTGCACCAGGGACGATTTCCCTGCCGTCGTTTACCGTGCCACGGCCGATCAGGACGAGGCCGATGGACGCGGCATGGGTGAGGTAGCCCACGGAGCCGCGCGACGGGATATTGGGGATGAGGCCGGCATTGAGCAGTGCAAGCAGCGCCTCGACCGTCTCGACGCGCACGCCGGAATAACCATGGGCGAAATTGGCGATCTGCGCGGCCATCACCGCCCGTGCTTCCGCCCGCCCCAGCGGTTCGCCGACGCCGCAGGCGTGGCTGAGGACGATGTTGCGCGACAGCGCTTGCTGGTTTTCCCTGTCGATGATGACATCGCAGAGCGCGCCGACACCGGTGTTGATGCCATAGCCGCGAATGCCGCGATCGACCAGCGCCTCGACCACGGCGCGCGCCTTGACGATGCGTTCGCGGGCCGCGTCAGAAAGCGTCAGCCGGGCGCCGTTGGCGGCCGCGGCGATATCAGTCCAGTCTGCCGGTCCATCAAGCGTGATGGTTTCAGTCATGCGCTTCCGGCCTTCCCTGGCGACGTTGGACGAAACGGGCGACGTAGTCGTTGGCGGGATTGTCGAGAATATCGTCCGGTGTCCCCACCTGCACCACCTGACCGTCCTTGAGGATGGCGATTTCCGAGCCGATGCGCAAAGCCTCGTCGAGATCGTGGGTGATGAAGACGATGGTCTTCGACAGGTTCTGCTGCAGCTGCAGCAGCTGGTCCTGCATGTCGGCGCGGATCAATGGATCGAGCGCGGAGAAGGCCTCGTCCATCAGGATGACGTCGGTATCGGCGGCAAGCGCCCGGGCAAGGCCGACGCGCTGCTTCATGCCGCCCGACAGCTGGTGCGGGAACTTGGCATCGTAGCCGGAGAGGCCCACGGTCTCGATCCATTTCATGCCGATGTCGCGGGCGTCGGCTTTGGAGATGCCGCGCACGCGCTGGCCGTAGACGACGTTCTGCAAGACGGTTCGATGCGGCATCAGGGCAAAGCTCTGGAACACCATGCTGACGCGGTGCATGCGGAAGGTGCGCAGCGCCTTGGCATCGAGATCGAGGATGTTGCTGCCATCAAAGGCGACCTGACCGCTCGTCGGCTCGATCAGCCGGTTGATGTGGCGCACCAGCGTCGACTTGCCCGATCCCGACAAGCCCATGATGACGAAGATCTTGCCGGCGCCGATCGTCAGGCTGACGTCGTTGAGGCCGACGCTGCAGCCGGAGCGGGCGAGAATCTCGGCCTTGTCGAGGCCGTCTTTGGCCATGGCGAGGGCGGCCTTCGCGTCCTGCCCGAAGATCTTGTAGACGTTGCGGATCTCGATATCAGCCATTGCGGGGATCCTCCGTCCGGCTCTTGCCGAAACCTTGCGTGATGCGGTCGAGTACGATTGCCAGGATGACGATGCCGATACCGGCCTCCAGGCCCTTGCCGACGTCGAGTGTCTGGATGCCGTTCAGCACCTGTTCGCCGAGGCCACGCGCACCGATCATCGAGGCGACGACCACCATCGACAGCGCCATCATGATCGTCTGGTTGAGGCCGGCCATGATCGTCGGGGTGGCGAGCGGCAGTTCGACGCCGAAGAGGATCTGGTTGGGGCTGCCGCCGAAGGCGGTTGCCGCCTCGACGACCTCGTGATCGACCTGGCGAATGCCGAGATCGGTGAGACGGATCAGCGGCGGCACCGCATAGATGATCGTCGCCAGGATCGCTGGCACCTTCCCGAGACCGAAGAGCATCAGGGCCGGGATCAGATAGACGAAGCTCGGCATGGTCTGCATCACGTCGAGCACCGGAAGCGTAATGTTGCGCACCAGCCGGCTCTTGGCGACGAGGATGCCCATGGGCACGCCGATCGCCACCGATACCAACGTCGCCATCAACATCAGCGCCAGCGTCTGCATGGTGAGGTCCCAGAGACCGAGCACGCCAACGAAGAACAGGAGCGCCCCGACCGCGACCGTCAGCGTCCAGCGCTTGGAGCTTTGCCAGGCGAGCGCCATGAAGGCGAGGATGACGACCCACCAGGGCAGGCCGCGCAGGATCCACTCGATGAACAGCACGGCTTTCAGGATCACTGCGCTGATTGCCTTGAAGACCCAGCCATAGCTGCTGACCAGCGTCTGGATGAACTCGTTCACCGGCGCGCGGATGGAGAGATTGAGGGTATCCGGAAACATCGGATGTCGTTCCTTGCTAGGGCCAAGGGCGGGCGCAACGCTGCGGCCGATGGCGCTTGCCTCGGGATGTCGAAGGTCGGGGCCGGCGCGGATCCGATGAGACAGCCGTGTCTCAGACAGGGGCGCACCAGAGCCGCGTCGGCCGACCGAACGGACTTACTTCAGGCTGGCTTCGATCTTGCCGCGGGCCTCGTCGGAGACCCACTTGCCCCAGACATCGCCCTTGGTCTTCAGGAACTCGGCCGCTGCCGCCACTGCATCGACCTTCTGGTCGGTCATGTAGGCAAGGCTGCCGTTGACGTCTTCGAGCGGGAAGGTCGCCTTTTCGAGGATCGCGATGATCTCCGGGGCTTCCTGCGCGAACGTGCTGTTGACGCCGTAGGAGACGTCGACGGACGGGAAGGCGCAGCCTTCGTCGCGCTTGCCGGTGGCGCTCGAAAGCTCCTTCCAGCAGGCTTCGTTATAGGCCGGCTCTTCCAGCTGCACGAGCTTGAATTTGCCCATGATCGCCGTCGGCGACCAGTAGTAGAACAGGATCGGTTCGCCCTGCAGATAGGCCGAGGTGATGGCGCTATCGAGTGCGGTGCCGGTGCCGGGGCGGAAGTTCACATAGGTCTCGCCGAGCTTGTAGGCATCGAGCTTGGCCGTGCTGACGCCTTCGCAGGTCCAGCCCGACGGGCAATTGAGGAAGCGGCCCTTGGACGGTTCCTCCGGATCGGCGAACAGCTCGACGATCTTGGCGTCGGTAAGCTGCGAGACACTCTTCAGATCAGGGGCCTTTGCCTCGATGTTGCGGGAGGCGTCGCCCTTGATGACATATTCCGGAACGAACCAGCCTTCGCTGGCGCCGACGAAAGTCTTGCCGACGGCGACGACCTTCTTTTCCTCGACGGCCTTGTTCCAGATGTCGGAGCGGCCGAGCCATTCCTCGGCGAAAATCTGCACGTCGTTGTTGGCGGTTGCCTGCTCAAGCGTTACGGAGTTGCCGGGGATCGAGTCCACCTGGCAGTCGTAGCCCTTGGCGAGGATGGTCTTCATCACTTCGGTGATGAAGGCGCCGCTTTCCCAGTCGATGCCGGCGAAGGTGACGGTCTTGCCGTCGCCGCAATAGGAGGCGCTGGCGTTGCCGGTGGAGGCGGCGAGCATGAGGCCAGTGGCGGCGAGCGTGAGTTTCAGTTTGTTGATCGACATTAAGCTGTTCCCTGTTTTGATTTTGGCTTTGACGACTACTTCAGTTTCATGAGCACCCGCGCGAAGGCGCGGTCGATGTCTTCCTCCCGGTCGTGGCGTCCATTGCGGATCTTCCACTGTCCGGCGACCATGACGTCGCGGACGGTCTCGCCGCCAAGCGCAAACAGCCAGCGGTCGAGGATCTGATTGCCGCTTGCCGCGGCGATGTACGGATTGGCGCCGTCGAGCACGACGAAATCGGCGCGGGCGCCAACGGCGATGCCCGATGTCTTCTGTCCGACGGCCTGGGCGCCGCCCTTGAGGGCCGCATCGAAAATCGTGTGGCCGACGGAGGCGCCGGGGCCCGCAAGGCGGTTGCGGCGGCGGTCGCGCAGTCGCTGGCCGTATTCGAGCAGCCGCAATTCTTCAGCGACGCTGGTTGCCACATGGCTGTCGGTGCCGATGCCGAGGCGCCCGCCTTCCGCCATGTAGTCGACGGCCGGGAAGATGCCGTCGCCAAGATTGGCTTCGGTTGCCGGGCAGAGACCGGCAACCGCGCCGGATCGCGCCAGTCGCTGCCGTTCGTCGTCCGTCAGGTGGGTGGCGTGGATCAGGCACCAGCGCTCATCGACCGGCATTTCATCGAGCAGCCATTGAACCGGGCGACGGCCGCTCCAGGCAAGGCTGTCGTCCACTTCCTTGGTCTGCTCGGCGACGTGGATGTGGATCGGGCCTGCGACCGGCGCGCGTTCGAGGATCGTGCGCATTTCTTCAGGGGTCGCGGCGCGCAGCGAGTGGATGGCATAGCCGAGCGTCTGGCCGTTGTCGCGGCAGAGCGGCGCCAGTCGTTCGAGCAGCGCCAGGAAGCGATCGGGATCATGCAGGAAGGGGCGCTGGCCGGCATTCGGGGCGACGCCGCCGAAATTGGCGTGGGCGTAGAAGACCGGAAGATGCGTAAGCCCGATGCCGGTCGCTTTCGCAGCATTGAGAATGCGCAGCGACATTTCGGCCGGGTCTGCATGGGGCGTGCCATCGGCGGTGTGGTGCAGGTAGTGGAATTCGGCGACATGGCCGAAGCCGCCCTTCAGCATCTCCATGTAGAGCTTGGCGGCGATCGCCTCGACGTCGTCAGGGTTCACGAGGCCGACAGTGCGGTACATTTCTTCCCGCCAGGTCCAGAAGCTGTCATCACCGCTGCCGGCCACTTCGGCAAGGCCCGCCATGGCGCGCTGGAAGGCGTGGGAATGCAGGTTGGCAAGGGCTGGAACCAGCGGTCCGGCAACGCGTTCGTCGCCATCGGCGATGGGCTGATCGGTCTTGATGGAGACGATCTCGCCTGTCTGATCAAGCGCAATGGCGACGTTGTGCGCCCAGCCGGTCGGCAGAAGCGCATGGTCGGCGAAGAGCCGGTTGACGGGAAAAGTTGCCATGTTGCGATTTTCCTGTACGTAGTTGTATATGGAACTATAGATATTTTGCTGTGGCGCGCAAGCGCGAAATGAACGAAAAGAATCATTGCCGGATACGCATGATTTGTTCGTGATCCGGAAAGGGCGGGGAAAATGCCGATAACGGCACTCAGACGAAGGATCGACATGGCGGCATTCGAGGACGGACCGGTGCCACGCTACGAGGCGGTGAAGCAGTTCATCCGCACCCGCATCGACAGCGGCGAATGGCCGGCACACCACCGCATCCCATCCGAAAACGAGATCGTCGCCGATCTCGGCGTCAGCCGCATGACCGCAAACCGCGCGCTGCGGGAACTCGCAACCGAAGGCGCGATCACCCGCGTCCAGGGGGTCGGCTCGTTCGTCGCGGCCCACAAGGGCAGCACGGCGCTATTGGAAGTGCGCAATATCGCCGATGAAATCCGCGAGCGCGGCCATGCGCATACCTCGCGCATGACGCTGATGCAGGAAGAGGTGGCACCGTCGGAGATCGGCTATGCGCTCGGGCTTGCGACCGGTGCGCGGGTTTTCCACTCGATCATGGTGCATTCGGAAAACGGCCTGCCGATCCAGATCGAGGACCGGTTCGTCAACCCGTCGATCTGCCCGAAATACATGGAGCAGGATTTCCGCGACATGACGCCGAACGCCTATCTGACGGCGGTGGCGCCGATCACCCGTACCGAACAGATCGTCGAGGCGGTTTCGCCGCAACCATGGGAATGCAAGCTGCTCGGCATCGACCGCAACGAGCCCTGCCTGATGATCCGGCGTCGTACCTGGTCCGACACCGCCAATGTGACGACGGCGCGCCTGCTCTATCCCGGGACGCGCTATCGCCTTGAAGGTATGTCGCAATAGTCGGGAGACCCGTTCGGTCGATTCGGAAGTCGGCATGGTGCCGGATGTGATGGAGGCGACATATGGTTCAAGACGCGCTGAAGCTTCGCACGGAATTGCCAAGGCCCGATGTCGCGCCTGACGACGCTGCGCGCATCCTCTTGGAGCATTTCGGCCTCTCCGGCACCTTGAGCGAACTCGGCAGCCAGCAGGACCGCAACTACCGGATCGACACGGGCGAGGCCCGTTTTGTCCTCAAGATCTGCCGGGCAGCCTATGACCTGCAGGAACTGCAGGCCCAGAACGCCGCCTTGCTGCATCTCGCCCGCCAGGCAGGTTCGGTGCGTGCGCCGCAGGTGGTGCGTGCGCTCGACGGCAACGACATTGTCGAGACGACGGTGCGCGGAGAGGCCTATCGCGTTCGCCTGCTGACCTATCTCGAAGGCGTGCCGTTGACCCGCCGCAAGCATCTGAGCGCGGAAACGGTGGCAGCACTCGGCGATATCGCCGGACGGTTGGCGGTGGCGCTGCGTGATTTCGACCATCCGGGCCTTGACCGCGAGCTGCAATGGGACCTGAGGCATGCCGCCCCTGTCGCGCTTCACCTGCTTGCCGCCATGAACGACGAGGGGCTGAAGAAACGGATTGCCGAGGCCATGGTGGGCGCCATGCGCCGGCTTCAGACGCTGACCGCCGACTTGCGCGTACAAGCCATCCACCATGACGTCACCGACGACAATGTCGTCGGGCAACCGGATGCCGCGGGTCGAACGGTGCCGGACAGCGTCATCGATTTCGGCGACCTTCTCAAAGGCTGGCTCGTCGCCGAACTGGCGGTGACCTGTGCCTCGCTGCTGCATCATGCCGATGGCGATCCGTTCTTCATCCTGCCGGCCATCAGGGCTTTTCATGCGGTTTGCCCGCTCGAGGAAAGCGAACTGAAGGCATTGTGGCCGCTGGTCGTTGCGCGCGCCGCGGTGCTGGTCGCCAGTTCCGAACAGCAGCTGACCATCGACCCTGACAATGCATACGTTCAGGGCAATGCCGCCCATGAACGTGCGATCTTCGACGTCGCCGTTTCCGTGCCGCCGGCGCTGATGCAGCAGGCGATCCTGCGCGCTGTCGATGCCGCGCCTGAAAAAACGCTGCCGGTGATCGGCGAAGGGTTGCTCGTCGAGATCGAGCCGGCCGGCGTGCGCCAGATCGACCTTTCCATCCTCAGCCCCTTGCTTCCCGAGGAACGGTGGCAGCACCAGGGCCTTCCAGCGTCACTGTTGCAGACGGCTGCGCATGCGATCGGCATGGCGTCCACCCGTTACGGCGAATATCGGCTGACCGAGAGTGCGCTTCGCGCGTCGCGACCGACTTCGACCTTTGCGCTGCATGTCGATCTGTGCCTGCCTGTTGGCACTGTCGTCAGAGCGCCCTTTGCCGGCGGAACCGAATGGCATGACGGACGGGTGGTGCTGAACGGTCCTGCAGTCGTTCTCCATCTCACCGGTCTGGAGCCGCCCGAGGACGCTGAGGAGACGGTTGCCGCCGGTGCGCCGGTCGGCACGGTGGTCGAGGCCGGCCACGGGCTTGGGCTGATGCGGGTACAGCTCTGCCGCGAACCGGGGTTGATCGCGCCATTGTTTGTCCCGGCCCATCAGGCCGAGGCCTGGCGCGTGCTCTGCCCGTCACCCTCTGGCATTCTCGGTTTCGACTGCGACGCGCCGGCGCCGCATTCGGCAGACCTGCTTGATCGCCGCCAGCAGCATTTCGCCAGGCCGCAGAAGAACTACTACAGCAAGCCGCCGCAGATCGAGCGCGGCTGGAAGGAGCACCTGTTCGATGTCGAGGGCAGGGCCTATCTCGACATGGTCAACAACGTGACGATCCTTGGCCACGGGCACCCAAGGCTGGCGGCAGCGGTCGGTCGGCAATGGTCGCTGCTCAACACCAATTCGCGCTTTCACTATGCGTCAGTTGCCGAGTTTTCCGAAAGGCTTGCAGCGCTTGCGCCTGACGGTCTCGACACGGTGTTCCTGGTCAATAGTGGCTCGGAGGCGAACGACCTTGCCTTGCGTCTCGCCTGGGCATTTTCCGGTGAGCGCAATGTCGTCAGCCTGCTCGAGGCTTATCATGGCTGGACGGTGGCGAGCGACGCGGTCTCGACTTCGATCGCCGACAACCCGCGGGCGCTTGAGACCCGTCCCGACTGGGTGCATGCTGTCGTCGCGCCCAATACCTATCGTGGACAATTCCGCGGCGCCGACACCACCGACACTTACGTGCGGTCGGTGGCGACCAAGCTGCGCGAACTGGAGGACGCAGGCGAAGGGCTTGCCGGGTTCATCTGCGAGCCGGTCTACGGCAACGCCGGCGGCATTCCCTTGCCGAAAGGCTATCTCGATGCCGTCTATGCCATGGTTCGCCAGCGCGGTGGCGTGTGCATCGCCGACGAAGTGCAGGTCGGCTATGGCAGGCTCGGCGACTATTTCTGGGGTTTCGAGGAGCAGGGCGTGGTGCCGGATATCATCACCATCGCCAAGGGCATGGGCAACGGCCACCCGCTCGGTGCCGTCATCACCAGGCGCGAGATTGCCGATGCGCTGGAGAAGGAAGGCTATTTCTTCTCGTCCTCCGGCGGCAGCCCGGTCAGCTCCGTCGTCGGCCAGACGGTGCTCGATCTCATCGACGAAGAGAAGCTGCAGGAAAACGCCCGTGTCGTCGGCGGCTATCTCAAAACCAGGCTCGAAGCGCTTGCGCAACGGTTTCCGATCGTCGGTGCGGTGCACGGCATGGGGCTTTATCTCGGTGTCGAATTCGTGCGCGATCGCGACACGCTGGAGCCGGCGAGCGAGGAGACGGCCGCCATCTGCGACCGCCTGCTGGAGCTCGGGGTCATCATGCAGCCGACCGGCGATCACCTCAACGTCTTGAAGATCAAGCCGCCGCTCTGCCTCAGCCGCGAGAGCGCCGACTTCTTCGCCGACATGCTGACGCGGGTGCTGGACGAGGGCTGGTAGGCAACGCCCCCCGTGCCGATCTTACCAGCCGGCAAAATCGGCAAGCGCAGCGTCGGAAACCCGGCCAGCTCTGACATCGCCGAAGGCGCGGTCGAGAATGTCGAGCGCTTGGTCAATCTCGGTGTCCGATATCGTCAGCGGTGGAGTCATCTCCAGCACGTTGGAGTTCATGCCGACGTAATAGAGGACGAGGCCGAGCTCATAGGCGCGATAGATCAGCTTGGCCGTTTCTCGTGATGCCGGTTCCCGGCTGCCGCTGTCGGTAATCAGTTCCACACCCGTGGCCAGGCCACGTCCGCGCACATCGCCGATCAGGGCGTGGCGTCCGGCAAGTTGCCGCAGACCTTCGCGCAGCCGTTCGCCCTTACGCTCGGCCGCGTCCGCCAACCCCTCTCGCTCGATGGTCTCTAGTACGGCCAGGCCGGCCGCCGTCGAGACCGGGTTGCCATGCAGGGTCTGCATCGCGAAGGCTGTGGCGCAGTCCAGGATCTCTGCCGGGCCGATTGCGGCGGAAAGTGGAAGGCCGCCGCCGAGGCCCTTGCCGATCGTCAGGATATCGGGAACGAAATCCTCGTGTTCGAAGCAGTGCATCTTGCCGCTGCGGCCAAGCCCGACCTTCACCTCGTCGCAAACGACGAGAATGCCGTGCTGCCTGCAGAGATCGGCGAATTTCTGGAAGAACCCCTTCGGCGGCACGATCAGCCCGCCGTCCGACTGGATCGGCTCGATGAAGGCGCAGCCAATCTTCTCCGGCGGTGCCGTGGTTGCGAACTGATGTTTCAGGAGGTCGAGGATTGCGTCGCCGCTCGCATCGCCCTGGTAGGGTCGATAGGGGTCGGGGAAGGGCAGCAGGATCAGGCCTTCCGCCTTGGTCGCACCCGCCTGGACGCTGTGGCCGGAAAAGGCCATCGAACCCGTGGTGCAGCCGTGATAGGCGCCGACGAAGGAGATGACGCCGGTGCGGCCGGTCGCTTTAGCGATCGCCCGGAAGACCGCCTCGTTGGCGTCCGAACCGGAATGGCCGAACCACACCTTGTTGCGTCCCTCGCCGGGGAAGAGGCCGAGCAGTTTTTCGGCAAGAGCGGTTGCCGGCGCATTGGCGGCCGACAGCACACTTGCGCCAGCCGGATTGGCGACGGCGCGCGAGACGGCCTCCACGAGTGCGGGATGGCCATAGCCGAGGCTTGCAGCCCCCCATGCGCCGGAGAGGTCGATTAGCTCGCGGCCGTCTTCTTCCATGAGGCGTGCCCCATGTCCACCGGCGATGGCGAGCGGAAAGAAGCGCAGCTTCTGCAGGTTGGCGATTGCCTGTCCGTCTCTGGCGTAGAGGCCTTCAGTCACTAGCGGCACTCCTCAAGGCTCGCCCGAAGACAACGGGTGAGACGCTCGCCCCAAGCGGCAACGCCTGTGTCGGTGTCGATCAGGTCATGCCGGACCTCGATCAGCACACCCGGCAACTTGCGCGCATCCGCATGCACCGGCACGGTATAATCTTCGTCCGGGTGAATGTTGTAGGGCTCGTTGTCGCCGATCGTCAGTTGCTCTTCGCTGCTCAAGCCACGGATCATCGAATGTGCGAAAGCCTCGGCGTCGCGATAGAGAATACCCGCCTGCCATGGCCGTGGCTTGCCGAAATAGACGGGCGTGAAACTGTGCACGCCGACGACGAACGACTTCTCGCCCTTCGCTTCGAGCAGGTCGAGGCGTCGGGTTACCGCATCGGCGAAGGGTCTGAACAGCGTGTCCACGCGTTGCCTGCGCTCAGCCTCCGTGAGATCCCGGTTGGCCGGGATCTCCGTCGTTTCGCTGACTTCCGGGATGAAGGACGGTGCCGAAAGCGGGCGGTTGCAGTCGATCACCAGCCGCGAATAGTTGGTGAAGAACAGCGGTGCATCGAGGCTGAGGCTTAAGTGCTGGGCAAGCGCCAGCGCGCCGATGTCCCAGGCGATGTGGCGGCGCCGCTCGTATTCGGGCAGGCCCATGTCGCCGAGCGCGCGCGGCATGCGGTTGGACGCATGCTCGCAGAGCAAAAGGAACGGCGACGTGCCGTCCGGGTTGAACACCGCATAGGGCGGCGGCTCGTCGATTGCCAGAAGTGGCTGGCGAGGGTCGTGCCGACCGCGTCGGGCGTCGGGGCTCTTGATGGCCGTTGTCGAAGTCATGGGAGCCTATCCGTATCAGTAGACGGCCGCGTAGCGGGCGCAGAGTTCATCAGGCGAGAGGCCATCGACGATCTCGATTTCCTTGCGCTTCATCGCGACGTAGCAATCGAGGAAGTCCTTGGCGAACCAGCCGGTCACCACCTTGTCTTCGGCAAGCGTTTCGAGTGCTTCCGGCAGGCTGGACGGCAGGCGACGGATGCCGAGCTTCTTCTGGTCCGCGTCGGAAAAATCCGATGGGTCCGAGTTGATCAGCGGCGGCTGTTCGAGCCCGGCACGGATGCCTTCGAGGCCGGCCTTCAGCAGCACGGCCAACGACAGATGCGGGCTCGCGCAGGCGTCGGCGGCGCGGTATTCCATGTTGAACTGCTTGGCCGGGTTGCTGCCGGGAAGATCCAGCGTTGGGCAAATTCTCAGCGTTGCCTCGCGGTTCTTCTCGCCGAGGCAGGTATAGGCGGCGCTCCAATGATGCGGAACGAGCCGCATGTAGGACAGCACCGACGGGGCGGTGAAGGCAGTCAATGCCGGCAGATGGCGGATGACGCCGGCGGCGAAGGAGCCGGCAACTTTCGACAAGCGACCTGGGCGGGATGCGTCGAAGGTGACCGGGTTGCCGTCAAGATCCGTGAAGCTCACATGCAGGTGCACGCCGTTGCCGACGCCGTTGGCGCTCGTCTTCGGCGCAAAGCTCGCGTTCCAGCCGAAGAGCGCTGCTACCTCCTTGGTGATGGCGCGGATCGTCGCGCCGCGGTCGGCCGCCGTCAGTGCATCCGCAGGCCGGCAGGTGATCTCGAACTGGTCCTTGCCGTATTCCGGCAGGAACATTTCCGGCTCGGCACCCGCCTCTTGCAGCGCCGTCATCAGCAGCGGGCCGAAGGGGTCGGCACGGCGCTCGGCGCGCAGGCCGAAGGATGGCGCGTCGGGCCAATCGACGCCGAGAAGTTGGAATTCCTGCTCGACGGCGGAGATGACTTTCAGGCCGGCCTCACGCTCGAACTCCTCAAGGGTGCGCTTGAGGAAACTGCGCACGCAGCACTCCCACGGGTCGCCCTTGAGGTCGGTGATATCGGAATGATAGAAATGCAGCGGCGTGACGTCGGGCAGGCAGGTGACGCGCGCCTTGCTCGCCGGATCGGCCATCAACCGGAGGTCGCCGGAAGAGCCCCAGGGATTGTTCTCGGCAATCTGGTCGAACGGCGTCAACGCCAGATTGGCCGGGACCCAGCCGACGCCCTTGCGCAGGTAGTCGTCGATCTGCGAGGCGGCGAAGCTGCGACCGCGGGTGATGCCGGCGATATCGGTGGTGACGAAGGTTGCGAGTTCCGTCAGTGCGGAGTGCGCCTTGCCGTTGTTGGTCTCGGTCATGAATTCCCCTCTTGTCTCAAGATCTTCGGCGATGGCTCAGGCCTGGCGCAGGCCCTGAATGCGGCTGACGACAGTGTCGGTATCGGTGGTCCAGCAGTAGCCGGAATAGGCGCGAAGGGCGCCTTCGTGGCGCTCGGGGCTGTAGGTCGCACAAGCGTCGTTGACGACGGTGACGAGGTAGCCGCGATCGGCCGCATCACGCACTGCCATGTCGACGCACTGGTCGGTGATGACGCCGGCGATGATCAGGTAGCGGGTGTTGAGATTGCGCAGGATGTAATCGATGTTGGTGGAGTTGAAGACGCCGGACGAGGTCTTCGGCAGCACGATCTCGTTGTCGATAGGCGCCAGCTCCGGAATGACCTGACCTTCGGGCGAGCCCTTCGGCACATGCATGTCGGACAGTTTATGGTCGAGCGAGCGGTCGCGACCGTCAAGCGTCAGGCTCTCGATGATGGTGTGCAGCACTTCGCAGCCCGCAGCGCGGGCGGCCTCCAAAATGCGGACCTGGTTGGGGATCACCGTCTGGCGCAGCCGCTTGTGATAATAGCTGTCGGCGTCCTGCGGGTGGGTCGGATCGAGATTGGGTTCGCACCAGATGCGCTGCATGTCGACGAACAGCACTGACGTGCGGCCGCGCTCGTAGTCGCTGTCGCGTCTCAGCATGTCGTCCCCGACCTTCACTGTAACGGCACTCATTCGGATTCTCCTCGGTTGTGGTTCTGGCCTTGCGGCAGGCGTGTCAGCGGCCGTCGTCGACGTTCGGGTTGAGAGCGTCTTCGGTGATGGCGTAGCCGCGGCGCAGCTCCTCCATCTTCTCGATGCGGGCACGGGATTGGGTGGCGAGACGGGCCGTCAGCGCCGCGATCAGCGCTTCCGTCTGGGCGATTGCCGGCACCATCGTGTCATAGGGCGAGACCGTGTCGACCGGCGCCGTCAGCGTGACGGTGGCAAAATCGGCGATAGGCGAAAGCCACCGGTCGGTGAACAGTACGATACGGGCGCCTTGTGCGGCCGCCTGCCGGGCGAAGCGAATGGTGTCGTTCTGGTAGCGGCGGTAATCGTAGACGAACAGCACGTCGCGCTTGCCGAGATCGACGAGCTGATCGACTTGGTCGGCCTGGCTGCCGTTGATCCAGCGGGTGTCGCCCCTGAGCTGCTTCATATGCGACCAGAGCAGGCCGGCGAGAAAGCCGCTGAAACGTCCACCGAGGCAATGCGCTCGCGCGCTCGTGTCGGCGGCTGCGTCGACGGCTGCCTCGAAATCCTCCGACGGCAGCATCTGCATCGAGGCTTCGAGCGCATGGATGCTGGCGCGCAGGAAGTACTGGTAGAAATTCTCCTGCTCCAGCGACGGCCGTCGCTCGTCGAGCATCGACAGCGGCGAGCTCATGCGCTCCTGAACTTCGCTGAGCAATGCCTTCTGAAATTCCGGATAACCCTCGAAGCCGAGCGTGTTGGCAAAGCGCACGACGGTCGGATTGCTGACCCCCGCCGAGGAGGCCAGATAGGCAACGGTATTCAGTCCCGCTGCCGGATAGTTCGCCAGCAGCTGTCGCACGATCTTCAGTTCCGATCGTGTGAAGGTGATGGTTCCGTCTGTCAGTCGATCCCGGATTGCCACGATTTCCGCCTCCCAAAAACGATGGCTTGAACCCCGATTTCTAATTTTTGTTACATAATTGCTAGCAGAGAATGTTTTTTGAAACAAGATTGACATTTGATCGAGATGGGATAACTTTCATTTCGGGAACTGGCCCGAGCCAAAAATGAACGGCGGGCCGACAAATCGGGGGAATGCAGATGGTTCGCGTCAGGCGAGAAACCGTCGTCGGTATCCTTTTAACGTCGTTGCCGCTGCTGGTGGCTGCTGCCGTCGCCTCGTCGGTCTTTCCGGGCAGCGGCGAGCGCCTCGTGACGCTGTTCATGATCAACGTGATCGCGGTGCTCGGCATCGGCATGTATGCCGGCAATTCCGGCATCGTTTCCTTCGGCCATGTCGGCTTCATGGCGATCGGTGCCTATGCGTCCGGACTACTGACCATCAACCCGATCGTCCAGAAGACGGCACTGCCGCATCTGCCGGAATGGCTGGCCGGCATCGGCATGTCGTTCCTGCCGGCCCTTGCCGTGGCGCTGGTGGTGGTGGCGCTGGTCGCCGTTTTGATCGGCATACCCGTTGCGCGCCTTGCCGGTTCATCGGCGTCGATCGCGACGCTCGGCTTTCTTGTCATCGTCCACGTGGTGCTGGTTGCATCGACCGACATCACTCGCGGCAGCCAGACCTTCTTCGGCATTCCGCGCGCGGTCAACCTGTGGGTGGCGCTGCCTTTTGCCATCGCCGCAATTGCCGTTGCGCGTCTCTATCGGGACTCGAGCGCCGGCTTGAAGCTCCGGGCGTCACGCGAGGACGAGATCGCCTCGACGGCTGTCGGGGTCAACGTCAAGCTCCATCGTTTCATCGGCTGGGTGCTTGGCGCCATTCTGGCGGGGGCCGCCGGCGCGCTGCTGGCGCATTTCCTCGGCGCCTTCTCACCCAAGGATTTCTACTTCAACCTGACCTTCGTGCTGCTCGCCATGTTGATCCTCGGCGGCGTCACCACCGTATCGGGTGCCGTCGGCGGCACGGCGGTGATCATGCTGATCGTCGAGCTTCTGCGCAAACTCGAAGGCGGCGTCGACCTCGGCTTCGTCACGCTGCCGACGGTTTTTGGCCTGACCGATATCGGCATCGGCGTCGCGATCCTGGTGGTGATGTACCGGTTGCAGGACGGGCTTTTCGGTGTCCGGGAGCTAGACGAGCGTCTCGGCTGGCTGAAGCGCTTCGCCGCCAAGCCTGCGGTATTGTCTGACGGTGCGCAAAAGATTGCGCCGATCCCGGCGGGCGGAACGCTCAAGGTCGAAAATCTCGGCAAGAAATTCGCCGGCCTCGTTGCGCTGGAAAATGCCAATTTCGAGATCAAGCCTGGCCTCGTCACTGGCCTGATCGGCCCGAACGGCGCCGGCAAGTCGACCCTGATCAATAGCGTTTCCGGCGTCGTGCCGCCCTCGAGTGGCCGCGTGCTGATCGACGGCAAGGATATCGCGTCGCTGCCGGTGCATGCCGTTCCCGTTGCCGGGCTTGCACGCACGTTTCAGAACATCCGCCTGTTCAAGAACCTGACCGTGCTTGAGAACGTCACAGTGGCGGCAAGCGCGCTCAAGGGCAACGGCGAGGACCCGATGGAAAGCGCCCGGCTGGTGCTGGCCGAGGTCGGGCTCGACGGCTTTGCCGATCAGCTCGCCGGCACGCTCTCCTATGGTGCGCAGCGTCGTCTCGAGATTGCCCGCGCGCTGGCGCTGAAGCCGCGTTACCTGCTGCTCGACGAGCCGGCGGCCGGCATGAACCCGGCCGAAACGCAGGAGCTGATGCATGTGCTCGACCGCATCCGCACGAAGTATCGCCTCGGCCTGCTCGTCGTCGAGCACGACCTGAAACTGATCATGCGGCTCTGCGATATCGTCGTCGTCCTCAACAAGGGCCAACAGATCGCCATCGGCACGCCGGCGGAGATCCAGGCCAATCCGGCCGTGATCGAAGCCTATATCGGCCGTCGCCGCTCGGCGGGGCAGGCAAAACGCGAAGCTGTCGAGGCCGGAGGCCTCCAGCCGAGTGCAAGCGGTCTTCAAAATCCAGCTTGATCAGCAAACGAAATCAGAAAGAGGGAGCTTACCGATGAAATCCAGTCTCAGGACATTGTGCCTCACCACCATCCTTGGCGGCTTCGCGCTGTCGCCGCTGCCGGCATTCGCCGAGGATCTGGTGATCGGCCTTGCCACCGCCCAGACCGGCGGCCTTGCACCCTATGACCAGCCGTCGCTGAAGGGCCTGGAAATGGCGGTCGAGGAAATCAATGCGGCCGGCGGTGCTGCCGGCAAGTTCCCGATCAAGCTCGTTGCCAAGGACACCCGCTCGGACGCCGCCCAGACCGCGCTGGTGGCGCAGGAACTGGTCGACGAGGGCGTCAAGATCATGATCACCCCCTGCGACGCCGATCCGTCGATCGCTGCCGGCCAGGTGACGCAGGCTGCGCAGATCCCGGCCTTCTCGTTCTGCGCGACGACCCCGACCATGCCGCTTGCTGTCGGCGACTACATGTTCGGCAACTATCCGGCCGACAACGTCCAGGCCTCGGTGCTTGCAACCTACGCCGTCGAGAAGGGTTACAAGAAGGCCTATATCCTGAAGTCTCCCGACAGCGCCTATACGCTGAAGCTTCCGGAATATTTCGGTGTAGCCTTCAAGGCCAAGGGCGGCGAGCTTCTGGGCGAAGGTACCTTCAGCATGGGCCAGCAGGATTTTGGTGCTGAAGTCACCAAGATCAAGGCGATGAACCCGGCGCCCGACGTGATCATGACGGCTGCCTACGAGCCCGATTTCCCGGCCTTCATCCGTCAGCTGCGTGGCGCCGGCGTCACCATCCCCATCCTCGGCAGTGACGGCATCGATTCGCCGACGACCTTTGGCCTTGGCGCCACCGTCGACGGCGTGGTGTTCACCACCGCCGGCTTTGCCAGCGAGGGCAGCCCGCTTGCCGACTTCAACGTCAAGTACAAGGAGAAGTTCGGCCAGGAGCCGGATACGGTCTACATCGCCAACGGCTACGATCTCGGCAAGGTAATCGACGCAGCGGTGACCGAAGCCAACAGCACTGATCCGGTCGCTATCCGCAATGCCATCGCTTCGCTCGAAAACGTCCAGGGCGTCACCGGTCCGATCAGCTACGCCGGCACGCAGGGCATGCCGCTGCGCTCGGTGTCGCTGGTGCGCATCGGAGGCGGCAACCGCGAGCTGATCAGCCAGGGTGTTCCGGCCGCAGCCGACATCCCGGCTCCCTGAACTGTCGCCGCTTGCGATCTCCGGCGAGGGTGCCGGAGATCGATCGGCCGGAGACGGCCGTCTCGCAATCCATGGCAAGGACTTTGCCCCGATGATGCACAGTGAAATTCCCGCGCAGAAACCGCTGCTCGAAGTCAGTGGCCTCAAGGTCGCCTATGGTGCCGTCGAGGCGCTGAAGGGTGTCGACCTCACCGTCGGCAAGGGCCAGATCGTTACGCTGCTCGGCGCCAACGGCGCCGGCAAGAGCTCGACTTTGAATGCGCTGGTGGGGCTGGCAGCCAAGAGGGCAGGGCGAGTGTCGTTCAATGGCCAGGACATTTCCGGCCTGCCGCCGGAACAGATCGTCCGGCTCGGCATGACGCTGACGCCTGAAGGGCGGCGCATCTTTCCGAGCCTGACGGTGGACGAGCACCTGCTGCTCGGCGGCGCCATGCACAAGGCGCGGGGTGCTATCTCCGAAGTGCGCGAAGACATGCTTTCGCGCTTCCCGATCCTGAAAGAACGTCTCAGCCAGAAGGCCGGTTCGCTGTCCGGTGGCGAGCAGCAGATGCTGGCGATCGCGCGTTCGATGATGTCTTCGCCCGACCTCTTGTTGCTCGACGAGCCTTCGCTTGGGCTCGCGCCGCAGGTTGTCGACCTGATCTTCGACCTGATCGCCGGCCTGCGCCAGAAGGGCCTGACCATCCTGCTGGTCGAACAGAACGTCGCGCTGTCGCTTGAAATCGCTGACGCCGGCTACGTCATGGCGAATGGCCGCATCGTGCTCTCCGGCACTGCCGCCGAGCTTCGCAATTCAACCGAAATCCAGGGCGCCTATCTCGGCGCCTGAGGCCCGGGGGCAAAGAGGTCACGACAATGGACATGTTCCTGCAGCAGTTGGTCAATGCGCTCAGCCTCGGCGGCACCTATGCGCTTCTCGCGCTCGGGCTTGCGGTCGTCTTCTCGATCATGGGGCTGATCAATTTCGCCCATGGCGAGTTGATGACGGCAGCCGGCTACGGCCTGTGCTTCGCGCTGCTGCTCGGCCTGCCGTTCCCGCTCGCCGTCTTCGGCGCGCTGATGATCGCCGTCGTGCTTGCCATGCTGATGGAGCGCGTCGCCTTCCGGCCGGTGCGCGGTGCCAGCGGCACCACGCTGCTTCTGACCAGCTTTGCAGTCAGCGCCATCCTGCGCGTCATCTTCCAGAATTTCATCTCTGCGCGGCCGAAGCCCGTGCCGATGCCGGAGAGCTTTTCCGGCACGATCGAGATCGGCGGCCTACATCTCGGCCTCATCCAGGGTACCTCGATCCTCGTCACCGTCATTATGCTCGTCGGGCTCAATCTGTTCCTGCGCACCACCGTTCTCGGTCGGGCTATGCGCGCGGCATCCGAGGATTTCGCCATCGTCCGGCTGATGGGCATTCGCGCCAACGCAGTTGTGGCGACCGCCTTTGCCATTTCCGGGCTGCTCGCGGGTGTTGCCGGCATTCTCTGGGTGGCGCAGCGCGGCAGCGTCGATCCGTTGATGGGCTTCCTGCCGGTTCTCAAGGCGTTCATCGCCGCGATCATCGGCGGGCTCGGCAGCCTTTCCGGTGCCGTTGCCGGCGGCTTCCTGCTCGGCTTCATCGAGGTGTTCCTGCAGGCCTATCTGCCGGAAAGCCTGCTCAGCTACCGCGACGCCTTCACCATCCTGCTCGTCATCGGTGTGCTTCTCTTCGCGCCGCAGGGCCTGCTTGCACGCAAGACAATCGTCAAGCTCTGAAGGGCTTGCGGCCTACTGGTTGGAAACGCCGCGGATCACGGACCCCGCTGTTTGAACAAGACCGTCCCACTCCCTCATTCCGGCCTTGTGCCGGAATCCAGTGGCCCGACGTCGGTCGGGCCGAAGGACTTTCCAGCCCAAGGACTTGAGCTGGTCCCGCAGTTCCTATGGAACTGCTAGAGATTTCTGTCACAAGCACAGAAATGAGGGGTCTTGTGGTCCGACTGCTGATTTCCCGATCTTGCCGTGATGAGGGATACTTGTCGATCGTCGCCGCGCGGTCCGGCCCTCCAGCGCCCTTGGAAAGCTGCCGCTGGGACGTTACGCCAAGGCCTTGCTCTGGAAAGGCAGAATACTGTCGTCTTTCGCCAAATTCCGGAAACAAAAAAACGCCGCGGTGAGGGCCGCGGCGAGTTGGTTGGCTGGTCTGTTGGTTGGCGCAGTTCCGGGGAAAGGCCTTCCCCGGATTTGCTTTGGATCAGCGCGCCGGCGGCGCGTACATCAGGCCGCCCTGGTTCCAGAGCTTGTTGAGGCCGCGGTCGATCTTGAGCGCGCTGTCCTTGCCTAGGTGCTTTTCGAACACTTCGCCGTAGTTGCCGACGGCGGAGATCGCCTGGAAGGCCCAGGTCGGCCCGAGACCCAGAGCCTTGCCGGCTTCGTTGTCGATGCCGAGGAAGCGCTTCTGGCCGACCGTACCGCTCTCCTGCATCTTCGTCGCATTCTCCTTGGTGATCCCAAGCTCTTCGGCTTCGATCATCGCGAACAAGGTCCAGCGGACGACCTTGAACCACTGCTCGTCGCCCTGGCGCACGGCCGGGCCAAGCGGTTCCTTGGAGATGACTTCGGGCAGGACGACGAAGCGGTCCGGGTCGTTCAGCGTCAGACGCTGCGCGTAGAGCGCCGAGGCGTCGGTCGAGTAGACGTCGCAGCGTGCGGTGTTGAAAGCCTGGATCGTCTGGTCGGGCTTTTCAAAGGCGATGACCTGGTACTGGATGTTGTTGGAGCTGAAATAGTCGGCCATGTTCTGCTCGGTGGTCGTGCCGGTTTCCGTGCAGACTGAGGCGCCCGAAAGTTCCTTGACGCTTTTCACGCCAAGGTCATTGCGCACCATGAAGGCTTGGCCGTCATAGTAGTTGACGCCGACGAAGCTCATGCCGAGATCGCTGTCGCGCGACAGTGTCCAGGTGGTCTGGCGCGAAAGCAGGTCGACTTCGCCCGACTGCAGCGCGGTGAAACGCTCCTTGGTCGAGAGCGGCACGTACTTGACCTTGTCCGGGTTGCCGAGTGTGGCGGCTGCGACCGCGCGGCAGAAGTCGATGTCGAAGCCGCTCCACTCGCCCTTGTCGTTCGGCGCGGAAAAGCCGAGCACGCCCTGGCTGACGCCGCAGCGAAGTTCGCCGCGTTCCTTGACGACGTCGAGCGTGGCGGCGCTGGCGGCCGTTCCGGCGAGAAACGCCGCACTCGCAAGCGCTAGAATTGCTGATTTCATTGTCCTGTTCTCCTCTTGTTATGCTGTTTTGAAGGCATGCGTCTTCGCTGCCGGGGCGCGTGTGCGTCCCGGCCAACTGGCTGTCTTTTCGGCGGTATCGAGCTCGGCCTTTAGAGCGTTTCCGATTTAGACGGAAACACAGAAACGCTCTATGTCTCTGTTTTTAAGCATTTCCTGACGGAAAACCGCTCCGCACTTTTCCTGGAAATGCTTTAACCGAGCCTTTTGCTCACATCCGCAAAGGTCTCTTCGAGCACGGCGAGCAGATGATTCGCGTCGCGTTTCGAGAAGATCATCGGCGGGCGCATCTTCAAGACGTTGTCATGCGGCCCTTCCGTCCCCATCAGCACGCCGCGCTGGCGGGCGCCGTTGGAAACCGCCCGGGCAAATTCGGTGGCGGGTGCCTTGGTCTTGCGGTCGGTCACCAGCTCGATGCCGAGGAACAGCCCCATGCCGCGCACGTCGCCGATCACCTCGTAGCGCGCCTGCATCGCCTTGAAGGAGGAGATGAGATAGTTGCCGACGGCAAGCGCGTTGCCGCGCAGGCCCTGGCCCTCGATGACATCGAGCACCGCGAGACCGACGGCGCAGGAAACCGGGTTTCCGCCGAAGGTGTTGAAGTACTCCATGCCGTTGTTGAAGCTGTCGGTGACCTCACGAGTGGTGACGACGGCGGCGAGCGGATGACCATCGCCGATCGGCTTACCCATGGTGACGATGTCGGGAACCACGCCTTGGGTCTCGAACGCCCACCAATGGCTGCCGACGCGGCCGAAACCGACCTGGACCTCGTCGGCGATGCAGACGCCGCCGGCTTCGCGCACCAGGCGGTAGACTTCCTTCAGGTAGCCGTCGGGCAGGAACACCTGGCCGGCGACGCTCGGGATCGATTCCGCGATGAAGAAGCCGGGACCTTCGCCCTTGGCCTGCATGGCGGCGATCTGCTCGGCAACGCTTTCGGCAAAACGCTTGCCGTGTTCCTCGGCCGGCCAGTCCGCCGGGGCGCGATAGCTGTCGGGAACATTAGCCACATGCACATGCGGCTTCGGACCCTTGCCACCCTTGCGACGGAACTTGTAGGGGCTGATGTCGATCAGCTCCTGCGTGGTGCCGTGATAGGACCAGTCGAGCGTGATGGCATTTTCGCGGCCGGTATGGGCGCGCACTAGGCGCAGTGCCAGGCTGTTTGCTTCCGAGCCGCTGTTGACGAAACCGGCAACCGTCAATTCCTTGGGCAGCGTCGCTGTCAGCCGTTCCGCATAGGCGACGATGTTGTCGTGCAGGTAGCGGGTGTTGGTGTTGAGGGTCGCTGCCTGCTTCGCCATGGCCTCGACCACGGCCGGATGGGCATGGCCGATGTGGCAGACATTGTTGAAGCAGTCGAGATAGGCGCGGCCGCTGATCGTCGATCAGCCAGACGCCTTCGCCGCGCACGAACTTGATCGGCTTTTCGTAGGAGATCGAGAGGTTCGGCAGCAGCAGTTCCTTGCGCAGCTTGACGATCTCGTCATGCGCGCGACCGGTTTTCGCGTAAAACTCTTCGGCAATACCGGCGAAGGTGCGCGCATCGGGGAAGAGTTCGGCCCAGACGTCGAGATATTGCGGTTCGCCGACGCCGAGGATTTCGGTGGCCGAGAGGCTGGGGTCGATGGAAAGCTGCAGGTGCAGGTGCGGCGCCCAGCCGCCGTTTTCCTTCGGCGTTCCCATTTCACCGACAAGCGCGCCGGCTTCGAGCCGGTCGCCGGCCCTGATCCGGCCGATCGCCTCATGCGCCATATGGCCCCAGAGCGACACGAAGGGCGGGCAGCCCTCGGGCTCGTGGCGAAGCGCAATCAGGCAGCCATAGCCAAGCGGGTCCTGTTCGATCTCGACGCTGACGACAGTGGCGGCCACTGGTGTGAAGACCTTGGTGCCGGCGGCCATGAACAGGTCGAGGCCGAGATGGTGGGTGCGGCGGTTGTTCTCGACCAGCCGCGAGACAAACATCTCGCCGGCATAGACCGTGCGGGCCTCACCCCAGGGGCCGATGCCGAGGTCGATGCCGTTTTCGCGGCAATAGTCTTCCCAGATGGACTGGGCTTCATCCGGCTGTTCGCCTGCGGATTTGACCGTCATCGGATGATCAGGATCGCCATAGGGCACGAGCGCTGCCGGATAGGTCGCAGCCGGGCGCTCCAGAAGGGGCGTAAGCGTCTTGCGGTTGTCGGCGATCCAGGCGGCAACGCTGCGCGTTCCGGGTGCAGCCTCAAAACCGCAGGCCTTGCGCAGGATCGCGGTGGCGAAGCGACGGTTCATCCGGTCGAGCTTGCGCAGCAGTGTCCAGGCCGGCTTTTCGCTGATCGCGAGATAGGGATTGTCGGCCGTGTGCGCGCGGCGCGAGGCGGAGATGGTCACCGATGTGACGAGGCGCATGACGATAAGGTCGAAGAGAAGATCGACTTCTTCTTCCAGCAGCGGATATTCGGCGTGGAAGCCGCGGGCGATGGCGGCCGTGGCGCCGATCGGATCGGGATGGTCGAGCCCGGCATAGGCGGCGGCAATCGCGACTTCGGCGATGACAGGCGCATAAAGCGCGTCGCCAAAATCGATCAGGCCCGAGATACGGTCATGATCTGATTTGTCGACCAGCACGTTCCAGTCGTTGGCGTCGTTGTGAATGACGGCCGAGCGCAGCGTCGCCAGCTTCGGCTCAACCGATTGCGTGAAGCGGGCGAGGAAACGTTCCAGCAGCGCCCGGTCTTCAGGGGCGGAGATATGGGCGAGCCTGTCCCTCGAACGGCCGGCGTTGCGGATGTCCCAGTCGAGGTCGCGCAGCGCGCCCGGATGCATGAAGCCCTTCAGCGAGGCGTCGAAGCGGCCGAGCATATGGCCGAGCGACTGGAGCGCTGCGGCGTTGCGGCCGGTTTCGGCAAGCGGAACGCCCGATACCCAGCTGACGAGACGCAGCCGGTGGTGCACGCCGTGCTGGCTGGTGGTTTCGGCAAGGCTGGTGCCGGCCAGGGTCGGCCGGATGTGCGGCACCGGCAATTCACCGGCGAAGGTTGCGACGTGGCTCAGCAGCGCCGTCTGGAAATCGCTCTCGACCTCCGGTTCGGCGGCATTGACGACCTTCAGGATATAGCTGGCGCCGCCTTCTGCCTCGACCTTGAAGTTCTGGTCGCGTTCGCTGGCAAGCAACGACAGCGTGCCGGAAAGGCCGTAATGCTGCTTCAGCAACGCTGCCGCCTGGTCGATGGAAAAGTCTGGTGTCGTCTTCAGCATGTCGTTCATAGGGAGCCCTTTGTCTTGGCGGCAGAGTTGCACGAGCGGCCCAGGCATGCATCCGGCAATATGCCGGTTGCACCGGCATTATGTTTATAATAACCGTCATCTTGTCGGCGCGCTCGGAGGCAGAAATCATGCAGGACATCGACGCGATCGACCGGACGATCCTGAGCATCCTGTCGCGGGAGGCGCGCATCCCGATGAAGTCGCTGGCGGGCCGGATCGGGCTTTCCAGAAGTGCGACGACGGAGCGGGTCACGCGTCTCGAAAAGGCGGGCATCATCCGCGGCTACCGCGCCGATATCGGCCAGCTGGAGGAGGGACAGATCCAGGCCTTCCTGCTCGTCACCCTCCAGCGCACGCCATCGATCGGCGTGCTCGACCGGCTCGCGGGCTTTTCCTCGGTACGCAAGGTTTCGTCCGTCAGCGGCCAGCTCGATCTGGTGGTCGAGGTCGAGGTCGGATCGATCAATGCGCTGAACGAACTGCGCAATGAGGTGGCGACCATGGATAATGTCGAGGACCTGACGACGTCGATCGTGCTCCGGCGGGATATCGAACGGAGCTGATATTCCCGGGGATATCGAAACGGGGGATATGGAAGGAAGCTGAGACCTTTTCGCTCAGCCTTCGCTCAGTATTTCCGCCCCGCCGGCGAAGCGCTCGACCAGCGTTCGGCGCACGCGGCCGATGTCGCGCATCGGCGGCTCGCCGAAGTGGCGGGCATACTCGCGGCTGAACTGCGACTGGCTTTCGTAGCCAACCTGATGGCCGGCGTCGCCCGCATCGAGGCTTTCCTCCAGCATCAGGCGCCGTGCCTCCTGCAGTCGCAACTGCTTCTGGTACTGCAGCGGGCTCATGGCCGTGATCGCCTTGAAATGGTGGTGCAGCGACGAGACGCTCATCGAGACGCGGCTTGCCAGGTCGTCGATGCGCAATGGCCGGGAGTAGTGCTCCTTCAGCCAGGCGACGGCGCGGCCGACCTGGTGAGGCTGGCTCTCGGCGGTTGCCATCTGGCGAAGCCGATGGCCGTGTGGGCCGGTGACCAGGCGATAGAGGATCTCCTGCTCGACCAGCGGCAGCAGTGCCGGAATGTCATCGGGCCGGTCGAGCAGGCGCAGGAGCCGGAGGGCTGCGTCCTCGAGGTCAGGCGTGATCTTGCTGACCGTCATACCCCGCGGCGAGGCGGTCGTTGGCAGTGGCCCCTGCGCCAGAAAATCGAGCAATGCCGGGATCTTGGCCGTATCGATCTGGAAGGCGAAGCTGAGATAGGGTTCATCGGCCGAAGCCTTGCAGACCTGCGACAACACCGGCAGGTCGATCGACGTCAGCAGATAATCGGATGCGCCATAGATCAGCGTCTCGTCGCCCAGCACCACGCGCTTGGCGCCCTGAACGATGACCGCAAGGCTCGGCTTGTACGCGGCGCAGTTGACCGGCGCATCGCCGGAATGACGATGAATGCTCAAACCGGGGATTGCAGTCCGGTGATCGCCGTCTTTCCCGGTGATCCGGGCAATGACGTCCATCATGTCCTGTCTGGCAGTCTGTCGCGTGGCTGTCATATTCTTTGGTCTTTCCAGTGGCTTAGCATTGTGTGAGGCTATGCTCAGATAGGGCTTCGGAGCGTACTTGCCATTATGCATTTTTCATTCTTGCAGGATCGGGCAAAAACTTTGCAGGATCGCGATAACGCTTTTGTCGATGGCGAACGCATAGTCCCTGCCTGCGATCTGCCGGTAACGCTCGGCTTTTCGCATCTCCCAAAATTGAAGGACAGACTGATGGCCATTGCAAGAGGATATGCGGCGACCGACGCGTCGAAACCGCTTACGCCCTTCACCTTCGAACGTCGCGAGCCGCGCGACGACGACGTGGTGATCGACATCAAATATTGCGGCGTCTGCCACTCCGACATTCACCAGGCACGCAACGAATGGGGCAACTCGGTGTTCCCGATGGTTCCCGGCCATGAAATCGTCGGCATCGTCACCGCCGTCGGCTCCAAGGTGACCAAGTTCAAGGTCGGCGACCGCGCCGGCGTCGGCTGTTTCGTCGATTCCTGCACCACCTGTGCGACGCGCGATCTCGATCTCGAACATTACATGCCGGGTCTGGTCGTGACCTATAACGGCCTCGAGGCGGACGGCAAGACCGCGACCCAGGGCGGCTATTCCGATAGCATCGTCGTCAAGGAAGGCTACGTGCTGTCGATCCCGGAAAACCTGCCGCTCGATGCGGCGGCGCCGCTGCTGTGCGCCGGCATTACGCTCTACTCGCCGCTCCGTCACTGGAAGGCTGGTCCCGGCAAGAAGGTCGCGATCGTCGGCATGGGTGGTCTCGGCCATATGGGCGTCAAGCTTGCCCACGCCATGGGCGCTGATGTTACCGTTCTCAGCCAGACGCTTTCCAAGAAGGAAGACGGGCTGAAGCTCGGTGCGGACCACTACTATGCCACCAATGATCCGGAAACCTTCAAGGCGCTGCAGGGCACGTTCGATCTGATTATCTGCACGGTGGCGGCCGAGATCGACTGGAACGCCTATGTCAACCTGCTGAAGGTCGACGGCAATTTCGTGCTGGTCGGCATCCCGGAAAATGCCGTGCCGGTGCATGCCTTCTCGCTGGTGCCCGCGCGCCGCAGCATTTCCGGCTCGATGATCGGTTCGATCAAGGAAACCCAGGAAATGCTCGACTTCTGCGGCGAGCACGACATCGTTTCGGAGATCGAAACGATCAAGATCCAGGAGATCAATGAAGCCTATGAGCGGGTCGTCAAGAGCGACGTGCGCTACCGCTTCGTCATCGACATGGCTTCGCTTAACGCGGCATAAGCTTGTCGGAAATGGTCCCGGGTGCCGATCGGGTCCCGGGACCATTCTTGTTTTGTTCAAACGAGCGGCAGCGGGCCGTCGTTCTTGATCTCTTCCATGACGGCGTAGGTGCGGGTCTCCTTGACCCCCGGCAGCGTCCACAGCACCTGGCCGAGGAAGTTGCGGTAGGCCGCCATATCCTCGAAGCGGGTCTTGACGAGATAGTCGAAGCCGCCGGCGACCATGTGACATTCGAGCACGGCCGGCGCCTGCTTGATGGCGGTCGCGAACTGGTCGAAGACATCGGGCGTCGTCTTGTCGAGCATGACCTCGATGAAGACGAGCAGGCCGAAGCCGAGTTTCTGCGGATCGAGGCGGGCGCCGAAGCCCGAAACATAGCCTTCCTTCAACAGCCGGCGCAGCCGCTCGCTGGTCGCCGTCGGCGACAGGCCGATGCGATCGGCAAGCTCCAGATTGGTGATCCGGCCGTCCGCCTGCAGGATGTTGAGAATTCTACGGTCTATCTTGTCGATCTGATGCATGGTGCCGCCTCCCGCCCGCGCCTCAGGCGGCAAGTCGCGTTTCCGCGAGTTTCACCCAATAGGAGATCCCGTGCGGGATCGCTTCGTCGTTGAAATCATAAGCGGGGTGGTGCAGCCCGGCGGTGTCGCCGTTGCCCATGAAGATGAACGCGCCCGGGCGGGCGAGCAGCATATAGGAGAAGTCTTCTCCGCCCATCATCGGGTCGAGCGACGGCCTGATGTTGCCTTCGCCGGCGATTTCGGCAGCCGCCTTCAGCGCGTAGGCCGTTTCGTCCTCATGATTGACGGTCACGGGATAGTTGCGGCTGTACCAGACGTCGACGGTGGCACCATAGACGTCGGCGATGCCTTCGGCGATCAGCCGGATGCGGGTCTCGCCGATATCGCGCACTTCCGGCTTCAGTGTGCGCACGGTGCCGCCGAGCACAGCTTCCTCCGGGATCACGTTGTGGGCGAAGCCGGCGTTGAACGTGGTGACCGAGACGACGACCGATGCGAGCGGATCGACGGTTCTCGACGCGATCGTCTGTAGCGCGGTGACGATCTGGGTGCCGATGACGATCGGGTCGATCGTCTTGTGCGGCTGGGCCGCATGGCCGCCGCGGCCCTTGATGGTGATGGTGAACTCGTCCGTTGACGCCATGATCGCGCCGACGCGGCTGCCGAAATGACCAATGGGCATGCCCGGCATATTGTGCATGCCGTAGACTTCGGCGATGTCGAACCGCTCCATCATGCCGTCCTTGACCATCTCATGGCCGCCGCCGCCGCCTTCTTCGGCTGGCTGGAAGATCACGGCGACGCTGCCGGCAAAGTTGCGCGTCTCGGCCAGGTACTTGGCCGCGCCAAGCAGCATGGCGGTGTGGCCGTCATGGCCGCAGGCGTGCATCTTGCCGGATGTTTCCGACGCCCAGGGCTTGCCAGTGGTCTCGGTGATCGGCAGCGCATCCATGTCGGCACGAAGGCCGATGGTGCGGCCGGGACCGAGATTGCCCTTGATGAGGCCGACGACGCCCGTCTGGCCAAGGCCAGTCACGATTTCGTCAACGCCAAATTCCTTCAGTTTATTTTCGACGAAGGCTGCCGTATTTTCCACCGCGAACAGGAGCTCGGGGTTCTTGTGCAGATGACGCCGCCATTCGGTGACTTCGTTTTGCAGTTCGGCGGCACGGTTGAGAATCGGCATGAGATACGTCCTGTCGGTCTGTTCGATCACATCTATCTGCGGTGGATTGGCGCAGCAGCCAATGAATGGGCTTTGCCATCTCCTCGCCATATAGGCTAAATAGCCGAACGAGACGAGGCAACAGCGGAATTTCGAGGTCTATGGTAGTGACAGCAGGATTTTTCACGCGTGGCAAGGCAAAGGCAATGGGTGTCGTGGCTGGCACCTGCGCGAGCCTTCTCATGGCTTTGCCGGCATTTGCCAATCCGCGGCTCGTCGTCGACGTCAATACACTGAAGGTTTACGAGCACCAGGATATCTTCCAGAAATGGTATCCGGCATCGCTGACCAAGCTGATGACGGCCTATACCGCCTTCCGGGCGATCAAATCGGGACAGCTGGCGCTGACGAGCCCGGTCGTGATGACCAAGAACGCCGCCTCCGAGCCGCCGAGCAAGATGTTTTACAAGCCCGGCCAGGCGATGACGCTCGACAGCGCCCTGAAGATGATGCTGGTGAAGTCGGCCAACGACGTGGCGGTGGCGATCGCCGAAACCGTTGGTGGCTCCGAGCCCGCCTTTATCGACCGGATGAATTCCGAGGCGCGCCGCATCGGCATGACGTCGTCGCATTTCGTCAACGCCAACGGCTTGCCGGGGCCGGGCCAGTACACCACAGCGCGCGACCTTGCGGTGCTGGCGATCACGCTGAAGCGCGAGTTTCCCGAATATGCTTCCTATTTCTCGCTGGAAGGATTTACCACCGGCAAGAAGGACTACCCGAACTACAACATGCTGATCGGCCGCTTCGAAGGCGCTGACGGCATGAAGACCGGCTTCATCTGCGCGTCCGGTTTCAACCAGGTCTCCTCAGCGACGCGCGACGGCCGCAGCGTCGTTTCGGTCGTGCTTGGCGAGGACAGCCTCGGCGCCCGTGCCGATGAATCCGCGCGGCTGCTGCAAATGGCGCTGACGACCTCGGGAGCGGCCAAGCCATCGCTGGTGCAGATTGCGCCCTATGGCGAAACACGCGACCTGGTTGCCGACGTCAGCAAGCAGATCTGCTCGCAGGCCGCCGCCAAGGTGCGCAGCGAAGGTCGCGACGAAGCCGGACGGCAGAAGCTGCTTTCGCCGTTCATCCACGAGATCAACCGCCCGCTGAAGCTGGCCTTTGCCGGCCTCATCCCCGGCAGCGGCGACAAGCTGGCCAAGGCCGGCTCTGATCCGGCCGGCCAGGGCGACGTCGCCAATGTGCCGATCCCGGTGCCGCGGCCGAGCCTCTGATCGGAGTTTTCCATGGTTAGCCCACTGCCGGCGGTGCCGGTTTCGATCCTGACCGGTTTTCTCGGTGCGGGCAAAACGACGCTTTTGAACCGTCTGCTGAAGGATCCGGATCTCTCGGACACGGCCGTGATCATCAACGAGTTCGGCGATGTCTCGATCGATCACCTCCTGGTGGAAGCCTCGAGCGACGGCGTCATCGAGCTTTCCGACGGCTGCCTGTGCTGCACGGTGCGCGGCGAACTGGTGGATACGCTTGCCGACCTCATGGACCGGATGCAGACGGGGCGCATCAAGCCGCTGAAGCGCGTCGTCATCGAAACGACCGGGCTTGCCGACCCGGCGCCGGTGCTGCAGTCGGTGATCGGCAATCCGATAATCGCCCAGAGTTTCCGCCTCGACGGTGTGGTGACGGTGGTCGATGCGGTCAATGGCTTGCAGACGCTTGCCAACCACGAGGAAGCGCTGAAGCAGGTCGCGGTCGCTGATCGCATCGTCATCAGCAAGGCTGGCCTCGCCGATGGCAAGCAACTGGACGAGCTGCGGTCGCGCCTGCGCGGGATCAATCCGCGTGCGCCATTCATCGACGGAGACGGTCCCGAGGCGGGCAAGGGTGAACTATTTGCCTGCGGCCTCTATGACCCGGCCTCGAAGATCGCCGATGTCGGCCGCTGGCTGCAGGACGAGGCGGATCACGACCACGACCACCATGGTCACGACCACCATCACCATGGTGGGGATCACCATCACCATCACCACGACCATGGCCACCACCACCACCACGATGTGACCCGTCATGGTGCGGACATTCGTTCGTTCAGCATCCTGCATGACAGGCCGATCGAACCGATGGCGCTCGACATGTTCATCGATCTCCTGCGCTCGGCCCATGGCGAAAAACTGCTGCGGATGAAGGCGATCGTCTCCGTTTCCGACAACCCGGAGCGACCGCTGGTGCTTCACGGCGTGCAGAACGTCTTTCATACCCCGGAGCGGCTGACCGCCTGGCCGGATCCGGTCGATCGGCGGACACGCATGGTCTTGATCACCAAGGGGCTGAGCGAAGCTTTCGTGCGCGACCTTTTCGATGCCTTCACCGGAAAGCCGCGAATCGATCGTCCCGATGCCCAGGCGCTTTCGGACAATCCCTTGGTTGTCCCCGGCATGAAGTTCTAGGATTTTAACGCTGCAGTCGGCGGCGTCTTTCTGCCAATGCTGTGCAATAAGGTTAAAATCCGTAGTACTTTCGGGTGATCATTGGCGGCGACGGCAAACATTTTTGGGCTAATATTCTGGCGTTACTTAAAATGTACCGAGATTCTCCAGAAAACGCTGCCTCGCGTTTCCCTCCTCCCGGGTTGCGCCCAGCCGAGTGACCCTTTGGTCGCATAAGCAATTGTAAAGATTGTAATAGTCTGGATTTTACGGGTTCCCGTCTAAAGGGTGCTTGTCTATTTCTTAGATCACAACGCGAATATTTCGGCTGTGTTTCAGACGTACCACCCGTATCTTCGTTCGTGCCGCCGCGGTATCCGTTCACTTTCTAAATTAACTAGAAGTTAAGTGTGTTCTTTTAAACGCGAACCTGATGAACTAGCATGTTCGTTGCGGAGGGAGAGCAACGACCATGTCGATATCAGTTGCATTTGTTGACGACCATCCGATCCTTCTGGAAGGGCTGGTCAGTTTATATTCTGGAAAAAGTGACCTCGAGATCGTCGCGAAGGGCGAAAACGCGGTCGATGCTTTGAAAATAGTTGAAGAATTTTCACCTCAAGTTCTCGTGCTCGATTTGAGCATGCCCGGCGACGCCATTGCGGCTATCGAGCTGGTTGCGCAAAAATACAAAGACACGCGGATCATCGTCTTCACCGCAAATTCAAGCATTGAAACCGCGATACAAGTCCTGAATTACGGAGTCTCTGGCTATGTGCTGAAAGGCAGCAGCGCCAGCGACCTTCACGAGGCCATACGCACCGTCTATGACGGCGAGACGTTCATCACGGCGGGGTTCGCGACCAAGGTCATCATGGCCATGAAAACAGCGGAAATCCGCCGGCGGTCTCAGGCACAACGACGCCTGAGCCTGCGCGAGGAGCAGATCGTTCGCCATCTCATGCGTGGCAGCACGAACCGCGAAATAGCGGCCTGTCTTGATATCAGCGAAAAGACCGTCAAACATTACATGACGGTCTTGATGCAGAAACTCGATGTCAGGAACCGTGTGGAAGTGGTGCTGGCAGCGCAGCGCCTGGATGTCCTGCCCGACGGCTCTGCCGAGCGCGGCGCATCACGGCGCATCAACTAGAGCATCCTGCCTTCGAGTGGTTTCACCGAAGGCGGACAAGATGCTGCAGAAACAATGCACCAGAGCGCCGCATTCCGCGCGAATGCGGCGCTCTGAGCCGTGACGGCGATTGTGCAAGTCGACGAACAATCAACCAAATCTATGGACGATCGAACGGGCCGCCGCTGTGATCGAGCGGCAGAACCGCGGTCACCACCATGCCGTTTGGCCGGCGGATCATCCGCATGCGGCCGCCAAAGGCGCGAATGCGGCGTTTCTGCGTGATGGTACCGAGCCCGGTCCGCGCCGTGCTGCGCGGGGTCACTGATGTCGATGGTGCGTCGCCCACATCGGCCACTGTAATGAACAGACGGTTGTGGCGCGTGCCGTAGCGCAGATGCTGGCCGTTGCCCGGCGCATGCCGTTCGCTGTTCATCAACGCTTCCTGGATGAAGCGATAGACGCAGATGTTCAGGTGTGCATCCACCTTCTGCGATGCGATCAGCCCGACCACATCGACATCGCGGCCTATGAGATCCACATGCCGCCTTACCGCGAGCAGGATCGTATCGTTCAGCGACATGTCGTCGAGTTCCGGCAGCACGAGATCGGAGGATATGTTCCTCAGATCTTCAAGAACCGTCGTAACCGTGCTGACCAGCCTGTCGATTTCTTGCGGCTTGATGGCCGCTGCGGTTTGGCCGCCGGTCGGCGGCGAGGCCATGTCGCTGAGCTTCAACTTGAGCAAGGTCAGCAGTTGGACCGGGCCGTCGTGCAGATCGGATCCGATCTGGTCGAGGATCATCTCATTGAGCTTGCCGGCCTCGAGTCGGGCCGTTTCTGCCGCTGCGCGCAGCCGACGGTTCTGGTTGGACAGTTCAAGTGCCCGTCCAAGACTGTGGCGGATGGCCGCGTGTTGCCGATCGATGAGCAGGCTGCCGCTACGCACGATCAGGAAGAGCAGCGCCAGCATCGGCACCGAAACGAGGAGCACGATGGTGACCGTCTCGCGCCAGGCAGTTGACAGCTCACCCCTCAGAAAATCGGGACGCTCGTAGAATTCGCCGACCACCAGCACCTTGCCGGCCTCATCGCGCACGAGGGGCGCGTAGACCTCGATGTACATGCCGCGCTGCTCTTCGCCGGTATATTCATGCTTCTCGATCATGGTGCGAGAGACGACGATTTCTCCCGCCAAGGCACGCTGCAGCTCTTCAAAGACAACCTCTTCGTCGATCTGCTTGCCTGACGTCGAATACATCAGGCCCCCGTCGGGACCCCAGATTTTCAGTTCGTGCACATGCTGACCGAGAGCGCTGGTGCCGAGAAGCAGCTTCAGCTTGTCTTCTACGACGGGCGGAAGGACGCCACTCTTGATGTCTTCCTCGGAGATCAGCGGTGCAACGAACGTCTGAAGATAGGCGGCGCCGAGCGAGCCGACGCTGTTGAACACGGTTCTCTCAAGGCGGCTTGTCGTCCAGATCGCGAGCGCGATCATCAGCGCCACGACGATAAACGAGGCGATGATGATGAACCGAACTTCAAGCCGGAGCCGTTGGAATGTCGACGCCAGCTTTTGCAGAGTGGCTGAACTGCTCAGGTTCAGCGGAAAGATGCGCTTGGCCATTTCGGTGTTGTTCCCGCCGGCATCCATGAGACTTGTCCGATCGCGTTTCTGCGATCTTATATGCTCTATTCCTTAAAAATGCCTCCGCCAATTCCGGCATCGTCCGTCAAAAGAAGCCAAAAGTCGCAATTGAGGCAAGGGAATTCTGTAGTCAATCAAATGGTTACGGTTAACTTTCCAACCGAGAAGGACCTGCGTCACAGGCAGGGCTGCCCGAGGCGGGTGCCAAAGCTTTGCGGACATTCGCGCAACGCCGGCATGCGAAATCTTGCTCAGACTAAGGTCCGAGAACGGTGGGGACCAAAGTCGCTCGACCGCAACACCGGACAACCCTTCTATCTCGCAACCGTCGAGATCACCGAACCGCTCGACAAGCTCGGCGGCCGCAAGCTCATGCCCGGAATGCCCGTCGAAGTGTTCGTCCAGACCGATGAGAGAACCGCGATCTCGTACCTCACAAAACCATTCTCCGACCAGATGCTCAGAGCCTTCCGCGAGGAATGAGGGGGCGTTTGGTAAAGCGCGGACCGCAGGGATGAAGCCGATAATCCGGCTTCATCCCTGTTCTTTGACGTGCGGACGCCATCGGCTTGGATGAGAGACGTAGGCGCTGTGTGCTTCAGCCGCCCTTGCGGATCAGGAAGCGATGACCGCCGTCGGCAGGCGAGGCGGCCTCGAGGCTATGGCCGTCTTCCCGGCAGAAATGCGGGATGTCGATGACTGCCATCGGATCGGTCGTTTCGATCTCGAGCAGCGCGCCTGCGGCCATGGAGGCGATGCGCTTGCGGGCCTTCAAAACGGGAAGGGGGCACTTAAGCCCCCTGAGGTCGTAGACCGTCTTTGCTTCCTCAGGCATCAATTGCCCCAGATCTTCCAGAACGGCCGCTTCTTCGGCGGCTCTTCTACGGCGACCGGCGCTTCGGTCGTCGGCGCAACGGTGACTTCGGCATTTGCCGCGGACACGGCGGTCACTTCAGGCTGTGCCTTCTGCGGGGCTGCGACTGAGCGGGTCTGTTTCGCCGCTGCTCCGGCAGGTTGCGCCTGTGGCTGCACGGCTGCCTGCAGTTCAGGGGGTGGTTGTGTGAGCTGCGCCTGTTCTGCCGGTTCGCTCTTGGAGAACAGGTTCCAGAAGGAGTTCTTGGCCGGCTGTTCGACGGCTGCCTGCAGCACCGGCTGGGGTACAGGATTGGCGGCGGGAACCGGCACATGGGTGCCGCCCTTGGTTGCTTTTTCGAGTTCCTTCTTCTGGATCTCGACAGCAACCTTGGTTTCTTCGGCTTCCTTCTGTTCGGCCAGCTTCTTTTCGAGGTCGCTCGCCTTCATCAGCTTGCCGGCATCGATCGAGTTGCCGGTCGGGGCATAGGCAAGCTCGCGGCCGGCGCGCTGCTTGGCGACGATCGCCTTACGCTCGGCCTCGCTCGGCTCATACCAGACCATGCCGTCATACTTCTTCATGGCCTTGTCGTAGTCGAGCTTGTAGCCTTTTTCGAAGGTCGACATGGCCATCTGAAGCGCGGGTGGGGTCGACATGGCAGGGCATGTTCCGCCCGGATTGAATGCGCCGCTGCCCTGCTGGTTGAAGACGTACTTCTTCTCGCAGACATTGATTTCCGGAGGACGCTTGGTGACTTCGAACTGATCGTAGCCGACCTTCAGCATGTTCCAGAATTCGATGTTCGGATTGTTGCGATGACGCGCCATGTTCTCGGCGGTCATGCGGAAGGGGAACGCCTGCAGCTGGACGCTCTGCTGCCCGCCCTTGAAGGCGTCGCGTGCCATCGCGAAAATCTCGATCATCTGCTCGTCGGTCATCGAGTAGCAGCCGGACGACGAACAGGCGCCGTGGATCATCAGATGCGTACCCTGCCGGCCGTTGGCGCGGTCATAGGTGTTGGGGTAGCCGGTGTTGATCGCCAGGTAGTACTTCGAATTGGGGTTCAGCTGCTGCGGGAACAGCGGATAGAAGCCTTCCGGGGCCTGACGATCGCCTTCCTTCACCTTCGGGCCGAGCTTGCCCGACCAGGCACAGATCTTGTAGCTCTTCAGCAACTGGAAGCGGTTGGAGGTATTGGCCTTCCAGACCTCGAGCGTGCCTTCTTCCTTGAAGATGCGCAGCGCGATCGGGGCTGTCTTTTGCATCCCGAGCTCGCTCATCTTGGCGGCCATCTTGCTGGAAAGCTGGTACTCGGTCTTGTTCTTGACGGTCGAAAGATCGACCGTCGCCGTATCCAGGGCATCGTTGGTGCAGCCCGCAAGCAGCGCGGCAACAGTGGCGGTGGCTACAAGGTTTCTCAAGCGCATCAGCGAAAGCCCGTTCAAACCAAAACTCGTCAGTGCGAGCCGCGTCCGACGGGGAGGGCTCTTAGGGAATCAGTAAGCCATTATACTTCACGAATTCTTAACCTTGCAGGGCGCCCTGCACAGACAGTTGTTCATGACGCCACGAATATGGCCAAGGTTTGGCCACAGTCCGATTTGCGGTTGCGAATTCTCTGGCGAACAATCGCCGGGAATCAGAGGTTCCGGCCGATATTGAGGTACTTTTGTCGGCGATCTGTGCGCAGTTCGTCGCCATTGCGTCCGGACAGTTCCTTCAGCGCATCGGCGATCACCGTTCCGGTGCGGGCGATGACCGACTGCGGATCGCGGTGCGCGCCGCCGACGGGCTCGGGAATGATGCCGTCGATCACACCCAGCGCCTTCAGATCTTCAGAGGTGATCTTCATGTTGCTGGCGGCTTCCTTGGCGCGGGTCGAATCGCGCCAGAGGATCGAGGCCGCCCCTTCCGGCGAGATGACGCTGTAGATGGCATGCTCGAGCATGTAGACGCGGTTGCCGGTGGCGATCGCGATCGCGCCGCCGGAGCCGCCTTCGCCGATGACGACGGTGACGATCGGGACGCGCACGTTCAGGCACATTTCCGTCGAACGGGCGATGGCTTCCGCCTGGCCGCGTTCTTCCGCGCCGACGCCGGGATAGGCACCGGCGGTGTCGATCAGCGTGATCAGCGGCAGGCCGAAGCGGTCGGCCATTTCCATGATGCGGATCGCCTTGCGGTAGCCTTCAGGGCGCGGGCTGCCGAAATTGTGCTTGATGCGCGACTTAGTATCGCTGCCCTTTTCCTGGCCGAGGACGGCGACCGGCATGCCGCGAAAGCGCGCAAGCCCGGCCTGGATGGCCTCGTCGTTGCCATAGTTGCGGTCGCCGGCAAGCGGTGTGAACTCGGTGAAGAGCTCTGCCGAATAATCGAGGAAATGCGGGCGCGAGGGGTGGCGGGCGACCTGGGTCTTCTGCCACGGCGTCAGCTTCGAATAGATCTCGGCCATCGCATCGCGGACCCGTGTCTCGAGCCGTTCGACCTCATCCGAAGTGTTCACACTCTCGTCTTCGCCGGCGAGCTTCTTCAGTTCGAGAATCTTGCCTTCGAGGTCGGAGATTGGTTTTTCGAAATCGAGATAGTTGTGCATGAGATGCGTTTCCGATCGTTTTGCGACAAGGATCTGCCGGCCGAAACCAGCCTGCCCGGCGGTCCTAATCCTGTTTTTTCGCCTGTTTGGCAAGAGGGTGATGGTTTTGCACGAGGTCGTGCAGCCGTTCTTCCAGAACATGTGTATAGATTTGTGTCGTGGAAATGTCCGAATGACCCAACAGTTCCTGCACGGCACGAAGGTCGGCGCCGTTGGCAAGCAGGTGGCTGGCGAAGGCATGGCGCAGCACATGCGGCGAGATCGTCGCCACGCGGATGCCGGCGCGCGATGCCAGCGATTTCAGGTCCCGGGCAAAGACCTGGCGGGGAAGAAACCCTGCCTTTGCCGATGACGGAAACAGCCACGGGCTTTCGCGCTCGCCCTTGTCCGCTTTCGCAAACTCTTCAGCCAGAGCCGAACCGTACGTGCGCATCGCGCGGATTGCTGCCTGCGACAAGGGCACAAGCCGCTCCTTATTGCCTTTGCCGCGGATGACGAGAAAACGCCCGTCCTGGGCAAGCACGCTTGCAGGCAGCGACACCAATTCGCTGACGCGCATGCCGGTGGCGTAGAGGAGTTCCATCAACGCATGCATGCGCAGCCTGGACAGCCGCTCCGGACCGCCCGTCGTTGCCGCGGCTTCGCTCTCTGCCTGACCGATCAGTCGCGATACGTCGTCAATGCTCAGCGTCTTCGGCAGGCTTCTGCCTTTCTTCGGCGCATCGAGAATGCCGGTCGGGTCGTCGCCGCGCAGACCTTCGGCATAGAGGAATTTGTAGAATTGCCGGAGCGCCGACAGCCGGCGGGCCTGTGAAGAGGGCTTGAAACCCTGGCCGGCGAGATGGGCGAGATAATGCCGGAGATCGTCGGTCACCGCACCCGTCAGGCCCGTTCCTCGACTGCGCATGTGGGATAACGCGTCTTCCAGGTCGCGCTCGTAAGATTGCAGCGTGTTGACGGCGGCGCCGCGTTCGGCGCTCATCATTTCGAGGAAGGCCTCGACATGTGCCGCGGAAAGGTCGCTCATTGTGTCTTGTTGACCCGCTCGGAGGGGATCTTCACGGTCACATTCCGCTCGACCGGCTCGACGAAGGTGACGAGCGCGATCATCGTGCCATAGACCAGCCCGGCGATGACGCCGCAGAAAAACAGGAACCGGAAGAGGGTGGGCATTTCAGTCTCCTCTGCATGGTTGCTTAAACCGGAGCGAATCCAGGTATAAAATCATGCAGCCGTTGAATGTGTTGCGGCAGCCTGTTGCGCGTCTGGATGGACACGTGGCCCGTTGGCGGATGCCCAATCTATATGAACGCCCCTTTCGCCAAGTTCAAGAAGCTTGCACGGAGGGCCGCGACGGCTTGACGCTCCACCCCGATTTGTCGATACCGGAAGGGAATGGGGAACAAGAAGTCCAATGAACGACGTGATCGAACCGGTTTCCGCGACGCTTGCCGAACGGGCGAAGCTTGCACTCGGTAAACGCAATCTCGTTTTCATCGGCCTGATGGGTGCCGGAAAATCGGCGATCGGTCGGCTGACGGCGCAGGCGCTCGGCATACCCTTCGTCGATTCCGACCACGAGATCGAGCGCGTCTCACGCATGACGATCAGCGATCTCTTTGCCCGTTATGGCGAGGACGAGTTCAGGGCGCTGGAAACGCGCGTTTTGAAGCGCCTGCTGCGCACCGGACCTCGCGTCGTTTCGACCGGCGGCGGCGCCTATATCAACGAGCGATCACGGCGCCAGATCAAGCGCGGCGGCCTGACGATCTGGCTCAATGCGGAACTCGACGTGCTGTGGGAGCGGGTCAACAAGCGCGACACCCGACCGCTCTTGAAGACCGAGAACCCCAAACAGACGCTCGAAAACCTGATGCGCGCTCGCTATCCGATCTATGCCGAAGCCGATCTGACGGTGATGTCGCGCGATGTGAACAAGGAGACGATGGTGGAGGATGTTCTCACCGCCGTCATAGATTTCCGGAAAGTGCCCAACGATGAATAACCATGTGATGCCTGCTGCCGAACGCAAGGTGCGTGTCGATCTCGGCGATCGTTCCTATGACATCCTGATCGGCCCGGGGCTGATCGCGGCTGCCGGCAACGAGATTGCGTCGCGCCTCAAGGGGCGCAAGGTCGCCGTTATCACCGACGAAAATGTCGGTCCGCGCTATCTCGAGCCGCTGATGGCAAGCCTCAAGCAGAGAGATATCGAGGCCGTGTCGCTGGTGTTGCCCGCCGGCGAAAAGACCAAGAGCTTCGAGCATCTCATTCCTGCCTGCGAGGCCATCCTCGGCGCCCGGATCGAGCGCAACGACGCGGTGATCGCCCTTGGCGGCGGCGTCATCGGCGACCTCACCGGCTTTGCGGCCGGCATCGTGCGTCGCGGCTCGCGTTTCATCCAGATCCCGACATCATTGCTGGCGCAGGTGGATTCCTCGGTTGGCGGCAAGACCGGCATCAATTCGCCGCACGGCAAGAACCTGATCGGCGTCTTCCATCAACCGGATCTGGTGCTGGCCGACACAGATGTGCTGGACACGCTGAGTGAGCGCGAGTTCCGCGCCGGCTACGCCGAAGTCGCGAAATACGGGCTGATCGACAAGCCGGACTTCTTCGCCTGGCTGGAAAAAAACTGGCAGGCGGTGTTTTCCGGCGGTGCGGCTCGCATCGAGGCGATTGCCGTCAGCTGCCAGGCCAAGGCCGATGTCGTGGCGGCGGACGAGCGCGAAAACGGCCTGCGCGCGCTGCTCAATCTCGGGCACACCTTTGGCCACGCGCTCGAGGCTGCCACCGAGTACGACAGCGCCCGTCTGGTGCATGGCGAAGGCGTTTCGATCGGCATGGTGCTGGCGCATCAGTTTTCGACGCGCATGAACCTTGCGAGCGCCGACGATGCGACCCGTGTGGAAGCGCATTTGCGCGCCGTCGGCTTGCCGACGCGCATGGACGAAATCCCGGGCAGCCTGCCGCCGGCCGAAAAGCTGATGGACGCGATTGCCCAGGACAAGAAGGTCAAGGGCGGCAAGCTGACGTTCATCCTGACCCGCGGCATCGGCCAGTCCTTCGTCGCCGACGACGTGCCGGCCTCCGAGGTCCTGAGCTTCCTTCGGGAAAAGCGTCCGCAATGAGTGGCGAAGCGTTCCTGGCGTTTCTTGGCGAATACTGGCTGTCGATCTTCGCGGTCTTCTGTCTCTTGTTGTTTTCCGCCTTCTTTTCCGGCTCCGAAACAGCGTTGACGGCTGCCTCGCGCTCGCGCATGCATTCGCTCGAAAACAATGGGGATGAGCGGGCTGGTATCGTCAACCGGCTGATCGAGCGGCGCGACCGGCTGATCGGCGCTCTGTTGATCGGCAACAATCTCGTCAACATTCTCGCCTCGTCGCTGACGACGAGCCTGCTGATCGGCCTGTTCGGCAATTCGGGCGTGGCGATCGCCACCGTCGTCATGACGGTGCTGCTGGTGATCTTTTCCGAAGTGCTGCCGAAGAGCTGGGCGATCGCCTCGCCGGACCGCTTCGCACTTGCCGTGGCTGCTCCGGTTCGGTTGTTCGTTGCCGTGGCCGGCCCGATTTCGAGCCTCGTCAACGGCATCGTGCGCCGCATCCTTTCGCTTTTCGGCGTCAACCTTTCGTCCGAGATGTCGATGCTATCGGCGCATGACGAGTTGCGTGGCGCGGTCGACTTGCTGCACCGTGAGGGGTCGGTGATCAAGGCCGACAGGGATCGTCTTGGCGGCGTGCTCGATCTCGGCGAACTCGAGATTTCCGACATCATGATCCACCGTACCAACATGCGGGCGATCAATGCCGACGATCCGCCGGAGATCTGTGTGCGCGAGATCCTGCAGAGCCCGTTCACGCGGCTGCCGCTGTGGCGCGGTGCTGCCGACAACATCATCGGGGTGGTGCATTCCAAGGATCTTCTGCGCGCGCTTGCCGAACCTGATGTCGAGCCGGAAAATCTCGATATCGTCAAGATCGCACAAAAGCCGTGGTTTGTTCCCGACACGACCAATCTCAAGGATCAGCTCAACGCCTTCCTGCGTCGCAAGCTGCACCTTGCCATCGTCGTTGACGAATATGGCCAGGTTCAGGGACTGGTAACGCTCGAGGACATTCTGGAGGAGATCGTCGGCGATATCGCCGATGAGCACGACCTCGACATCCAGGGCGTTCGCCAGGAGGCGGACGGCTCGATCGTGGTCGATGGCTCGGTGCCGATCCGTGATCTCAACCGCGCGCTCGACTGGTCGCTGCCGGACGAGGAAGCGACGACGGTTGCAGGTCTGGTGATCCACGAATCGAAGAGCATTCCGGAGGAACGTCAGGCCTTCACCTTCCACGGCAAGCGCTTCATCGTGATGAAGCGGGTGAAGAATCGGATCACCAAATTGAGGATCCGCCCGGCAGACGACCAGACGCCGATCGCCTGACGACTACCAGCGTGTCGGCTCGCCCGGTGCCGCCGGCTCGACGGCCAGCGCGTGCAGGCCGGCATCCAGTTCGGGCTTCAGGAGGTCGTTGATGGCGCGGTGGCGCGCCACCCGGCTCATACCGGCAAAGGCATCGGCAACGATGCGCACGCGCATATGGGTTTCACCGCCGCCGTCGAAATCCGGTTGGTGGCCCGCATGCAGGTGGCTTTCGTTGATCACGGCCAGCCGTTCGGGATGGAAGGCTTCGGTCAGTTTCTGTTCGATCGTATCCCTGAGCGACATTCTTCCGTCCCATTTCCTTGGTTGCTGGACGCCCTTGTTTCGTGCGGGTCCGGCGATGCTGCCTCGGCGGCGCAAAAGGCCCGCACAAAGCCAGCAACATTCCGGTTTGTCAATTCTTGTTGTGGCTCCGGCCAAGCCCCATAATGAGCGCCATGAGACTCGATTCAAAATACTTCGATCGCATTCGGACACGGCGCAAGGTCGAGCCGCGCGCTGAGCCTACCGCTCCCACCTGTCAATGGGACGGCTGCGACAAGAACGGCGTTCATCGTGCACCCGTCGGCCGCAACGCCGAGGGGCAATACTTCATGTTCTGCTTCGAGCATGTGAAGGAATACAACAAGGGTTACAATTTTTTCTCCGGTCTCTCCGATAGCGAGGTCGCGCGCTACCAGAAGGAAGCGATAACGGGACATCGCCCGACCTGGACCGTCGGCGTCAACAAGAACGCCAAGAACGGTCCGACCCAATCGCAGACCCGTTCGGGCTCCGCGGGCGCCCAGGCGCGCATGCGCGATCCCTTTGGCTTCGTCAGCGAGGCAAAGGCGCGCGCCGGTCGTCCAGAGCCGCGGCAGCGCAAGCTGAAAACGCTCGAAGCCAAGGCCTATGAAACGCTCGGCCTTGGCGCGTCGGCGACCGCCAGCGATATCAAGGCGGCGTACAAGGAGCTGGTCAAGAAACATCACCCTGATGCCAATGGCGGAGACAGGGGATCGGAGGAGCGTTTTCGTGCAGTAATTCAGGCCTACCAATTGTTAAAACAGGCTGGTTTCTGCTAACAACGCGGATTATTACAGAAGCACTTTTGCAGGCGAATGCGCGGGTGCCGCCGGTGGCCGCTCTGGAGACATGATGAGCAAGATTGACCTCGACATTTCCAACCTCCCCGACACGACCGTCTCGGTTCGGGAGGTTTTTGGCATTGATACGGATTTGCGCGTTCCCGCCTATTCCAAGGCTGACGCCTATGTGCCGGACCTTGACCCTGACTACCTCTTCGACCGCGAAACCACGCTCGCCATTCTCGCAGGCTTTGCCCATAACCGACGCGTGATGGTTTCGGGCTATCACGGTACCGGTAAGTCCACCCACATCGAACAGGTCGCAGCGCGCCTGAATTGGCCGTGCGTACGCGTCAACCTCGACAGCCATGTCAGCCGTATCGACCTCGTCGGCAAGGATGCGATCGTCGTCAAGGACGGCATGCAGGTCACCGAGTTCAAGGACGGCATTCTGCCTTGGGCCTACCAGCACAATGTCGCGCTCGTCTTCGACGAGTACGACGCCGGCCGTCCGGACGTGATGTTCGTCATCCAGCGCGTGCTGGAATCTTCCGGCCGCCTGACGCTGCTCGACCAGAGCCGCGTCATTCGCCCGCACCCGGCGTTCCGCCTGTTTGCGACCGCCAACACGGTCGGCCTCGGCGACACCACCGGCCTCTACCACGGCACGCAGCAGATCAACCAGGCGCAGATGGACCGCTGGTCGATCGTCACGACGCTCAACTACCTGCCGCATGACAAGGAAGTCGACATCGTCGCTGCCAAGGTCAAGGGCTTTACGGCCGACAAGGGCCGCGAGACCGTTTCCAAGATGGTGCGCGTCGCGGATCTTACCCGCGCCGCCTTCATCAACGGCGACCTTTCGACGGTCATGAGCCCGCGTACGGTCATTACCTGGGCCGAGAACGCTTACATCTTCGGCGATATCGCCTTCGCCTTCCGCGTAACCTTCCTCAACAAGTGCGACGAGCTGGAGCGGGCGCTGGTCGCCGAGCATTACCAGCGCGCTTTCGGCGTCGAGCTCAAGGAGAGCGCCGCCAACATCGTGCTTGAAGCCACCGCCTGATCCATGGGTCGCCTTCCCCCCCAGGGAAGGCGACCTGTGACTTTGTGGCAAACTCGATGATATCCCGCCGGGGTATCATCGCCTCTGGCTGAAGAAGGAACTGTCGTGAGCTCGAACTCCAAGGCAAAGCCGACCACGCGTGAAAATGCCGCCGAACCGTTCAAGCGGGCGCTTTCCGGCTGCATCCGATCGATTGCTGGCGATGCCGAGGTGGAGGTGGCCTTCGCCAACGAGCGGCCGGGGATCACCGGTGAGCGCATCCGCCTGCCTGAAATATCGAAGCGTCCGACGCGGCAGGAACTCGCCGTGACGCGAGGGCTTGGCGACAGCATGGCGCTGCGGAAGGCCTGTCATGATGCGCGCATCCACGCGACGATGTCGCCGCAGGGTGCCGATGCGCGGGTGATCTTCGACGCTGTCGAGCAGGCGCGTGTCGAGGCGATCGGCTCGCTGCGCATGGAAGGTGTTGCCAAGAACCTGAGCTCGATGCTCGAAGAGAAATATTCCAAGGCCAATTTCGGCGCGATCAGCAAGCAGGCGGATGCACCGCTCGGCGAGGCCGTTGCGCTTCTGGTGCGTGAAAAGCTGACCGGTGAGAAGCCGCCGGCATCCGCCGGCAAGGTGCTCGATCTCTGGCGCGACTTCATCGAGGAGAAGGCCGCCGGAGACATCAAGAACCTGTCGTCGACGCTCAACGACCAGCAGGCCTTCGCCCGTGTCGTGCGCGACATGCTGACATCGATGGATGTGGCCGAGAAATACGGTGACGATGACATCGAGCCGGACGAGCAGGAAAGCGAGACCGACGAGGATCAGCCGCGCAGCCAGGAGCAGGACGAGAGCGCCAGCGACGAGGAAGCCGGCGACGACGCCGCTCCTGCCGACGAGAACCAGGCTGCCGAAGAGCAGATGGAAGAAGGCGAGATGGACGGCGCGGAGATTTCCGACGACGACCTGCAGGACGAGGGCGACGAGGACAGCGAGACACCAGGCGAGGTCAAGCGCCCGAACCAGCCCTTTGCCGACTTCAACGAAAAGGTCGACTACACCGTCTTCACCCGTGAATTCGACGAGACCATCGCTTCCGAAGAACTGTGCGACGAGGCGGAACTCGACCGCCTGCGCGCCTTCCTCGACAAGCAGCTGTCGCACCTCCAGGGCGCGGTCGGGCGGCTGGCCAACCGCCTGCAACGCCGCCTGATGGCGCAGCAGAACCGCTCGTGGGAGTTCGACCTGGAGGAGGGCTATCTCGACAGCGCCCGCCTGCAGCGCATCGTCATCGACCCGATGCAGCCGCTGTCGTTCAAGCGCGAGAAGGACACCAATTTCCGCGATACGGTCGTGACCCTCCTGATCGACAATTCCGGATCCATGCGGGGCCGGCCGATCACGGTTGCGGCGACCTGTGCCGACATTCTGGCGCGCACGCTCGAGCGTTGCGGCGTCAAGGTCGAGATCCTCGGCTTTACCACCAAGGCGTGGAAGGGTGGGCAATCGCGCGAGAAGTGGCTGGCTGGCGGCAAGCCGCAGTCGCCGGGCCGCCTCAACGACCTGCGCCACATCATCTACAAGTCGGCCGATGCGCCATGGCGGCGTGCGCGCCGCAATCTCGGGCTGATGATGCGCGAGGGACTGCTCAAGGAGAACATCGACGGCGAGGCGCTGATCTGGGCGCATGAGCGGCTGATGGCGCGGCGCGAACAACGCCGCATCCTGATGATGATTTCGGATGGCGCGCCGGTCGACGACTCGACGCTGTCGGTCAACCCGGGCAACTATCTCGAGCGGCATCTGCGCGCCGTCATCGAGCAGATCGAGACGCGCTCGCCGGTCGAACTCCTGGCGATCGGCATCGGTCACGACGTGACGCGCTACTATCGCCGGGCCGTGACGATCGTCGATGCCGACGAGCTGGCCGGCGCGATGACCGAGCAGCTTGCCGATCTGTTCGAAGACGAAAGCATGCGCCGCCGTCCCGGGCGAGCTCGCCGCGCAGGATAATCGCTTAACCGGGGCGACTTGTAGCCGCCCCGTTCATCCCAGAAGACGGCGGCACGCTTGTCGTTCCCTCCCTGCCTTTCCTGCCCGCCGAAGGAACATCCTCATATGCTTGGTCGCGGCCTCCTCGTTCTTTGCCTGCTGGCGTCGGCCTGTCCGGCTATGGCTGCCAGTGACAGCGAGACGCTGCCGATCCGCAGTCGGCAGATCGATGCTTTCAAGGTTGGTTCCAGCCAGACGCGGTTTGGCCAGCTGGAGTTCATCGGCGGCCTGGAGATGACGTCGTCCAATGCGCTGTTCGGCGCCGTCTCGGCGATCCGCTTCCGTCCGGATGGAGCCTCTTTTGTTGCAGTCATGGATACTGGTCATTGGCTCGAAGGGGCCGTGACCCGCGACGCCGCCGGCAAGCTTTCCGGCCTGACGGACCTGACGGCGACGCCGATGGCCGACAGGAGCGGCGCGGTCGGGCTGGAAAAGTGGAAGGTGGATTCGGAAGGTCTGGCGCTACGCGAAGGCGAAGTGATCGTCAGCTACGAGCAGTCCCACCGCATCGATATCTACCCGGACCCCGGGTTTTCCGTTTCGGGGCCAGTCGGCAGCGTGCCGTTGCCGTTTCCGGCAACCGAACTGCGCAGCAATGGCGGGCTCGAAACCGTGGCCGTTTCACCGGCTGACAGTCCGCTCGGCGGCGCTGCCGTCACGGTGTCGGAGCGCAGCGTCGACAAGGCGGACAATCTGCTGGCCGGCATTCTCGACGGGCCGATGAAGGGCGCCTTCGCAGTTGTTCGCACAGAACCCTACGCCGTCACCGACGGCGCTTTCCTGCCCGATGGCGATCTCCTGCTCCTGGAGCGGCGGTTCAACTTCGCCTCCGGGCTCGGCATGCGCATCCGCCGCATTCCCGGTGCCACCATCCGGCCAGGCGCCGTGGTCGACGGCGACGTCATTCTCGAAGCCGACATGGGCTATCAGATCGACAATATGGAGGGCCTCGACGTGGTCGCTGGCCCTGACGGTGATATCAGGGTCATCGTCGTTTCCGACGACAACCACTCGATCCTCGAGCGCAATCTCATGCTGGAATTCCGGCTGATCAAATGAAAACGGGGCCAATCGGCCCCGTCGTCAATTCAGCTGTCTGAGATGGATCAGGCCGCGGCCTTGCCCGCAGGCATGGGCTTGATCACGCTCATCAGCGCGCCATAGGGCAGCAACATCACGATGCCGCAGAGGATCTTCACCGAGAGGTCGCCGAGCGCCCAGGAGATCCAGCGCGGGGCCTCTGTGGCAAGAATGCCGAGCAGGGGCGCCGTCTCCAAGGCAAAGCTGTCGTTCGGTCCGAAGAACACGAAGAACGGCGCGAAGGCGAAGGAGAAGAACATCGCCGTGTCGAGCGCCGAGCCGATCAGCGAGCCCGCCAGCGGCGCCTGCCACCAGCTCTGGCGGCGGAGCCGGTTGAACACCGAGATATCCAGCAGCTGGCCGAACAGGAAAGCGGAGCCGGAGGCAATCGCGATGCGCGGCGTGGCGGCGAAGAAGGAAAGGACGATCGCCACGAGGAAGCCGACGACGACGACACGACGCGCAATGCGCGGGCCGAAATGGCGGTTGGTCAGGTCGGTGACGAGGAAGGCGAAGGGATAGCTGAAGGCGCCCCAGGTCAGGAGATCGCCGAGCTGCATGCCGGCGATCGAGCCTGGCAGCGGGTACTGAACGAGGAAGTTCGACGCAACGACCACCAGGGTCATGAGTGCGACGTAGACAAAGAACGTGCGGTTGATAAGCATTTTTTTATCCTGGGAGATGCCACCAGTTGCGCGGAAGCCAGGCTTGGACGCCTGGCCGATGAAATCTGCAAATTACACACGAGAAAAAGGCTTGCCGGATAAACCCGCAAGCCTTTTTAAAGTCGTGTCGAAGACAGACGCTAACGCCGATTAAGCGGCGGCAGCTTCAGCGTTCTTCTTGACGATCTGACGGCGCAGCAGGCGAGCGCGCATGCTCAGCTCGTTCTCGTCAGCCTTCACGAGGAAAGCGTCGAGGCCGCCACGGTGTTCAACCGAGCGAAGAGCGGCTGCGGAAACGCGCAGACGGAAGCGCTGGCCGAGAGCATCGGAAATCAGCGTGACGTTGCACAGGTTCGGAAGGAACTTGCGCTTGGTCTTGTTGTTGGCGTGGCTGACATTGTTGCCCGACTGGACGCCCTTGCCGGTCAATTCGCAACTACGGGACATGGTACACCTATTCTCTTTATCGCCGCCGGACGATGCGGTAGCGGGCCCAGAGCCCAGGCCGCGTTCCTGTTGGCCATTATTGGAAAGTTGCGGTTCTATAGTCAGAGACAGCCCGCCCGTCAAGCCAAACCTCTTGCATTCTCGGAAAACCGCGGTTTCTTGCGGCTGTTTCTGCATCAGGCAGGCTTGATAGCGGCCACACTAATGCTTCGCGATGGCCATTCCAAGCCCATTCGTGATGCGCTATCTGTTGTCCTGTGGATGCAGAAGAAGTCCTTGGCGCGGCTTTGGCCCCGGCGGCCGGATCTCCCGGAAAAGGCGTAGAAAAGCCGCAAACGACCTGCATTCCAAGGCATTGCGACGACATTCGAGTGATGGATCTCTTAGGGTATGAAGTTGCGCATCGGTTCTCGCGCGGTAGCGCTTTTGTCGGCGGCATTGTTTTCCACAGCATCGCTTGCTGCGGATATCGAGCATCAGACCGATTACAGCATTTCGCTTGCCGGATTGCCGCTTGCGAGAGCGTCATTCCATACGGCCCTTGAAAAGAATCGCTACACCATTTCAGGAACACTGCATTCGGCCGGTCTCGTCGACATCTTCAGTCGGACATCGGGCCAGACCCGTGTTTCGGGCGTCATCGGCCGCGACCATCTGCGCGCAAACGAATATTCGATGTCCTATCGCAGCGGCAAGAAGGGCCGGGCGATCAATGTCACCTATGCCAACGGCAACGTCGTGCATGCCAGCATGACACCGAAGCGCACGCCGCTACCGAAGAACTGGGTGCCGGTGACCTCTCGCGACATGCGCAACGTGCTCGACCCGCTGTCCGGCCTGATCATTCCGGGTAAGGCCCGCGTCTGCCCCAACACGCTGCCGATCTTCGATGGCGAATCGCGTCTCGACATCAAGCTGTCGGCGAAAGGAACCAGGCCGTTCAAGACCAAGGGCTTCGACGGCGAGGCGATCGTCTGCGGCATCCGCTTCGTTCCAAGGGCGGGCTACAAGAAGGGGCGCGAGGACGTCGAGTATCTCAAGCGTCTGCAGACCATGGAAATCTGGTTTGCCAAGTCGGACGCCGTCGATGTCTATGCGCCGGTCTATGTTCGCATACCGACCAAGCTTGGTCCGGTGACGGTTTCGGCCACGCGATTCGGCGGTTGAAACCACCAGTCGGTGGCGACCGGGCACTAACATTTTTCGGCGAGTCGTGATTTTATCCGCGCCGGCTTTCGCCAAGGAGCCGCACAGGGGATAAGACATGAAATTCAAGGCGACGTTGATCGGTGCGACCGCGATTTTGATGTGGTCGCTTCTGGCGCTGTTTACCGCAGCGTCCGGCAAGATGCCGCCGTTCCAGTTGTCGGCGATCTGTTTCCTTATCGGCAGCATCCCGGGTTTGATCGTTCTCGCGCTGAAGCCAGAGCGCCTTGCGCTGCTGAAGCAGCCGGCCAAGGTGTGGATCACCGGCATCGCCGGTCTTTTCGGCTATCATTTTCTCTACTTTACCGCGCTTCGCAACGCACCGGCCGTCGAGGCGGGCCTGATTGCCTATCTCTGGCCGCTATTGATCGTTGTCGGCTCAGCTCTTCTGCCGGGCGAGCGGCTGCGCTGGTATCATGTCGCTGGCGCGTGTTCGGGCCTGATGGGTACGATCATGATCATCGCCCGCAACGGCATCGCCTTTGACGACGCCTATCTCATGGGCTACGGCGCCGCGTTGCTGTGCGCCTTCACGTGGTCAGGCTATTCGCTTCTGACGCGCCGCTTCGAAGCGGTCTCGACCGACGTCGTCACCGGCTTTTGCCTGGCGACGTCGCTGCTCTCGTTCCTGTGTCATCTCGGCCTGGAGACGACGGTGTGGCCGGCAACGACATTCGAGTGGCTGGCGGTTGCCGGTCTCGGGCTGCTGCCGGTGGGGGCTGCCTTTTATGCCTGGGACTTCGGCGTCAAGAACGGCAATATCCAGCTGCTCGGCGTTGCCAGCTACGCAGCACCGGTTCTGTCGACGTTGATCCTCATCCTGTTCGGTTTTGCCGAGCCATCGTGGCGCATTGCCGCCGCATGTCTCTTCGTCACCGGTGGTGCCGTGCTGGCCGCCAAGGACATGATCTTTCGCAAGGGGCGAGCGGCGGCGCAGCCGGCGGAGTAAAACGGGCTCGTTGGATCAAAGCATGTCGCGCAAAAGTGTGCCGCGGTTTTGCGATAACGACATGCGCAAAAGCAAGAATTTAAAGCGCGCCAAGCGAATCTGAAAGATCGCGACGCGCTTTAAGCCTCAGGCGGTGCCCAGTCGGGGGCCGCCATCTCGAAGACCGAGAAATCGAAGCCCGGCGCCACGGTGCAGCCGACCAACGTCCAGTCGCCGAGCGAGACGGCCGATTGCCACCAGTTGGGCGGCACCAGCCCCTGTGGGCGCTCGCCGTCCAGAATGCCGGGACCGAGGCGCAGCACCGTTGCCGGCGCGCCGTCGGCTGCGATGCTGAGCTCCAGCGGCGCACCAGCATAGTGATGCCAGATCTCGGCTGCATCGCGCACCCGATGCCAGTGCGAGCGTTCGCCGCGCTCCAACAGGTAGTAGATCGCCGTCGAGTGGCCACGCGGCCCGCCATTGCCGTCTCGGAAGGTCTGAACATACCAGCCGCCCTCGGGATGGCGGGTCAGCCCGAGGATCTCGATGATGGCGGCGGGTGTCAGCTCGTTGTCGGTCGTCATCAGAAGTTATCCTTGCGCTTGCGGACCTCGGCAAAGACAGCCGCGTCGGCAGCGCCTTCCATGCCGAGACGGGCACGAATCTTCGGGTCTGCGGCGCGCAGGAACGGGTTGGTACGCTTTTCAAGGCCGATGGTCGTCGGCGCGGTAAAGCCGCCATCGCAACGCGTTTCCTCGATTTCGGCGGCACGCGCCTTCAGTTCGGCATTATCGGGATCGATGGTCACGGCGAAATGCGCGTTCGACAATGTGTATTCGTGGCCGAAATAGACGGTTGTGTCGTCGGGCAGGGCGAGAAGGCGGCTGAGCGATTGCCACATCGTCTCCGGTGTTCCCTCGAACAGGCGGCCGCAACCGAGCGCAAACAGCGTGTCGGCGGCAAAGAGCAGTTTGTCTTCGGGGAGGTGGAAACAGATATGGCCGGCGGTGTGGCCAGGCGTCTCGATGACGTCGACCGGGTGGCCGGCAAAGTCGAAGCGCTCGCCGTGACGCACGCTCTTATCGATGCCGGGGATACTCGACGCCTCCGCCGCCGGGCCGATGATGGTGGCGCCGAAACGCTCCTTGAGCGCGACGTTGGCGGCCACGTGGTCTCCATGGTGGTGCGTGGTGAAGATGTGGGTGAGCGTCCAGCCCCGCCGCTCCAGCGCCTCCAGGATCGGCTGCTCCTCAGGCGCATCGATCGACGCCGTGGCGCCGCTTGCGAGGTCATGCACGAGAACCCCGAAATTGTCGGTACGGCAAAGAAAAAGGTCGAGTTCGAGTGCGGCCATGGCAAATCTTCCGATCGGGTTTCCGCCGCATGATGTTCGATCGGATCGACGAAAATCATGCGGCGCGTTTGACGCGGCCGCGCGCTTTGACGCTCACAAGAGCGCGGCGCGGCTGGGACTGCCGTCGAATGTAGCGAGGCTTGCCTTGAAGTCTACCGCTTCAAGGCTAACATGTTGCGCATGCACACCGATATCGTCGACCTCCGCGAATTCTACCACTCCGAACTGGGCCGCATGGCGGAACAGTCCGTGACCATGGCGCTGTCGTCCGTCTGGGCGCGGCTGCCGGAGGAGCGGCTCGTCGGCCTCGGCTATGCCGTGCCTTATCTCGAGCGCTTCCGGAAGGACACGGAGCGGACCTTCGCCTTCATGCCGGCGGGGCAGGGCGCGGTGAACTGGCCGGTTGCCGAGCTGTCTTCGACGGCGCTGGTGTTCGACGAGGAGCTGCCGCTGCCCGATTCGTCGATTGACCGGGTGCTGATGGTGCATTCGCTGGAATTTGCCGAAAGCCCGCGCGAGACGATGAAGGAGATCTGGCGGGTGTTGGCGCCGGGTGGGCGGCTCGTCATCGTCGTGCCCAACCGTCGCGGCGTCTGGGCGCGCATGGAGCATACGCCCTTCGGCTCCGGCCGGCCCTATTCGCGCAGCCAGCTGACGGCGCTCCTGCGTGAGACGAACTTTACGCCCGGCGCCTCGGCGGAGGCGCTGTTCTTCCCGCCATCGAAGCTGAAGATGATCCTGCGCTTGCGCCGCGGCTTCGAGCGGCTCGGTCGGTCGCTGTGGCCTGTCTTCTCAGGGGTGATCGTGGTCGAGGCACAGAAACGGCTCTATCAGGGCCTGCCGGTCGCTGCGCGCGCATCACGCCGCGTGTTCGTGCCGGTGCTGGCCCCGCAGGGTATCCCAAGCACCCGGGACCGGCCTCGCGCTCAGTCGTGATCGCTGCCCTCACAGGGCCTGCCGACCCTCGACAAATCCCGATTGCGCCGGTATTGGCTTGGCCTTCTTTCCTGCCTTGAAAGCTGACCCGATGAGCCTTGCCTCCAAGAGCCCGCAGCCGCGTCCCGGCATACTGGATATTGCCGCCTATGTGCCCGGCAAGGAGCATGCCCCCGGCGTCGCCAAGGTTCACAAGCTTTCCTCCAACGAGACGCCGCTCGGCGCGAGCCCGAGCGCGATCGAAGCCTTCCAGGCGGCGGCCTTCAACCTGGAGCGCTATCCCGACGGCCAGGCGCGGGCGCTGCGCGAGGCGATCGGCGCCGTGCACGGCCTCAACCCGGCCAACATCCTGTGCGGCAATGGTTCCGACGAATTGCTCGGCCTGCTCTGCCACACATACCTTTCGCCCGGCGACGAGGGCGTTATCACCGAGCACGGGTTCCTGGTCTACAAGATCCAGATCACCGCCGCCGGCGGCATACCCGTTACGGTCAAGGAACGGAATGCGACGGTCGACGTCGACGCGATCCTCGCTGCCGTGACCGAGCGCACCAAGATGGTCTTCCTCGCCAATCCCGCGAACCCGACCGGCACCTATATCCCGGTCGACGAAGTCCGCCGCCTGCATGCGGGCCTGCCCGAGGGCGTGCTTCTGGTGCTCGACGCTGCCTATGCCGAATATGTTCGCCGTAACGATTATGCGGCCGGGCTCGAACTGGTGTCGGCCAACCGCAACGTCGTCATGACCCGCACTTTCTCCAAGATTTACGGGCTTGCCGGCCTGCGCATCGGCTGGATGTACGCGCCTCCGGAAGTGATCGACGCGGTCGACCGGGTGCGCGGGCCGTTCAACCTCAGTGCGGTATCGATCGCAGCCGGTGCCGCTGCCGTGCGCGATCAGGCCTTCGTCGCTAAAGCCGTGGACCATAACCTGACCTGGCTGGAGCACGTCAGCCGCGCGCTGGAGGCGCTCGGCCTCACGCTGACGCCATCGGTGACCAACTTCGTGCTCATCCACTTCCCGGACGAGGACGGCAAGCGCGCGATCGACGCGGACACGTTCCTCACCGCTCGCGGCTACATCCTGCGCGCGGTTGCAGCCTACGGCTTTCCCAATGCCTTGCGCATGACCATCGGCTCGCAGGAGGCCAATGAGGGCGTGATCGCGGCACTGACAGATTTCATGGGACGGAAATGATGACACAGCAGTTTGAAACGATCGCGCTTATTGGCATCGGCCTCATCGGCTCATCGATTGCCCGGGAAATCCGCGAGAAGCAGCTCGCCGGGACCCTGGTGATTTCCACCCGCAGCGAGGCGACGCTTGCGCGGGCCGAAGAGCTTGGGCTTGGCGACCGCTATACGCTGTCGGCTGCCGACGCGGTGCGCGGTGCCGATCTCGTCATCGTCTCGGTGCCGGTTGGTGCGTCGGGTGCAGTCGCTCAGGAAATCGCCGCCCACCTGAAGCCGGGTGCGATCGTCACCGATGTCGGCTCGACCAAGGGCTCGGTCATCGCCCAGATGGCGCCGCATCTGCCCGACACGGTCCATTTCGTGCCGGGCCATCCGATTGCCGGTACCGAGCACTCCGGCCCGGATGCCGGCTTCGTTGGCCTATTCCGCGGCCGCTGGTGTATCCTGACGCCGCCCGCCGGCCAGGACGAGGAAGCGATCGCCCGGCTGCGGCGGTTCTGGGAAACGCTTGGCTCGATGGTCGAGGAAATGGATGCCGAGCATCACGACAAGGTCTTGGCGATCGTCTCGCACCTGCCGCACATCATCGCCTACAACATCGTCGGCACGGCGGACGATCTGGAGGCGGTGACCGAATCCGAAGTCATCAAATATTCCGCGTCCGGTTTCCGCGACTTCACGCGTCTTGCTGCATCCGACCCGACCATGTGGCGCGACGTCTGCCTGCACAACAAGGATGCGATCCTGGAAATGCTGTCGCGGTTTTCCGAGGACCTTGCCTATCTGCAGCGGGCAATCCGCTGGGGCGACGGCGACAAGCTGTTCGACCTCTTCACCCGCACCCGCGCGATCCGCCGCTCGATCATTCAGGCCGGCCAGGATACGGCCATGCCCGACTTCGGCCGCCACGCGATGGACCAGAAATAGTCATTGCGCACAAGAAAGCCCGGGTGGTGGACTTGATCCAAGACCCGGGCTTTTTCTATTCTTGCTCTTCCTGTCAATGCCGCAGGAGGCGCCGCTCTTGATCAGAGCGTCGGCAGCACGCCGATCGGGATGAAGGCGAGGAAGGCGGTGCCGTCGCGCACGTTGAGCTTCACCGTCGCCTCGTTCTTGCCGTTGGCAAGGGCCTTCAGCATGTTGGCGGTGTTGTTGACGAGGTTCGCGTCGTCAGGGATGAGCGTGACGAGGTTCTGCCGCCAGGCATCGATGTTGCTCATCGTCAGCGAAAGTTCACCGGAAATCAGCCCCTGGTCGTTGACCGAGAAAGGACCTGACAGCTTGGCGTTCATGCCGGAGCCGAGGTCGAGTGTCATCTGGCGCAGTTCCCCCTTGCTGCCGCGCAGCATGGCCGGCGTCGGGATGCCCGAGCCCATCCAGCTTGCCTTGTCGACGAATGTCAGGTCGGCGGCGATGTTGGCGGGCGGCGCGAAGCTCGCGCCGTTTTCCGGGCGGAGGTCGAGCTTGTCGACGCTCAAGGCTGCGTCGAGGTCGTTGCCGTTGCGGCGCAAATGCACTTCGCCGTGGCTTGCGCCGAAACCGAAGCTGTCGCCGCTCACGGGAAGGCGCACGGTGCCGGTCAGGTTGTCATAGGTGAGCGAGCTGCGGTCGAGCCCAGAGAGCGTCGCGCGGACGCTGGCATGCAGCAGCGTCCAGTCAGCCGACACTTTGAGGTCGGGCGCCACGCGCAGTTCAGCCGGGCCGTCGAGCTCGATGATCGCATGGCCGGGCTGGTACACCTGGGCTGCCGTGCGAAGCGCCCCGAAGGAGGCGGAGGCGCCGCGGCGAGTGTCGTCGAGATTGACCTTGTCGCAGAAGAGGCCGATGCGGAAGGGGAAGCCGCGCACATCCATGTTGATGCATTCGCCGCCAAGCCCGTTTGCCCGGCCGTCTGCCAGGTGTGCCGTCAGGCGCTTTTCGACCCGGTCGGCCACGACGAACCAGCCGGCCGAGTAGGCGGCACAGACGATTACGATGCCGGCGATCAGCCAGCGGAACTTGCGGGCGACCGGCGAGGGATTGGCGACTGCGGTTGCGGTCATGATAGCGCGTACTCCACAAAACTTGAGACCGCGGCCGCCTTTCGGGTGGCGCCGCCGATCCTGCTTATTATCTTTCATTCTATGCACGGGGACGACTTGTCTCTTCCGTGCCGGGATGCTGTGCCGTAGAAAAACCGACATGGCTGGCCACCGATGAGCCGACGATTCGGCGACGAGCAGACAGCGCGGATTGAATGACAGTGGATATGGACGAATTTTGGGTCTTTGGCTACGGGTCGCTGATGTGGAACCCGGGCTTCCGGTTCGAGGAAAGATCGACGGCGCGGGCGTTCGGTTATCGCCGGGCGTTGTGCGTGCGCTCGTGGGTCCATCGCGGCACGCAGCAGCGGCCAGGACTGGTGCTCGGGCTCGACTATGGCGGCTCCTGTATCGGCACGGCCTTTCGCGTCGATGGCAGCGACAAGACCGCGGTCGTCGACTATTTGCGCGAGCGCGAACTCGTCACCCATGTCTACAAGGAGAAGACGATGCCGGTGCAGCTTGCCGACGGGCGGCGCGTCCCGGCGCTGGCCTACGTGATCGATCGCGCCCATGTGCAATATGCCGGTGCGCTCAGCGCCCCGGAAGCGGCGGCGATCGTCGCCGTCTCGTCGGGAAAGTCGGGCCCGAACAGCGAATATGTGTTCAACACGCTTGCCCACCTCAAAGAGATGGGCATTCGCGATCATTGGCTCGAAGAAGTCGTGGCGACGCTGAACGCGAAGTCGCCGGCTGCAGCGCAGCCGCAGCCGATCTAGCTGCGGCCCATCGCCTTCAACTCGGCGAGGCGCTGCTTTGCCGTCGGCGGCAGCGGCAGATGCGGGTTGTCCCTGACGGTCTCGAGCAGAAGCTCGTCGCTTGCCGTCTCGGTCACGTCGATCAGCCGGGCGAGGAATTCGTCCGGATCGAGGCCGGCCTCGATCGGCGGCAGCACGCGCACCTTGAAATGACCGGGGAAGCGCAAGAACTTGCGGCGCGGCCAGAACAGGCCGGGATGCATGGCGACCGGCACGACAGGCACATTCAGGTCGCGATAGAGCCGGGCGATGCCATACTTGTAGTGCGGCGGCGCGCCGGGCGGACGCCGGGTGCCCTCGGGATAGATGATCAGCTCGCGGCCGGAGGCCATTTCCTGCTTGGCACGATCCATGACCTCGGTCATGGCGCGGCCACGGGCAGCCCGGTTCACCGGCACCATGCGCTGCTTGCGGATGTACCAGCCAAAGAGCGGGATCCAGGTCAGCTCGCGCTTGAGGATGAAGAAGGGGTCGTTCAGCCAGGGCAGGAGCGCGTAGACGTCCCAGAACGACTGGTGCTTGGGCGCGAAGATGTAGCCGCTTTTCGGAATGTTCTCCAAACCTTCGATCTCGAAGGTCGTGCCCACCATCTTTTCGAACAGCCAGTGATTGCTGCGCGCCCAGTTCTTCGGAACGAACCAGGCCGTCTTTCGCGACACCAGAAAATAGGCCGGCGTAAAGACGACCATCTGCAGGATCAGATTGACGTAGAAGACCAGATTGAAAAGGACCGAACGCAGGACGATCATCAGGAGGCTCTCGAGAGGCGAGTTCAGTTACATCCGGCCCGTGGACCGGTGGATCGCTGCGTACACGAATAAAGGCCGAAGGAAAACCGCTCGTTCTCACTTTGCTGATGGAAGCGTGCCGACGTCTATTCTTCGGCCGGTGTCGCCCGCGAGGGAACGGTGCGCAAACCGCTCGCCGGCCGAGCGCCAGCGATGTCGCGCACGGAGGCGACGGTATATTTGCCGAATTCCAGAAGGATCGATTTCAGCACCATCGGATTGCGCAGCCAGTTCGTCGTCTTGAGATCGGAATTGACGACGGGATAGGCGATGAATTCGGTCTCAGGGCGAGCGCGACGCAGCTCCAGCAAGCTACGCGGCATATGGTAATTGTTGGTCACGACGAGCACGCGCTTGTAGCCGCGGTCGCTGATCCACTGGCTGGCCTCGGTGGCGTTGCCGATCGTGTCGATTGCCTCGTGACCGATGTCGACGCAGCATTTGAAGAGATCCGCCGAGCTTTGGGTGTTGCGCCGGATTTGGCTGCCGGTCGTTGCCGGGTGCACGCCCGAAATCAGCAGCCTTTTGCCGGCCCCGGACTTCAGCAGATCGACCGCCTGGTCGATGCGCTGGAAGCCGCCGGTCAGGACGACGATCGCCTCTGCCTTCGGGTTGTCGGGAGGCTGCAGCGAGGCGACAGTGTCGGCGAAATTGAGGAAGGCCGCGACGACGATCGCAAACGGCACAAGCAGAACGAAGAACGTGCGGCGGAGAATTTTGCGCAAAGGACCACGGCGTCGGCGTTCCTGCTCGGCCCCGCCTTGCCATTTACCTCCTCCGGCCATCCCGCTCCCGCGAAGTCCTTGCGCCATCATGATTCTCTTCAGATAGCGCCAGATTGCGGCAAGTCATGGATCGAATAAAGGCGAAACATCGGGGCGTCAGCTTTGGTAGGTATCCGTACGTCCGGGGTCGGAGCGGATCAGGTCGATCTCATAGATCGTGCGGGTTACCGTGAGCCGCGCCGTCAGCGTCGTCAACACCGCAATCACGATCATGATGGCAAGAATGCCGAGATACCCACCGTAACCGATGGTGAACGTGCCGAAGAGGGCTGTCGCCTGATCGGTTTCCGGGGTTGCGAGGGTGCGGGATTGCCAATAGCCGGCAAGCGCGAAGAACAGTGCCGCCAGCAGCCCGCCGGCACCGGCCCCCTTGAGGCTTATCCTCAGGAAATGTTTCTGGAATTCCGACGCCACAAAACCGGCCTCGGCGCCGACGAAATGCAGCACTTCGACGATATGGCGGTTTCCGGAGAGAGCCCCGCGCGTGGCGAAGATGACGGTCAGCACCATGGTCGAAAAGACAAGGACGAGCACGCCGGTGCCGATCATCGCGGTGGTGTTGGCCATCGCCACCAGCCGGTCGACCCAGGTGCGGTGATCGTCGAGAAAGGCCTGGGGGATGATCTCGGTCAGCGCCTTGCGCATGGCGGCGAAATCGGGTGGGTTGTTTTCATCGATGGTGATGATGACAAGGCGTGGAACCGGCAATTCGTCGAGGTCGAGGCCCTCGCCAAGCCAGGGTTCGAGCAGGCGTGCGGTGGCTGCCCGGTCGACGATGTTGCCACCGGTCGCGCCACTGAAGGTCAGGGCCAGGTCGCGCGCGTCGGCCAGCGCCTTTTCCATGTCGAGATTGTCGTCCGGCTTGATCTGGATGGTGATCTCGCGGGAAATCTGGCTCTGCCAGCTTTGTGCCGTGGCCCGCACCATGCTGACGCCGCCGAGCGTCAGGCAGGCGAGGAACGACATGATGGCGATGACGCACATCAGCGCGTGGCCGGAGACGTTCGTCGAGGGAACAATGGGCCCCATCGGGCGCACGCGCATCTCGGTGCGGCGCGGCTGCTGCGGTTCCGGCTGTTGCTCCGGCACCTCGTGGGTGCGTTTGGTGCGGCTCTCACTCATAGATATCGAGCCGCCCTTGCGAAAGGATCATGCGCCGCGCCTCGACCTGATCCATCAGCGACAGATCGTGTGTGGCGATGACGACGGCGGTTCCGAGCCGGTTGAGTTCGAGGAAGAGGTTGAGGAGACGGCGGGCCATCGGCGGATCGACGTTGCCGGTCGGCTCATCCGCGAGCAGGATTTCGGGGCGGTCGATCAGCGCCCGGGCGATGGCGGCGCGCTGCTTCTCACCGCCCGACAGCACCGGCGGCAACACATTGATACGTTCGCCAAGACCGACCCATTTCAGCAGTTCCAGCACGTCGGCGCGGTAGCTCGATTCGTCCTTGCCGCGCACGCGCAAGGGGAGGGCGACGTTTTCGTAGGTGGTGAGGTGGTCGAGCAGGCGGAAATCCTGGAAGACGATACCGACGCGGCGGCGCAGCATCGGGAATTCTTCGCGCGGGATCGTCGAAATGTTGCGGTCGAACATGCGGATCAGGCCGCGCGTCGGCTGCAACGAGAGGAAGAGCAGGCGCAGAAGCGTCGTCTTGCCGGCGCCGGATGGGCCGGTCAGGAACTGGAACGACCGACGCGGAATATCGAAGGTCAGGTCCCGAAGAATTTCCGGCCCCATACCATAACGCAATCCGACGTTCTCAAAATGAATCAAAGGGTAGCCCAGTCTCTCTCACGACCCATGCAGTTTTGCTGAAGGCCGGTCATCTGCGCATAGGACGACAAGCAACGAAAGGCAAAACCGCCAGCGGAACCATGGTTAAGCAGCGGTTAATTTTTCATGAAAAGACGCCGGTTTCGCGACCTCTTTCCGAAGCATTAACCATTTTGGTTTACGTGTCGGAAAGATTTGATGCAATGCCCAGATTCTTGCACCGCACGGGATCGGCGCATTGCCCGATGGTTTCGCACTGATGGTACGTCCGTCGGCGATCCGGGAGGAAAAGCGATGCAGGCATTCCGCACGAAAACGGCTGGCGCCAAGGCCTATGCCGATCTGCTTCCGCCGGACCGCGCCCGGCGAAAGCCTGCAACCGCCGCGCGCCGCGTCGACTACATCGAGGCAGAGTTCGAGACGGTTTCAACGACGGCCCGTCGCAATCCCTATCCGGTTTTCAACGACAACAAGCAGACCCGACGCGATGCCCCGATCCTGACGGTCGTTCGCGACGAGCAGACCGCGGCAAGGCGTCTGCTGTCCTTCGCCGAGGCGCGGCTGCGCGCCATGCCGGCCCGCCAGTTTGCAGGGCTTGTCGCCGGTTTCGCGCTTGCGGTCTTTGCGGGCATTATCGCGCTTTCGACCGGTGGCGGGGTTGCGCGCGATCCGCTCGCCATCTCCGACATCACCACCTCGCTCGATTATTCCGGCGGCATGAGGGTGCTTTCCGTCTACGGCTCCATCGACAATTTCTCCTCCGACCTGCAGCGCTTGCCGTTGATCGTGGTGGATATTGTCAGCAACGGCCGCAAGGTTACGGCGACGCGACTGATGCCGGAGGGCGCTGCCATTGCGCCCGGCGAGAGCCGCCGCTTCGTGACCAGGCTCCCATATGCAGGTGGAAAAATGCCGGAAGTGAAGGTTTCCTTCGCCGAAAACGGTGTCTCCGCGCGCTGATTGTGCTAAGCGGGCGCGAAAGGGAAGGCGCTGGTCTTCCGGAAGAAACGCTGGAGAAACCGCATGCCCGTCGTTCGCGGAAAGAATATCGAGCCCCTTTACACGGCAGAAACGATCGCCGCACGCAACACCGAGCTTGCCGACATGATCGTCGAAGGTCCCCACAAGGATCTGCTGGTGATCGCGGTGTTGAAGGGCTCGTTCATCTTCGCTGCAGACCTGATCCGTGCCATGCACAACACCGGGCTTGCACCTGAGGTCGAGTTCATCACGCTGTCGAGCTACGGGCTTGGCACGGTCTCCCAGGGCGTGAAGATCATCAAGGACATCGACAGCGACGTGCATGGCCGCGACGTGCTTCTGATCGACGATATTCTCGAGTCCGGCCGCACCCTGCGCTTTGCCAAGGAACTGATGTTCGAGCGCGGCGCGCGCAACGTCACGATCGCCGTGCTGCTCGACAAGCGCGTCAAGCGCAAGGTCGAGCTTGAGGCTGATTATGTCGGCTTCGAATGCCCTGACCATTTCGTCGTCGGCTACGGCATGGACGTGGCCTACGCGTTCCGCGAATTGCCTTTCGTGGGTGTTGTCACCGGCGACGCCGAGTAAAAGGCGAGCGTAGGCAGCGCTGCGGCATTTGCGACCGTGGCGCTGCAACGACCTCCGGGATCGCCCGGAACCGGGCCTGCCGATCCGACATTCCGAAATCCAGCCGCCCGGCGTTTACCGAACACAAAGAAAAAGCTGGTTGTTTGGGGGGGTGTCGCGCTTCGTCCCCTCAAGGGTCTTGCGCGCCGCTGCGGCCTGCCGTCACATTTCTCGTGAGCGTTGCCGTATCCATTGGAATGGGCCGGTCTCTCCGCGATAGAGCCGTGCCGTCGCAGCGAACGCGGGAGGCCATGATGGCGAAGATCCTGATTACCGAGGACGAGGATGCATTGCGCTCGTTCGTCGCGCGAGCCCTGAGGCTCGATGGGCATGAGACCGTGGAGGCTGGAGACGGCGCAGACGGACTTGCCTGCCTGCAGACCGAGAATTTCGATCTGCTTCTTTCGGACATCCGCATGCCTGTGATGGACGGTATCGAGTTGACCCACCAGGCGTCCGCCGCCTTTCCGGCGATGAAGATCCTGCTGATGACCGGCTATGCCGAGCAACGCGAACGAGCCGACGATCTCGCCGACAAGATCGTCGACGTCATCTCCAAGCCCTTTTCTCTGCCAGATATCCGCAAGGCCGTGGCACAAGCGCTGGCTGCCTGACGTCTCTGTCCCGCGGCCCGAATGCGGGCAGTGCCTTGGCGGTCTGACGCTCTTACAAATTGAAGACGCCCTTGGCGCGGTTCCGAGCCAAGGGCGTTGTCGTTTCCGGCTGTACTTCTGACCGAGGGTCAGCGCATGTCGAGCAATCGCTCGAGGTACTGCCGCTCGGCTTCCGGCGACAGGGTGTTGCCGAGCCGGCGGCGGATCTCGTCGAGAATCTCGCGCGCCCGCTGGGTATCGATTTCATCCGGCACCTTGACCTGGTCGCCGAAGTCAGGACCGGCATTCTGTTGGCGCCGGCCGAGCGGATCGCGGCCGTTCTGCCCATATTGTGGCACGCCCTGACCCGGTCCCTGTCCCTGGGCCTGCATCTGGTTCATCATGTCCTGGGCGCCTTCGCGCAACGCCTGCAGTGCGCGGCCCTGGCTGCCGACGGCCGGTTCGCCCTGGCCCTTGCCGAGAGACCCGGAGGCGCCGTCCATTTCGCGCTTGGCGTCGCCGAAACCCTTGCCCGGCTTGATGCCGAGGCTTTCCAGCCCTTTCTGCAGTTCACCGAGCTGCTTGCCCAGTGCGTCCTGCTGCTGCTTCAGCTGCTTCAGCGCTTCTTTCAGTTGCTCGGCCGTCATGTCGTCAAGCGGGTTTGGCTCGCCGTTTTCGTCACCGCGCTGGCCCGGATCCTGTGGCATGTCCTGGCCGTAGAGCTCGTTGTCTTCGCCCTGCAGCGGGTCACCGCGCTGCATGCGGTCGCGCTGCGCCTGGTCGAGCTTGAACGTCTCGTCCATCAGTCGCTGCTGCTCCTGCATCAGCTGTCCGAGCTTGTCCATCTGCTGGCGCATGGCGCTGTTCTGTTCGCCCTGCTGTTGCTGGCCGCGGCCGGCCTGCAGATTGTTCATCATCCGCTGTAGTTCGGACAACATCTGGCGGGCCTGATCGCGCGCGCCCGAGCGCGCCAGGTTCTCGATCTGGTTCATCATCTTTTCCAGATCCTGCTGGCGCAGAACATTGTTTTGATCCGGATTGGCAGCCATGCGCGGGTTTTTCGCCGCTTCCTTGGCAAGCGCCTGCATGTACTCCTGCATCGCTTCGCGCAGTTCCTTCATCAGCTTGGCGATTTCCTCGTCGGGCGCATTGCGCTCGAGCGCATCCGAGAGCGCCTGCTGTGCATCACGCAGGCGACGGTCGGCAAGCGACAGATCGCCGTCTTCGATGCCAAGCGCGATTTCCCAGAGATGTTTGACCGCATCGCGCAGCATGTCGTCGTTGTGGGCCAGGGCCATGCGCGAGCGGGCCGATTTCAACAGCAGGAAATGGGTAAGATTGGGGATCGTTTCCTCGGCGAAACTGGCGATCGCGTCATTGAGGTCGATCGCCCGCGGCAGGTCGTTCGCGTTGAGGGCGAAGACCTGGCGCTGCTCAGCGACGGAGCCTGCCAAGGGGTTGAAGAATTGCCGTGCCGGCAGGATCATGTCCTGCGGCACACTGCGACCTTCTTGTCCGGCGGCATCGCGGGCAACGAGCGTGATGCGAACGCGCTTGCCGGCGAGCGGATGTTCGCTGAGGTTGCGGCTGGTCGTGCCCTTGGCCTCGCGGGCATTGCGGCGCGGCAGATCGAGCCGGTATTCGGGAAGCGGATAGAGCGGCCGTGCGTCCTTCACAGGCTCATCCAGCGGCTTGATCTCGGCCCAGGCCTGCGCGATCCCATAGTCGTCGGATGCGAGGAACGTGATGTCGAGCGACGCGTTGGGCGTCGGCTTCGGCACCCCGTCGAAGGCGATCTGCGGCACGCTGTCAGGGGTTATCTTGAACGTCCACTTCTGACCCCCGACGGAAAGCTCACCGTCCTTGACGATCTTGTAGAGGTGATTGCGAACCGTCTTATTGTCGGGCGCCGTCTGTGCGACGGGTTCTGCAGATGCAGTCTTTTCGTCCGGTTTTTCACCGGCGGTCGGGATGACGATCGGCTCTGCCGTTCCGTTCTCGGAGTAGCGGACGGTCTCTTCCACCCCGGCTCCGGTGACGCGCACGGTCAGGTCGCTGAATTGCGGAATGGTGATTGCAGCCGTTTCGTCGGCCTGGGAAGTGACGCCCTGGCGGCCGGTGAGGAAGACGGGTGCGCGTCCGGTGTAGGCGGGCGGCGTCACCCAGGCGTCGACCCTTATGTCGGCGACTTCGCTTGCAGGCTGCGGCAGGTGGAAGGCGTCCGAGAGCAGCCCTGCCCGGTTGGAATAGGAATAGGCGAAAGCGACGCAGGCGATCAGCACCGGCAGGGCGCGCAGCGCGAAGGGGTCGTGGCGGGCAATGTCGGGACGCGGCAGCCCTGTGTCGAGTGCGCGGATCATGCCCGCCATGCGCGTCTGGTGTTCGCGCCACAGCGCCTGGCCGAAAGCGCCGCCGGTTGCCGGCATGTCATCCTGGACGCGGATCGCCTGGTGCGGCAGGTCGTTGCGCTCCTCCAGCATGCGGTCGGCATCGACATTGCCAGGCAATCGCAACCGGGTCAGCGGGACGAGCGAAGCGACGAAGGCGACGAGAAAGCCTAGGAGCAGGCTGGCATGCAGCCAAAGCGGAGCGATGCGGAAGAGGCCGAGCCAGGCAGCCGACAGAAACAAAAGGACGATCGAAGCGGGAACGAGGGCGCGCGGCAAAACCTGCTCGGCGATCAGGACCGCCCGCGCGACAAATCTCTTCAGTGCCAGCGTCCTGGCAAACGACTTCGGTTGTGGCGTTTCATCCTGCCGGAATTGCGTCATCCGCCCAAGTTCCCTTTCGGCCGTTCATGACCGTTCGTGACCGACCTATTGAAGGTTCAGGATAACATCGTTTGTGGCGAAGACGAGGGTGACAACAAAATCGTGATCGCCCGGGCGGGCGATCCACAGATCATCGTTCGATCCGATGATTGGTCAGTCGAGCCAGTCCGGGACGGAATCGAGCCCGATCAGGTCGTCATAGCTCTGGCGCGGCCGAATCACGTGGAAGCGGTCGCCCTTGACCAGCACTTCCGGGATCAGAAGCCGGCTGTTGTAAGTGCTGGCCTGGACGGCGCCATAGGCGCCTGCCGAGCTGATGGCGAAGAGATCGCCCGGCTTCGGCATGGCCATTTCGCGGTCGAGCGCCAGATAATCGCCGGTCTCGCACACCGGGCCGACGACATCAGCCTTGATGCGGGGCGCGTTGGCGGCCGAGATGCGGACCGGTCTGATCTCGTGATAGGCTTCATAGAGCGTTGGGCGGATCAGGTCGTTCATGGCACCGTCGACGATGACGAAAGTCTTGTCGCCGCCATCCTTGACGTAGATGACTTCGGTCACGAGGATGCCGGCATTGCCGACGATCAGCCGGCCCGGCTCGGTGACGATCTTGCAGCCGAGCGATTGCAGCTGGTTCTTGACGATATCGGCGTAGGCGTCGGGCAGCGGCGGCGGATTGTTGTCTTCCTTGTAAGGAATGCCGAGACCGCCGCCGATGTCGACGTGATCGATCGCATGGCCGTCGCTGCGCAGCGTGTCGACCAGCTCGCGCAAGAGCTTGAAGGCGTCATCGAAGGGCTGCAGCTCGGTGATCTGGCTACCGATATGCATGTCGATACCGGTGACCTGAATGCCCGGCAGCGTTGCGGCATGGGCGTAGACCGCGCGGGCGCGCTCCCACGAAATGCCGAACTTGTTTTCCTTCTTGCCGGTCGAGATCTTCGAGTGGGTGCGCGCGTCGACATCCGGGTTGATGCGGAAGGACACGTGGGCACGCTTGCCGGCGCGAACGGCGCGCTGGTTCAGGACCTCGAGTTCCGGCTCGGACTCGACATTGAAGCAGTAGATGCCGGCTTCGAGCGCAAGATCCATTTCCTGCGGCGTCTTGCCGACACCCGAAAACATAATGCGGGATGCCGGAATGCCGGCGGCCAGCGCGCGGCGCAGTTCACCGCCCGACACGACGTCGACGCCGGCGCCCAGGCGCGCAAGCGTCTTCAGCACCGCCTGGTTGGAATTGGCCTTCATGGCATAGCAGACCATCGCATCGACGTCGGCAAAGGCCTTGGAGAAGACCTTGTAGTGCCGCTCGAGCGTTGCGGTCGAATAACAGTAGAAGGGCGTTCCGACGGCGCGGGCGATGTCGGTCACCGGCACGTCTTCGGCGTAGAGGATTCCGTCGCGGTATTCGAAATGATTCACGGGGCGTGGCTCGGCTTAGAGGAGGGGATCGAGCAGGAAACGGCGGTCGTCTGCCTGTTCTTTCTTTTCGACGGTTCCGGCAGGGGTCAAGGTGTTGATCGGTGCCGTCGAGCCGGGTCGGTCGAGGTCGCCCTTGCGTCCACAACCGGCAAGAACCAGCCCGGGGATCGCCAGAAGAAGCGCAAACCGGGCCGCCTTCGTGAATGTCATCGTGATTTTCCTTCGCGGAGACTGATGCTGGTGCGATGTCTTATCGATTTTTCCGGCGCTTGTGCACCCTGATTCTGCGACCTGTTTCAGGCGCTTGTGTCGAGGCAGGCCGTTGCCCCGAAACTGACGGGCAGTTTCGGGAGACAAGCATCAGTTGCGGGCGCGCCACCAGGCGATCTGCTTGCGAACCTCGTTCGGAGCCGTGCCGCCGAAGGAGGTGCGGCTGGCAACCGAGGCCTCGACAGTCAACACATCGAACACCTTTGCGGTGATCTGGGGATGGATCGACTGCAGGTCTTCGAGCGTGAGATCGGCGAGGTCGCAGGTCTTCTGCTCGGCAAGGGCTACGGCACGGCCGGTGACGTGGTGGGCATCGCGGAAGGGCAGGCCCGCTTCGCGCACCAGCCAGTCGGCAAGGTCGGTCGCAGTCGAATAGCCAGAGCCGGCAGCCGCCTTCATCCGGTCGGCGCGGATGGTCATGTCACGCACCATGCCGGTCATCGCGGCAACGGCGAGTTCGAGGCTCTCGGCGGCGTCGAAGACCTGTTCCTTGTCTTCCTGCATGTCCTTGGAGTAGGCGAGCGGCAGGCCCTTCATGACGGTCAGAAGGGCGATCAGCGAACCGTTGATGCGGCCGGTCTTGGCGCGCACCAGTTCGGCAGCGTCCGGGTTCTTCTTCTGTGGCATGATCGACGAGCCGGTCGAAAACGCATCGGACAGGCGGATGAAGCCGAACTGCGGCGTCGACCAGATGACGATCTCTTCGGCCAGGCGCGACAGGTGGGTGGCGGCGATCGCCGCGATCGACAGGAATTCGAGCGCGAAATCGCGGTCGGAAACCGTATCGATCGAGTTGCGGGTCGGGCCGGCGAAGCCAAGGGCGCTGGCGGTCATGTGGCGATCGATCGGGAAGCCGGTGCCGGCAAGGGCGGCGGCACCAATCGGGCTTTCGTCCATATGCTCGATGGCGTGGCGCACGCGCGTGCGGTCGCGGCCGATCATTTCGACATAGGCCATGCAGTGATGGCCGAAGGTGACGGGCTGGGCCGTCTGCAGATGGGTGAAGCCGGGCATGACGGTCTCGGCATGTTCCTCGGCGCGGTCGAGGAAGGCGGCGATCAGGCCGGTCAGGGCCTTTTCGGTCCGCTGCAGCTCTTCCTTGACCCAGAGGCGGAAGTCGAGCGCAACTTGGTCGTTGCGCGAGCGGGCGGTGTGCAGCCGGCCGGCGGCCGGCCCGATCAGGGTCGCAAGCCGCGCCTCGATGTTCATGTGGATGTCTTCGAGGCGGCGCGAGAACTCGAACTGGCCGCTTTCGATCTCTGACAGGATCGTGTTGAGACCGTGAACGATCTTGTCTTTGTCCTCAGCCGAAATGATGCCTTGATGCGCAAGCATGGTCGCATGCGCTATTGAGCCGCGGATGTCTTGGCCATAGAGCTTCTTGTCGAAGCCGATCGAGGCATTTATCTCCTCCATGATCGCGTCCGGACCCGAGGCGAAGCGACCGCCCCACATCTGGTTGGAGGATTTCGTCTCGGAATTGCCGTCAGCCATGAAGAATGCCCGCCTTGGAGAATGAAATGTCCGACCAGAAGAAATCCCCCCCGGCCGTGAAATTGTTCGCGCTCGCCGCCGTGTTCGGCGTGATCGTCGGTGCGGCTGCGGTATACGTGAAGGAGACGGGGTCTGGCAATGCCGAGACGACCGAAACGGCGGCTGCCGTATGCCCCTTGACCGGCGAAAAGGTAACCTCGCTGACACCGTTCATGAAGGGGCAGGTGGCCGCGATGTCGCCGGCCGCGTCGCCGCGCCCGATCGCGCTCGATTTCAACGATCCTGAGGGCAAGCCGACGACGGTTTCAGCCTTTGCCGGCAAGACCCTGCTTGTCAATCTCTGGGCCACCTGGTGCGGACCCTGCCGCGAGGAGATGCCAGCGCTGAATGCGCTGCAGAAGTCTCTCGGCAGCGACAAGTTCGAGGTGGTCGCCATCAACATCGATGTCGGCGACGACGAAAAGCCGAAGGCCTTCCTCAACGAGACCGCAGTCCATGACCTTCGCTACTATCGCGATGCGTCGATGGGCGTCTTCAACAATCTGAAGAAGGAAGGTCTTGCCTTCGGCCTGCCAGCAACGTTGCTGCTGGACGACAAGGGATGCCTGATCGGTTCTATGAATGGCCCGGCCGCGTGGGACAGCGACGACGCCAAGGCGCTGATCGGCGCGGCAATCGCGCCCGCCGCCGGCAGCTGATCGCCGGGCTATCACTCTCCGACAACTGAAAAGCCCGGCATTTCGCCGGGCTTGGAATTTCTGAATTGGGTCGATTAGCGGGTCGGCACCGGGACGTCGCCACGGTAGTCGTAGAAGCCGCGACCGGACTTGCGGCCGAGCCAGCCGGCCTCGACGTATTTGACCAGCAGCGGGCAGGGGCGGTACTTGGAGTCCGCCAGGCCGTCGTGCAGCACCTGCATGATTGACAGGCAGGTGTCGAGGCCGATGAAGTCGGCAAGCTGCAGTGGGCCCATCGGATGGTTGGCGCCGAGCTTCATGGCGGTATCGATCGCCTCGACCGTACCGACGCCTTCGTAGAGCGTGTAGATCGCTTCGTTGATCATCGGCAGCAGGATGCGGTTGACGATGAAGGCCGGGAAATCTTCGGCGACGGTCACGGTCTTGTCGAGCGTGCCGACGAATTCCTTGGCGGCCTTGAATGTGCCTTCGTCGGTGGCGATGCCGCGCACGAGCTCGACCAGCTTCATGACCGGAACCGGGTTCATGAAATGGATGCCCATGAACTTTTCCGGACGATCGGTGGCCGATGCCAGGCGGGTGATCGACAGCGACGAGGTGTTGGTCGCAAGCAGCGCTTCCGGCTTCATGACAGGACATACCTGGCCGTAGATCTTGCGCTTGATGGTTTCGTCTTCGGTGACCGCCTCGATGACGAGGTCCACCTGCGAGAGGTCGTTGATGTCGGACGAACCCTTGATCAGCGCAAGTGCTGCCTTGCGGGCCTCGTCGGTCATTTTGCCGGACGACACCTGACGAGCAAGGTTGCCGTTGACGGTGGCAAGGCCCGCCTCGATGCGGTCAGCGGCAAGATCGTAGATCTGCACCTTGTATCCGGCCATGGCCGAAACATGCGCAATGCCGCAGCCCATTTGCCCGGCACCAATAACTCCGACCGTCTTGATCATCGCGGCGAACATCCATCTTCAAGAATTTTGGCGGCCGTGCCGCCGTCATATACGAAAATACCGGGCCGGTCTGGCCGGCCCGGTAGATTGTTAATGCCAAGTCCGCGCTTTTGCCAGCCCTTTTCCTTGAGGCTCAGGCCGTGCGGTTGGCGAATGGTTACAGCGCCTTTGCAAGCTCCGGCAGAGCTTCGAACAGGTCTGCAACGAGGCCGTAGTCGGCGACCTGGAAGATCGGTGCCTCCTCGTCCTTGTTGATGGCGACGATGACCTTACTGTCCTTCATGCCGGCCA
>NZ_JABEKT010000005.1:0-50583 GCF_013283195.1 Ensifer adhaerens | reverse complement strand
TGATGTTGGGCAGCGAGGCATAACGCGGCTCGTTGAGGCGCAGGTCGGTGGTGACGACCGCCGGCAGCTTGATGTCGATCGTCTGCAGGCCGCCATCGACTTCGCGCGTCACGGTCGCCTTGCCGTCACCGATCTCGACCTTGGAGGCGAAGGTGCCTTGCGCCCAGCCGAGCAGCGCCGACAGCATCTGGCCGGTCTGGTTCGAATCGTCGTCGATCGCCTGCTTGCCGACGGATCTTGACGTTGTAGTCAACCACCCGCTTAACCGTCACAAGTATTTTCATGGATTCTTCCCTCCAAGAGCTTTCGCAGGAAAATGCGCCTTAACGGAGCCGCCTGATTGTCGGTTGGCGACATCGATACGCGTTTTTTCTCCAATTACAATCACTGTGCTTGGCGCTAAATCGATATAACCCCGAGAATTGGAATAACGTTTACGTACACGTAAGAAGGTAGCCTGACAAGACCTCTTCGCAGATGCGGCAACGGTGTTTTTCTCCGGTCAGGAAACGACAATCAACCCTTTGAAATAATAGGAAAACTGCGGTGCGCGCGGTGTCCGGCTGACGATTTCAGGCCGTTGGGCGACCCCACGGCGTCGGCGGTTTGCGCGTTTCGGGCAGGGGTTGTGGCAGGACGACGACGGACTCAACCTTGTGTTCGACGGCGCGCGGCGTGACGATCGTGCGGTCGAACAGCGGCACGCCGCGGCGTCGCAAAACGACCACCAACGCGAGCCCGGCGACGATGCCGCCGACATGGGCGCTCCAGGAGACGCCACTACCCGGATCGACCACCAGCATGAAGAATTGCTGGCCGATCCAGAAGGCGAGTGGAATGGCCGCCGGCAGGGGCAAGGGAATGCGGAAAAACACCAGAACCCAGACGCGCACCTTCGGATGCAGCAGGAAATAGGCGGCGACCACGCCGGAGATCGCGCCCGAGGCGCCGATCAGCGGCGCTTCGGATGCCGGGTCGAGCAGGCCATGCGCCAGGGCTCCGGCAGCGGCACAGGCGAAATAGAACACCAGAAAGCGAAAGTGCCCGAGCGCATCCTCGACATTGTCACCGAACACCCAGAGGAACAGCATGTTCATCGCCAGATGCATGAAGTCGCCATGCAGGAAGGAGTAGGTGATGAAGGTAAAGCCATCGGGCACGATGATCAGCGACGGGTCGAGTTGGGCATAGTCGAAGACGAGTGCCGGTATGTAGCCGAAACCCAGGAGCGTCGCATTGGCGAACTCTTCGGTGGCGATCGGGCCGGTTATCAGCCAGACGGCGATGTTGATGACGATCAGGCTGATCGTCACATACTGAACCTTGATGTACTTCAGGGTGTTCTTATCGTGAAGCGGTATGAACATGCGGTCTCCCGAAGCGTGTTTCCCTGGACGTTATCGGTTTTTTCCGGGAATCCATAGGACGTCGGCTTGCCCCTTGTCGTTGGTCCAGCGGGCGGCCACGAACAGGAAATCCGACAGCCGGTTGATATAGGCGATTGCCTCACGGCTGACGATTTCTGTCTCGATCTGCGCCAGCGCCACCATCTGCCGCTCGGCGCGGCGGGCAACGGTGCGCGCTACATGGAGTGCGGCCGATGCGGCGCTGCCGGCCGGCAACACGAAGGAGCGCAGCGGTTCAAGGTCGGCGTTCAGCCGGTCGATTTCCGATTCGAGCCAGTCGACCTGGCTTGCGACGATGCGAAGCGGTTCATATTCCGGCTTCTCGCCGGTATCGGGCGTGGCGAGATCCGCGCCGAGGTCGAAGAGATCGTTCTGGATCCGCATCAAGGTGGCATCGAGAGCGGGCACGTGGGCGGTGTATTGCCGGGCAGCGCCGACAAAGGCATTGGTCTCGTCGACAGCGCCATAGGCATCGACCCTGAGGTCGCTCTTCAGGCGGCGCGGGCCGGCGACGAGCCCGGTGGTGCCGTTGTCGCCCGTCCGGGTGTAAATCTTGTTGAGCTTGACCATGGTGTCGTCAGGTTCCTTAAGACGGGCGGCCGCCGCCGGTCAGCCACAGCGTCAGCATGATCAGGGCGATGGCGACTGCCTGCAACAGGACGCGCGCCTGCATCAGCTTGTTGGAGGTGTTGCCGCTGCCGCCCTTGGCCATGTTCACGAGGCCACGGATCAGGACGATGACGACCAGGCCCATGACGAGCAGGGTCAGGCCGGTGAAGAAACTGGACATCGAATGCTTCCTTGCGTTTACGATCAGCCTAGGCGGCCGATTATGCGGTAAAACAATGCTGCCGGCAGGAGCTTCTTCAGGAGCGCACCCTGCCTGGCGGGCCTTGTTACAATATAGTGCGGCTTGGGTCTTTTTGCCGTCAGCGCATGCTTGAGCACGGCATAGACCGCCTCCGGGCCGAGCTTGCCGGCGGCCGGCTTGCTTTCGCCTTTCAGCCGTCGCAACTGCCGTTCGTATTCGACCCGGTGCACTGATGTCTTCAGGTCGATGAAGCGCTCGATATAGGTCACGGCATTGGCGGTAAACCTGGAGGCGATCGGTCCCGGTTCGATCAGGCTGACCTCGATGCCGCTGCCTGCGAGCTCCATCTTCAGCGTCAGCGACAGCCCCTCGATCGCGAACTTCGAGGCGTTGTAGGCGCCGCGCCAGCGATAGGGCACGATGCCGAGAATGGAGGAGCATTGCACGATGCGGCCGCTTCCGCGGGCGCGCATGGCGGGGATCACCCGGCGCGTCAGGTCGTGCCAGCCAATGACGTTGGTTTCGAGCTGCAGCCGCAAGGCCTCGGTCGGCAGATCCTCGACGGCACCGGCCTGGCCATAGGCGCCGTTGTTGAACAAAGCATCGATGCGGCCGCCCGAACGCGCCATCACGGCTTCGACCAAGGCAGCGATCGTTTCCGGCTGGGTATAGTCCATCAGGAAGGTTTCGATGCCCTCGTTTTCTAGAGCGCTGCGGTCGTCTTCGCGGCGGACGGTGGCGAACACCCGCCAGCCGTCGGCCTTGAGCGCACGGGCGCAATGGGCGCCGATCCCGGATGAACATCCGGTGACAATGATTGTGGGGCGATCGGACATCCTGTCGATTCCTGTAGAAATCCTGCCCCCGTTTCCCATATTCATCGGCGGGATACAATTGAATTGCGCGAGCCCGAACCCGTGTACGTTGTCGCGGTTGGCCGAGCGCCAAAGCCATGGAACGGCATCGGAGGCCCCGCATGCGAATGCAGGTGACCCTGGTGCCACTCGGCCGGAGTGGAAATGCCATCGTTTATACGCATCACCTGGAAAGTCGTGTTCGATGCGCTATGGCACTTCAGTCTGGACGACGGCTGGGCCATGGCGAGCCATGTGGCGCTCTCCTCGCTGCTTGCCGTCTTCCCATTCCTGATTTTCGGAACGGCACTCGGCAGTTTCCTCGGGGCCGATCAGTTTGCCGAGACCGCCGTTCATCTCATTTTCGACGCCTGGCCGGAATCGATCGCCACCCCGATCGCCAACGAGATCGTCCAGGTTCTGACCATTCCGCGTGGGGGCCTGTTGACCGTTTCGGTGCTCGCGGCCGCCTATTTCGCCTCGAATGGCGTCGAGGCGCTGCGGGTGTCGCTCAACCGCGCCTATAGGGTGACGGAAAGCCGCTACTGGTATGTGACGCGCCTGGCGAGCCTCGGCTTCGTGATTGCAGGGGTACTGATCCTGGCAGCGCTCAGCATCCTGCTCGTCGCTGTGCCGCTAGCACTTCGCTACGCCGGCGAATGGCTGCCCTGGCTTGACGGGGTGTTGGCGACCGTCGACAACTGGAGCCTGCCGCTGGCTCTGGTCGTGGTCACGGGCGGGCTCTTCATGTCGCATCTGTGGCTGCCGGACGGGCATCGCAAGGTGATCGACGTGTTGCCCGGCATCTTCCTGACGCTGCTCTGCTGGACGATCGGGGGCTATACCTTCGCCTACTATCTTTCGACCTTTGCGACCTATGTCTCGACCTATGCCGGCCTTGCCTCGATCATGATCGTCTTGGTGTTCCTCTATATGGTCGCGGCGATCTTCATCATCGGCGCCGAGATCAACGCGGCCATCCTGAAGTACCGGGTCAAGCGCATGGTGCGGCGCAGCTTCCAGGGACAGCGCGCGACCGGGGATTAGGTTCGCCTAGAGGATCAATGCCCTGATGTCCGCCGGCGTGCGGCCAGCCTCGCGGAAGGCGGAGATGCCAGTGTCGCGATTGCTCTTGGAGAGTTTCCGGCCGTCCGCGCCGAGCAAAAGGCGGTGATGATGGTAGACCGGCTCCGGCAGGTCGAGGAGCCGCTGCAACAGGCGATGCACCGCAGTTGCATGATAGAGGTCGCGGCCACGCACCACATGGGTAATGCCTTGCAGCGCGTCGTCGACGACGACGGACAGATGATAGCTTGACGGCGCATCAGAGCGCGACAGGATGACATCGCCCCAGGCCGCCGGATCGGCCGCTATGAGGCCCGTCTCTCCCTCCGGGCCGTGGCCGGTCTCCTGCCAGGTCAGGGGCGTTGCGCCGGCCGCAAGCACGGCCCTTTGCATGTCCAGCCGCCAGGCATGGGGTTTGTCGCCGGCCAGAATGGCGTTGCGCGCGTCGCGCCCCAGATCGCGCTCGCGTCCGGGATAGAGTGGTGCGCCATCCGGATCGCGCCGCCAGGCACGGCCCCGCGTTTCGGCATCGGCAACCGCCGCCTTGATCTCGCCGCGGGACATCGCGGAGGGGTAGGCGAGGCCCATATCATCAAGCCGTTTCAAGGCGGATGCGTAGACGTCGAGGTGATCCGATTGTCGACGCGCCGGCTGTTCCCATTCAAGTCCGAGCCATGCGAGGTCGTCGACGATTGCCGTTTCGAACTCGGGGCGGCAGCGCGTCCGGTCGATATCCTCGATGCGCAACAGGAACCGCCCGTTCGACGCTTGCGCCATATCGTGGTTGAGCATCGCCGACAGCGCGTGGCCCAGATGCAAAAGTCCGTTCGGGCTCGGTGCAAAACGGAAAACGGGTTGTGCGGATGACGTGTCTGCCATCGTTTCCCTTTGACATGGAAGCGGTATAAAAATCATCCGCTTTTTGGAGGCGCCATGCGGATCATCCGGACACATGAGGACATCGAGGCGGGTCTTGCCGGCCTGGTGATGCTCGACGCCCGTCTCGAACATGTCGTGGCCAGGGCCGGTCCGGTGCCGCTCAGGCGAACGGATCCCGGCTATCGCGGGCTTGCCAGTATCATCGTGTCGCAGATGGTCTCGAAGGCGAGTGCTGCGGCGATCTGGAAACGCATGGAAGGCTCGCTCGGCGAGATTACCGCGCCTGCCGCGCTCTCGCTCAGCGACGAGGATTGCCGTGCGATCGGGCTTTCCCGCGCCAAGGCCGATACGCTGCGGCGGGTGGCGCAGGCGGTCGTTGCCGGCGATATCGACCTCGACGCGATCTGCAATGTCGAAGCGCTGGACGCGATCCGCGAGCTGACGATGATCAAAGGCGTCGGGCGCTGGACTGCGGAGGTCTATCTCTTGTTTTGCGCCGGACATCCGGATGTCTTTCCATCCGGCGACGTCGCGCTGCAGAACGCCATCGGCCATGGGCTCGGCCTCGAGCTTCGCCCGACCGCCCGCGAGATTGATTCGCTGGCCGCGCACTGGGCGCCGTGGCGCAGCGTCGCGGCGCGTCTGTTCTGGGCCTATTACGCGCAGGAAATGCGCCGGGATGCCGTTCCTGTGACACCTTGAAGGAAAAAGCGAATCCAAGGTTCGCTTTTTTCTTTCCTGCTTCACAATCCTGTTGCAACGGGCCTAATATAGAAGGTGCAGATGCCGAATCGATCAGGAGAATACGCTTGACGATTGCAGTCTCACCGCAGGCCTTACCGGCGCTCGTCTTGAACGCTGACTATCGGCCGCTGAGTTATTACCCCTTGTCGCTCTGGTCCTGGCAGGACGCGATCAAGGCGGTCTTCCTTGACCGTGTGATTATCCTTGCGGAGTACGAGCACTCGGTCTCCTCGCCCAGCTTCTCTATGCGGTTGCCGAGCGTGGTTTGCCTCAAGAGCTACGTGCAGCCGTCGCGTCATCCGGCGTTCACCCGGTTCAACGTCTTCCTGCGCGACAAGTTCGAATGCCAGTATTGCGGCACGCCCGACGACCTGACCTTCGACCACGTAGTGCCGCGCGCCCATGGCGGTCAGACGACCTGGGACAACGTCGTTGCGGCCTGCTCGCCCTGCAATCTGCGCAAGGGCAGCAAGTTGCCGAAGCAGGCAGGCATGGTCCCGCACCAGAAGCCCTACCAGCCGACGGTGCAGGACCTGCACAACAACGGGCGGCTATTCCCGCCGAACCACCTGCATGAAAGCTGGATGGACTATCTCTACTGGGATGTCGAACTGCAGCCCTGAGGTATTTCGGCTATCGGATTGTCGGCGACAGCGCCTCGAACGCCGGGGCAAAGCCACGCCGCGTGAACCTCTTCACGCGGCCGTCTCTTCAGGCGAAAGGTGATTTTACGTCTCAATCAGGCCTTGGCAGCGCCGCGCAGGGCGATCGCTGCAAAGATCAGGCTGGCAATGACGTTCCAGCCGGCAAAGGAGAGGCCGAGCACCCGAAGCGCTGCTTCCGTGCAAGAGGGACCATGCTTGGAATCGAGGTCACCTAAGAGATCGCCGACATTGGACGATACGCCCTGCGCCGTTGTCGCGCAGGTCGACGGCCCTTCCCAGAAGCCCCATTCAGCGCCCGAGTGGTATACGCCCATGCCGGCACCCACGAGCATCAGGATGCCGATCGCCAGAAGCAGCGTGCGCGTCGTCCAGGCCGGCAGCTTCAAGGCGCTGGTGATAACGGCCAGAATGCCGAGCGGGATGCCGTAGTAATAGGGGTCGCGCTGCAAGAGGCAAAGCGCGCAGGGGATATAGCCGCCGATATGCTCGAAACCGAGCGCGCCGCCAACGGTCGCCGCCATGCCGAGCGTCAGGAGAACGGCGATGACGAGGTGATGGCGGGAAGCGGTGGAAGCGTCGATCATGCGTACCTCACGCGGGAAAGCATCGGGATTGGTGTCCGGCATATGCTGCATTGCAACTGAATGATGGCCTTCTTAGGTGCGACGGCGCGCGCTGTAAATCGTCTCGCCTGCGTCGTCTCTGCACGCTTTCGTGATTGTTGCGGAGCAAGTTGAAAATGATGGTTGACCGCAGCAAAAACCTTCGTGTAAATCCACGCCGCTGATATCTTACATCCCTGAGCCCCATTGGCGGAATTGGTAGACGCGCTCGACTCAAAATCGAGTTCCGAAAGGAGTGCTGGTTCGACCCCGGCATGGGGCACCACTCTTAAAAAACCAGCGCTGTTTTTATTGAGATTTTTCGCTGTTTTTCGACGGTTTAATACCGTTCTGTTCCTATTCAAGGGAAGATTTCTATCAACTCTTCATCTGTCATCAGGGCCAAGAGACAACGGTGATATTCGGGGCACGTCATTTTGCCCTGCTCAGTACACGCCAACCCTTGCGGGCGGCTAACCCCAGGAGCCGGCCAGCAAGGACGTGAGCTCCTATTGTGGCGAGCGGAAGTGCGCCGAGCGTGACCGCACTGAAGACAAAGAACCAGTGGGCGACAGCTTGAGACATGTTTGGGATGCCTAGCAAAACGAGCAGTACGCTGGGGATACTAAGGACGTCAGCCGAGAGACTGCGCCAGTTCAATTGAACCGTTCGCGTCGACCACCAGAAGAACGCTATCAGCAAGGGTAGATAGTGAATAGCGATCATCGCCAAGACCACAGAAGCCTCCCAACGCGCATTGGCTCGCCCTAGCTATACGCAACATGGACTAAAAAGCGAGTTGGATGAGCAGGCAACGCGGCGTTGTCACTGATTTGGCTGCATTCCGTCTCAAGGGCACGGTAGACGTGCTTTTCTGCCTCTAGGCAATTCATCCTCCGTGTTGCACAGGCCACTGCCGATTTGTCGCAGTGACTTCCGCTTCAATTTCGATAAAACAGAAAGATCATTCTGTTTTTGGGTGGTCATGCTCGATCTGATTTTTCCCTATTATCTCTGGGTCAAGGCGGCGCATGTCGTCTCGGTGGTCGTCTGGCTCGGTGGGCAATGTCTGCTGGTCGTTCTGCTTGGCAGCCATCGGCAGGTGCTGGCGCAGCAGGACAATGCTGACCTGTTGAGTGCGGTGGAGCAACGCTGCCTGCGTCTGGTCGTCAATCCGGCGATGCTTGCGACGCTTCTCTTAGGCGCGACGCTGTTCTTTCTGCGTGGGCCGGAAACGCTCGGCGAGCTCTGGTTCCAGCTCAAGCTTGCCGGCGTCTTCGCGATGACTGGTCTGCACGGCGCCATCGCGGCAACCGTCGCCTCGCTGCGCCACGGCATCGTCCCCGCCACCCGCATCCGTGTGCTGCAATTTGCGGGGCAGGCGCTGACCGTCACCATCGTTTCCCTCGCCGTCATCAAGTAGGTATGGCTATGCCCGAACATAAAACCAATCAAAAAGTCTCCCGTCTGCTGCGTATCGCAGCGATCGCAGAGGGCACGACTTTGCTGCTCCTCGTCTTCGTCGGCGTGCCGCTGAAGCATGGCCTCGGCTACGGCGAGGTGACGCGCTTCCTGGGGCCTTTGCATGGCCTTGCCTTCCTCACCTATATCTGGGCCGTCATCAACGAACTGTCCTTAGGAGATCAGCCGCGCGGTTGGGCCTTCAAGGCGATGCTGTTCAGCTTCGTGCCGGGCGGCACCTTCTGGTTCTTCCGTCGATCGATCGCTTCTGCGAGCTAGGGCATCATGGGCTACGACAAGGGGCTGAAAACGCGCGAAGAAATCCTCGATGCCGCTGGGCGGCTGATTTTCGTTCGTGGTTATGCCGCCTCCTCCTTTTCCGAGATCACCGCCGCGCTCGGGATCTCGCTCGGCAAGATCACTCACCATTTTCCGAGCAAGGCCGCGTTGTTCGAGGCGCTGTTCGAGCAGGCGGTAGCGCATTTCCGAAAGGAGACGCTGCCGATCTTCGAAGCGCCTGAACTGATGCCATTGCAGCGGATCGAGCGGGTGTTTTTCCGCATCGAGACGTTCTACGCAGCGCAAGGGGAAATCATCGGTTGCCCGGTGGGGCAGACGATGGTCGATCCCGTTGCGACAACCGTGGCGATGCGCGAACTGGCGGCGGCGTTGCTTGGTGATATCGAAAGATTGCTGGCGCGCAATCTCGTCGAAGTGGGTTGGTCGCCGGCGCAGGCGGCGTCGCGAGCAGCGATCGTGACGGCTGCATGGCAAGGTGCGGTGGTAATCTCCCGGGGTGGGGGCGGGGTCGATGGTTTCAGGCGTATTCTCGGTCACGTCAGAACGCTTCTCGCCGAAGAGCCGCCGCGCTGACGTGAGGAATGCGTGGAGGCGACGAAAGAGGAAGCTCGTGCCTGTCGGTGGATAGCCCGCGTCGCGCTGGCGATTGAACTGAGGCCGACGAAGATGTTAGGTGCAGTGCAGCAGAAGTCTGTCGCGGCGGGGCCATGTTACCGACAATCGAAAATTACGACGAACTCTACCGCGCGTTTGAGTGGCAGATCCCCAAGAAGTTCAACATCGGTGTCGCCGTCAGCGATGCCTGGGCCGCGCGTGAGCCGGAGCGCATCTGTCTTCAGCATTTCAGCCCGGACGGCGATCATCGCACACTGACCTACGGCGCTTTCTCGCGGCAATCCTCCGCCTTCGCGCGCGGGCTTGAGCGCCAGGGGATCAAGCCGGGGGACCGCGTGGCGATCCTGCTGCCGCAGGGGTTCGAGGCCGCCATTGCGCATGCCGCCATTTACAAGCTCGGTGCGATTGCCCTGCCGCTCGCCCTTTTGTTCGGGGTCGAGGCGCTGGAATACCGTCTGCACGACGCCGGTGCCGCTGCGATCGTCACCAATGCCTTCGGCCACGAGCGCGTCGCCGCCATCCGCGGGCGGCTGCCGGGGCTGCGGCTGGTCGTGTTGAGCGGCGCCGAGCCCAGGCCAGGGACGCTCGACTTCACTGAGCTTGCCTCAGGGGGCGCCGACGGCTTCGTCGCCGCCGACACCAGGCCCGACGATGCAGCACTGATGATCTACACTTCGGGAACGACAGGGCCGCCCAAGGGCGCGCTGCATGGCCATCGGGTGCTGCTCGGCCATCTTCCGGGGTTCCAGTTTCACCACCATTTCCTGCCGCAGCCTGATGACCGGATGTGGACGCCCGCCGACTGGGCCTGGGCTGGCGGCTTGCTGAACGCGCTCCTGCCCTCGTTGCTGCTCGGCGTTCCCGTGGTTTCGTCGCCGGCGCAAAAATTCGACCCGCATACCGCCTTCCGGATTCTGGAAGAGATGGACGTGCGCAATGCCTTCATTCCGCCGACGGCGCTGCGGCTGATGAAGGCGATCGACAGGCCGCGCGAGCGGTACCGTCTCAATCTCAGAACCATCGGTTCTGCCGGCGAGGCGCTCGGGCGGGAAACCTTCGAATGGGCCAAGGCAGCCCTCGGCCTCGAGGTCAGCGAGTTCTACGGCCAGACGGAGTGCAACATCGTCATTTCGTCGGCCGCCGATCTCAGCGTGGTCAAGCCGGGCTCGATGGGCAAGGCGGTTCCAGGCCACCGGGTGGCGATCATCGACGGTGACGGCCAGGAATTGCCGGCCGGAACTATCGGCCAGGTGGCGATCCGCAGACCAGATCCCGTGATGTTTCTCGGGTACTGGAAGAACGAGAGGGCGACGGACGCAAAGTTTATCGGCGACTGGATGACGACCGGCGACCAGGGCGTGATGGATGGCGAGGGCTACTTCACTTTCTTCGGGCGCGATGACGACGTGATCACCTCATCAGGCTACCGCATCGGTCCTGGAGAGATTGAGGACTGCCTTGCCGGACATCCGGACGTCCAGCTTGCCGCGGCCGTCGGAAAGCCGGACGCGTTGCGCACGGAAATCGTCAAGGCCTATGTCGTCCTGAGGCCCGGCGTGGCTGGCGACGAAGAAACCGCACAATCGATCCGCGACTGGGTGAAGACGCGTCTGTCGATGCATGAATATCCGCGGGAGATCGCGTTCGTCGACAGCCTGCCGCTGACGACATCGGGCAAGGTTATCAGGCGGTTCCTGCGCGAGCAGGCGGCGGCGGAGCCGCCGCACGCGCCCATCTGAGGACGCCGGTCAACGGCCGGCGAGCGCCTTGATCTTTTCCCGCAGCATCCGCGCCATGTTGCGGGTGTTGCGGTAGAGGTGCAACTGTGCTGCGACCTGGCGAACGTCGCGGTCGCGGGTCTGCTGCAGGCCGATGACGAGCGTGCCCATTTCTTCCCGCTGTTGCCAGAACCGGCTCATGATCGGGTGGTCGGGAACGGCGCAGGAATCCGAACGGGCGATGTTGGCGTCGTCGAGGTGCCATTCGGTCAGTTCCGCCAAAAGCAGCTTGCCCGGCGAGAACTTCGCATATTGCTCATTGTAGGCCGTCTTCCACGTATAGGCTTCGCCCGACATCAGGAAAACGACCATGGAGGCAATGGCCTTTCCGTCGAGGTCGAGTGTGTGGATACGAACGCTGTCGGCTTCGGCGAGGTTGGTGATTGCCTCGCGCGCGAAGGCCGCGCGGAAGCGGTCGAGCACCATGGCGCTGCGTTCGCGGCCCTTCCAGCCGGACGCTTCCAGCGCAAGGAACTCTTCCATGCGAATGCGGATCTCGCTCGGCTGGCGCGCGACGGAATAGGCGAGTTTCCCGCGCTTTTCCAGCTGGTTCCATTGGCGCCGCAATTCGCGGAAATGCGCCGGGCTGATCGCCTTTTTCAGATAGGTCGGGCCATCGAGCAGGCTTTCGAGCATCGGCCGGCTGAACGTGTCAGTCACTGTCAGCGGCAGGTTTCGGCCGATGGCGACAGCACGCGCCAGTTGCGCGAACTTGCCCTTGAGGCGCACATCCGGCAGAACCAGAACCGGGGGGAGGCTTGCCGACGGATTGGTCAGGGCTTCAAGCAGGTTGTCGATTGTTTCGGCCGCATCCTCGGCATCGAGCAGCGGCACGCCAAGCGGGCCGAAGGGATTGGACCAGGCGCGGATAATCGGTGCGCCGATCGAAAAGCCGGGCTTCTCGATCGAAAATGGCATCAGGAAGCGCATGCGGCTGCGGCGCTCGTTGTTGTCCCTGATGATGGCGAGCCGGATCACGCGTTCCTCGAGCCTGGGCATCGCCGGCGCCAGGAAACGGCCGGTGAAGAAGACGTTCGGCTCAAGCGCCCGGTTCGACAGGAAGTCGAGTTCGCCCTGCAATTCATAGCCGGCCTTGGCCGGGTAGATAGCGAGATGCCGTCCGGGGCGTCCGACCGCAAGCATGTGCTCCGCCTGGGGATGGGAATGGCCCATCGGTGCCAGCCCGCCAAGGATGCGGGCAGCTCTGTCGTCTGCGTCACCGGGAAGATTGGTATTGCCGATCATGGATGGATCGCCCCGTTGTTGTCATGGTTCGAACGCCCGCTTGCGAAAGCGAACAGCGCGAAGCCGAAGGTGCGCCTTACGGCGAAATGAAGCAGCATTGCCTCGACGAACATAGCACCGGCGGTTGCAAATGCAGCACCAATCAATCCGAAAAGAGGAATGAGGCTCAAGTTCAGCGCGAGGTTTGCCACCAGAGCGCCGGCGTACAGGATCACGCACAGCGTCTGCTGGCCGGCCATCGTCAGCAGGATTTCGGCGGGCCCGATGAAGGCCTTGGCCATGATGCCGGCAAACAGGATGGCCATCAAAGGCCAGCCGCCGACGAAGGCCGGACCGAACAGCGAGAGCAGGATCGGGCCGGCCGCCAGGACGACTGCACCGAGCACCAGTGACGGCCAGAACGCCCAGCGGGCGCTTTCGATGGCGATCTCGGCCAATTGCCTGCGGTCTTTTGCGGCCATGGCTCCGGCAATCCGCGGACCTGCTGCCGCCTTGACGGAGAACATGACGAAGTGAACCAGCGCCATCGTCTTGGCGGCGGCGAAGTAGACGGCGACATCGTCCGGCTTCAGGTAGAAGCCGACAATGACAACGTCGGAATTGGTCAGCAGGAATCCGAAGCCGTCGATCAGGAAGATCGGCACCGCGACCGTGAGCCAGCGTCCCATTTCGATGCGCAGCGGTCCTCGGACGTAGCGCGAACGCAACCGCCAGGTGAGTACGAGGAACTGGCTGATGGTCGTCGCATAGACGGCGGCCATGGCTGCGGCCATGGCAGTGCGCGCCGTGTGCGGCGCGCCCATCGTCGTTGCCAGCACCATGAAGGCGAGCACCAGTAGAGGGCGGATGATGAAGGTGGGGCTCATGGCTGAAAGCGGCCAACCATGGGCGCGGGCGGTGCCGTCCATCACGTCGCCGAGCGCGATCATCGGCAGAATGAACAGGCCGAGATAAAGCGGCACGAGGTAGTAACCCTCGATCCGTTCCGCAAACAGCCACAGGCCCGCAAACCCGACGAGGGCGAGCGTGCTTGCCGACACGAGGGCAAAGATGCGCGCGGTGGTCGTCAGGCCGCGAATTTCGTCCAGCGCCGCTGTTGCCTGGTATTCCGGCAGGAAACGGATCACAGCCGAATGGAAGCCGACGCAGGACAGGTTGCCGAACAGGATCACGAGCACCCAGACGAAGACGAAGATGCCGTACTCGAACTCGCCCATCAGGCGCGCGAGAATGATCTGGGACAGGAAGGCGATTGCGGCGCTGAGGATGCGGATGGCGAAGGCGACCAGCGCCATGCGCCGTGCCGTGTTTTTGGGGTCGGGTTCGGTCAGGGCGGCGACCAGCATGCCCCCCAGCGGAGACAAGCGGTGACGAAGCGCTGACGGCAGCATTCGTCCGGCTGTTTGACACACCGCCATGAACACGAGAACACCCTGAGATTACGCAATACAGGGTTTGGTTGTGCCAGATCAGCGTTAACAAACGGTTCAGTCGGCGGGTTTGCCTTGGGGAGGGAGCCGAGCGGATGGACCCCGTCCGGTGCCGAAAAGACGCTCTTTGGATCGCAACCGGCCAACGCCAGATCGTTCGGCCCCGCCACTGGACATCGGGAGGCGAGGCGGTGTTCGCCTTTCCCGCCTCGCAAACAAAAATGCCGCCCGGAGGCGGCATTTTCAGATCAGGCTTCGTAAATTCCGTGGCAGTGCTTGTACTTCTTGCCGGAGCCGCATGGGCAGGCCTCGTTGCGCGAGACCTTGCCCCAGGTCGACGGATCGGCCGGGTTGCGGTTTTCCGGAGCGACGGCCAGCAGCGAACCGGAGCCGCCGCCAAAATCGTCTTCGCCGGTCAGCGGGTCGATATGGTGACCTTCCATCATCGGCGGAACCGGCTGCGGTGCTTCGGCCGCCTCGCGCACCAGTTCGACGCGCATCAGCTGGGCCGTTACGGCCTGGCGCAGGTTGCCGAGCAGCGCCTGAAACAGCTCGAATGCTTCGGACTTGTATTCCTGCAACGGATCGCGCTGCGCATAACCACGGAAACCGATGACCGAACGCAGGTGGTCGAGGTTGACGATGTGTTCGCGCCAGAGATGGTCGAGTGTCTGCAGGATCACCGAGCGCTCGACATACTGCATGATCTCCGGTCCGAAACGCTCGGCACGGTCGGCAACGGCCTTTTCGGTGGCTGTCGTGACGCGCTCGAGAATATCGGCCTCGTCGATGCCTTCCTCGGCCGCCCATTCGACGATCGGCAGGTCGAGGTTGAGGTACTGCTGCACGTCGGCCTTGAGGCCGGCGACGTCCCACTGCTCGGCATAGGCGCGCTCAGGGATGCGCTTGGATACGATGTCCTCGATGACTTCGGTGCGCATGTCGGTCACGGTTTCGGTGACGCTGACGGCATCCATCAGCTCGATGCGCTGCTCGAAGATCACTTTGCGCTGGTCGTTGAGCACGTCGTCGTATTTCAGAAGGTTCTTGCGGATATCGAAGTTGCGGGCTTCGACCTTCTTCTGCGCGCGCTCGAGCGCCTTGTTGATCCAGGGGTGGATGATCGACTCGCCTTCCTTCAGGCCGAGCTTCTGCAGCATGCCGTCCATGCGGTCGGAGCCGAAGATGCGCATCAGGTCGTCCTGGAGCGACAGGTAGAACTTGGACCGGCCCGGGTCACCTTGACGGCCGGAGCGGCCGCGCAGCTGGTTGTCGATACGGCGGCTTTCGTGACGTTCGGTGGCGAGGACGTAAAGTCCGCCGGCGGCAAGCGCCCTTTCCTTCAGTTGCTGCACCTCGGCACGGATCGCCTGTTCGCGTTGGTCGCGCTCAGGGCCGGGCTCGACTTCCGAGAGTTCCTGCTGGATGCGCATGTCGACGTTGCCGCCGAGCTGAATGTCGGTACCGCGGCCGGCCATGTTGGTGGCGATCGTGACGGCACCGGGAACGCCGGCCTGGGCCACGATGAAGGCTTCCTGCTCGTGGTAACGCGCGTTCAGCACCTGGAAGTTGTCGAAGCCCGACTTCTTCAGGAGGTCGGCAAGCTGTTCGGACTTTTCGATCGACGTCGTGCCGACCAGCATCGGCTGGCCGCGCTCGTGCGCCGACTTAATCTCGTCGATGATGGCTTTCAGCTTTTCGCCCTGCGTCCGATAGACTTCGTCGTCCTCGTCGATACGCTTGATCGGCAGGTTGGTCGGGACCTCGATGACTTCCAGGCCGTAGATGTTGCCGAATTCTTCCGCTTCGGTGGAAGCCGTGCCGGTCATGCCGCCGAGCTTGGAATACATGCGGAAATAGTTCTGGAAGGTGATCGAGGCGAGCGTCTGGTTCTCGGGCTGGATCTGCACCTTTTCCTTGGCTTCGAGCGCCTGGTGCTGGCCTTCGGAATAGCGGCGCCCCGGCATCATGCGGCCGGTGAATTCGTCGATGATGACGATCTCGCCGTTGCGTACGATGTAGTCCTTGTCGCGCTGGAACAGCTTGTGGGCCTTGAGCGCGTTGTTGACGTGGTGGACGATCGCGACGTTCTCGATGTCGTAGAGCGATTCACCCTTGAGCAGGTCTGCCTGTCTCAGAAGGTTTTCGAGCTTCTCGGTGCCTTCTTCGGAGAAGTTGGCCGAGCGTTGCTTTTCGTCGATCTCGTAGTCTTCCGGCGAAAGCATCGGAATGAACTCGTTGATCGTGTTGTAGAGGTCCGAGCGATCGTCGAGCGGGCCGGAGATGATCAGCGGCGTGCGCGCTTCGTCGACGAGGATCGAGTCGACTTCGTCGACGATGGCGAAGAAGTGGCCGCGCTGAACCATCTGCGCACGCTCGTACTTCATGTTGTCGCGCAGATAGTCGAAGCCGAGCTCGTTGTTGGTCGCGTAGGTGATGTCGCAGCCATAGGCGGCCTTGCGCTGGTCATCCGTCAGGCCATGAACGATGACGCCGGTCGTCAGCCCGAGGAAGCTGTAGATGCGGTTCATGGTGGCGGCGTCGCGCTGTGCCAGGTAGTCGTTGACGGTGACGACGTGCACGCCCTTGCTGGCGAGCGCGTTGAGGTAGACCGGCAGGGTCGCGACGAGCGTCTTGCCTTCGCCGGTCTTCATTTCGGCGATGGCGCGCTCATGCAGGATCATGCCGCCGATCAGCTGGACGTCGAAGGGGCGCAGGCCAAGCACGCGGCGGGCGGCTTCCCGGGCAACCGCGAAAGCCGGCACCAGGAGGTCGTCCAGCGTCTTGCCGTCTGCGAATTCCTTGCGGAATTCCACGGTCTTGGCGGCGAGTGCCTCATCCGACAAAGCCTTCATGTCGGCTTCAAGAGCGTTGATGGCATCGACCCTCGCCTTGTAGCCACGCACGCGGCGATCGTTGGAGGAGCCAAACAACTTGCGGGCTAGGCCGCCGAGACTGACCATATGAATGGTCCTTTCTTTTTTGTTGCCTTGGGTTCCACTGGCCGCACTGTCCAAAACCGCGCAATGCCGTGAAACGCCCGGAAACTGTTCTGGACGCGAGGTTGCGTGACAGATAAGAGGGGGGTCGAATTATGTCAACGCACTTGCGTGGCCGGACGGCTACAGAACCGCCACATTCTGGTGGTGTTCAGCCGCCACGAGGCCGACGCAATCGCGTTGATGGCCAAAGGTGAAAGGTTACGAGCATGTCGAAGTTGAAGACCCTGGCCGCTGCGGCCCTGGTTGCGGCGATCGCCGTTCATGGTGTCGCGCGCGCCGAAGATGCGGACCCGGTCATCGCCACGGTCGGTGGCGAAGAAGTGCGCCAGTCCGAGCTCAATCTCGCCCTTGGCGGTCTCGACCCTCAGCTCCAGCAGATGCCGGAAGAGCAGAAGCGCGCAGCCGCGCTGTCGGCCGTCATCGACGTCAAGCTTCTGTCGAAGACCGCAGAGGCGGAAGGCCTTCAGGACGACGCGACGTTCAAGCAGCGTGTCGCCTACCTGACCGAACGCGAACTGCACAATGCCTTCTTCAAGAAGCACGTCGTCGATGCCATCACCAAGGAAGAGGTGAAGGCGCGCTACGACAAGGAAATCGCGGCCGTTCCGGTCCAGGAAGAAGTCAAGGCACGCCATATCCTCGTCAAGACCGAGGAAGAAGCCAAGGAAATCATCAAGGAACTCGACGCCGGCAAGAGCTTCGTCGAGCTGGCCAAGGCCAAGTCTTCCGACCCGAACAAGGACGACGGCGGCGACCTCGGCTATTTCACCAAGGGCCGGATGGTTCCTGAATTCGAAGCCGTCGTGTTCACGCTCGACAAGGGCGCCTACACCAAGACGCCGGTGAAGACGCAGTTCGGCTTCCACGTCATCCTGGTAGAAGACAAGCGCCCGCAGGCTCCGCCGACGCTGGAGCAGGTCGAACCGCAGGTTCGTCAGCTTGTCATGCGCGACAAATACGTTGAGCTGCTTGCTGCTGCCAAGAAGGATACCGGTGTTGAGATTTCCGATCCGGCTCTGAAGAAGGCCTATGACGAGGCCAACAAGGCGCAGGAAGCCAAGTAATCTCTCGACTGACGGGCCCGTCCAAGGGCAGGGCCCGTCGATCAACGTTTCTTGTCGATGCCCGACGGCTGAAGGCCGTTCGGGCATTTGTCGCAACTTCACCTTGATCCCACGTTCTTCAGGCAGGTTTCCCATGTCCGGTTCCGTCTCTCCGCTTGCTCCAAAAACCTTTGTCGACATGCCCGCCCTGCGCGGCGTTCGCATGGCAACGGCCGCGGCCGGCATCAAGTACAAGAACCGTACCGACGTGCTGATGATGGTTTTCGACGAGCCTGCTGCCGTTGCCGGCGTGTTCACGCGCTCCAAGTGCCCGTCGGCGCCTGTCGATTTCTGCCGCCAGAACCTGGGCGGCGGTGTTGCACGCGCGGTGGTCGTCAATTCCGGCAACGCGAATGCCTTTACGGGCAAGAAGGGCCGCGAAGCGACGGAGCTGACGGCAAAATCGGCAGCGAAAGCCGTCGGTTGCGCCGAGAGCGAGGTGTTCCTGGCTTCGACCGGCGTGATCGGTGAACCGTTGGACGCGACGAAATTTTCTGGCGTGCTCGACGATCTCGCCGCTGCCGGCACGGAAGCGTTCTGGTTCGAGGCCGCCAAGGCGATCATGACGACGGACACCTATCCGAAGGTCGCCACCCGCAGCGCCGAGATCGGTGGCGTCAAAGTCACGATCAACGGTATCGCCAAGGGTGCCGGCATGATCGCGCCTGACATGGCGACCATGCTCTCCTTCGTCGTCACCGACGCGGACATCGCTCCGGCAGCACTTCAGGCGCTGCTTTCGGCCGGCGTCGGCCCGACGTTCAATTCGGTCACGGTCGACAGCGACACCTCGACGTCCGATACGCTGATGCTGTTTGCGACCGGTGCTGCCGCTGTCGACGGCCAGCAGCAGGTGACGGACGCGTCTGACGCGAAGCTCGACGCCTTCCGCGCGGCGCTCAACGACCTGCTGCGCGATCTGGCACTCCAGGTCGTTCGCGACGGCGAGGGCGCTCGCAAGATGGTTGCCGTCACGGTGGAAGGTGCCGAGAACGATGCGGCTGCCAAGCGGATCGCGCTTTCGATCGCCAATTCACCGCTGGTCAAGACGGCGGTCGCCGGCGAGGACGCCAATTGGGGACGCGTCGTCATGGCCGTCGGCAAATCAGGCGAAATGGCCGAGCGCGACCGCTTGGCGATCTGGTTCGGCGATGTGCGCGTCGCCGTCGAGGGCGAGCGCGATCCGACCTATTCGGAAGCGGCCGCAACGGCGGTCATGAAGGCGCAGGATATCCCGATCCGCGTCGAAATCGGCCTTGGTTCCGGGCGCGCGACGGTCTTTACCTGTGACCTCACCAAGGAATATGTCGAGATCAACGGCGACTACAGAAGCTGATGCCTTCGTGAAGCGGTCTTGTCGGGGCCTGCGGCTCCTAAAGCGCTCGCATTGACGGTATCCGGGTTTGGCCGGTTGGGGGTAAGCAGATGACATCGAACGAGACACAGCCCGGCACAGGTGATGCCGCGGCTGGAGGCAAGGACAAGCGGATGGTTGATCTTCCGAGCGTGCGACGGCTTGAGGCAGTCGGTTTTCGCGCCTGGCCGGCAGCGTCGGTCCACTATGACGGCAGCTGGCTGATCCGGCTGAACGCCGGTCACGATTCCAAGCGCCTCAATTCGGTCAACCCGCTCGATCCCTCGGATTACCGCGACATCCCGGTTCGGCTGGAAAAGGCCGCCAGACGCTTTGCCGATTACGGGCGGCCGCTGACCGTGCGCCAGACGCCGTTGACGCCGCCGCAACTGATCGCCCACATGGACGGCGAAGGCTGGACTGCCTTTTCCCACAGCACCGTGATGATGGCTGACATTGCCGAGCGTGATTTCGGCGAAGGTATCGACCATCTGCCGATCAAGGATGTCGGCCGCTTCGTCGATGCGCGCATCCGCATCGGCAAGGACGACCCCAAGACCAAGGCGGCACTTGCCGAGATCATCAACGCCATCAAGCCGGAAAGCGGTCTGTTCCTGTTCGAGGATGTGGAGAGCGGCCCCACCGCTGTGTCGCTGGTCGTCCAGGACAATGATCTCGCTGGTATCATGCTGTTTGCGGTCGATGAACATTTCCGCAGGCAGGGGCTGGGCAAGGCCATGCTCGACGTGTCGCTGCGCTGGGCCCGCCTGCGCGGCGCCAAGAAGGCCTGGCTGCAGGTCGAGGCAGACAACGAGGCAGCGCTGGCGCTCTATCGCAGTGCGGGCTTTTCGGACGTCTACAACTATCTCTACCGTACGCCGAAGGCCTGACGAATGGATGCCACCGGAAAGAAGATCGTTCTCGTCGCCGCCTGCGCATTGGTCGATTCCGATGGCCGGATCCTTCTCGCACAGCGTCCTGAAGGCAAGTCGCTGGCCGGCCTGTGGGAGTTTCCCGGTGGCAAGGTTGAGCCCGGCGAGACGCCGGAGGAAACGCTGATCCGCGAACTGGATGAAGAGCTCGGCATCCAGACCAAGGTCGCTTGCCTTGCGCCGCTGACCTTCGCCAGCCACACCTATGACGATTTCCACCTGCTCATGCCGCTGTATGTCTGCCGTCGCTATGAAGGTGTGGCGATTGGCCGGGAAGGCCAGGCGATCAAATGGGTGCGTTCCAAGGCCCTGCGCGACTATCCTATGCCTCCTGCCGACGAGCCGCTCATCCCATTTCTGATGGATTTGCTCTGAACCTACCCAAAAACCGGCCGATTATTAATCGATCGTTTATCTCCCTCCCGCAAAGATAGCTGCAATTCAGTTTCGGTACGTGGCGTTCAGCGAACGGCGTATCGGTTTCGGGCAATGTGGCAGGACGAAGCTTGGGAAGGATGCTCCCGTTCGCCGCACCTTATGCGTTTGTGAGGCTGGGATGGTTGACGACGATTTCTGGAGGACGGTTCAGGAGAAGGACATGGTGACGAGCCAGTCCCGCCGGACGGGTGTGCTCAATCTGTCGCTGCTGTTTGGAACAGCCGTGATTGCGCTGACGCTTATCCTGACCCCGATGCTGTCTTCGAAGGCGGACAAGCGCATGCTCGCGAACACGCCGATGGACTACGACAATATTTCGACCGGCTCTATTCCCTCGAACGGCACCACCAAGCGCTATACCGTGCGCCGCAGCGTGCTGCAGGAAATGCCGGGGGCTGTCTGCATCATCGATGCCGACGGCAGCAAGAGTGGCTGCTGATCTGGGCGGCGCGTCGGACTGGTTCCTTGCGTGTCTGCCGGTCGGGAGGCGAGTTCCAACCGGGCTGGGTACCTATGAACACGTTGAAGCGCCTTATTCGCGATAAAAATGCGGCCACTGCGGTTGAGTACGGACTTATCGCGGGCCTGATTTGCCTCAGCCTGATACTCGGCCTGGAGCAACTACGAGACGCGCTGCTGTCTCTTTTCAATCTGCTGACAACGACGTTCCTGGATTCGCGGAACTGACGACCCGAACATCTGGTTTTCAGACCGGTCGCTCCTTTGTCCCCAACGCCTCCGACAACCGTTGTTTCGCAGAACCCGGTTTCAGCGGTTTCTGCTGGCTTTCGTGCGGCGCCCAGCCTGAGAGATAGACGACCGAGAAGGTTGCACGGATGCGACCGTCCGGGTCGGAAAAGCGTTCCGCGTAGATTTCCGCGGCCCTCAGGAAAAAGCGTCGGGAAACGGGTGTCCGGCTGCGGGCTGCCAGCGGGCTGGTCATGCCCATCGCCCGCAAATCCCTGATAAGCGCGAAGAGCGAATCATAACGCACCGTATAGGTTTCCGCGTCTGCCACCGGCAGGGCAAAGCCCGCCCGCTGCAGCAATGCGCCCATGTCGCGAACGTCGGCAAAGGGAATGACGCGTGGACTTGCGCCACCGGTCAGCTCGGCTTCTGCCGCAAGCAACGCCTCGCGCAACTCGTTCAGCGTTCCATTGCCGGGGATCGCCGCCAGGAACAGCCCATCGGGCTTCAGTGCCCGGCGCGCCTGAATGAAGGCGCCGGGCGTGTCGTTGGTCAGGTGGAGGGAAAGCGGAGAGACGAGAAGATTGAGCGTCTCGGGCTCTGCGGGGACGCGCTCGAGCGGCGCAATCGCAACCGGCATGGCAGCGGTGCCGAAACCGGCATCCGTTTCCACCCGCTCGACCGTTCCGACCTTGCCGGTTTCCAGAAGTCGGAGTGCGGTTGCGCCGGTGTAGCCGTGCAGCTCCATCGCCTTGTCGAACTGGCGCTCGACCACGCTAACGCGGTCGGCCAGTTCCTGTGCGACGATATCGAGGAGGAAGGCTGCTTTCGGGTCGGCATTGTTGAGTGCCCGGCGGCGGTGCGCCTCGACGAGGCTCTGGTCAAAGATGATTTCCACGGTACTCTGCTCCGGCAGCATGATGGCCTCCCCGGATCGGAACCGATTCAAAAGAGAAATCATGCCGAAATTCAAAGTGCTGCGGCGACATCAGCGCATCCGAAATGGCGCGTGGCGCTGCAGCGTTTTCCAGCGTCCTGCAAAGAAACCCACGCGACGGTAAAGTCAACCATATGAACCGGGAAGAGCGGCAATTTGGACTGGCGGGTGGCCTCGCCCTTCTGCGACAGGTCGGCAACGATCTCATCGACCTCGTCTATCCTCCCGTCTGTTGCGGCTGTGGCCGGCTGATGGGCCGCCACCGGGCCGTCTGTGCGCCCTGCTGGTCGACACTCCAACTGATCGAGCGGCCCTATTGCGAAATCCTCGGCCTGCCGTTTGCCCATGATCATGGGGAGGGAACGGTATCGCCCGAGGCGATCGCCGATCCGCCGGTCTTCGACCGTCTGCGCTCCGTTGCCATCCACGACGGCATCGCACGTGATCTCGTGCATGGATTGAAGTATCGTGACCGGACCGATCTCGCGCCAATGATGGCGGAATGGATGGTCCGGGCAAGCGATGGCGCGGTCGCTTCCGCCGATGCTATCATCCCGGTTCCGTTGCATGCCTTCCGGCTCTGGGGGCGCAAATACAACCAGGCGGCGGAGCTTGCCCGTGCCGTGGCAGCGCTGTCAGGCCGCCCCTATCTGTCGTCAACGCTTCGCCGCATCAGGCGCACGACCAAGCAGGTCGGGCTTGGCGCCAAGGCACGCGAGGACAATGTTCGCGGCGCCTTTGCCGTTGCCGAAAGCGGCAGGCAAGGTCTCATCGGAAAACGCATCGTCCTCGTCGACGATGTATATACGACTGGCGCCACCGTCTCGGCCGCGGCTCGCGCGCTGAAGCGGGAGGGGGCCGGACACGTCACGGTTTTAACCTTTGCAAGAGCCATGTCCGGTCTTATATGACAAATGAAAGTCCGGCATCGTTGCCGGTGAAGGAGCGGTTAGGAAACATGGCTTCGATCGTTATTTATACGCGTCAGTTCTGCGGCTATTGCTCGGCCGCCAAAAAGCTTCTGGAAACCAAGGGCGTCTCGTTCCTCGAACACGATGCGACTTACGATCCGCAGGTACGCCAGAAGATGATCGAGAAATCGCATGGCGGCACCACATTCCCGCAGATCTTCATCAACGACATCCATGTTGGCGGTTGCGACGATCTGCATGCGCTGGAGCGGGCCGGAAAGCTCGACGAGATGCTGGCCGCCTAGACCTTCTCCGCCCTGAATGGAGCGACAGAAACGCTCCTTTGCCGTATCTTCAAGAATTCCCTGATGGAAAGCCGGTTCGGACTTTCCCGGGAATGCTCGCAGGAGCCCGACTGCCATGACCTTCAAGGCTGCCGCCATCCAGATGTGTTCCGGCGTCGATCCGGCAAGAAATGCCGAGACGATGGCACGGCTGGTGCGCGAGGCGGCAGGTCATGGCGCGACCTATGTCCAGACGCCGGAAATGACCGGATCGCTGCAGCGCGATCGCGCCGGCTTACGGGCCGTGCTGCGGGACGAGGCCAACGACATCATCGTGCACGAAGCGGCGGCACTTGCGCGTGAACTCGGCATTCATCTGCATGTGGGATCGACCGCCATCGCCCTTGCCGACGGCAAGATCGCCAATCGCGGGTTCCTGTTCGGCACGGATGGCTCCAAGATCTGCGACTACGACAAGATCCACATGTTCGACGTCGATCTCGACAATGGCGAGAGCTGGCGCGAAAGCGCGGCCTACACGCCGGGCGCGACGGCGCGTTTGGCGGACCTCGATTTCGGAAAGCTCGGTTTTGCCATCTGCTACGACGTCCGCTTCCCGGAACTGTTCCGCCAGCAGGCGGTCGCAGGCGCCGAGGTGATGTCGGTGCCGGCGGCCTTTACCCGCCAGACCGGCGAAGCGCATTGGGAGATCCTGCTGCGCGCCCGCGCCATCGAGAACGGCTTCTTCGTCATTGCCGCAGCCCAGGGCGGCGTGCATGAGGACGGGCGCGAGACCTTCGGCCATTCGATGATCGTCGACCCCTGGGGCAAGGTGCTGGCCGCGGCCGGTGCTGCCGGCGAGGGGATCGTGCTGGCCGATATCGATGTTGCCGCTGTGCATGCGGCCCGCGCCAAGATCCCGAACCTCAGGAATGCCCGCAGCTTTGCGCTGGATCAGGTCCTGCCGACCGGCAAGGGAGGCGTTGCCGCTTGATCCGCTATACGCTTTCCTGCGATCAGGGCCACGCTTTCGAGGGCTGGTTCTCGTCGAGTGATGATTTTGATGGCCAGATGGAGCGCAAGCTCGTTTCCTGCCCCACCTGCAATTCCACATCGGTTGCCAAGCAATTGATGGCACCTTCGGTCGCAACCGCGCGCAAGAAGGAAGCGACGCGGGCGCTGGTCATGGATCAGGCGCAGAAGGAAACCGTCGCCAAGATCCGCGAACTCGTCAAAGCGGTGCGTGACAATGCCGAGGATGTCGGCGACCGCTTTCCCGAAGAGGCGCGCAAGATCCACTATGGCGAGGCGGACGAACGCGGTCTCATCGGCCAGGCGACGGTGGAAGAGGCCGTCGCACTTCTCGAAGAAGGCATCGCGATCGCGCCGCTGCCGGTATTGCCCGACGAGGTCAACTGACCGCCGGCGCGGCATCGTTCCCCACGCCAGCCGTTTTGCCGGTCGTTTCATAAAATCCGAAAACGCTCTTTAAAAACAGATTGTTGGTTCCCATTTCCGGATCTTTGCAATCCGGGATTTTGAGAGCAATGGATCTTGCTGACCTTCGTATTTCCACCGACCGCCTGACGATCCGGCATTTTGCGCCTGAGGACTTCGATGGGTTCCATGCCTATCACCGGCTACCGGATGTTTATCGCTATCTCTATGCCGATCCGCTGGACGAGGACGGCGCACGCACCAAATTTGCGAAGGCGCGCGACCCGCGCCTCGATGAGGATGGGGATGTCGCGGTCTTTGCCGTGGAGCGACGGGAGGATGGCGCGCTCGTTGGCGAAGTGCTGTTGAAGCTTGCGAGCAAGGCGGCGCGGCAGGCAGAAACCGGCTACATCTTCAACCCGGCGTTTGCCGGCAAGGGCTATGCGACCGAAGCGATGCGGGCGGCACTCGATCTCGGTTTCTCCCTCCTCAATTTTCACCGGATTTTCGCGCGGCTCGATCCGCTCAATACCGGCTCTGTCGGCGTCGTCGAGCGTCTCGGCATGCGCCGAGAGGCGCATCTTATCCAGAACGACCTGTTCAACGGCTCCTGGGGCGACGAGTACATCTACGCCCTGCTAAAGCACGAATGGAACGCGCGGCCAAAGGCTGCCCGAGGCAACTAGGGGTCAAAATGCAAAACCCTCCGGCGACAGACATCGCCGGAGGGTTTCAAATGTTCAGTCCATATCCCGCAGGCTCGGCCGGTTTGCCGTCAAAGTGGGCGCTTGGCGACGATCATGTAGTTGACGTCCATGTCCTTCGACAGGTTCCACTGGTTGGAGAGCGGGTTGAAGAACACGCCGGTGCGTTCGGTCAGTTCCAGACCGCTTGCGACAAGCGGCTTTTCCAGCTCCTCGGGGCGCACCAGCTTTTCATATTGATGGGTGCCGCGCGGCAGCCAGCGCAGCACGTTTTCGGCGGCGAAGATCGCCAGCGCCGCCGCCTTCATCGTGCGGTTGATGGTGGCGACGAACATCAGGCCACCCGGGCGAACCATATGGGCGCAGGTGCTCATAAAGAAGTCGACATCGGCGACGTGCTCGACCACTTCCATGTTGAGAACGATGTCGAAGCTTTCGCCCGCTTCGGCAAGCGCTTCAGCCGTTTCCGCACGATAATCGACGGCAACTCCGCTACCGGCGGCATGGGTCTTGGCGATGCCGATGTTCTTTTCCGACGCATCGGCGCCGACGACGTCAGCCCCCATGCGGGCCATCGGCTCCGACAGCAGCCCGCCGCCGCAGCCGATATCGAGCAGGCGCAGGCCTTTCAGTGGCTGCGGGCTCTTCGGGTCACGGTCGAAATGCTCGGAAACCCGGTCGCGGATATAGGCGAGGCGGACCGGGTTGAACTTGTGCAGCGGCCGGAACTTCCCCGTCGGGTCCCACCATTCGGCGGCCATGGCCGAAAAGCGGTCTACCTCGCTCTGGTCGATCGTCGTGCGCGCTGTCTCGCTCATGCTGCCGTCTCCTTCATTCTGCCTGATGAAGTCGGACGATCGGGCAGGGATGTCAAGAGGCGGGCCGCGGCCACAACAGCGCATCCAAGGCAGCTACAGCGGGTTCTGCCGATGGCACCCCAGCTGACAAGCGTTCGGTCAAGCCTCCGGCTGCGGTTGGTAATGCAGGATGACGACACCGGACTTGAGCGGCCGCGCGTGGGTGAGCTTTAGAGTGGTGCGCTTTGGCAGGGATTTGAAGAGCGGGACGCCGCCGCCAAGCAACACCGGGTTGATGCCGAGGCGATACTCGTCGACGAGGCCTCTTTCCACCAGCCCCGCGGCAAAATCCGCGCTGCCGAAGATGAAGATGGTGCCGCCGTCCAGCGCCTTCAGGCGTTCGACTTCGGCGACGGCATCGCCGGAAACCAGCGTGGTGTTGTGCCAATCGGCACGCGTCAATGAACGGGAGAAGACGTATTTCTCGGCGCCGTTCATGTAGGTGGCGATATCGCCCTCGGCCGCTGGCCAATAGGATGCCATCATTTCGTAGGTCACTCGGCCGAACAGCAGCGTATCGCCTTCACGCTGGGTCTCGCCGATGTAGGCGGCGAGCTCGTCCTCGAAGACGAACCAGCTGATGTCATGGCCCGGGGCCTCGAAGAAACCATCGACACTGACCATGTCCCACATGATGACCTTCCGCATTGTCATTGCTCCCGTTTTCGCTCGCCGCCGGTTGCGGACCATTTGCCGATAATTAATCCTCGCAATACTGGTTCAATTTTGCAAGTGGTTTTGTTGTTGTATCGGATATCGCCCGCCGTCGACGGGCCTTTCATGTATCGGCTGGCAGGGAAGCAAAGTGCGCGGGAAGCAGATTTTGGGCGATCGAAACCGTCGCCCCACAGCCTTCGCAACGCTTGCTGGAAATCGGTTGCGTGATCGCACGGCCGGACAGATCTGAAAGCGGCCATCCCGGATGACGTGCGCGACGGGGTGGGACGAAGCCCGGGCGGTCCAACCCGAGCTTCAATCTGTCCTATCTCTGCGCGTCGACGATCAGGATCATCGGCCGTTCCATCTCTTCTGCAAGAGCTGGATTGGCGTCGATCTGGGCTGTCGTCGGGTGCCACTCCTCGACGTGACGGATGGAAAAACCGCCGCGCACCAGGGCGTTAAGCGTGGTGCCGATCGTGCGGTGGTATTTGATCACGCCCTTGGCCAGCCAGTCCGTCGTGCGCCGACCCTCGACGGAATAGTGATCCACCGGCCAGCGCTTCTGCCCGTCTTCGCCGACCTGCCAGCCAGGGTTCAGCGATGCCATGTAGATCGGGTGTTCGATGGTGAAGACCAGGTGGGACCCGGGGATCAGCGCATCGTGGATCGCCCGGACCAGCCGGTCGAAATCCTCGACATAGTGGAAGGCGAGCGAGCTATAGGCGACGTCGAAGGCGCCGGCCTCGAGCGCCAGTTGGTCGAGATCGGCGATGCCGTATTCAATTGCCGGATCGGACGTGTCGCGCCGGGCGCGGGCAATCATATTTTCCGACAGGTCGAGGCCGAGAACGCGATCGGCCCCCTGCTCGCCGGCGAAGCGCGAGAACCAGCCGAAGCCACAGCCGAGATCGACCACGCGCTTGCCCGCCAGATCCGGCAGGGCGGCGCGGATCGACGGCCATTCGGCCGCGCCATCCAGACCATGCACGGATCGACCGAGCTGGCTGTAGCCTTCGAAAAATTCCGGTTTGTCGTAGATATTCTGTGCCATTTCATTCTCCATCAAAAATGCCGATGGACGGCGCACCCGTCAAAAGAAGAACCCCGTCCGTTTCCGGCGAGGCTGCAGGTGCGCGAACGCTCTCTTATCAGCGTGCTCTATCGCCCTGCATCCCGCCTGTTGGGATGCCGGCCGAACGCGCAACGATATGGACGTCATGTTCGCACATGGGCCCGATATCGCCCGATCCGGCAATCCAGTCAAGGTTCGCATCTGCCGCAAAGAGCTTAACGCCGGGGCGAGGGTATCAATCGAGATATTCCAACGGATATAACGCTGTGCCATAGTCGCGCCGAACCATCGTCCGCACCTCGAACAAGAGGCTTCACCATGATCAGTTACTTCGCCGGCGCCGTCGGCGCCTTTCTTGCCCTGATACCGCTTGCGGCTGAGGCGAAACCCTTCACGGATGCTGCCGGACGCACGGTCGAGCTTCCCGATCATATCGGCAAGGTGCTGGCGGCCGGTCCGCCGGCGTCGGTGCTGATCTATGCGATTGCTCCGGAAAAACTGGCGGGCTGGGTGCGCGAGCCGAAGGAGGACGAAAAGCCCTACCTGATCGAGGCGGTGCGCGGCTTGCCGACCTATGGCCGGCTGACCGGCAAGGGAGGGACGGCGAACATCGAGGCGGTGCTAGCCGCCAAGCCCGACATCATCATCGATGTCGGCACGGTGGACGCGACCTATGCCTCGCTTGCCGACAAGGTGCAGAGCCAGACCGGAATTCCCTATGTCCTGATCGACGGTTCCTTCGGCAAGAGCGCCGAGACCCTGCGCAGCCTCGGCGTCATGCTCGGCGCTGAAGAGCGGGGCGACAAGTTAGCCGACTATGCCGACGAGACACTGAAGGAACTCGCAGCGACCATGGCGGCGGTGCCCGCCGACAAGCGCCCGCGGGTCTATTATGGCCGCGGTCCCGATGGTTTGGAGACCGGTCTTGCCGGCTCGATCAATCTGGAAATTCTCGAATCTGCCGGTGCCGTCAACGTCGCTGCCGCCGCCGGAAAAGGCAGTCTGACCCAAGTTTCGTCGGAACAGGTGCTCGCTTGGAACCCGGAGGTGATCATCGCGGCAAGCCCGAAGTTTGCCGCGTCGGTTGCAGCCGATCCGGTGTGGAGCAAGGTCCAGGCGGTCGGGAAGGGGCAGGTGTTCAGCGCGCCGTCGCTGCCGTTCGGCTGGTTCGATTCACCGCCCGGCATCAATCGCCTGATCGGTATCCGCTGGCTCGAGGCACTGCTTTACGGCGATATCTACCAGGGGGACCTGAAAGCCGAGACGCGCGAATTCTACAAGCTGTTCTACCAGGTGGATCTTGATGATGCGCAATTGGCGACGCTGCTCAAAGGCGCTCTGCCGGAAGCGGAATGACAGGAAAAGCAATGACAAGGCGAATGCTGTCGAGGCGCCGATTGGCCGGCTCGGGATTTCTGCTTGCGTTCGCCGGCCTGCTGGCGCTCGCCGTCCTGTCCATGACAGTCGGCAAGTTCGACGCCGGGCTGGCGGATCTGCTCGCCCAGATCAGGGCAATGCTTGGCGGTGCGCCGGCGGATGAAACGGTGGCAACGGTCTTCTGGAACATCCGCCTGCCGCGGGTGGTCGCCGGTCTCGCCGTCGGCGCCGCTCTTGCGGCGGCCGGTGCAACCTATCAGGGCCTGTTTCGCAATCCGCTGGTCTCGCCGGATATTCTCGGCGTTTCCGCCGGCGCCAGTTTCGGCGCGGTGATCGGCATCTTCCTGTCTCTGCCTGTCGGCATCATCCAGTTGATGAGTTTTGCCGGCGGGCTGATTGCCGTGTTCTCGGTCTATGCGGTTGCCGCAGCGATCCGCAACCGCGATCCGGTGCTGGTTCTCGTGCTTGCGGGCATCGCGGTCGGTGCGCTTGTCGGTGCCGGCATATCGCTGATCAAGATCCTCGCCGATCCCTACGATCAGCTGCCGGCCATCACCTATTGGCTGCTCGGCAGCCTGGCATCGGTCACGTCGGGCGATATCATCTCCATCCTACCGGCGCTTGTCGTCGGCATCGTCACGCTCTTTCTCCTGCGCTGGCGAATGAATGTCATGACGCTGGGCGAAGAGGAGGCGAAGGCGCTGGGTATCGATACCGGCCGCCTGCGCGTGGTGCTGGTGCTTGCGGCAACGCTCATCACGGCTGCAGCCGTTTCGATCACCGGCATCATCGGGTGGATCGGTCTCGTTATTCCGCATGTGGCGCGCCTCATCGTCGGTCCGGATTTCGTCCGGCTCCTGCCGATTTCGATGGCGCTCGGCGCCGCCTACCTGCTCGTTGCCGACATCTTGGCGCGCAGCATCGCGCTGATCGAGGTGCCGCTCGGTATCCTGACGGCGACCGTCGGTGCCCCGTTCTTTCTCTTCCTGCTCGCGTCAGGGCGAAGGGGCTGGCAATGAGGCTCGAGGTCGACCGGATCGCCTTTGGCTATGGCAGCCGCCTTGTCGGCCAGGACATCAGCTTCACGCTCGAAGAAAACGAAGTCTTGGTGCTGTTCGGACCGAACGGCGCCGGCAAGACGACGCTGTTCAAGACCTTGCTCGGGTTTGTTCCCTTAAGGGCCGGAACGATCCGGCTGGACGGCCAGCCGATCGGCGCCTGGTCCGGCCGCGAGCGGGCATCGCGCATCGCCTATGTGCCGCAGGCCCATGCAGCGCTTTTTCCCTTCACGGTGGAAGATCTGGTGCTGATGGGCCGCGCGCCGCATGTCGGCCTGTTTGCAACGCCCGGCCTCCGTGACCGCGACGTGGCCGCCGCCACTCTGGAGCGGCTCGGCATCGGCCACCTGGCAGGCCGCGCCTATACCGAAATCAGCGGCGGCGAGCGCCAGATCGCGCTGATCGCCCGGGCGCTGGCACAGGAACCGTCGATCCTGGTGATGGATGAGCCGACGGCGAGCCTCGACTACGGCCACCAGATGCGGGTGCTCGACCGGGTGCGCGAGCTTGCGGGCGAGGGCGTCTCGATCGTCTTGTCGACCCACAATCCCGACCACGCCTTTCGGGTGGCCGACCGGGTGGCGCTGGTGTTCCAATCGAGGCTTGCGGCACTCGGAACACCGGAAGCCGTGCTGACGGCAGACACGCTCAAGCAACTTTATGACATCGATGTGGTGATCGGCACGCTTGCCGGCAGCGACGCACGCCTCTGCGCACCACGAAACAAGACCTGACGGAAAGAAGGCCACATGGTTCGGGAAAATGAAATCCGGGAAAACGAAGTCTCGATCACGCCGCCCGAGGTAAACGATGCGGGCCTGACCTTCATCGGCCGCATTTCGACGCCGTGGGTCTCACGGCTTGGCTGCCCGCGACAGGGGCGCCATGACGGGCCGATCTGCCGGATCGAGATCTTTGCGCCCTGGGTCGAGGCGCTGAAAGGCGTCGAACGCTTCGAACGGCTGGAGATCCTCTATTGGCTCGACCGGTCTCGCCGCGACCTCGTGTTGCAGAGCCCGGCCAACAATGGCGAGACGCACGGCACCTTTGCCCTGCGTTCGCCGGTGCGGCCGAACCCGATCGGCACCTCGATCGTCCAGCTGGAAGCGGTCGAAGGCAATGTGCTGCTGGTGCGCGGGCTCGACTGCCTCGACGGCACGCCGCTCATCGACCTGAAGCCCGACCGCACGCTGTTCAAGCCGATCGCGCCGCCGCAGCCGGGAGACTTCGAGACCGGTGACAATGGCACCGCACACTACTGCAAGAAGGCGTGAGCGTTCAGTCGATCGCGACCATAACGTCGGACGCCTTGATGACGGCATAGGCGTCATCGCCGGCCTTGAGGCCGAGTTCATCGACGGCCTCGTTGGTGATCGAAGCCGTCACGATGGCCCCGGCGCCGAGATCGATGCGCACATGCGCGGTGGTCGCCCCTTTGACGACGTCGACGATCTTGCCCTTGAAGCGATTGCGCGCGCTGATTTTCATGCCGGCTTCCTCCGCTTGGAGGGGGAGGTTAGGCGGCGCAGGCGCATCGGTCAAATGGTGGTGCGCGACGATTGTCGCGCACCACGTATCGATCAGGCCAGGTCTGCCTGCGCGGCCGCAGCGAAGAAATCTTCGGGATCTTCGACCTCGACGAGCTTGCGTTTCTCGATCAGCCAGAAACGATCGCCGACGTTGCGCACGAAGCTGCGGTCGTGCGACACCAGCAGGCAGCTGACCTCGTTCTTCATCAACTCGTCTTCGAGCGCCTCCTGACCCTCGATGTCGAGATGGTTGGTCGGCTCGTCGAGCAGGTAGAAGTTCGGCTCGCGCAGACGCAGCACCAGCATCGCCAGGCGCGCCTTCTGGCCACCGGAGAGCCGACCGACCGGCTTGTCCTGCATGTCGATGCCGACACCGGCGCCGGCAAGCAGCGAGCGCACTTTCGGGTCGCTCAGCGAGAAACGGCGGGAGAGGGCTGCAAGCGGCGTCTCCTTGTCCGAAAGACCCGCAAGCGCCTGGTCGCTGTAACCGAGCACCAGGGAAGGCGTGGCCTTCAGCGTTTCGGGCGCACGCGCCGGCTCTTCGATCGCTGTGCGGATCAAGTTGACCAGCCGTGTCTTGCCGGCGCCGTTCTCGCCGAGCAGGACGATGCGGTCACCCTGGCAGATCCAGCGCTTTCCCGTGCGGAAAAGCGGGGTACCGTCGGGCGTTTCCACCTGGACATCGTCGAGCGTCACCAGGATTTTCGCGTGCGTGCCGCGATTGGTGAGCCGGATTCCTCCGGCGGAACGTTCCTGATGGGCTGGCTTGGCGGCGTCTTCCAGCCGGTCGGCGCGCTGGCGCAGCTGCTTGGTCTTGATCGTCAGGAGATCGCTGCCGGAATTGATGCCGATATTGTTGAGCTTGGCCGCCTGCCGCCTGAGTTGCTGCGCCACCTTCATGTCGCGCTGGTAGCGCCGCTCTTCCGAGGCGTCGAGTTCGTCGATCGCATCGCGCGCTCGCGAATAGGGCAGTGCAAAAACAGGCGATTGCTCCGGGCGCAGGAACAGCGTGCGGTTGGTGGTAGCGTCGAGGAAGGCGCGGTCGTGGCTAGCGATCAGCACCGGCACGTCGCGCGGAAGCGCGTTCAACCAGGCTTCGAGTCTTGCAATCTTGGCGAGATCGAGGTGGTTTGTCGGCTCGTCGAGCAGCAGCGCATCGGGATCGGTCACCCAGACGCGCGCCAGCAGCGCCAGCCGCTGCCAGCCGCCGCTCAACTCGGCGACCGCACGCTCACGAAGGGCTTCGGGCACGTCGAGCTGGTCGAGCACGATATCGACGCGCCAGCTCTCGCTGTCCGCCTGTTCGGCCGACAGCGCCGACAGCACCGCCTCATGGAACGATAGAGGCAAAAGCTCTGCCGGCACGTTTTGCTCGACATGGCCGACGGTCAGGCCGCGCGAGCGGGTGATCTCGCCCGCCGTCGGTTCGAAGCTGCCGCCGATCGCCCGGAGCAGGGTGGATTTGCCCCGGCCGTTTGCGGCGACGATGCCGACACGATCGCCGGCCGCGACCGAAAGGTTGAGATTGGAGAAGAGCGACGTGCTGAGGGTGACGTCGAGGTTACGGATGTTGATCAAGGCCATGTTAATTCTCTGGACTGCGCGAGCGACGGCAGACATCCACGGGCGGCAAGACTTCTGCCGAGTTGGGCGGAATGTCGGACCCGATGCACGATATCATGCAGTGTTCGGGCCGCGTCGGCTCGGTATGGAAAACGGCGCGGGCGTTCAAACCGAAACGGTTTTCAGCCGCACCACACTGGGGCAGACCAGGGATAAGGTTCGCGAAGACGCGAAGCGATTGTACCGGTCAGCCCTGCAAACGCATCTGCAGGGCGTTGACGGGGCCACGCTGGCGGTGGTGCCGGAAAAATGTCATCACAACGCAGCCCTCCTTTCACAATCGAGTTGCAGCGCGTGTTTACCATCGGTGCGAGCAGCTTTCAAGGGGACGCGTCGGTCCTGCCGACCTGAAGCGCGCGCCGATTGCAAACCGGCACCCCCCTACATATCCACGCCGAGGAACTTGAACGGTTCTGCCTGCTTGAAATCGCCGGTCGCATCGCCCGAGTAGGTATGGTCCTGGTTTTCTCCGAGATCGAGCTTCATGACCTTGCCGGTCGCTTCCGAGAAGTCGATCTTGTTCAGGTCGACCCAGAAGGTGTTCGGGGTCAGTGCAGACTCGAAGAAATAGAGCTTGCGCTTGTGATCGACCACGGTTCGCCAGCGGGTGGAGGAGATGTTCGGCTCTTCCGGAGTGTTGAGGCCATAGGGCACGGAGACGTTGCGGATGACGCTGAAGACGCTAGCAATCGCCCGGTTGGCATCCTCTTCCTTCGGGATTGCGTTGACGTAGAAGGACGCCCGCGCGAAGCGGTCGGCAGCGCGGTTCGTTCCCGGCAGCATGACGGTGCCGCCGATCTGCTTCCAGTAGCTGTTGAGCGCGAGCTGCTGGTCGAAGGTCGGCGAGTTGGTCATGACCTGGTACTTGCGATCGTGATGGATCACCTGCTTGCCGCCGATATATTCGACGATCGCGCTGTCGCCGCTGCGATCGGAGATCGACAGGTGCAACGTCGCCAGCCGGTTTTCGCCGGGCACGTTGTCGGTGACGATGGTGAAGGGCTCTTTTTCGAGCGCGGCCACGGCCTCTTCCACCGTCGCAAAGCTATCGAGCACATATTGTGCCCAGGCGGCGATCGTCAGACCCGGCTTGTTATCGTCCAGTTTCGGATATTCGGATTCCACCAGCCAGAGAAGGTTGGCGTTGAGGCCCGCTTCGTTGACGCCGTCGGTTGTCGAAACGTCGTATCCCGTTGCGACGACGCTGCCAAATTTCGCCGTCCACTTGAAGGAGTTGGGACCGGTCTGACCGTTGCGCTCGATGCCACGGGGCAGCACCCAGAGATTGGTCGCGACGTCGCTCTTCCAGTCCATCGAGCGCGCGGTGATGATGGTATCATCAGGGCCGAGATAGACGAGCCGCGTGCATGCCTCTGCTGGCACCTGGGCAAGGACAAGCAACGACGCGAGGAGGGTAGAACTCAGTGCCCGTGCGGTGCGAATTGCCTTGATGGTCATGGCTTCACTCCTTGTGCGGATAGCGATCGGTCTAGAACACCATCGAGAAACCGAGCACGGGTCCATGCTCATTGACATCCCAGCGGAACGTGTTGGCGCCGGTGAAGTCGTCGTTCTCGTAGTCCTGATAGAGCATGCGATAGCCTCCGCGCAGGATCGTCGGGTGTCCGAGCATTTCGGTTCTATAGCCGAGATAGGTCTGGGCGTTGACGCTCAGCCTGGAGCCGACGTCGAAGCCGCCGACATCGACCTCGCCGACCAGGTTCCAGCGCTCGTCGAGGTCGCCGTTGAATCGGACCCCGACGAACGGATCTGTCCAGTTGGCGCTCTTGGTCGCGTTGAGGCCGAAGGCGGACACGTCGGCTTCGAGCTTGGTCCAGCGCAGGCCGACGGTCGGCTCGATCGAAAAGGTGCGGGGGTTGCCGAATACCGTGTCGCCGCCAAGCTCGTCTTCATAGACCTTGTAGAACAGACCTGCTGCAAGCCAGGTCATGCGGATATCGAGGCCGATCTCGTGGGCTTGCACCTGCTCATCCTGGCTGGTGCGCACATACTGGCCGTCGAAGTAGACACCCCATTGTCCGTTGGTCAGCTCGATGTTGCCCATGGCCGCGAGATCGAGATGCTCCAAAGTGTCGGAGAAGGGGACATCGACATCAGTGTCGAAGCCGGCAAGCGAGGCGTTTCCCTTCAGGCTCGCCGCCCAGACATAGGGGCTGACGATCACCGTCCAATCACGCTCCGGCGCCATGCGCTGCGTGTCGAAATCGGCGGCCGGCGCGGCGGCAGATGTGACGACGAGGGCGGCTGTTGCGAGAAAGACCCGGCGCGCGTGTCGCGCGGCGGCATGGCTAAGCGATGGCGGCATCAGCGGACCCTCTCCGAAGATGGTGGCAGCCTAGCGGGTGATGCTGCAATTTCAAGTCGTAAATGCGCGTCGGCCGCTTGATCATCGACCATCCGGCGTTGCTGACCTTACGTGCCCGTCCGGCCTTATTCCTGCCTTCTTGCCATTGCGCCCCGCCCCCCGATCCGCTAAGAGACGCCGCGACTTTCCGCTCCCCGAAGCGGTGATTGGCCGATGTCCGAGAAGTCTCCCAAGCTTTTTGACCGTCGGGCGCCGACGGGGGCGCTTTCCTGTCACGCGCTCACGCGCAAACATTCGGTACCGGTAGAGGCGAAATGGCACGCATCGTGATGAAATTCGGCGGAACTTCCGTCGCTGATTTGGACCGCATTCACAACGTTGCCCGCCATGTGAAACGTGAAGTCGATGCCGGCCATGAGGTCGCAGTCGTCGTTTCCGCCATGTCCGGCAAGACCAACGAACTGGTTGGCTGGGTGCAGAACATGCCCAAGGTCGCCGGCAGCAACGCGCCGTTCTACGATGCGCGCGAATATGATGCCATCGTTGCCTCGGGCGAACAGGTGACCTCGGGGCTTCTCGCGATCGCGCTGCAGTCGATGGGCATCAATGCGCGCTCCTGGCAGGGCTGGCAGATCCCGATCCGCACCGACAACGCCCACGGCGCCGCGCGCATCCTCGACATCGAGGGTGCCGAAATCATCCGCCGCATGGGCGAGGGCCAGGTGGCCGTGGTCGCCGGCTTCCAGGGGCTTGGCCCGGACAACCGGCTGGCGACGCTCGGTCGCGGCGGCTCCGACACCTCGGCGGTTGCAATTGCAGCAGCCGTCAAGGCCGACCGTTGCGACATCTATACCGACGTCGATGGCGTCTACACCACCGACCCGCGCATCGAGCCGAAGGCGCGGCGTCTGAAAAAGATCGCGTTCGAGGAAATGCTGGAAATGGCATCGCTCGGCGCCAAGGTGCTGCAGGTGCGCTCGGTCGAGCTTGCCATGGTGCACAAGGTCCGCACCTTCGTGCGTTCGTCTTTCGAGGATCCCGATGCGCCGGGCATGGGTGACCTTCTCAATCCGCCCGGCACGCTGATTTGTGATGAGGAAGAAATCGTGGAACAGGAAGTCGTAACCGGCATTGCCTATGCCAAGGATGAAGCCCAGATTTCGCTGCGCCGTCTTGCCGACAGGCCGGGCGTTTCCGCGGCGATCTTCGGGCCGCTGGCCGAAGCCCATATCAATGTCGACATGATCGTCCAGAACATCTCGGAAGATGGTTCGAAGACCGATATGACCTTCACGGTTCCTTCCGGCGACGTCGACAAGGCGCTGCGCGTGCTCGGCGACAACAAGGACAAGATCGGCTACGACGTGATCCAGTCGGAAGCAGGCCTGGTCAAGGTCTCGGTCATCGGCATCGGCATGCGCAGCCACGCCGGTGTTGCCGCCTCGGCCTTCCGGGCGCTGGCCGACAAGGGCATCAACATCAAGGCGATCACCACGTCGGAAATCAAGATCTCGATCCTGATCGACGGACCCTATGCCGAATTGGCAGTTCGCACTTTGCATTCCGCCTACGGTCTCGATAAGAGTTAATTCTGAGATGACTGATTTGGGATTCGCAGCGGTTTTGGCTGCGAATTCTACCGCCGTCGTCGTCTACTCTTTTTCGGGGGACCCCACGCGATGAGAGACCTTTCCGCAGGTCCGCGCGTTCTCCTCAAGCGGTTGCGCGAACTGATGGCGGAACCGCTCGAGCCACAGGAGCGCCTTGACCGGATCGTGCGCCAGATCGCACAGAACATGGTCGCGGAAGTGTGTTCGGTCTATGTGCTGCGTTCCGACGGGGTGCTCGAACTCTACGCGACCGAAGGTCTGAACAAGACCGCCGTCCACCTGGCGCAATTGAAGATGGGGCAGGGCCTCGTCGGCACCATTGCCGCGTCCGCGCGTCCGCTCAACCTGTCCGACGCCCAGGCGCATCCAGCCTTTACCTACCTGCCGGAGACCGGCGAAGAGATCTACCACTCGTTCCTCGGTGTGCCGATCCTGCGCACCGGCCGCGCGCTCGGCGTTCTCGTCGTGCAGAACAAGGCGCAGCGCAACTACCGGGAAGACGAGGTCGAGGCGCTCGAAACGACCGCCATGGTTCTGGCCGAAATGGTCGCGACCGGCGAGTTGAAGAAGATCACCAAGCCCGGCCTCGAACTCGACCTGTCCCGCCCTGTCTCGATCGACGGCAACAGCTACGGCGAAGGCATCGGCCTTGGCTATGTCGTGCTGCACGAGCCGAGGATCGTGGTCACCAATCTTCTGAACGAGGATACGGACCAGGAACTGCAACGGCTGGCCGAAGCTCTGGGGTCGCTCAGGATCTCGATCGACGACATGCTGTCGCGTCGCGAAGTGTCGATGGAGGGCGAGCACCGCGCGGTGCTCGAGACCTACCGCATGTTTGCCCATGACCGCGGCTGGGTGCGGAAGCTCGAAGAGGCGATTCGCAACGGCCTGACGGCCGAAGCTGCCGTCGAGCGGGTCCAGAGCGAGACGAAGGCGCGGATGATTCGGCTGACGGATCCCTATTTGCGCGAGCGCATGCACGATTTCGACGATCTCGCCAACCGGTTGCTGCGCCAGCTTTCGGGCTATGGTGCGAAGCTTTCGGCGAGCGATTTCCCGACCGATGCAGTGGTCGTCGCCCGTGCGATGGGGGCTGCCGAACTTCTGGACTACCCGCGCGAAAACGTTCGCGGCCTGGTGCTTGAAGAGGGTGCGGTCACCAGCCACGTGGTCATCGTTGCCCGTGCCATGGGCATTCCCGTGGTCGGCCAGGCGGCTGGAGCCGTTGCGCTTGCGGAAAATCGCGATGCCGTCATCATCGATGGCGACGATGCCAAGGTGCACCTGCGGCCCTTGGCCGATCTGCAGCGCGCCTACGAGGAAAAAGTCCGCTTCCGGGCTCGCCGCCAGGCGCAGTTCCGGGCACTTCGGGATGTCGAGCCGCTCACCAAGGACGGCAAGCGCATCACGTTGCAGATGAATGCCGGGCTTCTGGTCGACCTGCCGCATCTCAACGAAGCGGGGGCGGAGGGCATCGGCCTCTTCCGCACCGAACTGCAGTTCATGATCGCCTCGACCATGCCGAAGGCGGAAGAACAGGAAGCCTTCTATCGCAGCGTCCTGAAGCAGACCGGCGGTAAGCCGGTAACGTTCCGCACGCTCGATATCGGCGGCGACAAGGTGGTTCCGTATTTCCGCGCGGCGGAAGAGGAAAATCCGGCGCTCGGATGGCGGGCGATCCGTCTTTCGCTTGACCGGCCAGGCCTGTTGCGCACCCAGCTTCGCGCCATGCTGCGTGCAGCGGCCGGCCTCGAGCTGAAATTGATGCTGCCGATGGTGACCGAGGTCTCGGAGCTGAAGGAAGCCCGCGAACTCCTGCAAAAGGAAATCGAGCGCCAGTCGAAACTTGGCGAACAGCTTCCGCGCAAGCTGCAGTTCGGCGCCATGCTGGAAGTGCCGGCGCTGTTGTGGCAGCTCGACGAGTTGATGAGCGAAGTGGACTTCGTTTCGGTCGGTTCGAACGATCTGTTCCAGTTCGCCATGGCGGTCGATCGCGGCAATGCCCGCGTCTCCGACCGTTTCGACGTGCTGGGCCGCCCCTTCCTCCGCATCCTGCGCGATATCGTGCGCGGCGGCGAGCGCCATCAGACGCCGGTGACCCTGTGTGGCGAAATGGCAAGCAAGCCGTTGTCTGCAATGGCGCTGCTCGGCCTCGGCTACCGCTCGGTGTCGATGTCGCCGACGGCAGTCGGTCCGATCAAGGCGATGCTCCTGGCCCTCGACGCGACCAAGCTCGGCGAGGTGCTGAACGCGGCGCTCGACGATACGCGCGACCATACGCCGGTTCGCCAGATCCTCATCGATTTTGCTGCGACAAACGGCATCCCGGTTTAGATAGATTTGAAGCGCTTTTGTCCTCGTCCGAGCTATGATCCGGGCGAGGCGAAGTGCATTTGGAGTGACACTTGGCAAAGCTTCCCATTGAGAAAATGCGCGAACTGGAACGACGGTTCGGCGAGATCGAGGCCCGCATGTCAGCGGGACCGGCAGCCGACGTCTATGTGAAGCTGGCGTCGGAATATTCCGAACTGCAGCCGGTGGTGACAAAGATTCGCGCCTACGAGAAGGCGACCGGCGAGCTTGCCGATATCAACGCGATGTTGGCCGACAGGACGACCGACAAGGACATGCGCGACCTGGCGGAAATGGAAAGGCCCGACGTCCTGGAGGCGATCGAACAGTTGGAGCAGGAGATCCAGATCCTGCTCTTGCCGAAGGATGCTGCGGACGAAAAGAGCGCGATCCTCGAAATCCGTGCGGGAACCGGCGGTTCCGAGGCGGCGCTGTTTGCCGGCGACCTGTTCCGGATGTACGAGCGCTACGCGGCAGGCAAGGGATGGAAGGTCGAAGTGCTCTCGTCGAGCGAAGGCGAAGCGGGCGGTTTCAAGGAAATCATCGCCACCGTTTCCGGGCGTGGCGTGTTCGCGCGGCTGAAGTTCGAGTCCGGCGTTCACCGCGTTCAGCGCGTGCCGGAAACCGAGGCGAGCGGTCGCATCCACACATCGGCGGCGACCGTTGCCGTGTTGCCGGAAGCCGAGGAGATCGACATCGAGGTTCGCCCCGAAGACATCCGCATCGATACCATGCGCTCGTCGGGCGCGGGCGGGCAGCACGTCAACACGACGGACTCTGCGGTGCGCATCACCCATCTTCCGACCGGCCTCGTCGTCACGAGCTCGGAAAAGTCGCAGCACCAGAACCGCGCCAAGGCGATGCAGGTCCTGCGGTCCCGGCTCTATGACATGGAGCGCCAGCGCGCGGATAGCGAGCGTTCGGCTGATCGCAAGAGCCAGGTGGGCTCCGGCGACCGCTCGGAGCGTATCCGCACCTACAACTTTCCGCAGGGCCGCATCACCGATCACCGCATCAACCTGACGCTCTACAAGCTCGACCGGATGATGATGGGCGAGATCGACGAGGTGGTCGATGCGTTGTTGGCCGACTACCAGGCGAGCCAGCTGGCGCTGCTTGGCGAGCAGCGGGGCTGATCGCGATGACGGCCACGCTCGCGCGCCTCGTGTCGGAAAGCCGGGACCGCCTGACGGCGGCCGGCATCGAGCATGCGGCGCTCGATGCGCGCCATCTGGTCTCGGGCCTGCTCGGACTGTCGCTGACGGATGTCGTGACCCGCGGCCGGGATACGGTTTCCGAGGCCGATGCCGTCAGGGTGCGGGCGGCCGTGGAGCGACGGGCGGCCCGTGAACCGGTCTACCGCATTCTCGGGGAACGGGAGTTCTTTGGCCTGCCGCTCAAACTGTCGCGGGAAACGCTGGAGCCGCGGCCGGATACGGAAACGCTCGTCGATCGCATGATCCCGTATCTGCGCCAATCCGTTGCGGCGAAGGGGAGCTGCCGGCTCCTCGATCTCGGCACGGGCACCGGGGCGATCTGCCTGGCCCTGCTGGCGAGCGTTCTTGAAGCCCGAGGCACGGCAACCGATATATCGCGGGACGCGTTGGCGACGGCGAGCGCAAATGCCGAGGCGCTTGGGCTTTCAGATCGCTTCGAGGCCCTGCGCAGCAACTGGTTCGAACATGTGGAGGGCCGGTTCGACGCGATCGTCTCAAATCCGCCTTATATACGGTCCAGTGTGGTCGCAGAGCTTGAGCCGGAAGTGCGATTGCACGATCCAGCCGCAGCGCTCGATGGCGGAGACGACGGCCTTGATGCCTATCGTGCCATCGCCCTTCAGGCCGGTCATCATCTTGAGACAAACGGCGTGATAGGCTTGGAAATCGGTTTCGATCAGAAAGAGGCGGTTACGGCATTGTTTAATGCCGAGAACTTCCGTTTGCGCGAAGAAGCCAAGGATCTGGGCGGCAACGACCGGGTGCTGATCTTCGGGCGTAGCTTCGACCGTTGAAAAAATGCTGCACTGGCGCATCTTCTTTCTTGCAGACGCAAAGAAAGGGCTTGGAATCCCAGAGGAAGCGGGCTAGTTTGCCCGCGCACTGGGCAGATGGTCATGGACCTAAGATTCGTTCCGGTATGACCTGGCCACGGGGATTGCTCTCAAGAAAGAGTTGCTAGGGTTCAACAGTGCCTTGTGCAGGTACCTGTTAATTTGACGCCAGTCGGCGCCGAAGCCGCCAATGTGCGGGCTCACCGGCGCGCGGCCTGTCGGGCGCGGACTTATCCGGCCGGAAGACGAAACCACATGATCATCATTATCAAGAGAATTCGGGTGAATGTACTATGAGGCCAGGACAGCAAAACAAGCGCGGCCGCGGGCGGAATAACAACAATAATAACAACAACAATAACAACAACGGAAATAACAACAATCATAACCGCAAGGGATCCAATCCCCTGACACGGACCTATGATAGTTCGGGTCCGGACGTGAAGATTCGCGGCACCGCGCAGCATATCGCCGAGAAATACTCGGCACTGGCTCGTGACGCGCAGAGTTCTGGCGACCGTGTCATCGCTGAAAACTATCTCCAGCACGCCGAGCATTACAACCGCATTATCGCAGCCGCGCAGGCGCAGATGCAGGACCGCTTCCAGCGCGAAGAGCGCCAGGACTTCCGCGGACAGGATGGCAACGACCAGGACCAGGATCAGGATCAGGACGATCTGGATCAGGGCTATGCCGACGAAGCGCCGGCCCAGGTTGCAGCCGCTCCGGCTCCCGTGGTGGTCGTCGAGCAGCAGCCGGTGATCGACGGTTCGGGCCCGCAGCCCGTCATCGAAGGCACGCCGGCCGAAGTCGCCATGGAAGAAGAGACGCCAGCGGCGTCCGGTCGTGCGGCCTCGCGTCGCCGCAGCGCACCGCGCCCGCGCCGTCCGCGCCGCAGTGCAACGGATGAAGCTGCCGGCGAAGGCGAAGCTTCTGGCGAAGCGCCTCCGGAAGCTCCGGCACTGGCCGCGTCCGAGTAAGTTTTCGCAGGGCCGTATGCGGCCCGGAAAAAGCAGATATCAAAAGCCCGGTCCGCCTTGCGGCCGGGTTTTTTGTTGCCCGGGTTATCGGGCGGCGGCTGAAGCCTGCTGGAGCCGCCCGCTTTCAAGTGGCATCACCGAAGGCGGACAAGATGCTTTGGAAAGAGAGTGCGAGAGCGTTGTTCCGAACGCCCGGCGCTCTCGCATCAGGTACCCTCGTGATCGCTCAAACGCCGCTTCAGTGTGCCGTAATCAGGCGCTGATCCCGTTGACGATCAAGGCTGCGAGATTGGCAGCCGCATTCTCCTCGGTCGCTCGGCCACGGACAAACTCGCGGGCAATCGTTTCCGCAGCACCGGCAAGGCCCGCGCAGCGCAGGCGCAGATCGTCCTTGGAAAGATTGGCGAAGGGGCCGACGGCGGCGCCTATGAGCGCGACATAGTCGTCGGCGAGTTCCTGCTGAACGCGATCCATCTCGGCATTGCCACGCAGCGCGCTCGACATAGCCTGCCATTCCGCACCATTTTCCGAGGCGCAGCCGATGTAAACGGAGCCGATGGTGCGGGCGACGGATGACAGATCGGATGGTGTCTCCTGCAACGCCTTCTTCAACTTTTCGGTATGGCGCTCCTCGATCTCGCGCGAAAGCGCGATCAGCAGCCCCTCGCGGGTGCCGAAGTGCTCGTAGGCGATCGGTTTGCTGACGCCGGCGCGCTCGGCAAGGTGGCCCAAGGTGAGGGCGTCGGCGCCGCATTCCCGCAGGATCTCCTTGGAGGTTTCAAGGAGCTGGGCACGCCGTTCGGGCTTGGCAAGTTTCCTGATTGCCGTCTTTGCCATCGGCTGCTCTCCTCGGGTCGTCCACGCTGCTGCATGTTTCCTTAAATCCTATTCGATTCAAGGATAAAACATGCAGCAATTCAAAGTGCTGCAGGGCCTTTGCGCGTCTGATAAGACGCGCGGCGCTGTAGGCGATAAAATATCGAGATCTCTTGACGCAGCGGATTCGCTACTTATCTACCAATGGTAACTTACTAATGGTAGGTTGGCAAAAATGCCGACCTCGTTCCCGTCTAGGAGATATGAACATGTCGAGCAAGTTCTCACCCGTGCTGATCATTGGCGGTTCGGGCGTCGTCGGATCGCAGGCGGCCAGGGCGATCCGCAGGCTGTATCCCGATCTGCCGCTGGCAATCGGCGGTCGAGATCTTGTCCGGGCGCAAGCGGTGGCCAGCGAGCTCAGTGGAGCAACCGGTGTGCGGATCGATCTCGAGCGCGCCGATCTCGGTCTCCCCGACAATGCCGGTTTCAGCGCCGTGGTCATCTTCGTCAAGGACGAGAGGCTGACTTCGATGCGTTACGCGCAGCAGAAGGGCATCCCCTATGTCAGCGTTTCCAGCGGAACGTTCGAGATCGGGCCGGAGGTTGCGCAATATATCCATGCGCCGGACAAGGCGCCGATCCTGCTTGCCAGTCATTGGCTGGCCGGAGCCGCGATCTTCCCCGTGCTTGACGCTCTCTCGTCTTACAGGACCGTCGATGCGATCCGCATCGGCGTGCTTCTCGACGAGGAGGATATGGGCGGGCCGGCGGCTCTTGCCGACTACAATCGCATCACCGGGACTGCACCGGCCTCGCTCACGGTCAAGGACGGCAAGCTGCATTGGGTGAGCGGCCAGGAGGCGAGTGCGCGTTACACCAGCGTCGATGGCTTCGAACTTGATGCGGCCGCCTACTCGCCCTTCGACGTCATGGCGCTGGCTGCCAAGACCGGTGCAAAGGAGATCCGCCTGGACCTCGCCTACAGCGTTTCCGCCAGCCGGAGGCGCGGCGAACCTTTTTCGACGGAGATCATGCTCGAAATCGAAGGGACGTCGAAAGACGGAGAGCGCCTCGCCCGCAAGCATGAGATTGTCCACCCCCAAGGACAGGCGCCGCTGACGGCGCTTGGCGTCGCACTTGCGGTCGAGCGCATGCTCGGTCTTGATGGCGGCGCGGCGCCCAAGGCGGGTCTCTACCTTCCGGAGGTCCTGATCGAGCCGGCATACTACGTCTCTCGCATGAAGGAGTTCGGCACGTCGTTCGTTGATCACTGATGCATCTGCCACTGCCGAGGCGCGTTCGTTCGACGCGTCGAGGTGACGCGTGACCTCCATCTGCAAACGACCACGCATCGCAAAGATGCGTGGTCGTTTTCGTCACGGACGAGATTTCCTAATTGCGACATGCAATCAGCCCTTTAATTTCCAAAACCGCTGCCCCATATTCGCTACGGACGTGTTGATCCCGCGCAAGGTGTGGATCGATGCCCAATGACAGGTTCGCCGAATGAGGGAGCCTGATCCTGAAACACCAGCGGGTGCCGCGTGACGGGCCCGATGGGCTATGGAGGTAAAGTATGAATATCGAGAAATACTCCGAACGTGTGCGCGGTTTCCTGCAATCGGCGCAGACCTATGCGCTGGCGCAGGGACACCAGCAGTTCACGCCCGAGCATGTGCTGAAAGTGCTGCTTGACGACGACCAGGGTATGGCCGCTTCGCTGATCGAGCGGGCGGGTGGCGACGTGCGCGAAGCACGCGCCGGCAACGATGCAGCGCTCGCAAAACTGCCGAAGGTTTCCGGCGGCAACGGTTCCGTCTATTTGTCGCAGCCGCTCGCGCGCGTCTTTTCGAGCGCTGAAGAGGCGGCCAAGAAGGCCGGCGACAGCTTCGTCACCGTCGAGCGCCTGCTGCTGGCACTGGCGATCGAAAGCACGGCCGCCACCGCCGATATCCTGAAGAAGGCCGGCGTGACGCCGACCAAGCTCAACCAGGTCATCAACGACATTCGCAAGGGCCGCACGGCCGACAGCGCCAATGCCGAGCAGGGCTTCGACAGCCTGAAGAAGTATGCCCGAGACCTGACGGCCGATGCGCGCGAAGGCAAGCTCGACCCGGTGATCGGCCGTGACGACGAAATCCGTCGCACGATCCAGGTGCTTTCGCGCCGGACCAAGAACAATCCTGTCCTGATCGGTGAGCCCGGCGTCGGCAAGACGGCGATCGCCGAGGGCCTGGCGCTGCGCATCGTCAATGGCGACGTGCCGGAAAGCCTCAAGGACAAGCAGCTGATGGCGCTCGACATGGGCGCGTTGATCGCAGGCGCGAAGTTCCGCGGCGAGTTCGAAGAGCGGCTGAAGGCCGTGCTCAACGAAGTGCAGGCGGAAAACGGCGAGATCATCCTGTTCATCGACGAAATGCACACGCTGGTCGGTGCCGGCAAGGCGGAAGGGGCGATGGACGCCTCCAACCTCCTGAAGCCCGCGCTCGCGCGTGGCGAGCTGCATTGCGTCGGCGCGACGACGCTCGACGAATACCGCAAGCATGTCGAAAAGGACGCAGCGCTTGCCCGGCGCTTCCAGCCTGTCATGGTCGAGGAGCCGACGGTCGAGGACACGATCTCGATCCTGCGTGGCCTCAAGGAAAAGTACGAGCAGCATCACAAGGTGCGGATCTCCGATTCCGCGCTGGTTGCTGCCGCGACGCTGTCCAACCGCTACATCACCGATCGGTTCCTGCCGGACAAGGCGATCGACCTGATGGACGAAGCTGCCTCGCGGTTGCGCATGCAGGTGGATTCGAAGCCCGAGGAGCTTGACGAACTCGACCGGCGCATCATGCAGCTGAAGATCGAGCGGGAAGCCCTGAAGAAGGAAACGGACGCTTCGTCTAAGGACCGGCTGGAGAAGCTCGAGCTTGACGTCGTCTCGCTCGAAGAGCAGGCATCGGCGCTGACGGCCCGCTGGCAGTCGGAAAAGCAGAAGCTTGGCCGCGCCGCCGACCTCAAGAAGCAGCTCGAGGAAGCCCGCAACGAACTGGCGATCGTCCAGCGCAAGGGTGAATTCCAGCGCGCCGGTGAGTTGACTTACGGCGTCATCCCGAAGCTCGAGAAGGAGCTTGCCGATGCTGAAAGCCAGGAAAACGCCAACGCCAATCCGATGGTGCAGGAGGTCGTGACCCCCGACAACATCGCCCATATCGTTTCGCGCTGGACCGGGATCCCGGTCGACAAGATGCTGGAAGGCGAACGCGACAAGCTGCTTCGTATGGAAGACGAGCTGGCGAAATGGGTCGTTGGTCAGGGCGATGCCGTCCAGGCGGTATCGCGTGCCGTTCGCCGCGCCCGTGCCGGCCTGCAGGATCCGAACCGGCCGATCGGCTCGTTCATCTTCCTCGGTCCGACCGGGGTCGGCAAGACCGAGTTGACCAAGGCGCTTGCGCGCTTCCTGTTCGACGACGAGACCGCGCTTCTGCGTATCGACATGTCGGAATACATGGAGAAGCACTCGGTCGCCCGGCTGATCGGTGCACCTCCGGGCTATGTCGGCTACGAGGAAGGTGGCGCGCTGACCGAATCCGTCCGCCGCCGGCCCTATCAGGTCGTGCTGTTCGACGAAATCGAGAAGGCGCATCCGGATGTCTTCAACGTGCTCCTGCAGGTGCTTGATGACGGCCGCCTGACCGATGGTCAGGGCCGCACCGTCGACTTCCGCAACACGATGATCATCATGACCTCGAACCTCGGTGCCGAGTATCTGGTCAGTCTGGGTGAAAACGAAGACAGCGATGTGGTTCGCGACCAGGTGATGGACGTCGTCAAGTCGGCCTTCCGGCCGGAGTTCCTGAACCGCGTCGACGAGATCATCCTGTTCCACAGGCTTCGTCGCTCTGAAATGGGCGCGATCGTCGATATCCAGCTGGCACGGCTGCTCAAGCTCTTGTCCGAACGCAAGATCTCGCTGGAGCTGGAGGACGATGCAAGGGCGTTTCTGGCCGACAAGGGTTACGATCCGGCCTACGGCGCTCGCCCGCTGAAGCGAGCGATCCAGAAGTATCTTCAGGACCCGCTCGCCGAGAAGATCCTCCAGGGCGAGTTCCCGGATGGATCGACCATCAAGGTTCTGGCCGGCTCCGACCGGCTGAACTTCAAGGGCGGGGCGCGTTCGGAAAAAGAAGCCGCCTAACCGCAGAAACTGGAAAAGGCCGCCTTTCGGGGCGGCCTTTTGCGTTCATGCATCGCAAATGGAGGCATCAGCCGCCAACCGGCAGAAGTCACCGCCAGATTGTGCGGGCTACTTGCTGGCGACTTCGCTGCCGTTGCCGTCCTTGTTCAGCAACTCGTCGATGCGGTCCCGTTCCTTTTCGAACTTCGCAAGTGCATCGCCGTCGAGCGATTTGCCGCCTGGCAGGCGGATGCGCAGCGGATCGACCTTGTTGCCGTTGACGATCAACTCGTAATGCAGGTGCGGACCGGTCGAAAGGCCTGTTGTGCCGACCCAGCCGATCACCTGACCCTGGACGACTTTTGCGCCGGCCTTGACGGTCTTGGCGATCGCGCTCTGGTGGTTGTAGGACGAGACATAACCGTTGGCGTGGCGGATCAGCGTCTGGTTACCGTATCCGCCGGAATCCCAGCCGGCTTTCTCCACCGTGCCGTTACCGGCAGCGATGATCGGCGTGCCACGGGGGGCTGCCCAATCGACGCCGGTGTGCATACGCGAGAAGCCGAGGATCGGGTGGCGGCGCATGCCGAAGCCGGAGCGGAAATGGCCGTTCGGCACGGGGTTGCGCAGCAGGAACTGCCGGATGCTCTTGCCTTCGCTGTTGAAGTAGTCGATCGAATTGTCGTCCGGGTCCTGGAAGCGGTAGAAGGTCGTTTCGGCATCACCGAACTTCGCCTTGACGTAAAGCAGTTCGGACTCCGCCGTCGCCATGCCGCGATCGTCGGTGACCGAGAAGAAGGCTTCGAGCGAATCCGTTGGCTTCAGCTGCGCCTGGAAGTCGACGTTGCTGGCGAGCAGCTTGACGACGAGCCCGACCATGTCGGCGTTCATGCCGTAGGACAGGGCTGCGCGGTAGATACCATCATAGACGCGCGGCAGATCGTGGGTGCTGGTGATCGTCGGCGTGCCGTTGTCGTCGAAGGCGGTCGCGACCGCATCGAGCCTCGGCGGTTCGGCGCCGGGTACGAAACGGCCGCCGTCGTCGACGGCCATCGTCAGCACATGGCGATTGCGCGAATAGATGGTGGCGCGAACGATGCGGGCTTCTTCGCCCTTTTGGATGATGCCGATGCGCAGCACGTCGCCGTCGTTCAATTCCTTGGCGCCGAGCGCGTCGCCGATATAGGAGGCGGCGTCTTCGGCCTGCGCCTTGGCGTAGCCGGCATTGACCATGGCGGTCGCGATACCGGTCTTGCGGCGCACCGGAATGATATCGTCGGCGTATTCGGTGCTTTGTTCGTTGATGCTCTCGTAGGCAGCATCACTCTTGTTCTGTTCGACGATGCGTGCCGTCAGGCCCTGCAAAAGGTCGAGGCCGTCGCTATCGGAAGCGAAACGCTGCGGATCGACATAGAAGAGCGACGCGACCTGGGTGCTGCCTTCGGTCAAGACCGAACCGTTGGTGCGGACGTTCTCTTCGACCTCGTCGAGCGACATAGAACTGTCGAAAGTGAGGCTCGAGCCGTTGATCGGAAAATCCACCGTCTTCAGCGCCACCTCGGAATCGACGTTCGAGCCGTAGAGCGTGCCGGTGCGCGCGACCTGCGGTTCGGCATCGGCGTCGTCGGTGGAGAAGATCGCCAGCGGATCGAAGTCGGGATAGCTGTCGGAAACCTGGTGGTTGGCGGCAAGCGCCATCTTGACGTGAACGAAGGGCTGCTTGCGTACCACTTCCTTCTCGCCGTCATGGATCATCGTCGAGACTTCCATGACGGTCTTGTCGGCCGGCTTGGCAACGATGTTGGGAGAAAGGATACGGTCGCCGCGCTTGGCGGTGACGGGGGCGTTGCCGCCGTTCGATGCGTCGAGTGCGGCATAGGCTTCGGCCGGGATTGCCAGCTGCTGGCGACCGTCGAGCGCTGCGAAAAGGGCGACGCCCATAAGAAGACTGGAGGTGATACCTGTCAGGAAGGTGCCGGAAAGCCAGCGCAACGAAATCTCGCGCCTGTCCGGCGCGCGCCGGCCGTCCGCAAGGATCGGCGGTTGGTCGCCGAGCGACCGGACCATTTTCTTGTCGGTGATCATTCCGAGCTGGGGGCCCCTGATTTCTCTTGCCGTATTCTTGCAGGCGATACGTTGCGCGAAGATGTGCATCTTTCGCACACGGGAGTCAAATCCATGGGGAGGATAGGGGAGGGCAGTGCACACCCCTATATGCGTGCCCCCGCGTACCCCGTGCGCCCCCGTGTGACGCGCCGATAATCTCGCTTAGATCGGTGGATTGTGAAGAAGTAAGGGCCAAAATGTGTCTCCACAGGCCGTTCGGAGGCGTTCGAAAGTTTTTTTGAGGGAAAAAGCCCGCATTTGCTGGCTTTGTCAGAAATCTGTCATTTATTTTGAAATTGTCTGTTGACGTGTTCGAGGTGTGGGGTCTATAAGCCCGATCACTGAACGAGGGCGG
>NZ_JABEKT010000004.1:270451-615141 GCF_013283195.1 Ensifer adhaerens | reverse complement strand
GGTGCGCCGTCGCTCAAGCCAAGGCGTGGGCGACGGCCGGTGTCGATTTCGGCCATATTGCGATCAACGTTTCGTCGTCACAGTTTATCGGGTTGCCCGGCAGCCCTTGCCTTGTGGATGAAATCCTTGGCGCAACCCGCTCAGCAGGGCTGTCACCTCGCCATATCCAGATCGAGGTCACGGAAGGGGTCATGCTGTCGGAGCAGGGTGGCGATATCGGCGCACAGCTTGAGGCGCTGCGTACGGCCGGCTTTATCGTGGCTTTCGACGATTTCGGTACCGGCTTTGCTTCACTCGTGCATCTGAAGGACTTTGCCTATGACCAGATCAAGATCGACGGTTCCTTCGTACGTGCGATGACCGGCTCGAGCGCCGATCATGCCATTGTGAAGGCCATCATCGATATGGCGAAGGCACTGGGAAAGCAGGTCGTCGCCGAGGGGGTTGAAACGGTGACTGAACTCCACGCACTACGAGAGCTTGGCTGTAACTATGGCCAAGGGTTCCTTTTCGGCCGACCCGCCAGCGCATCTGATTTACGAGTTTTGCCCGACTAGCGGACAGGAACAAGGGTCGCCTCACCACGCATTTTTGATGCGAGGTGCGGATGTTCATCTATGCATAGCCGGCGTCGTGTTCGTCGGATAGCCACTCGATATCCGCTTGTTCGTGTGCTGTTGCGTAACCGGTCCTGTCTGATTCCGTCGTCAGAATCTCGTGATGAAGAAGCAGCGCTCCAAGCTTCGGCTTATGTTGCCCGCCGGCTTCGTCAGCATGTGGCCCGAAGGCAGCGATAGCGGGCATTCTTCGAAACCGCCGCGCGGCTCAAACGAAGATCCCAGACGCCTCGCGCCGGCCCGAACCTCAACGAAAATAGACGACGACCCGCTGCGTAACTCTCCACAATAACCACCCCGGCAGACCTCACATAGCAGGAAAGCCTCACATTGCGTGTGTGTTACTCCGCCACATCAGGCAATGCGGCGTTCATGTGGTAGACTTTGCCGACGCCCGCCCGCTCCGCCGAGGCATACGATGACCGACCACCTGCTGGTTCAAAGTCTGTCTATGATCATGGTTTCGGCCGTTGCTGTCGGACTTCTCGCTGCGCTGCGAATGCCTGCCGCCATGGGCTACCTCCTGGCGGGACTTGCGATTGGTCCTTATGGTCTGAATCTCGTGGCACTCGGTGACGATACGCTCTTCCTCGCCGAACTCGGCCTGATCTTCCTGATGTTCATGGTCGGGCTGGAGTTCTCGCTGAGCACCCTGCTTGCAGCGCGCACCGACGTCCTCTTGGCAGGCAGCCTGCAGGTGGGCGGGACGCTTACGACGATTGCCGTCGCGCTCTGGTTGCTCGGGCTTGATCCTCGCATCGCCATTCTGCTTGGTGGCGCTGTGGCGATGTCATCGACCGCCGTTGCCATGAAACAACTCGCCGAACAGGGCGAGATTTCGAGCCAGCATGGACGCTTTGCCCTCGGCATCCTATTGTTTCAGGATATCGCGACGATCCCCCTTCTCGTCGCCGTGGATAGCTGGTCGAGGCAGGCATCTGTCGATCCGTTCGATCTCGTGGGGCGTCTCGGGCTTGCGGCGATCGCACTCATCGCGGTCTCCATCATCGCCCGCCCGCTCGTCCGTACTGTTTTTGCCGGTGCTTCCAGGTCCCGCTCGAACGACCTGTTTCTCCTGGCGGCGCTTTTCGTTGCTCTCGGGGCCGCCTATCTCGCCCATCTCGCTGGTCTGGCTTTGCCGATTGGCGCCTTCATCGCCGGCATGGTGATCGGCGGGAGCGACTTTCAGCACCGCGTCGAGGACGATGTACGACCATTCCGCGACGTCCTTGTCGGCCTGTTCTTCGTCACAGTGGGCATGCAGATAGATCTCCGGCTGATGGTGGTATTTCCCTACGCGATCCTCGCGTGGTGTGTGGTCTTTCTGTTCGGCAAAGCGCTCGTTACCTTCGTTGTCGGGCTCATGCTGCGCAGGTCCGCCGCGATCGCCCTCCACGTCGCAGTCATCCTTGCCCACGGCGGAGAATTCGGCCTGCTATTGTTGACCATGGCCATGAACAGCGGTCTGCTGCCCTCCGAGGTCGGTCAACCGGTCCTCATTGCCCTTGCACTCACCATGGGCCTGGCCCCAGTGCTGATTCAGCACACCGCGTTTGTCGAGCATCTCGTTGGGAATCGGCGGACCCGCGTGGCCGCAACCGAGAATGCGATTCGCGCAACATGCGCGTCGCTCGACCGACATGTTGTGCTGTGTGGATGCGGACGTGTCGGACGCCTCGTTGCGACTGCGTTTGAGGCGGCGAAGATACCGCACATCGCCATTGAGTCCGATCTCGCGCGCTTTAAGGAAGCCCAACGAGAGAGCCACATGATCGTCCACGGCGATGCCGCGCATCGCCGAATACTGTCTGCCGCAGGCCTCGCAAAGGCCAGGCTGGTCGTCATCACTTTTGATAGGCACTCCGCCGTCGAACGGATTCTGAAGTTTGCGAGAGAGCAGCAGATGGCCATTCCCTGTGTTGTCAGTACGGCCGATGATCGCGATATCACGGCCCTTGTCAAAGCTGGTGCAAATGTTGTTTTTCCTGAAAATCTTGCGGCCGGTCTTGCGCTCGCCGACCAATCGCTTCTGCTGTGCGGCCTCACACGGGAAGAGGCAGGGCGGATCGTTACCACTCTTCGAGCCGAGCTTAATCCGGAGCTTCGGGAACGGGTCGGCATCTGATGACCGTGCAGTGCAAGCTCGTCGACGGAAGCTTTTGTAACGCGCTGATAGTGCGAGGCGCTCGCGAAAGCGAACGAGGGGTTTGCTTCTGCTCAACGGCTTGTTCGGGAGCCGATCTCACTTTGCTGCTGGTTGAACGCCTCGTCGGCCCTCGCGAAGAGATGGACGAACTGAGTGAGTGCATTTGCAAGGCATACGAGATGGGCTGGTGAATAGAATCCCTGCGATACCGCTAGGCGTGTTGATAGGCGCTCGGTCTGGCGAGTCGAATCTCCCAAGTCTTGCGCTGAAGGGGTGAAGGCGAAAGAGTTCCGGTACTTCGCAACGGCAGAAATGCCACTGGTGCTCCCGGGTTCGATTTTCGCGGGCGCCTGTCAGGCACAGCGGGGCGAACCAAGAAGATGTCCGCTCAATACGTTATCCCGCCTCAAAAGTACCCCAGCGAAATCGACCGCTGTAGCGCAATTACGAGAGCGGTTTCTGGGCGGGATGCGGAGCGGTCGCAGGGCAGAGGCGTGAGGCGGAGGACTTGCAAGTGTCCGTACAGTCATGCCCGAGCTCTGAGCCTGGGACCATTGCGCGTGCCTGGAAGTTATTCCGCTGCCGGTCCGAGACTATGTTCCCACGTCGGATTTTTGAACGCAGCTTTGCGCCCCGATGCACGAACCCGCATCGCGGGAGGGTGCGCGCGGGGAGGTTGGCGCGATTATCTGGAGTTCTAGGCAGGCTGTAGGTGTGGCCTGACCATGGAGTTCCCTTCAACGAGAGGAACGTTCAATGGCCAGCTTCTCCAACGACACCCCGACCACACCGCTTCGCCAGCGTATGCAGGAAGACATGGCGATGCGAAGGTTGGAATCTCACACATCTAGGCGGCAGACAGGTCCGCCGGCCCAAGGTAGCTGATATCGATCCTGTTGACGTCTTGAGCCACCTGCGCGCGCACCAACCCCGCTCGGGCCGGATTGAGCGCGGCCTGTACCATGCCGAGCGGCGCACCATCGGCCGACAGCACGAGTGACTGATCAGCCCAGTGGTGAAGCTGAACGGGCGTTCCCGGAGGCGGCGGCACGCCGAGCCATGTCGCATTCGCCCAGTATCGCCGATCGGCCCAAGTCCGGTTTTCCGGTGGAATGAAGCTTTGGGTAAATTCCGTCCACATCGCCTTCGTCTCTGCCGTCGGCCACTCCGGCTGGGCGCTCATTGCGGTGACCGCTTCCGAGTTCAACCATTGACGAAGCTCTGAGCCCGTCTGGAAGATCGCACCCGTATCGGTGACGGCCTTGATGGCCGCTAGCCTTGAGGTGAAACCCGCCTGAATCAGGATGGAGGCCGATCGGTTCAACGTTCCTGTCTCGACGGCAGGAACAGCGAAGCCAACCTCATGGTCTTCGAGCGCGAGACTAAAGACGCCAACCACATCGCCGTTCGCGGCCGCGCGAACGCGGAGTGCCTCCATTGCCCACGGAAGGCGATAGACTAGGCCCCCCTCGATGAACTGCAGTGTTTCGGACTCCTGACCGGCGGCGATGCCGGCAAGAGGTTGGCCGAGGAGCCAGGTGCGCAGAATATCGCGCCAGTTCACCGGCCAGGGATCAGGGGTGAAGGGATAAAATGCGAAGACGCGCTCAGCCAAACCCGTGATCGCCGCAATTGTCGCCTCGTCATCGCCTTCCAGTATCCCAGCGTTGGCCTGGATGAGGAGGAGGTTGGCATCTTCCGCTATGGCGTCCAACGCATGCCCAGTCGTCAGCCCAACCCCCGCCAGGAAGTAACCTCGACGGCGCGCTGCTGTCGACTGACTCCAGATAAGGCGGCTGCGGGACACAATGCCCGCCTTCAGAGCCTGCTGCACCTGCTTGTATTGACGTAGCAAGCGACGGTGCCAAAGGGACGATTGCAGGATGTCGTCCAGTGCGGCCTCGATGCCGCCGTCAGGGATATCATTTTCGCCGATGAGGCTGAGGATCGCCGTGTCGAGCGTAGCGACATGCCGCTCCCAATGGGCGAGTGCACGCTCGCGGTCGTCGGGCTTTTCGTGTGCGATCTCGGGAAACGTCCAGGCGGCGGCATTGTTGGCGACGTAGTCGACGACCTGATTCAGATCGCCGCCAATTCGTGCGTGCATACGAGACAGAAGCGTCCAGACGAGAAGCACCAGCCCGCTTTCCATGTTTCGCGCGCCAAGATCGCTGATGAGAGCTTCCCAATTGCGCCGCTTCTTCCCAATATCGTCGAACATCGGAAAAAGGACCATGCCTTCGACGTCGACGTACGCGCGGCCGGCGCGGCCGATGACATTCTTGAACTCAGAGATGTCGATCCTCTCCCCACTGCGGTGGAGAGAATGCATGATGACGGCCGTGGCCGACAGATTGAGGCCCTGTGCCAAGGTTGGCGAGGAGATCGTCACCTTGAGAACACCGTCGCGCAGCAGGCGCTCCACTTCTTTGCGGTAGGCCGTCGGAAGGGCGCCGTGATGCAACGCGACGCCCAGGCGCAGGCATTTCAGGATTGCGCTGTTCGGGCCCAGCCATTCCTCGCCAAGCGCGATTGCGGTGCGGAGGACCGCGGGATCAGCTTCGAGCAGCGTCCGCAGCGCCCCACGCTCATGAAGGTCAACGATTACGTCGGCGAATGGCTCGACGCTTCGCCGGACCGGGCAAAAGATCAGGACGGTCTGCCCATCCTCGATCAGCCGCCAGGCTGTTGCCAGGCAGAGCTCGCGCTGATCGTCGGGGAAGAGCCGCGTTCTCTGACGCTTTGGCGGCACCCAGTTGGGCGGCGCCGTTCCCGTGAGGAACCGCTGGACCCAAGGCCGCTCGTCGCCGACGCGAAGGTTCAACCGCGCATTTGGCGACGTCCATACAACCTCACCGAAGCGCAGCCGGGTCGGTCGCCAGTCGTGCTTGATCACGCCACCCGGATGATCGCGCCGCAGCCAGCCGGCGAAGTCGTCGAGTTGGTCTCCGTCAGGCAATATGGCCGACAGACACACAATCCGCCGTGTATGCGCGTCCGCGCGCCGAAGCAGTCGCTGGATTTGCACCTCGTAGCGCACTTCACGCTCATTGAGTCCGATCATATGGCCTTCGTCGAAAACCAGCAGGCCGACGTCATCGAGAAGAGACGGATCGTTGCGCAATGCGAAATCGAGCTTCTCCGGCGTCGCCACAACAATATTCCGTTCACGGATCGCATCCTCGTCGAAGCCGCTTACCCCGATGCTGCCATAGAGCGCCGAGATAGTCTTGCCGAGCGGACCAAAGGTCCTCTGTAGTGTCGTTTCAGTCTGTGCCGACAGCGCGCGAAGCGGCGTGACGAAGACCACGCGCTTGCCGCCGGCCAGGCAGCGCAGGATGCTAAGCTCGGCAATACGGGTCTTGCCCGCGCTGGTGGGCAGCGAAACCACGAGATCGTCGGACTGGTCGATCGCGCGGGTGGCCGCTTCGATCTGCGACGGCCACAGGTCGACCTCAGCTCTCGGCCGCCGTTGCAGCAGGGCGATGAACAGCTCACGTAGTCGAGGCCAATCGGCCGCCTCGCCACCGGCTGGTTGGAGCGGCACCTTTTCGTGGAAGGTACTCGACCAGAGATCCGACAGGAGGTGGAGCGCGATGCGATGTGCCCACCATTGCGGTAGCATGTTCATCTCACTGCAAATGGAAAGGCTCGTGCGCAGCCGCTCCAGCGCCTGATCGAGCAGCGGCCGCTCACCGCGTTCCAATGCGAGGAGGAACAGCGACATGGCCGCCATAAATGCGTCGGTCAGCGCGGTGTCGAGACCATCGAAGAGGAAATCGTTGCCGTCCGCGGGGTTGCCCGCCGCCTCGGCCTGGTCGAGGTTGGCCTGAATGCCGGCAGTAATTCGGGCATCACTGCCTTCGCCGGACGCCCGATAGTCGAGAACGCTGCTGCGAAGCGTGCTGAAGTTTCGTCGCATCAGCAGGGCAAGTGCCTGTTCGATAGGCGCGAAATTCTCGTCGGCTTCGACGATCGCGAGCAGCGAGTAGGCGCGGGCCGAGAGATGGGCGAGATGATAGCTCGCCGCCGCCATGACGAAATGGAAGTCGCGATCGGCCTCAAGGCGGTCTCCTTTGGCGATCACCGCCTCGAGGGCCGTAGCAGCCTGTTCGAAGGCGGTGCGCGCCTGTGCTGCATCGCCGCCGAGCTCACGAAGGCGAAGGCCGAGCCCGAGAAGACCATACCCATGCGAATGCAAGTCGTAGCTAAGTTGCGGCGCAAAGGCCGGTGCGTCCGGCGGAAGCGCGCCGTCCCGCCAGATGATCGCTCGCGCCTGACCGCGTGCGATGAGACGGCCGCGGAAGCCAGCAGTAGCCGCTTCGGCAATGTCCGCCGCGATTGCTTCAGGTGTTGTTGGCATCGGCGATCACTCGATCATAGACCGCGCCGATGAAGGCGGCGTGTCCCTCCACTCGTAGGCCGACACCCCATTGGTTGATAGGTCCAGGGTAGGCTTGCAGCGAAGCGGTTAGCAGGGCGTCCGGCGCATTGCCGGAAAACGTGAAAAGCAGGTGCTTGACATTTTGCACGGGAATGCCGTGCTTGAGCAGCGCATCGTCAATCGCGTCGGCGAGCGGCAAATTGTCCAGTTCCAGCAGGCGTGCCGAGATGAAGGACAGCGCGTGAGCGGATGGCAGCCCGCCATCCTTGTCCAGGCCCGCGCGCGCGTCGGTGAGAACCTGACCGGTCAGCGCCACGCGGCTCTTCGCTTCGGTTTTAAGAAAGAGCAAGCGTTGGCTGGCGGCATCTTGAAGGATGCCGATAACGTCATCCCCGCGCATCGCCATGTTCCGATGATCCTTCCAGCGCAAGCGTTTGATCGGCGCGCGATATCCACCGCTGTGTGCGTCGATCCACTCCGTCGCGTAGATTTCGCCGAGATCGCCGGAACGGATATTCTTCGTTGTCGGCAGCTTGCCCTCGATGAGCGCGGCGGCGGCCGGCTTGCCGAGTCGGTTGAGCGCCCTGGCAACCGATTCTTCCGACGCATAGTGCCCCGGCACAATGGCCGCCGTCGCCTGGATCCCCGTAGCAAGGCTCGCGGCCTGTCCGGTCATCACCCGACGGACGTGGTTACCGACGGGCTCGTCCACCGAAAGGCACCAATCATTAAACTGCGTCATACCCTTCCTCCCGGTCACCGAGAAAAGAGATCGCGGACGCGAACAAAGGCGGAGCCGGTTTCCGCAGCCCGGCGAACCTTGAGTTCGAGAACGTGTGTGAGCGGCAAATCTCGCTCCAGCATCTCGTAGAGGTCGAGACCGTCCATGCAGATGACGCGGTTGCCGCGTCCGAAGGCCACAAGGCCGTCATCGGTGAATCCGCTGTTGCTGACGAAAAGGCCGCGCGTCCAAGCCGCCTTCTGCTCGATCTTGCCGTGGAAGGTGTGCAGCTCGGCGACCCCGATTGGCTGTCCGTGCCACTTGGCCTTGAACGAAGTCGACGAGGTCATCAACGAGACGCAAATCTATGGATCGTATCGAGCTAATGTTAGTCTTGCCCTACTACAGCGTGTTTTCGAATCGATAAGCAACCACTTCGTCAAAGAAATCTAGCTAGCGTATCTCGTTTTATCTACTTGAACTTCGGCTTCCGTTGTCTGATCGGGCGTTTTAGATCTCGTGATCGACAGCAATCCATAAGTCTGCGATCTGGACAAAGATAAGATCAGCACCGTCGTAACAGGTCAGGAGGTGCGGACAGGCGCCATGGTCGTCCAGCAGAAACAGGATGCCGAGTCCAGTTTCAGATAACGGTCGACGTCAGGGCCAATTTACTTGCGTGGCTTTAGTCGCGTCGCGTTGTTTCCTGTGGGGCGTATCGACGAAGGTATCAGAGACTTATTTCTTCTGCTACCTCTGGTTTACGTACGGGTTGAGGAACGCGTTTTATGGATGACGTGCATTTTTCGGTTAACACACGACTGACAAGACTGCTGGGTGAAGCCTATCGATCGAGCGAAGCAGCCTTGAAGGAGCTGGTCGACAACGCATGGGACGCTGACGCCAAAAATGTCTGGATCACATTGCCGACGCCTTTGTCGTCTGATCCGATTATCGTCTGCGACGACGGCTCGGGAATGACATCTCTGGAAATGAGGAACGAATACTTGAACATCGCCAGCGATAAGCGGGCACGCACAGGCGAACGGACCCCTCTACTCAAGCGGAAGGTTAAGGGTCGAAAGGGCATCGGTAAGTTTGCTGGCCTGTCATTGGCAAGCCGGATGGATGTTTCAGCGGTCGCCCGAGGTCGGAAATGCAGCCTGACGATCGACAAACTCGTCCTGGCCGAGAATGAGAATGACCTGGAATCTGTGCCTCTACCATTCATCGAGGAGGATGCAGGCGAAGCTCATGTAGGCACGACAATCATCCTGTCCGGTCTTGATAGCCGATTGAATTTCCCTACGCCTGATCGTTTTCGAGAAGTCCTCGTGCACGAATACGGCCGGGAGGATGCCTTCAAGGTATTCGTAAATGAGGCGCAGTTGTCGGTCGACGATGTTCCGGGCGTATTAAGGGAAGTCGAGACGACCCTTACAGAGAGCGGCTCAGTTCGATTGAGGTTTACGATTGCAGACGGCAAGAAAGCACCAAAATTACCTGGTATAGTGCTGAAGGTGGACGGGAAGGTCGTCGGGAAGCCGATGATGTTCGGCCTAGATGACGACGAGGAAATTCCCTTCAAGCTTTCGAAACGAGTCTACGGAGAGGTGGAGCTCGAGGGTAACGACCATTTCGTAACTGCCGATTGGGGCGGGGTGGTCGAGAACAGCAAGGCGTTCCAAGAAATCCAATCCTACGTGAAATCGATCGTCAAAGAAGGGCTTAGGGAGAGCCACTCTCGCGATATGAGCCTTCAGCTAGCTCGATTGAAGAAGCAGTTGGACGCTAGGCTGAAAGACCTCCCAGAACACCGCCGACGCTACGCTGAGGAAGCCCTCCACCGGATCCTGCAGCGATTCTATCGGGAAAGCGAAGACCGCATTGCGACGATAGCAGAGGTCGCGCTCGACGCCATGGAGCATGACGCCTACTGGGCCGTCTTCGAGCGGATAAATGCCACCGACCGGACAGATGTCAGTTCCTTTGCAGCGGCGCTCGAAGATTTTGGTATGGTTGAGCTCTCTGGGATCGCTGCTCAAGCGACCAGACGGATGAGATTTCTGGACTACCTCCAGGAGCTTATCGACAACGAAGCGACCCTCGAAAAAGACGTCCATAAGGCCTTCGAGACGAATTTGTGGCTTCTTGGCCGCCAATACGCTCTGATGTCATCGAACATCACACTGAAACGGGTCATCGCGAACTATAGTGATAAGAAATTTACGGGCGAGCGGGCCTCGAAACGGCCTGATCTTCTGTTGTCGCAGGATCTTGCTGACAGCTATCTGCTCATTGAGTTTAAGCGCCCCAACCATCCGATTTCTCGGGAAGACATCGCTCAAGCTGAGCAATATCGTGATGACCTGTCAGGGACCATCACTTCAAGCAGCCCGTTGAGGATCTTGATGATCGGCAAGGGTTCCGCAGCCTCTATGGACAAGAGATACGGGACTGACATGACGACCGTCAATTCCTACGCGAGCTTACTCTCGTCCGCTCGCACGGAACTTGACTGGCTGGTTTCATCGCTAACCCGTCCGTAGATCGCCCGTTCGTTGAAGGTTTGGACGGTCATCGGGCCCATTTCCGCGAATTCTGCTTCGCCCCAAGCAGCTTCGCATTAGAATATACAAGTCTCGGTGTGCTCAGGCCCCCGCAACCAAATCAAACAAAAGCCCGCTAGGTGAAAACCGGCGGGCTTTTGGCGTTCTGAGCTCTAATCGGCCCGCAGCCACGCAAAATCACAGCACAAATTACGCCCAGTGCTTCCGAAAGGTCCGGAGACCGAAAGACGAGCCGCGGTCAAGGCGATTGGCGAGTGCATCACGGAAAAGACAAACCTGTTGCCGCGCATTTCCATCGCCGGCATTTGCCTTGCTCCTCCATGCTGCTACAGCTTGCCGCTCCGACAGCAGGTTCCAGCGGTAGTCGGTCGTGCCGGTGCCAGGCTACCCTTCCGCAACGATATTGACAGAGTGAGTGACCCCCGATGCAGAAATTCAAACTGGGAACGACCGATTTGGCTGTTTCGTCCGCAGTCCTGGGCCTGATGCGTATCGCCGATCTGAGCGACGACGCCATTCGTCAGCTGTTCAGTAGGGCGCGTGATGTCGGCATCAACGTCTTCGACCACGCCGATATCTACGGTGGCGAAGCGCATGAGTGCGAGCGTCGCTTTGGTGCAGCCCTACGGCTGAGCGCGAGCGAGCGGGGCGCGATCGTGATACAGAGCAAGTGCGGCATTCGTCCGGGCTTTTTTGATTTCTCCAAGGAACATATCCTCCGGGCCGTCGACCGTTCTCTTGCAGCCCTGAAAACCGACTATCTGGATCTCCTTCTGCTGCATCGGCCGGATACACTGGTGGAGCCGGAGGAAGTCGCCGAGGCTTTCAACCATCTGCACGCTTCAGGCAAGGTGCGGCATTTCGGTGTATCGAACCACACACCGCTGCAGATCGACCTTCTGAAGACCGCCGTGAACCAGCCGCTTGTCGCCAATCAAATCCAGCTCAGTATCGCGCATGCCCCCTCCATCGCCTTCGGTCTTGCTGCGAATATGGCCGGTTTGGAGCAGTCGATCGACCGCGACGGAGAGGTCATTGCCTACTCCCGCATCAATCGGATGACCCTCCAAGCTTGGTCGCCGTTCCAGCAGGGCTTCTTCGGGGGCGTATTCGTTGGTGATGAGAAGAATTTTCCGGAACTCAATCGCGTGCTGATCGAGCTTGCAAGCAAATACGGGGTATCGCCGTCGGCCATCGCCTATGCCTGGATCGCCCGGCATCCCGCAAAGATCCAAGTGGTCTTGGGCACGACCAGCCCGGAGCGTCTCGGCGACATCGCGCCCGGTGCGGACATCACCTTGTCGCGCGAGGACTGGTACCACCTTTTCAGGGCGGCGGGGCATGTGCTCCCGTAGGAACGGCTCCGGTTCGGATCCAGGCACTGCCGCCGCGCGTGCGCCGGTTGGGCCTCATCGTTCGTCAGCTACGCTGACTCTCTCGCAGGTCGGGCGGTGACCTTGGAAATAGATAAAGGCCCGCTCGGATGTGAGCGAGCCTTTGTCTTGCGGTGTATGCGCGCATGTCTCTTCAGCGCAAGATCAGCTCCGCGGCTTCAGGTTCTCCGGGTCGTAGAGCGGCTTGTAGCCGACGCTGGCAACTTCGACGGGGTAGCTCTCGGCGAAATATTCGACGTTCAGCTTGCGGCCGACCTGGCAGTGGGACCAAGGCAGATAGGCAAGCGCGATGTTCTTGCCGATCGTGGGCCCGAAGGCGATCGAAGTGGTGTAGGAGCGGCGGCCGAGTTCGTCGACCAGCACCGCGCCGGTTTCCGGGTCCATGACGGGCAGGCTACCGACCGGGTAGCGCTTCACGCCATTCTTGTCGGTGTTCTCCGTGAGAATGAGCGTGCACAGCATGGCCGGCTGGTGCTCGCGGGCCTTGTATTCGAGGTGCTTGGCCTTGCCGCGGAAATCCACGTCCTTCACCTTCGGGCGAGCCAGATCCGCCTCGATGAGGTTGTACTGGGTGAGAAGATCGGCATTCTGCAGGCGCAGGCTCTTTTCCATGCGGCGCGAGTTTGCATAGGTTTCGACGCCGAAGGCCATGACGCCGGTTGAGCGCAGTGCGTCCCAGACGGCGAGACCGTCCTCATATTTCATGTGCAGTTCCCAGCCCTGCTCGCCGACATAGGAGATGCGGAAGGCGGTCACGGGTTTGCCGGCGATTTCAATCGGCTTGATTGCCGCAAAGGCGAAGTTTTCGAGGTCAAGGCCCGAGGGCTCGGCAACCACCTTCTTCAGGGTTTCGCGGGCGTTGGGACCCCAGATGCCGATGGTGATGAACTTTTCCGAGACGTCGGTGATGGTGACATCGAGGCCGCGGTCTTCGGCGACGCGGCGCATGTACTGGAAGTCGCGCGGACCGGCATCGGCGCCGTTCACGAGACGGCAGCGGTCTTCCATGCGGAAGACGGTGAAGTCGGCGCGCACCATGCCCTCGTCATCGAGGAAGTGGGTGTAGATGCCCTTGCCGATATTGCCGTCGCCGCCGATCTTGGCGGCGCACAGCCACTCGAGCAGCGCGACATGGTCGGGCCCTGAGATGTCGACCATGTGGAAGTGCGAGAGGTTGACGATGCCGCAATCCTCGCTCATCGCCAGATGTTCGGCGTTGGACACGCGCCAGAAATGGCGGCTGTCCCATTCGTTCTCGCGCACGGGAACGCGGTCGCCGTATTTTTCGAGCAGATGTTCGTTGGCGGCGTAGCCGTGTGCGCGCTCCCAACCGCCCAGTTCCATGAAGTAGCCGCCAAGTTCCTTCTCGCGCTCATGGAAGGGCGAGCGCTTGACGTTGCGACCGGTCCCATAGGGTTCGCGCGTGTGCACAGCCGGATAGTAGATCTTCTGCGCCGCCTCGAAGCAGCGGCCCTCGATGAACTTTTCCTCGAGCTGGTGCGGATAGAAGCGCGAATAGTCGATCGAGTTATGGTCGATCTCGGTGCGCCCGTCCGTCATCCAGTCGGCGATCAGCTTGCCGTAGCCGGGGCCGTCCTTCACCCAGATGGCGACGCAGTACCAGAGGCCGCGCACTTTCTGGCTCTCGCCGCAGGACGGGCCGCCGGCGGCCGAGACCTGCAAGAGGCCGTTGAAGGAATGGCCTTCATTGTAGCCGAGTTCGCCGAGGATCGGTGTGAGTTCCATGGCGCGCTCGAGCGGCTCGATGATCTGTTCCATATCGAGGTCGCGCTGCGAGGGCGACAGGCGCGCCTCGTGCTTTTCAAGAATGTTGCGGGGATGGCAGAGACGCGGGTTGGTGGTCTCGTAATAGCCCCACTCGATCTGGCCGCCTTCGGTGGTCTTCGGATCGCCGGTGTCGCGCATGTAAGCGGAGTTGCCCTGGTCGCGCAAAAGCGGAAAGCCGATTTCCTTGCCGGTGCCTTCGAATTCGTTGTACGGGCCGAAGAAGGTGAGCGGATGGTCGACCGGCATGACCGGCAGATCCTCTCCCACCATTTCGGCGATCAGGCGGCCCCAGATGCCGGCGCAGACGACGACATGGTCGGCCATGATCGTGCCGCGATGGGTGACGACGCCCTTGATGCGGCCATTCTCGACGAGAAGCGACGTCGCCGGGGTGTTGCCGAAGATCTGCAGCTTGCCGGATTTCTCGGCCGCATCGACCAGCTTGCCGGCAACCGTCTGCGAGCGCGGAATGACGAGGCCGGCATCCGGGTCGAACATGCCGCCCATGACCTGATCTTCCTCGATCAGCGGGAACATCGCCTTGATTTCAGCCGGTGAGACATAGTGTGCGCGGGTGCCGAAGGCTTTGGCCGAGGAAAGCTTGCGCTTGATTTCTTCCATCCAGACATCGTCGCCGGTGCGTACGACTTCCAGGCCGCCGATGCGGGCGTAGTGCCCCATCTTCTCGAAGAAATCGATCGAATACTGCGTCGTCCAGACCGAAAGATAATCGTGGCTGGTGGTGTAGCAGAAGTCCGACGCGTGCGCCGTCGAGCCGATATCGGTCGGGATGCCGGATTTGTCGATGCCGACGATGTCGTCCCAGCCGCGCTCGATCAGGTGATGCGCGATCGAGGCACCAACGATGCCACCCAGCCCGATGATTACGACCTTCGCCTTTTGCGGAAACTCTGCCATTGATTGCGACCCTGATTGAAACTGAAGCCGGATTTTAGGATTTGCGGCGCTGCGACTAGAGCCTGTCTACGACATAATTATCGTGCTGCACGACCAGAGCCTGCACGCTGCAAACAGGATTTCTCTATCACCCGCCAGTCGGCGACAAGGGCGCATCTCTTCGCGTGCAGGGTTTTCCTCGTCGGCAGCCGTGACGCAGCACTGCCGCCGGACGGATCGCCCAGGTTGTCGGTCGTTCGGCAACGCTTGAAGACTTGCCCTTCGGAAAGGGCCGGGACCGGTTCCAAGTCGGTCCAAACTCCCGCTTCGTTCAGAAATGGCGATATGGAAGCAGTGTTTCTGTTGGGGAAATTCCAAACTTTTCAGGCAAATAGGAAGGTGGCGCCAGATTGCTGTTGACAATACACAACAGTCTTTGGCAAATGTCATCGCCGACCGTGTTGGGTCGGCCGTCGCGGCATCCGAACTCGAAAGAGGTCCCGGGGCGCGGTCACGGAGCGTGCCCTGAAGCGCGCTGGGAGCCGTGGTCGCGCTGGCTTGCGAACGACCACGACGGAGGACGCGCTTTGGAATTTCGGGTTGATCGTCAGTTGGCCTTTTTGGCCGTCGTCAACGTCGCCGTGATGGTGGCGGGCGGCGTTTTGGTCGGTGCCAGCTTCCTCGATATCTACAATCTGCAATCTATGGCCGGCCAGGTCCCCGAGCTCGGCCTTCTGGCACTCGGCGTGATGCTGGCGATGATCTCCGGCAATGGCGGCATCGATCTTTCCGGCATCGCGCTTGCCAACCTGTCGGGTGTCGTCGCCTATCTCGTGTTGCGCGACACGGTTTCGCCTGACGATGCGCCACTCCTGTTCAGCTGGAGCTTTGCCGGCATTGCGCTGCTGGTCGGTCTCGCCGGCGGAATGCTCAACGGCTTCCTGATCGCGCGCGCAGGGCTGACGCCGATCATCGCCACGCTCGGCACGCAGCTGTTCTTTACCGGGCTTGCGATCGCCTTCACCAACGGGTCTGCACTTGGTCTCGGCTACATCGAACCGCTCGATGCCTTCGGCAACACCCCGGTTCTGGGTGTCCCCCTGTGCTTCGCACTCTTCCTGCTGATTGCGCTTATCCTCGGAGGCGTGCTTCGCTACAGTCCGTTCGGTCTGAGGCTGCTGCTGCTCGGCAACAACGCCAAGGCCGCGCGTTATGCCGGAATTGCGGAAAAGCGCATCCTGTTTCTGACCTATACCGCCTGCGGCGTACTCGCCTCGGTCGCCGGCATCGTGATTGCCGCGCGCACCTCCAGCGTGAAGTGGGACTACGGCAATTCCTACGTGCTGATCGCCATCCTCATTGCCGTCATGGCGGGCGTTCGCCCGGAGGGCGGGTATGGTCGGGTGATCTGCGTCGTTCTTTCGGCGACGTCGCTGCAGATCCTGTCGAGCCTGTTCAACTTCATGGACATCTCCAACTTCTTCCGCGACCTCGCCTGGGGCGTGCTGCTGCTCGTCTTTCTCGCGGCATCCGGTTTCGATGCCAAGGCCTGGGCAAAGGCGTTGCGCGGCTGACCTTAAGTTCCAGGGCCGGCGAGACGCCTTCGCACGCCGGCCGATCTGTCAAAATTCGAAGGTTCTTTGGGAGGAATGCATGCTTGCCATTCGTAAATTCGCTGCCTGCGCCGTTGCGCTTGGAGCATTGACTGCAACCACGGCCGCCATTGCCGAGGAAAAGCCCAGCATCGTTACCGTGGTGAAGGTCACCGGCGAAAACTGGTTCACCCGCATGAACGAAGGCGTCGACGCCTATGGCAAGGAAAATCCCGGTGTCGCCACCAGCCAGGTCGGTCCGGGCAAGGCGGATGCCGCCCAGCAGGGTCGTCTGATCGAAGATCTGGTGGCGAAGAAGGTTGCCGCGATCGCCGTCGTGCCGATGGACGCGTCCGCTCTTGAAGGCGTGCTGAAGCGCGCCAGCCAGCGCGGCATCAAGGTGATCACCCATGAAGCCGACAACATGAAGAACACGCTCGTCGACATCGAGGCCTTCGACAACAAGGTGTTTGGTGCGCGCTTCAATGAAAAGATCGCCGAGTGCATGGGCAAGTCCGGCAAGTGGACTTCGTTCGTCGGCTCGCTCGGTAGCCTGACCCACGTGCAGTGGGCCGATGGCGGCTCGGAAAATGCCAAGAAGTACCCGGAGATGGAGCTGGTCTCGGAGAAGAACGAATCCTTCAATGACGCCAACCGCGCCTATGAAAAGGCGCGCGAGATCCTGCGCAAATACCCTGACATCAAGGGCTTCCAGGGCGGTTCGGCGATCGACGTCATCGGCATCGGCCGCGCCGTCGAGGAAGCCGGCCTGCAGGACAAGACCTGCGTGTTCGGCATCGGCCTGCCGAAGGACACCGGCTCCTATCTGGAATCGGGCGCCGTCGACGGAATCAGCTTCTGGGATCCGAAGGATGCCGGCTACGTCATGAACAAGGTCGCCGACATGGTGTTGAAGGGCGAGGAGCTCAAGGACGGCATGGACCTCGGCGTTCCCGGTTACGAGAAGGTCACCGTCAAGAAGGGTGCCGGCGAAGGCGTGATCGTCGTTGGCCAGGCCTGGGTCGACGTCGACAAGTCGAACTACGCTAAGTACCCGTTCTGATCGGGTAGATGATGACGGCGATGCCGGGCTCGATCGTGAGCCCGGCATCGCCAGTCGAATGCCGCTATAGCGCTGCGTGTCAAACCGGATGCGCCAGGGGCGCTATAACGCTTCAAACCTGCTGCCTATCTTCTCGACGGATCGATTGTGATGTGAGGAGACGTTCAGCAGGCCTCGTTCTTTTTGGTCAGGACAGTGCCATGCAGCTCAAGCACGAAGCCGGCGCGCCGCCTCAAGGCGGCGAGATCGCGACAGCCGCAATCCCCTATCTGGAAATTCGCAACATCCAGAAAAGCTTCGGTGGCGTTCGCGCGCTGAAGGGGGTCAGTCTGTCGATCGAACCCGGGCAGATCTATCACCTGATGGGCGAGAACGGTTGCGGCAAGAGCACGCTCATCAAGATCATTTCCGGTGCACAGCCGGCGGACGCCGGCGAACTGCTCATCGACGGCAAGCCCGTCGGCCATCTGACGCCCGTTGCGGCTCTCGCGGCCGGCATCGAGACCGTCTACCAGGACTTTTCGCTGCTGCCCAACCTGTCCGTCGCCGAAAATGTCGGCTTGACGCAGCAATTGGTCGCCGCTTCCGGCAAACTTGCCCGGCGGCTTGATCTCAAACAGATGCGCCAGACGGCGGAACGGGCGCTTGCCGCCGTGAACCTGCCGACGAGCCGCGCCTTTCTGTCGACGCGCACCGATGAATTGCCGATGGCGACGCGCCAGTTGATCGCGATTGCCCGCGCCATCGCGTCTGATGCCCGCCTCGTCATCATGGACGAGCCGACGACGGCGCTGACGAAACACGAGGTCGACAATCTGATCGGCATCGTCACGCGCTTGCGCGCCAAGGGCGTTGCCGTCTTGTTCGTCACGCACAAGCTTGACGAGTGCAAGAAGATCGGCGGCCGCGCAGTCATCATGCGCGACGGCCAGAAGGTCGCCGAATGCGACATCGCCGATCACACCAAGGCCGAACTCGGCTTCTGGATGACCGGCAAGGTGCTGGACGAAGCGCGTTATCGCTCCGCACCGAAGTTTGGCGAGGATCTGCTGTCCGTCGATGCGCTGTCGTTGAAGGGGGCTTTTGCCAACGTTTCCTTCTCCATGCGCGGGGGCGAGATCGTCGGCATCACCGGCCTTCTGGATTCGGGCCGCAATGAACTCGCCAGGGCAATTGCCGGCGTCGCGCCGGCCGATGCGGGGCGCATCCGCCTCGATGGCAAGGATGTGACGCCCCGCAAGCCTGCCGACTCCATCGAGGCCGGTATCGGTTATGTCCCCGAGGATCGGCTTTCGGAAGGCCTTTTTCTGGAGAAGCCGATCGAGGAGAACATCGTCGTGCCGGTGCTCGACCGCCTGCGCGGCGCCTTCGGCATCCTCGACGGTCGTCGCAGCCGCGAACTGGCGAAGCGCTCGGTCGAAGATCTGCAGGTCGTGACACCCGATGTCGCCAACCCGGTGCAGTCACTTTCCGGCGGCAACCAGCAGCGCGTGCTTATCGGCCGTTGGCTGACCATCAACCCAAAGCTTCTGGTGCTGCACGGCCCGACCGTCGGCGTCGATGTCGGATCCAAGGACACGATCTATCGGATCATCCAGCGCCTCGCGGACGAGGGCATGGGCGTCATCATCATCAGCGACGACCTGCTCGAACTGCTGCAGAACTGCGACCGGATCATGGTGATGCGCAAGGGCGAGGTGGTTGAAACCTTCGAGGCCGAGACGCTCAAGGAAGAGGCGCTCTATCGCGCCCTTGTAGAAGAGACGACTGCGAGGACCCCGCAATGACCGACACGACATTCAACGGGGCCGCCCCTGACGGTAACGACAAGGCTTCGCTTGGCTCAGCCTGGCGCTGGCTGCTGCGGCATCCGCCGGTCGTCACCTTCTCACTGATCGTGCTCGTCTGCCTGGTGGTCGGGACGATCAATACGGACTTCTGGCAGGTGTCGAACCTGTTCGACATCCTGCGCGCTTCCGTCGTTCGCGGGCTCTTTGCGCTCGGGGTTCTGGTGGTGCTGGCGTCGGGCGGCATCGACGTTTCCTTCACCGCCATTGCCGCTTTCGTCATGTACACGGTGACGATGCTGGTCACCAACCTGTTGCCGGGACTGCCGATGCCGGTGATCCTGCTGGTGGCGGCCGCGGGCGGCGCCTGTTTCGGGGCGCTGAACGGCCTGCTCGTCCACACGCTGCGCGCGCCGTCGCTGATCGTGACGATCGGAACGCAATATGTCATTCGCAGCTTTCTGCTCACCTTCGTCGGCACCGCTTTGTTCATGAACATTCCGGGCTCGATGGAGGCGTTCGGCAAGCTGGCGCTGTTCACGCACCAGAGCGCCAACGGTTCGATTTCGATTCTGCCGGCCTTCGTGCTGGTGCTGGCCGTCGCTGCCGCGGCGACCTGGTGGATCCTCGAGCGCACTTTGATGGGCCGGGCCGTCTATGCCGTCGGTGGCAATCCCGGCATTGCCGAGCGTCTCGGCTACAACCTGCGCACCGTGCACATCTTCGTCTTTGCCTATGCGGGCCTGCTCGCCGGCATCGCGGGGATCATGCATGTCGCCAGCAACCGGCTTGCCAATCCGTTCGATCTTGCCGGTACCGAGCTCGAGATCATCGCAGCCGTCGTTCTCGGTGGTGCGCGTATTACCGGTGGCTCCGGCAGCGTGATCGGAACGCTGCTCGGCGTGGTGCTGATCACGCTGGTCAGCAACGTTCTCATCCTCGTCGGCATTCCGAGCACCTGGCAGCTTGCCATTATCGGCGTCTTCATCGTTCTCGCCGGCACCGTCTTTTCGCTTCGCGCAAGAGGCTAAGGGCGTTCGGCAATCATCCAGCGGTTACCATTTCAGCAGGGAAGGTTAAGTGCATGGCGCACGACGTATCTGTAATCGGATTGTATATTCTCGATATTCTCGGCCGTCCGGTAGACCGGATCCCGTCCGGCGGCAACGTCGAATTTATCGACGAGATCCGCCTGACCGTAGCCGGCACTGCCGGCGGCACGGTGGTTGACCTTGCCAAGCTCGGGCTGAACTGCCTGGCTGTCGGCGCGGTCGGGGATGACGAGAAGGCGGACTTCGTGCTCGCCACGCTCGACCGTTTCGGCATCGACCGCTCAGAGATGCAGCGCATTGCCGGCGTGCCGACATCCGCGAGCATTCTCAACATCCGCCGCAACGGCGAACGGCCGGCGCTGCACGTGCGCGGGGCCTCGGGCCATTTCGAGATCCCGGCCGATGCGCGCGAGCGGGTGCTGGCGCCGCCGATCGTCCATCTTGGCGGTACGGGGCTGCTCGATCGCCTCGACGGCGAACCGAGCCGCGTTCTGCTGGAGGAAGCCAAGCGCTCCGGTCGGACGACGACGTTCGATCTGCTGGGCGCCAACGACAACACGCTGTCGCTGATCCGACCGCTCTTCCCCTTTATCGATTACTTCATGCCTTCGGTCGAAGAAGCCATGCTGATTTCCGGCCAGAAGACCGCCGAAGATGCCGGCCGCTTCTTTGCCGATCTCGGCGTCAAGCACTGCATCTTCACGCTCGGCGGCGACGGCGTCTGCTTCCTCGATGCCGATGGCAAGAGCCTGCGCCTGCCGGCTTTCGAAATCGACGTGGTCGACACCACCGGCTGCGGCGATGCCTTCAATGCCGGCTTCATCGCCGGGCTGCATCACCGCATGGAGACGGAGACCGCCTTGAAGTTTGCTCAGGCGTCGGCCGCACTCGTGGCGACCGGCCTCGGATCGGATGCCGGCATCACCTCGTTCGAGGCGACCTGGGACTTCATGAACAATGCCCGCGTGAAGGCCAGCTGACGCCGGGTCCCGCAGAAAAGACCGTCCGCTGCCCGATCCGATATCGGGCGGCGAGACTGCTACTGCAGCAGCAACTCCGCCGTGGCGATGTCGGTGACAAGGTGCGTGGCATAACCGCCCTTCAGCGTCGCCCGGATCGCCGTCAGCTTGCTGGCGCCACCGGCAACGCACAGGCGCCGAGGCACCTGGCTCAACTCGTTGAGCTCGATGCCGACCATGCGGTTGTCGAGATCGCCGCGCACCGGCCGTCCTTCGGCGTCGATGAAGCGGCAGATCAGCACTCCGACCGCGCCGCCGGCCTGGTAGGCGTCGATGTCCTCCTGGCCGGTGATGTTGGCCGAGCGGATCAACGTCTCGGGGCCGATGTCGCCGACGCCGAAGAGGATGATGTTCGAGGAGTGGATGAGCTCGAACTGCTTGACCAGGACCTGTTCGGCCAGAAGTGCCTGTTTCAACTCGGGTGTCGACAGCAGGGCTGGGGCAAGTAGGTTAATGCAGCGGGCATGGATGCGGCGCGACATCAGCGAGGTGCAGAATTCAGGCGCGAAGTCCGGGTTGGCAATCGAGCTTCCGGAGACCTGCACGACCGTCAATCCCTCCACCGGCTCGGGCAGCGAGATGCTGTCGGCAACCGCCAGCACCGTGCGCCCCCAAGCAACGCCGATCGTGTCGCCCGGCTGCACCATATCGGCAAGCAGGCGCGCTCCGGCTTCACCGAGACGCTGCACCAGGTCGCTGTTGTCGACGGCCGGAATGACCAATGCCCCCTCGAGGCCAAACTTGTCCTTCAGGCGTCGCGCAATGCCGGTGCGGAAGCCGACTTCGGTGTTGAGCCGAATATTGACCAGCCCGCGCTCGCGGGCCTCCTGAAGGTAGTTGACGATCGTGGCCCGGGACACGCCGAGCATCTTGGCGATCTCGCTCTGGGTGAGCTGGTCGACATAATAGAGCCAGGCGGCCCAGACGACGCCATCGTCGAACTCCGCGGGCAGCGCTATGCCTTCGCCCACTCCCCGGTTCGCCCGCGTGCTATCCATCATCGTCTGCTCCCCTGGATTGTCATGGCTTCTCCTGAAGCGGAAAAAGTGTCCGCCGTCAAACAAATTTGCCATGCTTGTTGACACATGACACTACATGGTGGCAATTGTCTCGGCGAAGGTTTTGGGAGACGCCGAGATGCAATGGACGACTATAGGCGCGTGCAAACGGGTTGGAAACGAACCAGTCGGCCGAGCGCTGCGTCCAGCCATTTTCGCCTCCGCAAACCCGCTGCAACTCACTCGCGACGTCGATTGCGGTTTCGGGTGCACTCAGCCCCGGACCGATGACGCAGCAGCGAGGCTTCGCCTGCAGGCCGCCGGCGGATAGGCCGCCCCGTGTCTTCACGGCGCGTGCAGGACGAACGATCGTCCTGCACGCGATCCGATGGAGGGCCGGCGACAGGACTTGATTTTCAAACCCCATAGGAAACGCTGCCAAGCGCGGGAAGACAGGAGACTTTGATGAAATCCAGATGGTCAGAAGCCGAATTCGCCCGTGTGGTCGACACCTATGTCAACGCCGGCATCAATCGGGATCTCGCGATCCGCACCTACACGACCCGGCTTCTCGGCTCGGACCCGGAACTGGTGCTGCACGGCGGCGGCAACACCTCGGTCAAGACCACGTTTACGGAGATGGATGGGTCCGAGGTCGCCGTTCTGTGCGTCAAGGGCAGCGGCTGGGACATGGGCACGATCGAGCCGGCAGGCCTGCCTGCGGTCAGGCTGGAGCCGCTTCAGGCCATGGTCAAATTCCCTGTCCTCAGCGACGACGACATGGTGATGCTGCAGCGCCGGCTGCTCATCGATCCAGCAGCACCGAACCCTTCGGTCGAAGCGATCCTGCACGCCAACCTGCCGTTCCGGCACATCGACCACACCCATGCCAACGCCATCGTGTCGCTGACAAACCAACCGCATGGCGAGGATCTGGTGCGCGAACTGTTCCCGGACTCCATCATCGTCCCCTACGTCATGCCGGGCTTCGATCTTGCCAAGGCCTGCGACGCGGCGTTTCGCGCCAATCCGGGTGCCGACGGCATGATCCTGCTGAAGCACGGCATCTTCACCTGGTCGGAAGATCCGCGCGAATCCTATGAAAAGATGATCGCGGCCATCGACAAGGCCGAGCGTCGCATTGCCCGCGGCAACCCGCGTCCGTTCAAAACCGTCGAACAGGCGGCTTCGCTGGCAACGGCTGCCGAGATCGCGCCGGTTCTGCGCGGCGCCATCGCGATCGACAGCGGCATTGAAGGCTGCCCGCGCCGCTTCGTGCTCGAGCACCGCTCAGGTCCGGAGGTTCTCGATTTCTGCAATGCAGAGAATGTTGCCGATCTGGCCCATCGCGGCAACGCCACCCCCGAGCATGTCATCCACATCAAGCGCTTTGGCGTGGCGCTGCCGGCTCCGATTGCCGGCGACATGACGGCCTGGGCCGAAAAGGTGCGCGCCGCCGTCGCCGCCTACAATGACGAGTATCGCGCCTATTTCGAGCGCAACAACGCCCGCGTCGGCGGCATCAAGCGCATGCTCGATCCGATGCCGCGGGTCTTTTACGTCGCCGGCGTCGGCCTGTTTGCCGCCGGGCCGTCGAAGAAGGCTGCTCGTGTCGGCGCCGATGTTGCCGAGGCGACGATCGCCGTGATCCGTAATGCCGAAGGCATCGAGAGCTTCGAGGCGCTGTCGGAAGAAGACCTCTTCGACATCGAATACTGGTCGCTGGAGCAGGTGAAGCTGACGAAGCAGGCTGAAAAACCGCTGAGCCGGCAGGTTGCCGTGATCACTGGTGGTGCCGGTGGCCTCGGACTGGCGATTGCCGAGGCGCTCCACGCCGAGGGCGCCGAGATCGCCCTGCTCGATCTTGCGGAGGATGCCTTGAAGAAGGAATCCGCTCGCCTTGGCGGCATCGGTCTCGTCTGCGATGTGACCAAGCCGGAGGCGGTCGACGCCGCCCTTGCCGACGTGGCGAGGCATTTCGGCGGTGTCGATATCGTCATCTCGAACGCCGGTGCCGCCTTCCAGGGCGCGCTGCTGGATGTGTCGGAGGAGGTCTTCCAGAAGGCCTTCGCGCTCAATTTCTGGGGGCATCATTATATCGCCCGCAGCGCCGTCAGGATCATGAAGGCCCAGAAGACCGGCGGCGCGCTGGTGTTCAATGTCTCGAAGCAGGCGGTCAATCCCGGTCCCGACTTCGGTCCCTACGGAACGTCGAAAGCGGCGCTGATGGCGCTGATGCGCCAGTACGCCGTCGAACACGGTGCCGACGGCATCACCTCGAACGCGGTCAATGCGGACCGTATCCGTACCGGCCTGATGACTGACCAGATGATCGAGGAGCGCAGCCAGGCCCGCGGCATTTCGCCGGAGAGCTACATGCGCGGCAACCTAGTCAAGCGTGAAGTCACGGCCCGGGATGTTGCGGCCGCCTTCGTCCACCTCGCCAAGGCGCGCACCAGCACCGGTGCGGTCCTCACGGTCGACGGCGGCAATGTCGGCGCGATGATGCGCTGAGTTTCAGGCATCGGACATTCGACCAAGCATGACAGCACCCAGCCCGGTAGGTCCAACCTTCCCGGGCTGGGCAAAACTGCTCTCAAAGGGCGGTTGATCACCGTGGTCGTTCTCTCTGACACAGCTTTTCGACCGCCGCAGTGCCCTGGGGAACAACGATCCATGCACGGCATGCAGGGGTGGGCTGAGGTCTTGGCGCTACTGCTCGCGGGGGTGATCGCCTATATTCCTCTCATCGAAGCGAACGAAGCGCCAAGGACTGGCAGCTGAGCTTGGAAAGCCCAAGGAAAGGGGATCATCATGAACGTAGCACGCTCTTTCAACAACTGGCTCAAGTACCGGCAGACGGTCTCCGAACTGGGCCGCATGTCCTCGCGTGAACTGCGCGACCTCGGCATCGAACGCGCCGACATCCAGAGCATTGCCCGGGGTGCCTACGGCCGCTAATCGCGCCTGAGACAATTGACCAATTCACGAAGCGCCCGCTTGGAAACAAGCGGGCGCTTTTGATTCCGGTTTACAGCTCGATGCATCGCTTGTGCTTTGCCCAGTCTTGCTCTCGGAGCGCGTCGAGCCTGCGACGCTTGGCGCGTCGACGCGGCAGCCGCCCATCGGGTAGATCATCGACGATTGCAGGGAAACGATCGGGGCGTTGCGATAACTCAGCCCATGCGTCGCCGCGCCGGCAAAGGATGCCCATGACTGCGTTTACACGACACGATTCAGAGACTGCGCTGTTTCACAACTATTCGCTGGAGATTACCGGCAAGGATATCGGGCAGATCGAAGCTGCGAGGTCCGCCATTCCCGCCGGAACGCCGATCAACATCGCCTTCCTCGGAAACGAGACCCATGCGCAACGTATCGACGCGGCGGCACGGATCCGACAATGGGGGTTCGAACCCGTCCCGATCATTTCATCCCGGCGGCTGAGATCGGTCGAGGACCGGGACGAACTGCTCGCCGGCCTGATCGTTGCTGCGCGTCCGACGCGTTTCATGTTCGTGGGCGGCGATCCGTCGTCACCCGCCGGTCCTTATGGAGACTCCCTCGATCTGATTGCCGGCGGCATCATCACAGACCACGACATTGTCCATGTCGGGATCGCGGGCTACCCCGAAGGTCACCCGAGGATCGACCGAGCGCGCCTGTGGGAAGCCCTCGAGCTGAAGATCGGGCTCTTGAAAGCCCGTGGCTGCACGGTGGAGATCACGACGCAATTCGGCTTCGACGCGGACGCAATCGTCGATTGGATCGCGCAGGTCAGAAGCAAGGGTATCGATGTACCTATCCGCATCGGCGTGCCTGGACCTGCCGACGTCAGACGTCTGTTGCGGTTCGCCACGCAATTCGGTGTGGTCTCGTCGGCGGCGATCGTCGGGAAGTATGGCTTCTCTCTGGCCAATCTCATCAACAAGGTAGGGCCGGATCGTTTCATGACCCGTCTCGAAGACGGGATGAGGGGGCGCGATCTCGGCAAGGTCAGGCTTCATCTTTACCCCTTCGGCGGCATCGACGAGACGGTTGCCTGGGCGGCTGGCGTCGCTGGCCGGCACATGACCGGAAGCGCACGTGTCCTCGACGAGACCCGATATCCTTGACGGGCCTGGAAGCCCATCAACCGGACGTAGCCAGAGGTGCGAATGCCGTCGCCTTGATCTCGACCAGCCCGCCGTCGGGATTGAGTTCGGCAACGGCAAGTTCGACCGCGGCAGGATAGGGCGCGGCAAAGAACTCGTCTCGCACCGCGGCGATCGCGGCCAGTTGGCCGGCCTTGTCCAGGGCCAGGCGGTCGCTTCCAAACACATGAAACATCTGGAGTTCGATAACGTCCTCGAGGCGCGCGTCACACGCATCGAGCAATCGTGCGATCAGCGTGAAAACGCGGCGCAGTTCGAGACGAAACCTTTCGGCGTCCATCGGTCTGGTGTCGTCGTTTGCGGCGACAATGCCGGAGAGATAGACGAAATCACCGGCGCGGCGGGCGGGCGCGTAGTGAAACTGATCCACATCCGCCTGAAATTCCTCCGGTATTACGACCTTTCCGGTCCGGGTGGGAACAGCGTTGACGGTCGTCTCAAAGGTCTGCATCGTCATCCCTCTCAATTCGTCGTGACTGCCGCAGCGGCAATCTGTCTTCATTGTTGCAGGGCGGTGAGGGACGGGCCGACAAGAGCTTCCAGCTCCGGCCGGCGCGCGCCATCACGCGCCTGCATGGAAATGGCCTGCATGATGGCGCCGTAGTAGCTGGCCAAGGTCGCTATGTCGGTGGTTTGCGGGAGATCGCCGTCCGCTACGCCGCGCTCGAGCCTTGCGCGCACGCGCTCCACGGTTTCTTTCCGCACGCCCTTCAGCAGATAGTAGAGCGGCTCCGTTTCGGCTTGGCAGTTCATGACGCCGAGGATCAGCAGGCAGCCGTTCGATTGCGGAGCGTTGAGCGCGACGTCGATACTGGCGAGAAGCATCGCGCGTATCGCCTGTTGCGCCGTTTCTCCGGTATTGAGCGCGCGCATCGAGCCTGATCCAGCGGTCTCGACGTAGAGGCTGACCGCCTCGCGAAACGCCTGCTCCTTCGAGCCGAATGCGGCGTAGAAGCTCGGCGGCGTGATGCCGATGGCCGCCGTCAGGTCGTTGAGTTGAGCGGCCTCGTACCCTTTTGCCCAAAACACATCCATGATTTTCTGAAGCGCAAGATCGCGGTCGAAACCACGCGGCCGTCCCCGGGTTGCCATGAGCAGTCCTTTCTGTAGTCAGATTTATATAAATCGTCTGACCGCCTGCACAAGGCCGTCCCCGTATTTATGTAGCTGCGATTGCAGAAAAGACCTCGGCCTCCATATTTGTTCAGCTATGGACAATCTTCGGTGCTTGATTACAGTCCTTCGAATGAGCCGGGGAGCAGCAATAGCGGCGGTCTTCACCGGGCGATCGTGGCGGACAAGTCGCGCGAACAACGAGGGGCAGGCATGGAACAAAGCATCACTTTGGGCGCGCGAGACAACGCATGGCTCAACGCACTGTTTATCCTCCTCGCCGTTCTCGCCATTGCCGGCAGCCTGTTGGCCGGTGGCGATCAATCCGGCTGGCGGTGGCTGCACTACCTCACGAAGCCGACGGCGACGCTGCTTTTGCTCGTCGCCGTCCTTCGCAACATCGCCCCTTCGTCTGGCGCCTATGGGAAGGCGATCGTCGTGGGGCTAGCCTTTGCGGCGGCTGGCGATTTCTTTCTGATGTTGCCGGGCGACTATTTTCTTGCCGGCCTCGTCTGTTTTCTCCTGACCCACTGCGCCTATATCTGGGCGCTCAAGCGAGACAGCCGCTTTGCCGCGGACAAGAGGATGTTCGCGCTCTTCACCGTCATCGGCTTTGTCGTCATTGCCGGATTGTGGTCGTCCTTGCCGCCAGGCATGCGCGTTCCCGTCGTGATCTATGCGTTGGCGCTGGCGGCGATGGCAGCACAGGCGATTTCCCGCGATCGGCAGATTGCTATCGGCGCGCCACAGAAATCCGCCGCGCGATCAGCGGCGCTCGGTGGGCTGCTCTTCATGGTCAGCGACACGCTGCTCGCTTACGGTCGGTTCCGCTGGAATATCCCCTATAATGCCGTCTGGGTACTCGGCACCTATTATGCCGCACAATGGCTCTTCGCCCGTTCGACCGAAGGCAATGCGCATGCACGATAGTAATCCGCCTCAGCTACAGCAGAGCTTCGAGCGCTTGCGCTCCGCCTGGCTCGACCAACGTCCATCCTACGAGCAGCGCCGGGACGATCTGAAGCGCCTGCGCCGTCTCTTCCGCGAACGCCTCGACGAGATGTCGACGGCGGTCAGCGCCGATTTCGGCCATCGCTCCGTCCATGAAACGCTGCTTGGTGAGGGCAGCGTCGTGCTTTCGGAGATCGATCACACGCTCGCAAGGCTCAAGGCCTGGATGAAGCCCCAGCGCCGCGCGGCCGGATGGAAGCTGTGGCCGGCAAAGGCGCACGTCCGGTTCGTTCCTCTCGGTGTCGTCGGCGTCATTTCGCCGTGGAACTATCCGGTCAATCTGGCGCTGGCGCCACTGGTCGCGGCGATCGGTGCCGGCAACCATGTGCTGCTCAAGCCGTCGGAGCATACGCCGCGCACGTCGGAGTTCTTGCGCAGGCTGATCGCCGACGTTTTCCCGCAGACGCGGGCGACGGTGGTGCTCGGCGGCGCCGACCTCTCGGCGGCCTTTTCCGCTTTGCCGTTCGACCATCTGTTCTTCACCGGTTCGACCGCCGTTGGTCGCAAGGTGATGGCGGCGGCCGCGCAGAATCTGACCCCGGTCACACTGGAGCTTGGCGGCAAATCCCCTGTGATCGTCGGGGAAAGCGCGGATTTAAGGCGTGCGGCGGACCGTATCGCGACAGGCAAGTTCTTCAACGCCGGCCAAACCTGCATCGCGCCGGACTATGTCCTGATCCACGAAAGCAAACGCGATGCTTTCGTCAGCCTGCTGAGGCAGCAGATCGGTGAGCGCTACGGGGTGGGCAACGGTTATCAGGATTATACCTCGATCATCAACGACGCCCAGCACGACCGTCTCGCCGGCCTTGTAAGCGATGCGCGGGCGCGCGGGCATGCGCTCATTCCGCTTCTGGAAATGAAACAGGCTTCGCCGTCGCGCGTTCGCCTGATGGAGCCCACCGTGGTCCTCGAGCCCACTCAAGATAGCGCGGTCATGCGCGAGGAGATTTTCGGGCCGATCCTGCCGGTGATCAGCTATCGCACCACGGACGAGGCGATCAACCATGTGCTCGGCCGCGATCGGCCGCTGGCGCTCTATTGCTTCAGCGCGGATGCGACCGAGATCGAGGCGATCCTCGCCCGCATCGTCGCGGGCGGCGTCTGTATCAACGACACGCTTTACCAGTTTGCCTGCAACGACATGCCGTTCGGCGGCGTCGGCGCGAGCGGCATGGGCCATTATCACGGTCGGGAAGGGTTCCTGACCTTCTCCAAGTCGATGCCGGTACTGAGGAAATATGATCCCGCACCGAGTGACTTGATCTCGCCGCCCTACAAGGGACTGACGGACAAGCTTGTTCGTTTCATCACGTGGATTCCCGGCCGCTGACGCAGCCTGAGGCCTGTCCGGCAAGTCTGTCGATCGGCCCTGACGGCGACTGTCATGCTAGAATTTCGCCATCGGCGTCGCTCGGACGGTTCTGCCTGGCGACGGTCACAGACCCAATGTCAGCGCGTCCCCTAGCTGTTGGATTCCACGGGAGAGGGTGCTCGTTTGAAGCTGGCCGCGGGCGAGCCGCCGGAAATTGGCCGGCGAAAGCAATCGAACGCTGTCAATCGCGGGCCCGAACCTCTAGGAAAAGCAAACGGCGATTGATGACTGCCGAATGATCGATTTTGTTGCGAGCACCCATTCATGACCACTCCCTCCGCACCTCGGCTGAACCCGTTGCACCTGCTGGCCGCCTTCGGCACGGGCGGGCTTCTAACGCTGATGGTTCATTTCAACGGAGAACTGGGCCGATACGGCAACGCACTGTTCTCGTCCTGGGCAGCGCACGGCACGGGGACAGTGGCGGCACTTGTGCTGCTCGCTATCCTCTATCCCTGGCGCGCGCGAAATGCAGGGGCGAAGCCGCATGCGCCGCTGTGGGCCTATCTTGGCGGGATTTCCGGCGCCATCACCGTCATGCTCACCTCGTTTGCGGTGAACTCGCCGCTTGCATTGTCCGGTACGCTTGCCCTGGGCCTGGCGGGCCAGGTGATCTTCAGCATCGTGGCGGATCGCTGGGGGCTCTTCGGCCTGCCGATGCGTCGTTCGGATCGTCGAGATCTGGCCGCCATGGTCCTGATCCTTGCCGGCAGTGCGCTCATTATCCTCTTCGGCAGGGGCAACGCATGACCCTGCCGATCCTTTTTGCCTGCCTCGCCGGAGTTCTGGTCGGCGTCAGCCGACAGGTCAATGGCCGGCTCAGCCTTTCGACGTCGCCGCTGATCGCGTCGTTCTGGAACCATATCGTCGGCTTCGTCGCCCTGAGCATTCTCGGCCTGTCTATTGGCGGCCTCATTCCCGAAGGGGCGGCGGACGCCCCCTGGCATGCCTATCTCGGCGGCTCGATCGGCGTCGTCTTCGTCGCTGCCGGTAGCTGGCTCATCGCGCGCATCGGTGCCGTCAATACCGCGCTGCTGGTGATCGGAGGGCAGATGGTCTCGGGCGTGGCGCTTGATGTGTTGCAGGGCGTCTCTGCGGGGCTTCTTGCCAGTGTGCTCGGCGTCACCTTGATCCTTGTCGGCATGGCGCTGACCCAACGCCGCCGTTGAACAGGCGACCGGCGCAGGCAAGCGCTATCGCCGCGTCAGTGGACAACCACCGCCGCCTCCGTCGTCATTTTTGCTGATGGGGGTAGTTTGCTGACGGGAACGGGCGACACGGCTTTGCCGATCATGCCTTGCGCAGGCCCTCGTTCGATCCCTGCGCAAGGCAATAGACCCAAGGTCCGCCGCCGCCGATGGTGGCACCGATTTCGTGGCCTCAATAAGGCGTCCAGGTATGTGGCGCACCGCGGCGGCGCTGATGGCCAGCTGATCCCCAACTTATTCCCGAAAATGTGGACAGCCTTCATTCCGGCGGAAAAGCACAGGCCGGAAAAAATGACGATGTCGGCGTCACATCTGCCTGCTGCCATTCGTCATCTGGGTATCGCGATCAAACGCGTCCGTCTCAACCCATGGTGATATCGAAAAATGACCCAGTTGACTTCGCTCCTCCTGATCAAAGCCATCCTGCTTTCCGGTCTCGCGCTCTGGCTTGCCATTGTCGTGCTCAACAACGTCGTCGCGTTTCGCAACGGCGTCTTTTCGATTGGTTTGTTGATGCGCATGCAGCTCTTCGATCAGGAGCCCGCCATCCGCACGCCGCTGCTATCGCGCCGCGTCAATGGCGCCCTGTGGCATCGTGCGGTCTTCAGCTTCGTTCTGCTGCTGGAGGTGGCGACCATGCTGCTTCTGGCCGCAGCAGCGTTTATGTTTTTCGGCGCGCTCCTCGGCATATCGGCGGGTCCCACGGCTGTCATCTGGGCCAATCTCGCTTTCGCAGCCTTCATAGCCCTCAGCCTGGTCATGCTGATTGGCGGTGCCTGGTTTGCCTACTATATCCGCCAGGACACCCTGCAGATCACCCATTTCATCCTGATCGGGCTTGGCGTCGCCGGCACGCTGCTGGTGAACATGCCGGCTCAATAGAAAAGCTCGCTTGGCGTGGCCAACCGTACCGGTCAACCACGTCGGGCCCGGCAGTTATCGCCAACGCGCATTGCTTTGGCAGGACACGCCGACAAGGACGCCGATAGCAAAGCCGATCAGTCCGGCGGTGCTGACAACCGTCGTCGCCGTGCCTGGATTGTCCTTCGCCGCTTCGACGACGCTCTGTCCCTGTGCACGCACGACACGCGCGGCCGAACGAACCCGCCCTCTCGCATCCTCCGCCAGATCGGCGGCGCTCTCGGCAGCCTCGCCAGCGCGTGCGGAGATCGATCGGGTCAGATCGGCAACCTGTGCCCGCAGTTCGGAGATCTGGTCTTCGACGGATCGCTGAATGTCATTGGCCATTTTTGCACCTCGTTTGTTATAGCAAGGGTGCAACGAAGAAGGGCGGCTTAAGTTCCGCGCGGGATTGCAAACGAGGCGACCGACGGTGCCGTGTTCACGAAGGAGCTACCTCTAGGATGGCTTGAGTGTCTTGCTCATATTGGTGCCGGTCACGCGAAATCCTGTTGCCTCATAGACGTGCCGGGCGCGCGGGTTGTTCTCGGCGACACGCAACTTGATCTGCTCGAACCCTTTTGCCGAGAGTTCGACCTCAAGCGCAGCCATGGCGAGCTTTCCAAGGCCTTTTCCCTGATGATCGGGCAGAATATGGAAGTCGCTGATGAAGGCTGAGCGGCCCATTGCGTCCGGTCGATACCAGAGATAGCCGACATGCGCGGCACTTGCGCTTTCGATCAGGCACAGTAGGACGCTGCCTGGTGTATCGACGCCTTGCGGCAGATCCTCGGCGATCTCGCTCGTTGCCTGCGCCAGCGCGTCTGCAGCCGGGATCCCGTAGTTGGCGGCGATCTCCGCGGCATAGTCGGGAATGAAATAGGCGAGATATCCAGCGTACTCGCTCTCAAGCATCGGCCTGAATGAGATCATGGTTCCTTCGCATATCTGCAGAGTTCGGTGAGCAGTCCGGCTGCTGCCAGTCCGGCGGCACATGCTGTGGAAGGCCTACTGCATGTCTCTTTAAATCGTATCCGGTTCAAGGGTAAAAACAGCCAGCAATTTCAGGTGCGACATTGACCTTCGTGCGTCCGTCAGGACGCGCGGCGCTGTAGTGAACGGCCACGTGGTCTCGTGGCAGCGAGGTAGACGTCAATCGCCCGCCCGACCCCATCCTAAAACTGATGGCGATCGCGTTCCCGGGTCTTCTGCCAGACAAAGGCAGTCGAACGCAACAGGTCTGTGCGGATTTTGATGAGGCAGCGGGAAATCTCGAAAACAAAAAAGGCCGGCAATGCCGACCTTTTCCCGTTCGCTGCTTTGCCCTGCCAGTACATCCGTGGTCAGCGGTTTAGCGCGAACTCTGACCGGAACACATCCGTCTCACCGAGACTGTCTATGCTCAACGATCAATTCGTTATGCCCCATATGGCGAGCGATTGCGGCCATTTCAAGCCCTGGAAACAAGGTCGTCGATAATCTTCTCCAAAAGTCTTGCGCGTGAGGGGGCGACCAAGGCTGTACCTGACGGCCATTGACGAGCCTCGGGCCGGACCTAAATCCCTGTCGATTGCGAACGGAGGATTTGAGGATGGAACTGCATCGCGGCCGATTGATCGACCATATCCAGCTGGTGATCAAGGATCTCGGCGCCAGTCGGCGGTTCTACGAAGCGGTACTGCGTGCTCTCGAGGTGCCGTTGGGAGGCGTGGGCGAAGACTATTTTTGGGCCGACGAACTGTTCGTCTCGACGGCCGGCAGCCAAGCGGCCCAGGGTAAGCTGACCGGGCGCCACCATCTGGCATTCCAAGCCCGGGACCGCGCCATGGTCGACGCCTTCTACAAAGTCGGTCTGGAAAATGGCGGCAAGGACAACGGTCGACCCGGCGAACGTCCCTATCATCCAGGCTACTACGCCGCGTTCCTGCTCGATCCCGATGGCAACAACATCGAAGCCGTCTATCACGGCGCCGCCAGCCGTAGCACCAGTTCGGTGAAGATCACGTTCTAGGGGCGTATGTCCGGGGGAGGCGTGATGCCTCGGCGCCCATGATGTCATGGGGCTTCTTGGCAACGCCAGCGCGCAGGCGAGACGTTCACTTGACATTTTTCTAAAAATAGAACAAAAAGAGAACGGATGTGGAGATGAACGATGACCCGCACTGAAATCATCAATCGCGCACTGGCCGCCGTCGCCGACTCCCGCCTGAAGCGAGAACGTGACAGCGAGCGCCGCAAGCAGATTTTTGGCCGTATCGACCTGACTGCGCCTTTGCCGAAGCTGAGCCGCGGCGTGCAGCTGAGCTTGAACCTCGATGGTGGGCGCAAGCAATTCGACCTGAAAAGGGTGAAATCCCATTGATCCTGAACGCGCACAGGCGATGACCAGCGGATTTTCCTGGAATTGAGCCGGGGATGTATGCGCTCGGGTGCTTTGCCGGCTGCTCTTTGTTCCTATAGCGCGGGCGAGTGCGCGAGCGCTTTCGGCGCCAGCGAAAGAAAGTGGGCGGATCTGCCGCCGCAACCGGGCGACGGAGCTGGCGGCGCCGTCACTGTTTAACGTCTTGTAGAATGGCGGGCCGAGGCGCCGAGTTCGATCTCGGCATCTGCCGGCGCCGCGAGGCGCCGGCCCGTTGCGTGCGCCGTCAATGATATCGGTTGATTGCCAGGTCCGCTGTTTCGATCTCGGGCTTGGAACCGCTGATGAGATCGCTCAATACGCGGCCCGAGCCGCAGGCCATGGTCCAGCCAAGCGTGCCGTGACCGGAGTTGAGAAACAGGTTGGCGAAGCGCGTAGCGCCGATCACCGGCGTTCCATCCGGCGTCATCGGCCGCAGCCCGGACCAGAAGGTTGCCTGCTTCTGGTCGCCCGCGCCGCCGAACAGGTCTTCGACCGAATGTTCGAGTGTGGCGCGACGCGTCTGGGGAAGGTCGTTGCTGAAACCGGCGATCTCCGCCATGCCGCCGACGCGAATGCGATCACCGAGCCGCGTGATGGCGATCTTGTAGGTCTCGTCCATGATCGTCGATACCGGCGCGCGCGTCTCGTCGACGATCGGCACGGTGATGGAGTAACCCTTGACGGGATAGACTGGCAGGCGAAGGCCGAGCGGCTTCAGAAGCGCCGGTGTGTAGCTGCCGAGTGCTGCCACGAAGATGTCGGAACGGATTTCGCCTTCAGCCGTTTCGACGGCGACGATGCGTTTGCCGTCCTGGCGAAGCCGGCGGATGTCGACGCCGAACCGGAACTGGACGCCGAGAGCTTCGGCGCGCTTCTGCAATTCGTTGGTGAACTTGAAGCAGTCGCCGGTTTCGTCATTCGGCAGCCGAAGGCCGCCGACGATCTTGTCGCGGACCGGCTGTAGCCCGGGTTCCGCGGCCACGCAGCCGGCCGGGTCGAGCACCTCGAACGGCACGCCATCGGCCTTCAGCACTTCGATGTCCTTGCCGATGCCATCAAGCTGTTTGGCAGTCCGGAAGAGTTGCAGGGTGCCTTGCGTGCGGTGATCATAGGCGATGCCGGTTTCCTCGCGCAGAGCAATCAGGCAGTCGCGGCTGTATTCGGCCAGGCGAACCATCCGGCCCTTGTTGATGGCGTAACGGGCCGAGGTGCAATTGCGCAGCATTGCGGTCATCCAGCGCCAGGTGGCGGCGTCCACCATCGGGCGGATGATCAAGGGCGCATGCTTCATGAACAGCCATCTGAGCGCCTTTTGCGGGATACCGGGCGCCGCCCAGGGAGACGCGTAGCCCGGCGAGATTTCGCCGGCATTGGCAAAGCTCGTTTCCAGCGCCGGGCCGGGCTGACGATCGAGGACGGTCACCTCGTGGCCGGCCTTGGCGAGATAGTATGCAGAGGTCACGCCGATCACGCCGGCGCCCAATATGGTAATCTTCATCGCATCCTCAGGATCACAGATCGATCGTCCAGCAGCCTGAGGCCGACACAAGGTGCTTGCATTTGCCGCGTACCTCCAAGTCCCCCGGCTCTCCCAGAAATTGCTTCAGAGCATAGTGAAATAATCGAGCACGATCATGCGAAGTAGCGCTTGAAAATTCCATCATTGACTGATTTTAGGAGTATTCGGCGGAAAAACGAAAGAATCTGCATGTCCGGTCTTGATGCGATCGATCGCAACATCATTCGCCTGCTGCGCCTCGATGCGCGCATGAGCAACACCAAGCTCGCGGCAGAAGTGGGGCTGTCACCATCGGCCTGCCTGCGGCGCATCAATCTGCTGGAACAGGGCGGCGTGATCCGAGGCTACACCGCGCTGGTGGGAAACGTCGATGGCGACAACGCCATTGCAGTGATCATCAACATCACCCTGGAACGCCAGACGGAGGAGCACCTCAACCGCTTCGAGGCGGCGGTCAGAAAGCACCCGGAAATCCAGGAATGTTACCTGATGACCGGTGGTTCCGATTATCTGTTGCGGGTCGAGGTCGAAAATGCCGGCGACTTCGAGCGCATCCACAAGGAGATCCTCGCAAAGCTCCCAGGCGTCCTGCGGATCCATTCCAGCTTTTCGATCCGCAACGTCCTTGCGTCACGCTCGCGGCGGCGATAGCTCGGCCGTGTGGCTATGGATGGAACGCGTGCCGCTTCCTGATCTCGTGAAAGGTTGCCGGCGGGCAGGGCCAAACGTGTTTCGGCGTGCTGCCTGTCCGCCAGTTCTGTCGTTGCAGAGACGATGGCCGCAGCCATCGCTTTCCCAATTACGTTGGTATCAGTGAAGCGCGCGCTGCGCTGGTGGCGTGGATTGCAGCCACGGCGGAAAAGCCCGGCTTGAAACCAGACGCGCAATCAGGCGTCCGCTTGGCGCGAGGACGTCAACGATCGCGCCACGATACTCGTATTCCTCGGCGAGTTCGTCGGCGATGAGCTGTCCGTAAGCGACTGCGCGGCCGTCATTGGGGTGCTGTTTGCCGGCCTGATCGCGGCTCGTCACGCCGGCCGCATGGATATGGTACATGTAGCGGGGCATGGTCCGCCGCTCCTTTCCGTTTTGCATGGGCTTTCAATGCTTCTCGCATCCACAACCGCTGGCCGGGGGATGTCGGAGACACGCGATGACGGGATTTTATAACACGGTTTGTGGGACCGTTCCCGTGACATGGGCGTGACGGCCGCGGCTGCGGGTGTCACTTGCGAGGCAAGCCTCTGATATCATTGAATTTTGCCGCTGGCGGAGGATGGGGCTCGTCCATGCGAAGGGCAGTTTCAAGCCCGTTTGGGCCGATCTTTCTGTCTTCGGCTGATGTTGCGAGCCATCCGATCGGCGCTGAGTGCATGGCTGGTCTGCGAACTCGGATCTACGAAACCGACCGGTTTCTTGTATAGTCAACTCATCGAAGCAGCGCATCTCCTCCCGCAACGCTTCGATAGTTGCAGGCGCTTTCTCCTCCTCCCAAAGAGCGCTTGCCGGAATGGCAACACTCCTCCTCCCAGTTGCCATTCAATCCATTCAAGAGCCTGCCGCACCTCCTCCCGCGGCAGGCTTTTTCTTTTCCGGCGCGGCCTATACGCAAGACTGGCGGCATTCAGGGGAGCCTGGATTTTGGGCGGGAGAGCGCGACTGGTGTATCCAGAAAGAGGGGCGGCGCGTTTCGCCTTGCAACGCTACCGCAGGGGGATTGCGTCCGAGGCTGACGCATCTTTAAACCGAAATTTGTCGATCCGGGCGCGCGCCGGGCGCCCGGTCGGTTACGATGGCCTAGCTTGCGCGCCGGGCGAGCCAGTTCTGCCAATCGTTCTCATCGCCGTGAAAGACATTGAGGTCGATCTTGCCTTCGACGCCGTGCGAGAGGCCCGATCCCGAATATTGCCAGAAGACCCACTTGCGGCCCGGATATCTCTTTGAGGGGTGAGCCGCCACCGAGCGCAGCCAGAACGGATAGTCGAGCAGTTCGCCCGAAAGGTTGTCGGCATAAAAATCCGGGGCGGTGTAAATGATCGGGCGCTGGCCGTAATGCGCCTCGAGCTTGTCCATGAAGACCTGCATCTTTTCAAGCACGCGGGCGCGCGACAGGCGCCGCTTGCAGCTGGACTCGCCATTGTATTCGACGTCGATCACCGGCGGCAGAGCGCCGGCTTCACGCGGAACATTGCGGATGAACCAGTCGGCCTGCTCGCCGGCAGTCCGGCACCAGTAGAAGAAATGATAGGCACCGCGCTTCAGTCCGGCTTCCTTGGCCTTGCGCCAATTCTTCTTGAACATCGGGTCTAGGTGGTCGCCGCCATCGGTCGCCTTGATATAGGCGAAGTTGGCACCCTGGGTGCGCAGCTTGGGCCAGTCGATCTCGCCCTGCCAGCGCGACACGTCGACGCCATGGACGGCCATCTTGCGTGGCGATGCCCGTCCGAAATTGATCGGCTTGGCGTCGCGGAAGCGATGCCCGTAAATTTGCGAGCGGGTTCCCGGCGTCGTCAGAACCGCGGGTGTCGCCGGCACGATGGCGGCAACGGGCCGCTCCAGCGGCATCGGTGTTGCTGCGGCCCTTGCATCCGGTCGGAAGGCTTCCGGTTCCGGCACCGCCCCTGCCCAGGCGAGCACTTCCTGCGGCGGCGCAGCTTGCGCCTGGGCGACGCCGACACTGGCCGAAGGCACGGGAGATGTCGGCATGACCGAGCTCGTCGTTTCGCGCGACGGCTGTTGCGGCACGATCGTGTCCAGCGTCGAACTGGACGTGCAGCCTGCCAAAACCAGACAGGCAAGGAACATTGCTGGCACAGCTGAGAAACGCATGAACACCCGTACGCAAAACATTGTCGACGGCGAGGAACAGTGCCGCCAGACCCCATTGATGTGAAATTGCTAACGGAAACTTACCGGAAAAGACTAAATACAATCTTTACGACCGCCCCCTTGAGGACGCTGAGGCGGAGCGGATGGTGCAATGGCGCAGTCAGCACTCAATCTGCGCTGTTCGGGTGGTCTGCACATGAGGGCAACCTGTTGCCCATGGCAGCGCCGTAGCGCTGCTCGAAATCGGCGGCGATATCGGAAACGGCGATTTCGCCGAGGCGCGCGAGCAGCAGGGCCTCGGCCTCATCGAGCGTTCGCTCCAGCGCCGAATTGACAGCCTGTTCGACCAGGCATTTCGGTTCGTCGGTGGCGACACCCATGGCGAAGAAACCTGGACTGCCGATGGTTCGATAGACATCGAGGAGGGTGAAATCGGAAAGCGGCCGCGACAATGTCCAGCCGCCGCCATGGCCCTTTTCGGACGATACGTAACCGGCGTCGCGAAGTCCGGCCATCGTGCGGCGCACGACGACGGAATTCGTACCGAGCATCCGGGCGATCGTTTCGGATGTCATTGGGGCCGCATGCTTTTCCATGTGCAGCAATACATGCAACAAGCGTGAGAGTCGTCCGTCCTGTCGCAATGGCATTCTTCCCTGTTTTCCTTTGATAACGTTTTCCTTTGATAACATGGAACATGCAGGCCAGGGGAGCCCGCAGTCCCGGTGTTCAGCGGTGCGCTGCCGGGACCTGTCGCGATCGGCCTCTCAGTCGAACATGAGGGATCGGTGAGTGGCAGCACCCGCCATCGCCCCATCTCCGACAGACAGCGCGACCGATCCCGTCGGCCTCGCCGCATCGCCGCAGGCAAAGACGCCGGCAACGGTCGTCGCCTTCATGGAATCGGTTCGGATGTAGCGACCAAGCGGGCCGTCATCAAAGGCGCAGCCGAGCTGTTCGGCAAAGGGCGACGAGACCACCGTCCTGGTGGTAGTGAACAGGCCATCCATTGGCAGCACCCGTCCGTCCCGCATGACAACGTCCGCCCGTTCACCATCGAGCCTGTGGACGATGCCATGCTCCACCGTCACATTCCGCCGTGCTAGCTGCTGCAACTGGTCGTGATCGGGTTCGAATGCCCCGTTGAGAAAGAATGTCGTTGGACCCCAGTCCGGCAGCATCAGGGCCTGATGCATCGACAGGGGCGATGTCGCGAGCACGCCGATGCTCCCCTCGTCGAGTTCGTAACCGTGGCAATACGGGCAGTGGAAGACGCTTTTGCCCCAGCGATCGGCAAGGCCTTCAAGCTCCGGCAGGACATCGGTGACACCCGTGGCGAGCACAAGCCGCTTTCCGGTAACCTCCGGGCCTTGCCGCAAGGCGACCTTGAAGCCATCCTGCATGCGTTCGGCATGGGTGGCCTCAGCCTGCAGCCACTCGACCGTCCGGTATTCCATCAACTGCGCGCGGGCTTCGGCGGCAATGTCTGCCGGAGTGCTGCCATCCTGGGTGAGGAAGCCGTGCGACGTGCGGGCGAACCGGTTCCGCCGCAACCCGGTGTCGATCACCAACACCTTCCGGCGGGCGCGTGCAAGTTGAAGACCGGCGGAAAGCCCGGCGTAGCTGCCGCCGAGGATGAGTACGTCATGGGTCATGTCGGGCCTCGTTTCGTGAATATCGTATCTTATTAGGTTACATGAGTAGCGCTTTTTCAATATCATGGCACAATAAAAGTTACGTGATGGCGTCAATGAAGCGGCGCCAACCGGACTGAACCGGTTCGGTCGCGAGCGCGAGCCGCTGCAGAGAGGAGGGGTCGCCGGACAATAAGAGTTGCGCAGCGCGATTTCGGGGCAGACAAAAATCCGCCCCTTTGCTAACCGACTGCACAATATCGATGTGTGTTCAGTCTCTGTCCTCCGCCCCGGAGGATTGGAACTCTTCCCGCCAGGGTCCCATGGGGACGCCCATGAACGACCGGATTTGCCATGCTTCCCAGTTTGTATAATTGGACGATGGACCTCGCTGGCCGAAAGTCGGCGGCCTGGTGGCTGGCGGTTGTCGCCTTCGTCGAAAGTTCGGTTTTCGTGGTTCCGGCCGACGTCCTGTTCCTGCCGATGGTGTTGGCAAAACCGCATAGGGCCTATCGTTATGCCTTCCTTGCCACCCTGTTCTCGGTGCTTGGCGGCATCGCCGGCTGGTTCCTCGGCCACTATGCTTTCGACGCGATCGCCCGTCCGATCCTGCAGTTCTACGGCAAGATCGATGCGTTCGAATCCATGCGCGCTTCCGTGGACATGGAAGCGGTCGTGCTTCTGCTGGTCACATCGGGGCTTGCGCATGTACCCCCGATGAAGGTGGTCACCATCCTGTCCGGTGCAGCCAATGTCAGCCTTGGCATGTTCATCGCATCGGCGGTCATCACCCGCGGCGCACGTTTTTTCATCCTCGCCGCGGTGCTTCGCCGGCACGGCGAAGCGGTGCGGCACTTCATCGAGAAGCGCCTGGGCTTGATTGCGGCCATCGGTGCTGCAGCGCTCATTGTGCTTTACGGCCTATACGTCCTGGCAAAGTAGCAGCGGTCAGGCCAAGCCAAGGGCGTGCACATTGCCCGCTTCGGACGGATCAGCCGGTAGACAGCGCCAACTTCCCGCAGCCTTTGCGGCGTACCAGCCGGCATCCTCTCAAGCGGTTCGCGCGGTGCTGATCCGGCCATTCGCGCGCGGCGTCTACCGCAAATTGATGGCTTGCAAATCTGCTGCAACAGGCGGCGAAATGAAGGGGAACCAGGTCGCGCAGTTAAAGTCTCCGAGAGGCGAGTGTTCATGCGGCTTATCGTTGTCAACGACGTATCGGAGGCCCTGGGGGGTGCAACCAAGGTTGCGCTCCAATGCATCGAGGCGGGCGTTGCTGCGGGGCTCGATTGTGCCGTTCTGGTCGGCGACGACGGCGCCGGCATTCGCTCGCGTTTCCCGGGTGTCGAGGTGGAGGCTTTGGGCGAGCGCCCCTTGCGTGACGGCGTCCGCTTCACAAACCTGTTTGACAGGAACTTCAACCGCCGCGCCTACCTCGCCTTGCGGCGATTGCTCGAAGCCCGGAGCGACCCGACCGTCGTTCATGTCCACGGCTGGTCGCAGATCCTGTCGCCCTCGATCTTTCATGCACTCGCGCGCAGCAAGGCCAAGGTCGTCGTCACCGCCCATGACTTCTTCCTGTCCTGTCCAAACGGTGCCTATGTCCACTACGGCAAGGGCGAGGTCTGCACTGAGAAACCACTGTCGACCGGATGCCTCGTCAGTGCCTGCGACAAGCGCAACCACCTGCACAAACTGTGGCGGTTCGCCCGGGCGATGACCCAGACTGCCACGGGTGAGGCATTTTGGAGCCGCGTCGGGGTCATTCTCGCCCATGAGGGCATGGAGCCCTATCTGAGTGACGGCCCGCTTCGAAACTTCCTGACGTTGCGCACGCCGTCGACGCCGCTCACGCAATCCCCGGTCGAGGCCTGGAAGAACAGCCGCCCCATGTTTCTCGGCCGCATGTCGGTGGAAAAGGGCGTTCGAACCCTCGCCGAGGCGCTCGACGCCACCGGCAAGGCTGCGACCTTGATCGGAAGGGGGCCGTTGCTCGAGGAGATCCAGCGCGCGCTTCCGCACTGTTATGTTCCAGGCTGGCTCGATGACGACGAGGTTGCCGCTGTCGCATCGCGGGCGCGCTATTTCTTCATGCCGTCAAGGATGCCGGAACCCTATGGTCTGGTGGCCGCCGAGGCACTGATGTGCGGGATACCGGTGATCGCCAGCAGCAATGCGTTGATTGCCACGGAAATCGAGCAGCACCAGGCCGGGCTGGTGTTTGAGAGCGGCAATGCACGATCTCTTGCCGAGATCATGGCACTGATGGAGAGCGACGCTCTGGTCCGGCATCTGAGCAGGGGGGCTTTCGCCTATGGCAAGAGCGTTGCCCCCTCGAGAGACGAATGGCGCCAGCGGATCGTCGATATCTACTCAGGCCGGCTCAAATTCGTGACACGCGACAAGCTGAAAGAGGCAATGGGGCGGCCAGCCCGACAAGAGTTTGAAATGGCCGGCCGGATCTGAAAGGCAGGGGGATGGCGCGTGCATTGGTGACCGGCGGAGCCGGATTTGTAGGACGCCATCTCTGCGGCAAGCTGATATCGGAGGGTGTCGATGTCGTTTGTGTCGACAAGTTCGCGCGCGGAACCGGCGCGATGCGTCCCGCCGAATGGCCGAACCCGCCAAAGGCCGGCTTCTCTCTGATCGAGGAGGATTGCCGCCGCTATTTCGATCGCGCCGACGACCGGTTCGACATGGTGTTTCATCTGGCCGCCATGGTCGGCGGCCGCGTCATGCTGGAGACGCAGACGCTCCTGGTTGCCGAGGATCTCGCGGTTGACACCGACATGTGGCGTTGGGCGGCGCGCACGCGGCCGGGATCGGTCGTCTATTTCAGCTCCAGCGCCGCCTATCCCGTGAGCTTGCAACGACCGGAAGCTTATCGGAAGCTCAGCGAAGACATGATCGGTTTCGAGGCCAGCATCGGCGTTCCAGATCTGAGCTATGGCTGGGCGAAGCTCAGCGGCGAATATCTGATGAAGCTGTATGTCGAGAATTATGGCGGCCGGGCGGTCGCCTATCGCCCGTTCAGCGGCTACGGCGAGGACCAGGATCTGAGCTATCCGTTCCCGGCGATCTGCCGGCGGCTTCTGGAGGAGCGCGGGGCGGAGGAGGTCTTCGTCTGGGGCTCCGGCCGACAGTGTCGCGACTTCATCCATATCTCCGACTGCATCGACTTCGTCTGGAGAACCTTTACCCGGTTGCAGAACGGCGCCTGTCTCAACATCTCCACCGGCGTCGCCACCTCGTTCATAGAACTCGCCCGGCTGGTCAGCCGAGGCATCGGCTGGGAGCCAAAAATAAGCGGCCGGTCAGATAAGCCCGAGGGCGTGTTCTACCGTTGCGGCGATACGGCGCTACAGGCCTCCTATGGCCTTTCCCCGCGTGTCGATCTCGAGGCCGGCGTGGCGCTGACGCTCGACCATCTGCGATCGAGAGTGTACTGACCTATTGGCTGCCGTCGCCTTTCAATAGCCAGAGGCGGGTGTGTTCGCTCCGGCTATCGGTGCAGAAGCATGCTCGGCAAAGCTTGCACGCAGGCGACTGGTCGCCCCCACCAGCAGGCTGACATCGTTTCCGACCGCAACAAAAAGCGCGCCGAGTTCGAGGTAACGTTTCGCAAGTGCAGTGTCCGAGGTCAGGATACCGGCAGCCTTGCCGTGCGACTGGATCCGCGCCAGTGCGGCCTCGACGGCTTCCTGCACTTCCGGCGCACCGGGCCGGCCGAGAAAGCCCATGTCGGCGGCCAGATCCGCGGGGCCGATAAAGACGCCGTCGACGCCTTCGGTCGAGGCTATATCGTCGATGGCCGCCAGACCCGCCCGGCTTTCCACCTGCAGCAGCAGGCAGATTTCGGCATTCGCAGTCGGGAGATAATCGTCGATGCGATTGAAGGCGGAGGCACGGGCGAGCGCTGCACCGACCCCGCGCATGCCGTGTGGCGGATAGCGCACGGCCCGGACCAGCGCGCGGGCCTGTTCACTGGTTTCGACCATCGGCACCAGCAGCGTCTGCGCGCCGATATCGAGGAGCTGCTTGATCAGCCAGGCCTCGCCGATCGGCGGACGGATGATCGGATGGCTCTGCGAACCGGCAAGCGCCTGCAACTGCGCCATCATCAGCGGCACGTCATTGGGCGCATGTTCGCCGTCGATCAGCAGCCAGTCGAAACCGGTACCACCGCAGATCTCGGCGGTGTAGGGATTGGCGAGCGCCAGCCAAAGGCCGATCTGCGGCCGTCCTTCGGCAAGTGCCAACTTGAACATATTGCGTGGAGCAGGCATGGGCGCACCCTATTCGAAGTAACAGCTGACGGTTCCCTGCGGCCCGAAATCGGCGACAATGGTGTCGCCGTGGCGGGCCTCGACGGGGCGGATGAAGGAGCCGGCAAGCACGACCTGCCCGGCGTCGATGCGGTCGCCATAGCTGGAAAGCCGGTTGGCAAGCCAGGCGATGCCGCGGGCGGGATGGTTGAGCACGCCGGCACCCAGCCCGGTCTCTTCGACCTCGGCATTGCGCGAGACGATGGCGCCCATCCAGCGCATGTCGACATCCTGCGGGCGCATGGCCCGGCCGCCGATGACGATGCCGGCATTGGCGGCGTTGTCGGAAATCGTGTCGACGATGGTGCGGGCCTTCTTCGTTTCCGGATCGACACGCAGGATGCGCGTATCTAGGATTTCAAGCGCCGGGGTGACGTAGTCCGTGGCGTTGAGCACGTCGAAGACGCTGACATTGGGGCCGGCGAGCGGCGCCTTCATGACGAAGGCGATCTCGGCCTCGATGCGCGGCTGGATGAAGCGGTTCTTCGGGATCGTCGCGCCATCCTCGAACATCATGTCGTCGAACAGCACGCCGGAATCGGGGATGTCGATGTTGAGCGCATATTGCATCGCCTTGGAGGTGAGCCCGATCTTCCAGCCGATGACCCGGCGACCCCGCGCGATCTTCTGCTTCACCCAGGCCGCTTGCACGGCATAGGCGTCGTCCATCGTCATGCCGGGATGCTTCAGGGAGAGGAGGTGGGTCTGGACGCGGTTTTTTTCCGCCTCATCCAGCGCCTTTGCCGCATCGGCGATTTCGGTCGTATTCAACATGGATCAGGTCTCGTCGGCGATAGGGTTGCGCAGCACGCCGATGCCATCGGCCTCGACCTCGACGATATCGCCGGGTTTCAGCCAGATCGGTGGGTCAAAACGGGCGCCGGCGCCGGTCGGCGTCCCCGTGACGATGACGTCGCCTGGCGCCAGCGTCGTGAAGGTGGAGACGTAGTTGATGATCTTGCGGAACGAGAAGATCATCCGGCTTGTGCGGTCCTGCTGGCGGACCTCGCCATTGACGCGGGTCTCAAGCTTGATGTCGGCGATCTGCGCCTCGTTGGTGTAGGGAACCATCCATGGCCCGATCGACCCGGTGCGGTCGAAGTTCTTGCCCTGCGTCACGTTGAACTTGGCGTGCCGCACCCAGTCGCGGATCGTGCCTTCGTTGCACAGCGACAGCGCGGCGATGTGGTCGAGCGCCGAGGCCTCGGGGATGCGCCGGCCCCCCTTGCCGATGACAATGACGATCTCGCCCTCGTAGTCGAGCTGCGGGCTTTCGGGTGGACGGATCAGTGGTTGCCCGTGACCGGTGAAGGAGCGCGGAAAGCGGATGAACAGTGACGGGTTGGAAGGCGCTGCCTGCCCATCCCGATACTCTTCGTTGCGATCGGGGAAATTGACGCCGACGCAGATGATCTTTTCCGGTGCAGGGATCGGGATCTCGAAGCGGATATCGGCGAGTGACAAATCCGGAGCGAGGGCGGAAGCCTCGTCCGCCAGTTTTGTCAGGGCGCCGTCGGCGACGACTTCCCGCAGCGTCGGCCACTTCGAGCCGTAGCGCCGGGATAGGTCGATGATGCCATCTTGGGTGACAAGGCCGTATCCCTGGCCGCCAGCGGCGGCGAAGGTGGCGAATTTCGCAAAGGTCATTTCAATCCTCCGGCCTGGTCAGGCGATGCCGACGGGCAGGCATGTTTGATCTCGTGGATCACTGGTTTGACATTCGCACCGCGATCTCGGTGATGACATCGAACGCGACATCGGCATCCGCCTCCGTCATGTCGAATTGGCCGGCCTGGAAGCGGATGGCGACGCGGCCGTCGACCCGCGTCTGGGTCAGGTAGATCCGGCCATCGTCGTTGATGGCGTTGACGAGTGCGATGTTGTGAGCATCGCTGTCGGCGCCACCGCGATGTCGGAACGAAAACAGCGAGAAGCGCGGGGCCGTGACGATTTCGAAGTCGTCATTCGCTCCGAGGCGCTCGGCAAGGCGGCTCGCCCAGGCGACATGGTTGCGGATCATCGTCTTCAAGCCGTCCAGCCCGTGGAAGCGCAGCAGGAACCACAGTTTCAATGCGCGGAAGCGTCGGCCGAGCGGGATCGTCCATTCGGAATAGTTGATGATGCCGTCGCGGCCGTGTGTCTTCAGATATTCCGGCTGGATCGCCAGCGTGCGGACGAGATCATCCGGATTGCGGATGAAGTGCGCGGAGCAGTCGAACTGGGCGCCGAGCCATTTGTGCGGGTTGAAGACGACTGAATCCGCCTCTTCGACACCGGCCCAGAGTGAGCGGAATTCCTCGCAGATCATCGCGGAGCCTGCCCATGCCGCATCGACATGGACATAAAGGCCATGCTTGTGGGCGATCCGCACGACCGCGGCGATATCGTCGCAGGCGCCGGTACTGGTGCCGCCGGTGCAGGCGATCACGCCGGCCGGCAGAAGCCCTGCGGCCTTGTCTCTCAATATTGCCGCTTCGAGCGCCTGGCAATCCATGGACTGCAGCGGCCCGGTCACCGGGATGCGCACGAGGTTTTCCTCGCCGATGCCCGACACCCAGATGGCCCTGTCGATCGAGGTGTGGACCTGGTCCGAGGAGTAGATGCGCAAGGGAGCGTGCGCGCTGAGGCCTTGTTTGTTGCCCTTCCAGTTCAAGGCGCGCTCGCGCATGACGAGCACGGCAGACAGCGTGGCGGAGGAGGCCGAGTCCTGGATGACGCCGGAAAAGCCGTCGGGCAGGCCGATTGCCTGGCGCAGCCAATCGAGAACCCTGGTTTCAAGCTCGGTTGCCGCCGGCGAGGTCTGCCACAGCATGCATTGGGCGGCCATTGCCGTCACCAGATACTCGGCGATGACGGAGACGGGCGCAGCATTGGCGGGGAAATAGGCGAAGAAACGCGGGTGCTGCCAGTGGGTCATTCCCGGCAGGATGATCTTCTCGAAATCCTCGAAGATCGCCTGCATGTCCTCGCCGGTCTGGGGCGGGTTCGTCGGGAGCTGGGCGGCGATCGCGCCGGGTGCCGTCTGGGCACGAACCGGGCGGTCGCGCAACGACGCCCTATAGGCCGATCCCCATTCCGCAGCCTTCTGCGACCACTCCCCGAAAGTCTTCTCGTCCATTCCGTTCCTCCCCTTGTGCCGATGGCTGCCAGACCTCTTGTGCCGGCACCCAGCCTTTCATGCCCCGATTTACGGGGCGATGATAGGTTGCGCCTTCAATGCCGATTCCATCGTCTCGGCGCCGGCAAACTGGCTGCCTTCCTCGAACCAGGAGCGTGGCGCCGGCGCGCCCCAAAGCGTCTGGCGCTGCGGGTCCTTGAGATCCCATTTGATTGGTTCGAGATCAGGATCGACCGTCTGGTAATCCGAGCAATAGATCTCGATGCGATGGCCATCCGGGTCGCGGACATAGAGGAAGAAGGCATTGGAGATGCCGTGGCGGCCAGGACCGCGCTCGATGTTGGCGAGCCAACCGGAGGTCGACATCAGGTCGAGCAGGTCGATGATGTTGAGTGGCGTCGGCACCCAGAAGGCCGTGTGGTGCAGTCGCGGCCCGCGACCGTTGGTAAAGGCGATGTCGTGCACGCCGCCCTTGCGGTGGGTCCAGGCGGCCCAGAGACGGCCGGTCTCTTCGTCGGCCGTATATTCGGTCACCCGGAAGCCGATTTCGTTGTAGAAGGCGACGGCGTCATCGACATTGGGCGAGAAGCAGTTGAAGTGGTCGATGCGCAACGGCTTCACGCCGCGATAAAGCGCATATTTCTGGTGGATCGGCGGCAGGCGGTCCATTTTCGAATAGAATTCGAGCGGGATGCCTTGGGGATCGCGGGTGCGGAAGGTGCGCGACTGGTAGGGACGCTCGATCCATTCGACCGGCAACGCCTTCTGCTTGAAGAAATGCGCCGCCTTGTCGAGGTCCTCATCGCCGAAAACCTTGAAACCGAGATCGCGGGCCTCGGCTGTCGTCGCCTTCTTCAGCACGATGCAATGATGGCCGCGTTCTTCCATCGCACGCAGATAGATCGTGTCGGTGGTCTCGTCGGTCACTTGCAGGCCGAGCACGTCGACATAGAAGGCGCGCGACTTGGCGAGATCGGTGACGGCGAGTTCGACATGGCTCAACCGCACGATGTTGAAGGGCGGATGAAGGTTCGGTTTCGGTAAGGGCATTGTTGTCTCCTCCAGATTTTGGGCGGCGCGGTTCTATCTCGCGCTCAGCCGCCGAGCTTGGCGATCGCATGGGCCGAGCTGGCAAACGCGATGTTCTTGGTTTCCATGTAGAAGTCGAACGACCAGTCGCCGCCGTCGCGTCCGATGCCGGAGCTCTTGACGCCGCCGAAGGGTGTCGGCAGGTGACGGACGTTCTCCGAATTGACCCAGATCATCCCGGCTTCGAGGTGGTCGGTGAAGCGGAAGGCACGCGTGACGTCGGAGGTCCAGAGGTAGCCGGTCAAGCCGTATTGAACGTCGTTTGCGAGGGCCAGCGCCTCGGCCTCGTCCTTGAAGGGAATGGCGGTCAGGACCGGGCCAAAAATTTCCTCCTGAGCGATGCGCATGGCATTGTTGGCGCCGGTAAACAGCGTCGGCTGGACGTAGCATCCGCCGCCGGGACCCTCGAATTTGGAGCCGCCGGCGGCAACCGTCGCCCCTTCCTTCTGGCCGATGTCGATGTACTCCAGCACCTTCTTTTCGTGCTCCGGGTGGATCAGCGGGCCGACGACCGTCTCAGGATCGAGCGGATGGCCGATTTTGATGCGTTTGGCCTTTTCGGCCACCAACGCGGTGAAGCGGTCGTAGATGCTCTGTTCCACCAAGAGGCGGGAGGAAGAGGTGCAGCGCTCGCCGTTCAGCGAATAGATCATGAAGACCGCCGCGTCGGCAGCCCGTTCCAGATCGGCGTCGGCAAAGACGACGACCGGGTTCTTGCCGCCGAGTTCGAAATGCACCCGCTTCAGCGTATCGGCGCCTTGCTTCATGATCAGCGACCCGGTGCGGCTCTCGCCGACAAAGCCGATGGCCTTGATCGCGGGATGCTCGGTCAGCGCCTTGCCTGCGTCCTCGCCAAAGCCGTTGACGAGGTTCCAGACGCCCTTGGGAAGGCCAGCGTCCTCGGCGATCTCGACGAGCAGGCGCGCCGTCAGCGGCGAGAATTCGGCCGGCTTGTGCACGATGGTGCAGCCGGCCGCAAGCGCCGGCGCGATCTTCCATGTCGACAGCATGAACGGCGTGTTCCACGGCGTGATGATGCCAACCGGGCCGATCGGCACGCGCGTGGTCATGTTGATCTGGTCGGTCGCGCGGAGCATTTTGCCGTCACGAGCCTCCGGCGCACGGTCGGCGAAGAAGCGAAAGTTCTCCGCGCCGCGCAGGGCTGCCTTGGCCATGAACTTCAGCGACTGTCCCGTGTCCATGCACTCGACGAAGGCGATTTCTTCTGCGCGTGCAACGATGGCGTCGGCGATCTTGTGCAGGAGCTTCTTGCGCGCGTCGCCCGGCATTGCGGCCCAGGCCGGGAAAGCTTCCTTGGCGGCGCGGGCGGCGCGATCGATATCGGCTGCCTTGCCGCGCGAGACGGTTGCAAGCGTCTTCAGATCGACCGGCGAGATCGTCCCGAAGCTGTCGCCGTCGATTGCCGGCACGGCTTCGCCATTGATATGGTTCAAGACGCCGTGCGTGCGGAAGCGGGCGAGATAGGCTTCCGCCTTCGTGAGGTTCTCGTCGAGTTTGGACATGTCATTCTCCAGTCGTGGTGCGCTGCCGTTCAAGCGGGCGCAGAAACGTTGTGCCGACTTCCGTCGGTGTCAGTTGCCCTTCGGGCGGAGTCGTGGATGGATCGCGTTCTTCTTCCAGCTGAGGTCCGGATCGATCTCACGGACCTCGAGGCTGAGTGCGAAATGGGGCGTGGCGAAAAGGCTGGCGAGCTCCTGTGTGACCGCCTCGAAAATGGCTGTCCCGGTCGCCTTTTTTTCCGCATCCGAGCGACCGTGTCCGATGCGGAAGGCCATGTCGATGAAGCCGTTCTCAGGCAAGAGATCGGCAACCGCATAGTCGGCGCAGCGGATCGTGCGCACGCGGATGGCGCCGATTTCGAAGAGGCCAGTGTCGAGGATGGTCTTGTGGATCGTGCGGCACAGACGGTCGAAGTCGACACGCGCGTCGAGATTGGCGGAATATTCGATCGTGAAGTGCGGCATTTTCGGTCCTCAGGTCATCGAGCTATTATTTAACATGTTAACAATAAGGCATGCGCTGTCAAGCGGCTTTCGCGCCGGTCGGGTTTCCGACGGCAATTGCAGAAAGCAAAAAAATCGCCCATAGATCGGGCATGAGCCGTGCGAAAACCCCTACCGAGCTTGGGCCCGACGCCCTTCTTCCCCACAATACGCGTCGATCTTTGCCGATCGCGCTTCTGCGTGCGCGCGAAGCGGTGATGGGGCATTTCCGGCCGATGCTGGCACGTCACGAAATCACCGAGCAACAATGGCGCGTCATCCGGATTCTGGCCGAATCCGGCAAGGTCGACGCGTCCGAGATGGCCGACAAAGCCTTCATCCTGGCGCCGAGCCTGACGCGGATCATCCGCTCCCTCGAGGAACGCGGACTGATCACCAAACACAAGGACGCCGATGACGGGCGCCGCGTGCTGCTCGAGATCGCGCCTGCCGGCATGCGTGTCATTGCCGATGTCGGCCCGGAAAGCCGGGCGATCTACGACCAGCTCGAAACGCGTTATGGTCGTGAACGCGTCGAGGTGCTGCTCGACATGCTGGACGAACTCGCAACGCTCGGCGACTGAGCGGTCGCAGGCGGACGTCATGCTAAGGCCGGCAACGCTTGCGCCAACTGCAGCGCGTCATCGGCGTAGCGACGCACGCGGGGTCGAGCGCCGGGAAGCTCGGGCCGCTCGGCAAACCAGCCGATATAGGTCAGGCAACGAAGCGTCGTGAAGATCGGCAGCGTCGAGAGGCTGGCATCGGTGAGCGGCCGCCTGCTCCGGTATCCAGAGATCAATGACCTCTCGATCGCCTCGTAATTCGGCTCGTTTCGGTTCTTCAGAAGCGCCGTGGCGATATCAAACAGGCGAAAGCCGAAGCCCGCATCGTCGAAATCGATGAACGCCACGCCGTCGCCCTGAACCAGCACATTCTCGCGCACGAGGTCGGCATGGATCAGGCCGTAGTCGAGTTCGTTGTCCGACATCGCATCGAAGATGCGTCGGAGTTGGGTGCGCAGATCGCACAGACCAAGCTTCTGTTCGTTGGACAGGCCATCGCAGTCCCAGAAGCGGCCCCAGACCGGCCTGTCGCCAAGCAGTCCCTCGACGTCCCACGCTGCACGTTTGAAGCCTGATGGCACCGACCAGCGATCGGCAAGATCGTGCATGTCGGCCATCATGACGCCGAGCGCATGAAAAATCGCAATCTGTCGCGCGCCGCTATAGGCGAGCGGAACGCCGCTTTCGCCAAGAGGCGCGCCAGGCATCCAGCTGACGATGTCGGCATGCTGGCCAGCAAAAGTATCGGTCGGCTCGAGACTGACGAGAAGGTGGCCGCCCGGGGTTGCAACCGCGCTCGGCACGGCAAGACCGCTCTCGCGCAGCGCCGTCATCAACTGCAGTTCCGAGCGTAGCGCGGCTTCGTCATGATAACCGGGCCGATGGAGCCTGAGCGCTGCCGGCTCACCATCGGCAAGCGTGATCCGGAAGACGGCGTTCTCCCGGTATTTCAGCAATGTCGGCTGGGCGTTCTCAAGTTCCCAGTGGGTGGCAGCCTCATGCGCTCGCGCTGCAAGGGCATCGAGCAGAGGTTGCGGCAGATGCTCGGCCATGGTCTGCTCACAAGCCCGACAGGACGTCGTCGAGGGTCGACGTCAGCAGGTCGGCATTCTCCCTGGAAAACGGCATGGGCGGGCGGATCTTGGTCGCGTTTTGGTGAATGCCGAGCTTGCCCATAAGCACGCCGCGTTCGCGCATGTCGTTGACGACCTTGGTGGCGAGATCGACGGCCGGGGTCTTCTTCTCCCGGTCGAGCACGAGTTCCGCTCCGAAGAACAGGCCGCTGCCCCTGATATCGCCGATGATGGCGTGCTTGTTCCTGAGCCGGTCGATGCCGGCCTTGGCGTAAGCGCCGACCTCGCCGGCGTTGTCGATCAGCTTCTCGTCGTCGATCACGTCGAGCACTGCCATCGCCGCTGCGCAGGAGACCGGGTTGCCGCCGAAGGTGTTGAAGTAGCGGAACGCCTTGCGAAACGCATTCAACGTTTCGCTGCCGGCAACGACGCCGCCAATCGGATGGCCGTTGCCCATCGGCTTGCCCAAGGTGACGATGTCCGGGACGATGCCGGCCCTCTGGTGACCCCACATGTGGCCGCCGGTGCGGCCGAAACCTGGCTGCACCTCATCGGCAATCACCACCCCGCCGGCCTTGCGCACTGCGGCAACCGTCTTGTCGAGGAAGCCCGACGGCAGATCGGGAAAGCCTTCATTGGCGAAGAACGGATCGATGATCAAGGCGGAGAAGCCAAAGGGGCTCTCCTGCAGATCGGCGATTGCCTTCTCCACCTCGGCGGCAAACGCCGCCGAAAAGGCTTCGCCCGGCACGCCACCGAGCGGCCGGTAGCTGTCGGGCGCCGGAACGTGGCGCACATGGCCGCCGAAGCCACCGACCGGCGGCATGCGGGTGGACAGCTGTGAAACAGCAGTGGTGTTGCCGTGATAGGTGTGATCGGTGGCGATGACCCCGGTCTTGCCGGTCACCGCCTGGGCCATGCGCAAGGCGATGTCGTTGGCCTCGCTGCCGGTGCAGGTGAGGATCGCCGTGTCGAGGCTGCGGTCGAATGTCGCCGTCAGCCGCTCGACATAGTCGAGGATCCCCTCATGCAGATAGCGAGTGTGGGTATTGAGCGTCGACGCCTGCCGGGAGATCGCCTCGACAACGCGCGGATGGCAATGGCCGACATGCGGCACATTGTTGTAGCAGTCGAGATAGCGTTTGCCGTCGGCATCAAAGAGCCATACGCCTTCGCCTCTGACGATATGGACCGGGTCGCTGTAGAACAGCGACATGTTCTTGCCGAGCAACCGTTCGCGGCGTTCCTTGAGCGCTGCCGTATCGCTCATGTCACTTGCCCTCGGCAGCGCTTAGGCCCGCATCGAGAGCCGCAAGAATGCGCGTCACATCCTCAGCGGTAATGACGAGTGGCGGCGACAGGATCACATTCGGGCCGGATGTGCGGACCATGACTCCGGCCTCGTAGGCCGCGTCCTGCACTTTCTGGACCACGTCCTTGGCGGCTGGCGATTTCTTCTCGCGATCCGACACCAGTTCAAGCGCGCACATCAAGCCTTTGCCGCGGACATCGCCGATAAACTCGTGTTTGACGTACAACGCCTGCAGACCGGCCATCAGTTCTTCGCCGCGTGCGCCGGCATTCGTCGCAACATCGAGGCGTTTGGTTTCCTTGAGTGTGGCAAGAGCCGCGGCGGCCCCGACCGGATGGCCGGAATAGGTGTAGCCATGGCCGATCGAGCCGGCAGCCGTCTTGTTGGTTTCGAAGGCTTCGGCCACCTTGTCGGAGATCATCACCGCACCGAAGGGATAATAGCCGTTGGTGATGGCCTTTGCCGTCGACATCAGGTCCGGCTTGACGCCCCAGAGACGCGAGCCGGTCCAGGCGCCGGTGCGGCCGAAGGCGGTGATCACCTCATCGGCGATCAGCAGAATGCCGTGGCGGTCGCAGATCTCGCGCATTAGCGGCATGAAGGTCTCGTGCGGTACGATCACGCCGCCGGCGCCGAGCACCGGCTCCATGATCAGGGCCGCGATGGTATCGGCACCCTGGAAAGCGATCTCGTCTTCAAACAGGCGGGCAATGCCCTTGGCGATCTCGGCGCCATCGGTGGTCGCAAACGGGTTGCGGTAGGTATAAGGGGCGGGCAGGTGATAGACGCCCGGCAGCAACGGCTCGTAGTTGCGACGGAAATTGGCGTTGCCGTTGACCGATGCGCCGCCGAAATGCGTACCGTGATAGCCCTTCTTCAGCGCCACGAATTTCGTACGTTCCGGCTGGCCGTTGAGCTTGTGGTACTGGCGCGCGAGGCGAAGGCAGGTCTCGACCGAATCCGAGCCACCCGAAGTGAAGAACGAGCGGCTGAGACCATCCGCCTTGAACCACTCGGCAAGTTCATAGGAGAGTTCGATCAGCGGCGAATTGGTGGTGCCGCGGAAGGTCGAATAATAGGGCAGCTCGTCGAGCTGGTCACGGATCGCCTTCTTCACCGGTTCGCAGGAATAGCCGAGATTGACGTTCCACAAGCCCCCGACCGCATCGAGCACCGTCTTGCCGTGGATGTCGACGATCTCCACGCCTTCGCCGGCATTGATGATGCGCGGCGGCGTCGCGTGCATTTCGGCCGGGTGGGCCATCGGGTGCCACAGGTGGCGAGCGTTGTTCTCGATGAGAAAGTTGGTTTCGCGCATGTCTTGCTCCTGGTCAGTTCAAATGCCGAGCATCCGAAGGGCTCTGGCGTAGCTTTCTGCGGGTCTGGTGACATCGAAGTGCACGTTTGGCAGGGAAACGGCCTCCGCACCCTCGATGTTCTTCTTCTGGTCGTCGACGAAGACGCAGGCCTCCCGCGGCAGGCCGAGTTCGGCGAGCACGCGTTCGTAGGCCCGTGGGTCCGGCTTCAGGATGCCGGTGTAGGTGGCATCGACGATGACGTCGAAAAGCTCGATCAGCGGAAAGCGTTTGCGGAATTCCACGCCGTAGAAAAGATCGAGTTCGTTGGAAAGAATGGCGAGCCTGATGCCGGCGTCCTTGGCCTGCAGGATCGCGTCGCGCGCTTCCGGACGCAGCACCAGCTCCGGCTCGGCGCCGCGGGCGCGCTGGACGAAGGTCTTCATATCGCTCCAGTCTTCGCCGACAAGACGGCCGACTTCGCGGGTGCGCTCCATCCAATAGTCGCGCTCGGTGATCTCACGCCTTTGCATCGACACCCAGAGCGGATCGGTCGCCGTGTCGAACGGACCGAGCCAGGTCAGGCTGCCAGGCGAAAGGCCGAGCGCCCGCTCGGTGACATCATGGGTTTCAAACAGCGTGCGGGTGACGACGCCGCCGAAGTCGAGGACGAGGGCGCGGTTGGTCACGGGCGGCCTTCCGGGATCACGCCGCGGGCGATCCAGTCGTCGAAGATGGCAAGCGCCATGGCGGAGAACTCCGGTGCATTGATGTGGCTGTCGATCTCGTGAAGGTGGACGGACGGCGGCACGGTGCGGCGCATCTCGTCGATGAACGCGTCGAGCGCCTCCGGTTCGTGCAGCGGTTCGCCCAGTTGGTCCCATTCCTGGATGCCCTTGAGCGGCAGGATGAAGGCGACCTCCGCGCTGGTATCGGCGAGTTTGCCGCCGATGATGCGGGCTATCTCGCGCCGACCTTCGGGCGATGTGGTCACCGAACCGAGCAGCCGGTTGTGGGCGTGATAGGGGCGGTCCGCAAAAACGGCGGGCAGCGCCTGCCATGCGGGCAGGTCGACCATGTCGACCGCTCCGGGTGCTACAAGCTGCGGGATCCCGGCGCGGCCGGCATTTTCCAGCCGATCCGGTCCGGAGGTGACGACGGTGCCGTGGTGATGGTTGCTGACCTCCTGGATGCAGAAGTCGAAGACGGCGGTAAAGCCGTTCTGCGCGGCAATCGCCTCGAAGGCGCGGCCGCCCATGCCGGTCGCGTGAAACACTGCGACGTCATAGCCGCGCCGCTCCAGTTCGGGCTTCAGGTACTTCATGTATTTGAGGCAGCTCGATCCGAGCGAGGTCATCCCGATCAGTGGGCGATCCTTGTCCGGCCTGGTGCCGAAACGGGCCGCTCCGACCACGGCGCCGCAGGCCTGCGACAGCACCGACCGGCAAATGCCGTTTAGGCCGTATAGTCCGCCCGCCCAAAGGATCATCATCAGATCGGGCGCGATGCGCTCCGGCGGCAGCAGGTGCGAATAGGCAATGGTCGAGACGACGAATTTCGGCACGCCGAGCGGCAGGGATGCTGCGACATCGAGTGCAAGATCGGTGCCCATCGAGCCGCCGAGAATGATGACGCCATTGGCCTGGCCCGCATCATAGAGCCTGCGGGTCAGAGCGGCCGCACCCTTGGCCATCAACTCCATCGCGCTGTTTTCGTCGCCGCTTGCGGCGATCGCCACGATCGACGTGCCGGCCGCTTCGGCAATATCGTGACGTGAATATTCCGGTGCATAGGGCGGATCACCGAGAACGCTGACGTCGATCATCACCGGCAGGCCACCGGCCTCGCGGATGACGGATGCCATGAATTGAAGCTCTTCGCATTTGGTGTCGCCCGTTCCGACGACGAGGATGTTGGGCAGACGGTTCATTGCATTCATCAGCCGGCCCTCCTTGCCAGCGGATTGGCAGTCGCCTGCTCCAACCCAAAGAATTTCTCGGAAATGCGTTTGGCGATCGCCGCCGTCGCCGGCCCGAGTTCCGCGATCGTGTCGGCATTTGCGCGCACCTCAGGTGCAGCAACGGCGATCGCGCCGATCGGCACGCTGTTTGGCGCGCGGATTGGCGCGGCAACGCTGATGACGCCACTCTCCAGGCCCTGCTGGCTGATCGAATAGCCGCGATGGGCGGTCTCCGTCAGCAGCCGGCGCAGTTCGGTTTTCGAGGTGATCGTGTGTTCGGTGAACGCTTCGAGTGGTGCCGACAGGACATCCTCGACCTGCCTTGGCGGGCAGAAGGCGAGGAAGGCGTGGCCTGAGGCCGTTGCATGGAGGGGCAGCGGGCTGCCGACATCGACGATGACCCGATGGGCGCGCGGCGAGTCTTCCACGTGAACGGTCGAAAGCCGGCCTGCGACGAATTCCGAGAGATGCACGGTCTCGCCTGATGTGTTGGCAAGCTCTTTTACAAAGGGAACCGCGAGCGTGAGAAAGGGGAACCGTGCTTCCCGGATGCGGGCAAGCCGGACCGGCGCGCCGCCGATGCGATAGCGCTTGGTGTCCGGATCCTGTTCGACGAAACCATGTCTTTCAAGCTCGACGAGAAAGCGTCGCGCCGTCGCCTTGTCGAGCGCGCAGTGCCTGGCGATGTCGCTCAAACCCGCTTCCCTGTCCAGGCGCGATATCGCGTCCAAAAGGGCCAGTGCCTTTCCGATTGTGCTCATCCAATCCTCCGTCGTCGAGCGCCGCCGCCAGTGATCCCGATGCCTGTTCCCTTGATTTTCAGGCGGTTGAGCCACCCGTATCGCGTTTTTAGTTGGCAGAGATACTTAACATGCGAAATAACTTGACAGGTCGCCGTGTCATTTGCAAGTCTATATTTGAAGCAACGGTTTGAATATTGAACCGACTATTGCGCGGGACCAAGAACAAAAAACAACGTGGTCAGCAGCAGCTTCGCGGAGGATGCCTTTGGAGAGATGGACCTGAGGCAAAGGCAAATAGTGCCAAGAAAAGGGGAGCTAAGAAGCTATGGACAATCAATCGTCGCCCGCAACCGGCGCCAACCAGTTGCGCAAGAATGCGCTCGGGGTCGGTGCCGTCACATTTCTCGTGGTATCGGCCGCAGCGCCGCTGACGGCGGTTGCCGGCGGCGTGCCGCTGGCCATGCTGCTCGGTAACGGCGCCGGTATCCCCGGCACGTTTCTGCTCGTCACGCTGATCCTGTTGATGTTCTCGATCGGCTATGTCGCCATGGCGCGGCATATCCGCAACGCCGGCGCCTTCTATGCCTATACCGCCCAAGGGTTGGGCGGGTTGATGGGGGGGGCTGCCGCGATGATCGCGATCCTTGCCTATAACGCTATGCAGATCGGCGTCTTCGGCCTGTTCGGTGCGGCAACCGCCGGCCTCTTTGCCGGGCTCGGTATCGACCTGCCGTGGTGGGTCTGGACCTTCATCGGCATCGCTATCGTCGGCGTTCTCGGCTATCGCCGCGTCGACCTGTCGGCGAAGGTGCTGACCGTATTGGTCATTCTCGAATACCTCGTCGTACTTGTCATTGACGTCGCAATCATCGCCAAGGGCGGCGACAGCGGCCTGACGATGACGTCGTTCACGCCTTCGGCGCTGCTGTCAGGCTCGCCGGCGATCGGCATCCTGTTCTGCTTTGCCGCCTTCATCGGCTTCGAGGCGACGACGATCTACAGCGAGGAAGCCCGCGATCCGCATCGGACCGTGCCGCGCGCGACCTATATCTCCGTGCTGATCATCGGCGTCTTCTACATGCTGACCTCCTGGCTGATGGTGAATGCGGTCGGCTCCGACAAGCTGGTGCCGGAACTGCAGGGTCTGGCCGACCCGACGACCTTCCTCTTCGGTCTCGCCGAGCGCTATGCCGGCGGCTGGCTGCCGCCGATCATGAACGTACTCTTCGTCACCAGCCTGTTTGCCGGCGTGCTCGCGTTCCACAACGGTGTCGCCCGCTACCTCTACGTTGCCGGTCGCGAGCGCTTGTTGCCGGCCTCAATCGGCGTAACCCATCCGGTCTATCATAGCCCGCATGCGGGCTCGGTCATCCAGACGATCACGGCCGTGCTCGTCGTCGCGCTGTTTGCCGCAACCGGGCAGGATCCGGTGTTGGCGCTGTTCTCGTGGCTGACCAATGTCGGTACGCTCGCCGTCATGGTGCTGATGGCCTTTACCGCCTTTGCCATCGTCGCCTTCTTCAACCGCAATCCGGGTCTGGAATCGAATACGCTTGTGACCAAGGTGATCCCGGTGATCACCGGTCTGATCCTGATCGCGGTGATCATCGCCATTGCGATCAACTTCGGCGATCTTGCCGGCGCCACCGGTTTGCTTGCAGTCTTCCTGCCCGGACTTGTCGTCATTGCCGGCGTGATCGGCCTCGTCCTGGCAGCGATGCTGAAATCGGGCCGCCCGCTCGAATTCGCCCGGCTTGGCGCCGGTCAGGAGATCTGATCCGATAGGGGCGGCCGAAAAATCGGCCGCTCTTCCGCCTGACACATGGAATGGGACAGATGCAGGACAAAATCGACCAGTTGCGCCGTGACGTGGTGCCGCCGCAAAAACTCTTCATCGGCGGCGTCTGGCGCGACGCTACGTCCGGCGGGACGCTTGACGTCATCTCGCCGATTGATGGGACGCGACTGACGACGATCGCGGATGCCGGCATCGACGACGTCGATGCCGCTGCCCTGGCCGCCCGCGCGGCCTTCGAGAAGGGCGCCTGGTCGAGGGCCGCACCCGCCGAGCGCAAGAAGGTGCTGCTGCGCGTCGCCGAACTCATCGAGAAAAACGCTCTCGAGCTTGCCGTTCTTGGCGTGCGCGACAATGGCACCGAGATTTCGATGGCGCTGAAGGCGGAGCCCGGCAGCGCTGCCGGCACCTTCCGCTACTATGCCGAAGCGATCGACAAGGTCTATGGTGAGATCGCGCCGACCGCGGGCAATGTCCTCGGCCTCATCCATCGCGAGCCGGTCGGTGTCATCGCCGCCATCGTGCCCTGGAATTTTCCGCTGATGATCGGCGCCTGGAAGATCGCGCCGGCGCTTGCCGCCGGAAATTCGGTGATCCTGAAGCCGGCTGAAGGTGCGTCGCTGACGCTGCTGCGGCTTGCCGAACTCTGCGCCGAAGCCGGCCTGCCGGAGGGTGTGTTGAATGTCGTGACCGGCAGGGGAACTGTTACCGGCGAGGCGATCGGCCTCCATGCGGATATCGATGTGCTCGCTTTTACCGGCTCGGGCGGCGTCGGCCGGCGGCTGCTGGAGTACTCGGCGCGCTCCAACCTCAAGCGCGTCTATCTGGAGCTCGGCGGCAAGTCGCCCAACATCGTCTTTGCCGATGCGCCCGATCTCGATCAGGCGGCCAAGGTTTCGGCCTATGGCATCTTCCGCAACTCCGGCCAGGTCTGCGTTGCCGGCTCGCGGCTGCTGGTTGAGCGGTCGATCCACGAAGCCTTCGCCGAGAAAGTGGCCACAATCGCGGCAACCATGAAGGTGGGAGATCCTCTGCTGTTGTCGACGGAAGCCGGCGCTATCTCCAGCGAAATCCAGCTTGAGAAGAACCTCGGCTTCGCCGAGCAGGCGGTGGGCGAGGGCGCACGCTTAAGGACCGGCGGAGAACGCATCCTCGAAGAGACCGGCGGCTTCTACATGCAGCCGACGATCTTCGACGTCGAGCCGAGCATGACGCTTGCGAGAGAAGAGGTCTTCGGCCCGATCCTGTCGATCATCCCCTTTGAAGACGAGGCCGATGCGCTCCGCATCGCCAACGGCACCGAATATGGGCTTGCATCGGCAGTCTGGACCGCCAACCTGTCTCGGGCGCATCGCATGGTGCGCTCAATCCGGGCCGGCGTCGTGCATGTCAACACCTACGGCGGTGCCGACAACACCGTGCCACTCGGTGGCGTGAAGCAATCGGGCAACGGCCACGACAAGTCGCTGCATGCGCTCGACAAATACACGGACATCAAGACCGCCTGGATCCAGCTCTGATCGACCCGCGCGGCCGTGGCGATATGGTGCTACCCGAAGGCGAGTTCCAGGTTCTGTCGATCTCGTGCGACCACTTGGCATCTGGTCTCGAAACCCTCGCCGGCAACGACCAGCACGAGTTCCGGCGGAATGCCGGCGGAGTTCGAAACCGTGACCGTCGCACCATCGGGACCAAGAGACCTAATCGTGCAACCGACCTTTGAGCGACGGTCATCGTAAAGGATGGCACCGGCTTTCAGGACGCTTTGACGGGGGCCGGCCTGACGACCAGCTTCCCACTCGACACAGCGGTTTCGGCCGGCGGATTTGGCGAGGTACATTGCTGCGTCTGCCTGCGCGAGTAATGTCGCGCTATCCCTGGTGTTGGTCGACAGTGCCGAAATGCCGAAACTCGCGGTGACAGCAAGTGGGCCAAAGTCACCATGGATTGCCTGGGCGGCAATCGCCCCTCGCAGCTTTTCCGCGGCAGCCAGAGCGCCTTTGGCGTCAACGTGCGGCAGCATGACGGCGAATTCCTCGCCACCAAGCCGTCCGAACAGGTCACTTGCCCGCAGACTGGACTGGCAGGCGGAGGCAACAGCCTTCAAGACCTCGTCACCGGCAGAGTGTCCATAGGTATCGTTGACGCGCTTGAAGTGATCGACATCAAGGACGATGCACGAAAGGGCGTGTCCATGCCGGATCGCCAGCGAAATCAGCTTGTCCGCCTCTTCGCGGAAGGCGCGTCGCGTGAGGGTGCCGGTTAATCCGTCCGTCGCAGCTGAGTGGAGCAACTCGATCCGGTCCATCGCCACCCCTGCCAGCTCGGTCAGAACGTCAAGTTCGCTGTCGGCAAAAGCTCGTGGGGTGCGATCGATCGCGCACACGGTTCCGATTGTGTGTCCGTCCCTCGTCTTCAGGGGAACGCCGGCGTAAAACCGAATATGCTCCTCGCCTGTCACGGCCGGATGCTGTGAAAAACGCGGGTCTTTCGTGGTGTCGTGCACAATAAGGGGCTTTTCGGAAGCGACCACGTATTGGCAGAATGTGTCTTCGCGCGGCATTTCCTCTGCCGAAAGCCCAGAGCAGGCCATGTACCATTGCCGGTGGGCGTCCATCAGGGAAACGATCCCGATGTCGATTGAAAAGACGTTCTTGATGAGCCGCACGACGCGTTCAATGCCGTGATCCCTCGGTGCTTCAAGGAGATCGAGTTGTCCGAGGGCGGCGAGGCGATCAGATTCCCTGCCTCCAACGTCCGTCGTCGATCGTCCGGTTGGCTCAACCACCGCCATTCCGATTTCCTTTCTCATTCCGCGCCAGGCAAATAGACGCGTTTCGGGAAAAAGCAAAAGGCGCCAATCCGCATGTGCCTGTCGATTGCGACGGCTCTGCGGCAATGCGGCCTGCGATGAGACCGTGTTGAACGATCACAGGCGATCCGAGTTCAAAAGGTGCCGCGAGACGCGTGCACACGCCAACGGTCAACTGGGTCGCTCGCCTACCCGCCGAAACTTCCGAGCTGTGTCGGCACGTGCACGTAGTTGCGGTCGAAGTAGAGAAGCGCATTGCCGTCGCTGCGCGACCGGATGCCGACGACACGGCCGATCAGGATATGGTGGGTGCCAAGCAATCGTGCCTCCGCGAGCTCGCAGTCGAGTGAGACGATCGCATCCTTCACGGCCAGACTTCCCGATGTCATCTCGACCCAGTCGGCGGCGGCGTAGCGCTCCGTCATGTCCTTGGTGGCGCCGGCAAAATGCCCGGCAAGTTCTGTATGGTCGTGGCTGAGCACGTTGACACAGAAGCGGCGGTTATCGATGAACAGGCCGCATTGCGTCGAGTTGCGGTTCATGCATACGAGCAGGCTCGGCGGGTCGTCGGTCACTGAGCACATTGCGGTGGCGGTGAACCCGCCGCGTCCGGCGGGTCCATTGGTGGTGACGACGTTGACGGGGGCGCAGACCCGCGCCATCGCGTTGCGGAATTCGGTCTTCGAGACAGCCGTTTCCATGCCGGTCGCCTCACTCGGCCGCATTGCGGATCGGCGTCTCGGCGCCCAGCGGCGGCAGCCAGGTGTCGCCCGTCCAGCCGTGCTGGTCGTAGTCGCTCATGCAGGTATCGACGAGCGCTTCCATTTCCCTCAGCCGTCCGCCGCGCTCGGCGCCTTTCAGTACCTGGAGGCGTACTTCTTCCGGCGCGCCGGCATAGTTGAGTTCGTAGAGCGCATGCCGTCCGCCAAACTCGGTGCCGGTCGCGTCCCACAGTAGCTTCATGATCTTGATGCGTTCGATGTGACCCATGTCGTTGGAGCCGCGCACATATTGCGCGAGGTAGCGGTCGATCTCGCCGTTGCCGAAATCCTTGGCCGAGGATGGCAGGTAGATGAGGCCAGAAGCGACGACCCGGCGAATGGTGTCGACCACCCGGGGATAGGCTTCCGACATGAAGGTCCGGTAGGAGAGGGCGGCTTCCAGATTGGGCAGCACGGCGCCGTCCGCCCAGGGAATGGGATTGTAGGCCATGGCGTTGGAGAAGCTCCAGAACATGTGCCGGAGCGCGATGACTTCGCCGAGTGCCGCCTGGTTGCCGCGGAAGGCATCGCCGCCGGTGGCGCGTAGCGCCTTGGCCAGCAGGCCGGCGAGGAAGTCGAGCTTGACGGCAAAGCGGGTGCAGCCCTGGAAGCAGTAGCCGTGCATGAAGCCCGATGCCGGATGAAACGACAGGATCTTGGCGGCATCGCGCAGCACAAGCACGTCTTCCCAGGGCACGAAGACATTGTCGAGCACGAGAATGGCATCGTTCTCGTCGAAGCGCGACGACAGGGGGTAGTCGAAGGGGTGGCCGACGGTATTGGCCGTCTGCTCGTAGGAAACGCGGCAGAACATCTTGATACCAGGCGCATTCATCGGGACGATGAACATCACCGAGAGCGATGGATCCTCGGTCACGGTCGCCGAGCTTTGCGCCAGGAAGTTGTAGTGGGTGAGGGCCGATGAGGTTGCGACCACCTTGGCGCCGGAGACATAGATGCCCGCGTCCGTTTCCTTGGTGATGTGGACGAACACGTCCTTGACCGCGTCGGCGGGCTTGTGCCGGTCGATCGGCGGGTTGACGATCGCGTGGTTCATGAACAGCGCCGCCTCCTGGGCTCTGCTGTGCCAGGCGAGCGCGTTGTCCTTGAACGGGCCGTACCACGATGCATTGGCGCCGAGCGTGTTCATCAGCGCCGCCTTGTAGTCGGCTGTGCGCCCCATCCAGCCATAGGACATGCGCGCCCATTCGGCGATGGCGCCCTGCTGGGCGACGAGGTCGGCGGACGAGCGGGCGACACGGAAGTACTTGTGGGTGTAACCGCCGGAGCCGGTGTCGGTCGGGGCGGTCAGGGCCTCCTTCTTGGTGGGATCGTGCAGTGCATCGTAGAGCCTCGCCAGCGATCGCGCGGAGTTGCGCATGGCCGGATGCGTCGTCACATCCTGAATGCGCTCGCCGTTGATGTAGACCTCGCGACCGTCACGCAGGCTTTCGAGATATTCGGTCCCGGTAAACGGGCGCGTCTTGTCGGCGCGAAAATCCTCAGCTCTCATGGTTCTCCTCCTTGAGTTTCGTCAAGACTAGGCATTGATTGTCGCCGCTGCCATGGACAGAATGCCAAAATGGCTTGTACTTTTTCGGGTGAACCATGGTTGACGGCATTCCAAGCTTCTTTGTCTACGGCGAGCCGGAGCAGCCGCTGGAGCCGGGGTTTTTTCACGTCGAAACGGTGATGGCCCGGCGTGGACTGCATCATGGGCAGGTCAAGGCGCACAAGCATGATCAGTTGGCGCAGGTAACCTATTGGCTGCGGGGGCGCGGATCTTACTTCATCGAAGACAAGGTGTTGGACTTTTCGGCGCCGGCCGTCAGCTTTGTGCCAAGCGGCATCGTACACGGTTTTTCCGTCGAGCCACGGGAAAGCGACGCCATCGTCATCTCGATCGCCGACGGGTTGATGCTGTCAGTTCGCGCACAGACAGCGTTGGCGATCGACGTGCCAGTCATGATCGCGGGCGTAAGCGGCGACAGCCAATGGCAGCGCCTGTCGCAATTGATGGACATCATTGCGGACGAATATGCGACGGCCGCCTTCGGCACCCAGTCGATGATGGCGTCGCTCGCATCGGCGATCCTGACGCAGATCGCCCGTCTTGCCTCGTTTGCGCCGTCGCCGTCGCAATCTCCCGACATGATGCTTGCAATGCAGTTGCGGCGCATGATCGATGCGCATTTTCGCGAAAACTGGACCGTGGGGCGCTATACCGATGCTCTTGGGTCCACCCCGCACCTGCTGGCCAAGGCCACCGGCGCTGCGTTCGGCATGCAGGTGAAGGAACTGATCAACGAGCGCCGGCTGCTGGAAGCCAAACGTCTGCTGCTCTTCACCATTCGGCCGCTTGAGGATATCGCCTATGAGATCGGCTTTCGCGATGCAGCCTATTTCTCGCGCTTCTTCCGCTTGCGCACGGGCGTAGCGCCCAGCGATTGGCGACAGCTCAAACTGGGGCAGACGGCGTCGTCACCCTGATCGTTGCCGATCGCTTTACTGCTATATATTTAACGTGTGAATTATATTGACACCCTGCCGAAGCCGATGCATCCTCTTCTCAACTAGAAGGTTCAAATAATGAACCAAAGGGGACTGCAGGATGACTTCCAATGGCCGCGCCGCGGACACGATTCTGATCAATGGGCGGATCTACACGGTCGATCCGCGCCGAAGCTGGGCGGAAGCGATCGCCATCGTCGATGGCCGTATCGTTGCGGTTGGAGGCAATGACGAGGTTCGCCTGCGGGCCGGACCTGCAACGCAGATTGTCGACCTTGAGGGCCGCATGGCGATGCCCGGCTTTGTCGATGTGCACAACCACATCCTCATGGGCGGACAGGCCGAGCTTTTCGAACAGCGGTTTCCTGGCACGGCAACCCTGGAGGAGATCCTCGGCCATGTCCGCAAGGCAGCCGTAGCCGCCGCACCGGGCCAATGGATTTTCGGCAGCCAATGGGGCGCCGACATGCTTGCCGTGCTCAATAGCGCCGACGCGCTTGAGCGCCTCGACAAGGCAAGCCTCGGCCATCCGGTCCTGCTTCGCGACGAGACTGCGCACAATCGTTGGGTCAACAGCAAGGCGATGCGCCTTTCGGGCATCGGTGCTGACAGCCCCGATCCAGTGGATGGAGCCTTCGGCCGCGATCCTAAGACCGGCGCACTGACTGGCATTCTGATCGAAGCGGCCGCCGGTATCGTCGAACACGTGGCAGCCAAGGATTTCACCGACGATATGGCCGAGGCGGCCGTCGCGCAGGCGGTCAGAAGCAACAATGCCTATGGCATCACGGCTTTCCAGGATGCCGCTTCCGTCCTTCCTGTCATGGCAGCGCTCTCGCGTCTCGATGGCAAGGGTGCGCTGACGGCCTGGTCGGTGACGTCGATCCCGCTGGTCGAGCCGAGTTTCATGTTCGGGCTTTCCGGTGATGCACTGCTGGAGCGGCGCGACGAATTCCGCAGCGCGCATGTCCGGCCGAACTTCACCAAGATCTTCCTCGATGGCGTGCCGGGCGCAAGGACGGCCGCCTTCCACGATCCCTATGTTGCCGACGCGACCCATGGCGCCGGCCATCGCGGCCACACGCTTGTCTCGCAGCCGGATCTGGTGCGCTACATCGACAGGTCCGAGAAGCTCGGCATGGGTCTGAAGGTCCATTGCACCGGCGATGCTTCGGTGACGCAGATGCTCGATGCCATCGAGACGGTCCGTCACTTCAACGGGCCGACGCCGGTGCTGCATCACATTGCGCATGCAAGCTATATCCGCGACGAGGATATCCGTCGCTTTGCCGAACTCGGCGTGGTTGCCGATCTGTGCCCGATGATCTGGTTCCCCACCACCTTTCTGGAAGGCCATAAGGAGGCGATGGGCCGCGAGCGTGCGGAACGCTTCTGGCCGGTTGCCGATCTCTTGGACGCCGGCACGCTCTTGGCCGGCGGTTCCGATTGGCCGGTCTGCCCGATCCCCGATCCGTGGAGTGGCATCGAGGGGCTCGTGACACGGCGAAATCCATCCGGTGCCTTTCCGGGTGAGGCGCTTTGGCCGGAACAGGCGATCGATCTCGAAACGGCGATCGCCATCTACACTATCAATTCGGCGCAGGCATCCGGGCTGGATGCGGAAACCGGTTCGATCGAAGTCGGCAAGTCGGCCGATCTGATCATCATCGACCAGAATGTCTTTGACGTGCCGCCCGGCCGGATCGCCGGGACCAAGGTGCTGACAACCTATTTCGAGGGTCGCGTGGTCTACCAGCGCTAGACGGCCGACACATCACCGAATTTCGACAAAAAGGGGAACAGAATGAAATACTTGACTTCCCTCCTGCTGACGTCCGCCACTGCCTGTTGCGGTCTTGCGCTGATGGGCGGGTCGGCCGCTGCCGCCCCGACATGCGAGGACGGGCCGATCCAGCTCGGTTCCGTTTCGACGATAACAGGTCCGGTAGATTTTTCCGACGGTCCAAGTGGCGCCAAAGCGGTGTTCGACCAGCTCAATGCGGCTGGTGGCATCAACGGCTGCACGATCGAATATACCATGGCAGACGACAAGGGCGACCCGCAGGTCGCCGCGCAAGCGGCTCGCGACCTGATCGACAACAGGAACGTCGTGGCGCTCGGCGGTGGGGCAAGTCTGCTCGAATGTGCCGTTAATGCCGGCACTTACAAGCGCAACGATGTCCTGTCCGTGCAGGGCGTCGGCGTCGATCCGATGTGTTTCAACGCGCCGACGATCGCGCCCGTCAACGTCGGTCCCTATACGCTGACGACGGCGATGCTCGACTACGCCAGCAACGAACTGAAGAACGAAAAGCTCTGCGCTTTCTTCATCATTCTCGGTGGCACCCAGGAGGCTTATGCCCAGGCGGTGAAGCGCTGGGAGGCAATGAGCGGCAAGACCATTCACCTGGTCGACATGACACTGCCGCTGCAGGGCGATCTGACACCCTATCTCATCAAGGCGCGGGATTCAGGCTGCGACGCGGTGCTGACGAACCAGGTCGAACCGGGCGTCGTCCAGATGATCAACACCGCCGACGCCCAGAAGATCGAGGGCATCGATTGGATTTTCCTTGCCTCCGGGTACACCGAAGGCGTGGCCAAGGCGCTGCCCGATACCAGGCAGCCGGTCTATCTCGGCACCGAATGGGAGCCCTATACCGAGGTAAATGCGGCCAATGGCGACTGGATGGCCGTTATGGAAAAGGCCGGCCTTGCAAAGACCGCCTTCTCCCAGGGCGGCTATCTTGCAGCAAAGGTGCTCGTCGACACGATATCGTCGATCGACGGACCGGTGACGCGCGAGACGATCAAGGCCAAGCTGACCGAAGGCAAACCGATGAAATACTCGATTGCCGGCAGCGACTATGTCTTCGGCGATGCCGCCAAGCACGCACCGATGCAGGCGACGAAGGTCATGCAGCTTTCCGGCGGCAAATGGGTGCCCAGGACGACGGACTGGTACGTCCTGCCACCGGTCGAATGACCATCAGCGCCCGTAGCAGCGCTGCGGGCGCAAGCATGCCCTCCCGGCCCGACTGAAGGAGCCTAGCGATGAACTCACTTCTGGCATCGGCCGTAGCGGGCCTGTCTGCAGGCGGCGCCTATGCCATCCTCGGCGTTTGCGCGGTCTTCACCTACAGGCTGGTTGCGGTCGTCAACTTCACCGGTGCAGCGATCGGCGCCGCCGGCACCTTCGTCATGGTGACGCTCTACGAGAGTGGCTATCCGCTCGCGATCGGCGTGCCTGCCGGGATCGCCGCCGGCGCTCTCGTTGCGACATGGATCGGCATCGTCATGACCACCTGGTTTGCCGGCGCGAGCGCCTCGACCAAGGCGGCCGTCACAGCGGCGCTGCTTGTCGGCATCATCGCGGTCGGCCTGCGGCTGACCGGCGGCCAGCACCCGCACAGCTTTCCCGAACTCGTCACCGGATCGGCTTTTCGGTTCGCCGGCGTGGAGGTGACGCGCGCATCGTTGTTGACGCTCGCCATTGCCGTCGTCTTCACGCTCGTCACCGAGCAGTTTCTCGCAAGAACCAGAACGGGGCTGCAATTGCGGGCACTTTCGTTGCGTCCGATGGCGGCCGAGTTGATCGGCATCCGCGTGAGGCTGCTTGCCCTTTGCGTGTGGGCGGTGGTGGGTGCGGTGACGTCCTTCGCCTTGATGGTCATCGCGCCTCTGCGCTCGCCGGACTTCATGTCGCTCAGTCTGCTCGTGGTTCCGGCGCTGGCGGCAGCGTTGATCGGCGCCTTCACGAGCTTTCGTGCGGCTCTGATCGGCGGGCTGATGATCGGCATCATCGAAGGGGTTGCAAGTGGCCTCGACACGTTCAGCCAATATCGCGGCGCCATCCCATTTCTTGTCATTCTCGCGGTTCTGCTGTGGTCGCAAAGAGGAGCCCGCTGGGATGAAGCACGCTAGCCTGCATGCCGCGCTCAAGACTGCCTCCGCGCTTGCGATCATCGCTGGGCTGGCCGTTCTGGCGCTCCCGAATTATTGGGTCTTCCTGATCACGGCCGTCTTCATCGTCGGCGTCGCGCTTCAAAGCCTCGGTCTCGTCACGGGTCGAACCGGCATGATCTCGCTCTGCCAGATGTCCTTTGCCGGCGTCGGAGCCTGGGTCACCGGCTATCTCAACGTTGCGGAGTTTCCGGGCGGTCTCGTCGTCTGGGTGCTCGTCGGCGGTCTTGCTGCCGTTCCCGTTGGAGTCGTCATCGGCCTGCCAGCCCTCAGATTGAGAGGGATAAACCTCGCAATCGTCACGCTCGGCTTTGCCGCCGCCTTCGACACGGTGCTCGCAACGATCACCTTCCCGGGGCAGACATCGTTCACGCAAGTTGCCCGGCCTGCGCCGTTTGAAAGCGACAAGGGCTATTTTCTCTTCATCATGCTCGTATACGGCCTGATCGCCGTTGCTTTGGAGTTCGTCAACCGCTCGCGCCTTGGCGCTTCCTGGCTTGCCGTGCGCCATTCGGAGCGGGCCGCTGCCGCCCATGGCGTCAGCATCGCGCACGCAAAGCTGAGTGCCTTTGCGATCAGCGCGTTTATCGCCGGCATCTCCGGTGGGCTTCTGGCCGGTTATCTCGGCACGCTTGTCGCGGAGAACTTCAACATGATGCAGTCGCTCGTCCTGTTTGCGGTGGCCACCATGGTCGGCGCGCATTTCACGCTCGGCGCCATCGCCGGCGGTCTGATGATCACCCTGTTCCCGGAACTGCTGCGTCGCGTCGGCCTGCCGCAGGACGTCGGCAACGTCTTCTTCGCCGTCGGTGCCGTACAGGCGCTGAGCAGCGGCGAGACGATGAGCGAGACCTGGGGGCGCCTCGGTTCGAAGCTCCTCCCGCGACGGGCGGGTAAGACAAGCGCCAAGCCGCCGCCGCCGCTGGCAGCGCCGTCGGTGCACGCCCAAGGGCTCGCGCTCGAGGTCAACGGCCTGACCGTGCGCTACGGCAACGTCATTGCCCTCGACAAGGTGTCGCTTGCGGTTCCCGCTCGAACGGTGGTCGGCCTTATCGGCCCGAACGGCGCGGGAAAGTCGACAACCGTCGATGCCATTGCCGGCTTCCTGCCTCGTTACGAAGGCTCGATCAAGCTCGCCGGACGTCCGCTCGAAGGCCTTTCCGCGACGGCGCGGGCCAAGGCTGGTATCCGCCGAACCTGGCAAACGACGCGCATCGCGCCGGAACTCACGGTCGGAGAATACATGCGGCTGGCGGCGGCGGGCATCAAACCCGGCGAGATCGAGGCGGTACTCGAATGGTTCGATTGCCCGTCACCGGAAACGGTGATTGCGACGGTCGATGCCGGCACGCGCAGGCTGATCGACGTGGCGGGCGTGGTGGCGGCGAGACCGCCCGTGCTTCTTCTCGACGAACCTGCAGCCGGTCAATCCTATGCCGAGGCGCTAAAGCTCGGCGAGAGGATCGCCGCAGTCCCGGAAAAGTTCGGCAGTGCCGTGCTCCTGATCGAGCATGACATGGATCTCGTACGCCGCGCCTGCTCGGCGATTACCGTCTTCGATTTCGGCCGGCTGATTGCGCAGGGCACGCCGCAGGCCGCGCTCGGCTCGGCCATCGTTCAGAAAGCCTACATGGGCATCGAACCTGAGGAGCGGGTCGCGTGACATCGCTGGACATCAAGGGACTGGTCGTCAATCGCAGCGGCATTCCGATCGTTCGCGGCATCGATCTGAGCGCAAGAGGTGGCGAAATCAGCGTCGTGCTCGGTTCGAACGGCGCCGGCAAGACGACGACGCTCGAAGGTATCTCCGGTATCATCCCGGCAGCGGGCGAGGTCCTGCTCGATGGCGAAAACATCGCCGGTGCGAATGCCGGCACAAGGGCGCGCCGTGGCCTGCGCCATGTGGAGCAGGGACGCACCGTCTTTGCCGAGATGACGGTGGAGGAAAACCTAGCAGTTGCGCTGCATCCTTCGGCCAATCTTGACGAGGCCTATGCGCTTTTCCCGGAGCTTGTGCAGCGGCGAGGCGTGAACGCTGGCATGCTTTCCGGCGGCGAGCAGCAGATGCTTGTCATCGCCCGCGCGCTTGTCGGCCGGCCGAAGGTCGTTCTGATCGACGAAATGTCGTCGGGCCTTGCGCCGGTGATTGTCAGCCGCCTGATGAGCGCCGTGCGAACGCTTGCCGATGACGGCATGGCGGTCGTGCTGGTCGAGCAGTTCGCGACGCTGGCATTGGCCATCGGCAATCGCGCCTATGTGCTGCGGCGTGGCGAGATCGTCTATGATGGCGGCTGTCAGGCCCTGGTGCGCGATCCGGCACGGCTTCATGCGCTTTATCTCGGCGAGGCCGGGCAGGCTGCATGACGCCCCGGCGGCGCCTTCTTGACCGAAGGTTCGCGTCGCCCGTAACGTTTGGCCGTTGCCGTGCTTGGGAGAGCACGCCGCCGAGCCCTCGGGTGCACTGACACTGTTGGGAGGCAGAGTTGGAACTATTGCAGAACCAAAGCCTGGTGCAGCGCGAATGGGCGACGATCCCCTACGACGAGTGGGCCGACGACCTGCGCGGCATTTGCGGCAATTTCAATCCGCACACGATGAAGCGCGGCGACAGCGTCTTCGGCAAGGCGAGCCGCATCGATGTCTGCGGCATGGAATTCGCCCATGTCTCCAACGACCTCGATTATGTCCATCGCGGTTGGGACGATGTTCGCCGCGATGCCAATGAGCATCTTTTCCTGATCCTGCAGCTGGAAGGGGTGTGTGGCGTCGAACATTCGGGCCAGCAGAATGTGCTCGACGTCGGCGAATGCATCCTGGTGGATTCCACCCGTCCGACCACCTTCTATTTCGGCGGCCGGTTCAGCAACCATCTCTCGCTGCATTTGCCCCGGCAATTGATGTACTCCGAAAGCAAGGTCGACTTCGACGTCGCGCGCAAGCTTTTTGCCGACGACCCGATGGCACTGATGCTGCGCGCTCTGATCGCCAAGATCATGTCGACGCCCGAAAACGAAACGGCATCGCCGCATCTGCGCCAATTGATGTTCAACGCCACCCGTCAGGCGTTCCTGTCGACGGGAACGCAAGCCGGAAGCCTGCATTCCCTCCATGACAGCGCCACCAAGCGTCTGCAGATGGTCGACGTGCTGATCGACCGGCACCTGACCGAAAGCGATCTCAGCGCCAAATGGCTGGCAACCCGGCTCGGCATCTCCATCCGAACGCTGCAGCAGGACTTTCAGGGCATGGGCGTCACCTGCACGACGGTCATTCGCGACAAGCGCCTGCGTTTCGCGCGCGAGAAGATCGAGCAGCTCAAGGAACAGCGCAACGCCAAGACCATTGCCGAGGTTGCCTATTCCGCCGGCTTCAACGACATTTCGTACTTCAACCGCAGCTTCAAGGATTTGTTCGACTGCGCTCCGACCGACATCCTGCGCTTTGGCGCCGGCGCGCCCAACGCGGTTTGAAAGCGGGCGCTGCGTTTCAGTCCAAGACGCGGCGCGCTTCTCCCCAAGACAGAAAACGCGGCGCTCCTCCATAGTCCCTGCGAAGGTCACGGGAGGAGAAAATCGTGAAGCAGTACACCCTGCTCATTGCGGGCGAGCGCGTCGCCACATCCAGCCACGCGGAAGTCCGCAGTCCGTCGAGCGGCGACGTCGTCGGCTACATGCCGCTCGCCGGCGAGGCGGAGCTCGATCGGGCCGTCGCTGCTGCTGCGGAAAGCTTCAAGACCTGGTCACAGACCGCGGATGAACTCAGGGCAAATGCCTGCCGGTTGCTCGCCGAGAAGATCGCCGAGCATGCCGAGGAACTTGCGCAGATCCTGACGCGCGAGCAGGGCAAGCCGCTCAACGGGCTCGGTTCCCGCTTCGAAATCGGCGGCGCGCTCGCCTGGACGCGGCACACGGCGGAACTGAACCTGCCGGTCGAAATCCTGCAGGACGACAATGAGGGCCGCGTCGAGCTACACCGCAAGCCGATCGGCGTCGTCGGCTCCATCACACCCTGGAATTGGCCTGTTATGATCGCCTGCTGGCACATCGTGCCGGCGGTGCGGGCCGGCAATACGGTTGTCATCAAGCCGTCGCCGCTCACCCCGCTTTCCACCATCCGTCTCGTCGAGATCATGAACGAGGTGCTGCCACCCGGCGTCGTCAATGTGGTCACCGGCGAAAACGAGATCGGCGCAGCGCTTTCCGCCCATCCCGGTATCGCCAAGATGACGTTTACCGGCTCGACCGAGACGGGCAAGAAGGTGATGGCATCGGCGGTCGCCACGCTGAAGCGACTGACGCTCGAGCTCGGCGGCAACGATGCGGGCATCGTGCTCCCCGACGCCGAACCGTCGCGCATCGCCGAGGGCCTGTTCTGGGGCGCCTTCATCAACAGTGGCCAGACCTGCGCGGCGCTGAAGCGCCTCTACGTGCATGACAGCATCTATGAGGATGTGTGCGCGGCGCTGACGGATTATGCCGGCAAGATCGCCGTCGGCGACGGACTGGACGAAACCAGCATTCTCGGGCCGATCCAGAACGAAATGCAGTTCAACAAGGTGCGCGAACTCGTCGACGACGCGCGCGCCAAGGGCGGTCGCATCCTCGTCGGCGGCGCACCGCTGGAGCGGCCTGGTTATTTCTATCCGATCACGCTGGTCGCCGATGTCGATCACGGCGTCCGGCTGGTCGACGAGGAGCAGTTCGGGCCGGCGCTGCCGATCATCCGCTACACCGATATCGACGAAGTGATTGCGCGTGCCAATACCAATCCTGCCGGCCTTGGCGGCTCGGTCTGGTCTGCCGACGCGCAAAAGGCCCGGCATTATGCGCTGCAGCTCGAATGCGGTTCGGTCTGGATCAACAAGCACGGCACCATACAGCCGAACGCGCCGTTCGGCGGCGTCAAGCAATCCGGCATCGGCGTCGAATTCGGCGTCGAGGGCCTGAAGGAATTCACCACGATCCAGACCGTGTTGAGCTGAGCCATGACTATATTCGACTACATCATCATCGGCGGCGGATCATCGGGTTGCGTGCTGGCCAACCGGCTTTCGGAAAACCCTGATCACCGGGTGCTTCTGCTCGAATCCGGACGCCGGGACAAGGATCCCTGGATCCATATTCCCGCGACCTTCTTCAAGGTGCTGGGCAAGGGCATCGACATCCACCCTTATGCTTCCGATCCGCAGAAGGGGCTCAACGGCCGCCCGAGCATCATCCCGCAGGGCAACGTGCTTGGCGGCGGCAGCTCGGTCAACGCGATGATCTACATTCGCGGCCACAGGAACGACTACGACACCTGGTCGCAGATGGGGTGCGACGGCTGGTCCTATGAGGATGTGCTGCCGGCCTTTCGTTCGCTTGAAAACAACGAGAGCCTCAACGGCAGATTTCACGGGCGGACCGGCAGCCTTCACGTTTCCAATCCGCGCCACCGGCACCCCTTGAGCGAGGCGTTCGTTCAGGCTGCGACCGAGATCGGCATCCCCCACAATCCCGACTTCAACGGCGAGGATCAGGCGGGGGTCGGCTTCTATCAGAACACGACCTATCGCGGGCGGCGATGGAGTTCGGCGCAGGCGTTTCTGCGCGAGGCGGAAAAGCGTCGGAACCTGACCGTGCTGACACAGCGTAAGGTGGCCCGCATCCTGTTCGACGGACGGCGTGCCACTGGTGTCGAGCTGATCGATGGCACGGTGTATTCAGCCTCGCGTGAAATAGCCCTTGCCGCCGGCGCCATCGCGACGCCGAAGATCCTGCAGCTGTCGGGCATCGGCGACGGCCAGCACCTGAGCGCGAACGGCATCGACGTCGTTGCGGACTTGCCAGGGGTCGGCGCGAACTACCAGGATCATCTCGAAGTGCCGGTTCAAGGCGAGACGCGGCAGCCGATGTCCATACTCGGGCACGACACGGGGCTCAGGGCGGTCGCGCATATGGCGCGCTACCTGACGTCCCATCGCGGCCTTCTGGCGTCTAACGTGGTCGAATGCGGCGGGTTCGTCGACACAGCAGGCACCGGTCAGCCTGATGTCCAGTTCCACGTCCTGCCTATCCTGATCGGTTTCGTCGACCGCGAGCCCGAACCCGGCCACGGCATCAGCATCGGCCCCTGTTACCTGCGTCCGCACTCGCGCGGCAGCATCCGCCTGAAGAGTTCCGATCCGAATGAGAAAGCGGATTTCAACGCCAATCTCCTGTCGGATCCGGTCGATCTCGAGACGCTGGTTCGCGGGGTAGAAACGGCGATCCGCATCCTGGAAGCGCCGGCACTTTCAAAACTGGTCAAGCGTCGGGTCCTGCCGCGACCGGGCTTGGAGAAGGATCCTGATGCCCTGCGCGACTATATCCGCCAGACCGCCAAGACCGTTTTCCATCCGGCAGGCACCGCCCGCATGGGTGCCGCCGACGACCGGATGGCCGTCGTCGGGCCGGATCTGAAGGTGCGCGGCGTCGAGGGGCTGCGCGTCTGCGACGCGTCGGTCATGCCGGCCCTCGTTTCGGGCAACACCAACGCACCGGCCATGATGATCGCGGCTCGTGCCGCAGCCTTCATGACCGGAAAGGCAATTGCCGGCTGATGTCGGCACCATGACCAACCCCGTTGGGAGCGGGGGAGGAACGAACAAGAACTGGAGGAGGAAACCATGAGGATAGATTTGAAGGGGCTGGCCGTCGGCCTTGCCCTGACGTTGCTTTCGGCGGCGGGCGCACAGGCTGCCGCGACCTGCGGCGAGAATACCGGACAGGCGGCGACCGGCGAGCCGATCGTCATCGGCGCCATTACCGGCAAGACCGGGCCGGACGATTTCTCCAATTCCACCAAGGCGGCCAAGGCCTATTTCGATTGCCTGAACGCCAATGGCGGGATCAAGGGGCGGCCGGTGAAATATCTGGTCGAGGACGATCAGTGGAATCCGGAGACGGCGGCGCAACTCGCTGCCAAGCTCGTCAACGACGAGCAGGCGGTGCTGATGGTCGGCAACTCGAGCTATGTCGAGTGCGGCGCCAATGCCGAATTCTACAAAAAGTCGGGCATTCTCGTCGTTGCCGGTGTCGGCGTGCCGCGCGAGTGCTTCTTTGCCGAGAACTATGCTCCGACCAATGCCGGCCCGCGGGTTTCTATGCTCGGCGCCATGGGCTACGCGCTCGAGGCACTGAAAGCCAAATCGGTTGTGTGCATCGGCCCCAACATTCCGAATGTCGGCACCTGGTCCTGCGATGGCGTCATGCTGCTGGCGAAGGAGAAGGGCTTTGCCGCTGAAACGATCCTGATGGACCCGGGCTCGGCGGACGCGACGTCGGTCATGCTGCAGGCGGCCGGCAGCAAACCCGACGTCATCGTGCTCGGCATGTCCAAGGGCGTCGCCGTGCCGCTTCTGACCGCCGCCGAAGAGCAGGGGCTCAACCAGACGATCACGTTCTTCAGCGCTGCTTCCGCCTATGATCTTTCCGTTCCCACCACCATTGGCGCGGGTTGGGACGGCAAGTTCTACGTCAACATGGAGTTCAACGATCTGGAAGCGGACACGCCCGACAATAGCAACTGGCTGGCGGTGATGGACGAATACGGCCAGTCCTCCGATCCGCGCGACACCTTCGCGCAGGCCGGCTATCTGGCGGCGCGCATCACCGAGAAGGCGCTGATGACGCTCGACCCGGCCGATATCAGCCGTGAGACCGTCTCTGCCGCCGTTCGTCAGGTGAAGGGCTTCAAGAGCGATATCTTCTGCGCCCCCTGGTACTTCGGCGACGAACAGCCTCGTCACAATGCCAACTCGACGACCCGCATGGCGGTGAGCGAAGGCGGCAAATGGAAGGTCGTCTCCGACTGCGCTCCGTCGCCCGATCCGGAGCTTGGAGACATCCGCGACTACGAGAAGTCCGCAGGGCTGAACTGAGCTTCTGCCTCGATCGCGTCCTGCAGCCCTTTTTGCTGCAGGACTTGTCCGACCCGCTAGGATCGACACATGAACATTCTGCCTTTCATCATCTCCGGCCTTGGTATCGGGGCCGTCTATGCCCTGTCCGGTGTCGGGCTCGTCATTCTGTTTCGGGCCACCGGCGTCCTCAACTTTGCTTTCGGCGCTTTTGGTGCCTTCGGTGCCCATTGTGCGTGGCAATTGCTCGAATGGAAGATGCCGCTGGTCGTCGCGATCCTCGCAGCCGTCGCCGTGTCCACGGCCATCAGCTTTGCCTACGGACGCATCTTCGCGCCGCTCCTGTCCCACAGGGATATCGTCGTGCGCGCGGTCGGGACATTGGCGCCGGCCCTGATCCTGATCGCGCTCATGGGCGTGATCTGGGGGGAACTGCCGCGGCGCCTGCAGTTTCCGACCGATCAGATGTTCGTTTCGATCTTCGGCGTGCGGCTGACCTATACCCGCATCATTGCCATTCTCCTGTCGATCGTGATGGTCGGCGTCATCACGCTTCTGCTCAACCGGACGCGGCTCGGCCTGGACATGCGCGCCTTGGCCAATGATCGCGATCTGAGCGCCATCCTTGGTGTTCGCATTCTCTATACCGAGACGGCCGCGTGGATCATCACCGGCATCTTTGCCGGCTTTGCCGGGTTGCTGCTGGCGGATCTCGTCCGGCTGCAGGGCACTTTCCTGACGCTGTTGGTGATCCCGGCCATCGCCGCCGCAATTCTGGGTCAGCTGCGCTCGCTGTGGGAAACGGCGCTTGCCGGCCTGCTTGTCGGCATCGCCGAGGCAGTGTTGACGCCGCTTGGCTGGATATCGCCCTATCGCGCGGCCGCACCTTTCATCATCGCGCTTGCCGCGGTCACGATCTTGGGGAGCACGGCAAAGGCCGCGCTGAAGGACAGATGATGGCTTCCGAACACGTCGCACAGGTCGTACCCCGCTCCATGTCCATCGCCCGTTTGCCGATGTCGCTTCTCCAGGTTCCGGCAACGATGATCGTCTTTGCCGGCGTGACAGTGCTTTTCGCCAATTCGTTCTGGCTGTCGGCGGCCACGGCGGCTGTGGCGCTCTCGCTTTCCGTGGTGGGGCTTGCGATCCTTTATGGCCAGCTCGGTCTCGTCTCCCTCTGCCAGTTTGCGCTTGTTGGCGTTGGCGGTTGGGTGGCGCTGCGTGTCGGTCATGCGTTTCACCCGCCCTTCGAAATCAGCCTTCTGGCAGGCGGCATCGTCGCCTCTATCGTCGGGCTGGTCTTCGGCATTCCGGCGTTGCGGTTGCGCGGGCTCTATCTCGCGCTTGTCACGCTGATGCTGGCCGGCGCCTTCCAGATCGTCATCAGCGCCTGGGGCTTTCCCGACGGAGGGCCGGGTTTCCTCGGACGGGCCGACGGCTCCGGCCGGGCGATGCTGCCTCGCCCCGACCTGGCGCAGGGCGCCGTCGCCTACTTCGTCTATGTCTGCGTCGCCGCAACGGTCGGGCTGATGATCGCGCAGTGGCACAAGCTGGCCAAACCCGGTCGCGCCTGGGCGTTGATCCGCAAGGGCGAAACCGTCGCCATTTCCAGTGGCGTCAGCGTCCTCGTTTTCAAGGCATGGGCCTTTGCGCTCAGCGGCTTTCTCGCCGGCCTGTCCGGCGCTCTGCTTGCGGACAATGTCGGCCAGCTCGACGGGCGAGCCTTCGGTGCGTTCGAGAGCCTCAATCTCTTTGCCCTGGCGATCGTCGGCGGGGTTTACAATTGGTATGGCGCACTGATTGCGGGATTGCTGCTGCGGGCATTGCCGGCGCTCCTGACCGATCTCGGGATCGATGGCTACGTGACCATCGGTATCTTCGGCGTCGCGCTGTTTCACGCGCTTGCCACCGCACCTGCCGGCATTGCCGGCCAGATCGCCGGGATCGTCGCCCGGGTGCGTATCCGAATTATGGGAGGCAGGGCACCATGATTGCGATCGACAATCTCGTCGTCCAGTTTGGCGGGGTCAAGCCGATCAATCAATTGACGGCGACCCTGACGGCCCCTGTTGCCGGACTGATCGGCCCGAACGGGGCGGGAAAGACAACGCTGCTCAATGTGTTGTCCGGCTTCGTGCGGCCGGTTCAGGGTTCGGTGGCGCTCAACGGCAACGGGCTTTTAGAGATGACGCCGCTGCAGCGCGTGCGTGCCGGCCTGCGACGCTCGTTTCAAACGGAGCAGGTGGTCGAGGACTTGACGGTTGCCGACAATCTTGCGGCGATCGCCGATCACATCGTTCCGTCGCCGCAGCGCGCCGAGGCGGTCGATCGCGCGCTAGCCTTTATCGGCCTGCGTCCCGTTGCGGACAAACTGGGGCAATCACTCAATCTCTTCCAGCGCCGCCTGGTCGAACTTGGCAAATGCGTGATCGGAAAGCCAAGCCTCATCCTGCTGGACGAGCCCGCCGCCGGGCTGACGGACGAGGAGGGCGGTGCGTTGCGTGAACTCGTCTTGCGTATCCCCACCGAGTTTTCGGCGCAGGTTCTGGTCATCGACCACGATGTCGAACTGATCCGCGCCATGTGCAGCGAAACAATGGTTCTCGATTACGGGAAGCTGCTCGCTCTCGGCCCCACTGAAACAGTGCTCGCCGATCCCGATGTTCGACGTGCCTATCTGGGAGAGCTTTGACATGGCTGAGGTATCTTGCGTTGAGGTCGAGCGCCTTGTGGTCGAGCGTGGCGGCAAACGCGTCATTCACGATGTCTCGTTCACGATCCGGGCAGGCGAGATCAGCACGCTTCTTGGCGCCAACGGCGCTGGCAAATCGAGCGTCGTCATGGCGCTTGCCGGTGTGCTGCCCCTGGCCGGTGGAGCCATGCGACTTGACGACAGGCCGCTCGACGGCCTGTCGCCCGATCGCATCCGGCGCGCCGGAATTGCGCTTGTGCCCGAAGGGCATCGCGTGCTCGGACAGCTGACGGTGGAAGACAATATCCTCGTTGCGGCTTTGGACGGGTCGCGCAGCGCCCGGGCCGACGGCCTCGAAGCGGTCTACGGCATCTTTCCCGAACTCGCCGAGCGTCGCACGCAGTTGGCGTCCGATCTTTCCGGCGGCCAGAAGCAGATGGTGGCGATGGCACAGGCGTTTATCGCCAGGCCACGTTTCATGATCGTCGACGAGCTTTCGCTCGGGCTGGCGCCTGCGGTTGTCAAGCGCCTCGCGGAGGCCTTGAAGCTTGCGGCGAAGGGGGGCATCGGCGTGTTGCTGATCGAACAATTCGCCAACCTGGCACTCGATCTTGCGGCGCATGCGCTGGTGCTCGAGCGCGGGCGGCTGGTTTATGACGGGTCGTCTGCGGCGCTGAGGGCCCAACCCGAAATTCTGCACGGCGCCTATCTCGCGAGCTGATCTCGACACACCGATCTCAAGGAACAGACATGACTTTCGCGAGCGAACTCTTTGCCGGCCAAACCGTCGTCATCCCGGGCGGCACTTCGGGCATCGGCGCCGCCACGGCCCTCCGTTTCGCCGGACTCGGCGCCTGCGTGATCACCTGTGGGCTGGGCGCATCCGGCGGACCGCATCACGTGCAGATCGACAACAGAGAGGTCGACGTGCTGCGCCCTGGGTCGCTCGAAGGCTTCTTCTCAAACCTGGATCGGATCGATGTCCTGGTGAATTGCACCGGCGTCAGTCGCGATCGTCAGGAATGGCGCAAGGACAAGTTCGATGAAGTGATTGCGATCAATCTCACCTCCGTCATGGATTGTTGCCGTTTGGCGCGCGACCGAATGAAGTCAGGATCTTCCATCGTCAATATCGCATCGATGTATTCGACGTTCGGGGCGGCCGACCGGCCGGGATACTCGGCGAGCAAAGGTGCAATTGTTCAGCTGACCAAGTCGCTGGCTCAGGCGTATGCGGCGACCGACATTCGCGTCAATGCCGTGGCGCCGGGCTGGATCGTCACCCCGCTCAGTCGGGCATTGTTTGCCGACGAAGCCGTCTCTGCGCCGATCCTGAGCCGTATTCCCACCGGGCGATGGGGGGAGGCGGGTGAAGTGGCGGACGCGATCGTTTTTCTGGCATCCGAAGCGGCGCGCTATGTGACCGGCGCTTGCCTGCCGGTCGATGGCGGCTACCTGACCGCGTGAGGGAGACGTCATGGCAGCCTCCGCTCGAGGACCCCTAGAAACAGCCATAGGACACGACCTTGCAGGTGTCGCCCGCACTTTGTTCGGCAATGTTCGCCTCGACTTTGACGGCGGCAATGAGGAGAAGAGCACGCTCGTATCGGCAATGCTCGGCAACTGCCGGCTGACGCGGCTGGAGGCTGACATCCATACGGTCATCGGCGATCGTGTGGTCCATGGATCCAGCAATCCCGATGCAATCAAGCTGATCATCCAGACGCACGGCCGCTCGTCTCTGCTTCAAAGTGATCGCACCGCGGCGGTCGGCGCGGAGGCCGTCGTCATCTACGATCCGAGCCGGCCCTATGTCTTGAGCAACAGAACGCCCGTGCGGCTACTGCTTCTTCAGTTGCCGCGCCAAGCGCTTTCGCCTGCTGCAATCGCAAGGCTGAAGGAGCCCTTCGTCGCGCCGCAAGCGCATGCCGGCATGCAACGCATCCTGCTGTCGCTGATGGATTCAACGATCCGGGAGATTGCACAACTGGACGATGCGGCCCGCGCAAGCGTTGGCCAGACAATGGTCGAGCTCGTTCGAACCATGGTTGGCGGCGATCCGTCGGGCGATGCCCCGGGCGAGCATTCGCTCGGCCTGCTGCGGCGCCGAGCAAAGGACTTCATCGCCGACAACATCGCGCGACCCGACCTCGATGTCGGCGTGATCGCGCGGCGCATGGGCTGTTCGTCGCGCTATATCTATCGCGCTTTCGAGGCAGAGGGCATCACGCCGGCAGACTATATCTGGACGCTCAGGCTGGACGAAGCGGCAATACGTCTGCGTGATGCTAGGGGCTATCCGGGTGAAATATCCCAGATCGCCTTTGGCCTCGGCTTTTCATCCAGCGCGCATTTTTCGCGTGCCTTTCGCAGCCGCTATGCGCACTCGCCATCGCAATGGCGGAAAGGCCCGCTCTCACGGGAAATGCGGCCTCGCTGAACGCGAAGCCGCCTGTCGCCTAGTGCATTGCTTCAACCACTCTCAGCGTATCGGTAAACTGCTCGAAGCGCCGGATCTTGTCATCTGCGACGCCCCAGACATGCACGACCCGCGCCCGGAAGGCCTTGCCGGTTTTCCTGTTGGTTCCGGCGTAGTCGCCGACGGCGACGACATCATTGCCGGCATCGAGCAGCCGTTCCAGCGTGAAGCTGTAGCCGTCGAAATCCTTGCCAAGCGCCACGAAGACGTTTTCGAGGATCGCTTCCGGTCCCACATAGGTGCCGGCACAGGGGAACCCGTCCATCTCCGTCCAACGGCAGTCCGCAGCGATATCGCAGAGCATACCGTCGATGTCGCGCCGGTCATTGGCGTCGTAGTGCGCCTTGACGATGTCGTAGGCTGTTCGCATGTTCTCGCCTTTCACACCGGTTCCTGACCGGGCAGGTAGTAGGTCATTGATGCCTTGCGAATGAAGGCGCCGGCGGGGCTGTTTTGTATCCGGCCGTCGCCAGTGGTGCCCAGGAACTTGCCGGTCGAGCGCATGTCCTTGAAATTGTAGAAGAAGGTGGAGGCGACCGCGATCTTGAACTCGCGAAAGGTGAAGATGTACTGGTCGTCGTCGAACTTGTAGGTGGTCGTCAGGTCGACGTCGCCATGGCCGCGCTGGACGCCGACGAGGCATTGCCACGCATAACGCTGCGAAGACAGGTAGGTGTGCTCGTAGACATGGTTCGGGCTGTAGGTGAAATGCGCCCGCAGACCAACGAGGTCACGGCTCTCTACCGGTGCCGGCCCGCTCAACTCGCCACCTTCGATCCGGCCTGTCCGGAAGATCTGTGCGACCTGCGGCTCGCCGGCGAACTGGTCCTTTTCGCGGACGATGGAGTAGATTGACAGCGCCCGTCGGCTCGCAACATTGAGAACCAGCGTTTCGGCTTCCTTGGGACGGTTCTTGAAGATGATCTCGACGAAATAGGTGCTTGCGGCGACCTCGACGACGTCGACCTTGTCGGTGCCGTTTTCCTTGCCGTCCGACCAATCGACGCTGCCCTTGGCAAAAGTCAGCTCCAGCCTCCGGCCGTCGTCAAAGACGAGCGTCTGGGTCGATCCGGTCAGGGCGTCGCTCGCCGGCAGGCGATTGGTATCGATGCCATAGGCAAACTGATCGTAGGTTTTCCAGTCTTTCGGATTCTGGTTCATGTCGTCTTCTCCTCCTATTCTGCAAATGCAAGTGTGGGCAGGTCGACGGTGCCGGCACCGCCATCCACCGTCAGGACGGCGCCATTGATCATCGAGGCTTCCGCGGACGCCAGGAAGCAGACGGCATTGGCGACGTCATCGGCCGTTGCCGGCCGGCCAAGCGGCACGTCCTTGGTGACAAGCGCGTAGGCTTCCTCGATGCTCTTCAGCTTGAACTTCTCGACGATGAATTCCATCTGCTCGTCGGCCATCGCGGTCGTGACCCAGCCGGGGCAGACCGTGTTGGTGCGGACGCCGCGGCGGCCATAGTCGCGCGCCAGCGATTTTGCCAGGCCGATACAGCCGTGTTTCATGGTGACGTAGCCGGCCGCATCGGGTCCTGCGAACAATCCGGCGATCGACGCGAGAACGACGATGTTACCTTTGCTCTCGATAAGATGCGGAAGGGATTCCCGCGCGCTGACGAAGGCCGTGTTAAGGTTCAGGCGGACGGCGAGATCCCAGGTTTCATCCGACATTCCGATCGTCGGCCCGACGCCATGACCGCCGGCATTCGCGATGAGAATGTCCAATCCGCCGAACGTTTCGGCGACCCTTGCCACGGCAGCCTTCATGCTGGTGCTGTCGGCCGCATCCGCTACGACGACCGTTGCCCCGATCTCGTCGGCCACATCGCGCAGAGGCTCCGGCCGTCGGCCGACGAGCGCGACATTTCCCCCGTCCGCGCGGATGCGGCGCGCAACTGCCGCACCAATTCCGGTTCCGCCACCCGTAATCAGGGCGGTCTTGTTCTTGAAGCGCATGATGTCTCCTCTCATTGGTGAGAGGCATGATCGCCGACGCGTCCGCCGCCGTCGCGTCCAGCTGTGAAATCAGTTTTGACTGAGCGTGCACAGCTTCTGCCTGTTCTCAGAACAATCAACGGAAGAAGTGGAAAGAGGCCTTGAAATCCGGACGCGCTCAACTATCTACGCATCACTACCCGTATCGATGGCTTCCTGCAGCGGCGACAGCCGCGCGTTCGAAGCTGTCCGGGTCAAAAAAGGGCGCTCCTCGTCAAGGGTTGAGCGCCCTTTTTATTTGCGCGTCCGATGAAGGTGATGGAACAAACGCGCTTCAGGGGCATTGTGAATTAAAGGAGGCCTGCGATGTCACTCCGTCACCCCAAAACCAGCCGCTCTTCGGCGATCCTTTCAGCATCCGCTCAATGGCCCCGACATGCCGCAGCGGCGCAGGCACGCCGCGCGTGGCTGGATGTGCTCATGGGGCGACCAGAGCAGGAAGATCGCGTATCGCGCGAAGCTCAGGTGGCCGATGCGGGCGATGGCCGGATTGTCAGCTTCGGCATCGACGATGACGAAACCGAGACGACGAGCCGGCAGCCGCGCCCTCACGATTACAGTGCGGCGACATCCGTGAACCGGCCGATCGCGTTGGCGGCAACCGCCGACGTCGATGCTTCCGGCGGAGCGTTGTGGAACGCGGTCCTGGGAGGTGACACCTCGCATGGCATGCAGCGCTTCGTCAGGCTTATCGCCCTTTTCATCCTTCTTGCAGGATCGGTGTTCTGGCTGCTGACGCCGTGAGGGCGTTTGTCGACGGTTGGACCTTCAAGACGTCGTTGCTGGCTACCGGCGCATGATGCGCTTTACGGCGGCGCAAACGTGACGAGGGAACCATTCCAACTGCAGCCGGTTCTCCCTGCTTGCTCACAAACCGGGAAAGGACTTGGCTATGCCATCGATCGACACCGCCAGAATTCTCATTCTTGCAACCGACGGCTATGAGCGTTCGGAGTTGCGGGTGCCGCGCGACGAACTGTCGAAGCGCGGCGCCACAGTGACCATAGCATCGCCGGAAAAACGTGCCATCAAGGGCTGGGACAAGGGCGATTGGAGCGACACCGTCGATGTCGACCTCACGGCGAAGGACGTGTTTGTTCGCGACTTCGATGCGCTTGTACTGCCCGGTGGCCAGATCAATCCCGATATCCTGCGGAAGGATGCTGACGCCATGCGGGTCGTCACCGATTTCGTGCAATCGGGCAAGGTGGTGGCGGCGATCTGCCATGCGCCCTGGCTGCTGGTGGAGGCCGACGCATTGAAAGGGCGCAAGGCAACCTCCTATGCCTCGATCCGCAAGGATGTCGAGAATGCCGGCGCACAGTGGGTTGATGCCAAGGTCGTCAATGACCACGGCATCATCACCTCCCGCTCTCCCGACGATCTCGACGCCTTCGTTGCCAAGATCGTCGAGGAGATCGAAGAGGGACGCCACGACCGGCGTGCGGCCTGAGATTGGAGCAGAGGGATGACTTCATCAAGCATCCCTCATTGCCATCTGGCAAGACATCACGACCGGCAACGCCTGCCGGTCGTGCCCCCTGGTCCTTGCTACTGCAGCGCCTTGGCGAGGAAGGGCAGGCTGACATCCATGCGGTAATCGACCGAATTGTGGTTGTCCTCGAACTCTTCATAGGTATGTTCGACGCCGAGTTCCTTCAGCGTCCGGTGGATGCGGCGATTGCCGTAAAGCAGGTTGTACTGATCCACGGTGCCGCAATCCATGTAGAAGGCCTTGAGCTTGGCGATGTTGTGACCATGGGTTTTCGCCAGCTCGACGGGATCGCAGGCCATCCAGTTTTTCCACCGATCCTTTATCAACTCGCAGGTTTCCAGATCGACCGGAAGCCGCAGCCCCTTGAAAACGTCAAGGTCGGGATCAGGGTCGTAGCTCGCCGCCTGGGCAAGAACGAGCAGGACGGGAATGTCCTCGTCGGCATGCTTCTGCCGCTTCTCGTAGGCCCGAAACCAGTTTTCGATCGACAGACCATGCCGCGCGAGAGCGCGCAAAACCATGGGGAAATCGGCCGCCATCAGATCGAAGCCTGCGTCACCCGAATGGCTTGCGGCTCCAGCCCAGATGTCCGGCCGCCGGAAGGCATGCGAGAAGGCGCCGTAACCACCCGAGCTCTTGCCGAAAACGCCGCGGCGCCCGGTGCCGCCACAATCGAAGCGGGCCTCCACTGCCGGAAGCATCTCATCGATGAGGAAATCTTCCCAGCGACCGACGACCGAGCTGTTGACATATTGGTTGCCGCCCAGCGAGGTGAAACAATCGGGAAAGGCGACGGCCACCGGCGGCATCTCACCTGTCGCAATCAGCCGGTCGAGGCGCTCCGGCACGTTCTCGAAGAAGGGCTTCCATGCCGTGTGCAGGGGCCCGCCCGCCGTGAACCCGACGAGATCGACGAGCAGCGGCAGGCCGGTACCGTCGTGGTTTGCGGGGACATAGACATCGACGTGGCGCCGTGTCGGGTCCCCGAGCCTGTTGCTTTTGAGAACATCGCTGTCGATGCTGAGACGGGAAACCGTACCCCTGGGGTAATCGGACTTCTGCATTTTTTCCTCCTGATCGCCCATCGGTTGTATCGCACGTAACCGACACCGGCCACCGGTTTCGGTGGTTTGAGGACGTGCTTTCCGAAAACCGGGTCGGAAATCAACAGCCGGCCGGCAGAGTTCTCGCGACCGAACAGCCAGCGTTAGCGCAGCACGCCGCTCAAGAAGGCGAGCACCGCATCATCGAAAACATCGGGCCTTTGCAACGGCGCAAAATGGCTGAGGCCGGGAAGGATGCTAAGGGTTGCGTCAGGCAGCGTCTCGGCGAGATATGCCATGTGCTCCTGCCTGATGAATTCGTCATGTTCGCCAAGGACGACGGCAACGGGCACGGAGATCGCCGCAAGCTCGGCTGCCGACAGGTTCGGTTGCGTGCGCTGCATTGCTTCCACCGCTGCCGAGAGCGCTTCGAAATCACCGGGTGTCGTCGAGCGTGCGGCATAATCCTTCTGGTGCTGCTGCCAGATGCGGCCGATCACAGGCGTGAACTCGAACGGCCTGGTACCCGAGTTGTCGACATTGCAGGCGAAGAAGAAAACACCGGCAACACGCTCGGGCGTTTCCTGGGCGAGGATCAGGCCGGTATCGGCGCCATCGCTCCAGCCGATGATCGCAGCCTTGTGGATCTGCAGTCGATCCATCACGGCGCGGGTGTCTGCTGCCATCAGCTGGTAGCTGTAATCACGTGCATCCCGTGTACTGCGGCCGTGGCCGCGGCTGTCGATGACGACGGCGCGGTAGCCGGCGTCGACGATTGCCGGCACCTGATAGCCCCAGTTGCCGCCGTTTCCCATGCCGCCGTGCAAGAGGATCACCGCCGGCCCGGAACCGTGGCTCGCATACCAGATGCGCGCGCCCTGGTTCTCGACAAAACCCTGCTCATCTGGCGCGGGAAGCGGCGGGATGCCGTGGCTTTCGAGATAGGTCAGATCATCGTCGCGGAAGGCCATGGGCATTTCCTTTCCCGAACCCGTGAACGCCATGAGATAAGCGACACCACGATTGCCGCAAGGGTTGCCGCGTCCCTGTCGGCTAGCTTGGTCCAGAAGGGACAGGGCGATGCGTTGACGCGAGATTGCCTGGAAACGATGGTGCCGGCCACCATGAAGTGGCCGGCGCGTTTGCGAAGCTCAGTCCCTTTCCAGTTCTTCCGGCCCTTTGCCGTTCAGATTGGCAAGCAGGGAAGAGACGGCATTGTCGCCTTCGAACCCGGCTTCCTTCATCAGGCGGTCGAGGATCGGCTTGTTGGCCTGATACGCGAGCAACTGCCCGGCAAGGCCTTCGCCCATGCCGATGCCATTGGTGCCGCCCGCACCGCCAGCGCCGCCGCGACCCAGCATGCCGCCGGTGTCGAAGATGCGAATGTCGGAGATCTTCTCGATCGGCTTGACGGCTTCGGCCAAGGCTTCGGGGATGATGCGGATGCGCTCGCGCAGGATCTCGAACTCGATGATGGCGGCGCTCAGCTTGTTGCGCGCCTCGTTGAGCAAGGCTTCGCTCTCTGCCGCCGCCTTGCCTGTCTCGAGCACGCCCTTGGCCTTGATGATGGCAGCTTCGGCCTCGGCGGTGGCAAGCGTCTTGATCGCGTCCGCCTGGTCGAGGGCCGCCTGCTTTTCGGCCTCCGCACCAACGGTCACGGCCGTTGCTTCCGTCTCGGCGTTCTTGCGGGCGTCGATGACGGCGATCTGGCGTTCGCGTTCGGCGATTTCGACGGCCTTTGCCGTGCCGACCTTTTCTTCCGCGGCGATTGCCAGTGCGCGTGCCGTTTCAGCCTTGGCCTTGGCCTCGGATTCCTCACGGCTCTTGTTGGCAACGGCAATCGCGCTTTCCTGGGCGACGATCTGCAGGTCGCGCTTGGCTTCGGTGTCGCGCTGCTGGACCGTCCGGGTTGCCTCGATGTTGGCGCTTTCGCGCACCTGCTTGGCGGCGGCCTCGCGCTCGGCGATTGCCTGTTCGGTCGCGATGCGGGCCTCTTCTTCGGCGCGCTTGGCAGCCTGTTCCTGCTGCGCCGTTTCGGCGCGGGTCGCGGCAGACTTGTTGGCGATATCGCGTTCCTGGTTCAACTCGGCTTCACGTTTGGTCCTTTCGATCGCCAGCGACTGCTGGCGGGCCTCGAGATCCTTCTGTGCAATGGCGACTTCGGTGTCGCGCACGATCTCGTTGCGCTCCTTCTTCCGGCCCTCGGTAATGCGCGTCAGCGCGGCAAGACCATGGGCGTCGAAGAAGTTGTTGGCGTTGAAGTGCTTGATGTCGGTCTGGTCAAGCCGCGTCAGCGACACGGATTCCAGTTCGAGGCCGTTCGATTGCAGGTCGGCGCCAACCGCCTCCTGCACCGCCTTGACGAAATCCATGCGCTGCTCCTGCAGCGCGTCGAGGCTCATGGTGGCAGCCACGGAGCGCAGGCCGTCGACGAACTTCGCCGCGGCGAACTTCGAGACGCAGCGTCTTCAGATTGACCCGGGCGATCGAGTGGAAGATCGGCAGGACGATTGAGCCGCCGTCGAGCACGACCTTCTGGCCGCCGAGGCCGGTGCGCACATAGGCTTCGTCGCGGCTCGATCGCGTATAGAGCGATGCGAGCACAAAGCCGATGCCGAGGATCAGGACGACGCCGATGCCGGCGGGCAGGAGAAGATCAAAGATCATTGTTGCTCCGTGGAGGTGGTGTTTAGCGTAGAGATGAGGTCTGCCGGCGCGGGAATGGCGATGAAGACATCCTTGGCGCGGTCGACGATGAGGATTTGTGTGCCGATGGTGATGGCGGGTTCACCCTTGGCTGCTTTGGCGCGCAGGTTGTGCCAGTTGCCGTGTTTGTCCGTGAGACGAACACGTCCCGGCAGGCCCTGATCGAGCGGGCCGACTGAGACTTCGGCGGTCCGGCCGACGAATTCCTTGAGGTCGACGACGTAGGTCTCGTCGCGTGGCACAATCCGCGCGACCGCGCGGCTCGACGCCCTGACCGTGGGCAGGCTCAAGAGCAGTGCGGGCACGCTTGCAACCAGAGCCGGCAGCGGCAGCCAGACGCTGTGGGCGATACTCTGGATGACGAACCCGGTCATCGAGAACAGAGCCAGCAGCAGCATGATGAAGATCAGGATCGGGACGCCGCCGACATTCAGCCAGGAGAGCAGCCCCGCCAGAGCGTTGTGCTCGTCCAGCCCGGCCTTGTCGATCACCTCGCCGAGCGAGAAGCCGACGAGCAGGCACAGCATCTCGATCGCGGTCAAGGCCGCAAGCATGATGGCGGCAATGGCAAAGGGCAGGCATTCAGGAGCGAAGAAAAGCTCCATCGGCGTTAGTCCTTTCCGGCCTTGAATTTCGCCAGCCGCGCTTCGATCGCCTGTTCACGGTGCAGCCGGTCGAGCTCATCGAGTTCGGCGCTTGTGGCATTGTTGCCGGCGGGAACGCCGGTAACGCGGGAGACGGCGGCGGCAGCCCGGGCCGCACCATCGGCCGGATTGGCGCGTGCACGGGCCGTTGCCGGCTCATCCGGGTATTGCGCCAGGCTCCGCTTCAGGTCGACAAGTCTCGCTTCGGCCTCGCGGCGTGTTGCAAGCACGGCCTGCAGCGCCTGCTGGCCTTCGTCAAGGTAGCTGCGGGCATCGGCTAGCGCCTTGTCGAGAGCGGAAACCTGCGATTCCAGATCGATCTGGCGGGCGACACCGGCCTTGGCGAGATCATCGCGACCGGCGGATACCGCCGTCAGGATCTTTTCTTCGAGCATAGTCAGGTCGGACGCGATTTCTTCACGTCGGCTCTGGATGCGGTACTCCTCGGCGCGCGCTTTGCCGATGTCGGCTTTCGCTTCTTCGGCCGCGGCATCGATTTCGCGCAATGCTTGTTCGACGACGGCCACCTTGTTGGTGCCTTCCGCCTTGTCGACGGCGGCGTTGGCAAGACCGGCGATCAGCCGCCCCATGCGCGAAAGAATGCCTTCGTTCATCATCATGTCTTCCTCCGTTCGATCCGTGTGCGGCGTGACGCCGATGTGAATTTCATAGCCGCCGGCATCGGCGACGAGCTCGGCCGAAAAAATGTTGGGCGTACCGCGTGAGTAGCCCGCCACATCAAAGGGGATGGCGACGCGGCCGCGCACCGTTGCGACGGTGAGGGCGGCCGGGCCCTTGATCGCAAACAATTTTTCGTCTAGCGGCAGCCGCAGGGGCTCGCTCGGCCGCCCGCGGTTCGACGCGAAATCGCGCAGGCCCAGCGTCACGAAACGGGCGGGCAGGCCGGTCCGATCCCTGACGGTCTCGTAGGCAAGCTCGTGCAGGGTCACGAGATTGGCCCCGCCTTTTTCCACCGTCAGCTCATCGAGCAGCGCAAGCATCTTCGCATAGGCGGCAAATGTCTCCTCCAGCGCGTGCCGGGCCTCGCCGTCCGGCACCAGGCGATAGCGGAGGGTTGCCGTGTGGGTCGTCTGTATCATGGATCTGATGTAAAGCACCGATTTGGTGCTTTCAAGATAATGTTGACCACAGGTTGCAAATATTTCCACCAGTTGGTGTGTCGCGGTCGGCCGTGCAAGCGATCGTCCCATCGCCCGTCTCGTGGGCGCTGGCGTGTCACCTGCCGTGATTGCGATCCGCTGTTGAGGATTTACGTATCGTTACTTAAAGAGGGTTAGGTTGCCCAAAGGCGCCGCGCCTTGCATGCCCTCTCTCCGCCAACCGAGATGGAACAATAATGACAGGTTCTTCCGACACCAACATTTTTGATCTGGCGCCGATCGCGATGTGGATCGAGGATTTCAGTGGGGTCAAGGCGCAGTTCGATCGCTGGCGGGCCGAGGGTGTGGTGGATCTCCGTGCCTATCTTAGAGAGGATCTGACGCGTGTCGCCGCGTGCTCCGGCCAAATTCGTGTTCTCCAGGTCAACCGCCGGACACTGGAACTGTTCGAAGCGCGCGATCTCGATCATCTCCAGGCGAACCTTTCGAAAGTCTTTCGCGACGACATGCTCGAAAGCCATGTCAACGAGCTTGCCGAATTGTGGGAGGGCAAGACCGAGTTCAGCAGCAGTGCCGTCAACTACACGCTGACGGGACGCCGGCTCGACATCCAGCTGCGCGGCTCGGTACTGCCGGGATACGAGGATACGCTGGGGCGGCTGCTTCTGACGACGGAAGACGTGACCGCGCGCGAAGAGGCCCGGCGCAACGAACGGGCCAACCGACAGTATGCGGAAGGTATCTTCGAGCATTCGCCCGTGTCGCTGTGGGTCGAGGACTTCAGCCGCATCAAGCTGCTGCTCGAGGATGTCCGTGAACGCGGCATCGTCGATTTCCGCGTCTTCACCGACGTTCATCCGGAATTCGTGCGCCAATGCATGAGTGAGATCCGGGTCATCGACATCAACCAGGCGACGCTCGACCTGTTTTGTGCACCGGACCGGAACACCCTGCTACAGCATCTCGGCGACATCTTCCGCAACGAGATGGAGAAGCATTTCAAGGAGCAGCTGATCGAGCTGTGGAACGGCAATCTTCTGCATCACCGCGAGGTGGTGAACTATGCGCTCGATGGGTCGGAGCGCCACGTCCTGCTGCAATTCTCCGTGCTTCCCGGCCATGAAGGCGACTGGTCGCTGGTCCAGGTGGCGTTGACCGATATCACCGCGCGCAAGAAGGCGGAGGCCTATCTCGAATATCTCGGCAAGCACGACGTGCTGACGAAGCTGCATAACCGCGCCTTCTACTCCGACGAGCTGAACCGGCTGGAGCGCAAGTCGTTGCGCCCGGTTTCGGCCATCGTCGTCGACCTTGATGGTCTCAAGGCGGCGAATGACCAGCTTGGGCACGATGCCGGCGATGCCCTCCTGCGCCGTCTCGGCGAAGTGCTGAACGGCGCGGTGTCGCAGCCCAACCATGCCGCCCGCATCGGCGGCGACGAATTTGCCATCCTGATGCCAGGCGCCGACCGCCAGGCGGTGGCGACCATGGTCGAGACCATCAGTGAATTGTTGAAGATCAACAACCAGTTCTATTCCAACGCGCCTCTCAGCATATCGCTCGGCGTTGCGACCAGCGAGACCGGGGAAACCATGGAAGCCTTGGTCAAGCGCGCGGACCTCAGCATGTACGAGCAGAAGCGGGCACGCTACGCTGCGCAGGAGAGCCGCAACGCTCAAGGCGGCAAGGCCGCCTCGGCGGCGTAGGCGCGGCGTGGTCGATGCCCGGCGCAATCCGCGCGGGCAGGCGGCCCATCGCCCAGAACGTGCCGGCGGTGGACCGAACGCCGGCTTTTGCGACATGGCAAGGATCGGTCCGTTGATCCAAGTGATTCAAGGCGGCGGCGCCTTCACGGCCAGGCGCTCCATCACTGCCCGGCGGCCAGCAACATGTCCAGCGCCCCGATTGCGCCGCCAGCCTGCGATGCTGTCGCGCGATACCTGGCGCACCAGGCAAGCAGCCGCCTCACGGCCGGTCCGGTTCCGCCTCCATCCTCGAAATCCAGTCGGCCCCGAGGTGATGGCTCTTAAGCACGGAAACGGGATCCTCGGCGTCCAGCCGCGAGCAGATGCGATAGATCTCCAGCGTTTCCGCATTCATCTGGCCGCGCTGGTAGAAGAACATGGCAGCCGCATAGCGCGTGCGTCCGGACCATTCGATGCCGGGCGGAGTTCGGATCAGCGCCCAATGACGCCTCGTTTCGTCGTCCATCATGACACCCCTAGAAACGTCCCGGGGGCGTCGCCGAGCGGCGGTCGAGCTTGACGAACGGCCGTGACACCACGCGGACGCGCTTCATCAGCTTCTGATACTGAAGTTCTCGCATGGCGTAGATCTCGACCCAGAGATTGTCCGTGACGCTCGCGCCGAAGGGGCGGGAAAGCGTGGCGATTGCGATGTTGCGCTTGGCGAGCGGAGACCAGATGGCGGCCGTCACCAGACCCACTTCCTTCTTGCCGCGATGATAGACGATGGCGCCTTCGGCGGGAATGTTGCCCTCGATCTCGAGGCCGACCAGTACATGTTTCAGCGTGCCTTTCGTCCGTGCCCTCAGGATCGCGTCGCGACCGTTGAAATAGGGCTTTTGCGGATCGACGAGCCAGTCGAGGCCGATCTCGTCGGGCAAACGTTCACGGTCGGCGCGAAGGGCAGCATCGGCGGTGATGAAATCGGCATTGGCGACGATGAACCCCGCCTCGATGCGGGCGCGGTTGAGCGCATCGTAGCCGATCGCCTTCAGGCCGAAACCGCTGCCCGCCGTCCAGAGACGATCCCAGAGGCTGAGCGCCGCCTTCGCCGGGGCGAAGAGCTCGTAGCCGAGGTCGCCGGTAAAGCCGGTGCGCGAGATCGTTACGCTGCCGTCGGCATGCGCAAACTCCGCCAGCTGAAACGGCTTCAGCGTCTCGACGCCAGCAAAGCCGGCGGCTTCGAGCACTGCAAAGGCGGTCGGTCCCTGCAGCGCGACGGCGGCGATCTCTGCAGTCTCCTCGCTGATTTCGACCGAGAACCCGCCGGCGCTGTCGAGCAGCCAGGGCAAATGCCGCTCCTGGCAGCAGAGGCGGAAATCGTCGGTCGCCAGCCGGAAGAGCGTACCATCGTCGAGCACGTGCCCGTGGTCGTCGCACCAGGCGGTATAATGGACCCGCCCGACGCCGAGCTTGGCGACATCGCGCACCGTGAGGCGGTTCAGGTAGCGCGCGGCATCGCTGCCGCGAATGCGGTACTTCACCATGGGAGAAATATCGAAAAGGGCCGATGTCGAGCGGATGGCGAAATATTCGAGTTCGGTGTCGAAGATCGAATGCGGCGCCTTGTAGCCCGCCCAGCTGTACCAGTCGTTGGTCTCGCTGAGCGCGGCCAGCTGGTCGTGAAAAGGCGTTTCGAGACGCGGCGTCAGGATGTGCCCCTGTTCAGCGCGGTTGAAGGCGGTGAGGTGCATCATGCGCGTTTCTCCGAAAGGATCTGGCGGGCAGCGAGCAGGCCGGGCAGGCCGGAGATGCCGCCACCCGGATGCGAGCCAGCGCTTGCGAGGTAAAGGCCTTCGAGCGGCGTCGCGTAGCCGGCGGCTGCATTGACCGGGCGGTTGATCAGGAGCTGGTCGGCCTGGAGTTCCCCGTGGTGCCAGTGCCCGCCCGGCAGGTTGTAGCGTTCTTCCATGTCGGCAGGTGTCAGGAAATGCGTGGCGACGATACTGGCGCCAAATCCCGGGCAATAGCGTTCGAGCGTTTCGAGCACGATCTTCAGGAAGGCGGGCTTGCCCTTTTCCCAACCATCCGCAAGCGCATAGGGCGCAAACTCGACCAGCGCCGAAAGTGTGCAGGCGCCGTCGGGCGCAAGCGTGGGATCGGTCAGGCTCGGAAGCGTTATCTCCATCACCGGATCGGTCGAGAACTGGCCATACTTCGCCGGGTTGAATGCCTGCTCTACGTGATCGATCGATCGGGCGATCACCAGCCTGCCGGCAAGATCGGCGCGCGCCACACCCGGGAAATCGGGGACACGGTCGAGCGCCAGGTCGAGCTTGGCGACATTGCCCCTGGTGCGGATGTTGCCGATGGCGCGGCGGAAGCCGGTGCCGATCTCGGCGGCATCGGTCAGGGCCATGAACGTCGCCTGCGGATGGATGGCGGAGATGATGGCCGGGGCGGTCAGCGTTTCGCCCGTCGACAGCATGATCCCGGTCGCGCGGCCGCGATCGGCGACGATCTTCTCGACGTGCGTGCCGGTCCGGATCGCAACGCCCGCCTTGGTTGCCGCCGCATCGAAGAGGGCGGCGATCGATTGGCCATTGCCCTTCGCCACGACCTGCGCGCCGGTAGCGCCAGCCACTTCGCCGGTCAGGCGATAATAGAGACCAAGCAGCGACGTCGGCGATCGCGGTCCTAGATGAATGCCGAGCGTCGCATCGAAGGCGGCAAGGCCCTTCAGCCGGTCGTCGGTCAGATATTCATCGGCGACATCGGCGACGTTCATCAACAGCATGCGCAGGAAATCCCGGCCCTCTTCGCGGCCCTTGCTCAGGAGATGAAGACCGGCGGTGGCGAAGGACTTGAGATCGTCGAAGGCGATCTCGCCCACTTCGGGCGGGCGACGCTTGAGGAAGCGTTTGAAGATGCCCGCCTGGAACAGGAGCTTGCCGCGAAAATCGGCAAAACGCGCCGCCTCCTCCCGAGAGGCCCCGTCGATCGTTTCACCATAGGCGCCACGCAGCACGGCGTGCACACCCGTCGGCGATAGCGCAACGGTCGGGGCGGTCACGTGCGTTGTCGAATGATCAATTTCGAGCGCGGACAACACATCTGCGTCGAGGCGATTGATGATGTGCGCAAGGCCAGGGCTGACGAAGCCTGGATGAAACTCGAAGCTGCGGGCAGCACCGCCGAGCGCGTCGTCCGCTTCGATCACCACGACCTTGCGCCCGGACCGGGCAAGGAGGGTGGCGGCGGTCAGGCCGTTGTGGCCGCCGCCGATGACAATGGCATCAAATGACGTCATGGGCCGAACTCATGTGCGAGGGAGCGTGCCTGAGATCGCGCAGGATCTCGGCGGCGGCGTTGCGGCCGGGGGCGCCCATGACGCCGCCGCCGGGATGGGTCGAGGAGCCGCAGATGTAGAGACCGCGGACCGGGCTTCGATATTGTGCGTATCCGGGGACCGGCCGGTTGAACAGCAACTGGTCGAAGGTCAGTTCGCCCTGGAAGATGTTGCCTTCGGTGAGGCCGACTTCCTGCTCTATCTCGCGCGGCGTGCGCACCTCCATGTGCAGGATGCGTTCGCGGAAGCCGGGCGAATAGTCGGAGATCTGCTTGATCACCGTCTCAGCGAAGGCGTCACGGTCGGCATCGGTCCAGTCGTTGCCTTCGACCTTCGGTGGACAGTATTGCACGAAGCAGGAGACGAAGTGCTTGCCGGGCGGGGCCATCGTCGGGTCGAGCGTCGTCGGGATCATCATGTCGACGAAGGGATCGGCCGACCAGCGCCCGGCCTTCCAGTCGTCATAGCCCTTTTCCATGCGTTCGATCGTGTCTGTGAAGTGCAGGTCGCCGCGAATGCAGGAGGAGCCAGATGGCAAGGCCGGAAACTCCGGCAGGCTGTCGAGGGCGATGTTGAGCTTGCCCGAGGAGCCGCGCATCTTGAAGTGGCGGACACGGTGGACGAAACGCTCCGGCAGCGCGCTCTCGTCGACGAGCTTCAGGAAGGTACGCTTGACGTCGGCATTGGAGACGACAAGCTTGCCGAGGACTTCTTCGCCGTCGGCAAGCACCGCCCCTGTCGCCTTGCCGCGATGGGTCATGATCTTGGCGACATCGGCGCCGGTGCGGATTGTGCCGCCCGATGCCTTGAAGGAGGAGGCGAGGGCCGACGTCACCGCGCCCATGCCGCCGCGGGCATAGCCCCAGGCGCCAACCGACCCGTCGACTTCGCCCATATAGTGATGCAACAGCACATAGGCCGTTCCCGGCGACATCGGCCCAAGCGCCGTTCCGATGATGCCCGAGAGCGCCAGATAGGCCTTCACCACGTCGGTCTCGAAATACTCGTCGAGGAAGTCCGCGATCGACATGGTCCAGAAGCGCAAGGTTGCGGCCATCTCTGCGGGAGAGAAGTCACCAAACTTCTTTGCGAGATAGAGCATCTCCTGAAGGTCGCGCGGTTTGAAGCTGAACGGATCCGGTGCCGTGCGCATCAGCAGCGGCTGGATGAACCGGCATTGGCGCGTCACATCCCGTGCATAGCGATCATAGGCTTCGGCATCGCGCTTGGAAAAGCGGGCGAACTCGCGGCGGTGGGAGTCATGATCGCGATAGGAGGCGAGGTAGTCGCCATCCCGCGTAAAGACCGCGCCGCCTTCGTAGGAGATGACCTGCAGCCCGTGCTTGGGCAGCTCGAGGTCGCGCATGATCTCGGGCCGGAACAAAGAGCAGACGTAAGAACAGTTCGAATAGAGAAAGCCGGGGGTCAGCTCCCGGCTGGTGGCGGCGCCGCCGACCCAGGCGTTCTTCTCAAGGACGATCACATCCAGTCCCGCCCGCTGGAGATAGCAGGCCGTTACCAGCCCGTTATGGCCGCCTCCGATCATCACCACGTCGTATTTTTTCATGTGGCTCCCCTTGTCGTTGATGAAAAAATGACATGGAAAGCAGAATGTTGTCCATATATTTTGAATGAGTGTTCAGCAAATATGTTGCAATCCTCTGATAACGCGATAGGATTTCTGTCGAGGTGCAACGCCGGATCGGAGGTCCGATGTCGTCGATCGATGGAGAGGTGCAGCCGCTGGCGGAATACGACGATGCGGCCATCCGCTTTCTCGCGGTGCTCTGGGGGGAGGGGTATCTTTCTCCCGGGGGTGCTGGAGAGGTCGATCGCGTCCTCGAAGGGCTGGAGCTTGGCGGCAAACGCGTGCTCGATTTCGGCTGCGGGGCCGGCGGGGCGACGCTGCATATTGCCGAAACCCATGGCCCGGCGCAGGTGACAGGTTTCGATGTCGAGGTGCCGGTAATCGAGCGGGCTCGAGTTGCTGCCGCGCGTTCGGGTTTGACCAATGTCGCCTTCATCCAGTCGGCGCCCGGTCGTTTGCCATTCCCAGATTGCAGTTTCGATGTGGTCTTTTCCAAGGATGCGCTGGTGCATGTCCCGGACAAGGCGGCGATCTTCCGCGAGATCTTCCGTGTGCTTGCGCCCGGCGGGGCCTTTGCTGCCTCCGATTGGCTGATCTCGCATGATGGCGAACCGTCCAGCAACATGAAGGCCTATCTTGCGGCCGAAGGTCTGAGCTTCGGCATGGCCTCGGCTAAGACCTATATAGCAGCGATGACGGCGGCCGGCTTCGACGATGTCGGTTCGCTCAGCCGCAATGCCTGGTACCGGGACGTCGCCCGCAACGAGCTTTCAAGGCTTGAAGGTTCCCTGCGCGCCGAGGCCATCGCCGCCGTCGGCGAAGCCTATGTGGCGAAGAACATCCGGACCTGGACTGCGATGCAGAAGGTGCTTGACAGTGGTGAGCATTGTCCCACTCATCTGCGTGGCATCAAGCCGATGCCGCGCGGAGCATGATATGCACCTGCGCCTCAAGAAGAACAGCACGGCGGTACGGATGAAACTCACCTCTGCGGCACAGGACGCAACGGACACCGAGAAGCGCGGGCGCAAGGCGTCCAAGGAAACCAGACGGCAGCAGTTGATCGAGGCGACGATCGATTCGCTCGCCAAGCGCGGCTATTCCGAGACAACGCTGGCCGATGTCGCCGATGGCGCCGGTCTTTCGCGCGGCATCGTCAACTTCCATTTCGAAAGCAAGGAAAAGTTGCTGATCGCCACGCTGCAATACATGGCGGACGAATATGCCGCCAATTGGGGTGCGGCGCTGGACAAGGCCGGCGACAAGGCGGCGGCCCAACTCTGGGCGCTCGTTGCCTGCGATTTCGATCGAAAGATCTGCACCAAGCGCAAGCTTGCCGCGTGGTGTGCCTTCTGGGGTGAGGCAAAGTCGCGGCCGACCTATCAGGCGCTCTGCGGCGCACGCGACGTCAAGTACCAGGAGATCTTTCTGGCGCTCTGCCAGACGCTCAAGGACGAGGGCGGCTATGCCTACGAGCCTGAGGGGATGACGCTGGCGCTCTGCGCATCGATGGAAGGGCTGTGGCTGCGGCTGATGATGGGCGACGGACTGACGCGCGAGAAGGCGCATGCTGCGGCCGTCGAGTATCTGCTCGTCGCCTTCCCCACGCATTTCACCCGGGAAGGGCCGAAATAGGGAACAACAACGCCGGAACGGCCGGATAGAGGAGGTTGGCATGATATTGGTGAACGTGTGCAGGCAAATCTTGCGGGGCGTGTTCATCGCCTCGCTTGTCTCGAGCACTGCCCTGCCGGCGCTTGCCGCAGACAATCTCACGATCTTCGACTGGTCGGGTTACGAGGACCCTGCCTTCCACCCCGCCTATACCGCCAAACATGGTGCCGAGCCCGATTTCAGTTTCTTCGGCGACGAGGAAGAGGCTTTCCAGAAGCTGCGCTCAGGCTTCAAGGCCGATCTCGCCCACCCCTGTTCGCAGAGCGTAGCGAAGTGGCGGGAGGCCGGCCTGATCGAGCCACTGGATACGTCGAAGCTGACCTACTGGAACGACACCGATCCAGGCATTGTTGCCATGAAGGGGCTGATGACCACGCCTGATGGCAAGGCCTGGCTGTTGCCGTTCGAATGGGGCAACACGGTGCTGACCTATCGTACCGACACGGTGAAGCCCGAGGAGATTTCCTCGCTGAAGGCCTTTGCCGATCCGAAGTTCAAAGACAGGGTATCGATCGGCGACAATGTCGATGACGCCTATGCGCTCGCGAGCCTTGCGATCGGTCTCAAGGACTGGACGACGATGACCGACGAGCAATTCAAACAGGCGTCGGATTTCCTGCGCGAGGTGCACAAGAACGTTCGCCTCTACTGGACAGACAACACCGACCTCAGCCAGGCGATCGCCAGCGGCGAGGTCGATCTCGCCTGGGCCTGGAACGAAACCGCCACGACGCTGCAGGCCGACGGCGTGCCGGCTGCGATCAAGAAAGACACCGTCGAGGGCCTGTCGACCTGGGTGTGCGGCTATGTCCGGCTCAAGGGTGCTGCGGCCCCGGAGGACCAGCAGTATGACTTCCTCAACTCGATCACCGATCCGGCGATCACCTCCTACATGGTTGAATCCTGGGGCTATGGCCATGCCAATGCGCGCGGCATGGCGCAGGTCGATCCGAAGATCCTGGCCGACAAGGGCTATGCAGACGTTTCGAAGTTCCTCGACAACACGCTGTTCCAATCGCCGATGCCGATGGAGCTGCGCCAGAAGATGATCGCCGAGTTCGAGAAAATCAAAGCAGGTTACTGAGGGGAAAAATTCGGGGCAGCTGCGAGGTGCGGCTGCCCGGCCCAATCAGTCCGAAAGCGCCACGAGCGCATCCGGATCATAGGCGAGCCGAACCGCGTCGCCGACCGGAATGTCATCCGCACCGAAATTGTTGGTTTCCGAGACGGAGAGCGGCTGCTCCATGCCGGGGACGTCGACGATCAGGTGGGTGATCTCGCCGAAATAGTGGCGATCGACGACCCGGCCAGCGAGCTCGAAATCGGCCTTGGCGTCATCCCAAAGCACGCGCAGCCGTTCCGGCCGGATGCCGATCGTCGCCGTGCCATTGCGGGCGTTGAACCCAAGCGGCTTGTCGAGCGTGACGCCGCCGAAACGCGGTGTTTCGACCGAGAGCCGCGTCGCAGTCTCGCCGGTGATCCGCGCCTTCATGAAATTCATGCCGCCGAGAAAATCGGCGATCTGACGGGTGGTCGGGCGCTGGTAGATTTCCTTTGGTGTTGCCACCTGTGCGATGCGTCCGCCAAACATCACGGCGATCCGATCGGACAAAGCGAGCGCCTCGTACTGATCGTGCGTGACGAGGATGAAGGTGATGCCGACGGCCTTTTGCAGCGAGCGCAACTCGACCTGCATTTCCTCCCTCAGCTTCTTGTCGAGCGCCGAAAGCGGTTCATCGAGCAGCAAGACTTTTGGGCGCATGACGAGCGCTCGGGCAAGTGCGACGCGCTGGCGCTGACCGCCGGAAAGCTCGTGCGCCCGGCGCTTGCCGAGATGGCCGAGCCGGACCTGGTCGAGGGCGGCGCCCACGCGCCGGCGCTCCCCGCTCGCATCAAGCTTCAAGCGTTTCAGGCCGTAAGCGACGTTTTCCTCGACATCGAGATGCGGAAAGATCGCATAGTTCTGGAAGACCATGTTGGTCGGACGGCGGTTCGGCGGCGTGCCGATCACCGATTGCCCATCGATGCGGATATCGCCGGTGCTCGGTGTGTCGAAGCCGGCGATTGAGCGCAACAGCGTGGTCTTGCCGCAGCCGGACGGCCCAAGCAGCGAGAAGAATTCGCCGGCGGCAATATCGAGCGAGACGTCATCGAGCGCCTTGTAGATGCCGTAGAACTTGTTGACTGCCTCGATCGTTATCATCGGTGTTTCAGGCATTGAGCGCTCCCTGCGCCCTCAGCCGGTGTTCGGCGCGACGGCGTATGATTTCCGAAAGGGTGAGAAGCAGGATCGAGATGAGGATCATCACGCTACCGAGGGCGAGAACGCCGGGCAGCTTGGCGGCGAAGCGCAACTGCCCCCAGATATAGACCGGCAAGGTCGGCTCGGTGCCCGAGAGGAAGAAGGCGAGGATGAACTCATCGAGCGAGACGGTGAAGGAGACCAGCAGGCTCGAGACGAGCGCCGGGGCGACCACCGGCAGCGTCACCCGGCGAAACGTCCCGATCGCGGTCTCGCCGAGATCGAGCGATGCCTCCTCCAGCGACCGGTCGAAGCCGCCGAAACCTGAAATCAGCACCGACATCGCGTAGGGCAGGCAGAAGATCACCTGGCCGAGAATGACGGTCACCAGCGACAGCTCGACCCCGAGCTGCAGAATGATCATCAGCAGTGAAACGGCAAAGATGATTTCCGGCAGGAACAGCGGCGCCATGATCAACCCGGTCGCCGCCCGCTGGCCGCGAAAGCGATAGCGGGTGATGGCGCGGGCCGCGCAGATGCCGAGCACGGTGGAGAGAATGGCGACGGAGACGCCGACGATCATGCTGTTGCGCGCCGCTTCGAGGAGCGCGGTGTTGTGCCAGAGCGACGCGTACCATTTGGTGGTGAAGCCGGCGAGCGGGAAGGTGGTCGTCGCCGCGTTGTTGAAGGAGAAGATCGGTAAAAGCAGGATCGGAAAATACAGAAACGCCAGATAGACCGTGACATAGGCCGGCAGCCAGCGGGACTTAGGAATGCCGTGACGCCCGCTCATTTCGCCATCCTCACCAGCAGTTTCAGGGCAAGGACCGCGATGCCCGCCATCGCCGAGACGATGACCATCGTCGTCACCGACAGAGCAGCACCAAGCGGCCAGTTGGCACCCTTGCCGAACTGCGCCTGGATCGCGGTCGCGATCATCACGCCATCCTTGCCGCCGACGAGCTTGGGCGTGACGTAGTCGCCGACCGTCGGGATCATCACGATCAGGAAGGCCGAGATGACGCCGGGAAGGGAGAGTGGCAGGGTGACGCGCAGGAAGCTCATCAGCTTGTTGTCGCCGAGATCGTGCGCCGCCTCGATCAGCGAGCGGTCGACCTTCTCGAGCGACACGAAGATCGGCAGGATGGCGAAGGCCGCCCAGCTATGGACGAGCGTGATGACGACAGCGTTGGAGTTGTAGAGCAGCGAGGTCAGCGGCTTGTCGATGATGCCGATCGACAGGAGGCCGGTGTTCATGACACCGCCATAGCCCAGGATCACCTTCCAAGACATGACCCGCAGCAGATAGCTGGTCCAGCAGGGCACGGTGATCAGGAACAGCCAGAGGTTCTTGTGGACGCCGCCATGGAAGGAAATGAACCAGGCGATCGGATAGGAGAGGGTGACGGTCACGACACTGACGACGAGCGAGATGACGAGCGAGCGCACCAGCAGATCCTGGTAGATCGGTTCGCCGAGCGCTGTTTTATAGTTCTGAAGCGTGAAGGTGCGGTCGATCGTCAGGTAGTCCTGGGTCCAGAAGCTGTAGGCGACGACGATCAGGATCGGCAGGAACAACAGGGCGACGGCATAGAGCAGCGTCGGGGAGATCAGTGCCAGCCCGCTTGCTTCTTCGCTGGCCGTCCAGCGAGCCTTGTTCTTTGGCGGATGCGTGGGCCTTTGCTCCACCTCGGTGGCCGACAGCACCGCCATCAGCGATACCCCGGCTTGCGCAATTGATACTCTGCAGTGCGCCAGCCGCGCTTCGGCTCATGTCGATAGAGTCGACAGTGGAAATGCAGCGAACGCTTCATTCGATCCATCCCATGGCGATTTTTCGCCGGTTGGTTCCCTTGAATTAGCAAAACTCAATTCGGCATTGAACGCAAGTGCTATTTCTGCAATATTGATTGAACAGCCATTCAATAAAATGACGTGTTGTTCAATTTTATCATATGGTTGTTTTGAGAATTATGATTGAAACGGTTGGAGGGATTTGTCATGGCCGCGAAGCTCGATCTTGCAAATGTGCCCGATAGCGGCGCAGGAGAAACGTCCGCGCTTGCCGAAAAGCATCTCGTCCAGCCCTGGCCTGTCGCCGGCAGCATAGGTGCGGAAGCGCGCGGGCCGATTGAAAGCGGCGACGGAATTTATGTCGTCGATGGCGAGGGCCGCCGCCTCATCGACGGTCCGGCCGGCATGTGGTGCGTCAATGTCGGTCATCGCCGGACGGAACTCGCCGAGGTCTTGCACGATCAGGCCATGGCGCTGTCCTACAATTCGCCCTGGTACACCACCAATCAACCGTCGGCGGCGCTGGCAGAGCGGCTCGCCGCGCATGCGCCCGGCGATCTCTCGCATGTATTTTACACCACCGGCGGTTCCTCGGCAGTCGAGACGGCGCTGCGTTTCATGCAGTTCCTCAACAATGTGCGCGGACGGCCGGAGAAGAAGCTGATCGTCTCGCGCCAGGGCGGCTATCACGGCTCCACCTATCTCTCTGCGTCCCTGAACGGACGTCCGCGCGACCACGACTGGATGGACAGCGCCACAGATCAGGTGGCGAAACTTGCCTGTCCCAACCCGTTCCGGCGGCCCGCCGGACAATCCGAGGCCGAATTCTGCGATGCGCTGGTTGCGGAGTTCCAGGCGCTGATCGAGGCAAAGGGGGCGGATCGCATCGGCGCTTTCATCGCCGAGCCGATCATGGCCTCTGGTGGCGTCATCGTGCCGCCGGAGGGTTATCTCCGCCGCATGCGCGCGCTCTGCAGCGAGCACGACATCCTGTTCATCGCCGACGAGGTGGTGACGGCCTTCGGCCGGCTCGGCGAGATCTTCGCCTCGAAGGCGGTGTTCGGGATCGAGCCCGACATGATCACCTTCGCCAAAGGGGTGACGTCGGGTTATTTCCCGCTGGGCGGTGTGATGATCTCCTCACGCCTTCTGGAAAGCCTGCGGCAGTCCAACCATTCCGATGCGATGTTCGCGCATGGGCTCACCTATTCCAGCCATCCGGTCGGTTGCGCGGTTGCCCTGCGCAATCTCGACATTCTGGAAGATGGGCTGCTCGACCACGTCAAGGCGATCTCGGGCTATTTCCAGACATCGTTGAAGAGCCTGGAGGCATTGCCGCTGGTCGGCGAAGTCCGCGGCATGGGGCTGATGGCCTGCGTCGAATGCGTCGCCGATCGGGTCAGCAACAACCCGCTGACGCTCGATCTCGAAGTCGGCAAGCGCATCGACCGTCATTGCCAGGAACTTGGCCTGCTGGTGCGGCCGCTGATCAATATGTGCGTGATGTCGCCGCCGCTGACGATCACCACACGCCAGATCGATGACATGGTGACAATTCTCGACGCCAGCATCCGTCGCACCATGGACGAGCTCGTGCGCGAGGGGCTGTGGAAGGGTTGAGCCGATCTGCTGATCGCGCCTGAAAATGCCTCGGCCCCGCCAGCATTCCCCGGCGGGGCCGTTTTCGAAGGGGTCGGTTTTGCGCCGGCCCCTCTTTTTGCGCCTATCGTTTGGAGAGTTCGTCGTTGACTGCAGCCATCCGGTCCTCGGGTGGGGCCACGTCCAGATTGACGACGGGCAGCACGGCGCGAATGTGATCGTGATGCGTGCGCACGCCATATTCCAGATCGGAGAGATAAAACCCGTTGAACGCCTTCGACGTCATGGATTCGTTCGACCAGATCGTCAGTTGCACGTCCTCGGCCTGGGTATCCCGGTCGATGCGGAAGGCGAGGTAGCGGGCAAGCCGTTGCTGGCGGGTTTCCTTCGGGTATCGATAGATCGCGCCGCGCAGCAGCGTCCTGCCGGTCGACAGCGGAAATTCCTGGTAGAACTGCACCGTCTCAGGCGTCACCGCGATGACGGCGTTGGGGAAGAGGCCGAAATAGATCCAGGCCTTGCGCAGCCGCTCGGGCAGATGCGTCGCTTCCGGCGCAATGCCGACATATTGCCGGACACTCCAGCGCCGGCCCGCATGCGGGTTGTAGGTGGCGAAGGATCGGCAAAGGCCGTTGACGAAGGGTTCGTCGTAATAGGTGGAGCCATAGAGATCCTGCAGCGCCGGATGGGCCATGGCGACATGGTAGCCCTCGTTGTCGACGTCGCGCACCGATTTCCAGTTGACCGCACTTTCCTGCGTCCACACGCCTTCGGTCGGCAGCATGCGCTCGGAGCCGTAGTGACCGAACTCCTCGGCAAAGGGCTGCATCAGCTCGGCGACAGAGGGCTGTGGCCCCGGCCGAAAACGGATGAAGACGAAGCCCATCCAGATTTCCAGTTCGAGCGGCACAAGGCCGAATTCCTGCTTGTCGAGTGGCGGAAACGAGCGCGGTCGCGCCGCCCCACGGAGCGTGCCGTCGAGATTGTAGACCCAGCCGTGAAACGGACAGACGAGCGCGTTGCGGCACTTGCCCTTGTCGTCGGCAACGACACGGGAGCCGCGATGGCGGCAGATGTTGTGAAAGCCACGGATCGTGCCCTGCTGGTCGCGCAGGATCAGCGCGCGCTCGCCGACCACATCCATGGTGATGTAGTCGCCCGCCTCGGGAACGTCTGAGACATGACAGGCGATCTGCCAGTGACGGCGGAAGATGTGTTCGCGTTCCAGTTCGAGCAGGGCGTCGCTATGGTAGCACCAGCCGGGCAATCCACGGCGATCCCAGTCGTTCGGGACGGTTATGTCGCGGATCATTTCGTTCATTCAATGTCTCCATTTTTGCTGAACGTTCATTCAATATAATCTGTTTCGAGCAGAGAGACAAGCCGACCTCAAGCGCTCCGGACGATGGACGGCGCGCCGCGCCGTGCGGCCGAACCCCGAGGACGAGCGGCAACAGGACGAGGGTTGCGAGACCCCGGGGCATTCGAGACGCAGGCCGGCGAGACCATGGGGATGCGAAACCCCGAGGCTGGTGGACCTACCAGCTGGCGCCGTCGATCAGCCGGTGGGGAATGTCCTCCCAGACAGACCGGTCGAACAGCCGCATGTTGACGCCCATGCGCGTCGTGTCGGCAGAAATCGGCGACCAGTGGGTGGTGCAGCCGCAGGTGCCGCAATGGTAGATTGTCAGCGTCGCGTCGCCCTGGACGTAACCGACGAGCTTGCCTTGAGGGTCGCTTATCGACACCTCTTCGGCGTCATAATAGCCCCAGAGCGTGCCGAGGCGTGAACACATCGAGCAGTTGCAGCTGCCGAGCGTGTCGGGTCGGACACGGACGGAGAGATGAACCGACTTGCAATGGCAATGGCCTTCGATCATAGGCGTCCCCTTCGGCAGACCGCATTTCCTGGGCGCATGGCGAAGCGTCCGGGAAGGCTTCAGAACCGGACTGTCACAGCCATGGCGGCTCGTGGCAATGGCAAAAACTCATCCGGGCGTCGATCGCGTTCTCGGCTCGTGCGCCGGCTTGCCGCGGCCCGTTGTGGGACGCAAGACGCCGGCCACCGGAGACTATGCCCGTCGGCCGATCCTGGTCCCGTTCGCTTTCGTCGCTGCCTTTCGGTGTTCGTCAGCTGTTGTCCGTAACCACCGCGCATGGCTATACTCCGCACAAGGCTTCGCTCCTTGACCCGGGTTGCCCCGGGGCCACGCCAGCCCGATGGCCGGGCCGGCCAATTGTTGCCTTCGAATTTTGCCGCCGCCCTCATCCGAGGGCGCCGTTTGCCAGAAAACGTCTGTCGCGGGAGAAAAGCATGCGCAATTCCTGCCTGAATATCCTGTCCTTCACCCTGATCGCCGCACTCGGTTCGGTTTCGCCGTCGGCCGTTTGGGCGGCGTCGCCGGAGCCGGTCAAGGCCGAGCACGGCATGGTCGTGACCGCCCAGCACCTGGCGTCGGATATCGGCGTCGAGGTCCTGAAAAAGGGCGGCAATGCCGTGGATGCCGCCGTTGCCGTCGGCTACGCGCTTGCGGTGGTCTATCCGACCGCCGGCAACATCGGCGGCGGCGGCTTCATGACGATCCGCTTCAAGGACGGCAAGACCACGTTCCTCGATTTTCGCGAGCGCGCGCCGACTGCGGCGACCAAGGCGATGTATCTCGACGACAAGGGCCAACTGGTCGATGGCCTCAGCACAGAGGGCTATCTCGCGGTCGGCGTACCGGGCCCGGTGCTCGGCTTCGAGGTCGCGCGCAGCCGCTATGGTACGCGACCGCTCAAGGAACTGATTGCGCCCGCCATTGCGCTCGCCAAGGACGGTTTCCGGCTGGAACAAGGGGATATCGATTCCTTCGATGGCGAAACCGAACGATTGGCAAAAGACCCGGCGGCCGCTGCGATCTTCCTGAAGCCTGACGGAAAACCCTTCGCCGTGGGCGAAACGCTGGTTCAGGCGGACCTTGCCGCCTCGCTTTCAAGCATTTCCGAAAAGGGCACCGACGCCTTCTACAAGGGCGAGATCGCCGACGCCATCGTCAAGGCAAGTGCCGACAAGGGCGGGATCCTCGCCAAGGCGGATTTCGAGAAATACGCCGTGCGCGAACTGGAGCCGGTCAAGTGCAACTATCGCGGCTATGACATCGTCTCCTCGCCGCCGCCGTCGTCCGGCGGCGTCATCATCTGCGAAATCCTCAACGTGCTCGAAGGCTATCCTTTGTCCTATCTCGGTTACGGTTCGGCCGAAACAGTGCATGCGATGATCGAGGCCATGCGCCATGCCTATGTCGACCGCAACACGACGCTTGGCGATCCTGCCTTCGTCGAAAACCCGGTCGCAAAGCTGCTCGACAAGGCCTATGCCGCTGAAATCCGCGGCAAGATCGATCCGTTCAAGGCCGGCGTTTCGCAGGCGCTGATGCCGGAGGGCTTTGCCGAAAGCAAGGAGACGACCCACTATTCGATCATCGACGACGAGGGCAATGCCGTTGCCGTCACCTATACGCTGAACGGCTCCTTCGGCGCCGGCGTGGTCGCGCCCGGGACCGGCATTCTGCTCAACAACGAGATGGACGATTTTACCGCCAAGCCGGGCGCTCCCAATCTCTACGGGCTCGTTCAGGGCGAGGCCAACGCGATCGCCCCCGGCAAGACGCCGCTGTCCTCGATGAGCCCGACCATCGTCTCCAAGGACGGCAAGCCCTTCATGGTGATCGGCAGTCCCGGCGGCGCACGCATCATCACGATCACGCTGGAAGCGATCCTCAACGTCATCGATCACGGCATGAACATTCAGGAGGCGGTCGATGCGCCGCGCATCCATCATCAGTGGCTGCCCGACAAGGTGTTCATGGAGCCCTACGCGCTGTCGCCCGATACGCGCAAGCTTCTCTCGGCGATGGGCCATGACGTGCAGATCGACAAGAGTTGGAGCATCTGGGGCCAGGCGACCGGCATTCTCGTCGGCGGCGAAAGCCTCGCCGAAATCACGGAAGGCGGGGGCGCCCGCTACAACGGTGCGGTCGACAGCCGCATCGGTGCGGGTGCGGCCAGAGGCTACTGATCGGGGCGCTGCCTTCCGCGAGGCCGGCAAACGGGTGGCCGAGCAGACCGCCTGCGGCTCAATCATGCCCGGCGACTGGCAGCAGGACGCGCCATGGCATCGCCGCATGAACAAGCGGTGAGTGTAGAAATCCGGGCGGCATCGTTGTGACCTCCGGGCCACGGCCGATGCCGCTCGGGAACGATTATTTCCGCGGCTCGAATTTGTGCCCTGAAACTTCGACGCCTGCATCGTGCGGCAGGCTCAGAAAACGCAAGGCCGAGAGGGTGCCGATCGTAGCGACCGCGAGAAACGCCCAGCGAAAGTCCGTGAGCGCCGCGGTTTCAGCGCCACGAAGCGCCTGCGACAGATTGAGAACGGCGGCGGCAACGGCGACGCCCATCAGCATGGCCACCTGCTGCAACATGCTCGACAGCGTCGATGCTGAACTGCGTTGGCTTGCATTGATGTCGGCAAAGCCGAGCGTGTTGAGTGCCGTGAACTGCATCGAGCGGAACAGCCCGGCGGCAAACAGCAGCAGGAGCGTCAGCAACTGCGGCGTATCTGTCGATACCGCTGCACAGGCACCAATCGCCAGCGAGGCGAGCAGGCCGTTGCCGACAAGGATGGTGCGGAAGCCGAAACGGCGCAGCAACGACGTGGTCGCCGTTTTCATCGCCAGATTTCCTGCGAAGTAGGCGAGCACATAAATTCCGGTCTCGATCGGATTGAGGCCGAAGCCGACCTGAAAGAGCAGTGGGATCAGAAACGGCGTCGCGTTGATGGCGATGCGGCAGGCGGTGCCGGCCGACAACGTCGACATCGCAAAGGTCTGGATTTTCAGAGCAGAGAGATCGAGAAGCGGATCGGCGATCACCTTGAAGTGACACGTGGCCATGATGCCGATGATCGTGCCCGCTGCCAGCAACAGGACAATTGCAGGCGCATTGACTGTCCCGTGCACGAAGGCCTCGAGCCCGGCCAGCACCAAAGTGAGGGCGGTTGACGATAGGATGAAGCCCTTGATGTCAAGACGACGCGCCTCTTCCTCGCGCTGATCGGGCACGAAGCGCAGCACAAGCGCAAGGCCGATGAGGCCGATCGGTATGTTGATGAGAAAGTTCCAGTGCCAGCTCAGCCACGTGGTGATCACGCTGCCGAGGATCGGGCCGACGACCGGGGCGATTAGCGCCGGCCACGTGATGAGCGCGACCGCGCCGACAAGCTCCGATTTGCGAGCATTCTTCAAGACGATGATCCGGCCGACCGGCGTCATCAGGGCGCCGCCGATGCCTTGCACGGCACGTGCCGCGATGAACTCGCCGAGGCTGCCTGACAGACCGCAAAACAGCGAGGCGAGCGTGAAAATGCCGATTGCGACCAGGAAGACATTGCGCGCGCCAAAGCGGTCGCCAAGCCAGCCGGAGAGCGGAATGAAGGCCGCCATCGTCAGCATGTAGACGGTGATGCCGATGCTCATGGCGACCGGTTGTACACCGAAGGACGCGGCCATCTGCGGCAGCGAGGTAATGACGATCGTACCGTCGAGCATCTGCATGAAGAAGGCGATGGCAACGACCAGCGCGACGACACGGGAATTGCGCGCGGAGGAGGCGTCTTGGGCCTGCGTCTCGGTCGGGATCGCTGTCATGCGGTCACTGCTGGCCCGCATTACAATCAAGAATGTGGTTGTCAGCCAAAACGTGAGACGAAAGCTGGATTGCTGTCGGAAATGAAATCATCGGGGCACTTCAGAATGGATCACGGTTTCGCCGACCCATACGCTTCAGCCGGGACCGGCGACGAAAACAAGGGAGCCCAGGTGACTGGCCCCAGCGCCTTCTATGCGCCCTCAAGCGGACTTGTGTCGATTCCCTTGTTGCGATCGGCGGAGATTTTGCGAGGTTTTGCTGGTTGGGAAAGCGTGAAGCAGCTGATGGGGGCCGCTCAGGTCAGGTGCTAGTCGACGGCAGCCGGCCGAAAGCCCGGGCCGTTGCGACAGCCGTCTGTGAACGCGCCGCTTCGATTGGCTGGTCCAATTGATACCGGGATGCGCCTAGACCTCGATCAGGCCCTTGCCCGCCCCTGACGCTCGATGCTGGTCGCGGCGGTTGAACACGGCGATGGCAGCAAAGGTGAGTATTCCGGCGGCACCTGTCGCAACGGTTATCCATAGGGAAGGCAGCACCCCGAGCCAGGCCAGGGCCGAAGCAAGCGAAAACGGTGCCGCGGCGGACGACAGCTGCTTCGCGGCGGTAACCCAGCCAAGCCGTGCGCCGTAATTGTGCTTGCCGAAAAGCTCAAGCGGCAAGGTGCCGCTGACGATGCTGATCAGGCCCGATCCCATGCCGAAGAGGATGGCGAAGGTGATCGCGCCCGGCAGCCATGGCGCCGTAGCGGTGAGGACGATAAGCCCGAGAACCAACAGGCATGCGGCGATGACGGCAAGCGAGGTCTGGGTGATCTGTTTGCCGAAGAGCATGTTGACGAGGCGACTTGCCACCTGCGCCGGGCCGAATAGGCTGGCCACCAGGAGACCTGACGACCCCAGATCGAGTTCGACCGTCAAGGGCACCATGTGGATCAGAACGGCAGAGAGAACCAGGCCCTCAAGGGCAAACCCGAGCAGCATCAAAGTGAAAAGCGCGGTCCCGTGAGCGGGCGGCGTGACGGGCCGCTCGGACGGCTGGGTGTCCACCGGCACAGCCACGACGTGCCGTGGCCCCTTGAGGAGGTGTGCGAGCCACAGATGGATGGGCAAGCAAAGGAAGAGGTTCATGGCCGCAAACAGCATGTAGATATCGCGCCATGAAATTGATTGGTGAAGGCTCGCGGTCAGTGGCCAGAACAGCGTTGAGGCGAAGCCGGCGATGAGCGTGAGGTGGGTGATCGTGCGCCGCGGATTGCAACCGCCAAACTGGACGATCGCGACGAATGCCGTGCTATAGAGCACGAAGGTCGATGCCACCTGCATTGCCACGAGCGCGATTGCGAAGGTCAGGCGTTCGTTCGCCATCGCCGTGGCGAGCAAGGCGCCGGCCGCGGCGATCGATCCGAAGCACAGAACGCGCCCGGCACCGAACCGGTCCGCCCATCGGCCGGCCATCGGCGCAAAGAGACCCCCGACGAGAAGCGCGCCGGACAGCGTCGCAAACACCCATTGTTCGGTCCAGCCGAAATCGGTGGCGATCGCCGGGACGAGAACGCTGAAGCTGTAGAAAAGCGTTCCGTAGCCGATGATCTGGGTCAGGCCCAGCCCTATGAGGGCCGGGAGCGGGAAGCGCATCTCGGTCATCATGCTCTTCCCATGATCTCAGATCGCCTTGAGCGAGACGCGTTGCTCCAGTTTGTCGGCATCTTCCTTACGCTCGCTGTAGCGATCGGTCAGATAGGCCGAGGCATCGCGGGTCAAAAGCGTGAATTTGACAAGCTCTTCGCAGACATCGACGACACGGTCGTAATAGGAGGAAGGTTTCATTCGTCCGTCGGCGTCGAATTCCTGCCAGGCTTTTGCGACCGAAGACTGGTTCGGGATGGTGATCATGCGCATCCAGCGCCCGAGAATGCGCATCTGGTTGACAGCGTTGAACGACTGGCTGCCGCCGGAGACTTCCATGACTGCAAGGGTTTTGCCCTGTGTCGGCCGCACCGAGCCGAGCGACAGGGGTATCCAGTCGATCTGCGCCTTCAGGATGCCGGTCATGGCGCCATGCCGCTCCGGGCTGACCCAGATCTGGCCTTCGGACCATTCCGACAGACGGCGCAGTTCCTGGACCTTTTCGTGGCTGACGGGGGCGGCATCGGGAAGCGGAAGCCCTTCCGGGTCGAAGATGCGAACCTCCGCGCCGAAATGTTCGAGCAGGCGGCGGGCTTCATGGGCTAGCAGCCGGCTATAGGAGACCGGCCGCAGCGAGCCGTAGAGAATGAGGATGCGCGGCTTGTGCGTCGAAAGGGACGGGCGGAGCGCCGCAATATCGGGCTGGCGGAGATGGTCGAGGCTTGCTGCAGGCAGATCAGACAAGGCGCTTTCCCTCCGCATCCAGTACCCTCTCTCCGTCTTCCTTGGCAAAGGCGCCCTTGAATGTGTCGGGCAGAATGTCGAGCACGGCTTCGGAGGGCCGGCAGAGGCGGGTGCCCATCGGGCTGACAACGAATGGTCGATTGATCAACGCCGGATGCGCGATCATCGCGTCGATCAGTTGCTCATCCGACAAAGACGGATCGTCGAGCCCGAGTTCGGCATAGGGTGTGCCCTTCTCGCGCACCGCTTCTCGCACGGAGAGACCGGCGGCCGCGATCAGCCGCTCGAGCGTTTCCCTGGACGGAGGTGTGTGCAGATACTCGACGACGGTCGGTTCGATGCCGGCGTGGCGGATCATTGCCAGGGTGTTGCGCGACGTGCCGCACATGGGGTTGTGGTAGATGGTGACATCCATGGTCAGGCCCTTTCAGGGTTGGTGTTTCGGACGACGGCAGGGCTGGCCTCGTACCAGTCCTTGCTGCGGTTGACGATCCAGACCACCGACAGCATGACGGGTACCTCGATAAGGACGCCGACCACCGTTGCGAGCGCCGCCCCGGAATGAAAGCCGAACAGCGAGATCGCAGCTGCAACCGCCAGTTCGAAGAAATTGGAGGCGCCGATCAGAGCCGAAGGGCCGGCAATGCAGTGTTTTTCCCCGACTGCCCGGTTCAGGACGTATGCAAGGCCTGAATTGAAGTAGACCTGGATGAGGATCGGCACCGCCAGCAACGCGATTATCGTCGGTTGCGCAATGATCTGTTCCCCCTGGAAGCCGAACAGCAGGATCAGCGTTGAAAGCAGTGCGACCAGTGACAATGGCTGGAGCTTGCCCTGCAGCCAGTCGAGCCTTGCTGTCGATCCCCCGGCCGTCAGCCGCCGTCGCAGGATCTGGGCCGCGGCAACAGGGATCAGGATGTAGAGGGCAACGGAGATCATCAGCGTGTCCCAGGGCACGGTGATTGCCGACAACCCGAGCAACAGCGCGACAACAGGTGCAAAGGCGACGATCATGATGGCATCGTTGAGTGCCACCTGGCTCAGCGTGAAGTGCGGCTCGCCTTTCGTCAGGTTGGACCAGACAAAGACCATTGCCGTGCAGGGCGCGGCCGCAAGGATGATCAGGCCGGCGATATAGGCGTCGATCTGGTCGGCCGGAAGCAGCGGGCGGAACAACCAGCCGATGAACAGCCAGCCGAGCAGCGCCATGGAGAACGGCTTCACGGCCCAGTTGATGAACAGGGTCACGCCGATGCCGCGCCAATAGCTGCCGACCTTCGAAAGCGAGCGGAAGTCGATCTTCAGCAGCATCGGGATGACCATCAGCCAGATCAGGAGGGCAACCGGGATATTGACCTTGGCGATTTCCATTGCGCCGATCGCCTGGAAGACGTCCGGAAAGAGATGGCCAAGTGCGATGCCGACGACAATACAGCCAAAGACCCAGAGGGTGAGCGTGCGTTCGAAGAGCGACATCGTCAGGCGGGCCATGCATGAGTGTTGGTCGTTCCCTCCATCATGCCAATCTGATGCAGGTGGTGTTCAAGCGCCATTCTGTCGATTGATTGCATGGGGAGGTTGACGAACGCAGTGATGCGGTTCTTGAGGAAGCGGGCTGCCTGCGCGAACGCGCGTGCCTTTTCGATTTCTGTTCCCTCGACGGCTGCAGGATCTTCGATGCCCCAATGTGCCGTGATCGGATGGCCGATCCATACCGGGCAGGCCTCGCCGGCGGCGCTGTCGCAGACGGTGAAGATGAAGTCCATCCGGGGTGCGTCCTGCTGCGCAAAGACATCCCAGCTTTTTGACGTCGCCGCTTGCGCGTCGTAGCCGAGCGTTTGCAGTTCGCGAAGGGCGAGAGGGTGTACCTGTCCCTTTGGCCGGCTGCCGGCCGAATAGCCCCGAAATCGCCCCTTGCCCTCCTGATTTAGGATGGCCTCGGCCAGAATGGAACGAGCGGAATTGCCCGTGCACAGGAAGAGCACGTTAAACATGCGGTTGGTCATGGCGCGTCCGTCTAGAGCGTTTCTTGGTCGATGGGTTTGGCTGTCATGGCTGACTTGCTCTCCCGCTGCTGCAGCAGGGCATGAGATCGGCAATCAAGGGTGCGCAGAGGTCGGCGTTGCCACCGCAGCAATCCTTGACCAGGAAGACCGTCAGTTCCCGCAGTGCATCGAGATTGGCGCGATAGATGATCGACCTGCTCTGGCGCTCGCCAGTCACCAATCCCGCACGCGAGAGCGTTGCGAGATGGGCAGACATCGTGTTTTGCGGCACCTCGACCGTTCGCGCGAGCTCCCCGACGGGAAGGCCGTGGGGTTCGTGCTTGACCAGCAGCCTGAAGACGTCGAGCCTGGTCGACTGGGCGAGGGCGGCAAGCGCGATGATGGCTTCTTCATTATCCATATATCCAGATTAATGGATATATGGAGCATGTCAAGTGGAACCGTGAGAGTTTCACAAATCGACGCGCATCTCGATCTTGCCAGATCCATACACCGATCCGGGCTTGCCGATACGGTGCCGGGACCGGACTGCGAATGGATGCCTGCCGACGGAAGCGCGGCCCCGCCTCCAGCCCGATCTGAGTTCAATCGAGGGTCTCAATTTCACGGCGTATCTTTACGGCACTCGCTGTCAAATTGAGAGATGCCTCGGCCTCTGGAAAATTGCGCTCTCTGTTCCAATATCAGAAAGGTCATCTCAACCTGCTTTGATATTGGAGGATCAGAGTCAGATGGATCGGTATTTCCTCGACCTGGCAATCGACGAAGATCAATTGAAAATGCTCCAGCGCGTGTTCCGACACGCCTGCTCCAGCAACGAACTGGAGCCGGAGAGCGAAGAGGCGGATCAACTCGGCGCCTCGCTCATCCAGATCTTTCAGCGCGGCGTTCGCAGCGAGCTTGCGCTCATGCAGATGCTGGGCGGCGACGATCGGCGCGTTGGCGCGAACGACCGGGACACGGCCCCGACCTGACATGGAATGATGCTCGCCACCCCGCGCGGCGGTGTCGTTCGGCGAGGAGGGTCGGCAGGTGCCAGTGTCATGGGAGAGATAGGCCACGGACATTCCTGTCCATGGCCTTCGGCTGGCGTGGAGACGTCAGGGCTCAACCCGGATTTACTGGTTGGCCTTTGCATAATCCTGCATGTTCTCAGGCGTCACCAGTTCAAAGGGTACCCAGATGTGGCGCTCGGTCTTTTCGCCGCGTGCCAGTGCTACCGCCGCATCCATGGCTGCTGCTCCTTGGGCGACGGCATTCTGGAACACCGTCACGTCGAGATCGCCCTGCGACATCGAGGCAAGGCCATCCGGCGTCGCATCGATGCCGGCGACGACGACCTTCGACATGTCGACACCTGTGGACTTCATCGCCTGGATGGCGCCGATTGCCATCTCGTCGTTGTTGGCGATGACGGCATCGAACTTGGTGCCCGCCGACAGCCAATTGGTCATGATGTTGGTAGCCTCGAGGCGATCCCAGTTTGCGCTCTGTTCTTCAATGACCTTCATGCCCTTGCAATCGTCAGTGGCGATGACGTCGTGGATATCCTTGGTGCGGGTCAGCGAGGAATGGTTGTTGAGGGGGCCCATCAGGACGAAGAGGTCGCCCTTGCCGCCGAGCAACTTGCAGACTTCCTTCGTCTGGATCGTCCCGGAGTCGAGTTCGTTGGAACCGACGAAGGCGGCGGTTTCCGGCAGGCTGTCGACATCGGCAGGCGGATGGTTCGCATAGACGACCGGGATCTTGGCTTCGGTGGCGAGCTTGGTGATGGCCGGCGTGCCGTCGCCGTCGACCGCGACGACCACGATGGCGTCGACGCCAGCGGAGATCAGGTTCTGCACCTGATCGAGCTGCCGGCTCGGGTCGTTCTGTGCATCTTCTACCTGCACCGTAACCTTGTCGAGTTCGACCGCGCGGCTCTCCATGCCGCTGCGCAGGATCGTCAGAAAGGCGCTGTCGGAACGGGCAATGGCGATGCCGATGTTCTCGGCGTGCGCCGTCGTTGCCGTGAGCGCGCAAACGGCGGCGGAAATCAGAAATCTCTTCATCTCAGTCCTCTCCCTTGATCCGAGCGTACAGGTAAAGCTCGAAGAATGTATGTTCTGATTTTTGAATAGATCAAACATTCATTCCATGATCAAGGCGGTTTCAGCCGATGTGGGAGGCACTGGACGAATGAAGTTCTCGATGGCGCGCAATGGTGGACTCAGCCTGCGGCAGCCCGCGCAGGGGCATCCAACGGACACCATGCGATCATCAAACGTAGCCGGGATGATCCGGCCGCTGTCGTCAGACATGGCGCTGGTCGCAGTTGCGCAGGTGGTCGCCTCCGCTCGTGACATGTGCCGGCGGATCATCGATGCATGGCAGGGCTGTCGTGGACTTCGCAGCCACGACGGCCCGGCCGCGGTGTTCCCGTCAATTCGCGGCGAAGCAGTAAAAGAGCCCGTCGCCGCCCGTTCCCTTGAAGGCTTCCTGGGTGCAGCCACCGCGCGTCGCGTGCGATGCATTCCACGATTTGGCCTCGGCACTGTCGTTGAGACCCGTGCGATCGCTGTGGCCGACGATCGCCGCACCGTCCGTTCCGCTGAGCGTCCAGTTGCCGCAGGTCTCCGGCGCGGCCGTGCCGTCGGCCTTGGAGCCGGTGAGGATATCGTGCCGGTTCGGCTTATCGCCGCGGCCGTTGATCACTTCGCCCTTCTCGTTGAGCGCGGTCTGCTTCGTCAGGTTGTTCTTGTCGCTGTGCAGCGAAGCGACATCGTCGGCGATCTTCTCGCCCTTGGCATTGTACCAGGGGCCGGCCCCGATACGGTCCTTGGCGTTTTCCGTATCGGTGGAGAGGTAGGCCTTCCAGGTCTTGCCCGTGGAGCCACTCGCCGAGGCCAGCGTGTTGCAGTAGGTGTCGGCGCCGGCAAGGCCGCCAAGATCGCCGCCCTTGCCCGGATTTGCGCTGGTGACGAAGAAGCTCATCGATGTGTCCTGGGCGTAGGCCCCGACGGCGGAGCAGACCAGAGCGGCCGCGACAAGTACAAGCCTGCGTTTCATGGCATTTCCTCCCGGTACGGTTTGAACCGGGAGAAGCCTAGGGGCGACCCGAACAGGAGTAAAATCGAAATCTTGTGATCTGCCGCGGGCAGGCCGCGTTCTCTATCGGTCGCAGGTTCGGCGTGAAACCTTCCGCGTGGTCGGCTCCAACGGTTGACGCGGAAAACATGGTTCGGGAAGGCGACCGTGTGTAGAAAGGAAGTGTCGAACCGATCGCCCGGCTATCCTAGGCAAGATGGGCCAAAGTCGCGCCGCCATACAAGTTCGTCCCTGATCCGGTTCCGGTCCAGGGACGAAATCATGGAAGTGTTTCAAGACGCGATAGCGCCGCGCGGGATATGCGACGTGTACGCCGCGTCGCAATCTTCCAGATGCGCTTCAAACCCCTGTTCTTGCGCATGACGCGCAAACTGCCGAACTCTGTCGCGCGTCTGCTGTCGCGGATGTCGCCTCAGTTCAGCCTGAGGTCGATTCCGGGATGGAGCTTCTTGAGGTTGGGCAAAGACTTTGACTGCCACGGAATCTCGGAGGTTCCACGCACCGTCAATTGCACGTTCGGCCGGTTGCGGGCCTCGATCGTCAGCTTGGCGAGCAGGTTGATCCCCGATGAGTTCAGGAACTGCAGTTCCCCCAGGTCGATCGTCATGCGGTCGGGCTCGGCCTCAAGCACGCCCATGGCGAGGGTGAAGATCGGGGCATAGGCTTCCGTGCCGGGAAGCCGCATGGTTCCCTCGAAGTGGATGTCGTTGCCCTCGGACCAAACGCGGTAGTCCTCGTCCTTGATTTCCATATTCACCTGCTCATCAGTTCGAGATATCGGGGACGGGGATCGAGGCATAGGTCTCAAGCGCGACGTCTCCACTGCCGCCGTTGGGTCCGAAAACCCAGGCGAAGCGGACGCCATAATCGCTCATGAGTGTTAAAAGACCAAGTCCAGATCCGCTTTTGCCGGTGCCGATTGCATTGGCTTCGATGCGCTCGATCAGAAGGTCGCCCGGGTCACCGGTGGTGATCTCGGACAAGAGATCCTGGAAGCGTGCCGCGGTCTCGCCATCGACGAAGTTCGACACCTTTGCGTGGAAGTTGCTGTCGTCGATCGATGCCTCGACCACGATGCCGCCGGCTGCGCGGAACTTCACCGCGTTTTCGACCAGTTCGTTGGTCAGGTAGCCGATATTGTGCCGGACTTCCTTGTAGGCGTTGCGCGAGCCGCGGTAGCGCATGGCGATCAGCTCGGCGACAAAATCCGAGGCGATAGCGCAATGTTTCCAGCTGAGGTTGAGCTGGCCGTCGTAAAGACGCAGCCTCGTCACGCTTTCATTGGCGCCCCTGGTCAGGTCCGCCGGTCCGTACAAAGTCGTCATCTGCTCACCTGTGTCTCATGACCACGAGGGTAATGTCGTCGTGAATTTTCTGCTTGCCGATATGCGCCATCAGATCCTCGAGTATCCCTGATTTTGCTTCTTCGGCGCTGCGTCCATAAAACTGCCGCGCACTGTCGCAGAGCCGCTGGATGCCGAACAGTTCGCCAGCCGCGTTCTCGGCTTCCGTTACCCCGTCCGTGTGCAGGATGATCATATCACCCTGGGCAAAAGCGACTTCGCGCGTGGCGACGAACCGCGAGATATCGGGCTCCAAGCCGATCGGCAGGCCGAGATCCATCGTGTCGATGCGCTCCACCTCCTGGGCGTTGCGAACGACAATCAGCTCCTCGTGCTGCCCCGAAAGCGTCAGGCGGCCGGCATCATAGTCGAGAAACGCCAGAGAAAGATGCTTGTCGGTATTGGTGCGCACGATATTTTTGTAGATCGCGCGGTTGAGGCGGTTGAGGAACTGATTGGGATCCATATCACCGGCTTCCTGCAAGGCGCGCGCAACCGATTGCACCATCAGCATCAGGACGCCGCTCTCAAGGCCGTGCCCGGTGACGTCGCCGATGCCGATCTTCAGCCGCGTGCCGTCACGCAGCACATCGTAGTAGTCCCCGCCCACTTCGTCGGCAGGCCGCATATAGGCGGCGATCTCCAGGTTTGCGATCTCGTCGAGCTCGCCAGCCTTCGGCAACACCATCATCTGGATCTGCCGGGCAACCGCCAGCTCGGCGCCCAGCCGCAGGTTTTCGCTGCGCAGCTGCGTGTTTAGGGCGGAGATCTGCTGGTTGGCTTCCTCGATCTGCTTCGTTCGCTCCTCGACAAGATGCTCGAGGTTTTCGGTGTGGAAACTGATTTCCTCCGCCATCCGGTTGAAGGCCGTGCCGGCTTCGCCCACTTCGTCGCGAGTGGAGATCGGCACCCGGACCGAATAGTCCTTCGCCTGGATGCGCTTGGCGGCGCCGGCAAGCGCACTGATGCCGGCGGTCACGCGCTTGGAAATGCCGAACACCGCCGCCGTCACGAACAGCAACGAAGCAAGCAGCGCCAGGATCTGGTAGGCGAGGATGCGGTTCGTCGCCTGCGAGATGCCGGCTTGCGCGGCAAACAGCGACGCATAGATTTCCCGTTCGGGAACCACGATGCCAAGCGACATCGTTTCCTTGCGCACCGGGCCCGACATCCAGAAGTTCTCCGGCTGCAGCTGCTTCAGAAGGACGAGATAAGGAACCTTCTCGCCCGCCTCGTCGAGCATGACGCGCTGGATCACCCCGTCCTGCCCGAGCGGCAATTGCGCGATGGCGACCTGGGCGCTCTTGCGAAGCGACCGGTCGGCACCCGTCACGCCTTGCGTGCTGGTATCGCTCGATGTCTGCAGGCCGATCGTCTTTTCGCCGGCCGGGTTGATGGCGAGCACATTGCCATCGGACATCGCCAGGAAACCGAAGCCGCTCTCGGCGACCTTGACGTTCTGCACCACCTCGGCCAGCTGGTCGAGCGTGATATCGGCGCCGGCAGCACCTGCCACTGCCTTTCGGTCGCGCGACCACAGCGGCTGGAAGAAGCTGACGATGAGCTTGCCGGTGATCGCGTCGGTGTAGGGCGCCGTCTGCGTCACATCGTTGGGCACCGGCCTGACGCTCGGGTCCTTCGTCCATCGCTCCCAGGATTCGTAGATGCCGGGAAAGAAGAACGTCCAGAATTCCGCCTCGTTATGGCCGGGATAAAGACGGTCGAAGGTCTGCGCCTGGTCCGTGTAGGGCGCGGTCCTGAAGATAGGCCGTTCCTTGGGGCCGATGTAGTACATCTGCAGCTTGGACCGGCCGCTTTCGAGCAGGCTCGGCGCAACCAGGTCGAGCACCGCGCTGTTCTCGATCTCGGTCTGGACGTCCGGAAGAGGGCGACGGTCCGGCCCGAGAAGATAGCCCCAGACGCTGACGACCGAGGGCGGGCCGGGCAGGTTCTGCGCCCATCCGCCCTTCTCATCGTAGACGACGGTGACGGAACCTGGCGCGCCACGGGCAAGAGCCTCGCCGACCTGGAACTTGCGCACCGGCCGATCAATCTGCGACTGCAGAACGCCGGCCAGTGTTCCGACGTCGGTGTGAACCTGGCCGAGAAGCAGGTTGACGCGGGCGGCGGTCGATTCCGCGTAGGACCGCATATAGTCCTGGTTGGCCTTCTGCAGGCCCTGGCCGACTTCCGTTGCGGCATCCCGCGACAGTCTTTGCACATTCCAAAGCGCAAGGCCGCCGGTCACCAGCAGATCGAACAGTACGGCGCCGCCGACAACGAGCACGAACTTGGCGCGGAAAGACCTCAGGCCGAGGCGGGAACTTGATGCACTCGGTTCATTCATGTCGGCTTGCGCCCCGATGCGACCCAGATCGGCCAGCCCGCATAGCCCTTGGGATGAAGGGCGGCAAAGATATGATCACGGAAGCCCTGCCGGAAGCGCTCGATGAACTCGGGCGTGTCGCCACGGCGCACCGCCATTTCTCCGGCATAGACGTTTTCCCAGGCGGTGATCACATCGGCGAAGTCCTGCGGATCGCCGTCGAGGTTCGTCACCATGAACGACTCCACCAGGATGTCGTCGAAGCCCGCATCAGCGAGATAGCGGCGGCTTTTCGGCCCGAGTTCGACGTCCATGTCGAAATGGCTGAACAGTTTGGCGACCTCGTTATAGGTCCACTGGATGCTCTGGGCGCGCGGTTCGCCGAGGCAGTGCGAGTTCTTTTCATTGGTGATGTAGACGCGTCCGCCCGGTTTGCAGATCCGGTAGAGTTCCTTCAGCAGCAGCTCGGGTTCGTTGAAGATCTGCAGCGAGTGGCGGCAGCTGACGAAGTCGAACTGATTGTCCTCCAGCAGCATTTCCGACGCATCGCCGTAGGTGTATTCGATATCGGTGATGCCGAAGTTGGTCGCCACCTCCCGAGCATAGGCGAGGCTCGCCTTGGAGTGGTCGAGGGCAACGATCCGCGCCGGCTGAAACTCCTTCTGGACGAGAACGGCAAAGTCGCCGATGCCGCAACAGACGTCGGCGATCGCGATGCCCGGCCGCAGGCCGTGCCGAGGCAGGATCGAACGCTCGTGGCGCCAGGTCATCTTCGTCTGTGTTCTCAGGATCGGGATGAAGCTCGTGTCCTCGACGAAGCTCTGCCCAGGATAGAAGGTCGAATCGTAGACCTCGACCGTAATCTGCGGTTCGATTTGGTTGAGATGCCCGAACATGCGCGTGGTCCAGCCGACGACGCTCGACGTCACGATCACCATGCGCAGGTCCGCGCGTGCCCGGCAGGCGTCGAGGGCAACCCGCACGAAGGCATGGAATGCGGTGTTGTTCATCTGGATCAGGCGTTTCACGTCGACGTAAAGCACGCCGCGAACGTCGTCGATCGCCTGCTTGAGCATGGCGATGCTATCGGCGATCTCGTCGACGGACCGCGGCCGGACGACGCCGGCGAGCGAAAACACCTGGCTATTGGCGTCGAACGCCACCTTGAAGTTGGGGGAAAGGCCTGTGACGCTCAACTGACGAGCCCTTCCAGCGGCAAGTCGACGATCAGCGTGACTGCGGGTGATGTGCTTTCCTCGATACGGATGCTCGCGTCGAAATTGATGGCGAGATCGAGCAGGATGGATTCGCGACTGGGTGCCATGTCGGTCGAGATGGAATCGAGATAGCGGGCATGCGCATCGCTGCGATCGATCTTCTGTACGGCTTCGCGGTAGAACGGCACCTGTTCGGCAGGACATGGAAATGTGATCTGGACGCGCTCGACCGGTCCATGGCGGTAGATCGAAAGACCGATTTGGCCGCTGGCGGTTCCGCCGCGAAAGGACACTTCGAGCAGTTCATTGAGCGCCGACGAGAAGAAATTCGAATGCCGGACCGGATCAGCTCTGTTGTGGCTGATCATGCGGGCGAGATAGGTGGAGAGATGGTCGCAATGCTGCCATTCCGAAAGAAACGTCCCCATCTCCATTTCAAACTGGAGCAAGGGCTCGAAGGCCGCTTCCGCTGGCACACTGTTACCGACGTCCATGCTTGCTTTGTCCTCCATCTGTGGAACTTTGCCACGGCCCACAGGCACTTTCTACGCTGATTTATCAGGCACGCAAACTGGGGAGAGACCGGCGCACCTTGTGCTGGCGGCCAACCCCACAGCCTCACTCGCAGTTTTTTTACGAAACTTCCATTGACGATGATTGACGCAAATAGCCGTCGATAGCGTTGGGTGGCATGGGAACGCCGAGGAAGTAGCCCTGCAAGCGATCGCAGCCTTCGCGTTCCAGCCACAGGGCCTGTGCCCGCGTCTCGACGCCTTCCGCCGTCACCGCCATCCCCAGTCCGTGCGCGAGCGCGATGATCGAGCGAACGATCACCTGGCTCTTCTCGTCATTCTCGAGATCCTTGATGAAATAGCGATCGATCTTGATCGTGTCGAACGGGAAGTTCTTGAGATAACTCAGCGACGAATAGTAGGTGCCGAAATCGTCGAGCGAGATCTGAATGCCGAGCACGTTCAGCGTATTGAGCGTGTCGAGATTGTTGGTGGTCTTCTCGAGCAGAACCGATTCGGTGACTTCCAGTTCGAGCCGATCTGCCCGCAAGCCGACCATATCGAGCGTCTGTGATACGCGGTCGGTGAAGCCGTCGTGAAGGAACTGTGCCGGAGACAGGTTGACGGCCACGGTGAAATGCGCAGGCCATGTGGTCGCCTGGCGGCAGGCCTGCTCCAGCACCCATTGGCCGATCTCGCTCATGAGGCCATCGGATTCTGCCATCGGCACGAAGACATTGGGCGGAATGATGCCAACCAGCGGATGACGCCAGCGCACCAGTGCCTCGAAGCCGACAATGGTGAAGGGAGGCTTCACAAGCGGTTGATACTCGATGGAAAACTGGTTTTCCCTGAGCGCGGTTCGCAGGCTTCGGCGCAGCATCTCCCGTTGTTCCAGCACGATCAGCATCGATCGGCTGAAGGTTTTGGCGCGGCCTCGGCCTTCTTTCTTGGCCGCATAGAGCGCTATGTCGGCCGCCTTCATCAGCTGCTCGCCCTCATTGCCATCAGGCGGCGCGATGGCAATGCCGATGCTTGCACCGACAAATGCCGATATGCCATCGACCGTGAACGGCTCCTTGAAGGCGTTGACCACCGCATTGGCGAGCCGCTCGGCTTCGGCCGGCTGCTCGGCGTCCCGCTGGATGATCGCGAATTCGTCACCCGCCAGCCGGTAGGCAACTTCGCCGTCTTGCAGAACGCCGCGTATGCGTTCGGCCGCCATGCGCAGCACCGCGTCTCCGGCCCCGTGACCAAGCGTGTCATTGATCGGCTTGAAATCGTCGAGGTCGATCTGCATCAACGCCGGCTTCTTTTCATTGACGGCCGGCAGCACGCTTCGCAGGTCGTCGCTGAATTGGCGGCGGTTGGGCAGACCGGTCAGGGCATCGTGGGTCGCCTGATGAAGCAGCAGTGCGCGCTCGTTCTCGCCCTGGCTCGCGACCTCCCGCCTCACCGATGCGCCATCTGTCTCGATGACGCCGACGCCCTGGCCGGCGCGAAAGACCAGCAGGGTTCGCCGAGACCGATTGGGCGCGTCGAAGATTTCGATGCTGCGGGGAACGCCGTTGGCAAGAACGGACTCGGCCATCGCCTTCGAGGCCGGCTCAAGCAGTTCGGGGTAGACATGCCAGAGTGTTGCATCGACCAGTCCAGCCACCTCGTAAGTCCGTTGAAGGGCGACCGAGGAAGCGACCAGATGCAGGGCCTCGTCGTAAACCGAGATGACCTCGTCAGTATTGCCAAGGACGGTATCGTCCACGGGAGATGCAGCAGACAACGTCGAGTCGGTGCTTGACATCCTAGCCTTTCCCTTTCCGTTGCGGTTTGGTTTGGACCGCTTGCGAACATTGCTGTGCCTGAACCGCTTGGACTGCAAGCATGGCACCGCCCTCTAATTTCAGTCTGTTCTCATGCATGGCTATCGTACAAAGCGTTGCCGTCAATGCTGCCCGCAAGTGGTGCGGCCGGCGATCAGAGCCGGCGGTTCGAACCGAGTGTACGAGGACAGGCATCTTCTCTGTTCGGTTGCAATTTTATAGCTCTTTCTATCACTCGCGGGCGAGGCAGGCAATTTTTGGGCGACTCGGTAAGCATAGCGATATCTAGCGATCCGATGGCTTTGCTCATCGGTCATGGCTAAAATAGTGTTATCTTGCCAACAGCGCCCACCGCCGGCATTAACCTTTTTTGGTTGCATGAGTGGGTTGCCATTATCGCCCCAGGCATTCGGCAAACATTTCAAACCTCACCCATCCGTTCGGCTTCCGTGGCAAGCGACGAGACGTATCCCTTGAAATCATAACTCCAAGTTATGCGGTTCTGCAATTTTTGTCGTCTGCCGGGCACGCATCGAATCGTTATGGTGATCCACAACAAAAGAACGGGAACGACAGTCGTTCGCCTTGGGGCGCACGGCAGACATCAAACAAATTCAGCGACAGGACGCGGCTTGCCCGGCGTGGAGCCGAGCCGTGCCTGCAATGGGACGAAATCGTCATGGATGGCGCTGTCTTGCACATGAGGGGTGGCAAACCGACAATGACTGAGGACGATGCTCTGGCCGCCAAAGGAGCGCCTTCCGAAAAGGGTCAGGCGCGAAAGCCCCTCATCAAGCTGGACAAGCTGAGCAAACACTACGGCAATCACACTGTGCTCGACGGTATCGACCTGGAGGTGATGCCGGGAGAGGTGCTCGCGATCATCGGCCCGAGCGGATCCGGCAAGAGCACGCTGCTGCGCTGCATCAACTACCTCGAACCCCCGGATGGCGGCCATGTCACCATCGGCGACATCTCGCTGAATGCCGCGGCACCCGCCGGTCGATCGGAGCTTTCCACCTTGCGCCGCAGCGTCGGCATGGTGTTCCAGTCTTTCAACCTGTTTCCGCACATGACGGTGCTGCGAAACGTCAGCCTGGCGCAGGAGCGCGTTCTCGGGCGCAGCCGCAAAAACGCCGACGACCGGTCGATGCAACTCCTGAGCCGCGTCGGCCTGGCCGACAAGGCCGAGCAGTTTCCCGGCCGCTGTTCCGGCGGGCAGCAGCAGCGCATCGCCATTGCAAGAGCGCTCGCGCTCGATCCCGATGTCATGCTCTTCGACGAGCCGACCTCTGCGCTCGACCCGGAACTCGGCCTTGAAGTGCTCGCCGTCATGCGGGAACTGGCCGAGACCGGCATGACGATGATCGTCGTCACCCATGAGATGAGCTTTGCCGAGAATGTCTCCGACACGGTGATGATCATGGCCGACGGAAAGATCATCGAGAAGGGACCATCGCAGGACGTCATGCGCAATCCGCAGCAGGAGCGTACCAAGCGCTTCCTTCGGGCGGTGCACGACCGATGAGCACGGCCGACATCTTCGCCATCTTGCGCGGGCTTCCCTGGACCGTTGCCCTGACGCTCGGCGCTTTTCTGGCCGGCGCCATCCTCGGCATTCCGCTGGTGGCCGCCAGGCAAAGCCGCATCCTGCCGTTGCGGTTAGCGGCCATGGTGTTCATCCAGATCGTGCGCGGCATTCCGCCGATCCTCTGGCTGTTCATCATCTTCTTTGGCCTCGGCATGAGCGTCTTCCCGATCAGCCCGTTCAACGCGGCGCTCGCCGGGCTCGGACTGATCGCCGCCGCCAACATGGCGGAAATCTACCGCGGCGCACTGGCCTCCATTCACTTCGGACAGTGGGAGGCGTCGTCGGCGCTGAACCTCGGCCGTTGGTCCACACTGACGGATGTCGTCGCGCCGCAGGCCTTCCGTGTCGCCCTGCCATCGGCGGCGAGCTATCTGATCGGTCTGATGAAGGAGACGGCCGTCGCCTCGACCATCGGCGTCAGCGAACTCGCGTTCCAGGGCAACCAGCTGTCGCAGCTCACGTTTCGCGGCCTCGAGGTCTTCGCCCTTGTCGGCATGTTCTACATCCTCTTGAGCCTGCCGGTCGCCTGGCTGTCGCGCGTCGCCGACGGCTATCTGCAAGCAAAGGTGGCGCGCTGATGTTGCCGAATTACGAAGAGCTCTCCGCCTGGCTGCCCGATCTGCTTTCGGGCCTCTCGATCAGCCTGCAGGTCACGGCGCTCAGCCTGTTGATCGGCATTCCGTTCGGGCTGCTGCTCGCGCTGGGCGTGCTGGCCAAAAGCCGGCTGACGAAGGCACTCGCCCTGTTCCTGGTCGAGGTCGGCCGTGGCGCTCCGGCGCTGGTGCTGCTGCAGTTCATCTATTTCGGCCTGCCGACATCGGGCCTGACGCTCGGGTCGTTCACGGCAGCCGTCATTGCGCTGGCCTGGAACACCGGCGCCTATACCAGCGAGATCATTCGCGCCAGCCTGCAATCGATCCCGCATGGTCAGCGCGAGGCGGCCGTCGCGATCGGTCTCAATCGACTGGACGCGTTGCGTTACGTCTTGTTGCCGCAGGGCCTGCGCGTGGCGCTTCCGGCGCTGCTCGCCTTCTCGATCCTGATCTTCCAGGGCACGTCGCTCTGCTTCACCATCGCGCTGCCGGAACTCGTCAGCCGGGCCTACGAAATCGGGTCGAACACGTTCCGCTATTTCCCGGCGCTGCTTGCGGCCGGTGTTCTCTACGCTTCGATCTCCATCCCCGCCGCCCTGCTCGTCAGCCATGTCGAAAAGCGCGCCGGTTCCTATGCGCAACGCTGAACCAAAACCACGAAAGGGCATTCAGGCATGACCACATTTGCGACCAAAACCCGCCTTCTGCTGACCGGTATCGCCGGCGTCCTCGTTTCGAGCCAGGTGGCGCTTGCGCAGGACTGCACTCCGAAGCACACCTTCGCCACCATCGAAGAGGGCACGCTCACTGTTGCCGTGACGACATACGTTCCGCATTCCTATCTTGATGACGCCGGCAACATGAAGGGCATCGACGGCGATATCGCCGCCGAATTCGCCAAGCGCGAATGCCTGAAGGTGAAGGCGGTTGCCGTCGATCCGGCTGCCGCCATCCAGTACGTGCTGTCGGGACAGGCGGATATCGCGACCGGTGACTGGTATCGCACCGCCGAGCGCGCCAAGGTCATGAACCTTTCGGCACCGCTCTATACGGACCAGATGGCGATCTATTCCAAGGATGGTTTCGCCAATGTCGGCGACCTCGAAGGCAAGCAGGTCGGTACGGTGCAAGGCTATCTTTGGGTCACCGACCTGAAGACCATGCTCGGTTCCAAGCTGAAGCTTTACCCAAACTCGGTCAACATGCAGCAGGACCTCTTCGCCGGCCGTATCGACGTGGCGGTGGATGGCTATTCGACCGGCGTCGTTGCTGAAAAGAGCGGCGCTCTCAAGGACGTCAAGGTCAAGGTCGCAGCCTCCGACGATCGGGTCAGAGCCACCAAGGAAGCCGCGCAGGCGGCGTTCCCCTATTCCTTCAACGCCAAGGAATTCGGTGTCGCACTGGATGCGCAGATCGAGGCGATGCACGCCGACGGCACTATCGTCAACGTCCTGAAGTCCTATGGCCTCGATGGGACGGCGGCCGAAACCGGCGCGCCGCGCCTGGTTCAGTAACACCAGCTACGGGAGCCGCAACTGGCTCCCGTTCCCCTCGGCGGGCATGCCGGTTTGAGAACAATTTTGATATCGGAGACAAGACGATGACTGTCCACACAGTCAAGCGGAGGACGCAATCGTGGTACGGGGAGTCGATCGGCATCCTCATCCTCGATGCGGCATATCCTTGCGTGCCCGGCAATGTCGGCAACGCCACCACCTATGATTTTCCCGTGCGGTTCCAGGAGGTGCGCGGCGCTTCGATCGACCGGCTGCTCAATCAGCGCGATCCAGCCCTTCGCGACGTCTTCATCGAAGCGGCGGTCGAGTTGCGCAACCGCGGCGTCAAGGCGATCACCGGGGCCTGCGGTTTCATGGCCTATTTCCAGGAGGAGGTTGCAGCGGCTGTCGATATCCCGGTGTTCCTGTCGAGCCTGATGCAGATCCCGTTCATGCATGCGGCGGCCGGCGGCAGGGTCGGCATCATCACCGCCAATGCCAGCCGACTGACGCCGCGCCATTTCGAGGCGAGCAACGTACCGGGGCATATTCCGCTCGCCATCGCGGGCATGGAAGGGCAGACGGAATTCCGCGAAGCGATACTGGAAGAAAAGGGCACGCTCGACAGTGCTGCCATCGAGCGCGAGGTCACTGAGGTCGCTCGCAAGCTCGTCGAGGATAACCCGGATGTCCGCTCCATTCTGCTCGAATGCAGCGATCTTCCGCCCTATGCTCACGCGGTGCAGGCGGCGACCGGTCGTCCGGTCTTCGATTTCATCACGATGATCAACCATGTCCAGCAAGGCGTCGCCCGCAGGAGCTATCACGGTCGCATGTGACGGCGGCCGAGGGCAGCACGCGAGACAAATCAGGAATTCCCATGTCCATGGACCACTATTACCTTCTCGGCCGCTCGGGCCTCAGGGTCAGCCGGCTCGCGCTCGGAACTATGACCTTCGGCAATGGCGGCATTCGAGGGATCGGAGGCTCCTGGGGATCGGACGAAGATGCGGCGCGCGCCATCTTCAATCGCTACCTCGAGGTCGGTGGCAACTTCATCGACACGGCGGATTCCTATGCGGCCGGCCTCAGCGAAGAACTGATCGGCAAATTCGTCGCCGAGGCCGGCATTCGCGATCGGGTGGTGATTTCCACCAAGTTTTCCAACAGCCTGGAGCCCGGCAACCCGAATGCCGGCGGCAACGGCCGCAAAAACCTGATGCGCGCCGTCGATGCCTCGCTGCGGCGGCTGAAGACTGATTACATCGACCTCTATCTGCTGCACACCTGGGACCGGATCACGCCCGCCGAAGAGGTCATGCGGACGTTTGACGATCTCGTGCGCGCCGGCAAGATCCGCTATGCCGGGCTTTCCGACGTGCCCGGCTGGTATGCGGCGCGCGCCCAGACATGGGCGGAGGCGCACGCTTTGACGCCGCCGATCTGCCTGCAGCTTCCCTATTCGCTGGCCGAACGCAGCATCGAGAACGAGTTCGTGCCGCTGGCCCAGACGCTCGGCCTGGGGATCACCGCCTGGAGCCCGCTCGCCATGGGGCTGCTCTCCGGCAAATACCGGGCCGGCCGGCAGGCGGCGGGGCGGCTCTCGCTCGATACATCCGGCAGCGGTCTCGGCCTCTTTACCGAGCGCAACATGCGCATTGTCGCGGCACTGGAGGCGGTCGCCGCCGAGACCGGCCACAGCATGGCGCAGGTCGCTCTGAACTGGGTGGTGACGCAGCCCGGCGTCGGTGCCGCCATCATCGGCGCCAGCCGGCTCGAACAGCTCGACGACAATCTGGCCGCACTTGATTTTTCGATCCCCGCCGAATTGCGCCAGCTGTTGCAGGTGGCAAGCGCGATCGAGCCGGTCTATCCCTACTCGCTGTTTGCCGACGACTACCAGGCCGGCATCCTCAATGCCGGGGTGGCAGTCGGCGACAAGCCGCGCGGCTACCACAGCGAGACCTTTCTGCCCAAGGTCACCGACTATGTCTTCGGCCAGCCAAAAGCCAAGACCTGAGCTGCTTGGGTGAGCCGCCGCCAGCTACCTCCATCACGAAAGGAACAGGCATGACTGTAATGCCCGCAAACCTGACATCAACAGGCACAGCTGCCTCGTTCATCCTGACGCTCGCCTGTGATGACCAGCCCGGCATTGTCGCGGCGGTAACAACCGAGCTTGCGGCGATCGGCGGCAACATCGTCGAGAGCAACCAATTTCGCGATGTCGAGACCAATTGCTTCTTCATGCGCATCGCCTTTACGGGACCCGCTGGCATGGCGCGGGACGGCGTCGAGCGGGCGCTGAAACCGGCAATCGATCGCTTCGGAATGAGGGTCGCGATTACCGACGCCACCCGGAGGCCGAAGATCATCGTGATGGTCTCCAAGTTCGACCATGCGCTGCTGCATCTGCTCTACCAGATCCGCGTCGGCTGGCTGAATGCCGAGGTCGTTGCCATCGTTTCCAACCATGACGACAGCGCTGCGACCGCGGAACTCGGAGGCGTCCCCTATCACCACTGGAAAGTGACGAAGGACAACAAGGCGGAACAGGAGCAGCGCCTGACCGATCTGGTGCGCGAGACGCAAGCCGACCTCGTCATCCTCGCCCGCTATATGCAGGTGCTCTCGGACAATCTGTCGAACCGGCTTTATGGACGGATCATCAACATCCATCACTCGTTCCTGCCGTCGTTCAAAGGCGCCAAGCCTTACCACCAGGCGCATACGCGCGGCGTCAAGCTGATCGGAGCGACCGCCCACTATGTCACGCCCGATCTCGACGAGGGGCCGATCATCGAGCAGGAGACCGAGCGGGTGACCCACGCAATGAGCGCCGAGGATTTCGTCGCCACCGGCCGTGATATCGAGAGCCGTGTTCTCGCCCGTGCGGTGAAGATGCATCTGGAAAACCGCGTCATGCTCAACGGCCACAGGACGGTGGTCTTTACACAGTGACGGCGACATTATCATTGTCATGATCGATAGAATCTGCGGGCAGAGACGAAGCGACACCCCGCATGAAGGACTGGACCGATGCTGAACGACCCCCGCTCCCATGGGCTTTGGGAAAAAACCGCCCCGCAGCCACCGGTCACAGGCCCGCTTGAAACGGACGCATCCGCCGATGTGGTGGTCGTTGGCGGTGGTTTCACCGGCATTTCGGCCGCCCTGCATCTGGCCGAGGCCGGCCGCAGGGTCATCCTGCTCGAAGGCGCGGAGATCGGCTTTGGCGGCGCAGGTCGCAATGTCGGGCTGATCAATGCCGGCATGTGGGTGATGCCGGACGATCTGCCAGGCGAACTCGGCGAGGTCCACGGCGAACGACTTCTCGATCTGCTCGGCAACGGGCCGCGCGTGGTGATGGATCTGATCGACCAGCACGCCATCGCCTGCGAACTGGAGCGCAACGGCACGCTGCACTGCGCTGTTGGCGAAAATGGCTTGATGGAAATCGAGAACCGGGCGGCGCAATGGCAAAAGCGCGGCGCACCGGTCGAACTTCTAAGCGCAGCCCAGACGGCTGCGCGGATCGGCACCACAGGCTATGCCGGCGCCCTGCTCGACAAAAGGGCGGGGACCTTGCAGCCGCTCGCCTATGTTCGCGGCTTGGCACACGCAGCTCAACGGGCCGGCGTGACCCTGCATACATCGAGCCGGGTCGTCTCGACGGAGCGTGTCGGCAGTCGCTGGAAGGTGGCGACGGACAAGGCATCCGTGACGGCGGACTGGATCATCGTCGCGACCGATGCCTATAGCACCGGGCCATGGGAGCGGGTGCGGACCGAACAGGTCTATCTGCCCTATTTCAATCTGGCGACGCGGCCGCTCGCACCAGATCTACTTGCGACCATTCTGCCCAACCGCGAGGGCGTGTGGGACACGAAGGAGATCCTCTCGTCCTTCCGCATGGACAAGGCGGGCCGGCTGGTGTTCGGCAGCGTCGGCGCCTTGCGTAATGGCGGTGCCGCCGTGCACAAGGCCTGGGCTCGGCGCTCGCTTGCCCGGCTTTTCCCGCAACTGGGCAAGGTCGATTTTGAGTGCGAATGGTACGGCCAGATCGGCATGACCACCAATGCGCTGCCTCGCTTCCATCGGTTTGCGCCGAATGTCGTCGGCTTCTCCGGCTATAACGGTCGCGGGATCGCGCCGGGCACGGTGTTCGGCCGGGTGCTGGCGCGGCATATCCTCGGAGAGATTGCCGAGGCGGAGCTGCCGTTGCCGCTCAGCGACCCGAGCGATCCGCCGATGCGGCGTTTGAAGGAAGCCTACTACGAGGCCGGAGCCCAGGTCGCCCACTTCGTCGGCGAGCGTTTCTAACCAACCTCGTCGCCGAAGATGTCGGCGTCGGCATTCTGCTCCATCAGCCAGTCGCGAAAGATCTCGGTGCCGCGCTTGGGTGGGCGCTGGGCCGGCATGACGATGTGGATGCTCTGTCCCGTGAGATAGCTTGCCCGGATCGGGCAGACGAGCTTTCCGGCCTTCAGATGATCATGCACCAGATGCTTCCAGCCGAGCGCGACTCCCTGGCCGTGCACGGCGGCCTCGATCGAATTCAGCGCATCGGTAAAGACGAAATCCTGCGTCAGCTTGGCGGCGGAGACCTCGTTGCGCTCGAGATATTCACGCCAGCCGACGCGTGAGCGATGCCGTTCCTCGAAATGCAGGAGCGTGTGGTTGAGCAGGTCGGCCGGAGTCCCGATTGGCCCGTGCTCTTTCAGATAGGCGGGGCTGCAGACCGGCCAGACTTCTTCGGTGACGAAATGCCAGGCGTGGATACCAGGCCATTTGCCGGTACCGAGCCGGGCGGAAAGGTCGATGTCTTCTTCCAGCAGGTCCTGGTCGTCGCGGCTGCTTTCGGCAATGCGCAAGGCGATATCCGGATGCTGGGCCTTGAAGGCTTTCAGCCGCGGCAGTAACCACAATTGCACGAAGGATGCGGAAAACGACACGCGCACGATATCGCGCGAATGCTTCTGCCTGAGCGACGAGATCACCATGTGCAGGTGATCGAAGGCTTCCTGGGTTTCCTTGTAGAGCCGCTTGCCCTCGGCCGTCAGCTCCAGCCGCGCATGTTCGCGGCGGAAGAGCTTGAGGCCCGTTGCCTCTTCAAGCAGGCGGATCGTCTTGCTGACCGCAGGCTGGCTGACATTCAGCTCCTCTGCCGCACCCGTAAAGCTTTGCCGCCGGGCGGCGGCCTCGAAGACGAAGAGATAGTTGGCGGAGGGGACGAGCGAGCGGAGCCTATGCATAAACTGAGGTTATGCCCCCGGATAGTTTTTAGCAAGATTACAAGCACGCCGGCCGTTTGTAAGTTGCTGAAAATTCCACATAAGGGAACCTCTTCATGCAAACTCATGCTCGGGCCGTAGTCATTGGCGGCGGCTGCGTCGGTGCAGCCATTCTCTACGGTCTGACGAAACGCGGCTGGACGGACGTTGCGCTTCTCGAACGCACGCAGCTGACCGCCGGCTCGACCTGGCATGCCGCCGGTCTCATCCCGTCCTATGCCCGTTCGATCAATATCGGCCGGATGATCGCCAAGACCATCGAAATCTACGAGGGCCTCGAAGCCGAAACCGGCCAGCATGTCGGCTGGCACAAATGCGGCCAGCTGCGCATCGCCAATACCCGCGACCGGTTCGACGAATACAAGAGCTACATGAGCGTCGCCGAGGTTCAGGGTATTCGCGCTGAACTGATCTCGCCGGCCGAGGCCCGTGATCTCTGGCCGCTGCTTGAAAACAACAAGGAGATGCTGGGCGCCCTCTACCATCCCGATGACGGTCACATCGCGCCGGCCGACGTGACGCAGGCCATGGCCAAGGGTGCCCGCGATCGCGGCGCCAAGATCTATCTCAACACCGAGGTGCGCGGTTTCGAGCGCATGCCGAGCGGCGAGTGGAAGATCAAGACCAATCAGGGCGAGATCATCTGCGAGCACATCATTTCGGCGACCGGCAACTATGCGCGCCAGACCGGCGCCATGCTCGGCCTCGACATTCCGGCGATCCCGATCGTGCATCAATACTGGATCACCGATGCCGTTCCCGAGGTAATCGAGCGCAAGCGCCAGGGCCTGCCCGAGATGCCGATCCTGCGTGACGAGGGGTTCGAGGGCTATCTGCGCGAAGAGGGCGACGGCCTGATGTTCGGCCCCTACGAGAAGACCGAGCACCTGAAGCTCTTTGCCGAAAACGGCGTGCCGGAGTGGTTTGGTGCCGACCTGCTCGAAGAGGATTTCGATTCGGTTTCCTGGAACTGGGAGCGGGCGATGGACCTCGTGCCGGCGCTCGGCCGCGTCGGCATCAAGGCCAATGTCCGTGGTCCCTTCCAGATGACCGCCGACGAACTGCCGCTGGTGGGACCGGCCTGGGGATTGGACAATGTCTGGATCGCAGAGGGCGTGCCAGGTGGCATCCTCTGGGGCGGCGCGATCGGCTATTACCTCTCCGAGCGCATTGTCGAAGGCGGCAACAGCCTCGATACCTCCGAGCTGGACCCGCGCCGTTTCGGCGACTACGCCAACAAGAACTGGACGCGGGAAAAAGTGCGCGAGGCCTGGGGCACCCATGCCGAACAGCATTATCCCGGCCAGGACATGCCGGCCGCCCGGCCACAGAAGACTGCGCCTTCCTACGATCGTCTGACGCAAAAAGGTGCCGTCTGGAGCGTTCTCAACGGCTGGGAAATGCCCAACTGGTTTGCGCCCGAGGGTGCCGAGGCCAAGGACCAATACAGCTGGCGCTGGACCGAAAAGGGCAAATACGTTGGTGAGGAAGTCCACGCCGTGCGCAATGCCGTCGGCCTCGTCGAGATGACGCCGATGACCAAGTTCGAAGTGAGCGGACCGGGCGCCGAAGCCTGGCTGGACGGCATCCTCGCCAACCGCCTGCCAAAGACCGGTCGCGTCAACCTCAGTCATCACCTGACGCAGAAGGGTGGAGTGCAGGCTGAATATGTCGTCGCCCGTCTCGAAGACGGCTTGTTCTACCTGATCTCGACGCCGCGGGCAGAGCGCTGGAACTTCGACGATCTCTCGAAGCTTCTGCCGAGGGACGGCAGCGTGCAACTGCGCAACGTCACCAACGATCGTGGCTGCTTCACCATCGTCGGGCCGAAGGCGCGCGAGGTGCTGCAGACGCTGACCGAGATCGATCTTTCCAACGAGGCTTTCCCGTGGTTCGGCGTGCAGACCGGTACGGTGGGGCTCGCCAGCGACGTCCGTCTGCTGCGCGTCAACTACGAAGGCGAGCTTGGCTGGGAACTCTATCACCCGCTCTGCTACCAGCGGCACCTGCTCGATGCGCTGCTTGCTGCCGGCGAGGCGCATGGCCTTCGATTGATCGGCCTGCAGGCGCTGGAATCACTACGGCTCGAAAAGTCCTACCGGGCGATGTACCGCGACATGAACCCGGAGCTCAGCGCCTGGGAGAGCAGCCTTGATCGTTTCGTGCGCCTCGACAAGGGCTGCTTCATCGGCCGCGATGCGCTGGTAAAGGCGAAGGAAGCGGGTGTTGCCCGTCGCTCCTTCACCATCGCGATCGACACCGACGGTGCAAGCTCGCTGATCTACGAAGGCGTCTATCACCAGGGCAAGCTGGTCGGGCGCATCACCTCGGGCGGTTATGCCTATACGCTCGGCCACGATGTGGCATTCGCGTTGCTGCCGGTCGAGCTTGGCGTGCCGGGAACGGAACTGGAAGTCCCGATCCTCGGCGAGCGGCGCAAGGCCCGCGTCATCGAAGAATCGCCCTACGATCCCGAAGCCAAGCGCGGGCGCATGTAACGGTCATCAGTAGACAACGAGAATTGCCGGAAAGGGTTGGCCATGAAAATACTTGTGACGGTTAAGCGGGTGGTTGACTACAACGTCAAGATCCGGGTGAAGGCGGACGGCTCGGGTGTCGAGCTTGCCAATGTGAAGATGTCGATGAACCCGTTCGACGAGATCTCGGTGGAAGAGGCGCTGCGGCTGAAGGAAGCCGGCAAGGCCGACGAGGTCGTGGTCGTGTCGGTGGGTCCGGCCAAGGCCGAAGAGACGTTGCGCACCGCGCTCGCCATGGGTGCCGACCGGGCGATCCTGGTCGAGACCGAGGACCAGGTCGAGCCGCTCGCAGTCGCCAAGATCGTCAAGGGTGTTGCCGAGGCCGAACAGCCCGGCCTGATCATCGTCGGCAAGCAGGCGATCGACGACGATTCGAACCAGACCGGCCAGATGCTGTCGGCCTTGCTCGGCTGGGCGCAGGGTACCTTCGCCTCCAAGGTCGAGATCGGCGACGGCAAGGCAACCGTGACACGTGAAGTCGATGGCGGTCTGCAGACGATCGACATCAAGCTGCCGGCAGTGGTCACCACCGACCTGCGCCTCAACGAGCCGCGTTATGCCTCGCTGCCCAACATCATGAAGGCGAAGAAGAAGCCGCTCGACAAGAAGTCGCCCGCCGATTTCGGCGTCGATACGACGCCACGGCTGAAGGTGCTGAAGACCGAGGAGCCGGAAGGCCGCAAGGCCGGCATCAAGGTCAAGTCGGTGGCCGAGCTCGTTGAAAAGCTCAAGACCGAAGCCGGCGTGCTCGGAAATCCGTGAGGTCCGCCTGCAAACGGCGTGTCGCTGCGCTTCCGGTGCTCACGTACTAGAGTACGCTGCGCGCCGGTTCTCACGCCTCACCGTTTTCGGCAGGCCCTGACGGATTTCGGGAACGAACCATTTTTCTAGAGGACAAGATCATGGCTATTCTGCTTCTGGCTGATCACGACGGCAGCCACCTTTCCGACCAGACCGCCAAGGCGCTGACGGCAGCGAGCAAAATCGGCGGCGACGTGCATGTGCTGGTGGCCGGTGCCGGCGCCAAGGCGGCAGCTGACCAGGCCGCCAAGCTTTCCGGCGTCGCCAAGGTGCTGGTGGCCGAGGATGCAAGCCTTGCCAACAACCTGGCCGAGCCCTTGGCAGCCCTCATTGTGTCGCTTGCCGGCGGCTACGACACCATTCTGGCCGCCGCCACCTCGGTCGGCAAGAACGTGCTGCCGCGGGTTGCAGCGCTTCTGGACGTCGTCCAGGTCTCGGAAATCACCGAAGTTGTCTCTTCCGACACCTTCAAGCGTCCGATCTATGCCGGCAATGCCATCCAGACGGTGCAGACGACAGAGGCCAAGAAGGTGATCACCGTGCGCACCGCCTCGTTCGCCTCGGCCCCTGAAGGCGGCTCGGCTGCGGTCGAGACGGTGTCTGCTGCCGCCAATCCGGGCCTGTCGACCTTCGTCGCCGATGCGCTGTCGTCGTCGGATCGTCCGGAACTGACCTCGGCCAAGATCATCATCTCGGGTGGCCGGGCGCTCGGTTCGTCGGAAAAGTTCCAGGAAGTCATCCTTCCGGTTGCCGACAAGCTCGGTGCCGCCGTCGGCGCATCGCGTGCCGCCGTCGATGCCGGTTACGCCCCGAACGACTGGCAGGTCGGCCAGACCGGCAAGGTGGTCGCCCCCGATCTCTACATCGCCTGCGGCATCTCCGGTGCGATCCAGCATCTGGCCGGCATGAAGGACAGTAAGGTCATCGTCGCCATCAACAAGGACGAGGAGGCACCGATCTTCCAGGTCGCCGACTACGGCCTCGTCGCAGACCTGTTTGAGGCCCTGCCGGAAATGGAGCGGGCTTCCTGAATAGGTTTGAGAAACGACGGCTGAACAATGATGTTCAGTCGTCGATCCTGATCGTTTGCGCGCCGACATGCAGCGCGCGGCCGGCGCCAAAGCCCATGATCGCCGCGCCGAGGCCAAGCGCCACGAACAGGACGGCGGCTGCATCGAAACTTCCGGTCCAGTCACGAATGAGCCCGACAAGCAGCGGGCCGATAGCGGCGAGCACATAGCCGACCCCTTGCGCCATGCCCGAGAGATGGGCGGCAACGTGGGAATCGGGCGAGCGCAGCACGATCAGTGTCATTGCGACCGCAATCAACCCGCCCTGGCCGAACCCCTGCAGAATGGCCCAGAAGATCACCGTCGACGGCGGCGCAAAGAGAATGCCGAGCAGCGCGACGACCGCTGCCGCGACCAGCGCGACATTGATGCCGCGTTGGTCCTTGCGGCGAACCGCAAACGAGGGGACCAGCAGGCAGGTGACGACCTGGGTCATGATCGAGACCGAGACGATCGCGCCGGCCGTTGCCGGGTCGAAGCCGCGCTCCCGCAGAATGGGGGCGAGCCAGCCGAAGATGCAGTAGGCGAGCGCTGATTGCAGGCCCATGAACAGCGTCACCTGCCAGGCGAGCCGGTCGCGCCAGAGGCCAACGACGCGGAAGCCGCTGTGTCTCACCTGCGCCTTGCTGCCAAGCGCTTGCGGCGTCCAGATCAACAGAACGATGAAGGCAGGAAGCGCCCAGATGGCAAGTGCCCCCGACCAGGAGCCGGTAACGCCGTGCTCAAGTGGCAGGGTCAGGCCGGCGGCGCCGGCAGCGCCTGCGCAAAGCGCCATCGTGTAAAGCCCGGTCATAACAGCCGCCTTGTCGGCAAAGTCGCGCTTGACGAGGCCGGGAAGCAGGACGTTGCCGATGGCGATGGCGGCACCCGCCGCAAATGTCGACAGGAAGAGCAGGGGCACCGGTCCGAAACCGCGAAGCGCCGTGCCGAGCGCCAGCAGGAGCAGAGCCGCGAGCAACGTGCGTTCGGCACCAAACCGCTGCGCCAGTTTTGGCGCCAGCGGCGCAAACAGCCCAAGGCAAAGCACGGGCAGCGTCGTCAGCAGGCTGGCGCCTGAGGTCGAAAGACCGGTGTCGCGTATCACCTCCGGCAAAAGCACCGAGAGGCTGGAAAACAGCGGACGCAGGTTGAAGGCGATCAGCACCAGGCTGGCGCCGAGCACGAAGCGCGCCGCTCCGCGGGGCATGACCGGCGGCTGCGGTTCGGGAACGCTATCGGCTTCAGCGTCGATGAGCTGATCTTCGAGGCCATTGATGGCCGCGATCTGATGGGCCGACGGATTGGGGTCGCGAAAAGTCTGGTTCATTGCGAAAGAAGCCTGTCGAGTTCGCGCAGCACCGGCGCCATGAAGGCGCGGACTGCGGCGGCAGCCCGGTCCGGATCGCCGGTGGCGATGGCCGTGACGATAGCCGCATGGGCCTCGTCGTCCGGTTCCGGCACGTCGCCCTTGAGTGTCGAGTGAATGGTTTCGAGGATCGATGCGGTGAAGAAATCATAGAGGCCGACGATGGCGCGGTTGCCCGCGGCATCGACGATGGATTTGTGGAACGCGATGTCGCGTTGGCCGAATGCTTCATAGCCGCCGTCGGCGATGGTACCGCGCGCCTGAAGCAGACGGGTCATTCGCTCAAGGTCGCCTGGCGTATGGCGGATTGCCGCAAGTCTGGCGGCCTCGACATCGAGGGCGGCGCGCGCCTCCCATTGATCGCGCAGTCCGGCGCGTTTGACGCGGTCGAGCGCGCCCGCCGGATCGACCGCCGAGCGCACATAGGTGCCGGAGCCCTGGCGGGTATCGAGCAGGCCTTGCGAGACCAGCACGCGCACGGCTTCGCGCACCGTGCCGCGGCTGACGGACAAGAGCTCGGTCAGCGCTGTTTCGTTCGGGATGCGGTCGCCCACACCCCAGCGGCCGCTGACGATTTCGGCGCGCAGGTTTTCAGCGGCGCTGTCTGCAAGATTGGTACGGTTGACGGGCTGCATCACACACTCATCAAGTCATCAGATGACTAGATCAATACGCCCGGATTCCGCTGTCGTCAACCAACTCATGGGTGGTGGCATTTGCGTCGACGGTTCCTGGTCCGGTTCAGACGCCAAAAGAGCGGCGGTAAGCGACCGGCGAGACGCCGAACTTGCGGACAAAAGCCCGGCGGAAAGCCACATCGTCGTTGAAGCCGAGATCGCGAGCGATCTTCTTCATCGGCGCGTTCGTCTCCTCGGCCAGGCGCCTGCCGGCCTCCAGCCGCATCGCTTCCACATAGTCGCCGGGCGTCATGCCGACCTCGAGCTTGAATTGGCGGGCAAAGTTGCGTGCGCTCATGCCGGCGCGTTTTGCCATCGCCGCCACCGACAGGTCGGCCGTCAGATTGTCGGCGATATATTCCTGGGCTGACCGGATCGGTGTGCGTTGGGCGATCTGCGTCGCCAGATGCGTGCTGAACTGCGACTGCCCGCCGGGCCTCTTGAGGAAGACCACGAGTTCGCGCGCCACTTTCAGCGCGATATCAGGGCCAAGATCCTTCTCGACGATTGCAAGGGCGAGATCGATTCCGGCTGTCACCCCTGCCGAGGTCCAGATGTTGCCGTCGCGGGTAAAGATGCGGTTGGGCTCCAGCTTCACCTCGGGAAAGCGCCGGGCAAACTCGGCCGCCTGCGACCAGTGCGTCGTCGCTCGGCGCCCGTCGAGTAGCCCGGCCTCGCCGAGGACAAACGCGCCGGAGCAGACGGAGCCAAGTCGGCCCGGCCCTTCCGATGCCGCCTTCACCCAGGCGATTACCGTTTCGGGAATGGGCCGTGTCTGGATCAGCGGATCACCGGCGACAAGCACGGTGTGGAAATCATCGGGTGCATCGTCGATCGTGCGGTCCGGCAGCAGGCGGAGGCCAGAGGTGCCGCGGATCGGGCTGTCGTCCAGCCCGACCAACGCCACGCGATAGAAGTCCGTGCCACTCTGGCGGTTTGCTTCCGCAAACACATCCGACGGCCCGACGACATCCAGCAACTGGACGTCCGGCATCGCCAGAATGGCAACATGGACCTTCGACATCAGTGCACCCGAAACAGTTTCCCCGACAGAACCTCGTTCATCGTCCTCACGAAGACAATACCGATGGCGCCGGTGAGAAAAACGAACATGGCGATAGCGAGGGCGCGAAGCAATTCCGTTCCGGCGGCTTCAGCATAGCGGAAGAAGGCGATCGAGAAGGCGGCGAGCGGAAAGCTGATGGCCCACCAGGCAACACTGAACGGGACGTGGCTGCGAAACACGATCGGTGACAGCACCAGCATGAGGAAGAAGGCGAAATAGAAGAGCACACTGGCAAGGATGTCCACGGTGCCGGTGAGATTGGTATAGGCGAGAAAACCGACGGCAAACGGAGCGACGAGAACCATCATCGATGGCCGGGAAGCCAGCGGCAGGGGTTCGTGGTGCCGTAACCGGGCAAAGATCAGGGTGATAAAGATCCCGGCGATGACGCTGCCGACGGCGAAGGCGAACAGGTTGATCTCATGAGCCCAGGCAAACGGCATGGCTTTGCCAGTGACGGCGATGTCGAGTGTGGCGACCCCGGGGATTAGCAGTGGCGGCAGCGTGTGTTCTGCGTTCTCACGTGAGATCAGAAACCGTGTGGCAACCAGATAGGCGAGTGTGAAGGTCAGGATGAGCCCGATGATCCAGACGACCTGGCTGGCCGTAACACTATAGCGTTCGAAGAAAGCCGATAGCAGCAACAGTCCGACGGCGATGGTGGCGAAAAAATTTCCTTGAACGGGATGATGGAACTCCGTGGCGACGGCGGCGGGGTGACGAACCCATTTCGCGGCATAGCCGATGGCAAGCGTGATGAAGGTGACCGCGGCGAACCAGCCGATGAGTTCGCCGGGAATGCCGGGAACGGCGATGACTTTCACGGCTTCACGCCATGCCAGGCTGAGGCCCGTCAGCCCCATAACCGAGGCGAAGAGATTGATCGGCAGATTGGCAATCGTGTGACGGCGGGCGGGCGTGACCGGGGCGTCGTCCAGTATTCCGACGTTCGACATGACATTCTCCACTTCGGATGTTGTTACCGAGAATATAAGTGAATCCTGTTTTGGCATGAATAGTGCTGAAGGGATGATTTCGGCCGGATTGCGCATCAAATCGGCCACCGACTGAATGCAGCAGCCCTCCGGCCAACTTCTGCGCGGAGGGGGAGGCGAGCGCTATTTGTCTGTCGCGCCGCGGTCGGTGACGTTGAGGAACGTCTTTCGGATGTGGGGTTCGTCGCCTGAGCAAATGCACAGCACGCCTGCCGCGCCCTCGCGAGCCGTCTCGCAATAAGCATCGAATATTTTCCGATGCGCTAAATATTGACCGTATAGGAAAATGATTTTACCAATACCTATGCGCTCAGGACCCTCTTCTCCCAAAGTGATTGTCATTGGCGGCGGTATCGCCGGGCTTTCGGTCGCCGCTGCCGTCCAGCAATGGGCATCGGTCACGCTCATCGAGCGCGAGGTCCATCTCGGTTATCATTCGAGCGGTCGCTCAGCGGCTCTGTTTACCGAGACCTACGGCAATGCGGTCGTGCGCGCGCTGTCCGTTGCCAGCCGGGCGGCCATCGTCGATGGCGGTTTTGCCGAGCATGTGCGTGGCGCGGTGCATTTCGGCGGTTGCGCTGACGATCAGGTCGTCGATGAACTGGCGCAGAAGTACCGGGCGCTGGTGCCGAGCGTTCGCCGGCTTTCGGCAGAGGACGTCAATGCCCTCATCCCGGTGATCCGCGCCGACACCACCTGCGGTGGCGTCTACGAGCCCGGTGCTCTTGATATCGACACCGGCAAGATGGTGCATGCCTCGGCCGCCTCGTTGAAGGCGCTTGGCGGGACTGTCGTCTCCGGCGAGGAGGTGCTTTCGATCGCACGTGTTTCCGGCCGCTTTCAGGTGGAAACGTCGGCTGGCTCCTACGAGGCAGACATGGTCGTCAACGCCGCCGGCGCCTGGGTCGATGTTGTCGCCGAGCGCGCAGGACTAACCGGCCTTGGTTTCATGCCGAAGCGCCGCACCGCCTTCATGTTCGACCCGCCCGCGGGGCTCGACGCGCGCCGATGGCCGCTCGCCGTCGATCTGCACGAGCGTTTCTACTTCAAGCCGGATGCGGGAAAGCTGATCGGCTCACTTGCCGACGAAACGGACACGCCGCCCTGCGACGCCTATCCCGAGGATATCGACGTCGCTGTCGCCGTCGACCGGATCGAGCAGGCGACAGAACTCCGCATCGGTCGCCCGCAAAGGCCGTGGGCCGGATTGCGTACCTTCGCACCGGATCGCACCCCTGTCGTCGGTTTCGATCCGCGGCTACCAGGCTTCTTCTGGCTCGGTGGCCAGGGTGGCTATGGTTTTCAGGTGTCGCTCACGCTTGCGCGGATCGCCTCGGCGCTGCTTCGCGATGCCACGATGCCTGAGGATGTCGCCGAACTCGGCGTTGCGTTCGATGCGCTGGCGCCAACCCGATTTCTAGAGGCGGCCCCCACCTCGACGCTTTCCACGGTCGGGCAATGACCAGGCAGATCAGAAGAATAGAAACGTCGCCGATGCGGTGAGGGGACATCCGCGGCGGCGTCGACGCCAGTGCGAGCACGAGCGTTTGCTCTGAAGTCCGCCCGGCCGATGCCGCGCACCGCGCTCCTCGCATCGGTAATCCCGCTCGACGCCCTCGGCCGCCAGAATTTTGCCAACGTCGATATCACGGAGGAAGTGGAATGGACGAGATGACAGTCAGTGACAGCGCCAGGCTTGCCGATCTGAGCCGACTGCTTGGAGGCTACACCAACGAGGGTGCCGTCGGGGTTTCCCTGGCCTTCTCGCAGGGTGATAGCGAGATCGTGGCCGTGACGTCGGGAATGTCCGATCGGGCGCGGGGCATGCCGGTCTCGCCGACGCAGCTGTTCAAGATCGGCAGTTGCACCAAGACGTTCACCGTTGCCGCCCTGATGAGGCTGGCCGAAAGCGGTGCCGTGGATCTGAGTGCGCCGATCTCGCACTGGTTTCCGGATCTGCCGGGAGCGAGCGCAATTTCCGTGCGTCAGCTCGTCAATCATCGCGGTGGGCTGCCGGAATTCGAGTACGACATACCGATGACGCCGGACCGCATCTGGACGCCGGCGGAACTGGTCGATCTCGCCTTTCAGGTCGGCGGGCAGGCGGCGCCCGGTGGCCCGGCCGTCTACAACAACACCGGCTACGTGCTTGCCGGCATGCTGATCGAAGCGGTCAGCGGACAGTCTCTCGGCGCCTATGTCCGCCAGCAGGTGCTCGAGCCGCTCGGGCTCGAAAATACCTGGTCGCCCTCGACCGAAAGCTTTCCTGCCGAGCGCATGGTGCGCGGCTACTATCACCGCCCACCACCGGCGGCAGACGCCGGGGCGGGTATCGCTGCCGGCGCCGAGATGTGGCGCATGGACGGGGTACTTCCCTATTCCGACGCCCTGCAGGACTCCTCGGATTCCTTCCCCTTCACCGCCGCCTATGCCTGCGGCGACATGGTCTCGACGCCGGGCGACATGGTCGCCTTCATGCGCGCGCTGTTTGGCGGCAGGCTGCTGACGGATCAAATGTTCCGGGAGATGAACGAAGGCCGCGTCGCCGTCAGCTTTCCCGGCACGCGGATGCGCGAGACCGGGGCAGGTCTGTTCCAGAGCAGCTACGCCGATCGGCTCGTCTATGGCCATCAGGGCAGCATTCCCGGCTATGTCACTGTCATGCAGCACGAGCCTATTTCGGGCTTGACGATCGCGATGACCAGCAATGTCGGCTCGGGCTACCGGATGTCCTTCTACGCCAGCGGTTTGCACCAGGTGCTCGACCGGGTAATCGGCATCATCCTGGACGGCTAGGCTGCCGTACATCGCCTGACGCTTGCCGAAATCAGATCTCGACCGCCCGGTTTGGGCGGTCGAGAGTGTTCAGCTAGGCTCACGAAATCACGACGTCGACCTTCTCGAAGGTCCTGACATCGATCAGGCCCTTGTCGGAGATGCGCAGTTCGGGAATGACGACGAGCGCCAGCAGCGAATGCTGCATGTAGGCATTGTTCAGGCGGCAGCCGCAGACGCGCATCGCCTCGACGAGTGCTGCGGCCTTGTCGGCAACGATTTCGGCGCGCTGGTCCGACATCAGCCCTGCTACCGGCAGTTCGACCAGGGCAAGCTCCTCGCCGCCCTTGATCACGACGATGCCGCCGCCGACTTCGTGCAGGCGGTTGGCAGCCTTGGCCATATCATCCTTGTTGGTACCGACGACGATCATGTGGTGGCTGTCATGTGCAACGGTGCTGGCAACGGCGCAGTCGCTGTCATAGCCGAAGCCCGAGACGAAGGCGTTGACGACGTCGCCGGTACCGCGGTGGCGTTCTACAAGCGCGATCTGGCAGACATCGTTTGCGCGGTCCATCTCGATGATGCCGCCAGAGGCCGAAAGCTCGGCCTCGAGCGCCCGTGTCGGCGCCTGGTTCTCGACGACGCCGATGACCCGGACGCGCGCACGCGTTTCGGTAGAGTTGAGACCGATGTCGAAATCGCCTGATTGCAGCGTCTTGCCGAGATGCACGGTGTCGCGGGCGCTCGCCGGGTAGACGAAGGGCGGGATGTCACGCACCAGTGCTCCGGAATCCGCAAGCAGCTCGCCACGGGCAAACACCATCTCGATCGGCAGGGCGGCAAGATCCGAGGTGATGATCAGGTCCGCGCGCCTTCCGGGCGCGATCGAGCCGAGTTCGCGTTCGACGCCGAAATGCTGGGCGGTGTTGAGCGTCGCCATCTGGATGGCGGTGATCGGTTTCAGCCCTTGCGCGATAGCGTGGCGCACCACCCGGTTCATGTGGCCGTCGTGCACGAGCGTACCGGAGTGGCTGTCGTCAGTGCAGAGCAGGAAGTTGCGTGGATCGACGCCGGCCTCGGTGATCGCCTTGACCTGGGCTGCAACGTCGAACCAGGCGGAGCCGAGCCGGAGCATGGCGCGCATGCCCTGCCGGACGCGGGCAATCGCGTCCTCGACGGTAGTCCCCTCGTGGTCGTCGGCCGGGCCGCCGGCGGCGTAGGCATGAAACTCGCGGCCGAGATGCGGCGAGGCATAGTGCCCGCCGACGGTCAGCCCGGCGTCCTGGGTCGCCGCGATCTCTGCCACCATTTTCGCATCGTTGAAGGCGACGCCGGGGAAGTTCATCATTTCGCCGAGGCCGATGATGTTGGGCCAGCTCAAGGCTTCGGCCACGTCCTTGGCCGAGAGTTCGGCGCCGGCTGTCTCAAGCCCCGGGGCGCTCGGCACGCAGCTCGGCACCTGGACATAGACGTTGATCGGCAGGCTCTGCGCCTCGTCGTTCATCAGCTTGACGCCGGCAAGGCCGAGTACGTTGGCGATTTCGTGCGGGTCGATGAACATCGTCGTCGTGCCGTGCGGGATGACAGCGCGGGCAAATTCGGTGACGGTGACGAGGCCGCTTTCGACATGCATATGCGCGTCGCAAAGCCCCGGCACGAGATAGCGGCCACCAGCATCGACAACCCTGGTGCCTTCGCCGATCGCATGGCTCGCGTCGGCGCCGACATAGGCAAAGCGACCAGCTTTTACGGCGATGTCCGTGTGCGGAATGATCTCGCCGGAATAGACGTTGACCCACTTGCCGTTGCGGATCACGAGGTCCGCCGGTGTGCGGCCCATGGCGACGTCGACAAGCTCGGGTGCGGTCTTCGACCAGGATTGAAGCATGACAGGTTCCTTCGAATGGAGACGATGCCGGCGCCCCTTCGCACGACTGGAGACAAGGGGCGCCGGGAGGCGTTACTGGGTCTGGGCGACGAGCGCTGCCGCGAGCAGGGCGACGAACCACATGACCGGCTTTACATCACCCGCCCGGCCGCAGACCAGCTTGATCAGGACATAGGCGATGATGGCCAGTGACAGGCCGAGGGTGATCGAGAATGTCAGCGGGATCAGCACGATGGCGAGGAAGGCAGGGATCGCCTCGTCGATGTCGGTCCAGCGGATCTTGCTCATCGGTTCGGACATGAAGAGACCGGTGAGGATCAGCACTGGAGCGGTTGCGACCGCCGGAACCAGCGACAGGAGCGGCGACAGGAACAGGAACGGCACGAACAGCAGCCCGGCGACAAGGGCGACGAGACCGGTTCTTCCGCCCTGGGCAATGCCGGCTCCCGATTCCAGGTAGACTGTGGCGGGGCTGGTACCGAGCGGCGCCGAGATCAAGGCTGCGACGGCGTCGACATGCATCGATTGCTTGATGTTGCGCGGCAATCCCTGCTCATCCTTCAGGTCCGCCGCTTCGGCAAGGCCGAGGAACGTCGAGAGCGCCTCGATGAAGTTGGTGAACAGGAAGACGAAGATGAACGGCACGTAGATCAGGCTGAGGGCGCCGACGAGATCGATCTGGCCGACGAAGCTGAAGTCGGGTGCTGCGGAAAATCCGCTCCAGTTGACGAGTGTATGGACGTCAGGTGTGTCCGGCCAGAAGGCGCTGCCATCGCCCCACCAGCGGCCGATCGGGATCGACAGGATGGTGGTGAGGATCATGCCGGCCATCATTGCGCCGGGAACCTTGCGAACCACGAGGCCAACGGTCAGGATGAAGCCGGCGATGAAGGTGAGGGTAACCGGGTTGAAGGTCGTCAGCCCGACGATCGTGTCGGGGTTGGCGACGATGAACTTGGCGTTTTCGAAGCCGATCAGCGCAATGAACAGGCCGATGCCGCAGGCGATGCCGTAGCGCAGGTCGACCGGGATAGCCTCGATGATCGTCTGGCGCAGGTTGAAGAAGGCCATGACGGTGAAAAGCACGCCGGCCCAGAAAACGCAGCCGAGCGCGATTTCGAGCGGCACCTTGGCGCCGACGACCATGGTGTAGGCAAAGAGCGCGTTGATGCCCATGCCCGGCGCCACCAGGATCGGGCTTCTCGCATAGAGCCCCATGGCGCAACTGCCGATGAAGCTGACGAGCACCGTCGCCGTGACGCCCGCCGAAAATGGAATACCGGCATGGGACAGGATCGACGGGTTGACGACGATCACGTAGGAGGCCGCAAGAAAGGTCGTCAATCCCGCGAGGATTTCGGTGCGGATCGTCGAGCCGAATTTGGAGATCTGGAAGTAGCGGTCGAGCAGGCTGGCAAGCCGGGAGGCTTGCGCCTTGCCAGAGGCCGGCTCCACGGCCTTGGGTTGGTAGTTCATTGTGTTCCCCTTTTTTTTGAAGTGAGGAAGGGGCCGGCGATGCCGACCCCTTCCAAGGCTTTATTCCGCTGCAGCGGCGCGTTCGTCCTCGCCACCGTTCCCATGAAGCGGCGAGATGACTTTCAACTGAACGCAGTCGACGACCCCGAGATCGGTGATGGCATATTCCGGGATCGCGGTGATTTGAAGCACGAACATGTACATGAACGGCCAGGGCAGGGTGCAGCCGAGCGCCCGCGCCGCATCATCCAGTTCGTCCTCCAGCGCCGCCATGTCAGACGGTTCGATGTCGGATACGATGCCGCCGATCGGCAGGTGCAGGAAGGAGAGGACCTTGCCGTCCTTGACCACCACCTGGCCACCGTGGTTGGCAATGAGGTGGTTGATGGCGACCAGCATGTCTTCCGGGTTGGCGCCGATGCAGATGATGTTGTTGTCATCAGGTGCGGTCGAGCTGGCGATCGCGCCTTCGCGCAGTCCGAAGCCGGAGGTGAAGGCAACCGGGCGATTTTTCGTCTTGCCGTAGCGCTCGACCACGGTGACATACTGGACGTCTTGTGCTGGATCGGCGAGCACATAGCCGTCTTTCACCGGCAGGGTGACGTCGCGGCGGGTGCGCACGAAGATCTTTTCCGGGGTGACGGCAATTGCCATGGCTGCGGCAGTGTCGCCGACACCGTCGTAGCGCAGCTTCAGATCGTCGAGTTCAAGCGGTGCGACCTTCATCGAGGTGAGCAATTCGGCGCTGCGCGGCGGCGGCATCAGTTCGATGGCCATGCGCCCGTCGCGGGCGACCTCCTCGCCCTTGGCGATGACGGCGTCGATCCGGAATTCGCGAAGATCATTGACGAGCAGGATGTCGGCGGCCCGGCCGGGCGAGATCGAGCCGACCTTGTCGTCGATACGTAGTGCATCGGCCCCGTTGATCGTCGCCATCTGGATCGCTGCCATCGGCGAGATGCCCATGGCGATCGCCATGCGGACCATGTTGTCGAGATGGCCGCGCTTCAAGATATCGCTGGCAACGACGTCGTCGGTGCAGAAGCTGATGCGGCGCAGCGCCTTGACGCCCATCTCGGTGACGATGCGCAGATTGTCGGAAAGGAAGTGGGAGATCGAGGATTCGCGAACGACCACGTGCATCCCGGCCCGGAGCTTCTCCAGCATTTCCTCAGGCGAATAGCTTTCGTGGTCGGCGCGAACGCCCGACTGCTGGTAGCCGTTGAGGCGGGCGCCGCGCGTCATCGGGCAGCAGCCGAGCACCGGTAGCCGGCTCTTTTCGGCAAGCTCGAGCGCTGCCAGCACGTCGGGGTCTTCCTCCTGGATGAATTCGCGCACCGTTTCCCAGATGCCGACGCATTCCGGCCAGTGGTGCGTCGCCTGGTGATCGGCCGGGCTGAAATAGTGGCCGACAGTCGAGCGCGGCATGGTGTAGGGGGTCTTGCACGGAGCGCCCCAGAACACTTTCAGCGGCGTCTCCCTGGCCTCGTCGAGGAATTCGCGTGCCGCGGCCGGCCCGCCGACGACGATGATCTGGTCGAGGCCGGTGACGATCGACGTGGTGCCGAGCGGCACAACCGCCTTGGCAAAGCTGGTCAAGGACATCTTCGAGCATTCGACATGCAGATGGCCGTCGATCATGCCGGGTGCCAGGTACTTGCCGGTGGCATCGATGATCTTCGTGTCCGGCCCTACATAGTCGGAGATGTCACCGACGGCGATGATCCGCTCGCCATAGATCGCGACATCGGCCTGGTAGATCTCTTCCGAAACGACGTTGACCAGCCGGCCGCCGCGGATCGCCAATGTGGCCTTGTTGCCGGTGCCCGAGGCTGCCCGGATGAATTCTCTGATATTGCTCACTGAAACCACTCCCTTAGCGTCGATGAAGTTTCCCAGTTTGGTTTCGTTTGTACAATGGGCCGAAATGGCGTATTTCTCGGACATATCATCCAAGATTTTGGACGAAACATGGACCTCTCGCTTCTCGACTGCTTCGTGAAAGTTGCCGATTCCCGTTCGATTTCAGCGGCTTCGCGCTTGCATCGCCTGCCGAAGTCGACACTCAGCCACAAGATCCGCCAACTGGAGGACGAGTTCGGCATCGAACTCTTCGTGCGCGAGGGCCATCAGTTGCACGTGACCGACGCGGGAGCCGAATTCCTGCGCTATGCCAGGCTGATCCAGTCGAATTGCGAGGATGCGGCAACGGCGATGGCCGAGATGCGGCAGGAGGTGGCGGGCACGTTGCGCGTCGGCTCGACCGGCGAGTTCGGCACGACGATCACATCCGAGCTGCTCTATGCCTTTCGGCAGCAATATCCGCAGGTCAATCTCGATGTGGTCTTCCTGAGTTCGCGGCAGCCGTTCTCAGATGTCACCGAACAGGCGCTCGACGGCATCTTTCACTGGGGTGAGCCGTCGGATGTCGACTATATCAGCCGGCGGCTTTCGGTCTCGTCCTACGGCCTGTTTGCCAGCGCTGATTACGTTGCGCGGCACGGCCAGCCATCGACGCCCGACGAGCTCGCCGGCCACCGCGGCCTCGTCTTTCGCCAGCCGACACGGCTGCAGTCCTGGTATCTGACGCGGGAAGGAGCTGCCGAAACCGACCTCCTGCCGACGGCGACCTGCACAACCAACGACTACTGGACGATCAAGTATTTCGCCGTTGCGGGAGAGGGGATCGCCTACCTGCCGGAATTCTTCGTGGAGACGGAGCGGCAGGCAGGACTGCTGCAGCCGGTGCTGCCTGATTGGTCCTCGCCGAAGACGGCGATCAACCTGATCTATTCGCGGCGCCGGCACGTATCGAAGCGCTTCAGGGCCTTTGTGGAATTCTGCATCGACTTTTATCGCGATCGCGAGCGCACAGGCATCCCGCGCTATTATGTCGAGAAGGTCAGCATGCCGAACGCTGCAGGCCGCTGATAAGGCGCATTCGTTCCGATCAACTGGCGGCCCCCAACGCCATGCCGACATAGGCGGCGACATGCTTCTGCGCGATATCGGACAGGGATTGCATCTTGATGTGGCGGCGTCCCTTGCCTTGACCCATCAGCACGCCATGGGTGTCGGGCAGTGCGGCGCCTTCGCTGAATTCGAGAGTGACATGCGCGGTGTAGGGAAAGATGCCGCAGAACGGTCGCGCAGCGGAAAATAGCAGTCCGCCATATTTGATCTCTTCCGAAATATCAGGGCCGGATGCCAGCACGATCTCGCGCAGGTGCGAAACGATTGCGAACTGGGTCTCACCGCGGTCGCGGATGTCTACGAGGAATGTTTCGATACGTTTATCCATCGTGGCCGCCTCACACCTTGAAGAATGATTTGAACTCCGGTGCCGGCTCCCGGTCGGAATAGATGTAGAGGGCGATGCCGTTCGGATCCTGGATGGCAAAGCCGCGGTCGCCCCACGGATGATCCTCGATCGCAGCACTTGGTTCCACGCCCGATGCGGTGATCTCAGCGTAATCAGCGTCGACATCACCAACTCGAAAATTGTAGGTCAGGCCAGCAGGGCTGCACAAAGCCTGTCCCGCCTGTGGCTCCATGAACTGCAAGGACTGCCCGCCCTCGAATTCAAGGCTGATGTACCAGCCACAATCAAAGACAACCGCCGCGCCGAGGCAGTTCGTGTAAAAGTCTCTTGTCTCGTCGATCCGCTGGGTGGTGATGCAGGGCGAGGCGGTCATGGGCTGCATTTGATATCTCCATTCAGTGAGATCCCCGAGGCATCTGCGTTGTCAAGGAACGGCTCAGGAGCGCACGGCCGAGGCGATCTCGATCAGGCAGCCATTGATGTCACGGACATAGCCGACGATCTGGCCCCAGGGCTTTTCTTCCGGCGGTTTCACCGGGCTAGCGCCGGCGGCGACGGCTTTGCGATACGCGTCATGAGGATCAGCGAAGATCAGCGCAAGCTCGAACCCCGGCGCCAGATCGGTCCTGCGGTTGGCGCGGATGGCGAAACCGTTCATCTCGGCCATCGCTTCGCCGGCAAAGGCGAGGGTCGTCTGGCCGGTCTCCATCTCGGCATAAAGTTTGCCGTCGTGGACGAACTTGCGCTTGAGACCGAACGCGGCCTCATAGAAGGAAACTGTCGCCATCACATCGGCAACATAGACAATCGAGTACCCAAAGCTTGGCGTCATATCTGTCCCCTCGATGCACGGCACCGCCACGGAAGGGGCGTGCCAAAGATCAGATAGGTATTCTCCAGAGTTCAATCTTGAACAAATCGGACATCACTCACCGAGCGTAACGAGGGTGACATCGGGAAGGCGGGCCGGCGAGAAGCCGCCCATGCGGCGAAAGACGCGGTTCATGTGCGCCTGATCCGCATAGCCGGCCTCCAGTGCCGCCTCTGCCGGGCTCAGCCGATGGTCGCGCAGAAGACGCAAGGCACGGTGAAACTGGAGAATGCTCGCGAAAGCCTTGGGTTTGAGACCGGTCGCCCTGATGAGAACGCGTTGAACGGTGCGCTCGCTGACACCATGCATGGCCGCCACCTCGCCGACGCGAAGGCGGCCGCCGGCCGCATGGAATGCGCTGATCACGCTCGCGCTGATCGGGGCAGGGGCGAGGCCGCTGGAGAGACTGCGCTGACGGACGAACGCGGCGAGACGTACCGCCAATTCGTCACGATCGAGGGCGGGCGCACAAAGCGTTTCGAAATCGGGCAGGGCCGCGAGCGCATCGTCTCCAGTCAAGTTGCCGTCGGCCAGGCCGTTTGGCTCGAAGCCGAGAATTCTTTCGAAGAAGCCGGGGCGCATGCGAATACCGACAAATCCCATGCCCGGCTCGAGCGCAACGTCGTAGAACCGCGTCGTCGGTCCGGTTACCACGACCGTGATTGCCGTGATCGGCGTCAGTCTGGCGTCAAACCGCAGGACGATGTCGCAACGCCCGTCAGGCAGAACACGATACGTCCCGTTGCGATCGCTGGTCGAAACCCAGACGGCTTCGAACCCGCTCGCATGGTCGGCAAGGTCGTGGAGTTCCGTGTAGCGAGCCGATGCTGTCATTCGAAGCCAAGTCAGAGTTTTCGCACCGCCTCGCCCGGGTGGCCAGCCGAATGCCGGGCAACCGTATCGCTCCGGAACCCGGCAAGCCGTCCGCGGTCGTAGGGCTTCGATACACGTTAAGAGGGTGGATATAAAGACATCTGAGCACGGCTGGCCGCGCCGCGCGAGGGCGGTGGTCCCGCGCTGCTCCGATGACGCGGCTTCGCATCAACTTATGCGATGAGGCGATTGGGCAGGATGATCATGGCGGATAGCCCGCCTGTGGCTCGATTTTGCAATCGCAACATCGCGCCGGCATGGTCGAGCGCGAGTTCGGCGATGCTGAGGCCGAGGCCGCTGCCGATTGCCGCCTTGAAGCGGCCGCGGAAGAAGCGCTCGGTAACGTGGGGCATTTCTTCCGGCGGGATGCCGGGACCATCGTCATTTATCGCGATCGCCACGTTGCCCTCATCGGTTTCCAGCGAGCAACGGATCGTGCCGCCGGCCGGTGAATGATGCAGTGCGTTTTCCATCAGGTTGCGGGCAGCAAGCCGGAGCAGATCCGCATTGACCCTGGCCCGCAGTTCGAAGAGGCCCAGGTCGATCACCACAGTGACGGCGCGACCGGCGTGGCCGAGAAGCTCGCTGCGGATCGAGGCTAGCATGTCGCCGGCATTGACCTCGGCCGCGGGCGGCGTCGTTTCGGACGCTTCGACAGAGGCGATGTCGAGCAGTTGCCGAACGAGGCGTCCGGTACGGTCGACGCCCGCAACAATCTGGCCAAGCGCCTTTTCGCGGATCTCGGCATCGTTGCTTGCCAGTGCCACCTGTGCCTGCGTCTTCAGCCCGGCGAGCGGCGTTCTCAGTTCATGGGCGGCAAAGGCGATAAAATTCTGTTCGCGCTGACGCGCGCCGGCGACGCGGCCGAAGAGACCGTTGAGCGCGCCAAGCACCGGGCTGATCTCGCTGGGCGTCGCGCTTTCGTTGATGGGGTGCAGGTCCGACGCATCGCGCGCGGCAAGATCGCCCGCCAGTTTTCTAAGCGGCGCCAGTCCGCGCCCGACGCTCAGCCAGATGAGTGTCGCAAGCAACGGTATGATCAAAAGAGCCGGAAAGAGCAGGCCTTTGACCACGTCGTTGACCAGCCTGTCGCGGATGCGCAGGTTGTCCCCGACCAGAACGCGTACGCCAAGCTCGGCATTTTCGACCGCATAGACCCGCCAGGTCTCGCCATTGATCACCGTCTCTGAAAGCCCGGTCGCATGCGCGGAAAGCGTCGTCTCCGGCGCGCTTTCCGACTTGCCGATCAGCGTCCCGTCCAGCGACCAGATCTGGCAGGAAAGCTGCCGGTCATAATGCGGGTGGTCGAGCACCGGGATCTTCGCCTTGGTCTGCGCTGGCCTGTCCGGGTCGATTTCCTGGTTGACCACGAGCGAACTCACCATCTTCGCCGCCTCCATCAGCCGTGCGTCGAGCACCTGCTCGACCTCGGCACGGGTGCTGAAGAAGATCCAGAGTGTGGCCGAAAGCCACATCAGCCCGGTGGTGACGAGCAGGATGACGAAGAGGCGGGCGCGGATCGAGCGCATCAGTTGTCGCCGCCGAGACGGTAGCCAATGCCCCTGACGGTTTCGATCAGGCCGGGGCCGAGCTTGTTGCGCAGGTGATGGATATGGACTTCGACGGCGTTGCTTTCGACCTCTTCCTGCCAGCCGTAGAGCTTGTCCTCCAGCGTCGTCTTGGAAAAGATCGCGCCTGGCTGCGACATCAGCGCCTGCAGGACCGCGTATTCCCGACGCGAAAGCCTGACCGGCGTGCCGGACTTTTCCACCGATTGCCGGGCGGGATCGAGCCGGATCGACGCCCATTCGATGAGGGCAGTCGAGCGGCCGACGGAGCGGCGGGCAAGAGCGCGCAGCCGTGCGGCCACTTCATCGAGATCGAAGGGTTTGCCGAGATAATCGTCAGCGCCCATGTCGAGTCCGCTGACGCGATCGGCGACCGTGTCGCGGGCCGTCAGCAACAGCACCGGGGTATCGTCGCGCGCGTCGCGCAGTTTTTTCAAGACGTCTGTGCCGGAACCATCCGGCAGCATGAGATCGAGCACGACGGCGTCGAAGCTGCCGGCGGCCAGCGCCGCATCGGCGCTCTCCCGGGTGGCGACGGCATCGGTGGTAAAGCCGGCAAGGGCCAGCCCAACCTTCAGCCCATCCCGCAAGATGTCATCGTCTTCGACAATCAGTACCCGCACTCAAGATCTCCACGTGCAATCGACCGCGGTTGTTTAACACGTCCCTTAAGGCAGCCTTAAGGTAGCGCATTCCTTTGGGGTCATCGTAACAACCCCTTCGAGTCGATGAATGTCCGATAAAGACCAGCCGAACCCATTGCCGTCAGCGACAACCCATATGAGTCTCGGCGGCACGCTGACGCGCCGCAGCCTTTTCGTCGGCGCAACCGCCATGCTTTTGTCCGGCTGCGCAGCAACGGCGCGCCCGACACCGAAGCCAGTGGTGGTCGAGACGCCACCGCTGCCACAGGGCGCCGTGCCGCCGATGTATTATGCAATGCCGAACGAGCCGTTTCCCATTCCGGAGGTGAATATTTCCGAGGTGGATCCGAAGTTCTGGCGCCAGGAGGTCGACTACCCGACGCAGGAGCGCCCGGGCACGATCATCGTCGATACGCCGGCGAAGTACCTCTATCACGTGCTGCCTGGCCAGCGCGCCATGCGCTATGGCATCGGCGTCGGCCGCGAGGGCTTCGCCTGGTCCGGGCGGGCGGTGGTCGCCTACAAACGGAAATGGCCGCGCTGGACGCCGCCCGACGAAATGGTGGCGCGGCAGCCGAAGCTCGAACCCTACAGCATCAAGAACGGCGGCATGGGGCCTGGCCTGAAAAACCCGCTCGGCGCGCGGGCGCTCTATATCCACAAGGACGGCAAGGACACGCTTTACCGCATCCATGGCAGTCCCGAGGCGCGCTCGATCGGCAAGGCCGTCTCGTCCGGCTGCATCCGCATGCTCAACCAGGATGTGGTCTATCTGCACGATCAGGTCCGCGACGGCAGCCCGATCGTCGTCATCCCGGATCCGTCGAAGGCGCATCTCGCCACGAGCTGATTTGGGCTTGGCGTGCCAGCGACGGTCTACCGTCCGGCTAACTTAACCGTCTCTGGCCCATTCGGGGCCAGAGTTTGGACGTGCGGGCACCCGGCGCGATCAGTGGCTTGCGGGTCTCAGGCGGCTCCAGATCGGGCCGACGATGTTGCCCATGACGGCAATGGTCACGGCGCCGACGACGATTGCAAGCAGTGCCTGTTGCGCCGATGTGGCGATCCAGCCGACAAGGCCCGGGGCGACAGCCACCGCGTGGGTCACGACTTCGGAAATGTCGTGGATGGTGTGTTCCGGGCCGGCATATCCCATCTGGGCAAGGCCATGGACGAGAATGCTGCCCCCGACCCAAAGCATTGCGGCAGTGCCGACTGCCGCGAGAAACTTCAGAAAGACCGGCATGCCGACGACCAGGCCGCGGCCGATGGCGCGCAGCGCCGAAACTGAAGTTTTGGCCAGCGCGACGCCCGCATCGTCGGCTTTGACGATCAGGCCGACGACGCCATAGACGGCCAGCGTGATGGCGATGCCGACTGCCGCAAGCACGGCGCCCTGCATGTAGATGCTGGCATCGGCGACAGTTGACAGCGTCAGCGCCATGATCTCGGCCGACAGGATGAAATCGGTGCGCACGGCGCCGGCGACCTTCTCGTTCTCAAGCGCGACCGGGTCGGTCTTGTGCCCGAGCACGGCATTTTCGTGTTCGTGTGCCGCGTGCGGAAAGAAGACCCCATAGAGCTTCTCGGCACCCTCGTAGCACAGATAAACGCCGCCCAGCATCAGCAAGGGGGTGATCGCCCAGGGAGCGAAATAGCCGAGCAGCAGCGCGCCGGGCAAAAGGAACAGGAGCTTGTTCTTGAGCGAACCGAGCGCAATGCGACCGATGATCGGAAGTTCGCGTTCAGGCGTCAAGCCGACCACGTAGCGCGGCGTCACGGCTGCGTCGTCGATGACCACTCCCGCCGCCTTGGCGCCAGCCTTTGCCGTCTGCGCGGCGACGTCGTCGAGCGAGGCAGCCGCCATTTTGGCGATGGCCGCGATATCGTCGAGCAGGGCGATGAGACCAGTAGCCATTGAATACTAACCCTTTGCGCTGAAATTCCGTGGAGCCGCTGCCCCGGGAATTCGGCAGTAACCACCGCAGCGTGTCGAGTCAACGACACGCGAACGGCTGGCGGGTGGACACCATTTCGTGAGGCGAAAACGGTCGCGCTTTATTGACGCTTGATGATTTTCGATTTACGACTGACGAAATACGAAAATCGTCAGTCGTAAATCGGAAGCAAACTTACATGGATGACGGCCTCGAAAGCCAGCTGGACGCCACGCGTCAGGAGAATGTCTCGCGGATCCTCGATGCCGCCGAGCGGCTGTTTCGGCATTTCGGCTACTCGAAGACCAATGTGGCCGACATCGCCCGCGATCTCGGCATGTCCCCAGCCAATATTTACCGTTTCTTCGCCTCGAAGGCTGAAATCCATCAGGCGATCTGCGGCCGCATGCTGGCGGCCAGCTACGAGCAGGCCCAGGCGATTTGCCGGCTGCCGCTGAGCCCGACCGAGCGCTTGCGGCAATATATCCGCGCTCAGCACCAGATGACCGTCGAGGTCATGCTCGATGACCAGAAAGTGCACGAGATGGTCGTGATCGCCATGGAGCGCGACTGGCATGTGATCGACAAGCACATCGATCGTCTGCACGCCCTTGTCGCCGAGGTGATCCGCGAAGGCATTCTTGCGGGCGAATTCCCCGACCAGGACGCCGACGCTGCCTCCAGATGTTTCGGCGCTGCGACCGTCATTCTCTGTCATCCCCAGATGGTGGCGCAGTGTCTCTCGAAGGAAAATCGGGCGACGCCGGATGAACTGATCGAATTTGCGATCAAGGCACTGAAGAACTGACAAAGCCGCGCGCGGCGCTGATGTGAACCGTTTGGCTGATGCCACCCCAGGAGTGCGGAAATGCCCATGCCCGTTCAAACCCGTCGCCGTTTCGCATCGAGCGGAAGGATAGCCCTTCTTGCCGTGATCTCCTTCGTGCTTGCGGCCTGCTCCGAGGAAACCGAGGAAGCCAAGCCGGTCGTGCGTCCGGTCAAGGTGGTCGAAATCGGCGATGCCGGTCAATCGCGCCAGATGAGCTATTCCGGTATTGTGCGTGCTCGCACAGAGATGAATCTCGGCTTTCGCGTCAACGGCAAGATCACCGAGCGGCTGGTCAATGTCGGCGATCGGGTGAAACCAGGCGATCCGCTCGCCCGCATTGACGCGACGGACTATGACCTATCGGTCAAGAGCGCGGCCGCAAGCCTAGAGGCCGCTGAGCGTCAGGTCGAAACGACTGCATTGGTCCGCGCGCGCGCCGAACAGCTCTTTGCCAGGAAAGTCGCCTCCAAGGCACAACTGGACCAGGCGACACTCGGCCATAACCAGGCGGTTGCCACGCGCGATGCCGCAGCTTCCGCGCTCGCGCAGGCAAAAAACCAGGTGACCTATACGGAACTGGTGGCCGATCGCGGCGGCATCGTCGCGTCCATCGTCGCCGATGTCGGTCAGGTGGTCGGCTCCGGCACGCCGGTCGCCACCGTCGCCGTCGATGGCGAAAAGGAAGTGCTGATCGCCGTCCCGGAGGTCGATGTTGCCAATTTCAAGCCGGGCATGGCGGTCAAGGCCGGCTTCTGGTCGGATCAGGGGCTGATACTCGATGGCAAGGTGCGCGAGGTGGCCGGCAGTGCCGAACAGCCGTCGCGAACCTTTGCGGTGCGCGTCAGCCTGCCCAACGATCCGCGCGTCCTGCTCGGCATGACCGCCACGGTCCTTGCGTCAGCTGACGACGCCGAGCGCCACATCGCCGTGCCGCTGAGCGCTCTGGCTCAAAAGGACGGCGGGACGACGGTTTGGGTCGTCGATCGCGACAGCCAGACCGTGACGAGCCGGACGATCACCGTTGCGGACTTTACCGGTGAGGGCGTGCGCGTGATCGACGGACTGCAGCGCGGCGACCTCGTCGTGGCCGCCGGTACGCAGTTCATGGCCGAAAACCTGAAAGTGGCGATTTCGGGCGATGTCGCCCGCCAGTCTGCTGCCGCCGACAAGACCGCAGCCGCCGAAATCGTGCGCTGAGCCAACCCAACCGCGGAATGATGCCGATGTCCCAGTCCACCGAAGAAAAGCGGCCTTTCAATCTTTCGCGCTGGGCGATTGCCCATCCCAGCATCGCGCGGTTCCTGTTCGGCCTGATCATCATCACCGGTGTGCTCGGTCTGATGCGCATGGGCCAGAAGGAGGACCCCGACTTCACCTTCCGCGTCATGGTGATCCAGGCTTTCTGGCCGGGCGCCTCGATCCAGGAGATGGAGGATCAGGTCGTCAACAAGATCGAACGCAAGCTGCAGGAGACCCCGCATCTCGATTTCGTCCGCTCCTACACCCGCGCCGGAAGCGCGATCATCACGCTGCAGGTGGAGGGCGACACCAATGCCCAAGAGGTGGCCGACGCGTTCTATCAGGTCCGCAAGAAGGTCGGCGACATCGCCAACGAGTTGCCGGAAGGGCTCCTTGGGCCCTATTTCAATGACGAGTTCGGCGACACCTTCATCACGCTCAATTCGCTGAGCGGCGACGGTTACAGCTATCCCGAACTGAAAAAGTTTGCGATCCAGGCGCGCGACATGCTGTTGACGACGCCCGGCGTCGAAAAGGCGGTCATTCTCGGCGACCAGCCCGAGAAGATCTATATCGACGTCTCCTCGAACGTGCTGGCCGCGCGTGGGCTGACGCTCAACGATCTCAGAAACACCATCGCCGGCCAGAACAATGTCGATCCGGCAGGTTCGGTCGATACCGGCTCGCGTTCGGTGCGCATTTCCGTCGAGGGCGGCCTCGACAAGGTCGAGGATCTCAGGAACCTCAGCCTCAGGGCCGGTGGGGAAGTCACCCGCCTTGGCGATATAGCCACCGTCACCTCAGGGCTGGAGGATCCCTATTCGCGCAAGTTCCGCTTCAACGGCCAGGACAGCGTGCAGATCGGCGTGGTGATGGCCAAGGGCTTCAAGGTCACCGACGTGGGCGCGGCCGTCGAGGAGACGTACAAGCGTTTCGAGGCGTCTCTGCCCTATGGCGTCGTTGTCGATCAGATCTCCAACCAGCCGGAAGTGGTCACCGAAGCCGTCGGCGAGTTCATGAAGGCGCTCGGCGAGGCGCTGGTGATCGTGCTCGTCGTCTCGTTCGTGTCGATCGGCTGGCGCTCCGGCCTGGTGATTGCCATCACCATTCCGCTGGTGCTCGCTGCAACCTTTGCCATCATGTACGAACTTGGCATCGACCTGCAGCGCATTTCGCTTGGCGCGCTAATCATCGCGCTCGGGCTTCTGGTCGACGACGCCATGATCGTTGTCGAAATGATGGAGCGCAAGCTGGAGGAGGGGCTCGTCAAGGTCGAGGCCGCCAGCTTTGCCTATTCTTCGACGGCCTTCCCGATGCTGACGGGCACGCTCATCACCACCGCCGGCTTCATTCCGGTCGGCTTTGCCGCCTCGACCGCGGGCGAATATGTGCGCTCACTGTTTTATGTCGTTGGCATCGCGCTCGTGGTTTCGTGGTTCGTCGCCGTCTACTTCACGCCGTGGCTCGGCAACATGATCCTGAAGCAGCGCGCCCATGCCGGCGGCCATCACGATGTCTTCGATACCCGCTTCTATCGCCGCCTACGCACGACGGTGTCCTGGGCGGTCCATCACCGCGTCATCGTCCTGTCGCTGACGCTCGTCGCCTTCTTCGTCAGCCTGTGGGCGTTCCAGTTCATTCCGAAGAACTTTTTCCCGCAATCCTCCCGCCCGGAAATCCTCGTCGATCTCTGGCTGCCGGAAGGCACCAGCATCAAGCAAGTCGAGAGCGAGGCCAAGGCGCTCGAAGCGCGGATGATGGACGATGCGGACAAGCGCTTCATCGCGACCTATATCGGCGAAGGCGCGCCGCGCTTCTTCCTGCCGCTCGACCAGCAGCTGCGCAATCCGAACTTCGCTCAGCTGCTCATCATGGCCAATGACGAGCCGGCGCGCGAACGGCTGATCGTCAAGCTGCGCAAGATTCTTTCGGAGGATTTCCCCTCGATCCGCTCCAAGGTCGATCGTCTCTTCCTCGGCCCGCCGACCGGTTGGCCGGTGCAGATGCGCATCATGGGACCGGACCGCCAGGAGGTGCGCCGCATTGCGGACCAGGTGAAGGCGAAGTTCGCCGAAAACCCGCAACTCGGTGCGGTGCATGATGACTGGCTGGAGCCGGTGACGGCGATGAAGCTGGTGATCGACCAGGATCGCGCCCGCGCGCTCGGCGTCACCTCGCAGCGCGTCCGGCAGATGCTCCAGGCGACAATGTCCGGTGTGCCTCTCGACAATTTCCGCGACGGCGAAGAGACGGTCTCGATCGTCGCCCGCGAGCCGGATGCCACCCGCGCGCTGCTGTCGTCGGTGGAATCGATCTATATCCCGACCGATTTCGGCAGTTTCGTTCCGCTTTCGCAGGTCGCCAAGGTGGTGCCGGTGCTTGAGCAGGGCATCGAATGGCGCAGGGATCGCCTGCCGACAATCACCGTTCGCGGCACCTTGCCCGACGGTGTTCAGCCGAATGACGTGGCGTTGAAGATGTATGGCGAGATGCAGTCGCTGCGCGACAGCCTCGCCCCGGGATACAGCATCAACATCCAGGGCGGGGCTGAAGACGCGGCCGAAAGCCAGGGCTCGATCGCCGCCAAGGCGCCGATCATGCTGGCGGTCATCGTCGTGCTGCTGATGGTCCAGCTCCAGCATTTCGGCAAGGCGATGCTGGTTCTGGCGACCGGCCCGCTCGGTATCATCGGAGCGGCGGCAGCGCTGTTGATCAGCGGCGCTCCCTTCGGCTTCGTTGCCATTCTCGGGGTTATCGCGCTGCTCGGCATCATCATGCGCAATTCGATCATCCTGGTGGACCAGATCGACCAGGATATTGCGGCCGGCATGGATCGCTCCGAGGCCATCATCGGCTCGGCCGTGCGCCGGTTCCGTCCGATCATGCTGACGGCGCTGACCGCGGTTCTGGCGCTGATCCCGATCTCGCGCGGCGTCTTCTGGGGGCCTTTGGCCTATGCGATGATGGGCGGCATCCTTGTCGCCACCGTTCTGACGATCCTGGTGCTGCCGGCCGGCTATGCGCTGTTCTTCGGCCGGGAGCCGAAGCGGCAGGAAACCGAGCCGGAAACCATTGAAGCGGACGCTGCTGAACCCGCAGCGGTGATGCTTTATCCGCCGGCCGTTGCTGCAGAATAGCGCTGACGAGGAGGATGAAATGCAATGGCGTCGGTCGGCCGACGCCATTGCAGGGGCAAGTGATGGGGGCATCGAATTCACTGTGCGGGCGGCGGACGCAGGAGCGCCGATCGGACGCGCGAACGTGAAAACGTGCGACCGCCTTTGCCTTTAGCCGGTGCCGATCAGAAATTTATGCAGTAGGGTCGCCCGCAATCAGACGCCTTCCAGGGGATTCGGGTGAAGCTAGATATTCTCTTCTGCAGCATGATGGTCTGCACATTTTCGTTGCCGTCCCTGGTGCATGCCGAATGGCAGGCGGTGGAAAAGACCCACACCTATGCAATTTCCGGTCAGACGGGAGCTGAACTTTACGCGTCGATCGGCGAGCGAGGGCCAAAGGTTGGCGGAATGGTTCGTGCCATCGCGCACACCGATTTCAAGCTGACCTGGACCCGGAAATACGAGCCGCAAGACAACAACGCCTGCACGCTCGTCTCGGCCAAGCCGAAGCTTATCATCACCTATACGCTGCCGAAGCCGTCAAAGCCGCTGCAGGGCGCCATGGCGCAGAACTGGGAAACCTTTATCTCAGGCGTTCGCAGCCACGAACTGGTGCACGGCGACTTCATCAAGGATCTGGTGAAGGCGATCGAGAGCACATCGGTGGGGCTCTCGGTCGATGCAGATCCCAACTGCCGCAAGATAAGGGCCGAACTGACAAGGCGGCTCGGCGAACTGTCCGTAGCCCAGCGCCAGAGAAGCCGGGACTTCGACCGTGTCGAACTCAGCGATGGTGGTAACATTCACCAGCTCATCCTCAATCTCGTCAATGGTGCCGGAAGCCGTTGACTGAGGTTTGCGCATAACGCCCTAGGCCGCGCCCTTGGCAAGGCACGTCCAGGCTGAATGCGCCGGTGCGGGTGCCGCAACGGAGCCTCCCCGACACGTTCCTGTCGAAGTGGATAAGGCGCGATGGCGGCATTGCCGTACAGCTGATGTCGTCCCATACCGGCCGAATTGCCGGATACAGGAGACATGTCAGCCGATCTCGTTCTTGTTCAGCGGGCAGCCGTCAAAACACGCCTGCCGGCTCCTCTGCTGTTGCCAGCCTACTTCATGAACTCGCGGATCTTGTAGGCGACCTCGGTACGGTTGGTCGCGTTCAGCTTTTTCATGATGTTTCTGATGTGGACCTTCACTGTGCTTTCACACAGATCCATCTCGTAGGCGATGATCTTGTTTGCCTTTCCACGGCGCAAGGCTTCGGCAACCTCGATTTCCCGCGGCGTGAACAGGCTGTCTGAGCATCGGGCGCCATTCACGACCGAGTTGATGGCCTCCCTCATCGTCAGGATGCTGCTCGCCGGAACGAAGACGCCGCCGGCGCGCGCAAGTGCGATCGCTTCGGCTGCAACATTGATCCCGACATTGCTTGGAATGTAGCCACGGGCACCACATTCCAGCGCTTTGAGGATCTGGCCGAGTTCGTCCGTTTCGGCAACCACGATCACCGGGCTGTATTTGAACTTCTCAACCAGCGTTTCGATTTTTTCGCAGACTGCAAGGTCGCCCACTTTGCCGCCACCGACGATCAGAAGCACGGCAGAGGGGTCGGTCTGCAATTTTCGGCTGCGCCACTCGTCAAAGGATCCGACGGTAACGATCGTCAGTCCGGGATCGTAGCCCGTCAGACTTTTCGACAGGCATTCCCGGTCGAGCGCGCGCGGGTCAATGAGCAGGATGTAGTCGAAATCCTCTTCCTGATCCGTCATGTCCGAACCGCTCAAGCCTTGGGGGAGGGATTGTTCCAGTGCGCTTGGGAAGGATGTCGGTCGCGTCGTGGAGTTTCTCGCAATTGTTGCTGTACGAATATCCATTGAATTTTCTCCTTTTTATTCTTATTTTGTCAGGTGTAAAATATTCTAGATACAAGTATAAGTGCAAATATACCTTCGGGTTCCTCTCATGATTTTGTTGTTATATATTTCCAATCAGATCACATATATTTCTGCTCTGCATTAACATAGGTTAATGTACTCGCAATCAATCAGTCGAGATTCGTGCGAAGATAGCCGGGATCGAAATCAACCAATTCGGCCAGTCGTCGGCGATCGAGAAACTCGACGATGCCATTCCTGAAGGATAACAACCCCTTCAACCTCATCTCCTTCAAAACGCGGTTGATGTGTACGGACGATAGCCCGACGGCATCGCCGATGTCTGACTGCGTCAGGGGGCATTCGAAACCGTCAAAACCCGATCTGCTCGGTTTGCCGGCTCGCACCGCCAGTTCGAGCAGCAGATGGCCTGTGCGCTCCAGCGCATCGCGGCGCGCGATGTTTGCCAGCCGCTCGGTCATTCGCACTTGGCGCTTGAGCATCTCGTGCACGAAATTCTGTTGGATCCTCGTCGAAAGATTGGGGCCACAGGCGCCGGGAGGCACGGCAAATTCATAGACGGTCACGTCCGAGAGGGCCTGGATGGTTTCTTGCGTCAACTCGGAAGACAAGGTCCAGACCATGTCTCCGCGCAGCATGAATTCCACGACGATCCGCGTGCCGTTCGCCAGAATCTTGCGACTGACACTCCAGCCGGAGATGAAGAACAGAACGCATGACCTCCCCTCTGGCTCGAACAAAATGGAGCCGGCCGGGAACACCCGCTTTCGCGCAACGTTGAGTTCCGATCTGTGTTGGTTCGTGTCGAAACTCGACGGTTCACCGCGCTGTTGCGACCCTATAAATGCCCCAAGTTGCCCCACCATAAAGGCGCACTCTCTCTTCGGTCTTTTCGATTGTACTTAAGTATATAGCAAACAACCGGTGGTTAGGAATATTACCCAAGATGATTAGTAATTGTGGGAATCCACATCGATATCAGCTTAATCCGGCCGGGTGGGGCAAACGGTAAAGAGCTGAAAAGCTTGGAATTTAGGTGTTGGAGAAGCCAATTGCTTTGTGCAAGGGATCAGGTAGCCCGCAACCGTCAGAGGCCGTTCGACCAGGCGTAGCCGGCCAAGCCTTGTTCGTTCGGCACAACCGCCGGCTGGGTCTTCCGGTTCGCGCCGCGGTTCTGGTGCATTTCCAGGCATTCTCGCAAGAACGCGATGCCGTCGCGGGCCTGATCGAGGATGGAGGCGTGGGTCTCGGGATCGATGCCCTTGCGGGCTGCCTCCTCGAGCAAGGAGGCGACGTGTTGTGCTGAGACGTCGGCATCGCCGGCAAAATACTCTGACCGGCCGACGAACTGGAAAAAGCCGTCGACTTTCGGATCCCAACCGAGACCGACCTGCGGTACGCCGAGGGAATAGGCGGCGATACAGGCGTGCAGACGATGCGCCAGGATGACCTGCGTCGATGCGATAATGTGGATCAGTTCCTCGGGCGTTTTCGGGCGGGGGGCCAGATAGAGATTGCCGCTGTCAATCTGCCCCGCGAGACCGTCTCCGCTGAGAATGCGTCGCGCAAAGGCCTGGTCTTCCTGTGCGCCATTGGTGAAGAGACAGATCCTGTATCCGGCTTCGAGCATCATGCTCAGCAATCGATGATAATCTTCGATATGCCGAAACGGAATTCCTTGCGATCCGTGGCCCGAATGACGCCGCAGGATCAGCGGGTCGGTGACACAGATGCCGATCGCCCGGTCCTCAGCCTTCAGTGGTTCGAGCGCGTGGCTCGAAACGATCTCCCGAACGAGCAATCCGGGGTCGGGCAGTATCCGGGCGTGCGGCCCGGCTGGAAAATGGCCGAACCAGTTGCGGCTGGCGATGGTATCGCGAACCGAGACATGGACCAGTTGGCTTTCCTCGAGCCTGCCGAAGAGCTGTCTTGCCTGTGGCGACCAGTCCCGGCTGGTGCCGACGGCATAGATCGCGAGCGGCTTGCCGCTACGTTTGACACATTCGAGCGCGGCTCCCACCTTCAGCGGGAAGTTCAGGTCATCGTCCTGAAACAGGTTTCCCCCGCCGATAACGACGGCATCGGCTGCCTCGATCTCTCTTTGCCATTCGACCTGCAATCGGCGCAGTGTCGGGGCGAGTGCCTGCTTGACAACCCGCCGGCGCGCGAACGCGGGCAGGGCCTGTAGCACCTTCAGCAATTGCCGGCGACGCCCGCCACCGCCGGTGCCGAACGCTGTCCTGCCGGCGAGATCGATCGTCTTGACCTCCAGCCCTTTTGTCCCCCGCGCGAGCGCGGTCTCAAGGCACTGCGCAAGAATACCGTCACCGAGGTTCTCGCTGTACTTGACGTTGAAGACGACGACCTTCATCAGGAGCCTCCTATGCGGCGCGGGCTAGCCGCACCGACAAGTGGTGGTCGGCGTGCTGCCGCATCGCTGATTTGCAGGCATGTCAGCGCCGACACGCTACCGGCGAGGATGTAGAAAAGCAGGCCCAGGTCATAGACAGTGCCCGAAACCAGAGACGTGCTGAGCGCAGCGACAAATCCGGCTTTCGCTGCCCTTAGCGCTGCAAGACCTTCCACGCGCCGCTGAGCGGCCAACGGCACGCGAGCGCAAAGGATGGTTGCGACAAAGATGCAGAAGATGACGAGCCCCAGAACACCGACATTCGACAGGAGAACCAACAGATAGCTGGAGGCGCGCGCGCTCCCCAGGCCCGCGCCCATGCCGAAAGTGTTGACGAAGGCCTCATAGGCGGCTGCGTTCCACATTGCGCGCTCGCGGCCGGACTGGCTGTCGACCTTTGACAGGAGCATCTCATCGAGAAAGTCGTAGACGGTCGACACCATCTCGGGAAACAGGTTGACGACCGTAAGCAGGACGAGTGGCACGATTAGGAAAAGGGCCGCGAGAAACACCGGGCGTCCGGGGTTTTTCCGTTGGAAGACCGTGATGATCGACCGTATCCAGAGAAATGGGAAGACGACGGCCAACCCGAGCAGCGCTGTCGCAGACGTCGAAAACACCAGGCCGGCGAGTGAAGCAAGCGCCAACGCTGCCGTCAGCCGCGAGCGGATCCGGTCGAGCCAGAGGCTCGCCGTCGCGGCGAACAGGACCAGGGTGTAATCGGCAAATGCCGATGCCTCGGGGAAGGATCCGGAAATCCGTTTCAGTCCGCCTTTTTCCGCTGCGGTCAGAAGAGCGTAGTTGGCCGTTCGCACCACGCTCAGAAGATACTCTGTACCGGAGAAGTAGGTGACGATGTCGGCGGCCGCGAAGGCGAGATTAACCGCTGCAGCAATGAGGATGGCGCTGACGAGGTGCGACGGAGCCCCCGGGCGACGCAGATAGGCGTGGCAGAACCCGAAACAGGCAAGTCCCCCGAGGGCGTAGACGGCCTGCGTTATGTTGTTGGATGAAGACCTGAGCGGCGACAGCGCTATGAAACTTCTCGCGCCGACCGATCGTTCGACCGTCATCACATCGACAGCGCCCTGGAACAGGCGAGGCGACAGGATCGCGGTCAGCACGCCGAAAAGCGTGAGCACCATCAGCCAGAAGCCGGAGCCGGCCGGTACGAAGGCTGCCAATACAGGACCTTCGCCATAAGCCATCAGGATCCTGACGCCGAAAAACAGCAGGAAGACATTGGGAACAAGGATGGACGCGCCGCCAAGGGCTGGAAGGTTGATTGCCGCCGCCGAGCCGAGCGTGGTGGAAACGACCATGAACGTCAAAGCCCAATGGATGGGCGCCATGAGCACGCCCAACCCCACAAGTACGGTAACGAAGCCGATCAGTTCAAAGCTCATGCCACCATTTCCAGTTCATGAAACGATCCTATCAAAGGGGGCATGCCGCGTATTTACGCCTGCGGCTAAGCCTTTCGCATAGCGTGCCGGCCTGAATCGGTAATGGACCCCGGGCGGGCTGCCGCGCTAGTTTCCCGCCATGACCCCATCTGTTCGCGAACCGCGCCGTTACCTGGCCCGCCGCTCTTCAGTTCGGCACTTCGTCCGGCCTGTCATCGGTTGTCTGTGGATCTTGATGCTCGCATCTGGCGCCTCGGCTGACGGATACACGGGCGGGGACACGGGCGATGCGCTTCCAGTCGACGATATGCGTCTGACCTTCGACGAGAACTTTGATGAGCTGGACGTATCGGCCTGGGGGCCTGGAACCCGCTGGATCGCCCACACGCCGTGGTCCGGGGATTTCGGAGGTGCCCGCTTCGCCAATCCCGGCGAGCGCACACCTTTCAAGACCGAGAACGGCATCCTGAGGATCGAGGCAAAGCGTGATCCGGAGGGAGACTGGCAGTCCGGCCTGCTCGCTTCGGTGGATCCGAAGGGCAACGGCTTTGCCCAGCAATACGGCTATTTCGAAATGCGCGCCCAACTGCCGGTCGGTCCCGGGGTATGGCCCGCCTTCTGGTTGATCGGCAAGGATCGCTCGAAGTCGACGGCGGAAATAGACGTGATGGAATTTTACGGCGACAAGCCGGACGGTTACTCCTCGGTCATCCATGTCTGGCATCGCGACGACAAGAACGATTCCCAGTTCAGTCGGATCGAGGTGTTTCGCGACGCCGATCCGCAGGACTTTCACACCTATGGGGTGAAGATCGATTCCGAGTTCATCCGGATGTATTTCGACCGGAAGCTCGTATGGAAGGCGGAGACACGACCCGAGCACCGGCAGCCGATGTATGTGCTGCTCAACCTCGCCCTGGTCGAAAAGACGGCGGACCAGGCGCATGATCCCTCCCACATGTTCATCGATTACATCAGGGCCTACGACCTTCCATAGATCGCGCCGGCGACTGCATGCTTCCTCAAATTCCGTCCGGTTCAAGAACGAGAACATGGAGCAATTCGAGGTGGCGCGGCGAGCCTTGTCCGCCTGACAGGGGGCTCGGCGCGGCCGATCGTTTTCACCTCGCCCGGCCCTCACTGTCCACTGCCGCACCTGCCTTTGGAAGCGCGTGAAAACAAAGCGAAAACAAACGGTTCTGTCTGCGGGGTCTGACGGGTTGTCTGCGTATCTCCCCGGGTCGCATCCCCCTAAGGACTAAGGGGAGCTAACCCTTTTGATCGCCGGGTATCGATGCGGCTATCCCAATGATCAGCTGTTCATTTTTCGCCACCATGGAATTCTGGCAGACGACGGCATTGCAGCAAATTTCTCCGGCCGTCTGTTGCCGGGAGGACGTCTGGGTCTTTCCGCCAGGCAGTGAAGCGAGAGGAACAGGAGGCGAAGTATGGCTGAGTTCCGATTTTCCGGAGGCGACGGCTCGGGGGGGATGCCCGTGCGCGCGACAGGTCGCTCGCAGGAAACCGCGTCCTACGATCCGGAGCGTTCGGTTCATGCCATCGTTCATCAGCAGGCTCAGGCGGCTCCGCAGGCAACGGCAATCATCTTCGACGATCACTCGATCACCTATGGCGAACTTGACACTCTGTCGGATGCGCTCGCCGCTTACCTGATCGACCGAGGCGTGACGAAGGGCGACATCGTCTGCCTCTTCGTTCCGCGGTCTCTTGAGACGATCGTCGCCATGCTGGCCATCCTAAAGGCGGGCGCTGCCTATCTGCCGCTGGACACGACCTTTCCCGTCGACCATCTCGACTACGTCATCGGCGACTGCGAGCCGAAGGTGGTCTTTGTCGATACCTGCACGCTTGTCACGATGCTTCAGGTTCCGAGCGTCAAAGGCACGATCGCTGACCTCCATGCCCTCGTTGCCGACCTCTCGCGCGCTCAGGCGAAGCCATTCGAACCCGTGGCTGTCGTCGGTGGCGACATGGCCTACGTCATGTACACGTCGGGTTCGACCGGCCGACCGAAGGGCGTCGCCATTCCGCATCGCGGCATCACGCGGCTCGCGCTCGATCAGAACTATGTCGAGCTCGGCAGCGGCGATGTCGTGCTGCACGCGGCCACCATCGCGTTCGACATCGCCACCTTCGAGGTCTGGGGCACGTTGACGAATGGCGGCACCATTGCCGGTTTGCCGGACGGAAATTTCTCGATCGGCCGGCTGCGGGACGTCATCCGCGACAACGGCGTCACCGTCTCCCTGATCACCACGGGTCTGTTCAATCTGCTCGCCGATTTCTCCTGCGGCGAACTGCCGACGCTGCGACACCTGATGTTCGGCGGCGAAGTCGCTTCGGCCGAACATGTCAAACGGTTTCAGAAGGCGCATCCGGAGTGCCGCCTGACCAACGGCTACGGCCCGACGGAAATCACCGTTATCGCCACCGCCTTCGACATTCCCGCCGGCTTCGACGGCAAGGATGTGCCGATCGGCCGTGCCGTCAGTCACACCGGAATATTGATTGTCGATGAAGACCATCGCCCGGTCGGGCGCGGCATGGAGGGGGAGCTTGTTCTGACCGGCGAGGGGGTCGCCATCGGTTACTACCGGCGTCCCGAACTGACGGCGGAGCGGTTCGTGACGATCCGCACCGATGAGGGCGACGTGCGCGGCTATCTGACGGGCGATCTATCCGTGCTCGGCAACGACGGCATCCTGCTCTTCCGCGGCCGGCGGGACCGGCAGATTAAGTTGAACGGCAAACGCATCGAGCTCGACGAGATCGAAGCCGCCTTGCGGCGTGATCCACGGCTCGCCGACGGTGTCGTCATCTGCCAGCATCTGGACCAGTCCCACAAGCGGATCGTCGGCTACCTGTGCCCGCGCGAGGGCACGCGGACAGACGATGCAGACCTGATCCGCGGTGTGATGGAAAGGCTGCGCAACAGTCTTCCCGCCTACATGATCCCGAGTGCAGTGATCGTGCTCGATCATTTGCCGCTGCACCAGTCGGGCAAGGTCGACCGTGCCAGGTTGCCGATGCCGGTGGATGCATTGCCCACCGAAAACGCACCGGTCGCCAGCCGAACCGAGGCGGTCTTGCAAGAACTCTGGTGCAGCGTCCTCGGTCTTCCGGCCGTGGAGCTCGATCGCAACTTCTTCGATTTCGGCGGGACTTCGCTGCAGCTGATGCGGGTGCATGCGGCGCTGGAGGTAAAGCTCGCCCGACCGATCGATGTGGTCGCGCTGTTCAAGCATACGACCGTTCGCGAACTGGCTGGTTTTCTTGACGGAAAGTCGTCGGCCAGTGCCCGCACGATGACGGCGGCCGAACGTGCGGCGCGCCAGAAAAAGAACATGTCCCACTTCCGCAGGAGCGCCTCATGACGGTTTTCAATGGTGCGGACGACGCGCGCGGTTCCGATCGCAATGACCAGGACGTGACTGGCATTGCGATCATCGGCATGTCCGGTCGTTTTCCGGGCGCCCCGTCGGTCGAGGCTCTCTGGGAGCTGGTGTGCGAGGGGCGGCATGCATTTTCGAAACTGAGACCGGACGAAATCGAGGACGCTTTTACCGACGAGGAACGCGCTGCGGCGAACTATGTCCCGGCCCGGCCGCAGCTTCCTGACATCGACATGTTCGACGCCGAGTTCTTCGGCATGTTCCCGCGCGAGGCGGCAGTTACCGACCCGCAGCACCGGGTCTTCCTGGAAGTCTGCTGGGAAGCGCTGGAGCGGGCCGGGTACGATCCCCATCGTTATCCAGGTCTGATCGGCGTTTTTGCCGGCGCGTCGATGCCGACTTATCTCATCAACAATGTCCTGGGCGAACGGGCAAAAGCCGAGGAGTTCACCTCCAATTATCAGATCGGCTGCTTTCAGCAGATCGTCGGCTCGCTGACGGACGTGCTGGCGACAAGGATCGCCTACAAGTTCAATCTGCGCGGGCCGGCAATCGCAATCCAGTCGGCCTGCTCGACGTCGCTTCTGGCAGTGTCCCAGGCCTGCCAGAACCTTCTGACCTATAGCTGCGACATGGCGCTTGCGGGTGGGGTATCGATCACCATTCCGCAGCGGCGTGGCTATATCTACCAGGAGGGCGGTATGGTCTCGCCCGATGGCGTCTGCCGGCCGTTCGACGAGCAGGCGGCCGGAACCGTTTTCGGCAGCGGCGCCGGCATCGTGCTGCTGAAGCGGCTGGAAGACGCCCTTGAGGATGGAGACCGGATCTTCGCGGTCATTCGCGGCTACGGCATCAACAACGACGGTTCGGACAAGATCGGGTTTACGGCGCCGAGCGTCGAGGGGCAGGCGGATGCGATTTCATCGGCGTTGGCAAATGCCGGCGTCGATCCACAGACGATCGGTTATGTCGAATGCCACGGCACCGCGACGCCGCTCGGCGACCCCATCGAGTTCGGCGGATTGCGCGCCGCCTTTGCCGATGCTGGCGACATGCGGCAGCATTGCGCATTGGGCTCGGTCAAGGGCAATGTCGGTCACCTCGATGCCGCCGCCGGTGTCTGCGGGTTGATCAAGACGACGCTGGCGCTCTATCACGCCAAGATTCCGGGAATGGCGAATTATCAACGTCCGAACCCGCGCATCAATCTCGATGAAAGCCCCTTCTACATTCCCGCCAGCACCACCGACTGGCCGGTTACCGAGGGTCCGCGCCGCGCCGGCATCAGCTCGTTCGGCGTCGGAGGTACCAATGTGCACCTCGTGCTGGAGCAGGCACCGGCATCGCAGGGTGATGTCGACGCCATGGCGCGGGGACCGTACATCCTGCCGTTGTCCGCGCGCAACGAGGCCGCGCTTGCGGCCATGCGGGCGAACCTGCGCGATCACCTGCAGGCCAACCCGGCATTGCCGTTGGCGCAGGTTGCCCACACGCTGCAGACCGGACGGCGCGCCTTCAGCCATCGCACCGCGGTCGCCGTCAACGATATCGACCAGGCGATCGAGCGCCTCGGCGACGAACGGGTGGCAAGCGCGGTCGCGACCGACCGTCCTCCGCTCGCCTTCATGTTTCCCGGCCAGGGCTCGCAATATGTCGGCATGGGAGCCGCACTCTACAGCCGCGAACCGGAATTCACGCGTTGGATAGACCGGGGCGCCGATCTGCTCCGGGCACCACTGAAGACGGACCTGCGCGATTTCATCTGCCACAGTGGCACCGTCAGCCAGGCGATGGCAGACGAACAGCGCGAAACCCGCATCGCCCAGCCCTGCCTCTACCTCGTCGAATACGCGCTGGCGCGCCTATGGATGAGCCGCGGCTTGAAACCCGACGCGATGATCGGCCACAGCGTTGGCGAATTCGTCGCCGCGACACTGGCCAATGTCATCTCGTTTGAGGACGGATTGCGGCTCGTGGCCGCGCGCGGACGTTTGATGCAGTCGCAGCCTCAGGGCGCGATGGTTTCCGTGCGCGCCGATGTAGAGACCGTCTCAGCCTATCTCGGCGACGGGGTCGAGGTCGCTGCGGTCAACGCGCCGAAACTCTGCGTGATTTCCGGAACGTTCGATGCCGTCGATGCGGCGTGCGCGGCGATGGAGCGCGCAGGTATCGCCTTCAGCCGGCTTCACACCTCACATGCATTTCATTCCGCAATGATGGACGGTGTCACCGATGCCTTGCGCGAGGAGACCGCAAAGGTCACCTACGGCACGGCGATTACGCCTTACATCTCCTGCGTCACCGGCGCCTGGCAGACGGGTGAGCAGGGCATGTCGCCCGACTATTGGGCGAAACATTGCCGTGCCGCCGTCCGGTTTTCCGATGGATTGGCGACCCTTTGCGACGGGCGGAAGCCTGTCTTGCTGGAGGTTGGGCCGGGTCGCACCCTGTCGGTCTTCGCCGCGCAGACGCTCGGCCGCGATGCGGTCAGCGCCGTCGTCCAGTCGCTGCCGGAACATGACCGTGCGCATGCCGCCGGCGACACGCTCGCCGAAGCCCATGGCAAGCTCTGGATGTCCGGCTGTGATCTCAATTGGCCGACATCGCCGGCAGCCGGCAGCGCGCCCCTCATTCTGCCCACCTATCCGTTCCAGCGGCAAAGACACTGGATCGACGCACCTGCCTCCGCGCGGCGCGGCGAAAGCCGGCCGGCGTCATCGGTCGCGCAGCTCTTAGCCGCCGAGCCGTCTTCCACCGACACGCAAGCGCAACCGTTTGACGGGATGAAAATCATGAATGTTGCTACACCAGCCGTTGCTGCAAGCCGTATCCCCGCATTGCAAACCTCGCTTATTACCCTGCTCAGCGACATGTCGGGAGAGGCGCTTGGACCCGGCGAAGCGGGTGCGACATTCCTTGAGCTCGGCTTTGACTCGCTCTTCATCGGTCAGTTCGCCCAGCGGATCGAGAAGGATTACAAGATCAAGCTCTCGTTCCGGGAACTGTTGAGCAACATTCCCACCATACAGGATCTGGCCGCGCATCTCGATCGGCAGCTGCCGCCCGAGCCGCAGCAGGCGCCGGCGTCAGTGGCTGCAGCAGTTGAAGCCACCCTGCCGCTCCCCGCCGCAGCCGCCCCGCCCGTCGCCGCACAGGTTCTCCCGCTTCTTGCCGCTGCCCCCGCCACAACGGCCGCGCCGGTTGCCGGCATCGAAGCCGTCCTGCAGTCGCAGTTGCAGATGCTGCAGGCGGTCGTTTCGCAGCAGCTCCAGGTGCTTCAGGCAGCGGGCTCCGCCGCCCCGCCCGTGACGGCGACCGTTACTGCGGCAGCGATAGCCACTCCGGCCGCGACGAGCGCGCCGCAGCCGGTGGCGAAGGATGGGGTCGACGCCACGGCCGACGGCGAAATCGGAGCGGGCCGTATCAAGCTCTATCGTCCAGGCGCCAAGAGCCTGGCGCCCGAGATGACCCCGGAAAAACAGGCGTTCGTCGCCAATCTGATTGCAGCCTACGAGGCACGGAACGGGAAGTCGAAGAGCTTTACCGGCCAGAACCGGAAGTGGCTCGCCGACCCGCGCACTGCTGCCGGCTTCCGTCAGGACTGGAAGGAGATCGTGTTCCCTGTCGTCTCCGATCGGTCGAAGGGGTCGCGCATCTGGGATGTCGACGGCAACGAGTATATCGATCTCGTGAACGGCATGGGCCAGACGGCCTTCGGACATGCGCCGGACTTCGTCGTGGAAGCCGTGAAGGCGCAGGCGGACGCCGGATTTGCCATCGGCCCGCAAACGCCGCTTGCCGGCGAAGTCGCGGAAATGATCGCGGAGATGACCGGCCACGAGCGCGTGACCTTCTGCAACACCGGTTCCGAAGCCGTGATGGCGGCGATGCGGGTGGCGCGCACGGTCACCGGCCGGGACCGCATCGTGATTTTCGGAAACGACTACCACGGGCAGTTCGACGAAGTTTTGGTCAAGGGCAAGAACCGGGCGGGCGCTCCTGTCGCGATACCGGTTGCAGCCGGTATCCCGGCCGCCTCCGTCGCCAACATGACCGTGCTTCGCTACGGCGATCCGGAAAGCCTTGACTGGATCAAAGCCAATGCCGGCGATATCGCCGCGGTGATCATCGAGCCTGTTCAGAGCCGTCATCCGGAGTTGCGGCCGGTCGAGTTCGTGCGTGCGCTGCGCGATATCGCAACGAAATCCGAGTTCGCCCTGGTCTTCGACGAGGTCGTCACCGGCTTCCGGGTCGATCCCGGCGGCATGCAGGCGATCTGGGGCATCAAGGGCGACATGGCGACCTATGGCAAGGTCATCGGCGGCGGCATGCCGATCGGCGTGCTGGTCGGCGACAGCCGCTTCATGGATGCGCTTGACGGCGGTTGCTGGAACTATGGCGACGACAGCGTTCCGATGACGGCGCCAACCTTCTTTGCCGGAACATTCGTGCGCCATCCGTTGGTGCTGGCAGCGGCGCGCGCCGTTCTTCAGCACATCAAGGGCGAGGGGGCGGCACTCTACGGCGCGGTCGCCGATCGTACGCAGGCTCTGGTCGCCGAGATCAATGGCGATCTCGCACGGCGCGGGATCGCCAGGTCCGTCAACGGCTACAAGAGCTGGTTCTTCACCGAGTTTGGCAGCGACGATCCGCTTGGTTCACTTCTCTACGCCAAGATGCGCATGCAAGGCATCCATATCCAGGACGGCTATCCCTGCTTCCTGACGACCGCCCACAGCGAGGCGGATTTCCAGGCGATCGCCGCCGCCTTCCGCAACAGCCTCGATGCACTTCAATCGGTCGGGATTCTCGGCACGCAAGACCAGGCAGAGGAAATCGCCCCAGCGTCCGCCGGCGTGGAATTTGTCCGGCCGTCGACGGCGCCGCTGACGGAGGCACAAAAGGAGATCTGGCTTGCCGCCCAGGCCGGCGATGAAGCCTCCTGTGCCTTCAACGAGTCCTTCACGATGGTACTGGACGGGCCGTTCGACCGGGAGCGCCTCGGCCGGGCGCTCGATGCCGTCGTTGCGAGACACGACGCACTGCAGATCCGGTTTGCCCGGGCAGGCGATCGTTTCGAATTCATTCCCGATTTCGAGCTCGATGTCGCCGATATCGACTTTGGAGGCGAGAGCGATGGCGAAGTGTTGTTCCGGCAGTTGATCGACGAGGATGCGCGCACCCCCTTCGATCTCGCCAACGGGCCGCTGGTCAGGGCGTCCATCGTCAGGATGGCTCCCGACAGCCACCGTCTGGTCTTCACGGCGCACCACATCATCTGCGATGGCTGGTCGGTGAATGTCGTGATCGAAGAGCTCGCCGCGATCTACTCGGCCAATGTACGTGACGCCGAGGCCGACCTTGCGTCGCCGCTGTCCTTTGCCACTTACGCGATCGATCTGGCACCCGATGCGGAGATCGCCGGTGCGACAGAGCAGTTCTGGCTCGACCAGTACAGGGACGTTCCCGATCTGCCTGATATGCCGCTGGATCGGCCACGGCCGGAACGCCGCAGCTTTGCCGGCGGGACCGTCACCGGACATATCGAGGCGGAAACCTACAAAGCGCTGAAGAAGGCAGGGGCAAAGTCCGGAGCAACGCTGTTCTCCACCTTGCTGGCGGCGCTGCAGATCATGATCTCCCGCCTCTCCGGCCAGGACGACATCGTCATTGCCGTGCCTTCGGCCGGGCAGAGCCTGCTCGATGGTCAGACGCTCGTCGGCCACTGTGTCAATCTTCTGCCGCTTCGCCAGACAGTCGCGTCTGACAGACGTTTTGACGAGCATCTCAAAGCCACGCAGCAGCTTGTGCTCGGCGCGTTCGAGCACCAGGACTACACCTATGGCACGCTTGTGCGCAAACTGGGCGTCAAGCGCGACACGCATCGCCTGCCGTTGACGGAGATCCAGTTCAATCTGGAGCGGGTGCCGGACAATCTGGATTTCGGCGGCCTGCAGACCAAGATTTCCTCGAACGCCAAGGCCTTCTCCAACTTCGACATGTTCTTCAACCTGACTGAAAGCCCCGCGGGCGTTCGCATCGACGTCGACTACAATGCGGAAGTCTTCGAACGCAGCACGATCGAGCGCTGGATCGGCCACTACGCGACACTGGTTGCGGCGCTGGCCGCCGATATTGCCCGGCCGATCAACGACCTGCCGCTTCTGTCCGCAGTCGAACAGGCCTGGCTTGCAGAGGGCCTGAACGACACCGCCGCCGACTACGACCGCGACGCATTCGTCTTCTCGCTGTTTGCGCGCAAGGCTGCCGAACGGCCGACGGCGATTGCTGTCGAACTCGACGGCCAGGCGATGACCTATGCCGAGCTCGAAACGCGATCCAACCAATTGGCCTGCCGGATCCAGAAGGCCGTCCCGCAGCCGGGGCAGCGCATCGCGCTCCTGGTCGAACGGTCGCTTGAAATGGTGGTCGCCCTGCTGGCGATCATGAAATCGGGGCACGCCTATGTGCCGCTCGACCCGGCCCACCCGGAGACGCGTCTGTCCCAGACACTGGCGGTTGCGAGCGTTGCCGGCATGATCTGCGACAGCGACCGGGCAGAAACTCTGGCTGGCAAGGACGTCGTGATCATCCGCATCGACGGCGAACAGGGCGCGACCGGCCCGGCCGCGGCACTGCCGCAAGTCCCGACGGACGCGGCGACGCCGGCCTATATCATCTTCACCTCGGGATCGACCGGAGCACCGAAGGGGGTCGAGGTTTCCCATCGTGCCCTCGTCAACTTCCTGACATCGATGGCGCGGGAGCCTGGGTTCACCGATCGCGACACCATCGTCGCGGTAACGACGATCTCCTTCGACATCGCCGGCCTTGAACTCTACCTGCCGTTGGTCGCAGGCGCGAAGGTCGTGCTTGCCGGCCGGCACACGGTGCGCGACGGGTTTGCTCTCGTTCGGCTCGTCGAAAGCTGTGGTGCGACCGTGCTGCAGGCGACGCCGACACTCTGGCAGATGCTGGTCGAGGCTGGTCTTAGCCGCCCCGGCCTCAAGATGCTGTGCGGTGGCGAGCCGCTTCCCAAGGCACTTGCGTCCTCGCTGCTCGGCCTCGGCGGCGAACTGTGGAACATGTACGGCCCGACCGAGACGACGATCTGGTCGTCCGTCCAGCGGATCGAGGATAGCGAAAAGCCGATCACCATCGGTCATCCAATCGCCAACACGCAACTTCTCATCCTCGACAAGGCGGGCCGCGTCGCCGCCATCGGCGTCACCGGTGAGCTGCATATCGGTGGCGAGGGCCTCGCCAACGGCTACTTCGCCCGCCCCGACCTCACCGAGAAGGCCTTCGTCGATATCGACATCGGCACGGGAGCGGTTCAGCGTCTCTACAAGACGGGCGACGTCGGGCGTCGGCTCGCGGATAGTTCGTTGCAATTGCTCGGCCGACGCGATCAGCAGATCAAGCTGCGTGGCTTCCGCATCGAGCTTGGCGACATCGAGGCTGCGATCTCCAGCGCAGAAGGCGTTCGCCAATGCGCCGTCGTCGCCGCTCAGAACAAGAACGGCGACAAACAGCTCGTCTGCTACGTGATCCCGCAGAACGAGAACGGCAAGCCCACGACATCCATGCTCGCGGCACATGCGGAGGCCAACCTGCCGGCGCATATGCTCCCCGGGTTCTGGGTGCTGGAGGAAGCGCTTCCCCAGACGGCCAATGGCAAGCTCGACCGCAAGGCGCTCGAACAGCGCGGCCTGCCGCAACGAGAGGTCGCGGCCATCCGGGTGCCGCCGCGCACTGCCATGGAAACACGGCTCTGCGAGATCTGGCGCGACGTCCTGAATGCGCAGGAGATCGGTGTCGAGGACAACCTCTACGCGCTGGGTGCGGATTCTCTGATCATCTTCCGCATCGCTGCCCGCATGCTGGACAGTGGCCTGCAGCTGGAGGCCAAGCATCTGATGATGCATCCCTCCATCGCAGAACTCGCCACCTTTGCCGAAACACGCGACGACGGCGAGCTGAACGCCGCCCAACCGCAAGTTCCTTCGCTGAGAGATTTCCGCAATGGCGCGCGGCGCCGGTTTGAGCAGGTATCACGCGTATGAAAGAGACCAACAACACTGCACCTGCCGCCGAAGCCACCGTGATCGCGGAGTTTCCCTGTTCCCAGACCCAGCTGCGCTGCTGGATCCTCGACCAGTTGAAGCCGGGCAATCCGGCGCTCAACGTCGCGGTCCGCTGGGAGATCCGTGGCACCTTTCGATCTTCGACGTTGGAGGCTGCCTTTCGCACCGTCATCCAGCGCCATGAGATCCTGCGCACCCGGTTCGTCGAGGTCGGCGGCAGGCCCTGCCAGCAGGTGGTCGATAAGGTCGACTTCAGGATGTCGGTCATCGACCTGCGAAACGTGCCGGTCGATCAGCGCGATCAGCGCATCCTGTCGATTGGCGAGGAAACCGCCCGCGCGCCTTTCGATCTCAGCAGCCCCTATCTCTTCCGCGTCTCGCTGCTGATGGTGGAGAACGAGCGGGGCTTTCTGCTGATCACCGCCCACCAGAGCTGCTTCGACGGCTGGTCGATCCGCGTGCTGGGCCGCGAGGTCGGTGAGATCGCATCGGCGCTTGATGCCGGACGGCAGCCGGCCGTACCCGAACTGCCGTTGCAATATGGCGACTTCTCGCTGTGGCAGCAGGAGTATCTGGGCAGCTATGGTTTCGAGACCGAGAAGTCGTTCTGGCGCGAGCAGTTGACTGGCGCACCCTATTTCGAGGTTGTTCCGGATACGCCGCGTGGACCGGTCAAGACCAGCCGCGGCAACATCCTCTCTGTCAACAATACCGGCGATTTCAGCGAGCGTATCGACGCCGCCGCGCGCGCTCACCGGGTGTCGCTCTACAGTTTCGGGGCGGCCGTCGTCAGCGCCTTGCTGCAGCGCTACACCGGGAAGAATACCGTCATGTTCGGCTCCCAGGTCGCCGGGCGCGACGAGACGGACCTGGAGAACCTCATCGGGGTCTTCATCAACAATGTCGTCCTGCGCTTCGACATGGGCAGCGACATCACCTTTGCCGAACATGTGCGTTCGGCAGGCGCAACGGTGACCGCTGCGCTCAACCACCACAGAATGCCGTTCAACAAGCTGGTGGAACTGGTCAATCCGGTCCGCGACCCCTCGCGCAATCCGCTGATCTCGGTGAACTTCAACCTGCAGAAGGCCTTCCTGGAAGACCATCAGTATGGTGGCTTCGAACTGCTCAGCGCGCCGTCGCAATCCCCTGGTGTCATCTACGATCTGAGCTTCATCATGATCGGCAGACCGAGCGGATGGCGCATGTCCATCGAATATAATGCCGACCTGTTCGAAAAGGCGACGATCGAATCCCTGCTGCGGCTCTGGCAGGAAGCCTACGAAATGGCGCTGGAGCGGCCCACTGCTCTGCTTTCAGCCCTGGCCATCCCGGCGCGGGAGATCAAGGCGCAGCCCCTCGAGACGGGGCGCGCGACGGCGATCGAACAAATGCTTGCCGCCCATCCATCCGTCGGTTCGGCCGCGGTCCTGCTCGACGAGGATGGAAAACGCGCGCATGCCTTTGTCACACCAGCTCCGACGACCACGGAACCGCTCGACAGTCTGCCGGAGTACCTGATGGACTATCTGGGCCGGCACCTGTCCCAATCCGCCATGCCCGGCGGCATCAGCGTACTCCTCAATTTGCCGCGCGATGCCAGTGGCACCGTCGATCGAAAAGCGTTGCGCATTCCTGTGGCCCCGCCCGCCGCTGCCAAGCCGGTTGTCGACCGGCTCGAAACGGTGAACGCGCCGGTGCCGACCCCGGCGCAACCCGACCAAACCAAGGCCCTTGCGGCGATATGGGCGGACGTTCTCGGCGTCCCGACAATCGCGCCGGACGACAACTTCTTCGCGCTCGGCGGCCACTCGCTCCTGGCATTGCGCATGCTCTCCGGCGCCCGATCGAAGCTTGGTGCGAAGGCCGACCTGGAGCTGCTCTTCAAGGAGCCGACATTTGGCGGCTTTGCCAAGGCGCTGTTCGGCGGAACGGAACCGAGAGGAACGGAACAGGACGGAGCGAGTGCAAGTCCCTGGACTGTCAGTGCCTGCGGGAAAACCGAGGCGCCCTTTACGCTCTACACGCTCAATCATCCGTTCCTCTACTACCGGCTTGCCACCGACCTCGGCGATAGCGTCTCGGTCTACAATGCCAACATGTTTCATGCGGATCTCACTGGCGATCTCGCCTCAATGTCACTCGAGGAGATCGCCGGGCATGCCGTCGACAGCATGGGCACAGACATTCTCAAAGGGCCGGTTGGCGTCATGGGGCTTTGCGTCAACGGCGTGCTGGCGGTCGAAATTGCCCGCCAGCTGCGCCAGCGTGGCGCCGATCTGCGTTTCACGGCGGTCATCGATGCCTGGGCGCCTGGTTATGTCAGGTCGCAGTCCCGGCTCCGGCGCCTTCGCTGGAACGCCGAGCGCCGCGTGAAGCGCATTGGCTACTTCACCCGCAAGCTGTTTTCCGGCCGCCTCGGTTTTGTCGACTATCTCAGGGAGTTCAACTTCACGCTTGCCTTCCTCCAGCGCCTTGGCGTGCGGGCGGCGACCTATTCCCGGGAAGAAGCCGTCAATGCCGATGTTACCGATCTGCTGGTCAATGCGGCCCGTCGCTACCGCCCGGCAGCGACGAACGAGAAGTCCGTTCTGCTGTTTCGAAGCGAAGCCACCCACCGCCGCGCCCGTAAGTTGCTTTTCGGTTGGGGTGGTGCAATCGCTGCAGACAGCGAGGTCTTCGACCTCGAGGGCTGGCATGAGGATAGCCTGAACAGCAACAGCATTCAGGCACTGGCGACGATTGTCATCAACAGATTTCGCTCACATCACGAGAGCTGAACCCGGCTTACGAAGGCAACATCCATGCGTGTCACAAGCCTCCCCTTGCGCATCGGCATCCTGGTCGAGCAGAACGAGGGCTTCGAGAATTGGCAACTGATGGTCTTTGACCGGATCGTTGCGGATCCGAGATATGCCCTGACTGCCTTGCTCGTTCACCCCGCGCCCTATGGGGCCGGTCGGAGGTCCGTGTTCTTCAAGCTTGCCCATCGGCTGGAGCAGACGGCGTTCGGCCGTCAGGCGGCTTACAATCCGTGCAACTTCGATGCGCACAAGCAACGCATCGTGCCATTGGCATCAGCGGAGCCAGGCGCTGCGCAGGCGCAAGTGGCGGAGCTTGGCCTCGACCTGGTGATCCGCATGACGCCGAATGGTCTTCCTGACGACGCCGTGCGCGAGTTGCCCTATGGCGAATGGGCGCTGTCCTTCTCCGATCAGAAATCGGGAGCGGGTGAGTGGTTCAGCTATCTTGAGGTTGCAACCGGCGCGCCGTCCGTGGACCTGGCGCTCTACGTTCGGCTCGGGGCGTCTGCCTCGTCCGTTGCAATTGCGTCGTCGTCCTTCAACATCAAGTTCAGCGCGGTCAGGAACATCAACTTCATCAAGGAGCGTGCGGCCACCCTTTTAGTGCGCGAACTCTCGCGGTTGGCCGATACAGGGGAACTGATCACCACGCCACTGCCGGCGCGCCGCCAAGCCTCGCCGCCGTCGATCGACGAATTGGCGCGATATCTCGGCATCCTGAGCGGTCATCTTGTCGGACGGGTAAAGAAGGCCGTGCAGCACAAGGCCGGGACAGGGGCTGCCGTCTGGACGCTCTTTACCGGCAGCGGCCGGATCGACGATTTCGAACCGGGCGGATCCGTCGAGATCCCACCGACGGCGACGGACATCAAGGCGGATCCGTTTCTGCTTCAGCATGAGGACGAATGCTACCTGTTCTACGAAGCCTATGCCGATGGCGACCGCAAGGCGCATATCGCGGTCGGTCGTTTTGACGGCGACCGGCTCGAGCCGGTGGGCGTAGCGCTGAATTGCGACTACCATCTGTCCTACCCTTTCGTCTTTCGCGACGGCGACGACATCTTCATGATGCCCGAGACACATCAATCCAAGCGCATCGAGATCTGGCGCTGCGTCGAATTTCCACTGAAGTGGGAGTTGCACGCAACGGCACTCAACGGTTTGTCCGCCGCAGACAGCATACTGACACGTCACGAGGGGCGGTGGTGGCTGTTTACGAACCTGTCGGAGTTTCACGCCTACGAGGACCATTGCAGCGAACTTCACGTCTTTGAAGTCGATGGCCCGGGGCTCGCACGCATCACGCCGCACAAGCGCAATCCGGTGGTGCTCGGCAGCACGGTCGCGCGCAATGCCGGCCGTATTTTCGCGCGCGAAGGACGTGTGTTCCGCCCGTCGCAGCACAATGCGCACGGGATCTACGGCTATGGGCTGAACATCATGGAGATCGAGCAACTGGACCTGGAGAACTACCGCGAACGATGCATCAGGACGATCAAGCCCGATTTCAAGCCGGGCTTGCTCGGTTGCCACCACTTTGACGCGGCCGGGGATCGTTATGTGCTGGATGCGCGACTGACGCTTTGAGCGTCAGCACATCGTCATTCCAGTAACGAAGATGCACGGCGTTGCCGAGGGTGAGCGCCGCCAAGGTGCCGGCGAAACCCGTCGGCGTCGCGAGGTCGAACAGACTCCAGTTCAGCGGCGCGTCCTGATCACCATCCAGCGATTCGAGCTTTGGACGGGAGGTCGCGTCGACGGTCACGTCGAAGGAGTCAAGCGGTAGCGACAGCCCGGCGCCATGGGCCTTCACGAAGGCTTCCTTGCGCGTCCAGCAGCGATAAAACGCGTGCAGATAATCGTCGCCGCGGAATGCGGCCAGAGCCTCGCACTCGCGCTTCGAGAAGAAATGCCCGGCAATATCCTCCTTCAGAGGCTTGATCGCCTCGACGTCGATGCCGACAGGGTAATGGTCGGAAATCGCCAGCATCGCCACGTCCGCGCTGTGGCTGAGATTGAACTGCAGCAACTCCGATGCGCCGGCGATGCGCGGTTTGCCGAAGACGTTGCAGGAAAGACCGATGCGGTGCGGCGGAAGGTGGAGGTAGTGACCGAGCACCAGGCGCAGGCCGGCACGGCCGGCAATGAAACGTTGTCGATGTTCCGGATAGACGAAACGCGAGGCTCGCGCCCTTTCCTCGCCGCTCAATATCGGGAACAGGCGATCGATTTCCCGCTCGGTCTGGTCGAGGTTCCAGCGCCAGATATCGATGAAGTTGGGACCGATCCGGTCCAGACTAGGTCGCATAGACGAGGCTCCCCTTGGCGGCGGGCCGCTGGCGCACCATGCGTCGGGCGAAATAGGTCATGAGCGGCAAGGGATAGTTCTCGCCGAGCCCGATGCGGCATGTCCTCTTGAGAATATCGAGCGACCGCGGGCACATATCCGGGGCGTATTCAATCTTGCGGGAGGTCCAGGCATAGGGGTTCATCTTGGGATTTGCCGTGCGTTGTTCGAGCACCGGCAGCCAGTTGCTGTAGACGTGGCGGCTGGAATCGTAGAGGCGGTAGACGCCGCGCTTGTTTTCGGCAGCAAAGGCCTGCGCCTCCTCGGCCGTGTCGAAGATGACATGCAGGCCGGCGGCATTGTCCTGATCGTTGTGCGGACCGATGCGCATCGCGTTGCTGGACGACAGGATCTCGGCAATTGCATCGTAGTGACGACGCATGCGGCGGATCATCGGATCCAGCTTCTTCAGCTGCACGTTGAGCATGGCGCCCTGGATCTGGCTGGCCTTGAGATTGATGCCGAGCATGGGCGGCTCGTTGGCATTGTCGAGATGGCCGCGAAACAGCGCGCCGATATCATGGTACATGCGCGCCCTGGCAAAGAGCCTGGGATCGTTGGTCACGACTGCGCCGCCTTCGCCGATATTGATGTTCTTGAACTGGTTGAAGCTGAAGGCGCCGGCGTCGCCGATCGTGCCGACGCGCACCCCCTTGTAAGGTAAGCCGACCGCCTGGCAGGCATCCTCGACGACGATGAGCCCGTGGTCGCGGGCGATTTGCATGATGCGCTCCATGTCGCACACCATGTTGGCCATGTGCACGGGAATGATGGCGCGCGTATAGGGGGTGATCTTTCGCAGGATATCTGCCGGATCCATCGTCAGGGTCTCGTCGATCTCGACGATGATGGGGACGGCACCGACGGCAAGTGCCGCGCCCGCCGTCGCAATCCAGGTGTAGGCAGGCACCAGCACTTCATCGCCCGGTCCGACGCCGGCTGCCGCAAGTGCTGCTATGAGCGCGCCGGTGCCACTGCTGACCGTCAGGACATGCTCGACGCCGAACTTGGCGGAAAAATCCGCTTCGAAACGCGTGAGTGGCCCGTTGCCGTCGCTGCTGAAGCGGGCCAGCTTGCCCGACGCAAACACAGGAGCAAGTGCCAGCCATTCTCTCATACCTACACGCGCCATGCCTCAGTCTCCGATCTTTGCCGGCTCTCCGCGCTCGCCGACCATCGGCGTCCAGGGATAAGGACAAATCGCCTGCTGGGTACCGGCCCCAATGATCAAGCCTAGTCGCCTCGCGGCACCGTTTCAAAATGGACATCCGGCCAGCTGCTGAACAAAGTGTGCAGGCTGCAACTAGCCGAAATCAGTAGTTGCCCTACTCCCCTATGCATATTGGGAGATTTCGGTGCGAAAGCGCTGGTGCTACGACCGGTATGTAGCACGCGGGAGTTCTTTTCATGCCGATCCGTGATCTCCGATCAGCCCCCACAGGCACTGAGTTTCGTCCTGATGTGGCCATCGTCGGCGGCGGTCCCGTCGGTCTGACGATCGCGCGTGAGCTCGCGAACAGCCGCTGCCGGGTGCTCGTCATCGAAAGCGGCAGTGCCGACTTCGAGGCAGCGCAGCAGACCTTGAATGCCGTCGAGAATGTCGGCGAGCCGATTGCCCGAGAGGGCGTCGAAGGCCCGGGCAGGGGATACAACGGCAGCCTCGCGTGGCTGAATGACATAGCGCCCTTCGAGTTGCGCAATCGAGGGCTCGGCGGCAGCACACATACCTGGATCGGTAAATGCGCAAGTTTCGACGAAATCGACTTTGAGCGCCGGTCCTGGCTGCCGGTGTCCGGTTGGCCGATGACCCGCGAAAGCCTGGCGCCGGCGCTCGATCGCGCGGCACAACTGCTCAATCTCGGGCCCAATCTCTACGACGAGAGGCTCTTTGGCCGGTTGCATTCGCCTCCGGACGAACTCGGCTTCGACCGTGATCTGCTTCGCCCATTCTTCTGGCAGTTCAGCCATGAACGTGATCAGCACGGCGAACCCATGCGCTTTGCCCATGTGGCAGCCGAGTTGGTCGCCCCGAACATCGATATCCTGACGCATGCCACGGTCACGCAGATCCAGCTCGATACGAGCGGCAGGCGCGTCGCGTCGCTTGATCTGCGCAGTGTTGACGGTGGTTGTGCAACGGTATGGCCCGAGACGGTCGTCCTCTGCGCCGGGGGCATCGAAAACGCCCGTCTGCTGCTGGCCTCCAGATCGCTGGCAGCTGGCGGCGTCGGCAACGCCAGGGATGTCGTAGGACGCTACCTTTCCGATCACCCGCGCTCGACACTTCTGCGCTTCGACCGGCCGGATATCGATGCCGTGGCCAGGCACTTCAATTTCTACGGTCTCGTGGATCACGGCAGGACCCAGTTCTATCTTCACGGCCTGCGCCTCAGTCCGACCGTGCAAAGACAGGAGGAGCTCGTCAATTGTGCGGCCTATCCCGTACAGATCCATTCACCCGGCGACCCCTGGGCCGCACTGAAACGGTTGATGCGGGGCGATCGTACGCGGATGGCGCGCGACCTGACCGTCGTCGCGCGGTCTCCCGGCTTTCTGGCAAAGGGCGCTTTCCGGCGGATGGTACAAAAACGAGGGATGATGCACAGATCCGACGAACTGCGGTTCGATGTCATGGTCGAGCAGAAGCTCGATGCGGAGAGCCGCGTGACCCTGTCTGACCAGCTTGACCGATACGGCGTGCCGATGCCGCGCGTCGCCTGGAAAATTGGCTCCACGGAGGTGCAGAGCGTCAAGCGGCTGGCGCGAGCATTGGTCTGCGAATTCGGGCGCAATGCGCTTCCCCAGCCGCACCTGGTCGACTGGATTGCCTGGGACGAAGACGACAGAGCTGCGTTCACAGACATGGCGCACCCGTCCTGCACCACACGCATGGGCAGCGATCCGGCCACAAGCGTCGTCGATCCCGACGCGATGGTGCATGGTGTCGATGGGCTCTTTGTTGCCGGAAGCTCTGTCTTTTCCACGCCAGGTCACGCCAACCCGACCTTGATGATACTTGGCCTGGCGATGCGTCTTGCCGATCATCTGAAGATGCGATTGGAAAGGCGTTCGGTTCCTGTCGTGACACCGCGTGCGGTTGCCGAGGAAGCAGCCGTCGCCTCCGGAGCGTGACGCCAGACCCTTTCGGCGACAGTGCCGATCGGAAAATATGATGCACGGTGCCGTAACACTATGAAGTTGCAGTATAATTCGTTGGATCGAATCCAGTATGAGGACTTCGGCAGCACCGCTGCTCGTTCGTCATTGCAGCCGGAAATAGAAGCCGGCGCTTTCGCTCGGCCCCAACTCGGGATGTGTCTCGATCACATGTGCGAGTGACGGGATCGACCAGCGGTCGACAAGGCGATAGCCGAGCCTTTCGACGTCACAGCAAAAGACGTCTTCGTTGCGCATCTGGTAGGGCACGATTGCCTTGCCGATGCGCTCCAGCGTCACGACGGGGCTCCCCTTTCTCAGCGCCACCTTGTTGAGCAGGAGGTGGCGGGGCAGGGACGGCATCCGCGCCAGGAGGTCGGACAGCTGGATATCGAGATATTGCAGCAGTCCGGAGCCCAGAAACAACGGTACTGGGCCGGCATCGGCGATGCGCTCAACGAAATGCAGATTGTCGAGCTTGTCCTGCTCGGCCCTGCGCCGGCCCGCTTGCACGATGGCCGGCAGATCGTAGACCACCCAGCGGAAAGACCCGTCGAGGGAGAGAAGGTCGCGGAATGCCCGGTATTTCGTGCCCATATGTCCGCCGGCATCGACAAGCCCATTAACCTCACCCATCACCTGCCGCATCCAGAAAAGCACCGGGTAGTCCCAGGGGGCGACCTGGCACATCTTTTCGAAGGCGACCTCGGCGATCTCTTCGTGATCATAGCCGGCAAGTCCGTTGGAGCGGGCCGCCGCGATGGCGTCTTCGAAAGAACCATAGGCGCCGGTAAAACGCTGAGGGAAAGGCGAGAGATAGCGCAGCCGGCCGCTCGCTGCCTTCAACGGCGTCAGGGAGCGGTTGAGGCTGCGCACGGCGCTGCGCAAAAGCGGATAAGCGGTGTTCTTGATGTCGCTGGTCAGCACGATGCATCTCCCCTGATTGTCGCGCTTGTTTTGTCTGGTTTGTCCCTCATCCGTGACGGCCGAACGCGAAGATGGGCCGCAAGGCATCGCTCCATCGCTGCAGGATGGCCAGTGCCGCCACATAGATCGCCGCGCCGGCGACCACCTGCAGGGCGATTGTCGACATCTGCCTGAGCGACGACGCTTCGGCTATCCGGCCGAACAGAAAGACGGCGGCCGCCATGGCGCAGACGGCGATTGCCACCAGGCCGCAGTCGCGAAGGACGCGGTTCCAGGCAAGTTCACCCTCGCGGGACTGCAGGCGCATCGAAATGTTGAACGAGAACACTGCGGCGACGCATTGCCCCAACGCTGTCGCAACCGCGCCGAACGGGGTCAGCAGAACAATCAGCCCGACGGAGATCGCGCCGTTCAACATGACGGCTTTCGGCATCCTGTGAATGTTGCCGCTCAGCGACAACAACGGCTCGGTCACATAGCCCGGGATCAGAAGGGTCTGTTTTGCGGCGAGAATTGCGACGAGGATCGCTGCAGGCGCCCATTTGTCGCCCAGGACGACGTCGATGAGTTCTGCCGAAATCAGCGCGAGACCGAGATAGATCGGCGTCGAGATCGCCATCAGCACCGTCATGAAGGTCGTGGCTGTCGTCCCGATCGCCGCCCGGTCGACGTCGCCCCTGTCTTTGCCGGCGGCGCGGCCGAAGAGGATCCAGGCCAGCATCCGGGCCGGTTCGCCCATCAGTTCGGAGAAGGCGGCAACGATCCGTTCGGCGGCGCGATAGTAGCCCGCCTCGGCCAGGCCGAGGAAGCTTCCGACCACCAGCGTGCCGGCGTAGGAACGGAAGAACACCACAAGCCGGTTGGCGACGATATGGCGCGAGAACTCCAGCACTTGGGCGGCGTATGCACGGTGCAGGCGCAGACGTGGCAGCCACCTTAGCATGATCATCGAGGCGGCAAGGATCGTCAGTTGTTGCGCCAATCGCCCGCAGATGAGCGCCACGATGTTCCACCCCAGCGAAAGCCCGCCGATCGCGACGAACAGCCCGATGATCTCGGCCGCAATGCGGATGATGGATTGGCTCTTCAGGCGCCCTTGTGAAATGAGAATGCCATCGTAAACCGTCGACAGCGACGCTGGTAGGTACCAGGAACTGAAGAGGGCGATCAGCAGCGCGTCCCAGCCGTGGCCCAGCGTGTACATGGTTGCAGCGGCAGAAAGGCCAAGGATCGTCGCAACAAGCCCGGATAGCATCGACAGGGTCGCAAGCTGATCGATGTCCGTCTTGTCGACGCCGCCTTTCATGATGAATTCGCCCCATCCACCCTCGGCGACCACAAGAACGAAAATGGCGAAGGAGGATGCGAAGGCAAAGAAGCCGAATTCGGCGGCCGCTAGCACATGCGCCGCAACGATGAAGATCGACAGTTGTGCGGCCTGTGAGATGACTTTGGCGCACAGCGCGGCAAAGCCGTCGCCGATCAGATGCGGTAAGCGCAATGACCTGGGGAAGACGGATGACACCCGTCGCAACGGGAGAGTTGCGGTCTCGAACCAGCGGGGCATCATTGCACCACGACTGGCGGTAAGCGGCATTGATGAGGTGGCGGGGGCGTGGGCGGCCCGATCGGGCGAGCGAACGTTTGCCCACCGACTTTCGGGAAAAAACCCCGGTTGCCTGAAAATTCGAAACTCGTACGGTATGGTATGCGTTGAAACCGTGATTCGGGTCTTGCCCCGTTTGTACGGTAGGGTGTGTTATGGCACGGACTTTGGCGCCCGCCGTTCGCCTGAATTCGACGGCGTGTTGCAGACACGGAGAAGTCGGGGGTACGCGCGGGAGAGGGGAGCTCGCAGTCGATGTTGAGACGGATCTCGTTGGACAAAGAGGGCGCCATGACCAATCGGTCTTCATGGAACACGAAGCTGGCCATTCGCTGGTTCGTGGTCGTGCTGTGCCTTGTCTTCTGGGCGGCCGTGATCTTTTTCATCTGGTAAACGCCCCCGTCAGATCTCGTTTGTTGCAAAGAGGACGACGCCCACCGTTTTTACGATGATCACGATGTCGAGATAGATCGACCGGGACTGATAGTAGTCGATGTCGAACTGAACCCGCTCGTCATAGGTGGTCTCCGGCCGTCTTCGGACCTGCCACATGCCGGTGATGCCGGGCTTCAGGCTTGTGTAATAGTGCAGGTTCGGGCCGTATTTTTCCGTTTCTTCCAGCGAGATCGGGCGAGGTCCGACAAGGCTCATGTCGCCGCGCAGCACGTTGTAGAACTGCGGCAACTCATCGAGACAGGTCATCCTGAGGATCTTGCCGAGCCAATGGACGCGCGGGTCGCCGACGAGTTTGCGTTTTTCAGTCCACTCCCGGTTTCGTTCGGGGTCGTTGGCCAGAAGTTCGGCAAGCCTTTCCGCCGCATCACGGCGCATGGTTCTGAACTTGAGGCACTCGAACATTTTGCCCTGCGCACCGACGCGGGCTTGTCGGAAAATGATCGGTCGGCCATCGACGATGACGAGGGCTATCGCTATCAACGCGAGTGCCGGCGCAAGGAAGACGAGCGCCAGGACCGATACGGTCACGTCGATCAATCGCTTGGACCTGCTGCCGCGTCGTGCTGCGATGGTTCCGCGCGCGGTGTGTCCTTGACGTGCAGCGCCATCAGAAACAGACAGCATATCTCTCACCCCTCCCAACACCGTTCGCCTTTAACAGGCTGCCAGTGGGCGCCCGGATTTACAATCGATCCTGATGGGCAAGGCCTAGTCCAATGGAGGTACGCGCCGGGCAGCATTAATGCGCAGCCGGGTAAACCTGCTAATCGCGAAAGGGCCGTATGCCCGCCGGTTTCGCCAGATGAACGTGTCCCTTGCCGATCGATGGTTTGCAGCGACGAACGATGCCGTTTCATCGAACACCTCCGTCATGCAGATCATGCGCGGTCCCAACTGTTGCCAGGCGCCGTCGCATGACATCGCTCGGGCTCCCGTTGGCGCGTTGCAGCACGCTCGCATAGAGAGCAATCAATTCGTCCGCCCAGGTTGCCGGTGAATGCGCGAGCCTGGCTGCCTCTCTCAAGCAGTTGTCGCTCATCCGATGCACCAATGCGTCGTCGGTGGCGATAGACTGCATCGCGGCTGCAAGATGTTCGACATCGGCAATCCGGAATTTGAGCCCACACCCCAGCGCGACGATCTCGTCGGCGAGCAATGCCGCGTCCGGCAGGATGACCGGTATGCCGCAAGAAACGGCTTCGAGCGCCGCAAGCCCGAACGGTTCCGGCACACGCGAGGAAACCACCACGGCGCGTGCGCTGCGAATAATATCCAGCATCTCGTCCTTGGTTTTCCAGCCGTGAACCGTTGCATCGGGAAACCGTGCTTCGATGAGCGCGCGCCCGGCACCGTCACCGATGAAGTGAAGCGGCAACCCGGCAAGCGTCGCCGCCTTGGCCGCATCCTCGAAGCCCTTTTCGGGTTCCAACCGGCCGACGAACACGAAGTTGCGGTTGGTCCAGGGCTGGAGCCCGGTATCGACAAAGGGAAGGACTGGATTGCGGATCGTTTCGATCCGGGTGCCATCCATGCCGGCACGCTCGAAATAAGCGCGCATCCTCTCGTGCACGACGATGATGTTTGCGGGCATTCGCTTGGTTGGAAAGAACTGCTCCCGCAGCATGTGCCGCGCGGTGCGCCAGGCCTTCTCGTGCAGACCGCGTTTGTCGCATTGAGTCGTCAGGCAACGACCCGACATCGGCTTCAACTCGCAGACACGATGGGTCTGGAAATTGACGAAGCCGCCGTTGGGGCAGGCCAGGAAGTAATCGTGAGCGTGGAGAACGACGCGATCCCGCACGGGCGCGAGTGCCCGAAAGATCGCCGGCGACAGGATCTTCGACCAGCCATGGAGATGGTAGATCGTCGACGGCGTGTCGCGGCTGGAGATTAGCCCGCTCAGTCTCTCATAGACGGGCGGGTCGTAAAGGCCGAGACGCAGTGCGTGGCTTCGCCGCCGCTCCATCAGGGGAACGGCGTCGAGATTGATCGTATCGGCCGCCGGCTTGTTGGCTGGCGCGCCGTCGCCGGCAAAGAATGTCACCGGTATACCGCGCTGCTGAAGCAGTTCAGCCGACAGGATGGCGAGGTTCGTGGCGCCACCGACCCTGGTGGAGCGATCGTTGATGACGACGACGCGGTCTGGCGGCAGAGAAGCCATGATGTTACTCGAGCCTTTCGACGTTCTGCGGGGCGAGCCGACCGGTCAGCAGATCCACGACCGCGCGAGCATTGCCGCGCAGACGTCCTTTTCGATCGACCCAAGGCTCCGGGTTCCAGACCTTGACGATGTTCGCGATCAGGTTTCGCCCCATCTGGACGGTGGCGTGACGGATGCTCATCGTGTGCTTGCGCATCAGGTAGATGGGGTTGGCGATCTGCGAGTAGCCGAACTTGATGCCAGGGGTGCGGGCTTTCTTCGTTCCAAGGTGGACACCCAGCAGTCGGCTCGACCGAACGACACGCCCATGCTGGGCAACCAGGCGGCTGAAATCGACATCTTCGAGCCAGCCGTAGAGTGGCAGATTTTCGTCGAAGCGCAGCCCCGAGCGCCGGATCGCGGCAGTCCTTACAGCCATGTTGCAGCCGTAGGCGCTGTAGATCGGCGCGAAGGTCACCGGCAGATCCGGCCGAGACAATCCGGCCTCGATCATCTCAAGGCCATCATCGACTGCGATGCCGGGGCCGATGATGCCATCGGCGATGACAGTGCCGGTGCACATGGCGACATCGGGCTGGCTGGCAAACAGCGCCACGAGTTCGCTGACATAGGACGGAGCCATCAGGAAATCGTCGTCAAGGAACAGAATGATATCGGCGCTTACTTCCGCCAGTATCCGGTTGCGTTGGCGGCAGAGGCCACGTTCGGACAGGACCACGGTGACAGGGCAGGCGAGCCCCTCGACACAGCGAGGGTCCATATCCTCCGGCGACGACAGGCAGACATAGATCGCGTCCGGTTGCCGGGACTGCCGGGCGATGAGCGGCAGGACAGCGGAGAGAATGTCGCTGCGGCCGCAGCTCGGTATGCCGATGGCGACCGTTAGCGGGCGAGCGGCGGGATGGTTACCCGTTGCCGGCATCATTTCTTGAACTTGCGCCATTGTTTTCGGTCCCAGCGAATGTTGGTCCGGCGAGGGCCGTCGCTTCTGTTGGAGATCACACCGAGCAACGCGACACGCGATTTGCCGAATGTCGACAGGGCCTCGCCGAGCCGTTCGACAGTCATCTTGTCGGATTGTCCGAGAACCACGACGATGCCGTCGAGATAGGTGCAGATCACGCGCGTGTCGGCTGAATCTTCGAAGCCGGACATGTCGACGATGATCACCTTGTAGCGTTGTCTCAGCAGTTCGAGTTCCGATTTCAGCGCCGGCAGGTGGCCGTAGCGTTGATGTCCGACCGCGGCCTTGCGCGTCTGTTCGACGGTCAGAACCGGAACGCAGCGCACCGCCTTGCCGTCGAATTCCTCGACGTGCTGTTGTCCCTCACTCGACCTGCGCCTGGAATATTGGCCGGGAATGCCGAGGATCCGTAGGCTCTCCATGCCGAAGCCCGCGCCGTCCTCGGTGGCGACGCGGCTGAGGCGCGAGCCGATGAAATCCGCGTCGACCAGCAGGACCGATGTGCCTTCGTTCATGTAGAGTTGGGCGAGGTTGGCAGCGATCGTGGTCTTGCCTTCGCCGGGGCCGACCGAGGTCACCCCGATGACTGCCGATGCATTGGCGGGGAAAGCCGAATCGACGGAATTCTTCACGCCGCGCAAGGCCTCGGAGAACCGCGAATAGGGCATGTCCAGCACCGATCTGAGCGGCAGCATCGTGGAGGCGATTGGAGGCTGATGCGGGCGGGGGCTGCTTCTGAACATCGGCACGTGGCCGAGCGAGGTAATGCCGAGTTCGGCGCGCAGGCGTTCGCTGGAGCTGACGCGGCGGTCGAGGCCGTCACGCAGCACCGACAACATGAGGCCGGTCGCCAATCCGAACATCAGGGAGAACGGCATGATCGTCGAGGGCTTCGGCCAGGTCTTTCCCAAGGGCGCGGTTGCCGCCGTCACGATACGTGCCTTGCCGAGAGGAAAGGACTGCTTTTGCAGCGCGCCGATGAGCTGCTGAAGAATACCCTCGTACATGTTGCGATAGGTCGTCGCGCGACTTTCCATCTCGGACAGTTCGACGCGTGCAACGTTCTTGCCGGCACCCGTCGCGGTCAGATTGGCAAGCTCGCTTTCGAGCAGCTTTTCGCGGGTCTTGGCGATCTCGACATTCGACTTGTAGAACTGTTCGATGCGCAGGAATTCGTTGCGAAGAGAGGCATCGAGCCGCGCAATGTCTGCCTCGGCGGCGGTAATTGCGGGGTTTCCGCTGTCGTATCGCGTCTTGAGATTGTCGAGCTTGGCTTTCGCCAGGCGCATTTCTTCGTTGAGCTTCTGGATTTGCGGATTGTCGAGGCTGTCGTTGACGCTGCCGATCATCGTGTCTTGCGACATGAGCTGCTGCAGCGTCATCAGCTTGGCCGTATCCGCCGCCGTCGCAGCGCGCGCTGCGAGCATCTGGCTGCTGAGTTCGGAAAGCTGCTGCTGGTCGAGCGTCGACGCGGTGCCAACCGTCGTGATGTCGTTCTTGGCGCGAAACTCTTCCACAGTCATGGCGGCCGCGCGTGCCTGCGCGCCGACTTCGATCAGGCGACTTTCGAGCCACTTGGCGCCACTTCGTGCGGCGTCGGATCTCTCGTTCATGCCCGTGCGGATGTAGGCGCCGGCGATGGCGTTGGCCGTTTTCGCCGCCTTCTGTGGATCCGTGGACGAATAGCCGATCTCGAGCACGTAGGATTGGCCAACGCGCCGCACGGTAACACGCGAAAGAAACGCAGCCATCGTGCGCCGCATCAGATACTCGTCGTCGGCCGCATCATTGTCGGCGTTCTTGGTGCTTGCGGAGAACAGCGAGCCGATCATGCCCCGGATCGAGACGCCGCCGCCGACGATCTCCGGGTCGTTGGTCAGGTCGAGCTGTTCGATGACGGCGCGGGCAATCGCTTCGGATTTGACGATTTCGACTTCGCTGGCGATCTCGGCCGCTTCGATGATGATCGTTCCGGTCGAGGCATCCTGCGATGCGATGCGCCCCTGTTCCGGGTCAATCACCAGACGGACGGTCGCAGTAAAGGTCGGTGCCGTGTTGAGGATGTAGAACGCGCCGAGCGCAAGGCCGATCAGGCCACAAATCCCGATACGAACGAGGTGACGCCGCAGGAAGTCGGAAACATCGCGGAAGGATATGCTCTCCTGGCCGGCCGAACGCTTGGCCTCGAAATTCTCATCCATCACGATTTTTGAGATGTCATGCACGACCATTTGTGTTCCCCACGAAGTTCACTGCGCTTCAACCGATCTGCCGCTGCTACTGGGACTGTTCTATGCCGACCGACGTCAGAAGTTTCTTGTCCAGCGCTGCCGTCAGCGCCGAGCGCACGTCGAGCACGTCGCCCGGCACGAGCAGAGTTGCTTCCGTGACCTTCACGGCCGGTTCGGTGCCACCGCCATGGGTGATCCAGTACTCCAGCGGCTCAAGGTCCATCGCCTTCATGTCGGCGAAGCGGGAGAGCGAGGCGCCGTTGATCTGCAGCAGCTGCAGCGTCGTGCTTCGTTTGAGCTTCAGATCCTCGATCGCGGCTTCCGTCGTCTGCAGGTCGCGGCCGGCCTCCGTGCGGCGCTGCCCCTGCAAGGTCACCGCGTCGCGCTCGGTTTCGCTCAGCTTCTGCTTGGCGCGCATGGCGGCGACCTGAAGGTCGAGCTTGTCGCTCTGCAGCTCGGCGACGATGCGCTCGAGTGCCGTCTGGCGCGACTTCGTCACCGTCTGGTCACTCACCAGTTTCGATACGCCTTTGAGTTCGTCCTGGGAAATGTCGATCTGGTGCTGCTGGACTGTCGTCTTTTCATCGAGCACGTCGATTTCGTTCTTGAGCAGCGTGCCGAGCTCGGAAAGGGAATCGAGTTGCCGGCGCATGGCCTCGAGCCGGGCGTCGAAGAGCGTGCTTTCGTCGCGCACGATCTGCTGGATGGCGGCGCCATCGGCAGCCTTGAGCGCCTGGGGAAATTCGATCTTGGCGCTGTCGGTGAACTCGGCCCTCAGCCGGGCGCGACGGGCGGCCAGCTGCATCATCTCGAGTTCCATCCGGTTCAATTCGCCGGTGTAGCGGATCTGCTCCATGTCCGAGTAGCCGCCGGCAGGGTTCGTGCGGCGTTCGCGTCCACCGGCCATGGCCACCGCCTGCATCACTGTCATGCCGGGCCGGAATTCGAGTTCGCTCGGCCGATCGACCAGCCCCGTGACGTAGATCATCGGGTAACGGACAACTTCGACGGATGTCTCCGGCGCCTTGCTGAGGCCGGTGCGCTCCTTCAGGAGATCGGCGATGGTGGCCGCCAGTTCCGAGGGCGTTCTATCCCTGGCCTTGACTTCGCCGACCAGCGGAACCGAGATCGTGCCGGCGGGCGAGACGACATATTCGCCGTTGAGCGCCGTCCATTCCTTGTATTCTCCTGTCGAGGCGACCCACTCGACGATCGCGACCTTGACCCTCGTTTGAGGTTGCAGGCGGAACACTGGCTCGGCTTGCGCCTGCTGGAGTGGAGCCAAAGCGCTTAAGCCTATCGCAAGACAGAGAGTCGAGGCACGGCCAAGGCACGACAGGCGATACGAAAGACTGTGATCGGCATGGGGCATGGGGCCTCGCAGATGTTCCTGCGCGCCGCGGTGCTGGACAGTTCAGCTTGGCGTGGCGCGTCGGATTGATTGTCGGCCCAAAACGTTCGAGGTAAATTCCCTGCGGTCTAATCGCGGCTAATCCCTTTAGGGGAGCAATTCTAAACCGGCGGCACCATCGGATAGGGTTGCCCCGGCCGATGGTTAAACACCGGTCGGCCTGCACCGCCCCTAAACCTTTCGAGTAGGACGATCGTTCCTTCGGATGCACTGCCGGACCGATCTTGGCGCTGTGCACGCGAGGTCCGTCTGCCCCATGCTGCGGCAGGATCGTTGCAGTAGGGGAGCGCCATGCGCGTCGCAATCGTTCATTATTGGCTGGTATCGATGCGGGGTGGGGAGAAGGTGATCGAGGCACTATGCGATCTCTATCCCGAGGCCGACATTTTCACTTTGGTTTATGATCCGGGCCGCGTGTCGGACACGATCAAGAAGCACAAGGTCACTTCGTCGTTCCTGCAGCGCATTCCCGGTGCCATCGGGCATTATCAATCGCTGTTGCCGCTGATGCCCTTCGCGCTCGAAAGTCTCGATCTCAGCGGTTACGACCTGATCATTTCGAGCGAATCCGGACCGGCGAAGGGGATCATCCCGCCGCCGCATGCAGCCCATATCTGCTATTGCCACTCGCCCATGCGCTACCTTTGGGATCACTATCACGCCTATCGCTCGAGTGCTGGCCTCCTGTCGCGGATGATGATGCCGGTTCTGGCGCCGATGCTGCGGACCTGGGACGTCAACACCAGCATGCGGGTGGACCGTTTTGTCGCCAACTCGCATCACGTGGCAGCACGCATCAGCAAATACTATCGGCGCCCGGCAACCGTGGTCTATCCGCCCGTCAGCACCGAGGACTTTGCGCCCTCGACCCAGATCGAGGACTTTTACCTCTGCGCCGGCCAGATCGTTCCCTACAAGCGGATCGACCTGGCCGTAGAAGCCTTCACGAAAATGGGCAAGAACCTGGTCGTGATCGGCGACGGCAAGGAACAGGATATCGCCAGGCTCAAGCGGATCGCCGGCCCGACCGTCACGTTCCTTGGTCGCGCACCCTTTGCCGTGCTGAAGGAAAAGCTCGCCCGCTGTCGCGCCCTGGTTTTTCCCGGCGAGGAAGACTTCGGCATCGTGCCTGTCGAAGCTATGGCAAGCGGCCGCCCGGTCATCGCCTTTGGCGCCGGTGGAGCGCTCGAGACCGTCGTGCCCAATCTGACGGGCATGCTTTTCGAACAGCAGAGCGTCGATGCTTTGATCAAGACGATCTATGCCTTCGAGGCACGGGAAGACGCGTTCCGCCCCGACGTCATCAGGGCGCACACGGCGCAGTTCAGCGTCAGGAAATTCAAGGCCGGCATGCAGACCGTGATCGACGACGAGCTTCGCCTGCGCCGTGCTTTGCCGTTCGGTGACGGAAAGCTGGCGATCGGCGGTTTCCAGATGCGTGAGCCCGAAAGCGCCACGCCGCTGCATTGAGCCCGCGCGGCACCTGGGATTGGCTGCCAACCGGCACGAACGACTGGGGTGCAACGTTCAAACGGGAGTTGCCGACGCGCCGCATGGGCTTGCTGTCGGCGGGAAGAGGTGAGCATGCGTTTTCTTGTTCGTCGACTGGAGGCCTTCAACCGGGATGAGTTGTCCGCGTGGCGGGGCGCTCAGCCGCTGCCGACCAAGGCCGTGCTTTTCGTGCCGCGCCTCGTCGAACTCCTGGTGATGTATGCCATTGGCCTGATCGCCCTTGCAGCAATCGTCCTCTTGATGGCGATCGGGTGGGTGATGGGTCTCGACCGCAAGACGCCCTCGCGCCCTGGCTTCTGAAACGCGGGAGAATAACCGCTCATTTCCTTTTTCGAGGCCACCGTGCGGTGAGGTCTTCCCACCACACTGGGCCCGGGAATCAGCAATCCTGTGTGTACTTGGCCGCAGCTGCCTCTAGGCGGGTGTTCTCCCGGAGCAACAGTCCGCTGCAAAATTCAATGCCGGGCCCCGCGTCCGGCGCGGTGCCTTCGAAATGTCCGATCGGCGTTCAACTGTGACGCCTCTGCAGCTCGATTCTTTTGCCGGAAGACCGAGTGCTGTTGATCAATAACGACCCGAAAAGGAGCGAACACATGAAAAAGACCCTTGCGATGGCGCTTGCCGCCGCCTCCCTGGCGTCTGCCGGTGCGTGGGCTGTCAATGCTGCGGACTTGCCGACCTACAAGGAAACCTACAGGGAGCCGGACGCGCGCAACGGCGTGAAGATCGGTTACCTCGATTGCAACATTGCCGGCGGTGCCGGCTATGTGCTGGGATCTGCCAAGGAAGTCGAGTGCGTCTTCCGTTCGACCGTCGGTGCCGAGGCTTCCGATCATTATGCCGGCGCGATCCGCAAGCTCGGCGTGGATGTCGGCTTCACCACCCGCAGCCGCCTGATCTGGGCTGTGTTTGCGCCGACGGCCGGCTACCACCAGGGTGCGCTCAGCGGTATCTACAAGGGCGCGACGGCCGAAGCGACGCTTGGCGCCGGCGTCGGGGCCAACATTCTCATCGGCGGCACGGCTGGCTCCATCCACCTGCAGACGGTCAGCGTCACGGGCCAGCTCGGCCTCAATGTTGCCGCCACCGGCACATCCATGACGCTCACCTCGGTGAACTGATCTTGTTTTCGATCGGCGCGCGGCTCTGCTGCGCGCCGATGCCTGCTCGGCGTCCGTGCATTTCCGGATCGTCGATCTGCCCAGCTGAGGCTTGCGACGGTAACACCCTCGTGCGACCGCGCTTGAGCGCTGGTCCTCCCAGGTGCCACGGCATCCCACCCAATTTCCCAATTTGCGAGCTCTCGTCACTACGAGCGAGTGCTTACACTAACCGCGCCTGGCGCTCGGTGTTTTCGATTGCACAGCAAGGTCTGAGCGTGGGCGGGTTTTTCTCTCAAGCCGGCGCGAAATAGAAACGCATTTCTTATAATGCATATTGTCTATGTGTTTTATAGATTAATGGCGACCGACGGCGGCGCCGAGACAATCTGGAACACGTGGCATGTCCTATCTTCTCAGCCTTCTCGACAAGAGCCCCATCGATCCCGGCAGTACCGCCACCGACGCGCTGCAGGCGACCGCCCGGCTGGCAGCGAAAGCGGAGGAGTGGGGTTATCACCGCTTCTGGCTGGCCGAACATCACAACATGGCCGGCCTTGCAAGTTCGGCACCCGAAACGCTGATCGCCTACCTGCTGGCGCGCACGTCCAAGATTCGCATCGGATCCGGCGGCGTCATGCTGCAGCATTACAGCGCCTACAAGGTCGCCGAAACATTCAATCTTCTGGCGTCGCTTGCACCGGGACGGGTCGATCTTGGCGTCGGCAAGGCGCCGGGTGGCTTTCCACTCTCGACGCGGGCGCTGCAGATCGGCATCGACCACGAGCGCAAGCCGGGTTTTGCCGAACAGCTGAGCGACCTCAACCACTATCTCGCGCCCGGCAGGACCGAAGAGGCAGACTTGCTGGCAACGCCGTTGCCGGCGCAACCGCCGGAGCGGTTCCTGCTCGGCGCCAGCGTCGAAAGTGCTGAGCTCGCCGCCGCGAAAGGCTGGCAGCTGGTGTTTGCCGCGCATCTGAACGGCGATCCTGAGAACCTCGAGCGAACGGTTGCAGCCTACGAGCGTGCGACGGGCGGCGGACGCCCTATCCTGGCGGTCGCGGCACTGGCGGCCGAAAGCGAAGAGCGTGCCCGCGAGCGTGTCGCAGGCCTTCGCATTTTCAAGGTTTTCCTCGGCAACGGGCAGAGCGTCAATGTCGGCAGCGAGGAGCAGGCGGCCGAATTCGCGCGTCAGGCCGGTGTCAGCGATTACCGGGTGGAGGAAAAGAGCCCAAGCGTGCTGCACGGGACGCCACGTCAGGTGCGCCAGGAACTCGATGCGCTCCATCGCCGCTACGGCGTCAAGGAATTCGTGATCGACACGCCGGCGCTTCCAGCGGCCGAGCGCTTCGCATCGATCGAACTCATCGCAAGAGAGCGGCTTTCGCTCGTCGCCTGAACATCCGCAAGAGGATCTCGTCCATGACCCAGAAAAACGTCACCTTCGGTATCATGCTGCAAGGTCCCGGCGGCCACATGAATGCCTGGAAGCACCCGAGCGGTCCCGCCGATGCCAGCGTCAATTTCGGCTTCTTCGTCGACACCGCGCGCAAGGCGGAGGCCGCCGGTATTGCCTTCGCCTTCGTTGCCGACGGACTTTACATCAACGAACAGTCGATCCCGCACTTTCTCAACCGCTTTGAACCGCTGACCATTCTGTCCGCGCTTGCGGCGTCGACTTCGAAGATCGGGCTCGTCGGCACCGTCTCGACTTCGTACAGCGATCCCTTCACCATTGCCCGGCAGTTCGCCTCGCTCGACCTGATCAGCGGCGGGCGTGCCGGCTGGAACGCGGTGACGTCGCCGCTCGAGGGTTCCGGCCGCAACTACGGGCGCGAGCATCCGGAACACGAGCTGCGCTACGAGATCGCCGACGAATATCTCGATGCGACCAAGGGCCTCTGGGACTCCTGGGACGACGATGCCTTCGTGCGCGACCGTCAGGCGGGCGTCTATGTCGACAAGACCAAGCTGCGCCGGTTGAACCACAAGGGTCGTTTCTTCCGCATCGAAGGACCGCTCAACATCAGCCGGTCGCGCCAGGGGCAGCCGGTCATCTTCCAGGCGGGAGCCTCCGACTCCGGCATTCGTCTTGCCGGAAAACACGCCGATGCGGTCTTTACCAATGGCGGCCCGATCGCAGACGCGCAAACTTTCTACAAGCAGATTAAGCAGAGCGCGATCGCGCAAGGGCGAAGGGCGGCCGATATCGGCCTGTTCCCAGGCATCGCCCCGATCGTCGGCGCGACCGCCGAGGAGGCGGAAGCCAAATACCAGGCGATCCGCGCGCTGGTCACGATCGAGGAGGCGCTGCTCTATCTCGGCCGGTTTTTCGATCATCACGACTTCAGCGCCTATCCGCTGGACGAAGCCTTCCCCGATATCGGCGACATCGGCAAGAACAGCTTTCGCGCAACGACAGACCGCATCAAGAAGACGGCGCGCGAGACCGGCCAGACACTGCGCGAGATCGCGCTCGATGTCGCAACGCCGCGAACCGCCTTCATCGGCACCGCCGAGCACATTGCCGACGAGATCATCCGATGGGTCGACACCGATGCGGCTGACGGCTTCATCCTCGGCTTCTCCGTCATTGCCGAAGGTCTTGAAGACTTTGCCGCCCACGTGCTGCCGGTCCTGGAACAGCGCGGCTATTTCGACCCGCACCTGAAGGGCGAGACTCTGCGTGACCATCTGGGGCTGCCTTATCGCGAAAGCCGCTATGCGGCCCCGGAGGAAGACATCGAGCAGGGAAGGGCCGTCGGCGCCTGAGGCGTCGATGGAGCTGCCCATGAACATGATCGTCAAGGACGCACAGGCCGCGGACGCGATCGAGCGGGGCATCGGCGCCTATCTCGATGAAATCGTTGCTCTCCGGCACGACCTTCACCGGCACCCGGAGCTCTCGTTTCACGAACACCGTACAAGCGGGATCGTCGCCTCCCGGCTCAAGTCCTGGGGCTACGAGGTGGAAACGGGGATTGCCGGGACCGGCGTTGTCGCCACCTTGCGCCGTGGCGAGGGATCGCGCCGCATCGGCATTCGTGCCGACATGGATGCCTTGCCGATTGAGGAGGCGACGGGCCTTGCCCATGCGAGCACCAATCGCGGCGTGATGCATGCCTGTGGCCACGATGGCCATACGGCCATCCTGCTTGCCGCCGCCCGCTATCTGGCGGAGGCCGGTCGTTTCGACGGCACCCTACGCCTGATCTTCCAGCCGGCCGAGGAAATCGGCGCCGGCGCGCGCAAGATGCTGTCCGAGGGCCTGTTCGAACGGTTTCCCGTCGATGCCGTCTTCGGCCTGCACAACTGGCCGGGTGTTCCATCAGGGCAGTTCGGCTTCGTCGCCGGCCCGGCCATGGCCTCTGTGGACCAGTGCAACATCAAGATCGTCGGCAAAGGCGGTCATGGCGCTGAACCGCAACTGACCGTCGATCCGGTGCTGGCCACAGCGTCGCTGATCACGGCGCTGCAAAGCGTGGTTTCACGCAATGTCGATCCGCAGGAGATGGCTGTCGTCACCGTCGGCTCCATCCACGGCGGTTCTGCCTCCAATGTCATTCCCGAAAGTGTGGTGCTGAAGCTGACCATGCGGGCCTTCAGCGAGACGACCCGTGGCCTTTTGGGCGAGCGCGTTCCGGCTCTGGCGCGTGCCCAGGCGGAAAGCTTCGGCGCCACCGCGGAGGTGGATTACCGTCGCGGCTTCCCGGCACTCATCAATCACCGCACGGAGACGGATCTTGCCCGCAGCGTCGCGCTGGAGGCCTTCGGTGCGGGCCAGGTCGTCAGCGATTTCAAGCCGCGCACGGCCAGCGAAGACTTCGCCTTCATGCTCGAGGAGAAGGCCGGCAGCTATCTCTTTGTCGGCAACGGCGACAGCGCGCCGCTCCACAGCGCCAACTACGACTTCAACGACGCAATCATTGCGCCCGCCGCCCGCTATTGGGTGCGGCTGGTCGAAACCTTCCTCGCATGACGACGATAACGGGATTGGCGAAACCCATGAGCGATACGTTTCTTTACACCACCCCCCTCGACCCGCGTGCCAAGCCGCTGATCGACGAATTGATCATCGAATATGACAGCCGCTACGGCACCTACTTCAACGAAGAGGGGGCTGCGGCAGAACTCAACCGCTACCCACCGGAGGCATTTGCGCCGCCGCACGGCAACTTCGTGTTGCTGGTGCGCAATGGCGAGACGATCGGCGGCGGCGCCTTCAAGCACTATGACGACCGCACCGCCGAGTTTAAACGCATCTGGACGCGTTCCGACCTGCGCCGCCAGGGGCTGGCACGCAAGGTTCTGCTCGAACTCGAAGCCCAGGCCGCGCGCCAAGGCTACTCCCGCATCTACCTGACGACCGGTTTCCGGCAGCCGGAGGCCGTCGGCCTCTATCTCGTCAACGGGTACACGGCGCTGTTCGACGTCGACACCGATCCGGAGGTCTACAAGACGCTGCCGTTCGAGAAGGACATCACCCATCTCGTCACGTCGCTGGCACTTCTCGGCGACCCGAATCCATCGCATCCGCAGGCAGCCCATCACCCGTAGCGCCAGCGTCCGACAGGCGCACGAAACCACTTCCAGAGAGGATGCATCATGGCCATTCTGACCGACTATGCCGGCGTTGCCGGCGCCGGGCGAACGAGCGAACCCAATCCGGGCTTCGCGCATTATCGTGTCGTGCCGGCGCGCCATCCCGGCCGCGCGCTCGGCACGCTGTTTGCAGCACTCGTCATTGCCGGCGTGCTCTATTCGGTGTTGACCAATCCGCGCTGGGGCTGGCCGGTCTTTGCCGAGTGGTTTTTTGCCGAGCCGGTGCTTGCGGGCCTCGGGCGGACCTTGCTGCTCACGGCGCTTGCTACCGTTTCCGGCTCGCTGCTCGGAACGGCGCTGGCGCTTGCCCGGGTCTCGAAGTCGCCGCTGCTGGGTGGCCTTTCCTTCGGCTATATCTGGCTGCTGCGCTCGATTCCGCTGATCGTGCTGCTGCTCGTGCTCAACAATCTCGGCTATCTCTACGAGACGATCTCGCTCAGTATTCCCTTCACCGGTACCACCTTCTTCACCTATCCGACCACCCAGTTGCTGACGCCGTTTGCGGCTGCCTTCCTGGGGCTCACGCTCAATCAGTCGGCCTTCTTTGCCGAGATCGTGCGCGGCGGCATTCTCTCCGTCGATCATGGGCAGCACGAGGCCGCGGCCGCACTTGGCCTTCCGCGTCATCGCCAGGCGTTCAGGATCGTGCTGCCGCAGGCGATGCGTTCGATCCTGCCGACGGGCTTCAACGAGATCATCGGTCTGGCGAAAAGCACGTCCATGGTCTATGTGCTGGCGTTGCCGGAACTCTTCTACACCGTTCAGGTCATCTACCGCCGCAATCTCGAAGTCATTCCGCTCCTGATGGTTGCGACCGTCTGGTATCTGGTGATCATGACCGGGCTGTCGATCGCCCAGTATTATATCGAGCGGCATTTCTCCAAGGGTGCGGTTCGCAATCCGGTGCCGCTGCCGTTCCAGGCCTTCTTCTCGCGGTTTCGACGTCCGCTGAGTGAGGTTGCGAGCAATGGTGCTGTTGCCCGCAAGGCCGGGTTTCAGGACGCAACCGCCTTTCGCGCCGGCGGTGCCGTCCGCATCCACGGCATCTCCAAGAGTTTTGGTTCGCTGAAAGTGCTTGACGATGTCGAGTTGAGTTTGCCGGCCGGTAGCGTCACGGCGATCCTCGGGCCATCGGGCTCGGGCAAGTCGACGCTGTTGCGCGCCATCAACCATCTGGAGCGGGTCGATGACGGCTTCATCTCGATCGATGGCGATCTCGTTGGCTACAGCCAGAAGGGCAACACGCTCTATGAACTGAAGGAGAAGGACATTTTGAAGCGCCGCGCCGACATCGGCATGGTGTTCCAGAATTTCAATCTCTTTCCGCATCTGACTGTGCTCGAAAATCTTATCGAGGCGCCGATCCAGGTTCGCGGTCTGAAACGCGACGACGCCGTGCGGCTGGCGCAGGATCTCTTGGCGCGAGTGGGCTTGAGCGACAAGATCAACGCCTATCCCCGACAGCTCTCGGGCGGCCAGCAGCAGCGCGTTGCAATTGCCCGTGCCCTGGCATTGCGACCGAAGGTCCTACTCTTCGACGAGCCGACTTCGGCCCTCGATCCGGAACTGGTCGGCGAAGTGCTCGATGTCATCAAGGAACTGGCGCGCACCGGCACGACGCTGGTCATCGTTACCCACGAGACCGGTTTCGCCCGCGAGGTCGCCGACACCGTCGTCTTCATGGAAGCGGGCCGCATCCTTGAGGCCGGCCCGCCGTCCCGTATCTTCACCGCCGCGGAACACCCCCGCACCCGCGAGTTCCTCGCCAAGGTTCTCTGAAATTTCCAGGCCTGCGTGCAGACGCTGGATCTGACTGACAGCAACCACAACCCAAAGATGAAAAGGAGTCCAGACACATGGCATTCTTCGACAGAGCAAAGCTGCTTTTGGCAGGAGCGGTCACTGTTGCAACGCTCGGTACTGCCTCGGTTCAGGCCCAGGAAAAATTCGATCTCAGCCCCGATACCTCCAACCGCGTGCGCGCTGAACGTAACGAAGCGGCGATCAAGGCGATCTCGCCGGACTTCAAGTTCGTCAATCCCGGCAAGTTCACGGTTGCCGTCAACCCGTGGGATCCGCCGATCGCCACCTACGCCTCGGACTCGAAGACGGTCGTCGGCGCCGATCCCGATCTCGCTTCGCTGGTTGCCGACAGCCTCGGCCTCGAACTGGACCTCGTGGCCGTGGCCTGGGCCGATTGGCCGCTCGGCGTTGCCTCGGGCAAGTATGATGCCGTGATCAGCAACGTCACCGTCACCGAGGAGCGCAAGGAGAAGTTCGATTTCTCCACCTACCGGCGCGACGTGCTCGGCTTCTTCGTCAAGTCCGACAGCCCGATCACCTCAATCAAGGAGCCCAAGGACGTGGCCGGCCTGAAGGTGATCACCGGTGCAGGCACCAACCAGGAAAAGATCATTCTGGAATGGGACCGGCAGAATGTTGCCGCCGGGCTGAAGCCGATCGAGGTGCAATATTACGACGACCGTGCAGCGGGTGACCTGGCGCTGCAGTCGGGCCGCGCCGACGTCGAATTCAATCCCAACGCGACGCGCGCCTATGCCTCTTCGATCCGCAACGACACCAAGGTCGTCGGCGTCGCCAGCGGCGGCTGGCCGCTGACCGCCGAGATTGCCGTGACGACCCGCAAGGGTGGCGGGCTTGCCGACGCGATCACTCTTGCCGTCAACGACCTGATCAAGAACGGCAAATACGGCGAGGTGCTGAAGCGCTGGAGCCTGACCGACGAGGCCGTCGACGGGTCGCAGACCAATCCTCCCGGCCTGCCGAAGAGCGGCTCTTAAATCTCGCTGATATCGCGGGCCGGCTCGTCGCCGGCCCACGTCCCCACCATACCCTCAGGAGACGACAGACATGTTCGGTCTAGCTGCCTTACGTCCCGCTTTTATCGCCGCATTCGTGACCGCGCTCTTCCATTTCGGCCCGGCCGCAGCCACTGAAGCTGACGGTTTTGACTTCAGCCCGGAACAGCCGGGGCGCGTCAGGGCCGAACGCAACGACGCGGCGGTTGCGGCTATCGCGCCGGGATTCACGTTCGTGACCCCCGGAAAATTCACTGTCGCCGTCAGCCCCGGCGGGCCGCCGCTGGCGACCTATGCGACGGATGCAAAAACCGTGATCGGGGCCGATCCGGACTATGCCCAGGCGGTCGCCGACAGCCTCGGTCTGACATTGGAACTCGTGCCGATCGCCTGGATCGACTGGCCGCTTGGTCTGACATCGGGCAAATACGATGCGGTCATCTCCAATGTCGGCGTCACCGAACAGCGCAAGGAGAAGTTCGATTTCTCGAGCTACCGCCAGGGACTGCACGGCTTCTTTGTCAAGGCCGACAGTGGGGTCACCTCGATCAGAGAGCCCAAGGATGCGGCGGGTCTGCGGATCATCGTTGGCGCCGGCACCAACCAGGAGCGCATTCTTCTCAAATGGAACGACGAGAATATCGCCGCCGGCCTGAAGCCACTTGAGCTGCAATATTACGACGACGAGGCGACGAGCCTTGTGGCACTGGCTTCCGGCCGCGCCGACGTGATCGTCCAGCCGCATGCACAGCTTGTCTTCATTGCGGCGCGCGACCAGAACATCAAGCGCGTCGGCACCTTGAGCGCCGGCTGGCCGGAGCGCTCCGACGTGGCGATCACCACCCGCAAGGGCAGCGGCCTTGCCGATGCGCTGACCGTCGCCACCAATGGCCTCATCGAAAATGGCACTTATGCCAAGATCCTTGATCGCTGGCATCTGGCGGAAGAGGCGCTGCCGAAGTCTGAGACCAATCCTCCCGGTCTGCCGAAAACCTGAGGTGCAAGGATGTCGACGCACAAGATCTCGATCGATCATATCGGCTTTCTGACGCCCGGAAATTACGCAAACGACAATCCGCTTGCGGGCCTGGAACAGACGCTGCGGCTGCTCGAATATGGCGAGACGCTCGGTTTCGCGAGCGCCTGGGTGCGGCAACGCCATCTGGAACCCGGCATCTCGTCGGCGGCCGCCTTTCTGGCGGCGGCGACGCAGAGGACCCGCCGCATCCAGCTCGGTACCGCGGTGATCCCGATCGGCTACGAAAATCCCTACCGGCTCGCCGAGGATCTCTCGACCGTCGACGTGTTGTCGCGCGGCCGTCTGAACATCGGCCTGAGTGCGGGTCGCCCGCCGCATCTCGACCTCATCGGGCCGCTGGCGTTTGACGGAGACTGGTCTGCTTACGATTTCTCGCATCAGCGGGTGCTGCGTTTTGCCGATAATCTGCGCGGGGATTTCCTCGGCGATGCGCACACGGTGATCAAGACGCCTTTCGGTCCGCAGAGACCGCGGCTGCAACCCTATGCCAAGGGGCTTTCCAACAGGCTCTGGTACGGCGGCGGATCCTTGCGTTCAGCCCGGTGGGCCGGTGAAAACGGCTTTAATCTGTTGATCGGCAACGTCACGACCGGTGAGCAGACCGACGATTTCTTCGAGGCGCAGGCGCGCCAGCTCGAAACCTATCGGCAGGCGGGCGGGGCAGAGAAACGCGTGGCACTCGGCCGCGTCATCGTGCCGCTCGATGGTGCCGATGCCAGCACAAGGCGCCGGTATCTCGATTACGCCGCCGGCCGGCATGAGCGCACGCTGACGCCGCAAGGCGAGCGGCGCACACTCTATGCCCGCGATCTCGTCGGCACGTCCGAGCAGATCCTCGAGCGGCTGCTGGCTGATCCGATCCTGCCGCACGTGCGCGAACTCCGGCTCGAGTTGCCCTACGAATTCGAACACGACGAGTACCGGCAAATTCTCGATGACGTCGTCACGCGCATCGCGCCGGCGCTTGGCTGGTCGCAAACAAGCGGCGAGATCGCCGAGGCATCCTCCACAAACCCGGCGGCGGCTTGAAACCCTCGCCATCAGTCCCCGATCAAAACTCCATGAAGGCATTCCTGCAGTGACGAAAAGCATCGACTATTTCTTCTCGATCGGTTCTCCCTGGTCGTTCATCGGGCTCGAAGCCTTTGCCGCTCTGGTTCGCCGCCATGAAGCGGAAATCAAGCCGTACCTGGCAACCGTCGTCGAGGAGAATGGCGGCATCCTGTCGCGCAACAAGCCGGAGGCGCGCCGCGCGTACGGTACGCGCGACCTGAAACGTTGGAGCCGGGCTCGCGGAAAGGACCTTCGGATCGACGGCCGTCCGACGCTTTCCGATCCGACGCCTGCGTCGCGGCTGGTGATTGCCGCCTATCTCGACGGCAAGGACTGGCTCGCGTTGACGGCGGCCCTGCAGGAGGCCTTCTGGGTCCGCGCCGAGGATATCGGCCAGCCAGACGTGCGCGAGGCGGTGGCCATCCGAGCGGGGTTCGACGGCGGCGCCCTGCGCGCGCGGGAAAGTGATGAAGACGTTGCCGGGAAATGGGCCTCCGATCGCGATCATGCCGTCCGGAGCGGCGTCTTCGGTTTCCCGACTTTCGGCTACGACGGCGAGATCTATTGGGGTCAGGACAATCTGGCGTTCCTGGAGCAGCACCTGAAAGGCGAAAGGCCGTAGGCATACACCGAGCGAGGGTTGAGTGGTTGCGCCACTGCGCCGGATCACTTTTCCAAGCCTGGCACGATCTTTGGGCCGCGGTTCCTTTAATCTACTGTTTAACTCGATAATTTTCGGAATGCTTGAAGCCGAGCGATCGAACGAAACCTTTTCCGTTGTTTGCGCATTTCTAAACAACGATGGCTTTTGACGAGGTGTGTCATGAGTGTCCTGCGACAATATGAACGCTTGAGCGCGATCCGCGATGTCTTGCAAGGCAAGCTTGAGCTCTACGAAGCAAGGGACTGTTTCGGCATCGACGATCTCGAGGACGGAACGACGAACGACCTTCGCGATCGCATCGCCGAGCTTTCGGACGAGATTTCCAATCTCAAGCGCCGACCGGAACGTTACGAAGCCTGGTGACGGCGATTGCGGCTGAGAGCAGATACCAAAGCCAACACACAGGAAAACCATGACCATCGAAATCAATTCGCGGATCGCCGGCCACCCGATCAATCCGCTCTTTCTCGAACGCTGGTCGCCACGCGCCTATGCCGGAGCGGACATCGCTGAAGCCGAATTGTTCGGCATCCTGGAGGCGGCGCGCTGGGCACCTTCGGCCTACAATGCCCAGCCGTGGCATTTCATCTATGCCCGCCGCGGCACGGAACATTGGGACAAGCTGTTCGGCATTCTCAACGCCTTCAACCAAAGCTGGGCGAAGGACGCGTCCGCGCTGGTCTTCGTGTTGTCGAAAACAACGCTGGTGCCGCCGGGCGCCGGCGAAGAAGTGCCCTCCTACACGCACTCGTTCGACACCGGTGCTGCCTGGGGTGCACTGGCGCTGCAGGCCGCCTATTCCGGCTGGCAGGCGCACGGCATGGCTGGTCTCGACTATGACAAGGCTCGGGCCGACCTTGGCGTCCCGTCCGACTACCGCATCGAGGCCGCTGTGGCGATCGGCAGGATCGGCGACAAGGCGCAATTGCCCGAGGGCCTGAGGGAGCGCGAAGTGCCAAGTCCGCGCAAGGCACTTTCCGAGATCGTCTCCGAAGGCCGGTTCGAACAGGCTTGACATCAGTCGGCCGGCTCGCCTGTCGCAACGGGCGAGCCGGCCACCCCTCTGAAAGCGGGCAATGTCGCGCCTCATTGCCGACATTTCCGGCGTCTTGGCGCTCCGGCGACTTTGCCGCCCTGCCGATGATTGCGTGACGACGGTCGCCGTACCTTTCGTTCTGCCATCCGCCGCCGGCCCTGCTTCCCCGATGCCTTCTGTCAATCATGAATTCGACCGCCGCCGGTGATCCGAGGCGAGCGATGTCGCGTACCTCACAGGGAAGAACCGGACACGTCCACCGATGCAGTAGGGAGGAGCGTATGCGTCTACTGCCAGTTTTGCTGTTCATGCTCGTTGCCCATTCCAGTCATGCGGCATCGGATCGCCTGTCGGCCGAAGACATCCGCGACCAGATCGTCGGCAAGACGGTGTTTCTTGCCGTCCCGTTCGGCGGGGAGTTTCCGTTGAACTATCGCCGCGACGGCCGCGTCGATGGTACTGGCGAAGCTTTGGGGCTGGGAAAGTTCACGCGCCCGCGCGATAGCGGCACCTGGTGGATAGCCGGTGACCGGCTCTGCCAGAAGTTCAGCACCTGGTACGACGGTTCGCAGCTCTGTTTCGAACTCTATCGCCTTGATGAAACCCGCATCCGATGGATCCAGGACAATGGCGACAAGGGAACCGCGCGCATCGGGCCGCCGCTATGACACGGCGCAACGCCTTTACCGCCAGACCGACCTCAACGCTCACGACAACCGTAGCGCACGGGACCTTCGTCATGCGTATCGTTGCCATTGCCTTCTTGGCTTCAATCTTCGCATTGCCGATCTTTGCTCAGGCACGAGACCCCGTCTTCTCGCTTGAACGCTACTTCGTGGGCAGAACTCAGGCGACGGGCAGCTTCACGGCGATCAACGGTGTGTCGCGGCGGTTCTCGGTCGCCTTGCTGGGGCGCTGGAACGGTGCGACGCTGACGCTTCGCGAAGACTTCACCTTCGATGATGGTGCCCGAGATACGAAGACCTGGCGGTTTCGCAAGACGGGGCCGGGGGAATATCTCGGCTCGCGCGAGGATGTGGTCGGCGACGTGGCAGTCACGATCGATGGCCGCAAGGCGCGGTTCTCATATGTCGTCTATCTCGACGCTGCCCGGAAGAACAAAGTCCGGTTCCACGATCTCATGGTGCTCGGCTATGACGGCGAGGTCCGAAACACGGCGCTTGTGACAAAGTACGGCCTGCCCGTGGCATGGACGAGCGTCACGTTTCGGCGTTCCCGGCGATGACGTTTCGCTCCGGCCAGCACCCGCTGACAAGCCGCTTGTTGCTTGCCTACGCATTGCCCGCCGTGGTTCTGGCGGCCCTCGCCCTGCCGCTCTACATCGTCGTTCCGACCTTCTATGTCAGCACGCTCGGTTTGCCGCTTGGCGCAGTCGGTCTTGTGCTGCTTGCGATCCGTATTGTCGACGCGATCGCCGACCCCGCCATCGGCTGGCTGGCGGACCGGATCGTCGCGCGGGCCGGGCGCAGACGCTCGCTGTTTCTGGCCACGGCCGCGCCCACCGCACTCGGTGCCTTCATGCTGTTTTGGCCGCCGGATGACGCAGGGCTCGCCTATCTCGCTCTTTGGGCAGCTGTCCTGTCGCTCGGATATACAGGCATGTTGCTGCCCTATTCCGCCTGGGGAGCGGAACTGGCGAACGACTATTCGGGGCGCCTGCGCGTATCGGCCTGGAGGGAGGGCGCGACCCTGATCGGGACGCTATGCGCGATCGGTTTGCCGTTCGCAGCCGGCAACGAGGCCTTGTCGACCCCAGGCGGCCTGCGACCGCTCGCGATCTTCGTCGCGGTCTTTCTGCCATTTTCGGCATGCGTCGCCTTCCTTTGCGTGCCCGAACCGCTGGACAGATCAAGGCATCGCCTCTCGCTTGGAGATGCGGGACGTTTTCTGGCCGCCAACCGACCCTTCAGGCGGCTGATCCTTGCCTTTGTCATGAACGGCTTTGCCAATGCCGTCCCGGCGACGCTGTTCCTCTATTTCGTTGGCCAGCGGCTGGAGGCGGCGCAATGGAGCGGGCCGTTTTTGCTTGCCTATTTCGTCAGCGGCCTTGCTGGCGTTCCGCTTGCGCTTTTCTCCGCCCGCTTCCTCGGCAAGCACCGGGCCTGGTGCATCGCGATGGCGGTGGCTTGCGCCGTCTTCGCCGGGGCCGGCTTTCTTGGGCCGGGGGATGTCTATCTGTTCGCTGCCATCTGCGTTGCGACAGGTTTGATGCTCGGTTTCGATCTCGTGCTGCCTCCTGCCATCCAGGCGGACGTGATCGATCAGGATACCGCCTCTTCGGGCGAACAGCGGTCTGGCGTCTATTTCGCTGCCTGGAGCCTTGCGACGAAACTGTCGCTTGCCGCCGCAGTCGGCATCGTCTTTCCGCTGCTTGCCCTTGCCGGTTTTGCAGGTGAAAGCGACAATTCCGCCGGAGCGCTCGATGCGCTTTCGATGCTCTACGCCTGGCTGCCGATCCCCGCCAAGCTCACGGCCATCGCCCTGATGTGGCGTTTTCCGATCGGCGAGGCCGAGCAGCGCGCCTTGAGGCAAAAAATCGAGGCGGGGTGAACCATCTGCCGTGCCACACCGTATCTGCATATGTTGAAATCTCATTCGGGTGCAGAAATTGGTCGTTGAGACAACGAGGCGCAAGACTTCCACAACCGCCGGGATCGCCTGGATCACCGGCGCCAGCAGCGGCATAGGGCGCGCGCTTGCGGTGGAGTTGGCGCGCGAAGGTTGGGAGGTGGCCATCAGTGCGCGCAGCAAGGACGATTTGCTGGCGCTTGAGGACGCCGTTCCCGGCCAGATCTTTGCATTTCCCGTCGACGTCACAAATGCTGCGTCTGTCACCAGAGCGTTCCGACTGATCGAGGACGGCCTCGGGCCGGTGGATCTTGCCGTGTTTTCGGCCGGCACTTACGCGCGTGATGGTGTTCAGGATTTCAATGCCACTCGCTTCTCGTCGATCGTCAATCTGAACCTTCTCGGCACGGTCCATTGCCTGGACATCGCCATGGCGCACATGCTCGCCCGCGGCAGCGGGCATATCGCCGTCGTCGCCTCCACCGCCGGCCTCGTCGGCTTGCCGGGTGCGGCAGCCTATGGCGCGAGCAAGGCGGCGCTGATTGCCATGTGCGAGGCGCTCTATCCTGAACTCAGGAAGCTTGGGATCGATCTCAGCCTGATCAATCCCGGTTTCGTCGACACGCCTCTGACGAAGAAGAACGATTTTCCGATGCCGTTTCTGGTCCCGGCGGACAAGGCTGCGACGATCATCGTGCGCGGGCTGAAGGCGCGCCGTTACGAGATCATCTTTCCCTGGCAGATGGCCATGGCGATGAAGGCTCTGAGGCTGATGCCCGCCCGCCTGAGATTTGCCATAACGCGGCGAATGCTGCGCGACTGAGGCGAGGGACTAACTGGCCCGCGCCTTCGCATGGCTCGGCTGAGAGGCGTTTTGCTCGATGACGATGGTGGTGGCGCGCGGCATGTTTGCCGCCGAATGCGGATGAACGGGCACGCCCTTGAGCCATAGCCGAAGGGCCTCCACGTGGATCGCGCCCATGACTTTCAGGGTCATCAGGGGATAGGCGAGAAGCAGCTTCAGCAGCGCCCTGTCTGAGAAGGCGAGGTATTTTCCGGCAAAGCTCGCCGCCAGAAGCGGACCATCGTTGTCCGACTGGTTGATGCCGACGAAAACGCGCTCGCGCGGCGGCTCGACGCGAAAGTCGTAGCGGCTTGCCATGGGGGTGAATGGCGACACGTAGAGCGCCTTGTCGCAACACTGTCTGATCGCGCCGCCGGATGGTTCGCCGACCGGGATGACATAGGTGTGGCGCTCGTGGAAGGTGTTGCAGACTTCGTACAGCGCGGCGCACAGGCTGTCGTCGGGCCGATAGCAGAAGTAGACTGTCAGCGGGTTGAAGACATAACCGAAAATTCGGGGATAGCAGAGCACGCGCACCCGCAGGTCACCGGCCGCGAGGCCGGCTTCCTCCAGCTGTCGGCCGACCCAATCCCTCAAACCACCCCTGCTGCCATCGCCATGGTCTTCGTCGCGAAAACTGAAGATGGCCGCGCGGTTGTAGCCGAACAACCGGCTGTCCGCGTCGAGGCTGGGCAGTTCGTCGAGATCGAGCAGCAGCGAAAACACGCGGTAGCGCAGCCGGTGTGAGCGGGGCCGATGGCGGGCATGGGCGACATGCCCGGTGTATATCGATGACTTCAGGCTCATTCGGCTGCCAACAATGCTTCGCTGCGGAAAATTCTGCCTGACGGCTCGTGAACCGCCCAGGGTCTGTCAACGCCGCCGAGCTCCTCTGCGACCGCGAGGCCTGATTGTAGCCCGTCCTCATGAAAGCCGCTGCCGAAATAGGCACCGCAGAACCACGTGTTGCGGCGTCCCTGCAGCTGCCAGAGCTGACGCTGCGCAACGAGGGCGACCTGATCGAAGAGCGGGTGGGTGTAGGCGAAGGTTCCGAGCGTGCGCTCCGCTGCAACCGGACGGCAGGGGTTCAGGGTCACGAACAGCGGCGCCGAAGGATCGATCCCCTGCAAGCGGTTCATCCAATAGGTGACGCAGAGCGGTTTCACCCCCTCATGTGCGCTGTCGCCGATATAGTTCCAGCTCGCCCAGACTTGCTTGCGCTGCGGCATCAGGTTCTCGTCGCAATGGAGCACCGCATGATTGGCCGTGTATTTGAACACCGAAAGCAGGCGACGCTCCTGGCCGTCGGGATCGTCGAGTATCGCAAGCGCCTGGTCCGCGTGGGTGGCGATGACCACATCCGAGAAACGGTCGACGTGACCGCGTCGATCGATGACCTCGACCTCGCCACCGATACGGCGGACGCTGCGCACGGCGCTCGCAAGCCGCACGGTACCCGAGAAATCTGCCATCAGCCGTTGGATATATTGGCGGCTTCCTCCCTCGACGGTTCGCCAGCGCGGCCGGTTCGACAGTGAAAGCAGGCCATGGCTTTCGAAGAAGCGGATGAAGGCGTGCAGCGGATAGGCGCGCATTTCGCTGGCCGTCGTCGACCAGATGGCTGCACCCATCGGCAGCAGGTGATCGTCGACGAAGGATCGTGCGTAGCCGCCGCGGTCGAGATAGTCGCCGAGGCAGACCGCTTCGAACTCCGGCTGCCGAAGCAGGGGCGGCGCCTCGCGATAGAACCGGACGATCTCCGACAGCATCCGCCAGAAGCGCGGACGCACCGCATTGCGTCTCTGGCCGAGAAGCCCGCGCAAACCGGATCCTGAGTATTCGAACGACCCGCCATCCAGAGAGGCCGAGAACGACATGTCGGAGGCAAGCGTCGGGACGTCGAGATGGTCGAAAAGCGCGACAAGGTTGGGGTAGTTGCGATCGTTGTAGACGATGAAGCCGGTATCGACGGAGACGGAACCGATCGGGGAGGGCACGGTCACGGTGTTGGCATGCCCTCCGAGGCGGTCGGCTTCTTCATAGAGGACGACGTCCATGCTCTTGCTGAGCAACCACGCGGCTGACAGGCCGGATATGCCGGTTCCGATGACCGCAACGCGCCTTCGCTGCTGCCGTTTTTCTCCGCCCCCGACATCCATTCACGAACCTCTCACGTTTGAACCTGCTCATCACTACGAAGCCGGTGCGTGATTGGATCGATCGCCCGAAGAATTTTTCGGCGCGGTGATCCGTCGGTTCCGACCATCCGTATCAACCCGCATGACAATCGCTGTTCCCATCCTTGCGGCGCCATGCGAAAACGAGCGGAAGCCAAGTCCGGATCGTCTCGCCGAGGCTTGGCCGAAAAGCGGGAGCAGGCGCACGCGCATGGATGAAAGCGATCAGGAACAGCCCACGGACGACATGTCCGGCCTGCTTGTTTCGGTCGGGCTGAACCGGGATGTCGAGGCCTTCGAGGTGCTGTTTCGCCACTACGCGCCGCGCGTCAAGGCCTACATGGCGCGCCTTTCCAGGGATGGCACCGCCGCCGAGGAACTGATGCAGGAAACCATGATGGTCGTGTGGAACAAGGCTGCCCAGTTCGAGCCTTCGCGTGGCACTGTCTCGACCTGGATCTATACGATTGCCCGCAACGTGCGGGTCGATGTCTACCGCCGGACGAAGCGACCGGAGTTCGACCTCAATGATCCCGCCTTCGTTCAGGACGATGCGGCGCCTGCCGACAAGGCGTTTGAGGCGTTTCAGGAGGCCGAGCGGCTGCGCCGCGCGATGGCGGCTTTGCCGGCCGAGCAGCTCGATCTTCTGAAACGTTCCTTCTACGAGGACAGCTCCCACAGTGCCATTGCCGAGGCGCTCTCGATCCCGCTCGGCACGGTGAAGTCACGTATCCGTCTTGCCTTTGCCAAGCTGCGCGCGGCACTGGAGGAGCGATGATGTCGATCAACCACCACATTAGCGACGAGTTGCTGCTGCGCTACGCTTCGGGCGAGCTGGCGGAAGGCTGGAGCCTCGCGGTTGCGACGCATCTTGCGCTTTGCCCGTCTTGTCGCCAACGCCTGTCGAAGATGGAGACGATCGGCGGAGCGCTTCTCGAAAACATATCGACGGGTGCCGCATCCGACGATGCCTGGGCACGCATGCGCAGACGGATGGACAAGGCAGACGTGCGCGTGTCGCAGCCAATGGAAGACCATCGACAGGCGGGCCGTGCCGAGCCCATCTTGCCGGAGCCGCTGCGTTCTTATCTCGGCGGCGATATCGACAGCCTCAAATGGCGCTCGCTCGGGATGGGGGCTTACCAGATCCCGATCCGGTTGGCCGATACCAGCACCATTGCAAGACTGCTCAGGATTCCGGCCGGCAAGCCTGTGCCTGAGCATGGTCACGCGGGGCAGGAGTTGACCCTCGTGCTCGCCGGAAGTTTCCGCGACGGCAGCGATGTCTTTGCGCGCGGCGATCTGGAAGAGGCCGATGCCAGCCTGACGCATCAACCTCTGGCAAGCGAAGGTGAGGATTGCATTTGCCTTGCAGTCACCGATGCGCCCTTGAAATTCAAGAGCTGGTTGGTCCGGCTCATCCAGCCGGTGCTCGGCATATGAGCGATCGGCCTATCCGACGGGAGCAGATTTGATGCTGGTGCACGTCGCCGCATACCTCGCCACCGCATTCGTGTTTTTGGTGCTGGATTTTCTGTGGCTCACGCGTGTCGCATCGGGGTTCTATCGCGAGCGCTTGGGCGGGTTGCTGCTTGACCAGCCCAATTTCGCCGCCGCGGGCGCTTTCTACGTAATTTACGTGGCCGGCATCGTCTACTTCGCGGTATCTCCAGCACTCCAGGCCGGAAGCTGGACCACTGCGCTGATGGCAGGGGCCGTCCTCGGGCTCGTCGCTTATGGCACATACGACCTCAGCAATCTGGCGACGCTTCGCAATTGGTCGCTGACGCTGACGATCGTCGACATGATCTGGGGCGCGGCCTTGACCGCGATTGCCGCAACCGCGGGATATCAGGCCGCAGCTCGCGTCTCTGCGCTCTAGGTGGTCCGGCCAGCTACAAAGGAGTGCCCAACGGCATTGCCGGGTCTGCGTGCTCTCCCCGGTTCGGGCCGGAGAACAGCTCGGAGCCATAGGCATTCTGGGCCGCAATCGAAGGAAATGTGACGTCGCGAACCTCGAATGTCGGCATCAGGTTCATCATCGGCAGAATGCGCTCGAAAACAGCGCCGCCGAGCGGCGCCGCATTCCAGCCGGAGGTGCGAAAGCCGTAGGTTTCCGGCAGGCCCTTGGGCTCGTCCAGGATGGTCAGCAGCAGGTAGCGTGGATTATCTGCCGGCACGACGCCCATGAAGGACGTGAGGTTGAGATCCTTGGCATAGCGCCCACCGACGACCTTTTCGGCCGTGCCGGTCTTGCCGCCGATGAAGTAGCCCTTAACCTCGGCCTTTCGAGCCGAACCGGTCCTGGCATTGAGGCGAAGCAGAAAGCGCATGGCCTCGCCGGTTTCGGGCTTGATGAGGTCAGTGGCAAGGAGCCGCTCCTCGACATCGGAGCCCTTGATCAGCGTCGGCCTGATCAGGCGACCGCCGTTGACGAGGGCTGCAACGGCAATGCTTGCCTGGAGCGGTGTCACCGCAATGCCGTGGCCGTAGGAGGCGGTTGCCGTATCGATCTGTCCCCAGGAGCGCGGCAGCTGCGGACGGGCGCTTTCCGGCAACTCGGTCGTCAGCCGCGACATTTGTCCGAAACGCGAGAGAAAGGCGCGGAAGTTCTCCGGTCCGAGCGCAATCGCCATCTTCGCCATCGAGATGTTGGAGGAATAGATGAAGGCTTCCGGCAGGCTGAGTGGCCGATACTTGCCGAGATAGTCGCGGATGCGGAACCGGCCGAAGGCGAGTGGCTTGCTGGCGTCGATCACCGAGCGGATGTCGAACTGACCGGAATCGAGCGCCATGGCCGTGGTCAGCGCCTTGAACGTCGATCCCATCTCGAAGGTAGCCGCGGCAATGCGGTTGATGCGGTCCGGCTTCAGAGCATCGGCGGGATTGTTCGGGTCGAAATCCGGAGCGGAGGCCAGCGCCAGGACTTCGCCATTGGTGATATCGAGCACCAGCCCGGCGCCGGCCTTTGCCTTGAACTTTTCGATCGCCTTGGCAAGCTCGATCTGCAGCGCGTGCTGGATGCGGATATCGAGCGTCAGGGTGACAGGCTGCAGGTTCTGATGGGAGAGATCCATGCCCGTCTGGCGCAGCACGTCGAGCCCCTGCGTCTCGATCCACTTTTCGATGCCGGCGATGCCGATATTGTCGATATCGACGGTGCCAAGCACGTGGGCGGCAAGCGAACCGTTCGGGTAGACGCGCCGCTTTTCGCGCTGGAAACCAACCGCCGGAATGCCGGCATCCCAAAGCGCCTGTTCCTGCGCCGGCGTGACCTGGCGCTTGATCCAGGCAAAGGGCGCCTTGCTTTTCAGGCGCTGATGCAACTCGCGGGAATCTAGATCGGGGAAAATGGCCGTCAGCTTTTCGACCGCCTCATCAGCGTCGACGATGAAGCGGGGCTCAGCATAGACGCCGGAGCTCGGGACATCGATCGCCAGCAGGTTGCCGTTCCGGTCCAGGATCGAAGGGCGGCCGACGGACGGGCGCTTCGGCACATAACCGGTGGTCTCGATCTCGGCCGTGCCGAGCTGGACGAGGCGCCCGAGCATCGTCAGGAACACGACGACAAAGACGGCGATCAGAAAGGCGATGCGCTTGCGGCGATCCGCGCGTGATGAAATGCGTTGAACCATATCAGTAGAGCCCGCCGGTATTGCTGAGCAGCTTTTCCCGCAGATCGGGAGAGAGTCCCTTGTCGGCTTCAGTGGCTGGCAACTCGGCGATCTCCCGGTCGTCGATGATGGTACAGTTGCCGTCGCAGGGACCGGTCCCAGGCTTGAAGGCTTCGACGATGGCGCCCGGCGTGCCTTCCTCGGCCGGCCGTCCCGTCTTGCGGTCGACCATCTGGAAGGACATGCCGGTGGGCGGGCGAAATTCAGCCGCTGGCTTTCCCTGAAGCGCGACCTTCATGAAGTCGATGAAAATCGGGGCGGCCAGCCCGCCGCCGGTCTCGCCGTAGCCCATCGGCTTCGGCGTGTCGTAGCCGAGGAAGACGCCGGTGACGATGTTGGGGGTGAAGCCCACGAACCAGACGTCCTTCTCGTCGTTGGTCGTTCCTGTCTTGCCGGCAATCGGGACCCCCAGCGTGGCGACATTCCGGGCCGTGCCGCGCTCCACCACGCCGCGCATCATCGAGGTGATCTGATAGGCCGTCATTGGGTCGAGCACATAGTCCCTGGTATCGACGAGATCGGGCTCCTCCTGATCTTTCCAGGAGAGCGCGTTGCAGTCCGGGCACTGGCGGACATCTTGTCGGTAGATCGTGCGGCCGTAGCGGTCCTGGACGCGGTCGATCATCGAGGGATTGATGGCCTTGCCGCCATTGGCGATGACGGCATAGGCGGATACGAGCCTGAGCAGCGTGGTTTCGCCGGCGCCGAGCGCCATCGGCAGGTAGGTGCGCAACTCGTCGTAGATGCCGAAGCGTTTGCCATAGTCGGCGACAAGATCCATGCCCAGATGGCGGGCAAGGCGAACGGTCATCAGGTTGCGACTGTTCTCAAGTCCGGTGCGCAGGGTCGAGGGACCGCTGAAGCGCCCGTCGTAGTTCTTCGGCCGCCATGTCTTGCCGGTGCCATCGGGAATGGCGATCGGCGCGTCCATGACGAGCGTGGTCGGCGCGTAGCCGGTGTCGAGAGCTGCCGCGTAGACGAACGGCTTGAACGATGAGCCGGGCTGACGATAGGCCTGGGTCGCGCGGTTGAATTCCGATTGCGCATAGGAAAAGCCGCCGGCGACCGCAAGTACACGCCCGGTGTTCGGATCCATCGAGACCAGCGCTCCCTGTACCTGCGGCGGCTGGCGCAGGGCGTAACCCGTTTCCAGTTTCTCGAGATAGACAACGTCGCCCGGCGACAGCACATCCTTGAGCGAGGTGGCACAGCGGCGCCTGCCTTCGCTAAGCCGGCACAAGGCCCAGGCTGAGTGGTCACGGCTGATCGTGGCCATCGGCGCGGACGCTGCCGATGCGTCTGTTCCTGTCGGCCTGAGGCCAAGCTCAGCCTTGTCCTTGGCGGTGGAGAGGACGACAGCCAGCTGCCATTCCGGCACGTCCGAAAGAGGCTGGCGCTCTGCGAGCGCCTGCTGCCATCCGTCAAGCGAGGGCAGGCGGGCGATCGGTCCCCTGTAACCTTTTGCCTGGTCGTAGGCGACAAGCCCCTTTCGCAACGCCCGCATGGCGGCTTGCTGCAGCCGTGGATCGAGGGTCGTGCGCACCGAAAGTCCGGCGGTGTAAAGGGCAGCGTCGCCATAGCGGGTGCCGAGCTGGCGGCGTACCTCCTCGGTAAAGTAGTCCGCCTTGTCGGCGGATGCCTCCTGCCGCTTCGGCTTGATGCCGAGCGGCGAAGCGGTCGCTGCCGCCGCAACGTCGGCATCGATGACGCCGTTGCGGCGCATCTGCTCGATGACCCAGTCGCGCCGGGTCACGGCGCGATCCGGATGGCGGTACGGGTCGTAGTTGTTCGGAGCTTTCGGAAGGGCGGCGAGATAGGCCGCCTCGGCCACCGTCAGCTGATCGACCGGCTTGTCGAAATAGGTCAGCGCGGCCTGCGCGATCCCGTAGGCGCCGAGACCGAGATAGATGTCGTTGAGATAGAGTTCGAGGATGCGCTCCTTGGAATAGGTCTGGTCGATGCGGATCGACAGGATCGCTTCGCGCAGCTTGCGCTCCACTGTCCGATCGGAAGACAGCAGGAAGTTCTTGGCGATCTGCTGTGTGATCGTCGAGCCGCCGATCATGCGCCGGCCGGAGCCGTAGTTGGCGACGTTCGACCAGAGCGCGGTGGCAAGGCTCGCCACGTCGATGCCGGGATGAAGGTAGAAGTTCTTGTCCTCGGCGGAAAGGAATGCCTGCTTGACCCGCGCCGGCATGGCGCCGATCGGCAGGAACAACCGGCGTTCCCGCGCATACTGCGCGATCATCGCGCCATCGCCGGCATAAAGTCGTGTGGTGACCGCCGGCTCCCAGGTCGCCAGCGCCCGATGGTCAGGCAGGTCACGTGTCAGGGCGGCCACGCAAAATGCCAGCCCGACGCCGAGAAGCGTTGCAAGGTTGATCAGGGTGGCGAACAGGTTTGCAGTGAATTTCATGGCGGACGTGGGCGACTTTCGGGGTTCGAAGGACATGGCTTCGCCATCCGCTGCTCAAGGGAGCGGCTGGCATGCGCAGACCTGTTGCGTGAAGGCGATGCGCCGGTGGCGGGCGAGGCTCAGGAGCCCGGTGTTTCGTCTATTCCATCAGGGGGAGCGTCGTCCGCCTTCGCCGCCAAAGCCCGCAACATGCCGCTTTTGTTCGCGGCGGCGATCCACGCAGGCATGACGGTGCGACATGTGCAGGGCGCGTGGCTGATGGGCGTTCAGCGGAGACGACACATGGTTGGATCCTCCACAGGGGGCATGTACGAGAGGCAAAACCTCGATGTGTTGGTGGCCATGCCCCGACAAAACGGGGTGCCGACATGAGTTCACCGTAAAGGGCTTGCAGCTTGGCAGCAAACGACGTTTATTTGCAGGACCCATTAGCTGAATTAGGGCATTCATGGTCAGGCCGCATCTCCCTCTCAATGCACTGCGCGCTTTCGAGGCATCCGCACGACATCTGAGCTTCACCCGCGCGGCGATCGAATTGTGCGTGACGCAGGCGGCTGTCAGCCATCAGGTCAAGCTCCTGGAAAGCAGGCTGAACGTGACGCTGTTCAAGCGCCTGCCGCGCGGCCTGATGATCACCGCCGAGGGCGAGGCGTTGTTGCCGGTGCTTCAGGATTCCTTCGATCGCATGGCCGATATGCTGGAACGCTTCGAGGGCGGTCATCTTCGCGAGGTCCTGATGATCGGCGCCGTCGGCACCTTCGCCGTTGGCTGGTTGTTGCCCCGGCTTGCGGATTTTCAGGAAAAATATCCTTTCATCGATATCCGGTTGTCGACGAACAACAATCGCGTCGACATGGCGGCCGAGGGGCTCGACTACGCCATTCGCTTCGGCAGCGGTTCGTGGCACAACATCGAGGCGACGCGGCTGTTCGAAGCGCCGCTTTCGGTCCTGTGCGTTCCTGAGCTGGCCGATACGCTGCGTCGTCCTGCTGATCTCCTCAGCCAGACTCTGCTGCGCTCCTACCGGGCGGATGAATGGGTGAACTGGTTTGCCGCAGCCGGCATCACCTATCCGGCGCCGCTTCTCAAAGGTGTGGTGTTTGATTCGTCGCTCGCCATGATGGAGGCGGCAGCCCAGGGCATCGGCGTTGCGCTTGCGCCGCCTCTCATGTTTTCCCGGCTGCTGTCGAACGGCACGGTGCGCCAGCCCTTCGACGTCTATACCTCGATGGGCAGCTACTGGTTGACCCGGCTGAAATCGCGCGCCCCGACGCCGGCGATGTCCGCCTTCCACGATTGGTTGATGGCGGAAAAGGAAGATAGCTGCCTGCAATCCGAGCGAGCGGCCGCGAGCAGCGCGGCATAGGCACCACCGCATTCGGGCGGGAGCTCTGCCAAGTCATGGGCGATGTCTCGGAGTTGGGCGTGGTGGGGCGGTCAGGCCGACAGCTGCAGCTTGTGGCTATTCGCCGTAGCTGACGATCCATTCCGGCGGCTCTCTTTCGAGGCTGCCGTCAACCTGTACGTTTCTGTCTTTCGCCCAACGATAGCCCCACATCGGACCGTGTTTCGTCGCATAGGAGGGCGAACGCCGATAGGCGGCATCGGCCTGCGCCTTCTCGAGCGTGACGAAGTCGTAGCCGCTTTCTTCGAACAGCGACAAGATCGCCTTCATCGCGTCCGCATTCAGTCGGTTGACGTGTAGCAACATGATCGCTGGCGGTTCGTAGCCAAGGACCTGCGCGTTGAGATCGGCGTAATAGGCGATCTGTTGCTGGGTGTGCATCAGATAGGCCGTCCTGATGCGGTGGGCCGCTTCCGTGTCGTTCTCGGCAAGAGCACGTTCATAGGCGCAATCGAAGACGTAGTCCGAGGTGTCGATGGTCGAGGCGGCGATCGTGTAGCCACGCTTCGCCGCAAGCGTCGCGATCGCTTTCTGCTTTTCCGGGGTGTCGCCGGTGTGGTTGTAAGGGAACCGCAGGAAGCGCAGCTCCTTTCCCGCGGCCCTGAGGAGTTGCCGCGCCGTTTTCTCGCCATCGACGATTTCGCGCTTGATGCCGGCAAGGTCGAGCGCATTGGTGTCCGCATGCGAGAAGGTGTGATTGCCGAGCGTCAGCCGCGGTCCGGTCCAACTCTTCAGGATGGTTTTCGCTCGCGGCCCGACAGCGCGAACCTTGCTCTCGACTACAAAGCCGATCGCCGGCGCCTTGTGTGCCTTGAGGGCTGAAAGAATGCGGGCATTTGTCTCTTCGATGCTTTGGATGGAGGGCCCATCCGTTCCGTCCTCGCCGGCGCGGGCATGCGGCAGGTCGTCGAAGGTGATGGCGACGGATTTCTCTCGTGCATCGCCTTTGGTCTCGGCATGGGCCTCGACAAGGAAGAAACCGAGGGCGAGCCAGGGCGTGAAAGCAAGCAGCAGGAAACGCCCGATCGTGCGAACCCTTCGCACGCAGGCCCGGACCACGCTTTGCTGCGTGCCGCCGTCGCCGTGAAGCCCGGTTCCCTTCACCATCGTCCCTCTTCCGCTGGTCGCAATGCGAGCGACACTCGGTCTCAAGGGTTGCATGAGCATTGCGTGGTCGAAATTTTCTCGCTGCCGCAATCGTCAGCGGCGCGGCTGCCGATAGTGATCGTCACCGATGGTCGAAATCCAAATAATTCTAATGGCTGCCGCAAATTATCGTCGTTTGCCGTCCTCGTCGCGGCTGCTTAGGCAAGGCGCATCCAAAGTTCGCGGAAACCAAATTCGAGATGCGGAGGCATGTATGAGAACGTTGAAGAGGCTCGGTCTGGCGACGGTGGTCGCCACCTTCTGCATGGCCAGTGCGGCCACGGCCGACAACGCCGACTGGTCCCGACCGACAAAGCCGTTTCGCGTCGTCGGCAACATTTACTACGTCGGCACCAAGGGGTTGTCGGCCTATCTTATCACCTCGGGCAGGAAGGCGATCCTGCTCGACGGCACGCTGAAAAGCACGGCCGCGCTTGTCGAAGACAATATCGCTGCGCTCGGTTTCAAGCTCTCGGATGTCAAGATCATCGTTACCAGCCATGCCCATTACGATCACGTCGCCGGGGTAGCCCAGATCAAGCGAGATAGCGGCGCCAAGCTCCATGCGATCGCGGCCGATCGCTGGGCTCTGGAAAACGGTCTGCATGGCGGCGAGACCAGCTACAAGCGCGGGACGTTTCCGCCTGTCAAAGTCGATCATGTTCTTGCCGACGGCGACGCTGTGACGCTCGGAGATGTCAGTATGAAGGCGACGCTGACGGCAGGGCACACACCGGGCTGCACCACCTGGTCGACATCGGCGATCGAGGACGGACGCGCGCTCAAGGTGGTCTTTCCCTGCAGCGTCACCGTTGCCGGCAACAAGCTCTTCGGCAACAGGCGCTACCCCGGCATCGTCGGTGATTTCGAGGTGAGCTTCGACCGGCTTGCGGCCATGAAGGCGGATGTGGTGTTGCCCGCGCATCCGGAATTCGCCGATGTTCTCGGAAGGGCGGCGCGACGAGACGCAGGCGACAAGGATGCCTTCGTCGATCCGGGGCTGCTCGGCCGGATCGTCGAGCAATCCCGCGCCGCCTTCAAGAAGGAACTCGCAAGGCAGAAGGCCAGACAATGACAGGGAGACAGGGCCGCATGTGCGCTGCCCTTTGTGTCTGCCCAATCAGTCGGAAACGAGGCCGTCAAAGACTTCGAGCATGGCCTCGCTGATGGCCTTGCCGAGCGCTGCTGCAGCCGCACTCAAGGCTGCGTCGTCCAAATCGCGTGCGGCCATCGCGAAAGACGCGCCTTCGGTTACGACGATTTCCTGGGCGCGCTGGATTGCCCAGAGGGCAAACTCGCTGCGGTCGGCGATTTCAACGGTTTCCATTGTGGTCTCCAGATTGTTCATGGAAGGTCTTATAGCCTGATCGACCATCGTGGGGACTGCCCGTGTGGTCCTTTGGTGTGGACTGCGTGAAATAGTCGTGTGGTCAGCGGGTTTTGTGCTTAGGCCCTCTGGGCTGTGCCCATCGGAAAAGCCACCGCCGGGGACTTTCGTTGCGGTTTAAAGGTGAGTAATAGAGGAAAGAATAAAGCAACCGAAAACTCCACCTTCCCGAAGACGGGCAACGCGATAATGACGTTTCAGCCGCGCATGCAGAACAAGATTGCCGGTTTCAAGGTCCTGGGCGAGTTGCATCGTCGGGAATGGAACGGGATCATCGCCGACGTGTGGGACGTCGAATGCGACCCGCATGCCGGTGGCTACTACGTCTCCAGCGATCCACGGATGTTCATCGTGCTGGATGCGCAGGGTGGGAGCAACCGCAACGTCAAACTCTCATCCCAGGCGAACGGCATCGTGCAGGATTACCGCGAACAGGCGATCTCCTACATCCCGTCGGGCATGGAGATCTGGGCCGATGTGGTCGATGTCAGATATATCCGCCACCTCGATTTGCACTTCAACATCGACATCCTCAGCCGGCGGCTGATGGAGGACCTCGATGCCGGTCAGTGCGACGTGCCGCGGCTGATGTTTGAGGACGAGCGATTTCTTCAGCTCGCCCGGCTGATCGCGTCGGAATGCCTGAACCCGCAGCCGCTTCACGATCTCTATGGCGACGGGCTGACGGTCGCTCTTTTCATCGACCTGATGAAGCTCAACCGCAACAGCGTCCGCAAGCGCAGCCAGCTAGCGTCCTGGCAGCTGCGCCGGGTGGTGGACTACATCGAGGAAAACAGCGTTCGCAACATCAGGCTGGAGGAACTGGCAAGCCTTGCCGGCCTTTCGCAATCGCATTTCAGCCACGCGTTCAAGGCTTCGACCGGGGTGGCGCCACACCAGTGGCAGATGAATGCCCGGATCGAGCGGGCAAAGCATCTCCTCGTGAAAAACGAGGTGTCGCTGACCGAGATCGCTGCCGAAACGGGCTTTTCGGACCAGGCTCACTTCACCCGGGTCTTCCGCAAGGCGGTCGGCGCCACGCCGGCTCTTTGGAAAAGAAGCCGTCTTTCTTGAGCAAATGCCATTTTCGTTGAACAGTTGCCCGTGCACATTTGCCCAAAAGTGTTCAACTTTCAGCGATCGAAACAAGCCGCGCCCCAATACTTGATATAAACGGTCATCTTATCAGCAGTCATAAAGCCAGGCCCTACGCTGTGGGGATAGCAGGCCGGGCAAGCAGGGGCGACGATACGATGCAGCGTGATGGCAAGAGTGTGCGTTTGAGAGATTTTCTGGCGAGCGGCGTTGCCGGCATCGCGTTGCTTGTGTCGACCGCGGCTGCGGCCCAGGACGGTAGCGCCACGAAACTCGAGAAGATCGAGGTGCAGGCGCCGGGCGGGCGCGACGACGCCACGGGCCCTGTCGAGGGTTACGTCGCAAAAGCATCGACGACCGGCTCGAAATCGGCCACGCCGATCAGCGAAATTCCGCAATCCGTCTCCGTTATTGGTCGCGAGGAACTTGACGATCGCGGCGTCGTCAACAAGATCGACGAGGCCCTGCGCTACACGCCCGGCGTGACCACCGAGCCCTTCGGTGTCGATGCCGATACGGATTGGTATTACATCCGCGGCTTCGACGCGTCGCAGACCGGCGTATTCCTCGATGGTCTGTCGCTGTTCAGTTTCGGCTTCGGTGGCTTCCAGATCGACCCGTTCATGCTGGAGCGCGTTGAGGTGCTCAAAGGCCCGGCATCGGTTCTCTACGGCGGCGCCAATCCGGGGGGTATCATCAGCCTGATCAGCAAGCGGCCGCTCGACGAGCCGCTGTACTATACCGAGATCGGCATCAACAGTGACGGCAACGCCTTCACCGGCTTCGACGTCAACGACAAGCTGACGGACGACGGCACCATCCGCTATCGCGTCACCGGCAAGGTGTCGGGCGGCGACACCTATACCGACTTCTCGAACGATCTGCGTGGTCTGCTCATTCCGCAGATCACTTACGCACCCGATGATGCGACCAGCCTGACGGTCTATGGCGTCCTGCAGGGTCTCGATCAGGTGCATGTCGGCAATGGCTTCCTGCCTTATGTCGGCACTGTCGTCGATGCGCCGTTCGGCAAGATCGATCGCGATGCATTTTTTGGCGAGCCTGATCTGGACGAGGGCAGCTATGTCCAGCAGATGGCCGGCTATGAATTCAAGCACGAGTTCGAAGGTGGATGGCAGTTCAGCCAGAACCTGCGCTACGGCCATCTCTACAAGCATGAGAACGGCCCTTATCCCTACGGATACTACGATCCGAGCCTGCCTTTCCCGTCGTCGACAGTGCCGGCCACCCCGGACAATCTGCTCTATCGCGTGGGGTTCGAAGCGACATCGAAGGTCGATACCTTTGCCGTCGACAACCGTGTCGAGGGAGAGTTCGAGACAGGAGCGCTGGAGCACACGCTACTCGTTGGTCTCGATTACAAATATTACCGGCTGGATCATGTTCAGGCTTCGTCGGCTGCCACGCCAATCAGCGCAACCAACCCGATTTACGGTGCGCCGCAGCCCGCCAACGCCATCTATATCAATCAGGTGGTGACGCAGCAGCAGTTGGGCGTTTACGCGCAGGATCAGATCAGGTTCGGCAACGGCTGGCTCGTGACGCTCAATGGCCGCTACGACTACGTGGACACCAAGACCAGGAACGGTCCGACCTTCTGGGCGCCGACGCAAGACAATAGCTTCAGCTACAACGAAGGCGCTTTCAGCGGCCGCGCCGGCCTTGCCTACGAATTCGACAACGGCGTGACGCCTTATGTCAGCGTTGCAACTTTCTTCAACCCGATCGTGGCGGTGACCGCCACAGGAAATACCAAGCCCCAGGAAGGTGAACAGTTCGAGGTCGGGGTGAAGTACGAGCCAACGTTCTTCGACGGTGTACTGACCGCATCGCTCTACCAGCTCACCAAACGCAATGCCCTCGTGACCAACCCGTTGACGAGCATTTCCACCCAGACGGGCGAGGTGCGGTCCCGCGGCATCGAGCTTGAGGGCAAGGCCAACATCAACGAGGACTGGAAGCTGATCGCCGGCCTTGATTTCATCGATCTTGAGGTGACCGAAGACGCCAACACGACGTTGGTGGGTAAGACGCCGTACCTTGTTCCCAACGCCCAGGCATCGCTGTGGCTTGACTATACCGTGCCATCAGGAGCGTTCGAAGGGGTCAGCCTTGGCGCAGGCGTCAGGTACCAGGGGGAATCCTGGGCTGACGCGGAAAACACACGCAAGGTCTCTTCCGCCGCCCTGGTCGATGCGGCGATCCGCTATGAAAAGAACGATTGGGCGGCGTCGCTGAATGTCTCCAACCTCTTCGACAGGGAATATGTGAAGGGGTGCCAGGGACTTTCGGTCTGCGGCTATGGCGAAAGCCGGACGTTTACCTTGAAGCTCAGCAAGGAATGGTAGTCTCACGCCCTGCAACATAGCTGATCCGAGCGACCCCGGGGCAGGGCCCTGTCCGGGGCGCGCTCGACTTTGCGAGACGCACTTCCGGCACGAGCAGTGTGTGCGGTGTGATTTCCGGACGATCGAAAGATAACGAGAACCTCAGGACGCGACGGCTGATAGCCATTGTCAACGTCGCAGGACCGGGGAGAGGAGGGGCTTGAGCGCGATTACATGGGCGCCCGCCCGTACACGTAGAAAAACTGTCGCCAAAAGCGGCCGAAGCGCTTAATCCGCTCTCCATCGGCATCGGCTATAGTTCATCCCATGAGAATCAATGCGATCACAAACTGGGCATACGGCGTCACGGTCCTTTTGACCGGATTGTCCGGTGTGGCCTTCATCCTGTCGACGAACAGCGCGATCGAGGAGCGGCAGGCGGCCGAGCAGCACCTTGTGCTCGACACGCTTGGCGAGGAACTCGCGCTCGGTGCCGAAGAGCGAAGCGATGCCGCACGCCTCTATGTGATGCGGGGAGACCTGCGCCATCTGGAAGACTTCCATGGCAAGGAAGAGGAGGAGCGCACCCACGAGGCGGCAATCCGGAGCGTGCGCGAACTCGGTGCTGCGCCTGAGGAACTGGCCGCTCTTCAGGAGGTCGAGCGCGAGGCGGAGGCTCTCGACAAGATCGAGGTTGCCGCGATCGACGCCTATCAGAAGGGCGATCAGGCGGCGGCGCAACAGATGCTCTTCGGCCCGGAGCACGACCGGCTTCAGACCGCGTTGCTTGAAACGGTCGTCCGCTTCCGCGAACTGACGAAGGCCAGGACCGGTGCTGCTCTGGAACAGGCGAAGGAGCGCAGCGACTGGTTCGGCATCGCGGCGAAGACGATGCTCGCCATGACGGCGGCACTGTTCCTGGGCGTGCTCTATTTCGTGCTCAAACGGCGTGTGGCCATGCCGCTTGTGCGCATGACCGGCATCGTCACGCGGCTTGCCAAGCAGGATTACGAAGTGGAAGTGCCGCTCGACCGCCGTCGCGACGAGATCGGCGAGATGAACGAGGCGATCCATATCTTTCGCACCAACGGGCTGGAGCGCGATCGGCTGGATGCCGAGCGGCGGCTCGATCAGCAGACCAAGGACCTGATCCTGCAGATGATGCACCGGCTACAGGCCTGCCAGATCCAGGAGGAGCTGGCAGAGGTGGTCGCACGGTTTGCGCCGCAGATCTTTCCCAACCTTGCCGGCCATCTCTATGTGCTAAATGACAACCGGACGTCGCTGACGCTTGTCGGAACCTGGCTCTACCCGCAGCATTCGGCAGACGCTTTCCCGTCGAGTGCCTGCTGGGGACTGCGGCGCGGCCGGCCGCATGTCAGCAATGGCGGCCAGAGCGATATCGCCTGCCAGCATCTGGACGAGAGCGATGTCGCGGGGCTATGCGTGCCGCTGACGGCGCAGGGCGATACGATCGGCCTGCTCTATTTCGAGGAGCGCTCACCCGAGCAGCCAGCCGTCGAGACGTCGCGGCTCTATCTCGAACTGATCGCGGAAAACATCGGCCTTGCCGTCGCCAATCTGCAACTGCGCGAGAAGCTGACCAATCTGGCTGTCCGTGACGCCCTGACGGGGCTCCTCAACCGGCGCTGCCTTGATGAAGCGCTGAACAAGCAATCGCGGGAGCGGGCCGGAAAACCACTCGTCTGCCTGATGATCGACATCGATCATTTCAAGCGCTTCAACGACGAGTTCGGCCACGATGCCGGCGACGTGGTGATGCAGTATGTGGCCCAGATCATGCTCGACGCGGCCGGCGAACTCGCAACGACCTATCGTTTCGGCGGCGAAGAGTTCACCATGCTTCTGCCAGACATGAGCGAGGCGGCGGGCTTCGAGTTTGCCGAGCGCCTGCGTGACAAGATCGGCACGACGCCGCTTTCCCATCGTGGCCGCATCCTCGGCTCCGTGTCGGTGTCGATCGGCATCGCCTCGTCGCCGCGCGAGGGTACGGTGGCAACGCTTTTGACGCGAGCCGATGCGGCGCTGCTCGACGCCAAGGCGCGGGGACGGAGCATGACGGTCTGCTCTTCGGGTCTGGTCGTCACCTAACAGTCTTCTGGAATAGAGCATTTCCGGTTTGGCCGGAAGCGCTCTATCTCTTTGTTTTCAAGCCTTTCCGGACTGAAAGCCGCTAGCGCTCGCAGCCGGCCTGCTCAAGCCAACGTCGGCCCGCGCCGTTCAGATCCAGACTGTTCGGCCCTCGCCCTCGCAGCCAAGCGCTCGCAGGATGCTGAGCGGAATGCCGACCATGGTTTCCTGGCCTGATGAGAGCAGGAAGGACGCTGTTTGCGGTTCGCGATAGGCAAGGATCTCCTCGCGGGAGGCCTTGGTATAAATGCCGCGCAGGGCGCGCACACAGCCGCTATGGGTGACTACGACGTGCGTGTTGTCGCGATCGAGGGTCGTAAGCCAGGCGAGCAGGCGAGTGTCGAGCATGATCCGGCTTTCGCCGCCAGGCATGGCGTAATCCCAAGGCTCGGCGTTCTGCGCCTCGTATTCATGCGGCAGATCCCGCTCGATCTCGTCGTGGGCGCGGCCCTCCCAGGTACCATAGGCCCTTTCCACCAGCGCCTCGTCATGGGTGAACTCTTCGAAGGGAACCGACCAGGTGTCGGCCAGGATCGAGGCCGTCTGGCGCGCGCGCCCGAGTGGACTGACCCAAAATTTGAGGTTGGTCTCGGCGGCGATCCGCTCGGACAACCGCAGCCCGACGGCCAGCGCCTGTCGCACGCCGTTCGCCGTCAGCGGCGTATCCTTTCGGCCTTGCAGTCGGCCGGCGACATTCCATTGGGTTTCGCCGTGGCGGATGAGGATGATGTTGGGCAGGGGGGAGGTCATGGCATGCTCGAAATATTGCGGCCTCGGGCCGGAATTGAAGAGAGGAGGGCACCCGCCGGAGAATGGCCGGCGGGTGCCCGATGGTTCACTCGGCAAGCCAGAGCGCCGAGGACGGCTTGAGGCCGAGCATCGTCGTCGCTCCGGTCTCAAGCAGCGCTTCGCCGGAGTGGAACGGTGCATCGATCAGTACCGTGGTGGTGCCGACCTGCACGCCGTAGCGCACGGTCGCGCCCAGGAATTCGCGATGCGCGATCGTGCCGGTCAAGGCTACCGCGCCCGGCTCCAGTGTGCCGAGGGTGGCATATTGCGGCCGGAAGACGAGCTTGGCGCCTGCCGGCACGGACGCGCCGGCCGGGATCGGGATCGAGCCGGCACCGGCTACCTCAAACGTCCGCTGCGTGCCGGAACCCGAGACAGTGCCGTCAAGAATGTTCGCCGTGCCGAGGAAGTTGGCGACGAACAGGTTGGCGGGCTTCTCGTAGAGCCCCATCGGCGTGCCGACCTGCTGGATGCGCCCTTCGTTGAAGACGGCGATGCGGTCGCAGACGGTGTTGGCCTCTTCCTGGTCGTGGGTGACGAAGATCGTCGTCAGCTTCAGCCGCTGCTGCAGCTCGCGCAACTCGCGCCGGACTTCGACGCGCATCTTGGCGTCGAGGTTGGAGAGCGGCTCGTCGAGCAAGAGCACCTTCGGCTCGATGGCGATGGTGCGCGCCAAAGCCACGCGTTGTTGCTGTCCGCCGGAAAGCTGCGACGGGCGACGGTCGGCGAGATGTTTCAGCCCCACGAGTTCGAGTGCCGCCTGGACCCGGCGCTCGACTTCGGCGCGGGGCAGGCGCCGCTCTTCCAGGCCGAAGGCGACATTGGCGGCAACCGTCATATGCGGCCAAAGCGCATACGACTGAAAGACCATGCCGACGTCGCGTTTCCATGCGGGCATGTCGAGCACGTCCTGGCCGCCGATGACGACCTTGCCCTGCCGGGCGTTGTTGAAGCCGGCGATCAGACGGAGAAGCGTGGTCTTGCCGCAGCCGGACGGGCCGAGAAAGGCGAAGAATTCGCCCGGCTGGATCTCCAGGTTGATGTCCTTCAGCACGTGAAGGGCGCCGTAATAGAGATTGACGTCGCTGATGCTGATCGCCTTGGCGGGGCTGACCGCGAGAGCGGCGCTGTTGATGTTGACAGTCATAATGTTCCTCCCGAATTTCTATTTCGTCATACCCAGCGCCTTCTGGCGGCGCTCGATGACGTAGTGCGAGAGCAGGGTGCAGAGTGCGACCATGACGACGGCGATGACGCCGAGGGCTGCACCCGGGCCACGACCCGCCGGCGATTGCATGAAGACGTAGAGCCCGTAGGCGAGCGGTGCGTCCGAGTTGCTCTGGATCAGCATCAGCGTTGCCGACAGCTCGACGGCAGCCGTCGAGAAGCTGGTGACGAAGCCGGCAAGCAGACCGCCCGTCATCAGCGGCAACACGATGCGGCGGATCGTCCGCTGCTTGGTGGCGCCGAGGTTTTCCGCCGCCTCTTCCAGCGATTCCGAAACCTGCTGCAGTGCTGCGTAGCAGGCCCTGAGCGCGTAGGGCAGCCGGCGGATGGCAAGCGCCAGAACCACCATGACCCAGAGGGTGGCGAGCGGTGTGCCGTCCGGCAGCGTTACGCCGTAGAACGTGCGGAGGTAGCCGATACCGAGCACGACGCCGGGGATTGCAAGAGCGGACGTTGCCGCCCAATCGAGCCAGCGGCGGCCGACGACCTTGGTGCGCAGCACGAGATAGGCAATCGCACCGCCGATGACCACGTCGATCAGGCCGGCGAGGCTGGCGTAGATCAGCGTGTTCTTGATGTAGAGCGAGCTTTCGCCGAACACCCGCCCGTAGTGCGCCATGGTGAAACCATCAGGCATCGGGCTGAAGGACCAGACGGTTGCAAGCGACAGCAGCAACAGGCCGATATGCGGCGACAGCACGAGCAGCAGGATCAGGCCGACGACGCCATAGGCAATGATGCTTTCACCGCGGCTGAGCTTGCGGCGGGATAGACCACCGCCGCCGCGCTGGGTCGTCGAATAGTCCTTGCCGCGCATGGCAATGGCGGAAAGCCACATGGCGAAGATCGAGACGGCGATCAGAATGACGGAGATGACGTAGCCCATCGGGTCGGTGAGGCCCACCGAGGTGACGCGCAGATAGGCTTGGGGCGCCAGCATGTCCTTGACGTTGAGAAGCAGCGGTGTGGCCAGGTCATCGAAGACCTTGACGAAGACCAGCGAGGCGCCGGCGAGGTAGCCCGGCATTGCCAGCGGGAAGACGATGCGGCGGAACAGCCGGACGCCCGACGAACCGAGGTTCTGTGCGGCTTCCTCCATCGAGCGGTCGATGTTGCGCAGGCTTGTCGACAGATTGATGAGGATGAAGGGGAAGTAGTGCAGCGACTGCACGAAGATGACGCCGTTCAGCCCTTCCATGAAGGGAATGCGGATGCCGAACCAGTCGTTAAGGATCAGGTTGACGGTGCCGTTGCGGCCGAAGAGCAGCTGCATCGCGACGGCGCCGACGAAAGGCGGCATGATCAGCGGCACGAAGCCGAGCGTCTGGATGATCAGCGAGCCGCGGAAGTCGAAGCGCGTCGTCAGCACCGCAAGCGGCAGTGCGATGGCGCTCGCCCAGACCACCGACATGCCGGAGACGTAAACGGAGTTGAAGAACGACCGCCGGAACAGGTCGGTGTTGAAGAAATCGACGAAGTTGACGATCGTCAGCGCGCCGGTGCCCTTTTCGGTGAAGGCGGTGTAGATGACCGTCCCGGCCGGGATGATCAGGAAAATTGCAAGGAAAAGGGCGATTACCGAGATCGCGAAGATCTGTCCGGGCTTGGCCGAAACACGTCTTATGAGAATGGATTGAACGAGCGCCATGGGGCAGACTCCGGATTGTGGTCGACAAGCCTGACGCGCTTGCTGCGCCCCGCGCCTCTGGATCGCTGGGGTCGCGGCAACGCTTTCGACTGCTGCACCGTTGCTCCAGGATCGGTTCAGATCTCTGAGAGCCGACTGGCAGGCGCGTCAGGCTTGGCGAAGGCAAAAGTTTTCGGGGTGGCCGCCCGCCCGTGGCAGGCGGCCTTTTGAGCCGATGTCAGTCGACGAGCGCCAGCGCTTCTTCGGCCTTGGCCTTGGCGGCGGCGTATTTCTCGCTCGCGAAGGCGGCCCATTTCTGCTCGAGCTCCGCCTGGCGGGCGGTCTTTTCCTCACCGCCAGTGAAGGCGTCGCGGATCTGCTGGCTGGCAGCTTCTTCGGCCGTGATCGGCATGGCGGCGATCAGCGCGTGGGCTTCCGTCAACAATGCGCGGGCGGCTGCCTGCTCGTTGGCTGCAACGGCCTTTTCCGCTTCATGGATCGCCTTGGTGGCACCCTTGATGTTGTCGAGCTGGAACGAGATCAGCTGGTCGTAAAGCGTATCGACGACGTCGGTCCGCTTCTTCGAAACGTCGGCATCAAACGTGATCATCGACTGGAAGCGCGGATCCTTGAACGGGTTCGGGAAACCTTCCGGTGCCTTCTCGTAGAGCGCCGGGTTGATCGGCAGACGGCGGATCGCCGGCTCGAGCAGCACGGCCTGGCCCTTTTCCGACAGCAGGTAGTTGACGAAGGCTTCCGCACCAGCCTGGTTCGGCGCGTTGGCGACGATGCCGATGTTGGCCGGAACGACCGTGGTGACCGACGGGTAGGCAAAGGAAACGGGGAAGCCGCTTGCCTGCGCCGAGAAGGCGAAGAAGTCGATGACGATGCCGATACCGGTCTGGCCGGAGTTGACCGCGTCCGGCACGCCGAACGAGCGTTCGGTGACCTGCTGCAGGTTGCCGCCGATCCCCTTCAGGGTCGCCCAACCCTTGTCCCAACCTTCACCCTGCAGGATCGTTTCGATCGTCAGGTGGGTCGTGCCCGAGCGCGAAGGGGCGGCAATCGCGATGTGGTCGTGGTATTCCGGCTTGGTGAGATCGCTCCACTCGACCGGCTTCGGCAGGTCATTGGCTTCGAGATAACGGTCGTTGGACATGATGCCGTAACCCGAGGCGGCAAAGCCGAAGTAATAGCCGTCCTTGTCGTTGACGGGGTAGGAGCCGACCTTTTCGGGAAGGCCCGTGACCGAAGGGGTGAACTTGGCCAGCAGTTCGCGGCTCTTGAGGCTGTCGAATGCGTCCGGCGCCGACGCCCAGAACAGGTCGACCTGGTTGTTCACCTTGGTTTCATCGATGTATTTGACGCCCGAGCTGGTGCTCTTGTTCTGGACGTCGAGGGTAAAGCCGGGATTTGCGGCCTCAAAACCCGCCTTGAACGGATCGGTTACGTCCTTGGAAAACGACGTGACGATCGTGACTTTTCCGCCGTCCTGGGCGTGAACCGTCACAACGAAGGCGGCCGACATCAGCATCGCCGCAGCAATGGTCTTCAACATATAGGTATCTCCTCCCAATAGGGACACCGCTTGTTTGGTGTCCGACCCTATGGGAGCAAGCGCCGTGCCAGTTTGAGAATGCCCGGAAATCAGGGGTTCGCATTGCGCTTTGGGTAAAAACGGTAACATCCCGGCAAGACCGTGGGGTCAAACCGGTAACATCACCCGGCGTCACCATCATTCTGGGCAGCGATGTCGAATTTGCGCATCTTGAGGTAGAGCGTCTTGCGGGAAATGCCGAGCGCATCTGCGGTCGCGCCGACGCGGCCGTCGTTTCTGGCGAGGCTGTCGAGCAGGATGGCGCGCTCCAGCCGGTCCATCTGCACCTCCAGCGTCTCGCCGCTTGACGTCGCCCGGTCGAGCTCGGACCGATCCTCAAGCCCGAGCACGAAGCGCTCCGCGACGTTGCGCAACTCGCGAACGTTTCCCGGCCATGGCCTGCCATTAAGATCGGCCAGAAGTTCGGCGCTTACCCGTGGCGGCGTGCGGCCCTGCCTACGGGCGGCGAGCCCGAGGAAATGCTGGAACAGTAGGCCGACGTCGCCCTTGCGTTGCGCCAGCGGCGGCAATTCTACGCGGGCGATGTCGAGGCGGTAGGCCAGATCCTCGCGGAAATCGCCCTTCTTTGCCGCCGCGTGCAGATCCGCCTTGGTCGCCGCCACGACGCGCATGTCGACCGGCAGCTCGATATTGGAGCCGAGCCGCTCGATGACGCGCTCCTGCAGCACGCGCAGCAACCGCACCTGGGCGGCAAGCGGCATCGATTCGATCTCGTCGAGGAAAAGCGTGCCGCCGTCGGCGTATTCGATCTTGCCGATGCGCTTTTCGCGCGCGCCGGTAAAGGCGCCGGCTTCGTGGCCGAAGAGTTCGGATTCCAGAATGGTTTCGGGGATGGCGCCGCAGTTGACCGCAACGAAACGCCCCTTGCGCCCGCTGAAATCGTGGAGCGCGCGTGCCGTCACTTCCTTGCCGGTGCCGGTCTCGCCGATGATGAGCGCATCGGTCGCCGCTGCCGCAATCCGCTTCAGCTTTTCGCGCAATGCCACCATGGGCGCTGAATGCCCGATCAGGCGCGTTTCCCAGCCATCGTCATCGACCGACAGCCGCAGCCGCCGGTTTTCGAGCAGCAGGCGGCGATGTTCGCGGGCGCGCCGTACGGTTTCGATGAGATGCACGGGATCGGCGGGCTTCTCCAGAAAATCCCAGGCGCCGTCGCGCATGGCGCGAAGGGCCATCGGGATGTCGCCATGGCCCGACATCAGTATGATCGGGATGTCCTGGTCGATCTTGCGCACAGCTGCAACCAGATCGAAGCCATCATGATCCGGCATGCGCACGTCGGAAACGATGACGGCGCGGCTGTCGGCGCAAAGGCCCGTTAGCGCCGATGCCACCGAACCGTGCGGGGATACGCTGAAATCTTCCAGTTCGAGCACCTGGCAACAGGCGTCAAGCACGCTGGCATCGTCGTCGATCAGGATGATATCCGGGTCCAACGTCATTGCGGGCCTTTCAGGGATACGAGGAATTGGGTGCCATGCACACCGGTCTCAAGGATCGAGATCTCGCCGCCGAAGTCCTTGACGATGTTGTAGGAAATGGAAAGACCGAGACCGAGACCGGTGCCGACTGGTTTGGTGGTAAAGAACGGGTCGAAGACCGCGGCAACGTCATCAGCGGCAATGCCGCTGCCGGTGTCGCCAACGATGAGTCGGGCATCGGCGCCTGCCTGTTCGATCGTCGCATGTACCCGGCGTACGGGCCTGTCTTTGATAGCGTCCAGGGCATTGCCGATGAGATTGACCGCCACCTGTTCCAGCCGCACAGGTTCGGCCATGACCATGACCGCGGCGTCCTCCGGCAGGCGCAATTGCATTTCGACAGCCTCTTCCTCGAACCTGTGTTCAAGCAGACTGAATGCGTCACGGACGGCAGCGGTCAGATCGACCGGCCGCAACTGCGCGTCGGGTCGGCGGGCAAAGCGGCGGATATGGCTGATCTGGTCGGCCATGCGCCCGGTCAATCCCTTCATCTTGTCGAGATTGGTGACCGCCTGCTCGCCCTTGCCGCGTCCGATCAGCGTCGTGGCGCTATGGATATGTGCCCGAAGGGCTGCCAGTGGCTGATTGAGCTCGTGGCCGATGCCCGCCGCCATCTGTCCGAGGGCGGCGAGTTTTGCCGACTGGATCAATTCGTCGCGGGTCTGGCGGAAGAGAACCAGGGCATGGGCGAGATCGCCGAGTTCGTCCGCCTCTGCTGCCGGGATGGCGGTTGCCGGACGCCCGCTGCTGATCGCGCCGGCAGCGGCCGAAAGCAGCCGGATGCGCGCCAGCAGATTGCGGTAGACGTAGAAGAAGCCGATCGCTGTCGCCAGCAGCACCGCGAGAATGGCGATCGCCAAGAGCAGGCTGCGGCCGGTTTCGATCGCGGTGGCGGCGCGCTGCGCGGCGGCGGCGGCGCTCGCCTCGATCGCCACGACTTCTGTTTCGATCCTGCGTGCGAGATCGTCGACAAGGCGGCCGTTCTGAGCGGCAAGTTCGGAGAGCTTTGCCGCCTCGATCATTTCCGAACGCTTGCGATTGGGGATACCCGTCGACACGTCGGACTGGTCGAGAATGCGGCGCGCCAGCTGGCGGACGGTGATGCTATCCGGCCAGTTTTCGAGGCTGGCGATGCGGCTTGCAAGGTCGTCGGCGCTGTCGCCGAGAAAGGCGTTGGTTTCCTGAATTTCCTCTTGCGTGGTGGCGTTGACGAGCCTGCCGATCAGCCCGGTGGCGAGGTTTGCCTGCGACACCGCCGTCAACAGGGCCTCGCTCTTTTGCTGTTCCGCAAGCGCTGCAGCCCCGTGGCCGTTGCGGGTCTCGGCTTCGATGTTGAAGCGAATATCGTCGACGAGCGGATCAGCTTCCTCGAGCAGGTCCGCCTGGACCCAACGCAACTCGTCGATGTCGGAACGCATCGCTTCGCGAAGAGTGAAGCGCTTGCCGGCGGCAAGGTCGATCTTGTTGAGGTTCTCGCCGATCGCTTCTGCCAGCGGTAAGAGGTCGGTCGCATCCGACTTCGGCCCGCTTTCCCCGAGCAGCGATCGAAGCGTCAGCAGGCGCGCGGCGTAGCTGCTGCGAATCTCGTTGTACTCCGCACGTGTTTCGGCTCCAGCGAGAACCGTGGTGACCGAACCGATATCCGCGCCCGCCTTCGACAGCCGCGAGGCGAAAGCGAGCTGCGGCATCTGGTCTTCGGCAATTCGAGACAGTTCGCCCGACAGCCGTTCATAAGACAGCCAGCCAACCAGGCAAGCGCCAACGGCGAGGCCGACGATGGCGACGAAGGCCAGGATAAGGCGTGCACCGATACCGAAGCGCCAGCGGCGGATGTCGCCCGCAGGCGCTATCGATTGGCTCATCATTGCCGCCATGGCGTCAGGTCCGCCGCCGGCCGCCCGACAGAGGACAGAAGCATTTCGGCCGTCGCCAGGTTCCGCTCGATCGTGGCCCGCAGCCTCTGCGTCATCGCCGTATGCGCCGGTGAACGGGCGATACTGCGCGGCCACTCGGCCTTCAGCGCTTCGTCCGCGTTTTCGACGTCACTTGCTGAAAGCGGCGGCGTGGCGAGCAGGCGCCGGGCTCTTGCGAGCATACTGCGCTGTTGCGCGTCCTCGATCTCGATCGCTTCCAGGTCCGTCACCCTCTTCCAAAGCCGGGCAAGCGTTGCGCGGCGGCGCACGATATAGTCGTCGAAGATCAGATTGACGAGACCATAACGGCGCGCCGACAGCGCCGCATCGAAACCACTGTACTTCAACAGGCCGTCACCGCTTTCCTGCGGCAGCAGGTCCTTGTTGAGCGCGGGGTTGAGCGGGATGCGGGAGACGGTCGGCAGCAACAGCACCTTCTGGCCGTCTTCCGACAGGACGAAATCGATGAAGCGCTCGGCGGCCGGAACATTGCGCGCCCGCGACAAGATCGCGATGCTGGCCGGCACGAAAACGGTATCGGGCGGCAGGATGAAGACGTTGCCAGCGTCGGCGAATTCAGGTGCATTGGCGAGGAAGTCGATGGTGATGCCGATGCTGAAGCGCCTTTGGGCGACACCGGATGCAACCCCGAAACTGCGAGCTGTGACGGTCGACAGATTGCCGCCGAGCTGGGACAGCATCGCCCAGCCCTTTTCCCAGCCGTAGGTCTGCAGCAGCGCTTCGACGATCAGATGGGTGGTGCCGGATCGCGACGGCGTGGTGATGCCGATCTGTCCGGAATAAACGGGGTTCAAAAGGTCCTGCCAGTCCCGCGGCACCGGCAGCTTGTTCTGGGCGAGGTAGGATTGGTTGTAGACGAAGCCATATCCGGACAGGGCAAAGCCTAGATAATAGCCCTCGGGATCGTTGACGGGGTAGCCGAAGACCTTCTCCGCGGCGCCTGTCTGGCGCGGTGCGATGGGCCGCAGTTCGCCGCTGCGCTTCAACAGTTCGAAAGCATCGGTCGCCGAGGCCCAGAAGATGTCGGCCGGCACATCGGTCTTCTCCATGACGAAGCGCGTGGCACTTGCCGTGTTGCGCTGGATGATCGACAGGCGGATATCAGGGTTTGCAGTCTCGAATGCACGCCGAAACGGCTCGAAGAAGGATGGCGGGTAGGAGGTGACGATCACCAGATCCTGTTTTTCGGCGGCACGCGCGGCGGTCACGAGCATGGCGAGGCCGGCAAAAGCCAGCAGCCGCAACGCCGCAAGAATGACGAACCGAAACTTCAGCACTTTACGTCACCACGACCGGCGCCAGCTCTTTCTGGAAAAAGCCCGCGCGGTCCCTCCCTCTTTGTCGGCGTCCCGGCGGGTTGATCTCGCCATCGGTCGACGGGTCACTTTTCTACGAAGACCGTCCCGTCGTAAACCCCGACAGGCCTCCATACACTGTTGCAATCGGGCCGCACCGGTTGCACTTTGGCAGCATGGCTAGATTTCCTCGCTTGGCGGTTGCGGGCGATTCGCCTATAACCCGACTTCCGGCAACAGATCAGGGAGGTTTCAGATGCCAGCTTATTCTTTCTCCCTACGGGGCGGCGTACAGTTCTGAAAGTGACGCTGGAGAGTATCGCTCTTTAGCTCTTTCAAGTCAGAACATGTCTCGCTGACTTTGGCCTTCCCTCAATGCGGAAGCGACCAATCGTTGATGCCGATCGGAAACCGTTTCCCTTTTCGGCATGTTTCATTGACTAGAATTTTGAGGCCAACGCTCGATGCGTTGGGCAATCACTATGGCTTTTACTCGTTTCGCCTTGCGCGGCGGTGCGTTCCGCAGCGTTCTCGGTTTCACCTGGGTTCATTGGAAGCGCCAGCCGCTTCGCCTTTCCTTCATCCTCGGCGCCGTTATGCTGTCGACGATCGCCGATGTACTCACGCCGCTTTACTCCGGTCGGCTGGTTGACGCGGTCGTGACAGGTGCCGCCTCCGACCAGGTCGCGTGGGATGCAGCCCTGGCTGCATTCTGGACGATGACGGCGCTGTCGCTCGGTGCCATCATTTTCCGGCACTTCACCTTCATGGGCGTCGTCGACCTGACGCTGAAGATGATGTCCGACATCGCCTCGGCCGCCTTCTTCCGCATTCAGCGCTTCTCGTCCGACTGGCATGCCAACAGCTTTGCCGGCTCGACGGTTCGCAAGGTGACGCGCGGCATGTGGGCGCTCGACCTGCTCAACGACACGCTGCTGATCGCGCTGTTTCCCTCTATTATCATGCTGGTCGGCTCGACGGCGCTGATGGCGTGGTACTGGCCGATGATGGGTGTCATCATTGGTGTCGGCTCGCTCATCTTCATCGCGGCGACCGTCCTGTTGTCGCTGGGCTATGTCGCGCCGATGGCGCGGCTCGCCAACAGCTGGGATACCAAGCTCGGCGGCTCGCTTGCCGATGCCGTCAGCTGCAACAACGTCGTCAAGGGCTTTGGCGCGGAAGCGCGCGAAGATGCGCGCCTCGTCAAGGTGATCACAAAATGGCGTGACCGCACGAGCCGCACCTGGGTTCGTGGCACGGTGAACGGCACGACACAGGGTGCATTGTTGCTCGTCCTGCGCGCCGCCGTTATCGGCTTTGCGCTGTTTCTCTGGTCGAAAGGGCAGGCGACGGCTGGCGACATCACCTTTGTACTGACCTCCTTCTTCATCCTGCAGGGGTACCTGCGTGAAGTGGGCATGCACATCCGCAACCTGCAGCGGTCGGTCAACGACATGGAAGAGCTGGTGGACATTCACGCCCAGCCCCTCGGTATCGAAGACAAGCATGGCGCCAAGCCGATCCGTATCACCGATGGCCGCATCGAATTCAACGATGTGACCTTCCACTACGGTGCCCACCGCAAGCCGCTCTACGACCGGTTCTCGGTGACGATCCCGGCGGGCGAGCGTGTCGGCCTTGTCGGGCACTCTGGCTCGGGCAAGACGACGTTCGTCAAGCTGATCCAGCGCCTGCATGACCTGAAGTCCGGTGAAATCCGGATCGACGGCCAGGATATCGCGGGCGTTGCCCAGGCGTCGCTGCGCCAGCAGATCGCGATCGTCCAGCAGGAGCCGATCCTGTTCCACCGCTCGCTTGCGGAAAACATCGCCTATGCCCGGCCGACGGCGACGCAAGCCGAGATCGAGAAGGCGGCAAAGCTTGCGAGCGCCCATGACTTCATCACCGGCCTGCCGAAAGGCTATGGCACGCTGGTGGGTGAACGTGGGGTGAAGCTCTCGGGTGGCGAGCGCCAGCGCATTGCGATTGCCCGGGCGTTCCTTGCGGATGCACCGATCCTGATCCTGGATGAGGCAACGTCGAGCCTCGATTCGGAATCGGAAGTGCTGATCCAGCAGGCGATGGAACGGCTGATGCTCGGTCGCACAACCCTTGTGATCGCCCATCGGCTGTCGACGGTGCGCGCGCTCGACCGGTTGCTGGTGTTCAGCCATGGCCGGATCGCGGAAGAGGGCACACACGAGGCGCTCATCCGCCTCGACGGCGGCATCTACCGCGGCCTGTTCGAGCGGCAGGCTCTGGAACTGACCAAGGGCCTGGTGCTCAACGACAGCTGAGGCTGATGCATAACCGCTGAAACGCAAGACGCCGGCACCCGAGTGTGCCGGCGTCTTGCGTTTGTCTTCTGGTCTCGGCGGTAAGGGCGATGCCGCCTTGCAGGTTTCGTGACTATGCCTATCGCCGCAGCCAGGCGTCGATGCCGCGCGCGGCGGCGCGGCCCATGGCGAAACAGGCGGTGAGCAGGTAGCCGCCGGTTGGCGCTTCCCAGTCGATCATCTCGCCCGCGACGAAAACACCCGGAAGCGCCTTCAGCATGTAAGTCTCGTCCACGGCGCTCCACCGTACGCCGCCGGCCGAGGAAATCGCCTCGGCGATCGGGCGGGTCCTAAGGACAGTGATCGGCAACGCCTTTATCAGATCGGCGAGAGCTTTCGGGTCGGCGCGCGACGCGTCGGGCGCGATCTCGCGCAGCAACGCCGATTTGACGCCTTCCAGTCCTGCGCCCTTGCGCAGCCGGTTGGAAAAACTCGCCTTGCCGTCCTGGCGCGCCAGGTCTTTCGCCAGCCGCTCGCCGGTACGGCCGGGTGCGAGATCGATGGTCAGCACTGCACTTCCATCAGCTTCCAGCCGATCGCGCAACTCGGCCGCATGCGCATAGACGAGGCTGCCCTCGATGCCGTGCCGGGAGATGACGAATTCGCCGGGAATGGTGCCCGCATTCGACGTCGCGGTCACGGATTTCAGCGCTTCGCCGGCAAAACGCTCTCGGAATGGATCGCTCCAGGCAACGTCGAAACCGCAATTGGCGGGACGGAAATCGGCAATTTCGACGCCGACTTCCTTTAGAGCCTCAAGCCAACTCGCATTGGACCCGAGCCGCGGATAGCTGGCGCCGCCGAGTGCGAGCAACACGGCGTCGCAATGGACGATCTTGCGTCCATCCGGTGTGTCGAAGGTCAGGGCGGATCCGTCAAAGCCTGTCCATCTGTGCCGCGTCAGGATCCGCACCCCTTGCGCTTCCAGGCGTTTGATCCAGGCGCGCAGCAGCGGCGACGCTTTCATGGCCTTTGGAAAGACACGGCCGGAGGAGCCGACGAAGGTTTCCGTGCCGAGATCGTCCGCCCAGGCGCGCACGTCCGCCGGTGTGAAGGCGTCGAGTGCGCTTCGCATGGCCTTCGACGCTTCGCCGAAACGATCGGCAAACTGCTGAAAGTCTTCGGAATGGGTGATGTTGAGCCCGGATTTGCCGGCGAGCAGAAACTTGCGCGCGACGGTCGGCATGCTGTCATAGACCGTCACTGAATGGTCCTGCAGAGACAGGATCTCTGCAGCCATCAGCCCACTCGGCCCTCCGCCGATGATCGCGATTTCGCTTCGTTTCATGCGCTCGTCCGGCATCCGATTCTGTTGACGCCACTCTTGGCGCGTCAGTGCGCCGCGCGCAAGGCGGTGTGAACGCGCCGCTTCAATGGCGGGCGGCGTCGTTCAGACGTTTCTCGAGCCAGATGCTGTAGCGCGATCCGGTGAAGCAGATGGCGAAGTAGACCACGGCGGCAAAGACATAGGCTTCGGTGTAAAAGCCGAGCCATGTCGGATCGGTGGCCGAGGTCCTTGCCGCGTTCAGCAGGTCATAGATGCCGATCACGGCCAGGAGCGACGTGTTGAGCACGATGCCGATCGAGAGATTGACGATCGCCGGGATGACGGCGCGAAGTGCCTGGGGAAGAACGACAAGGCGGATCGTCTGGATATAGCCAAGGCCAAGCGAAAGCGCTGCTTCGCGCTGCCCCCACGGCACCACCTGCAGTCCGGCGCGGATGACTTCGGCAAGATAGGCCGAAAAGAACAGCGTCACGCCGATCTGCGCGCGCAAGAGCTTGTCGATTGCAGCGCCGCTCGGCAGCGCGAGCGGAACGATCAGCATTGCCACATAGAGGACCGCGATCATCGGCACGCCGCGCAGCGTCTCGATGAAGGCGATCGCGAGCGTCCTGACGATGCCCATGCTTGACTGCCGGGCAAGCGCCAGCAGGAGCGCGATCGGAAACGCAAAGGCAAGACCGGCGATCGAGACCACCAGGGTGATCGGAAGACCACCCCAATTGTTGGTCGACACCTGAGGCGGCGTCAGCGTGCCGGCCATCAGCAGCCAGCTGAAGACGAGTGCGGCGATCCACAGCGGCACCAGCCGGAAACTCCAGAAACGCGGCAATGCCGACAGCACAAGCAAGGCGATCACCACCACGACGACAAGCGCGGGACGCCATTGCAGGTCCGGTGGGTAGAACGCAAAGAGGATGAAGCGCAGCTTGGCGCCGATGAAAGCCCAGCAAGCGCCGGCGCCGTCGACGGCGCACTCCCCAGCCGTTCCGGTCCACACCGCGTCGAAGATTGCCCAGCGCAAGAAGGGCTGCAGAAGCCAGACGAAGGCGCCGAGAGCTGCGAGCGTGATGAGGCTGTTGCCCCAGCCGCCGAAGAGGCCGCTGCGCCAGCGATGCCAGTCTGGTGCTGTTGGTGGTGGCAGTTCGATGTGGCTCATCGCCGCAACTCCCCGCGAAGCACGACGCGCCGGTTATAGAGGTTCATCAGGGCGGACACCGAAAGGCTGAGCGTGAGATAGACCGCCGCGATGATGCAGATGGCTTCGAGAGCCTGGCCGGTGGTATTGGCAGTGGTGTTGGCGACGCTGACGATATCAGGGTAACCGATGGCGACGGCGAGGCTCGAATTCTTGGTCAGGTCGAGAAAGCTTGAGATCATCAGTGGCGTGATGACGCGCAACGCTTGCGGCAGGACGACGAGGCGCAGGATCTGCGCGGGGCTCAGCCCAAGCGCGCGCGCGGCTTCCCATTGGCCCGATTTCACCGACTGGATGCCGCTGCGCACGATCTCGGAAATTGAAGCCGAGGCGTTGACGACAAGACCGATCAGAAGCGCGAAGAACTCCGGCGTCAGCGAAAGGCCGCCCTTGATGTTGAAGCCACCCTTGGCCGGCAGATCGACGGTGGCCGCAAGACCGAAGGAGGTGAGCGCAAAACTGCAAACGATAAGCGACCCGAGCACGGTCACGGCGGCCTTCGGCATGTAGAACGCAGCCCCGGTCAGCAGACGCCGGGCGAGCGACAGCGACGCATAGGCAGTCAGCAGGATCGCCGGCAGCCAGATCGCCCAGGAGAGGCCGTGCAGCGAGACGGACGGGACGTAGACGCCGCGATTGCTGAGATAGACGCTGTCAAGGAAGGCATAGGCGCCGCGCGGTGGCGGCAGCGCGTGGATGATTGCGCTCCAGAGGAAGAGCTGGAGTAGGAGCGGCGTGTTGCGCAGCAGCTCGACATAGGCGTGCACGAAGGTCGCCAGCAGCAGGTTGCCGGACAGGCGGGCGATGCCGAGGGCAACCCCGAGCACCGTGGCGAGCACACAGCCGACCATGGCGACCTTGACGGTGTTGGCAAGGCCGGCCGCAAGTGCGCGGGCGTAGGTATCTCCCGCCGCATAGGGAAATACGGTCTCACCGATTTCGAAGTTCGCCTGATGGAAGAGAAAGCCGAAGCCGGGCGTCAGACCCATGCGTTGCATGCTGTCGGCGGTGTTGGAGCCGAAGAGGGCAAAGATCGCAAGCACGCCGGCAAACAGGAGAAGCTGTTGAAACGGCAATGGCCCGAGCCAGGTGCGCAGGCGTGAGGGAAAGCCGGGCCCTTGAGGGCCCGGTTGAAGAGTGGATGTCATCGCAGATACCGACAAGGGCTCAACGGAACGGCGGCGAATAGAGAAGGCCGCCAGCGGTCCAGGGCTGGTTGTAGCCGCGGTCGAAATTGAGCGGCGTGCCCTTGCCGACATTGCGGTCGAAGATCTCGCCGTAGTTTCCGACCGCCTTGACGATGTTGTAGGCAAACTTCGGATCAAGACCGATGGCTTCGCCGAGCGACGGATCGACGCCGAGGAAGCGCTTGATGCCCGGATCTTCGCTGGTGAGGAAGCTGTCGACATTCTTCTGGGTAATACCGAATTCTTCCGCCTGGATGGTGGCGTAGACGGTCCAGTTGACGATTTCGAGCCACTGGTCGTCGCCGGCGCGGATGGCCGGTGCCAGCGGTTCCTTCGACAGGCGCTCAGGCAGAAGCACGTAGTCGTCCGGCTTCGTCAGCTGCGTGCGCTTGGCGGCAAGGTCGGTGGCGTCCTGGGTCAGCGCGTCGACGCGACCGGAATCGAGCGCCTTCAGGAATTCGCCGGTCTCTTCGATCGTGACTGGCGTGAAGGTCTTGCCGGTCTTGCGGAAGAAGTCGGCGATGTTCAGCTCTCCGGTCGTGCCGCTCTGAACCCCGATCGTCGCGCCGTCGAGTTCCTCACCCTTGCCGACGCCGAGATCCTTGCGCACCAAGAGACCCTGGCCGTCGTAGAAGACCACCGGGCCGAAGTGGAAGCCGAGCTTGAAGGCTCTGGTCACGGTCTGGGTGACGCCGGAGAGCAGGATGTCGAACTCGCCTGACTGCAGAGCGGGAAGCCGCTGCTGCGGCGAGGAGTTGGTGAACTCGACCTTCTCGGCATCGTTGAAGACGGTGACGGCAAGGGCCCGTCCGAAATCGACGAAGAAGCCCTGCCAGCGGCCGCTGCTATCAGGCGTGAAGAAGCCCGGCGTGGTGCCGACGCCGACCTTGATGAGGCCACGCGCCTTGATCTTGTCGAGGGTTTCGCCGGCAAGCGCCGACGACGCGATCAACGCCGCCGTAAGGGCTGCCGTCGCTGCAAATGCCTTTGTGAAAAATCGGCTTCGTGTGGAATTGCGCTGCATGAAGAGGCTCCTGGCCATGATGTTCGTCCGTCGCGCCGCCCGTCAAATCCAGGGCCGCAACTCCGGAGAGTTTTAAATCTATAGAAAATATAGAATAGGGATGAATGTGCTGAATCTCCGCGATTGCGGGAAGAAATTTCCGATCTCAATTGAAAATGGCGGCGATGTCAGCTTCGAGGTGAAGCGGCCACGCTTCTCGGCGTCCGCTACGGGCGGCGAGACGATGAGGGTTTAGCTCTTTGCATTTTTTTCGACAGGGTCATTCCAGACCCCTTGGTGGCGGCGATGCAGGAAAAGACACCCGGAGCGAGCAACAAGAGGGCAGGCCCCTCGCCGTCGCAATACGTCGTACCGACGATTGCTAGTCCAACAATTCCGAGAAGTGGACGCTTGACGACATAGACCAGCCATAGAGAGCCGAGCATGGCGAGCGCCATGATCGGTAGGCCGACAAGCAAAGCAATGAAAATCTGCCCGGTTTCCACGAGGCCTCCCGTCTGCGCCACAGGACGACGTCCCATATTTAAAGTCCGGGCCAGCACGCAATAATTCCGTCAGATTTGGCGCGCACCTAGCTTCCGCCCCTGTGCTCTATTATCTCGTAGGCGATGCAGCTGTTTTCCGAAAAATGGTGGGAGAAGATAAGATGGGGCACGCCGGTCTCGGTGGGCCTGCATCTGCTCGTGATCGTTCTCGTGCTGTTTCGCTTGCCGCAGGAAACGCCCAAGCCTGAGGGCGAGCAGAGCATCAACGTCGAAATCGTGCCGCCGCCGCAGCCAAAGCAGGCAGAAAAGCCCAAGCAGCAGGTGCAGCCGAAGAAGGTAGAGCCGAAGAAGGAACAGCCGAAGCCCCAGCCAGCACCTGCCCGCCAACAGCCACAGGCGTTCGAATCGGCCGCCGCCAAGATCAAGCAAGAGGCCAAGGTCGCTGAGCTTCCACCGACCGCCAAAGCTGAGAAGAAGGATGCGGTAAACGAGGCGAAGAAAGCGGCCGCCGATGATGCGACTGCGACGCTGAAGGCTGCGAAAGAGGAGGCCAAGGCGCAGAAGCAGCCGGAGGTGAAAGATCCGCAACAGCAGCAGCTTGCTGTTCTTTCAAGCTCCACCAACGGTGACAAGAGTGCTGTCGAGAACAAGCCGGCGGCCAAGACGGAGGCCGAAAAGGCGGTGCCAAAGGCTGATCCGGTGCCGGTGCGCAAGCCGTCGGACGACAAGGAGAAGGGTGACGCAACCGAAGGCAAGGCCGAGGCCAAGGCGAAGCTGCCCGCGGACAGTTTTGTCGAGGCGAAGGAGCTCTTTTCGGCAAAATCGATCGCCGATCCACGCGTCAAGCAGGCAATGGGGCAGCTGCCGGTCAAGAAGCGCATCCTCCAGCTTTGCAGCATCGAGGCGCTGGAGCAGATCCGCAATCAGCGGCCAAGGGATTTTCCTGACATGCTCGTGCCGTTCGGGCCTTCCGGCGGGTTCATCGGCAAGGAACAGATCGACGCGAGCGGCGGCGCCTACCGCAGCAAGGGCACCTGGTACGACGTCAACTTCAAGTGCAAGGTCAACCTCGAGACGGTCGAGGTTGTTTCCTTCAGCTACGCGATTGGTGGCGTCGTGCCGGAGGCAAGCTGGAAGAGCCGCAAGCTGCCGCCGAACTGAGGCGGTCCGCGTTCCATTGCGCGAGATATCAGGTCGTCTTGCGGACTTCTCATAGAACTATTCCATTTTTGCGATGCCGTTTTCTCGCGGGGCGGAGTAGCTTCCAGCCAATCAAGGCGACGGTCGTGTGCAACCGATCGCCCTCTGGCAAAATGGGGAAACGGCCACATGGCGGCAAATGAGCGTCAGAGACTTCGCGATCTCGGATTTCGTCCTGGCGTCTACGAGACCGGTGGGCTGAATGCGATCACCGACGTTGCCGGCGTTGCCGTTGGCCATGCGACCATCGTCGAGGACGACAGGATCCGTACCGGGGCAACCGTCATCCTTCCTCACTCCGGTAACATGTTTCAGGACAAGGTGCCGGCCGCGCTCGCGGTCCTCAACGGCTTCGGCAAGTTTGTCGGCTCCACCCAGATCGCAGAGCTGGGCGAACTTGAAACACCAATCGTTTTGACCAATACGCTCGCGACCGGCCGGGCGATCGAGGCGATCAACCGCTGGACACTGGCCCAGCCGGGCAACGAAAAGGTCGTGTCACTCAATGCCGTCGTCGGCGAGACGAATGACAGCCGATTGAACGATATCCGCGCCGGACGCCCAACGGTCGATGAGATCGGCCTGGCGCTTGCTGCGGCTGAACCCGGCCCGGTCGAGGAGGGCGCCGTCGGCGCCGGCACCGGCACGGTCGCCTTCGGTCTCAAGGGCGGGATCGGCACGAGTTCCCGTCGCGTAAAGGCGGCGGGTGAGATCTTCACCGTCGGTGTGCTGGTGCAGTCCAACTATGGCGGCAGACTGCTGGTCTGCGGCCAGCCTTACGACGCGCCGTCGGGACATGATCGTGACGGCTCGATCGTCATCGTCGTCGCAACCGACGCGCCGCTGTCGGCCCGCAACCTGAAACGGTTGGCCGAGCGCGCCTTTGGCGGGCTGTCCCGCACGGGTGCTGCCCTCAGCAACGGGTCCGGAGACTATTCGCTGGCATTCTCGACCGCAGAATCCGTCCGGCGCACGCGCGAGCGACGCGCCGCGATCTCCGGATATCCCGATCTGCCGAACGACCTGATCTCACCGCTGTTCGAAGCGACGATCGAGGCCGCCGAAGAGGCGATCCTCAATTCGCTGGTCACGGCGCAATCCACGAGCGGCTTCAACGCCGCCACCGGCAAGGCAAGTTCGGTCGAGGCGATCTCGCTTGATCGGCTTGCAGCCCTCAAGGCCTAATTCTCTTCCCTCAGACGGAGTTCCCATGTCCAACCCGACCGGCCGTATCGTTTACCTGAACGGCGAGTTCGTTTCCGAGAACGCGGCCCATCTTTCGGTCTTCGACCGCGGCTTCCTGTTCGGCGACGGCATCTACGAAGTGACCGCCGTGCTGGAAGGCAAGCTGATCGACAGTGCGCTGCACATGGCACGGCTCGAACGCTCCGCCCGCGAGATCGATGTGCCGCTCCCGGTGTCGGTTGCCGAGATCGTCGAGATCGAGCGGCGGCTGGTGCGCGACAACAACCTCACCGAGGGCGTCGTCTATCTGCAGCTGACGCGGGGTGCCGAGGATCGCAATTTCCTGTTTTCAGGCGACATCAAGCCGACGCTGCTGCTCTTTACCCAGGTCAAGACGCTGGAACATGTGGCTGCCGTCGACAAGGGGGTTTCCGTCAAGTCGGTCGCCGACCAGCGCTGGGCGCGACGCGATATCAAGAGCGTGTGTCTCTTACCGCAGGTGATGGCCAAGCGCATCGCCAAGGCCGAAGGCTGCGACGAAGCCTGGATGATCGAGGACGGCTTTGTCACGGAAGGAGCATCTTCGACTGCCTATATCGTCACCGACGACGGCCGGATCGTGACGCGCGGCAACAGCAATGCCACGCTGCCCGGCTGCACCCGGCTTGCCGCGCTGGAGCTGGCGCGCGAGCAAGGGCTGACGGTCGAGGAGCGGCCGTTTACGCTGGAGGAGGCGCTCTCTGCCCGCGAGGCCTGCCTGACGAGCGCGTCGAACTTCGTCGTTCCGGTGACGCGCATCGACGGAAAGCCTGTCGGTGACGGCAAGCCCGGGCCGATGGTCAGGCGCTTGCGTGAGCTCTACCTGGAGAATGCCCGTCGGACGGCAATCTAGCCGTCTGTGGATCGCTTTGAACGGTCGAGGGTATGAAGCGCATCCTGACGGGAGCCGCTTCATATCTTCCCTTCAAGCGGCAACCGTCTCCTGCGATTGCCAGATCCGCCCGACGACCGGGCGCCGATTGTCCTTGGCGCGGTAAACCCGGATTTCGACGCTGATATCCCAACGCGGGTCGGCGGCGCGCACCAGCGCGCCGGACGCCAACTCGGCGACCATCAGGCTTTCCGGCACCCAGGCGATGCCCCAGCCGGCCTGCGCCATCGCCTTCAGGCCGACGGACATGCTGCCCTCATGCACCCGCTGGAACGGCGGCAGGTCGGCGCCGACCAATTCACCCAGCAATTGCCCGAAGAACGACGATTTCTCATAGCTGATGTGGGGGAAAGGCTTCGTGCCGCCCTCCAGGAGGTGTGCGGCCGCTCCGGTGTCGTTGGGGGCTGAAACCGGAATGATCTTTTCGTGGCCGAGCGAGCGGTGCTCGAACGCCTGCGGGTCAAGCAGCAGCGGCACCTGCGTATGGGCATAGGTCAGAAGGAAATCGCAGGAACCGTCGACCAGCGAGTTGAGGTTCTCTTCCATGCTGCCGGAATCCGGGCGCAGCCGCGAAAACACCGGGCCGGCCTTCCTGTTGATCCGGTTCATCCAGTCGGGAAAGAAGGTGAAGGAGAGCGTGTGGAGCGCGGTCACCTTGATCGTCTTGGCGTCCGAGCCTTCTTCCTTCTGCAGGTTGCGCCGCGACTGGTAGAGATGCTGCAGTGTCTCCTGCGCCACCGGCACGAATTTCTGGCCCGCCTCGGTCAATCGCGAAGGGTAGGTGGCGCGATCGACGAGGCTGGCGCCAACCCAGGCCTCCAGCTGCTTGATCCGGCGGCTGAAAGCGGATTGCGTCACGTTCCGTTCGTCGGCCGCCTTGGAGAAATTGAGCGTGCTCGCCAGTGCCAGAAAGTCTTCGAGCCACTTGATTTCCACAGCATGCACTCCTGAAAGACGTCACTCCCCGCCTTGCAGCGGGAGCATGACCCCTTTTAGGCACTGTTCGACAGGCTTCAACAAAAATCAGCCCCGACGGTGGTATTCCATCATCCGCGCGCGATTGAGCACCAGTTCCACCCTGTTGTCGTCGAGCACATGGAGGCATACACGCTTCGTCCACGGACCGTCATGGAGGGTGAAGAGGTAGCGGCCGTTGCCGAGCGCCGTGAGTGGCATCACGTGGCGCACCGGGCCAACCCCCATCACCACCGCGCCATCGCGGACTTCGAACTCAGCATCCTCTGAGGAACGCCATGTGCCGGCAAGCGATACAGGCACCATTTGGTCAACGGCGACCGGCAGGAAGTGTCGTGCCGCATGACCGGCCTCGCCGACGAGCGCCGATCCCTCCAGCCGCAACCGCATCGGCGAGGAGGCAGAGCGCGACGATACCCAGCCGTCGCCGTCGTCATAGAGCGTATCGTCGGCATCGAGATAGGTGCAGACGCTGCCCTTGATCTCCAGCCACCACGGCCCCCGTTCGGTCACATAGAGACCGTCGCGAATGCCGGTCGCCGGAGTCGGCAGCGGCAAGCCGGTCAACGCCGCCATGCTTTCGAGCGCGATCTTGTTGCCGTTGGTGTCCTCGCGGTTGGAGACGACGACGAAGCCCGAGCGGTTTTCCGGGTCGATGAGGAAATAAGTCTTGTAGCCCGGATGCGAGCCGCCATGGCCGACGAAGTTGCGCTCACCGAGTGTCGAAAGGCGTAGGCCGAGGCTGTAGCCGCTCGGCCGCCCATCTGCCAGAAAGCGTGTCGCCTGCAACATCTCCAGCACGCCTTCGAAATGGCCCTGGCCGCGCATCAACGCCTGCAGCCAGGCCGTCAGCGCATTGGCGCTCCCCGTCAGGCTGCCGGAAGCCGAGATATGCAGGCCGGCGGCGGAAAGCTGCCACCGTTCGCCATTGTGCCAATAGCCGGGCGCCAGGCCCGCGACCGGATCGTTCCAGACGTCGGGCGCCTTGAAGGTGACGCCGAGTGGCCCGGCAACCTCGCTCTGGATGAAGTCGTCGAAGTTGAAGCCGCGGTGCTCCAGCGCCGCCTCGACGAGGCGATAGCCGGTGTTGGAATAGGAAACTTCGCTGCCGGCATCGAAATTCAGCCGCCGCAACCGTGCCAAGAACGCCAGAAGTGGAGCAGCCTCGGTCTCGGTGTAGACGGAGAGGCCAAGCAGCGACAGGCATTCGCGCGTGTCCGGCAGACCGCCGCTCATGTCGAGCGCCTGGCCGACCGTCACGTCGGCAAGCGGCGAGGCGAGTTCCGGCAGATGCTGGCCGAGCGGATCGTCGAGCTTGATGATGTCCTCATGTTGAAGAACCATGGCACAGAAGAAGTGCTTGGTGACGGAGGCGTAGCGCACGACGCTGTCGGCCGAAAACGGCGTGAGCGTCGACAGGCTCTCGACGCCGCGCGCATGCGAAAAGCGGATGCCGCTCTCATCGAAGCCGATGACGGCGCCACCCGGTTCGTTCTCCGCCCACTGCCTGGCGAAAGCTTCGGCGGTGGCGGATGCGGCGTGCCAATCGAGATGTGCCGGCATGATGTCTTCCATTGTGCTTGTTGTCACGAAGGGCTGAAGTCAGGCCGGTTCTTCCAGCCCGACGCTCAGCGTGCGCAGTTCCGTCGTATGGGCGTGGCTTGTCTTGCCTACACGCAGATCCTGCGCGCTCAGTTGTTCGACCATCTCGCCGTTCAGCATCACACCCACCTGACCACAGAGATGGGCGATGACGGCGAGGTTGTGGCTGACGAGAATGTAGGTGAGACCGCGCGCCTCGCGAAGGTCGGACAGGAGATTGAGGATTTCCGCCTGCACCGAGACGTCCAGCGCGCTCGTCGGCTCGTCGAGCAGCAGCACCTGCGGATCGGCAATCAAGGCGCGCGCGATCGCCACGCGCTGGCGCTGGCCGCCGGACAGCTGATGTGGAAAGCGGAAGCGGGCGGCCTGCGGCAGGGCCACGTCGGACAGCGCCTGGACGATACGCTTGTCGATGTTGTCCATGCCGTGCACCAGCGGCAATTCGCTGAGAATGCGGTCGATCGTCTGGCGTGGGTGCAGGGAGCCGTAAGGGTCCTGGAACACCATCTGCACTCGGCGGAAAAAGCCCGGCGGACGTTTCAGCGCGGCCGGCTCGCCGCCGAAGGCGATGCGGCCTTCCCAGCTTTCGTTGAGCCCGGCCATCGCCCTGAGGATGGTGGACTTGCCCGAGCCGCTTTCGCCGACGATGCCGAAGCTCTCGCCCTTCTTCACCGAAAACGAGACACCTTTGACGACCTCGCGGTCACCGAACCTTATGCGGAGATTTTCAACGTCGATCATGCGGTGAGCCACGAAGCATCGCGGTTGAGAACAGGCAGCCGGTCCCTGGGATGCGTAAGGGAGGGCATGCAGTTGAGGAGCCCCTTGGTATAGGGATGGCGCGCGTTCAGCAGTTCCGAGGCTTTCAATTCTTCCATGACCCGTCCGGAATACATGACGGCGACGCGGTCGCAGAAATGCGAGACGAGCGGCAGGTCGTGGCTGATCAAAATGAGGCCCATGTTGCGCTCCGAGACCAATTCTTCGATCAGCCGCAGGATTTCTGCCTGCACGGTCGCGTCGAGCGCGCTCGTCGGTTCGTCGGCGATCAGCAGTTCCGGGTCGGGCGCCAGCATCATCGCAATCATCACCCGCTGGCCCATGCCGCCCGAGACCTCGTGCGGGTAGGAGGCGGCGACTTCGCGCGGGTTGCGGATCTTGACCTGGTCGAGAAGGTGGATCGCCGCCTCGAGCGCCTGCTTCTTGCTGCCGCCCTTGTGGGCGCGCCAGGCTTCAGACACCTGCCGGCCGATGTTCATCACCGGGTTCAGTGAGTATTTCGGGTCCTGCAGGATGAAGCCCGCCCGCTTGCCGCGGATCTGGCGCATCTGCGTTTCCGAGGCGGCGAGCACGTCGATACCGTCGAAAGAGAGCCGATCGGCAGTAATGGCGGCATTGGATGGCAAGAGCTTCATCAACGCCCGAGCCGTCAGGCTCTTGCCCGAGCCGCTCTCGCCGACGATGCCGAGTTTCTCCGCGCCGAGCGAAAGCGAGATGCCGCGCACGGCCTCGAAGCGGGAGGAGCGGTTCTCGAAGGCGATGCGAAGGTTCTGGATATCAACCAGCATGGCTCAGTCTCCCTTCGGATCGAGCACGTCGCGCAACCCGTCACCGAGGAAATTGAACGCGAGCGACACCAGGAAGATCGCGATGCCGGGCACGGTTGCAACCCACCATTGATCGAAGATGAAGCGCTTGGCGGTGGCGATCATTGCGCCCCATTCCGGCGACGGCGGCTGCGCGCCCATGCCGAGGAAGCCGAGGCTGGCCGCGGTGATGATGATCGAACTCATGTCGAGGGTAATGCGCACGATCAGGCTCGGCACGCAAAGCGGTGCGGCATGACGCATGATGATGCGCCATGGCGAAGCGCCGGTCAGCCGGCAGGCGGCGATGAAGTCGCTGCGGCGTACCGTCATGGTTTCGGCACGGGCGAGGCGCGCATATGGCGGCCAGGCTGTGAGCGCGATGGCGAGAACGGCGCTTTCGACGCCGGGCTTCAGCGCCGCGACGAAGGCCAGCGCCAGAATGAGGCGCGGGAAGGCGAGGAAAACGTCGGTGACGCGCATCAGCACCGTATCGACGACGCCGCCGAAATAGCCGGCGATGCAGCCGACGGCAAGGCCGATCGGCGCGACGAGGACGACCACGGAGACGACCATGCCGAGCGTCACGCGACCGCCGAAAAGGATGCGCGAGAAGATGTCACGGCCAAGCTCGTCGGTGCCGAGCCAATGGGCGGCACTCGGTGCGGCGAGCCGGTTGGCCAGGTTCTGGATCGCCGGATCGTGCGGCGCCAGCACCGGAGCAAACAAGGCAAGCAGCGAAAAGAAGAGGATGATCGCAAGCCCGATCATCGCCAGCGGGTTGGACCTGAGCTTCAGCCAGATTCGATAGCGATGGCCCCAGGAGGCCTGGGTGCGGGAGGCGGGCGTTTCATCCAGCGCCCAGTTTCTGAAGGTCGTAAGCATCATCGGACGCGGGGATCCAGTACACGATAGAGAAGGTCGGCGATAAGGTTGAGCCCGACATAGATGAGGCCGATCAGAAGGGTCGCTCCGACCACGGGGTTCATGTCGGCGTTCATCAACGACACCGTCAGATATTGTCCGAGGCCCGGCCAGCTGAACACCGTTTCGGTGACGACGGCGCCCTCGAGAAGCCCGGCATAGGTAAGCGCCAGCACCGTCACCAGCTGCACCGCGACCGTCGGGAACGCGTGGCTCCAGATGACGGTGGAGGCCGAAAGTCCCTTGGCCCGTGCGGTGATCACGAACTCGCCCTTCAAGGCGTCGACCATGAAGGCCCGGGTCATGCGGGTGATATAGGCCATGCTGAAATAGGCAAGGATGCAGACAGGCTGCGCCATGTGCGCCACGGCGTCACGGAAGGCATCCCAGTCGCCGGCAACGAGCGTGTCGATCGTCAGAAGGCCGGTGACCGGATCGATCATGCCATCGAAGATGACGTCCTGACGGCCGGGTCCCGGTGCCAGGCCAAGTGTGGCGTAGAAGATCAAAAGCGAAATCAGCGACAGCATGAACACCGGAACGGAGTGGCCGGCAAGGCAGACGACGCGGATCGCCTGGTCGACGAACTTGCCCTGGCGGACAGCGGCCCAGACGCCGAGCGGAATGCCGATCGCCGCCGACAGAAGCAGTGCTGCCGTTGCCAGCTCCAGCGTTGCCGGGAAGAACCGGGCTATATCCGTGGAGACCGGGTTGCGCGTCAGGATCGACATGCCGAGATCGCCGTGCAGCAGCTGCCAGAGATAGCGGAAAAACTGTACGATCAGCGGCTGGTCGAGGCCCATTTCGATGCGGGCCTGGGCGATCACTGCCTCGGACGCGTTGTCGCCGACCGCGGCAATCACCGGGTCGACCGGCATGACGCGCCCGATCATGAAGGTGACGATCGTCAGGCCGAGCAGCGTTAGGAAGACGCTGCTCAACGTGGTGGAAAAGCTTTTGATACGCTTGTTCAAGCCTTGGACGCCTCTGCATAGGAGTGGGCGTCAGAGAGCGTACCGAGCCGGATGCCGGCAACCGACTTGCGGCAGGCGGCCGTGGTCGTCGTCTGCAGCATGAAGATGAAGGGGCTGTGCTCCATGTGGGCGCGCTGCAGTTCCTCGTAGAGCGCGATGCGCCTTGCCGGGTCCTTCTCGTCGCGTGCCGCTTCGGCCTTTGTTGCCATTTCCTCATCCTGCCAGGACGAGCGCCACAGGAACGGACGCGACTTCGCGTCATCGGAATTGTCGTGGTTGATGCAGAACACGTCGGCGTTGGCATGCGGGTCGAAGTAGTCCGAGCCCCAGGCCGAAAGCGCCATCTGGTGTTCGCGAGCGCGCATCTTGGTCAGAACCTGGCGGTTTTCGGCCGCCTGCAGCTGCACGCGGATGCCGATTTCGGCGAGGTTTGCCTGGATCGCCTGCGCCAGATCCGGATAGGGCTGCGCCGAATAGTGATCCATGACGATGTCGAAGCCGGCCTCGAGGCCTGCCTCGGCCATTAGTGCCTTGGCCTTGGCCACGTCCTTCACAAACGGCGTGTCGTTGACGACACCGGGATAGCCCTCCGGCAGGAAGCTCTGGTGAATCTTGTGGGTCAGCGGAACGATGTTTTCCTGCATGCCCTTGTAGTCGAGCGCGTGCTTGACTGCCTGCCAGACCTGCGGCTTTGCCAGGTTCGCCTGCTTCTGGTTGAGCGAGATCAGCACCAGCGAGGCCACACCCTTGCGGACCAGCGTGTAGTTCTCGTCGCCCTGCAGCGTGCGCAGCTGCTCGGAGCTGAGGTTGCGGGCGATATCGGCATCGCCCTTCTGCAGCATCAGGAGCTGCGAGGAGGGGTCGGCGACATGGCGCAGGATGATGCGCTTGATGTTGCCCTTGTAGGGGCCGTTCGGATTGACCGTCAGCGCGACGCTCTCGCTCGGCTTCCAGGATTGCAGCGCGAATTCGCCCGAACCGGCGGTGTTCTTCTGCAGCCAGGCATTGCCAAGGTCGCCGTCGACTTCGTTTTCGAGCGCGACCTTCTTCTCCAGGATGCTGCCGACATTGGCCGAGAGGCAGTAGAGCAGGAAGGCGAGCGAGGCCGGCTGTTCGAGCGTGAGGCGAAGCGTCGAGCCGTCGACGGCGACGATGCGCTCTTCGACGTTTTCAGGCGTGAAGCCGAACTGGGCGATGATGAAGGCAGGGCCCTTGTTCATCTTGATGGCGCGCTGCAGCGAGAAGGCCGCATCTTCGGCCGTGACCGGCGCGCCGCTCGCAAAGGTGGCGCCGGCGCGAAGCTTGAAGGTGAACACCTTGCTGTCGGCGTCCGCTTCCCAGGATTCGGCCAGCGTCGGGTCGACCTTGTTGGCGTCGTCGAGATTGGGGTGAACCAGCTTCTGGTAGATATTGCCGCAGATTTCGCTGCCGACCGCCTCGAAGCTCTCGTGCGGGTCGAGGCTCGTCATGTTGTCGAGCTGCTGGGCGACAACCAGGATGTCTTTCGGGGTTTCGGCGAAGGCCGGCACCAGGCTGACATAGGACAGAAACGGCACGGCAGCACCGCCGATCAACAGGTTGCGTCTGGAAATCATCGGAAATATCCCCTTCTCGGACTTATCGTCATGCGAACGGCCGCCGTGAGGCTTTTGCAGATAACCTCAATGCCGGCCGTGTTCCCTTGTAGGGGGCGGATTAAGCACAACATGGCTGGGCGCGACCAATTCCGATTTCGGCAAGGCCTATGCACGGTTTGCATTTGCGTCGGTGGACGGCTTTCCCCTAGGGCTGGCGGAAGATTATGGTCGCGCACGACGATGCGATGAGTCGCGCGCAACCGGCCGGCGTGGCCGGAAAACAGGTTGAAAGGCGATCCCCAATTGGCAACACAGGCGAAAATCTCGGTCTTCGATGGACATAACGATGTGCTGTCGCGTTTGTGGCACTCGCAGCAGCCAGACGCTCAAGCCCGTTTCATCGATGGCGGCAGCTCCGGCCATATCGATCTCGCGAAGGCCAAAGAGGGCGGGCTCGCCGGTGGCCTTTGCGCCGTCTATGTCGCCTCGCCCAGCATGCAGAAGGACACCAACGGCGATTTCGCGACGCCGGATCAACAGGACGCGCTGAAGAGTACACTCGGCATGGCGAGCCTGCTGATGCGCCTTGAGCGGCGGGCCAAAGACAAGCTGAAGATCTGCCGCTCGGCAGCCGATATCCGCCAGGCGATCGCAGACGGTGTGTTCGCGTCGGTGCTCCATATCGAAGGTGTCGAAGCGTTCGCCGCCGATCTCGACGCGCTCTACGTGCTGCATGCTGCCGGCCTGCGCACGCTCGGACCCGTCTGGAGCCGGCCGAACATCTTTGCCTATGGCGTGCCGTTCCGTTTCCCGTCATCGCCCGATATCGGTCCGGGGCTGACGGAAAGCGGCAAGGACCTGATCCGTGCTTGTAACGAGCTCAGGATCATGGTCGACCTGTCGCATATGAATGAGCAGGGTTTTTGGGATATCGCGGCACTTTCCAACGGGCCGCTGGTCGCTTCCCATTCCAACGTGCATGCGCTCTGCCCGCACAGCCGCAACGTCACGGATCGCCAGCTCGACGCGATCAAGGACACCGGCGGGCTGGCCGGCATCAATTTCGGCGTCCTGTTCCTGCGCTCCGACGGCATCAGGCACCCGGACACCAGTCTCGACCTTCTGGCCGATCACATCGACTATATCGCCAACCGCATCGGCCTCGACCACGTCGCGCTCGGCTCTGATTTCGACGGCACGACGATCCCTGCGTCGATGCGCGACGCGGCCGACCTGCAATTGCTCGTCGACCTCTTGCGCAAGCGCGGTTACGACGAGGCCGCGCTGGCGAAAATCTGCCACGGCAACTGGATCCGGGTGCTGGAAACGACCTGGGGCGCGTGAGGGTGGGCGTGCAGCGGGCTTATCGGCTCGCTGCGATCGCAGCGCCGGCGAACAGTCCCGTTCTCAATTGATGCCGACGGTCTCACGGATGCCATGGCGTGTGCCGGCGCGCGACGACGGCCGCGTTACCGCCGAGACACTCGCCGACCTCGATCGTTCCGCGGCAGTGATCGCCCCGCAACGGCCTTTCAGTCACCGCCGGCTTAACGGTTCAACGCCGGGCTTGCGGCGCTTGCACCAGCGCGCCAACGATCATGCGCACCAGCGGCAATACGAGCAGCAGGCTCGGAAACGCCGCGAGCCACGAGATGCCCCAGGCTTTCATCCATAGGGCGAAGAGGTCGGCGCTGGCTCCGACGCTGGCGACTGTGGAAACTGCCGAGACAAGGCAGGACATCAGGACCGACAGCACCAGAGGCATGGCGATGGCGTTGTAGCGAGCGGGAAGTTTCTTTGGCATGGCGGTGATGCTCCGGTTTGGAAGTGTCAGGCTTGGAGGTGTGGGCGAGCAGTGGCAGCGGTCGCGAGCTCTTCGATAAAGGCCCGCAGGCTTCGCGGTTCCCGCCCGAGTGCCGCTCTCAACGACAGGCTGTTGCCACCAAGGCCAACGGCTGCGTAGTGCTCATGGACCTTTGCGAGCAAGCCGAGTTGCTGTTCGGTGTATTTGGTCCGGGCCGGTGCGGCCCAATCGTGGAAGCTGATCTCGCCCGCCTCGATAGGGTGACCCGACGCGCTTGCCATCATCGCGGCGATTTCCTCCCTGTTGTGGCGGCCATCGGCGCACAATTCGAGGGTGGCATAGGCGAGGCGATCCTCAGTCAAAGCGATCGCCGCCACCTCGGCAACGTCGCGATAGTCGACGCGCGCCAGGCGCGTGGTCTTCGGAAAGGGTTCTGAAAAGACGCCGTGTTCGACGATCGCCGGCCACGCCGAGCGGAGGTTCTGCATGAAGTTGGCCGGGTGCAGAATGGTGTATTCGAGCGTGGACGAATAGAGCGCATCCTCGACCGGGATCTTGGCTGCATGGTTCTTCAGTCGTGTGTTGGTTGGCTGGATGACCGAGGAGAAGACGAACTTGCGCACACCCGCGCGAACCGACGCCTCGACCATTGCAACGCCCATTGCCGTTTCATCGGGCGCGAAGGCCGGTCCGAGAGGAAAAACACCGTTGATACCCTGCAGCGCAACGTCGAGGCTTTGGCGATCCCTGAGGTCGCCGACCGCAATTTCCGCGGCGCCAAGTGACTGCGCCAAGCCGGTGTTGGACTGGTCCCTGACTAGGGCGCGAACAATAGCTCCGCGGCCCACCAACTCGGGCACGACGAGGCCGGCAAACCGGCCGGTCGCACCGACGACGAGTATCCTGTTTCCCGCGGTTCTTGTCGTTGTCGGTGCCATGCGAATTCGCCTTCCTGACGTTCGTCTCATGCAATGTGAAGACAGGGTATTGCGCGGCGGAAATACAGACAATTGGCCAGAAATGTGATTAATACTCCCGAAAAATGGGAGAATTGAATGGGCCGTATCGAGGATCTGGAAGTGTTCGTCGCCGTGGTCGAGCTCGGGAGCTTGACGGCGGCTGCCAATCGCCTTTCGCGGCCGCTGCAGACCGTCAGCCGTTCGCTTGCAACCCTTGAAGACGATGTTGGGGTGGAACTCGTTCACCGAACGACCCGGCGCTCCTCGCCGAGCGAGGCGGGCGAGATCTTCTATCGACGGGTGAAGCCCGCCATCGATGAAATCCGTGAAGCCCGATTGGAGGCGGCGCGGCGCCGACTGGAGCCTTCAGGCGTGCTGCGCATCGGGGCTCCGGCGCTGTTTGCTCCGCGCTTCCTGATGCCGATCGTTGCCGAATACATGCGGCAATACAAGGAAGTCGAAGTCGAACTCGACCTTTCCGACGCGTTCGTCGATCTCGTAGGCGGTGGGCTCGACATGGTGGTGCGCATTGGCGATCTGGCCGACTCGAGCCTGACGGGGAAGCGGCTGGGCGGTCTGCGCCGCGTCGTCTTCGGTGCACCCTCCTATCTTGCCGCACGCGGTCGGCCCAAGCACCCGCATGACCTGAAGCACCACGACTGCGTCACGCGCCTGGGCGATGATCGGCAGGGCACCTGGATGCTGACGATCGACGGCAAGTCACGTGGGATAAAGGTTGGCGGCCCTTTGCGGGTGAACGCCATGGCGGCAATCTATGCCGCCGTCGGCGAAGGGCTCGGTCTCGGGTATTCCCCGCTCTGGCAAATCGAGCATCTGATTGCCGACGGCAGGGTCGAGGTGGTACTTGAGGAATTCGAACCGGCCCCTGTGCCGCTTCATATCCTGTGGCGCGAGGGCAGGGCGCCCACGGCCAAGGTCCGGACGTTCATCGACCTGTTGAGCAAGCGGCTTAAGCTCGACCATCTCTGACGATGGGCCGAAAGCTAGCCTTCTACTTCGCGAATTTCTTGGCGCCGGCGACGCAAAGCACGATCGCGCCGGTGACCGCCAGCATCGCTCCACTCACCGGCTCATGCAGCAGTGCTGCTGCCAGCGCCAGGCCGAAGAACGGCTGCAGCAGTTGCAACTGTCCGACGCCGGCGACGCCGCCGAGCGCCAGTCCGCGATACCAGAAGACGAAGCCGATCAGCATGCTGAAGACGGAGACATAGGCAAGGCCAGCCCAGGCGCCACCGTTCACCATCTCGACGGCTGGTGCGTTGGTGAAAAGACCGATGCCGATCATGACGGGCAGCGACAGCACCAGAGCCCAGCAGATGACCTGCCAACCACCGAGCTTGCGCGAAAGGGCAGCACCCTCGGCATAGCCAAGGCCGCAGACGATGATGGCGGCGAGCATAAGGAGATCGCCAACCGGCGAGGCGGAAAAGCCCTGCGTCAGTGCAAAACCAGCAACCAGCGCGCTGCCGACGCAGGAAAACAGCCAGAAGGCCGGATGCGGCCGTTCGCCGCCGCGAAGCACCCCGAAGACGGCGGTCGCCAAAGGCAGCAGGCCGACAAAGACGATCGAGTGGGCCGATGTCACATGCTCAAGCGCCAGTGCGGTCAGGAGCGGGAAGCCAAGAACGACGCCGAAGGCGACGATTGCCAGCGACACGAGATCGGTGCGCGTCGGCTTGGGTTGGCGAAAGACGAGGAGCAGGCAGAGCGCCAGCGCACCGGCGATCGCCGCGCGGGCGACGGTCAGGAATACTGGATCGAAGTCCATGACGGCAGCGCGTGTGGCCGGCAGCGAGCCGCTGAAAATCAATACTCCGAGGAAGCCGTTTAACCAGCCGGTAGTCGTTCTGTCCATTGTCGTCTCCTTTTCTACATGTATCGGTCGGAGACAGTGGTTCTTCCAGAGACAATGCGGTACAGTTGCGCCAAACTGTCATGCATCAAGGTCCGATACAGATGGCATTCCAGCAGACGGAGACCGGTAGTGAGACCCTGATTGAGGGCGTCATGGGCACGATCCGGCAACGCATTGCCGGGCGATTGTTGACGCCGGGTGCCAAGCTTCCTTCCATTCGGGCATTCGCGACGACCATGCGGGTTTCCAAGTCGACGGTTGTGGAAGCCTATGAGCGTCTTGCCGCCGAGGGCGCCATCCGCTCGCGGCCCGGTTCCGGCTTTTTCGTGTCTGCGCCGCTGGCGCCGTTGTCGCTGACCGAGGTCGGCCCGCGGCTCGACCGCGCGGTCGACCCCCTCTGGGTTTCGCGACAAGCCCTTGAAACCGATGCCGAGGTGCTGAAGCCCGGCTGCGGCTGGCTGCCGGCGTCGTGGATGCCGGAGGCAGCACTCAGGCGGGCGCTGCGCTCGATCGCACGCGCGGAGACGGCGAGCCTGACGGAATACGGTACGCCGCTCGGCCTGCGGCCCTTGCGGCAGTTGCTGGCGCGGCGCCTTGGCGAACATGGCGTCGAGGCATCGCCCGATCAGATCATCCTGACTGAGTCCGGCACCCAGGCGATTGATCTGCTTTGCCGGTTCCTGCTCGAACCAGGCGACACCGTCATGGTCGACGATCCCTGCTACTTCAATTTCCAGGCGCTGTTGCGGGCGCACCGCGTCAATGTCGTCAGCGTGCCCTACACGCCTGTCGGTCCCGATCTCGATCGGTTCTCTGAAGTGCTGGAAGCCCATCGCCCCCGCCTCTACATCACCAACTCCGCCGTGCACAATCCGACTGGCGCGACGCTGTCTCCCGTGGTTGCGCATCGCCTGCTGCGGCTGGCCGAGCAGGCGGGCTTGACCATCGTCGAGGACGATATCTTTGCCGATTTCGAGCATGAGCCGGCGCCGCGGTTGGCCGCCTTCGACGGTCTCGACCGTGTCGTGCAGATCGGCAGCTTTTCCAAGACGTTGTCTGCATCGATGCGCTGCGGCTACATCGCCGCTCCCAGGAGTTGGATCGAGGGGCTGATCGACCTCAAGATCGCCACCACATTCGGCGGCCCGAACCTCGCCGCCGAGTTGGTGTTGACCCTGCTTCGCGACGGCAGCTACCGAAAACATATGGAGGCGCTGCGGCTGCGCCTGACCCGAACGATGACCGAAACCACCGCGCGGCTTGCTGCCGTCGGGATTACACCCTGGATCGAGCCGCGGGCGGGCATGTTCCTCTGGTGCCGGCTGCCGGAGGGGCTCGATGCGTCGGAGCTGGCGCAGAAGGCGCTGGCGCATGATATCGTTCTGGCGCCCGGCAATGCCTTCAGCCATTCCGGCGCGGCTTCGGGATTTCTGCGCTTCAACGTCGCCCAATCGACCGATGAACGGCTCTATCGCGTACTGGCGATGATTACCCGGTAGTCACGCGTCTGGCAGTGTCGTTTCGGGCTGGTGACTGCCTGCATGTTTTTCGAGCAGCCTTTGTGATGGCCCTTGTTGACCGGGCTGCGACGACGCGGCGGCCGCCTTGCCGCTCGACGCCTTCTTTGGCAGCGGATTGCGCGTGGCCGTGCCTCAAAGCGCGGCTGATGGTGCCTATTTTCTGTGCAGTCCGCTTCATCCTTAGTCTTGTGCTACCGCTTGCACTGGACAGCGGATGCCGCGGGCGTTGATTTTTTCGTGTTTTGGCCAGAAAAAGCGAACTGGCACGATTAATGCTTTCTTATGTCTAACGGTCGTCGGGCAACCGATCTGGATTGCCCAACCGCTTCGGAACCAAGCCATTCCTGGCGTCACGTGAGAGAAAGAAATGACAAAGTTTAAGCTCGAATACATCTGGCTCGACGGTTACAAGCCGACCCCCAACCTGCGCGGCAAGACCCTGGTCAAGGAATTCGACGCTTTTCCGCAGCTTGAACAGCTTCCGCTCTGGGGCTTCGACGGTTCCTCGACGATGCAGGCCGAAGGCAGCAGCTCCGACTGCGTGTTGAAGCCGGTTGCCGTCTATCCGGACCCGGAGCGCAAGAACGGCGTGCTCGTTCTCTGCGAAGTCATGATGCCCGATGCCAAGACGCCGCATGCGTCCAACACCCGCGCTTCGATTGCCGATGACGACGGCGCCTGGTTCGGCTTCGAGCAGGAGTATTTCTTCTATCAGAACGGTCGCCCGCTCGGGTTCCCGGAAGCTGGCTTCCCCGCGCCGCAGGGCCCTTACTACTGTGGCGTTGGCTTCGGCAATGTCGGCGACATCGCCCGCAAGATCGTCGAAGAGCATCTGGACATCTGCCTGGCCGCCGGCATCAACCATGAAGGCATCAACGCCGAAGTCGCCAAGGGCCAGTGGGAATTCCAGGTCTTCGGCAAGGGCTCGCGCAAGGCCGCCGATGAAATCTGGCTTGCCCGCTACCTCCTGCAGCGCCTGACCGAAAAATACGGCATCGACGTCGAATACCACTGCAAGCCGCTCGGCGACACCGACTGGAACGGTTCGGGCATGCATGCCAACTTCTCGACCACCTATATGCGCGAAGTCGGCGGCAAGGAATACTTCGAAAACCTGATGGCGGCCTTCGCCGAAGCTCGCGCCGACCACATCGCCGTATACGGTCCTGACAACCACATGCGCCTGACCGGCAAGCACGAAACCGCCTCGATTCACCAGTTCAGCTACGGCGTTGCTGACCGCGGTGCCTCGATCCGCGTTCCGCACAGCTTCGTCAACAACGACTACAAGGGCTATCTTGAAGACCGCCGCCCGAACTCCAAGGGTGACCCCTACCAGATCGCTGCGCAGATCCTGAAGACGATCTCCACGGTTCCGACCGATGTCGAAAGCCAGATGAAGGCGGCCTGAGCATGGCTTGTGGCGTGCCCTAGCGGCACGCCACAAACGGCTCTGCCTCCAAGGATAGGCGATCGGCGACGGTCGCCAAAACAAAACGCCCCGCTTTCGAGCGGGGCTTTTTGTTTTAGGCTGCCGATAATGCCCGGGTTGGTAGCCGGGAAGGCTCAGCGCTCGTCACAACCACCTTCTTTCCTGTGCTTGTCAAAGGAATCGTCAAAGCCGTTTCTCCAATTAAATCAACGTTCATAAGCCCTTTACCCTGAGTACGGGTAAGGAATCGGGGAAGGAATTGTTTGCCACGGTGGCAAACATAAGTTTCCCGGCGCGGGAAACATTCCCCATTGGGGAAACATCCAATCTTTTCCCTCACGGCAATAATCCCGGTTTGCTTGTTCCAAAATGGAAAAAGCATCATTTGCGATCATTCGCGTGCATTCGCGATCAAACCGCAACATTTGCCACTCTGGACTCTTTTCCGCTTCGGTGCAAAATCAGATCAAAGCGCCAGTGATACGCACACTCAAGCGCGCCGACACCCGATAACCGGGGCGGCAAATCCCTAACCGGGAATTCTTGGCTATCCATCGTTCGCAAGACGCGAAAAGGCCGGTGACTCTGAAAGGTCACCGGCTTGAAGGTTTTCGCCGTGGAGTCTTGGGGAAAGACTGACCACATCACAATACGGCGACTTCCTTCTCGTTACAAACGGAAAGGAAAAGTTTCCCATGCATGGCAACTACGACGGCCAAGACGCGACACGTAAACCTTTCAAACTGATCCACATCAGCGAACTCGACGAGCACGAGCCGGAACCGGAAGCGCTCGTGCAACGTCTCTTGCCGCGCACCGGCTTCGCCACGATCTACGGCGCACCCGGATCAGGTAAAACGTTCTTCGCTCTTCATCTCGGCCTCTGTGTCGCATCCGGCCTCCCTTTCTTCGGCAACACAAGCGAGCCCGTCGCTGTCGTCTATATCGCGGCGGAAGCCGGAAGCGGCATCAAGAAGCGGGTGATCGCAGCCCGCGACCGGCTCAACATCACCGACGCTGAATTCTACATCATCACCGAAGCGCCCAATCTCGGCTTCGCCACTCCCAACGACGCCAATCGGCTGATCTTCGACATTCAGAATGCGCGCATCCCGAACCTTGGACTCATCTTCATCGACACAGTGGCACGCTGCATTCCGGGCACCGATGAAAACAATTCGATGCATATGGGGTCATTCGTGGCGACTGCCGACAGGCTCGCGCGTCATTTCAACTGTCTCGTCGTCGGCGTCCATCACGCGGGAAAAGACCAGGAGCGCGGCATGCGCGGCTCATCAGCGCTCAACGGCGCTACCGATGCCGAATGGTCGATCCGCTGCGAAAACGGAGTGCACACGGCAAGACTAGAGAAGATGCGCGAAGGTGAAGCGAACCTGAGCATGGATTTCGCATTGGAGGTCCACGAGTTCGCCGACGAGACAAGCACGTGCGTCGTGCAGGAACTCACGCAACCGGAACTCAGAAAGCACACTGCGAAGCCATGGCAAGCGACAGGCGCGACAGCCATCGCGCTCGACGCACTGATCGAAGTGCTCAACGACCGGGGAAGCGTTCCACCGTCGAACAATTATATCCCTGACAGAGTGAGAACGGTGAACGTTAACGTGTGGAAGGCTCATGCCGCCAAACGAGGGTTGAGTACATCGGACGATCCGAACTCTCTCAACAAGGCGTTCCAAAGGACACTGCAAAAACTATTAGAAAACAAGAAGATAGGGACTTGGAACGAGCATGTCTGGCTGGTGGTGGGGTGAAGGAGGACAGACAAGGACAAAAAACGCCCGAGCGTTTTGTCACTTGTCTGTCCGTCTGTCAACCCCCTTACCGTACCAGCGACGACACCATCGGACATCGGGTGACAAGTCACCCTCTGTCCAAAGAGAAGAAAGGGAAGAAGATGACGAAAGCATCGGCAACAAGGCGGAAGGAACGACTACAGCGGCGGAACGGACTCCGTGAGTTCAGGCAAGCCGACGCCGCCATTCGCAGCCAGAAGAAACAACCGCTCTACACGTTCGAGATTTATGACGCGTTCACAGCCATCATCCACCCGGACCCCGCCATCGCCAGCGCAACCGCAAACTATCTCAACGGCGTGTTTCGAGCGGCACGCGGTCTGATCGATCCGATGAGTTGCTACGTCTGCGACCGGGCTTGGGAGTGGGAACGATTCTTGCCCGTCTCTGTCGGTTTCGTCATGGGGGATCATCTTGGCGACCATGCCGTCGTCATGGGGGTTTGCCCGAAGTGCAGCGGCAAACACGATCTCATCAGGAAACAGGTCGAGAAGGACTTGAACGCTACCGAATGCGTTGTCGCGCCAGACATCGGCCACGCATGACACGGCAAGCATCATCAACCAAGGAGGAAGAGCATGAGTTCCCTAATGACAAAAGGCGAACGCGAGGAACTTCAACGCCTCGTGCGCCAGCGTGAGAAGGTGATGAAGTCCGCCGCCAAACAGCGCAGCCGCGAATTGCTCGCCGACTTCGAAAACCAGATCAGCGCCGAGTACGCCTTCGACGACGACAAGGTATGGGCCGAGGCCGTCCGCATCGTCGAACCTGAAATCAAGAAGGCGCAGGAGGCCGTCGCACGCCGTTGCGTCGAACTCGGCATCCCGCGCCAGTTCGCCCCCAAACTCGGTCTCACTTGGGCAAATCGCAGTTACCACAGCAGCGTGAAGGAACGCCGAGAGGAATTGCGATTGGCGGCGAAGGCGCAGGTTGCTGCACTCGAAAGCAAGGCCGTTGTCCAGATCGAACTACAGTCGGTCGAGGCGCAAACCCAGATCGCTATGGCCGGGCTTACATCAGAAGCGGCTCACGCTTTCCTTGCGACCTTGCCATCGGTCGATAGCCTGATGCCGGAACTCAGCTATGAGGCCATCGCGGGCGAAAGCGATCCGCCGATCATCGAGCAAATCCTGACACCGAATGCCATCCGCCAACGTCGTTACCGCGAGAAACAGAAGGCGTTACGTGACAGCGATGTAACGTTACCGAGCGTCGCAGACGAAAGCCAAGCTGATGCCTGACACGGAAGCGGCTGGCGAGTTTCCCCGCCAGCCGCAATGGCAAATCGTGATTGTGTATGCGTTCCAACAGGGAGGAGGATACCATGAACAAGGAAGAGCGGATAAGCCTGTTTGCGGGCGTCATGCCAGCGGTGCGCGCAGCACTCACCCTCGACGGCAACGACGCGAAGTTCGAAGCGTGCTGGACCGCGACCGATCCTGACGAGTTCATGCCGAAGCTCGAAGCCTTTGCCATCGGACTGGGGTTGAGCGCCTATCGCTTCTATCCGCACCAGTCGCCGAAGCTCACAGCCCGGATCGCTGCCGATGTGAAGATCGTCAGCCATCGCATCGGCTGGCATTGGACGATGTGGCGCGTCAAGGCGAGAGGGCGCGCGTGATGAGCACCGATGTAACATATTCTAGAAAACGTTACATATCGGTCTGTGTCGGTTGCGACCTGCTCTTTGAGACAGTGCGCAAGGATCAAGTGACATGCTCCGGCGCATGCCGCGTCAAGGCGCACCGCAACGGCGCGCTGAAAGCGTTGAACGCTCACGCCAAGGCTTTCAAGGTTCCACGCTGTGGCATTGGCTTCAGCCGCGCCATCGGGCTGCTGCGGCCTGACCTTCGCAAGCAGGTCGCATCTGGTGAGGTCGATATGATCGATATCATGCCGGACCTGTGCGACGCCTTCGATGAGCTTGCGAGGCAAGTGCTGGAACACGTGATGCAGGAGCGGAATGAATCCGGTGATGCAAACCATCAATTGAGGGTTTGAACCTAGTCCAAATTCGGACGAGGTTCCGCGAGCAAGACGCAAATTTGCAGCTTGATCCATCAAAGTCCAAATTCGGACTCTGATCGGGGCACGGCCAGATTGAGGGGGGGCACATTAGATCGCCAAGAAGTAGTACCTACGGGACCGACGCCCTAATCGAGAATTCGTTCGCGGGATATTGGAAAAGGGGTTATATCCGCCCGGATATAACGGTTCTATCCCCCCTAACCACCCTCGAACGTCCCGCCAACGGGACCTTTCCCCTCTCAACTTACCCAAAATGTAAGCAGAACCAATGATTTAGCCGTGCTATCCTCGTGTCATGTCCATATGGGCAGGTGCCTGGCGCACGAGTTCCCGCTCTTCCGCCCCCTGCCGTGTCAGGGGGTTTTCGTATGTCGTATCAGGACGATCTCACCATCATCAAAAGCCTTGTGATCGGCGTCGAGAAGCGGCTTCGGCGCGGCATCGATCCGAACAGCGCATGGCGCGACGTCCAGCGCAACCTTGTGAAGGGCATCGTCGCCAGCTTGCAGGACTCAAGCAAACCGGGCTCGGCGAATGAGCGGCTGAAGGCGATTGCCGAACGGTTGACGAAGGGGCTGAAGATCAAGGCGGCGGTTTCACCGGCCATGACATCGGTCCCGGCGTGGGCCGGTTCGCTGGTCGACTCGGAAATCTACCTGCCTGCTCTGGCGCTGTTGTCGCCGTCTTCTGCCTTTGCGCAGCTGGCCGTTGTCGGCAACACCGTGGAACTCGGCAGGAAGGAAATGCTCATCCCTGATGCGCAGGTCGAGGATGAACCGCTGCCGATTTTCGTCGGCGAAGGCCAGCCGATTGCGGCGCGCTCTCAGTTCCTCAGCAACAAGAAGCTCGTGCCGTTCAAGGGCGGTTTGATCTCGATCGTGACGGACGAAATGCTGCGCCGGACGGAAGCGACCGTGCTCTCCATCGTCGGTCGGCTGCTCGAAGTCGATATCAAACGCGGAGTCGACAAGGTTCTGCTCGGCGCTGCTGCTGCCGATGCGGTGCAGCCGGAAGGTCTGCTGCACAATGCCGTCGTGGTGACCGCCTCGACCTCGACCGATAGCGCCGTCGCATCTGCTGCCGACGTGGCCGCACTGGTCGCGGCGCTCACGTCGCCAGCCGCACCGGAGAAGCCCGTCCTGCTCGCCAGCCCGGCAAGGAAAGTGCTGTTGGAAATGCTGCATCCCGGCTTGGCGGTTCCGATCATCGGCAGCGAGTTCGTCGGCGAAACGGTGCTGGCTGCTGTCGATGCGAGCGAGTTTTTCGTCGGCGGCAATCCTAGTTCGTTCGCGGTCGATGTGACGACCTCTGCCGTTGTGCATGAGGACAGCACGCCGTTGCAGATCGTCGATGGTAGCGCCATCGCCGCGAGCCCGTCGCGGTCGCTTTTCCAGACCGCTTGCACCGGTTGCATGTTGCTTGAAGACGTCTCGTGGCTGCTGCTGAAGCCAGCCGCGCAGATCACCGATGTCGCGTGGTGACCGCCATGAACATGATCCACCGGAACGGTCGCGTTGAACCGAAAGAGCGTGAGGCACCGGCCAGCAAGCAAACGCTCAACCGCTTCGCCGCCTTCATTGGCGAGAAGTTCAGGGCGTTCGAGGCCTCGACGCTCGCCAGCCTCGACGGCAGGTTCGCCGGGCTTCGGCGCGACTTCATCACTTCAGCGAGGTCGCGCGCATCCGAACTGGCGCGCACTGAGGTCGATGGCCGGATCGAAGCGGCGCTCGAAAGCCATCGCGCCGAGCGGGTCGCGTTGCAGCGCCAAGTCGCGCAATTGCGCGATGAGGTCGAGAAACTACGGCAACAGATGGGGAGTGAATACCGATGAGCGAACCAGTGAGGATTGCACCTTTTCCGACCATGACCGGTGGCGTGCGCCACGACGTTCCGGTTCTTCCGAGTGAACCCGGCGAGTTGACATTTGTCATCGTCAACAGCGGCGCAGCCATGTTCATCAAAGGCAGCGAGGAGGGTTTCATCACCACCGAAACGCTTCCCCTGATCGATGCCGTCGAGCAAATCGAAGCCTTCATCGCAAAACTGAGGTCGAGCGGCGCGATTGAGGCGTCGGCGGCGCTCAAGGCGGCGCGTCAGGCGTCAAACGTGGTCGGGCTGGCATCTCACGTCACCCGCGACAGCTAACGCGCGTCTACGGGCTTCTATTGATCGAGCACCTATCGGGTAATTCAAATGGCGCGTACCAGGTTCATCGGCAGGCAGAAGGTTCTCGACGCCTTCAATCGCATCGACAAGAACATCGTGCCGGAGGTCGCCAAGGTGCAGGTCGAGGCGGCGGAAATGGTGGCCGAGCGTATCGCCAGTGTCGCACCCCGCCAGTTCGGCGACTATGCCAATTCGATCCATGCAGTGAAGCTTGCCGACATCACTGCCGAACAACGGGCGGCTAGTTTCACCGCGTCGCAGACCACCGATCCGAACGCGACCGGCGTCATCGGCGACTTCATCTGGAAATTCCTCGAATATGGCACGCGGTCGCATGCCATCGGCAAAGGCTCTGTCTTGAAGACAGGCAAGCAGTCGGGCGGTCAGCATCCCGGCATCGCGCCGCAGCCGCACGTCCGCCCCGTATTCCGGGCATCGCGCAAGGATATCCGCAGGATGATGGGCAAGGCGCTCCGTAACGCGCTGAAGAAGGTTTAGATCATGGCCGCGTCACTCACCGAAAAACTGATGCTGGAAATCCTGGCGGATAACAGGCAGCTAAAGCGAGCGCTGAAGGATTCGCAAAAGGCGACCGACGACACGACGAAGGCGATCGAGAAGGATTGGAAGAACACCGACAAGGTGATCGACCGGACGTCGCAGCAGATCAGCAAGTCGATGGCGAACTCGACGCGCAACCTGACATTTCAGTTGCAAGATGTCACAACCAGCCTCTTGTCGGGCGCATCGCCGTTCATGGTCATGAGCCAGCAAGCGTCGCAAGCTGGTGTTGCAATACAAGACCTTGCCAAATCGGGCGGGCTCCTGAAGGGAATCGGCGCGTCGCTGGCGGGCATGCTCTCACCCGCGACGCTCGGCGTCGGCGCGTCGATTTTGGCTTTCGGATATCTGATGCAAGCAGCCGAAGGGTATTTCAACGAGGCCGAAGAGGGCGGCGAAGAGGCGAAGAAGGCGATGGAAGAGCAGCGCAAGCTGATCCATTCAGTCGCCAGCGAATACGCCACCTCAATGCCGCAACTGAAGGCGTGGAACGATCAGGTCGAGCGGGCCGCAGAGGCAGAGAAGAAACGCAAGGCCGCAGCGGCTGGTGTCTCTGAAGCGCAGGCGCGGTCAGCCGAGGCGATGGCTGCTGTCAACGCGCAGATGGAAAACGCGGTCGCGCTGTTCAACAAAACCCCGAAGATGAAGGAAAAGCTCGCTCCGGTCATCGAGGCATGGGAAACGCTGAAGCGAAAGATCGCCGACCAGACGGCGACACTCACCGATGTCGAGCGCTTTCAGGCGCTGTTCAACGCGACCGTCGCCAAGCTGCCAAACCAGAAGATTCGCGACTTCGCCGCCATCTTCGAGAACAGCGTCGTTCCGGCGTTGACGGCGGCGGTCACGGCGATGTCGAATCTCGTGCAGGAAGCCAAGGGTCTCGACAACCTCGACAGCAAGCTCGAAAGCCTGACAAGCCTCCGCGAGGCCAGGCGCGACGCGAATATCCGCGACCGCGACATCGCCAACGGCCCTTCGACCGGCTACCTGCAATCGAGGGCGGTCAGCACGAAAATCCGCGCGGCGATCACTAAGTTCGACGGCGACTTCGCCGACAGCCTCGCCGAGTTGTTGAAGGAATTTCCATCCATCAAGGTCGTCTCCGCCTTCCGTTCGTTTGAGGAGCAGAGGCGCATCTATGACAGCGGTGTCCGACCAGCCGCCAAACCCGGAACCTCGCTGCATGAGAAGGGGCTGGCCGCAGACCTCAACTTCGGCGGCATGAGCGCCGACGAGATCAGACGCGTGCAGAGCCGCGCGCGCGACTTCGGTCTCAACTTCCCGCTTCCCGGCACCGATGCCGGGCACGTTCAGTCGATGCGACCACGCATGGAAGCCGAGCAGCAAGCCGCAGACAAGGCGACGGAAAGCCTCAGAAACCAGCGCGAGCAATACGACCAGTTGCTCGCCTCGATCAACGCCAAGACCGAAGCCGCGACGCGTGAGAACGTCGTCAACACCGACTTGTCGAAAAGCGAGAGCGACCGCACGGCGCTGATCGAACAGGCGCGCATCGTCGAGGAACTGAACACGGCGGCGAAGGCGGCGGGCCTTGTCGTCGATCAACAGTTGATCGACAAGCACAACGAAATTGCCGCAGCCATGGTCGCCACCGGCATCGCCGCGCAGGGGCTCGCCGAACAACACCGGCAACTGGCGCAGGCGCGCGAGCAGGACCGTCAGGCGCAGGAGCGCTACGCACAGGCTGTCACTCAGACCGCCAAGGTCGCCGTCTCAGGTTTCGTCAACGATTTGAGGAACGGCGTCAGTGCCGCCGACGCTTTCCGCAACGCGCTCGACCGGATCGTCGACAGCATGATCAACACGGCGATTGAAACCATGTTCGCGCAAGACGCGTTGGGTGGGCTGATCAAGCAATTTCTCGGCTTCGGCGGCGGCGGCATCGTCAAAGGCTTGCCATTCCCGGCAGCGCCGACCATGCACAACGGCAGCAAGACGGGTGGTGTCCGCTCCATGCGCAGCGGGGTTTCACCGGCCATTTTCGCCAACGCGCCGCGCTTGCATAATGGTCTGATGCCCGACGAGTTCGGGGCGGTCCTTCAGAAAGGTGAAGTGGTCATTCCGAGGAGTACCGTTCGGCGCGGCGGCATGGGCAATACGACCAGCATCTCGAACGATATCAAGATCGATGTCGCGACCGGGCTTGTGACCGCCAACAGCGAAGATGCGCGCGATCTCGGCAACCGGATCAATGTCGCGGTCCAAGCGGTGCTTGTCGCTGAATCAAGGCCGGGTGGACTGCTGAAGCAAGGAAGATAGCGACCTGACCGGAGCATGAGAGAGCCGCTTCAGTCGGAAGGATGGCCGGGTGTTTGGCTATGCCCGGCCATCATCCCTTCACCCGGTCATGGAAATCGCGCAGCTTCTCGAAGGTTGACCATAGCGGGGCGGTCGCTTGCCCGACCGATGCGCGCCAGACGGTATTGTGTGAGACACCGCATTCCTTCGCAATCTGCCGGGGCGAATAGCCGAGCTTCTGAAGGTCGGCGACCAGACTTTCCATCAGTTGCGCGCCGGTCGGTTCACGGTTCATCTTGGGCCGCGCCGCTCGTATTGCCGGTCAAAAGCTTGCGTCGCCTTCAGCCAATTGATCAACTTTACCCGGCGTCCGGCATCGGCGACGATGTGATCGAGGGAATGGCGGGATTGCCCGGATAGGCCGAGACGGCGCTGGATCACCGACGCCTCATAGCTCTGCTTCAAGGCGTTGTAGGCGGCGCGGGCTTGTTCGATAGAGGGAGTCGTTTCGCTCATGCGGCAAAGATAACGCTTGCGGGCTTGTCACGCTAGATATGCTCAAGGCAAGCAAAAGGCCGGATGATTGGGCACCCGGCCTTCGCTTTTCCCACCATGAAGCCTCAGTGAAAAGGCACCCGCAGTGTCTCATGGTTGGGACGGAAAGGCGAGCACCCTATTGCTCGCCGGAGGCCAGTAAAGCCGCGCTCATGCAGATGTAATCGACCGTAAAGGACAGTCCCTTGTCGCTGAACTTCTTCGCTTGCCGCTGGCAAGCAGCTTCCGGGCTCTTCCAATAGTTCTTGTCGGCGAACGCCGCCTTGCAAGCGCGAACGATCCGATTGCGGTCGGCACTGGAAACGGTCGGCTGCAAGTTTTCCGACGCTGCTTCCCGACAGGCGTAATCGGAATTGGCGCTCGCGGGTGCAGAGAACGCCGGAACCGGTGCAACAGCGACCAGAGCGGCGGCGATGATCAGTTTCATTTCGTTTCTTTCTTGAACGGGATGACATCGGCACCGCGAACGATGCGCTCGACCTCGACCGACCAGCGCAACAGGGCGTCTTCTTTCAAGTCGAGGGGGTCATGCTTGTTGTAGGTCCGCGCGATCCTTGAGCCGACCGCGTGGTTGAGCACCAGTTCGACGACGTAGGGATCGACACCGATCCGGCCCATATGCGTCGCGGCGGTGCGGCGAAGGTCATGGAAGGTCCACGCTTCAGGCGGCTCCTGATCCTCTTCAGCGGCAACCTTGGCGATCTCGGCGTCGAGGTCGCGCTTCGCCTTCGAATAGGACCAGAGCGCTTTCTCTCCCGTCGTGGTGAAGGCCAGATCGGAGAAGTTGATGACCGGGCGCGACAGGAAGATATCGGCAAGCATGGCCGGGATAATCAGCCGCTGCTCGACCTTCGTCTTCACCCGTTCCTTCGGGATGGTCCAGAGGGTGCGATGATTGTCGATGGACTTGAACTCGGAGAAGCGCGCGGCACCGACTTCCATCTTGCGCTGACCGGACAGGATCAGGGCGCGCACGATGTCGCCATAGGCACCGCCAAGCCGCACAGCGCCGAGCCAGACGAGGCGAAGCTCGCGAAGGTCGAGCACCCGGTCGCGTGGCTCTTCCTCTGTCAATGGCTCCATGCGGGCGATTGGATTGACATCGAGGATGCCACGGTCGGCAAGCCACGTCAGATAACCCGACAGCGCTTCCTGAAATCGGTTCGCCATGGTCGTCGCGCCACGGTCATAGACGCGCTGGATCGCATCGGCATAGTCGCGGCGGCGCAACTTCGTGACCGGCGTGTCGGCGTGGTACTTCTCGAAATCCTTCTTCAGGATGCGCTTCTGTTCGTAGCGGGTGCGAGCCGACTTCTTCGATAGCCGCCGTTCGTCATAGGCCTTGAGCGTGGCGGCGACGGTATCGGCCTTCGCCTCTTCTTCAGCGGCCTTGCGCTCCTTCTCGACGATACGCGGGTCTTTGTCAGCCTCGACGAGGGCGGCGGCTTCACCAGCCAGCTTGCGCGCTTCACGAAGGGAGATGGCGGGATATCCGCCGAAGGTGAGTTTCGCACCCTTGCCATTCAGCGAGAAGCGATAGGCCCAACTCTTCGAGCCGGACGGCTGCACGACGATATAGAGATTTTTCGCGCCGGTATCGGCGATCTCCTGCCGATTTGGCTTCGGCTTCAAAGCCTGTATTGTCTTGTCCGTGAGAAGCATCTTGTCTTACCCCGTCTACCCTAGGGGTAAGAAATAGGCGTGTCTGCAAATGATGTCAACTGTACGGTACTGTAATGGTCAACTACCCGGAATATATGGGTTTGAAGCGTGTACGCGATATCGAATGTTTAGGTTTGGGGTAAGAAGAAACGAGAAGATTCCTTCGCTCGTCACAGGAATCTAGCCCACCCAAGTCCCTGGGTGGGAGGGTATCTTGATCTGACGGACGTCAGCTCGCTGGATTCCGGCACAAGGCCGGAATGAGGGAGAATTGAGTAAGGCTGTCGGCAGACATGCATTCTCAGGGTTTGCGCCCGTGCTATGGAGAATGCCCCGTTCGAATGCGGGGCGCGTGCTGTTTCGGCACTTTGCGAAGATGGCTTAGCCAGAGGCTGACCACCGGCCGTCGCTGCCGGCTCAGGCGGCGCGAACGAAGTGATCGCTGTCGACCTCGACGATCCTGTCCTGCGTCATCGCCGATTTGCGCCGGATCTCCTCCACATCCTCCGGCCGCAGCCGCACGCTCGGGTCGTCGAAGCGGATATCCGGGTCGGGAACCGCGGAAAGCAGGAGCTTCGTATAGGGATGGGCGGGATTGTCGATCACCTTGCCGACATTGCCCCATTCGACGATCTGGCCGGAATACATCACGGCAATATCCTCGGCGACATAGCGCGCCGTGGCGATGTCGTGGGTGATGTAGAGCAGCCCGAGCTTCATCTGCTGCTTCATTTCGCTCAAGAGATTGAGCACCCCGAGGCGAACGGAGACGTCGAGCATCGATGTCGGCTCGTCGGCGACGATCACCTCCGGCTTGGCGGCAAGCGCGCGGGCGATGTTGACGCGCTGGCGCTGGCCGCCGGAGAGTTCGTGCGGGTATTTCGGCGCGACAAGGTCGGGATCGAGCTTCACCTGCTGCAGCAGCGCCCGCACCGTCGCGTCGATCTCCGACCGCTTGATGTCAGGGCGATGCAGCAGCAGCGGCCGCTTCAGATGATAGGCGATGGTGTGGGCCGGATTGAGCGAGGCGAACGGATCCTGGAAGATCATCTGCACCGCGCGGCGGTAGTGGGCCGCTTCGGCGGCATTGCTGCCTTCGACCGGTTGACCCTTGAACAGGATCTTGCCTTCCGTCGGCAGATATTCGCGCATCGCCATGCGGGCACAAGTGGTCTTGCCGCTGCCGGATTCGCCGACAAGCGCAAGGGCGCGACCGGCATGCAGCGAGAACGAGATCGATCGGGCAGCGCGAACGGCGCCTGGCCCGTTGCCGAAGGTCTTGGTGACATTGTCGAGAGCGAGGATCGGGGTCTGCATGCCGGTCATAGCAGGACACCTCCATGGAGAGAGGGGAAGGAGGCCCAGAGTTTCTTGGTATAGTCGTGCTGAGGCGATCCGTAGATCGCTTCCGCCGTGTTCTGCTCGACGAGCTTGCCGGCAAGCATGATGCCGATGCGGTCGCAGAACTGTACCATCAGGCCGAGATCATGGGTGATGAACAGCACCGCGAAGCCGAGGCTGCGGCGCAGTTCGTTGATCCGCTGCAGGATTTCGCGCTGCACGACGACGTCGAGCGCGGTCGTCGGTTCGTCCATCACCACCAGCCGCGGATCGAGCGCCAGGCAGATGGCGATGACGATGCGCTGGCGCATGCCGCCGGAAAATTGGTGCGGGTAATCACGCATGCGGTCTGGGGCAATGTCGACGAGCTTCAGCATTTCCGCGGTGCGGTCGCGGGCCTCGGCGCGGCTCATGCCCTTGTGGGTCTTCAGGACATCATAGAATTGCTGCTCGATGCGCAGCACCGGATTGAGCGAATTCATCGCGCTCTGGAACACCATTGCGACTTCGCGCCAGCGGAAATCGCGCAAGCCCTTGTCGTCGAGATCGAGCACGTTGCGGCCGTTGAGCAGGATGGTGCTTTCGCGCCGGATCAGCGCCGGCGGTTTGTGCAGCCGGCTGATGGCAAAGGCGATGGTGCTCTTGCCGCAGCCGGATTCGCCGGCAAGTCCGAAGACTTCGCCCGGTGCGACATCGAAGCTGACGTTGTCGACGGCGCGAAAATCCTTCTCCTCGCCGATATAGTCGATCGTCAGGTTTTTCACCGATAGCAATGGTGCGGTCACAGGCGACCCTCCCCGGAACGAATGAGCGCGGACCAGCGTCCTAGGCGGTTGCCGGTGCGCAGCCTGGGATTGGCGATTTCGTCGACGGCGAAATTCAGAAGCGACAGGCCGATGCCGAGGAAGGCAAGCGCAAAGCAGGGCGTGAGAATGTCCCACCACGCGCCGACAGAGAGGGCCGAGGCCTTCTGGGCGGCATAGAGCATAGTGCCCCAGGAGACGACCTTCGGATCGCCAAGGCCGAGAAACTCAAGGGTTGCCTGGGTGATGATCGCGAAGATGACGCTGCCGATGAAGTTGATGCCGACGATCGAGATCAGGTTGGGAAAGATCTCGAAGGTCATGATGCGCCAGCGTGGCTCGCCCATCATCTCCGCCGACTTGACGTAGTCCTTCTGCTTGACGGACAGCGTCTCGGCGCGGGTGACGCGCGCGCCCCAGGCCCAGGATGTTCCGCCAAGGATCAGCGCGATGACCCAGGGGCTCGCCTGACCGATGAAGGCGGCGAGAACAAGCAGCAGCGGCAGGTTGGGAACCACCAGCACCATGTTGGTGAAGAAGCTGATGACCTCGTCGACCTTGCCGCCGCGATAGCCGGCCAGAATGCCAAGCGCGGTGCCGACGATGGTGATGAGCAGGCCTGCACCGAAACCGACGGCCAACGAGGTGCGGGCACCATAGATCAGCCGCGTGAACACGTCCTGGCCGATGCGGGTGGTGCCGAGCCAGTGGGCGAGCGACGGGGCCTGATGCGGGCGGCCGACGCGCGCGCCCGGATCATAAGGGGTCAGCAGCGGTGCGGCGAGTGCTACAACGAGAATGAAGGCGATGATGGCGACGCCGACAAGGGCCTTGCGGTTTCGGATCAATCCGAAGGGTTGGGACTTCATCTCACGCCCTCTTCAAGCGGGGGTCGAGCAACACATAGCTGACGTCGACGATGAAATTGGCGACGAGCATGGTCGCGGTCATGATCAGAAGCTGGCCCTGGATGACAGGGTAGTCGCGGGCAAGGATCGCCTGATAGAGAATGTTGCCGAGGCCCGGATAGTTGAACACGACTTCGGTAACCAAAGAGCCGCCGAGGATCGTGCCGATGGCGATGGCCAGGCTCGACACGGTCGGCAACAGCGCATTGCGCGCCGCATACCAGAGCATCACATGGCCGTCCGACAGCCCCTTCGCCCGGGCCATGACGATATAGTCCTCGCCGAGCAGGTTGATCATGTTGTTGCGCATGGTGACGGCAAAGCCGCCCGTCAGCACCGTGCAGAGCGTCAGCATCGGCAGCAGGCCGTGATAGAGCACGCTGCCGATGTATTGCAGCGTGAAGGCCGGGTCGAGCGCCGGGTCGGCGGCGTAGCCTGTCGGGAACCAGTTGAGTGTAAAGCCGAAGAAGAAGACGACGATCAGCGACGTGACGACGGCCGGAACCGAGGTCGCGAAGATCGCGCCGACGGAAACGATGACGTCGAAAAGGCTGCCGCGACGCCAGGCGGCGAGAATGCCAAGAAAGGTGCCAAGCGTGAAGCTGATGATCGTCGCCGTGCCCATCAGGCCCACGGTCCAGACCAGTGCATTGCCGAGAACCGTCGACACCGGCAGCGGGAAATACTTGATCGAGCGGCCGAGATCGCCGCTGAAGATGCTGCCGAGATAGGTCAGGTATTGCTGCCAGAGCGGGCCGTCGACGAAACCGAAGGTCAGTTTCAGCGCCTGCAGGCTTTCAGGCGGCAGCTCCGCGCCCGCGCTCGAAAACATGATCTGCACGGGATCGCCGGGCATCAGTCGCGGCAGGAAGAAATTGATCGTCGCCGCCGCGACGAAGGCTGCCAGATAGAAGCATAGGCGGCGAAGCAGGAAAGCCATGGGGACTCCATCGACTGCGCCTGATCCCGTTACCGGCAGAGAGGCGGCAGAAACCTTTAGAAACGGCGCGAGCCTTCGCTGAGCAGGTCTGCTCTCAAAGAGCCCACGCGGAGACGGGAGCGGCCCGATCGTGAGCCGCTCCCGCCAGTCCTGGGATGTTTAGTTGACCGGCTCAAGAGCCAACAGGTGCAGCAGGCGCGCCGGGTTGGTCCGCGAGATCGACGGATTGACGAACGGGGTTTCAGCCGTCACCCAGCCTTTGAAGCGCTTGGTGTTGTACTGATACCAGTTCGGGTTGTTGAACACCGGCATGACAGGCATGTTTTCGGCAACGATGCGCTGGGCCTTGTTCATGGCTTCCTTCTGCTTGGCAAGGTCGGCCGTGTGGGTGAACTCGGTCAGGAGCTTTTCCACGTCGGCGTTGAACCAGCGCTGTGCGGTGAAGCGTGTCTTGCCCTTGTCCGAAGCGCTGAAAGCACGCTTGTAGGGATAGTAGGGCGAGGCGGATGCCGGCAGGCTGTTGATCGCCGCGTCGAACGTGCCGTTGATGAGGTTGCCGGTCCAGACGGCTTCCTCCGGGGTCTCGATCTTGGCATCAAGGCCGACGGCCTGCAGGCCTTCCACCGCGATCGTCACCGTGTCGATCCAGTCGGTCCAGGAACTCGGCACGATGATCGAGAAGGCGATCTTGCTGCCGTCCGGATTGTCGCGGAAGCCGTCGCCGTCCTTGTCGACATAGCCGGCCTCGTCGAGCAGTGCCTTGGAGGCATCGGCATCATACTTGCCGTAGGTGCCGAAGTCGGTCGCAACCGACGGGTCAGCCCAGCTCTTGTAGAGTTCGCCCATGCCGGCCGGATCTTCGTTGAGCGTCGGATAGCCGTAGCCGGCAACGTCGACCATGGTGCCCCGGTCGAGCGCCATCGAGGCCGCCCGGCGGAATTTTACGTCGTTGAAGGCCTTGCGGTTGTTCTCGTTGGCGGTTTCCTGGTTGAACAGGAAAGCCACCATGCTGCTCGGCGAATACCAGAAATGGAAGTGCTCCGGGTCCTTGGCGACATAGACATTCTCGATATCCGGGATGAAGGAAACGCCCCAGTCGAGCGTGCCTGAGGCGGTCGCGGTCAGGATCTGGTTGTTGTCGGCCAACTGCGGGAAGCGCATGCAATCGACCTTCAGGGTCGCTGCATCCCAGTAGTGCGGGTTGCGGCACTGGTCATAGGTCTGACCGGTGAAGCGGGGGATTTCTGTCATCGGGCCGCTGCCGACAGGTGTCTCGTTGGCGAAGGTCACCGGCTCGGCGATATCCTTCCAGACATGTTCAGGCACGATCGGCAGCTGCGCCAGTTGCTCGGCGGCAAGCGAACTCGGATTGGCGAGCGTGAAGCGCACGGTCTGGCCGTCGACGGCTTCGACGCCGGTGATGAAGGTCCAGATGCTGACGAAATCGAGCGCCGGGAATTTCTTCAGATAGTCATAGGTGAACTTGACGTCGGCGGCGGTCAGTGGCTTGCCATCGGACCATTTCAGGTTCGGGCGCAGCTTGAACTCGATCGACTTCAGGTCGTCGGCAAGCTTGAAGCTTTCCGCGAGGCGGAACGTCGGCTTGTTGTCGTCGAAGCGATTGAAGACGATCAGCGGCTCATAGATGAAGTCGAGCGTGCTCTGGCGCGCCGATGTCTGGTTGAACGGGTTGAAGTTGCGAACCCAGGTGGTGGCTGGCTCGATGTTGACGGTCAGGACCGACTGCGCCATCGCCGGTGCGGCAAAAAGGGTCAGCGCGGTCGCTGCCCAGAGAACGGATCTTTTCATGGTTTCTCCCCCCTTGATTGGTGAATGGCGTCTCGTCAGGCGACGAGAACGCTCTTGAACATCTCTTCGACTTCGGCGTGCGCCGCGCGAACGTCGACCTTGAGCTTGCCGATCCGGCTCTGGCCGGCGGCGATGCGCTTCTGCGCCGCCTCCGTCAGCGGACGCGCGGCCTTGGCCGCGGCCTCGCTCTCGGCCAGGTCGCCGTGGCTGTGGAGTGCTATATCGGAACCGGCGTCGAGCACCTGCTTCACACGCTCGGGCAGGGTGCCGCGCAGCGATTCCATGAAGATGCAGTCGGAGACCAGCACGCCCTCGTAGCCCATGTCCTTGCGGATGACGTCGTGCATAGTCGGCGAGATCGAGGCCGGCAGCTCGCTGTCATAGGCCGAATAGACGACGTGGGCGACCATCGCCCAGGGTGTATCCTTGAGGGCAACGAAGGGCTTGAAATCGGTCGCTTCAAGCGTTTCGCGCGACGCGTCGACGACAGGGCGTTCCTTGTGGGAATCACGTGTTGCGCGGCCATGGCCGGGGATGTGCTTCATCACGGGCATGTTGCCGGTCTCGAGCAGGCCGTCGACGACTTCGCGGCCAAGTGCTGCGATGAAATCGGGATCCGAACCGAAGGAACGCGCGCCGATGACGGAGCTGGTCGTTTCGAAGACGAGATCGAGAACCGGCGAGCAGCCGCTGGTCAGTCCGAGTTCGGTCATCATGGTGCCCATGGCCTGCGACGACAGGCGAAGCGCCTTCCGGCCGAGGTCAAGGTCATGGCGTGCCAGTTCGGCAAACTGGCCGAAGCTACGGAAAAGCGGCCAGGGACCGGCGTCGAGATGCTGGACGCGACCGCCTTCCTGATCGGTGAAGACAGGCGCGTCCTCGCGGCCGACGGCCTCGCGAAAACGCTCGATCAGGATCTTGACCTGGCCAGGCTCGCGCAGATTGCGGCGGCCGACGAAGAGACCGAGCGGATTGGTTTCGCGAAACAGCGCGAACTCGTCGTCCGAGAGTGTGGGATTGGGAAGCCCGACGAAAAGGGCAAGCGGCGTCGATGCCATGGGAAAGCTCCGATGTTCAGGTGATTATTTGGATGGGCTACGAAGCATGCCTTCGTAGATGCCCTTGTCGGTGGCGGGGATGGCGACCGCGCCGATGGTCTTGGCGTAGAAGTCGACCGGACCGGCATCGCCGATGAAGGCATAGGCGTGTCCGAGTGTCTTCATGGTCTCGAGCGACGCGGTGAGCAGATCGACGCCGATGCCGCGGCCGCGACTTTCGGGCGACACTCCGGTCGGGCCAAAGAAGCCGCGCGCGGTCGTGTCGTAGCAGGCAAAGCCGAGCAGCTTTCCATCGTCCACCGCAATCAGGCAGGCAATCGGTTGGCGGGAAAAGGCGACGGAAACCTCGCTCGCCCAATTCTCACTGAAGTTCTGCCTTACCCATTCGACGACGACATGCATTTCCGGCGGAAGCGCCGGGCGAATGCGAATGCCCGTCGTGTCGGTTTTCCGCTTGAGATTGGCGAGCGTCGGCGAATACAAGCTCACAAGCAAGTCCGGCACCCCAAGTCCTCCGTTTATTCCCTTATTAAGGAATTGATCCCTTTGTAATGCAATATGTGTCCTGATCTCATGCGGGTTGTCAACCGGCAATCGCGGGGAAGGTGGTACGCTTGGCCTGTCGTTCAGGGAGAGGGCGAGACCGCTGAGCGGCGCATAGTATTGTCGTGCGAAAACCTGTTCGCTTCGGCAAATCTGCAATCGGCGATGCAGCGAATCGCCAAGTTCTCTTCAAAATCCAATGTCTTCGACGTCACCAAGCTGCGGGCGGCTGGCGCTTTCACCGACGCGCTGGAGCGGGCCATCGTTCTTTCATTGTTCTCTTCATATGGTGATTTACGAAAATACGAAGTGTGACTCTTGGTCCCGATTTGCAAAGAACCACTGCAATTGTTGGGGTAAATATCCCTTTGAATTGACAGATGTTATTTTTATACTTGATTATAATTGTATAGTTTGTTCTGCTTTATTTTCTGTCACGGGTTGTTACTATGCTTCCGGATCAGCGAGCCCGGGAGCCTGACGTGTCAGAGGTACCTTCACAGCACTTGACCGATCAGGAGCCGCGCTCGCGCCGGCGGCAGGAGCTTCTGACTTTTCTTGTTCTTGCCTTCGGCATCTGGCCGATTGTCGCCGTTGGGACGGTTGCCAGTTACGGCTTCCTGGTCTGGTTCTATCAAATGATCTTTGGCCCTCCGGGCCCGCTCGGGCATTGAGGTGATCGATGGGGGCGGTGACAACCAGACGTGGATTGTTGCTGGGCCGGCAGGCTGAGCGGAAGCGCGTCCTGCCGCCTGGCGTCACGCTTGAGAGCCTGGCGGCGTGCACCGGTTGCGGTCGTTGCGTGGAACACTGTCCCACCCACATCATTTCATTGCTGCACGAACGCCCGTCGCTCGATTTTTCCGGTGGCGAATGCACGTTTTGCGGCGACTGTGCGCGGGTCTGTCCGGAGCCGGTGTTCGCCGTCCAGGGTTCGACGCGGCTTGCTCATGTGGTTGCCATCGGCGACGGCTGTCTCGCGCAAAACTATGTCGCCTGCCAATCCTGTCGCGATGCCTGCCCTGAGCAGGCGATCCGGTTCCGACCGCGCGCGGGCGGCCCATTTCTGCCGGAGGTGGACGTCGACAGCTGCAGCGGTTGCGGCGCCTGTATCGGCATCTGTCCGGTCGGCGCCATCGGCATTGCCGAGCGACACGAGGAGGGCGTCCATGCCTGATCACTCCCGGCAATATCACGTCTCAAGCGCCGTCGTCGTCGCTCTTCCGGCGATGGCGGGCTCAGTGCTTGCCGCGCTGGCGCGCATGGAGAATGTCGAGGTTTACGGACACGAGGGCGGCAAGATTGTCGTCGTCATCGAGGGGACGACTACCGGCATGCTTGGCGAAGCCTTGTCGACGATCTCCACGCTTGAGGGCGTGGTGGCGGCCAACATGGTTTTCGAACATGTCGAAACGGAAGGAGTGACGGACGATGACCACCGAACTGACGCGGCGTGACATTCTGAAGGCACACGCGGCGGGCATCGCCGCCGCCACCGCCGGTATTGCACTGCCGGCAGCCGCACAACCCGTGCCGGGCGGCATCAGTGCGCTCGAAATCAAGTGGTCGAAGGCGCCCTGTCGCTTCTGCGGAACCGGCTGCGGCGTGATGGTCGGCGTCAAGGAGGGCCAGGTCGTCGCCACCCATGGCGACATGCAGGCCGAGGTCAACCGCGGCCTCAACTGCATCAAGGGCTATTTCCTCTCCAAGATCATGTATGGCACCGACAGGCTGAAGACGCCGATGCTGCGCAAGCGGAACGGCGCCTACAGCAAGGACGGCGAGTTCGAACCGGTCAGCTGGGACGAAGCCTTCGATGTCATGGCCGAGCAGTGCAAGAAGGTGCTGAAGGAAAAGGGCCCGACCGCCGTCGGCATGTTCGGCTCCGGCCAGTGGACGATCTTTGAGGGCTATGCGGCGACGAAGCTGATGCGTGCCGGTTTCCGCTCCAACAATCTCGACCCCAATGCCCGCCATTGCATGGCGTCAGCTGCCTACGCGTTCATGCGCACCTTCGGCATGGACGAGCCGATGGGCTGCTATGACGACTTCGAGCACGCGGACGCCTTCGTGCTCTGGGGCTCGAACATGGCCGAGATGCACCCGATCCTGTGGACAAGGCTTGCCGATCGGCGGCTTGGCCAGCCGCATGTGAAGGTCGCCGTGCTGTCGACCTTCACACATCGCAGCATGGACCTTGCCGATATCCCGATGGTGTTCAAGCCCGGCACCGATCTGGCGATCCTCAACTACATCGCCAACTACATCATCGAAAAGGGCAGGGTGAACGAGGACTTCGTCCAGAAGCACACCACCTTCATGCGCGGCGTCACCGACATCGGTTACGGCCTGCGGCCGGACAACCCTGTCGAGGTCAAGGCGGCGAATTCGTCCGATCCCGGCAAGATGGAGCCGATGGACTACGAGGCGTTCAAGGCCTTCGTGTCGGAATACACCCTGAAGAAGACGGCCGAACTGACCGGCGTCGATCCGGCTTTCCTTGAAGAACTGGCCGAGCTTTATGCAGATCCGCAGCGCAAGGTGATGTCGCTGTGGACCATGGGCTTCAACCAGCATGTGCGCGGCGTCTGGGCCAACCAGATGGTCTACAACATCCACCTTCTAACCGGAAAGATCTCGGAGCCCGGCAACAGCCCGTTCTCACTGACCGGCCAGCCTTCCGCCTGCGGCACGGCGCGCGAGGTCGGCACATTTGCCCATCGCTTGCCGGCCGACATGACCGTGACCAATCCGGAACATCGCAAGCATGCCGAGGAAATCTGGCGCATTCCGCACGGGATCATTCCGGAAAAGCCCGGTTATCACGCCGTCGAGCAGGACCGGATGCTGAAGGACGGCAAGCTCAGCTTCTACTGGGTCCAGGTCAACAACAACATCCAGGCCGCTCCCAACACCAGCAACGAAACCTGGCAAGGCTACAGAAATCCGGAGAATTTCATCGTCGTTTCCGATGCCTATCCGACGATCACTGCGATGAGCGCCGACCTGATCCTGCCGGCGGCCATGTGGGTGGAGAAGGAAGGCGCCTACGGCAATGCGGAGCGGCGCACCCATGTCTGGCACCAGCTGGTGCAGGCGCCGGGCGAGGCGCGTTCGGATCTCTGGCAACTGGTCGAGTTCTCCAAGCGTTTCATCACCGACGAAGTCTGGCCGGCAGAGATTCTCGCGGCCAATCCCGAGTTCAAGGGCAAGAGCCTGCACGACGTCCTGTTCCAGAACGGCGAGGTCAACCGCTTCCCCTTGAGCGAAATCAGCGGCGACTATGCCAACAACGAGGCCGAAGCCTTTGGCTTCTATATTCAGAAGGGGCTGTTCGAGGAATATGCCACCTTCGGTCGCGGCCATGGCCACGATCTGGCGCCTTACGACCGCTACCACGAGGAGCGCGGGTTACGCTGGCCGGTGGTCGACGGCAAGGAGACACGCTGGCGCTATCGCGAGGGTTATGACCCCTATGTCAAAGCCGGCGAGGGCGTCAAATTCTACGGTCGCCCTGATGGTAAGGCGGTCATTCTTGCCGTGCCTTACGAACCGCCGGCGGAATCGCCCGACGAGGAGTTCGACCTTTGGCTGGTGACGGGCCGCGTGCTCGAACACTGGCACTCCGGTTCGATGACCATGCGCGTGCCGGAGCTTTACCGCGCGTTTCCCGGTGCCCGCTGCTTCATGAACGCAGACGACGCCCGCAAACGCGGCATCAATCAGGGCGCGGAAGTGCGGATCCTGTCGCGGCGCGGCGAGATCCGCTCGCGCATCGACACGCGCGGCCGCAATCGCATGCCACCGGGCGTGATCTTCGTGCCCTGGTTCGATGCGAGCCAGCTGATCAACAAGGTGACACTCGACGCAACGGATCCCATCTCCAAACAGACGGATTTCAAAAAATGCGCAGTCAAGATCATCTCCGTCGCTTGAAGCGGCCAGAATGGGTGGTTGTTGCGATCGGGCTCGCCCTGTTTGTGACGACCACGGCGATTGCCCAGGTCGTCCAGAAAATGGTGCCGCAGCTTGAGGGCCCGACACCGCAGATGGAAACAGGGGCGGCAGCGACCTTGCCGAAATGGGTGGTCGATGATGAACGCAAGATGCGCGCCTATCCGGACCAGCCGCCGATCATCCCGCACTCGATCGAGGGCTACCAGCTCTCGGTCAATACCAATCGCTGCCTTTCCTGCCACAAGCGCGAGTTCACCCAGGACAGCGGCGCGCCGATGATCAGCGTGACCCATTACATGACGCGCGACGGGCAGATGATCGCCGATGTTTCGCCGCGGCGCTACTTCTGCACGGCGTGTCATGTGCCGCAGGCGGATGTTCGCCCATTGGTCGACAATGGCTTCAAGGACATGAGCGAACTCGGCGTCAAGCCGGCCGGAAGCGAGTGAGCCCATGGAGCGGATTAAGAGACTTATCCTGTGGGCGTGGCGGCTGGTCAGCACGCCGGCGGGAACGCTGAGCCTCGGCTTTCTGACGCTCGGCGGCTTCATCGGCGGTGTGATGTTCTGGGGCGCCTTCAATACGGCACTCGAGATCACCAATACCGAAAAATTCTGCACCTCCTGTCACGAGATGAAGGACAACGTCTATGAGGAGCTGACGCGCACGATCCACTTCTCCAACCGGTCCGGCGTTCGCGCGTCCTGTCCGGATTGCCACGTGCCGCACCAGTGGACCGACAAGATCGCCCGCAAGATGCAGGCGTCGAAGGAGGTTTGGGGCAAGATCTTCGGCACCATCAACACCCGCCCGAAATTTCTTGAAAAACGCCTCGAGCTCGCTCAGCACGAATGGGCGCGGCTGAAGGCCAATGACAGCCTGGAATGCCGCAATTGCCACTCCTCCGTGGCCATGGACCTGCAGAAGCAGACGGAGCGCGCCGCCACTATCCACACGCGCTATCTGCTGTCCGGCAAGGCGACCTGCATCGACTGCCACAAGGGCATCGCCCATGAGCTGCCGAACATGCAGGGCATCGATCCGGGTTGGAAGATGCCTAGGGAGTTGGAAGGCACAACCACCTCGGGCATGACGCCGATCGACGATCTTCGCCGCGCCATGATGGAGCTTCACGCCAGCAATTTTTGATCGCCGCTTCCGGCAATGCCACGGCGAAGGGATTGATCTTTTAGAGCGTTTCCGGCTTGGACAGAGTCGCAGAAACGCTCTAGCACCTTGTTTTTATGCATTTCCTGACGGAAAACCGCTTCGCACTTTTCCTGGAAATGCTCTAGGCGTTCGGCCGGGTAATGATGAAAAGGGCCGGGAGCAGCATTGCCCCGCCGACGATCGCCGCGAGCAGCAGGCTCGGTTTGCTGGCGAGGCAGAAGAAGACGAAGCTCACGAGCATCAGCGCGAGGGCGATGGTTTTTGCCCGGGCCGGTATCGCGCCTTTTTCCCGCCAGAGCCGCAAGGAGGGGCCGAATGTCGGATGCTCCAGCAGCCAGCGCTCAAGCCGTGGCGAGGCGCGTGCAAACAGGCCCGCCGCCAGCAACAGAAACGGCGTGGTTGGCAGGATAGGCAGAAAGATGCCGGCGATGGCGAAGCCGACCATCAGCCAGCCGAGGCCAATACAGAGCAAGCGGAGGGGAAGGTTCATGTGTGCTCTCCGCGCCAGCTCAGTCTTCGGACACTGTTGCCATTGCCCCGGTCCCTGACGCGTCCGAAACAGCACCTTGTGGCCAGCGCCGAAGCGCTTCTGCCCCCACTTCGGTCAGCGCGTAGATGCCGCGGTCGACCCGTTCGAACCAGCCATAGACATTGCCCTGCAGGATCTTGGCGGCGTCGGGCGCGGCTTCGCGCAGGTCACGCGGGCGCAGCTGTCCGCTTTGCAAGGCGGCGGCGCAGGCAAGCGCCTGCTGGCGGTAGGCCGTCATGATCGGCGAACGCGTGCTGCCGCCGAGCGTCGGGTCGCCCTTGCGACGGTGGTGCTCCTTGATGAGACGCGCCCGCTTCTTCAGGTTCTTGCGCGGCATGGCGGCGGACGCAGCGACGATGACGTCGACCGTGCCGTTGTCGGCAACCGCGAGCATGCCGAACCCGATCCGGCGGCACAGATCGCGAAAGCGCCGGTCGCTCTCGCGCCCTTTGCCTTTTGCCGAAACGCGTGCTGCGATCCAGACCTCGTCACCGGCATTGGCCCGATCGACCGCCTGCAAGACCAGCTCCAGATTGAACGTCAGCTTCAATTCGCAGATCACGACGAGCGGTGGCTCGTCGTCGCTGAGCGCAAGGATATCGCAGCCGCCGATCTCGCCCTTGACGGAATATCCGGCCTCTTCGAGGAAGCGCTTGATCGGCAGATAGAGTGTTGTCTCCAAGCGGGCGGGTTTCCTCTAGAGGTCGAAGGCGGCTCGCCTCGGCAAGCACGGCAAGTCGTTCATTTCTGCGAAGCAGTGCGGTTGTCCTGACATGCAGATAGCCCCGATGCGGGACTTTGTCATCCCGCTCACCGTCCGGACTGCGGTGGTGTGTTGTGCTTCGTCTTAACTTTATGGTGTGCTAATATTGTTGGCGCGGGACGTCTTCGCCGAAGGCGCCCGCATTCCGAGGCTTTGACGACGGATGTTGCGAATCCTCAGCCTGTTGCTTGCCCTGATATCGACATGCGTGTTTCCAGCAGCGTCCGCGCCAGAAACCGAGCGGGTTGCCTTGGTGCTCAATCTGAAGGGGGCAATCGGTCCGGCAACGGCTGAATACGTCAAACGCGGTTTGCAGCGGGCAAACGACCGGCACCTGCCGCTTGTCGTGCTGCAAATCGACACGCCAGGCGGTCTCGATACATCGATGCGCGAGATCATCCAGGCGATCCTCGCCTCGTCGGTCCCCGTTGCGAGTTTCGTCGCGCCGAGCGGGGCGCGGGCTGCCAGCGCCGGCACCTATATCCTCTACGCGAGCCATATCGCGGCCATGGCGCCGGGAACCAATCTCGGGGCGGCAACGCCGATCGCCATTGGCGGAGACATGTTTGGCGGAGAGAAGGATGAGAGCCCCGACGGAAAAGGCAAAGACACTGCCGCCAAGCCGGCGCAGACGGCGAGCGATGCAAAGCTGGTGAACGATGCCGTCGCCTATATCCGCGGATTGGCCGAGTTGCGCGGACGCAACGCCGACTGGGCGGAGCGGGCGGTGCGTGAGGCGGCCAGCCTGTCGGCCGCGGCGGCCGTGCAGCAGAAAGTCGTCGATTTCACTGCCGTTTCCATCGACGACCTGTTGAAGCAGACGCAGGGGCGGAGTGTTCGCGTCGAGCAGACGGACGTGACGCTTGAAACGGCTGGGCTTGGCGTGGAGACTTTCGTACCCGACTGGCGCACGCGCCTGCTTGCGGTCATCACCGATCCGAACATCGCGATCATTCTGACGATGATCGGCATTTATGGACTGATCTTCGAGTTCCTGACGCCCGGATCTGTCGTGCCGGGCACTGTCGGCGGGATCAGTCTGCTGCTCTGCCTCTACGCATTGGCCGTTCTGCCGGTCAGCTATGCCGGCGTCGGCCTGATCCTGCTCGGCATCGGCCTGCTGGTTGCAGAGGCGCACTCGCCTTCGTTCGGCGTGCTCGGGACGGGCGGTGCCCTGGCGATTGTTCTCGGCGCTGCGATCCTTTTCGATACGGACACGCCGGGGCTGCGGGTGTCCTGGGCGTTGCTCGCCGGTGTCGGCATCGCCAGCCTCGGCTTCAGTCTGCTCGTCGGGCGCCTCGCCTTCGGTTCCCGCCGCCGTGCCGTGGTCACAGGAAGCGAGCAGATGATCGGGATCGCCGGCAAGGTCGACAGTTGGGCTGGTGCCAAGGGCTATGTCATTGCCCACGGCGAGCGCTGGCAGGCCGTCAGCAGCGAGACGCTTACAACCGGTGAAAACGTGAAAGTGGTTGGGCGGAACGGGCTGACGCTCGAGGTCGCGCGCGACGAGGCGAAGGCCTGACGACTGCAGTAGAAGGAGTAGAGATCATGGACATGCTTGGGAGCCTCGCTCCCTATCTCGCGATCCTGTTTTTTGTCCTGCTCGTGATCGCCTACGCGATCAGGATCCTGCGCGAATATGAACGCGGCGTCATCTTCACCCTCGGTCGCTTCACCGGCGTGAAAGGGCCGGGGCTCATCCTGCTCTTGCCCTATGTCCAGCAGATGGTGCGGGTCGATCTGAGAACCCGCGTGCTCGACGTTCCGAGCCAGGACGTCATCTCGCACGATAACGTGTCGGTCCGCGTCAGCGCCGTCATCTACTTCCGGGTGATCGATGCCGAAAAGTCGACGATCCAGGTCGAGGATTTCATGATGGCGACGAGCCAGCTCGCCCAGACGACATTGCGCTCGGTGCTGGGCAAGCACGATCTCGACGAAATGCTGGCGGAGCGCGACCGGCTGAACGACGACATCCAGAAGATCCTCGACAGCCAGACCGATGCCTGGGGCATCAAGGTTGCGACCGTCGAGATCAAGCATGTCGACATCAACGAAAGCATGGTCCGCGCCATCGCCCGCCAGGCGGAAGCGGAGCGAGAGCGCCGCGCCAAGGTCATCAATGCCGAGGGCGAGCAGCAGGCGGCCGCCAAGCTGCTCGAGGCCGCCGAGATCCTTGCCCGGCAGCCGCAGGCCATGCAGTTGCGCTATCTGAGCACCTTGAACGTCATCGCCGGCGAAAAGAACTCGACGATCGTCTTTCCGTTCCCGATGGAGCTCGTCAACCTGCTGACGGCCAAGGCCGACAAGTAGGCGAGCTGATCGCGTTCGGGGTCGTTGTGTTCAGGCCGCCTTGCGTTCCAGCTGAGCGACCTTGAGCAGGTCGTCGATCGCACCGGGTGCTGCGACCAGAACCGCACTTCCCCGCGTCAAGGCTTCACCCTGTGTTGGGAACGGCAGCGACCAGCCGCCCGCCTCGTTCACGAGGCAATAGCCCGCCAGGCAATCCCAGGCATGCATGTAGGGCTCGTAGTAGCCGACGAGCCGACCGGCGGCCACATAGGCGATCATCAGCGCGCCCGAACCGTTGCGCATGAAATTGCCGCCGGCTTCAAGGAGCCGCTCGACGATCCCGGCGACTTCGGCCGGCGTCACGTGATTGTTGGCGCCAAGACCGGTCACCGCATCGCGGATCGTTCGCGTGCCGTCAAGACGCAGGGTCTTGCCATTGAGCGTTGCTCCCTGACCGGACGCGGCCGCATAGAGTTCGTCGTGGCATGGAGACTGGATCACGCCGATCACCGGCTTGTCGGCATAAAGCACGGCGATCGAGATGCACCAGTTGGGCATGCCGTTGACGAAAGGCGTCGTGCCGTCGATCGGATCGATCACCCAGGTGAAGCCCGACGTGCTGCTGACAAGTCCATGTTCTTCGCCAAGGGCTCCATCGCTCGGGAATGCAGCGCTGATGCGATCGCGGATGAGCGTCTCGACGTTGCGATCGGCGATCGAGACGACGTCATGGGCGTCGGCCTTGGTCTCGATGACCAGCGTCTCGCGCCGCAGGAAGTAGTCGTGGGCGAGCTTTCCGGCTTCTATGGCGACGGTCTTGGCGAGCGCGAAACGGGCATCAAGGCCCGCGATTGGCGAAGTCATGCAAAAAGTCCTTCCTGTGTCGGTCTCGAAAATTATGCCGTGATCAAAGCAAGGCCGCGATTGCGGAAGCCGATGGCGACTTCGGTCGCAGGAGATAACATCCGTTCGATCGCGTCATCAACCACGAATAGCAATCCAGTTTCAGTTTCAACTTCATATTCGATGTGGCCACCGAGATAGGATGCCGTGCTGATGACGCCGGGCAGGGCAGCGCCACTTGCCGGCGTCAGCGTCACGGCATTGGGACGCACGGCGAGCTTTGACGGACCGGGCCGGGCATCGCGCGACGGCAGCCGATGTTCAAGCCCGCCGATGCGGATGGTGGCAAGGCCGGCATCGGACCCGGTAACTTCGCAGGGCAGCACATTGGCCTCGCCCATGAAGTCGGCGATGAAAGCGGATGCCGGCGCTTCGTAAAGCTCGCGCGGTGCGCCTTCCTGGGCGATCGCGCCGTCCTTCATCACGATGATCCGGTCGGAAACGGCCAGCGCTTCGTCCTGGTCATGCGTGACGTAGACGGCCGTAAAGCCGAGCCGCTGCTGCAACTCGCGGATTTCCGTGCGAACACGCCGGCGCAGCCGCGCGTCGAGGTTGGAGAGCGGCTCGTCGAGCAAAAGCACCTGCGGTTCGAGCACCAGAGCGCGGGCGACGGCGACACGCTGTTGCTGGCCGCCCGACAGCTCAGCGGGAAGCCGCTGGCCAAGTCCGCCGAGGCCGACGAGCTTCAGGCCTTCCTCTGCCCGGTTCCGCGCCTCCTTCTTCTTCATGCCTGAGGATTCGAGGCCGTAGGCGACGTTGTCGAGCGACGTCATATGCGGAAACAGCGCGTAGGACTGGAACACCATCGACACGTCGCGCTCATTGGCAGGAAGCATGGTGACATCCTTGCCGCCGATGAGGATCCGGCCGGAAGACGGGTGCTCAAGGCCTGCAAGCATGCGCAGCGTCGTGGTCTTGCCGCAGCCCGACGGCCCGAGCAGGGTGACGAGGGTGCCGGGTTCGATGGTCAGCGACAGGTCGTGGATCGCGGTGAACGCGCCGAACTGTTTGCGCAGGTTCTGGAAGACGACCGAGCCGGTGCGGGGGGTGCTCATGCGGGGTTCTCCTGGGAAAGGGGCTTGGTGGCGGTGCGGACTGGGGCCGCGCCGAGGACGCGGTTCTCCCGCCGAAGCTTGCGCTCGCCGACAAGCAGTTGCAGGCCGGTGATGACGGTGATCATCACCACGATGAGGGCCGACGAATAGGCGATCGCCACGCCGAACTCGCCGTTTTCGACAAGGCCGACGATGTAGGACGTCGCCATGTTGTATTCAGCGCTGACGAGGAAGACGACGGCGCTGATCGACGTGATCGCCCGCACGAACGAATAGACGAGGGCAGCGACAATCGCTGGACGCAACAACGGCAGGATCACCTTGCGCAACGTGCGGAAGCTCGTTGCCCTCAGCGTCAGCGAGGCCTCGTCCAGGCTCTTGTCGAGCTGGCTCATTGCCGCGATGCCGCCGCGCACGCCGACGGGCATGTTGCGGAAGACGAAGCAGGCAACCAGGATCAGCGCCGTTCCGGTCATTTCGAGCGGCGGCAGGTTGAAGGCGATGATGTAGCTGATGCCGATGACCGTGCCGGGAATGGCGAAGCTCAGCATCAGCGCGAATTCGAACACATCCCGTCCGGCAAAACGTTGCCGAACGATCAGGTAGGCGGTCAACAGTCCGACGATCGCCGTCAAGGGTGCCGAGATCAGCGCGATCTCCATCGTCGTCCAGAACGAATTCCAGGCAACGCCGGTCCAGGCGATGGCGCCGTCGGTCAGCGAGATCGAGAAGGCTTTGATGTAGTGATCTAACGTCAGCGAGTTATCGAGACCCCAGGTCTTTACGAATCCGCCGAACAGGATCATGCCGTAGACGACGACGGTGAAGATCATCCACGGGATCACCACGGCATGGAGGCCGATCGACAGCGGCCGTGGCAGCGCGATATGCGAGCCGCTGTCGCCCTTGCCGGTTACGGTCGAATAGTTCTTGCCCGCCAGCCAATAGCGCTGGGCCAGGAAGGCCGACAGGGTGAAGCACAACAGGATGATGGCGAGGACGGCCGCGCGGGACGGATCGTTCTGTGCGCCGACGACAGCAAAGAAGATTTCCGTCGAAAGCACGCCATGGCTGCCGCCGAGCACCAGCGGATTGCCGAAATCGGCCATGCTTTCGATGAAGCCGATCAGGAAGGCGTTGGCCAGACCCGGCTTCATCAGCGGCAGCGAAACGTGCCAGAATGTGCGCCACCGATCGGCGCGCAAAGTCTGCGACGCCTCTTCCATCGACGGGCTGACGCCCTCGACGACGCCGATCAACACCAGGAATGAGATCGGGGTGAAGGACAGCACCTGCGCGATCCAGATGCCGGTGAGGCCATAAAGCCAGCGACCGGGCTCGATGCCGAAGGCGTCGGACAGGAACTCGGTAATGACGCCGGCGCGCCCGAAGAGCAGCGTCAGCGCCAGGCCTATGACGAAGGGCGGCGTGATGATCGGCAGCACCGTCAACAGGCGCATGCCCTTCTTGAAGGGGAAGCGGGTGCGGGTTGCGACCAGCGCAAAGGCAAGGCCGAGCAGGGTCGAGCCGGAGGCGGTCATCAGCGCCAGCCAGAGCGTGCGCCAGGCGACGCCGCAGCGCTCGCCGCCCGTGACGCAGCCAAGGCTCCAGATCGAACCGTCCTGAATGTTGCGCAGGAAGCCATCCGGCTTGAACGAGCCGTCGAAATCCTGGACGGACGCCGCAAACATGCTGCCAACGGGATAGAACACGAAGACGACCACGAGGCAGACGAGCAGCGAGATCGACGCGACGATGAAGGCATCGCCCTTCATGGCGCCACGTTCAGCCAGGCCGAATGCGAAGATGAGAATGAAGGCGAGGGACGCGAGAACGGCGCCGGCACCCATGGAAGGCTGGCCGTCGGCAAGTGGGCCGAAGAGGGTTTCGCTGATCATCCAGGTCCAGCCGGTAAAGCCGATCGCCAGGCCCTGGAGAGCAATGAACAGGAGGCCGGCTGCACCGGCCACCGCCAGCACCAGGCCGCGGCGATCCGGGTCCCGGATGAACCGGGCGGCGGCACAGGCGCCGAGAAGCAGGAGCGCGACCACAAGCCATGGACGACCGTGGGCAAAGATTTGCGCAAGGCCCGGTGCCACGGCAGCGTCGGAGGGAAAGCTCGAAAGCCAGCCAAGGCCGAAGAAGCCTCCCTCGATGCGGTACCAGGGCACGACCAGAAATGCGGCCAGCCCAAGCCCGAGCGTGAGGTCGAGCCTACGGTTGCGATGTTCCATCACGGTCCTCGCGTCTTTTCGCTATTGGAATGTCGATCATGGTGCAGGGCCGGCTGGCGAGAGCCGGAGACACCTGCGGTCTTTCGAGGTGCGGTCGGCCGGATCGTTCGATCCGGCCGACCGCAAACCGAATGGCGTCAGTTGGCGTTGGCACCAACCTCGCGGTCCCAGCGCTCGAGCAGAGCTTTGCGCTTTTCGGAGTCGCCATAGGTGGCGAAGTCGTAGTCGATCAGCTTGATGTCCTCGAACTTCGGTGCTTCTTTCGGCACTTCCGCGCTCTTGTTGGACGGCAGCTGGAAGGACTTGGCGTCCTTCATGCGCGACTGGACCTCAGGTTTCAGTGCCCAGTCGTACCAGATCTTGGCATTGTCCAGGTTCTTGGCGCCGCGGATGATCGACATCGAGCCGATTTCGTAGCCGGTGCCCTCGCAAGGGGCGATCGCCTTGATCGGGAAGCCTTCGGCTGTCTGCGCGACGGCGTCGTGCATGAAGACGATGCCGAGGCCGGCTTCGCCGCGCGCGGCCGATTTGACCGGTGCCGAACCCGACTTGGTGTATTGCGCGACGTTGGCATTGAGTTTCTTCAGGTAGTCGAAGGCCTGATCTTCACCCATGATCTGCACCAGCGACGCGAGTGCCGTATAGGCAGTGCCCGACGAGTTCGGGTTGGCCATCTGGATCTCGCCCTTCAGCGACGCGTCCAGCAGGTCGGCCCAGCATTTCGGCTCCTTGAAGCCTTTCTTCTGGAAGATCTCGGTGTTGTAGCCCCAGCCGAGCGCGCCGGCGTAGACACCCACGGTGCGGTAGCCCGAGCCTTCGGCCTGTTTCTTGGCCCAATCCTGCAACTGATCAAGCATCGGCGACTTGTATTCGAGCGTCAGCCCGTCGGATGCGGCCTGCAGGTGCGGGTCGCCGGTGCCTGCCCACCAGATATCGGTCTTGGGGTTGCGCGCTTCGGCGCGCACCTTGGCATAGGTCTCGCCGGAAGACAGGCGAACCATGTTGACCTTAATGCCGCTTTCCTTCTCGAAATCGGCGGTCATCTGCTCGCATATGACGACGTCCGCCGAGCAAATCAGATTGAGACTGCCTGCCGCCTGCGCCTGAGACGCCGCGAATGTCAGGCTGGTTGCGGCAAGCGCGACCGAAATGGATACAGCTTTCATAACTTCCTCCCAATGGTGCGATGCCTCCACATCGCAGTAATGCAAGCGCGTGCAAGGTGTCACATGGATCAGAATGTTGTCAATCCGAGTTCGGCCGAAAGTGGAAAGTTTAATCGATTGGGTTTGTGTAAGCTTGCACAGGCTTGATATTTGTTGCAAGAAGTTTGCAAAGCCGTGCAAGGGTGGGTCACGATGAGCGACAAGATATTCGTCAGTGCAGAGGAAGTGGCAAGGAAGGCCGGCGTATCCCGCTCCGCGGTTTCGCGCGCGTTCACAGCGGGTGCGAGCATCGCGCCGGAGACGCGCCGCAAGGTCATGGAGGCGGCGGAAGCACTCGGCTATCACGTCAACCATCTGGCCCGCGGATTGATGCGCAATGAAAGCGGCATTGTCTGCCTCGTCGTTTCCGACATGGGCACGCCTTACCGTTCGGCGCTGATCAAGGCGTTGACGCAGCAGCTGCAGAATGCCGGCAAGATCGCGATGATCGTCAATACCGATCGATCCGACGAACGCGTCGACATGGCTTTGCGCCAGGCAATCCGGTACCGCGCCGATGCCTCGATCGTGCTGTCGGGCATGCCGGACAAGTCGCTCGTCGATCTCTGCGTCCGGAACGGTCAGCGGCTGGTTCTGATCAATCGCGACGACGAGCATCAAGGCCCACTCAGAATTAACCTCGACGACGATGATACGGCGCAAAGCGTGGTGACGGCGTTCCTGCGGGCCGGCTGTCGCCGTCTCGCTTTTGCCAATTCAGAAGCCGGGACACCGAGCCTCATGACGCGCGAAGTGGGTTTTGTCGCAGCGGCGCGGGAGCAGGGGCTTGATGTGACCGTCGAACGCTTCGGCCCGACGGGTTATGAAAGCGGCAAGGTCCTGGCGCAGCGGTTGATGACCCGTCGCGAGCGTCCGGATGCGGTCTTTTGCGTGACCGATCTCGTTGCGCTCGGTTTCATGGATGCGGCCCGGCATCAGTTTTCGCTTTCGATCCCCGACGATCTCTGCGTCGTCGGTTTTGACGACATTCCGCAGGCCGCCTGGAGTTCCTACGAGTTGACCACGTTCGCCCAGCCCATCGAGGAGATTGCGGCGGCGGCGGTTGCATGGCTGATGAGCGACGACGTCGGACAATCGCAATCGTTGCGGCTCAACGCCCCCTTCGTCTGGCGCCGATCCGTCCGTAGCGCCTGATCGGACGGTGAGCGGTCGGTGGCAAGGCTGCCACCGACGTCAGGCGGCGATGGACAGTCCGCCACGCGTCAGCGCGGCATCGATGCGTGCGCCATGGGCTGCAAACACGGACCAAAGCCACAGCATGATCCAGAGCATCAGCAGCCAGGCGAGCACGACATCCGAGAGGAAGTGCGCGCCGAATGCAATGCGGTTGAGCGAGAAGACGAGCACGACAGGCACGAGCGCAACGATCGCCTTCCAACGCCAAGCCAGGGGCAGGAAAAATGCCAAGCCGAACAAGGCAATCGCCGTCGCCGATTCGCCAGACGCGAACGAACAACTGCGCGAGCACGCGCCGGAAACCTGCCAGGCGGGCGTAAACGGCAGCGTTCCGCCGAACTCGACGATCTCGGAAGGGCGGGCGCGGCCGACCAGCCGTTTCAGCAACTGGATGGCAAGGCCGGGGCCGAGCGCATAGAAAGTCAGGAAAAACAATATTTTATGCGGACGTGGCAGCCATGCGCGCGGCCGGCGCATCTGCCCGGCAAGCATGACCGCGAGGGCGGGCAGGAGCAAAATCGGGATCAGGCGGTTGAAATCACGCAGCAGACGCAGTGCGTGCTCCCGCGACAACGGAAAGTCTGCATTGCCTGCCGCCGCCCAGCGTGACACGGCCAGATCGATGCCGGGAAAAGCCATAAACACGAAGCCCGCAAATATCGTTGCCGAAGCGGCCGTCTGAACCGGGTGTTGGCAGATCTGGGCCTGCAATCGGGCAGGCCATGTCAGGGGATTGGCAACCCGCCGCCAATGGCCGGCAGCTGGTGTCGTGATGGATTGCAGGATGCTGGACATTCCGAACGCTCGCGATGGGAAAACAGGAGGAGGCGAGCGCGAGAATTGCTGGTGACTGTCAAGGATGGGCGGGCAACTGGAGAAGGCTCGGAGCGGAAAACGCATCGGTCTTCCGCGTACGGCGCCAAGCTGTCGGGCAGAGTTTTCCGCCCGCCCATCGTTGCGGACCCGGAGGCGGAGGAGGTGCTACGCGGCACCTTCGCATAGGAGGGGGTGGCGACGGTTCGGATCGCCGCCCGCCGCGGGGAACGGGTTCAAGCGGCGGCGTCGGGCCGCTGTTCCTCTGTCTCCAGGTAAGCCGCAATCTCGGCCTCGGCAACGCATGCGCCATCGACGCGTGCCTCGCCGCGATAGCGCCAGACATTGCGGCGATAGGCCAGCTTCGTCATGTGATACTTGATGACGTCACCCGGGCGAACGGGCTTGCGAAATCGGGCCTTGTCCACCGTCAGCATGTAGATGATCTTTGGCGTCAAACCCACGGCAAGCTTGGCGGCCGCACACATGACACCGGCAGTTTGCGCCATGCCCTCGATGATCAGCGCTCCGGGAAAGACCGGATTGCCAGGGAAGTGCCCCTGGAACTGCGGTTCGTTCATCGAAACGTTCTTGATCCCAATGCCGCTTTCTTCGCCGCGGATCGAAACGAGCCTGTCGATCAGCAGAAAGGGGTAACGATGCGGGATACATTGCAAGATCTTGCCGATATCGGCTGACGTCAGTTCGCTCGTTTCAACAGGCATGAGAATTCCCCTCTTGGGTTGCTTGCGGCCCTGCGCGAGCCATCGTACGGAAAGCGTCAGCGCCGCTTGCTTGGCCGGGATCGCGAAGGCGTTCCGGGACGTTTGTTATGTGGGTCGGTGGAATCTGGGGTGAAGCCGCAAAATCGGCATTCGAGGGCACATACACCGTGCGTTCGACACTCGATCAGACGGTGGCAGGCGGACACTCGACGCGATTTGTCAAGAAATGGCGGAGAAACGAAGAACGCTTGATGCGGAACGCCCGGCGATGGTGTCCAGCGCTGCCCGGATGAATTGCAACCCGAATTTTTTCATCCCATAAGCTCGTTGCCACAACACATGCGCGAGGAGTTTGCAGATGGTCGACAAGGGTCTCATCCTTTTGGTCGAGGACGAGCCGGAGATCGCGCAGATCCTCGATGCCTACCTCGTGCGTGACGGCTTCAGGACGGTACGGGCGGCGGACGGCGAAACCGCGCTCACCCATCATTCCGTGCTTTCGCCTGATCTCGTTCTTCTCGACGTGCGCATCCCGCGGCTCGACGGTTTCGAGGTGCTGGCGCGGATCCGCCGCGAGAGCAATACGCCGACGATCATGGTGACGGCATTGGCCGAGGATCTCGATCGGCTGGCGGGGCTGAGGCTCGGTGCGGACGACTACGTCGTCAAGCCGTTCAACCCGCAGGAGGTCGTGGCCCGCGTCAATGCAGTTCTGCGGCGGACGCGAAACGGCGCCGGCGCCACGGTGCTGCGCTTCGAAAATGTCGAGGTCGATCTCGATGCGCATGCGGCCTTTGTCGAAACCACCGGCAAGCGCCAGTCCCTGCCGCTGACACTCAGCGAGTTTCGTATCCTGGCCCATATGATCCGACGCCCGACGCATGCCTTCGAGCGAGCCGACATTCTCGATGCCTGCCTTCCCGACAGTGACGCGCTGGCGCGAACGGTCGACACCCATGTCGCCAACCTTCGCCGCAAACTCGAGGATCTCGGCGCCTGCGGTTTCTTCTCCGCGGTTCGCGGTGTCGGCTACCGTTTCGTGGAGCCGAGATGAAGATCAGAATATCGCGTCTCCCACTTGGCGTTCTCACCGCCATGCTGCAGGCTGTCCTGCTCGTGGTCAGTGTCTGCATCGTCTATTTCGGCGTGATGTGGATGGAGGCGGACCTCGAGGAGCGGATGCTCAAGATGATGTCGCGCGGGGCGGCGCAAGCCTATACCGATATCAATGCCGGCCGGATGCCGACGGAGGAAAACCTTCGCGCGTTTGTCACCAGCGTTCCCGCGATCGAGGAATGGGGCAACAACGAGATCGACCTGTCGATCATTACCTTCGGTGCGATCGCTGCGGCAACCTGCAGCCTGATCGGCTATTGGCTCGCCCGCAAGATCAGCCGTCCTTTGGAACTGCTCGCTCAGGCAACCGAAGACCTGCGTACCGGCGATTTCGCGGTTCGTGTCGGCTCCGTTGGGAAGGGGGCGAAAGAAGTGGCAACGTTGATCAAGACTTTCGATGAGCTGGCGGCCGAACTCGAAAGCATGGAAAGCCGCCTGCGTTTCAACACGATGGCGGTGGCCCACGAATTGCGCACGCCGTTGACGATCCTGCAAGGCAATCTGCAGGGCATGGCCGATGGCGTCTTTCCGTTGGAGCAGGAGCGCGTGCGACAGCTGCTCGTCCAGGTGGAGGGGCTATCCGCCCTGGTCGAGGATCTGCGCACCCTTTCGCTTGCCGCAGGCCAAAAGCTCGTCACCCAACGCGGTACGGTCGATCTGGCGGCCGAGGCGACGCAGGTGCTCGGCGCCTCCCGCACGATCCTCGCATCTGCCGGTCTCTCGCTCGAAATGGCACTTGTCCCAGCTGTGGTGTCCGGCGATTCCCAGCGCCTGCGTCAGGCGTTGCTTGCGCTCGTTGAAAACGCCTGTCGCTATGCGTCATCAGGCGGCGTGCTTCGGTGCGAAACCGGCGCGCGTGGCGCGGACGAAGCCTTCATCCGGGTTCTTGATCGCGGGCCGGGTCTTCCGGACGATGTAACGACCCACTCGATCGACCTGTTCTGGCGCGGGGACGCGTCCCGTTCGCGGGCAACCGGCGGAACGGGTCTTGGCCTCTCCGTCGTGCAGGCGATTGCTAAGGCCCATGGCGGCCGGCTGGAATTCGCAGCGCGCCCCGGCGGCGGAGCGATGATCACCGTCATGCTGCCGCGCGAAAGCGCCGCCTGAGCGCCATCGTTATCGTCGTGAAGGCCTGATCGGGGCCGTTCGGCGTTCGGTGAAGGCCGCACGCCGGCTCTGTCCATGCGGGCGGATCGCTCCGCCAACAGGCGCTCGATTCCGGATCACTTCTCCGCATTCCCTTGACAAACAGAATGCAAACCCAGCGGTGCCGGATATCCCGGCGATGCTTGGACAAGCATTTGCTTTCAAGGAATTACGCCATGTCCCTGGAAGGTCGTTTGCCGCAATACAGCGCTCGATCGGACTTGCCATCGCTGCCCAACGGCGGTGGTGAGAGAGTTGAAACCCAGCCGGCATCTGTCGGTTTCGTCGCCGCTGCCAACATGCCGGAGCGTGGCCGGTCGGGCCGTCAGATCCTGTGGCAGGTTCTCAAGCTTGGCGGGCGGCTGACCTTGAAGCGCGCGGTCGTGTTCTCGATGCGGCTCGCCCGACATCCGGTATTGACGACGCGCTGGCTCGCCTTTCTCAGCGCGTTCGGCGACCGCTACAAATTGGGTCTTCCGCACGACGATCTTATTCGCAAGTCGGTACCGACATTTCTGTTGCACGGAGCTCGCTCAAGCCAACGGCTTGAACTGCTGATGAACCATTTCGATGTCGCGAGCGAAGTCCTGTCACGCCGGTCGCTGATGGCGCTTTGGCGCGGTACGTCGATGGAGATGGGAACGGTCGCCGGGCGCGGTGAAAATTACCGTGTCCAGTTGCTGTTGGCCGACCATTGCGGTGGGCGCCACGAGGGCGCCTTTGCGATCAGGCTTAGCCGCCAAAGCGATCGTTATGCGCTTTGCACGGTCAGTTTCGCCTTCGTGCGTTGCGATGATGACGCCTATAGCCTGGTGATCGGCGGCATGCAGGGGCCGCGTGGAGGCGACGGAAAACGGGCGCTGATTACCGCGACCCGCGATCTCGGGGGCTTGCGGCCAAAGGATGCGGTTCTGCTCACGCTGCAGGGGCTCGCCTCCGAGGGCAACGCAACGCACCTCTATGCCGTCTCCAACGACAGGCACGTGATCAACCGCCGACGGCGCAAACGTCGGCGGATGATGGTGGCCGATCTCGATGCCTATTGGGCGGACAGGGGCGGCGAACCGTCCGATCCCTTCGGTTTCAGCCTGCCGATCGGCGAGGGCACGTCTGCGCGGGATGGAAACAGGCGCGACCAGAGCAAACGCGCGTTTCGCGACATTGGCGCGTGGTTTTACTGAGCGCCGGCTGCGCTTTTCGGATCTTTGCGACGTCGATACTGAGACCGCTGCCGCCAAGATCAAACGCACGGATGCCCTCATGGGGTGTATCATCGCGGCGCTACACTAATCCGCCCGTCGCAAGTTATGCTGCTGATGATTCGAGACTGCAACTGGAGGTAACGCGTGACAAGAGCCGCGACCAAAAAGAACAAGCCGCACACAGGCGGATGCATTTGCGGAGCAATTCGGTTCGAGGCGAAAGGGCCGGCCGGAAAGCCGCACACCTGCTCGTGCAAACTGTGCCAAAAGCATTCCGGCGCGCTGACCGTCGCCTGGGTCGAATTCCCAAGCGACGCCGTGGCTTGGACCGGGCCTGGGGGAGCGCCCGCAACCTATCGCTCCTCCGATTACTCCAGCCGGGCCTTCTGCGGCACCTGCGGCAGCACGCTCGGCGCGATCGACGATGCGCCCGTCGTCGCGTTGATGCTCGGGTGCTTCGACAAGACCAACGCCGCCGATCTCATCCCGGTCTCGCACAGCTACCGTGGCGGACGCCCGAAATGGTGGCATGTCGAATGCGTCAGGCCGGCGGGTGAATAGACTGCGGCAGCGCCGCCTTCTTCGGCTGTAGCCTTAGATGAGGTTCACCACGACCGAGCCGATTGCCACTGCGCCGAAGGCAATCAGGACCAGGCCCGAAAGGCGTGAGACCCACGTGACGAAACTGTCGGGCAGGTGTGTTCGGGCAAGGGTAATCCCGCCGCTTAAAAGCATCCACCAGGCGAGCGAGCCGAGGAAGACGCCGGCAACGACGACGGTGGCGTTTGCAAGTCCACCGGCTTTCGCCAGACCAAGGACCGCAAAGAACGCGGCAAAGGACAGGATCGTCAGCGGATTGGCGATCGTTAGCAGGAAGGTCGCTGCGGTCGTCTGGATGAGATCGCGCGCACCGACCTTGGCTGCGGCTGCGACCGGGCTCGGTTGCAGCCCGCGCCAGCCGAGCCAGATCATGAAGGCGCCACCGGCAAGGCTGAGCGGCGTCGCCACCGTGGCGAGAAGGGTCGCGAACGCGGCAAAGCCGGCTGCCGCCAGCAGCGCGTAGCTGGCATCGGCGAGCGCCGTTCCCAATCCGCCGGCGACGCCGGCCCAGAAGCCGCGTTCGAGCGTGCGGTTGATGCACAGGACGCCAATCGGGCCGAGGGGAGCGGCAATGGCGAGGCCGAGCAGCAGGCCTTTTGCGAACAGCAGCATCGACATTGCTCAGCGCTCCGGGCCGGTGAACGAGGTTTCCCTGACGGTCGACAGGGCAATCACGGTCTCGCTGCGAGCGAGAAACCGGCGACGCTTGAGTTCGGCCAGGAAAGGCTCGATATCGCCAAGCGACGGCATGCGAACCTTGACGCAATAGGACCAGGCGCCGGTGACGTGGTGACATTCCGTAACGGAAGGGTGGCCGGCCATGAAGGTGCGAAACGCTTCCTCATCCGCATCCGGGGACAGCCCGACCCAGACGAAGGCGAGCACGTCAAGCCCAAGCGCGCGATGGTCGGCGTCGATCGTGAAACGGCGGATCACTCCGCTTGCGACGAGCCGGCGGATGCGCTCGTTGACCGAGGAGGGCGACAACTCCACCGCCGCACCGATATCGGTCAGCGACCTGCGGGAGTCCTGCGCGAGAATTCCAATGATTTTTCTGTCTATCTCATCCATTTCCAATGAATACGTGGAAACTGTCCGTATGTACAGAAAAATCGATTGTTATTGTGCCGTGCGGCCGAAGATTCAGCGATGTGCCATTCAGCCGATATCCTTGAGCGCGTCGAGCGGTCCTGTCAGCGCGGTGCGCGGCTGGACGAGCTCTGGACTGATCAGGTGAATACGCGGCTGTGGCCGCCCCTCCTCGATCACCTCGAATGCCTTGGTGATCATGCCTTCGACATCCTGGCGGATCATGATGACGGGGAAGGGCAGGAACGAGGCGAAGGGGTCGTAGTCGTAGCAGCCGACGGTGAGGTCTGCGAAGTTTTCATGCGGGTGGCCAGCCATGAAGCGCAACAGGCCCTCGAAGTTGATCGAGGAGTTGATGAAGACGCCGCGCGGCAGCTTGCCGTGCTTTTCGTAGAAGGCTTCGAAAGCGAGCCTTGCATTGTTGGGCGCGTAGCCGGTCGGCTGGATGCAGCCGTCCGGGTCTTCGCCCAGAAGCTCGCGCTTCACCGCACGGAACCCGCGGATACGCTCGCGGCTTGCGTGGTCGTCGCGACCGCCGAAGAGGTAGAGTTCATCCGGGCGGAGCGGCTGATCCGCGGGGAAGTGGCGGATGATCGCCTCCGTCAGCATCCGGCCGCCTTGGTAGTTGTCGCTGATGACGGACGGAACCTTGGTGCCGGGCAGGTCGATGTTGATGTGCTTCAGGCCGACGGTCTCGCAGACCTCGTGCACGCCGTCCGGGTCGGTCGCGCCGCAGATGAACAGCTCATCGATCGAGTATGAGATCAGCGTTTCGGCCGTCTTTCTCTCCTCTTCCGGGTCACGGCTGGCGCTGACGACGATCGGGCATTGACCCTTGCTTCTGACATGCGCTTCGAAGGTCTGCGCCATCGAGGAGAAGTAGCGATTGTCATGGACGGGCAACAGCAGGCCGATGAGGCCGGAGCGGGAGCTGCGCAATCCGCGGGCCTGACGGTTGGCGGTATATTGGTGGGTCTCCGCCAGATCCCGGATCAGGGCCGCGGTGCTCTCCTTGATCCGCCGCTTCTGCCAGGTGCCGTTCAAAACCGCACTCACGGTTGAAGGCGAGCTGCCTGACAGCACCGATAAGTCGTAGATGGTCGCCTTCTTCTTGCTCGTCTTCGTCATCGTTGGCCTCCCTCATCGTCTTAGTGCCGATTTCCCCTTGACGAAAGATTAAGTCTGCACAATAGTCTTTGCACCATCGATTGTGCAAACAAGAAATATCGATTGTGCAAATTGATGGGTCGTCTGAGGAGGCGGCGATCAGGGAGGCGGGAATTCGTTCCCAGCCAGTTGCGATTTGAAACTGGAGGCCGGCGCTTCTGCAGCCGGGCGTGTTCCCTATGGGAACGAGTGGAGGAGAGACATGATCAAGAAAATTCTGGTCGCTGCGCTAGCGACATCGCTTTCGTTTGCCGGTGCGGCTGCCGCATTCGCTCAGGATGCCGGAAAGGTCGGCGTCGTGGTCAAGATCGGCGGCATTCCGTGGTTCAACGCCATGGAGGCAGGCATCAAGGAACGGGGCCAAAAGCTCGGCATCGACGCCTTCATGGTCGGCCCGACGAGCGCCGATCCGGCGCTGCAGGTGCGTGCCATCGAGGATCTGATCGCCCAGGGCGTCAAGGTCATCGGCGTCGTGCCCAATGATGCCAAGGTTTTGGAGCCGGTTCTGACCAAGGCCAAGGAAAAGGGCATCATCGTCATCACCCATGAATCGCCGAGCCAGAAGGGCGCCGACTGGGACTTCGAGCTTGCGTCATCGACCGGCTTCGGCGAAGCGCACGGCAAGCTGCTTGCCGAAAAAATGGGCGGCAAGGGCGAATATGCCGTGTTCGTCGGTTCGCTGACCGTGCCGCTGCACAACGCCTGGGCTGATGCTGCCATCGCCTATATCAAGAAGAACCATCCTGACATGACGCTGGTCGGCGAACGCTACGGGGTCGCCGAAGACGTCGACAAGAGCCGGTCGACAGCGCTCGACCTGATCTCCGCCCACCCCAACCTCAAGGGTTTCCTCGCGTTCGGCAGCCAGGGACCGATCGGGGCAGGCCGTGCCGTCGAAGAGCGCCGCAAGGTTGGCGAGATCTTCGTGCTCGGCCCGTTCTCGCCGGGGCAGGGCCAGAAGCTCGTCAAGTCGGACGCGATCTCCGGCGGCTTCATGTGGAATCCGAAACAGGCAGGCGAGGTGTTCGTGACGCTTGCCGACAAGTTGATGAAGGGGGAAGAGGTGAAGGACGGCGACGAGATCGAAGGTCTCGGCAAGGTCAAGCCGGACTTTGAAAACCGCAACATCATCGTTGATCAGCTCGTGCCGATCAACAAGGACACGGTCGCCGATCTCGCGGCGATGGGGCTCTGATCTGCCGCAGCGGCCCGCACGCCTCAGACGCGCCACCGCCGCTGCCGCATTTTGAATAGTTGCATGCCCTATCCCCGGATCGACGCGATCCCGGGCGGCATGCACCGGGTTCTCCCGGCTGCTGGGCCGGCTTCGGCCGGCCTGGCACGTCCTTCAAAAACGGTCCTTAGGACACACGTTCATGCAACAGCTTGCGATCACGGGAGGCAGCGAAAAGCCGCTTCTGTCCCTGCACGACATCAACATGACCTTCGGTGGCGTCAAGGCGCTCAAGAATGTGAGCTTTGACGTCCGCCCGGGTGAGGTGCACTGCCTCGCCGGTGAGAACGGTTGTGGCAAGAGCACCCTGATCAAGATCATCACCGGCGTTTACCGTCCCGCCGATGGCGCCTCGATCGAGTATGACGGCGAGACCTATTCCCACATGTCGCCGGTGACCGCCCAGGATCGCGGCATCCAGGTCATCTGGCAGGATCTGGCGCTTTTCCCCGAAATGAGCGTGGCGGAAAACATCGCCTTCCAGACCGTCCTCGGCCGCTGGCCGAAGCTGGTCGACTATGGCCGCATGCGCAAGATTGCGACGGACGCGCTTAAGCGTCTCGGCATCACGCTCGACGTCGACCTGCCGCTCAAGGAATACGCCATTGCCCAGCGCCAGATCGTGGCGATTGCCCGCGCGCTCGTCGGCGAAGCGAAGCTCGTCTTCATGGACGAGCCGACCGCATCGCTGACGCAATCGGAAACCGACCATCTGCTCGACATCGTGCGCGGTCTTTCGGCCGCAGGCGTCGCCGTCGTCTTCGTCAGTCACCGCCTGGCGGAAGTGCTGGAAATTTCAAGCCGGATCACCGTCTTGCGCGACGGCGCGCTGGTCGGCGTTTATCCCGCCGCCGGCATGACGCAATCGCGCATCACCGAACTGATGACTGGCAAGACTTTTGACCAGCAGGTCCGCGCAAAATCGCGCGACGATCAACCTGTTGTCCTTGAGGTAAAGGGGCTGAGCCGACCCGGCCAGTTCGACGATATTTCACTCACCGTCCGACGCGGCGAGACGCTCGGGATTACCGGCCTTCTCGGGGCCGGCCGGACCGAGCTTGCGCAAACGCTCTTCGGCATGCTGCAGCCGGCCGCCGGCGCGATCACGCTTGAGGGCAAGCCGGTGCATTTTTCCTCCAACCGCGATGCGATCAAGGCGGGCGTCGCCTATCTCTCGGAGGATCGCCTGTCGCTTGGCCTCATCCAGCCGCAGTCGATCGCCGACAATCTCGTCATCAGTTCGCTCGGCAAGATCGTTTCCGGCGGCTTTCTGTCGGACGAGCGCAAGCGTAAGCTCGTCGCCGGCTGGATTGCCGATCTCGGCGTCAAGATCGGCCAGCAGGGCGATGCGATCTCGACGCTGTCAGGCGGCAACCAGCAGCGCATCGCCATTGCCAAATGGCTGGCGACCGACCCGAAGCTGTTGATCCTCGACGCGCCCACGGTCGGCGTCGATGTCGGCGCGCGTGCCGGCATCTTCGATATCGTCGCCAAGCTCGCTGAGACAGGCCTTGCGATCATCCTGATTTCCGACGAGGTGCCGGAAGTCTATTTCAACGCCGACCGCGTCCTGCATATGGCGCAGGGTCGCATCGTCGGCAGCTATGATCCCCGCAGCGTTCCGCTCTCCGAAATCGAGGGAGCGGTCTATGCATAGTTTCGCCCGCACCCACGCGACCGAGGTCGCGCTCCTCGCCGTCATTGCCGTCATCTGCACGGTTCTGTCGTTCGCGACCGCCAACTTCTTCTCGATCGGCAACGCCTTCGATCTGTTGAACACCAGTTCGGTCAACATCATCTTCGCCGTTGGCCTGCTGGTCGTGCTGATTGCCGGCGGCATCGACATCTCCTTCGCCGTCGCCGCCTCGGTCGTGCAGTATGGCACGGCGATCGCGCTCGGCTGGATCGGCGGCGGTGGCTGGATCTCCGGCCTCGTCATTGCCGGATCGATCGGCATCTGCCTCGGCGCAGTCAATGCGCTCCTGATCCATCGCTTCCGCATCATTTCGATCGTCGCGACGATATCGACCTTCAACATCTACTTCGGGCTATTGATGTTCTTCACCAAGGGCGTGTCGATCTACGACCTGCCGGAATGGCTGACCGATCGTGTCGTTCTGTTCGAACATGAAATGGCAGACGGCAGCTGGATCGAGATCACGCTTCCGGTGCTGGTCATGGTGCTGTGCGTCATCGCCACCTGGGTACTGATCACCCGCACGACCACCGGACGGCAACTCTATGCCTTCGGCGATAATCCGGAAGGCGCACGCCGCTTCGGCATCAACATCGGCGCCATGCAGTTCATCGCCTTCGGCTGGCTCGGCCTTATGGCCGGGATCGGCGGGCTGGTGCAGGCGCACTACGCGCAGGAAGTGGTGCCGAACGCACTTTATGGGCGAGAACTCGACGTGCTGGCCGCCGTCGTTCTCGGTGGCGCAAGACTCGGCGGTGGCAAGGGCTCGGTGCTCGGCTGCGTGCTCGGCGTGCTCCTGATCGCGATCACCCAGAACGGCCTGAACCTGATGGGCGTTTCCCCCTTCGCCTTCAAGATGATCGTTGGCGCCATCATCCTGATCGCCATCACCCTTTCCAACACCAGCATCGAACGGCTTCTGCCCTTCGCCACCCAGAAAGGTGCACGCCGATGACAGGTTTTTCGGAACGCCTGAAGGGATGGTTCGGCCCGGAGATGGCGGGTCCCGGCCTGGCGCTGGTCGCCGTGATCCTGGTGTTCGGTCTCGTCTCGCCGCAGTTCCTGAGTGCTGCGACCTTCGGTTCGGTCGCGTTTCAGCTTCCCGAGCTCGGGCTACTGACGCTGGCGATGCTGCTGCCGATCCTGACCGGTGGCCTGAACCTTGCCGTAACCTTCACCGCCAATATTGCCGGGCTGACGCTTGCCTGGGTGCTGCAGGCGAATGGCGGTGCGGATGCCGGCGCCGGTGCCTTTGCACTCGGCTGCGTCCTTGCCGTGATGGTCGGTGCTGCAAGCGGCGTGGTCATGGGGCTGGTCATTGCCTTTACCCGCGCCCACCCGATCCTCGTCTCGCTGTCGATGATGATCTTCCTGCGTGGCCTCGGCGAGTTTCTGACACGCGGCGGCGACGTCTCCGGCTTTCCCGCCTTCATCGGGCCGCTCGGCCATGGCTCGATCGCGGGCATACCGGTGCCGCTGATCGTCTTCATCATCTGCGTGCTCGCCTGGCATCTGCTTTTGACCCGCACCAAGCTCGGCTTCAACACCTACATGATCGGCTCCAATCTCGAGGCGACGCGCTATTCCGGCATCAACACGCGCAAGGTGATCGTACTCGTCTACACGCTCTCGGGCGCAATGTGCGCCATTGCCGGCATCATCATGCTGGCGCGGTTCAACTCGGTGCGCATCGGCCACGGCGAGTCCTACCTGCTGATCACGGTGCTCGCCTGTTTCCTCGGCGGCGTCAATCCGTTCGGCGGCTTCGGCCGGGTGATCCCGGTGTTCGTGGCGCTCGTCGTGCTGCAGCTGCTGTCATCAGGGCTCAACCTGATCGGCGCCAATCAACATCTCGCGACCGCCGTCTGGGGCTTGCTTCTCGTCGGCGTCATGGTGCTGCGGTTTGCCGCCTCAAAATTCAAGATTTCATTTGTCAGAAAAGGAACGTGATCATGCAGGGTTTTGGCGTCCATACGAGCATGTGGACCATGAATTGGGATCGGCCCGGCGCCGAGCGGGCCGTCGCGGCGGCGGTCAAGTACAAGGTGGATTTCATCGAGATCCCCATGCTCAATCCGCCGGCGGTCGACACCGCCCACACCAAGGCGCTTCTGGAGAAGAACAAGCTGCGCGCGGTCTGCTCGCTCGGTCTTCCCGAGCGCGCCTGGGCTTCCGTCCGGCCCGATGCCGCAATCGAGCACCTGAAGATCGCTATCGACAAGACGGCGGATCTCGGCGGCGAAGCGCTGTCCGGCGTCATCTATGGCGGCATCGGCGAGCGCACCGGCGTACCGCCGACCGAGGCCGAATACGACAACATCGCCCGCGTGCTGCAGGCGGCGGCAAAACATGCGAAGTCGCGTGGTATCGAACTCGGCGTCGAGGCAGTCAACCGCTATGAAAACCATCTCATCAACACTGGCTGGCAGGCCGTCGACATGATCAGGCGCGTCGGTGCCGACAATGTCTTCGTGCATCTCGACACCTACCACATGAACATCGAGGAAAAGGGAATCGGCACCGGCATCCTCGATGCGCGCGAGCACATCAAATACATCCACCTCTCCGAGAGTGATCGCGGCACGCCCGGCTACGGCAACTGCGCCTGGGACGAGATCTTCGCGACACTTGCAGCGATCGGCTTCAAGGGCGGTCTTGCGATGGAAAGCTTCATCAACATGCCGCCGGAAGTCGCCTATGGCCTCGCCGTCTGGCGACCCGTCGCCAAGGATGAGGAGGAAGTGATGGGCAACGGCCTACCGTTCCTGCGCAACAAGGCCAAACAATACGGCCTGATCTAGAAGGCAGGCCAGTCTTTGGCGGTTCGGAAGGTGAGGGAGGTGCGGCGTCATGCCAACGTCATCACGCGACGATGAAGGCACGATCGCGGTGCTCGATGTCGGCAAGACCAACGTCAAGCTCAATGCCGTCACGGCCGATGGCGCCGTGCTCGAGACCCTCAGCATCGCCAACCCGGTGCTGCCAGGCCCGCCCTGGTCCCATCATGACCTCGGCGCTATCGGCGAGTGGGTCTTTTCCGGCCTCGCACAGCTCGCCCGGCGCCACCGGCTTTCGACCTTCGTCGCCTCCGGGCATGGTTCCGGCGGCGTGCTGGTCGGGGCCGATCCGGAGCAAGGCGACGGCGCGGCGCTGCCGATGATCGACTACGAACAGGCGCCGCCCGAGGCCATCCGGGCGGGCTATGCTCCGCTCTCCGGTTCATTCTTCGACCGCGGCAGCGCGACGATGCACGCCGCGACCCATCAGGCCCGACAACTCTTCTGGATGCAGGAGTGTGAACCGCAAGCTTTTGCCCGGGCGCAGTGGTATCTCGGTCTGCCGCAATACTGGGCGTGGCGTCTTTCGGGCGTCGCGGCATCCGAGGCGAGCCTGCTTGGCGCGCAGTCCCATCTCTGGAACGTGGCGGAGCGGCATTTCGCCCCGATCGTCGATCAGCGCGGCTGGGGCCGGCTGATGCCGCCCTTTGCCGATGCCTGGCAGGATCTCGGGCCGGTGCGCGTGGAATTGGCACGCCGTCATGGCTTGCCGCAGGATCTTCGTATCCTTACCGGCGCGCACGACAGCAGCCTCAATCACTACCGCTACCATGCTGCGGGACTGCGCGATTTCACCGTCATTTCCACCGGCACCTGGATTGTCGGCTTCTGCGGGCAGACGCCCCTCGATCGGCTCGACGAAGACAGGGGCATGACACTCAACAGCGATGTTTTCGGCAAGCCGCTCGGCGGCGTGCTGACCATGGGCGGGCGTGAATTCTCGCATGTTGCGGGTCACGGGCAGCCGGGCGGACCTGTGCCTGAACAAATCGTTCGGCAACTGATCGCGTTGAAGACCGTGGCGCTGCCATCCTTCGGTGACGATAACGGTCTGTTTCCCGGCAGCGCCGGTCAAGGACACATCACTGGGCCCAAGCCGGAGACGCCGCTGGAGCGCAAGGCGCTGGCCCTCATCTATTGTGCGCTGCTGACGGCCGAATGCGTCGAGGCACTGGGGGCGGGACCGCTCGTCGTTCTCGACGGCAGCTTCCTGCGCGACCCGCTTTATGCCCGCCTTGTCGCAGCCTTGCTGCCTGGTCGGCAGATCCGCTTCAATCTCGATACCTATGGCGTCGCCTCAGGGGCGGCCCTGCTTGCCGGTCAACGCACGCGGACACGGCCGGCACCGCTTTCCCTGGCCGAAGCCACAGATGTCCCGCCCCTCACGACCGCAATTTCCAACTACGCAGCAGAATGGCGCGCCAGCGCGCGCCGGCAAGCCGAACCTGTTTTTCAGTGACACTTCGAAAGGAAACTCCGATGAGCCAGCCCGATATTCTCTCCCTCCGCCGCGAGATGGTGGACATTTGCCGCCGGATGAATTCAAGCGGCATCAACCAGGGGACGGCCGGTAATCTTTCGGTACGCACCCCCGACGGCTTCCTCGTCACGCCGTCCTCGCTTGCCTATGACACGATGCAGCCGGACGATCTGGTCGAAATGGATTTCCAGGGCAACTACAAAGGTCCGCGACCGTCATCCGAGTGGCGCTTTCACCGCGACATCCTGCGCGAGCGCACGGATATCAACGTGGTTCTTCATTGCCATTCGATCTATGCGACCACGCTGGCCTGCCACCACAGGACCATTCCGAGCTTCCACTACATGACGGGCATTGCCGGTGGGACGACGATCCGCTGTGCCGAATATGCGACCTTCGGCACCCAGGCGCTTTCCAACAATGCTCTCGTGGCGCTCAAGGATCGCACCGCCTGCCTGCTCGGTCAGCACGGGCAGATCTCGCTCGGCAAGACGCTGGAATCGGCGCTGTGGATGGCAATCGAGATCGAGACCCTTTCGCGCATGTACGTGCAGGCGCTGACGCTCGGTGAACCGCCGGTTCTGCCGGATGACGAGATGGAGCGGGTGATCGCACAGATGCGCCGCATGAGTTACGGCCAGGCGCCGGACGACGAGGGCGTCAACGACATCGCACGCCCACGTGTCGCCAGCTAGAGCTTCCCGCTTTCATGTGAAATCGATGAAGGCGGATGAGCTGCCCTAGGATCTCCGAGGGCAGCTGCGAACTGGTTTCGCTCAGGCAGGGCACGACGCCCGAGGGCAACCGTCAGAGGCGGACGTCGTTTCGCAGCAAGTCGGCTTGTCTCGGCGCCGGTGCGGCGCTATCAGCAAACGGCGTCGCAATCATGAGCCGAAGAGACGAACGATCCATGGCGAGCCCCGACACATCCCCCCTTGACCAGGTGAGCAAATTCCTCGGCTCGATCGTCGTCATGGGCGTCTCCGGCTGCGGCAAGACCTCCGTCGGCGAGGCGGTGGCGCGGGCTTTTGGTTATGCCTTCATCGAGGGCGATGGCCTGCATCCGCAAACCAATATCGCCAAGATGTCGGCCGGCGTCCCGCTCACCGATGAGGACCGATGGCCCTGGCTTGGCGAGATCGGCCGGCAGCTTTCCGAAAGTGCCGAGCCACTCGTTGTTTCCTGTTCCGCGTTGAAGCGGAGCTATCGCGCCTTGTTGCGCGAGCGTGCCGGTGGCGATCTGATCTTTGTCTATCTTCAAGGCAGCCGTGATGTCCTCGCCGGCCGGATGCAGCACCGGGAAGGACATTTCATGCCGGCGTCGCTGCTCGATACGCAGTTGGCGACGCTGGAAGAGCCGATCGGCGAGCCCCGAACCGTCGTCGTCGATGTCGATCAATCCGCGGCCGATGTGATCAAGGCAACGCTTGCAGCACTCCGTGATCCGGGTTTGTCGAGCTAGGCGGCGTTGCTGGATGCCGGCTGCGGCGCGCGTTAGGGCGCTTTTGCCATTGCGGCCCTGATCGCCGACAGTTGCTGGGTCAGCCCCGGCCGCGATGCCGGAAAGACGCCGTCGAGTGCAGCGGTGCCGACCGTAAAGCCGGCAGCCTCGCTGTCGAGAACGGCCTGGATGCGGGCGGCTCTGTCGATCGATCCGGCGACGATCACCGGTTTGTTCACGGCGGCGCAAACGGTTTTGATCAGCGCCGGCACATCTGTTTGAGAGCGATAGGCAAGCAGGTCCAGCCCGTGGACGCCATCGTGGTTTGCCAGATCGATGGCGCTGGCTGTGATGTCGCAGATCGAGCCTTCCAAGGTGCTTGGATGCCCGGTGATCCCGCCGGCGAAGGGATAATATTTGATGCCCGTTCCTGCAAGCAGCGGAAGCACGTCGGCAACACGGGTACCACCCAACAGATAATCGACGCCCAATTTGACCGCTGCCCGGACGGAGACGATTTCGCTGTCGCCATCAAACGACACCACTTCGAGGTAACTGCGCGCGCCATTGTCCCGGATCGTCCGGTTGAGGGCGGAAAGCTCGGCGAGAGGCAGCCCGATATCCTTGAAGCCGATATCTCGCACGCCTGCGGCAAGCGCCGTGCGCACGTGAACGGCAGCGTCCGCCACAGTGCGATCATTGCGCGTCAGCATGAAGATGAAGTCCGGTTCGGACATGTTATTACTCCTGTGCGTGCGCCGCGTCTGCAAGGCGGAGGGCATAGTCGATTGCGGTTTTGAGGCTTGCCGGGTCTGCGATGCCGCGCCCGGCAATGTCAAACGCGGTTCCATGGTCGGGGCTGGTGCGGACGAATGGGAGACCGAGCGTAATATTCACGCCTTTCTCCAGCCCCAGGTACTTCACGGGGATAAGCCCCTGATCGTGGTATTGCGCCACCACCACGTCGAAACGGCCGTGTCGCGCCTGCATGAAAACGGTATCGCCCGGCCATGGGCCGCTGGCATCGATGCCTTCTCGCCGCGCCGCTTCGATCGCCGGTGCGATGATGGCGATCTCCTCATCGCCGAACAGGCCACCTTCTCCGGCATGCGGGTTGAGGCCCGCGACCGCGATCCGCGGCGCTTCTATGTCGAGCGCGCGACCACCTGCATGTGCGAGCCGGATGGCCGATAGCTCGGCATCGAAATCCACACGCCGTATCGCTTCCAGCAGAGAGCAATGTATGGTGACGAGAACCGTTCGAATATCCTCGTTGGCCAGCATCATCGCGACACGCGACGCTCCGGCCCGCTCCGAGAGGATTTCCGTATGCCCGGGATGGCAGACGCCGGCGGCGGCAAGGGCCTCCTTGTGGATCGGCGCCGTGACGATGCCAGCCACTGCGCCCGCAAGGGCAAGATCAATTGCCGTCGTGATCGCGTCAAAGCCGGCCTTGCCGCTGGCCGGATCGACGGTCCCGGCCGGTGGCAGAACGTCGAGTGAAGACGATGCGATCAGGTTTACGGATCCGTCCGCCAATCGGGATGCTTTGGTGTTCCGGATCGTATGGACGCGGACCGCGGCGTCGATCTGCGCGAAGGCATGCTGGACGACGAGCGGGTCGCCGATGACGACGCATCGTCGACGAACCTGCCTGTCGAGCATTGCCTTGGCAACGATTTCCGGGCCGATGCCTGCAGGGTCGCCCATGGTGATGGCGATCGGGCGCTCTGGGTCAATCATGGGTGCTGTGTCCGTTCTGTGCCGAAACAAGGTGCCGTGCCGCGTTCAAGAGTGTCGTCGGTGTGCCAAAGCCTCCGGCCTTCAAGGCGATGACGAGCGATTGCCCCGTTTCGCGCGTGGCGTATCCCATGGGAAATCCGGGTTCGAGTTCCCCGATCAGAGCGAAGCTTTTGACAGACAGCCGCTGCAGAAGAGCGTCCATGGTCTCGCCGCCAGTCGCAATGACCGCGCCGAAGCGGTGTTGTTGGAGCACCGCATAGGCCTCGTCGACAAGCGTTGAAAGCACATTCCTGGCATCCGCCTCGCGTGACGCCGGCGCTCTGAGGCAGGCGATCTGCGTTTCACCGGTTATGTCGGAGGCTCGTGTGGCGATGGCGGCGCCAGCTGCGTGAAGCGCAGGCGTTTGCCCGCGGCTGACCCTGTTGGCGCTGCCGACGACGACAAGAACGCGTCGAACCGAAGGCATCGGCGTTGCGGGTGCGGTGGATGCGGCGGCCGCCGTCAGGGCGGCGAGCGCCTGGGCCATGCCGGGTGAGCCGACCCACAGCGCCGGCCCCATCCGCGCAAGACATGCCACTCTCTCGTTCAGCTTTTCCTGGCTGTCCGCATCGACAATGACGATACGATTGCTGGAGGCAACGTTGCGAACCTCCGCGTCGCTCATCTCCACTGTGACGAGGGCAGTGACGCCTAGGCTGGGGTCGACGAGGTCGCGGATGTTGGAGGTGCGTGTGGGATGAGCCGGATCCTGCGCGTAGATAGTGTCGGCAACAGGCGTTCCATCAAGCCACTGGATCGCGTTGATCGTCGTGCGCCCTTCGGCGGGAAAGGCCGGTGCGATCACGAGGCGCTGCCGTCGGCTCGCGTGGAAGGCCGCCAGTATCTCCGCCCTGATATGCCCGCGCAAGGTCGAGTCCATGGTCTTGTAGAGGGTACGATCTCTGGCGAATGCCGAGGCGGCCGCTCTCGTTGCGCCGGCCGCGTCGGTCACCGACATGCCGCGGCTGCCGGTATCGACCGACAAGATGGCCGTTTCGACGGTCTCCAGAGTTCGGCGATGGATGCAGGGTCGGTGGCCCCGTTCCAGGAAGGGGCCAGCCCCGTCCGCCGCACTTGTAAGGTCGTCGGCAATGATGCCGATGCGATCGAATATGTCACCAAAGTTTTCCATGCGGTGAAAATACCGCCCGGATAAGTCGATAAAAAGCGATATGATCTGACCTGTATTGGTGATAGATAATCACCAATGAAACGCTCGGATATTCCCTCTCTTGACGACCTGCGCGCCTTCGAAGTCGTGGCGAGGCTGGGCTCGGTGCGCGCGGCCGCCATAGAGCTGAACCTCACCCACGGCGCCGTCAGTCGCCGTGTGTCCAAGCTTGCCGGTGACATCGGTCTTGAGCTTCTCGAACCTCACGGCCGAGGTTTGCGCCTGACCGCAGATGGCGAGAAGCTGGCCCAGGCAACGACCAGGGCGTTGGCCGTCGTTTCCACGACCCTTGATGAACTGCGCAGTGCAGCGTCGGCGCAGCCGGTTCTGGTCTCCTGCGAACGATCGCTGGCGATGCGCTGGTTGATCCCGCGGTTGGCCGAGTTTCAGGACCGGTATCCGGACGTCGATCTTCACCTCGCTGTCGGAGGCGGAGCATTCGACTTCACCCGTGACCGCGTGACCCTGGCCATCCGGCGGCTGGATTTTGCCATCGACTCGCGGTGCGCGATCACGACCCTGGCGAGGGAGGAGATGGGGCCCGTAATGCAGGCAGGCATGGTCGAGCGGTTTTGGGCCAGTGATTATGTCGCATTGGCGTCAAAGACGAGGCCCGATGCCTGGGATAACTGGGAGCGGGCAAACCCGGGCGCACCGAAGCCGCGCGCCACGCGCCACATGGATCATCATTTCCTAATGGCTGAAGCCGCTGCCGCTGGCCTCGGTGTGGCCATGTGCCCAAGGATCATCGCTTTGGACGACATTCGCAACCAACGGCTGGTCGCCCCGATGGGGTTCGCTCCCGACGGCTCCGAATATGGTCTCATCCAATCGGCGCTGAAACCCGAGACGCCGCATGCATCGCTGTTCAAGACCTGGCTGCGGACGCAGGTCGCATAGGCAAAGCACCTGCTTGCGCTCTCGGAAAGCTCACGGACGTCGCGGCCAAAGCTGGAGCGCGCTTCTGAACGGACCGCGATCTAAAGAATGCGCCCGAACAGGGAGCCATAGGCGATGATGGCGATCGCAAGCGTGAATCCGGCGCCCACGAAAATGGGGCTGAAATCGTAATCCTGGAAACGGGCAGGAAGTAGGCTTCTCATGACGAGCTCCAATTTCACTCTGCTTGCGACGGCAGTCAGCCAGGGCTGACAGCACGCTGCGTGACGAGACGGTCTCAAAGGAACCCGCTGGCAGAGGCTTTGGCTCGTTCAAGAATTCGATCAGGCAGATCGAATCTATCTCCAACCTAATCTCGATGCGGCCCGTTCTCCTGCGAAGACGGCCGTAAAAATTCTTTGGCTGGAAAGTTTTTCTATTCTGCGCGCCGGTTTTTGAGAAGTAAATGCGCAGATAAGATAAATCTCCCTTGGTGAGAACATTTAACGGTTAATCACGAAGGCGGCGTGAAGTATTAACAAATCGTAGCCGTATGGGGCAGACATATTTCCTGTGCCCGAACTTGTTCTCTATTTGATCGAGCAGCGGCTTCCGTTGGTGTTCGGTGGTGGCCGCAGCAGAACTGCCTCGCATCCAACGACGAAAGCGCCACCGGGTGCCAGGACGGGCAGGAATTCTTCCAATGGGCCGTGACGCTTTCCGGCGCTTTCGTCGATGCACCAGATGGTCTATCCGACACCCTGTATGAACCGTGATACACAGCAGGTGGGTGCCGAGGCGTGATTGCAACGCCTGCTCTTGCGTTCTCGATGTGCCATGGGAACGCGGGTGGTCGGACGTGGCGGTATCCCAGCCAGACCGGCCCTGGCGTTGTCGTGTTCGTGCCGGCCAAATCCTGTCGGACGATGACCGCAACCGGTCAAAGCAGGGCAGCCGCCGGCACGTTTTGCAGCTTGTTGAAAATTGCGGTCGTCACGGAGCCACCCAAGGGGCGGTGGTCGTCATCCAAGGTATTGAGCACTGCCGTGGAAGGGCCGGCGGGTGCCTTGCCGGGATCGGCACCCATCAACGACTTCACCAATGATGCGCCAAACTGAGGCCCGAGAGATGTCGCCCAGGTGTCGTAAGCAGAGGCTGTCTCTGCATGTCGCGCCACGCCGTTTCTTTCGGCAATAAGCAGGCCGCGCCGAATGTGAAGCAATCGCCCATATTGGCGCGGCAGCACGAAGGGGGCAATCCATCTGCGAACCTTGAACTTGAGGCCTCTTTCGACGCGCCATAACTCGATGAAGAGGCTTTGAAAGTCCTTGTGGTTTTCTCCAAGCCACGCGCGCAGGTTTGTGGCGAAGCTTGCCCTGCTCCATTCCTTCACGCACACGTTCATGTGAAGCATGCCGCCGCTCTTGAGGTGCTTGCTCAGCGCGCTGAAGAACCGGATCAAGATCTGCTCCCCGGATTCCAGCGCGTTGCGCGGCAGGAGTTCCATGCCGACGGGCGCATTGAAAACGATCCGATCGAAGGTCGCTCCCTCCACGGCAGAGAAAAGGTCGGACTCCAGGACTTCGACATTGTCGACACCGTTCAACGCCATGTTGAAGCGCGCGAGCATGAGCGCCCGCGGGTTCATGTCCAGCGCCACGACCCTCCTGCAATAGGTGGACATCGCCAGGGCGATGACGCCGCAGCCACATCCCATGTCGAGACCACTTTCGGCGGGTTCCCTCACGAGCAGATTGGAGAGGGTTGGCCCCTCCCACATCGGATCGACGTAGGCGTTTCGCTCTTCCGTCTTGCGCACCACGCGCATGGACTGGCGCAGGTCCGAAAAGACGAGGTGTGGGCCGATAAGTTGCGCCTGGAATCGTGGGCGTAAAAGGTCCTCTGTCTGTTCGGCAACGCCGAAGCGCAGGAGGTCATCGACCGCCGCCGGTTCAAGGTCGCGCTCGATCGCCCGGCGAGACTGCGGATCTCCATTCAGAAACGCTCTCACTGGGCCTTTCTCGTCTGCGAGCGCGGTCTTCAAGGCTTGACCCAGGTGCGCAATCGCGACGCGATCCTCCGGTTTCGATGTGACAGCAGGCAGCCCCATTTTGTCCCTCTTCCACTCGACTGGTGCAGACGAGAAAGTCTAAGTGGCGGCTTCATCGTCCGTCGATCTGCAAAAATGGCGTACATGAAGGAGCAAAGGGAGTAGCGATACCTCTGGTGGCCTGTTTTCGATCGAGGCGCCGCTGGCGGTCCGACGACCATTGACCGGATGCGCAATGGCGATCCGGCTCCGCCGCTTGCGATAGCGTCCGGCATCAGGTCTGTCCCTCGGGGCGAACGTCGAAATGTTATCCCCTATCCTTCACGGGTTTGCGAATTTGCCTGAATCAACTAATGCTCCGGTATGGCAGGACGATTTTTCAGCAAGCGATTCGGCGCACGGAGCGAGCGTTCTGCAGCCGCTGTCTGGCTGCGAGGTACGGTCGCGTTTGCGGCTGTGTTCGCTGCGGGCGCCCTGGTTTCCGGCTGCGCGACGCATAACGATGTCGGCACGCCGACGAATGCGGTCATCGTTCCCGCAGAGAATGCGCTGATCCTGCCGCCGCCGGGCGGTCCGGCGGTCCTCAACGTGGTCGAGCGTCGAAAGACCAACGCGATCGAGCAGGATATTTACCTTTTCACCTCGGCTTCGACGCCTGGGCAGAACGTCCTGCGCGCACAGTTCTTCGGTCCGATGGAGGCCAGGTTCGACCAGCAGAGGACGAGCGGCTACGTGGCGGTCAGAAGCTCCGAGATGATGCGGCAGGCGCGGCGTGCGCTCCCCGGGGTGTCGTTGGCGCAGTCGTCGGATTTTCTGCAGAACAACTACGGGCCGTTCGGCTATGCTTATGGCCGTGGCCGTGGCGATGACGCCTGCATTTTCGCCTGGCAGCAGATCCGTGGCGCAGAGAACCATCGCTCGCCGCTCCGGGGCTACGGCACCATTCAGATCCGCTTTCGCTACTGCGCTGCCGGTGCGAGCGAGAACGAGCTTCTGGCGCCCGTCTACGGATACACGATTACCGGTACGTTCGGCGATCCCGCCTGGAATCCTTACGGCGCGCCGCCGCCGCTGGAGGCGGGCATTGGCAGGGTTGGAAACCCGATCTACCGCAGGGAGCCGGCGCCCGCCGACATTCGACCGGTAAGCGTGATGACGGCACCCGCGCCGGTCAGGCGTGCGGTCCGCGTTGAGCAACCGGTGCGTCAGCAGCCAGTTGCCGTGCCGGCGACGGCGAATTCTGTCCCGTTACCTGAGCCAGGTGGAGTGGCAAAGGCTGGAGCGACTGTCATTGTTCCCCCGCCCGCTTGCGATGCGCCGGCGGGAGGCAATTGCCCTTAATCAGCTCCTAACCATCATTTGGTATGGGCTGGTATCGGGCTTGGAAAAGCCCAGGTGAAATCAGGTCAAGCAATACCAGTGGCATGATGCCGAATGCTGGAAGGCAGAATGAATGAGCAAGATCGGTCCCGTTGCGGCATGGGCGTTTTTCTCCCTTTGCGTCATTGCAGTCATCACGTTGCCGGTCAATCTTCAGACCCAGCTGATCGTGAGCGTTTTGGTCGTCACATTCATGGCGATCCTGAAGCTCATCAAGGCCGAAGGTCGCTGGCGCCTGATCGCGCTCGCCTTCGGTACGGCCATCGTGCTTCGCTATGTGTATTGGCGCACCACCAGCACGCTGCCTCCGCTGAACCAGCTTGAGAACTTCATCCCAGGCTTCCTGCTCTATCTCGCCGAAATGTACAGCGTCATGATGCTGTCGCTGAGCTTGTTCGTCGTCGCGATGCCGCTGCCGCCGCGCAAGGCAAAGGCCGTCTCGCCTGGCGCGTTTCCGAAGGTCGACGTCTTCGTGCCGTCCTACAACGAGGATGCGGGGCTGCTGGCCAATACGCTTGCCGCGGCCAAGGGCATGGACTACCCGGCCGACAAGCTGACGGTCTGGTTGCTCGATGATGGCGGCACGCAGCAAAAGCGCTACTCGATGAACCTGGTTGAGGCGCAGCGTGCCTCTGCCCGGCATGTCGAGCTGCAGGCGCTCTGCGACGATCTTGGCGTGCGCTATCTGACCCGAGAGCGCAACGAACACGCCAAGGCCGGCAACCTCAACAACGGCATGCTGCATTCGGACGGCGAGTTGATCGCGGTCTTCGACGCCGACCACGCGCCAGCGCGCGATTTCCTGCTGGAAACGGTCGGCTATTTCGAAAGCGACCCGAAGCTTTTCCTGGTGCAGACACCGCACTTCTTCCTCAACCCCGACCCGCTTGAGCGCAACCTGCGGACCTTCGAGAAGATGCCGAGCGAGAACGAGATGTTCTACGGCATCATCCAGCGCGGCCTCGACAAGTGGAACGCGGCCTTCTTCTGTGGTTCGGCAGCGGTGCTTCGACGCAAGGCGCTTGAGGATACCGAAGGCTTCAGCGGCATGAGCATCACCGAGGACTGTGAAACGGCACTTGCGCTGCATGGCCGAGGCTGGAACAGCATCTACGTCGACCGGCCATTGATTGCCGGACTGCAGCCGGCAACCTTTGCCAGCTTCATCGGCCAGCGCAGCCGCTGGGCCCAGGGCATGATGCAGATCCTTCTGTTCCGGTTTCCGCTGTTCAAGCGCGGACTGTCGATCCCGCAGCGGCTTTGCTACATGTCATCGACGCTGTTCTGGCTCTTTCCGGTGTCGCGCACGATCTTTCTGTTCGCACCGCTTTTCTACCTGTTCTTCGATCTGGAAATCTTCACCGCATCCGGCGGCGAGTTCCTCGCCTATACGCTCGCCTATATGATGGTGAACCTGATGATGCAGAACTATCTCTACGGCGCCTTCCGCTGGCCGTGGATATCGGAGCTGTACGAATATGCCCAGACCGTGCATCTGTTGCCGGCCGTCATCTCGGTGCTGATGCGCCCGAGCAGGCCGACGTTCAAGGTGACCGCCAAGGACGAGTCGATCCAGGAAAGCCGGCTGTCGGAAATCAGCCGACCGTTCTTCGTCATCTTTGCCGTGCTTTTCGTCGCGCTTCTGATGACGGTCTACCGGGTCTATACCGAACCCTACAAGGCCGACGTCACCCTGGTCGTGGGCGGGTGGAACCTGCTCAACCTGATCATGGCAGGCTGCGCGCTCGGCGTTGTTTCTGAGCGTGGGGAAAAGGCGGCCTCACGGCGCGTCAAGGTCAGCCGGCGCTGCGAATTCGGCGTCGCGGACCAATGGTACCCGGCGACCATCGAAGACGTATCGGCCAACGGCGCCCGCGTTCAGGTCTATGGCGTCGATGCGGCGACGCTTCCCGTCGACACGGACGGTCTCATCCGCTTCGAGCCTTATAGCGGCGACGGCACCTCCGAGACCTTGCCGGTTGCGGTCAAAAACAAGGAAATCGCCGGCGACATCACCACGCTCGGTTGCCGTTACCTGCCGGAGGTGGCGCGCCACCACAGCCTTGTGGCGGATCTGATCTTTGCGAACTCCCAGCAATGGAGCGAATTCCAGAAGGCGCGGCGCGGAAATCCTGGTCTGGTCGGCGGCACGGTCTGGTTCCTGTGGCTGGCTCTCTACCAGATGAGCCGCGGCCTGATCTATTTCGCCCGCAGCCTGCGTTCGTCCGACCAAGCGGAGGCGACGCGATGAACCGGACGCTTGCCGCCCTTCTTGTCGTGCTTCTTGCCGCGACCACGCAAACCTTTGCTCAATCGAACCCGTTCGACATGTCGGGCGAACGTCCGGCGGCCGAGCCGCCGGTCGAAATGCCAAGGCAAGAGGAGGGCGGGGGCCCGAAGGCAAGCGAGCCAGACGCCGGCGCGGACACACTCGGTGGCGACGAGCGCGACGATTTCAGGCGGTTTATTGTGCCCTTCGACGCGCTGTCGCTCAGCGGCGAGGTCGATGAACGCACCTGGTCGATGTATTTGACGCCGGCCCAGGCGCAATCGCCCGCAACGCTGAATTTCGGTTATCAGAATGCGATCGTGATTGCACCGGAGGTCTCGTCCCTTTCGGTTTTCGTCAATGGAGAGCTGGTTGGCGAAGGGCCGATCAAGGCCTCGGATACCCCTGAGGAACGTAGCTACGAGCTGCGTGCCGGTTTGCTGCGCCCCGGTTCCAATGACATCCGGTTCCGGGTGCAACAACGCCACCGCACCGACTGCACGATCGAATCCACCTATGAACTGTGGACCGAAATTGCGCCGGACACGGCTTTCATCAGCTTTGCAGATGCCGAGAGCGCCGTCTTTGCGAGCGTTGACGACATCCGTGCCGTTGGCGTCGACGGCAAAGGCCGCACGCAGTTCAATCTCGTCGTTCCGGGAATGGCACAGCCGAGCCGTGCTGCCGATTTGATGCGTCTTGCCCAGGGCTTGGCGCTGCGCGGTCACATGCCGGCGCAGAGGGTCATTCTCAGCCAGGACCTGCCGGAGTTGGGAAAGCCCGGCGAATTGACCGTGGTTGTCGGTACCGTCGACGAGGTGTCACCGCTTATTGCCGCGCTGCCAGATGGCGCCGCCGGCGGATCGGTCGCCGCTTTTATGCGCGACGACAAGACAAATGCACCGGTTCTGGTTTTGAGCGGTCCTGACTGGTCGGCCGTGCGGGCCGCCATCGAGGCTGTCGCCGAACCGATGGACCGACCGAGCGATGTTCCCCGCGACGTCATCAATACGGAGCGCTGGCTCTTGCCCGAAACGCCGGTGGTCGCGGGCAACAAGCGCCTGCGTTTCTCGGAACTGGGTGTTTCGACAAGCGAATTTACCGGGCGCCGTTTCCGGTCGAGGTTTTCGGTGGCTGTGCCGTCGGACTTCTACGCGGACGCCTATGGCGAGGCGACGATCCTGCTGGACGCGGCCTATACGGAGACGGTTCGCCCAGGCAGCCGGATCGACATCTACGTCAACGGCAACATCGCGTCGACTGTACCGTTCGATTCGGCGACCGGCGGCATTCTGCGCCATCTGCCGATCAACGTGACGATGCGCCATTTCCGGCCCGGACCGAACCTGATCGAGCTCGAGGCCGTGCTCTTGACGGATCAGGACAAGGTTTGCGCGCCGGGGGCACCGGCGTCGACGGATTCGCGTTTTGCACTGTTCGATACGTCAGAGCTCCATATGCCCAACTTTGCCCGGATCGGTCTTCGGCCCAATCTCGCGGCGTTGTCCGGCGCGGCGGCACCCTATCGCAACAGTGCCGGAACGATCCCGCTCTTCATCGACCGGGCGGACGCCGACACACTGTCGGCCGCAGCGACATTCATTGCACGGCTTGCGGTTGCCGGCGGACGGCCGATTGCCGTGGAGATGATCGCTTCACCGTTGGCCGCGGGCACGCGCAACGCACTCTTCGTTGGTACGTTGCCTGAATTGCCGAAGACGGTACTCACCCAGGTCGGCATCGATCCCGGCCGCCAGATGTCCTGGGGCAGTGCACAGGCCACCGGTCGCGGCGAGGATACGCAGAAGGCGATCGACGAATGGCAGACGCGCTTGAGTGGTGGCGCCTGGCGCACCCAGATGACGGCGCTTCAGAACTGGGTGAAGCAGGAGTTCGACATCTCCCTGAGTTCGCTGCGTATCCTGCCACAGGAACAGGCCGAGTTCGCGCCGCCGGAAACGGCAACGTTGCTTGTCGCCCAAGGGGCAAATCCGACGGATGACGCCACATGGACATTGGTCGCGGCACCGACCGCCAAGCTTTTGAACGACGGCGTGTCAGCCATTTCCGACGTCCATCAATGGCAACGGATCGCCGGACACATAGCGACCTACGAGCCGGCCAGTAGCGCCATCAACGTGGTGCCGGTGACCAATTTCACGTTTGTGCAGACAAGGCCGGCATCGATCGGCAACTACCGTCTGATCATTGCCAACTGGCTTTCGAGTAACATCCTCTTTTATGCCGTGGCGCTGGTTGTATTGTCGGTGCTGCTCGGGCTTGCCACGTCATCCATGCTCAGCCGGCTCGGGCGCCGGCCATGAGCTTGCGCGCGGTTCTCACCCTCGCCCTTGCTCTTGTCGCTGCTCTACCGCAGGCGCCCGCGATAGCCCAGGGACAGAACGGAACCGTGAGTGCTGAGGATTGGCAGACATACAAGGCCAAGTTCGTCGACGCCGGCGGGCGCATCATCGACGACGGCAACGGCGGCATCAGCCATAGCGAGGGTCAAGGCTACGGCCTGTTGCTGGCGGTGCTCGCGGACAACGCTGCCGATTTCGAGCTGATCTGGTCCTTCACGCTACGTGAACTGCTTCTGCGCGACGACGGACTTGCCGCCTGGAAATGGAGCCCGGCTGAAAAACCCCATGTCATCGACGTCAACAATGCGACCGATGGCGATATCCTGATCGCCTATGCGCTGACACTGGCCGGCGAACAATGGAAACGGGAGGACTATCTCGCCGCGGCGGCCAAGATCGCCCAGGCAATCCTCGACAGGGTCGTGATCGACTATGGCGGCCGGACGTTGTTGCTGCCGGGCGTTGCCGGGTTTTCTGCCGCCGATCGAAACGATGGCCCTGTCATAAACCCTTCCTATTGGATCTTCGAGGCTTTCCCCGTCCTCAACCGTGTGGCACCTTCGCCGAAATGGGAATCCCTGCGAGTCGATGGTGAGAGCATGCTCGACGCATTGCAGCTCGGGCCGCGCAAGATGCCGGCCGATTGGGTCAGTGCCAGGACGCGCCTCAAGGCGGCCGAGGGCTTTCCGGCGGAGTTCGGTTACAACGCCCTGCGCATCCCCCTCTATCTCGTTCGCGCAGGCAGCGATGATGCCGAACTGCTTTCAAGATTGCGGCAGGGCATGCTTGGCAGCAATGGCGATTTGCTCATCAGTGACGTCGCGACGGGGGCCGTCCGGTCGGCCTTGACGGACCCCGGTTATCAATTTGTTAACCATATTCTGGCCTGTGTCTTGGAGCGGGTACCGTTGCCCGACAGCGTCAAGGTGTTCAGCCCGACGCAATACTATCCTTCGACACTGCACCTTCTCGGGTTGTCTTATGCGAAGGAGAAGCGTCCGGAGTGTCTATGAAGTCCTCAACCGTTGTCATCGCCGGCATTATGCTCACGGCGGCCGGGATTGCCGGATTTGCCGACGACGGGCTTCTGCGCAAGAATTTGAGCGGCGTCGCCGGTACGCCGATCAACGGCGAGCAGGGAAGCGGGCTTCCCGGCGAGGCGTCGTTCGGCATAGTTGACAAGGCATCGAGACAGGCCGCACCTGAGTTTCGCCAGGTCGCGCAGAACACGCAGCCTGCCGCCGAGGCAACGCGGCCGCAGGCAACGGCGCCGGTGGTCGACGAATCGGCGCTGCGTTATTTCGCAAGCAAGGGCGATACGGCCCGGCTGCAGGCCGAGATATCGCGGCTGAGGGCGCTCTATCCCGATTGGACGCCTCCCGAGGATCCCCTGGCCGTTCCGCGCAACAAGGATACCCAGCTCGAAACGATGTGGCAGCTCTATTCGGAGGGGCGCTACGCGGAAGTTCGAAAAGCGATCGCCGAGCGCCAGGCAGCCGAGGCCGCCTGGAAGCCGCCGGCAGATCTGCTCGAGCGGCTGAATGTTGCCGAAGCCCGAGCGCGGTTGGTGAATGCCTCCGATCTCAAGCAGTACGAGACGGTCATCGAAGTGGCGGCGAGTACGCCGAGCCTGCTGACGTGTTCTGAAGTGGACGTGCTCTGGCGGGTGGCCGATGCGTTCGCGCAGACCAAGCGGCCGGATCGCGCTCGAGATGCCTATCTCTATGTCCTGAAGAATTGCGACAGTGCCCCGGAACGGCTGGCGACCGTGCAGAAGGCGGTATCCGGATTGCCCTATGACATTGCCCAGGAACTGCTGGCCTTTGAACGCACGGCGCCCGGCGGCGGCGGCGAGTTCGAGAGCATTGGCGACGATCTGGCCCGACGCTTCGTCGCCGAAGGCGATGGGGATGGCAAGCTGGCCGTCGACCCGAAATACATCCTGCGCCTCGAACGCCTCGTAGAAACCGATGGCTTGGCGAGCGATGCCCTTCTTCTGGGCTGGTACCAGTTGCGCCGCGACAACATGAGCGCGGCCGAGCAATGGTTCCGGCGCGCCCATGACAAAGAGGATTCCGCGTCTGCCTCGCAAGGATTGGCGCTGACGTTGATCGCGCGCAAAGCGCATGAGGACGCCGAGAAGGTGCTGTATCCCTGGCGCGACGCGTCGGAGGATGCCAAGGCCACCTATTTTGCCGCGACGGCAAACCTGCTGGCGATCGAGCCGCCCGTGGCGCTCAGCAAGGAAGTGCTGAGCCGCATCGCGCAGGAGACGACAAAGGGGCGTGATCCGGCCACCGCGCAGCAGTTCGGCTGGTATGCCCGTGCCATGGAACAGCCGGCGACGGCTGCACAATGGTTCACAACGGCCCTACGCTGGAAGCCGGATGATGAGCCTTCGGCCTATGGTCTGGCGCTGAGCCGCAACCAACTCGGTGATACCGCCGGCGTCGCGGAAATCCAGAGGCTTTGGGCGGGACGCTCCGAGCGCATTGCGCGCCTGGGCGAGACCGAGGAGGAACGGCGCGAAGCCATTGCCCGGCAACAACGGCCGCTGGCCCGCGAGCAGGCACCCATATCCGGTGGGCAACAAAGGGCACCTGCGGTCGTGACGCAGGCAGCGCCGCGAACGGCGACGCGCTATGTGGTCGAGCAGCCAGTTGCGGTTGCGCGGCAAACGCAAACGACTGGCAGGAACGCAACGGGATGCCGGACGACCATTAACCCGGCGCGGCTTTCACCGCAGGCGGCGCTGACGCACGGCTGGTGTCTGATGGACCTCAATCGTCCGCTGGAAGCGGCCGAAGCCTTCGCGGTCGCCTTGCAGGCACCGGCATCGCAGATGCGCGAAGATGCCGCCTATGGCCAAAGCCTTGCCTATCTCCGGGCCGGGCTGACCAACAGGGCTGCCGTGGCCGCGACGCAATCGACCCAGAGCCGTCGCCGCGCCGAAGAATTGCAGAGCGCCATTCTCTCCGACAGGGCGATTGCCGCTTTCGATGCGAAACGGTATCGCGAGGCGCTGATTTTCCTCGATCAGCTTGGGCAGATCTCGACGCAGCGGTCGGACCTGATGGTGCTGCGCGGTTACGCCTATCTCAATCTCAAGCGCTACGCCGAAGCCCGGCGCATCTTCGAGGCGGTCGCTGCCACCGGCAACCGTGACGCGCAGCGCGGCCTTGCCGACGTCGGCAGGGCGCAGGAAATCTGGCCGAACAAGTAAGCACTTCGCAAGCGATTCCATCGCAACGCGAACGTTGCAGCGAGCCAGATTGGGCGAAACCGCTTCGCGCAGCGGATGCATCGCCAAACGCTCTTAAACTTTGCAGATCGTGCTTTGCGGATTTCCTCTTTGGAAGGAAATTAGCAAGGCGCGGTGCTATCGTCGCTCGACTTCGCGGCGTTGAGCATCATTGCAATCGCCGCGTGGCGCGTAGAGGATGGAGCGCAGACGACCCGGTTGGCGGTGAGGAGATCGCCGACAGGGCCGAGGGGAGGAGACGAGAGATGTTTCAGGGCGGATTGAGCTTCGCGCTCGGCGAGGACATTGACGCATTGCGCGACAGCGTGCGCCGTTTTGCGGCCGAGCGTATCGCGCCGCTGGCGGACGAGACCGATCGCAGTAATGCTTTTCCGACGCCGCTCTGGCGGGAAATGGGCGATCTCGGCCTGCTCGGCATTACCGCAGACGAGGCTTATGGCGGTGCGGGCATGGGCTATGTCGCCCATTGCGTCGCCATGGAAGAAATCAGCCGTGCATCCGCTTCCGTGGGCTTGAGCTACGGCGCCCATTCCAATCTCTGCGTCAACCAGATCAGCCGCAACGGCAACGAGGCGCAGAAGGCGCGCTACCTGCCGAAGCTGATTTCTGGCGAGCACGTCGGCGCGCTCGCCATGTCCGAGCCGGGTGCCGGCTCCGACGTCGTTTCCATGACGCTGCGGGCAGAGAAGCGCGGCGATGCTTATGTCCTCAACGGCGGCAAGATGTGGATCACCAACGGGCCGGATGCAGATGTGCTGGTGGTCTACGCCAAGACGGACCCCAGTGCAGGCCCGCGCGGCATTACCGCCTTTCTCGTCGAAAAGGGTTTCGTCGGGTTTTCCACCGGCCAGAAGCTCGACAAGCTCGGCATGCGCGGCTCCAACACCTGCGAGCTGATTTTTCGCGATTGCGAGGTGCCGGCGGAAAACATCCTTGGCAACGAGGGCGGCGGCGTCCGCGTGCTGATGTCCGGCCTCGATTATGAGCGTGTGGTCTTGTCCGCCGGACCGCTCGGCATCATGTCGGCTTGCCTTGACGTCGTCGTCCCCTATCTCCACGAGCGCAAGCAGTTCGGCCAGGCGATCGGCGAGTTCCAGCTGATGCAGGGCAAGCTTGCCGACATGTACGTCACGGCGAACGCAGCGCGCGCTTATGTCTATGCGGTGGCCGCGGCCTGCGATCGCGGTGAGACCACCCGCAAGGACGCGGCCGGCTGCATTCTCTATGCTGCCGAGAAGGCAACGGCGCTGGCGCTGGAGGCAATCCAGGCGCTCGGCGGCAATGGCTATACCAACGACTATCCGGCGGGGCGGCTGCTGCGTGACGCCAAGCTCTACGAGATCGGCGCCGGAACCAGTGAAATCCGCCGCATGCTGATCGGTCGCGAACTGTTCACCGAGACCAGATAGACGCCCAGACGATCCGCCGAAGCCGCAATCCGCCTCGATCGAATGAGGACTTCATGACTGTTCTGAAATCCCACATCTCGCCCTCATCAGACGTGTTCAGGGCCAATCAGGCGGCGATGGCGGAGGCGATTGCGACCGTCGAAGACGCCGTCAAGCTCGCAGCCGGCGGTGGCGGCGACACGGCGCGCGAGCGCCATGTCAGCCGCGGCAAGCTTCTGCCGCGCGATCGGGTCGCCGCGCTGATCGATCCGGCAACGCCTTTCCTCGAGATCGGCTCGACCGCCGCTTACGGCATGTATAACGGCGATGCGCCGGCAGCAGGCCTGATCACCGGCATCGGCCGGGTGTCCGGCCGTGAATGCATGATCGTCTGCAACGACCCGACCGTCAAAGGCGGGACCTACTATCCGATGACGGTCAAGAAGCATCTGCGCGCACAGGAGATCGCTGCCGAGAACCAGCTGCCATGCATCTATCTGGTCGATTCCGGCGGTGCCAACCTGCCGAACCAGGATGAGGTCTTTCCGGATCGGGATCACTTCGGCCGGATCTTCTACAACCAGGCCAATATGTCCGCTGCCGGCATTCCGCAGATCGCCGTTGTCATGGGGTCATGCACGGCAGGCGGCGCCTACGTGCCCGCCATGTCGGACGAAACGATTATCGTCGAGGGCCAGGGCACGATCTTCCTGGCCGGCCCGCCGCTGGTGCGGGCGGCGACCGGCGAAGTGGTCTCGGCCGAGGATCTTGGCGGCGCCGACGTGCACACCCGCTTGTCCGGCGTTGCCGACCATATGGCGCGTGATGATGCCCATGCGCTGGCACTTGCGCGCCGGGCAGTTGCAGCACTTAACCGCCACAAACCGGCGTCGGTGGAGCGGCAGAGCCCGGAGCCGCCGCTCTACGATCCGCAGGAAATTGCCGGTATTGTCCCGGCCGATCTGCGCACGCCCTACGATATCCGCGAAGTCATCGCCCGGCTTGTCGATGGCTCCCGCTTCGACGAGTTCAAGGCGCGCTACGGCAACACGCTCGTGTGCGGTTTCGCCCATGTCCACGGCGTCCCCGTCGGCATCATCGCCAACAATGGCGTGCTGTTTTCCGAATCGGCGCTCAAGGGCGCGCATTTCGTCGAGCTCTGCGCCCAGCGCAAGATCCCGCTCGTCTTCCTGCAGAACATCACCGGCTTCATGGTCGGGCGCAAATACGAGACCGAAGGCATCGCCAAGCACGGCGCCAAGCTGGTGACGGCCGTGGCGACGGCGCAGGTGCCGAAGATCACCATGCTTGTCGGCGGTTCGTTCGGTGCCGGCAACTACGGCATGTGCGGTCGGGCCTTCTCGCCGCGGTTCCTGTGGACCTGGCCGAACAGCCGGATTTCGGTGATGGGCGGCGAACAGGCGGCCGGCGTCTTGTCGACGGTGCGCGGCGAGGCGCTGAAGCGGGCGGGAACGCCCTGGAACGAAGAGGAGGAGGCCAAGTTCCGACAACCGGTTCTTGATCTCTTCGAGCGCCAGAGCCATCCGCTCTATGCCTCCGCCCGGCTCTGGGACGACGGCGTCGTCGACCCGCGCAAGAGCCGTGACGTGCTGGCACTATCGCTTTCGGCGGCGCTCAATGCACCAATCGAAGAGACGCGTTTCGGCCTGTTCAGAATGTAGGAGATCGCGATGAAGCGCGAAAACGTCAACGCCAAGAATGCGCCGCAACCGCGCGGCGGCTACTCGCAGGCCGTGCGGCTTGAGAATTTCGAGCGGCTGGTCTTCGTCAGCGGTCAGGTGCCGCTCAATTCGGACGACGAACTGCCCGATACTTTCGAGGCGCAGGCCCGGCAGGTCTGGTTGAACATCGATGCTCAGTTGAAGGCCGCTGGCATGAGCAAAGCCGATATCGTCAAGGTCACGGCCTTTCTTGCCGACCGCAACCACACCATGGCCAACCGTGCGGCCCGGGCGGAATATCTGGGTCCGCTTGCGCCGGCGATGACAGTGGTGATTGCCGGCATCTTCGACGCCGGCTGGTTGCTCGAAGTCGAAGTGATAGCGGCGCAATAGGGCGGGCCATATGCCGATGTTTTCAAAGCTTCTGATTGCCAACCGCGGTGAAATCGCCTGCCGTGTTATCCGCACCGCCAGACGTCTGGGCGTCCGAACCGTTGCTGTTTACTCCGACGCCGACGTCGATGCCTTGCATGTGACGTTGGCCGACGAGGCGATCCGCATCGGACCGGCGGCGGCATCCGAAAGCTATCTCTCGATCGAGCGCATTATCGCTGCGGCGAGAAGCGTCGATGCCGATGCCATTCACCCGGGTTACGGATTCCTGTCGGAAAACGCCAAGTTTGCCGAGGCTGTCGAAGCGGCGGGCATGACCTTTGTCGGTCCGTCTCCGGCCGCCATTCGCGCCATGGGGCTGAAGGATGCGGCCAAGGCGCTGATGGAACAGGCTGGTGTGCCCGTCGTGCCCGGTTACCACGGCGATGAACAGGACCCGTCCTACCTGGCGGACCGGGCGGCCGAGGTCGGCTTTCCTGTGCTGATCAAGGCGCGCGCCGGCGGTGGCGGCAAGGGGATGCGCAAGGTCGAGCAACCGCATGAATTTGTCGCGGCCCTGGAAGCAGCGCGCCGCGAAGCCGAAGCCGCCTTCGGCGACGGCGCGGTGCTGATCGAGAAATATCTGACCAAGCCCAGGCATATCGAAGTCCAGGTCTTCGGCGATCGCCACGGCAACATCCTGCACCTGTTCGAACGCGACTGCTCGCTGCAGCGCCGCCATCAAAAGGTGATCGAAGAGGCGCCGGCCCCTGGCATGACGGCAGAAGTGCGCCGCGCCATGGGCGAGGCGGCGGTCAAAGCGGCGCGTGCAATCGGCTATGTCGGTGCCGGCACGGTGGAATTCATCGCCGATGTCACCAACGGGCTCTGGCCGGACCAGTTCTACTTCATGGAGATGAACACCCGGCTGCAGGTCGAACATCCCGTCACCGAGGCGATCACCGGTATCGATCTGGTGGAATGGCAGTTGCGCGCCGCCGTCGGCGAGGCCCTACCCAAGCGGCAGAACGAAATCGCCATCGATGGCTGGGCGTTCGAGGCGCGGATTTATGCCGAAGACCCGTCGCGCGGCTTTCTGCCGGCTGCCGGTCGGCTTGCCATGCTCGATTTTCCTGTCGACGGCGTCCGGGTCGATGCCGGCGTCCGGCAGGGCGACGTCATCGCCCCCTATTACGATCCGTTGATCGCCAAGCTGATCGTGCATGGTCCAAGCCGCTCTTCAGCGCTTGCCCGACTGGAGAGTGCGCTCAAGGCCTGCCGCATCGGCGGCACCATCACCAACCTCGATTTCCTCGCCCGGCTCGCCGCCGAACCCGAGTTTCGTGCCGGGCGGCCGGACACCGGGCTGATCGACCGGTCGATCGAGCAATTGACCACGCCGGTCGTCGCGGGAGATGAGGCACTGGCGTTGGCCGCCATCGCCGCCACCGGCGTGCTGCGACCGATGAAATTCGACGATCCCTGGTCGTCACTCGGTCACTGGCAGATCTGGGGAGATGCGCACAGAAGCGTCGCCGTCGAGCATGCCGGCGGACGATCGGTCGTCACGCTTGCAGCCCGCGGGCGCGATCAGTTCGCGGTACGGGCTGGCGAAAGCACCTTTCCTGTGCTCGTACTCGATCGGCTTGACGATGGTGCCCGGGTGGAGATCTCGGGCGAGCAGCGCGTCTTCCGCTTTCTGCGCGAAGGGGAGACAATCACCCTTTTTGTTGGAGGCGAGACATTCGTTCTTCGGCTTCCCGATCCACTTGCCGAAGCTCATGCGGGCGAGGCGGCCGCGGACGAGATTGCGGCGCCAATGCCCGGTATCGTCAAACTCATCCATATCAGCGCCGGCGACCCGGTGACGAAAGGCCAGGCGCTGGTGGTGATGGAGGCGATGAAGATGGAGCTGACGCTGGCGGCATCACGCGATGGCATCATCGAGAATGTGCTGATCTCGTCTGGCGAACAGGTGAGTGCCGGGGCGATCCTCGTGGTGTTGAAGGCGGAGAGCGGCGAATGAGCGTGGCGGCGCCCGAGCATGTGACGCTTGTCGAAATGGCGCCGCGCGATGGCCTCCAGAACGAAAAGCGGCTTGTCGATACGACCGACAAAATCCACCTTGTCGATCTCCTGTCGGCCTGCGGCTATCAACGCATCGAGGTGACGAGCTTCGTCAGCCCGAAATGGGTGCCGCAGATGGCGGATGCGGCGGCTGTCATGGCCGGAATCCGGCGTCGGTCGGGCACGCGCTACGCGGCGCTCACGCCGAACATGCAGGGCTTCGAGGCGGCCCTTGCGGCGAAGGCCGACGAGATGGCGATCTTCGCCTCGGCGTCAGAGACCTTCTCGCAGAAGAACATCAATTGTTCGATTTCTGAAAGCATCGAGCGTTTTCGCCCCGTTGCCGAAGCCTGCCGCGCCAACGGAGTGCCGTTGCGAGGCTATGTCAGCTGCGTTGTCGAGTGCCCCTATGAAGGCGCGATTGCCCCGGAGAGTGCTGCTCAAGTCGCCGCTGCCCTGTTGGCGCTCGGTTGTTACGAGATCAGCCTCGGCGATACGATCGGACGCGGCACGCCGGGGGCGGTGGACACGATGCTGGCAACCGTGCTGGCGCAAGTGCCGGCCGGACAACTGGCGGGCCATTTTCACGACACGTCCGGACGTGCACTCGACAATATCGGCGTCGCGCTCGAGCGTGGCTTGCGCGTCTTCGACGCCTCGGCCGGCGGCCTCGGCGGATGCCCCTACGCGCCGGGTGCGGCCGGCAATATCGACACGCTGGCAGTCAACGCCTTTGTCCTCGGCCGCGGATTTTCGACGGGGCTGGATGCGGCAAGGCTTGAAGAGGCTGCCGCCTTCGCCAGATCGTTGAGGAGTTCTGCCTGATGTTCGAAACGATCCGATACGCCGTCGATGCGAAAGGTGTCGCCCGGCTGACATTGGCGCAGCCGCAAAAGCACAATGCCCTTTCCGCCGTCATGATCAGTGAACTGACCGAGGCGGCGGTACGATTGTCAGCCGATGCCGCGGTGCGCGTCGTGGTGTTGGATGCCGAGGGGCGCAGCTTCTGCGCCGGCGGTGATCTCGCCTGGATGCGCGAGCAGTTCGAGGCGGATCGGTCGACCCGTATCGCCGAGGCAACGCGGCTGGCACTGATGTTCAAGGCATTGAACGAGATCGCCAAGCCGGTGATCGCGCGCGTGCACGGCAATGCCTTTGGCGGCGGCGTCGGCCTCATGAGCGTTTGCGATGCCGTCATCGCGTCTGCCGATGCGCGCTTCGGCCTGACGGAAACCCGGCTGGGCCTCATTCCAGCGACCATCAGCCCCTACGTTGTTGCCCGCATCGGCGAGGGCAGGGCGCGGCCTTTGTTCATGTCCGCGCGGCTGTTCGGCGCCGAAGAGGCAAGGGAGGCGGGGCTGGTGACGTCGATTGCCGCGCCCGATGCGCTGGATGCAACCATCGAAGCGGAAATCGAGCCCTACCTTCAGACGGCGCCCGCCGCGACGGGACGGGCGAAGCGGCTTGCCAGATCGCTTGGGCAGCCGATCACCGAGGCGACCATTGCTGCCACGATCGAGCAGCTTGCCGACTGCTGGGAAAGCGCAGAGGCGCGCGAAGGCGTTGCCGCCTTCTTCGAGCGGCGCGACCCCTCCTGGCGACAACCGCCGCTTCCTTGATTTGAACGATTTTTGACCTGACGCCCGTCGCTCCCATCTGGGGGCGGAGGTTGGCGGCCGTATTTGCCACGGCCTGAACCATCCGTACTTCTTGCCCCCGTGGCAGCTGGGTTGCGCGGCGGCGGTCGAGTGCCGGCAGGGCGGAGCTGACGGTAGCCGATCCCGAAAGTGGCCATTCCGACGACGCCGGATTCATGGCGGTGACGCCCGTTTCAAATCACCTTGCCGGGGTTGAGGATGCCTTTCGGGTCGAGCGCGTTCTTGATCCGGCGCATTACCTCGAGTTCAGCAGCACTGCGCGAATGGCCGAGGAACTCCCGCTTCAAGGTGCCGATGCCGTGTTCGGCGGAGATCGAGCCGCGATAACGACGGACGATGTCGTAGACGATGCCATCGACCGTATGCTGGGTGTGCTCGTCGCTTTCAGGCGTTGAAAAGGCGATGTGCAGGTTGCTGTCGGCGACATGACCGAAGAAGGAGATGTGCGCCTGCGGAAAGCGAGCGGCGAGCGCCGTGCCGCATTCCGCCGCGAAACGGCCGATTTCGCCGATGGGCAGGCTGACATCGAGATTGATCAGTCCCGGCAGCAGGCGGTCCATCGCGTGCCCTTCGCGCACCTGCCAGAACAGCCGGCTTTCTTTCTCCGACTGCGCGATGAGAGCGTTGGCAATGACATCGTCTTCAAGGGCGGCGCCGAGGAAATTCTCGAAATCCTCGCTTTCTTCGTCATGGCCCTGGACATCCTGCTCGACGATCACCGCAAAGGCGGGGGGCGTCTCGAAGAAGCGCTGTCCTTCCGCCTCGCAATTGAAGCGGAAGTATCCGTCCCACATGGCTTCGAATGCCGAGAGGCCCGGCAGCCCTCTTTGCGCCCGCGCCAGGAAGGCGACGACCTGATCATAACTGTCGAGCGCACAAAGCGCCGTCAGGCGGCCTGCAGGGCGCGGCTTCAATCGCAGGACGGCGCGGGTGATGACGCCGAGTGTGCCCTCCGAGCCGATGAAATACTGGCGCAGATCGTAGCCGGTGTTGTTCTTGATCATCTTGCTGAGCGAGGAAAGGATCGTACCGTCGGCAAGCACAGCTTCCAGGCCAAGCACGTTGTCGCGGGTGACGCCGTGCGCGATGACGCGGATGCCGCCCGCATTGGTGGCGAGATTGCCGCCGATCTGGCAGGAGCCGCGCGCGCCGAGATCGATCGGTAGCAGGAAGCCTGCATCGTCGGCGGCGCGTTGGGCGACTTCGAGCGGCGTGCCGGCAAGGACGGTCATGGTTGCGGAAAGCGGATCGATTTCCTCGATGCCCACGAGGCGCTCGAGCGAGAGGGAAATGGCGTCATTATCCGGGTTGGCGCCGCCGGCAAGGCCGGTCAGGCCGCCTTGCACGACGACCGCCTGGCCGTGGGCGTCGCAGATGCGAAGCACGGTTGAGACCTCGTGCGTGTTTGCGGGGCGAACGACGGCCTTGGGTAGGGTGCGGCCGGTGAGGCTGGCGTCGCTGCGATAACGCTCACCGATCTCGGTGCCCGTCAGCACGGCATCGCCGAGTGCCTGTTTCAAATCGTCAATGACGGACATGCGCCTGGTCTCCCGCTTTTCTCACCGCATAGCACGCTGTAGCGCATCTCGGGAGAAACGGGAATTGGGTGGACCGGGCGGCGGAAAACCCGTCAGGTTCCGGTGCGTGCCAGTTCGAACGGCTGTGCCTGCGTTTCCGCTTCGACATCGGTGCTGGTGACCTCGGCGCCCGCCTTGTCGTCCCTGAAGAGTTTCCACTTTGTCGGTCGGAACGCGACCCTTGCGCGGTCCTGTGTTGTTGTGCGTTCTGGCGGCAGTTCGATTTCGGCATGCGGGTGGTTACGGCCGAGGTCGA
>NZ_JABEKT010000004.1:0-270351 GCF_013283195.1 Ensifer adhaerens | reverse complement strand
GTGCGTTCTGGCGGCAGTTCGATTTCGGCATGCGGGTGGTTACGGCCGAGGTCGAGTTCGAGATGGCGAGTGCCGGCAACACGGCGGCTGGCGGTGACGAGCCCGGCCAGACAGCCGCCGCAGCCATCGATCAGCTCGATGTCATGCGGGCGGAAGTAGAGCGTGGCCGGACCATCGGGCTCGGTCGGGGCTCTGAGGCCGATCGGCCGGTCCTCAAACCAGATCTCGCCGTTTTGAAGCGTGACGGACAAGGCATTCGACTGGCCGATGAAGCCGAAGACGAACGGCGAGACCGGATGGTCGTAGATCTCGTCGGGGGTGCCGACCTGTTCGATCGCGCCCTTGCTCATCACCACGACCCGGTCGGCGAGTTCCAGTGCCTCTTCCTGGTCATGGGTGACGAAGATGGTGGTGTGGCCGGTGCGGTCGTGGATCTCGCGCAGCCAGCGCCGGAGTTCTTTTCTGACCTGCGCATCGAGCGCGCCAAACGGTTCGTCGAGCAGAAGCACATTGGGTTCGACCGCCATGGCGCGGGCGAGCGCTACGCGCTGGCGCTGGCCGCCCGACAGCTGCGCCGGATAGCGCTTCTCAAGGCCGGAGAGCTGGACGAGATCGAGCAGGTCGAGGGCTCGGCTGCGGATCTCGGCCGCCGGCGGCCGGCGATTGGATGGCCGCACCTTGAGGCCGAAGGAGACATTGTCGAGCACCGTCATATGCCGGAACAGGGCATAGTGCTGGAAGACGAAGCCGATGTTGCGCTGCTGCACGGTCTTTTGCGAGGCATCGTCGTCGCCGAAGAAGATCGTGCCGTCGGTCGGGCTTTCAAGACCGGCCACCAGCCTGAGCAGCGTCGTCTTGCCCGAGCCGGAGGGGCCGAGCAGCGCGATCAGCTCGCCCGAGCGGATGTCGAGCGAGACGTTGTCGAGCGCCGGAAAGCGGCCGAATTCCTTGCGTATGTTCTGAACGCGGACTTCCATGACGATCCGGACCTTTCAATGCCTGCGGCTGGCGGCGATCTCGGCGCTGTAGCGAAGCTCGAGCGCCGTTTTCAAGACGAGGGTGACCAGCGCCAGCAGCGCCAGCAACGTCGCAACCGCAAAGGCGGCGACGAAGTTATATTCATTATAGAGGATTTCCACCTGCAACGGCATGGTGTTGGTCTGGCCGCGAATATGGCCCGACACCACCGACACCGCGCCGAACTCGCCCATGGCACGGGCGTTGCATAAAAGCACGCCGTAAAGCAGACCCCATTTGATGTTGGGCAGCGTCACATGCCAGAAGGTCTGCCAGCCCGATGCGCCCAGAGACAGGGCCGCCTCCTCGTCGCTGGTGCCCTGTTCCTGCATCAAGGGGATCAGTTCGCGGGCGACGAAGGGGAAGGTGACGAAGACGGTCGCCAGCACCAGCCCCGGCACTGCAAACAGGATCTGGATGCCGTGGCTCTGCAGCCAGGGGCCGATGAGACTGTGCGAGCCGAACAGCAGCACGAAGACCAGGCCGGAGATAACCGGCGAGACCGAGAACGGCAGGTCGATCAGCGTCGTCAAAAAGGCCTTGCCCTTGAACTCGAACTTGGCGATCGCCCAGGCGGCGGCAACCCCGAAGACGAGATTGAGCGGCACGGCGATGGCAGCAACGATCAGCGTCAGCCGGATGGCGGAAAAGGTCTCGGCATCGCCGAGCGCCGAGAAGAACTCGGCCGGCCCCTTGCGCAGCGCCTCGGTAAAGACGGCGGCGAGCGGCAGAAGCAGGAACAGGCCGACGAAGGCGAGCGCTGCAACGATCAGGCTGAGGCGCGCAAAGCGGCTTTCCGAGGTGGCGGCACGCACGTGCTGGGAGGCGATGGCGGCATCAGGCGACATAGACATATCTCCGCCGGCTCCAGGCCTGGATCGAGTTGATGATAAGCAGCATGGCAAAGGAGATGATCAGCATCACCGCGGCAATGGCGGTGGCGGCGGGATAGTTGAACTCTTCCAGCCGGATGACGATCAGGAGCGGCGCGATCTCGGAGACATAGGGCAGGTTGCCGGCGATGAAGATCACCGAGCCGTATTCGCCGACGCCGCGGGCAAAGGCGAGCGCAAAGCCGGTGAGGCCTGCCGGCAGCAAGCCCGGCAACAGCACCCGGCTGATTGTCTGGAAGCGGCTGGCGCCAAGGGTGGCGGCTGCCTCCTCCACTTCCTTGTCGATCTCTTCCATGATCGGCTGCACGGTGCGGACGACGAAGGGCAGGCCGACGAAGATCAAGGCGACGACGATGCCGGCCGGGGTAAAGGCGATCTTGATGCCGAGCGGGGCCAAGAGCGAGCCGATCCAGCCATTGGGAGCGTAAAGTGTGGCCAGCGCAATGCCGGCGACCGCCGTCGGCAGCGCGAACGGCAGGTCGACCATGGCGTCGATCACCCTTTTGCCGGGGAAACGATAGCGCACCAGCACCCAGGCGAGGATGACGCCGAACACCAGATTGACGATGGCTGCGACAAAGGCCGTGCCGAAGCTGATCTTCAGCGCGTTCAACGTCCGGGTATCGAGCGCCAGCGTCATGAACTGCGACCAGCCAAGGCTGCTCGAACGCCAGATCAATCCCGACAGCGGGATGAGAATGATCAGCACCAGCCAGAAAAGCGTGACGCCGAGCGCCAGACCGAACCCGGGAAGCACACTCGGTTGGCGAAACCGCCGGCGGCTCTTGTGGCCATGCTCTCTCAAATCCAGCTCACCTCTTCCATGCGCCTCAGGAAAACCCAGGCGCTCCCATTATCAAATCCAGCTCACCTCTTCCATGCGCCTCAGGAAAACCCAGGCGCTCCCATTATACCCGCAATCCCCATGCGGGCCTGACAAAACAATCGGCCGGATCGGATGGTCCGGCCGATTGCATCATTGCTTCAACAGGGTCGATTATTGGCCCGGCTTGTAGATCTGGTCGAACACGCCACCGTCGCCGAAGTACTTCGGTTGCGCTTCCTTCCAGCCACCAAAGTCCTCGATCGTCACGAGCTTGAGATCACCGAACCGCGCGACGTCCTTGGGGTCGGCAGCAGCCGGCTTGAACGGACGGTAGTAGTGCTTGGCTGCGATCTTCTGGCCGGCATCGCTGTAGAGGTAACCGAGATAGGCCTCGGCGACCTTGCGCGTGCCCTTGGCATCGACGTTACCGTCGACAAGTGCCACCGGCGGCTCGGCCTTGATCGAGATCGACGGCGTGACGATATCGAAATTATCGGGGCCCAGCTCCTCCAGCGAAAGATAGGCTTCGTTTTCCCAGGCGAGCAGAACGTCGCCAAGGCCACGCTGCACGAATGTCGTGGTCGAGCCACGCGCACCGGTGTCGAGCACCGGCACATGCTTGAACAGCTCGGTGACGAATTCCTGTGCCTTGCCATCGTCGCCGCCATTTGCAGCGCGGGCATAGGCCCAGGCCGCCAGGAAGTTCCAGCGGGCGCCGCCCGAGGTCTTCGGGTTCGGCGTGATCACCTGGATGTCAGGCTTGACCAGATCGCCCCAGTCCTTGATGCCTTTCGGGTTGCCCTTGCGCACCAGGAAGACGATCGTCGACGTATAGGGTGCGCTGTTGTTTTCGAACTTGGTCTTCCAGTCCGCCGGGATCTTTCCGGTTTCCTTGGCGATCGCGTCGATATCGGCCTCAAGTGCGAGGGTCACGACATCGGCCTGCAGACCGTCGATCACGGAGCGAGCCTGTTTGCCCGAACCGCCATGCGACGTCTGGATCGTCACCGTTTCACCGGTGTCCGCCTTCCACTTTTCAGCGAAAGCGACGTTGAAGTCCTTATAAAGTTCACGTGTCGGGTCATAGGACACGTTCAGGATCGTCGTGTCGGCAAAAGCCACACTTGCAGCACCAAGCTGCAGGCCTCCGACTACAATTGCCAGTCCCACAATTCCGGTAATTCGTCCAAAGCCCATCTCGACCTCCATCGGTTACCAGATAAAACTATCAATTTAATCGACTGCAACAACGCAAACTGATGATGCTGGAAGTGGCCATCGGGAAATGTCCTATCGTTATTTAGCATTTTTTAGGAACAGTTTGCCCAACGCCCATCCGGCCCGCCAATCTTCCCTGTTTGGAGAGCCGGCGGGAGGATAGCATGGCGCTTTCTCAGGCGTGCATCAAAATTGCGGCTTCGAAGACGCGACTGGCTCGAACATGGTCCGGAAGTCGCGACTTGAGCGTTGCCGATGTCATTCGGGCGGTCTTTGCGCGCCGGTTGATGCGAGGCGGTTAGAGTACGTGGCCGCGCGCGACGATCGGCCAGACGGCCTTGGGCTCGTCGCCTTCGACAATATGCACGGCGTCGACCATGTTGGTGACGACGCAGGCATGGTTCGGGACGATCCGCAACTGCTCTCCGACCGTGAGCCGGATCGGACCGTCGCTTACCAGCCGGCCGTGTTCTTCAGAAAGCTGGTCGATACGGATGTCGTCGCGGCCAAGCACATGGCCATAGCCCGTCAGGCCCAGGAGGTCGGCGGTCAGCACCTTGCTGCCGGCATCGATGATCGCGCGGTGTTCCGAGGGCACCGAGACGACAGTTGCGAGCACGGTGAGGGCACAGTCGTCCCAGGTGGCGACCCCGCGCGAAACGAGGGAGCGGTCGTTGTAGATGTAGGTGCCGGGCCGGTATTCGGTCGCGACCGGCGCGCCGGCGGCATGCATCATGCTGGGTGTGCCGCCTGATGTGATTGAGGGCACGGCGATGCCTTCGGCCTCGATCAGGCGCTTGGCCTCGCTCATGTAGGCCTGGACTTTCACCTCGCCGGCAATCGGCGGATAGGTCATCAAGCCCGCGAATTCTATACCTGCGGCGTCATTGATCCGCTTTGCCAGACGCGCGGCTTCGGCCGGTGATGGCACCCCGCACCGGTCAGCGCCGGTGTTGCATTCGACAAACACCCGGAGCGGCTTGTCCTTGGCCGAGAAATGCGAGGACAGACCATCGATGACGGTTTCGTTGTCGGCGACGACGGCAAGCGCAATGCGATTGTTGAGGCCTTCGAGGCGATTGAGCTTGGGCTCGCCCAGGATGTTGTAGGTAATAAGCACGTCGGTGATCCGCTCACTGCCGTCCACCATCGCCTCGGCTTCGGTCACCTTCTGGCAGGTGATGCCAACCGCGCCGGCGTCCAGCTGCAGCTCGGCCATCTGTGGCAACTTGTGCGTCTTGATATGCGGGCGGACGCGGATGCCGTGCGCATCCGCATAGGCCTGGAACGTGCGGATGTTCCGCTTGGCAATCTCGATATCCACCAGCACGGCGGGGGTTTCGATCGGCACGGGCATCGCTCATCAAATCCTTCTGTCGGGCGCTACATAAGACGAAGCTACATCATTCGCCCTTGACAAGTTATGACCGTCGGCATTCCAGGCGTCAATCCATTATTCAGGATTTAAATCTATTATAATGGAATATAAGTGGAGGGCAAAAAATGGCGAGATGCAGGTGATCAGGGGGCTGGCGGAGGACGGCGAGAGCGTGCTGCTTGCCACGCACGAGATAGTTTACGCTAAGAGATTTCGTCCCGGCTGATCTTCATGAACCGGTGGGCGTGTCGGCGAAGAGCATCCACCGCCTTTTGCTAAGCGCCGGTCCTGGCAGGGGAGGCCGCCGATGTCGGCCCGACTTCGCCGATCGCCCGGAAGGTTCGACGCGCGCCTTTCGTCGACAGGCGTTCAAATGCAGCCTCCAATGCTGCAATCCGGCCCGTGGTCTCGGAAATGCGGGCGAATTCGGCCGCGATCTCGGGTTGGTCGTCCACGCTGGACGCGGTGTAGTCGATAACAGAAAAGAAATGGCTGAGTGGCTTCATCGCAGTCCTCACATCGTAACGCCAGGGCCCCGGACTATGCACAGGCCGCTGTTTCACGCAGGTTGCTCCCGGCGTCACAGGCGAGCAGCGATCGACCGGTTTCCGGGTCGAACAGATGCAAGGCGCCTTCGTCGAAGGCAAAGGACCGCTCGGTGTCGATTGCAAGCTGCGTGCGCGGCGGCAGGCAAGCGGTGATCCGCTCGCCGCCGATGCGCGCCGTGGCCACCAGTTCCGGGCCGGTCAGTTCGACCACGTCCACGCGGGCGGTCAGCCGCAGTGCATTTGCCTCGTCGGTTGCCAGCCGCAGAGCCTCCGGGCGGATGCCGACCTTGACCCGTTGGCCAGTATGCACTCTGCCGTGGAAGCGTGCCGGCAGGGCGATCGGCTCGTCGCCGCCCTGCACCCGCAAGCCGCCGTCAGAGACCGCGGCCTCGAAAATGTTCATCGGCGGCGAGCCGACGAAGCCGGCGACATAGAGGGTGGCCGGGCGGTCATAGATCTCTTCCGGCGTACCGAGCTGTTCGATGCGGCCGTCGCGCATGACGGCGATGCGGGTGGCCAGTGTCATCGCCTCGATCTGGTCGTGGGTGACATAGACCACGGTCGTCTTCAGCAACTGGTGCAGTCGCTTCAGCTCCGTGCGCATCTCCATGCGCAGCTTGGCGTCGAGGTTAGACAGCGGTTCGTCGAAAAGGAACACCTGCGGATTGCGCACCAGCGCCCGACCGATGGCGACGCGTTGGCGTTGACCGCCGGAGAGCTGGCTTGGCTTGCGCTGAAGCAGGTTTTCGATCTGCAGCAGTTTTGCGGTCTCAGTGACGGCCTTTTCCCGATCGGCCGCCGGAACTTTGCGCATTTCGAGGCCGAAGCCGATGTTGCGGGCGACGCTCATGTTCGGGTAGAGCGCGTAGGATTGGAACACCATGGCGATGTCGCGATCCTTGGGGTGTACCCCGACGATCGAGCGGGTGCCGATACGGATGTCGCCACCGGTCGGCTCGGCAAGGCCGGCGATGATGTTGAGCAGGGTCGACTTGCCGCAGCCCGACGAGCCGAGCAGCACTAGGAATTCGCCGCTTTCCAGCGCAATGTCGATGCCTTTCAGCGTCTCGACTTCGCCGTAGCGCTTGTGAATGTTGCGGATCTCAAGCGCGCTCATGCGGTCGTCTCCTGAAGAAAGGCGGATAAGGGGTTTCCATAAGCGCGCGGCAGCGTCGAGATCGCCTCGGAAGCTATGGTGACGCCGGTGCGAAGGCAGTCCTTGAGCGGCATACCGGCGGCAAGGGCTGCAAGAAAGCCGGCGTTGAACACGTCGCCTGCGCCGATCGTGTCGATCACTTTGACCGAGGGCGCGGCGACCGAGACGATGTCTCCGGTCGAGCCAAGCGCCAATGCCCCGTTTGGCCCGCGCTTGACGACGACGATCGCGTCTTCGGGCATATGTGTCTTCAGTGCGCGGGCGGCGTCCGCTGGATCGGCAATGCCGGTCAGCGTCGTCGTCTCGACCTCGTTGAAGAGCGCAAGCCGGCAGCGTTTCAGCCAGCCGATCGTCGCGGCACAGTTTGTGTCCGTCCAGCCGTCGAGCGGCCAGCCGGTGTCGAGCGCGACGGCGATATCGTGCGCCTCGGCCCAGTCGAAGACATCGTCATAGGCAGCGGTCAGCGCATCGGTCAGGAACGAACCGGCAAGCAGCGCAAGGCCGCCACGCAGGCGCTCGCCATCGAGCATGGCGCGGACTTCGTCGAAACTGAAGAGCGGCAGGTGCCCGCGGGTGGTGAAAAAGGTGCGTTCGCCGTCCGGATGGGTGATGCCGACCGACAGGGTCGTACCGACGTTTTCGACCGGCCAGCCGCTGGCGCGCTCGGCAAAGGCGTCCTTTAGCCAGGTGCCGAACTGGTCGTTGCCGATGTTTGCGGCAATCGCATAGTCGACGCCGAGCGAATCCCAAGCAAGCGCGCTGTTGCCGGCACAGCCGCCGACGCGCAGTTCGTCATGGTCGACGATGATTTCTGTACCCGCCTTCGGCCAGGGAGCGGCCGGCCCGAGGATGAGATCGACGTTGACGTTGCCGATGACGACAAGAGGACGCATGCTTCATTCACTCCGGGTAATCTTGGTCGACCGCACCGGCGTTCCGGCGTCAGTGACGCGTGCCTGCGCAAAGGCGATCATGAAGGATTGCGCCACCGGCAGCATCGCAAAGATCGCTGCCATGCCGGCGGCCTTTTCGAAGGAAAGCGTGGTCACGCCGGGGATCGGTGTCTCGCCGGAGGCATCGAAGACGATGACCGGCGCGCCGGCTTCTGCTGCCGAAACCGCCATGGCGCTGACGAGGCCGGCAGTTGCATCCGCGGCGCGAAACAGGACGACGCCGACTGACGGGCCGAGCATCTCCATCGGCCCGTGCCGCAGTTGCCCGCCTTCGAGCGAGAAGCAGGGCAGTCGCGACAACTCGGTCAGGCCGAGGCCGATTGCTTCGGCCAATCCCTGAAGTTGGCGGCCTGACGTCACGACGGCGCGGACGCCGGCAAGGGCTGCGAGCGCCGCTGCCGCGTCGGGCGCTTGCGGCGCTTCGATTGCCTGCAAGGCTGCGGCAGCGTCGTCGCCGAGGGCGGCCAGGACTGAAAGGTGCAAAGCAAAGCTGATCGTCAGACTGCGTGTCGCAGCGAATGCCTTTTCCGTGCCGCCGACGCCGACCAGGGAGGGCGCGCTGCGGGCCAGGAACGAGCTGCCTTCAAGGGTCAGGCCGAAGGTGTCGCTCGTGGCTCCGTTCGTTTCCGCAAACCAGCGCAATACCTCCGCACTTTCCCCCGACTGCGAGGTGACGAGGATCGTCTTGCCCTCAATCGCCAGCGGCTGTCCCAATTGCTCGGACAACGGCAGTGCGATCGCATCAATGCCGTGCGCACGGTAGAGCGGTTCGAGCGCGCGGCCGACGGCATGCGAGCCGCCCATGCCGAGCAACAACAGCTTGCCGGTCGATTTGAGCGATGCGGCGATCCTGCCGGCAAGCGCCTCGGCGGCATGGAACGATGCGACCGCGTCAGCGGCCTGGCGTGCCATTTCAAGATCGATTGCAATGAGCCCGGCTGGGCGGTTGGTTGTATCGCTCATGGTCATCCCTTGACGCCGCCGCTGGTGAGCCCTGAGATCAAGGCTTTCTGCATGACGAGACCGATCAGCACCGGGGGCAGGGCGGCAAGCACGCCGGCTGTTGCGATCAGTCCGTAGTCGGAAACACGGCCGCCGGCGAGATCGGCGATGGCGACCGTGAGCGTCTTGGCGCGCAGGTCCGATGTGAACAGCAGCGCGTAGAAGAATTCGTCCCAGGCAAGCAGGAAGGCAAAGAGCGCCGATGTTGCCATGACGGGGGCTGCGAGCGGCAGGGTGATGATCCTCAGGATCTGGTCGAGCCGTGCGCCGTCGATCATCGCAGCGCTCTCGATTTCCTTCGGGATGGCATCGAAGCCGGATTTCAGCAGCCAGGTGGTAAACGGTGCAAGGATGGTGAGATAGACGAGCGCCAGACCGAAGACCGAGTTCAAAAGGCCGAGAGTGGCAAGCCCCATATAGAGCGGCACGGCCAGCGCCACCGGCGGCAGCATGTAGGTGGCAATCACCGCGTAGAGCGACCAGGAGACCGCAGGCGTCCGCGACACGGCCCAGGCCGAGGGAATGGCAACGGCAATGGCGGCAAGCGTCGCCATGCCGGCAACCTTCAGGCTGTTGAGGAGCGAGGCGACGAAGGCCGCACCCGCGCTGTTTTCGAGCGTGCTCAGCAGCACGCCGTAGCGCGACAGGTCGATCTCATCGGGCCACCAGTTGAGCGGCTTTGCTGAGAGGTCGGCGGCAGACGAGATGCTCATGATGAAGAGCCATAGGACGGGCGCAAGGATGACGGCCGCCAGCAAAAGGGCCGAGGCGTAGATGAAGGCGGTAAAGAGCGGGGCCTGGCGTTCCATCAGGTGGCTCCTGCAGCTTTGCGCACGAGGGCGGCATAAGCGACCGCGAGCACCGTGACCAGGAGGGTGACGATCAGTGCGAGGGAGGCGCCGGATCCCGCGCGCTGAAACGAGAAGGCTTCCTGATAGACGAGGATCGACAGCGTGCGCGTGCTATTGGCCGGACCGCCGCGCGTCATCACCCAGACAAGGTCGAACACCTTGAAGGCCTCGATCGTGCGCAGCACCAGTGCCACCAGCAGCGGACCTGCGAGATAGGGCATGATGACATAGCGGAAGCGGTTTATCGGCCCGGCGCCATCGACGAGCGAGGCGGCCGTGATGTCGCGCGGCACGCCCTGAAGGGCGGCAAGCGCGATCAGGGCGACAAGCGGAAAGTTCTTCCAGCAATCGGCGACGATGAGCGCGGTCAGCGCCGACCCGGGCTCCCCGAGCCAGGAACGATAGCTGTCGATCAGTCCGATCTGGGTCAGGGCGGCGTTCAATGCACCATATTCCGGGTTGTAGATCAGCCGCCATAGAGTGGCATTGACGACGGTCGGCAGCGCCCAGGGCAGGATCATCAAGGCGCGCAGCGCCGTGCGGCCGCGAAATTGCTGATTGAGCAACAGAGCCGCCAGCACGCCGATCACCATTTCGGCCGTTACCGAGATCACCGCGAACCAGGTGGTGGTGACCAGGGCGCGCTGGAAATTTGAGCCGCCGAGCACCTTGGCATAGTTGTCGATGCCGACGAATGTGCCTTCGGTGCCGACGAGCTTCGCGTCGGTGAATGAAAGCCTGACAGTGTCGAGCAGCGGCCAGCCGATGACGGCGATCATGACTATGAGCAGCGGCAGCATCAAAAGCCACGCGCGCGTCGTTATCCAGGTACCGGACATGGGTTGGAAACCTTTTCGGCCATCTTGGCCATGATGCTATTGCCGAACAAATCGTCCCGGCAAGTCCCGGGCGGCAGAGCCACCCGGGAAGTCGAAGACCGAAGGGGTCAGAGGCCGCTGTTTTCGGCGGCGGTCTTCAGCGCATCCTCGGCGGAGGCCTGGCCAAGCAGCGCTTCCTGGATCGCCTGTTGCAGGGCTGTCGAAAGCTCCTGGTACTTCGGCGTCGTCGGGCGCGGATACATGGCGGCAAGGCCGAGCTTCGCAGCGGCGATCAGCTCTTCCTGGCCCTTGGTGACGTTGGCGTCTTCATAGGAGGACGCCCAGATCGGCAGGCTCAGCTTCGCATAGGCATTCTGCGTCGGCTGCGAGGTCATATGGACGATGTACTTCCACGCTTCGTCCGGATGCTTGCTGGTCGAGGTGATGCCAAGGCCCATCGAGCCGTTGACGGCCGAAACCTCGCTCTTGCCCGCGACACCCGGTGCCGGCACGACGCCGACCTTGCCGGCGACCTTGCTTTCCTTGGGGTCGTTGGCGAGGTTATACATGTAGGTCCAGTTGAGCGCGAAGGCGGCTTCACCGTTCTGGAAGACCTTGCGAACGTCTTCTTCCAGGAACTCCTTCGAGTTCGGATTGGTGAGCCCCGAAGAATAGCTCGTCACCATGTAGTTGAGCGCGTCGAGACCGCCACCCGACGTGAAGGCAGGTTTGCCGCCGTCGATGAACTTGCCGCCATAGGCGCTGACGAGCGTGGTGTAGTCGCAGATCGCGGCCTCGGCCTGCGACCAGCTCCAGGCGATCGGCGTTGCGGCCAGTCCCTTGTCCTTGATGATCTTGGCCTGTTCGGTCAGTTCGTCCCAGGTCCTCGGCGGCGCCTTGATGCCGGCCTTCTCAAGGATTTCCTTGTTGTAGAACAGGTATTTGGTGTCGAGGATCCACGGCATGCCGTAGCGCTTGGCGTCATATTCGACCGTCGTCCAGGCGCCCGGCAGGACGCCGGATTTCATCTCGTCGGTGATGCGGTCGGAGACATCGACCAGCACCTTGTTGGAGGCGTATTCGGCCGGCCAGATTACGTCGAAGAGCACGACGTCATAGCCGCCGCCAGAGCCCTGCGCCAGCACGGTCTTGTCGTGCAGGCCCTCGTAGGGGGCGAATTCAAGATTGACCTTCACATCCGGATTGGCCTTGGTGAAGGCCTCGGTCATGGCGCGCACGTCGGCTTCGCTATAGGCCGCCTGCGCCATGAACAGCGCATTGAGCGTGGTTTCGGCATAGGCGTGGCCGGCAAAGGACAAGCCGAGCAAGGTTGCGCTGAGCAACGTGGTTTTAATGGATTTCAACATTCCTGCCTCCAATAACTGAGCGTTTCAGTTTGCCGGCACACCTCCCCGGTGAGCCGGATATGAGAAATCCGCCCGCTTGCGGGCGGCCGTCGACATATCTATCGGAGCGCTGGTGACGACCTCTGGTCGTAGCCTTCGTTCCCCCGGAGCTCTTTGCGGCTCCCAATTAAGTCAATTGTCTTGACTTATTTCTTGTTCAATATTCTAACGGTGTCAAGTGGGGTTTTCGGGATGAATGATTTGCGACCGATCCGGGCAAAGAGCGGCACCAACCAGGAAGGGACGAGCGCCCACAACCGGCGCGTCATGATCGACGCATTGCGGCTGAACGGGCAACTATCCCGCGCCGACCTTGCCCGTGCGACCGCGCTGACGAAGCAGACGGTTTCCAACATCATCGAGGATCTGGAATGCGACGGGCTGGTCCAGTCGCTGACAGCGGTCCGCAATGGCCGGGGACAGCCGTCGACGCCCTATCGCCTGGTTGCCGAGGGCGCCTTTGCCATCGGCCTGCAGATCGACCGGCACGTCACGCGCACCATCGCGGTGGATCTCGAGGGTACCGTTCTGGCGCGCGCAGAGGCCAACCTTCCGGCGGGCGGGCCGGCGACCGGTGTCAAGACCATTCTCGATCTCATCGAAAAGACCCGGCGTGATCTGGCGTCGGTCGCGCCGCAATCGGAGCAACGCCTTGTCGGACTTGGTGCGGCGATGCCGGGTCCGTTCGGGGTTGAGGCGGACGGCGACGATCCCTGGATGATGGCGGCCTGGCAGAATTACCCGCTGCTTGAAACGCTTGCCGCCGGCACCTGCCTCGATGTTGCCTTGCAGAACGATTCGGCGGCGGCCGCCACGGCCGAGCGTCTGGTCGGCGCAGCGCACGGTGTCGATCACGCCATCTGTATCTATCTCGGCTACGGTCTTGGCGCCGGGCTGATCCTCAACGGCGAGCTTTATCGGGGCGCCAACGGCAACGGCGGCGAGATCGGCATGATCCTCAGCCGGCCGCGGGGGGCTGCCGAGCATGAGCGCACACCGCTCGAATACCGCGCCTCGATTGCGTCTCTCTGCAAGCTGCTCGAGTTCGATCCCGCCGACCCGGAGCTCTATGCCCGCATCGATGCGGCCGTCGCAGGCGGGGATATCCGGTTGCCAGGTTGGCTGGATGCGGCCGTCTACGAATTGCGCGCGGCGGTGCAGGCGCTGGAAACCATCTTCGATCCACAGACCGTGATCCTGTGCGGCGGGCTGCCGCCGGGCTTGGCGCAGTTGATCACCAATGCGATGCAACCACTTCTTCCATCGCTCGCCGATCGTCGCGACCGCCGACTGCCGCGGCTGCAAGTCGGATTCACCGATCCCTGGGCAGTCGCCATCGGCGCTGCCGCCGAGCCGATCAGCCGTACCTTCGATCCGCGCTTTTCGGCGATCCTGAAGACGCGCACGGTCGACGCTTCCTGATACAGGACTGCTGCGGCATCACGTTCTGGGTTCGTCCAGACGCGCAAGCTCGGCATATTCGACGGCAAGAAAGTCGAGCAGGGCCCTGACCGAGGGGAGCAGCCCACGCCGGGACGGAAAGGCGGCATGAATGATGCCGGCCCGGGGCGCCCACTGCGGCAGCACGTCGACCAGCGTTCCATCCTTCAGATCCTGCCTGACGACCATGGTCGGCAATTGTGTGACACCGACGCCTTTCAGTGCGGCGAGGCGCAGGGCCACCATGTCTTCGGTGACAAGCCGCGGGTTGTGGCGCACGATGGCGCTGGCGCCATCGGGTCCGTCCAGGCACCACTCATGCTCCTGCCGGTTTGAATTCCATGCCAGGCTCGGAAGGGTGGCGAGATCGGCGGGCGTCAAGGGCCGTGCGTCGGGACGGAGCAGCCGGGGGCTGGCGACCAGGCGCTGCGCGCTCTCGGCCAGTCGCTTGATCACCAGATCGCTCTCTTCCAGCGGCGGGAAGCGGACGCGGATGGCAATGTCTATGCCTTCCCGCAGCACATCCACCTGCCTGTTGGTGCTCTCCAGCACCACCTCGACCTTCGGGCAGCCGGCCATGAAGCGGGCGATCATCTCGCCGACCTGGAAATAGAGCACTGAGGAGGGGCAACTGACATGAACGACGCCCTGTGGCTCGGAACGCGTGCGGTCGATCACCTCTTGCGCCGCTTCGGCTTCCACCAGCATGGCGACGCAGTGGCGGTAGTATTCCTTGCCGATATCCGTAACGACGAAGTGGCGCGTCGAGCGCTGGACGAGACGGACGCCGAGCCGCTCTTCCAGCAGTCCGATGCGACGGCTGAGCCGCGAGCGCGGCATATCGAGCTTGCGGGCTGCCGCCGCAAAGCCGTTCTGCTCGACGACATCGACGAAAAGTTTAAGATCGTTCAAGTCCTGCATGGTGAATTATTGTCCTGTCTTTAGGACACTGTAGCCCGTTTTAGCTGCCTACCGCCAGATTTGTCACAAGAATATGTTCCTCCCAACGCCATCGCTTGTCACGCGGTGCACAAGGAGAAACAGACATGCGCAAGATACTCGGCATCTTCGGAAACGCCCGATCGCACTGGGTCGGCGATGGCTTTCCTGTGCGCTCGCTTTTGTCCCATGACAGCGTCGGCGAGCATGCAAGCCCGTTCCTGCTGCTTGACTATGCAGGCCCGGCGGAGTTTGCGCCGGCAACGCACCGTCGCGGCGTCGGCGTGCACCCGCATCGAGGCTTCGAAACGGTGACCGTCGTCTACCGTGGCGAAGTGGATCACCGCGACTCTGCCGGCAATGGTGGCCATATCGGCCCGGGCGACGTGCAATGGATGACAGCAGCTGGCGGTATCATGCATGAAGAATACCACTCCGACGCTTTCACCAGGCAGGGCGGCACTCTGGAAATGGTTCAGCTCTGGGTCAACATCCCGGCGCGGGCCAAGTCCGCAAGGCCGCGATACCAAACCCTGCTCAACGCTGACATTCCCGCAGTGACGCTGCCGGAAGGTGCCGGCACGCTCAGGGTGATCGCCGGTACGTTCGACGGTCGCAACGGACCGGCGCAGACGTTTACGCCGATCAATCTCTGGGATCTTCGCCTCAATCAGGGCGGTTCGCTGGCCCTTGAGCTGCCTCAAGGCCATTCGGTCGGGCTGGCGGTGTTGCGCGGAACCGTGCTCGTCAATTGCAGCGACCTGATCGGCGAAGCCCAGTTCGGCCTCATGAGCCGTGAAGGCGGCGCCATCACACTCGACGCGAGCTCCGATGCGACGGTGCTTGTCCTGAGTGCTGAGCCGATCGACGAGCCGGTGGTCATGCATGGGCCGTTCGTGATGAACACCGCCGACGAAATCCGCCAGGCCTTCGCCGACTTCCAGAACGGCCGCTTCGGCGCCGTCCCCGAACCGGCACTTTGAGCTCTCGGGTGCTCGGAACCCCGCGCCGAGCGCATGACGGCCGATCGACGGCCCGAGCACGCGGACATGACGGAAGATGAAGGAGCCTTCACCATGGCAAAAACATACAAGCGTCTCGACAAGGATCAGGCTGCGGTCCTGCTTGTTGACCACCAGGCGGGCCTGCTCTCGCTGGTCAGGGATATCGACCCGGACAAGTTCAAGAACAATGTTCTGGCGCTCGCCGATCTCGCGAAATACTTCAAGCTGCCGACGATTCTGACGACCAGTTTCGAGGACGGGCCGAACGGTCCGATCGTGCCGGAGCTGAAGGAAATGTTTCCCGATGCTCCCTTCATTCCGCGCCCCGGCCAAATCAATGCCTGGGACAATGAAGACTTCGTCAAGGCGATCAGGGCCACTGGCAAGAAGCAACTGATCATTGCCGGCGTCGTCACCGAGGTTTGCGTCGCATTCCCGGCGCTGTCCGCTATCGAGGAAGGCTTCGATGTTTTCGTCGTGACCGATGCCTCCGGCACGTTCAACGACATCACCCGCCATTCTGCCTGGGATCGCATGTCGCAGGCCGGCGCCCAGCTGATGACCTGGTTCGGTGTCGCCTGCGAACTGCACCGCGATTGGCGCAACGACGTCGAGGGGCTTGGAACGCTGTTCTCGAACCATATCCCCGACTACCGCAACCTGATCAACAGCTACACCACCACCAAGGCTTCCCGCTAACCGCGGGCCACCCTAGGAGAAAAGCCCATGACGAATGTCGCAAACTTCAACGGCGCCCGCCCGGTCATCGACCCGGACGATGCGGTCATGCTTCTGATCGACCATCAGAGCGGCCTGTTCCAGACCGTCAACGACATGCCGATGCCGAAGCTTCGCGCTCATGCGGCAGCGCTCGCCAGCATGGCGACGCTGGCGAAAATGCCTGTGATCACCACGGCGTCGGTGCCGCAAGGCCCGAACGGCCCGCTGATCCCGGAAATCCACGCCAATGCGCCGCATGCGAGATATGTCGCCCGTCGCGGCGAGATCAACGCCTGGGACAACCCGGACTTCGTTGCGGCCGTCAAGGCGACCGCCCGCAAGACGCTGATCATTGCCGGCACGATCACTAGCGTCTGCATGGCGTTCCCGGCGATCAGCGCCGCGCACGAGGGCTACAAGGTTTTCGCCGTCGTCGATGCGTCCGGCACCTATTCGAAGATGGCACAGGAGATCACCCTTGCCCGCGTCGTCCAGGCGGGTGTTATCCCGATGGACACGGCTGCTGTCGCCTCCGAACTGCAGCGCACCTGGCACCGCGACGACGCGCAGCAATGGGCCGAGATCTACACCAAGATCTTCCCGGAATATCAGCTGCTGATCGAAAGCTATCTGAAGGCGCAGCAAGTCGAGAAGGATAACGAGCAACTGGACTCGGCCCGCGGCTGAGCCGGCATGTGGCGCAAGGCGTGGTGGCTATGGGATAAAGCATTTCCAGGAAAAGTGCGGAGCGGTTTTCCGTCAGGAAATGCGTAAGAACAGAGACATAGAGCGTTTCTGTGTTTCCGTCTAAATCGGAAACGCTCTAGCGGCCTGCGTAACACCAAGCGCTGAGAGCGCGGAAACGAGCATTGAAACCAACGTCGCCGGCGGAACATACCGCCGGCGACGCTTTTCGTTATTTCAGATCGATCTGTAGCACCGTCTGCAGCAGCACGTCGGCACCGCGGGCGCATTCCTCTGGCGAGGAATACTCCGCTTCGTTGTGCGACAGCCCGTCCTTCGAGGGCACGAAGATCATGGCGGTCGGGCACCTGCCGGCGATATGGGCGGCATCGTGACCGGCGCCGGAGACGACCTCGGTTGCGGAGTAACCGAGTGCGGCTGCGCTGGCACGCACGGCATCGACAATGCCGGGATCGAACACGACCGGTTGCTTCGACCAGATGTGACTGAGGGCGATCCTGGCGTTGATCGCCCCGATCGCCTGCTCAAGCGCGGCCTGCATCTGGTCTAGCCCTGCTTTGGAGGGGTGGCGCATGTCGATCTGCAACTGCACCGAGCCCGGCACGACATTGCGCGAATTGGGGCCGACTGCGGCAAACCCTGTGGTGCCGACGCCGGGTGCGTGACGGCGCGCGATATCGCGCACGGCCAGCACGATCTCGGAGGCTGCGACCAGCGCGTCGTCACGTTGCGCCATCGGTGTGCTGCCGGCATGGGCTTCCGTCCCGCTGATCGTCACATCGAACCAGCGCACGCCTTGGACGCCGGTGACGATACCGATCTCGGTCGCTGCCGCTTCCAGGAGCGGGCCTTGCTCGATGTGGAGCTCTACATAGGCGGCAAAGCCGACATGACCGACAGCGGTTTCACCGCGATAGCCGATGGTTTCGAGCGCCGCCAAAACCGTCTTTCCATCGCGGTCGATCACAGCCTCGATTGCTTCCAGGCGCGATGCGCCGGAAAAGACGCCGGAACCCATCATCGCCGGCGAGAAGCGCGAGCCTTCCTCGTTCGTCCAGTTGACGACGGTCAGGTCGTGCCGCGGCACGGTCGCTGTCTCCTTCAGCGTGCGGATCAGCTCCACCCCTGCGAGCACGCCGAGGATCCCGTCGAACCTGCCGCCCTGCGGCTGGGTATCGAGGTGACTTCCAACGGCGATCGGCGGCAGTGACGGGTCTTCGCCGGGATAGGTGGCGAAGATATTGCCGATCCGGTCGACTTCGATCGTGCAGCCAAGGGAGCGGCATTCGGCGATAAACCAGTTGCGGACTTGCCGGTCTTCCTCCGTCAGTGTCAGCCGGGTCACGCCGCCCTTGTCGGTGCCGCCGAAGCCCGCCGTGGCAACGATATCGGCCCATAGCCGGTCGCCGTTGATCGCAGGCATGTTGGTGCCGGTAGCCAGGGGTTTGCGCGCTTGCCCCGTGGCGGTCATTTCTCTTCTCCCGCCGCTTCAGCATTCAGGCGGTAGCGGAAGTCGCAATGGGACGCGCCTTGCATCACTGTCTGCGTGCGCTCCAGCGTGATGCGCGGATCGTAGCCGGTGCAAAAAACGCCGTCACGGTTGCAGGAAAGCAGGTGTCCGATATGGCCGAGCCCCATCTCGCGATAGGTCTCCGCGTATCGACAGCGCTTGACGTTGTAGTGGAACTCGTCGTCGGTCGCCTTCGTCACCTCGATCGTCAACGCATCGTCCTGCGTCCAGAGATCCTGCAGCTCCTGGAACGTCCGTAGATTGGTGCCGCCGGGGGTCTTGGCCGCAAACGCCTTGCCGGCCTCGATGGCGGCGCGGCTGACAGCCTTGTCGAGGATCGACTGGGCGCGTTCCTCGCCGATCTCTTCGCGCATCGCCTCATAGATCGGTGCAATGATGCCGGCCTCTATGCGCCGCCGCGCCAGAATGCCCAGCTCACCTTCCATCGCCGCCCGCGATGTCGCGGCGGCTGCTGAATTGTCCTGGTCCGTCATGAGATTTCCTGCCTCCCTGCCCAACAGATGGTTGGATTGAATGGCGACAGGATACACCGTGATCGTAGATGCCGGGTTGCAATCAGGTGCCATTCATAAGGGCCGTTGCGCAAATATTTCGCGCCAGGCTGCCTTTACGGCGGAATTATTCTTGGTCGGCTGCGGTTGTCCGCGCGGCTTGAGCGGGTCGCTCGGAAGACAGAGCGGGACGTCAACGACAGCAATCAACTCCGTTACCGCGGACTGCTTGGAACGAACCACCTGTAATACGGGTTGGCCGGTTCGACCCGCATCAGCACCTCCATGTCGCGCGCCCATTCCGCGCGATAGCCGGCATAGGCATTGAGAGAGGCCTGATAGAAAAGCAGAAGCCTGTTGTGCGCTTCGGCAATCGCCGTTTTCGTTGCGGGGTCGGCCGCAAGGAGCGGAAGCTCGGTTCTGAGAGCGATCAGCGACGGAAGCGTGCGCTGCAACTCGTCGGGCCGCACCCATCCCGCATATTCGATGCGCGGCTGATCGTCCGTCACCGGAAGGGCGCTGCCTGCGTAGCGTTCAAGTCCCGAGCGATCCATCATCCAGGTCGCCAGCAGATCGGCCGGGCTGGAAATGCCGACCTCGCCAAGTGCTGAGGCAATTGGGCGCTCCTTCATCCGGTCGGCAATTCGCGTGGCATCGAGTTCCTGCGGCTGGAGCGACCCGACCAGCAGCATCTCGTGCAGCTCGGTCGACCAGAGCGTGACTTCAGGGAAAGTGTCGAGGAAGCTTCTGACGAGGGAGCGGGTGTCCTCGTCATTCTGGGTGGCGATAGGTAGCCATTGCGCCACCATGCCGTTCTCGGCCAGACGCGCGCGCGCCAGACGGTAGAAGTCGGACGAATAGAGATTGACGACGCCGGCTGCGGACGGCGGCGGTGGCTCCAAAGTGATGAGGTCGTAGCGCTCCTCGCTACGCAGCAGTTCGCGCCGTCCGTCGCGCAGGCGGATCTCCAGCCGCGTATCTCCGGCAGCGCCAAGGTTGCCCGCAAACAGAGCAGACGCGCGGGCGACCGAAGGCAAGAGTTCGGCTGCCACGCGGCGTTCCAGACCGGGATAGGCCAGCAGCGATCCGGCGGTGATGCCGGTTCCAAGACCGATTACCAGCGCTGACTTCGGTTCGCCCTTGTGGATGAGGAGCGGCAACAAGGCCTGTAGCCGCATGTAGCGCAGCGACGGCATGGCATCGCCGGTATTGGAGACACCCTGGATATAGAGCCGCCGGAAGCGGCGGTCGGCTTGCCCCTGCTCGATGACCGCGACGGTGGCGCCGAGGCCTTCTTCGTAGGAAACGATCGTGCCGTCGCCGCGTGATTTCGTCAGCAGAGCGGCGAGCCTGTCCGGCGGCACGAAGATGGCGAGCAAGAGAGTGAGGGCACCGAGCACCGGCACGGCAAGTCGAGGGCCGGCACGCAGGCTGCTCTTACCTCTGCTAATCGCAACAAGGCCGATCGCCGCGGCAATGACCGCCAGGATGGCAAAGCTGCGGATGATACCGAGCGTCGGGATCAGCAGAAAACCGGTGGCAAGCGTTCCGGCGATACCGCCGAGCGTATTGAAGGCGAGCACACGGCCGGTATCGCGCCCGATATGGGCAGGGTTGACGGAAAGGCGCAACGCCACCGGAAAAGCGGCGCCGAGGATCAGTGTCGGCACGAAAACGATGGCAAGTGCGGCCACGACGAAGCGGACGCTCATGCCGGCAAATATGCTGCCTGTGACGGCTGCAACCGCCGCTTCGGCGTTTGTCTGCCAAACCGTGAGCCACGTGCCGAGCACGGCCAACTCAAAAAGTGCGACGAGGCCCGCCGCGGTAATGAGCAGGCCGAATGTGGTCCAGGGATCGGCAAGCCGATCGGTTCGGCGTGCAAACAGCGCTGCACCGAGCGCGAGGCCGGCCAGATAGGTGGCAAGCACGACCGAGAAGGCGAAGGAGCGGGTCGAGATGAATTGCACGATTGCCTGCGACCAGGCGACCTCGTAGCCGAGCGCCACGCCGCCGGCGAGCGCGTAGAGAGCAAGGGCGAGGCGCGAGCCGCCCTCGCCAGTGGAGGATGCCGGCAATGCCGCCGGTGCAGCGATCGCGGACACCGCGCTGCGAGAGAGCGCGAGCGCTGCGGCGGAAAGCCCGAGAGCGGCCGCGGCAAGGCCGGTTGCCTGCACCCCGAGCGCTGGAACGATAACGAAGGAGACCGCAAGGCAGCCGGTGATGGCGCCAAGTGTGTTGGCCGCGTAGAGACGCCCACCCTTGGCTCCAACCCCGCCGGGCGCTGTTTCGAGGGCGCGAAGGAGGACGGGAAGCGTTCCGCCCATCAGAAAAGCCGGTGCGGCAACAATCAGGATCAGCATTGTCCACGCGACAACGGGCAGGTTCGTCTCGATCGAGACGAAGAGTGGGGCGATCCGCGAAAGCCCAAAAGTAACCCCAACGCCGAGCAGGGCGACGCCGATTTCAAGCAGGGCATAGACGCGCAAGGGACGGGTGGCGCGATCACCGAAACGTCCGAGAATAAAGCTGCCAAGGGCAAGGCCGAGAAAGAAGGCGCTGACGCCGGCGCTCACCGCATGGATGTCGACACCGGTGACGAGCGAGAGCTGCTTGATCCAGAGAACCTGAAAGATCAGCGCGGCCGCACCGGACAAAAAGAGCATGAAGCCGGCCATGGCGGGGCTGAAGGCATAGGCCCGGTGCTGCATACTCTGTCTCTCGTTGGACCCGTCGACATCGACCGGGCACACGGGTGCGGAACTCTTTACGGTCAATCCGGCTCACCATAGATGCTGAATGCGGAAAAGGAATAGGCGGCGCGTCCGAGACGCGCCGCCCTTATCAGCTTACTGGGCCGCCGGGACCTTTTTCATGATCTCGTCGATTTTGGCATGCACGCCCTCCTCGACCTGATCGACCGAGAAGCTTGCCGGCTTCTGGCTCGGCGGATACTCGATGAAGGTCTCCAGGAAAGTAGCTGCCTTCATGGTCGCAATCCCGGCAAGATAAACGTTCTTTGTCCTCCAGTCGTTGTATTGATCGGAGACGATGTCTGCGCGCTCGTAGGGATCCATGCGCAGGTTGAATATCTTCGGCACGCGCAGGCAGGTGAACGGATCTTGCCAGACATCGAAGCCGCCAGGCTTGCGCATTTCGCAGAAGACGGCTTTCCAGTTGTCAAAGCGCATCGCAACAAGCTTGGCGTCGTCATTGAAGTAGTAGAACTCGTTGCGGGATCCCTTCGGTTGCTCGCCGGTGAGGTAGGGAAGCTGGTTGTAGCCGTCGAGATGGACCTTGAAGTCCTTGTCGCCGAGCTTCGTGCCTTTCAGCAACCGGTCCTTGATGTCTTTGTCGCCGGCAGCTGCGAGCAGCGTCGGGAACCAGTCGAGGCCGGAGACCATCTCATTGGAGACGCCAGGCTTGATCTTGCCCGGCCAGCGGATCATGGCGGGAACGCGGAAAGCGCCTTCCCAGTTGGTATCTTTCTCACTGCGGAACGGCGTGGTTGCCGCGTCCGGCCACGAGAACTGATTGGGGCCGTTGTCCGTGGCGTAGACGACGATGGTGTTGTCGGCGATCTTCAGGTCGTCGATGGCTTTCAGGAGTTTGCCGACGTCGTTGTCATGTTCGACCATGCCGTCCGCATAGTCGTTGCCGGGCATGCCGCTCTGACCCTGGTATTCAGGCCGTATGTGCGTAAACAGGTGCATGCGTGTCGTGTTCATCCAGGTGAAGAAGGGTTTGCCTTCCTTGACCTGCTTTTCCATGAAGCCAATGGCCGCCGCCGTGGTTTCGTCGTCGATCGTTTCCATGCGCTTCGTGTTGAGCGCACCGGTGTCTTCGATCTTACCATCGGCAAATGAATGCAGCACACCGCGCGGAGTGGCCGCCTTGACGAAGGGATCGTTCGGATCCTTCGGCCAATAGGGCCGCTCCGGCTCTTCCTCCGCGTTCAGATGGTAAAGATTACCGAAGAATTCGTCGAAGCCGTGGGCGGTCGGCAGGTACTCGTCCTTGTCGCCAAGGTGGTTCTTGCCGAACTGTCCGGTCGCGTAGCCAAGCGGCTTCAACGCCTGGGCAATCGTGACATCGCGATCCTGAATTCCGACGGGCGCGCCGGGAACACCGACCTTTGACATGCCGGTGCGCAGTACCGACTGGCCGGTGATGAAGGTGGAGCGGCCCGCCGTGCAGCTGTTCTCGGCGTAATAGTCGGTGAACAGCACGCCTTCGCTAGCGAGGCGGTCGATGTTCGGGGTCTTGTAGCCCATCACGCCGAAGGAATAGGCGCTGATGTTGGTCTGGCCGATGTCGTCCCCGAAAATAACGAGAATATTGGGCTTGGCTGTATCCTGGGCGAAGGCCGGCAGGGACGACGCCGAGATCGTCGTCATCAGCACGGTGCCGGCAAGCGCAAGCGCTTTCGGCTTGATGGACCTGTGGACCGCCGAAGCAGCCAGCAGGCCGAAGGCACTCTTCAAATCAATGGGCATCTCATGTCTCCCTGAGGCCACGACGGATTGCGTTGGGTCTGGCAGGCAAAGTCTTGGATCGTACCGCTGAACTGTGGGTTGAACGGCGTGCAACCGGCAAGTACGTAACGGTTACGAAAGCCTGCATCGGGCCGTAACGTCCCGGTGGCCAAGCGTTAGCGCGTGTTCAGCACGTCTGTTTCGAACACCGGATTGAGATCGGGCAGGCCATTGTCTGACGCCGGCTCGATGTCGGAGGTTTGCTCGAGCCAGCGACGCCTCGCCTTGGTGAGACCGGCTCTGAGTGGCAGGAGATCGGGCTTCTGAGCCGCTTGCGTGGAGCGATAAAGCGACTGCTGGTGGTCGGCGAAGGCTGCGTTCGTCCCGGGGTCGGCGAAGCGTTCGAGCCACTCCGTCAACGGCACATTCCCCGTCTTGCGCGACCATGCGTCGATCGCCGCTTCAAAACGTTGGGCGTCGCCGCTACGGCATCCCTCGTCGACGCGGCGGAAGGCCGTGGGTTCGGACTGCGCTCGGTCCGCCTGGACTTCGTCTAACCATGCCTGGACGCGACCGGCCAAAACGGCGGCAATTTGGATCACGAGCGCAAATGTCGCCACGGCAAGGCCAGCGGCAATCCACCACAACCAGTCGAAGGGCGCTTCCTCCGGCGATGGAGATGGTGGGGCAAGACCTGTCGCGTTGGCGGGCGCTGCCGCAACCGACACCTTGGCCGCAGGCGCGTCGACCGATTGGGCTTTGCCGACTGCCGGATCAAACCACTGCAAGGGGATGGCAGGGATCGTGTACTCACCGGCTTTCGCAAAAACATAGGTGGCCGTATCCTTGCGAATGCCGCCGCGGAACTCGCCCCGGTCGGATCTGTCCTCGGAAAGAACGGGATTGTGGACATAGACCTGCGCGCCTTCAGGCGCATCGAAGGACGGCTCCGGGATCATCATCGCTGCGAGCCCTTGCGCGTTGACGATGATGGTGCGGACCAGGGCATCACCGGCGTTGAGGCTTGCCGGGTCGCGATCGAAGGTCTGGGTCATGGTCACCTTGGCGGAGGTGACAGTCAACCGACCGTCAGCACCTCCCGGTACGACCGTGACGGTGAACCGCAGCATCGGCATTTTCACCTGGCCTTGTGCTGTTTCGCCCGGAACGGCGGCGTAGCCGAATGGGATATCGACCGGCGGCAATACGTAGTCGCCGGCTGCCTGCGGGGTAATGATGTAGGTTTTGCGGATCCCGGAAAAGGCAACGCCGTTGATGGTCTCGTTGAGGTTCAGGCCTCGATCGTCGGGCATCGTGACAACAGTGCCGGGCAGGTCGAACAGCGGAAACTGCGGCGGCGACAGAAAGTAATTGGGAGCGAAGACGTCGACGTCGACTTCGATTTGCTGGCCGGTATAAATCGTTCCCTTGGTGGCGAGCGTGGCACGCGCGAAGGGGTCGGCGGCCAAGGCGACGTTGGCGAGTGATAGCCAGAGGGCGACGAGCCAGAGAAGCGGGCGCCAGATGCAAAGGGTCATGGTTGCGCATCCTTCGCTTCGATCGCGAATTTCCGCGCGAGCAGGTCGGCTGGCGAAACCTGGATGTTGCGCATCCACATCTCGGCGGTCTGTGGCGCGCCCGCGACGGTTCCTTCCTTGCCCTTCTTGCCCTTGTCGTCGAACTGGACCTGGTCCGGGTCGAGGCCGGCGGCCTCCTGTTGGGCGTCCTGATCCTGCTTGTCCTTGTCGGCCTTGCGTTTTTCGGCGACCGTCAGATTCTGTTTGGCTTCGGCCCAGTCCGGGCGGCGTTTCAGCGCCTGCTGGTAGGCGGCAATCGCCTCTTCGGCCTTGTCGAGGTGCATCAGGGCGTTGCCCTGATTGTAGTAGCTTTCGGCCGTATCGGCTTGCGCGAAGGCATCGATGGCGTCCTGGTAACGACCGGTGCGGTAGAGCGCCACGCCCTGCCAGGCCGGATCGGCAAAATCGCCGGCTGCACCCTGGAAATCGCCGCGCGCGATGGCGCGTTGTCCCTGCTGATCCGGGGTGAACCAGAGATCGGCAAAGCTGCGATCGGCCGCTTCGGCTTTTGCTCCCGAAAGCACCGTGCCGATGGCAACCAGATAGACCGCCCAGCGTACCGTCCAACCGCGACGGAACCAGAGCGCGGCCAGGAACGTGATTGGAATGGTCAGCCACCAGCCGGCATCGTACCAGCGTGTCAGACCCTCCGCCGTCTTCTGTGCAAAGCTGGTCTGGATCCGCCTGACGATCCAGCGTACGTCGCTATCGTCGGGCGTGACGGTTGCCACCTGCGTCTTCGAAGCCGATTGCAAGGCTTTCAGCGCATCGACGTCGAGTTTGGCGCGAACCCGCGCGCCCGTCGCATCCGTCAGAAACTGGCCGCCGGCCGTCTTCACCGGGCCGCCGTCGGCGGTGCCGATGCCGAGCACCATCAGGTCATTGCGCCCTTTGTACTGCGCAAAGGCGTCGAACGCCGTGCGCTCGACGCCATCCGTCATGAACAGGATCGTGCCTGGAACGGCCTCGCTGGAAAGCGCGGCTTCCACCACTTGCAGCGCCTTGCCGGTGTCCCGGCCGGAAACCGGCATGATGCCGGGCGACAGGGCGGCGAGATAGGTCCGGATCAGATTGGCATCGTCGGTGAGCGGCAAGACCATGTGGGCCGTGCCGGCATAGGCAAAGAGCGCGGTGTGTGCGCCCTTTCGCATTGAAAGGATGTCCTGCACCTTGAGCTTGGCGCGCTCAAGCCGGGTTGGCGAGATATCGGTGGCGTTCATCGTTTCGGTGAGATCGATGGCGATCGCCAGCGGTGCAGTGTCTTCGACAAAGGGCGGTTTCTCACGCTGCCATGTCGGTCCGGCGGCAGCGATCGCTGCAATCGCGATCAGGGCTGCAGTCAAGTGGACGGGGTGGAACCGGTGCTTCCCACCCTTCTCGATCAGCAGATGGTCGAGAAGATGCGGCGCGATCATGCCCTTCCATTGCGAGCGCACGTCGGTGCGCCGGCCGATCAGGACCACAAGCAGGGGCGCAGCCAGCAGTGCGAGCAACCAGAGGGGGCGCAGGAAATGGAAATCGGCGATCATGCGTCCGCCTCCCGCTCGCGCTGCCGGGCCGTCCGCGCCGAGAGGAGCCACATCGCGGAGTGATAGAGGAGGAGGACAATCAGCGCCGCACCGAGTGGATAGTGGAAAAGTTCGATACGCGGACGCCAGGACAGGGTCTTCTGGTTGGCCGGCGTCAGCTGGTCGAGAAGCACGTAGATCTTCTCGAGCGACGCCTGATCCCGGCCGAAGAAATATCGACCGTTCGTCGCTGTTGCGATCTGCTGCAGCACCGACGTGTCGAGTTTCTGCTCTCCTTGTGCATTGGGATCGCCGATACCCACCGTGTGGATGACGATATGCTTATCGGCAGCGATGCCGGCGGCCTTGTCAGGCGGCATCTTGCTTGCCGTGTCGTTGCCGTCGGTCAGAAGGATCATGACCTTATCCGGCGCCGTGCTCTGGTCGAACATCTTGATGGCGAGGCCGATCGCATCGCCGATCGCAGTGCGCGGGCCGGCCATGCCCGGCAGGCTATCGGCAAGCATCGCCTGGACCGTCTTGTGGTCGAGTGTAAACGGCACGAGGGGGTAGGGCGCATCGCCAAAGGCGATGAGGCCGAGGCGGTCCTCCGGGCGCTTGTCGATGAAATCGGCAACGACCTTGTGTACGGCGTCGACGCGGGCCTGGAGATTGCCGGCTGGATCGTGAAAGTCGCGGGTGTCCATCGATTGCGAGAGGTCGATCGCCAGCATCAGGTCGCGCTGCGGTTCGGTCTTTTCGATCGGCGGCTCGATGTATTGCGGCCGGGCCAGCGCCAGGACGACCAGGATCCAGCAGGTCGGCGCAATCAGCTTTTGCCCGAGATTGGTCTTCGGCACCACCGAGCCCTCGGTCGCCCCGATGCCGGCTGCCGCGGTGATGTCCTTGAAGAAGGGAAAGCGGATCGCCGACGATTGTTCGCGATAGGCAGGCAGCAGCCACCAGATGACGACGGGAAGCGGCAGCAGCACGAGCAGCCACGGATGATCAAGGACGTACATGATGCGCCTCGATCCAATGGCGTGCCGCCGCGATGTGGGCCTTCGCTTCGGCTTCCGGGACAGATGCCAACGCTGCCGGCCCGCGGTACTCCGCCTCTTCGAAGAAATGCGCTGCCGCTGCCGGAAAGACCGGGCCACCGGAATGGGCGTCGAGGAAGCCGATCCAGCCGCTGCCGCTCAGATTGGCAACCGTCTCACGCGGCCAGACGGCGAGCGCCGTGCGCTTGAGAAGGGCGGGCAGTGCAGCGAGCGCATGTCCCCGTGTTTGAGCAGCGCCGATACGCCCTTCGATCTCGCGCAGCGCGCCAAGCGCCTCGCGACGGTAACGATTGAGCTGACGGTAGCGGTACCAGCGCCAGAGCGCAAAGGCGATCGCCAAGAGAGCGAGAACGGCTAGTACGGCCCACGCCCAGGTCTGCGGCAGCATCGAGACATCAGGCGGCAAGGCGATGTCGGCGAGGCCGCGGAGCGCGGCAGCAAGCCCGGGATCGACCGCTGGCGTGGTGCCTTCCATCGCTACCGCCTCCGCTGACGCCAGGCGAGCTGGCCGAGCATCGTGCGCAATTGCGGTGCAATCTCTTCCGCCGAGGAGATGGGCAGCATCGGCAGGCCCAAATCCTCCTGCCATGCCTTCAGCGCCCGTCCGCGCTTGCGGGCAAAGCTGTCGATCGCTTCGCGGACGTTTCCACGGCCGAACTGAAGTTCGGCCTGCTGAGCACCGCCGCTGACGACGATGTCGCCCTTGCGCGGCAGCTCGAGCATGAAGGGATCGTAGATCAGGATGGCGATCACGTCGTTATGAGCAGACAGCTTCAGCAGCATGTCGCGCGTTTCCAGGCCGTGCCCGTCGAAATCGCTGATGACGATGATCAGATGATCGTGTTTGGCAATATTGGCGACGGTTGAAAGCACCAGATCCAATTGCTCGTCGCCCCTTGCAACCTGGGAGGCGGCGGTAAGTGCGGTGTTGTGGCGCACGATGACGTCGGCAAAACGGATGACGGCTTCGCGGCTGCGGTGGGGGCGGACCTCATCGACGCTCTCGTCACCGAACACGAAGCCGCCGACCCGGTCGCCGAGCGCCGTGATGCGCCAGGCGCAGAGTGCCGCCACTTCCGCTGCCGCCACCGACTTCATCGCACGCCGGCTGCCGAAGAACATGTTCATGCGCTGGTCGACGATCACCAGTGCCGGTCGATCCTTCTCCTCGTCATAGACCCGCACGACCGGCTTTCCTGTCCGTGCCGTCACCCGCCAGTCGATGGTGCGAACGTCGTCGCCGGGCAAGTATTCCCGAAGTTCCTCGAAGGATAGCCCACGGCCACGCATGCGCGATTCATGACGTCCGGCCATCAATCGTCGCACCGGCGCCTTGCGAAGGAAGGTCAGGTCGCAGGCGATTGCCTCAAGCGCGACCAGTTCGTCGACGGAGGTGTAGGCGCCTGATGCCTCCGCCTTCCCGGGACGGGAGATGCCCTTCGACCTTGCGAATGCGGAAAGGGATATTGCCATCGAACCTTCTCCATCTCTCAGGCGACAGCAACCTGCTGCACTATCCGGTCGATGACCTGGTTGGCTGTCGTGCCGCCGGCGTGGGCTTCATAGGAAAGGACAAGGCGATGGCGAAAAACATCGTGCACGGTTGCCTGCACGTCATCCGGCGTGACGAAATCTCGGCCCTTCAGCCATGCATGGGCGCGCGAGACCTTGTCGAGGCCGATGACGCCACGCGGGCTGATGCCCACCTGGATCCATTTGGAGAGATCCTTGTCGAGCTTGTCCGGGTAGCGCGTCGCCATGACGAGAGCGACGATGTAATCCTCGATCGCACTCGAAACGGTTATCGCTGAGATCTCCTTGCGCGCCGAAAACACCGCATCCTGAGCCAGCTTTTCGTCCGACCTCGCTTTCGAGGTGACGGCCGTTTCTTCCGATCGCACCAGCCGCATGATCTCGGCCTCCGACTTGGCGTCGGGATAATCGACCTGGATGTGCATCAGGAAACGATCGAGCTGCGCCTCAGGCAGGGGATACGTGCCTTCCTGCTCGATCGGGTTCTGTGTCGCCATGACCATGAAGAGGCCGGGCAGTTCGTGGCTGGCACCGCCGACCGTGACTTGCCGCTCCTCCATCGCCTCCAACAGGGCGGACTGCACTTTCGCCGGCGCGCGGTTTACCTCGTCGGCCAGGATGAGGTTGGCAAAGACCGGCCCCTGCTGAAAGCGGAATTCGCCCTTGCCGCCTTCGGTGAAATAGACTTCCGAGCCGGTGATGTCGGAGGGGAGAAGATCCGGCGTGAACTGGATGCGGGACAGTTGCGCGTCGAGGTTTTTCGCCATGCTCTTGATCGCCCGCGTCTTGGCAAGCCCCGGCAGGCCCTCGACGAGCAGATGGCCATTGCTCAGGAGACCGAGCAGCAGGCGCTCGATCATGCCCTCCTGGCCGACAATGGCTTGGCCGATGCGCTTGCCGAGAAGTTCGATGTCGTCACGTGTACCCATGAGATCTAGCCCTTCCCGCCGGCCCCTGTGAACTGCCAACGCAGATTAAGGTTACATGTGGCCCAATGGAAAGAATGTAACAGTAACGAAGGAGACGATTGCGGCGTTGCGCCCTGCGTGGCCGAGGAGAAACGCTTCGGCCCACATTTTCTGTTTCGTCGTAACTGTTACGTACTTTGGATGCGCAAGATTTGCGTTTAGGCTTGAGGCGACTAGGATAATCGGGACATCCTCGAAGGGAGTATTTGGTCCTATGCAAGTCTTATCGGCAAGGCAGGTCCCTGACGAAACGCCGATGGCGATCAGCGCGCGCGAGCCCATCTGGATCGAGGGTGGCACCTTCATCATGGGATCTGACAATCATTACCCCGAAGAGGCGCCGGCCCATCCGGTCAAGGTCGACGGTTTCTGGATCGATGTAACGCCGGTCACCAACCGGCAATTCGCGGCCTTCGTGGACGCAACCGGCTATGTCACGGTTGCCGAGAAGGCGCCCGATCCCAAGGACTATCCAGGTGCCAAACCGGAAATGATGCGGGCGGGTTCGGTCATTTTCGATCCACCCAAACGGGTCGTCAGCCGGGATTCCTCGCAATGGTGGGACTTCAAGTTCGGCGCCGATTGGCGACGGCCCTACGGCCGGCAAAGCAATATCCGCGGCAAGCTCGACCATCCCGTCGTGCACATCTCCTATGTCGACGCCATGGCCTATGCCACGTGGGCAGGCAAGGATCTGCCGACGGAGGCCGAGTGGGAATTTGCCGCCAAGGGAGGCCTGGAGGGGGCGGAATTTGCCTGGGGCGATGAACTCGTGCCGGATGGCCGCTTCATGGCCAACACCTGGCACGGCACGTTCCCGACGGAGAATTTGCGTCCTGATGGTTTCGAGCGTACCTCTCCGGTCGCCAGCTTTCCTCCTAACGGCTATGGCCTCTACGACATGATCGGCAATGTCTGGGAATGGACGAGCGACTACTGGTCGACCAATCATCCGGCACCTGCGCAAAAAAGCTGTTGCATCCCCTCCAATCCGCGCGGTGGCGGACTCGAGGCGAGCTTCGATCCGAGGCAGCCGGAAATCCTGATCGCGCGGCGGGTGGTAAAGGGCGGGTCCCACCTCTGCGCTCCAAACTATTGCCGTCGCTACCGCCCGGCAGCTCGCCATGCACACGAAGAGAATGCAGCAACGACCCATATCGGCTTCCGCTGCATCCGGCGGGTCTGAGCGTCTTTGCCAAGGCAGTCTTGTTTCAGCTGAGGAGGGTACCCGATGACCATGATAGCAGGACGGCGCGCGCCGATTGCAGGGAATTCACGAGCGAAAGGCTGGCGGCGGCGGACCTTTATGGCTGCGGCCGCTTCGCTCGCCCTGATGCTGGCGGCGCCTGCGCTTGCCCTGGCCGCCGATGCGCCTCCGGCCGACCTTCCCTCCTGGAAAGACGGCGAGGCGAAATCGGCCATCATTGACTTCGTGACGCGGGTGACGAGCGAAGGTGGTCCGGATTTTGTCGCCAAGGCGGACCGCATCGCAGTCTTCGACAATGACGGCACGCTCTGGAGCGAGCAGCCGATGTACTTCCAGGGCATGTTCATCAATGACCGTGTCAAGGCCATGGCCCCGGACCATCCGGAATGGAAGGACAAGGAGCCGTTCGCATCGCTGCTCAAGGGCGATATGGCTGGTGTCGTTGCGTCGGGCGAGAAGGGCATTGTCGAACTCGCGATGGCGACGCATGCGGGCATGACCTCCGACGAGTTCGCGAAGATCGTCAAGGATTGGTTTGCGAGCGCGAAGCATCCGCGCTTCGACCGGCCCTACAACGAGATTACCTTCCTGCCGATGAATGAGCTGCTGGAGTATCTCAGGGCAAACGATTTCAAGACCTATATCGTCTCCGGCGGCGGCGTCGAGTTCATGCGCACGATGACCGAGCAGATGTATGGGATTCCTCCGGAGCAGGTCGTCGGCAGCACCATAACCACCAAGTACGAACTGCAGGGCGACACACCCGTGCTGATGCGCGAGCCGAAGGTGGACTTCGTTGATGACGGTCCCGGCAAGCCGGTGGGAATCAACAAGTTCATTGGCAAGCGGCCGATCTTTGCAGCCGGCAATTCCGACGGCGACTACGAAATGCTGCGGTGGGTTACATCTGGTTCCGGGCCGAGCTTCGGGATGATCGTGCATCACACCGACGGCGAGCGCGAATGGGCCTATGATCGCCAGTCGCATATCGGCAAGCTCGACAAGGCGATGACCGAGGCCGAGCAGCGAAAGTGGCTGCTCGTCGACATGAAGGACGACTGGAACAGGATTTACGCTTTCGAGAAATAGACAACGTCGCGGCCACATCACTCGCCGCCGGCATAGTGGCGAGTGATGCCGATATGGCTGCTATTTCGATGTAACCTGTGTGAAGGCGATGCCATCGATATGGCCGTCTTTCAGTCTGTAAACGAGCGACTGCATAACCGTGGTGTTCTGTTCATCCTGGTGTTCGTGGGCGTAGCGCGCCATCCCTTGCTGCGGCGCTGCGCCGAAGCGTTTTTCCAAGGCTTCGGTGCCGTCCTTCAAGGTCGGAACCGGTAGAAGCAGGGGGGCGAGCTCCACGGTTGGGGTGTCGCATTTATCGGTGTCGCCGGCCACTTCTTCGGTGGAGATGAACGTCACCGGCTTTTCGGCGGGCGTTGCGGCGTCTCGGCCGTTTGCGACGAACCAGATGCGCCGAGGCAGGTTACCGGTCGCAAGCTCGTAGCACAGCCAGCCGATCGACAGGCCCTCCACAGAGCGGCTGCGAATGTTGCCTCCGAACGCGGTCTTGACCTCGTCGAGAGTTGTCTTTTCGAGCACAATTGAGAGTGGCCCCGCATTGACGAGATTGTTGAACGGGGTCTCGAATTGGAACGTCTGCGCTGTCGCCGTCTGTCCGCCAAGGACAAGCGACGGCAGGCCGCTCAGTTTGTCGTCGCTTGCCGCAAGCTCTGTGCTCAACAGCGTCATAACGGTCGCGGCAATCCCGGCGGAAAGGGACGTCACAATACGTCGTTCACGAGAAATCTTGTCCAAGGATCGCATGGAATTCTCTCCGTTGTGCTCAACACGCGATAGGGTCCGTCGCCGGATGTCGCCGCAGGTATTCTAAGCGAAGCAGCATTCCGCGTTGAAGTACGTAACAGTTACAATCGGCAGCGATTGAAGGCCGAAGATCGCAGCAGCCCAAGCGTAACGCCTGGCAACGCCAACTGTAGCGCATCGCCCAAGCCGGGCAAGCAGCACCGGCTGCGGTCTGTCGCGCGTTGGCGGTTCATGAAAAAGCGGCCGCGGCGAAAATCCTCTGGCCCGGTCAGCGATGCATGATCCGATGCGTGCCAGCGGCGTGGTTCCGCGCCTTTATGCAGCCTGCGTCAAGCGGTCGGCACCAATGTAACTGTTACGTACTTCCGCACGGACCAGGTTCCTGCAAATCTGCAGCGCAGGAGAGGTGCAGGCGGAAGTTGGTCATCTGCCTGTCCCGAGACTGTATCCGTCAGATAGGCAAATCTCAACGAGACGCTGGCAATCAGAGTGGCGGTGACACCGCTCGATCTGTGCAAGATGCGCGTGAAGGAGGTCTTCGCGCGTAGGTGTGGCATGAAGCATCGATCATCGTTCAATCGGGTAGAGCACAATGCCCAACGAAGCCAAACAACGGGGACTTTTGAAGCTGATGCTCAAGCTTCCGGCGCTGCGCGGCCAGTTGCAGCTTCTGACTGCCAAGAACATGCCGCTCGCCAGTCTTTGCGAGGCCTATGACGAGGCGGATGCCATGCTTGATCGCCAGCGCCGGCGTGATCCGCAGGATACTTCGATGGTGTCGGAGTACGAACTGATCTGCCTAGAGATCGAAGAGGAAGTGATTTCCATCTGTCTTGCCAATGCAGATAACAAATCTAATCCAATGTGATTAGTTATTCATTCGTATGGCATCGCCCTGTTCTATCGGTTTTCCCCTGAGAACTCAGTGGTTTTCAAGTCCGGACACTGTTTCATTTTGAACCTGCGGCGTTTCTTTGAAAATGTTTTGTGACGGGTCAATATTTCACTTCCCGCTGCCCGGTGTGTGATCTAGAGTTCACCTCGCATTGGCACTCTCTTTCGGGTTGTAGGTAGATGGGGGCGCGGTATGAAAACAGGAGAAGACGCGGACCGAGCGGCTTATTGCCCTGTTGCCGAACGCTCGGCCAGAGCCGAACTCGATCGCATGCTAAGCGATCCGCGCTTTCACGGCACCGAGCGCCACCGCAAACTGTTGCGATACCTGGTTGAAGAGTTCTTCGCCGGGCGGTCAGCGTCGGTGAAGGCCTATACGATCGCGATCGACGTCTTTGCCCGGCCGAGTTCGTTCGATCCGGCAACGGACCCCATCGTTCGGGTCGAGGCGTCGCGACTTCGCGCTGCATTGGCACAATACTATGAAGCGCTTGGCGATGAAGCCACGCTGCGTATCGAGCTGCCTAAGGGCAACTACGTGCCGCTCTTTGTCCGGTCTGACGGCAAACCGCCGCAGGTTCTGCTCGCTCCGCCGCCGATGTCCTCTTATGTGCCGGAGCCGCCCGAGCAATTGTCTTTGACGGCTGTTGTCGGTCGTCGCCTATCCATGGCGAACGTTGCCCTTGCCGGCGCAGGGGTTTTGGCGCTTGCTTTTGCCTTTTATGTTTCGACGGCCGATCAATTTCCCTGGAAGCCGATCCTGTCGGAAAAACCGACCATCATCGTCGATGTTGAACCGCAAAAATTGAAAGGCAGCGAAGAGCGGCGCAGGGTCGGGGGCTATCTGGTCCACGCGCTGTCGCAGTTCTCGTCGGTGCGGACGCTGGCGCAGGAGCCGCCTGAGGGCATCGACGTCGCATCGGTGACCGGCTGGGTTGCGCCCAGATCCGCTGTCCGCCTTGCCGGCAGCAAGGAGTATAAACTGTCGATCAGCTACAACATGGCAAACGATGCTCACGAGCTTGCCTGGCAGGTGGTAGACCCGCAGAGCAACGAGGCCTTGCGCTCCGGCGCCTCGAAACTGACGCTCGAAGATGGCGGGAACGTCGAGGAAGTCCAGCAAGCCCTTCTGGTGCGACTTGCGCGCGCGCTTGCGGGTGAAGACGGTGTGGTCACCAGTCTGGAGACCGCACGCCAGATAGCAGCGCCGTCGCTGGGATATGGTTGCGTGTTGCAGGCCGATCTGGCGCTGGCGCGGGCTGATGCTGAAAATTTCGCGAATGCGCTCGCTTGCCTGGAGCGCTCGCTCGCCTACAAGGCAAATGATCCCGATGTATCGGCCAGCCTGGCCATGGTCCTGGTGGCGACGGGCGAGGCAGGCGCCTCGCCGACCGTTGGCAACAGAGCACTGAAGCTTGCCGACAGAGCTGTCGCGCTTGCTCCCCAGGCGAGCCAGAGCTACGTTGCGCAGATGATGGCGCGTTTTGCTGCCGGTGACCGGGAAGCTGCCTTTCTGTCGGGACAGCGCGCCAGCGCACTCAATCCGCTGGATGAGGCTATCCCAGCCAGAATGGGTCTGTTGCAGTACATCTCCGGCCATTGGTCCGAAGGCCTGAGGCTGGCGCGACTGGCAGAGGAAAATGGAGAGTATACGCATCACGACGCGGCTTTGACGCTGGCCCTCGATGCCTATCGAGGGCGCCGTTACGAAGAGGCCCTGCTTCGCGTGCGCCAGCTTGCAAACTCGTCGGACCGGGCCGTCAATCTGCTGCGACTGGCTGTCGCCGGTCAGCTCGGGTTGACGCAGGAGGCGACCAGCGCTCTTGACGAAATGCGTTCGGCGGAAGGTCCGCAGCAAATCTCGCTGACGACTGAGCCGGCTATGAGGAGTTATGCACCGGAACTGGCCGCGTCTATTGAAGACGGCCTCGGCAAGGCCAGCCTTGGAATTGTCGGAAATCCTTAGGCGTCGAGCGGCGGCACCGCGTGCCGCCGCTCCGGCTTTCACGCCTCGTCGGCAACGCGGATGACGAGCTTGCCGAAGTTGCGGCCTTCCAGCAGGCCGATGAAAGCGGTCGGCGCGTTTTCGAGACCGTCGACGATATCTTCCTGATAGCGAACCTTGCCCGCGGAAATCCATGCGGCCATTTCGCGATAGAAGTCGGGGCGCTGGTCGACGAACTCCCTTTGGATGAAGCCGCGTATCGACAGGCTCTTGCTCAGAACGTCGCGCATGACGGTGGGAAGGCGGTCGCCACCCGTCTGTTCGCCAGGGCGGCTGTTGTACTGCGCGATCAAGCCGCAGACGGGAACGCGGGCGAAATCATTCAGCAGCGGAAACACCGCATCCCAGACATGCCCGCCGACATTCTCGAAATAGACGTCGATGCCGCCGGGGCAGGCTGTTGCCAGTTGCTCGGCGAAATCGGCTGCGCGGTGATCGATGACCGCGTCAAAGCCGAGTTCGTCGCGAACGAACGCACACTTCGAAGCACCTCCGGCAATCCCGACGGCACGCGCGCCCTTGATGCGGGCAATCTGGCCAACGGCCGATCCCACGGCGCCGCTTGCTGCGGCAACCACCACCGTTTCGCCCGCCTTCGGCTTGCCGATCGTCAAAAGGCCGGAATAGGCGGTAAAGCCCGGCATGCCCAAGACGCCGAGCGCGGTTGTAAGGGGTGCTGCCTGCGGGTCGAGTTTGCGCAGGCCCACACCATCGGAGAGCGCGTAGCTTTGCCAACCGGAATGCGACAGCACGAAATCGCCCTCGGCGAAATCCGGATGGCGTGACCGTACGACGCGGGCCACCGTTCCGCCTTCCATGACGCTGCCGATCTCGACGGGCTTTGCGTAGGATTTCCCGGCATTCATACGCCCGCGCATATAGGGGTCAAGCGATAGATAGAGGATCTTCAGCAGGATCTGGCCTGCGGCAGGTTCCGGTATCGCGGAATGGCCGATCTCGAAATCATCCGGTTTTGGCTTGCCGTCTGGGCGGGAAGCAAGAAGGACCTGGGTATTTTCGAACGTCATGGCGTTTCCTTCCACCACTGGCGCAGCCCGACCGTGGCAGCGCAGCAGGTATGATGTTTCTGTTCGGGCCTACCTTCGCGGGCGCTGTGCAAGACGGCAAGCCGCGACTTCTGACCCTCGGGCGCATCCTCGATCTGCGCAAGTCCTGAGCCGGTCAGCGAGTATGCCAAAAGCCCAACCGTTGCTGACGGTTGGGCCAAAGAGCAGATTGTGGACGTCGCCGGCTCAGGCGGCGTCAATGGCCTGTTTCAGGTCGGCGATGATGTCATCGGGATGCTCGATGCCGATCGATAGCCTGACATAGCCAGGCGTGACGCCGGTTCTCAGTTGGTCTGCCTCGGAGAGCTGCGAGTGGGTCGTCGTTGCCGGATGGATCGCGAGCGACCGCGCGTCACCGATATTGGCGACATGGTAGAGCAGCTGCAGCCCGTCGATAAAGCAACGACCAGCCTCGCGTCCGTCTTTCAGCTCGAAACCGACCAACGCGCCGAAGTGGCCATTGCGCAGGTATCTTTCGCCCCGCGCCTTGGCGACGCCTTCCTGAAACTTCGGAAAAATGACCCGCGCCACCTTGGGATGCGAGCGCAGGAAGTCGGCGACCTTGATGGCGTTTTCGCTGTGCTGGCGGATGCGTAGCGGCAAGGTTTCCAGCCCCTGGATGAACTGGAAGACATTCTGCGGGCTGATGGCAGCACCAAGGTCGCGCAGCAGCACGGCACGGGCGCGCAGGATATAGGGATGAAAGTCGATCGTGGCGGCCTTCTCCAGCCAGGTCTTTCCCTGATAGCTCGCGTCCGGTTCGTGCAGATTGGGATGGCGCGCGGCATGGTCGTGCCAGGGAAAGGTGCCGCTATCGATGATGGCGCCGCCAATCGAGGTGCCGTGTCCGCCGATATACTTCGTGGTGGAATAGACGACGATCGCAGCACCATGATCGAACGGCCGAATGGTCAACGGTGCTGCCGTGTTATCGATGACAAGCGGAATACCGAACCGGCGGCCGATCTCGGCGACCTCGCCGACCGGGAAGACCTCGAGGCTCGGATTGGGAAGGGATTCCGCGTAGTAGGCCCGCGTCTTGTCATCGGTCGCCGTGGCAAACGCCTCGGGATCGGACGCGTCGACGAAGCGTACTTCGATGCCGAAACTTTGTAGCGTCGAGGCGAAGAGCGCCCAGGTGCCGCCATAGAGGCCGGCGGCGCTAACGATGTTGTCTCCTGATCTGGCAAGGTTGAGGACGGCGTAGGCCGACGCCGCTTGGCCGGACCCGAGCGCCAGTGCCGCCGCACCGCCTTCGATTTCGGCAAGGCGCTGCTCGAATGCATCCTGCGTCGGGTTGGAGACGCGCGTGTAGAGATGGCCGGCGGCCTCGAGGGCAAACAGTTTGTCGGCGCCGTCTGTCCCAGGCAACTGGTAGGAGGTCGTCTGATAGATCGGCACGGCGACCGCGCCGGTGACCGGATCGAAACGATAGCTGCCGCCATGAAGCGCCAGTGTTTCGGGCTGAAGCGGCCGCGACGTATCGCGCAGGCCGTTCGGCGCCTTGACTTCGACTGCAGGTTCCTCAGGCTTTTGATGGATCGTCATGGATTGCTTCCTTCAGCGGTTGAGCGGTTGCAGTTGTAGTTGCATTGTTCAGGCTGGCACCGGCACCTTCAGCTGTTCGACCAGATCGGCGTGGTGGGCCGCAGCGACGTCGGGGTGTGATCTCAGGCGTGATTTCAGGACGTTGCGCCCGACTTCATGGAACAGGGGGTTGAGCGGGTCCTGCGTCACACCGCGAACTTCTGCGCCAAGCTCGGGTGGCAGGTCGAGAACTGGAATGGTGGAAGCGAGGTTGGCGCCGAGGAAGAAGGCGACCGAGCGGCGATCACCACCGGCGGGCGGCGTGACCACGCGATGAACATTGGCAAGCAGGTAGCCGTTCGATGCCAGCTCCAGAAGCTCGCCGACATTGATGACGAAGGTGCCGCGCTTCGGCGGCGCATCGATCCAGCCGCCCTTGCCGTCGTCGACTTGCAGGCCGCCGACTTCATCCTGAAGCAGGATGGTGACGAAACCGCCGTCCTTGTGGGCGCCGACCCCCTGGTCGCTTTCCGTCTTGTCTCGGCCAGGATAGCGGATGATCTTCAACAACTGATTGGGGCCGTCGCGGTAAATCGGCTCGAATACGTCGGCGCGCTGACCGAGCGCCTCGGCGAAAACCTCGATCAGGCGGATGCCAAGGCGGGTGACTGCCTCGATCCAGGCGAGGATCGCCGGCTTCAGGTCGGGCAGGGCGTCAGGAAACTGGTTGGGACCGACCAACCGTTTCCACGGCGCATCGCCAGCGTTAAGCTCGATGCGTTCGCGCTCGGGCCCGAAATCGACCTGTTCGCGCCAATCCTGCGTGCCCCGGGTGTATTCGAGGCCGGCGCGATTGTAGCCGCGAAAATGCGACGACTTGCGCATTTCGATCGCCAGCTTGTCCTGTTCCGGCAGAGCGAAGAAGCGACGCGAGAGATCGAGAACACCATCGATCTGCTCCTGCGCAATCCCGTGCCCCTCCAGATAGAAGAAGCCCACCGAGCGGGCGACGCTGCGCAATTCGTCAAGCGCCGCCGCCCGCTCGGGATGGCCCGCCGCAAAGCGTTGCAAATCGAGAATCGGAAGGGATGAGTTGGCGTTGGTCAATGGAAGGCTCCTTCACTGTCTGTGCTGCGGCGCTGCCGTCTTCATCTGGGTGTGTCTGCACACTGCTGTTGTGACTGGCCGCAAATGGTATGAGAAGCCTACCTGTTGTTTGCGACCTTTCAATATTCTCTATTGAAATTATAGACTAAATATAGCGACGTTGGCGCAAGAGCCGTCCGGACAACGATTGAGCTGCGAGAATTTTCAACCTTTGGGGTTTTGCCGAGAGATTTGCCGCCGGCGCTGGACAACAACGCGTTGCAAGCGACAGACATTGAGCGGCTGACTTCAGGTGTCTCGGACCCACAAAAGCAACGGAAAGCAGCCGCTCTTGATCGAACGATACGGCGCCGCGGCCTTGCCCATTCCCGATACGACGGGAATGGTGTTGACGTGATGGGAGCGGTCAATCACCGCGGTTGGGCTCAACGCAAGGCAAAGCCCCCGTCGGGGTAAAGCGTCGAGCCGTTCATGAAGCCGTTCTCCATGAGGTAGATGACAGTGTGCGCCACCTCATCGGTGGTGCCGACCCGCTTGAGCAGCGCAGCCTCGCCATAGCTGGAGAAGGAAGCCTCCCGGATGGCGTCCGGCTGACGGCGCCACAGGTCGCTGTCGATCGTGCCGGGCGAAATGACGTTCACGCGGATCGGCGCCAGTTCGACGGCGAGCGCTCGCCCCAGGCCTTCGATCGCGGCATTGCAGGCGCCATAGGCGGCACCTTCTGCCGCCGGCCTGACGCTGTAGGCGCCCGCCATCAGGGTAATGGAGCCGTTGGTATCCAGGTACGGCAGCGCATGCTTTACCGCATAATACTGCCCCCAGAACTTCGATCGGAAGGAGCTTTCGGCGACCTCGTCGGACGCCTTGTCGATCCGTCCGCGCGAGTAGGATGCGCCTGGCGTGAACAGGTGGTTAATCGGACCTGCCTGCTCGAAGAAGCTGCGCAAGGAGTCCTGATCGACATTGTCGACCGTCAGCGCGCGGCTGGCCGGACCGAGCTTGCTTGCCGCACGCTGCAGCTTTTCCGCGTCGCGCCCGCCGATAACCACGTCCGCGCCAAGGTCGATCGCGCGCTCGGCAACGCGCAGGCCGATGCCGGAGCTGCCGCCGATGATTGCTACTCTGTGCTTTCTCATTCTGTCGGATCCCTAGGATGTCAATGAATGGGCGCACTATATCCGCGAATGAAAATCGCTTATGAGAACAGTTTTCGCAGTAACTGCGAATGGAGTTCTGGAGTGTGTCATGCTTCCCGGCGATCATCTCAGTGCGATCCGAGCCTTCATGCAGGCCTCGCGGTCTTCCAGTTTTTCCGAAGCTGCCGAGCGGCTTGGCCTTTCCACATCGACGGTGGGCAAGGCTGTTGCCCGGCTTGAGAGCCAGCTGGGCGTGCGTCTGTTTCAGCGCAGCACACGCCATCTCGCACTTACCGAGGAAGGCAGAGTGTTCCTCGATGGTTGCGAACGCGCCGTGGCGGAACTGGCCGCGGTCGAGTCCGCGCTTGCCTCGCGCATGGATGAACCCGCCGGCCGCCTCAAGGTGAGTTTGCCGGAATTGCTCGGCAGGCGGATTGCCGGGCCATGCCTGATCGGCTTGGCCGCCGACCATCCGAAACTCGAACTCGATATTGCCTTCACCAATCGGCTTGTTGATCTGGTCGAAGAGAACATCGACCTCTGCGTGCGTGTCGGCGAACTTGCCGGCGGTGGCGACCTGATGGTCAGAAAACTCGGTGTGCAGCGCCTGACGCTTTGCGGTGCGCCGGATTATCTGGCGAGGCACGGGACACCGTCGCGCCCCGCGGAGCTTGCTGCGCATCATGGCGTGACGCAATCGCGTGGGCGCGCAGCAGAGACCTGGCGGTTTACTGAATCCGGGCAGACGAAGCACATCGACGTTCGCAGCGCGCTTTGCATTGCCGACCACGCCTTGATGGCGGACGCAGCCTGCCGCGGGCATGGGCTCGTGCAGTTGCCGACCTGGATTGTCGACGATGCGGTCGCAGACGGTCGGCTCGTTCCCGTTCTCGAGGCCTTTGCGCCCGTGCCGCTGCCCATCTTTGCCCTTTGGCCGCATCGGCTCGGCACGACCCCGCGCGTGCGCGTTGCGGTCGACGCCCTGGTCGATCGTTTTCGCGATTTCTAGCAGCGCAGCGAATAATTGCGGCCGATGTTGGCCGGCCAGTCTATTCCGCCTTTGCCAACCCGAGCGTCCTTGTCTAGGTTTCGCCGACAACCGCGCTTCGCCCGATGGGCAGAGAATGAATGGCTGATACGCCCCACAAAACGATCGACATCCGGCGAGACGGTCTTCTGCGACGCATCGTGATGGCGGCAGAACCGATCGTGGTTCTGGACGCCGTTGCGGGCATGGGAAAGTCGACGCTTTTGTCGCAACTGGCGTCCCATCTTCAATGTCGCATATGGCGATCGGCGCGTTCTCCCGGCGAGGACGATTTCTGCGATGGCGTGCTGCTCTGGGATCTGCCACCGGACACGCTGGAAGCCGAAATTCCCGCAATCTGGCGGGACGAGGGACGACGCGTCGTGATCGCGAAGCGGCCGTATACCCGCCTCCGCGGTCTCGATCGGGCGATTGCCTACGGCAAGGCACTCTTCCTTGGTGCTCAGGACCTCTGCTTCTCACGTGGCGAACTCGAGGCAACCTGTGGCAGGGCGGCGGTCGGGCCGCTGCTGGCGGAGACTGGAGGGTGGCCGTTTCTGGTTGGGCTGTTCTCCCGCGCCTCACGGGAAGAGGCAGCTGTCACCCGCTTTCTGGCAGACGATGTCCTGAGTGAAACGGCCGAATTCGAACTCGTCCAGCTCAGGCTCGCCCAGCAGGCGGCAAAGCCGGCGGCCAAGGCGAAAGAAGCTGTGCAGGCCTATCTGCAGGCAAGTGGCATTGCCGGTCCGCTCGCCACAGCGGTTGACATGGTGCTGGCTGAGCGTCTCGAAGACAGCACGCGTGTCCCGGCGATATCAACTGCCTATGCGGCGCACGGCATGCAGACAGAGGCGATCGCCGTGCTGCAGCGCGCCGGGCTTCACGAACTGGCGGTTCGCGCCTTCATCGCGAACTTCGGCCGGTACTACATCTTCTTCCACGGCTCGGAAGCGTTCGACCGGGTTCTCGCCGGGTTCCCAGCCGAGTTGGCGGCGCAGAATGAGGGAATCGTCACCGCACTTGCGATGCAGGCGCTGAAGCGCGGCGAGGTGCTGCGCGCACAGCGGCTGCTAGCTGATTGTTACGGCTCGCGCGCCAACAATGTGCTGAAGGTACTGAGTGATCGTGCCGCATTCTCAGCCGCATTCCGCTCCTTCCGCCTGGTGATGCTGATCTACGAAGACGTCGTGCTCGGCGATGATCTTCTGGAGCAAGCGACGACGCTCCTGTCGGAGTTTCCGCTCGACGCCGATCTTGAGCGCGGCAGCATCTACAATTCGATCCTGGAATTCTACATTCGCCGCCGCCGGTTCGCCGTCGCACAGGACATCGCCGATCGGGCGCTCTTCCATTACGAGCGCGCGGGCGTGCCGCTTCTGTGCTTCTACATCAACCTGCATCAGGCGATGATGCACCTGATGAGCGGCGATGCGGTGCGTGCCCGCAGGAACGCGGTCGACGCTGCCGAGCAATTGTCGCGCGTGCCGTTCGAAAGCCCGATGGATGCGCGACTGCTCGCTTTGCTACAGGCATGCGTTGAGTACGAGGACGGCAAGCCGGAGCCACTGGCGCGCTTCCTGACCTCCGAAATGGATGACTTTTCGCATGGTGAAATCTGGCCGAGCCTGATCGAGTTCGCCTTGCAATATGGCAGCCAGGCGCTGAGCGAGCATTTTTCGATGATCGCCGCACGCGGCTTCCTCGATCGCTGGCGCGCCTATCAGGTTTACAACAGACAGTTCCGCCTGATGATCGAGGTCCGCGACGCCGTTATCCTGCAGAACGGCAACCGCTGGCAGGAAGCGGCAGAAAAGCTTGCGGCAGTGCAGGCGCGGATCAACAGAACCTGGGTGGAGGCGGCGGTTGACGAACTGACCCGCCTGCAGGACCGCGACGAGATCGCCCTGGCAGTCGTCTGGCTGCGCCATATCGTCTTCGAAATGCCGGGGCGCGTGCATCTGGACCGTCAGCTTACGGCGCTGGCGAGCAACCTCAACCTGACGGGCCGTCAGCGATTGTGCATCGAGGTCTGGCAGGCCTATGTCGCCCGTCGCCGGCACAACCTCACGAGCGCGCGCGCCATCCTGCAGAAAACGTTCGAGAATGCGGCGCGGCTTGGCACCATTGCGCCGCTGTCGGAAGAGCGGCAATTCCTGCGGGAACTGACCGGCGACCGGCGCATCAGCGACTTCCTGCAGACCACGCCGACGTCCCAGCAGATCCTGCGCCGGCTGCGCGACACCGGCCTGCCCAACACTCCGCTCGGCGAAAAGAACGGCCTGACCCGGCGCGAAACCCGCCTGCTGCTGATGATTGCTGAGGGGGCGTCGAACAAGTTCATCGCCCATGCCCTGGGCTTGAGCGAGGCCACGGTGAAATTCCACCTCGGCAATCTCTATCGCAAGCTCGGTTGCAGCCGCCGACGGGAAGCGATCATCGCTGCAAAGGCGCTCGGCGTCATTTCCTGATCAGGTTGCAGTCCGCGCGATATACACCGTTCGCTCGTTCGGCCGATACAAGAACCTATACCTTTCTTGTAAAAACCTATCCTTTCTAGCCGTTGTGCAAACGACCCTTTCGGCTTGAAACTGCCTTCGACCGCAAAAAGCGGCAGACAGGCCGGACGATAACCGGCTGAGGGGAAAGGGTTGCCAATGGGCAATTATTACGTCGCCTTGTTTGCGCGGCGCGCGGTCGGCTTCCTTATGGTGCTGTTCGTGTTGTCGCTGATGATTTTCGTGCTCGCCCGCATCGTTCCGGGCGACCCGGCACGCATGGCCCTCGGTCCGAGCGCAACGCAAGCGCAGGTCGACCAGCTTCGCCAGCGCATGGGCCTCGATGAGCCGCTGATCACCCAGTATGTCAGCTATGTCAGCCATGCGGTGACCGGCGACCTCGGACGTTCGATCGTGTCCGATCGGGAGGTCAGCGCCGACATCGCCACCTTCCTGCCGGCGACGCTGGAGCTTGTGATCGTCACCATCGTCATCATTTTCGCGGTGGCCGTGCCACTCGGCGTGTTGACGGCGCGCTACAGGAACAGCTGGATCGACAATAGCGGCCGTTTCTTCTCGCTCATCGGCGTCACCATTCCGAGCTTTCTCTTCGCGGTGACTCTTCAGATCCTCGCGGCGGATCATTTTCCCTCATGGCCGACGCTCGGCCGGGTCGATTTCCAGCTCGGCGCACCCGCTGGCCCCACGGGTTTCCTGCTGGTCGACAGCCTACTTGCTGGCCGCCCGGACGTGTTTCTGAGCGCCCTCCAGCATCTCGCCTTTCCGGCGCTGTCGCTGGCAATGGCCGGCATCGGCCAGATCACTCGCATCACCCGCTCGGCAATGATCGACCATCAGCGCCGCGATCATGTTCTGACGCTGAAATCCTTCGGTGTGCCGGACCGTGTCATCGTCTTTCGCTATCTGCTGAAGCTGTCTTCGATCGCGCCATTGACGATCATGGGGCTCGAATTCGCCTCGCTGATCGGCAACGCCTTCGTCGTCGAAATGGTGTTCTCCTGGGGCGGCTTTGCCTCCTACGGCCTCGACGCCATCCTGCAGAAGGACCTCAACGCCGTCATGGCCGTGGTCCTCGTCTCGGGCATTTTCTTCATCGCCGCCAATCTCGTCATTGACCTGATCATCAGCATCCTTGACCCGCGGCTTCGCTTCAAGGAGGCCCGCTGATGCAGGATGCAACCCGCCTGTCCGCCGGCTACATGACCTGGTACCGATTCAGCCGGAACCCGGCCGCCGTCATCGGCGCGCTGATCGTGCTTTCGGTCATCGTCATGGCCATCTTCGCGCCGTTGATCGCACGCTTTCCCGAACATGTCGGCGCCGTCGTCGACTTCCGTAACCGCCATATGCCGCCGGATGTCGACAACTGGTTCGGCACCGACAAGGCCGGCCGTGATATCTTCTCGCGCACGGTCTTCGGTTTCCGCGTCTCGCTGTTGCTTGTCATCGGCGTGCTTGGCGTAGCTGTCCCGATCGGCTCGGCGTTGGGCATGATCGCCGGTTATGCCGGCGGCCTGACCGAGCGGCTCCTGACCGGTTTCACCGACATCATGCTGGCGATCCCACCGCTGGTGATGGCGCTTGCCATCGGTAACGTGCTCGAGCCCAATCTGGTCAATGCCATGCTGGCGATCACGCTGCTCTGGTGGACCTGGCATGCGCGCCTCGTCTATCGCGTGACAAAATCGATCGCGGCGGAAGACTATATCGAGGCAGCGCGGCTCGCCGGCGCCAGTCACCTGCATATTCTCGCAAAGGAGATCCTGCCGAACTGCATCTCGGTCATCTCGGTGAAGACGACGCTCGATGCCGCCTTCGTCATCCTCTTCGGCGCGACGCTCTCCTTCCTCGGCCTCGGCGTGAAGCCGCCGACACCCGACCTCGGCTCGATGGTCGCCGACGGTCGGCAGTTCCTGCCGGAGAAATGGTGGGAGGTTCTGGCACCCGGCTTTGCCATATTCTACGCCACGCTCGGCTTCAATCTGCTCGGCGACGGGCTGCGCGACATGTTCGATGTGGAGGCCTGAGACGATGAGCATTCCTCTCCTCAAGGTCGCAGACCTCAATATCGCCTTCACCACCTATGGCCGCCGCCAGCATATCCTGAAGGATGTTTCCTTCGAGATCGGCAGGGGCGAGCGCGTGGCGCTGATTGGCGAGACCGGCTCGGGCAAATCGGTCACCTCGAAGGCGATCCTCGGCACGCTTCCCGACAACGCCCGCATCGAAAGCGGCAGCATCGAATATAACGGCAGGCGGGTGCTCGATATGCCTGGCCGCGAGCGTGAGGCGCTGAAAGGCACGGCGTTCTCGATCATCATGCAGGACCCGTTGTCTTCGTTCAATCCGGTCTTCCGGATCGGCCGGCACCTCGACGACGTGATGTTCTATGCCGACCGGCGCGACGGTGTCAGAACTTCGGCGAAAGACCGAAAGCAGCGCATCTTCGATGTCCTGCGCCGCGTGCAGCTTCAGGATCCGGAGCGGATCTTCGATGCCTATCCATCGCAGCTTTCCGGCGGCATGCGACAGCGCGTGCTGATCGGCCTTGCGCTTCTGCACCAGCCGCAACTGCTGATCGCCGACGAACCCGGCACCGCGCTCGACGTGACCACCCAGGACGAGATCCTGAAGCTGATCAACCGGCTGGTCGACAGCGAGGGACTTTCCCTGCTTATGATCACGCACAATCTTGGCGTGGTCCGGCAGACGGCCGACCGCGTCTTCGTCATGCGTCACGGCGAGATCGTCGAGAGCGGCAATCTGCGCCAGATCTTCCAGACGCCGCGGCAGCCCTACACGATCGATCTGATCGATGCGATCCCGCCGCTTTACGGTCCGAAGGTGGTCAATCAGCCGATTTCCTCGAATGCCCCGATCATCACGCTTGAAGGGGCCGGCAAAGTCTATGTCGAAAAACCCTTCCTTGGCCGCATGAAGCGCCACGAGGCGGTCAAGCCGGTGACGCTGTCGGTGCCTGAGGGCGAGATATTCGGGCTCGCGGGCGAGTCCGGCTCCGGCAAGACGACGATTGCGCGCATGGTGATGGGGCTGATTACACCGAGTTCCGGCACGGTCCGCGTCGGCTCTCCCGCGCAGGCAAGTGCGTCGCAGCGGCTGACCCAGATCGTCTATCAGAATCCCGGCACGTCGCTGAACCCCAAGCGCACGGTGACGCAGACCCTGGCGGTTCCGCTCAGCCATGTTGGCCTGCACGGCAAGGCGGCGACATTGCGGATGGAAGAGCTGATGACGCTGGTCAACCTGCCGTCCGCCTATCTTTCCAAATATCCGCACGAGCTTTCGGGCGGGCAGAAGCAGCGCGTGGCGATTGCCCGGGCGCTTGCGGCCGAACCGAAGATCATCGTGCTCGACGAACCGACGTCGGCGCTCGACGTCTCCGTGCAGAAGCAGGTCATCGCCTTGCTGCAGCGCCTCAGGGACGAGCTTGGGCTGACTTATTTCTTCATCTCCCACGACCTTTCGCTGATGCGAAATTTCTGCAGCCGCATCGCCATCATGCTGAAGGGCGAGATCATCGAGGAGGGGAGGACGGCGGATGTCTTTGCCGATCCCCGGCACCCCTACACCCGCGCGCTCATCTCGGCGATCCCGGTGATGAGCGACGAGGAGGAAGCATTGAAACCAACGGTAAGCGTCGAGGAGAGAGCGCGCTTCCTGGTGAGATCAACGGCCTAGAGGCCGAACGAGGAAACAGGGCCGAAGGCCCATCAACAAGGAGACTGTCCGTGTATCGATTGGGAATAGATGTCGGGGGTACGAACACCGACGCCGTGATCATGGAGGGGCGGCACGTTCTGTCGGGCGTCAAGGCGTCGACGACGGAAGACGTGACGACGGGCGTCATCGAGGCGCTGGAGGGGGCGATTGCCAAGGCCGGCATCGACCGGTCCAGGATCAGCACCGTGATGATCGGCACGACGCATTTCACCAATGCTGTGATCGAGCGCAAGCATATCAACCATGTCGCCGCCATTCGCCTCGGCCTTCCGGCGACCGCCTGCCTGCCACCGATGGTCGACTGGCCGAACGATCTCGCCGAAGCCGTCGGTCATCACACCTACCTGGTGCGCGGCGGCTACGAATTCGACGGCCGCGCCATTGCCCCGCTCGATGAAGAAGAGCTGATCCGGATCGCGGCCGATATCCGCCTCAAGAACGTCAAGGCGGCGGCCATCACCTGCGTCTTCAGCCCCATCAACGCCGAGATGGAACAGCGTGCCAAGGCTGTCATCGAGAAGCATTGCCCGGGCCTTCCGATCGTCGTCTCCGGCGATATCGGCCGCATCGGCCTGCTGGAGCGCGAAAGTGCTGCCATCATGAACGCCAGCCTGTTGTCGCTGGCCGCCAAGACGGTCGACGCCTTCGCCAAGGCGCTGAAGGATGCCGGACTGTCCTGCCCGTTCTTCATCACCCAGAACGACGGCACGCTGATGGCGGCTGCGACAGTCAGAAGCTTCCCTGTTCTGACCTTCGCGTCGGGCCCGACCAATTCGATGCGTGGTGCTGCCTTCCTCACCGGCCGCAAGGAAGCGATCGTCGTCGATATCGGTGGTACCACCTCCGACGTCGGCGCCCTGCATCACGGCTTTCCCCGTCAGGCGGCGACCATCGTCGACGTCGGCGGTGTGCGCACCAATTTCCGCATGCCCGATGTGTTTTCGATCGGTCTCGGCGGCGGCTCGCTGGTGCGTGAACTCGCCAATGGTGACGTGACTGTCGGTCCGCAGTCCGTCGGCTATCGCATCGCCAGGGATGCCTTGGTCTTCGGCGGCCAGACGCTGACGACCACGGACATCGCCGTCGCACTCGGCAAGGCCGATGTCGGCGATGCGTCCAAGGTCGCGCATCTCGATCGGGCGCTCGCCGAAAAGGCGCATGCTCGGATCGTGCAGATGCTTGAAAACTCGGTCGAACGCAGCCGCGTTTCGGCCGACCCGATCCCGGTCATCGCCGTCGGCGGCGGCTCGATCCTGATGCCAGACAGGCTTGGGGATCTGGACGTCATCCGCCCGGAGAATTTTGCCGTCGCCAACGCCGTCGGCGCCGCCATCGCCCAGATCAGCGGCGAAGTTGATCGCGTCTTTGCGCTCGAGAAGGGTTTGACGCGCGAAATCTGCCTGAAGCAGGCGGAGCAGGAAGCAACGGAACGCGCGCTTTCGGCCGGCGCGATTGCCGAAACCATCCAGGTCATCGAGCGGGAAGACGTGCCGCTTGCCTATCTGCCGGGCAATGCCACCCGCATCCACGTCAAGGTCGTCGGCGAAATGGGAGGCTTCCATGGCTGAGCGTGCATTGAAGGCTCTGAACTACGATCCGTCCGATCTCTGGGTGCTCGACGAAGAGGATCTGGAGGCGCTGGAAATCGGCGCCGGCATTCTCGGCACCGGCGGCGGCGGCAACCCCTATATCGGCAAGCTGCGGGCGCGGCTGGCGATGCGCAGCGGCTACAACCTGTCGATCCTGCCGCTCGACCGGCTGGCCGACGATGCGCGCTGCATCTCGCTCGGTGGCATCGGCGCACCGGTCGTTGCCTATGAGCGGCTGAAGGAGGGGCGCGAAGGGCTGCGGTGCGTTCGTGCGCTCGAAGAGCATCTCGGGATCGCGATCGACGCTATCGTCTGCGAGGAAATCGGTGGCGCCAATTCGATGGAGCCGCTGATCGCGGCCGCCTTTGCCGGGCTTCCGGTCGTCGATTGCGATGGCATGGGGCGTGCTTTCCCGGAAATGCAGATGACCACCTTCTCGATCTACGGTCATCGCTCGACCCCGAGCGTCATGTGCGACCTGCACGGCAACGTCGTCCTGTTCCAGCATGCGGCATCCGAACTCTGGCACGAACGCATGGCGCGCGCCTGCGTCGTCTCGCAAGGCGGGGCCTCGACGCTTGCCTCGGCGCCGATGACGGGAGCGTTTCTCAAGAAGTACTCGATCCCGCATTCCTACACTCAAGCGGTCTCGCTCGGACGGGCTGTGCTGAAGGCGCGGCGCGAACACGCCGATCCGGTTGCGGCCATTTGCGCCCAGGAAAACGGGCGCCAGGTCTTTTCCGGCAAGATCGTCGATCTCGAACGTCACCTGCGTGGCGGCTTCGTCATCGGTGAAGCCAAGCTTGCCGGCATCGATGCCTTCAACGGCGACACCGCCTCGGTGATGATCCAGAACGAAAACCTCGTCTTCAGCCGCAATGGCGAAGTCGAAGTGTCGGTCCCGGACCTGATCATCGTGCTCGATGTCGACAGCGGCAACGCGATCACCACCGAAATGCTGCGCTACGGCCAGCGCGTCGCGATCGTGGCGTTGCCCTGCCACTCCCTGCTGCGCTCCGCCGCGGCACTGGAGGTTGTCGGCCCGAAAGCCTTCGGCTTCGACGATGTGACCTTCCGGCCGATCGAGGGGATGCAGCCATGACCGAGCAGCTGATTACGGCTGCCGACATGGAGGCGATCGCCATCGGCGGTGCCTATCTCGGCACCGGCGGCGGCGGGGATCCCTATATCGGCAAGCTGATGGCGCGAACGGCGATCGAGGCGAACGGTCCGGTTCGGGTGGTCCAGCCGGAAACCGTCGCCGATGACGCGCTCTGTGTTCCGGTCTTCATGATGGGCGCACCGACCGTAATGGTGGAGAAGCTGCCGCGTGGCGACGAAGCGCTGGAGGCGCTGCGCCAGCTCGAGCGGTTCCTCGGACGCAATGCCGATGCGCTGATCTGCGTTGAGGCCGGCGGATTGAACTCGACCATCCCCTTTGCCGTGGCCGCCGCAACCGGCCTGCCGCTGATCGACGGAGACGGCATGGGTCGGGCCTTTCCCGAGCTGCAGATGGTGAGCTTCACCATGCATGACATCAGCGCAACGCCACTGGTTCATGCCGACGACAAGGGCAACAGCGCGATCATCAATGCAGTCTCGAACCTGTGGACCGAACGGCTCGCCCGCGTCCAGGCGATCCAGATGGGTGGCGCCAGCCTTGTTGCCGCCTATCCGATGACCGGGGCCCAGATGAAGGCTGGAATCCTGCGCGGCACACTCAGTCTCATCAAGGGCATCGGCGAGACGATTGCCGCCGAGCGCAGAGCGAAGCGTCATCCCGGCATCGCGCTTCGCGAGCAGTTCGACGGCCGACACCTGTTTACCGGCCGCGTCGTCGATGTCGACCGGGTGACGACAGGCGGTTTCGCGCGGGGCAGGGCCGTGCTCAAGGGCATCGACGGTTTTTCCGGCCGCACTTTCGAAGTCGCCTTCCAGAACGAGTTCCTGGTCGCGCGCGGCGATGGCGGACAGGTCATCGCCTCGACGCCGGATCTCATCTGCGCACTCGACGCCGATGGTGGGCTGCCGGTCACGACGGAGCAGTTGCGTTATGGCCTGACGGTCGAATTCACCGGGCTTCCCTGTGATCGGCAGTGGCGGACGGCCAAGGGGCTCGAACTCGCGGGCCCCGGTTACTTTGGCTACGACCATGCCTACGAGCCGGTCGAGGCGCTCAACCCGGCCGCCTGAGGGCCGCCGGACCGAAACAACGACAATCAACAAAAAGGGAACTGAGACATGAAGAGAACACTCATCACAGGGCTGCTTCTGGGGCTGGTGCAGACGACGGCACTCACCGCCCCGGCCGCGGCTCAGGAGAAGGTGTCGATCGTCGTCAACGCGACGCAGGAGTTCGGCACCATCGATCCCGGCAAGATCAACGATTACACCGAGTATATGGCTGCCGTGAACCTCTATTCAGGTCTGACGACGGTCAACCCCGATGGCTCTGTGGTGCCGGAACTCGCCGAAAGCTGGAGCGTCTCCGATGACGACAAGACCTACACCTTCAAGCTGAAGGACGGCGCAAAATTCCAGGATGGCACGCCAGTCAAGGCTTCAGATGTCGTCTACACGGTCAAGCGCCTGCTCGCGATCAACGAAGGTCCGTCCTACCTTTTCACCGATATCGTCGATCCCGCCAAGTTGAAGGCCGTCGATGATCGGACCGTGGAGATCGGTCTGAAGAAGGTCTATGCGCCGTTCATCAGCAACACGCCGCTGATCCTTGTTCTCAATGAAAAACTGATCCGGGAGAACAGCAAGGAGGAGTGGGGGACGGACTACCTGACAGATCATCCGGCGGGTGCTGGACCTTACATGCTGTCATCCTGGCAACGTGCCTCGCAGATGGTCGTCAATCGTTTCGAGGGCTATCACGGCGGCTGGAGCAAGGGGACACCGATCGACGAAATCCGTTTTGTCATCACCCATGACGAAGCGACGGTGAAGGCGCTTGCGGCAAAGGGCGAACTCGGCATGTCGGCGCGCGCCCAGGCAAACGAGACCTTCGAGGCAATCGAGAAGATGCCGGGCTACAAGATCCTGCGCGGCACGACGGCGACCGGCTTCTACATCAAGATGAACACCCAGGTCCCGCCGACCGACGATATCCACGTCCGGCGCGCGATTGCGCTTGCGACCGACTACGAAACCGTGCGCAATGTCATCCATCCCGGCGAACCTATGAACGGGCCATTGGCGTCCGTGTTCAAGGATGCCTATCTCAACGATTTGTCCGCCCCGGAATACAACCTGGAAAAGGCGAAGGAAGAGCTTGCCAAGTCGAAATATGCCGGCAAGGGGCCAATCAAGCTCAGCCACACCTATGTCACGGGCTTGGCCTTCGAAGAGGACATCGCGCTGTTGATGCAGGCCAATCTCGAGCAGATCGGTATCGAGCTCGACATCAAGCCGGAGCCCTGGAACCGTATCACCGAACTGGCTGCCAAGGTGGAGACGACGCCGGCGACCACCCAGGTCTTCTATGGCCCGACCTATCCGTCGCCTGACAGCGTCTTCTATGTGCAGTATCACTCCAAGGCGAAAGGCACCTGGGCCTCGATGGAATGGTTGCAGGATCCGGAAGTCGACGCATTGATCGACAAGTCGCGCGAGACGCTCGATCCGGCCGCGCAGAACGATCTCTATAAGCAGATACAGCGCAAGGTCACCGATGCGCAGGCCGACGTGTTCCTGACGGTGGAGTCGCAGCGCTACGCCGCAAGCAAATGCCTCCAGGGCTATGCCTATATCCCGATGCAGAGCTGGGACCTGAACTTCTCGCGTTTCTGGTGGGATTGCCAGGCTGACTAAAGCATGTCACGCAAAAGTGTGCCGCGGTTTTGCGATAACGACATGCGCAAAAACAAGAACTTAAAGCGCGTCAAGTGAATCTGAAAGATCGCGAAGCGCTTTAAAATGGAAAGCCCTGCTTTGCGGGAGCGCGAAGCAGGGCTTTTTTCTATGCCACCAGCGAAATTGACGTCGACCCCGACTGCTCAGCAGTTTCCGAGGCTGGCGCGGCTCATGAGTTCGTTGGTCAGCAGTGCGGTCTTGTCGCCGCATTCCTCGACTTCCTTGAGCAGCGCTGCGAGCGCGAGCTCGAGGCAATATTGAACGCCTTCGACATTCAGTGTGCGCGACGAATCGCGCGCGTAGGTGACAAGGCGGGCCAGCGCCAGCAGCTCCTTCTCCTTGTCTTCAGGTTCAAAGGACATGGCGATCGAAGATTGCATGATTTTCCCCGGTTCCCTGCGGATCAGCCCGATCCGCTTCAACATGGCAAATCATAGCGTGACTTTTCATTGATGCGCGTGACACGAGCGTGACACACGTTGCATGGGAAAACCGCGTGCTTAAGATGAAGCGACAAGTTGATTGAGCAAGCGCTTCCAAAGACTTGTGGAATTGAATGTCCACCCTTCCGGCGCTGTCGACCTTAGGGCGGGGGCAGAGCGCAGGATGTCGATCAGTTGCAGCGCGTCGAGGCGCTTCTGATTTATCGTTCCGGTCGACAGGCACGCTTCGATGCGTTTCAGATCCGTGCCGGTTGGAAGGTCGGCACGCGCCACGATCGCGCGCCAGCTGCGGTGCTTGTAGAAGATCTCGGCGGCCGCCAACCGAAGTTGCGCGGCAGGCGCAGGATCGATCTTTTGCCGTGCGCACAAATCCTCAAGCGTCGCCACGACGTTCACCAAGGGCAGGGTCAATGGCATGTAGCCCAGCTCCGCCGGCCCATGCAGCAGGGCAACATCGGCATCATCTTCGAGTTCGCCTGCGGCGTATTGTTGGTAGATCTTGCCAACGCCGACCATGCCGAAGGCCGCACATTCGGCGGCACGAAGTGCGCCCATGCTGGCTGCGCCGTAAACGCCTACCCCTTGAGAAAGCGCAAACAGGATCTCCTTGTGCCAGACCGGCGCGACCTGTTCGAAATGGCCGTCGACAAGTCCGATGACCGTCGCGCCGTCCTGCGTGGCGCGCAGGATGTCGCCTTGCACGGCTGGCGGGCGCAGCACGATGTCCGTGCCGATCAGTGCCTGCGCATCGGGCAAGGTGGGGCCGCAGAAGAGGATCTTCATGCGATCTCCAGGGCGCGCGACAGTGCCCGCGCGCCGAAACGGCGCTTGCGTGCTCCATCCGGATTTTCGAGTTCCGGCACAAAGACCTTGATCACGGAAAACGGCAACGGTTCGGCGAGCAGCGGAACGGCCACGGCGGTGCCGATGCCGGCGCGCTTCAAGGCATCGAGCACATATTCGATCAGCGAATTTGCTGTGCTGCCGGCAACCGCGGCGACCGGGTTTTCTGCGCGCGGTAATGCCTCAAACAGTTGCTGGGTCTCGCGCGGCAGCCTGCGGGTGAAAGTCTCCGGAAAGACATCGTCACGTGCGCCGCTGATATAGGTGAGGCGGGACTGCGCGGCCTCGGTGACGGCCCGGATGGCGGCGCGTCGCGGATCGGGATGGGCGCCATGCCCGATGGTCACGTCATGGTAGTGCGGTTCTTTCGCCTCGAGGATGCCGGTATCCGCGATGACCGCCGTCAGACACGGGATGCCAATGTCGCTGGTCATATCGAAGAGGCGGAACGTGAGACCGGCCGCGGCAATCCGTCCTGTCATGTCATCGAGAATGGGGTCTTTGAACGAACCGGCGTCGATGCACGTGCTCAGACGCGCCGTTAAAGGCAGCAGCCGCCACAACGTTTCGGCATCGCGCTCGATCCGTTCCAGCAGGCCGTGCAGGATTGCTTCGTCTTCGGTGTTGCCGGAGGCAAGTCCGTCCGACGACTGCCAGTAGCGGCACCGCTCGAGCGTGCGGTCGAGCAGTGCGGCATGAAACGGCACGAAAGTCGTCTGTTGACCGATGAGATCGAAACCGCGCAACCATGGCGCCGGTTCATCATCACCGAGATCGCTCTCGCCTGCCGCGACAAGGCCGGGCAGGTTGAGCGCCCTTTCTCCGCTTTCCAGAAGTGACTGTCGCGTTGCGTTTAGCACTTGCGCCGACGGGTTGCAGGCGACTGCACGCTCCAGAGCTTCCATCGCCGCCGATACCTTGGCGTCGATATCGGTGATGCCTTTCCCCTGATTGATGACGATCGATTTTGCGTTGGGAGAGACCGCGTTCCAGACGGGGATGCCGATGCTGTCGAGCCCGGTCAGGCGTGCCAGTCTGCTGATGCCGAAAGCGGGCAACAGCAAAGCGATGCGCGCGAAGGTTTCTTCGGGCGCACAGACGCGGTCGGAGTATCTGTCAGCATTGTCGGAATTTGCTGAGATCGGGCGATTTTCGTTCGCCCGATCCGTATTGATGGCTATCGTCATGCACGGGCGCGCCGAGGCTTAGCCGTCCATGAATCCGCCGGAGACGGAGCCGGCCGAATTGGCCCTGACGGCGAAGTTCACGCCCTTGACCACAGTGGCGCCGGCATTTCTGTGCTCGTTTGCCGAAGCCAAGGCGCCGGTGAGCGGATCTACGATGCGTGTGACAGTTCCCGCCGCGAGATCGGCAAGCCACAGGCCATCGTCACCCTCAACGCCAAATACAACTACCTGTGTCGTTTGTGCCGTCATCAATTTTCCCCTTATCCCTCATGTGATTGCGCGAGAGCGCCGTGCGTAAGGACGCACGGAGAACACCCGGTGCGCTTTGATTCTAGAACATTTTATCCGCCTTGAGTGAAGCCACTTGAACGCGGAATGCTCCAGTTTAGAAGCCAGCCTTGCGCAGGCCTTCGCCGTAATGGGTTTTCTGCCATTCCTCCCGGAACGGGACGATCGCCATCCATTTTTCCAGGTTGAAGTCCGGATGAACTTCAAACGTCTTGCGCACGTACTGGCCTGCCTTTTTGCGATTGCCGAGCATGCCCCAGCTCGCTGCGGCGAGCCGATCGGCGGGCGTGGGATCGCGCATTCGCTCGATATAGGCGAGAGCCTGATCGTATTGACCAAGCGAATAGCAGGCGCCGGCGGCGGTCCAGAAATACTCGTCCGGAGCGATCGGATTGAGATTGATCGCCGCTTCGATCTTTTGCAGGCCGCCATCCGGCCGCGAGGCCTGCACGAGCGTATCGGCGTAGCTGGCAATCACATTGGCGTGCTGCGGGCTGAGCGCTTCGGCTCGCTCATGAAACTCGATGCTCTCGTCGAATTGTCGGCTGTAAAGTTTGACGACGCCCAGTTCGCGGTAACCGGCCGCAAGGGTATCGTCGATGGCGATCGCCTCTCGGGCGTGCTGTTCGGCAAGAGCCAGGAGTTCGCTGTCGCCGCGGGCGGTCAAAAGCCACTCGACGAAGTAACTGCGCGCAAGCCCGCTCATGGCCGGAGCCAGGTCGGCATTCTGGTTGAGCGCCTCGCGGAAACTCTTCCGGGCGCGCCGCACCTCCGGCAGATTGAGTTGCTTGAGGTAGCGCTGGCCAAGCAGGTAACTGCGATAGGAGCCACCATTGCCTTCGTAGGTCTTGCGCATCGTCTCGTTGCGCTCGACCTGGCTGGCGATGGCGAATGCGATCTGTCGCGCGATCTCCTGTCGCGACTTCATCAACCCGCGGTCATCGAGCGTGAAGCGGTCGGCCCAGATCACTTCGTCGTTGGCAAAGAAGATGAGCTGCGTAAACAACGTCTGGCGGCTGCCCTCATTGGTCAGGCGGGTATCGAGGATGTAGCTGATGGCGTGTTGTTCGTAGGTGCTGGCCTTGTCTGCCTGCAGGCTGATCTGGGCGGCAGTGTAGGGTGCGATCACCGAGACCGAGCGAAGTGCGCAAAGGCCGATGGTGACGTCCTCGATCAAGGAATGAGCAAACAATGTTGCCGTCGCGTCGGCGTTGCCGGCGCCTGGCGGCAGCAGCACCACGCGCGGCGGGCGCATCTCGCTCATGGTCTCCAGCAGCGGTTCAATGGCGGCGGCTGGCAATGGCGCCGCTTTGGCAGGCACGGGTAGCGGGCCACCCCTTGGCAGCAGGCGCGCATCGAATTGCCGCCCCTCCAATGCCAGGGCAGTATCGAGGATCTTGCGAACCTCGTCGTCTTCGGGGTTTCTCTCCAGAAGCTTGACGGCAGTCGATCTGACGAGCCTTCGATCCGGACCGGTCGCATTGTCGGCCGCGTTGATCAGGCTCTCGCGCAGGAGAGCGGCATGATCGGAGCGTTGCTGGGCGATCCAGTCGCGCAGCGCCTGGCCCTGCGATTTCAGATCCTTGAGGAAGTCGTCGCGGAATTTTTCTGCGGCCCACCGGAAACGCGATAACACATCCTGATCGTCGTTTCCGACGATGTCGTCGAGGTCGCTCGCAATCGCTTCCGGCTCCATCCGGACGGTCGATGGCGAAAAACTGAGGAACGTGTGGCCGAGTTCCTCCTGCCGCGAGGTGACGCGGGATATCGTCTTGCGCAGATTGACAAAGGCCTGGCTCGGAACGACTTCGTTCCACAAGAGCTTGGCGACGTCGTTACGCGATTGCTCGCGATGGCCGCCGGCGATCGCCTGAGCGAGAATGAGCAGACCCTTTTCGGGGAAGGCGACGTCGCACTCGTCTTCATCGACGAGACGTAACCGTCCGAGGGTCTGCAAACGAAATTTCATCTGGCTATCTCATCGGCAACCGGTCGGGCCTATCCGTGGAGGTCAGGGGCGTGCGTCGCACTGCCATGGGCAGCGACAGCTTCTGCCTCGGGCGTCTGTGCGACGGCCGCGACCAGCGAGATGATCTTCTTGCGCAGCACCGGGTCGGTGATCTTCAGGAAGGCCCGGTTGAGCGCAATGCCCTCTTTCGACGACACGAAGGACGAGATCTCGTTGGGTTCGCGCACATCGCCAAGGCCCGCCCGCGGGGTTGCGCCCTCTTCGCCTTCCTGGAAGAAGAAGCTTGGGTGAACGCCGAGAACGTCGGCGATGGCCTGTAGCCGGCTGGCACCGATGCGATTCGTGCCTTTTTCGTATTTCTGGACCTGCTGGAAGGTGATTCCGAGTCCGTCCGCCAGTTTTTCCTGGCTCAACCCGGCCATCAACCGACGCATCCTGACGCGGGAACCGACAAAGACATCAATCTGGCTGGGTGCTTTTGTGTTCACGTGTGTTTCCTCCGCATGTGGGCGTCACCAAATCATACATATGAGTTTGCTCGAATAAATGACTCGATGCAATCACTAGGCGCCAATACACGGATAATTGCTCGGGAAGGCGCCGCTGCGCGCCGAGGCAAGCCCGAAATTACGGCCGTTGTTACTGTTACGTACTTGCGGCGGATCTGGCCGGAGCGATGGTGTTGAAGAATGTGGGACCGACCCGCGCATAAACCCGCGGGCAATAAGACAGTTTCGACCACGTCGGAGATGCGAGATGCGCGGAATAAGCTTCACCCTGACCCTGCTCGCCATTGCTACCGCTCCAGCGTGGGCAGGCCCCGCCACGACGACGGCGTCGGTCAACTTTCGCGCCGGTCCGGGCACGGGCTTTGACAGCATGGGAGCGATAGACGAGGGCGCGCAGGTCGACGTCAAGGAATGTGATGATGCCGGCACCTGGTGCGCCGTCAGCTTCGAGGGAAAGGATGGCTTCGTCAGCGGCAAATACCTGAGCGATGCAGACCCGAAAGGCCTCGGATGGCCACGCGCCTACAAGACCGACAAGGGGGCGACGATCACGCTCTACCAACCGCAGGTGAACGCCTGGAAGGATTTTACCGATCTCGACGCCCTGATTGCTGCCGAGTACAAGCAGTCCGACGATGCCAAGCCGATCTTCGGTGTCATCGGGGTGACGGGCAAGACCGTGACGGATAGCGGCTCTAACGAGGTCATCGTCTCCGACATCAAGGTCGACGAGATCAATTTCTCGGTGCTCGATCGGCAGGAGCTTGCCGACCTGGCACTGGACGTCGGCAAGTTGATGCCTGTTGGCACCATAACGCTGTCGGAGGACAAGCTGACGGCGAGCCTTGCCGACTATGAACGGCTCGGCAACGTCGAGGGACTGAAAGCCGATCCGCCGCCGATCTATGTCAGCAAGGAGCCGGCGCTGCTTGTCCAGACGGACGGCAAGGCCGTGTTCGCGCCAGTCAAGGGTGTTGAGGGCCTTTCCTTCGCCGTCAACACCAATTGGGATCTGTTCAAGCTCGACGCGGACAGCACTTACTACCTTCGCAACGAAAAGGCATGGCTTCAGTCGAAGGACCTGTCGAATGGCTGGCAGCCGGCAACCGCGCTGCCCGATCTCTTCGCCAAGTTGCCCGACGGCGACGACTGGAAGGATGCGAAGGCGGCGATCCCTCTGGTTGCCGGGAAGGGCACGGCGCCGAAGGTCGTCTATTCCGACAAGCCGTCGGAGTTGCTCGTCTTCAACGGTGAACCGAAGCTCGAACCGGTGCCGGGAACCGCGCTGAAGGTTGCAACGAACACCGAAAGCGACGTCTTCTATCTAGATGCGGATTCGAACTGGTACGTGCTGGTCTCGGGCCGCTGGTTCGCGGCCGCGTCGCTTGAGGGGCCCTGGACCTTCGCTACGCCCGACCTACCGCAGGATTTCCTGAATATTCCCGAGGACGCTTCCTATTATACCGTCCGCTCATCGGTTCCCGGCACCTCGGAGAATGCCGAAGCCAGGCTAAAGGCAAGCATCCCCGAAAAAGCGCGCGTCTCTCTGGACGGCTCCGTCACGGTTGATGTCGCCTATAGCGGCGACCCGAAATTCGAGAAGATCGACGGAACGTCGCTCACCTACGCCGTCAACACCAACGAGACGGTGATCAAGGTCGCCGATAAGTATTTCGTGCTGAAGGATGGTGTCTGGTTTGTCGGCGATACCCCGACCGGGCCGTTCACAGTGGCGAAGGCCGTTCCGGACGAAGTCTACACGATCCCGCCGTCGTCGCCGGTCTACAATGCCACCTATGTGCGGATCTATGAAACCGAGCCGGACGCGGTCTGGTTCGGCTACACCATGGGCTATCTGGGGGCGTATCTCGCCTGGGACACATTCGTCTATGGAACCGGCTGGTACTATGACGACTACTGGGACTATGGCTGGGCCGGGGGCGGCTATTGGCCCTATTATCCGCGGCCCATCACCTATGGCGTAGGTGCCTTCTATAATCCGGCTGTCGGAACCTTTGGACGCTACGGCTACGCCTATGGCCCCTATCGCGGCATCGTGGCAGGTGCCGCCTACAACCCGCGGACTGGCACCTACATTCGCGGTGCGGCAGCCTACGGTCCTGCGGGTGAGCGCGGTTTCGTCGCGGCCTACAATCCCCGGACGGGCAACGCGGCGATCGCACGCGGCGGCAGCAACGTTTACGGCAACTGGGGGACGGCCGCGGTCAAGCGTGGGTCGGATTTCGCCCGCATCAGCGGCGGTTCGACCGCTGGAGGAGCCGCTGGCGCCCGTTGGCGCACGTCCGACGGCAATCATGGTTTCGTCGCGGGGGGCAAGGGCGGTGACGTCTATGCCGGGCGCGACGGCAATGTCTACCGCCGCGACAATGGTCAATGGCAGAAGCACACGCAGGACGGCTGGCAGCCGGTTCAAAAGCCATCGATTCAGGGCGCGAAGAAGTCCGGGCAGCAGTTTGCGACCCAGCACCCGGACGCGGCGCAAAACCTGAACAAGCGGATCGACAATCGCCGCACCACTGGCGGCGGAACTGCGGCCCGCAATCGAGCGCCCGACCATCTGGCGATCGACCGCGCCGGGCGCCAGGTCGGCAATCAGCGCTCATTCGAGTACCAGTCATTCAACCAGCGTCCACTGAATGCCCCAACCGGTGGCGGTTTCGGAGGGGGCGGGTTCGATCGCCCGGGCGGATTTGGCGGTGGCGGCGGATTTGGCGGCGGTGGTGGCGGCGGATTTGGTGGAGGCGGGTTCTCCGGCGGTGGTGGTTTTCACGGAGGCGGCGGCGGATTTCATGGCGGTGGCGGCGGAGGTTTCCGTCGTCGTTGATCCGAAAAGGCGCACCGGAAACGGAAGTTGGCATAAACGTCGGGGACTGTGTTAGCGTTTGTGCGGATGAGGGCAGGAATCGATCGGCACTCCGCCGATCGCAGGGGGAATGTTCAGGATGATCGGTATCAGATTGTCGCATGGCGTTTGGGGGCTGATGCCCCGTATGCTCGCTTTTTTGACGATATTCCTTGGGCTCCTGTCCGTAGGCCATGCCCAGACGCAAGGCGCTGCACCCGCCGCCGAACCGGCAAAAGTGCAGCAACTGATCGAATTGCTCGATGATCCCGAAGTGCGCCAATGGCTGGCCACCAAACGGCCAGCGACGCCCGCCGCTACAGCGCCGGAGACGGCGGCGCCAGCCGATGCGGCGCCGGCGAGCGGGTTTGCGGCGCGCTGGACTGCTGAACTCCGTCGCCACATGACCGGCATCACGAAAGCGTTTCCGCGCATCGGTCCCGAATTCCACGCGGCGCGCGCGCGCCTGGCGGGAGAAATGGAAAACCACGGCTCGTCGCCGATCCTCAAAGGTTTCTTCTTCATCCTGGTGATTGGCTACGGCGCCGAATATCTCCTGCGTTATCTGCTGAGACGGACATTGAGTTCTGCCCAATTGACTGGGCCTGCGCGTTCGATGCTCGTCAAGGTGCTGCCGCTGCTCGTGTTCGCGATTGCCACGACCACAGTGCTTGCGGTGGCCGACTGGCCGTTGCGGCTTGAAAAAACCATTGCGCCGCTCCTTGTTGCCTGGATCGGGGCCCGCCTTTTGATCACTATTGCATCCGCCGTACTGTCCGGCGGACCGGTCGACGCGACGGATCCGTCCGGCCGAACCGGCTATTTTTCGCTGACGGCTGAGGATGCACGGTTCTGGTATCGCTCGTCAGCGGCGATAATTTGTATTGCGGCCGGCATATGGGGCATCGGCGACGCCATGACCGCCCTTTCGGTCTCCCCGGACGTTCGCGATTTTATTGCTGCCATTCTCGGTCTTGTCGTGCTTGCGCTTGCGATCCTTACCGTGCTGCGGCGACCTGCGGGCGCTACCACGGGCTCGCGCCGTGTGGTCGGCAATATCATGATGGTCGCATTTCTCGTGCTGTTGTGGCTGCTGTGGGTGGCGGACATGCGGGTTCTGTTCTGGATCGGCCTCTACGTCATCGGCCTGCCGCCGCTTCTGCGTTTCACCAGCGCCTTTGCCAAGACGATGCTGGACACGTCGGCCGACGACGACATGCGCGTGATGCGCAACGTGTTGATCGAACGCGGCGCCAGACTTGTGATCATTGCCCTGGCGGCGGGTTGGCTTGCGCTTGTCTTCCGCGTCAACGCATCGATGATGATCCAGGACGACGCCTTCAACCGGATTTTCCGTGGTGTCCTTGCCGGCATCGTCATACTGCTGGCGGCTGATCTGATCTGGCAGCTGACGAAGAGCCTGATCAGCCTGCGTGTCAAGCACGCGGCCTGCGAAACGATGGATCCGGCACAACGTGCCCGCAACACCCGTCTGCTGACGCTGATGCCCATCCTGCGCAACTTCCTCGCCGCCTTCATCCTGGTGGTGGCGGTGTTGATGGTCCTTTCGGGCCTTGGCGTGCAGATTGGTCCGCTCATCGCTGGCGCTGGCGTTTTTGGCGTCGCCATCGGCTTTGGTTCTCAGACCCTGGTCAAGGATGTGATCAGCGGCATCTTCTACATGACGGATGACGCCTTCCGTATCGGGGAGTACATTCAGAGCGGCAGCTACAAGGGCACTGTCGAATCCTTCAGCATCCGCTCGGTGAGGCTCCGGCATCACCGCGGACCGGTCTTCACCGTGCCATTCGGTTCCCTCGGAGCCGTTCAGAACATGAGCCGCGACTGGGTCATCGACAAGTTCCTGATCAACGTGTCCTACGACGCCAATATCGCCAAGGTGAAGAAGGTGGTGAAGGGCATCGGTGCCGCACTTCTCGAGGATCCCGAGCTGGGTCCGATGATCATAGAGACCGTGAAGATGAAGGGTGTGGAGGCCTTCGGCGACTATGGCATCAGTTTGAGCTTTGCAATGACGACGAAGCCCGGGCACCAGACGCAAGTCCGTCGCCGGGCGCAGGCGATGATCAAGGAAGCGTTCGACGAGAACGGCATCTCCTTCGCATCGCCGACGGTGCAGGTGGCTGGCGACGAGCAGAATGCGGCCGCAGCGGCGGCAACGCGCGATGCCATCGCCAAGAAGAATGCCGCGGTAGCACTCGGCGAGGGCGCACCGCAGGAGTAGGTTTTCTCGGGCTGGGGAGGCCAAGATGAGACGGCTGGCATTGCTTGTTCTGCTCTTCGCGATGGCGGGGATCGGACCTTCATGGGCACAATCGAACGAAAGTACATTCCAGGCGATCACCGCCCCGCATCTGGGCGATCTCGACGTCATGGAGAAGCGACGCCTCATTCGCATTCTCGTTCCGTTCAGCAAGACCATCTACTTCATCGATCGCGGCCGGCAGTTCGGCACGGCCGTGGAGTTTGGGACGGCACTGGAGAAGGAGCTCAATGCGGCCCGGAAGAAGGAGATCGAGAAAATTCGCATCGCCTTCGTGCCCGTACCGCGAGCGCATCTCCTGACGGCGCTGGAAGACGGGCGCGGCGATATCGTGATGGGTAACCTCACGATAACCGAGGCAAGGCTCGCCAAGGTCGATTTCACCGACCCCTTGTTCAACGAGGCCAAGGAAGTGCTGGTAACGGGGCCATCGGCGCCGGCGATTGCCAGCCTGGATGATCTCAGTGGGCAGGAGGTCCGCGTCCGGAAATCAAGCAGCTACTATGAACATCTGGCTGCCTTGAGTGAAGCCTTCGTCAAAGCCGGCCGAGCGCCGATATCGATCAAGGACATGGATGAAAACCTCGAGGACGAAGACGTGCTCGAGATGGTCAACGCCGGCCTGCTGCCGTGGACGGTTGTCGATAAGTACAAGGCCGACATCTGGGCGACGGTCTTTGAGGATATCAAGGCGCGGGAAGACATCCTGGTGTCGGACCACGGACAGATCGCCTGGGCGATCCGCAAGGACAGCCCCAGGCTGAAAGCGACGCTCGATGCCTTCGTCAAGACGCACCGCGTCGGCACGACATTCGGCAACATCCTGAGGAACACCTACTACAAGAGCGACAAGATGCTGAAGCGCGCCTATGCGCCGGCGGACGTGGAGCGCTTCCAGAAGCTGGTAGAGATCTTCCGCAAGCATGGCGGCACATACTCCTTCGACTATCTCATGCTGATGGCGCAAGGTTATCAGGAGTCGCAGCTCGATCAGTCCAGGCGAAGCCCGCGCGGCGCCGTTGGCGTCATGCAACTGCTGCCATCGACCGCGGCCGACAAGTCCGTCGGTATCAAGGGGATCGACAAGGATCAGGATCGCAACGTCGAGGCAGGATCGAAATATCTAAGACATCTTGTCGATGTCTATATCAACGACCCGCAGATCACGCCGCACAACCAGCTCCTCTTCGCGTTTGCGGCCTATAACGCCGGACCGGGAAACCTGCGCAAGTTCCGGGCGAAGGCAAAAGAGATGGGGCTTGATCCTGACCTGTGGTTCGGCAACGTCGAGAATGCTGCCGCCGAGATCGTCGGGCGCGAGACGGTCCAATATGTCAGCAATATCTACAAGTACTATGTCGCCTACGAACTCTTGGCGGAACACGCCAAGGAAACGTCCGCGGCCAAATCGCCGGCTGCGGCCGACGCCAGCGCACAGTAGTTCGCAGCCGGTCCGTTGGATCGCTTCAGCGTTGTCGCTGACGGCCGCAATCTGAAGGTGAGGGCGGTCGCGCCGCGGCAGAAGTCTTGAGCAATAATGCTTGAACCGCGACCAGCGGAAAGCATCATATGGTCCGTCTGGAATGTCCGGCGATCGTTGCGCATCCTGTTTGCGGTGCGCCAGCACCGACCGCCAAAGCGCGTCGCGGTCCTTGAGATTCGTTGACAGCGCTTTAGTCTATTGTTCTTGCGCATGTCGTGGTCGCAAAACGCTGCAGTTCTTCGCGTGTCATGCTTTCGGACTTCGTTTCGTTCCGGCTTAAGGAGGTATTGGTGATGGTTGTATTTGGACGGGCGTCCCCTTCCGGCAAGTCATTGGTGCTGCTCGCTGCGCTGTGCCTTGCCCTTGCCGGCTGTACGACGCCAGATCTGGAGCCGATACCGGGCAGTATCACCTATGGTGGGCAGCCGCGCACCAAGTTGACGAAAGCACCGGTCGGCAGCATCGTGCCGCACACTTTCATGAGCGGAAGCAGCTTCGTCAAAGAGAGCTACATCATCCAGCCCGACCGATCGCTCAAGCTTGTTCGAAGGGACTACTTCGACATTCCGGTCAATTGACCCGGGCAAAGGCTGCACTTGCACGCCTTGGCGCCGTTGACACCATACCAGGAAGGCGAGATAGCTCAGCCTGCATGAAAATCGCCTTCTACGCACCGCTGAAATCGCCCAGCCACCCTGTTCCGTCCGGTGACCGGCTGATGGCGCGCATGTTGGTCGATGCGCTGGGACGAGCCGGGCACGAAGTGTCGATCGCAAGCGAACTGCGCAGCTTCATGGCCGATGGGTCCGACACTCAGTTTGCGTTGACGATGGCAGCGGCAGCGGGCGAAACAGAGCGTCTTCGCAAGCTTTGGCTGGCAGGAACGCCGCCCGATGCCTGGTTTTGCTACCACCCCTATTACAAGGCGCCTGACCTGATCGGGCCGGGGCTTGCGGCCGAGTTTTCCATCCCCTACCTGACTGCCGAAGCCTCCTACTCGTTGCGCCGAAACGAAGGCATCCGCGCGGTCGCGCAACACCATGTGCTTGCCGGCATCGAGCAGGCCGCGGTCAATATCTGCCTGACGCAGCGGGATCGCGATGGCCTGCTTGAGGCAGCGCCCGGGTGCCGGCATGCGATGCTGGCCCCCTTTATCGATACGACGCGGTTCCCATCGGTATCGCCTGGTGCCGTCGACGACTGCCGTCTCGTCACCGTGGCGATGATGCGTAGCGGCGACAAAATGCACAGCTATCAGATGCTTGCCCGTTCCCTTTCCATGGTCGCCGATCGCCCTTGGACCATGACCATTGTCGGCGATGGGCCATGCCGGCCGGATGTCCACGAAGCTTTTGCCGCGTTGCCGGCGGGTCGGCTGGCATGGCTCGGCGAAAGAGACGCGAGCGAGATCCCGGGTATCCTCGGCGAAAGTGCGCTTTATCTCTGGCCTGGCTGCGGCGAAGCCTATGGATTGGCCTACCTCGAGGCGCAGGCGGCGGGACTCCCGGTTATCGCGCAAAGGACGGCCGGAGTGCCGGAGGTGGTCAGGGACGGCGTGACCGGATTGCTGACGCCGGAGGGCGATATCAATTCCTATGCGGCCGCGATACGCCACATGATCGATCAACCGGAGACCCGTCGATGGTATGGCGAAAGCGCCCGCCGCTTCGTCCACGAAGAGCGGTCCTTTTGCGCTGCGGCAAGACGGTTGGACGAGATTTTCGGCAAATTCCTGGAGAAGACGTCGTGACCGTTGACGCGGATTGGCACTTGCTCATCGATGAACTCGATCGCGTTCAGGCGCGGGAACGTCAGATCGACTTCTGGTTGAGGGACGACGACGCCGTCGAGCCGACTGCGCCACTCGATCGACTTCTGTCGCTTGCGGCAAGCCATGCCGTGCCCTTGACACTTGCCGTGCCGCCTGCGCCGGCAACCGAAGCGCTGGCGCGGCATCTCTCCGGCCGTGCCGATATCGGTGTGGCGGCGCATGGCTGGGCGCACCGGAACCATGCGCCGAGAGAGGAGAAGAAGCAGGAACTCGGTGCGCATCGCCCTCCGGCGGTGATCCTCGATGAACTGCGACGCGGCGCCGAGCGCCTGCGGACGCTTTTTCCCGAACACTTCGTCCCGATGCTCGTGCCGCCATGGAACCGGATCGATGCAGCTCTATCGCCACGGTTGCCCGAGATCGGGTTTTCCGTGCTTTCGGTTTTCGGCCCGGAGAAGCCATCGCCGTTCCCGCTCGTCAATACCCACGTCGACGTCATGGATTGGCGCGGCACGCGCGGATGCAGGGACCACACGTTGATCATTGCCGATATCATCGAGCGCATACGGCAGGTCTGCGGCGACGTCGAGGGCAGGGAGGATCAGTCGGGCGGCACGCTCGGGCTTTTGACCCATCACCTCGTGCACGATGCAGCCGTGTGGGATTTTCTTGAAAAACTCTTCACCGCCACATCAGGCCATCCCGCGTGCTGTTGGCGCCGGACAAGAGATCTTACAGATCGATAGTCTGGCCATCGCGGGCGGCAAATGCTTCGGCGAAGAGAGACTGCACGTCCACTTCCATCGCGTCCAGCTGCGCATCCGTTCGCGCAGGGTCGTGATGGAACATCGCCAGGCGCTTGACGCCGGCGGCCATGGCAAGGCGAGCGCCGTGGTCACCGGTCGAATGCCCAAAGCCACGATAGTACGTCATCTCGCTTTCGAGATAGGTGCAGTCGTAGATCATCATATCGGCACCGGCGATCAGTTCCAGAACCGCAGGATCGAGGATGCCGGGTTCGTGCTCCGTGTCGTAGACGAGCGCAACGGCGCGGCCGTTCCATTCGACGCGGTAGCCGACACATCCGCCGGGATGGGTGAGGCTCGTCGTGCGGATCGTCACGCCCTCGCGCGGCGTCAGGACGTCACCCGGCTTGAAATCGATGCCTTCGAGGCTCGCCTGACAGATGTCCGGATCGACCGGGAACCAAGGGGGCCGCATGAAGTCGCGGATCATTTCCTTGGTGGTCATCACGCCGTGCAGATGGCCTGACCAGAACCGTACCGACGACTGGCATTTATAGATCGGCTTGAAATAGGGCAGGCCGATGATGTGATCGTAATGGCTGTGGGTGAAGAACAGGTCGTAGTTGTCGACCCCTTCGGCGATCAGCGAAGCGCCGGCTTCCCGCAATCCGGATCCGGCATCAAAGAGCAAGACTTCCTTGCCGCACCGTATTTCGATGCAGGATGTATTTCCCCCATAGCGCAGGAACTGCTCGCCGGAGACCGGCAAACTCCCTCTTACGCCCCAGAACCGCACTCGAAAGTTGTCTTCTTGCATTCCTGTTTCGGCTTCACGCTGCCCACGCAGACCTGGTTGCCTGCGCTTACCCAATAGACAAGCACATATGACCACCCCCCTGCAATGCCATGGGTTATTGTTTAGACATTAAGCTTATCGATGCTCACACATGCGCCGCTGTGCCCCAGGTAACAGCGGCACGGTGGAACGTCGCGATAAGCGGCACACTTGGCCTTACCTTGCGATCCCGCAGCCCGTTCACCGCCGGTGTTGCCGTGCCGTATCGGAGATGCCGTATGAAACTTTTTCTTGCGGTCTCGCGTGGAACATCTATCGACATAGCCGACGGTCAGCAGGTCGGGGTACCCATGGCACAGGTAGATGAAACGGGATTTTACGATAGCGTGCCGCTCTTCGACGTCTTCGAAGGCGTGGCAGACGAGGCTAACTATCGCGCATTGCCTGACGACTGGGTGCTGGCCCTTGCCGATATCGTCAACTCAACCGGGGCGATCGCCGAAGGTCGATACAAATCCGTGAACATGGCTGGCGCGAGCGTCATCTCCGCGCTGATGAACGCGTTCGACGTGAAGTCGATGCCGTTTGTCTTCGGCGGCGACGGCGCCTTGGCGGTCCTGCCGTCATCGATGTCCGGGCGAGCGAAGGATGCACTTTCTGCCGTCAAGACCTGGGTGCTCGAAGAACTCGGTCTGGAACTGCGCGCCGCACTGGTTCCGGTCAGCGATATTAGGGCCGCCGGCCTCGACATGCGCGTCGCGCGCTTCAAGGCGAGCGAGGATGTTTCCTACGCGATGTTTGCCGGTGGTGGTGCGAGTTGGGCGGAAGCGGCCATGAAGGCGGGGCGGTACCAGGTGGAGGCCGCACAGCCAGGCACACGGCCGGATCTCACGGGGCTTTCCTGCCGTTGGAACCCGATCCAGTCGCGCCACGGTTCGATCGCCTCCATCATCGCAGTGCCGGGCGAAAAAGGCAGCGGACCTGAGTTTCAGGCGCTGATCGCCGATATTGTCGCGCTTGCCGACGAGGAGGAGCGACACGCACACCCGGTGCCCGAACTCGGACCCGAACCGCGCTTCTCCACCCAGGGCATCGAAGCCGAATCGCGCGCGAGGTCGCCGCGGGGAGGGCGGCTTCTGGCGCGCCTGTGGATCACGCTCCAGACATTGGTGCTGTTCGTCTGTTTTCGAATGGGCTGGAATCTGGGAACGTTCGATACGAACCGCTATAGACGAGATCTCGCCAACAACACCGATTTTCGCAAGTTCGACGACGGTCTCAAGATGACCATTGATATCAGTGCCGCGCGCCTCGCCCTGATCGAGGCTCGGTTGCGGCAGGCCGTAGCGGCCGGTGTCGGTCGCTACGGCCTGCATCAGCAGGATTCCGCGCTGATGACCTGCATTGTCCCCACGCCTATGAGCCGGGACCACATGCATTTCGTCGATGGAGCCTCCGGCGGTTATGCGGTGGCCGCCAGTAAGCTGAAGGCGACCTTCGCTACGCCTTGACGATGTGCCCGCCAGTCAGGCCCTGACGGTGAAACACGTTGCGGGTATCGACAATCAGCGGCGAGGCGCCAGCAAGCGCGGCGTAGTCGACCTGGTCGTGGTCCGTTGCCACCAGCACGGCATCGAACCGCCGTATCGATTGCTCGTCGAGTACTACCGATCGCCTGCCCTTCAGGGCGCTGTATTCGCGCGTCGACGGGATCTCGGCCACATAGGGATCGTGGTACTCGCAACGGCCACCGCGTTCCTCGATCAGTTCGATCAATTTCAATGACGGGCTTTCGCGAATGTCCGGCACGTTCTTCTTGTAGGCGAGGCCGATGACGAGGACTGTCGAGCGGCTGAGCGCCTTGCCCAGATGGCGATCGAGCGCCTCGGCGAGCCGGCTGACCACGTGCCGGGGCATGGCCGAATTGATCTCGCCGGCCAGTTCTATGAACCGGGTGGGCAACTCGTATTCGCGCGACTTCCAGGTGAGGTAGAACGGATCGATCGGGATGCAGTGGCCTCCCAGGCCGGGCCCCGGATAGAAGGGCATGTAGCCGAACGGCTTGGTCTTGGCCGCCTCGATCACTTCCCATACATCGATGCCCATGGCCTCGTAGACGATCTTCAATTCGTTGACGAGGGCGATGTTGACCGAGCGGAAGATGTTCTCCGTCAACTTGACCGCTTCGGCGGTGGCATTGGACGATACCGGAACGACCATCTTGACGACGGCCCCATAGAACGCCTCCATCAGGCTTGCAGCGAGCGGTCCGTCGCCGGCGACGACCTTCGGGATGCTCGTCGTCTCGTAAACCGGATTGCCCGGGTCTTCGCGCTCGGGCGAAAAGCCGACAAAGAAGTCGACGCCGGATTTCAGCCCCGTTTCTTCGAGAATGGTGCGCACAACGCCATCGGTCGTTCCTGGATAGGTCGTCGACTCGAGCACGACGAGTTGACCGGTCCTCAGCGTTGCAGCGATCGCGCGCGCCGTCTTTTCGACGAAGGAAAGGTCGGGGTCGCGGTGTTTCGTCAGCGGCGTCGGCACGCAGATGACAATGACATCGCAGCCGCCAAGCCTCGTGAAATCCGTTGTCGAGCGAAACCGTCCGGCGGTCGCTTGCTCGGCAAGGACCGTGTCCGGTACGGCTGCGATATAGGACTTGTGCGCATCAAGTGTCGTGATCTTTGCCGGGTCGATGTCGAATCCGGTGACGGAAAAGCCCGCGCGCGCCGCTGCGATCGCCAGCGGCAAGCCGACATAACCAAGTCCGATGACGCCGACATGGGCGGCGCGGGCCGAAATCGACGCCAGCAGCCTTTCGTTATGGGATGAGGTCAAAGTTCGGTTCCAGCTCTCGTGAATGGGAAGCGCCAACTCGGCGACATGCCGTGGTTTGTTGGATAGAAACAGGCTGCAAGTCAAGCGCGGCACCTCTTCCCGGCTGTGACCGCGCCTGGTGAGCCAGCCATCAAATCTTCGTGTGGCCGGATGAACGAATAAAACTTGTCACACCTCTGGAAATTGCAGAGGGCCATCAATATCTGCAGCATATAACGGCCGCATTCCGGGTGCCTGCACGTCATCGACGCTGGAATCGGTTGGAGCATTTTCTTAACGGGCACGTATCATCATCACCCGCCGCGAGCGAACGCCGACACATTGTCGGGCCGTTCGTCCATCGCAAAGGGATGGTGCTGGACTGTCTGTCACGGTGAGGACGCGAAATGGGCCCGGTAAACGACAACGTATCCGAAATTCTGATCGACAAGGTCGCGGACTGGCTCATGCGGACGTCGCTCAGCGACGAGTCGCTGGAGACGATCGTCAAGGGCTTTTGCGAGCGGCTGGCTGCGGCCGGCCTGCCCTTGATGCGCGTTCACCTGTCATTTTCGATGCTGCATCCGCTTTACGACGCGCTCGGTTTCACCTGGGTGCGGGGCAAGGGCGTCGAGGTCAGCGGTCTTCGACATGAGGAGCTTGCGCTCAACCCCGAGCGGTTCCTGCGCAGCCCCTACTACTACCTGCTCAACAACAATCTCGAGCATGTGCGGCGGCGCCTCTACAAGGATACGCCGTCCGAGTTCCCGATCTTCGACGAACTGAAGGAGCAGGGGGCGACCGACTATATCGCCTTCATGCAGTCGCTCGGTGCTGATTCCGGCCACGGGATGGTCGGCTCCTGGACGACGGACCAGCATGGCGGCTTCACCGATGATGTGATCGGAGCGTTGCTGCGGCTGCAGAACCATCTGGCGGTTGCGGCCAAGATGGCCGTTCTCGGCAAGCTCGCCGACAACATGTTGACAACCTATCTCGGGTCGAGTGCCGGCCGTCGGGTGATGAGCGGGCAGGTCCGGCGCGGCGACGGCGAGACGGTGCGCGCCATCCTTGTCATGGCCGACATGCGCCGCTCAACCATGCTTGCGGAAAAGGAGGGGCGCCAGTCCTATATCGAAACGCTGAACGGCTACTTCGATGCGATTGCCGCACCGTTCAACCGCAATGGTGGCCACATTCTGAGCTTTGTCGGTGACGGTTTCCTTGCGGTGTATCCCTGTGGACGGCACAAGGAACCGTCCGAGTTTGCGGCCCGCGAAGCGTTTGGCGCGGTGCGCGCCGCAACGGCCCGTATGGAACTGCTCAACTCCGAGCGGCGCAAGCAGGGGCGCGATCCGATCGGTTACGGCGTCGGCCTGCATGTCGGCAATGTGATGTTCGGCAATGTCGGTCTTCGCGACCGGTTGACGTTCTCGGCCTTCGGTTCGGCGGTCAACGAGGTGCAGCGGTTGCAGAACCTCACGAAGAAATACGCCCATAGCATCGTCGCCAGTGAGGCCTTCGTCAATTATTGCGGCGGCGACTGGACGGCGCTGGGCCAGGAAAAACTGCGGGGTGTGCGCCAGAAGTTCACCATTCTCTACCCGAACGAGGCAGCACTTCTGCCGAAGACGGACGAGCGCCTCGACGATGTTTTGCAGGATGGACTTTCGGAGGCCGAACATGTCATGCTGCTTCATCGCAACACCCGTCCGTTGCAGCCGCCGCGCGGCCTCATCGACAAGATGCTTCAGTAAGGACCGCAATGTTCCGAACAGCCCTTATCATCGCGAGCTTCTTCATCACTGGCGTTGCGGCTGCGCAACCGTGGGAAACCAAACTTTACGACGGTTTCGAGGGAAAGGAGTTCTCGCCGGATGGCGGGCTTTACTACCGGGAAAATTTCGAACAGAGCGCGGGCACGGTCGAGTTTCAGAGCGCCGTCAAACGCAGCGGCAATGGCGGTCTTAAGCTGAGTGTCGTGCCAGTCTGCCCGGATTCACTTGATGGCTGCAGCGAGAGAGCGGAGATCTGGGAGAAGACGGAGCTTCGGGTGCCCTATGACCAGGGTATCTGGTACGGCTTCTCGGTGAAGTTCGCCGATCCGATCCCATCCGGCGACCACCGCTACCTCGTGGCGCAATGGAAGCGCGAAATCGAACCGGGGGCGGAAGGCGATTTCAGTCCGTTCCTGGCATTGCGCATGAATTTCGGCAAGCTGTTTGCAACGGTGGAGACCAACTACATCGCGCCGGCATCTTCGGGGCCGGACGGCGTTGCTGCCGCCTGCAGACCGGGTCAAGTGCCGGTCTGGGGGCGCCCGGGCATCAACCAGATGCGCATGCTCGTGGCGACAGATCCTGCGTGGAGGTCGGACGACGGCAAACTGTTCAATGCCTGCACCGACGCCATCGCCGTGACGAACCACGGCAATCCGCTGCCGGATCCGAAATCGGGCTGGATCGATTTCGCGATCTACACGAAGCCCGGCGCCGATGGCGCCGGCCATATCGAACTCTATGCCAATGGTAAGCCGATCATCACCGTCAAGGGCCATGTCGGGCATGACGACAAGGGTCTCGGCCATAACCAGTATTTCAAGTTCGGTCCGTATCGTGCGGCCGACGTGACGGACTGGACGCTCTATTACGACGATTTCCGTCGCTCGCCGAACTGCGCCGACGTGCTGGCCAAAGAGGCTTGCCCCTTTCCCTGATGATTGCGACGCGACCGTGAACTATGCTGTGGTTGCAAGGCCTAAGCTGGACAGCCTCCTGAAGCTGCGATAGTCTTTTTTAGAGGCGACGGATACACGGGCGATGAGGGAAGCGTGCTGCGATGACATCAGGGGCGGACCTGCTTCGAGTTGAAGGTCTGCGGATCACATTCTCGGTGCTCGGCGGCAAAGTTGAAGCCGTCAAGGAAGCGAATTTCAGAGTTTTGCCAGGAAAGGTGACGGCCCTCGTCGGCGAATCCGGTTCCGGAAAGTCGGCCATCAGCCAGGCTGTCATGGGCATTCTTCCGAATGTTGCGCGTGTCGGTGGACAGATCCTGTTCGACGATCCCGATACCAAGGGCAAGCCGATCGATCTGCTTTCGCTGGAACGGGAAGGCGAGGAAATCCGTGCCTTGCGCGGCACACGCATCAGCAAGATCTTCCAGGAGCCGATGACATCGCTGTCGCCGCTCCATACGATCGGCAACCAGATCTCCGAAGTTCTGAAGATTCATACGGATGCGGAAAAGCCGGAACGGCGCGCCCGCACGGAAGAACTGCTTGGTCTGGTTGGGTTCGCCAACCCGAAGCGGGCCTATGACATGTATCCTTTCGAGCTGTCCGGCGGCATGCGCCAGCGCGCGATGATTGCCATGGCGCTGATCTGCAGGCCGGCATTGCTGATCGCCGACGAGCCGACGACGGCGCTCGACGTGACGGTGCAGGCGCAGATCCTGCAGCTGCTGCGGGAATTGCAGGTCAAGCTCAACATGGCGATGCTGCTGATCACCCACGACCTTGGCGTGGTCGCCAACATGGCTGACGAAGTCGTGGTGATCTACCACGGCCAGATCGTCGAGGCGGGCCCGGTCGATGCGATCTTCCGAAATCCGCAGCACCCCTATCTCAAGGGCCTGATGGCCGCCGTTCCGCATTTCGACATGAAGCCGGGCGAGCGGCTAAAGGCGCTTCGCGAAGTGCCGGTCAAGGCAGGGACTTTGCTCGGAGCGAAGGATTCCGGCAAGGCGCCTGGCCCCGACGTCCTTCTGTCGGTGCGCAACCTTTCCAAGACCTATGGCACGCGCAAAACTTCCTGGTTCGGCAAGAAGGACCTGTCCCGGCATCGCGCGGTGGACGATGTCAGCTTCGATATCCGTCGTGGCGAATGTCTGGGCCTGGTCGGCGAAAGCGGCTGCGGCAAGACCACGGTCAGCAAGATCCTGATGCGTGCCATCACCCCGGACGGCGGCAGTGTCAACTTCGACGACGGCGAGGGGCCGATTGATGTCCTCAAGGCCGAAGGTGACGAGCTGAAGACGCTGCGCTCGAAGATCCAGATGGTCTTTCAGGATCCGGTGTCGTCACTTTCTCCCCGCATGACCGTCAAGAATATCCTGAGCGAACCGCTTGAGATCCACGGCCGTGGTACGGCGAAGTCACGCGTCGAGACCGTTCGCCTGCTGCTGCAGGCCGTTGGCCTCGATCAGCGGTTCATCAACCGCTATCCGCACAGTTTTTCCGGTGGCCAGCGCCAGCGCATCGGTATCGCCAGGGCGCTTGCGCTGGTGCCGCAACTGTTGATCTGCGACGAACCGGTGTCGGCGCTCGACGTTTCTGTCCAGGCCCAGATTCTCAATCTGCTCAAGGATCTGCAGAAGGAACTCGGGCTGACATGCCTGTTCATCTCGCACAACCTCGCGGTGGTCGACTACATGGCCGATCGGATTGCGGTGATGTGTGCAGGGCGCATCGTCGAACTCGCCCCGCGCGAGGTTCTGATGCGCAAGCCAGTGCATCCCTATACGAAATCGCTGCTCGCTGCCGTTCCGTATCCGGATCTCGATCGTCCGCTGGATTTCGATCTGCTCAAGGCAGTTGAGGGATCGGACATGCGACGGTGGGGGCCGCAGTTCAGTGACGGCGGTGAGGAAGGTTCGCTTTTTCCTGCTGATCTCGGCGGCGACCACTTCGTGCTGGCGCGCAAGTCAGTGGATGCAAGGGAGTTACGGCCATGATCACTCGCCGAACTGCGCTCGCCCTGCTCGCTACAGTGGCGTTTCCCAAATATCTCCTTGCGGCGGCCAGCGAGCCGAAGTTTTTCGAGGCGCTTGTCGCCGAGGGAAAGCTGCCGCCCGTCAATGAGCGGGTGCCGAAGACCCCGCGCGTCATCAATGTTGCCGGCATGGGCCGCCAGCCGGGCAAGCATGGCGGCACCGTTCAAAGCCTGATCGGCAGCGCGAAGGACATACGGTTGATGACCGTCTATGGCTATTCGCGCCTCGTCGGCTACGACGAAAAACTCGAGATGCACGCAGATGTGCTGGAAAGCTACGAGACGGTCGAGGATCGGATCTTCACGTTCCATTTGCGCGAGGGGCACAAGTGGTCAGACGGCAGTCCGCTGACGACGGAAGACTTCCGCTATTGTTGGGAAGATGTGCTGCTCAATGAGAAGCTCAGTCCGGCAGGCTTGTCGACCGCGCTGGTGATGGATGGCGAAGCCGGGAAATTCGAGCTCATCGACGAGCGGACCGTGCGCTATTCCTGGTCCACACCCAATCCAGATTTCCTGCAGAAGCTCGCGGCGCCGCAGCCTTTGGTGCTGGCAATGCCGGCCGCCTACCTCAAGCAATTCCACGAAAAGTACCAGGAAGAGGACAAGCTCAAGGCGATCATGAAGGAACAAAGGGTCAAGAAATGGAGCCAGCTGCATATGCGCATGGCCCGTTCCTATCGTCCGGAAAATCCCGATCTGCCGACGCTTGACCCTTGGCGCAACACGACACCGATGCCGGCCGAACAATTCGTTTTCGAGCGTAATGCCTATTATCACAGGGTTGACGAGAACGGTCTGCAACTGCCTTACATCGATAAGTTTGTCCTCAATGTCAGTTCGCCGGCACTGATCCCCGCGAAAGCGGGCACCGGTGAAAGCGACCTGCAAGCGGCGAATATCGATTTCATCGATTACACCTTCCTGAAGGACGCGGAGAAGCGCTATCCCGTCACGGTCAAGTTGTGGAAGAAGACGCAAGGCTCACGGCTTGCGCTGCTTCCCAACCTCAACTGCTCCGATCCGGTCTGGCGTCCGCTGCTGCGGGATGTGCGTGTCCGGCGAGCGTTGTCGCTGGCCATCGACCGTTCAGAGATCAATAAGGCCGTCTTCTACGGGCTGACCAAGGAAAGTGCCGACACGGTTCTACCCGAGAGCCCGCTGTTCCGGCCGGAATACGCCTCCGCCTGGATCGCCCACGATCCGGTGCAGGCCAACGCGCTGTTGGATGAAGCCGGCCTGACGGACCGCGGCAGCGATGGTATTCGTATTCTCTCGGACGGCCGCGCCGCGCAGATCGTGGTCGAGACCGCGGGCGAAAGCACGCTTGAGACCGATGTCTTGCAACTGATCACCGACTACTGGCAGAAAGTCGGCATTTCCCTGTTCATCCGCACGTCGCAACGCGACACGTTCCGTAGCCGCGCTGTCGGTGGCGAGATCACCATGTCCATGTGGTTCGGGCTCGACAATGGCGTGCCGACGGCGGACATGAACCCCGGACAGTTGGCGCCGACCGCCGACGATCAGCTGCAATGGCCGGTCTGGGGGCTCAACTATCTCTCGCATGGGGAGATGGGGCAGGCGCCCGATCTGCCGGCCGCCATTGAACTGACGGAGCTGCTGGAGCGCTGGCGGCGCTCGGCCGAGGATGCGGAGCGCGCGGAAATCTGGGGGCGGATGCTATCGATCTACACCGATCAGGTCTTCTCGATCGGCCTCGTAAACTCCTCGCTGCAACCAATCCTCGTCGCCAACAAGATAAAGAACGTCCCGGAATCCGCGCTCTACGGCTTCGATCCGACGAGTTACTTCGGCGTCTACAAACCCGACACGTTCTGGATCGAGCAGGAAGGCTGACATGCTGCGATATATTCTCTGGCGTATCGCAGCGATGGTTCCGACCTTGCTCATCATTTCGGCGCTTGTCTTCACCATCATCGAATTGCCGCCCGGCGACTACTTCGAGAGCTACGTCGCCGAGATCAGGGCGCAGGGCGAAGGCGTCAACATGGAGCAGATCGAGGCGCTCCGGAAGGAATATGGCTTCGATCAGCCGCCGCTGCTGAGATATGTCCACTGGCTCGGGGGCATGCTGCAGGGCGATTTCGGTTATTCGTTCGAATATGAGTTGCCAGTCAGCGATGTCGTCGGCGACAGGTTGTGGTTGACGATCCTCGTCTCCTTCCTGACGATCATCTTCACCTGGCTGATCGCCTTCCCGATCGGCATTTACTCGGCTACGCATCAATACAGCTGGGGTGATTACGGCCTGTCGCTGATTGGGCTGATTGGTATCGCCATCCCCAACTTCATGCTGGCGCTGATCATGATGTACTTCGCCAATATCTGGTTCGGTATTTCGATCGGTCACCTCATGGATCAGAAATACATGGCCGAACCCATGAGTTGGGCGAAGGCGAAATCGATCCTCGAACATATCTGGATACCGGTCATCATCGTCGGTGCGGCAGGGACCGCCGGCATGATCCGGCGTCTGCGTGCCAATTTGCTCGATGAATTGCAAAAGCAGTATGTCGTGACGGCACGCGCAAAAGGGCTTTCGCCCATGCGCACGCTCGTCAAGTATCCGCTGCGCATGGCGCTGAACTTCTTCATCTCGGATATCGGTTCCATCCTGCCCGCAATCATTTCCGGTGCGGAAATCACGGCGATCGTGCTTTCGCTCGAAACCACCGGCCCGATGTTGATCAAGGCGTTGCAGAGCCAGGATATGTATCTGGCGGGATCCTTCCTGATGTTCCTCGCATTTCTGACCGTCATCGGCGTGCTGATTTCCGATCTCGCACTCGCCATTCTTGATCCCCGGATACGGCTGCAAGGCAGGAGCACCAAGTGACGTTATTCCTTCCGGCGCCCGGCGAACCGTTGCCGCATTACGTATCGACCGCACCATTCGATCCCTATTCCGTCGAAGCGATGACGGAAGAGCAGGTGCGGGTTAACCAGGCGTCGCAACTGCGGCTCATGTGGTGGAAATTCCGCCGGCACAAGCTGGCGCTGATCTCCGGCATCTTCCTGGTGGCGCTCTACCTGATGATCCTCATCTGCGAGTTCCTGGCGCCCTACAATCTGCACACGCGCAATGTGGACTTCATCTATGCGCCTCCGCAGTCCGTACGGCTGTTTCACGAGGGCCAGTTCATCGGGCCGTTCGTCTACGGACGGACGATGGAACTCGATATGGAGACGTTGAGACGCACCTATACCGACAACCCGGAGCAAATCGAACGGATCCGTTTCTTCTGCCGCGGGGACGGCTACAAGTTCTGGGGGCTTTTTGAAAGCAACTTGCACCTCGTGTGCCCGGCAAAGGATGGGCAACTCTTCCTGCTCGGTACCGACAGGCTTGGCCGTGATGTGCTGTCGCGTATCATCTATGGCGCCCGCATTTCGCTGACGATCGGTCTCCTCGGCATTACCGTCAGCTTCGTTCTCGGCATCGTTATCGGTGGTCTTGCCGGCTATCACGGCGGTGTTTTCGACCTGATCGTCCAGCGCGTCATCGAAGTGCTGCAGTCGATCCCGAGCATTCCGCTGTGGCTGTCGCTGGCCGCAATCATGCCGGCGACCTGGAGCCCGATCCTGATTTATCTGGGCATCACGATCATCCTCGGGCTTCTCGACTGGACCGGGCTTGCCCGAGCGGTGCGCTCGAAATTGCTGGCGTTGCGCGAGGAGGACTACGTTCTTGCCGCGCAATTGATGGGCGCCAAGAGCGGCCGCATCATCGGCCGCCACCTGGTGCCAGGCTTCATGTCTCACTTGATCGCCACCGCGACGATCTCCATCCCCGGCATGATCCTTGGCGAAACGGCGCTGAGCTTCCTTGGCTTGGGGCTGCGTCCCCCGATCACCAGCTGGGGTATCCTGCTGACCGAGGCGAAAAGCGTGAGCGTCATTGCTTTCTACCCCTGGCTGCTATTCCCAACGATCCCGGTCATTTTTGTGATTTTGGCGTTCAACTTCTTGGGAGATGGCTTGCGCGATGCCGCCGATCCCTACAAATGAGGTTCGTTTCGACGCCGGCCGCAAGCCGGCGTCGCGTCTTTTGGTACGTTTTTTCCTGAGCGAAAGGTTTCTGGCATGATGCGGCGCTTAGAAGATGCCCGAATTCTCATGTACAGCCACGACACTTTCGGGCTCGGCCACCTGCGCCGATGCCGTACGATTGCGCATTCGCTGGTGGAAGACTATCGGGGTTTGAACATCCTGATCATTTCGGGCGCAACGATTGCCGGTGCGTTCGATTATCGCGCACGCGTCGATTTCGTGAAGATACCGAGCGTCATCAAGCTGCATAACGGCGAATACACGTCCCTCGATCGCCATATCGAGCTGGACGAGACTTTGAAGATGCGCCAGTCGATCATCCGGCACACGGCAGAAACCTTCAAGCCGGACATCTTCATCGTCGACAAGGAGCCGATGGGGTTGCGCGGCGAGGTCGAGGAGACGCTGACCTACCTCAAGGCGCATGGTACCACGCTTGTGCTGGGCCTGCGCGAGGTGATGGATGCGCCGCATCTGCTCGAAGCGGAATGGAAGCGCCGCGACACCATGCGCAAGATCGAGCAGTATTACGATACGATCTGGGTCTATGGCCCGCCGGATTTTTACGATCCGCTCACGGAACTCGAAGTGCCACCTGCGGTGCGCGAGCGCATGAACTTCGTCGGCTTCCTGCAGAGGAGCGTGCCGCGCGAGGAATTGCCCGGCCATAAGCCGGAAGGCGATTACATTCTCGTCACGACCGGTGGCGGTGGCGATGGTGCCGAGCTGATCCACGATTTCATTCATGCCTACCAGCAGGATCCGGAGCTGACCCATAAGGCGCTGGTGGTCCTCGGCCCCTACATGCCGGTGAAGAAACGCGAAAAGCTGATCAAGAAGGGAAGCAAGATCCCCTACATCAAGATCATCGAATTCGACAACCGTATGGAAGAGCTGATCGCGGGAGCCAAGGGCGTCGTCGCGATGGGCGGTTACAACACCTATTGCGAGATCCTGTCTTTCGACAAGCCGGCGCTGATCGTGCCCCGTATCCAGCCGCGTGAAGAGCAGCTGATCCGCGCACGCCGCGCCTCCGAGTTGGGTCTCATCGACATGTTGCTGCCCGAGGAGGCCGAGAACCCCTTGCGTTTCGCTGCTGCGTTGAAAGCGCTGCCGCAACGTGCACCGCCATCCAAAAGCTGTGCCAACGGGCTACGGCTCGAGGGGCTCGTCCATATCTCGGAAATCGTCGGTGGGTGGCTCGGCGAGCAGTCGGGCGAGCATCTGAGCATCGTCAAGAAATCGAGCTGAAGCATTGCCAACAGACCGCAAGATTGCCGTCGTTCTGAAAGGATACCCGCGCCTTTCGGAAACCTTCATTGCGCAGGAATTGCTCGGGCTTGAGAAGGCCGGGCATGATCTCGTCCTGATCGCGCTGAGACGTCCGACCGATGGCAAGCGCCATCCGGTGCATGACGAGATCCGCGCGGATGTGCACTATCTGCCGGAGTATCTGCACGAGGAGCCGCTGCGGGTTCTTAAGGCGCTGGTGCGTTCACTGCCGAAACCGGGTTTCTGGCAGGCGCTTGGGCAATTCTCGAAGGACCTTGCACGGGACCCGACCCGCAATCGCTTCCGTCGTTTCGGACAGGCCCTGGTGCTTGCATCGGAGTGGCCGGGTGATCCAGGCTGGCTGCATGCGCACTTCATCCATACGCCCGCTTCGGTCACGGCATATGCAAGCGTGATCGCGAGCACGCCATGGACCTGTTCGGCGCATGCCAAGGATATCTGGACATCGCCCGACTGGGAGCTTTCCGAAAAGCTCGGTCGCGCGCGCTGGACGGTGACGTGCACGCGCACCGGATATGAGCACCTGCGGAGCCTGACATCGCAGAAGGCAAGGGTGAACCTGAGCTATCATGGTCTCGACCTTCAGCGCTTCCCGCATTTCGACGGCAAACATTCGATCCGCGATGGCTCCGATAGGGCGGAACCGGTCCGCATCGTCAGCGTCGGCAGGGCGGTGGGCAAGAAGGGGTACGATGTCCTCCTGAAGGCGCTCGCCCTGTTGCCGCCCGAGCTGCATTGGCGCTTCGAGCACATCGGCGCCGGAGAATTGACGGGGAAGCTCAAGGTTTTGGGTGACGAACTCGGCATTTCCGACAGAATTGCCTGGAAGGGTGCACTCGACCAGACGGACGTGCTCGCGCACTATCGAACCAGTGATATCTTTGCGCTCGCCTGCCGCGTGACGGCCGACGGTGATCGCGATGGCCTGCCGAATGTGCTCGTCGAAGCGTCGAGCCAGCGGCTTGCTTGCGTGTCTACGGCAATATCAGGCGTGCCCGAGCTCCTGATTGACGGTGAAAACGGCCGGGTCGTTCCTTCGGAAGATCCGCAAGCGCTGTCGCTCGCCCTGGAAGAGCTGATCCGCAACCCTGCGCGCCGCAGCCAGCTGGGCGCTGCTGCCGAACGGCGGGTGAGGACGCAGTTTGACCATCACTCCAGCATCGAGCAGCTGACGAACCTGTTTGCACACGAGTGGAAATCGGCATGACACGGCAGCTGCGGGTCTTCTTTTATGTCCAGCATCTGCTGGGGATCGGCCATCTGGCAAGGGCAAGCCGCGTTTGCAGTGCGCTCGCTTTCGATGGTTTCGACGTCACGGTGGTCACTGGCGGTACACCGGTTCCCGGCTTTCCAGCGTCCGAATTGAAGCACGTCGCGCTTCCACCGGTCGTTGCCGGCGACAAGGGGTTTTCGGGCCTCGCCGACGAAACCGGAAAGCCCGTCGATGATGATTTCAGGGAACGTCGGCGGAACATGCTGCTGGACGCATTCCGCACATGTGATCCGGATGTCGTGATCTTCGAGGCCTTTCCGTTCGGGCGGCGCCAGATGCGGTTCGAACTGATGCCGTTGCTCGACCTGATCGAGGCGTCAAACCGGCGCCCGCTGGTGGCTACATCGCTGCGCGATATCTTGCAGGAGCGGAACAAGCCGGGCCGGGCGGAGGAAATGCTGGAGCTGGTGCAGGCGCATTTCGACCTCGTGCTCGTGCATGGCGATCCCGCCTTTGCCCGGCTTGAAGAGACGTTTCCCTACGCGCGGGAGATCGCCGACAAAGTCGCCTATACCGGCCTCGTTGCGGGCAGCGCGCCTGCGCTGCCGCTGGAGCGGTTCGATGTGGTCGTTTCGGCTGGCGGCGGCGCTGTCGGTAAGGAACTGATCGGCGCCGGCCTGGAGGCCGCGAAACTTCTGCCGCCGGAGCTTAGTTGGTGCCTGGTGACCGGGCCCAATCTGCCGCAGGTCGACTACGACGCATTCGAATCCGCCGCTCCGGGGAATGTGAAACTGTTCCGGTTTCGCCGGGATTTCGCCAGCCTGCTTTCCGGTGCGCGGCTTTCCGTCTCACAGGCCGGTTACAATACGGTCTGCGACATCATTCGAGCGGGTTGCGCATCTCTGCTGATCCCGTTCACGGCCGGCGGCGAAACGGAACAATCGACGCGGGCAGCGCGACTGGAAAAGCTCGGGCTCGCCGGCGTCCTGCCCGAGCACGACGTATCGCCTGCTCGCCTGGCGCGCGATGTCGAAACGCAGCTTGCTCGTGCGAAGCCGGCAATGCCGCCGCTTGACCTCGAAGGCGCCGCCCAGACGGCGGCGATCCTGCGTGCGTGGCTTTTGAAGGCGCCCGTCAGACCGTCCCGATCAGCATGAACCGTGTGTATTTCTTCGTCGGCAAGGCGCCGGCAAAATCGAGTGTCGCAAGTTTGGCCTGGTCGGCGAACGCTTCGACGGACGCAACGCAGTTGATGTGTGTCGGTTCGCTGAAATAATCGTTGGACTGCAGGAGGACACGTGTGCCCGCCGGTATCAGCTCAAGCCAGCTGCGAAGATCGGCGATGTGTTCGCAGCTCGTGTTGACGATCAGGTCGGCGCCGAGACGAGGGTAGTCGATCGCATACATATCGGCGGTGACCGCGCGAAAACGGTCGGCATGGGTCGCGTTGAGCGTGCGTGCCACAGTCTCGACCGAGGGGTCGATGTCATAGCTTTCAGCTGCGGCAATCTCGAAGCGGCGGTCCTCCAGCAACATTGCCGGAAGGATCCCGTACCAACCGCCCAGAACCACGATCCGCTGATAGGATTTTCCTGCTGCTTCCAGCAGTGTGTCGCGCGCCCAGATCTTGCAGGCGACCTGCTTGTGGTTGAAGGCGTTGGCGATATCGGCGTCGGGGTGTTTGGCGATCACCTTGGCGATACCGTCGATCAGCGGACTTCTGGTGTAAGCGGCAATTCCGCGCGTCAGGTCGAAAGCATTTTCGTACCAGTCGCTCGCGGGAGTAGGGTGGTGGCTGGCGTGTTTCATGCTGCCGTTGTAAGCTGGCGGGCAATCGAGTGCAACAAGGGCGCTCTTCTCCCTTCGTACGAGTTCCACCTCTTGTCATGGAATTCGATCGGGGGTCTCAAAGGCGAAGGCAGGTGTCCATTGCGGATTTCTCTTGCACCTGCATAATCTAATAAACCGGATTCGAAACCGGATCGGATTTCGCCGAAACGCGTTCGCGGCCAAAGGCCTGTGCCAATTCAGTCGAAATGCGCGGTAAGCAAGCATATCGTGGCCGGGTATGGTGGCAGCCCTCGCCGCATACATCGTAGTGTTCAATAAGGTCCCGTTGCCAGAAACATGGAATCACGCCTCTCCCGCTACATTTGGACCCATACGCGCAAGGACCAGCTCTGGATTCTGGTGGTCGTCGCGTTTTCCATGATCCCGTATTTCCTGTCCTTCGATCTGCCCAAGCAGATCGTCAACGGACCTATTCAAGGTGACGGCTTTGACAGTCCGGAAGCGACGCAGGCGTTCCTGGCGATCTCTTTTGACCTGCCCTATCTGGGGACGATCAATCTGTTCGACGGCTTCCAGCTCGGCCGCGAAGGTATGCTTCTGGCACTGAGCCTCGTCTTCCTGCTGCTTGTGGTGGTGAACGGCCTTTTCAAGTTCTACATCAACACCTTCAAGGGACGGCTCGGCGAGCGTCTCTTGCGACGCATCCGCTTCGAACTCGTCGATCGGGTGCTGCGGTTTCCACCGACGCATTTCAAGAGGGTGAAGCCGGCCGAGATCTCGACGATGATCAAGGATGAAGTGGAGCCGCTGGGCGGTTTCACTGGCGATGCCTTCGTGTCGCCGGCGCTGCTTGGTGGCCAGGCATTGACGGCCTTGATCTTCATTCTGCTGCAGAGCTTCTGGCTCGGTCTCATCGCCACGGTCATCGTCGCCGTGCAGGCGATCATCATTCCACGCATGCGCAAGCGGCTGCTCGTCCTTGGGCGGGAGCGCCAGCTGACTGCGCGAGAATTGTCCGGCCGGGTGAGTGAGATCGTCGACGGCATCGGCACCATCCGGGGATACGACACCTCCAATTTCGAGCGCGCCGACATCGCATCGCGGCTCGCCCGGATCTTCAAGATCCGTTACGACCTTTACCAGTGGAAGTTTCTGGTCAAGTTCATCAATAACTTCCTCGCCCAGGTGACGCCCTTCCTGTTCTATTCGATCGGGGGCTATTTCGCGCTTCAGGGCCGGCTTGACATAGGCCAGCTTGTTGCCGTCATCGGCGCCTACAAGGATCTGCCGGGACCTCTGAAGGAACTGATCGACTGGGATCAAGCGCGCCAGGACGTGCAGGTCAAGTATGCGCAGGTCGTCGAGCAATTCAGCGTCGATCCGCTGCTCGATCCCAAGGTTCATGCGATCGCCGCGACAAGTGCCGAGCCTTTGAGCGGCGCGCTCGCCGCGGTCAACCTGACTGTGACCGATGATGGCGGCGCGACGCTTCTCGATCACGTTTCGCTGCAGGTGCAGCCAGGCGAGGCGGTCGCACTCAAGCCCGGCGGCGAAGTGCTGGCCGAAGCTTTCGCCCGACTGATCTGGCCGGCGAGCGGTCGAATTCTCATCGGCAGCCAGGATATTCTGGAGATGCCGGAATCGGTTACCGGCAGACGCATCTCCTACGCTTCCTCGGATGTCTACGTGTTCCAGGGCAGCCTTGGTGACAACCTGCTCTACGGGTTGAAGCACGCGCCGTTGACGGAAGTGCACTATGAAGGTGAAGGTGCGGTCCATCGCAAGTGGGAGCTGGTCGAAGCCAAGCTCGCCGGGAACCCACACTTTGACGTCAATAGCGATTGGATCGACTATCGGGCTGCTGGCGCAACCGGGCCCGAAGATCTGTTGGTCAAGATCAGGCCGGTCCTCGATGCCGTTCTTCTCACCAACGACGTGATGGCGCTCGCGGTCCGCTCTACCATCGATCCGAACCGCAATGCGGCTTTTGCCGCCGGTATCGTCGAGATGCGTGGTGCGCTGCGGCAGCGCCTCGAAAAGGAAAAGCTCAGCGATCTCGTGGTGTTCTTCGAGCCCGGCTCGTACAACATCGAAGCGACCATCGGCGAAAACCTGCTCTTCGGTACGATCACCGACCAGGTAATGTGGGACGGTGCGCTCGATGGGCATCCATTCTTCAAGACAGTGCTGCAGCGGGTCGGCCTGCGTGATGTCTTCTATGAGATGGGTCTGGAGATTGCCGAGAACGTTGTCGAACTGTTCCGCGACTTGCCGCCGGATCACCCGTTCTTCCAGCAGCTGACCTTCATGACGGCTGAAGATATCCCCGTTTATGAGGCGTTGTTGCAAAAGGTTCGCGGCCGCGCGCGCGCTGATGTTGCCGAGGACGATCAGATCAAGATCATTCGGCTTTGTTTCGGTTACATCGAACCTCGTCACCGTTTCGGTCTACTGACCGACGAGCTCATGGCAAGGATCGTCGCAGCACGACGCGAGTTCGACGAAGGGCTGCCGGCGGACCTCGCAGGCATGATCGAGCACTATCGTCCGAACCGCTACATCGCTTCCGGCAGCATCATCGATAACGTGCTTTTCGGGCGCATTGGCCACAAGCACGCCGACGGATCGGAGAAGATCCGGGCGATCGTGCGCGATCTTTTCGAGGCTGTCGGTCTCTACAACGATGTGCTCGCCTTCGGCTTCGATTTCAACGTCGGCGCTGGGGGGAAGCGACTGACGGCGGGTCAGCGGCAGAAGCTGGATCTGGCTCGCGCGCTCATCCGCATCTGCGATTTCTACATCTTCAACCAGCCGCTGCTGGCACTCGACCAACGCGTTCAGGAACAGGTGATCCGCAACGTCTTTGCGCTTCTGCGCCAGGATGGCCGCAACCCGGCAATCGTCTGGGTGGTGGCCAATCCGGCGGTGATGGAACTGTTTGACCGCGTCGCAGTTTTCGAGAATGGCCGTCTGCTTCGCGACGACGATACGGAAGTGGGGGCTAACGAAGGACCCGACTATAAGGAAATGGCATCTTGATGTAATATTAATGTCAGGGCACGAGCATAAGGTCCCGCGGCGAAGCGGGACACGGGTTGCCCTCGACCGGATACTGGGAGAAACGGATTGTGATGTTGCTCAAGGATGAAGTGGAAATGCTGCGCCGGATAACCCTGTTTTCGGGATTGCCGCCTGCAAAATTGAAGCTTCTTGCCTTTACCTCCGATCGGGTCATGTATAGCGCCGGGGAGGCCCTTTTCTACCAGGGTGATATCGGCGACGCCGCCTATGTCATCCTCTCCGGCAAGGCCGACGTGCTGGTGACGACCGCAGGCGGGCCGCTGAAGCTGGCGGAGGTCGAGCAGAACTCGATCGTCGGCGAAATCGCCATTCTCTGTAATACCCCGCGTACGGCAACTGTGCGCACCACGACCCCGCTCGAGGCCCTGCGCATCCGCAAGGACGACTTCCTGAAGCTCTTGGCCGACTTCCCGGAAATGGCGGTGGAGATCATGCGCGTGCTGGCCGACCGCTTGAGCCAGACGACCGCTGAACTGACGGAAGCGCGCAGCCGCAACGAGCGCATGGAAGCGTGAAACCATCTCGGCGGCGCCTGCCTTTGACATGTCCTGGCCGCATGGAAGATCTTCGCAAAAACGATTCCGCTTCGTCGGGATATGGGCTAGAGAAGCGCCATGCGTGCGATCACCTACTTCTGTAAGACAGTCCATTTCCCCGACAAGCCTGAGAAGAAGCGTTTCTTTACGCGCCTTCAAAGCGGCGAGTGGGAGCCTTGCACGTTCCAGAACATCGAACGCCTCGTCGACGGCAACACGACCTTTGTCGATATCGGCGGCTGGATCGGCGTGACGCCCTATTGGGCGGCTCAGATCGCCGACAATGTCATTACTGTTGAGCCTGATCCCGTCTGCTTCGGCATACTGAAGGAAATGGAGCCGCAGAATGAGGGCGATGTCACATTGATCAATGCCGCGCTCTCCGAGGACGAGGTGCTGGTGCTGAACTCGGTCGGCGGCGGTTTTGGCAGTTCGGAAACCTCGGCGTTGATCGCGGACGAGACCGGGCAGGCCATCAAGGCGAAAACGATCAAAATCGCCGAATTGCAGTCGATGGCGCGAACCGACAAGCTGTGTTTCAAGATCGATATCGAGGGTTATGAGTACAGGTCGCTGGCTCAGTTCGGGGATATCGATCGGACGCGGACAGCGGGCGTCCTGCTTGCCGTGCACCCGCAGATCCTGTTCGCCTCGCTGAGTGGCCCTGTCATCGTCAGGGCGTTTCGCACCATCATGGCGACCTTCGGCCTGGTCCGTAGCTTCAACGGGTTCCGCCTCGACAATCCCTCGGCGATATGGACTGCCCTCAAGAAGTCCGCCGCCCGGCGTGAATTCCGCGGTTTCGATCTTCTCTTCGTTGCCAAGGGCGACGGCCGGTAACCTCGCTCTTCCCAGATCAAAGCTTCTCGCTCTTCTTGCGCACGGCAGCCGACACTGGCCGTGCGGCCGGACGACCGACTTCCTGTTGGAGTAGGAATAGCCACGTTCGCTGACCATGCCGGCTGCGCGGATCAATGATTGGCCACGATCTTCGTCTATCGTCACTCCTCCAAACCGTAGGAGGAAGCGATGAGAACTTGGGAAGCCATGCACCCCGGCGCGCGCTGGATAGCCCCTGAAACGGATTTGCGCACCGTGGCAAGGATCATGCGTGATGAGGATATCGGCGCCCTGCCGGTCGGCGAAAACGATCGCCTCATCGGCATGGTGACGGACAGGGACATTGCGGTTCGGGCCTGGGCGAATGGGCACGACGCCGCGTCGCTGACCGCGCGCGACATCATGACGAAGGACATCGTCTATTGCCGCACGAGCGAGAGTATCGAAGAGGCTGTCCGTCTTATGGAGGCAAAGAAGGTACGGCGCCTGCCGGTCATCGATGACGAAAAGCGCATGGTCGGCATGTTGTCGCTCGGCGATATCTCGCACGCGACCAGCCGCGAACTGACGACCGGATTGGTCAAGGCCGTAACCGCACATCACGCATGACATGCGACTGACGACCTGGATGCGCCTTCGCCGCTGAACGGTGACGAAGGCGCACAGTCGTTCGGCTGCATCGGTCTTGATGTAGCCCTGCTTCGTACTGGCGATGAACGTCAGAAGCGGTAGCTGAGGCCCGTTCCGATCAGCCAGGGATCGAGCTTCACCTTGCCGGTCACAGCACCGGCGCCCGGCAGGGTCGCGCTGACGTCCGTCTCCAGGAACAGTTTCTTCACGTCGAAATTGATCCCCCAGTGATCATCGAGCTTGATGTCGACGCCGGCCTGCAGGGCGACGCCGAAGGTGTTCTTGAGGTTGAAGCTGGAGAAGTCGCCCTTGGCCTTTTCGTTGTAGAAGATGGTGTAGTTCACGCCGGCGCCGACATAGGGCTTGATCGTGTCGGTCAGATTGACGTGGTACTGCAGCGTCAGCGTCGGCGGCAACAACCAAGCCTTGCCGATCTCGCCCAGGCCGGCGATCGAGCCGCTGCCCCGGGCCGTGTGCGGGGTCGTGCCAAGGATCAGTTCCGCCGCAATATTGTCGGTGAAGAAGTAGGTAATATCGAGCTCGGGCACGACCGAATTGCTGACGCCGACCTTTTCGCCGTCGAGCGACGTGCCGTTCAACTGCAGCGAGGCCCTGTCCTCCGGCAGGACGGCAAGGGCGCGAGCGCGGATCATCCATGGGCTCTGCTCGCTGATGGCCGGCAATTCAGGGGCAGGTTCGCTCGGTGCAGTCAGGTCCGCGGCGGGCGCCGCAGTGACCGAGACCGCCAGCAGAAGAAGTGCGGCGGCGGTTGGCAGGATGGAGCGAGTAGACATGATTCCGGACCCCCAGAAGAGTTTCAAATTTGCCATTTAGGGCAGGCGGCTGCAGGGAATCTGCGGCCGCGGGCACTATGGGCAACTCCGCTCAAGGAGGGGTTGTTCTAGATCAAGGTATTCTGTTCGTTGACGATATGGTCGTTGCCGGCAGATTCGTGACCTGACGAAAGGCTATCGAGGCGAAAGGCTCATGCGGGCATCCGCGGGATGCTGGATAGCAGCCGCTGCGTATAGGGATGCTGCGGTGCTGCCAGGATATCGCGCGTCTTACCGCTCTCGACCACCTGTCCCTTTTCGAGGATGACCATCTCCTCGCAAAGTGCTGCGACGACACCGAGGTCGTGCGACACAAACACCAGGGTCAGCGTTGCGGAAAGGGTCTTGAACAGATCGACGATGCGGATGCGGGTCGACAGATCAAGCGCGCTGACCGCTTCGTCTGCAAGAATGATCTGCGGGCGTGCGACGATGGCGCGTGCAATTGCGATGCGCTGGCGTTGGCCGCCGGAAAATTCGTGCGGATAGCGCTGCATGGCGTCGAGCGGCAGGCCAACGGCCTCCAGCGCCTGCGCCACCGCGTCCTTGTGCGGTCCGGGGATGCGCAGCGATTGCAGCGGCTCGGCGATGATGTCGAGCACCTTCTGGCGCGGATCAAGGGAGGAGTAAGGATCCTGGAAGACCGGTTGCACCGCGCGCCGGTAGCGACGCATGAATGCACCATCGGCCGGATCGAGCGCATCATCACCGAAGCGAATGGTGCCGCTGGTGGGCCGTTCGAGACCGAGCAGCAGTCGCAGCAGTGTTGTCTTGCCGGAACCGGACTCGCCAACCAGGCCGACGCTGGCGCCGGCACGCACGCTGAACGACACATCGGTCAAAACCTTGCGGTGGCGGGAGTAGCCGAAGTTCACATTCCGCAGGTCGAGCATCAGGATCCCGTCCGTCCAAGGGCCTCGTCGAACACACGTGCGGCGTCGACGAGCGTCTGTGTATAATCATGAGACGGATTGCCGAAGACGTCGGCAACGGCGCCCTCTTCAACCGCGATCCCGTCGCGAAGCACCATCACCCGTTCCACCACTTCGGCCACGACTGGCAGGTCATGGCTGATGAAGAGAAGCGCCATTCCGGTTTCGCGAACCAGCCCATCGAGCAGCTTGAGGATTTCGGCCTGCGTGGTCACGTCGAGCGCCGTTGTCGGTTCATCGGCGATCAGAAGTTTTGGACGGCAGGCGAGCGCCATGGCAATCGCCACACGCTGGCGCTGGCCGCCCGACACTTCGTGCGGATAGGCGTTGGCAATGCGCTCCGGCTGCGGCAGCGCGACCTTGTCGAGCAGGTCGAGCACTTCGCGGTCGACCGCTAGTCGCGTCACGCGTCCCTGCTCGCGCGCGAGCCGGCGGCGGACGGGTTCGGCAATCTGCTTGCCGATCTTCATCAGGGGGTCGAGCGCTGTCAGCGGCTCCTGGAAGACGACTGCGGTTGCAACCCCACGAAGCCGGTTCAGATGCTTGTCATCCGTGCCGACCACCTCCTGGCCATCAAGCATGATCGAGCCAGTGACGGAGATGTTCGCCGGCAAAAGCCCGGTAATGGCCATCGCGGTCATCGACTTGCCCGAACCGGATTCGCCGATCAATCCCATGCGTTCGCCGGAGCCGATGGAGAAGGACACGTCCGAAACCAGTGTCTTGCCACCGGTACTTACGGTCAGGCCCTGAACAGAAAGCAAGGCGCTCATCGTGATCTCCCGCGTGTCGGGTCGCCGACATCCCGTAGGCCATCGGCAAGGAGGTTCATGCCGATGACCAGTGCGACAAGGGCAATGCCCGGCGCGATTGCGCCGACGGGGGCGGTATAGACTGTGCCTTGAGCTTCCTGCAGCAGCCTGCCCCAGGAGGCGTTGGGTGGCGGTGCGCCAAGGCCGAGATAGGAAAGCGACGCTTCCGCGATCACTGCCAGGCCGAATTGCAGAGCGAAGTTGACCGAGAGTGTCGGCCAGATGTTGGGCAGCACATGGCGCACGACGACGCCCGGCCAGGAGGTGCCAGAGGTCCGCGACGCGATGATGTAGTCCTGACGCAGCACGCGCTTTGCGAGGATGCGGGTCAAACGGGCGACGATCGCCGAAATCGCCAGGCCGAGCGCCAGGATCGCCGACCATAGGCTGGCACTGTCGCTCGCGGCAACGACCAGCATCGCCAGCAGCAGCGTCGGAAACGCGATCAGGATATCGAGCGTGGCGGCCATGACATCGTCAAGCAGGCGCGTGGCGAAAGCAGCGAGAATGCCGAGCGTCACGCCGATCGAGGCGCCGATCGCAACCGCACCGGTGCCGACGATCAAGGCCGTTCTGGCGCCGATCATGATTTGCGTCAGGTAGTCGCGGCCGAGCCGGTCCGTGCCGACCCAATGGAGCAACGACGGCGCTTCGAGACGACCGCCGGAGGCATTGAGCGGATCGTAGGGCGTGCAGAACAGGGTGAGGATCGCGACCGCGACATTGAGGCCGACGAGGGCAAGCCCGATCGATAGCGCCAGCGAATGTCTGCGGGCGGGGCGATCCGATGAAAGGTCCAATGCGGTCATGTTGCAGCTCCCGTCGCCCGTTCGCGCAGACGGGGATCGATGACGCGCTGGAGCAGGTCAGCGGCGAAGCCGATCAGCAGCACCAGCAGGGTCGAGATGAACAACACGCCCTGGACGTTCGGGTAGTCGCGCTGCTCGATTGCAAGCAGCAGCATCGAGCCGAGGCCGGGCAGGGCGAACACCCGCTCGACCACGACGGCGCCGAGCAGGGTTGTCGCAAGTTCGATGCCAAGGATCGAGACGATCGGCACGGCGCCGTTACGAATGCCATGCCGGATCAAGGCTTGCGAGAAGCTGGCTCCGAGCGCGCGGGCGGTTCGCAGATAGTCGCTGCCCAATACGTCCTGCGTGGCAGATCGAATGTAGCGGATGAGGGAGGCTGCCATCACGAGCCCTATCGTTAAAACCGGCAGCGCGAGCGCGTAAAGAACCTGGCCCTCGTTTTGCCAACCGCGCCGAGGGTAGCCGCCGGAGGGAAAGAGCCGGAGATTGACGGCAAAGACGGTCACCAGCAGGATGCCGACCCAGAAGACCGGTATGGCTATGCCAAGCTGAGACACGGTCGAAATGGCCGCACCATACCAGCGATTGGCTTTGACGGCCGAGAGGATGCCAAGCGGAACGGCGATGGCGATCGCGAGCGCGAAACCGAGCAGCGCCAGCGGCACCGTCACGGTCAGGCGCGTGGCAATTTCCTCGACAACGGGCTTGCCGCTGACAAAGGACGCTCCGAGATCGAAGCGGGCGAGACTTCCGACGAAGCGCAGGAACTGCTCCCAGAGCGGCAGGTTGGAACCGACCTGTTCGCGCGCCGCCTCGATCTGTTGCTGATCGGCACCGACGGAGAGCAGGGCGTTCGCAGGGTCGCCCGGCAGCAGACGCAGCAACACAAACAGCACCACCGCAGCAATCAGCAGCGACAGGATCAAGATGGCGAATCGGCGCAGGATATAGGCGAGAATGGCAGGATTCCTTTCGTCCGGCAGGCGTGACGCCCGAGGCCGGCAGTGCTGGCTTTTGCACAAAAACAACCGTGACGCTACTGCATTGTCCGCGAAATGAGCATCGATTTCCGCGGAAATGATCCGGCGGGTTTCAAACGCTGCACTGCACTTCGGGCATCCGAGCCGGCGCGGGGAGCAGTCGCAAATGCGGGCGAAAATGATCTGACCTTGCGTTGCTGTTGTCGGCGCAGTGAAGCGGACTGACGTGCAACGCAAAGGAGCCCCAAATCGCTTGGGGCTCCTTCATCAGCGCGTCGTTACAACGGAGAACTCAGAGCGCTTCCGACTTAAGCGGAAGCGCTCTGTCTTTTGTTTTTACGCATCTCCTGACGGAAAACCGCTTCGCACTTTTCCTGGAAATGCTCTGGAAAACGAGGGATCAGTTCCCGCTTTTCTTGATGTTGTAGGCGAAGAACTGCGAGTTCAGGCCGTTGACGGGATAGCCGGTAACGGCCGAGCTCGAGACCACGATCTGCGGATAGAGGTAGAGCCAGTTGCTGGCTGCGTCCTCGGCAATGATGTGGTTCGCCTCGGTTAGCTTTGCCGTCTGTTCGTCGGTGTTTGCGGCGGCTTCGGATTCCTTGATCAGGTCGACAACCTTCGGATTGTTGTATCCCCAGTAGAAGTCGGGGTTGCCGTAGAAGACGATGTCGCGATGGTTGACATGCTCCTGCAGCGTCGCCTGGAAGTCATGCGCCTTGTAGACCTTGGTGTACCACTCATTGGCGGTGATGACGTTGATCTCGACCTTGATGCCGACCTTCGCCAGTTCGCTCTGCAGGAACTGGGCAACGATCGGATGCGGGTCATAATTCGGCGTGTCGAGCTTGAACGAGAAGCCGTCGGCAAAGCCGGCTTCCTTCAAGAGCGCCTTGGCGCTTTCGACGTCATAGGTGTCGACGGCAGTGAGGTCGACATACCAGGGATCGGTCGGCGGTACGAAAGAACCGATCAACGTGCCGTATTCGCCCCAGATCGACTCCAGCAGCTTCTTGTCGTCGATCGCGCGGGCGATGGCCTTGCGGACCTTGATGTTGTTGAAGGGTTCGACCCGGTCGTTGAACGCCAGCAGCTGCTTGGTGGTCGACTGGCCGGCGGTCACGGTGAAATCAGGGTTGTCCTTGAACTGCGCGATTGAATCCGGGCTCTGGACGCTGGTGATGACATCGACTGCGCCGGTCAGCAGCGCATTGTTGAGCGCGGTCGCATCGGTGAAGTACTGGAAGACGACTTCGCCATTGGTGGGCGCCGTGCCCCAGTACTTGTCGTTGCGCGTCAGCGCCAGCGAGGAGCCGCGGCGCCATTCGTCCAGGCGGTAGGGGCCTGTGCCGTCTTCGCTGGCGTTCAGATCCTTGGCCGCGTCATTGACGATCCAGACGTAGCTGAGATTGTAGGGAAGCGAGATCGAGCGGGCGGAAAGCTTGACCACGACAGTCTGGTCGTCGGGCGTCTGGATCTCGCTGATCGTCGCCAGGCTCTTCTTGCGCGAGCTCTTGGAGTCCGGCGCGACAACGCGCTCGATGCTGTGCTTCACATCCTTGGCCGTCAGCGGGTCGCCGGAATGGAAGGTTACGTTCGGCCGGAGCTTGAAGGTGTAGGTCAGGCCGTCTTCGCTGATCGTCTGTTCGGCCGCGAGACCGGGCGCGACGTCGCCCGCGTCGGTCAGCGTGAACAGCGCTTCGTAGACATTGCCGTTGAAGGCTTCGTTGATGCCCTGGCCGGCGCCTGCAGTGTTGTCCAGGTTCTGCGGCTCATAGAGCGAACCGACGACGATGGAGGCATCCGGGTTGAAGCCTGCGTCCTGCGCGAGCGCTGCCGTGCTCGTCGACAGAACCATGGCCAAGGCTGCAGAGGCAAGGATCGAGCGCCCGCCTTTCCGGCCATTCCCTGAAAGTCCACCCAAATCGATCGTGTTGCCAGTCATTTCCCTAACTCCTGCATAAATGCTCATCACGCGCTATCGCGCTTGCCATCCGAATGTACACATCGGGCGGTTGCGGTGCATCATACAAATTCCCTAGTAATTTAGTGGGAATTTTGGTTCGTTTTGTCGCGCAAAGTTGAAATTTGCACCTGCGGCTGGCGCCGGCAGGCGAAGGGTGTTCCTCCCATGGAGGATGCATCGACGGGATTATCGTTGCGCGTATCGCTTCGACCAGCGCGCCGGAATCGTCAGGGCCAGAATGCACAGCAGCCCGGCCAGGATTGCGGGCGCCCAAAGCGAGAGTTGCCCGAATCGATTTTCCAATACGGCGCCGACGATGGCCCCGCCAAGCATACCGATCCAGGGGACGATCTGGATCGTCCATTGTATGTTGCCCGTCCCCATGATCCATCTGCCCAGGCCGCGGCCGAAACGGGAGAGGGCGCCGGTCACATAGGTCAAGCCGATAGGCAGTCCCTCGATGTGCTCGACGGAGGCGTTCACGACGCCCATGGCAAGGACGATGAGATAGAAGCGCAGTTCGTTTGCCAAGTGGTCGCCGCCTGCGGCGGCAAGGACGAGGATGACGGTAACGCTGCACAGAACACCGACGGCGCGAAGCCGGCTTGCGATGATCGTTCCCATGGCATTGCCGACGACGAAGACCGCGAGCGAGCCGAGAAGGATGAGCGACCGCAGGATGTTGCCGTCGGCGACGGCTGTCGCGGCACGCGTGGTGTTGCCGCTCATGAAAGAGACGAAGTCGCCCACCGTCAAAAGGCCGATCGCATCGGTCATTCCGGCCAGAAAGGAAATGAGCGCGACCACGAGAAGCGCTGTGCCGGTTCGCTGGCGCTTGATGATCCGACGCCGTCGTTGAAAGGTCATGATGCTGCCCCGCCGTTTTCCTCAGACTTAATTGGCTGCCCGCGCGAATGGAAGGGGTCGGAGCCCAGCGACAATGAGGGCGAGTTGCGTCGTCTGTCCACAGATCGGGCGCGACAAGAAGCACAAATTATTCGACAGCCGGCAAAAGGATTCGACAGTGACGAGATTCTGATATATCGCATGATTAATCGTTTAATCACCGATAGCGGAAACCACGGCCTTGGCGCGTTCCGGACCAAAACTGACGAGGATTGCCAGAACACTGGGCGTCTCCGCGGCGACGGTCTCCAACGCGCTTTCCGGTAAGGGCCGCGTCTCCGCCGAACTCGCCGAGAAGATCCGCGCAACTGCCGCGGAACTCGGTTATGTGCCAAGCCTTGCGGGCAGGGCGCTTCGCACTGGCCGCACCGCCGTCCTTGGTCTCGTCCTTCCCGATATCGCCAATCCGCTCTTCCCACAGATCGCGCAGGCGATCGAGCTTGCCGCGTCTTCGGCCGGCTATGGTGTTCTGATCGCCGACTCCCGCGGCGACGTCGCCACCCAGACCAAGGCCATCGAACGGCTGATCGACCGCGACGTCGACGGCATGGTGATCGTGCCCCGGCGCGGCACGCGCATCGCCGATGTCGGCTGTCCCGTCGCTGTCATCGATACCCCATCGACGCCGGGCAACACGGTTGCCGCCGATCATTGGGGCGGTGGCCGGCAGATCGCCGAGCATCTGAAGGCGCTCGGGCACCGGCGCGTTCTTGTCATCGGCAACAATCCGGCTTCCAACGTGCAGAACGACCGTATCGGCGGCATTCGCTCGGCCTTTGGTGAGGCCGCCTTCGTCGAAATCCTCTGGATTGAAGCGCTCGAGCGCGAAGCGGGCAAGGGCTGTCCGCTCGGTCTTGCCGAGAAGGTGGCCGAAGGTTTCACCGCGTTTGCCTGCGTCTCCGATCTTCATGCACTGAGGGCGCTGACCGAATTGCAGCGTGCCGGCATCAACGTGCCGGAAAAGGCGAGCGTCACCGGCTTCGACGATCTCATCTGGTCGCCGGTGGTAACCCCGGCGCTGACGACGGCGCGCATGGACATGACGCGGATCGCTGCGATCGCCGTCGAAGCGCTGGTGAAGGCGATCGGCGAGCGTGATCCGGCCGACGCCGGCATCGGTGCGCCGGTGACCGCCGAAAACGCCGAAGTGCCTATGCAGCTGGTCGTGCGGCAATCGAGCGCCGCGCCGCCGACCACACAGTTTCAGCCTCAGACGATTGCCAACGCCGGAACCACGGCCCCAGCCAGAACCACCGCCCCAGCCAGAACCACCGCCCCAGAAGGAGAACACCAGTCATGAAGAAGATCCTGCTCGCTTCCAGCGCGCTTTTGCTCATCGGCGCCAATGCCGCTTCCGCCCAGGAAAAGACGCTGACCATTTCCGTCTATGGTTTTGCCCAGGACGCCTTCAAGGAGCTGGTCTACACCCCCTTCGAAGCCAAGTGTGGCTGCAAGCTGGTGGTCGAGACCGGCAACAGCGTCGAGCGCCTGGCAAAGATGGAAGCCAACAAGGCAAGCCCTGTCGTCGACATGGCTGTCGTCTCCATGGCGGACGCGCTCTCGGCCTCGCGTGCCGGCCTGATCGAGAAAATCGACAACAGCAAACTCACAAACTTCAACAAGCTCTATGACATCGCCAAGGACCCGAACGGCGACGGCATGAGCGTCGGCTACACCTTCTACGCCACCTCGATCGTCTATCGTTCCGACAAGATGGAAGTGAGCTCCTGGGCAGACCTGCTCGACGAGAAGAACGCCAGCCACGTCGCCTTCCCGAACGTCACCACCAACCAGGGCCCGCCGGCCCTCTACATGGTCGGTGAAGCGATCGGCAAGAACACGCCGGACCTGAAGGAAGCGATCGCCGCCGTCGGCGCCAAGAAGGACGAGATCGTCACCTTCTACGTCAAGTCTTCGCAGCTCGTGCAGCTGATGCAGCAGGAAGAAATCTGGGCCGCTCCGATCGGCCGCTTCTCCTGGGAAGGCTTCACCAAGCTTGGCCTGCCGATCAAGTGGGCAACGCCGAAGGAAGGCCAGACCGGCGGCATGAACGTCATGGTCCTGACCAAGGGCGGCAAGAACCAGGACCTGGCGCTGGAATTCATGGACTTCTGGCTCTCGACGGAAATCCAGACGGCGCTTGCCGAAAAGCTGGTCGACAGCCCCTCCAACAAGGAGGTGAAGGTCGCGCCGGAAGTCGCCGAAAACCTCACCTATGGCGAAGAAACCGTGAAGAACCTCAAGCTCATTCCGTCCGATGTCGCGCTCGACAACCGCGAAGCCTGGCTTTCCGAGTGGAACGCCCAGGTCGGCCAGTAACAACACCTAGAGAAGCCCCCATCCCCAAGGGTGGGGGCAGTTCTGCGGGACGTGCGGCCAGCTGAGCCGCGCACGCAAAAATGAACGTGACGAAAGGAAGACGAGGGATGTTTCAGAACCGCGCCGAGGCATTGGCGCTCGCATTGCCGGCTGCGGTGTTTGCGGCGATCGTCTTTCTGGCGCCCGTCGTCATTCTGCTCGCCGAAGGCTTTCGCAGCGCCGACAGCTGGTCGCTGTCCGCCTATGTCGATTTCTTCACCAATCCGCTGAACCGCACCGTTTTCCTGCGCACGTTCCGCCTCGGGCTGATGGTCACAGTCGTCTCCGCCGTGATCGGCTATGCCGCAGCGTTTGCGATCGTCAATCTTTCGCCGCGCAACAAGGGGCAGATGATCGGCCTCGTGGTGCTGCCGCTGATGATCTCGTCGGTCGCGCGAACCTATGCCTGGATCGTCATTCTCGGCCGCACCGGCATCGTCAACCAGGCGCTGCAACTCATTGGTCTTTCGGATGAACCGATCCGCTTTCTCTTCACCGAGACGGCCGTGTTCATCGGCCTGTTGCAGCTGTTTTTGCCACTGATGATCCTGTCGCTGATCAGCGCGCTCGAGAACATGCCGAAGGATGCGATCCCGGCGGCGCGCGTGCTCGGCGCCAACTGGTTCCAGGTGTTCTGGAAAGTCATTCTTCCGCTGACCAAGGAAGGTCTCGTCATCGGCGGAACGCTAGTCTTCACCGGCTCACTGACGGCTTACATTACGCCTGCGATCCTCGGCGGCTCCAAGGTGCTGATGCTCGAGACGCTGCTCTACCAGCGCGTCACCGTCGCCAATGATTTCGTCTCGGCAAGCGTGATCGCGTTCATCCTGATCGTCATGAGCTTTGCCGCCAATCTCCTCCTGAAACGGCTCGCCACCGCGAGGAACAAACGATGACCCCTCGCATCTTTTCGCCTCTCGTCCTGTTTCTGGTCGTCGCCTTCCTGATCGGGCCGTTCTTCATCATTGTCGCGGCATCGCTGTCGGGTGGCGAGACCCTGGCCTTTCCACCGCAGGGCTTCTCGCTGAAATGGGTCGCCAAGGTCTTCACCGTCGAAAGCTTCCGCGAGAGCTTTGCCGTATCGATGTTCCTTGCGATCGGCGGCACCGCCATGGCGCTGGTGCTCGGCATTCCCGCGTCCTATGCGCTGTCGCGCTACAAGCTGCCGTTCGGCGAAACCATCCGCACCATCGTGTCGTTGCCGATCATCGTGCCCGGTATCATCGTCGGCCTGGCGCTCTTGCGCTACATCGTCGTACCGTTCGGCTTCAACATCACGCTGGCGTTGTTCCTGGCGCATACGGCGCTGGTGCTGCCCTATGCCGTACGCGTCGTCTCGGCCAGCCTCAACAACCTGCGCTCCGACATCGAGGAAGCGGCGGTGCTGCTCGGCTCCTCGCGGGCAGGCGCCTTCTTCCGGGTGGTGATGCCGAATATCCGCAGCGGCATCCTGGCCGCCTTCATCCTCGGCTTTGTGACGAGTTTCAACCAGGTGCCGGTCTCGCTGTTCCTGTCCGGGCCGGGCGTGCGCACGCTGCCGATCGACATGCTCTCCTACATGGAGATCACCTATGACCCGTCGGTCGCGGCCTTGTCTGCGCTGCTCGCCTTCATGTCCATCGGCATCGTCTTCCTTGCCGAACGCTTCCTAGGATTTTCCCGCTATGTCTGACGCTTCCTTCCTCAGCCTCGAAAAACTCACGCTCGCCTATGGCGATACCGTTGCGGTGAAGGACCTCGACCTGTCGATCCGCAAGGGCGAACTGATGGCCTTCCTCGGTCCGTCCGGCTGCGGCAAGACGACGACGATGCGCTCGATCGCCGGGCTGCTGACGCCGGCGTCCGGCCGCATCAGCCTCGACGGCATCGACATCACTCGGGTTTCCGCCAACAAACGGTCGGTCGGCCTGGTCTTCCAGTCCTATGCGCTGTTTCCGCATCTCTCGGTGTTCGAGAACGTCGCCTTCGGCCTGCGCCTGAAGAAAATGCCGGCAAGCGATATCGAGACGCGCGTCACCGCCGGCCTCAAATCCGTTGGCCTGTCCAAGTTCGCTTCGCGTAAGCCGGCCGAGCTTTCGGGTGGCCAGCAACAGCGCGTGGCTCTTGCCCGCTCGATGGTGATGGAGCCGAAGGTCCTGCTACTCGACGAGCCGCTGTCGAACCTCGACGCCCGTCTTCGTCTGGAGATGCGCACCGAGCTGCAGCGCGTGCAGAAGGAAACCGGCGTGACGATGATCTTCGTCACCCACGATCAGGGCGAGGCGCTGTCGCTTGCTGACCGGATCGTGGTGATGCTGAACGGCGCGATCGAGCAGATCGGCACGCCGGAAGACATCTACAATCGGCCGGTTTCCCGCTTCGTTGCCGATTTCGTCGGCTTCGAGAACATCTTTGCCGTCGAAGGCGGCAAGCTCAGGGCCGCAAACGGCCCCATCGCCCTTTCCGAATCCCTGCCGCCTGACACGGCAGGGCTTGCGTGGCGTCCGCGCATGGTGACCCTTGGTTCAGGTCCTTTCCAAGGCACTGTGCGCGGAGCCTCTTTCTCCGGAAGCACCCGCGAATATCTGCTCGATACGCCGCTCGGCGCCATCAAGGCCGAGGAGGATGCGGGCCTCGCCGCGCATCAGCCGGGCACCGAGCTCACCTTCGACCTCCCGGTTGCCAAGGCGGCGCGGCTCGAGCGGTTCGGATAACCGGCAATGGGCATCTGGATCGATACCGACATGGGGTTCGACGACATCGCTGCGGTGCTCGTCGTTCTCCACGCCAATGAGGTGATTGACGGCATCTCGCTCGTCTTCGGCAATACGCCGATGGAGCAGGTGCGACGCAACGCCGCCAGTGCGGCTATGGCCTTCGGCTGGACGTTTCCCATCCACGAGGGCCGCGCCTTGCCCGTGCTCGGCAAACTCGAAACCGCGGAACGGATTCTGGGCGAGAGCGGCATGCCGACCGCCGGCCTGTCGTTGCCGACGGCCGAACCGCTGCCGGCGAGTGACGCGTTCGATGCGCTCTGCCGTTGGCTGGAGCAGGGCGACGGACCGCGCCGGATCCTGGCGCTCGGGCCGCTGACGAACCTTGCAGCCCTCTGCCTTGCCCGGCCGGATCTGGCGGGCAAGATCACCGACCTGACCTGGATGGGTGGTGGCGTGACGAGCGGCAACCACACGGCCTCGGCCGAATTCAACGCCTTCGCCGATCCGGAAGCGCTGGCGATCGTGCTTTCGCACGACCTGCCGCTGCGCATGGTCGACCTCGACCTCTGCCGCAAGGTCTTCGCCTATCCCGATGATATCGCGCCCATTCGTGCGGCCGGCGGCACCAATGCCGCTCTCATTGCCGATCTCCTGTCCGGCTACGTCTCGATCGGCACCAGCCGCGGGCGACCGGGCATGGCGATCTACGATCCCTGCGCCGCCGTCGCCTTCGTCAATCCAGGCGCGATTTCCTTCCGCAAGGCGCGCATTGATGCGGAGCTTGCAGGCACGCTCACGCGTGGGCGCACCGTGGTCGAGACCCGTGAGAGCCACGCCGCCTTCAATGCCGAATATGCGACGGATGTACATGCGGAAACGGCCCGTGCCCAGATCCTCGGCGCCCTGATGAAGGAAGCCGCGAAGTGACGCGCCCGCAGGAGCCGATGGACCTGATGGATGCGACGTTGCGCGCGCGCGCCATTGCCGCTGCGCGAGGGGCAGAGCCATTCGACCTGTTGATCACCGGCGGCACAGTGGTCGACATGGTCACTGGCGAACGGCGCGCAGCTGACGTTGGCATCGTCGGTTCGCTGATTGCCAGCGTGCATGCGCCGGCTAGCCGCAGCGATGCCGCAGCTATCGTCGATGCTTCCGGCGCCTTCCTGTCGCCGGGGCTGATCGACACGCACATGCATGTCGAAAGCTCGATGGTAACGCCTGCGACCTATGCTGATGCGGTGCTGCCACGCGGTGTCACGACTGTTGTCTGGGATCCACACGAGTTCGGCAATGTCAGCGGCATCGCCGGCGTGCGCTGGGCGGCGGATGCGATCACGGACCTGCCGCTGCGCTGCGTGCTGCTGGCGCCGTCCAGCGTGCCGTCGGCGCCTGGCCTTGAACTCGCCGGTGCCGACTTCGACGCCGATGCCATTGCCCGCATGCTCGCCTGGCCCGAGATTGGCGGCATCGCCGAGATGATGAACATGCGCGGGGTGATCGAGGGCGATCCCCGCATGCACGCGATCGTCCAGGCGGGACTGGCAGCGGCCAAGCCGGTCAACGGCCATGCACGCGGGCTTGCCGGTTCCGACCTGCAGGCCTTCGTGACCGCGGGCGTCAGCTCGGATCACGAACTGGTTTCCGCCGATGATCTGACGGCCAAGCTCCGCGCCGGGCTGACGATCGAGCTGCGCGGCTCGCACGATCACCTGCTGCCGGAATTCGTCGAGGCGCTGAACGTGCTCGGCCACCTGCCGCAGACCGTGACGCTGTGCACCGACGATGTCTTCCCCGATGATCTCGATCGTTTCGGCGGTCTAGACGATGTGGTGCGGCGGCTTGTGCGCTACGGGCTCAAGCCGGAATGGGCGTTGCGCGCTGCAACGTTGAACGCCGCTCAGCGCCTCGGGCGTAATGACCTAGGTCTCGTTGCGCCGGGACGGCGGGCGGATATCGCGATCTTCGACGATCTCCAGGAGTTTCGTGCCCGTACCGTCATCGCCGCCGGCAGGCAGGTGGCCCTGGACGGACGAATGATCGACGGCGCGCCCAAGGCCGCGGTCCAGGCGCTCGTCGATACGATGAAGATCGAGCCGTTGCGCGATACCGATTTCGCTATCGCATCGACGGGTTCGAAGGCGCGTGTCGCCACCATCGATCGTCCGCGCTTTACCCAGTGGGGCGAGGTCGTTGCCGACGTTGAAAACGGCCTCGTCGTTCCGCCGCAAGGCACGACACTGATTGCCGTTGCCCACCGCCACGGCCGCGCCGATAGCAGGCCACGCGTCGGACTGCTCACCGGCTGGGGCGAATGGCGCGGCGCCTTTGCGACAACCGTCTCCCACGACAGCCACAACCTCACGGTCTTCGGCGGCAACGCCCACGACATGATGGTGGCTGCCAATGCCGTCATTGCCGCCGGCGGCGGCATGGCCGTGGCATCTGCCGGCAAGGTCGATGCGATCCTGCCGCTGCCGCTGTGCGGCCTGGTTTCCGATGCGCCACTGGCCGAAGTATCGGCCGGCTTTGCGCGCCTGCGCGACGCTGTCGGGCGGATCGTCGATTGGCAGCCGCCCTATCTCGTCTTCAAGGCCTGTTTCGGAGCGACGCTTGCCTGCAACGCCGGCCCGCACCAGACCGATCGCGGCATAGCCGATGCACTGACGGGAAAGCTTCTCGAAAGCCCGGTTCTCGAAGTTCTTTGAGGCATCAAGCGGGGCGACGTTTGTCGCCCTGCCACGCACACAATTGATCACGGCAATTTATCCGTTCGCCGCATTGGCGAAATCCCGTGTGCCCAGTCCAACAGTCCGACAGTCTTTGTCAGTGCCGGCGGCCAAAACCTCTCGGCGGTGCGGCAGGCCGGTAGCCACCGTTTCTGGCATAGCCTTTTCCCGGGGCGCAATCCGCTCAGAGCAATCACGCGTGCGGATACGCGCTGAGCGGGTTGCGTTCGAAGTTTAGAGATCCGCCGAAGCGCTCAATTCCTGTTCCACCAATGTCGACCAGAAGGTGACACCGGGACCGATCGCGTCGTCGTTGAAATCATAGGCGGTGTTGTGGTGAAGCGCGCCGTCGACGGCTGGGCCGTTGCCAAGCCAGACGTAGCAGCCGGGGGCTTCCAGGCCGAAGAAGGCAAAATCGTCGCCGGCGGTCGATGGCGGAAACTGTGTCCGCGTCTTTTCTCCGAAGACGGCGCGGGCTGCCGACAGCGCCCGTTCGCTCGCATCTGCATCGTTGACGACCGGCGGGATACGACGCTCGAATGCGTAGTCGACATTGATGCCGTACATCTCTGCGGTACCGCGCGCCAGACGGCCGATCTCTTCCTCGAGTTGATCGCGGACGTGGGGTGTGTAGGCGCGGGCTGTGCCACCGATCTCGACCGTATCGGGAATGACGTTTAGCGCCTTCGGGTCGCCGGCGCGCACCGAGCAGGCGCTGACAACGGCCGGCTGCAGCGGATCGACGACGCGACCGACAATCGATTGCAGCGAGGCGAGGAAGGTGCCGGCCGCCGTTACCGGGTCGCGGCCCAGATGCGGCTTGGCGCCATGGGTACCGACACCGCGGAAGGTCAGCCGCCAGCTGTCGGACGAGGCGAGCTGCGGTCCTGCCACGACGGCCATTTCGTCCGGGTCGAGACCGGGCATGTTGTGAAGGCCGTAAACGGCATCACAGGGGAAAAGCTGGAAGAGGCCGTCCTCGACCATGCGCCTGGCACCGCCACGCCCTTCCTCGGCCGGCTGGAAGATGAAGTGCACCGTGCCGGAAAAACTGCGCGTCTTGGCGAGATGGCGGGCGGCCCCCAGCAGCATGGCCGTGTGGCCGTCATGGCCGCAGGCATGCATCTTGCCGGCTTCCTTGGATTTGTAGGGTCGGTCGGCCAGCTCCGGCATGGCCAGTGCATCCATATCGGCGCGCAGGCCGATCGAGCGCGTGCCGTTGCCGATCTGCAGCGTGCCGACGACGCCGGTTTTTCCGAGCCCACGGTGGACTTTAAGTCCTGCCTCTTCAAGTATTTTGGCCACCAGATCGCTGGTGCGGACTTCCTCGAAGCCAAGTTCGGGATGGGCGTGCAGATCACGGCGGAATTCGGTGAGGAAGGGCAGGTCGTTGGTGATCCCATCTGGCACGCGCATTGTCAGGCAGTTCCTTGCATGTCTGTCGGAGAAGGGCCGTCGAATTCCCCAGATTTGCGTCGGCCGGGGCGCCCTTTCGGTTTGATCGAAGTGGTAAACGGTATAGACGAAAACCGCCGGAACCAGAACAGTGCGCCGGCGTTTTCATCGCCTTTCGTTCGATGCCTTTGTGGCGCAGAAGAGGACCGTATCGATGCAGCCGCATGAATTTTGGCAGGATGTGTTTCCGCCGAAAAGTTTCGAGACTGGAAGCGGTTATCGGGATTTCTTCCCGGCAACGCTTGATGACGGTCGCCAGATCCAGTTGCCGATCCGGCAGCTCTCCGATGGCAGGCACGCGCTGGCTTCGCTGATCGTCAACCAGGCGAGTTTTGCCGTCGAGGAGACGCTAGCAACGGAACTTGCCCTAAGGCTGGCGCCGTTCAATCCGGATGTGATAGCCGGCCTGCCGACGCTGGGACTGACGCTCGCGGCTGCCGTCGCCCGCAAGCTCGGCCATGCCCGCTACGTGCCGCTCGGCACGTCGCGCAAATTCTGGTACGTCGACGATCTCTCCGTGCCGCTGTCGTCGATCACCACGCCCGACCAGAAGAAGCGGCTCTATGTTGATCCGCGCATGCTGCCGCTACTGGAGGGCAAGCGCGTCGTGCTCGTCGACGACGTCATCTCCAGCGGCACGTCGATCGTGGCGGGTTTGACGCTAATGCAGGCCTGTGGCGTCGAGCCGGTCGCGATCGGCGCCGCCATGCTGCAGACCGAGCGGTGGCGACAGCCCCTGGCCGACCTCGCGCCGCATTGGCCGGACCGCGTCGTCGGTGTGTTCCGCACGCCGTTGCTGACCAAAGAAGAAGACGGCGCCTGGCGCGCCGCCTGACGGTTCAATCTGCCCAGTCAAACCGGCGCTATTGCGCCGGTCGCACCTTGTAATAGACGGTCGCGGCTGCGCCCGAGGTCTTGGCGATAGTGTAGACGTCATAGGACGCTTTGGGGTCGTCGCCCATGCCGAGCGAGCCTGCCGGCATGCCCGGCACGGCAATGCCTGCCACATCCGGCTTTTCGGTCAGAAGCTTCTGCACGGCCTCCAGCGGCACATGCCCTTCGACGACATAACCGTCGATGACGGCAGTGTGGCAGCCCTCCATGTCGGCCGGAACGCCAAACCGGGTCTTGATCGGCGTCATGTCGGCTTCGTCGCGGATGTCGACCTTGAAGCCGGCCGCTTCCATCGCTTCGGCCCATTGTTCGCAGCAGCCGCATTGCGGATCCTTGTAGACCGTCATCGGTCCGGCTGCGATCGCCATGCCTGATATCAGCATCGACATGCTCATGATCGTACCGGCGATGAAATGTCTGCGTTTGAGGTTCAACATCGAACGCTCCTTTCCTGTCTGTTCTGCCTGGTCGCCCAAGGCCCGGAATTCCTTATACCGGGCCTTGGGCGTCTGATTACTTGATCTCGGTCACTGTCAGCTTGCCATCGACGCGGTCGGCGACGAATTCGATTGCGGCCCCTTCCTTGAGCTTTGCCAGGATGGCCTCATCCTTGACACGAAACACCATGGTCATGGCCGGCATGTCGAGGTTCTTCAGGTCCTCGTGGGCGATCGTCACCTTCTTGGCGGAGGCATCCAGTTTCTTGACCGTTCCCTTGGTGAACTCGGCTGCCTGGGCAGACGCGGCGAGCGCGAGGACTGCAAACAATGTGATAAGCGTTTTCATGGTATCATCCTTTCAACTGGTTACAGTCACTTCTTCACGACTTCGAGCGGCCCGTGCATGCCGGCGTCATAGTGGCCGGGCACCAGGCAGGCGAATTCGAAGGTGCCGGTGTTGGTGAAGGTCCAGACGATCTCGCCGGATTCGCCAGGCTCAAGCCGAATGGCATTCGCATCGGCGTGTTCCATGTCCGGGAACTTCTCCATCGCCACCTTGTGCTCCTGGATCTGCGCCTTGTCGTCGAGGACGAATTCATGTTCGAGTTCGCCGACATTCTTGATCGCGAAACGCACGGTCTGCCCCTGGCGGACCTTGATGGTTGCCGGTGTGAAGATCATCTTGCCGTCGTCAGTTTCCTTCATCGTCACGCGCACGGTCTGGGTCGCCTTCTTGGCGTCGCCGGGCTCTCCGATCGACATGGCGTCATGTCCGCCGGCGTGCGAACCGCTGGCCAGCATCGGCGAGGCGAGCGAGGAAGCGGCGATGAACGCCAGTGCGAAAAGTGTCGTCTTCATCTTGGTTTCCTTGTTTGCATTGGAAGAGGTCATTGCGGTCAGCCCTTTTTCGCGGGAGGTGCGGTGATCACCGTCTTGGCGTCGGTTGCGCGGGTGGCTTCCGGCAGCGCGCCGGTCCATTCCCAGGCCTGTGTTCCCGGCGGGTTTTCGTACCAGCCGGGGTCGCTGTAATCGCCGGCGGAGATGCCTTCGCGCACCTTCACCACCGAGAACATGCCGCCCATCTCCAACGCGCCGTGCGGACCCCAGCCGGTCATCATTGGGATCGTGTTGTCGGGAAGCGGCATTTCCATTTCGCCCATGTCGGCCATGCCAGCCGTCCCCATGGGCATGTAGTCGGGCTTGATCTTGCGGATCTTGGCCGCGACCTCAGTCTTGTCGGCGCCGATGAAGGTCGGCACATCGTGGCCCATCGCATTCATCGTATGGTGCGACTTGTGGCAATGAATTGCCCAGTCGCCTTCATACTTGGCGTCGAACTCGTAGGCGCGCATGGCGCCGACCGGAATGTCGATCGAGACCTCCGGCCAGCGGGCCTCGGGTCGAACCCAGCCGCCATCGGTGCAGGTCACCTCGAAATCGTAGCCATGCATGTGCACCGGATGGTTGGTCATCGTCAGGTTGCCGACGCGCACCCGCACCCGGTCGTTCTTGGCAACGACCAGCGGATCGATGTCCGGGAAGATGCGGCTGTTCCAGCACCACATGTTGAAGTCCGTCATCTCCATGATGCGCGGGACATAGGTGCCGGGGTCGATGTCATAGGCGTTGAGCAGGAAGACGAAGTCGCGGTCGACCCGCATGAAGGCCGGGTCCTTCGGATGGATGACGAAGAAGCCCATCATGCCCATGGCCATCTGCACCATCTCGTCGGCGTGCGGGTGGTACATGAAGGTCCCAGACTTAACGAGATCGAACTCGTAGACGAACGTCTTGCCTGCCGGGATATGCGGTTGCGACAGGCCACCGACGCCATCCATGCCCGATGGCAGGATCATGCCGTGCCAATGGATCGTCGTGTGCTCCGGCAGCTTGTTGGTGACGAAGATGCGCACCCGGTCACCCTCGACCGCCTCAATGGTCGGGCCGGGGGACTGGCCGTTGTAGCCCCAGAGATAGGCGGTCATGCCTTCGGCCATCTCGCGTTCCACCGGTTCGGCGACGAGGTGGAATTCCTTGACACCATTGTTCATCCGGTGCGGCAAGGTCCAGCCGTTGAGGGTGACGACCGGGTTGTAGTCCGGTCCGCTCGTCGGCACGAGCGGCTTCTGCGTTGCGGCATTGTCCATGCCTTCCGCTTCCGGCAGGCCGGAATTCGAGGTCTGTGCCCAGGCTGTGGTGGAAACGAGTGCCGCGCCTGCGCCAAGGATTTGTCGTCTGTTGAACATGGTCATCGTCCCTTTCAATCCGCGCCTGCGTCGTCCGCTGCGCCGCCGCCATGAATGGTCGTCATCAGATCGGCGTCGGCGAGCCAGAAATCGCGTTTGGCATTGATGGTGAGGATCACTGAGTCCACCTTAGACCTGTTGTCGGCGAGCAGTTCGAAGGTGCTGGTGATCATACCGTTGTAGCTGAGAGTGGCTTCCTCCTCGATCTTCGTGCGCAACGGTACGACGGTGTTGCGATAGTGTCGGGCGATGTCGTAGCGCGATCGATAGGCCTGGTAGGCAGACCGCGCTTCAGACCGGATGTTGACCGCCTTCTCGGCAAGTTGGTTTGCTGCGCGCATGTGCGCCAGCTCCGCCTTGCGCAGACTGGCCTTGCCTGTGTCGAAGATCGGGATGGTGAACTCCAGCTCCACCTGGCCTGTTGTCTCGAACTTTGTGTCGCCGTCTTCGCGCTCGCGTTCGGCTTCCGCACCGGCAACGAGCGTCAGATCGCTGACGAAGCGTGTCGCCTCGGTCAGCCGATAGGACTTTGCCACCGCCTCGAGATCCAGGCGCGCCATCTGCAAATCGACACGGCGCTTGAGCGCTTCAGCCTCGATGCTGTCCCGGCGGGAGAGCGCCTTCGGCAGGTCGGGCAGCCGGTTGGGTACCTGGTAGTCGGCATTCGCTCCCCAAAGTCCCATCTTCCGAGTGAGGTTTTCCTTCGCAAGGCGGGCGGCGAGACGCGCCTCTGCCACCTGGCCGGCGAGTTCCGCATTGAACACATGCTCGCGGGCCTGGTCGGCCTTGCCCATGGCGCCGGTCTCGCCGAGCTTGGCTGCGAGTTCGGAAGCTGCGTCGGCGGCTGCCTGCGCCCGGTTGAGCTGTGCCACAGTTTCCCACGCCGAGACCGTCTCAACCCAGGCGCGCCGGGTTTCGCCGGCAAGCGCAAGCGTCTGCAGGGCTGAGGCGAGCTGTGCCTGGCGAAAGCGGGCGTCGGCAACAGCGATGGTCTTCTCCCGCGTCATCAGCGCCAGGATATTGGTCGTGATCAGCCCTTCGATGGCGCGGTAAGCTTGAAGCTCCGGCGCTCCGATCCCGGTGGTGCCGATCGAGATCGTCGGGTTGAGCAGCATGGTTGCCTGCCAGGCATCTGCCGAGGCTTCGCCGAGATCCGCATAGGCCGCCTGCAGGCCCTTGTTGTTGAGCAGTGCGATCTGCACGGCGGTATCGGCATCGATCGATTTGCGCGCCAGCAGTGCCTTCACCTGCGATTCCGCCTTCGCGGCCTGTTCGCGGTTCTGAATCCAGACGCTTCGCTTTGCAGTTCCGGCACCGACCTTGGCCTCGACGGTCGTGAACCCGGCATCCCCAGCCGAATATTCGGCGTTTGTGGCGCAGCCGGCAAGGACCAGCGGCAGGCCGATGATCGCTGCAAGCTTGAACTTCCGCATGGTCATGAGGCGTCTCCCTTGACGGGAGATTGCGCATCGTTGAGCGGAACCCAGCGCTTCGGGCCGACCGGCTCACGGTGGACGTAACCGGCGACAGGGCTTCTGTAGGTCTGGTTATTGGTATTCGCGGAGCTTTCCGCGGGATCGGCGAGGCTTGTGACCTCGGCAGGCATCGTGGTTGCGCATCCGCCCAGAAGAATGGGCAGGAGCGCCATGGGAAACAGACGTTTCATGGTACGACCTGAAATGTGAATGACGGATATCGGCGTCCGACCGGCAAAGCCGGGCAGGCCAAGACCTTGACCGCAGATGCGGTCAGCTGTTCACGAAATCAGGTTCTTGGAGGGCGGTGCAGACCGGCACGGTCGCCGGGGCTCAGATGCGACTGCAGCCCGGCGTTCAATGTGGAGCGTGGCAGGCCGAAGCGGGTTTCGCCGGCATCGGCAAGAACGGCGACGGACGCACAGAACGTCTTGCAGCAGTCCTTCTTGTCGGCCTTGCCGCTGTCGCTGATCGGTTTCGTCTTGTTGCTGTCGGCGCTCGGGCAATGCTCGCTTAGGGTCGCTGTATCGACCGAGGCATCCGGCTGCGTTGCTGCGTGCATTTGCATCGCCGCATGCGAGGCAACGTGGGTCATGCCGGCAGCCGTGGAAAAGGGCAACACGGCCAGCGACAGCATCGTCACCAGCTTGAGCATCGTCAGCAGACGCTGATATGCATGTCGTGCCTTTTCCATCATCAATCCGTAGAAACGCTCTCGATTCCTGTCAATGCTACCGGCGTAGCTCAGGCTCACGAATGCGTGAGCCTTGGCCCAAGTTCTTAGGCCCGTCGGCGGTTGCGGACCGGCTCGAGGCCGGCCGGACCGAAGCGTGCCGGCTCGGGAGCTTTGCCCGGTTCGGTCGCCATGGCGGCGAGATCGTCGAGGATCGGGCAATCCGGCCGGCCGTCGCCGTGGCAATTGGCGGCCAGGTGCTTCAGCGTACGGCTCATCGCCTTCAATTCCTCGGCTTTGCGCTCGAGGATTTCGACGTGCTCGAGCGCGATCTTCTTGACCTCGCTGCTGGCGCGCGAGCGGTCGCGCCACAGCGTCAACAGATCGGCCATCTGCTCGACGGTGAAACCGAGATCGCGGGATCGGCGGATGAAGCGCAGGGTGTGGACGTCGTTGTCACCGTAGTTGCGATAGCCGGCCTCGCTGCGGTCGGCCGGCGGAATGAGGCCGATCGTTTCGTAGTAGCGGATCATCTTCGTCGAAACGCCGGAGGCGCGTGCGACTTCGCCGATGTTCATGACTTCACCTTTCGAGCGGTGCGCGGAGCGCTTGTATTCGTATCGAATATAGGAACTCTCCCCGGCAGGCACCATGTGGGCAAGCCGCCGGGGAGAGGTGTGCTGTTATCGCGTCGCGGGCGTTTGCACGACGACGCCGCGGAAACTCCTCAGGCGAAGCGCATTGCCGAGCACGAAGACGCTCGACAGCGCCATCGCACCGGCGGCGAAGATCGGTGACAGCAACAGGCCATAGGCGGGGTAGAGAGCGCCCGCAGCAACCGGGATGAGGACCGCGTTGTAGGCGAAGGCCCAGAACAGGTTTTCCTTGATGTTGCGGATCGTTGCCTTCGACAGGGCGATCGCGTTCGGCACGCCCAGGAGATCTCCGGACATCAGCACCACATCGGCGCTTTCGATCGCGACATCCGTGCCAGTACCGATTGCCAACCCGACATCGGCCTCGGCAAGCGCTGGCGCATCGTTGATGCCGTCACCGACGAAGGCGACGGCACGGCCGCCGGCTTTCAGCCGCTTCAGGGCGGCAACCTTGCCGTCGGGCAGCACCTCGGCGATGACTTCGTCGATGCCGAGCTTGGCGGCGATCGCTTCTGCGGTGCGACGGTTGTCGCCGGTGATCATCGCCACCTTGAGGCCGAGATCGTGCAGCATGCGGATCGCCTGCGGTGTCGTTTCCTTGATCGGGTCGGCAACGGCGATGATGGCCGCAAGCCTGCCGTCGATTGCGGCATAGAGCGGGCTCTTGCCTTCCGAGCCGAGGCGGGCCGCCTGGTCGGCGAAGGCCGAGACGTCGAGATCAAGCTTGGCCATGAGCCGGTCGGCGCCGACATGAACGCTGCGTCCGCTGACCGTGGCGCTGGCGCCGAAGCCGGGCACGGCTTCGAAATTCGAGGGCGCCGCGATGGCGATGCCTTCGGCCTTGGCGGCCTCGACGATCGCCTCGGCGATCGGGTGCTCGGACCGGGTTTCGACGGCCGCCACGAGCGCCAGCACGTCGCCGCGCTCAAAACCGGGAGCGGTGTCGAGATCGGTCAGTTCCGGGCGCCCCTTGGTCAGCGTGCCGGTCTTGTCGACGGCGATGATCTCGGCATTGCGCAGGGTCTGCAGCGCTTCGCCCTTGCGGAACAGGACGCCCATTTCCGCCGCCCTGCCGGTCCCGACCATGATCGAGGTCGGGGTCGCAAGGCCCATGGCGCAGGGGCAGGCAATGATCAGCACCGCCACGCCATTGACGAGCGCAAAGCTCAGGGCCGGATCGGGGCCGAAGATCAGCCAGATCGCAAAGGTGATGGCTGCAATCGCGATAACGGCCGGCACGAACCAGGCGGTCACCTTGTCGACCAGCGACTGGATCGGCAGCTTGGCGCCCTGGGCCTGTTCGACCATGCGGATGATCTGCGCCAGCACCGTGTCGGCACCGACCTTGGTGGCGCGGAAGGTGAAGGAGCCGGTCTTGTTGATCGTGCCGCCGACCACGTCGGCACCGGCGATTTTCTCGACGGGAACCGGCTCGCCGGTGATCATCGATTCGTCGACATAGGAATTGCCCTCGACGACGGTACCGTCGACCGGCACGCGGTCGCCGGGCCGCACCAGCACGGTGTCGCCGGCATGAACGTCGGCAAGCGCGATCTCGATCGTCTCGCCGTCGCGAACGACACGGGCCGTCTTTGCCTGCAGGCCCATCAAATGCTTGATCGCCTCGGAGGTGCGGCCCTTGGCGCGGGCTTCCAGCACCCGGCCGAGCAGGATCAGCGTGACGATGACGGCTGCGGCCTCATAATAGACGTTGGCCGTGCCCTCGGGCAGAAGTCCGGATGCGAAGGTGGCGACGACCGAATAACCCCAGGCGGCGGCGGTGCCGATGGCGACCAGCGAATTCATGTCAGGCGCGAGACGCAGGAGCGCCGGGATGCCCTTCTGGTAGAAGCGCAGGCCCGGACCGAAAAGGACGAGCGTCGTCAGCACAAACTGCAGGTACCAGCTCTCCTGCATGCCGATGTTGATCATGACAAAGTCGTGCACGGCCGGGATGAAATGCGACCCCATCTCCAGGACGAAGATCGGCAGCGTCATGGCAGCGGCGATCAGCAGCGATCGGCTGAGGCGCCTCGCTTCGCGCTCGCGCTTTTCTGCTTCGTCGTCGGTGCTCTCGTCGCCGGTGATGCGCCTGGCGTCGTAGCCGGCCGCGCGCACGGCCTGTTCGAGACTGGCTGATGTCGCAATGCCCTTTGTGAGACGCACGGAAGCGCGCTCGGTCGCCAGATTGACACTGGCCCCCGTGACACCGGGCACCGCCTTCAGCGCCTTCTCGATGCGAGCGACGCAGGAGGCGCAGGTCATGCCTTCGATTGCCAGCTCAATCGATTCTTCAGCGGCGCCATAACCGCTGTTTTCGATCGCCTTGACGATGTCGGCGGTCTTGGTCGTACCATCGAACCGGACGTCGGCCCGTTCCGTTGCAAGGTTGACGGAGGCGGATGTCACACCTGGGACCGCGCGGATGGCTTTTTCGACGCGCGCCACGCAGGATGCGCAAGTCATGCCTTCGACCGGTATGCTGGCGGTGAGCGCAGCACCGCGAATTGCCGTCGCGTTCTTGGCTTCGATGGTGGTCACAGATCCCATGATCGTGCTCCTTTATCCTGTTCTTTTATCGGAAGATGGGGCTTCCAACGATGGGAAGGTCAAGGGCGGTGTCAAAGATTTCTTCTGATAATGCGCACCACGATCTTCTGCTTCGGTCCGCTGCCATCAAACGGCAAACGCCCCGGCGCGGAGCCGAGGCGTCAACCGGTGACCGGGAGGCACCGTCGAGCTTCCAGTTCAGAGTTGGCGACTGTCGTAGCCTGCCGCCTTCAGCGCTTCCGTAATCGAGACGGCTGCGGCGACGGTCTCCACGCTGATCTCACGCGCGCCGAGATCGACCTTGACCGATGCCTGCGGATCGACGCTCAGGATCGCCTTCTGGACGTTGCCGGCACAGTGTCCGCAGGTCATGTTGTCGATCTTGTAGTTCTGCATCGCTTGTCTCCTTGTTTTCGATGTGAGACAAAGATGGGGCTTCCCATCGTTGGAAGGTCAAGAGGCCGGTCGGAGATATTTTTCCCGCGTGCTTCGGCCGCCGAATCCGCCGGCAAAAAGCCGAGAAATGGCCGTCATATCGGCCGCAACTGCTCCGAAAAATTTGAAAGTCTTTCATCGCCGAACCCTGGAATGGACGGCTAGCGGTCGGCCGCGGGAAGACGCACAATCCGAAGGCTGTGCACAAGGGCATTCGCGTCGTCTCAAGGGGGGCGGACGATCGCCCGCCCGGCATGGGCCGCATGCGGTCCGTGATGCGGTTGCGCCGGATCATTCGGCGACGATCGAAATGCACTGGTCGGGGACTGGAGGAGACTGTGTCCCGATCTCTGTCGTTCGGCTGCGTCGTGGCGACGCCGCCAAGGGAGGAAATATGTTTGAACGACTATTCAAGTTAAATGAGCATGGGACGTCCGTGCGCACCGAGGTGATTGCCGGCGTCACGACATTCCTGACGATGTCCTACATCATCTTCGTCAATCCCGACATTCTGTCGACCACGGGCATGGATAGGGATGCCGTCTTCGTCGCGACCTGTATTGCCGCCGCACTCGGCTCGGCCGTCATGGCGCTCGTCGCCAACTGGCCGATCGGCATGGCGCCGGGCATGGGCCTCAACGCCTTCTTCGCCTTTACCGTGGTTGCAGCGCTCGGCTTCACCTGGCAGCAGGCGCTGGGCGCCGTGTTCATCTCCGGCGTGATCTTTCTGATCCTGACTGTAACCGGGGTGCGAAGCTGGCTGATCGCCGGCATCCCGCATTCACTCAGAAGCGCGATTGCCACCGGTATCGGCCTGTTCCTCGGCATCATCGCGCTGAAGAATGCCGGCATCGTCGTCGACAATCCGGCAACGCTGGTCGGCCTCGGAGACCTGAAGCAGACCGGTCCGCTGCTGGCGATCCTCGGCTTCTTCGTCATTGCGGTGCTCGATTCGCTTAAAGTGCGCGGCTCGATCCTGATCGGCATCCTCGTCGTCACCATTCTGTCGATGCTGCTGGGTGTCAGCGAATTCAAGGGTATCGTCTCTGCGCCGCCGAGTATCGCACCGACCTTCATGCAGCTCGATATCATGGGCGCGCTCCATGGCGGTCTGGTCCACGTGATCCTCGTCTTCGTGCTCGTCGAAGTCTTCGATGCCACGGGAACGCTGATCGGGGTGGCCAAGCGCGCCAAGCTGGTGGAAGAAGGAAAGCCAAGCCGTCTCGGCCGTGCGCTTCTCGCTGACAGCACCGCCATCGTTGCCGGTTCGCTGATCGGTACCAGCAGCACCACGGCCTATGTCGAAAGCGCCTCCGGCGTCCAGGCTGGCGGTCGCACGGGCCTAACGGCGCTCACCGTCTGCGTGCTCTTCCTGGCGGCGCTGTTCTTCTCGCCGCTGGCGGCCGCCGTCCCATCCTACGCGACGGCTCCGGCCCTGCTCTATGTCGCGGGCCTTATGATGCGCGAACTGACGGAAGTCGACTGGGACGACCTGACGGAAGCGGCACCGGCAGCACTCACGGCACTCGCCATGCCCTTCACCTATTCGATCGCCAACGGCCTTGCCTTCGGCTTCGTGAGCTATGTCGTGCTCAAGGTGTTCACCGGCAAGTGGAGCGTCATCCACCCGGCAACGCAGTTGGTTGCGGCGCTCTTCATCGTGCGCTTTGCCTTCTTCGCCGAATAAGACAAAAACCGGGGCAGACAATGCCCCGGTACCGTAATCTCAGAACTTCCCCCGAGAAGGCTGGCCGGACCGCAGACCTCTTGCGGCTCCGGTCTTTTTACATACGACGGAGCGTTAGCCCCGGTCAGTATTGCCCGGCCGGCAGATGCACGACGAGGCCGTCGAGCGCGGCGGAAACAGTGATCTGACAGCTGAGCCGACTGCGTTCATCCGGATTGACGACGCACTCGATCATGTCCTGCTCCTGGTAGTCGGGCGCGGGCAGCTTTTCGCTCCATCCCGCGTCGATGTAACAGTGGCATGTGCCGCACGCGCAGGAGCCGCCGCATTCGGCCGCAATGGCGTCGATGCCGTTTTGAACGGCCGCCGACATCACCGACTGGCCGATTTCGGCCTCAACTTCGGTCGACTTCCCCTCGGCACTCACAAAGACGATCCTGGGCATTCAATGGTCTCCACTCAAATCTGAAATCGTTCGAATTGCTTTTCGCGGCAACACGCGCTGGCCGGCGTTCAGGCTGCCTTGATGGCGATCTGCAGCCGCTTCGGGCCGCGTACGGAGAGGCCGCGCTTGTATTCCGGGTTCTCGTCGACAAGCTCGATCTTTGGAAAGCGTCGCAGCAGGGTGCTGAAGATGATGTCCATATCCAGCCGGGCGAGATGGTTGCCGAGACAGAAGTGCACGCCGCCGCCGAAGGCGAGATGCCTGTTGGGGGTACGGCCGATGTCGAAGCTATCGGCGTTCTCGAATTGTTTGGGGTCGCGGTTGGCAGCGCCATAGAGCACGCCGAACTTGGTGCCGCGGGCAAAACTTCGTCCGCCGATGTCCACCTCCTCGATGCAGTGGCGGTGGAAGAACGGCAGTGGCGATTCGTAGCGGAACATCTCTTGCACGGCAGTCTGGATCAGGGCCGGGTCCTGGCGCAGCCGGGCCATCTGCTCGGGAAAGCGCAACAGCGCGTGCATGCCACTCCCGAGCACGTCGATCGTCGAGCCGTGGCCGGCCATCAGGATCAGCATGCAGGTGGAGATGAACTCGTCGGCGTTCATCGCTCCGGCGCGTTCTGCCTCGATCAGAACGGAAATGAGATCGTCCTTTGGGCTGCGCTCGCGTTCGTGCTTGAGGGTTATCAGGTATTCGTAGAACTCTGTTGTGTTGGTCTCGGCGATCAGCTTGCGTTCATCCGAGCGGTCGACGTCGAAAAACTGGACGATGTTTTCCGACCAGATGCGCAACTGGGGACAGTCTTCATCGGGAACGCCGAGCAGGCGGCCGATGATATGGCCGGGCACATGGGCCGCGAGATCATCGACGAAATCGATCTGGCCGCGATCGGCAAGACTGTCGATCAGCCTGTTGACATAGGCCTGGATCTGGTCGCGCAGCTTGGCGATCATCGCCGGCGTGAAAAGCTTGAACACCTGCCGGCGCAGCCGGTCGTGCACGGCGCCGTCGCTGTCGAGAAGGCTGAACTGTACGAAGCGTGAATGGTTCGGCATGTCGTGCCAGTTGCCGGCGCGCTGAATGCTGGCGATTTCTTCGGCTGTGGCGATATCCTCAAGCGAGCGGACCATCCGCTTGTCCATCACGATCGCCGAGACATCCTCGAAGCGCGAGGCGAGCCAGATGTCGAAATCCGCGAAATAGTGCAACCCCTCTTTTTCGCGCAGCGCGCGGTAGGTCGGATAGGGATCGCGAGCAAAATCCGGGGACAGCGGCGCGAAGGTAAAATTCGCGGCGTCGCCATTCGGCGCGGCTTCGGTCATAGGCAATTCTCCGTGCATAAAGCTGCATGATAACGTCACTGCCGTAGCTCTGTGAATGGTGCCCTGTCGCAAGATGATGGACAAAACTCGCATCGAATGCCAGAAAATGGCATGCTGCCCGAAAGCGAAGAGATCTATTTCCACACACCGGCAAAATTCGCCGATGCGTTTCCCTATCTGGCGCTGGTGGCCGGAAGCCGGACGGCACGCCATGACGAGGCGCCGATCCGCAAACGGTTCCACCAGCATGTCTTCGTCTACACGATCGGCGGATGCGGGTTGATCGAGGTGCGCGGTCAACGGTTCCTGGCCGAAACCGGCAGTGTTGCCTGGCTCGATACGGCTCAGGCCTATGCGCATAGCTGCGCTGCCGACAGCGAAAGCTGGCGTTATCTCTGGATGGGGATCGAGGGACACGGGCTTGATGCGCTCTATCAGTTTCTTGGCGTGCAGCAGTCGCCATTGTTCGTGCCGAGAGACATGCGGAGCGCGCAGGCGGCGTTCGAAAGTGTGAGCGGATTTCTTGCCGAGCGCTCGCCGGCGACGGACGCCTTGTCGAGCGCCGCCATCGCGGGGCTGATGGCGGACATGATCGCGCCACGGCTGATCGGAGCCGAACCGGCCGAGGACAGGTCCGGTGAAGACCGTTTGCTTCAGGTTCTGTCAGTGATGCGCGACGATCTCGCCAGGCCCTGGACGATCGACGATCTTGCGTCGCTTGCGCGGCTGAGCCCGTCGCAACTCTTTCGCCGCTTTCGCGACATGGTTGGAACGACGCCGATGGACTGGCTGCGCCACGAGCGGATCAACCAGGCAAAGCGCCTGCTGGTTGGACCCGATGCCAAGGTCTCGGCGGTGGCCGCCGTCTGCGGCTATCCGGATCCCTATCATTTCTCGCGCGATTTCCGCCGCGTGACTGGATACACGCCGACAAAATTCCGGCGGGATGGCGGCTATTGAGGCCGCAGTCTTCGCCCGATTTCGGCGGCCAGCGAGGCCCTGGCGCACCGATAACCCGACCGGACGACCGGGTCATGCATTCACTCACACGATCAGGAACGGCTCCTTGAAGAAGTGTTCCTCCAGATTGACGCCTTCGCCGCCGCGATCGACCACCGCGAAATCCGAGACGTCATCAAGCGGCGTCAGGATGCCGTGCCAAACATTGCGAGCGATGTTGACGCCCTGGCCCGGGGTGGTCTTGAAGGCGATCGGTTCACTCGGGCCTTCGTCGGTTTCCCGGGAGACGACGATCAGAAACGGATTGTCGCTCAAGGGGATGAAGGCCTGGCTGCCGAGCGGATGGCGCTCGACCATGGTGAGTTTCAGCGGCAGCGGATAGGGTACGCCGCGCACCAGGCTGATCATGGGCCGGGCCTTTTCGCCTGTTGTATCGATCTTGGCGAGGTCGTGGTAGCGGGTTGCATTGCCCCCGTTGATGGGGAAGTTGTTGGCATTCTCCGTTTCGATCACGTCGCCGAAAGGCGCAAAAGCCTCCCGGGTCAACGGCTGTATGACGATCTCCTTCATGTGACGCTCCTCCGTCTGATGTTGGTCGTTTAAGGGGTGCCGGCACCTGCAATGCGCCCGAAGACTCGCAGCCGGCTGACGCCGCCATCGGGGTAGATGTTGAGACGGACATGAGTGGCGAGACCGATGTCTTCGATCATGCCTGCGCCATAGTCATGGATGCTGTCGGGGCTCAGCTGCTGGCGCGGCAGCACGTCCCTCCAGTAGAGCGACGATGCTGTCACTGCAGCGTCGACGGCACACTCCGCCTCGCTGAGGTCGGCCGCCTGCACCGAGCAGGCATCCGGGTAGTTACCCTTGAAATGTGCGGTGTCGACGATAACGCGTTCGATCGACGTCCGTGCGGCAAGGTGTACGATGATCCAGTCGTTGCCCGGTTCGCGCCGCCGCCGCGTCTCCCAGCCGTCGCCCATGTTGATCGCCGGGCCGGGCGCTAGCAGCCGTTGATGGCCGTAATGGCCGTTCGAAAAGGCGACAATCCGGCCGCCGAGCAGCGAGGATGCGAGGTCGACGGCCTCGTCGCCGAACCTACTTAGGTCGAGTTCGGGCGTGCCATAGACCCGTAACCGGGCAATGCCGCCGTCAGGATAGATGCGCAGCCTGACGTGACTCCAAACCCCTTCGACCCGCGCCGGGAAGAAATGGTGGGCGCTTGGGCCAAGCGGGCTCGTGCACAAAAGCTCGGTCCACACTGTCGTTTCATCAGGTCCTCCTGGCGCCAGACAGGCATCAATGGCGCAGGCACTGGGGTAGTTGCCGGTGAAGTGGGCTGTGTCCACGTCGAAGCCGGCGATCTGGCCGCTTGCGGCAAGGGCGACGATTGCGTGGTCATGGCCAGGGCCGCGCCGGCGCCGGGTTTCCCACCCGTCCATCCATTTGCCGTGGTCGTCGTAGACACCGGGATGGAAGACTGCGGGACAATCCTGCAGCAGCCGCTCAAGCGGGGCGAAGAACTCGTCCGTCGCAAAGACCGGCCTGGCGCCAAGGCCGGCGGAGGCGAGATTGATCGCCTTTCGCGCGAAGTCAGGCAGGTCGACGGCTTCGATCGCCATGGCTTTGCTCAGCTCGGCAGCATGTCTTTGAGGCGCAGAAGCGCGATCCTTTCCACCTGACGGCAGGCCGTCTCCAGCTCGCTGTCGCGATCGTTGCCGATGCGGGTTTCGAAGGCGGCGAGGATGTCATCCTTGCTGCGGCCCCTGACGGCAATGATGAACGGAAAGCCGAACTTTGCGACATAGGCGCTGTTGAGTTCGGTGAACCGCGCGCGTTCGGTATCGGTCAAGGCATCGAGGCCGGCGGACGCCTGCTCGCTGGTCGAGCTTTCGGTCAGCCGCTTTGCCTGCGCCAGTTTGCCGGCGAGATCCGGGTGGGCGTTGAGCACGGCAAGACGCTCGTCTGCCGTCGCCTCGCGGAACACTGCGGTCAGCGCCGCTGCAAGCCCGATCGCCGTGTCGTTGGCAGCCGACAGTTCACCGGCAAAGGCGCGTTCGGCGATCCACTCGGAATGTTCGAAGACGCCGCCGAAGCGAGCGACAAATTCAGCCTCCGAAAGCCGCGACGGACGATCGTCCCAGGCCTTGAACGGGTAGGTTTTCGCCCAGTGGCGGGCGATATCGATGCGCCGGGCGAGCCAGACTTTCTCGTGTCCCCTCACATAATCGATGAAACGGGCAAGTGCTGCGGCGCGACCCGGCCGGCCGACGAGGCGGCAGTGCAGGCCGATGCTGAGCATCTTCGACGCGCCCGCGGCACCTTCCGCATAGAGCACGTCGAAGCTGTCCTTGAGATAGCTGAAGAACTGGTCGCCGCTGTTGAACCCCTGCGGTGTCGCAAAGCGCATGTCGTTGGTGTCGAGCGTGTAGGGAATGACGAGCTGATGGCGACCTGCATGTTCGTGCCAGTAGGGCAGGTCGTCGGCATAGCTGTCGGAGACGTAGTCGAAGCCGCCGGTCTCGGTCACCAGATCGAGCGTATTGTCGGAACAGCGGCCGGTGTACCAGCCGCGCGGCGGTTCGCCGGTGACCACAGTATGCAGCCGGATCGCCTCGGCGATCTCCTCCCGCTCGCGCTCGGGGCTGAAATCCTTGTGCTCGATCCATTTGAGGCCGTGCGAGGCGATCTCCCAGCCGGCATCCTGCATGGCGGCGACCTGGGCCGGCGACCGCTTCAGCGCTGTTGCAACGCCATAGACCGTCGCCGGCACGCCCTTTTCGGTAAACATCCGGTGGAGCCGCCAGAAACCGGCGCGGGCGCCATATTCGTAGATCGATTCCATGTTCCAGTGGCGCTGTCCGGGCCAGGCCTGAGCGCCGACGATTTCCGACAGGAAGGCCTCCGATGCGGCATCGCCATGCAGCACGCAATTCTCGCCGCCTTCCTCGTAATTGATCACGAATTGCACGGCAATCCGCGCCTCGTCGGGCCAGACGGTGGTGGTATCAGGGCCATGGCCGTGAAGATCGCGGGGGTATCTCATATGAAGCAGTCCTCCAGACATTTGTCTCTGCGGCCTGATTCCTAACGGGATTTTTCCAACGTCATTCCCCCTGAAAATTTTGAAAGTCTCGAATGAACGGCCCGCTTCTCAATCCCCTGGCTCGCCTCGATACTGCCAACTGGAAAGCTGACTTCGGGAGGAGCGATACGCATGCAATCTCATGGTGGAAACGACGGCCGTCTGACGACCCATGTGCTGGATACGGCCAGTGGCAAACCGGCCAAGGACCTGCGCATCGAGCTTTATCGCATCGAAGGCGAGCGCCAGACGCACCTGCGCTCGGTACGCACCAATGACGACGGACGCTGCGACCAGCCGCTTCTGAGCGGACCGCTGATGCAGACGGGCACCTACGAGTTGCAGTTTCACGCCGGCGATTATCTCGGCTCCGAAGCGGCGCGCGGCGCCAATCCGTTCCTCGATATCATCCCCATCCGCTTCGGCATCGATAACCAGGCGGCGCACTATCACGTGCCGCTGCTGCTCTCGCCCTTCGGCTACTCCACCTATCGCGGGAGCTGACCGGTTATGACCATCCAGATCCGCAACACCATCCGTTTTCTGCTCAACCACCGCCTCGTCGAGCTTTCCGACGTTTCGGCGGTCCAGACATTGCTCGATTTCCTGCGCATCGACCGCAACCTGCGTGGCACCAAGGAAGGCTGCGCCGAGGGAGACTGCGGCGCCTGCACGGTGCTGGTCGGCCGCCTGCTCGGCGGCCAGCTGAAATATGAATCCGTCAATGCCTGCATCCGCTTCGTCGGCTCGCTCGACGGCTGTCATGTTGTGACGGTGGATTCGCTGGCAACGCCGGGCGGCCCGCTTCATCCCGTCCAGCAGGCGATGGTTGAGACGCATGCCTCGCAGTGCGGTTTCTGCACGCCCGGCTTCGTCATGTCGCTCTATGGCCTCTGGATGGAGAACCCGAAGCCGTCGATCACGGAAATCGAAAAGGCGCTGCAGGGCAACCTCTGTCGCTGCACCGGCTACGCCGCGATCATCCGCGCCGCAGAAGCGATCTCGACGATCGGCGATCTCGGCAAGGATCCGCTGTTTGCCGAACGCGACCGGATCGCCGGTGAACTCGCCAGCCTTCAGGATGGTCGCCGCGTGGTGATCGGCGAGGGATCCGAGCTGTTCATGTTGCCGGCCTCCGTCGACGATTTTGCCGATGTGCTCGAAGCCAATCCGAAGGCGACGATCGTCGCCGGCTCGACCGATGTCGGTCTTTGGGTCACGAAGTTCATGCGCGATATCGCGCCGGTCGTGCACCTGACGCATCTCGAAGAGCTTCGCCGCATCACCGTCGACGAGAACGGTGTGACGCTGGGCGCAGGTGTCAGCTATGCCGAAGCCTATCCAGTTATCACCGAGCATTTCCCGCAACTGCGCGAACTCTGGGACCGGATCGGCGGGCAGCAGGTCCGCAATATGGGCACCATCGGCGGTAACATCGCCAATGGTTCGCCGATCGGCGACACGCCGCCGGCACTGATCGCGCTCGGGGCCTCGGTGACGCTGCGCAAGGGCGCGCGCCGTCGCACGGTCGCGCTCCAGGATTTCTTCATCGCCTATGGCAAGCAGGATCGCGAGCCCGGCGAATTCGTCGAGGCGGTCCATATTCCCTTCCTCGAAGCCGACACGTGCTTTGCCGTCTACAAGATCACCAAGCGGCTGGATGAGGATATCACCGCGGTCTGCGGCGCCTTCCGTCTGACGTTCGACGGTGCCGGCAATGTCACGGACGCCGTGATCGCCTTTGGCGGCATGGCCGGAACGCCGAAGCGGGCTGACCATGTCGAGGCTACGCTCAAGGGCAAGGTCTGGAGCGAGGCGACAGTCGAGCAAGCGATCTCCGCCTTCGATGAGGACTTTACGCCGCTCACCGACTGGCGGGCTTCGGCGGAATACCGCCAGCTGGTGGCGAAGAACCTGCTTCGCCGTTTCTATCTGGAAACGCAGGCGACCGGAAACATCCGGCTCGACCGCACCATCGCCGTTGCAGTCTAGGAGGTGAGACCCATGAATGTGATGCAGCCCATCGACCGCATCCGCGGTGGCGTCCACGAAAACGAGCGGCACGAATCCGGCCACAAGCATGTGTCGGGAACCGCCGAATACATCGACGACATTCCCGAGCCCGCCGGCACGCTGCACGGTTATCTCGGCCTGTCGCAGCGCGCCCATGCCGATATCCTGTCGATCGATTTCGACGCAGTCAGCGCCAGTGAAGGCGTGATCGGCATCCTGACGGCCGACGATATCCCCGGTGAGAACGACATCAGTCCTGCCCATAAACACGACGATCCGGTGTTTGCGACTGGCAAGGTCGAGTTTCACGGCCAGCCGATCTTCGCCGTCATCGCCACGTCGCGCGAGGCGGCACGGCGTGCGGCCGTGAAGGTCAAGGTCGAATACCGCGACCTGCCGCATGTGACCGACGTGCTGGAGGCGGCCGCCGCCAACTATCCGTTGGTCATCGATCCCCTGAAGCTGGAGCGCGGCGACATCGAAGCCGGTTTTGCCGAGGCGAAAAACATCGTCGAGGGCGAGATGCGCATCGGCGGACAGGACCACTTCTACCTCGAAGGCCAGATTTCTTTCGCCATTCCCGGCGAAGACGACGAGGTGCTCGTCTATTCCTCGACCCAGCATCCGAGCGAAACCCAGCACATGGTGGCAACCGTGCTCGGCGTGCCGTCGAACGCCGTCACCGTGAATGTGCGCCGCATGGGCGGCGGCTTTGGCGGCAAGGAAACGCAGGCCAACATCTTTGCAGCCGTAGCGGCACTCGCCGCAAAGAAGTACCGCTGCGCCGTCAAGGTCAGGCCCGACCGGGACGACGACATGTCGGCGACCGGCAAGCGCCACGATTTTCATGTCGACTACAAGGTCGGCTTCGACGACGAAGGCCGCATCGAGGCGGTCGATGCGGTGTTTGCGGCGCGCTGCGGTTTTTCCGCCGATCTCTCCGGTCCGGTCACCGACCGGGCGCTGTTTCACGCCGACAATTGCTACTTCTATCCAAATGTGCGCCTGCGCTCGAAGCCGTTGAAGACCAACACCGTTTCCAACACCGCGTTTCGCGGTTTCGGCGGGCCGCAGGGCATGGTCGGCGGTGAGCGTATGATCGAGGACGTCGCCTACGCGGTCGGCAAGGATCCGCTCGAAATCCGCAAACTCAACTTCTATGGTGGCGAAGGTCGTAATCTCACGCCCTATCACCAGAAGGTCGAAGACAACATCATCGGCCGCATCATCGAGGAACTGGAAACGTCGGCCGATTATGCCGCGCGTCGAGAAGCCGTGATCGCCTTCAACCGGGAAAATCATATCGTCAAGCGCGGCATTGCGCTGACGCCGGTCAAGTTCGGCATCTCCTTCACCAAGACCGAGTACAATCAGGCCGGCGCACTGGTGCACGTCTATGCCGACGGGTCGATCCACCTCAACCATGGTGGCACCGAGATGGGGCAGGGGCTTTACACCAAGATCGCGCAGGTGGTTGCCGACGAGTTCCAGGTCGATCTCGGGCGGATCAAGGTGACGGCGACGACGACTGCGAAGGTGCCGAACACATCGGCGACGGCCGCATCCTCAGGCGCGGATTTGAACGGCATGGCCGCCGCCAATGGGGCGCAGCAGATCAAGGCGCGGCTGGTGCGCTTTGCTGCCGAACGCTGGAACGTTGCGGAAGCCGATGTTGCTTTCGAGCCGAACACGGTGCGCATCGGCGCGGAACGGTTGCCCTTCGGCGAGTTCATCAAGCTCGCCTATGGCGCCCGCATCCAGCTGTCTGCCGCCGGGTTCTACAAGACGCCGAAGATCCACTGGAACCGCTCTGAGGGTCGCGGCCGTCCGTTCTTCTACTATGCCTATGGCGCGTCCTGCTCAGAGGTCAGCGTCGACACGCTGACCGGCGAATATCAGGTCGATCGCACCGATATCCTGCATGACGTCGGCCGGTCGCTGAACCCGGCACTGGACCTCGGCCAGGTGGAGGGTGCCTTCGTTCAGGGCATGGGCTGGCTGACGACCGAAGAACTCTGGTGGGATGCCAAGGGGCGGCTGCGCACGCATGCACCGTCGACCTACAAGATCCCGCTTGCCTCCGATCGCCCGCGCGTGTTCAACGTTCGTCTCGCCGAATGGTCCGTCAACCGCGAGGAGACGATCCGGCGGTCGAAGGCCGTCGGGGAACCGCCGTTCATGCTGGGCATTTCGGTACTGGAGGCCTTGTCGATGGCAGCCGCGAGCGTTGCGGAGTATCGTATCGCTCCGCGCCTCGACGCGCCGGCAACACCGGAGCGGGTGCTGATGGCGATCGAGCGGCTGCGGGCCGCCGCAAGGCAAGGGACTGTGGCAAAGGGTTGATGGCGATGGTTGCGAGCCGAGAGGATATCAGGGACTTCCTGCGCCGCGAACCGGACTGCGTGCTGGTCGAGGTAACCGGAGCTGCCGGCTCTACGCCGCGCGACACCGACGCCTGGATGCTGGTGGCGCCGGACGGTCTTTTCGGCACCATCGGCGGCGGCCAGCTCGAATATATGGCGATCGATCACGGCCGGCGCGCCCTGAAGCGCGGCGATCGCGCCGACGCCATGACGATCCCGCTCGGCCCCGAGATCGGCCAGTGTTGCGGCGGGCGTGTCGCGCTCGCCTTCACGCGCATCGATCGGGAGAAAGCCGCCATGCTGATTGACCGCAGCGACCTGGAAATCGCCAGTCGCCCCCATATCTACGTCTTCGGCGCCGGTCATGTCGGCGACGCCTTGGCGATGGCACTGTCGCTCGTGCCGGTGCGCACAATCCTCGTCGACACCCGCGAGGACGAACTTGAGGCGGCCAACATTCACGGCATCGAGACCTGCCTGACGGCGATGCCCGAGGCGGTTGTCCGCGATGCCCCGCGCGGCAGCGCTTTCGTCATTCTCACCCACGACCATGCGCTCGATTTCCTGATCGCGGCCGAGGCGCTCAGGCGAGACGATGCGTCCTATGTCGGCATGATCGGCTCGAAGACCAAGCGTTCCACGTTCAAGAGCTGGCTTTCACGCGAAATTGGCCGGCCGGATCTGTTCGACCGGCTCGTCTGCCCGATCGGCGGCACGGCGGTGAAAGACAAGCGGCCAGCTGTCATCGCGGCGCTCGCTGCGGCCGAGATCATGACTGCGGCACTCAACCAACATTGGGAAACACCGGCCGTCGGGTCGATCAAGCGGGGCAAGCACGTCGGCGCCTGACATCAGGCGCCTTGGCGCGGCCGGATTATGCAATCGCCGACCTGATCGAATTCGCCCAGCTCCTGCGCGTGACGCTGCCCCCATTCGCATAGGGCAAGCAGAACCGGCTCCAGGCTTTGTCCCAGCGCCGTTGCCGAATATTCCACCCGAGGCGGCACTTCGCGAAAGATCTCGCGATGAACCAGGCCATGTTCCTCCATCTCGCGAAGCTGCTGGATCAGGACTTTCTGGCTGATGGCCGGAACAAGCCGCCGCAACTGCGAAAGCCGCCGCGGACCGTCGAACAGATGATAGAGGATCACGGCTTTCCAGCGTCCCGAGATCACCTTGAGCGCGCGTTCGGATGGCAATGACGGCAGTCTCTTGATGATATCGGTCATGGTTACCAACTGGTCAGTATGAAACGAAAGGGTGTGTAGAGCCGCATTGGAGAGTAGGGCTAGTTACGGATCGAAGCCAATCAAATCAGGTCGAGATCCATGAGAGCCATTGAATACCGATCCTTCGGGGCCCCTGAAGTCCTTCATGCCATCGACGCGCCAACGCCGGCGCCCGGGCGCGGTGATGCGCTGGTGCGCGTCAGGGCTATCGGGCTCAATTTCTTCGAAGTTCTGATGCGGCAGGACCGCTATGCCCTCACGCCGGATTTGCCGCTTGTGCCGGGTGTCGAGGTGGCTGGTGTTGTCGAGGCGCTGGGCGAGGGCGTGAAAGCACCGGCGGTCGGTACGCGGGTGGCCGTGCCCATGTTCGCCTTTGGGCGCGGCTCCGGTGGCTGCGCCGAATATGTCTCCATTGACGCCAGCGCACTTGTCCCGATCCCCGACGCGGTCTCGTTCGAGGTGGCGACGGCGCTGATGATCCAGGGGTTGACGGCGCTCCATCTCGTTCGGCAAAGCAAACCCCAAGGTAAGACAGTGCTGGTGACGGCGGCCGCCGGCGGTGTCGGCTCGCTGCTCATTCAGCTTGCAAAGGAGGCGGGCGCCAAGACGGTGATCGCGCTTGCCGGCGGCAGCGAGAAGGTAACGTTCGCGCGCTCGCTTGGCGCAGACGTTGCCATCGATTACCGGACAACAGACTGGCAGGAGACGCTCAGCCGGCATCTGGTGGGTGGCTCGGTCGAGACGATCTACGACTTCGTCGGTGGTGGCTTCACCAAATCGGCGCTCTGCTTGCTTTCGCCCGGCGGTGAGCTTGTCTTTGGCGCGATGGGCCGATTCGAACTCGCGGCAGGCGATGTCGAACGGATGCTGTCGAACAATCAGTCGCTACGCGGCTTTGCCCTGTTGCCTTTGCTCACCCCTTCCGGCCTGAAGGTCGATCTCGGTCATCTGTTCCGTCAGGTAGAAGATGGGCGGCTGAAAGTTCATGTGGGTGGCCGGTTTCCGCTGGCACAGGCGGCCGAGGCGCATAGCGTCCTGGAAGCGCGAAGCACGATGGGCAAGATCGTGCTCGTGCCTTAGTCTTTGGACCCAAGCGCAGTTTTACCGATGCTGGCCGTCAGGCCAGCATCTTGCCGATCAGCCGCTGACAGCGCTCCGCCATATAGTCGATCATCAGCCGCACCTTCGGGTCCTGAAAACGCTTGTGCGGATAGATCGCCGCCAGTTGCACGCCGAGCGGCGGCGTCGATGCCAGGATCGGCACCAGTTCGCCAGCGTTGATGTGGCTCTTCACTTCGAAAAGTGGCTTGTTGATGATGCCGCGTCCGTCGAGCGCCCATTGGGTCAGCACGTCGCCGTCATCTGAATCGTAAGGTCCCGTCACCTCGAATTTCCTCACGCCTTCCGGCGTCTGCAGCGTCCAGAAGTACTCCTTGGAGCCAGGGTAGCGCAAAAGCAGACAGTCGTGCTTGTCGGCGATCAGCTCGTCCGGGGTCTGCGGCATGCCGCGTTTTTCGAAATAGGCGGGTGCGCCGCACACGACCCGCTCGCAATTCATGATGCCGCGCATGCGCAGGTTCGAATCCTCGAGAATGCCGAGCTTGAAGGCGACGTCCACGCCTTCCGACAGGATGTCGACATTGTGGTCGGAGAGCCGGAGCCGCACTTCGATATCGGGATACTTGTCGTGAAACTCCGGAATGCCCGAGGCAATCAGCCTTCGACCTATCCCCAACGGAGCGGTAATCTTCAGTGCGCCCTTCGGATTGTGCGAGAGGTCTGCAATGGCGTTTTCCGCCTCGTTGACCGCCTCGAGGATCTTGACGGCACCGTCGTAGAACACGCGACCGTGCTCCGTTGGCGTCAGCTTGCGCGTCGTCCGGTTGAACAGCCGAACGCCCATGTGGCGCTCCAACTCTTTGATTCTATTGCTGGCAACCGCCGGCGTTACGCGCTGGTCGCGACCAGCTGCCGACAGGGTTCCAAGTTCTACGACGCGTACGAAGACGCGCACATTGTCCAGATATGACATGCCTCCCGATCTCTCCTCCGGGCGTTATGTAACGCATCCATTCCGTCGCGATTATATAGATTTTTTTGAAAGTGTTGGTGACGGAGCGACGTTCCCCCGAACTCCAGCAATGACACATAATACCGCACGGAGAAATGGGAGAATTGCATGTACGAGTATGCCATAGCCTGGGATTGGCTGACCTTTGCCATGAGATGGCTGCACGTCATCACCGGTATCGCGTGGATCGGTTCGTCGTTCTATTTCGTCGCGCTCGACCTTGGCCTGAAGAAGAGACCCGATCTGCCCGTCGGCGCCTATGGCGAGGAATGGCAGGTTCACGGCGGCGGTTTCTATCATATCCAGAAGTATCTGGTGGCACCGGCAAACATGCCCGAGCACCTGATCTGGTTCAAATGGGAATCCTACGTCACCTGGCTTTCCGGGTTCGGCATGCTGTGCATGGTCTATTATGCGGGCGCCGACCTCTACCTGATCGACCCGAATGTGCTCGACGTGTCGAAGACGACGGCGATCGCCATTTCGCTGGCCTCGATCGGTTTCGGCTGGCTTGCCTATGACACGATCTGCAAGTCTCCGGCCGGGCGCGACAACACAAAGCTGATGGTGCTCCTGTATTTCATCCTGGTCGGAATGGCCTGGGGGTATACGCAGCTCTTCACCGGCCGCGCCGCCTTCCTGCACCTCGGCGCCTTCACCGCGACGATCATGTCGGCGAACGTCTTCTTCATCATCATCCCGAACCAGAAGATCGTCGTTGCCGACCTCATCGCCGGCCGCACGCCGGACGCGAAATACGGCGTCATCGCCAAGCAGCGCTCGACGCACAACAACTACCTGACGCTGCCGGTGTTGTTCCTGATGCTGTCGAACCACTATCCGCTGGCGTTCGGCACCCAGTACAACTGGATCATTGCGTCGCTGGTGTTCCTGATGGGCGTCACCATCCGCCACTATTTCAACACTCGCCACGCCGACAAGGGCAACCCGACCTGGACGTGGCTTGCAACCGCGCTGCTCTTCATCGTCATCATGTGGCTGTCGACCGTGCCGAAGATCCTCAGCGGCGACGAGGAGGCAAAGGCGTCGGCGTCCCAGCAGCCTTTCGTGACCGCCAAAGCCTTTCCGAAGGTCCGCGATACCGTGCTCGGCCGCTGTTCCATGTGCCATGCCAAGGAACCGGGCTGGGAGGGGATCGTCGTGCCGCCCAAGGGCGTGACGCTTGAGACCGATACCGAGATCGCCAATCACGCCCGCGAAATCTATCTGCAGGCCGGCCGTTCGCATGCCATGCCGCCGGCCAATGTTACGGGCGTATCGGACGAAGAGCGACAACTGCTCGTCGCCTGGTACGAGTCCGTTGTGAATGGAGGTAAGGTTCAATGACCGATTTGCTCATCCGCGGCCGCGTGCTGACCTTCGTCGAAAAGCCTGAGGGCATCGACGATATCGCTTCCTATCGCTATTTCGAAGACGGCGCCGTTCTGGTGCGGGCCGGCAAGGTTGCCGATATCGGCGAGCATGCAGACGTTTCGCGCCGTGCCGGTCCTGCGGTCAAGGTTGCCGATCACCGGCCGAACCTCGTGCTGCCGGGCCTGATCGATACGCATCTGCATTTCCCGCAGACGCAGGCGATCGCCTCCTATGGCGCGCAACTTCTCGAATGGCTGAACACCTACATCTTCGTCGAGGAACAGAAGTTCCGTGAGCCAGCGCATGCGCAGTTCATCGCCGGGAGGTTCATGGATGAGTTGCTTTCCAACGGCACCACGACGGCTGTCGCCTATTGCTCGGTCCATCCGGAAAGCGTCGACGCCTACTTCGGCGCCGCCGAAGAGCGCGGCATGTTGATGATCGGCGGCAAGGTGATGATGGACCGCAACGCGCCCGACGCGCTGCGCGATACGCCGCAGCTGGGCTATGACGAAACCAAGCACCTGATCGGCAAGTGGCATGGTCGTGGCCGTGCGCACTACGCCATCAGCCCGCGCTTCGCCATTACCTCGACGCCGGAACAGATGGAGATGAGCCGCGCGCTCGTTGCCGAACATCCCGAGTGTTACGTCCAGACCCATCTTTCCGAGAACAAGGATGAGATCGCGTTTGCGACCTCGCTCTATCCGGACGCGAAGGACTATACTGACATCTATGCCCGCTACGATCTGCTGACGCGCAAGACGCTGCTTGGGCACTGCATCTATCTGAGTGACCGCGAGATTTCGGTTCTTGCAGAGACGGGCGCCGTCGGCACGTTCTGTCCGACCTCGAACCTGTTCCTGGGCTCAGGCCTCTTCGATCGCGACCGGTTCGATAAGCTCGGCGCCCGCTGGTCGGTGGCAACCGATGTCGGCGCCGGCACCAGCTTCTCGATGCTGGAAACCATGGACGAGGCCTACAAGGTCCTTCATCTGCAGGGCCAGCGGCTCTCGCCGCTCAACTCCTTCTACATGATGACGCTGGGCAATGCCCGGGCGCTCGATCTCGATGACCGTATCGGTTCGCTGCATATCGGCGCCGACGCCGATATCGTCGTGCTCGACAGCCGCGCCAAGCCGTCGATGGAACTGCGCATGCGCGTGGCCAAGACGCTGGCCGAAGAGCTGTTCATCCTGCAGACGATGGGGGACGACCGCTCGGTGGCCGAGACCTATGTCGCCGGCAAGCCGATGAAACATCGTGCGCGTGCCGATGCCGTTGCGGCAGAGATCGACGGTAGCCGGAAACTCGAAACGGTCTGAGCCGTTTCATCGCGTTGCCTTCCCAAAAACGGGGACGAACGCGATCTGCGCCCCGTCGTGGAGCTCGATAAGGGGAGGTAGACGTGGCCGCAAACCTTGAAAACGCCTATTGAAGGGAGGCCCGTTCGCCTCCCTCATTCCGGCCTTGTGCCGGAAACCAGCGACCTGACGTCCGTCAGGTCAAAGGACCTTCCAGCCCAAGGACTTGGGGCTAGCTAGATTCCTGTGACAGGTACAGGAATGATGGAGCACTTGGCGCACGCTCAGTCTCCTAAGACTGGGCTTTTCAGCAATCCACGTCTCCCCTTACAGCGCAGGCTTTCTTCGTCAGAGATCTTCCGGCCGCTTGCCGCCCATCGCCCGGGTCAGCGCGTCGGCGCGTTCGCGCACGACCGGGCCGAGCAGCGCCAACCTGTCGTCGTTGACGCGCACCGACGGCCCCGAGATCGAGATGCCGGCTATCGTCTCGCCATATTCGTTGAAGATCGGTGCCGCCACGCAGCGCATGCCGAGCGTATGTTCCTCATCGTCGACCGACCAGCCGCGCTGGCGGATGTTCTGGATATCCTGCAGCAGCGCCGGCAGGCTGTCGCGGGTCTTGTCGGTGAAATGCGCGAGCTCGCGCCCGGCAAGCAGATGCGCCACATCCTTGTCCGCCCAGGTCGACAGGATCGCCTTGCCGATGCCCGACGCATGGATCGGCCCGCGCCGGCCGGGGCGAAAGAACGCCCGCATTGGGGCATGGCTTTCCACCTGCGAGATGAAGACGACATCGCCGCCTTCCTCGATGCCGATGTTCGCTGTTTCGCCGCTTTCCTCCATCAACTGCTTCAGGAACGGACGACTGATGGTGCCGAGCTTGCGGAAGCGCAGATAGGCGTTGCCGATCTCGAATGCCTTCAGGCCGATGGTCCAGGCGCCGGTGTCCGGATCGTTCATCACCATGCCGTGGTTGGCGAGAGAGGTCAGCAGCCGGTGCACTGTCGATGGTGCCATGCCGGTCACATCGGACAGGTGCGTCAGGGTCGAGCCGTCGTTTTCGGCAACGATCGCCAGCAGCGTCAGGCTGCGGTCGAGCACCTGTACGGAGCCGGGCGCTGCGTTCTCGCCGGCCTTCCTGCCGCGTTTTCCCTTGCCTGTCGCATCCATCCTTCGTCCTCCAGCGATCCCCGAGTCATGTCCATCATCCTCTAGCAGGAGCGGGATCGATTGTTTCGAAATTCTTGAAGATGTTTATTTCCGCATGATGGAAATGAATTCCATTTAGATGTTGAGTATCGATCGTTATGGGTTATCGTCTCATCAAACAGGAGGAGTTCCCATGGCTAAGATGCGCGCCGTTGACGCGGCTGTTTACGTTCTCGAAAAAGAGGGCATCGATTGTGCCTTCGGCGTACCCGGTGCGGCGATCAATCCGTTTTACTCCGCCCTGAGGGCGCGCGGCTCGGTCCGCCATATCCTTGCCCGCCATGTCGAGGGCGCCTCGCATATGGCTGAAGGCTATACCCGCGCCAGGCACGGAAATATCGGCGTCTGCATCGGCACATCGGGCCCTGCCGGCACCGACATGATCACCGGCCTCTACTCGGCCTCCGCTGACTCGATCCCGATCCTCTGCATCACCGGCCAGGCGCCGCGCGCGCGTCTCGACAAGGAAGATTTCCAGGCGGTCGATATCGCCAAGATCGCCGCACCCGTCACCAAATGGGCCGTGACCGTGATGGAGCCGGCGCTGGTACCCTTCGTCTTCCAGAAGGCGTTCCATCTGATGCGTTCCGGCCGGCCGGGCCCGGTCCTGATCGACCTGCCCGTCGATGTTCAGCTCGCCGAGATTGAGTTCGATCCCGAAACATATGAACCGCTCGAGCCCTACAAGCCCAAGGCGACGCGTGCTCAGGCCGAGAAGGTGATCGCGATGCTGAACGAGGCCGAACGGCCCCTGATCGTCGCCGGTGGTGGCATCATCAACGCCGACGCCTCGGACCTGTTGACCGAATTCGCCGAAATCACCGGCATTCCGGTTATCCCGACGCTGATGGGCTGGGGTACGATCCCTGACGACCATCCGCTGATGGCCGGCATGTGCGGCCTGCAGACGTCGCATCGCTACGGCAACGCCAGCATGCTCGCCTCCGACTTCGTGCTCGGCGTCGGCAATCGCTGGGCGAACCGCCACACCGGCAACGTTCCGACCTATACGGAGGGTCGCAAGTTCGTCCACGTCGATATCGAGCCGACCCAGATCGGCCGCGTCTTCGCGCCGGATTTCGGCGTCGTCTCCGATGCGGGTGCCGCGCTGAAGCTGTTCCTTGACGTCGCAACCGAGTGGAAGACGGCCGGCAAGCTGCGCGACTGGTCGGGCTGGGCGGAAGAATGCCGCGAACGCAAGCGGACACTGCTGCGCAAGACCCATTTCGACCAGACGCCGCTGAAGCCCCAGCGCGTCTACGAAGAGATGAACAAGGCCTTCGGCCGCGATACCTGCTATGTCTCGACGATCGGCCTCAGCCAGATCGCCGGCGCCCAGTTCCTGCACGTCTACAAGCCGCGCAACTGGATCAATTGCGGCCAGGCCGGTCCGCTCGGCTGGACATTGCCGGCAGCGCTCGGCGTGCGTGCCGCCGATCCGGACCGGACGATCGTTGCGCTTTCCGGGGACTATGACTTCCAGTTCATGATCGAGGAACTGGCGGTCGGCGCCCAGCACAAGCTGCCCTACCTGCATGTTGTCGTGAACAATTCCTATCTCGGCCTCATCCGCCAGGCCCAGCGCGGCTTCAACATGGACTTCGAGGTCAGCCTCGCCTTCGACAACATCAACGCCTCTGGCGACGCAGAGAAGGGCTATGGCGTCGACCATGTCGCGGTCGCCGAAGGGCTCGGCTGCAAGGCGATCCGGGTGCGCAGTCCCAACGAGTTCCAGGAGGCGTTCGCCCGTGCGCGCGCATTGATGGACGAGCATCAGGTTCCCGTCGTCATCGAATTCATCCTCGAGCGCGTCACCAACATCTCCATGGGCGTCGACATCAATGCGATCGTCGAATTCGAGGAACTGGCGATCCGCGGCGAGGACGTGCCGACCGCGATCGCAGCGCTGCTCGATTAAAAAACAATCACAAGGAGGAACCACCGCATGGCGAAGTTCGCTGCGAACCTGACAATGCTGTTTACCGAGGCGCCGTTCCTCGATCGTTTTGCCCTTGCGGCCAAGGCCGGTTTCGAAGGTGTCGAGTATCTCTTCCCCTATGAATTCGAGAAAGTGAGCCTGCGCGGCGAGCTGCAGCGTTATGGGCTGACGCAGGTGCTGCACAACCTGCCGGCCGGCAACTGGGCCGGTGGCGAGCGCGGCATCGCTATCCTTCCCGATCGGATCGACGAATTCCGCAAGGGCGTGGCGAGCGCCATCGACTATGCGACCGCGCTCGATTGCAAACAGGTCAACTGCTTGGTCGGCATCGCACCTGCGGGCATCTCGGAAGAGGTGCTGCGCAGCACGCTGGTCGCCAATCTCAGGCTTGCGGCAAGCGAACTCGGCAAGCAGGGCATTCGCCTGTTGATCGAACCGATCAACGACTTCGATATTCCCGGATTCTATCTCAACACGGTCGAGCAGGCCGCCTCGATCATCGACGAGGTCGGCAGCGACAATCTGTTCATCCAGTACGACCTCTACCACCAGCAGCGCACGCAGGGCGAACTTATCGGCACCTACAAGCGCTTTGCCGATCGCATCGCCCACGTTCAGCTCGCCGACAATCCTGGTCGCAACGAGCCGGGGACCGGGGAGATCAACTACCCCTACGTCTTCGATGCGCTCGAAGAGGCAGGCTACGACGGCTGGATCGGCTGCGAATACAAGCCACGCACCACGACGGCCGAAGGCCTCGGCTGGCTTGGCACTGAGCGCAAGCGCACGCAATCCGCAGATATCATCAAGATCAGGAGTTAAGCACAATGGCAACGATCGGCTTTATTGGACTGGGCATCATGGGCACGCCGATGGCACGCCATCTGCAGGATGCCGGACACACGGTCATCACCTCGAAATTCGCCATCCCGCCGCGGCAGGAACTCCTCGACAACGGCCTGAAATTCGTCGAGACGCCGAAGGCGCTTGCGGAAACCGTCGACACCATCATCCTGATGCTGCCGGATACGCCTGAAGTGAAAGACGTCCTCTTCGGCGAGAACGGCGTCGCCTACGGCCTCTCCAAGGGCAAGCTTGTCATCGACATGAGCTCGATCTCACCGATCGAGACCAAGGAGTTCGCCAAGAAGGTCCGCGAAACCGGCGCGGAATACGTCGATGCGCCGGTCTCCGGCGGTGAAGTCGGCGCCAAGAACGCCTCGCTGTCGATTATGGCCGGCGGTTCGCAGGAAAGCTTCGACCGCGCTCTGCCGCTGTTTCAGCTGATGGGCAAGAATATCACGCTCGTCGGCGATTGCGGTGACGGCCAGGTGACGAAGGTTGCCAATCAGATCATCGTTGCGCTCACCATCGAGGCGGTTTCCGAAGCACTCGTCTTCGCCTCGAAGGCCGGCGCCGATCCCGCGCGGGTTCGCGAAGCGCTGATGGGCGGTTTTGCCTCTTCGCGCATCCTCGAAGTCCATGGTGACCGGATGATCAAGCGCACCTTCGATCCGGGCTTCCGCATCTCGCTGCACCAGAAGGACTTGAACCTCGCGCTGCAGGGTGCAAAGTCCCTCGGCATTTCGCTGCCGAACACGGCAGCGACGCAGGAACTGTTCAATAACTGCGCCGCCAATGGCGACAGCGGGCTCGACCATTCCGGCCTGGTGCGTGCTCTCGAGCGCATGGCGAACCATCAGGTCGCGTGAGGCCGTTGCCGGCCATGTAAATGCGCATGATCCGTCCGTGGACCCATTGCATCGGACCGATCATGTGTCCGGGCGGCGGTTGGAGGAACCGCCGCCCGAGACGACTTCGTTATCAGGGGGATACCAATGCCAGCCATCACCGATCCACGCAGGTTTCTGGAGACGTTGTTTACCTCGGCGGTTGCCGCCGCCGATCCGGCATTGGTGATCGCCGCCAATTTGCCGGAGCGGCCGAGGGGCCGCACCGTTGTCGTTGGTGCCGGCAAGGGTGCAGCCCAGATGGCTCAGGCCTTTGAGCGTCACTGGGACGGCCCGCTCTCTGGCGTTGTCGTCACCCGCTATGGCTACGCAGCCCCTTGCGAGCGCATCGAGGTGCTGGAGGCGTCGCATCCCCTGCCGGACGAGAGCGGCCTTCAGGCCGCGCAACGCCTGCTTGCCGAAGTCAGCGGCCTGACGACGGACGATCTGGTCGTCGCCCTTGTCTGCGGTGGTGGTTCTGCCTTGTTGCCCGCGCCGCCTCCCGGGCTTTCGCTTGACGACGAAGTTGCCGTCAACCGGGCATTGCTTGCCTCGGGCGCGCCGATCAGTGCCATGAATGCGGTGCGCAAGCATGTCTCGATGATCAAGGGTGGCCGGCTTGCAGCCGCAGCCTATCCTGCCAAGGTTGTCTCGCTCATCGTTTCCGACATTCCCGGTGACGACCCGGCGCTGGTCGCGTCCGGCCCGACGCTGCCGGATGCAAGCACGCGCGCCGATGCCCTGAAGATCGTCGAGCGCTACGGTTTGCAACTGCCCGAAAAGGTTCTGGCATGGCTCGCAGATCCGGCGGCCGACGCGCCGTCACCGTCCGATCCGCGCTTCGCCGACAATGACGTGCGCCTGATCGCCTCCGCCTCCGTCTCGCTCGAAGCCGCTGCCGCCAAGGCGCGGGAGGCCGGGATCGAGGCGATCATCCTGTCGGATGCGATCGAGGGCGAGGCGCGCGATGTCGGCAGTGTCCACGCGGCAATCGCCCGCGAGGTGGCCGGGCGCGGTCGGCCCTTCGCCAAACCGGTTGTGGTTCTCTCCGGCGGCGAGACGACAGTGACGATAAAGGGTGCAGGCAAGGGCGGACGCAACAGCGAATTCCTTCTGTCTCTGGCGCTCGGCATAGATGGTGCGAGCGGCGTATCGGCGCTCGCGGCTGATACCGACGGCATCGACGGCTCCGAGGACAATGCCGGTGCCTTTGCCGACGGCACCACCATCGCCCGGCTCGCCGCCCAGCGGCTTGATGCGGCAGCATTTTTGCAGCGCAACGACAGTTGGAGCGCTTTCGATGCGCTTGGCGATATCTTCAAGCCGGGACCAACCGGGACCAACGTCAACGACTTCCGCGCCATCCTGGTGCAGTAGCGCTGCGAGGAAAGTGCACTAACCCGTTGTCGTCGATTGGTCAGGCGGCGCGCTCTGGCTGAAATGGCAGCTGACCGTGCCATGGCTGCCGAAATCGGCAACGAACGTGTCGCCACTGCGCGCTTCCACTGCCCGCACGAACGAGCCGGAAAGCACGATCTGCCCCGGCTCGATCGCATCGCCGTATTGTGCCAGCCGGTTGGCGAGCCAGGCGATACCGCGGGCGGGATGATTGAGAACGCCGGCGCCCAATCCGGTTTCTTCGACCTCGGCATTGCGTGAGAGGATCGCACCCATCCAGCGCATGTCGACCGCGTCCGCGCGCATCGGCCGCCCTCCGAGGAGGAGTCCGGCATTGGCGGCGTTGTCGGCGATCGTATCGGCGATGCCTCTTGCCTGTTGCGTCTCGGGATCACGTCTGAGGATGCGGGTGTCGAGGATCTCCAGGGCTGGGATGACGAAGTCGGTGGCGTTGAGCACGTTCAAGACGGTGACGCGCGGCCCTTTGAGCGGTGCCTTCATCACGAAGGCGATCTCCGCCTCCACCCGAGGCTGGATGAAGCGGTCAGCGGGAATGGTCGCGCCGTCCTCAAACTGCATGTCGTCGAACAGCACGCCGGAATCCGGCGTATCGATGCCGAGCGACTGCTGCATCGCCTTCGAGGTCAAGCCGATCTTGAAGCCGATGATCCGTCGACCGAGGTCCCGCTTGCGCCGGACCCAGGCGGATTGAACCGCATAGGCTTCATCGACAGTCATACCCGGGTGCTTGAGTGACAAGAGGCCAATCTGGCAGCGATCGACTTCGGCCCGCTGAAGGCTCTCGGCTGCTTCGGAAATCTCGGCAAGACTAAGCATGCGACCGCCTTCCTCTCACGCAGACGCCGGCCATGCCTTGGCGATGGGCATCCGAAGGATTTCGAGCATTCCGCTGACGTTCAATGCGCCGATATCATCGCTGAAACAGCCACGATAGGAAAGGGGATCGCCGCTTATGGAACGTCGGCATGGGGCGGCACTTGATCACGGCGTCCGCACGTCAGACGGATTGCGTTGCGAGCAGCATTCCAAGCCCGATGAGGATCGAACCGCAGGCCCGCGGAACCAGGCGGTTTTGGCCGCCGGTGAAACGACCAAGTGTGAGCGACGCGAGCAGCACCGCTGCGACATCTGCCGCAGACAACGCCAGGTTGACGAGCATCCCGAAGATCAGGAACTGTAGCGTGACTGGCATCGCCGCTGCCGGATCGACGAATTGCGGCAGGAACGTTACGAAGAACAGTGCCGTCTTCGGGTTGAGAATTTCGACGACGATGCTGTCGCGCAGCACACCCGGCTTGGCGTCCGTCTTGTGCCCGTCATGTTTGCCGATGCCGAGCAGCATCGTGCCGCCAAGCCAGACCAGATAGATGGCACCCGCAAGCTTGATTGCGGCATAGAGAAACGGAGCGTGAGCGAGAAGGGCGGCAAGCCCCAGCGTTGCTGCGGCGATATGCACATAGCAGCCGATATGAATGCCGAGCGCCGCGAGGAAACCGGCCTTACGCCCATGCGCCAGGGTCTGCGCGGTCATATAGAGAATGGCCGGTCCCGGCATGCAGGCAAAGATCGCGGTCGCGACTGCAAACGAAATCCAGTGGTCAATCGAGGGCATGGCGGTTCCTCCGGTTCGCCGGCTGCCTTTCCAGCAGCGTGGCGTTCAGCCCGATCCGTTCAGTCCGGAATTCGAGCAGGGGGAGAACTACGCTTGGTTGTATCGATGCGACATACGGCAGGTGTCGTATTTCGTCGTTTCGAACCCGTTGCTAATATTGTGGTGGTTAAGCGAACGTCACCAATAGGAGCAGGTGCCGCATGCGGATCTCAGCCGATGGGCAGGCCGATGCGAACCGCGTAGGCGGCGATCTCGGCGGCGCTGTGCAGGCTGAGCTTGCGCATCAGGTTTTCGCGGTGCTTGCGGGCGGTGAGCGGGCTGATGCCAAGCCGTTCGGCGATCTCGCGTGCCGTCAGCCCCTGGGCTGCGAGCGAGAGGATCTGCATCTCCCGCCGGGTGAGCGGAATGGGCGAAAGGGCTTCGTCGGTCGCCGACGGCAGCGTCTGTCGGGCCGGGTCGCTGACGGCAAAGCGGATCGATTGGGCGAGATAGATGTCGTTGGCACGGAGCGCATCTACGGCGTCTGCAAGTTCGGCGGGGTCGCCGTTCTTGGTGAGATAACCGTTGGCCCCGGCCTCAATGGCAGCGCGAACCGTCCTCGGTTCGACATTGGCCGTCAACACCAGGATCTTCATTCTTGGCGCCATCGCCCTGATATCGGCGATGAACTGGATGCCGGTAACACCCGGCATGCCGAGGTCGAGGACCAGAAGGTCTGCCGGTTCGCTGCGGGCAAGTACCTGCACGGCCTCGCCGTCGGCGGCCTCGGCAACCACGGTTACATCCGCCATCGTCGACAGCAGCATCTTCAAGCCTTCGCGCACGATGGCGTGGTCGTCGGCAACGATGACGGTCATGGCCTTCGACATCCAAGCAATCCTTCATTCAAATCAGCATCGTTCGGCGACCGTAGACAGGCTGTCGAGCGGAGGTTATGCGGCGGCACGGCGCAAGCATCCGCACCCTCTGCCGACAAAACTTACTACTTCGTGAATCTTACGCGGTGCTGTTCGCCGATTATCGGTCTACTACCGGTTGCTCCTGTGTTGGAGGTTCGGGGGCGTCGGATAGGGCTGCGTGCCAGTGGGCATCGCCGCACGCGACCACGCGTCGAGCGGAGTGCTGAAATTGAGGAATGCGGCCGAGTGCTATTCGATGAAGACGCGAACACTAGCCGCCCGCCCGATGGCGTCGATCACCGTGAGGGTGGAATAGCCGGCCCCATCCGGTTGCCACTGCGTCGTCCGTCTGCGGGTCGGGTCGGGCAGCGGTTTGCCATTGGCAAGCCAGCGGAAGGGCGCGCGACCGCCTTGCAGCTTCAGGGTCAGCGGCGACATCGTCTCAAGGCCGGCGCCCAGTTCGACGCGCGCGCCCTCGGGCGGAAAGACGATCTGTGGTGCTGGCTCGCGCGCCGAGGCGTTGACCAGCCCGCTTGCCGTCATCGAGAAGCGGCGCTGGCTGATCGGCAGCTCGGTCTGCGAGATGCGTACGGCACCGGCCGGCGCATCCGGTAGCGGCGTGATCGGCAGGCCGGATTTGGCAAAGCCTTCAAACAGGATGGGCGCGGCGGAGCCATAGCCGGTCAGGCCGGGAACGGCGCCGTTGTCTGGTCGCCCGACCCAGACGCCGAGAACATACCGGCCGTCATAGCCGACTGACCAAGCGTCGCGGTAGCCGTAGCTGGTGCCGGTCTTGTAGGCGATGCCCCGCTGGCGGCTTCCCGCCGGCGGCAGAACGGCGGACAGCACATCCGAGACATGCCAGGCGGAAACCGGGGAAAGAAGCGGCTCCCCGTCGATCAGCCCGGTCGTGCCCGTGATGCCATCACCGAGGCGCACGGGGAAGCCGCGATTGGCGAGACCCGCATAGAGCTGCACGAGGTCGCGCAGCGTCATGCCAACGCCGCCGAGGCCGATTGCGAGACCCGGAGCCTCGCCGGCCGGCAGCACCGGCTTCACGTCGGCGCGGCGGAACCGCACCATCAGCCGGGCAGGGCCGACGACGTCGAGCAGCCGGATGGCCGGCACGTTCAAGGACAATTGCAGCGCCTGGCGTACGCTGACGTCGCCCTGGTAGCTCATGTCGAAATTGCGCGGGCGGTAGCCGAAGAAATCGGCTGGGCGGTCCTCGATGATGGTTTCCTGGCTGACCAGGCCTTCCTCGAAGGCGAGGCCGTAGATGAACGGCTTGAGCGTCGATCCGGGTGAGCGGTTGATCCGCGTCATGTCGATCCAGCCCGAGCGGCTTGCATCGAAGTAATCGGCCGAGCCGACTTCGCCGATGATCTCGCCGGTGCGGGCATCGGCCATGATCATGGCGACGGACACCCTCGGCCCCAACTTGGCGGCGCCATCGCGCGCAACCGCCTCGAGCCCGCGCTGAACACTGCGGCGCAACGTCGTTTGATGCTTTACGGCGGTCGGCTGCTTGCGCAGCGCGAGCTCGGCCAGATGCGCGGCATAGGCAGGCAACTGAAGGCGGCGCGTCGGAATGGCGGTCATCGCCGCGCGCCCAGCCTCGCCTTCGCCGATCACGTCGGCAACGGCCATGCGGGTCAAGACGCGCTGGCGAGCAGTCTCGGCGGCTGCTTGATTTCTGTCGGGCCGGCGCTTTTCCGGCAATTGCGGCAGCGCCACGAGCAAGGCAGCTTCGCCGACCGAAAGGCGTTTCGGCTCCTTGCCGAACCATGCAAGGCTGGCTGCGCGCACGCCTTCGAGATTGCCGCCATAGGGGGCGTGGCTGAGATAGAGATCGAGGATTTGGTCCTTCGAAAGCCGGCGTTCGATCTGAATAGCGCGAGCAATCTGCAGCAGCTTGGCCGTCACGCTTCGCTGCTCGCGCGGTTCGATCAGCCGCGCCACCTGCATCGAAAGCGTGGACGCGCCGGAGACGATGCGGCCGTTGCTGACGAATTGCAGCGCGGCGCGCCCGAGCGCGAGGATGTCGATACCGGCATGTTCCCGGAAGCGTTGGTCCTCATAGGCGACCAGCATGCGCAGGAACTGCGGATCGACGTCATCGACCGTCGTCTTCAGCCGCCAGAGACCGTCAGGCGTCGCAAAGGCTCGCAGCAATTGGCCGTCGGCGTCGAGAACCTCCCGGGAGACGATGCCGGCCGTCTCAAGCGGCGGCGGAAATGCCCGGTCGGCCTTATCGAGGGCAAAGGCCGATAGCCCCGTCAGCAACAGGCCGACGGGTATCGCGATCAGCAGTTTGTGCCCTATCGACATCGTTTGGCCTATCGCGCTGCCAAGACCTCCATGCGCCCGGTCGCGGTGCGGGCCGAGAACTGCGGCCGGTACATGTCTTCGACGCTTGCAGCCGGATGATCGTAGACACCAGGGTTCACGGCGCGCACGACATAGGCGAGCGTCAGCTCGCGGCTGTCTCCTGAGGTCCGGTCGAAGGCGGCGACGAACCGGTCGTTGCGGAACTCCGTGTGGGTCGCGGTGATCTCACCGAGCCATTCGAAGTTGCTCAACTGGGCGCTGTCGACCAGGCTCGGATTGTCGATCTGGAAGCCTGCCGGCAGCAGATCCGACACGAGAACCCGCGACGGCCAGTCATTGGTTTCGGTCACTTTCAGCACCACGACATACCGCTCGTTTTGCCTTGCCTGGCTCACATTGGCTTCGGCGCCGTCAAGCGTGTAGTAGGTGCGTTCGATGGCAAAACCATCGCCGCCGGCCGACAGTGGCTGAGCCGGGGCCGCAACCGTGGTCACCACGGCAGAGACGGCGTCAGCACCTTCGTTCTTGATCACGACCGGGTGTGACAGCAGGGCGTCGCCGGTGATCCGCGCGGCGTAAGCGCCGTTCTTCGAAGCGCCGTTCACGTCCAGCAGCATGTCTTCGTCACCGCCCTGAACGGCGCGTGCGGCCAGCAACATCCAGGCCTGTTCCTGTGTGCTGGTGTATTTCTTCTGCTCCCATTGCCGTGCGACGATCTTCGACAGTTCCGGGATGATCGGCGGAACCGGGCGGCTTTCGGCGGCCAGCGCCAAGACTGCCGCATCGTCGCGAAGCGAAGAGCCATAGTCGGACCGCGACAGGCTGACATTGACGTGGCCCGTCGACATGTTGGCGGACGACGCAAAGATCTCCTGCGACCGCTGGGCATCGCCATAGAGCGCGAGGGCTGCTGCGACGTGTGCCTTGGCGAGCGGCGTCGGGAAATCGTTGATCAACGTGTTGGCGTAATAGCGGATGTCATTGACCGCAGCCTTGCGATTACGCGCCAGCACATAGAGCGAATAGGCGATCTCGTTGCCGCGATCCTTGACGTTGGTGTCGTAGCCCAGGCCGTTTTGCAGGTTCTCGAGAGCCTGCACCATCGCTGCCTCGGGCACGTCGTATTTCAGTTCGCGTGCGCGCGTCAGGAAGTCGGTGACATAGGCATCGAGCCAGAGGTCACCGTAACCCGGGCCCCACAGGCCAAAGCTGCCTGATGACGACTGGTAGGAGAGCACGCGATAGATCGCCTCCTGCACCCGCTTCGTCACTTCGTCGTCATCTGCAAGGCCCGACTGCTTGGCAAGTTCGCTCATGTAGAGCAGCGGCAGCGCGCGGCTCGTCGTCTGCTCGGCGCAGCCATAGGGATAGCGGTCGAGCGACATCAGGATGGCGGGAATGTCGAAGGCGGCCGAGCGGGTGACGCTGAGCGACACCGAGGCGCCCTGCAGCACGCTATCGGCCAGCAGTTGGCCGTCGATCGTCAGGCTGCTGCCCGCCGCCAAATTGACCACCTGCCGTTGGGTCACCGGCAAGGTCGCCGGGCGCACAGGAATGTTGAGCGCCTGTTCGAGGGATAGCCCGGAAGCGCCGGTGAGCTGGACCGTGACCTGGCCGTCGCCCGGGTACTGGCCGACCAGCGGCAGCGTCAGGACCGACTTGCCGCCAGCATCGAGGCGGACCGTTTCACTTGGACCAGCCTGTTCGACGGTGACCGGCCCGTTGGTCGTCAACTGGACCTGGTAGTCGCCCGCTGGCGCATCGGTGTTGGCGATATCGAGCCTGAGTTCGGCACGGTCTCCCGGTGCCAGGAACCGCGGCAGGCTCGCGGTTACCACAATGGGATCGCGGATGACGACGTCGCGCACCGCATGGCCGACGCCGGACTTCGTCCAGGCGACGCTCATGACGCGTGCGGTGCCGTTGAACTGCGGGATGTCGAAACTGACGGTCGCCTTGCCGTCGGTATCAAGCTTCACCGGGCCTTCGAAGAAGGCCATGAGCTTTTCGGTGGGAGGGCTTCCCTGCAGTGCCACCTGGCCGCCATCGCCGCCGGTGCGCAACTTGCCGGTCGCGCCAAGCGAGCCGTCAATCAGCCGACCGTAAAGATCGCGCATTTCGAGACCCAGCTGACGCTGACCGAAATACCAGGCGGCGGGATCCGGCGCTTCGTAACGGGTGAGGTTCAGGATGCCGACGTCGACCGCGGCGATCGTGACATAGGCTTCCTCATTTGCGCCGGCGCCTGCCACCTGCAGGCTGATATCGAGCGGCTTGCGCGGCTCGGTTTTTTCGGGCGCTTCGAGGGCGACGGCGAGCTTGCGCTCGGCCGGATCGACGGTCAGCCACTTGATGCCGATCGCGCGCATCGGCATGCGGCTTTCCTGCGCGTCACCGGGGCGGTAGAGCGTCGCGGTCACATAGGCGCCGGCGCCCCATTCGGCGGTAACGGGTAGATCGACCTCACCGCCTTCGGCCGCAATCGTCGCACTCTTCGTCGTCACCAAGTCTTCCGTTCCGACGGTCACGAGCAGTTCGCCCGCAAAACGCGGAGACACTTTGAGCTTGGCAGTCTCGCCGACGGCGTAGTTTTCCTTGTCGAGCGCGATTTCGAGACCATCCGGCGTTTCGGTCGACGTCGAGGCGACATACCAGCCGGCATCGAACTCGACGCTCGACGTCGGGCCGTCGAGGGCGGCGGTCTCGACTTCGAGACGGTAGCGGCCCCAGCCGACGGGCACTGAGATCTCGCCGCCATCGGCGGTCACGTCGACCGTGCCGTTTGCCATCTGCTTGGTGGTGACAACCGGCTCATACTTCCAGGCGGTTCCGTCGCGGTACCATTGATAGTTGCGCTCGACGCTGATGAGCTTCCAGAGCGCGCCCGGCATGGCGGCCTTGCTGCCATCGGGGTCGATGGCAATCACGCGGAACTTGCCGACCGAGTTCTCCTGAAGGTCGCCGGAGAATTCCGGCTTGATGCCGATGACAGGCCCTTCCGGCTTTACCGGCAGCGTCAGCGAGCGTTCGATGGCACGGCCTCCGGCCTCGCGCATGCGGACGGTGACGTTGGCATTGATGAGTTGTGTCGTGGATGGGACTTCGGCGAGCGCGACGTCGAACGTCGATTTGCCCTCGTCATCGAGGGGTAAGAGCTCTTCGAGCGGCAGGCGCGTGTCCTCGCTCGCCTCTTCGTCGGCAAGGCCGAAGAAGTATCCCTTGAAGGCAGCATTTTCGCGTGTGGGCTTCAGAACGACTTCGCCCTCAAGCTCAAGCCCGGCGGCCGGTGCGCCATAGAGATAACGGCCATCGACGGCGACCTGTACCGGTTCGCCGATGGCAATTTCCTTGGCTTCGCTCGTCAGATCGAACTCGGTGCGATCCGGCACGAAATCGTCGACCAGGAACTGCTTTTCTCCGATCGGTGAGGCCTTGGGGTCGGTGAAGATCTGCATCGTCCAGGTGCCGCGCATGGCGTTTTCCTGAACATCAAGGTCAAGCGTGTGACCGCCGAGTTTGCCGCCATCGCTGATCATCCGGCGGTATTCGACGCCATCGGGACGCAAGAACACGACGGTGAGGGGCAGGTTTTCGATCGCCTCGCCGTTGACGTCACGGGCGAGCGCTGCCGCATGCACCGTTTCGCCGACACGGTAGATGCCGCGTTCGGTCCAGGCAAGAATGTCGATCGCACCGGGGGCGGCGCGGCCGGTCACGCCTCGATCCGACAGGTCGAAGCCGGCCCGGGTCATGTCCAGGAAGACGAAATCGTCTTCGCCGTTCCTGGCGGTGATCACAGCGGGGGTCAGCGCGGCCGTGCCGCGGATGAGGCCGGCGGTAAAGGTGGCACGGCCGTCTCCGTCGGTCGTCGCCGTTCCGAGGATCTCGTTGTTCTTGGCGACGAGCTGCAGCTCGACGCCCTCGATCGGCTTGGCGGTCGCGAGCGACCGGGCAAAGACATTCAGCCCATCGGTGCCTGCGTAGGTCGATACGCCGATGTCGGAGACGACGAACCATTGGGTGGCACGGGCATCCCAGTCCTGGCTGATGCCGGTTTCGGACGCAGCCGTCAGCACGTAGACGCCGGCCTTGCGCTTCGGCAAGGCTTCATCGACAGGGAAGCTGGTGACCACTTCCTTGTTGAGCACGCTCTCGATGGAGAGCGATCCTTCCCAGACCAGTTCGCCGCTTTCGTCCTGAATGCGCTGGGCGCTGTAACCGTCGATCTGTGTCAGGAATTGCGAATTCTGCAGCACCTGCGCCAAGCTGCGGTCACCGATCCGATAGAGCTTGAGCTTGGCGCTGTCGGTGTTGACGGAAACAATCGGAATGCCGCGGCGCGCCGTCGACGGCAGCACGAAGCTGTCGCCGGTAAAGCGCACGACCTGGCCGCGATCCTTGACGTAGACCTCAAGAGTAACCGGTGCTTCCAGCACTTCGTCGACCGACGAGGGCAGGCCGGTGCGCAGCGTCAGCTTATATCGCTGGCCATGCGACAGACCCTCGACGCAGATCTGGTCGCCCTTGGCTTCCACCGCCTTTGCGGCAGCGCCATCGACCGTGACGAACGAGGCATAGTCGGCGCCGCTCTTCAGCAATTGCTCGGAGAACTGCACGCAGGCGCGCGGTGAGGCGCTGTCGGCGTCGACGGTATTTTCAATGACGCGGAAGCGCTTGCGCTCTTTCAGGTCGAGATAGGCGGTCTCGACCGTCTTCGATTGCACCAGCTCAAGGCTGGCCTTGTAGGCATTGAGCGAGCCGCGGAAATTCTCGGAATTTTCCAGCGCCTTGGCGAGAACTGCCAGTGCATGGGCGCGGCTTTCGGCGGTGCGGGTCAACTGATAGCCGTTGATTGCCGCAAGAGCGGCCTGCGTCGCCACATCGGTATTGCCGGTAATCCGGTTTGCCGTGCGTGCCGTCTCGAGCCACAGTTCACTGTCGTCGGGAGTGATCGCAAGCGCGCCCTGGAATGCCTTCAACGCGGCGTCGATCGTCCCCGACGACGCCAGAACACGCGCCGATTCGATCAGGCCGTTGACGCCAAAGCCCTGCTGGTCGTCGGCAAGTGCAAGGTTCGCCTTGGCGTCGCGCGCATCCTGCAGGATCTGGTCGGAGAGGAAGGAGAGACGTGGTGGTGCGCCAAGATCAGGCTGCACGGCCTGTGCCTGCACGACCTTGCCGGCGATGGCGCCCGCAAAGTCGTTCAACTGGTTGAAGTCGGATTTCAGGAAGCACCATTTCACCTTGGGATTGTAGGTGAACGCACGGCAGGATTGATCCGCGATGCAGGCGGTCTCGCACTGCTCCAGGGAAACATTCTGCTCGGTCCGCAGATCGAAGCCGAAGTAGTCAGCGTCCTGAGTGATCTCGACCTGGCGACCCGTCTCGGCCGAAAAAGCTGGATATCCAACGGTCAGAACAGAAACAAGGAGAGTGGAAAGGCCGAAAAACGCGCGCACAGACATCAAGTCCTCCCAACGCAACCGGTCTCGATAGAGCTTCACCTTTTCAAGGTTCGGGACGCCTTGTCAACCTTGGACGTCCAAGAGTTGAAAGACGATTTGCGCAGGAATGAACAACTCGTTCCCAGATGGCCGCGACCCTTCGAGGAGGCGCTTAACCTCTCTGTTCCCTCAGGAAAACGACGAGCGAACGTCCGGCGTCGAGGATATGATCGCGCGTCAGCGCGGAGGCCAGATCGGCATCCCCCTTGGCACAGGCGTCGAAGATCGCCTCATGCTCGCGCGCCGCGCGCTTCATGCCGTCCGTCAACGTCAGCTGGGCGCGCAGATAGCGATCGATGCGGTCGAGCGAGGCGCGCACGATCTGTAGGTAGTAGGGCCGGCGCGCGGCCTCATAGAGGCTGTAGTGGAAATTACGGTTGGTTTCGCCCCACTTGGCCGAATCGGATTCTTTGCCAAACTCGTCACAGTGCCTGCGGGCAAGGTCGAGCGTCTTTCGATCCAGATTGGGAACGGCGAGCCGGATGACCTCGGCTTCGAGCAGGGCGCGAAACTCGAAGATCTCCTCGATCTCCTCGATGGAAAGACCGGCGACGACGGCGCCCTTGTAGCGCTGCGTGGTAATCAACCCGTGCTGCTCAAGGCGCGACAGCGCTTCTCGTACCGGGATACGGCTGGTGTTGAACATCTGCGCGATCTGGTCCTGCCGCAGGTTCTCCCCTTCGGCGAGCGCGCCTTCGATGATCGCCTTGCGCAATGCCTCGTAGACGATATCGGCGGCGGAAGCGGCTTGCCTGATATCAACGGCATCGAGTTTCATCGCGTCCAGTTCCCGGTAGCTTGTGTCTCTGGCTATGGCAGTGCGGAGCCCGCCGTCCTTCCGGTCATAGGTCCATTCCTGCGGACGGGCAACAGAGGCCGAGGCAACCGCGAAAATTTCGTATATTTCACATTGTATATTGGATCCAATATTTCTATGACTGTTGGCGCGTCGGCGGTAGCGGCTCTTCAGTCGCCGCGGGAGATCCCTTCTCCCGCGCGTCGATGTATAGATATCAAGGCATAGGCATGTGGATGCGGTCCGCATGCATCGCGTGGAGGCGAAAAATGCGCAGCAGCAAGGTCATTCATATTGTTTCCTGCCATGCGGAAGGCGAAGTCGGCGATGTTATCGTCGGCGGCGTGGCGCCGCCGCCGGGCAAGACGCTGTGGGAGCAACGACGCTTCATTGCCGAAGATCAGACCCTGCGCAATTTCGTGCTCAACGAGCCACGCGGCGGCGTCTTCCGCCACATCAACCTGCTGGTGCCACCGAAGGATCCGCGCGCGACCATGGGCTTCATCATCATGGAACCGGAGGACACCCCGCCGATGTCCGGTTCCAACTCGATCTGCGTTTCGACCGTGCTGCTCGACAGCGGCATCGTGCCGATGCAGGAGCCCGAGACGAGAATGGTGCTGGAGGCGCCTGGCGGATTGGTCGATGTCGTCGCCACCTGCCGCAACGGCAAGGCAGAGCGCATCACCGTCACCAACGTTCCTTCCTTTGCCGGCAAGCTCGACGCGAAGATCGAGGTTGAGGGGCTCGGCACGCTCACGGTCGACACCGCCTATGGCGGCGACAGCTTCGTCATCACCGATGCGCGCACACTCGGTTTTTCAGTGACGCCGGACGAAGCGCGCGAACTGGCCGAAACCGGCATCAAGATCACGCGGGCGGCCAATGAGCAACTTGGCTTCACGCATCCGGAAAACCCGGAATGGGCGCATATCTCGTTCTGCCAGCTGACGCTGCCGGTCGAGGAACGCGACGGCGTCCTGCATGGCCGCAACACGGTGGTGATCCAGCCGGCCAAGCTTGACCGTTCGCCAACCGGCACCGGCTGCTCGGCGCGCATGGCGGTGCTGCACGCGCGCGGGCAGATGAAGGTGGGGCAGCGTTTTGTCGGCCACTCGATCATCGATTCGACGTTCGATTGCCGTATCGTGGCAGATGCGACGGTCGGCGGTCGCCCGGCCATCATCCCGGAAATCTCCGGGCGTGCCTGGGTCACCGGCACGCACCAAGTGATGCTGGATCCGGCCGATCCGTGGCCGTCAGGCTACCGGCTTGCCGATACCTGGCCGCGCAAACAGTAGGCCAGCCGACGTCTATTCAGCAATGATGCGCGTGGTGCCGACCCAGAGTTCGCGGGCCGGCCCCGCGCCGATGTTGCGGGCGCGATGCGGCAACGATGAGGGGAAGTGGAGGGTGTCGCCAGCCTTCAACACATATTCCTTGCCGTCGATCTCGTAGAGCATTTCCCCCTCGATCAGATAGAGGAAATCCTCGCCTTCGTGGCTGGTCAGTTCGGACGCGTAGCCGACCGGCATATGGGTTATGCAGCCGTTAAGCTGCGCGCCCGGAAAGCCGCGTTCAAGCAGTTCATAGACCCGCTCCTTCGTCTCGACATTGTAGCCGCGGCGTTCGCCGGCATGCGACACCATGGAATGGGCGTGCTGCGGCGGCTGCGACAGGAACGTGTCGACGCTGGTGCCGAGCGCATTGGCGACATTGTAGAGCGAGATCAGCGACGGTGTGGAAATGCCGCGTTCGATCTGGCTGATGAAGCCCTCGGTCAGCCCGGCTTCGCGCGCGACCTGCTTCATCGTCTTGCCGATTTCCTTGCGGCGGGCCCGCAGCATCTGGCCGATCGTTGCGGCCGCGGGCATGTCGGTAATAGGGGCGCCGGCATCTGCTACTGGCGCCTCATCGGTATCGAGAGGCATGATTTTCTTTCCGCTTGACTCGCGTCTGTTGTTGTACTTTAGTCCGACTAAAGTCGACTATGCAAGCTCCGCTGCTGGCCGGCTTATAAAGGGGAACAACAAGAATGCCTTCGCGACAATCCGGACGCAAAGAAAAACGTTCGAAAAAATTGGATCCAATATCCAATTAGCCGGAGGCGTGTTCCGGCAATGGCCGGGCGATCAAACAGGAGGAGTGAGAGATGAAACGTTTGTTGCCGATCTTACTGGGTGCCGCACTTGGGCTGGCTGCGGCCACATCGGCGCTCGCCATCGAGCGTGGCGGCGCCATGACTTTTGCGCGCTACGACGATTCCACCGTCATCGACCCGGTCTACGCCGATCGCAATCCTGATCTCTGGATGGTTACCGGTCTCTACGAAACTCTGCTGCGCAACGGCCCTGACGGCTCGATCGTGCCCGGATTGGCTGAGGGCTACGACGTTGCCGCAGACGGGCTTTCGATCAAGCTCAAGCTGCGCGATGGACTAAAATTCTCCGACGGCTCTGCTTTGACGGGCGCCGATGTGGTCTTCTCGCTCGACCGGGCCCGCAATCCCGAGCTTGGCCCCTGGGCCGGCCTGCTTGGTGCCGTCGACAAGGCTTCCGCCGATGGCAACCAGGTGACGCTGACGCTCAAGAACCCGGACCCGACCATCGTCTCTATTCTTGCAACGTTCAACACCGGCATCATGCCCAAGGCGGCCTTCGAGAAGGCGGCTGGCGCCAACGATCAGGAAAAGGCGCGCGCCTTCTTCGAGGCAGGCCCGGTGACCTCGGGCCCCTTCACCATGAAGAGCCGGGTGCAGGGCTCAAGCATGACCTTCGAGCGCAATCCCAATTACTGGCGCCCCGGCACGGACGGCAAGCCGCTGCCCTATCTTGACCAGGTCGATTTCGTCATCATTCCTGACGATGCCACCCGCATTCTCAAGCTTCAGGCCGGCGAAGTCGATGCGGCGGAATTCATTCCCTTCGCCCGTGTGGGTGAGCTCGGTGCCGATCCGGCGCTGAAGATGGAACTCTTTCCGTCGACCCGCATCGTCTATGCGCCGATCAATACGCGCGAGACCCGTAAGGACGGCTCCAAGAACCCGCTTGCCGACGCCAAGGTGCGCCAGGCGCTGAACTACGCCACCGACAAGAATGTGCTGATCAAGCTCGTCACCTTCGACACCGGCAAGCCGATGACGTCGCTCATGTCGGCCGCTACCCAGCTTCACTATGGCCCGGAGCCGCTCTACCCCTACAATCCGGAAAAGGCCAAGCAATTGCTTGAGGAGGCCGGTCTTGGCGGCGGCTTCGAGGTGACGTTTACCACGCTTGCCGGCAGCGCCGATGATGCGACGCTGTTCACCGCTCTCCAGCAGATGTGGTCGCCGCTCGGCGTCAACCTCAAGGTCGAGCAGGTCGACAATCCCACCCGCGGCGAGAAGAACCGGTCCGGCGACTTCGATATCCATACCTATGGTTGGGCGAACGACGTCAACGATCCGGCGCAGGTGACCGGCTGGCTCGGTTACTACAAGCAGCGTCAGGCCGTTGGCACCGGCTGGAACAACGAAGAGTTCAACGCGCTGTTCGAGAAGTCGAACGTTGAGGTCGATCCGGCCAAGCGTAAGGACGAATACAAGAAGATGCAGGAGATCTATGCGGACGGGGCGCCGCTGCTCTTCCTGTTCGAAACGCCCTTCGCTGTCGCAGTCTCGAAGTCGGTCGAAGGCTATGTGCAGACGCCTCTCGGTGCGAATGACTTCTCCGAGGCCTGGCGGGCCAAGTGACGACTGCCTGAATTCAGGATGTCGGGCGGTGAAGACCGTCCGACATCGTTCACAAGGTTCAATCCATGCCCTCGCTTTCCTACCTAATGGCTCGGTTGCTGCAGATTATCCCGACCTTTCTTCTGGTCATGATCTTCATTTTCCTGTTTGTTCGCTTGCTGCCCGGGGATCCGGCGATTGCCATGGCCGAGGCCAAGGCAACGGACGCGCAGCTCGAGCAAATCCGCCACAACCTCGGTCTAGACCAGCCGCTGCCGATCCAGTTTCTGCTTTTCGTCACGAACACGCTGACCGGCGATCTCGGCCGTTCGATCATGCTGAAGGCACCGGTCACGGAGATCATCCTCACACGGTTGCCGACCACAATCTTCCTGGCGCTGTATTCGGTGCTGTTAGCGATCTGTCTTGCGGGTCCGCTGGCGTTTCTTGCCGCCGCACGGGTCAACAGCGCCCTTGACGTTACCATCCGTAGCGTCTTCCAGGTGGGGCTGTCGATGCCGGTCTTTTACATTGGCCTCGTGCTGCTGACGGTGCTGGCAGCCCAGCTGCGCTGGTTTCCTGTCGGCGGTTACGGGACGAGTTTCCTCGACAATCTTCACCATCTGATGCTGCCGGCGCTCAGCGTCGCGCTCTACACCTCGGCCATCATCCTGCGCAATCTCAGGGCCTCGCTGATCGAGGTGCTCGATGCCGACTACGTGCAGTTCGCCCGTGCCAAGGGACTTTCGCCGCACATCGTCATGACGCGGCATGTGCTGCGCAACGCCCTGGTCTCGACCGTGACGCTGCTCGGCCTTTCCATCGGCAACCTGATGAGCGGAACGCTGGTCACCGAGACCGTCTTTGCCGTCCCGGGCGTCGGACGGCTGATGCTGGAGGCGATTTTCGCGCGGGACTACCCGCTGATCCAGGGGCTGACCCTTACCTTCGCCGTGCTCGTCTCCGTCGTCTTCCTGCTGACGGACATCGTGCAGTCCTGGCTCGATCCGAGGCTTCGCCAATCATGAGCATCGTCCTGCAATCTCCCAGCCGCAAGGCGAGCCGCGTCAATGCCTTCATCGGCCGGGCCTTCTCGCGGCCGTCCTTCGTCATCGGTTTCGCCATCCTCGCGTTGTCGATCGCGCTGGCGCTGTTCCCGCAGTTGCTGGCTCCCTATGATCCGCTCGCCTTCGACCTCAGCGCCATCCAGCAGGGGCCGAGCCTTGCCCATCCCTTCGGCACCGACAATTTCGGACGCGACGTGCTCTCGCGCGTCATCTGGGCCTATCGCGTCGACATGCAGATGGCGTTCTTCGCCACGATCTTCGCTTTGCTGATCGGGGTCACGGTTGGCGCCTTCGTTGGCTATTACGGCGGTATCGCCGACACCATCTTCGGCCGCTGCGTCGATGCGATCATCACCTTTCCCTTCCTGGTGCTGGTCATCGCCATCGTCGCGGTGCTCGGGCCCGGCCTCATCAATATGTATGTCGCGATCACGGCGGTGAACTGGGTCTACTATGCCCGCCTGACCCGTGCCGAGATCATGGCGCAGAAATCCAACGACTATGCCGCAGCCGGCCGCGTGCTCGGCTATTCCGACCGGCGCATCATCTTCCGGCACCTCCTTCCCAACGCGATCTCGCCGATCATCGTCTACTGGATGACGGACATGGCACTTGCCATCCTCCTCGGCTCGTCGCTCGGCTATCTCGGCCTCGGCGCGCAGCCGCCGGCTGCCGAATGGGGCGTGTTGATTGCCGAAGGGCGCAACTTCCTGCTGACGGCGTGGTGGATGAGCCTGATGCCCGGCATTGCCATTGTGCTCACCGGCCTCGGCTTCAGCCTCGTCGGCGATGCGCTTGCCGATCTGCTTCGACCGAAAGGCCGCTGACATGAGCCAGATTGAGAAAGAAACGGTTCTGGACATCAGGCGCCTGCGCACAGAGTTCGGCCTGACCGAGCGCCCGCTGGTTGCCGTCGACGATGTGTCGTTTCAAGTGAAGGCAGGCGAGATCCTCGGGCTCGTCGGCGAATCCGGTTCGGGCAAGAGCATCACTTTGCGCTCGATCCTCGGCATCGTCAGGCCAAGGGGGCGTGTCAAAGGCGAAATTCTCTGGAAGGGCAGGGACCTGGTGCCGCTCGACGAGGCGGCGCTGCGACGGGTGCGCGGACGCGAGATCGCGATGATCTTTCAGGAGCCGATGTCGTCGCTGAACCCGCTCCTGACCGTTGGTTTGCAGATATCGGAGAACCTTGCCGCCCATACGGATCTGGATGCGAAAGCAAGGAAGGCACGTGCTGTCGAACTGCTCGACATGGTCGGCATTCCTGCGGCGCGCGATCGGCTCGGTGATTATCCGCACGAGTTTTCCGGCGGCATGCGGCAACGGGTGATGATCGCGATTGCCCTTGCCTCCAACCCGCAACTGCTGCTCGCCGACGAGCCGACGACGGCGCTCGATGTGACCATACAGGACCAGATCCTGCGGCTTATCCAGGCGCTTAGCCGCGACCTCGGCATGGCGGTGATCCTCGTTACCCACGACATGGGCGTGGTAGCCGAGACCTGCGACCGGGTGGCGGTGATGTATGGAGGCCGTCTCTGCGAGACGGGACCGACGGCCGACGTCATCGGTGATGCCCGGCATCCCTATTCGCTCGGGCTTCTGCGCTCGATCCCGCGCGACGTCGCGCCGCGCACGCTGCTCTATTCGATCCCTGGTGCGCCGCCGTCGCTCAACGCCTTGCCGGCCGGTTGCGCATTTACGGCGCGCTGTCCCGTCGCCGGGCCGGAATGCCGCGATGTCCGGCCGAACCTCGGCACTGCCGGGAAAAACCGTCAGGTCGCCTGCCATCACCGCGAGCAAGCCCTCATTCATTTCAGCGCGCGGGAGGCGGCGCAATGAGCCAATCGATCCATCAGGCGGCCACGCCGCTGCTTGCGATCCGCGATCTCTTCATGCGCTTTGAAAAGCGCCGTTCGCTGTCGGACACGTTGGCCGGCCGGCCGCGTCAGGTCGTCTCGGCCCTGAACGGCGTCGACCTCGACGTAATGCCGGCCGAAACGCTGGGGATTGTCGGTGAGTCCGGTTGCGGCAAGTCGACGCTCGCGCGCTGCATAGCCGGCCTCAACCGGCCGACGTCGGGCGATATCCGCTTCGAAGGCGAAAGTGTCATCGACCTCAAGGGCGCAAGGCGACGCGGCTACAACAAGCGCGTCCAGATGATGTTCCAGGATCCCTATACGTCGCTCAATCCGCGCATGACGGTGCGCGACACGCTCCGGGAAGCGATCACGGTTCACCGCATGCGCGAAGGCGCCGGCATCGATCGCCGCGTCGACGAGTTGCTTGATCTGGTGCGGCTGCCCGATGGCGCCGCGGACAAGTATCCGCACGAGTTCTCCGGCGGCCAGCGACAGCGTATCGGTATCGCGCGGGCGCTTTCGCTGGAGCCGACCTGCCTTGTCGCCGACGAGCTGGTGTCCGCGCTCGACGTTTCCGTCCAGGCGCAGGTCGTCAACCTGCTGTTGGAGCTGCAGGACAGTCTGGGGCTGACGGTGCTGTTCGTTGCCCATGACCTCAGGCTGGTGCGCCACGTCTCCCATCGTGTCGCGGTGATCTATCTCGGTGCTATCGTCGAGGTCGGCCCGTCGGAGGCGCTCTTTTCCAGGCCGATGCACCCCTATTCGCAAGCGTTGTTGGCCGCAGCCCCTTCGCTCGATCCGACGGCGCGACGCAGGGCGCCGGCGCTCTCCGGCGAATTGCCGAGCCCGCTCGACATTCCACCGGGCTGCCCTTTCCACGTCCGCTGCCCGCATGCCGCGGAGCGTTGCCGCCAGGAAAAGCCGGCGCTGCGGCCGGTTGGCCACGGCATGACTGCCTGTCACTTCGCCGAGACGATCGGCGGCGCGTGAAGACCATTATCGAATAGGAAAAGACCATATGACATCGAAAGACACGCCGAGCGCCTCCAGCCGGATCGCGGCCCTGCGGCGCAAACTCGACGAGCAGGGGCTCGACGGCTACGTCATCCCCCGGTTCGACGAACATCAGGGCGAATATTGTGCGCCCCATGACAACAGGCTCGCCTTCGTGACCGGCTTCACCGGATCGGCCGGCGTCGCAATCGTCATGCGCGACCGGGCCGCCATCTTTGTCGATGGTCGCTATCAGGTTCAGGTGCGCGAAGAGATCGATGTCGACTGCTTCGCCATCGAGCATTTCTACGATGCACCGCTGAAGGACTGGCTGCGGAAGAACCTCCGCAAGGGCGAACGCGTCGGTTTCAATTCCATGCTGTTACCGCCCACCTGGGATATCGATTGCGGCCAATCCGTTGCCGCTGCCGGTGCCGAATGGGTTGCCGTGACCGACGATCTCGTCGACGCGATCTGGTCGGACCAGCCCGAACGGCCGCTTGGCAATGTGATCGCGCTGTCGCGTGAGTATGCCGGCGAAAGCGTCGCCGACAAGAAGCGCCGCATCGGCCAGATGTTGGCGGAGCAGGGCGCCGATGTCTTGATCGAGGCGCAGCCCGACAATATCGCCTGGTTCCTGAATGTTCGCGGCCGGGATGTGGCATTCAACCCGATGCCGCAGTCCTTCATGATCGCCGACAGGGAGGGCCGGGTCGAATGGCTGGTCGATCACCGCAAGCTGCCGAACGATCTCACAGACTTCGAACTTGAAGGCGTCACGATGTCCGAGCCTGACCTGTTGCTCGACAGGGTTCGCGCGGCGACCGCCGGGCGGGTGGCGCTCGTCGATCCCGGCTTCGCTCCGTCGGCAGTTGCCCACGCGACACGCGAGGCCGGCGGCAATGTCCGCCTTTTGCGCAGCCCGATCACGCTCGCCAAGATGCTGAAGAACCCCGTTGAACTCCAGGGCTTTCGCGATTGCCATCGCCATGATGGCGCCGCGTGGATCAGGTTCTTCGCCTGGCTGGAGGCCAACGCGGCCGCGCGGGAGGAGGAAGGACGGCCGATAACCGAACTGGAGGCGGAGGATCGCATCCTCGCCTTCCGCCGGATGGAGGCAACCTTCGTCGAGCCGAGTTTCCGCTCGATCTCGGCTGCCGGTGGCCACGCTGCCATGTGCCATTATGCGGCAACCACGAAGAGCGATGCGCCGATCACCTCTCGTGGCATCTATCTGCTCGATTCCGGGGGGCAGTATTTCACCGGAACCACGGATGCGACGCGCACGACAGCGATCGGGCCGGTCCGTGATGACATCCGCCGCGCCTATACGGCAGTCCTCAAGGGCCTGATTTCCATGGTTTCGCTCAAATTTCCGAAAGGCACCTACGGCCATCAACTCGACGCCTTCGCACGCCGTCCGCTTTGGGATCTCGGACTGGACTACGATCACGGCACCGGTCACGGCGTTGGTCATTTCCTGTCGGTGCATGAGCAGCCCCAACGCTTCGACCGCCGCGTCAACGAGGTTGAATTGCGGCCGGGCATGGTGACGACCATCGAGCCCGGCTACTACAAGGCCGGAGAATACGGCATCCGAATCGAGAATCAGGTGGAAGTGATCGACGATGGCGACGGTTTCATGAGCTTTCGCAGCCTGACGCTGGTGCCGATCGATCTCCGGCTCGCAGATATCAAGCTCATGAGCGAAACCGAAAGGCAGTGGATCGACGCCTATCATTGGCGCGTTGCCAAGACCCTGCAAGGGGTGCTCGATCCCGCCACGGCTGCCTGGCTGGCTGCAAGGACAGCACCGATCGGCAATTAGCCGGACGAGTTGCGGCGGCGGGCAATGGATCTGCCGCCCTTTGCGTTCTCAATTTGAAGATATGGACGACGGAGGCTTGCGATGCGACCTCCGTCGTCCGCTTTCGCCGGGTCGTGTGAAGTTACTTGCCTAATAGCGACCATTTGTGATAATTGTCACAAATATTGTTCGACCCTTTCAGCATACAATGCATTGGCTCGGACGACCGGACACACGGAACGATCATGGCCAGCCGCAAGACATCCCGCATCATTCAACTCGCCGACGCGCTGTCGGGCCGTCGCGTTCTTCATCTGCGCGATGCCGCAGCCTTGCTCGGGGTCTCTGAGATGACGGTTCGGCGGGACGTCGCCGACAATCCGGGGCAATTCACCTTCCTGGGCGGCCACATTGTGCCGGCGGGCGAGATGGATGGTGATATGCCGTATGAGTTGGCGCGGGAAGCCGACAGTCATGCAATGGCAAAGCGCGAAGCCTGTATCCATGCGGCCCAACACATCCGTCCGGACGAAACCATCTTCATCGATTGCGGTACGACTCTCGAATACCTCGTCGATCTCATTCCGGATAGTTATTCAATTACTGCAGTATGTTACTCGCTGAATGTCGCGGACAGGCTGACGCGGAAGCCCAATGTGCGCATCGTCATGCTCGGTGGTGTCTATCATCCGGCCTCGGCGTCGTTTTCGGGAAATTCGGGGCTCGAAACGCTCGATTCACTTGGGATCAATGTCGCATTTCTTTCGGCTGCGGGGGTGGACCCAGGGCGTGGCGCAACCTGTGTGCATTTTCACGAGGTGGCGGTGAAGCAGAAGGTGATCTCGCTTGCGCGCGAAAGCCATCTCGTTGTCGACCTGAGCAAGATCGGCAAGCTGAAACCGGCGTTCTTTGCGCCGATGAACGTCTTTCGCTCGGTGATCACCGAAGACGGCGACGCAGTCTTTCCGGCGATCTGACGCTTCGCCAGGAAAATGGTAGGATTCCATCGAAACGCGATCGTGGCGCTTGACACATTCCACATCTGATGGAATGCTAACAAAATTACGATAGAAAAATAACAAAATGAGAATCGCCGCCGACGCGGATAATAGCCGTGGTATCGTGCTGCGATGTCAGGGAGTTCGAGGAGCAATCGCTTGGAAGACCTTGCTGTGAAGAATGTGGCCGCGAAAACCGTGGCGCCTGTGGCTTCCGGCCACAACTGGCCGCGCAACGACGGCACGGAGCTCGATCTCGGTTGGGTGGTCGACCAGCGCGTCAATCTGTCGGCCGCCGAGCGGCGCGTTGCGACGCTGCCAGGTCGCCGGACCGTGAAGAAGGACGCGCAGGCCGCATGGCTTTTGAAGGCCGTAACCTGCATCGACCTGACGACGCTCAACGGCGACGATACGGCGGAGCGCGTCAAGCGGCTCTGCGCCAAGGCGCGCCAGCCGGTGCGCCAGGACATTCTCGATGCACTTGGCATGGGCAATCGCGACATCACCACCGGTGCCGTCTGCGTCTACCACCGTTTCGTTTCGACCGCAGTCGAGGCGCTTGAAGGTTCCGGCATTCCGGTCGCTGCCGTTTCCACCGGCTTTCCCGCCGGTCTCATTCCGCACGACGTCAAGCTTCGCGAGATCGAGGCTTCGGTTGCCGATGGCGCCAAGGAAATCGATATCGTCATCACCCGTGAACATGTTCTGACCGGCAACTGGCAGGCGCTCTATGACGAGATGCGCGATTTCCGCGCCGCCTGCGGCGATGCGCATGTCAAGGCGATCCTGGCGACCGGCGATCTCAAGACGCTGCGCAACGTGGCGCGTGCCTCGCTCGTCTGCATGATGGCCGGCGCCGATTTCATCAAGACCTCGACCGGCAAGGAGGGCGTCAACGCCACCCTTTTGGTGACCTTGGTGATGCTGCGCATGATCCGCGCCTATCAGGAACGCACCGGCATCAAGGTTGGGTACAAGCCTGCGGGCGGCATTTCCGCCGCCAAGGATATCCTGAACTACCAATTCCTGATGAAGGACGAACTCGGTCGCGAGTGGCTGGAGCCGGATCTGTTCCGCATCGGTGCATCGAGCCTGCTCGGCGACATCGAGCGCCAGCTTGAGCATCACGTGACCGGCGCCTACTCGGCCCTCAACCGACACCCGATTGGATGATCCCGATGACAGTCGCAAGGTATTTTGACGAAATGTCCTATGGTCCCGCACCGGAAGCCGACACCGAGGCCCGCCAATGGCTGGCGCGTCACAAGGGTGAGTTCGGCCACTTCATCAACGGTGCTTTTGTCGCGCCGTCGTCCGGCAAGACGTTCGAGACCTTCGAGCCCGCGACCGGTGCGCTGCTGGCGAAGGTGGCGCTTGGCAGTGCCAAGGACGTGGATGACGCCGTCGCTGCTGCCCGAAAGGCGCAAGGCTCCTGGGCCAAGTTGCCGGGCCATGCCCGCGCCCGCCACCTCTATGCCCTTGCCCGCACCATCCAGCGCCATGCGCGCCTGATCGCGGTGGTCGAGGCGATCGACAACGGCAAGCCGGTCCGCGAAACGCGTGATATCGACGTTCCGCTGGCCGCGCGTCACTTCTACCATCATGCCGGCTGGGCACAGCTGCAGGAAACCGAGTTTGCCGACCAGGTGCCGGTCGGTGTCGTCGGCCAGGTCATCCCATGGAATTTCCCGTTCCTGATGCTTGCCTGGAAAGTCGCCCCGGCCTTGGCGCTGGGCAACGCCGTCATCCTCAAGCCTGCCGAGTTCACGCCGCTGACGGCTCTGCTTTTCGCAGAGCTCGCCGCTGCCGCCGGCCTGCCGGCGGGCGTGCTGAACGTCGTGACCGGCGAAGGCGAAACCGGTGCGCTGATCGTCGAGCATTCCGACATCGACAAGATCGCCTTTACCGGCTCGACCGAAGTCGGCCGCCTGATCCGCGAGAAGACGGCTGGCACCGGCAAGTCGCTGACGCTCGAACTCGGCGGCAAGTCGCCGTTCATCGTCTTTGACGATGCCGACATCGATGGCGCCGTTGAAGGCGTGGTCGATGCGATCTGGTTCAACCAGGGCCAGGTCTGCTGCGCCGGCTCGCGGCTGCTGGTGCAGGAAGGTGTTGCACCTCTCTTCTACGAACGCCTGACGCGGCGCATGCACAGCCTGCGCGTTGGCCATCCGCTCGACAAGGCAATCGACATGGCGGCGATCGTCGCGCCGGTTCAATTGCAGCGCATCGAGAGCCTGGTCGCCAAGGGCGTGGCCGAAGGCGCCAAGCTCCACCAGCCGAAGATCGAGCTGCCCAAGGGCGGCAGCTTCTACCCGCCGACCTTGCTCACCAATGTGCAGCCGACGTCGATTGTCGCGACGGAGGAGATCTTTGGTCCCGTCGCAGTCTCGATGACCTTCCGTACCCCGGAGGAGGCGATCCAGCTCGCCAATCATTCCCGCTACGGTCTGGCGGCAAGTGTGTGGAGCGAGACGATCGGTCTGGCGCTCAATGTCGCTGCCAAGCTCGCAGCGGGCGTCGTCTGGGTGAATGCCACCAATCTGTTCGATGCTGCGGCTGGTTTCGGCGGCAAGCGCGAATCCGGCTTCGGCCGCGAGGGCGGCCGCGAAGGCTGCTACGAGTATCTGAAGCCCAAGGCGTGGGCGGGCCGCAAGCTGCGCGCAGCGCCAGCCGAACCGGTCTTGAAGCAGGCTGCCGGCGATTTCGCCGCTCCGTCGCTCGATCGCACAGCGAAGCTTTTCATTGGCGGCAAGCAAGCGCGCCCTGACGGCAACTATTCGCGTCCCGTGCTTTCGCCCAAGGGCAAGGTCATCGGTGAAGTCGGAGAGGGCAACCGCAAGGATATCCGCAACGCCGTGGTTGCTGCGCATGCGGCTTCCGGCTGGGCGTCGGCGACATCGCACAATCGGGCGCAGATCCTCTACTACATCGCCGAGAACCTTAGCGGCCGGGCCGATGAGTTTGCCAACCGCATTTCCGCGATGACCGGCGTATCGGCAGCCGGTGCGAAGGCCGAGGTCGAGGCGTCGATATCCAGGCTTTTCAGCTACGGCGCCTGGGCTGACAAGTACGAAGGCGTGGTCCATCAGCCGCCGTTGCGCGGCGTCGCACTCGCGATGCCCGAAGCGATCGGCGTCGTCGGCGTCATCTGCCCGACGGAAGCGCCGCTGCTCGGCTTCATCAGCCTGGTGGCGCCGTTGATTGCCACCGGCAACCGCGTCGTCGCGGTACCGAGCGAACAGCATCCGCTGGCAGCCACCGACTTCTATTCGATCCTCGAAACGTCCGACGTTCCGGCAGGTGTCGTCAATATCGTCACCGGTTCGGCGATGGAACTGGCAAAGACGCTGGCAAGCCACAACGACGTCGATGCGCTCTGGGCCTTCGGCACGCAGGAGCTTTCGACCGTGGTCGAGAAGCTTTCGGCTGGCAATTTGAAGCGGACTTTCGTCGACTATGGCAAGGCGACCGATTGGTTCGATCGCTTCGCAGCAGAAGGGCAAGCCTATCTGCGCCGCGCGACGGACGTGAAGAACATCTGGATCCCTTACGGCGAGTAAGGAATCCAGATCCCGGGGCCGGGGGGAGCCGACCCGGGAATGCAGCGACTGCAACATTGCAAGGATAGATTTGGGAGAGGTGGCGCCGACAGCGCGTCACCGAGTTTCGCGCCACTCGAAAGCATGCGAGCCGGCGTCTGGAGGAGGGTTGTCTATGCTGAAGAATCTGGACCCGGCACTCAACGCCGATGTTTTGCACGCGCTTCGCTCCATGGGGCACGGTGACACGCTGGTCATTTCCGATACCAATTTCCCGTCCGATGCGATTGCCAGGCAGACCACACTCGGCAAACTTTTGCGGATCGACAATGTCTCTGCAGCGCGCGCCGTGAAGGCGGTTCTGTCGGTGCTTCCGCTCGACACGCCGCTGCAGCCATCGGCAGGCCGCATGGAGATCATGGGTGCGCCGACGGAAATTCCTGGCGTGCAGCAGGAAGTCCAGGCCGAAATTGATCGTGCCGAGGGCAAACCCGCGCCGATGTACGGCATCGAACGCTTCGCCTTCTATGAACAAGCCAAGAAGGCCTATTGCGTCATTACCACCGGCGAGACGCGCTTTTATGGCTGCTTCCTTTTCACCAAGGGCGTCATTCCGCCTGAAAATGCCTAGCTGACAAACGTTAGTCTGCGCATCGGCTCTGTGAGCTGGTCGTCATAACATCTTGAACGCGTGAAATTTATCTTGGATCGCCGCTTCGCCTTTGGCAGCGGCGTGACCAGGGGAGGCAGGAATGAAGGTTGGTGTTTCGATCCTCGGGATCTTCGTGGCCGATACGGCCTATCTGGCGCGGCGCATGCCGGTTGTCGGCGAAACGATTACCGGAAGCGGCTTCTCGGTCGGGCCCGGCGGCAAGGGATCGAACCAGGCGGTCGCGGCGGCACGTGCCGGCAGTCCGGTGTCCTTCATCTCGAAAATCGGACGCGATACCTTTGGAGATATGGCGCTTCGCACCTATGCCGAGGCGGGCGTGACTCCGAAGATCGTCCAGATGGACGACCTGCCGACCGGCGCGGCTTTCATCTACGTCAACGATCAGAATGGCGAGAACGCCATCATCGTCTATCCCGGTGCAGCCGGCTCGATCGGCATCGACGATGTCGAGGCAGCGCGGGATACGATCGAAGCATCGCGCATCTTCGTGACGCAACTTGAGCAGCCGGCGGCCGCCGCCCAGCGAGCATTGGAAATCGCACATGCGGCAGGCGTGGTCACCGTCTTCAACCCGGCGCCGGCAGAGCCCTTCCCGGATGCGATCTATCCGCTTTGCGATTACATCGTGCCGAACGAGACCGAAGCGGCGGCGCTGGTGGGATTTTCTCTTGCCACGGCAGACGATGCGCGGCGGGCGGGTGACGCGCTTCTGAAGAAGGGCGCAAAGTCAGCGCTAATCACCCTCGGCGAAAGAGGCGTTCTTCTCCACAATCAGAGCCAGTCCGTATTCGTCCCGGCGATGGCAAGCGGCCCGGTTATCGACACGACCGGCGCGGGCGATGCTTTCGTCGGCGGGTTTTCAGCAGCCTTGGCGCGGGGGCTCGCGCCAGCGGATGCCGCGCGGTTCGGCTGTGCTACCGCCGGGATCTCGGTCACCCGTCGCGGCACGGCCCCTGCCATGCCGACGCTTGCGGAGATCGAGGCTCTCCTGGCGCAAGGGGCGGCCGCATGACGACGCGCAACGACCCGATCAAGCACTTCTTCATCTGGCCGGCCCTGATCATCGTTCTGTTGATTTCCATCTTTCCTCTGGTCTATTCGCTGACCACAAGCTTCATGAGCATGCGTCTGGTGCCGCCAATGCCGGCGCGTTTCGTCGGCTTCAGCAATTATGCGGATCTTTTGCAGAATCCACGCTTCTGGCACGTGGCCGGGACGACGACGTTGATCGCCTTCATCTCCGTCGGCCTGCAATATGTGATCGGCCTTTCCGTGGCGCTTGCGCTCAATTCCCGGGTGCCGGGCGAGGGCCTCTTTCGCGTCAGCTTTCTCCTGCCGATGCTGGTTGCGCCCGTCGCCGTGGCGCTGATTGCCCGACAGGTGCTTAACCCGACAATGGGTCCGCTCAACGAACTGATGAGCGCTCTGGGCTTTCCCAATCTGCCGTTCCTGACGCAGACGAGCTGGGCGCTCGGCTCGATCATCGCCGTCGAAGTCTGGCAATGGACACCGTTTGTCATTCTGATGCTGCTGGCCGGGTTGCAGACACTGCCAGATGATGTTTACGAGGCGGCCGCGTTGGAGAATGCCACGCCCTGGCAACAGTTCCGCGACATTACCTTTCCGATGCTGCTGCCGATCTCCGTCGCCGTCGTCTTCATCCGGCTGATCGAAAGCTACAAGATTATCGATACCGTCTTCGTGATGACGGGCGGTGGACCTGGGATCTCGACCGAGACGCTGACGCTCTTTGCCTATCAGGAGGGCTTCAAGAAGTTCAACCTCGGCTACACCTCCGCATTGTCGTTCCTGTTCCTGATCGTCATCACGGTGATCGGCCTCGTCTATCTCGCCATCCTCAAGCCGTATCTGGAGAAGCACAAATGAGCGTGCGCACTCTCAAGGGAAAACGGCGATGGATCGCGCTTGGCGGCTGCCTTGTCTGGCTCGCCATCACGTTCTTTCCGCTCTATTGGGTCCTGATCACATCGTTCAAGACACCGATCGCCGTGGTCGGCGGCCCGACCTACCTGCCTTTCGTCGATTTCGAGCCGAGCCTGACGGCATGGCGCGAGCTTTTGTCCGGCCAGCGGGGCCAGTTCTTCAACACGTTCCTGGCCTCGACGATCATCGGCCTTTCGGCATCGGTTCTCGCGACGGGCATCGGTGCGATGGCCGCCTATGCGCTGGTGCGTTTCACCTTCCGCTTCCGACTGTTGTCCGCATTGATCTTCATCGTTGTCGCCTTCGGCGGCTTCCTGCTTGGTCGCAATGTTCTCGGCTTCGGGCAGGGGATATCGCTGATCTATGCCTTTATCGCCGCGCTGGCACTGGCGGTGCTCTCCAGCCGCTTCCGGTTACCGGGGCCTGAGCTCGGCAACAACGACATCGTCTTCTGGTTCGTGAGCCAGCGCATGTTCCCGCCGATCGTGGCCGCCTTCGCGCTCTACTTGATGTACACCGAGATGGGCAAGCTCGGCTTCAAGCTGGTCGACAGCTACATCGGCCTGACCTTTGCCTACATCGCCTTCTCGCTGCCTATCGTCATCTGGCTGATGCGCGACTTCTTCGAGGCCCTGCCTGTCGAGGTCGAAGAGGCCGCCATGGTCGACAACGTTCCCACATGGCGCATCTTCTTCGGCATCGTGCTGCCGATGTCGAAGCCGGGGTTGATCGCAACATTCATGATCACGCTTGCCTTCGTGTGGAACGAGTTCCTTTTCGCGCTGTTCCTGACCAATTCGAGATGGCAGACGCTGCCGATCCTCGTTGCCGGCCAGAACAGCCAGCGCGGCGACGAATGGTGGGCAATCTCCGCCGCCGCGCTGGTGGCGATCATTCCGATGATGGTCATGGCCGTGCTTCTCAGTCGGCTCATGCGCTCCGGTCTGCTGCTGGGGGCGATCAAATAACGACCTGTTTTTCGGCAACAATTCATTCAAGGGAGGAAAGAATGAGGAAACTGCTACTGACATCAGCGTCGCTGGGTGTTCTTGCCATGGCAAGCACTGGCACGGCACTCGCATGCGACCCCGACTATTCCGGCGTCGAACTGACGGCGACCACGCAGACCGGGCCCTATATCGCGTCCGCGCTGCAACTTGCGGCCAAGGGGTGGGAGGAAAAGACCTGCGGCAAGGTGAAGGTCGTCGAGTTTCCGTGGTCGGAACTCTACCCGAAAATCGTCACGTCCCTGACATCGGGTGAAGATGCCTTCGACGTCATCGCCTTTGCGCCGGCCTGGGCGCCGGACTTTACCGATTTCCTGTCGGAAATGCCGGCTGACATGCAGAAGGGCGCCGACTGGGAGGATATCGCGCCGGTCTATCGCGAGCAGTTGATGGTCTGGAACGGCAAGATCCTGTCGCAGACGATGGACGGTGACGCCCATACCTACAGCTACCGCATCGACCTGTTCGAAAACGCCGACAACCAGAAGGCCTTCAAGGACAAGTACGGCTACGATCTCGCGCCGCCGAAGACCTGGAAGCAGTATCTCGACATTGCCGAGTACTTCAACCAGCCGACCAACAACCTGTGGGGCACGGCGGAAGCCTTCCGTCGCGGCGGTCAGCAGTTCTGGTTCCTGTTCAGTCACGTCGCCGGCTACACCAGCCATCCCGACAATCCGGGTGGCATGTTCTTCGATCCGGACACGATGGATGCGCAGGTCAACAATCCGGGCTGGGTTCGTGGCCTCGAGGAGTACATTCGCGCGTCGAAACTTGCGCCGCCGAACGCACTCAACTTCTCCTTTGGTGAAGTGAATGCCGCCTTTGCCGGCGGCCAGGTGGCGGAATCGATCGGCTGGGGCGATACCGGCGTTATCGGCGCCGATCCGAAGCAGTCGAAGGTTGCAGGCAGTGTCGGCTCGGCACCGTTGCCGGGATCGGACGAGATCTGGAACTACAAGACCAAGAAGTGGGACAAGTTCGACCACGTCGTCCAGACCTCGTTCATGGCCTTCGGTGGCTGGCAGGCGGCGGTGCCCGCATCGTCGACCAAGCAGGAAGCGGCCTGGAACTACATCCAGTATCTGTCGAGCCCTGCCGTTTCCGGCCAGGCGGCGATCACCGGTGGCACAGGCGTCAATCCCTATCGCATCTCGCACACGACCAATCTCGACCTCTGGTCGAAGATCTTCTCCGAGCGTGAAGCCAAGGAGTATCTGGGGGCGCAGAAGGATGCGGTCACCGCGAAGAACATCGCCCTCGACATGCGCCTGCCCGGCTATTTCTCCTACACGGAAGTGCTTGAGATCGAACTCTCCAAGGCGCTTGCCGGAGAAGTCACGCCGCAACAGGCGCTCGACAGCGTCGCTGAGCAGTGGAACCAGCTGACGGACGAGTTCGGTCGCGACAAGCAGCTCGCTGCCTATCGCGCATCGATGGGCCTGCCACAGAAGTGAGATGATCGAGTGCTCGCCCCGAAACGATCGGGGCGAGCTTCGCGGTCCCTGCGGCCGGGTCACACTGGCCGCAGATACACGACAGCGCAATGCGTCAGCTATCACGCGCCCGAGGCGCTGTAGCGCTTGAAACCTGCTGGATAATTGCTCAAATCGATGTCGATTTGCGGAATTATGCAGCATCCCGGCCGCTTTCGCGCCGGCTACCGTCATGAGAAAAGGCGTCAGCATGTCCCAGGTCCGGTTGGAGCAAATCACCAAGTCCTTCGGTAGCGTCACCGTTATCCCGCCGCTCGATCTCGAAATTGCCGACCGGGAGTTCGTCGTGCTCGTCGGGCCATCCGGTTGCGGCAAGACGACCACCCTGCGCATGATTGCGGGCCTTGAGACGGCTTCTTCGGGCACGGTCCGGATCGGTGAACGTGATGTCACCGACTTGCGCCCGGGCCTGCGCAACTGTTCGATGGTGTTCCAGAACTACGCGCTCTACCCGCATATGACGGTGGCGGAGAATATCGGTTACGGCATGAAGGTGCGGGGCACGTCCAAGGCCGATATCGAAAAATCGGTCGCCGAGGCGGCCCGCATTCTCAACCTTGGCGCTTACCTCAGCCGCAAGCCGAGCGCTCTGTCCGGTGGTCAGCGCCAGCGCGTCGCGATCGGCCGCGCGATTGTCCGCCAACCGGATGTCTTCCTGTTCGACGAACCGCTGTCGAACCTCGACGCCAAACTGCGCATTGAAATGCGCACGGAAATCAAACTGTTACACCGCAGGCTTCAGACCACAGCGGTCTACGTCACCCACGATCAGGTCGAGGCCATGACGATGGCGGACCGGGTTGTCGTCATGAACCAGGGACGCATCGAGCAGGCGGCCGATCCGATCACGCTCTACGAGGCGCCGAGCAATCTGTTCGTCGCCGCTTTCATCGGTGCGCCGAGCATGAATTTCGTTGAGGGACTGCTCGAGCGCGGTGATGGCGGGCTCTGGTTCAGGGCGGATGGTGGTGTCGCGGTCAAGGTCCCGGATGCTCGCGCCAACAAGCTGAACGCTTTTGTCGGTCAGGCCGTCGTGCTCGGCATTCGCCCGGAGCATACGATGTCGTCGGAAACCGATGCGCCAAGGCTGACGCTACAGGTGCGCGATATCGAGCCGCTGGGTCCCCATACGCTGGCGCTCGGAAGGGTGGGACAAGCCACCTTCACTGGGCAGATACATGCGGCGTCGCCTGTCAGGCCGGACGATACGATCGAGGTGCCGATCGAAGCGCAGAAAATGCACTTCTTCCTGAAGCAGACCGGGATGGCGATCGGTCGTTGACGCAAAGGTCGAGGCCGGAGGCGATCGATGCCCCCGGCCTCGATAAATCAGATCTTGGCCGCGCGGGCTGCGGCAAGAAACGCCAGCTTGGCAGGCAGTTCCAGGTGCTTCGATAGGGCAACGCGCTCCGGCGTGTAATGCTGTTCGACGTCGAGGCAGTTGACGGTTCCGAGAAGTTCGCCGCCGACAACCACGGGGATGTTGACGACAGAGCCGCAGCCCAGCGCCCAGATCGTTTCGTGATCGCCGAACACTTTCGAGATATCTACGATGGTGTTGGCTACGAAGGTCTTATGCTCCTTGTGCACGATGTCGAACCAGCTGTCATAGCGGATCGGCTTGGTGCCGGACGTCGGGTATTCTTCCGGGTGCGAGGTATAGGCGCGACGGGCAACTTCGTTGACCATATCGACGGTCATGGTGGTGAAGAGCTTGGCGCCGATCACCTGGCGGCAAAGCGTCTGCAGTGCGCCCAAGATGGCGTCCGCGTCGGTTTCCCTTGCAATCGCCGCGTCGAATTCAGCCAACGCGGCAGCGATCTGTTCACTGTTCATCATATGTCCTTGGGATGTTGATTAATTCGCGTGCGCTGCGCTGATGTGCATCAGTTCGCGCGAATAGGGGTCCTTGAGGTCGCCACGCTTGAGGTCGGCAACGTCGGCCACCTCGACGATGCGGCCCTGCCGCATGACAGCCAGCCGATCGCAGAGGAAGGAAACGACCGGCAAGTTGTGGGTGACCATCAGGAAAGTCAGGTTCTGTTCCTGCCGCAATCGCTTCAGTAGGTTCAGGATCTCCGCCTGCACCGAGACGTCGAGCGCTGAGGTCGGTTCGTCGAGCAACAGCACCTTCGGCTTCAGCATCAGCGCGCGCGCGATGGCGACACGCTGGCGCTGGCCGCCCGAGAGCTGGTGCGGAAAGCGGAAACGGAATTTCCGGTCGAGCCCGACGGAAGACATTACCTCTTCGATGCGGGCGCTGCGATCGCCGATGCCGTGAATCGTCAGCGCTTCGCCGAGCGTGGCGTCGACGGTCTTGCGCGGATGCAGCGAGCCGTAGGGGTCCTGGAACACCATCTGACACTGACGGGAGAAGGCACGGTCGATGCCATGGCTGCGCGGCTTGCCGAAAACGTTGATCTCACCGGTCCACTCAGGCGCCAGGCCTGCGATCGCCTTCAGCACGGTCGACTTGCCGGAGCCACTTTCACCAACGAGGGCGAAGCTTTCGCCATCGGCAATCTCGAGGTTGACGTCGTGCGTGATATGCGCTTCGCCGTAGAAGATATCGAGGTTCTTGAGGGAAAGCGCCGTCATTTCTTGGCCCATGCGCTGCGGTCGAGCACGGGAAGCTCGGTCCGGGTTTCGTCGAGACGCGGGATGGAGGCGATGAGGCCGCGCGTATAGGGATGCTTGGCGTTCATCAACTCACCCGCCTTGCACTCTTCAACCACTTCACCGGTGTTCATCACCAGAATGCGGTCGCAGTAGCTCGAAACAAGATTGAGGTCGTGGCTGATGAAGATCAGGCCCATACCCTTGCGCTTGACCAGCTCATCGATGATGTCGAGCACCTGGGCCTGCACCGAGACGTCGAGTGCGGAGGTCGGCTCGTCGGCGATCAGCAGGTCCGGCTCCGGGATCAGCATCATCGCGATCATCACGCGCTGACCCATGCCGCCGGACACTTCATGCGGGTAGAGCTTGGCAACGCGTTCCGGATCGGCGATGCGCACCGATTCCAGCATGGTCAGGACGCGGTTGTTCACCTCGCGGCGCGGCAGGCGCTGATGCGTCAAAAGCGCCTCGGCGATCTGCTCGCCGATCGTCATGACTGGGTTCAGCGAGAACTTCGGATCCTGCATCACCATCGAAATACGGGCGCCGCGGATCGGGCGCATCTGCCGTTCGGAGCGCGTCAGGAGGTCGATGCCGTCGAAGGTCAGCTTGTCGGCCGTGACCCGGCCCGGTGCGCGCACCAGTTTCAGGATCGAGCGGCCGGTCATCGACTTGCCGGAACCGCTTTCGCCGACGATTCCCAGGCGTTCGCGGCCGAGGGTGAAGGAGAGGCCTCGCACGACTTCAAGGTCGCCGCGTGGCGTCGGGAAGGTGACGCGCAGGTTTTCGATTTCGAGAAGCGGGTTCATCAGCGTTGCTCCCCGCTCTTCGGATCGAGTACGTCGCGCAGGCCGTCACCGAGGAAGCAGAAGCCGAGGCTGACGAGAATGATCGCAAAGCCCGGCATGGTTGCCACCCACCACTGGTCGAGAATGAAGGAACGGCCGCGCGAGATCATCGCGCCCCATTCGGGAAGCGGCGGCTGTGCACCCAGGCCGATAAAGCCGAGGCCGGCTGCCGTCAGGATGATGCCCGCCATGTCGAGCGTGACACGCACGATCATCGACGAGGTGCAGAGCGGCAGCACGTGACCGAGATTGACCCTGAGGCTCGATGCGCCGAGCAGGCGCACGGCCGAGATGAACTCAGAGTTCTTGAACGTCATCGTCTCGGCGCGGGCGACGCGGGCGTAGCCGGGCCAGGAGGTAATGGCGATGGCGATGATCGCGTTTTCGATGCCGGGGCCAAGTGCTGCGACAAAGGCAAGCGCCAGGATCAGCTTGGGCAGTGACAGGAAAATGTCGGTGATGCCCATGAGGATGCGGTCGACCCATCCGCCGAAATAGCCGGCGGCAACGCCGATCACCAGGCCGGCGGGAGCCGCGAGCACAGCAACCAGGGTGACAATCGCCAGCGTGATGCGCGCACCGTAAACGACGCGCGACCAGATATCGCGGCCGAGTTCGTCGGTTCCCATCCAGTGCGCCGCACTTGGCGGCAGCAGCCGTTCGCCGAGCGCCTGGCGCAGCGGATCATGCGTGGCGATCCAGGGCGCAAACAGCGCGGTCAACACGAGCACCAGGATGATGATCGCGCCGACCACTGCGAGCGGGTTGTGCATCAGCGCGCCGAAAATCCGGTAGAACCGGCCGAGGCGCGCCTGCATCGGCGAGGCGGGGCTGTCGTCGATCAGCCAGTCGCGAAGTGTTGTCATGTTCGCTTCTCCCTAGCGCGCACGTGGATCGAGCACGCGATAGAGCACGTCCGATATCTTGTTGATGCCGATGAAGACCGCGCCGATCACCAGGGTCGAGCCGAGGACGGCCGCCATGTCGGCGTTGAGCAGGGCGACGGTCAGGTAGTTGCCGATGCCGGGCCACGAAAAGATCGTCTCGATCATCACGGAGCCTTCGAGCAGGCCGGCATAGGAAAGGCCGATGACCGTGATGAGCGGTACGCGGATCGGGCGGAAGGCATGGCGCCAGATGACAAGCCGTTCCGGAACGCCCTTGACCCGAGCCGTGGTCACATATTCCTGGCTCAGCTGGTCGAGCATGAAGGACCGCGTCATGCGGGCGATATAGGCAAGCGAGAAGAAGCCGAGGCAGGACGCCGGCAGGATGAGGTGCCAGACCGCGTTGCGGAAGATCTCCCAGTCGCCGGCAATGACGCTGTCGACGAGGATAAGGCCGGTGACCGGGGTGACGACGCCGTCATAGAAGATGTCGACACGGCCGGGACCGCCGACCCATTTCAGCTTCGCATAGAAGACCGCAAGCCCGACAAGGCCGAGCCAGAAGGCCGGTACGGAGTAACCGAGCAGGCCGACGACGCGGATGCCCTGATCGAGCCATGAGCCGCGGCGGCTTGCGGCGATAACGCCGAGCGGGACGCCGATCAAAACGCCGAGAAGGATGCCGAGCGTTGCCATCTCCAGCGTTGCCGGGAACACCCGAGCAAGGTCCTCAATCACGGGTTTGCCTGTGGAAACCGCCGTGCCGAAATTGCCGGTTACCACGTCGCCGACATAGCTGACGAACTGGGCGGCCAGCGGCCGATCAAGCCCCATCTCCTCGCGGACACGCTCATAGACGGCGACGGGTGCGCGGTCGCCGACGACGGCCAGTACTGGATCGATCGGCACGATGCGGCCGATGAAGAAGGTGATTGCCAGCAAGCCGATGAAGGTCACGCCAAGCGTGACGAGAAAGCCCAGAGCCGAAAAAAGGCGCCGTCTGCCCGGGCTTTGTAGCCCCGCGCGGCGCGTCGGCGCGGGCGCTGTAGTCGTATTGTTGTCTGCCACGTGGCGATTCCATCCCTCGTTCGCTTGCGGTCGCGGCTGTCGATAGCGCAAGAATTCGCTTGGAGTATATAAATAAGTTTGCTTAAATCAAAAAAATTTTACTGGGGAGGAGAATCCATCGTGACCGTGCCATCTGAGGATGCAGAGACCGCATCCGGCAGAGCCGCAACTGCGGGTCAGCCGCGGATCGGTGCGCTGGTGCGTGCGCGGCGGCGGCAGATGCATATGACGCTGCAGGCGCTCAGCGATGCGGCCGGCGTCTCGGTCGGCTATCTCAGCCAGATCGAGCGCGACCTCGCCATGCCCTCGCTCGGCACGCTGGCGCAGATCGCCCAGGGGCTGAACGCCGAACTCAATCACTTCATCCTGGCGCCGGCGATCGACACCGGTCTGTCGCGTGCCAGTGAACGCATGATCTTTTCCGTCGGTGGCTCGCCCGTGTCCTACGAGCGCATCGGCGCGGATTTTGCCGGAAACCAGCTGTCCAGCTTCGTCATCACCATCCCCGCCGGGCACCGCTCGGAAGTGTTCAGCCATGAGGGCGAGGAGCTGGTCTACGTGCTCGCGGGTGAAATCCTGTTCGGTCTAGATGATGACGAGACCACGCTTACCTCCGGCGACGGCCTGCACTTTCGGGGCATCCAGCCACACTATTGGTGGAACAAGACGGATAGACCCGTTCGGCTGATCTGGACTGGCACGCTGCCGCTGTTCCGATCCCGCACATCCTTGCCCAACGAGACCGGCATGCCTCAGGCAGTCCCCAAGCCGGCGACGACAACAAAAACCAAACCTCATCGAAAATAGGAGAGCAATGATGAGAATGTTCAAGGTCGCGGTTTTCGCGGCGTCCCTTATGCTGAGCGTGTCTCCGGCAGCTTTGGCGGAGACACCCGCCGAAGTGCTGGTGGTTGCCCAGAACATCGACGATATCGTCAGCATCGATCCGGCCGAAGCCTATGAGTTTTCGTCCGGCGAATATGTGACGCAGACCTATGACCGTCTGGTGCAGTATGATGCGCCTGACGTTCTGAAGCTTTCTCCTGGTCTTGCCAGCGAATGGACCGCAGACGATGCGGCAAAGACGATCACCTTCACCCTGCGCGATGGCGTCACCTTCTCTTCCGGCAACCCGCTGCGCGGCGAAGACGTCGTCTACTCCTTCAAGCGCGTCGTCGTGCTCAACAAGGCACCGGCCTTCATCCTGACGCAGCTCGGCTGGACGCCTGAGAACATCGACAAGATGGTGACCGCTGACGGCAACAAGGTCACGATCAAGTATGAAGGCGACTTCTCGTCGGCCTTCGTGCTCAACGTTCTCGCCGCCCGCCCGGCCTCAGTCGTTGACGCGGAAGCGGTCAAGGCGAACGAAGCCGATGGTGACTACGGCAATGCCTGGCTCAAGGCGAATTCGGCCGGTTCCGGTCCGTTCGTGCTGAAGGCGTTCCGCGCTGGCGAACTCCTGAACCTGCAGAGCAACCCGAACTATTTCGCCGGCGCTCCGGCGATCAAGGGCGTGATCATCCGCCACGTCGCAGAAGCCGCCACGCAGCAGCTGATGCTTGAGACCGGCGACGTCGACATGGCGAAGAACCTGACGCCGGATCAGATGGCAAGCGTTGCCGCCAAGGGCGGCATGAAGGTCGAATCTTATCCGCAGGCGGCCGTTCACTTCCTGTCGTTCAACCAGAAGGCCGCAGCCCTGCAGCCGCCAGCCGTCTGGGAAGCTGCCCGCTACCTCGTCGACTACAAGGGCATGACCGACAGCTTCCTGAAGGGGCAGATGGACATCCACCAGGCCTTCTGGCCGAAGGGCTTCCCGGGCTCGCTCGATGAGACGCCTTACACTTACGACGTCGAAAAGGCGAAGAAGATCCTCGCCGACGCCGGCATCCAGACGCCGATCAAGGTAACGCTCGACGTCATCAACTCGACGCCGTTCACCGATATGGCGCAGTCGCTGCAGGCTTCGTTTGCCGAAGCCGGCATCACCTTCGACATCATTCCGGGAACCGGCAGCCAGGTCATCACCAAGTACCGCGCCCGTACCCATGAAGCCATGCTGCTCTATTGGGGCCCTGATTTCATGGACCCGCATTCGAACGCCAAGGCCTTCGCCTATAACGAAGACAACGCGGACGACAAGTATCAGTCGACGACCACGTGGCGTAACGGCTGGGCGGTTCCGGCCGAACTCAACGAAGAGACGAAGGCTGCGTTGAAGGAAGCCGATCCGGCCAAGCGTTCGGCGCTCTATGTCGACCTGCAGCGCAAGGTGCAGGAGAAGTCGCCGATCGTGATCATGTTCCAGGCCGCAACCCAGGTTGCAATGAAGGACAAGGTCGAAGGCTACGTCAACGGCGCCACCTCCGACTTCGTTTTCTACCGCCTCGTCAAGAAGAACTGATTCCTGCGCGCGCTCACTTGCGTCAGCGACTGAGCGCGGACATATCAGAGCCGTGGGCCACGCGTGGCCCACGGCATGGCGACCGGACCGGGACTTCTGCACGATGGCTGACCCCGGTACGTGAACATTGGAGAAGGCGAATCGAATGGCAGACGTGAAGGTAAGAACGCGGGAAACAGGCGCCACGGCCACGGTGGGCAGAACCGGTTTTCCGCACGTGACTTCGGTCACCGGCGGTGAACTCGATATTGTCACCGGGCCGTCGCAGCCGGGCTACGGACCGCTCGACCTGCTTTATGCCTCGCTCGCGAGCTGCCTGGTCTTGAGTGCCCGCATTGCCGCCAGCCGCTTTGGCGTGCTCGACCGCTTGACCGAAGTCAGCGCCAAGGTGACCGGCGAAAAGGCGCATGATGAACCGTCACGCATCGGGAAATTCGAGATTGTCTTCGACATCAAGGGCGATTTTGACGAAGCGACGCGGCATGCCATTGCCGAGGCGGCAGAGAATGAAATCTGCACCGTCAGCAACACCTTGCGCGGCAACCCGGAATTTGTGACCCGATACGCAGATTGACGTTCTTTGTATGAGTGGCCCGACTGTCTCGGGCCACGGCCCGCTCAATCCATGAACGGCGCCAATTCCTGGTCGAACTCGACTTCGACGACGTTGTTGAACAGCGCGGTCGCGACCATGATTCCGGCAAACGCCACGAGGTTGACCAGCGCCGCGTTGTCATAGCGCGCTTTCAACCCATCCCAGATCTCTGCAGGCACAGCATTGGAATCGGCGACGATCGCCCGGCCGAAGTCGATCAGCCGCTGTTCGTCTGCCGTCGGCACAAGCGAATGAAAGTCCACGCCGGAATTGGCAAAGGCGCGGCGGAAAAAGCCCATCGCGATCGGCGATTCCATCGCCTCGGAGATCGCGTGCGACAGCAGCCAGATCGCCCGATCGTCGAGCGCCGGCCGCAATTCTTCCCTCAGCGTGAACCATTCGGCGTAGATCCGGTGCGCCGTCGGCGAATGCAACAGTGTGCGCTTCATGTTGGTCATGCGGCCACGGGCCTGGACTTCCTCGTCGTGGGCGGCGCGGATAGCGTCGGAAGCGGTATCGTAATCGATCTGGGGAATGTGGCTCACGGTCATGCCTGTATTGGTGATGGCGCGGGAATGCGCCCTTTCAGATGGTGCTGAGAAGAATGCTCGTCTCACTGTTGAGCACGCCTTCGACGTCGCGGACCTCGCGCAGGATGCGGTCGAAGTCGCTAAGGCTGTTGGCGCGGATTTCGGCCACCATGTCCCAGGCGCCATTGGTGGTGTGGAGAGCGTAGAGTTCGGGCAGGCCGCGAAGGAATTTGATCACCTTTGTGGTCGTTCGCCCGCTGACCTCGATCATCATGATTGCCCGGATTGCGCGCTGGTCATAGTCCTGCCGCACGCGCAGCGTGAAACCCAGGACCGCACCGGTCTCCAGCAGCCGGTCGATGCGCGTCTGCACCGTTGCCCGCGATATGCCGAGAACCGAGGCGACTTTGGAATATGGCGCACGGCCGTCTTCTCGCAGGAGCGAGATAAGCTGATGGTCGAGGTCGTCGAAGATGTGCATAAAAATCATATAAGGGAGTTGTGCAATTTGCGCAATCTTTTGCAAAAATCTGCGCAAGTTTCAAATTTCAACTCGCTTCTTGCATGCCTAGGCTGGCTTTATCGAATTTCCCGATGGAGTTGGAATCGTGGTTCAGTATGTCGGTGTCGGCAACGTAATCGAGCTGGTCAAATCGATCGGCATTGAAACGTTCCTGTTGGGTCTTGCGGAATATATCGAAGACGATTTCCGCAGATGGAACGCTTTTGAAAAAACGCCTCGGCTGGCGAGCCACTCGAAGACGGGGGTCATCGAGTTGATGCCGACGTCGGACGGCGAGCATTACGGCTTCAAATACGTCAACGGTCACCCGACGAACCCCAATGTCGGCCTGCAGACGGTAACGGCGTTCGGCGTGCTTTCGGATGTCAGCACGGGTTATCCCTGTCTCGTGTCCGAGATGACGATCATGACCGGGCTGCGCACCGCCGCAACCTCGGCCCTGGCAGCAAAATACCTTGCCCGTCCTGATGCTCGCTCGATGGCGATCATCGGCCTTGGCGCGCAGTCGGAATTCCAGGCTCTGGCATTCCGGGCGCTGCTCGGTATCAAACGCCTGCAGGTTTTCGATATCGACATCGAGGCAGCGGATAAGTTCCTGAAGAACCTCGCCGACATGGATTTCGACATCGTCGTCGCCAAGACCGCCGAAGAGGCCGTTGCTGGCGCCGACATCATCACGACTGTGACGGCCGACAAGCGCAACGCGACGATCCTGTCCGACAACATGGTCGGCGCCGGCGTGCACATCAACGCCGTTGGCGGTGACTGCCCGGGCAAGACCGAGCTGCAGGGTGATATCCTGCGTCGCGCCGACGTCTTCGTCGAATATCCGGAGCAGACGCGGATCGAAGGCGAAATCCAGCAGATGGCGCCGGACTTCCCGGTCACTGAACTCTGGCAGGTTATCACCGGCGATGCCGAAGGCCGTCGCTCGAGCGCACAGATCACCATCTTCGATTCCGTCGGCTTTGCCACCGAGGATTTTTCGGCGCTGCGCTTCTTGCGCGACAAGATCCAGGGCACTGCCTTCTATACCGAGCTCGACCTGACGACGCAGCCGGAGCACCCGCGTGACCTCTACGGCCTGTTCCGGCAGCAGCCGGCGGCCCCTGCCGAGCGGAGCGCTGCATAACATGAAGAGACTGTCCGTACAGGCGCCGAAGGGCGTCGTGATGATCCGTCCGCACCATTTCGGCCCGAACCCGATGACGGCCAAGGACAACGCGTTCCAGTCGACCGACGAGGCGCGCAAGCCTTCGGCGATCGCAACGGCCGCCTTCGACGAGGTGACGCGCATGGCCGACGGTCTGTCGGCCGCAGGCGTTGCCGTCCATCTGTTCGAGGACGAGACGGTGACGCGCCCGGACTCGGTGTTCCCGAACAACTGGTTCTCCACCCATTCGGGTGGGCACGTGGCGATCTATCCGATGTACTCGGAAAGCCGTCAGAGCGAGCGCCGCGCCGACATCGTCGAGATGCTCAAGACCGAGTATCGCGTCCAGGATGTGATCGATTATTCCGGCCTTGAAAAGGATGGCGTCTATCTTGAAGGCACCGGTGCGATGGTGCTCGACCATATCGGTCGCGTCGCCTACGCCGCTCGGTCCAACCGCACGAACGAAGTGGCGCTGGAACGGTTCTGCACCCACTTCAATTTCGAGCCGATGGTGTTTGGTGCGGTCGACCGCAATGGCAATTCGATCTACCATACGAACGTATTGATGTGCATCGGCACGGATTTCGCGCTAATCGGCACCAGCATGATCCCCGACGCTGCAAGGCGACAGGAAATCTGCGAGCGGTTGGAGGAAACGGGCCGGCAGGTCATCGATCTCACGATCGATCAGATCGAAAACTTTGCCGGTAACGCGATCGAACTCGATGGCGCCGATGGCCGCGTCGTCGTGATGTCGGCGCGGGCGCTTGCCTCGCTTCGGCCGGACCAGATCAAGGCGATCGAGGCTTCGGCCCGCGTGCTCGCCTTCGACGTGCCCACCATCGAGCTCGCCGGCGGCTCCGTGCGCTGCATGCTCGCCGGGGTGCATTTGTCGCGCAGAGAACCAGCCGGTACGCAAAAGCTTTACGCCGCCACATCCGATCGATAGAAGCACCTCATCCAAGCCAAAGGTACTACAAATGTCGCAAGCACGCCCCGTCTACAATTTCAACAACATCATCGTCCGCACGCCCTCGACCACCGTCGTCAACGGTCTGCGCGCCGATGATCGTGGCAATCCGACCTACGAAGGCGTGAAGGCCGAGCACGATACCTACATCGCTGCGATGAAGGATGCGGGCGTCAAGGTCACCGTTCTTCCGGCCCTCGAAGCCTTCCCGGATTCGATCTTTGTCGAAGATCCGGCGCTGGTCTTCACCGAAGGCGCGATCCTGCTGCGTCCGGGTGCGGCCACGCGCGTCAAGGAGACGATCGAGATCGAGCCGACGCTCCGCGCCATGTTCGAGACCGTTCTCGATCTGCCAGGCACCGGCCTTGCCGACGGCGGCGACGTGCTGACGACCCGCGAAAGCGTGATGATCGGCCTTTCGGCCCGCACCGACAAGGTCGGCGCCGAAGCGCTCCAGGCCTGCCTCGACAAGCTCGGCCGCAAGAGCGAAATCGTCGCCACCCCGGAAGGTGTGTTGCATTTCAAGACCGATTGCTCGCTGCTCGACGAGGAGACCGTGCTGTCGACCGCCCGTCTTGCGAAGTCTGGCGTGTTCGACCGCTTCAAGCAGGTGATCATTCCTGAAGGCGAAGAGCCGGCGGCCAATGCGCTGCGCGTCAACGACGTCGTCATGGTCGGCTCGGACTTCCCGCGCACGATCGAGATGCTCGACAAGCTCGGCTACAAGGTCGTGCCGATGAAGACGACTGAAATCGGCAAGATCGACGCGGGCCTGTCCTGCATGTCGCTGCGTTGGTTCAGCAACACGCTCTGATCCAGACATAATTTCGCGGAGGAAACATCATGAAGAAGTTCAAGTCGGCCCTGTTTGCAGGGATCGCCCTTTCGATGGCGGCAAGCGCTGCTTTCGCTCAGGACACTGTGCGCCTGGGCATGACGCCTGAGCCCTACATGCCTTTCACGCAGGTCAATGCCGGCGGCGAATGGGAAGGCCTCGAGGCCGACCTGTCTCGCGCGCTCTGCGAAAAGATGGCTGTGAAGTGCGACATCAACCAGATGGCGTGGGATGGCCTCATCCCGTCGCTGAAGGAAAACAAGGTCGACTTCATCATCGGCGCCTTCTCGATCACCGATGAACGCCGCAAGGTCGTCGATTTCTCGACGCCTTACTACACCGAAGGCACGTCCTTCGTCGGCGCCAAGTCCGACACCAGCGAGATCAAGACGGTCGACGCTGCCGACGGTACCGGTCAGATCATTGATCCGGCCAGCGTCGAAGGCAAGATCATCGGCGTCCAGACGTCGAGCGTGCAGTCGGCCTATGTCGCCAAGTACCTGCCTGGCGCTGAGGCCAAGAGCTACGATACCGCCGACAACTCCGTCGCCGATCTCGTTGCCGGCCGCGTCGACTACGTTCTGATCCCGGACCTTTACATCCAGACGTTCCTGAAGTCGCCTGATGGCGCCGATTATGAAGTCAAGGTCGAGGTTCCGAAGAACGCCGTTCTCGGCGAAGGTGTCGCTTATGCGGTGCGCAAAGGCGATGCCGCGACACTCGAGAAGGTCAATGCCGGTCTTGCCGCCCTCGAAAAGGACGGACAGGTCAAGACGCTTGTCGACAAGTGGATCTTCGGCCAGAAGTAAGTGCATTTTCGAGGGCGTCGGGCCGAGCCCCTTCGCCCTCGATTGCCGAGCGGACCGCAGCGTCCGGGCATCATCGCAGCCCTTGGCTGACGACACCAATCGGGAACAGGTAGCGACGGATGGAGTATTACTGGCAATTGCTTGCCTGGGGCGGCGAGGGCTGGGGCGACGATTTCGCCTGGGGCCTGGTGATGACGCTGCAGGTCTCCGTGGTCGCCTATGCGGTCGCGGTCGTCTTCGGCCTGTTGGGCGCTGCTGGGAAGCTTTCGAAGCATCGTCTTCCCCGCCTGCTCGCCGATATCTACACCACGGTCGTGCGTTCGCTTCCTGAACTCCTGGTCATCCTGCTTCTTTACTTCTCGGTCGCAAGCGGCGCTGAACGTCTGTTGAAACATTTCGGCCTCGTCGCCGAGACCTTCCAGTTCAGCTCGTTCTGGGCGGCCATCATCGCGCTTGCCTTCGTCTCCGGCGCCTTCATGACGGAAGTGCTGCGGTCTGCCTTCCTCGCAGTCCCCCCGGGGCAGATCGAGGCCGCGGTTTCGATCGGCATGCGGCCGCGCAAGGTCTTCACCCGCATCGTGCTGCCGCAGATGATGCGCCACGCAGTTCCCGGCATGGGAAATCTCTGGCTTTCCATCACCAAGGAAAGCGCCATCATCAGCGTTCTCGGCTCGTTCAGCGAGTTGCTCTACACCGGCTATCGCGCTGCCGCAGGCACCAAGCAATACATCTTCTTCTACGGGCTGACGGCGGTCCTGTTCCTGTTGATCACGCTCGTCTCGGCCTTGGTGATCGCCCAGATCGAGCGCCGCCTGAACCGGGGGCACCATTGATGGAAACGATCTCCAACGTTATCGGCTTCCTGCCGGCGCTCATCAAGGCGACCCCGCTCACGCTGCTTCTGACGGCTGTTGCCGGCATATTCGGTCTGGTCATCGGCACGCTTGTGGCCCTTGCCCGGCTTTCGGCCCGCCGCGTCCTGTCGATGCCGGCCTATGTCTTCACCTTCGCGTTTCGCGGCACGCCACTGCTCGTGCAGATCTATCTCGTCTATTATGGCCTCGGACAGGTCCTGCCGGGAACGTGGGTTCGCCACAGCTTCCTGTGGCCCTATCTGCGCGACGGGCTTTGGTATGCGATCTTCGCGCTCAGCCTCAATCAGGCGGCCTACAATGCCGAAGTCATCCGCGGCGCGATCAAGGCGATCCCGCGCGGACAGATCGAGGCGGCAAAATCGATCGGCATGCGCTCCTCGCTGATCCTTCGGCGCATCACGCTGCCGCAGGCACTGCGTTCTTGCCTGCCGGTTCTGACGGGCGATCTGATCATCCTCTTGAAGACGACCTCGCTGGCGTCGACGATCACCATTCTCGAGGTGATGGGCACCGCCCGGATGCTGCAGCGCCAGTCGCTGTTGATCTTCGAGCCGTTGATTGCGGCCGGCATCATCTATTTCACCGTCGTCTTCATCCTGACGCGGATCATGAACGTCGTCGAAAAGCGGCTGACCCGCTACCGCACGGCCAAGGCATAAGGACAAGGCGCGCAACCGCGCCACAGGAGGAACGACGATGGTCGCAACCGCACTGTCTGTGAACAACATCCACAAGAGCTTCGGCTCGGTCGAGGTGCTCAAGGGCGTTTCGTTCGAAGCAAAATCCGGAGACGTCATTTCGCTGATCGGCAGCAGCGGCTCGGGGAAAAGCACACTGCTGCGCTGCATCAACTATCTTGAGACGCCGGACGAGGGTGAAATCACCGTCTCGGGCGAAGTGATCCGGACGGTGAAGGGCAAGGACGGCAAGCTCGTTGCCGCCGACAAGCGCCAGCTCGAACATATCCGCACCCGCCTTGGCATGGTGTTCCAGAGCTTCAATCTCTGGTCTCACAAGACGATCCTCGAAAACATCATCGAAGGGCCGATGCATGTGCTCGGCATGACGCGCAAGGATGCCATTGGCGAAGCTGAGATCCTGATGGAGAAGGTCGGCATCACGCCGAAGCGCGATCATTACCCGAACCAGCTTTCGGGCGGCCAGCAGCAGCGCGCGGCAATTGCCCGTGCCCTGGCGATGAAGCCCGACGTCATGCTTTTTGACGAGCCGACCTCGGCGCTCGACCCGGAACTGGTGAACGAGGTGCTTCTCGTCATCAAGAAGCTGGCGGAGGAGGGGCGCACCATGGTGATGGTGACGCACGAAATGTCGCTGGCGCGCGACATCTCAAGCGAAGTCATCTTCCTGCACAAGGGGCTCGTCGAGGAACGCGGCGCCCCGTCGCAGGTCATGCGTGACCCGAAATCGGCGCGACTGCGCCAGTTCCTGCAGATGGCCTGAGGAGAGACCCATGCGCGACGCGACCCTGTCGGAGTTCCTGCCCGAACTCATCAATATCCGCCACACGCTGCACGCGATGCCGGAAATCGGCCTCTCCGAGGTCAAGACCTCAGAATTCGTCGCCGGACTGCTGCAGTCCTGGGGCTTCGAGGTGACGCGCGGCCTAGCGACGACCGGTATCGTCGCGACGCTCAAGCGCGGCAACAGCAACCGCTCGATCGGCTTTCGTGCCGACATGGACGCGTTGCCGATGCAGGAGGAGACCGGGCTTGCCTATGAGAGCAAACATCCCGGCGCCATGCACGCCTGCGGCCATGACGGCCACACGAGCATGCTGCTCGGTGCGGCCTGGGCACTGTCGCAGGACGCAAGCTTCAACGGCACAGTGCATCTGATCTTCCAGCCCGCCGAGGAAAATTTCGGCGGAGGGAAGCTGATGATCGAGGACGGTCTGTTCGAGAGCTTTCCCTGCGAGCGCGTCTTTGCGCTTCATAACTGGCCGGGCTTGCCTGCCGGCACCTTCTCGACCCGTGCCGGCGCGATGGCCGCTTCCATCGACGTGCTGACCTTGACGATCAAGGGCAAGGGCGGCCACGGGGCGCAGCCGGAGCTGACGGTCGATCCTGTCGTCGTCGGCTCGAGTATCGTCATGGCGCTGCAGACACTGGTGTCGCGCAATGTCTCGCCGCATCAGCCCTCAGTCGTGACCGTCGGCTCGTTCCAATCGGGCTCGGCCTCGAACATCATTCCCGATACGGCCGTGCTGGAGATCAGCATGCGCGCCACCGACCCGGTCGTGCGCAAGCAGCTGCAGGAACGCGTCGAGCAGATCGCCCGTTTCCAGGCACAGAGCTTCAACGCCGAGGTCACATTCGGCTGGCAGGTCGGCTACCCCGCGACCATCAACAACGCCGATGCGGTCGACCATGCGCGCGCGGTGATCAATGAAAAGTTCGGCGAGGGCGCTTTCGTCGAACTCGCCGAGCCGCTGATGGGCAGTGAAGATTTTTCCTTCCTGCTGGAAGAGGTGCCGGGCGCTTACGTGCTGATCGGCAACGGCGATTCGAGCGGGCTCCACACCACGCGCTACGACTTCAACGACGACATCCTCGAGCGCGGCGCGATGTATTTCTACCATCTGGCGCGCTCGGCGCTGGTCTGAAAGAGCGCCTGACGGTCGGTTCGCCGACCGTCAGCTTGCCGGCGCGACATCGCCGAAGACCGTTGGGATCAGTTCCGAAACGGTCGGATGAATGTGCACCGCGTGGGTGATCGTGGTGTAGGGCTTTCTGGCGTACATCACGTCGAGAATGCTCTGAACGGCTTCGTCGCCGCCGGTGCCCAAGATCGATGCTCCGAGGATCTCCTTGCTGTCGGCGTCGACAACCACCTTCATGAACCCTTCGGTCTCGCCTTTTTCGACCGCACGACCGACACGGGTCATTGGTCGCCTGCCGACGGCAATCTTGCGGCCAGTCTTGCGCGCCTCAGTCTCGCTCATTCCGGCGCGCCCGAGCGGTGGATCGATATAGAGCGCGTAGGTGGAGATGCGGTCGCTCACCCGCCGCGGCTCGCCATCGAGCAGGTTCGCCGCGACGATCTCGAAGTCGTTATAGGCGGTGTGGGTGAAGGCGCCGCGGCCGTTGCAGTCGCCCATGGCGAAGATGTGCGACACGTTGGTGCGCAATATGTCATCCACCTCGACATAGCCGCGCGCGTCGGTGTTCACGCCCGCCTTGTCGAGGCCAAGATCGTCGGTGTTCGGCCGCCGTCCCGTTGCGAGCAGCAGATGTGAGCCGGTGATCTCCGGCGCGCCCGAGGTGCAATCGACGCCGGCGGCGACATCGTCGCCCTGTCTGGCAAAGCGGATGCATTCGGCATTGAGCCGGAACCGGATGCCCTCCTTTTCCAGAATTGCCAGCACGGCGTCGGAAACGTCAGGGTCTTCGCGCGCAATCAGCCTCGGTCCTTTTTCGATCACCGTCACCTCGGAGCCGAAACGCCGGAACATCTGTGCAAACTCAAGGCCGATATAGCTGCCGCCAACAATGATCAGGTGGCGCGGAAGAACGTCCAGATCCATCAACGACACATTGGTGAGAAAGGGCACGTCGTCGACACCGGGAAAATCTGGCGTGGCCGCCCGGCCTCCGGTGTTGAGAAAGATCTGGTCGGCGGTGAGAATGTCCTCGCCAACCCGAATGGTGTGCGGATCCTCGAAGCGGGCGTGCCCTTCGAAGATAATACAGTTCTCCATTCCCTTGAGCCAGTTTTCGACGCCCGATCGGGCGTCGGTTCTCACCTTGTCCTTGCGCGCCATGACGCGCTTGAAATCCACGGAAACAGGACCGGTCGTCACGCCGAAATCCGCACCGCGGCGGGCCATGTGCACAGCATAGGCGCTGGCGACCATCGCCTTGGTCGGCATGCAGCCGGTGTTAACGCAGGTGCCGCCGAACAGCTTGCGCTCAATCAGCGCAACGGTCTTTCCGGCAGCGGCGAGGCGACCGGCCAATGACGGCCCCGCCTGGCCAGCGCCGATGATGATGGCATCGAAGTGTTTCGTCATAGCACCGAGGACACCACCCAGAGCGCGAGCAGCACGGCAACGACGTCTTCGAGCAGAGCGATCGGCAGGTCCCTGCCTCCTGTTGCGGCAACCAGCCGCTTGCGTGCCTCATAGCCGCCAAGCGTGCCGATCACGGCGCCGATGATGCCTGCAATCAGGCCGCCGATCAGCGAGCCGCCGGCCGTGCCGAGGACCGCACCGCAGAAACCGCCGCTGACGATACGTGCGCCGAATTGCTGCGGCACCTTTCTGCTCGGTGTGCTTGGAAGTTGGTCGGTGACGAACTCGACCAACGCGAGAAGCCCGAAGATATAGGGTGTGAAACGGAAGCCCATGAAGGCAGCCCAGGTCGCGGTAACCGGCAGCCATCCGGCCGCAGCCGCAATGCTGACGGCGGCAGGCGCGGTCATGGCGCGAAGGCCGGCCACCACGCCGATAAGAAGCGCGAGAAAGTAGATCGACATTGATTCCCCGAACGTTCGCCGGGCGAGCCCGCGCCGCCAGCCCCCAGGCGGTTCGGATCGAGCGGCATCGCAACCAAGAGTGAAAGCGGACTTTATGGCGGGCCGCAATCAGAGTGACCGACAACGCGGCCGATTGCAACGCCCAATCGCCTGCCGGCTTGGGGTGTAGTCTATAGTTTCGATGGTGATAATGGATGAAGGGATTTTTCACCCATCGCGCCGTCTGCCTGCAGCTCTATTTTTTGTCGAAGGCTGACATATATGGAATGGCTTGCCCGGACGACGGGAATATTCCGTGATCAAACTGCGGAACCGAATTTCGAGGGAGAACTCCATGCGCCTGACCAGACTGCTTATCGGAACAGCCTTTGCCTTCACGCTGACCGCTGCTGCCGCCAACGCCGACGTCGTCGTGTCGTCCAAGATCGACACGGAAGGCGGCGTGCTCGGCAACATCATTCTTGCCGTATTGAATGCCAACAATATCAAGACGGTAGACCGGGTGCAGCTCGGCGCCACGCCGGTGGTGCGCAAGGCGATTACCGCCGGTGAGATCGACATTTACCCGGAATATACCGGTAATGCCGCGTTCTTTTTCGAAAAGGCGGACGACCCGGCCTGGAAGGATGCCGCGAAGGCTTACGAAAACGCCAGGAAGCTCGACTACGACGCCAACAAGATCGTCTGGCTGACGCCGTCTCCCGCAAACAATACCTGGGCGATCGGCCTGCGCAAGGATGTGGCTGAGGCCAACAAGCTGAAGACGCTGTCCGATTTCGGCAAATATGTTGCCGGCGGCGGAAGTGTCGTACTGGCCGCGTCGTCCGAATTTGTCAACTCGGCGGCGGCTCTTCCCGCATTCCAGACGACCTACGCCTTCACGCTGAAGCCGGAACAGCTAATCACCCTTTCAGGTGGTGATACCGCCGCGACGATCGCGGCGGCGGCCAACCAGACGAACGGTGCCAATGCCGCCATGGTCTACGGAACCGATGGTGGTATCGCCCCATCCGGCCTCGTGGTGCTTGAAGACGACAAGTCGGTTCAGCCGGTCTACCAGCCGGCTCCGATCATCCGCGAGGCGGTGCTGAAGGAGAACCCTCAGATCGAGACGCTGTTGAAGCCGGTCTTCGAGAAACTCGACCTGGTAACGCTGCAGGAACTGAATGGTCGCGTCCAGGTCGGCGGCGAGCCGGCAAAGGCGGTCGCCGAGGACTTCCTGAAGAAGAACGGCTTCCTGAAATAGGTTGACGCATAAGCGTGACGCTGGTCGGATGCACGCATCCGACCAGCGTTTTCTTTTATGGGCGTGGAACAACGAAGGTCCGTCAAGCGGTAGTCGGATGAGAAAAAGGGATCTGATGCAGTTCCGCGTGGACAAGCTTGGCGTGATCATTGCCGCACTTGCCGCCTACGGCGCGTTGCTGGCGCCTTTCGCGACCTTTCGCGCCAATCGCATCGTCGCCGGCGAGGCGAGATCGATAGGCGAAGCCCTGCCGTCGGCATGGACAGTCGTTGTTCTCCTCCTTGTCACCGCGACCGTGGTTGTCGCGGTTCTGAAAACGCCTAGCCGGCTGCGCCTCGGCACCGCATTTGCTGCGATCGCCGCGTTGGCGCTGGGCATCGGTGCTGCCGCGGGCCATCTGACGCCACCTGAAAACGCCTACGCTCGCGTTTCGCCGGCCTCTGGGTTCTGGATCCTGTTGTTCGCGCTCGGTTTGCTGGCCGCCGACGCATTGACCCGGCTGCGGCCGTCGCCGTTGGTGCGCGTGCTCTTTCTTTCCGCGGTCCTCGGCTTCATTGCCGCAGTTCTGACGTCCGGAACGTGGGATGGTTTGTCCCTTCTCAAGGAATATGCCAGCCGCGCAGACACTTTCTGGGCCGAGGCCGGCAAGCATGTGACGCTCGCTTTGGGTTCGCTTGCCGCCGCGACCATCGTCGGCATTCCGCTCGGCATTCTCTGCCATCGTGTCGCGCGCCTTCGCGACGGCTTGCTCGGCGTCCTGAATGCGATACAGACGATCCCGTCGATCGCGCTTTTTGGCATTCTGATTGCACCGCTTGGCTGGATCGCGGTGCATGTTCCGGGTGCCGCCGCCATCGGCATCCGCGGCATCGGCACGGCGCCGGCCTTCGTCGCGCTTTTCCTCTATTCGCTGCTGCCTGTCGTCGCCAACACCGTGGTCGGGCTTGCCGGCGTGCCGAGGGAAGCCAATGACGCTGCGCGCGGCATCGGCATGACGGACTTCCAGCGCCTTGTCGGTATCGAATTTCCCTTGGCTTTCCCGGTCATTCTCACCGGCATTCGCATCGTTCTCGTTCAAAACATCGGGCTTGCGACGATCGCGGCATTGATTGGCGGTGGCGGCTTCGGCGTCTTCGTCTTTCAAGGCGTCGGGCAGACGGCAATGGATCTGGTCCTGCTCGGGGCAGTTCCGACCGTCCTTCTGGCATTCACCGCCGCTATCGTCCTCGATGCCCTGATCGAGACGGCCACACCAAACCGCAACCGGGTGCAAAGCGCATGATCGAGATCGAAGGTATTACCAAGCGCTATGGCGAGACCACTGTTGTCAGGGACGTCAGTCTGACGATCGCGCCACGCACGGTCACTGTCATCGTCGGGACTTCCGGCTCCGGCAAGACGACCTTGCTCAGGATGATCAATCGTCTGGTCGAGCCGACATCAGGCACGATCAAGCTCGACGGCGAGGATAACCGTTCGCTTCCGGACTACGAACTGCGCCGGCGGATCGGTTATGCGATCCAGGGGCATGGGTTGTTTCCGCACCGTACCGTTGCGCAAAACATCGCCACCGTGCCGACATTGCTCGGTTGGGATGGCGCCCGCATCGAGGCCAAGGTCACCGAACTGCTGACACTCTTTCAACTCGATCCGGTGGCGTTCGGCCCGCGTTATCCGCATGAACTGTCCGGCGGCCAGCAGCAGCGTGTCGGTGTCGCCCGCGCGCTGGCGGCAGAGCCAAAGGTGCTGTTGATGGACGAGCCCTTCGGCGCGCTCGATCCGATCATTCGGGCCAAGGCGCAGGACGATCTGCTAGCAATCCAGAAGCACTTCGAAACGACGATCGTCCTCGTTACGCATGACATGGAGGAAGCCTTCCACCTGGCTGACCGGATCGCCGTCATGGACAAGGGCGAAGTGGTGCAATACGCAACGCCCGCCGAGATGCTCGTCAAACCGGCGACAGCCTTCGTCGAAAGCCTGATCGGCGCCGGCGAGCGACCGTTCCGGCTGCTGGCGATCGAAACCGTCGCCGATGCCGTCGAGCCGGGTGCGGCAGAAGGCGAGGCGATTGCGAGCGCGGCCACCCAGCGCGAGGCCTTGTCGACGCTTCTTTGGACCGGTCGCAAGGCACTTCCCGTCATTGGCCCCGATGGTGCCCTGATCGGCAAGGTCAGCCTTGATGGCCTGGTTCAGCGTGCCGCGGGGCCCACGTGATGCTGCGCCTTCCAACTCTGTTTCGGCTGTTTGCATTTGCTGTCCTCGTCGCCTTTCTGATCCAGCCTCAATGGTTCGAACCGCTGTTGCGGCCGCTGGTTCAGGAGAATGCGCCGGCGATCTACAACCAGGGCAGCCTGTTGCAACTGACGCTGCTGCATCTGCGCACGGTGGCGATCGCAACGGCCTGCGCGACCGTCGTCGCGCTGGCACTGGCGATCCTGGTGACGCGTCGTTCGGGGGCAGAGTTCCTGCCGCTTTCGCGCAGCCTGGTGAATATCGGGCAGACCTTTCCACCAGTCGCCGTCCTGGCACTCGCCGTGCCGATCTTCGGTTTTGGTGAAAAGCCGACGCTGATTGCGCTCTTCCTTTACGGTCTGCTGCCAATCTTCGAGAACGCACTGACGGGGCTGACGACCCTGCCGCCATCGATCATGGAGGCGGCGCGGGGCACCGGCATGACCGGGCGTCAACGGTTGATGAAGATCGAACTGCCCTTGGCGATGCCGGTGATCCTCGCCGGAATCCGGCTCTCCGTGGTCATCAGCCTGGCGACTGCGACCATCGGCTCGACGGTTGCGGCAAGGACGCTCGGCGAAGTGATCATCGCCGGTCTGCAGTCCAACAACCTTGCCTTCGTCGTCCAGGGGGGGCTCATCGTTGCGGTGCTTGCCGTCCTGATCCACGATGCCCTGCAGGCAGCCGAACGAAGTCTCGGGTCTCGAATGGGACGTTAGGGCAGCGCCGCCCACCGCCTGCCATGCCATTGGGGTCATCGGCTGCGCGCCGCGTCAGAACACAGGACTGCGTGCTGGAATGGCGCGTGCTTTATCAGGGCGTCAGAAGGAAGTCTTTGCCGCTCGTAGCGCGCTGGCCGTTGCGCTCCTGACTGCGCCAAATGCGCAGATCACACGGAAGGGAACGGTCGGTGATCATCCCAAGATAAGGCTACCATTGTCTGGCCGGGCCATTGCCACGGCTGCTGCACTTGGCGCGATCGCTAGCTTGCAAAAGCCTGAACCGACCAGAAATCACCCACGCAACGTATAGTGGTCTGGACCGCTTTCCTCCTGTCGGAGAGTTGCGGAGGTCACACCCTCTTTGGTTGTCCGGGAAATGCCTGCCATAGCGGCATTTGCTGCGTTCCATGAAAATGAATTTCACAATTTTACAAAATACGCGGATTTGGGTTGACGACCTCAAAAAACTGTCCCAGTCTGCGAAAATAAATTACGCCATAAGGCAAGGGAACAGTGCGAGCATGAAAGTCGGGATAATCGGACTCGGATTCCGTCTGGGATATCTGGGCTACGTTTTCAAAGCCATGGATGAGAATTTCGAGATCGCCGGCTACGTCGATCCCGCGCCTGCCGGGCTTCCGGGTCTGGTCGAAAAAGGCATCTCCGCCGGCAAGGCCTATGCGACGCCCGAAGAGCTGATCGCCAACGAGAAGCTCGACCTCTTGATGATCGGGTCACCGAACCACATGCATCTCGATCATATCCGGATCGGGCTTGAGGCCGGTCTCAAGGTCTTCAGCGAAAAGCCGATTGTGACGACCGTTCAGGAAAGCCTGGAGCTTGCGCAGCTGATGGCGAAATTCGGCCACGAGCGCCTGATGGTCGGCCTGGTGCTGCGCTACGCGCCGATGTACCGGGACCTTCGCGCAGCGCTTGCGGAAGGGAAGCTTGGCCAGGTCGTTTCGATCGAGGCATCCGAACACATCGAGCCCTATCATGGCGCCTTCTTCATGCGCGACTGGCGCCGCTACGAGCGCTATTCCGGCAGCTTCATGCTGGAGAAATGCTGCCACGACCTCGACCTTTACAACGGCGTCATCGGCGCCCGTCCGGAACGGGTGGCGAGCTTCGGCGGGCGCAAGAGCTTCATTCCAGCAAACGATCCCGCACGCGAGGGCATCAACGACCTTGAGCTTTTTCATCGCAAGCCAAGCGGCTGGATGGGATCGGACAAGGTGTTCGACAGCGATGGCGACATCATCGACTACCAGGTCGCCATTGTCGAATATGCCAATGGCGTCGGCATGAACTTCCACACCAACCTCAATGTGCCGGATCAGTTCCGCCGCTTTTGCATCATGGGGTCGCGCGGCATGGCCGAGGGCGATTTCATCCGTGGCTATTTCGACGTGCACGAGATGCTGACTGGCAAGAAGGTCGTCGAGAACAGATACGCCGCCACCGAACTGTCGCAGCACTATGGCGCGGACGAGCAGATGGCGACCGACATCATCGGCCATGTTCGTGACGGCAGGCCTCTGCCGGTCTCGACGATTGATGCACTCGAAGCCGGCATCCTCGCCTTGTCGATGGACGAGGCCCGCCGCAAGCGCAGCGTCATCGATCTCAGGCCCATCTGGGACCGCTTCGACGAAGCCCTGCATTCACGGGCGGCGTGAGAGGAGAAGCGGGATGAGTGTTCAACGCAGCACGATCATCTTCGCCTGGATCCTGCTTTTGCCCGCCGTGCTCTACGTCACGGTCATCGTCGCCTATCCTCTCGTCGATACCTTCATCCTGTCGTTCACGGACGCCTCGCTTAAGAAGACGACAAACTGGGTCGGCTGGGTCAATTACGACAAGATCTTCAACGAAACCTTCGCCGAGGTCATCTTCCGCACCTTCGTGTGGACCTTCTTTTCGGTCTCGATCAAGATGATCATCGGGGTCTTCGGTGCGACGATGCTGAATGCCGCCGTGCCCGGGCGCGCGCTTTTCCGGCTCCTCACCATGCCGCCGTGGATCGTGCCGATGGCCATCGGCATCTTCATGTGGGGCTGGATGTACAATGGCCAGTTCGGCATGATTTCCGGCGTGTTGCAGAATTGGGGGATCATCGAAGGACCGATCGCTTTCCTGGCCCGCGGTTCGACCGCCTTCTGGGCGACGATCGTCACCGACGTCTGGATCGGCGTGCCGCTCGTCACGCTCTACATGCTGGCAGCGATGCAGGCGATCCCGCAGGACCTCTATGAGGCCGCATGGACGGACGGGGCGGGCCGGTTCTACCGTTTCCGCAGGATCACGCTGCCGCTCCTGGTTCCGTCGCTGATCACCATGTCGATGTTGTCGCTGATCGCGACCTTCAATTCCTTCGACATCATCTGGATCCTCACGCAGGGCGGCCCCAACGGCGAGACCACCACGATGATCATCGATACCTATCGCACCGCGATCGGCTCGAAGAAATACGGGGAGGGCGCGGCGCGTGCCGTGCTGATCTGCATCTTCCTGTCGATCTTCTGCTTTGCCTATTTCCGCGTTACCAGCCGTCTGTCCGCGGGGGAACAGAAATGAGCCAGCCTGCCCTGATCAACCGCTATCGCTGGTACGAACTCGTCGCCATCTATGTCGGTATCTTCGTGTTCCTCGCCTTCATTCTGGCGCCGTTCGTCGAAGGCTTTATCGTATCCTTGAAGCCGCTGAGCCTGCTTTTTTCATCGCCCTACAAGTTCTGGCCCGAGAACGCTTCGTTTGCGGCCTACTTCACCATGTGGGAAAGCGTGCCAGGCTTTGCGCGCTACATCTTCAACTCCTTCTTCATATCCACCATCGTGACCGCGATCGTGCTGATCCTGGTCATCCCGGCGGCTTACGCTTTTGCCCGCTTCAAATTCCGCGGCAGCGGGCTGCTGCTCGGGGCGTTTCTGGCCGTAAACATGTTCTCGGGTGCGGTTCTTCTCATCCCGCTCTTCAGGCTGATGCGCAGCTTCGGCGTGCTCAACACCTATCTCGCGATGATCATGCCGGGCGTTGCCTTCCTGATCCCGTCGGCGATCTGGCTTTTGCGCACCTACATGATGCGCATCCCGCGCGAACTGGACGAGGCCGCCTTTGTCGATGGCGCGAGCCATTTCTATACCCTGCGTCGCGTGATCCTGCCGATCGCCATGCCGGGCATCACGGTCGTCGCCATCACCACCTTCATCGGCGCCTATGCCCAGCAGTTCATCTACGCGCTGACCTTCAACTCCAAGACCGAGTTCATGCCGCTGCCGGTCGGGTTGTTTGCCTATTTCGGACGCCAGGAAGTCATCTGGAACGAGCTCATGGCTGCAAGCTTCGTCGGCATCGCGCCGGCGGTCGTCGTGATCTTCCTCCTACAACGGTATCTCGTCAGCGGGCTGACCGCGGGCGCGGTGAAACAATAAGACCAACCAACCACCAGAGAACGGGAGCATAAAAAGTGTCAATTCAATTCAAGACAGGGGTATTCGCGCTCGCCCTGCTCGGCTCGACCGCGCTCGGCGGCGTTGCTGCCCAGGCTGCCGACCAGGAGATCAGCTGGATCTACTGCGGCGACACCATGGATGCGGTGCATGCCAAGTACATCAAGCAGTGGGAAGAAAAGAACCCAGGCTGGAAGGTCACGCCGGAAGTCGTCGGCTGGGCTCAGTGCCAGGACAAGGCGACGACGCTCGCCGCCGCCGGCACGCCGGTCGCCATGGCCTATGTCGGCTCGCGCACGCTGAAGGAGTTCGCTCAGAACGATCTGATCGTGCCCGTGCCGATGACGGACGAGGAGAAGAAGACGTACTACCCCAACATCGTCGACACGGTGACCTTCGACGGCAACCAGTGGGGCGTTCCCGTCGCCTTCTCCACCAAGGCGCTTTACTGGAACAAGGACCTGTTCAAGCAGGCGGGCCTTGATCCCGAGAAGCCGCCGAAGACCTGGGCAGAAGAGATCGAGTTTGCCAAGACGATCAAGGAAAAGACTGGTGTCGCCGGCTATGGTCTTCCGGCCAAGACCTTCGACAACACGATGCACCAGTTCATGCACTGGGTATACACCAACAACGGCAAGGTGATCGACGGCGACAAGATCGTCATCGACAGCCCGGAAGTTCTGGCGGCGCTCCAGGCCTACAAGGACATCACGCCCTATTCCGTCGAAGGTGCGACCGCCTACGAACAGAACGAGATGCGGGCCATCTTCCTCGACGGCAAGGTTGGCATGCTCCAGTCGGGCTCAGGTGCCGCCGTGCGCCTGAAGGATACCAAGGTCAACTGGGGCGTCGCGCCGCTGCCGCTCGGCCCCTCGGCCAAGGGCGAGGGCACGCTGCTGATTACCGACAGCCTGGCGGTGTTCAAGGGGTCCGGCGTCGAAGAGAAGGCGATCGAATTTGCCAAGTTCATCACCTCGCCCGGTCCGCAAGGCGAGTATGAACTTCAGGGCGCTGCCGGCCTGACGCCGTTGCGGCCGTCGCCGATGGTCGACGAGTTCGTCAAGAAGGATCCCTATTGGAAGCCGTTCATTGACGGTATCGCCTTTGGTGGTCCGGAGCCGCTCTTCACCGACTACAAGGGCTTCCAGAACGTCGTCATCGCCATGGTCCAGTCGGTCGTGACCGGTCAGGCAGAGCCGGCCGACGCCCTGAAGAAGGCGGCTGGTGAACTCGAAGAGTACAAGTAAGTTCATCGGGCCGCGGATCTTCGGTCCGCGGCCCTGACCAATCCGTTACGAACGGGCCGCTTCCAGCCGGCGGCCGGAGACAGTTTCTTGGGACAGCTCAATCTCAATACGGTTCAGAAATTCTACGGGACATTCGAGGTGCTGAAGGGCATCGAACTCGAAGTCAAAAACGGTGAGTTCGTCGTTTTCGTCGGACCTTCCGGTTGCGGCAAGTCGACATTGCTCAGGATGATAGCCGGTCTTGACGAGACCAGCTCGGGGGACATCCTGATCGATGGCAAACGCGTCAACGACCTGCCGCCGGTCAAACGTGGGATCGCCATGGTGTTCCAATCCTATGCGCTCTACCCGCACATGACCGTCTTCGAGAACATTGCCTTTCCGCTTCGCGTAGAAAAGATGCCGGAAGAGAAACTGAAGGCCAAGGTGGAGCATGCAGCGCGCATCCTCCATCTCGACCAGCGGCTGCAGCAAAAGCCCGGAATGCTGTCTGGCGGCCAACGCCAGCGCGTTGCCATCGGTCGGGCGATCGTGCGCGAACCGAAAATCTTTCTGTTCGACGAGCCGCTTTCGAACCTCGATGCGGCGCTGCGCGCCGACATGCGCATTGAACTGGCAAAGCTCCACCGGCAATTGCAGGCCACGATGATCTACGTCACGCACGACCAGGTCGAAGCGATGACGATGGCGGACCGGATCGTCGTCCTCAATGCCGGTGAAATCGCCCAGACAGGCGCACCGCTCGAACTCTACCACAAGCCTGCCAACATCTTCGTTGCCGGTTTCATCGGCAATCCGAAGATGAACTTCCTGGCAGTAACCTGCACGGCCGTCAGCGATGCCGGCGTGGAGGTCGACTACAAGGGGCAGGCTGTTGTTGTTCCGGTCAGGCCGCATGCCGGTCTGGTCGGGCGAACATTGACGCTGGGCGTGCGGCCCGAGCATATCTTGCTCGGAGCCGGCGACCTGTCTCTGTCTGTCACGCCAACGGTTATCGAGCGTCTCGGCGCCCACACCGTAGCCTACGCCGCGATCGGTGGCGAAGGCGAGAACTACTGCGCAATGCTGCCAGGCACGGTGGCCATTCGCCCCGAAGAACAGGTGCTGACGGGCATTCGTGCCGCCGATTGCCACCTTTTCGACGAGGCGGGTATCGCGCTCGAGCGGCGTGTGGAGCTTACCGACATCGACATGGAATTGCTCGATCCGGCTGCGGCCTGACGATCACTCCCAATGCAATCGGCCGCCGTCCCTGATCGGGGACGGCGGCCTTTTCATATGCAATTGAACAAGGCTTGGTCGAAGGGGCCCCTCTGCCGAGTGGCCACCGTAGCAGGGCCGCGAGCGGGACTAAGCTGCGCCTTTCTCAAGGCCATGCGGATCAGCAACCTTTGGCCAGATATTCCGGGGCGCGCGCAGATAGGCGGTCTTGGCGGGATTGTTCGGGTAGGGCGTGCCGGCCGAGCAATAGAGGATCTGTGCGGCGATCTTGGAGAACGAGGCGTAGAAGTGGTTGGTCGATTTGATGACCAGGATGCTTTTTGCCTGCGGTTCGATGCCCATCACCGAGAACAGGCTCGGATCGAAGCTTTGCGCTCGCGTCGAGTTGAGGATGATGTCGATACCGCGATAGGAGATGAGGGCCGCGTCACCGAAGGGCGCAAAACTCTCGCCGAACTGCATCTCGGCATTGCGCACCAGTTTGATGACCTTGACGATGCCATCGACCGGGTTACCCGTTCCTGGCGCTGACTTGGCGCCAAAACGCAGCGGAATTTCAGCCCCTTCGCCGGCGGCCATGCAGATCTGTACGGCCATCGGATCCCAAATCGTTCCGACAGCGGCGTTGGTCGCGCCTTGCGCCAGCAATTCTTCGAGCAGCACGGTCGCGTCGCCCGCTGTTCCTCCGCCCGGATTGTCCCATACATCGGCAATTACGACCGGACCTTCGGTGGCCGCCAAGGCCTCGGCAACTGCCTGCTTCTCATCGATCTGCGGCATGATGAAGGTTCCGCGCTTCGAAAAGAGTTCGAGCCCGAGTTCCCGTGCCAGCGTTTCGCCTTTCTCCGGCTTGCCGTTGGTCACGGCAAGCACCTTCGTCCCCATTTCGGGGACATCGCCGGCCATGAAACCGTGCACAACCGACAGCGACAGGACGTCCGGATCCTCTGCCTCGATGCGTATCAATTTGTCGACGAACGAGCGCATGGGCTCACGCGACGTCGGATAGACGTCGATCATGCGGCAGTCGAAAACGGACATCACCGGCGTGACGCGGCCTTCAAGCGTATCGATGGCGATCCGCCAGAGATCTTCCGCTCGATCGACGAAGTCGGTGTGCGGAAACTCTTTGAAAAAGACGAAGAAGTCCGCCGCCGAAACGCGCTTTGCGGTGAGGTGGCTGTGCGGGTCCAGTTCAGCGCAGACGAGAACGTCGGAACCGACGATCGCGCGAATGCGGGTCAGAAGATCGCCCTCGGGATCCTCGTAGCCGTCGGCGACCATGGCGCCGTGCAGTCCCATGACAACGGCATCGACAGGCAGTGCGGCGCGCAATTGATCGAGAATTTCGTCGCGCAGACCCTCATAGGTCTGGCGGTTGACGAGGCCGGCCGGATCCGCCCACGTGGCGGTACCCTCGATCAGCGTCCAACCCTTTTCCGCTGCGATGCGGCGGCCGACCGTGAGCGGGGCCGTACAGAGCGTCGGCGTCTCCGGATGCTCGCCCGGTGGTGCATAGAGCGACGCCTCGAAGGCCCGACGGTCTATGCAGATGGGAGAGAAGGTGTTGGTTTCCGTCGCAAGCGCCGCTGTGAAGATCCGCAATGCCGTTGCCTTTCTCGTGCGTCGCTGGTTCAAGCCGATCCCATCGGGTTCGGCAGGTAGCCGGTGAAGCCGGAAATCTTCCAGCGTCCCTCGTGCAGGCGGCAGTAATAAACCGTCTGCCATTGCATCACGTCGAAGCTGCCGTCCAACTTCTTCAATCCGCCATCAAACTTCTTGCGCGCGAGCGCGACGTCGCCATTGACCTCGATGTCCTCAAGCGTCGTCGTGGTGAAGATTGCGGTGCGTGTGTCTTCGGCGAAAGAAAGCCCAGCGAAGTCTTTCGCCTGGCGCAACCACTCGTCGCGATAGGCGACAAGCGAGGGAAAGGTGAGGCGCCAATCGTCGGGATTGGTCTGGCGACGTCCGTCGATGCCGATGAAGCCCTCTTCGACAAAATCGCCTGATACCATCGACCAATCGGCAGAAAGAAAAGCGTCGATGTCACGCGGAACCAGCATCTCCCAGATGGCATGGCGCGCGGTGTCGGAGGAGGGGAACGGATTGAGGAAGGGATCCCGCATGTTTTCGCCCTAAATTGAAATTCTTTTCATTAATGGTGTTTTTCTCTGGCCAAATTCAGCTTTCTATGGTCATTTGTCAACGATCAAAGAAAATAATTTGCACGAAGGCACACATGACCATCAAACGGTATGGCACTGAACAAGTCGGTGCGGGCGGTAAGCCATTACCCTTTGCGCGCGCGGTGGAAGCGGACGGTTGGCTGCACGTTTCCGGCCAGGTCGCGATGGAAAAAGGCGAGATCATCGAGGGCGGTATCATTCCGCAGACGCACAAGGCGATCGCCAATCTTCTGGCCATTCTGGAAGAGGCCGGATACGGTACCGAGCATGTGGTGCGTTGCGGCGTTTGGCTCGACGATCCGCGTGACTTCTGGACTTTCAACAAGATCTATCAGGAGTATTTCGGTGCGCATCCACCGGCCCGGGCCTGTGTCCAGTCGGCGATGATGGTTGATTGCAAGGTCGAGATCGACTGCATCGCCTACAAGCCGAAGGAGGGCTGATAGACCCTAAGGACATCAGCAGGCGATGGATATTTTCGCGACACTTCAGGAAGAAAAAGGCCGGCTCTCACAATCTGAGAACCGGATAGCCGACATTCTTCTGAATGACTTCGAGTTCGCGGTGAATGCGTCGATCATCGAGTTGGCCGGCAAGGCTGACGTTTCTCCCCCCACTGTCACGCGCTTCTGTCGGCGGCTCGGCTGCGACAGCTTTTCAGACTTCAAGGTGCAACTGGCGCGCACCGCCTATATCGGCATGCGCTATTTGAAGCCGGAGCCGAAGAGCCGCGAAACCGGTGATGTCGCTCAGGACATCATCACCAAGGCGCAAAATGCGCTGTTCCTCCTGCATCGCTCGCTCGATCTCGCGGCGATCGAGCAGGCTGTCGAGCGGATCGCAACGGCTGAAATGATCTATGCCTTCGGTTCTGGCGGCAACTCGTCGATGATTGCCAGCGAGTTGCAGAACCGGCTCTTTCGCTACGGCCTGCGCGTGACCGCCAGTTCGGACCACAGCATGCAGCTGATGATGGCCGCCGCCGCTCGTCCGACCGACCTTTTGATCGGTTCTTCCTTTTCCGGCCGCAACGCCGAGTTGGTGCGCGCCTTTACGCTGGCGCGCGAGCTGAAGGTGCCGACGATTGCGCTGACCCAGAGCAACAGCCCGGTCGCGGCTGCAGCGACGATCACGGTTCCCGTCGATTTGCCCGAGGGCAACAACATCTATCGCCCCACCTCCACACGCATCGCCTATCTGGCGCTGCTCGATATCCTCTCCAGCCTCGTTGCCTACCGGGTTCAGCCGCAGGCGACTGTCACACTTCGGCGCATCAAACAACAGCTGGTGACCCACCGCGACGGTGACGACCGCCAGCTGTTGGGAGACTGACCTGCCGCGAAAGGTTCCCGCATGACGCACTCCATCGCCATCGTCACCGGTGCAGCCGGCGATATCGGCCGCGCAATCGCCAAGCGCCTTGGCGAGGATCATGAGGTCGTACTGCTTGCAGACATCGACAGCGGCGCTGCCGAGAAGGCTGCGCGCGAGATCGGCGACGGCAAGCGCTTCATCGCGGTGGCCTGTGACGTGACGGATGCGACAAGCGTCGACAAACTGGCCGCCACTGCGAGAGAGCAGGGGATCGTGCGAACGCTCGTCAACAATGCCGGTGCTGCCCGCGCCGTCAGCCTGCACGACACAACGCCGGATATCTGGCGCATGGACAATGCTCTAAACCTCGAGGCAGCCTTCCTGTGCTTCCGCGCCGTGGAAGACATGCTGAAGGAAAGCCGCGGGTCGGTGGTCAACATCGCCTCCGTCAACGGCATGAATGTCTTCGGCCATCCGGCCTACAGCGTTGCCAAGGCCGGCCTGCTGCACCTGACCCGCCTCATTGCCGTGGAATACGGCAAGTTCGGTATCCGCTCGAACGCCGTTTCGCCGGGCACCGTGCGAACGCAGGCATGGGAGGTGCGGGCCGCCGCAAATCCTCAGGTCTTCGAGGAGGCGCGCCGCTGGTATCCGTTGCAGCGTATCGTCAACCCTGACGATGTCGCCAACGCCGTACACTTCCTCGCCGGTCCTATGGCCGCGGCGATATCGGGCGTATGCCTGCCGGTCGATTGCGGGCTGACCGCCGGCCAGGCGGAGCTCGCGCGAACCTTCTCGCAATCAAGCCACTACTGACTGTAAGTCTTCTGGGAGGAAGAACATGACGCCGGTTTCCTATCGTCTCGAAGCGTCCTGGCAGCCGGATGGCGGCGCATTTGGCCGGTTCACCTTTACGCTCTTCAATTTTTCGGAAGCGCCGCTGACGGGCTTTCGTCTGGTCTATACCTCGTTGACGCGCGTCATCGTTCCTGAGGCCTGCGAAAACGCGACGTTTCTGCGCCGCAATGCCAATTTTCACGAGTTCGCGCCGCCGGCGGGCTTGACCCTTGCCCCCGGCGAAAGCTGGACGTTTACGGTGAGCGGTCTGCATCGCAACGCGAAGCATTGCACTGATGGTGCGAAGTCGGCCTATCTCACGCTTGCAAGCGGCAAGCATGTACCGATTGCCGTCTCCGATCTGCAACTTGAAAATGCGATCAGCGAGCCGCCGCCTCCGCGTTTGCCCGAAGGCAAGCTTGACCTGCCGTTTTCGATGCAGCCGTGGCCGGCGCAGATCGATGCATGGGCCGGTGACAGCTTTCCTGTCGTGCTCTACCCGGCACCCGGTGCAACGCCTGATGACGTTGCGGCAGTCGGCAGCGTGCTGGCGCTGTTTCATAGGCTGTTTTCGGAAGGGCACGCTCCGTTTAGCCTAGTCGCCTCTGGCCAGGGGCGGGCGATCGTCTTTTCAAAGAATGTGGCACTCGCGCCCGAAGCCTACGATCTCAGCTTTTCTACAAAGGAGATCGGCCTTGCCTATGGTGGTGCGGCCGGCCGGCAATACGCGCTGACGACGCTCGCGCAATTGCTGAATGGCGCGCGCACGCATCCGGAAAAATTTCGCTTTCCGGCGCAGGGCAAGATTTCCGACGCACCGCGCTACGGCTGGCGCGGCTGCCATCTCGACGTCTCCAGGCAATTCTACCCGACGTCTGATGTCTCCCGGCTCATCGACATTCTCGCCTGGTTCAAGCTCAATATCTTCCATTGGCATCTGACGGATGATGAGGCCTGGCGGCTCGAGATCAAGGCGTTCCCGACCCTGACGACGCTCGGTGTCCTGCGTGGTCCGGATGAACCGCTGCTGCCGCAACTCGGCAACGGCGCCGAGCCGGTCGGCGGGTTTTACAGCCAGGACGATGTGAAGACATTGGTGGCGCAGGCCACGGCGCTTCACATCGAGATCGTCCCCGAGATCGACATTCCCGGGCATAGCACCGCGACGCTGGTTGCCCTGCCGGATCTGACCGATGGCCAGGAGGCGCCGGAAAGCTACCACTCGGTTCAAGGTTATCCGAACAACGCCCTCAATCCCGCAATCGACTTTACCTACGAATTCCTCGAAAAAGTGCTCGACGAAATCGTTGAGCTGTTTCCGAGCCAGTACGTCCATATCGGTGGTGACGAAGTTGCCAACGGTTCGTGGCTTGCCTCGCCGCTGGCCAAGAAGCTGATGGAGAAGGAAGGTCTTTCCGGCACATTCGCCTTGCAGTCCTACTTCCTGAAGAAGGTCAAGCAGATGCTGACGGCCCGCGGCCGCAAGCTTGCCGGCTGGAACGAGGTCGCCCATGGCGGCGGCGTTTCGACCGAGGGCACGCTTCTGATGGCTTGGGAGCGCCCGGAGGTCGGCATCGAGCTTGCACGTGAAGGCTATGATGTCGTGATGACGCCCGGGCAGGCCTATTATCTCGATATGGCGCAGGCGGATGCCTGGCAGGAGCCGGGCGCGAGCTGGGCCGGCACGGCGACGCCGGCACACACCTATGGCTACGAGGCCGAAGGGGAGTTTCCGGAAGAGTTGAAGCCGCGCATGAAGGGCGTTCAGGCCTGCATCTGGTCGGAGCATTTCCTGTCGCGCGGCTATTTCAACCGCCTGGTCTTCCCGAGGCTTTGTGCCATTGCCGAGGCCGCATGGACCCCGAAATCCGCCAAGGACTGGCAGCGCTTCGCCGCGATCGCCCCCTTGGGCCCAGAACTGTGACAGGAGCTTTCATGCGCATCGCCGTAGGCGGCATCCACACGGAGTGCAGCACCTATTCGCCGGTCCTGATGGCGCCCGAGGATTTTCGGGTCCTGCGCGGCGCTGATCTGCTTGAAGCGGAATATTTCGATTTCCTCGACGCCGAGGGTGTCGAGCATCTGCCGCTCATACACGCCCGTGCCGTGCCCGGCGGACCGGTTTCGCGGCCAACCTATGATGCCTTCAAGGCACAATTCCTCGAGCGGCTGCAGCAGGCCTTGCCGATCGACGGGCTCTATCTGGCGATGCACGGGGCAATCAAGGTCGACGGCATGGAGGATGCCGAGGGAGACTGGATCTCAGCCGCGAGATCTGTCGTCGGCCGGGACTGCCCGATCGCGACCAGCTACGATCTGCACGGCAATGTCAGCCAGCGCATCATCGACCAGATCGACATCTTTGCCGGCTACCGCACGGCGCCGCACATCGACACGCGCGAAACGATGATCCGTGCCTGGACGATGCTCGTTTCGGCGCTGCGCAGCGGTTCGCGTCCGGGCGTGGCCTGGGCAAGGATCCCCGTTTTGCTGCCGGGGGAATGCACGTCGACCGAAGATGAACCAGCTAAAAGCCTCTATCGAGCGCTGCCCGACATCGACGGTCGACCGGGTGTGCTCGATGCCAACCTGATGGTCGGCTATGTCTGGGCGGACGAGCCGCGTGCAACGGCCTGCGCCGTGGTTACCGCGACCGACCACGCCGCCGCGGAGCAGGCAGCCGTTGACATAGCAGCATCCTACTGGGCGGAACGTCGCAACTTCCGCTTCGGTCCGGTCACGGGGCCGCTGGATGCTATGCTCGATATCGCAGAAAAGGCGACGACAACCCCCATCATCCTTGCCGACTCCGGCGACAACCCGACCGGTGGCGGCGTTGGTGACAGGGCGGATGTGCTGAAGGCCCTGCTTGCGCGCGGCTGGCGCGGCGCGCTCATCGCCGGTATCGCCGACCGTCCCGCAGTCGATGCCTGCTTTGCCGCCGGTGTCGGCGAAACGTTAATGCTGAAGATCGGCGGCAGCCTCGACCCGGCAAGCCCGGTTGCGGAAATGCTGGTGGAAGTCGTGCGGCTTGACGACCCCGGTCCGGAAAATGAGCGCCAGGCGGTGGTGCGTGTCGGCGCGATTGACGTGGTGCTTTCAGCGCGACGTCGGCCCTACCACAACATCGCCGATTTCAGCCGTCTCGGGCTGGACCCCGGCACTGTTCGGCTGCTGGTGGTCAAATCCGGCTATCTTTCACCGGAACTGGCCCCGATCGCCAATCCCAACCTGATGGCCTTGACCGATGGCGTCGTCAATCAGGACATCGCTGGCCTTGCAAGCCTGCACCGTCAGCGCCCCGTCTTTCCCTTCGACGAGGAGTTCGCGTTTTCGCCCGAGGCAAAGCTCTCGGCGCGGTGGGCGGAATCGGTCTAAGCGGTTTGCCATGATCCAATCGCCGGCGAGATCCGCCGGCGCCAAGCCCTCCTTCAGAAATCGCATCCTTCGCGGACGTGCATCATCATGACTTCCACGCTTCTCAGCGCCATGCGCAACCCGGCCATGCGCGTCAGCATGCTGGCGATCTTCCTGTTCGGTTTCGCCGGTGCTGCGACCTCGCCCTATCAGTCGGTGGTCGGCATCAACGAGCTTGGCCTCAGCGATGCGCTCTATTCGCTGCTGATCCTCGTTGCCTCGACGGTGAATGTCGTGGTCAGTGTCTCGATCGGCATCCTGGCCGACCGTGTCGGCAACTATCGGCTGCTGATGTCGTTGGCGATCCTGTTCGGCGTCGTCGGCTACGGCATTGTCTATGCGATGCCGAACCAGACGAGTTTTGTCGTCAGCGTCCTGTTGCTGCTGCCGATCTATGGCGCGGTCTATACGCTGCTTTTCGCCAATGTGCGCAGCATCGCCCGGCGGATGAGCGGCCACGATGCGGCATCACTGACGACGGGTGCGCGGGCCGCCATCTCGCTCGCATGGGTTTTGGTCCCCGGACTGGTCGGTTTTGCGCTGGCCGGCGGAGACAGCATGCTGCCCGCCTATCTGCTCGCCTGTCTCGGCTGTGCCGTTAATCTGCTGATCGTCTTCTTTTCGCTCCCCAATGAAGGCGGCGCCGATCCGGCGCTGGGCAAGCGGCTTTCCTATTGGACGTCGTTCCGGGAGATCCTGGCGCCGCGCATTTTCCTGCGCGTGATCGCCGTGTCAACCATCACATCGACCCTTCACGTCAATGGCGCCGTTCTGCCGTTGATCATGACCGACGAGATCGGCGGAAGCGTCACCGACATAGGCATCATCGTCGGCATCGTCGCCTTACTCGAAGTCGTTTTCATCCTCGTGTGGGCGCGCATCCAGATGGACCTTGCTCCGTTCAAGGCTTTGGCGCTGGGGACGGTTATCTATATCGGCTATATGGTGTTGCTCGGATTCTCGACGGCCACGTGGCACATCTACGCTCTCAGTCTGATCAGCGCCTTCGGCGCCGCCGCATTGATTACCATCCCGATCAGCTATCTTCAGGAGTTGATTGCCGACCGGCCGGGACTGGGAAGTTCTCTGATCGCTGTGAACATCTTCCTGAGCGGCGGGCTTTGCGCCGGACTTTTTGCACTGGGCACGAGGATCAGCAATTACTCGGGCACTGCGCTGCTTGGCGGTGTCGCCGGACTTGCCGGCCTGGCGCTTTTGCTGGTGCTCGACGGCAATCGTAAGACCGGTAACGCCGCGGCGTAAAATTTCGAAATTTCAGCCGCCTATGGCTGAAAGTTCATCTTGCTCAAAAGAAAGGGGCGCCTTTCGGGCGCCCCTTGTCGTTCGTCAGTTGCCGAGGATGCCCGGCAGGCGCAGGCCCTTGTCCTTGGCGCAGTCGAGCGCGATGTCGTAACCGGCATCGGCGTGGCGCATGACGCCGGTCGCCGGGTCGTTCCAGAGAACGCGTTCAAGCCGCTTGGCTGCATCGTCGGTGCCATCGGCGCAGATGACCACGCCCGAATGCTGCGAGAAGCCCATGCCGACGCCGCCGCCATGGTGCAGCGACACCCAGGTGGCACCCGACGCAGTGTTGAGCAGTGCGTTGAGCAGCGGCCAGTCAGAAACGGCGTCCGAGCCGTCCTTCATCGCTTCGGTTTCGCGGTTCGGCGAGGCGACCGAGCCGGAGTCCAGATGGTCGCGACCGATGACGACTGGCGCCTTCAGTTCGCCGTTCCTGACCATTTCGTTGAAGGCGAGGCCGAGGCGATGGCGGTCGCCGAGACCGACCCAGCAGATGCGCGCGGGCAGGCCCTGGAACGAGATGCGCTCGCGCGCCATGTCGAGCCAGTTGTGCAGATGGGTGTTGCCGGGGGTCAGTTCCTTGACCTTGGCATCGGTCTTGTAGATGTCTTCCGGGTCACCCGAGAGGGCCGCCCAGCGGAACGGACCGATGCCGCGGCAAAACAGCGGGCGGATATAGGCCGGCACGAAACCGGGGAAGGCGAAGGCGTTTTCGAGGCCTTCTTCCTTGGCGACCTGGCGGATGTTGTTGCCGTAGTCGAAAGTCGGGATGCCCATATCCTGGAAGGCGATCATGGCTTCCACATGCTCGCGCATGGAAGCGCGCGCAGCTTTTTCGACAGCCTTCGGATCGCTCTCGCGCTTGGCCTTCCATTCGGCCATGGTCCAGCCCTTGGGCAGGTAGCCGTTAACTGGATCGTGCGCGGAGGTCTGGTCGGTGACCATGTCAGGACGGATGCCGCGGCGGACCATTTCCGGCAGGATTTCTGCGGTGTTGCCGAGCAGGCCGACGGACTTGGCTTCGCCGTTCTTCGTCCAGCGAGCGATCATCTCCATCGCTTCGTCGAGCGTTTCCGCCTTTTCATCGACGTAGCGGGTGCGCAGACGGAAGTCGATCGAATCAGGATTGCACTCGACGGCAAGGCACGAGGCGCCGGCCATGACGGCTGCCAGCGGCTGTGCGCCGCCCATGCCGCCGAGACCGCCTGTCAGCACCCACTTGCCCTTCAGGCTGCCGCCATAATGCTGGCGGCCGGCCTCGACGAAGGTTTCATAGGTGCCCTGGACAATGCCCTGCGTGCCGATATAGATCCACGAGCCGGCGGTCATCTGGCCATACATCGCCAGGCCCTTCTTATCCAGCTCGTTGAAGTGGTCCCAAGTCGCCCAATGCGGCACCAGGTTGGAGTTGGCGATCAGAACGCGCGGCGCATCCTTGTGAGTGCGGAAGACGCCGACCGGCTTGCCGGACTGGACCAACAGTGTCTCGTCCTCATTCAGGTCCTTCAGCGTCTCGACGATCTTGTCGAAATCGGCCCAGGTACGGGCGGCGCGGCCGATGCCGCCATAGACCACCAGCTCGTGCGGGTTTTCCGCGACGTTCGGGTCGAGGTTGTTCATCAGCATGCGCAGCGGCGCCTCGGTCATCCAGCTCTTGGCGTTGAGCGTGGTGCCCTGCGGAGCGCGCACGTCGCGAATGTTGTGGCGCGGATTGTTCATGTTCATGCCTCGCTCCCTGTCAGCGTTTTAAGGTCGAATGCGGTGTTCTCGATGCGTTGAAGGATGGCCCGAAGCGGTACACGCAGGCGTTCTGCTTTGCTCGCGTCGAGCGCAAACGGCGGCTCTTCGGCGGCAAGGTGGGTCGATTGTGCCAGTTCCATCTGGATGGCGTGCACGCCGGTTTCGGGCCGCCCGTAGTGCCGGGTGGTCCAGCCGCCCTTGAAACGACCGTTGAGAATGCTTGTGTAGCCCTCGGCCGAAGCGGCGATATCGACGGCGGCCTTCTCGATTTCAGGCGCGCAAGTGAGGCCCATATCCGTGCCGATGTTCAAGTCCGGCAGCTTGCCGTCGAACAGGAACGGGATATGCGAGCGGATGGAATGGCAGTCGTAGACGATGGCGATGCCATGGATGGCCTTCACCCGCTCGATCTCCGCCAGAAACGCGGCGTGATAGGGCGCATGGAACTGGCGCAGCCGCTCTGCCGTGTCGGCCTCGGTCGGGGCTGCGCCATCCTTCCAGATCGGCAACCCGTCAAAGTCGGTCTCGGGAATGAGCCCGGTGGTATTCTGCCCGGGATAGAGACTGACATTCTCTGGATCGCGATTGGCGTCGATGACATAGCGGTGGAAGGTGGCGCGCACGACGGTGACGTCAGGCAGCAGCCCTTCGTAGAGCTTGTGAATGTGCCAGTCGGTGTCTGCGAGCAGGCGGCCGGTGTCGTTGAGGCGCTCCCAGATCTCGGCCGGCACATCCGTGCCGGTATGCGGAAAGCCGAGAATGACCGGCGAGGTGCCCTGACGAACTTCGAAGACGCTCATCTCAGGCTCCCAGTTTCGGCAGAATGCCGCTGGAAATCGCGGCATTCAGCGTGCCAGAGGCGACCAGTTCGCCGGCAGCCTGCAGATCGTCTGCCAGGTAGCGGTCTTCCTCGATCGTCGCCGAGACGGCACGCAGGGCTGCGGCAGCCTTCTGAAGCTCGGGGCTTGTCGCCAATGGTGCGCGGAACTCTACGCCCTGCACCGCCGTCAGCGCCTCGACGCCGATGATCGAGAACAGGTTGTCGGTCATCTGCAGCAGACGGCGCGCGCCATGGCAGGCCATCGACACATGGTCTTCCTGATTGGCTGAAGTCGGCGTGGAGTCGACCGAGGCCGGGTGCGACAGCTGTTTGTTTTCCGACATCAATGCTGCCGACGTGACCTCGGCGATCATCAGGCCGGAGTTGAGGCCGGGCTTCTTGGCAAGAAAGGCCGGCAGGCCGTAAGACAAAGCCGGATCGACAAGAAGCGCAATGCGCCGCTGCGAGATCGCGCCGATCTCGCAGACGGCAAGCGCGATCTGGTCTGCCGCAAACGCCACCGGCTCCGCATGGAAGTTGCCGCCGGAGACGACGGAATTGTCGGAAAGCACCAGCGGGTTGTCGGTGACGGCATTGGCTTCGATTTCGAGCACGCGCGCGACCGAGCGCAACAGGTCGAGGCAGGCACCATCCACCTGCGGCTGGCAACGGATGCAATAGGGATCCTGCACCCGCTCGTCGCCTTCGATATGGCTCTCGCGAATGGCCGAGCCCGACAGGAGCGCGCGAAGGGCGGCGGCCGTGTCGATCTGGCCCTGATGGCCGCGAAGTGTGTGAATATCGGGATGGAATGGGGCCGAAGATCCCATCGCCGCATCGGTCGACATGGCGCCTGTAACAAGGGCTGCCTGGGCGGCGCGGTGGGCGCGGAAGAGGCCGGCAAGCGCCAGAGCGGTGGAGGTCTGGGTGCCGTTGATCAGCGCCAGCCCTTCTTTGGCGGCCAGCACGACCGGCGTCAGTCCGGCCTGCTTCAGTGCCTCAGCGCCCTGCATGCGGGTGCCGGCGAAGAACGCCTCGCCATGGCCCATCATGACGGCGGCCATATGGGCGAGCGGCGCCAGGTCTCCGGACGCACCGACCGAGCCCTTTTCCGGTATCACCGGGATCACGCCCTTTTCGAGCATCGCCTCGATCAGACGCACCAGTTCGAGCCGGACGCCCGACGCGCCGCGGCCGAGGGAGACGAGCTTCAGCGACAGGATCAGGCGGACGATGTTTTCGGCAAGCGGTTGACCGACGCCGCAGCAGTGCGACAGGATCAGGTTGCGCTGCAGGGTGGCAACGTCGGCGCTATCGATCTTGATCGAAGCCAGTTTGCCGAAGCCGGTGTTGATGCCATAGACCGGCGCATTGCCGGCAACGATCTCGGCGATGCGCCTGGCGGCCTTTTCGATGCCTGCGTCGAAAGATGGATGTAGGCGGGCAGGTTCGCCGGTCCAGTAGATGGTCTCGAGATCCTCAAGCGGAACCGAGCCCGGATGCAGAATGATGGTCATGGACCGGTCCTTTCGCCCCTAAAGATGCGCGTATGAAGTGGATTGAAGCCGATGCGGTAGACGAGTTCGGCCGGGTCTTCGATATTCCAGAGTGCGAGGTCGGCCGACTTGCCGACTTCTATGGTGCCGGTTTCGCCGAGAAGCCCGAGCGCACGCGCCGCCTCGCGGGTGACACCGGCGAGGCATTCGGCAACGGTCAGCCGGAAGAAGGTCGCCGACATGTTCATGGTGAGGAGCAGCGAGGTGAGCGGCGAGGTGCCCGGATTGCAGTCGGTGGCGATTGCGATGCGCGCACCGGCGTCGCGCAGTGCCTGAACCGGCGGCAGACGCTCTTCACGCAACGCATAGAAAGCACCGGGCAAAAGCACGGCGACCGTTCCGGCCTTGGCAAGCGCTGCTGCACCTTCGGCGTCGAGATATTCGAGATGGTCGGCGGAGATCGCACCGTATGACGCCGCGAGCTTAGCGCCGCCGAGGTTGGAAAGCTGTTCGGCGTGGAGTTTGACTGGCAGGCTGAGTGCTCTGGCGCGATCGAAGACACGAGCGATCTCGGCGGTCGAGAACGCGATGCCTTCGCAGAACCCATCCACTGCGTCGACCAAACCTTCGGCATGGGCCGCGTCGAGGCCTGGCAGAACCACGTCTGTGATGTAGTCGCCGTTGCAGCCCTTGTATTCCGCCGGCGTCGCATGGGCGGCGAGGTAGCTGGTGACCACGCGCACCGGTCGAAGCGTTTCGAGCTTGCGGGCGGCGCGCAGCATATTGAGTTCGGCCGTAATGTTCAGCCCGTAACCGGATTTGATCTCGACGGTCGAAACGCCTTCAGCAAGCAGCGTGTCGAGGCGCGGTAGGGCGCTTTCGACCAGCTGATCGACGGTCAGTGCATTGGTAGCCTTCACCGACGAAACGATGCCGCCGCCGGCGCGGGCAATATCTTCATAGGTAGCGCCTTCGAGCCGCATCTGGAACTCGCGGGCACGGTTGCCGCCATGGACGAGATGGGTGTGGCAGTCGATGAGGCCGGGCGTCATTACCCGGCCTTCGCAATCGGTCGCTTCAAGGCTGTGTGCGAGTTCGGCGGGCAGTGCGTTCTCCGGCCCTACATAAGCAATGCGTCCATCGACAACTGCAACGGCCGCGTGCTCGACGAGGCCAGCACCTTCGGCGGTTTCGCTGAGCGTCACAAGGCGCGTGTTGCGCCAGAGTCCGGATGCCGGCTTGCGGGTCGAGAGTTCGTTCATAAGGTCGCCTCCACTGAATATAATGTATATACATATTAACCTGCTTCACAAGAGGAAATTTGGGAAGCCGGCTGAAAAGGAAAGAGACCGTGGCGTGGAAACGAGGCCTTGGCCACCGTTTCGAAGTTGAACTGGCGACGCCAGCCTTTTGATCTTTGCGAGAATTCCCGTTGCATTTGGCGGGCGGACTCCAACCGGAGAGTAGTCCGCACATCGCGGTCGAACAGCGCCTTGGCGAGCGGCGCCGTCAGTTCGGTGAGCACCTTGTGTTACTGAACTTCGCGGATGATCTCTCGACCTGACTCGGGCCACAGACGCCGGGTTCGCCAAAGCACGCGGTATCACCCGAGATGAAGTCATCGCCGTCATCTTCCCTGATTGGGCGATCGGCTAGGGGGGATGCCGTTGCCTGGCACCAGCAAGGGTTGATAAATCGCGTCCGTCGTGTACGGTCACGACATGCAGAACGATAACCGCTCACAGACTAGGAAGGCGATTTCACTTGCCTTGGGAGCCGCAATGGCGCTGGCCGGCGCAGCTGGCTTCCTATGGATGTTTTTCTTCGTGGTTGAGCCAGTCAAAATCATGATCTGGATGGCGCCGATCGGCGTCATGGCGACCGGGATTGCCATTCTCTACGATGATCTGAGAAAATCGTGATCTGTTGGTAGCCGGCGGCTCGCTGCTGCAAAGCTTTGTCGAATGCGTTGCAAACGCTCCTCATGTCGTTTGCCACCTGTGGTTTGCGCTGCATCAGGTTGGGCTTGATGTTTAGGTCCCGATCTAAGGCCGCAAGTTGCTTGTGTGTTACGAAGAAAGCCCCGAAACGCGACGGGCGCCGGGGCTTCGTTCTGTCTCTGGTTCGCGGCAGTTACCGAATTGCTCTGACGAGACGATGCGTGCTGCGGGTCAAATGCGTGGCCTTCCCATCCTGTGCTCGCTAGGCCGCATGATCCGCGTCGATACGCAGCCGCTCAACGAGTTCGACAAAGCGGTTGCCGGCGATCTCCAGCCTGCCGCTGTTGTCGATCACGCTGACGCCGGGGCCCGAGGTGACGTCGGGTGCCTGGCGGCTGAGACGTCGCAGCACCTCTTCCTCGCTCTCACGACCGCGTTCGGCAAGCCGCTTAGCGAGCACCGAGGCTTCCGCCGTGACGACGACGACGGCGATGTCGCCGAACGTTTCCCTGAACGCCGGCAGAGCGCCGCGGCTGCCATTGACGATCGCCGTCATGCCGGCCCTGACATTCTGAAGCACTGCTGAGGGGATGCCGTATTTCAGGCCGTGCGCATCCCAGAAGACGGCGAAGGCGCCGTCCTTCTGCATGTCCAGAAAATCGTCTTCCGAGACGCTTTCATGCACCTCGCTGCCGGCGTCCGACGGGCGGGTGATGACGCGCCGGACGAAATGCACGTCGTGACAGTCGGAAAAGTGCTGGGCGGCAAAGCCCATGACACTGTCCTTGCCCGCGCCGCTCGGGCCGACCACGACGACGAGTGCGCCGCGCCTGCTTTCGAACGCACTCATGCGACGCGCCGGCCTTCACGCCAGACCGAACGCACGACAGGAATGCCTTCCTGTCGGTGAACCCGCGAGATATCGGCGCGCAGGCCGACGGCGATGCGACCGCGATCGTCAAGGCCAACGGTGCGGGCGGGTGTCGCACTGACCATGGCAATCGCCTTCGGCAGGTCGATGGCCTCAAGTTCGTCAGCCAGTACGAACGGCGCGTGGATCAGGCTGAACGGCACATAATCCGACGAAAGCACGTCGAGCACACCGCGGTCAGCCAGATCGCGGGCGGCGATGTTGCCCGAGTGCGACTTGCCGCGCACGATGTTGGGTGCGCCCATCAGCACGCTGAGACCGGCGCGATGGGAGGCTTCGGCCGCTTCGAAACTCGTCGGGAATTCGGCGAGCTTGATGCCGTAGCCGATCGATTCGTCGACGTGGGCGATCGTGGCGTCGTCGTGGCTGGCGATGGTGATGCCGCGCTCGGCGCAGGCCTTGGCAAGGGCGTCGCGGTGCGGGCCGGCATACTTCGCCGAAAGCGCCTGCTGGCGCGCGACGAACTTTTCGAACTCGGCATCTGACAGGCCGCGCTTGGATTTGTAGTAGAGCGTGTACTGGTCCATCGTCTGGAACTGACGCTGGCCCGGCGCGTGGTCCATCAGCGATACCAGCTTGACCTGCGGGTCGTTCTGGAAGTCTTCGTAGTGATCGAGCACGTCCGAAGTGGAAACCTCGCAGCGCAGGTGGATCAGGTGGTCGGCGCGCAGGCGACCCTCTTGCTGGGCTTGCGCCAGCGCGTCGGCCATGCTGCGCATCTCGCCCTTCTGGAAACCACCGTCCTCGTCTGAGCCGAGGCGCAGGCAATCGAACACGGTGGTGATGCCGGACGTAACCACTTGCGCGTCGTGCGCCTGGATCGCCGCGATCTTCAGCCAGCGAACGCCGGGGCGCGGCGAATAGTGCGCCTCCAGATGGTCGGTGTGCAGTTCGACGAGACCCGGTAGCAAATAGTCGCCTTCGAAGTCTTCGCCGGTGCTTACAGTGCCCTTCGAGATATCGGCAATCTTGCCGTCGCGGATCAGCACTGAACCGTCGAGGATGCTGTCCTCGAGAACGATGCGGGCGTTGGTCAGGACTTGTTCTTTGCTCATCTCATGCGATCTTTCGTTGTGTCGCGCCGCCAAGCGGCAGCAGGGAATGGACCAGGAACGGTGCGCCACGGTGCGGCTCGACGAAGAGCGCAACTGACGTAACGTCAAGCGGGTCGCCGATATGATCGGCAAAAGTGCTCTCGAGCACGGCCCGCATGGTTTTCGCTGTCTCGGTGGGGACGGGCCCGGTCAGCGTCAAGTGGAACTGGAATTCTTCGAAAACATAGGGATATCCCCATTTTTTCAAGTATTCTCTCTGTCGCTCCGGCAATTTTTCAGGATTGCGCCGTGCCATGTCAGTCGCCGACAGAGGTGCCCGGAACGGCTCGAAGTACTGCACGGCTTGAGCCGCCAAATTCTGCAGCGGCTCGCAATGGGTTGCAGAGACGAGCGCGAAGAAGGGGCCGAGCTGATGCAGTGTCAGTTCCGGTATCTCGAAAGGTTCTAGATCTGCGGCAAACGCCTCAAAGGCTGCGACCAGTTCGGCTTCGCTGCGGCCATCGGCAAGGGCGAAGGGAGCCTTGAGGGTGCCATGAAAACCATAGCGTCGGGGGTCGGCGGTCAATGCGTGCCGCGTGTCGGCATCGAGATCGGCCAGCGCCGGAAATTCACTGGTCTCGCCGGTAAAGGCGTCACGGCCAAGCCAACGGGCCGCCGTCTGCGACAGCCGGTCATCCGCCGGCGGCGCGAAGTAGATTGCATAACGCACGGTCTTCACTTTCTTGTATCGACCGGCCCGCCGGGACGGCGGGTCGATTGTTCGCGGGACGCGATGCGCAGCTAGCCGATTTCCATGACAACATCATGATGGCGAAGCTGCAAAACGCTCATCTCGTCAATGCGCTTTCTGGCCAATCAGCCGCGAACGCAGGGCGTTCGAGATGCTGTCGAAAATAAACACAACCAGCAAGATCAGAAGCACCATATAGGCGACATTTTCCCAATCGGAATTGGTGCGCATCGCCTCCCAGAGTTTAAGGCCAATGCCGCCGGCACCGACGGCTCCGATGATCGTGGCCGAACGCGTGTTGGATTCCCAGAAATAAAGCGCCTGGCTGGCGAAGACCGGCAGTACCTGCGGCAGCACGCCGAAGCGCTGGACGGCAAGCGGCGTGGCGCCAACGGATTTCACGCCTTCGCGCTGCTTGTCATCGATGTTCTCCAGCGCCTCCGAGTAGAGCTTGCCGAGCGTGCCGGTGTCGGTGAAGAAGATCGCCGACATGCCGGCAAGCGGCCCGGGGCCGAAGGCGCGGGTGAAGAACAGTGCCCAGATGAACATGTCCACCGAGCGCAGGAAGTCGAAGAAGCGCTTGACGATCTGGTTGGTCAGGAAATTCGGGGTAATGTTGCGCGCCGCCAGGAAGCAAAGCGGAAACGCCACCAGCGAGGCGAAAAGTGTGCCGACGAAGGCCATGACCACCGTCTGCAGCAGCTTGGTCCAGACATCAAGATGTTGCCATTCTGCATTGTAGAGAACGTTGTTCCAGGCGAGCCCCAGGTTTGATCGCGCCGGATCGATACGCTCGCCGCTGGTGATCAGCGAAAGCACCTCGGCAGAGCTCTTGCCGAAGAAGGGCGAGTTGGTGTCGAACAGGAAATTGGCCCAGCCGAAGAAACGGTTGCGCACCGAGACGTCGTCGCCTTCGACTTCCGCCCAGCCGGTGGCGCCGAAAGCGAGTGTGATTTTTTCACCGGGACGTTTTTGTGTGGCCCAGGCAGGAAGGGTACCTTGGGGCGTGACGGTGTCCTGGCCATCGACGGCCATGGTCAGGGTTTCGCCCCTGTGTGTGGCCGTTACCAGGCCGTCGGCGACTTCGATCTTCGTCGAGCGGTTCAGGGTGATGACCGCCCTCGTAATGACCTCAGCCGTTCGGGTCTCGGATCGGCTTTGCATGCTTGCGGCGTCGGTGCTGCCCAGTGCCGAGCCGGGCGCCATGAAGCTGAACGACGAGCTTGCCTTCGGCTTTGCCGACGGTGTGGCGGACGCAGGGATCTCGACGGTCCGGGTCACGGTCTCCTTGTCGAGTTCCACCCACGACGGATTGGGATTGGGGCCGAGCGGTGAGTTGCGCTGGAAGTCGATCGTCATCGTCTTGTCGCGCGCGATCTTGAGCTCGGGGCGGACCTCATAGGAGACCCAGTCGGCAAGATAGGTTCCGGCGATGCCCCAGTTGGCGTTGCCGAGCACATGCCCGATCGAGAAGAACCACCAGCTGAAGATGAGATAGACCACGAGGCCAGCGCTGATGAGGATGGTGCGCAGGCGCTTGTTCGAGGAGCCCTGCAGCAGGTGCGGGTGGCGCGACGCAATCGCATCCATTTCGAGCGGGCTTAGTCTGTTCGCGGAGGTCATGATGGGCACCTACTGGGCAAGCTGGAAGGCCTGGTCGCCGACGAGGCGACGGCGCAGCCATGCGGAAAACTGGTCGACGGCAAAGATCGTCGCAAACAGGAGGATGACGATCGCCAGCGTCTTCGCCTGGTGGCCCTGGCCGATCGACAGGCGCAGCAGCTCGCCGATACCGCCGCCGCCGACCGCGCCGATGATGGTGGAGGCGCGCACGTTGATCTCGAGGCGCAGCAGGAAATAGCTGGCGAAATTGGGCAGGACCTGCGGCACCATGCCGAACCAGACCCGCTCGATCCAGTTGCCGCCGGCAGCCCGCAGGCCCTCGTCCGGCTTCATGTCGGCATTTTCAACCACTTCGAAGAACAGCTTGCCGAGTGCGCCGATGGTGTGGATCGAGACGGCCGCGATCGCCGGGATCGGTCCGAGCGAGAGGATCGCTAGGAAGAAGCCGGCGATGACCACCTCGGGAAACGCACGCAGAATTTCCATCAACCGCCGCACAAATCCGCGTATCCACGGATTGGGCATCAGGTTTCGGGCGGCGAGGAAACAGAAGATGAAGCCGAAGAAGGTGCCGATGACGGTGGAGAAGATCGCGATGTTCACGGTCTCCAGCATCTTGTGCACATATTCGGGGATGTAGAAGCTTTCCGTCAGGTAGAGCCGACCTTCGGGGTAATTGTACTTGAAGCTGCCGTCGTCATAGGGCGAGGGCAGGTCGAACATGGCGCGGAAGATTTCAAGGCCGTCGCGCGGCGCGAGATCGCCGACGAAATCGAAGAAGTGCGGCAGCCGGTCGAAGAATTTGCCGGCATTGGAATCGTTGGCAAACCAGAGCGAGCCGGAAAGGGCGAGCATCAGCACGGCGAAGCCGAGCCAGGAGTAGAGCCGACGGCGGGAATTCAGCTCCTGCCAGTGACGCTCCACTAGCGCGCCATTGTCACTCAGATGCTTCGGGAGCATGGAAGTTGCCATGAATGTTCCGGCAGTGCCGGCCTCTGTCGACAGGCGCTACCAGCGCCCTAGCAAAAAGGCGAACGCTGGCCGCTTTGGCGGCCAGCGTCCTTGAATGATCGGGAAGATCAGCCGCCGATCGTCGCCTTGCGGGCGTCGATGATCGGCTTGTAGAAGTCGGCGTTGACTTCGGTGAAGCCGGTGAAATCGCCGCCCTGGATGGCGGAGAAGCAGGCGGCATCGGTCTTCGGCAGGTCGAGCATGAACTGCTTGAACTTGGCCTTCATGTCGTCGTTCATCGTCGAGCGGACGACGATCGGGCCATTCGGGATCAGCGGCGACTTCCAGAGCTCGACCAGGTCGTTCATGTCGAGGATGCCCTTGTCGACCATCTTCTTCAGGTTGCCCGAGGTGTAGCCGTCCTTGAATTCGCCGACGCCCGAACCGAAGGTCGTGCCGGCATCGAAGGTGCCCTTGACGACTTCGAGAACGAGGTTTTCGTGACCGCCGCCGAAGCCGGTTTCAGCGAAGAATTCCTTGACCGGCGCGCCGATCGATTCCGGCAGGGTGACGAGCGGGATCAGGTAGCCCGAGGTCGAGTCCGGATCGGCGAAGCCGAGCTTCTTGCCCTTCAGGTCTTCGAGCTTGGTGATGCCCGAATCCTTGCGGGCGACCATGATCGAGTGGTAGCCGGTCGAACCGTCGGTCTGGACCGTCGTCAGGATCGGCTCGACCGCGTCAGCCTTGGCGAGGTAGATCTTGGCAAAGCCGGACGCGCCGAGTTCAGCGTAGTCGAGCGTGCCGCCGAGCAGGCCCTGGATGACGCCGTCATAGTCGGCGGCCGGGAACAGCGAGACCTTTTCGACGCCGATTGCGGCCGGCAGCTTGTCGACGATGCACTGGAAGTTGCGCAGGCGGTCCGCTTCGTTTTCGCCGCCGATGATGCCGACGCGGAATTCCTTGAGGTCTTCGGCCTGGGCGTGGCCGAGGAGGGCGAGCAGGGCAACAGTGCCCAGAAGAGCTTTCTTCAGCATAAGGTTCTCCCGTTTCTCCGGCTGTGCCGGATGATATTCGGTTTCAAAGAGGTGCCCTTGACGTGGGCCTTCGATCCTGGCGGGCGTCAGATGCCGGCCAGTGCCAGCGGCTGGAGGCCGGCAGATGCCGTTTGTTCCTGCGGGACGGCCGCGGGAATGTTGATGCTTGTCGAGGTCATCGATTCCTCGATGCCCGTATCGGCGCCGTAGATCTCGGTGACGGCGGCCGCCGTCAGATCCTTTGGCTGTCCGTCGAAGACGACGCGGCCGTGGGCCATGCCGATGATGCGTTCGCAGTAGTTGCGCGCGGTATCGAGCGTGTGAAGGTTGGTGATCACGGTGATGCCGTCGCGCTCGTTGATGTCGCGCAGTGCATCCATGACGATCTTGGCGTTGAGCGGGTCGAGCGAGGCGATCGGTTCGTCAGCGAGCAACACCTTCGGCTGCTGCATCAGGGCACGGGCAATCGCCACGCGCTGCTGCTGTCCGCCGGAAAGCGTGCCGGCTGCCTGCAATGCCGTCTGTTCGATGCCGAGGCGTTCCAGCGCGCCGATCGCCATGATGCGCTCTTCGCGGGTAAACATGTTGAGGATGCTGAGCACCGTCGAACGATGGTTGAGGCGGCCGAGCAGCACATTGGTCAACACGTCGAGGCGCGGCACCAGGTTGAACTGCTGGAAGATCATCGCGCAGTCGCGCTGCCAATTGCGAAGGGCGGCACCCCGCAGCGACGAGACTTCCGTGCCGGCGAATTCGATCGAGCCGGACGACAGGTCGACCAGGCGATTGATCATGCGCAGCAACGTCGACTTGCCAGCGCCGGAGCGACCGATCACGCCGACCATCTGGCCCTGGGGGATGTCGAAGGTAACCGAGCTCACGGCTGTCTTCTTGCCGAACTGGCGGGTTACGTTCTTCAACTGAAACATTTCTAGCAGGTCCTCTTACGGGGAGACCGGTCATCGGTATGACACCTGCCATATCGGCGCTTCATGAAAGCGAAATGTCAGTTTCTTGTCGTTTGTGTTACAGTTCACACCCTCAAGGACGTCGTTAACAAAATGTGACACATTCAGCGGGACAGGAAGACCCGTTGCTACTGCTGGAAGCGCTCCGCGCTAAAGATGGTGGCACCAAGGCCGTTGGCGGCGAAGCTCTCGGGTGCGGGCGCCCCGATCAGCAGGTTGGCGGCAAAAGCGCCCAATGCCGGTGATGTCAGGATGCCGTAGCCGCCCTGGCCGGCGAGCCAGAAGAAATCCGCCCGACCCTTCGCATAACCGATCACCGGCAACTTGTCGGGCGAGAAGCTGCGCAGGCCCGACCAGCTCTTGAAGATGCGGCGGACGGGCACGGTCGTTGCCTCCTCCACATAATGGGCGGCCCACGCGACATCGATCTCCTCGGGCTGGACGTCGCTCGGCTCGCACGGTGTGGCATCGGCGGGGGAGGCAAGCAGCCTCCCACCTTCAGGCTTCATATAGAAGTCCTCGTCGATCTCGTTGATCTCGGGCAGGGTCAGGGCGTCGATCTCTGCGGGGAGGTCCACGGTGATCGCGGTGCGGCGATGTGGCACGATGCCGACCGGCTCCACGCCGAAGAGAGTGGCAACCGGATCCGCCCAGCCGCCGGCGGCGTTGACGACGACTTGCGCGCGAATGTCGCCTGCACTCGTCGAGAGCACCCAGCGGTCGCCCTCACGGCGCGGAGCGATGACGTCGCTGCGCTCGATCACCTCGGCGCCATGGCGACGGGCACCGCGCAGGTAACCTTGCATGAGGTTCTCGACCTCGATGTCCCAGAAATTGGGATCGTAGAAGGCGCCGGCGACATACTCGCGTCGCAGGACCGGAACGAGCGCGATCGCTTCGTCGACCGTCAGTCTCTTGAGGTCGGGATTGGCCGCACTCTCTTCGGCAAACACCGCCTCCAGCCGCGCCGCCTTTTCCGCGTTGGCGATCATCACGCCGCCGCGCTGCTTGAGCAACTGCACGTCGGAAAAGCCCTCCGGCGGCTGATCGAAGAAGGTTTTGGAGATCGCGGCGAGCTTGCACACTTCGGGCGCGTTGTAACGCAGTACGAATTCCGCGGCGGAGCGGCCGGTGCTGTGATAGCCGAGCCCGTCTTCCCTTTCGATGATAGCGACGGAGCGGTGCGGTGCCAGGAAATAAGCAAGTGATAGTCCTGCGACGCCGCCGCCGATGATAGCCACATCAAATTCACGCATGTCCCGACCTCACTCCTGATTTGGCCGGACCATATGCAACGCGCGATCTGCGTTCAAATTTATAACGGGAAATGCCGCTATCAATTTTGATGATGCTCGAGGCAGTGGTCAAGCGGGGCGGTGTCGGCCACATGTGCAAGGAAAGCAGCTTCCGCCGGGTTGAGGATAGAGTTGGGGTTGGATATGCGAAACACGTCTGTCGTCGGCAGGTTGTCGTAGGGCGGAAGCTGCCAGAGCCGGCCCTCTGCAACGCCGGCTGCGGCGAGATGGTCCGGCAGCATACCGATGCCGATATTGGCTGCGATCAGCCGCATAACCTCCTCGACATTGCAGGATACGGCCCGAACCTGCTGGCCGAACGATCCGATGGCGCGCACAGCTGTAACAGAGTTCATGTGCTGGCCGCCGAGCACGTCGGCGATGAAGGCGATATAGGCATTGCCGCGCAAGTCGTTGAAATCGACGCCCTCGACGCCGAACAGCGGATGATCGCGACCGCAGTAGAGCGCATAGCGTTCGCGGACGTGAAAGGCCTTGTTCAGCCAGTCCGGGATGTTGCCGTCGCAAAGCCCCATCGTCGCGATGTTGCGCTCGACGGCACTCAGCACGTCGACAGTCGTGGCGACAGTCACCGATATCGTCGCCTTCGGGTGCTTGGCAAAGAAACTCTCGAGCTTGCGATCCCAGGCCGGATTGTGGGCATGGCTGACGACATGAATGTTGAGATGGCCGGTGATTTCCTCGCCGGCCGTTTCAAGGACGTTCGGAAGGCGGATGACGGCGGCGAAGATGTCGCGGCACTGTGCGTGCAGCCTCGCTCCGGCGTCTGTCAGGTCGAACCGGCCCGGACGGCGATCGATCAGCTTTTGCCCGACAGTCTGTTCGAGCCGCTTGAGCGCCATGCTGACAGCAGGCTGCTGCAACAGCAGCCTGTTGGCGGCGGCGGTGATGCTGCCTTCCTCCACGACGACGACGAAGGTGCGTAGCAGATTCCAGTCGAGGTTATGCGCGAAGCGTTCCAGACGGTCGTTGGCCATGGATGGATTACTTGGACCTTTATCGGTGGATGGTAACCGGCAGCCTGGCTGGAAGGGCCGTTCCGCCGATCATCCTTTAGCCTTGTCGTCATATTGCAGGTGATTTGCAAGACGCAGGCAGCGGAGCGTACGGCCGGATAGAGCACGCCGCGACGGGTGGCCATTCCTACCCATGAGAAAGGTCACCCGGTCGTTGCTCCGCCCAGGCCTTTCCGCGGAATGTCATTCTTCGCCACCGCGATTTGGCCTGGCCGAGGCGTGGCAAACTCGAAGGCAAGGCCTGACATGTCCAGTCGGCGCAGCACGGCATAGAGCATGATCAGCATGCCGAGAAACTCGAGTGCTTCCTCGATCGTGGAGGCAACGAGATAGGCGGGGTTGAAGTAGGTCGGATCGGCCAGCAGGCCGCCCACTGCTTCGAAGCCGAGAGCACCTGTGACATAGATGGTGCCGGCGATGAAGAAGAGGTTGCGTATTTCTGCGGGTTGCCTCAACACCCAGCGCAGATAGGCCAGGGCGATGATGGCGGCGAGCACAAGCCCTGGCACGATCCAGGCGAATCCGGCGCCCGTCATGCCCGGCAATGCCAATTTGTCGGTGGCGAGTAACCCGTGAAGCTCTGCCGCTTCATCCAGAGACATGTAGGCGAACACGACGCCGAGCCCCCACCACGGCCACGCTGAACCGCCTTGTTGCCGTTCGGCCAATCCGACCAGCATGCAAGCGGCGCCGACCAGGACGATCAGGACGGAGCTTGCCCAGCTTGGAATGTTGAGCTCGCGATTGAGATCGAAGAGGTGGCCGAAACTCGTCACCGATGCGGTGAGGGGACCGCAGCTCTTCATCGTCCAGCAAACCATGACGAAGCAATGAATGGCGATCAGACAGGCAACCATCAGCGCGATGAACCAGATGAAAGGTGTCAAACGGACATTGCAGATTCGACGATCCATGACGGACGCACTCCCATAAAATGTCCCGTTAAGGATATGGCAACCATAAAGCCTGGTCCATAAGGCGTCTCTAAACAAGGTTAAGATCGCCCCGACCGCCTGGGCCATTCCGCAGACGCATGAGCCGGTGCCTCAATTTCGTTTGAAAGCCTTGGTTCTGCTTGCCATAACCGCAAGTGGAAAAATCCGATGGGAGAGAGACATGGCCGGCAAGACGCAATTTCAATGGGATGACGCGTTCCTCCTCGAAGATCAGTTGACCGAGGACGAGCGCATGATCCGCGATACCGCGCGGGCCTATGCGCAGGATCGGTTGCAGCCCAGGGTCATTGCTGCCTATCGCGAAGAATCAACCGATCCCGAAATCTTCCGCGAAATGGGCGATCTCGGTCTGCTTGGCGTCACCGTCTCGGAGACCTATGGTGGCGTCGGCGCTTCCTATGTCGCCTACGGTCTCGTCGCCCGCGAAGTCGAGCGCGTCGATTCTGGCTACCGCTCGATGATGAGCGTGCAGTCCTCGCTCGTCATCTACCCGATCTATGCCTACGGCTCGGAAGAGCAGAAGCAGAAGTACCTGCCCAAGCTGATCAGCGGCGAGTGGATCGGGTGCTTCGGATTGACCGAGCCGGATGCAGGCTCCGACCCGGCGGGCATGAAAACCCGGGCGATCAAGACGGACAACGGCTACCGCCTCGTCGGTTCGAAGATGTGGATCTCCAATGCGCCGCTCGCCGATGTCTTCGTCGTGTGGGCGAAGTCAGAGGCCCATGGCAACGCCATTCGCGGCTTTGTGCTGGACAAGGGTATGAAGGGCCTTTCGGCGCCGAAGATTGCGGGCAAACTGTCGCTTCGCGCTTCGATCACCGGCGAAATCGTCATGGACAACGTCGAAGTCGGCGAAGATGCGCTTCTGCCCAACGTGGAGGGGCTGAAGGGCCCGTTCGGCTGCCTCAATCGCGCCCGCTACGGCATCTCATGGGGCGCACTCGGTGCGGCCGAATTCTGCTGGCACGCGGCGCGCCAGTACGGTCTCGACCGCAAGCAGTTCAACCGCCCGCTTGCACAGACGCAGCTCTTCCAGAAGAAGCTTGCAGACATGCAGACCGAGATTTCGCTCGGTCTCCAAGGGTCGCTCCGCGTCGGCCGGCTGATGGACGAAGGCCGGATGGCGCCTGAAATGATCTCGCTCGTCAAGCGCAACAACTGCGGCAAGGCGCTCGATATCGCTCGCATGGCGCGCGACATGCACGGCGGCAACGGCATTTCCGAGGAATACCAGGTCATGCGCCACATGGTGAACCTCGAGACGGTCAACACCTACGAGGGCACGCATGACGTCCATGCGCTGATCCTCGGTCGCGCCCAGACCGGCCTCCAGGCCTTCTTCTGAGCCGCCGGTCATGGAAGCGCCACTGAAGGGTATTCGTGTTCTGGAACTCGCCCGCATTCTCGCGGGCCCCTGGATCGGCCAGACGTTGGCCGATCTCGGCGCCGACGTCATAAAGGTGGAAAGCCCGGCGGGTGACGACACCCGCACTTGGGGGCCTCCCTTCGTGGAGGGCGAGGACGGCGAGAAGCTCGATGCCGCCTATTTCCACGCCTGCAACCGCGGCAAGCGCTCGGTCGTGCTCGATTTCACCACCGAGGAAGGGCAGGAAGCCGTTCGCCGGCTGGTGGCGCAATCCGACGTGTTGCTCGAGAATTTCAAGGTCGGCGGCCTCGAGAAATATGGCCTCGACTATGAGAGCCTGAAGAAGGTCAACCCGCGCCTGATCTATTGCTCGGTGACGGGCTTTGGCCAGGATGGACCCTACGCCCATCGCGCCGGCTACGACTATATCGTCCAGGGCATGAGCGGGATCATGGACCTGACAGGCGAGCCGGACCGCGAGCCGCAGAAGATCGGCGTCGCCTTTGCCGACATCTTCACAGGGCTCTACGGCGTCATCGCCGTACAGGCAGCTTTGGCGCAGCGTGAGCGCACCGGCAAGGGCCAGCAGATCGATATGGCGTTGCTTGACTGCATGACCGGCGTGCTTGCCAACCAGGCGCTCAATTTTCTGGTCTCGGGAAAGGCGCCACGCCGCCTTGGCAACGCCCATCCGAATATCGCGCCCTATCAGGTCTTTCCGACGGCTGACGGACATCTGATCGTTGCCGTCGGCAACGACCGGCAGTTCGTGAAATTCTGCAACCTGCTTGGTCGCGCTGATCTGGCGACAGACGAGCGCTATCTGACCAACGCCTCCCGCGTTCAGAATCGCGACAGCCTGACACCGGCGCTCAGCGCGGAAACGGCAAGGTTCGAGCGAGATACGCTTCTGACGCTGCTGGAAGAGGCCGGGGTTCCCGGCGGCCCGATCAACACGGTCGCCGACGTCTTTGCCGATCCGCAGATCGTGCATCGGCAGATGCAGATCGACACCCCGCATTCCGGCGCGGCTGGAGGAACTTCGCCGGGCGTCCGAACGCCGATCCGCTTTTCCGACGCCTCGCTGGTGCTCGACCGCGGTGTTCCGCGTCTCGGCGAACATACGGCCGAGGTGCTGGCCGAGATCGATATGACGCCTGTGCCCGAACAAGCGAAAGGGTGAGAGGGATTTCACCCTCTCACCCCTTCATCTCCTGCAATTACAGTCTGTTGGGCCGGCGCGTTAAACCTTGAGCGCGCGGTTGAAGACGCGCGACAGGCGCTCAGCGAAGGCGCGCGGGTCCTGCGGCTTGTCACCATCGAGCACGCGCGCCTGGTCGAGCAGAAGCTGAACGGCGTCGGTCCTGAAGGCGCTGTCGTCGGCCGGGCAAGCGGCGATTGCCGCAATCAGCGCATGGCCGGGGTTGATCTCGAGGATCGGCTTGGCCGCGCCATCGAGGCGACCGGCGCCCTGTAGCATCTTCTCAAGCTGACGGTCGGGGCCATGCTCCGGCGCCACCAGGCAGACAGCGCTTTCCGTGAGGCGATCCGACGTGCGAACCTCTGATACGGCCTCGCCCAGTGTTTCCTTGGCGAAGGTGACGAAGTCCGTTACGGCCTGGCTTGTTTCCGGCGCGCTGTCGGTGCTGCCTTCCGGCTTCGCGACACTGCCGAGATCGGCTGAGCCTTGCGTGATCGACTTCATCGGCTTGCCGTCGAAGTCCGGTGCCGAGGTCACCCAGAAGCTGTCGACCGGGTCGGTCAGCAACAGCACCTCGATGCCGCGGGCGCGAAAACCTTCGAGCTGCGGCGAGGCCTTGAGCTGGGCAAGGTTGTCACCCGTTAGGTAATAGATCGCCGACTGGCCGTCTTTCATGTCCTTGACGTAGTCGGCAAGGCCGCGATGACCGTCTTCGGACACGGTCGTGCGGAAGCGGGAAAGCGCAATCAGCTGCGTCCGGCGTTCGAAGTCCTCGTAGATGCCTTCCTTCAGCACGCTGCCGAAGTTTTCCCAAACCTTGTCGAACGTTTCCTTGTCGCTCTCGGCCAGCTTTTCGATCGCCGTCAGCACGCGGTTGGTGAGACCCTTGCGGATGCTCGACAGCAGCGGACTTTCCTGGATCATCTCGCGCGAAACGTTGAGCGGAAGATCCGAAGTGTCGACGAGCCCGCGCACGAAGCGCAGGTAGCGCGGCAGCAACTCCGCCTCGTCGGTGATGAAGACACGTTTGACGTAGAGCTTCATCCGGCCCTTGCGGTCCTGATCGAAGAGGTCGAAGGGCTTGGAGCCAGGTACGAAGGCAAGTGCGGTATATTCGTGCCGGCCCTCGGCACGGAAATGCACCGTCAATGCCGGGTCGTCGTACTGGCCGGAAACGCCGCGGTAGAAATCGGCGTAGTCTTCCTTGGAAATCTCGCTCTTCTGCTTTGTCCAGAGCGCCGTGCCATCGCCGACGGAGACCGGCTCGGCGCCGGGCTTCTCGACGATTGAGATCGGCACGGGCACATGGCCGGACTGATCCTTGACGATGCGCTCGACCGTCCAGCGCGAGGTGTAGGTCTTGGCATCGTCCATCAGGTGCAGGGTGATGCGCGTGCCGCGCGCCGGCGCGTCTGCGAGATCGGCTGCTGCCACCGTGTAGCTGCCCTTGCCGTCGGACGACCAGAGCCAGGCGTGATCGGAGCCGGCTCGGCGCGAGATGACGTCAACCTTGTCGGCGACCATGAAGGCGGAATAGAAGCCGACGCCGAACTGGCCGATGAGCTGCGCGCCTTCCTTGCCCTGGGCGGCCTCGATGCGCTCCATGAAGGCGCGCGTGCCCGAGCGGGCGATGGTGCCGAGCGCTTCAACGAGCTCGTCGCGGCTCATGCCGATGCCGTTGTCCTCGACGACGAGGCGGTTGTTTTCCTCGTCGAGCGTCAGCTTGATGCCGGGGCTCGTGTCGCCGGCCAAAAGCTCGGGCGAGACGATCGCCTCGTATCGCAACTTCTCGCAGGCGTCCGCGGCGTTGGAAATCAGTTCGCGGAGGAAGACGTTCTTGTCGGAATAGACCGAGTGCACCATGAGATGGAGCAGCCTGGCTACATCGGCTTCGAAGACATGTTTCTCTACGGACATTTCAGTTTCGCTCATCGCGGTGGGACCTCCTTTGGGTTTCGCCCCAATTGGCAAGCTGCGTCTCAAATTTCAAGGGTTGTCTTGTGGAGTGCATGTTTCTGTACGATGCTGCAGTGCGAAGAAGACGAGACTACAGGTGAGAAGTGGACGCCGTCGACCGGGTGCGAGCCTAGCATATCGCAACGGTGAGAATTCGCGGCAACACTCCGCAGATATATTCCTATGGCCCCGATGAGGCGTTTCGGGTCGCGCTACGCATGTCGTTTTTGACGTAAATCAACACTTGACCACTTGCACTGCCCTATAGCCTTCGGGAACAGGCCCGACCCTCAATCGCACCGAGGAGTGGACATCATGCCCAAGCCAACCAGCATTCCGACATTTGCTGACGCTTACGCCTATTCGTTGGACGCGTGGCAGCGTTCGGTGCTGTTTCTCGACGTCATGCGTGAGCGCGGCGCGCAATACGAGGAACACCGCACGCAAACCGCTCCAAACGTGCTGGAATTCGAGGTCGAACTCATTCATGACGGGCGCACGCTCGCGCGGCCGGTGAACTATGCACTGGTCAAGATCGTTCCGCCCGAAGGTGTGGCGGTTGACCTGTCGAAACGGCCTTTTGTCGTGGTTGATCCCCGTGCCGGCCACGGTCCCGGAATTGGCGGCTTCAAGGCCGATAGCGAAATCGGCGTGGCGCTGAAGGCGGGCCATCCCTGCTATTTCATCGGCTTTCTTCCCGATCCCGTGCCCGGTCAGACCATTGAGGATATTGCTCTTGCCGAAGCGAACTTTCTCGAAACCGTCATTGCGCGCCATCCGTCTGCGGACGGCAAGCCCTGCGTGATCGGCAATTGCCAGGCCGGGTGGGCCGTGATGATCGTCGCCGCGCTCAGACCAGAGCTGTTCGGCCCGATCATTATCGCCGGCGCGCCGCTTTCCTATTGGGCCGGCGTGAAGGGGCAGAACCCGATGCGCTATTCCGGCGGACTTCTCGGCGGCAGCTGGCTGACGGCGCTGACCGGCGATCTCGGCGCCGGTATCTTCGATGGCGCCTGGCTGGTGCAAAACTTCGAAAACCAGAACCCGGCCAACACGCTCTGGACCAAGCAGTACAATCTCTATTCGAAGATCGATACCGAAGCGGCGCGCTATCTCGGCTTTGAGCGCTGGTGGGGCGGCCATGTGACGCTGAACGCTGAGGAAATGCAGTTCATCGTCGATGAACTCTTTGTCGGCAACAAGCTTGCGGCCGGCGAGATCCGGACATCAGATGGAACCGCTATCGATCTGCGCAACGTAAATTCTCCAATCGTGGTCTTCTGCTCGAAGGGCGACAACATTACGCCGCCGCAGCAGGCACTCGACTGGATCCTCGATCTCTATGACAGCGTCGACGAGATCCGCGCCTATGGCCAGACCATCGTCTACACCGTCCATGAGACGATCGGGCATCTCGGCATCTTCGTGTCGGCCGGTGTTGCGCGCAAGGAGCACGACGAATTCGCTTCCAACATCGACCTGATCGATGTGTTGCCCCCTGGGTTGTACGAAGCCGTGCTGACACCGGCAGGAGAGGTCGCCGAAGGCAGGGAGTTCGCTTCCGGCGAATGGCTGATGCGCTGCGAACCACGCACGCTCGACGATATCCGCGCGCTTGGTGGCAACGACGCCGAGGATGAACGCCGTTTCGCCACCGCGGCGAAGCTCTCGGAAGTCAATCTCGCGCTCTACCGCACCTACCTGCAGCCAGCAGTCAAGGCGGCGGTGACGCCGTCGGTGGCCGCGGCGATGCGGAATCTGCATCCGCTGCGCCTGCAATATGCGCTGTTCGGGCCTGACAATCCCTTCATGGATTGGGCGAGGGCTCTTGCAGAGCAGGTCCGTGAAACCCGCGAGCCGGTAGCCCCGGAGAACCCTTTCGTCGCATGGCAGGAGGCCTTGTCTCAACAGATCGTCGACGGGTTCGAGGGATGGCGGCGGACGGCCGAGTATCTTTCGGAACAGAGCTTTCACGCCATTTACGGCTCTCCGACCCTGCAGGCGGCGCTCGGCATCGATGCGCGCGCCGGGAAACCGCGCAAGGCAGCAAAAAGCCTTCTGCATCAGGAACTCGTCGAGGCGCGGATCGGCGAACTTCGATCCCGAATGGAGCAGGGCGGGACCTGTGAAGGTCTCGCCAGAGCACTGACTTTCGTCGGCATGGCGCGCGGCGGCGCCGACGAGCGCGGATTCGAGGCTGTGCGCCGGCTGCGGCAGGCTCGTCCGGAAACGCGGCAATTGGATCTTGCCGCGTTCAAGGCGGTGATGCGGGAGCAATACTTCATGCTGCTGATCGACGAAGATGCCGCGCTTGCGGCCCTTCCGGCATTGTTGCCGGAGGCGATGGAGGAGCGGCGATCGGCTTTTGCCGCCCTGCGGGAAGTCCTCGAAGCGTCCGGTGCGGTGACGGGCGTCGCCGCCGAGCGGCTGCAACGGGTGGCGACGCTCTTTCGCCTCGGCGGCGAACCACCGGTCTCGATCACTGCCGGCAAGACCGTTCGCAATCGCAAGGCATCCTGATCGACGAGGGAGTTTCCGACGTGTCCGAAGCAAGCACACCGACGCCTGAACTGTCCAAATACGACCGCCTGATCGCAGCCGCGCGGGACGAAACGCCGGCTGTCACGATCGTGGCGCATCCTTGCGACGAGACTTCGTTGCGCGGTGCGTTGGAAGCTTCCCACATGGGCCTGATCGCGCCCGTTCTCGTCGGGCCGGAAGCGAAGATCCGCTCTGTCGCCGCGGAGCACGGCCTCGACCTCGCCGGGCGCGAGATCGTCGATGTGCCGCACAGCCATGCGGCCGCCGCCAAGGCCGTAGCAATGATCCGAGAGGGCTGCGGCGAGCTCCTGATGAAGGGGAGCCTGCACACGGACGAGCTGATGAAGGAAGTTGCGGCCTCCGCAACCGGGCTCAGGACCGACCGAAGGATCAGCCACGTCTTCATCATGGATGTGCCTGGCCATGCCGAGACGTTGTTCATCACCGATGCCGCGATCAACATCTTTCCGGACCTCGAGGCCAAGCGCGACATCGTGCAGAACGCGATCGATCTCTGGGTGACGATCGGCCTCGGCCAGCCGCGTGTCGCCATTCTGTCGGCGGTGGAGACTGTAACGACGAAAATACCGTCGACGATCGAAGCAGCGGCGCTCTGCAAGATGGCAGAGCGCGGCCAGATCACCGGCGGCCTGCTCGATGGCCCGCTCGCCTTCGACAACGCGATTGACCCGGAGGCCGCCCGCATCAAGGGCATCGTTTCGCCGGTCGCCGGCCGTGGCCAGATCCTGGTGGTGCCGGATCTCGAGGCCGGCAACATGCTCGCCAAGAACCTTACCTTCCTTTCCCATGCCGACGCCGCCGGCATCGTGCTTGGCGCACGCGTGCCGATCGTGCTGACATCGCGGGCGGATACGGTTCGTACGCGTCTCGCTTCCTGTGCCGTAGCCGCGCTCTACGCGGCACGGCGGCGGGTCGCACAAGTTGCAGCGGTGTGATCATGGACGCACTCCTCGTCGTCAATGCCGGGTCGTCCAGTCTAAAGTTTCAGTTGTTCGGGATTGCCGACGCAGGCCTCATACGTCAGATCAAAGGCCAGATTGGTGGTATCGGCACACGTCCGCGCTTGCAGGCGAAGAGTGCCGACGGTGCCGTACTCGTCGACCGGAGCTACGAGGCAGATGCTGTTCGCGATTTGCCAGCAGCAATTGCGGCGGCGCGGGATTGGCTGCTGACGCTTGAGGGTTTCACTTTGCGCGCAATCGGCCATCGGGTGGTGCATGGCGGACCGGACTATGCCGCGCCCGTGCTGATCGACGCGGCCGTGCTTGACCGGCTGGCGAGCTATCAGGATCTGGCGCCTTTGCACCAGCCCAACAACCTCGCGCCCATTCGTCAGGCAATGGCAATCAATCCCGACGTGCCGCAGGTCGCCTGCTTCGATACCGCCTTCCATCACGGGCACCCCGAAGAGGTGAACTGCTATGCGATGCCGCGCCGCTTCTATGACGAGGGCGTGCGGCGCTATGGCTTCCATGGCCTTTCCTACGAGTACATAGCCGAGCACCTCGGCGAGGTAGCGCCGCGCGATGCGCGGGGCAGGGTGATTGTTGCTCATCTTGGCAGCGGTGCTTCGATGTGTGCCCTGCGCGACGGGCACAGCGTCGAGACGACCATGGGCTTCACTGCGCTCGATGGCCTGCCGATGGGTACCAGGCCGGGTCAGCTCGATCCGGGCGTCGTGCTTTACCTGATCCTCCAGCGCGGCATGAGTGCGAAGGCGGTATCGGATCTGCTCTACCATGACGCCGGACTCAAGGGGCTCTCCGGGGTGTCGAACGACATGCGCGATCTCCTGGCAAGCAACGATCCGCATGCCAAACTCGCCATCGATCACTTCGTCTATCGCTGCGGGCTCAACGCCGGGATGCTTGCGGCCGCGCTCGGCGGCATCGACGCCTTCGTCTTCACCGCAGGCGTCGGCGAGAACTCCGCCCCGATCCGTGCTCGGATCGCGGAAGGTCTCGCGTGGCTTGGAGCTGAACTCGACCCAGTCGCCAACGACAGCGGAGCCACCCTGATCTCCACGGCTTCAAGCCGCGTCGCGCTCTACGTTCTTCCGACCGATGAGGAATTGATGATCGCGCGCCACACGCTGGCACTTCTGAAAACCCTTGCAGCTTGACCCAACGGAGGCAATCCATGTCCATTCCCGCCGCGAAGGCCAAGCTTCTCGAAGGCCGCAAAGGCCTCATCGTTGGCATCGCCAACGACCGCTCGATTGCGTGGGGTTGCGCTCGCGCCTTCCGCGCCTTCGGGGCCGAAGTCGCCGTCACCTATCTCAATGACAAGGCCAAGCCCCATGTGGAGCCGTTGGCGCGCGAGCTCGAAGCGCCGATCTTCCTCCCGCTCGACGTTGCTATTCCCGGTCAGATGGAAGCGGTCTTCGAGGAGATCGCGAAGAGCTGGGGAGAGCTCGACTTCGTCGTGCATTCCATCGCCTTTTCGCCGAAGGATACGCTCGGCGGACGCGTCGTCGACGTGCCGCGCGAGGGCTTCCTGAAGACCATGGACATATCCTGCTGGTCGTTCATCCGCATGGCGCATCTGGCCGAACCACTGATGAAGAATGGCGGCACGCTCTTCACCATGACCTATCACGGCTCGCAGGTCGTGGTGGAAAATTACAACATCATGGGTGTCGCCAAGGCGGCACTGGAAAGTGCCGTCCGCTATCTCGCCGCCGAACTTGGCCCGAAGGGCATCCGCGTTCACGCCATTTCGCCTGGCGCACTTGCGACCCGTGCCGCCTCCGGCATCCCGGAATTCGATGCGCTGCTTGAAAAGACCAAGGTCAAGTCGCCGGCCCGCGAGCTTGTGGACATCGACGACGTTGGTGCCGCTACGGCATTTCTCGCTCACGATGCCGCGCGGCTGATAACCGGGCAGGTTCTCTATGTCGACGGCGGCTACCACATCATCGATTGATCGCCAGGATCACGCTTGAAACGTCAGATGTTGCCCATGCAGAGATACTTCATCTCCAGATAGTCCTCGAGCCCGTGGCGGGAGCCTTCGCGGCCGATACCCGACTGCTTGATGCCGCCGAAGGGGGCAGCCTCCGAGGACATGCGGCCGGTGTTGATGCCGACCATGCCGTATTCGAGCGCCTCGGCCACATGCCATACGCGCTTGAGGTTCTCGGCGTAGAAATAGGCGGCGAGGCCATAGATCGTATCGTTCGCCTCGGCGATCACCTGTTCGGCGGTCTCGAAGCGGATGATCGGAGCGATGGGGCCGAATGTCTCTTCTTGCGCGACGCGCATGTCGGTCGAGATGCCGGTGAGGACCGTCGGCTCGAAGAACGTGCCCGACGCGCCGATGCGATGACCGCCGGCGCGCACCTTAGCGCCCTTCGACACGGCGTCGGCGACGTGGGCCTCGATCTTCTCGATCGCATGCCGGTCGATCATCGGGCCGATGGTGACGCCGGCGGAAAAGCCGTCGCCGACGGAGAGTTCGGCGACGCGTGCCACGAATTTCTCCGCAAACGCGTCATGCACGGCCGATTGCACATAGATGCGGTTTGCCGAAACGCAGGTCTGGCCGGCGTTGCGGAATTTCGCCTGGACAGCCCCATCGACCGCCTCGTCGATATCGGCATCGTCGAAGACGATGAAGGGGGCGTTGCCGCCGAGTTCCAGGCTCACCTTCTTGATCTGGTCTGAACACTGGCGCATCAGCAGGCGGCCGACTTCCGTCGAGCCGGTAAAGCTGATCTTGCGGACCTTGGGGTTGCTGCAGAGTTCGCGCCCGATCGCAGCCCCTTCCGAAGCGTAGAGCAGATTGACGACGCCTGCAGGGAAGCCGGCCTTCTCGGCGAGCACGAACATGGCGCCGGCAACGAGCGGTGTCTGTTCTGCGGGCTTCAACACGATGGCGCAGCCGGCGGCAAGCGCGGGCGCGATCTTGCGGGCGACCATGGAAGCAGGGAAGTTCCAAGGGGTGATCGTCCCGACGACGCCGACCGGCTGCTTGATGACCAGCATGCGTCGGTCATTGGCCGGTGCCGGGAAGGTTTCGCCATAGATGCGCTTCGCCTCCTCGGCGTACCATTCGACATAGGCGGCAGCGTGCAGCACCTCGCCCTTCGATTCGCCGATCGGCTTGCCCATTTCGGCGGTGAGGATGGCGGCGAGATCGTCGGCATGGGAAATGATCAGGTCGTGCCAGCGCCGAAGCACCGCACTTCGGTCCTTGGCCGGTTTTGCTGCCCAAAGGGCTTGCGCGGCGGCGGCCGCATCGATCGCAGCGCTCGCCTGTGCAATGCCCATATCCGGCAGGGTCGCCAGCAGCTCTCCGGTCGACGGATTGAAGACGTCGAAAGTCTCGCCGTCCCAGGCCCCGGCCGTATGCGCAATACCGTCCAATGCGGAAAACAATTCCGCATCGCGCAAGTGTCTGGTCAAGGCGGGCGTCAGGCTCATGATGGGCATCCTCCAGCGATGCCCGTCGCATGCCGACCGGCCCGCTTCCTGTTTGTTCTTGCGGGCGTCGTTCCTCCCGACGCCCGGAGCCATTTCATCGGCCCAGACAACCGCGTTAGCGGTCGCCCGGCAAGGCGTCAACCGCGCGCTTCGAGGATCGAGGCTTCGAGGATGTCGAGCGCCTCGGCAAAGACGTTGTCCTGGATCGTGATCGGTGCCAGGAACCGGATGACGTTGCCGTGCACGCCGCAGGTGAGCAGGATCAGGCCCTTGTCGAGCGCGATCAGCCGAACCTTGTTGGCAAAGTCGGCGCTCGGCAGATTGGTCTTCACATCATTGAATTCCACGGCGTTCATAAAGCCCGGGCCGCGGATGTCGACGATCTCGGGCGCCTGCTCGCGGATCGCGGCAAGGCGCTGCTTCAGTCGGCCGCCAAGCTGTTCGGCCCGTTCGCAAAGTTTCTCCTCGGCGATGACATCGAGCACGGCATGCGCCGCGGCAATACCGAGCGGATTGCCACCATAGGTGCCGCCAAGACCGCCGGGGGCCGGCGCGTCCATGATCTCGGCGCGGCCGGTGACGGCAGCGAGCGGGAAGCCACCGGCAAGGCTCTTTGCCATCGTCATCAGGTCGGCTGCGACCTCATGATGATCCATCGCAAACATCTTGCCCGTGCGGGCAAAGCCGGTCTGGACTTCATCGGCAATCAAAAGAATGCCGTGCTGGTCGCAGATTTCGCGCAGTGCCTTCATGAAGGCTGGCGGAACCGGGTAGAAGCCGCCTTCGCCCTGCACCGGCTCGATGATGATCGCAGCGACCCGGCCAGGATCGACATCGGCAGCAAACAGTTTCTTCAGCGCGGCCAGCGACTGCTCGACGGTGATGCCGTGAAGTTCGATCGGGAAGGGCGCGTGGAAGACGTCGCCCGGCATGGCGCCGAAGCCAACCTTGTAAGGCACCACCTTGCCGGTAAGCGCCATGCCCATGAATGTGCGGCCATGGAAGCCGCCGCCAAAGGCGATCACGGCCTGGCGACCAGTCGCCGCACGGGCGATCTTGACTGCATTTTCTACGGCTTCGGCACCTGTGGTGACGAAGATCGTCTTCTTGGCGAAATCGCCGGGCGCAAGCGCGTTCAGGCGCTCGGCGAGATGCACATAGGTCTCGTAGGGTACGACCTGATGGCAGGTGTGGGTGAAGCGATCGAGCTGCGCCTTGACGGCGGCGATCACCTTCGGATGGCGATGGCCGGTGTTGACGACGGCGATGCCGGAGGCGAAGTCGATATAGCGGTTGCCTTCCTTGTCCCAGATTTCGGCGTTCTCCGCACGGTCGGCGTAGATCTGCGTGGTCATGCCCACGCCGCGGGAAATGGCAGCGTTCTTACGATCGGTGAGGCTAGTCATGGTGCGTGTCCTGTTGCTGGCGAAGGCAATATGTTGCATTTTTTCTGCAAGTTTATTTGGGAAGTGGTACATCTTTCAAAATGGAATGCAAATCAAATTTGGTGATCGAGAGAACACCGGCGCTGATGAGGCATTCTTGTAAAAGCTTAGGTCGGGCGGATAAGTTCGTGAGCGCGCGGGTGCGGCGCAGATTCGTTGCCGGACCAGGCGGTTGTAACAAGGAAGAGAAAATGAGCGGCGTGCGCTACAAGGTTGCCGAGGCTGCACGATTGGCGGGAGTGTCCGCCTCGACGCTCCGATTGTGGGAAACGCAAGGACTGGTCGTGCCGGAGCGTTCACCGACGGGCCACCGGCAATACACGGAAGCCGATCTGGCGCGACTGAAACGCATTTCCTGGTTTCGCGTCGAACGCGGTCTCAACCCGGCGGCTATCAGAGAAGCACTCGAAGCCGAGGTGGCTGCGGATGATGACGCGCCTGCGCCGGGAGAGAGCGGTATCGACAACCAGGTCGGCCGCAAATTGCGCAGTCTGCGCCATGCCGCCGGCAAGACGCTGGAGCTGGTTGCGGGCGAGATCGGGATTGCCGCTTCCGTACTCTCGACGCTCGAGCGCACCTCGCAAGGCGTGTCAGTTGCCGTTTTGCACAACATCGCCGCATATTTCGGATCGACGGTTTCGAGCCTGTCGGGCGAGGAAGAGGCGGACGCACGCGCCGTTGTCCGGGCGGGAGAATGGCGGGCCTGGCCGAAGACCACGCCCGGCGTCACGGTCCAGCTCCTTGCCGACGGTCGCAACCAGATGGACTGCCATCGTTTCGTGCTGGAGCCCGGTGCTTCAAGCGAAGGCGCTTACCGGCATGAGGGGGAGGAATTCGTCTATGTGCTTTCGGGGCGCGTCGAGTTCATTCTCGACAATGACCAGTTTTACGACCTTGGGGTCGGCGATTCGCTCTACTTCGAAAGCAAACGCCGCCATGCCTGGACAAACCGGCATGACGGCGAAACGGTCCTTCTGTGGATCAACACGCCGCCGACATTCTGACGGCGGCGTGCCTGATGCCGATCAGGCCGCGGCGTAGCGCTTGGCCATTTCCGGCAGGCGCAGGGTGCGGATCTTCGATGCCTTGCCGGCGGTACGGAAGGCTTCGAAGCGCTCGCGGCAAACCTCGGTCATGAGCGCCGTCGCCGGCTTCAGGTAGGTGCGCGGGTCGAAATTTTCCGGATTTTCGGCAAAGTTCTTGCGGATCGTGCCGGTCATGGCGAGACGCAGGTCGGTGTCGATATTGACCTTGCGAACGCCGAGCGGGATCGCCTTCTGGATTTCCGAGACCGGAACGCCCCAGGTCGGCTTCATCTTGCCGCCATAGGTGTTGAACAGATCCTGTAGATCCTTCGGAACAGAGGACGAGCCGTGCATCACGAGATGGGTGTTCGGCAGACGCTTGTTGATCTTGGCAATGGTTTCGATCGACAGGATGTCGCCATCCGGCTCACGGGTAAACTTGTAGGCGCCATGGCTGGTGCCGATGGCGACGGCGAGCGCATCCACACCGGTCTTGGTGACGAAGTCGAAAGCCTGCTCCGGATCGGTCAGCAGTTCCTCGCGCGACAGCTTGCCCTCGAAGCCGTGGCCATCTTCCTTGTCGCCAGCGCCGGTTTCCAGGTTGCCAAGGCAGCCGAGTTCGCCTTCGACGGAAACGCCGGCCGCGTGCGCGATCTTCACGACTTCGGCGGTGACTGCGACATTGTATTCATAGCTCGCGACGGTCTTGCCGTCCTTTTCCAGCGACCCGTCCATCATGACCGATGTAAAGCCGTTGGTGATCGCCGAAATGCACGTCGACGGCTGGTCGCCGTGGTCGAGATGCAGACAAACCGGAATATGCGGATATTCTTCAGCAGCACCCAGGATGAGGTGGCGCAGGAAGGCGTCACCCGCGTAGGAGCGAGCGCCGCGGCTTGCTTGCAGGATAACGGGAGAATCAGTCGCGTCTGCAGCGCGCATGACGGCCTGAATGTATTCGAGATTGTTCACATTGAACGCCGGCAGTGCGTAGTCGTTCTCCGCCGCATGGTCGAGCAGTTGCCGCAATGTGATCAATGCCATTCGATAATCTCCCTTTATATGTCTCTGCGCAGCTTGGTGCGCGACGAAAATGGTCCGGCCATGCCGCCGCACGTGGTTTCATCGACACCAGTCGATGGCCGGATTTGTCGTGCGACGTGACAACGCGTGCGAAATGGTCGCGCCCACCGAAGTCAGGCGCACAATAGTTCATCAAAGTGGTTTGGCAACGGGCGACAGGCTGGCTGCGAGGGGTGCCGGACGCGCTTCAATCGATTTTACTGTGGACTGGATGCAACAGGACGGATCTAACCGTTTCGCTTTCTAGTGGTGCGTCACCGCGGGTCGGATCGATCGGGCTAAATGCTACCTTTGCGCGCGCCGATGGCGAGCTGCACCGAGTTGGAAATGGCCTGTGAGGAAGCGCGGCGTGACCGTTCAGCGGACGTGCTGCAAGAAGATTGCGGCAAAGGCCCTGTTTCTTTTCGCACATTACGTAAACTGCCCCTCGAATTCACGAAGTTTGCACGACGGCTGATTCTTGGCCTCGATCCGGCAAAATGGCGGTCGCATCTAAAACGTTACAGGAGATAGGCGTGGATTACCGCGCCGCTGTCATATCTGCGTCGCAAAAACGACGAAAACGATCGCAAACGAAATACAACTTTAAAGTTCACAAAATTACGGCTCTATAGATAAAGATGCAGCCGGCTGCAGAATCCGCCTTGCGTTTGAGAAAGATTTGCACTTCTCTCCTGCGATCACAAACCCAAAAAAGGGGAAGGAGAGAAACGAAATGGCCTCACTGAAACTCAACCTTAGCGCTGCCGCGCTGATCGGCTCGTTGCTCATCGGAGCAAGCCCGGCTCTTGCCGAAGCTGTCCTGCATCGTGGCAATGCCGGTGAGCCGCAGACGCTGGACCAGGCCCATACGTCGATCAACATCGAAGAGTTCATCCTGAAGGATCTCTACGAAGGCCTCACCGTCTATGACGCATCGGGCAAGATCGTCCCGGGTGCAGCCGAAACGTGGGAGCTTTCGGACGACGGCACGGTCTACACCTTCAAGCTGCGCGCTGATGCCAAGTGGTCCGACGGTTCGCCGGTGACGGCCGAAGATTTCGTCTTCTCGTTCCGCCGTGTCGAAGACCCGAAGGTTGCGGCCGGTTACGCCAACATTCTCTTCCCGATCAAGAACGCCGAAAAGGTCAACAAGGGCGAACTGCCGACCGACCAGCTTGGCATGAAGGCCGTCGACGACAAGACGCTTGAAATCACGCTTGAGCGCCCGACCCCGTTCTTCCTCGAACTGCTTGCGCACCAGACTGCACTTCCGGTCAGCAAGGCCAGCGTCGAAAAGAACGGCGCGGACTTCGTCAAGCCCGGCGTTATGGTTTCGAACGGTGCGTTCACGCTTGCCGCCCACGTTCCGAACGACAGCCTGACCGCCGTCAAGAACCCCAACTACTGGGATGCCGCTAACGTCAAGCTCGACAAGGTCATCTTCTACCCGATCGACGACCAGGCCGCTTCGGTCCGCCGCTTCGAAGCCAAGGAAATGGATCTCGCCTACAACTTCTCGGCCGATCAGCTCGATCGTCTGCGCAAGTCCCATGGCGATCAGGTCCACGTGTCGCCGACGCTCGCGACCTACTACTATGCCTTCGACACCCGCCAGGAGCCCTATAGCGACGTTCGCGTCCGTCAGGCGCTGTCCATGGCCGTCGACCGCGACTTCCTTGCCAAGGAAATCTACGCTGGTTCGCAGCTTCCGGCCTACTCGATGGTGCCCCCGGGCATCGAGAGCTACGGTGAGCCGTCCAAGGCCGAGTTCGGCACCCTGTCGCAGCTCGATCGTGAAGACAAGGCACTGGCCCTGATGAAGGAAGCCGGTTACGGCGAAGGTGGCAAGCCGCTCGAAATCGAGCTGCGCTACAACACCAATCCGAACCACGAGCGCGTTGCAACTGCCGTTGCTGACATGTGGAAGAACACCTTCGGCGCCAAGGTGTCGCTGGTGAACCTCGACGTGTCTTCGCACTACGCCTACCTGCAGGAAGGCGGCAAGTTCAACGTGGCGCGCGCCGGCTGGGTTGCCGACTACGCCGATGCCGAGAACTTCCTCGCTCTCAGCCTCAGCTCCAACAAGACCTTCAACTACGGCCACTTCGAAAACGCTGAATTCGATGGCCTGATGAAGAAGTCCTACGAGGAGCAGGATCCGGCAGCGCGCTCCAAGCTGCTGCATGAAGCCGAAGCTCTGCTGATGAAGGAACAGCCGATCGCTCCGCTTCTGACCCAGGCCGACCTTTGGCTGGTTTCCGACCGCGTCAAGGGCTGGCAGGACAACTCGCCGAACCAGCACCTTAGCCGGTTCCTGAGCGTCGCCGAATAACGAACAGGGACGACGCGCGGCGAAAATGCCGCGCGTCGCCTCCGGAGTACGTCCATGATTTCCTTCATCCTTCGCCGATTGGCGAGTGCGGTGCCGACCTTGTTTATCGTCGTCACCATTTCCTTTTTCCTGATGCGGTTTGCCCCAGGCGGCCCCTTCAACCTTGAGCGTCCCCTTCCGCCACAAACGATGGCGAACTTGATGGCGACGTATCAGCTCGACCAGCCCCTGTGGCGCCAGTATGTTCACTACCTCAGCAATGCAGTGACCGGCGACTTTGGCCCGAGCTACATCTACAAGGACAACAACGTTGCGCAGTTGATCGGCAAGGGCTTGCCCTATTCGATAGAACTCGGCCTGTATGCGCTGCTGTTCGCGGTAATTGGCGGCGTCATCGCCGGCACGATCGCTGCACTTCGGCAGAACAGCATCCTCGACTTCACCATCATGTCAGTCTCGACGCTCGGCGTCACCGTGCCGAACTTTGTCGTCGGCCCAGTCTTGACGCTGATTTTCGCCATTTTCCTCGCCTGGCTGCCGGCCGGTGGCTGGGGTGACGGTTCGATGCGCTACCTGATCCTGCCGATGATCGCGCTCGCCCTGCCGCAATTGGCAGTCTTCGCGCGCCTGACCCGCGGTTCGATGATCGAGGCGCTGCACACCGATCATATCCGCACCGCCAAGGCCTATGGTCTTCCCGCAAGAACGGTTGTCGTCACCCACGCCATGCGCGGGGCGATGCTGCCTGTCGTCTCCTACCTCGCACCTTGCGCGGCGGCGTTGCTGACGGGCTCCGCCGTGGTCGAGACGATCTTCACCATTCCTGGCGTCGGCCGCTACTTCGTCCTCGGGGCGATCAACCGCGACTATACGCTGGTGATGGGCACGGTCATTCTCGTTGCCATCTTCGTTATCGTTTTCAATCTTTTGGTCGACATTCTTTACGGCCTGCTCGATCCGAGGGTTCGCCATGACTGATATCGTCCAGACACCGGCGGCAACGCCGGAAACCAAGGGGCGTAGCCTCTTCCAACTGGCTGCCATGCGCTTCAAGCGCAACCGTGCGGCCATGGCGGGCTGCGTCATGCTTGCCCTGATCGCGATCTTCTCGTTCCTGGGGCCGCTGTTCGTGCCGCACACCTATGATCAGGTGTTCCCGTCCTATGTGAATATCGGGCCGAGCCTCGAGCCTCGTCCGGATGCGTCCACCCTGCAAGGGGTCATGGAAGGGATCGCGACACGTGCCCGCGTCACGTTGAAGGAGTTCAACGTCGAGGGGGAGACCTTCACCGCGACCATCACCTCCGAGCAGCCGATCGATGCACGCGCGACGCGCTACTTCGATCGTGCCAATGAGTTCCGCGACACACAGGTCGTGGCGACCGAGGATGAAGGCCGCACCCTCAAGGTGACCGGCCAGGTCGACCGCGAATACTTCCCGTTCGGCACCGATTCGAACGGTCGCGACCTCTTGGTCCGCGTCATGCTCGGCGGCCAGATCTCGATCGCCGTCGGCCTGCTCGCCAGTCTCGTGTCGCTCGGCATCGGCGTCGTCTATGGCGCGACGTCGGGTTATATCGGCGGCCGCGTCGACAACGTCATGATGCGATTGGTGGAGATCATGTATTCTCTGCCCTTCGTCTTCCTCGTCGTCGTTCTCGCCGTCTTCTTCGGGCGCTCGTTCATCCTGATCTTCCTGGTGATCGGCGCGGTCGAATGGCTGGATATGGCCCGCATCGTGCGCGGTCAGACCCTGGCGCTGAAACGGCGGGAATTCGTCGGCGCAGCGCAGGCGCTCGGTCTGACTGACTGGCAGATCATCCGTCGGCACATCATTCCGAACACCATCGGTCCCGTCATCGTCTTCGTCACCGTCGTCGTGCCGAAGGTGATCCTGCTCGAGAGCTTCCTCTCCTTCCTCGGCCTGGGCGTCCAGGCGCCGCTGACGAGCTGGGGCGCGTTGATCTCGGAAGGCGCCAAGAATATCCAGTCGTACCCCTGGCTCTTGATCTTCCCGGCCATCTTCTTTGTTCTGACGCTGTTCTCGCTGAACTTCGTCGGCGACGGCCTGCGCGACGCGCTCGACCCGAAGGACCGCTGATATGGCTGACACAAACGAAACCATTCTGGCCGTCCGCGGCCTCAAGGTGAACTTCTCGACGCCGGACGGTACGGTCGAAGCGGTCAAGGGCATCGATCTCGATGTGCGCACCGGCGAGACGCTTGCCGTCGTCGGCGAGTCTGGCTCGGGCAAGAGCCAGACGATGATGGGCATCATGGGCCTGCTCGCCAAGAACGGCACCGTCACCGGTTCTGCCCGCTATCGCGGTCAGGAACTGGTGGGCCTCTCGCCCAAGGCGCTCAATGGCGTGCGCGGTTCCAAGATCACCATGATCTTCCAGGAGCCGATGACCTCGCTCGATCCGCTCTATACGATCGGCCGGCAGATTGCCGAACCGATCGTTCATCACCGCGGCGGCACATTCAAGCAGGCGCGCAAGCGCGTGCTGGAACTGCTCGAACTGGTAGGCATTCCCGAGCCGGGTCGGCGCATCGACAGCTATCCGCACGAGCTTTCGGGCGGCCAGCGCCAGCGTGTGATGATCGCGATGGCGCTTGCCAACGAACCGGATCTTCTGATCGCCGACGAACCGACGACGGCCCTTGACGTGACGATCCAGGCGCAGATCCTCGATCTGTTAAAGTCGCTGCAGAAGCGCTTCGGCATGGCGATCGTGCTGATCACGCACGACCTCGGCATCGTCAAGCATTTCGCTGAACGGGTGGCAGTGATGCGCCGCGGCGAAGTGGTGGAGCAGGGCACCACCGCTGACATCTTCGAGCGGCCGCAGGCCGACTACACGAAGATGCTGCTCGCGGCAGAACCGAGCGGTCGCAAGGCTCCCCCGACAGACAATGCACCGATCATCCTTGAAGGCCGGGACGTCTGTGTCGACTACGCGATCGGCGGCGGCTTCTTCACCCGCGGCAACGCCGTCTTCCGTGCCGTCGACAAGGTCACCCTGAAGCTCCGCGAAGGCCAGACCATCGGCGTTGTCGGCGAATCCGGGTCCGGCAAATCGACGCTCGGGCGGGCGCTGTTGCGGCTTCTGCCGAGCAGCGGCTACTACCGCTTCGGAACGACTGACATTTCCGGCTTCGATCGCGGCCAGATGCGTCCGCTCAGGCGTGCGCTGCAGCTGGTCTTCCAGGATCCCTACGGTTCGCTGTCGCCACGCCGCACCGTCGGTGAAATCATCACCGAAGGTCTGCACGTGCACGAGCCGGCGCTCAGCCGCGCCGATCGCGACCGTCGCGCCATCGAAGCGCTGAAGGAAGTCGGGCTCGATCCGGCTTCGCGCAACCGTTATCCGCACGAGTTTTCGGGTGGCCAGCGGCAGCGCATCGCGATTGCTCGCGCCATGATCCTGAAGCCGAAGGTCGTCATTCTCGACGAACCGACATCGGCGCTGGACCGCTCGGTCCAGGGGCAGGTGATCGAGCTTCTGCGAGATCTGCAGCGCTCACACGGCCTGTCCTACATCTTCATCAGCCACGATCTGTCCGTGGTGAAGGCGATGTCGGACTACGTGATCGTCATGAAAAACGGCAAGATCGTCGAAGAAGGCGATACCGACGGGATCTTCGATGCTCCGAAGGAGCCGTATACCAGGACGCTGATCGGCGCGGCCTTCAACGTTTGAGGCCACCAGTCCTGTTACAGCTTTGCAGGGGCGCGATTTTCGCGCCCCTGCTTTTGGTTGGGGGTAAACGACAGGCCTAGAGACTGTCACCGTCGCTGGACAGGTCGGCGGCCACCAGCTTCTTGTCGAGCCCGAACTTCTGCATCTTTTCATAGAGCGTCTTGCGCGAGATGCCGAGCGATTCATAGACCGGTTTTAGCGCGCCGCCATGGGTGGCGATGGCGTTGGCGATCAGCCCCTTCTCAAAGGCTGCGACCTTGTCTGCCAGGCGGGTGCCGGTCGTCATGGGCGAGGCGGCCTCGCTCGATGTGGAGTCCAGCCCAAGCACAAGCCTTTCGGCAGCATTGCGCAGTTCGCGCACGTTGCCCGGCCAGTTGCGTTCCGCCATCTCTGCCAGCATGTTTTGTGACACCTCGACTTCGTCTCGGCCATAACGCGCAGCGGATTCGCGCGCGAGTTGCAGGAACAGGAGCGGAATGTCGGCGCGGCGTTGCGCGAGCGGCGGCACGCGCAGCGTCGCGACATTGAGGCGATAGAGAAGGTCGGGCCGGAAGCGACCTGCTGCCACTTCCAGCTCCAGATCTACCTTGTTGGTGGCGATGAAACGGACGTCGAGCGGCACAACCTCGTTGGAGCCCAGCCGCGTGATCACGCGCTCTTGCAGAACGCGCAGAAATTTTGCCTGCAGGTCGATCGGCATCGAGCCGATTTCGTCGAGCAGAATGGTTCCGCCGCGTCCATGTTCGAACTTGCCGTAGCGTGGACGGATCGCGCCGGGAAAAGCGCCTGGCTCATGGCCGAAAAGTTCGCTCTCGATCAGGTTTTCCGGCAGGGCTGCGCAGTTGATGGCGATGAAGGGACTGTTCGCCCGAGCACTCAGATCGTGCAGGGTACGAGCCACGACCTCCTTGCCGACACCGGTCTCGCCGATGATCAGCGTATCGGCATCGGAAGCGCCGATAGCACGGATGCGGTAACGCAGGTCGACCATGACCTGGCTGCGGCCGGGCAGTCGCTGCTCGATGTCGTCGCGCTTGCCGGCAACTGCCTTGAGCCGACGGTTCTCAAGCACCAGCGCGCGCCAGTCGAGCGCGCGGCGAATGGTGCCGGCGAGCATCTGGGCGGTGAAGGGTTTTTCGACGAAGTCATAGGCGCCTTCGCGCATGGCGCGGACGGCGAGCTGAACGTCGCCATGGCCGGTAACAAGGATCACCGGCACCTCGACGTCGATCTCGCGGATGCGCTGGAGGAAGGTCATGCCGTCCATGCCAGGCATGCGGATGTCGCTGATGACGACGCCGGGAAAACTGAACCCGATGAATTCCAGGGCGCGCTCGGCGCTGGCAAACGTTTCGACGCGGAAGCCGGCAAGCTCCAGCGCCTGCGCACTCGAATGGCGCAGTTCCTCTTCGTCATCGACGAGCAGGACACGGCTTTCGATCATTCGGCGGCCTCCTGGCCCAGGTCGTCTGCAACGGGAAGTTCGATGCGGAATTCCGCACCGCCTTCAGCGAGGTTCGTGGCAACAAGGCTGCCGCCGAAGTCCTTGACGATGTTATAGGAAATCGACAGGCCAAGGCCTAGCCCCTTGCCGACCCCCTTGGTCGAAAAGAACGGGTCGAAGATCCGTTCGGCGATTGCCGCCGGCACGCCGGGGCCGTGGTCGCTGACCGCAAGCACAACCTTGTCTCCGTCGCGCCAGGCACGAAGCCGAATGTGGCGATCCTCCAGTCCCTCGACCGCATCGGCCGCGTTGGAGATCACGTTGACCAGAACCTGCTGCAGGCGAACGGAACCGGCGCGAACCACCAGCGGCTCCGGCCCGAGATCGATGTCGATGTCGGCGGCCGCCGCCTTGAGCCTGACCGTGACGATTTCCATCGTGTCGCGCACGACATCCTCGATCAGCACTGGTCCGAGCTTCTCGTTGGGCTTACGGGCAAAATTGCGCAAGTGCCGGCTGATGGCGGCCATGCGGTCGACGAGGCCGGAGATCCGCCTGACATTGTCGCTGGCTTCATCGGTTCGCCCGCGCTCAATCAGCAAGGTTGCACTGTCAGCATAGGTCTTTGCGGCCGCCAGCGGCTGATTGAACTCGTGCGACAACGCCGCCGACATCTGCCCGAGGCCCGCAAGCTTGCCGGCCTGGATGAGATCGGCCTGGGTGCGGCGCAGTTGTTGCTCGGTCAGGCGGCGCTCGGCTATCTCCTCCTCGATCTGCGCGTTGACGCGTGCGAGATCCGCCGTTCGTTCATCCACGCGCCGTTCCAGTTCCGCCTGTGCCTCGGCCTGCATCGAGATACGTTCGTTGAGCCGCGCACGTCTTTGCCATAGGATCCCGGCCGCCAGTCCGGCAAGGCAGATCAGCAGCAGCGCCGCAATCGTCGTCGTAAGGGCCTGCGTTTTCACCGAGGCCGTGTCCGCCAGCACGTTCACGGTCCAGTCGGCGTCCGTCATGTATTGCGACACGACAAGATATTCGCGGCCGGACTGACCGGAGGATATGCGCATCAAGTGGTGGTCGCCGCTGTCGTGGCGCGTCAGAGGCAAGGGGCGAACGGTGGCATCCGCATAGCGCCTCGAAGCCACCGTCTGGGCGCGCCGCTCCTCCGTCAGGGGCAGGATAGCCGTATAGAGCCACTCCGGCGTCCCGGTCATGAAAATGATGCCCTCGGGATCGGAGACAAAAATCTTGTACTCACCGCCCTGCCAGGACGCCTCAATGCTTTCGACATCGACCTTGAAGACGATGACACCGCGGATATCCTCGCCGACGCGGATGGGAGCGCCGAAAAAATAGCCACGCTTCAGCGAGGTCGTGCCAAGCGCGTAGAACCTGGACTGCCGCCCTTGCAACGCCTCCTGGAAATAGGGGCGATAGCTGAAGTTCTGTCCGACGAAGCTCGTCGGGCCGTCATAATTGCTGGCGGCGATGGTATCGCCGCCGGGTGTGATCACATAGATATCGGAGGAGTGCAGCAGCCCATTGATATCCTTGAGATAGGCGTTGACCGATTCCCGCAGACGCCGGTCGCGGGGCCGCGTGGCAAGCTCCTTGATATCGTCGTGATCGGCGATCAGGGCGGGCAGGGCCTGGTATCGGTTGAGGTGGCCGTCCAGCGCCGCCACCGCGAGCCGCAGGGCGGTGTTTGCCTGGGCAGATGCTTCGTCGAGATAGCTGCGCGTCGCCACGGCATTGCCCTGCCAGGCAAGGACGGCAACCGCCAGCGGCAGCAGGAGGACGGCAAAGATCAGGCGGTATTTCACGGAATGTCTGGGCTCCTCCTCCCGCTCGCTCCCGATAGCCACGCTGTGGCTGATACCAATCTTAAGCAGGCGCCGGCCCACCCACAAGGCGTCGGCTATGTCCTCACTGTTCGTTCAACGATTTTCCCTTGTCGTCAACAAAACGTAGACAATGCGTTTGGTGGCGACTGTCTTTCGCAACGACCGGGATGAGCGCATCTATGCGTCATGACAAAGCCCCGTCTCGGCGGGCGGAAAGGATCAAGGCAATGCTCAATCAGATCAAGGGCCTGCATCACGTGACCTCGATGGCCGACGATGCCTTCACCAACAACCAGTTCTTCACCAAGACACTCGGCATGCGCCGCGTCAAGAAAACGGTGAACTTCGATTCCCCTGACGTCTATCACCTCTATTATGGCGATGAGGCCGGAACCCCCGGCACGGTCATGACCTATTTTCCGTTTCCACAGATGCCGCGCGGGCGTGCCGGCACCGGCGAAGTCGGCACAACGGTCTTTTCCGTTCCTGAAGGTGCGCTCGGCTTCTGGCGCGAGCGGCTCGCAAAACTCGGTGTCACCGGCCTCAAGGAGGAACAGACCTTCGGTGAAAAGCGCTTGAATTTCGCAGGCCCTGATGGCGACGGCTTCGCGCTTGTCGAAGTGCGCGACGACAAGCGGGCGCCCTGGACAGATGGCGGTGTTTCGGGGGACCACGCGATCCGCGGCTTTCATTCGGCGGCGATGCGGCTGCGCGACGAAGGCGCGACAGCGGAGCTTCTGAAGTTCATGGGCTACGAGGAGCTGGATCGCAAGGATGGCGTTACACGACTGATCCTGCCTGGGGGCAATGGCGCGGGTCTGATCGACCTCGAGACCATGCCGAACCTCAATCGCGCTGCCCAGGGCGCAGGCTCCGTGCATCACATCGCCTTTGCGGTCGACAATCGCGAAAAGCAGCTCGAAGTGCGCAAGGCGCTGATGGACACCGGCTATCAGGTGACCCCGGTGATCGATCGCGACTACTTCTGGGCGATCTACTTCCGCACGCCGGGCGGCGTCCTGTTCGAAATCGCCACCAACGAACCGGGCTTCAGCCGCGACGAAGAACTCGCCCATCTCGGCGAAGCGCTGAAGCTGCCGCAACAACACAAGCACCTGCGCCCGGTTCTCGAAAGCCAACTGCAGAAGCTTGAAGCTTAGGGCGCAGCGCGGTCGGGCGATGCCCCGCCGCCGATGCGACACCCCGCAAGAAACAAGGAGATCTCCATGGCCGATCACGGCTACGTCCACAAACTGAAAGCCGGTCAGCCCGGCAATCCCATTTTCCTCGTCTTCCACGGCACGGGCGGCGACGAGAACCAGTTCTTCACCTTCGGCGCGCAACTCATGCCCGAGGCGACCATCGTGTCGCCGCGTGGCGACGTGTCGGAGCATGGCGCTGCCCGCTTCTTCAAGCGGACGGGCGAGGGCGTCTACGACATGGCGGACCTGTCCCGAGCGACGAAGAAGATGGCCGATTTCGTCAAGGCCCTTGCCGACGAACACCAGGCGTCTGAGATCGTTGGCCTCGGTTACTCGAATGGGGCAAACATTCTTGCCAACGTGTTGATCGAGTATGGCCTTTTCGACAAGGCGGTGCTGATGCATCCGTTGATCCCGTTCCGGCCGAAGGACAATGCGGGGCTTGCAGGGCGCCACGTCCTGATCACGGCCGGCGAACGCGACCCGATTTGCCCGGCGCCCCAGACGCAGGCGCTGGCGGACTATTTCACGGCGCAGGCCACCGACACCGAAATCGAATGGCATGCCGGTGGCCACGACATCCGCCAGAATGAAATCTCCGCAGTCGAGCGCTTCGTCAGGGGCTGAAAGTTACTCCAGCCGGCGGCGGAACAACCACGAAGCGGCCGAGAGCGTGACGAGGGCGATGACGCAAAGCGGTATCGTCTGGCGCACGACCTCGGCCAGCGGGATATCCTTCAGGAACACCCCCTTCACGATCACCAGGAAGTAGCGCAGCGGATTGACGAGCGTCACCGGCTGCAGCCAGGCAGGCATGTTCTCGATCGGTGTCGCAAAGCCCGAGAGCAACATTGCCGGCACCATGAACAGGAAGGCGCCAAGGATCGCCTGCTGCTGCGTCATCGACAACGCTGAAATGAACAGCCCGAGACCAACCACCGCCGCAAGATAGAAGACCGCGCTGCCATAAAGCAGGAACAGCGACCCGCGCAGCGGCACGCCGAAGATGAAGACCGCGGCGAGAATGTAGACCGTGATGTGGAACATCCCGATCATCATTGGCGGTATCAACTTGCCGATCAGGATCTCATGTGTTCTGAGCGGCGAAACCATTAGCTGGTCGAAGGTGCCCAGTTCCCTTTCGCGCGCGATCGACAGTGCGGTAACGATAAGGCCAATCAACAATGCGATGCTGGCCACCAGATTGGGCACCATGAACCATTGATAGGTGAGGTTGGGATTGAACCAGTTTCGTGCGATGACCGCGATCGCCGCGGAGGCCGAGCGTTTGCCGGCCGGCGTATCGGCGGCAAGCGCGGCGACGATGCGTCCCAGATAGCCCGAGACGATCTGCGACGCGTTCGATCGGCGCCCGTCGAGGATAATCTGGACCTCGGCGGGCCGGCCGGCTTCGATGTCACGCGAGAAGGTCGGGCCGATCTCCAGGGCGGCAATCGTACGTTGCCTGTCGATTGCGTCGCGAACCTCGTTTTGATTATCGGTGAACGCGATGCTTCGAAACGTTGGGGAGCCGTCGATCCGCTCGACGAGTTCGTGGCCCCAATGGCCACTGTCACGGTTGAGAACCATGACGTCGACGTTCGTCACTTCGAGCGTGGCCGCATAGGAAAAGACCAGAAGCTGGAGGATCGGCGGTCCGATCAGGATCGCCCGACCCTTGGGATCGCGCAGCACCGCCAGCAGTTCTTTGACGATCAGCGCTTTCAGCCGTGTCCACCACATGTCAGCCGATCCTTTTGCGGGTGCTTCGTGCCGCGAGCGCGAAAAAGACGCAGCCGATCAAAAGCATGACGGCAATCGCCTGCAGGAACATCGGCCAGATGTCGCCAGCCAGAAACACCGTCTGCAGGCTCGGGATGAGATAGCGCGCCGGCACGATGAAGGTGATCCACTGAATGACCGTCGGCATGGAGTTGATCTCGAACAGGAAGCCGGAGAGCAGGAAGGCGGGCAGAAAGGCCGAGATCAGCGCAAGTTGCGACGCCAGGAACTGGTTCTTGGTCGCCGCTGAAATCAAAAGGCCCTGACCGAGTGCCGGCATCAGGAATGTCGCCGAGAGCGCATAGAGTGCCGCAACCGAGCCCCGGAACGGCACGCCGAAGAGAAAGACGGCCAGGAGCACGCAGAGCGTCATCGACGCCAGCCCGAGCAGGAAATAGGGCAGGAGCTTGCCGGCGAGCAGTTCTGCTGCCGATACCGGCGTCGCCATCATCGCCTCCATCGTGCCGCGCTCCCACTCGCGCGCGACCACCAGTGAGGTCAAAAGCGTGCCGACGAGCGTCATGACGATGGCGATCGAGCCGGGCACGAGGAAATTGCGGCTGGTCAGCTCCGGGTTGAACCAGAAGCGTTGTTCGGCCGAGATCGCCGGTGGCGGGCCGGCGTCTTGCCCGCGTTGCTGGCGCTCCCAGTTGGCGACTGTCGCCTGGGCGTAATTCTGCACGAAGTTGGCCGTGTTCGGGTCTGAGCCGTCGACCAGGACCTGCAATGCCGGATGCCGTCCGGCGGCGTGGTCGGCCGTAAAGCGGGCAGGGATGACGACGATCCCGCGGAGCCGCCCGAGCACGAGATCGTCCTCGAAATCGCGGCGGTCTCGGCCGAGGCTGACGGAGAAATAGCGCGATGCCTGGAAGCCGGCCGCGAGATCGCGCGTCAGTGGCGTCTCCTGTTCCACCACGAGGCCGATGCGCGTCTGCGTCGTGTCGAGCGATACGCCGTAGCCGAACAGGAACAAAAGGATCAGAGGCAGGACGAAGGCGATGAGAATGCTGCTGGGATCGCGGACGATCTGGTAGCTTTCCTTGCGTACCAGTGCAGCAAAGCGGCGTCCTCGTCCGGATGTCGGTGTCTCGATTTGCGCAGGCGTCGTCATGCCGCCGCCTGCCTCTCTTCCGATCCCTGCACCAGCGCGATGAAGGCGTCCTCCATCGTCGGGTCGGGGAGCGCCGCAGTGGCCACCTGCTTTTTCAGGTCGTCGGGCGAGCCGAGCGCAATCGAGCGGCCGCGATAGATGAGCGAAATGCGATCGCAGTATTCGGCCTCGTCCATGAAGTGAGTGGTGACCAGCACCGTCACGCCCTTTTCGACGAGGCCGTTGATATGGGTCCAGAATTCACGCCGCGTGATCGGGTCGACGCCGGAGGTAGGCTCGTCGAGAAACAGGGCTTCCGGTTCGTGCAGAACGGCGCAGGCAAGCGCGAGGCGCTGCTTGAGGCCGAGCGGCAGGTCCTTGGCAGACATGTCGAGCAGGCGACCAAACCCAAAAATCTCGACCATCAGCCGCGTCCGCTCCCGCTTGCGTTCGCCGGACAAACCATAGACCCCGGCAAAGAAATTCAGGTTCTGCGCGACGCTGAGATCGCCATAGAGCGAGAACTTCTGTGCCATATATCCGAGGCGATTGCGGGCTTCGGCGGCATCACGGCGAAGGTCGAAGCCGGCGACCCGGCCTTCGCCGGCACTCGGCTTCAGCAGTCCGCACAGCATTTTGAACGTCGTCGACTTTCCCGCGCCATTCGGCCCGAGCAGGCCAAAAATCTGGCCGCGTGGAATGTCGAAGCTTATGTCGTCGGCTGCGGTGAAATCGCCGAAGCGCTTCGTCAGCCCATGCGCCTCGATCACTGGCTTGCCATCCTCGTTGGCAAACGGCGTCTGGGCTTCCGCCAGCTTCGAACGGCCGCCGGGACCACCACCCAGCATATCGATGAATGCGTCTTCAAACCGCGGCGGCGCCACGGTTGCCGATGGCGCGGTTCCGGTCGTGTCGGCCGGCTCTTCAGGGGGGGCAAACCCCGGCGCTATGACGAGCCGAATGGCGTCCCCCTGGATAACGCCATCGACGACACCGTCCCCGTCAAGGTAGTGCGCAAGGGCCTCGCGTTTTCGTCCGGTCGTGCCGGAAATCTTGAAGACGCGATCGGCGACCCGTCCTGTCAACTCGGCGGGCGCACCCTCGAAAAGCAATTTGCCTTCGTTCAGCAACAACACCCTGTCGCAGGCTTCCGCCTCGTCGAGATAGGCCGTCGACCAAACAACGCCGATACCGGAAGCGGTCAGGTTTTCGACCATTTTCCACAGGTCTCGCCGGGATATGGGGTCGACGCCGACGCCCGGTTCGTCGAGCAGAAGAAGACGCGGTTTGCGCAGCAAAGCGCAGGCAAGCCCGAGTTTCTGCTTCATGCCTCCGGAAAGCTTGCCGGCCAGCCGGGATGTAAAGCGCTTGAGGTCGGTGAATTCCAGCAGTTCGTCGTATGTCGCCGTGCGTTCAACGAGCGGAAGGCCGCGCAGGTCGGCGTAAAGATCGAGGTTTTCCTGCACGCTCAGGTCTTCGTAAAGCCCGAAGCGCTGCGGCATGTAGCCGATGGATGCCTGAATGCTGGCGGCGTCCTTGGCGGTGTCGAAGCCCAATACCGTCACTGTCCCTTCGTCGGGAAGCATCAGGCCGGTCATCAGCCGGATCAGCGTCGTCTTTCCCGCGCCGTCGGGGCCGACAAGACCGGTGATGCGACCGCCGAGAATGTCTCCGTCGACATGATCAAGCGCGGGCGCTTCTTTGCCAAAACGCTTGACGACACCGGAGATCTGCACGAAGCGCTCGTCGGCGATCATGATGTGCCTCCCGCAGCGCTTGGCAGGCGAACGGTAACCGGCATGCCCTGGCGCAGATCCACTCCCGGCTTCGCCACGACGATACGCAGGCGATAGACGAGATCGGTCCGCAGTTCCGGTGTTTCCACCGACTTCGGCGTGAATTCGGCAACGGGAGAAATGAAGCCCACCGTTGCCTCGTACGGCCGGTCCGGGGCCGTATCCGAGACGATCTCGACTTTCATGCCGGGATGGACGCGTCCGAGGTCGGGTTCGGCGATGTAGGCGCGCACCCATACGGGCTGGTTCAAGGAAATCACATAGGCTGTGTCCGACGGCGCAATCATCGCGCCAGTTTCGTGAACGCGGGAAAGGACGATGCCATCGTCGGGCGCCAGCAGCCGAGTGTCGGAAAGCGAGGTGCGCGCACTGGCGAGCCTTGCCTCCGCCGCCTGGACCTGCGCGGCGGCAGCGGCGATGTCTTCGACCCGACTTCCCTCCTCGAGCAACGCGAGCGCTTCGCGGGCGGAGGTGGTGCGGGCGGCGGCCGCTGCGCGTGCCGCACTCGCTTCATCCAGGTTCGCCTGCGAAATCGTGCCGTTTGGCCGCAACTGCACGGCCCGCTCATAGGCAAGGTCAGCATTCTGGAGTTCGGCGATCCGCTCCTCGTGGACGGCCCGCGCCTGAGCGATCTCGCTCTTGCGTGCGCCGGCCTTCAGCTTTTCAAGATTGGCGCGCAGTGCACCAAGATCAGCATCCGCCGCGTCCACTGCCTGCTGAAAAGGCGTGGGATCGAGGTTGCCAAGAAGATCACCGGTCTTGACCGGGTCGCCTTCGTCGACGGCCAGTTTGGCTATGCGCCCGCTGACGCGAAAGCCGAGAGACACCTGCCTGATATCGACATTGCCGTAGAGCACCGAGGCCGGCCGCTGCTCCAACCATCCGAACCGTGCAGGAAGCTCGAACCACCAGCCGGCGGCTGCGGCTCCGGCAAGCACGGCGATGGCGATGGGAATTTTCCGGCTCATGGCTGGCGGTCCGTATTGTCGCCGAGCCCTTCGACGAGCCCGGCTGCGTGGCTTTTCAGTATTTCGAGTTCGGCGGGGCCGACGGCGTCCCACCGCATCTGCCGCAACACTGCGGCGTGCGCCATGCGGAAGACGAGGATGCTGCCGACGAAGGACAGTGTCTTCAGCCGCACGCGCTCCGATGCCGGATCTTCACCCAGGATCGTGCCGACCAGCCGGCCGGCCATTGAGATCATCGGTCCCATGATGTTGTCATAGACCCGCGCGAAGGCTTCCGTCGGCTCCATCTGTTCGCGGATAATGAAGCGTGCCCAACTCTCGGATTGCCGGCTGACAAACAAACCAACCATGCGCTGGACCATCTGCGTCAGCAGGGCACGTGCCTCCTTGGCGCTCATTGCGACACCTTCCGCATCAAGCCGTGCCAGTCGCTCCAGGATGACCGTTCGCAGGTCGGCGACGTGCCCGCCGATGATCGCCGCCAGATGCTCGGCCGCAGCAATGTAGAGACCTTCCTTGCCGCCGAAATAGTAGGGGATCGCCTGCAGGTTGACGCCAGCGGCATCCGCGAGCTTGCGGGTGCTTGCGCCGTCGAAACCATAGCGTCCGAAGACATCGATCGATGTCGAAAGCAGCTTCTCTTTCGTGGCGTCGCCGCGATCGGGTTTGGGGCCGGATGGGGAGTTCTTGTTTTTCATCATGTGCGCATATTACGACAGCCAAGCAATTAAGTCAATCGAATGAATTTATGATGGCTCGGGTGACGCCTGCCGCTGGCAAGCCCGGCGCACTATTCGCTCAGACTCGGCTTGGTAGCGCTCTTACAGGCAGCGAACTCGGAATATGTCAGGCGACGTCGCGCTCGTCGTCATTCTCCAGCCTGCGCTGGAAGAGTGCGGCAATCAGATCGGACTGCGTGACGATGCCGACCAACCGGTTGTCGGCGTCGACGACGGGCATGTGGTGCAGCCCCATGTCGGCCATCGGTGGGACGAGTTTGGCGATCATCGTTTCCGGCAGTGCCGATTGCACGCGACGTGTCATGATCTCGGAAACGAGCCGGGGGGCTTTCGGTCCAAAGCCGATGACGCTGCCGAGCCGTTGCGTGAAGCCGGCATGCGGTGCCAGCATCGCGTGTTTGATGAAGTCGGTCTGGGTGATGATGCCGACGAGGCCATCCTTTTCTGTCACAACCGGCAAGGCCTTGATGTCGTGTTCGAGCAAGGTCTGCCAGGCTTTGCGCAGCGAGGTCTCCGGCGTTGCAGTCGCCACGTCGCGCGACATGACTTCGCCGCAGGTGATTTCGCCCGAGCGTCGATTGAAGGCGCGGATCTGCGCCTGATGGATGAGCGCATCGAGCTCGTCAGGGCTGATATCGACAACCTCGCCATATTGCGCCAGCACTGCCTGCAAGTCGTCCGGGACGATGCCGAGACGGTGCGTCGGCAGGGGATCGTCGGTGCGGTGCGTGTTGCCGGCGGGCGCCAGGTGAGGGTAGCGCCGGCCCGTCGCGTTGTTGAACAACAGGGCGACGACGAGGATGAGGGCGGAATTGATCGCGACCGGCGACAGTACGAACCAGTAGCCGGCCTCATGGATTGATGTGCCGCCAAGCACTGCAGTCAAGGCGACCGCGCCGCTTGGTGGGTGAAGACAGCCGAGCAACAGCATGATCGCGATTGCAAGCCCGACGGCGACTGCCGCGGCAATGACCGGTTCCGGAATGAGAAGGGCCGAGGTAACCCCGATCACGGACGCGACGATGTTGCCCCCGAGGATGGACCAGGGCTGCGCCAGCGGGCTGGACGGCGCGGCAAACAGCAGGACTGCGGACGCGCCCATGGGGGCTATCAGCAGCGGCAGGTTGGCATCGGCGCCAAGTGCCAGCGTGCTGACGAGGCCGGTCAGAAGAATGCCGACAAGCGCGCCAAGCGACGCGCGTAGCCGCTCCGTATGGCTGATCGGAACGAGCGATGGGATGAAACGCTTGAGATAAGCGCTGGCCTTCGACATGGAAACTCGCGGGCGACTGGATCACTGATTGCTCAGTCCAATAGCATATGGCGATGGATTGGGCAGGGAATCTGCATCCAAAAAAACGCGACGGATTAAAATATATGCATGGCGCCTGCATCGGAAGCATTGTGGGCGCAAGCCGCGCAGCCGCTGATCATGAAACCGTCATGCCGTCAGACCGCGCCGCTGAGAAGTCGATGGTAATCTTCGTCCCTTTGTCGGGCGCAGTCTCGACCGTGATCGGGGCATTATGCAACTCGCTGATACGCTGGACGATTTTCAACCCGAGACCAATCTGACCCGATCGTTTGATGTAGCCAAGATCTTCATGATGTTCGGGGAGGTCGACCAGCCCCCGGCCATCATCCTCGACGCTGACCGTTGCGCCCGGGCCGCAGGCTAGCACGATACGGGTGCCCGGCGGATTATGCTTGACCGCGTTCTCGATCAGGTTGCGCAGCATGTTTTCGACGAGCGCCGGGATGACCGTGACAGTGGGCGTTCCCTCGTCGACGAATTCCAGCGACTTGTCGTGATCGAAGACAAAGGGCGCGATCGCCTCCGCAAGGCCAGCACCGATCTGAGAAAGATCCGCCGCCTGATAGGCCGACGGATCGACGGCGTCGGCGCGGGCAAGAGAGGTCAATTGCTCGAGAATATGCGTGAGGGCGTCGAGATCCCGCTCGGCGTTGCGGGCGCGCGGGTCGTCGATATGGCTGAGTTCCATCTTCGCGATCGAAACAGGTGTGCGGATCTCGTGCGCGATGGAAGAGGAGAACAGCTTCTGGGACTGGATGAGGTCGGCAACCCGGGCCAGCATACGGTTGACGGCCGTGACCAGACGCGCAATCTCCTCCGGCATGCGGGTGAGCGGCAGGCGTGCACTGCTGTCGCGCGGATCCAGCCGATCCGCCGCCGCCGCCGCCATGGCCACCGGTTTCAGTGCGCTTCGGATCGACCAGATCGTCGCGCCGATGACGAGGCAGAACATCAAGGTCATCGGCACGATCATCGAATCAAACATCTCGTGCAGCAGCGCGCCGTACATGAAGCCATTCGGATCTTTCAGGATGGCCAGTTCGACCAGGACCGTCGCGCCAGCACGCTCGAAGGTCTGCCCTCCGGCGACGCTGAACGGCTTGCCCGGCTGAATTTCGCGCTTCCAGAAATTCGGCGCATCGATGCTGAGCGGCAAAAAATGCTCGGCACATTCCGTTGTGCAGTTTGAGTAGAGCAAAGCGCCAGACGCCGTTCGCACCCTCAGGAAGATCGAACCATCGCGGTCATGGCGGTCCAGGTAACGTTCACTCAGTTCGCGGTCCGGCTCGAAACTCGCAATGCCATTGCGGACATGGATGGCGCTGGAAAGCGCTTCCGTTTCCTGCTGCAGCATGAGGACGCTGAGCTTGTCGTCGTCGAACCAGTAGTCCGCAAAGACAACGCCGATCTGGATTGCCATCGCGAGCAGGGAAAAGGCGAGGATGCGACGGGAGACGATACCGATCAGCGACGGGTTCGGCTTCGTCATGAAGCGCGCCTGAGAAGATAACCAATTCCGCGCACGGTCTCGATCTGGATGCCGGTCTCGTAGGCCTGCAGCCGCTTGCGCACCCGAGAAACCGCGAGTTCAAGTGCGTTGGGGCTGACTTCCTGGCCATACTCCGAGAGGGCGGTTTCGAGCTTCCGTTTGGGCACGACGCGACCGACCTCGCGCATGAGGATCTCGATCAGCGAACGTTCGCGTGGCGGCAGCGGGACGACGACGCCGTCGCAGGTCAGGTCTGCGGTTGCAGGGTCGTAGCGCAGAGTGCCCGCCTCGAGCACCGGCTGCACGGCTTGCGGATTTCGCCGCAGCATGGCGCGGCACCGCGACAATAGCTCGCGATGGTGAAAGGGCTTGACCAGATAGTCGTCGGCGCCGGCATCCAGACCGGCAATCCGCTCGTCGACCGATCCCCGAGCGGTGATGATCAAGACGGGCAGACCAGGATACTCCTGGCGAACGCGGCGCAACAGCGCCAGTCCATCGCCATCCGGCAGGCCGAGGTCCAGCAGGATCAGATCGTGCTCCTGAGCCGCGATGGCGGCTTCAGCGTCCGAAACGCTCGAGACCGCGTCGAGCCGCCAGCCGGCGTCGCGCATGGTTTCTCCGACCAGTTCTACCAGTCGCGGACTGTCTTCAACCAGGAGCAGGCGCATCGAGTCGTCTCGGTATGACCATTCTTGGCCCGACCATATGGGCTTTCTCCGCGGCTGCCAACTCCTTCGCCGGGGCCAACCAAAACGGGTGTCGAAGAGCCAATAGGCAATCTTGACGGGGTTTCGACAGCTTACCGGGCGTATCTCGACAGGGCAGGAGGAGGCTGCAATCGAACCGGCGACCCCGCATGACGCGGCCTCCGCCTCTAATGGATGCCCGCGACAACGTTGGCCGCATGCCAAAAATCGGCCCGGCAGTCGCAGCAGGAGAAGACTGTTTTGATGGTCCCAAGAATTCGCCGGCCAGTGCTCGGCAGCATCACGCTCAGCGCAATCGTCAGCATCTATCTGCTCGCTATCACCAACAATTCCTTCTGGAAGCACGCGGTGATCTATTTCGATCACTCGCGGCTGTCGCTGCTGTCGTTCGGGACAGCGCTCGCGCTTGCGACTTTCGCTGTTCTGACGTTTGCGTCGGTCAAATACGTCATGAAGCCGGTGCTGATCTTCCTCATCGTCGTCTCCGCGTCGTCAGCCTATTTCGTCGACTATTTCGGTGTGATCATCGACAAGGACATGATCGGTAATGCGGCCGTCACCACCCAGGCGGAAGCGGGCCATCTTCTGACCGGCAGCCTGATGCTGCACCTGTTGGTTTATGCGGTCATTCCTTCGATGTTCGTGCTTTGGGTCAAGGTTCGCCATCGGCGCCTTCTGCCCAAGGCGGCTTTCAATCTCGCCGTCATAACCCCGTGCCTGCTCGTCAGCGGCGGGTTGATCTATTCGGATTTCGCCAGCGTTGCCTATGTCATCCGCGAGCACAAGGATCTGATGAAGCGCTTCAATCCGACCGGGCCCGTTTCCGCGGCCGTCAGATACGCTTCCTCGACTTACAAGGAGCGCAACCTCGTGGTGCAGCCGCTCGGCACCGATGCCCGGCAGGGCGCGCGCGTTGCGGCGGCAGGCAAGCCGGTCGTCGTAGTCGTCGTTGCCGGTGAAACCGCCAGGGCGATGAACTTCTCGCTGAACGGCTACGAGAGGGAAACCAATCCCGAACTCAAATCTCTCGGGGTCATCAATTACACGGACACAACAAGCTGCGGCACGGCAACGGCGATTTCGCTTCCCTGCATGTTCTCCGTCTATCCGCGCAACGAGTATAGCGACTGGAAGGCCCGTTCGACCGAAAACCTCATGAACGTGCTGACCCGCGCTGGCGTGTCCGTGTCCTGGTGGGACAACAACACCGGCAGCAAGGGCATCGCCGACCTCATCAACTTCGCCAGCATGACCGGCCAGAAGAACAGCCCGCTGTGCAACAATGGCGAATGCCTCGACGAGATTTTTCTCGGCGAACTGGACAAGAAGCTGTCGGCGACCAAGTCGAACAGCGTCATCGTGCTCCATCAGCTCGGCAGCCACGGTCCGTCCTACTATCTGCGCTATCCGGAAAAATTCCGGAAGTTCAAACCGGATTGCCGCACGCCCGAACTGATGAAATGCTCGGTCGAGGAAATCACCAACGCCTACGACAACACCATCCTCTACACCGACTATGTGCTCGCAAGCGTTGCCCGCCTGTTGGAAAAGCATCAGAACGACATCTCGGGCGCGATGATCTACATGTCCGATCACGGCGAATCCCTCGGCGAGAACGGCATCTATCTGCACGGCGCGCCCTATGCGATCGCCCCGCGCGAGCAGACGCAGGTCCCTTTCGTCACATGGTTTTCAAAGCCGTATCAGGCGGCGATGGGCGTCGATACGAGCTGCCTTGCCAAGGAGACGGACCAGCCGAAGTCACATGACAACCTGTTCCACACCGTGCTTGGCATGATGGATGTTGAGACGAAGGTCTACAACCGCGATCTCGATGCATTCGCCAACTGCACCCGGCAGGGGCCTGCGGGCAAACCGGCCGTGTCAACCTTCCAGGCTGCCGATACGGCGAAGGACCTGCCGGCCGCGGTCGTGCCTGTTACCGCCCCGCCAGACGCCAAGGCGCTCTAACGGTCCAGCCCGACCGCTGGAGGCAGAACAAATCGGATCGACGCTTGGAACAAAGCATCCGTCCGCGCACTTCCCTGCATATCCATTTGTTTGCGGCAGCAAGTCTGCTGCAAGCGCGTGGGGACGGAGACGCCACGCCAGTCGGCGCCGGCAATCCGTCCTTTTGCTGAGGGAGAAACTGATGCAGGTCGTCGGAATACAGGTTTCCGCTGAACGCGCCGGCAAGGCCGGCTTCACCGTAGAGTTCGTTGGCGCGGAAGGCGAAGTCGTCACGGTCACGTGTCCGCAGGATGCGCAGGCGTCGTTGAACAGGTTGAATGCGGTGGCCAGGGCAAAGGCCATTCTGTCGGCGGCGATTGAAGCCGACGAAACGGCGCTGGAGGCGTCCAATCAACCGCGTCCGGGTGCCGCGGCGAGGGACCCCCTGCCCAATGCGCGCACTGCGCATGACACGGGAACGATGGAAGAGCAGCTCGACGAAGGTCTCGAAGACACCTTTCCGGCCAGCGATCCCGTTTCCATTGCCAGTTCGGCTATCGCCAAGGGAAATTCCCGTCGCTAGCGACGACGATTTCCGTGCTCCAGTTCGAACCTGAGACGAGGCGTCATTCCTGACCGGCGGGTCGTCTGTTTTGCCGGCGCTGCGATTGGCGGCCTTGCCGTGTTTCCGCCATCCGTGCAGTCTATCGGCGTTCGCATTCAAACGTCGGACATCCGTTGCGGCGTCTATGTGTTCGTCGAACGCCGGAGGACTGGCGCATGTGTGCGCAGCATTTGACCTTTGCCGTCGGCGATATCCATGGCTGCCTGGCCGAGCTACAGGCGCTTCTGCTTCAGATCGAAGCTTATGCGCCTGAGGGCAGGGTGATCATTCTTGGCGACATGATCGATCGCGGCCCCGATAGCCGTGGCGTCGTCGAGTTGATCATGGCAGGTCCGCAGAAGCAGGGCTGGAGCTGGCTGGCACTCAAGGGCAACCATGAGGAAATGCTGCTCGGTGCCCGTAGCGGCGAGAGCGATGTCGACTGGTGGTTATTCAACGGTGGCAAAGAGACACTGGCATCCTACGACAACGTCATTCCCGGAACCCATCTGAAGTGGCTGATGCAGCTTCCTTCCATTATCGTCGAGCCGTTTCGCATCTTCGTGCATGCGGGCGTCGACGAGACCATGCCGCTGGAGCGGCAGGGCGACGAAATCTTCCTCTGGATCCGGCGCCCGGATCATTATTCGGGTGACTATTGGGGCAAACATCTTTGCCACGGCCACACGCCGAGCCGAAGAAACCCTTCGACGGTTGGCAACCGCACAAATGTGGATTCGGCTGCCGTGTTCGGCGGCAGTCTTTCCTGCGCCATCTTTGACGACGACATTCCGGGCGGCCCCATCGGTTTTCTGAGCGTTGGCGGCGGTGACCGTTTGTAACTTGGCGTTGCGGAAGATGATCAAGGGTTCGCCGAATTGCGTTGTGCGCCTGCCCGGCAGGCTGTAGGTGTGCCGAAACTGTCGGGCTGGCTTTCCCGCCCATTATCGCAGCTTCAGGGGATCACCGTTGGATACCGCGCCTTCATCTCTCTTCGCCAAGAATTTTGCTGCTCTCCTTTTCGATATGGATGGCACGCTGCTCAACTCTATGGCCGTCGTCGAACGCGTCTGGGGTGCATGGGCCGTGCGCAACGGTCTCGATCCCGTGGAAATGATGAAGACGGTCCATGGCGTTCGCGCCGTGGACACGATCCGCACACTTGAACTGCCGGGCGTTGATCCGGAGCATGAAGCCCACGAGCTTGCGCTCGCTGAAATCGCCGACGTCGAAGGCATCATCGAGATCGAGGGCGCCATTGCCTTTCTCAATTCATTGCCGGCGGAGAAGTGGGCGATCGTCACGTCGGCGCCGCTCGACCTCGCCGTTCGCCGCCTCGCGGCCGCCGGCATCCCGACGCCGAAGCTGATGATCACCGGCGAAGATGTGTCTGTCGGAAAACCCCATCCGGAAGGGTATCTCCTGGCTGCCGAGAAACTGGGTGTTCGCCCGGAAGACTGCATCGTTTTCGAAGACGCACCGGCCGGAATTCTCGCCGGCAGGGCAGCCGGCGCGGAAGTCATCGTCATCACCGGTGCGCATGACGCCGCAGCCGACACGCAGCACATGACGCTCGCCCGCTACAACGATATCGAAGCGGGTATTGCCGACGACGGCATGCTGTCGCTGCGCCGCCGCTAAGCGTCGGCATCGGGCGGCGCTCGCCGGTGCGAGAGCTGCTTAAGCCAAGACGCTGATGATTGCCGGAGAGCCTGATCCAGGGCCTCCGGCTTTTCCTTTTGACGAACCTGGCCGTGGCCCCCCGTCAGTTCGCCATTCGGATCGTCGATCCAGCCGCCGCCCTCGTCGAGTTCGCCGTGGGCGGCAGGGATCAGCTCGACGAAGTCTTCGCGTAGAAAGCGGGTGTCGTTCAACTCGGCCATCGACAGATGGGAGATCGAATAGACTTGATCCTGCGTCGGTCGCGCGGTTCGCGCCTCAGGTCGATGGTGATGCCGCCTGTAAGCGAGGAGGCTGTTGAACGCCAACAACGGCGCTGTAACGGCTGTCAGCTCTCGCCGGCGTAGCGTTTCAGGATCTCGGAAATATCCGGCTCGGCCTTGTCAGGGTTGAGTTCGGCGCGAAGCTCGACGGCGTCGAGATGCTCAAGCATGATCTTTTCGGCCGCGGCAATATCCTTCGACCGCAGCGCGCGAATGATCTGAATATGTTCGTCGACCGCGCATTCTGGCGAGTGCAGGCGGGCAAAGCGGGCGAGGATCAGCGAGCAGCGCGAGACGACTTCACGCACAAACCGTGTCAGCGCCTGGGAGCCCGTCAATTCCGCGAGCAGAATATGAAACTCGCCGGCAAGACGTATCGACAGCGGTCCGTGATCGGAAAGCGCCGCCTGCTCCTCGCGCACATGCTGCTCAAGGCGCTTGAAGCCTGTAGTGCCGAGGTCCGCCACGAGGCGCCGGATGACCTCCGCCTCCAGCATGCGGCGCAGCGAGAAGATGTCGCGCGCCTCTTCCAGCGTCGGTTCGGCCACGCATGCGCCCTTGTTGGCTCTGAGATCGACGATCCCCTCGGCGTTCAGGCGCACGAGCGCACCGCGCACGCTGGTGCGGCTGACCTTGAAATGATCGGCGATCGTGTCTTCGGAAAGTTTGGTGCCTGGCTTCAGGGCCTGCTCCAGGATTGCCTGGCGCAACAACCGATAGACGACCTCGCTGCGGCTAGATCTCTCAGACAAGGTTGCCTCCCCAAGCAAGCCGAATGCGGTCGGCAAAACATGTCCCATGACTTCGATAGCGCCCCCAGCCATGCGCGTCAATATTGTATACAATAATGTTGCCATTTGTATCCGACTATCGTATGCAATTGATGGCGCCGGTGGTACACCCTTGGTGCCGGCCCATGCGGGAGGAGGCATGCGAAGAGGATCGCGTGACCCGCAAGAGGTCGAGATTGTCGTAGTCATCGGGAGGGGAAAATGAAGAAAAGAATTCTGCAACTCTGCGCCACGGTAGCCGGCATGGCGATCGGCCTGACGGCGTTTGCCGCCAACGCTGCGACCACGCTTGAAACGGTCAAGGCGCGCGGCAAGCTGATCTGCGGCGTCTCGATGAGCACGCCCGGCTTTGCCACAGCAGATGCCAAGGGTCACATGCAGGGCTTCGACGTCGACGTCTGCCGTGCCGTTGCTTCGGCGGTTTTCGGGGATCCGGAAAAGGTCGATTTCGTCCTGACGAACATCAACACCCGCTTCCAGGCGCTGCAGTCAGGCGAAATCGACATGCTGTCGCGCCAGACCACCCACACCTTTTCGCGTGAAGTCTCGCTCGGTCTCGATTTCGGTCCGACTGTGTTCTACGACGGCCAGGGCCTGATGGTGCCGAAGTCGCTCGGCGTCAACAGCGCCAAGGAATTGACGGACGCGGCAATCTGCACGCTGCCCGGCACGACCACTGCCCAGAACCTCAGCGACTTCTTCCGCTCGATCGGCGGCAAGTTCGAGCTGGTCGTCTTCGAAAGCCCGGATGAAAACCGCAACGCCTTCTTCTCCGGCCGTTGCGAGGCGATCTCGTCCGACCGCTCTGACCTGGCATCGATCCGCGCCGTCGCCAACAACCCGGACGACTATGTCGTTCTGCCCGAGACGATCTCCAAGGAGCCGCTTGCGCCGTCCGTCCGACAGAACGATTCCAACTGGCGCGATATCGTCTCCTGGTCGGTCTGGATGCTGATGGCGGCTGAAGAGCGCGGCATCACTCAGGCCAATGTCGACGAGATGGCCAAGAGCGAGGATCCGGAAATCCAGCGCATGCTCGGCGTCAGCGAAGAGCTCGGCAAGATGCTCAACCTCGACAACAAGTGGGGCTACAACATCGTCAAGGGTGTGGGCAACTACGGTGAAGTGTTCGAGCGCAACCTCGGCACCAAGACGGCGCTTGGCCTGACCCGTGGGCCGAACACCCGCTGGAGCGAAGGCGGCCTGCTCTACGCACCGCCGTTCCGTTGATATTCGTCGGCCCGCGCCTAGGCGCGGGCCTTTCCGTCTTCGACGTTCCCCTTGCCCGGCAGACGTGTCGCCATGTCCCTGATTTATGACGCGCGCATCCGCGCGTTCCTCTACCAACTGGTCGCGATCGGCGCCGTCGTCTTCGTCGCCTGGGCGATGTTCAGTACGGCGAGCGCCAACCTTGCCAAGCAGGATATCGCCACCGGCTTCGGCTTCCTGGCGCGCCAGGCGGGTTTCGTCATCACCGAGACCGCGATCGCCTACGAGCCGACGGATACCTTCGGCCGTGCCATCCTTGTCGGTATCGCCAATACGGTGAAGGTTTCGGCGCTCGCCGTTTTCTTCGGAACGATCCTCGGCGTGCTCGTCGGCATCGGCCGTCTCTCGCACAACCCGGTGCTGTCGCGCTTGATGCTTGCCTATGTCGAGGCGCTGCGCAACGTTCCGTTGCTCCTCTATCTCCTGCTCTGGTATTCGCTGATCATCTCGGTGTTTCCGCCCGTCAAGCAGGCGATCGAGATGTTGCCGGGCGTCTTCCTGTCCAATAGCGGCCTGGTGATGCCGGCCATGCGCTGGGCAAGCGGTTTCGAGGCGCTATTTGTCGCCGTTGTCGTCGGCATCGTTGCCGCCGTGGTGATCGAGCGCATCCTTGCTCGCCGCCGGATTACGACCGGCAAGGACATGCCGATTGCGACCTTCGCCGCGCTCGCCCTGCTGCTGCCGCTTGCGGCAACCTTGCTCTTCGCCGACATCTCGGTGTCTCTTGACGTCCCCGAGCTCGGCCGGTTCCGCCTGACCGGCGGCTACCACGTGCGCCCGGAATTCGTGGCACTGTTGATCGGCCTGACACTGAGCGCTTCGGCCAACGTCGCCGAAATCGTCCGTGCCGGTATTCAAGCGGTCAGCAAGGGACAATGGGAGGCGGCAACCGCCCTCGGCCTGCCGCGCTCGCGCACGCTGAAGCTCGTCATCCTGCCGCAGGCGTTGCGCATCATCGTGCCGCCGCTGACCAATACCTATCTGACGGTCTTCAAGAACAGCTCGCTCGCGATTGCCATCGGCTACCCCGATCTCGTGATGGTCTCCAACACGATCATGAACCAGACCGGCCAGGCGATCGAAGCCATCGCCATCTTCATGGCCGTCTATCTCGGCCTGTCCATCCTGATCTCGCTGGTGATGAACTGGTACAACGCACGCGTTGCGCTGAGGGAGCGCTGAGCCATGGCCCAGTTCGAAGGCTTCGTTGCCGACCCGACCCTGATGGCGCCCGCTGCCCGGCCGCCCGCCCACAACCGCACCTGGCTTTCGGCCTATTTCGGAACGCCAGGCAACGCCCTGATTACGATCGTCTGCCTCGGCACGATCTTCGGCCTTGCCAAGCTCGCGATCGGCTGGCTGTTCGTCGATGCGATCTTTGCCGGCACGCCGGCGGAGTGCAAGGCGTCCAGCGGCGCGTGCTGGCCGTTCCTGTCTGCCAAGCTGCGCTATATCTTCTTCGGCTTCTACCCCTTCGACGAGCAGTGGCGGCCGCTGACGGCGATGCTTCTGTTCCTCGGCGCCTGCGGTGCCTCGATGGTGCCGCGGACCTGGGGCAGGGTACTTGCCGTTGCCTGGATCGTCGTGATCCTGCCGACGCTCTACACGCTGATGGCCGGCGGCATGTTCGGCCTGACACCGGTGCCGACCACGCAATGGGGCGGCCTGCCGCTGTCCTTCATGCTCTCCTTCGTCGGGCTCGCCTGTGCCTTGCCGCTGGGGATCGCCCTTGCCCTTGCGCGCGCTTCGAGCCTGCCGGCGATCCGTGTCCTCGGCGTCGGCTTCATCGAGATCGTCCGCGGCGTCCCGTTGATCAGCATCCTGTTCATGGCAACCGTCATGCTGCCGCTGTTCATGCCCGACGGTATCACCATCGACAAATTGCTGCGGGCCCAGGTGGCGATCATTCTCTTTGCCGCCGCCTATATCGCCGAAATCGTGCGCGGCGGCCTGCAGGCAGTGCCCAAGGGGCAGATCGAAGCTGGCCATTCGCTCGGGCTGCACTATTGGCAGATCATGTCCAAGATCGTGCTGCCGCAGGCGTTGAAGAAGGTCATCCCGCCGCTTGTTGGCCTGTTCATCGGCTTCTTCCAGGATACGACGCTGGTAACCATCGTCGGCCTGCTTGATTTCCTCGATACCGTGCGTACCGCCATGCGCGACCCGCAATGGCAGGGCATCGCCGTGCTCGAAGGCTACGTCTTCGCCGCGGTCGTTTACTTCTTTTTCAGCGCACTGATGGGCGCTTACAGTCGTTTCCTCGAGCAATATTTCAGGACCACGCATGACTAAGTCAGTTCACGTCATCCGCAAGGCGCACACCGTCGTCGGCTTCAATGCCGAAGCGAAGAGCCATGTCTACCTCTACGACGCCGACGTCGCCTATGACGAGACCGGCTTCGTGCATGTCGGCGGACACTACGACGGTGCCTTCACCAGCGAAAACTCAGGCGTTGACCGCATGGTGATGCCCGGTTTCGTCAATGTGCATTGCCATTCCGGCGAGGAGCCGATCTCCAAGGGCATCTTCGAAGATGCAGGGACGTCAGCGCTTTGGGGCAATGCTCTCTACGAATACTCCAACCTGCTGGAGATCGACGACGGTGCCATCGAGGCGTCGTTGACCGTGATGCTGGGCGACCTGATGCGCAGCGGCGTGACGACGCTGCTCGATATTGCCGGACCCCATGAAAGCTGGCTGCCGACATTGGCGCGAAGCGGCGCCCGCGCCTTCGTCGCTCCCGGTTTCCGCGAAGCGCAGTGGCACGTCGAAGACAGCCATCGCCTCGACTTCATCTGGGACAAGGCGCGCGGCCGCGATGCGTTCGCCCGGGCGCTCGATGTCGTCGATGCGGCCGCAAGCCATCCCTCAGGCCGCCTTGGTGGCGTGGTGGCGCCATCGCAGATCGAAACCTGTTCGGCCGAATTGCTGCAGGACGCGGCAGCCGAGGCGCGCAAGCGCGGCATGCCGATCACCATCCACTCCGCCCAGACGATGGCGGAGCATGAAGAACTTCTGCGCCGGACCGGCCTGACTGCGGTGCAGTATCTGGAAAGCCTCGGCGTCCTCGGCGACAACCTGATCCTTGGCCATTGCATCTTCGTCGACAGCCATTCCTGGACACGCCAGCGCACCGACATCGATCTCGGCCTGCTGGCGGCACGGCGCACCACTGTGGGCCATTGCCCCGTCACCTTTTCGCGAAGCGGCATGGCGCTGGAATCGGTCGGCCGCTATCGCCGCGCCGGCGTCAACGTTGCGCTCGGCACCGACAGCTATCCCTTCAACATGCTGGAAGAGATGCGCCAGGCGATGATCTGCGCCAGGCTTTCCGGCAAATCGGTGTTCGACGTCTCGACCGCGGATATTCTCGAGACGGCAACGCTTGCAGGCGCCCGTGCGCTTGGCCGTGACGATATTGGCAGGGTTGCGGTCGGCGCGAAGGCGGACTTTCTTGTCGTCGATCTGAAACACCACGCGATGCAGCCGGTCTATGATCCCTTGCGCAACCTGCTGCATTGCGCGGCCGAACGGGCGGTCGAGGAGGTCTATGTCGACGGGCAATGCGTCGTGCGTGATGGACGTCCGACCATGATCGACTACGACGGCGCCGTGGCGCTGCTGCAGGAAGCCCAGGATTACGCGTGTCGCAAGGCGCCGGAAAACGATCCGAAGAAACGGCCGATGCGCGACCTGGCGCCGCTGTCGCTGCCCGTCGGGCAGTAGGCAGCGGAGCGATCCGCGAACATGAACTGGGGGAGCGCCGGCAGTGCCGGCGCTTTCGTGTTTCAGGCTTGCGCGACCAGTTGCGGTTCTTCAGCCGCAGCACCGTCCTGCTTCGGCGTGGCGAGAGCGTGCCCGTCCCTGAACAGTTTCCACTTTGTCGGTCGGAACGCGACCCTTGCGCGGTCCTGTGTTGTGGTGCGTTCTGGCGGCAGTTCGATTTCGGCATGCGGGTGGTTACGGCCGAGGTCGA
>NZ_JABEKT010000003.1:575322-743332 GCF_013283195.1 Ensifer adhaerens | reverse complement strand
GCTCCAGATACGGCATCGAGGAATTCACCGAGATCAAATATGTCTGCCTCGGCGGCGTTGCGTAAGACAGAGACGACAAGGAAAAAACCGCGGAGCCTAAACTCCGCGGTCTTTTGAGAGAACGGCAGGCGCTGCAGTTTTCACACGTTCCTGTCGAGCAGCCTCGTTGCGCGGGCCTCGATGCCTTTCGCGTCGAGTTCATAGTGTGCGTAGAGGTGAGTGGGCGGTGCGATCAGGCTGTACTCATCGTAGATGCCGTGACGGGTCAGCTTGACGGCTAGACCTTCACTCGCCAGCACCTCTGCAACCGCACCACCCAAGCCCCCAAGCACATTGTGCTCCTCGATCGTCAGGATCCGCGGACTTTGCGCCGCCGCTTCAAGAATGGCATCGCGGTCGATCGGTTTTACCGTCGCCATGTCGAGGAAGCCGACGCTGGCACCCGCAGCCCGCAGCGCGCGCGTCGCTTCGAGAGCGGGGTGCACGGTGGAACCGGTGGCAATGATCGTAAGGTCGGTTCCCGAATAATGAGAAATCGCCTTACCGATCGTGAACGGCTGGCGGTTGGCATAGACTTCGGGATCGCGCCCGCGCTGGATGCGCATATAGATCGGATGCGGATAGTCGTTCGCCGCCTTTATCACCTCCTTGAGCTGATTGCCGTCGGCGGGCGCGATTACCGTCAGGTTGGCGATCGACCGCATGATGGCGAGGTCCTCCGTCGCATGATGCGAGGTGCCGTAGAAGCCGAGCGAGATGCCGGCGTGGTGGCCGATCAGCCGAACCGGCAGCTTGGAATAGGCGACATCCATGCGGATCTGCTCGCAGCAGAGAAGCGCGAGGAACGATGCGAAAGTTGCGACATAGGGCTTCATGCCGACGGCAGCCATCCCGGCTGCGGCCGACACCATGTTCTGTTCGGAGATCCCGAACTGAATGAAGCGATCGGGATGGAGCGCATGAAATTTCGCAAGCCCGTTCGAGTATTGCAGATCGGCCGTGCCGGCCACGATCGGTTCGCCTGCGGCAACGAGTTCGATGAGGGCGTCAGAGAGCGCATCGAGGCCGGGCGTCACGGCGTTGAGCTGGCGGTATTGCCAGGACTTGTCGGAAAGCGGCTTGCTCATCTCAGATCTCCATCGCTTCGATTTCGGCAATTGCGCGCGCAGCATCCGAAGGATCGAGATAGCCGAGGTGCCAGCCCGGTTCGGTCTCCATGTAGGAGACGCCCTTGCCCTTGACCGTCTCGGCAACGATCATCACCGGACGGGTCCGCTCGCGATCGGACTTGAGCGTGCGAAACAGGGTTGCGACAGCAGCGACATCGTGGCCGTCAACGACATGGGTTTCCCAGCCAAACGCCTGCCATTTTTCGACGATCGGCTCGACGCCGATTATGTCGTCAACCGAGCCGTCGAGCTGGTAGCCGTTGCGATCGATGATGCCGATCAGCTTTCCGAGTCTGTTGTGGGCGCCGAAAAGGGCAGCCTCCCAGACCTGGCCTTCCTGCAGTTCCCCGTCGCCGATCATCACGTAAGTGCAAAAGTCCTTGCCCAGCATCCGGCCGGCGAGCGCCATTCCGCAACCGGCCGAAAGTGCGTGGCCGATCGAACCCGAGCTGAAATCGATACCGGGCACCTTTGTCATATCAGGATGGTCGCCGAGCGGATTGCCGAGGCGGGTGTAACCGTCAAGGACGTCGCGATCGATGAAATCGAGGTCGGCGAGAATGGGAAAGAGCCCGACGGCAGCGTGCCCCTTGCCCATCATGAAACGGTCGCGATCCTCCCATTTCGGTTCACCGCGCCTCAGGTCCATGGCGTCGTAGTAGAGTGCCGAGAACAGCTCCGCCGCGGAGAAGACGGAGGTGTAGTGCCCGACCTTCGCGATTTCGATCAGCCTAATTGTCTCGAGGCGACAGAATTTGGCGCGGTCCTTGAGGAATGCAATCTCCTCGTCATTCGGTCTGAGGCTGTTTCGGCCCCCGGTTGTTTCGATCCTGCTTGGTTGGGTCACGTGCTGTCCTCGTCCTCAAGGTGGGTCGCCCCACGGGATGCTTGATCACGAGGTCTGTTTTAGCTGGAGAAACGCGCGGCCGCCCGCACGATTAGCTGAAAACAATCTTCAACTATTCCAAAGAAATGAACGGGTTGGCTCATGTTACTTAGAGAGGGACGCAAGTGAAGGCGGCGGTTTTCTCAAGGAGGTAAGCAATGAAAGACGGGATGTTTGTTTTCGACGCGGCGGTCCATACGCAGGACTTCGGCGACAACCAGATCAAGCCGGGAAGCGATGGCAGGCGCGTCAAACTGCTGCGCTCGCAGATCGCCGGATTCATTAACCTGACAGGTCGCCGCGGTCCGCCACCGGAAACCGAAACCTTCTCGAACCCCGATCTCGAATGGGGCAACAAGATGCTGTTTGAGAACTCTGATACCGACATGGCGAGCGCCTGCTCCGTGCCATTGTTTTCGCACTGGCGGGCGGGGCTCGGCCCGGTCGAACTTAGCGATGCCTTCGCGAAATCGAATCCGAAGCGCGTGGTGCTGACCGGCGGCGTCGACCCGGCCTATCATGGTCTTGATTTCGCGCTCGAAGAGATGGAGCGCCAGGTCAAGGAACTCGGCGCAGTCAGCATGAAGTTTTATCAGTATCAACGCCGCGGCTGTTCCTGGCGCGCGGATGATCGCGATATTGCCTATCCCCTTTGGGAGAAGGCGATCGAGCTTGGCATCAAGATGGTGCAATTCCACAAGGGCTTCCCGCTGGAACTGGGGCCTGTCGAAGCCTTCAAACCCAACGACATTCAATATGCTGCGGCGGATTTTCCCGAGCTCAACTTCGGAATTCACCATCTTGGCGATCCCTACGTCGACGAGACGATCTCGATCGCCAGCCGTTTCGACAACATCTACCTGATCCTGCCTCTCTGGTTTAACCAGTACTACCTTCAGCCCTGGAAGATGTTGGCGCGGCTTGGAGAAGCGCTGCTCTACGTCGGCTCTGATCGTATCTGCTACGGCTCGGAGGCCTTCATCTGGCCGCACATGCAGACCTATATCGATACGCTCGCCAACCTCGAAATGCCGGAGGAACTGCAGGAACGCTACGGCTATCCGGAAATCACCCGCGAGATGAAGGAAAACATCCTCGGCAAGGCGTTTGCCCGCGGCATGGGCATCGATATCGAAGCCAAGAAGATCGAGCTGGGGCTGGTCGCATGACTGCCCGGCCCACCATATCACCGGACGCGCTTGAGGCCGCCTTCGCGCGCATCCGGCCGCTGATCCTTGGCCACGGCGGCGATATCGAAATCGCCGATATCAGCCCGGAGGGCGTCGTCAGCATCAAGCTCGTCGGCGCGTGCAAGGCCTGCCCCAACATGGCGATGACCTATGTCGGTCCGATCCGCACCTATCTCATGGAAGTGGACGGCGTGGCGGAGGTCCGCTGCGAGCAGGTCAATGCGAGCCTCAAGACGCTGGATCGACTGGCGCGTCGACTGGGATCGAGACCGCTCATCGTCTGACAAGGCAAGGAATTGTGGAAAGACTGAAACCGCGTTTCGCAAGGAGCGCGGTTTTTCTGTGTCCTTCGCCGCTTGCTTGATGTTCCAACCGCCAAACGCAAAACGGCGCGCCCGGGGGCGCGCCTTGGAGTTTTTCGAGTTGGCTCTGTGCTCAGGGAATGATGCGTTCGGCGCGCAGCCGGTCGAACACGTCGACGAAGGAGCGCTCCGTGTCCTGCGTTTCAGTGAAGCCGAGCGCCCTGGCCTTTGCCATCGAGTGGACGCATTCCATCGGGCGACCGAGGTCGAGGTCGGTGTGCCATGCGGAGGCGAGGCGGTCGAGCTTGTTCGGCTGAAGGCCGTGGTCGCCGACAAGGCGGGCCCAATCGTTGCCGAGATCTTTCATCTGTTCGGCAAGGCAGTTGTACTGCCCAGGGTACTCCGCCACCGGGATCTCGAAGTAGTCGGCGATCGTCTGCCAGAGCTGTTCCCAACGAAAGACATCACCATTGACCGCGTTGAATGCTTCGTTGCGGGCGTTCGGCTCGGTGCCGGCCCAAACGATCTGCTTGGCGAGGATACGCGCATCGGTAATGTCGTTGAGGCCGCGATAAGCTGTCGGGCTTCCGGGGAAGCGGAACGGCCTGCCGGTCGCCTTGCAGATGGAAGCGTGTGTGGCAAGCGTCGCGCCGATGTTCATCAGGTTGCCGACCGCATAGCCGATGATCGTATGGGAGCGATGTACAGACCAGCCGAAGTCGTACTCGGCGGCATAGGCCATGACGATGTCTTCGAGCTCGTAGTAGAAGTTCTTCTTCGGCAACCGCGGCGCCGTTTCACGGAATGGTGTGACCGGCTGGACCTTGCCGTAGTCCTCGAAAGGGCCGAGATAATGCTTCGTGCCGGTGACGACGCCGACGTGCTGCAGGCAACCCTTGTCCTTGAAGGCGTCGAGAACATTCTTCAGCATGTCGCCGTTGAGGCGAATGTTTTCGTCCTCGTTCGACCCCAGCGTCCAGGAGCAATAGAAGACATGCGTCGGTGCAAGGTGCGAAAGGGCGGCAATCGCCTCGTCCCGCTTCAACAGATCAACCGCGTGCGGCTTGATGTACGACGATCCCAGCGGTGGCCGGCGTGAGGCGCCGTGGATCTCCCAGCCGCCGAGGTCTCTGAGATGTTCGGCAACGTTCAGCCCGACGATTCCCGTTGCACCGACGATCAATGCGCGTTTTTGATACATGGATTCCTCCCTTTGTGATGTGTGGGCGAGAGGATGACGCTTTACCCTCTGGTCAGGTAGGCTGGCTTGGGGAATAACTGAAGTGAATAGAATTCACGAATGGTATTTGGGATGCAAAACCGCGCTCTCGAGATGGAAGTCTTCGTGACGATCGTCGATGCTGGTAGCTTCTCGGCGGCGGCCCGCATCTTTTCGATGTCGCCATCGGCCATCAGCAAGCTGGTCACGCGGCTTGAAAAGCGTCTCGGCGTTCAGCTCGTTGTCCGCTCGACCCGCAGCTTTCGACTGACCATTGAGGGCAGCGATTTCTACACGACGTCACGGGCCATCGTACAGGAAATCGCCGAGGCCGAGGCAAAGATCGCGCGCAAGGCCGAGGCCATCGGCGGGCTTCTGAAGGTCAGCACCAACCTGCCGTTCGGCACGCATGTGCTCTCGCCTTTGGTCGTCCGGTTTCTCGACGAAAACCCGGGCATGCGCATCGATCTCGAACTCAGCGACGAACCCGTCGACCTGATTGCGGAGAAGACAGATATCGCGATCCGGACGGGCGTTCTGCGCGATTCTTCGTTACGTTCCCGTCGGTTGCTGGATTCACAAAGGCACATCGTCGCCTCGCCAGACTATCTGGCCCGGCATGGCGAACCGGCCCGGCCTGAGGAATTGCGTCAGCACGCGTGCCTGACCTTCGGTGGCCGTCCGCACCTCAGCACCTGGCAGTTCAAGGACCCTGCGGATGGTGCCTCGGTTCATGTCGACGTTGGCGGCCGGCTGCTCGTCAACAACGGCGAGTCCATGCGGCTGTTCGCGCTGCAGGGGGCCGGCATCGCCCGGCTTTCTGCGTTTCACATCGGTCGGGATCTTGCGGAAGGACGTCTCGTCCGGCTGCTCGTTTCCTGGGATGCCGGAGAGACCGAGCCGATCTCCGCGATCTATTCGGCTCAGACGCATGTGCCGCAGAGAATTCGCAGGTTCCTCGATTTCCTAGCACGGTCGATATAGGAAATTATCAATTGATAAATTATCACTTGATCAGTTTTGGTGATGGTGTTACCTCTTATGTCAGCTCAGGGAGAGAGCATGGGAGGTTCCCGGCCGTCGTTCGGGTCGGAGCCAAGTCTGATTTTCAAAGCATTAGGACTGACACCACTTATGTGTCAGAGCGATAGGCTATGGCAAAAGCAGCACGAAAATACCTCGACGCGGCTGACCGCGAGCAGCAGATCCTCGAGTTTGCGATCGATTTCGTCGCCCAGAGAGGACTACGGTTTACGACGCGGGAACTGGCCGATGCGCTCGGCGTCTCACAGCCGCTGCTCTACCGGTATTTCAAGAACCGCGACGACCTGCTCCAGAAGATCTACGACGAAGTGTATCTGAAGCGCTGGGATCCGGGCTGGAACGAGCTGCTCGCCGATCGTTCGATTTCGATCCGTGAACGCCTCGTCCTTTACCTGCGGGCCTATACGGCTGCGATCCTCGACGAGCGCTGGATCCGGATTTTCATCGCATCGGCGCTTGAAGACCCGCAGATCACACAGAAATATCTCGGGCTGCTGCACGAAACGACCTTTCCGCTGATCTTCGCCGAGATTGCCGCGGAAGCTGGCGTTGCCGTTCCGTCCGGTCCGAAGGCTGACGAACTGGTGCTTGAGATCGTCTGGGGCTTTCACTCGAGCTTCTTCTACATGGGCGTGCGCAAATACGTCTACCGCAACAAGATACCGGATGATCTCGACCCGATCATCCGCGCGCGCGTCGAAGTGTTTGTTACTGGCCTTGCCGCGAGCATGGGCAATCTCGGACAGTTCCTGCCCGAGGTGGAGGCGGGCCAATGAATAGTATCCAGGACCTCCGCGTCTTCTCGGAAATCGTCAAGTCGAACAGCTTTTCGCTCGCCGCCTCGAAGCTTGGCCTGTCGCCGGCAACCATGAGTGGGCGGCTGAAGGCACTCGAATGTCACTTCGGCGTCGCCCTCCTGAAGCGGACAACGCGCTCGCTTTGCCTGACGGAGGAGGGGCGCTACCTCTTCGAAACATCGCAGGGGATCCTCGAGGACTTCGAGCGGCTCGACAAGACAATGCGTCAGCGCAAGAAAAACCCGAACGGAACGGTGACCATCGCCGCGCCAACGGAATTCGGACGGAAGTACCTGATCCCATTGACCAGCGAGTTCGGCGCCGCGCATCCCGAAATCGGCTTCCGCCTCATCCTTGGTGATGACGACGTCAATCTGGTCGACGACGATTGCGATATCGTCATTCGCTTCGGTACGGTGCCAGATAGCGCACTGACCACCCGCAAGCTCGGCGAAAACCCGATGGTGATCTGTGCAGCGCCCGACTATTTGGCGCGTATGGGGGCACCGGATGCGCCGTCCGATCTCGTTGTCCATAACTGTCTGGTCTATCTCGACGGCAAGACCGCTGCTGACAAATGGGGTTTTGCCGTCGAAGGTGAACCGACGCTCGTGCGGGTCAGCGGCAACCGCATCGTCTCCGACCGGCAGGCGCTGATCGATCTCGCCAAGGCCGGACAGGGCCTCATTCGCGTGTCGTCCTGGGATGTCGCGCGCGAACTGGAAGAAGGAACGCTGGTCGCAGTCCTCAGGGATTTCGACTGCGACCCCGAGATCATCCATCTCCTGTCTGAACCGAGACATCGCCTGCCTCTGCGGACGGCCGAGTTCATCGATTTTCTCCTGCAGCGCGTGAAGCGCCTGAGCCGTAGCGCCGAGCTTTGCAGGACCGAGTATCCAAGGCTGCGCGGCGCCGCCTGATCGCGTTCCACATCATCCTAACTTCCGACGGTGCGCCTTCCTGGCCACCGAACGACGACGCATGGAGATTTTTTAGAATGGATTATGGTCTTACCGGCAAACACGTGTTGGTGACGGGCGGTGCCACGGGCATCGGACGCGCTATTGCCTCGGTCTTTCTTGCCGAAGGCGCGGATGTCACCGTGAGCGGCATCAGCGCCGCGGAGGTTGGGGATACCATCGCGGCTCTTGGCCAGCGCTGCCGTGGGATCGCCGGGGATCTGACGGTCGAGGGGGAGGCCGAGCGCCTATATGCCTTCGCCTCCTCCCATCGCCCTGTCGATATCCTCGTCAACAGCATCGGCATCTTCGAAGTCCGCGATTTCTTCGAGACGACGGACGAGCACTGGTTTCGCTATTTCGATGTGAACGTCATGACCGGCGTACGCATGTCGCGGCTGGTGCTGAAGGAGATGCTGGCGCGCGGCGAAGGCAGCGTCGTCTTCATCAGCAGCGAAAGCGCCGTCAAGCCACAGCCCTGGATGGCCCATTACGGCGCCATGAAGACCTGTCTGCTCGGCCTGTCGCGGGCCCTTGCCGAGTTGACGAAGGGCACGCGGGTCAGGGTCAACACCATCCTGCCAGGGCCCACGAACACCGAAGCCGTTCGTCGCTATCACCAGGAAATTGCCGATGAGAAGGGCACGACCCGCGAAGCGGTCGTCTCCGACTACTTCGATGAAACCGAGCCGACCTCGCTTATCCGCAGAATGATCGAGCCGGACGAAGTCGCACGCAGCGTCGTGCATCTCGCAGCAAGCCCGCACCTCAACGGCATGGCGATGCGTGCGGAGGGCGGCACCATCCGGGCCATTCTCTGAGCCTTCTTCAGCGGCGCTGAAGAGTGAATTCAGGGCAACGTCCTCAATCGCAAGAGCCAATCGGTTTATCAATAAAATCAGCAGGTTTCGGGAGGTGCAGGTGAAAAGATTTGATCTTGGCGGCAAGCGTGCCTTCGTCACCGGTGCCGGCAGTGGTCTCGGACAGGCGATCGCCATTGCGCTTGCCGAGGCGGGTGCCGATGTCGCCTGCTTCGACCTGTCGGGTGCCGAAGGTCAGGACGTGACGCTGGCGGCGATCTCCGCCACCGGTCGAAGCGGCTTTGCCCTCGACGGTGACGTCACCGATCGCAGTTCGATCGAAGCCGCATTCGATCGTGCCGAACGGGAGCTCGGTGAGATCGACATCGCCGTCAACAGCGCCGGTATTGCCAATGTCAGCGCGGCCGAGACGATGCCGCAGTCCCAGTTTCTGAGGATGATGGACATCAACCTCAACGGGCTCTTCTGGTCCTGTCAGGTCGAGGGCCGCCGCATGCTGGAACGTGGTCGCGGCTCCATTCTCAACATGGCGTCGATCTGTGGCTCGACCGCGATCCGGGGTCTGGAACAGGCGCACTACGACGCAACGAAAGCGGCGGTGATCCGCCTGACGAAGAGCCTCGCAGCCGAATGGGCCGGGCGGGGCGTGCGCGTCAACTGCCTGAGCCCGGGCTTCATGGCAACGCCCATGAACAGCCGCCCGGAAGTGGCCGAGAATGTCCGCAGGTTCGCCGAGATGACGCCGATGAAACGCATGGGGCAACCACACGAAGTGGGCGGACCGGCGGTGTTTCTCGCAAGCGAAGCGGCCAGTTACTGCACCGGCGTCGATCTGAATATCGACGGCGGCTTTCTATCAATCTGACGACAGAGTGGGAGGAAAAATCATGTCGACAGTTCTGAAATTCACCAGCGTAGCAATCCTTGCCCTGTGGGCCGCATCACCGGCCCTCGCCAATCCCGTCAAGATTGGCTGGATCCAGGGCAACGCGGCCTTCCAGGCCGAACAACGCACGCAGGACGGCTTCAAGAAGTACCTGACCGACAACAACATCGACGATTGGGAAGTGACCTATCTCGACTCTGCCGGGTCTGCGGAGAAAGTCGCCAACAACATCGAGGATGCCGTCAACCGCGGTGTCGATGTCATCTACGTGACCTACGCGGACCTGCGCGCGTCCAGTAACGCGCTCAAGGGCGCAGAATCGGCACACATTCCGGTCTACACGGTCGACTCCGGCTGGATCCCGGGCTCGACCGCGGACATCACCACGAACAACTGGCAGATGTCCGCCGAGGTATCGCTGAGCCTGATCAGCCAGATGAAGGGCAAGGGCAACCTCATCATCATCACCACCGACAAGATCAAGCCGGTGCGTGAGCGTACCGATACGCTGCGGGCGATCCTGAAGGAGTATCCCGACATCAAGGTCATCGGCGAATACAATTTCGACGTGGCCAACTTCTACCAGGAAACGCTGAACGCCGTTCAGGACTTCGCCACGCGTTACGGCGAAGAAATCACCGCTGTCTGGACGCCCTGGGACGAGCCGGCACAGGCAGCGATCACCGCGCTCCAGGGCGCCGGATTGAACGTGCCCGTCTCGGGCATGGACGGCCACCCGGAGGCGATCAAGGCGATCTGCGAGCCCAACTCCATGTTCGTCGCCACCGGGCGGCAGCAGTTCGAGGAGTGGGGCGTCAATCTTGCGACCTATGCCAAGCGCGTCATGGTGGATGGTGACCATCCGAAGGAGGTCACCAACGGCAAGGACATCGTCTACTACGGTGCGACGCTCTTCACCAAGGACAACTGCAAGTGAACCGGCCGGGCGGGCGGTGCGACCGCCCGTCCATTTCGGAGGTGCAACATGTCGATTGTTCTTGAGAACATCACCAAGCAATGGCCCGGCACGCTCGCGCTCGACGGCGTATCCATCGAGATCGTCGAGGGCCGCGTGCACGGCATCGTCGGCGAGAACGGTGCCGGCAAGACGACCCTCGTCAGCATTTTGAGCGGCGCCGTCCAGCCGACGGCCGGCACGCTCAGCATGGCAGGCCAGCCGGTCGCTTTCGAAAATCCGGCGGCGGCCGTTGCAAACGGCGTCTCGCTCGTATCGCAGGAAGGCAGCCTGGTGCCGCACCTGACGGGCGCCGAGAACATCTGTCTTGGCTTCGAGCCGGTCAAAAGCCGCTTTTTCATCAACCGGCGCGAAGTTCAGCGGCAGGCGGAAGAGCTGGCGAAACAGTGGTTCCCGGAAACGGCAATCGCACTCAATCGCAAGGTCGATGAACTTCCCTATGCCGACCAGAAGGTCATCGAAATCCTGCGCGCGCTGCACTCGCGTCCAAAGGTCCTGATCCTCGACGAGCCGACGGCAACGCTGCCGGCCAAGGAAAAACAGAGCCTCTGGACACTGATCCGCCAACTGTCCGATGCCGGGATGGCGGTGGTTCTCATCAGTCACTTCCTTCAGGAGGTGGTCGATCTTTGCGACGAGATCACCGTCCTGCAGGACGGCCGCAAGGTGAGCCACCTCTCCAATGCGGGGCACGAGGTGACTGAACGCCAGCTGATCGACCTCATGCTCAATCGCGGGCAGACCGGCAATCAACATCGTCTGTTCGACAGCGCTCTTACGGAACGCAGCCTTGCCGACGACGCGGAGATCGTCGTCGATATCAAGGGCTGGCAGGGTGCGCGCTTCCTCATGGATGGCCTGGAAGTTCGCAGCGGCGAGATCGTCGGACTGATCGGACTGACCGGTTCCGGGCACTTCGAATTCGCCCAGTCGCTGTTTGAACCACGCCTTGCCACGGCGGGGGAGTATCGCTTCAAGAGCAAGGATGTCGGGCGCGCCAGCGTGCGCGACATGAAACGGCGCGGTGCTGCGCTCATCCCCGATCACCGGATGATCAATGCCATGATCGGCGACTGGACAGTTCGGGAGAACATGTCGATGGCGGGTATCCAGGAGACCAGCCTCAAGCCGTTCGGAGTGGTCCAGAACGGGCGCGAGCGCGCCGAGACCCACCGCCTGATCAAGCGATTGAACATCAAGACGTCGAGCGCGGAGACGAAGATCGTCGAGCTCAGCGGCGGCAACAAGCAGAAGGTCTCCGTCGCCAAATGGCAATTCGCTTCCGAGGGTAAGTACAAGCTCTTTGTCTTTCTCGAGCCCACCGAAGGCGTGGATGTCGGCGCAAAACGCGAGATCCATGACCTCATCGTCTCGCTCGCCGAACGCGGCGCGGCGGTCATCGTCGCCTCAAGCGATCTGCTCGAAATCGCCCATGTGGCCGACCGGGTCGTGGCGTTCAGGAACGGTCGGGATGCCGACCAGATCGCTCGCCGCGACTTCAGCGAAGCTGTCTTCATCAATGCAATTGCGGGGGTAACCCAATGACCATGACAACAACTCTTGCTCAGGAAAAAGCGTCCCGCCCGATGCGCATTGGCACACTGGTACAGAAGTACAGCACGCTTGCCGTCCTGGTCGTCCTTTTCCTGGCTTTCTCGATCGGCACGGACCGGTTCTTCACCGGCACCAATCTCGTCAACATCCTCCAGCAGATCTCGATGCTGACGATCGTCGCCGTCGGTCTGACCTTTGGGTTCGCCGCCAAGGAGATGGATCTTTCCGTCGGTTATGTCGTTGGGCTCGCCGGTCTGCTGGCACCCCTATTGATGGTGGCCGGTGTGCCGATCCCCTTGTCGATCGTCGGCGCGCTCGGAGCTGGCCTTGCCGTCGGCCTCATCAATTCTGCGCTCGTCGTCGGCGTCGGCGTTCCCTCGCTGATCGCGACGCTTGCGGCCGGTTCCATTCTGTGGGGCATCAACTTCATGATCTCTGGCGGTCGTGCGATCTATGGTGGCATTCCCCCCGAGTATCTGGCGGTGGGCCAGGGCAAGGTCGCAGGCATCCTGCCCTATCCGGCACTGATCATGTTGGTCGTCGTTGCCGCCTCGTGGTTCCTCATGGAGCGCACGACATTCGGCCGTTACCTTTATGCAGTCGGCGGCAATGCGCGGGCCGCCGAGCTTTCGGGCATCAAGGTCCGTTCCTACCGGGTCTATGGGCTGGCACTGAGTTCGCTCTTTGCCGCGATCTCCGGGATCATTCTTTCGGCCCGGCTTGGTTCCGGCCAGCCGAACGGTGGCGAAACCTATCTGCTGGACGGTCTCGCTGCCGTCTTCATCGGCATGACGATGCTTCGCCCGGGCACGGCGACCGTCATGGGGACGTTCTTCGGAGCGCTGCTAATCGGCATCATGAACAATGGCCTGAACCTGGTGGGCATGGACACCTACGTGCAGAGCATCGTCAAGGGCATCATCATCGTGATCGCCGTGTCGGTGGTCTCGCGGACGACGAAGCTGAAGCTTCTTTGACAGAACAGCTGTTGGTGAATGCCGAAGAAACCTTGACGCGCTCCTCGATTGCCGTGGCATCCTTGCTGCGGCCAACGCGGAGCATGTGGAGGAGACTGCAGTCATGAACCTGAACCTTAAAGACAAGGTCGTAATCGTCACGGGCGCGAGCTCCGGCATCGGGCTGGAGACGGCAAAGCTGTTCCTGTCCGAGGGCGCCCGCGTTCTGGGCGTCAGCCGTGATATGGCGCCGGTGAAGGATCTTGCTGCGCATGACCGTTGGCGGACATGCGAGGTCGACCTTGGAGAGAAGGGGGCAGGGGAAGCGGCCGCGGACACCGCGCTCAAAGCCTTCGGCCGCATCGACGTGCTTTTCAACAATGCCGGCATCTGTCCGACCCGCGGCGGCTTTCTCGAAGTCTCGGACGAGGACTGGGCGCAGACGCTCAATGTCAATCTCATGGGCTATGTTCGCATGGCGCGGGCCGTGCTGCCTGCCATGCTCGCGCAGAAGAGGGGCGTGCTTATCCATTGTGGTTCGGAAGCCGGGCGCATGCCGCACCCGCTGCTGCCGGACTACAGCACATCCAAGGCGGCGATCACGCTTCTGTCCAAGGCGCTTGCCCGGGAATTTACGCCGAAGGGGATTCGCTCGAATGTGGTCGCGCCTGCCCACATTCGAACCGAACTCTGGGACCGCCCGGGTGGCTTCCTCCATGCGCTCGCCGAGCGCTACGGCACGACGATCGACGGTGCAGTGGATGCGTTCCTTGCCGAATCCAGACTGCCCGCGGGTCGGCTTGGAGCCGCGCGCGACGTGGCCACTGCTGTTCTCTACCTGGCCTCGGATCTCTCCGAGTTCATCAGCGGCGATGTGATCAATATCGATGGTGGCGTTATTCCCACCACATGACGGAGGAACCGGAATGGTACCGATGGCGCAGAGCAATGTGTCGATGTCGAAGGCCTTTCGCGATGAGATCGCGAACGCGGACGAGCGTGTGGGACAAACACTGGTATCCGAAACTGACCTCGTGCGTGTCTGGCACATCAACCTTGCACCCGGCGAACGCCTTGGCTTTCACCGCCACGAACTGGACTATTGCTGGATCGCACTGACGTCAGGACGGTCTCGCTCCATGTACGCGGACGGCAACACCGTCGTTACCGACTACAAGGCCGGCGACTGCAAGGTGTTCGCCTTTGCCGCGGACGAGACGATGGTTCACGATCTGACGAACATTGGCTCCTCACAGCTTGCTTTTACCACAATCGAATTCAAGGGCTCGCTCAGGCGAGAGCATGACATGGTCGAACGACCAAGATAAACGTCGGCGATCTTAACTTCGTGTGACCCAAGGCGGACGTCTTGCGATGGGATGTTCCCGTTCTGTGCGTCCGCGATGATACTGGATTTTGTCATGCAGGCGCATTACATTGGCTTGTGAAGGAGATTTGTCATGGCCGCAAATGCACTGGTCCAGACGCGGATTGATGCTGACATCAAGGACCGCGCCACGGCTGTCCTACAAAACATGGGGCTAACTGTATCGGATGCTGTTCGTATCCTTCTGACGCGAACGGCGAACGAAGGCTCATTACCGCTCGAGATGGTCGGTAGCAGTGACGCCCACGATGCCTGGTTCCGCGCCAAAGTGTTGGAGGCTCTCGAGGATACGCGACCTGACTACGAGGATGCGGATGCTGAGGCTCGCTTTCGCGAGCGCCGGGCGGCAACTCTGCGAAAGGCCGGGGCTGGCGACCGATGAGGCTTGTCTGGGCGCAGTATGCGCTTGACGATCGGGACGCTATCTTCAGCTACATTGAAAGTGAAAACCCGAAAGCGGCGGTGCACGTCGATGAGGAGATTGCGCACGCAGTTCGGCGTCTCCTTGACTTTCCCGAAAGCGGCCGCCCTGGTCGAATTGAGGGAACGCGGGAGTTGGTAATTCCGCGCACTCCCTACATCGCCGCATACACGGTGACAGACGACCGCGTTCGCATTCTGCGCATTTTGCACGGTGCCCAGATATGGCCCTTTGAGCTCGGCAACGAGTGAATCCTACGCCAATTCTTTTGGCTGTCGGCGGTTCGATTCCTTTCAAGCCGAGAATAACGATCCTCGTTTAGTCTCGTGCTGAACCGATTTCGTCACTGAGCGCCACGCCCGCGCCACTATATGCGGCTTGGCGACGCCACTGCGATCCATCATCCTCGTGGAGGCGTCGGCGGTACGCAGATCGCTCGAATGGCTAATCGTTCGGCGTGTTTCAACACTGCAGCCGCGATGTTATTGTGAGAGCTGGAGACCACCGGTTTCAGTGTCGGTCCCGTTTCAACGAATGTCCCTGAAGCTTTTGTGGAAATAGCATCGGAGGTATGATCGTGCGAAAATTTCCAACCTTATTACTCTTTGCGGGAACGCTGGCCGCGATAGGCGGTGTGGGCATCGCTGCAAACGATAAAAAGACCATCCGTGTGCCGGATGGTCTCGGCTTCGCTGACTTCAAGGGTTACGAAAGCTGGGAAGTGGTTTCTGTTGCCGCCGTTGATCCTGCAGAATCGGTGATGGGCGGCGATTCCGGTACGGTTCTGAACGTCATCATGGCCAACCCGACGATGATTGAGGCCTATAAGAAAGGCGTTCCGGGCAATGGTACGAAATTCCCCGACGGGTCGAAGATTGCGAAAATCCAATGGAAGGCAACAAAAGATGCAGATTCACCATTTTCCGTGAACGTGCCGAACGCGTTGCGGAATGTTGCCTTCATCGAAAAGGACAGCAAGAGATTTGAGGCCAGTGGCGGGTGGGGATATGCCAACTTCAACTATGACGCGCCATCCGATTCGTTTGCGCCGGATGGAAATGGCTCCGACTGTGGGTTTACATGCCACACCGCCGTGGAGGCAAAAGACTATATTTTCCACGCGTATCAGAAGCGGTGACTTGTTTGAGAGCCCTTGATTGCCGGCGACACGACGTCGTGCGCCCGCTGATGCCACACGTAGAACAATGCGCACTATAGGACGGTCCCCCGTGTCGGAGACCGTCCTATGTAGTTAGTGGAAATTCCTGAAGGCCGTCCTCAACTCGGAGGTGAACAACTTCGGTTGTTCCCAAGCTGCAAAGTGTCCGCCCTTCAGAAGTTTGTTGTAATGAATCAAATTGGGATAGGCTTTGGTCACCCAACTGCGAGGAGCCTGATACAGTTCGTCGGGGAACGCGCTGACCGCTACAGGAACCGAGACGCCCTTGGGGCTGAAGTAAGCAAGCTTGTTCTCGCGATAGAGACGAGCCGAGGACACTGCCGTATTCGTGAGCCAGAATAGCGTCACGTTGTCCAGGACGTCGTCCCGGGTTAGCCCTTCGGTTTTTCCGTCAAACGACCGCTGAATGAGTTCCAGGCTAAGCGGATCGTGATCGAGCATAAAGGTCGCGAGTCCGACCGGAGAATCTGTGAGACCAGTCAAGGTTTGCGGTCGGGATGCCATGTAGAACGCGTACTGCACATTCTTGTAAGTAAACGAGAGCTGATTGTAAGCGTTCAGCTCGTCTGCGGTGAGACCGGAAGGGGCAGGCGCCCCGGTAAAGGCCGCCGTGTCGAGTTCGACGGGGACGGCCCCTGGCATGTTTGTATGAATGCCTAGCAGTCCCTTTGGTGCCTGGGCTCCGAGTTGATCGACAACGAGGGCACCCCAGTCCCCGCCCTGGGCCACAAACTTGTCGTAGCCGAGCCGTTTCATCAAAACTGTCCAAGCCCGAGCGATACGAGCCGGGTCCCACCCCGCCTCCGTAGGTTTTCCGGAGAATCCATACCCCGGCATGGATGGAATGATGACGTCAAACGCATCGGAAGCGTTGCCACCGTGTGCCGTAGGATTGGTGAGTGGGTCTATGATCTTCAGCTGTTCGATAATCGACCCCGGCCAACCGTGGGTGACGATGATCGGCAAGGCGTTCTTGTGCTTGGAACGGACATGGATGAAGTGGATATCCAATCCATCAATGTTGGTGACGAACTGAGGATAGGAGTTCAGCTTCTTCTCGATCTTGCGCCAATCATAATCGTTGGCCCAGTACTTCGCGAGCTTCTGAGCTGTATCCAGAGGGACACCCTCGGAATTGTCCGTGACGGTCTCCTTCTCCGGCAGGCGTGTCGCGAGAATGCGCTGACGAAGATCAGAAAGCTGTTCTTCCGTTGCCGTAAAGCGAAATGGTCGAATTTCTTCATTCGCCCCTGCTACAGCCTGACTGGGCAGGACACTTAATGCACCGACGATCGCTGCCGTTGCGAGGGTTATCTTCGATGATCGATTAGACATCATGTCTCTCCTGTTCACTATGTAGCGGATGCTATTAAAGCGGATGCGATATAAATGCTTTAGCGCGCTCGAATTGTCAATCGCATTTCGATTAAATCGCATGCGACTTAAGTTTTAGGGAGCGTTCCTTATGGCTTCTCTACGGAGCGCTATGAACCGGTGCGAGATCGCTCCAGAGGTCCTTAAAGGAGTGCGTGGGAAACGATCGAGCGATGTCACGGAGTGATCCCGTTTACGCGCGGCCGTCACAAAAAAATGAGCGGCGAATTACGCCTAAACTTTAGCTCGGATTTACTGGTAAGGAGACAGTGGTTTTCTCTATGTTCCGGTTTTGTGCGCCCAAAGTCGCATAATGTATCGCGTGGAATTATGCCCTCTGGCAGCTCAACCCTCAGATCAGCATGAACAACGGTTATCACTTTGATTCACCATTTAGTTCTGTGCATTGGCAGGGTCATGCAGTAGAGCCCCCGCCTTGTCAGCCGCTGCCCGCAGACGCTTGTCTCTGGTCCACAAGGTCGCTCGCTGATCAAGGAGAACCGAGGCCAGCAAGTGGGCATCTGTGTAACCAATGCCCATACTGAAAATAGCGTGGCGATCAATCATCATCATGACTTCGTCGTGCGTTGCGACGAACGCTTCGCGTTGAGCTGCCAGGAAAGCTATCACGCTACCCCGATCCCTAAGGCTGCCAAGTGCCAATTCACCAATCACGGCTGGATGGCAGAGGAGACGGTCGTCCTCAATAATCCTACGCAGCTCTGCATCGCCGTGCCGGAAATGATCAATCCAGATAGACGTGTCCGCAAGTATCACTTGGCCGCTACGCTCCTGCGGCGCGGGGCTGACTCTGCATCGGGCATGGTACCTCCGAGCGCGATGAGGCGTTTTCCCGACTCGACACGAACAAGCGTCTCCAACGCTTGGCGGACTAAAGCGGCGGTTTCTTTCGTGCCGGTTAGGGACCTAGCCCTTTCCATGAGCGTGTCGTCGAGGTTGATAGTCGAGCGCATCGTTTTGTTTCCTGATTCAAGTGTCTTGAAATAGCACCATTTGGTGATGAAATCTACGCTAAGTGTCCGCTTTGGTGCGTGCAAACTCGGCAATGTTGGCATCCTTGCCCTGTCTTGGAGCGGCCCAAGTGTAAAGTGAGTGGGCGGCCTAGCCGGCGATATGCGTCGACGTCTTACCCCTGAAATTCAAAAACTGCAGGAGCCGCGGGCTCGAATCCCATCAAGGCGAGGGATGGGAGACATCCGGACTTGCGAAGGTTCTTCGGCTAAATCCATACGGCCCGGGGAAAGGAGGCCGGACGTTAGCCTCGCATCGAGTATGTCCGGCAGAGGGGGATTCAATTCTGAAATTGCGGGGGAAATCCAGACGGTCCGGGGCGAACTAGACCGTCTGGAGCCGCGTCGTATCGCCTCCCACAGGACGCCAAACGCTGCGAAATTGAAACCCGCGAAAACGGGTATTGTTCCAACTGCTAATGTCTCATTGATATGTTGGTCGAACGCGCGTTAAAGCTATTGTAACTAGCCCAATTCCTTCATTCCATTTCGGCGCCGAAGAGTTCCGGGTCGTCTAAGATGTAGTCGAAGGCAACGCCATATTCGAGATCGAGTCTCTCATGCACAAGCGCCCAGCGGGCGCCGTCGGGCAGATCAAGGGCGTCGACCTCAGCCATTACGTCCCGTACTTCTTCCTTGGTTGGCCTGGGTCTCGTCGAAGTTTGTCTCCTCCTGATCTATTGAGCTTTGCCCCGCTTCTGTCGCTCCAGGCTGTCACGTAGGGCTGCCATGATGTCGACGACGTTGTCTTTCGCCATTGGCTCAATCTTGCGCTTACCCTTGGGCTTCAGCGACTTCTTTTTCGCAGAGATGAGTTCGAGCATTCGGTCCTGAATGGGGTCGGTGATGGGCACCCATTTCTTCGTTTGGGCCTTGATCAATTGCTTCATGAGGGGAGCTAGCCCGCCTTCTGGCTTTGCCTTGATGTTGGAGAAATACTCTTCCTCCGGCCTGACCTCGTCGCCATAGCGGAGCGTCCAGAGCACGATGCCTTCGCCCCGCGGTTCAAGCATAACCGCGCGCTCGCGTTGGCCGAAGACCAGCCGGGAAATGCCGACCACGTGCTCAGCTCGCATGGCGTCGCGGATAACAGCGAAGGCGTCTTCGCCGACCTTGTCGTTCGGCACCAGGTAGTGTGGCTTGTCCAGCCAGATCCACTCGATGGAATCTCGCGGCGTAAACATGTCGATCTCGATCGTCCGGACGCTTTCAAGCGCCACAGCATCCAGTTCCTCCTCCTCGAGGATGATGTAATCGCCTTCGCCGCGCTCGTAGCCTTTGACCTGGTCGTCAGGGTCAACTTCTTTGCCGGTTACGTTGTCGACATATCGTGAAGCTATTCGATTGCCCGTCGCGCGGTTCATGGTGTGAAAGCGGACCTTCTCTGCGTCACTTGTCGCCGGCGACAGCGCAACAGGGCAGGTAACCAGCGACAGCTTCAGATAGCCTTTCCAATACGGTTTAACGTCGGCCATGGATCAACCGGCTTTCTTACGGGCGGCGGCGGGCCGTGGTACCGGGGCGGCTCGAGCAGCTGCTGCAGCGGTGCGAGGCTTGGATGCGCGAGCCGAGCCGAACCCGGCGCTCATGCGCAGCGCTTCCATGAGATTGGTTGAGCGCTCGACCTTCGGCCGCTGCTTCACCTTGACTGTGCGGCCTTCCATCTTCGCTTTCACAAGTTCGGCCAGCGCGGCATCGTAGCGGTCGTCGAACGTTCGTGGATCGAAAAGGGCCGTCTTGCTTTTCACAATGTGCTTGGCGATGTCGAGCATTTCGCCCTCGATCTTGAGTTTAGGGATGTCGGCGAAGGCCTCCGTTGCGGAGCGGACCTGGTAGTCGAAGTTGAGGGTGGTCGCGATCAACCCGTCGCCGTGGGCGCGGATCAGAACGGTCCGGAGCCGGCGGAAGAGCACAGCTTGCGCGAGGGCGCCGACTTTGGATTCGCGCATCGCATCCCGGATCAAAACGAAGGTCTCTTCGCCCAATCGATCGGGCAGGAGGTAGTAGGGTTTGTCGAAATAGAGGTCGTCGATCTCGGTGAAGGGAACATAGGACTGAATGCGCAGGGTCTTGTCACTTTGAGGCACGGCGGCGGCAAGCTCGTCGGGTTCAAACAGCACGTACCGGCCATCATCGACCTCATAGCCCTTGATCTGATCCTCGCGCTCGACCACCTTCCAGGTCTTGATATCGACATACTCGCGCTTCACCCGGTTGCCCGTTTTTCGGTTGAGGGTGTTGAAGCTCACGCGCTCGGAAGTTGACGCGGCGCTGTGCAGCGCCACCGGGCAACTGATCTCGGCAAACTTCAGAAAGCCCTTCCAAAGAGCACGTCCAGACATGTCGCTTTCTCCCGGTGAACCCGGATTCAACGGAGGCAGATTACGTTTGTTCCCGCTAATACGCGAATCAATTGTGGCGTTTAGTGGGTTGTCGATAGTAGGATGAACCTATCCACGAGTATTGCGTTTGAGGAGTCTGGTGCACCAAGCCGAGCGTAGGGAGGGCGGTGCTATGAACACGAAGCTCCATATCGACGGATCGTTTCAGGCCATGCACAAGGCGCTGGAAGAGGCCAATCAGGCTTTCGAGAGCGGCGGCGCCGACCGGCATAGAGACGCGCTGCAACGGCTCGGTCGAGCGGTTATGAACTCGCTGGCGGAGATCATCGAAACCGACGGCGCCACGGATGGCTACCTCTACGACGCGGAAGGCATCGCCCAAGACATCGAGGCTTGTTACCAAAAGCTCATTGAGGAGGAGGAAGCGGCCGAGCCCGATAATGCCCCGCGGCAGTCCACTCATGGCACCATGAACTTCCGGCAGCAAGGGGCGGGTCGATGATCACTGGAACGGATTTGCTGGAAATTTCCCTCGCCCGCGTCAACATGGACCGCTCGGAACTCGAGGCTGCCGGCGTGATCGAGCCCGGCCATGCCGGCGACAAGGCGTGGTCGAACTTTGGACGCGACATGGACACCTTCATTTTGAAGCTGCCCCAGAGTCGCCGCGCAGCGTTGGCCTCCATGATCCAGCGTCGAGCAGATCACAAACGCTGAAAATTGGCCCCTGTGGGAGGGTCCAAGTTGCGACAGTGTCGTTGGGGACAAGACGTTGGAGGAGCACGATCTCTCGAAGAGCGTCGCCTATACCTGCGACGACACCTTCTCATTGGTGTCGCTGCTCTCGGCGGGCCTTGGCATCGCCTTTGCACCGGAGTGGACACTGGATCTGCCCAACCGCAACTTCGAGCTCAGGAAGGTGAGGGGCGTCGACTTCCTGATCGGGCTCGGAGTCGCCTGGAACAAGGACGGGTGGTACTGCCGAGCAGTTCGGAGGTTACTTTCCGACTGAGTCTGTAGCGAGGTCTCAGCGACCATAGTGCGGCCCCCTGCCCAAGGTCCCTTTTGCCTTCAAGCGTGGCCTTCTTCAATCTTCGGAAGAAACCATGCAAGAAGCCCTGAGCAGACGTAGTAGACCGTTTCGACGCCATAGCTGTCGGCCAGTATTCCGAGAAGCGCTGCGGCAATTCCGCCACGATCGCTCGGGCCAGTAACTGGTGGTTGGAAACGTTAATTGTCGACCCAGATCGCTTTCGTTTCGCAATGGGAATGCAACATCCCTATGAAGAGTTTCCTTGAAACCACATTCGAACCAGGCGACCTTCGAATGGTCGAAGCAGTGCTCGACGAGTGGCGTGGACATTCGTTGCTGCCGAGGGATCACCCCGATAGCGAACTCGCCGCAGCCATCCTGCTTTGCCTTTTTCGCGCGGGAAATGACACCGTCGCCAAGCTCCAAGCCGCGGCCAGCCAACACCGGGGTCTGATAGATCTAGCTGCAGCGGTGAGCCGAGACGGTCCTTGAAAAACGATGTCCCGACAGACGACGGATTGATGCGGGGTCCGCGAGGCCGTTAGCTTGCCCACGGGCGACGGCTGTCGTCAGTGACATTTCCTGTCCTCGACGTCCCGCGTGGCCCTTACTCTTCTGCAATGGTGGTCTGTTCCCGACACATCAGGTGCCACAAATTCCCGAGGCGTCTGAAAGCAAGGACATTTCATTTGTAAGTATATAAAAAAGATAGATTTGCTAGATTCACAGTCGCAATGAGTTACTCTCCATCTCACTTCAAGCAGGGCATCCCGCCCGATAACTCAAATCGACGAGTAAACATGACACAGATCGAGAATGCCTGGGGGGCCGCTCCGGGGGCGGGCTATGAAGCGCTGGCTGCAACATTTCGTCCGATTTTCGCGGAAATTGCTCGCCAGGCGCCCAAGCGCGATCTCGAGCGACATTTGCCTCACGACGCTATTCGAAGCCTGAAAGAGGCTGGCTTCGGCGCCGTTCGGCTACCGACAGCACACGGCGGCAGGGGAGCAAGCCTGCCACAGTTCTTCAACCTGCTCATAGAACTATCGGCGGCAGATTCCAATGTCACCCAGGCCCTGCGCGCGCACTTCGGCTACGCCGAGGACATCCTCAATTCGAAGGACGCCGAGCGTCGCTCGCTCTGGTTCGGTCGCATCGCCGGCGGTGAAACCGCCGGCAGCGCCTGGAGCGAAATCGGCGCGGCTGCGACGCTTGATCGTTTCTCCACCAACGTGGCGGAAAAAGACGGCCGGCTCCTCCTCAATGGCGCAAAATATTATACGACCGGTTCGCTTTTTGCCGACTGGATCGATGTCGGCGCTTCGGACGCGAACGGCGAGGGTATCGCGGTTGCCGTCAGGCGCGACGCCGAGGGCGTGGAAGTCGTCGACGACTGGGACGGCTTCGGCCAGACGCTGACCGCGAGCGGTACAACCACCTTCCGCAATGTGGCCGTCGAACCTGAAGATATCGTCGTCGACGATGAGCGTTTCAAATACAGCTCCGCCTTCTACCAGATCGTACATCTGGCCACGCTCGCCGGCATCGGCCGGGCGATCACGACAGATGTCGCCAAGGCTGTTGCCGAACGGCGGCGTACCTATACTCACGCGGCGGCGTCGCGCTCCAGCGAGGATCCGCAGGTGCTGCAGGTTGTTGGCCGTATTCGTGCAGCCGCCTATGCGGCAAGCGCCATTACATTACAGGCGGCAAGCAGTCTTGAGCGTGCCTATGAGGCGCATTTTATCGACGATCCCGAAGCAGAGGAGAAGGCAAACGCCATCGCGGAGCTCGAGGCCGCGCAGGCCCAGACGGTGGTGTCCGATCTGATCCTTGAAGCTTCGACCCTGCTTTTCGATGCGCTCGGCGCTTCGGCAACGAAGAAACCGGCGGGCCTCGACCGGCACTGGCGCAACGCCCGCACGCTCGCCTCGCACAATCCCCGGATCTACAAGCACCGCATCATCGGCGATTTCGCGGTCAACGGCACGCCGCCGCCCTATCAGTGGCGCATCGGCGCAAGCGCGGGCTGATGGTGATGGTCAGGCTCGAAAGCATTTCCAAAAGCTTCGCCGGCAAGGATGGTCCGGTGTCGGCGCTCGACAGGATTGATCTGTCGATCGCCAAGGGTGAGATCTTCGGCATCATCGGCTCGTCCGGGGCCGGCAAGTCGACGCTGGTGCGCCTTATCAACCTGCTTGAACGCCCGACGGGCGGTGAGGTCTTCGTCGCGGGTGAACGGGTCACGGATGCCAGGGGCGAGCGCTTGCGCGAACTTCGTCGCTCGATCGGCATGGTGTTCCAGCATTTCAACCTGTTGAGCGCCCGCACGGTCGCCCGCAATGTCGCCTATCCACTCGAGCTGACGGGACGATACGGCAAGGACGAGATTACAGAGAAAGTCGCCAGGTTGCTTGCCCGGGTGGGCTTGAGCGAGCATGCGCATAAATATCCGCGCGAGCTTTCCGGCGGCCAGAAACAGCGCGTCGGTATCGCCCGTGCCCTTGCCTGCGAGCCGCAGGTCCTGCTGTGTGACGAGGCGACGAGCGCGCTCGATCCCCAGACCACCGGTGCGGTGCTCGACCTACTGCGTCAGATCAACCGCGACCTCGGCGTTACCATCGTGCTCATCACGCATGAGATGGATGTCATCCGCAGGACTTGCGACCGGGTGGCCGTGATCGACCGCGGTCGTGTGGTTGAACAAGGGCCGGTCACTGATGTTTTCCTGCATCCGCGCCACCCGGCAACGCTGCGGCTGGTGCGCGAGGCAGAGCCGGACGGTGGGTCACTTGAGGCTATTTCCGCATCCGAGCTCGGCAGCTCGACAGTCCGGCTGACGTTTACGGGGCCGAACGCCCACAGGCCGATCCTCGGTCGCATCGCCCGGGAGAATGTCGTCGATTACGCCATTCTCGCCGGTCGCGTCGGCCACATCCGCGAAGCGCCCTATGCACAATTCATCGTCTCGCTGAGCGGCCGCGATATCGCCGGTGCGATCGCCGGCCTCAGGGCCAGTGGGGTCGATGTCGAACTGCAGGGTGGGCCGCAAACCGAGCAGACAGCGGTTACTTCACCTCGGGTCGGGGAAAGAGCGCTTCATGTCGTTTGAGAACATCTATTGGGGCGACATCGCAGCGGCGCTCGGTCAGACGCTGGCCATGGTCGGCGGCGCCCTGCTGCTGACCATTGTCGTCGGTCTGCCGCTCGGCATCCTGCTCTTCCTCACCGGGCGGCAACAGCTTTTCCAGGCTCCGGTCGCCTATGGCAGCCTCTCCTTCGTGCTCAACATTATCCGTTCGGTGCCGTTCATCATCCTGCTCATCGTGCTGATGCCGGTCACGGTCCTCGTTACCGGCACGTCCCTCGGCATCCGCGGCGTGATTTTCCCGCTGGTCGTCGGCACCTCTCCCTTCTTTGCCCGGCTCGTCGAGACGGCGCTGCGTGAAGTGGACCGGGGCATCATCGAAGCGAGCCTTGCCATGGGCGCCTCGACAAGCCAGACGATCTTGCGCGCCGTGCTGCCGGAAGCCCTGCCGAGCCTGTTTGCCGCTGTGACCGTCACGGCGATCGTGCTGGTCGACTACACCGCCATGTCCGGTGCCATCGGCGGCGGCGGGCTTGGCGACCTTGCGATCCGCTATGGCTATCACCGCTTTCAGACGGAAATAATGCTGGTCTGCGTCGCGATCCTCATCGTCTTCGTCCAGCTCATTCAGGCGGGCGGCAATCGGCTCGTCACCCATTTTTCCTGCAGATAACCTTTAGCTAGGAGGACAACATGCGCATCCTGAAGTCCCTAACCATCGCTGCCGGCTTTGCTCTGGCAGCCCTTGGTTCCGCCAAGGCGGACGAAACGCTCGTCGTCGGCGCCACGGCGATCCCGCACGCCGAAATTCTGGAGTTCGTGAAGCCGATCCTCGCCAAGGACGGTTTGAACCTCGATATCCGCGTGTTCACGGATTACATCCAGCCGAACGCCCAGCTCGTCTCCGGCGAGCTCGACGCCAACTACTATCAGTATCGACCGTTCCTGAACGACTACAACAAGCAGCGCGGTACCGAGCTGGTCCCGATCGTGCCGGTGCATATCGAGCCGTTCGTCGCCTACTCGACGAAGGTTGATTCAGCCGACAAGCTGGAAGACGGCGCGACCGTCGCCATCCCCAACGATCCGGTCAACGGCGGCCGCGGCCTGCTGCTCCTGCAGAAGCTGGGGCTGATCAAGGTGTCGGGCAAACCGGAACTGACCTCTCCGGAAGACCCGCTTCCGACCATAAAGGATGTGATCGAAAACCCGAAGAACCTGAAGATCGTCGAATTGGAGTCCGCGCTCCTGCCACGGGCACTGGGCGAGGTCGATCTCGCGGCCCTCAACGGCAATTATGTCTTCGAGGCAAAGCTCGACATCTCGAAGTCTATCCTCATCGATCGGGGCCAGGACGGCCATAACGTCTGGAGCGAGTATCTCGTCACCCGGCCCGAAACCAAGGATGACGCGCGTGTAGCAAAGCTTGCCAAGGCTTTGAACAGCGAGGAGACGCGCAAGTTCATCGAGGAGCGCTACAAGGGACAGGTCGCGGCAGCCTTCTGAGACATTCGGTCTCTCGACGCCGGGCTGCGCTCCATCGCAGCCCGGCCCATCTTCATCCCACCGCACGAACGGCAGAGCCATGACCACCGTAACGAACGCCAGCGCGAAATCCCTGACATCCGATCCCGTGCCTGGTGAGGCGGGCTGGCTGCCACATCCGCCCGTCCAGGCCGCCCACATTATCCGTGACGACGCAGAGGCGATCGCCGTTGCCGAACGGCTGAAGCCGTTGTTTGCCGCCGAGGCGAAGGAGCGGGACCGTGAACGACGCCTGCCTTTTGCGGAGGTTGACCTGTTTTCGCAAAGCGGGCTCTGGGGGATCACCATCCCAAGGGCCTATGGCGGCGCAGGGGTGTCGCAGGTGACGCTGGCAAAGGTGTTCGCCACGCTCGCCGCCGGCGATCCGTCACTGACGCAAATCGCGCAAAACAGCTTCGAAATCATCGACGTCATCCGCCAGACAGCAAGCGAGGAGCAGAAACGCGATCTTTTCGGTGCCGTGCTTGCGGGCAAACGCCTGGGCAATGCCTTCTCCGAATTCGGTGGCAAGAACGTCGAGGCCTTCGAGACGAAACTGGTGCGTTCGGGCAACGATTTCGTCGTGAGCGGCCGCAAGTTCTATTCCACCGGGGCGCTCTTCGCCCATCTCGTGCCGATCGTCGCCATCGATGAAGAGGGGCATGTCGTCGTTGCGATTGCCGATCGCGACGCCAAGGGGTTGGAGGTTGTCAACGATTGGTCGGCCTTCGGTCAGCGCACGACATCGAGCGGCACGGTCATCCTCGATGCAGTTTCGATACCGGCCAGCCGCGTTCTGCCCGCGCACATCGTCTATGAGAACCAGAGTGCTGTCGGTCCGCAGAGCCAGCTCATCCATGCGGCGATTGACGCGGGCATTGCGCGCGGCGCTATCGAGGCGACCATCGATCTCGTGCGCAACCATGCACGGCCGTGGATAGACAGCGGCTTGGACCGAGCCGCGGACGACCCCTATACCATCGCTACAATCGGCGATCTGAAGATCCGCCTGCACGCAGCGGAAGCCCTGCTGGAGCGGGCCGGCCGGCAGCTCGACGAGACCATTGCCGATGTCAACGACGAGACGATCGCGAGGGCGAAGATCGCCGTTGCCGAGGCCAAGGTGCTGACAACGGAAGTGGCCCTTGCCGCCGCCAACAAGCTGTTCGAGCTTGCCGGCACGCGCTCGACGCTCGGCGTCCACAATCTCGACCGGTTCTGGCGCGACGCGCGCACGCACACGCTGCACGATCCGGTCCGGTGGAAATTCCACGCCGTCGGCCAATATTACCTGAACGGCGTGCAACCGCCGCTGCATTCCTGGATCTGACGGGCCTTATGCCCAACTGTTGCGTGAGTGCGTGATGCCGAAAGAAATTCTCCTCAACGCATTCAACATGAATTGCGTCGGGCATATCAACCATGGCCTGTGGACCCATCCGCGCGACCAGTCGGACCGCTATCACCGGCTCGACTATTGGACGTCCATGGCGGCGACGCTTGAGCGTGGTCTGTTCGATGGCCTGTTTCTGGCGGATATCGTCGGGGTCTATGACGTGTACCAGCAATCCGTGGATCTGGCGCTGCGTGAATCCATCCAGCTTCCGGTCAACGATCCGCTGATGCTGGTCTCCGCCATGGCGGCCGTGACCAAGGGGCTGGGCTTTGGCGTCACGGTCAATGTGCATGCGGAAGAGCCCTATATTTTCGCGCGACGCCTGTCGACGCTCGATCACCTGACGGATGGGCGCATCGGCTGGAACATCGTGACCGGCTATCTCGACAGCGCCGCACGGGCGGTGGGACAGTCAGCACTTGGCGAGCACGACACGCGATACGATCGTGCGGACGAGTGCCTCGATCTTCTCTATGCGCTCTGGGAAGGCAGTTGGGATGACGACGCCGTGCTGGGTAATCGCAAGGCGCGGGTCTATGCGGACCCGGCGCGGGTCCGAAAGATCCGGCACGAGGGCACCTACTATCGCGCTGACGCTTACCACCTCAGCGAACCGTCGTGCCAGCGCACGCCGGTTCTTTACCAGGCTGGGACTTCAGGCCGAGGGCGCAAATTTGCGTCTCGCCACGCCGAATGCGTCTTCATCTCCTCGCCGGACACGACAGTTGCCCGCGCTGCTTCGCGCGCGATCCGCGAGGGGGCCGTCGGCGAAGGCAGACGCGTTGATGATGTCCGCATTTTCGCCGGTATCACCGTCGTGGTCGACAGGACGCAAAGGGCCGCCAGCGAAAAGTATGAAGACTACCTGCGCTACGCGAGCCCGGAAGCGGGCCTTGCCCACTTCTCCGCCGGTACCGGCATGGATTTCTCGCAATATGAACTCGACGAGCCGATCACCTACGGCAAGGGCAATTTCGTCCAGACATCCGTCGATCTTGCGCGCGAGCGCGGCTGGACGAAGCGCAGCATCCTGTCGGATATGGCACTCGGTGGACGGTATCCGCTGATCGTTGGCGATCCGAACCAGGTTGCCGATGCGTTGGAGGCCTGGATAGACGAGGGCGAGGTGGACGGCTTCAACCTTGCACGGACCGTTGCGCCGGAGAGTTACGAGGATTTCATTGATCTCGTGGTGCCCGTGCTGCAGGAACGGGGTCGCTACAAGACAGCCTATGGCGAAGGCAGCCTGCGCAACCGGCTATTCGGTGAGGGCAACCGGTTGCCGGCCAGGCATCATGGTGCCGGCTTTCGGCCCAATGGCACAGCGCGCGATGTGGAATGACAGAGGCTCAGGTTCGTCGCATCGTCGAAAAGATCGGGACCGGCCCCCGCGTCGCAAGGCGCATGAGGGAGCCGGAGCGCGTTACTTGGCGGCGCAGAGTTTTTCGCGGGTGGTCGACATCGCGGCCCAGGCGGAAAAGCCATAGGGCTCGATGATCTTGGCGAACTCGCCGGATTCCTTCAGCTTGGCCAACTCGACGTCGAATGCGTCCCGCAGCGCTTCGTCGCCTTTCTTGAAGGCGGCGCCGTCGCAATACACCGGCGCACCCTCGACCGGTGCGACAACCTCCAGGTTCGGATCGTTGGCCTTCGACATCAGATCGTGATCGAGAGCACGGGCAGTGAATAGACGTCGATGCGGCCGTCCTGCAGCATTTTCAGTCCGCTCTGGCCGTCTGGCACGACGATGACGCGATCGCGCGGCACACCCGCTTCGAGCGCCAGTTTCTCCTCCGTGCCGCCATCCGGCGCGCCGATCTTGACGTCGGCGTTGTCGGCGATGTCCTTGTAACTCATCAGCTTCAGCGGATTGCCCTTCTTCAGCGCGAAGGCTTCCGCGTCGCACAGCGCCGGCTCCGAATAGGCAACCGCCGCACACATGTCGAGAAGCTCCATTGCCGGCTTTTGCGCGGCCGGCCTTGCCATGCCCTTGGTCAGCATCGGAGTGAGCGTGACATTGTCGAGAACGCATTTATGCGGAAACAGATTGAAGTGCTGGAACACCATGCCGATCTTCCCGCGCATCCGCTAGAAATAGCGCTCGTCGGCAGCGACAAGGCCGCGGTGATGCCCTAACGATGATCGCTCATCTAAATCATGTTAATTGGAATAATAATATCATGACAATTATTCCGATTCCGCTCATGAATGAGGCAACTGCGTCAAATCGCAAGCAGCAGAGCTTCGGGACTTCCAAGCGCCAGAGAGGCGACGATGCCGAGGCCTTGACCCAATTCCTGCTCGCTCGTCGAGCCGAGAGAGATGCGCACAGCCGGCCGCCAGCCAAGGTCCGATGTGCGGAATGAGGAACCTGGCGCGATCGCCACGCCCCGAAGCCGCGCCTGCGAGACGAAGCCTTCCTCCGTATGGCCTTCCGGCAGGGGCAGCCAGATGTGCAAGCCCTGGGGATGCGAGCGATAGTCGAGATTGCCGAGTGCGTCGGCGGCAATGGCATGGCGCGCAGCCAGCGCCCGACGCTGCCAGTCGACCAGTTCCGATGCGGTTCCATCGCTGACCCAATGTGTGGCGATCTCGGCGATCGCCGGGGTCGCCATCCAGTTGGAGACGAGATGCCTATTGGCAACGGCCGCCACGTAGCGATCGGGGGCCGCAAGATAACCGATGCGCAGGCCGGGTACGGTGATCTTGGTGAAACTGGTTATGTAGAGCGTGCGCTCCGGCGCGAATGCTGCCACCGGCTTCAGTCCGGCATCGACGAGCGGGCCGAGGATGTCGTTCTCGATGATCGCGATGTCGTGCCGGCGGGCAACCTCGGCAAGGGCTGCGCGCCTTGCCTCGCTCATCAGTGTTGCCGTGGGATTAATGACCGACGGCTGCAGGAAGATAGCCCGGATGACGCCTTTGCGGCACGCCTCGTCCAGCGCTTCTGGGACCATGCCGTCCTGATCGATGGGCAAGCCCTCGAGATGGATGCCGAGATAGGTCGACAGCGGCACCAGCGTGTGGTGGCTGACCGCCTCGGTCGCGATCGTCGACCCGGGAGGTGCGACGCTCATCAGTGCCACGGTCATGGCGGATGTCGCGCCGTTGGTGAGGCTGATGTTGAGCGGCGAGATCTGGAGGCCGCAGCGCGCAAGCCATTCGGCGGCGACGCTGCGATGGCGCGGGAACGCCATGTGGGGGCGGAAGGAAAGCGCAGAGCTGGAAGGCAGGTTCTCCGCAAGCCAGCCAAAGGCGCCGCGCATCTTCTGCAGATGCAGCTGTTCGCAGACTGGCTTGAGGATCGACAGGTCGATCAGTTCACCAAGGCGCTCCGGTAGATAGGGTGGCTCCGGCTCCTTCGCCTGGCTCTGTACGAAGCTGCCGCGTCCGATCTCGCCCGATATCAATCCACGGCGGATGAGCGCATCGTAGGCGCGGCTGACCGTTTGCACAGACAGCCCAAGCTCGTCGGCGAGATGACGATGGGTCGGGAGGCGCTGCCCGTTCGATAGCTTGCCTTCCTGGATGGCGCGTGCGAACTGCTCGGCCAACGAGAGGTAGGCCGGGCGGCGGAGCTGGGCAGGGTCGGGGCGCCAATTTGTCATGATTTTACACTGCTGAAAATGAGGTCAATTGACAACGCCAAAATCAACACCCAATCTCTTTTTCCGGATTTGACATGAAACAGCACGCGTGAAAGCCCCCTAAATGAAACTCGACGCCATCGACTTGCGCATCCTTGAGGCGGTCCAGGAAGACGGGCGCATCACCAAGCTGGCGCTTGCGGAAAAGGCAGGGCTTTCCCCGACCCCCTGCTGGATGCGGCTTCGCAAACTGGAAAAGGCCGGCATCATCACTGGCTATCATGCCCGCGTCGCGGTGCGCCGCGTGGCGCCGGTGGCGAGCGTGATGATGGAGGTGACGCTCGGCAATCACCGGCAGGCCGATTTCGAACGCTTCGAGCGCGCTGTCGCAGCCATCCCCGAGATCACCGCCTGCTGGTCGGTCGGCGGCGGCGTCGACTATATCTTGAAGCTCGTCGCTGCCGACATCGACGCCTATCAGCGGCTGGTGGACGGACTGCTCGATCGCGAACTCGGCATCGACCGCTACTTCACCTACATCGTGACGAAGACGATCAAGGAAGAAACCGTTCTGCCGCTTGCCGCATTGCTTCCCGCATCGCCCTAGACCATCTCTCTGCCTTCGAGCTTAAATTCAGACAAATTCTCTCTTGGTCATGCGCTGAAGAGACAATCTCTCGCGCCCCTGCTGTCACCATCTCCGCAACACATGCCGAGGAGATGCCGATGACCGCCGTTTTCGCCCGCACGCCGTTTCACGACACGCTGCACCAGTTGAAAGATCGCCATCTGCTGCGCGAGCTTGCCTATGTCGGCGGGCGTTGGACTTCTTCCCGCCACGGCACGAGCTTTGCGGTCACCGATCCGGCAACGGGCGGTTCGCTCGCCCGGGTGGCCTCGCTCGACGGAGATGAAACGACGGCCGCCGTCGATGCTGCGGACCGGGCCTTTCTCGGTTGGCATGATCTTCTCCCACATCACCGCGCCGCGATGCTGCGCAAATGGGGCGAACTGATGCTTGCCAGCAGGGATGATCTCGCCTTGATCATGGCGCTGGAACAAGGAAAGCCGCTTGCCGAAGCGCGAGGCGAGATCGATTACGCCGCTTCCTTCCTCGAGTGGTATGCCGAAGAAGGAAAGCGTATGAATGCGGAAAGCGTCACCAGCCACCTTGCCGGCGCCGAGATGGTCGTGCGGCGGGAAGCGCTCGGCGTCGTCGGCATCGTCACGCCCTGGAATTTCCCTTCGGCGATGGTAACGCGAAAGGCGGCCGCTGCCCTTGCGGCCGGCTGCACGGTGGTCGCCCATCCTTCCTACGAAACGCCGCTCTCGGCGCTGGCGCTTGCCGAACTCGCCGAACGGGCCGGCATTCCGGCCGGCGTCTTCAACGTCGTCACCGGCAATGCCGCGACGATCGTCGGCCAGATGTGCGACGACAACAGGGTCCGTGCCATGAGCTTTACCGGTTCGACCGCGATCGGCCGTCTGATCGCCGCACAATGCGCCCCAACCATGAAACGTCTCGTGATGGAGCTGGGCGGCCATGCACCCCTCATTGTCTTCGCCGACGCGGATATCGAAAAGGCCGCCGATATCGCGGTCAACGCCAAGTTTGCGACCTCCGGCCAGGACTGCCTGGCCGCCAACCGCATCTATGTCGAGCGCCCGATCGTCGGGGCCTTCAACGCCGCTTTTGCGGCGCGCATCGCTGCGCTGAAAGTCGGCCCCGGGCTCAGCCCCGGCGTCGACATTGGTCCGCTGATGCATGAGCGCGCGGTCGCCAAGGTGGAGGAGCAGGTCGCCGACGCCTTGATGCGAGGGGCGACGCTTCTGTCCGGCGGGAAGCGGCACGACGCGGGGGCGCTGTTTTATGAGCCGACTCTTCTGACGGATGTCCCGGATGACGCCCTGATCATGCAAGAAGAGACCTTCGGCCCCGTTGCGGCCGTGACGGTGTTCGACAGCGAGGCGGAGGTCATCGCCCGGGCCAACGACACGGAATACGGTCTGGTCGCCTATGTCCTGACGGAGAATGGCAAACGGCAATGGCGCATGGGCCGCGCCCTGCAGTTTGGCATGGTGGCGATCAACCGTGTGAAGATCACCGGTGGGCCTGTTCCGTTCGGCGGCTGGAAACAATCGGGTCTCGGCCGCGAGGGCTCCAGGCACGGGCTCGAGGCTTTTACCGAGCTCAAATACCTCTGCATCGACACCGCGGCCTGATGTCGAAGGCGCGAGATCCATTCAAGACGACAGCATAAGGACAAAAGAAAATGCTCGACCGCAACAACGAACTGACCGCCTGGGATCGTGACCATTTCTTCCACCCGTCGACCCATATGGGCATGCATGCGCGCGGCGAAACACCGACGCGGGTCATCGCCGGCGGCGAGGGCGTCTACATCACGGATGTCAACGGTCGCACCAGCCTCGACGCGTTTGCCGGGCTCTACTGCGTCAATGTCGGCTACGGCCGCCAGAAGATCGCCGATGCGATCGCCGAGCAGGCGAAGAACCTCGCTTATTACCATGCCTATGTCGGGCATGGCACGGAGGCCTCGATCACGCTGTCGAAGATGATCATCGACCGCGCGCCGCAGGGCATGTCGCGGGTCTATTTCGGTCTTTCCGGCTCCGACGCCAACGAAACCAACATCAAGCTGATCTGGTACTACAACAACATTCTCGGCCGGCCGGACAAGAAGAAGATCATCTCGCGCTGGCGCGGCTATCACGGTTCCGGTGTCATGACCGGATCGCTGACCGGCCTTGCGCTGTTTCACAACGCCTTCGACCTGCCGCGCGCGCCGATCCTGCATACGGAGGCGCCCTATTATTTCCGCCGGCCGGACCGTTCGATGGACGAGGAGCAGTTTTCACAATATTGCGCCGACAAGCTGGAGGACATGATCCTTGCCGAAGGCCCTGAAACGATCGCCGCCTTCATCGGCGAACCGATCCTCGGCACCGGCGGCATCGTTCCGCCGCCCAAGGGCTACTGGCAGAAGATCCAGGTCGTGCTCGACAGATACGATATCCTGCTCATCGCCGACGAGGTCGTCACCGGTTTCGGCCGCCTCGGCACGATGTTCGGCTCCGATCACTATGGAATGAAGCCGGATCTGATCACCATCGCCAAGGGCCTCACCTCCGCATATGCGCCGCTTTCGGGAACGATCGTCTCCGACAAGGTCTGGCAGGTGCTGGTTCAGGGATCGGACGAACTGGGTGCGATCGGCCACGGCTGGACCTATTCCTCCCACCCGATCTGCGCCGCCGCCGGGATCGCCAATCTCGAACTGATCGACGAGCTTGGCCTTGTCGAAAATGCCGGCGTGACCGGCGCCTATTTCCGTAAGCAGCTTGCCGAGGCGGTCGGCGATCATGTGCATGTCGGCGAGGTTCGCGGCGACGGAATGATGGCGGCCGTCGAGTTCGTCGAAGACCGGGATGACCGGCGGTTTTTCGATGTGGGCCGGAAGATCGGACCGCAGGTGGCGGCAGCACTTGCCGAGCGCGGCGTTATCGGCCGGGCCATGCCGCAGGGAGACATTCTCGGTTTCGCCCCGCCGCTGTGCCTGTCTAGGGAAGAGGCTGACGTGGTGGTGAAGGCAGCAGCGGCAGCGATCGAAGAGGTGTTCGCACGATGACCGTCATGCCCGCGATGCCGAGCACGATGGGCGCGGTGCAACGCGTCGGCCACGGGGCCGCGATGGCAGCTGCGCGCAATACGTGGCGGTGGCGGCGCAGAACGCGCTCGTCGATACAGACCTGACCGATATCGAGCTCGCGACATTCTGCTGTGCCTATCTAACGGCAGAACGCGTGCTCGAGCGGGCCGGCCTTGCAGCCGGCGAGGCCGCGCCGGTGACCGGTGCATCGGGCGGGGTCGGCATCGCCATCATCCAGCTGAGCGCGTGCTCGATGCGATCCCGATTGCCGTAACGGGCCCGGGCAAGGAGCAACCCGTTCTTGCCATCGGTCCGCAGGTCGTGGTGACGATCATTTTGTCGATGCGGTCCGCAAGGCGGCGAAAGGCAGGCCGATCGATGTGGTCGCCGATCTCGTCGCCGGCCCGCTCTTCAACGAGCTTTTGAAAGTGCTCAGATCGGAGGGCCGATACACGACGGCAGGCGCGATTGGCGGGCCGGTCGTTCGGCTCGATCTGCGCATCCTGTATCTGAAACAACTCGAACTGCATGGCTCAAGTCAGGGCAGGCGGGCGCACATCCGCCTTCCATCGCGTGCAGGCGGATTTCATGGCCAAGGGCTTCGTCGGCAATCTCGTCTTCGTTCCAAATTGAGGCGCGACCCGACTGTTTGCAACGGTAGTCCATCCGCCAATTCTGCGGTTGTCACCAGTTGGTCCGGGACTGATTGCCACCGTGGCGGGCCTTGTCTGGCAGCGATTTCTTCGTTGCCATCGCGCCAGCGACAACAATGGCTGGGAGACCTTGTTGAACGCATGAATATTTATCCAGGCCTTTGACTGGAAAAAGCCATGTCCGGCACTATCTGCCGCGATGCTGCAGGGCTAGTTGTGGGCTCGAAGTGGCATCGGCTCGGGGAAATTGACAGACATGACGACTGCATCGGCGGAAAAGTCCGCTCCTTGGATTTATGCTCTCCTCGCGATCCTGGTCGTGTTGCCGTTCATAGCCGATCTCATGCTGCCTCTGGGCACCGCCGTCTGGGTCGTCTACATCCTGGCGGCTGCGGTATCCTTCTTTGCCTGGCGGCAAGAGGCGCCCATTATCGTGGCGGTCGTGTCGACCATCCTCATCGTCATAGGCTATTTTCTGGCCCCGAGCGGCGTTTCGGAAAGCCTGGCCCAGATCAATCGCTCTCTCTGCGTCGCAACCATATGGGTTCTGGCGGCCACCGGCTTTGCGTTCATCCGCAACAAGACCGAAGTGCGTCGGCAGGAATGGCTGCAAGCGGGCCAGGTGGGGCTCGCGAGCCGCATAGCCGGTGAACAGACGATCGAGCAGCTCTCCGATAATGTGCTGGATTATCTGACGTCCTTCCTCGGGGCCCAAAGTGCCGCGATCTTTATTGGCAAGGGCGCCACCTTCTGTCGCAAGGCATCGTTCGGCGTGCCCGACGACGCGCCGGTCCCGCAATCGGTCGCGATCGGAGACGGACTGATCGGCCAGGTAGCGAAGGACGGAAAGACCATCACGCTCTCGGCCGTCCCGGAAAATTATCTCTATGTCGGCTCGGCCCTTGGCCGTGCGGTTCCGCGCAATCTGCTGATGTTTGCCGCCGAGGATAACGGCGTCATCAACGCCGTTCTGGAATTCGGCTTCCTCAAGGATATCGATAGGGACGGCGCCGCGCTCGTCGAACGGCTGTCTCCCATGATCGGCATCGCCGTCCGTTCGGTGGAATATCGCGACAGCCTGCGGGACCTTCTTGAAGAGACGCGAGAACAGGCAGCCGAACTTCAGGCGCAAAGCGACGAGATGCGCGCCGCGAACGACGAACTCGAGGCCCAGAGCCGGTCCCTGCAGGACTCACAATCGCGGCTGGAACTTCAGCAGACCGAACTGGAACAGAACAACGCCCAGCTCGAACGCCAGACACGTGAACTCGAGGCACAGCGCGATGACCTCGCTGGCGCCAAACTGGTACTGCAGCAGCAGGCCCGGGATTTGGAGAAGGGGAGCCGCTACAAATCCGAATTCCTCTCCAACATGTCGCACGAGTTGCGGACACCGCTGAACTCATTGCTTATCCTTGCCCAACTGCTCGCTGACAACAAGGCTGGCAATCTGAGCGCAGAGCAGGTCAAGTTTGCAAACACGATCAAATCTTCGGGTAATGACCTGCTGCTGCTGATCAACGATATCCTCGACATTTCAAAGATCGAGGCCGGTCAGGTCGAGGTTCAGCCCCAGTCAGTCGCCGTTGCTGATATCGTTGGCAAGCTAAAGGGCATGTTCGAGACCACTGCCGTCGAGAAAGGTCTGAAGCTGCGCGTGGATATCCCATCCGAAACGCCGGCGACCGTCGTCACCGACCCGCTCCGACTGGAGCAGATCCTCAAGAACTTCCTCAGCAATGCGATCAAGTTCACGCACAATGGCGAAGTTGCGCTGGTAATCGAAAAGAGTGGAGGGCGCCATATCTCGTTCAGCGTTCGTGACACCGGGATCGGGATCTCCGAAGAGCATCAGCAGGCGATCTTCGAGCCGTTCCGGCAGGCCGACGGGACGATCAGCCGCAAATACGGCGGCACCGGTCTCGGTCTTTCGATTTCGCGCGAGCTTGGCACCATGCTCTCCGGCCGCATCGAGGTCGAAAGCCGGGAAGGGCAGGGCAGCACCTTCAGGCTGGTACTGCCTCTTGAACTCGAAACATCGGCGCAATCCCCGACGAGGACATCGGTCGTCGGCCAGCCTGTCATTGTACAGGCCTCCTCAGAGGCGCACGCTCCCAAAGACGTATCGACCAAACTGATCCCCGACGACCGCGCCAGGTTGACGGCCGGTGGCCGCGTGATGCTGGCCGTGGAGGACGACGCGACCTTCGCCGAGATCCTCTATGATCTTGCCCACGAACTCGGTTTTCAATGCATCGTTGCCGGCACCGCGGAAGACGGCGTCATTCTCGCCCGCCAATACCTGCCGCATGCGATCATCCTCGATATCGGTCTGCCGGACCATACCGGCCTGTTCGTGCTCGACAGGCTGAAACATGACCTGCGGACGCGTCACATCCCCGTGCACGTCGTCTCCGCTTCGGATTATGTCCGCCGCGCGCGTGCGCTGGGGGCAGCCGGATACACGCTAAAGCCGGTCAAGCGCGAGGAACTGGTGCAGGCGCTGGAGGGCCTCGAACACAAACTGCTCGAACCCGTGCGACGCGTGCTTGTCGTTGAAGACGATGCGACGCAGCTCGAGAGTGTGCAACTGCTCCTGAACTCGCGCAATGTCAGCACTGTCGGCGCCAAGACCGCAGCCGAATGCCTTGAGAAGCTGAGAGGCGAGACATTCGACTGCATGGTGCTCGATCTGACCTTGCCCGACGCCTCGGGCCTGGATGTTCTGGACGAACTGAGCCAGGACGCTTCGATCGCCTTCCCGCCTGTTATCGTCTATACCGGCCGCGACATCACCCCCGACGACGAGCTCCGTCTGAGGCGATACGCCAAATCGATCATCATCAAGGGAGCGAAGTCGCCCGAGCGCCTGCTGGACGAGGTCACTCTCTTCCTGCACCAGGTCGTTTCAACGCTTCCAAACCAGCAGCAGGAGATGCTCGCGAAATCGCTCAATCGCGATGAAGCGGTGCAAGGCCGGCGCATCCTGATTGTCGAGGACGACGTGCGCAACGTCTATGCCTTGACCAGCATCTTCGAAACCCATGGCGCAAGCGTCACCATCGCCAGAAATGGACTGGAGGCGTTGAAGGCAATTGACGAGGGCCAGAAGCAAGGCGCCGGATCACCCTTCGATCTCGTGCTCATGGACGTGATGATGCCCGAAATGGATGGATTGACTGCCGTTCGCGAAATTCGCAGGCGCCCGGGTCTGAAGGGCCTGCCGATTATCATGCTGACAGCCAAGGCCATGCCCCAGGATCAGCAGCAGTCGATCGACGCCGGCGCGAACGATTATCTGGCAAAGCCGCTCGATGTCGACAAGCTGCTATCCTTGGCACGGGTCTGGATCTCGCGATGACCGACGCTGTCCTATCCGCAAGCAGGATCGACGAGATCGAGCTTACCTTGCTGCTTGAGGCCATCTATCAGAAGAGCCACTACGACTTCAGAGGTTATTCCCAGGCGTCGCTGGCGCGAAGGATGGAGCAGGCGCGGGTTCATTTTGAGTGCAGCAGCCTGTCCATGCTACAGCACCTCGTACTCCATAAGCCCTCGGTATTTCGCGAATTGCTCAACTTCCTGACCGTGCAAGTGAGCGAACTGTTCCGCGATCCCGGATATTACCGCATGCTGCGCGATAAAGTGATCCCGCACCTGAAGACCTATCCTTCTCTGAAAGTCTGGATTGCCGGCTGCAGCGACGGAGAGGAGCTTTACTCGCTCTCCATCCTCTTTCGTGAAGAGGGTCTGGAAAGTCGCACCATGTTCTATGCGACGGATATCAACCCCGCTGCGCTGAAGAAGGCGGAGGCCGGTATCTACGCGCTCGACCGCATGGCCCACTTTACCGAAAATCACCGGTTGTCCGGTGGCAGGTCGTCCCTGTCCGATTATTACACTGCTGCATATGGCTCCGCCGTCTTCGACAAATCGCTGCGGGCTCGCACCGTATTCTCGGAACATAGCCTTGTCAGCGACCAGGTGTTTTCCGAAGTCCATCTGGTCTCTTGTCGAAACGTGCTCATCTACTTCGACAAGGCGCTGCAGGATCGTTCGATCGCCGTGTTCGATCACTCGCTCGTGCATGGCGGCTTCCTGGGGCTCGGCATGCAGGAGACCTTGAGTTTCTCGGCATACGCGGACCGGTTCGATATCTTTGCCCGGACCGAGAAAATCTACCGCAAACACATGCGGCACCATAGCAATGAAGGAATACGTCATGGCTGACCGTGACACCGTCAAGTTCCTGATCGTCGACGATCTGGAAGAAAACCTCGTTGCGCTCGAGGCGCTGCTTCCTCGGGACGGGCTGGAACTCATCCGGGCTACGTCCGGCCCACAGGCCCTTGAGTTGCTGCTCGTCCACGACATCTCTCTGGCGCTTCTCGACGTGCAAATGCCCGGCATGGACGGCTTCGAGCTGGCAGAGGTCATGCGCGGGCCCGAGCGCACCCGCAACATTCCGATCATCTTCCTGACAGCCTTGCCGGCCGATGAAGCCCGACGTTTCCGTGGATATGAAGCAGGTGCCGTCGATTACCTGCAAAAGCCGATCGATCCGATCGTCCTACACAACAAGACCGGCGTGTTCTTCGAATTGGCGCGTCAGCGAAACTCGCTTCGCGCGCATTCCACCAAGCTCGACCAGGCGCTCGAGCTGATTCAGGCCCATACGGACAACTCGCCGATGGCGTTCATTCAACTGGATTGCCAGTTTCGCGTGACGTCGTGGTCGAGGGGCGCCGAGCGTATGCTCGGCTGGGCCGCGCATAACGCAATGGGCCGTACATTTGCCGAACTCGATGTGTTCCGGCCCCAGGATGCTGAGCAGTTCGCGTCGTTGGCAGCGTCGCTTGTAGAAGATGACGCAACCGGAAGGGGTGTATGCGAGCTGGTCGCGCGCGATCGCAAGGGCACTTTGTTCACCGCCGAATGGTATCTCTCAGCGCTCTACGATGCGAAGGGCCGCTTAGTGTCGATGAGCGTCCAGGTTCTTGATGTTACCGGCCGCAAGCGTGCCGAAGAAACACAGCGCTTGCTGATTGGCGAACTCAATCACCGCGTCAAGAACACGCTGGCAACCGTCCAGGCCATGGCAGCTCATACGCTCCGGTTTACCGGTGATCCCGCTTCGTTCGCCGAGACGTTCGGCGGACGCATCCAGTCGATGTCTCGCGCGCATTCGATGCTAAGCGCGGCGACCTGGCGGGGAGCAAAGCTTCATGAAATCGTCGCAGACCAGTTGAGGCTCGGACTTATCGAGGAAGATCGCTTCACGTATGCCGGGCCGTCAGTCTATCTGAAGCCACAGGAAGCGCTTCACATCGCGATGATCGTGCATGAGCTCACCACCAACGCGGTCAAGTATGGCGCCTACTCGGTTGCCGAGGGCCGTGCCCGGCTCGACTGGCAACTCGACGCCGGTTTGCTCTATCTGCGATGGGTTGAGGAAGGCAAGCAGCGCCTTGCAGCGAAGGCTCCGAAGGGATTTGGAACTACGTTGATCGAGCAAAGCGCACGAGCAGGTGGCGGATCCGCCCACATGACGGTCGCGGCGAACGGCATCGAGTGGCATATCAAGCTGTTAATTGAGGACATGCCTGAAAGCCTGGTAGGACAATCGACGCTCGCGGCGGGAAATGAACTCGATCGGATCGCGGTCACGCGAGACGCGTTGCCTTCGAAAAGACCACGCCGAGCGCTGATCATCGAGGATGAGCCCCTTGTGGCTCTCGATATTGCCACGCTGCTGGAAACGGACGGCTTCGAAATTGCCGGCATCGCCGCGAGCATCGACGAGGCGCTGAACATGATCAGCCATGTCGACGTCGACGTCGCGCTCCTCGACGGAAACTTGCGTGGCCAGGCTGTCGATGCCGTGGCCTCTGCGCTGCAGGACAAGAAAATCTCCTTCGTGTTCGTCAGCGGCTACGGCCGGGAGAACCTTCCGACGAGGTTTGCGGGCGTTCCCGTGGTCGCCAAGCCATTCAGCGACCAGCAGCTTATCGAGACGACCAAAAGTGCGATGGCCGCTGCGATGGCCACTTAAAAAAGTGGGGGGAGTTGACGCGGTGACGTAACAGCTTCTTGGGTGTGTGTCCCTTTGTCGGCCGCCGGCGGCACCCTGAGCGGCAGACCGCGTCCCCTCGTAGTAACATGATAAGGTTCCATAATGCTGATTATGCGATCGCTCTGTGTGGCCGGGCGGATTCCATTTTCAAATGCGACAAATGCAAATTGGCCATCGTTTCAGGACGATGGATGTGGCCCGCTCATTTGTGCAGTTGAGTATGGATGAACGTTGCAGGATTGCGCGTTGGCGAGCCGCTGGCCTTAGTTGCAGTCAGGCGCACAGGCTCTTCGCATTGCTGGATCGGTGAACACCTTCGACTACCTGCATGCGACAAAGGCTTATCTGCAGCAATGGTGACCTGGTGTTACTCCGGCCAGACCAGGCCTGCCGGAGAATAGGCCCAATCTATGCCACGGCTCAGAGGACGAGTGCGCTGGTCCTGTTCTCGATCAAGCGAACGAGGTTCAGCGCCGTCATTTCCGAGGATTTCGGATTGGTTGCAAGCGGACGGTTCTGCAGGCGGATTTCGAGCGTGCCGAAGGGGCCGCGGGCGCAAATGCTGTGCATGTTTTCCACGGCTTTGGGGTCGGCGACGAGGCGCACGCGCGTGCGATCCATGCCGATGCCGGCGAGTGAGGTGGTCGCTGCCACATTGGCATTTTGCGGAAAGGCTGTCGCCGCCTCGGCCGCCGAGCCCTCGAAGAAGGCTTCCGCCTCCTGCAGTTCTGTCAAGCGACAGAGCTTCTCGGCCGGCGTGCCGAGCCAGGCCCGCGCGGGTTTGGTGATGACGTGCTCCACGCTGTCCAGCCCCAACCGCGACGCCGCCGAGAGGGCATCGATGCCGCCGAGCGCGCCCGGCGGAATGATCAGTTTGCTGCCATTTCGCCGCGCCAGCTCGACGAGTTCGTCGAGCACAGCGACATCCACCAGGGCGGAGGTTGAGGTGACGGCGAAATCCATGCCTGCCGCCAGCGCAGCGCGGGCGAACGGCAACACGCTTTCGCGGCTTGCGGCTTCGACAACCAAGGTCGCGCTGGTCGCAGCCAATGCCTCGGGGCTCGATAGATGAACCGCCCCCTCCGGCATGGTCCCTTCGACTTCCTTTGGATCGCGCACCGCGATCCCAACTATGCGGGCACTCGCACCCCTCGCCTTCAGAAGTGCTGCGACCCGCTGGCCTATGGCGCCCCAGCCGACGAGGCAGATGGCTTCGACTGTCGACATAAAGGTTCCCCTGTCTTGGTGCCGGATCAGAGCGTCACCCAGCCCTCGGGCGGGGTTTTTCCGGGGTGTACGGTGCCGCATTTCGGGCACGTGCGCAGCTTCTCGTCCGCGTAGAAAGCCTGGTAGATCGGCGGCAGGTCGTCGACGATGGATTCGAGGTCTACCTCCGCCCGGTGCACGAGCTCGGTGCATTCGAAGCAGTACCATTCGACCGCGTCGAGCAGGCCTTCCGGTCGCGTCGGCTCGATAACGAGACCGATCGAACCTTCCATCGGCCGCTGTGGCGAATGGCGCACATGCGGCGGCAGCAGGAAGATGTCGCCCTCGCGGATCGGCACGTCGTAGAAGTCCTTGCCGTCATAGAGCTTCAGCACCATGTCGCCCTTGAGCTGGTAGAAGAACTCCTCGACGGGGTCGTCGTGGTAGTCGGTGCGCTTGTTGGGGCCACCGACGATGGTCACCATCAAATCGGCATCCTTCCAGATCTGCTGGTTGCCGACCGGCGGCTTCAGCAGGTGCTTGTGCTCGTCGATCCACTTCTGCAGGTTGAAGGCTTTCAGCTTGGTCATGGTTTTCCTCCCTCTCCCGTTTAACCCAATTTCAGACCGCACTCTTCAAAGGCGGCTCGGGTCAGTCTCTTTTCCTCGTCCGTCAGCTCCAACAGGGGGCGGCGAACCGCTCCACCCACCTGGCCGAGCAGTTCCTGCCAGTACTTTTGGTGCGCATGGGGCTTTTCCGCCGGCTTGGTCTTGCGGAAGGCGTCGCGAACACCTTGCAGGCTCGCGCTAACGGCGCGTGCCTCTTCGGCCTTTCCGGCTAAGGCGAGTGCTGTGTATTCGGCCATCCGGCGGTCCGTCTTGGTCTGGAGCGTGTAGGGCGGCGAGGAGCAGAGATAAAGCTGCCAGCCCAGTTCCAGCACGTTATCCAGCCATTCCTCTTCCGAAGCGGTCGAGACGAGGATGCGGTCGCCGGCAAGCGCGGTCAGCTTCTTGTAGAGGTCGCGGGGCACGGAATACTTGATCGCCACCACCGTCTCGATATCGGCAAGCCGGTTGCACAGTTCCGGGCTCATCAGGTAGCCGCTGTCGGGATGCGACCACAGCGCCATGCCGATATCCACCTTGGATGCGATGGTCTCGTAATAACGCAGCAGCGTCTCATCCTGCTCCTTGAAGAAGTGCAGGATCGGCGCATGCACGACGATATAGTCGGCGCCACACGCCTGCGCGTGCCGGGCAAGATCAATCACCACGTCCATGTTCTGATCCGAGCAGGACATGATGGTCTGCGCCCGGCCGCCGGCCGCATTCACCGACAGATCGAACATGCGCTTGCGCTCGTCGACCGACATGGAGAAGAATTCGCCCTGCTTGCCGGCGATAAACAGGCCGTCGATGCCAAGGTCGGAAATCCAATGCTCGACGTTTCGGCGGTAACCCTCCTCGTCGATCGCGCCATCGGCAGTAAACGGCGTGTTCGCCGCCGCCCAGATGCCGCGCATGGTGGCACGGGAATGAGCCTTTGCATCTTTACGCTGGTATTTCATGACGCTCCCTGTCGCATGTCCTTCCGGCGGCGCGTGAAGCAGGCCGTCCCGGTCTCTGTTGTCACCATTTAGCGCAGGAGAATCTTATTCATAAAGGCGCATAGTTCGTATATATTCATGCTCAAATCAGTATGGATGACCCGATGCTCAATCTCCGTCAGATCAAGTGTTTCCAGGCCGTGGTCGAACTCGGCAACTTCTCCCGCGCTGCCGAACGATTGCGCACCAGCCAGGCCGGCATTTCGCATGCGATCCGCGACCTCGAGGCGCTGCTTGGCGCGCGGCTCTTCGACCGCACGACCCGACGTGTCGAACTGACCGAAGCCGGCCGCGTCTTTGCCGCCGGAGCCTTGCCGGGGCTGGCGGAAATTGAGCGCGCCGTCGATGCGGTGCACGACCTCGGGCAGTTGAGGACCGGCCTCGTGCGCATCGCCGCCCCACCCTTCCTCGGTGCGACGGTGCTGCCGCGCCTGTTGCAGGAGGTTGCCGCGACCCATCCGAACCTCAAGCTGAGGATAGAGGATGTGGTGACGGACCTCATCGCCCCACGGGTGCGCAGCGGCCTTTGTGATCTCGGCGTCGGCACGTTTGCCAGCGACGAGGACGGTCTTGAGATTCAACGCGTGCTGCGTGACCAGCTGATGGTTTTTGCGCCCGAGGGCCACGCCATCTGCGCGAAGGCCGAAGTGGCCTGGTCGGCGCTCTCCGACCAGCCGATCATCACGCTGACACGCGAAAGCAACATCCGCCTTCTGACCGAAGTTGGTTTCGAAAGCGCCGGAGTGCCGCTGCGCCCTTCCCTGGAAGTGCACCAGATCAACACGGCCCTTTCCCTCGTCGAGCGAGAGGCAGGGCTTGCCATCCTGCCGACCTATGCCTTTACCGGCCTGAACGGCCGGAAGATTTCAGCCCGTCCGTTGGTCGAGCCGTCGATCGCCCGAGACGTGGCCGTCATCACAGCGCGTGAGCGCACGCCCTCCCCTGCGACGCTCGCGGTCCGCACAGTGCTGCGCAAGGTGCTGCGCGACATGATTCCGGTGATCGGTTGACGAAACGCAAAGAGGCCGAAACCGTCACGGTAACGGTTTCGGCCTCAGTTTCTCTCGGCTGCTGCGCGCGGCCGCTCAGGCGATGCGCAGCGAAACGTTCTTCACGACGGTATAGTGATGCAGGCCTTCCGCGCCACCTTCACGGCCAAGGCCGCTTTCCTTGACGCCGCCGAACGGCGTTTCGGCGACGGAGGCCTCAAGCGTGTTGATCGATAGGTTTCCGGCCTCGATGCCCTGGATGAGGCGATCGACATTGGCAACAGAGTTCGTGAAGGCATAGGCGGCCAGACCAAAGGGAAGCGCGTTCGCTTTGGCAACAGCCTGCTCCACTGAAGAAACCGGATTGATCAGGGCAAGCGGGCCGAAAGGCTCTTCGGAAAGCGCACGGGCATCATCCGGCAGATCGGCAATCGCGGTCGGTGCGAAGAAGTAGCCCTTGCCATCGAGGCGCCCACCGCCGCAAAGCACGCGCGCGCCCTTGGAACGCGCATCGTCCACAAGCTCCTGGAGGGCCGCGATGCGACGATCATTGGCGACCGGCCCCATCTGGGTCGCGGCATCGAGGCCGTCGCCGACCTTGATGGATTGCGCCTTTTCCTGGAAGGCGACGGTAAAGCGATCGTAGAGCGCCTCGTGCACGAAGAACCGCGTCGGCGAGGTGCAGACCTGGCCGGAATTGCGGTACTTGCGGGTCGCACAGGCAATGCCTGCGGCAACGGGATCGGCATCCTCGCAGACGATGACGGGCGCATGCCCGCCAAGCTCCATCAGTGCCGGCTTCATGACCTGCGAAGCGAGCGTCGTCAGGTGCTTTCCAACCGCGGTAGAGCCGGTGAAGGCGACCATGCGGATGCGCTCCTGCGGGATGAGATACTCGGAAATTTCGGCAGGATGGCCGAAGACGAGGTTGAGCACGCCGGCCGGCAGGCCGGCATCGTGGAACGCACGGGCGATGTGCACGACACCCGTCGGCGTCTCCTCCGAAGCCTTCATGATGATGGAGCAGCCGGCGGCAAGCGCCCCGCCGATCTTGCGGGCAGGCTGGCTCATCGGGAAGTTCCACGGCGAGAAAGCCGCAACCGGGCCGATCGGTTCATGCAGCACCATATAGCGTATACCCGGCGCGCTCGGGATGACCCGGCCATAGAGGCGCACGCATTCGCCCGCGTCCCATTCGAAGAACTCGCAACCGCGGATGACCTCGGACCGAGCCTCGGAGAGCGGCTTGCCGTTCTCCAGCGTGATCGAGCGGGCGATCTCTTCCGAACGTTCGCGCAGCAGTTGCGCTGCGTTCAGGATGATTGCCGCGCGCGCTGCGGGGGATGTCCGGCTCCAGATCTGAAAACCCTGCCAAGCGGCATCGGTCGCGTCGGCGAGATCCGTCTCGCGGGCGACAGCGACCTTGCCGATGACCTCCTCATTGGCTGGGTTGATGACGGCGAGCGTCTCGGAGGTCGCCCTCCATTTGCCACCGATATAGAGCTGAGCATGCGTTTCCTGAGCCATGAGATTGCCTTTTCGCCAGTCCTTTGGAAGGCCGAGCCTTCCTGTCCAGCAATGGATGCAATCAGCGGTCTGATATAACAATCCACATAGGTTGAATGAATTGATATCGAAATGTGATAAGTCTTCAGCCAGCCAACAAACGCGAAAAGGCGCCTTCCCGGCCGGGAAAGCGCCCTCTTCATCCTTCCTACCGTTCGCCGATCAGGTCACCGCACTGCGCACCGCGAAGCGGGCATCGCGCCATGCCCCGGTTTCCATCACCTCGTGCAGCACGTCCACGGCGTTCCAGACATCTCTGAAACTCGTGTAGAGCGGCGTGAAGCCGAAGCGGATGGTGGCGGGTGCGCGGAAATCGCCGATGACGCCCCGCTCGATCAGGGCCTGCATGATTTCATAGGCCCCCTCGTGTTCGAAGGAGACCTGGCTGCCGCGCACAGTACCATCCCTTGGTCCGACCAGTTTCAGGCCAAACGCGCCGCAGCGGGCCTCGACGAGCTTGATGAAGAGATCGGTAAGCGCGATGCTCTTCTTGCGGATCACCGCCATGTCCACCTCGTCCCACAGGTCGAGGGCTGCCGACAGCGCCCGCAGCGACAGGATCGGTTGCGTGCCGGAGAGGAAGCGCAGGATGCCCGCACCGCCGTCGTAGCCGCGCTCGAAGCCGAACGGGCGGGCATGGCCCCACCAACCGCTGAGCGGCTGGCTGACCTTTTCCTGGTGACGCTTGGCCACATAGATGAAGGCGGGCGCGCCGGGGCCACCGTTGAGGTACTTGTAGGTGCAGCCGACGGCGAAATCGACGTTGCAGCCGTCGAGTTCCACCGGCAGCGCGCCGGCGGAATGGCAGAGGTCCCAGACGACGAGTGCGCCGGCCGCGTGGGCGCGCTTGGTCAGCGCCTCCATGTCGCGCAGCGCGCCGGTCTTATAGTTGACGTGGTTGATCAGGACTACGGCGACGGTTTCGTCAATCAGGTCCTCGATCCGGGGCGCATCGACGCCCTCCAGCCGCATGACCGTGCTGGGGCGCGTCGCCATCACGCCTTCCGCCATGTAGAGGTCGGTCGGGAAGCTCCCGCTTTCCGCCACGATGACCTTGCGCTCAGCATTGAGGCCGAGTGCTGCATGCAACGCCTTGTAGACGTTGGCCGAGGTGTGGTCGGTCACGGCCGTCTGGCCGGGTGCGGCGCCGATGAGGCGGCCGACGCGGTCGCCGAGCGTCAGCGGCAGCGCAAACCAGCCGGCCTTGTTCCAGCTGCGGATGAGATCCTGACCCCATTCGAGCTTCGCGGCTTTTTCGATCTCGGCATAGGAGGCGAAGAGCGCCGCGCCCAGCGAATTGCCGTCGAGATAGGTTACGCCCTCCGGCAAATCAAAGCGGCTCTTGAAGCCTGCGAGCGGGTCGTCGCGGTCCAGCGCCTCGACGGCAGGAATATCGATCTTCATAGGGGCAGTCCTTCTATTCACGAATGGCTTCGCGGGCTGGCATGGGCCCGCGGCTACGCTTGAGGGTCGGCAGGGCGAGCATGGCGAGCACGAAGAGGCCGGTCGCGAGCTTCAGGTCGGTCGGCGGCATTCCGGCTGCCAGGCACAGAGAGACAAGCTGGTAGTAGACGATGGCGCCGACGAAGGGGGCGGCAAGCTGGCGGCGGATGGTCTGCTTGCCGACGATGGCTTCGCCGATCATCAGGGCGGCTAGGCCGTTGATCAGCGTACCGATCCCCATGTTGACGTCGGCAAATCCCTGCGATTGCACCATGAGCGCACCACTGGTCGCTGAGAAGGCCCCGGCAAGGCCGACGCCACCGATGGTGGCGGCCCAGATGCTGATGCCCTGCGCTTCCGCCATGTCCGGGTTGGAGCCGACGGCGCGCATGGCCGTGCCGCGTTCGGTCCGGAAATAGAGGTTCAGCAGACAATAGACGGCAATACCGAGCAGGCCCGCGACGACGATCTTGCTGACAGGAAAGCCCGGCTCGACGAAGGGAATACCATCAAAAATGGTCGGCGTGCCGTAGACCGAGAGGTTGGACTTGCCCATGAGCCGCAGATTGATGCTGTAGAGCATGGTCATCATCAGGATGCCGGCCAAGAGCGTATGGATACGGAAACGCAGATGCACGAAGGCCGTGCAGCTTCCGGCCAGGAACCCGGCGGCCATGGCCGCGAGGATGGCAAGCCAGCCCGGCGCGCCGCCGGCCAGCGACAGTGCGCAGACGCAGCCGCCGAGCGGGAATGCGCCTTCGCTGGTCAGATCCGGAAAGTTCAGCGTGCGGAACGGCAGCATGATGCCGAGCACGATGAAGGACAGGATAAGGCTTTGCGCCAGCGTGACCGGCACAAGCGCGATGAAGTTCGAGATAACAGTGTAAATGGTGTCCATGTCGGTCTCAGCTCGCCAGCAGCATTCGATCGGTCTTCAATCCGAAGTGACCGATAAGTTTCGGGATCGTGACCTCGGCCTTTTCCGCGCCGGTGATTTCAAGCCGTGTCCTGCCGGCATCGAGCATCACCACGCTATGGCCGAAATCGACAGCGTGCTGCATGTTGTGCGTCACCATCAGCGTTGTGAGGTTGAAGGCCTCGACCGCGCGCACCGTCGCCTGCATCACGATATCGGCCGTGCGCGGATCAAGCGCGGCCGTATGCTCGTCGAGAAGCAGGAGATCAGGCTGGTCGCACGTTGCCATGATCAGAGAAAGCGATTGCCGCTGGCCGCCCGAAAGCAGCTCGACGCGTGTTTCCAGACGGTTCTCCAGTCCGAGATTCAGTGCGGCGAGGCGTTCGCGGTAGCTCGCGAGCCGCTTGGCGTTGAGGCCACGGTTGAGGCTCAGCTTCTTGCCGCGCAATTCGGCAAGCAGCATATTCTCCGCTACCGTCATCGAGGCAGCCGTGCCCTTCATCGGATCCTGGAACACCCGGGCGACACGGCTTGCGCGCTTGTGCACCGGCAGCGCCGTGACATCGTCTCCGTTGATCAGGATCTTGCCGGAATCGAGCATCAGTGCGCCGGAAATGGCGTTCAACATGCTGCTCTTGCCGGCGCCGTTCGATCCGATGACGATGGCAAAGTTGCCGGTCGGGAGCGTCAGACTGAGGTCGTTGAGGGCGATCTTCTCGTCGGGCTGTCCCTTGTAGAAGACCTTACGTGCAGATCGGATTTCGAGCATCCGTTCCTCCTCTGAGCAATTCCAGCAAATGCGTCTCAGCGGCTTTGCATCAGGAATTGTGAAAAAAACAAAAGGGTCGAGCGCTCCTGGCGCTCAGGCGGACGGTGCTCAGCGCACCGACCGCCGATGGCGTCAGGTCACTCGACGATGCATTTGCAGTCGGCGAGCGAAGCCGGGATCTCGATGCCGAAGGCAGCCATCGCCTTCTTGGAGATCAGCGCTTGGTGATCTTCAACGGCAGGGCGCACGGGGGCGATGGACTTCGGGTCCTTGCCCTTCAACACTTCGGCCGCGATCTTGCCTGCATTCTCGCCGACCTGTTCGTAGTTGACGGCGAAGCTTGCCGGTACGAAGCCTTCCAGCACCGCGGTATCGACGGCGTTGACGACCGGAATGCCAGACTGGCGCGCGGCCGACGCAACCGCGGCGATGGCCGGCTGGATCATGTTGGAGGTCGGACCGTAGATGACGTCCACCTTGCCGGCGAGCGAGGTAATGCGCTGCTGGATGTCATTGAGATTGTCGACGCCGACTTCGACGACTTCGAAGCCCTGTTCGGGTGCGATCTTGCGAACGGTTTCGAGCAGCGCCACGTCATTGGCCTCGCCCGGATTATAGGGAAGGCCGAGGCGCTTGGCGTTCGGCAACAGCTTCTTGGTGAAGGCAAGCACCGCAGCCATGTCCTGGCTGTCGGTCGCACCGGAGATGCCATCGTCCCCGCTTTCGGAGGACGGGACGAGCTTGGCGGCTACCGGATCGGTGACGGCCGTGAAAACGACCGGAATGCCGGAGCCGGCGAGTGCCTTCTTGGCAATCTGCGAAACCGGCGTGGTGACGGTGTAGACGAGCTTCGGTTGTTCGGCCTGCAGCTTCGCGATCATCTGCGGCACGAGCGAAGCGTCGAAATTGGTGTGGCTTTCCGTGTAGACGACGTCCTTGCCCTCGACGAAGCCGTTTTCCGCGAGCGCCTTCTTGAAACCGGCGATCGCTGCATTGAGTGGCGGATGTTCGCCGAAATTGGCGATGCCGATGCGGATCGGATCGGCGGCGGCCGAGCCAGTCGCTGCGAGCATCAGGCCGACGGCCATCAGGCTTGTGATAAGTTTCGATTTCGTGGTCGCCATGTGTTCCTCCTCCAGCTGTCGCAATGACAGCACGACGAGGGATGAGGAAGCGCAGCCGCACGGCAAAGTCAACGAGATAGTATACAATTATCGCGATTTGCGATTATCATATACTTTTCTCGAATATATGATGCCACCTATCGAGGTGCCACTTTTTGGGGAGTGCAAGTGACCGAAGAGCAAGAGAACGGTACAAAAACAGAGGCCGCCTACCGGATTTTGCGGACTGAGATCCTCATGACCCGGCTGCAGCCGGGGACGCCGTTGCGGGTTGATCTCCTGAGCAAGACCTACGATGTCGGGCGGACGCCGCTGCGCGAAGCCCTTTCGCGGCTGGAGGCGGAGCGCCTGGTCGTGGCCATCTCCAATCGCGGGTTCACGGTCGCACCCGTCTCGCGGGCCGAGTTGGAGGATCTGACGAAGGCGCGCAGTGTCGTCGAAATCCCGTTGCTGCTGGAAGCCATGGAGCGCGGCGGTTCCGAATGGGAATCGGCCATCGTCACCGCGCATTACCGCCTGTCGCGCTGCAAGACGATCCTCGAGGACTCCTCCGACCTTTCCGTCGATGCCTGGATGGAACGGCACGAGGCATTTCACGCCGCCCTGCTCAGCGCGGCGCAATCGAGCTGGCTGATGCGCTTCCGCGCAACCATTTCGGACCAGCTCCAGCGCCACTACCGCTTCCTGGCCTTCGCCCCCGCCCTGAGGGCTGCCGCCGGCGAGACTGACGGATACGAGGAGGCCATGGCTGCGCTGCATAAGGCGCAGTCGATCGGGCCTCATACCGACCTGATGGAGGCCGTGCTTGACCGCAACGCCGAGCGCGCCCGTCTGCTGATGGACGAGCATTTCGGCTATCCGCTTGAAGTCTACGCCGTCGAGGAAGGGGAAGCGGCAGCGCTTGCAGCGCGCAAGAAAGGAGCGCGCACGCGCACTCATAAGAAATCCGCATGAATTAATGCCGATTAAGGCGATTGTTATAGGGAAAGCGGTTCTATTTCATACCGGCCAGCAAACGGGAGCGGCGTGATTACTGCGGGCATGAGGAAGCCTGCGCAATCCACTGACACAACAAAGGAATTCGGAATGCGACGCCGTGCGGTGTTCGCTGCCGTCCTGTCGTTTGCCTTGCGCCGCGACCGCCTTGGACGCAGGCATATCACCGATATTGCAGGAGGAGACGGACATGCCGAAAAGGCTGATTATCACATACTCGATTTTGTGTCTGGCGACGGGCTCTGCCCTTGGTGCCGGCTGGGAAAAGGACGTGCCGACGGAGATCAACATCCAGGATCCCCACCTCAAGCGCTGGTCGGAGCTGACCTATGACAAGCTGCCGCCGGCGCTGACCCCTGGAAAGGATTACGGCATGGACCCGGCAACGGGCAAGTTCAACGCGCCGCGCGCCACCGCACTGGGCGCATCGCCGAACTTCCCGGGCCAGCTCGACCATTGGGATGACAAGACCTACAAGAGCAATGTCGAGGAAATCGCCTTCTACCCGCACATCACGTCGCCGTGGCATGCCTGGCCGGACGTCGCGGATTTCAACGGCAAGCGCTACATGTACCTGCATGACCGCGATTACATGCGGGTGCTCGACATCACCGACCCCGCAAAAGCCAAAGTCGTCTATTCCAAGGGCGGCGTCTGGGGACCGGAAGGTTCCAGCGAGGATTGGGACGCCAAGACGGTGCAGGACTATTTCGGCGGCATGACCATCGCCTGGAGCGAGAAGCTCCAGAAGAACGTCGTCGTTGCCTCCTACGAGATCGGCCGTTTCGGCATCCTCGACAACAAGCGCACGCAGCCTGACGTCGTCGAGACGCTGCGCCAGTACAATTCGCTCAAGGGCTTCAAGGTCTACGAGATGAACGGCCCGCTGCCGAGCGACTGGAAGCTGATCGCCACCCGCACGACCGACATCAATAACCCCGACGCGCCCATCGGCAAGCAGCAGGGCTCCGGTTCGCTCGACGCGCCCGCCTGGTTCGGCGGCAAGTACATGTATCTCTCGGCGGCGCCCGACGACAGCTACGCCTTGACCGAATACCCGGACTACCTGCATTCGCCGGGGTACCAGGCCTGGGACATGACGGACCCGGCCAATCCTCTTTTCGTCAGCCAGGTCACCGTTCCTGGCCAGGTTGTCGGGGACAAGGCCAGCGAGGATGCCTACCTGATGAACCCGCGCGCCGGCAACCGCACGTCCTGGATGGGGTCGCGCATGCCGCTGTTCCTGCCGAAGCCCGTGGAAAAGGGTGGCACGATCGGTTTCGGCGCCATGGGCGGTCTCGGCTTCTACACCTTCGACCTCACCAAACCCGGCACGCCGGAAATGCTCGGCCATCTGAGCATTCCACCGAGCTTTGCCGGCACCGAGTTCGACAATGCCGATACCAGCCAGTACGAGCGCACCGGCTATGTCTTTGCTAACGGCTACCCGATGAACTCCAACTGCTACGAACCCTACAAGGACGTGCTGGTCATCGACGCCAAGGATCCGAAGGAGCCGAAGGTGGTCGCCACCTTCCCGCGTCCGACCCCGCCGGCAGAGGCCGAATTCACCGACTATTGCCAGCGGCGCGGCAGCTTCGGTCCGAAGCGCTCCGGCACGACCCACCAGCCGGGCCACAGCCGCGAAGGCATCCTGCCCTATGCCTTCTACAACGCCGGCCTGCAGATCTTCGACGTCAAGGATCCGAAGGATCCGAAGATCGCCGGTTACTACGTACCGCGTTTCCCCAAGCCTGAGGAAATGCCTGATTACACCTATGAGAATGCCAGTTTCGCGGTCTTCACGGAGTATGACCGCAACATCATCTGGCTGATCAGCATCGACGGCATTCGCGCCCTGAAGACGCCTCTTCTCGGTGAGCCGAAGACCGGTCTTACCGGCGAAGTCTGGCCGCCGCGCGGATAACCGCTGACAGGGCCGGCATCGCAACCGACGCCGGCCCATCCTCTGCCATTCCATCCGACCCCAATCAGGATCTGCTTGTCCGGCGCGCCGTGGACGGAGCCGGCGAAGCTTTCCCGATTTTCTGAAACCAATGAGAGAACCAACTCAAGATGAACAAGCAATCCAGTGCGACGTCGCCTTTCCTCCTGAAAGGTGCCGCAGCAGCGCTCTGTGTGATGGCCGGCATGCAACCGGCAATGGCCTCGGACGCGGAACCCGTCGAATATGTTCGCGTCTGTGATGCCTATGGCAACGGCTTCTTCTATGTACCGGGCACCGAAACCTGCCTGAAGATCAGCGGTTACCTGCGCCACGAGGTTGCTGCCGGCGACGATGTCTATTGGGGCGGCTCGCTCGATGGCTTGCCGGGCAAGGCACGGGCCACGCTGCGCTTCGACGCCCGCAACGAAACCGAGTTCGGAACGCTACGTTCCTATCTGGAGACCCGTTTCGAGCACAAGGCATCGGGAGAGCGTATCTATATTTCGGAAGGTGTCATCGAGCTTGCCGGCTTCTCTGTCGGGATTGCCGATTCCCTTTTCGCGAACTGGACCTGGGGTGCCGGCAACGTCATCTACGACGACGTCATCTACTATTCCGGTGACCGCACGATGCAGGCGAGCTACACCCACGACTTCGGAGGCGGATTCTCCGCTATGGTCGGCGCCGAGGAAGGCAACGGCTCCTGGGAACTCGAGACGGTCGATGCGTCGGGCGTGGCAAGTCGCGAGTGGTTTGACCTGCGGGCCGACAGGATTCCGCACCTCCTCGGTGGCGTCAAGTACGAGCAGGACCGGTTCACGCTCTTCGGCATGGCTGCCTATGACACCCGCTATGACGCCTGGGCCCTCAAGGCACGCGTCAATCTCGAGGTCAGCGACGCGCTCTCCTTGTTCGTCATGGGCGCCTACCAATCCGACCCAAGCCAGCCCAACTATTATGGCAGCTGGTATGGCGATTGGGCGATGTGGGGCGGATTTTCCGCAGAGGTCAGCGAGAAGGCCACCATCAACAGCCAGATCTCCTTCGAGGAGGACGGCACGTGGAACGCGGCGCTTAACGTCGCCTACGAAGTCGTACCGGGCTTCAGGATCACGCCGGAACTTGACTACACCGCCTTCCGTGGCTTCCGCGGACACGAAGACGCCTTCGGCGGCGTCGTGCGTTTCCAGAGAAACTTCTAAACATGCGAATATGCGTCGGCGGCGACATCGCCGCCGACGCATGTCTATGCTCGACAACGAGCGCGACGAATGATGTGGCTGAAATCGGCACGACGATGCCGGTGCTCCGTTCAGCCATCGCTGCATCGCCAATCGTTTTCATTGTCATCGAAACCATCGGGCAGCCGCCGGGGCTGTCCCTTGTCCGACGACGCAGCTGCGGCAAGCCTAGGATCAAGACCCGGGCAACACAGGCGGAGGGGGCATGTGCAGGAGCGGCGTCGTTTCGCGTCTGCCGTCAGATGTGCCGCCTCGCCAGTCCAGTCAAATGGCATGCACTCGATCAGAAACGCACATGAGCACCTTCCTTCGCACCAACCGTCTGCTCGCCTTCACTTTCGATGCCGTAGAGCAGCGAGAAGTCGAAATCCCAGTTGAGGTCGTTGGAGATGTTCAACCCGGCGCTGACTGTGCCGAAAGCGCCGATATTGTCCGACGCGGCAAATCCCGCAGTGCCGCCTAAGCCGGGCGTCAGCAGCAGGCCGCTTTCGAGCAGGCAAGCACGCTCCAGTTCCGCGCCGACGCTGAAGCGCAGTTGCTCCTGTGCGAACCCTTTGAGATCGACTTGGGTACCGTCGCCGTTCGAGACGCTGTAGTCGTCGACGGTCTCGCTGAGGAGGACGGCACGTAGCACGGGTGTGAGGACGGTTGCGTCACCGAGTTGCCACTGCCCCTGCAGCTTCGAGTCCCACATCACCCGGCGCGTATCGAACGAGTCGCCGAAATGCTCCGTGTCGACGTCGTTCCAGGAACCGCCGTAGAGCAGGCTGGTGTCGTGGAACACGCCGGAGCCAAGCTCGAACGAAGCATAAGGGCCGGCCAGCCAGCCGTTACCGGTCAGTTCGGCGTCGGCGTCGGTAGGATCGGTCATGCGGTCGAAGTGGAACGACGGGCCGATCAGCGCAATATCCTGCATGAACTTATCTGCCGTGTGCCGGCCGGCCTTCAGGAAATTGATCGGCCAGTCTGCCTCGGAGCGCTTCCTGCAAGTGACGTCTCGACCCGACACACCCTATCGCGGAGCCATGTGCAGAGGGTATTTTCCCGGGCAAAATCGGAAGGGCTTCTCGTCTGGAGCCTTCCCGGTAATCGCGGCGACTTATTCGTCTGTCAAACCCTGCTCCGGGACTATATCCTGTGGCAAGCGATCAAGTTCCGCGCCATTTCCGTGGCCTATGGGCGGGCGCATGAGGAGTTGAGTGGCAAAGGATGGGATTGCGGCCATGGCTCGGGTCCCTTCCGCGAGGCAGCAATGCAATCGAGCGCATTCTCACCTTCAGGTGGGAGGCGAGAGAACTGACACTGTCGCCACACGGGGCTCATGTTCAGCCACGAACTTTCATTCTACATCTTGCTCAAAGTAATCGTGCCCGAACAGCCGCTACCTGCCCCGGTCCCCTTGAACCTGCCGGTCCCGGTCGCTCCATTTATCCTTCCCGTCAGGATGTTGCCGCCTTTCCTTCCCTTATGGACAAATGTGTGGGTGATGTTGACGGTTCCGTTGCTGGAGATTTTCCCCGAAAATCCAGATCCAGACGACACCGCGCCGTGACTTACGGAAACGGTTGTCGAGAGTTCGCGCCAGTCGCCGCAGTCCGTCTTTGCGTGCCTTACAATCTTCCATGTGCCGTCGAAGACGCTCAAGCCGGGCGCGACACAGCGGTTGTCCTGTACCTCCATTCCGTTGGCGCAGGCCAGCGGGCAGACACGGTTGCCAATCGCTTTCAGCCCATTCAAAAGCGCCTCGGTCGGTGCGAGTGATGCAAGCCTCAGTCCCTTGCGCGCGGCATATGCCCGAAGGGCCTTCTGACTGCTGTCACCCCATTTTCCGTCGACTTGGCTGAGGCATCCGAGGCGCGCCAGTTCCCTTTGCGTGGCGAACGCGAGGTCGCCGGGAGCCATGTTGTCGGCGGGCGAACCGGAGGATTGTGTCCCTGAGTTGGCCTGGTCAAGCGCAGCGACTTCAGTTTTCCGCGCGTCGTCTGCAGGCTTCGCGGCACGCTCGGAAACTGCCTTTTCCTGCTCCGTCATCTGCCTTTCCTTCTCGCGCCCGATTGCCGCGATCTTCAACTTCGCCAGCGTTGCGAACGCGCCGTTGGGGTATTGCTGGAGGTATGCTTCGAAGAAATTGCTTTCGGTCGCATCCTTGATGGAATTCCAGTAGGCAAGTTCTACGGTTCTGTCGGTATCTGCTGGCGCCGCCGGGCCGGTTGCCGTGTCCGGGACTGCCAAGGGATTTAGAACAACGGAGCCCGTCAGCGATGAGCTGTCCCAGGGGATCTGCTTGCCATCCGTCACCTGCAACACCGCTCGACGCACGGCAATCATGTCATCCGTTATGCTCTGCCCGGGGGTGCCGAGGTGTTTCAGCAAGGCGGTCGTGAACGGGGAGTTCCTTCCAGACCCGTCAAGGGAAACATTTCCCGGCTGAGTTGCGAACGCAATCAACGAGCCGACGCCGGTATCGAGTTTCGCCAACCCTCGCCCCACTGCCACGGATCGAGTTCCCAGGGAGCGAGCCAATGTCATGGCGAGCGGATTGTCGCGGCACGCGTCGAGGAACACCACATTGACCTTGGCGTTGCGCTCCATTGCGGAGAGGACGAGCTCGATCGGCAACGCCTCGAAATCCAAATCGTTGTTTGATTGAAGCTGGGCGTCGACCGGGATCATATAGTTGTCCCCGTTTACCTGCAGGCCGTGTCCGGCATAGAAAAAGAGTGCGACGTCAGCGCCTTCGAGTTTGCGTACAAACTCTCTGATCGACCGCCGCATTCCCGCCAGATCGAGGTCACGCCCCGTCACAACCACGAACCCCAGCCCTGTCAGTTTGGATGCCATGTCACCGGCGTCATTCTGAGGGTTCGCAAGCTGTGGCGCGTGCTGGTAAGCCGAGTTTCCGATGACCAGCGCGATGCGCCTTTCGGCCCAAGCATACGAGCTTAGAAGGAAAAAGGAGAGCGCAATGGCCACACGAAGGTAATACATAGGAGCCAGCCCCACCGACCATGCTCCCGTGTCGAAATCGACGTTTGACAGGCACACCTCCGATGGTCGCTGTCAGCGCATCGGACCAGCCCAAGGGACTGCAGTCAGGTTGAATAAGGATGATCTTCCACGCGGGCCTAGTCAACCAAGGCGGAAAGATCTCGAGGCTAAAGAGTCCCGTCGGATGTTGTCGCATCATCCGACTGTCAGTGAGAGAGTGCAGAGGTGATGTCATGAGGAATTCGGCCATCAGCGGGCCGTGCCCTGCATGTCGGCGCACGGACGATCAGGATCGACGGCTGAGCGTCATCGTCCAGCCGTCGCTATCGACGTCTGATCAGGAAACCCGCTCCAGCTCCGGAAGAGCTTCGAACAGGTCTGCGACGAGGCCGTAGTCGGCGACCTGGAAGATCGGCGCCTCCTCGTCCTTGTTGATGGCGACGATGACCTTACTGTCCTTCATGCCGGCCAGGGGGCGATTTAGCCGTGAAGCAAGCCGTCAATGCGCATGGAAAATCGCGCTTACTTTTGATCTGCATTCTGGAGATCGAGAGTGGCGTATTCCTCATCTTTTGGGGGCCTTCCCGGCGCGCGAGGCCTCGGGCTTGCCGATCGCCCTACAGCGTCTCTGGCTGTCGATCGGGCAACTGCCTTCTGGGCAACCCCGCTGAGTTGCACTAGGGAAGAATTCTCACCGAGCACCCGCCAAAGAATAGCGCTGCTATCCATCCAAAATTCAGGTGCTGGCTGCCCGCTATGCTGCCGACGGTTCTTTCCGTTCGCGAACCTGTTGCTCATGCGTCGCGCAAAATCTATGCGATCCTCAACGTCAGCCCTAACGTCTTCCCAAATTTGCTTGGCTTTGCCCGGATCGAATTCATGCACTTTGTTCTCTCGAACGGAGATGAACTGTGCGATCTCCGCGGGAGAGAAAGAAAAGTCGCGAAACGCCTCGGGACCGAGACTCGTTTTTGCCTTGCCTTCAACCAGATTACAGTCGAGGCATACCGGGGTCCTTCCAAATCGAGCGACCAACTGGAGCATGGAGTCCTTAAACCAGTCGATCTGCATGTTCGTTTGACCATCGTCCGTCCGCGGGTTACGCCCTGTGAACTCTCGCTCCGCCCAATCGCCGAGATGATCGTGATGAATCTCCACTTGGCATAACAGCACACCAGACGAATTCAGACGAACAATCTGAGGTTTGCTCCTTCCGCAACAGGGGCAACTCCAGCCCTGCCAGAGCCCTGCCCAACCGCGGTTGAGATTGAGCTTCGTGCCAAATCGGGCGAGTAGGCTCTTCGTTTGCTGACTCCACTTACCGTCGCGCATTCGAAGAAAATTTTCGACCTCATCATCAGACATGGTGTCGATGTTAGGGACGGTAACAGAGATAGTCTCGGATGCCATGCTCTCTTCCTCGTTCGGACTTTTCGAGCAATCCGGCAAGAAGGCCCGGCCGATAGGTGCCGTATCGATCAAAATTCACAGAAAACCATCGCTAGTTTTCACCCGGCAGCCACATGCAGTCGGCCCATTGGTCTTCGTGCCGAGCGGAAAAATCCCTCATCGCGGGTCGTTTGCGCGGGGCGACTGGCAGGCCCTGGCGCAGGTGGAGACGACGTCGCGATAAAGCGTCGGATCGACACGCCGGATGCCGTCGAAATTTAACAACAGATCGTCCATCCGGTCGGCAATCTGGTCCCCACGCGCGATCATAAGGATGGACGGCGGCCGGCTATGGGGATTGATCAGTACATATCGCCAGCTCGGGTCGGTCTGTCCCTTTGACGGGACGAGTTCGCACGGCCAGGCATCGCCGCCCCCGGTCATGTTTGTATAGATATCCTCAAGGGCGCTGGCCTTGTTGGCCACAAGAACGCAAGGGCCTCTGGCGGCATAACAGCCGAAATACTCATCAAACTCGACGCCAAGCATGTCGAGAAGGCTATAACGCTTTGATCGGTCGAGGCTCGATTTCTCGCCGAGAAACCATTGCAGTGCTTTCAGCGTCGTGCCGATCGACTGGGCGATCTCCTTTGCACGGTTTGGCCAACAGGCGACGAGGTTGCTTACGATTTCCGGCGCATTGTCATAGCTGTTGTCGCTGTCATTCTCTTCTTCGTCGATCTCGGTGCGCGGTTTGTGTTTCGGCGTGGAATATTGACCCCTCTGGCGGGGTGACCGGCGTCCAATTTTGACCCCCCACCTGTTTCGTCTGACCATCCGTCTTTTGCTGGCGGATGGAGGGGGAGTTGAAGCGAGTGGATACGATTGCGCGTGTTCGTCGAGCCTTCCATGTGCAGGGCTGGTCGGTGAAGAGGATCGTCCGGGAGCTACACGTCTCGCGCAACACGGTCCGCAAGATACTGCGGTCTGATGAGACGGACTTTTCCTATGAGCGCGAACGGCAGCCACTGCCGAAGACCGGGGCATGGAAGGCTGAGATCGAGCGCTTCCTGGCCGCGAACGAAGGCAAACCCTCTCGTGAACGGCTGACGCTGATCCGAATTTACGAAGAGCTTCGGGCACTGGGTTACGACGGCAGCTACGATGCGATCCGGCGCTATGCGAAGGGATGGTCGAAGGATCGAGGTGCCGTGACGGCGGAAGCCTACGTGCCGCTCTATTATGCACCTGGTGAAGCCTATCAGTTCGACTGGAGCCATGAGATCGTCCTGATCCAGGGGGTAACGACGACGGTGAAGGTCGCCCATGTCCGGCTCTGCAACAGCCGGATGATGTTCGCGCGGGCCTATATGCGTGAGAGCCAGGAGATGGTCTTCGACGCGCACGACAAGGCCTTCGGCTTCTTCCGTGGCACCTGCACGCGCGGCATGCCCGATTACGTGCCCGGGCACGTAATCGGGATTTTGTGTCCCGAACGGTTATGTGGCTTACCGTCGGTAAGGTACTGACGTTAGAGATTCCTGTGGGCTAAAGACGGCACATCTCTTTGCGGCAGCAACAGAAGCGCATCCTCCGGTTCCCTACTTTGGAATGGAGGTTGCCATGTTGGACCGCTTTTTCGTCAAGCCGCAGACCGTCGACCGGATCATGGGTTGCTGGCTTGGGCCGCAGATTGACCAATATGTGACGGCGCTTTGTGAGCAGGGTTACGCGGTTCGCAGCATCTATCGGCGCGTCCCGATCTTGACTGCGTTCGCGGATTTCACTGCAGCACGCAACGTCGCCCAGACCGACCAGGCGGAAGCACTCGTTGAAGCATTCTCTGTCGACTGGCTATCTGCTCGTCGCGCCGATCGATCCGCTGATGCGTGTCGACGCGAACGCAACTTCGTCGGGGGCATTGTCCGGCATTTCTTCAGCCAGGTCGTCTCAAAGTCGGATACCACCAGCCGTAGAACAGCTTGGCCGATCCCTTTCGCTACCCAGGCGCCAGGATTCTTCGACCATCTTCGTGAAGAACGCGGCCTGCGTCCGAGTTCGATTTCCCACTATAGGCACTATCTGCGCCGGTTCGAACGATATCTCCAGGACGTTGGATGCGAGCTCGCGGCGCTGTCATTGCCCGTGGTCACGGGATACATCACGACGATGGCCCAGGATTTCGGTCCCAGGGCGATGGTGAGCATTGCGAGCACGCTGCGCGTTTTCCTTCGATATGCGAACAGAGAAGGCCTCCTGCAACGCGACATCAGCAAGCAGGTCGAGGTGCCCCAGCATTATCGGCTGGCCGACATACCCCGATCGATCAGTTGGGATTCCGTCCAGAAGATGCTCGATCAGGTCGATCGCCGCACCGTCGTTGGCCGGCGCGATTACGCCATGCTGTTGCTGATGATCACATATGGCCTACGCGCCCGCGAGGTCGCGATGTTGACGCTCGACGACCTCGATTGGAAGCGTGATCGATTACACGTGCGGGAGCGCAAGGCCGATCATAGCACTGCTTATCCGCTGGCCCCCGTCATCGGCGAGGCGATCATCGACTATCTGAAGAATGGGCGGCCTGATGTGCAGGGCCGACAGATCTTCTGGCGATACCTAGCGCCGCGATCGCCACTGACGCAGGCCGCGGTGTCGGCCATGACCAGCAAGTATCTGCATAGGGCGGGCATTCCCGTGGCCCGGCCCGGTTCCCATACGTTGCGACATGCTTGCGTCCAGAGGCTGGTGGACAACGGCTTTCCGCTCAAGACCATCGGCGATTATGTCGGGCATCGCTCGGCCTCTTCCACGATGATCTACGCCAAGGTCCAGGTCGATGGCTTGCGTGAAGTGGCTCTGGGTGATGGGGAGGATCTGCAATGAGCCCCCGTCTTCCCGAGCCTTCGAGCCCGATCGCGCCCCACATCGTCGCTTTCGTTCGTCACAAGCGCGCGCTCAACCGGCGCTACGACGTCGAAGACAAGGTGCTGCGGATGCTCGACGGCTATCTGAGCGCGCAGGAGATCAAGACCCTCGCGGAGATCACCCCGGCGCTCCTCGATGCTTTCTTCCTGAGCCGTCCGCGCTCTCGGCCGCGAAGCTTCAACCATCTTATCGGTGTCGTCGGCCGGCTGTTCGAGTGGATGGTCGAACACGACGTTATCGATCGCTCTCCCGTCACGATGAAGCCGCGCCGCCGAGGTAATCCAAGACCGCCCTGCATCCTGGATCTGCGGACTGCCCAACAACTCATCGATCGCGCCGCCGAACTCGCGGATCGGAACAACGCTCTGCTTCGCGGTCCCGCCTATGCCACCATATTCAGCCTGCTGTTCGGGCTTGGTCTGCGCGTCGGCGAGGTTGCGCGCCTGCGCTGGCGGGATGTCGATCGCAATCGTGATGTCCTCACCATCCGCGGGACGAAGTTTTCCAAGTCGAGGCTCATTCCCATGGGGCCGCAACTGGCACAGCGACTCTATGCGTTCATGGCGTTGCGATCGCAGCACCTGGCTTCGGTTGCGGCCGACACACCGCTGTTTTCTTTCACGAAAGGCCGGCCCGTGAACCCGGGCACAATCAGCATCATTTTTCATTCGCTCGCGGCGGAGCTGAACATCGCGATCCCGCCAGGAGGAACGCCGGCTCACGTGCATGATCTACGGCACAGCTTTGCGGTCGGGCGACTTCTGCGATGGTATCGCGACGGAAGCAATCCCACCGACAAGCTGGTCAAGCTGTCGACCTTCATGGGGCACGTGGATCCCGCTTCCACAGCCGTTTATCTGACGATCACCACCGATCTGATGGAGGCCGCCGGTCAGCGCTTCGAACGCTTCGCCTTGCCAATATCAAGTGGAGGCCGGCCATGACGACCGTCGGCAGTCTCGTCTATCAGTTCTTCGAGCACCATCTCAAAGCCGAGAAGGGTCTGGCCCCGACCTCGATCCGGAGCTACCGTGACGGGATCCGGTTGTTCCTTCTCTTTCTGGCCAGGAAGAACCGGCGCCCTGTCAGCAAGCTCGGGCTGACCGATCTCAGCGCCGACAATGTGCGGGCCTTTCTCGCCCATCTTGAAGCCGAGCGCGGCAACAGCATCCGATCACGGAACCACCGGCTCGCAATGTTGCACGGTTTCTTCGCCTATGCCGGTGGCCAGGAGCCGATGGTACTGCCGGAGGCCGAGCGCGTCGCCGCCATCCCGAGGAAGCGTACGCAGCCGGCGGCCACCTATTATCTCGAACGCGACGAGGTCGAACGGCTCTTCGACGGCCTGCCGCGCGACGGGAGGCTGGCCACCCGCGACAAGGCGCTGCTCATGTTCCTGTACAATACTGGGGCCCGCGCATCGGAAGTCGTCGGACTGACCATCGATCAGCTGGTTTTGATCTCCTCGCCGCGGGTGAACCTGCACGGCAAGGGCGATAAGTGGCGGACCTGCCCACTATGGCCCGAGACCGCCCGCCTACTTGGCGAGATGCTGCGTGACCGACGCCAGCCGGCCGCGCCAGCAACTCCGGTATTCCTCAGCAACGTCGGCAAGCCGCTGACGCGATTCGGCCTGTACAAGCTCGTCCGGCGTCATGGTTTGGACCTTCGCATCGGCAACGGACACAGGCCCATTTCTCCGCATGTTTGGAGACACACGACGGCCGTGCATCTACTCGAATCCGGCGTCGACGTGAACGTCATAAGAGGTTGGCTTGGCCACGTCAGCTTGGATACAACCAACCGATATGCCGAGATCAACATCAGGATGAAGCAGGAGGCGCTTGAGGCCTGCCAGGTGCCTTCGACTTCTTCGGTGGGACCGCCCCGAAGACCAGTCTGGCAGAGCGAACCAAAACTTCTCGAATGGCTCGCTGGCCTCTGATTGTTATGTGCCCGCCGTCAACGACAACGGTTGGATCAACAGGCTGCGGGCCACATAACCGTTCGGGACACAAAACTACGACAACATGAAGACGGCGGTGGAGGCCGTCTTCATCGGCAAGGAACGGGTCTACAATCGCCGCTTCCTGCAGATGTGCAGCCATTATCTTGTTCATCCCGTAGCCTGCACACCAGCATCCGGCTGGGAGAAGGGACAAGTCGAGAACCAGGTCGGCCTTGTGCGCGAGCGGTTCTTCACGCCGCGTCTCAGAGTCAAAACCCTGGAGGAACTGAATGTCTGGCTGCTCGACAAATGCGTTGCCTATGCCAAGGCCCATAGCCATCCCGAACAGACGGCGCAGACGATCTGGCAGATGTTTGAGGCTGAACGTGGGTGCCTTGTGCGTTACGTCGGCCCATTCGATGGGTTCCACAGCGTTCCGGCCTCGGTGTCGAAGACCTGCACTGTCCGCTTCGACAACAACAAATACTCGGTCCTGTCGACTGCCGTCGGCCGCCCTGTAGAGGTTCATGCCTATGCTGACCGGATCATCATCAAGCAGGACGGAGTGACGGTCGCTGAACACCAGCGCAGCTTCAGCCGTGGCGACACGGTCTACGATCCCTGGCACTATGTGCCTGTTCTCGCTCGCAAACCTGGTGCCTTGCGTAACGGCGCTCCCTTCCGGGAATGGGTTTTGCCAGCCGCGATGGAGAAGGTTCGCAAGCGACTGAAGAGCGTCGATGACGGTGATCGACAGATGGTCACCATACTCGGATGCGTTCCCGCCGATGGCCTCGCCGCCGTTGAGGCTGCCTGCCAGGAAGCGCTCGATCACGGCGTATGCTCGGCCTCGGTGATCATCAACATTCTGGCGCGAAGCCGCGATCCGGCTCCTGCTGCAACTCTGCAAATCCCGGATGCGCTTCGGCTTACCCATGAGCCGGTCGCCGACTGCGCCCGTTACGACAGGCTCAGGAGGGCAAGTTGATGGAACGCACACAGGTTCTCGAACTGATGGGCACGCTGAAGCTCTACGGGATGCGTAGCGCTTATGACGAGGTCATGGGAAACGGCATCAAACGGCAGCACGAACCGCCGCGCATCGTCGGTGATCTCTTGCAGTCGGAGATCGCCGAGAAGCAGGCCCGATCCATTCGCTATCAGCTCAGCATCGCCAAGCTGCCGTTGGCAAAGGATATCGACGACTTCGACTTCGCCGACACGCCCGTCAATGAATCCCTGGTGCGGGAACTGGCCACCGGCACCTTCGTCGCCGACCAGCGCAACGTCGTTCTCGTCGGTGGCACGGGAACCGGCAAGAGCCACCTGGCCATCGCGATTGCCCGTGCTCTCATCCGCAACAGCACACGCGGCCGCTTCTTTAACGTCGTCGATCTGGTCAATCGGTTGGAAACGGAAACGCGCAACGGCAAGCAGGGCCGGACGGCGGATTACCTTACACGCCTCGACTTCATCATCCTCGATGAACTCGGCTACCTACCGTTCGCGCAGGCCGGTGGTCAGCTCCTGTTCCACCTGATCAGCAGGCTCTACGAGCGCACTTCGATCATCGTCACCACGAACCTCGCTTTCGGCGAATGGCCGTCGGTGTTCGGCGATGCGAAGATGACAACGGCTCTCCTCGACCGACTGACACACCATTGCGAGATCGTGGAAACAGGCAACGAGTCCTGGCGCTTCAAAAACCGCTCTCAAAGCTAAAGCCGAAGATACCCATCACCCGCACTTGGCCTACCCTCTGCAACCCCGGCCAGCGCCGGGCAGGCCAAGCGCTGATCGTCTACAGGGGGGTGAAGATTGGACGCCGATAAGGGGTCAACATTCCGCGCCGATTGACAGTAACGACGGCGCGACCGGCCTGGCCCGTCCCATTCTAGTCCATTCGGCAACGCTCATAGGGGACTTGACCGAACAGAAGACGGCCGCGTTGCGCGCGCGCTGATGTCTCGCCGCTTCGTTTGAGCACTCATAAATTCGAACTCTTCGCCCAGCTTATGATCTTGCTCTTATTTAGAGTTGTAATATTGTTCGCAGTGTGTTGTGGGAGGGGTTATGAAAAGGCGCAGTTTTATCGGGGGCATAGGTCTTGGAATCGGGGCCGCATTAAGTACTTCTGGCGTCAGTTTCTCGCGGGACGATCCGTACTCGCAATTGACTGAACCAAACTGGCAGCAACGGCCGGTATATTTTCCTCCGGAGGCGAGAATTCCAACTCTTTCCGAGATTAGAGCAGATGCCTTAGCCCACACTGGCCCTGGTGCACCCTTGGCGTTAGAAGTCGACTTGGCGATTGAACTACTATTTGATATTCCGACGGAGGGGCGTCCATTCGATATTGCTTATCGATTCCTTGAATGGCGAAGGGGCGAGGTCGGGACTTCTGAAGTGGAGCGAACTCGTAGGAAATACTATTCGAGGGAATGGCCGCGGCGCGGAAACCCTGTCATCATGCAGTTCTTCGACGCGACAGGTTACCGCCACCCGGCGGGCGACACAACGTTCTGGTGTGCTGCGTTCGTTAGCTGGTGTATTGCGCGGTCTGTCGGTGGCCCTACATCAGTCAATAATCCTTGGCCCTATGAGAAGGGGGCCGCCTCGAGATCCTACCGCGCCTGGGGGCAGGACGTTATCGCTGATCTCAACGATTCACCGCGTCGTGGCGATGTTGCGGTTTTCCAGAACACGGCTAAGCCTGATCAGGGGCACGTGGGATTTGTTGAGAGAGTATCCGCCGATCATATCTGGTTGTTAGGCGGAAACCAGGGAGCACAGAACGAGTATAATGGCGGCGAGGTTAACATCGCGCGCTACAGTCGCTCGGTCGGAGGGTCTCTAAGGTTTCATTCATTCAGACGGCACGAGGTTCTTGGTTGATGCCCAGCTTGCGCCAGATTGGCTTGACTCTTGCTGCCTTCCTCGTGTCAGCGCCCACTAGTCTCGATGCAGCAGAACGTCCTGAAGAAGCCGTTTATCAAATGGTGCGAGCGGGCGATCCCGAGACCATCCACGGTATTGCGGTATTGTTAAACGCCGAGCAAGGAGTGTTTCTCACCGCAGGTCACCTAACAACGGCAAATGACATGAGACTGCGCCGGGGCGATCAGCTCTTTTCCTTTGAACCAGTCATGCAGGGCAACAATATTGGATTTGCTGCTGATGATTGGGCAATTTTGCGTGTTCGAGGCGACGAGTGGGAAGATGCGCAACCACTTCCCGACTTGCCGGTACTGTATGGATTTCCAAATGCGACATCGCTGAGCCAAGCAGTTCTCTTTAAGGGGCCTACGAAGGCAACATTTCCCTCTGCCTCTGTATGGGAAGGCCAAAGTGATAGCGAGGCTTGCAATGAGAGATCGGTAATACTGATCGAGGCGAGCCAGTACGATCACGGCGACAGCGGATCGCCCGTATTTATCACCGGCGACAACTCCGGCGTTGCCGCTCTTACGAGCCGCTTTCAGTCCACAATTGATCAATTGAGCGATAGAGATCGACGCATGGTGGAGCTTTTTTACGAGCTTAACCGTGAGAACGAGGATCCGTCAACGCAACAGCCGCTCGACGCTGAGACGCTGCGGACACTAATCAAAGATCACATTCTAGTAAAAGTGGTTCCAACAAAATGTGTCTTGGACGCGATAGTAGCACAGTATCAGGAGTCACTTTTGCCCGACGGGAAGGCAAAAGATTTCGCTCAGCGCTTTCGTAAGCATCTGAGGAAAATTCGTGACGAACCCGGAATGGATTTGGCAGCTAGGCGGCAAATTGTTCGACGTACGTATGATTTCATTGAAGCATTAAATAGCCGTTCTTTTAATTGGTTAGAACTAATTAGCCTGTACGACGCGTATTTCGATGAATTTAATGGGTTCGATTTTACTGCTTCCGCCGACGCGCTACAGATAACTGCCTCTTTACTTCAAGCATCAATCCAAGCGCGCGTTGAGGGGATCCAAACCGCGTTCGTCTTGAGAAAGAGCGCGTCTTCGGCGGAGGCGACCGAATTGCGGTCGATCTCAAATTGGGTAGCAAGTAGGCCGGCCGAGCAAATTAACGGTGCAGGCGCGTTTCTTCCTAAGTTCCTCGAGCAGAACAAGAACTGGAGTGCAACAGAACAGCGGCCGTTGAATGTCCTTGGACTAGGCCAGGCCCCTGTTTCTAACGAAAATGGTGTCCTTGTTGGAGCTGAATTGGCTGAAATTCTGTCGGACGCTTCACTGACGTCGGAACTGTCGCCTGAAGTACGAGCGTTCACGACCGATTTAGCGACAACGCTTTTGGTTGGGTACAAATCGTCGGATGGACGCCAGGTCACCCCGAAATTTGACAGCTTAGCTAAGATAGTCAGAGCAGCTGAAGCGTTTGACACGACTGGAGCAATATCACCGGCGACTGCGTCCCGACTAAAAGAACAATTCACGAATGCGCATACGTCGATCAATGCACCGGAAATTGAGCTGCAGATTTGGCCCGATGAGCGGCTCGACCTCAAACTCCTAGAGAAGCCAAAACCATATCAATTTCTTGACAGAGATGGAGTTCCCGAACCCAGCGTCGTACTGCCGCCTGGTCTAGATCGCACGCTACAGCTAGACCTGAGAGGGCAGCAATTAGAACGTTACAACATACAACGTTAACGAGGGCGCCCGAGAGTAGTGGTGAGAGTTGGGTGGCCACAGCCAGGTGCGGTGTGTCAGTGCGCCCGTTGAGCGCTTGTTCGATTGTGTGGCCCACGGTTCCAATCCCTTCAAGGTGTAGGATAGAAACATCCGGACCGGGCGGCATGTTGCCGGCTTCCGCTGTAGGAGAGGATACTGGCCAGTATGATCTCCGAGCGTCTCAATTGGGGCCGGTCGCGGATAGTCGGCTTTGGTTGCCTCTTTCTAGGACGCGGCCGTTCAGCGACTGAACCCAACCGGCCGTCGGACGATGCGCAACAAGCATGGTCTCATTCAAGGCCAGCCTCCGCAATGAAGGGGGTCGGAGTGTTCTTCCAGTGAGATTGATCGGACGCCACAACGAGGACGCGCCTGGCGCGGGTTAGGCCGACGTAGAATAGCCGCCGAGACTCGTCATATGCCTCCTGCGTCGATGTCGAGAAATGCGGGATACTGCCATTGTTCATGCAGATCAGGGCGACGCCATCGAATTCGCGGCCCTTGGAATTGTGTAGCGTGATCAGCTTGAGCGCCTGCTCGGGATTGGCGAACAGGCCCATATCCGAGATCAGTAGATTCGCGAGATCGACCTTGCTGGCCTGCATGTCGGACAACATTTCCTCGGCGGAATCGATCAGCGGCTGTCTGGCGCCGCCCGGCAACCATTCCTCGCAATCGAGATAGTCACCAGCTTCGCGGGCGATGGCGCGCAGCCAAGCGACGCCGCCGGGATGCTGGTCGGCAAGTTCGCGAGCGAGATAGATAAGGCCGAGCGCCACGCGACGCCCCTGATAGCTGAACATGTCGTAGCGCGAGTTCCCGGTGAGATCGCCGATGAGCCGAAACAGTGCCCGTTCGACACCCGGGATTCCGAGGTAATTGCCGGCCTCGGCGCAGGCTCCGAGTTGCTCGGCAAGTCCGGCAAGCAGACGCCGACGTCTATACGGGCGGGCACCCGGACCGAAGATTGGCACGTCCAATTCACGAAGGGCGCGGGCAACGGGGATGAGATGCGTCCACCATGGCGCAAGGATTGCGGCCTTGCCGAGCGGGATGCCGGCATCCTGCAGGGCGGGCAGGAAATGGTCGGTGATGGCGTCGATCGGCCGGCCGACATGGACGTAGTTCACTTGCGCCGCGAGCTGGGCTGCATCGCCCGCCGACTGCATCGCCGGCACGGTCGGGATCAGTGTTGATGCAGTGCTAACTATCGCCGGCCCGCATCGGAAGTTGCCAGTCAAGGCCGTGTCGCGGTGCGCGCCGATCTGATTGCCGAACTGCTCGGCGAGTTCGGGGCGAGCGCCGGCGAAGCGCATGATCGACTGATTCTGGTCACCGACGAGAAAGAAGCGGGTGTGGAGGAAATGCTGGAGTGCGCCGAAGATGGCGATCTGGATGTCTGTGGTGTCCTGGAATTCGTCGATCAGCAGCCAGGCAAAGCGGCTTGCGATGCCGCGTCCGACGAACGGGTGCTGTTCGACAATCTTCCATGAATAATAGAGGATCATCGCGAAATCGAGGTATCCGTGGGCGCGGACCCGCTCCCAATAGAGCGCGGCGGATTCATCGGTGACGATGCCGGTCTCGATACCCTGGCCGCAGGGTTCGCCGTTCACGTCGATGCGAAGCGATTCATAGTCCTCGAACACCTGCCCGGCGGGCATGCGACAGAAGGCGTCCTCGACCGCCGTCACGATCTGCTCGAACAGGCTGTTCTCGCGGGAGAGCACCTGAAACGACGCCGGCACCTCGGGAATCAGCCAGCTATAGGGACGCAGAATGAATTGCAGGCAGAAAGCGTGGATCGTTGAGATTTCACAGCGGTCCGCGATCGCATTATTGCCGTAGGTGCGCAATCTGGTCTCGATCTCGTCAACCGCAGCATTGGTGTAGGTAATGCAGCCGATGAACTGCGGCGTGCCGATAACCTGATCGGCCAGCGTCAGCAACTTTGCGAGAATGACCCGCGTCTTGCCGCTTCCTGGGCACGCAGTCAGAAGCAGATTGCCGTCATGTTCAACCGCCTCGCGCTGTTCCGGTGTCAGCCGGATCATTCGGTGAGCCACTCATACGCCTCCTCGATATAGGTCGGCAGATCGGTCGCGAGGTGGGCGTAGCGCGCAGCTATCTGCGCGAAGCGAGCCTTGCCAAAGCGCTTGGCGGTATTGAGCGTGATACGGCCAAGCTCGATGCGTAGTGCTGTCTCGTCGGCGGAGCTCAGTCCCCCGAGCGCAAGCGTCGCAAGCCCATCCTCCATCTGTGCAAGGATCTGCGGCGCGCCGAGGGCTCGGACGGTCTCGATCAGCATCGGCAGGCGCCCGACCGATACCAGCTCGCGTTCGAAAGTGGTGGCCCCCTCAAATGTGGACACAAAGTCGTTTTCCAGTGCCACCAGATCGGGGGTGCCTGTTTCCGGATCGAAGTCCTCGGCGTCGGATGGCGTCATGTCAGCATCGGCCACGATGGCGCATTTTTTCTCGAGCGATCCGGCGCGGAACAGCTTGGCATAAACGTCAAAATGGACGCCATGAATCGCAATAACGGAGATCCCGAGCCGCTCGAGCTTCACGCCGTACACTTGCTCGATCAGTGCCGGGATCAGGAACATCTCGGCTGGACCTTCGACCAGCATGACCTTGCGCGCGTAGAGCAAGGCGCTCTTGGTTGCGTCGAGGTAGCGTTCGAGATCGGCAATTTCTGGCGCGGTCAGCGCGGCATTGAGCGCGAGATTGCCGGCAGCGATAGTCGCGTCCTCGCGCTTGGTGAGAGATACAATGCTGCTCAGTGGAACCTGAGAGGTCACCTGGGTGCTGTGACTGGTCAGGATGGTCTGCACGTTGATCGCCCGCAGTGCCGCGATCAAGGAGAACTGCAATTGAGGATGAAGATGCGCTTCTGGCTCCTCGATCAGTATCAATTGGCCGGCCGAGCGGTTGAGCGCGATCCGCCGCTGCAGGTATTCCATCAGGATCGCGATGTAGAGGATGTTGTTCATCCCAAGACCGTTGCGGCCAGGTTCGAACGAGGTAAGTGAAAGGTCCGACAGAATGATTTTCAGGTTGCGGATGATCGCGCGGAAGGTCGCGGCGGACAGGCCGAGCGCGGCGTCCATCTCAAACGCGGGGCCAGAGACATCCTTGAACCGTGCGTCGATTGCCCCTGCTATCTCGGCGATAGTCGCCGAGTTTGCGATTGCCTGATTGGCCTGGTCGAGGATGGCAATCAGGGCATCCTGCTCGGCCGCATCGATCTCGAACGCCTCGATCAGGCGGATGAGCGGTGACTGGCGGGGATTGCGCAGGTCGTTCTCAACATCGCGGAGCGCGGGCAGATGAACGAGGAGGTAAGACTGCAAATCGGCGAAGCGCACGGACTCGCCGATCCCCTCGTCATTCCAGGCAATGTCCGTGAGGTCGATCGCAGGATCACCGCCGCCGCGGATTTCCCACTGATAGTCCTCAAGGGTCAGCGCCCCGGGTACAATGCCGCCATTTGCAAGCTGCTCTCGGACAATTGGGCGCGGGCGGAAGCGGTAGAAGATACGCGCGCGGTCCGGAGCCGTCTTCCAGGTACTGACCAGCGCCTCTTCGTTCACCCGCCCCTCGAACCCAGTCAGCTCAATTCCGATCAGAACCTGGTTTGGCTCGGCGATATCGATCGCCGAGTGGATGTCCTCGCGCTGTAGCGACCGAAAACTCGATGGCAGCATATTGTCTAGACAAATCTGGATTGCGCGAAGGACCGCGGTCTTGCCAGTATTGTTCTCTCCGATGATGCAGCACAGATCATCCGCGACATTCACGTCGAGTGACGCGAACGTACGAAAATTCTGAATCACAATTCGAGCTACTCGCATCATTTCCACCCGACTGTCGAGCGGCCAATTGCCGCCATCTATAGTTGAATTGAGGGCACGATTAAGACAAGTGTGTTTATAAATTTCGCACAGCCTCAGAACCATCGAGGTTCTAATCACCGTTGGATGAATGGCAGTTCAGACGAACGACAGCTGTTTGACATGGGGGCGCAGTGCTGCCGTCCACAGACCTAAGCGTGGACGTCGCCTTAGGGGCGGGCAAATTCGTGCTCCCACGAGCGTTGCACTGCGTGTTGCTGTGATGTTCACTCTTTGGACCACGAAGATCGCATAATGTATCGACAGGAAGGGTCGCCCGGCATAGCGTGGGGCTTGAAACCCACCATACGCCGAGCGTCGTCAGTTGGTCGTTCGCCGAGAAGGCTGGTCAAAGCGAAACGCGTCGCAGCCCGGCCGATTCTACTTAACCGCCGAAAGCCGTAATGCACCTTTGCAGCTCTGATAGCATTGCCCTTGATCCGGTCAGGCTGAGCATGCCGTCGTGCAGATTTATTTCGGCGCCGGCCTTCAGAGCTTCAATGACCTTCGTCGTTGGTTCGATCTGGTAAGCAATTTCGTCACCAGACTGGGTACGGGTAATAAAGGGCATTTCGCTTTGATCAACGCGGTATGTGAATGGCCGCGCGCTTATTTCCTCGAAGTTCCGTTTCGGGTCCGTAAAGCCAATTGTGAGCAGATCGTAGGGATAGAGACGGAACACACTGCGCCTCCCTCCTTCTTGGATGCGGCTCGCCTCGCAGTTTTCCAGGTTGCGATTGGGACCAACGACTGCCACGACTTGCCAGCCGGCGATTGTTCTTGTTTCGAGAAAGGCGAGGGACGCGGGATGCGCAGAAGCCCCATCAGGGAGGGTGGCCGTGGCTTCGAGAAGTTTACTAACGGTGTTTTGGTACTTCCAGGTCAAGCCGAGCTCCGCTGCACTTACCACCTCGAATGCATAGGTGCGGGTCTCTTCTGCAATGGTGACGCGCGCCTTTGCGAGGGCCTGGAGGCCAAAGCACGTTCCTTCGCAGGAATCGATTGAGATGTACTCCGCCGCCGGCTTTTGTGGCTCAACAAGCTCGAGTAAAATCTCGCCATCCTTGTCCATGTGGCGATAAGCGAATATGAGTTCGTCAAAGCGTTCCATGAAATGGGCGTACGGCGCAGGATCGAAAGGTATGTTTGCAGCGGTTCGGTAGAACTTGCTGTCAAAATAGTCGAAATGGATCCTGTTTTTGCTAAACCCGCCTCCGTCTACATTGACCAACGAATCAAAGAATACCGTGTTCTTGCACGGCGCATCGGGATAGAGAAAGAATAGGTCGAGCAGGATGATCTCTCCATCTGCGATGTCGTCTCCTGTCTTTTGCCCGGCGTTGAAGCTTCCCCTGCCGCAGGGATTGTCCCCTGCGGTTGTGAACGTGAAATGGCGAAATGTCTCGTTCTGGCGACGGAAGCTGAAGTCCTTGTCCATGAAAGTGATCTTCTGCCGCGCGAGGCTGGCGAACATGCCGTCGGGATACCGGGACAGATATTTCTGGTAGGCCTCCTGGCTGTCGGCAAGGGCTGCGAACTCGAAGAAGGCGACTTCGTCGCCGCCGGCCTCAGCTGATTTTCCCTCGACGAACTGGAAGTCGCCATAGACCGCGCTGTTTTCCCAAGGCTCCTGCTTGCCACCGGTGCGCTCCTGCACCGTTGCGCGCACACGCTTGAACACCCCTTCTATCGAAAGGCCCGGGATCCTCACCGATTCGGCGAGCGCCGTCGCATAGGGGCTGGCGCCGGTGTCGCCGTCCGTTGCGACATTGCCCGGCGACGTCGAATAGGCAACGATCCGACCGAGGCGTTCCGGCGCCGTTGCCAGGCCGCGCCGCAGACCTCGTGTCTGCTCAAACGGGTTGTTGCGGCAAGAATCGAGCACGACGATCTGCAGGCTGCTCTTGACCGCATCAAGACGGCGGGTGAGCTCCCCGAGCGAGAGCGCGACGGAGCGCAACTCCTCTTCCGATCCGAGCTTGGCGTCGACGGGAAGCAGGTAGTTCTCACCGGCAAGCTGGACACCGTGGCCGGCGAAATAGACCATGACTACCGGGTTCTCCGCAACTGCAAGCCGCTTAACGAACGCCTCGATTGCAGAGAGCGTATCGGAAGCCCTGGCGTTGGCGACCTTGGTGACGGCAAAACCGCTTTTCTCGAGCGCTGTGCCGACGATCTCGATATCGTTTTCGGGATTGCGTAGCGGCGTGGCTACCTCGTAGCGGCTGTTGCCGATCAAGAGTGCATGACGGACGGATGCTGAAGCTTCCAAGGGCAGCAAAAGAAGTGCAAAGCAAACAATACGGTGCATCCAGTTCACGCTCATGTGTCCCTCCCGGCCCAACGTAGCGTGTTTGCTTTCCATGCGCAGAGCGGGCGCAGGAACGAATATATTAATCATAGCTAATTCTCGGTGGAGCGCCTAGTATCGCGTCGCTACCAACGTATTGGCGATGGTTCATACGGTTCTGCTTCCGTTCGGAGATCGCAATGACATAACTGGACCCCCCGTTGGGGTCACCGCGGATGCTGTGGCAATATTGCGCGCTCGGCGCAGTGGCCGGCAGTGTCAAGCTGGTGGGTGCAATGGAAGGGGAGAGTAGTTGGTGATCGATTGGAGCGAGAGGGGACCTCCGGTCGACCCGCAGCCGCAGTCTCCTCAAGAGTTCTCGGTCCCGGGAAACGGGCTCTGTGGAATTTGACTTCAAGCCTTCCGGTTTAACGGCGCGGATAAGGCTGCAAAAGAGCCAGCTCGGCCGCCTCGATGTCCCGGCGGAGTAGGGTCTGGACTACACTAACGTTGCGGCTCGAAAATACGCACCTCTCGCCCGCGAGGGAATGAGACCGGCTCGTCCCGGCCGTAGATAATCCTGCCTGTGAAGTCGAACGCTCAGAAAAAGGCCCTTGGTCCTTCGCCGTTTCGGACCTGGGATCTTTTCTTTCGGTAGCCCACGAACGCCGGCGAGCGGCTTCTCCGCAGTAGCGCAGCCCCCGACCGGCGATCGCGTGCCTAGAGTGATCGATGGGTTGTTGAACAGTATGGTGGGCCCGGCAGGACTCGAACCTGCGTTGCCCGAAAGCCGCCGTATGTTTACGAACTTAACAAACTTGACGAGCTTCTACATCTTGCCTAAATTGTAGCGCAGGAGACTGAAGACCATGCCCACTACGAAAACTGTTGCTAACCAGCCCCTAAACGCTTCTTCCGAGATTGCGCTCTCGATGAAGCTTCCTCGGAAGGCAGATTTTGAGAAGGCGTTGATCAGGCAATACGCTAAGGCGATTAAGCTGAGCCGAAAGGCCGGCCATCAGGTCAGTTTCCGCGTTGTCGTGGATCCGCTGGCCGGAGCGCAGACGATTTCAGTCGTTGAAGAAGAACCGCAGTCTCATCCGTTTCCGGTTGAAGAGGCGCCAGAACCGGATGCCGAGCTCCAGGCTGCGTTGACTGCAGCAAGGGAGCGCGGCCGGCGTCGGGTGGCGGAGATTCTCGCCGAGGATGTTATGGTGAGCGCGGAAACGTTCGCGGAACTGCTCGGCGTTTCGCGTGTCACGGTCAACACAAAACGGCAGAACGGGCAGGTTCTTGGTCTCGACGGAGCCAAGCGGGGTTTCCGTTTTCCGTCATGGCAGCTCGATCGGGACGGTCGGCCCTATGCCGTCCTTCCGAAACTGCACGAGCTCCTCGGTGGTGCATGGGCGGTTTACCGCTTCCTTGTCACGCCGCATGGTGCTCTGGGCGGCCGGAAGGCCCTGGACGCGCTGAAACGTGGTCAGGACGGTGAAGTGGTTGCGGCGGCCGAGAGTGTCGCCCGCGGTGATTTTCGCTGAATGACCGGAATCAAGCCGCCCGCGGGGTTCGAAAATTCCGTGCTCGACATCGAGACCATTCCTGCCGGTCGTCGATTTGGACGGATCTATGCGAGTGCCTTTCCCGACCCGTTAGGATATGGAAAGACGCCGAGCCGGTTCAGTGATCCCCGCCGGCGTGACGCGGCAAGGCGGTTTGGCGTCATCTATCTGGGCGATACACTCAAGGTCTGCTTCCTGGAAGCGGTCCTGCGTGACAGGCGCGATGGTCTGGTGGGCGATCTCCCGATTGAGGAGAAGGAGATCCACGCGCGGCGCTATGCAGAGATCGAGACAATCGCGGATCTCAGCGTTGTTGATCTCCGCGACGACCACGCGATCAGAATGGGAGTGCCGACGGATGTCGCGAAATCTTCCCGCCAAAGCCTTGCGCGGGCGTGGTCGCTTGCCTTCCATGAGCACCAATCCGTGCCGGACGGCATAATTTATCCTTCCCGCCTGAATGGACATACCAATCTCGCGATCTTTGACCGCGCCATCCCAAAATTGTCCGCGGTACGCGTCGTGCCATTGATTGGAGCGCCAGGCCTTGCCACCGTCATTGACGACCTTCGCGTGAGCCTCGTCGACATTATCTGAGATCGCTATAATGGTCGAAGGTCTTGATCCCATGTAGCTCTCGTGCCAATCGTGTTCCTAGGTTGTTCTCTTTATGGGCCAAAATAGTTGCATAATCGGGGCCATATCAACCAAAGGCAGCGACTGCTGATTTGACGATGATGCCAGCATCCTGACTTCTGCGCAGCTGACGGCCGGTCGCGGCGCGAAAGACTGCAGCAATTGCAGCGCCGGTGGCGCGCGTGACCACATGGTTTTCTTGGGCTCCTTGCCATTTCGGCTTTTTCGCACAGCCTGGCCCGTCACAATGCGCTGCGACCAGCGGAAACCGATCTCGTGGAATACATGCTGCGGGCTGATGTGATGAAAGACGCCGGCAATTGTGCGGCGGACGCGGGCATTGAAACCTTCGACCGAATTGACATGAACGGCGTCGCGAACGTGTTCGCGGCTGGAATGCTTCACGGTGTCATGCCTGGCATAGTTCTCGCCAAGGGCCATGAACGCTGTCGCCTCATCGCTCATCAAATATGCGTCGGGGTCGATCTGCACTTCAGCGGTGCGCGCCGCTGCAGGGAGCGAAAGACCAGTCACCACCGTAGCACGCGCACCGGCCGGATTGCCGGGTGTGATGTATTCTTCCTCCGGAGAAAAAACGAGTGTCTTCCGTCCATGGGCGGCGAAGTAGACGATGGCCAGTGCATACCAGATCGCCACGCCGATGATGCCCTCTTGATAGAGTGGATCGGTGAGCTGAAACGCGATCGTGGCCAGCGCTGCGTATTCCGATGAAGCCGGCCATCGATTCCGATTTGAAGCCGGCCAGTCATTCCGATTTCATTCCGGCCGGCGTTCCGATTTGAAGGCGGCCATTTCTCGGACTGATCCTGGGTCTTTTTGATGTTTGGATCTGGTTTTGTTTGACGTCAAGCTTGCGGTGTTTCAGGCAGCGCCGGGGCGCGCTGTTTTCTCATGCTTTCGCCTGTGAGATCGATGCGATAGGCGCTGTGAACGAGGCGATCCAGTATGGCGTCGGCGAGCGTGGGGTTTGCGATGATCTCCCACCAGCGATCCAGCGGCACCTGACTGGTGACGATCGTCGAGCGACGCTCATAACGGTCTTCGATGATCTCGAGGAGATCGCGCCGCTGATCGTCGTTGAGCTTTTCCGGTCCCCAGTCATCAAGGATAAGCAGGTCGGTCTTGGCTAGCGATTTGAGGATACGGCCATATCTGCCGTCGCCCCTTGCGAGGGCGAGCGTGGCAAACAGCCTGGGAACGCGATGATAGGCGACGGAGAAATCCTCGCGGCACGCCTTGTGGCCCAAGGCGCAGGCAAGCCAACTCTTGCCGACACCGGCCGGCCCGGTGATGAGGAGACTGTGATGCTTGCGGGTCCAGTCGCAGCCGGCAAGCGTCATGAACAGGTTGCGGTCGAGCCCACGTGCGGCACGAAAGTCGGCATTCTCGATCTGCGCATCATGACGCAGCTTGGCAGCTCTGGCGCGGGCTTCGAAGCGCTTCTGTCGGCGCATGGTAGTCTCTTGTTCGAGCAGTATGGCAAGCCATTCTCCATGCTCGAGGCCGCGCGCCTCGGATTGTGCGTCGAGCTCCTGGAAGGCCGTGGCCATGCCGTGAAGGCCGAGTTCGCGCAGCCTGTCGATGGTGGGATTGATCAGCATAGGTTTGTCTCCTCAATGAAAGTAGTCAGGGCCACGCAGATTGGCGTGATCGACAATGGCGGTCGGTTCGGTGGAATGGCGTGCGGCTTTGTGGTTGGCCAGGAGCGAGGCAATGCTCTTGCAGTTCAGCCCTCCGATCTCGACGGCGCGCGCTGATACGGCTTCGGCACGATTGGGTTCGATGTCGCGAAACAGGCGCAGGACACCCAGACATGTTCGAAAGCCCTGTTCGGGATGCGGACGGCTGGAAAGGATTGCGATGACCAACCCTTCGGTCTGCGGCCCAATGGATGCGGCCCAGCGCCGAAAGCGATCCGGTGTCCATTCGGCATATCGCCGATGGGAACTGGGCATGTGATCCGGATCAGTTCCATGGCGAGCACCGCCATAGCGGCGCTGATGTACGGCGACGCGCTTGCCGCGATGAAAGATCTCGATGGTGCGTGCTGTCGCCCTCAGATCGACCTGCTGGCGAATAAGATTATGCGGCACGGAATAGAGGAAGGTTTTGAACTCGACGTGGTAGTCGGTCGACACGCGGACCAAACGCCATTCGGCGAATTCGTAGTCTTCGCCCGGAAGGCTGGCGAGCGCGGCGCGCTCGACACTCTCAAACAATTGGCGGCGGCTGACGCCCAACCGGCGCATGACGTGATCATTGATGCGGTCAAGTGCCTGGCCAATGGCGGCATTGGCTTCAGCAAGCGAGAAGAAAGTGTGATTGCGCAGACGTCCCAAAACGCAGGACTGGGCGAAACGGACACCGTTCTCGACTTCGATTTGTCCTTCGGGCGTCTCGGCCGTGCCGGAAGAACGCCGACGCCATAGTGGGAGGCCATCATGCCGTAACTGCGGTTGATCTCAGGATCGTAGAAGCTGGCGCGACTGACGCCTGACTTCAGATTGTCGGGATTTTGTGTCCCGAACGGTTATGTGGCTTACCGTCGGTAAGGTACTGACGTTAGAGATTCCTGTGGGCTAAAGACGGCACATCTCTTTGCGGCAGCAACAGAAGCGCATCCTCCGGTTCCCTACTTTGGAATGGAGGTTGCCATGTTGGACCGCTTTTTCGTCAAGCCGCAGACCGTCGACCGGATCATGGGTTGCTGGCTTGGGCCGCAGATTGACCAATATGTGACGGCGCTTTGTGAGCAGGGTTACGCGGTTCGCAGCATCTATCGGCGCGTCCCGATCTTGACTGCGTTCGCGGATTTCACTGCAGCACGCAACGTCGCCCAGACCGACCAGGCGGAAGCACTCGTTGAAGCATTCTCTGTCGACTGGCTATCTGCTCGTCGCGCCGATCGATCCGCTGATGCGTGTCGACGCGAACGCAACTTCGTCGGGGGCATTGTCCGGCATTTCTTCAGCCAGGTCGTCTCAAAGTCGGATACCACCAGCCGTAGAACAGCTTGGCCGATCCCTTTCGCTACCCAGGCGCCAGGATTCTTCGACCATCTTCGTGAAGAACGCGGCCTGCGTCCGAGTTCGATTTCCCACTATAGGCACTATCTGCGCCGGTTCGAACGATATCTCCAGGACGTTGGATGCGAGCTCGCGGCGCTGTCATTGCCCGTGGTCACGGGATACATCACGACGATGGCCCAGGATTTCGGTCCCAGGGCGATGGTGAGCATTGCGAGCACGCTGCGCGTTTTCCTTCGATATGCGAACAGAGAAGGCCTCCTGCAACGCGACATCAGCAAGCAGGTCGAGGTGCCCCAGCATTATCGGCTGGCCGACATACCCCGATCGATCAGTTGGGATTCCGTCCAGAAGATGCTCGATCAGGTCGATCGCCGCACCGTCGTTGGCCGGCGCGATTACGCCATGCTGTTGCTGATGATCACATATGGCCTACGCGCCCGCGAGGTCGCGATGTTGACGCTCGACGACCTCGATTGGAAGCGTGATCGATTACACGTGCGGGAGCGCAAGGCCGATCATAGCACTGCTTATCCGCTGGCCCCCGTCATCGGCGAGGCGATCATCGACTATCTGAAGAATGGGCGGCCTGATGTGCAGGGCCGACAGATCTTCTGGCGATACCTAGCGCCGCGATCGCCACTGACGCAGGCCGCGGTGTCGGCCATGACCAGCAAGTATCTGCATAGGGCGGGCATTCCCGTGGCCCGGCCCGGTTCCCATACGTTGCGACATGCTTGCGTCCAGAGGCTGGTGGACAACGGCTTTCCGCTCAAGACCATCGGCGATTATGTCGGGCATCGCTCGGCCTCTTCCACGATGATCTACGCCAAGGTCCAGGTCGATGGCTTGCGTGAAGTGGCTCTGGGTGATGGGGAGGATCTGCAATGAGCCCCCGTCTTCCCGAGCCTTCGAGCCCGATCGCGCCCCACATCGTCGCTTTCGTTCGTCACAAGCGCGCGCTCAACCGGCGCTACGACGTCGAAGACAAGGTGCTGCGGATGCTCGACGGCTATCTGAGCGCGCAGGAGATCAAGACCCTCGCGGAGATCACCCCGGCGCTCCTCGATGCTTTCTTCCTGAGCCGTCCGCGCTCTCGGCCGCGAAGCTTCAACCATCTTATCGGTGTCGTCGGCCGGCTGTTCGAGTGGATGGTCGAACACGACGTTATCGATCGCTCTCCCGTCACGATGAAGCCGCGCCGCCGAGGTAATCCAAGACCGCCCTGCATCCTGGATCTGCGGACTGCCCAACAACTCATCGATCGCGCCGCCGAACTCGCGGATCGGAACAACGCTCTGCTTCGCGGTCCCGCCTATGCCACCATATTCAGCCTGCTGTTCGGGCTTGGTCTGCGCGTCGGCGAGGTTGCGCGCCTGCGCTGGCGGGATGTCGATCGCAATCGTGATGTCCTCACCATCCGCGGGACGAAGTTTTCCAAGTCGAGGCTCATTCCCATGGGGCCGCAACTGGCACAGCGACTCTATGCGTTCATGGCGTTGCGATCGCAGCACCTGGCTTCGGTTGCGGCCGACACACCGCTGTTTTCTTTCACGAAAGGCCGGCCCGTGAACCCGGGCACAATCAGCATCATTTTTCATTCGCTCGCGGCGGAGCTGAACATCGCGATCCCGCCAGGAGGAACGCCGGCTCACGTGCATGATCTACGGCACAGCTTTGCGGTCGGGCGACTTCTGCGATGGTATCGCGACGGAAGCAATCCCACCGACAAGCTGGTCAAGCTGTCGACCTTCATGGGGCACGTGGATCCCGCTTCCACAGCCGTTTATCTGACGATCACCACCGATCTGATGGAGGCCGCCGGTCAGCGCTTCGAACGCTTCGCCTTGCCAATATCAAGTGGAGGCCGGCCATGACGACCGTCGGCAGTCTCGTCTATCAGTTCTTCGAGCACCATCTCAAAGCCGAGAAGGGTCTGGCCCCGACCTCGATCCGGAGCTACCGTGACGGGATCCGGTTGTTCCTTCTCTTTCTGGCCAGGAAGAACCGGCGCCCTGTCAGCAAGCTCGGGCTGACCGATCTCAGCGCCGACAATGTGCGGGCCTTTCTCGCCCATCTTGAAGCCGAGCGCGGCAACAGCATCCGATCACGGAACCACCGGCTCGCAATGTTGCACGGTTTCTTCGCCTATGCCGGTGGCCAGGAGCCGATGGTACTGCCGGAGGCCGAGCGCGTCGCCGCCATCCCGAGGAAGCGTACGCAGCCGGCGGCCACCTATTATCTCGAACGCGACGAGGTCGAACGGCTCTTCGACGGCCTGCCGCGCGACGGGAGGCTGGCCACCCGCGACAAGGCGCTGCTCATGTTCCTGTACAATACTGGGGCCCGCGCATCGGAAGTCGTCGGACTGACCATCGATCAGCTGGTTTTGATCTCCTCGCCGCGGGTGAACCTGCACGGCAAGGGCGATAAGTGGCGGACCTGCCCACTATGGCCCGAGACCGCCCGCCTACTTGGCGAGATGCTGCGTGACCGACGCCAGCCGGCCGCGCCAGCAACTCCGGTATTCCTCAGCAACGTCGGCAAGCCGCTGACGCGATTCGGCCTGTACAAGCTCGTCCGGCGTCATGGTTTGGACCTTCGCATCGGCAACGGACACAGGCCCATTTCTCCGCATGTTTGGAGACACACGACGGCCGTGCATCTACTCGAATCCGGCGTCGACGTGAACGTCATAAGAGGTTGGCTTGGCCACGTCAGCTTGGATACAACCAACCGATATGCCGAGATCAACATCAGGATGAAGCAGGAGGCGCTTGAGGCCTGCCAGGTGCCTTCGACTTCTTCGGTGGGACCGCCCCGAAGACCAGTCTGGCAGAGCGAACCAAAACTTCTCGAATGGCTCGCTGGCCTCTGATTGTTATGTGCCCGCCGTCAACGACAACGGTTGGATCAACAGGCTGCGGGCCACATAACCGTTCGGGACACAAAAGCCCGATTACGTGCCCGGGCACGTAATCGGGAACGATCAGCCGGGGAACGCCGCCGAAGAAACGAAACATCCGCACATGCGAGCCAATCCAGTCGGGGAGTGTTTGCGTCCAGGTCGCTTCAGCATAGGTGAAGCTGGAGGCTCCGAGCACCGCCACGAAGATCTCCGCCTCGCGGATCTCGCCGGTCTTGCGATCAACGATCGGGATCTTCTTGCCGGAATAGTCCACGAAGACCTTGTCGCCGGCCGCATGCTCCTGGCGCATCGTCGGCGAAAGCCGCTGCTCGAAGCCTCTAATGAGCTCACAAAAGCGGGAATAGCCGTAACCTTCGGGATGCGACCCACGATACTCCTCCCACAAGATGAGCAGGGTGACGCCTGGCTTTTTGAGCTCGACGGCAAGATCGGCCCAGTTCGGCTCGATGCGTCTTCTCGTGCCCCGTTTGACGCCGTTGCGACTGAAGAGCTTGTTCGCAAGCGCATCGTCAGTCAGCTCGCCCGGCAACGGCCAGCTCAATCCAACCGCAGCTGCGCGCTGCAGATTATCCTGCACCGTACTGCGCGCTATTCCCAATACGACCGCAATCTCGCGGGAGCTGGTCCCGCTTCCGGCAAGCCGCAGCATCTGTCGTAACTGTCTCATGGTCAGCCTTCTCTTTGCCGGCATCAAAATCTCCACGTTTGTCGTGGTCCATTTGATGCCAAAGTTGCTGACCCAGGGGGTAATGTTCAGTGCCGGAAACTGGCCGGTCTTTGATTGGAACGGTGGCCGGCTTCAAATCGGAATGGTTGCCGGTCCTTGATCGGAATGGCGGCCGGCTTCAGGTCGGAATCCGCACCAGCGCTATGACGACGGTAAGCGCCGCACTGATGTTGAACGCAGAGGGGAGAATTGGCAGTGAACACACGTTCATGAGCAGTTTCCATGGACGCGACTATCATCCTTGATGCCTCGAGCACACGTCCATCGGCGTCCACTGGTTCGGCGTTTCCCACCCATTTTCGATCCCATCGTGGCCACGCTGACTGTTTAAAACGAGCGGTCTTGGTGGTAGTTTTGCCATTCGAGCATCCACAATGGACCGGTGTGGCCGGAAAAAGTTCGATGACCGGTGACAATTCGCGAATAGTCTCCGAAGAAGAGATTGCTCTTTACGATGCCATTGAACGAGCGATCGCGAATGTCGCGCGGCTCTTGCTGAAATCGATCGGGCCTGGGTTCGCATCACTGCGGAACGGACCAATCCGACTGCGGGTGCTTTCGCGGCTCTGGATACAGCAGACGAGATGCTGACCGTCGCCCGCGAAGATCTCGCCCGCGCCCGAGCTTCGCTCATGGCTTATTCACAGACGAGACTCAGGCAGTAATAGTAAGAGATGCGACGGATTTCCTCCGCCGCATCTCACGATTGCGAAGACGATGTCAGGTCGCCTTCACCTCGATCTTCCTCACACGCGACAGCGCTTCCTTCGTTTTTGGAACCGTCACGGTCAGGACGCCGTTCTTGAATTGGGCGTTGGCCTTGTCCGTGTCGACGCCCGACGGAAGCGGGATCGAGCGGTAGAACGACCCGTATGAGCGTTCCGACAAGTGATAGCCCTTCTTGCTCTCTTCCTGCTCACTCTTCTTTTCTCCCTTGATCGTGAGCGCGCTGTCCATTAGGGAGACATCGACGTCCTTCTGATCGATTCCAGGAAGTTCCACCGAAACCTCGAGCGCACTCTCGGTTTCGGCGATATCCGTTGGTGGTCCGTTGGCATCCCAGCGCCCAAAAGCGCCGAACGGTTGATCGAACCGCTTCCAGAAATCATCGAAGATGCGGTTCACATCGCGCTGCAGAGAAAACACGGGATTTTCTTCGTCTCGCTTCGCGATTTCGCTTGCCTTGTTGTTGCCCCAGGGAATCAGGTCTCTGATCTGCATGGTCAACCTCCTTTCTCCGGACGAATTACGCCATCTTCAGCTGGATCTTTCTCGCCTTGGCCGGCGCGGCTTTCGGCAAGACCAGACGCAGGACGCCGTTCTTCTGCGATGCCTCGATACTGTCCCGATCGATATCCTCGGACAAAGTGAAGACGCGCTCATAATTGCCCGCGCCATACTCGGCGTAGATTTGGCGATAGTTCTCATGATGCTGGGCCGTCGCATAGCCGCAAATCGCCAGCGTCCGCTTCTCGAGCGTGATGTCGACACCCTCCGAGGCGACGCCGGGCATATCGACCAGAAGAACGACATTGTCCTCTGTCTCATAGATATCGGTGCGCGGGACTAACACCGGGCGCGACTGGGTCCGTTCGCCACCGTCAAGCTTGCTTGGGGCCCGGCGTTCGGTCGTTTTCAGTTCCTGAGCCATGTTTGCCCTCCTTATCCTTTGATCTGGATCTTCTTCGGCCGATCCGTCTCCGGCCGGTGCAGTTCGACTTCGAGTAGCCCATTGGCGAAACGCGCCTCGACCTGTTCCGGATCGACGCGGAAGGGCAATTGCACCGTTCGAGAGAAGTTTCCGTACACTCGCTCGCGCCGGTGCCAGACGCATTTCTCGCCCTCCGCCGGGGATCCGCGTTCGCCCGTCAATGTCAGCGTGTTCTCGCGAACTGTGAGATCGACATCGTCAGGCGCGATCCCAGGCAACTCAGCAGTCACTGCCACGCTGTCCTCACCCATCCAGAGGTTGATGGGCGGAAACTCCTGGGCGGCTTTGGTTGTCATGCCGGACAAGCGCTGATTCAATTCCTGCTGCATGCGCCGCATTTCCAGAAACGGGTCGAACCCGATGCGGCCAAAATCCGATACCAGCATGTGCATCCTCCTTCGTTTCCTAATCAGCCATGTTGTTTGCGACGTGCCAAGCACGTGCATTCCGGAGACCGAATGGATCGGAGGCGGTCGGGACGAGACGATGAGAAGACCGAGACGGTCGATCGCACAGCGCGCTAACGCAAAAAGGCGGGGGTCGGGCAGACGCCGGACCATATCCTCCTTGCGCGATATGAACCGAACCCGGTCCAACGCATGAGTGGACCATCGTTCCCGTGCCAGGACCCGAGTGGGGCATCCGGCAAAAATGAGGTAGGTGAGCAAAACGCGCGTTTCAAGGGCCGACGTTGCTTGAGAATAGATCATTCTTTGCTCGGGCGGCCTCTGATCTCACCGAAACGAGCGGCCTGGCTTCTGCACTTTGATCGCTTACTGGGCAGTACCTCGATCAGCCTCTCCGTGGCTCGCGGGGACGTGATCGAGCGCTCGGGCGAGGCCGTTCTGGTGGATGCGCCGTTCGGGCTCTTGCCTCTCGGTGAAGGCCGCCGCCCGTCAGGGGAATTTAAGCTCGACCTGGACCAGCGTACGAAGGGTTAAAGAAGGGCGCGTTCAAACAACAGCCGCCTCGGTTACCGACGCGAGCCGAAGTCATGACGGAGCGCCATGCCGGAAAATTCGTGCCGAAATTCACCCCCTCAGCGATGCCCGATTGGCGGGAAACCTCATTGGAAGGTCGGCCTTCGCCGCCAGCCAACAGTTCAACTGGCTAAGGTTCGTCTCCTCGTTTCGAGTCAGAAGCTTCGTCATCGACGCTTCTCGTTTGAAAAGAGGTCGGTCGAGGCCTCGGGGCCCAGAATTCATCGAGCCGGCGAAGCGCATCCATGACGGCATCGAAAGTCACAGGAGCCACGAGGGCTTGGAAAAGCAGACGGTCCACTTGAAGACCGGTTCCCTGTCGTGATGCCAGCCTCCAACAAATATGGCCGTCATGCCGTGTGAAGACGTGTGAGCGAGACGAGTGCCGGGGCCGAGTCCACCCCGGAACGAGATCAATCACGGGGAAAATTCAAGGCCTGCGCGCGTGCCAGCGGATAGGGCTCGTAGCGCACGATGCTTCCAAGATTCGCCGCCATCGCGCGAACGATCTTGCTGGCCAGCCGGTCCCCTTCGCATCTCCTTCGCCATTCCAGCCTATCCCTTCGTCCTCGACGACCAGCACGGCGCTGATCGTCCGTGGTGGTCATGGTGGGCTTCCTTCGTCAGGGTTCCTCCCGACCGGTTCTTCTGTGCGAAGATGTCGACTGTCAAGGCGGTGGAAAGGATACCCCGCGCCTACGCCGTGAACCCAGAGTGTTGAGGCAGGCCTCGATCTGCTTTCGGATGGTCAGTCGACGTCGATCGTGTTTGGAAGTCTTGAAATCCGCTCTGTCCGCGCCGATATTTTCTTCACTTCTTTTTCATCCGGCTTGAATGCGAAAGGAGGACATCATGCTCAACCCGGAATTGGTTTGGATGACTCCCGTTACCGTTCACAGGAAGGACGGGGCGTCCCAGGTCTTCGCTTCTGTCAACGACGTGCTCGACTTCCTCGAAGGGGATTGGGCCATCTATCGCGGCAGAAAATACAATCGGGCGGTTCAAACGTGCCGCCGTGCTCTAAACCGAATGACGCCAGTCGCCATCGCGCGCGAAGCTTTTATGGACGCCTGCCGAGACGCGGGCATGTCGATAGGCGCGGATGGACCGCCCGGAGCGAAGACAGGTACCGGCGGCCAACGCTCGCTTGCCTAGAATGGCTGGGCTGGGGCACTTCTTAGTGCCCCAGCTTTCGAGCATTCGCTGCGGCGCACCGGAACAATTCGCCGTCCGGGCGTTTCGGTTGATCGTGTCAGGCCCGCGTTCGCCTTTACGGCCCCTGGGCCACCGTGCGGACAGAGGGTGCGGGGCGTGGATCTCGTCACTCATGGTCGGCTGGCCTATCACAGAGACAATCGGGCTCTTGAAAATCAGTTTCCGCAAAACCAAGTCGTTTCGACGCCGCCCTCGACGGGCACGTCCTACCTGCCTGCCGTGCGACCACCTGAGTCCGCTCGTGAAGAAAGGACGTTGATCCAGGTGCTAGCGAACTGGTGTCCCTCGTTTCCTGGATATCATCTCTACTGTACGAGCCGCCTTGGCATCGCCTGCCTTCGCGCTGCTGGTTGATGCCCTGCGCTATCGCTGACTTCCATGGAGGAAAGCGGATTCGCGGGCAGGCTCACTGCCTGCCCGCGCCAGCCTACCTTGAAAACCACGCAACAAGCGCTGCCTATCGCGCTAACTAGAGAGGCCGCGAGCGCGGCCCTCACTCCCGAAGGCCGGTTTACGGGTGTACTCGACCGCCGCCCGGTTTGGCCTTGATCATCCAGGGCAAGACCGCAGGAGCTTTCACAAGGATGCCCTTCCTGTGCGCAAATGAGCGGAGCGCATCGCGCGCCACCTGAACTGGCTTGTGGCCGTCATGTGCCAGGTAGCAGGTCTTCAGCGTCGCGTCATGGATGATATCGCGATCTCCCTTGGCCCATTCCTCGAGGAAATCGATCGCGTCGTCCAGGTTTGTGATTTCGAGGACCAGATCCTTCCTTTCACGCAGGTAAACTGGTCGATCAAACATCTTCGTGTGCATTTCTACCTCACTGAATTCGTTGGTTTTCAACAAGGAAAGCGCCTTCTCCCGGCGCCCGTAGAAGATTTATTTTGGGGCTCGGCGAGTTCAAGGGGTGGTGCGTGCATTTTTGCATCTACGCTGCAAACTCGAAGGTCCATGGCGCACCGCGGATTCTGGGATGCACTTCTCGATACCGGCTGATGGAAATTTATCTCAAGCAACTGGGAGCATGGCCGCGCTCTTTCGAACTGACCGGCGAGTTGGAAAAGGGCTGGCTCATCGCCGAAGCAGCCGACGAAATGCTTAGCGAGCGGCTCCGGTCAGGGCGGCACATCCGGTGACCGTCATGAGTGCGAGGAACCATAGGCACCTCACCACGTTTATCCCGGCGGCGGCTGGTTAACCACCTTTTGCCGCGATCCGATAGCACGCCGAAATATTCCCACCCTCGTCGGCGGATTGGCAACCGCATATCCAATTTTCGTCGCGGGCATTCCTCCAAGGGTGTGTTCCGCCACTGTTCGCCTACGCAAAGATCGTCGATCTGCCGAGACAGTCGATCACAATCGCCTGAGTCGTGGTTGCTGCAGCCCACGGAGATAATCGTGGCTCTTGAAGATCGTATTTCGCAAAATTACATCGTTGCGCGCAGCGTGCACAGCACGCGAGAACACCGTCGATCAAGCTTCATTCGTGGAGGTTGTCATGGAAAATGGACTGATGGAAAGCAAGAAAGCACAGGATTGGCTCAATCTGGTTCTCGCAGTCGCCCTGTTCGTTTCACCTTGGGTGCTCGACTTCGCCAGCGAAACCATACCGGCGTGGAACGCATGGATTGTAGGAATCTTGCTCGCCGCTCTGGCGGTTGCCGCGCTGTCGGCGTTTGCTGAGTGGGAAGAGTGGTCGAGCCTGGTGCTCGGGGTCTGGCTGATCGTCTCGCCCTGGCTGCTTCAATTCGCGGCGAACATGAACGCGATGTGGACCCACGTGGTCCTTGGAGTGCTCGTCGCCGCCGTGTCGGCCTGGGCGCTTTGGGACAATCGGCAGAACCCGCATGCTCATGCATGATAGAGAATTGGAGTATGGCCCGCCGCCTCAGCGGCGGGCCCAGACTGCTGGCAAGCCCGTCGATAGTTTCGGCGGGTTTTTTGTTTTGGGGTTTGCGCTGTCGAGTGGATTGCGTCGGCTTGTATGTGTGTCGCGGCGCCGGGCCTTGGGTTTGGGGCCTTGGTCAGGACCATAACGATGATCGTAAAGCTGCTTGGCGTCGGCAAACGAGCGCTCGACCGTCTCCTTGCGGCGTTTGTAGATCGTCTTGCCCCAGGACGTCAGGCGGTTGGCATCGGTGCGCTCGCGTTCATCGGCCCGGACATGACGGGTGACGGTGCGGGTCGCAGCCGCGTTTCGGCAGATCGCCGGGTCGGAGCGATAGTGGCGACAGCCGGTGCGATGGGAATAGGTGGCCGGCTTCGTTTCGGAATCAGCGGCCGACTTAACTGGAATGCGCACTGAGCACCACCGAAGGTTCGACACTTCGACCGCAACACGGCCCTCATGCCGGCGGGCATCGAGCGCGCATAAGGGGGAGGATTCGTCGGAAGTCGATCGGTAAACGTTTGTCGTTGACAGTTCTGGTGTGCGCACCGCCAGCGGCTCACTGAAGCTTAACCGTTGCTGCCTTTCCTTGGAGCAGCCATGCCGATTTCGAGTCCTCCGGCTGCAATCAGGGCAAATGCCGAACCCTGGACCGGCAGCGGAAACAACCCAACTGTCATCAGCAGTGGGCGCGACACCCAGGACTCTTGCCCCTGGGCCGGGCGACCATTTCGTTTTCGTTTGCATCCCCGCCCATAGCGGCATCATGTCTAGCGGTGAGTGAACCACACAAATAGTGCAAAACGACAGGACCTTCGCCATGACACATCATTCGATCACAAACGAGATCGGCAAGCTTTCGAAGCATCGGATGTGGGCCGGAAATCTCAAGACGCTAACACGCGCCACGCAAAGGGGCGCATCGTTTGGCGGCGATCGCCGGTCGTGAAATGCTCCAAAGCCCGAGGCTGTCCGTGCTTACTCGAGAATCTTGGGGACCAGGAAGAAGTTGCGCTCACTGAGAGGAGCGTTTGCCACGATCTCTTCGGCATGATTGCTTTCGGTCACGACGTCCTGGCGCATTTTCATGGTTGTTGGCACAACCGAGGTCATCGGAGCGATGCCTTCGACATCAACCTCCAAAAGCTGCTCGATGAAGGTCAGGATTTCGTTCAGCTCGCCACACATTTTTTCAGCCTCGTCTTCGCTGAGTGCGAGACGAGCAAGGCGGGCAATACGTCTAATGGTCGCGATATCTATCGACATAGGCTGCGTCCGATGTGATGGCTTCCGTCGCTTGCGCAAGATTTTGCCGATCTGAGCCTTCTGCCGCTAACACTGACTGCCAACCAGAAATCTGGCAAGTCAATCTCGACGGCTCGCTGCATTCCGTTCGCTATAGGCCGAACAAATGGCGCCGTATTGGAGGTGAGTTCAAGCTGCACTGAGATTTGCGAAAATTCTCCAAGGCGGCACTTGAAGCCGGATTTCACAAATACCAGATTATTTGCCGCCAGCCGCTGACAACAGGGCTGGCAATGCTGGAAGCGCCGTCTTTCGGCGCTCCATACCATGTTGCTTTCAGGAGGATATGGCTATGGCAACATCTTACGACTACACGCCTCTCTTCCGATCGAGCGTTGGCTTCGACCGGCTCTTCAATCTTCTGGAAAACGCCCAGCGCGACCGTTCGACCAGCGATTGGCCGCCCTATGACATTGTCAAGACGGGTGACGACAGCTACCGCATCTCGATTGCAGTTGCCGGTTTCGCCGAAGACGACCTGGACCTGACGTTCCAGACCAATCTTCTCACCGTTATTGGCAAGAAGCAGGATTCTCCGTCCGAAGCCTATCTGCACCGAGGCATCGCCCACCGCCCGTTCGAACATCGTTTCGAGCTCGCCGACCATGTCACGGTCCGTGGAGCGGGACTGAGCAATGGTCTGCTGACCATCGATCTCGTCCGGGAGGTTCCGGAGGCATTGAAACCGCGCAAGGTCAGCATTCAAAGCGGTTCCGATCTTGGACGGCCGGACGCCGCGCCGCAGATCGAAGCCCAGAGCGCCGCCTAAACGAAAACATCGGATATGGGCGCCGTTTCGATGGCGCCTATGGGCACACCGGGTTGGAAAGGAGAGAGTTATGAAACCCGATATGTTCAAGAAACCTGTGCGTATTCTCGTCGGTCTTGGATTCCCGACGGAAGTGAGAAGCGTGATGGACGCTTACCGCCATCTGGTCGAGTGGCCGATATCGCTCAGGGATGGTCCGCATTCGGTAGCGCTCAAGGCATGCCGCGCTGCCTTGTGCGGCGAGATCGAAGCTGAGACCGCACGCGGCTTGTTTGCCGCCTTCGCGGAAAAGCACGATCTGCTGGCGCCGGAAACTGACCTCGTCATGGCGACTCATGCGAGGTGGAGCAGGAAGCCGCAAGTAAGCTGAGGTGAACCGATGATCGACGATATGTTTAAGCAGATTGCCGCAACTGCCGTAAACATCGGACCGGAAGTTCTAGCATCTCACTGGTCGCCGTTTCGACGTCCAATGGATGTGGTGAAGGCTCCTGCACTTTCTGTCGATGATAAACGGGCCATTCTCGCCGCGTGGGCTTCGGACTTTTGTGCGATAGATTCGAAGCCGGCACTCCGTCGTATGCCAGGAACGCCTGAGCCGGTTTCAATCGATGAGGTTCGGTCTGCCCTGCGAGAGCTCGATTCGCGGTACGATATCTGACGGAGCTATCTGGTGCCTGCTTCAAAGCCTTGCCAGCTTTCCGACGGGCGGTTCTCATATGAGGCGGCCCGTCGAGATATACGGACTGGGAATTCAGTTCACTTCGAAAGAATGCCTTCTTCATACGGCGCGGTGCCAGCTTTCGCTTCATTATTGTTCCGGCGGCCGCTTTTAGGCCTGGAGGAGCGCTAGGCTGTGGTGCGGTTGAGCCGCATCTTCTCCTGGCTGATGAGTCTCGCCCTGGCTGCTTCAATTCGCGTCGAACATGAACGCGATGTGGACCCATGCGATCCTCGGCGTGCTCGTCACCGCCGTGTCACCCTGGGCACTCTGGGAATATCGGCGGAACCCGCATGAACCTGGATGTTCGAGAAAAAGGAGAGCACGGCCCGCCGCTTCAGCGGCGGGCTCTTCCGGATTGGCGATGCCGATCGATACGCCGATGCGCAGCAACGGGGATTGAATGGTAGAGCTTGCCGGCGATATCAACGCAAACTAGGGACGGCGGCTCCTGTCGTCTACGACGGTGCAATTCAGTTTCTTTAGCTTTGCGTAGGCAATGGCGGCATCGCGGGTTGGGAAACGCAGTTCAACCAGAGTCAGCGTGTCACTCCCGCCAGTGTAGCCCATTAGATAGTCGATGACGGGTGGTGCTTGCCGTTCGAATACCAGCAGCCAAGGTCGCCCGGAGACGCGCGCCGAAGTCATCACGAGCGTGACGGGCGAAAAATGCGTGCTACGGGATCAATGTTTGGTCGTGGGCAGGTGATGTCAATCGCCAGGGGCAGGCTGGTGCTGACCTGCTCCACGAACTTCCGGCCAGCGCGGCCGGATTGTCTGTCTCGCGCAAGGGGTTCCGTCAACCACGTCATCGGTTTTTGCCACGCGACAGCTGTTCGGGAGCTGGCTGCTGCCACGGCTCCACGGGATCAGGTCACGTACACTCATGGCTCATCCTTTCGTCGTTTCTTCCTTCCTCCTTGGCGAAGCTGCTTTCCTTCACCTGTTGGCAACGGCGATGATCAAGCAGCATGTTCTCAATCACGCCGCCTTGTCGCCTTGGATCTGCTTCGAAGCTGGCTTCGTCATTTCGCTTTCGATGGCGATCCGACGCGGCTTCATCTCCTCAGGCATTTCCTTCCTGAGATCGATAACGAGTAGCCCGTTTTCGAGCTTTGCGCCCTCGACGATGACATGATCGGCTAGCTCGAATCTGCGCGCAAATGGCCGTAGAGCGAGGCCGTGATGGAGGTACTGTACCTCCTCATCCTCGGATTTCCCGCCGTTGACCACGAGCATGTTCGCTTCATGGGTGATCGTCAGTTCGTCCTCGGCGAAACCCGCCACTGCCATGGCGATGCGGTACGCATCTTCCCCCAGTTTGACGATGTTATAGGGCGGCCCGTTGTCAGCGTTGAGGCTGGCGTGTTTTCGAGCAGGTCGAAGATGCGGTCGAAGCCGATGCTCGACCTGTAGAAGGGGGAAAGTCGAGGTTTGTTCTCATAGCTACATCCTCCGTAGAGCAACATAGGTACGAGGGAGCGCCAAGAAGCTTGGGGCTCCCTGACTGGTGTCGACCCACCAGGGCGTCGACAAGGATGAGGTGGGGATCACGATACCTTCCGTCAAGAGGGAGCAGGAGTTTTCGAGCGGCGGCTCCGCGAAATAGTCTCATGAATTCATGCCGGTAGCACTCGATGGTGTAGAGTGCTAAAAAATTTCTGATCCCCTCTTGAAACTCGAAAAGACAAAAACCAGATCGATTTGCGCGCGATGCCGAAAGGGTCGGCGCGCCCCGCGTCGGTCGCTCCGAATGCGGCGCGGAGGACCCGTTGAAAAATCTGTTTGTCGATGAGGAGAGCGAGATGACGTTCCGTCCATTGCATGACCGTATCCTGGTTCGCCGCATCGAGGCCGAGGAAAAGACGGCCGGCGGCATCATCATCCCAGATACGGCGAAGGAAAAGCCACAGGAAGGTGAGGTCGTTGCCGCCGGACCGGGTGCGCGCGACGACAGCGGGCAGTTGCGACCGCTCGATGTGAAAGTGGGTGATCGCATTCTGTTCGGCAAATGGTCGGGCACCGAGATCAAGCTCAATGGCGAGGATGTCCTGATTATGAAGGAATCGGACGTGATGGGCGTGAAACGCAGCCTAGTGCCGATCCGGACCCATGCCAGACAAGGAATGCTGCCTGAGGAAGGAGTAGAAAAATGGCTGCCAAGGAAGTGAAATTCCATTCCGACGCCCGCGAAAGGATGCTGCGCGGCGTCGACATCCTCGCCAATGCTGTCAAGGTTACGCTCGGTCCGAAGGGCCGTAACGTGGTGATCGACAAGTCATACGGCGCGCCCCGCATCACCAAGGACGGCGTCACCGTCGCCAAGGAGATCGAGCTTGAGGACAAGTTCGAGAATATGGGCGCGCAAATGGTGCGGGAGGTTGCCTCGAAGACCAGCGACATCGCTGGTGACGGCACCACCACCGCGACAGTTCTCGCCCAGGCGATCGTCAAGGAAGGGGCGAAGGCGGTGGCGTCGGGCATGAACCCGATGGATTTGAAACGCGGCATCGACAAAGCAGTCGACGCCGTGGTCGAGGAACTGCGGCGGAACGCCCGCAAAGTCACCAGGAACGACGAGATCGCCCAGGTTGGCACCATCTCGGCCAATGGCGACATCGAGATTGGCCGCTTCCTCGCAGAAGCGATGGAAAAGGTCGGTAACGAGGGGGTGATCACCGTCGAGGAAGCCAAGACCGCGGTGACGGAGCTGGAAGTCGTCGAAGGCATGCAATTCGACCGCGGTTATCTCTCGCCGTATTTCGTCACCAACCCCGAGAAGATGCGGGTTGAGTTCGAGGAACCCTACATCCTGATCCACGAAAAGAAGCTCTCGAACCTGCAGACATTGCTGCCGGTTCTCGAAGCGGTCGTTCAATCTGGAAAGCCGCTGCTGATTATCGCCGAGGATGTCGAAGGCGAGGCGCTGGCGACGCTTGTTGTCAACAAGCTGCGCGGCGGCCTGAAGGTGGCTGCCGTCAAAGCGCCGGGCTTCGGCGACCGCCGCAAAGCGATGCTGGAGGACATCGCGATCCTCACTGGCGGCACGGCAATCTCTGAAGATCTCGGTATCAAGCTCGAGAACGTGACCCTCAATATGCTTGGCCGCGCCAAGAAGGTCGTCGTCGAAAAAGACAACACCACGATCGTCGATGGCGCTGGCTCGAAGACGGAGATTGAGGGCCGCGTCGCCCAGATCAAGGCACAGATCGAGGAAACCACGTCGGACTACGATCGCGAGAAGTTGCAGGAGCGGCTGGCCAAGCTTGCTGGCGGCGTTGCCATCATCCGCGTCGGCGGCTCGACCGAGGTTGAGGTGAAGGAACGCAAGGACCGCGTCGACGACGCCATGCACGCCACGCGGGCGGCCGTCGAGGAGGGCGTGTTGCCCGGCGGAGGCGTCGCTTTGCTGAGGGCTGTCAAAGCACTGGACAACACTCAGACCGAGAATGCCGACCAGAGGCACGGCATCGACCTGGTTCGCCGCGCGATCGAGGCGCCGGTGCGCCAGATCGCCGAGAACGCGGGTGCCGAAGGCTCGATCATTGTCGGCAAGCTGCGCGAGAAGACCGATTTTGGTTATGGCTGGAACGCGCAAACGAACGAGTTCGGTGATCTTTACGATCAGGGCGTGATCGACCCGGTCAAGGTCGTTCGCACCGCGCTGCAGGACGCCGCCTCGGTCGCCGGCCTGCTGATCACCACCGAGGCCATGGTCGCCGAGAAGCCGAAGACGGATGTACCGCTCCCGCCGATGCCGGCAGCCGGCATGGACTTCTGACTGCAATGATAGGTCCGCGCCCCCACGGGGCGTGGGCTTTGGATAGACTTGTGAAGTAAGGGATGCATTTCGCTTGAATCGGCGCGGCGTTTGTCGAACTGGTGCTGGTTTGGCAGGAGCCAAAATCGTGACTCCGGGGGGCTTTACCCAAGCCTCGCCCGTGCACCGAAGGAGGAATTTAAGAGTTCGGGCCCAAAAATGACCACGCGTTCGTCGAAATATGTCGGCGTATTCGCCGCACTCGTCCTCATCCTGGTTCCTGCGCCGTTCCCGGCGGCGCAGCCGCAGTCGGCGATGTCGGCAAGCACCCAACCATCGCTCGCCGATGTCTTGGAGGACGTCACGCCGGCGGTCGTCAACATTGCAGTAAGGTCTCGCGCTTCCGCCGAAACCAATCCTCTTTACAACGATCCCTTCTTCCGCCGCTATTTCAATCCGCCTGAGCAGCAGCAACGGCTGAGTGCGGGCTCCGGCGTCATCGTTGATGCCAACAAAGGTTATATCCTCACCAATCACCACGTCGTCGCGGACGCCGGCGAGATTGCGGTAACCCTGAAGGACCGCCGCCGCTTCACGGCCGAACTGGTCGGCAGCGACGAGGCAACCGATATCGCGTTGCTGAAGATCGACGCGGACAAGCTGACGGCGCTCTCGTTCGGCGATTCCGGCGCCCTGCGGGTCGGCGACCCCGTTGTTGCGATCGGCAATCCGTTTGGCCTTGGCCAGACCGTCACCTCCGGTATCGTCAGCGCCCTTGGCCGCGGCGGCATCAATGTCGAGGGCTATGAGGATTTCATCCAGACGGATGCTTCGATTAATCCCGGCAACTCGGGAGGCGCACTGGTGACCGCGGACGGCCTGCTGGTCGGCGTCAACACCTCAATCATCGCGCCCACCGGCGGCAATGTCGGCATCGGCTTTGCGGTTCCGATCGCAATGGCGTCGGCGGTGATGGAGCAACTGATCGAGCATGGCGAAGTGCGGCGCGGCCGGATCGGCATCTCCGTCCAGGACCTGACGCCCGACCTCGCCGAAGCGCTCAGCATCGAGGAAAGCTACGGCGCCGTCGTCGGCAACGTTGAGAAAGATTCCCCCGCGGAACAGGCGGGCCTTCGAGCTGGCGATGTCATCATCGCCGTCAACAATCGGAAAATCACGGGCTCGGCAGATCTCCGCAATCGTGTCGGCCTGGCTCAGGTCGGATCGGAGGTCGAAATCGAACTTCTGCGCGATCGGGTTCGCAATACGGTGTCAATGCGCATCGAGCCGGACAAGGCAATTGCCAAGCCTGGAGCCATGCCCGCTCGCCTTGAGGGCGCTGAGTTCCAGGATGCGGCCGGCAACGTGGTTGTTTCCAGCGTTGAAGATGGAAGTGCTGCGGCCCGAGCCGGTCTGCGCATGGGCGATGTGATCGTTGCTGCCAATCGCCGGCCTATCGCGACCGTGGCGGAACTCGAGACAGCGTTAAAGAACGCCAGTGGCACGATAGCGCTCGATCTGTTTCGCGCCGGGTCGAAACACTTGCTGGTGATCCGGTAGGTGGTTGCCCGACACATGACGTTAACATCGATGGGAGAGGGAGATGAGGAAATCTGCTCGATGGATTACAGCCCTGGCTGGAGACCGGTAACTTCTCAGGGGTTGAGCACGGATTGTTAATCCCGAGTGGTTCATGACCATCGCTTTGCTCAAGGAGGAGGCGACGGTGGCGGTGGAATGGACGATCACGATCCAGGGGAAGAACGAGTTCGGCGACGTCTCTCGTCGTGAGGTCCGAATTGATAAGAGTTGGGAGCGCCTGTTCGACGGCGAGGTCGGTTTGTCGATCGAAGAGGGCAAGAAGATCATGGCGGCGCTGCAGAGCGTGGTCGTAAGCCACGAAGCGGAGACCTATTCCCTTTTTCGTCGGGTCTGCCCGGATTGCCACACGTTCCGCCCGGTCAAGGATTACACGACGCGCCAGATCCGAACCGTCTTCGGCACGGTCGAGGTCCGCAATCCCCGCTGGATGCTGTGCCGGGATTGTCACCCCGGCATTGCCGGCGCCTTCGCACCGCTGAAAGAAATCTGCCCCGATCGAGCGACGCCCGAATTGATGGAACTGCGGCTGGGAAGCATGATGCCGTACCGGCAGGCAGTGAAGGTGCTGGCCGAGTTCTTACCCGTCGAACCAACGGAGACGCATCCCACCGTGCGCAAGCGCACCATCAAGATCGGCGAGCGACTAGACGATCAGATTGCACAGGAGGAGCGGCGCGCAAGGCCTCATGAAACTGATGAACGGCGCCAGCTGGAAATGCATCTTCCCGGCGACCGACGCAAAGAGTTCGTCATCCGCATCGACACGGCTCATGTCCGCAGTGCCGATCCCAATTCGGCGCGAAGCTTCGAACTCGTTGTGGCCCGATGCGGCCGCGGCGGTCGGGGAGAACCAGGTGGCCGCTATTTTGTCACCAGCACCGACCGAACCGCAATCCGGGATTGCGCCCTTCATGCTCTTCGGAGCGAAGGGTATCGCGGTTTCGGTGACGTCACCGTGATCTCGGACGGCGCCGAAATCCTCAAGCGGCTGCCCCGAGCGATGCCGAAGCCGACAGCCCACATCATCGACTGGTTCCACATCGCCATGAAGATCCAGCCCATGCAGCAGATCGCCGATCACCTGATCCGCTCCAACTCTAACCGCGCCGAGCTACCCGTTACCAATGGCAGGGACATCAAGGCCGTGAAGTGGCGTTTGTGGCACGGCCGCATCGATCGGGCGATCCGCGACCTGGAGCGGCTCCTGGTCTGTCTCAAGCAATCGCAGCGAGAAGGTGAATTCTCGATTTCACGGCTTCACAGCCTGGGCTCGCAGCTGCTCACCTATATCCGTTCCAACCGCGGTGCGATCATCAACTATGGAAAGCGCTACAGAGCCGGATTTCGCGTCGCTACGACCCTCGCCGAGTCGGCGGTAAATTCGCTTGTTGGCAAGTGGATGGTCAAGAAACAGCAGATGCGATGGTCGCACCACGGCGCTCACATGCTCATGCAGGTCCGGACGGCCGCGCTGAACGGCGAACTTCGCGATCGTTTGAGAACATCGTTCCGACAGCCAGAACCGAACATGCCTTCGATATTCAAACCCAAGCCACCACTCCTGCGTGCCGCCTGACCCCAGAGAAGTTACCGGTCTCATCTTATTGAAGTTATTGCCGTCGGAGTCTGGCAGTTAAATGCAAAACAACACATGGGCAGATCAAACGCTCTCAGCGGTGTCAAGATATGTCGCTGGCGACGATAGGTCGTATACAACGCGAGCGGTAGCGGTGAAAAGGTGGGTAATTGCTGACCAGTGCGACTTGTGGCTAGTGAGTTTGGATAACATGAGTGCATGCTACAACATCTCGGCTGCCGGCCGGTGAGCGGCAGTCGTGCAGGCATTTGTCCTTTGATCCTCCTACCGTGTGTCTGTTCGGTCCTGGAGCAATGATCCGCTACAGAATGACCCTCGGCACGCCAAGGCGATGCCAAGCGTTGCGTGCTTCTTTCATCTCCGACTCGCTGCCGGGGGTGTAATATTTGCGATGAAGCCAGAATATTCTTTCCTGTTCTGGCTTTCTTGACCGAGTGCCCGGATCACGTCCCATTCGGTCGTGTATTTCGCCAAGCGTCAATACATAGCAGGTTATCTCAGGTGTTCGAGTATAGACAACGAATACCCACCACGGGGTTACGATTGTCTCAGGATGTAATCCAAGCGAGGTGTCCTGCGGTTTGCCACTATGTGCTTTAACTTGAATAGGGTGCATGGTGCGCTCATCCTCCGAAGCAGCATATAGATCAGCGCCCCGAGCATTTCGGACAGTCGGCATCACGTTCCACCCTGACAGAGATAGTTCGCGGGCAACGTGATAAAGGCCAATATTTCCGGTAATCTGCGCAATATTGCTCATTAGTTGACCTCTACAAACCATTTTACAAAGCGGACCGTTGGACTAATCACGGTCCAGCAGCCTTGTTCTGCTCCATACCTCTTTCCGTTCAATGAAACAGCCGGCGATGGCGGTGCCATCCCTGAGCGAAGACGCGTCCAGCGAAATCACATTGGGTCGCAAACAGTCGGCGTGTGATCGTGGGCCGCGATGTCGAGGGTTGAAGCTCCAGCCCAAGTTTCAATACCTCATCAGCAATCACAAAACCCCACCTTGCAGGGGAGGGCGCCCGGCGTATCGTGAAGCTTGCGAACCCCAGATACGCCGCGTCTTTTGCGTCCGTTGGTCCTTTGTCGAAAGCTCCCTCAGCCGCCCAATCCCGCCTAAGCCATGTTACATTGCGGCCCGCTGCTGGATCTGCTGTCTTCACTCCAAGGAGATTTTGTACGCGCGCGCTCAGCCTCGCTGTTCCACCTGAACTCAGAGTCTTTCGAAGATTTCGTCCTTACAGATCAGGCCTCCCATGACGCAGCCGCTCACCTTGATGTCGCTGCCGGCGATCTCGGCCTTGCCGGTATATTCCTTGCCGCCATTGGTTAAGTCGATCAGCTTTCCGGAGTACTGTCCATTGCCCGTGGGCGTGAAAGTCGCGAACTGCTTGCCTTTGAATGCGCCGCTCGTGTAGGTCATGCACAACCTTGCTCCGCAAGCCGCAACCTTTGCCGTTGCGCCGGTCTTTGGGGTTCTAAAATCGCCTTCGATCGGGTCGGCATGGGCTGCACCGGACGTCAGCACCATCATGGCTGACGCCATCGCCATCTTGCGAATAGTAATTCTCATGACACGTCTCCTTGTCTTCGGCCATCAGGGGCCGCTGGTTCATTCATGAAGGACCGCATCCCGTCCGTGAGAAGCTTGACTGGGGGTATCCGGCTTAAAGCGGTCCGGTGGGAGCAGATGGGATCCTCGGCACGTCATGCGAGCCTCGAGTTAGTAGTCCGCAGTGCCTGCGCTTCTTTGGTGAGAGCGCAGGCCGATTGCGCGCACGCGTGGTCTGCCGGCGGGAGGCATTGTTACGGCGTCGTGAAGACACCCAAATTGACAAGCTGGACGCGTCTGTTGCTCGCTGAATCGCCCTTTGAGCCATCGATCGGGAAGTACTCGCCGACACCGACGGCGTAGAGCCGTTCAGGATCGACTGCGAATGTCGTCGAGAGAATCTCCCCGATGGCCGCAGCGCGTTTCTCGCTGAGTTCCAGATTATGCTTGTCACTGCCTGTTGAACTGGAGTGGCCGACAATCAGGAACTTGTAGGCCCAGAGATTCGGGTGATGAAGCGCATCGGCAATCAGGCCGAGCGACCTATAGGACTCCGGCTTGATCATGACCGAGTCGTTCTCGAAGTCGATCTCGACAACCATTTGCGGGAGCTTGGCGATCTTGCCCCAGTTCGGAAGCGACGCCATCGCCACTCCGCCACCGTCCATGGCTTCCTGGCGGAGAATAGCGATGTCGATCAACGGAGCCGCGCCGACGAGCTTGCCAAGCCCTAAGACGATCCGTTGTTCGGAGACCTCCTGAGCGGCCGCGAAATCCGGTGCCATCGATGCAGCGACTAAAAGTGTGAGGAGCAGGGAAGAAATCTTGGTCATTTGGTTATCTCCAGCCGGCATCGGTGATCGCCTGATTGCACGCTTTACCCACGCGCTTTTCGGCCTTGATGAGGCATGCCAGGCGGTAGCCGTCGCCCTTCACGCTCGAGCAGAGTTGGGCGATATCGTGTTTGCAGACACCGGCGTACGCGGCCTGGGCCTGCTCCCGCTGGCTGATCGAGGTGAGCACAGTCGTGATCGTTCCGACGCAGACTGGTGAGATTTTGGCTGCGTTTTTCTGGAGGCAATCGGCAATCCGTCCGTTGCCGAGATTGAGGCCATGACAGAACTTTTTGATGTCTGCACCGCAGTCCTGCGCCAATTTCGTGACGGCGTCGGCGTAGCTCAGGGTTTCTGCGCGCGTCGCGCCCGTTAACGCAAGCCCGATTAACAATGTGGTTGCTATGGTACGTCTCGTCTTCAACGCTCGTCTCCCTTTAGATCTGAGGTGGCTTGGCTTGTTTGGACAGGTGTCTGCTGAATTCTAATCAGGCGCTCTTGAAACCAGTCGAGTCGGCAGGGCGATTCGCTAGAATCGCACCACGAGGCCCATTATCGGCCCTTGCTGAACTGCGTCGAACACGAACCCGTTGTCGCTATAGTCCACGCCCAGCGCGCGGTAGCCGGCAACCATCGAAATCGAATCCATGAACCGGTAACCCACCGCCGCGGCGACGTCCCAGTCGAGATCGGCGCCACCAGCACCGACAAGGCCCCAACCGGTCAGATAGAGCTCGGGTGTCAGCGAATAGGTGCCACGAACGCCGGCCAGACCGTCCACCCAGGTTGCCTCATCGCTTCTGGATCTCCCATCGAGAAGGCCGCCGTGAAAGGAAAGCTCGCTTTCGACGGACCATATCCGCAGGCCGCCGACCACATCCAATTGCACTGTATCGCTCTCGAAGATGGAGTATCCCGCGCCGAGCAGTCCGGCGAACGTTTCGGACGTGAGTTCCACGTCAGTCGCGAGGACGCCTCTTGGCGTGCCCGCCTGCCCCGAAATCTTCGTATACATGACGTCAGCGAAGATGCTGTAGGGACCGTTGCGGGCTTCACCAATCGCCATCGCACCGAACTCGAGGTTATCGAAGATGTCACCGAAGCTGGAATCGACATCCACCGCCGGCAGCCCGAATTGCGCTACCTCCCCCGACAATCCCGCCGCCCAGAAATAGGGGGCAAAGGAAAAGGTCCATCCGCTTTCGGTGGTCGTCTGTTGAAGCTCCGGCGTCATCGGGGAATAGCTGTCCGCAGCCTTGACCGTCCCAGCGACGAGGCAAGTTCCGATTACCGCCAGGGTACGAATAATGCAAATCTTCATGATATCTCCCGTGACGGTCGCCGTTGCGGACAACCCCTGTTTTGGTCTTTGTTCAAACCGGGCTGAGGACCGCGGTTTGATCAAGCGGATTTCGGATGCTGTTGACTGTCGAACTATCGGTCGCAGTCGCGTGAACTCGTTCCGCTCGCTCGTTTGCACTCGCGATCGGTTGTGGTTGATTTTGCTCCGCCGGACGGTCCGACCAGTGTCTCGACGTGATGCGCATAGTTCTGCCGGGTATTTTGATCGATGATGGCTGCCGGGGCAGAAACGACCAGGCCCGCGGCGGTTCCGACGGTGTGCGCGGCCCCGGCGGTTGCCGCGACGATATGGTCGCCAAGCCCCACTCTGCTGTCAGTCAAGGTCTGCCTGTCCGAAAGGCGTCTGCCAATCAGTTGCACGATTTCTGGCGATTCCGCGAACTTCGTGTGGTGCAGATCGTCACCTGCCTTGATCTTGGTGAGATCAACGACGGTGATCCCGTTCGCTGCCAGCTCCTCCTTGTAGGGGGATTGCTCCGGATCGATCGCTCCCAACCGAGAGACATTGCCCCAGACGCGTCGAGAAACAGCGAGTGCGCGGTCGTCGCGCGAGACGAAAAGGGTGAAGCGCGGCCGCCGCTTACCCATGTCGCTGATCTGCGAACCGAACACGTCGACATCGACGTCTGGCGCGGCCAGCATGACATTCTTGAACTTTGCCGGCAGTCCGTCGTTGCGGATCGCCATCTGTCGCAGGGATTCCAGTGCCAGCCAGTTGCCCATCGAATGTGCCAGGATCGACACTTCCTTGACCTCGGGATCACGCGCCAGGTACTGGAACAAACTTTCTACTGCGTTTCGCGTGTAGTTGGTGCTTTCGCGATCATATCCGTACGCGAGCAGACTCCCGCGCGATGGCCACGTTGCGAGTACCGGCACACTGCGCGCGCCGGAGTCGTGGACGATCTGGGCGAAACGGAAGACTGCATCCTCGAAATGGTTGTTGAACCCGTGGATAAAGACAAGGACGCTGCCGTCCGAGCTCTTGCGCACATGGCTGTTCAACCATTTCTCGGCGGCCAGCCGGTCGATCTCGTCAGCCTTCACTGCCGCAAAATCCGTCGCCGAGTTCGGCGGAAGCTTTCGCGGCCAAGCGACGTCACCTGCCTTGCGAGCGGTCTCAGGTGGGATTGACACGGTAATGTCCGCGAACGTTGGGCTTTGCGCGCGCTCGCCACTGAACATCTCACCTGGCTTGCTCGCCCGGCCCCTGGTTGTCGCGACCAGCATTTCAACCTGAGTGGCCGACGGGTTGGCCGCGACCGGTTCAAGCACCCCTGTCGGGCGACTCGCGCAGGCCGAGAGCAGCAGCAAACACGCGACGATGGATGACGAAAACGACCAGGAGCATGCGCCGAATATGGCGTTGCGGAATGGATGTGGCGTCAATTTATCAACTCCGCTTGCGATGACACGGAGTCCGCTATTTCGCGGACGAGATCCCGGCAATTTAACGTGAGCGGATCGAGAATGCACCGGCGAGCCCCCTCATCGTCCGAAGCAAGCAGTCCACCGGCGGACCGCTGCTCCTCTTCATCCGATCCTAACTACAAGGGAAGCAAACGACGGACTTATCATTTGACGCCATATTGCAGTTCGGACAGCGGGTTGTTTACTGGATCGGTTCGAATTCGCCTGGCCGCCAGCTCTTGTCGAACCAAGGCCCGAGAGGCCCATACAGTCGAAGAAGGGTGTACCAGCCTTTACCTGCGACGGTTTGGATCCAGTTAGCCTCTTTGCCTTCGGGGGCCTTCGGACCGAAATAGAGCTCGACCGAACCGTCGGGATTCTCGATGAGCTTGTCCCGCTTGTTGTTCTTGCTTGGGAAGGTCTGGCCGGTCTGGAGTTGCGAGCGCGTCTGCGGATCGTAGACCACCACCGACCAGAAATCCTTGGCCGGCGGATTGGCGGGAATACGAAGCTTGTATGTTTTCGCACCATCCAGATAGTCGCCGTTCTGGTCGGTCGCAGCATATGCATACTGGGAGCCGGCGCCGATCATCTGCTCCACCATGGCAGGCGTGTTGACCGTCGCCTGGTAGAAGAACAGAGTCCTGGCGTCCAGATAACGGCCACCCTTGCCGCCATCCCGAAGCCATTGATAGCTGCCGCCGACAAAGGCCGCCCCCCATGCGCTGTTCGGATAGAGACGGAAGCCGTCGAGGCGCGGTCGGAAAATCAGCGCGCGGGCGGTTGCGTTGCCGACAGCGACTGCCTCGGTCAGCAGTTTCTTCATCCGCGCATCCGGGGCGAAGGGCTTGCCCTTTTCAATGCCGATGGAGGCAAACAGGCCCAGCAGTTCCGGATCGAGCATCGAAGTCGGCTCACGATCGATGACTGTATGAAGTTCTTTGTAGAACTCATAATTGTTGGCGTGAATAGTATTCCAGGACTTGCGCGATCCGCTGATGAACTCCATCTTCGGCGGGTTATCACGCTTGCTGAGCGGATAGACCTTCAGTCCGCTTTTGAAGGAAGCCACCGCCGCGTCGGGCTTTCCATCGACCAGAAAACCACGCAGGATCAGCCAATTCACATAGCTGGTCGACTTTGCGACGAAGTACTTTTCACCGTCGACCTCTGCCTCCATGCCACCGACCGGCGGAACGAGATCTCCCTTATAGTCGGGCGGCAGGATCAGATACTTGCCACCCTTGCCGCGATCCGGGCCCGGCCCGCCCATGTCGGTCACGAAGCGGAAATAGGCATCGTTAACCGTGCCGGGACCAGACCCGGCAGGAATCTCCACAACCGTCGGCCCGTCTTTCCCCACGTCGAGAACGACGCTGCCATAGACAGTATCGGTGTTGCCGGTGAGGAACAGCGGCGCCGAATCCATTAGCTGATCAAGAAGGATTGCCTTGTTGGACGTGTCCGCGCCCATTTCCAGATGTCCGAGCCGAATGCCTTCGACGGATGTGGCGGGGATCCCGTTGAGGAATGTCTCGACGCCGCGCATGAGGTCGAGATTGTCATAGAGCCTATCGACCGTTGCTTCATCCGGCATCCCGTCAAAGAACTTCAGCGTCCCGAACCGGGTTTCCACCGTGTCCGGGGTCACGATCTTTTCGGGGATTTTATGATTGTAACCCGGGGTTTTTACCTCGCCGGCCGCAGTCAGCGTCGTTGCAAGCAAACCGGCCGCGGCCAACACCGCAGGACGAAGCATTTCAGATAACATGTTTGCCCTCTCCTGGACTTTCTAGCTGATACGACCACCTGCGTTGCAGGAAAGCCTCCCGACGATCCGACAACCGAACCGAAGCGTTCGTTGTTGGAGACTAGCTGTGCCTCCCCTCGCCAATCTTACCATTTCCCGCCAAATCGCAGACAGCCCCCGGAAACGCACAGTTGCAGCAACCTACCACTTATGATTGCTTTGCAAAGCACGAATTATTGACCATCCGCTCCGGGGCCGATGAGACTTGGCGTGAAAGGATAAGACCCGGTTTCGTTTCCGTAGCATCTTCAGGACGGGGTCTCTCAGGATGAATGACGTCAGATGCGCTTTGCGTTTTTTGACCGACCAACAGGCGCTATCGGTTCCCCAAAATGGGCAATGCTGTGGCTTGGCGGGCCGCCCGGTAAGTTGGATGCCGCTGTCGGCATATTGAAGGATAGCTGATTAATGCAGGCGTATGTCTCGTCTACATCGAATTGCAGATATTGCTTGCCAATTCTACCGGCGGTCGAATATGTGAAAACTATCCATTTCACGCCAAACCCGAATTCAGGAAACATCTCAGATAGCAGCGATCCCCGTGATCTCGAGCCACGTCTTGCAAGGCTTGCCCGCGTTTATTCGAAGCGAACTGGGGGAGCGAGCGTTGCTGCGCGCCAATCGCGCCGCGGGCTTCGACGTGGAATTGATCGAGGACCGCAATGTCTACATTCCCCAGCAATCTGTGGTCGGGTTCGTCGAAGCCGTGGCGAGGGCAGCGGGCGACACAAACCTCGGTCTCTTGCTCGTGCCGAATATGGACGTTTCCGCGTATGGCAGCTTCGGCCGGTTTATCACTGAAGCAGGCACGCTCGGCGAAGCGGTCAAGCGAAGCGTTGTGGCGCTGCAATATCACAGCAGTTTTGACAATTTGACCGTTACAACCACGAAGGAGGAACTACGCTTTGGCTATAAATTCGCTTTGGCAGGGACTCGGGGGTATGAGTCGGTCGCATGTGCCGCCGCTGGCGAACTGCTGAGCCTCTTCAAGGCATATCTGCCTGACCATTGGCAGCCACTTCGCGTCGAACTTGACATCCCCATTCCAAGCCATACCTCACTCTTTGAGGACGTGTTTCAATGCCCGGTGATATTCAATGCGCCAGCAGTGACGGTCGTCGTTGAGCGGCATCGGCTGATGGCTGCGTCGCGACGAACATCTCGGTCGATTGTGACTCTCGAGGATGTCGCTCGCGATCGTCCAGGGGGTGCACCTCGGAGCTTGTTGGAAATTGCCACTGCACAGATTCGCGCCCAACTCCTGGCAGGGGAAGTGTCGATTGAGGAGGCTGCACGAACAATGGACACAAGCGTTCGGACGTTGCAGCGCGAGCTTCGACTGGCAGGCGCCGACTTCCGAGGCCTGACGAGCGCGGTGAGGATGCAGCGTGCGACGGAAATGTTGCGCGATGGAACCGTGTCGATCACCAATATATCGGAAGATCTCGGCTATTCCTCTCCGGCGGGTTTTTCGCGAGCGTTTCGTAAGGCGACCGGATTTGGGCCTCGCGAGTTTCGCGTCAAAGAAAACCTATCTGCTGGCGATCCCGACAGCGAAGCGTCAGAACGAACCAGCGAGCTGTAGTAAGGACCTCGCAAAGCAATTGCCTCATTGGCTTCACATGCTTCTACAATGAAGCTGGCAAGGCGGTGCCTGGCGCGGCCGTCTTATCCGGAGACTGCCGCGCCGCGAGCGTGGCTGCGGCTGTCTCCTTGTCGTCACCGCTGACCTGAACCACGGGCTGAGCAAAGTCGATCCCATTGTCATGGAAGGCCCGCATGACCATCGCGTAAGCCTTGCGACGGATCATTGTCTGTTCCCCGGGCTTGCAGGTGAAGGCGATGCCAAGCTCAATGCCGTACTCACCGATCTGCTCGACGCCCTTCAGCTTGAGCGGCTCAATGAAGAGCGAGCCGAGTTCCGGATCGGCCTGCAATTGTGCGCCGATCTCCTTGACGAGTTTGCGGACTTTATCAACGTCGGTTTTGAAAGGGACACGGATGCGGAACTTGTCGACAGTCCAATCGCGGCTGGCATTCTTGATCGCGCCAAGCGAACCAAAAGGTACGGTAAAGATTGGCCCGCGGTGGTGCCGCAGCCTCACCGAACGCAGGCTGAAGGATTCAACGACGCCCGTATAGCTTCCGGCTTCGATGTATTCCCCGACCCGAAAGGCGTCGTCCAGTAGATAGAAAATGCCGCTGACGACGTCCTTGACCAAGGTCTGCGAGCCGAATCCAATTGCAACCCCGACGACGCCCGCGCCGGCGACCAGCGGGCCGATTTTGACGCCCATCTCCGAAAGGACCGTGAGCGCCGCGACACAGAGAAGTGCCGCTGCCAAAGCGTTGCGGAAGACGGGCAGCAAAGTGCGAAGCCGGCTTTCTCGAGCGAGTGCGTTTGATCGAGAGGTTCCCTCATCATCGACATCGCTCAGCTTGCGGGTGATGTAGGCTTTTGCCAATTGCCAGACGAGGTCAATCATAAGCAGGATCACGACGCTGTTGAATGCCCCGGCGATGAGCGTCCGGATCAATGTCACTTCTCCGGACACAAAAGGGAAATTGTTTCGCCAAACGAAGGCAACCCAATCGACCGCTGCAATCAGAATTATGGCGCGCGTTCCGCGGACGAGCAGGACCGCCTTCGGGTCCGATGGGTCTCGCTCATTTGAGCGAGAGGGCGAGAATGAAAGCATCAGGCTGTCGGCAATCGACAAAGCGCGCGGCACAAGGACAATCATGATACCGAGCCAGAATAGAGCCATGAAGTCGCCGCACCAGAGCAGCCAGAGCACGACCGCGCCGGAGATGCCCATAGCGCGAGAGAGGCGGTCTCGCCACGATCTGACATCGCTGGAGCGCTCGCGCCAGATCATCGCCATTGCCAGAACAACAATTGGGATGGACAGTCCGATAGTGAGGGCTGACCGGACGTCGGCTGCAACACCAAGGCGTTCGGTTAAAGCCGAGAATGCCATCGTCGCTGCCAGCAATGCGGTGAATATCCGGGCCCGCAAATAGGAGCGGGCCGACATTATCGACGCGGCCAGCGCGATGCGCCAGAGCGCTGTTGCGAGCTTGTAGGCGACCAAAGCGAGAAGCGAGTAGAGTGCGACCACACGAACGAGTGGCGGCCAGGCGAACAGTAGAAAGAGGATCGCGACGGTCGCCGTGAACATTGAGAGCGTCAGAAACTCCGTGTAGGTCTGCCTCAAGTGCGGGTTGGGGAAGGGCACGGCGGGCACTGAATGGCGAAAAATCCATTCGATAGCAAAAGCTATGCCGGCGATGATTGCCAACACGAGCGCCGTGGGCATTGCGCCGCTGTTCCGCGCGTCTTGGGAAATCGCAGACACGGCGCGCGAAAGTTCATCGCTGACGCGCGGCACTGCGGTGAAAAACGCGTTGAGGCGGGCGCGCAAGAGCGCCTCGCGTTCCTCCATGAACCACACTGCCTCATTATCGCGGGACTGGGAAGCGGCGGCTTGCTTCTGCTCCAGCCAGACCCTCACGTCCTCATCGTCAAGCAGACGCAGCAGTTCGGCCACTTTGGACGCCTGAGAAATGGGGGGCACAGGCGTTTGCGCCTGCAGGTGCGTAAGCCCACAAAGGCAGAGGAACAGACTGCATAGCAAAGTCCGAAGGATGTACATAAAAGCCCGGTCCACTGGATCAAATCCCCTTTGTCAAATTATTGGTCTCCAAAAAACCAATGACAGGGGCGAAGCTGATGTAATTTGTTCATCTTCACTGAGGACCGGTCGCACCGTGCTCAACAAGAGACGTGGACGCCGAGACTTCATGTTTGCAGCCGCCAGGAACCGGATCCGCGGCGGCTGCATGCAGGCTGGTGGAATTAGCTCACCTTCTTCACCGGCGGTATCGTCCAAGAACCGTCAATGATGGAGGGATTGCTCTCGTTGGGCCAGTAGAGGCGCATCATGAGAATGAACTTGCCCTTGGGTGCTGGAAGCCAGTTCGACTCCTTATCTGCCCCGGGCGATTCATTCTGAATGAACAAATCGATCGAGCCGTCCGGATTTGCCTTCAGGTCCTGCCGTGCACTGATCGAATAGCGATTGAGCGGATTGTCGACGAAGAAGTACCCCGCATCGTACATCGTCAAGGACCAGAAACCGGACACGGGCGGCGTCTGGCCTTTCTTGAAGGTCATGACGTACTTTTCTGAACCGTTATAGGCCCGCTTGATCAGACCGCCGCCGGACTTCATCGACGTTGGGTAGACCGCATCCTGTGGCCGGTTTGCCCCAAGGCCGATCGCAGTGACCAAGGCACGCTGGATGTAGTTGGTGCCATAGATGCCAGTCTTGGTCGTGAAACCCCAGCCATCGATATCCTGCACGTCGCCATCGCTGAGCTTGAAGTGCATCATGATGCGCGCGAATGCGACCTGGGGCACGCGCTTGGCAAACGCCGGGTCGAACTTGCTTTTATCGAAATCCTGACCCGGGACAATGCCAAGCTCGGCGAGCTTGGCAATCATCGGTGCATCCGCCTCACTCGGCGGGTTTCGTTTCAGGAGCTCGGCAAAGAGGGTGAAGTATTCAATGGCATCCATGCCATTGACCTGCTCGCGGACGGCAGTCTCCATATCGATGGCCGGATCGACTTTACCCTTGGGCGCTGTCCAGTCCTTGCCCCAGGCGCTTAAAGGGTAGAGCTTCACTTCGTCCTGGAGCTTATGAACTTCGGCGTAGTCCTCCTGGGTGCCCGTGCAATAGATGCGTCCAAGCAGCCAAACGATGCTCGTCGGAGATTTGTATTGGGTCACGCCTTCGGGAAGCGTGCCTTCCCAGCCGGGTCCCGTCACCACGAATGTCTGGGCCTCGGTGCCCGTCGTGCGCTTTCCAGGAACGTCGAAAACGGTCGTCCAGCCATCCAGCATCGGGAACAGGGCGTAACGATCCTTCAGGTCGGGCAGGGTGATGACCCAGGGCTCATCGCCCACGTCGAAGAACGCGGTCGTATAAAGGGTATCGGCGTTCGGTGCGGTCACGTCCCGAAACTTGGCGTCCGGATACTGGCGCAGCTTGATCAGATGCCCCATGGGGCCACGGGTTCCTTCAGGTTCCGCGACGTTGGTAATCACGCGTCGGGTCAGTTCCATCGTCACTAGAGGATAGGCATAAGTGTACGCCTCGACGGCGAGCGCGAATTCGTCGAGCCCTTCCGGCAAATCTGCCACGAACCCGTCGGCGGCAGCACCAGGTCTTGCGAGGGAACCTGCCGCCAACACTCCAAGACCGGCGGCCGTCAAGTCACGACGCGTAATATCCATTCTATACCTCCATCGAAAAATCGAGTTGTCACGTAATGCTCTGAGTTCAGTCAATGTAAACGACGACGAAACGCCCGCCGTACGGCTGGTAGTAGACCCCGCCGCAGCGCCACACGACCGTGCCATTGACACTCGTGCTAACGCAGCCGGTGGGCAGTGCGGCAACATAAACGGTGGAGCGGCGGATCACTCGGCGCGTGGTGCGGCGAGCGACCCCGGCGACACTTCCAGGTGTCAACGGCCGTCCCACGACCGCATGTGCCTCGGATACGAACAAGCCGAACGGCCAAGGAGCGAGAGCGTCTACCGCGAGCATAACGAAACCGGCGATGGCGACTGAAAGGATCTTTGCGTGCAGCTTGCGCGTCCTCATTGCACTGCCTCCAGCGAAAGCTCGCCGGTGACATCGGCATGGACGTGTTCCAGCTTCTTGGCAGCTGGCGGCGGGGTGAACTTGAGCTGTGCCGCGTCGATGCCATCCGACTTCCAATTGCTGAGCCGCAGCGAATACTGCGGCGCGCCAGTGGTCCATTTGGTTGTGATGACGTATTTGAGCGGCAAAGGTCTACTGCCCCTGCTGATCCAGATTTGCCAGTCGACAATGTCGGTCCTGAACGCGAGATGGTCGCATTCCACCCCGTTGATAAAGGCCGATCCGACAACGGTTCCTTCCGTCACGCCGTCAGTGAGGACCGTATAGGGATCGCCTGCCAGAAAATCCGCTCCCGGAGCGTCAAGTCCGGTGGCGGCGCGAAGCTCCTCGGCCGCGTCTTGAACACTCGGACCGGGGCTCCGAAGCTGCGCGTAAACGTTCCGCACTTTGTCGTGCAGTGATATCGTGTCGCCATCAAATATCACCTCCGCCTGGGCAAAGGGACCCATGCGCTTCATTCGAAAACCTCGCTCGCGATCGACGGCGATGGAGCCGGAGGCGCTGTACTGGATTTTCTGACCTTGCAGATTAACGACTTCCTGATCGACGTCATAGTCGGCACTGAGGGTCGGCGCCGATTTGAGAGCTTCGCTCATTGCAGCCAGTATCCGATGCGCCTCCGGCTCTATTCCTTCTTGCGCCGATACTGGCCAGGCCACCATGCAACCAGCGGCCACCAACATTGCGGTCAACTGGCGCCGCCAAGCTGCGCCGGGTAATCTCAGTCCGTCATCCATTCTCTCTCACCCAGAAAGCTTGTTGAATTGTTTGCCGGCCGGATCTCGCAACTGGCTGCTGCGTAGATCTGGGTCGCAAAGGCATTCCAGCCTAGGGATTACTGCTGTATTAGCCGCGTGTGATCTTACCATTTTACGCCAAGTTACAACTTTAATGTTACATCCGACCGTGGGCGGAAATCCAGTCAAAGATCGAATGCCGGCGCGTCAGAGCCCAATTTTGACCCCCTCTGATGTAGATGAGCGCTTGGCCTGCCCGGCGCTGGCCGGGGTTGCCTCTGGTCAGAGATCCAGTGATCGCTTCCATGCGGCAGATATCATTGATGCAACGATCGAGCCGCCTTGCCGGAGCACGGACAACGATATTCGGCGCACGCCGCAAATCGAAGCCACAGCCAGCGCAGAAATGTTGCGGGACGAGCTCGACCTGATCGAAGGGTGCGATGCGACTGGCGCAGCAAGGGCATCGGTCACGCAATCCGCAGCCGTGGATCAGGCATGAAACCTGGGTCGCAAACCGCCAGCGCTGCCGAAAATACGGCTGTGCATCATCGGCAAGGCATCGCGGGCAGAACTGCAGCCAGGTCGAACTGCCCCGGCGGCCATCGTTGCGAAGCGGCAGCAGGAGCTGCTTCAGCGGCGACGATTTCATTGGCATCACCGAGAGCTTTCGCAGAGAAAGGCCAGTACGTGCGTGGAGCAGGCGGGCGACGTAGACGGGTAGCCGGGGGTCGAGGGTTGCGGACCACATCCCTGGGCTTAAACCGAGCACACGGGCGAAAGCACGAGGCGCAACACCGTTGGCATACGCCAGCCGGTGTACCCAGCTCGACAGCAACTCGTCGTGCTGCGGGGCGACGACGCTGGGCCACCGATCCGAGACAACGTCGCGGTACCGCTCGCCAATCCCGATCGCCAAGCCAGGCCCGTCGCATATCGTCATAGCAGGCTCTCGCGCAGCGCCGAATTTCGCCGGTGCGAGATCGGAACGTAGTGCAACTCGTCGATGCCCGCCCTCGTGATCTGCTCCGCACCGGAGCTGATGGCGGCGATCGCCGCCTTGGTGACGATGGTGACGATCTCGCCGATCAATCCCTCCGAGAGGCTGAATATCCGCCGCGCCAGCCGTTCGTCCGACAGATCCGAGATGCGAGCCAGCGGCAATGCTGCCTCGAGGCTGTCGAGCAGCGTGAGATAATCCTCGTCATAATGCCACCGCGGAACTGCGAGCAGATCGAACCGGCTCGCCATCTCGCTGGTGGCGTTGAGAAAGTCGTAGACGGCCACCTCTCCGATCAGCACCGATGCCACATCGTACTGGCGGCCGATCCGTCGCGGAAACGCAAAGATCGCCTCGATGTCGCGGGTCCGGCCGCGTAGCGCGTTGTGGAACTCATCGAAGATCAGCACCTTCGGTTTGAGGCTGGCCAGCAAGTGATCGACTTGCTCACCTTTCGAGCCACGCTGCGGTCGCCGATCGGCGCCCGTAATGCTTGAAGAATGCTTGCATAGAAATGACCGAGGCCGGCGCCTTCACGGGGCTGAACGATCCATGCCTTCTGTTTCGACGCGGTTCGCAGATGTTCGACTGCAAAGCGCTCGGCGATCATCGTCTTGCCGTTGGCATAGGGCCCAACCAGCATCAGGCCCTGCGTCCGCAACGACGCTGGTCGCGACAGCAAATCCGCCAGCCGGCGATGGGCGTCCTTCGCAACTTGGTGCGCGATCCATCGCGGGGCGCGGACATATGCAATTCGCTCGGCGGGATCTCGGTCGAGATACGACCGGACATGATCAAGCAAATGATCCGACATGCGGAGCTACCAATCCTCCACCGGCAACCGGCGCTTCTGGCGCACGGGGTGTTGCGTGGGACCAGACACTGGTGGCTGCATTGCCTGATAGGGCTTTGCCGCTGCGGTGGCGAGCGCGCTGCGCACGGCATCGCGCAATTGGCGCTTTGACGGTTTCGCCGCTTCGACAATGGCTGCAATCTCACGGCGAGCGCCACTTTCTCTTTGCTTGAGCGGTGATTTGCGGCACGCCGGCCGGCGCGGTTGGCCTCGTGCTCCCATAACGTCAGTGACGTCAACTGGCCATCGCGCCGCTCGACGGGACAAAACTGTCGGGCTTCCGGGTCGTGGACGTAGACATGGCTGATGTCCCGCGGATCGTTTCGCACCTCCAGCTTTCCGAGCCGGTCGCGCTGCGGAATGAGACTACCAAGCCACGGCGCATAGTAGTGCAACGCAAACATGCTGATCCCTTGCGGCGACAATTGCCGCTCAGTTCCCGGCAGAAACGACAACAGGACGTGTTGCGGATCGTCATCGAAGCGGGGCACAGCAGCGCTGTTGCGCTGCCATTCCGTGATCGGCACCTTCAGCGTCTTGGCGTTTTCCTGAAGATTGTGATCGATGACCGCAAGTGCGAGGCATCGCTCCAAGTCCGCGAAACGCAGGCGCGCGCGCCGCTCGGACGGATATTCGTCGCGGTCTGCCACCGAGCGCCCCGAAGAACCGGGATATGCGGCGAGAATAGCGTTGAGCTTGCCCAGCAGGGGCTCGACCACACCGCCCTGATGCACGCGGCCACGATCGCGATAGCGGATACGAATGCCATAGTCATCGCAGCCGCGTTGGAACGCATACCCCTTGAATTCCTTCGCCGAGTCCGTAACGAGCAGTTTTGGCCGGCCGAATACCGGCCAGGCATGGTCGAGGTTGCGGGCCGCAAGCCAAGGCTCTTTCGGGCACAGGGCCTGGGCAAGGCAAAGTGCGACAGACAGGACCGAAGGTTTTTCCAGTGCGAGGCAGACGCCGAGAATGGACCGAGTCGCAACCTCGGTGACGATCGTTAGGTAAGGACGGCCAACGAACAGTCCGCCTCCGTCGACAACCTCGACGAAATTGATATCGGCGTATGGTCGATTTGACAGACGTCGAGCGAGTGCGGCGCATGGATATAGCCTGGTCGCGGCTTCAGCCGCAGCAGGTGCTTTGGATTGGCCGACCGCTTTCTGGCGATCTCTTCGGGTGAAAATAGTGCGGGGATGCGCCGGGCGACGGTGACATAGGACGGCAGGGCAAGGCCGGCTACTTCACAGCGCGCACGGATTTCGGCGACAACGGGTGCGAGTGGAGGCGCCTCGAGCGTAAGCCATTGCTCGCGCAGCGTCGCGCTGATGATTGCCTCGATCCCGTCCGGCAGACGCTTGCGCCGGGTTTCGGCAGCAAAGCAGTGACCGTCCGGTCGCTGCGGTATCGAGCAAGTAGATTGTAAACTTGCCGCACGGACAGCCGTAGCTCGGCCGCAGCCCGGTCAGCGGCAGCTTGTATCGGACCGGTGCCATCGACAATCTTGTCCAGTTCACGGGCTACACGACTCGCCGTCGACCATTGCTCGTCCGAAATCGCGCGAGCCGCCGTCGAGGTTCGGTTGTGCAATCGCTTGCAGAGTTTCACTGAAATCGTTAGTGGAAAAAAAGACCGCATCTACCGGCTAAAGCTAACGGGCATATGACATTTTGCGGTTTGAATCGACAAAGTTAAATCCACAAATTTGGTGGCCATGCCACTTTTGATGGGCGAAGCGCGTCGCGATGCGGATCATACCATGGGCTGAGGAAGTACCAGTACCTGATCGTAGGGGAGGGACGCCTAGGCTCTTGCTGCGCCAGGGCAGCCAGCGGCGGAATAGCCGGCCTTCGAGACCAATGCGGTCGCCGAGATACTGCCAGAACGACAGACCGAGCTTCCGACAGGTCTCAAGCATGGTGTCGCGTGCGAGGCACGCACCGTCCGCGGACGTCGCGGCGCACGCCAGCACGAGTCCTATCTTATTTTTTGGCTGAGGAACGGGTGTTTGAGGCAAAAGCATGAATAGCTTGGCGGTTGATCGCCCATTATACGCTCTCCCTGTGCGTGGATGATTGTCATAGAACTGTCATAAAACAACATGGCCGATTGAGATAGAAAGGGAAATTTGAGACCTTCAATTCTCATGAAGTCAGAGAAGCCACGCAGTCAGCCCACGGCGGGCAATCCAGAGATGCTACTCCAACAGCTTGCTCGAAACCCGGACAAGCTGTTCGGTACAACATTTCGCCAGCAATGCGGTGCTCTGTGCTTCCGCTACAAGGAGGGTGGTTCCGAGATTGAGGTCCTGGTCATCACCTCGCGTGAAAGTCGGCGATGGATCATCCCCAAAGGATGGCCGATGAAGGGCAAGAAGCCCTATGAAGCGGCGGCTATCGAAGCATGGGAAGAAGCCGGCGTGCGCGGTAAGGTGAAAAAGAAGTCCGTGGGCAGTTATACCTACCTGAAAGAACTCGATGATGGCAATGTTGCCCCCTGCATCGTGGAGATGTTTCAGATTGAGGTGACAGAGATCAGCACCGATTTCAAAGAACGAGGGCAACGCGTTTTCGACTGGGTGAGCCCGAGCGAAGCAGCCGGGCGCGTTCGCGAAATTGAGCTGAAATCTCTGCTGGTGAACTTCAATCCGAATGCTAGCAAAGCCCGCGGCTGACACCAAACTAACGTAGTTTCAGATCAGAAGCCCATTCAACGAATTGGGCTCCCGCAATCATGCAAGCGGGTGAACCCGCGCTTAAAGCGCAGGGCGGCGCGGCTTTTCATGTTCAGCTTGCGAATGAAGCGCGCATTCTGGTCCTTCGTATTACGCCGCGAGATTCGGGCGCAAAGGGAGGACCGGGGCTGGCGCTGCCCCTTGACCCTTTCAAGCACCAGACGCCCCTCTTCCTCCACTCCACTGACGTTTCGTTGCGTGCAGCCGGTTCCTCGCTCGTCTGTCGGATGCGGCGAGCCTAGGCAGAGGTATGAACTCGCGCGGAAGTGAGAAAGGACCGGGATTGGGGATGTCACCCGCGGAGAGAATAGGCCCCGGAGAGTTTCGGTTATCCCTTCAAACCAATGTCGCCGATCTATGAGCGAGGTGAAATGTTCCATTGCTGCATGGGGCGAGAGGGCAAGCTTACCACGAAGCAAATGTGCTCGCGCCTGCGCCGGGGCACTCACGCTTCGTTGATGAAAATTGTCCTGGCTGGTCGGTGGGCGGCGGCACTGAAAAAGCTTGAAAGCGAGGGGCCAGTCGGGCATTGTGGATGCAGAGCGGAACAACCAGTGGTATAATGTCGTTTGGCACTTGAAAGTAAGAATGCGGCCGTTCCTTTCTTGGTTGGCATTTAATTTGAGATTCTGTGGGCTGAGAATCTCAGATTAAGTGCAATTGCGAAGACCTCCGGGGAGCGGGAAAAAGCTGGGGGTTAGGCTGCGAGATTGAGCCTTGCCTGTTTGAGACGGCCGTCCGCGACGGCGGCTCGGACTTGAAGAACCCGATGAGCGCCGATCGGTGTCCAACGCATTTGCCGTTTCTTATTCATACGGGCATTGACGAGGCTGTTGGCGGCACTTTCGGCCGGCGAACTGGATATCGGCTGACCGGACCAGTATCGCCGACAGTAGTTGACGATCGAAGCTGCGTTCTGCCCCAGGTAAGTGCCGAGATTGTTTATCAGCTCGTATAGGCGCCTGATTTTGCCGGGGGCGTCGCGAAAACCGCGATGCTGATCCAATTGGGCGAGCATCTGCTTTACGGCTTCGCTTGCCTCTCGGACATATCCGCTCCAGAGGAGATGCCGAAGCCTGGGGACATGGACCGCGACGTTTTGCAGATAGACATCCAGATTTTGCAGATGCCTGATGCCCTCCCAGGCCTGTTCAATATGCCGCAGCCGCATCGATAGATGAAACCAGTCGAGAATATGCGTGATGGGCTGGCGTGTTGCGCTGAGGACGATACTCTGCAGCCCGACCTCACCATCGCTAAAGACAGTGACGTCTCGGCCAGGCAGCCATCCTTGTGCGCGCATCGCTGCGCGAACGATATCGTGTTTGCCGGTAGCTACATTCGGCGCAGCCGCGAATTGACGCGGTGGCCGACCCTGTGAAACAACGCGTCCCATCGCGATCTCGAAATGCCGGCTTTGATATCCGGGAACTGCGCGAATGTAGGCACCATCAATGAAAACGGAAACGGCGGATTCGCTGGCTCGGCTGATGCGATAGGGGCTGGCGACGTCCCACTTTTCGATCTGATCGGCGACCTTGGCGAGCCGGTTGCTGACGGTCCGATGATTATGTGGTCGCGCGGCCGGCACAAAGAGATCAAGCACACGGGCGGCTTCTCGAAACGACAGCCGGGAGCCGAGTTCGGCCTGGATCCGCTCCAACTCCGGGGTAGCTCGGCCATTCAACAGGGTCTCGACGCTTCCCGTGCCCAACCTCGCGGTCGATCCGCATGCACAGCTGCGCCACCGCGGCACACGCACGTGGCAAGATCCAAAGAGCGAATAGATCGTACGGTACCTATTATCATGCACTGAGCGACGGCGGTTACAGTCTTGGCACTTCCGATCTCGCTGGGCGGCTTGATCCGTCTGAAACTGCGTCAGTTCCTGTTGTAGGCGCCGCTGTATCTTCTTGGCTTCTTCGAGGGAGAGGCCAAAATCGTTGAGACGGGCCCCGTCGAGAGACCGGTCGACCTTGGCAATTTCGCAACGCTGCGACAAGCCGTCAATGCCAACAAGGTCGACCAAGATGATCATCTTTAATTGCGACGCCAACGATTGCCCCTTCAGAAAAGGCACCTGCTTACGCGAAACTTCTTACCCCCACCTTTTTCCCGCTCCCCTTATTGAAATCGTTGCGACGCGAGTCTCAGGTTTAAGTGCAAAACGACAGGCTTGTTGCGCGGATAGGCGAAGTGGAAAACTTCCTCGAAGGTCAGGCGCTTGGGAGCGATGATGCTAGTGCTTCGATCATCAGGACAAGTCGCTGAGGGTCTTCGCTTTTCAAAGCCTTGAGCGCGACAGCGATGCGGTATTGGAATTGCTCTTCGACAGTGCGGACCTTGCTTTCGGTAGTATTCACGCCCAGCAGCTCGTCGACGCTGATACCCAGGACTTCGTCTATACGGACCAATCTGGAAAGGTCCGGTTCGCGGACTCCGCTGACGTAGTTTCCATAGCGCCGATCGCTCAACCCGGAGCGTCGAGCGACCTCGGCGTTTGAAATCCCGAGTTGTTCAGCGCGGCGCTTCAGGTTCAGGGCAAAAGTATCCATGCCCTCATTTTGTTCATGGCAAACCACACGGGTCTATGTGCGATGCGTGGTGTTCGATGACAACAAAATGTGGTGGAGACCCTGGAGCTACGCCAAATTTCGCAAGTCATTGCGGTCGCCGAAGAGCTGCACTTCAATCGAGCGGCGGCTCGGATATGCATTGTCCAGCCTGTCCCCGCGGAGAGGTAACCGGCAGAGATGCCGGCCTATGTCGCCGCTTCAATCTGTTTCTGCGGGTCGAAACCGTGCGCTGCCACAGCAGATTTTCGCGCGCTCGGTCGGATTCGAAATGCAAGCGAAAATTGCGCTTGCTGCCCTCAAATAATCGTTTCGCACTCGGCCCATTCGATTAAGGCGCTGTTTACGGGCCATATCTAGCAATCTTCCCGGGCAGCAGGCACTTGCCTGGGTTGTGGCAGATCTGACTGCTGCATGGCACTGGGGGATGCGGATGATGGGGATGAGGGATTTGAAGACTGCACGCAAACTGGGGTTGGCATTTGCCCTTCTGGTCGTTGCAGCCGGATGCATCGGGGCGGTGGTCCATCAGCAGGTGGTAACCGTAGAAAAAGCCGGCCGGGCAAGCGAGGTTCATGGGCGCATCGTCGCGGCGGCGACCGATATCCGACTTTCTATGGCACGCCTTGAAAGCTCGGTTCGTGGCCTTTTGGTCAGCAGGGACAAGCGCTACATCGACAGCATCGAGAAGCACTATGCAAGCCTGCTGAAGAACGTCGACATCACCAGGAAGACAGCTGAGAGCGACAGCGAAGTTGCAGCGAAGATGAAGATCATGCTCGACCACGTCGGCACGTGGCGGCTGAAGGTCCTTGAGCCGGTCATGGGCAAAGCGCTCAAGGAAAAAACCTTTGCGCAGGCCGTGGACATCGCGATGTCGGATACGGCCGACAGCTACATAGACCCTGCGCAGACGATCATCGAGGAGCTGCGTGCGGCTGAACACACGGCAATGGACAACGCTGCCGACGAGGTGGCCAAGGCGAACTTCGCGACCAAAGTCACACTTGGTGCTGGTATAGGTTTCCTGATCTTTGCCTCGGTGCTATTGGGCTGGCTATTGAACAGGCTGATCGGCAAACCGATCTTAGCGATGACCAATTTGATGCTGAAGCTTGCCGGCGGCGACACCGATATCGCGCTCGATCGCTACAACCGGAGCGACGAGATCGGCGCCATGGCACGGGCCGTCGGGGTCTTTCGCGATGCAGTCGACGAAAACCGCCGCTTGGAAGCCGATGCGGTATCGGCGCGGCGCGTGCAGGAAGAGCAACGTACACGCCAGCTCGCCGTCGACAATGTTCGGCAACAGGGCCTGCGCGGCTTCGTCGATGCGGTCCAGTTTTGCTTTACCGAACTGTCGAATGGCGATCTCACCATCCGCATGAAAGAACACGTGGCGCCGGAGTTCGAGACCATTCGCGACAAATTCAACGATACTGTCGCTGCAATGGAGCAGGCGATCGGTTCGGTCGTGGCCTCGGTCGGCACGATCCGTGCTGGGCTAGCCCAGATCTCCGATGCATCGAACGATCTTGCAAAGCGTACGGAGGAGCAGGCAGCGAACCTGGAAGAGACAGTGGCGGCCCTATCAGACGCCTCCCGTGGGGTTGACGATGCGGCCATCGGCGCGGGTCGTGCGCAGGAGTTTGCGACCACCGCACAGGAGAACGCCCGCAGGGGTGGTGAGATCGTCACTATGGCCGTCGAGGCGATGACGGCGATCGAATCCTCTTCCAACCAGATCGGGATGATCATTGGCGTTATTGATGAAATTGCCTTTCAAACCAACCTTCTGGCGCTGAATGCCGGTGTCGAAGCGGCGCGTGCGGGCGATGCCGGGCGCGGATTTGCCGTGGTCGCACAGGAAGTTCGCGGTCTTGCTCAGAGGTCGGCCGAAGCGGCCAAGGAGATCAAGGATCTGATCTCGACTTCGAGCCGACAGGTCGACGAGGGCGTCAAGCTGGTAAGGGCTTCGGGCACGTCGTTGTGCGAGATCGTGGTGCAGGTTTCCGATGTGAACGGCGTTGTCTCGCAGATTGCCCGCACGTCACGGGAACAGGCGACGAGCCTCAAGGAGGTCTCCGTCGCCGCCGATCTTATGGACAAGGTGACCCAGCAGAATGCTGCGATGGTTGAGGAAACCACGGCGGCCGCCCGATCGCTGGCGCGGGAGACCGATGACCTGGCGCGGCAGGTCCAGCGGTTCCGCACCGGATCAACAGCTTCGCCTGGCGAGATGGCTCAGGAAATGAGGCGGGTTGCCTGAAGCAATGCGGAGCGCGTAGTCCAATGACGATCTAAACGCTCCGAGTTTGATTGAGCCGCAAATCGACATCAGAACGCCCGGCAATCTCAAGAGTTGTCGGGCTACCAAGGCGCTAGCGTATTATTTGTGTGCGATTTTACTTCGTCTTCAGACCAAAGAGGCGTTCTGCGTTCCTGAAGCAGATCTTTTCCATGTCCTCATTCGGCAGGTCCAGGCTGTTCAGAATCTTCAGGGTGTCCCGGATGTAACCTGGGCCCTTTTCGGGGTCGAAAGGCGAGTCGGAAGCAAAGAGAATGCGGTCGCTACCGTAGAACTCCAGTCCGCAAAGCGTGGCTGCGCGGGACCCGAAGACCGCGGTGTCGGCATAGAAATCCTTGAAGTAATCGAGCGGGCGTTTTTTTAGTCGTTTCAGTACGAGAGTGAGATCTTCATCTGTCGTGCGCTTGCCGAGTTGATCCCACCCGGGGCCGACGCGCCCTTCAAAATAGGGCACCATCGCGCCCATGTGGTGGGCGAGAACGCGAAGGTCCGGCAGCCGGTCCATAATGCCCGAGAACACGAGGCGGGCCATGGCGGCACTGGTCTCATAAGGCCAGCCGAAGGTCCACCAGATCTCATACTTCGATTTGTCCTCGGTCGCGTAGTCCGGCATCGAGGCGCCGCGCGAGGGATGTAGGAGAACCGGTTTGCCGTGGCGCGCGGCGACTTCGAAGATCGGAAAGAAACGCTCCTCGTCAAGCGGTGCGCCGTTGACGTTGGTGTGGATCTGCAGGCCGTTGGCGCCAAGCTCGGTGAAAGCGCGTTCGGCTTCCCTGGCGGCATTTTCCGGCGCGTTCATCGGCAGGGCAGCGACGAAGCCTGCGAACCGTTCGGGATGTTTCTCCACCAGTTCGGCGAGTCCCTCATTGGCGATGCGGGCAAACTCTGTCGAAAGCTCCGGGCCGCCCATCGCCTCCAGCGGCGGCATGCCGAGCGACAGGATCTGGGTATAGTCGCGGAATTCGTCCATAACGCGGAAGCGGACATCGAGATCGTAAATGCAGGGAACGCCCTGCATGCGCCGGCCGATATCCTTGCCTGCGCCCTCCAGCTTCTGGATGCGATCCCAAAGGGCCTTCGGGAAAAAGTGGTTGAATGCATCGACATAGTGCATGCGGTCTCCTCCATAGCTTTGCGATGATGCGATCAGCCGCGCTTCAGGCGGCGCACGAGATAGGCGAAGGTCGCCTTGAACATTTCTTCGCGAAACATGTGCTTGCGCTTGGCCCTGATGTCCTCGGGATTGCCGAGCGCCTTGGCGCCGCCGGCGGCCTCCACCCAGAGCTGCATCATGCAGGCGGTTTCAAGCGACAAAGCCAAATAGATCGCCTGCTCGATCGTGGCGGCGGCGGTAACAAGGCCGTGGTTTTGCAGTAGCATGGCGTCGTGCGTGCCGAGCGTCGCGGCAACCGCGCGCCCACGCTCGGCGGTGGTGATCAGTTGGGTCGTTTCCGAAAACACCGGAAGCCCTTCGGCGAAGATCGAGCCTGGGTGGCCGACGGCCTGCAACGGCTTGCCGAGTGCGGAAAAGCTCACGGCATAGGGTGCGTGGGTGTGGACGACCGCATTGACGTCGGGGCGGACGCGCAGCACTTCGGAATGAATGTAGACTTCGTTGTGGCGGCCGTGGTCGCCTGCAATCTTTTCGCCATCGAGGCCGACAGTGATGATGTTGTCGAGGGTGATTTCCTCAAGTCCGATCTTCGATGCCTTCATGTAGAAGCGGTCCGCGCAATCGGGAACGCGAACGGAGATGTGACCGCGGGTCCAGTCGCCCTGGCCTGCCTGTTCAAGGATGCGGCCCGCCTCGATCATGCGCTGTTTCAGGTCTTCATGCATGGCTGTTGCCTCTGATTGGTCCGGCTGCATGTTACAATCCGCCGCCTGCCAGGCAGGCTTGAAGCGATTGACCCCAGCGGGCGTGCCGCAGGCGCTACACACGGTGTTTGTCACCGCGTTTGCGGCCCTGCGAGAGGTCGAGGAAGAGATCTGAAAGGTCGAGCTTGCGATCGATCAGGCCCTGTTGGTGGGCGTAGTCGACGGCCGTTTCCAGCGTCTTACGGTTTTGCTCACCAAGGCCATAGGCCCAGGGGTCGTCGCCGAGGATTGCCTGTTGTTCCTCCCAGGCTTCGCGATACCAGGCGAGCGGCACGATGCGCGGGTTCTCCATGCGTTCCATGGCGATGCGCTTGGCCTCGGTGAAAGCCTGATAAAGGTTGATCGGTACCCAGGGGTGGCGCTCGACGATCTCAGGGCGGATGCCGAGCACATGCATGATCGGGAAGATGCCGGTGCGCTCGAAGTAGCCGATTTCATCGCGTTTGTAGTCGGGAAACAAGCGACCCACACGGGGGTCCTTTCGCAGGACGGGTTCGATCAGGTCGGGGTGGAGAAGGGCGTCGATCTCGCCATCGACCAGCATTTGCTCGACTGATTTATCGTCTGCAAGGCGATGGAGCCGCAAACCGGTGGGGGGGATAAAATCGACGTCCTCGTCCAGCTCCGCATACCAATCCATCGAGGTGTGGGGTACGCCATACTCGCTCTCCAAGAGGCCGCGCTGCCAGAGAGTTGCGGTGACGAGGTAGTTCTTTACGCCGACTTTGCGACCGATCAGATCCGTCGGTTCGCGAATGCCGCTTGCCGTGTTGGTGAAGATGAAGCCGTGGCGAAAGCGCCGGTGCAGGAAGACCGGGATCGCCGCGAAAGGGAGGTTGCGCCCCTTGGCGGCGATGTAGGAGGAGAGCGATACCTCCGCCACGTCGAATTCCCGGTTGCGTAGAAAACGCCAGTGCCGGGTGGTGGAATCCATCTCCGTCAGGATAGTGAGGTCGATACCATCAGGACTGATCTCGCCCTCCTTGAGGGCGCGGACGATTTCGTAATCGCCGCAAGCCAGCGTTATTTGCACCTTTTTCGTCATGCTTCCTCCTGCGTTGTGCCTCCTCGGGGCCGTGTCAGCACCATGCTTCACGTGCTTTTGCTTGTCTAGTAAATTTTACATAATCCTATAATTTGAGATTTTTGCATAGTCACGATTGACGAAGATTTCAGTCGATGACTACTATGTGCACAAAGGTTTGCCGCATTAACTCCGGTCGACAACGATCGCCATAGCTTCATGGAATCCCACAATGAATGAAACTGATGTCATTATCGTTGGAGCAGGTCCTGTCGGGCTGACACTTGCGATCGACCTGGGGCAGAGAGGGGTACGTTGCACCCTGATCGAGAAGAAGGAAGGCCCTGAGTTCTTGCCGAAGATGGAGCGTTGCAACGCACGCACCATGGAAATCTTCCGCCGCATGGGCCTGTCGAAGAAGATACGAGCGGCAGGGCTCAATGCATCGGTGCCGATGGATGTTTATGTGGTGCTGGCGATGAACGAGCCACCACTGCTTCGCCTGCATTACGCCTCCGTGTCGCAGGCGCTTGAGGAGATTGCCTGCAGCGAGGATGCGTCGCTTCCGCTCGAAGCCTACCAGTTGATCTCGCAGTACACGCTCGAGCCGCTGCTGAAGTCGGTTGCCGAGGCGCTGCCCTCGGTTGCGGTGCGCTATGGCTGCGAGTTCCTGTCTTTGGAACAGGACCCGGGCGGCGTGACGACCAGGGTTCTGGATGGCAAGGGCAACAGGAGCGCGATCCGGGCGAAATATCTCGTCGGCTGCGATGGTGGTGCGAGCGCGGTGCGCAAGCAACTCGGCATCAAGCTGCGTGGCGAGGGCAACCTCCTGCATCTGCGTCAGGCGCTCTACCACAGCGACACGCTCTACGACCGCATTCCGCTCGGGGACGGTCCCGGCAAGGGGCGGCACTACCATGTGGCAGATGGGCAGGCGACCTTCCTCATCATGCAGGATTCGACGAAACACTGGACGCTTCATGCTGTGGTCGAACGTGACGAGGACATGGCTGCCCAGTTCGAAAAGGCTGTGGGTGCGCCGGTCGACTACTCGATGCTCTATGTCGGACAGTGGAAGCAGAACCTCCTGCTTGCCGATCAGTATGGCTTGGGTCGGGTGTTTCTTGCCGGCGACGCCGCCCATCTGGTCATACCGACCGGTGGGCTCGGCATGAACACAGGCGTCGGCGATGCGGTTGACCTCGGCTGGAAGCTTGCGGCGGTGCTGCAGGGCTGGGGTGGCCCCAAACTTCTCGGCTCTTACGGGATAGAGCGAAGGCAGGTGGGCGACAGGAACGTCGGGGCGTCGCGTTATGCCTCGCTCGGACGGCGCAGATGGCGCTCGCAATATCGCCCCGATATTCGGGATTCGACACCTGAAGGGCAGGCGACCCGAGACAATCTCGCGCGGATAGCCGACGTCGAGCAGCGCAAGACCAATGAGATGATCGGCGCGGAACTGGGTTACCGCTATGTCGGTTCGCCCGTCATTACCGACGAGCCGGGCGGCCCGGAGCATCTTTTTCGCGAATACCACCCGACGACCTGGCCGGGAGCGCGTCTGCCGCATCTCTGGCTGGAAAACGACATGGCAGTGCAGGACCTGATTGGGTCGGGCTATACCCTGCTGCGGATTGGTGGAACTGGCGCGGACGACGGCAAGCTCGCGGAGGCTTTTCGCGCGCGGGGTGTTCCATTTGCAACGCTCGATATCGCCGGGCAGAAGGCGCGAGACATCTATGGCTTCGACCTGATCCTGCTGCGGCCTGACATGCATGTCGTTTGGCGTGGTCAAAGGGCGCCGGAGGATGCTGCAGCGCTCGCTGCCATGGCCACGGGCCATTGACGGCAAAGGGCCGCGAACTCCTGTCGGGATCGCGGCCCGCGGCGAAGCGCTATTGTTTCTCGAGGGCTTCATGGCCGAGACCAAGGCTCGGAAAGACCAGCGACTTGATCACCACCGGCACGGCGCCGGAGGTTTCGAGGATGGCGCCGATATCGATGAAGTCGAACTCATCAAGCTTGATGCCGTCGATCGAAATGACCTTCGCTACGCCCGTGTCCTGCTGGCAATGCATGCCGATAAGGCCGCCGATATCGCCTTCGCCGACGAGGATCAGCGGATGACCCTTGGCAAGGATCGGCGAAAGCCCCTCGGCGATCCCCCGGCAGAAGCCATCGAGGCGTCCGTAGCTGGCAGAACCCTCCCATTCGTAGCAGAGGCCGACCGGGCTTTCTGCGTTGGCGAGATCGAGGCGGGAAAGCGCATCGCGGACTGTCGCGGCAACGGCTTCGGCGTCGATGTCTTCAGAAAAGACGATCTGCGGCTTGATCACAGGCACGTTGCGGACCGGAAGCAGTCCGAGTGGCTCAACGAAGATCGTGCTGCCGCTGACCTGGACCGTGTATTGCGAGGCCCCGACAACGGTGGCGCGGATGCCCTGCTGCGGCACTTCCAGCGCAGGCGGCCAGCCCGCGAGCTTTTCGCGCAATGCTACGGCAAGCAGAGGGCCAAGATCGCTGAAGCTTTGCTCGTCCTTGGCATAGAAGAATTCCGAGACGCCGCCGGAGATGGTGACGATATCGGGAGGCGAGCCATTCGGCAATGGTGGCAGGCGGTGCAAGGCGACCGTCTGCGGCAGCATCTTCCCACCCTGCATGGCCTCGAACAGGCAATCGATCATGATCTCAGCGATTTTGCGCGCATCGGTCTCGCTGAGGGGCTCTCCGAACGCGATCGGCACCCCTGCGCGGCCGGCGAAGTGATGGCCAGCTTCCTCGATGCGGGTGATGCGGCGGCTTTCATCGAAGGCGATGATGCGTGCGCCGATGTCGATGGCGCTGATGTGGCGGATAGTGCCGCTTTCGCAAAGGGCAAGTTTGGACGTGCCGCCGCCGATATCGACGTTGAGGACCCGGATGTCGTCCTTGGCCGAGCGCGCGACGGCGCCCGAGCCGAAGGCGGCAAGCGTGGTTTCCAGTCCGTCGCCGGCGCTGACGACCACGAACTTTCCGGTCTGGGCCGAAAAGATGTCGCCGATGGCACGGGCATTTTTTCGGCGCACCGCGACGCCTGTCAGGATGAGCGCACCGGTGTCGATGGCTTCGGGCTTCAGATTGGCCGCGGCATATTGCTGGGCGATGAAAGCGCCCAGTGCCTCAGCATCGATCTCATTGTCGCCGCTATAGGGGGTGAGCAACACGTCTGACTGGTGCAGCAGCGTGCGTTCAACCACCATATAGCGGGTGTCGAGCCGCTCCAGCACGATGCGCGAGAAGGCGAGATGGGAGGTGGAGGAACCGATATCGATGCCAACGCTCGTCAGCACGATCTCGTCCTCCAGCTCCATGCTGCGGCCGATGTTTGAAAAGAATATGCGGCCGCCCTGCTGTTCCTCGTCGTCGGCCATGGATCAGACGACGTCGGACATCTTGGTGGAGGTGTCGGCCGGCTTTTCATACCATTCCGGCTTCATGCGCACTTCCACGCCATTTTTCTTCAACAGCGCCTCGTATTCCTGCCGGATATGGGGGTCTTCCATCCAGTAAGGAATGGCGGTGCCGCCCTCGTTCACATTGATGGCGGTGTAGTCCGTGTGCTTTTCGCCCGGCGCGCCCGGATCGCGGCCCGGATTGTGGGGCCCGAACCAGGCGAGGAGCCTGAAGGGTTCCTTCGAGACGCTGAAATGCTGGTGGTACCAGCGCGCGCCGCCAGGAGCGGCCGTCACCATGCCGAACTGGCCGTAATCGAGCCGGCGCACGCGGTGCGCATGGCCGTCCCGCCAAGGGTTGACGCCGCACTCTTCCGGCCAGGTGTAAGTGTAGCCCGAACCGCTCAGGCAGATCAGGATCGCGGCCGATGTATGGGCATGCGCCTTGGAATAGCGACCGTTCTCGTGCTGGCCGATCCAGAAATAGAACTGGTTGTTGGTCATGAACGGTTCGACGCGGCGGTAACCGGGCGAACGGCGGTTGTCGAGTGGCAGGTCGCAATTGACTGCATCCGGCAGAAAGTTGGTGCGGCGCATGGCAAGGCCGCGCACCGGATCGGGCTCGATCTCTTCGCGGTATTTGTAGAAGTCGTCGGCGCCGGAGAAGCGGTCGCGGAAGATGAAGGGGTTGTTGAACACCGCCTCGACATTGTTGATCTGGTTCAGCACGTTCGGCGCGGTGTTGCCGCCCATCAAAAGGGCAGGCTTGTTCGTGGCGTTGACGATACGGTGCATGGCGTTCATCGGGATCGAGAACATCGAGCCCTGTTGCCATTCGAAGACATGCTTCTTGCCTTCGCCTTCCAGCCACACTTCGGTCGAGCCGCGGCCTTCGACCACGATGTAGATTTCCTCATACATATGCTTTTCAGGATTGAGTGCGCCACCAGCGGGCACCTCCACGACATGGTGACCCCACTTGGTCTCGGTGCCGTAAAGCTGGATGTAGGAGCCACGGCCGCCGGTGCGTTTCCAGGGGGCGAGCGGTATGTCGCGGACGTTCGGAATTCCGAGGTCCCGGAAGATCGGAATGCCCTCGTCGACCATGAACTGGTCATAGGGGGTGGGTTGCTTCTTGAACTCCCCCAAACCAGCCTTCTTGTTGCCGGCTGGCTCATGCCAGTGCGTGCCGGTGCCGCCGCCGAGTGGGTCCTGGTGCATCGCTCGTCTCCTCTCAAATCCATCCTGTGCGGGAGTGCATTCGACGCTGCCGGCACGGCCGCGCACCCTCTCTCCCTGTTGGAAAAGACGCTAACAGATGCCCAAAGCGGCGGTAGTGCGATTTCGGAAAGGGCTTGTTTCTGACCGGACGCGACCAGAACGCGTCAGCTGAGCGCGATGGTTTTCGAGATCACCCCGGCGCAAAACGCGACACGTTCGGCGATATCCTCCAGCGATTTCGCCTGCAGTTGCCCGTCGGGTATGGTCAGGCTGAGGCTGCCAAGGATTTCCGAGCGCCCATCCAGGACGGGGGCGGCAATGCCGGTCACGCCGGGGGTGACGTCGCCTGCGGTGCTGACCCAGCCACGCTGGCGTTGCTCGCGAAGGATCGCCTTGGCATCCTTCAAGGTCTCACCGAAACCGGCCGCGGCAAACTGGGCCGCAGCTTCGCCGTGGAATTTGCGAAGCTGGTGATCGGGCAGGTAGGCAAGGATCGAAAGCGAAGCAGCTCCGTGCAGTAGCGAACGGCGACGGCCGCGCTCATAGCCGGAACGGATCGCATCCGTACCGCTTTCCTGATGGACGCAGAGCACCTCGAAGCGATAGCGGCGGCAAAGAAGCGTAATGCCGCGAAACTGTGCGGCCAGCTCTTCCATGACCGGGCGAGCGGCGCGGATCAGCACATCACCGGTGCGGATCTTGTAATCGAGTTCGACGATACGGGGGCCCAACATATAGCCGACCGATGGAAGCGAGGTGAGCAGGCCCGCATCGGTCAGCGTCTTCAGGTATCGATAGAGGGTCGAACGGGTATAACCCAGCCGTTCGTGCATCTCGTCGATGGTGACGGCGACCGCATTCTCCTCGCCGTCGAACAGGTCGAGAAGGCCGAGCATTTTTTCATGGCTGTTCAAGCGGCATGCCTCCTGAAGGCGGAGGATGTTGTGTGAAAGGTCTCGGTGGAACCAGAAAGGGAATAGTCTTGCGGCAACATATGTCTCGGCTCGGATCTGCAAGCGGCGAGAACCGCCGCTGCTTCAGCCATCGGGGGCGAAAGCAGCGGCCATTGTGTGTCAGCAACGCACGGCCATCAAGCGGTTTTGAATGATGGCCGCGCAGTCTCAGGCAGCCCAGGCCTCGGGGAAGACGCCTTCGCGGATCGCACCGAGCGTGTAGTAGCTCCAGAGCTTGCGGATATGATGACCACGGCGGAAGCTGTGTGAGAAGGATTCGATCTCGTCCGCGGTCAGCGGCTTGGCCATTCCAAGCGCGCAGGCACGATAGGCAGCTTCCGCATTCTCGACGAGATGGACAGAATCGATGAACACGCCCCTTACCGTCTCGGCCGTAACGATCTGGCCATGGGCGCGGATCTGCATCGCATGATGCGGTCCGAGCGTGCTTACGATCGCCCGGCCGCGTTCGGCGTCGTCGACGTGGGCCGGATCGGGATGCACCGGAATGCCGCTTTTCCAGCGGATGGCATGGTTCTTGAACGGGAGCAGCGGCACGCCCTCGACGAGGGTAAAGACATTCGTCACGTCGTGATGGAAATGTGCGATCGAATGGATGTCCGTGCGGGCGCGATAAATCTCACAATGGAGGAATATTTCAGACGGTGGCTTCACGCCGGGCGTGCCCGCTACCACCGTGCCGTCGAGGTCGCAAACCAGCAGGTCTTCGGGGCTGACTTCGGCGCGACTTTTGTTCTGGGGCTGGACCAGGAACGTATTCCCTCCCGACAGACGGGCCGAGACATGGCCGCTATACTCCAGGATTTTCATACTGTTGAGCAGCCGTGTGCTCATGGATACGTCGAGCCTTAGCGCTTCTTCAGAAGGGATTGCTTCCGCTTGATGATCCGCGTGTCTATGCAGTGCCATTCCATCCTCCACTTTGAATAAATCCCACATTATACGAATTGTTAAGAGTAGCAAGCGGATCGCCTCTTGGCGGGACTAGACCTCGATCAGCACGTCATTGTTTTCGAGGACAACCCTGTAGGTCTTCACGGGGAGCATGCAGGGTGGGGTAACGACTTCACCGGTGCGCACGTCAAACGCGCCGTTGTGGAAGTCGCATTCGATCGTGTGGCCGTCGAGATAACCTTCCGAGAGCGAGCCGGGCCCGTGCGTGCACAGGTCATCGGTCACGTAGAACGCGCCGTTGACGTTGAACACGGCGAGGATGAGGTCGCCCTCCTCAATGCGGATCGCACTGTCCCAATCCACGTCGTCAGTCGAACACAGCCTGATCCTGGTCATTGCCTCAGCCATTTCCCGGTTCCTCCTTCGAGATTGATGCGGCGCTTGACGGCGCCTCCTTCAGCGAGTACGTTCCTTAAGAAGAAACGATGTTCCGTATAAAGGAACAACAAGAGAATACCCGATCATTCGAGAACGTCAACCCCTGCCCATCGCGGCAGCAGAGACGGCAAGGCAAACGGGAATGCTGCGCAGGCAGCCCCGATCTGGAGGAAAGAGAATGCTGAGGAAGGACCAGAACGATCTATTGACGCAGACAGGCCCCGGCACGCCGATGGGCGAGATGTTTCGCTGTTACTGGATCCCGGCGCTGCTGGCGGAGGAGCTGCCGGACAACGACTGTGCCCCGGTGCGCGTCAAGTTGCTCGGAGAGCGCTTGCTCGCCTTCCGTGATAGCGAAGGGCGCTATGGTCTGATCGATGAGTTTTGCGCCCATCGCGGCGTTTCGCTTTGGTTCGGCCGCAATGAGCAGGGCGGTTTGCGCTGCCCCTATCACGGCTGGAAATACGACCGGACGGGTCAATGCGTCGAAGTTCCGTCCGAGCCGAAAGAAAGCGGCTATTGCGGCAAGATCAAGCTGAAGTCCTATCCGCTGATCAAGATCGGCGACATCCTCTGGACCTACATGGGGCCTGCGGAGAAGGAGCCACCGCACCCGGAATGGGAATTTTCGCTGGTGCCTTCCGAGCAGACCTTCACGTCCAAGCGTTGGCAGGAGTGCAACTGGCTGCAGGCCATGGAGGGCGGCATCGATTCCAGCCACGTTTCCTGGCTGCACAGCGGCAGCCTGAACAGCGACCCGCTCTTCAAAGGTGCGCGTGGCAACAAGTACAATATGTCCGATGCCCGTCCGTTCTTTGAAGTGACCGACAGCGAGGGCGGCCTTTACATCGGCGCGCGCCGCAATGCCGAGGAAGGCCACTACTACTGGCGCGTCACTCCCTGGGTCATGCCCTCCTTCACCATGGTTCCGCCCCGCGGCAACCATCCGGTCCATGGCCACTTCTGGATCCCGATCGATGACGAGAACTGCTGGGCGTGGAGCTTCGATTATCGTCCGGAACGAGCGCTCACGAAGGAAGAGCGTCAGGCGATGATTGATGGTAAGGGCATCCACGTCGCCTATGTGCCCGGTACCTACCGGCCGCTTGCCAACAAGGACAACGATTACCTGATGGACCGAGAGGCCCAACGCAAGGGGACGACTTACTCCGGCGTCGAGGGCATAGCCATGCAGGACGCTTCGCTGCAGGAAAGCATGGGACCGATCGTCGATCGCTCCAAGGAAAACCTCGTCTCGACCGACAACGGCATCATCATGGCCCGGCATCGGCTGATGAAGGCGGCACGTGCGCTGCGCGACAAGGGCACCATGCCTCCCGGGGTCGACCCGGCCCATCACCGCGTCCGCTCGGCTGCGATCGTGCTGCCAGTCGACAAGTCCTATGTCGATGTCGCCGAAGAGGCGCTGGTCGTTATTGAAGGCAAGGCGCCGACGAGCGTCTGACGAAAAGCGATGCCGGCCCTCCTTCCAAAGGGCCGGCCGCTGCGGCGAAAGACAATCGCTTTGATCGGAGGAGATCATCCCATGCAGCTTGGAATGAGTGAAAGCGCCCGTTTCAGTTCCGCGGAGGAAGCTCGCTTCCGCGTCGGCTACCCCAATTCGCGCCCACGTAAATCGCGGATCATCGCGCTCGATGCTGCAAGCTTCGAGGTGTTGGTCGAGTTGGCCGGCCGCGAATGGAGCGACGCGCATTTCCTTGGATTTGTTGAAACCAAACCTGCGAGCGAGACGCTGCATATGTTGCCGGTCGATGCCGTTCTTAAGGGCCTGGATGGCAGCCATGTCAATCTCGCGGACGAAGTCGCAGATGCTGATGTGATCGTTATGGTGGCGACCGCGGGTGCAACGGCCGAGGTGGCTGAAGTTATCGGCAATGCCTGTTTCGTGCGCAACAAGCTGCCGACCGGGCTGGTGCTCAGCGCGCCGGAAGTTTCCTACGAGATGCTCTCGCGCACGCTGATCAACATGCGGCCCTTTGCGGCCATGCTCGTGATCTCGAATGGTGTCGAATATGTCAGCGAAATGCTGAGTGCGCTGAGGGTCTGAGGTCGATCGGGGCGTTGTGGGAAACTGGCGCAACTATGTTAAGGACGAGCCATGAGCCTACTAACGGATGACCCGATCATGAACGCACCGAACAAGCAGCAGGAAAAAGACCGCGCAACGCGCAACCGCCTCTCGTCCGTGGCGACCGCCATTCATCTCCTCAAGGCCTTTACCGAGAGCGAAGTGGAGATCGGCGTCAGCGCGCTGGCAAAGAGGCTCAAGGTGGCAAAGAGCACGGTGCACCGGCTCGCCCAAACGCTGGTGGCGGAAGGACTGCTGGAGCAGAACCCCCAGACGGAGCGCTACCGCCTCGGCGTCGGCCTTTTTGCGCTGGGTACGCTGGTTCGCCGGCGCATGGATCTGCCGAACGAGGCGCGACCGCATCTGTTCGATCTGCGCAAGCTTACGGGCGAGACGATCATCCTCGGCATCCCCTCGGACGGCGAGGTCATGCACATCTACGATCTCGAAAGTCCGCAGGCCTTGGCGATGAAATCGGAGCTCGGTGCACGCAAGCCGGCCTATTGCAGCGCGGTAGGCCGAGCGATTTTTGCTTTCGCGCCACCGTCGGTGGTGGACGACATCCTTTCGGGGCCACTGAAGCGGCGCACGCCAAAATCGGTCACCGACCCCGAGCGGCTGAGAGCGATCTTTGCCGAGGTGCGCGAGCGCGGTTTTGCCTTTGAGGACGAGGAGAATGAACCCGGCATTCGCGGCATTGCCGCGCCGGTGCGCGACTCCACCGGAGCCGTGATCGGCGCGGTCGGTATCGCGGGGCCACTCCAGAGGCTGACGATGGAGACGCTTGAGAGCTTTTCGCAGCCGCTGCTGGCGGCCGTTGCAACCATATCATCCCGCCTTGGATACACGGCGGCCTACCATCATGACCTAGGGAGCTGAAGATGCCGACGATTGCAGTCAAGGGAAGCGACATCCGGTGGCAATGCGCAGATGACGATACGATCATGCGATCAGCGCTTAGGGCCGGACTGGGTTTTCCCTATGAATGCAACGTCGGCTCGTGCGGCAATTGCCGCTTCGATCTTCTGGAAGGCGAAATCGAGGAATTGCGCGCCAATGCGCCGGGTTTGAGCGATCGTGATCGGGAGAGGGGACGCCGTCTCGGCTGTCAGGCCCGGCCGCTTGCAGACTGCACGGTCAAGCTCCGGTTCATGCCGCAATATGAGAGCCATGTGTCGCCGGTTCGCCAGTCGGGCGTTCTTGTCGCGGTGCGCGACATCACCCACGACATTCGCGAATTCCGCTTCAGGCTCGATCGTCCCCAACCATTCCTTGCCGGCCAGTACGCGCTTCTCGATCTGCCGCGCGTTGAGGGCAGCCGCGCCTATTCGATGGCAAACACCGATGCCGACGAATGGCATTTCCAGATCCGGCGCGTACCGAACGGTGCCGCGACGGGCAAGTTGTTTGGCGCGCTTTCGGTCGGCGACCGGATCAAGATCGACGGGCCATACGGGATGGCTTATTTCCGCGAGGATGCGGAGCGCGATATCATCTGTCTTGCCGGTGGTTCGGGTCTCTCGCCGATGATCTCGGTCACGCGGGCTGCTGCAGCCTCGCCGCTTTTTGCCGGGCGCACTGTCGATTTCGTTTATGGCGGGCGCTCGGCCCAGGATATCTGCGGCGAAGATATGCTCGCCGAACTGCCGCGATTTGGCACCCATATACGCTACCACCCGGCGATATCGGCCGGCGGCGACGACGGCTGGGCCGGGCACCGCGGCTTCGTGCACGAGGTGGCCGAGCGCCTGTTTTCCGAACGGTTGCGCGATTGCGAAATCTACTTTGCGGGCCCGCCGCTGATGGGGCAGGCCATCCAGAAGATGCTGGTTGACCTTGGCGTACCATCGGCCCAGGTTCATTTCGATCAGTTCTACTGAGGACCACATGCTGGGACATGCCATGAAGCTGCGGCAGCTCGCCTATTTCGTCAAAGTCGTTGAAGTCGGCAACATCACTCGAGCGGCCGAACAGCTCAACCTGGCCCAGACGGCGCTCGGCATCCAGATCCGCAATCTCGAGGACAGCCTGCAGATCCCGCTTCTCGACCGCCATTCACGGGGGGTCAGCGCGACACCGGCTGGCATGCTGCTCTACGAGCGGGCGATCGAGATCCTGCAGCGCATAGAGGAGACACGCCGCGATCTCATCACGCTCGGCGGCGAGAAGGTTCGCATCCGCTTCGGCGCGACGCCGAGCATTTTGAAGCTGATCGGGACCGAATTGCTCGTGGCGGCGAATGCCCAGTTGCCAAATATCGCATTGGAAGTGGTCGAGGAGCTGAGCTTCGTGCTGACAGATGCGCTCGAGCGGGGCGAACTCGATTATGTGCTTGCCTACGACATCGAGGACAATCCTGGCATCCGCCGCATTGCGTTGCTTGAGGAGGATCTTCTGCACGTCTCCGCACCGAACGGCAGCCAGCAGGAGGGGGATATTTCCTTCCGCCAGGCGGTAGTCGGAGACCTTGCGCTCGTCTCCAATCGCGACATCATCTGGAAACGTGTCCAGGAGACGGCGTCGCGGCTTTCCGTTGACGTCAAGATCACCTACCAGGTGCAGTCCAACGAGGCGATAAAGGCGCTTGTACTGCATGGTGTTGCCCAGAGCATCATGCCCTACGGCATCGTCGCGGAGGAGGTGAAGAAGGGCAAGCTCGTGGCCCGGCGCATCGCACGGCCTGCGGTCAAAAGAACGCTTTTCCTCGCCCATCCGAGCCATCGAGGGTTTGCCGATGAGAAGCCGTTTCTCCGCTTTATCGACCGAATGGTCGATCGGTTGACCACGGAAGTTGGCCCTTATGCGCACACGATCGACCGCCTGCTTCCGACCGAGCAAGCTGATTTAGTTTGAGCAAGCCTATAGGCTTTATCTTGGACATTCCCCCTCCAGCGTCGGATGATCGCGCATATCGAAACGGGAGGACGGAACAGGAAGGCCGCGAGGAACCGTGCATGTGGTGTCCCGGAAGGGGATGACGCCGCCGGATTGGCCGCTCCGTTCTCGGAAAATGCCAGGGAGATTACTCTGAGTTCGCTGCTACGTTTGTCGTTCGGTTGTTGGGATTACGACCGGATGCGCCCCCTTATGGACAAGACGATCACTCCTGATGGCATAGACCTCGTCTTTCTCAACATGCCGGTGGAGGAAACGTTCTTCCGCATGTTGCGCCACCGGGAGTTTGACATCGCCGAGATGTCGCTGTCCTCCTATGTGATGTCGTGCTTTTCCGAGGCGCGGCCGTTCGTCGCGATCCCGGTGTTTCCTTCGCGCTATTTCCGGCACTCCTCGATCTATGTGAATGGCGGTGCCGGCATCAACGAGCCACGCGACCTCATCGGCAAGCGCGTCGGAACGCCGGAGTACCAGATGACGGCTCCGGTATGGATCAGGGGCATCCTGTCGGACGAATACGGCGTAAAGGTCGACGACGTGACCTATTATGCGGGCGGTGAGGAGCAGCCGAACCGGCCGGAAAAACTGCCGCTTAACCTGCCCAGCCATATCCGACTCAACCGGCTCGGACCGGATAAGACCCTGTCGGCCATGCTGCGCAATGGTGACATCGATGCGCTCTATACGGCGCGCAAGCCTTCGTCCTACGATGGCAAGCAGGTACGGCGGCTGTTTGAAAGCTTCGTCGAGGTGGAGCGGGCCTATTTCCGCAAAACCAATATCTTTCCCATCATGCACACGATTGTCATCCGCCGCGAGATCTACGAGTCACACCGCTGGATCGCGCAATCACTCTACAAGGCCTTTGCCGATGCACAACGTCGCGTCTATCGCGAGCTGCAGGAAACGGCGGCGCTGAAGGTGATGCTGCCTTGGCTCAGCGCCCATGTGGAAGAGGCGCAACGGCTGATGGGAGATGACTACTGGAGCTACGGCTTCAAGCAAAACAGGCAAACGCTTGATACCTTCCTGCGCTACTCCTTCGAACAGGGTTTGTCGAAGCGCCAGCTGTGCGCCGAAGACATCTTCGCCCCGGAAACCATGGAAAGTTTCGTTATCTGACGCCGCAATATCGAGCGTCGTGACGCTCATCGATGTCGTTTGATAACCGCCGCTTGAGGTCTTTCGAGCTGCCTTGCAACCTGCCATGCGGTGCCTGCATGGCAGGTCTGTTTGCGTTGCCCTTTTCTTCGTTGCACTGCAGCATTATATGCAGGGCATATAAAACGGAGAGATGAGAGATGACGACGCTGGTGGCACGCTACGCAAATACGACCTGGATCAACAGCATGTTCGGTGGCTTCAAGGATGGCATGAGCCTGCTCAGCGCCGCTCAGGAATGCGCTGCTGCGACCCGCGACCGCCGCACTCCCTCCATAAGCGCTCTTCAGACCCTCGGCATCGACGAAAATGCGTTCCGCCGCGCGACCAAGCGTCGCTAAGCTCCCTGGTCTTCTCGGGAAGGCTCGGCAAGCTAGGTATGACAAAAAGGCCGCCCTCGGGCGGCCTTTTGCTGTTTTGTGATCATGCGAAGAAGGTGAACCTTCTCAGATGTAGCCGGTCAGAAGGCCGACGCCGGCGAGTGCCATGGCGCCGCCGCCAAAGCGCATGGCGGCCGTGGAGTTGGCACTGATCCGGCCGATGACGACGCCGAGGCCAACGCCGGCGATATGCAGGAGGGCGGTCGCCGCCATGAAGCCGATGGCATATTGCAGCCCGGAGGCATCGAGCGGCATTTCAGCGCCGTGTGCGTGTCCGTGAAAGATCGCAAAGAGGCTGACGACGCCCATGGCGGCAGCCGTCGGCGGGTTCCAGCGCAGCGCGACGGCAAGGCCAAGCACGACGACGGATGCCGCGATGCCGATCTCGACGAACGGGACGCTTACACCTTGCATACCGAGGACGCCGCCAACGGCCATCATGACGACAAAGCTTGTCGGCACCAGCCAGAGCGCACGGCCGCCGAGGATGGAGGCGAACACGCCAACTGCAACCATGGCCAGGACGTGGTCAAGGCCGCCGATCGGATGCATGAAGCCGTGAACAAGACCGCCTGTATCGCCGACGCCAGTATGGGCGTGGGCGACGGCCGGAATACCGATGGCGGCCAGGGCCAGCAGACCGCTCTTGATTGCTGCTTTCATTTCTCGATTCCCTTGAATGTTTCGAACGATTCTGCAGATGCCGAGCGCTTGATACGGGCGCGGATTGTCTGTGGGGCTAACCTGCTGACAATGAAAATCGACCATCGCAGCCGGAAAGTAAATTTTAATCTCTTTACCTCCGCATTAAGTTTTCTTAAGTTCTGCTCATGAAAAACATCACTTTTCGCCAGCTGAAATCCATCCTCGCGATTGAGAAGCACGCAAAGATCGTCGGCGCAGCAAAAGTGCTCGGACTGACGGCTCCGGCGGTAACGCTGCAGCTGAAGCAGATCGAGGCAGAGGCTGGCGTATCGCTGTTTGACCGAATGGCGCATGGCATGTTTCCGACCGAGGCCGGCCACGCCGTTCTGTCCGCTGCACGTGACATTGAGCAGCGGCTCGCCCAACTCGAAGAAGAGCTCGACGCTTTCAAAGGCGTGAAGCGTGGGCGCATTGCTGTCGGTGCTGTCTCGACGGTGAAGTACTTTGCCCAGCCGATGCTAGCCGCGTTCGCAGCCCTCTACCCGAACATCGACCTGGAGCTCTTTATCGAGCGGCGCGCCGAAACGGTCGAGCGCTTGCGTAACCGCACGATCGATGTCGCCCTGCTCGGTCGGCCCCCGCGCGAGTTTTCGGTTCGCGCGGCCATCTTCGGTGAACACTCACTCATCGCCGTCTGCGCCAGGCACCATCCGCTCGTTGGTCGCCATTCGATCTCCAAGAGCGAAATCGCCCGCGAGCACTTTTACTTGCGCAGCCCCGATTCGGGCACGCGTGTCTTCTTCGATCGGTTCATGAGTGACATTCCCGGGCGGGCAGAGGGGCCGAACACCGAAATGGAATCCATCGAGGACATAAAGCGGGCCATTTTGTCGGACAACGGCATCGCTTTTCTCGCTGCCCATAGCGTAGCGGCAGAGGTACAGGCTGGAAAGCTTGCTATCCTTGATGTCGTTGGCCTGCCGATCCGGCGGCAATGGTTTGCAGTCAGCCGCACGGACCGGGCGATGACGCCACTGATCTCCGCCTTTGAGAATTTTCTTGTTACGGAGGGAAAGAAGTTCCTGCCGGATTTCATCGGCCCGGACGACGCATCCGCCTGAGGCGGATGCGTCCTTTCAAGCTCAGGCGGTACCAGCGACCTTGCTCAGGAACTCGATCACGCGGGCGTTCGTGTCCGCCGAATTCTGGGCAGGGACCGGGACATCCCAATATTGCGAGCCGGGGATGCACTCCTGGAAATAACGTGCCGCCGAGGTGGCATGCGAGGCATCCGCACCGGGAATGATCAGGGTCGGACTTGAAAGCCGCAACAGGTCTTCGGGCTCGGCGCCCGGAGCGGTGTCGCGATCGAGCAGCGTGCGCGGCATGCCGGCGATGATCGCCTTGTAATGATCGACATTCTGGCGCGCATAACGATCGGCAAATTCCTTGTCGTGGCGCAGCACCGAGACCCAGGGTCCCCCGCGCGGATCGGCACCAAAGGGCTTGTTGCTTTCGCCAGCAAGCCTGACCACGGCTTCGAGCCCATTCTGGTGGACGAAAGCCAGATGTTCGGCAAAACGCTGGTGGCCTGTCATCCGGTAGCGCGCACCACCAACCGGCCAGAACAGCACGTTGCCCAAAGTCGTTTCCGGCTGCTCCACGGCAAAGGCGGCAACGACGCTGCAGCCCATGCAACCGCCCATAAGAAAGGCCTTGCCGAAACCCAGATGATCCAGCAGGCCTTTACCCTGGCGCACATAGTCCGACCAGGTCACCCGCTCGACGCGGCCGCCGGATTGCCCGGTCTCGCGCCTGTCGAAAGTGATGCATGTAAAATGCTTCGGCAACTGGTCGAGAAACTGGATTTCGGCGTAGATGCCCTGTGTTCGCCATTTCTCCAGGGCGGCGTCGAAGCCGCCCGGCGAATACATCAGCAGCGGTGGTCCCGAGCCCAGCACCTCGTAGCGCGTCGCAATACCGTCGATCTTCGTCGTTGCCATCCAAACCTCCCATTCCATTGTGCGACCGCCCCGGCCGCGACTATGCCCGTCCGACCCTTGCCGGGCAGGGCGCTTTTCGAGCTCCTCGCCTGAGTGTCACACGCCTTCGCAGCCCAGCTTGCGAAGCGTCTCGTCGACCCAAAGCTTCGGGTCGAGCCTGCCTGCGAGCGTATTTTCGTAGGTCTTCGCCTCGGAAGCGTTCTTGGCCCTGGCGAGTGCATGGATATGGTCCGACTGCTCGAAGGGCACACAAACCAGTCCGTCCTCGTCGCCGAGCAGGAGATCGCCAGGCTCGATGATCATGCCGCCGAGCGAGATCGGCACGTTGATCTCGCCGGGGCCATCCTTGTAAGGGCCGCGATGGGTGACGCCGGCTGCAAAGACCGGGAAGGTATTGCTGCTGATCCAGCCGTAATCCCGCACCGCGCCGTTGATGACGACGCCGTGCGTGCCGATAGCGCGGGCATGGGAGAGCATAAGTTCTCCCATCAGCGCGTTGGTGAGATCGCCTCCGGCATCGACGACGATCACGTCCCCCGGGCCTGCCATCAGCAAAGCCTTGTGGATCATGAGATTGTCGCCTGGCCGCGTCTTGACCGTGAAGGCTGCACCCGCGAGCACTCCGGAAGCATGCAGCGGCCGGAGCGCAGGACCAGCCGCAACCATGCGGGACATGACATCGCTGACATTGGCGACGGGGATCTCGCGAAATTTCTCGATCGTCTCAGCGCTCACCTTGCGCTGCCGTTCGAGGATTCTGAAACCGAGGGTCATAACCAGTCCTCTCCTCCTTACATCCAGGGCATCAGCGATGCGTGGATCACGTCCGGCACGCCCTGGCCGCCGACGGAGCGGATGGCGAGGTCGGCATCCGCAAGGCCGAAGCGGTGGGTGGTGATCTTTTCCAGCGGGAAGCGGTTGGAGGCGATTTGCTCGAGTGCCAGCTCGCAGGCGAGGTAACTGTGGCCCCGGGCACTCTTGATGGTGATAGCCTTGGTGGTGACCCTTTCCAGCGGGAAGTTCGGGAATTCCTTCATCTCACCCTGCACGAGAATGGTGCCGGCCTTGCGCTTCAGCGCTTCCACGCCGAGAAGGATCGGGATGGTGCCCGCGCCCGCGGTGCAGTCGAGCGAGATATCGACGCCCTTGCCGCCGGTGATTTCCATGATCCGGGCGAGCGGGTCTTCCTGCTGTACGTCGATTACATAGTCGGCGCCGAGTTGCTTTGCCACTTCAAGCCGGGCGGCGTCCTTGGTCGTGCCGGTCACGATGATGAGCGCAGCACCGGCCTGCTTGCAGACAACTGTCTGCGACAGGCCCTGCTGGCCTGGCCCCTGGATCAACACAGTGGAGTTATAGCCGACGCCTGCATCAAACAGCGACCATTCCACGCCATTCGCCATGGGGGTGACGAGGCCGGCAAGCTCCGGCGACACACCCTTCGGCACGCGGTGGACAACCGCATTCCATGGCAGGTAGACATATTGCGCGAAGCCGCCCCACAAATGCGGCGCCCGCTCAGCCGAAGTGTAGCCGTAGCGGATGCCTTCTGGATTGTTGCGCCAGTCTGTGTTTTCGCAATGGCGGTACTGGCCCTGGTGACACCATTGGCACTTGCCACACATGACATAGTGCTCGACGAAGACGAGATCGCCTTCCTTGAAGCCTTTTCGGCGCGTGAATTCACGGCCGGCCTTGGCGATGTAGCCGATGTTCTCGTGGCCCATGATTGTCGGGGCATTGTTCGGCGGGTTCTTGAACAGCTTGACGTCTGTGCCGCAGATGCCGGCGACTTCCATCTTCAAGAGGGCTGCGTCCTCGGGAATGTCGGGCATCGGGAACTCCCGCATTTCCATCTTGCCCGGGCCGGTGCGGACTGCCGCGAGTACCGATTGGCTCATCTCATTATCCTTTCAAGTGGTGAAGCGCCGGTGCCGGCATGCCGTTTTCGCCCGGTCGGTTTTTCCGAATTGGTTTTTGACAGGGCAGACGCCCGGCCTTTAATTGTTGGTGTGCTGCCGGCCGCGCTGCCCGCAGGTCAGGATCGAAAACATGCTCAAGTCCCCCTCCGCCCGTTCCGAAGCTCTCGTCGCCATCCGCCGCGTGAAGGCTTTTACGCGCGCTCGTTTTTCGTTGGACGAGGACGTTGCGGTCATGGTGTCGGAGATCGCTTGCGGCCTGCCCGGATGCCCGCCGCTGGAAACCGTCGTCGCCTTCTGGACCGCCCCCGATCGCCGCCATCAGTTCAAGGTGTTCAAGCGCGTCGCCGACGTCGTGGAGGACGACCTGCCACCCTACTGGATGAAGGACGCAATCGTGTCGGACGGCGATATCTCCTGCTGCTGAGGCGGGCATGATCAATGACCTGTCCGGCCGGGACGGCCGCGCTTGGCAAGCTGCGCATCGAGACGTGGATAGACGCGCCGGGCATTGCCCTCGAACACCTTGTATCGGCTGCCCTCGTCGAGTGTCGTCAGTTGGTCGATGTAGCGCTTGGTGTCGTCGTAGTGATGGCCGGTTTCCGGATCGATGCCCTTGACCGCACCGAGCATCTCCGAGGCAAACAGGATGTTGTCGACCGGGATCACCTTGGCCATCAGCTCGATACCGGGATAGTGGTAGACGCAGGTATCGAAGAAGACGTTGTTGAGCAGGTGCTCGCTCAGCAGTGGCTTCTTCATTTCCTGTGCGAGCCCCCGGTAGCGGCCCCAATGAAAGGGCACCGCGCCGCCGCCGTGCGGGATGACGAATTTCAGCGTCGGGAAATCCTTGAACAGATCACCCTGGATCAGCTGCATGAAGGCGGTGGTGTCGCCGTTGATGTAGTGCGCGCCCGTGTGGTGGAAGCAGGGATTGCACGACGAGGTGACGTGGATCATCGCGGGCACGTCAAGCTCGCAGAGCTTTTCGTAGAGCGGATACCATTGCCGGTCGGTGAGCGGCGGATCGGTCCAGTAGCCGCCGGACGGATCAGGATTGAGGTTGACGCCGACGAAGCCGAGTTCGTTGACGATGCGCTCGAGCTCGGGAATGCAGTTCTTCGGCGGAGCGCCCGGATGCTGCGGCAATTGCCCGACGGCGGCAAAATTGTCCGGCAGCAGGGTGCAGATGCGGTGGATCAGGTCGTTGGACATCCTCGCCCACTGCATGCCGACGGCTTCCGTACCGACATGGTGGGCCATGCCGGCGGCACGCGGCGAGAAGATGGTGAGGTCGCTGCCGCGCTCCTTCTGGAAGGCAAGCTGCGGCTCGACGGATTTCAGCAGCATCTCGTCGGTGATGCCGAGATCGGTGGTGAGCGGCCGGCGCATGGGATCGGCGAGGCCGGCAAGCTGCTTGTCGCGGAACTGGTGCAGCGCCTGCGGCTCGGTGGTGTAATGTCCGTGAATGTCGATGATCATGGTCTTATCCTCGAAGGCCGGCGGCGGCTTCAGATCGCGGGGTAGAGTTCGTTGGCGTCGTAGACGGCAGGCGTGATGCGCTGCTCGGCCGAATAGGCGAAGGCGAGCTGCAGCGAGGCGAGATTGGCTTTCAACCCATACGCAGGAGGCGGCGTCGCTCCGTCCTCCTCGATGGCGATGCGGCGGGCCTCCTCGAACATCTCCATGAGTTCGCCTGAAAGCCAGGGATGGTCCTCGATCAACGCAGTCCTGACGGTGAGCGTGTGATTGATCGGCACGATGCCCGTTCGGGCGATCCAGGCTTCTGCCGTTGCCTGAGCATCGGAGATGACAGTGCGGATACCCGCAGGATCAACTTCGCGCTCGCCCATGATCGCCGACAGCGCCCCCGACATCATCAAGGGCCGGAGCGCCAGTTCGCCCGTATTGCGCTCGGTATTGGCGGGGTCCTGGTACTTGCTGAGATGGGCGTCTTCCATGGTGACCCACGTGATGCCGTCGAGATCAAGGCCGTATTCATGCTGAAGGAAGCCGCGCACCCAGACGCCCGAGGTCTGGGCATAGGCGCGTACGCCAACCCGCGTTCCCGCGAGATCGCGCGGCCCCCTGACCGGAGAATCGACCGGGCAGACGAGGTTGGTGTGGGGAAGGCGGCTCCAGAGCGGAATGGCAAGACCGGTGATCGGCTTGCGGTAGTGATGAGCCAAAAGATGGGTGACGATCGCCATCTCCGAGATATCGAGATCGCCGCCGCGAACCATGGCGCGAAACGCCTTGGGCAAGGGTTCGAATTCTTCGAACCTCAGCTCCAACCGACTTGAGTGGACACGGCCGTCCTTCAGCGGCTTGACGTGGTCGTGCTTTCCGAGCGCCGTCCTCAGCACCAAGGGGTGGGCCATGTCGTTTTCCTCCGGGATAGAAGTTGTTCCTTTATACGGAACGATGTTCTTCTTTAAGTATCATACTGTGAATCGGCATGCGGTCAATCAGGCCGCGTCAATTTTGTCCGATGTCGTCGAAAGGAGGGCGGTCGCTCAGACCTGCCCGGTGATGCTCAAGGCGTAAAAAAGCATGCCCGCCGCCGCCAGCAGCGGATAGGGGCCGAGCTTGGTACGCAGTAGGATGGTCCCGGCGACAAGAGTGGTCGCGAGTTCGATCGGCGAAAACTGGGCGGAGCGGCCGACGGCAAAGACGCCGGCGAAAATCAGTCCGACCGCCACTGGCGCCAGCCCCTTCTCTGCCGCCATCGCCCAGGGCTGACCGCGATGGCGGTGCCAGTAGCTGCCGACGGCGCAGATGAGAATGGAGGAGGGCACGAAGATGGCCAGCGTCGCCAGCACCGCGCCGAGAAGGCCGCTCACCTCCCAGCCGATGAGCGAGACGATCATCGTTCCGGGGCCGGGAGCGGCACGCGAGATGGCATAGAGATCGGTGAAGCGAGCACCCGACAGCATATGCTGGATATCGACGGTTTGGTGCTGCAGGCTGGCGATGATCGTCTGGCCGCCACCAAAGGAGACGAGCGACAGCGGAATGCACATCGTGATCAGGTTGAGGAGTTTTCCTTCATCCACGGGTCTTCTTCCTTTCAAGCCAGAAGGTGGCAGCGACGCTGAGCGGTATGGCCCCGATGACCACCGCCACGAGCGGCCAGCGCAACACGCCGACCGTGAGGAACACCAGGGCAGCGATTCCGATCGGCACCACATGCGCTTTCAGCCTCCGCGCGGTCTTGATGCCCATTGTGAGGCTGGAAGCGATGCCGACGCACGCAAGGCCGCGCAGCACTGCCTGCGCCTCCGGATAGGAGCGAAGCTGCTGGTAGGTGAAGCTGAGTGCGAGGATGGCGAGGAAAGCAGGCAGGATCATGCCGAACAGCGCCAGCGCTGCGCCGCGAAAACCCGATAGCTTGAGCCCGATATAGACAGCGAGATTGACAGGATTTGCGCCAGGCATGATCTGCGCGATCGTCAGGGTCTGCAGGAATTCGCTGTCCGTCAGCCAGCGTCGGCGCTCGACGATCTCCCGGTGCGTCCAGCCAGTCATGCCGCCTCCAAACGAAGAAGCTCCGAGCCGCAGGAAGGACGCCAGCAGGTCCAGCGCCGGGACCTGTCGGATCTCGGCGGTTTCGTTCTTGTTTATGGGGCTGTCCATCTCTCCTCCGAGTGGCGCACGGCTTTCTGCCGCGGCCGGATGGCGAAAGCGGCGCGAACGTGGCCGGAAATACGCGAGCATCCTGTGCGCCGCGCAATTGGCGAGATGCTAGGGGGCGGGCAGGGACGAAGTCCACGCCATTTCGGCTTACCCCCGAAGTAAGAAAAACTTAATGCGAGATCGCCGGTGCTCAGGAGTTCGAATCAGAACGAGGTTCGATCAGGCCGGGAATGGCCAACAAAGCCGATATAATCCACTCATGCATATCGGCCGGCGGACTCCCATGAATAATAGAAAATTCAAAAAGATGGATGACGCGAGCGGGTAAGCATTGAGTGCCCTGAAGGGTCTGTCCGCGCAAAAACTGCTGGACTAAGCATAGTTTTTTGCTTTGGACAAAGACCGGGCTGGTGGCACTAATTGAGACAAGCGAAAGGCAGGGAGCCGACGCAGAGTATTGGCAATCGCCCAGCTTGCGGGAGGAGATCGCAAGTGATTGCCCGATGGGTGGTGCCGCACCGACGGCGCCTTCCCCGTCTTACGGGAGGATTGGAACCAGAAATGATCGAGACTATGTTCGGGGCGCTCTTCAATCTTGTGAGCACGCCCCACATCATGGGTCTAATGCTGATAGCGGTCGTGTGCGGCTTGCTTGTCGGCGTGATGCCCGGCATCGGTGGGAAGCTCTCCATCGCCATGGCAATCCCGTTCGTCTACGGTATGGACATGGTGGCTGGTGCGGTATTTCTGCTGACCCTGCACGCCGTCAACGGCACCAGTGGCCAGATATCCAGCATCATGTTCGGCATTCCCGGCGACGGCGATGACGCCGCGACGACGCTCGACGGATATCCTCTTGCCAAGCAAGGACAGGCAGCCCGGGCGCTCGGCGCCAGCATCACGGCATCGGGCGTCGGTGGCATCATCGGTGCCGTCGTCTTCGCCATCATGATCCCTGTGCTTGAGCCGGTCATCCTGATGTTCAGCCCGGCCGAATTCTTTCTGATCGCCCTGCTCGGCATCAGCTTCATCGCCTTCCTCGCCAGCGGCAGCAAGATCGTGAAGGGTCTCATCGTCGGCTTCTACGGCCTGATACTGTCGACCATCGGCATGGACCCGATCACCGGTACGCCCCGTTATGCAGGCGACATGCTGTTCCTCTGGGATGGCGTCAGCCTCGTGACCGCGGTGCTGGCCATGTTCGCTGTGCCGGAAATGCTGTCGCTCGCCACCAAGGGCGGCTCGATCTCCGCCGTATCGATGGACAAGGCTTTCTCCTATCGCCAGCTACTGTCGGGTGTCATGGAAGTGCCGCGCCACTGGTGGCTGGTTATCCGCACCTCGGTTATCGGCGCCATCATCGGCATGATCCCCGGCCTCGGCGGCTCGACGGCGGCCTGGCTCTGCTACGGTCACGCCGTCCAGAGTTCGAAGACCCCGGAACGCTTCGGCAAGGGCGCGATCGAAGGTGTCATTGCACCTGAAACCGCCAGCAACGGCAAGGAAGGCGGTTCGCTGCTTCCGACCCTGTTTTTTGGCATTCCCGGCAGCTCCGGCATGGCGGTTCTGCTCGGCGCCTTCCTCATCCTCGGCATCCAGCCGGGCGCGACGATGGTGACCAAGCATCTCGACCTCGTCTGGACCTTGATCTGGGCTCTCGTGGTCGGCAACCTGATCGCCGTCGGCATTCTGCTGGTTTCCTGTCGCTGGATCGCGGTGCTGACGTTCGTGAACGGCCGTGTCCTTGTTCCGTTCATTCTGATCTTCGTGACAATCGGCTGCTTCGTCAGCGACGTGCAGTGGCAGAACCTGGTCGTCCTCGTGCTCTTCAGCATCCTCGGCTATGGCTTCCAGCGCGCCGGCTGGCCCCGCTCGCCCTTCGTCATCGGTCTCGTGCTCGGCGGACAGGCGGAAGCTTCGCTTCATCAGGCGCTGCAGCTTTGGGGGTATTCCTTCTTCCTGCGGCCGCTGTCGCTTGTCCTGATCAGCATGATCGTCGGCCTGATGGCCTATGCCTTCTACCGCAATTTCCGGCCGGGCAAGTCCCATGCCAGCGTGGAGCTCAACACATGAGACACTATTCCTTCAGCACCTGGCTCACCATCGTCATGCTCGTCTTCTTCTGCGTGATGGTCGGACTGGCGATGGAATTTCCGGCAAAGGCGCGTTTCATGCCGCTCGTAGTCGGCATCCCCGGCATTGGCCTCTGTCTCGTTCAGCTGGCAATCGATCTCTTCCATTCGCCAAAGAGTGCCTTCCACGGGGCGCCGCGCGCAGGCATCGCCCATGAAGTGCCAGGTCTGGAGCCGGAACTGCCGGAATTCGGTCCCCATACGGTGCGCCAGGAAATCACTATGTGGATCTACTTCGTGGCCTTCGTGGCCGCCATACTGGCTTTCGGCTTCTACGTGAGCATCCCGTTCATGCTCGCGACCTTCCTGCGCCGGCAGGCTGAAAGCTCGTGGAGGATGAGCCTCTCGCTTGCGGTCGGTGCAACCGTCGTCCTCTATCTGCTGTTCGGCGCACTGCTGCACATCCAGTTGTTCCCCGGTTTCGTAACGCCGTGGCTCCTGAGGACGGTCGGCATCGGCGTGGTCTGAAGCTGATCTTTAAAAAAAGAGCGTCCCGAAAAACCGGGACGCCACAGAATAAGCAAAGGCAAGCATGGCGGCACAGGCTGGTTCGGCCAGCGGTGAAGTGTGCCTCTTGTCCGGAAAACCGGGATTGCCGCCCATTCGGACGGCCGAGCAAATTGGGAGGAGAATGAATATGAAGGGACGGGTTTCGGCACTGTCGCTTTCCGCCGTGTTTCTGATGGCGGGATCGGCGGTCCTCCGGGCGGAGGATGGAAAGGCCTTTTTTGACGGCAAGACCGTCACCTATATCGTCGCGACTTCGCCGGGTGGCGTTTACGACACCAATGGCCGGCTTGTGGCCCAGTACATGCAGAAGCATCTGCCCGGCTCGACGTTCGTCGTCCAGAACATGCCGGGCGCCGGCCACCTGATCGGAACCAACTACATTTATGCGTCCGATCCGGACGGACTGACCTTTGGCACCTTCAACACCGGCTTGATCTACGGCCAGTTGAGTGGCGATCAGAACATCAAGTTCGACCTGACGAAGATGTCCTGGATTGGCAAGGTCGCGTCCGACCCGCGGGTCCTCATCGTGACCAAGGAATCGGGCATTGAAAGCTTCGAGCAGCTCCGGTCGCTGCAGCAACCGATCAAGTTCGCCACGGCCGGCAAAGGCAGCGCTTCGATGATCGAGGCGATGATGTTCGTGAAGGCGCTGAAACTGCCGATCCAAGTCGTATCGGGCTATAATGGCAATGAAGACCAACTCGCCATGATGCGTGGCGAGGTGCAGGGCGTGATCGGCTCGCGCTCGGAATTCCAGCAATTCATCGATGAGGGCAAGGGCCGAATCCTCGCCCAGGTCGGTGGTAGCGATACGGATGTGCCGCAGTTGTCGTCGATGATCGACGGAGACACAGCCCGGCAAGTCGTGGCGCTGATCGAATCCCAGAGCGGGATTTCACGGCTCACGGCCGGCCCGGCAGGTATATCGGAGGATCGCCTGAAGGCGCTCCGCGACGCCTATGTCGCCGCCACATCCGACCCGGAATTCATCGAAAAGGCCCGCACTCTGGGCCTGCCGGTCGATCCGCTCGTCGGCAACGATGTCAGCGCGCTTGTCGAGAAAGCCCTCGACCAGAAGCCTGACGTTATCGAAGCACTGAAAGAAGCTTTGAGCGAAGGCTGAGCCTCGCTCTTCACCGAAACTACAACAGGGAGGGAACCCAATGAACATGCACTCCATCCGCAAGGCTGTCGCCGGCGCAGCGACATTCGCCGCGATCGCGGCAACTCCGGCAATGGCGCAGGAGGGCGCCGATTTCTTCAACGGCAAGACGGTCAACTATATCGTCGCGACGGCGCCCGGCGGCGGCTATGACACCAATGCCCGTCTCGTGGCCGAGTTCATGCAGAAATACTTGCCCGGCTCGACCTTCGTCGTCCAGAACATGCCGGGCGCCGGCCACTTGATCGGGGCCAACTACGTGTACGCCTCCGAGCCGGATGGCCTGACCTTCGGCACTTTCAACACCGGTCTCATTTATGGCCAGCTGGCCGGCGATCCCGCCATCAAGTTCGACCTCGGCAACATGTCCTGGATCGGCAAGGTCGCGTCCGACCCACGCGTGATGGTCGTTACAAAGGATTCGGGCATCGACAGTTTCGAACAACTTGCCGCCAGCAAGGAACCGGTGAAGTTCGCATCCGCCGGTGTCGGCAGTGCCTCCACGATCGAGACGACCATGCTCGTCAAGGCGCTCAACCTGCCGGTCGAAATCATCTCCGGTTACAACGGTGGTGACGACCAGCTCGCCATGCGTCGCGGCGAAGTGCAGGGTATCATCGCCTCGCGTTCCTCGTTCCAGGACTTCGTGAATGAAGGCAACGCAAAGATCATTGCCCAGATCGGCGGCTCGGAAACCGACGTGCCGCAGCTTTCGGCGCTCGTCGGTGACAAGCCGGATGCCCAGAAAGTCATCGCACTCGTTGCCTCGCAGAGCAACATCTCGCGCCTGACGGCCGGGCCGGCAGGCATTCCTGAAGATCGCCTCAAGGCCCTGCGTGACGCCTATGCCAAGGCGACCACTGATCCGGAATTCCTGAAGAAAGCGGAGTCGCTCGGCTTGCCGGTCGACCCGAAGGTCGGCGACGATGTCGCCACGGTGGTCAAGGCTGCCCTCGACCAAACCCCGGAGATTGTCAGCGTTCTCCAGGAGACGCTGAAGAAGGACTGATTTTTCGTTCATGACAGCGGCGGCTTCTTGCGAGGCCGCCGCTTCTTTATCGATCTGCTTTTGGAAGTTGCCGGTCAGGCTGCATCAAACACTGCGCCCGGCTAGGCCGCGAGGTTTCGAGGTGAATATGAGGATTGCTATCATCGGTGCGGGCGAGATGGGGCTCGCCATGGGGGGGCACATCAGGAGGAAGGGCGGGTTCGAGGTTTCTGCCTTCGATATCAACCAGGAACGTCTGCAACAGGCGTTCGAGCAAGGCCTCCTGCCGAAGGAAAGTCTCGATGATGCCGCGAGTTCCGCCGACGCGTTCCTGCTTGTCGTCGCCAACGACCAGCAGGTAATCGACGTCTGCGACGGGCTTTCGAAGGCTGCCGGTGCGACGATCGTGGTGGCTGCAACGATCAGTCCCGAGACCATGTTGGCACTCAAACCGCGCATCGAAGCGCGTGGGCAGCATCTGGTCGATGCGCCCGTGGTTTACGGCGCATCGGGCGCACGTGAAGCGACACTGCTCTCGCTCTGCGGCGGTGCCAGCGAGGACGTGGAGCGCGTGCGCCCGGTTCTTTCCTGCTACAGCCGGGACGTGGTGCACGTTGGTCCGCTCGGCGCGGGTCAGATCGCCAAATCCTGCAACAATCTCCTGCACTGGATCCACTGCGTCGCGAATTTCGAAGCGCTTTTGATCGCCAAGCGCTACGGGCTCGATACCCAGCGCATGCGCGAAATCCTGCTTGCTTGCCCCGGCACCAACGGCACGCTCGCGCGCTGGGACACGACGCGGTTCACCTGGCAGGAAAAGGACATGGACGTGACCATGGACCTCGCCCAGAAGGCGGGGCTGATGCTGCCCCTGTCCGGTCAGGTGGACCAGATCATCAAGACCTTGAAGGCGGCCGACGTGAAGGAATTGCTCTATGGCGCGGAAGCGACCTATCTCGGCCGCACGGTGCGGCCGCTTGCGGCAAGCGAAGGCGGTCTAGCCTAAGGGACCTTGCTCCGGCGGAGTTCTCTCCGGGAAAATGTCTTTTCCGAAAACGGGCTACCGATACCCCGCCCGAAATTCCATAGTCCTATCGCCTAACAAACCAAAAGATCGCGGCGCCGAACAACATAGCGAAAGTGAACGAGATGACCAGCATCCCCAGCACATCACCTCTCGAACCGACGGTGACGCCTGATCCGGAGAACCGAAAGTTCCTGGTCGATCCCTACAAGGACTGGTCGAATGACGAGGGCATTCCGATCCATCTCGATCTCGGGCACGACTTGTTGGCGCTCGAAACCGCCGAATGGGATCGCTACGAGGCGCGCGGATGCTTCGCCCACACCCACGGCATGGGCGATTTCATGGCAAATTATGTCATCGAGATTCTTCCCGGCAAGAAGACCCGACCGGTCAAGCATCTCTATGAAGCCTTCTTCTATGTTCTGTCCGGCTACGGCTCGACAACGGTGTGGCTGCCGAGCGGTGAGACCCGCACGTTCGAGTGGGGGCCGAAGGCGCTGTTTGCCATCCCGCTCAACTGCAAATATCAGTTCAACAACGGATCGGGCATCGACACGGTGCGGCTTTCCTGCACCAACAACGCGCCGCTCACCATCAATCTCTATCACAACCTCGACTTCGTCTTTGCCAACGACTTCGTCTTCCAGGACCGTGTCGGCGGAACCAAGCACTTCGATGGTGACGGCTCGCTCTATTCCTACGGTCTGGAATCCGCCCGCAAGGTGCAAAACATCTGGGAAACGAATTTCGTCCATGACCTCACAAGCTTCAAGCTTTATGAGTTCGAAGGGCGCGGCAAGGGATCGCTCAACGTCAACTTCGTGCTCGCCGACGGCACAATGCACTCTCACGTGTCGCAAATGCCGGTCGGTCGCTACAAGAAGGCCCATCGCCACGCCGCCGGTACCCACGTTCATGCCGTCGATGGCGAGGGTTACTCGCTGATGTGGTACGAGGGTGACTCCGAGTTCAAGGAAATCCCCTGGCGACATGGCTTCATGTATACGCCGCCATTTTGGATGTATCATCAGCATTTCAACACCTGCGACCAGCCTGCGCGCTATGTAGCTTGCAGCCTGGGTAGTCGGCGCTACCCGTTCATTTCTCTGAGGCGCAAGAGCGCTGAAGGCGGTGGGGCGACGTCGGTCAAGGACGGTGGTCGCCAGATTGAATATGAGGATCAGGATCCGCGCGTTCATCGCAAGTTCCTGGAGGAATTGAAGAAGACCGGTGTTCCTTCTGCCATGGGGGATCTTTTCGACGAGGAGGCGGTGATGGCGCTGCCGCCGGAAAGCTTGACTGGTGTCATCAAGACGCCAGTCCTTGCAGGCCCCGCGAGCTGAACGACGCGTTGGGCCGGGGATATCAAGGGAGGTGAGGGGTCTGTGCACGATCTCGATTTTGAACACGAACACGAAGATATTTCTGAAAGCGAACGTCAGGAAATCGCTGACTGGCTGTGGAAGCAGGAGTCGGTCGAGCTTCTGACAGTCGGCATCGATATTGGCAGCTCCACATCCCACCTGCTCTTTGCGCGGGTGGTAATGCGACGCGAGACCGAGGATCTCTCCAGCAGCTTTGTGGTCATCAATCGCCAGGTCGTCTGGCGTTCGCCCATCCTGTTGACCCCCTTCCTACCGGACGGAACAATTGACGCGCGCGAGTTGCGCCATTTCTTCCAGCATTGCTACGAGGATGCTGGCTATCGTCGCAGCCATATCGATACCGGCGCCGTCATCCTGACCGGTGAGGCGATCAAGAAGACGAACGCGCGCGCAATCGACGAGATTTTTGCAAATGAGTCCGGTCGTTTCGTCTGCGCCACAGCTGGGCACAAACTGGAATGCATGCTGGCGGCCCATGGTTCCGGTGCCACGGCCCTTTCGAAGAAGCGTGGCGCCTGCGGCTTGCATGTCGACATTGGAGGCGGCACGACCAAGCTTGCGCTGATCGACAATGGTGAAATTGTCAGCGTGGCCGCTTTCGCAGTTGGCGGCCGCCTCGTTGCCAAGGACACGCAGGGCGTCTGGTCGCGGCTCGACGATTCCGCGCGCCTGACTGCGCAAGAACTGGGGATCTCGACCAATCCAACCGCGATGGCGGACCCAACCAACCGCGCAGCGATTGCCAAGCGCCTTGCAAGCCTTGCCGTTGACGAAATTCTGGGCGGGCCGCTCGACGATCTCGGTCGCCGCTTCCTTTTGACCGAACCTCTCGAGCGATCTGTCGAGCCGAGCTACATCACCTTCTCCGGTGGCGTTTCGGAGTACATTTTCGGCTACGAAGAGAGCGACCATGGCGATATCGCCCGACTGCTGGCAGACGAGATCATCAGCCAGCTGACGCCGCACATCAGCATCCCCATCGTCGACGCCGGGCAGCGCATCCGCGCAACAGTCATCGGTGCCTCACAGTTCACTGTACAGGTGAGCGGCAAGACACTCTACATGAACGGTGCTAACGTGCTGCCGAAGCACAATATCCCGGTGGTCCATCTCGGCCGGGAACTGCCTGAAGTCGTCGACGCGGAAGAGATCGCCGCGGCCTTCCGCCAGAGCGCCGATCGGCAGGATCGCGACACAATGGCGATGATTGCATTCGCCTTCACCTGGACAGGAGAACCGGAGTATCAGCGGCTTCTTGCTGTGGCGCAGGGGATCAAGGCGGTGGCAGCACCGGATGGAACGCGCGAGGAACCGCTTGTCCTGATGATCGATGGAGATGTAGGTCAGACCATCGGGCGCATTCTGGATCGGGAGCTTGGCATCCACACGCATCTGATCTCCGTGGATGGTGTTCGCTTGAAAGACCTCGATTTCGTCGATCTGGGAGAGTTCATGAACCCGCCGGGCGTTATCCCCGTTGTCATCAAATCTCTTCTCTTCTCCTGAATTGCCGGAGGAGCCGGCTTATGCCAATACGTTGGCGATGGTCAGTTCCTCCGATGCAACGCGATCGAGTTTTGACGGGCTCGATCTGAACGATATCGTCATCTTCTCCCGCGTGGTGCAGCACGGCAGCTTCACCACGGCGGCCAAGCTGTTTGGCAAGTCTCCATCCTATATGAGCAAGCACGTCACCCAGCTCGAAAATGCTTTGAAGCTGACCCTGCTCAACCGTTCGACGCACAATGTGTTCCTGACCGATGCTGGCACCGTCTTCTTCGATCATTGTGTGCGCATTCTATCGGAGATCGAGGCGGCAAAGGCCGATGCGAGCGGGCTCGGCAGCGAGCTGATTGGAACCTTGCGGGTTCATTCCACGCCCGGAGTAGGCCAAGCGCTGGTCGCGCCGGCGATCATCGATTTCAATGCGCTCTACCCGGCTGTGAAGGTTGAGCTGACGGTCTCGGCAAGTTCAGTCAATCTGATGGAGCGCGGCGTCGACGTGGTCATCGGCAGTCGCGATTTCGATGACGATGATTCCTTCCACACAGGTCTGTTCGAGCGCAAGCTTGGACCTGCACCATACGTGATCTGCGTTGCGCCCGCCTACCTGCAACAGCATCCACGCCCCTCGCAGCCGGTGGACCTGCAACATCACAACTGCCTGATTCATACCACGCAGAAGCCGGATCCCAGACTTTGGAGCGCGCGTCTTGGCGACGAGGAGGTGACGGTGCAGGTGGATGGTATTTTCCATTCCAATTTCGAAAGCGCAATCGTGCTTGCTGCCGTGCAAGGGGCTGGGGTCGCGCGGTTGCCGCTCTACAGCGTTGCGCAGGAGATCCGCTCTGGCGAACTCGTCTCGCTCTTCGAAAGTCAGATCATTTCGCGGCGGGTGATCAAGGCATTCTATCCGAAGAGCCGGTTTGTCCCGAAGAAGCTTCGTGCCTTCCTTGCAATCCTTGAAGCGCGTCTGAAGGAAACGGTGCCAGAATAGATGACCGGCAGGAAACCGACAGTTCTCATGATTTTGGATGGGTGGGGTTGGCGCGAGGAGTCCCATGGAAATGCCGTCCTCCTGGCCTCGACGCCCAACTTTGATCGCTTGTGGTCTTCTTGTCCGCATGCGTTCCTGACGACACACGGCCCGTCGGTTGGCCTGCCTGAAGGGCAAATGGGCAATTCCGAGGTGGGTCACCTCAACATTGGCGCGGGCCGCATTGTGATGCAGGACCTTCCGCGCATCGATGCCGCGGTCTCGGACGGCAGTCTGGTCGAGCACCTTGCCGAAAGTGGCGTTGCCGAACGGCTACAGCGATCCGGTGGTGCCTGCCACATCATGGGGCTTGTTTCTCCAGGCGGTGTGCATGCCCATCAGGGCCACATCGCAGCACTTGCGCACGCACTCTCCAGCCTGGGCGTACGGTCGATCATTCACGCATTCACTGACGGTCGCGATACGCAGCCTGGAACGGCTGGAGAATATCTCAAGCTGCTCACTGCGCAGCTGCCGGCCGACGCCATGATCGCAACCGTTAGCGGGCGCTTCTATGCCATGGACCGTGACACGCGGTGGGATCGCGTTGAGCGTGCGTATCACGCAATCGTACATGGCCGCGGCAATGTGGCTTTATCCGTGCAGATGGCCGTTCGCGATGCTGCCGAACGTGGCGAGACAGATGAGTTCATAGTGCCAACCGTCGTTGACGGCTACGAGGGCCTCAAGGACGGGGATGCCATTCTAAGCGCCAACTTCCGCTCCGACCGCGTCCGCGAGATTTTAAGCGCGCTTCTGCTTCCGGGAGCCGTGGGATTTCAGAGACAATCCATGCCTCAGCTTACAAGCGCTGTCGGCATGGTGTCGTACGGTGGGGATCTCGATGCGGTTATGCATACCCTGTTCCCACCGCAGACGCTGGCGGATGGCCTCAGCGAAACCGTGTCCAGGGCCGGTCGTACGCAGATTCATATGGCGGAGACTGAAAAGTACCCGCATGTCACGTATTTTCTGAACGGCGGTCGCGAAGCGCCCTTTGCGTCCGAGGCCCGGCTCATCGTGCCTTCGCCGAAGGTCGCGACCTACGATCTGCAGCCCTCGATGTCGGCGCCCGAGCTGACGGGAAAGGTCGTGGCGGCGATCGAAAGCGGTGCCTACGACCTCGTGGTTGTTAATTTCGCCAATCCCGACATGGTTGGGCATACCGGCAGCTTGAAAGCCGCAATTGAAGCGGTTGAAACGGTGGACACGGCCTTGGGTGAAATCGTTAGGAGCGTTCATGGCAGCGGTGGCTGCTTGTTGGCTATTGCCGACCACGGAAACTGCGAGCTGATGATCGACCCTGTCAGCAATGAGCCGCACACGGCACATACGCTCAATCCGGTACCGGCCTTCCTCTTTGGTCGCGACGGCGTGGCCGCGCTGCGCAACGGGATACTTGCGGATGTTGCTCCGACCATCCTTAAGCTCATGGGCATCGAACAACCGGCCCTCATGACCGGTGAGCCGCTATTTTGAACCAGCTGCTGGGAGCAAGCGCCAACGGGTGTTCGAGCCTTTCAACCACCTTGAATACGCCGAATTCCCGCTTCTTTGGTTTTCGGAATTCCACAACACCGTCGAGACCGGATCCGTCACACTTGCCGCCGAGCGCATGCGGATCTCTCAGCCGGCGGTCAGCAAGCTCCTGCGCAGCTTTTCCGAAGCCTGCGGTTTCCAGCTTTTCGTTCGCGCCGGCGGCCGGCTCACACCAACGCTCGAAGGCCGCTTGCTTGCGGTCGAGGTCGCAAAGATGTTCTCGGGGACCGCGCGCGTGGCACGGCTCGCCGATGCCGTCCGCAATCAGGAATGGGGGGAGATTACCGTTGTTGCCCCGCCCGCGTTGACCACGCGTTTTCTCGCCCAAGCGCTTTCGCCCCTGCTTGCCGAACAGCCCGATATTCACTTCACGATGCGAAGCCTGCCTTCGCCGCGCATCATCGATCTCGTCGCGGCACAACAGGTGGATATCGGCCTCAGCGTGCTGCCGTTCGAGCATCCCAACGTCGATGCCGAGCGTCTTATGCGTTTCGAAATGGTCTGCGTGCTTCCCGCGCACCATCCGCTGGCGGACAAATCCGTCATCGATCTCGAAGATCTCGGCGGTGATCCCTTCATTTCGCTGGCGCGTGACGATTGCTCGCTGATGACGATTGACCGTGCCTTCCAGATCAAGGGCGTGCAGAAGAGAAACCGGATCGAGGTTCCGCTCTCGGAGACTGCCTGTTGTTTCGTTGCCAACGGCGTCGGCGTCTCCATCGTGCCTTCGTTCGTCGGGCTCGATTTTGGCAGCGACGTTCTCGTGCGGCGCAGTATCGTTCCGGACACGACGATCGATCTGTGGCTGCTTACACCGAGGAACCATCCACGATCGCTCGCAGCCAGCAAGCTCATAGATTTTCTGCGACAGGCGGTCGCCCCGTTCGACAAGCTTCAGTCCCGTCCGAGCGCCTGAATGATTGCGCCGGATCATGCGAGACTGGGTCGTCTCGCATGATCCGGTCAGCGACGGCTACTTGTAGGCCGAGACGACCACTTCGATCAGCGTGTCGCCACCGAGATCGGCGACGCCCACGGTCGCGCGGGTCGGCAGCTCTTCCGGGCCAACCCAGGCCTTCCAGACGGCATCCATGTCCGGCTTCTTGGCAAGGTCGGTCACGAAGATCGTGGCCGTCAGGAGCCTGGTCTTGTCGGTGCCAGCTTCCGCCAGATAACGATCGATCTTCGCCAGGATTTCCCGGGTCTGGCCGGCCATGTCGAGGCTTTCGTCGTCACAGGTCGTGCCGCCGACATAGACGATGCCGTTGTGTTCAACGACGCGGTGCATGATGGGTGTGCGGAGATGACGTTCTGCCATTTTTGTTTCCTTTGTTGAGGGGTCAGCTTCTGTCGGAGTGGTCACCGGTAACGGCCTGAACGGCATCCGGCGTGAGCGGGAGCGAGGCGAACTCGCGCAAGGGGACGGGCTTTATCGGTGTGCGAAGCCTGTAGGTGCCGATTTCGGCGGGGGACCGCTGTTGCACGTCAGCCAGAATTTCGGTGATGGTCGCCGTGCACATGCGCCCCTGGCACGGCCCCATGCCACAACGCAGCATCGTTTTGAGCTGGTTGGGGCCGACCACGTTGCGCGCGGCGGCATCACGGATGGCACCGACCGTCACTTCTTCGCAGCGGCATGCGATCGTCTCCAGATCGGTCGGCGCGCGAAACGCCACGGCGGGCTGATAGAGCGTGTCGATGAAGGTGCGCCCGCGCGACAAGACCCTGCGCCGCTTTTCGTGCTTCGCCAGGAGCGGTCCGATCCGGCGCGTCTTCTCCGGAAAGAGATCGAGACAGGCGGCCAGCGCCGCTATCCGCCCGCCGACCTCCGCGACAAGCGCGCCGCCTATGCCGCCGCCGTCACCGGCGACGTAGATCGCCGGCAGCGAGGATCTACCGCATGTGTCAAGTTCTGGCTGAAAACACTTCTGACGGTCATTCCAGGCAAGAAGACATCCGGTCGCGTTGGCTAGGCTGTTGTTCGGGACGACTCCCTGATGCAGGAAGGCGCTGTCGATGCCGATTTCCTCCGTCCGGCCCTTGGCCTGGAAGCGGATTGCGGTGGCCCGGTCCTGACCGATGACCTCGATCGTCCCGACGCCGGTGAAAACCGGCACCGAGCGCCGGACCTTGGCAAACAGCGCCAGGCCCTTCAGCAGATAGGGCGAAACCAGAAACGGGGGCAGGAAAGGCAGCGCCTTCGCCCAGTTCGAACGCGGCGTGGTGTCGAGTACTGCGACGAGGTTGCCACCTGCCTGCAGCAATTGGTCGGCAAAGAGATAAAGCAGGGGGCCGCTGCCTGCCAAGACAACGCGGCCGTCGGGCACAAGCCCTGAAGATTTGAGTGCGATTTGAGCCGCGCCGATCGTCATCACGCCGGGAAGCGTCCACCCCCTTACGGGCATCGGCCGTTCCATCGCGCCGGTGGCGAAGACGACCCGACGTGCATGGACGATGCTGCTTTTGCCACCGGCCGAAACGCGCAGTTCGACAGCTGCCTTTCCATCGGTCTCGCCTTGCTCGACACTCCAGACAAGTGCTTGGGGTAGGTAGGCGGCGTCGCACTGAAGAAACGCCTTAAGGACGCCCTTTCCCTTCCAGTAATCGTTGCCGAGGAAGGAGCGTCTTGCTGGCGAATTCCTTTCGATCGACCGGTAGATCTGGCCGCCGGGAGCGGGGTTTTCATCAAGGAGGATCGTTCGCGCGCCAGCGGCGGCCGCTTGCGCCGCAGCGGCCATCCCCGCCGGCCCTGCACCGATGATCGCGAGATCGTATTCGCGGTCGAGAAGGTGAAGATCGTCGATTATCCGGAGCGCCATCGTCAGCACCCTTCGTCCAGAGAGCGGGCACCGCTTTGCGATGAGATCGCCATCCCGTCCCGCACGACGGTCATGCAAGCCTGCCGGTTTTGAATGCCGTCGATGGTGACAAGGCATTCGAAGCAGACACCCATCAGGCAGTAGGGCGCACGTGGGCGATCACCGACGACGCTCCTGCGCAACGTGCTGATACCTTGGCTAAGGAGTGCTGCGGCCACCGTCTGTTCGGTGTCGACGCGCATCGGGATACCGTCGAACGTGATGGCGACGGTATCCGCTGCTTTATCAATTCTGCGAAACATGAAATCTCCGGCCGGGGAATGTGTTGCCGGCAAGTACGGCCTGCTGGGTGGCGATCTCACCGGCGACGACGAGCGCGTGGATTGCGGCAAGCGTCACGCCGGAATGGCACATCGCCACATAGGCACCGGGATGGGCGGTCGACTGCTCGTAAATGGGAAAACCGTCGGGCGTCTTGACGCGGAAGCCGGTCCAGGTGCGAAGGACGTTGACGCCACTCAGGCAGGGAAATGTCCGGATGGCGCGATCGGCCAGAACCGCGCTGATGTCCTGGTTGGTCGCAATCGAGTCCGTGTGGGTTTCCTGGCTGTCGCCGATCATCACGCCGCCTTCGTCGGCTTGCCTGAGCGTGGCCGAGGTGTAGGGGAAAAATGGACGGCATTTTTCGGTAACGAGGATCTGCCCCTTGCTGCGCACGGAGGGCGCGTGAATACCGACCATCGCGGCAAGCCGGCTGTTGCCGACGCCAGCCGTCAGGACGATGCGTTTGGCGAAAACCTCGCCCCAGGAGCCCTTCAATTGGAACCCGCCCGATCGGGGGGTGATCTCGTCGATCTCACAATGCGGCTCATAAGCAGCGCCTAGATTTATCATGCCGGTATGAAGCGCCCGAAGCAGGCGGAGCGAGTTCACGTCGCCATCCATTGGCGAATAGACGGAGCCGACGACATCCCGTCCGATCGCCGGCACCAGTTTCGCCGTCTCTGCGTGGTCGAGCAGGGTATGTTCGGTGGCATCATCGCCAAGTTCGCGTGCAACCGTCACGACGTCTTCGTGCGTCCGTTCCAGCTCGGCTTCGCTCAGCGCAAAAGTGAAGCCCCCATTTTGCTTCAGAGCAACATCGACGCCGGAAGTCTCTTTTAAGGCTGCCGCGAATTCCGGCCAGAGGCGGGTCGAGCGCATTGTCCAGCGTGCATAATGGGGAGCGCCGACCCCCTTGCCCTGAACCCAGATCAACGCAAAGTTGGCGCGAGATGCGCGCAGCGACAGATCGTCTCCGTCCAGAAGCAGCGGCCGCTCACCCGCGCGCGCAAGGCCCCAGGCGAGGGCGCCGCCCACAAGGCCTGCTCCAATGATGACGATGTTTTGATCTGGTAGTCTGCGCATGCTTTTCGGTCCGTATGCCGGTGGCGTGGCCCGCCCGAAACTCGGACGGGCCAGTTGTCGAGGCTTATTCCTGCGGGCTCACGTCCACCTTGAACCACTTCTCGGAGAGCTTCTTCACAGTGCCGTCGGCGACGGCAGCCTTGATGACGTCATCGAAACGCGCCTTCAGTGCGGTGTCTTCCTTGCGGAGGCCAACGCCGATCATGCCGAACACCTTGCCCGAGAAGAGCGGGCCGGTGAGTTTCGCACCCTTCATGTCGTCCTTCTCGAGTGCTGCTGCGAGAACGGTCGCATTGGCCACGACTGCGTCGAGGCGTGCGCTCGCCAGATCGAAGTTGTGCTCTTCGGTGGTCTTGTATTCGCGAACGTCGGCGCCACCTTGAAAGTACTGTTCCATGAACGCGGAAGCCGTGGTGGAGCCCTGTACGCCGACAGCTTTGCCCTGGATCTTCTTGGCAATTTCCTCAAGCACGGGCTTGGCGGCCTCGGAATCGACCGAAAGCGGCTTGCCGGTTTCCGGCAGGTTGGCGAGACCGCTGTCTTCCATTGCCGCAAAGGAATTGATCGCTGCGGCGTAGGGGGCGGAGAAGGCCATTACTTCCTCACGCTTTGGCGTGATGCTCATGGCCGCCATGATGGCGTCGTATTTGCCGGCCGTCAGCGAAGGGATGATGCCATCCCAGTTCTGCGCGACGATTTCGCACTTGGCTTTCATGCGCTCGCAAAGGTCGTTCGCCAGGTCGATTTCGAAGCCTTCCAGCACGTTGTTGGGGCCGGAAAAGTTCCACGGCGCATAAGCGCCTTCCGTGGCAATGCGGATCACGTCCTCCGCTTGCGCGACATGGGCTGTTGCCAGCAGGCCGATGGCAGACAAGATAATCTTCAGTTTCATGCGTTCTCCTCTCTTCGTTTTTTCAAAGTTGGTTTCAGGCGTTGTGCTTGGAAATAAACTGGCGGAAGCGCTCGCTCTTCGGGTTCGAGAAGACCTGTTCCGGGCGGCCGTCCTCTTCGACCAGCCCCTTGTGCAGGAACAGAACGCGGCTCGAGACGTCGCGGGCAAAGTCCATCTCATGGGTAACGACGAGCATGGTGCGGCCCTCGGCTGCGAGATCGCGCATGACCTTCAGCACTTCGGCGACCAGCTCCGGATCGAGCGCCGAAGTCGGCTCATCGAACAGCATGATCTTGGGCCGCATGGCGAGTGCCCGGGCAATCGCCGCACGTTGCTGCTGGCCGCCGGAAAGATGCGCCGGATAGAAGTTGCGCTTGTCGGCAATGCCCACCCGCTCGAGGAGGGCTTCAGCCTCCGCGACACATTCGGCGCGGTTGCGCTTTTGCACATGGACCGGCGCTTCGATCAGATTTTCCAGGATCGTCAGGTGTGACCACAGATTGAAGGACTGGAACACCATCGTCGCCTGGGAACGAAGCCGCAGCAGTTGCTTCGGATCGGCGGCGCGCGGGGCAAAGCCCGAACGCTGCGTAAGCCTGTAGCTCTCACCGTGAATGGAGATTTCGCCCGCATCCGGCACTTCCAGCATGTTGATGCAGCGAAGCAGCGTGGACTTGCCGGATCCCGAGGCCCCGAGGATCGAGACGACTTCACCCTTGTTGGCACTGAACGAGATGGAGTGCAGCACCTTGTAGGCACCGTAGCTCTTCTCGAGCCCGGTGATCTTCACGGCCGGTGCGAGGGCTGCGTTCATCATGCATTTTCTCCTGCGGCACGTCGGTAGATGGGTTGGCGCTGCGCGGCTGAGAGCCGGTACTCGAACAGCTTGAACAGCCGGCTGACGATGAAATTGAGCAGCAGATAAATCGCGCCGGCGGCGATGAAGATCTCCACGGGGCGGTAGGTCGCCGAGATGAGTTTTGCCGCCAGCCCTGTGACTTCCATCATGGTTATGGTCGAGGCCAGCGCCGTCGATTTCGCCATCAGGATCACTTCGTTGGAGTAGCCAGGCAGCATCTGCCGCAGCGCCTGTGGCGCGATGATGCGGCGAATGAGAGTAAGGCCACTCATCCCATAGGCACGCGCGGCTTCGATCTGCCCGGCAGGCACTGAGAGCACGCCGCCGCGGATGATTTCGGCACTGTAGGCTGCTGTGTTGAGCGCGAGCGCGAGCGCTGCGCACCAATAGGCCTCCCGCAGGAACGGCCATAGGAAGGTCTTGCGCAGTTCGGGAAACTGGCTGAGGCCGTAGTAGATGAGATAGAGCTGCACCAGAAGCGGCGTGCCGCGAAAGATGAAGATGTAAATCCGCGCCAGGAGGTCGAGCGGTGGCCAGGACGACAGTCTCATCGCTGCAAGAGCAATTGCCAGAACGGCGCCGGATGCGACGGACACCGCCATCAGTTGCAGCGTCAGCGGGATGCCGCTGCAAAGCTGCACGAAGGCGTCGTAGATGAAGGGAAGATCGATCATAGTGCCCGCCTGATCCCGCGCATGGCGCGCTTCTCTGCAATCCGGAACAGGACGCCCGACACGAAGCTGATCAGCAGGTAAAGCACCGCAGCCGTCAGGAAGAACGTGAAGGGTTTGCGGGTCGAGCCCGCGCCGATCTGGGCCTGTCGCATCAGTTCGATCAGCCCTACCACCGAGATGAGCGCTGATTCCTTCAGCACCAGTTGCCAGACATTGCCGACACCTGGGATTGCGAACCGCGTCGCTTGGGGCAGGATGATGCGGCGAAACAGAAGGTGGTTCGGCATGCCATAGGCTCTTGCCGCTTCAATTTCGCCCTTGGAGAGCGCGAGCACCGCACCGCGATAGACCTCAGCCTGATAGGCGCCTGAAACCACCCCGATCGCCAGAGCGCCGGTCAGGAAGACGGGCGCGCTGATGAAGCCCTCGGAGCCGAACAGAGCACCGAGTCGGCTTAAAACCGCGCTGCTGCCGAAATAGAAGAGATAGATGACGAGCAGGTCGGGAATACCGCGCAGGATGGTGGTGTAACCATCGGCTAACGCCCTCAGAGCACGCAGCGACGAGAACGACGCCGCCGCGGAGAGACAGCCAAAAACCGCCCCGGCGGCAAAGCCGCTGAGGGCAACGCAAAGGGTAACGCCTGTCGCCTTGAGCATATCCATGCCCCAGGCTCCCTCGGCGAACCCCATCAGATCGAGATACGCGCTCAAAGCACCCACCAGTTTGTTCCCTTGGTGCGGCGCCGGTTCGAGCCAGGCGCCACGGTTTGTTTCCAGTGGGTTTGACAGCTTGCTTCAATACCGTCAAATTCGTAATCTGGCCGCGAGCATAACCAAATATTATGGTGATCCATGAACCTGCGTCAGGTGGAAGCGTTCCGTACCGTCATGTTGACCGGAAAAATGACGGCGGCGGCGGAGCTGATGTCCATCACTCAACCGGCGGTGAGCCGGTTGATCCGTGACTTTGAAATCGATACGAAGCTGAAGCTGTTTGACCGCAGGGGAAACCAGCTAACGCCCACTCGGGAGGCCCTGACGTTGCTCCAGGAGGTGGAGCGGGCCTATGTCGGCCTATCGCGCATCAAGGCGTTTGCCGAAGAGATCAGCAGGCAGAATGCCGGGATGCTCCGCATTGCCGCCATGCCAGCACTGGCAAACGGGATCATGCCGCGTTTTCTTGCGTGGTTCCTGCGCGACCGTCCAAACGTTCATGCGTCGCTGAACGGTATTCCGTCGTCTCTGGTGATCGAGGCGGTCGCATCGGGGCAGGTGGACCTTGGTTTTGCCGATGGTCCGCTCGACCGTCCCGGGTTTCTGATCGAGACCCGTCCGATACCTGCGGTCGTCGCGGTTCCCACTGGTCACAGGCTTGCCGGCCGGGAAGACATCATGCCGGCCGATCTCGCCAATGAGCGCATGATCACACTGGAGCCTGGCACGCTGTTTGCCATGCGCGTGGAAGTGGCGCTGGCCGGCATTCCTCGGTCATCGACGTTGGAAACGCGCCTTTCCCATACCGCGCTGACGCTGGTCTCCGAAGGGGCGGGCATTGCGATTATCGACCCATCGTCCGCGACCGAATTCCGTGGGCGCGGCGTTGTCGTCAGGCCTTTCGCCATCTTCGTCGATGCAGGCTTCCTCGCGATCCGGCGCAGCCAAGGTTCCGACAGCGTGCTTGCCGAACGGTTTGTGAGCGAGTTCTGGAGCTACCATGAAGCGCTGCTTGCGGGAGATTCGACTTCGACAACGACTATCGGGGCCACTATGATCGCATAACGTGTCGACGGGAACGGACCATGCGGGTTGGGTCGGGTGTGATGCCACTGCTCCGATCATCAGGACCAGTCGCTGAAGGTCTTCGCTTTCAACACCTGGAGTGCGACAACGATGCGGTCTTGGAATTGCTATTCGACCGAACGATCCGCGGGTAGCTCAGGTCTGAGACTGGCGTAGAAAACGTTACGTCGCAGCACGTTCTACTACGAAACGACTTCTTAGGTGCGGACAACGCCTCGATGCCGACGACGGCCCCGCTGGCTGTGGTCACAACCGACGCTTCTGGGCACCGCCTCGGAGCGTCGGTCGCTCGATCGACCCGCTTATAGGGTCTGACTTTTGCCGCCGGACCACGGGCCATCTCTTCCGTTCAGGCAAGCCCGGTTTCGACAGATGCGTTGCGTTCCCGCGGGTCGTAGGGATAGGCGTAGCAAGTGTACCAGATGCTCCCTTGACCGAGCAAAACAAGCACTTGTTCGAGAAGCGTCATCCGGTATTCGCTTTTGCGCGTCGGTACAGTCGTAGGCATGTTCTGGCATCCTCCCAATGCTCATGAGATGAGGTTGGACGCAAGGCTCCCATTCTCCTAGGGCCGCGACGAACTACTCAACCAAGATCGATCCTATGCTGGATCAGGCGCAAAAATCACGCACTGAATGCCGAAGAGAGCTTTCAGGATTTTCGATGAAACAAAGCCGCCGAAATCCTAAATGCTAACGGCAGCACCGTGCGTCGCCCTGTCACGGGTGGGCCGGAGGTGTGTTTCGGAAGCTCCAGGAGATCGTCGAGGAACAATGCTCTCTCACTTAAAGGACCCGTCACTGTTTCGCCAGGCTGCCCTGATTGGTGGCGAATGGATTGAAGCGGATGCCGCCAATGCGATCGAAGTGACCAACCCGGCGA
>NZ_JABEKT010000003.1:442993-575222 GCF_013283195.1 Ensifer adhaerens | reverse complement strand
TGGACGTCGTCCAGGTCTCGGAAATCACCGAAGTTGTCTCTTCCGACACCTTCAAACGGCCGATCTATGCCGGCAACGCCATCCAGACGGTGCAGACGAGCGAAGCCAAGCGCGTGATCACCGTGCGCACCGCCTCGTTCGCCTCGGCCTCCGAAGGTGGCGCTGCCTCGGTCGAGACGATCGCGGCAGCCGCCAACCCGGGTCTGTCGACCTTCGTCGCCGACGCGCTGTCGTCGTCGGATCGTCCGGAACTGACCTCGGCCAAGATCATCATCTCGGCACCTCATGCCAAAGCTCACTCAATTGCAGAAGGTGCGGAGAAATTCGCGCTTACTTTGCATCGGCAAGGCTGAACCACGGCCCGGAAAGTATCTCAAAACCGGCATCAATAAGCGTCCTCAGATCCAGCCTATCCACGTTGGTCTTCTCGGCCTTCAGGGCGATGCCTCTGTCATTATGACGGTGGGCCTGAGCAGGCGGTGTATCTCTTGGGGGTGTCGATCGTCGTTGGTGGGAGTTTGAGTTGGGTATACCGATCTCGCATGGCTTGTTCGTTGAAAATCTCTGTATCCAAAGGCTGGATAATAGTGGCGTCGCAGCTGGGGATCGCTTCGTTTCCGGTGATCTGATCCTGGAGGTGACTGCTCCCCGAGTGCCATGTCGGATCCTTGCCGACAAGATGAATCGCGCTGCCTTCGCCATGCGGTATATCAAGGCAGCTCGACCCGGTTTTAATGTCGCGTCGCTCAACCAGATCGGTATTGCCCCTGGACGTAGAGTTATGCATGAACAGTTTAACGGCGAGCGCATTTGGATGCCCGAAATGTGTCTCATCATGGCAAGCAACTGTCTCTTGAAGTGCTCGAGCGATATCGGGACGTACCGGTACATGCCAAGCTGCGTGCGTCGCTCGACCTCGGATTGGTCAGTTTCTAGCTCTTTCGCGCTACTCGAACGATTACCTGGTTTTCTCGGTTCCTGTGGACGTCCTGATCTGCGATGGGCCTCCCGTTCCGGATTGAGCAGTTGGATCGCGATCAACCGGCGCCGTCTGCGCTTCCCCGTTTCGCGGGGAGATCGTCTGGACGGCTTGGTTGTCAGGCGTCATCGCCGGCTTGTCCATCGTGACCTGCGCTGGTGTCGTCCTGCTATCGTCGTCGGCGCTCTCTCCGTAGAACCCCGCAATCGCCCAGGCGATCATCGTCAGTACTAGCCCGAATACGAGCACGACAAGGACAGGCCGCCCAAGGAGGCCCTGACGTGCCTTCTCCGCAGGGATCGGTACGGGCCTAACTGGCAAGTTGGTTTTGCCGGGCCGGTTGTCGAGATACGTGCTCATTTCAGGTCTCCAGTGTCATCTACCAGACTAACCGCGATCGTGCGCCAAGGTTCCGGCTGGTCCCGTTACAATGGCCCGAGGACACATCGATCTGTTGGTCGCGCAGGAGTTGTGGCAGGTTGGCAAGGTCGAGGGCCCACCCGTAGACGTTCATTGTTCGGCGACCCGCCCGTCGTCCGTTGGAGCGTGATCGTTAAGGCAAAGCGGTTTTTGGAAGTCAACGATGGGCAGTTGTGCGAGGTGATCTGCTGCCGTCACTTTGGTCTGACGGTAGTGTCGCGAGTGCAGCCCGAAGCATTTCGGTCAAACTTGCTCAATACTGACGAAAGGTTGACCGATCGCTCGTTCAGGGCATGCCGTGGATCAATTGGGGTGGCTTGCCTTTCACCGCGGCAATGCCGAGAACACCGATCGTCCGATACACCCGTCCAATCCGAGCGTTGGCCAGTTTTTGCGCGGGATGCCAACATCATTTCTATGATCTTCGAGCGCCGCCACTAGCCGTGGGGAAATAGTGCCTTAATTACTTCCCTTCTGTAAATGTTCGAGGCGTTGACATGAAAAGTTGTGGCGTAGCGGAGGGCAAGAGTTTGGGCGTGAAGGCCAGAACTGGCGTTCTTGGTCTTGATGATATTCTGGGCGGCGGTCTTTCTAGCGGTCACGTGTTTCTTCTCGAAGGTAATCCCGGTACCGGTAAGACAACGATTGCCTTGCAGTTCCTCCTAAGCGGCGCCACTGATGGCGAGCAGGGGCTCTACGTAACCCTGTCCGAAACGCAGGAGGAGCTTCGCGCCGGAGCGGCCTCCCACAATATGACAATCGGCGAAGACGTCGAAGTGTTTGAACTGGTGCCCCCGGAAAGCCTTCTGGATGCGGATCACCAGCAAAGCCTTCTCTACTCGTCAGACCTTGAACTGGGCGAAACGACCAAGCTCATCTTTGAGGTATTCGAACGTGTGAGGCCCAAGCGGGTCGTCATTGATAGCCTCTCTGAAATTAGGCTCCTGGCGCAGTCCTCCTTGCGATATCGCAGGCAGATCCTAGCGCTCAAGCACTACTTCGCGCGTCAGGGCACAACGGTTCTGCTGCTTGATGATTTGACGTCCGACGTTCTGGACAAGACGGTCCACAGCGTCGTTCACGGCGTCATACATCTTGAGGAACTGGCGCCCGAATATGGTGCCGAGCGGCGCCGGCTGCGGGTCATGAAGTATCGGGGGCAGGCCTATCGCGGTGGCTTCCACGACTTTGTCATCAGGAAGGGAGGGGTCGAGGCTTTCCCACGATTGAGGGCGCTCGAGCATCGAACCGACTTTGACCGGTCTCCCGTCGGTAGCGGCATCACAGAATTGGATACGCTACTGGGTGGGGGTATCGAACAGGGATCAAGTACGTTGGTTTTAGGTCCCGCGGGTGCAGGCAAGTCGATTTTGGCCTTGCAGTTTGTGGCCGCCGCGATGGCCCGCGGGGAAAATGCATCGGTCTTTGTTTTCGACGAGGAACTCGGGCTTCTGTTTCACCGGACTAAGCGCATGGGTATAGATCTCGAAGCGATGCAAAACACGGGTAGGCTCCATATCGAGCAGTTGGATGCCGCTGAGCTTTCGCCTGGCGAGTTTGCGCACCGTGTCCGCAACCGTGTCGATATTGCCCGTTCCAAAACTGTACTGATCGATAGTGTGAACGGCTACCAGGCCGCCATGCCACAGGAAAATTCGCTGATCCTCCACATGCACGAACTTCTGCAGTATCTCAATCGACAGGGCGCCAACACATTCTTGACTGTCGCCCAGCACGGGCTCGTTGGGGACATGAAATCGCCACTCGATGTCACCTACCTGGCCGACAGCGTAATACTTCTACGATATTTCGAGGCACTCGGACGGGTGCGACGAGCCATCTCGATCGTCAAGAAGCGGACAGGGGAACACGAAAACACCATTCGGGAATACACCATTGGACGCGGGGGTTTGACTATTGGCCCGCCACTTCAAGGTTTCCAGGGCGTCCTGCGCGGCCTGCCTCAATTTGTCGGCGAGGCCGGGCCACTTTTGAAAAGGAGCGATTCCAATTCCTGACCGTTTTAGCGTCGCGCTCGTCTATGCGCCTCAAGGTCGCGATAGCATGATAGCCGCGGCACTGCTTCGCGAACGGGGAATCTCGTCTGTTGTCGCAAAGAGTTTGAGCGACTTTGGAAGCCGATTGGGGGATGATATCCTCTTGGCCGTCGTTGTCGAAGAGGCGTTCCGTTCCGGTAATATCGCGCCGATTAACGCATGGGTGAAACATCAGCCAAGCTGGTCGGATCTTCCCTTCATCGTTCTCGCGCACCGCGGCGCCGGACCAGAGCGAAATCCAGCTGCGGCGCGATTGGCCGAGGCACTCGGCAGCGTTTCCTTTCTCGAGCGCCCCTTCCACCCAACCACGTTTGTCAGTGTGATAGAGACCGCTCAAAAAAATCGGCGTCGACAGTATGAAGCGCGTAACCGGATGGTCGAGCTTCACGAAAGTGAACTGAGCCTCAAGACGGCATTGCTCGCGGGGCATTTGGGCACCTGGCAGATCGAGCTTGATGGCTGGAGCTTGACCTCGTCGCCGGAATTCCGACGCATCTTTGGTAGGGCCGCAGACGCGGGGCTGACATATGAAGAGCTAGCGAACGCGGTTCACCCCGACGACCGGGCGCGGCGCGACGCATTGCTTGCAGAAACCCTGTCGACGGGCGGGGATTACATCGCCGAGTATCGGTCCATCTGGCCGGACAACACGGTTCACTGGGCCGAGGTCCGCGGGCGCCTTGTCAAAGATGCTGCTGGTTATCCAGTTCGGCTTGCCGGGGTCGCCAGTGACATTACCGACCGAAAAATGGCCGAGGCGCACCTGGTCTCCATCAATGAGACGCTTGAACGACGAGTGGAAGAAAGGACAGCGGCCCTAAGGATCGAAAGCGCGCAACGCGAGGCAGCTGAAGCGAAACTCCGTCAGTCGCAAAAGCTGGAAGCGATCGGCCAATTGACCGGCGGCGTCGCTCACGACTTCAATAACCTTCTAATGGCGGTTCTTGGCAATCTTGAGCTCTTGAGAAAGCATGTCGCGCATGACGCGAAAGCCCTGAGACTTGTCGAGGGAGCCTTGCAGGGTGCAGAGCGCGGCGCCTCGCTGACACAGCGGCTTCTGGCGTTCGCGCGTCGCCAGGACTTAGAGGTCGAGCCCGTCGATATTGCGGCCCTACTCTCGAACATGCTGGAGCTGCTGGTGCGTTCGGTGGGTAGTGCAATCTTGCTGACGGCCGATATCGACGACGATTTGCCGCCTGTTCTGGTCGATGGAAACCAGGTGGAACTGGCTCTCTTGAACTTGGTCGTCAATGCGCGTGACGCGATGCCGGGCGGTGGTGCGATCACAATATGTCTGCGGGAGTACAAAGATGTCCAGCCTGCCGACCACCTGTCAGAAGGAGCGTTTGTGTGCTTGAGCGTGAGTGACGATGGAGTCGGCATGGATGCTGATACGCTGAGACGTGCGATCGATCCGTTTTTCTCCACGAAAGAACTGGGCAAAGGGACGGGGCTTGGCCTTTCCATGATCCACGGCCTTGCCGAGCAGCTTGGAGGCGCTCTCAAACTCATCAGCAGGCCGGGTGAGGGTACGACCGCGGAACTCTGGCTGCCCGTCACAGCGCGTTCACCTGAAAAGAGCGAAACGCCCGCGGTAAACACGCAAAGTATCGATGTTGGCGTCAGCATCCTTGTTGTCGACGACGATGCGTTGATCGCCATGAGCACGGTCGATATGCTGGAAGACTTAGGCCACAGCGTAGTCGAAGCGAATTCGGGGGAGAGTGCATTGAAAGTACTGTCCTCAGAGGCACGCATCGATTTGATGATTACCGACTTTTCCATGCCGGGCATGAACGGTGCCCAATTGGCGGAAAAAGCGCGCGAACTGCGACCAGGCCTGCCCATCCTGGTAGCAACGGGGTATGCTGATCTACCGGAGGGAACCGGTCTTGATCTTCCTCGGCTGGGCAAACCCTACTCGCAAAATCAGCTTAAGAGCGAGGTGGAAAAAATCTTGCTCGATAAATAGCGCCCACAACCGCCGAAATCTAACTTTTGGTCGATATGTCTTGTCGACGAGCCTTGGACAAGCTTGAACGCGCATACGACCTTGCCGACCTATATCGGCAGATGGATTATTGACGCTGCGATAAATCGCTCCCGATCGGCGTATTCGTTGAAGTAGTAAACGGCTAGAAGTGATGATTTGTCTGATCGCATTACGATGCGCGGATAGCCCAGATCCGGGCTGCCGCCATCCTCTCGGACGATAGTCTCCGTAGACCAGCTGCTTCCGCCATCGTGGCTGATGCGACATCTCACGCCGTAAGGCTTGTCACGGTAGCCATAGATCAGAGCGATGCTTCCTCCAGGCAAGATCGACACGGCGGGCGGATTGCCGCCGTAGCCCGTCTCAATGGGGTACCCCACTCTGTCCCAACTTAGCCCCAAATCATCGGACACAAACGTGTCGATCCAACCCCCAGGCCCGCCCCCCATTCGTCGCACGAGTGTCAACACCCTACCGTCGTGCAAAAGGACGGATGCAGGCATGATTGCATAACCCTCCGCCTCGCCCATCAAGAAACTTTGCAGGCGAAAGTTTGTGCCGCCGTCACTCGTGCGCGCGCAAAAGACCCGGCCTTCTTCCCCACTTGATTTTGTCGAGGTCAACATGAAGAGGGCGTCGTGATGAGATAGGGGCACGATGTCGGTCCGCGCCGAGATGCCCGGCAAACCCATTGGATTGATGGCATACGGACCTTGCCAACTACGCGCGCGGTCGCGGCTGACGTAAAACCAACTGACCGGATGGCCCCAAATACCCGTTCGCGCCGCCAAGACGATAGTTTCCGGGTCGAGAAAATCCACCGGGTATCTTAACATCGACAAATCTTGACCCGGATCAATGCTCCCTTGCGCGCGCAGGGCCTCTTCCACATGCTCATCCGCCGACAGCGTCCGCCCTCCAGGCGTTCGTCCATTGAAGGTTTCACACGCCCATGTCAGCCCTCCGTCGAAGCTACGAGCCTGTCGGGGTACGAATGCATGAGCGCGGTCGCGCGCGTGAATATCGCCCTGTGCTCCCAACCGGCCCTGAGCAAAGACAACGACAACTTCTTCATCCCAAATCCACAGGCCATAGTTGGCGGGCCATCCGGCGAATTGATCTGCGTGGCGATAGACTTCGCAGTGCTGGACGACGGTAAGTCGACCATGCTCAATCCTGCTCATCGTCGCGATCGCAACTTCTTGGTCAGGATCACACCGGAAAGACAAAAGCACAACGAGTTGGTCAGAATGATCGGCCACTCCCCACGCATGATGCCGAACACGGACCAAAGTGCAAAACCCGTGACGGTAAGTGCGTACATGCGCGTTGAGATCGCGGCCATATCCTCCGTCTTAAGTATCTTCCAGACCTGCGGCAAGAAGCTCGTGACAGAGCAGACTGAGGCAAGGTACCCAACGACAAGCGCAGTCTCCATCAGGGTCTCCTGTCAGAAGTGCCGCCGTCTTCGGAAGCCGTTGATCCGGCCGGAAACATGGCGCTTTCAGCGCCGTCGCTGCGATAGCTTGGGCACGCCGCCTGCGAAGATTGCGTTGCCGGGGCTGCCCGAACAGGCAAAAGTACCTTGGACAAGTTCACGATCTCATACGAGAGTTCTGTGCGAAAACAAGGAAAGGTCATTTGTCCCTGTGGTGTTCTTATCGTTTTATCGTTCGAGCAAGGTGAACCGGGTACACAGGGGAATGTTCCATGGGGATGTCGATGTGCCCCGGCCTTGGCGTCAATGGAACATCGCTTGCCTACAGAAACCAGGATGCCTGTTGGACTTAGCCTCAAGGCCATAAACGAGAGGATCTGTCGCCCTTTTGAAAATTGGCCGCGTCACCCTCGTGCCTCATGGACGAGACGGATCAAGTTGGTAGGCGCCCGGAATGCCAGCGCGGGCGAAAATGATCCTGGTAAGATTTTAACAGACTTGACGGCCTGTCGACGAAGGCCGTTTCAAGACGAACGGCGCGGCACAAGCGCCGCGCCTTCTACACGTGAGCCGATCTACGACGAGGCCTTTCCGAGCTTTATGGAAGGTTCTCTGCCCCACACGCGCAGCTTGCCCAACTGAGAAACGAACGCGGAAAGTCCGTCCTCACCCGGCAGCGCCACGACGCCCTCGTCGAATGCGTCCGCAACTCCTGCCTTTTCCAGAAGCGGAAGGGCGGACTGATCGTAGCCTATGAACTTGCAGTGCTGGAAAGCATCGGTGACAAAGTCGCGTGCCGTTGCCTCTTTCATGAGGTCGTCAATCGCCTGTTGGGATGAGAGGATAGCGACAGCGTCGAACAGAACCGACGGCCCGCCGTCGATCATGTGATGCGCCTCAACCCAGCTGCCGTCAGAGGCAGTGACGCCGCCGACCTTCGGAGCAACGATTTCAACAACGGCCTTCTCGTTTTGCACCGCTTGAGTCAATCCCTTCAGCAGTTTGGTATCGACTCCATCGGTGACCAGAATGCCCAGCTTGCGCCCCTCGAATCGCTGCGGCCCCCGCTCAACGATGCTGAGGGCTGGAGACGGCTGGAGGTCCTGTCGGGTGGGTATCGCCGCTGCCGCCGGGCCCGGCATGCCCTTTAGCCCGAGCTTCTGAGCAACCGTCGTGGCCAAAGTCTCGTCGATGTTCAGAAGATGAGAAACCATCCGCTCTCGGATTACAGGTATCTCGACCTTGCTGAGCTCGAACGTGAGCGCCATGGCGATGTGGCGCTGCTCGGGAGGCGTTTGGCTGATGTAGAATTGCCTTGCCTGACTGTAGTGGTCGGCGAAGCTCTCCGCACGCATCCGAACTTTCGATCCCTGTTCTTCCGCAGGAAAATGGCGATAACCTTCCACGGGTGTTTCGCGCGGGCCATCGTTGTGAGAATTGGGTTGGTAATTGACCCGTCCGACCGGGTTGTGCATGGCCATGTGTCCATCCTGCTGGAAATGCGCGAAGGGACACTTGGGAGCATTGATCGGCAGGTGCGTAAAATTCGGACCTCCAAGGCGTTTCAGTTGCGTGTCGAGATAGGAGAAGTTGCGACCCTGCAGAAGTGGGTCATTGCTGAAGTCGATGCCGGGGGGAACGTTCTGGGTCATAAAGGCGACCTGCTCGGTCTCGGCGAAGAAGTTGTCAGGCATGCGGTCGAGCACCAGGCGACCGATTGCCTGGACCGGCAGCACCTCCTCGGGAATGATCTTCGTCGGGTCGAGAATGTCGAAGTCGAAATTGTCGGCGAAGTCCTGATCGAAAAGCTGGACGCACAGTTCCCATTCCGGATAACTGCCGGATTGGATTGATTGCCACAAATCGCGACGATGGAAGTCAGGATCCGCGCCATTGATCTTAACAGCCTCGTTCCAAGCGACCGACTGCAGGCCGAGTTTCGGCTTCCAGTGAAACTTGACAAAGGTAGATTGGTCTTTTGCGTTGACGAAGCGGAAGGTGTGAACGCCAAATCCTTCCATGAAGCGGAAAGAACGAGGAATCGCTCGGTCCGACATCACCCACATTATCATGTGCATGCTCTCGGGCGTCAGCGAAATGAAGTCCCAGAAATTGTCGTGAGCTGACTGTGCCTGGGGGAACCCCCGGTCGGGTTCAGGCTTGACGGAATGGACGATGTCAGGAAACTTGATGGCATCCTGGATGAAGAAGACGGGAATGTTGTTTCCGACCAGATCCCAATTTCCTTCCTTCGTATACATTTTTACCGCGAAACCGCGTACGTCGCGCGCGAGGTCAAAAGAACCCTTACTACCGGCTACTGTCGAAAATCGGACGAACGCAGGCGTCTTCTCGCCCGGGCGCTGAAAAATATCGGCGCGTGTATAGGCGGCCAGAGACTCATACGTTTCGAAGAATCCATGCGCGCCGTAGCCGCGTGCGTGAACCACGCGTTCCGGAATCCGTTCATGATCGAAATGGAAGATCTTCTCGCGAAAATGAAAGTCCTCGATAAGTGCAGGACCCCGGGGCCCAACGCGCAAGGTATTCTGGTCATCGGCAACCGGCGCACCCTGCGCAGTCGTCAGGGTCGAAAATCCGTCCTCAGCAAACTGATGGAGCTCGCCGCCTTTCCCAATATGGAGGCTCTGATCATGAATCTTTGCAGTGTTAGAGTTGGTCTTCGACGTTGTTTTTGCCATTGAGTTTCTCCCAGCACCTGAAGCCTCGGGTGGGAAGAAGGCCGTGCTGGCGCGGTCTTCTTCCCATTTGCGGGTTCACGCGGCCCTAGCCCCCTTGGCGTTTGCCGAAGCAGTGGCGAGCTCTGTCAACTTCTTGTCGGTGGCGACTTCCTCCGCCAGGTTTGCCTCCAGCAACGGAACAGCTGCCTTGAGCCCCAGCTGTTTCGCCCAAGCGATAAGCGTGCCGTAGCGGGCGATTTCGTAGTGCTCAACCGATTGTGCCGAAGAAATGAGGCCGGCATCGAGCGCGGCAGTCCCTTTGTACTCTTCGATGATTTCTTCACCCTCGGCAATGAGGCCCTGAATCGCCTCGCACGTCTTGCCGCGCGCCGGTTTACCAAGAAGCTCGAAGATCTCCTCCAGCCGTTCGACCTGTGCCTGGGTTTCGTCACGGTGCTTCAGAAATCCTGCCTTGCCTTCCTCGGCCTGAGCAGCACGGGCCATCTTCGGCAGCGCCTTCAGGATTTGCTTCTCAGCAAAGTAGATGTCCTTCAGCGTATCAAGAAAGAGATCATTGAGTGTCTTTTGGGTCGCCATTTTGTTCTCCTATTGGATGGTTCGCGACGTATAGAACTTTCCTCTTGCTTGGATGTTCCGCGAGACGCGAACGCCCGTTCGATTGGTGCGCCCTTCGATCACACCGGCTCACTTGCTTCACTCTCGGGGCGGGGGATGATCTACAACGACGCTACCTCCGCATTTGCGGGACACCGAAATCCAGCCTTGTTTGGCTCCAATCTCAGGGAGGGCTGGGCCGAGGTCGCCGACTTTAACGACATGAAATGGCCGCGCCCGTCAGGGTACTTCGAGCGGTCGCAATCGTCGATCTTGGCGCTACGTGACCGCGCTGGATGTCCTTCATCAGTTTGAAGAGCCACAGTCTTTGATCGGGTGAGCGGATGAAGGCCTCGAACTCCTCAAGGGCCAGTTCGAGCGTCTCTTCAACCAGCGCCGCTGACTGGACGGGATTCGAGCGCATCGATTGCGCCCATTTCCTCAGATCCGGCATGATGTCTAGGACCTTCATCTCCCTCACCATGATCGTCATGGGAAGCCTTTCTAACGTCCGAGTGATCGCACCCAACATGGCGGATATGGCTTTGTTCCGCGACGGACAGGCAGCAGCATCACATAGGGTCGCCACAACGGGAACGGCAGGTCGGGAATTTTGTTGATAGGTCAAGGCGTCGCCAATTTCTTGTGCACCTGGTGTTCGGCGATTTCCGTTCTGGAAAAGACTTGTCAGGTGCGCCGGCGGAAACATCCACTTCTTCGCTATCGATTGCGATAGGTCCCGGAAGACGCGTATTTCCGATCAGCCGCCGGGCGGCATTGATGCGAGATCCGCATGTACGACGCTTTTTCCAGGTTTGTTGTTTGTGGTGCAACCATCGCAGCCGCAATCGATTGTTGGTGAAATGGGAGAATTCACATGACAACCGATATTGGAGATGCGCAATTTTATGTGATCGAACAAGATGCTGCTGCAGGATCCGTTGATGCAAACCCAGAGGGTTTCGACGAAGCGTTCAGCAAGGCCGAACGCCTCGACCGCTCCGGCCATCCGGTCCATGTCCTCTACACGCCGGAAGCCACTCAGACACAGCTGACGCGCTTCGCGCAGGCTGGCATAAGGACGAGCTTGGCGCCCCAGGGCTAGCGGGACTCGTGTAGGCATATAGCGTCTTTTTTATGTACAATTGGCCCTCGCAGGTTGGGCATCGCGATTAAGAGCGGTTGCCCGGAACCCTTTGTTTCGAAATGCGCGAGAGTGGCATGGCGACCCGCCCCTGACATCTCCTTACCGCTATCTCATGCACACGAGCGCCGGACATCGGCCGGGCCGGCAAACACTGGACCCAAAGCTGTCAGCCGTATAGGTGGGCGTAGCGGCAAACAGCTGCCGCCCGGCGCCCACCTCGTTGATGTCTATCACAGCAACGCACGAAGGGCGCCGGCTGACCACAGTAGCCAAGCGTCCTTGCACCTTGCTTCTCACTTCTTTGACCTTGTTTCGGCCGCAACGGACTTTTTCAGTGCATCCATGATGTTGATGACATTGCTTGATTCCGGATCGGCTGATTTTGGCGTGGCCTTGCCCGGCTTCTTCAGATGCTTTTTCCTGGCGTTGATAATGTCAAGCAGCCGGTCTTGCACCGGATCGACGACCAGCTTCGGATTCCATTCGGTGGTCTTCTTCTTGATCAATTGTCGAACGAGCGGCATCAGATCGGAATCGGCGTTCGCGTCGCCAATACCGGCAAAGTAGCCCTCTTCGTCTCTCACTTCGTCACCGTAGCGCAAAGTCCACAAGACAATCCCTTTGCCGCGCGGCTCCAGCAAAACCGCGCGCTCTCGCCGCCTGATGACCAGGCGGGAGATCCCGACCATATCCTTGGCTTCCATCGCATCACGGATGACGGAAAACGCTTCCTGGCCGACAGGGTCGTTGGGAGAAAGATAGTAGGGTGTATCGAACCAGATCCATTCGACGCTGTCGCGCTGTGTGAAGGTCTCAATTTCAATCGTGTTGGTGCTGTCCAGTGCGATATTCTCGAGTTCTTCGTCTTCCAGCACCAGGTATTCGTCCTCCCCACGCTGATAGCCTTTGACCTGATCCTCCTCCTCGACTTCCTCGCCGCTGACCGAATCCACGTAGTGACTGATGACGCGGTTCTGGGTTTCGCGGTTCAGCGTGTGGAAGCGAACCTTTTCGTTGTCGGAGATGGCTGGCATCATCTGAACTGGGCAGGTGACCAGCGAGAGCTTGAGATAGCCCTTCCAATAGGGACGAACCGGCATGGACGCATTCTCCGTTTAGCTGGCACGCCGCTTCGGCGCGGAAGCGGATTTCGACCGGGTAGCTGTCGTTTGGGGTTTCTTGCGGGTAGCACCCTTGTTGGCGTTGACGGCCCCGCGCTTGGTCTTTGCCGTCGTCGTGCCCAAGCCCGCGCTTTCGCGCAGTGCCTTGAGAAGATCGCCCGGTTTCGACGCGGCGGGCACTTTCTTTTTGGGAAGCGACCGCCCTTCCAGCTTGGCCTTGACCAGTTCGACGACAGCGGCCTCGTAGCGATCGTCGAACTTGCTGGCGTCGAAACTGCCCTTTTTCTTTTCGATGATGTGCTCGGCGAGATCGAGCATTTCGCCTTCGATCTTCAAGTCCGGAACACCTTCGAAAGCCTTCTCGGCCGAGCGCACTTCATAGTCGAAGTTGAGGGTGGATGCGATCAACCCTTTGCCATGTGAGCGCATCAGGACGGTGCGCATCCGGCGGAAAAGAACCGTGCGCGCGATGGCGGCAACATTTTCAAGCTTCATACCGTCACGAAGGAGCATGAAGGCGTCGGCGCCCAGTTTGTCCGGGGCTATGTAATAGGGTTTGTCGAAATAGGTCGTGTCGATCTGCGAGCAGGGAATGAAGGCTTCGATCTTCAATGTTTTGTCGCTGTCTGGGACAGCGGCCGCGATTTCTTCAGGCTCCAGAACGACGTACCGGCCACTTTCGGTCTCGTAACCTTTGACCTGATCTTCCCGCTCGACAGGATCTCCAGTCTCGCTATCGATGAACTCCCGGCGGACCCGATTTTCAGTTTTACGATTGAGGGTGTTGAAGGCCACACGTTCGGATGACGATGCTGCAGTGTAGAGGGCGACGGCACAGGCAACTTCACCAAACTTGATGAAGCCTTTCCAATTCGCTCTGGGGGCAGCCATAAAAAACTCTCCTCACCTAAACCGACGCAAATCAACCGATGAGGCGGCAAATCGTTCCCTGCCATTGCGAAACCTTTTCGTGCAACGGGCGGGCTAAGAGCCGTCCGTCTCTTGCACCCGGCTTAGCGGCTTGATTGCAATGCATCTTTTTTCGAGCGCGCGCGTTCTGGACAGAGCAAAACCACTGCTGTGGGCCAAAGATGAAAATACGCAGGTGGCCGGCCACAATGTGCCGGATGTCAAAACGCAAGGACCAAAACCCGTGAAACTTGCCACCTACAATGTGAATGGGGTCAATGGCCGTCTTGAGGTGCTCTTGCGCTGGCTCGATGAAGCTACGCCCGATGTCGTTTGCTTGCAGGAGCTTAAAGCGGCCGATAACAGGTTTCCTCGACGCGAAATCGAGAACGCCGGCTACAGTGCGATCTGGCATGGGCAGAAGTCCTGGAATGGCGTTGCCATTCTTGCCCGTGGGCAAGCGCCGATCGAGACGCGCCGTGGTCTTCCAGGCGATCTAGATGACAGCCATAGCCGATACATTGAAGCAGCAGTGAATGGCATCATTGTCGGATGCCTGTATTTGCCGAACGGCAATCCGGTTCCAGGTCCCAGGTTCGACTACAAGCTGCGCTGGTTCAAGCGGCTTGGTGACTACGCAGCAGAGTTGATCGAACTTGGAGTTCCGGTTGCTCTTGTCGGCGATTTCAACGTCATGCCGACCGATCTCGATGTCTACAAGCCCGAGCGATGGCGCGACGATGCGCTCTTCAGGCCGGAGGTGAAGGCAGCCTTTGCCCGCCTGCTTGATCAGGGCTGGACGGATGCGGTCAGATATCTCCATCCCAATGAGCGGATCTACACATTCTGGAAATATTTCCGAAATGCCTTTGCTCGCGACGCCGGGCTGCGCATAGATCATTTCCTGCTAACTCCGGCGCTGGCGGCCGGTCTGAAGCGGGCAAAGGTCGACAAGTCGGTCAGAGCCTGGCCCCACACCAGTGATCACGCGCCGGTCTGGATCGAGTTTTCCTGACCGGCTGATCTCGCGGATCGATTGCTTCTCTCCCAGCGCCATCCGACGGATGATGTTTAAAAGTCCCATGTGGATCACTCCGTTGCCCCCGCCGCTCACCGCGTTGAGGGGAAGGTCACATGGCTCAAATCTCAATGGAAATTATGCGCCTAACCGGCTCAGTTCCGAGTGGAAACCAACAATCAGCCATCAGCGGGTTTCGCTCGAGCGCAATCTCGGTTCACCGCTTTTCCTTAGACTTCCCGGGCGTGTGGAACTCAGCCGGGAAGGGGCGGTCTACTTTCCGGTCGTGCAGGAGGCGCTCGACAAAGGCGCGCTCACCACCGACCTCATTCGTCAATCGAACGCCCCGACGTCGACGGTGCAGGTCTATGTCACTATCGCCGTGCGTTGGCGGATACCGCGCCGCCAGACCTTCAAGGGAGGCGGCGCCCGAAATCGCGGTCAATCTCGATGCAAGCCTTCTTGATTGGGAGTTCAATCCCGACCGCGCCGATATCGGCTTCATCTACACGCGCGCACGGAACCGGCCGAACCTCAGCTATACGCTGCTTCGCCGCGAGCGCCTCGTTGGCGTCTGCGCACCCGCAATCGCCAAGGTCATCAACACGCCGGAAGATCTCAGGCATTTCTCGTTTCTGTCAGTTAACGGGACCGCCGACGACGCCGCGATGTGGGCGGCCAGCGTCGGAGCGAGCAACCTCTTGCAAAAATCCTCGCCGCTTTTCGACAGGCGGCAGCCAACGGTCAGGGGTTGGTCGTGGTGCTGCAGTTCCTGGTCGAGGCGGACTTGGCCAATGGGACACTCGTTGCCCTGCTCGTATCCGATGTCATGCACCCTGGCGGGTGGTACCTTGTGCACCAGGAACGGCGCTCGAGCGAGAAGGCGGTCCGCAAGTTTCTGCAGTGGATTTGAGTGTTGCACACATCGAGGTGGGCGCGACGAAGGGCGCGCCGAGCACGGTATGGGCCAGCACTAGCCCGGTCAGAGAATTCAAGGGGTCGACGGCAGAAGGGGCGCTTGGTTGATGCGGCCCTTGAGCCGGGTATCGATGGCAGGGCTTGCGCTGGCGCACGGGGTCAACGCCAATCAGTTGCGCAACTGGGTGGCGCTGTGCCGACGCCGGCAAACGACCGAGAGGGAATTGACAGTTATGTCTAACAGCGAGCCGCCGGCCTTCGTCCCGGGGGTTGCGGTATCTGCGACTGCACGGCCGCTGGTCCCGTCGACTCGACCGACATCGCCAAGGGTGAGGTTGAAAGCGTGGCTCCCAAACGGTGCGCGGCCTGAGCTTGAAGATGCGGATGCTGACATTGGCGAAGATCGAAGCGTTGGGGCGTTGCGGTGTTCCGGCTGGCTGATGATCTGCGCGTCTAACTTCACCGGGATCCGATCGACTTTTGTGCGGGGATCAACAGACTTCGATCTTGGTGGAGCAGTCATTGGGCCCCAACCCGTACAAGCGCGCGGTGTTCGCCTTCTGCAATCTTCCCAGAACCCGGATGAAATTCGGCCTCCTGGAGCGCTACCACCGTGTGACCTACATCCACGCGCGACGCATCATTTCGTTATTGGGACGGGCAGGTCCGTTGCTCCGCCCCACGGCTCAGGTCGGAGCAACCTCGCGCCCATTTCGTTGAATGAACCCGCGAGCTTGCTCAGGTGATAGCGGGCGAGCATACAGGTATCCCTGAGCCTCATCGAAACCTTCGGCCTTGATCACCTCGAGCTGGTCTTGGCGCTCTACGCCTTCCACCGTTGTGATAATGCCAAGAGAGCGGCCAATCGCTGCGACGGCTCTGAGAATCGCCAGGCTCTCCTTGCCGTCCGGTAGGTCGGCAACGAAGCTCCGATCGACCTTGATCTTGTCAAAAGGAAAAGTTCTCAGATAACCAAGCGAAGAATATCCGGTCCCGAAGTCATCGATGGCGATCTTGACGCCAAGTTGGCGAATTTCCTTGAGGAGCTGTAGATTGTCCTCAGATTCGTCGAGCAGTACGGACTCCGTGATTTCGAGCTGGAGGCGTGAGGCATCCAAGTCTGAGTTGTTCAAGACGGTCGACACTGTCCGGGCGAGGTTTTGATGCCTAAATTGCAGTGGCGAAAGGTTGACCGCAACGCTGATACCGGGTGGCCATGCGGCTGCTTCAGCGCAGGCTTCACGAAGGACCCATTCGCCGAGCGAACCAATAAGACCCGTCTCTTCCGCAATTGGTATGAATTCAGCTGGAGATATAGAACCACGCTCGGGATGCGACCAGCGGATCAGGGCTTCGAATGAAGAGATTTGGTCTGTGTGAAGGTTGACCAGAGGCTGATAGTGGATCTCTAGTTCACCTTGGTCAAGCGCACGCCGAAGCGCAACGTTCATCTCTTGTTTTGCGCGCAGTTGTGCGTCCATGCCGGGTTCATACTGAACATACGATCCACGCCCGAAAGACCTTGCCTGATCAAGAGCAATGTCGGCATCTTGGATGAACGCGTCGAGCGACCGATCACTTTTGAGAGCGACCGTCAACCCAACGAATACCCCAAGGTCTACAGCGCGTCCTGCAAGCTCATAGGTCGCGTTCACCGCGTCTATGAGCTGCTGAGCAAAGTCTGATGCTTCATCGCTGGTCTTGACGCCGATACGCAAGACGCCAAACTCGTCACCGCCCAGTCGGCAGATAATGTCCGAATGTAATACAGAGTCTCGCAAGCGCTCGGCTACTCGGCGCAGCAGCAAGTCGCCTGCGGGTCGACCATAAGCGTCGTTAACACCCTTGAAACCGTCGAGGTCGAGGCAAAGAAAGGCTATTCGCGTGCCTGGCGCGATTTCGCCTGACAACAGCTCGAACTCCTCAGAGAGAAACTGTCGGTTCGGCAACCCGGTCAGTGCGTCGTGTCTCGCCATGTGGTGGATCTGCTTCTTCGCCAGCGAGCGCTCCAGTTCTGCGTTGCGGCGCTCGGTGATATCCAGTGCAATGCCAACGAAACCCAGAAACTTACCGTCCGCAGCAAACCGCGGTTGTCCGATGTCGATGACCCAGGCCAAGCCAGCTTCGGCGCGTAGCAAGCGATACTCAGTCCGGATCGAGGTTCGCAGACTGAAGGCACGATTGAAGCTCGCCTCAACCCTTTGGCGATCATCCGGGTGGATTGCGTGCAGCCAACCTTTCCCAGCTGCCTGGTCAGCGGTCTGCCCGGTCGTCTCAAGCCAGAGGCGACTGTGATAGTCATTATCACCCGTCTCATTGGTTACCCAGATCATGGCAGGCGCATCGTCGGCAATCGCCCGGAACCGCGCTTCACTCTCCTTCAGGGCCTCCAAAGCTATCCGTCGATCATCGATATTTTCAACCGTGCCGTACCATCGAACAATTTTTCCATCCTTAGCCCGGCGCACGGCCGCGCGACTGCGGAACCAACAATATCCTCCTTCCACGGATTTCAAGCGGAACTCGATGTCAAGGGGCTGTCCGGTCTTCAATGAATTCGACCACTGCCGCTGCACGTTTGGCAAGTCATCGGGATGCATTGCCTGTGCCCATCGTGTCCCAAGCGCATCGGTCGGATCAAATCCGGTGATTTTCCAGCGCGGACCCATCTCGAGAACTTCTCCCGAAGGGTCCGCAGTCCACGGCACTTGAGGATGCAGCTCGATCAGCGCTCGATAGTGTTGCTGGCTCGCCTGGAGATCCGCTTCTGCGCGGCGTTGCGCCGTAACATCCAGGAGTGTCGTTACGACCACCTGCTCCGCCGGCGCTGTTGCCAGTTCCGCCCGACATCTATGTGTTACGACAGTTCTGACGGCTCCGTCGGGCAGGACAATCTCTTCCTCTAGTGCAAGCTCTTCTCCGGTACAAAGAACGCGCTGGTCCGCCTCTCGAATACGCTTCGTTTCAAGATCTGATCGAAAGTCGTAGTCCGTGTAACCGATCAGCTCGCGGCGCTTTTGACCCAAATAAGTGCAGGCAGCGTCGTTGACGTAACGGAAGCGAAATTGTGTGTCCTTAACAAAGATCGGTTGGGGGACTGCATCGAGGATACTCTCGAAAACATCATTGAAGATCCTGGATTGCTTCAACTCGTTTCGCTGGTGGTTCTTCATGAGGGCTCTTCTCACGACGATATTGGGGTCTTTCCGCAGTAAGCCAAGGCGGGCTCTAGTCACTACTCATCCGAAATGGGGCGCATAGACACCATGTCAACATGTGGCGGGGGATCGTGATAAAGAATGGGCAAGTAATAAACTTCGCATCGATGCGCTGAGCGTCAGCGGCCAGGTCGCGGTGATTGGGGCAAGCACAGCCCCTCAGAATTCGTTTGGGTCGAACTCGGAAGCCCGTTAGCGATATCTGATGCCGTCACCATCTGTAGGACCTTCCGCGAGGCCTCCGCCCTTTGATTGAAACTTTTTCGCGAATATTCGGCCGCCAGAATAGCCCGGCGGTGGACCTCAGGAGCAACTCGAAACATCATCCTGCCTAAATGCGCCCTTTGAGGCTCATTGCCGATGCTTTTGCAGGCCTGGAAGTAGTCATCGACGGGCCTCGTGATTAGATCATGGAGGCACTGGTGCTGGCAATATTCACGATCCCGGGCTGTTATGACGGAGCCCAGACCAGCAGCGCAACGCCAAGTCCGGTTCTGGTCGGCGACTAAGCCTGGCGTGTCCTCGTACCGGGCGTGACCGCTGATAGTGGACTGACGGGACCGATCGAGTTGACGCGCAAGCTGCCGTGTGCGCACAACGCTGCTTGGCTTCTAAGGGCACCAGGGGCACCCTTCAATACCCATGTCATCGTTCCGATCGCCAAGATCAAGACGCTCAGAAGCCCCGTCGCAATACCGACCTTCCATGACCGTAGCGGAGTTCGCAGGGAACGAAACCATGCCGGCGTGGTGATGGCACCTAATCCGCCGGCTATGCCTCTGGTCACGCAGGACAGCCTGGTAGCCGCCTTCAACTTGGTGTCGTGCGGCAATCGTTGGCTCGCTGCCGATTTGATCGTGTTGATCAGCGCGGATGAAGCCGTCAGGAGACGCCGCCCGATCGTGCCAAGATCACGGCGAAATGCAGATGCAAGATGGCGAAGCGCTAGCTTGCTTTCCGTGAACACCAATGGATGCGGCGCGGTGATTTCCGGACCTCGTTGCTGACAAGGCCCATTTTCTGCTCCGCCGTCATTGGCGCTGACAACCGCCTCAACCGATACCCTAAGATTTTTTGGTTCGGCGCCGGAGGCGGCATTCGCTCATCGGTCCGATTTGAGTTGTCTGCGGAATTGTTCATTTCCTGCCGGCGCGGTTGTTGCATCTAGGATTTAGCGCGGGACAAGGCGGAAGGAAGGCGTTGACCGTGTGCTCCGGCGGTGACCGATATGCGTTCGCCGTCTGCGACTGGCATCCGAGCAGCAAAGGTGTCGGGAACCTTACGGTTCCTTCATCGTTCGGACCTCTATGGTCAATTGAACTTTACAGAGGAGGCGGACATGCGAAAGTCCCTTCACAATATTCTGGCAGCAGGCCTGCTCGCGGTCGGAGCACTTTCTGCCATTTCATCCACGTCATGGGCCCAATCATTGGATCTATATATCGGTCCGAATGGGCGCCCTGACATGGAGTTCCGCGATCGCGACCGAGACGGTCGATATTACGACGAGGAGTACGTGCGGCCGGGTTGTAGCGAACGGCAAGCCCTTCGTCGCGCATCGCGACTTGGGGTACGAGATCCCGAAATTCAGACGGTGACACGCCGACAAATCGTTGTTGACGGTCAGCGACGTGGGCGGTTAGTTACCGTGGCATTTGCTAATCGACCTGGTTGCCCCCGGCTTGGCTGAACTCAAGATGCAGGACGCTATCGGGCTGCTGCCCGCTTCATCGCATGCGCGTGGTGGAGGGGCACACCCGTTCCCCTCGCCGAGAGAAGGGGAAATGGACCAAGTCGAGTCCAAACGAGCCCGCCACGCGATACCCAAGGGTGAGCGAAGCTTTACCTGGGTAGCGCATTTCTAGACACACTAGGGTGGAAGTGGGGCGGATGTTCCCGCCGGTTGCTCCCACCGCGCCACTTGGCGTATTTTGAACCGCCGAGGCTCTAGTCGCAGCTGGATGAAAGTTCAGGGGCAGGTTAAACGCCACACGGCGCGGGCAGTTGGGCCTGCACTGGCCCAGGGCGATGTATGAGGTGGCAATTGATGGGGAGGTCCAGACGGTCCGGGGCGAACGAGACCGTCTGGGTCGCGTCGGAATTGCCTCCACAATACATCAACGCGAACGCTCAGAGCAAAACGCACCGGAACCGATATTGTTCTCCGCGCTTTAGCCAGGCGTCGAATAGGCGAATGTACATCTGACGGATTAGGTGCACTCGGCCACGGTAACGAACGGCCGTCGGGAACGTGAAGGGTGTCCGTCGATACCTTCACGCAGAAAGATGAAGCGCCATGATCGATCGCAATATCATGCTGCGGATCGGCACCACACGGCCCATTCTGGCTTCATCGTGTTGCGCTCTTCGCCGAACTGCATCCGAATGAGGTTCTGGATGAGGTTCTGGGGCGCTGTATTCGGCCTTGTCCGCCGATTGGTTCCATAATTCACCTTACGCGATTTTTCATATCCCATTGATATAAAACGATTATACGCGCTTATTGAATGTTGCCGTCTTGTACATCGTGGGCGCAAATACGGTATTGATCTGCTGTGGATGATCATGTGCCTGAACGTTGCAGCAAAGAAAGCAAACCAATCCCGCTTCTTGAGATGGCGTCCTGGACCAGGTCCGGATCTACGTCGATCAACCCATGAAGGGTCGGCTAGCGAGCTGCCGCCGCTCCGCTTTCGTCTGCGCGGTGATCGCGACCGTTCCTGTTCCTTTTGAGGAGCCATCAGCGGGAATTGACCCGCTCCGATGGAGCACTCGACCATGGCACACGATCTTTCCCTCGCCCAGGCCCACGCCTTCCACCTCTGCAATGACCTGAGGGTTCCGATCACCCTTTTCAAATCCGGTGACGAATTCGGCGTCCTTCCGTCCGACGAACTCGATGACAAAGACGATCTTGAGATTGTGCATGAATATTTCCCGCGCGGGTTTCATTGAGACCCGCATTTTCCTGCCGCTGGCGACCTGTCGGCCGCAAGGGAAGCTTCGCCGCTGCACCTCGCTGCAACTTTTGTCAGTTGCATGCAGCGCCCTTGCCCCCTCCGCTCTTAGCGGCGGGGTGGAAGGTGACCCGCAACATGCGGGAATAAAGAAGGGACGGCCGCTCTGCGACCGAAGAAAAAATGAAACGAGAAGAATTAGAGGCGCTGCGCGCCAAGGTCGGTTGCGAAGCCGTGCTGGAACAGGCCGGATACGAAATCGATATAAAGGAAAGCACCCGCCGCGCCGCCAAATACCGGCGTGGCGGCAACATCGTCATTGTCACCCATGACGGACGGGGCTGGTTCGATCCCCTCAGCGACGAGAAGGGCGATGTCTTCGGCCTTGCCATGTTTCTGGATAGGATCCCCTTTCCGCATGCAGTGGAAGCTGTCGCGTCGCTGGTCGGGTTTCAAATTTCCCGACCAGAATGGAAACCCCAGCGGACGTCGAGGCGGGTGGAAGACATTGTTGAGCGTTGGCGAAGCCGGCTCACGCCGTCGCGCGGCTCAGGCGCCTGGCGCTATCTGTGTTGGGAGCGCTCAATTCCGGCCGCCATCGTGCAGCAAGCCATCCGGGAAGGCCTCCTGCGGGAAGGACCTTTTGGCAGCATGTGGGCGGGCCATGTCGATAGTGATGGCCGGATCGTTGGCTGGGAAGAGCGCGGTCCCGATTGGCGCGGATTTTCCACTGGTGGCTCCAAGGTTCTATTCCGGCTAGGCCCGACCGATGCCAGCCGCCTTTGCGTGACTGAAGCAGCAATTGACGCGATGAGCCTCGCCGCGCTCGAGGGGTCGCGCGAGGAAACTCTCTATCTCAGCACCGGCGGTGGGTGGTCTCAAACGACCGATGTGGCGCTCGCCGAACTTGCTGTTCGGCCGGGACTAACCCTGGTCGCTGCCACGGACACCAATTCCCAAGGGGACGTCTATGCAGGACGGTTGCGCACGCTCGCTGAGGCGTCCGGCTGCGACTGGCAGAGACTACGCCCGCCGGCGGAGGACTGGAACGGGGTCCTCCAGAACAGGGAGAAGGAAAAACGGGAAAGAAAGGGGGGAAGTAGGCAATGGCCTGCCGCATGCGCGCCGGCCGCATCAAGGGAAGCTTCGCCGGGCATGCGCCGGCCCTTGACCCGGCCGGACACGGACGCAGCAACGCGGAAGGGGTCATGAAGGACTGAAGAGGATAGTGAGGTCGAAACGCCACCGCTGCCTTCGGTCCACAACCCCGGAAGGACCAAGCTGATGACCTCGATATCCCTCCCGCGCAAAGTGTTTCAGGGCGTTGCCAGGCGCGCCGACATGTTCCGCTTGTTTGACCGGCACGCCAAGCGCCCCGACCGTTTCGATGGTGATCAGTCTGCCGTCTATGCCGGCGAATGGTTCGAGATCGACAAGACCTCCTACAGCTACATGCTGGACATCCTGCCGCCGCTCTCGATGCGTGGAGATATTTTTGCAATGCGGGAATTTATGACCGATTCCGTGACCTCGGTATTCTGTGCGATCCGGATCGATGAAGCCGTTCGCTATTTCCACACTTACTGCGACCTCTCCTATCCGAGCTCGGTCGAGGCGATGCGTGCCGCGATCGTCGATCGGGAGTGCCAGCCGGTGCGGGCGATGAGCCGCGAAGAACGGCTCGAACATATCTGGAGCACGACCACCGATGACTATCGCGGCTACGCCGGCGACCGCTGGCCGACAGTGATGCAGGGCCACCGCACGGTGGTGCTCTATGGTGGGGCGGAGGGAACCTTCCTGAAACTGCTCGATGCCCTGACTGATGACGAGATCGCCGCCAAGCTGCCGGTGCACCTTCGCCACCTCCCCTCGCCGCTGGCCGCGTAGAGCCAGCACACCCCTCCCCAATCACAGCGCATCCGGCCGGGCGGTTCGGCTGGTCGATGACACGCGCACTCATTCCAAAGGAAACCTCACCATGAGCAATGATCCATTCACGCTCGACATGTTTGGCAGCTCTGCATTGTCATCCGGCCTTGGGCTTGTTGTCACCGCATTCGGCGGCTTTGACCCGGTGGCTGCCAATGACGACGACCCCGATCCGACGCCGCCACCCCTCGCCCCGGCTTTGCCGGTTGCATCCTCGCCCAACAACCGGGGTGGCCGGCGCCGAAATTTTTATCTCGATGCTGACCGCGGCCTCGGTTTTTCCTGGAAGGATCGCGCCCGCGCCAACGTAGCGGCGATCCTGGTTGCCGACGTAGTATCGAAGCAGGCGCGGCCGGCAACCGCCGAGGAGCAGGCCCAGTTGATCCGCTTCACCGGCTTTGGCGCCTCGGAACTCGCCAATGGAATGTTCCGCAGGCCGGGCGAGGTCGATTTCCGTGATGGCTGGGACGCGCTCGGGTTGTCGCTGGAAACCGCGGTCTCGGAATCCGACTATGCATCGCTGGCGCGCTGCACCCAGTATGCGCACTTCACCCCGGAATTCATCATCCGGGCGATCTGGTCCGGGATCCAGCGCCTCGGATGGCGTGGCGGCCGGGTGCTTGAACCCGGTATTGGCACGGGTCTCTTCCCTGCCCTCATGCCTGCCGATTACCGATCGAGCACTTACGTCACCGGAATCGAGCTCGACCCGGTCACGGCACGGATCGTGCGCCAGCTGCAGCCGCGGTCCCGTATCATCGAAGGTGATTTCGCTCGGACCGATCTGGCGCCGATCTACGATCTCGCCATCGGCAATCCGCCCTTCTCCGATCGCACCGTCCGCTCGGATCGAACCTACCGCTCGCTCGGCCTGCGGCTGCATGACTATTTCATTGCCCGCTCGATCGATCTGTTGAAACCGGGCGCCTTGGCTGCTTTCGTGACCTCGCACGGAACGATGGACAAGGCGGATCCGACGGCACGCGCGCATATTGCCAAGTCCGCCGACCTGATCGCCGCCATCCGATTGCCCGACGGCAGTTTTCGCCGGGACGCCGGCACGGATGTGGTTGTTGACATCCTCTTCTTCCGCAAGCGCAAAGCCGGCGAGCCGGAAGGAGATCGGATGTGGCTCGATGTCGATGAGATCAGGTCGGCCACTGACGACGAAGGCGCGATCCGCGTGAACCGCTGGTTCGCCCGGCACCCCGACTTCGTGCTCGGCACCCACACCCTCACTTCGGGTCCGTTCGGCGAAACATATACCTGCCGTGTCCGCGACGGATCAAGTCTCGAAACCGCTCTCACGGCTGCCATCGATCTGCTTCCGGCCGGCCTGTATGACGGCGAGCCCTCCCCCATCGATATTGATTTGGAAGAGGAGCTTCATGAGATCGTTGATCTCAGGCCAAAGGACAGTCCGGTCCGGGAGGGTAGTTTCTTCGTCGACCGGGCTAAGGGCCTGATGCAGATGCTCGACGGCTCGGCCGTGCCGGTGGCGGTGCGCAAGGGCCGATCTGCTGACGGCATTCCGGAAAAGCATATCCGGATCGTCTCGAAACTGATCCTCATCCGGGATGCCGTCCGCGAAGTGCTGAAGGCGCAGGAGACTGATCGCCCATGGCGCGACCTTCAGGTGCGCTTGCGCCTCGCCTGGTCGGCCTTCGTCCGCGACTTCGGCCCGATCAACCACACGACCGTCTCGATCCATGAAGACGCCGAGACGGGTGACGTGAAGGAAACCCACCGCCAGGCAAACCTGGCGCCCTTCCGCGACGATCCCGATTGCTGGCTGGTCGCCTCGATCGAGGACTATGATCTGGAGACTGACACCGCGAAGCCGGGTCCCATATTCAGCACCCGTGTAATCGCTCCGCCGATGTCGCCTGTCATCATCAATGCGGCTGATGCGCTGGCGGTCACACTCAACGAGCGTGGATATGTCGACCTCGATCATATCGCCGAGCTGCTGCATCTCGACGTTGCTGCCGTCATCGATGCGCTCGGAGATGAGGTGTTCCGGAATCCCGCTGATGGATCCTGGCAAACCGCGGACGCCTATCTCTCAGGCTCGGTCCGCACGAAGCTCGCCGTTGCTCAGGCCGCGGCCGAGCTCGATCCGGCTTATCAGCGCAACGTGCGCTCGCTCCGTGAGGTTCAGCCTACCGATCTCCGTCCATCGGATATCACAGCCCGGCTCGGTGCGCCGTGGATCCCGGCCGCCGATATCGTCGCTTTCGTGAAAGAGAGTATGGAGGCGGATATCCGCATTCATCATATGCCGGAGCTCGGGTCCTGGACGGTGGAGGCGCGCCAGCTCGGCTATTCCGCAGCGGGCACATCGGAATGGGGCACCAGCCGCCGGCATGCCGGAGAACTGCTCGCCGATGCCTTGAACAGCCGGGTGCCTCAGATCTTCGACGTGTTCAAGGATGCCGACGGCGAACGGCGCGTGCTGAATGTCGTCGATACCGAGGCCGCTCGCGACAAGCTGCAGAAGATCAAGCAGTCCTTTCAGGACTGGGTCTGGACCGATTCCGATCGCACCGACCGGCTGGCGCGCGATTACAACGATCGCTTCAACAACATCGCGCCGCGCAGATTCGACGGCTCCCATCTTAAACTTCCCGGCGCCTCAGGCGCCTTTGTTCTTTATGGGCATCAGAAACGCGGCATCTGGCGGATCATCGCTGATGGCTCGACGTACCTCGCCCATGCCGTCGGCGCGGGCAAGACGATAACCATGGCGGCCGCGATCATGGAGCAGCGTCGGCTCGGGCTGATTGCCAAGGCGGTGTTGGTCGTGCCCGGCCATTGCCTGGCGCAGGCCGCTCGCGAGTTCCTGGCGCTCTATCCAAGCGCGCGCATTCTCGTTGCCGACGAGACCAATTTCACCAAGGACAAGCGCGCTCGCTTCCTGTCGCGGGCAGCGACCGCCACCTGGGATGCGATCATCATCACGCATTCGGCGTTTCGTTTCATCTCCGTGCCGTCGGCCTTCGAACAGCAGATGATCCAGGACGAGCTGCAACTCTATGAGGATCTTCTGACCAAGGTCGACAGCGAAGACCGCGTCTCGCGAAAGCGCCTCGAGCGATTGAAGGAGGGATTGCAGGAGCGGCTCGAAGGGCTCGCCACCCGCAAGGACGATCTCTTGACCATCTCCGAGATCGGTGTCGACCAGATCGTCGTCGATGAGGCGCAGGAATTCCGAAAACTCTCCTTTGCCACCAACATGTCGACGCTGAAGGGTATCGACCCGAATGGCTCGCAGCGCGCATGGGATCTCTATGTCAAATCCCGCTATATCGAGATGAAGAACCCCGGCCGGGCACTGGTGCTGGCATCGGGCACGCCGATCACCAACACGCTCGGCGAGATGTTCTCGATCCAGCGCCTGCTCGGCCACGAAGCGCTCCATGAACGGGGCCTGCATGAGTTCGATGCCTGGGCGTCGTGCTTCGGCGATACGACGACCGAGCTCGAAATCCAGCCGTCGGGCAAATACAAGCCGGTCAGCCGCTTTGCCTCCTTCGTCAATGTGCCCGAACTGATCGCCATGTTCCGCTCGTTTGCCGATGTGGTGATGCCGGACGATCTGCGGCAGTATGTCAGAGTCCCCAACATCTCGACCGGCCGCCGGCAGATCCTGACGGCCAAGCCGACGGCGCTGTTCAAGAGCTACCAGCAGACGCTTGATGCCAGGATCAAGGCGATCGAACAGCGAGAGGGACCAGCCAAGCCCGGTGATGACATCCTCTTGTCCGTTATCACTGACGGGCGCCACGCCGCGATCGACCTGCGCTTCGTCATGCCGGCGGCCGGTAACGAGGTCGACAATAAGCTCAATCTGCTGGTCCGCAATGCCCATCGGATCTGGAAGAAAACTGGTGAAACCATCTATCGCCGCCCCGATGGCAAGGACTTCGATCTACCGGGGGCCGCGCAGATGATCTTCTCCGACCTCGGCACGATCAATGTCGAGAAGTCACGCGGCTTTTCAGCCTATCGCTTCATCCGCGAAGAACTCATCCGTCTCGGCGTGCCTGCCTCCGAGATCGCCTTCATGCAGGATTACAAGAAGACCGAGGCCAAGCAGCGATTGTTCGGTGATGTGCGCGCCGGCAAGATACGCTTTCTGATCGGCTCCTCCGAGACGATGGGGACCGGCGTCAATGCCCAGCTCAGGCTGAAGGCGCTCCATCATCTCGATGTCCCCTGGCTACCGTCGCAGATCGAGCAGCGCGAGGGCCGGATCGTGCGGCAAGGCAACCAGCATGAGGAGGTCGATATCTTCGCCTACGCAACCGAAGGCTCGCTCGACGCATCTATGTGGCAGAATAACGAGCGCAAGGCGCGATTTATCGCTGCTGCATTCTCCGGCGATACATCGATCCGTAGGTTGGACGATATGGGCGAAGGTGCCGCCAACCAGTTCGCCATGGCAAAAGCCATTGCGTCCGGCGACGAACGGCTGATGCAGAAGGCCGGGCTTGAGGCCGACATCGCGCGGCTCGAACGTCTTCGTGCCGCCCACGAGGATGACCAGTATGCCGTCCGCCGGCAGATGCGTGATGCCGAGCGGGAGATCGAGGTCTCGACCCGGCGCATCGGTGAGATCGGCCAGGACATCGAACGGCTGCAGCCGACCACGGGCGAGGCCTTCACCATGACCGTCCTCGGTGACACCTATGCCGAACGAAAGGAGGCCGGCCGCGCGCTGATGAAGGAGATCCTCATGCTTCTGCAGCTTCAGCAGGAGGGCCAGGTTCATCTGGCCGCGATCGGCGGGTTCGATCTCGTCTACGAGGGCGAGCGGATCGGCAAGGGTGACGGCTATCGCTACGAAACTCTTCTGCAGCGCACGGGAGCCGACTATGAAATCGAGCTCGCCATCACCGTCACTCCACTTGGGGCAATCTCCCGCCTCGAACATGCGCTCTATGGGTTCGAAGAGGAGCGCCGGCAATATCGCCGGCGTCTCGAAGATGCCGAGCGTCGTCTGGCCTCGTATCGTTCGCGCCAGAATGAAGCCTTCGCCTTTGCAGATGACCTCAAAGACAAGAAAGCGAACCTCCGCGACATTGAACATGAGCTCGCATCAGACTTGGCAGACCCGACCAACGCAGCCGCTTCATAGCTGCATTGCACAATAAATGTTTTCCAGATGGTCAAAAATTAGGCATAACGCTTGCAGCTGATGCAGATGGCGGCTTCCTCCCAGTTCCGCCGCAGCAGCTGTTCCCCTCTGGAGGTCAAGGATCTCCACACTTGATGGGCCGCGGTTTACTCCGTCGGCCCTTTTTTCTGTCCAGTCTTGGGCAGAGAGGCGTCAAAACGTGTCGCTCAGACTTGGTGGGGTACCGTCCTCGCATTCCCGTTTGCAGATCGCTCTGTGTGAGCGTCACCACGGATGACACGCTGATCCCTTGAAATCTCCCACCCCCGATATTACCTGACGATCACTTCCCGTTTTGATGATGTCCTGCTCGCGGCGTTTGGTCCGTGGCTTTCGATGTTGTCCGGGATCAAAAAAGGGCGCTCCCCTCGCGGGTCGAGCGCCCTTTTTGCGTTTCAGTTCCTTGGCAGGGTCCTGCATGCCATACGCGCCGCAGCGTGCACGGAGCGGTTTTTAAGGAGAGAAACGGAGAAATAAACGGAGGGAGAAAACCCATCGCCGACCGGTCCTCCTGGCGACGCATGCGCTCAACCGCCGTCTGCGCAATCCCGGCCACTTGGTCCTTGGCAGGCCTGTGAGCCCCGCTTGTCCTTCGCAGCAGGGATGCTCGACCGCAGTTGCGCCCGTCCGGCCGTTCGGCGGTCCTGGAGGTGTCTTCGGAAAAAAAGAAGACGGGAAGGGTCGGCAAGGTGCCGTCCCTCAGACCTCGAAAGGACAGATACTATGCAGATCGTGAAGGTTGACCCGCGCGCTTTGAAAGAAAACCCCGACCGGATGCGCCAGTCGAAGTCGTCGCCGCAGGCCGATGCGCTGATGCTTGCGACGATCAAGGCCGTCGGCATCGTCCAGCCGCCTGTGGTCGCACCGGAAGCCGATGGTGGTAATGGCTACATCATCGACGCTGGTCATCGCCGTGTCCGCCTTGCCATCGCCGCCGGTCTCGACGAGATCGAGATCCTCGTGGTCGATGCCGCCAACGACAATGGCGCAATGCGCTCAATGGTCGAGAACAGCGTTCGTGAAGCGCTGAACCCCGTCGATCAATGGCGCGGCATCGAACGCCTCGTCGCTCTGGGGTGGACCGAAGAAGCGATCGCGGTCGCACTCGCCCTGCCCGTTCGACAGATCCGCAAGCTGCGCCTGCTCGCCAACGTATTGCCGGCGATGCTCGAGCAGATGGCACTAGGCGACATGCCGTCCGAGCAGCAATTGCGGGTCATCGCGGCCGCCGGGCAGGTGGACCAGAAGGAAGTCTGGAAGGCGCACAAGCCGAAGAAAGGCGACACCGCGGCCTGGTGGCAGATCGCCAACGCGCTCACGAAAAAGCGCATGTATGCCAAGGATGCGAGCTTTGGCGACGATTTGCGCGAGGCCTACGGGATCGAATGGGTCGAAGACCTGTTCGCGCCGGCCGACCAGGACGGTCGTTACACCACCAATGTCGAGGGCTTCCTCGGCGCTCAACACGAGTGGATGACCAGCAATCTGCCCAAGCGCAGTGCAATCGTCGAGGTCAACAGCTGGGGTCAGCCGGAACTGCCGAAGAAGAGTGCTCAAGTCTACGGCAAGCCGTCCAAGTACGATCACGCGGCGCTTTATCTCGACCGCGATGGCAAAGTGCAGACTATCCATTACCGTATGCCCGAAACTGCGAAGCCGAAAGGCACTGGCAGTGACGGATCGGTTGCCGGCGGTGCGGGCGGCGGCGCCATCACTGTCTGCAACGTCCGGCCCGAGGTCACGCAGAAGGGCCATGACATGATCGGCGATTTCAGGACCGATGCTCTCCACGATGCGCTCGGCCGGGCTCCGATCGAGGATGACATGCTGATGGCGTTGATGGTTCTGGCCTTCGCCGGGCAGAATGTGCGGGTCGACTCCGGTGCGGATGGGACGTTTTACGGAGGCAAGCGCTTTTCCCGTCACACCGTTGGCCTGTTTGATGAGCATGGCAAGCTCTCCTTCGATCAGGATACGTTGCGGGTCGCCGCGCGCTTGGTACTGATCGACGCCCTTTCGTGCCGCCGGGGCATGTCCAACAGCGGGATGGTCTCGCGCATCGCGGGCGACGCGATCGGCGCCGACGCGTATCTGCCGAACATGGGCTCAGAAGACTTCCTGTCGTGCCTGTCGCGTCAGGCCCTGGAAGCGTCTTGCGCCGAGGCGGCTGTCCAGCCGAGGTCGAAGGTTCGCGAAACCCGCGCAGCGCTCGTCGAGCACTTTGAAAACGAGCACTTCGTTCACCCGGCAGGCCGCTTCGCGCCTCCGGCTGACGAGTTGCTCGACTGGATAAGGGTAGGCGCTGCCACTGATGTCCTTCGCACAACCTCTGAAAATGACGCCGGCAATCAAGGTGGTGACACCATAGAGGGGGAGCAGGAGCACGACGTTACAGGTCAGGACGATCTGCAGAATAGTGACCTCTCGACTGACGAGGCCATTGACCAGAGGGCTGCAGCATGACCGCCGCCACTACGAAAACCATCGCCGCACCCACCCCCGAACTGTCGGGGGTGGAGTTTGCCACAAGCAAGGACGGCTTGCCCGTTGCCCGCATCGGTGACCTTGTTCTTGCCATGGTCACGGCGCCCGGCGGCTTCGCGTTCATTGCGAGTGCCGTCGCATTCCATCGTCCACTGACGGAGCTGACGCGTGCCGATTTCATCGGCCATGATGGCCGCATCGCCAACGAGGCCGAATTCCGGCAGCGTGTCGCCGAGACCGCCAACCATAAACGTGAACTGGAAGGTCTGCACCGCGTCCAGGGGCGGATCGCGGCCAGCACTCCCTGGGGCGGATCGCAAATGGCAATCATCTATGCCGAGGGCGTCGTCGCGCACATGACGGCCGGCCACGGGGGCTTTCACCTTTCTGCCGATCGCAACGCTACAGTCCATCCGTTGCTGCGCAAAGACAGCCCTTGGTACGAGGAAGATTGCGAATGGGCGATCGTTGCGATCAGTTTTCCAGATCTGTTCACGTCGTATGAGCGGTTGACGGCAGAGAAAACGTTCCGCAATACCTGGCCGGACGCATGGGAGACGATCCGCGGTTGCTCCCTTGCCCCTGGTGAAAGTTGGACCAGGGAAGGCGAGGTGTTCGATAAACGTCATGGAAACGACTTCATCGTGACCTCCGCGATCCGGTCAGATCAGAACCCGGGCATGACGGAGGTTGTGGCGAGGGTTGGCGGCGGCCGTATTCGCGGCTCCGAGGAACGCCGTTTTCTGGTTCCAGCGGACGAGTATTCCGCTCGAGGGCGGTTCGGTTTTGTGATCGATCCCGGTCGCCATCCTGAATATCAAGGCCCCTCCTCCTTCATCGGCTGGCAAGCCGCGTTTCAAACCCGCTGGCAGAGGCAATCAGCGCCCGGTGCGAGACACAGCGCTATCTCGACTGCGTGACGCGCCAGATTGCGGCGCGTGCCAGAAGGCAGGCCATCACAAAGACTGTCCGGAGCCGGATGCGACGCCTTGTCAGACCCCGTCTCGACCAGCGAGAGTTTATCGAGCGCCTCGTCTTCGAACGGTGGGGTGAACTCGATACGATCGCATGCAGGCTAACGATACACGAGCAGGTCATCGGTGAACTCCAGCATCGCGACCCTAAGCTTGTATCTCATCGGGCGGCATAGGCCGGTACGGGACGCAGCAGTTGTCGATGTCGCACGTCGGCGTCGATCCGCCGGCAGGGCGGGCTTGGCGATGTTCCATTCTCTCGGCTTGGGGCTGATGTCGGACCCGTGCCGGACTGCCCTTCTTGTTCGCTGCGGTCTGAACCGGCGGCCGGTCGTTTCAAGGCCGCTGTCGCGCCGCGGGGCGGCCGACCCAGCCTCTCTGCGCGAGGGCAGGCTTGCGGTCTGCTCAGGTCAGGACCTGCTGGTCCGCAAGCCTGCCCTGCTTGTTCTGCCGGGTCGGACCTGTGAAGCCGCCCGTCCCTTGCCGGTTCTTGAGTGTCCGCATCGAAGGGCAGACCGGCACGAGCCGGAACCGCTTCGGCAGCCAAGGAAGGAACAGACATGGCCAAGCCCTCTACCCCCAACCGGTCCAACGCCAGGTCCTCGCAATCACGCAAAGGCGCGACCCTCGAAATGGTCCGCCTCTCCTGCCCCGACGCGACCCAGGCGCACAAGATCGCGGAGAGCTTCGGCACAGCGCTCGTCGACAGCGACGGTATCCGTAGCCTCCACGAGCGGTTGATCGTCGACACAGCCGAAAGCCTCTCCGAAGGGCTTGGCGAAAAGGCGATGCAGATCCACCTCCAGCGCATCGTCGGGGCTTTTGTCGGATCGGCGCATGGGGCCGGGCAGTTCTACTCTCGCGCTGTCACCGAAGCGCGCGACGCAACTGCCAAGGCGTCGAACGACGCCCGCGATGAGGACCTCGACGGTCCCGTCGGCTATGACAGCGCCGCTCAGCGCAAGCGCGAGTTTGCGGCCGACATGGGTGTTCAGTCCCATGCGCTGCGCATGGCAGCCGAAGGCGCCGTTGCGGCCTACGAGCAGGTCGTTGGCGAGAACTGGAAGCCCTTCGACCGACCTGTCGAAAGCCCGGGCGCATCACTCGACCGCAAAGCTGCCGAGGCCCAGATGGCAGCGCTTGGATGAATCCGTCGGCGGGGTGAAGAGCCCCCGTTCCACTTTTCCCAACGCCGGCGCGTCAACGCGCCGGCCTTTTTTCGGGTCTGAAACAAATGGAGCGCACCCAACGCGGCCCGTCCCGGTGCATGCACACCCAACAGGCCCCTGACTTCGGACCTCCATCGCGGACCGCGATAGGCGCGGTTTCAGAATGGAATAAGGAGAAACAAATCATGAGCAAGAAAGTGGGAATCGACCGAGCCGACATCTACACGAAAATCAGCGATCGGATCATCGAGGATCTGGACAAGGGTGTGCGTCCCTGGATGAAGCCATGGAGCGCCGCCAATATGCATAGTCGTATCACGCGGCCCGTGCGCCACAACGGCCTCCCCTATTCAGGCATGAATGTGCTGCTGCTGTGGTCGGAGCAGATATCGCGGGGCTTTTCCTCCTCGATGTGGATGACGTTCAAACAGGCCCTGGAACTCGGAGGTGTTGTCCAAAAAGGCGAGACAGGTTCGACGGTCGTCTTTGCCAGCCGATTTACCAAGTCGGTGGCCGACGGAAACGGAAACGATGTCGATCGGGAAATTCCGTTCCTCAAAGCGTATTCCGTCTTCAATATCGAGCAAATCGACGGTTTGCCCGAAAGCTACTATATCCCGCCGGCCACGGTATGCGATCCCGTTGCGCGGATAGAAGCCGTTGATCGCTTCTTCCGCAATACGGGCGCGGTGATCCGGCACGGCGGTAACCAGGCCTATTATTCGCCGGTCATGGATTACATCCAGATGCCGCCCTTCGAGGCGTTTCGCGATGCAGCCGGGTACGCAGCCGTCCTCAGTCATGAGGCAACCCACTGGACAGCGGCGCAACACCGCGTCGGCCGTGACTTGTCGCGTTATGCGAAGGACCGGACAGACCGGGCGCGCGAAGAACTCATTGCCGAGCTCGGCAGCTGCTTTCTCTGCGCCGATCTCGGGATCGCGCCCGAACTTGAGCCGCGGCCGGACCATGCTGCCTATCTGCAGTCATGGCTCTCGGTTCTGGCAAACGACAAGCGGGCGGTATTCCAGGCGGCGGCACATGCGCAGCGAGCCGTTGCATTCTTGCATTCGCTGCAGCTGGAGGCAGATGTGAAGGCGGCGGCCTGACATCAATGGATCAGGAACGGGCGTCATCACCTTTGGCGGCCGCTTGATCCACGTTCCGCTCGTCGTTCAGACCTTGAGCAATATCAGCACCCAGCCTCCCCCATATCGACAGCCTCTGAGCATCAGGTTTGGGTTTGCGGGACGGTTTGCGTTCGATGATGAACGGCTTTGTCTGCTGACGCATTGATCCTCCAGGCTGCGATCGCGACCTCACGATACCGCATAGATCGTCTCGGGCAAGCGGGCTGTTCGAAGGTCAAATCCCGGATATTGCACCTGATGTGATGGATATCGGTGGGAAGAAGGAGCAGCAGCCGTGCAGCGCTTCCTATGCGGTGCTGAACGCCTTTGTCATATCCTTTCACTTCAGAGTTTCCGGCAACCCATCTGCGGGCTCGATGAGGCATGTCTGACCGGAGACCGGCTTCGCCTCGATCGTCTTCCCGCAACGGCAGTCGCAGATTTCTTACCCCGGATCCCTACGGTCTCCTCCTCGCCAGCTAACAAATCTGCGACTTGCCGCCCTCCATTGCATTGCGGCCCAATCGCCACCCCAACGCGCGAGCGCGATGGGGACCCCGGCTGGGTGCGGTCCGATCGTCCCCGGTCTTTGCGACTGCCATCGAGGCCGCGATAGGCGCGGCCCGAACTCGAAAAGGAATACGACAATGGCAACCATCGGCACCTTCACCTCGACCGAAAACGGCTTCACCGGCTCCATCCGCACCCTCGCCCTCAACGTCAAGGCGCGCATCGCCCGGGTCGAGAGCCCCTCGGACAAGGGCCCGCAGTTCCGCGTCTACGCGGGCAGCGTCGAACTCGGAGCAGCCTGGCAAAAGACCTCCGAGCAGGGCCGCGACTACCTCTCGGTCAAGCTCGACGATCCGAGCTTCCCTGCCCCGATCTACGCAACGCTCGCAGAGGTCGAAGGCGAGGATGGCCTCCAGCTGATCTGGTCCCGCCCGAACCGGGACTGAGTTTCTCAGGGGCTCCGCCGTCGGCGGGGCCTCGTCTCTACATAGAAGACAAAGCCAGACCCGGCATCGAGCCAGGTCCGGCTTTTTTGGTGGCATACGGTGAGCGGGGAAGCTGCTCAGAGTGAGTGATCCTACCAAGCTGGCATGTCGGCCCCAAGGATGACCGGTTCCCCCAATTTTCTCCGCCCGCCCAGAGGGCAGCCTACGCAAATCGGCTCCCCCACTCCCCGGCTTTGCCGGTCGCTGGCGCGATCCCTGACCCCGCCATCCCGTCTCGGGGCCGCCGGTCATCTTTCGCAAACGTCAAGGAGACGAAGATGACCTACAAACTCGAAATCCAGATCGAAGAGCTGCGGGCCGAGCTGCGCAACGCTGTCGATGGCGCGGAGCGCCGCGAGATTGAGACAGAACTCGAAATCGCCCAGGCAGAACTGGCCGTCGCGGCCGCCGAGATGTTTGGCTTCGCAGAAGCCGAGCCGCCTTTTTGAGCCGGGCGACGTCATCCACGATCATCATGATTGATCTGCTGCAGTTTGCTGTCGATCTCATTTCATCGACACAGGGAAAGATGCGGATCGTTCGCCCCGCCGCAACCTGATGACGGCAGAATTTTCCTTGGCCGCGGCTCCTTGCGAAACAAAATTCAGCCGCCATCAGATCCTCCGCTGCTACGGCCGTACGCGCCTTCCCATTGCGCAAGCGCAACGGGGTCCCTCGGTGCTGCCCTTCTTCCCGATCCGCATTTCATCCTCGCGACGAAACGCAATCGACAGGAGAAATCAAATGCAACAACTCGCCAAATTCCTAGCGCAACAGGCCGCCGTCTTCGGATCCTTGCAAAGGTGGTCTGTCACCTCTTTCGCAAGGCCAAGCTCGGACTGAAGATCGCGATCAAGATTCCGTTCTTCGTCAAGGTCGAAGTCAATTTCGAGACCGACTGGGACCGGCGGCGATAGCCGCCGTATCGGCCCGGTTCGCCGGGCCGATGGCCCTCAGCTCAGCACCATGGCTCTCGTCTGCCACTCCATGTTCTGGCGAGGCCTTCTGAGACGAGAATGTCACCGAGGCTCCTGCCGTCGCGAATGAGAACGCGCAGCTTACGACCATAACGGTCAGTATCACGGCCCGGCCAGGCCCGGAGTTCGAAAGGGCCATCATTGATGAGCTCGAGCATTCTGTCCGTGGCGTGGTTTCCAAGATCCAGTTCGGACGAACATTTCGGTTCGCTCACCTCTGGCGTGTCGATATCCGCGACACGGATCTTCTGGCCGCCCAACCAGATCGTATCTCCGTCAACGACGCATGCCGTGCGCGAGCCGTCGACGCATTTTTGAAAATGCAAACTTACCTTTGTCCTGGCATCGCGAGTGTCCGCATAATCGTTTGCCGAGCCGCTGAAAGCTGGGAGGATTGTGATCGTCGCCAGTACGATCAGTTTGACGAAGCCCCTCATTCGCCGATGTAGGATATCAACAGACCTAGTTTTCATGCCTATGCCCCAAATTCTATGAACAGGTATCAATCATGGGGCGGCGGTCCATGCACAACTGCGGAATAGCCGCGCCGCCTCTTCTGCCGGAGGAGATCGAGAAAAAGGACGACGGCCTCGCGCTCGGATGCAAAATGGTGGCACATCGTCTGCCCCCTCGTTCCGATACGTCCCCAACACCGCGTCAGGCAAGTCTCTCCGAACAGGTTCGGCTCGATGGCCATCGAATAAAACCGGGCCATGTTTTTCGACGCGTCCGTTCTCTCGGCATAGAGGCGGTAGGGCTGAGTGATCATGCTGATATGATCGTGTTTCTGGAGTACTCTCGTCCAACGAGAGTTATGAATCACTCAGTGTCCTTCGATTCATTTTGGTGATGGAGAGACCCTGGCAAGGCTGAGCGGTCCGCCTGCGGCGTACGGCTCTTTTCGCTGAAGCGAACGAAACCCGCACGCGGCCTTCGCCCATCCGAGTTACGATCCTTCCGCAGAGAATCCGGTTCCCGCCGTGTCCTCTTTGCTGCTGCTCCACTTCTTCATGGATGGAAGCGACCGTCTTCAACACATGCCCTCATCTCCTCCCGGCGAAACCATATCGCACGCCCGCATCGCAGCGGTGCGTTGCCAGCCGTGAACACGATCTGCTCGTCTGCCCTCATTCGAAGGACTTCATGCGGCTGGATCAGTGGCCGGGCCGCTAACTGCTTTGACCTTGTCCGCGATGATCCGCGTGATTGAACACTGCGGCTAACCTGATCGATCTCGACTGTCGTCATGCCGCAGCGACGCGAGATGTAGTCAGCAGTCTCCGGATCGTTGATCGCGGCGAAACTGATCCAGCTCGCACTCTCGAACCACTTGCTCGACGCGTCGCGGCCGCCATAGGTCTCGCGCAGTTGGCCGATCGACTGGTAGATCATCGTCAGCGTAATACCGTACCTTCTACCTGCATCTCGCGCGGTCTCCAGAATTCGCATGTATCCGAGGCGGGCGACCTCATCGAGCAGGAACAGGGTGCGCCCTTCCATCGCACCGTCGCGATTGTAGATCGCGTTCAAGAACGAGCCGATCACGACTCGCGCCAACCCGGCATGCGTCTCTAGCGTCTTCAGGTCTATGTTGATGAACACGTCCGCTTTGCCGGACGCGATATCCTCGGTTCGGAATGTTGTTCCTGAGACCAGCGCCGCGTAGTTTTGGTACGAAAGCCAGTGCGTTTCCTTGATGGCGTTGGCGTAGACACCGGAAAAGGTTTCCGGCGTCATGTTGACGAACGCGGCGACGTTCTCTTTGACAAAATCCGACTCCGAATTGTCGTAGATGTCCTGCAGTCGCTGCCGAAGCTTAGGTTCCGGCTCAGATAGATTGGCGCGCACCTGGCGGAGCGTTTGCTGCTCTACCGGCGTGTGGCCGGATAGGCAGACGTCGGCAATGATTGCCGTCAGCAGCTGCAGGCCGGAGGCTCGGAAGAAGTCGTCTCGCACCCCGCTCGCGCGAGCGCTATCGCTCATAATCCATGACGCGACCGATGCGATATCCTCCTCCTTCGTGCCGCCAAACTGGCCGACCCAGTCCAGCGCATTGAAGCCGGTTGCCGGTTTCCTGGGATCCAGGATCCTGACACGGCGTCCGGCTCCCTCCCGATGTTTCGAAACCATGGGTGCGACCTCGTTGGAAGGGTCGAGCACAACAAGGGATCCGCCCCATTTCAGTGCCGTCGGGATCGTCACCGAGGTCGTTTTAAAACCGCCGGAGCCGGCAAAGACGATCCCATGGGACGAGCCGAAGGATCCATCGAAGCAGAGCAGCGGAGCCTTGCCCCCGTCACCCCAACTTTCCCTGTCATCGGCACGGAACCCTCGCGCCGCCGCGCCATTGTGATCGACGCGATAGCGCTCCCCGACGACGATGCCACCAGTATCAGCGAACAGGCGTTCGGCTTCGCGCATTTTCATCCAATCCGCCTCGCCATGGAGGGCGCGCTTTCCGACAATCCGCTTGGGCTCCGGTTTGAGGAAAGCTGCGTTTCCCATCACGGCAACACGAAGCGCGAAACAACCGGCCATAAGCACTCCAGCCGCACCGATCATGGTTGCGGGATCGAGATAGGTGAAGATCGACTTACTCGTGCGAACCTTGTCGGCGAACGCAGCCAGCCGCGATGTCTCGCGCGCCGCCCCTACCAGAATTGCGCCGGCACTCCCGGCGACCACGCTCCAGCCAACGAACCGGATGCTCGCCGATCCCGCCGACGCGAAGAGCCAGATCAAGCCAACTGCGGCGGCTGCAATGTACGGTATCGCAATCCCTGCCCGGCCCAAGGAAAGCTTTGCCGCTTCGGTCTTCCCGAATTCAGCAATCCACGTTTCGATTCCCGTCATCGCGAGTAGCGTTGTGATCATCACTACGATGGGCACAGCGACAAGGAGGATCTTATTCGCCTTCATTGCCGAACGCCTCCGCCCCGATTGCGGTCAACCGTGCTCTTAAGCCATCGTCGGACTTCAACCGTTGCTGCAGTTCAATCAGCGCGCCGAGCAAAAGCACCCGCTTTTCGAAGCGAAGGCCCGCTTTGACGATGAGGCCGCCGAGTTCGATTTTGTCGCGCGTATCCTTCTTTCGAGCGTTAGACGTGGCGGTTCTGTTCATCCGCTCAAACCTCACTAGAGCTGCTCGAAGCCGCGCCAGCTGGGTTCGCCGACGTCTGCCCTGCGCTCGCCCCTCCCCTCTCTTTCCCGCTCGATCCGGTCTTGCCTCCGCGAAACCGTTTCGCCAGATCTTCGAAGGCCACTTGCAGGTCCGACTCGTCGATCTCGATCTCTCCGAGGCCTGCCCGGAGTGCGATACGCCCGATGCGCTCTGCTTCTCTCGTCTCCGCGTGCTTCAACTGCTCCTGGAGCTTGGCGATTTCTTCCCGGATCTTGGACGATGGCTTCTTCATCTACGGTCTGTCCTCTGCCGTGTTTATCTTGTGACGAAAGCAGAGTTCTCCAGATCGGCGTGCCGATCTACTAACAGAAATGCGAGTAGGCGCCGCCTACGCTTTTGACCATGATCCCGACCGTTCCGAAGGAGCGGATCCGAAGGGCGCAATTATACGTCGCTGATGCGACGCTCTGCTTGTGCCAGTTTGCGGTGCCTTCCGCTCCTAGCGAACCCGTTGAATTCGTTGGAGCAAGGAGCTTTTACTATCAATGGCCGTCCCGCACTTTTCAGTCAGCATCGTTTCCCGCGGATCCGGCCGCAGCGCGGTGCTGTCTGCGGCCTACCGGCACTGCGCCAAGATGGACTATGAGCGGGAAGCCCGCATGATCGACTACACCCACAAAAAGGGATTACTTCACGAGGAGTTCGTCATCCCCGCCAATGCGCCCGACTGGATCCGGCCGATGATCGCGGACCGGTCTGTGTCGAGCGCGTCGGAGGCTTTTTGGAACACGGTCGAGGATTTCGAGAAGCGATCGGATGCGCAGCTCGCCAAGGACATTACCATAGCCCTACCGATCGAACTGTCGGCCGAGCGGAACATCGAGCTCGTCAGGGAGTTCGTGGCACGGCACGTCACGGCACAGGGCATGGTGGCCGACTGGGTCTTCCACGACGCACCTGGCAATCCGCATATTCATCTGATGACCACGTTGCGGCCGCTGACCGACGAAGGTTTCGGCTCTAAGAAGGTGGCGGTCACTGGACCTGACGGCAAGGTGCTGCGCAACGATGGCGGCAAGATCGTCTATGAGCTTTGGGCTGGCGGGCTCGATGACTTCAATTCGTTTCGCGACAGTTGGTTCTCCTGCCAGAACCGGCATCTGGCCCTCGCCGGTCTCGATATTCGTATCGACGGTCGGTCCTTCGAGAAGCAGGGCATTGAGTTGACCCCGACCATCCATCTCGGTGCCGGCACGAAGGCGATCGAGGGGAAGGCAGAGGGCGCGGCCGAGAAAGCTGCGCTCGAACGTCTGGAGCTGCAGCAGGAGCGGCGGGCGGAGAATGCCCGCAGGATACAGCGTCGCCCGGAGATCGTGCTCGACTTGATCACGCGGGAGAAGGCTGTCTTCGACAGCCAAGATGTCGCGAAGCTCCTCTATCGCTACATCGATGATGCGGACCTCTTCCAGAGCTTGATGGTGCGCATTCTGCAGAGCCCCGAAACCTTCCGGCTCGATCGCGAGCGGCTGGACTTCTTGACCGGGATCCGGGCGCCGGCAAAATACACGACACGCGAAGTGATCCGACTTGAAGCCGAGATGGCCAACCGTGCGATCTGGCTCTCGCAGCGGTCATCACACGGTGTTCGGCAGCCGGTGCTCGAGGCGACATTCGCGCGTCACGATCGGCTGTCCGACGAGCAGCGCATGGCAATCGAACACGTTGCTGGCAACGAGCGCATCGCAGCCGTGATCGGCCGGGCGGGGACCGGCAAGACCACAATGATGAAGGTGGCACGTGAGGCCTGGGGAGCCGCCGGATATCGTGTCGTCGGTGGCGCGCTTGCGGGCAAGGCGGCGGAAGGTCTGGAGAAAGAAGCCGGCATCGTCTCGCGTACGCTGTCTTCCTGGGAACTCCGATGGAGCCAGGGGCGTGGACAGCTCGACGACAAGACGGTCTTTGTTCTCGACGAGGCGGGGATGGTGTCGTCGCGGCAGATGGCGCTGCTCGTTGAAGCCGTCACCAGTGCCGGTGCCAAACTCGTACTCGTCGGTGATCCGGAGCAGCTTCAGCCGATCGAAGCCGGTGCCGCGTTCCGGGCAATCGCCGATCGCATCGGCTATGCGGAATTGGAAACGATCTATCGCCAGCGTGAGCAATGGATGCGTGACGCATCGCTCGATTTGGCGCTTGGCGAGATTGGCAAAGCGGTCGCAGCCTACCGGGCAAATGGCAAGATTATGGGTGCCGAGCTGAAGGCTGATGCCGTGACGCAACTCATCGCCGACTGGAACCGTGACTACGATCCCGCCACGTCGACATTGATCCTCGCTCACCTGCGTCGCGATGTCCGGATGCTGAATGATCTGGCCCGCGCCAAGCTCATCGAGCGCGGCATCATCGAGCAGGGTTCGCTGTTCAAGACCGCCGATGGAAACCGCAGCTTTGCAGCCGGTGACCAGATCGTCTTTCTGAAGAACGAGGGCTCAATCGGCGTCAAGAACGGCATGCTGGGCAAGGTGGTGGGGGCTGCGCCCGGACGCATCGTGGTCGAGATTGGCGAGGGCGAACGTCGCGCGCAAGTCTCGGTCGAGCAGCGTTTCTATAACAATGTCGATCACGGTTACGCCACCACCGTGCACAAAAGCCAGGGCGCCTCTGTTGATCGGGTAAAGGTATTGGCATCGCTTTCGCTCGATCGTCACCTGACTTATGTCGCGATGACCCGTCACCGCGAAGATCTCGGCGTCTATTACGGCAGCCGATCCTTCGCGAAGGCAGGCGGCCTGGTCGAGATCCTGTCGCGCAAGAATTGCAAGGAAACGACGCTCGATTATGCCGGCGGCAGTATTTACGGCCAAGCCCTCCGCTTTGCCGAAGCACGCGGGCTTCACATCGTCAACGTTGCCAGGACCGTCGCGCGCGACCGTCTCGAATGGACGGTGCGGCAGAAACAGAAGCTGGTGGATCTCGCCGGCCGGCTCACGGCCATCGGTGCCAAGCTTGGCTTCTCAATTTCGAAGGCCAGAACAATTTCCATAGCAGCAAAGGAGGCAAAGCCCATGGTGGCGGGTATCACCACCTTCCCGAAATCGATCGACCAGGCCGTCGAGGACAAGCTCGCGGCCGACCCTGCGCTCAAGACGCAATGGGAAGAAGTTTCGATGCGCTTCCATCATGTCTACGCGCAGCCCGAAGCCGCATTCAAGTCGGCAAATGTCGATGCGTTGTTGAAAGATCGGGAGGCCGCGGAGAAGACGATAGCGAGGATGGCAGCAGAGCCAGAAACGTTCGGCGCGCTCAAGGGTAGAATCGGGATCTTCGCGAGCCGCGCCGACAAATCGGACCGGGATCGGGCGCTCAGACACGTCACGCCGCTTGCGGATAGCATAAGCGATTATCTACGCCTACGCGGTGATGCCGAACGCCGAAATCACGCCGAGGAGTTGGCAGTACGCAAGCAGGTCGCACTCGAGATCCCCGCTCTCTCGTCCAATGCGAAAGGTATTCTGGAACGCGTTCGCGATGCCATCGACCGAAACGATCTGCCGTCGGGTCTGGAACATGCACTTGCGGACAGACAGGTAAAGGCCGAGCTCGAAGGTTTCACCAAGGCGGTCACCGAGCGTTTTGGAGAAAGGACGTTCTTGCCGCTCGCGGCCAAGGATACAGGCGGCGAGGCATTCCAGCGGGTCACCTCGAACATGAACGCCGCGCAGAAAAGTGAAGTCCAGCGGGCTTGGAACATGATGCGGACGGTACAGCAGCTATCGGCCCATGAGCGTGCAGTGACGGCCCTGAAAGTTTCGGAGTCCATCCGTCAGACGAAGAGCCAGGGGTTGGGGCTGAAATGACGGTTGCGGTTGAAAAGGCCCCGCCGCTGCGGCTCCGTCGTCGGGCTGCGGCTGTGTCTCTGGGCGCCATGGTAATCATGACGTTCGTCGGGATCATTGGCCTCGGCGCCGCCGGCTTCCGGGTCAACCTCACGCCGAGCGAGCCCTTGGGGCTCTGGCGAATCCTGCGGCTGGATCGGCCGGTAAAGGTTGGCGATCTTGTCTTCGTCTGCCCACCAGTCTCGGACGTCATGCACGAGGCGCGCGCGCGCGGGTATCTTCGCCATGGGCTTTGCGCCGGCGGCTTCGCGCCGCTGATCAAAACCGTGGCCGCGACCCCCGGTCAACACCTGGAGGTCGACGATATGGTGCGTATCGACGGGCGATCACTTGCGCACTCGCGGTTCATGACACGGGACGGTCGGGGACGAGAGATGTTGCCCTATGGCGGAGGCGTCATTCCGTCAGGAGAAGTCTATCTCCATTCCGATTTCGCCGGTTCGTTCGACTCTCGGTATTTCGGACCTCTTCCCGTCAAGAACCTCCTCGGACTGGCACGGGAGGTATGGACCTATGCGCCTTGATCATCTTCGCACGACAGGTCTTATCGTAATATCAATTGCAATCGGGTTGATCGGCTGGAGCGGCAACACTCTGCTCTTTCCGGTCGCGACTCTGTTCCCCGCCATCTGGGCGATTGCAAGAACACGCTGGCAGGCGGCCGCCGTTTCCGCTGCATATTTCCTGGCCGCATCGCGAGGCTTGCCGCAGGGCGTGGCGAACTTCTACTCGTCCGATATCTGGCGAGGTCTCCTGCTTTGGCTGATCGCTTCTGCAGGATTTGTCATCGTGCACGCGGCACTCTGGACGCCCTGCGGCGGCAGGCGAAAACCACTTCGCTTCCTGATGGCCTGTGTCGTCATGGCTGTCCCGCCCTTTGGAATAACAGGCTGGGCGCATCCGATGACGGCCGCCGGGATCTTGTTTCCGACTTGGGGCTGGTGGGGTTTGGCGGCGATGGCAGCCGCCCTGGGCGTGATGACGACGCGCTGCTGGCCGGCTGCAGTGATTGCCATGACAGGCTTCTGGCTCTGGTCCGCCGCTCAGTGGACGGCTCCGAACTTATCTGCGTCGTGGGTGGGTGTCGACCTTGAATTCGGTGCATCCTTGGGGCGCGACGCCGGTCTCGAAAGGCAACGGGCTCTCATTGATGCTGTTCGAGCCCATCCGCCGGGGTCCACGATCGTGCTTCCAGAAAGCGCCCTCGGCTTTTGGACCGTGATTGTTGCAGGGCTCTGGCAATCAGCACTGGAAGGCACGGACATTACCGTGATCGCGGGAGCAGCTGAAATCAATGACAGCGGCTACGACAATGTGCTTGTGAAAATATCGTCAGGGGGCAGCGAGGTTCTCTACCGTGAACGCATGCCGGTTCCCGGATCGATGTGGCAACCGTGGCGCGCTTTGCATGATGGCGGTGGAGGAGCCAAGGCGCACTTCTTTGCGAACCCTGTTGTCGAGATCGAAGGTATCAGGCTCGCACCGCTGATCTGCTACGAGCAGCTTCTCGTTTGGCCTATCCTCCAATCAGCTCTACACGAGCCCGACGCTATCGTTGCGATTGGAAACGGTTGGTGGACATCAGGTACGTCGATCATCGACATCCAGCGGGCGAGCAGCGAGGCCTGGGCCCGTTTGTTCGATCTGTCTCTCGTCATCTCATTCAACACTTAAGATTAGGAGTTCGCATGCTGGATGCTGCACTGATCAAGGAATGTGCCGACCCCTCATTGAAGCCGGCCATTGTCGAACAGTTCGTAGAAGCGGTCGGCTCGGACGATCCCCTCGCCGTTACGGTCAAGTCAGGCGGTCGTCTGATCCTCGTTCCCAAACCGAAAACGCCTGAGGAGGCAATCGCAATTGTTCGCCAGAACATCGGCAGCTCCGTCGTGCGGGTCGGTCTCACCCAGATTCCGGCAGGCATTGGCTTGAGAGACAAGTCGGAGTTGAAAGCAGATCTCGTTGATCCCTGCGCCAACCTTCGAACGGGGACAGCAATGTTCTCCAAGGTCATGCGTATCGTTGCCAAGTGGTATGGAAATCCGACAGCCGAAGACGCGTTCCCGCAGCTGTTCGACGATGCGGTACACGCTTGGCAAACCGGAAAGTTCGAGGGCGAGAGCGTGTTCCAGGCACAGGATCCCGGTGGTGCGGTCGTGCAGCGATCCCCGGCGGAGGTCGACGATGCTGAAGAACATGGCGAAGACCGCCCCGGTTTGATGCCGGAAGAGGATCCAACTCAACCCCACAAGGCTGGTATCCGTGTCGATCTCTCGGGAATGGTGGGCAGAGATAAATAGAGAGCGGATCGCTGTTCCGGCGGTGGAAAGGGACGTGACCGCAGTGCTCTCAAATTACCGGAAAAGAGTAGCGGGTGAGGGCCGCTTCATCGTCTTGGATGCTGGTCTCGCTTACCTCGTTGAGATACTCGCCGCCGCCGGCAATCTCTTGCAGATTGAGTTCGAAAAGCTCTCGCTGCAACGCTTTTGACGACTTCAGGTACGATGATGACCAATCCGTCATGGAGCTATTGCCTGCCGAAGATCTTTCGGAAATCCCGCGCGTTGTTCGTCACGACGATGCGTGTCCAGCAGGATCTCGATCCTCTTTGTTGCTCTAGCCAAGCCAATGATGTGAAAGCCATCCTGGCCGTTATCGTGAGCAACGGCCGCGAGCGACGTGTGCAGGCATTCATCGATCAGGAGCGTTACGGTTTGAGCCGCATAGCCGCAGGACCGTTTGTTGGGGGCCCACGGCAGCGAGAGACGCTTTGCCGATTTCACGGTAACACCAAAGTCAGACAGTTTGCGCGGTCAGCCTAGCGCCTGGTGACAGGCAGTCCAGATCTCCGCAAGCTCGACCACACTCACGGTGAGCGACGGATAACCCTCGACGGTCTCCTGTGTGGTCGCACCCCCGAGCCTGCACGGGGGCAATGGTCCTAAGCCGCAGCATCCGTCAAGGGGCAAGACTTTCAGCCTTACCATCATCTCGAGTTCTAACCGTTGCCTGGGGGCTTATTGGTGTAGTGCGCGTTTCCAAGGCCCGTGCCAATGGTTACCACACCCCAATTGCTCACGCCCGTGAGAAAGGGTAGCTGCGACAGTCCCTGTACTACGGCATCATTGTGCATAATGAAAAAACTGTCATGGTCACCGATCTTCGGCACGACCTTGCGCAGCGCTTCGGGAAGATTGAAATGATCACCCTCCCAGTTGCCGCCGGGCAGGTTCTGGGCGCCGCGGGCTATCGACCCTTCTTCTTCGACTATTCCCGGACAGGCGATACCGACCGCCGGCGCCAGGTCCAGTTTCTTTTTGCTGGCGACTGCAATCATATCAGTCAACATTGCCGCCAGCCTATCTACGCTCGCCGTACGGCTTGGCTTTTCATCACGATGACGCCAGATTCGGGATTTGTAGACTTTCGCGTGGGCCAAGTTCTTCGCCTTGTTGCGGTTCAGCAGTACGATGCCCACGCGGATGTTGGTGCCGCCGATATCAATTGCCAGAATTGCCTTGTGCCCCTTGAGCATCCACCGAGGCAACAAGTGGGCACTCCCCACGAGCCCCGCGTCATCAGGATGATGTCGAATTTTGATCAACTCGACGGCGTTACCTTGCTCGCCCAAAATCAATTGCGCCCGCGCTATGCTGAGCGCGCCAGCAGCGCTTGAGACAAAGCCGCCTCCAACTATGATTTTCTCTGTCCCCTTCCAGCTCTCCTGCGCCAGAAAACGGCTCAATACCTCCGATAGTTCGTGGGCGAACTCCTCGACCGCGCTCCACACGACCGCGGCGGTCATGGACTTGTCTTTTGTCAGGAAATGATCGATCTCGCGTTTCGACAGGTCGGCTGTCGGTTTTCGCCCCAAGGGGTCGAGGCCGTTCCCCCGTGCGCCCTTTCGCCAGCGCTCGAGGATTTCCTGGAACGCACGCTTGTTGGCTTTGTCGCCGATGAAGCCGTCTCTGTTTCGCAGTTCAAAATTGTACTCGTTAACGTGAACCGCCGGCAGGTCACCTGCCCCATGAGTAAGAGGCTTGCCCTTACCCTTTTCCATCTCACTCCTTGCCCTGGTCTTCGCAGCCATTGTAATCCCTCTCAAACGCGCGCAAGCGCTGGTATTCAACAGTTGCCTTCTTTCTTGTCGGCTTGGTCGTGGTATTGGCACGACGATTTCCCTACGAAAAACTCGGCGCGCCATTCCTCGTGCACGGTGTCGGCCGGCTGACCAGCTATTAGCTTAAGAACCAGTTCACCGGCACGTCTCCCGGCGCAACGCAAGGAAGCACGCGTGGATGTCAAAACTGGATCCATGTGTTCGGCGCGCATAGCTGCGAGCCTGTCGTCGTGTGCAACAACAGATAGATCTCGTCCCACGATCAGGCTGCAACTGCGAGCAGCACGATAGATGCCAAGGGCGCTTTCCGTCGTGCCCGTGACAATTGCTGTTGGGCGCGTTGGGAGATTGAGGAACGCGCGAGTGAAGAGAAACCCGTTGGTTTCAGTCAGATCGCCATTTGCAATGATCTCCGGATCATAGCTGATCGCTGCGGCATGAAGAGCCTGACGGTAACCTGCTTCACGGCGGCCCGACAAATACTGGTCGGAAGGGGCGTTTATCATCGCGATACGACGATGCGCGAGGCTGATGAGGTAATCCACGGCGCGTCTTGTCAAGGCGGTGGTGTCAATGTCCAACCAGGCGTGAAGGGGGTATCCGGATGCCCTCCCGAAAAGAAGACATGGCAGGCCCTGCTCTTGCATCGACATCAGGCGATGGTCGCCAGTGACAGGCGCACACAGGATGGCAGCATCGATGCGGCCGCTCTTGACCAATCTGTCGCATGCTTCGACATCGCGTTCTTCGGATCCTGACGCCAGTGGTGCGACCGAGAGTTCGGATCCGCATTCCACCAAAGCCTCACCCACGCCTGCGATGAACTCGACTGAATGGGATTGCATCGCGCGGTCGAAAATCACGCCTATCGCCCCCGCTCTGCCGGTCGCAAGACCTACTGCCGCACTGTTGGGACGATACCCGTATCTGGCGGCTTCCCGCAGGATGCGGAGTCGGGTTTTTGCCCTGACCTCGGGATAGCCAGCAAGTGCGCGGCTGACGGTCGTAGGTGATAGACCAAGCTTATCTGCAAAATCCCTTAATCTCATAGGGCTCGATTCCATGGGGCCGTTGGATACGGGCAAAACGACCAGCTCGGCAATTTGATCCCTCTTCCCGCTTTTCATGGAGAGCAATAGGGGGCGTCGACTTTCACAGGCGTTCGTGCGTTTCCACGGCCACGGTCACTCGGGCGACGGGGAACCACGGAACGAAGGAGCCCGGATGCGCGTTGATTGTGGTAACGGAGGTTGAGGAAAACGATGGTAACCGGATCGGGAAAGGAGTTTGACGTAGTTGGCCTGTTGCCTTCGCTCAAGGGGTTTGCAAGTTCCCTTGAACCTGACCCAGAGCAATCCCGGCTCCTGGTCCAAAGGACACTGCATCGCGCAGTTCGGGAACTCCCATCTTACCGGATCGGAACCGACCTTCGAAGATGGCTCTTCCGCCTTATGCTCGACATTAGAGAAGTGCGTGCGTCACACGGCAAGATGGGTGCTGCACACTTCGATTGCGGTCAACGCGGCCGTCACTTGGATGGCTGATCCCAGCTGACGACGCTCGCTCCCTTATGCTTCTTTCCTTTTTCGTGTCTTTCCGGCATCCGATGGCTTGTTCCGTTCCGTGTCGGTCAGGACTTCTCCCACGGCATCTCGATCGGTGTCGGGACAATCCTTGGCAGGCAAGTATCCTCGTGGGCGGGTCTCTTTGGGCCCTTCCCAACGGGGTGATTGGTCGGTCGTTCCAGGTTTGCCGTCCCGTGGTTCCTTCATTTCAACCTCCATATAGGTTGCAGCCACCTTTACTGCGGACGTAGTTTCCCGGCCAAGGCGGCCCACTTGGCATCATTGCTGTAGAGCTGGCAGAGCATCTAAACCGCGCAGAACAATTGGAGCTTGCTCGTGCGACGACACAGCCGGACTTCAATACGAAGTACATGTCTCGGCCAGAATGTAGAGCGGGCGACCGTGATCGTGGCTGAGCCCATCTCCTGACCTTCAACTGGTCCAACTGTTTACCTTGATACCTGCATCGCGCGCGGCGGTTATGAAAGCCTCGCGCGCTTTATCCGGTGAGGCATTTTCACTCAGAACCGTCTTGCAAATTGCGAGTGCCTTGTCGCGAGAGGCGCCTTCACCGACGTTCCAATAATTCCTTAGCAACAGATAGGCGTCCCGGGTGCTTTGAACACGCAGCGTCCGCGGACCATCTTCCAGGAAGATCTCCTCATCCCATAACCGATCGTATTTGAGTTCCTCTGTCATGTCCCGGCCTTCACAAAATCGGCCGGTTCGCGGTCCGACTCCGTTGTCTTGGTCAGGATCATGCCCGCTAGCTGCTCGTGAGTGCGTGCAATATCCGCAACCGCGATCACGCCGACGGCGTGGTGCTTGTCATCGATCACGACGAGACGCCTTAGCTTCCGGTCTGCCATCTTTTGTGCGGCGTTCAGGAGGCTGTCTTCGCGCCTGCACGTCTCTGGGGAAATGGTCATGAACTCACGCACTGCGCGTGTGGTCGCCATTCCCTTCGCGAGCACCGAGACAACAATATCGCGGTCGGTTACAATGCCCAGGATCGTTCCTACGCCAGGAGCTTCGACTGGAAGCATCCCGGCACCTGTCGCAGCCATCAGCCGAGCTGCTGACTGAGCGCTATCATTTGGTGAAATCGTATAAAGTGTAGGTGTCATGAGCGAAGCAACTGTCTCTGCTTCATCAAAGCTTGCCATTGATCAGGCTCCTGCCATTGATTGAGGCTGGTACCGCGATCTCCTCCGCCGGAGATTTAGGTAGATTTAAATCTACTCTGTGGGGCGGTACGATCTGGACTACCGATACTGCATTCCGACGGTGAGTAACTGGCCCAAAAAACTCCGGCTTGGGAAGTCGCGGGGGTGGGCGCTTCAGTTTGAAACGAAGGCGCATTGATCAGCTCCTTTTGAATTATTGTCTAAAACCTAACTCCACGCCGCCATTTTGGTTCCGGCTGGACTAAATCGCCGAGCAATCGAGGGTGCCCTTCGGTAAGCCGGAAGAGAGTTCCTGCTCTTCGCGGCCGACAACTCTACTTCGGCCCCATTTGACGCCGACGATCTGGTTCAGGAGACGAGGCTTCGGGCAGTGGAGCATCGGTCCCTTCAGGCGAGGGGGACCAATCTCCAATCCTGGTTGGATGCACCATACATTCCGCACCTATCTAAGGTTCGTGGGTGCAAGCCGCCCGGCCCGACCGGTCGCGTTGAGTTGCCGCTACTACCGGTAGGACACCCGGGCTGGTGCGCGATGGAAACTGATCTGCCGCTCGCGCTTGGAACTGACTCCGGAAATTCGTGAGGTACTCGTTTTGGTAGCAGGCTACGGCTTCAGCTATGGGCGCGGCCGCCCACCTTGCTTGCGCCCTCGGACCGATCGAGAGTCGCCTTGACCCGCGACGAGACGATCTATGGAACTCCTTGCTTTGAAGCGCTTTGCGTTTTTGTCGAGCAAGTGACCCTCAAGCAGTTTAAGACCGTGTCGATACTTGCGTGTGTCGAGGCCAGCCGATCGCGCCTGCGAAAGATTGTCCTCCAGATCGGCCCGCTTGACGGTAGTGCTAAGTTCGCTCGAACATGCACGGGCGATAAATGTTTCCTCGTCCTCGTGCTCGCGCCGGGTCAGCGCGAGGACCGCGTCGAGTATGCTCGACGAAAATCCTTCCTGACGGAGACGTTCGATATCCCACGCTGCCGATTTTTCCAAGATATCGTGAAGGTAGGCCACAGTCTTGGCCGGAGCACCGGCCACGTTTTCCGCGACCCTCTGACAATGCCCGAGATACGGTCCGCCGGTCTTGTCCAACTGACCCTCATGCGCATTTGTGGCGATTTCGGCCGCTCTCACGCATTGCGCCTGGGCTTCGACGCGAGGAACCTCAACCATAATCTTCCCGCTGGCTGTGAAGCCCTCCCGGTTCTGTAACTCCCTTAAGGCCAGTCCCGGCAATCCAGCTATCCGTACGTGCGGCGTCAGCCAGTGATACGACGCCCACCAATCTTTTTTCCCTGTTCACGACAGGAAGTCTGCGAACCTGGACGTCAGCCATATTTCTTGCCACATCGGAAACTTCCTCGTCGTCGAAGCAGTATCGGACATCATTGGTCATGATTTCCGAAACTGGCATGTCGCCGTCCCTCCCCTGTGCCACGCAACGCACAACGATGTCTCGATCGGTAATCATTCCGATCAACCTGTCATTCTGTCCAACCGGAAGGAAACCGATGTCGTGTTCGGCCATGTGACGGGCAATCATCCCCACCGTGTCGTCGGGACTTGCGACGTGGACGTTATGCGTCATGATGTCGGCAATACGCATGATGTTTTTCCTCGTCTGATCAATTACGCAAGTATGGTTGCCCACCCCCAACAGGCGGGCTCGACTGATCGAATTGCGTCTGGTCGGAGGAGGTGTCGAGCCCGTCAGCATCGCCTGCTTCGCCCGGCGCCATCTCGCGCACGGCTTGCTCCCAGTGTTCCTTTTCCTGGCCATCGGGTCGGCCGGCAATCTCCCACAGCGCATAGGCTCGCCGACGTATCATTTCGTCCCTGTCGCTCATCTCGATATCTCCGTTGAACGTACCCGCTTCGCAAACCACGCGACCCGACTATTGTTCCATCCTTGCCAGTGGAGAAATTTGGCACCGATCGTTGATCACGCACATTTGAGGATAAATCTGGAGAGCGCCCGCCAGGGGCGGTACCCCGAAGAGAGGGACGGCTACTCTTCGTGTCGGCCTGTTGGACGAAAACTACGCGCCGCTTGTTGGCCAACGCGAACCAACAAAGGCTGATCTCCGGAACATATCCACGAGCCGATGATTGGGTGATCTCATGCGAGGTGGAAGTTATGCCGCGACTCGTCAGGTTCACAATTGTCCACATGTCGTATGGCGGCCTGGTAGGAATCCTCACTGCGACCGCAATGATGATGATCCGACCAGAGGCATTCGGCCATGGCGGCGGCGTCGAGTATATCGCTCTGATGCTCCAATTGTATGCCTTTGCTGCCACGTTTTCTCTCGGAAGCCTTGCCACAGCTCTCGCGCTGCTTCAGCGGCCCTGAGTTACGGGCAGGTCCTATTTTTTTGCCGGGCGCCTTTTAGCGTTTCGCCATCAGCCCCACGAGCGCCAAAGCAAATAGACATGTCGACGCCCAAGCGCCCTAACCCCGATGAACAACCCCCATGCCAGCTCCAACCTGGATCCCAAGACCGATCGAAGAACCAGAACCCGACAAACTGCCCGACGAAAAGAGAAATCCTAACCCTGATGAAAGTCCGCAAACGCCCCGTTATCTCCAGTGCGTGAGTGACCCAGGTGCCTGCACGGAACCTGTCACTCACGCACTTCGCAGCGGTGTCGATTTAGGGAACCAATCGCGAATTGGCGGGTTGGGAAGCCGAGGCCAAGGATGGCCCCATCGCAAAAGAGGTAGATCGATGAAACGAGCATTAATGATTATCCCGGCGCTCCTTTTGGCTGGTTCGCCAGCCTTGGCACAGACTACTCCGTCGACCGATGGTGAAGCCCCGGCCGTCGCAACGCCAGAAACGACCAATCCGACCGCACCCGTTGCTGGTGCAAACAGCTTTACCGAAGCGCAGGCAAAGGAACGGATCGAAGCGGCCGGCTTCTCCGACGTGAGCGCTTTGAAGCTGGACGATCAGGGCGTTTGGCAGGCGACTGCGATGAAGGATGGTAAGTCAGCCGCCGTAGCCCTCGACTACCAGGGTAACGTCACCACGAAATAATCAGGAGACATCATATGAGAACCGTATCTGGTCTTTTCGACAATTACGACGATGCAACGAACGCCGTGGTTCAACTCGAGGCCGCGGGTGTGCCCTCCGCAGACATCAGCATTATCGCCAACAATGCCGACGATCGCTATTCGGATCGTTACTCCGACAGAGATTCGAATGCCGGGGAAGGTGCCGGAGCCGGAGCGGGCCTCGGTGCGGCCGGGGGCGGTGCTGTGGGACTGTTGACCGGGCTTGGGCTGATGGCAATCCCCGGCGTTGGACCAGTTGTGGCGGCCGGATGGCTGGCGGCGACTGCAGCCGGGGCAGCCGCCGGCGCTGTTGCCGGTGGCGCGGTTGGTGGGATCATTGGCGCCATGACGGATTCGGGTGTCAGCGAGGACGATGCCCATCTCTATGCTGAAAGTATCCGTCGCGGAGGGAGCGTAGTGACCGCTCGCGTCGATGAAGGACTTGTCGATGAAGCCGAGACAATCCTGCGCAACAATTCGGTCGATCCTGCCGGGCGCCGTCAAGCATACGCAGCTGCCGGCTGGCGCCGGTTCGACGACCGTTCGGCGCCTTATACGTCGACCGAAATCGAAGACGAACGTCGGCGGTATGGTACAACCCTCTAACGGGGACCAAAGTCATTCCTCGCAGGCGCTATTCAATGGCGCCTGTGAGGAGAAGTGTTTCGATACCAGCCACATGTCCTCATCCGTCAGGTTACGTGCCGCGAAAGCCATCCTTTCCTGATTAACACTCTCAACCCGATTTCCTCCACGAAACAGCGCCAGCTGAGTGGCGATATAGGCAGCCGGAAGGCCGTCGAGCACTGGATAGTCGGGTCGTTTCCCATCGTGGCACCCATTGCAAGCGGGTATTTTTCGCACTTCATCTCCCTCAACGACTAGCGTGGGGGCTGAAGCGGTCCCAATATGGCGACAGTTCCTTGCAGTCTTGGAATATTCACCTGTTATGTTCGCAATCTCCTGCAGATCCATTCCCGCGACCACCACCTGCATGATGCCGCTTGATCGCTTTCCTTCCAGGTAACCAGTCAAGCTGTTGCGCAGGTAAATCTCACTTTGGTTCTGGAAGTTAGGGGCGAGCGCATTTTTCCCATCATGGCACTGCGCGCAACTTCGACCTTTTTGAATGTGCCGCGCATTCAAAAGATTTGAGTAACCCGCAGGATCAAGCCCAGGAAGTTTTCGAAGAAATGCGACCATCGTCCAGACCTCGTCGTCGCGATGGGTCGCGGGCCAGGCCGGCATCCCCGTATAGCGGATCCCGTCCCTGACGATCACGAACAACTCCTCGGCGCTCCATGAACCAATGCTTTGCGAAAGGTCGGGAGGAGGCGGAAGCATGGCGAGTACATCGGGGGACTGTTTGCGCCGTGGCGAACCGTGGCAAGTGGAGCAGGCCCTCTCAAAATGCACAGCGGCAATAGTCATACCGCTTTCGGGAGCTCGCGTCTTGGGAGCCTCGATGCCTATTGCCGCTGTGCGAACCGATGCGCGCATGACGCTGTGCAGGACCCACTCCGTCATGGCATAGTGGCCGCTCGCCGCCCCGACATCGACGAGACCGAGCCCCGCGATACTTAGTCCACCCACTCCGGCAATCACCACAGCGCCGGCGATACAAGTCAGGCAGCGCTTCATGATCGCCTTTCCTGCCATCGATCTGCATTGGCTAACTGCCTCCCCAAAAGGATCAGTGCGCCGACCAGGTAGCTCGCTGCCCCTACTAGAAGCATGAGGATCCCTCCGAGCTGTTGATCCTCCAATGGGGTCAAGGTCAGGCCGAGGCACGTTACTTCTGTCCCGCCGTAAAGAGCCCGGGGTGCCATGGTCAAAAGGACGCCGAGCAGGGTCATGTGCATCGAAGTCAGGAGCAACGCGCCGATGCCTGCAAGTGTTCCTCCCTGCCGCGGAGCGCTATTCATACAGGCGAGCCAGAAAAGGGTGGCGACGGTAAGGAAGCTCACCAGTTCAAGCGTGCGCACGGCGCTCGACGTTTCCGCGGCCTGGCGAATAGCCGGAAAATGCCAGGCCCAAATAACAACCAGCTCGATCAGGGAGAGCAGGAGCGTGCTCGTCGCCTGCCAATGGCGACTGACGTCGACTGCGGTGCCATGAAATGAAATAGCAAACAAGGGTGCGCAGATCGCGACAAGGATCATGTGGACGCCCATGTGGCCGACGAAAGCTCTGGCGACCAGGGTCTGAAGGGAGGCCCCGAACGCGAGTGCTGTGACCAAAGCCGCCAGACAGAACCAGTGCTTTCTCATGACGCGCACCTCTCGATGGCCGCAAGCGGCAATGCGACAAACAGCACAGATACGAAGCTGAGCGCAGACAACAACAGCGTTGCGAACCCTTGAAACAGTCTGCGATCCTCGCGCGTCGGCTCTTCATGCGGCGGCTCCTGCGTTCCAAAGCCCCATTGCCGCCAGGCGAGTGTTGCCGACAAAACGATGGTGGCAAGCGCCAGGACCGTCGCGACTGCAAGCATAAAGCGGATCGCCGCAAGCGATGCGCCGGGATCGACCTTAGCGCAGTGGATCGCCACGGTCAGATAGCAGACGAGGAAATGCAGCGCCCAGACAACCGGCGCCGTAAACAGCGTCCAAAGGGTCTCGAGCTCGCGTGGAAGTAACCGCATGAAACCTCTCATCGCAGCGCCGGGAAAAAACCGACGACCGTTAACGTTGTTAACGCGGTAATGGTGAGAAAGTGCCAATAGAGCACTACGTTGACGAGGTCTCCGTCATGCTCACGGTTCATCAGCCCCCGGAAGCTGCGAGCCGCGCAATAGAAGATCATGAGTGCACCGACCAGCGCATGGAGGACTAGCCAGCCAAGCAGGATCCATACGATTGCGGGATAAACATGGACGACCCGGTCCATGCCGGTTGTCGTGGGGCCGACAAGCGCGCTCGCTGCAGCCGAAAGGTCCAGGATCAAAACGAGCCCTAAGAGCAGTCTCGTGACACCTGTTGACCCGGCCCGGTTCGCCCTGCGCGCCGCGATCAATGCGACCCACGCCGCCAGGAACAAGAGAAGGGATATTGACGGCCACACCCATCCGGGACCGGGCAGGCCTGCGGTGAAGTCGTCGTGTATCGTCCAATAGAAGAAGTAACCGAAGATCAGGCTTCCGAATGCCGTACCATCCCCCACCATGGTGATAAACATGGCCCACCAACCGACAGAAGCCGGCCCGGACACATAAAGTGGCAGGCGCAAACCGAGGCCAACGTTCTTGTCGACATGCTCTGGAATGGCTCCCGTCCCCGTCCAAAGCCACCACCAGACCGCCACGATGAACACCATCCCGCAAACGCCGGCCACTACCCACCAATGGAATGTGGTGGCGACAAAAACACCACCGAGTGCAACCGCGCTCAGAATAGTCAGCATCGACGTTCCGCCGACCCTCAGGCACTGGATTGGCTCGGCATCAAGCACCGAGGTGACCAGTGTCTCACGATAACCTTCCCTGGCATCGGGAAGGTAGAAGTCACCCGCGTTGATTTTTGCTCTTAGCTCTGGCTGATCCCAAAGCGGATAGCGGCTGGCAATGATCGGGATCGAGCGAACGCCCCAGTTTTCCTCCGGTTCGCTGATCCACTCGAGCGTGCCGGCATTCCACGGATTGAACTCTTCCTTGGGTTGGCGGTGTTTGGGCCTGACCACGTCGGCAACCACGATCAAGACACCAGCCGCGAAGACAAAGGCACCGATGGTCGATGTCAGGTTCAAGACATCGAGACCCGTTCCCTCCTCGTAGGTGAATACCCTTCGCGGCATTCCCCACAATCCCGACAGGTGCATCGGGAAAAACGCCACGTTGAATCCGACGAACATGTGCCAGAAGGCGAACTTGCCGAGGCGGTCGGATAGCTTCCTGGCGTTCACCAGGGGATAATAATAGTAGAGCCCGGCGACGATCGGGAAAAGCATCCCACCGATCAGAACGTAATGAAGGTGAGCCACCACGAAATAGGTGTCGTGAGCCTGCCAGTCGATCGGCACCAGGGCGACCATCACCCCGGTCAGCCCGCCGATTATGAAGATCGCCAGCCCTCCCGTGCCAAACAGCATGGGTACGGTGAACAGGACACGGCCGGCGAGCATGGTGGCGATAAAAACGAATATCTGGACACCGGTCGGAATTGCGACCGCCTCGGATGCCGCCGAGAAAAAGGCGAGCGAAATCTGCGGAAGCCCTGTTGTGAACATGTGATGCACCCACAGCCCGAAGCTGAGGAAGCCTGTGCCGACTGCTGCCAGCACGATCCACGAATAGCCGACAATCGGACGTCGGGCGAAGGTGGGAACAATCATGGCCATCAAGGCGATCGCCGGCAGGAAGATGATATAGACTTCCGGATGGCCAAATATCCAGAAGAGGTGCTGCCATAACAGCGGGTCGCCTCCGCGCGCCGCGTCGAAAAACGGCCAGTCGAACATTCGTTCCATCTCGAAAAGGATGTCGCCGGCAATCAGCGGCGGGAAGGCAAACAGGATCATTCCTGCAACGATCAGGAGATACCAGGCAAACAGCGGCATCATGTTGATGCGCATCCCCGGAGCGCGGCATTTCATGATGCCGACGATCAATTCCACCGCTGCGGCAATCGAGGCCACCTCGATGAAGGAAAGTCCCAGTAGCCATATGTCGGCCCCGATGCCGGAATAGGCCTTGTCGGTGGCAAGCGGGGGATACATGAACCAGCCGGCGTTTGGCGCGGCATCGAAGAATATGGAACCGCACACGAAAACACCGCCCAGAAGAAAGCTCCAGAAGCCGAAAGCCGAGAGGCGCGGAAACGGCAGTTCGCGCGCACCGAGCATTGGTGGCAGAAGGAAGATCGCGATCGCCTCGAAGATCGGAACGGCGAAAAGGAACATCATGACGGTGCCATGCAGGGTGAAAACCTGGTTGAAGACCTCCGCGGTGAGAAAATCGTTTCGCGGGGTCGCCAGCTGAACGCGGATCAGCAGTGCCAACACGCCTGCAAACAGCATGAAGGCGAAGGCCGTCGCACAGTACCAAAGCCCGATCTGCGTGTTGTTGACAGTCGTCCAATAACGCCAGCCGGGTGGATTGCTCCACACTGCGCGCAGGCGTGCCTCCTCGCCTGCCCTATCGCGGCTCGTTTCGTCAGGGGCCGATATTGTCCACGTCATCTCGCGGCTCCCAGATAGTCGCTTATCGCACGCAGGTCGCTTTCGTTTATTTCCGGGAAGGCCGGCATCAACGCACCGGGCTTGATGGCGCCTGCGTTTCTAACAAAGGCCATGCGGCCGCTTGGGTCGTTGGCACTTGCGCCTGCCCCGATCCGATCGCGTTCAAAAAGCCGGGTCAGGTTGGGGCCGAGCCGGCCGCGGGCAGCCGTACCATCGATTGCATGGCAGGCGCCGCAGCCGTGTTGCAGAAAGGCTTCCTGCCCGTGAGCCCTTGCATCTGCCGGAGACTTGCGCGCAGAGGATACTTCCTCCACCCAGGAAGCGAAGGCTTGAGGTTCAAGCACCAGGGCCTGCATCGACATTCGCGTATGCGAGGTGCCGCAAAACTCCGTGCAAGGTCCGCGATAGATCCCCACGCGTTCAGGTTCGAGCCAAAGAATATTGGTTCGGCCAGGGATCATGTCCATCTTCCCGGCAAGTGAAGGTAGCCAGAACGAGTGGATGACGTCATGCGCCCTCAGCAACAGTCTTACTTTCCGGCCCGCCGGAAGGCGTATCTCGTTGGCGTTTTCAAACAGAACGTTGCCCCGTTCGTCGAGATAACGAACGCGCCACCAATACTGCTCGCCGGTAATTTCGATCTCGACGTCGGCGCGGCTCTTCTCGAACCACGGACGGGTAGCCGGCATGGAAAACAGCACATAAGCAAGGAGTATGAAGAGGAGACTGGCTGGCAACACCACGCCGCCCCAGGCGATAACAAGGCCTGCACTTTGCTCTGCCATCGGCTCGCCGCGTCGGGCAGCCGCGAAAAGCATCAGGCCGACGACGCAAACCCAGACGATTGCCCCGGCGGCGGCAGTCACGACGATCAGATGGGCAATATCCTCTGCTTCGCTGCCGGCCGTGTTTAGCGTCGATTGCTCGCCTTGACACGAGATTATCAACGGCAGCGTCAAGATCATAACGCTCGCTCGAGGGCAAACCGTTCGTTTCGGTGCGCTGCCACGGGTTTCGTCATGGATTCTTGCCAATCACCCACCGCCTCCCCGCCGGGCATTTTATCAAGAACCGCTGCCGACGGTCGAAGTTCCCCTGTGATGATCCGGTTTTGGTTGAAACGTTTGGGCGAGTTGCGAGTTGGAAGGAAAACGCCTGCAGCAAAGGGAACCTTCATGCGTCGTGTTCTTGTCGCCATCGCCGCAATCTTCATTCTCCTTCTCGCGCTGGGCGGGGTGCTTGTCCTTCTCAACCGGGAAGAGGCGACCGTCTCCGTCGAACAGGGCTACGGAACCTCGCCTGCCCTTCCCGCGCCGAACCCCACGCTATTGCCCACAATAAACGTCGCCGATGCGGCCATGTGGGGTGAAGGGGAAACACCGGTGCCTGTGTCGGGAATGGCCGTCGGTTCCTTTGCCACGGACATGGACCACCCTCGCTGGCTCCATGTTCTTCCCAATGGAGACATTCTGGTTGCCGAAACCAACAAGCCACCCAAGGAGGACGAAAGTTTCAGTCTTCGCGGCTTCTTCATGAAGGTATTCATGAGCCGCGCGGGCGCTGAGGTTGCAAGTGCAAACCGCATCACGCTGCTGCGCGATACCGACAAGGATGGCGTCGCGAACGAACGATACCCCTTCCTTGAAAACCTGAACTCCCCGTTTGGTATGGCTCTTTCTGGCGGCGTCCTCTACGTCGCCAACACGGACGCGATCCTGGCGTTCCCCTACCAAGATGGCGTCACCACTATCCGCTCGCCCGGCGAGAAAATTGCTGATTTGCCGGCTGGCCCCATCAACCATCACTGGACGAAGGATATCATCGCCAGCAGCGATGGCAGCAAGCTATTTGCAACCGTCGGCTCAAACAGCAATGTCGGCGAGAATGGCATGGAGGCGGAAGCAAACCGTGCCGCCGTTCTGGAAATCAATCTTCACGACCGAAAAGTGCGCCTGTTCGCGTCGGGGTTACGCAATCCCAATGGCTTGGCATGGCAGCCGCAATCCGGCGAACTATGGGTGGCCGTCAACGAGCGTGACGAGATCGGCAGCGATCTCGTGCCGGACTATATGACCTCAGTGAAGGATGGCGGATTTTATGGTTGGCCATACAGTTACTTCGGCCAGCACGTCGATATCCGCGTGACCCCGGCCCGGCCGGACCTGGTTGAGAAGGCGCTCGTCCCGGACTACGCGCTCGGCCCCCACACGGCCTCGCTTGGACTGGTCTTCAACGGCGGAGATCTCTTTGGACCGGAATTTAAGCATGGCGCCTTCGTCGGCCAGCACGGCTCGTGGAACAGGCGTCCACGCAGCGGTTACAAGGTCGTTTTCATCCCCTTCGCGCAAGGCAAACCCTCCGGTGCACCCGTCGATATCCTGACGGGTTTCATCGGCAGCGACGATAAGGCACGCGGTCGGCCCGTCGGCGTTGCGATCGACCGTGAGGGTGCCCTGTTGGTTGCCGATGATGTCGGCAATACGATCTGGAGGGTAACGCCCGCCATTTAGTTTGCGTGCCGCTTCACGCGGATCTGCGTCGATGACTGAAAGGATGTGCAAATGAAACAGAGTGAAATCACAAGCCGGCTCAAGGATCTGGCCGCGCATTACATCACGCTTGGCGGACAGCGCAAAACCGCACTCGACGACAATGAAATCTCTCTCCGGCTCTGGGAGACTGAACCTCCGGAAGCGGAGAGGTTCTGGCAGGAAAACATCGCCTCCCTGCCTCGGCAAAAGCGCGAGGAGCTGGAGACATTTCTCCCGACAATCAACCATCTATGAGGCGTTCATCATGTCGAACAACATTCAAAACCCGGACTCCGAGGCAAAGTTGAGCGGTGAAAGCGACACGACGTTTGGCCGCTCTACCGAAAGTCAGGCGCAATTTAATGATGCAAGGAGCCTGGCTTCAGCCACCGTCGGCATCGGTGACCCGCTGAACGTGTACAGGCTCGTCCCGACCGCGCCGCAAAGCGATCCGAGATGGCGCAATTCTCCATTTCAAGGGGAGGTGGTTGTCGCTGCGCGCACGGCCGGCGACGCACGAGTAGTCGCGTCGGGATGCGAGCTTGATTTCATGGAGGTGGATGCAGCACCGGCCGAGGGCGTTAGCACGGCAGATGCGAGCGCGTTTCGTGACGAAAAACTGTATTCGGTTGTCGAAATCGAGCGAGGACGGCGCGACCTCCTTCGGGGAAAGCTTGAGGGCACCGTCTCCGTCGCGACCATCAAGCCCGTTCAAATCTAGCGCGTTTGAGCCCCGCTTTTATTTCTCGAGATGTGTTTGGTCGCCGGCAAGCTCAGCTGCCTCGACAGGGAACAAAGACGCCCCTTCGTGGTTGAGCAGATGGTTGATGCTATGTTGGCGGTCGACGATGTCTCGATGAGAACGCACGGGAGGAGGTGCCATGAAAGAAGTAACGACCCAAGGGCCGACGCCAGAGGATGTCGCCATGCTGCGAAGGGTTCACGACCGGGCGTGCCTGAGCGCCAACATCCAGCGCAGGGGAGCGCGCGGTGAGTATGTTGCAAGGTTCATTGCCGATGAATTTGCCATGGGAAACCGCGACGAAACCTCGCTCTCGGAATGCGCTCTCTGGCTCGTTCGTCCACGAACGCACACGGCTTCGGACAAAAGTTATCGTATCGATATCTCAATCTATGCTTTGTATTGAGGTCAGCCGTCGTTGCCCTCCGGGCCGCTTTCCCAACCGAACACGCTGCGCCCGCCCAGTGTAAAAGAGCGGTCGAACTCGCCTGCGACAATGTCATTTAGGTCCGGTCCGGTCGCATAATGCTCCAGGCGCCGCGCTTGGTCGTCCAGGCGTTTCAAGGCATTGAGTTCCTCGCTTCTCCCCAGACGGGCGCGACGGACCGCCGACTTCATCACACGTATTGTTTCATCGTAGACCTTAAGCGGAACGGGAAAGGGATGGCGATCCTTGCCTCCATGTGCGAGCGAGAAGCGAGCCGGGTCGGCAAAGCGGCAGGGAGCGCCATGGATCATTTCAGCCACGAGCGAAAGTGCTTCAACGGTTCGCGCGCCGATCCCCGGCGTCAGAAGCAATTCCTGAAAATCCTTCGGGCCGCGATCTGCTGCCGCAGCCAGAGCGGCGTGCAATCGTTTCATATTGACATCACTTTGACGAACGTCGTGATGAGAGGGCATTACCACGTGCGGCAGCAACAACTGGTCCGATGGGGGTGATGATTGGCCGCTCGTTCCTTTCAGACCTACCAGATCTGAAACGATACGATCCGGCCCGGCTTGGGATAGAAGATCCAATTGGCGTTCCCGCGAGGCATTTGCACGGCTGTCTGACAGGTTTAGTATCCGCCCCTGGTTCTGGCCATCGATTGCCGCATGGGGTGAATCAAGAAAGTTTTTCATCCCTTCGGCGAGCCAGTGGTATCGCCTTGCAGTCTTTTGGGCCCCGTTCATGCCTTGTTGAACCACCATCCACTTCCCGTCGTCGGTCACGACAAAGCCATGCAGATAAAGATCAAAACCGTCCTGGACCGCGGCGCTGTCGATCTTGGCGACCAGGCGACTTGTCTTGGCCAGTTCATCGCCGTCGATGCCGACCTTCGCTGCTATTGCGAGGAGTTCGCCGGGGGTCCTGCGCGACTGAGCGCCACGACCGCCGCAGACGTGGACACCGAGTTCGCTGGCCCTAGGCTGTAGCCCACGTTTCAGCGCGCCGACCACACTTGTAGTGATCCCGGACGAATGCCAGTCCATGCCCATGACGGAACCAAACGACTGGAACCAGAAAGGATTGGCCAATCGACGCAAAAGCTCATCGCGGCCGTAGTGGACGATGATAGCCTCGCTGAGGACCGCTGCCAATTTCGCCATCCGATCAGATAGCCAGCGCGGCACGCGGCCCCCATGCAGAGGCAAGTCGGCGCTGCCCGTTCGATTTGCCATTCCTGTTGTCTCATTTCTTGGCCGGCTGCTAATGGCAATCAAGCGGAGCGGGTGCCTCGTGCTTGACGCCGTCAGTTAATTGAGAATGGTCGACTAAGGAATTGAGAGCCTCTCTCACCGAACCGCCATGGTCGATCAGCGTCCTTCGTAATGCCAATACGCACCCCTGTCACCACCTCTACTGGCACACTTGCGGGCTGAAGCTGAAACGGCGCCATTGTCAGCGGTGCTCCATCCAGATCCCCGGTAACACCCAATGCCTGTGCCAGGCGACCTGGTCCGGAACAAAGGGCGCGCGCCCTCCCACCTCCCCTCCGGCTTTCCATGTCGGCCAATCCCGTGGTTGGTGCCAACGCCCTGATCAAGACCGCGCTTCCCGGCAGACAGACGAAGTTTAGACACCAGTGAATCCCATAGGTCCTGTAGACATAGGCGTGGGCTGGATTTCCAAACATCGTTGCATTTGACCCTGTCGGGCCACGAAAGCTATGAGACGCGCGGTCGTTTTCCGTGTAAGCCTCTGTTTCGACAATCAAGCCACCTACGCCGGCCACAAGAAGCGGGCAGCCAATGAGCTCACGAGCGACCTGAACGGCGTCCCTCGAGAAAAAACCAGAATCCAGCATTCGCCGCGAACGCTCCTTTGTAGGCGCGAGGTCAACGAGCTTGGGAACTGTCCATCGGCATTGCAACCTCGATGTGCCATTTCCGGCGGGTGGGTTATCTTGGCTTCGAACACTAAGGCAAACAGGTTATTGCTTGAAGCCGGCCTCCTCCACTGCGTTGACGAAAGCGATGCGCGACAGGTAAGCTGGGGCGTTTCCGGAAAGAACCTGTGAACATGCTGCCAAAGCGGAGGTGTAGGAGGCGCCAGTAGAATGCGCCGGCCATCGGCGCGAGAGGATCTCGTGGGCTTCCCGCGCATTGGCGACGATCTCGGCATTCTGTGCATCGGGCAATTGTATGAGAACAGGTTCGTTCCACGGTCCGGGATTTGGTGACATCGACGATAGTCCTTTTCATCTCATGAGGGTGCGTGCCATCACCTGTGTCATCCACCCGCAAGGGGGGGTGAACATGTGACACTCCGCAGATCGCGTCGACGCAAACTTCTGCTCGGCGTTTGTCCTGAGGAGACCCGCGCGGGCCCTTGCCACGGAACCGATCCTTGCGCCGGCGCTGTTTCGCAGCTTCGTGGCGACCCGGATGCAACCCCATCTCGCGCCTTTTCTCAGATCGACGTCTCAAGGGCGCGGCCGTAGCGTTCCTCGCCTTCAAATCCGTGTTGTGCCATCGGAGTGTCTCCTTGAAGGACACACAACAATGTTTGATCCATTCTGTTCCGCGTCGACCGACAGAACAATCACCTTTGGTTAGTCGAAGGTGGATTGATCGTTGACAATGTACGAACAGCAGTTGCCCCTCTCTCAGGCTTTGACGGAGAAACGGGCAAGGAGCGGCAGGTGGTCAGACGCAAGCCTGGCCAATCCGGATTTGACAGTTTCGATCGATAAGAGTTGCAGCCAACCATTGTGCATAACGTGATCGAGTTGCAGAATTGGAAACCGGGATGGAAAGGTAGGGCAACGCTGCACCCTTGCCGAAAACAATACATCGGAAAATCTCTCGAAGGCCCCGGACCCTGGGACCGCATTGAGATCCCCAACGAATGCGGTCGGCTTGTCAACGCAGCGCTCGTTCCCAAGCCAATCATCGCCGAGCAACGCGTTCGCTTGAGCGATACGCTCCCGCCGTCTCAAACCCAAATGCGTATTGACCACGTTCACACTCCTGTCGGCGATATGGATTTCCACCCACAAGGCGCCCCGCGGTTCGCCGATAGACGGCAATGGGCCTGCCCGCACAAGTTCGGATCGGTGCGCTGTCAATACGGCATCTCCATACAATTCCTCTTCAAGGTTGAAAGCGGGGTGAAAATGAGACCGCATCTGCAGGTGTTCGGCGATGGCTTCGGCTTGATCAATCGACTGTGTGCGTTGCCGTCCAACATCCAGTTCCTGCAAAGCGATCACGTCCGCGTCGCATGATGCGATCACGTCTGCCACTCGCTTGGGATCAATGCAGCGGTCGGTGCCCACACAGCTGTGGACATTGTAGGTCAATATAGAGAATTCCATTGGACAAGCCCTGTGAGATTTCACTTTGACAGGAACAGGCGGGACCGGCTTTCGTTCCGCCCGCGGCATCGTGTGAACAGCCGGACTCCTAAAATCCCCGCTTCCTGCACGCTCGCAATGGAAACTGCCTTTTCCTATTCTTTGTCGTGCCCGGCTGGGTTGAATGCCGCCTCCTCGGCGAAAATTGTCCAGGCGGAGATAAAGAGTGCTGCGATCAATGGTCCAACCAGCAAGCCATTTGCCCCGAGGACCGATAGACCACCGAGCGTCGAAAGCAGCACGACAAAGTCGGGCATGCTGGTTTCGCTACTAACCAGCCGCGGGCGAAGAAGATTGTCGACGAGTCCTATTGCCAGAACCCCCACAAACACGAGGAGCACGGCCTTCAGCCACAACCCGCCAACAGCAAGGTAAATTGATGCGGGAGCCCAGACGATAGCGGTGCCGAGGACCGGAAGAAGTGAGAAAAAGAACATCACAACGGCCCACAGCATTGCCGGCTCCAAGTCGAGAAACCAGAAGGCAAGCCCTCCGATCGTGGCTTGGACCAAGGCAATGATGAGGCTGCCACGAACGGTGGCTTTAACAACAGCAGTGAATTTATCTGCGAATTTGCGTGTATGATCATCACTGAGAGGAACCGCGTTGCGGACAGCTCGTACGAGCTCACGGCCGTCCCTGAGGAAGAAGAACAGGAGATAGAGCATCACGCCGGCCGAAATAACAAAACCAAACGTATTTTGGCCCAGGCTGAGCGCGCGACTGGCAAAAAAGCCCCCTCCCTCGACAAGTCCGGCCGATAGAGAGGCATTCAGGTCCTTGAAGCTTTGGATGTCCAACTGTTGCAGCCAGGTGGTGACGAATTCCGGCAAGATGGATTCTAATTTTTCCGCCAAAGGCTGCAAGTCAAGTGAGCCGCTTTTGATCTTTGTGTAGAGCTTGCCGCCTTCCTTAAGCAATGCGCCGAGTACTGCCAGTCCCGGCACGATGACCAGAAAAATGCAGCCGCCGACACTGATGGCGGCAGCCTGTTGGATCTGCGACCCCATCTGTCTTCGACAAGGCGATGGAGCGGATGAAACACGATGGCCAAGACAAGCGCCCACAGGATGGCGGAAAAAAAGGGCACCATAATCCCTACGAACGCAAGCGTGACCAATGTAAGCAGCAGATAAAAGCAGATCCGATGTAGGGCCATTGGCGTCCTCCAGGGTAAGGCGTTTGGCTGCCGCGCAGTCATCCCTTCAGATGGAAACGCCTGGGCTCAGGGATCGTTTCGATGCTTCCGAACGCGTTCGGGGAACGATCGCTACGGGCGGAGGTTGGAGTAGCCGAGAGCGTTCTTATGAGTGCCCCGGTATGCCTATCCAATATGCAGTCCGGGAGATTGATCGTGAGGTGTCAGATGGCAAAAGAGAAACGAGCAAAGAAGAAAAATTCAAGGAAAGTCACAAAAGAAAAGATCGAGCCGATGAGAGCAGCCGAGATGTCAGCGCCCCAGCAGGCTTTCGAAAACAGAACAGCCTCGCGGTCGATGGTCGCACGCCAGTACGTCCGTTCGAAGTTGGTTCGATCGATGATGTCGCTTCTGTCTTCCTATATCAACCAGGCAGGCCAACGTTTTTGGCTAAAACGAATGCGGGACGATGTGAACAAGCGCGAAAGGCAAAAGGTCCGTGGTTGAACCGGTGCGATGCCATGTAGAACCGACATCGAGCGTGCTTTAGACAGCAATGGAAAGGATCGAAACGAGAGCCGAAACGAGTTGGTCCTCGTCGGCGGGCTTCTCCAGGCTTTTTACCGCAAAAAACTCTTGCGGAACCACCGTTCGGTCATATCCAGTGAGGAAGATAAAGGGAATTGAACGACGCGCGAGTTCACGCGGTATTTCAAAGGACGGACCTGCACCGATATTGATGTCCACGACCGCTGCCGAAATATACATGGAAGAAAGATGCATCATGCAGCCGTCGATCGATGGACACGGACCGACCACTTGTGCGCCGGACAGACTGATCACTCGAACGATTTCGTCCGCCTGAAGAAAGTCATCCTCCAACACAAGGATTGTTTGTCCGGCGAGTTGCATGAATGGATCCTTGGCTGGTCGACGATCAATGGGAGTGCAAAGCATCGGGCTAAACGGACTGCTGCTCTATAACGCCCCAGACGTCCAAGAGTTCAAACCAGCGAGTTCGCAGTTGCCGCCAGCGCGATGTACGCACGCAGAAGACTTGGCGAGCGCAGCCTACCCCGCGCGCACGTTGCCGATGACGCTTCGCCCACGCGGATGGAATGTCCGCCCAACGCGTTGGCTGCTGCAAACATCGTTTCGTCCGTCAGGTCGTCTCCAATCGCCAGGGGAAGTCGGCCCCGGAACGTTGGCTCGGCCATGAAGCGCTCCAGCGCGTCGGCCTTCGAGGCGCGAGACGGTCGAAGTTCGCAAACCATCTTGCCCAGCTGCAGGGCCCAATCAGGTCCAGCCATTTCGGCGTACCGCCTCATCATGCCTTCCACTGTAGCAGCCATCGATGGAGCCAGTCGGAAGTGCACGGCAATTGCAGGTCCTTTATCCTCCACCATCACGCCCGACAATTTTCTCGTTTCAGCAAGAAGGTTGCCTTTCAAGACAGCGAAGGCTTCAGGGACCTGACGCAGCGTGAGTTCCCCGGTCGTCCCCCGCAATTCTCCCCCGTGCAGGCCGGCCATGGGAAACTCAAAAGGGTGAAACAGACCTTCCGCGTAAAGAAGCGCGCGACCCGTTACAATTGCCAACGCGCCGTCCATTCGCCGCGAAAGTCGGTGGAGGTGCTCCCCTAACTCCGCTGGAACACGAATAGCGTCCGGCGTTTCAGCGATGTCGAGCAAGGTGCCGTCAATATCCAGAAAAAGAGCCCAGTGGCCCGGGCGACCTAGTAGATGCAGTAGGACGGGATCCAGATCGGATGTTTGAAGGTCCACCGGCACTTCGTTGCGAGGGGAAGTCATCGTCTACCAGATAGGATTGTGTCGCTTACCGGCAAGTGGGGTGAACGGAAAACTTGGCGTTCGTCTCTTGGCGATCGCACCTCAGGAACAATGAAGCATCTGGCGAATTTGGATGATAGCAATTGCAAGGAGGTCGATATGTTGGAGAGCCCTTTCTTTTCCCCGGAGGAGATAATCACCGGGCTTCTCGCCACGGACGTTGATAGGGTCCTCAAGGCGGGTTCACTGGTCCTTGCCAAAGCTGCCGGACTACCGTCGGAGGAAATCTTGAAGGCAGTGCGGGAAAGTGAGAAGCTAGGTTCCACTGCTAATAGTGCTGGCGTGGCAATTCCGCATGCTTTTCTTCGCAAACTGCCGGAACCACTCAAGCTTTTGATCCTTCTTCGGGACCCCGTTATCTTCAACCACGACATAAATGTACCCGTCGATGTCGTCATCATGTTGATCTGGCCGACGTCGCGCCAGAATGGCTTTCTGCCTGCACTTGCCCGTCATTCCCGAATCTTTCGGGACCCAGAACTGTTGGCGCGGCTGCGCGCTGCGCGCGACGTGACCGATGTTATCGTTGCACTTGGCGATCACAGTCGGGGGACCCCTACAGTGCGCAGCGGTCAGGGACTGTCGTTACGATGAGGCCTGCTCAACTCAACCCGAAGAACGAGAGAACGGCGATCACGATGACGACAAGTCCGACGAGATAGACAATCTGGTTCATATCCACACTCCTTTGCTGTGAGGTCGTAACAACGAGCGAGACGGTGTGTTCCCCGGTGGTAGCTCTTTCTGCCCATCAGTGTGGAACACTTGATCGGTTGGGCTGTTCTAGTCCTCGCACGCAACAAGGAATTCCCATGGCTCGTTCACCCGTGGCGCTCGTGACCGGCGCCGGCTCCGGCATCGGCAAAGCCGTAGCGCGCCGTTTGGCTCGCGAGAAAGTGGCTGTCGGCGCGCTAGGACGTGGCCTTACCGATTTGCGCCGAACGGTCGACACCATCAATGCGGAAGGTGGTCGGGCTATGGTGCTTGAAGCAGATATAGCTGATGAAAAACAGATGAGATCGGCTATCGAGCTATTAGTCGATCAGGAAGGGCACCTCGATTTCGTTGTCGCCAATGCCGGCATTAATGGGGTCTGGGCGCCCATTGATGACATTAAACCTGATGAATGGGATGAAACGATCGCGGTCAATTTGCGCGGAACGTATCTTACGCTCCATCTGACCATACCGTATCTAAAGGCGAACGGAAGCGGATCCATAGTTGTCATTTCCTCGATCAATGGCACTCGTACGTTCACCACTCCTGGCGCCACCGCCTATGTTGCAAGCAAAGCCGCCCAAGTTGCAATGGTGCAGCAACTCGCCCTTGAATTGGGCAGGCATCACATTCGGATCAATGCCGTTTGTCCAGGAGCGATCACCACAAAGATAGGCGATAACACGACCTTGCGCGGCGAGGAAGAAACGGCCATCCCGGTCGAATGGCCAGAGGGGGACGTTCCGATCACCGGGGGGAAGCCGGGGTTGCCTTCCGACATCGCCGATGCCGTCTGGTTTCTGTGTTCAAGCCAGTCACGACATGTCACCGGCAGTCCCCTTTGGGTCGATGGAGGCCAGGGGCTTCTTCGCTGACGCGAAGTTGGCCGAAGTCTCCCATCGTTGAAAGGATCGAAAGGGCCCCCACCAAACTCCACTCGAATCTGCGACCGAGGGAACATTGTCAAGCAGAGCGCATTCCTTCTGATGACACTCCCTCCTAAAGAGACAAGGTGGCGTTTTATGACCATACATGCTGAACGAGAACCAGCTGCGATCGAGGACCAGGTGGTGGATCTAATTCCGGCCTTACGGGCCTTTGCTCGTACCTTCGTTTCTTCGCGATATGAAAGTGACGATCTGGTGCAGGAAACCCTCTTTCGGGCACTACGCAGCATCGACCGTTTCGAGGTTGGGACAAACCTCAAATCCTGGCTTTTCACGATCATGCATAATACGTTCCGGACACAGTACAAAGTGCGCAGACGAGAAGCTCCCGGCGTCATTGATTGTGCCGACATGCCCATCGCGATCCCGCCGTCGCAGGAGTGGTTCGTCCTGGACCTGGACATGCGCGCGGCGCTGCTGGCGATGTCGCCAGAACATCGTGATGTCCTTGTACTCGTCGCTGGGTATGGAATGAGCTACAAGGAAGCCGCTGATGTATGCGACTGTGCGATCGGTACCATCAAAAGCCGCCTCAATCGAGCTCGCGAGGAACTCACGAACAAAATGAGTGGCAATCCAATCCTTTAGGTCAGATCAAGGCGAGCCAATGCTGGCCCTATCTCTTTGATATCAGTTCTTTTTCACAACGCTTAGGTTCGGGCATGTCGCGATTTTTGTGCGCTTGGCGCCCGAAGCCGAAGTCCGCGCAAGCACCGTCGAGGCTACGTTTGGAGTTCCCCTTTCCTGTCGAATAGTGGAGTGGTGTCCGTCGATTCCGCGGCTCGCTTCTTCGCCGTTTCGCCGTGACGTGTCGCCTAGCATTCAGGAAGACTCCTCGGTTTCCCAAAGCCAATACGCCAAGCGCTTTATCATCTCTCATACCATGCGGTGCGGCAACCGCCATCGACCGCTCATGTTCCAGATGTCCTAACCTCACCCGACGCGCGATGGTGCTTTAGGACCCCGCGGCTTGCGACAGGAAGACGGACACAGACTGGCCCTCTATCATATCGACCTCGCCACATTCCGGTATTGTACTGGTCTTGCCAGAACTGTCGAATGCACGCTGCCACGAGCGATGGGCCGGTTCAGGCAGCTTCAGCTCACACGCGTCACCCGCATTGAAGACCAGTAGAATCTGGGTGCCTGTCAGTTCTTGATGTCCGGTCAACAAAACGACCAGATGGTGCCTGTCCATTTCATGCCAGTTCTCCTCCTTCAGCGGCCGCCCATCCAGACCCAGCCACTGGACAGTCACACTGTGTGGATCGCCGACCTCGCCGGTCATAAACCGGTCGTGGCGAAGCAACTGAAAGCGGCCTCGAAACTCGATCGCGGCGCGACAGAATGAAAAAAAGTCGGGGTCCCCGCCGTCCCAGTCGATCCATCCTATTTCGTTATCCTGGCAGTAGCTGTTGTTATTGCCGTTTTGGGAGTTGCTCAACTCATCGCCCCCGAGCAGCATTGGCACGCCTTGACTGAACATCAGCGTGGCCATCATCGCGCGCCGACGCCGGGTTCGCGCCGCCAGAATATCCCTATCCTCCGTTGCACCCTCCGCGCCGAGATTGTGCGAGTTATTGTTGGAATGTCCGTCCTGATTGTCTTCACCGTTTGCGTCGTTGTGCTTTTCATCGAAGGCCACAACATCGGACAAGGTGAAGCCATCATGCGCACTGAGGAAATTGATGGAGGAAGTCGCGGCCCGCCCGGAGTGATCGAACTGGATTGGGGAGCCGACTACGCGTTCAGCCAGCGTCGGCAACACGCCTTGGTCTTGTCTCCAAAAGCGACGAACATCATCCCGAAACTGATCGTTCCACTCGCGGAAAGGATGGGGAAATCCGCCAAGCTGATATCCGCCCTCCCCAATATCCCAAGGCTCCGCGATAAGCTTGACGCCCGCGAGGACCGGATCCTGCCGGATTGCATCGAAAAAGCCGCCGTTCCTGTCAAACCCATCCCCCTCCCGCCCGAGCGTGCTTGCGAGATCGAAACGGAAACCGTCCACATGCATGACGGTGACCCAATATCGCAGGCTGTCGAGAACCATGCGCATGACCATCGGGTGGGCGACGTTGAGGGTATTGCCCGTTCCAGTCGTGTCAAACGTATGACGCATCTCATCTGGCGACTGCAGATAGTAGCTAAGATTGTCGATGCCCCGAAAGCTCAGCGTCGGACCACGTTCGGAGCCCTCGCCGGTATGATTGTAGACCACGTCCATTATGACTTCGATGCCAGCGGCGTGGTATGCCTTGACCATAGCCTTGAACTCGCCAATGCCCTCGGAAAGATATCCAGGTTCGGGCGCGAAGTATCCAAGAGGCTGGTAACCCCAATAATTGGTGAGGCCCTTCTCGATGAGGTGCCTGTCATTGATGAAATGCTGGATCGGAAGCAGCTCAATGGCTGAAACCCCCAAGCTGGCGATATGATCGATCGTTGCGGGGTGGGCCATTCCCTTGAAGGTTCCGCGGATGGCGTCCGGCACTTTCGGGTGAGTCATGGTGAGCCCGCGCACATGCGCTTCGTAGATGATGGTATCAGTCCAGGGTCGACGAATTGCCTCCTCTCCCGACCAGTCAAACTCCGGGTCCTCGACGACGGCCTTGGGCATGAATGCAGCGCTGTCGCGGTGATCGAATGACATATCGCAATTCTTGTGACCGATCGTGTAACCGTAAAGTGCATCGTCCCACTTCAGGCTTCCGATGATCTGTTTCGCGTAAGGATCAAGCAGCAGCTTGTTCGGATTGAAGCGGTGGCCCTTTCTTGGTTCGTATGGTCCGTGAACGCGATATCCGTAGACGACGCCGGGTTTGATCCCCTCGATGTAGCCCGTCCAGATATCACCCTCCCGCTCAGGCAGTGGCATGCGCGCTACCTCTTTTTCTCCATCGTTTGAAAAGAGGCACAACTCAACCTTCTCGGCATGTGCGGAAAAGAGGGCGAAATGAGTCCCTTGGCCGGTGTATTCGGCCCCGAGTTCCGGCTTGAGAAAATCGAGCTTAGAAAAAGTCAGATCCATTGTGACCCCGCGGCTCAAAAATGCAGCCCAGTACGAGACCAGCTGGCGAGGCTTGAACGCTGATCCACCCCCTTTGTTCCCGGCGGCATTTTTCTCTTTTGTCAGGAACGTTGGAGTGCTTCCCGGGTTTGTGTGGTGCAACGCAGGGAATCTACGGAATGCTTATCCAAAAAGTTGAAGACAATCTTTCCCCAGTCTGGGGAACGTCCATAACGTCGCCGCCCGGCAAGACATTGTTTCGCATCTGGGCGCCTGACGAGCAGCGGGTGGGCCTTGCCTTGTGTGGGCAGGAGCTGGAGATGTCGCACGCTGGGGACGGTTGGTTTTCCTTGCACTGCGATGTGCAAGCAGGAGCCGAGTATCAGTTTGTTCTAGCCGACGGAACAATGGTAGCTGATCCTGCCTCGCACGCCCAAGTGGGCTCGCTTGAAGGTCCTTCGCTCCTGGTCGATCATTCGATCTACCAATGGAAGCATGACGACTGGCGTGGGCGCCCTTGGACCGATGCTATCATTTCGGAGATACACGTCGGAACGTTTTCGCCGGAAGGAACGTTCCTTGCGGCGATACCTCGACTTGCCGAACTTGCCGAGATCGGTATCTCGGCAATCCAGCTCATGCCGGTGGGACATTTTCCGGGAGATCGCGGATGGGGGTATGATGGTGTCCTCCACTTCGCACCCCACAACGCCTACGGCACCCCGGATGATCTCAAAGCACTCGTGGACGCCGCCCACGGACTTGGCATGATGGTCATTCTTGACGTGGTGTACAATCATTTCGGTGCGCGAGGAAATAAGTTGTCACGCTATGCCTCCGCATTCTTCAATGGCGATCGAGATACACCGTGGGGCGCTGGCATCGATTTCGATCGTCCCGAGGTCCGTCGATATTTTCTTGACAATGCATGCCATTGGCTGGGCCGGTTTCGTATTGACGGTCTGCGGTTCGACGCGGTGGAACATATCACCGACACAGGAAAGCCGCCTTTCCTGGAACACCTCGCTGTATCATTGCGTGAAAGCTTTCCCGATCGAAAATTGCATCTGATCGTGGAGGATGCCGAGCGGCGACCGCGGTTGGTGGCCCATGACGAAGACAGACCTTTATTGTTTTCGGCGGGATGGAACGATGACTTCCACCACGCTTTGCACGTTCTGCTGACGCACGAACACCATGGTCACTATAAACCGTTCGCCGCCGAGCCGACGGAAGTTCTCAAGGAGGTGCTGGCCACCGGCTTCAACTCTCGCACGTCAACTGGCAAAAAGGCGCGAGTTCCGCTCTATGCCCGCGTCAGTTTCCTGCAAAACCATGATCAGGTCGGCAACCGTTTGCTGGGCGACAGGCTCGTGAGCCTTATCGGTCAGGACAAGATGGATGTCCTCACATCTTTGCTGCTTCTCACTCCTCACATCCCGTTGCTGTTCATGGGTGATGAATATGGGGAAACAAGTCCGTTTCACTTCTTTGCCGATTATGGTGGAGAGATGGCGACGTCCATTAGAATGGAGCGCCCGCAAGAGGCACGTAACTTTGGTAACGTCCCGCGCGATCTGAAGATCGAGGACCTGCCAGACCCCATTGGGCGCGAAACCTTCCTTTCATCCAAATTGGACTGGCAGAAAGCGGAGAGTGCCTCGGGGCGCAGGACGCGCAAGCTAATTCGCGAACTAACACATCTACGGTTCAAGCATGTGGTGCCGCTCCTTCCGATGGGGCCACCGCTCGTACAGGTTGCAGCTACCCGTGCGGGTATCATCGCTGTTGACTGGCAATTCGGTGATGACTGTCTGCAGTTGCGTGCAAATTTTTCCGAAATGCCGTGCAACGCCACGCCAGTCAGTGGTTCGACCATATGGCGGTGCGGTGGCAAATTCCATGGTCCAGAAATGCCACCGATGTCACTCTTGATAGCGGTAGATAGCAAAAGCCCAAGGTCCGACCGCTGATTGGCCGCAACCTATCGCACTACCGCAGCCATACCGGCAGCTGAGAGCAGTCGACAAGTTGTCGGTTACGCCCCTTATAGCCAAGGGTTTCCCAGGCGAACTCCTGGGCTGCCCGCCGCGCAGCGTCGCGGTCTGGATATTGGTCGGGCAGGACATAGTCCCTCGATCCGCACGACAGCAACGCGCGGTGACTTAGCAGGTCGAAGTGCAGCTGCAGCTTGTCGGCGGTATCCATGTCCAATCTCCTTCGTATCCTCAACAGCGACCAGTCGCGAAAGTTCCGCCGCTCAAAATACCGTCATCCAGATACCTCGCCAAAAAAGTGAGTTGGGATCCTCCATTTTTTCCAGCTGACCGGCGGCCTCCAGACGGTCCAATCGGTCAGTGCGCGGCGGGATGGGATCCTCCCGTTCGGCGCTCTTTTCACGAGAACGACCAATCACGTTCTGGTTACCCGTCAAAATCCATGGCATCGAAGTCCCTCACACTCCCTGGAGCCTCGACCCGTTGCCCGGTTAAAGGGCAATGCGCGACGGAAACAGTGTCTCGTCGGTCCCGTCTACGGTTCCTTAACGAACAAGCGATTCAACCGTTTGTTCCCGGAATCGCCAATATTCCTTTCAGGCCTTTTTACCTGGAACATTCCGCCCCCGCGCTGGGTTGGACCTCGGTCTGGAGTGGTGACCGGAGCATAAGAAGGGATGGCGGATATGAACATTCTTGCCGTGACAGCAGAAATCTTCCCCTTGGTGAAGACCGGTGGACTGGCCGATGTCGCGGGTTCTTTACCGAAAGCCTTGGCGGCATTTGGAGTGCGCGTGAGAACGCTCGTCCCTGGATATCCGACAATCCTTCGCGCCTTGCCTGAAGCATCGGTTGTGAGGAAGTACGATGATCTTTTTGGCGAACGGGCAAAACTCCTTTCCGCTCAATTCGATGGACTGGAGCTTCTGATACTCGACGCTCCAGCGTTCTTTGACAGGACGGGAGGGCCGTATCTTGATGTTCATGGAAAGGACTACGCCGATAACTGGAAACGCTTCGCCGCACTCTCCGCCGTTGGGTCGGATATCGGGGAAAACGGCGTCGCCGGTTGGAGGCCATGCATCGTTCATGCGCATGACTGGCATTCGGCGCTGTCGCTGGTTTATCTCAAATATGGGCGACAGCCCGATATCCCTCGAGTGCTTACCGTTCACAACCTGGCGTTCCAAGGTCAGTTCCCCGCCTGCCACTTTGCCCGGCTAGGGCTGCCAGACGAAGCTTACGCCGAGGTGCTGGAATACTACGGCGAGCTCGGTTACCTCAAGGCGGGCGTGATGAGTGCTCACACTATCACAGTGGTCAGCCCCACCTACGCGCGCGAGGTTATGTCGCCGGAGGGAGGGATGGGCCTTGATGGCGTGATGAACGCACGCCATGACGATGTCGTGGGGATTGTCAACGGGATTGACCTCGACGTTTGGGATCCGTCCCGCGATCCCCATATCAACTACCCGTTTTCGTCTCGCACTCCCCTGAAGCGCCTTGGTAATCGTAAAGACCTGCTGGACCATTTCGATCTTGCGGACCGCAACGGCCCAGTGTTTGCAAGCGTCAATCGCCTGACTTGGCAAAAGGGAATGGACCTCCTTGCCGATGTCGTCGATGAGTTTGCCACGCGGGGTGGAATGCTGGTCGTTCATGGACAGGGAGATCCCGCCATTGAACGGAAATTTATCAACGCTGCCCAGAGGTACCCCGACCATGTCTCCGTTCGCATCGGCTATGACGAAAGGCTCGCCCATCTTATCCATGCCGGTTCCGACGCGATGCTGGTCCCGTCACGCTTCGAGCCCTGTGGCCTCACGCAGTTATACGCGATGCGGTACGGTTGCGTTCCGATTGTCGCGCGTACGGGCGGCCTTTCCGAAACGATCATTGATGCCAACGACGCCGCAGTTCACGCGCAGGCCGCGACTGGCATTCAATTCCTGCCCATAGACCACGCCGGACTAAGGCATGCCTTGAGGAGGGCCTTCAAGCTATATCGCAGACACCGATCCTGGGACAGGCTTAGACGACAAGCGATGAAGGCCGACAGTTCCTGGGAGCGAAGCGCTAGTCAATATTGCCAACTCTATTCCCGACTGCTGAGCAAGGAGGAGGAGTTTCGGCGCACTGCCTGACGCTTGCACCCTGAGGGGTGTGTGGGGCGCCGGTCGAAGTTGATCCCATGGAACAAGCGTACCCCGTGCCCCGTTGGCCACACTAACAAACCGGTTGTTGTTGATGGAAAGTCGTCTTGCTGACTTCGCTGCGGTGTCCGCTCTTCTGAACCCCTCTCACTGTTAATCCATTACGGCCTTTCGACCCCGGGCGTGGTCGTCCTGCTCGCTATGCGCTGCTTGTTTTGGTGTTCGTCACGCTGTTTGGCCAGTTCGGGTGCAGACGACATCGATTGTAGTGGCAGTGCGCGGCAGGCCTGCCGGTCGGTCTGGCAGTCCACGGAACATTGCAGGAGATCGCAGCGGGGATCATGCTTCTCGTCTCGCTCCATCATCTCTTCGAAACGGAGCTGCTGACCAAGGATTGTCTTTACCTCATGGCGCCAAACTCCACGACCTGGAACACCCCGATCACAACCATGGCCTTGAGTTGCAAAGGCGGCTGCCATCGCCAATCACGTCACGTCACTGTCGGGAAAGTGGGCGCAAGGTTTTGGCTTTCGAGGCGACGAGCGCGTGACGGCTCATCCCGGTCCTCACATCCATGCCCATGATCTGACGGCGGAAAAACAGACGTGAAACCGGAATATGGGGCACGGGCCGTAAAATCGACAAAGGCGAAGGACGAGAGCATTGCAGGGGCAAAACGAGAGCACGCTGGTGCCGGCGTTGCTTTGAAATGGCTGGATCGGGGCAGGTCCTGCGTCCTCGACTAATCCCGGTCGATAAACTTGTTGAAACGGCTGAGCTTTCCGTCCGACGTCTTTTCCTGGTGCAGGAATTGCAGTTTGTTGTGATCGAAGATCGTGAAGAACTCATCCCAAGAAATGGTTTCGAGGTTTTCCTCCCGCTCACCAAAGTCTATGCGCAACACGCCGTCGCTCGACGCACCCTTGACGCGGGATGGACGGCCTTTTCGCTTTTCCACCCACGTCCTGATGGTTTCATGATCCTTTGTGGCAACCGCTTCGCTCATTGCATCCTCCATTGTTGCGGCAATCGAACCTTTAGGGACGACGTTTGTTCCCGCCACATCGGGCCCGGCTTCCACGTGAGGCGGGTGCGTCCCGCAGTGTGCAAGTCGATCGTGACTATGGAGTTTGGAGCCTAGTTTGGTCCGAAGGGGCTCTGGGCAAAGACGGCGAGCATGATCTGGTGGAGCCATGTATCCAGGTCTTGGCCCTCAGCTCTGGCTGACACCTCGCAAATCGCCCTCTCAAGCGTCCTCTCAACCAAGGCGTCCGCCGCGCGCGGAGAGGGCAAGAGCAAACGAGCACGCAATCGAAGCGCAGGCACGAGTTGAAGAACGCATTCCTCAAGTCCCTCGCGCCTCATTGGAGGTAAGGTCGCCAGGCTCCTGAGACGCTGTTCAAACACTGCATTCACGAGATCGCCGGAGCTTGCCGACTTGCTGATCTTCATTGCGCTCGAGAACCGCTTCGGAACTTCGAGGTCATAACCGGTATAAAAGACCACCGGGACGTCCCGTCTCGCGAGCTCGTCTGCAACGGGATAGATGAGCTCGCCGTTCAAATTGATGTCGAGAACGGCAACATCGATCTCGGGCGCCCCCTTGAGTCGTGCCAGTGTCCGCTCAACCGAAGGCAAAGGACCGACAACGGTAGCACCCGCGCGTTCTAGCCACGATGCTATGTCGTCCGCCAACAGGAACTCGTCCTCCGCGATCAACACGCGCATCGGATGGCGATCTGACATTCCTGCACCTTCCTGGGCTGACGTTCAATGTTCGGTTGCGCGGCTCTTTTTTATGGGCGCGGGCGTCGAACGCGCGTCAAGCGCCTTCTGTAGACGGTTTGCAAGTAGCAAAAGCGCGTCAGGCGTGTCATCGATAGCGACGCCGCGATCTTCTTCGCTCAGGGAGCCGGAATCCGCTTCAACGCCATAATCGCCCTTTTTTTCCGATACCATCACACTCGCCTGAGTTTTCTTGATCGCGTCCTTACCGCCATTCCATCACGATATGATTTCCTCGCTTACAAGCCAAGAAAACTTTTCGGGGCGCGTGGAACGGCGACCTCCGCTGAACGTTGAAACGACGAAACGAACGTTCGCACTTGAGGCCCTAATGAAATGCCGTCTTCCCTGGCACATAAGTCTACCTATGACCCAGCCGAGGAAATCCCGTCGGTTTGGCTTTGCCTTCCCGGCGGCGCTACGATTACCTTGAAGTGCCCAGCGAGATTTTTGAGGCTTTCAGTCAGCCTTTGCCCAGGGTCGATTCATCAATGACCATGTTCGCAATGAATTCAGGTCCAGGTGCGGTGAAGATATTGGTCTTTCCTGACGACGTCTGCCGGCCGGCCAGCATGTTTCCAGCGGTCCTAGCGCACAAATCTGAGCAGAAACGCCAATGCCGCCTATAGCCGGAAATTGCGGAACATGGCGTCCATCTTCCAGTTCGGTCCCATTTCGTTTCGCATTCCGGGAGGGCGACATGGAAGAAGAAGTACAATTGGATCTGTACAGATCTGAGCTGGAAGTTCTTGATCGAGTCTTCCAGCGTGCGTGCCTCCTTGCAAACAGGCAAGTCCGTAAAGACGACGCTGAACGCCTTGTGAGGTTTATCCTTGAGCAGTATCGGCAAGGCAACATCAACGAAACGACGCTGAGTGCCTGTGCCATATGGTGGTTGCATAACAGGTTCCATCCTACGTTCATGCAAGGTGAGTGTATCGATATTTGGTTCGAGCGCTGACCACCCTCGAATCGAGAATGTCGTCCGCCAGTTGACCGCGGAGTGAACGCATCGCGCGCTCACGCGTTACCTGCTTAAGCATGGTATGGAGCGCACAGGATGCGTGGCGTATTCGTCAAGCCGGGAGCCGACCAACCTGGGTTCGCGGTGGAACTTGAATATGATCGTGGAACTTTGGAGAGGTTCCGTCAGAAGTTTCCACGCGCTCGTTGGCGCCCTGAGGAAAAAAGTTGGTTCGTACCGGGCACCACCGCGGCTCGGCGGGTGGCGAGCTTCCTCGAGTTCGAAGCCACGCGCAGCGACCGCTTTGCCGATGAAAAGGGTCGTGACGGTTTCTCATTTGAGCCCATCGTCAGTCCGTATCTGGAAGCATCATCCGATCTGATTGTAAAAACGCCCTTTTCGCACGGGGTGGTGAAACTCCTGCGTTCGCTGCCTCTTGCTCGATGGGATCGAGTGGAGCGCGCTTGGCATTTGCCTTTCCGTTCTTTCGAAGCACTAAAGGCCCTATGGCCGAGCCTCGAAGAGGAGGCTCACCGCGCCGAGCCAGGAGAGAGGCGCCGCCGGCGCGAAGTGGAACGTGGAACCAACAAGGCGATGCTCGCCAGGAAAAGGGCATCGGAGCTTGCAAGAAGGCGCCATCCCCTGCTGGCAGCCGCGTTGCCAGCCCTCGGGCGCCCCGTGGATACCGCAACATGGGGCATGGTCTCGTTTGAGAAGGTGACCGGAGAGGTGGTGGGCACGGATGTCTTGGAGAGCCTTTATCCCGACCTTTATCGTCTTGCTGGGGCTGGCCATTACGTGTGGGGAAAATGGCGACGACCGTCATTGGCGGAGCTTGTCCGCGAATGGCCCGCACGAGACCCTCCGACCATTCAGCAAATGCGGCGAGGATGGTGGCGTCCACTGCGCCCCGAACTCACTGAGGCCCGGCGGAAGGCACGCGCCCGCGAGCGCCGTTAGTATGTCAGTGGTACCGTGTCCTAACATTTGTTGCGATAGTTTGAAGGGAGTCGCTGATGCCGCTCATCCACGAAATTTACACCCTCGCGAACTAGCCAATGCAGCGGCCGGATGCAGAATTGCTTGGCGGCTCTCGGGCCATTGCTAGCGGACTTCACCGGCAAACCTGACTCTCTTGGTGCGGAACCGGCCGGATACATCGGCGATGATTTCCGTCCAATGCGCCCGAGCGGCTGGATGGGAACCTGAAGGCATCGGGGTTGCCCTCGTGGCCTTGGCGGGCGAATACGAAGCGGCGGAGCTGCGCTCGTTGACTGAAGGAGCGCGCCCTGTCTTCCGTTTCATGCAGGTTCCCACTTATCGTAGCCTCCGAGCATAAACCAACATCGCCAAGCCGAGAACGGCGATCGCGATCCCAGCTGTGACCGGCGTTGCTCATACGGCGGGAAGGCCGCACTCACTCCACCTGGTTTTGCGGCAGCCTCAAAGAGATTGCCATGACTGATGCTGGCCAGGGCTACGCGTTGAAAATATCTAGCCACGATTTTCGCCAGGATCCACGCTGAAAGCTTGAGCGCCACAAAGTGGCCAAGGCGCGCCGCGAACGCCATCGCGTCCAGTGTAAGCGACGCGAGAGAAACTTTTGCCAGATGAAGGATGGCGCGGACGGCGCGGCGCATCATAGACCGGCGGAGGTGCTGTCAGCCTGTGACCGGTATAGTTCGCTCCCCGTGCGCTATCCCTGCCGCTTCCATAAACGTTGGATATCATCGTAGATGTGAATGTCGCGATAGGATCAAAGCTCGGCGCGAAGGGATTGGCTGAACACCGTGAGGCCGAACTTAATTGCAGAATAGGTAGCCGCGAAAGGGGCGCAGGCAAGCCGCCAAAGGAAATCATGCGCCATGTTTCTGACGTTTGAATATCGGAGTAACAGCATACTCGTCGTTGAGATGTCCAATGAGGTTCGTTCGGATCACGTGCTTATGGACATCTTGGGGCGTTTCGTCGAATGGGGCTTGGTGACGTCGGTGGGGACCACCAGCACTTCGGCTCGTTCCCGGCATCGCACGGCGACCGGATGGAATGCCGAAGCATTCCGTGCCGTAATCAGCAGTCTGGCGCTTTGGCGAGAGAATGCTTCAGCGTTCGCTTGCCCGATACCTGATGATGCGGCAGTGATCACGACGACGGGTCGTTTCTTATTTTCGTTCTCTGTCGCGTCCTTTACTTAAACGGCCTCCCCCGGATAAGGGGCATCCGCAAGCAGCCTTGCGAGGTGGCTGGCGTTGCGGGCCAACATGCTGGCCATCTTCTCAACAGGCTCGGGCACTTGCTTGAGATCGGCAAAATTTGTTTCTCCCATGGCCTCGCCAACCCAGTAGCAGACTGCATTGGCGGGGATGGAGAACCCCACATCGTTCAGCGCCTGAAAAATCTCGGCTGATACATGGTGCGCACCATCCTCGTTTCCGACGACTGCGACAGCTGCCACGCGGCCATAAGAGATCATGCGGCCCTGCTCGTCTGTTTCGTCCAGGAAGGCGTCCATACGCTCAAGCACCCTTTTGGCGACGCTGGAGGGCTGGCCAAGCCAAATGGGAGTTCCCAGGATCAGAATGTCGGCGGTGAGGATCTCTTTACGGACGTCCGGCCAGTCGTCGCCTTCTCCTTCATCTGATGTCACACCGGGCAGGATTGCAAGATTGGCAAGACGGAGGTACTTGGTCTTGACACCGCTTTTCTTCAATTCGCTGGCAACCAGTTTCAGCATCCGATCGGTGGACGATGGCTCCCCAGAGCGGGTCTTGAGGGTGCAATTCAGTGCTACGGCTTGCAGCGGCATTTGGGGTTCCTCTGAGTGGCGAACATGTCACGGGCAATTCAAGTGCCTCTTCAACCAGCCGATGACCAAAGTGTTCCAAATTGCTGCATCGGTATCGGTACTAACGTGGCGTAGGGGAGATATTTCTCGATGAGCCCTGCAAAGGAGGGAACCTTTGCGCCGTCTGCTGGTTTGACACCGTGCCAGGGAGGCGCAGGCGAATATGTCCAGGCACGCCAAGGGTACCGATGTCATCAAAAGTCCGAACCGGCCGGTCTATGACGTTGTGCAATATTGCCGACAGCAAGGTCTTCCAAGCGAGGTCAGGCGACGCGTGGTTGCTTTACTCGGCGCCTATGCGAGCCGGCATGAATTGGAAGCGAATGTCCCCTCAAGACGGCAGAAGTTAGATGAATGAAAACGGTGACAAGCGGCCCATCGATGCCACTGGCCGCAGAGAAGTGAAAATCGGTGCGAGCGCCGGGCATTCACTCGATACAATTCATTTTCTCCATTACGATCTTGAAGAGTTCATAAGCGCCTATCGCCTGACACCGCTCGAAGGGCGAAAGATCTTTGTGGAAATCGGCCCACGTCGCGATGACCTGGATCTTCATATGACCATGAAATGCAATGATGGCACCCTGCAGCCGGCCCGAGAAGACTAAAGGCGCTCGCCAATTGCGCTGATTGTGATTATTGTTCGATGTCTGTCGTAAAACCGGAAAGCTGGCCCTGCAACGTCCAGTTTAAGCGAAACTTCTCGCGAATGATCTCACCCGCCGACCCGAGCGCTTGCGGCGCGACTCTTCTCAAGATCACCGATCCAAACCCCGAGCTTGGCTCCCCGGCAGCAGGAAATGGGTCAGACGTCTTCTCGTCCCATTGGACAAAGAATGTCTTCGGGTCCGCTGCTTGTCCCACGTTCCAAGAAATCGTGATCGTGCCCGGCTTTCCGCTCAAGACGCCGTGCCTTGAGGAGTTTAGTGCCAATTCATGAAATGCCATGCCGAGGTTCTCGACAGCTTTCGGTGTCAGCATCACGGCAGGCCCACGAAATGCTATGACGTCGTCATGACCAAAGGGTTTGAGCTGTATCGCAACCAGGTCGGCAAGTGCCGCACCCTCCCAATCCGCAGACACGATGAGGTCATGCGAGGCGGATAGCGCCATGATCCGTTCCGCGATGTGACGCTCGAAGGTTTGCGGATCCGTCTCGGTCCATCGCATCTGTCTTATCATCGAGAGAATGATTGCATATTGATTTTTGACGCGGTGGTTGACTTCTCTAAGCAGTACTCGGATCCGCCTTTCGCGGTCCCTAGAGGCCGTGATATCGCGCGTGATCGCCGAAGCCCCCACGATATGGCCCTGAGCGTTCTTGATGGGGGAGAGCGTCAACGATACCGTGATATAGCTCAAATCCTTGAGTTGCCTGACAGTCTCGAAAGCGGGTATATGGTCTCCGACGCCAACCCTGGCGAGGATTTCCCGTTCCTCATTTTCAAGATGCGGCGGAACTATCTTGAAGATCGGCGCCCCGATCATCTCCTTCGCGCTGTAACCGAACACCTGTTCCGCCGCCCGGTTCCAGGTTCGAACCGTACCATCCAGATCCTTGCTGATGATCGGATCGAACGAAGAATCGACGATTGCCGCCAATCTGGCACGATCAAGCTCGTGAGCATCGGACTTCGCCATTTCCCTCTGTCTTTTCATTGATTTTGTGTCCGCCCCAATCATCCCCCGGAAAGCTGGGGATCGTTCGACGCGGCCTAAACGACCAAAGAGGCCCAAATGTTCCACGCATCAGGTCTGTCGTCGGGGCGATGGCGCCGCCACGCTCACGCTCGTCCAGCCTTGAACAGCCAGCCGGAGGGAAACAAAATGCAAGGCGAATGGTTTTAACTGGCTGGTGGGCCGGGTCTGATCGGGAACTTGTGACGTGGCGGTCGCTAACTTAGCGGCAGCGACAAATCCCGGAAGGAGTGCATATTGAGCAATCTCGAAATGTCCTGGAGTTCGAATTTCGCCGGCAAGCGCGTGCTTGTGGTGGAGGATGAGTTCTTGCTCGCCGATGAAGCACGCGGAAAGCTGGAAAGGCTCGGCGCGGTCGTAATTGGTCCAACTGCGCGTGTTGACGATGCTCTTTTGCTCATCGACCGTAACACGATTGACGCGGCAATCCTTGATATCTTACTGGACGGCAGCGAGGTGTTCCCGGTTGCCGAGAGGCTAAAGGAGCGCGGGATCCCTTTCGTCTTTGCAAGTGCTTTCGGATCATCGGCCATCCCGGATCGTTTCAGAGGGTATGTCTTGTGTGACAAACCACTCGAGCTTGAAAATATCGCACGGGGTCTGTTCGTGCCCCCGGGTGGTCAACATTGATTTGAGAGGCGTTCATGCGGTTCGTGAGGCAAGGCAACCAGAATTGCAGTCGGTCCACCTTCCAGCGCGCGATCAAGTCTAATCGTCCGCTTCAGAAAGGTTCGGCCTGTCAGGAGATCGATGTTTTGGTGGCTGAGGCCCTCAGGGAGTTCCACGATGGTATCTTGCCAGAAATCCCGCTCCGCGCAGAGTGTATGGGAATGGACATGACGTAACATCTGCGTGGAACCGATTGCTACCACCTGCTGGTGCCGATCGTATCGAGCAAATGCGATGACTTTTTCCGCTCGCCTACCCATCGCGCGCAAGGGGACGTAATCGCCTCGTGCAAACAGCTGAGGCCAAGCGCGACGTAGATTCAGGCCTTCTTTTATTAACCGGTACTTGGCGAGGGAGGCCGGAGAATTGTCTGTCGACCCATCGGGGTAGTTCGCCTGGAGAGGCTGCCGATTGTCCGGATCAACAAGTTCGAATTTTAAATTTTCGCATCCCTGATAGAAATCGGGAATGCCGGGCGCCACTAACTTCAGCAACGTCAACACCTGTGAATTGACAAGGCCAGCCAGCATGAACGGTGTTGAAAAAGTGTGGAACTCTTGAAGATGGGATATTCCCTGCGGCGAGAATATCCCCTCGACGAAGCGTCGCAACCGCGTCTCGTATTCCTCATTTACAGCCAGCCAGGACGTCCCCATCTTCGCCTCGCGCGCCGCCTTCACGGCATAGGTTAAGAAGCGTTGATATAGGCTGGCGAGCGAGGCCGAAGAAAGCTCGGCCGGCAAAACGGCAAGCAGCGCCTGGAACAGCGTCCACTCGGTATTCGCATCAAGCCGATCCTCAAGGTGGGACAGGGCGCGGCCTTTCCATCTTTCGAATTGCGATGACCAGGATCCAGCGTCCTCGGTGATCGCCCACAGCCTGCAACGCGCATCCTCGCTCCATTTGGTGTCATGGGTGCTCGTGGCCGACAGACCCGATGGCTGTGCTGAAAGGCGTTCAAGCATCTTGGCGTGAAAGCCGTCGATCCCTCCTGACGGAAGTTCAGCCTCGCATCCGACCTCGTTTAGGGCAAGACAGCATGTATATCGATAAAAGAGGGTATCCTCGACCGCCTTGGCGAGCACAGGACCGGTAAGCTGTTGGAACCGATTGCGAAACTTAACGCCTTCTTGCCCGGCAGGCGCCAGAAGGAGTTCAGCAACTGTATCCAAGAGCGCTGCGTCATCTACTTCGCGTAATGCGCTTGCGACAGCCTGAGCGAGAATGCGTTGATCGGCGGTCGATGAAACGGTATCGCTCAGGTAGGTCCTGTAGCGCGGAAAGCCGATCAGCACTTCCTCGATCGCTGGTTTCAGGCCCGTTTGTCCAGACGCTGTTTCGGCGATTTCGACAAGGCGTTCAACTTCACCAACGAAGTGCCTTCGCACCATCTCGCTTTGCGCCTTTCTTCTTGCCAGTTCGAGGTCAGACGTCTCCGGTGCTATCCGTTCATAGGCATCGCCAAGTTCGCGAAGCCCCTCTCTTGAAACAAATACTCCGCTCGATGCATCGATGAATTCGTACCCGGTCGTGCCCGCAATCGACCATTGCGGCAAACGCTCACCCTTGACCAGGATCTTCTCCACGACGATGAAAATATCGGGGCCTGTGGCCGCGCGCAGCCGATCAAGGTATCCCGCCGGATCGACAAGCCCGTCGACGTGGTCGATGCGCAGGCCCCCTACCTGGCCGGAGTTTACCATTTCAAGGACAAGCCGATGCACGTCCTCGAACACTTGCCGCTCTTCCACCCTTAACCCTACAAGTCCGCTGATTTCGAAGAAGCGTCGATATGACAGCGCGCGGGAGGCATCCCTCCATGGGATCATTTCGTAAGCTTGGGCAGCATGAAGCTGAATCATAAATTCCTTCGATCGCGCCAGTGTGTCGAGATCGGACCCGCTCATGACTGCTGAGGACAATTCGCTGCCGGAACATAAGGGGTAGGACACATCACCATATCGGATACACGGGCAATCTCGTTCGATCGTCAGCGTGAAAGCGCCGCGGGAAACCTCGTCGCAATACTGTTGCCGCAGGACTGGAAGTGTCAGGCGCCGACGCCAATCGATATCGAAACATTGAGAATATGGGCTTGCCATCCCGTGTGCCAGGACATCATGCCACCAGGGGTTTTCGACCGAAGCAGCCATATGGTTCGGCACGATGTCGACGATGATTTCGAGGCCGTGGCGCCTAAGGACATCACAAAAGACGTTGAAGCCTTCCATCCCGCCCAAAGCTGGCTCGATCATGTTGAAGTCGACCACATCATAGCCGTGTGTCGAACCCTTTACCGCTTTCATGATGGGGGAGGTATAAACATGGCTGACGCCCATACGCGCCAGATATGGAACAAGCTTGCTCGCGCGCCTGAAAGTCATCCCCTGGCGAAACTGAAGTCGATACGTTGACGTGGGCAAGGCCATGGCGAAGTGTCCGCTTAACGGTGAAAGCGGGTATAAGAGACAAGGCTCCTAAAGGTTCCGTCTGGCGCGTCTTGATTGAAACCCTTCAGAAAAATTGGAACCAGTTTGCCTGCCTTTCGTTGGGCCCCTACGAGGCTTGACGGACGGTTCTCATGCGATTGTTTTTCAGGATAATACTCGCCGTGGCGTTTTGCGGAGCGATCTTCCTCCTCTACCGAACGCTTCGCGAATATCGCTACACCGACATCAGCTCAGCCCTTTTTTCGCTCCCAGGCAGGAATATCACGTTCGCACTCGTCTTTGCTGCTGCGTCCTACGCGTGCCTATCATGTTTCGATGCGCTCGCGGTTCGCTACGTGAGAAAGCCGCTTGCGTTGCATCAAACCATGCTAGCCTCGTTTGTCAGCTTGTCGATCGGTCACAATGTGGGCGTGGCCGCCTTGAGCAGCGCTGCCGTGCGCTACCGCTACTATTCGAGATGGGGGCTTTCGACCGCCGACGTGGCCGTGGTCGTCGTGTTTTGCGGCACGACCGTCGCCCTCGGGCTTGCAGCGCTGGGTAGCGTCGCGCTCCTCCTGCGCCCGGGGGACGCAGCCTCGATGATAGGGGTCGGGGAAGGAACGGTTTATGCCTTGGCGATCGCCGCCGGGCTCTTTCCAGTCGTTTATCTGGTATTCTCCGCTACATCGCGTACGCCATTGACGGTACTGCGATGGAGCTTCAGGTTTCCTCCTCTGATGACTGCGGCTCTCCAGATCGTGGTTGGTGTGCTCAACTTTGCGTTTGTAGCCGCCTGCCTTCATCAGACGCTCTCCGCCTTTGCCGAAGCCAGTTACCTGAAGGTCGCCACAGTTTCGATTGTCGCCAACGTGGCGGCAATCATCAGCCATGTGCCCGGGGGAATAGGCGTGCTGGAGGCGACAGTCGTTCAGATCCTACCGGGCGCTGAATCCGTTGCAGCGGTTATCGCGTTCCGTACCATCTACTACTTCGTGCCGATCATGATCGGGTTGCCCCTTCTAGGCGTGAGCGAACTTGTGATCAAGGAACGCGACGCGTCAGGCCCCAAGGCCAAACAAGCGTGAGATCACACGTTCTACAAATCCGCGCACCGTCGCGATGGGGTGAAATGGGCGGCGGGGGTCGGCTAGGGCAGTGCCCGCGACGGCCTGCGTTGGTCCACGTGCAAGGTCGATGTCGAAATGGCGAAGCCCACGCGTGGATCTGTTCAACCGTCGAATTGTCTCCCTCAATGACCCCGTGGCCTCAAGCACATTGTGCACCTCGCTCGGTGTCGAGGCGAGATGTTCGGCAAGAAGGCGCGCGCAAACACTGGCAATTCCTTTCCGACATCCATCATCGCGACCTTCAATCGAAAAGTCGGCTTCCGTATCAAGTCCTTCCGATCGGCGATTGAGGTTGGAAGAGCCCACGCGCAGGAACAGATCATCGACGATGAGGACCTTTGAATGGACAAGGATCTCTCTTTCGGCCCCGGCCGTGTCAGGAACAACGGGGTACATGACCCACAAACGATCATGGCGGTCGGCGCGCTTGAGCTTTCGGATCAAGCGGTCCCGGTTATCGCCCATGACAAGCTTCTCGATTAGGCCATGCGAGGAGCGGGTCACCACCACTACGATTTCAGGTCCATCTTCCTCATAAAGCCGCTTGAGCAAAACCTCGGCGAGCCCGAACGACGCAAGATATTGAGCTTCGATGTAGATATGCTTTCGGGCTTGGCGCAAAACGTCGTGGATGAGGTTTATCGATTCGCGGCGTGAGCGCAGCCGATCGCGGTGCGGCTCGGTACGCGACAAAGCGGTCTGGCAGCCGCTAAAGTCCGCAGGCAGGGATGCGGGCCACTGGTCCGCGTTGGTTTCAACAGGCTCAACGACCTCTCCCGTCGCATGATACCAGCGCCGGCGTACCAACGCGCGGATCATCTGCGTTGCCGGTCCTGAAACCGCAGCCTGTACATCGTGCACAGGGTCATAGGGTTTGCCATCTGGTGTAACACGCATCGGATTGTCAGGCCGGTGATCGCTGTCATCCCATCGTCTAGCGGTCAGATCCATCCCGCCCACGAAGCCAAGGCCTGCATCGATTGTGACAAGTTTTTGATGGTGGGACCCGAAAAATGGGTGACGCAGATCGAAAGCGATTGTCACGCGCTCATGGGAGAGTATCCCGCGCTTGCGAAACAATTTCAGTGATTTTCCGGAGTAGAGAGGTCCAAACGCCCAAACGAGGATCCGGACCCGTAAATCGGGAGTTCTGTCCAGGGCACGTTCGAGCAGATGCGACAGCGTCTGCGGATCGTGGGCAGCAGGATCAATCAGAATATCCGGATCAAAGTCCCATCCCACAATCCAGATCTCTCGTTGCGCCTGTTCAAAGGCCATCTGTATCTGGCGAAAATACGCAGCAGCGTCGACAAGTATAGCCACCTTTTCGGCCCTCGCCGTCTTCCACACGTTATGTCCGAGATTAAAGAACGAGGAATCCTGAGAGGAGCCAAGCGCGCCAATAGGTATCGTCCGCTTCTGGGGGGCAAAGTGTTCGGATGTCATGAAAAATGCCGTAGCTGTTCGAGTTCTGCTCCGAGCACAGTTGCCACGGCATGAGTTGTACGCAGGCGGATAGCACCCGCAAGGCATTGGGTAAATGAACGACGCGAGCACCCCCCTCGTGCGTGGTCGGCGGGCTGCTTCTTCGTCCGGCAACGGTCTGCCTCATCTCTCATAAAACCAACACCTCGGTAACACATCGCTGGATCTGCTACCCAACCAGGTTTGTGGGGATATTGTTCCGGAAACCCAGAGGCTGGCTTTGAGCCGAGCGTCGGTTAGATCAGCGCACGGTGCGGCAGTCGCAGGAGTTGTCGTCGCTCTGCATGCCTCCAATGCCTCGACCACCGTGTCGATACACATTGCACATGGGCAGGATCGCCGGCAATGCCATGTGCTTGCTTTTGATCAAGATCGAATATCGCCCCCACCAGGTAGGCACCAGTGATCAAGTGATGCGTCGCCTCACGCGGCAGCAACCCCGAGGTTCCAACTGCTAAAGCCGGTTTTTCCGGGAACGGAAGCACTCCAGCGCGGTTTTGTGCGTGTCAATAACGGCACTTGGGCCGTTTGAAAGGAGAACGAAGATGTTTCTGAGAACCCTGACCGCCTTGACCTTCGCCGCAGCTCTGGCCGCTCCCGCCCTGGCGCAGACCGATCTGGTCTGTGATGCTGCGACGATGACGAAGACTGAACAGCAGATCGGGCAAATCTCCGACGGTGCAAAGAAGATCGAAGCGTCAAAAGAGCTCACGATGGCGAAGGATGCCATGTCCGCGAATGACCTGGAAAAATGCAAGTCGCACCTGGGCAATGCCGTCAAGGGCATGGATGCTATGTAGCCTGTGAGACGTGGGGCGGGATTTCCCGCCCCACGTCGCCTCCAGAGGTGTTTTAAGACCGAGGTCGATAGAAGCGTCAATTGGGTGACGAAGCGATCTCCAAGGGAGCGATGCGCCGCTTCATACGCAGCGTCAGCGCCGGTGCAAATCGCATCATCCAACAAAATCCGATCCCGATATCAACTACCATCAGGTCGGTGCCCATCTCCATTCTCTCCCGATCGCGATCCGAGACGAACGGTCCGTTTGTCGAGGATTCCTGGCTGTGAAATCAGCCGAGTTCGGGGGGCGGTTGGCGATATCTTCCACGTTTGTAAGCGTGTCATCTACTCCACCTCCACAGGGTCTGTTCGTTGAATAGTCGTCGCATGCCGACGCAAACACACATCCAGCGGCCAAGGTTGGTCAGGATAACACGAAGGAGGAGAAAGCCATGACGAAAGAACATTGTTCCGCTGACCGTGCCGTATCGCGAGTGCAAAACCACGCGTCACTACCTGCCAGGATGAAGCAACCAATGCGCCCCTGACTGCAGGAAAGAACGACCGGGAACTCAATCGCCGAACCCGAAAGCCCCCTGAACCAGAGTTCAATGGGTGATCTGGCGATCGCCCCATCATCAATGACGATCGCTTATGCAGAACTTTACGACGACCCGGTCTCCGAGTTCGGCGCCTCGACCGATTTTGATTCCGGCGAGCCTCTGAAGCGCAGAAAAATCGAGAGCACGACAAGCACTGCAGTCGAAAGAAATTCCGATTGCCAGTTTTGAAACGACTCGAACCAGAATTCCGCGCTTGCAATGTGCGCCACGAGGCTGACCCCTTCGTTTCCGTGAGTGGCGGCTTCCACATTGTGGGCGGCTTGGCTGAATTTGAGGTGGAGGACGAAACTGAGAATGAAGAGGCCCATCAGAGCCAAACCAAGCGAATAGGCATAGATGGTTTTCAGCATGCCTCCTTTCCTCTCTGGACTGTGTGGTAAAGCGATATGGCTCGGGCTCGCTACGAGGTCTGCTTCTTTCTCTTGGTCAGGATCTCGCGATTCGGCAGAGCCCCTTTGGAACAAGAAGGCGGTCAACACGACATAGGCCGACATTTGCAGGAACTCACTTTCCCAGTTTTCAAAGAGCGCCGAGAGAAAATGTCCGCTGGCGAGATAGGCGGGAAAAGATAATGGTTCGGTACTATGTTGCGCGAGTTCGGTGTTGTGAACGGAGAACCCCGACAGAACCATACCTGCGACCGTCACGCCCGTTGCAAGCAGGAGGACGATGGTTAACCCGTGATCACGCCAGTTCATTCCTCATAATCCTTTCGAACCTTTGAGTTCATGCAGCGTCCCGTTGGCAACGCAAAGGATCGAACCTCGAGACCCCAAAATTTGTTCCGGGTCGCGAGAAAGCCCCAGTTACAGGGATCGGGAACATCGAACGCTTGGAAGTGTTGTTTGATGATGCCTCGTTGCTTTCATGAACTGCCGAAATAGGAGGTCTTCAAAAATGCAGCATATTGGCACGACAGTTACCCGCCAGGCGGGGCTGGCAACGGTTCGATTCACTGGTGAGGGTGGCGAATATGTAGATGTCGCTCTGCGTGATGACGCGCGACCGTGTGATGATGAAAAAATGATCGAGCGCGCCAAAGCGGCGATGGTCCACTTGACCGCCTTCGGCACCAGGGATGGCGGAGGAAGCCTGAACGCCTATGACGCCTTGAGCAATGGTAACCTGGATGCTGGGGAGCCCCTGATATGCGAGCCAAGCCCACCGCCTGCCGGTAGTGAGGAGCCACGCGGATGATGGATCGTGTTGGAAACTGCCTTGGTGGGGGACGGGAAATACCAAGTCCGTGCGGATCCGCTTCAAGTGAGATCTGCGACTGCTAGCAGTGGCGGCAGGGAAGTGGTTCGGCATTCGCGTTTTTCAGTGGCAAGCGTCATTTGGGCTAGCTCAGCCGCAGACCAGAACTGGGAAGATCGACAGCCGATCGTTCCAAAGGGTCATGAACTGGCTGGACCTTTTGGCCAATCATAAGACGCCCTGTTGCGCAAAACCTGAGTGCGTGTTTACGAAGGCAGTCCCGTCATTCGCCGTCACAATGGATTTGCCTCAGGCAAGGCTCCAGCGCACTGTCCGGTTGTCAAGCCGTAGCTCGGCGTCTCGTCACTACACCATCTCAGCGATCAATCACCATCGCAATCCTGTCAATTTTGGATTTCCTTGGCTTTGGAACCTATGTGCTGCAGACAGGTTACTCCAGCATGCACATCATCAAATTATTCCAGTTGCTACCCTATAGCTAACCTCGTCCCATCATTTGAAGGACCGACCATGCCCATCTTCTACTTCCGCACCACCGATCAGGAAGGCTTCAGCGCCGAAGACCGGGGTTTCGAATTCGACGATGAGGAAGCTGCTCTGCGCGAAGCGAAGGTGGCGCTTGCAGAGATGGCTGCAGACGGATTGCCCCAGGATCCGGTTTCGATGATCGGAGTTCAGGTGTTAAATGAGGATCATATCTTGCTGGTGGAGATGAGGCTGGTGCTCAAGACAATTTTCCACGGCAACACTGCTACCCCATGACTTTGGGTTTGGGGAGCGGGAACGAATAAATAGGAGAAGCATCATGCGGGACCCAAAAAAATCGCCGGCCGTACAATCCTTGCGCAAGGAGCGCGCCGAACAAGACAGCAAAAAGCAAAAAGGAAAACTGGAAAAAGGATTGGAAGATACGTTTCCGGCCTCCGATCCGGTGTCAGTCACCATCAGTTCGGTTCCAAGTGGCAGGACCGATGCCGCCGAGGCTGAGAAGGTCAAGCAATCCAGTAAGCTGAAGAATTGATTGCCTTCTCAGCGCCATCCGGGAACATCCGATGGCTGCGGACGTTGGAAGAAAGAACACCGCGTTGTCTTTCGTCGACAAGGAGCGGGCGCACGACTAGAGGAACTTAAATGGAAACGGTCGGCACTCTCTTTATCAACCCTGACCGCCTGGCTGACTGCCGGGACATGGTGGAGGACGAACTGCGAGAGTTGATAGCGAACGCCTTGAAATCAGCTTACGCTCCGCACGAAGTTTTGGTCGCTATTAGCGAGCTGACAGCAGAGGAGCTTGGTCCGACCATCGGGCTTACAAGCATCCATTAATTACGCTTATCGCCTAGTCCCGCCGATAATTTCTTGCCGTCGGCGGAACATATGTCTCACGCAAAGGTTTGACGATAGCAAGTGAGCCGGACGGTTCATTGTCCCACCCGCGTTAGCCCCCCGCGAACCGTCCGGTTTTCTGGTCTTTAGGAAATTCGGACACCAGTTTCTGTTCGCGTCGGCGGGCTTACGCGGGTAGACGAAGCTTCCAGAGAATGTGACAGAGAACATCTATCGGTCCCGAAGGCTTGTTGCCCGGTTCAACCGGAGGAACGCAGATGTCGAAGCGATTCCTTTCCTGCCAGTCTGGTGCCGCAATCCTGCTCCTCGCTCTCTTTCCCTCGGGCAGCGTGGCACAACTGAAGGGCACTGCCGCAAAGTTTTCCGATGTCGTGATCCAAGGGCCTGTGATCGAACCTGAAAGAATGGTCATTGATGATAACAAATGAACTGGTTGGGATGATCACGGCACCACAGGGCTTCAAGGTAGACGTTTTGCCAAGGTGCTCAATCCAAGGATGCTTGCCGCTTCCAGGAGCGGTATTATCAACGCGACCCGACGGTCCATCGGTGATGTCATCATGCTCAAGGATGGAAACGGGGATGTCGAAGCTGATAACAACGGTGGCAAGGCGCCCCGGCGTGCACGGCATCGCCTTTGATGATGAGAATGTCTTTCTGGTTACCGTCAATGACGCTTAATGCGCACCCTATGGGGAAGGTGTATCGCGAGCACGTGGAATTCGCAGACACCGAAACACGGGCTGCACACGGCCGCTTCCGAATCCTTCAGAAACCGCAGGCCGAGGATAAGTGCGAGTTTGGCTTGCGAGTGGAACCAAAATCGGCCAGCCCAGTTTTACCTATGCACGCGCAAATCGGTTCCGATGATTGATCTCTCCGAATCGAGTGCAGGATGGCCTCTCGCAGGAGAGGCCATCTTCTTGGGATGACCCGACGTCGCGCATGCTGTCTAGTTTTCGATATCAGGCGCGTCGATGATATTTCGATCGAGTTGATCCAACTGCGCGCCCGCCGCCACCTGCTTGCCTGATCGAGTGGTGAGGACCGCCTCTCGTCGTGTGCAAGCGGCGTCGTGGCGCGCAGCATATGTGCCTACCATACTCGCAAGTAATGCGACTGAAGACGATGAAAATCGACCCCAAGACCGGGCGTTTCAGCGAGCATTGCCGGGGCCATTACCACCATGCGATATGTCTTGGATATTGCGTCCGGTCAGGTGTGCTCACCGCGTGATGAGCCGTTGACTAGCAGGCCCCGCGAAGGTCGGTCGAAAGGTAGATATGCCGCCGCCGCCCGGCTGATTGCTCTCTCGCAAAAGGACGCCCTCGAAATCATCGTGGGAACGTTCCTCACCATCCTTCCGCATGGAAATCCTCCGTGGTCGTTCTTCGTGCGCTATAAGCGATAGTTAAAAAAAGTGAGCAAATTCGGGGGCTAGGGTGAGCGCGTCTGCCGTCATTCATGCACGAATATAACAGCGACACCTGGCTTCACCATCGAGGCGAGTTCCTCTGCATCCCAGTTTGTCAATCGTACGCATCCGTGAGAGCCGACCTTGTCGATCAACGAAGGTTCGGGTGTCCCGTGAATGCCGTAGGTTGGTTTCGTAAGGTCGATCCAGACCGTGCCAACCGGATTGTTAGGGCCGCTTGGCAGCGTCAGAACGTCGGCATTCTTTCCCTGTTGGAAGTTTACCTTGGGGTTGTAGGTGTAGTCAGGTAAGTGCGCCACTCCCTTTACCTTATGGTTGCCCGTGGGCGCAGGCGTCTCTTCGCTGCCGATCGTGGCAGGATAGGCAGCGATCAATAGACCGTCCGCCTCGAAGGCGCGGGCTTGCCCCCTTCGACTGTCAACCTCGATGCGGGCGACCTGTCCCGTCTTTGGGGACCCGGTGCCTGTCACGCGTACTTTTCCGCCAACGGCCAAGGTCGCGTGCGGATTGAGCGCGTGAAACAGGTCTATGTCCATATGGAACCGTTCGGAAAGCCGTTCTGCGACACTTGTGAACCCCAGGTGGTCCATTCTCGCCATTTTAGCGAAGTCGTGCGGAATGCTTTCTGTCAAATTCTCCAGGTCGGCATCCGAAACGACATAGGTAATGATAATTGGTTCCCTCGTCTCGAGACGCGCAATGGTTTCGCGGTCCAGATCGCCGTCGACAGGCAGCCCCTGCATCGCCTCAAATGCGGTAATCGCCTTCTGGACGTTATCGCCGGCATGGCCGTCGATGACGCCTGGCGACGCACCCGCGCGATCGAGAAGCACTTGAAGACGGATGATGGCGGGATCGGGCGCCTCGGATTGCCTAGAATGAAAGGGTTTTGGCTTGGCTGTCAAAATCTCCAAAAGCGCCGTGGTGTTGACCATATCAGCCATTTCTTCTGCGTGAACAGGAGCGCAGGTGAACGTCGCCATGACGATGACAGTAGACATGATTGTGTTGTTCATGTTGGCTACAAGAAACAACATGCAGATTTGTTCCACACGAGCTGTCGACTACGTGCAGGTCCCGTCAACACCTTCGCGTGATATTTCACGGCTGGGGTTAAAATGCTTCAGGCCTGCTCCTCGCCTGGCAGAGGCCGCTCAGCAGTTGAAGGACCGCTACATCATCGATCGGTTTTTCGCAGCGCGGGATAGCGTCGAAGCGCTGTGGGATGATCGATTGATTGTAACCGGTTGTGAAAATGAACGGGACGCCAGTTTCTGTCAGCTTATCTGCAACGGGGAACACTATCTCGTTGTTGAGGTTGACGTCCAAAATCGCCGCTTCAGGATTTTCAGAAACAATCATTCCAAGGGCATCGCTAGCGCTTCCGGCGGGTCCTATGACGGTGGCACCGGCGTTCTCAAGCGTCCGCTTTAATTCCTCCGCCAAGAGATACTGATCTTCCACAAGCAAGATCCGTCGTCGCTCGAGTGAACGCGCCGCAGAACGCGGACCAGTCATTTAACCTCCTTCTCCCCTCCTTTCGATCAGCCAGAAGCCGGGAGAGGTTACCTTCCGGTCGCTTTCGAGATGCCAAATCTGCTCAAAGTGGCAGCACCATTTTCAGACAAAGCCCATCGGGCAGGAAATCTTGCTCTACTGATCCCGCGAACTCGCGCGGTATGTCCCGTTCGATCAAATGCGTGCCGAACCCCCGAAGCTTCGCTGTTCAGCTATTTTCTCAAGGCCGGTCTCACGCCAGATAAAATGAAGGAACTTGTGGTCCATATCCGTCTTCCAGGTCGCATCCAGTTGGCCACCGTAGGATCACACAGGGTTTGGTGCTCCAGTTCGGTGTTGATCTCCGCCCCGCGTATCGTATCAGGATGATGACTGAGCTCGTCTTCTCATCGTTTCGGGGAGACAGTGCAGTTGGCGGCGCCTGAACATCGCTTTCTATTGTTTGGTGCCGGGCTCCTCCCACAGTCCTAATTGGGCTTCGTCCGCAGACTGCACCTCGTGTTCGGTTGGCGTTGATACGGTGGGGAGAGGGGCACCCGCCTGCCCGGCCGCCTCTGATTGTGTCCTCACATCCGAGGGTGTCAAATCGTTACCCATCGGCACAGGCGTCTGTCGGCCTGAATAGGCCCTAAGTCGGTTGCTGCTGCGGGAATGGTCCCTGTACATTTGCTCGGCGGCTGGAGCGGCTGATGAGGGCGCAATAGCCTGCAGAGCGCTCCCATGCGCAAGGAGCGGGTCGCGGTCACCTGGACTCATTCCCGACCAACCTTCGTCAAACCAGACATCGACCCTCTCATCGAGATTGATTGCACCGTCATCATCGAGGATCTCGCGGACAGCGGCATACTCGTCGCCGCCAATCCCTGCTACCGCCACCAGATATCCGCCGCGGTTGAGCCCTTCGGCGTAGATCTTGCGGTCCTCGGCTGGAAAGAAGAAATTCTCCAGCGCCGACCAGAACGGTGTGATTGCCTCAATATCCTGTTGAGAGCCAGACCCCATCACCAGTTGGACACTAGCGGATCCAAGCTCCAGTTCTCGCAATCGCTCGACGACTGCTTCTGCAAGCGAGCGGCTATCAAAGAACGCAGTCATGGTACACGTGCGTCTGTCTGGGTCTCGAGCGTTGTTAAACATAAAAAGCTCCGATCTACCTTTGCCAAAAGGAGGTGCGGTTTCAAACGATGACCCGATTTTATTGTTCCGAAATCCGAGAGCCAAAGCGGTAAGTCGATCGGAACCAATCAGCGTTCAGGCGGTTTGTCAGGCATCGTGAAACCAGGAGACCATCCTCATGCGCATTTTCTTGACAGCTACAGCGCTGGCGCTTTCCATTCCGCTCGCGGTACCAGCTTTCGCTCAGTCGACGACAACTGTCGTGCTCCCGGGTGAGGTCCGCACCTACGTGCTTCAGCAACAGGCACCCTCCGTTGTATATGAAGGCGAAGTGGTTGTAGGGCAGCGGTTGCCGGATACCGTTAAGCTTTACCCGGTTCCCGAGCAGGATTACAGCTATGCGATTGTTAACGAACGGCGAGTGATCATCGATCCGCGCACTCACGCCGTCATCGAGGTGCTGGAGTAGCCCATGAGCTCCGGAACCCTTGGGCTCGATGTCCCTGCGCCAACCCGGCAGGCCGCTGATCCGGACTATGATGTGGAGTGTCAGGCAGCCCTCGATGCTCACCTTCGCGCCTTGTGCGACAAGGCCGGCATGGCAGGCTGGGATCAACGTGCGATCCTACAAGCAGCCGGGACGATTATCGAGAGACTAGGGCGCGAATACGCGGAAGATCCCGATCCTGCGGACAGCTCCTCGGAGAGTTCGCTTGACCTCTCCCAGCTGTCGTAAGGACTTGCTCGGTGATCGTCGCGCCCAAAGCAATGGAACGTCGAGGTGGTATACAGCTTTTATTGCGGCATGAAGCTGAAATGCGGCTGGCTATTCGTCACCGCCGCCGTCGTGATTCTCGGCTCAGCAGAATTCGTGCGCTCGAGCGACACGCGCAGCTTGCTTGCCGTAGATACGTCCTGGCTCAGTTCGCGCGCAAAAAGCATTGCCGCAACACGCAACGAGGAATTCGAAGAAACCAACCGTTAAAGTCGACCCACCGAGCCAGGCCAACTTACGGATTGTTCAACTCGGGCGGCCCTTTTCGATTGGAGACCTTCTCTCCGTTTAGCCGCCGGCGACAGATACCATGGAGATGTCCTTGAACGTGGATATCTTCGGACAGGCTCTGACATGGGGCCATGGCGCCTTGATCAAATGCGTAATTGCGGTCTGTGGACAAACCGTCGGTGAGCTCGTTCGTGTTCATGGAAGCGCTCAGGCCTGCGCGCTATGAAAACGGACAACGCGGGTCGCACGCTTGCGCCAATATTTCGATGGTATGCTGCCACCATTATCGATCTTTATTCGAGGAAGGCAGCCGCAATGATTTCGGCAGGGTCCTTCCGGTCGGCCTCCCTCAGGGAATTGCTGCCTATCCCGTCTTTGGCCGGGCATCATATTGATCGTGACAGGACAATAATCCTAGCCAATGCGTATTAGACCCCCGCTTGCCCACCCCGCACCATTGCCGTGGATAAAACACCAATGGGAGAAGAACCGTGGGAACAAAGCGATGCTTTGCATTGATCCTGTCAGCGGCTTTCGTCACGCAGGCCAATGTCGCCGGCGCCGAAACGCTGGTCCTCAACAGTTACGGCGGGCCTTACGAGGCGATCATCCAGGAGCGGATCATCAAGCCCTTCGAAGAACGCCACGGCATCGACGTCGTCTATGATGCTGTCGGATCCGCTCAGCAGGACTACGCTAAGATCAAGGCGACAAACGGCAGGCCGGGCTTCGATGTCGCGGTCATGACCGCATCTCAGTCACTTCAGGGATGTAAGGATGGATTGCTTGAAAAACTCGCAGTCGCGGAGATCCCCAACCTCGCTTCGCTCTCGCCAGGTCTGTCTTCCGCTGCCGGACCATGCGGCGCGGTGCACGAAGTTCAATATCTTTCATTGCTCTACCGGACGGACAAACTCACCTCAGCCCCGGTATCCTGGGCTGACCTGCTCGACCCGCAGCTGACGGGCAAGATCATTCTGCCGACGTTCCAGAACATCATGGCGGTCTACCTGCTGGAGATGATGTCGCTCAGCAATGGCGGTGATCTTATCGACAACATCGATCCGGGCTTCGATGCCATGGCAAAAGTTTCGGCCCAGTCTGTCGGCTTCGAGCAATCGTCGGCGATCCTTGAAAGCTATGTGCGGGATGGATCCGTCTGGGCGATGCCTTTCTGGAACGGGCGCGCGCAGCTCCTGGTCGATGAAGGCGTACCGGTCGACTACATCAGGCCGAGGGAGGGGACAATCCCCCTCATCGCCACCCTCAACATCCCGGTCGGCGCGGCAAACAAGGACGCGGCCGTCAAGTTCATCGATTTTTTCCTGGAGAAGTCGAGCCAGGAAGGCTGGGTCACCGGTTACCGAGTTGGAAGCGCGCGTACAGATATCGACGTGCCAGCCGAGCTTCAAAGGCGCCAGGTGCAAAGTGTGGCTGGTGACAAAAGTCTGCACCTGCCCGACCTGATGCTCCTGCAGGCAAAGCTTCCCGAGTGGGCCGAGCGCTGGGAGCGCGACGTCGTTCCCCATGCCAACTGAAAGGTGCGGATTGATGAGCAGCCTTGCCCTCGACAGTTCGCCGCCGCGCACGCGCCGACGCTTTACCGGATGGTTTTCCTATCTTGCCCTTTCGCCTTCACTTGTCGTGCTTGCGATCTTCTTTGCACTTCCTATGGGCATAATGATCGGGATGAGCTTTGCCGACCCGCAGACGCTTTCACCTACTCTCGACAATTATCATCGCTTTCTGACCGACGGCCTATCGCTTGCGGGGTTCTGTCGCACAGCGATCATGTCGCTGCTGGTTGCAGTGTGTGTCACGGCGCTTGGTTATCCCGTCGCCTATTTCCTGGCGCGGTCTCGGACACGCTGGCGTGCCGTCGTATTCGCGCTTGCCCTCTCTCCCGAACTGGCAGGTGTCGTCCTTAGAACCTATGGCTGGCTGATCATCCTGGAAGACCGCGGCTTCATCAACGACGTGCTGCTGTATCTGGGGCTGATCGCGTCGCCCTTACCGCTGTCGAAGAACCTGTTTGCGGTGGTGGTCGGTCTCACGCATGTGGTCTTGCCCTTTGGCATCCTGTCCCTGATGACCAGCATCCAGGGCATCGATCCAAACCTCGAGCGGGCCGCGCAGATGCTAGGCGCCTCGCGGCTTTCGGTCATTCGCTTCATCGTCCTGCCGCTCTCGGTGCCGGGCATCGTCAGTTCGATGCTGATCGCCTTCACGATGGCGGCCAGCGCCTACGCGACCCCTGCCCTTCTGGGCGGTGCCGGCTTCAAGGTTCTGGCGACGATGATCTACGAGCAGGTCCTTTTCTACATCAACTGGCCGTTCGCGTCCGTGATGGCGATATCGCTTCTCGTGATGATGCTTGCGATCTCGTTTGCAGGCGTCCGCTACGAAAGCCGGCGCCGGTTGCGGACCGCGGGCGCCAAGGGAGACAACTGATGACCAGAGTTATATCGATCCTGTTCTGGCTTTCGCTTGCGGCTGTGCTCGCCTTTATCACCCTGCCGCTCCTCGTCGTGGTGGCCGCCTCGTTCAGCCCGACGGCGACCGTTACCTTCCAGCCCTTTGAGTGGACGTTCCGCTGGTACGGAGATCTTCTGTCGAACCGATGGCTGGACCCGTTCCTGACAAGCTTGAAGATTGCAACCGTTGTTGCGGCAACAAGCGGTGTACTTGGTCTCTTGGCTGCATACTGCATTGTCTATGAGCGGTTGCCGGGAAGCGACGTGCTGATGTCCTACCTGCTTTCTCCCTTGTCTGTACCGCAGATCGTCAAGGGGGTGGCGATCGTCCTCTTCCTGTCGATGATCGGGTTTCAGGGCTTTCTTGGAACACCCGCGCTGATCGCGGCCCACGTCGTCCTGGCCCTTCCATTCGTCACCCGCATGGTCGCGACCTCGCTTGCCAACTTCGATGCCAATCTCGACCGGGCAGCGCAAATTCTGGGTGCAGGCAAGCTGCAACGCATACGCCACGTGCTATTGCCGATGATCAAACCAGGCGTTCTGTCCGGCGTGACCTTCGCTTTCATTATCTCGTTCAACAATATCCCGCTGTCGGTCTTCCTGGTGCGCCCCGGCGACTCGACGCTTCCAATCACGGTTATCAACTACCTCGAATACAGCCTCGACCCGGTCATGGCGGCTGTCAACGTCGCCTCGATGGCCTTCATCCTCGTCGTCATCTTCCTCTTTGAGAAGATCGGCGGCTTCTCTGCACAAATCCATGGTGGCAGCAAATGAACCTCCTCGACATCGAACTTGTTTCCGTCAGCAAAACCTTTGCCAACATGTCCGTGGTGAAGGACATCAACCTGGCCGTTCCTCAAGGCGAATTCGTCAGTATTCTTGGTCCCTCTGGCTGCGGAAAGACAACAACCCTGAACATGATCGCAGGGTTCAACGCGCCCTCTTGCGGCGATATCCGTGTGCGAGGACGAAGCCAGATCCGCGTGCCACCTGAACGACGCAATATCGGTCTGGTGTTTCAGAATTACGCCCTTTTCCCTCATATGACCGTCAATGAAAATGTTGCCTTCGGTCTGAAGATGAAAGGCGCGGGGAGCAATGAGATTGCTCTAACCGTCAAGGATGCTCTGCGAAGCGTGCATCTTGAGGGCTATGGCGAGCGTTACCCAAGAGAGCTCTCCGGTGGGCAACAGCAGCGCGTCGCTCTTGCCCGTGCGATCGCGCCTCGTCCATCCGTCCTTCTGCTCGATGAACCACTATCCAATCTCGACCTCAAGCTGCGCGAGGCCATGCGTATCGAACTGAAGGAAATTCACGAGCAGCTCGGGATGACGTTCGTCTATGTCACGCATGATCAGGAAGAGGCGATGGCAATGTCTGATCGCATCGTCGTCATGAGCCAGGGTTCAATTGCCCAGGAGGGCACACCCGCCCAGATCTATCGAGATCCGAAATCACGCTTTGTCGCCGATTTCATCGGTAAGTCCAACATTCTTGCCGTGAGTGACGTCAAGCCGAACGGGAAGACTGCGGAAATCGTCGTGGGGAACGATGTTCGTCTCATTGCCCGGGCGCCCGATGACGATAGACCGATCAGATACTGCTCCATTCGGCCGGAGAGCGTCTCGCTTGGCGCAGTTACCGCGTCTGGTGAAGATAAATCTAACCGGATCAATGCGGTTGTGCGCAGGGTGATCAATCTCGGCGGCAGTCTCGAGGTCCTCGCGCAACTGAGCGAGGAGCTCCACCTGCATATCCTTGTCCGATCGTCACGCTCTACTGTTGCGCCCGCCGTCGGCGAGACCGTGGCGCTTGGCATCGATGCTGCCGACATCCAGACGCTTGCGGAATGAGGGATCGATAGCGCCAGGCAATCAATCCGGCGCACTCGATATTGGAACACGCCCTGGCGCCCAACCTAGGATTGGAGGGACCTCCAGAAGGTCACCGTAAAGGAGATGAGAATGCTTGATAAACAACGGCTTCATGCCATCCAACACGACAGCAATGTCTGCGCCGACATCGAAGGTTTCAACTTCGACGACTATACGGCAGACGACATTGCACAGGTGAGACATTACTGGCTGCAGTACGGTGTTCTGCGCTTCAAGAACACGACAATGAGCGATGAGCAACAGGTCGCCTTCTCCAGGCATTTCGGCGAGTTCGTGATCCATCCCAAGCAGCTTCAGGAGGGCGGACATCCGACCCACAAGGAGATCCTGGTCATCAGCAATGCGATGAAGGACGGAAAGCCGAGCGGCGCCATGGGCAACAGCGAGGCAACCTGGCACACGGACACCTGGTTTTATGAGCGTCCGCCGGCTGGCGCGATCCTGCGTGCGGTGGCCGTACCGGAGGAAGGTGGCGATACCTACTTCCTGTCCAGCTATATCGCCTATGAAACCCTGCCTGACGCCTTGAAGACGGCGGTCGACGGTCGACAGATCTTCTTCCAGAACGTTTACGACAAGACCGGAAAACTGCGCCTTGGAAAAGCGACGCCGTCGAGCCGGGATTTCAGGGAGTGGAGTGGGATCGTACATCCGCTGGTGCGCCGGCACGGCGAAACCGGACGCAAGGCGCTTTACCTTGGCGGCACATGCGAGGGTGCCTGGATCGTCGGCATGCCGCTCGACGAAAGCGAAGCACTTCTCTCGGAGCTGTGGGATCACACGACCAATTCCAACCAGGTGTTCGTTCAGCAATGGGAGGTCGGTGACATCATGATGTGGGACAATCGCTGCACGATGCATCGCCGTGATGGTTTCGATCCCGTCACGATCCGCATCATGCATCGCACGACGACCTCGGGCGAACGCCCGGTCTGAACCAATCCAAGAACAAGTCAGGCGGAGAAACCGAAGTATGATGCAGTTCTATCGGACCGAAGACCGATGCCCGTCCCTCAGCACCGAACTGATCGGTCTCATGATGCTGACTGAGACGGCGACGATCGGCCACGTCGAACATACGGGGTTCGTTTCGAGTGACGTTCGCCCGGTCTTTCCTGGAAAGGTGGCCGGCTCCGCCGTCACCGTCGCGGCCCCGGGCCGCGACGGAACCATCATCTACAAGGCCGTCGACGTTCTCGGGCCCGGCGACATTCTTGTGATTTCCCGTGTCGACGGTGACGATATTGCCTGTGTGGGTGGCGGGGTGGCGACCGCGGTCAAGGCGAAGGGCGGCGCTGGGATCGTCATCGACGGACCTTGTACCGATGTGGCCGAGATTGTTGCTGTTGGCCTGCCCGTCTGGTGCCGAGGCCACTCGGCCAAGACGACCAACCGCGTTTTCCAGATCGGCGGCTCCGTCAACGAACCGATTGCCTGCGGGCGTGCAGCGATACTTCCGGGCTTTGCCGTCCTCGCCGACGATGAAGGCGTGTTTGCTGCGCCGGCCGAGCGAATGGAAACACTCTGCCGCCTCGGCATCGAACGTCAGCGACGCTCTGCGAAACTGCGCACGCACCTGGCCGCAGGTCGATCGGTCTTTGAATTCAATCCGGAGGCAGGAAGATGAAGGTCTCTTTGATCCAGATGAGTTCCCAGCCCGACCGTGCTTTCAACCTGAATGAGGCAAAGCGGCTGATGTTGCAGGCAGTGGTGAACGATCGCCCTGACCTCATCGTGCTGCCGGAACATTTCGACTGGACTGGCGGAACCCGTGAGCAGAAGCGCGAGGCAGCGGATCTCGTGCCTGGAGGCGAGGCGTACGTCATGGTTCAGCAGTTTGCCAAAAAGCACCGCGTTGCCATTCATGCCGGAAGCATGCTCGAAGTGTCTCAGGCCGACGATCGTATCTTCAATACGACGGTTGTCTTCGATCGGCACGGCATCGAGGTGGGCACATATCGCAAGATCCACCTGTTCGACATTATTGCGCCAGATGGAAAACGTTACTGCGAGTCGGAGACGGTGGCGCCTGGCGACCATCTTTTGATTTACGAGATCGACGGTTTTCGCGTCGCGTGCTGCATTTGCTACGACCTACGCTTCTCGCGGTTGTTTGACCGGCTTTCGTCCGAGCGCGTCGACATCTTCATCCTGCCCGCCGCCTTTACACGACAGACCGGCCAGGATCATTGGGAGGTCCTTTGCCGTGCTCGCGCGATCGAATTCCAGGCCTATTTCGTCGCCTGCGGTCAATGCGGCTCCTATGAGGCGCCCGGAGGCGAACGGCGCTTCATGTACGGACACTCGCTCGTCTGCGATCCGTGGGGGGCGCTTATTGCACGCGGCGGCGATGAGATTTGCGTGCTCACCGCCGAACTTGAGCGGGAGCGACTTGTTGCGGTCTCCGGCCTCATTCCCATGACTGCCCACAGAGTTGACGTCAGCAACATCAAGCTGATTTCCTGTTGAGCATGGGAGGCAGTGCTATCGCCGGTCAGGAGTTTCGTCACTGGCCTGCGGCCGTACGAGTTCCATGTGACTGACACCAAGGGCCTGTGCGATCTTGTACAGCGAGACGACGGTCGGGTTGCGTTGGCCGCGTTCCAGCCCGCTGACATACTGCTGGCTGATATTCGCCGACGCAGCGATTTCTTCCTGCGTCATCCCTTTTTCCAGACGCAGGCGCGCAAAATTCCGACCGACCAACCTGCGCATGTCCATGCGCCACTGATGGCAGTCCCGAAACTTTGAGTTTATCAACTATAATATGTAAATGAATGTTCGAGCGCACTTAGACGTCGATTGGCAAGTTCCCGAAAGCTGATCGACGAGGCGAAGAAGAAAACATCTGATGCGGAACGTGCGTAAAGCGACATCCACGGACCTGGAGATCGGCCGGCGACTGCGCCGTCGCCGAAAGGCCATGGGAATGCTTCAGCAGGAGCTTGCCGCAAAGCTTAGCGTCTCCTGCCAGCTCATCCAAAAATACGAGACCGGCCAGATACGGATCGGCGCCGGGCGCCTGAGCACGATGGCCGGCGCTCTTGGGGTTTCCGCGGCCTTCTTTTATGAGGGCGGGCAAGCGGCCGACGCCCCACAATCCGTTGCAGGTGAGACAGAACTCTATGCCTTCCTAGGCACGACCGAGGGCATGGCGTTGAATACCGCATTTCAAAGAATTCGTGACCCTCGCCTGCGGCGTTGTGTTCTTGCGCTGATTTTGGCGGCAGGCAACGATCGTGAGCGATAGCCCGCAGGTTTGGAGCGGCAAATCGCCTTTGTCCGCACGCCTATCCGTCATCGTTTCTTGATGCTCATGCAATGAGACAGCCAGAAGCTTATCCGAAACTTCGCATCGTACTTATCAGCGATTGCGTAAGCTCGACCCGGTCAAACTCGAGCCCGGGAGAATGGGATGGAACAGCAAGCTGACAGCGTGAATGTCGTATCAATTGATGAAATGCGTGCGCTTGGTGCGGAACTGACGATCCGCGAAACCCACGACGCGGTCGAGGCTGCATGGCATGATATCAGGCAAGGGCATGCAATCGGAGGGAAAGCCGTACTCAGCCTGCCGGAAGACGAGTTCTGGGCAATGCCTGAATTCACCAGGTTCAAGGACGACTTTCGCGACGAGCGTCTTGGCTGGAAGCTTTCGTCGCTGTTCAGCGCGAACCCCCGCTTTGGCGGGGTCAAGATCATTGGCGCAAATGCTTTCAATCGCCGTCGTGGGTACCCGCGCTCTACCTCAACGTACGTGCTTCTCGACAAACCCACTTTGCGTCCAGTCGCCATCCTCGACGGGACGGCGATCTCCGCCATGCGGACCGGCACCTACGCTAGTGTGGTGACGCAGCTCTTCCTGCAGCATCAAGCTACGTTCTCGCTCTTTCTGTTCGGAGCGGGTCCGGTCGCAAGGAGTGTGGTCGACTGCCTATCGTTGACGGGCGCAGGTCAGTTGGAAAGAATTTATGTCCGCAGCCGGACGCTCGAAAGCGCAGTTCGGTTTGTGGAAGAGACAGTGCCAGCTGGGCCAGTCTCGCTCATCGCAGTCGATGATAACCAGCGACTTTGCGAGTGTGCGCTCGTCGTAACCGCCTCGAACTCGCGCTACCCGGTTTTCAAAGATCACGAGCTCGCTCCAGATGCAGTTACCCTGCATCTCGGCGGGAACGAGGCGCCGATTGCCTATCTACAACGCGTCCTTCGATCGGGGGTCGTTGTCTGTGACGATATCGCCACGGTGTCGCGGCGCAACTCACAGAGCCTCCCACTCTATTTTTCTTCAAAGGGACTGAGCCTCGAGACGATCGGACCGCTGCTGGGCGTAGGTGAGTTGTCATCGGGGACGCAGTTTTCCAGCTTTCAGCCAGGTCCGGTCTGCATCACATGCGTGGGCTTGCCAATGCTTGATCTCTACGTCGCGGAAATGACCTGGAAAAAATATTGCCGAGCCCTTCAGGATCGCGCGCAGATTGCCTGACGACCCGGGAGAGAATTACGGAGCGCGCGATGCCCTTCATTGCTGAAATTCTTGGACAGCATATTGCTCGGTTGTCTCGTGAACCAAGTTCAGTCGTTGATCGGGAAATGGCGCTGAAATGTATGCTTGATCTGGTCGGGACGGCGATCGCCGGTCGAAACCTGCCAGGTCCCGCTGCCGTCAGGCGTACGGTTTCGAACATCTACGGACCAGGAAACGCTTCTATCTGGGCGACTGGAATGTCTGTGTCTGCTGGCGGAGCGTTGATAGCCAATGCCTCAGCTGCCTGCGCGCTTGATCTTGATGATGGCAACCGGCTCGCACGTGGCCACGCCGGAGCTTGTGTCATCCCGACGGTCTTGACACTTCTGCCCACCTGCAATGCTAGCGCCGCCGATGTCTATTCTGCAATCTCGGTTGGCTATGATGTCGGTGTTCGGGTTGCCAGTGCCCAAATGCCAGCGACAATCAGAACCCGTCAGACGGGGCGCTGGGCAGCCGTCGCCGCGGCGGCGGCTACAGGTCGGCTGTTCAGGAGCAATGCCGATGAGATCGCTCGCTCCCTCACGATCTCCGCCGTCCTGGCGCCCAATCAGTTGGCCAACGGAAGTTCGGGCTATTCACGGATGACCGGCAATGATGTGAAGGAGGGAATTGCTTGGAGTTGTCTTCTCGGGCTGAATGCGCACTATCTTGGTGCCAACGGCTATACGGGTCCACAGGACGTGTTCGATCATCCCGATTACTATGACCGCGACGCGATTTTATCGGGGCTCGGCCGGCACTCCCATCTTTCTGGTACATACTTCAAACGCTACGCCTGCTGTCGCTACATCCACGCTGCGCTCGACGCGTATTTTGACTTGGTCGAGGAGCACCAGATTGACGAGTGCTCCATAGCCGGGATCGAGGTTGAAACCTTCTCTTGGGCTTTGAAGCTTGGGAACAAGACACGTCCTTTAACGATCGTCGATATCCAGTACAGCCTGCCCTATTGCATGGCGATCGCCGTATTGGAGGGGCGTGGGGCCCTCGCCCCGATTGAGGCGGAGCTTCTTGGTCGCGAGGACCTCTCCACCTTAGCGGAAAAAGTGAAAGTCACTATCAACAGCGATATCGACGGGCTGTTCCCCAGCGAAACGTTGGCGCGCGTCACTGTTGACCACACCGGCGGTCGATCAAGCTCGGCTATTCGCGGACCTCTCGGGGATCCACAACGGCCGATGTCGTTCGATGCCATCGAGGACAAATTCATGAAAGTGACAGGTCGCCAACTGCCGTATGAACGCCAACGCGCGATCATAGATGGTGTCCTTGACTTTGACGCAGATGGCGGCTCAGGACTGTTGGCGGCTCTCCAGTAGAATCTGGTCTTTAGAGGATTACCGCGTTTTCCACCACGAAGCGGCCGTTGGCGATGACATGGCGAACCCGCGAAAGGTTGTGCGCGTCGCAAATGGCGAGATCGGCTCGTTTACCTTTCTCGAGAAGTCCGCGATCGTGTGCAAACTCCGGAAAGGCGCGAGCGACGTTGCCGGTGGCGAGTGCAACGGCGCGCGCCGGCACCATCTGCCCTTTGACGATCATGCGATGGATCGCTGCAAGAATGCTATCCCAGTCCCCGCCCGCAAAGTCGGTCGAGAGGGTATCGATGACGCCCTCTTCGACCAGGGCGTCGAGGTTTCCGGGTTCGTTTCGCCAGCGCGTCACGATACAATCAAGCGTCGACACGTCGATCGTGACGCCCCTATCACGCAGCAAACGAGCGGCGTGAACGGCTTCGTCAGCCGAAAACATCGGATGGTTGGAATGCCCTGCGATCATCCTTGCCCGCGGGTATCTTTCTGCAAGCCTCACCAGCAAATCCGCCGTGGGCGCGGCGTTGTGGAAAATCGCCGGCAACCTCAAGCGGTGGGATTGCGCGGCGATCTCTTCAATGCCCACAAGGGCAAGGCGCACGGGAGGCACGACCGTGTCGACCACTATCTTGCGGAGGGTGCGGGCGGTGAGGTGCTGGTTAAGCGCAAAGCTGCCGATAAGCTGATCGAGCTCATCGTCATCAATTGTCCCCATTCCGTCGAGGCGCCTGCCAACAACAGCATCCTTGAAGGCGCGCGCGACATTCGGATGGACGCAAATGCCGCAGGCTGCCTCGATCGCTTGTGGCAGGAACCGGTAATCCTGGGCGCCCCCGCCCAGGGTTTGGCCGCCGCCTGCTTCACCGAGTGCCTTGGCTCCGCGTGCTATCATTTCGTCGACCGTTGTGTTGAGGTGACGGTCGAAAAGTCCCCTTCCATCGACCTGCAACGCGGCTGCGACATTCATTGGCGTGTGAGCGGTCGAAACGTAGATGTCGATTGCATGAGGTTTGTCGTCCTTGCCGGCAATCTCTTCTGGACATGCAAGCCCGCATACGTTCAAAAGCGTGGTGGTCCCTGACGTCAGGTGGCGATTGCGCTGATAGGCGACTTCGAAAGAATGAAGCGGAGGCGAGCCCGAGGGCATCGAGGGCCCCGAAATACAGCCATGGGCATGCGCGTTGATGATACCGGGGATAATCGTGGTACCTGCGGCATCGAGCACCAGGTCGTCTGCGTTGGGAGAAAGATTGCCGGCGTAGGAGACGTCGGTGATCTTGTTGCCGTCAAGCCGGATGGCGGCCCTTTCGATGAAGGTGACCCCATCTCCCGTGATCAGGCTCGCATTCGCGATGAATATGGGCTGAGTTTCCACTAGTGTTCCCCCCTTTTGCCCAGTTGAGGACGCGCGAAGGCGCCGTCACCCTGCTGGTCTTCGACCGCAATGGCATATCCGACGCCTCTGACCGTACGGATCGGGTCCACGCCCGTCATGGTGAGCAGGCTTCTTCTGAGCCTGGCAATGTGAACATTGACCGTGCGTGCATCGACAAAGATGCCACTTGGCCAGGCGCTGGCGATCAATTGCTTGCGCGAGAGCACCTTGCCCGGCTCACACGCGAGATTGAGAAGAATGCGGAACTCGATCAGGCCGATGTGAAATGGACAACCTTCAAACGACACCTGGTGGCGCTCTCGATCAATCGTCAACCCTTCGACACCGGTCTGGACGGACGTCTGGTCGGTGCCAGATGGCAGTCCGAGCAATCGACGAAAAGCCCTGAGATATCGCGCGGGTTCGACCGGCCGGACGAAAGCCACGTCGATGCCGGCCTTGAGGAACGCCGGGTACTCGGCGGCCGCCCGCGTACTCAGCAATCCGATCACCTTTGCGTCGCGGGTCTCGTCGGAGCCCTTCAGCTCTTCGCACAGTTTTGCGGTCGCAACAGTGCGGGCATCAAGCAGCACGCCGCCCACGCTGCGTTGGCTTGCGATCGTCATGATGTCCTCAATTCGCGTACTCAGTTCCGTATCATGACCGGCGGCGGCGAGAATATGCTGGTGCGACAAACAGAACTCGGCATCACACGAACTGATCACGATCAAGCGTTTGAAGGTGCATTCGGCGACCGTCATCAGATCGCATTCCTGGCGTTTGGTAGCGACAGTCTCAAGCATCAAACTTTACATGCGAAAGTCACATCCTCAACCCTGAATGGGCGGCCGAGGCGTTAAGATTTGTTGCGCCGCAGCTCTGACACGCAAAATGGTGCCTCGATTGATTGCCTTGCCATATGAATGCAGTTACGCAAGAAATGGCCTTGTCGGGTGCGTCTGCGCAAGCTGGTGGGAACCCACTGCGGAGGCTAGCGTTCATGGCCGATCAACGGCATCTCACCGCTCATTTGTGCGAGCGCACTGAAAAAACAGCTGCTGCTTTGAAAGCCAACGATGATGACGGCCGAGCCGCCAAGCCGCGGTCCTGTTTGACTTGCCCGCGGCTTCTGGCGGGAGACTGCGTCGGTCGCATCGCGGCCACGCGCGACACAAAGGATCGATAGCCGCGTAACCGCATTTTAGCGAACCGTGTCAGCCGCCATCCCGCGGCAAACTCAGATACCATCAAAGTCGACCATCGACCCGAACATACCGTAAAGTTGCATTTCTGCGACTTGCGCGCGTCCTTCAGTCGCGCTAGCTCCCCAACTGGTTGTGTAAGCCAGAAGGGCGTCCTTCCGGCTCACTTGTTTCTCAACTGTTGTCCAAAGCCACAGTTTGCGAGGAATGCCATTGCCGAGGACGATAAAAATGCCCAAACGGCCCGTCAGCGTTCTGGTCATGACGGACGATAAGAACACGCGTCGAGGCCTTATGGACCTGTTTGCAGACGCGCGGTTTCGAGCCTCCTGTAGCAATGACGTACTGGCGATGCAGACCCTTCTCAATTGCCGCCATTTTGACCTGCTGATCCTCGATGCAAAACTCCGATGCAGGGAGTGTTGTGCGCTTTGCCATCTGGTGAGAACAATCAGCAATCTTGTGATCGTGCTGGTGGTCGAGAGCCACGACGACCCGGTCATCCTTGTTGGCCTAAATGCGGGCGCCGATGCCTACGTGCTTCGCAACGACCGGCCGATTGATATGCTGGCACGCCTGCAATGCGTCCTCCGGCGTGCCATGGGAACGCTTATTGTGCCCGTGGATATGCAGCCCATGCGTTTTGCCGGCTGGCGCGTCGATCCGCGCAATCGTCTGCTTCTGGATCCAAAAGGCACAACAGTTTCGCTAACGGCTGCCGAGTTCGACCTTCTTGTTGCCCTCGCGCGCAATGCGGGAACAGTGGTGTCCCGCAAGCAACTGTTGGCATCAACGTTTTTCGGGGTTGCGCGTCCAGTCGAGCGCAGCATCGATGTGCATATTGCCCGGCTGCGTGCCAAGATCGAGACTGATCCGAGGGCCCCGGCTTTGATCAAAACCGTCAGGCTTGGCGGCTACCTGCTCGCCGTACCCGTAGATCCCGAGCAATAACTCGATGACTGCTCATCATGGCTTCGCCGGTATGAGCGGCGCGTGAATGTTAAGTTTTATTGCGATCACAATACAAGAGGTTGCAGCAATTTCGCGTAGCACCTAAATCGTGTGTCGCAGCCTCGGCTCGTTTTTGTTTCGCCCGGGTTGGCAGTTCAGTTCTTGATGGGCGCAAATCCAAGCCTGATCCAAATTTCAGACCCTCGGATGCGACCCACCCCGTTTGTGCAGATTGAAACGGAGTCAGCATCCCATGAATGAACGTAGGATTTTTGAACGCCTGATTGATGTCTGTGAGGCCGCCACAAGTGACGAGGCACTCCGCGAGGCACTCATTCACCTGGCCCGATCGGCCGGGTTTGACTGCTATGCCTATTTCCATTCTCATCAAACGGACAACTACGCAATCAGCAATTATCCGATGGAGTGGCAAAGGCGCTATTTCTCGTGCGGCTATATGACAATCGATCCGGTCATCACCGCTGCAAAGCGTGGGACGAAAGCTTTTCGGTGGTCGCTCGACGCGGTGCGATCGCGTGCCTGCCCGCAGCTGCGACGCTTTTACACCGAGGCCGCCGATTTCGATCTGAAATCTGGACTATCCGTTTCCATCTCGACAGGTTTCGGTCGGATCGCAATCGTGACATTCGCGTCCTCCTCTCAGAAGTCGCCGGACGGTTTTCTTATGGGGGAGACGGCGGCACTGGCCACCACTGCAGCAGCCTACGTTCACGCAAGGATTGCCACCCGTGATCGACTTGGCGAGGGCCGTCACCTCTTCGACTTGAGTTGCGTTGAGACGGCATGTCTGCGTTGGTCAGCGGACGGTAAGACCTTCTCTGAGATCGCCGAAATACTGGGCATAAAATATGGGACCGTGCGGTTTCATGTGGACTCTGCAAAGTTGAAGCTCGGCGTCTACAAGCTTTCGCAGGCGACGGCGGCCGCTGCTCGCAATCTTCTGATATGACGACGTTGGGCGCGTTAGCGGAAGGCCCCGGGGAAAACGATGTCCTGGTCGACAAGGACATTGAAACGGTAGCCCGGGCGAATACGAAGCGTCGGCTGGACGTCGAGGTTCTTGCCGATCGTTCGTTCTGCCATGCGCCCGAAGGTTTCCGAAAAACTGCGCCGTACAGCATCAGAAGCGCTGTCGCGCCGATGTTCGGTCCTATCCTGGGGCATTGACATATCCATGCCCGCGCCAATCATTGCGATCAACGCCGCCGATCCGAACGTGCGCAGCAGGTGCCGATCAACCTTGTCCCTGAAACCTCCATTGCCCGCGGCATCTGTTCCGGCCATGCCCCCGATCTGCAAGGTCGAACCGTTCGGAAAGATGAGGTCGGTCCAAACCACCAGGACGCGCGACTGCCCGAACGTAACATCCGAATCATAACGGCCGAACAGCCGAGCGCCCTGCGGTATGAGGAGATGGCGACCCGTGGCACTGTCAAAGACTGGCTGGCTGACCTGAGCACTGATGCGTCCGGGCAGGTCCGAGACTATGCCGGTTATCAAAGTGGCGGGTATGACCGATCCGCGCTTGAGCTCGTAGGGAGATTGGGCGGGAACGACCTGGTTTGGCAGGTAACCGAGTTCCTTTATGTCGGCGTTGAGGAACGCCTGCTTTGAAGACTGACGATTGCGATCATCTCCGATTGCCGCGTCCAGGGCTGCCGAATAGAGATCCTTCGCGCTGCTACCTGCGGCGTTGCCTGCCGCAAGGTCTGTTCCTTGCTCAAACTGCTGCGAGGATCGCTGTGCGATGTCGACAGTGAGTGGAGAATCGAACGCAGCCTGATGTGCCTGTAGACGGGCCATTTCGTGTCTCTGGCGTTCGCGCAACCGCTGTTGCCTGTGCTCGCGGGCAAGTCGCTGTAACCAGTCTTGCTCGGTCTCGCGTTCGACTTCCGGCCTCATGTCCGCGCCGGCCTTATGTCGTGCAACCATTCCTTCATCGGACTGCGCGATTTCGGGGGATTGAAGCGGCGGCGCTTGAGCCGGCAGCATTACCGCTGGCTCGCCGATGATCCCATCGCTGATGCCCTTCTTGAGTTGCTCGGCATACGACGAGGCTGATCCGTCGGAGGCGCCCTCGATGCCGACGTTGCCGATTTTGGAAAGACCGCGCGAAGAAAGTCCGTAGAAAATCACCGCCAGGAAGGTCACCAACAGAACGGCAATGACAACAAGCGGTAATCGGTTGACGCGCTGCACACCAGCAGGCTCTCTCGACGTCAGTTGAAGTGATTGGACCATCAGAATTTACCCTTCAACCGAACGCGAGATAGCAATTGGGCTTGAGGGACGAGCGCCGGTAAGAGATACCTCGTAGGTCCGGCTCAACGTGGTTTGTGGCGTCATGAGACGCACGAGTAGGGTGCTTTCGAAGCGATAGATGTCGTAAGTGATCGGTACCGCGTTTTTCCGCTCACTGAGCGTGCCGGTAACGGCAAGGAACTTAAAACCCCAGGGACGCAAAGCGGTCTCAATTGCGACGGCACGATCGCTCCCGTTTTCTGCGACGTAGTAGATATCCGTTGGCTTGGTGCCGAACGCGTCGACAAGGTGGCGGGCCATATCGCCGGCAATTGCGCTTTGAGCAGCGCTTGAAATCTCTTGCTTTTCCGATCGTACAAGGGCGGGGTCAGGCGTTTGCTGGCACGCGCTGAGGCTAGCGATGGCCATGGTGAGGTGGATTAACGAGCGCATCGGCTTACCTTCCCCTTGCAATGGTGATCTTCTCCTGCCGCCAGCCGACGCCGGAGACGAGAACGGCGCGCTCGATGTTGAAGTCGACGACCATCGTGGCGTCCTTCATCCTGTAGTTGACCAACCTGTCTGTGCCTCCAGAAATGACAAAAAGAACCGGTGCATCCATCCCCCGGATGGATTTTGGGAACTGGACGTAGGTTTTCTGGCCGTCCGAATAGACCCGTGTCGGTTTCCAGGATGCACGGCCCCGGATCGAGTAGGCAAAATCCAGCCTCTCTGATGCCTGCCCGCCTGATCCGGCATCGAGCCTTGCATTTATGTCGGCAAGTCGGCCCGTCATATCCAATGGATACTCGAACCCGACGCGCGCCATGTACTGGGTAGGATGGGATTTCAGCTGGATGTGATAGGTCCGGCGCGAGGTGGTGACGACCATAGAGGTCGTGAGGCCGGATTCCGACGGTTTGACGACGAGATGGATTGCCTGGCCGTTGGCCGCCCCCGACGTTGCTGGTTCGATCTTCCACCGGACCGTATCACCGACGAGAACGTCTCGCACGACCTCGCCCGACTGCAGTTCGATGTCGCAGACCTGGAGTGGCGAGCAGACGACTGAAGGCTGGGTTTCGCCGTAAAGGAAAACGACCTTCCCGTCAGGCCCGTTCGTGATTACCCCACTAGAACCGCGCCATTTCTGAGACAGCAAGGAGGCCTTCGCCTCCTTGGCGTTCAATGTCTCGGCGCCCGCTGTCGTGGCTGTGAGGATCCCCACAAGCGTGACTGCTATCATGCGTGCTTGGTCCAAGTTTTCCTCCCGGTGATATTTAGAGCTGCGCCGTCCAATCAAGATCCTTGAGGTAGAGACCAATCGGATTGAGGCGGATGACGTTTTCGTCCTGCGGCGCGGTTAAGGTTACCGTTGCTATTGCCCGAAACCGCCTGGATCCGGTCTCCTTGCCTTTGCGGTCGCGCTCGAACTCCGTCCAATCTATCTGGTAGGTCTGGTTCGACAACGCGACGATGTTGTTGACCTCAACGGCGACTGTTGCGCGCCTGGCATGCTCGAAGGGTGAATTGCCGCGGAACCAGGCATTGACCTTCTCCGTTGCAGGATCAGCGGTGCGTAGCAGCGCATAGGTCCGATCTATATATTGCTTCTGCACAACCGCATCGGGGGTTACCGACCGGAAGCTGGATATAAAGCTGCCGAGTGTCGCCCGCACCACGCGAGCGTCGGCGTAAGCGATCTGTTCAGGAAAGCCCGCGTTTACCGACGTTCCGAGTTTGTCTACCTCGACAATGTAGGGAACGAGTTTCACCTCGGTGCTCTGGTAGAGCGCATATCCAAAGCCGATCGTTGCCATGACCAGACTGGTGACCCCGATCACCCGCCAGGCGATTGCCGAACGCACATAGGAGCCGTAGCGCTCGTTCCACTCCTGGCGTGCGGCGAGATAAGGGTTCTCGGGGTCATGCCTCAATACCATCGACCGATTTCCTTTTCGCTTTCAATTCGGCTTTGCTGCCGGACGCGTTGCGGGTTGGGATGTACCAGGCGCCTGATCGAGCTTGGCGTTGGCAAGGCCCATCAGGGATGCCGCATGAGCACCCGGTGCGCCGATGGCCTTATCCCTTGCGGCAGATGCGGCAGCGCTCGTCGACGTCGCGAGTGCTGATCCAACGCCTCGAAGGATCGAGGCCGTTGCCGAGCTACCAGAAGCATGAGCCGATCTTGCTGCCGCAAGTCCCTTGGCTGCCCCGCCCGCAGCAAGGAAGCCTCCTCCGAGGGCAAAGGACGCGACCTGCCCGCCGTGGCGGACGGCTTCCATCCCGCCGGTCACGGAGGCTCCCTGGACCACACCCTGCAGGATGTTGGGCACGTAAATTGCAATGATGAAGACAACCACCGAGATGCCGGCGATCGCAAGCGTCGTGATGAACTGGTCGGACTGGGAGACAGGCGCATTTGCAAGTCCGAGCAAAACATCCGATCCGATCCGCGCGATCATCACCAGCGCCATCAGCTTCAGGCCGACGCTGAAGGCATAGACGAGATAGCGGACTGCAAAATCCTTTGTGTAGGAGGATCCTCCAAGTCCGAGCATGATCATGCCCGCCATAAGGCCCACATACATCTCGACCATCACGGAGACGAAGATCGCAGCCACCAACGAAAAGGCGACGACGACCACGACCATTGCAAACACCCCGGCGATCGCCAACGCGTTGTCTTCGAAAAGCCCAAACTGGACTTGCGTCGACATCTTGGATGCCACTTGAATACCGGCATCAAAGATTGCAGCAGGAGATGCGGACCCGCCCTGTGCTCCAAGCTGAAAAAGGCTATCGACGATTGCCTTTGCGAAATCAGGTCCCTGTTCGAGCGCGAAGGCGAACAGACCGATGAAAAGGACGCGCCTAGTAAGTTCGGCAAACCAGCTATCGAGTGACGCTGTCTGTAGCGCCAGCCAGATCGCCGCAACCGCAACCTCGATACCAGCCAGGATCCAAAACAGTGAGCGGGCAGCCGCCATGACCGTCTCCTGCCAGCCGCGGGCGGCCGTCACCACCTGGTTCTCGAGCTCGGTCAGAACACGACCTTGTTGAGCCAAAGCACCGTCACAGGTCACGCATAGGATGAGGTAAATGAGAACAGTCACACCCGCTCGGCAGTTGCATATCCGTTCCATCATGGATCCATCTCCAAGTCAGGAGGAACCTCGCGTTGGATTTGGCCCGAGAAGGCAGCCCAGCGTTCTGTGGCGTGCGCCCGGTTGACGCCAGGGCGCCAGACGGTTTTCGCCACCGTCAACGCCGACGCCGACGCGGAAACGATCCTAAGTCGGCTCACCAGCGCGGCTCCATTTTTTGGCCGGGCGGGATGCCATTGATCGGGGCGTTGAAGAAGCGCTCGCGTCTCGCCTGGGCGAGATCCCTGTCGGTGCGGCTCGTCTGGTACCATGTCGCCGTCATCGTCATCTGCTGAGAGACGAGCCCTCTGAGCTTTTGCATTTGGGCGACCTGTTCGGCCGCTATTTGATGGCCGACCTGGATTGCCTTCATCTGACCGTCGGACGTTTCGGAAAGGTCGCGCAGCGACCGCATCGTTGCCTCTTCGTCGTCGAACTGCTTCGACGTCAGGCTTGCTGCCCTCAAGGTGCCGGCGAATGTCTCGCGGTTCGTGTCCGACCAGCTCTGATAGGTTGAGGAAAAGGTCTCTCCCTCCGGGAGCTCACTTTGGAACTGTGCGTAGCTCTTGAAGCGTTGCCGAAGAACGTCGTCCGCGTTGCCCATCGAAAAGGCGATGGCCTGTCCGCCGGTTACGACCTTCTGGAGTGCGCCAAGGTCGGCCGCAACATCACCCCACACGTGCTTTGGTAGCTGAGCGGTATTTTGCAGCATGTTATCGTAGATCCTCAACTGGTTCTGGATCTGCTCGGCAAGCTGTGTGATCTGCTTGATCTGATTTTCGATTTGGACGCCCGATTTCTGTAGAAGATTGATCAGCTCCGCATTATTGGCGAGCTGCGTCCATTCCGTTGCGGCTCCCGTAGCGCTTCCAGCCGACGCAATCGTTGGATCAGCCGCCGGAATCGCACACATGACGATCAGCCGTATCGTCCTGCCGCGGATCAATTCGCGCATCGTGCAAACCTCTCATCTTGAGCCAGTGGTTGGGCCAGTCCGCACCGTATTCAATGTGAAGGGCGCGCACGGATTTCAGGTCTTGCCTGCTTGAGGCGCCTGTGAACGAAAGGGTGAGTGGGCCAAGCGCCATTTCGAACAGCCGCCGTCCCTCTGGAGATGTGACATAATATTCGCGTTTGGGAGCGGCATTGGCGATGATGCCGATCTGCCGTTCATTGAAGCCGATGCGCTCGTAGAACTCGCGTGCGCCGGGGTGGCGCGCAGCTCCGTTGGCAAGGCATATCTTGGTGGGGCAACTTTCCAAAAGGATGTCGATGATCCCTGAGCGCTCGGCGTCAGAAATTGACTGGGTCGCGAGCACCACGGCGCAATTGGTCTTGCGCAGCACCTTGAGCCATTCGCGGATACGGTCGCGAAAGAGCGGGTGCCCGAGCATCAGCCAGGCTTCGTCTATAATGATCAGGCTTGGTGCACCCGAAAGCTGCTTTTCGATCCGGCGAAATAGATGAGTAAGGACGGGAACCAGCCCGTTCTCTCCCATGGTCATCAGCCGTTCTACCTCAAATGTCTGGAAGGAGCCGAGCGACAATGCATCGGTCTCAGCGTCCAATAGATGTCCGAGAGGCCCGTCGATTGTGTAGTATCTCAAGGCATCCTTGATCGCCCTCAACTGCACCCCGCTGACGAAATCAGAGAGACTGCGGCCCGGTGCCTTGGCCATGAGCTCGATCTGTCTCGCAATCGCGTTTCGCTGCTCCGGCGATATCGTCACCCCCTGGAGGCCGCAGACCATTTCGATCCATTGGCAGGCCCAGGCACGATCCTCTTCCCCTTCCAACTCGAAAAGGGGGCAAAATGACAGGTTGGTCTGGCCTTCGTCGGCGCCGACGTCGTAGTGACCTCCGCCAACGGCGAGCGTCAACGGCAGCATCGACCCCCCCTTGTCGAAGACGAAGACCCGCGCTCCCTGGTACCGTCGGAACTGGGCCGCGATCAGTGCGAGCAATGTCGACTTCCCCGATCCCGTCGGCCCGAAGATCAATGTATGGCCGACATCGTCGACGTGCAGGTTCAGGCGAAACGGCGTGGATCCTGACGCGACCTGCATCAGAGGTGGAGAGGAGGAAGGAAAGTAGGGGCATGGTGCTGCAGGGTTGCCTGCCCAGACTGTATTTAAGGGCAACAGATCAGCAAGGTTGCGTGTGTTGATAAGCGGTTCGCGCACGTTGGAATACCAGTTCCCCGGCAGGCTGCCGAGATAAGCATCCGTCGCATTCAGCGTTTCAAGACGCGCGCCGAAACCCTCTGCCTGAACAATACGCCTCACCGTTTCGGCTTTTTCCCTCAGGCGATCTTCATCCTCGTCGAACAGGACGATCACCGGGGTGTAGTAGCCGTAGGCGACGAGTTCGGAAGACGCTTCACTGATGGCGTCCTCGACTTCAGCGACCATGGCCAGCGCATCCTGGTCGATCGAATGACTGTCGGTCTTGAACAACTGGTCGAAGAACGGGCGCACTTTCTGAGCCCACTTCTTTCGCGCCCGCTCGAGCCGCTCTCGCGCTTCCTGCGGGTCGAGGAAAATGAAACGAGAGGACCAGCGATAGGATAGCGGCATCCGGTCGAGTGCGTTGAGTATTCCAGGCCAGCTTTCAGCCGGCAGCCCATCAATCGCGACGATCGCAACGCGCCGGTTGTCAACGACTGGGGTCAGGCCGTGTTGGAGCTCGGCCGTAGCCAGCCAGTCCAGATACATGGCGATCTCGGGGAGACGGACCGGGTGGTTTTCGCCTGAAATACAAAAGCGAATGAACTGGAAGAGTTCGTCGTAGCGTGCGGGGCGCGTACCGCCTTTGTCCACCGTCTCATGCGTTCTCATTCGGCGAATGGAAATGATGTTGGCGAGATACTGCTCAAGTTCGCGGATGCGCGCGCCGAAGAGTTGGAGTGCGCCATCGGCGTAGGATCTGTGCCGGCTCTTGTCATCGGCGTAGATGTAGCGGCTGAGGCCGTGTCGGCGCGGCTCATCTGGCCGCTGGGTCAGGATCAGTGCATGTCGACTTTCGAAATGTGACTGTCCACTCTCAAAGTGTGTCCGGCGTTCGGCGTCGATGGCTTTGGTTACGGGATCGGGGAAGTGCGAGCTGCCGACTGACGGATAGTCTGTCGCTTGCATGCGCACAGCTTCGACCTGGATCATCCAGCCCGAGCCAAGGCGCGACAGGACGGCATTGATCTGCCGTGAAATCTCGTTCCGTTCGAGATCGGTCGCACTGTCGCTGTCAGGTCCGGCGAAGTACCACCCCGCCATCAGCGACCCGTCTTTCAAAAGAATGACGCCGTTGTCGATAAGGGCTGCGTAAGGAACCAGATCGGCAAAGGAAGGTGCTCGGTTTCTGAAGGGGCGCAGAGTGGCCATCATCGTTCCTCAAAGACCACGCCAAGGGGTCGACGTTGGCCGATACGTCCGGCGAAAGGATATATGGCGCAGATAGACCCGACGCATGGCGGGATCGATCCTTGCCATCCACCGCAAGGCGCCGATCGTTATGGTCCAGGCTGCAAACCCGATGATTGCCGAATAGAGTGTCAGCACAACGAAGATCAGGATTACCGCTCCAAGCCCGGCAATCAGCACGAGTTCCCTGTCAGCTCCAATAAGCAGGTTGGGTCGCGACAGTGCACGGTGGATACGGTTTCTGGCGAGCTGACAAATGGGTTCATGCATTTGCCTGCCCTCCACCGCAATATGTGTGGAGGTTGGGCAGTTCGACACCGCCGGCAATCGTTGCGCCAGTCGCTCCAAAGAGGCCGACGATTTGGGTGGCGCCAAGCAGGATGCCGGCGACGAGGACGAGGTACATCAACCGCCTGGCGAAGTCGTTCAGCTCGCCGCCGAAAATCAGCATTCCACCGGCCACAGCAACGGCTGCAAGCGCAATGAAACCGGCGACCGGACCGGTGATCGATTGCTGGATCTGCTCGAGCGGCCCTTCCCAGGGAAGGCCGCCGCCAGATCCGGCGTGCGCAGGTACGATAGTTGCGGCAAAGATCAGGAGCGACCAACCAATCCCAGGCAGGCGTCTGTCATGCTGCATGGCGCTTCTCTCCGTCGTCTGAGGTGAACTGATAGGCCGTACCGTCATGGCCGACGACATTCAGGAGTTCCGCGACCCGACGGCCGGTCGGCACACGCTCAATCTGGACCACGAGGTCGACGGCATCGCCGATAACGGCATGCATCGATTGCTGGCTGACTTCGGCCGTCAGTTGTTCAAGACGCCTCAAGGCAGCGCGCGCCGAGTTGGCGTGAACGGTCGCTATCCCTCCAGGATGTCCGGTGTTCCATGCCTTGAGCAGAGAAAGCGCTGCGCCGTCACGGACCTCTCCGACGATGATCCGATCGGGTCTGAGCCGCATCGTGCTCTTGAGCAAGCGGGCCAAATCAACGTCGTCGGTGGAGCGAAGCGCAATTGCGTTTTCCGAAACGATACGCAGTTCTGCAGTGTCTTCGAGCACGACCAACCGGTCCGCCGGCGCGTGCCTTGCGATTTCGGCGATCAACGCGTTTGCAAGCGTAGTTTTGCCGGATCCGGTGCCCCCGGAGACGACGATGTTGCGCCTTGCCTTCACAGCGTGCGTTAGAACCGACGCCTGCCGCGCGGTCATGACGCCCGCTGCCACGTAATCTTCGAGTGGTATCAGCCTGACTGCCTTCTTCCTGATCGAAAACGAGGGGGCAGCCACGACCGGCGGCAGCAGTCCTTCAAATCGGTGGCCGCCGATTGGCAGTTCGCCGGAGACAATTGGGCTTTGCTCATCGACTTCACGACCAATTGCGTGCGCGACACTGCCAATGACGATCTCGACGGCGATGCGGTCCATTCTCCCAAGCGGGACAACCGTCTCGCCGAGGCGTTCAACATAAAGCCGCCCATCCGGGTTCATCATGATCTCGACGACGGTTGGTTCTTCCAGCGCTCGGCAGATCACCTCGCCGAGCGCATCCTTGAGTTTGCGCTCAAGGCGGTTACGGGAACGCTCCGCGATCATGTCCGCACACGTGCCCGCAGGGTCATGGGAGGGGTGAATTCGGAGATATATCCGGGTGGGCGCAGGCGCTCGAAGATCTCTTGTGTAGCAGGCAGAATGCCCGCGACGGCAAGTGTCTGGCCGACAAGGCAAGGATCGCCGAGCCGATCAAGTGGCCACCCTGCCCTTTTGAGAATTCGCTCGACCATAACGTCAGTTGCAGTGACGATCTCGCCAAAGCCGTTGATCACGCACCACTCGACGATACCGGCAAACATGCAACGAGTGATTTCGTGGATCGTCCCGTTCCCTGGCCGGCAAGCAGCTGTATCCACACAAAAGCGGGAGCTCTCGACCATCCGGCATTCGCGGGTAAGAGCGTGATTACCCAGGAGCTTTGAAAAGACCGTCGTGACCATCATCGGCCCACTCGCCGGCAGCAGACGCGTGCAGGCGACGACGTTGTCCTCCTCGTCAAAGGCAATCACGTAGGCTGGGCGAAGGTCGTCGAAGGCATCTCGTTCCCGGCCGTTCGTGATGGTGACGTTCCAGCCCAGACGTTCGCAGAAGACACGGGCTCGCAGTTGGAACATCTGATCTAGATAGGTGTCCGACCCGATGTCTCCGATCTTGATCGCTGTAATCCTGGCCACCTGTTTTCCTCCTTGCCTCTTGGTCTTGCAGGAGTGAGGCAGAACGATCGCTGGTTCTAGTCGCAGAAATGCAGCAAGGATTTTTGTCGAATCGGACGCCGGATGTCGCCGACAAGAGGAGATGTTGCCGATGCCTCTCTCGTCATCCCCAACCTTTAATGCCGGCTCTACTGCAGAAATGTTGGCAATTGGCTTGGCGACGTCCGCGCAAACATCGAGATTGGTTAGCAAAAGCAGTGTTGTAGTGATGGATGCGTTCTATTTCCCCCTCCCATCGTTAACCTTCTGTTAACTCTAATGTTCTGGACGCCTGGAGAGAATCGTGTTCTAGCTTTTGGCGGGCAATGGCCGGTAAACCGGTCGTAGGCCGACAAGAGGGACACATGGCGATAGCACAACGAGCAGAGACGATTGGTTCGACAAAGGAAGATGCAGGCAGCAAAATTGCGCGCCATGCTGGTCTTTTATCGGGTCAGTTACAGCAGCTCAGAACCCGTATGTATCCGCCGAAGTCTGAAAAGACGCTTCGTCAGTTCCTGACGAATGAAGTCTCCAAGCTCACATCTATTCCAGATTCCACGTTGAAGCTGATGTCCAGCGAAGGGCGCGGGCCCGTTCCGAGCCGGTTGGAGAATAACCATCGCGTCTATACTCTCCAGCAGATCAACGAATTGCGCGAACTATTTGCCCAGCAAAAACCGACCGAGGCACTTCGTTTTCTTCCTCGACGTCGGCCAGGTGAACATCTCCAGGTTCTCGCTATTGCCAATTTCAAAGGTGGAAGCGCCAAGACGACTACGGCTGTGCATCTTGCGCATCACCTGGCTCTCCACGGCTATCGTGTTCTCGCGCTCGATCTCGATCCGCAGGCCTCGCTCTCCGCGCTCTTCGGGGCCCAGCCGGAGATGGATGTTGGAGCCAACGAAACGATCTACGCAGCGTTGCGCTACGATGACTCCGAAAGGCGTCCAATTCGCGATATCATTCGCAAGACATACTTCGACGGCGTCGACTTGATCCCCGGAAATCTGGAGGTCATGGAGTATGAGCACGAGACACCTCGCATCCTCGCCAGCAAGTCGGGTTCGGGAGCTATATTCTTCGAGCGTCTCAAGCTTGCGCTGGCAGAAGTCGAGAACGACTACGATGTCGTCATTCTCGATACGCCTCCGTCTCTGGGATTTCTCACTCTTAGCGCGATCTACGCAGCAACAAGCATGATCATCACCGTCCATCCGGCCATGTTGGATGTGGCTTCGATGAGCCAGTTTCTGTTGATGATGGGAGATCTTATCAGCGTGCTGAACGAAAGTGGCGCGCAACTCGATCAGGATTTTATCCGGTATCTTATAACGCGGCATGACCCCAACGATGGACCGCAGTCGCAGGTTGTTGCCATGCTCCGTCACCTGTTCGGTTCCGACGTGCTCCTTCCGACGGCAATCGAGAGCACCGCGGTCGAGGCCGCAGGTCTTGCGAAGCGGTCGATTTATGAGCTTGAGATGGGTCAGATTGGGCGTGACACGCACAAACGCGCACGTGAAGCTGTTGAAGCGGTCAATGAAGCAATCATACGTCTCATCAATTCAAGTTGGGGGCGTGAATGAGCAAGTCACCCCGTAAATCGATCGTCGCCAACTTTGGCCTTTTGTCGGCCGAACTCGAAAACGACCAGGCGTCTGCGTTGGAGAGCCCCTCCCCTGCTCCCGTCGCGCGCGTCGGCGCTGGCGTTATCGGTGCGGCCCATCGCGCAATTGACGACATTAGGGCTGAACGGGATCGCTTGCGGGCGATTTTCGAGGCCGGTGGGGGGGCGATCCTGGAACTGGATCCGAATTCTATTGATCCCTCGCCTTATCCGGATCGACTTCCTGACGACGATGCCGGCGAGTTCGAAGTCTTTAAGCGGTCTATCGAGAACGAAGGGCAAAAGGTTCCTATCCAGGTGCGGCGGCATCCGTCTTCAGCCGACCGATACCAGATAGTATTCGGCCATCGGCGTTGGCGGGCCGCCCGAGAGCTCGGCACACCGGTACGGGCCCTTCAGGTTGACATTTCCGACCTCGATTTGGTGGTGGCACAGGGGATCGAGAATGCAAGCCGCCAGGACCTCACCTGGATTGAGCGTGCTCTCTTTGCCTCCCGTATGGATGATGCAGGCATAAAGCCACGGGATATCTACGCCGCACTATCGATCGAAGATGCCGAGCTAGCTCGGATGAGGAGCGTCTATCGGGCTATTCCAACGGATATCATCGAGGCCATCGGGCGCGCACCAAAGGTAGGTAGACCGCGCTGGATGGAGCTGGCCAAGACGATCCTCAACGAACCAGATGCACTTGAAGCAGCCCGGATTGAGTTGGCGAAAGTGACCGGACCTTCTGACCAGCGGTTTCAGCGCATTTCTAATGTCGTCAAGCCGGTGGTCGCGCGACAATCCGAGGTGACGCCAATTTCCAACGGCCTTGGAACACGAGTGGGCGCTTATCGGCGGTCGCCCAAAGAGGTGCGCATCTCAGCCGAGGGTGCCCTTGGGGCCGAATTCATAAGATATGTCGAGGAACAGTTGCCGGCGCTGGCCGAGCAGTTCACTCGTCAACGGAAGAGCAGTGAAACCTGACAGCTGTCAGGTTTCCGTATGAAGCCGACGAAAGGAACTGAAGCAAAAGAAAAAGGCCCCCAAACGTTGCCGTCGTGGAAGCCTCTCTCTCTGTGTGACAACTAGAGAATCGCATTTCCCCGAATCCCAGTCAAGAGTCTTTGGCACCGTAAATTTGGTGAGCGGATTTCTTTTGCCTTTTGAGAGGTAGAGGAAATGCAGGTTGGAAGTGTGACGACGCCGTTCGGGCGGCGGCCGATGACGCTTGCCTTGGTAAAGAGGCAGTTCACCACCGCTGAAATCAGTCCGGGCAAATCAGCAGAGAAGTGGAAGGTTTTCCGGGATGCCTCGGAAGCCAGGATATTGCTTGGCATCCAGGATCGGGCGCTCGCAGTTCTCGATGCCCTGTTGACGTTCTATCCGCAGGCCGAGTTGTCTCACGATAAGGCTATGATTGTCTTCCCATCGAACGCACAGCTTTCTGTCCGCGCGCATGGGATTGCTGGTGCAACACTGCGGCGTCAATTGGCAGCTCTGGTCAACGCCGGCCTGATCAACCGCAAGGACAGCGCCAACGGGAAGCGCTACGCTCGCAAGGATCGAGAGGGAGATATCGAGGAAGCCTACGGTTTCGATCTGTCGCCTTTGCTCGCACGGGCCGACGAACTCGCTCAAATGGCACAGCAGGTGGCTGCCGATCGTGCGCAGTTCCGTCGGACCAAGGAAACGCTCACGGTGTGCCGCCGAGATGTTCGAAAGCTCATCTCAGCTGCGATGGAGGAGGGTGTTTCAGGCGACTGGGCAGCGATAGAGGCGATTTATGTTCAACTGGTCGGCCGCATTCCCCGCACGCCTCTTATGAGCGACCTGCTGGCGATCCTCGAAGAGATGGAGATGCTGCGGGCTGAGATCCTCAATCGGTTGGAAATGCTGGTAGTTTCTGAAAAAATGAGCAGCAATGCCGCTCCAGATGAGCGTCACATACAGAATTCAAATACCGAAACCATCAATGAACTTGAACCTAGCTCTAGAACCGAGCTGGGGGCGAAACCTGAGGTCAAACCGGAGCCGAAGCGCGAGCCGATAAAGGCGTTTCCATTGGGCATGGTGTTGCAGGCCTGCCCTGAGATCGCGATGTACGGGCCGGGCGGAGTGATTTCGAGCTGGCGCGAGCTTATGGCTGCGGCCGTCGTGGTGCGATCGATGCTCGGGGTCAGTCCGAGTGCCTATCAGGATGCCTGCGACGCGATGGGGCCGGAGAATGCAGCGGCGACGATGGCGTGCATCTTGGAGCGTGCAGCGCACATCAATTCGGCTGGCGGCTATCTCAGGAACCTGACGACCAAAGCGCAGCGAGGTGAGTTTTCGCTCGGGCCGGTGTTGATGGCGTTGTTGCGAGCAAACGGGGTTGCAGCGCGAGCCGTCGGGTAGTGTATTGCAGAGCTCTACTGGAGGGACTTCTGCGGGGATTCGAACTCAAGCCTTGGGCGCCCTCTGCCCGAGGTTGGATCAGGAGGGACGAGGAAAACTCAGCTTGAGCTTCTCTCGCTCTGGTCGTGCATCGTGGCGGCTACGCTCAGGTAATATCGGGTGTGGCGCCGTTCACCGGTTCGCACGAGCGCGCCTTTTTCCACGAGGTCGTGAAGATCGCGAGTGGCTGTCGCTCGCGAGGTCTGTGTGATCGAGATGTAGTTCTCGGCACTCAAACCGCCCCGAAATCCCGAAGGGCCTTCTCGGAACATACCAGCGATCGCCTTTGCCTGCCGTTCGTTAAATTGTCCGCGGAACTGATCATAGAATTGCGCCTTGGCGAGGTAAAAGGCGACGCGCTTCAAGGTATTCTGTTGAGCCTCCAGGATGGTGCGTGCGAAATAGATCAGCCATTCAGTGATATCCAACGTGCGCTGATTTTTTTCCAACTGGCTGTAGTAGTCCTTTCGGGCACGCTCGATTGTGAATGCGAGTGCGATCAGACTTGGTTGTCCGATATTCTGCGCAAGTGATTTTTCGGCAATCGCTCGCCCGAGCCGGCCGTTGCCGTCCTCGAAGGGGTGGATCCTCTCAAAATAGATATGACCGATACCGGCTCGCGTCAAAGCAGGAAGCGGTGTCTCACCGTGAGTTGCCGATTTGTTGAACCAATCGACGTAGGCGGTCATCTGCTCAGGTACTCGTGGTGACGGCGGAGCTTCAAAGTGGACTATCGGTTTGTCGAGGCGACCGGATACGATCTGCATGGCATCTTGGTGCGTTCGGTAAGCACCAATCGTTCCGAGGTGACGGTTTCCAGTCATCAACATTTTATGCCATCGAAAGAGGGTCTCATGATCCAGTGGCCGAGACCAGGTGCCGTAGACGTCGGCAGGCTCTGCCAATAGCTCAGCCGAAATTGTCGTCCATAAGGGGCTTTGACAGTCGACAAAACCTTCACCCCGACGATGTGTGCAAAATTGACGTCGGCGACGCCTCGGCAATGGACCACAGCTCCCTTCCCTCATCGGCGCAGAGCGGTTGGGCGGCTGAGGGGGAAGTGGACAAAGGCCAGCACTTTCATCCTCGTCATGTCGGCGGCGTGCCTGGTAATCCATCCCCAAACGAAAGAATTTCTGGGAAGAATATACGGCATGTGCGCGTGAAGCCACGGTCTGATGGAACTCCGGAAAGTGATAGAAGTTTCCCTTCGACGGCATTTCGGTGATTGCCATCGGCGTCGATTAGAAGGCTATTGCGCTGTGGACCGTACCTGTCGCGACCAATGCCAAAGGTGCCCCTTCCCTCACCGATCGGGTGTTTGTGCTTGTTCGCCTATTGTATGATTCCGATCGCGACGCGCATCACCCATCACGGCGGCGGCGGTGCGGCCCAATCGACCGCCGCTATGTTCGACTGGTCGAAATACACAAACTTCGAATGTGGGCTAAAACAACCGGGGCACGCAGCGGCTGAGTTGACGCGCAAACATCTCCGGCGTTGCGACCGCTTCCGTGGCAATCTCGCCAAGGCGTCTTGGTTTCAAAAGTCCCTCCCCTGCCCCGCCCGGGGAATCAAAACCCAGCGCCGTTCTCAAATCTGCCCCACGAAGTAACCGGGGCGCATTTGGTGGCGACCTTTCGCGGCCGCGATGTAAGACCTGTGCATAAGCGGGCGATATGCGCCGTCGGCGATGGGTCAAGGATTCCGCCTTGGGCGCAAATCAGATTCGCTTCGGTCATGCCGAAGAAGCGCCTCCACTCACCCGAGCACGCCGACCCGCTATCCAGCTGATCCAGGCTCCGGGAAGGGATCTTCGTGATGTCGCGCCTAGTTCATCAGCATCGCCAGATGCCGCGAGACTGCTCCCATTTCGATGACCGAACACCGCCGTGCTTCCGCGATTCAACGTCTGTGCAAGGGACCGCATATGGAGCTTTTGCCTCTCTCATCAGCGCCGCCCCCAAATCTGCCCCAGGTACCATGTCTTACTAGACGTTGGGCCTTTTAGGATTGAGTTAACTATCTGGAAAAAAATGCCTTACCAGCGATAACAGAAGTTAACTTGACATTCAATTCGGGCACTTTGGTAAAGGGTCAGCTGGGGGCGCAGACTTGCGGCGCGCAGAATTGTCGATCGTCGACCGATTCCTGCGTCGTCCCGCTCCCGATGATTTCAGAGCGGACCCACCAGCCATCGTCCTGCGGGGCGACGCAGCGTTGCTGTTGTGCTGAGCCGCGCACCAGTCGCCGTGATTCATCCATACCGTGCCGTGGTTCCTTCAGGACGCGGCGGATCTCGCAGAATACGTTGATCATCACGTCGATCTGTTCATCGAGGCCGATTTGCTCTTCGAAGGACAAAGTCGTCGTGGGCCCATATCAAGCGGGGGTCGTCACGATGTAATCGACCGAACTGGAGGGCATGGACCGAATAGCATGAAGGCAATCGTCGACATGATTGGTGGAGCGGCCATCGAGGATGGGTGGGTCACGAAGCTCATTGTGTCGCAATGCGGAACAAAGACCGCCCGGTGTCAGTTGGTCCCTGAACTAGGAGCCCAAGATGAACACGATACCGACTGAACCAATCCCCAACCCACCGCCAGAAGTCCCGTCCGGTCTGCCGCCGGACATGCCGCAGCCGCCGATAGAGGAGCCGGAGCCCGATCTCCTTCCCGACGAGGCTCCCAATCCGAACCCGGATGAAAACGACAAGCCGCCGAAGTACATGGGCCCCAAGGACCCGAAACGGCCCGTGGAAGTTTTTCCCCGGGAAACACCTGATACGTTGCCCGAGCCAGAGCGGCCCATCGAGGAGCCCGGGCCGGACGACGTGCCGGCAGAGGCGCCTGACATCACGCCTGTGCCAGGAGAGGAAATTCCGGCGAAGATGGGTGGTTGAGCTGCCAGCCTGGCAATCGCTCGTGGAACAGAAGGGCAGATATCCATTTATCAAGTGCCAATCCCAAGGAGGATGCGACGATCACCATCTGGGAGGCGAATATCGAGGTAACGATCAATGATCGTTTTGACGTCATCAGGAGCGCCCGGAAGGCGGTTGCATGCCTCATGAAATTGTGGTCCAACACGAAGTGCGCGAGTGACGCTACGGCGCGGAAGGCCTGCCTGGATGCTGCAAACGGAACTGCCCCTAACGCGGAAGTGAGAGCGGCGATTGAAGCAGCAGCGAAGGATGCCGGCATCCTGCGAAAGTGTTGATGCTGTCCGGGCTGAGTAAAGTAATCGCCACAAGTCTGCGCGGCCTTATTTCTTTTGTGGACCCGGTTCATGCTCTCCTTGATGCGGAAGATCATCGAACTGGATTTCTTCGCGAAGGAGGTCTATTTCGACGCGCGATTGCCAGCAGCGCAGTTCCGTCCACTCTGCGGGCGATGCGACGTGTGTGCCAAGCTGGCGGCAGCCAGTTGCCGATGTAGAAGCTTGCCCTTTGGGCTGAGCTGAGTGAGGTCGAGCCTCGACGCCTTTTACCAATGATCGCCGCACCTCAAAGGGCAAGCGAGTGAAGCCCGCTTCTGAAATCACCAGCGTTGGATTTGCCGGTTGGATGGGGTGATACCGCATTGGTGCTTTCGGCTCGAACCTCAAATCTGTTTGGAAGGACGAGATCGTTGGTGCTCGCGTTATGCCGCGGCACCCTTTGCCCTCCCCTCGCCCAGCGCCAAGAACTTGCGGTGATCATACGAACGGTGCGCAGGTCACGGTTGTGCTGCGATGCGGCTCCCGCCAGCGGCCGTATGGAGAGAAAAACCCTGACAGCTGTCAGGGTTTCGCAGGAAGCCGCGGGCGCGTTTCATGTAGTGCCCCACTTGGAATGATCTGTTGCCTGACAGCTTTATTTGGGCGCAACGTCCGGTGATTAGGACGAGCTGGAAGCGTCAGTCCACGCCGAAAACCCTGACAGCTGTCAGGGTTTGCCGCCAGTTCTTAGTGACTCGCGCGCCAT
>NZ_JABEKT010000003.1:188603-442840 GCF_013283195.1 Ensifer adhaerens | reverse complement strand
TTATTTGGGCGCAACGTCCGGTGATTAGGACGAGCTGGAAGCGTCAGTCCACGCCCAAAACCCTGACAGCTGTCAGGGTTTGCCGCCAGTTCTAAGTGACTCGCGCGCCATAGCTCCCGCGACAGAGGAGATTGGGCGGACTGGGGTGTATGCGAGGGGATGCTAAGAGCCCGCCGCCGCCGAGCGGAATGCTGGGGCCTACATAATCGTCGTGGAGTTGGGTTGCACGCCAACGGAGTTAGCCGATGAAACACGCCCGCAGTGTGGACCAAAAGCCCATGGTTTGTCCGACAGCACGACACGGACCTGGCGAGCCGCTGCGGCCGCACTCACGGTCGTTCCGAAGCGACAGTAACAGACAACGTCGTGCAACTCAGTGTCACTGATCTCGAAGAACCGTATAGCTTCGCCATAGGTATCGTTTCTAATGCCGGCCGAATGGAGAACGGGATCGCGGAATGCGATGGTTATCGGGGAATAGTCGCAACGCAGTGCATCTCGCTCCTCGGTGGATTGGAATTCGGTCTCGTGAAGCGTATCGAGGTGCATGTGTCGTATTGCTTCAAGGAGCTCGGCCCAGCGCTCAAGTCGCTGACGGCGCGACATCCCATGCAGGGGAAGACGGGTTCGATCTGCGCGACGTGCTGCATCTGCTCTAATGTGTGATGCCTCATTGTCGCCTCCAATCAGATAGTGCTGCGAATGCCAGCTCAATCAGCCTGTTCCTCGTCCCGCGCGCTGTCCAATCACCAAATACTGGCCCGTGGAGCTGAAGACCGAAAATACGGTAACGGCGGCTGGCTCTAGTTGACCAGACTGCTTTTCAGTGCGCGCCGGAGAGCTGTTCGGCGCGCCTCTCAACCAAATTCATCGTCGGGATTGTCAGCTGGCAAGACGGAGAACTTGCCCTGTTGATCAAATCGCTTGATCGATGGTTCGGCGAACCGATCGCAGGCAGAAGATTGGCAGTCACTTGAAAGGCGGGCCACTCCAGCGCGCAATCTTATCTAGACGATCAGCCGGGCCGCCCGTCCATTGCGACTGTTGCATCGCTTCAGGGAGCGGGATCCCGCGGTTCGCCGCTTCAGTCAGGTAACCTGATCGCAATCCATGCGACGAAAAAAGCGCCGGGTCGAGGTCGGCCTGCTTGCAACGGCTTTTCAGGATCAAATTGATCGACTGTGGCGAGAGCGGGCGCCAATCGAGATTGCCCCACTGATCGATACGCCGGAAGACCGGACCATCCTTGATGCCAGCCTGCTCCAGCCATTGCTTCAGCGCCACAACCGGCCGGCCGAGAAAACTTTTTGGTCGTCATCGCTCGTCGTCGTCTTGGTGCGACCGAGCCGGATTGACAGGCAGGGCAGGGAAGGGGAGCCCGAATGGGCGGGATCCCCTTGCACCGGCTCCTCGTCAGCGAGATCCTCGACCCGCAACGAAGCCACTTCCGAACGGCGGCGGCCCCCCGGAGGCGAATGCAGTCAACAATAGCGCTCTGTCGCGCAGATCGACTGGCCGTTCACCGAAGCAGGTCTGAAGAAGCTGCGCCAGTATACTGAGCGTCACGGCCTTCTTGCTTTTTCGTTGCCGAGGCCGGGCATTGGCACGGACAGCAAGGCGAAACGCTGACTTGGGGGAGGGGCCGTCGAAGGCTCCCGTAAGGCCGCGCCAGCGGGTCAGGATGGACCAACTCGTCAGCCGGCGCCGAACGGTCTCGGGGGAATGCGGACCTTTTGCCCGAAGCATTCGGCCGGCACGCAAACCAGCTTCAACCTCCGCCGGTATTCCGTGGCTCGGATCTTCGGCGCGCTTGCGTGGGTCCCACAGGTGGTGGGCGACGAACTTCAAGAGCAGGCTCTCCGGCGCCGGCCAGGGGAGGGGGCTGCCCGTGGCCAGTTGACACCAGGCCTCGAGGTAACCGAGGTCGGAGGCAAGCGCCCTGAGCGTGTTGTCGCCCATGCCTTCGCTGGCAAGATGCTTGAGTGTGGCGACTTCGTCGTCCGTCAGCAGGGCGGCGAGCTGGTCGCGCCGATCAAACGGCAGGATGGCATCCAGAGCGTCGAGTTCTCCGGCGCGATGCAGTATCGACCCAGCTGTGACGTCGATCGATTTGCGCCGGCCACCCTATCTGTCCTGCCAAGGATTTATGATTACCAAACCGACATCCCCGAAATCCGGAACATTCCGAGTTGCCAGTGCGGCGCCGCGGGAAAGGGCGATGGAGGCGATCTGGGCGTCGAACTGACTGATCGGGCGACCCGCCTTGCGCCGCTCAGTTGCGATCATCCCGTAGACGTCTGCGGCCTCCCGATCGAACGGCAGGACGCGACCGGCGAGGTCTTGCGCAAAGATCGGCAAGATTGCCGCCTCAAGGTCGCGCCGGCGCCGACCATCGGGAAGCAGGCGTAGACCATATAAGATTTCGGCTTCCGTGATCGTGGTCGTGAAGATGGCGGCGGCGGGTTGATCCGAAAGCCATTCGACGACCGAGGGTTCCGGGACTGGCAAGAGCAGCTCGGATATGATGTTGGTGTCAAGAACGATCATATTGCAGAAAAATCCGGAGCGTCACGAATCGGTTCGCGCCCGGGAAGTTCCAATTCGACGCCGCCGAGCGGCTGCAAGCGGGCGCGGATCGTACTCGCGAGGTTTCCCGGCGCGGCCTGTTGAGCTAGCACCATTTTCAGGATGTCACGTGCCTCGTCTTCCATCGATCGGCCATGGGTCGCGGCGCGGACACGCAACCTCTGTTTTAGTCGATCGTCGATGTTGCGAATGGTCATGCTGGCCATGTGCACTGCCTCCAGTAATCATTGATTGCATATAATGCATTGATGGCCAATTTTCAATTGGAGCCGCACAGCCTCGGGCGCGCACAAGAGGGGAAACGTCGAGCGAAAACGGCCGTTTTGCCCACGATTTGACCCGGCAGCAGTGTTGGGACGGACTTTAGGTGGATTTGCGACTCCAAATCCATCACTATCGATACTTGAAACCTATCGATAGTGATTGGTTGCGGAAAATGGCGTCCGAATGACGGAAACATAATACTGCTTAACTTCCATTGATGAAATTTAAGACGTTAATTCAGATGGTTAATTGAAGCTTAAGTCTCGACCATTCCCCTTGAGGCGCGAGAGTTTGGTCTCCATCGATCCACCTCCTGATATGACGTGGTCGGCAGGCGCGTCAGGAGCATTTCGAGTTATAAAAACAACTTAGTTTATTCCAACAATGAATCTTCAACCTCTTGTTTAGTTGCGCTATCCTATCGTTCGAGGGGAATCACTTGGGCAAACATTCGTGACTGCAATTACCGTTACGCGCGTATCGCAAATCGTCTTGCTACTGGACAAACTCGATAAAGAGATTTGCAGCGGCAATTTAGCCGAAAGTAATTTTGCAGACGAACTTGCAATGTTTGAGAATAGAAGGTCATCGGAAGAGCACAAGGGATTTGCTGCTAAGCTCACGCATGCAGGCAGAGATGATGAGGTCGAAAGCGCGGAAGAAAAGCTTGAGCTTTTCGATATGTTGCTTCTGAAATTTAGACATTTCCCATCGGCCCAACGAATATTCGCCTATTTCCTTTGGCGCATTCGTGACGTGTTTGATGTTCATATTAAGCCCAACATATCGAACCTCAGTCGGCAGGAAGTCGAGTCAATCATTGAACAAAAAATAATCGAGCCAACGATCGCAGACATGGGAGATGGCTTTGCTCACTTTACCCTCTACCATGCCCATATCCGCGGAATGATCTACTGGCTGGCCGATCGCTGTTTCGTAAGGTGGCACTAGATGTTCTCCTTATCTTACAGCGCAGCCTATGACCCGTACCACACCGTATTTCGCTTCTTGGCGCTGCTAAGCGTGGCAGACGGCGGCGGAATAGGCCGAGATACGTTACGTGTATGCGATTTTTACATGTGCTTTCCATGGTTTCTGGACGAATTCTCCGCTCCACGCACGGTCGCAGGTTTCGCGGCCAGACGGAATGCAATTGTGCGTCGATACCCCAAAACCCCGTACGATGTTGTTCCCGATAAAGCGGTCCTCTTTGACCGCATGGAAACATTCCAAGCACTCGCCTGGGAAACGCTTATAGCAAAGGGGCTAATCAACTCAGCAGACGCGAGTGAGGGTGTCGCGAGGTTAGTTTCGGGCCGAGTCCCGGAAAATCTAGTGCTATCGATACAGGAGCATATCGAAAAAAATAAAGAATTGATGGCGCTTTTAAGTAAAGATATCCCCTCAATTCAATATTATGGCGACGCAGGTATCAAGTACAGAAGTGGGCTTATGGAATACCGATATGACAATGTTTAAGCCAAATCTCTCAATTTCTGAACTAGCTATCTTTCGAGGGGGTAACAGCGTTTTCCGTGAGCGCTTCCACTCTGGCCTAAACATCATCCGCGGCCAAAACAGCTCAGGAAAATCCACAATAATGGATTTCTTGTTCTATGTTTTAGGCGGGGACATTCCGGAAAACCAGTGGCGAGAAACCGCCGTACTATGCGATCTGGCATTGGCGGAGGTGCGGGTAAACGGCATCGATATAACCTTGGCACGGGAAATCGCGCCCAAGTCTCAAAGGCCGATGCGGATTTTTGAAGGCCCACTCTCCGAAGCAGTAAACTCAGTTGCCGAAGGTTGGAGAGTATATCCATATGCCAGAAGCTCAGTCGACAGCTTTTCTCAGGTCTTGTTTCGTTATTTGAACCTTCCAGAAGTGCAATATGGGGATTCAAATACCAAAATAACAATGAACCAAGTTCTTAGGTTGTTGTATTCAGATCAGTTATCTTCTGTAGATAAAATATTCAAAGACCAACGTTTTGACGACGCCATCACGCGTCAAACTGTGGGGGATCTACTTTCTGGGGCATACAGCAACAGATATTACCTCGCTAGACTTCGGAAACGGGAACTTGAAGACCTTGTTCGTGATAACGAAAGCCGAATAAAAACGCTGATCCGCACGCACGGCCGCGACGGGCACCCGTTGACAATCGAATGGCTAACTGGCGAACGAAGAACCCTGGAAGTTACTATTGAGAAGTTGAATACTCAAATTTCTCATCTTGAAGAAAACATTTTCCGCACCGAGACCTCCGATCGTCTCACTCTCAACGATCAGGAGGAGACCTATCGACAAGTTGTGTCGCTGCAGGAGGGTATCGGCAATGCACGGAAAAAACTCGATCAGCTAGAGATACAGAAGGCTGATTCTGCTGAATTCATCAGCTCGCTTGAAAAGCGCATCGAAGAACTGCACCAATCACAAGAGGTTCTTTCCGCATTTGACCTGTTGAAATTCGAATGCTGCCCTTCGTGCCTGGCGCCAATAAAAGACCATGCGATTGATGGCGCATGTAGCCTCTGCAAATCTGCGTACGACCATGACCGTGTTAAGAGGCGAGCTCTAGGGCTGATAAACGAATACTCACGGCAAAAGGACAGGTCATCTGATTTGCTCAAGAAACGGGAGGCGGAAATTGAGCAAACTCGACTGGAGCTGGGAGAGCTTACAGGGCTGTGGAAGCAGGCGAGTGAGCGCTACATGGTTGCTTTGCGGACGCCTACTACCGAAATGAGAGCTGAGTTGAGGAAGCTGAACCGAGAAGCTGGCTACGCTTATCGGCGGCTCGAAGAACTTGTCCTGAAAGAAGCAATAGTTGGTGAACTGTCTGAGTTAACGCTGCTCCGTCAAAAGTTGTCCGACGAGCAGATTAGCAACAGCTTAATCATAAGTTCGGAGGAACAGAAAACCCAACGGCAAAGAGTTCATGCGAAAAATCGAATTGAAGAGCAGGTTCTTTTTTTCCTCAAGAACGACCTGGAAAGGCAGTCAACTTTCGTGTCGGCTGATACGATAAGTTTCGAATTTGATGCTGATCGCTTGGCTGTGAACGGTGAATCCTTCTTCTCTGCAAGCTCGATGGTATATCTCCGAAATAGCTTCCTAGCCGGTTTTCTCTTCGCCGCTGCTAATGATCCGTCGTTTTCTCACCCCCGGCTCCTCATAATGGACACCGTGGAAGATAAAGGCTTGGAGCCGGAACGGAGCCGCAATTTCCAGAAGCTACTTTATGCAAAGTCGAAAGCAGCGGTTTCTGAACATCAAGTGATCATCGCCACTTCGATGATTGCGCCTGAACTAGATGTACCGGAGCTTACCGTTGGCGACTTTTATACGCACGAGAACAGGACATTGAAGCTTCTCAGATGACAGACAGCAAATATGAACCGGACAACTGGTTGCGACAAACCTTCAATTGGGAATTGGTTTCCGGCTTTGGGCGTTCTAGCTTCGCAACTGCAAGCATAGCGGCTCCATTTATCGGTTATCTTATAATATACCATTCGAGCTTTGATCAATATATATTTAATGTTGGCATGCAATATAACCAGATAAATCAAACGGCGAGCTGCACGCCTCTTATGAGCGGTGCTGAAAAGCTAAATTTTCTTTATCTTGGCCTGACGTTGATCGGGTTTGGATCAATTGTGTTTCGTATATTTGCACCTCAACTGATAAAAACCTTCCCTAATATCTCTGAATATATTGAACGGGAGCTAGTGCGCGTTACTGCCAGAAATCTGAGAAGCATGTTCGTCACGATCAAGGCGCGGCGAAGAGCTATTATTAATGACTTTGTTGAAAGAGCTCCTTGGTTGCAGCGCGATAACTGCACTCTGAAAATCGCTTCGGACCACTTTCGACAACTGAAAGACGATCAGATTCAGATTGATGTACTTCGCAGCTTCTATAATGTAAACAACAGATACACCGCAAGATTCAGTGTATATGCGACAAGTATACTTTATCTTCTTGGATTTATCCTTATATCTATTCCTAGTTTTGCGTCGACAATTCATGTCGTATGCGCAATGTATCACAGCGGTTGATCGCGCAGCTCAGTGCGATGTAGCGCAGGTACTTGGACTTCGCCGACGAAATCCTTGTCTCGTTCCTTACGAAGTCGGCAACGGCAGGGGTGGCCATGGCTGTGTCATCTGGCCTCGGCGGAAACGTCGAGCCAACTGCCCGATCGGTGATTTTGACTGGCATTTTCGGCGCCGTCATGGCGACGCCCCTCATGCAGAGAATGAAGACTACAGATCATGCAGCTCGCTGGTTTGCTGTCGGCGTGGCCTCGCACAGGATAAGTCCTCCGACAGAGATCTTTTGTAGAGCGCGATCATAGCCGTCGGTCGCTTCTTGCGATGGAAAACCAGATGGTCCCGAAACGCGTCGCTTTGGATTGTTGCCAAAATGTTCACGTTCTGAGAAAAGAAAGTCGCATAATGTATCGACTGGAATGAAGCCGACGAACCGAACTTAGCTGTCGTCTGATCTCTTGATGAGATCCGCCGGGTCAACGCCGAGCGCCTGCGCGAGACGGTCTAGAACTTCAATGCTGGGGCTATATACACACCGTTCAAGCGAGCTGATGTAGGTCCGGTCGATATCTGCTCGGTGTGCGAGCTCTTCCTGCGATAGACCCTTCGCCTGCCGCGCCAACCTCAAGTTCTTCGCAAAAATCTCTCGAATGTCCATCGGTGAAGCACAGCGGACTTGTCGAGTATTCATCCACGGAGTATTCTCTACAATCGAAGCAGCGGCCACAGTTCCGAACCCGCCCTGCCCATGTCTGTTTGCGGCAGTGAGGATCGATGATGGAGTTTCGCCAATTGACCTACTTCGTCGCCGTGGCCGAGGAGCTGCATTTCCATCGGGCAGCCATGCGCATGCACATCGCGCAACCGGCGTTGAGTTCGCACATCCAGTCTCTTGAGAAGGAACTCGGTGTCCGGCTGCTGGATCGGTCGACGCGGCGGGTCGAGCTGACGCGGGCAGGGGAGGCGTTCTACGATCGTGCCGTTCGGATCATCGGCGATGTTGGATTGTCGGCCGAGGTCGCACGCTCGGTCGCCGGCAAGGCGGCACGCACGATCAGGATAGGGACCGTCTATCCGGCAACGACCGGCGTGCTTCCGGCGTTTCTGTCGCGCATCGGTCGGAAGTTTCCCGACGTGGCGCTGCATGTGCGCAGCGGCTCGACCAGCGACATCATCCGCGGGCTGGAAAACGGCCAGATCAATCTCGGCTTCATCCGCCCCGTCGAAAACATTGGCTCCTTGCGTTTCTTTTCGATCGCGCATGAGCGCTATCTTCTGGCGGTCGAAAAGACGAGCCGGCTTGCGGCTCACAGCGAGATCGACATTGACGATCTGAGGGGCGAGAAGATCATCGCCTTTTCCCGTCAGAACCTCTCCTACAGCGAGCGCTATTTCTCCGAGATGTTCGAGACCCATGGTCTCACCGGCAACATCGCCTACAGCTGTGACGATACCTTCTCGCTGGTATCGCTCGTCTCCGCCGGCCTTGGCGTCGGCTTTGCCCCGGAATGGACGAAGGACGTGCCCAACCGCAACTTCGAGCTCAAGCCGGTGCGTGGCGTCGATCTGAAGATCGGGCTCGGCGTTGCCTGGAACAAGGAAGACCCGACGGCGTCTCGGGACGACATCATCGATATTGCCCGGTCGCTGGCGCGTCCGGGAAGGAGAGTGGGGGACGTTGTCCGATCGTGACCGGCTCGCCTTTCCGCGGCGTAGCTCTTGGTCAGGCTTTCCGACGATCTCGACTTCCTGTTTTCCAGAAAGGCCAAAACCCCGTCGAAATTCGGGGCTTCAACCGGACCGGGCGCGCGATAGACGGGAGGCGTCGTCGAAAGTTCGAATCTTTTTAAGGCACTGGCACGCCGGTAGTTGTCTTCGCTATGGACGAATGAAAACAACGGGTCGATGCGAGCCGTTCTGGTTTAACGCAGTGAGGGGGAAGATAGCAGTTTTGCGCGGGGACAATCGCTCACGATCCGCCGACGCTACCGGGTTACTAGCGTGAGATCTGGACGGTGTATCCTTCCAGCCGGATCGTTGGTCTCTTCGAAATATTCGGGAAATTTCTTGATCAGATCCGGGATGAGCGGGAAGATCTTACGCAGGTGCTCCTGCATCGCCTTAGTGGCATCAGCTTCGCTTCCCCTTTCAATCGCATCGGCAATCTTCTTGTGCTGAGCGATGATGGTCGTGAGGCTGTCCATGTCCGGATACGTCAAGTTGCGGAACCGGTTCATATGCAGTTTAGCATTGCTGATGTCGGTCCAAATGTCAGGAAAGCCGACTGAGACGGCGATGTACTGATGGAAAAGCTCGTCGGACTTCGAGAATCGTGGGAAATCGCCTATGGCAGCCAGCGTTTCTTGTAGCGCGATTTCGCCCTTGAGCTGCTTGGATAGTTCTGATCGATCAGGCAATTGACAGGCTTTGTGTAGCAACCCGACCTCGACGCACTCGCGCAGAAACTGCGAGTGTTGGAGATCTTTGACACGCAACGGCGCAACGATAGATCCCCTTTGAGCATAGATGTCGACCAACCCCACGGTGGCGAGCCGCGCCAACGCTTCGCGAACCGGCGATCGACTGACATGGAGGGCGTCCGAGACAGCCTTCTCCGACAGCAGCGCAAATGGTTTCAGCTTGAACGAAATGATCAGATTGAGAAGTATGTCATACACTTTTCCATACGCCGAGGGCGCCGGGGCGTCCTCGCGAATATTCAAACTTCCCAACGCCATCAACAATTCTCCAGAGCGCATCGAACATCCATCTTGCGCATGTTAGCCCATCGGGCGACTCTGGTCTAACGGATTAAACCGATTCAACGTCAAGTTGGCGTCGCGCGGACATCGCCAAGACCGCCGCTGACATAGGCTTTCAGCGTCGAGCGGACTCCGTTTGCCTGCAGTGCCGACAAGGCCTGTGCGAACCGCACCCGGAACAGATCGTTGCTGCCGAGCGAGCCGAAGACGTCTCCCAAGGCGAGAAATGCATCCGGGTTGGAAGCGGCTTGACGAGCCGCACTTTTAACGCGGCCCAGGTTCGGATCTGTTGCGGGGATCGGACGTCCGCTATCGGTCTCACCCAGGAGGTATTGGCACCAAAGCGCGGACACCAAGGCAAGGCCAACCACGTCGTTTCCTTGGGCTAGATTGTCTGCTGTCGACGGCAGGATGAATTTAGGCTGTCGGTTTGAACCGTCGTGGGCAAGACGCGGAATGGTATCGGCGATCTTCGGGTTGGAGAAGCGACGTTCAATAATCTCGTAGTACTCGTTGAGATTTGTGTCGGGGACTTGCGGCACGATCGGGATGATCTCGTCCCTTTCAAGCTTGCCCAAGAATGCGCGGATATCGGGATCGTTCATTGCCTCGTGAACGAAATGGATATCGAGTAGAGCCGCCGGGTAGGCGAGCGCAGCGTGCCCGCCATTGAGGATGCGGATCTTCATGTGCTCGTATGGAGAGACGTCGGCAACGAACTGGACGCCGACTTTCTCCAATGCAGGCCGACCAGCCGGGAAATTGTCTTCAAGGACCCACTGCTTAAATTCCTCGCAGTAAACCGGCCAGTTGTCGTCGATACCGTAGGTTTCGAGGCAATGCGAGATTTCGCGCTCGCTGGTCGCCGGGGTAATGCGATCGACCATGGCGTTCGGGAAGGCGACGTTTGCGGCAATCCAGTCGGCAAACTCCGGGTCAGAAAGCCGCGCCGTGCCGACGACAGCGGAAGCCGTCACCTTGCCATTGTGGGGAATGTTGTCGCAGGACATGACGGTAAATGGTTTCAAACCGGCCGCCCGACGAGCCTTCAGCCCAGCGACAATCAGGCCGAACACGGTTTTTGGCGCCAACGGCTCGTTGCCGTCAGTGACGATGGCGGGATGGTCGGGGTTGAACTCGCCCGAGGCGTCGATGAAATAGCCACCTTCAGTAATAGTCATAGAGACGATGCGGACTCTCGGATCGGCCAAGCCGGCGATCACCGCTTCGGGATCCCCAACCGGGAGCATGTCAATCATAGGCTGGGTGACTCGCGCGCCGCTCTTATTGTTGTCCTGTTCGACCACCGTTGTCAGATAATCCTGGGCGGCTAACTTGTCGCGCATGACTGAGTCCGACGGCAGGACCCCGGCGCCGATGATGCCCCAGTCGTGATCCTCGCCGGCATTGAACAGGTCATCAAGATAGATCGCCTGGTGGGCGCGGTGGAAATTACCGACACCGAAATGCACGATGCCGGCCGACAGCGTCGCGCGGTCATAGGTCGGAACGGACGCCGTCGCGGCGACGTCGTTCAGGCTTGCGAGCGAAAGTTTCACAGTCATGTCAGTGTCTCCGGGAGCCCTGAGGCAGAGCGTTGTATTCGATGGTTGCAGGCGCCTGCCGCCGGTTTTGTCAGGCGAGAGCGTTGCCGTTCGCGTCGAAGCGGTGGATGCGGCTTCTGTCGGGCGTGATGAAGACGCTGTCACCGTGTTTGACGGCGAATTCGCCGCTGGCGCGCGCAGTGATCAGGCCGATGCCATCGACCTGGACATGCAGGTAGGTGTCGGCTCCGAGATGCTCGGCCACAGTTACCGTGCCGTGCCACTCACCACTTTCCCTCGACAGCACCAGGTGCTCGGGGCGAACACCGACCGTCACAGCGCTATGCGCTTGCGCATAGGAACCGCTCACGAAATTCATCTTCGGCGAGCCTATAAATCCGGCGACGAAAAGGTTGCGGGGAGAGCGGTAAAGATCCAGTGGCGAACCGACCTGTTCGATATTGCCGGCATTGAGCACGACGATCTTGTCGGCCATGGTCATGGCCTCCACTTGGTCGTGGGTGACATAGATCATCGTGGTGTTCAGTTGGTGATGCAGCTCACTGATCTCGAGGCGCATCGAGCCGCGCAGCGCCGCATCGAGGTTTGACAGTGGTTCGTCAAACAGGAAGGCAGACGGCTGGCGGACGATTGCACGGCCGATGGCGACGCGCTGGCGCTGGCCACCGGAAAGTTGTCCTGGCCGACGTTCCAGGTAGTTGGTTAGGTTGAGGATGCGGGCAGCGTCCTCGACTTTCTTGTTGATCTGCTCTTGCGGGAGCTTTGCCATCTTTAGAGGGAAGGCGATGTTCTTTCGAACGCTCATGTGTGGATAGAGCGCATAGGACTGGAAGACCATCGCCAGCCGGCGCTGAGCAGGGGCAGTGTCGGTGACGTCGCGCCCGTCAATCTCGATCGTGCCGGATGTAGTGTCTTCCAGGCCGGCGATCAGACGCAGCAACGTGGACTTGCCGCAGCCAGAGGGGCCAACGAAGACCACGAATTCGCCATCCTCGATGGCAAGGTCGATACCGGGAATGACGGCGGTGTTGCCGAAAGACTTGTTGACCTTCCGAAGTACGATTTTTCCCATTTTTCCCTCCCGAGTCATTTGACGGCGCCGAAGGTCAGGCCGCGGACGAGTTGCTTTTGCGAGAACCAGCCCATGACCAGGATCGGCGCGATGGCGAGTGTCGAGGCAGCCGAAAGCTTCGCCCAGAACAGACCCTGCGGACTGGAAAAGGAGGCGATGAATGCTGTCAGTGGCGCGGCGTTGGTCGTCGTCAGCCGGATCGTCCAGAAGGCCTCGTTCCAGGCAAGGATGATGTTGAGCAGCATGGTCGAGGCGATACCCGGCACTGCCATTGGGGTCAGCACATAGATGATCTCGCCCCAGAGCGAGGCCCCGTCCATGCGTGCCGCTTCAAGGATTTCACCAGGAATTTCCCGAAAGTAGGTGTAGAGCATCCAGACGACGATCGGCAGATTGATCAGCATCAACATGACGGTCAGGCCGATGCGGCTGTCGAGCAGGCCGGTATCGCGGAAAATCAGATAGATCGGCACCAGCACGGCGACGGCCGGCATCATCTTGGTGGAGAGCATCCACATCAGGATGTCCTTAGTCCGCTTGGTCGGCGAGAATGCCATCGCCCAGGCGGCGGGTACCGAAACGAGAAGGGCGAGTACCGTCGAGCCGAGCGACAGGATGACCGAATTCATGAAGGGCTTGAAATAGTCCTTCTGGGTCTGAACCTCGACGTAGCTTTCGACCGTGCCGGAGGGAATGAGATTGAAGCCCTGGATCGCCTCGGCCTCGGATTTGAAGCTGGTGATGATCGTGTAAAGAATCGGGAAGAAGATCACGAGTGCGACGATCCAGGCGCAGAGCGTGACGACGGCGGTCCGTCTCGTGGAGATGGTGCGGGCCATAGAGAGTCCTCCTTACTTGTCCAGGTTCTTGCCGACGGCGCGCATCAAGAAGAAGGCGACGATGTTTGCGAGGATCACGGCGATGATGCCGCCTGCCGAGGCGCCGCCGACGTCGTAGCCGAGCAGGGCGGTGCGGTAGATCAGAAAGGGCAGGTTCGTGGAGGCATAGCCCGGCCCGCCATTGGTGGTGACGAGGATTTCCGCATAGACGCCGAGAAGGAAGATCGTCTGGATGAGGATGACGACGGTGATCGAGCGAGCGAGATGCGGCAGCGTGAGGTGAATGAAGCGGTTCGCGAAATTGGCGCCGTCCATCTCCGCCGCCTCTTTCTGCTCGCCGTCGAGCGACTGTAGGGCGGTCAAGAGGATAAGTGTGGCGAAGGGCAACCATTGCCAGGCGACGATGATGATGATCGACAGCAGCGGATATTGCGCGAACCAGTCGACTGGCTGCAGGCCGAGCGCCCGGTTGATATCCGCGAGCACGCCGTAGCCCGGATGCATGATCATGTTCTTCCACACGAGTGCTGCGACCGGCGGCATGACGAAGAAGGGGGAGATGACGAGGATGCGAACTACGCCCTGGCCCCAGATGTGCTGGTCTAGCAGCAGCGCGATGGCGATGCCGCCGATGACCGTGATCAAAAGAACACCGCCCACTATGACGAGCGTGTTCCAGATCGACTGGAAGAACGCCGGGTCCGTATAAAAGTACTGATAGTTGAACAGGCCGGCGAAACTGACGTTCCCCGGATTGAGGAGATTGTAGTTCTGGAACGAGAACCACAGCGTCATCACGAGCGGCACGATCATCCAGACAAGCAAGAGGCCGACTGCAGGCGCCATCGTGAGGCGAGCGAGCGATCTTGTACTTTTGGCTGACATCCTGTGCTCCCTTCCGCCCGACGATGCGGGCTCTCAGACTTTGATTTTGAACTGAGGTGTAGAGCGGCCGCTCAAGCGGAGCGGCCGCCGCCTTGGGAGGCGCTATTTGATGTAGCCCGCGCGGGTCATCTCGCGCGTGGTCACCGACTGCGCCTGTGCGAGCGCATCATCGACGGAAAGCTGCCCGGCGACGGCAGCCGAGAAAAGCTGACCGACCGAGGTCCCGATGCTCTGGTATTCCGGGATGATGATATAGCCCCAGGCGGGATACTGGGCTTGCGGCTTGCCCTTGTTCGCAGCGTTGATCGCGTCGAGGGTGATTGCAGCGAACGGGGCTTCCTTCTGATACTGTGCATTGTCGTAGAGCGACTTGCGGGTACCCGGGGGAACGTTCGCCCATCCCTCCTTGGAGGCGACGAGGTTGAGGTAGGCCTTGTCGGTCGCCCAGGAAATGAACTTCTGCGCTGCGTCGGCCTTGGTCGAGCTCGACGGAATCGCGAGGGTCCAGGCCCACAGCCAATTGCCACGGCTTTCGCCGCCGCCAACGTTTGGAGACAGCGCATAGCCGACCTGGTCGGCGACAGTTGATTCTTTCGGGTTGGATACGAAGGACGCCGCGACCGACGCATCCATCCACATGCCGCACTTGCCCTGCTGGAAAAGCGCCAGGTTTTCGTTGAAGCCGTTCGAGGAAGCGCCCTGCGGACCGGCGTCGCGGAGAAGGTTTACATAGAAGGCTGCCGCCTCCTTCCACTTGTCGGTGTCGAACTGGGGTTTCCAGTTTTCATCGAACCATTTGGCGCCGTAGGCATTGGCGATACCCGTGACCAGGGCCATGTTCTCGCCCCAGCCGGCCTTGCCGCGAAGGCAGATGCCGGAAATGCCGTTTGCCTTATCATCGATCTTGCGGGCTGCCTCCCCGATGAACTTCCAATCGGGGCCGCCTTCCGGCATCTTCAGGCCCGCCTTTTCGAACAGGTCCTTGCGATACATTACCAGCGAGCTTTCGGCATAAAACGGGGATGCGTAGAGCTTGCCGTCGACAGAGACCGCCTCGCGGATCGCAGGGAGCAGATCATCGGCGTCGTAGTCGGCGCCGAGCTTATCGAGCGGCAGGAGCCAGCCATTCTTTGCCCAGATGGGAGTCTCATAGGTGCCAATCGTCAGGATGTCGTATTGGCCGCCTTTGGTCGCGATGTCCGTGGTGACGCGCTCTCGAAGAACGTTCTCTTCGAGGGTGACCCAGTTGAGCTGGATATCGGGGTTCTTCGCAGTGAAGTCGTCGGTGAGACCCTGCATGCGGATCATATCGCCGTTGTTGACGGTCGCGATCGTCAACACGGTTTCGGCCATGGCAGTAGTGGACATCAGCGAGCTGAGTGCCCCAAACAGTAATGCATATTTGCGCATTTGAACCTCCCTTGGTTGCTGCAAATCACTCGCCACGCTTGCGAGTTTCCGAGCGCGATCGTTCGCGGTCACGCTGGCGACCGCGTCCTGATTGCGAAACTGCCTGATTGTCCTCTCTTCTATCCTCCCCGGACGCTCACGCGACCGCGATGGTCAGTAGCCTTTCGCTATGCGGGAAGATGCGCGCTCGTCACCGACATGCGCTCGGAATGCACCGACTTCCTGCTGGCCAAACATCCTCAAAATGGAGATGTCGCTCGACGGAATGACGAGATCGAAGCCTTCGTCGATCAGCTTCTCCCATGTACGGCCGGCGCTCGGCACGGTTCCGATCTTCTTGCCCGTTTCCTTGGCGATGGCGAGCACCTCGTCGACGAGTGCGTTCACCTCGGGGTGATCGAGATCGAGGATATGGCCGGAGTCTGCCGCCAGATCGTTGCGGCCGATGAACAGCATGTCGACGCCATCAATTTCCGCTATCGCCCTCGCGTTCTTGACGCCAAGCACCGTTTCGATCTGGCAGATGACGAGCGTATGGTCGTCAACCGTAGCCACGTAATTTTCGTTGATGCCATAATCCGAACCGCGGGCGATACCGACGGCGAGGCCGCGATTTCCTTTGGGTGGATAGCGGCAGGCCGATACGACGGCCTGCGCCGCTTCCGGCGTCTCGACCATAGGAACCATGATGCCATCGGCACCCTGATCCATCAAAGTCTTGATGATGACGGGATCGTTGGCCGGAAGACGAACGAGGGACGCGGCGCCTGTACCGCGGGCGGCGCGCATGACGTTTGCCGTATCCTGCACGGAGCCGAGGCCGTGCTCCATGTCGATCATCAGGATGTTGTAGCCGCACAGACCCATCATTTCGGCGACCACAGGATTGAACAGCTGGATCCAGCACCCAAAGAGGGGCTTTCCGTTCGAAAGTGCGATTTTTGCTGTGTTCGGGTTCACTTCAAGCTCCTGTGGCTGCAGTTTTTGTGGATGCGTACGCGTCACCGCGCCGAGTAGCCGCCGTCGACCATGAGAATCTGCCCCGTGACGAACGAGCTTGCGGGAGAGCACAGGTAAACGATTGAGTCGGCGACCTCGTCTGGCTCGGCCCAGCGGCCGAGTGGGTGAGCAGCCTTGATGTCGGCCATGCCGGCGGCCGGATCGGCCAGGCCGTCCAGATACTTGCGCAGGAAAGGCGTATCGATAGAGCCCGGGCCGACCGCATTCACCCGAATGCCGTCGGCGGCATAGTCGATCGCCATCTGGCGGACGAGCTGGAGCAGGGCGCCTTTGCTGGCACAATAGGCAGCCTGGGCGGGGAGGCCAACGACGCTCGAGATGGAGCCGGTCGCCACGATGCAGCCCTTGCCCTTCTCCCTCATGCCGCCAAGCGCACGTTTGGACATCAGGAAGAACGACTTCGCATTCGCATCAAGGACGTTGTCCCATTCTTCTTCCGAGGTCTCGTGGACCGACTTCGAGATGATGAAACCGGCATTGCTGACCAGGCAATCCACGGTTCCAAACGCCTTTTCCGCGGCCTCGTAGATGCGCTCGACGTCGGCGCTCTTCGTCACGTCGGCGACGACTGCCTGGACATGGTCGCCAAGCGACTTCAGTTCGAAGACAGATTCAGTGATGTCTGTCGCGCAAACATTGGCTCCAAGTTCGAGGAGCTTTCTGACAACGGATCGGCCGACGCCGCCGGCGGCGCCACTGACAACGACGTTCGTTCCCTCAAGAGAAATGAGCATGCTGTATCCTCCCTATTGCTGGGATAGTGTAGTACCATGGTAGTGGACATTTGTCGAGCACCGAAGTGCGTCAAAAACGCCTATGACGGGAAAATCACGCCCTTCTTCAAGACGATGTTGCCATAGAGCCTGGCTTCACTTGTCTGGACAATTGCGTAGGCTCGATTGGCACGCGGATAGAAATCCGGCTTGTTGACGAGGGTCAGACCCATATCCGGCTCGTGCCTTTGGATGATCGCCTCGAAATCGGCCAAGATTGGCGGACGCTCCTTGACCTCGGCGGAGACATCCATGCCGACTGCCGGGTCCTTGACGAAGGTGTCGAGCGGCATGACGCTCAAGATGGCATCGAGCACGTCTGTGGCCGAGTGCCCATCCAGCCGGACAAGTTTCGGGCCGGCGCTTTCGCCGGGATAGTTTCCATCGACGATACTGATCTCGTCGCCGTGGCCCATGGCTTGCAACACATAGAGAAGCTGCGGCGTCAGGAGGTTGGAAAAACCTTTAAGCATTCGATGTCACCTGTTGAGTGGCGTTGATTTCAGGCACTCAGAACGTAGAGCGTGCCGTTGCCTTCGAGCCCGCGAGTGATGCTGCCACTCGAGGGAAGCAACGGGATCAGACATGACTGAACGGCGTGGTATAGGTCGGGGCGGCCGATGAAGACGCGGTTGACCGGACGTAGATCGTTGTCCAGTTCCGGAATCCACCCACCCGAGCCTTGGCGACGGTCGATGAAGTGGTTGTTCACGAACCCCCAGATGCGGCGATACCATTCCTCGAAACGCGGATCGTCGTCGACGGCGGCAAGAACAGCGGCAGCGCAAATGCCCTCAGCGCAAGGCCACCAGTAGAGATCGTTGCGATCCGGCCGGTCGTCCCAAGTCAGCGTGTAGTAGAAACCGCCGACTTCATTGTTCCAGCCGGTCTCCACCGTTTTCAGGAACAGGCCCTTCGCACCCTCGAGCATCCAAGAATGTGCGCGGCCGCCGAGTTCCCACAACTGGACGAGCAGCCGGCTCCATTCGAGCGCGTGACCCGGCGTCGTTCCCCTTGGCCGGAACATCGGATCGCCCGCATAGTTCAGATCGACGTTCCAGTCGCGTGTGAAGTGTTCGGCAACGCGCCAACCCTGGTCACGGGCATGGCGATTGATGATGAGCGAGGCGATGCTTTCGGCCATCGTCAGAAGCTGGCGATCGCCGGTCGCTTCGAATGCAGCCATCAGCGCTTCAGTGAGATGCATGTTGGAGTTCTGCCCGCGATAGTCGCTGATTTCGCTCCAGTCAGAGGCGTATTCTTCGGTGGTCGCGCCAGCCGCCTTATCCCAGAACTTCGTGTGCAGCACTTCGAGGATATCGGCCATCAACCGATCGGCGTCCGGGTGGCCAACGATCTTTGCGGAGGAGGCGGCGAGGATCACAAAGGCATGGCCATAGGCGAGCTTGTTCGGATGCGTGGCCTTCTCGTCATCGACGCCCCAGAAGTATCCGCCGTTCGTCGTGTCGCGGTGGCGCTTCCAGATGAAGTCCATGCCATGGTCCACATTGCGGTCGGCGCCCGGAAGGCCGAGCATTTGGGCGACAGCAAAGCAATGCACCATGCGCGACGTGTCATGTAGCTGACGAAGCGCGCCGACATGACCCGGCTCGGAGGGGTTCGGCTGACCATCGTCGGCCAGTGTCGAGAAACCGCCCTTCGGATTGAAGGCGGTATACTGGAAGAAATCGAACAGCGAGCGTGCCTGGGACAGGAGCCAGTGCCGGTGGACGGGGCGTTCGACATAGCGCGGTCCGGTCATGCCGATCCAGCTGGGACGTGCGGAGTGTGTCATGGGTTTTCTCTTGTCGCTTGGATGCGTTGAGCGTCAGCCGACGTGGCGCGCGAGATTGCGGGCACCGTTGACGCGGACGTAGACCGAATAGAGGCTCTGCGTGGCCGTGATGAAAAGGCGATTGCGATTGAGGCCGCCGAATTCGACGTTCGCTACAGCCTCGGGTATCCTGATCTTGCCAAGCAACGTGCCGTCCGGCGCAAAGCAATGGACACCGTCGCCCGCACTTGCCCAGACGTTGCCGAGGCAGTCGAGGCGGAAACCGTCGAAGACGCCGGCATCGCAGGTAGCGAAGACCCGTCCATTCGTCAGTTCACGTCCGTTTTCGGCGATGTCGAACACACGAATGTGGTGCGGGCCGGCCGGGTCGTGACTGAGGCCGGTATCGGAGATGTAGAGCTGCTTCTCGTCGAGGCTGAAGGCCAGTCCGTTGGGCTTTGCAAAGTCGGTGGCGACAGCGGTGAGATCGCCGCCATCGGCATCGATCCGGTAGACATAGGATGCGCCGATCTCGGAATCGGCCTTGTGACCCTCGTAGTCGCTATCGATGCCGTAGGTCGGGTCGGTGAACCAGATCGAGCCATCCGAACGGACGACGACGTCATTGGGCGAATTCAGCCGCTTTCCCTTGTAGGAAGAAGCAAGCTCGGTGATTGAGCCGTCGTGTTCGCGCCGCGAGACGCGCCGGCCGCCATGCTCGCAAGCGACCACGCGACCTTCGGGATCTACAGTGCGACCGTTCTGAAAACCGCACGGCGTCTCGAAGACGGACACAGCGCCGTTCGTTTCATCGAAGCGCATGATCCTGTCGTTCGGGATGTCCGAAAACAGCAAATATTTTCCCGCCGCCACATAAGCGGGCCCCTCAGTCCAGCGGGCGCCGCTCCACAGTTTTTCGACATGGACGTTTTCGAACACCAGCGCGGTAAAGCGCGGATCCTTGACCTCAAACCAGTCCGTCAACATAGGTGTCTCCTCCAGAGGTATTTCAGAGTTTGGAAAGTGCGAGCGCGAAGAAATCGATCCCGCCGAAATTGCCGGATTTGAGCGCCATCGAAAGCTCGCCGTCACTCCGGCCAATGGTTTTCAGTGCGGGCACGCCGGGCGCGATCTCCTCGCCGATGCGGAAGCCGGCGATCCGCAGATGGTCGACTACTGCCCCGGAGGTCTCTCCTCCGGCGACAACAAGCTTGCGAACACCACCATCGACGAGGGCCGTGGCAAGTCTCCCCGAAGCTGCTTCGATAACCTGGCTCGCCTTGTGCCAGCCGTATTTCTGCTGGATCGCACCGACGGTCGACGGGTCGGCGCTGGCTGCGATCAGTACCGGACCATCCGGCAACCGTGCCGTTGCCCAGGCGATGGCTTCGCTGATATCGCCGTCGCTTCCGAGAAGCTGGTCGGAATCGAGCCGAAGAACGGGCATGATCTTTTCAGCTTCAGCAATCTGCTCGAGTGTACGCGCCGAGCAGCTTCCGACGACGATTGCGGAGTAGCCATCCACCTTCGCCGCGCCTTCACCATCCGCGCCGCCCGGCGCGCCCACTTGGCGAACCGCACGGGCAAGACCGAGGCCAAGACCGGAGGCCCCTGTCGAAACTGCGGACTGCATGGCGACGCGGCCCAGCGTCTCCAGATCGCTTTCCGCTACGGCGTCAGCGATTACGGAGCGAACGCCCGATTGCTGCAAACCGCGGAGGTGTGCGATGACCGCGTCGTCGCCAGCGCGGATCGTGGCAAGCTCCACGAGACCTACCGTATCCTTCGACTGCTTGCCGAGAACCCGTACAAGGTTCGGATCATGCATCGGATTGATCGGATGGTTCTTGAGCGGGCTCTCGTTCAGAAGAGAGTTTTCGACGAAAAGATGGCCCTTGTAGAGGGTACGCTTCGTCTCCGGAAATGCGGGCGTCACAAGCGTCCAGCCCGCATTAGCCTTATCGCGCAAGGCATCGGTGACCTGCCCGATATTGCCGTTGTCTGTGGAATCGAAGGTCGAGCAGATCTTGTACATGACGTGCTCGACACCAATCTCCCTGAGCCAATCGTAGGCTTCCAGCGCGGCGGCCACGGCTTCGTCGGCTGGCACTGACCGTATCTTGAATGACACGACGATTGCGTCCGCATCCGAGGTGTCTATCGACGTCGGGACGCCAATCGTCTGAATGGTCTTCAGGCCGTTGCGGCGCCAAGTGTTGGCAAGGTCTGACGCGCCTGTATAGTCGTCGGCAATCGCTGCAATACGTGCTACCACGTCACTGCCTCCTCTTAAAGGGTTCGAACCAGCCCAGCCCGTCGAGCGTGTTACCCTTGGGGTTGTATTCGCAACCAACGAAGCCATCGTAGCCGGTCGCATCGATCGCGCTGAAAATAAACGGATAGTTCAGCTCCTCTCCTGCCGGCTCGTGGCGTGAGGGCACACTGGCGATCTGGACGTGCCCGACGATCGGCAGCAGCCGCTCGAAAGACTTCGCGATGTCGCCATGCATGATCTGCCGATGGAAGACATCGAATTGCAGGCGCACGTTCGACTGGCCAATCTCGTTGATCAGCCGTTCGGCAAATGCGAAATCGTTCAGGAAGTAGCCCGGCATGCTGCGGCCATTGATGGGTTCGAGCAGCAGGATGAGATCGTGTTCTGCCAGGCGGCCAGCCACGTACTCTACCGCACGCCGGTAGGATGCGACGGCCGCAGGATCGTTTCGATCGGCAAGGCCGGCCATCAGGTGGAGACGTGTCGCGCCGGTGGCTTCGGCATATTCCAGCCCAAGTTCCACGCCCGCCTTCACATCTTCGAAACGGCCCGGTGCGCTGGCAATGCCACGCTCGCCAGCATCCCAATCACCCGGGGGAAGATTGAAGATCGCCTGTTTAAGATCGAGCGACTTGAGGATCTGCGAAAGCTGATGAGCCGGAATGCCATAGGGAAAGAGACATTCCACCGCCTCGAAACCCGCGGCGGCCGCTGCTTCGAACCGCGCGGCGAACGGGACCTCGTTGAACATCATCGTCAGGTTGGCTGCGAAATTCGGCATAGCGCACGGCCTACAGGTCTACAGATGACGGCGGGAGCGCCGCGCCGGACAGCTGGGCGTAAACGCGTGCGACCGAGGAGTCGTCATCGCGGCCCATGCCTGCACCCGCCGCGGCAAGATACATCTGGAGGGCTGCGGCCGCGATGGGGGCGGGGTAGCGTTCGGACCGCGCCATATCCTGGATAATGCCGAGGTCCTTCACGAAGATTTCGATCGAGCTCAGCGGACGATAATCGCCATCGAGGACATGTGGAATTCGGTTCTCAAACATCCAGGAATTGCCGGCCGAGGCAGTGATCACCTCGTAGACCGTGCGAAGATCAAGGCCCAGCTTGGAAGCAAGCGTGATTGCCTCGCAGGCTGCCGCGATGTGAACTCCGGCCAGGAGTTGATTGATCATTTTTACCGAAGCGCCGATCCCGGCACGGTCGCCGAGACGATAAACCTTCTGCGCGAGTGCCGACAGGACGCCTTCCGACTTTAGAAACGCTTCCGGTTCACCAGATGCCATGATCGTCAGTTCGCCGGCGGCGGCGCGCTTCGCTCCACCAGAAATCGGGGCATCGAGGAAGAAAACCCCGCGCTCTTTCGCTTTCGCCGCCAGGTTCTCGGCGTCGGTAGGAGACATCGTTGCCGACGAGATAAAAACTGATCCTGCCGGCATTCCACCGATCGCTCCGGCATCGCCAAACAGGATCTCATCGGTCTGACGGGCATTGACCACGACGGACACAACGACCGAAGCGCCCGTAGCCACTTCGATCGGGGAGCCTCCGGACGTGCCGCCGGCCGAGCGAAGTCGTTCACGCGCCGCGTCGGTGATGTCGAAGCCAGCTACATCGAAGCCGGCTCGCAGGAGCGACTCCGCCATTCCGAACCCCATCGATCCGAGACCGATGACGGCAACCTTCAACGGCTCTCCTTGAGCGCGATCTGACATGCGTCTCCTCCAGTTTTGCTGATTGGCCCACGACAGGGGCGTCGAGACACTTCCTAATTGTCGTGTACCATGGTAGTGTTCATTTAACGGAGAATGGCGGGTTTGCCAAGCGGGAATTGCAACGACCTATCGCGCGTTCTGCAAGTCTCGGCGTCAAGAGCAGGAGAAAACGAAATGTCAGAATTGAAACTTCGCGAGCAAATCTGCAGGTTTGGACGGTCGCTCTTCAACCGCGGGCTGACTCCCGGATCGTCCGGCAACATTTCAGTCCGGCTTCCCGGCGGCGGCTGGCTTGTGACGCCGACGAACGCGTCACTCGGATTTCTGGATCCGGCCGAGTTGTCGCGTCTCGACGAAAACGGCCGGGTAGTTTCCGGTGCAAAGCCGACGAAAGAGATCCCTCTGCACGCGGCGCTCTACGAAACCGTGGGCGACGCCCAGGCTGTCGTTCACCTTCATTCGACCCATTCCGTGGCACTCAGCATGCTACCGGAGATCGACCCCAAGGCGGTGCTCCCGGCGCTGACACCCTACTACCTGATGCGTGCCGGCCAAACCGCGCTCGTTCCATATCATCGTCCAGGCGATCCTGCCGTTGCCGACGCCATTCGGGGATTGGCCGGAAAATATACTTCAGTGCTGCTGGCCAATCACGGTCCCGTCGTTTGCGGCCGGGACCTGGAAGGCGCGGTCTTCGCCACGGAAGAGCTGGAGGAAACGGCCCGTCTTTACCTTCTTTTGCAGGGTCTTAACCCGCGCCTTCTGTCGCCGGCGCAGGTCGCCGATCTTGTTTCGGCATTTGGGCTGACGCTTCCGGAGTTCCACGAACACGATCATGAGCATGCCCACGACGGTCACTAATTACTGCTGTTTAATGTTGACTACCATGGTACTATCCTTTAACGATTATGGCGATCGCAGCCGCGGTCTTTGAGGAGTAGCCGCTTCGGCACCATCCATTGGGAGGAATGCATGATGAAGTTTTCGCGCGCCCGTCGTTCTATCGTTCTGGCAGCTCTCGCATCGACGATCTTGGCTCTGCCTGTTTCCCAGGCAGCCGCCGAGGACGTCACAATCCCGGTCATCGTCAAGGACACGACGTCCTACTATTGGCAGATCGTTCTCGCCGGCGCACGCAAGGCCGGTAAGGACCTTGGCGTATCCGTGCCGGAACTGGGCGCGCAGTCTGAATCCGATATCAATGGCCAGATCGCCATCCTGGAGAACGCCGTGTCGAGCGGTTCCAAGGCGATCGTAATCGCGCCGACCGAGTACACCGCGCTGGGCGCCCCCATTGACCAGGCAGCAAAGTCCGTCCCGATCGTCGGCCTCGACTCGGCGCCGAACTCCCAGGCGCTAACCTCGTTCCTCAGCACCGACAACGTCCAGGGTGGCCGGAACGCAGCGGACGCCCTCGCTGTAGCGATCGGCGAAGCGAACGGCGGCAAGGTTGAGGGCGAAGTGGCCCTGATCAAGGCCTTGGCCGGCTCCGGTTCGGTCGATGCGCGCGTGCAGGGCTTCGAAGAGCAGCTCGCGGCCAAGTACCCAGGCCTGAAACTCGTTTATGACAAGGTCGCCGATGGCCAGGCCGCTACGGCGCTAAACATGACGACTGACCTTCTGACCGCCAATCCGAACATCAAGGGCATTTTCGCGTCCAACCTGATCATGGCCCAGGGTGCCGGCCAAGGGATTGCGGAGAACAACGTCAAGGACACCGTCGCGCTGGTCGGCTTCGACAGTGACGACAAGCTCGTCGGCTTCCTCAAGGAAGGCGTGATCGACGCGCTGATCGTGCAGGACCCGTTCCGCATGGGCTATGACGGCGTCAAGACCGCGTTCGCCGTGGTGAAGGGCGAAAAGGTGGAGGCTAAGGTTGACACCGGCGTCAGCGTCATCACCACCAAGAACATCGATGAGGCCCGCAGCCAGGAGCTGCTGAATCCCAAGATCAACTAAGAAGCCAGGCCCGCCCCTGAACTCGGGGGCGGGCGCTCCTTGTTGACGATGACGCGCCGTCAACCGTGATCGGTGCGCAGGAGTGTACTCATGACGACTGAAACATTGGCGTCGACGGTTTCGGCCGTGCCGATCCTGGACCTACGGGACGTCGAAAAACAGTATGGACCCGTTCGCGCGCTCAAGCCGCTCACGCTTTCCTTCATGCCCGGCGAAGTCCACGCCATCGTCGGCGAGAACGGCGCAGGCAAATCGACCTTGATCAAAGTGTTGACAGGCGTCGTGAAGAAGACGTCCGGCACGATGTTCTGGCGTGGCACAGAAGTGAGTCTCGAAAACCCGGCCGATGCAATCGCGATCGGCATCAATGCGGTCCACCAGGAAGTGGTGCTTTGTCCGCACCTCACCGTCGCGGCCAACATCTTCCTCGGCGACGAGGTTCTGAAAGGTGGCCTCCTTCGCAAGAAGGAAATGATCACGCGTGCCCAGGCAATCCTGAACGATATCGGCTTCGATATTCCGGCGGATGTGCAGCTCGGCTCGTTGACGATCGGCCAGCAGCAGCTCGTCGCCACCGCGCGCGCGTCGGTCCGCGGCACGAAGTTCCTCATCTTCGATGAGCCCACCGCTTACCTCACAAGGCAGGAAGCCGACCAGCTTTTCAAGCTCATTCGCCGACTGAAGGCTGATGGCGTCACGATCGTATACATCAGCCACCGCATGGAAGAGGTCTTCGAGCTCGCCGATCGTGTTTCTGTGTTGCGGGACGGCAATTTTGTCGGAACGAGAAACATCGACGAGACCAACAATGCCGAACTCGTTACGCTGATGATCAACCGGTCACTGGAGCAGATCTACCACAAAGAGAAAGTCGCCTTCGGCAGCGAAGTTCTGTCCACGCGAGCGCTTACCGGGACGGGCTTTGCTGACATCGACCTGACCGTCAGGCAGGGCGAGATCGTTGGCTTGTACGGGTTGATTGGGGCCGGACGTAGCGAGTTCGCGCTTAGCCTCTTCGGCCGCAATCCCAGTACCTCGGGAGAAATCAAATGGCACGGCAAGCCGATCGCGATCCGCGATGTGCGCACGGCCATCGATTTGGGGATCGCCCTTGCGCCTGAGAGCCGGCGCGACCAGGGACTCAATCTCAATCTGCCGATTTCTCTGAACATCAACCTTCCAGTCTACGACACTCTTCAGCGTGGCCTCACGCTGAATCATCGTGGGGAGATCGATCGTGCGGAAAAGCAGATCAGGGACCTTGCGATCAAAACGCCGTCGCGCCGCTCACTTGCGTCCTCCCTGTCGGGCGGAAACCAGCAGAAGATCGTCATCGGCAAATGGCTGAACCACGGTGCGGAACTGTTTATTTTCGACGAGCCGACGGTCGGTGTGGACGTCGGGACGAAGGCGGAAATCTACCGGCTCTTCGGCGCTCTGCTGAAGCGCGGGGCCGCGATCATCGTGATCTCTTCCTACCTTCCCGAAGTCTACGAGCTAGCGGACACGCTCCACGTCTTTCGTAGCGGCAAGCAGGTCGGCACCCACACGTACCGTGAAAAGACGGAAGAAGAAATTCTAGCGCTCGCCATTGGCGTCTGACGCTGTTCAATTGAGAGGAGGAAGCTGTGGCAACCCTTGAGTCCACCGAAAAACCCGTATCGCGGAAAAACTACAATCTCTTGTTCTCGCTGACGCTCGTCGGCCTTCTGGTCGCACTTTGCGCCATCTTGAGCATTGCGACCAACACGTTCGCGACGGGGAACAACATTGCCAATCTGCTGCGGCAGGGCTCCATGATCGCCGTGCTGTCGATCGGCCAGACATTCGTCATCATCACTGCAGGCATCGACCTGTCGGTTGGCGCTGTGGTCGGCTTTGCGACGGTTATCATCGCATCGCTGCTCCAGGCTGGTTTCCCCGTCTGGCTTGCAATCATTGCGACCTTGCTCGTCGGTCTGGCAATAGGCGTTTTCCACGGCTTCGGCATCGTGAAAATGGGCTTGCCGCCCTTCATCATCACGCTAGCGACGCTGACTTCGCTGCGCGGAATCGGTCTTTTGATGACCAATGGCGCGACGATCAACATCACCCATCAGGGCCTCGCCCAGTTTGCGCGCGATTCCTTCCTCGGCATCCCGAACCTCTTCTGGATGGTCGTTGTGGTCGCCGCGCCTGCGTATTTGCTCCTCGAACACACGAAATGGGGACGCTATCTTTTTGCGGTCGGTTCGAACCCGGAAGCGGCGCGCCTTTCCGGTGTCAACGTTTCTAAGCTGATCTATCTCGCCTATTGCGTCTCGGCGGTATCGGCCGCCTTCGTCGGCGTGCTTCTTTCGGCCCGCCTCGGCGTCGGGAATGCCACGCAGGGCGACGGTTGGGAATTGCAGGCGATCGCGTCAAGCGTCATCGGCGGAACGTCCCTCTTCGGCGCGGTCGGTTCCGTTCAGGGGCCGCTTATCGGAGCGTTCATCCTCGCGACGATCAACAACGGCGCCAACCTGCTTAACGTGAACTCGTTCTGGCAGAGAATTATCACCGGACTTCTGATTATCGCTATCGTCTACTTCGACCAATTGCGGCGTCGCGGGAAGTAATGCGATGCGGGCAGCTGTTGTGCCGCCCGCGTCGTCAGAACATCCTCCGCGAACAATAACCAAATGAGGAAAACCAATGGAACAGTGCTGGCGGTGGTTTGGACCAGGTGACTCGGTCACTCTCGACTACATCAAACAGGCGGGTGTCACTGGGATCGTTTCCGCGCTCCACGGCTATAGGCCGGGTGCGGCGTGGTCGAGAGACGACGTGTTCAAGCGAAAGGAGCTCATCGAGGCGCACGGGCTGCGCTGGTCCGTCGTGGAATCCATTCCAATGCCGTCGGACCTCAAATTGCGCACAGGCTCGTTCCGCACCACGCTCGCCAACTGGAAGGCTACACTCGCGGTTCTGGCGGAAGCCGGCGTCAAAGTCGTCAACTACAATTTCATGCCCGTTGTGGACTGGACGCGAACAAACCTTCATTTCGCTCTTCCGTCCGGCGGCTACGCGCTACGCTTCGACATGGTTGATTTCGTCGCCTACGACGTCTTCGTGCTTCGCCGCGCAAATGCGGCTGGCGATTATGATGCGAGCCTGGTTTCACAGGCACAGACTCGGTTCGAAGCCATGGACGAGAAGCAGCAACAGGTGCTGGAGCGCAACATCATCGCGGGTCTCCCCGGCGGCGAGGACACCTACAGCCGGGAAGGGATAGCCCGTGAGATTGCGCAATTTGATGGCGTCTCTGCCGACGAACTGCGTGCGAACCTAGCCGAATTCATCAAAGAGATGGCGCCGGTTGCTGAAGAACTGGGCGTGCGTCTGGGCATTCACGCCGACGATCCGCCGTTCTCGCTCTTCGGCCTGCCGCGTGTCGTGTCGACGGCAGAGGATTTCCGCTTCATTCTTCGTGCACATCCTAGCCTTTCGAACGGAGTGACCTTCTGTGTCGGCTCCATGGGCGCTCGGGCGGACAACGACCTTCCAGCCCTGGCTGCCGAATTCGCACCGCGCATCGCGTTTGCGCATTTGCGCAACACCACGCGCGAGCCGGATGGCTCGTTCTATGAAGCAGAACACCTCGATGGCGACTCCGACATGGTGAAGATCGTGTTCACGCTACTCGATGAGGAAAAGCGCCGCCGTTCCGAGGGACGAGCAGACGCCTTGATCCCGATGCGGCCTGATCACGGCCATCTGCTGGCAGACGATATCGCAAAGGTCGAGGCTGGCGTGAAGGTGAACGCCGGCTACTCCTACATCGGCCGCCTGAAGGGCCTCGCGGAACTGCGCGGCGTCATGCGCGCCCACGTAGAGATCTCGGCGTAACGAACGTCCAGGGCGACGCCCGCAGGGGCGCCCCCTAATTTTCAGACCTGCTAAGGAACACATCGAAATGCTCGAAGAGAAAGTCATTCTCATCACCGGCTCGTCCTCCGGCATTGGACTGGCGACAGCCAAGGCGGCCGTCGCAAAGGGTGCCAAGGTGATCCTCCACGGATCGTCCGTGACAAAACTCGAGGCGGCATCCGCCCAACTCGGAGGGGCGCCGTACATCAGGGGCGACCTTGCAACAGCTGATGCAGCCGAAAAGATCGCCGAGGAAGCAATCGCCGTTTATGGCCGCCTTGATGTTCTCGTCAACAACGCGGCCATCTTCCCGCGGACCGATCTCGACGCATCCGATGGCGAAGCATTCGACCGCATTTTTGCGATCAATGCGCGTTCACCGATGCTGCTGACTCGTCGCGCCATCCAGCACATGCGCGAAAAGGGGATCAGGGGCTCGATCGTCAACATCGGCTCGGTCAACGCCTATTCTGGGCAGCCGGACCTGCTGGTCTATTCTATGTCGAAGGGGGCGTTGATGACGATGACCCGCAACGTCGCTGATGGATGTGCGACCGAAGGCATCCGCGTCAACCAACTCAATGTCGGCTGGACACTGACCGAGACTGAAATCGAGACGCAGCGCGCACAGGGCCGGCCCGATGATTGGCAGTCCAGCATTCCTCCGGTCTTTGCGCCGGGCGGCAGGATCCTTCTTCCGGAAGAAGTCGCCAACCATGTCGTCTTCTGGGCGTCCGACACCTCCGCTCCGATCACGGGGCAGGTCTATGACGTAGAGAAATACACCTTCCTCGGCCGAAACGTGATGAGCCGCGTCATCTGACGCGGCGAACACTCGACGACACGAACACATTCCCGCGACGACTTCGCCCCGTGCGTCCGCCGGCGCGACGGCTGAACCTTTGCCTGAACAACACAGAGAGTCGAACATGAATAAGTTGGGAGTGCATGCATTAGTTTGGGAATCAGGCTGGAGCCATGATCAATGTGCTCGGGCGATCGCAAAGTCCGCCGAGGTTGGCTACGATTTTATCGAGGCGCCGGCGCTCGATCCGAGTTCGATCGATATCGATTTTACCCGTCGCACCCTCGAAAAGCACGGTATCGGCATCAACTTCTCTCTCGGCCTTGATGCTGATAGCGACATTTCGAGCGGGGATGCAGAGAAAGCAAGGCGCGGCAAGGAGAAACTCGAGCAAGCCCTTTCGGTTGCGCGCGATTGCGGCGCAACGCATGTCTGCGGCATCCTGCACTCCGCGTTCCAGAAAAACACCGCTCCCACGACGGCCGCGGGGGTCGCCATGTCCGTGGACGTGCTGCAGCAGGTAGCGGAAACGGCTGCAAAAAGCGGTATCACGCTCGGGCTGGAAGTTGTTAACCGTTATGAATCCAACGTGTTGAACACCGCGTCGCAGGGCGTGGAACTGTGCAAGCGGATCGGTGCGCCGAACGTGAAAGTTCACCTCGATGTCTACCATATGAACATCGAGGAATCCGACGTTCCCTCGGCGATCAAAGCGACTGGCGACTATCTCGGCTATTTCCACACCGGAGATTCTCACCGCGGCTATATGGGCTCGGGCACGATCGACCTTGCCGGGGTGTTCCGCGCGTTGGTCTCCTCGGGTTACGCCGGGCCGATCACCTTCGAAAGCTTCTCGTCGCGCGTCGTCGGTCAACCCCTCGAAGGCATCCTCGGCATATGGCGCAACCTGTGGGAGGACGGTCATGACTTGGCCACCCACGCTTTGATGTACACGCGAGCCCAGATCAAGGCCGCGCAGGAAACGCTACGCCAGGCCGAGCGTAGCCTTCTGCCCTGAACCCGGTCTGAAGCCAGATTTTTAAAGACCCTCCGACCTTTAACCGGTCGGTTGGAAGTCGACCCTCGCTCGCGCGCCTCAAATGGCGGGCGGACACCTTCTTTTTTGTCTTCGATAACGTGGAGAGAGTTATGGAGTTTTCATCTAATCGCATCTGGAGCCGTCCGCTAGTCATCGCGAGCGTTCTCGGTCTCACCATCGCATCCAGTGTGGCGAGCGTTGCCAGCGCCCAGGACGTTACGATCCCGGTGATTGTGCGCGACATTACCTCGTCATACTGGCAGACCGTTCTGGCCGGCGCGCGCAAGGCGAAGACGGAACTGGGCATCAATGTTCCTGAGTTCGGCGTACAGTCGGAGAGCGATATCAACGGTCAGATCGCGCTTCTGGAGAACGCGGTAGCCAGCGGCGCGAACGCTGTGGTTATCGCACCGATCGAATTTATTGCGCTTGGCGGCGCCGTCGATCAGGCAGCCAGTGCGCTTCCAGTGGTCGGGATCGACTCTCCCGCAAACTCGAAGGCGTTTGCCTCGTTCCTGACGACGGACAACGAGCAGGGTGGAAGGCTGGCGGCCGACGGTCTTGCGGCTGCGATCGCATCGGCCAACGGCGGAAAGATCGAGGGTGACGTTGCCTTAATCGTTGCGAATGCCGGCTCCGGCTCCGACGAGGCGCGCGCACGCGGGTTTCGTGATCAGCTTTCCGCAAAATATCCTGCGCTGAATCTCTACTCCGACAAGGTTGCCGATGGGCAGCCGACGACCGGCCTCAACATGACGACCGACCTCTTGGTCGCAAAACCCGATCTGAAGGGGATCTTCGTCACGAACCTCCAGATGTCTCAGGGCGCTGGCCAATCCATCGCCGAAAATAATCTTCAGGACAAGGTGGCGCTCATCGGCTTCGATAGCGACGACAAGACCGTCGGCTTCCTCTCCGGCGGAGTCATAGATGGACTGATCGTTCAGGACCCCTTTCGCATGGGCTATGACGGGGTGAAGACAGCGTATGCCGCCTCCAAGGGCGAGCGTGTAGAGAAGGACGTCGACACCGGCGCCAACCTGATTACCACCGCCAACATGGGCGAGCCGCGTCACCAGCACCTTCTGAACCCGACCGCGGAGTGATCGTTGAGGCATGCCCGGCGCTCGCCGTGGCATGCCATTCGTTCCATTGAAAATTCACCGGCACGAGCGCCATTCGCGAGCAGGAACGTTAGCCATGAAGATCCAGGTCGTCGTTGTTGGTGGTGGGGCTGGTGGGCTCGAACTCGTCCGGCGCCTCGGTGCGAAGCTGGGGCGGGACGATTTCGACATCATATTGGTGGAGAGTAACCGCACTCATATTTGGAAGCCACTCCTCCACGAAGTAGCTGCCGGTTCCCTCGACGCCAACCTCGATGAAGTCGGGTATCGTAGCCATGGCCATCGATGGGGATACCGCTTCTTTTACGGATCACTGGAATCGATAGATCGAGCGGCGCGCCAGGTGGTGGTCGCGCCCCTCCACGACGATGACGGCTCGGAGTTGATCGGCCGTCATCGCCTGCGCTACGACTACCTTGTCATTGCCATCGGATCGATCTCGAACGACTTCGGCACGCCGGGTGTCAAGGACCACTGCCTTTTCCTCGAAAACCGGTCCCAGGCCGACCGTTTTCGCAAGAAACTGCTTAATCACTGTCTGCGTGTGTCGCGGACAATGTCCATTGACCCGAAGTTGGAGGCGTTTGTCGACGTCGCGATCGTCGGAGCCGGGGCGACGGGGGTGGAGTTGGCGGCAGAACTCTACAATTCAGCGTCAGCTCTCAAGCACTACGGACTGGAGGTCTTTGATGAATCCCGTCTGCGGGTGACATTGATTGAAGCTGGGGCGAGGATCCTCCCGGCGCTTCCCGAACCGCTTGCGAGGGCCGCACACGCTGAACTTGAGGCACTGGGGGTGCGGGTGCTCGTTGATACGTCCGTGACCGCTGCAACGGAGCAAGGCTTGTCCCTCGCTACGGGCGACCAGGTGCGTGCGGACATTACAGTTTGGGCGGCCGGTGTGAGGGGAGCGAATGTCCTTCGCGAACTCGACGGGCTTGAAATATCCAGAAGCAATCAGCTTGTGGTCAGACCGACACTTCAAACGACGTCGGATGAGCGCGTGTTTGCGATGGGGGATTGCTGTTTTCTTATCCCACCGGGGGAGGAGCGTCCTATTCCACCAAGGGCGCAAGCGGCCCATCAAATGGCGGCCACAGTCTATCGCAATCTGCTTCGAATGATCTCGGGAGGAGACCTTGAGGCCTTCGTCTACCGCGACAAGGGCTCCCTTGTTTCGCTCAGCCGTTTCTCGACAGTCGGAAGCCTGATGGGTAATTTGGTCGGCGGTAGGATGGCTGTGGAGGGACGCCTCGCCAGGCTGGTCTATCTTTCGCTGTACCGGATGCATCTGCTTGCCATCCATGGCTGGGTAAAGGGCGTTGCGCTCATCCTTGTGGGCCACGTGAACCGGGTCATACGGCCAAGGCTGAAACTCCACTGATTACAGTGGTTGCGCGGTCACGATAAGCTCCGGATTTGTCTAGGAAAAGCAACGACCCCGCATGATAATGGAGCAGGGATGATACCAAGTCTTATCTGGCCCCAAGGCGAAGCAGGACTTCAACCGTTGGGCGGCATGATCAACGGTTTGCGTTTGCGCCTGCCTGATGGTCGAATGGTGGAGCCATTGGCAACAGCGCCTTGGATCGACGAACCCAACGTTGCCGCTCTGCCTGAAATTCTGCGCAGCATGCGCGGAGAATGGCCATGCATCCCGTTCGGCACTGAAGGTGCCACCACCCTACCTGATGGCTGGCCCATAGCTGCAGGCACGAATGTGCCGCCGCACGGCTTCGCGGCGAACAACGATTGGACGGTCACTGAGAACAGCGGCGCTCTCGTCGCTGAGATCCGCTATCCCGACGACTCTCCCATCGAACTCCTCCGGCGCCGGCTACGGCCGGCCAATGCGGGCGTACAACTGGATCTTGAAGTACTGCCCAGGCGTGACTGCAATTTGCCAATCGCACTCCACCCGGTTCTGACTTTGCCGCAGGCGTCCGGAACCGCGCGGCTGAATATTGGACCACATGATACGGTCTGGACTCACCCTCTCGGGTCCGAGCCTGACCCTTGTCCCCTTGTGGTGGACGAAGTCTCGCCGAATCTAAACGGGGTTCTTTGCCGCGACGGAACGGAAATCGATCTCACCAGCCTTCCGCTTTCCGAGCGCGCTGAATGTCGCGTCCTCATTCCGAACGCCTCCGGCCGCGCGACCCTCGAACGGCTGGACGAGAACTGGCAGACCGTCCTGGAATGGAATCCCGGCGACTTCCCGTCGCTGATGCTCTGGATCAGCAATCGAGGTAGACAAGGTTTCCCCTGGAGTGGCCGGCACTTGGCAATTGGGGTGGAACCTTGCCGCGCCGCATTCGACCTCGGCGCGACGATTTCTGCCGGGCCGAATCCCGTGGCGCGTCTGGTTCCAACTACCATGGAATTTCGAGCGGGAATGGTCTGGCACACCACCTACACCATTTCAGTGAACGCTCTTACGAATTGAGAGCCCCGTAAGCAGACATCGCTTCCGCAGCAGCAGCGAACATCTGCCGCAACCGACTGCTATCGCTTGCGTTGGAAAGAATGCCTTGTTGACCATGGAGTTGACGTCCCTTGCGAGTAGGGATGTCCCAACCTGCGCGGTGGCAGCGGCGTCAAGCATTGAGAGTTTTGGCAAGCGGCTCTCATTACAAATTCCTCGGAACAATTTCGCATCGTTTGTGAGATCGATCGCATTCAAAATGAGATCGATCTCTTTTTCGCGTTGACAGATCGTAAAACCATGCTACCCCTTAATGAGATCGATCTCATTTTGACGGAGGAGCGAAAAATGAGCCGTTTTAGTCGTTTCGTGTTGGCAGCAGCAGTTTCTGCATTGGCGTTCGGAGCACACGCCGCAAGTGCCCAAGAGAAACTGAAGGTTGCCTTCATTCCCGGGATCGCATCCGACCCCTTCTTCCTTGCTATGGAGAAGGGCGCAAGAGCCGCCGCAGACAAGCTCGGCATTGAACTCGTCTGGCAGGGTAGCGCCTCGGAGTACTCGCCCCAGTCCCAAATGCCGTTCGTTGATGCGGCGCTCGCCGACGATATCGACGCTCTAATTTTGGTGCCTACCGACCCTGATTCACTGCAGCCCGCCGTCGCGCGTGCGGAGTCTGCGGGGATCCCGGTGATCACGGTCGATACAACAGTGACGGATCAGACCTATCTGTCCTCACACATCACCGGTGACAATGTCGATGGCGGTCGCCAGGCTGCGAAAACGCTCGCCGAGCAGATTGGGGGAGCAGGGAAGGTGTTCATTCAGTCGGGGTCGCCGGGCTCAACGACCAATACTCTGCGTGAGCAGGGGTTCCGTGAGGAGCTGGCAGCGAACTTCCCCAAGATTGAGATCATCGGCCGTGAATACACCAATAGCCAGCCCGCGAATGCGACTTCGGCGATCAACACCATTCTTTTGAGCCATCCTGATCTCGCCGGAATCTTCGCGATCGACGGTACCAGCGGCACGGGCGCGATCGCTGCCATCCGCAACAACAACGTCGTCGGCAAGGTCAAGCTCGTCGGCTACGACGCCTATAAGGCACAGGTCGATGCCCTTCAGGAAGGCGTGTTTACCGCCCTCGTCGCGCAGCAGCCGGCCAAGGAAGCCGAGCTTGCGCTCGAATACGCCAAGGCGAAGGTCAGTGGCGAAGGTGCAGACAAGATCGAAAAAACCGTCGTCATCCCCAATGTGGTCATGACCAAGGAGAACTTCGCCGAAACGGGCTCGTCCATTTACTCGGAGTAAATTCCGGGACCTACCTGTCGCCCCGCGAGGAGGACTGCAAAAATGGAAATGCAAGGAAAGTTGGCACGCCTGAAGGCGGCCGGCATGCGGCAGGACATTGTCTTGCTGCTGCTCTTCTGCCTGATGGTACTGGCGTTCAGCCTAGTCAATCCGCGGTTCTTCTCGATCCGGGCGATGGCGAACATCTTGCAGGATTTTTCTCCCGTCGTCCTGATGGCGATCGGTCAAACCTTCGTCATTGCCTCGCGGGGCATTGATCTATCCGTGGGCTCTGTCCTCGGCCTGGCGGGCGTCTCCATGGCGCTCGTCATCCGCGCCGCCAACGAGGCGGGCATGGACCCTTGGCTCGCGATTGCTCTGGGACTCGCCGTTGCTATTGGCGTCGGGGTCGTGGTTGGTCTGGTCAATGGGCTTCTGATCACCTATTGCCGGCTCGTCCCATTCGTCGCGACACTCGCGACAATGGGGGCTGCTGCGGGCCTGAGCCTCGTTCTCACTGGCGGCACGCAGATCGCGGGTGCGCCGAAGGAGGTGATTCTTCTCGGGAACGCCACCTATCTGGGCGCGCTGACCGTCCCGGTCATTGTGGTCTTCCTCATCATTGTCGTCTCCTGGGCGTTCATGTCTCGCGCGCGGTTCGGCCGCTGGACCTACGCCGTCGGTTCCAATCCCTTCGCCGCTCGCGGCGCCGGTATCGATGTAGAGAGTCATCTCATCAAGCTGTACCTGCTGTCTGGGGTTCTCGCGGCTCTTGCGGGAGCGTTCGTCTACTTCCGACTTGGTTCGGGCTCACCTCTTTCGGGGCGCGGCGGTGAACTAAACGCCATCGCGGCAACCGTCATCGGCGGGGTCAGCCTTCTCGGCGGTACAGGCAAACTCTCCGGCGTCGTCATCGGCGCGCTGATCACTACAGCTGTTCTAAGCGGCCTCATTCTTATCGGTGTGCAGCCGAACTGGCAGCAAATCGTGGTGGCGGCTCTCATTGCAATCGCCGTCGGTGCTCAAGGTCTCGGCGCGAAGGGGGGCCGATAATGACAGGTACATCTCCTCTTTACGAAGTGCGCGGTGTCGGAAAACGTTATGGTGGGATCGTTGCGCTCGACAGCGTCGATTTTGCGCTTAACGCCGGAGAAGTTGTCGGCCTCGTCGGCGACAACGGCGCTGGAAAGTCCACGCTCGTCAAAGTGTTGTCCGGAGCCCATGAACCGGACAGCGGCGAGATCTATCTCGATGGCGAGCGTCGGGTCTGGAAATCGCCGCACGATGCTTTGGACGCAGGTGTAGAGACACTCTACCAGGATTCCGGCATCGCACCTGACCTCACTGTCGCGGCAAATGTCTTTCTCGGTCGCGAAATCCTGCGCCAGGGGTTTCTCGGTAAATTGGGCTTCCTTGACGAGAAGGCCATGCGCGACCAGGCCCATTCCGAACTGGAACGTGTCGGCATAGCAGTGCCTGCAAGCGACAGGCCGGTTGCCCGACTGTCCGGCGGCCAGCGCCAGGCGGTCGCGATCGGGCGCGCTGTCGCTTGGGCCAACAAGGTCATCATCCTCGACGAACCGACCAACCACCTCGGCGCCCGTCAGGCGGGCGAAGTGCTGGAGGTCATCCGCCAGGCACGCGCCAAGGGGTTCGGGGTCATCTTCATCTCGCACACGCTTCCGCATGTTCTGGAAGTCACAGACCGCATCGTCGTGCTCCGCCTCGGCCGAGTCGTGACCGACGCCCCGTCTTCGCAGTTCACCCCGGACAGCCTGCTGAAGGCAATTACGGGTCTCAGCCAAACCTGAAAGGGAAAGCTCAATGCTTCTGCAAGTCGCGCTCGATAAACCCGAGCATCTCGGAATTCTCCCCGCTCTCAGGGGCATCGCCGACATCATTGAGATCGGCACTCCGCTCCTCAAGCGGTTTGGCATCGCGGCTATCACGACCTCCCGCGAAATCTGCCCGGATATCCCGGTTCTCGCTGATACCAAGACGGTAGATGGCGGTTCCTTCGAGGCCAACATGGTCTTCAGTGCCGGCGCAACGTTCATGACGGTACTCTCGTGCGCATCACTGGCAACCCACGAGACGGTCGGTAAATGCGCGACCAATTTCGGTGGGTCTGTGATCATCGACACAATCACGGAGTCCGGCAAGCCTCTCCTGCTCCCCCAAGACTTTGCGCTGCCTGAAGGCTTTGCCTATGTCGCTGTCCACTCCCCCACGGATGCGCGCTTGGCCGGGGACAATTCGACCAGTCACATCGACGCTGTTGCGGCAATGCATGCGCGCGGCTTCCGGGTCTCCCTCGCCGGCGGCATCGGGCCGGCGACGCTCGAGTCTGTCCTCGCGGTCAAGCCTGAGATCTTGGTCGTCGGCGGCGCAATCACAGAAAACGAAAATCCCGGAAAGGTAGCGACATGGATAAAGGAACGGCTCCCGGAACAAGGCCTTGGCTGGCCGTGGGACAAGAAATAAGCAACCTGCTTCAACGCGTGGATCCAGACGCGTTCGCAGCAGTTGTCGACGCCTTCCGGGCGCAGGACCGTCGCTGGTTCTTCTCCGGACAGGGACGGTCCGGGCTCTCTGCGCAGATGGCGGCGATGCGGCTTATGCATATCGGTCGGACCGTTCACTTCGTTGGCGAGGTCACGGCTCCCTCTGTAAGAAACGGCGATGGTTTGTTGATCATCTCGGGGTCCGGCGAGACACCCGTCAGCCTCAGCTACGCGAAGATCGCCAAAGGGGAGGGCGCCAAGGTCATCACGCTGACGCAGAAACCGAAGGGTACGCTGGCCGGCATGGCCGACGTGGTCCTGCCACTACCTGTCGAAGGCACCAAGCAGTTCGGCGGGAGCCTGTTCGAGCAGACCTGCCTCCTGTTGCTTGATGCGGTCGTCATGCAGCTAGCATCGGAAACCGCCGATGCGCACGCGACGATGGCTTATCGGCACACCAACCTACAGTGAGTAGCGAATGCAAGGTGCAGTAATCATAGGCGATTGCCTCGTAGACGAAATCCACACGGATGGGCAGTCGCCTATGCGCTTCGCCGGCGGGGCAGGCCTCAATCTTGCCGCCGGCGTCGCCCGGCTCGGCCTGCCTGCAACGCTGGTTACTCGTGTCGGGCAGGACCGTGACGGCTTCTACCTTCTAGGCTATGCTCGCGAACGCTCGATCCGGGTGATTAACACACCAACGGTCGATCCCACCGGAGTGGCAGTGTCGACGCGCAAGAATGGCGAGCCCAGCTATCTGTTCAGCCCTTCAATGTTCCGACGCCGGATCTCATTTCCCCCGAGGGTCTTAGAAACGATCGCAAGAGCCGACGCCGTTGTTGTCAATTCCTACCCGCTGGACAACAGCGAGCATGCCAGTGCGCTTGTCGCTGCATTGTCGTGCGCATCCGGCCTGTGCATCGCTGATCCGAACCCACGCCCCCGCTTAATTTCGTCGATCGATGCCTTCAGGCGTGGATTTGAGATGCTTTTGAAGGCGGTCGATTTGGTGAAACTGAGCGACGAGGATGCATATCTCCTCTACCAGTTGGACTGGCGGTCGACCTCGACACGTCTCTTCAATTTGGGCGTTGACACGCTTCTATTCTCTCACGGCGCGGAAGGGGCGACGATCGTTGATCGGACAGGGCTTTGCGTGCAGGTTCCTGCCGCCAGCCGACCTGAGCCGATCGTGGATACCATGGGCGCGGGTGATGCGACGCTTGCTAGCCTGGTTGCATCATATTTGCGCGGCGGGCCCCCGAACTCGGAAGAAGTGTGGAGACGATACCTATCCAATGCGATGGCCGTAGCAGCCGCGACCTGCCGGCACGCGGGGGCTGAGTTGGTGCCGGCCTAGCGGTATCATTCGACACTCAGTTTGCGATGACAAGGCGAACGCAAATTGTGATATCGAGGGCTGGACCGAACGATGGATGGAGAAATGGCGCAGGCACCGAACGAAAAGGCTGCGAGACTGATCGATGTTGCGAGGCGGGCGAACGTGTCTCGTGCGACGGCCGCGCGCGCGCTTGGTGGCTATGGCCTTGTCACTCAATCGACGCGGGAACGGGTCATGGCCGCTGCAGCGGAGTTAAACTATCGCGTGAATGAGTTGGCCCGGTCGATGAGATCGGGGCGTTCTCTGACTATCGGCGTCGTCGTTGCCGACATCGCAAACTCGTTTTTTAATAAAGCCATCCGCGCGATCATCGAGACCGCGTCGCAGGCGGGATATCAGATCCTGGTACTCAACACCGACGACGAAATCGAGCGCGAGCGAAATGCAGTCAAAGTTCTTATCGAAAAGCGCGTTGACGGTCTGATCGTGGTGCCGGCTTCTCAGGGCGAGTATGAACATCTCGTTGTTGAAAGCGAGCCGGAGGTGCCCGTTGTATTGCTCGACCGTCGAGTCGATTCGGGTGAGATCGATTTTGTCATGACCGATGACCGCGCCGCTGCCGGCCAAGCGATCCGCTGTCTGGTGAGCGCGGGTCATACGCGCATCGGCCTTCTCGTTGCGACAGCGGCCGTTCAAGGCTACAGCCAGGAGATGCCGGCCGCCGTCGTTGGAACAGTTCGCGACAGGGTGGATGGAGCGAAAGCGGCTCTTGCCGAACTCGGACTGAGCGCCCGGCCCGAGTGGTATCGCTTTAGCCAAAGCCGTGTCGAAACGGCTCGAAAAGCAGCAATCGAAATTCTGACTTCGCCGGAGCCGCCGACCGCAATCCTGGCGACAAATGAGGATGTTGCGCTGGGCGCGCTCGGAGCCGCCGCCGAACTCGGAATCGAGGTCGGCGGGGAGCTATCGATAATTGCCTTTGATGATGCGCCGTGGGCCGGCGTGTTCCGTCCCCCGCTCTCGGTCATCAGGCGGCCGGTCGCATCGCTCGGCGCCGCTGCGGTCGAACTGCTCCTCAGAAAGATCGAGGACGGAACGTACCGGAATTCTCAGATTCTCGAGGCCGAATTGGTGAACCGTCAATCCGTCGCTCCACCACCGGCAAAACGATAGAGACATGGAATATGTGCCCATGTGATGCGGGCACGATGTGGCGTGCGTCGCCCGATCAGCGCCGAGGTTAAGCCTCGCAGCTTTGGCGGCTGTCTGAAAGCATCGGCGCTTTCGAGCGCTCCGCCCGCCTAGCTAATCAAGGAGAGATTGTGACGAGGTATCCTCGTTCCTTGGCTGTCGTCCTCCTGCTTGCGGAAGATCAGTCCCTCATCGACCGAGAACATTTCGCGGTGGAGCATGAACGCTCCACCGAGGGCAGGGCCTTCGAGGCCCAAGTCCGACAACATTACGGTTGGGACGGGATGATCCTCAAGCAGGTTTTTGCGGATGCTTGCGAGCACATCAGCTTTGCATAGGTCGAAAAGCGCAGCCACGGGACCACCTAGCACGATGCGCGAAGGATTGAAAATGCTGCTCAGTAACGCAAGAGCCCGTCCCATGTAAAAGGACCAATCGTTCATCGTCGCGACCGCCGGCGGCTCGACTGCTTTGACCTGCTCAATGAAGGTCTGGATGTCGCTCGACCCTCCACCATGGTGGACGTTTCTCGCCAGAATTGCGTCGAGCCCGATAAAGCTTTCCAGGGAGCCCGCCGGAGTGGCGAGCTGCACAAAACCCCGATCGCCGAGAATGATGTGGCCGAACTCGCCCGCGTAGCCGTCGTGCCCGCGCATGAGTTGCCCAAACATGACGGCGGCGCCCCCGACGCCTGCGTCGAGAAACATGAATACGTCAGTGTCGGATGCAATTTGGCCCGTTCGGTAGCCATGCGCGATCGCGAACGCGTTCGCATCGTTTTCAGCGACAATGACCGGCATGTCGGGCAAAAGCGCCGTCAACTGATCCAGAATCGGGACCTTACGCCATCCCAGGAATGGAGCGCGAAGGACAGTGCCCGATTTATCAAGCACTCCCGGAACTGTGACGCACAGCCCGCGAACAGTGTAATGCGCCACCAGTGGGCCCGCTACCGATTTCACGAAGGTGGCGAGCATGGTGAGGACTGCCTCCGGGCTGCAGTCGCGATCATCGACCTCGAAATGGTGCTTCTTCACAACCGTCCCGGTAAAGTCGATCGCCACGACGCTGATGCGGCCGACGCCGATGTCGGCTCCGATAAACAGCGCATGCTTCGGATTGAGACGAACGAAAGTACCTGGTCGCCCGGTGCCTGCGCCTTTATCTTCCGGAGAGATGTCCTCAATCAACAGGCCCTCGTCGGTAAGGCCGGCGACGAGGCTGCTGGCCGTTGATCGCGTCAAGCCGAGTTCGCGCGCGATGTTTGCCCGGCTCACTCTTCCATTGCGAAAGACGGCATCCAGCACCCTGATCTCGTTTATGTGCCTGACGGCGCTCGGCATCGACATGCAAGTGTTCCGAATCCAGCTGACTTACAGAAACAGATGTACAACAAGAGATGTTAGAATTGCATTCAGTCCCATAGCTATTCCTGAAAACAATCCGGCGACGGGATCCACGGAGTAGGCACGCGCGGTGCCAATCCCATGGGACGCAAGTCCGGCGTGCGCTAAAATCCTTGATGCGCATGGCATTCATCATGGGCGTCACAACGACTGCGCCGCATATGCCGGTGAAGACGACAACGGCGGCGGTGAGGGCGGGATCTCCTTTGAGACCAGAGGATATAGCCATCGCGACAGCCGCGGTCGTCGATTTCGGCGCAAGCGAGGCGACGATTGCGGGCGCAAACCCGAATAGTTCGCTTAGAAAGACCGTGGAGCCTACCGCAGCGAGACAGCCGACGACCAGTGCGCTGAGCATGGGGACGAGATTGCTCTTCACCAGAGAGAGCTTTTCGTAGAGCGGAATGCCGAGCGCTACGGTTGCGGGCCCGAGAAGGAAATGAATGAACTGGGCCCCCTCGAAGTAGGTACCGTAGTCAATTCCCGTGGCGCACAGGATGCCGGCGATCGCCGCGATCGTGAGCATTATGGGATTGAGAAAGGGATTGCCGGGACGGAACTTGGCCACGCTCGAAGCCGCGATCCAGACAACCAAGGTACCTGCCAGCCAAAGGAGCGGGGAGGCGGCTAGGTAGACCCAAAGGCCGTCAGTCATTGCCATATCCTCCCGAAAGCCGCTTCACTAGGATGAATGTCCAGACCGTCAAGGTGAGCGTGGCGACGGTGGACAAGACGACGACTGCGAGCAATGCGAAACCTCTGTCTCGAATGAGATCGAGGTGCTGGATGATGCCGACGCCTGCAGGCACGAAGAGAATGCCAAGATTGGCGAGGATCGTTTTTGACGTTGAAACGGTTCCTTCGTGGGCGGGGTTCAGAAAACTCGTGCTGCGCGTCAGCGTGAGGGCGACAGCGATCATCGCCATTCCGACCACGGGTCCCGGCACCCAGCCGCCAAGCAGATAGGCGACGATTTCACCGGCCAACTGGAACGTGAACAGGATTGCCAAGCCGTTCAGCATCTTCCCCTCCCAGCGAACTCTGTTGACTCTTACCTGACAATATGTTTGTTTTCAAACCAAACAAAGCGGAGGAGCTGCGTTTGTTTTGACAGCATGGTGCTGACTAAGGGAGGAAAGCATGCGTACTATGTTCAAAGTTATGGCGTTGGCTGCCAGCCTGAGCGCGTCCGTCTCGACCTATGCGTTCGCCGAGGACACCGTTGAGGTGTTGCACTGGTGGACGTCCGGTGGTGAAGCGGCGGCAGTGGGTGTGCTCAAGGACGACCTGCAGAAGCAGGGCGTCTCCTGGCAGGACATGCCGGTGGCTGGCGGTGGTGGTGAGGCCGCCAACACGGCGCTCAAGGCGCGTGTCACGTCCGGCAATCCGCCGACGGCCGCGCAACTCCTCGGCATGGCGGTCAACGAATGGGCGGAAGAGGGGCTGCTTGGCGACCTTACATCGGTCGCTGACCAGGAAGGCTGGGACAAGGTCGTTCCCGACGCGATCAAGGCATTCGCAGTCCATGACGGCAAATGGCAGGCTGTGCCGGTGAACATCCACCGCCCGAACTGGTTGTGGATCAATGCGAAGGTCTTTGCCGACAACGGCCTCGAGCCGCCGAAGACCTGGGATGAATTCAACGTCGTCGCCGACAAGCTCAAGGAGAAGGGCATCGTGCCGCTGGCCCACGGTGGTCAACCCTGGCAGGACACTACCATTTTCGACGATGTCGTGGTCGGCATCGGTGGCCCTGAGTTCTACAAGAAGGCGATCCTCGAGCTTGATGAATCCGCGCTGAATTCGGATACGATGGTCAAGGTATTCGACCAGATGCGCAAGATCCGCGGTTACGTCGACCCGAATTTCTCGGGCCGCGACTGGAACCTCGCCACGGCCATGGTGATCAAGGGCGAAGCCGCGATGCAGCTGATGGGCGACTGGGCCAAGGGCGAGATCGTCAAGGCGGGCGCGAAGCCGGGTACCAACATCCTTTGCGTTGCAGCTCCGGGCACGGAGGGCACGTTCCTCTTCAATACCGACTTCTTCGCGATGTTCCCGGTCGGCGAAGACAAGGTTGCCGGCCAACACAAGCTCGCCGCAAGCGTCATGTCGCCCTCCTTCCAGGAGGCCTTCAATCTGGTGAAGGGCTCGATTCCTGCCCGCACAGACGTTCCTGGCGACAAGTTTGACCCCTGCGCGCAGAAGTCCATGGCTGATCTTAAGGCGGCGCAGGCTAGCGGCACGATGATGGGCTCGCTTGCACACGGCCACGCCGAACCCGCGGCGATCCAGCGTGCAATCTTCGACGTGGTCACGCAGCACTTCAACTCGGACATGTCCTCGAAGGACGCTGTTGCTGCTTTGATCAACTCGGTGAATTCCGCGAAGTAACGGTTCCTCCCAGGGGCCCTGCCGTCCGCGAGGTCGGCGGGGCTCATGTCCAGCGCGAATGAATATCCGCCTGGATGGAACCGCTTATCTCGGCGATATCCCTTGGGCGAAGTAAAATGTCTATCTCCAAACGTCTCGCAGGCGCGATGCCGGCAATTGTCCTGTCACCATCGCTTGCAGCAGTAACTGTCTGCGTCTACGGCTTCATCGCTTACACGGCGATCCTATCATTCACCGGATCGAAGATGTTCGCGCGCTTCGATTTTGTCGGCTGGCGTCAATATGAGCGGCTGTTCGAGAACCCGCGCTGGATCACGGCCATCGAAAACATGGCGATCTTCGGCGGCCTGTACATCATCGGCGCCACGTGCCTGGGGCTCTTCATCGCGATCCTGATCGACCAGAAAATCCGCCTCGAAGGCGTCTTCCGCGCCGTGTTCCTCTATCCGATGGCCCTGTCGTTCGTCGTAACTGGCGTCATCTGGCAATGGCTGCTCAATCCGGGGCTGGGTCTTGAGCACATGATGCGCAGCCTGGGTTGGGAGAGCTTCACGTTCCAGTGGCTGATCGAGCCGGAACGCGCGATCTACACCATCGTGATCGCTGGGGTGTGGCAGGTGACCGGCTTCGTCATGGCCCTGTTCCTGGCTGGTTTGCGTGGGATCGACACCGAAATCCTGCGCGCCGCTCGTGTCGACGGCGCTCCGATCCACAAGGTCTACACACGCATCATCATCCCGGCACTGCGTCCGGCGTTTCTGACGGTCTTCGTCATCGAAGCGCATCTGGCAATCAAGAGCTACGACCTGGTCGTGGCACTGACGAAGGGCGGGCCGGGGGTGTCGACCGAGCTTCCATCGACTTTCATGTACTCGATGACCTTCACCCGCAATGAGCTCGGCGTTGGCGCAGCAAGCGCAACCGTCATGCTTGTCAGCCTTGCAAGCATCATCATTCCCTATCTCTACTCGGAGCTTCGCAATGACCGCCATGCTTGAAAGCTCATCCGCAGCCGCGGCGAACCGCCCAGGGAGCATCCGTTGGTCGAAGCAATTCGGCAGGGTTTTTGTCTACGGCTGCCTCGCCCTGCTCGCACTAGTGTTCCTGGCGCCGCTGCTGTCCATGCTCCTCACCTCGCTGAAGAGCATGGACGAGATCCGCGCCGGCAATCTTCTGTCGCTTCCGTCGACGCCGACCTTTGCCGCCTGGGCCAATGTCTGGGGTGCCTCCTGCATCGGCGTCACCTGCGGCGGCCTCAAGGGGTATTTCGGCAATTCGTTCCTCATTGTCGTTCCGGCGACGTTCATCTCCGTCGCCCTTGGCGCCTTTAACGGCTACGTCTTCGCCCAGTGGCGGTTCAGGGGCGACAACCTCATCTTCGGCCTCATCCTGTTCGGTTGCTTCATTCCGTTCCAAATCGTGCTGATCCCGATGGCCGGCCTCCTTGGAAAGCTTGGCCTGGCCGGAACCATCCCGGGGCTCATTCTTGTCCACGTGGTCTACGGCATCTGCTTCACGACGATGTTCTTCCGGAACTACTTCATCACCGTCCCCGCTGAAATCTTCAAGGCGGCGCGCGTCGATGGCGCCGGCTTCTGGGCGATCTTCTTCCGCATCCTCTTACCGATCTCCTGGCCCATCGTGATGGTCTCGATCATCTGGCAGTTCACCGGTGTCTGGAACGACTTCCTGTTCGGCGTCTCGTTTGCTGCCGGAACAAACCAGCCGGTGACAGTCGCCCTCAACAATCTCGTCAACACGTCCACCGGGACCAAGGCCTACAACGAGGACATGGCTGCTGCGATGATCGCCGCTCTGCCGACCATCCTCATCTATGTGGCCGCTGGCCGGTACTTTCTCCGCGGCCTGATGGCCGGCGCAGTCAAAGGATAACGCTCATGGCCAATCTCGCCATCAACCATGTCACCAAGAGTTTTGGGAGCCTTGCCGTTCTCAACGACATCAATATCGCCATCGAAGACGGCGAGTTCCTGGTTCTCGTTGGCCCGTCTGGCTGCGGCAAGTCGACGTTGCTGTCGATCATCGCCGGCCTCGACGAACATACATCCGGCAGCATTACCATCGACGGCGATCCCGTCGATGGGCTGGAGCCGAAGGAGCGGGACATTGCCATGGTGTTCCAGTCCTATGCGCTCTATCCGGCGATGTCGGTCGAGCAGAACATCGGCTTCTCGCTCGAGATGAGCAAGATGCCCAAGGCCCAGCGCCTCGAGCGCGTCAGCAAGGTTGCCGATCTTCTCCAGATCACGCATTTGCTCAAGCGCAAGCCCGGCCAGCTCTCCGGCGGCCAGCGGCAGCGCGTCGCGATGGGCCGCGCACTGGTTCGCGAACCGAAAATCTTCCTCTTCGACGAGCCGCTGTCGAACCTCGACGCCAAACTGCGCGTCGAAATGCGCACCGAGATCAAGAAGCTGCACCAGCGCCTCGGGGCGACGATCGTCTACGTCACCCACGATCAGATCGAAGCGATGACGATGGCGACCCGGATCGCGGTCATGAAGGACGGGATCCTGCAGCAGTTCGGAACGCCGGAAGACATCTACGATCGCCCGAAAAACGTCTTCGTCGCGACATTCATGGGTTCCCCGGCTATGAACCTTCTGCCGGCCACAGTTGTCGGAGAGACGCTGAGCCTAAAGGGTGCCGATGCGGTGCTGCCGGTCCCGGCCTCCGTAGTGGCGCCACTCACCGAGGGACGTGAGGTGCTGCTCGGACTGCGGCCGGAATGGTTGTCGTTGGCTTCTGCCGGCTCGCCTTCCGGCCCTTCGCTCCCTCTGCTGGTCGAGGTCATCGAACCGACCGGTCCCGACGTTTTTGCAGCGCTTCGCGCCGGCGAACGCGAGATCATGGCACGCCTGCCAACCGGAACACCGGTTGCTCCGGGTCAAAAAGCTTCGTTTGCCATCGATCTGTCGAAGGCAATTCTCTTTGACGCCGCATCCGGCGTCGCACTGTAAACGGTCAAACAAGGAAGAAATCGATGCCAGCAAAACAGGAACGACGCCTGCGCGTAGGTGTTCTCGGAGCGGGGCAGATCGCACAAGCCGCTCACTTTGAGGCCTGCACGAAAGCAGCGAACGCCGATCTTTACGCGATTTGCGACGTCGCCGACGACCTGCGTGAGCGCATGGTTGTCACGCATGGCGCGGAAAGGTCCTACAACGACTACGACAAGATGCTCTCGGATCCCGACATCGACGCGGTCATCATCGCGACCGCCGACGCTTTTCACGTGCCGGCGTCGATACGCGCGCTCGAGGCGGGCAAGCACGTGCTTTGCGAAAAGCCCGTCGGCGTGACCGTGGAGGAGTGCCGGGAGCTGAAGGCGGCGGTAGAGAAGTCCGGACACATCTTCCAGGTCGGCCACATGAAGCGCTTCGATGCAGGCCTCCAGGCCGCAAAGTCATTCATTCAGGACGAAATGGGCGATGTCGTCGCGCTCAAGGCCTGGTATTGCGACAGCACGCACCGCTATCCCATGACGGACGCGGTCCAGCCGTTGATCGTCACCAGCGCCAATGCGAAGAAGCCGTCCGCAAACCCCAAGGCGGACCTTCGCCGCTACTACATGCTGGCGCATGGTTGCCACCTGATCGACACCGCCCGCTACTTCGCCGGTGACATCGTCTCGGTGAATGCCCGCCTGTCGGAGCGGTCCGGTATCTGGTGCTGGTTCGTCGATGTCGAATTCGCTTCGGGCACCCTGGGCCATCTCGACCTGACCGTGCAGGTCCGCATGGATTGGCACGAGGGCTTCCAGATATACGGCAAGAATGGCAGCATTCTCGGCAAGACCTATAACCCGTGGTACTACAAGTCGAGCGAGGTCGACATTTTCCGCGAAGCGGATGGCGCCACCCACCGCGTTCTCGGAGCGGATGGACATTTCTACCGACGTCAGGTCGAGGGATTTGCACGTACGATCCTCGATAACGCCGCAATGGAAGGCGCGAATGTCGATGACGGCCTGGCTTCGGTTCAGGCGATGGTCGCGATCGCACGCTCCGTGGAAAGCGGGAAGGCCGTCAAGCTTGCCGACGTAGCAGGTGGCGTCTGATGAAGCTCGGGATCTTCGCAAAAACCTTCGACGGCGCTGATCCTCAGACGGTGCTCGATGCGGTGGCGGCGGCCGGTTTCGCCGCCGCCCAGTACAACATGGCTTGCTCCGGCATTGCGTCGATGCCTGACACAATCTCCGAAAGCCAGGCTCGCTCGGTCAGCGCGGCCGCGGCTGCGGCCGGCGTTGATATCGTCGCGGTATCCGGCACCTACAACATGATCCACCCCGACCGAGCCGTCCGCGAAGCGGGCCACCGTCGGCTGCGCGTCCTTGCGCAGAGCTGCGCAGGCCTCTCCACCCGTCTGATCACGCTTTGCACCGGCACGCGCGACCCGGCGGATCAGTGGAAGGAGCATCCTGACAACAATACTTCCGAAGCGTGGCGCGACCTTCTCGATGCGATGGAAGCGGCCGTCGCGATCGCCGACGAATATGACATTCAGCTCGGCGTGGAGCCAGAACTCGCGAACGTCGTAAATTCGGCTGACAAGGCGCATCGCCTTATCAAGGAAGTAGGAAGCTCCCGCATCAAGGTGGTGCTCGATCCGGCAAACCTCTTCGAGATCGTGAGTCTCGAAGAACAGCGACGGCTTGTTTCGGAGGCGGTCGACCTACTGGCCGATCACATCGTGATGGCGCACGCCAAGGACCGCAATTCCGACGGAAGCTTTGCGACGGCCGGGAAGGGTGTCCTGGACTATGGGCTTTACCTCGGTCGCCTGAGGGCGATCGATTTCCACGGTAGCCTCGTCACGCACGGGCTTTCCGCTGACGAAGCGCCTGGCGTGGCGGCGTTCCTGCGCCAACATCTCGAGGGCAGGGCCGGCCGATGACCCAGCCCCATACGTTTGTCTCCCCGGACCAGACCTTGCTCAACGTAGACGTAGCGGGAGAAGGGGAGCCTGTCGTTTTCCTGCATGGCCTTTGTGGCGACGCGGGGCAAACCGCGGAGACCTTCCCCGCGGCGCCAGGATTCAGGCGCGTCACGGTAGAGGCAAGAGGGCATGGACAGTCGCAGGCCGGCGATCTGGAGCGGCTTTCCATCGCGACCTTCGCCGATGATGTCGCAGCCTATGTCGAACAATATCTGCGGGCGCCCATCGTCATCGGCGGCATATCAATGGGCGCTTCGATCTCATTGCGTCTGGCTGTCACCCGTCCCGATCTCGTGAGAGGCCTGATCATCGCAAGACCGGCGTGGATCACTGCGAGAGCTCCGGAGAACATGGCGCCAAACGCAGAGGTTGGCCGATTGCTGCGCGAGCTCCCCCCCGAAGAAGCGAAAGTATCCTTTCTGGCCGGTGACGTTGGTCGCCGGCTTGCCAAGGAGGCGCCGGACAACCTGGCTTCGCTCGCCGGCTTCTTTGCTCGCCAGCCGATAGAAGTCACCGCGTCGCTCCTGACGGCCATTTCGCAGGACGGTCCTGGCGTAAGCGAGGCCGAGGTTCGAAATCTGTCCGTGCCGACCCTCGTCATTGGCCACGAACTGGATGTCATCCATCCACTTTCCTACGCGCAGCTGCTCGCCGGGATGATACCGGCGGCGCGCTTCGCTCAAATCACGCCGAAAGTGGAAGATCGCGCGCGCTATGTGGCCGATTTCCGACTTTCTGTCAGCAACTTCCTGAAGGACCTCTCCAAATGACTAAGCCCGAAAAGAACTGGATTGCAAATCTTCCAACAGATCGCCTGATTGCAGAATTCTCCGTCTGGTCAGCAGATCTAGTGCGCCTCGCAGATGACCTCGCCCGCGTCGACCCCTATGTCGACGTACTTCACATCGACGTCGCCGATGGCCATTTCGCGCCAGCGTTGTTGTTCTTCCCCGACCTGGTGGCAGGTGTACGAAAAGTCTCCTCGCGTCCGGTCCATGTCCATCTGATGGTTGCGGACAACGTGCTTCTGTCGCAGATCGAGCAGTTCGCCGACGCGGGCGCCGATCTGATCAGCATCCATGTCGAGAATGAAGCCGTAGCGGAAGAGGCCCTCGATCTCCTTGAACGGCGGGGGGTTGCCGCAGGCATGGTTCTCAAAGTCGATACGCCAGTCGAGCGTATCAAGGAATATGTCGCCCGACTGCATTTTATCACCCTTCTTGGAACCGCAATTGGAGTGAAAGGACAAGGACTTGATGACAAGGCCGGCGAGCGACTTCAGCAGGCCAAAAAGATCATTATCGACAGCGGTGCAACGCATCGAATTGTTCTGGCCGCCGACGGCGGAATTCGCGAACATACGGTCCCGCTTTTGCGCCAGAACGGCGCTGAAACGGTTGTTCTTGGGTCTCTGGCATTCAACGCGCCGTCGCTCGAAGAGCGGATGGTTTGGTTGAAAGCCCTTTAAGCTTCGGTCGCCTCATGCAGCAGATAGCCATCGGAATTGATCTTGGAGGTACGCAGGTTCGGGCCGCTCTGGTAGACGAGGGCGGCACCATCCTCTCCCGCGCGGAGGAGCGGACCGAGGCGCTGGCGGGCCCGGAGCGCGTCCTTGGACAAATCCGGGGCCTGGTCGACGGCTTGTTGTCCGGCAAAGAACTGCGGTCGGTGGTCGGAATCGGTGTGTCCGCTCCCGGCCCGATTGACACAGTTGCGGGCGTCGCGACCAACACGCCGACACTAGCGGGTTTCGTGAATTATCCGCTGAGAGCGGAATTGCAGAAACGCTTCCGCTATCCCGTGCGTCTCGAAAACGACGGCATCGCTGCGGCGATCGGCGAATGGCAATTTGGGGCAGGGAAGGGCCTGGAAAATCTGGTCTATGTTACCGTCAGCACCGGGATCGGCGGCGGAGCAGTCGTCGACAACCGGGTCGTGCGAGGCCGTAAGGGCATGGCCGCCCACATTGGACATATGTCAGTGATGCCGAACGGAGCACCTTGCCCATGCGGTAACAGAGGTTGCTTTGAGGCTTATGGATCAGGGACAGCGTTCACGGCGCGCGCTCGCGAACGGGCGTTGCAATGTGCAGAAACCACATTGGGCAAAAACGGGGCGGATGTTCACAGCCGTGACGTTTTCACGGCAGGCAGGCTCGGGGACACGCTTGCCAACGACCTTATTGATGAAGAAGCAGAGATTCTTGGACGTGGGTTCACGAGCCTGATCCATATTTTCAGCCCGGAAATTGTTGTAATGGGCGGCGGCCTATCTCACGAGTTCGAGCGGCTCCAGCAAGGAATCCAGACCTACATCAGTCATTGGGCGATGCCCGCCTTTAGAGATGTGCAGGTCGTTCGAGCGGCGCTTGGACAAAATTCAGGACTGATCGGCGCCGCTGCACTGGCCTTCTTGTCAGTTCGTTCCACCCGTGCACGAACGGTTGCCGCCGGCTAGGCTGCGACCGTAACCCGTAGCCCAATCTGCAGGAAGAATTCAGAGTATGTTGAACGTTAAGCGCCTGAGCGTGGATGATGCGCGCACTATCATCGCTGGTGCACGCGACAAGGCCGTGGAGATCGGCGTTCCCATGTGCATTGCAGTCTCGGACGAGTCAGGACAATTGATTGCTTTTGAACGCATGGATGGCGGCAAAATCACGAGCAAAGTAATTGCTCAGGACAAGGCATACACTGCGGCCGGCGCTAAACGCACGACTGAAAGCTACGGCGAAGTATGCCAACCGGGCAAGCCAGCTTATGGCATCAACTCCAGCATCGGCGGACGCCTGCTTGTTGTCGCAGGAGGAATTCCAGTCGTTTTTGATGGCGAGGTTGTTGGAGCAGTCGGTGTCAGTTCCGGTACACCCGCCCAGGACAGCCAATGCGCGCAAGCCGGGATCGATTATTTTTCTAACACGTTGTGAAGCAATCCCAGTTGGCTCGGCAATGCCGAAGGCAAGCCGGCATCATAAGCCAATACATTCGTACTGGCTGGACGCGCTGTTTGGTCGAATCGGTGAGAGTTGGACAGTCTAGGTTCAATAACTAAGCTTGCACTTCGCAACAACAACATCGATGGGTTGGCCTCCATGAACACGGTGTCGCTGGTGCACATCCCTTCAAGGCGAAGGACGTGGCGATGCATCCGCGATTGCTGTGGCGATCCGATCATCGCCCAAATAGGCGATGATGTTGTGCGGATTTTCCCATCCGTTCTCGATGTCCGAAATGTTCTCTACGTCAGGGCCATAGTCTTTAGCGGCCAGAGCGGGATGCAACGCTACAAAGTCCTCAGGATCCGCACCGTTGATCCACCGCGCCACATTGGCTGGGCGCACGCGCGGCTTGGTGAAACCTTTACGAACCGAGCCTATTCCCAGGGGGGACCCGAGCGTGAGCCAAAGCGGGATCTCGCGCGGTCTCTCATTGCGAGCAAATTCGCGCAGCAGTGCATAGGATACGATCGTTCCCAGCGAGTGCGACACGACGATCGCCGGTTCGTCGTCCTCAAACAAGGGACGAACCTTGTCGTTGATGAGATTGTGCACATGCTGGTTGCGGATATAGGCATGTGCCTGGCCAAGGGTACGCAGGGCGATGGTGCCCTTGAAGGGTGAGACTTTCTCGACGGCGCGCGCGATGGCCTTCAGCCACTTCTTGTGGGGGCCCTTTCCCATCGGTACAGTTGTCTCTGCGGCCTCCGCCTCGATCTGCTCCTTGGTGACGCCGATGACGAGCGCCATTTCTTCTAAGGCCTGAACGGCGAATTCGTCGAATTCGTCATCCGCTTCTTCGGCTCCCATGGCGAGCAGCTCCGATTTAAGCCAAGGTGAACTGTTTTCGTCAAGCAGGTTGCCATAAAACGCAGCGTCGATCCGGGTCAGGCGGCCAAGCGGATCGTTGCCGAGCCTTGTGAAGGTCGCGCGCAACGGAGCCAACCATTCATCGTGGATCTGCTGCTCGCTCTTGCCTTCCTGCGAAATGCCATGAACCAGTATCATCCGCATTGTCTTTTCCTCCCGGTAGATGGTCAGTCGTGCGCCATCAGATGCGCAGGATCTTCACTGTCGCTTGTAACGCCGGCGAGAGCGAACAGAGCGTCGCGCCCCTCTCGCCTAACCTGGCTGAATGGTCCTGTGCCGAGGTGCGGCAGGGCAGACAAGGCTAGCGCGCGCCACGTTTCCGCGCTGGGATCGCAATCCGCAGTTTCAATGGCGCTCCAAGCCTGGCGCATCCATGGAATCCGACCGGCCACGGGATGTTGGGTAACTTCAGGCGTTGCTTCAAATGTATACCTTCGCCGCTGCTCGGTCTGCGAGCGCGGGGGACGCGCACTGGTCGCCGGGATATCGGCAAGCAGATCACCGTCTTTGGCATAGAGTTTGCCCCCGCCAAAAAGCACCACATCGAGCGGTATCGGTTGTTGGTGTTCGGCGTAGAATGCAGCAATCGATCGCAGACCTTTTGTGTCGCGTATGGAATCGTAGAACTGCGCAACTATTGCCCCCATCGTAAGCACACGGTGCTTGCCCCGGCGCAGATCCGCTGCCGCGTCGACTATCTGCTCCTCAGTCAGCAAACCAGCCTGCATTTTGCCAAGCATTTCGATGACGTCTTCGCCTTCGCCATATTGGGAAAACAGCGGTCTATGCAGAACGTTGACTGCGCCGTTTTCGTAGGAATGCAGGGCGGTAATAAAATTCTGTACGACGCAGGCCGAGGCGATGCTCCCGTCGGCGAGATTAACCAGGATATCTGCCCATAGCAGCGGATTTTGCTCGTCGCTCAGTTCCAGGCGATACCAATTCGGGGGTAGATAATCCTGCGACAGCCATCCCCGCGAAGCACGGACCTCACCAACGGCTGTTCCGGTGAAACAAATGCCGCAGCCAGTTTCAAAGTGATCGCGAACTTCTTCTCCTGCCGCCGCCCGATAGGCATCCACCTTTTCTCGACGCTTTTCCCTCAGCGCTGGCAAGTGGCTATCAACATTCTTGACCGCGGTCAGGTTCACCTTCCCGACCATTCTGCGACGTGGCGTTGCCGCTTCCCCGACGCCGTCGGATGGGTTGGGCTCCCTTTCTGCCAACATTGCATCGGGTGGCGTTCCTGGCCCGCCCGGTGGTGGAGCCGAATAATAAATTCGATCGGTATAAAAACCGGGGTGAGGGCGTGGATCCATGCGCACGCCGTATTTGCCCGCTTCAATCGCCAGATTGTCCTTCAGGTATCTTGCCAGCGTCTGGCTGGTGATATGGCGGCTGCCGTCGATCGTCTCGAAGTACTTCTCCGGAGCATCACCCTCCAGGGCGTCGAGCATAACCTCGGTAAAGAGACAGAAGGCTTCTTTCTCACCCTTGGCCTTGATCATGAAAGCCTGCCTTCCAGCATCGACCGGAAAAAAGCGGTCGAGTTCGAAGTCTCGACGGTTTTCCTCGGTTTTGTCGAGTATGGCACTGCCGATGGTGTCCATGAACCTGGCTGAAAATTCCTGACACGCATCGCCAATGATCGTCACCTGTTCGGGTCCGTAGTATTCGAGCATGCGCTGCAGCGAGGAGAGTTTTACTGCTTCGGTCGGTCGCTTGTTCCAGTTGCTGAGCATCCAGTTCTGATCGTCGATGCCGAGTGCAGCGCCGTGACCGGCAAAAAAAACGACAAGCCGCCGAAGGGCCGTTCGATCGGTAACTTCCTCAATTGCCTTGGCAATCTTGTTGCGTAGCAGATCTGTTGTGACCTCGGCAAAGAGGTTGTCGTTTACCAGCAGGGAGATGTAGCCGTGTGCGTTTGCCCAAGCCGCCATCCGTTCCGAGGCCTTAATCGCGCCTGGGAGTGCTTCAAGCCCGCCATCGGGTTTGGATACCGCGATCGACACGAAGATGCGATCCTTAGGTCCGGACACGGCAATTCTCCATCCTGTAAAAATCTGCCCAAAGGGCGGGACTTAATCGATGCGATGATGTCGAGTAGGGGTATGCAGATACCCACGAAATAGCTGATCAAGACAGTATTGTTGCATCAATTCTGTTGTTCAATCAATGGTTGGCTCGTTGCTTTGCCTTCAGCTATCGGCCCGTTTGCTACCGTTGAAGCGGACGATGACGGAATCGTAGGGCCAGAAGATCTCCTTTGGCTCGCGGTGCCTTGAAGGATGGATCACTGCGGCTGATCAGCCCGCCGGCAACCTTCGCCCGAAACGATTTTCCCCGATCCCGCGGGATCTCCTCGCGCACCAAAATCGCTCCGGTCTGGGCGCTCCGTTTCACTCCGTCCCTATCGGGTGCAGCCGGTCCTTTCTCGGCCGTTTGTCGTGACCATCGGCAACGCGAACCAAAGGAGACCTTCCAATGTCCGATCTCGTCAACTTCATCCGCTTCAACGGCAACAAGCTCACCGGCGGTAGTCCTCGACGGTGTTCAAATCCTCATTGATCCAGCCTCGACGAATGCCGTTGTAGTAGTTGGAGGCCGTGCCGCCGTGCCCGAGCACGGCGAGGGATCTCCTCACCGGGAAGAAGCTTGAGATTAGTTCGGGGCATTTGAGACTCTAGGGAACGGAATGGGGCTTAGCTTCCGGTTCTACAAAGCTACTGCCATTGGCTGCCCATGATGAAGATGCCATACTGTTCAGGTGCGCGGATGTCCGCTTTTGGGTGACGGCAACCGTCACTCAATAGACCGGCATGGGGCGCAATCCTGCTGTTCACAGGTGGACCTGCTCTCACGAGCCCTGCACGGCTTGTTGCTGTGATGTTCACCATTTGGGCCACGAAGATCGCATAATGTATCGACTGGAAACGACGAAGTGGTATTGTTGGTAGCCATGGTTTTGTGCCGTGAGGAGAATCGGTCGTCCGTGCGGACTGACAAGCGAGATCGCCGATCGTGCGGCGTCGCGCGCCGGCCATCGATCGGCCGTGTGGTACATTGGCTCTTTCAATGGTAGAAAAACAGGATTATATAGCTAGACAGTCTAGCTAATTTGGAGGCGAGTCATGGAATGGCAACTGCAGGACGCCAAGAACCAATTCTCGAAGGTAGTGCAGAAGGCGCGCCGTGAGGGGCCGCAGATTGTCACGCTGCGCGGTGAGCGCGCGGCTGTCGTACTGTCCGCTCATGACTACGACGCTCTGCGTGCCGGTCGGCCGACGCTGGTCGATGATCTGCTTGGCGGTCCCGCGTGGGACGATCAGCTCGCTGATGCGGTGAGTGCACGCGTCAAGACGCCAAGCCGCGATGTGGCCTTCTGATGTATCTGGTTGACACCAACATCGTCTCAGAGGCACGACGCGGCACGCCGCAGGCAGTGTCTTGGCTGCGCTCTGTCGATCCGCTCAGCATCCACCTGAGTGCGCTTACCCTCGGCGAAGTTATGCGCGGCATTGCCCTGAAACAGAGGTCGGATCCCAAGTCTGCCGCGCACCTCACCGAATGGCTGCGCAAGCTGCGCCACGACCATAGCGACCGCATTTTGCCGATAACCGACCAAATCGCGGTCGAATGGGGGCGCATCGCGGCAATCCGCCCCCGCGGCGATATCGACGGGTTGATCGCTGCGACCGCTATCATCCACGATCTCATCCTCGTCACACGCAACGTCAAGGATTTCGAAGACACGGACGCCTCCGTGATCAACCCTTGGGACACGTCGGTGTAAGCCGCGCGAACATCCGTTGTATGGCGCCATTCTCAGCGTCCATTCGACGGAAGTACCAGTTCCAGTTTTGGACCCCTGACGTTGCATAGTGTATCCAGCGGAACTGCCTTCAGTTGCCCTCTGTGTCTTTGAGACGGCCTCTATTTTTAAGAAGATCCGGGATCGCCTTGGCAAGGAGCGCGGTTGGTCGCCGGTGGCTGAGCAGGATTTTGAAAACGAGATCGAACATGGTTCACTTTATGCAGGTCGCCGGAGACGGTCGTAAGGAAGATAGCTAGGACCGCACGGACACTTGGCATTTCACGGTTCCAGATGAAATACTCAGCAGGCCCCATGGCCCATGAGAACCTCATGAACAGTATTGAGCTCTACGGCACGAAGGTGATCCCCCTGGTCCGCCCTCTCATCGCGAGTTGATGTCTTCATACACGAAAAAATGGAAATTGTTCAGTAAGTTAAGCAGCCAACTAATTTGTAAGCCATCGTGGTCCATCAGATTTTTTGGAGATGGGGCCGGTTCGATTGCTTTCAAGGCGTTAATGCAAGCGCATCTACTCACTCTGAATTTTGATGGTCACCTTGCCAGGACGGTCAAAGATAGAGACATCGCCCTGGACTTGACCCAGAATGACGATGCCGGGCGATGGCACGCGTCCATCACGGTAGTAAATGACGAAGTCTCCCGAACTCCACAGACCAAGCGTGCCCGTTGAAAATTCGCGCTGGCGCGACGCCGCCGGCAAGGCAGAAGGCAGGTTTCCGGTCTTTTCCCGGCGCAGATGATCGTCCATCTCAATCGTCAACGGCAGCATTTCCGACAGGGCGCGAGCAGCCGCGTTATCGGCCAGCTCGGCGGTGACGTTGCCCCAGTCGGACGAAATCGAAATGCGATGTTGGGCCAAAGCGGATCCTCCAATTGGCATTGTGAGCGAGGCGGCGACGAAAGCCGTTTTTGCAAGATATTTCATGTTCCACCATTCCTTGATTGATAGCGAAGCTTCCCGGCTGACCTCAGACCAGCCATCGAATAGTACGAAAGCACGGCGACACCGGCGACGACCGCCGCCCAATGCGCGAAAAATGGCGTCACCGACGTGGTGAAGTCCCAGAAATCCAAGCTGTAGCCAAACATCAGTTTCGTCGAGACGCCGAGAACAACAAAACTCCAAGCGCCGAACGCCAGAAGCATCAGGGCCAGAAACCTGAATAGACCTGCCCTGAGCCGCGATGGAGCGAGCCTGAACAGCGCTCCGGCCGCAGCCATGACCCGTGGCCAATGAGTGCCGATATGGACGGCAATGATCATGACCACCCAATAGGCCGAGAACCAGTGAAGTTCGATGACACCGGCATTGTTGGTAAACTGGAAGATGCTGAGGATTGAATGCGAGATCAGAACGCTGGTGACAAGCAGGACCGCCATGTTGATCGCGAGCCACGTGTGGATCGCCACGACCGCCCATCGGCGGACGTCATACCGGCCGACGCGAAGGTTTAAAAACCAGCGCCTGTTGGTGGAAAGGTGCCACGCCAGAAGTCCGAACAACAGTGTGCCAAAGATCTCATGCGGGCCGTTGTCGAGCCACCAGTAGGCAAGCGACAGCACCAGGAGCGCGGCCATGCCGGCCGGTAGCAAAAGACGGTCATTCACGAGCCGGAGCATGGCGTTACTCCTCACCATCAGAGCGGATCATCATCGGAGATGGCGCCATCGAAGGTGAACAGGAACTGCTCGGACTGTTTTGACCGGTGGCAGGAATAACAGCGAGCGACATTTTCGTCGGCCTTGACGGTCTGATCGGGCCAGAACCACTGATATTCCCATTCGTCTGCGCCATCACCGGTTTTCTGGCCAACCAGATAGCGTGTGAGAACGTCGCTCTGATAATCGACGAGGACCATATGAGTGCCGGTGGGAACAGGCAGTCCAGCCTTGAGTGCGGCCAGGGCCTCACGGCTTGTCAGCATGTGCTCGCGGGTGATCCCGCGCCGAACCGTCGTGTAGTGTTCCAGCTGTTCAAGAGGTGGAAATGTCACTGCGTTCGGAGCTGCCAAAGCCGGCGTGGGAGCTAGCTGGGTTTCGACCAGAAAATAGCCTGCCAGGACGAGCAGGAAGGGTACGGCCAGCAAGCCGGACCAACGGAAAATGTTCATAGCTTGCTCCTTGGGTGCCCGGCGACGAAATGCTGCTGAGTTTAGTAGTTCAAGGACCCGCGGAGCCGATCGGCCCCCGCAGGGTTAAATTCCGGACGACGCTCAGGCGAGATGCTGATCGAAGAAGCCCTTGAGCCTGTCGAACGGGATAAGATCGACGCGATCGTAGAGATCGACGTGACCGGCACCCTTGATCCAGACCAGTTCCTTCGGCTCTGCAGCACGATTGTAGGCGTCCTGGCTGAATTCCTTCGAATGCGCCTGGTCGCCGGAGATGAACAGCATCGGTCGAGGGGAGATCGTCTCGATGTCGTTGAACGGGTAGAAGTTCATGAACTTCACGGCGCTGCTAAGCGTCGGCTTCGTCGTTGTTTCTCTGGCAACGCCTGCAGGCGTGAACTCTCCGCGCGGCGTGCGGTAGAAGTCATAGAACTCGCGCTGGATCGGATCCGTTTCGGCCGTCAGTTCGAGCGTTGTGCCGCCGATGTACTGGATGTCTGCGCCGTCAGCCTCTGCCCAGCGCTGTTCGGCCGCCGTTGCAATGAACTGCTTGCGCTGCTCGACCGTCTGGGACTTGTTCAGCGCATCGCGGAAGGCGGCGCCCATGTCGTACATGCTGACGGTTGCGACGGCCTTGATACGCGGATCGATCTTGGCGGCGCTGATGACGAAGCTGCCGCTGCCGCACACGCCGATGGCGCCGATATTGGCGCGATCGACGAAGGCCTGCGATCCAAGGAAATCAACGCCGGCGCTGAAGGCTTCGGCATAGACTTCCGGCGAAACCAGGTTGCGGGACGCGCCTTCGCTCTCACCCCAGAACGGCAAGTCGATCGACATGGCGACAAAGCCCTGTTCCGCCATCTTGGTTGCGTAGAGATTGGCGCTCTGCTCCTTCACCGCACCCATCGGATGGCCGACGATGATCGCCGGGTTTTTCGATGCGCGGTCAAGGTTGTTGGGAAGGTAGAGATTGCCGGCGACATTCATCTGGTACTGGCTCTTGAACGTGACCTTTTGCAGGGTCACGCGGTCGCTGGTGTAGAAATTGGACGCACCGTTGGACATGTCTTGAGCCTTTGCTGTTGTGGAATCGAAAATGGACAGTGCCCCCAAGGCCGCGACGCCGGCGCCCGTCATCTTGAGCAGGTTTCGGCGATCGATGCCGGGCGTCGACGTTTGAACGTCCTTGTGAATTTGGTCGGTCATCTGCATGTCTCCTTGAGTGGTGATGCAACGGGAATTGAGCTGGATGGAATGGTCGCCGGTTTCATCGGCGGGTTGAAAGCCGCCATGCGGCGATGGCGAACAGGAACGAGCCGACGAGCAGCACTGCGGCAAAAAGGAAAGTGGTCCACCAGCCGTAGCCGTCGAACAGCACACCTCCGATGGATGCGCCAAGGGTGATCGCGAGCTGGATAATGGCCACCTGTAGCCCACCACCGGCCTCCGCATCATCGGCCATTGTGCGGCTGAGCCATGTGCCCCAGCCAACGGGAGCAGCAGTGCTGAACAGACCCCAGCCGATCAAAAGGGCGGCGGTGATTGTTGGGGACGATCCGAATACGATCAGGCCCAAGGCAATCATCGCCATGATCAGTGGGATTGCTCCAAGAATGACGAACAACCGCTTCTGTAGCAGATGGCTGACGATGGTGGTCCCGGCGACACCTGCGAGGCCCATCAGGAGGAGAAGAAGAGAGAGTGTCGAGATTGAGACGGAGGTTATGGTCTCCAGGAATGGGCGCAGGTATGTGAACAGCGCAAACTGGCCCATGAAGAGCAGCATGATCGAGGCCATGCCGATGGCGACCGGTGGGCGAAGCAGCAGCCGGAAGATATTCGACGAGCCCTCGCTTTGACGCGGCGGCAGAGACGGCAGGCTGATCCATTGCAAGACGAGGGCCAGCAGTGCCAGTGGAACGACAGCGAAGAACGCGCCACGCCAGCCGATGTAGCTGCCAAGCAGGCTTCCCAAAGGTGCGGCGATCGTGGCGGCAATCGCGTTGCCGGCGTTCAGCATCGCAAGGCCCTTTGGAACGGAGTCTTCGGGAACCAATCGCATAACGATCGAGGTGGACATCGACCAGAAGCCGCCGATAGCGGTACCTAGCAGAGCGCGGCCGATCATCAACACGACGTAGTTCGGGGCGAATGTGACGATCGTTCCCGAGATCACCAGGATTAGTGAAAACGCCGCGAGTACCAGCCGCTTGTCCAGTCGACGCGTGAGTCCGGCCACGAAAATGCTGGTTATAACCGCAAAGATGCCGGAGATCGAAATTGCCTGGCCTGCGCGGCCTTCCGTGACACCCAATTCCGTTGCGATCGGGGAGAGAAGGCTGACGGGCATGAACTCGGATGCGATCAGAACGGATACGCACAACGCCATCGAGACCACTGCGCCCCAGGCTGCCACGGGCGTCCTGGTCTGAGTGGCTGTTCCACGGCGCGCGTCTTTGTGGAGAGAAGCGATGTCGTCGTTTTGTGTCTGGGCCTGGTATGTCATGACCAAACTATAGACTGATCGGAGTTTTCCGATTAGCCATTGCAATCCTCTTGGACTTATCGATTGATGACATCAATCGAAGCTTGGAGGACACCCATGAAACGGGAAGACCTAAACGACATGCTGTGGTTCCTCGCCGTTGCCGAGGAGCGCAGCTTCACCAAGGCCGCAGCAAAGCTCGGCACTTCGCAATCGACAATCAGCCATACGATCAAAAAGCTTGAGGCACGGATGGGGCTTCGGCTTTTGACCCGAACCACGCGCAGCGTTTCGCCAACGGAAGCCGGCGAACGATTGATCCGCTCGCTAGCGCCCCGGATTGAGGAACTGGAGTCTGAAATCGATCAACTGATGGAGATCAGGGATAAGCCGTCGGGCACTGTCAGGATCACCCTGTCGGACTACGCTCAGGAAAGTATCGTCTGGCCAAAATTGCGTCCTGTCCTGCGAGAGTATCCTGACATTAAAGTCGAGTTGAACAGCGACAATGGGTTCCGAAACATCGTGGAGGAGAAGTTCGACGCTGGCGTGCGCCTGGGCGAGAGCGTCGACAAGGACATGATCGCAGTCCGGATCGGTCCCGACTGGCGCCTGGTGGCGGTTGCGTCTCCCGAATATCTGATGGCGCGAACTGTGCCGAAGACGCCTCAAGAGCTGGTCAGTCATGACTGCATCAACCATCGGCAATCGCGGGCAGGTGGCCTGTACGCATGGGAGTTCGAAAAGGATGGCCGGGAGGTCCGCGTCCGCGTCGATGGACAACTGACATTCAACACCTCATACGCGATGATCGATGCGGCAGTCGCGGGGTATGGCATCGCCTATGTGCCCGAAACCCTAGTCGAGCCAGAACGCGCATCGGGGCGATTAATACAGATCCTCGATGATTGGTCTCCCCTGTTTCCGGGTTATTACCTGTTCTATCCCAGCAGACGGCAGAACTCGCCAGCGTTCAAGGTCGTTGTCGATGCGTTGAAGGTCTGAAGGGCCACAAGATCACATGCGCCTCGAGTGAGCCAATAGGATTTGCGTCTGCGGCTAAAAGATCAAACTAGAGCTTATTGACGGGCATGCCCGATCATAGCCGAGGCTCTGTCCCATTCAATGAGGTGTATTCAAGATCGTTAGCTTTGGAGCGGCTTTTCGCTTTGTTCTCGGTGGGCGACCGAAGTTGCTCGAGACTCAACCATGCTGATCGATGCGTGGAGACATGTCTCCTGCTGGCGCTAAGGAGACATGATGTCGCCGCGTAGTTAGTCCGCTTCCGGGCCTGTGCGATGACGAGCGCTAGGGCCGAAATGCTGTCGTTTGAAGACCTATGCGTGGATCTCGGCCCAGGGGGCAGACAGGCTCGTGCCCCAAATGAGCCCTGGACCGCTTGTTGCCGTGACGTTCACTTTTGGGCCAAGAAGATCGCATAATGTATCATGCGGGACTACGAGTTCTGGCTGTGGTCCTTGTCAGTCTCACGGGCGACGACAGCATCTCGCACTCTTCCAAGTCGATCCCGAATATCCTCAATCTCGCTCGCAAGTCCGCCATCGTTCTCTGATGCAAGAGCAAAAGATCTTTCCAGGCGCTCTACGATTTCTGCCGTGATGGATCGCGCATTCGTACGCGCCGCTGCCTCGATTTGCTGTTTAAGCACCTCGGGAACGCGAAGTCTGAAATGAGGATCCTGACGCGTCATTTCGACCCCGATACACTTTTCACTTGCATCAATGACGCACCGTGTGCTATCCCAACTAATGACGCACGGTGCGTTACTCGAAGTCGTAACAGACGTGAAGGCGGAGAAAGTGGATTGGTATTCCCGTGGCTGACGGAGGACAGCTTCGTTGCGCTCAAATCATGCACCTCCGTAGTCAGCTGCGTTGAACGCCCGGCTGTGATTGAGTTCGCGTGGCCCGCGAACAGGTTGTCCGTTTATATCGCGGCGGTTGGCCTCTGCGCAAATTCATAACCGGGTGGGACCCTTCTTTCTCCACTGATTATCAATCTTCGAACCGAGCCACACAGACCGGAGTTGGAGCCGATATGGAACTTCGCCAGCTGAACTACTTCGTGGCGGTTGCCGAGGAGCTGCATTTCGGTCGGGCGGCAGCAAGGGTGCATATCGCCCAGCCGGCCTTGAGCTGTCAGATCCAGTCGCTGGAGAAGGAACTTGGCGTTCGTCTGCTGGAGCGCTCGACGCGGCGGGTGGAACTGACGAGGGCAGGGGAGGTCTACTACGATCGCTGTGTCAGGATCCTTGGCGATATCGACCTGTCGGCCGAGGTGGTGCGTTCGGTTGCCGGCAAGGCAAGACGCAAGATCCGGATCGGAACAGTCTATCCGGCAACGATCGGCCTTTTGCCATCGTTCCTTTCGCGCATCGGTCGGAAATATCCCGATATCGAGCTGCACATCTCGAGCGGCTCGACCAACGACATCATCCGCGGCCTGGAAAACGGCCAGATCAATCTCGGCTTCATCCGACCGGTCGAAAACATCGGCTCGCTTCGGTTCTTCTCGATTGCGCATGAGCGCTATCTGTTGGCGATGGAGAAGAACAGCGCACTGCTTGCCCGTAGCGAGATCGGCATCGAAGACCTGAAGGGTGAGAAGATCATCTCGTTCTCACGGCAGAACCTCTCCTACACGGAGCGCTACTTCGCAGAGAAGTTCGAGGAGCACGATCTTGCAAAGAGCGTTGCCTACACCTGCGACGACACCTTCTCGCTGGTATCACTGGTCTCGGCCGGTCTCGGCATCGGCTTTGCACCGGAATGGACGCTGGATCTGCCCAATCGCAATTTCGAGCTCAGGAAGGTGAGGGGTGTCGACTTCAGGATCGGGCTTGGGGTCGCCTGGTCGAAGGATGATCCGACGGCTGCCCGCGATGACATCATCGATATCGCGCGGTCGCTGATCAGGGCCGGCAGGTGAGACGAGTGGAACAACAACAATCGGTTCGTTTACAAACCGTACAACAACGCCATCTCGCTTGGAGAGGAAGCGAGGATCGTGGCGTATGGGTTGCCAGCGAGCGTGGCCTGAAAGATGCCACTTGTCGGCGAAGGTGCGTCGCCGGCAAATGCGGCAATACTTCAAATCGACTGGACTTCCTTCAAGCAGCTGTTGAACGCAAACGCCGCCTCGCCGTCTTGAAGGAGAGGACCATGTCGGCCGAAACGTCGTCCTTGAAGTCCGAAATGTTGATTTCCACTGAGAGCTGACTCGGCGTTTCCACCGAGAATTGACCCGCCTTTAGGTATCGTTCGTGTTGTTGGTCGGGGTCAAGTTCCTGCGTTTCTCCTTCGTTGTTTTGGGCTGATGGGCCGAGCTGTTCTTGAAGCGGAAGCTGTCGTTTCCGGTTTCGAGGATGTGGCAGTGGTGGGTGAGCCTATCGAGCAGCGCGGTGGTCATCTTGGCGTCGCCGAACACGCTTGCCCATTCACTGAAGCTGAGGTTGGTGGTGATGATGACGCTGGTGCGCTCGTAGAGTCTGCTCAGCAGATGGAAGATGTGCGTCTTGCCCGTGCCGGGGCCGCCGACCAGGACGATGTTGTTGGCATCGTCGAGGAAGTCGCAACGATGGAGTTGTTGCACGAGTGCCTCGTTGATCTTGCTGCTGGCAAAGTCGAAGCCATTCAGATCGCGGTAGGCCGGAAAGCGTGCTGTCTTGAGCTGATAGGCCGTCGATCGAACCTCTCGTTCCGCGGTTTCCGCCTTGAGAAGCTGCGACAAGATAAGCTCGACGAACGGGGTGCACCGTTACGAAGAGCGCCGGGCTTACGCTGGACCACCGCCAGATAGTGCCGCCAGTCGTAAATGGTCTGGCCCGGCCGATCATGGGACCGATCGATGACACGGCGGTGCTCGCAAACGATCTGATTTTCTGCGGCGACCACGACACGATCCGGATAGACCGAAGGCTCACCGGTCGATTGGCGAAAGATGCCGGAACGCTGTAGCGATTGCGCTCCAGATGCACGAGCCAGGTGGGCGTGACCCGCTTCGTATATTCGACGAACCCATCGAACGGCCTGGACAGCGGCATAAGAGCCGGAACTTCCTCCGCCCAGATGTCGGCAATAGTGCCACGCAACTGGCCGTGGGGTGTCTTGGCCCAGAACTCCTTGCAACGCTGCTCAAGCCAATCGTTCAGGGCCTCCAGTGATGGAAAGCGTGGGATCGGTTGAAAGAAGCGATGACGCGCATCCTGCACGTTCTTCTCGACCTGTCCCTTCTCCCAGCCGGACGCCGGATTGCAGAACTCGGGCTCGAACACATAGTGGCTGGCCATCGCCATGAAGCGGATGTTGACGTCACGCTCCTTGCCACGACCGACCTTGTCGATCGCTGTGCGCATATTGTCGTAGATGCCGCGGCCGGGGATGCCGCCGAGGACACGGAACGCGTGATTGTGGGCGTCAAACAGCATCTCGTGCGTCTGCAGCAGATAAGCCCGGACGATGAAGGCCCCTGGAATAGCTCAGCTTCGTGTGGGCGATCTGCAGCTTGGTGCGCTCATTGCCGATGATCGCCCAGTCCTCCGACCAGTCGAACTGAAAGGCTTCGCTTGGTTCGAACGCCAAGGGCACGAATGTTCCGCGGCCTGTCGTCTGCAATTCCCTCTGACGATCATCGCGCTATTCCCGAGCAAAAGCCGCCACACGATTGTAGGACCCCTCGTAGCCGAGACTGACAAGATCAGCGTGCAGCTGCTTCATCGTCCGCTTCTGTTTGCGGCCCTTCTTCGACTCCGTCTTCAGCCAGGACGACAACCGATCCGCAAACGGATCAAGCTTGCTCGGCCTATCCGGCACGTTGAACTTCGGCTCCACGCCGCCGGCGCGCAGATATTTGCGGATGGTATTCCGGGATAAGCCAGTTCTGCGGCAAATCTCCCGGATCGATAGATGCTCTCGAAAATGCCAGCGTCGGATTACGCTCAGTAACGCCATGTCGATCACCCCAGGGCCCCCGCTGAAAACATGCGAGGGACGGTTGAAACATGGGTCAATTCTCAATCTAAATATCGGGCTGCGCCGGGTCAGCTCTCAGTGGAAATCAACATGCTGCCTCTTCGATGCTTTTGATATGCGCATTGAAGGAAGCCTCATCTCCAGATTTATAGAGGTCTCGAACAACCATCCTCAGGATTTCCTGAATGGCGATCTGCCACGCCGTGTTGATTGCCTGAAGTTCGTTCGCTTGGTTCGTCATTGAACCCCTCCCGTCACAACGGCCGTATCGCCAGCCAGCGCGTGCTGTTGGGCAATCAGGCACAAAAAAAGGCCAGGCAATTTGCCTGACCTCGATTGGTAATTTGCTTTCGACAGTGCCAGTACATCCGTGGTCAAAGGAAAGCAGTTACCGATTATACGGCCTGCAGGTTGCAGGCAGACATCTTGCCCGACTTGTTGTCGCGCTCCAGATCAAAGCCGATCTTCTGGCCTTCGACGATTTCGCGCATGCCAGCACGCTCGACGGCGGAGATGTGAACGAAGGCGTCAGCGCCGCCGTTGTCAGGCTGAATGAAGCCGAAGCCCTTGGTGGAATTAAACCATTTAACTGTGCCAGTGGTCATGATGAACCCTTTCATAGCGTATTGAATGACCGCGGCGCGGAAGCGCTGCGGATGATGATAGCGATTTTTGAAAGGAAGGTTCGTTCAGGGCGCGGTTGCTAAATGCGCGGTAACCAAAGCTCAGCAAGCAAATATCGGTAAATCACTGATAGAGACAACTGATCTGTTCGTCAACTTTTAGTTTTCCCCCCGTCGATGACATCTCGATGCGCCGGAAGGTGCGGGCCGCAGCGGGGGAGGCCGACGCACTATCGGTCGGCCCGCTGGCAATTGGGTCTCTTTACCTCGCCGTCCGCATCATCTTACGCCTGTAAAATTTGGCGACGACACCTCCGATTGCCTTGCACAACAGACGTCCGGACGCGCCAGCATTGCGTTGTAAGCGAAAGACGGGCGCGGTTCGGCTTGTCGCCGTGCACCGAGCCTATCGGTATCGCTCGGATGTGTAGCTTCTGGGCTTGAGGTCGCGATCGGCCTGCGCAGTTGAGGCACGCATGCATGTAGCGTCGTTGAGAGGTCGAGGTGATCGGGAGCGCGGCCGTGCAAACGTGGGGGGCTGCCGGCTGCCAAGTGGGTCTGAACTCAGTACATGATCTGTCCGTTCACCATCTGGCCGGTTGATGGGGTAAGCTCGCGCTTCAAGACTTCGCGAGCCTCGCCGCTGATGACCGAGACCGGCGCCGCGACGGCCACGCGCGCTGCCGATCCAGCCAAATATGCGGCAGCGACCCCTACGCGATCCGCGAATGTCGCCTCTCCACTCGCCAGCGTCTGACCGGCCAGCCGACGTCCAAGCATGGCCAAGATTTCAGGGCTGTCGGCGAACGAATTGTGACCGAGCGGATCGCAGATGCATGGTCTGACTTTGCTGCTGGTAGACCGCCTCGTCGGCCCAAGCGAAAAGACGGACGACCTGAGCGAGAGCGTCCTGCAAGGCATGCTCGATGGATTGGCGAATAGTATCCCTTCGTTGCCGCCAGGCGTGTGGATCGGTCCTCCGCCTGCCTATTCAATGGTCGAGACTGTCAATCTCCGAACATCTTGAAGGGCTCCACGTGTTGTGGCCATTCAAGCCACGTGCGCCGCCGCCCTCTACATGGGACGCGCCCCGCACCCGCCGAGGCCCTTGAACGCTATTTGTCTTTGCTCTGAAGGGAGCTTTTGGACGTCTGACGTGACGGTGTGATTTCGTGCGGCCATCTGGGCGACAAGGCGATCACCAGTGAATGGAAACACGATGCGGGGGTGGGGGCCAGGTGCCGGTGAAATGTCGGCATCGGCTTTGCAGCTTCCGAGCAAGACCCTAACGGCTTCAGCGACGTGCCTCTATTGACGCTTACGGGCGATCAAGACGACGCCGGCGCCGAGCTCAAACATCTCTTCACCCGAGTCCATAGACAGGAAATGATTGTCCGCAAGGTCGATGAGAGCTGCTGCAACCTCTTCAGGCGACCAACCCGCTGCCTCGGCCCGACAGGCCAGGAGTTGGAATTCTGTCTCAAGTGCCTTCTGGCACTGCGAGCCACGGTCGGGATGACATACAGGAAGCTTGGGCGGGGCTATCTTCGGCATCGATCTCTCCTCCTTGCTACAGGATAGTGCGATGAAATCGTTCGACAAGATGCCAATTCGTCCACGCAAAACGAAGGGATTCTGCTCTTGACATCGATGCAGCTCGCGCCAACATCTTTAATGCTTCTTTTTCATCCGGGTGTGTGTGCGAAAGGAGGATGCCATGTTCAATCCGGAAATGATTTGGATGTCGCCCGTCTCACTCCGTTTGAAAGACGGAACCGAGCACATTTTCTCAACAGTCAACGACGCGCTCGATTTCCTCGAAGCGGATTGGTCTATGCTGCGCGGCAGAAAGCACAATCGTGCGGTTCAAGCCTGTCGTCGCGCCCTGAACCGGGTAACGCCGGTTGCGATCGCTCGAGAGGCGTTTGTTGACGCCTGTCTTGACGCTGGCATGTCTGCGACTGCGGCAGAAGCTAATTTCGCTCGCCCCGGCTCCGGCGGACAGCGATCAGTCGCCTGAAAAGCGCTGCGATTGGGGCACTATGTGTGTCCCAATCAGCTTTCGGAATGTGCGAGCCACCCACACAGTGTGCGATAGCGTCCCCGGTCGATGACCGAGGATACGAGGCTTGGTGTCATCTCCAAAGGATTCCCAGTTCATGCCGTTGGCTGTCCGAGACTTGTCAAAGGGCCTTTGAAAGCCTGCATTTTTTGCAGCCAGAATCTTGAAACTGCAGGCGATAAAAACCAACTCAATATCGCTGGTGGCTCTAAGCGCCAGCAAGTGCTGGGGCGTCTGGCGCCCCCGTATCCATGTTGCTTCAAGGAGGATATGGCTATGGCAACATCTTATGACTACGCACCACTCTTCCGCTCGAGCGTTGGCTTCGATCGCGTATTCAATCTTCTGGAGAATGCGCAGCGTGCCCGTACCGTCAGCGACTGGCCACCCTACGATATCGTCAAGACGGGTGACGATACCTACCGCATCACGGTCGCCGTCGCCGGTTTTTCGCAGGATGATCTCAACCTCACATTTCAGTCGAACCTGCTGACGATTGCCGGCAACAAGGGCGAACCTCAGGGCGAAGGCTATCTGCATCGTGGGATCGCGGGCCGTCCCTTCGAGCACCGCTTCGAGTTGGCGGACCACGTCAGGGTTTCCGGCGCCGATCTGACAAACGGGTTGCTGTCCATTGATCTGGTCCGGGAAATCCCCGAGGCAATGAAGGCGCGGAAAATCGACATCCAGACGAACGCAACTCTCGCAGGGACGCAGAACGCTCCAAAGATCGGGAGCCGACCGGCCGCCTGAGATGATCAGTGCATGCGTGGGCGCCGCAGTCGGCGCCCCTTTCTCCGTTCAACGATCGGGCTTGTGAAAGGAGAGCACCATGAAACCCGATATGTTCGAAACACCCGTAACCATTCTGACGGGCCTCGGTATCCCGACGGAAGTCCGCACGGTGATGCAAGCTTACCGGCTTCTGATGGACTGGCCAGCTTCCCCTCATGATCCAGCCCGCGCATTCGCATTGAAAGCCTGCCGAGCCGCACTGAGGGGCGAAATCGAGGCAGAGACCGCCCGAGGCGTTTTTGTTGCCTTCGCGGAAAAACATGATTTGATCGCCCCAACAGTCGACATCGCCGTCGCGGGGCGAAACACGCGCGGCAGCAACCAGCAAATGCTATAGCTCCGGGAACGTCTAAGCGTTGGAACAGCGGCGCTTGGACCAATGATACTGCAGGGCGTCGAGGATGCCCTGCAGGGTGATGACCTCAATGTCCGTCACCAGACACTTTGCTAGTGCAGATCGAATTCCCCATCGATCTGGCGCCATTCGTTCGGGCCTATCAGCCGTCTGTGCGAATAGCGGATGGAATGTAGCGGGCCATCGAGTGTCTGCTGCCAGAAATTGAGAAATCTCCTCATCTCCGGAAACTCTGGCGCAACGTCATAGTGCTGCCAGACATAGCTCTGCAGCACGGATTCGAAATCGGGAATGCGGTAGAGAATATGCGCTGTGGTCAGGCCATATCCATGGAGTTGTTGCTCCAGGTCTGATGAAAACTTCATGCTCCATCTCCAAACAACGAACAGGACAATGCTGCCAAAGGCGCACTCGCTGTGCAATCAAAAATTGGTTGTCGAGACGAATTTCGGTTCTGGAACAGTTGGTTGGCAGCAAAGAAGGTTGACTGCTATTTTTTTGCCAGAGACCCTTGAAACCGGAATTCCGCAAAATTAAATCGATCGCCGCCGGATGCCTCATGGGTCCGGCACCCGTTCCGGATTGGTCTCCCGGCCCGGAAAGGGACCTATTGATCATCATCGTTTGTCCATGGAGGAAAACATGACCTTCCGACCGCTTCACGATCGCATTCTCGTGCGCCGCATCGAGTCCGAGGAAAAGACGAAAGGCGGCATCATCATCCCCGATACCGCCAAGGAAAAGCCGCAGGAAGGCGAGGTCATCGCCGTTGGTTCCGGCGTTCGAAACGAGGCTGGCCAGGTGCAGCCGCTCGATGTCAAGGCCGGCGACCGTGTCCTGTTCGGCAAATGGTCGGGCACGGAAATCAAGATCAACGGCGAAGACCTGCTGATCATGAAGGAAAGCGACGTTCTCGGTGTCATCGAAGTCGAGGCGGCACAGAAGAAAGCCGCCTGATCGGCCGGCGCTACAACCCATCAGTCAAATATAGCTGCCTATTGAAGGAGTGAACACATGGCTGCGAAAGACGTCAAATTCAATGTCGATGCCCGTGAACGCATGCTGCGTGGGGTCGATGTTCTGGCAAACGCCGTAAAGGTCACGCTCGGCCCAAAGGGCCGCAACGTCGTGATCGAAAAATCTTTTGGGTCCCCGCGGATCACCAAGGACGGTGTCTCGGTTGCCAAGGAAATCGAGCTGGAAGACAAGTTCGAGAACATGGGCGCGCAGATGTTGCGCGAGGTCGCCTCGAAGACCAACGATCTTGCCGGTGATGGCACAACCACCGCAACCGTTCTCGCCCAGGCAATCATCAAGGAGGGGGCAAAAGCTGTCGCATCCGGGCTGAACCCGATGGATCTGAAGCGTGGCATCGATCTTGCCGTTGACGCCGTCGTGAAGGAGTTGAAAGCCCACGCCCGCAAGATTTCGAACAATTCGGAAATCGCCCAGGTAGGAACCATCTCGGCCAACGGCGACGAGGAGATCGGCCAATATCTCGCCCAAGCGATGGAGAAGGTCGGCAATGAAGGGGTAATCACCGTCGAGGAAGCCAAGACGGCTGAAACCGAGCTTGAGGTGGTCGAAGGCATGCAGTTCGACCGGGGTTATCTCAGCCCCTATTTCGTGACCAATCAGGACAAGATGCGGGTCGAGCTTGAAGATCCCTATATCCTCATCCACGAAAAGAAGCTGTCCAACCTGCAGGCCATGCTGCCGGTTCTCGAAGCAGTGGTGCAGTCCGGCAAGCCGCTTGTGATCATCGCAGAAGACGTCGAAGGCGAGGCACTGGCAACCCTCGTCGTCAACAAGCTGCGCGGAGGCCTCAAGATCGCAGCGGTCAAGGCCCCCGGTTTCGGCGACCGGCGCAAGGCGATGCTGGAAGACATCGCCGTCCTGTCCGGCGGCACGGTCGTTTCCGAGGATGTCGGCATTAAGCTGGAGAACGTCACCCTCAACATGCTCGGTCGTGCGAAGAAGGTGGTGATCGAAAAGGAAAACACCACGATCATCGACGGCGTCGGCTCAAAGGCGGAAATCGACGGCCGCGTGGCCCAGATCCGAGCGCAGATCGAAGAGACCAGTTCGGACTACGATCGCGAGAAGTTGCAGGAACGCCTGGCCAAGCTCGCCGGCGGCGTGGCCGTCATCCGGGTCGGCGGGTCGACGGAAATCGAAGTCAAGGAGAAGAAGGATCGCGTCGACGATGCATTGCACGCAACCCGTGCTGCCGTCGAGGAAGGCATCCTGCCTGGCGGCGGCGTGGCGCTGCTGCGCGCCACCAAGGCCCTCGACAATCTTGCCTTCGCCAACGACGAGCAGCGTGTCGGGATCGATATTGTTCGGCGCGCGGTCGAGGCCCCGGTTCGCCAGATCGCTGAAAATGCGGGGGCCGAAGGATCCATCGTGGTTGGCAAACTTCGGGAAAAGTCTGATCTGCAGTTCGGCTGGAACGCGCAGACCGGAGAGTATGGCGATCTGTTCGCAATGGGGGTAATCGACCCGGCAAAGGTTGTAAGGACGGCTCTCCAGGACGCAGCCTCCGTGGCGGGCCTTCTGATCACCACGGAAGCGATGATTGCCGAAAAGCCGAAGCAGGAAAAGGGGTCTGCGCTTCCAGCCGGCGCCGGTATGGATTTCTAAGACCGTGACATAGAAGCGGGGCTCGCCTGGGAGGGCGAGTCCCCCGACGGGTAGCTCGCCGCCGTCGTTTCCCTGATGGTGCTGGCAATGCGTTGAGCATCATGCGGCCTGCTGAAAAACCTGCATCCGACCGGCGACAATTCTTCGCTCATTTGCCGGTGGCTTGGCCGGCGCTATGCTAAACCTCTTGGCGCGCGACCCTTTTTGCCGGTCAAGCCGCGCGCGAACAAGTCCTGACACCGACGCTGCCGACACTTTTTGCGATCATTTACCGAGTAACTGGTTCACAAGCTCGACAGTTTCCCAGAGGCAACGATGGTTCGACTCCTTTCAAGGCGAAAGAGAGTTGAGTTTTCTTATTTCATTGCCAACTCGGGGCGGCCGAGAAGTCGCGGGCCTTGCGATCAGGCTGCCTTTCGCAGTTCCGTAATCTTCTGAAACTCCGCCAGGATGTCCGGAAACTTTTGGGCGAGATATCGCACAACCCGGGCGTTGCTGAGCAGACGTGTGAGGTATCCGGTGGTCAAAACGAGGTCGAGGTGATCGGCACCATAGTCTTGCTCGATCGTCTTAAACTCGCGGTCGAGGTTGGCTGCTTCATTTTCCATGAGCGCGATCTGATCGCCGCTGAGGCCGCGGATCGGCTTCTTCGGTCGAACGAGCATCGATTCTGGCGTGGCCGCGACCAGCGAACGCGCATAGGTGATTGAATACTTGTTCATCGCGGTCATCAACTGCGCCGATTCAATCTGGCGCATCGGCTTCATTTTCTTCAGCTGACCAATGGTGTTCACTGGGACATGCTTGTCCTTTAGAAGGTCGATTGCTTCGGGACAAATGCCGTCAAGCAAGCTCTTCTTCTGCTGGATGCTGTGGATGTTCACGTTCAATGCTCGCGCCAGCCGCTCTTGAGGCACACCCTTCTCGATGGCAGTCAGGATCATTTTGTGTTCCTGGATCGTCGCCAGGCGGCTAATTCGGCGATTGTAGGTGAATGCCTCGTCTTCGATCGCGACCAGGCAGACCACCTCCGTCTCGCCCAACTTCTTGAGGACATCGATACGAATGTGACCGTCGAGCAGATGAAACACTGTGGGATCCGCTTTGTCACGGATTACGACGGGCGGCTCAATCAATCCGAGCTCAGCAATCGAGGACGCTATTTGGGCGTACTTCATCGACTTGGTCACGTTTGGCGGGAGCTGTTTGAGCGGCAATATCTCGGCGATCGGGATCCGCAAGCTCGTCATTTCAAAGGCCAGCGCGACAGGGGCCTTGGTTTCACGGTCTTTCATTCTGACGTCCCCTTTCTGCGATTAGCCGGGTCGCCAGGGTTTCGGGCAGGCTGATCAAGCCTTCCTCCTCCAGAACTCCCTTAAATTCAGAATCGCTGATCAGCCTACGCATCGCTTCGGTGACGAAGGCAAGCCGCGCCTTCGCTGCTTCCGCGCGCCGAATGAGGATGCGCTTGCGGTCCGCGTCATCCTGATAGGCCCGCAACAAGGCCTCTGATGAGATGGTGGGAGGGCGAGGTTTGGGGCTGTAGTGCACGGATTTGCCACGGTTCCTGCGCGCCTCGACGATACGTTTCGCCGCAATCAGTTTCCTGCCGCGAAGAAGGTTCTTCTCATAGGCAGTTTGCAGCGCTGCTTGAACGTCGTGATCGTCCGCGTCGGCAATCTCAAGGGCTACTGTGAACGGGATCTGCCCGGCGTCGACAGCTCTCAGTAGTCGCTCTTCACCCTTTTCCAAGAGGTGAACGACAGCATAGACGTACTCCGCGGAAAGCCCAGTCATCCGCGCAATAGCCGGAGCGTTGTGTCCACGTTCCTTCATGCCGCCAATGTCTTGCAGAAGGTCAAGCGCCCGGTGTTTCCGCCTGGCACAGTTCTCAACTATGCTGGCGACTAGGCAATCCTCAGGATTGGCATTCACGACAAGGGCTGGAACCTGTTCTTGGCCCAGCGCGATAAAGGCTTCAAGGCGGCCTTGGCCGCAAACGAGATGATAGAACGGACCTCCTGCCTCCATTCGCCGGGTGACAGTGATCGGCCGTTTGAGGCCGATCTGGCCAATATTTGAGATGATCTCCTTGAACTGCTTCTTGTTTCGAAGCCGTGGATTGACGACCGCCAACCGTTCGATCGGGATCATTTCTATCTTTTGCGCTGGAACCGCGACCATCTAGGCAACCTCCAAAAGAGCGGTGCGACGGGCCATCGCATAAAACCGCGACAGGGACTCACATCGGTAAGCGTCCAGAGAAAGGCCGTTGCTGTCGCAAAGGCGCAGCACCGCCTCACGCATATCGAGCAGGGGTAGCAAGTAGTAATCATAGGGTGCGATGTTGTCGGGATCCATCCTGACCAACACTGTCAGATTGGGCCGTAGCGCCGTGTCCAACCTGACCTTCCACCGCAGCGTTCCAATGCTTGTCTGAAAACATCGTGAGATAAGGACGGACGCCGTAAACTCCTCATTGACAGTAAGTAGGTCTGTCTCGGCATCTCGTGTGACGGTGCCACCCGCCTCTTGCAATCCCTCGATGATGTTGGCCACGATTGCGGGGAAGAGGCGGCGAAGGGTGCGATTGATTTCCAGATAACGATAGTCGCGGTCGGGGACGAAGCCTACCAGTGCATATGCGCGCAGCAGTGTGCCGAACCGACTGGCGTAGCAACAGCTTGAGGGACATTCGTCCGCCTCGTCAATCAGGAAGCCGGATAGGTAGCCATTGCGCGTGAGAACACCGGCCAATTTGTCGAGCATTGCTTCATCTGAAAGACGTGCAGATCTGGCGACAACGATAGCTCGTGCCTTTTCAAATGTTGCGAAGTCAATGATTGCCTCGAAAACCCCGTCGGCTCGGATCCAGTTGGCCTCGGGATTGTTCACATGCTCCTGTTTCAGTTTGAAAGATGTTCGGGCCCAGACGTTGTTGCCGACATACTTCTCGTTGATTAGGATCTGATGCACAGTGCCGCGCGTCCATGGACGCCTGCAGTCATTCAGAAGACCTTCTTGGTTTAGTGTCCCCGCGATCTCTGCTTCGTTTCGCCGCTCGTCGACAAATAGGCGATAGACACGACGCACGAGGCGGATTTCATCCGCTGGACCAGGTACAAGGATGACGCGATCGGTCGCGATGCTCTTTTGCTCCCCTCGGGCAAGTTCAGCCTTTGCGTTTCCGGCATGATCTACAAGCAGGCGTCTCAGGCCATATCCCGGGGGCCCGCCTTGCCGGAAACCGAGCCGGATCAGGTTCGCCTGGCCGGCAAACACCTTGACGGAGAGTTCGCGGCTATATTCGCCAGCCATGGCGCGCTTGACGGTCTTGATGATCGAAGACCCGATGCTGCCGTCATTGCTGAATTGCTCGGCGCAATAGTGGACACGGATACCGTGGCGCTTGCAACGCAGCTCGATTTCCGCGGCCTCGTCTGGATCCTGGAACCTCCCCCAGCGACTGACATCGTAGACAAGGATCGCCTCATAGCCGGCGATGCCGTCTTCAACATCACGAAGCAGTGCCTGAAGCGCATCTCGTCCGACGAGCCTGAGGCCGCTTTTCCCCTCGTCGGCGTAAGTGCGCACGACTTCAAAATGATGTTGCTCTGCGTAGCGGCTGATCGCTGCGATCTGGTTGTCGGTCGAGTATTTTTGATGCTCGGTGGACATCCGAACATAGGTGGCAGCTCGAACTTTGGGTTGTTTAAGTGACGGCGGTTTGGCGTCACCCTTCTGCGTCCAATCGATGACCATGGCGTGCCAAAATTTCGCTCTAGGGCTGAGCTTCGAGTGGGAGATTATAGACCGGGGAGGCGGGAAACATGGTTCCCAATATGGGCACAATTGTTCCGGCGCAAACGCGAGGTATCCGAGAGGACTATATTGTCGCCATTGCAGCGGCATTGCGCCGGGAGCTGGGTGGTGGCGCCCGTGCAATAAAAACCATCATGCGATGGACGGGGGCAAGCGGGAGAACCGCGAAATATTGGCTGGCCGGCGACCGCGGGCCCGAGGGATGGCACCTCATCCTCCTTGCCAAAAACTCTGATGAGGTCATGCGAGTGGTGCTCGCAATGGCAAACCGCGAACTGTTGTCAGTGTCCATTGAACTGAGCGCGGCCGAAGCGGCGTTGGCTCGGGCGAGCGCGATTCTGAAAGCGTTGCGAAGCTAAGGCAACTTGCCAACTCCGCCGACGCATAGTTTCTTTCGCAAAATGCGATAACGGTTCAGCTCGTCAGTTGAGGCCTACAATTCTCGCTGGCGCGAAGGTTTCAAAGGTCTTCACACCAGAAATCATACCGGACTTAAGGAGTGGTGTGCCGACGGCGCCTTTCATCCAGCACTCCCGCTTCTTCTTGATGTATGTGAATGCAACACAACGGTCATTATCGATGCAAGCGAGTCGGCACTGAAGAGGCGATGCGTTCGCGATCGACGCACGAACGCCCAGATCGCCTCCAGGCAGATCGACATCCTCGAATAGCGCCTTCTTCGGATCGATTGTGCCCATGCTAAATGACGTCGGATCTGGATCGGCGCTCGCCAGGATTTTTCCAGAGATGGCCACTGAGTTGCCATCCGCACGACCTTCCTTTGCTTTAAGGAAGCAGTTCGGTCCGCGCACGATCTTCGGATTGGCGTTGAAGGTGAAGGCCTTACAGGCGCCGTTCATTTTTAGGCAGCTCCTGGCGCATTCGGCTACGTCGATCGCCCTTTTCGAACCGAGGTCATCGCCAAACAGGTCAAGGCCCGTGTAAACGGCGATACGCGTCGGCTTGCGGGCAAACTCCTCAATCGCCGATAGTTTCTCGCTCTGACCGAGATCGATCGGCGTAGGGTTGGCTGCGGCAACTTGTTGGTTGCTTGGCTCACCGGCGCCGCCCGCAGTAGAGTTTGCCGTCAAGGGCGGTGTGCCCTCTTGGCTGACAGTTGGGGCTGAGGGAATTGATTCAATCGCCGTTGACGCCGGGGCCTTGCGGTTGAGCTTGAAGCGGCCAATTTCCTCGTTCGAGAACACATGCATTTGCGATGGCGGGGTCTTGAACATCGTCGTCATGACTTCTGCCGGCGTATCGAAGCGAGCGAGCATGTCAATGATATCGGAAATTGACAGCTGCGCGCTCACAAGGTCGTTCGATTCATTGGAGATCTGGTGGACGCCAAGCTCTCCGTCCACCTGGCGCTCTACCCCTGCCAGAAAGATGAAAGCGCAAGCCGAGTAGCAACCTTTCCCTTTCGGGATAATGGTGGAGACGCGCCTCTCATGCACGTCGTCGGCGATCAACAGAGCCATCTGGACAGCGCCACCGACGCTATCGAGCACCAACAATCTGGCTTCTTGCGAAGCATGAAGTGCTCGCCTGAAATTCAGAGCGGAATAGAGGTCGATCTCGCCGGTGAGGGTGATGACGCTGGGGTCGCTCTCCTCGAACGAGAAGGGGCCAAACTTTTTCGTCCCGGCCAATGCTGGATGATACCCAAACGAAATGGCTAAGCAAAAGGCCAGTATCCGGATGAGGCCGGACGGAAAACTTGGCAAGATTGGTGCTCCCACGCTCTGTTGATGTTCAGAGAACATTCATCAAGTTCAAGTTGCAACACAAAAAAGCCATAGCGGTTAACGGCGCGACAGGACACAAACCGCGATCGCCAAAGTGGTATGGGTTCTAGTGACGTCGCGGGTCATCGCTCGCTGGCTCGGCTGGCCATCTCGTGGGCTTGCTGTCTTCTCGAAAGCATTGGATGATACAACCCATGGGCGGGGAAGTAGCATGCGACGATTTCTTGTTGGTGCGGTGGCGGCCGCAACATTGATTTATTGGCTCGGTTCTTTCGGCGCCGAGCGTGCTGCGATCAATGAGACGCGACCGCATTCAGAAATAATTGTCACACAGGAACAGAAGCCCGTGGCCGGAGGTGGCACTCAAGTTTCTGCGGTTGCGCCTCAGCAGGGCCAAACCTCCGAGCCAGCTGAAAGCGTCGACTCTGAGACAGCGATCACTACGGTTTTCGTGCGCGGCAAGCGCGTCGCCTTACGAGAAGGACCGGGCAAGGAGTTTGCGATCCTCGACCGATACGATGCGGGTCGGCCGGTCGGCTTACTGTCTGTCGATGGCGAGTGGTCACGTATCAAAGACAATCTCACGCGGAGGGAGGGTTGGATCGCATCGCATCTCCTTAGTTCCGACAAACCGCGGTCGGAGCCAAAGCGCGATACCCCGGCATCCGCGGAGCCATCCCGTGAAGAGCCAATCAAAGTCCCGCGGATTTCCGATGCCGTGATCATTCAGCGGATTATTGCTGAGTCCATTTCCGGCTACAGTGGTTCGTGCCCTTGCCCAGAAAATCGCGACCGCGCCGGGCGGCGCTGCGGGCGCCGAAGCGCGTATTCGAAGCCCGGCGGCGCTGCTCCAATCTGCTATCCCGCCGATGTCTCAAGGGCGATGATCGAGGCTTTTCGCGCGCGATTGTGATGCAAGGGCCATGGAAGCGGTGCGCTGGCAAAAAAAGAACACCGTCGTTGTAAGGGGGTGCTTCAAGCCCCAAGAGCTTCAGCATGGAGATGTTCTGCGCCGAAAAATGGCCTCGCCGAACCATGTTCTCTTTCTATGCTTCGAAAGTCGCGCAATGTATCGACGGGAACCCGGTGAGACAGCTCTGTCGGGCTGAGGGCTATTTGGGCTTTCTTCCTGCTTTCAACGGATCTGGCGCGGGCGCGGATTCATGTCGGTCCACGAAAAGATCTGAGATGTCGACGCTCAATGCGGTGGCCAGCCGATCCAGCAAGTCAACAGATGGATTGTATTCTCCCCGTTCGATGCCGCTTATCGCGGTTCTATCGACGTTCGCGTCGACCGCCAGATGCTCCTGCGTGATCTTCTTCGAAGACCGTATCTGCCGGAGATTCCAAGCTATGCGCGTGCGAGTGTCCATAATTTATGGCCACCACCTTGCGTGGCAATAATCCATAGAATATATTCGACATATTTCTGAAAAAGCGTGCTTCGCTGCGGCATCAACCGCGCGTGATTGCGACGAATCCTGCGCGTCATTGGGAGGACAGAGCTCCATGGAACTTCGCCAACTCTCCTATTTCGTGGCGGTTGCCGAGGAACTGCATTTCGGTCGGGCGGCAGCACGGGTGCATATCGCCCAGCCGGCCTTGAGCTGTCAGATCCAGTCGCTGGAGAAGGAACTTGGCGTTCGTCTGCTGGAGCGCTCGACGCGGCGAGTGGAACTGACAAGGGCAGGGGAGGTCTACTACGATCGCTGTGTCAGGATCCTTGGCGATGTCGACCTGTCGGCCGAGGTGGTGCGTTCGGTCGCCGGCAAGGCGCGGCGCAAGATCAAGATCGGAACCGTCTACCCGGCAACGATCGGCCTTTTGCCGGCATTCCTTTCTCGCATCGGCCGGAAATATCCCGATATCGAGCTGCACATCTCGAGCGGATCCACCAACGACATCATCCGCGGGCTGGAAAACGGCCAGATCAATCTCGGCTTCATCCGACCGGTCGAAAACATCGGCTCGCTCCGGTTCTTCTCGATCGCGCATGAGCGTTATCTGCTGGCGGTGGAGAAGAGCAGTGCACTGCTTTCGCGAAGTGAGATCGGCATCGAGGATCTGCAGGGCGAGAAGATCATCTCGTTCTCACGGCAGAACCTGTCCTATACGGAACGCTACTTTGCTGAAAAGTTCGAGGAGCACGACCTTGCGAAGAGCGTTGCCTATACCTGCGACGACACCTTTTCGCTGGTGTCACTGGTCTCGGCCGGACTTGGCATCGGCTTTGCACCGGAATGGACGTTGGATCTGCCCAATCGCAATTTCGAGCTCAGGAAGGTGAGGGGTGTCGACTTCCGGATCGGGCTTGGGGTCGCCTGGTCCAAGGATGACCCGACGGCTGCCCGTGACGACATCATCGATATCGCACGGTCGCTGGTCAGGGCGGGGAGGTGAACGCGGGAACGTAAGGCGGGGCTGGGCGTGAAATTGAAAGGCGGAGTTCCAACGTGACGTCTGCATATTCTCCGCAAAGCGGAGCCACTCCAGGATGCCGACCCTTGGTCGTCGCATCTTCAGTCGGCGTGCGGGCTCAGTCTCCTCTCCTTTGCCAGTGTCAGACGAGATGACATTGGGGGCCGTTGAGTGCCCCACGGGTGTTAGCGGCGCTCTGACGTAACGACGGAAGCAGTCGTCAACCACCGTGCAAATCCGACAGCGAGCAAACTGCCCAGACTTTGGGAAACAACGAAGGGCAGGACGTCTACGGGGCGAATACCCGCAAGGCTGTCTGTGAATGCCCTGGCTATCGTGGTCGCCGGGTTCGCGAAGGAGCTCGACGCAAAAAGCGTAACTGACAGGACGTAGACACCGACGAAGGCTGATACAGAGTTGGGGCGAAACCTGAGCCCAAGGAGGATAGTCAATATGAGGCCAAACGTAGACGCTGCCTCGGCGATCCAGACGGGAAACCCGGTTCGTACGTGAACGCCGACAGAGAGCAGCGGTAAACCGAAAGTGACATGGACGAAGAAAACGCCGAGCACACCGCCAACCGTCTGCATGGACACATAGGCGGCCGCCTCGTTCCGCAGTATCCGGCCCTGAAGGAGCATTGCCAGACTCACCGCCGGATTGAGGTGGCCGCCGGAGATCGGCCCGAGGAGCTCGAGAATGAGGTATAGCGCCGCGCTGCAGGATATAGCGACACAAAGCAAAACCAACGCCGGAACATCCGTCATCGCACCGGCCATTGCCGCGCTTCCAACAGCGGATACCGCGAGCAGGCCCGTCCCGAAGGCCTCGGCAACAAGGCGTTTTGAAAGCGAATGGTCCACGGCGGTGATCTCTGTATTTGGTCTGTGATGGTGTTAGACAGATGGCGACTGTGTGCCCATCGCTATCGGTGAAAGTGATGGGCACACAAGGTGGCTATTTCCCCAACAGTTTCTTGAGAGCCACCGCTATTCGCCTGAAGACACCGGCTAAACTCCAAAGCCTCACCAGTCGCGATGATACTGGATTTTGTCATGCAAGCGCATTACATTGGCTTGTGAAGGAGATTTTGTCATGGCTGCAAATGCACTGGTCCAGGCGCGGATTGATGCTGACATCAAGGACCGCGCCACGGCTGTCCTGCAAAACATGGGGCTGACTGTCTCGGATGTTGTTCGTATCCTTCTGACGCGAACGGCGAACGAAGGCTCATTACCGCTCGAGATGGTCGGTAGCAGTGACGCCCACGATGCCTGGTTCCGCGCCAAAGTCTTGGAGGCTCTCGAGGATACGCGACCTGATTACCAGGATGCGGATGCTGAGGCTCGCTTTCGCGAGCGCCGGGCGGCAGCTCTGCGCAAGGCCGGGGCTGGCGACCGATGAGGCTTGTCTGGGCGCGGTATGCGCTTGACGATCGAGACGCTATTTTCAGCTACATTGAAAGTGAAAACCCGAAAGCGGCGGTGCACGTCGACGAGGAGATCGCGCATGCAGTCCGGCGTCTCCTCGACTTTCCCGAAAGCGGCCGCCCTGGTCGAATTCAGGGAACCCGTGAGTTGGTAATTCCGCGCACTCCCTAAATCGCCGCATACACGGTGACAGCCGACCGCGTTCGCATTCTGCATGGTGCCCAGATATGGCCCTTTGAGTTCGGCGACGAGTGAATCTTACGCCATTTTTTGGCTGTCGGCGGTTCGATTCCGTTCAAGAGTATTAGATAGTCTCATCTAGTATTTGTCATCCGAAACAACGCAGCCGATCCTGCCACGACGAGGAAGACGCGGACGAGGTGGTGGAAGACCACGAAGGGAATCTCGATGCCAAGGGAGAGTGCGATCAGGCTCATCTCGGCGACACCGCCGGGAGAATAGGCGAGCACCAGGCCGATGAAGCGTTCTCCGGTCCATAGCGAGATCAGGAAGGCGAAGGCCAGCGATATGCACAGCAGCAGTGCTGTCGACCCGATCGAGAGGCCGATGACATGGGCGATCAGGTTTGGCGGTGTTTTCACGAACCGACAGCCGACCGTGGCGCCGATCACAACCTGCGCGGCGCCGAGGACGACGCTTGGGAGCTGGAAATCCGTGACGCCGAAGTAATGCAGCGCCGCCGAGACTGCCATCGGGCCCATGAGATAACGTGCCGGAAATCTCAGCAGCGTGCCGGTGACCACGCCGATCGCCATGGCGGCGAGGAGCCACAAAAGCTCCGGCAACTCCACGGTCGATAGAGGAACGAAACTTGAGCCGCTGCGCGAGATCACATGGCCGGTCACGAACTGGATGATGAAGGGAAGGCACAGAACGACGAGGAAGATGCGGGCGGCATGGATCAACGAGATCATTCGCTCGTGGCCGCCGCGCTCCGCGCCGAGCGTCACCATCTCGACGAGCCCGCCGGGCATGGCCGAGAAAAAGGCTGTGGGGTGATCGAAACCGGCAATCTTCCGGAAGTAGATATAGGCGAACGCTCCGGCCGCTGCGATAAACACCGAGAGGCCGAGCAACGACACGATCCACAGGCCGACATGGTCGAAGACCGACGGTGAAAAGGAGGCGCCCAGCATCACGCCGATGGTTGCCGTCATCGGCGGCCTGATGAAGGGCGGCAAGGCCAGTGGCAGACCGAGCAGCGCCGCCAGTCCACAGGCAATCATCGCCCCGAGTAGCCAGGCCAGCGGCATATGCAAATGCCACATGATCCAGCCGCCGAGAGCGCCGATCAAAAGTGTCAAGGCGAGCTTGCCGGTTGCCGCAAGTGTCATTCGGGGAAGCCGGCGTCGCTGCTCATCACACCTGCGAATGAGTCACCTTGGGCGACCCGTCGAAATAGGGGCTGACAAGCTGGCGCCATGCCTGGAAGTCATCTGAGTTCCAGAAATCAACCATGTGGTTGTCTACGGTCTCCCAGTTCACCAGAAGCCGATAGACCCCGGCATGCTCGATCACGCGATGCAGCTTTACGCCGTGGCAGCCCTTGGCGCGCAGAAACAGCGGGAAGGCTTTTGCCGCTCCAGCCTCGAATGCAGCTTCATCGCCGGCCTTGACGGTGAACTCGGCAACTTCAAGGATCATGGTTGTCTCCCTTGTCAGGCCTTGTGTTCGGCATCGATGGCGCGTTCTTCGCCCGTCGCGATCATCGTGCGGGTGGCGTCGATCGAAGCGTAGATCCAGAAGATTCGCATCGGCTCGCTCTGCGAGGCATTGATGAAGCGGTGGGGAATGTTGGCCGGTATCCAGGTCGTGTCGTTCGGGCCGAGTGGATAGCGCACGCCATCGATCTCGGCGATCGCGTGACCGTCGAGCACCATGACGCTTTCTTCGCAATTGTGCTTGTGCAGGCCGATCGAAGCCCCGGGATCGAAGGCGGTGATGCCGTTGACGATGCTGGTCGAGCCACATTTGCGGGTGACGAGCGGCGTGGTGCGCGCGCCGCCGCCGCGATCGTTGGTCTTCAGTTCGGCGGGTCTCAGGATGGCGGGCTGGGCTGTCATGGTTTCCTCCTCGCTTCGCTGCCTTGACCGGGCCGAGCCAGACGGTCTTGATGTTCACGAATTCGCGGATGCCGTAGACGCCGAGTTCGCGGCCATAGCCGGAGCGCTTGATGCCGCCAAAGGGATAGCGGGGGTCGGAGGCCACCATGCCGTTGATGAAGACTGCGCCGGCATCGATCTTCCGGGCGAGTTTTCGCGCCCGGTCGAGATCGCGGCTCCACAGCGCCGAGCCAAGGCCGAACTCGGTCTGGTTTGCCAGCGCAATGGCCTCATCCGCATCCTTGACGCGGATGATGGCGGCCACCGGGCCGAATGTTTCTTCGCGGAAGGTCACCATGTCGGGCGTGACGTGATCTAGAACCGTCGGCGGGTAGTAGAAGCCATCACCGTCGATGGGCTTCCCGCCGGTTCTCAACGTCGCGCCGGCGGCAAGGGTCTTTTCGACCTGCGCATGCAGCCCGCTCATCAGGTTTTCCCGTGCCATGGGGCCCATATTGGTGTCGCGCTCCGTGGGCGCACCGATCTTCAATTTGGCGACGCCGGCGCAAAACAGGTCTACGAACCGATCGGCAATGCTCTCCTCGACAATGAAGCGCTTGGCGTTGACGCAGGACTGGCCGACATTGATGTAACGCGCCTTCACCGCTGTTGCGGCCGCCTCTTCGAGATCGGCATCGGCCAGAACGATGAAGGGATCGGAGCCGCCGAGCTCGAGGACCTGCTTCTTCAAGGCCTTGCCGGCCTGGGAAGCGACGATGGCGCCGACCTCCGTCGACCCCGTCAGGGTGACGGCAGCGATGCGGTCATCGGCAATGATACCGGCGACTTTCGAAGGCTCGACCAGCAGTGTCCTGAACAGCCCCTCCGGGCAGCCGGCTTCGCGCATGATATCCTCGATCGCCAGCGCGCATTCCGGCACGTTGTTGGCGTGCTTGAGGATAGCGCCATTGCCGGCGGCAAAGGCGGGCGCGGCGAAACGGAAGAACTGCCAGAACGGATAGTTCCAGGGCATGATTGCGAGCACGACGCCGAGCGGATCGAATTCGACAAAGCTTTCCGTTGCATCCGAGACCAGCGTTTCATCCGCGAGATACTGCGGTGCATGTTCGGCATAGAAATCGCAATTGTAGGCGCATTTCTGGATTTCGGCCTCTGCCTCGACGATCGGCTTGCCCATCTCGCGCGTAATCATCGCCGCATATTCGGCCTTTCCCGCCCGCAGAACCTTTGCCATGGCGAAGAGCAGGTTCACCCGGACCTCGACCGGCTCTCGACGCCAGGCTTTCTGGGCTTCCGCTGCATTGGCGAGGGCGGCATCGACGGCGGCGTCATCATGTAGATCGTAACGGGCAAGCTCCTTGCCGTCGGCGGGATTGATCGTCGTGATCACGGTGATCTCCTGATTCTTGGATGGAATAGGGAAAATTGATTCCCATTTTGCATTTTTAAAACTTAAAATGCAAAAAATCTCATTTTGTCAAGCGGAGTGGCTGGCATAGGTGTCGATCCGCCCAGAACTACATCTCCGCAAGCTGCGAGAATAAACGCCGTGATTGGCAAAAAATTCTTTATGAACATGTCATTACAGAGACACCTCAGTCTCTGAACGATGCGCCGTGGTTAGCCGATCTTTTCGGATGGTTTCAGGCTCCCCCTCACGTTCTGGGAGAGCGATTGCGCCGAAAAATTGGCTTTTCATCCGTGTTTCGTGCAAAATTCGCGGATCGCCCGTTTCCATCGCGCGGTCGCTCGCGTAAAACTGGCGGGATCCGGCGCACGCGCCTCGCACTATTGGATATGACATGGCCTCCAGTCCGCTTGCATTGAACATCGCCAATGAGATCACGCTTCTCATCACCTCGGGTGAGATTGTCGGGGGAGAGCATTTGCGGGCGCAGCATCTTGCGGATCGATTTGGAGTTTCGCGCCAGCCGGTGCGGGATGCATTCCAGATCCTTTCGGATCAGGGGCTGGTGGAACTCAAGGAAAACCGTGGCTTCTTCGTCAAGGAATCGGCCGGCGCCGTGGTCGAGCCGGTGAGTGACGAGGCAAGGCCGTTTGAGGTCGCAAACGATTACCAGCGGCTTGCCGAAGACTGGCTGACGGACAAGATCCCGGCCGAAGTCACCGAGCAGATGTTGCGCGAGCGCTATGACCTCACAAAGGCGCAGCTGAACGATATTCTGCTGCGTGCCGCGCGCGAGGGCTGGGCGGAGAGAAAGCAGGGTTATGGTTGGCGTTTCCTGCCGGTTGCCAAGACGGCGGAAGCCTTTGAGCAGATCTACCGTTTTCGCATGCTGATCGAGCCGGCAGCCATGTTGGAGCCGGAGTTCCGTCTTGATCGAACCATCATCGACGAACAGCGCCGGATCCAGATGCGGATGCTGGATACAGATATCGAGCGGCTGCCGGCCGAGCGGCTTCTACACAATGGTGCGCTCTTCCATGAAGAGCTGATCAAGATGTCCAACAACCCGTTCTTTCACCTGTCGCTGGTCCGGGTGAACCGGATGCGTCGCCTGCTGGAATATCGGTCGCGGGTCGATCGCAGCCGCACGGTGCGCCAGTGCCAGGAGCATCTCGCGATTCTGGATCTGTTGCAGCAGGGCGAGATCGTCGAAGCCTCCTTTGCCATGCGCCGGCACCTCGGCGGCGCGCTGTCGAAAAAATCACCAATTACATGGTCTTGGTCCCAGCATTCCCAAGAAAAGCAATCCGAATGAATTTTTCGATTGCATTTTTAGCTTAAAAAAGCCAATTATCTCTCGTGGCATTCAGCGACGTGACAGTTCGTCGCCTCATGGGAGAGCAATCAATGAAGATCTTTGTGACGCCGTGCGATGGCATCGGCCCGGAAATCACCGCCGCGACAATGGAGGTGCTGAAGGCGACCGATGCTGCCTTCTCGCTCGGACTCGAATATCATTTCGAAGACACCGGCTTTGCGAGCCTCCAAAAGTTCGGCACCACGCTTCGCGACGAGACCATCGAGCGTGCACGCACCTTCGATGGCGTCATTCTCGGTCCCCAGTCGCATATGGATTATCCGGCGCGCGACAAGGGCGGCGTCAACGTTTCGGCGGGCTTCCGCGTCAAGCTTGATCTCTATGCAAACGTTCGGCCGGCGCGTTCGCGTCCGTTCCTCAACGATGCCAAGAAGATGGACCTCGTCATCATGCGCGAGGCGACGGAAGGCTTTTATCCCGACCGCAATATGTATGCCGGCACGGGCGAATTCATGCCAACGCCGGATGTCGCTCTCTCAGTTCGCAAGATCACGGCCTCAGCCTGCGAGCGCATTGCGCGCCAGGCTTTCATTCTTGCCATGAAGCGCAACAAGAAGGTGACGGCCGTTCACAAGGCCAACAACTTCATCCTGACGGATGGCCTGTTCCTGCAGCAGGTTCGCAAGGTTGCGGCGGAGTTTCCGGAAGTCACGCTCAATGAATTCATCATTGACGCGATGGCCGCCCATCTGGTGCGCGATCCCTCGCGCTTCGACGTGATCGTTGCGACGAACTTCTATTCCGACATCCTTTCCGACCTCGCCAGCGAGCTTTCCGGCAGTCTCGGTCTTGCCGGTTCGATCAATGCCAATGCCGAAACCGGCCTTGTCTGCGCCCAGGCGCAGCACGGTTCCGCACCGGACATCGAAAACCAGAATATCGCGAACCCTACTTCGCTGATCCTGTCCGTCGGCATGATGCTGAGCTGGCTCGGTGAACAGCGTGGCCTGCCGCAGTTTGAGGCCGCCGGAGCGGAGATCGAAAGGGCGGTCGATGAGGTTCTCGCCAATCCAGCCACCCGCACCCGCGATCTCGGCGGAAACGCCAACACTGATGCTTTCGGTGCCGCAGTCACCAAGGTGATCCACAATGGCAACAGCAGCCGGACCTTTGCCGTCGCCTGATCGCCTGTTGGATATATCGATTTAAAAATCCAAACTCAGCATTTTCTGGGGCCGGATCGTCGGCCCTGGAAGTTTCGCCCGGAGGAGCGTGGAGCGCGGGCACAACATGGGAGAAGAGCATGAACACGAAGACAGTACGAAGCCTTGCCGCGGCAACCGCGCTACTCGGCTTTTCGGCAGTCTCTGCATGGGCGCAGGATGTGCCGGCCGGCTATCCGGCCGATTACGCCGCCATCATTGAAGCGGCAAAGAAGGAAGGCACGGTTTCGATTTACACCTCGACCGATGCCGCCCAGTCGCAGAAGCTGCAGGATGCCTTCACGGCGAAATACGGGATCAAGATCGCCTATAACGACCTTGGCACCAACGGCGCCTACAACCAGGTGATTTCGGAGGCCGCGGCCAGCCAGGTCACCGCCGATGTGGTCTGGAGCTCGGCGATGGACCTGCAGATGACGCTGGTTCAGGATGGCTATGCCGAGGAATATGCCTCGCCGGAAGCCGCAAACCTTCCCGCCTGGGCCACCTACAAGAATATTCTCTACGGCACCACCGTCGAGCCGATCGGCATGATCTACAACACCAAGGCGCTGACGGAAGACAAGCTGCCGAAGACCTATGCCGATCTCATCACCTTCCTGAAGGACAACAAGGGCGAGCTGCAGGGCAAGGTCGCGACCTTCGACCCGGAAAAGAGCGGCTCCGGCTTCCTCAACCATTCGAACGACGCGAAGAACCGCCCGGATTTCTGGGATCTCGCCAAGGCGATGGGCGATGATGGCGTAAAAATCTATTCCAGCTCCGGCGGCATGAAGGAAACCGTTGTTTCCGGCGAAAACGTCATCGCCATCAACATCATCGGTTCCTACGCGCTCGACTGGATCAAGGAGAGCCCGAACCTCGGCGTACACTTCGCGACCGACTATACGCCGGCCTTCTCGCGTCTTGCCCTCGTCACCAAGGGTGCGCCGCATCCGAACGCCGCCAAGGTCTTCGTGGACTTCATGCTGTCCAAGGAAGGTCAGTCCCTGCTTGCCGAAGGCGGCCTGCCTTCGGTGCGTGAAGACGTGAGCGCCGGCCTCAACATCAAGACGCTCAACGAGCGTGTCGGCGGCGGCCTGAAGCCGATCGCCGTTGATGAAGGCGTGCTCGAATACATGGACCAGATGAAGCGCGTTCAGTTCCTGAACGACTGGAAGGCCGCGCTCGGTCGCTGACATCTCTCCTGCTGCGGCGCGTATGGTCGCGCCGCAGCTTCGATTTCCCTTGTGAGAGGCGATTATGTCTACCCATGCACAAGCGCCGGCTGCGCTTCCGATGACGAAGGCGGCGGCCGAGAAAAAATATCCGGCAAAGATGCCGCGCCACGGAAATGCGAGTGTCTATCGCACCGTTGTCATCGGCCTGCTGGCCATTGCCGTTCTGGCTCCTGTCGGTTTGATCATCTACCAGAGCTTCCTGTCGGCTGCCTTCTTCAGCCCGCGGGCGAAGTTCGGTCTCGATGCATACCGCTATGTCTTCACCGACAGGAATTTCTACAAGGCGCTCGGCACGACCGCCGTCTTTTCCTTCGGCATGGTCGCGATTGCCGTGCCGCTCGGCGGGCTGCTCGCCTTCCTGATCACCCGCACCGACATCAAGGGCAAGCGGCTTCTCGAGATCCTCGTTCTCGTGCCGATGTTCATTTCATCGATCGTTCTCGCCTTCGGCTACACCGTTTCTGTCGGCCCGACCGGCTTCGTGTCGCTGTTCATTCGCGGGCTGATTGGCTTCGTGCCGTGGAACATCTACAGCCTACCGGGCATGATCCTGATCGCCGGCCTCAGCCACGTTCCCCATGTCTATCTCTATGTGTCATCGTCGATGCGCAATCTGCCGTCCGATCTGGAAGAGGCCGCCCGCACCACCGGCGCATCGATCTGGCAGGTCTCGCGTGACGTGACGCTGCCGATGGTTTTGCCGTCGCTGATCTTCGCCGCCTCGCTCAACATCCTGCTCGGCTTCGAAACCTTCGGCATCCCGCTCGTTCTGGGTGACCCGAACGGGATCATGGTGCTGACGACCTATATCTACAAGCTGACGACCTTGTTCGGCACGCCGACCTACCAGCTGATGGCCGTTGTCGCCGTGGTTCTGATCCTGATCACGCTGCCGCTCGTCTGGGCACAGCGCAAGCTTCTGAAAAACGCCCGCAAATATGTGGCGATGGGCGGCAAGGGTGCGCGTGTCGCCACCCTCAAGCTCGGCCGAGGCGGGCAGGTCATTGCATTGTCCATCATCGGCTTCTGGCTGTTCGTGTCCGTCGTCCTGCCCATCGGCGGCATCACGGTCCGTGCCTTCGTCGATGCCTGGGGTGAGGGCGTCAATCTCTTCGCCCAGCTGACCTTCGCGAATTTCGATCATCTGCTCGAAGTGCCGAGCCTGGTGCGCGGTATCATCAACACCGTCATCCTGTCGGTTGTCGGCGGCGCGGTTGCGGTCGGGATCTATTTGATGGTCGGCCTTGCCGGTCACCGCAATTGGGGCGCATCGAACACGCTGCTCGATTACATCGTGCTTCTGCCGCGTGCGCTGCCGGGTCTGGTCATCGGTCTTGCCTTCTTCTGGGTCTTCCTGTTCGTGCCGCTGCTCACGCCGCTTCGCCCGACACTGATCAGCATTTTCGTCGCCTATGTCGTCGTCGGCCTGTCCTATGGCCTGCGGCTGCTGCAGGGCACCTTGCTGCAGGTTGCCCCGGAACTCGAAGAATCCGCCCGCACCACCGGCGCCACCATCGGCCGCACCTGGAAGGACGTCGTCATCCCCATCGTCCGTCCCGGCCTCGCCGGCGCCTGGGCGCTGATCATGATCATCTTCCTTCGCGAATATGCGACGGGTGTTTACCTGATGGGTGCCGGAACCGAAGTCATCGGCTCGCTGATGGTCTCGCTCCTGCAGACCGGCGCCATGAATACGATCGCAGCCCTTTCCCTCATCAGTGTTGTCTTGACCGGCGCGGGCCTCGCACTCGCCCTCCGACTGGGAGCAAAAATCCATGACTGAACTCGTCGTCAACAATATCCAGAAGTGGCTGGGCGGCCTGCAGATCCTGAAGGGTGCATCCTTCACCGCCGAGCGTGGCTCCATCGTCGCCCTGCTTGGTGCCTCCGGCAGCGGCAAGACCACGCTGCTGCGCTGTATCGCCGGCCTGGAACAGCCGGAAATCGGCACCATCGTCATCGGCGGCAAGACCGTTCTCGATGGCGACAAGAAGCTGGCGCTGCCGCCCGAGCAGCGCAACATCGGCCTCGTTTTCCAGAGCTATGCGCTGTGGCCGCACCGCACTGTCAAGGAAAATGTCGGCTACGGCCTGAAGCTGCGCAATGTCTCGCCGACCGACATCGGCAAGCGCGTGCAGGCGATCCTTGACCGGATGGGCCTCGGCCATCTGGCCGACCGTTATCCGTCGCAGCTCTCGGGTGGCCAGCAGCAGCGTGTGGCGATCTGCCGGGCGCTGGTTTATGAACCGCGCGTGCTGCTGCTCGACGAGCCGCTGTCCAACCTCGACGCCAAGCTGCGCGAAGAGGCCCGTTACTGGATCCGCAAGCTGATCCTCGACCTGCAGATCTGTGCCATCCTGGTGACGCACGATCAGGGCGAGGCGCTGGCTGCCGCCGACAACATCCTGTTGCTGCAGGATGGCCGCATCGTCCAGCAGGGCGGGCCGCAGGAGATCTATTCCAACCCGAACAGCTTCTATTCCGCCGATTTCCTTGGCGCCAACAACATCGTCAGCGGCAAGGTCCAGACGGTCGACGGCAAATCTGCCGTGATTGGCGGCAACGGCTGGTCCTTGAATGGCACCGTGCGTGAAGCGGCAGGCCTCGGCCAGTCGCAGGATGCCCGTGCCGTCATCCGCGTCGAGCAGATCAAGGTCAGCGACACGCCGGCAACCGACGGCATCGAGATGCAGCTCGATGACAGCATCTATCTCGGCGACCGCTGGGAATATCGCCTCAGCCGTGGCGATTTCGTTGTCAAGGCGCATGGCACCAAGCGCATGGCGACAGGCAAGGTCTGGGCACAGATTCCGCAGGAAAGCATCTGGGTGTTCTCCGGCGCTCAGAAGTGAGTGCCCTTCCCGGCGGCCGTTCGTCCTCCCGGACGGCCGCCACTCTTTCTCTGGTGATCCCATGAACCGTCCCCGTATCGCGCTTATTCACGCAACCACCATCGCCATCGATCCGATCAAGGCCGCATTCGCATCCTCCTGGCCGCAGGCGGAGCCGATCAACATTCTCGAAGACAGCCTCTCGCCGGATCGCGCAAAGGTGGCTGAAATCACCGAAGCGCTGACCGATCGGATTGTGGCGCTCACGAAATACGCCCGCTCCACCGGCTGCGAAGCCGTGCTCTTTACCTGCTCCGCCTTTGGCCGGGCGATAGAGCACGCGGCTACCACCGTCGATATCCCGGTCCTGAAGCCGAACGAGGCGATGTTCGAGGCCGCGATCCGAAAGGGTGGCCGCACCGCCATGCTCTACACCTTTCCCCCGGCGCGGGAGGGCATGGAGGTGGAGTTCCGTGAAGAGGCTGATCGGCTGAATGCTGCGGCAGACATCGAAAGCATTCTTGTCGAGGGCGCCATCGAGGCGGTGAGGGCAGGGGATGTCGAAATCCACAACCGGCTGGTCGCTGCGGCTGCAGCGAAGCTCGAAGGCTTCGACGCGATCACGCTCGCCCATTTCTCGACGGCGCGCGCGCTGAAACCGGTGCAGGACGTCACGGATATTCCGGTCCTGACGAGCCCGGATGCCGCCGTCGCCAAACTGAAACATCTGCTGAAGGCTTGAGGTCTTATCATGTTGCTCGGCGTTATTGCTGACGATTTTACCGGGGCGAGCGATATCGCCAACACGATCTCCAAGGGCCTGCCCGGTCAGGGCGGCTTGAAGACGGCGCAGTTTCTCGGTGTCCCTTCCGAGGATGCGCCCGCCGATATCGAAGCGGGGGTCATTTCGCTGAAGAGCCGGTCGATCCCGGCGAAACAGGCAATCGAACAATCGCTGGCGGCGCTTTCCTGGCTGCTTGCCCAAGGCTGCCGTCAGATCGTCTTCAAATATTGCTCCACTTTCGATTCCACGCCGGAGGGCAATATCGGCCCTGTGGGCGAGGCGCTGGCCAGGGCGCTGGGCGTCAACGGCGTTGTGGCTTGTCCCGCTTTTCCGGGGGCGGGCCGTACAGTCTATATGGGACATCTTTTCGTGAAGGACCGGTTGCTGAATGAATCGGGCCTGCAGCACCATCCGCTCAACCCGATGAGTGATCCGGACATCCGCCGGTGGTTGACGAGACAGGTCGTGGACAAGGTTGGCCTCGTGACACAGGAGACCGTGCGAAGGGGAGCGGATGCGGTTCGCGCCGCGCTCGACGCAGCTTCCTACAACGGCGAAACACTCGTTATCGTCGATGCCACCTCCGATGACGATCTTGTCACCATCGCTACCGCCATTGCTGGTCACCGGCTTGTGACCGGCGGCTCGGGCATCGCGATTGGCCTCGGCGCCAATTTCATCCGCGCTGGCCTGGCCAAAGGCAATTCCGGTGGTTTGCTCGGCGCGGAGGGACCGGAAGCGATCCTTGCCGGCAGCTGCTCCGGCGCGACCCGTGAGCAGGTGGAGATCCATAGCCGGAACCACCCCAGTCTTCCGATCGACGTGCATTCCGTCATGGCCGGAGAGACCACGGCAAACACGCTGCTGGAGTTCCTGACCGGTCATCGCGGCAAGGCGCCGCTCGTCTATTCCTCCGGCACGCCGCAGGAGGTGGGTGCCTTGCAGGAACGCTACGGCCGACAAGCCGTGGCCGACCGGCTCGATGCGCTGTTCGCCGAGACGGCACAGAGGCTCGTGGCATCCGGCATTCGCCGCCTTGTTGTTGCCGGCGGGGAAACCTCCGGCGCGGTCGTTTCCGCCCTCGATCTCGGGGCCCTGACGATCGGCCCGGAAATCGATCCCGGCGTGCCCGTACTTCTGTCGGATGGCGATCAGCCGATCGCGCTTGCGCTGAAATCCGGCAATTTCGGTGCGCCGGATTTCTTCACGAAGGCGCTTGAAAGGTTGGCTGGGCGATGATGTCAGAAAGCAAGACCCGCGAGAATATCGTCCGGCTGTCGAAATCGCTGTTCGATCGCGGCTTCTCCGTCGGCTCCGCCGGCAATATCAGCGCGGCCGTCGAGGATGGTATCCTGATGACGCCGACTAATTCGTGCCTTGGATTTCTCGATCCGGCGCGGATCGGCAAGCTCGATCACCGGGGCAACTACGTGTCCGGCGACAAGCCATCTAAGGAGATCTTCCTTCACCGGGCATTCTATGAGACCCGTCCGCAGGCCGGCGCTGTCGTCCACCTTCATTCCACCTATGCGACGGCGCTGTCCTGCCTTTCCGATACCGACCCCGAAGACTGCATCCCGCCTTTGACCCCCTACGTCGTCATGCGTGTCGGCCGTGTCCGGCTGATCCCTTATGTGCGCCCCGGCGATGAAAAGGCCGGCGATCTCATCCGTGACCTGCGAGGCGCCTATGCCGCCGTGCTGCTCGCCAATCACGGTCCGGTGGTCACGGGCAAGGACATCGAGTCTGCTGTTTATGCGAGCGAGGAACTTGAGGAGACCGCCAAGCTCCTGGTCATGCTGCGCGGTGCGCCGGTCAGGATGCTTTCCACTAGCAATGTTCAGGAACTGAAAGCCGTTTTCGGCGAAGGACTTAAATCATGAAAACCGCCGATCTGGTCGATGCATTCGGTGACGACGTTTCCTTCTGCGACCTGCCCTTCATCAAGCTTGGACAGAAGAAGATGTTTTCGGGCGAGATCGAGACCGTTAAATGCTTCGAGGACAATGCGCTTCTGAAGGCGGAACTGCAGAAGCCGGGTCTTGGCAGGGTGATGGTCGTCGATGGCGGCGGCTCTATGCGGCTGGCCCTGCTCGGTGACCAGATAGCCCTGATCCTCAAGCAGAATGATTGGGCAGGTATCGTTATCAACGGTTCGGTGCGCGATAGCGCTGAGATCGACACTATGGATGTTGCGGTCTTCTGCCGCGCGGTGTCGCCCAAGAAATCGTCAAAGGATGGCGTCGGCAAGGTGTCCGTACCCGTCAGCTTCGGCAATGTCACGTTCCGGCCGGGAGACAATCTCTATGGCGACAGCGACGGCATTCTGGTCGCCGCGAAGCGTCTCGACGCGGAGCGTGGGTGAGCGACGCCATGATAGCGATTGCCAATATCACCGTCGGCTCCTCACGCTACGACATCATAGACCTTCCCGCCGAGGTGGGAGATGCGCTGGCGCGCCTGCCTTACATCCACCGCATCCTGCTCGAAAACGTGTTGCGCACAGCAGGCGAGGAGGTGGGTGCCGCGAAGCAGGCGATCCTTGATTGGCTGGAAACCGGCACAAGCGAGCGGGAGATCCCGTTTTTGCCCGGTCGCGTCCTGATGCACGACACCACCTGCGGTCCCGCGTTGGTGGATATCGCCGGCATGCGCTCCGCCCTTGCCGAAGCCGGCGGCGATCCGGCGCTTCTGAACCCCGTGGTTCCGGTCGATGTTTCCACCGACCACTCCATCGGTGTCGATGTGTTCGGCGAAGCCCGCGCGTTGGAGCGCAACATGACGCGCGAGTTCCAGCGCAACGCGGAACGTTATCGTTTCATGAAATGGGCGACCAATACGCTTGATGATTTCCGGGTGCATCCGCCGGGAACCGGCATTATGCACACCCTCAACCTTGAAAAACTGGCAACGGTCGTCGCGACCCGCGAAAGCGGCGGCCGGCACTGGGCGATGCCGGATACGCTGATCGGCACCGATAGCCATACGCCGATGATCAACGGCATCGGCGTGCTTGCCTGGGGCGTTGGCGGGCTCGAAGCCGAAAGCGTTTTCTTCGGCAAGCCGGTTGCCCTGCGCGTTCCCGATGTGGTGGGCGTGCGGCTCACGGGACGGCTGAAAGAGGGCGTGCTGGCAACGGATCTTGCACTTGTCGTGACGCATATCCTGCGCAAGACCGATCTGCAGGATAAGTATGTCGAGTTCTACGGCCCCGGCGTCTCCTCCCTGACGGCTGGAGACAGGTCCGTCGTCGCAAACATGACGCCAGAATTCGGCGGCAACAGCGGCTATTTCCCGATCGATGAAAAGACGCTTACCTATCTGCGCGCAACGGGTCGCGACGAGCAGCAAATCGAACTGGTCGAGAGCTATTGTCGTCGCGTCGGGCTGTGGTTCGATCCGGATACCGCGCCGCGCTACACGAGCACGATCGAGATCGACCTTTCACACGTCGAGCCCAGCCTGGCAGGACCAAGCCGCCCGCAGGACAGGCTGCCGGTGAGCGGCACGAAAGCAGCCATCGCTTCGATGAAGAGGAATGCGATCTCCATCCCGGACCAGCCGAACGACGGTGCGGTGGCGATCGCGGCCATCACCAGCTGCACCAATACATCCGATCCGAGACTGATGATCGCAGCCGGGCTGCTTGCTCGAAAAGCGCGCGCTTACGGCCTGCGTCCACCTCATTGGGTCAAGACCTCGCTCGCCCCCGGTTCGCCGACTGCAGAGCGGTATCTGCGCCGGGCCGGTTTGCTGGAAGATCTGGAAGCTGTCGGTTTCGGCATTGTCGGTTATGGCTGCACGACCTGCATCGGCAATTCTGGCCCGTTAACGGAGCCGGTTAGCAAGGCTATGACCGATCGTGGCATTCTTCCCGTCGCTGTTCTCTCCGGAAACCGGAACTTTCCGGGTCGTGTTCATCCCCATCTCGAAGCTGGTTTCCTGGCCTCCCCACCTATGGTGATCGCGTTCGCCTTGGCGGGAAGCGTCGAGATCGACATCATGAACGACTTCATCGGTTATTCGCGGGATGGCGAAGCTGTCACCCTGGCGATGCTCTGGCCGCAGAGCGCGGAGATCGACGACGCTCTCGCGCACGCGGTCGACAAGAACGACGTCACGCCGGCCTATGCAGAAGCAGAAGCCAGCCGCATGTGGCGGGACCTCGATGCGCCTGAAACAACGCTTTTCCCCTGGGATGAGACGTCTACCTACATTCGCCGGCCTCCCTTTGCCAGCCTCGGCAAAGGCAGCCTGCTCGGACACTACACGGCCCGTCCGCTGCTCTTCCTCGGCGACGATATTACGACGGATCATATCTCGCCGGCCGGCGCTATCCCGGCGGCAAGCGAAACAGGCGGGTATCTAACCGCGATGGGCGACAATCCGAACGACCTGAATGTCTATGCCTCCAGGCGTGGAAACTGGGAAGCCATGGTCCGCGGACTGTTCACCAACCGGGCTGTGCGCAACAGGCTGGGAGATGACATCCCTCCCGGCTCCACCATCTACTGGCCATCGCAGGAAATCCTGCCCTTGTGGGATGCCGCACAACGATATGCCTCCGAAGGTCAGCGCGTGGTCATCGTTGCCGGCGATCGATATGGCATGGGCTCTTCGCGGGATTGGGCGGCCAAGGGCGTTTCGCTCCTTGGTGTCAGCGCCGTCCTGGCCCTGAGCTTTGAGCGTATCCACCGCTCCAACCTCATCGGCATGGGCATATTGCCGATGCGGCTCCCTCCCGAGTTCGGGCCGGCAGCGCTTGATCTGAAATCAGGTGACACGCTGGAAATCGACGCGGAGATCGACCGCGTTTTCCCCCGGAGCCCGATCCCCGTGACGATCCGGCGCGCCGGCCGCGGAAATCTCTCCTTCGTGGCAACAGCCGCAATCGAAACAATGGCAGAGGTGGAGACGTTGAAAGCCGGGGGGATACTGCCTCTCATCGTAAGTGATAAGATGAAGGCATCGACGCGGATGGCGGAATATTAAACCTAACAAGTTGCATAATTCAATCTTACGCCTGAAATGCTGATTTGATCATGGTTGTTCCAGATTGATCGCATAATGTATCGACTGGAGCGTACTGTCGAACAAGCTTCAAGTCCGACCGACAGGAGGTCTTCGAGTTTCGAGAGTAGACGAACCTAGCATTTTAGCGGCACGGTTGAGCTGCGATTGATGGAGTCGTCCGACCACACTGAGCGCAACCGAAGTCAGGCCGCGATCGGTTGACCTTGAGGGATGGTTCTCACCTTGCTGTGCGAAACAGGCGCCTTTCAAGCAATGACTGCATGTCTCGGCGCCCGTCGGCGACGCAGTAAATGATCACATCCGAGCCGAGGATCCGGTAGATCATTCGCCACGGTTTGTGGTGTAGCTCGCGGTATTCGGTGATTCCGATCGGTGCGAGTTCCTTTGGAACGTTCCCTCGATCCGGCATATCCTCTAGGCTCGAGGCGGCCGCCTCGAGTTCGCCCAGTATACGATCTGCTGTTTCTACGCCTTCGCGGTTGGCAATGAACTGGTAGAGGTCCTCGATATCTTGTTCCGCGTCCTCGGAGAGTAAAACGGTATAAGGCATCAGGATCGGGAAACGCGATGTCGGATCCGCTTGAATGCTTCGGATGCGCGATCGACCTTGCCCGCTTCGACTTGCTTGTTGGTGAGCGCTAGCACCTTCAACAGAGCGATTGTCTCTTGGGTTTCCTCGTAAACGGTAACATCTTGGAGCACGGCTCTTGCCTCGCCATGCACCGTGAGTACGACAGGCTCACGATTTTCAGCCAGCGAACGAACGATCTCGGGCGCATGCGCCTTGAGATAGCTGATAGGTTTTACCTGCTGCGAGAGCTTCATACATCGGTCTCCAATTTGACCAGAAGATAGACCTTTAAATGGTCGAAGGCAATCTTTTGGGCTCAGCTCTGGCGGACGCTGGTCGGCTTAATATTGCTGACACATAGTGTTCGAGGTTCATATCCGTTCAAGGCGGCCCAGGAATATTTGAACACAATGCTGTTTTCTCCACTCGCCAGACGCCGTGATTGAGTCACTTGACTAACTCGCTTGGAAAATCCTTCAAGCCTGTGCGAGATGTTCGGTACGGAATGAACTGTTCGTGCGGCATGTGCCGGTGCAAGAGCTTCAATTCCACGTCTGTCGATAGATCGCGAGGGCTGTCAGCATGCCGTAAAGCGCTGCAGCCACTGCAACGATCCAATATAGTTGCGTGAGGTTGGCACCCCACAAAGCGACAGCGGACCAGCCCAGGAATGCGGCGACGACCATCCTGACCGTGCCAGCAAGCACCGGCAGGAACACGCGCTTTGCCGCCTGACTTGCGAAGTAAAGCGCAAGCCCCAGTCCCACGGCGCCATAGACCGGTGCCACGATGTGCAGATAGAGGGCCCCTTGCGCGACAACATCTGGATCATCTGTGAACAGCCCCATCCATAACTGCGGCCAGATCGCAACGACGAGACCGACGGTTGTCGAGAACGCAAACGCCATGCCGGCCCCCGTCCACGCAATTTTCCGCGCGCGCTCGATCTGGTTTGCGCCGATATTGATGCCGACCAGGGTGACGATGGCCGTGCCCAACCCGAACAAGATGGGGATCTGAAGATAATCAACACGCGACGCAATGCCGTAGCCTGCCAGCGCTTCCGTGCCAAAGCGGCCGGCGGTCGCCGTAACAAAAGTCACCGTGACATTAACCTGGACGGTGCCAACAGCGGACAGCAGTCCAACGCCGAGGATTTCCCCGAACAGGCGCCTTTCGAGCGGGACAGGCTTTATCTTGAGAACACTGCCGGCGCTGCGAAGGTGAGCAAACAGCCACATCGCTGTGATGAGATAGTAGACTGCGACCGCAAGCCCGGCGCCAGCGACGCCCAAAGCCGGAAACGGCCCCCACCCGAATATCAATGCGGGAGAGAGCGGAAGCAGGACGAAGGTTCCAGAAATGGTTACCACGGCGGGGAAGCGGGCATTGCCTGCTCCTCGGAGAGCCGAAGATATCAACGCTGTCAGCCAGATCGGCACGGAGGCGGAAAACACCACCATCGAGTAGGTCATGGCCGCCGATAAAGTCGCACCGGTTCCGCCCATCGCCGGGTAAAGCGTCGATCCGATCATGAAGCCCACTGCGGAGAAGATGACCCCGAGACCGCAGGCGAGCACGATCGAATGCCAAAGGAGGGCATTGGCATCGTCGTAGCGGCCGGCACCCGATGCGCGGGCGATTGCCGCCGCGGTTCCGCCACCGATCCCACCGTTCGCCATCATCTGCATCAGCATCAGGATCGGGAAGACCAGCGTGACGCCAGCGAGGGCTTCTGTGCCCAGAAAGCTGACGAAGTATGTCTCTGCCACGCCAACCATGGTCTGCACCACAAGGACGAGTACGGTCGGCGCCGCAAGACGCAGGATCGCAAGTGCAATCGGCCCGTTAAGTGCATGAGGAACATTTTTGCGCGACGTGGGAGACGGCGTTTGCGTCGACGATGTGCTGTTCATGGAGAATCCCTTCAACGCGACGAGCGCATATTGGCTTAGATTGTTGTCGGCATCTAAGTCAATATGGATTGCGTTCAAAATCTATGGGTCGAAAAGCCCAGCACTCTGCGCTTTGCATCACGGTCGCTATCGGACAGAAAAGATGAGCTTTATCCAAAACGACGACCTCTGTTCCGCCTTCCTTCGCCTTAACCGACGCCTGTCGCGCAAGATCAATGCGGCACTCAAAATCCATGAACTCACTGGAGAGCAGGCCGTAGTGCTTCAAACGATCGCTGCACTGGATTGCCCGCGGGTCACAGACCTGCGCATTGCGCTAGGTCTTGATCCATCGACGGTCTCGGCAAACCTGAAGCCGCTGTCGAAACGCCAGTTCGTGGCGATCACGGAAGATGTTGTCGACCGGCGCGTCCGGCGCGTGGAGCTGACGCCGCAAGGCCTCAGCCGGCTTCAATCGTCTCGGAAAATTCTGAAGACAAGAATGAGGTGATCAAAGTGAAGCTAGCAGCGCATGGTGTTCTGGAAGAGGTGATGGCCGCGCTGCGCATGCTGTCCTAACCCGGAGACCCGACGGGAGTTTTATCCGTTCGATGACTGCCTCATCGCAATCAGGAACATCGATCGAGCCAGTCGCTCAAGCGATCAGTCTGGGTCACCGCGTTCCTTCAAGATCGCCACTCTCTTTTCGAGGCTCGATACGCGCCTCTCCAGGCTGAGGAGATGGTCTCCTTGCAGATCATCGATACCGCCGAGCACCTCTTTCCAAATGCGCCATTTCGCCAAAAAAACGTTTCCACATCGTCATGCTTCGTCTCAATCGAAATTCCTGAATCCCAGCGCGACTACAATGCGCTATGCGACCCGCCCGATTGCGATCTCTTCGGACTGCAGGCCCGTCGCCACGATCGACACGCGCATCGTGTCTCCAAGGCCAGGGTCGAAGGCGGCCCCGAAGATGATTTCCGCCTCAGTGTCGACTGTTTCGCGAATGCGGCTGGCGGCCTCGTCGACTTCGTGCAAGGTGAGGTGCCGGCCAGCCGAAACTGAAACTAGAACGCCTCTCGCGTCGCTGAGGATGGCATCGCCGAACAGCGGGTTTTCGACCGCCGCCTTTGCGGCCTCGGCCGCGCGCTCGGGTCCGCTTGCCTCGCCGGTGCTCATGACAGCCCTGCCCATGCCCTGCATGACAGCCCGGACGTTGGCGAAATCGAGATTGACGATGCCTTCCTTCAAGATCAGGTCGACGACCGAGCTGACACCGGCATGCAGCACCGCATCCGCCATGGCGAAGGCCTCTGCCAGGGTCGTGTGAGGATTGGAAAGGCGAAACAGGCTCTGGTTTGGCACGACGATCACGGTATCCGCGCTCTGAACAAGCGCCTCGATCCCGGCTTTCGCCTGGCGCAAGCGGTGCGACCCTTCGAACACGAAGGGCTCGGTGACGACCGCGACGGTCAGAATGCCTGCCGCCCGAGCTGCGCGTGCGATGACCGGCATGGCACCTGTCCCGGTCCCGCCGCCCATACCGCCAGCCAGAAACAGCATGTCGGCGCTGGTAAGATACCCCATCAGATAGTCGATCGACTCCTCGGCCGCCGCCCGCCCGATATCCGGGAGCGAACCGGCGCCAAGTCCCTCGGTGAGCTGCGGGCCAAGCTGGACGATCTGCGGCGCCGATGATTTGGCAAGCGCTTGCGCGTCAGTATTGGCCGCGAGGAATTGCACCCCGGCAAGCTTTTTCGCGATCATGTTATCGACCGCGTTTCCACCACCGCCGCCGACCCCGATCACCGTGATTTTAGGCTTCTGGTCGGCCATACCGTGTTTAGCACTCATCATTGTTGTTATCCTCTTGCTGGCCGGGGTATCGAAAGGGACCATTGGCCGATCGAAGCGCCTACGCCCAGCGTTTGAACAAGGCGCTGGCGTTCACGCCACCAAAGCCAAACCCGTTCGAGATGGCGTAGTTCATCGGATGCGGACGCGCCCTCTTTGCAACGATGTCGATCCCGTCGCTTGCGGGGTCGGGAGCATTGAGGTTGAGCGTCGGCGGTGCGATCTGGTCTCTGAGCGCCATGATCGTAAAAATCGCCTCCAGACCGCCGGCCGCTCCAAGCAGGTGACCTGTTGCCGATTTCGTGCCACTCACGGCGAGGCCCGATCCCGTGCCAAACACCGATTTGATCGCTTCGATCTCGCCGCGATCCCCGACCTGGGTCGAGGTGGCATGAGCATTGAGATGCTGGATCTCTTCCGGCGCGATGCCCGCCTGCCTAATGGCGATCTGCATGGCGCGTGCGGCTCCGGAGCCGTCTTCAGGACCCGACGTGATGTGGTGGGCATCGGCTGTGGTGCCGTATCCAACCAGTTCGGCCAAAGGCTCGGCGCCGCGCGCGAGCGCATGGCTGAGAGATTCGATGACCAGCACGCCCGCACCTTCGCCCATGACAAAACCGTCGCGGAGCATGTCAAAGGGGCGCGATGCCAGCTCCGGCGTGTCGTTGAAGCCGGCAGTGAGAGAGCGTGCAGCTGCAAAGCCCCCGAGGCTTACCGTGTTGATGCAGGCTTCGGTCCCACCGCAGACAGCGATATCGGCCTCGTTCGAACGAATAAGCCTGGCCGCATCGCCGATCGCCTGGACACTCGCCGCGCAGGCCGTAACCGGCGCTCCGAGCGGCCCCCTGAAGCCATGACGGATGGAGACCTGGCCCGCCGCCAGATTGACGAGGAATGAGGGGATCGTGAACGGCGACAGGCGACGTGGGCCTTTTTGATCGACGGTCCTGACTGCATCGGTAATTGCCGGGAAGCCGCCGATGCCTGAGGCAATGATGGTTGCCGTTCTCATACGGTCCTCGTCTGAAGCGGGCTTCCACCTGGCCTGCGCCAGCGCTTCCTCGGCTGCTGCAATTGCCAGGAGGATGAAACGATCCACCTTGCGCTGATCCTTTGGCGGGAGGATGAGGTCGGGATTGAAACCTGCTTCCGGATCGTCTTCGATCGACGGGACAACGCCCCCGACCTTGGCCGGGAGATCGCCGACGATCTCGTCCGGGAGGCGACGAATGCCTGATTGACCGGCCAACAGCCGGGCCCAGGAACTGGTTACGTTTGCACCAAGCGGGCTTACCGCTCCCATGCCTGTGACGACGATACGACGCATGATGACTTCACCTGTACATGTAAAAGAAGGAATGCCGGCCGCGCGGTCTATTCGGTCGGGGCGAGGCGCTTGACCTCGTTGGCCGCCGCCTGAAGCAGCCGGTTGGACATATCCTCATCGGTTACAATTCTGGAAAGCGTGACCGCTCCAACCATCAGTGACAGCATGGCCATAGCCCTTTCCTCGGGATTGAATTCACTTCCTGCCGGCATCAGTTCTTCGATGACCTGCAGATGGCCTTTGATGCCGTCCTGGAAGGGCGTCCGGACTTCTTCACTTTGCCGAGCGGCGTCTGACCCGAGTGCCACGAGCGGGCAACCGTCACCCATCTCTCCACGATGGCCGGCCGACAGATAGAAATCGACAACGGCGTGCAGGGGATTGTTGCTGGATGCCGCGGCCGACGACCATCGGCGCGTTGCGCTCTCCATCGCCCGCCGGGAAGCGAGTGCGGCAAGGTCGTCCTTGGATTCGAACTGCTTGTAGAAGCCGCCCTGAGTAAGGCCGGCTCCCTTCATCAGATCCTTGAGACCGATCCCATCAAAACCGTGCTCGCGAAAGAGCCGGCTCGCCGCGTTGATAACAGCTTCCCGGTTGGCTTCAGCCTGGGCTCTGGTTACTCGCATTTGGCACTCCTTTTAGATTTCATTTGACATCTATATATGTTTTAGAGTTAGGATGCAATCTATTCCGAATACCTCGACCGTCAAGAAGGGTCAGCACATGAACAAGAAGTTTCTCCTCACCACCGCAGTGGTCATCGCCGGTGCAGCGACGGCGGCAGCCGTGTTCTGGCCTACGGAAAAGGTTTCGGCCGCCGCCGATCCAAGGACAGCTGCTCCGTTAGTTAGCGTCGTTAAGGTCAGGACACCCGATACCGTTTTCCGCAGCTTCACGGGCACGATCGCGGCAAGAGTTCAAAGCGATCTCGGCTTCCGCGTGCCGGGCAAGATAGTCGAGCGGCTCGTCAATCTCGGCGAAAACGTGAAAGCTGGGCAACCGCTGATGAAGATCGACGCAACCGATTTGCGTCTCGCACTGACTGCGAAGCGCAATGCGGCGGCGGCGGCACGCGCGAACTTCGTCCAGGCGAAAGCCGACGAGAAGCGATATGCTGCGCTGGTCAAAAGTGGCTTGGCGGCCACCCCGCAGAGATACGAGCAGGCCAAAGCGGATCTGGATTCGACGGCGGCGCAACTGGCAGCCGCGGAAGCCGAGGAGAGCGTAGCTGAGAACGAGGCTGCTTATACGCTTCTTCTGGCGGACGCTGACGGTTCGATTGTCGAGACCCTAGGCGAGCCGGGACAGGTGATTGCAGCCGGTCAGACCGTCGTCAAGCTAGCGAAAGCCGGCCCCCGCGAGGCGCTGGTCTGGATGCCAGAAAACCTGAGGCCGGAGCCCGGCGCGACGGCGCAGGCAAGCATCTATGGCCGTGACGCCTCGGAAAACGCGGTGCTGCGCCAGATATCCGCCTCGGCCGATCCCCAGACACGCACCTATGAGACGCGCTGGGTGTTGCAAGGTTCGGCTGCGGATGCGCCGCTGGGCGCGACCGTCACCATCAAGATCGCGAACGAGGATGCCCTTGCGCATGCCGAAATCCCGGTCGGGTCACTTCTGGACGACGGCGCCCGCACGGGAGCCTGGGTGGTCGATGATAAAGCCTCCAGCGTTCATTTCCGTGACGTCATAGTCGAACGGTTGGGCGAGGAAACAGCGATCGTGTCAGGCCTGAAGCAAGGAGAGGCGGTCGTCGCACTCGGCGCCCATCTTCTGACCGACGGTGAGACGATCCGCACCAGTGTCGAAAAAGCAGAGGCGGCAAACTGATGAGCTTCAATCTTTCCGCGCTTGCCGTTCGCGAGCGCGCTGTCACCCTGTTTTTTATCGTTCTCCTGGCCGCCGCGGGCGTCTATGCCTTTTTGAGCCTCGGGCGCGCGGAAGATCCGTCCTTCACCATCAAGACGATGACGGTGACGACAGTCTGGCCGGGTGCGAATGCCCGCGAGATGCAGGACCTCGTCGCCGAACCGCTCGAAAAGCGCATTCAGGAACTGACCTGGTATGATCGCGTTGAGACGACGACACGGCCCGGTTACGCTTATTTGACGGTGACACTGAGAGACGACACGCCGGCAAGTGCTGTCGAGGAGGAGTTCTACCAGGCGCGCAAGAAGCTGGGCGACGAGGCGCGCAACCTGCCGCGCGGCGTCTTCGGGCCCTTCATCAACGATGAATATTCCGATGTCAGCTTCGGCCTTTATGCGCTGAAGGCCAAGGGCATGCCGATGCGCGATCTGGTGCGTCAGGCTGAAACCATCCGGCAAGATCTCCTGCATGTGCCGGGCGTCAAAAAGATCAATATTCTCGGCGAACGGCCCGAGCAGATCTTCGTCGAATTCTCCTTCGCCAAGCTCGCGACACTCGGGATTTCCGCGCAGGATATTGCGTCAGCGCTCCAGAACCAGAACACCGTCACGCCTGCCGGCTCGATCGACACGCGCGGGCCGCAGGTGTTTATCCGCTTCGATGGTGCCTACAACAACATTCAGGCCATCGCTGATACCCCGATCGTTGCCGGCGGCCGTACCTTGAAACTGTCCGATTTCGCCGACGTCCGTCGCGGCTACGAGGACCCTGCCACCTATATTATCCGCCATGATGGCGAGCCGGCTATCATGCTCGGCGCCGTCATGCAGTCGGGATGGAACGGTCTGGAACTCGGCAAGGCGCTTGAGGAACGATCTGCGACCATCGCGCAGTCGCTTCCGCTCGGCATGACGCTGGCCAAGGTCAGCGATCAGGCCGTCAATATCCAGGAAGCAGTTGGCGAATTCATGATGAAGTTCGCCATGGCGCTTGGCGTCGTGCTCTTTGTCAGCCTGATTGCGCTCGGTTGGCGCGTCGGCATCGTCGTCGCGCTCGCCGTGCCGCTGACCCTTGCCGTCGTGTTCCTGATCATGCTTGAGACCGGCCGCTTCTTCGACCGCATCACGCTTGGCGCCCTCATCCTCGCACTCGGGCTTCTCGTCGACGACGCAATCATCGCCATCGAAGTCATGGTGGTGAAGATGGAAGAGGGCATGGACCGGATCAAGGCAGCCGCCTATGCCTGGAGCCATACGGCGGCGCCCATGCTCTCGGGCACGCTCGTCACCATCATCGGCCTGATGCCGGTGGGCTTTGCCAAATCGACAGCCGGTGAATATGCCGGCAACATCTTCTGGGTCGTGGGCTTCGCCCTGATCGTGTCCTGGATCATCGCGGTGGTGTTCACGCCCTATCTCGGTGTCAAGATGCTGCCCGACATCAAGCCGGTCGCCGGCGGCCACGAGGCGATCTATGGCACGCCGAACTACCAACGTCTGCGGTCCGTGATCAAGTTCGCGGTCCGGCACAAGTTTCTGACCTGCGCCGCCGTTGTCGTCGTCATGGGCGTTTCAGTTGTGGGAATGGGCAGCGTCAAGCAGCAGTTCTTCCCGACATCCGACCGTCCAGAGGTCCTGATTGAAGTGCGGTTGCCGGAAGGCACCAGCATCGAAACCACCACGACTACCGTGGAAAAACTCGAAAAGTGGCTGAAGCAGCAGCCGGAATCCAAGATCGTCACCAGCTATATCGGCCAGGGCGCGCCGCGCTTCTTCTTCGCCATGGCGCCGGAGCTGCCGGACCCCGCCTTTGCCAAGATCGTGGCGCTCACGCCAGATGCGCATGCGCGAGAAGAGCTCAAGCACCGCATGCGTGCCGCCATCGCCGACGGTCTTGCGCCTGAAGCCTCCGTGCGCGTTACCCAGCTCGTGTTCGGACCCTACACACCGTTCCCGGTCGAGTTCCGCGTCATGGGACCCGATCCGAAAAAGCTCTATGACATCTCCGAACAGGCACTCGCCATCATGAAAACGGTGCCGGACGTTCGCCAGGCCAATCGCGACTGGGGTAACCGCACGCCCGTGGTCCGTTTCGTACCGGATCAGGAAAGGCTTAAACTTATCGGCCTCTCGCCGGCAGAAGCGGCTCAGCAGATTCAACTCCTGTTGTCGGGCGTGCCGATCACCGAGGTCCGCGAGAACATTCGCAACGTTCCCGTCGTAGCCCGCAGCGGCGGAGACGTCCGCCTCGATCCCTCGCGGCTTGGGGATTTCTCCTTGATCAGCAGGGACGGTCGCGCCGTTCCTCTCGACCAGATCGGGCACTCCGAGGTGACGTTCGAAGAACCGATCATGAAGCGCCGCGACCGGACGTCGGTCATCACCATCCGCTCCGATATCAACGAGGCGACACAGCCGCCGGAGGTTTCGCAAGCCGTCATGAGGGCGCTCCAGCCGCTGATCGCCTCGCTTCCCGTCGGCTACCGTATCGAGATGGGGGGCAATATCGAAGAATCGATCAAGGCAAACACTGCCCTCGTCAAGATCTTCCCCCTGATGATCGCAGCGACGCTGATCGTGATCATTCTGCAGGTTCGCAGCCTGTCGACGATGACCATGGTCATGCTGACCGCACCGCTTGGCCTTGCCGGTGCTGTGCCAGCACTTCTGCTGTTCAATCAGCCCTTCGGCTTCAATGCCATCCTCGGATTGATCGGGCTCGCTGGAATTCTCATGCGAAACACGCTCATCCTGACGGAGCAGATCAAGGACAATCAGGCGGCAGGTCTCGATGACTACCACGCGGTGATCGAGGCAACCGTGCAACGAACCCGCCCGGTCATCCTGACGGCTCTGGCCGCGGTCCTCGCCTTCATTCCGCTGACCCACTCGGTCTTCTGGGGGTCGATGGCCTACACGCTGATCGGCGGTACGGCTGTCGGCACCTTGATGATCCTGCTGTTCCTTCCGGCACTCTACGCAGCCTGGTTCCGGATCAAGCCGACCGAGGACGATGCGGTGCACGCCGACCATGGCATCATGCGGCCGGAGGCGACCGGCCGCCCGGAGCCGAAACTGCATCTCGCAGCCGAGTGAAGCAATAGCCCTCTGGGGCGTCCCCGACGCTTCAGAGGGTCAAAGTCCCGCATCGCCGGTCTCTAGCTTTCACCGATCCACACTCACGACATACAGGTGCATCATGACCCCAATTGTATCTAGTTTCAAAACTCCGCCGGATGGCGGCCGGGGGTTCCACCGCGATATGCGCGTACGGTGGGCGCTGGAAGAAGTCGGCCAGCCCTATCGGCTGCGATTGCTGGCCTTCTCCGAAATGCGCCGTCCCGAGTACCGCGCGCTCCACCCTTTCAGACAGATGCCAACCTATGAAGACGGGGATCTGGTGCTGTTCGAGTCCGGCGCGATCGTCCACCACATTGCACAGAGTTACCCTGGTCTCTTGCCGCTGGATCCGAACGCCCGGTCGCGTGCGGTCATGTGGATGTTTGCGGCGCTGAACACGATAGAGCCCAGTCTCTCTTCACGCGATGCCGGCTATCTGTCTACCCGGCTTGGTCAACTCTCAACAAAGCTCGGTAACGCCGATTGGCTCGATGGAGACTTCAGTGCAGCTGATCTGTTGATGGTGACCGTCCTGCGCGCGTTGCATGGCGCGCATATTCTGGAGGGGTTTCTAAATCTGCAGCGGTACGTCGAGCGTGGCGAGGCCCGCCCGGCGTTTAAAAGGGCGCTGATAAAGTCTTCAAACCTTTCTCGCTCAGCGTGACCGCCTGAACCTGCATGCGGGGCATGGCTATTGCCTTTCCCCATCAAACATCTGAAGGAACCATCCATGTCATTTCAAACCAGACGGATTTTCGTCATCGGTGCCACCGGAGCGCAAGGCATGTCTGTCGTGCGTGGGTTGGTTGCGGATGGGAAATATAAGGTCCTGGCGCTCACGCGAGATGAAGCGTCGGAACGCGCGCAACAGCTTCACGCGTTGGGCAACGTAACCCTGCTGGAGGGTTCATTCGCAGACGAGGAGATCATTCGGAAAGGCTTTCAGACTTGCGACGGAGCCTTCGTCAATATTGACGGCTTCAACACCGGCGAAAAGACGGAAACCTTCCTCGCAATGAGAACGTATGAGATCGCCATCGAGGAGGGGATCAAATTCTTCGTCTTCGGGAACCTCGACTATGTCCTAAAAAAGTCGGGATACGACTCCCGCTTCCGCACCGGTCACTACGACGGCAAGGGCCGCATCGCCGAATGGATCCTGTCGCAAAACAAGTCCAATGCCGAAAGAATGGGCGCGGCAATTTTTACCACCGGCCCCTACATGGAGATGGCGTTCTCGCCCTTTACGCCGATGACGCCCAGGATCGAGGATGGCGTGGTGACCTGGGGGGTGCCGCTCGGTCAGGGCGCCGTCGTCCATGTCTCACTGGAAGATTGCGCATATTACGTCCGTTGGCTGTTCGACAATCCAGAGCGGTCTGTTGGAATGGACCTTGAGGTTGCGATCGAACACGTGCGTTACGACGAACTCGCCGCCGCATTCGAACGTGTGACCGGACATCCGGCACGCTACATCGATACCGATATTGACCAGTATTTCGGCGGTCCTCTCAAGAACGCCGCAGACCGGCCGGCTGGCTACAATGCGGATCCCGCCGACAGGAGCACGATGAGTTTCCGGGACAATTTTACCGGCTTCTGGAACATGTGGAAGCATGATGTCATCACGCGCGATTACCAGCTGCTCGATGAAATCCATCCGAACAGGCTGAAAACAGCCGAGGAATGGTTACGGCGGCATGAGGATCTCGCGCGTCTCAACGGTACACCGTCACTCTGGGACAAGCTCCAGCCAGAGGCGCTGAAAAACAGCTTCTCGGTTCTGAAAAGCAGCGAAGACCGGCAGCGAGGTCACCTTGGCGGCCTCTGATCCGCATGCGATCCCTACACGGAAAGTGTCCCTCGGATGACGGAGGTAGAGAAAGCTGAAGAGGGCGAGACCAGGGACCTTATTCTTGACCAGGCTGAAGCGCTGATCCGCCACATTGGGCGCAAGAAGACCAATGTGGCGGATATCGCCGAAAAACTCGGTATGAGCCGCGCCAACGTCTATCGCTTCCTTCCCACCAGGGCGGCAATCGATCGAGGCGTCTATGCACGGCATGCCGATCAGTCCCTGTCAGCCGCGCTTGCACGCTCTGAAACGTGCAGTCTACCCTCTGAACGGTTGGCGACCCTGCTTGAAGACCTCCACAAGCGCGTGCGGGACGATGCCGCGCACGCGCCAAACGTCCATGCGCTCTGCGTTGCCGCTTATCTGGAGGACTGGCCCGAAACGCGCCGGTATGTTAAGCGGTTGAGCGACGCGATTGTGCACATCCTTCGCGATGTGCAAAATCCCCCTGAGATGGTGTTGGATCGACACAGCGCTGCTCGGGCCGTCGTCGAAGCCATGATGTCATTCCTCCACCCGGCCCTGGTCGAGCAGCGTCTGCAGGGTGACCAGGAAATCGAGAATGCGCTGCGTTCGCAAATTGGATTTGTGTTGTGTGCTCTAGGGATCAAGGATTATCCGCGATCGATTTAGTCAGATCACTCTTCCATGCTCATTATCAACGTGCACCGCCGCAAGCGCATCCGCTTCGGAAGGAAAGATGAAAGGGTAAATCGTCGAACCCCGCCACAGCACGACACCGAGACAGGGCCCCCTCGATGCCCTCGACTGAAAACCGTGCTTCGAGCCGGTAAATTCAGGTTCGCCACCTCCGCATAAATCTCGGTATCGATCTCCAGCCAGAGTTCAGACGGTATCTTCTTTGCGGCAAGTGCTTGAGCCTCATCCTAGTAAGGATGCGGCTCAATTTCGCCACCGACTCTCTGAACCGCAACCACATAGCGTCTGCCTCGGGTCAGTCTGAGCAGCTTGAACGCGCTGGCGTCCATATTTGGCTTGAGAGCCTCGGTCACGCGCCAGCTGTTCGCCCGACTGCGATTGCCGTCGCTTCGCCACCGCCGATGCAAAGCGATGCGACCCCACGTGTGGGGCCACGGTGTGCCGGGGCTTGCAGCAGGGTAACGATAATGCGAGCACCGGTCGCACCAATTGGATGTCCGAGCGCACAAGCCCCACCATTGACGTTCAACCGCGTCCTGGGGATCTGCAGCTCTTTTGCCGCCGCCATGGCAATCACGGCAAATGCCTCGTTGATCTCAAACAGATCGACGTCGTCGACAGTCCAGCAGACCTTCGAAAGGAGTCTTTGGATTGCCGGTATGGGCGCGGTTGGGTACCAGGCAGGATCCTGGCTGTGCGTGACATGCGCCTTGATTTCCGCGAGGATGTGGAGGCCTTCTTTCAGCGCCAGCGAACGGCGCCGCAGCTCTCGTTCTGAGGCGCTTACAGTGGTTATCGTTCCATCCGGTTGGAAGGCCGGCCGAAGGGTCGGGATTTTTCGGGGAGACCTTGAGAGGATGCTCGTCGGTATGGACAATCACCTCTCCGGCTTTAGGCGGAACCGATACGAGCACGATCTTATCGACGAATTGTTTATGTTCGATTGCCGCCGCGGCACCCCGCAAATTCTCGACTGCGTACTCATCCTAGTCATCGCGGCTGAACTTGTACTTCGCGGCAGCCTTTTCCCCGAAATCGCCCATTGCACGGCCGGGCTCATAGGCATCTTCCAATCCATCAAACATCATATGGTCGAAGAAGGTGTTATGTTCGGCGCGGTAGCCTTGGCGTGCCTTTGGCAGCATAGCCGCTAAGGTGGCTCGTGAGATAGCGGCCCTTAAGCGCCGGCGGCTTTCGCTAAGTGGCAGGGTCTGGATGAATGCGCGCCCTCCGCCTCTGCCAACATATGGGGAGCAAATGGCGGTTTACGGGGAACTTCGGCCAGTGCGGCGGACGACCAACAGGGGCGCCTAAACCTGCCGCTCCCCGCGCACAGTCAGCTGCGGGCCTAATCGAGCTTTGAAACGCGTCCGCGACAAAGCCCACAGCGGTCGAAGGGAGCCGCTCTTCGCGAGCGCGGTCCACGGCTTGTTGCGGAGATGTTCACGTTCTGGGCCACGAAACTCGCATAACGTATCGCCCGGAACGAAGGTCCAAAACTGCAAGCTTCCGTTGTTTGGTTGTCGCCAATGATACTCGGGCTTAGCTTGTCACGCTAAATTGATCTCCCGCGCCCGGGTCGAAGTAAACTCGGCGGCCAATTGTGTAGCCGCCGCATTGCGTGGAATCGGCGTCGCCCGCGTCTTCGACTACCAGGTGCCGGAGGAACTCGCCACTGGTGCACTTGTGCCGCTTCTCGCATTGGTGGTCTGAGACTTTGGCATGTCAGTTTCCTCCCTGTAACGTCGGTTCCGTGACTAGACGGTCGACCTGCGCTTGAAGGCGGGGGCCGATCAGGAGAATGACGGGAATGACGATCACGTAGCCGATCCCCCACGAGCGCAGCCACGTCAGGACAAATCCATTTGAAAAACCCAGATTGAGGGCGAGGAGCGTGAAAGAGATGATCCCCGTCGTCACGACACCCATCGACAGGGCGAATGCGATTCTGCGTTTCAAGTGGATGTCCATGTGTTTCTCCCGGGTGGTTTGGAAACAATAGTTTGACCTGCCTGCTTGTCGTTCAGCGACGCCTGCAAGGCTTGCTATAACAATTGGGCTTCGCGCCTGCGGCCGGTAGAGCGAGAATGCGAGAGGCAGCCTCTTGAGATCGGCGTCCGGATTGACCCGAGACCTGAAACGAGAGGCTGGCTCTCATTTCCTCACAGTACCGGCCGGGAGACGTCCAACCTAATCTATGAGACATCAGCAGCGCCGACGCTCGCAAGCGATCGCGGTCTGCGCGCACCAAAATCAGAAAGGCACGACGATGCAAAAGATGTTGGGAAAAGCCGTCATTACCGGTGCATCAAGCGGCATCGGAGCGCTTTATGCCGATCGCTTGGCCCGCAGCGGCTATGATCTGATCCTGGTCGCGCGAAACGGCGACCGGTTGCGGCGAGTTGCAGCGACCATTCAGGAGCAGACCGGCCGCACGGTTGAGGCGGTTACTGCCGATCTCACGGTCGTGGATGATGTAGCTCGGGTCGCGGCGCAGATTGCCGATGATCCACGGATAACGATGCTGGTCAACAATGCCGGCGTTGGTGCAACCGCGCCGCTACTTCAATCCGACGCTCGGGCTATGAGCACGATGATTGCCCTCAATGTCGAGGCGTTGATGCGACTTACCTATGCCGCGGTCCCCGCGTTCGTTGACCGCAACGCTGGAACCATTATCAATATCGCTTCCATCGTGGCGGTTGCGCCCGAGAGGCTGAATGGCGTCTATGGGGGGACAAAGGCCTTCGTTCTCGCCTTCAGCCAGAGCCTTCGCCAGGAACTCGCCGACACGAACGTACATGTTCAGGTCGTCCTCCCTGGAGCCACCGCCACCGACTTCTGGGATATTGCCGGCTTGCCTGTGCAGCACTTGCCTCAGGAAATCGTTATGCCCGCCGACGCGTTAGTCGACGCCGCGCTCATGGGGCTGGCGCGCAACGAATTCGTCACTATCCCCAGTCTTCACGATGTCGGCGAGTGGGACGCCTATGAAGCTGCCCGACAGGCAATGGCTGACAATCTGTCCACCAGCAAACCAGCCGCCCGCTATCAGTCATTCTGACGTCCAGCTTGGAGAGACGGATGTCGAAACGCGTTGGCACTGGCATGTTTTCGCCGCCTGGTTCGGCGGGCAAAACCCTTAAGCTCATTGATCTCTATGGCTCCCAGCAATCCTCAAAAGGATAGACAAATGAACCCCCGCATTCTCATCACAGCTATTCTCGCAGTTGGCATTCTGTCGCTACAGGCGGCCCAGGCGCAGCAGGAAATCCAACGTACCGACCTCCTGCAAAAGGATATCACGGTTTCTGGGAAGGAGGTTGTCCAAGCGAGGGTGGACTTCAATCCCGGTGCGACCTCGATTAACCACAAGCATCCAGGCGAAGAAGTCGCATTTGTCTTGGAAGGTGCGCTTGAGTACCAGCTCGAGGGGCAGGCGCCTGTCATCCTTAAGGCTGGCCAGTCGCTGTTCATTCCTTCGGGAGTGGCACACCTCGCCAGGAACGTCGGTGAAGGCAAAGCCTCCGAGCTGGCGACTTACGTCGTTAGCAAAGACGCCACTCTCGTCGAACCCGTCGAATGAGCCGGTGACGCTCAAAAGAAAGGACGCGTCTCATCCGCCGTCGTCTGAAAAGAGGCCCCTGTCACGACGTGCCTTGCTGTTCGCCGGAGCCGCGATCGGGCTTCCGGTCGCAATCGTGCCTTCGGCGGCCGCGACGAAGCCTGCGTCTCAGACAAGATTCCGGCGACGGCTGCTGAGGCCTCTGAAAGGGTGGCTGGTATGCTCCCAATACTTTCACAAGGCCGAAGAGGGCCGAATTGATCGGGACTGGCGAGGTTGTCAAGATTGAGCGGCGGCGCTGCGAGAGGCGTGTTCGCCACCAGGATTTGCCCCGCCCGGGAAGGGCGGGGCAGCGGCGAAGGTGGACTTCCGCCCATACCCCGTGATCACTTGCGAGTAACAGAACGGGTAGGCCGCCCCGGCGTCCGGTGTGTGAAAAATATGAAGGAACTGCAGAGAAAAGGCCCCGCCCCTGATACGACGGGGCCCTGGCCGTTACGCGATGTCGACGATGAGCTTTCCGTCAACCTTGCCAGCTTCAATCAACTCGTGAGCCGCCATCACATTCTCAAGTGCGAAGGACCGACTGTCGAGACGCGGCATCAACTGACCCCTTTCTGCAAGGCGCGTTGCTTCCCGCATGATGTCCCCGTGATGCTCACGACCTTTGCCAGTGAGCAGCGGTAGCAGTGTGAACACGCCGGAATATGTCGCCGCCTTGAATGAAAGCGGGGCGAGTGCGTGCGTGCCCCAACCGAGGCAGCTAACCACATGCCCAAAGCGGGTGACCGCCTTGAACGCAGTGTCTAGGCCTGCGCCACCGATGGTGTCGTAGACGACATCGAATCCTTGTCCTTGCGTGTACTTTGCGACGTATTCGTCCACGGTTTCCGTGGCGTAGTCGATTGGGGTCGCATTCAGGCTCTTGAGGTAGTCAGCCTTCCGGGCTCCATCGACTGCATAGACGTCCGCACCGAGAGCTTTGCCAATCTGAACTGCAACGTGACCGACGCCACCACCGCCACCAAGGACGAGCAACTTCTGGCCAGCCCGGATGCCGACGCGATCCACGAGGCCTTCCCACGCCGTGATGAAGATTAGGGGTAGAGCGGCCGCTTCCCGCATGGAAAGGTGAGATGGCTTAATGGCCAGCAACCGTGCATCGACGGCCGCGAATTCTGCGAGTGAACCCTGAACGCCAGCCACACCGCCCGTCATGCCGTAGACCTCGTCACCGCGGCGAAAGCTAGTCACGCCTGCGCCGACTTCTTCGACGACCCCAGCAAGGTCGATACCCAGGATTGCGGGAAGTGGATGCCGGGCATGAGCGGCTGCTCCTGCGCGGATTTTCGTGTCCAGCGGATTTACGCCGCTCGCCTTTACGCGGACGAGCACCTGACCTTCGCCTGCAGCCGGTCGTGCGATCTGCGTGACCCGAAATTCGGTACCGTGATTTTCAAGAACTAATGCTTTCATCGTGCCCATAGGATTGATCCCTTTCAGTTGATGCCAGCACTTTGGTATGGAATTTTCCGAATGAAAATCATATAGATTGTATGCTAACCATGCATTTTTGAATGGATCATAAGTCATGATGGAATGGAGCGACATCCGTCTTTTTCTTGCGATCGCGAGGGAGGGAACGCTGGGTGCGGCCGCGAGGAAATTGGGCCTGACGCAGCCGACAATGGGACGACGACTAAAGACTCTTGAGGAGGCGGTCGGCCACTCGCTGTTCCAGCGCACACCGGACGGGTTTGTCCTGACAGATGAGGGCACCGTCGTGCTGGGGCACGCGGAACGAATGGAGGAGGAGGCGCTGGCACTCCAGCGACAGCTTGCGGGCGCCGAGAACACGTTGTCCGGAGCCTTGCGAATCTCGTGCTCTGACTGGTTCGGGGTTCATATCCTTGCCCCGATCGTTGCGGAATTCAGACGTGTACATCCCAACGTAATCATCGAGGTTCTTACGGATTCCAGGCTTTTGAACCTTGCGCGTCGGGAAGCGGATCTCGTCTTTCGCATCAAGCCCTTCACGGAGCCGGAAGTCATCTCACGTAAGCTACTGCATATTCCCTATGGCCTGTATGTCGCCAAAGGATCGGACGACCCTTCGCCCGGCACAGGAGCGGGATTCAGTATGGTCATCATGGACGAGGCCTTTGGAAGCATGCCGGACGTAGGTTGGCTTAAGGGCCGGTTCCCCAATGCGAACGTTTCGATGCGAAGCAACAATCGCGATGTTCAGGCGAGGTTATGCGCGGGTGGTGCAGGCATGGCGGTTCTTCCGAGGCCGTTGGGGGACTCGATGGACGTCTTGAAACGTATCGATGTGTTACAGCCTCCTCCCGGAAGGGACACTTGGGTGGGGTATCACCAGGATCTCCGGCGCCTTCCACGGCTGCGGGCTTTTATTCAGTTTGTTGGTGAACAAGCACAAACGATGCAACGACGATATGGCGTATTCGATTCATTCAATATCCGATAGAGAGTGCGTCGGATGCGTGTGTCTGTGATCCGGCGCTGCGTGAACTTTGTCGATGCCAAAATTTGGGAGCTCAATTCTGAGATCGACTACCCAGGTTATCCGCCAGAAAACCTCCGAGCGACTTTGCCTCGTTGGACAGACTTGCCCGACCTTTTACCAGTGCTATCTCAGACGCCGGCTGATCGTCGAAGCCATCGGCAGGACCGAGCTGCCGGTGTTCGGAAAGCACAGCATCGGATGGCAACAGACTGATCCCGAGGCCCGAAGCGACCGCTGCCTGCACACCCATCAAACCTTGGCTCGTATAGGCGATCCTCCAACGGCGACCGCTTTGCTCGATAGCGCGGATGGCCCGATCCCGGTAGATGCATCCGACGGGAAACACCGCAAGTGGCACGGGGTCGGCCTCCACGGAACGCGTGGCGCATTGCACCCAAACCAGCTTCTCCTTCCAACTGGCAAGACATTGCCCATTACCGGGCTCACGCTTGATCAGCGCGAGGTCAATTTCGGCCGCGTCCAACTGACGTCGAAGCTCTGTGCTCCAGCCGCTGACAGTGTCGAGCCTGATATGGGGCGATGCCGCAGAAAATCCCGACAAGAGGTCGATCAGGCGTCGCCCTGCAAAATCCTCCGGCACCCCAAGGCGCACGGTTCGGGGTGCCAAAGGTTTCCGCATGACTTCGGCGGCTTCCGCTGCGGTCGCAAGTATCCTGCGGGCATAGCTCAGCAGTAATTCCCCGGCCTCGGTCGTCTCGACGGTTCCGGACGATTTGTCCCGACGCAGCAGGACAGAACCGATGTTGAGCTCAAGCTTCTTGATCTGCTGGCTCACGGTCGATTGCGTGAGGTTCACCCGCTCGGCGGCCTTAGTGAAGCCGCCGCAATCGACCACGGCAACAAATGTTTTCAGAAGGTCCAGATCGAAGCCGAAGGTCATTTGATTTATCGATTTCCTGCATGGCGATATTTAATTTTCCAATGATTGATGAGTTTGTCAATGTCGGGCTGAACACAGGAGACAAGATATGACATTGCCCGGAGCCAGACCAACATGGTTGACCTTTGATTGCTACGGAACCCTGATCCAGTGGGACGAAGGGCTGCTAGCGGCGATGGACGGGATACTGTCCGCAAAAGGTGGCGATATCGATCAGCGAACCTTCATCGCAGTTTATGACCGACATGAACATGCACTGGAAGCGGAGCGTCCTCACCGAACTTTTGCCGACGTCAGCGCCCTTGCTCTGGAAAGGGCGATGGTCGAATTCGGTCTCCCATTTGATGCCGCTGATGCCGAAATCCTGACTTCCTCCATCGGCAAGATGCCGCCGTTTCCGGAAGTCGTGGCGACGCTGAAGGAGTTAAAGGCTGCCGGATTCCGCCTTGCAATCATCTCGAACACCGATGACGCCATTATCGCCGGAAATGTCGGCCAGTTGGGCAGTTCAATCGACCGGGTTATCACGGCTGAACAAGCTGGTGCCTACAAGCCCTCCGTCCAGACCTTCCGTTACGCTTGGCAAAGCCTTGGCATTGGTATGGACGATCTGGTGCACATCTGCGCCAGCCCGCATCTTGATCTTGCTGCAGCGCGTGAGCTTGGATTTCGCACTGTTTGGATTGAACGTGGCACGGGCCGCAAACCACTTTCTGACTACCACCCGAATGCAATTGCCCCCACGCTCGACAAGGTACCTGCCATCCTTGCCGCAGCAGGCTGGATGTAACCCCGAGGAGACACAAATGGCGCATGAGCTGAATATTTCGAAGGCGAGCCACACTCTACGTCACAATCTCCCGCTGGATAGCGAGGAAATCTGGCAAGCCAGGGTCGACCTTGCTGCTTGCCTTCGCATGGCTGCTCACCTGGGTCTTGAAGAGGGAATCTGCAATCATTTCTCGGCCGTTGTGCCCAGGCACCCCGATCTCTTCATCGTCAATCGCCTCGGCTGGGCGTTTCAGGAGGCAACCGCTTCATCGCTGCTGATCTGTGATTTCGAGGGTAATGTCGTTGTCGGTGACGGTGTTCCGGAGGCGACCGCCTTCTACATCCACGCGCGGCTGCACAAGATGTCACCGCGGGTAGGCGCTGCCTTTCATACCCATATGCCGAACGCCACGGCGCTCAGCATGGTCGAAGGCGAACCACTGGTCTGGGCAGGGCAGACGGCGCTTAAGTTCTACGGTCGTGTCGCGGTGGACGAGAACTATAACGGTCTCGCGCTGGATGAAAGAGAGGGCGACCGAATCGCCTCGGTTCTTGGTGACAGAGATATCTTGTTCATGAAAAATCATGGCGTCATGGTGTGTGCACCCAGCATAGCCGAGGCTTGGGACGATCTCTATTATCTTGAGCGCGCTGCCGAAGTTCAGCTAAAGGCGATGGGCTCGGGTCGCAAACTTCTGCCGGTTTTACCGGATGTCGCTGCCGAGACGGCCCGGCAGATGCGGGAAGGGGATCCGGAAAGTGCCAGGATGCATCTGCAAAGCATCCGGCGGCTGCTTGAGCGCCAGGCGCCAGACTATCGCGATTGATGGAACCGGAAAGGCGAAGCGTGTGGCATTCGCCTCGGTTCCTCCGGGTCAGGACGTCCCTTTCAGCAGCGGTGAATCACCCAGTGTCACGACCATATGTTCGATGAAGGCACGGACGCGGTGGGGCAGGGGGCCGCCACCAACGTAGACGGCATGCACCAGTTCAAGATCGCCTGGATTGAAGTCTTCGAGCAGTGGGATCAAACGCCCCGCCGTGATGTCGTCGGCCACATGAAACAGGCCGACGCGGGCAACGCCGGCGCCGGCCAACACCATTTGCTTCATTGTCTCGCCGTTGTTGACGACGATGCTGCCTTTGACCGGTTGCGCGATGTCCCGGTCACGGTCACGAAACGGCCAGGACGGCCTTGCGCGCCGGAAATTGAAGGTCAGGCAGTCGTGCTGCGCGAGGTCCTCGGGCGTTTCCGGCGACCCCCGGCGCGCCAGATAGTCGGATGAAGCACAGACGACGCGCCGGCTTTGTCCCAGCTTGCGGGCGATCAGCCCGCTGTCCGGCAGATTGCCCATGCGGATGGCGACATCGGTTTTTTCCGCCACCAGATCGACAAGCCCGTCCGTGAAGGAGAGATCGACGATCAGGTCAGGATTGCGGGCGATGAATTCCGGAATGGCCGGAGCGACGAACATCGTGCCGAACGGTATTGTGGTGTTAATCCGCAGACGTCCGCGGACCGCACCACCTGCTGCTTCCTGCTCCGCCTCGTTCAACTCCTGCAGAATCCGGAGGGCGGCATGATGATAGGCCTCGCCTTCTTCTGTCAGCGTGAGTGCGCGGGTCGTTCGCACCAGCAGGCGCGTGCCGAGCCTTGCTTCCAGACGTGCGATCAACTTGCTGACTGCTGATGGCGTGATGTCCAGATTGCGCGCGGCCGCGGAGAAGCCCCCGTCCTGTACGACACGGGCAAACACTTCCATTTCGCCGGAGCGTTCCATCAGAATACGCGGCATTGATGATCCTCATTCACAAGTGCATGTCTTCTGCAGGCAATAGTGCGAACTGAGCTTAAATCATACGTTTCCTCCAGCAACAATCTGGAGACACGGATATGGATCTGCAACTCAATGGGAAGACCGCCCTCGTGACCGGCGCCACCGCCGGCATCGGTCTCGAAATCGCCCGCACGCTCGCCACTGAGGGCGCACGCGTCGTCATCACGGGACGCGACCGTGCCAAACTCGACAACGCGCTCGCTGCTATTAAAACATCCGGCGGAGCCGAGATCACAGGCATTCTTGCTGACGCGGCCAGCACCGAGGGTGCCGCGATCATTGCCGAAGCGGAACCATTAATCGATATTCTCGTCAACAATCTCGGCATCTACGAGAGCAAGGCCTTCGGCGATATCCCCGATGCCGACTGGAGCTATCTGTTCGACGTCAACGTCATGAGTGGCGTCCGGCTGTCACGCGCCTTTCTTCCCGGCATGCTGGATCGCAACTGGGGACGCATCGTCTTCATCTCAAGTGAGGCGGGCCTCGCCATCCCCGGCGATATGATCCACTACGGAATGACCAAAACGGCGCAGCTCTCGGTGTCGCGCGGGTTGGCGCAGATGACCCGTGGCACCAACGTTACCGTCAATTCCGTTCTCCCTGGGCCGACCCGCTCGGAAGGGATAGAGGCCTTCCTGCGCAGCCAGGCAAGCGATCCATCGGCACCGATCAAGCAAATCGAGGTGGAATTCTTCGCCACTGCCCGCTCGGCATCAATCCTCCAGCGCATGGTGGAAGCGGAGGAGGTGGCAAACCTCGTCGCCTATCTCGCCAGCCCCCGTTCATCGGCGACCAACGGCGCAGCCCTTCGTGCTGAAGGCGGCCTCGTCAACACCATCTCCTGAGAAAGGTTTTGCAATGTCGAACACAGCTCTGACCATCATCGCCATCACCACGGCAAAGCCCGGCAAGGAGGCGGCCCTTGGGACCGCCCAGGAAAAGCTCGTTGCCGAGACCTTGGCCGAAGACGGCTGCCTTCGCTACGAACTGCATCAGTCGCTCGATGATGGACGCGTTCGCATCTTCGTCGAAACCTGGGCAAGCGAAGAGCAATGGCGTGCCCATATGCAGGGCGCCGCCATGCAGCGCTTCCAGGCGAGCGGCGTCGGCGAATATCTCGCCGACTTTGCTCTGCATCGGCTGACCAAGGTCGCTGGCTGAGAGGCATCCACCTTTTCATTCCCCACCAGATTTTCTCACATTCGGAGCTAAACCCGTGAACCTTCTTCGCACCCTCGGTATCGCGCTTGCACTAAGTGCCAGCACCTTAACCGCCCATGCTGCAAACGTATTGATCGTCCTGTCCGATTCCGACCGTCTTGATTTGAAAGACGGCAAGGTGTTCAAAACCGGATTTTACCTCAACGAACTGATGCAGCCCGTGAAGGCGCTGCTCGACGCCGGCCATAAAGTCACTTTTGCCACGCCGAAGGGGACTGCGCCTTTCGTTGACGTGACTTCCATCGACAAGATGTATTTCGGCGGTGACGAAGCGGCGATGAAAGCCAGTGAGGCACAGCTGTCGGAACTGAACCTGATGTCGAGTGAGAAGTCGCCGGTCATCAGCCTCGCGCGGGTCGAGCAGATCGGTTACGACCATTTCGACGCGGTCTATGTGCCTGGCGGTCACGCACCCATGCAGGATCTTCTGGCGAGTTCCGAACTCGGCAAGCTGCTGACGGACTTCCATGAAAACGGCAAGCCGACCGCCTTGGCCTGCCATGGTCCTATCGCTCTGCTGTCGACGCTGCCCGACGCTCAAGCGTTTGTCAGTGAGTTTGCGACGAGTGGAAAAGCAAAGCCGCACACAGAGTGGGCTTATGCCGGCTATCGTTTCACCGTCTTCAGCAACCAGGAAGAAGAAATGGCCAAAGGCCTACTGGGTGGCGGTGAGATGAAATTCTATCCGCAGGATGCGCTCACGCAGGCGGGCGGGCGATATAGTCAGGCTGACGCTGCGTTCTCGGCCCATGTCGTGACCGACCGCGAGCTGATTACCGGACAGAATCCCGCATCGGCCCCGGCCGTAGCTCAGGAATTGCTGGTCCGGTTGAAGTAGGATCGCCGGCGCTGCGGGGCACCAGTTGCCCGCAGCGCGCATAACCGTCGTGCCCCTGTGGAGGCGCCGTCTTTTCCAATCGTCGGGTCAACCTGACGAAATTCATCGGGCACAGGCCGATGACCAAGCTAGCGCTTGAGCCACCTATTCACTTTATTTTTCGGTCGAAAGTGATGACAATTTGCCGAACAAGGTCATAGATTATTAGAAATCGCGCCGTGAGTTCCATTATTGTGGCTATGCCGCCGGCTTGCAGATTTCAACGCATCATCCAGGGCCTCCACCGTCTTCAACCCCGGCCCGAGGACCCAGTTGTACATCTTAGCGAAATTGCGCTCTTCATGCGGGTCCGAATCGATGTTGAACACCTTCGGATAGCTGTTCATCGGTGCGGCGCTGCTTCCCTCTCCGCCCAGGAGCGTTGCGCCGCCAGGGCCGCCGCAGCCGGACGCCACGTCGGCGAAATAGGCTTGCTTCCAGCGGACGGCGATCAGGTCGGATCCGACGAAGGTCAGCAAATGCTCGCGATGTCCGCTGTCATTGTCGCCGAGCAGCCGGTCGCTCTGGTCGATCCCGTCGAACGGCCGGTCGTCCGGCACCTTGCCGCCCGCAAGCTTTGCGTCGGGAAGAAGTCCATGATCGAGAACATCGCGTAGGAGGATCGCGGCTTGATCCGTTGCGGCCAGCGGATCAGCGGGGCCTATCGGCGTAGAGAAAATACGTGTCCTGGCGCGCGCCCGGTGGATGGGGTAGCGATCCAGCACATAGATCTCGCGCTCCGGGAGATGGATGCGCAAGTGGTCGTAGGTGCGACCGTGACCCAGACCCATCTCGAACACAATGCCCGGACGGCCGGCTATCTCTCTGAAGGCCCATTCGAGGCAGATGCGCTGGGCCTCCAGGCGGAAGAGCAATTTTTCGGGCCGGTGGTCCTTGCGTCTCCCTTCATCACGCGCATCTTTCCATCTGGCGTCCGTCGGCATCCTTATCGTCCCTAGCGCGCTGCTATCATTTCTCAGGTGGCGGCCTCTTCTCCAATCCGATCCACTGGCAGCGGTGAGCGGCTGAAGCGACCTATGGTCCTTAGTCGGCCCTCGACCTAGATCGGCGTGACGCCGTCGGTGGCATTTGATCGCGTTCAAACCAAAAAAGCGCCCGCCTTCAAAACGTATTGACGTTCAGAACCTCGTCATGTTCGCGGCGGGCGGATTGGGTGACCGCGCGAGGCTCGCCTTGTATTCCTCCACCGTTTTTCAACACCGTGCCGAGGACCCAGTTGTGCATCTCGTCGATATTGTGCTCTTCGGACGGATCCGACTCCATGTTGAACACCTTTTGGTGGCCGTTCATCGGTGCGGCACTGCTTCCCTCTCCGCCCAGGAGCGTTGCGCCGCCAAGGCCGATGCGGCCGGGCGCCACGTCGGCGAAATAGGCCCGGAATTGCTTCCAGGATGGCTCGACCAGGAACTGCGTCAGCCGCAGGCCCTCTGCGGCGAGCCGGTCGATGCGCGGCGTCGGCGACCCGTGCAGCTCCCCGCCGCCGTCGACGCCGATGTTGTCGGCGAGGACCAAGAGGATGTTTGGCGGCGAGTGCTGCGCAGATGCGGTTTCGATAGGCAACGAAGGAGCAATGAGACACGACCCAATCGCCAATGCTTCGCGCATTCGCAGCCAAAATCTGAGCCATTTCATGCTGCGTCTCCACGTGTTGGCTATCGTTCCGAAACGCCGCAACGTTAGCGTCTGATCGCCGCTCCTATTGCCTGCCGCGTTGCACTCTCCGTTGCCCTCATGTCATGCGCCCTGCCTATTGCCCCTTGGAGAAGCAGGCCCAACCTCTTCAATCGCCTGACGAAACCGTCAATGCTCTGTTGACGGCGCTGATCAACAATTCGGCTGGGAACGGCTTGTGCAGATACGCCACGCAGCCCGCCTTGACAGCCTCCAGTTCCAGGGCTTCATCCTCCACGGCGGTGATGAAGATGACCGAGAGATCGACTCCGGAACCCTTGAGGCGGTGCCAGAGTTCGACACCGGACATACCACCCAGGTGGATATCGAGCACCACACAGCCAATCCGGCTTGCATTGGCACGGCTGAGAAAGGCCTCCGCGGACGAATGTCCTTCGGTCGCAAAACCATTTGCGTTCAACAATCGTTCGACGCTCCTGCGCATGCTTGGATCGTCTTCGACGACAGCGACTGTGCGGGATGGGCTTTCCAATTGACGCCTTTCTGGAGCCCATGCGAAAAGCATGACCAGCCCCGATCATGACGATATGACCGACGTCGAGGGCTGGCTATTGTCCTTTGGTGAAGAGCCGGTCAGTTAGCTACCGTCGCAGCGGATCCGCCGTGGCATCGACAAGCCCTAGTCTCTCGGCGATCGACACCGTCTCTGCCAACGACCCCGCCCCAAGCTTTTCCATGACGTTGTGACGGTGTGCCTTGACCGTACGTTCGGACGTGCCGAGGGCATGGGCGATCTGCTTGTTGAGCTTGCCGCGGACGATGAGGCCAAACACCTCGAACTCACGTGGCGTCAGATTCGCCAGACGTCTGCGAAGGGCATGGAGGCGGCCCTGCTCGAGACGCCGCGTCTCGCAACGGCGCAAGGCCCGCTCGACGGCCTCCAGCAGTGCGTCTCGGGGGGTTGGTTTTTCCAGGAAATCCTCAGCGCCCGCCTTCATGGCCTGAACGCTTGTCCTGACGTCGCCTTGCCCCGTCAGAAACACGATCGCCAGCAGCGGCGCTTTCTCGGCGAGTCTGGCCTGCAATTCCAGGCCGCTGAGGCCAGGCAGACCGAGGTCAAGGAGGACGCAGCCAGGCTCGGCGTCCGGCGACTGCGTTAGAAACTGATCGCCTGACTCATAGAGGGAAACGCGGTACCCGGACGCCGAAAGCAGCCGTCCGACTGCTGTGCGGAAGGACTGGTCGTCATCGACGATGTGAACGACGGGTTCCAATTGCTTCATCCAGTTCGTGCGAGAGGCAGCACAACACGAAATACCGCTCCGCCCTCGGGTCGGTTGGCGGCCCAGATCTTGCCGCCATAGGTTTCGACTATCGCGCGCGCGATGGAAAGGCCAAGCCCCGTTCCAGTCGGCTTTGTAGTATAGAACGGCTGGAAAATACTGGCGAGTTGTTCGTCCGGGACGCCGCGGCCCGTATCGGAAACCGACAGCTCTACCTCGGAATCCTTCGTTAGCGTTGTTTCGAGTGTCAGTCTCCTTTCCGTCCCCCCCACGTCCAGCATTGCGTCCATCCCGTTGATCGCGAGGTTGAGAATGACCTGCTGCACATGAACCCGGTCGGCTCGGACCGGCAGCTTTCTCGAAGCCCGGTTGGAACTGACTTCAACGCCCCTGCGCTCGGCCTCACCGCGAAGGATCCTGATCGCACTAGACGCCACATCGTTGAGGTCGAACTCCTGCCAGTCAATCTCGCCCCGTTTCTTGAGCAGGCCTCTCAGCCGGGAAATCACGTCATGGGCGCGCTGATCGTCGTCTTGAATGTCTACGAGTATCTGCTCGATCAGATCCAGATCGGGCCGCGCGGACCGGAGAATGACCGACGCCGCCTCGGCATTGCTGCGGATGGCACCCAGAGGCTGGTTGAGTTCATGCGCGATCGACGCCGAGAGCGCGCCAGCTGTTGCGGACTGATTGAGATGAACAACTTCAAGGAGCCGACGGCGCGATTCGATCTCCGCCGCTCGCCGCCGGCGGCGTTCGATGAGAAGTCCAGCAATGACCGTGCCCTGTAGCGTGATGACGGCAAGCGCCGCGACAGTGACGAACCAGTACTGTTCCCAGAAGGTCGGCTCCTTGAACAAGAGAACAGTGTCAGGAGGAAGGTTCTTGTCCGACAACCCCCAGCGCTGGAGCTGTCGCGCGTCGGCGACATATGTTTGAGGCGACTCGCGATGGGAAATCGGCTTGCCGGCGATTGCATCGAGCGCGAGGTTGGCGGCTGTCATGCCCAGGGACTCGAATGTGACCACATTGCCTCCGACGACGCCGTAGTCGATGTAGGTTGGATACGGACCGTAGATCGGCGCGCTGGCAGACTTCGATATCTGCTTGATGGCTTCGCGCGGAATGAAATTGCGCCCGGTACGGTCTTTGAAGATCGTCAGGGCCAGTACGATGCTGTCAATGGGAAACTCCGCGGCCCGCTTGGTAAACTCGTCGATCGTCAAGTCCGTCAAGTAGGCTGTCTCATAATCCTTGGAAAAAGCCGCAAGATCGGCTCGCGCGGTGGCGAGCCACGAACGGTCGAATTCTGATGATCCTCCGATAATGAAAAGATTCCGCGCCTCCGGCTGGAGTCCGCGTGCCATCTCCGCAGTCTTGACGATGTGAAACTCGCTGAAAGCTCCGATCACATCCTTCGGCAGGTCAATTTCTTCGGCGGTGGACCTGCTGAAGCCGGCGACGACTATCCTTGCATCCTCCGCAAGGTCCTTACAGTTCACAGAGATGAATCGCGCCGATTCTTCGCCGAGCGCAATCACCACATCGGGGCGACGATCCGCATACTTGGCCGAAAGGTACACGGCCATGCGGCCAACGTGCTTTGTTTCTGGGAACCTTGAAAGATCGAGAAACTCGGAGAAGAGATCGATCTTTCCGTTGGTCGCGTCGAGAAGTCGCGTTCTCACGGCCTCTCCGGCGGCAGTCGTCGCGGCTATTCGTTCGTCATACGGGTAGAGAATGAGAACACGTGGAATGCGGCCCACGATCTCCATAGACGCGGATGGCACCGCAGCAATCGTTACAAGGAACATGCAGCAGAAAACCGCTCGCCACCCGAGCTGGCGCGATCGCGTCGTCCAATTGCGCACCAAGCCCATCGCCTTGCCCCGAGAAGCTCGTCGACAAATAGCAAAGCCGCGTTTCCCTTACAACTCACCCAATGGAGTCAAGAAAGATCACAATCTGGAATCGCTGCCCCAAGGTACAATAGCGCTGCGGCGCCTCGTTCGGTAGGATGCTCGCCACGAGTGTCGTTCGTAACCCGGACGGAGGCTCGGGTTATGTCGTTCCGATCGAAACGCGTCCGAATCTCGATATTGCTCCAGTTGTTTGGATTGATTTCTTAGTGAGTAGCGCACGGCGGCGTTTGTCTACGTGCGCCTCGGTGAATCACCGTTCAACCGGAGATCTCAACGGAGGACTCGAAATGAATCCTAGGATCATCTGCGGCGTTGGAGCATTGTTTGCTTCAACCGTTCTCTGGTGTACCGCATTCCCCCTGCAGGCCCAGGAAGTGCAACCAAGGCCCAACATCCTGTTCATCGTCTCCGACGACACCGGCTATGGCGATCTCGGCCCTTACGGCGGTGGCGAAGGTCGCGGCATGCCAACTCCTAACATTGACCGATTGGCCGAGGAAGGCATGACGTTCTTTTCCTTCTATGCCCAGCCGAGTTGCACACCTGGCCGCGCGGCCATGCAGACCGGGCGGATTCCGAACCGCAGCGGTATGACCACCGTGGCATTCCAGGGCCAGGGGGGTGGTCTTCCGGCAGCGGAATGGACGCTGGCGTCAGTGCTGAAGCGCGGCGGATACCACACCTACTTTACCGGCAAGTGGCATCTCGGCGAGGCAGACTATGCGATGCCCACTGCACAGGGCTACGATGAAATGAAATATGTCGGTCTTTACCACCTCAACGCCTACACCTATGCCGATCCGACCTGGTTCCCGGACATGGATCCCGAACTTAGGGCCATGTTCCAGAAGGTGACCAAAGGAGCGCTGTCAGGCAAAGCCGGCGGGCCGGTGACCGAGGACTTCAAGATCAACGGCCAGTACGTCGACACGCCGGTGATCGACGGCAAGGAGGGCGTTGTCGGCATCCCCTATTTCGACGGTTATGTCGAAAAGGCGGCACTCGAATTCCTTGATACGGCTGCCAAGAAGCCCGATCAACCGTTCTTCATCAACGTGAACTTCATGAAGGTGCACCAGCCGAACCTTCCTGCTCCCGAGTTCCAACATAAGTCCCTGTCGAAGAGCAAATATGCGGACTCGGTCGTGGAACTCGACACGCACATCGGCAGGATCATGGACAAGCTCCGTGAAACCGGTCTCGATAGGAACACCCTGGTCTTCTACACGACGGACAACGGAGCCTGGCAGGACGTTTATCCGGATGCCGGATATACGCCGTTCCGCGGCAGCAAGGGCACCTTGCGCGAGGGCGGCAATCGCGTTCCCGCGATCGCCGTGTGGCCTGGCAAAATCAAGCCACGAGCAAAGAATCACGACATAGTTGGCGGCCTCGATCTTATGGCGACATTCGCCGCAATTGGCGGGGTGCCGCTGCCCGATAAGGACCGAGAAGACAAGCCAATCATCTTCGACAGCTATGACATGTCGCCGATCCTTCTTGGCAACGGTAAGTCTGCGCGCAAATCATGGTTCTACTTTACCGAGAACGAGCTCTCCCCCGGAGCGATTCGCGTCAACAACTACAAGTTTGCCTTCAATATCCGTGGCGATGACGGAGCCTCGACCGGCGGGCTGGCCGTCGACTCGAACCTCGGCTGGAAGGGCGCGGAGAAATATGTCGCCACAGTACCTCAAGTGTTTGACCTGTGGCAGGACCCGCAGGAACGCTACGACATCTTCATGAACAACTTTACGGAACGGACCTGGATGGGCGTGGTCATGGGCGAAGAATTGAAGAAGATCATGGCCACATACGTGCAGTATCCACCGCGGAAGCCGCAGAGCCTAACCTACAATGGTCCCATCACTCTTTCGGATTACGAGCGCTTCCAATGGGTCCGGGACTCACTTGCAAAGGAGGGCGTCAATATTCCGATCCCGACCGGCAACTGACGTCCCCGCGGCGACCCCAGAGCAGCGGGGTCGCCTCCTTTGTTCCAGAACGAAATTGTGGGACCGGCCAGTCTGCCGAACCCCTACTGGCCTGGCCCTGCCTTGACCGCGAATGCGATGCCTGGTCGGGCGCGCCGCGCCAAATCCTGCAGGTTGCCCCAAAGGACAATATCCCTGAGGCGCGTCCCCGACTAAGCTGCGGTGCGATGAGTGGCTTTCGCATAAGTTGCGATTAACCCGGATCGGGCGCCGGTTTCAACGGCTGACGGGAAATGTTCCGGCGAGCTTCCGGCGCAGCCATCAATGCAAGACTACACGCGGTCGCGGAATTTATCGTCCATGCGTTCACAGGTGTCCCTTGTGTGCTCGCCCGGCGCTCCAGGTGAAGGCCACCGCAACGGATCATCTTCCGAACGGGAGGTGTGTATTCATCGGAGGAACTGACAATGAGGCACAAAACTCTTCGTTACAGTCTCGGTGCGTTAACGACCCTGGCCTTTCTCTGGGGCGCGAACGCCCCGGCGCAGACTCAGGAAACGAGAAAACCGAATATCCTGTTCATCATGGGCGACGATATCGGCTGGATGCAGCCGAGCATCTATCATCAAGGCATTGCGGTGGGAGAAACGCCCAACATCGACCGCATCGGCAATGAGGGTGCGAAGTTCATGACGTACTATGCCGAGCAGAGCTGCACTGCCGGACGCACTGCGTTCCTCACCGGCATGCAACCGGTGCGCGTCGGCATGGTCCTACCGGAAATTCCCGGAAGCCCGTCCTACTTGCGGACCGGCACGCCTTCACTCGCCAAGTTCCTATTCGATCTAGGCTACACCACCGGCGAGTTCGGCAAGAACCATCTCGGAGATCACACCGAATCCCTGCCGACCGCGCACGGATTCCAAGAGTTCTGGGGGTATCTGTACCACCTCGACGCCATGCAGGGAGTGAGCTTCCCCGATATCAACAAGACACCGACAGAGCAGACACTCGCGCCTCCTTGCAAGAACACGCCGATCCCAGGACTTGCGGACGATCCGGCAGCCGTTGATCCCAAGACAACGACCTGCCTGACGCCACCACGTCCAATGCTTGCGTGCACATCTTCCGACGGGACGGCGGCGAACCAAAGCTGCAAGGACCAGGGCCCGCTGACGTTAGAGCGATCGAAGACCGTGGACGAGGAAATCTCGGCCAAGGTTATCGACTTCCTCGACCGCAACGATCCCGAGAAAACGAAGAAGCCATTCTTTGTCTGGTACAACCCGGCCCGCATGCACATTACGACCGTGCTCCCAGACAAGTACCTGGACATGGTCGGCGAGCCTGGCGGCAAGGACTGGGGCGTCAACGAAGCCGGCATGAAGCAGATGGACGACAACATCGGCTACGTGCTGAAGAAGCTCGAGGAGATGGGCGAGCTCGACAATACGATCATCGCCTTCACCACCGATAACGGCGCCGAGACGATCACCTTCCCCGACGGCGGCACCACTCCCTTCAAGGGCGGCAAGCTGTCCACCTGGGAAGGCGGCATGCGCGCGCCGCTGGTCGTACGCTGGCCCGGGCATATCGAGCCCGGAACGGTAAAGAACGAGATGTTCGCCGCTCTCGACTGGCTGCCTACGCTGGTCGACATCGCCGGTGGTCCAAAGGCTAACGAACTCAAGGCGCGGATTGAAAAGGGCGACTATCCCGGAATCGCCAAGACCACGCTCGACGGCGTCAACCAGCGCGATTACCTGGAAGGCAAGTCGGAAAAGTCCGCGCGCGACCACTTCTTGTACTACTCCGGTAAGGAGCCGTCGGCAGTGCGATACAAGAACTGGAAGATGTACTTCGCGATGGTGTCGGACGACCCGGCCGGCTTTATCACGGGTGTGGTCCCCTACGCCTGGACGCAGGTCGTCAACATCAAGCGCGATCCTTTCGAGACTTCGGTCGGACAACAGTTGAAGACACTCTTCGGTACAGGCGGAGCCATCGCGTCACCGTCCACCGCCTACGTCTATGATTGGAACATGCTACCCATCGGGCAGCAATTGTGGCTGAGGCACCTCCAGAGCTACATCGAGTTCCCGCCAATGCAGGATCCGGCGAGCTACAATCTCGAGCAGGTCATGCAGCAGGTCCGGGAAATGAAGACTGGGCACGACTGACGCGCCAATGGGCGTACGACATGGCAGGCGGCCCAGGAGGGCCGCCTGCCAACCGGACGCGCTGCGGATCGCTCTGCCTTTTTCACCGGAAGGTAGCGGAACGACTCGCATGGCGTTTACCATTACCGCAGCAACTGCTCGGCCAATAACCGACAAGGAGACACGACATGGGAGTGTTCCATCATTTCGAGCTCGGCCGTCGTCGAGTGTTGCTAACGCTCGCCGCAATCTTGGTTCCGATCGCTGTCGCCTGCTCCGGTGATCCTTCACAGGCCCAGACCACCGACCCACTGCCTTCGTGGAATGACACCGCACCGAAGAAGGCCATCGTCGCTTTCGTCGATAGGGTAACCACGGAGAACTCGCCCGACTTCGTCCCGGAGCCTGAGCGGATCGCCGTCTTCGACAATGACGGCACGTTGTGGGTCGAGCATCCGATGTATACCCAGCTCGCCTTTGCGCTCGACCGCGTGAAGGACGAGGCTGCTGCCCATCCGGAATGGAAGGACAAGCAGCCGTTCAAGGCGGTTCTGGAGGGCGACATGAAGGCGCTTGCGGCAGCGGGCGAAAAGGGCCTGGTGCAGCTCATCATGGAGACCCATGCGGACATGACCAATGACGAGTTCCAGAAGGTCGTTTCCGATTGGCTTGCCACCACACGGGACCCGAAGTTCAAGAAACCCTATACCGAACTTGTCTACCAGCCAATGCTCGAACTGCTCGACTATCTGCGCGCCAACGGCTTCAAGACCTTCATCGTGTCGGGTGGCGGTATCGAATTCATGCGACCGTGGGCAGAGCAGGTCTACGGCGTTCCGCCCGAGCAGGTCGTCGGCTCCTCGATCGAAACACAGTTCGAGATGCGCGACGGCGAGCCGACGCTGTTTCGCCTGCCGCAAGTCAACTTCATCGATGACAAAGCCGGCAAGCCGGTTGGTATCAACGCGCATATCGGTCGCCGCCCGATCGCCGCCTTCGGCAATTCCGATGGCGATTTGCAAATGCTGCAATGGACGACAATGACGGGCGGGAGCGTCCGTTTCGGCTTGCTCGTTCATCACACCGATGCTGAACGCGAATACGCCTACGACCGCGACACCGAATTCGGCCGCCTCGATGAGGCGCTTGATGCAGCGGCGATCAACAAATGGACGGTGGTCGACATGAAGGCGGATTGGAAAGAGATCTTTCCGGAGAAGTAATAACTGCGTTCCTGCATCGCGTGCGACACTGTTGTTCCAATGCTTATGCACGTTCCGTGAGGCCATCAGCACACGCGGTTTTGCCGCTTTTAGCTCGGAGGACATCCAAGATGCTACCTAATCACATCGCCGGCTTGATAGCCGTTGTTGGAGGCTTGGCACTGGCAGCAACTGCTGCATTCGCCCAGGATGCCACGAAGAAGCAGCATGTGCCACTGGACAAGAAGATCGGGGCGGTCACGCCCACCGCTCCGGTACCGTCACTTGCAGTCATCAACTCGAATGGCGCCAAGATCGAAGGTGAAAAATTGGTTTTGACTGGTGTGTCGGGAAATTCAATCGTTTTTGCTGATCGACCGGTGCGCGCCGCCGGACATGTGACCACCGAACAGTTCATCATGCAGTGGGATGAAGGCAAGGACAACTTTGCAGTCGATCCTCCAAACGCGACGGTATCGGTGCTGGGAGGCGGCGGGTCGGACGTGAGTGACATCGTGGTCACACTGAAATCGCCTAAGCTGGAAGGCACTACGCCCACATTCGACATCGCCGTTCTGGAAGGGAATCTGGATGGAGCAACCGGCCCCGCTGCTGTTTTCATCGATCATTTCGGCGGCAGTTTTGGCGGCGGTGGCGGATTTGGCGGAGGTGGATTCCACGGCGAAGACTTTGCCGGGGGTGGCTTGCGAGGCGGCGACGTGGCTGGATTTCATGGAAACTACGCGCATATCAACGATGTCAACGTCAACGTTGCCCATGGAGGCAACTATTGGCACGCCCCCGTCTACAACGGCGCCTGGTATCGCGGTGGTGCGGTTGCCGCGGGAGTGGTGGCTGGAGCCGCCGTCGGGTCTGCGGTAGCCAATCCGTACTACCGCCCCCCGCAATGCGGCTACTATCCGTACCCGCCTTGCTACTAAGTTGGTTGGTTGGTCTAATCGGCACGAATGCAACCATTCCCGACAGAGGGTGAAAAGCTCGGGCTTCTCTCAGTGGATTTCTGCCCACTGCGCGCTTGTCGCGCTGCCGAGTGCAGCGCGACCTTGGTTCCACAATGATGCGGAGCGTTTGATTGACGGGATCTATCCACTCAGCGGCAATTATTCGGGCAGCCCTATTGTTTGGCGCCCTGCTTGTGCTCGCCCCCCCGATTTTTGCCGTCGAAACGGCTCCGTCTGCCGCCGCCGCAGACCCGCTCGTCGCACTTCATGAAGGATTCGTCGACGAGAAGACATGTACGTCCTGCCACGCCGAAGAGGCCGCCGCATTCGCCAAGTCGCACCACGCAAAGGCAATGTCCCTTACCGATGATAAAACCGTGCGCGCCGATTTCAACAACACCCGGTTTGAGCGCGATGGCATCTCGGCGGAGTTCTTTCGCCGAGACGGTCGCTTCTTCGTCCGCACGGAAGGAGCTGAAGGCAGGCAAGCGGATTTCGAGGTAAAATATACTTTCGCCTACGAGCCCCTGCAGCAATATCTGCTCGACATCGGCGACGGGCGGTTGCAGGCCTTCGACATTGCCTGGGACACCCAAAAGCAGGAATGGTTCTGGCTGGGCGAAGGCAGTCCGGCAAGACCGGGCGCCACATTCCATTGGACGGGCCCATTCTACCGCTGGAACCGCACCTGCATCGACTGCCATTCCACCGATCCGCGGGCTAATTTCCAGACGCAGACGAGCGCGTACAAGTCGTCCTATGTCGCGACCAGCATCGGATGCCAGTCCTGTCATGGCGGCGGGGCAAAGCACATCGAATGGGCAAGGACCAAGGCGGAAGATGCTTCCGCGGCAGCGATGGGTGGTCCAGGCCTGTCGAAGATCGACTCGAACACCTGCTTCGCCTGCCACGCGCGGCGCATCAGACTTGTCGATGGCTATGGACCAGGCGGATCCTTCCTCGATCATTTTTCCCCTGCGCTGCTGCGCAGCGACCTCTACTTTCCGGACGGGCAAATCTTGGACGAGGTTTTCGAGTACGGCTCCTTCCAGCAAAGCAAGATGGCAAACGCCGGCGTCACCTGTTTCGATTGCCACCGGCCGCACGAGGGTATCGTCAAAGCCATCGGAAACGCACTATGCACGCAGTGCCACGCCGAAACCGCGCCGGAACGGTTTGCAGACAATGACCCGAGCGGAGCGTTCGACACTCCGGCGCACACGCACCACCCCAAAGACTCAGCAGGCGCTCTTTGCGCCAACTGCCACATGCCGGAACGGACCTACATGAAGGTGGATCCCCGGCGCGACCATTCCTTCGTCATCCCCCGCCCAGATCTTTCCGAGGTCTACGGTACGCCGAATGCCTGTACCTCGTGTCACGCGGGCAAGACGAACGCCTGGGCGTCGGAGAACCTGGACAGGTGGTACGGCAAGTCCTGGCGTGAACGCCCGACCATTGCCCACGCCTTCGCGCGAGCGGCCCGCAACGATCTTGCTGCGATCGAGGATCTGCGCAGGTTCCTGGCCGACCGCGAGCAGCCGGGCATCATTCGAGGCAGCGCGATAGCCGAAATGACGAGGCTCGACGGAACAGCCACGGCCGCGGACGTCAGGACGGCGGCGAAAGATTTCGATCCGATCGTCAGGTTGGGGTCGGCGGAGGCGGCCGCGAATTTGCCGCCCGAGCTGCGCTTGGCGGCGATCGGCGACCTGCTTGCTGACGAAACCCGAGCAGTCCGAGTAGCGGCCGCCAGTGCTCTCGGCACCACTCCGTCGCTGGACTTCCTCGGCGATCAACGGCGCGACTTCGATGCCGCCGTGAACGATCTGCGCGCCTATGTCCGGGCCAACGCAGACGTCGCCGAGGCGCAGAGCACCTACGGAACCTTCCTGTTCGGACAGAGGCGTGCGGACGAGGCGGAAAAGGCATTTCGCCAGGCGATTGCTCTTGATGCGACGCTTTCCGGCGCGCGCATCAATCTCGCCGAGCTTTATCGCGTCAGCGGTGACAACGAGAAATCCGAACGGGCCTACGCAGAGGCGGTCGCCGCCAATCCGGACATGGCCGACCTTCGCTACGGACACGGTTTGTCGCTCGTTCGCCAAAAGGCCATGCCGGAGGCGATCCGGGAACTGGAGGCAGCCGTGCGGCTGGATCCAAGCAACTCCAGATACAGGACGACGGCAGCAATCGCGCTCGATTCCGTCGGCCGAACAGATGAGGGCTTTGCGCTTTTGGGCCAGGCCGTCTCGGGTGTTGCGACTGATGTCGAGCTACTCGGCACTGCAATTCCGCTGGGCCTCAAACTTGGCCGCTATGCTGAGACACTCAAGTTCGCGGAGGCGCTCGCCCGTCTCCAGCCGAACGACCCACGAGCCTCAGAGCTCGTTCGACAACTACAAGAAGCAATCCAACTTGGCAGATAGGAGCCTTGATTTGCACTGCTCGCTGCGGGTGCGGATTTCCAGGGCGGATCCATTGTTGCGCCGACGACGACGTCTCCTGTTGGAAAGGACAGTGCGCATCGCAACCTTATTTGAATATCCTCCGCCTTCGCTGCGCCTGACGGCCCGATGTCCTGTTTTCGGGGGAATACGAAGTGTCTAGTCCCACCCGGCCGGTGGCGTTTTCGCTAGCGGGACCGCGCCACCATGACCTCATAACGCACCGTACGGAGCCGCGAGCGGGAATTGTAGCGCAGTCGATGTTTTCCATGACTGCCAGACCAAATCAGACGCGAAGTGCAAGTTTTCGAGGGCAACCAGCAAGCTTTAGAGGAGTCAGCCGGATTGTGGGGTCTGTTGCGGCAGGGCCGCATGACGACAATGTGCCGTGTTTGTTCGCGATTTGTGCGCCCGGGGATCGCATAATGTACTGGAGTGCCGTCCATCCACATGCGTATCGCGTCAGGGCAAACGTTGTCCGGTGACGAGCATTACGCCGATAGGCGCGCCTCGGCAAAGTTTGCTGCCGCTTCTTCCAGTGCTTCTTCTGCCCACTGGTTGAGACTCTTCCCCGAAAGCTCGGCAGCAAGAGCTGCCCGGCGATGGACTTCAGGAGCGACACGGAACATCATCTTGCCGGAATAGGGTTTCTGAGGCTCTTTGCCTACTTTCCTGCAGGTCTCGAGGTAATCATCGACTGCCTCATGGAAGGCATTCTTAAGTTCAGCGACACTGTCACCGTGAAAGCCGATTACATCGGAGATACCTGCGATCCTGCCGAAAAACACTTCATCCTCAGCGTCGAATTCGATGCGAGCGTGATATCCATTGTAAGTCATGGTGTTCATGGCGATACTCCAATCTGCCTCAGGAACTCGCGAGCATCCCGCACCTGATAGCGCTTTGCTTCCTTGTCCAGATGAGGTCGATGGAAGCTCGCAATAATGCCATCTTTTTCGAACTTAACGCGGGAACCGCTTTCCTCGATTACGTTCGCTCCGGCAGCCACTAGCAGATTCTCTACAGCGGCCCACTCAATGGTTCCGGAAACGGGATCCTTGAATACGGCCGCGAGAGTTTTTTTCTGCTTGCTGTTCATGCTAGCAAATATAGGACCGCTTGCTGATTATGCAAGCAAAAACCGACGGTGGAATAAGATAATGGTGCGCTTTTGAACAAGGGACGTATCGGGTTGGCGAAGAAAACTGCCGCCGCTCTTGCGATCAAATTACTGGAGGCAATAAATGCGGGTCGCCAGTTCAAGTCCCTTCAAGGCGTTCGATGCGCACCTGGTCGCCCAGATACTTGCCACCCCAGAAACGGTGTATAATTTGGGGGGAGGTCCTCGGCCATGACCGTCATGAAGCAGCAATCCAGCAAGGCGGGTAGCTTCACTTTTTACGGTGTTCAGTATTCGCGCTTTGGCAGTCGACTTGCAGCCGAGGTCAGACTCGAGGCCTATGGTGAGGACCTCGGCCAACAAGGATGGCGGTCGCTTGACGAACAAGTTGAAATAATCGGTCTTGTCCAAGAGAGCCCTCAAGGCAAACTGCTAGATGTCGCTTGCGGGTCTGGCGGTCCATCGATTGCGATTGCCGCCGCCACGGGATGTCGACTGACGGGAGTCGATATTGAAGAGGCCGCTATCGAGCACGCAAGGGCATTGGCCGCGGCCGCGCATCTGCCGCTCGGTGCAACGTTCGTTGTCGCCGATTGCAGCGAGCAACTGCCATTCGACAGGGAGGAATTCGACGTCGTCTCCTGCATTGACGCGATCATACACCTGGCGTCCCGTCGCGAGGTGTTCGCAGACTGGTTCAGGCTACTCAGGCCGGGCGGTCGGTTAATTCTTACTGATGCTTGCGTCCTAACCGGAATTGTCTCGAAGGAAGAATTGGACATCCGAGCGTCTCAGGGAAAGTTTCATATCGTCCCTGCGGCTTTCAATGAGCTCATGCTTGAGAGAGCCGGTTTCGAGCTAAGGCTCTGCAGAGACACGACCGAAGCTGTCTCAAATCTGGCGTTGCGCCTCTATCACGCTCGCGAATCGCGCCGTTGCGCGATGTTGGAAGAGGAGGGCGTGGGCTGGTTCGAAAACAGGCAGGCCTTTCTCAAGACGACCGCGGAATTGGCCGTAACGGGGAGACTATCCAGATTTCTTTACGTCGCAGAGAAGCCAATACATACGTAGACAGAGTGATCGCCTCAACAACCGACATGGGGCCGCAAATCGAACGGTTTCACTCGCGCGTTGACGCCAACGAGAAACGCTGGCTGGCTCGGGGAGTTCGCGCGGGACGTTGCTCCACACATCTAGCGGTGGGCGACGCCATAGGGTGAGGCCCCACGAGCATTGTGCTGTGTTTGTTTCCGATGTGCGTCTGGGATCACCTAATGGATCAGTGAGGTGCGGAAGTTAAATGGCATCGCGCGTTAATAAACGAAATAGCATTTTCGTTAATTAATGCCCTTGCTTAATTAACGGCCGTGCCAATGGAATCTGGTTCGAATACCATTAAGGCGAAAGAGAATTGAAGTTTTCTTCTTTCGTTGCCAACTCGGAGCGAAAAGTCGCGGCCTTGCGATCAGGCTGCCTTTCTCTGTTCCGTGATCTTCTGAAAGTCAGCCAGGATGTCTGGAAACTTTTGCGCGAGATATCGCACACCGCGGGCGGTGCTGAGCAGGCGCGTGAGGTATCCGGTGGTCAAGACGAGTTTGAGGTAATCGGCACCATAATCGTGCTCGATCGTCTTAAACTCATGGTCTAGGCTGGCTGCTTCATTTTCCATAGGCTTGATGCGTATGATGCCTTCTGAAGAGAAGGCTAACGGGAGCGCGCCGATATTCGTCAGGTTCCGCGAAGGCCAGTGATAACCAGCCATTTGCGGCAGCGCCCGGCGAGCATGTGTCCATAGATTTTCAGGCGCCGCCGGTGCGCGTAGTCCATCAGAAACAGTGAGACGCGGTCATTGGCGCTGACGTTGCCTGTTGTGATGTATTGCCGGTTGCCGCGAAAATCTGCAAAGCCCAGCATCGATGCATCAACCATGGCGAGAAATCCTGCAGGCCCACCACGGTACTGGACGTAGGGCCAACCGGTCGCCGAGACGCACGCAAGATAAAAACCGTCGAGCGCGCCGATCCCTGCGGACTGCTCCGCGCTGCCATACTGCTCCTGTGCGGCTGCTACGGAGGGCGTCGTGGCGATACTGAGATATCTGCTGCTCATTTGATTCCTACCGTTCTAGACCGCCGGAGCTAACTTCAATCCTGCAAGGCCCAGTCCGCCACCTCCCAGCGCATCTGCCCACGGTCGGCGACGACACGGCCGAGCCCTGGGAAGGGCATGTGCGTGGCGGCGATGAGTGCGCCTTCCGAAGCGGCGCGAGGGAAAAAGCGGTCGCGCATCGCCTTGGCCGCTGCACGGTCCTGCTCGAACAGGAAGAACACGTCGGTCGCCCCCGGATGCACGACCGGAAAGATCATGTCCGAGACCATGATGAGGCTTTTGCCGTCATCTTCGACCCGCACGCCGATATGGCCGGGTGTGTGGCCGGTCAGGTCGACAATTGAGATGCCGCGCACAATTTCGCGTTCTCCGTCAATCGCCTGGAGTTTCGGGTAGAGGCGCACCACCTCCTCCGCCATCTTAAAGCTGGTCTGCAGATAATCGGGTGCGCCGCTGCGCTTGGCCGGGTCGGTCCAATGGGTGACGTCACGACGATCGATGTAAAGCTGCGCCTTTGGGTAGTTGTTCCTGCCTCCGGCGATCAGACCGCCCATGTGGTCCTGATGCATATGCGTTACGATCACCGCGTCGATCTGGTCAAGCTGCAGCCCAAGCGCACCGAGCGCCTGCGGCAGTTTGCCGGTCTGCCCGATCGAGCCCGCTGCACCCGCATCGATCAGGACGCGGCGCTCGCCATCATCGATGAGATACTGGTTAATGAGGAACCGCACCCCACTCGGCCGGGCGGTGAACTGAGCGACTGCCGCCTGCTGCACCTCCGCCGGGGTGCGCCCCGGAAAATAATCGAAGGGCATATCGGCATACCCGTCTGTCAGCGCCGTCACCGTGAAGCGACCGATGCGGATCTGCGACAGCGGCGGAATGTTGGCCGGCGTTTTGGCGGTATTCTGCGCTGCGGCAAGGGGCGGTGCGCCACTGATCAGTCCTCCACCGAGGAGGCCGAGAGGAAGAGCGCTGACAAAAGCACGACGCGAAAGTTGAGGCATGACGTCTTTCTCCTGATCAGTGGCAATACGGAGGGCCGGCCGGCGCCCCCTGGAACGACGTGAAAGCTAGGATATCCGAAACCAATAGGGTATCCTGCCATTTCAGGAACTTTCCTCCCAATTTCCGGAAGGACACGATGGATCGGTTTGAAGCGATGTCGGTGCTGCTGGCGGTGGTGGACGCCGGCAGCCTCTCGGCTGGTTCGCGGCGATTGCATGCGCCCCTCGCCACGGTCAGCCGCAAGGTCGCGGATCTTGAAAAGCACCTTGGCGTGCGCCTGGTCCTGCGCACCCGCCGCGGCGTCACCTTGACGGACGAGGGGCGCAGCTTCGTCGCCGCGTCACGTCGTATTCTGGAGGAACTGGACGCGGCAGAGCGGCAGGCCAGCGGCGACGATGGCGCGCTGCGTGGAGGGCTGCACGTGACCGCACCGATTGCCTTCGGCGAGCGCCATCTGTTGCCAACAGCTCTGGAGTTCCTGAAGCAGCAACCCGATATCGACCTGCGCCTCACCCTTGCCGATCGGCAGCTAAGTCTGGAAGATGAGCATGTCGACGTGGCCCTGCGGATCGGACACCTGGCTGACAGCGCACTTATCGCAACGCGCGTCGGCGTAGTCCGACGAGTAATCTGCGCGAGCCCAGACTATCTTGCCCGCCGAGGCGTTCCGCGTCACCCGGAGGACCTCAGCCAGCATGACGGCATAAGCTTTCAGGGCTTTGCGACCGCGCCGGAATGGCGCTACCGCCGGGACGGCGCGGCCTTTACTATCGAGCCGCGTCCCAGATTCGCGGTCAATACGACGGAGGCTGCCATTCAGGCTGCAATAGCCGGTATCGGCATTATCCGCGTGCTGTCTTACCAGATTTCCGATCAGTTGCGCTCCGGTGCTCTGCACGAATTGCTGACAGACTTTGCACCGGAACCGCTACCTGTGAACGTTATCCATGGACCAGCCGGTCCGCTGCCGCTGAAGGTGCGGTGCTTCCTCGACTGGATCATCCCAAGCCTACGCGAGCAACTGGCTTACTAGTGTCCCGCTTCACAGCCGAAATGGCGCGCAAAACGGAGATCATTTCCGCAAGGAGCCGATTGCCGACCGGCTTGTTTAGGGCCAGCATCGTAACGAACGGACATTCGCTACGGTGGCATAGTGCACTGAGGCTCGATGGGCGTCGCGGCCAGCCTTCGTGCAGGGCTGCGCATGCAGATCGCCCATTTCTTCGGTGACCACCCTATGGGGCAGGCGGGAAGCGACGATGGACGCTGGTCCGTCCCACTTGCCCCCGCGCTGCCGGGCTGGCAAAAGCGTTGGAAGCGATGGACACGGCCGCCATCTGGCCTCGCGCGGCAGAACTGCGCACGGCCTTAGCGAGGGAACGCGGCGTGGAGGCCGCAACTGAATTCCGCAAATGATTGAGGGTCACACCGAGTTGAGCGCGGCGTCTGGACGGTGAACGCGGAGCGAAATTCCTTCGGCCCGTTGCCGGTCGCCTTTCGGAAAGCGCGAGCAAAGTTGGCTGGCGAGGAATACCCTAATTCGGCCGCAACGCGGGTAATCGAGACATTCCTGTCCCGGAGCAGTTCAGTGGCGCGCTGAACCCTAACTGCGGTCGCCAGGCTGCGAAAGTCCGTGCCTGCGCGGTTCAGCTCTCGTTGCAGTGTTCGGACGCTGGTGTCAGTCACTTGCGCGGCACCGTCGATCGACACGCTGCCCGTGAGAACCTGCGCCCGGATCTGCTCCATGATGACGTCGAGCAAATCGCGAGGCGCGCCGCCACGCCGGTCTCGCGCGACATCCTCGATGGTGACGATCGGCCATGCGACGTGCCTTGGACCAGCCGACAGATGACGGCGTTCCATCACAACGGTCACCGCGGGGGCGTTGAAGTGGACCGGACACTGGAAGATGTCTTCCAAAAGAACGGCTTGACGCGGCCTGTCGGTGTCGAGCTCGATGCGCAGCGGTCGCCAATCCCGGGGCAAATAGGCCCTGAAGAGACTGAGCAGGACGCCCGCCGCCGCAAAGCCGACATTTGCATATCCGGCATAGCCTGCCAGCGCAAAGACATAGCTGTATCGTACCTCGTCGCCGACGACCGAGACCGACATTCTGTCATCCGTACTATGAAAACAAAGACTGGAAATCGCGCGTCCGATGGCTTGGCCCAGGGTGCCGGCTCCAAGCACATAGCGTCCGTAGCTACCATAGTTGGCGACGTTCATCATCGGAGCCATCAGTACCCCGAAGTTGGCATCGCCGGCGGCCCGAGCGGCCGCCTCGACGAAGCGGATGACCGCCGCGTGCGGGATGAAGCAGTTTTCTCCCTCGGTCAGTTCGAGGTCGAAGCCGATGGCTCGATTGGCCTGCAGCAGCGCCTTTTGCCCGATTTCACCGCGGATGAAGGCCGGCATGCCATGCAATATGCGGTTGGAGATAACCGGGATCTCAGCCATGCATGCCGCGCTCCAGAAATAATACAACCTTGGCGTAAAATGAGTGGTTTCGAATTACGAATAGTGTCTAGTTCGGCAGATAAACCGGGGGCAGGAAGCCACAAGGGAGTAAGGCAAATGCTGACAAAGCGAGATCTACTTCGCTCCGCCACAATGATCGTCGCTGGCGCCGCGATTGCGAGGCCAAGCCTGGTGATGGCGCAGAACTACCCAGGCATAATCGAGGCCAAGGAGATCGCCGAGGAGGGCTTCATCTATGGTCTGCCGCTCGTTATGAACTATGCCATCATGTACGAATACGCGGTAGATCGCAATTCAGGGCAGTTCAAGGCGCCGTTCAACCAGATTAAGAACGAGCCCAACGTTTATACTTACAAGGACACGGCGATCGTCACACCCAACAGCGATACGCCCTATTCCTTCGTCTGGCTGGATTTGCGGGCGGAGCCGGTGGTGCTCTCGGTGCCGGCGATCGACCCGAAGCGCTACTACTCGGTCATGCTCTGTGACGGCAACACCTACAATTTCGGTTATATCGGCACACGCGCCACAGGAAGCGATGCCGGCGACTATATGGTGGTCGGCCCCGACTGGGAGGGTGAAACCCCGGCGGGCATCAAACAAGTGTTTCGGTCGAGCACGCAGTTTTCCCTCGCGGGCTATCGCACCCAGCTTTTTGGCCCGGATGATCTCGATAACGTCAAGAAAGTGCAGGATGGCTATAAGGTGCAGATGCTGTCGGCGTATCTGAAGCAGACGACGCCGCCGGCCGCGCCAACCATCGATTTCCCCGAGATCGACAAGGATCTCGTGAAGACCAACTTCTTCGACTATCTCGACTTCGCTCTGCAATTCGGCCCGGCGCAAGGCAACGAGAAGGAGATAAGGGCCAAGCTGGCGCGCATCGGCATCGGGCCGGGTAAGTCCTTCGACTTCAAGGACCTGCCACTGGAGCACAAGCTGGAGATTGGCCTCGGCATGAAGGCGGGCCAGCGGAAGGTCGACGAGGCCGTCGCCAATGCCGGCAAGGCGATCAATGGCTGGCGGGTCAGCGGTCTTCCAGGAGACAGCGCCCACTACAAAGGCGACTGGTTGAAACGCGCCATCGCCGCTCAGGCCGGCATCTATGGAAATGACCCGGAGGAAGCGACCTATCCCTACACGCGCGTCGATAGCAAGGGCCAGACACTCGACGGCAGCAAGCACAACTACACGATCACCTTTCCCGCAGGGCAACTTCCACCGGTGAACTCCTTCTGGTCGGTGACGATGTATGACGGCAAGAGCCAGCTTTTGATCAAAAATCCGATCGATCGTTACCTCATCAACTCGCCAATGCTTCCGGGTATGAAGAAGAACGAGGATGGTTCGCTCACCCTTTACATCCAGAAGGACAGCCCCGGCGCGGACAAGGAAGCCAATTGGCTGCCTGCTCCGGATGACACGATTTATCTCGTCATGCGCCTCTACTGGCCGAAGACAGAAGCGCCGTCCATATTGCCGGCGGGCGAAGGCACCTGGCAGCCGCCAGCCGTCGTGGCGCAGTAATTGTCCCGCCTATACTGTGCGTGGAACGCCGGGATGGACGCTGGATCTGCCCAATCGCAATTTCGAGCTCAGGAAGGTGAGGGGCGTCGACTTCAGGATCGGGCTTGGTGCCGCGTGGTCGAAGGATGATCCGACGGCCGCGCGCGATGACATCATCGATATTGCGCGGTCGTTGGTCCGGGCTGTTGAGTGAGGAGCTATGGTCCGCGACGACCGCAACACGTTCATTTCGCGCTGATCATTGAATCGAAGCCGGTCAGAAAAGCGTCCACCATGGCGTGAAGTCGGTGCGGTTCAACTCCATCGCGTGCTTGAACCGAAAGGCCGTGCAGCAAGGTTGCGCAGCAGTCGCCTATGGCGACTTCATCAACATGTGCCGGCATTTCCCCCGAATGTTTGCCCGTGTTCAGGCGCCCGAGTGTTCCGCTGGAGAAAGGTTTCAGGGCCTCATCGCGGGCTTGGTAAAAACCCTACGGTGAAACCGAACAGTCTTCCGATTTTTTCCAAAGTTTCCAAGGTCGGGTTCGCCTTGCCCGCCTCTATTTCGGCGATCTGCCTACGGGTTAGCCCTAGCGTCCTGGCGAACTCCTGTTGCGAAAGGCCGATGCTCTTGCGGATATCGATCACGGCTTCCGGGATTCGCAAGGAGCCCTGCCGGGCGCGCTCAGCCAAATCCTGACGCATTGCCAGGATCTGCTCCTTTGTCGGTTTTTTCCAGCGCGCCATTGGTCAGGACCTCGATGACCCTGCGAACGATGATCGAACGCCATCGGCAATCTCACCGCATCTCATCATGGCTCTATCGACAACTAGATCCGTCGCGCCCAGGTCCCTGGCGTATTGGGGTATCTGCCTCAGGCGGTCCGAAAGCGACTGCAATTGGCTGCCGATCCTCGCCTGGCCGTCCGGTTCGGGCCAAACATCCGCGCAGATCTGGCGCCAGTCCGGAAGATGGTCGCGGGCGGCATCGCGCATCGATGCCCATCGGGTAGACCGCAAAATGCCCTCCCTTGCCAAACGCATCGGGGCGAAATCAAAAAGTGGGGATAGCCGGATCGTCCCGTCCGGATATTTGCTGAGCGCGGAATTTCGGCCGTGATTGTCAGGATTGCCGAGCGCCAGGTTGACGATGTCGCGCTTCAGATATTCGGTCACATCTGCAAGTGGGTCGGCCGAATACGCCTTGAGAATGTCTATATAGGCTTCATGCGTGCCGATATGGCCGAAGTCTGCAACACCGATGGCCGAAACGAGGCTCTCCTGGCCAAGGCGGACCGTTTCTCCGTTCGCGCCCTTCTGTCGGTCGAACCTTGGAATGATCAGGACGCCTTCAGCGTAAAGAGACGGTTCCTTAACGTTCAAACCAAGTTCCAACGCCAATCGGGAATAGAGAGCTTCGCCCTCAAGTATCGTGCGATCAACAGGCTCATTGCTGCGAACGAGCTTGACGATGACGTGTCGAACGGCCTCCTCGTCACTCACGATGCTGTCGGCATAGTAAAGACCGTCTGCCGCTTGGGTCATGGACACTTTTGGCCATTCGCCCTGCAACCCACTTGAGCCCGAGGCGAGCATTGCAAAGCGATCCGCCACCTCCATGAAACGGTCGGAACGCTCGAGAATGTCTCCTTCTGTAACGCCCTGGCGCTGCAATCCGCGCAGGCGCTGCGATTCCGCCTCGGCCGCCTCCTTTATGCGTATGTTGCCTATTCCGCCAGTTGCTGCCCTCAGGAGCAGCGAACGGTCCGATGAGCGAGCCGCTTCGTTGAGACCAAGATGTTCGGCAAGTTTCCGTCTCGCATGCCCTTGTGGCATAAGGTCGAGAAGGAAGGGCGGCCAGCGGCTGCCGTGGCGGTTTTCAAGGTCGACGGGAAAGCGAACTGAGAGCGCACGATGATCGCCGACGGCATTTCCGACCGCGAAATCCCGTGCTGCTGTCGCGATGAAGTAATCAAGGTCGTAGTCGACTATAGAGCTGCCCTGGTAGCCGGCCTCATCATCCTGGAGGGCAACTGTCGCGGCTTCGTGCCATTTGCCTTCGAAGTGAATTTCCAGCGTCAATCTCATTAAACGACCCCTTTGAGGATCATTTAGAGAGAAAGCGCGAAATAATCAACCCATAAAGTGGGTCAATAAAGACTGTTTATACCATAGGGTATCAGTGGGAACTCAGTGGCCGCTTGCTCCGTCGCTGACCATTTCCATGTAGGCGCGATAGACGAACACCCGGCCCCGCCGTCGGCCCGTTACTTCTTCAACGATCCCAAGTCTTTGGAGTTGGTCTGAGCTGCGTTGACGGTCGGCATTGTCAGTCCGCTTCGCTTCATTGCTGCAGTCGCTGTCAAACAGGGACTTGTGCGCATGGCTTCGTGGATCTGGAGGACCGATCCCGTACGTTCAGACTCTCTGATGATCCGGTCGCGGTCGCCGTCGAATAGCCGTGCAATTTGACTGGCAGTCTCAAATGCTTGTTCCGCAGTTTCGGCGATCCCATCGAGAAAGAAACTCGAGCCAAGCTTCCCAGGTGCCGTGTTCTTGGACTTCCTGCAGCAGGCGGTAGTAATCGGACCTGCGTGATTTGAAATAGAAGCTCACGTAGAGCAGGAGTTTGCGCCGGAATGGACGCTGGACCTGCCAATCGCATTTCGAGCTTAGGAAGGTGAGGGGTATCGACTTCAGGGTCGGGCTTGGGGTTGCCTGGTCCAAGGACGATCCGACTGCATTTCGGTCGGGCTGCCGCCCGGGTGTGTATCGCCCAGCCGGCATTGAGCTGTCAGATCCAGTCACTAGAAAAAGAACTCGGCGTCCGTCCGTTGGAGCGCTCGACGCGACGAGTGGAACTGACAAGTGCCGGGAAGGTCTACTGCGATCGCTGTATCCGGAGAGTGTCGCCTATACCTGCGACGACACCTTCTCGCTGATGTCGCTGTTGTCGGCCGGTCTCGGCATCGGCTTTGGGGCGGAATGGACGCTGGCTCTGCCCAATCGCAATTTCGAGCTAAGGAAGGTGAGGGGTATCGACTTCAGGATCGGGCTTGGGGTTGCTTGGTCCAAGGATGACCCGATAGCTGCCCGCGACGACATCATTGATATCGCGCGGTCGCTGGTCAGGGCGGGAAGGTGAGCATCTGCTTCTTGTCCAGGGAATGTAGCAGGCACCGTTCCAGTCATAACTCGTCTGAGCTACGTACCGTGTAACGAGAACGTGCTGTTTCCTCATTACGTGAAGTTTGCGAATTGGAAGCGCCTTCCCGCCTGCTAGATGATCAGGGCATTCATGGGAGTGGTGACCTAGCGGATCATACGGGGGCTCACGCAGGCGAGCATCTTGATGACGTCTTCTTCCAGCGTCTGACAGAGATCCTCATACTCGGCCAAGATCGAACGGTCTGGCGTCGCTTGCTCACGTAACTCGTCGCGCTTTATTGCGGCCAGGCCGTAAGCTTCCAGCAAGTCGGTAAACGCCAAGAAGTACGCATCAGAGATCTGCTCCCGGTGCCTCGGCAGCCGCATCTTCAGGCGGGCCCGCCCCACCTTTTCGAAATCCATCGCCCGCTCCTCACTCCCTCGGACCAGATTGTCCTCCACCAAAACGAAAGTAGCAACAAGACCTTGAGCCGGCGGAAAAATATTGCGGAACTCGCGCTCTTCAGGCCGAACGCTGGGGAAGAGGAGCAACTTGCCGGGCCTAATCTTCCCGGATCCCGGCCGTTGGCCGTCGCCATGCTGATCCTCCGAGACGAGGCTTTCAATCGACCAAACCGCGCGGGAACGGGCTCTGGCAGCAAAGCCGCCCGCGCTTGGTGCGCTGTGCGAAGGATCATCAGCGTTTCGTTACAGAAGATCGCATGATGCGTCGAATGGGATGGGGTGAGATGGGAATCAACCCCCGGCTGGAATTCGAGCGATCACCTTGATCTCAAAATCGAAACCGGCGAGCCAGTTAACGCCGATCGCCGTCCAGTTCGGGTAGGGCGGGTTTGGGAAAACTTCGTTCTTCACCGCCATGATCGTCGCGAACTGGTTCTCGGGATCGGTATGGAAACTTGTCACGTCAACGATGTCGTCGAGGCTGCAACCGCCCGCCGCTAGGGTAGCCTTGAGATTGGCGAAGGCCAGTCGGACCTGCTCGGCAAAATCCGGCTCGGGTGACCCGTCTTCGCGGCTCCCCACCTGACCGGAAACGAACAAGAGATCTCCCGAGGCAATGGCGGCCGAATAGCCGTGGGCCTCGTAAAGCGCGTGACGGTTTTCAGGAAAAACGGGAGTGGGTTTCGCCCAAAAACTCGACTTCCGCCAACTGGGCAGGCGTTGCATTCTCCAGGCCTTGTATCGATCGGGCAGGGACCATGAAAGCTGCGCCATTTGGAAAATCCACGACAATGCGGCCGGAACGTTCATCGAAACGGACCGACGATGGGATCGGAGCGCGTACACCTTCAAGGTGGCTTCTCGGCAGTGACGATTTTCAAAGATGACTTCACCCTTGAATGCTTTCCCATTTCTCGATGAACAAGCGCTGGTTTGCCTGGACAATAGTGAGCGCCACGCTCAAATCTCGCATTTTTCATCCCCCGGTTCGATAACACGGTGAGGTCGAGAATGTTGATGCGGGCTTCACCGTCCGTAGACATGGGCGTGCGCGGGTTAACCATAGAGAACATCCGGACTCCTTTTGAAAAAGCTGGCGTAGAGTTCATTCCGGAAAACGGTGGCGGCGTAGGTGTGCGCTTCTCCAAGCCAAATGATTCAGATTGCCAGAACGCTTGATGCTGCGCTGCGAGGGAATACCTGTCCGCTAGTAGGCATCTTGTACTCGCCGTGACGCTTCCTATCTCAGATGGCATCCTCGACATGGAGCCTCGAGATGGATCAGGTGGCAACGAAAGTATTTTCCGATCACGAGATCGAAGTCATTCCGCCCACGCGTGACAAACGGAACGCGCAAAACACTGCAACCTGTTTGTGTTGTCAAAAGAAGCGTCTGGCCTCGCGAATGGACGTCGATGGTTGCGGCATATGTGAGGAGTGCCTCGCCCCCTGACCGTGTCGGCGTGAGTATTGAGGGGTATGTGGTTCAGGCCGACCTGACGTTTTCGGCTCTCGACTTCGCTGTCTTTCAGTCTTGGCCGATGTCCAAACTGACTTTTTGACCATCTCGCAGCGGATCTGCTCCTTCGATGCTACCGGGCATATCGATGTCCGTGAACATCAGCCGGATGTCGGAACGCGCGTTAAAGATTTGGATCACATCATCCGCATTCGACGCCTCGAAAACAGTAAACCCCTCATGCTCGAGCGACATTGCGATATCCATCCAACAAGTATCTCGTCCTCTACGACAAGAACCGTGATCCCCGTGTGCGCCATGCCTGACCATCTCCGTCTTTCGCGCTGTAAATTTACTTTTTTCTTAAAGTCGGAAGAACTGAGGTAACGCGTGCAAGACAGGCACGATCCAACTGGGAACGACTATTTTTCAGGGCATTAGGAAGGGGTCGACGCCTTTGCGATCGAGCAATTGGCGAAAAATCGATCCTACGGTTTCTAGTTGTTCGGAGAGATCCGTGAAAGCGGACCGCTCACGTCGCACCGAAAGCCACCGGGGGCAAAGGTGATGGCAGGTGACGATCCGAACAGCGCGCCCAAAGCTGAACGCACATACCGAGTTCCGTATCCTTGCCGCGAGGGTTCACGCACTGGAGGACCTCCCACTTCGACCCAGTTCAGGGAAAAGACGGGGTTATCCGATGTCGAGAGTTCCCAAACCACGTCGACCTTTCCATCGGGACGAGACAATGCTCCGTATTTGATGGCGTTTGTTATGAGTTCGTGCAGGCACAGTGCGACTGTCGTTCCCGCGTCCCGGGTGACGACAATGTCGGGGCCTTTGGCATCAACACGGCTTATGCCGTCGCTGTTGTAGGGAGATACGGTGCGTTCCACGACGGTGCTAAGCGAGACCTCCTCTCCACCCGCCTCGAAGACTGCGGCATGGACGTCGGAAAGCGCCTGAAGGCGAGCTCTGAAATCCTCTGCCAAGTCCTCGACGGTCGCGGTGCCACGTCTCGTCATCTGAAAGATTGAGGTGACGGTCGCCAAGATGTTCTTCACCCGGTGATTGAGCTCCAGACGCAGCTCCCTTTCGCGCTCAATGGAATCGCGGACCTGGCGCTGACGCAGTCGCACCAACAAATTTGACTGGATCGCGTTGACGAGTTCCAGCTGGGCGATGGGTCTTGTGTGGAACAACAGACGCGAGCCTGGCCATGAGGCCTGCAACTGACTGCGGATCCTTGCTATCGGCGCTCCGCGCTCCAATAGGATTATGATCGGCACTTCAGACCAGTCGGGCTGTTCCGCGAGATGCTCGGTTATCCTGGCGACCACTTCAGGGTTGAGCGCCTCATGCGTCATGACGATGACGCCCGGAAACAGTTGGAGATACTGGATTAAGTTGTCGCCAGTCCTGACGGCCCTGACCTCAACCTTCTGTTCCTGAAGGAAGGCGGAGATGTAGTCCGCGTCCTTGCGAAAGGGAGCAAGGACGAGCACCCAGTCAAGTTCGTCGGTGGGGTGAGTTGGATTCATTTCGGATCAGGCAGGGGATTAAAGGCAACAACGCTGACGCTGCCGCTTTCAATCAGCAGTTCCTGGATATTGAGGTCATGCGGTCCGTGACGTTTTTTCACCACGGTGATATTCCGTCGCAAGCGCCCTTCGTGCTCCATTATCCGCAGTAGGAGAACGGTGTCGCCAAGAAAACTGACATCGACATCAATCCCCACATTCTGGCCAATCAAACCATGCTGAGCGACGATCAGCATGGTCAGGACACCGGATCTCGCAAGATATTTGAGCAGTGACTGAATGTCACGAACCGCTTTCTCACGGTGGGGGAGGGAATTCAGATACCCGGTCAGGCTATCGATCACCACGACGCGCGCTTTATTCTGCGTCACCGCCTCCTGAACGATCTGGCCGAATTCTCCGGGCGAGATCTCGTTCGGGTTGAAATCGCGCAGGATCAGTTTGCCATCCTTATGGAACTGGCGCAGTTCCATGCCCAGGCCTTCGGAGCGGCGGAAGAAGGTTTCCAACCGTTCTTCGAACAGAAACAATGCGACATTCTCGCCGCGTTTCAGAGCCGCGGCCGCATAGAGGGAGGACATGGTCGATTTGCCGGTCCCCGATTGGCCGATGACGAGTGTCGTGGTTCCCGCCTCCTGGCCGCCACCGAACATCTCGTCAAGCTCTGCGACGCCGGACTTGATCAACTGCGGCTTGGAGCTCTCAGATGCGGTATTTGGCATGATGCGGGGGAAGACGACAACCCCTTTGCCCTCACGAATAGCCATGTCGTGATAGCCATCGGCAACCGGCACGCTCCGCATCTTCGAAACCTCGATCCGGCGGCGCACTCCACCATACTCCTCCAGCGATTTGTCAAATCGGATGACACCATGGGCTAGCCCCTCTACCTCTTCTCCGCTTCGGTCATGGCCGGTGGTCTGCGTGTCCAGCAGCAGCGCTACGACATCCTGTCTCGCAAGGAAGGACTTGAAGCCGATCAGCTCGCGCCGAAAACGAGGTGAATCGCCGGTGATCAGGCGGATATCAAGGAGTGAATCGTATACGAGGCGGCGAGGCTTGTGTTCCTCGATTGCCGCTTCGATGGCTTTCCTGGTCTCGTCCAGCCGGAGATCAGCGGTCATGAATATGCTCTGGTCATCAGCCTCATTGGACTGTGCCCGACGTCGACAGCTCTTCAACGCGGATGCCGTCCAGCGTCCAGCCATGCGAAGCAGCTATCGCCTCGAGTTCGGCGGCCGTCTGCGAAAGCGTAAGATAGATACAGCGTTCCCCCGCCTCGACACCGGCGCGCAGGAACTGGAGCGCGGCGGTCGTCTTGCCCGATCCCGGCGCTCCTTGAAGCATGTAGAGGTTCGATGCTGGCAGGCCGCCGCGCAGGATTTCGTCGAGCCCGGTAATTCCCGTGCTGACAATGGTGGGCTTTTTCCGTTTTGGCATGTTCGTCCTTCGCTACTCAAATCGATGGCGCGCATCATCCCTGGAAAGGCGCATAGACGTTATATTTGTCTTTCCCGAAACATCAATCACGTCGGTTATGCGAGTTGAACCACATGCAGTCGCATTGCTCGCAATAGTAGATGCTGATGGATGGAAAACTAAAGGTTGATCTTCGGTTGCCGCGCGAGTGGCGACGCAATTGTGCAACAAGCTGTTGCACGATTTGCTCGTCGAGGACGCCTCAGCAAAGGCGCGCAGGTATTTGTGGTTTCGTGGCGAAAGGCCCGTCACCTCGGGAAATCGCGCCGAAGGTCCGAGGCCAGTTGATCGATGACGCGGCGGCGCCATCCCTCAACGTTCTGACGTGCGAGGATCTCGCGGCCGATGCCCGAATAGAGCAGAATGAGTTCTCGGTTGACAGCAATGGCTGTCTTGAGGCGCGCTGATCGGATTCGCTCCTTGGGAAAGGAGAGAAGCGTAGCTGTCGCCGTCAGACGAAGAGATGGGTGTAGTCATGCGTGAGTCTCTAGCAGATCCGGGATGGATAGAATGCCTTCATCCACCCTCTGCGATTGTCGTCCGCCGGTGATAATGGGGTCAGCCGGGGACCGTTGCGGGAAGCATTTCATCGGCGTCAGGAGCGTCATCTGATCACGCGTATTGCAAATCAGCGCGCTCAGGTCATCCAGGCCACGCCTGGACGCCTTAATCCTCTGTTCAGCGATGACGAAATGATGGAACCACTTGCGGCTCGGGAGGCGGCGATCAAGGTCACGGCGGACGAGCTCGAGACCCTCAAGGAAGGCATTCGTCACCACGAGGCGCGGCTGCTTGGCTTGGACCGAACGCTGAGCCAGACATCCTCGCCGATCTGCAAGCCGCAAAGACGCGGGAATGGTGCAGCACGCGGTATCGATCTTACGATCCTGACGACAATAGCTACCAGCCCTACGGTGGAGGGCCGAGGCGTACATGCGCAACCCCCATCGAGATGCCGATGGCTCCTGGTCGCCAAGTCGCAGACATCGGCAGCGCGAACGAGCCTGACGCGAACGCGCGGTGGTGCAGGGAGCGGTACAGTTCGTATCGGGTCAAGGACAACACCTACCAGCCGTTTTCGGGGGGAAGGAAGCCGTGCCCGGGGCCGCGGTCCCAGTCGGCCAGTAATTCAGATCGGACTGCTGTTGGTTCTTCGGTGATCCAATTCTAGGGTTCCAGTTCAGCCCCAAAGGCCGCAGACCCGATGTTTCCGCGAAGGTGGATCAACGCAGAAAGCCTTCCCGTCCGAATTCTTCCCAACCCGCCAAACTCACGTCGGCCTCGTCGGAAGCCGGATTTGCGCTCGTCGCTGACTTCGGGGCGTTCTTCAACGACCGCGTCAACTTCGCTTTGTAAGCGGCCCTCCGTCGGTTTTCGGCTGCAGCCTCTACATCTTCGTCCCGCCACTGATCAACCAGCCCGCGGTCAAGAAGGTCTTCGACGACCCGCGGATCAAAGACGTGGAAGGTGATCTGCCTTGCCCGTCCTGCGAGCCGCACCGTCCGCGTCCCAGCGCTGAGGAGACGACCGTCGGCGAGCCAACGATGCCTCTCGCCCGGCTTGATTGTCAGGATGTCCTGTATCTCGCGGGGAATCACCGGGAGGTCTTCGATGTCCTTCATTGCGGAGGAAACGATGGTCGCTGCGGCGTCGAACTGCGTCTTGTCATCCGCGGGCATCGACAGCATGAGTTCACCCGCCTCCAGAACGAGCGATTTCTTTGAAGATATGGGAAGCCGCGAACGCATTTCTAACAGGATGCCGTGAGCCCGCACGGATGACCCAAGTGTAGCAGCTGGCGGCAGGGTCCAAGTCCTGAGGAGCTCGATATCATTCTTCTGTTGTTTCGGCATGGCACTTAGATGGGTTCTCGCCCGACAAGTTCAACGCAGCAAAACGGTCCTTTTCCCCGAAATGACGTTATCAGACGGCTGCGCCGCATTGGCTACAAGGATGCGAACCAATCCGCATACGGCGTGTTTTCCACCAAATGCCTGTTGAAGTCCGGCTTACCGTCGTCCCACCAGACGGGACCTCTCTCCCCAAGGGCGATCTTGGCATTGTCGACCCGGCTCCTTGCGACGATCGTCGCTATGCTATCGCCCTTGGCATCGCGAACTGCCCGTCTGGCGGACATGAGCTCCCTGACTAGTCGGTCGCGCTCGTCTGCCGGGAGAGCTGGATCGCTTTTGCGCCAAAGGCGGCCACGAACGACGAAGTATCTACCGTCGGGGGTGTCGGGGTAGTTTTGTCGATCATTAGTTCTCGTCATCCGATCCTACGTTGCCACGCGCCATCCGCTTGATGTGTTTGTCTGCGCCGCTATGTGCTGTCGACAAGAACGAGGGAGGATGGAATTTGATCGATCAGCTTGCCGCAATAGGAGTAACATTCGATGTCATTCCACATCTTGGCGCGCTCGTGGGGGCATATTTACTGGCGCTTCCTATCGGATGGGATCGGGAAAAAGGCGAGAGAAGCGCGGGGTTGCGCACATTCCCACTCGTCGCCATAGCCAGTTGCGGATTTATACAGGCCACCGAAAGCCTGACCACCGGAAACCCGGAAGCCACAGCCCGGATCGTCGAAGGGCTGATCACTGGCATGGGGTTTATCGGAGGCGGAGCTATCCTTGTTGTCAAAGCAAGCGTGCGTGGAACTGCTACAGCAGCGAGCCTTTGGGCGACGGGCGCGATCGGCACTTCCGTCGGTCTCGGCGCTTACGACGTAGCAATCGTCCTCGCAGTCATGACGTTCCTTACCCTTCGTCTCAACGTCAATCTCAAACCGGACGGCCCAGAGACCAAACCGGATTGAGTTGCCTTCATCCGCAGCGGACAAGCCGCGGTTTCGATCCGACAAGCAAGTATGATCGGCTCCAACCGGCCGGATCGCTGACTGAGGTATCTGTTGCGCGATTGGTGAAACTCGTCGATCCCTCTACCCAATCGCAGGACTCGACTGCAGCTTTCAATGCCCTTGATATCGCTGGAAGAACGACTAACTTGGCTCGGAAATTTCCGTGTGCGACGACAGAGCTTGGGGCTGGTTTTCTGTGACTTCACTTGGACAACACCGCGATCGGGCTTCCGCTGAGATCGCGCGCATGATTGAAGACGGGAATTGGGACGAGTCTATCCTGGGGCCGCCCTCGGCATGGCCGGCCTGCTTGAAGTCTGCCGTCGACCTCATGCTTCCATCGCACGCCCAGATCGTGATGTTTTGGGGCGAGCAGTACGTCGCCCTCTACAACGACGCTTACGCTCCGTCCATCGGCCTCAGGCATCCTCAGGCGTTCGGGCGCCCGGCAAAGGAGAACTGGAGCGAGCTCTGGGAAGACCTCAAGCCGTTGCTTGATCGGGTCCTTCACGGTGGCGAGACGGTGTCTGCGAAGGATCGCCAATTCTACATCGAGCGTCACGGGCATCCGGAACAAGTCTACTTCGACATCTCCTATTCGCCGATCAAAGACGAGAACGGCAAAATCCGCGGCGTCTTCTGCATCGTCAGCGAGACGACGGAAAGGGTGCGCTCGCAGCAGGCCCTCAAGGAAAGCGAGGAACGTCTGCGGGTGCTTTTTTCCCAGTCCGCTGCAGGTATCGGACAGATTGATCTTTCAGGCCGGATGGTCCTCGTCAACCAGCGCTTCTGCGAGATGCTCGGCTATCGAAGAGACGACCTGGTCGGCGTTCGGTTTCAGGACATCACGCATCCAGACGACCTCGCGGAAGCCGAGCGACGGTTCGAGCGCCTCGTCAACTTCGGCGAATCCTTTGACATGGAGAAGAGGTGCGTCAGAAAGGACGGGTCCCTCGTATGGACGGCGATATCGGTTTCGGCGCTCAGGGGTGACGATGGCCGGATCCGGCAGGTTGGATTCATTGCCATCGACATTTCGGCGAGCAAGGATGCGCAAGAGGCGGAACGCCACCTGGCTGCGATCATCGAGTCCTCGAACGATGCGATCCTCGGTATCGATCTCGGCATGACGATCACAAACTGGAACGCCGCCGCCGAAAAGCTCTACGGATATTCGCGAGACGAGGCGGTCGGAAAGTCCGTTTTGATGCTTGTGCCGGAGGAGCGGCACGACGAGGAGCCGGAAATCCTGCGACAGGTCAGCGCCGGGAATGTCGTAGAGCCCTACGAAACGCAGCGTCGAAGAAAGGATGGTCGTCTTGTCGACGTCCAACTCAGCGTTTCTCCTATATATGACAGCGGCGGAAAGACGATCGGCGCCTCGAAGATATCCCAGGACATCACGGCGAGAAAGGAGGCTGAACGTCTGCAGACGGTTTTGACCGGTGAACTCAATCATCGCGTCAAGAACGTCTTTGCCACGGTCCTCGCCATCGCGAAACAGACCCTGGGGCGGGAGGGGACGGGGCAGGACGAAGTGGGGGCCTTCCAGGAACGGCTCACGTCGATGGCGAAGGCGCATGATCTGCTCACGCATCGGGACTGGCAGCGCGCCGATCTTTTGGCACTGGTCAGGCAAGTGCTCGAGCCCTATCCCCCAGAACGTTTCAAGATTGAGGGACCTCCCGTGCTTCTACCGCAAAAGGCAGTTGTCTCGTTCTCTTTGGCTATCCACGAGTTGGCGACGAACGCCGCAAAATATGGCGCATTGTCTGCCGCTCAGGGCAAGGTCCGGATCTCCTGGCGCCTTGGGGAGGGGCATGAGGGAGCGAATGCCAGGTTACACTTCAGGTGGGCTGAACAAGGTGGTCCCACCGTGAAGCCGCCAACAAAGAAGGGCTTCGGTTCGCGTCTGGTTGAGAGGCTTCTCGCGGCCGAGCTGAACGGCCGGTCGACCATCAGCTACGATCCTACAGGGGTCGTGTGCGAAATCGACGCGGTGCTCGACATAGATGCGTGAGCCAGGAAACAGTTCGGTTGAATGGCGACGACCGATGCTCGCCCCGAGGTCCACCGCCAGCTCAATGTGCACTTCTTGGCAGGCTTTTGCTTCCGATAATTTGATTCCTTGAATTCGAAATTCTTCGGCCTAATTGCCTCTCCTGACATCTCTCATGGTTGGGGGATACAAAGAGACGAGCCGCATTCTGGGCAATGGAGCTAGACGGCACACGCCGCATTAAGTCTGATGATCAAACAACCAGGCCGCCATGCAGGAATATGATCAGAGACGTGCAGACGCGCGAGACGCCGGACAGCGCCTTGTTGCGCGACAGGTGCGCGAGGACCCCTTTGCGGCCGCCTTCAAGGCGACGCGGATGCCGATGATTGTCACCGATCCGACCCAACCTGACAATCCCATTATCTTCTGCAACACTGCCTTCGAGAAGCTCACCGGCTATTCAAGCGTCGAAGTTGTGGGGCGCAACTGTCGCTTTCTACAAGGCGCGGATACCAATCCGGGAACCGTAGCGCGGATCCGCTCGGCAATTGACGCCGGATCAGATATCGCAGTCGACATCCTCAACTACAGGAAAAACGGCCAGTCGTTTTGGAACGCGCTGTTCCTGTCGCCGGTTCGCGACGACAATGACAAGATCGTCTATTTCTTCGCCTCGCAGCTCGATTTCACCAACGTCAAAAGTAGAGAGGCAGAACTTGCCGCTGCCCGTCACCAGGCTGAGGAGGCCGTGGCCGAGGCAACGGGGAACCTGCGAGCCGCGCTCGCCACGCGCACGCTGCTCGTGCATGAAGTCGATCATCGCGTTAAGAACAATCTTCTGACGATGGCGTCGATCGTGAAGATGCAGGCGCGATTGACAAAGGACGAGGGGCAACGGTCTGCGTTGATGTCGGTTCTCAACCGCATTGAGGCGATCAGCACCGTCCAGCGAAAGTTGTTTACGACCGACGACGTCGCCCGGTTCGACATTGCCGACTTCGCTCGGGAGCTGGCGACCGACCTTGTGGGAGCCATAAAGCGTGACGACATCCACCTTACCCTTGATCTCACCCCGGTCTACGTCCCTGCGGTAAAGGCTTCTCCACTATCATTGATCGTCAACGAACTCGTCGGCGATGCCGTACGCCGGGGCCTCAGCGACGGTGGAGGGGAGATCCATATCCTCGTCAAGCGGCTCAACGGTCATTTCCTCATTCGGGTCGAAGACACCTCCGAACCCGTCGAACCCGATGAAACCAGCGCCGAGTTGGGTCGGATGCTGCTTGAGGCTTCGGCACGCCAGGTTGAGGCCACCATCGAGCGAACCCAGGCGGGCAGGCGAACGATTGTTGATGTTACGCTGCTTGTGGAAAGCGAAAAGGATGTACCCTGTTGAAAGTCATGATCGTCGAGGACGAGATGCTGCTCGCCATGGAACTGGAGAGCGAAGTGCAGGCGGCGGGCCATTCGGTCGTCGGGGTTGCGGCAAGCAGTGGGCAGGCAGCCGACATCGTCCGCGACGCGCCGCCGGAGTTTGCTTTCGTCGATATCCAACTGCAAGACGGGCCAACGGGAATTAACGTGGGACGTATGCTCGCCGAGAAGCGCATTCCCTACGTCTTCGTCAGCGGCAACATCAAGAAACTTCCGGACGACTTCGCAGGCGCCATCGGGGCAATCGAGAAGCCTTATACGATAAACGGCATGGCGAACGCGCTAGCCTACATCTCGGCGTTGGTACAAGGAGACGACAGCGTGCCGCCGCCTGCCAGCCTTGTGCTTGCGCAAGACGCTCTGAGGCGTGTCCGCAATTAATCATCCCCACAAGCTATCGTTATCGACGCCCTGTCGCGCTATTGCATGGCGCTGGTCGGTGATGATCAGAACGGCTTATGTAGTCAGTCTTGGGTGCCGATTGACAGCGACGAAGGTGCCGGTGGCCAATTCCCGTACCAGCGGCTCATTGAAGGGCGTATTGGCGAAGTCGAAGACACCCGGTCGATCAAGAGCAGCCATTGCCATGAAGTCGGATGCGAGTGTGCAGATGCTGCGGGCATCCTGGGCGCGGCCTGATTGCATCTGTCCCGTAACCCTGACACGAATGCAACGTTGCGTAAATAGCCTTAGACACAGCTGCCGCCCCCCAACATCTGAGAGTTGCCGAGCGCGGGATGGTGAACATATAGCGTCCGAGTTCAAACGACAGGAATGCATATGGGCAAGATGACGGAAACAGCGATGGAAACTTCCGTGCAGATTGGCGAGCGTCTCAGAGCCATACGCCAAACGCGCGGGCTCTCCCAGGAAAAGGTCGCGACAGCTCTTGGCATCACGTTTCAGCAGGTGCAGAAATATGAGCGTGGGACGAACCGGATCTCCGTGCCAACACTGATTCAGATCTGTGAAGTGTTGAAGGCGCACCCCATGGAAATCATCGGGGACTTTCCGGAGGATGACGGAGCAGAGAGACCTAACGTCCTGCTTCAGCGGCTTGAGAAGGCAGAGGGCAAACTCGCACGGGTACAGAAAATACTCTCCGAGCGGGATTGACGCTGACCTGCAGCCATTGCCAGCGACTGTTTTTGGCCGAGAATTGAACAGCAGCGCTAGTTTGGCGTCAGGGCTCGGCTCATCGATAAGTTGTGCCACGATCCCCTGGGATTTGGGGCAACAACTCGGCCGTGATCATATGCTGTCCTTCGGCGAGGTTAAGTTCGCCGTGCGCCCCGACCTTTACCCAACAGGAGCCGGACTTGCCTGCAGGGAGTTACTTGATAAATCCCGGATACTGTACTTCTTCCTTGTTCACTCCCTTGGAATCCAACCGAACCGGAGCAGGCCCCGACACGTCGGCCATGTACCGGCGTGCGACAAGCCAGTCGCGCAATATATTCTCAATCGCGGCGGCTCGACCAGCGGGCCGTGGCGAAAGGTCCGGATCGGTCATGTAGGCCGCGAGCCCGGCCTCAAGGTCATCTGCAAGAAGAGACAAGTCTGTTGAATCGGGCATGGTAGGCTCCTCTAGGCTTCAGCAAGATAACGAGCATTCATGGCGCCGGTTCCCAGCGAGGAGACGCGATCGGGCATCGGATGGAACGGCAGATGGGGCTGACCGGCATTCCACGGTTGGGCGCCCGCACAGCATTCGTGCGCATTGAAGAAGGCGTCGAAGACCGGATCGGGGGCAGCCTCAAGACGGATCATTACGGTACCGATAAAGGTTCCGGCTTGGTTGAAGGTTGCACAGCGACCGCCGTCGGCGACGATCTCGCGAACGGCCTCGCTGGCCGATAGACAAGCGCAATGACCCAGCCGGGACGAGCAAGGGCTTCGACCGAGCGTAGCGCGCTGTTCGTGGAGTATCCCGTGGAGGGGCCCGAATGGTCGGTAGGGACGGCCATAGGCCTTCTGGATGCTGGTCCTACTGGCTTAAGGCCTCGCAACCCGTGCTGAGCATCCCATGCTGGCTGCCTTGCGGCCGGATCGGTTCAGGTCATAACCACGAAACCGCTATACAAATTTGACCCCTGCCAGGGTGCGCCTTTTGTCGTGATGAGGCGCGACGGTTATCAGGAATGCGTGTCCCCCTAGTCTTCTTCTCGATCGAAGCAAATGGTTTGATCTGGAGTGGCCGATCTGTCGACCAGCCAGCTTCATATCTATAAGACATGTATTGATCTCGTTCTTTCATGAATCGGAAAGAGTGGCCCCTTGACTCGCGACAGCGGGTGTTGAGACACTTGGGTTGTCAGACATCTTACATAAACGGGGATCCAAACTGACGGATCACAAGGAGGACCACATGAAAAAGCTCTTCATGCGACTGACCGTAGGTGTTGCCTTTGTCGCTGCCGCCGTATCGGCCCATGCTGGCGAGACGTTGGATCGCGTCATGGAAAAGAAGGCGATGGTCGTCGCCACCAACAGCGGCTGGCCACCCCAGAGTTATCTCGACGACAGCAACGAGATGGTTGGCTTCGACATCGACGTGTCGCGCGAGATCGCCAAGCGCCTCGGGGTCGAGGTGAGCTTCGAGACGCCGGACTGGGCGACCCTCACGGGTGGGCGATGGCAGGGCCGTTACGACCTCGGTGTCGGTTCGGTCACGCCCACTAAGGCACGCGCCCAAGTGATCGATTTCGTCGGTATCTACTACTACAGCCCCTATGTGTACGTCGTGCACAAGGACAGCGACGCCAAGACCGTCACCGACCTCAACGGCAAAGTGGTCGGCGTCGAAACGGCGACGACCTCGGAAGACTTCATCAACCGCAAGCTGGAAATCGACGCCCCGGGCCTGCCGCCGATCGAATACAAGCTCGAGCCGGGTGAGGTCCGCACCTTCGCCGATTCCATGCTGCCCTTCGACGACCTGCGCCTCGGCGCTGGCGTTCGCCTCGATGCGGTGATCGCACCCGAACAGACCGCTATGAATGCCATTAAGAATGGCTATCCGGTCAAGGTTCTCGATGGCGAATATGCCTTCCGTGAGCCACTCGTCGTTATCGCCGAGAAGGTCGACCCGGAGTGGACGGCCAAGGTCGGTGGAATCGTCGAAGAGATGAAGAGTGACGGCACGCTCGGCCAGCTCACCACCAAGTGGTATGGCAAAGACTACAGCGCCGACTGATAAACACCGGTGCGGGCGTCCTTTCGCCCGCAACCTTTCATTGGAGGGGGAGCGTGCCGATGACTTATCCAGACACCTACTATAGACGAACGATGGCAGACCGAACGGGGCGACCAGCCCTTTCGGGTACGGTCGAATGTGACGCGGTCATCATCGGCGGCGGCCTTGCCGGCCTTTCGACGGCGCTGCAGCTTGCGCGCGCCGGTAAGAGCGTCACGGTGCTGGAGGCCGAGAGCGTCGGCTTCGGTGCGTCCGGCCGAAATGGCGGGTTCGTCAGCCCCGGTTATGCAACCGGCGGCGACGACATAGCCCGCGTCACCGGCAAAGATGCGGCGCGCAAGCTGCACCTCCTCTCCGTCGAAGGCATGGAATTCGTCCGCGAGAACATCAAGGCGCTCGGCATCGATGATGCGAAGCCAGAGCGGGGGATCATGAGCGTTCTGCGATACGACGATAGCGCGAGCCTAAAGGCCTATGCCGAGGATGTGAGCCGCGAATACGGCTACGAACTCGAATACATGGACCAGGACGCCGTGCGTGCCGTGCTGAAATCCGAGCGCTACTTCCAGGCATTGCGTAATCCGAATGCCTTCCATATGCACCCGCTTAACTATCTGCGTGCCATCGCGGCGGAGATCGAGCGGCTTGGTGGGCGCATCTGTGAGCAGTCGCCGGCGACTTCAGTGGATTCTTCCCATTCTGAAAAACGTGTAAAAACCGCACGGGGCGAGGTTAAGGCCCGTGACGTCGTCTTCACGACGGGTGGGTATACCGGTTCGCTAAATGCCAGGCTGAAGCGTTCCTATCTGCCGATTGCCACGTATGTGATGGTCAGCGAGGAGGCGCCGGAGCTGATCGCCACAGCGATCGCCACGAAGAACGCAATCGGCGACAACCGCCGGGCGGGTGACTACTACCGCCTCGTCGACGGCGGCCGCCGGATCCTCTGGGGCGGGCGTATCACCACGCACGCTGCCTCGACCGCTGGCCTCGTCAAGGAACTGCGGGCCGAAATGGTCGATACCTATCCGCAACTCGCCGGACTCAAGACGGAGCTCGCCTGGTCAGGCCTCATGTCCTATGCCCGTCACCTGATGCCTCAGATCGGGCGTATGAGCCCAGGCATCTGGTACTGCACCGCTTTCGGCGGTCACGGCCTCAACACCACGGCGATCGGCGGCAAGGTCATTGCCGAGGGCATTTTGGGGACAAGCGAACGTTACAAGCTTTACGAGCCATTCGGTCTCGTCTGGGCCGGCGGCCTTGCCGGGCTTGCGGTGGCACAGCTCACCTACTGGAAACTCCAGGCGCAGGACTGGTGGCGCGAGCGTGCGGCTTAAGCAGCTTCTACATTAAAAAGGGGGCGGAATATGATTGGTCGACTGATACTCACCTATCCCGAAGCGTCGCGCAGGGCCGGCGGCTTGCTAATCCTTGCGATCGTCGTGGTGCTCCTTTACGCCCTCGGGGTCAGTTCCGCCTGGATCGGCCATGTTCTGCCGTCCTCGACAGACTGGCTAAAGGAGAACCCTGCGATCAGCCGCGTAGCCTCGTCGGTGCTGATCGCGCTCATCGTTGCCGCCAATTGGAAGGCGCTGCGCCAGCTGTCACGCCGCCAGCAGATCATCGCTGTCTGGCTTGAGCTTTTCGCGCTCCTGATGCTGTTCTTCTACTCCTTCGATCTTTCCTTCGCCTTCATCGCCAAGAAGATCGGCTTCCTCATCACGCAGGGCGTGACGACGACGCTCTTCATTTCGGCGATTTCGATCGTCATCGCCACCATCATCGCGCTGGCTGGCGCCATCGCGAAACTCTCCAACAATGGCGTGATCTACGGGCTTGCAACGTTCTATACGTCGCTTTTCCGCGGACTGCCGCTGCTCATGCAAATCTACATCATCTATCTCGGCCTGCCGCAGGTGGGTTACGTGATCGGCGCCGTACCGGCCGGCATTCTTGCGCTCTCGCTCTGCTACGGCGCCTACATGACGGAAATTTTTCGCGCCGGTATCCAGAGCATCAATCGAGGACAGACGGAGGGCGCCACCGCGCTCGGTCTTAGCCCGGCGCAGACGATGATGCTGGTCATCTTGCCGCAGGCCATGCGCGTTATCATCCCGCCAACCGGCAACCAGTTCATCGCAATGCTGAAGGATTCCTCGCTGGTCTCCGTCGTCGGCGTCTGGGAAATCATGTATCTCGCCCGCACTCAGGGCCAGACGGAATTCAGACATATCGAGATGCTGATCACCGCCTCGATGATCTACTGGGCCCTTTCGATTTGCCTGGAATATGCCCAGTCCCGCATCGAGGAAAGGTTTGGCCGCTTCAATGTCCGCTGAGGCATCCGTGGCAGACGGGGACGGCACGCCGGTCGTGCCGTCCAACGGTCGGGGCGCGCTGCTCGTGCTCGCCGCCTTCTTTGTGTTCTCTGCAACCGATGCGATCGTCAAGATCATGGCAGGAAAGATGCCGGCGCCGCAGGTGACCTTTTTCGTCACCATTGCAGCTCTCCTTCTGCTCCTGGTCCATGCGCTCGTGACCGGCCGTCTTCGCCGCCTCATCCCGCGCGAACCGTCGCTCGCCTTCTGGCGAGCGCTGCTGCTGGCCCTCGATACGCTGCTGATACACTATGCCTTCGCCAAGTTGCCACTTGCGGAAGCCTATCTTATCGCCTTCATGACGCCGATCCTGGTGGCGATGCTGAGCTTCGTCTTCCTCGGGGAACGGCTGTCGCGTATTGGCTGGGCCGGTGTATTGATCGGGTTTGCCGGCGTCGTCGTGGCGCTGAAACCGGGCGTCGCGCCGCTCAATTTCGGCCATCTCGCCGCCTTTGGTTCCGCCGTGCTTTTTGCACTTTCGTTAATCCTCCTGCGCCGGGCGAAGGTGGCGGAAACGGATGAAGCGCTGGTCGCCAGCCTGCTCGTCGTCATGACGCCTGTCGCCTTCGCGGTTGCGGCTGTTTCGGGCGAGCCAGCGCCGCCCGATCTTTCCGATCTTGGCTTCTCAGTCGCAGGCGGTGCCTTGATGCTGGGTGGACATGCGTTGCTGGTGCGCGCTTTCCGTGTTGGCGAGGCTTCGGTCGTTGCACCGTTCCAGTACAGTCAGATCATCTGGGGCTGCCTATACGGCATGTTCCTCTTCGCAACGCCGTTAGAGGTTTACACGCTGCTGGGCGCGGCAATCATCATTCTGTCCGGCTGGCTTGTCCTGAAATAGCCTCGAGGGCAGTGGGTTTCTGGCGGCGGTGCTGGCAAGAAGATGATTTCTGTGCCGGCCGAAGACAGGATACGATCACCGTTTCGATCCGGTTCGGCGAGCCGAGACGCCCGACTGGGTGCGCAGGAATGGCTGTTCGTCGAAGTTCAGCATGGCCTGTCTTCATTGTCACAGATTCCAAAGTTGTAAGACAACGGACATTGTGGATATGGCCTGTCAAGGTGACGCTTGGAGATCCAGCGGCTGGTAGCGCACCATCTCGCGCACGATTCCTGCATGCGCCATGCACTTGACCATCCCGGATTTGTCAGACAAGGAAGTTGCAACGACAATGAATGACGAGGCACGCCGGTGGAGGAACCCCTTCGCGATTCACGCACCCTCGCTGTCCAGCTCCGGGACCGGATCGCCGATCTTATTAAGGATAAAGGGCTGAAGCCGGGCGACAGGTTGCCGACCGAAGCACAGCTGACGCAGCGTTTTAAGATTTCCCGGCCGGCGCTGCGCGAGGCGCTGAAATTGCTCGAACAAGACGATGTGATTAATGTCGAGCACGGCCGCGGCCGGTTCGTCTCGGCGCTCTCGGCCGTGCAGGTCGATCGACCGATCACCGTCTTCGAGAGCGTCACGGACATGGCGCGGCACTACGGCTACCGGACGGTCAACAAGGTGCTTTCGATCTCCGAGGAGGCGCCGGACGCGTGCGTCGCCGAGAGCCTAAGGCTTGGCCCGGCGGAACGCGTGATCCGTATCGAGCGCATCCGCCTGCACGAGGATGAGCCGATCCTCTACTGCATCGATTACATGCCGCGCAGCCTCATCGAAGAGCGCCTCTACGACATCGACTGGAGTGGCTCGCTGATGCAGCTCATGGAGGAATACGGGAACCGTCCGCGCATGTCGGCGGCCAGCGTTTCCGCCGTCATGCTGCCGGACGACGTGGTCGAGCGCCATGGCCTAAAGGACTTCGGTCCGGCGCTTCTCATCACGGAAACCTGTTTCAACGCTGCCGGCGCGCCGGTTAACTACGCCATCGACTACCATCGCGGCAGCCATTTCTCCTTCAGCCTCGTTCGTAAATGACGCCGCTTTAGGGGCAGGAAGTCGTCCGTCACCCGCATGACTAGGCGAACCTGCTGCCCGAAGCTACAAGGGATCGCGAAGCGTCCTGCTTGTAAGATTGGAGGTGACATGGTCCGTAAACCGGCGACTTTGAAGGATGTGGCGGCGCTGGCCAATGTATCGCGCGCAACGGCCGCGCGGGCTCTCAACAGTTACGGATATGTCGGCGACGAAACCGCCCAGAAGGTCCAGGCGGCCGCAGAAAAGCTCGGCTATCGCGGCAACCGCCTCGCGCAGGCGCTGCGCAGCGGTCAATTGCCGATCGTCGGCTGCATCGTCGGCGATATCCAGAACCCGTTCTTCGCCCGTATCGCGCACGATGTCGAGGTGCTCGCGCGCGAGCGCGGGCACAATCTCGTCATCGGCAGCAGCGAGGAGGAGTTGGCGCAGGAAATTTCCCTTCTGGCGAGCCTGCGGTCGCTCAGCATACGCGGCTTCATTGTCGCGCCAACCTCGCAGGGCAACAACGCCCACCTGCAGGGTCTGATCGACGAGGACGTGCCGCTGGTGCTGATCGACCGTGTCGCCGAGGGCGTCGATTGCGACAGCGTCGTCGTCGACAACGAGGGCGGCGCCCGCAAGGCCGTCGAATACCTGATCGGCATGGGCCATACCCGCATCGGTCTGTTGCAGGACGACATGCGTATCTTCACCTCCCGCGAGCGCAGGAGCGGTTATAGGTCGGCGCTCGCCGCCGCTGCGATCGCGGCCGACGACCGTATGGTCGCCGTGTCGCAATCCACGGTGGAACACGCGGTCGATGCGACCATACGGCTCTTCAGCCAGAAGTCCCCGCCGACGGCGCTTTTCACCGTCGACAGCCTGATGACCCAGGGCGCACTGCTGGCCTTCCGTTCCATGGGCGTTTCCATCCCGCACGACGTCTCGCTCATCGGTTTCGACGACTTCAATCTGGCGACGTTCACCGATCCGCAGATTACGGTCGTTTCGCAGCCCGTCCCAGAAATCGGCCGCGCGGCCGCCCGGATTTTATTCGAACGGCTCGCCGGCAAGGACGACGCGCCGCAGGAAATCCGGTTTGAAACCAAGCTGATAGTTCGCGGCTCCGTCAGTCGTCGCAGCGGCGTCTGAGCGTAGCAAACCCCCGCCTCAAAATATTCGAGACGCCCACTTGCCAGCGCGAAAGTCTTGTGCACTAAATATATGTGAGATCGATCTCACATCGTCTCAGAGATTATTCGCGCAAGGACGCCACGTCGCCTCGGAGGCGATTTCGCGCAGCGCAAAACGGGAAGGTACAAATGCTCAACTTCGATAGAGATCGCTTTGTGAAAATACAAAGCGGTGCAGTCGCAATCGCCGACGACATGCGCGCCCTGATGCGCGGTCTGCTCGACGACGGTCTGGAACGCATTTTCTTCATGGGGACCGGCGGCGTGCAGTTCCTCACCCAGCCGGCCATCGAGCTTGCGCGCGCTTCGACGGTTTTCCCGGTTTCGGCGGCCTATTCGGCGCAAGTCGTGCTGGAGCCCCCGGCCGGCCTGAACGAGAAGGCGTTGGTCGTCCTGCCCTCGCTGTCCGGCACCACGAAGGAAAGCGTGCAGCTCCTGTCCTTCCTCAAGGAGCGTGGCGTCAGGACGCTGTCGCTCACCGGCCACAAGGACACGCCGCTCGGCCGTGACGCCGACCACAACTTCACCAATTTTGCAGAGGACGATACCTCCTCGGAATCCTTCTACCTGCAGACCCTGATCATCGTCCTCGCGCTTCTGGCCGAGCGCGGCGAATATCCCGATTTCGATGCGACGGTGGCCGAACTCAAGCTGCTGCCGGAGCTGCTGGTTTCGGTTAAAGAAGGCTATGAGGCTGATGCCGCGGCCCTCGCCAGGGACATCAAGGACGAGACTTACCATATCTTCACGGGCGCGGGCGCCGCGTGGCCGGAAGCCCACTATTACGGCATGTGCATCCTCGAAGAGATGCAGTGGATCCGCACTCGTCCGGTTCATGCGTCGGACTTCTTCCACGGTACGCTCGAGCTGCTGGAGCCGGGCGTCAGCCTGTTCATCTTCAAGGGTGAGGATGCTTGCCGGCCGCTCACGGAGCGTGTCGAGAATTTTGCCCGACGCTACACCGACAAGGTGCGTGTCCTCGATGCCGCGTCCGCCAGCCTGCCGGGCGTTTCCGGCAAGACTCGCAGCGTCATCTCCCCGGTCCTCCTCGCGACCATGCTGGAGCGCCTGAGCGCCCATCTGGAAGTCCTGCGCGATCATCCGCTGACGACGCGCCGCTACTACAAGCGCGTCGAATATTGAGGTTCGCCCGGTCCGGCGAACGCGCCGGACCGGGATGCCGTCATGCATGCCCCAGGAAACAAAAAAAGAGAGGAACTGCGAAATGAAGACCAACACGTTCTTGAGCACGACAAGGCTCGGGTCGACTGTCGCGGCCGCATTCGTCATCGGCGGCGTCAGCGGCGCGAGCGCGGCCGATCCCGTCGTTGCCGATCCCAATGCCGCGGTCGAATATTCCGGCACGGTCAGCGTGCTGACGAAATTCGGCTTGCAGCAGCTCTCCCCCTTCTTCGTCAATGCGGCCCAGGCATACGAAAAGCTGCATCCCGACGTGAAAGTGGAGCTCATCCAGGAGAGCGACGACAGCGTGAAGGGCAAGACGAAGGCGCTGGTGGCTTCCAATTCGCTGCCAGATGTCTATTTCACCTGGACGGGAAGCTGGGGCGAGAATTTCGTGCGCGGCAACCGAGCCGTCGATCTGACGCCGGTCATCGGCCCGGAAACCGAATGGGGAAAGACGCTCGCCGCCGCCGCCGTCTCCGCCTTCCAGTACAACGGTAAGCTTTACGGCATTCCGCTTTATCTTGACGCCAAGTTCATGGGCTACAACAAGAGCCTGTTCGAAAAGGCGGGCGTTTCCGTGCCCCAGACCTTCGACGAGCTCCTGGCTGCTTGCGCTGCACTGCGCAAGTCGGGCGTCACGCCGGTTTCTTTCGGCAATAAGGAGGGCTGGCCGGGCGTGCACTATGCCGGGCAACTGCTCGCCTACAACGTGCCGCAGGCGACGCTCGAAAAGGACTTCGTCCCGGCTACGGCGGAATTTGCAGATCCCGGCTACGTCGCCAGCCTAACGCAATTCAAAAAGCTGATCGACGAATGCTCCGACGGATCGGGCACCAACGGCTCCTCCTATGCCACGGCCCTGCAGCAGTTCAGCAACGGCCAGTCCGCCATGTACTACCAGGAGATCATCGAGTTCGACCAAGCGACGGCCGACGGTGCGCTGAAGCGCGAGGACTTCGGCTTCTTCAAGCTGCCGGCGCCCGCCGACGCCAAGGGCGACGTCAAGTCCATCGAGGGCGCGCCCGAGGGATACATGATCAGCACCGCCTCGAAGAACATTCCGCTGGCGATCGACTTCATGCGGTTCGTCACCTCAGCCGACAACGGCAAGGTGCTTTCGGCGCCGCCCTACGGCCAGCCGAGCGCGACGGTCGGCGGCTATTCCGCCGATGCCATGAACCCCGCGGTCGTGGACGGCCTGAAGGTGATCGCCGATTCCTCCTATCTCATGCCCTGGCTCGACACGGCCAATCCGCCGCGCGTGGCGGCCGCCTGGCTTTCGGGCCTCCAGGCGCTGATCGGCAACACCATGACCCCTGAAGAGGTCATGGGACGGGTCAGGGAAGCGGCGGCTTCGTCCAAGTAGGAACAGGCCGACGATGACTGTCATAAAGCAAGACTATAAGGGTGGAGCCGTCAAAATCGGCTTCGCCGGGCCGGGCCGGCCTGAAAAAGACCGGCTCGGTCCGTTCGCCGGGATCCTGTCCTTCCGCTGGGTCCTTATCGCCTTCGTCCTGATCCTCTGGTTTGTCTATTACCCGATCATTGACAACTTCTTCGTCAGCACGCGGAACCAGGACATCTTCACGGGCCAGACCGACTTCGTCGGGCTCGACAATTACCGGCGCCTGCAGGACGATCCGGTCGTATGGACGGCGATCGTCAACAACACGCTCTATGCGGTCATCTCCGTCATTTTCCAGGTTTTCGGCGCGTTCGTGCTCGCCGCGCTCATCGAGGGGCTGAGCGAGGAGAGATGGCGCCGGTTTTGGCGCGCCGTCTATTTCATACCCTCGGCCATCTCGATCACCGTCACCGGCCTCCTGTTCTATTTCATTTACCAGCCCGATATCGGCCTACTGGATTCGGCGTTGACGCAAATCGGGTTTGCGCATTGGTCCCGCGCCTGGCTCGGCGAGGAGGGAACCGCGATCTATGCCATCATCGCCATGAGCCAGTGGCAGGGCTTTGGATATTCCACGCTGCTGTTTGCCATCGCGATCCAGAAGATCCCGCGCGAACTCTACGACGCAGCGATCATGGACGGTGCGGGAACCTGGCGGCGCCTGTGGAACATCACCTTTCCGCTGACCCGCGAAATGACTGGCCTCATGGTGATCGTCACGATCACCGGCGCGTTCCAGGTCTTCAACGAGGTCATGGTGATGACCGGTGGAGGGCCGAACAACAGCAGCCAGGTGCTGGGCACATGGCTCTACCAGCAGGGCTTCATCGAAAACGACTTCGGCTACGGCGCGGCCATCGCATCGGTCATCTTCGTCATCACGCTCATCACCGGCTTCGCGCAGCTCTGGTACACCAAGCGACGGAGGGTCGATCTGTGAGCACGTCCTCTCAACTCCCGGAAGCTCGGCGCACCGATTTCATCGCCGGATTAGCGAAGGTCTGCCTCGTCACCTTCCTCGTCAGCCTCGGCGTCATCGTGCTCTATCCGCTGTTGTGGATGGCGCTGAACGGCTTCAAAACCAATGCTGAGATCTTCGGCAATCCGTTCGCCTTACCGGGCGGTTTCAGCATCGCGAACTACATCTCGGCCTGGAACCAGGGCATCCGCAACTATATCGCGACGAGCATCATCGTCACCTTGGGCTCGGCCATCTGTACGGTGCTGGTCAGCGCCTGTACCGCCTACGGCCTCACCCGCTCGAAACTGCCGGGAAAGCCCTTCTTCGTCGGCATCGTGCTCGGCGGGCTCATGCTGAGCCCGACGGTCGCGGTCATCCCGCTCGTGCGCATGATGCAGGAGCTCGGCCTCTACAATACCTACTGGGCGCTGATCATCCTCTATATCGCCTTCCGCATTCCCTTCACGACCTTCCTCATCCGCGCCTATATGCTCGGCCTGCCGCGTGACCTGGACGAGGCGGCCATCATGGACGGGGCGAGCGAAGGCCAGATCTTCTGGCGGGTGACGCTGCCGCTCTGCAAACCGATCCTGGTCTCATGCGTGATCCTGCATGTCCTCTTCGCTTGGAACGAATATCTCTTCGCCATGATCTTCACCAGCGGCGCGGACCTCCAGACACTGCCCGTCGGCCTCACCTCCATCATGTCGAAGCACGGAACGAACTACGCCGTCGTCTTCGCGGCGATGACGCTCTCGGCGTTTCCCATCGTCGTCACCTTCTTCGCGGCTCAGCGCTTCTTCATCCGCGGGCTTGCCGAGGGCATCGGCAAATAGGGCAGGGCATATGTTGAACCGCAAACAGCTCATCGGTGCGAACTTCTCCTTTCAGCACCATCCGTTCCGCTGGACTGCCGAGCACCTGTGCGCCATGGGGTTCGACCGGATGGAACTGTGGGGGATCGCCCCCCATCTCGACCTCTTCCACGACAGCTGCGCGCAACGTTTCCTGCACGCCGCCGACATCTGCGCCGAGCTTGGCGCGACTTACCTCTTCCTAACGCCGGGCCGTGGCTTCGAGTGCGAAAGCCGGGACATCGCCTTTGCGCATTCGGTCGCATCCATCACCCGGATTGCGGCGCATGCCAGAGACATTGGCGTGTCCTGCCTGCTGGAGCCGCTCCAGCCCGTCGAAAGCAATATCCTAACAAATGCGGATGAGCTTTATGCCCTGAGGCGTTCGCTCGACGACGACCATATCGACGTGGTTCTTGACCTTGTCGCCATGGCGACGGCGGGCGACAGCGTCTTGGGCTATTTCGAGCGGTTCGCAAAGTGCATCGCCCACGTCCATGTCGTCGACGGCACGCCGGCTGGGCATCTGGCCTGGGGTGACGGCAACCTGCCGCTCAGCGACTATCTCGCCGAACTCGGCATGTATGGTTTTACCGGCACGCTGACGTTCGAGCCCTTCGGCAACGGAAGCTATGCCCTCGATCCCCCTTTCACCTGGCGGCGGTGCCTCGAGGCGGTTGCCCCTCATTTCAATCAAGTGGAACAAGCATGAAGAACGCCAATCCTACCCTGATCGCCGTCGGCGACAATTGCCTCGACGCCTATCTCAGCAAGGGCTTCCTCACCGTGGGCGGCAATGCCCTCAATGTCGCCGTCCAGTGGCGCCGGCAGGGCTTGAATGCCCGTTATTTCGGCGCGCTCGGGCCGGACGAGGAAGCGGAGATCATGGTTGGCGCCATTGAGGATGCAGGCCTCGCCCGGGCCGATATCGAAATACGTCCGGGCGCTTCGGCTGTGACGCTCCTGAGCGACGACGCCGGCGAGCGGCGCTTTCTCTTAGAGTCCCTCGGCGTCGGCGAGGACTATGTCCCTAACGCTGAACGTTACACAGCGCTGTTGCAGGCCAACTGGGTGCATCTCGGTACAAATTCGAGCGAGCGGCTGGTCCGCCGCCTCGTCGCCGATGCCGTGGCATTCAGCATCGATGTCTCCACACGGCATTTCGACCTCCCGCTCGAAGGGGTGCCACTGGTGTTCGCTTCCGGCCCTGAAGACCCTACCGAGCCGGTCGAGCCGCTGATCGCGCGGTTCAAGGCGGCGGGCGCGCGCCAGGTTGTGATCACCTGCGGCAGGCGCGGTTCCTTCCATGACGATGGCGGCACGCTGTTTGAGGCCGGCTCGGTGCCGGTGGCCGTGGTCGATACCTGCGGCGCGGGGGACAGTTTCATTGCGACTTTCCTCGTATCGCGCTTCTTCGAGATGCTTTCCGGGGAGGCGGCTCTTGACCGTTCTGCCGGGAGGGCAGCGGAAACCTGCACACATCTCGGTGGGTTTCCCCAGCCGATCCAGGCAATTCCCCAATGGTTGCTGGACAAGTACGACAGCGTTATCCGCACGACACAAAGGGCTTGAGCATGAACATCATCAAGATGAGGCCGCCTGTGGCTGCAGCAAAGGGTGACCGTTCCTACTGGCTGCAGAGCATCGATGCGGACGCCGTCACCGCTCCTTTGCATGGCAGTGAGGACTGCGACGTGGCGATCGTCGGCGGCGGATATGCCGGTCTCTGGTCGGCTCTTCGGATAAAGGAGGAAGCCCCGCAGACGCGCGTGACCGTTCTTGAGGCTGACTTCTGCGGGTCGGGCGCTTCTGGCCGCAATGGCGGTCAGGTTCACAGCTGGTTTGCCGAAATCGATATGCTGCGGGCGCTTGTGGGTGCAGATGAAGCACTCATGCTGTGCCGCGCGACCACTGATGCCATCGAAGAACTGAGCAGCTTGCAGGCCGCAGGCACCATCGACATGGATCTGCGGCTCGACGGCTGGCTGTGGACGGCAAGCTCGACCGCTCAGGAAGGCGCCTGGGCGCAAGCTTGCAACGTGTGCCGTACGATGGGCGAAGACCGCTTCCGACCGCTCAAGCGTACAGAAATCCTGCTGCGCACGGGCTCCGTAGCCTCCTATGTCGGCATCGTGGAGGAGAGGGCAGGGACTGTCCACCCCGCAAAGCTCGCCCTCGGCCTGCGCCGGCTCGCCCTTTCCAGGGGCGTCGTTATTCGCGAGCACAGTCCGGTTCTCGAAATCGTGCCAGGCGACAGACCGCAGTTGCGAACAGCAAAAGGCGTGCTGTCTGCCGGCAAGGTGATCCTTGCCGCAAACGCCTGGCTGTCGGCAATTCCGGAACTGCACCCCTATCTCTACGTCGTCAGCAGCCAGGTCATCGCCACCGCACCTGTACCTGACGTTCTGGATGAAATCGGCTGGACCGGTGGCGCCTCGATCTGCGATGCGCAGCATCACGTGCTCTATTATCAGCGAACGCCAGGCGGCGAAGTCATCTTCGGGCGTGGCACGGGCGGCATTGCCTTTGGTGACCGGATCGACCATCGATTCAACCGCAGCGGCGATGCCGGGGCGGACAATATCCGCGAAATGCATCGGGTCTATCCGCAACTCAAAGGCGTGCCAGTTCTCTACGATTGGACCGGGCCCATCGACTGCACGGCGCAGCACCTCCCGGTTTTTGATCGTCTGAGAGATCACCCGAACATCTTCTATGCCATGGGTTTCAACGGCACGGGCATCGCGCAAGCGCCAGTCGCCGGGAAGATCATGGCAAGCCTTGTGCTGGGCCGCGACGATGTGTGGAGCCGGTGCGGGCTGGTCGGCATCGCCAGACGGACGCGGCTGCCGCCAGAACCCCTGCGCTACGCGGGGGCCAGGGTAGTCCGTGGGGCCATTCGCCGGAAGAATGACCTCGAAATCCAAAACCGGAAGCCGGATCGGATAACGCGGTTCCTGGCCGGGCTCGCGCCCTGACGGGCGGTGTCTTCGCGGGTGAAATCAAGGAAATGGAGCGGGAACGATGGCTGATCTGACGCTGAGAAACATACGCAAGGCTTATGCCGATTTTGAGGTGCTGCACGGGATCGACCTCGATATCAAGTCGGGAGAATTCATCGTCTTTGTCGGGCCCTCCGGCTGCGGAAAGTCGACACTGCTGCGTACGATCGCGGGTCTCGAGACGATAACATCGGGCGACCTCGTCATCGAAGGGGAGCGGATGAACACGGTGGCGCCTTCCAAGCGCGGCATTTCCATGGTGTTCCAGTCCTATGCCCTCTATCCGCATATGACCGTCTATGAAAACATGGCTTTCGGACTGCGCATTGCCGGCGTGTCGAAGACCGAGATCGACGGGCGGGTTCACAAGGCGGGAGAGATCCTGCAACTCGGCAAGTATCTGCAGAGGTTGCCGAAAGCGCTTTCGGGCGGACAGCGGCAACGGGTTGCCATCGGCCGCGCCATCGTCCGCAATCCGCGGGTCTTCCTCTTCGACGAACCGCTTTCCAACCTCGACGCGGCGTTGCGGGTGGCGACACGGATCGAAATCGCCAAATTGAAGCGAAACATGCCGGATGTGACCATGATCTATGTGACCCATGACCAGGTAGAGGCAATGACCTTGGCCGACCGCATCGTCGTATTCAAGGACGGGAACATCGAGCAGGTTGGAACGCCCCTGGAACTATATAAGCGACCGGCCAACCTTTTCGTCGCCCAGTTCATCGGCTCGCCCGCGATGAACATTCTCGAAGGCACGGTCGTCGGGAAGTCGGAGGGCGTCGCGCACCTCATGCTTCAATGCGGCGCGGCGCTAGAGGTGTCTGACGATCGCGGGGCGCTGTCAGTGGGCGAAAGGATCAGCATCGGCATTCGCCCTGAGAACACGCACCTCATGGCATCAAGGGAAAGTGGACCGGTGATTACCGGCACGGTCGATTTTGTCGAGCATCTGGGCGAAGTTCAGATTCTTTACGTCGATGTGGCCGGTTCTGCGCAAAAATACCTGATCAAGGCGGCGGACGACAGAGCATACGCAAGCATGGACACCATACGGTTCACGGCCCAAGCGCCTGACATCCACATTTTTGATGCAGAAGGTAGTTCTATCGCCGGGCGAGTCCTGGAGGCACACCCGCTCGAGCGATAGTGCACTCACCACACCGGGTGGCGGGCGCGCATGGCTGCAAATGTCGCACCGTTACCGCTTGATCGACCCGCGTGCCGTACAAGCCCTGAACTCGACCGCTTTTTCATCGGTTCACGATGCTAAAACTATAGCCGTTAGCCATGCACCCAGTGCCAGCAACAGCCACACTCTAGCGGGCTTGAACCGCCTCCTGCGGGCACCTTCCCAATCGTAGGTCATCATGTCCTCCTCTCGGTGGCGCACAATGCACAAATGTAGGCCAGAGGAAAAGCCCGTTAAGAAAGAGTTCGCGCGATAAGCAGGGGGCGCGACCTCTGGTGGTGCGTTACTTAGAGACGGCTCTTGAGCCCTTACGATCCCCTGCTTTTCGGCATGCTTGGCACCCGGTCAATCGCACTCATCCGCCTGGACGAATTCGAGGAAGCCGCAGAATCGGCGGTCAAGGCGGCGGCCCGCCCGAATGCGCATGTCCACATCCTGGCGACTGCCGCCCATTGTCTCGCACTCTCCGGGCGTATCGGTGAAGCCCGCAACTATGCTGCCCCCATCCGTCTCCAGAACCCGGATTACCGAACGGATAACTTCCTCGACGCGGTCCCTTTCACGCCCGACGTCATCGCCCGATATCGCGAAGCGGCGGTCGTGATCGTACTGGCGACCTGAGCCATCGAACAGAATGGGTCAAAGTGGGTGAAGGGATGGCTGAGTGTCGGCGCCCGGAATTGTTCAGATAATTCGCATCCAGTGCGCCTGCATGCTCGGCACGGTGATTGATCGGATGCGGCGGTCGCCGCCTGGGGATCTCCGGACTGCGGGTGTACGAAGGCGAGCGCATAGTGACCGTGGGCAAAGTTGGGGCTCAGATGGATGGAGTGCTCCAATTCGCGCACCGCCTGGTCGTGGTCGCCCGTCAGCCAAGGGGCGCGACCCATCGACCAACAGGCTCTGCCCGGCCGCTTCAGCGCCTCCTTAGCCTCGGCGTCGCGGTCGCCCCAGAGCTGGAGTGCCCTTTGCCAGTGGGTGAAGGAGAGACCCGCGTGCGCCCGCGAGAATGTCGGGCAAGGTCACGGCCACGCCGTGCCGCATGAGCGTCATCGGTCCGAGGAGCCGGAGTTCCAGCTCCTGCGCCGAAAAAACCACGCTTGGGCCATCCGTTTGCATGCGCACTCCCACGCGGACAGTTTAGCATCCCTGGCGCAACCAAGAATCCGGAAGTGTGAGAGGTTTCCATGCCCATCAATTCAGGACAAGGAACCACGAGCGGCCGCGGGCGGCTTTTCGACAGTGTGCTTGAGACGATCGGGGACACGCCGGCGATCCGCGTCAACAATCTCCGGGCCGGCAATGCGACGATCTATGTCAAGGCGGAGTTCTTCAATCTGGCTTCGTCTGTCAAGGACAGGCTCGCCATAGCGATAATCGAGGAAGCCGAGCGCTGCGGCAAGCTGAAGCCCGGTCAGACCGTGGTCGAGGCAACCAGCGGCAACACCGGCATCGGGCTTGCGATGGTCTGCGCGCAAAATGGCTATCCGCTCGTCGTTACCATGGCCGATAGTCTCTCCGCCGAGCGCCGCCGGCTGATGGGCATCCTGGGTGCCAAGGTCGTGCTGCCGAGCCAGCTCTGCGAGGCTTCGCACTCGGCAGAAAATCGTGGCTCTTCGCCGGATCAGATCGGGGAGCTGACCCTGCCGCTTTCATGGCCACGCTGATCATGAGTGCCAAGCTCAACGACATCGATCCGCAGGCGTGGCTTGCCGAGGTTCTTACCCGCATCGCGGACACTCCGATTACCAGGTTGGAGCAACTGCTTCCGTGGAATTGGACGCCCCCGACCATCAACGCTCAAGGGGCCTGACCTGCGGCCTTCACCGGATGCTTACAGAGATCAGGCCCGACTACAAGTTCAACGTGTTCGTCGATCAGGATATCATATTCCCCGGGTCGTATACGAACAAAACCACTATTGGATGAGAAACGAACGAAGCCCTTGTCGAGGGAGTCCACCGCCCCACGTCCTTGAAAAGGCATCGTCGGCATCAGTTTGAGAAGCGCGGCTCGCTCGTTCGAGCTTCAATTTAATCTAACAGAAGCCTGCCTACTAGCTAAGCGGTTTGGCCGCTGGCGTCCCAAATAGGAGGCAGCGTATAGTTCCGATATGGCGGTGGTAGTCCAAAAACGTGGCGCGGCCTTTTAAAGTCCGTGCGAGCGATCGTAGCCATTTACCTGCGGCGCCTGCCAACCCTTGGGCAAGCCCTGCGGCTTGTAGATCTCGACAGTCAACGGATAGCAAGGGGCAGTGTCGGAGGAGTGTTCTGAGGAGCAATCGCCGCCGGGGCAGGCCGACATATTGCCGAGCAAGTCGATTTCGGCGAAGAACTCGAGATAATCGCCCGGACGCACGGGGCTGGCTTTCATGAAATACTGCCCGGTGTTGCGGGTGAAGCCGGTGCACATGAAGAGGTTGAGCACGTCGTGCACATGAGGCTCGGCGTCCTTCTAACTGCGGTCGCGAACCAGGTTCTGGCGGCCCGCAGACGCCCAGGCGCCGAGTTCCGGCCCCAACGGAAACCGGTGGCCGAAAGCCAGGTCGAACATTTCGGACCGTTTCCACCAGTGGTCCCTAATCACCAACCCGACTTGAAATTTTCCCCGTCGGTGGCAGCCGCCTTGACGTCATATACAACTGGTGTATTAGTGGTCATACCAGTGGAGGCCAGTTATGAATACAGTCGTTGCGGAGGAGGCAGCGGACATTGCAGGGACGGAGAAGGTTCTCACCTTCTTCCGGGAGCAACTGCTGTCCGGAGCGCTGAAAGAGGGGGATCGCCTGCTGGGCGAACGGGAACTGTCGCTGACCCTTGGTGTCTCCCGGCCCGTTTTGCGGGAGGCGCTGCGATCGCTGGCGAACCTCGGCTTTCTCGACATACGCCACGGCAAGGGGGCATTCGTCCGCAGGGCGGACATGGCCGTGCTCGGCGACTTTCTGACCTTTTGCCTGGCCCAGCAGCCCGACATGATGGATGATATCATGCAGGCGCGCATCGCTATCGAGTGCCAGGCCATCCGTCTTGCATGCCTTCGCGCGACAGACGGCGACCTTTCCCGGATCGGTGGACTGCTAGCCCGCCTGATGGAGACACTGGACGACGCCGAGGATGGCGGTGCGGCCGACTTCGCATTCCATCACGCGCTGGTCGAAGCCAGCCGAAGCCCGGCGCTCATCACGATCTACCAGTCCATCGCGACCTTGCTGAGGCGCAGCCACGTCAATCGGCGCGTGGAGACGCACGAAATCGGCGGTATCCGCGACTACCTCGTCGAGGCCCATCGCGAGATCTATCTCTGCCTGCTTTCGCGCGAGCCGAACGAGGCAGAACACAAGCTGAGACAACATTTTGCGATTGGCGACGAGCTCCGACGCAAGGGCTACATCGCCGCATTCACCAAGAAGGATCTGCCGAAAGAGGAGTGAGGCAGATCAGTCTTTTATCCAAGGAGGAGGAAAAAATGCTGAACATACTGAAACTGGGCGCCATAACAGCGGTGGCCCTGGGAACATCACTCGCCGCCGTCACCGCGATGGCCGCCGAACTGCGATATGCGCATGTCGGCGCCGAAGGAGACATTCAGACGGTCTACGCGGCTCAGGCTGCAGAAGCGATCAAGGCCGCGACCAATGGCGACGTCACGGTCACGGTCTATCCGGCCAGTCAGCTTGGCGGCGTTGCCGAGATGGTCGATGGCGTGCGCATGGGGTCCATCTCCATGGGCCATCACGACTTCGCTTCGCTTGCCCGTCTCGTGCCGGAAGTCGCGGTGTTCAACGCGCCTTTCATCTATCGTGACGGCGCCCATGCGCTGGCGGCAACCGATCCGGACACTTCGCCGGCCCTGCAAGCGGTCAATGAAAAGCTGATTGCCCAGGGTGTACGCATCATCGGCCGCATTTATCGCGGCGACCGGCATATATCATCAAACTTTCCGGTCAAGACACCGGCCGATCTCGCCGGCAAGCCATTCCGCGCAGTGCCGCTCGAACTTTGGGTCTCCATGGTAAAGGGCTTCGGCGCCATTCCCACGCCGGTCGAGGTCGCCGAGCTTCCGACCGCCCTAATGACCGGGGTCGTCGTCGGACAGGAGAACCCGTTGACGATGATAGCATCCAACAACCTCAACGAGGTCCAGTCGCATCTTTCGATGACCGGCCACATGCGGGCCGTGCTGGCTGTCTTCATCAACGAGGAAGTCTGGCAGGGCATGAGCGAGGAGCAGCGTGCCGCGATCACCAAGGTGTTGGACGATGAGGCGGAGAAGTCCTTGCAGATGGCAACACAAGCTGAAGCCAAACTGGTCGAGGACCTCAAGGGCCGGGGCATGACGGTGATCACTGAAGCCGACGGGCTGGACGTTGCGACCTTCCGCGAGAAGGTGAGCGCTCAGATCAAGCAGGACTTTCCGAACTTCGAGCCGCTAATCGCCCAGATCGAGGCCGTTGAGTAACCATCGGCAGCGCAGGGGCGGACATGCGACGCCCCTGCGACAAATTCCCATATTCCGCATAGGAGTTAGCAAGATGCGCTTGCCCGAACGCGTCCTGACCGCGATCGTCGCCGTGCTCGTCGCGGGCCTGGTACTGGTGCCGACCGCGCAGGTCGTCATGCGCAACGTCTTCACCCTGCCCTTCATCGGGGCGGAGGAACTGACGCGCTTCCTTTTGATCTGCCTCGTCTTCTGCGCTTATCCGCTTGTCGTGGAGAACGGCGAGAACATCGTCATGGGGGAGATCAAGGCCAGCCTGCCCGCAAAACTGCGCGCGATCGTCAATGTCAGCATTTCCGTCAGCGCAATTGCAATCACCGGATTTCTGGCCTGGGTCACGGCCACGAACATCTCGAAGAACCTCGCGAATGCCACGCCGACGTTGGGCATCCCGTTCTGGATTTTCCTAGGAGCCACGCTCTTCGGCTTCGCCGGCGCAGCGCTGGTCCATCTGATCCACCTGCGCAAGCCGCCGCAGGCGGACAAGAATATCGCAGTCTGAGGAGCGTCCCATGGGTTTTCTGGTCGTCGTCGCCTTTTTGGGCCTCTTCATTCTCGGCTTTCCGGTCGTTTATGCCATCCTGTTGCCGTCCATCGCCTACGTGCTCATCGAGGGGCTGCCGTTTGGGCTGCTGGCGCAGCGAATAACCTATGCGCTGGATTCCTTCCCGCTCGTCGCAGTGCCGCTTTTCATTTTTGTCGGCAACCTCATGAACCTTTCCGGTATCACAGACCGCATTTTCCGGTTCGCCTATACCCTGGTCGGTCGGATCCCCGGCGGCCTGGCGCAGGTGAATGTCTTCGGCAGCCTGGTGTTTTCCGGCATGTCGGGCGCCGCGCTTGCCGATATCGGCGGCCTCGGCCGCATCGAGATCGACGCCATGAGAAAACGCGGCTTCAACCCGGCCTTCGCCGGCGCGGTGACCGCAGCGTCCGCCACGCTCGGACCGATCTTCCCGCCCTCAATCCCGCTGATCGTCTATGGCTCGGTCACCAGCGTCTCCATCGTCCAGTTGCTGGTCGCCGGTATCATGCCGGCCATCGTCTGTACGATCCTTCTCATGCTGACCGTCCTGGTCGTGGCCCTGCGCCACAAGCATCCGCGCGCAGAGCGCTGGTCTACCCCCGGCGAAATCTTGCAGACGCTGCTGCCCGCTCTGCCCGCCATCGTCGCGCCTGTGCTGATGGTCGGTGGAATGATCGCCGGCGCCTTCACGCCTACCGAGGCCGCAGCGATCACGGCAGTCTACGTCATATTCATCAGCGCCGTGTTCTATCGCGAACTGACCTTCGCGCACCTGTGGAATTCGGCCGTGCTGACGGCCCGCAGTTCCAGCGCCATTCTCATCATCGTGGCGTCTGCGGCGCTGTTCGGCTGGATCCTGGCGGTTGAGCAGGTTCCTCAGACCTTCGCGGCAGCACTTCTGGGGCTATCGAATGATCCGCTGATGCTGCTGATCATAGCCAACCTCATCTTCTTCGTTGCCGGCATGTTCCTCGATTCCACCACGGCGACGCTGCTTCTGGTTCCGATCATCGCACCACCGCTGGTGCTGGCCGGCGTCGACCCTGTCCAGCTCGGCATCGTGACGATCTTCAACCTGATGCTGGGCCTGTTGACACCACCCATGGGTTTGTCGCTGTTTCTTGTTTCGGACATTGCCAAGGTGTCGGTGAGACAGCTCCTGCGCGCCCTGCTGCCCTTCTATATCCCGCTCCTGTCCACACTGATGATCCTGACCTTCGCGAAGGATTTCACGCTGTGGCTGCCCCGCCTGATTGCTCAATAACCTGGAGAACCAAAAATGCGCATCGTCATCGGCTCGGACCACGCCGGCTTTCCGCTCAAGTCCACCATCGTGGAGCACATTAAGTCCCTCGGCCACGAGGTCGTGGATGTCGGCTCCTATGATCCGAATCCCGTCGACTTCCCGGATGTCGCGAAGAACGTGACTGCTTCCATCATTGCCGGAACGGCCGAACGCGGCCTGCTCGTCTGCGGTACCGGTGTCGGGGCCTCGATTGCGGCGAACAAGGTCAAGGGCATCCGCGCGGCAGTTTGCCACGATGTCCACTCCGCGCACCAGTCGGTGGAGCACGACGATGTGAACGTCATGTGCATCGGCGCACAGATCGTCGGCGCATGGCTCGCCACGGACCTGGTCGATGCGTACCTCAAGGCCGAATTCTCGACGGATGAGGACTTCCGCCGCCGGGTGCGCAAGCTCGCCGACATGGACGACCAACGCTAGGCTTCGCCGCGGCTTTGGACAGTCGATCATGGGTGCTGGCGGCGACGTGTATAGACCCGTCGCCGGCGGCCACGCGGAACGTGCCGCCGCGATGGTCGCGTCGCCTTAACTGGTCACAATTGCGAACCCTCGTCCACTGACCGGGATGGCCTATGTCCGTGCCGGTCGCATCTCTCGAGTTCACAAAGAGCTGGCACCCTGAGCCTCAGAGGGTTGAGGCCCGGAGGCAACGCGAACGAGAGCATGTCGCCTGATCCAAATAAAGGACGCACATCGGATCTTCAGCGCTTGACCATAACGCCGAAGCAGAGAGGCGAACCTTGACCTCCGAAGTTGTCGCGTCGACTGGCGCATTGCCGAGCTCGAACAGCGCAGCATGGATATCAGGCTCAATGTCTATGCCAAGGCGGCGGCGGGACTTGCCGAAGAGCCCGACCTCGTCTTCATCGTGACCGGCGGCATACCGGATTTTCGGTCCGGTCGTCGGGAGCGAAGTATGCCTCAGCGTGGTCGGTGCGCTTGGAAATCCCAAGCAGGTTGCCGATGATGATCTATGATGCGAGCGGACGCCACCCAGCGCCCTCGGTTGCCGCGGAAATCGCGGCGGCTGGCAAGGCAGTGACGTTCGTTGCGCGCGCACGAGGGCGGCATGAGGTGGTGTTGCGTGATTTGCTGACCGACTGGGAATTACGCGAACCCAACGCGCAGGTCATTGTCGAACATGGGACGATGCCAGTGAACGACGTCTTCGACGAATTGCGGCCGCTCTCGGTGAATGCTGGCGTCACGGAGATCGAAAGACTAGTCGGTTCAACGCCTCTGCGTGCCCGGCCCCCCTCTGGCTTCGAACTGCACAAGATTGGCGACGCGGTCAGCAGGCGATCGGCTAATGCGGCCATGCTGGATGCCCTGCGGCTTGGGGTGCAGTTCTGACGGCGCATCATGTCTGCCGAGGTGTCGCGCGCAGGCCTGATCTTGGCTGTTCCCAGCAGTCCAACGGTCAGTGCGGCAGTAGAAGCAGTTGTGGAGCGGGGTCTCCCGGTCGTCCATGTTGTAACGCGTGCCTCTGGGACGAAAGGGGAGTTCGTCGGCATTGACAGCTACGCTGCGGGACGGACTGCGACTCATCTTATTGCTCGAATGACCCGCCCAAAGGGCTCGGTTGTTGTATTCTCGGACTTCCTGCAGCAGCCGGTAGTAATTAGCCCTTCGCGATTTGAAATAGAGGCTGAGATAAAGCAAGGGTTCCCGAAGTACGCCGGTGGCGCAAAGAAATAGCGTGATCAGGAGGCGGCCGAGACGACCATTGCCGTCCAGGAAAGGGTGGATGGTTTCAAACTGAACGTGAATGAGCCCCGCCTTGATCAGCGGGGGAACCTCGGGTGTATCCGAATGAACGAAGCTCTCCCATTCTCCGAGACAATTCATGACTTCGTTGGGAGGAGGGGCACGAACATGGCGTTTCCGGCAGGACTCGAACCTGCGGTCAATCGGTTCGACAACGTCCTCCGCAGTCTTCTGTGATTTGACAAACTTTGCCATCACGGAGTATTTTGAGATACCAAGGAGACTCGAATGGCGACGATGAATGTGTCCCTGCCGGACCCGATGAAAGAGTGGGTTGAAGCGCAAGCCAAGACCGGTCGATACTCGAACGCGAGTGATTACGTTAGGGACCTTATCCGCAGAGACCAAGCCCGTACTGATAAAATTGCCGAAATGCAACGTTTCGTCGATGACGGACTTAAAAGTGGCGTTGGAACTCGTTCGAAGGACGAGTTGTTCGCAGCAGCAATCGCGCGAGCCGAGATCACCCGCGGGCGCGATTAATGCCATTCAGCCTCTCTGTCGAAGCGGAAGAGGATATCGTCTCAATCGCCGAACAAGGCGTCCGCGATTATGGATCCCCGGTCGCCGAACGGTATCACCATGAGCTTTTTGTTCTGCTTGAGCTTATATCCGCGAACCCTCGAATGGCACGTGAACGCCATGAGATTTCCCCGCCTGTTAGGATCCATCCCTTCAAGGTCCACCTAGTAGTCTATCGGATCAACGACGATGGAAGAATTTTCGTGATCCGCATCCGCCACGCGCACGAAGATTGGATTGGAGACTCACTTTAACGCTCCGTAGGATAACCGCAAGTCAGTAAACGGCGTCCCGCAGCTCTGCAACTGGCAATGGCGTTGCCCTCTATACCGAAACAGTTTCGCCCAGCGGCTCGGCCGCGCGGTAATGAACTCCCTTGCGGAGATCATAGAAACCGACGGCGGCACGGATGGTTACCTCTATGATGCCGAAGGCATCGCCCAGGACATCGACGCGTGTTACCAAAAACTCGTCGCCGAAGAGGAAGCGGCCGAGCCGCCTGATGTGCCGCGACAGACCAGCCACGGGACGCTAATCTTCGCCAGCAGGGGTAGCGCGATGATCACCGGGGCAGATTTGCTTCAGATTTCCCTCGCTCGCGTAAACATGGACCGGTCCGACTTTGAGGCCGCCGGCGTGATTGATGCAGGGCAGGCCGGTGACAAGGCCTGGACGAACTTCGGACGGGACGTGGGCACCTTTATATTGAAGTTGCCTGAGTGGCGCCGTGCTGCGCTGGCGGCTCTAATCAGGGAGCGATCGGGCCGCCGTGACGAGACACCCCACTAACGGTTCGCGTTAGGCCGCTGGATTGTCCGCCACCTGAACGACCTTGAGTTCGCCGTCGGGCAGGGGACGCTGCAGCTGCTGGGCCTCCGTCCAGGGTGCAGTCAGCCACGCCTGGACCTCTTCCCTTGAGGTCAGGACGACCGGCATCGCTTTTTGATGGATCGGCGCAACGATGCCGTTGGGCTCTGTCGTTAGGAAGGCGAAGATGTCGATCGTGATCAGCCCTTCTTTGACTTTGCGAACGCTGGTCCAATCCTTCACCCAAATGCCGGCAAAGAACATCAACGGTTCGTCACTTGTGCTGGCGAACCATGCATTTGGAGTGCGGCCGCCTTCGACCTTGCTTGCCGGGTCCGGTTCGGCGAAGCGGGTTAGGGGAACAACGCAGCGGTTTTCTACTCCCAGCCAACGCTTCCAGTGTTTGCTGGAAGTGTTTCGGACGTTGGTTGTGCCTCCGTCCGGCTCCATCTTCAGGAGTTCGGCAAAGTCCACTTCCTTGCCCTTGGCGCGAAGCTTATCCGCGCGCTTCGTGGCTGCGTCCAATTGCGCCTTACTCGATGAAGGCATGCCCCAGCGAGCCATTGCGAGTTCGCGACGATCCTCGTTGTTGCGAATGATCGGCGCGAAGCGATCGGGGTAGACGTCGATGGATTGCTCTAGGTTACCCACCAGATCATGGGTGACCGAAACGAAGTCGCGGATGGCTTGCTGGTTCGTCGTCAGATTGTAGAGATTGCACATCGCTCTTGCTCACCTTCAATAGAAGTCGTCTTTCCACACTGGCTTTAGAACTGTCTTGATCCTTACCAGCTTTCGGATGCGGAGCTTTCCAGTGTCGGCGGGCCATGGCAACTCGAACTCTGCCCGCAAGTATTCCTTTTTTTTGCATTTCTCGCAGTAAAATTGCGGCGATATCTCGTCGATCGGTACGTCGCCGCAGAGTTGCAGCAGATCGCGACAACGGTACCGATGCGTGATCCGGCAGTACATGCATTCGATCTTGACAATCTGGCGGGTTCCCTCGGCCTTGCTCAGGGTGTGCATGCGCTGGCGACGCGTTAAACCGTTTTGTTCGGGCATGTTGGTCAGCCTGAAACGATTGCGCCTTCCACAGCCGCGGCGGCCGGCTCGCGGCATGGGCGCCATCCACGAGTAAAGCCAAGGCTCAACGAAATCTCGGCCAATACGAGCTGCTGGCGCAAATGTTTGCAGTTGGCGAGCAAAGTCCGGATAGTGGCCTCGGCATCGCCATCGTGCCAGGCGAGAGCGGCGGTGAAATCGTCTTGGGCCTGATCGATCTCGTCATTCCCTATAGTTTTCTGAGCGGCGGACATGGTTTCTCCTCGTCCGGGGTGCCCTCCCGGAGCATTCGTCTTGCAGGTTTTAGGTTGGCGGCCGCATCGCCGGTGAAATTAGGATCTCTTGGCCGGTGGCCATTCGATCCTGTGTGCGAAGCAATACCAATTGGGCGCAGCGCTGCCGTTAGCAAAGCCGAAGCCGCCCCATGCCTTGCAGCCCGGCTCCTCGCACAAATGCACGAATGGGCCGCTCTCCGTCTTCTTGATCGCGCCGGTTTCGTCACTCATGTTGCAGGCCTTCTCAATGGGTACGTTCTACAAATGTTCTCATTGAGGGCGAGAGTCAACACCCTCTTTTAGCGGAATGGTCAATGGTACTTCGGTGCGATCAGGACCACGCCCGCGCCAATTTCTGTTCCGCGTTCCAGGGCCAGTTCCTCAGCCCGGAGGACGACCTGCTCGTCGAGATGAAGAACGAGAGCGAGGATATCGGCCACCTGCATCCGAGGTATTTGCAGATACGCTATTTGCGGCGCCTTTGTGACCGAGCAAGAGGTCGAGTTTCTTCCGGCCCTCACCGAATTGATTGACGAGCCGCTCCGCTTCCTGCGGACTGAGGGAATAATTTTGACGGGTCGCTCGATCGTCTTTGGATGAACGCGTTCTTGTGAGGTTGGCATCTCATTGTCCTTTCCAGTCGGAACGGTAGAGTCGGCTCAGAAGTCCCACACGAAACTCCCGCCGTTTCTGCGGTTCAGACAGGAGCCTTTAGTTGCAGGCACGCTGTAGCGGTTCCAATCGAATGCGGTCGGGGAGACGCGCTTGCTATGTTCGCCGAAACCGTCAAACGCGGACGGCAATCCCATCAAGGATGGTCCGGCGAAGCTTCGTTAACTCCAAAGTTCAGCAGCGGCTCATCGCTGATAGCTTGCAGTCCTGGCCGCCGAGCTCCGCCTGCAACAACTGCTGCCGCCATCTACGGGCACCGCCGCTTCACCGTCAGCGATCATCGTCGATGGGTCGGGTTATTGGGGGACCTAAGTGTCCAGAGCCCACCGGCTTGAGCGGCATATAGGACCTTTGCGGGACGGCCATAGGACTGAGGTCCTATGGTACGCGATATTCTTGGCGCTAAGTGATTGGGCAAGCGGGTTCGCTTTGTTCACCATCGGAAGTCAGCCCGAATTCGACGCGCAGCCCTTTAGTGGCGCGACTAGTCACAGATATGTCTTGGCAAGGAACTTTTGGGTGAAGTCATGAAAACAATAGGTACAATATTCGTAGCAGCCGCTGCTGCATTGTCGGCGGTCTCGGCTCAGGCCGTGCCCATGTCTCCCGTTGCGAGCGGCCAGTCTCTCTCTCGGTCCGTCGAGTTTGTCCACCACAAGCCAGGTCACTACGGTGGCCCGCCGCGCTCACGGGGGTACAATGGCTATCGTTACGATGCGGGCCCGCGATACGGCTATTACAATGGCCATCAGGGCTACCGCTACCGTCGGGACGGTTATCGTCGACACAGCGACGGGTGGTGGTACCCTCTCGCTGCCTTCGGAGCTGGAGTGGTTATTGGTGGTGCGATCGCCTCACCACCCCGCAGGGTCTATTCCAGCGCACCATCAGCGCATGTCGAATGGTGCTTTGACCGGTATCGGTCATACAGAGCCTACGACAACACCTTCCAGCCCTATTATGGGCCACGCCAGGAATGTGTGTCGCCGTATTATTGACCAGGACGCCTCTCGGTTCGGGAATGAACCGTGCCGCTTTCGCTGTTTTACAAAGCGTTCGGTAATGTCCGGCCCCGCCTCCAGCCGCCCCAGCAGGATGTCGCGGTAAGTAAATCCGGTGCGGCCTTGGCCTCGGTGCGCGCGAAGGCAGGCCGGAGATCTCGTTTGTCAGGCCAGCCGGCGGCAACTGGGCTCGCAACAGGTCCGGGCGATGCGGGGAGGAATTGAGGGTAGGTCCAGACGGCCCGGGGCGAACTAGACCGTCTGGGTCAGCGTTAGCACTGCCTCCACAATAAGCCAACGCCAACGTACAACACATAATGCGCCGGGACTGATATTGTTCCATTGCTAATGTATTAGGATTCTGCTGGTCGACCGTGCATGCGGCAGACCGCAATGCGGCGACAAAGGACACCATTTTACACGTACGATCTTCTCGATTTTGACGGTCACGACCTGCGCGACATGGATCAGCGAGAGCGGCCGGTTCCCTTGAGAAGATGATCAGAGAGAGGGTCTGTCATTCGCGTCTCGGTAGAGATCGAAGACCACCGGCATTCTCGCGCAGGCATGCAAGTTCAATCTGGACGGATCATTGCCCGGAACTGGCAAACACCTTATTTATCCGAACAGGTGGGCTACTGGCTGAAACTGAAATGCACCCAGAGCGTCAGCTTTGTTATCGCGGGCTACCGTCGACGAAAATGGCAGCGCGGCGGGACTATTTGATGGCCGCCAGGCGCGCTGGCGAGGTGGTCTACGTTGGACGCGAGCTTTGCCAACAGTTGCCAGCCTGCCGACGATCGCCTTGAAGCGGAAGAACGCTGTGTTTTGCGAGCCGGCTTTGTCGGTGGAAATCGCGGAGTAGATCGGCCTCAAAGTCCGCTGTGCATTTCGATTCAACCTGCGCGACCGGGCAGGTGAGGGTGGGGGTCATCCCTTTCACCGCCCGTCACGCTTTGTACGGGCAAGCCTTAGCGGCTGCTTTTCGGAAGCTCTTCATCGAAGCGGGTCCTTTCGCGCGCCGGGTCGTCCTCCAGGAGCTTCTCCTCGCTGTCTTCCGGCAACACGTCATCCGGGCCAATGTTGGCCTCATCGCGGCTCGGAACCGGTGGCACGCGTCCAGTTTCGGCGGGAAGTTCATCCACCTCGTCAGTGGCAGCCCCGGATAGGTCTGGCAGTGGAATTGGTTCGAGATCCATTTCGGGTGGGCGGGGCTGCGAGATCGGTTCCAGAATCGGATCTGTGGTTTTCTCGTCCTTCGGGTCGCTCATCATCTGTCTCCTTTCCACGTGAAGGTGAACCTGTTGGCGCCGGTAAAGTTCCGAAGGCACTCCATATGCAGCATCCGCGAACGACGACCAAGAAGGGCCTGACTCCGTCCGCATGCGCGTCACCGAGAAGATCTCAGCCGTTACCCGTCACGGCAAGCCCACGCTCTTTCCCGTTCCCGGCGGACCGAGGAAATGAACTGCTTCGTGGCGGTCGACGAAGCCAAGCTGCGCCAGAGTGAAGATGCGATCTCGGTCGAGCGAGGGTTGGAATGTAAAGTCGGAGCCGGCCAGGGCCTTGATCGTTGCAGGCCTGCCCATTCGCAGGGCGGTCTTGATGCGGCTTTACTCGCGCAGCGTCAGTTCCTCGGACATGAGGACGTCGATGTTTCGTCATGCATCAGAACCTATCGAACGTCCTGCATTGCCATCTCGCGGCCTAATCGGCGGCGCTGCGGCGCTGTTCTTTCATAACCCTTCATCCGAACTGATGTGCCGGGATGCCCTTAGCGGGTTGTGATTTCTCCTCGTGGCGAAATCGCACCAGGTCGTCCTGTCCATGCGACAGACATTTGAAAGAACTCTCCCAGAATAGCGCTGGCTGGATGATCGCGACCCATCCGGTCGCCGGTCGTCTTAGGGGAACCAGGCCGTTTCAAGGGAGTTCTACTGAAGCATTTATCACGGATGGAGCGCCCCATGGAAAGAATGGAATTTCAGATCTCGGCGCACAGGGAGCTTTTAATCGCCATTCTATGCATTTTACGTCGCACCCGGCCTCAGGATTGGGACGACCTTGTTTCTGGCATGGAAGACGACTTGGTCGTGCAGGACCATGAGGAGGATCCAGGTGTGGTCCCAAGCTCTGCCTTTGCGGTTCAAAACGCACTCAGCCACGAACTTGCGGCCATATTAACTGCTGTCCGGGCGCGGTCCGTTCGGTCAATGGGATAGCTAAACTGTTGGCGCCGCCAATGCCTCCCCACCTCTACGATCGATCGAGGTGGCAGGGGTCGGGATTCCGTTCCGGTGTGGGTTTATGTCGAAGCTCTGTTCCTGGACCTAGCGGGTCAGTGTCGCTGACGGCGCGATCGAGGCTTCCTTGTCGATGGGTTTTCGAAGAAGGGCAAGGCCTGTATTGGGGGAAGATCTGCCAGACTACAGGAAATCTCCATCGCATGCTTCAAATGCGAAACCGGTCACAGCAAACGCGCACCAACTTCCTTCAGACACATCATTAAATCCGAGGCGGCATGAAACTCGTCTTCTTATGGGAACGGCTCGATCGTAACACCTTTGCTTTCCACCGACTTCGCGGAGGGATAAAATGCTAGTCGCCACGCCGATGAGATTATCTTCAAGCCAGCCCGCCATCGCCGGCTCCTCAGCGAGATTGGTCTGGAGCACCAACACCCCTGCGGTGTAGCCGCCGGCTTCGGCGATCGTCAGCCGAAACCGGTAGGCGGCGATTTCGAAGTCTCGAAGGCAAAGTTGGCGAATAAGTTTTTCAGCATTTTGTCGTCTGGAACCGTGTGAGAAGGCGGCCATCACCCCAGTGAACGAGAGAGCAATATCCTTCATTTGGGAAAGGTGTTCGTTCAGGGTGGCAAGCACATCTTCGAGCCGCCGGCTCTGAACCCCCGTTTCCGAAATGTGCTGCTGCAGCCCGGTTGCCACTTCGGGATGGGTCTCGATACGTTCAATCTTGCGGCTTCATCGTGCTGAGCGTCTGGTTCTTCATTGCTTGGGCACTGCGAAGACTGGCGACGAAGGCCTTTCTGACTTGATCGGTTGGGATCAATTCTCTCCCTACTCTCGCGGCGTATTGATGTTCCAGTGCGGCTCCCAGCACGACACGTTGGATGCGTTGGAAGACCCAATTTCACATCCTTCTTCTTTACGCCGGGAACATTGTGGGCTTCCGTCGTTTGGAGTGCGCCGACCGATCCACGGCCTGATGCAACTCAAGGAGAACGAAGATGCCCAATTAAGGCGGCCAAGGCGGCAGCAGCGAACAACATCGCAAGGCCAGCGAGCAAAGCCACAAGAACGATGACAAGCGCGAATCCACCAGCAAGGATAGCGGTGGCGGCAAGAGCGGTTCTGGAGGTGACTAGGGAGGCGCCAGCGGTAGCAGTCGCAAAAGTTGAGGCTGCGGGCCTTGGTAGCTGACGGCTGTGTCAAACCGCAAACTAGGGCGAGAATAACAAGCGGCGAACCTAATTCGAACACGGTTCGCCTAGAGACAGGCGCGATCAGTATTCCGCATTTGAACAGTTTCGGAAACTTGCAGACGAGCCGGCAGGATCGTGTCCACGTAGGTGGTGTAGCTGGCGGCTGATTGCCGTGCTTTCCGCCCCAGGTCGGAGCGATTATCAGCGGGCCACAGCGGGCAAACTGATTTGGGGATCATCGCTCATTTGAGCCATGGTCTCAAGGGTCAGGTATCTGCCTCGCTGGACGGTCCACTCATCGTTCGCCTCCATGAGCAATGCGCCGACGAGACGGACGATGGCTTCATCGTTGGGAAAGATGCCGACGACCTCGGTGCGGCGTTTGATTTCGCCGTTGAGACGCTCAATCGGATTCGTCGAGTGTAACTTCGCCCGGTGCTCTTTCGGAAAGGTCATGTAGGCGAGCACATCGCCTTCAGCGTCATCCATGATCATGGCGAGCTTCGGCACTTTTGGTCTGATCTGGTCGGCGACGCTGCGCCATTGTGAGCGCTGGCCGCCTCCGGCGTCTCCTGGGCAAAGGCTGTAGCGATGAAGGCGGAGACAACTCGCCTCCCGCTCTTTCCGGCATGTGCCAGCACATTCCTCATGAAGTGAACGCGGCACCGCTGCCATGTGGCGTTGAGAACCTTGGAAACGGCAGCTTTGATGCCCTCATGCGCATCGGAGACAACCAGCTTCACCCCGCGTAGACCTCGGCGTGTCAGCCGACGCAAAAACTCCGTCCAGATTGGCTCAGCTTCCGATGTGCCGACTTCCATACCCAGGACTTCGCGCCGACCGTCGCTGTTGACGCCGACCGCGATGATGACGGCGACCGAGACGATCCGGCCGCCACGCCGGACCTTGAGGTAGGTCGCGTCGACCCAAACATATGGCCATTCGCCTTCAATGGGGCGGTCAAGGAACGCCTTCACCTTGACGTCGATCTCCTCGCACAGCCGCGACACCTGGCTTTTGGAGATGCCGCTCATCCCCATGGCTTTGACCAGATCATCGACCGACCGCGTCGATATTCCTTGGATATACGCCTCCTGGATAACAGCCGTCAGAGCCTTCTCTGCCATGCGGCGCGGTTCGAGGAAGCTCGGAAAGTAGCTGCCCTTGCGCAGCTTCGGAATGCGAAGCTCGACCGTGCCAGCTCGCGTCTCCCAATCGCGGTCACGGTAGCCGTTGCGCTGTGCAAGCCGCATCGGGTTCTTCTCCCCGAACCCTGCACCCGTAGCTGAGCCGACCTCCAGCTCCATCAGCCGTTCAGCGGCAAAGCCGATCATCTCGCGCAACAAATATTTTGGATGGTGCTCAGATTTGGCCCTTCGCTTTTGAGTAAGAGTGATCGCGCCGCGCATCTCACTCGTCTGCGGTTCGATGATCCGACGACTGCTCGGGTGCGACATCATCGATATCGCCAAGTCGCTGGTGAGGCCGGGCAGGTAGGGGCAAGGTCCCGAACACCTCGTTGTATGCGGTCCCTCAAGCAGACGCCGCGGCTTGCCGGGCCCTGGCAGACACTGCCGGGGCCAAATTCTGAAGAACGGAAACTGATGGGGCGTTCTGGCAACCGGCACGAGCCCATTGGGACAGCCTGCTAGATTTTCATTGCAATCATGGGAGTGGTGACCTAGCGGACCATACGGGGGCTCACGCAGGCGATCGTCTTGATGACGTCGTCCTCCAGCTTCTGACAGAGATCCTCATACTCGGCCAAGATCGAAGGGTCTGATATCGGTTGTTCACGTAGCTCGTCGCGCTTTATGACTGCCAGACCGTAGGCTTCCAGCAAATCGGTAATCGCCAAGAAGTTGGCATCAGAGATCTGCTTCCGGTGGTTTGGCAGCCTCATCATCAGGCGGGCCCGCCCGACCTTTTCGAAATCCATCGCCCGCTCCTCACTCCCTCGGACCAGATTGTCCTTTACCAAAACGAAAGTAGCAACAAGACCTTGAGCCGGCGAAACAATATTGCGGAACTCGCGCTCGTCAGGACGAAAGCTGGGGGGAAGAGGAGCAAATTGCGGGGCCTAAACAACACGGATCCCGGCTCTAATTACTGCCGAATGGGATTTCAGGGCAGGTCAGATCGTCAGAGCTCGCTCCTAGTTCCCGCTTCGGTTTTGTCTGGCGCCCGGCTACGGTGTTTGCGCCGGATGCTTTAGAGATTTCAGGGAGCCTTTTCGCCGAGGGCGCAGCTCAACGCCTCAAGCACTTCGCTGTGGGGTTCGAGTTTTGAAACATGGGGCACTTGAGCAAGATCCTCAGGTATTGCGGTCCTGGTAAAGCTGGTGAAGAAGATGAACGGCAAGCCGAGTTCGACCAGTCTGCGTGCCACGGGGAAACTCGTGCCATCGGTCAGTTGAATGTCGAGCACTGCAGCGTCCGGATTGACGCCCGCGATCGTTTCGAGAGCGAGGCGGACGGAGGGGGCCGGGCCGGCAACCTCGTAGCCCGCAGCTTGTAGTGCCTGGACGAGATCCATTGCCAGGAGGAACTCGTCTTCGACGATCAGAATGCGGGGGCGGGGCGCCACAAGCTACCTCTCGAACGGAATGCTGAACGAAACGACCAAACCCGCCGGATCGAATTTTGTTTCTAGTTTCCCTTGTAGGCGGTACTCGATTTCGCCGCGTAGCAGTTCCAGACCGAAGCCGGACGATGTCGGCTCACTCACGCTCGGACCGCCGCGCTCGCGCCACTCCACAAGCAACCGGTTACCTTCGCTCCGCCAACTGACGTCGATTGTGCCGTGTTCCTTTGAAAGCGCGCCGTACTTTGTCGCATTGGTGGCCAGTTCGTGTGCGACCATTGCAAAGGAAAGGCCCAATTGCGGTTTCAGGTAGAGGTCCTCGCCCTCAAGCTTGAAGGTCTCGGGCCCAAAGGGCTTCAATTCGCCGGCGAAGATCTCCCGGATCGATACCTCCTTCCACACTTCGTCCGACAAAAGACCATAAGCGCGACCGAGTGCGCCCATGCGGCCGTCGAACGCCGATTGGAAGGCCTCGGTCGACGAGGTGCGCTGCATCGTTCGCTTCACGATCGCGGTTACCACAAGGAGTATGTTCTTGACGCGATGGTTGAGCTCCGAGATCAGAACCTGCTTGTGGGCCTCCGCCTCGGCAAGTTGCGTCACATCCACCATCGTCACGACAACCCCGTCGATGTCTTCGCCCGCGGAGCGGTAGGGGATTATCCGCACAAGATAGTGTTTGCCGTCACCGTCGCGCGCGAGTTGGTGATGAAGTGGCTCACCTGTGTCGAACACACCTCGGATATCCGCCTTGAAGCTCGGGTACTCAAGGCGGCTCGAAAGCTCCGTCAGCGGCCGTCCGACATCGGAGGGCCGCAGGTTGAAGAACGCTGCGGCGGTGGGGGTGTAGGTGCGGATGACCAGTTGCCGATCGAGGAAAATGGTGGCGATCTGGGTACTGTCAAACAGGTTTCTAAGGTCGCCGTTGGCGTGGTCCAGTTCCTCGATCTTGCGTTCAGTTCGGCATTGATCGTATTGAGTTCTTCGTTCAGGGACTGAGTTTCCTCCTTTGAGGCTTCCAGTTCCTCGTTGCTGGACTGTACCTCTTCGTTGACGGACATCAGTTCCTCGTTGGAGGATTTCAGTTCCTCCAGCGCTGTCTCGTATTCTTCGATCGTCGACTGTAGGCGCTCCTTGGTATCGCGCAGCTCCCGTTCAAGCTCATGGCCGCCTTCCACGTTGTCGCGCGCCGATGTGCCGTCGGCCTTCGTCTCGGAGGTTCCATCCGACCGGAAAATCACGATGTAGAGCTTTTCACGACCGCCATCGATCGGTTCGATGGTGATGCCGGCATAGTGCAAGGGATCTCCATCGGGATCGACCACGACGTTCAATCGGCTGACCGGTTTATGCGACGTGATGCATTCGCGCAGCGCAGAACGCAGATCGAGACGCAGTCCCTTGCGGGCGAGCGTCAGCAAATGGCGACTGGGCACACCTTGCGGCGGCTCCAGAAACCGGCCCGTGCCTGTGGAGTAGTAGACAATTTCGGCTTCTGCATTGACGACTACATGCGTCGGGGCGTGGCGCTCGAGGATCCGGGCTTCGACCGATTGCCTGAGTGAACGACCGCTTTCGCGGGGTGCGACGCTCAATTTCTCATCGAAGGAAGCGGATCGTTCCCGCCCGAAGAGGGAAGGAAGGCGCGGCATCTTTACCGGGAGATCGCGGGCCTGAAAGACCCGGTGCTTCTTGTCGAGGGTCGAGAACAACTCACCGTATTGTCCGATGCTCTCGGAGCTTCCGAGAAACAGATAGCCCCCTGATCGCAACGAATAGTGGAATATCGGTATCACCTGTCGCTGAACATCAGGCCCAAGATAGATCAGGAGGTTGCGGCATGAAACCATATCCATGCGCGAGAACGGCGGGTCGCGGATGAGGCTATGTGGGGAAAAGATACAGAGCTCGCGCACCTCGTGCTGATGACGTAACTTGCACCATCCGGCTTGAAGAAACGCCGGCGGCGTTCAGCCGACAGGCCGTCGAGGAGGGGCGCGGGATAGCGCGCTGCACGCGCGACCGCAAGCGCGGGCTCATCGATATCTGTTGCGAAGATCTGCACCTTCGGGGCGGCGCTCATCTTGTCCAGACGTTCTCTGATCTGGATGGCTATCGAATAGACTTCCTCTCCGGTAGCACAGCCCGGAACCCAAATGCGGACGGAATCATTGGCAGCCTTGCCCTCGAACAATTTGGGGATGATGTCTTCTTCGAGCAGGCGGAACGCATCCTGGTCACGGAAGAAATTGGTGACGTTGATCAACAGATCCTTGAAGAGATTGGATACTTCGTCGGGCTCGGCTCGGATCAATTCCAGATAGCCAGCAAGCGAATGCAATTGCCGAACTTGCATCCGGCGGCGGACGCGGCGGAAGAAGGTCTTGGTCTTGTAGCCTGAAAAATCATGGCCTGAATGGGCGGTCAATACGGCACAAATCTCGCGCCGGGCCGTTTCCTGGTCAATTTCGTCTTGCGTTCCAGAGTGCTGGGTCACCCCGTCAAGCACGTCGAAGCTGCGGACAAATTCCATCAAGCGCTCTGCCATCTGATCGACCGGCACAGCAATGTCGACGACGCCGCTGGCTATGGCGCTGCGCGGCATGTCGGGGTTGCGCGGCCCGTCGCCGTCGGAGGTCTGGGCGAGCGTCAATCCGCCGCCTTCCTTTACCGCCTTTGATCCGAGCGTACCGTCTCCATCGCCGCCCGAGAGCACGACCGCGACCGAATACTCGCCGTAATCCTGCGCCAGGGATGCGAGAAAGACGTCAATGGGCTTTCGCTCGCGGTGTGCGAGGTCGACCTGCTTCGACTGGAGGCGGCCACCGTCGATGGTCAGGATCGAGTCGGACGGCATGACGTAGACATGGTCTTTCTCGATCGCCATGTCGTGCTCGGCAACAACGACAGGCATCGAGGTGTAGTGCTCGAGCACTTCGTGCAGGCGGCTTTCGCGCTCCGGATTGAGATGGGTGACGATCACGAAGGCCATGCCCGGATCGGCAGGAAACGGCTTGAGGAAGTCCTCCAACGCCGGCACACCACCTGCTGAGGCGCCTACCCCGGCGATTGGGAACTGAGAATTCTTCGACATCACGCTCATTCACTTAGGTACGATTGAGGATGAATGTAGCGCTCTGCGACCATTTATACAGCCGCAAAAAGGCGGCGAGGCCAAATGCGTTTGATTCCGGACGAACTTCGCAATTCTCCATTGTTCTCGCATGCAGCCCTGTGCCGGTAAGGATAGCCCCCAAAGGATTGCGTCCCGGAAAGTTGACGATTGTACGCAGAGGTTTGCCGAAGTCCTTCCCAACGAGACCGGCAACAAGATCAACGCCGCAATCCTACATCAAAGACGGGGCCGTGCAGCCTGTATCGGCTGACACGTTCGCCGTTGCGGCCGGCGAACGGGGTTCACCCAACTGGCCTTGGCCCGCGCCCGCTTTCCTGTCCCGTTATGCTTACGGCTGGTTCATGATGAGTGAAGACCTTCCTGACCCGGACAGCCGCGTTATGGTTCAAGCGCAAGCGTGTTGCCGCGGAGGCGCGGTTTTTCGCGTTCGATCTGCTCTACTTCGATGGTCACGATTTGCGCGGCATAGAGCAGCAAGAGCGACGAATATGCTTGAGGAGGCGATCGGCGGCGCAAATGCGAGGATCTGGCTTTCGGAGGCGATCGAAGGGCAGGGTGCGGCTATCGTGGCGCAAGCCTGCAAGCTTGGCTTGAAGGTGTCATCGCCAACAACCAGTGTGCTCCTTATCGCTCGGGACGGAAGGGTGACTGGCTGAAATTGAAGTGTGCTCAAGCGACAGCTTTGTCGTTGTCGGGTTTGAACCGTCTACGAACGTGCCCAGTGCGATCTCACGGCTTTTGCTGGCGGCGCGGCGGGGCGACCGGCCTGGTCTATGTGGGTGGGGTTGGGCCGGGCTTCACCGACAGGATGAAATCGCCGCCGGTGGCACTCATGTGCAAGAATGCGGTGTTCTGTGACCGGCCTACGTCACCGAGATCACCTATACCAAGCTGACCAGAGACGGAAAGCTGCGCCACGCGTCGTTCAAGGGCCTGCGCGAACCGGCTGATAATGTCGATGTATTCGAGCTGAAAAAAGAGGCCCCTGCGGAAGGGGCCGAGTATGCCAGAGGATTGGGAGCCATCGATGATAACTGATAACTCGCTGGGACAGTCATTGTTCCGCGTACGTCACCGTTTCTGCTTGTGAACCGTCGTAGCGTTGCCACTCCTACTCCTGCATCCTTTGAATCGCATTCGCCGCAAGCGCGAGGACCGACGCGCAAGCGCGTGCCGATCAAGGTGACGATCCCGGCCGCAGCGCTTGCTGTGAGAGAATAGCTCGCAACCATCAGCGTTGTTACGTTGGCGTTGCTCAGGTCACGCTGCCCGAGCTGCGAACGATCACCAATGAAACCAGGACGTTGCCATATCCTCCGGGCCGCAGGAACAGTGCCGTCGCGCGGTTTCCTCGAGCCGCGGGGGCGGCGTTTGCGGCGGCCTGCCCTCAGATGCCGATAAAGTTCCAGCGCCTGCTTTTCCTGCCATAGATGAAACGACAGATCGTCTCGGTGCAGACCCGCACGGGGCTCACGCCATCGTCGAGCATGTGGCCCGCGATCTTTTCTGGGGAAAGCGGCATCCTGACGACATCCTGAAAATGTGTCGACGATACTTGCGTAAGCTCATGCGCCATCCGCCCTTGTGCGAACTGGTGATTGAGCAACTGAAGTCGCTGTCGTCATGCCCCAGTATGCACCCTTTCGCCCCCGCTGCAGGGCAACGCCCCGTAAGCCGCGCAAGACAAAGGATACTTCATTCAGCGGCCCTGGCAAATCCGACGTCTGCCCGCAGCGACTACCGCTGGACCATGCTTGCATAGCAACAAGCCGATCGAACTGTCTTTCCGCGGATGATCAATGCTTGACGGACGATTGCCCTGATCGCAGCTCCGCAACCTTTCGATCTAGGTCTATTTTGTACGGCCCGAATTTCATGAAGAGCGCGCGCGCGGCCATTGGCTGCAGCCCGTGTGCGCGAATGAACTCGTCAAGATCGTATCGTGTGTTCCAGTCGCGCGCCGCCTTGCTGTGATGCTCTCTTGTGGTTTGGTGGTACATGGCGGTTATCCCGATGTCGTTGTGCTGCAGCGTGTCGACGGCTGCTCGGCCCCCCAATCGGTTTGGGAATAAAAGGTTCCCGCGCGCCTGATAGCGTCCATAACAAAGATGATCGTTTAAGCAAAAAGTGAGGCCCTTTGCGGGGGCCGGGTGGAGCCACGGTTGTCGAGGGGACGAGAGCTTAGTGTCAGAGGCTCCCATTTGCTCCCAGTTCCTTTTCAACACCGAGAACTCCGGATCATCGACGATGCAATCTAAGCAATCGTCCCCACGGCGCTAATTGCTGCCCGTTCGGCTGGCGGCGGGCGTCAATCTAAGGCCGGCATGGGGACAGGTTGGATCCTCCCGCCAGCGGGAGCGGAATGCGGCAGGAGGAGCCGCAGCACGCGCATCCTCGGCCGTTCTTTCAATGCCGCCGCCGAGCCGGCCGGGGTGGGCGGCGTGCAAGGCCGACACGGCGGCGCTAGCCGAAGCGCGTTTGACGGAGGGTTCAAGTACCTAACTGTAACGACGCCATGAAATCACGCCCCTAGGATCATTTCCCACGCATAAACCGGCGGTGGCCTGTCGAGTGTTCATCGGCACGGATCGGATGAGCGCCCGCGATCGCATAAAATATCGACAGGAATGATCGCCTGCTCCTGGCATCCTATCCCTTGCGCCCGCGAGGTAGATTTGAAGGTTCTTCCTCACCCTCTGTCGGCAAATGGAATAGTTCGAAAACCTCACATCCGAGGACCGTGGCGATCTTTCCGAGAGAGTCGACGCCGAGATTTACCTGCTTGCGCTCAAGTTGGGATATCGACACTCGCTCAAGCTGAGCCTCGAGCGCAAGACGTTCTTGTGAGAGGCCACGCTTGACCCTCAATTTCCGAACATTCCAGGCCAATAGCTCGCGCGGTGTCATGGCGCCACATGACCATTGCGCTTGGAATTAAATAACTGGCTATTCTATACGAAAAGATGTTAAAAGTTGCATTAGGCGATTTTTCACTCGCCCCCAACGCGCATCAGCGGTGTGGTCTGGCGAGATTGCCTTGACACCGTGAGAGGTCCTCTATGGAATTTCGCCAACTCTCCTACTTCGTGGCGGTTGCCGAGGAGCTGCATTTCGGTCGGGCGGCAGCAAGGGTGCATATCGCCCAGCCGGCCTTGAGCTGTCAGATCCAGTCGCTGGAGAAGGAACTTGGCGTTCGTCTGCTGGAGCGCTCGACGCGGCGAGTGGAACTGACAAGGGCAGGGGAGGTCTACTACGATCGCTGCGTCAGGATCCTTGGCGATGTCGATTTGTCGGCCGAAATGGTGCGGTCGGTCGCCGGCAAGGCGAGGCGCAAGATCAGGATTGGGACCGTCTATCCGGCAACGATCGGCCTGCTGCCGGCATTCCTTTCTCGCATCGGCCGGAAATATCCCGATATAGAGCTGCACATCTCCAGCGGCTCCACCAACGACATCATCCGCGGCCTGGAAAACGGCCAGATCAATCTCGGCTTCATCCGACCGGTCGAAAACATCGGATCGCTCCGGTTCTTCTCGATCGCGCATGAGCGCTACCTGCTGGCGGTGGAGAAGAGCAATGCACTGCTTTCGCGAAGTGAGATCGGCATCGAAGACTTGCAGGGCGAGAAGATCATCTCGTTTTCACGGCAGAACCTCTCCTGCACCGAGCGATATTTTGCTGAAAAGTTTGAGGAGCACGATCTGTCGAAGAGCGTTGCCTATATCTGCGACGACACCTTCTCCCTGGTGTCACTGGTGTCGGCCGGTCTTGGCATCGGCTTTGCACCGGAGTGGACGCTGGATCTGCCCAACCGCAATTTCGAGCTTCGCAAGGTGAGGGGAGTGGACTTCAGGATCGGGCTTGGGGTCGCATGGTCGAAGGACGATCCAACGGCCGCTCGCGACGATATCATCGATATTGCGCGGTCACTGGTAAGGGCGGGGAGGTGAGGGGCGAGGTCCCGAACACCTCGTTGTATGCGATCCCGCAAGCAGACGCCGCGGTCTGCCGGGCCCTGGCAGACACTGCCGAGGCCAAATTCTGGAGATCGGATACGGCGATGGGGAGTGATGGCAACCGGCACGAGCCCATTGGGACCGCCTGCTAGATTTTCAATGCATCCAGGGGAGTGCTGACCTAGCGGACCATACGGGGGCTCACGGAGGCGATCATCTTAATGACGTCGTCTTCCAGCTTCTGACAGAGATCCTCATACTCGGCCAAGATCGAAGGGTCTGGCGTCGGTTGCTCACGTAACTCGTCGCGCTTTATTGCGGCCAGGCCGTAGGCTTCCAGCAAATCGGTAATCGCCAAGAAATTTGCGTCAGAGAGCTGCTTCCGGTGCCTCGGCAGCCTCATCATCAGGCGGGCCCGTCCGACCTTTTCGATATCCATCGCCCGCTCCTCACTCCCTCGGACCAGATTGTCCTCCACCAAAACGAAAGTAGCAACAAGTCCTTGAACCGGCGGACCAATATTGCGGAACTCGCGCTCGTCACGCCCAAAGCTTGGGAAGCGGAGCAACTTGCCGGCCTAAACTTCCCGGATCCCGGCCGTTGACCGTCGCCATGCTGACCCTCCGAGACGAGGCTTTTGTGTTTGAGATCGCTTAATGTATCGAGCAGATGGGTGTTTGGTCGCGTTGCGCTTTGGAGACACCCTGGATAGGAATAGCCTCAATGGTCTGCGGGTTGAGGCCAGTTCCGCGACTTACCGGATCTGCTAGCGCGGCCAGGCAAATGGTTGGGATACCGACAGTTGAACCTCCCTACTTCGTCGGAAGAGAGTCACTGATTTGGTCACGCTGCTCCAGAATACGCCAGATCCGCTCGAGCAGATCCGCGCGCATCGTCGGGTAATTAAGTGGAGAATGCCAGTCGAAAAATGGTCGCCAACCCGACAGGCGATGCAGGTCAATTTCGTGGTACGAGGGATGGGCAATCTCGAAATTGTACACCTCCGTTCGCTCCAGCTGCACTTGCGAATCGTCAAGGGGCCGTAGAGCCTGGATAGGCTTGTCAGGATCCGCGTGTTCGCTAAACCGGCCGGCAAGCTCGGTTGGGTTCTCCGGCACTGGTACGCGATGAATACTCAGCATTTGCGCTCGAGCCAAACCCAACCCAATCGCGACGGTTTGTGACAGGCTGCGGACTGATTTTCCTTCAACAGGAAAGAGGTACGGCCCCTGGCACAGTCCGGGAAGGAAAATCTCATCGGTGGCATACATGCGGCTGAGGGTTATATCGTCTGAGGAGTGAGTTACTATCAGCTCTCGTGCCATCAGCGCCGCCCCGACATAGCAGCCAGAACCTGTTCCTTTGTCAATGTGTGGAGGCGGTGGCTCTCTCCCCGCCAATCGATCGTGTACCTCCGCCGCCGGATAGCGCACGCTAATCTCATAAGACCAGGTGCGAAGACTGGCGATCGGGATAGCCCCTTGAATAAGAATGACAGCGCGGAAGGTGTTAGCTTGCTCCACCGTTTGCGGCAGCCGTGACATTGCACCCATAACGACTTCGGCTCCGAGGCTGTGGCCAATAAGGATGACCTTCCTGTGTCGCAACTGCCGCAGCAACTCGGCGAGATATTTCGCCGCGTGTGTGGCAGAGGCCTGGGCTCGCGAAAAGTGTCGTGCCTCGGTTTGCCCCGGCCATCCGAAGACCAGCACATCGGGACGCGGGCTGTTTGCCGAATGCCTTCGTTTGGACAGATCCATGGCCACCGCCTTCGCGGCGCACGTTGCGTCGCCCATGCTGGTTCGGAAGCCATGAACATAGATAATCAAATCGCTTGGCCCGGCTCGTAGCGGCGCAAGCATCTTTGAGTTTGTGGTCAGCCACTCCTGTGGCGTCGCGGTTATAAAGGCCGTGCCAGATCCGACATGACGTAGATCCAACGAGACAATCCCCCCGATGGAAGCCGACGCACCCTCCGGCAGACGGCAGGGTGACGAGAGAACCTGGACGATGGCGAATTTTACCACGTCAAGGTTGAACGGCAGAAGGACGCCGAAGATAAATACGCCAATCGCAATAATCCCTCGCATATCTCCCATCACGGTGTTAGCCGACAGCCATCCAGCTACTAGGACTTTCGGACACATTGCCATCCCGATCGGCTCGTACCAGGATTCAGCTGATTGAGTTCATCGTGGCGGCACAACGGAGGTCTGACAACCTCGCCTGGGTACGTCCTTGGAGGTAGCTATTTGATCTCTTCAAGGCGAGGGTTTATCCGTCGGCCCCGGCTCTCGACGGACGTGCGACAAGCTGCGAACGATTGACTACGCTTGGCCGCATGCCATTATCTGAAGAGTCTACTGGATAAGCTTCGCGACAGAAAGCATAGGAGGCAATCGTGGTCACTGTTCTTGTTCAACCGCTGACAGAAGCGGAGAAAAGACACCGGGAGCTTTTGCTACAATCGGATGAATTCAAGGATCTGTACCCGCATCGTCGTCAAAAAACGGAGGGCGACGAAACCGAAGGAAAAACTGAAACGCCGACATTTGACGATCGCTCAGAAGAAAAGAGCTTGCCCTCGAGGTGACACGATTGAGGCTTCTGTTTAAGCTGGTTTTGGTGATTGCGATGAGCGCAACCGCCGGGGCAGCGGTGTCCCACTTGTTCAGTAGGGAGGTGGACCCTCCATCGCAAGATTCAATCGCAGCATCCGCGGAAGAGCCGATCTTTGGCGCGGAGGACCGACCCTGTTTCCCTACCGGCGAAACGAAGTTCTTATACCTTGACGCCCCCTTGTTCTCAGTGCGGTCTCCCCTGCAGGATATCGTGGTTCGGCAGCCGACGTCTTTTGCGCTAAAGTCGGTGGCCGCGGCCGTAGATGGGCTCGTCGCAACCGTTTATGTAGACGGAGAATACGCGAGTGTGCCTATTCCGCGCGCAACACTTTGGGCTGTTCGCTTCTGTCGAGACGTGTGTGAAAGCGATCCTTTCAATTCGCTACACAGCTTAACGAGCTGGTTTGATTCCGTGGCGCCCTGCGCCCGGCAAGAGCGGATAGACAAAGCAAAACTAATCTTCGGGGCGGCGTTTGCCGCGATGCAGAAAGGCAAAGCGTCGACAGCAGGCCTGTTGTTCGAACATGGTCTTGCTCTCGATCCAACATCGCCGCTCGCGTGGTTTTACCTCGCTGAGACGCGGGAGGTCGATGTGGTCACCGAGCGAAGCTGGTATAAGCTAGCGATTGAGATCGGATTGCCACCCGAATTGCAGTCGATCGCCGAGGAGCAATTGGGGACATGACGGATCCAGTCACCCTCTGCAGCCGTGTCACACGTGCTCTTCTATTCATTTTGGGAACGCATTCTGTGGCAAATGCAGCGAGTGGGGAAATGTGCTTCCACGAGTACACTGCGCCCTCCTACCTCATTTCTTCCGGCGCGGAGTGCAGTTGCGGGCCCTACACCAAAAAAGAGTATCACCACACGCAGAAAGCCTTCAACAAACTCATCGATCTGACGTCTGAGTTCGACGAAGTTTCGTTCTACATGTGCAGCAATCTCGGCCCCGTCTCAGGAAGGACGGAACCCTCGCAAACCGTGGAACCGCAGAGCACCCCTTCGCATACGCCCGCGCTGGAGGACGTTAGTCCGCCGGTGGCGAGCGAAGGCACGACGGACGCAGTCACTGAAATTCTTGGCAGAGCCAATGGATTTGGTGGTTCGAAGAGTGAAAGTGCTTATGGGGAATTCCTGGGACAGCTCGCAAGCCCCTCAGCCGAAAGAAGCGCGTTTCCCGACCTGGACATGACACGCAATCCATTCCTGAAAGTTCCGCCTGAAGGGGAGGAAGGCAAGGCATGTACGCAGGACACCGCCCATGTTGTCGAGGGAATCGACACAGCGATTGCGAAGCTCCACAACTCCAGCCCGACGTGGGGGGAAGGCCCTCAAGTCGAGGTGGGAAGTTGTGCCTCACGTCTTAGAAAGCTTGCGGGCAATCTGTTGTGCTGCAAGACATACACGAACTACGCCCCCATATGGGAAGAGATCAGCTGTCTTGAGCTTAAAAAGTTCTACCTGAGAAAGACCTGCGCTTGCAGGCGATCCGGAGGTTTCTCGACTGACGAAGCCCTTCAGGACACTATCATTGAAAAGTATGGCGCGCTGCAGATCCTTCGCCGCAAAGCGCTAAAGGAAGGTATTCGCAACCCGGCGATCCGCGCGTATGTCGCAGAGGCGAATGAGTTCTTCGATTGCTTCAACGAACACACGCTGGGCACATTGAACTCCATTGAATCGCGTCTCGGGTATGAACTCGGCTTGCAATAGGCGTAGTGTGATCTGCCAGATCAGCTCACCCGTTTCCGCAATGATCTCGCCCGGTGTTTCGGTGGGTCTATGGGCCATAATTGCTGCAAATTCTCCTAGGCGAGCTGCCCCTGAGAAGTAACCGATGTTCCGCTCCCACATTGTCCTCGCCGCCCTTATTTGTGATCGACTATCCATGGACGAGCAACAGGAGTTTCTCCATGGACACTACATTGGAGCTTCTCACGACCAGCAAGTCTGGACGTGAGGTGCACCGGCATTGGCCGGACGACGTTAAGGCGCAGATCGTGTCGGAGAGCCTTCGGCCAGGCGCAATGGTCAATGAGGTCGCAGAGCGTCACGGCTTGAAGCCGAACCACTTGTCGACCTGGAGAACGATGGCGCGGCAGGGTAAGCTGGTTCTGCCTGCACCCGAAGATGCGGTGGAGTTAGCAGCGGTGATTGTCGCCCCACCTGTTTCAGAGCCACCGGTCAAGAAAGCCAGCCGTCCCGAGATCATCGTCGGGGCCGTCACCATCCGCCTGGAAGAAGGCGCGTCTGCGGACCGGATCGCCGCCGTCGCCCGTGCTTGCGCGAGCCCGGCATGATCTTTCCATCGAACCGGGTTCGAATCATGGTGGCGACCAGACCAGTCGACTTTCGCAAAGGCCACGATGGATTGGCAGCGCTGATAAAGAACGAGCTGCACAAGGACCCGTTCACAGGGACAGTCTTCGTATTCCGGTCACGCAAGGCGGATCGCTTGAAGCTGATTTACTGGGACGGGAGCGGTCTGGTGATGGCCTACAAGCGGCTGGAGGAGCACACGTTCACCTGGCCAGACATCCGGGACGGCCTGATGAGCTTGGGACATGCCCAGTCCGAGGCGCTGTTTGCAGGGCTCGACTGGCGTCGTGTCAGCTCAGTAGAGGCGAAGGCTCCAGGTGCCATCGAATAGGTGCGACACGATGACTCGGCTGGCAAAATCCGACGGCGACACGAAGCAGAACTTGATAAACTTCCACCATGTTGGACGCCGTCGATCTGCCTGACGATATTGCTGCCCTAAAGGCGATGCTGGTCGCGGCGCAGGCGCGCGAAGTCCGCAAGGATGATCGTATCGAACGGCTGGAGAAGCTTGTCGCTGCTTTCAAGCAGGCAGCCTTTGGCCGCAAATCCGAGAAAGCCGATCCCGAGCAATTCGATCTCGCGCTGGAGGACCTGGAAACGGCCATCGCCGCCGTCCATGCGGAGGACGAGGCCGACAGCGCTCCGGGTAAGCCGCAGCACAGACCACGCGCCGTCAATCGCGGCTCTCTTCCCGCCCACCTTCCTCGTGTCGAGGAGACCATCGAGCCGGAAAGCCTGATCTGCAACTGTGGCGGTGGCCTACATTGCATCGGCGAGGACGTATCCGAGCGGCTGGATGTCATCCCGGCGCAGTTCCGTGTCATTGTCACGCGTCGTCCCAAATATGCCTGCCGCGCCCGCACCGACGGCGTATCACAGGCACCAGCACCTGCCCGACTGATCAAAGCTGGATTGCCGACCGAGGCCACCATCGCGCATGTGCTGGTATCCAAATATGCAGATCATCTGCCTCTCTATCGCCAAGCCCAGATCATAAGCCGACAGGGCATCGATCTCGACCGATCCACTCTCGCCGACTGGGTCGGTCTGGCAGCGTTTGAACTGCGCCCGGTCTTCGACGCTCTGAACGCAGACCTGAAGCGGTCCACAAAGCTGTTCATGGACGAGACCCGTGCGCCAGTCCTCGATCCTGGCTCCCGCAAGACCAAGACCGGATACTTCTGGGCGCTGGCCCGTGATGACCGACCGTGGGGCGGTGGAGCCCCGCCTGGGGTCGCCTTCACCGATGCCCCCGGTCGCGGCGGGTTACATGCCGAACGGATAGTGCAGGGCTTCACGGGCATCCTTCAGGTGGACGGATATGCCGGATACAACCGGCTGATCGCATCGGATCGCGTTGGATCGGACATTCAGCTTGCCTATTGTTGGGCCCATGCCCGTCGCAAGCTGGTCGAGATCACGCGCAACGGCTCAGCACCGATTGCCGAGGAAGGCCTAAGGCGGATCGGCGAACTTTATCGGATCGAAGCGGGGCTACGCGGATTTCCGGCCGACGCTCGCTTGGCTGGGCGGCAGGAACGATCAGAGCCATTGATTGCGGACATGGGAACTTGGCTCACGCAGCATCGTGCCCGCGTCGCTGGCAAGTCGCCGCTCGGCGAAGCGCTCGCCTACATCGCAAAATACTGGGAGGGCCTCTGCCGCTTCCTGGATGACGGACGCGTCGAGATCGACAACAACGCTGTCGAGCGGACCATCCGGCCGATTGCCCTCAATCGCAAGAATGCTTTCTTCGCTGGACATGACGCGGGAGCCGAGAATTGGGCGACCATCGCTTCGTTGATCGAGACCTGCAAGCTCAACTCCGTTGATCCGTTCGCTTACCTGACAGCCACGCTCACCGCCATCATCAACGGGCACAAGCAGAACAGGATCGGCGAGCTACTACCGTGGAATATCAACCAGTGACCAGCGGCCCGATTAGGCAGATTTTATTCCACGTAGAATAACTCGAAGGACCGCAAGCCTTCTCTCAATCGTTTGTGGAAACCCAGTCCAGGGGCAATCTGTGCCAAGGCTGTTCGGGAAATCGTCTGGCCATTTCTTCCTTGATTCTCCGCTCCCTCCAGATCGGCCCTCCAATATGCCATTCTGCAGGCTCAACCCCGAAGTCTGCTGTCAACCGTTTCGGAATGTGATGCTCTGCGTCCCAGCCAGCGATGATTTCCAAGTTTTGGATCGCCGGGTCATGCACCATAGTTTCGTGGCTAGGTGTATCACCTCGCCAGACGGAAACTTTGAGCGTGCCAACTGGCCACTGAACGGCCATCCGGGGATTGATCGACGTGGCAAGGGGCGCTCGCCCAAGTTTTTTCCATAGGCCCCCGCGAAGGGCCCGCCCTATCGACGGATGGACTACGGCCACTGCCGTCATAACAGGCTCGGCAACCACATCATCAACAGCCGCAACCTCGCGGTCGCGCCGATGGAAAAACTCGATCACCTTATCCGCAGCCACTCGGCCATAATAAATCCATCCCTCTTCCCCAGCAATTGCATAGAGAGTTCCAGGCTTCAAATCGGTTTTGGCAGAGGGATCAATTTCGAACATCGTGCATACTTGGACTGCTTCCCAAACGGCGTCAATGAAGCGGCCGAGTTCAGCAATAGAATACATCACAACGTGCGGTGACAACAGCGCTTACCCTGAGAATTTTCTCCAGAATGGATGAGAGTCCGCCCTATTGAAGACGGATCTCAGCACCTAGCCCCGCATCTGACGCCGTTGTCATGGCTGGAACCCCGGTCGCGGCGTGAGGCGCAGCACCGGCTCCGCCACAGCGGGCGCGGATCTCGGCAACTTCGCGGCGAGCGGACGCACCTTGAGCGCCAGCCAATACTCGCGAACCGCTGTGCTGATGATATCCGCGATCCCGTCTAGGAGCCGCTTGCGCGGGCAGTGGGCCGTCCGCTCGGTGAAATGGCGGGAGAGGAGGTCACCTGTCGCGCCGTCATCGAAACGGCCGAAGGCGACGCGGACCGCGTGGTCACATCAGGGCAAGGCCGATCGCAAACCGGACAGAGCCAACGGACACACGAAAGAGCGAGCACGTCAGCTGCCATTTCCCGCCTCCTATTGTGGAGGATTTGCCCTTCGCGAAGTGGCTACTGCGCTCCAACTTGATGATGCCCAAGCGGGTCTTTACCGCATCGGCGTATATGCACACCTTGTGGCACGGCCGGCCGAGTGCGTTGCAGATAACGACGCGTTGTCCACCATGGCAATCCGCAACGCCAGCCCTAGATATCCACGCATTCAACGGAGAACGCTCAAGTGGGTAGGCAAAGCGGCAGTACTCGGCGTGACCACACTGAAATGCACGGTTCTCTCGACGTGGAAACGTCGGCGCAAAGCAATGCTCCTGATCTGCTTTCAGCATTGCTCGCCATGAAGCACGGAGATTTCTCAGTGAGGATGCGATCCGATCTGGATGGCGTCAACGGAAAGATCGCCGATACCTTCAACGATATTGTCGCTGCCAATCAGAAGATGGCTCAGCAACTCAAGCACGTGGGCCAGGTCGTCGGCCGCGACGGCCGCACAAGCACGCGTGTCAGGTTCGGCCTTTCCGATGGGTCCTGGTCGGAAATGGAAGGCTCGCTCAACACGTTGATCGACGACCTTGTCTGGCCCACAGCGGCGGTCACGCGCACGATTACCGCCATTGCAAAAGGCGATCTCCTTCAGACCGTGCCCGTCGATGTCGATGGTCGGCCTTTGAAAGGTGAGTTTCTGCGTTCGGCTGACATCGTCAACACAATGATCAAGCAGCTCAGCGTATTTACCTCGGAAGTTACCCGCGTTGCCCGCGAAGTTGGGACCGATGGCAAGCTCGGCGGCCAGGCCCAGGTTCCCGAGGTCACCGGCGTGTGGAAGGACCTCACCGAAAGCGTCAATTCCATGGCTTCGAATTTGACGGCCCAGGTTCGCAACCTCGCGGAAGTTACGATCGCAGTTGCTAACGGCGACCTTTCGAAAAAAATCACTGTCGATGTCCGCGGCGAAATCCTCCAGCTGAAGGAGGCCATCAACACAATGGTCGACCAGCTTCGTTCTTTCGCATCGGAGGTCACCCGCGTTGCGCGTGAAGTCGGGACGGAGGGAAAACTCGGGGGACAGGCGCTTGTCCCTGGCGTTGCCGGAACCTGGAAGGACCTGACCGATTCTGTCAACGCCATGTGCGGCAACCTGACAGCCCAGGTTCGAAACATTGCGCAGGTGACGACAGCCGTAGCCAGAGGCGACCTTTCTCGCAAGATCACAGTTGACGTATCGGGAGAAATCCTGGAGCTCAAGGAAACCATCAACACGATGGTCGATCAGCTGAACGGGTTTGCCGGGGAGGTGACGCGCGTAGCTCGCGAAGTCGGAACCGAAGGCCGTCTCGGAGGCCAGGCCCAGGTGCCAGGCGTGGCCGGAACCTGGAAGGACCTCACCGATAACGTCAACTCCATGGCTTCCAATCTGACAGCACAGGTGCGCAACATCGCCGAAGTGTCCACCGCCATCGCCAACGGCGACCTGTCCAAGAAGATCACGGTCACGGTTTCGGGAGAAATCCTGGAGCTCAAGGAAACCATCAACACGATGGTCGACCAGCTGAATGCGTTTGCATCCGAAGTAACGCGTGTGGCGCGTGAGGTCGGAACAGAGGGGCGGCTCGGAGGCCAGGCGGATGTGCGTGGTGTGGCTGGCACGTGGAAGGATCTGACCGAAAACGTCAACTCGATGGGGGGCAATCTGACCGCGCAGGTGCGCAACATTGCGGAAGTGTCGACGGCCATCGCTAACGGCGACCTTTCCAAGAAGATCACCGTCGACGTAAAGGGCGAGATCCTTGAGCTCAAGGAAACCATCAACACGATGGTGGACCGCCTGAACGCCTTTGCTTCTGAAGTGACGCGGGTGGCCAGAGAAGTCGGCACGGAAGGCCGCCTTGGCGGACAGGCGAACGTGCGAGGTGTCGCAGGGACGTGGAAGGACCTGACGGACTCGGTCAATTCCATGGCATCGAACCTGACCGCTCAGGTTCGAAACATCGCGGAGGTCGCAACGGCCGTCGCGCAGGGCGACTTGTCGAAGAAGATCACGGTTTCAGTGTCCGGCGAAATCCTGGAGCTCAAGGAAACCATCAACACCATGGTCGACCAGTTAAACGGGTTTGCCGGGGAGGTGACGCGCGTTGCACGGGAGGTCGGCACGGAGGGGCGGCTCGGCGGCCAGGCAAACGTCCGCGGCGTGGCAGGCACATGGAAGGACCTGACCGATAGCGTGAATTCGATGGCCGGAAACCTGACGGCGCAGGTTCGCAACATCGCCGAGGTTTCGACTGCCATCGCAAACGGCGACCTTTCGCGCAAGATCACGGTCGACGTGAAGGGCGAAATCCTTCAACTGAAGGAAACGCTCAACACGATGGTGGACCAGTTGAACAGGTTCGCATCCGAAGTCACCCGTGTGGCCCGTGAGGTCGGAACCGAAGGTAAACTCGGCGGGCAAGCGCAGGTTCCCGGCGTTGCCGGGACCTGGAAGGATCTCACCGAGAACGTCAACTTCATGGCGTCCAACCTGACGGGCCAGGTCAGGAACATTGCCGAAGTCACCACGGCCGTGGCGCGCGGCGATCTATCGCGCAAGATCACGGTCGACGTGAAGGGCGAAATCCTTGAACTCAAGAATACCATCAACACGATGGTCGATCAGCTCAATGCCTTTGCCGGCGAGGTGACGCGCGTTGCTCGAGAGGTCGGCACGGAAGGAAAGCTTGGTGGTCAGGCACAGGTCTCGGGCGTTGCCGGCACCTGGAAGGACCTGACAGATAGCGTTAATTCCATGGCAGGCAATCTGACCGCGCAGGTCCGTAACATTGCCGAGGTTGCGACAGCAATTGCCAATGGCGACCTTTCGCGCAAGATCACCGTCGATGTCCGCGGCGAAATTCTGCTCCTCAAGGACACGCTCAACACGATGGTGGATCAGCTGCGATCCTTCGCTGGCGAGGTGACGCGCGTGGCCAGAGAGGTCGGCACAGACGGGCGCCTTGGCGGGCAGGCAGTGGTTCCGGGTGTTGCCGGAACCTGGAAAGACCTGACCGACAACGTCAATCTTCTTGCCGCCAATCTCACCACCCAGGTTCGCAACATAGCGGAAGTCACGACGGCAGTCGCGCGCGGCGACCTGTCGCGAAAAATCACGGTCGACGTCAAAGGGGAAATCCTCGAACTCAAGAACACCATCAACACCATGGTAGACCAGCTTAACGCCTTCGCCGGCGAAGTGACGCGCGTTGCCCGTGAAGTGGGGACGGAAGGCAAGCTCGGCGGCCAGGCGCAGGTGCCGGGTGTGGCTGGAACCTGGAAGGACCTGACAGACACCGTGAACGTCATGGCTGCCAATCTCACCGAACAGGTTCGAGGCATCGTCAAGGTCGTAACGGCCGTTGCAAACGGGGATCTGAAAAAGAACCTCACGGTTGCATCCAAGGGAGAGGTCGCCGCGCTTGCCGAAACCATCAACAATATGACCGATACGCTGGCGACTTTTGCGGAGCAGGTTACCAGCGTCGCCCGCGAGGTGGGCGTGGAAGGCCGGCTCGGCGGGCAGGCCAACGTTCCAGGCGCCGCCGGCACCTGGAAGGACCTAACCGGCAACGTCAACTTGCTGGCCGCCAATCTGACCACGCAGGTGAGAGCGATTGCCGAGGTGGCGACGGCGGTCACAAAAGGCGATTTGACGCGATCCATTCAGGTTGAGGCTCGCGGGGAGGTCGCCGAGCTTAAGGACAATATCAACACGATGATCGACAACCTGCGCCTGACGACCGAGCGCAACACCGAGCAGGACTGGTTGAAGACGAACCTCGCCCGGTTCACCAATATGCTGCAGGGTCAGCGTGACCTGACTTTAGTCGGGAAAATGCTGCTTTCCGAACTCGCACCGCTTGTCGGCGCGCATCAAGGCGTAATCTATCAGGTCGACAGCGACGAGCGTGAGCCGAAGCTTTCGCTGTTGGCGTCCTATGCTGGCGGTTTTGAGGCGACAAATCCAGACCGCCTTGACCTTGGCCAAGGCCTGATTGGGCAATGTGCGGTTGACGCCCGCCGTATACTGATCACCAATCTGCCGGAGAACGTTGTTCCCATCAGTTCGGGCGTTTTCTCTGTCCTTCCCCAAAGCGCTATCGTTCTGCCGGTTCACTTCGAAGGCCAGGTCAAAGCGGTGATAGAGCTTGCTTCTGCCGGCGACTTTACAGAACTGCAATTGTCCTTCCTGGATCAGTTGACCACGTCTATCGGTATCGTGCTCAACTCGATCGAAGCGACGATGCAGACCGACGGTCTGTTGAAGCAATCGCAGCAGCTGGCGACCGAGCTTCAGATGCAACAGAAAGAGCTGCAGCAGACCAACGAGCAGCTTGAACAAAAGGCACAACAGCTTGAAGAGCGAAACGTCGAGGTCGAGGGAAAGAACCAGGAAATCGAACAGGCACGTCGGGCCTTGGAAGAAAAGGCTACCGAACTTGCGCTAACATCGAAATACAAGTCTGAGTTCCTCGCCAACATGTCTCATGAGCTGCGTACGCCGCTCAACTCCATCCTCATCTTGGGCCAACAATTGGGCGACAATCCCGATGGAAACCTGTCAGGTAAACAGGTGGAGTTCGCGAAAACGATACACGGCGCGGGTACTGATCTACTCAACCTCATTAGCGACATCCTCGACCTCTCGAAGATCGAATCCGGAACGGTCTCGGTCGATGCGGAGGAAATTTCCATCGCCAATCTGTTGGATATGCTGTCGCGGCCGTTCCGGCACGAAGCCGAGACCCGTGGTCTGTCCTACCTTGTAGAGATTGGCGACGTCTTGCCGAGAAGCTTCATCACGGACTCGAAGCGCGTGCAGCAGATCCTCAAGAACCTGTTGTCAAACGCGTTCAAGTTTACCGCGAAAGGTGGCGTAACGCTAAAGGTTACCTCGCCCACCGAAGGCTGGACGCCAGATCATGCCTCTCTTCAGCATGCCCCCTCGGTAATCGCCTTCGAAGTCTCCGATACCGGCATCGGCATTCTACCGGAAAAGCAGCGCATCATCTTCGAGGCTTTTCAACAGGCCGATGCTTCGACCAGCCGCAAGTACGGCGGTACCGGGCTTGGCCTCGCGATTAGCCGAGAGCTTGCAAACCTGCTTGGTGGCGAAATCCAGTTGCGCAGCACGACGGGGGTCGGCAGCACCTTTACCCTCTTCCTTCCCTTGACGTATGTCGGTGCGTCGGCCGCGCTGAAATCTGCTCCTTCTCCAAGCAATGTCGTGCAGTTGGCTCAGGCAACTGCAGCAAGGCGCGCCGACAGGGCGCCTGAACAAATAGATGACGATCGCGGCGAGGTACGGCCCGGTGACGCAGTGCTCCTCATCGTCGAAGACGACGTGCACTACGCTCGGGTTCTCGCCGATTTGGCGCGAGACAACGATTTCAAGGTTCTGGTCGCCATTCGCGGCAGCGAGGCATTAAAACTCGCTCATGAGTTCAAGCCCACAGCCATAACGCTCGACATTTTTTTGCCGGACATGCTGGGATGGACAGTCCTTAGCCATTTGAAGCAAAACGCCGAAACACGACATATCCCTGTGCAAATCATCAGCCTCGACGAAGATCGCCAGCATGGTCTCACGCGGGGCGCTTACGGTTTTGTCACCAAACCCGCGACGACAGAGTGTGTTGGACAGGCGTTTTCCCGGCTAAGGGCCTATGCTGAACGCCGTCGTAAACGCCTTCTTCTCGTTGAGGACAATGAAGCGGAACGCATGGGGGTGACCGAACTTCTTGGCGATCACGACATCGACATAACCAGCGTGGCATCCGGTGCGGAGGCGCTCGCTGCTCTCAAGAGCGAGCCCGCCGATTGTGTTGTTCTCGATTTGACACTTCCCGATATGTCCGGCTTTGAGGTTCTGGAAAAGATTCGAGACGACGACAGCGCCATTGAAGTTCCCGTCGTCGTCTTTACGGGCCGGGAATTGTCGCCCGAGGAAGACGCACAGCTCCATACGATGGCGCGAAGTGTTGTCGTTAAGGGTGTAGAATCGCCGGAACGGCTTCTGGACGAGACAGCCCTCTTCCTCCACCGGGTTGTTGCGGACATGCCGACCGCCAAGCAGAAGATGCTTGAGGAGTTGCACAGCTCCGATGAGGACTTGTTCGGGGAAATCGTTCTGCTCGTCGATGACGACGCGCGCAACATCTTCGCGCTCAGCAGCGTGCTCGAGCGGCGGGGCATGCGGGTGCTCACGGCAACGACCGGCAGCGAAGCTATTGAAGTCCTGCAAAATGAACCTGCCGTCGCAATCGTCCTCATGGACATTATGATGCCCGGAATGGACGGTTATGAAACGATGCAGGTCATCCGATCTGACGCCAAGTTCCGGCGCCTTCCGATCCTGGCGCTGACGGCCAAGGCGATGAAGGGGGACCGTGAGAAGTGCCTGGAAGCGGGTGCGTCAGACTACCTCGCGAAACCGGTCAATACCGAACAGTTGCTCGCAGCCCTACGCATGTGGCTGCATCGTTGAGGATCTGGCCATGCTTCCTGTCAACATCCTTATGGTCGACGACCAGCCGGCGAAATTGCTGAGTTACGAGGTAATCCTCGGGGGGCTAGGGGAGAAGCTACTCAAGGCGCATTCGGCTCGTGAAGCTCTCGAGCATCTTCTTCGAAGTGAGATTGCGGTCATTCTGGTCGATGTGTGCATGCCAGAACAGGATGGCTTCGAACTCGTCAGCATGATCCGCGAGCATCCCCGGTACAAAAACATCGCAATCATCTTTGTATCAGCCGTCATGATGGCCGAACCAGACCGATTGCGAGGCTACGCGGCCGGGGCTGTCGACTATGTATCAGTTCCGATCGTTCCTGATGTCTTGCGTGCCAAGGTCAAGGTGTTTGCGGACCTCTATCGCAATGCCAGAGAACTCGAGCGATTAAACACCGATCTGGAAATTCGCGTGCGAGAACGAACGATGGAGTTGGAGGCTTCTGCAGCTGAGCTCCGAAGGCTCAACGAGGAGCTGGAGGAGCGTATTGAGGAAAGGACGCGCGAGCGCGAAACAGCACTCGCGCAGTTGTTCGAGGCGCAAAAGCTTGACACGATCGGCCAGTTGACGGGCGGCGTGGCGCACGATTTCAACAATTTGCTGATGGCCATCCTCGGTAGTTTGAACATTCTGAAAAAGCGCTTACCGGAGGACGGCAAGAGCGAGCGTTTGGTTGAAAATGCCATACAGGCTGCGGAGAGGGGTGCTGCGCTCACGCAGAGGCTGCTTGCCTTTGCCCGACGTCAGGAGCTGAAGCCACAGGCCGTTGACTTCCTGGAACTCTATCAGAGCATTGAACAACTCCTGAGCAGGGCGCTTGGTCCTGGCGTCGATATCCGCAAGCAGATACAGGCATCCCTGCCGAAAGTGCTTGTCGATCGCAATCAGCTCGAGCTTGCCCTGCTTAACCTCTTTGTGAATGCGCGCGATGCCATGGTTGGAGGCGGCACATTGGTTCTGGCCGGGCAAGCGGCGGAGGGCGAACTGCCCGGAAGCCTGAAGCCCGGTCGCTACGTGCAGATATCGGTTTCGGACAACGGTGAGGGGATGGATGTGGCCACGGCGGCTAGGGCGGCCGAGCCATTCTTCACGACAAAAGGGCAGGGCAAGGGAACGGGGCTGGGATTGTCCATGGTCCATGGACTTGCCGCGCAATCCGGCGGCACCATGAGCTTATCCAGCGCCGTGGGAGAAGGTACAACAGTCGCGCTCTGGTTGCCTGTCGCGCCAGAGGCCGCGGTGGAAAGCTCGATGCCCCATTCCATCGAGCCCGACGTTCCCGATGTCGAGCATCCGCTGAAGGTGCTTGTAGTTGATGACGATTTCCTCGTGAGCATGGGTACATCAGCGATGTTGGAAGACCTTGGACATTCGACCGTCGAGGCACCTTCCGCCGCCAGCGCTTTAGAAATACTCGAATCAGGGCAAGTGTTCGACCTTGTTATTACCGACCAGGCCATGCCCGGTATGACAGGCGCCGAGCTCGCCCGGCTCATTTTCTCGTCGTATCCGGGGCTGCCCGTCATCCTCGCTTCGGGATATTCGGAACTGCCCGAGTGCGATGGGCTCGAGTTGCTTTTACGCATGGTCAAGCCCTTCACTCAGGAAGAACTTAAGGTCACAATAGCTCGCGCGTTAGCACATCAGGGCATGGCGGCGTGATGCGCTATTCGTCCGTTCAGTGCCTGTTTGATCTGCGCGGCGGAAGGCTGACATCTGCGCAGCCGCAAAGCCGTTCGTCCTGCGCCAGTGCGGCGGACGTTCTTTCATGGTGGGCACCGCAGTCCGTTTCAGTGCTTGCGGGATCAACCACTCAAGGCGCACAGCATGTCAAGCGAGCGACCGCCTGCCGGAGCCCGAGGCCATCAAAGCGAGCTCCATGGCAGCCCAGGTAACGTGGATGGGTCAGCGGTCGGGCACGGTCAGCTGCATAACAGTCCGTCATCACCGGCAGGCCAAGGGCTGCAGAACGCGTCGCAGGCCGAAGACAGGCATAGTGGGAGTGGGGAGAACAATTCCCCCCGAGCCGGCCGCGGAGGCCATCACGGCTGGAGCCGGGTGCGGGTAGGGACCGCCTGGCAGAGGCCACTGGGCTCCGGGCTGAAAGCGGGACCGCCCTCCGACTTGCTCATGTCGGTCGGAGAAGAAAAGGCGAGTGCGAAGTGCAGGGCAAGCTGGGAAAGCCATGGCGGCGCGAGTGCTGCGAAGGCGCGCGTCGCCCCACGGGTCCATTGCGGCAGGTCGCCGGGATTGTCGTTTTCGCAAAAATCTGGGTGCAGACACAGTGGTTTTACCCTCCGTGATGAATGGCCGTATGGGTCCGGCTTCCAGCGCGGTGGCGATTGCGGCTGCGAGATCGACAATGGGAGATTGCGTTGAAGCTTCCCTCGCCGGCCACGGCGAGGGGAACGCTCGCCACCAGCAGCGATAGCAGGAGATGGGCGCCTTGTTGCCACTGCAGCCAAACTACGCGAAGATTAGCGATCAATCATGTTGGGTTTGCTGAGCGTTCTCGCGTTGTTCGAGCATGAGCTGCGAGCGCTCGCTGGCCGGGGTGTTTGCGGCGCGCAGCAAGATTGGCCGCGCTGCTTGCGAGTTGTGTCCAACCGCACTGTGCAAAGGAGGCAGACCATGGCGATGTATCTAACGCGCTTCAACTACACGCCCGAGACATGGGCGCGCATGATCGAGAACCCCGAGGATCGCCGCGAGGCGGCACGAGCTTATATTGAATCCGTCGGCGGGAACCTCCATGGTTTCTGGTACGCTTTTGGCGAGCATGACGGTTGGAATCTGTGGGAGGCGCCAGATAACGTTTCGATGGCGGCAGTCGTGCTCGCTATTGGCGCTGGAGGTGCGCTCAACTCTATTGAGACCACCGTCCTCCTCACCGTCGAGGATACAATGGAGGCCCTGGGAAAGGCGAAGTCCATTCGCTACCGTCCACCGGCAGCATAGCCGCACGCGGTGACTAGGTTGGGTGAGTTTTCGCTGAAAGCATGACATCGCCGCGGACCGCTACGTTTTGGCGTTTTGTGCTACTGACCAGGGAATGGAGGTCCGATCCGAACGAAAACGGCCACCTCTTTCCAGGATGGCACGCTCCCTGGTCGATCCGGACCTTATTCGCTTCAGCCGTTCAGCGCGTCCTTGAGCGCTTTGGCCGGTGCGAAGGACAACTTTTTCGCAGCGGCAACCTTGATGGTCGCACCGGTAGCGGGATTGCGGGCTTCGCGCTCTGGCGTGTCCTTGACCTTGAATTTGCCAAAGCCCGGGATCGATGTTTCGGCGCCTGATGTGGCCGCGGCGGTTACGGCGGCGAAGACCGCCTCGACAACCGCTTTGCTCTGGACTTTCGTCAAGCCATGTTCGGTAGCGATCTTTTCTGCAATCTCATTGGTCGTCGTCATTGTTTTTTCCCCTCTTGATGACATGGGAATAGTCGTCCGACGAGATCCCTTTGTCATCTGGGGTCCCAGTGAACGTGGCCGAAATACTCACGATCTCCACAACACAATCGTGAAGGTGTGCCTCCGGGCACGCGCTTGGCGGCAGCTTTGCGGCGGCCAACCGCGCGAGCGTGTTCGTGACCATTGGCAAGGTCTGAGGGTGCCCCTGCGAAAAGGGGCGGAGAACGTTGCGAGCTTCAGTGACGCGTCTGCCTCTGAGAATGCTGCTCATGGCTCGCATCGCTTTGCCTCGTGCTCGCTCTCTTGCAAAACCAGCGTCCACATTCGGTCAACGCCATCTCATCCGTGTTGCCGACCTTGAACTCATCCATCAGGAATTTTGCGAGGCGGTCAGCGCGGACGTCATGGCGCGGAATCCTCGTTTCGAAGCAGATGCGATCGAATATCTTTTGGAGGATATCGATCTGCTCGGGTGCAAATTCAAAGCCTGTCTGGTCAAAGTGAATAGCCATTAAGACCTCCTCTTCGAAGCTACCGCCTTCACCGGATGAAGAAAGATAGCGGTTCCTTTTCTTGCCTCCAAGTTAGGAAAAGTTGAATCTTTTATGGCTGTAACTGAAGATTGTGGCTGCGATGCAATGCCCATGCTGCGCAATGCCCGCCCCTTCGATCCAAGTTATATCCTTTTCCGGGACGATTATGACCGACGGAGATCTCGGTATGTGCATTTGCAAACGGGCGACAAAGAAGCCGAGACCGTACTGAAGGCCGGAATCCAAGTCGCGGCGTCCGATCAAACCCACCCACTCAGCGGCGAGCGGTTGTGCCTGTCCTGCTCCGACCTCGAGAAGCAGGGATCAAGGAAACCAACAAGAGTCCCCGCCGATGAAACAAATCGACCCCATATATCAGACCATGCTGGCTTAGATCGGCCAGCGATCGCTCGAAGCTATATGGTCCGCCCCACTTCCCCCGGAAGACAGGTTTACGCCGGTCACAATGAAGGCTCGCCGCTACTCGTACTTCGATACCCCAGATGGGACTGGGGGGGTAGAACAAGTCGCAATGTTGGCCCTGCCGACGATTTGAACATTGCGAAGCCGTTGAAACCCATAAGCGTGACGTCCGCGCTCGCAAACGTATGGAGGCATCTTTGAGCCGCGAAAGCGGCATGATCGCTCCAGATTCGAGGTCGTTAGGCTATTTATTGGGACAGATAGGAGTCTTTCATGCCCACCTCTCACACACGCAAAAGTCCGGACATAAGCGTGCCGCTAAATATGCGTATCAAGCCCGCGACACGCAACTTGATCGACCGCGCCGCAGAGTTGCTCGGCAAGACGCGCGCGGATTTCATGCTTGAGGCTTCCGAGCGCCGCGTCGAAGAAGTGCCGGTCAGCCCAGAAATCCATGCCGAGTACCTTGCTCGGCTCGATGCGCCCGCGCAACCCAACGAGCGTCTGAAGCGTACCATGTCGACCAAAGCGCCGTGGGACGAGGCGTCACTCTAAGTGCGCCGACGCCACTGGCCGACCATCACGGCCTGGACGACTTCAATTCCGGCGTGCCCGAACTGGACGACTGGCTGCGCCGTCGGGCGCGTACCAATCAGATAGGGGGCGCCTCGCGAACATTCGTCGTGTGTGAAGAAAACCGCGTCATCGCCTGTTGCGCACTCGCTTCCGGAGCGATGAAGCAGCCGGAAGCACCTGGCCGTTTTCGGCGCAGTATGCCAGGTCAACTGGCTGATAATGTCGATGTATTCAAGCTGAAAAAATAGGCCCCTGTGGGAAGGGGCCATGCGAGAGTGTTTGGGAGACATTGATGATTACTGATAACTCGTTGGCACAGTCATTGTTCCGCGAACGTCATCGTTTCGGCTTGTGAACCTTAATCGAGTTGCCACTCCTATTCCGGTATATCGCCACTCGTTCAAGTTGAGCCTCGGGCGCAAGACGTTCTTGTGAGAGGCCACGCTTGACCCTCAGTTTCCCGAACGTCCCAAGCCAAAAGTTCACGCGGTGTCATGCGTTGCGAGGCGATGCCGCATTGAAAGTGTAAGGCAACCCAAATGGAACTTCGCCAGCTCGCCTCGTGGCGGTTGCCGACGAGCCGCACCTCGGTCGGGCGGCGGCCCGCGACTATATCATCAATATCGGGCGGGCGGCCACTGGTCAGGGTGGGCAGGTGAGGAGTCCACGTGGTCTGATGGTTTCCGGCGCGCCCGAAAGTCATGCGGAGGGGCTAGCCGGATCCCGGCCGTCACCATGCTGATAAGACGAGACTGCTGCAGCCTGTTCGCGCTCGCTATCCCGGCTGCCATGCCGCCCCGCATTCCGAGCTCGCCCAGTTGGCGGGCGACCTTGAGTGTCCAGCTTTCCAGAGAGCCATCGACTTCGGGCCGTTGAGGTGGCTCACCTCCGGACGTAATTCTCAATCGAATAAATCGGACTTCGCTTGCAAGAGCAGGAGCAGATAGATTTAGACGATCTCGTGGGCGGCGTCTGCCGCTTCCTGCTCTGACATTGCGGGAAGCGTCAATGTGGTCGCACCGTCTTCCTCAGTCTCTGCCTCCTTGTCGGTCAACCGCGCAAACAGTCTTTCGTACCGGTCGCCGAGATCGCGGTCGCTAAAGCCGTCAGGCCTCACGTTGGTGAGGGTGTTGAACGTGTGTTGCAACCTGGTGCCAATGTCATCTGCGCAATCCAGCCCGGTACCATTGGCAACCGCCGCCATCTCGATCGCAGCCTTGGTGCTATCGGTGAATGAGTTATAGAGCTTCGGACTGAGATTGTCGGCAGCGACCTGTTCTTCGGTCCAGCCAACAGACCCCAGACTGTATCCGGCGTGGAATAGCGGTAGTGTGGCTCGAAATTCATGCCCTCTGGCAGATGTGCTTTCGAAGCCCGTGGCTCTGGCCCAATCGACCAGTTCGCAGATGAGCGCCGGCTGGTCACCGTACGCCATGGAATAGATCAGGCCCTTGGCACGGGCCTTTTCGGCGAGGATTGGCCCAACCATCACATCGGCTTCGACGTTGACCATGACCGCATGCTTGTTGTGCTCGATTGCGCCGAGTGAGGCTCAGACCTGCGAACGTGAGCGGCGATCGTGAAAGTGTTCATCGCAGGTTTTCCTGCGTTTGCCCGATCTTCGACAATCTAAGGCGAGCTCGCTACGACCAGCGTGGCGACCGCGATAAGCAGGCCAATCACGGCGAGCGCGGTTCCAACTCGCACAGCGAGCTTAATCCGGTGCCATCGCGCTCCCGCCCAGTCGTAGCTTTTACGGCGGCCTTGCATATCAGCGAACGAGCCGCGGAGTCGCACGCCCGATAAGCTTGACAGCATTATCCTCTAAGGCCTGACATAGTTCTTCATATTGCGCGATAAGGTGCGGCGGACCTCCCTGGACGCGCAGATCATCACGTTTTGTCAGTGCGAGCCCATAATTCTCCAGTAGTTCGCAGATCGCAGCAGTTCTAAGCTCTGCCAGTTGGAGCCGATGTTTGGGCAGCCGGACCATCATGCGAGCGCGACCGATTTTCTCATAATCCATGTTCACCCCATTCCCCAGGCTGGCTCGATCCCCTGTATCTTCGGAAACGCCCGCAGCGGCCCCAATCAACACCAATGGAAAAGGTTCCAACAACACACCGCGAGTTGGCGTGCCTGGCGCCGACTCTTGTGGGCAAGCGTGAATATGAGGGCCTACCCGTACGTCGCCGAGCAAGGTATCGGCTATGTCCACACCTATGACGCGCGGTGCCGGTATCGTATGCGCCAGGACGGTGAAAATTTGCAGAGCAAAACGCCGGGACTGTCCAAGCCAACTCTGCCTCCTGCTAATCGTTGATGTCGGCCTAACGATTTTTGCCTGCCGTGACATACCCACGGGTGCCGTCCATCAGCACCCGCGTGTAGGAATGAGTGACGTCGAGCAATTGCTGCTTCGTCGCAACTTCGACGAACCCGCCTTCCTGCATGACAGCGACGCGGTCGCAAAGATGGGCGACGACGGCGAGATCGTGACTGACGAGGATGTAGGTCAGGCCTTCGCGCTCTCTGAGATCCGTCAAAAGGTTGAGTATCTCGGCCTGGATTGACACGTCGAGTGCTGAAGTCGCCTCGTCGAGCAAAAGGATGCGCGGCTCCAGGATGAGCGTGCGCGCTATCGCGACACTCTGGCGTTGTCCCCCCGAAAGCTGGTGCGGGTAGCCGTAGCGGAAATTCAGGGGTTTGGCGTTGTGCAGATCCTTGGCGGCGATCGTTTCTACGATGCGACCGGCATACATGATCAGGACGCGGTCACAGAAGCTACGGACGAGATTGAGATCGTGCGAAATGAAGATCAGGCCGATGTTCCGTTCGATGACGAGTTCGTCGAGGATCGATAGCACCTGCTGGCGCACGGTGACGTCGAGCGCTGAAGTCGGCTCGTCGGCTATGATCAGCGATGGAGAGGCAATTAGCATCATCGAGATCATGATGCGCCGCCCCATGCCGCCCGAAACCTCGTGCGGATAAAGATCATATCTACCTGCATGATCTGCAGTCGGCGCTGCCCCATCGCCATCGGTGCCATCCCAGATGAGGCAGGCGATGAAACTCGGCATCCCCGAAAAATTGCGGCACGCAGCTGGGCTGCGGGCCGATACATCGCGAAGGACACCGACAATAACTCGCGACCAAACGGAGCGGCTTGCCGGGCCCAGGCTTCCCGGATCCCGGCCCTTGGCCGTCGCGATGCTGATCCTCCGAGACGAGGCTTTTAACCGGTCAAACCGCGCGCGAACTGGCTCTGGCGGCGAGGCTGCCGGCGCCTGGTACGCTCTTGTCCTTCTGACGCCCCCAAGCAGACTGGCTTGGTGGCTTGTCGGGCGGGAGCGGTGGCCATGGCATATGCAATGTCAAACAGCGCGCATTCCTCCAACTAAACAATGCCGCTCACCTGCCTTGACGAGGCGGTTTGTTCCAATCGAGCAGGGAAGCCCGGATCGCATCGGCCTTTGAAGGCGAGATTGATCGGGCAACATCACACGCCTCCGAAGGCGCTTTGCGGGCATCATCGCGCATTTTGAGGCTTTCGATCTTCTCCTCGGCCGCCAACCTGTCGGCGTCCGATACCGGTTCGACGGGAACGCCGTTGATGTCGTGGCGGGCGGAGCCTGTCTTTGCGACCGCCAGATGATACCGTTTTGTGTGGAGATAGGCTCCTGTCGCGCGGCGTAGTGTCGAGACGCTGATCTCGGGCTTCAAAAGCGGCCTGATTTCATTCCAGAGCCCGAGCGCAAATGGACGGATTGCATCACCAGCTTTCGCAGGCAGGATCGCGATCGGCCGGGTGAGGATCGCATTGATCGCCTGGGCTTTCGATACATCGGTCTCGCGTGCTGCAACCGGGCCAGATTTCTCTCTCGACGATTTGCTCATGGAAGGTTTCCCACCTATGCCTTTTTGGACCTGTAGCAACGGATCAGGGCGATGTCACGGTTGAGAACGTTTCATCTGAAGGTAGGGCCACGGTTCCCGATTGGTGTACGCCACGTCACTCATGCCGGATCGAAGGCGCCGTTGAACCGCGGATCGGCACAATATCGAAGCTCCTGGTCAAATGCTTGCCGCTGTCGTTGACTTAGCAGGATCAGCCTGTCTTCCGGCAGACGCATGATTTCATCGGCATTGATGAGGTCGTGCGCCGAGATGTTATCGATGATGTGTTTTTGCCCTCGCTCCAGGACCGGGTGATGTATTGCGCGTGGGTCTTGCCGCGCGTGCAGCCCGCTCGGCGGTTTCGATGTCACCGACGCCAAAGACCTGAAGGACGGCGGCATGCGACAGGAGAGTTTCCGATCGGCGACCATAGGTGGCGCGCAGCTCGTGGGTGTCCTGGAGGACCGGCCAGAGCTGGACGCCTGGCTGGTTATAAGGCCCATGGCGCGCGCGATCGGGGCGAGATGGCCGAGAGCGGCGGACGTGCCGAGAAGGTAGAGCACGGGCCAGGTAGGGGTGACCGGGTCGCGCGCCATGTCAGTGAGGATTTGGATGATCAGCACCGTTCCCGCAAGCAATGCCGAGCGTGTCCAGAACCTTGTCTATCTGTCATCATCGAGCCGATTGAAATCAATAATTCGGTTGATGGCAAAGCCGTCCGCTGGCGCGGGGCATGACCGTAACCATTGAGGTCAAGTCCGGCCATCGTCGCATTCTCGAATACCTGTTCTCGCCGCTGGCCGCCGTCGCGCCCGGAGCAACGAAGGAAGATGACGGATACTGCCGGCGCTCGGGGGAAAAAGGCTGGAAACCCCGCAACTCTCCGTCCCGAGCGGCGGTGGCTGCGACCGTGGGCGGTCAGGGGGTTCGTGTCTGGAACTCAGCCATGCGTGCCTCGCCCAATGGAAATAACAACGTTTTGGCCTCGGCCAGCCGTTGGATTATCCGGGGTATGTCCTAAATGTCGTGAGGATCAAAGGGTGGAGCATTTGTATGCCGAAATGGCCGGATGGCTCAGGTACTGCCGGAAATCTATTGGACGACTTTGACTGGGAGTCGACCTCTCTCGGGACCGTCGAGACTTGGTCGCCGCGAATACTAGGGCAGGTCCAAATGGTCCTTCGGTCACGGCAACCGATGTATATCGCTCTAGGTCCGGATCTACGTATCATCTACAACGATGCCTACCACCCAATCATTGGAAATCGGCACCCGGAAGCCTTCGGCGCTCCGATGCGCGAAGTTTTCTCGGACATCTGGACGGAACTCGACCAGCTTTTCGCCGATGTCCTGTCCGGAACCCCACAGGTCGTCGAGAGCACGAGAATTTCGACACGATGGCGAGAAGAAAGTCCCTCGGGGTGGTTCAGTTTCAGCCTCGTGCCGGTAACCGATGATGCTGGCGGGGTCTGCGGCTTCACCGCCTCGATATTTGAAACCACCGCAGTCCATGAAGCGCAACAACGATTGCTTGAGAGTGAGGAGCGACAGGCCTTTCTTTTAAAACTCAGCGATGCGTTGAGGCCGTTGAATGATCCAGCCGACGTCCAGCGGACGGCATGCGAGGTGCTCGGGGAGCACCTTAAAGCGGACAGAGTGGTCTACGCTATCGTTCGTGCCGATGACGTCCAGGTCGACATTTCCGAGAACTATACCGCGACTGGGGTCGCGCCACTCACTGGCCGCCTCAGGATGTCCGATTTCGGGGAGAGATTGCTCGCCCGACTGCGCTTAGGGCTGCCGCTCGTGGTGGCAGATATTCATACCTCGGACATTCTGAACGAACACGAGCGGTCGTCCTATGGAGCGATCGGAGTTGCCGCGATCGTGGGAAGCCCGCTCGTCAAGCAGGGCCGCGTGGTCGCTCATCTGAATGTCCACCAGAATATGCCGCGCGACTGGACGAAGGCAGAGGTCGAGCTGATCACTGCGACCGCCGAACGCACATGGGATGCTGTCGAACGCGCCCGCGCCGACACCGCGCTGCGCCAAAGCGAGGCGAAGTATCGTTCGCTGTTTGACAACATGGCCGAGGGGTTGACTGTGTGTGCGGTCATTCGCGATGACGCTGGGCGCGTGGAGGACCTGGTTTACCTGGACGGTAACGATGCCGTCGAACGGCAGACAGGTGTCGGTCGCGAGGGCTTCGTCGGCCGCCGATTGTCCAAAGTTTCGGAAAAGCGCGACTTCGAGCGCTGGATGCCGCTCCACACCAGTGTGGCGGACACAGGAACGCCCGTGATCGGCGAGCATTACATAGAATCCACCGGACGATGGTTCGAATTCAGCATCTATCGGAGCGGCGAGGACGAGCTCTCCATTTTCGTTCGCGACACGTCGGACAGAAAACGGGCCGAGGCTGTGCTCCGTGAGAGCCAGGAGCGGCAAGCGTTCCTGCTGACACTCAGCGATAGCTTGAGAACCACCGAGGATCCCGTCGACGCGATGTCAATCGCGGCGGAGCTGTTTGCCAAGCATATCGGCGTGGCTGTTGCGCACTATCTTCTATTCAACCCTGATCAGGAAAGTTTTGATGTCGTCGCAGGATACAGCGACGGGCAAATGCCAGACCGGTTTGCCCGTCAGCCTGGCAGGATATCCGACCACGGCCCGGAACGGAGAGAGCTGTTTCGACGGGGAGAGCCCGTCTTCTTCGATGATCACGACAACCGGCCGCCCGCTGATGCGAATGCGTCTCGTGCCCTCGGAACGAGGTCAGGCTCGTTCGTGCCTCTTCTTCGCGAAGGGCGTCTGTTAGCGGGGTTTTCCACCGCGCACCCCGAACCGCGGCGTTGGACAGACGCGGAGAAGGAACTGCAGCGCGACGTCGCCGAGCGCACGTGGGCCGCCGTCGAGCGTGCTCGTGCCGAAATCGCTCTTCGCAAGAGCGAGCAGTATTTCCGGGCGCTTGTCACTGCAGGAACATATTCCGTCTATCGGATGAGTCCGGACTGGAAGTTCATGTTCCAGCTTGACGGCGGCACGCTTACCGACACGTCCGAGCCTATAGAGAATTGGGTCGACAAATACATCCCCGTTGAAGATCGTGACGTCGTGGTCGCCGCCATCGATGTTGCTATCCGCACCAGGTCCGTTTTTGAACTCGAGCATCGTGTCTGGGTGGCGAACGGCAGCATAGGGTGGGTCGTGTCGCGCGCGGTCCCTTTATTGGATGCCAACGGCGAGATTATCGAGTGGTTCGGAGCGCGCACGGTTGTCACAGAACGCCGGGAAGCTCTGGAGAAACTTCGCCAAAGCGAGCATGACTACCGGGCCTCGCTGGAACAGCAGGTACGGAAGCGGACCGAGCAACTCCAGGCCAGTCGCGACCACCTTAAGGCAATCCTGGACTGTTCACAGGACATGATCCAGGTTTTTAATGCCGTCCGAGATCCATCGGGTGAGATTGTCGATTTCCATTGGGTGTTGAACAACCACACGTCCGAGAGGCTCTATGGCCCAATACTGGGACAAAGCCTGCTGCAGCGTAATCCCGGCGTTGTCGTTGAAGGCATCTTCGAGGCGTTCAAGCGGGTGACCGAGACCGGGGTCCCGGAGCAGGCCGAACACCATTATGTCCATGAGCAATTCGACGGGTGGTTTTATCAGTCCGTCGTAAAGCTCGGTGACGGTATTGCGACCACCACCAAGGAAATCAGCCATTGGAAGGAGGCGCAGGCGAAAGTCGCCCGTCTCGAACGCCAGGTCGTCGATGCCAAACTCCGGGAGAGTGAAGCCAGGTCGCAGGGTCTCATCGAAGGACTCGCGCAAGCCTTTTGGGAAGCGGACGCCGATGGGAGGGTCGTTGCCGACAGTCCGTCATGGCGAAGCTATACCGGGCAGTCGTTTGACGAATGGAAAGACCATGGTTGGCTCGACGCCATCCACCCCGGTGACCGCCAATATGCCGAACGACAATGGCGGGACGCCGTATCGGTGCGGCGGATGGTCAATGCGGAGTTCCGGTTGCGACACGCAGCCACGAATAGCTGGCGCTGGACCAACATCCGCGCGGTTCCGCTTCTGGGAGACGACGGCGCGGTGGAGAAATGGGTCGGGATGAACCTCGACATCCATGACCGCAAGATTGCCGAAGACGCGGTCCGCGAGAGCGAGGAGCGTCTTAAGAGTGCGACGGAGGTCGGGCGCCTCGGATTGTGGGACTGGAACGTCGAGACGGGCGAGGTCCACTGGTCCGACGAACATTATAGAATGGAGGGCTATGTTCCCGGGGAGGTCACGCCGAGCTATCAGGCTTGGTTTGACCGCGTTCATCCGGCGGACCGCGCGGAGACCGAAGGGTGCCTTCGTCGGGCGATGGATAGACGCCAGGAGTACGTGCACGAGTTCCGGGTGGTCCATCCCGACGGTTCTGTTCACTGGTTGTACGGCCGCGGTCGCTTCTACTATGCCAACGGCGGTCCTGCGGTCCGAATGATCGGGGCAATGATGGACGTCACCGAGCGGCGGGAATGGGAAGATCGCCAGGCCGTCCTGGTTGCAGAGCTCCAGCATCGGACGCGCAACCTGATGAGCGTTGTCCGCTCAGTGGCGGACATGACGGCTCGGTCGAGTTCGAACCTTGCGGATTTCCAGGAAAGGTTCAGAGATCGAGTGGATGCGCTCGCGCGAGTGCAGGGTCTGCTCTCCAGGCTGAACGAACATGACCGCGTCGATTTCGATGATTTGATCCGCTCCGAACTGAGCGCGATGCACGCACAATCAGGTCGCGCGACACTATCCGGGCCAAGAGGCGTTCGGCTGCGCTCGTCGACCGTCCAGACACTCGCGATGGCGCTTCATGAACTTGCGACCAACGCCGTCAAATATGGCGCGTTGGGGCAGGACAACGCACACCTCAGCGTGACGTGGTCCTTTGAGGCAGCTGTCATTGGCGACAATCCGATGCTGCATATCGACTGGCACGAGAGTGGGGTTGCGATGTCACCATCGGATAGCCCCCGCGGTGGCGGGCAGGGTAGGCAGCTTATCGAGCGAGCTCTACCTTATCAGTTGAACGCGCTGGTTAATTATGAACTGGGGCAGGATGGCATTCGTTGCACGATCGCGCTCCCAGTGTCGGAGACATCCAACCTGGAGACGTGACGTGTTCGGATCCTTGAATCGCAACGTACCTCGTCGGCAAAGACGAATGTATGGATGTCACCGTCTCGCAAATGTCCTTGTTTTCGGCGTGCAGTTGGCCTGAGGCTTCCGTTTAAAGCGCTCTCGTCACGACGTGTGTCGCTACGGCGACCAGGAGACCCGCCAGTGCGACGGCGGTTCCAAATCTCGCCACCTTCATCCGGCGCCAACGAGCGCCATTCCAGTCGTAGCCCATGGATTCTCCGTCGCTAGAAAGAACCGCAATCCGGAGATCTGGATTGCGGGTCTGTGTTGCCGGGGGCACAGGGTACGGAGGCAACTGATACGAACGTGCAGCCGACACATTAAGTCGACATTGCCAATGGGCCGCGCCTTTTCGGCCCTCAAATCTACCTGAAACAATGAGATCGACCTGAACAAGATCCGATGCATTGACGCGGCTTGCCTTGCGGCTACGGCCACGCCAACCCCGCCGGCGCTCCCAAATCCCGAGCTTCTCCAGGCGCACGTTTCTTCCTCGTCATTCGATCTCGCTCCAGCTAGCACAGGAAGCTGTCGCTCCTGCGGAGTTACTTCGCCCCCCAAAAGCTTCGATGCGCGCCAGACGGGAACAGTTGCCGAAGCGACGAGTTCTTCTTCCGGGCGGTCTAAACCATTCGCGCCCACCGCAGCGAACCTTGCTTGCCGACGACCGCCAAGACATGACCGGCGGCAGCAAAGGCATTTCGGTAATTCCCGAAGAATAAACAAAGGAATACTCCATGCAAGACCCGACAAACAAGTTCCCAAAGCCTCCATTCGAGGAACAGGTCCAGCCGTTCCCGGGCCTCGCCGCCGAGATGAAGCCCAGACCCGACCACGGGGAGATTTCCTATAAGGGCTCCGGACGTTTGGCAGGTCGCAAGGCTCTGATCACAGGCGGCGATTCAGGGATGGGCCGCGCCGCTGCCATTGCCTACGCTCGAGAAGGCGCGGACGTCGCGATCAACTATCTGCCGGACGAAGAGCCGGACGCAAGGCAAGTCATCGCTCTCATCGAGGAGGAGGGGCGCAAAGGCATCGCGCTTCCTGGTGACCTGCGCGACGAAGCGTTTTGCGAAAAGCTTGTCGAAGATGCCGTCAAGGCACTCGGTGGGCTCGATATCCTCGTCAACAATGCCGGCCGACAGCAACAGGTTGGCTCGATTTCGGAGCTCACGAGCGAAGCTTTCGACGCAACGATGAAAACCAACATCTATGCGATGTTCTGGCTTACCAAGGCGGCGGTCAAACACCTCCAACCGGGTTCGGTGATCATCCAGACGACTTCAGTTCAGGCCTACGATCCTTCCGAAAACCTGGTCGACTATGCGATCACGAAGGCCGCAGGATTGAGCTTCACCAAGTCCATGGCCAAGCAGTTGGGACCAAAAGGCATCCGCGTTAACGGCGTTGCGCCGGGGCCCGTCTGGACGCCGTTGCAGGTGTGCGGTGGCCAGACGATGGAAAAACTGGTTGAGTTCGGGGGTGACACGCCTCTAGGTCGACCGGGGCATCCCGCAGAACTGGCCTCGATTTATGTCCAGCTTGCGGACAACGACGCGAGCTTCGCGACCGGACAGATTTACGGGGCAGCAGGGGGTGGCGGTCATCCGTGACGCGCAACGACACCATGCCCGCCCCGCCCCTTGAAAGGATCGACACATGAAAGCCCTGGCCTGGCACGGAAAGCATGACATCCGTTGCGACAGCGTACCCGATCCTCGCATCGAGGACGCCCGGGACGCGATCATCAAAGTCACCGCCTGCGCGATTTGCGGGTCGGACCTGCACCTGTACAACGGCATAATGCCGGATATGCACAGCGGCGATATCATGGGTCACGAAACCATGGGCGAAGTCGTCGAGGTCGGCAAGGACAACAAGAAGCTGAGGGTGGGCGACAGGGTCGTCGTGCCGTTCACCATCGCTTGCGGCGAATGCTTCTTCTGCACGCGCGGCTTCTTTTCGGGTTGCGAGCGCTCCAATCCGAAGCCGGAAAAGGTCACAAAGATGTGGGGAAATTCTCCCGCTGGCCTTTTGGGTTATACGCACCTGCTTGGAGGTTTCAGCGGCGGGCAGGCGGAATACCTTCGCGTACCCTACGCCGATGTCGGGCCGATCAAGGTCCCGGACGGCTTGAGCGATGAGCAGGTGCTGTTTTTGTCGGACATCTTCCCGACCGGGTATATGGCGGCTGATTTCTGCAACATCCAGCCAGGCGACACCATCGCCATCTGGGGCTGCGGGCCGGTCGGCCAGATGGCGATCAAGTCGGCCTTCATACTCGGGGCCGAGCGCGTCATCGCCATCGACACGGTACCCGAACGGCTCGCTCTGGCCGAAGCATCAGGCGCCATTACACTCGATTACATGGATAAGGACATCTATGACCGGATCATGGAACTGACCAACGGCCGCGGTGCGGACGCCTGCATCGACGCGGTCGGGACCGAGTCCGATCCCGCAGCCAGCTGGGATGCCCGCATTGACCGGATCAAGGTGGCAACGTTCATGGGCACGGATCGTCCGCATGTTGTGCGCCAGGCGATCCATTGTTGCCGCAACTTCGGCACGGTCTCCATCGTCGGGGTTTACGGCGGCTTCCTCGACAAGATCCCGATGGGGTCGGCAATCAACCGTGGCCTTACATTCAAGATGGCCCAGACACCCGTCCAGCATTACCTGCCGATCCTGATGGAGCGCATCCAGAAGGGCGAAATCGACCCATCCTTCGTTATTACCCATACTGGATCCCTCAAAGACGGTCCGGGTCTCTACAAGACGTTCCTCGAAAAGAAGGATGGCTGCGTCAAGGTCGTCCTGAAACCCTAAGAACGGGAGGCAGATCAATGGGCAACAGACCGAGTGACCCGGCCGTCACCCCCGAAGCGTCGTCTGAGATAGGCCTGGAGCTCGCAAGGGTTGCAGCCGCGGAAGGGTATGATCTGATCATTGTGACCGATGAGCCCGCCAATGAACCGGTAGCCCACCAACTTAGGTCCAGCGGCATTGCGGTCCACGCGATGCAATGCGCGGCAGAGTATGCCAAGGTCATTGCCGATAAGGGCCAACCCTTGGATAACCTGCCTGCAAACGCCGGCAGAGGGCGTGGAAGGGCCTTTCTCGATCAGGACCTCTGGAAGGTGCCGACAGCCGGTTTGGATACCGGTGCCCCGCGGCGTCCGGGCGAAGTGGTCTATGGCGTCAGCTGCGATCAGATCAACCACTTCCTGGAAGGCAGTCCATATGATCCCGTGGCTGCACAGCGCATATTCGCAGCTTACGCGGCGAGGGAACATGAGTGCGCGCTCCCTGCTTCCGGCGCCGGTTCGACGCTATGAATGGGGCGACCAACTGGCGGCATATCTGCGTGGACATGCAACGCATGTTCGCGGAAGACACGCCGTGGCACGTCCCATGGATGGATGGGGTAAAGGATCAGGTCGTCGAGGTCTCCAGCCGGCACGCCGCGAAAACGATCTTCACGCGCTTCATTCCTCCTTTGCGAGCCGAAGACGTGGATGGTGCCTGGAAGCCTTACTATGAGAAATGGTGGATGATGACGCGGGAGCATTTGCCCGAAAACCTGGTCGATATCCTTCCCGAGCTCCGCCAGCTTGTTCCGCCCGCTCGCATCTTCGACAAGCCTCGCTATTCTCCCTGGCTGGACGGAGGTTTGAATGCAACCCTTCGAGAAGATGGGGTAACGTCGCTGGTTATCTCGGGAGGGGAAACGGACGTCTGCGTGTTGGCGACCATGCTGGGTGCGATCGACCTTGGCTACCACACCGTGGTGCTCGATGACGCGATATGCGGCAGCGCGGATGAAACTCATGAGGCGGCATTGAAGATCTTTGGTGGCCGCTTTTCCGTGCAGCTTGAGCTGGTGTCGACAGAAGCTTTTCTAACAAGGACCTGAAGATTATTTAGCGCCGGTCACGCCAGAGCGAAGCAGGAAAACAGGTCGTCCAATCGCGGGCGTTGGCCGTGAGCAAACACACACGATGGCGCGGTAGCGGCCACTCCAAGCGTGCCCTGGCGTGACCAAACTCATCTTGCGCCTCCCTTGCCTAGGAAGAGCTTTCCGCCTCTAACTTGGGAAGGTACACGGTTCCCTGGCCACCCTTGTCGCTCAGAATTTCGGCTCCAACGACCAGGTAAATGGCTATCGCCGCTACCGATAGAAGCATGACTGCGATCGGCAGCCCGGTTGCCGGGTCGCTCTCTGGTTGCTCATGGATTTTGTACATAACGATATCTCCCATGGTGACCGATAATCGGGGAAGGACACCAGAGCCGCTCGCAGGGACGATCGCACGGCTCTGGGCCGGTACCGCCCATGTTTCTTCTCGGGTCTTCATTTGGCATGGGCTCAGGAAGAAATTAGCGTAGCGCGACGGCGTAACAATCGACTTCAGACCTTTGCCAAGACGAGTCAGACTGAAGTCCCATTAGGGAACTTCACCACACATGGCGAGTTCGTTAGCCCCGCTATCGCGCGCAAGCCTGTCGGCGCGCGTGGCAAAAAGCGTCATTTTTGCAAGCGCCTGCCCACCGTTGATCCGGTCAAGCCTGCACGATGTGACGGGAGGGTTTTCAGCCGGCTGGATGTGGCACATGGTCTGTATCGCGGCTGCAGCCGTCCTGGTCATCCGCCTCGGGCCGAAAGGCTGTGCAGATCGATGCGGAGCGCGCGCGGCTCCGCCGTGGTGTATTGGTCGTAAGAACAACATCTCCGGAGGCGGCGACCAAATCGGGAGCCGCTACCGTTCGCGATAACCGGCTCTGGCAGCGGTGCCGCCGCCGCCCGGTCCCGCTCATTTTGGTCGGCGCATTGAAATCGACGACACTTCCCCGGAGTTTTATGCCGGCGGCCTATTCACGACCCGCAGCAAACCAAATCCGTTCGCCGGATTTAGTCAGCACTGCGGCGGATTACGAGTAAGTAGTGTGGCCCGGACCGGAAGGTATCTGCCTCGATCCCCCGGGGCGTTCGAGCCAAAAAGCGAAGTGGCACGGCCACCACAGTGCTGGCGGAACAAAGGCAATCCCTTGCAGTTGGAAATCAAAGTGCAGCGGTTGCTGCTCGAAATTCCATGGGAGGAATCCATGCCAGACCCGACCAACCAGATCCAAACCCGCGTCGTGCCGGTTGGCGAAGACACGACTGTGGAAAGCACTGCACACGCACAAAATCCAACCAGCCTCGGTGACCTGAAGGCACGCGTGAGTGAAGACCTGATTTCTGCTTCGGATGCCGTGAAGGACGGTGCGAACGTTGCGCTCGACAAGGTGCAGGAGACCATTTCCGAGCACACGACGTTTGCGGCCCGTCAAGCGGGAGCAATTGCAAGCGCCTTGAAGAAGGTGGGTGAGGAAATGGAAAGCACCGATCAGCCCGAAATTGGTCGCTATGCAAGTCAGATCGGCAAGGGCGTGGAAGCGGCGGCACGAAAAATGGAAGGGCGAAACCTCAGCGAAATTGCCGGGATGGCGGAGGACTTTGGGCGCAAGCAGCCGGTCGCGTTTCTGGGGTTGGCTGCGCTGGCGGGAGTGGCAGCGAGCAGGTTTCTTGCAGCTTCCGCAAGGCGCGCACCCAATCGCGATGTCAGGGGAACGGATGACAATGACAATGATAAAACGACGCCTGCTGGCCTGAGCCAGACCGCTGCAGGAGGAAAACACAATGGCTAAGGCAACCGATCAGATTCCACTGTCCGAACTTGTGGGTGGGCTTGTTTCAGATGTCTCCGGCCTCCTGAGAAAAGAGATAGATCTCGCAAAGACCGAGGCTTCTGAAAAAGTCGCTGGCGCTCTAAGCGGAGTTGAGGTTCTCGTTATTGGGCTGATTTTTGCCATCGGTGCCGTAGCGGTCCTGCTAGGCGCCTTGGTCGGAGGGCTGGCGGCCGTGCTGGTCAGCAACGGAATGGCAGACGTGACTGCCAATGCCATGTCGGGCCTGGTCGTAGGTCTCGTGGTTGGACTGATTGCATGGGCTCTCGTTTCCAAAGGTCTCGCTACATTGCGGGGCGCCAATCTTAAGCTTGACCGCACAACCGCATCGCTTCGTCGCGATGTTGACGTCGTTAAGGAGAAAATGTGATGGATAAATCGTCAGAAAGAACCTCCGCCGACCTTCAGCAAGAAATCGCGGCGGATCGTCAGCGGATCGAAGAACGTCTTGGGGCGATCCAGGAACGTATGTCTCCGGGACAGCTCGTTGACGAGGTGATTGCATACGCGAAGGGTAGTGGCGGTGCCGAGTATCTTGGAAATCTTGGCAGTGCCATGAAGACAAATCCAGTGCCCGTCGCCTTAATGGGTGTGAGCCTTGCTTGGCTGATCGCCCAGCAAGGCTCAGCTACGACGTCGAATGCCCCCGTGGTTGATGAGGACCCTCTTTATGCTGCCTATGGCTCCGTGCGCCGGGTCGGCCCGCCTGAAAAGGTTGGTGAGGAACACTACAGTCATTTTGCCGACGATGCGGGGCGACGGTTTCGAGCTCTGACCGACGCCAGCGGCCGGCGTGCCGGCAACTTTCTTGATGCCGGAGGCAAGGCATATCGAGGGTTCGTGGATGCGACCGGTCAACAGATCTCCCAAATCACAGATGAGGCCGGTGCGGTTCTGGACGCTTCAACCGGGTGGGCGGCTACGACTTGGAGCAGGGTTAAGGACACCGCGGATGACGTTGCCCAAAGGGCGTCGAATGCGGCAAACACTGTAGTCGGTTCGTCTTCAACGGCGGCGTCGAACCTCAAGGAGCACTCAGATCGCCTGAACGACGCTATTCTCGCGCACTTTCGCGACCAGCCGCTTGTGGGAGGGGCGCTTGCATTCGCTGTTGGTGCCGCAATTGGTGCCGCTCTTCCGCATACGGATGTGGAGGACGAACTCCTGGGCGATACGGCTGATACGGTAAAATCCAACGTCGCACAGCAATCCTCCGACCTGTTGGATGAAGGCAGGGAGGTGGCATCGGATATCTACAGCAGTGCCGTTAGCGTCGCCTCAGACGTGCACGATGCCACAAGGGATCGCCTGATCGAGGAAATTGAACAGCGTAACCCGAACGGGTAGGCGGATGGACGTTTGGGGTTACGCGTTTGGCTGGGCCTGCTGCGGGGATGAGAGGCGCCCTCCGGGAGGATCAGCGGGGACTTCCAAATGCCACGTCCACCTCAGGCCGGTGGGTGGCGTTGATGGATCCATGGGACTGTCTGGTCTTGCCTTCGAAGGAAGCAGGCCTCCACGTTGCATTTGCCTAGCGCGCGGTTGAACGCTTCGGCTTTCTCGTCCCGCCGTCGAGCTGACGATGACCAGGCGCGTGCAACAATAACAGGTGGATGTCTGCGCCGAGTTGAAGCAAGTATGGCACTCGCTTTGTCGCCATCTGAAGCATTTTGGTGGACCCTCGGCCTGTCACCGAAACAACAAGCCGTGAAGAACGTTCTAATCCTGTGGAGTAACCTTCAGGAGACATGCAATGGCGGACGACAGCACCCGTAACGGTCCGAGCGACGCTCGAAACCCGAGAAGCGGCCGATCCCGCCGTCGAACCTCTGGTTCAACTGTCAAACCGTTGAAAAGCACGCGGGCGCCGACGTGTTGTTCGTGCGTGGTAGGAGTTGACGAATTCCATGACCAACAATCTCAAAAAATATCGTGCCAAGCGCGACTTTAAGAAGACCGACGAGCCCAGCGGTGAGGCCCATGTCAAGCCGTCGAACCGTCGACGTTTTGTGATACAGAAGCACGACGCTACCCGGCTCCACTATGATCTCCGGCTAGAACTCGACGGCGTGTTCAAATCCTGGGCGGTGACCAAGGGACCTTCGCTTGATCCACACGATAAGCGGCTGGCTGTCGAAGTCGAAGACCACCCGCTCGACTATGGCGACTTCGAAGGTACGATCCCGAAGGGCCAATATGGTGGCGGCACCGTTATGTTGTGGGATCGGGGTTACTGGGAGCCGGAAGGCAGGAAGTCACCGGAAGAGGCCCTGAGAAAGGGGGACTTCAAGTTCACGCTGGAAGGTAAGCGCCTGTGCGGCAGCTTCGTCCTCGTCCGCATGCGCAACGATCGCGATGGGGGGAAACGGACCAATTGGCTGTTGATCAAGCACCATGACGCTCACTCCGTTGACGCGCATGGAGATGCTATCCTTGAGCAGAACGCCACCTCGGTGGCCTCTGGCCGCACCATGGAGAAAATCGCCGAGGGCAGGGGCCGAAAGCCGCAGCCATTTATCATGGCGAATGTCGCTGCCGAGGCCGATGCGACCTGGGACAGCAAATATGGAGCGGCAGCCGACCGGCATGAGCAAGGGTCGCGTGGGGATCTCGCGACCTTGACCACCTCCGTCCTCCCCGATTTCATCGATCCCCAGCTTTGCGAGAAAGTTTCCCGACCACCTGCCGGCGATGATTGGCTGCACGAGATCAAGTTCGACGGCTATCGCATCCAGATGCGTATTGCCGAGGCAACGGCGACGCTGAAGACGCGCAAGGGTCTCGATTGGACAGAGAAGTATCCGGAGATCGCCGATGTAGCGTCCGGACTGCCGGATGGTATCATCGATGGTGAGATTTGCGCGCTCGACGAGAACGGCGCGCCGGATTTTGCCGCACTTCAGGCGGCCCTGTCGGAAGGGAAGACAGGCAACCTCGTCTATTTCGCGTTCGACCTGATGTTCGACGGCAGTCAAGATTTGCGGTCGATGCGATTGCTAGAGCGTAAAGAGCGGTTGCAGAATCTGCTCGCCAACGCTGGCGATAATCCCCGCATCCGCTACGTCGAGCATTTCGAATCTGGTGGTGATGCGGTTCTGCGCTCCGCTTGTAAGTTGCATCTCGAAGGCGTTATCTCAAAGCAGGCGGGTTCAATCTATCAATCGGGCCGCACCCACGCCTGGGCGAAATCCAAATGCCGTGCGGGCCACGAAGTCGTGATCGGCGGTTACGCCAAGACCAATGGCAAGTTCCGGTCCTTACTGGTGGGCGTGAACCGCGCCGATCGTTTGGTGTATGTCGGTCGTGTCGGAACCGGCTATGCCGCCCGGAAAGTTGAGATTCTGCTTCCGAAACTGCAGGCACTGGAGTCGGCGAAGTCACCGTTCACCGGTATCGGCGCTCCGAAAAAGCAGGGCGACGTTGCGTGGTTGAAGCCCGAGCTCGTCGCCGAAATCGAATTCGAAGGGTGGACCGGGGACGGTCTCGTTCGCCAAGCTTCATTCAAAGGCCTGCGCGAAGATAAGCCGGCCAGCGAGGTCGAGACGGAAGAGCCGGCGCCGCCCACCAACGCGAAATCGGTGGAACCTGTCTTGGTGACCAAACACAAACCTTCGCGTCGCCAAGGCGCGAAAGTCGACGTGATGGGCGTCCTCATCTCCAGTCCCGAGAAGTCGCTATGGCCCGATGCCGGGGACGGTCGACCGGTCACAAAAGAAGACCTTGCCCGCTATCATGAAGCCGTCGGCGTCTGGCTCATTGAGCACATCAAAGGTCGGCCGTGTTCGATCATTCGAGCACCCGATGGTATCGGTGGAGAGCAGTTTTTCCAGCGCCATGCGATGCCCGGCACCTCAAACCTTGTCGAACTGGTGAAGGTCTACGGCGATAAGAAGCCTTACCTGCAAATCGACCGGATTGAAGGGCTCGCGGCGATCGCCCAGATCGGTGGCATCGAATTTCATCCGTGGAATTGCGAACTCGGCAAGCCGGAAGTGCCAGGCCGGCTGGTGTTCGATCTTGATCCAGGACCCGACGTGCCTTTTTCGAAGGTGGTTGCCGCCGCGCGTGAGATGCGTGACAGGCTCAATGAGCTGGGTCTTGTGAGCTTCTGCAAGACTACGGGTGGCAAGGGATTGCATGTCGTCACTCCGCTCGCCGGCAACGAGCGTAAGCCTCTCGCATGGGCCGAGGCCAAGGGTTTTGCGCACGACGTCTGTCAGCAGATGGCGCGCGACAATCCCGACCGCTACCTCATCAAGATGAACAAGAGCCTTCGCGGTGGCAAGATCTTCCTCGACTACCTCCGCAACGATCGCATGGCAACTGCTGTGGCGCCGCTGTCGCCGCGTGCGCGTCCAGGCGCGACAGTGTCGATGCCGCTTACCTGGACACAGGTGAAGTCCGACCTCGATCCCAAGCGGTTTACGGTGCGCACGGTGCCGGCGCTCCTTGCGAAGACAGACGCCTGGAAGGACTATGGTGAGGCGGAACGACCCCTTCAACAGGCGATCAGGCGACTAGCAAAAAGAAAGAGCCGCCCAGCGTGATCGCAAGGGCAGCTAAATGGTCAAAAGCTGGATATCGAAGGGCCGTCGCTCGGCCCCAGGTTCGCACGTCTAGAGGTAGCTGGCCATCTGCCGCAGATCATCTTTTTCCCGGATACCGTTTTGGTAGAGGCTCATCAATCGCGTCGCCAGCAATTCAGCCTCCTTGCTGGATCGCTCCAGGCCGCGTGATCGAAGGAGCTCAACAAAAACGTCGTCGAGCAATCTCATTTGATCGGGAAGGATTGTATCGTTGCGGTGAAGTATCATCGCTGCCTCCTTAAACGAGGGCGAAAGCGCGATGATCTTCCAGCCACCGGTGCCCGTGATACAGACCGGCGATAGAACGAATATACACCCCAATGGACGCGGGGAATAGGGCTTCATGGGCTAAAGGGCACCCTGGGCGGGGCCATTGAGAAGCGGCGATTGCTGCAATTGGCGCGTGTCTATCGCCCCCGTTCTGGGTCGTCGCAATTGCAACGACTGGCCTTACGGCGCGACGAGGGGAAACAGGATCAATTGCCTGGTGGACCGGAGTTCTTTTGGGGCTCTAAGGGAGGGAGCCCTTTTCATCGAAGTTTGATGGCATGTTGCTGATAAGCCAGGATGTGTCAGTTTCATGTTATTGCTAGCCCGGCCGGAAACTCTTTTCTGCCACAGCATGGAAAAGATGGAAAAGATCGGCGCTTCGCGCCGAGCTTTTCATTCGCCTGTTCAGTCTCGGTCGCGGTGCTCAGGCATTTCCTTCAGCTGATCTTTCGTCCAATGCGTGATCGCGTGCACTTCACCCGCTTCGTCCCGCATAAACTCAAGTTCATCCAGCGGAACGGATACCGGTTTTGCGCCGATACCGAGGAAACCGCCAACATCGATAACGACGCTGGTACCTGCGCCGCTGGCGTGAACATGATCGACTTGGCCCACTTTGTCGTCATCTGCACCGTATACTGTCGCGCCTTCCAACACACCGGGTGTGAGCTGATCGGCGGACAATCGAACATGGTTGGAATGATCCATTTGTCGATCCTTTTCTCAAGTTGGAGACTAATTAACCCGTCAAGGCCCCAACTGTTCCGCATCGACAGGCCTTTCATTCCACATGTGCCATTGAACATCTGATTTTTTCGGGCTTGTCAGAGCGGCCGCCCTAGGTTCGGAATAAACCGACAGATCGGGCCAACTGTTTGAGCCCATGAGCCTTTGCCGTCGAGAGGCGACATCATCGAAGTTGCGCAATTCTTGCGCGTCCGAGCAGTGCCCTGATCTCCCACCGATACTGGCTAACAGCTACGTTAACCCTACGTTTCTCAGCTGACGTCAATCACTGAAGTGTCGGGTGGCTGTCATCTGAACTCTGAGAACGGAACAATTGCTGCTTCCAACAGCACGGCTTGCGAACGCGAAAACAATGACGCTGAATTGGGGATATTTGCCGAGCGCATTCACCAAGGCGGGGTGAAGACTGTGTGGGCCTATTTCAACAACGTCCGTGACGGTCCACGCGATTAACAACGCAAGGCGATTGTGGGCATTCCTCCTGGGGAAGAGAACCGATGGTCTATAAGAGCCGCCGTGAAGTGGCCCTTTGACGGGGTTCTTACAAACTAGATGGCCGGCGTCCTTGGCGGCGAGCCGGTTTGCCTCACTCCACTTGAGACGTCCCCCGTAGAGGCAGCCCGTTCCGGTCTAAACTTTAGGCAGGCGAGGACAGCCGACATCATGTTTTTTCCAAGAGCAGGCACACTGGCGTCATGAAAACACGAAAGCCTCACTCTGCATCTCTTGTCCCCCTCTCCTCATGTGCTACAGCGCCACGCAATGTAGCACCGATATCGGCGATGTCTCGACGGCGTTGGCCAGTGCAATTGACTCTGCGCTTCGCCCATCGGAAAAGAATGTAGGCTTAGAGAGGGATGACAACTCATGGCAGATGAAATCAAACCGGACGACAGCGCCGTCGTCGCCGAAGTGACCACGCCGGTAGAAGCAGCCGCGCCTAAGAAACGCGGCCCGAGGGCGAAGAAAGGTGGCTTAGAGGTAGCCTCGCAGGAGGCAAGTGCGCCAAAGCTCAAGAGAGGCAGGAAGCCTAAGGAAAATCCGACCGATCAGAAGGCTGCGGCGCAGTCTATGGCTCCTGCCAAGACCAGGGCAAAGGGCGCCTCCAAGGCCGCCGAAACACGCTCTTCGGCCAAGTCGTCGACAGAGGCGCCTGTTTCAATACCGGACGAAATCGCGGATCTCCTCCAGCTCGAAGAAGAAAATGCGCGGCTGCGAAAGGCGCTTGGTGAGAAACTGCGCGCGGAAAATGCCGATCTGCGCAAGCGGCTCGGAATTGCCTGAGCATTTGGTGATGGGCCGGTCGTGTTCCGTGATCGGCCTTCGTCATCACATCTCTAGGATGGCCGGCCATGCACAGGGTCACAAGGCATCATGAAATCGCCATGGAAGTACCTGCTTGATCTGACGTCTCGAGCTAGAGCGACGGAACCGCTGGAAGGTGCAACTGAGGTTGTGACCGAGCAGAGGCATCCCTCGTCTGGAATCTCTTTCGCAGCGCCAATTGTTCCGGCTGATGATGCCGAGGAGTCGAAGCCGCTCGCGTCGAAAGAGCCCGGGAGGGCGCGTGACCCTGAAAAACCGTCCGTTGTCGAGGGACGCGTCCGAGGCAATCGACCCACAACCGATCTGGCTGCTGGTGTAAGTCTTGAACGCGAATTGCCCTCCGACAGTCGGCCAACCCGTCGGAAAACACGACCCAGAAAAAGACGCCCCGGAAGTGTTGCGCCCGCAGCCGGTGTCGAGTATGGCCTGGACAGCTCCGAAGTTGCGCAGCCCTCAACGTTTTCCGATGAGGTTGCCGCGCTGGACGAGGACATCAGACGACTGAGACGGGAACTGGCAGCAAAACTGTCTTTGCAGAACACTCAACTCAAGAAGATGCTCGAGCGGTTTTGACAGACCGGGTTATGGTCGGCCGCTCATGACTATTTGGATTTCGATGAGACCACAGCAGCGAAAGTTCATCGTCGAAGTAAAGTCGGCTCGCCGGCGTTCAGCAGTTCGACCAGCGTCTATCTGGGGCGATACCGATCTGAAGGCTCTTGCGCGCGAGGCGGAGAGTGAGGCGGCACATCTGTTTGACGTCCTTAGTCGAGCGGACCACGTCCGCGCGCAAGAGGAATGCATGGCGAACAATGCTCCCAGCATTGTCGCGCACATCCCGGATCAATCCAGTGATCCCTTGGCTTGCGCTGAAGAAGCTTCAGCCTTGCCCGTTGACGCGATCTCTGCGCCGATGACGGCGCCGCAAGTTTTGAATGTGCCGCGGCAAATGCGCGGGCGTCGCGCTAGGAGCACGAAGGCGGATGTTCCGCTAAAAATTCCCGTGGACGATCTTGCCATGCTTGAGCAAGAAAATCGCGAACTGAAACGGCTTCTGGCACAACGGTTGCAAAAGGAGAATGCGCAGCTTCGACGAATGCTCGCGCGCTTCATTTGAAATATACAAAGACGCGGATATAGGTGGTCTCGACGAACCGCAACGTCGCGATAGGTGCATGTTGATGAGCGACGGCCGCATTGTCGTCCGTTGAATTCGCTGCGATCCCGTGGGGTCTTCCCGATGTGGGAATAACTCGGCAGGCGTTATCACCAGGTGCGCGTCAGCCGCGAGCTATTGCCCGCCATGCGCCAGCTTGACGAGGCCGACCGTCTGAGCCGTGACCTTGGCTGGGACATGCCCCTGAGGCGGTGTACACTTTTGCCAGCAATGGCGGTAACGGAACTTCCATGCTCGGAGGTTGGTTGGCGAAAAGCACATTGCGAATGATTCTGGGCGTATTTCGCTCCAAATTCCAACCTTCGCCGAGGGCGGGCAGTGGCTGAAGTTTCCCGCGGACAGCGATATCGGATGCGCACTATTGTTAGCCCAAGCTTGTCGTGACGTGTCGAGTGTCGAGATAAGATATTTCATCATTCTGGATTTTGCTTCTCTGCTGCACTTCTTCCGTCAGAGCTTCGGGATCGCTCCTCAAAGCGGTCTTTTCCCTTGGCCAATGGGCTTCCTTTTTGGCGTTCGACACGTCGCTCTTCCATTTTAGCGCTCTCGTGTAGTCCCTGCGCTGACTCGCGGCCCTCCTGTGAACCGTTCGATGCGTCAGGCGAGTCAGGTTCGAAAGACGGCGGAGTCGCCGCATGATGTGCGGGCCCCCCGCTACTCGCCGGGTCTACGAGTGCATTGCCTGACCGGATACTATCTAGAGCTTCCCGTATTTCGCCTTCACCCCACCCCGCCTCAACCGCCGCAGCAATCAACTCCGTGTCAAATTTTGAGAACGCGCCCGACGGGCGGTGAACCGCGAGTGTGGACGAAACGCACTCGTAACAATCGGTGAGTCGCTCTGCAGTGCCCGTTTGGGTCCTGGGAGATGCAATGTATGTCATGACTTGCCTCGCTTCTAGGCGTAGCAGGAGCGATTGTGCAGCAAAGCACCACTGCCTGCTTTCTTGTCTCACTGGCGTGCAAACTGCCTCTCATGGGAAATGTTCCTCATCTGCAGACGCCTGTGGCATCGAGTGCTCGGGTCCTCCTCGATCTGGGTGCCTGCGCTACGCCGAGGGCCTGCTCATTGGCGGTCATTTCGATGGCGATGTCAGCGACCACGACCGCCACAGGTAGGATAAGGCGTGGCCCGTGCTTGCGACAGGCGCCGTCAGTCAGCAGCTTGCCATCAAGCCTGGTGCGAAAAGCGAGTCGGCCGTGCGGTCTTGACATGCTGATCGCCGGCGAAATCGAGCGGGCAGTCTAGGTTCCCCTGCAAATGATCGAGCGCAGTCCCCCGACACCAGTATCCCGCCCGCGGGCAAAGCACTCGGGGTAGCTTGCATTGAGCGCTGCGGCGCGAGGCGTAACTGCATGAATGCGTCCTGCGGTCTTCTTCACCAGCATCGGGATGCATTGAGCCGTGCTGCTTCCGGAACAAACGGTGCCAGCGGATGTTGGAGAGGGAATGTATGCTTTTTGAAGAATCGCCATGGAAACCGTCTTTACGAAGTTCGCAAACACGATTGCTCACTGGGTTGGAAAGCCTGTCGTCTTCGTTTCGGCCGTTTTCGTAATTGTAGTTTGGGCCATCAGTGGATCGATGTTCAGTTTCTCGGAGACATGGCAGCTGGTTGTCAATACAGGCACCACGATCATCACTTTCTTAATGGTATTTATCCTGCAGAATACCCAGAACCGCGACAATGAAGCCATCCAAGCCAAGCTGGATGAATTAATCCTCACAAGCACGAACGCCGAAAACCGTTTCATCGGCCTTGAAAAAAAGGCGCAAGGGGAAATCGGCGAAGCGGTAACCGAGTTGGAGCGTGCAGCGCGGTGCTGAGCGACTCTCCAACCTGAAGGGTGTGCGTTCCGACACCTTCTTTATGTAGCGGTGTGCTGTAAGCCAGTTTCGCAAGATTATCTCGATCGCGACGGCACGGTTGGAAACGCGCGGATCGGTCATGTACATAACCAATCCCGCTTCGATTTCCTCTGTAAGACGCTGGAAGTCTGCTGCTTGAGACATGCTACTGAATTGACCGAGACAAAAGAGTCCGGCTTGGGGTAGTGTCTCAGTTTAAATTTTTGGCCTAACGCTTTTCGTAGGAACCGCGCGGCCTGGGCTAACCTCGGACAGTCTCGACATTAGGCCCTTCACGCACCTTGGGCCGATAGCCGCCGACGCGGAGATGGAGCGAAGGGAGAAGCTAACATGTCGACGAGTTTCTCGAGATTATACAGCAGTCGTAAACACCTGTACCCAAATCGAGGATCGAACCATGTCGGATAAAACCAAGGACGGTTTGGGTCGTCGGGATTTTATGATCGCATCGCTTGCCACGGCTGGCGCGTCGGCCGCCATCATGGCGAATGTGGCCGCTGCGAGGGCACAGGATACGGCGGCTCCCCCTGCGCAGAGTGCACCCCAAGGAACGGTCTACGCCGGCGATGTAATCGATGGGAAAAGGGTCGTCAGCACGCTCGATGTTGCCGACCTTGAGGGGGGGAAGCTCCATCGCCTCTACTTTCGCGGTGTCGAAGGCCCCTCGGGCCAGCCATGGCTGGTGTCGGTCGCCGTCGTTCGGGGAGCGAAACCGGGCAGGCGCGTCACGCTGGTGAGCGGCGTCCACGGCGACGAGATGAGCTCCATCCACGCCGTCCAGACCATCATCAACGGGCTCGACCCGGCAGCGATTAGCGGCACCGTCATGGCGGTCTTCGATGTGTCCCGTCCTGCGATCGAAAGCATGGGCCGGCGCTGGCCGAACTCCGGTCGCGGTGCGGACCTGGTAGACCTCAACCGTGTCTGGCCGGGCGACGAGAACGGGCCGGGCGCGCCGGCACGCCATGCCGGTCTTCTGTTCAATCGGCTGATCCGTCCGAACTCGGACTATGTCCTTGATTTTCATACCGGCTTTACCGGCATCGATGCCCCGGCGTTTCACTTGGCGAAGATGGACGTGCCAGAGATCAGGGCCATGGCGGAACTTTTCCCGATCGACCAGATCTTCGACAATGCCGGGTATCCCGGTCTTCTTACGGACGCCCTCTTTCAGGTGGGTATTCCGGCCTTCACGCCCGAGATCGGTAATGCCCGGCGCCTTGATCTGACAATGATCCCTCTCTTCGTGGAGGGCACGATGAACGTGCTCAAGCTGCACGGCATCATCGAGGGGCCGATGGGACGCACCGGACGCGATACGGGGATTTTCGTGGGCAACAGTCTCTTCCCCGTTCTTGCAACCGCAGGCGGCATTGTCGAACATTTCGTGAAGCTGACGGACGCGGTCAGCCGCGGCCAGAAAATCGCAATCCAGCGCAACATGTTCGGTGAGATCGTTGCGGAATATACCAGCCAGGTCGATGGCAAGATTGGCGGTCTGCGGAGCGACGCCACGTCGGAGCCCGGCAATGTGATCGCCTTCGTTCTGTTCAACCAGGCGACGCCGAGCGGGGCTGAAGCCTATCCGGAATAGGGCACCGCTTTCCGCGGTTTGTCTACGAGAAGCAACGGCCGGCCTCTGTTCGGCAGAGATGCCATCGCTTTCGGAGCATGACAGCATTCCTGTCGAGATTCAGCGAATGACCCGAACTCGAAATCCAAATTGAGACACCACCCGGCTTGGGGTTCCGTTCTGATTGCGCATATGCGAGTCTACGGCATGCGGCGCCGGTGGCCGATATCCGGGTCGCGCACGTCGTGCGACTGACCCAAGAACCGCCGCCCCACGAGGCGACACACTGACCGCCCGGGCGATGGCCAAGGCCGTGGGGCTCGCCGTCGCTACGGTGCAGAAGATCTGGAAGGCCCACGGCCTGGCACCGCATCGCTGGCGAGCCTTCAAGCTGTCCAACGACCCCGCCTTTATCGACAAACTCCAGGCCATCGTGGGGCTCTATGTCAGCCCTCCGGGGCATGCGGTGGTGCTCAGCGTCGACGAAAATAGCCAGATCCAGGCGCTCGACAGGACGCAGTCCGGCCTGCCCATAAAGAAGGGCCGTGTTGCGACGTGTTCGGCAGGAACATGCAGCGCCATCTGCACCAGGAGTTCATCCGCTTCCTCAACGCGCTGGCGCGCGAAATCCCGGCCGGAAAGGTCGTCCACGCGATCCTCGACAACCACGCGGCTCACAAGACACCCGAGGTCCGACGCTGGCTGCAGCGCCATCCACGCTGGACCTTCAACTTCACCCCGACGTCGAGCTCATGGCTGAATGCCGTTGAGGGCGTCTTCGCCAAGCTCTCCCGCAGGCGCCTCAAACATGGTGTCTTCTGCTCCGTTACCGACTTGCAGGCGGCCATCAATCGGTTCGTCGTCGAGCACAACAAAAACCCCAAGCCTTTCGTATGGAGGGCAGACCCGCCCAGATCATCGCCGCACGCGCTAGAGGGTTCCAAGTGTTGGAGTCAATCCACTAGGCTCCTCTATGGTTTACAAAGATAACGAACTTTGAAGCGGCCGTTCCCAATAAAGCGATGAGGAGATGCGGCACGCTGAATTAAGTTCAATCGAGGCGTAAACGGTGCTGCATTGCAGTCCACGGAGACAGGACCAGGGCGAGAGCGGCGGGAAATCCAAGACGGGTACACTGGGCGAGCGGGTGGACATCAGTATCCAGGGTTTCGGTCTTCAGGCTGAGCGTGGCGTTCTCCTGTGCGCACGGCCGAACGAGCGCGGGCAATGAACCGCTTATTGAAATGGGGTGACGCTGTTGCAGGTTACAGTCGCGATCTACATGGCCTTTTGGCTATGTCTCGGGGCGGAGGCTGCTCTGACCGTGACGTTAGATGAAAAATGAAGCGTGACACGTGGGCGCCGGCGCACCGTTCACACACAATTCATTGCATGCAGACTTGCTCCTTAATGCTTTTCGCTCGACGATCAAGGTTGCGATTGGGGGGCGGCGTTTGAACAAATATGCGGCGGAGCGATTATCCGTGCAGTTTTTTGAGCGCGGTGTCGAACAATGGGAATGGGCAATATTGCTCGATGGTCTGGTTACCATTCGAAGTGCAACATTCGTGCGTCCTCGCGATATCGCCCGCAAGGAGGCAATCAGTGCGCTCTGCGATCTCATCGACGAAGCTTAAAGTCCCCTGTCTGTGCCGCATCAGGCGCGCGTTTAGCGCGAAGAAGGTTACTTCCGCCGCCGGCCTGTCTGCTTACGAAATCCCACTTTGCTCGCTGTTTACCATGGAGCTCGGAACAACGAGTGGGGCGGCGATCAAGGGGACCATGTAAGACTGATGGCTGGTGCTGACTTCGCGACGAAACCCCTCAGTAGATCTGGCCAATCAGCCAGATCAGCACGCCGGCGGAGGCGATTAACACTGCAACCGCGACCATCTTGATTGACTTTTCCATCTTTTCCGTTCCCCTGAGGCTTCATACTCTGAACCTCGACAAATCAGTTTCGTTCCTGGAGGAGAGTTGCGATTTGTCACTGCCGGTCAAGAATCTCGATTATTAAGCGACCTTCCATGTTTCTCGTCGATCGAATCTGCCACTCGGATAGCAAACTGATTTCACTGCTCTATTTGCATCAGTACGGTAGCGGCAGAAAAGCAACACGCGCGCACGCGTGGCAAACCGTCAACGGTGGAATTGGAGGGAGTTGTGAACGCAACGAAATATGAGATCGTCCCTCACGACGGTGGATGGGCCTATAGATCGGGAGATGGCTATTCCGAGACTTTTCCCTCGCACGACGACGCCCTTCAAGCTGCTCTGATCGCCGCGCGTGAACACCAGAGTGTGGGTGATGACGTTGAGATAGAGTATCAGGACGGACAGGGGCGTTGGCGACAAGAGCATTCTGATGGCAAGGACCGACCCGAAACCGAAGTTGTGGACCACTGTGCGGGGTCCGAAGGCGGCAAGGACTGATCGGAAGAACTTAACTCTGCTCGCGGCGCGAGTGGAAAGAAGTAAGGCCGCGGATCGCCCTGTAAACTCATCATCGCGAGTACTCGGTCATAATCTTTTCGGCGAAACAGGTCCGTGATCGGTTGTCTGTCATAAATCATCGCCGCGGATCGCTTGCCAAGGGCGCGCGCCCCACGTTCGGCCGATCAATCCCAGGCGAACCGCCAACCTTAGGGGAATAACGTGTCGGTTCCCGCTTCGAACAAAAGGGCGTCGGCGCGCATGTTCGCATGGAAGTGCTTGCCGAACCGCCCGATGTTTTCCAGCACTCCGTCCAGTGGATGCCCGTAGGAATCCCCGACCCGCGCCACAGGCCGACGAGCGTGTGAGCCTCGATGGGGTCGAGCGCGCAAAGAACGCGAGAGCGGCGCCGGGGGATACCTGCTGAACGTCTCGATCAATGTTCATGCGGATCCCGGCTCCATGCTCGAAAATCTTTTGCCTCCATCTGGGATATGCCCGAATGTTGCACGGATCCCGTTCATCTCCGAATCTGGGGCCGTTGCCCATTTTGGACCGATCAGTGGTGAGGGTTCCCCCAACTCGGCTCACCCAGTCCCGCTCGATCCCCCTTGGACTTCCATAAGCAACGTCTTTAATGACGCAGAAGAATATGAGACAGACCGGCCTCCTCAGCCTACAGGTAGAGATAGACAGGCGATTCGAGGCGCCGAGTGGACACGCATATCTGCGCCGAAGACCCCTTAAAGAACGAGGCGCGGAGTGGCGCGCGAAATGAGCCTGATAGCGTAATCCTCTAACGATTCACACAGTTCTTCGTATTCGACGACCATATCATCTGAACCATTCTGTGATCGAAGCTCGTCGCGCCTCACGAGTGCGAGTCCATAATTCTCTAGGAGATCGCACAACTCAGCTGATCTGAATTCGGCCAACTGAAGCCGATACCTCGGCAGGCGGACCATCACTAGAGCGCGGCCGATCTTTTCGTAATTCATTGTCCAGTCCCTGGCCTGGCGGAGGAAAGCCTACGCCCCTAACCGGCATTAAAGCGAAATGTTCCGAGGAGGGTCGGCACGATGCTCGGGTGAAACTTCATTCCATTGAATGCTCTCCAAACGATACGGCGGCTACGATGCATCACCGGGTCAGGACAAAGGAGGTCCGGCAGGCTCGGCAGTATATAGTGAACGCTCGGGTGCAGAGGTTGGGGAGATCGCCGGCGGCATTGGGAACCTAGAGCGAATACACGGGTTACCCTGCTGCAAATCAACGAAAAGCAAAAGGACGCACCGATGACCAGAATCAGGACACGAGGTTTCGAAAGTCCGGCGCAGTTGCGGGAGCATCTTGCTGAACTTGATGATGATCGCTCAGCTAACGATACAGCGATGGCAAAGCGGAGACCGTCTGTTGAAAGCCAGATCGCCGCACTAAGGCGAGAAATTGCGGATCTGCGTGCACGGTTGAATGACGTTCCGCGCGAGGCAAATTTGCAGCATGTCTTGCCATCACGCCGTAAACGAAACACTTGGCTGAGCATTGCTGCCGCGCTTACGACGAGTTATTTTCTCCAAAAAATTCTTCAGCGTGCAGTCGCCTCGGCCACGGCGCGACTGCTGTCCGCACAGTGATGGCGAGCCGGTAGGCGAATGCGGGCCCAAGCAATCAGCGCACCCTGGTGAAAGTCGCCTCCAGGGGTTGAGCGCGCAATCCCTAAAGAACGAATCATGCGGGAACCGACTCAGAGCGCTTTTCGATCAAGCAGACCATTGAAGCTTTCCACGGTAGAGAACCTAACAGGGTGAGTTGGGATCACAAGCAGCCGATTAAGGAGGGCAAGCGGATTTGAGACACGATATGATGTTGCGCGCCCATTTCGCGGAGGACAAATCGCATCGAAGGTGTATGGCGGTTGCAGAAGCTACCGAGGAATTTCTCCAATGGTATCGGCCATCTGAGCGCCCCGCTCTCCCATGGGTCGAGGTGCGCCAGTCGTGGTGTCTCGGGCGGTTTGGTGCTCCAGTTCCGCATTTACCTCCGCCCCCACCACCAGAATAATGACCGAAAGCCAGATCCACATGAGAAAGCCGACGAGACTGCCAAGGGCCCCATATGTAGCGTCGTAGTTCGCATAATTTTCAAGATACCATGAAAAGCCCAGCGTCATCATTGCCCATCCGACCGTCGCAATTGCAGCACCCCAGGTTAGCCACCTTAGTTTGGCAGGATGCCTGCTGGGGCCAAACCGGTAAATCGAAATGATCGCGATAAATGATACCAAGAGAAGGGTGGGCCAGCGCGCAACGAGCACGAGGCTTTCCTTCCAGGGATCAAGCCAGACTGACTGCAAAAATGTGGGGATCCATGCGACAACGCCTATCATGAAAACCGCGGCAAACACTGCGCATACGCTAAAGCCAAGCGCCACACAGTTCAGTTTGAAAAAACCCCGCTTTTCTTTTTCTTCATAGGCGACATTCATCGCCTCGAAAATCGCAAGGACGCCGTTCCGGGTGCTCCAGAAAGCGATCGCCAGCCCTACAACAAGCGCGAACCCAAGGGTGGCATCGCGACGAACGATCAGGGCTTGAAGCTGATCGGCGAAGATTTCGAACGCTCCGGGGGGAAGTATGACTGCCAAGTCTTCCAAATGTTCCGAAATCATCCCAGCGTCTGCCACAAGCCCATAGAGGGACACCAGAGCGGCTAGTGCAGGGAACAACGCAAGAACTAGATAAAAGGTCACCGCTGCCGCCACGAACGCTATCCGGTCCTCTTTGATTTCGTTGACGACCCGCCAAAATACATCACGCAAGCCCCGCGCGGGCAGTTTCTCAGGAACCGACGCGGTTCGTCCCCGTTTCTCGTCACCTTGTGCCCGCGTGGGGGTGAAAGCGGAAATCTCGCTTGATGTGCTCCTCAAGTGTTTGGAGCACAGTAGATCTCCCACGATCATCGATATTGCGACAATCGCCAATGCAGACGCTGGATCTATTGACCCTCGCTTTTCTGACATTAGAAGCTCCTTCGGCCGAGCGTTGACCCGGTGCGGAATTCTTGCTCCTATTGGAATTTTCTGATCTTAGCCTCTGTTATCGCCTCGATGAATGCGGCGCGCGCTTGCTCCCAAGGGTAGGTGCCCAGCATCGCGTCCGTGCATTTGTTGAGTGCCTCCGTAAATGCTTGGCCGTGATCCACCGGCCAGCTCTCGCCGAGCAGGCTAGCTGCACGTGCCGGCGTCCAGACGATCTGGACTCCGTCGAGATCGGGAAGCTGGATAATGACACATTCTTTCCAAGTTTCGATCATCGTCCGGTCCCCGTGTTTTCAAGGATAACGGCGCAACCCTGCCTTCGTTCCGAACTGCTATAGACCTTGCGTTTGTCATATTGGCAGCATGGCCTCCCTCTGCAGAACCTTTAAGTAGGAGAAGCGTTTCTCTTCAATGGTGCGCGAGGTGATGTCATGGCTCGAATTTTTAGGACCAATAGCCGGCGAACACATCTTTTTCATATAGGGGTGGTTGCGTTCGCGATGTTGACTATCGCGATCATGATCGCGCTTCTGTAAACGTTGAGCTTTAAGAGGGACCAGACAACGTAGGTGCTGGCAGTTTGCATCGTAAGCGCGATTTTCCATGCGCATTGACGGCTTGCTTCACGGCTAAATCGCCCCC
>NZ_JABEKT010000003.1:0-188503 GCF_013283195.1 Ensifer adhaerens | reverse complement strand
AGGCTCATAACCTGAAGGCCGCAGGTTCAAATCCTGCCCCCGCAACCAAATCAAACAAAAGCCCGCTAGGTGAAAACCGGCGGGCTTTTGGCGTTTAAGCGTTAGGTCCGATCGACATTCAGGAATCCCAAATCGCTTGATCGCCGATTCATAGAGCACCGTGTTGGTCACGGAGGTCGATGATGGCAATTAGGCGTTATGAGCTGAGCGACGCCCAATGGCTCCAGATTGCATCCCTATTCCCTGGTAAGATTGGAGATTCTGGGCGCAGCAGTTCGGACAACCGTCTGTTCATCGATGGCTGCCTATGGGTTTTGCGCTCCGGCGCACATTAGCGCGACTTGCCGGAACGCTATGGCAAATGGAAGACGGTGCATAAACGCTTCAGCCGCAGGTGCCATGTCGGCGATGGGAGCGAGTGTTCGAGGCGCTGACGGCAGGCAGCAACAACCAATATCTAATGGTCGACAACACGATCGTTCGCGCTCATCAGCAGGCCGCCTCCGGAAAAGGGGGCAAGGGTCAGGCGCTGGGGCGTTCCCGAGGCGGACTGACCACCAAGGTGCACATGCTGGTCGATGCCCTTGGGCGGCCGCTGCGTTTCATCGTCACTGCCGGTCAGGTGGGTGATATCACGCAAGCGCCGGCTCTTGTGGAGGGACAGGGCGGCGATGCCGTGCTGGCTGATAAAGCCTATGACAGCAATGCCTTGCGAGAACTATTACCAGCATGGGAGCCGAAGCCGTCATCCCATCGAACCGCTCGCACAAAATCATCATCCCCCACGACGAAGCCGCCTACAAAGATCGCAGCCGCATCGAGCGATGCTTCAACCGGATGAAGCGCTTCCGACGCTTCTCCATGCGCTATGACCACAGAGCAATCCATTTCGAAGGATGCGTCTATCTCATCGCAGCAATCATCTGGCTAAGGTGATTGTCGATTCGTCCTAGCCCGTAGTCTTCTTTGCCATAAGCGAACCGATAGATCGTCTCGGAGCAGATCCTGATGAGGCTAAGTCCATCCGCCCACAGTCGGCCGGCTATCTGCTCCGGCGACCAGTAGGCCTTCAATCGATCGATGACCAGTTCGCGCAGTTGCGTATGGCGCCTGAGCTTCCTCAGGCACTGGCGCCGCTCTTTGCTGATATCGTCTGCAACCGTCGAGAAGTAACCGCTATATTCGGGAAGTTCGCGATCGTGGAATGTGTTGCGTCTGATCTCGCGATAGATTGTCGATCGATGACGGCCAAGTTGACGCGCCATTTCATTGATCGGCACTTTGCGTTCGACAAAGTGGCGTAGGCGGCGCCAAACAGCCAGATTCAGCTGCGAATAACGTCGAGACATCTCAAAATCTCCAAGGGGAACTCGTTGAAATTATTGGCATGTCGCACTTGGAAATAGAATGTACCGTTTGTGCGTCCAAGATCGCATAATGTATCGATTGGAAGTTTGCGCCACCCGCCGGTCTACGACCAGAAGGCTAACGTAAGGCTCCACGAAGCCATCACGCGATCCGATAATCGGCATTCGTGACCGCGGTGGCGGGGGCGGTCGAGCGTAGCTCGGTTGAGCATCGTCATCTCGCATACGCGCCAGGGCAAGATACAAACGACAATGAGCTTCGCGAGGCGCTAAGCGGTTCGCAGTCGGGCCGAGTCCGGCTTGTAGCTGGATTTGAGGATCTTGTGGAAAATACCAATCTTCCAGCGCATAGCGTACCCGTTGAGCTTTTCGACGGCGTCTCCGTGCGAAAGAGTGGCCAGATCCGTGATCAGGGAGGTCGCGCGTGCATTAACGCTATCGGCACTTAGTGCGGCGACAATACACTCGAGCCGGTTTGAGCTCGCGAGTGGTGCGACTGTTTGGCTTAAGGAGGGAAAATGGCTGATAAGGCACGGGTCTACATTGGTTTCGACAGCAAAGAAGTCGTGGCCTATCATGTCTTTTGCCAGAGCATTCTGGAGAAGAGCTCGATTCCGGTGGAGTTCCTGCCGATCTCGCTCAACAATCTCGGCGGAATCTTCGTACGCGAGCGCAACCAGCTGCAATCTACAGAATTTTCCTTCTCGCGCTTCCTCGTTCCGTACCTCAGCAATTACGAAGGCTGGAGCCTTTTTGTTGATTGCGATATGCTGATGCGCACGGATATCGCCAAGTTGTGGGAACTGCGCGACGACCACTATTCCGCTATGTGCGTCAAACATGACTATGAGCCGAAGGTCGAAACCAAGTTTCTCGGCCAGACCCAGACGAAATACGAAAAGAAGAACTGGTCGAGCGTCATTTTGTTCAACAATGCGAAGTGCAAAGCGCTGTCGCCGGATTTCGTCAACACAGCGACCGGGCTGGAATTACATCAATTTAAGTGGCTGGAATCCGAAGACTTGATCGGGGCGTTGCCGCAGACATGGAACTGGCTCGTCAACGAATACGAGTACAACGAATCGGCCGACCTCGTGCATTTTACCGATGGCGGGCCGTATTTTGAGGCGTACAAGAACGACGACTACGCCGAGGAATGGTTCGCGGCCCGCGACCGGGTCCTCTACGTCGCACAGCGCTAAAGCAGCCGCCTTGACGGCCGCCGAAGCGAACCTCAGCGGCCCAATTTCTTAATTCGCGTAAATAGGCTTCCGATCTTGCGCTGTATCCTGGTCTTCGACCACAGCTTGGCGACTTGCAGTTCCGTGCCGGTAAAGCGATTTGCAAGGACATTGGTCGCCACCAGCGCTATTGTCGCCTCGTTGAATTCCGGAAAGCGGTCATGAATGCGGGCGAACATGCCAGCTGGTTCGCTCAGATTGTCTTCGAAGCGGCTGATTCGGCCGTTCTTGACGAACAATTGCAGCATGATCTGCTCGAATGTCCAGTCATGCCCTGAATAAATGCCGAACTGCAGGCCGGCGACGCCGGTGAAGCCGCACAGGCAGACATTGGCGTTAGGCATCTTCTCGATAAGCCAGGCGGCGATGGCAAAGCCGGTAGTCGGCATACGGCCAGCGGGATAGAGTGCTCCAAACGTATGATCGAAATCCAGTGTGTAGGGAACCAGGTCGCTGCGGCGTGGCGCGTCGAGCGGTGGTGTACCGGTGGGAACGCCACGCTCGGCTAGAACGCCGATCTCAGCCTTGAGACCGTTGGCAAACAGGCTGTAGGCCCTGTCGAAATGCTTCCGCGACTTGAAGAAACGCGCACCATCAGCAACGAGACGGTGGCAGAGCATGGCGTCCTTCTCAAACGGCTTGTGCAGGACCTTCGCGCAGCCGGTGAAGAAGATATAGAGGGTGTTTTCCGGGAGCGCTCGCGTGATGGAATCTATATCGACGTTCTCGCTGTTGGCGATCAGCGCAAGCATCTCGTATCCGGAAAGAAGCGTTTCGAAATCTTCGGCTTGCAGTGACATGTTCTCAAGTTCCCAGCTTGATGGACGGTTCCGTAAATGAATAGAGGACGCGGGCACCGCCGTCATTCCTTGTTCATTAGAATTGTTATTGCGACGACCGGGAGGGCAGCATACCGGTTCGGAAGGAGGCCGCACGGGTGGAGGTAGGAGGATCGCAGCTCGTTGCGGCGCCGATGCCGATAAGTCACTGGTCAAGTAGATCCCGATCACGCCCGCTAGAGTCTGTCAGCGGTAGTTGGAATCGTTTGTGGAATCCGTCTTCTTTGATTTTGTGAATCAAGATCCTTGCTGGTGTGGAGGCCAGCAATGATGGTGCGACCTCTTTCTCTGGATTTGCGCACTCGCGTTGCGGCGGCGTTGAACGATGGCATGACAGTTCGCGCCGCGGCGGAGCGGTTCGGCATATCGGCTGCGACCGCGGTGCGGATTGGACAGCTCGATCGCTCAGGCAAAGGCTTGATGCCGGCGAAGATCGGCGGCTATGTCCAACCGATCTTGAGGGGCGCTGCGGCCGACGCGGTGCGCCAACGGCTTCAGATCAAACCCGACTGGACGGTGCGTGCGCTGTCGGCAGAGCTGAAGGCTGCGGGGATCGACGTGTCCCATGACACGGTCTGGCGGTTCCTGCGCGCTGAAGGCAAAACTTTCAAAAAAAACACCGGTGGCAAGCGAGCGGGACAGGCCGAAGGTGGCCCGGTTCCGGATGCGGTGGAAGACCCATCAGCATCGACTTGATCCGGATCGTCTCGTCTCGTCTTCATCGACGAGACATGGGGCAAGACCAACATGACGCGCACCTGCGGCTGGTGTCAGCGGGGAGAGCATGTCGCGCTTGGAAATAGAATGTACCTTTTAGATTTCTGAAGTTGCATAATGTATCGACTGAAACAGCAGAGAAGCCTTGGGTTCGTTCGCCCCATCGGCTTCAGTTTTGCCGGGAGAGGACCTAGCCGGCTCCGATCTCAGCTGGAGTTGTGCGCGAGAAGGTGGGTGAGCACCGTAACTTCCCGCTCCAGCAATTCGGGCGTTATGCCCGCGAAGCGACCTTCCAGGCTTACGGAGATCACGCCATGCACTGCCGAAAAGAACGTGCGGCGCCGATCGATGCCGCGCGACCGGAATGCAGCTCCTCGACAACCGCCACGAAGTGGCTCCGACACAGTGGATGAAACTCACCAGGGCCGGAGCGATCCACTCCGACTGCTGCGTGAGAATCGCTGACGATGTCGATCTGCCCGCCGTGGTCTTTGCGGCTGCGCTACGCCCAGCCCCGCGCTGACGGAAGCAGCGGGAGCACAAGCGGATCAGCGCGGCCCATTGTCATCAGCCCTGCCAGGAGGACGGCGGTCGTCGGTCCCAATGTAAATCCCTGATGGCCGTGGCCGAAATGGAACCAAAGGCCCTTGTGCCGGGTCGGGCCGACGACAGGCAGCATGTCGGGCATGCAGGGACGGGTCCCCGACCATGGCGTGGATTCGACGGGATCACGCAGCGCGAAAAGCTCGCGTGCGGTGTTGGTCGCGTGCCGAATTTGCCGCGATGCTGGCGCTGTTCCCGGCGGCGCCATATGCGCGCCGGTCAAGACCCGCCAGCCTGCATTCATCGGCGCAACCAGCGTGGAATTGTCGACATCCAGCATTGAGACGCGTGGCCCGTTCTGGCCCGAAAAATGCCTGTGGTAGCCGCGCTTGAACACCATGGGTATGCGATAGCCGAACGCGCTTGCGAGCGTCGGCGACCATGGCCCGAGGGCAACGACCGCGTTTTCTGCGTTGACAAGACCGTCCTCAGACAATGCGTGCCAACCGGCACCCTTCTGCTGCAAGGACATGGCGTCGCCGCGGGCGAGTGTTCCTCCGCGCGCCACGAAGAGAGCGGCGTAGCGGGCAACCAGTTCGCCCGGGTCGCGACAAGTCCAGGGTGAGGTCCAATGGACGGCACCTGCAAGCCGACGCTGGAGCGCCGGTTCGCATGCGGCAAGTTCGTCCGCGCCCAACACATCTGACGGCACGCCATAGATACGCTTCAGCCGCTCCGCATCGGCTGCAGCCGCTTCGAAACCCGCGGGCGTACGATAGACGGCGCGCCACCCTTGCCGGACGATCAGGTCGTTGGCGCCGGCGGGCTCGATAAAGCGCGCGTGATCGCCGCTCGCACGCAGGGCGAGCTGTGAATAGGCGGCGATGGTTTTCGCGTAAGGTGCCGCCGCTGATTGCGTGAAATAGCGCAAGAGCGGCCCTGCCACGCGTGGCAAATCGCGAAGCCGCCAGTCGACGTCGTTGCCGCGCTTCAGCGCCACCCTGACGATCTCGCTTACGCTGCGGGGGAAGGCATAGGGCTCGACGGCCTCGGTCTGGATGATGCCGGCGTTGCCATAGCTTGTTTCGCGCCCTGGCGCCTGGCGATCCAGCAACACCACATGGTGCCCGTTCTCCTGCAAGGCAAGCGCGGTTGAGACGCCGACCATGCCGGCGCCGAGGACAATTGAGGTGGTCATGGTTGGATTCCGTAGCGGAGTTGTCAGAAAGTCAGGCGCGAATTGTAGCCGACCACGAACTGGATGAAACGTGAGACGTCGACCATGTCGTCGCCCTGGTAGCGGATCGTGTAACCGTCGGTGCGCTCGACACCCTTGAGGTAGGAGAGGTATTCGGCCGGAAGGCGGTTTCGGAACACGATCTCCAGGACAGGGTTTTCCAGCTTGAAGGGTTTTGCCCCACTGGCTGTCGCCAGCGCCGCCTTGACGCCCTCGCGAATGCGGCGATGCGCAACGGCCGGCGTCAGCGATATCGCCGACTGTGTGCTGTAAACCTGCTTGACCGGCACCGTGACGATATCGCCGATACAGGACTTGATCTCGTCCAGGGCGATGTTGTCGCCCGAGGCGAGAAGGACGGGCACGTCGAAATGTCCGGCAATGGCGGCGTTGATGCCTGCCTCCGGCATGACGGCACCGTTGATGCGCACTTCGGCCAAGGCCGTGCCGCCGATCGTGTGCGACAGCACCCCACTTAAATGGCTTGCCCCGGCGTGGTAACCGAGAAGCATCGCACCGACGAAGGAACCGAGCTCGACGCCCTGCATCATCATCAGCGGCCGCGGCCAGCTGCGAACGATCTGCACATAGTCTGGCAGGCGGTCGATCAGGATGCTCTCGCCATTGCCGTGGGAATCGCTGACGATGATTTCCTCGACGCCTTCCTCATGCGCGGCTTCGCAGGCGTGGACAACGGTGTCCGTCATCCAGCGGCGCGCGTTTTCGTATTCGAAACCTTCCGGCATCAGCTGGTCGCGGCTGACGACCCCGACGATCCCCTCGATATCAGCTGAAATGTAGATGCGCATTCCTGCCTCCCCGGCCAGCCGCGCAAGAGCGCGAATGATGCATTTGACTTTCCGACGATAAACATAGTTTTATGATTAGAAAATATCTTTCTTTTTGGCGGAGGCAAAAATGAAACTGTTTATTGCGGGTCTGGACACTGAAACCAATACCTTCTCGCCGATGCAGACAGGGCTTGAGGCTTTCCAGGAAAACCTGATCGCCTACGGCGACGCGACAAGCAGGCCACTCACGTGCTGCTCGTCGCAGATGTTGGTCTGGCGCAATGCGGCCGAAGAAGAAGCCTGGGACGTGGTGGAAAGTCTCTGCGCCGTGGCCGAGCCCGGCGGCAAGACCACGCGGGCGGTCTATGAGAGCTTCCGCGCCACCATCCTCGCGGACCTCAAGGCGGCTTTGCCGGTGGACGCCGTCATGCTGGCGCTGCATGGCGCCTGCGTCGCAGACGGCTATGACGATGTCGAGGGCGATCTGATCGAGCATGTGCGCGCAGTGGTCGGGCCGAATGTCCCGGTTGCCGCCGAGCTCGATCTGCATTGCCACATCACCGATCGCATGCTCTCGAGCGCGACCATGATCGCCACCTACAAGGAATATCCGCACACCGACATCGAAGAGGTTGCCAGCCAATTGTTCCGGTTGATGAAGCGAACCCTTGCGGGCGAGGTTCGCCCGGCAATGGCGCTCTATGACTGCCGGATGATCAACACCTTCCACCCGCATCGCGCGCCGTTGCGCGGCATCGTCGATCGCATGAAGGCGCTGGAGGGGCAGGATGGCATTCTCTCGGTCTCCTTCGGTCACGGCTTCCCCTGGGGAGACGTCGAAGATGTCGGCGCCAGGATGCTCGTCGTTACCGACAACGACAAGGCGAAAGCCGCTCGGACCGCCGAGGCCTTCGGCAGGGAGATATTCGCTGCGCGTGAGGATATGCGTGGCACTTATCTCAGCATCGATGCCGCGCTGGACCAGGCCGTCGCTGCAAAGAGCGGACCGGTCGTGCTGGCCGACGTCTCCGACAATGCCGGCGGTGGAGCCCCTGGAGACTCGACCTTCATCCTGCGCCGCATCATAGAGCGCGGCATCGAGGATGTGGCGACCTGCCTCTACTGGGATCCGATTGCAGTGCGCCTGTGCCGCGAGGCGGGAGAGGGGGCGACGCTGGCGCTCAGGATCGGCGGCAAGGTCGGGCCGGCATCTGGCGACCCACTGGACCTCACCGTGACGATCAGACGTATTGCCTCCGGCATCACCCAGCGCTTCGGGCCGACGCCGCTTGGCATCGGCGACGCGGTGTGGATTACTGCAGGCGGCGTCGACATCGTGCTGAACACCGTGCGCACACAGGTCTTCCACCCGGAATGCATGACAGCGCTGGGCCTGGACCCCGCACAGAGGAAGATTGTCGTGGTGAAATCGAGCAACCACTTCCGCGCCGGTTTTGAGCCCATCGCCAGCGAAATCCTCTATGTCGGCGGCCCCGGCGCCCTGCAACCCCACTTCGAGGAGCTGCCCTTCACCAAACTGAAGCGCCCCTATTGGCCGAAGGTCGCCGACCCGTTCGCGCAGGAGGACGGACGCCATGCGGCGGCGCTCACTGCATAGATCTGGCCAGCCATCCCTGCCGTCATTGCGGCAGGGATGATCTGCAGGTCGCGCCGATGACACCGGCACGCAAGGGATGGCATAGCTTTTCGAGCCGATGTTGATTTCGGCCACGTATTATAGGAAATGGTTTTCCTATCATGCCAATCGGATTCTGCCGCGTCGCGGGCTGAGTCGAGACCGGCAGGCGGTCGTGACGGCTGCAGGCAAATTGGAGACGCCTACGATGACCGATGCGAAATCCACCCTCGGCGATATCCTGAAGGAGATTCGCAACCGCAATCGCTGGACGCTGGCAGAAGTGAGTTCCATGACGGGGCTTGCAGTCTCGACTCTCTCCAAGGTCGAAAACAACCAGATGCAGCTTACTTATGACCGGTTGATCCAGCTGGCGCAGGGCCTCAAGGTCGATATCGTCGAGCTCTTCGGGACCATGACGGGTGCCGAGGATGCGCCCAGCATGCTGGGGCGCCGCACCTACACCAGATCTGGCGAGGGGCGGGAGATCATCACGCAGAACTACGACTATCTCTATGTCTGTACGGAGATTTCGAAGAAGTCGATGGTTCCGATCGTGGCGATGGCTCGCGCCCGCACCCTCGAGGAATTCGGGCCGCTGATCCGCCACAAGGGCGAGGAGTTCTTCTACGTTGTCGAAGGGGAGCTCGAGCTTCATACCGAGATCTATGCGCCCTTGCGGCTCAAGAAGGGCGATTCCTGCTACTTCGATGCGATGATGGGGCATGCCTATCTCAGTGTGAGCGAAGAGCCGGCGCAGATCCTGTGCGTTTGCTCGACCCCGGAAACCGAGTTGGTTTCCACATTGTCGAACGCCCAGAGGATCAAGCTCAAGAGCTGATACAACTAAAAACGAGTACGATAAGAAAAAATATTGCACTTAGGAAAATCGTTTCCTACTCTAGTGCTGCGGTTGGTGCCGGGAGGGCATCGTGCACCGCAGTTCTGGGGAGGACTACGAGATGAACGGTTCCAAGTGGAAATCGATTGGCATCGCCTTGCTTCTGGCATCGACGCCGCTTTCCGGCGCAATCGCTGCGCAGGACGTGCTGGTGCTGGCGCGAGCGGAAGATCCGCCGACCGCAGATCCAGGCGTTGAAATCAGCAACAGCGGCTACACACTGATTTACGCCGCCTATGAAAGGCTCGTCGCCTACAAGGGCGGCACAACGGAAGTCGCACCGGAGCTGGCCGAAAGCTGGACCGCCGACGACGCCGGCCTGGTTTGGACCTTCAAGCTTGCCAGCGGCCACAAGTTCGATGACGGCGCACCGGTCGATGCGGCCGCCGTCAAATTCAGCTTCGACCGGCTGATGAAGCTGAAAGCGGGTCCCTCCGACGCGTTTCCGGTGCTGAAAGAGGTCGAGGTCGTCGATCCGCAGACGGTGAGATTCCATCTGACGGCGCCATTCGCGCCCTTTATCTCGACACTCGCCGTCTCCGGCGCGGCCATCGTCAATCCGAAGGTGATGGAGCACGAGAAGGACGGCGACATGGCGAAGGCCTGGCTTGCGGAACACTCCGCAGGCAGCGGCCCCTACCGTATCGCCTCCTGGGAACGCAACCAGAGCATCGTGCTCGACCGCAACGAACATTACGCCGGCACAAAGCCGGCGCTGAAGCAGGTCGTCATCCGCATCGTCGGCGACGTCTCGGCCCGTCGTCTGCAACTGACGAGCGGCGATGCCGACATCATCGAACAGATCCCGCTCGATCAGGCGGAGGCGCTGCAGAAGGACGCCTCCGTCGTGGTCGAGAGCAATCCCAGCATGTATGTGAACTACATCTACATGAACAACCGCCAGCCGCCGCTGGATGACGCCAAGGTGCGCCAGGCGATTTCCTATGCGGTCGACTATCAAGGCATTATCGACGGCATCATGCTCGGTCAGGCCAAGCAGATGCGCGGCGCGGTGCCGAGCGGCATGTGGGGCCACGACCCGCAGGGTTTCCAGTACACATACGATGTCGAGAAGGCGAAGGCCCTGCTGGCCGACTCCGGCAAGAGCGACATCCACCTGACCTACACCTTCTCCCAGGCTGATCCTGCGTGGGAGCCGGTCGGACTTGCGCTGCAGGCGTCTCTTGCGGAAATCGGCATCAAGCTCGACCTGCAAGCGGTCGCCGACACGACCAAACGCGAACTGGTGGCCAACGGCAAGTTCGACATGGCGCCTGGCGCCTGGACGCCTGATTTTGCCGATCCCTACATGTTCATGAACTATTGGTTCGACGCCGGAAAAATGGGTGGTCCGGGCAACCGTTCCTTCTACGACAACACCAAGGTGACCGAGCTCGTGAAAGAGGCGGGATCCATCGTCGACGAGGCGAAGCGCAAGGAACTCTATGTCGAAGCGCAGACGCTTTCGACGCAGGATGCGCCCTATCTCTACATCATGGAAAAGAATGACATCTTCGCCCGCCGCGCGGTCGTGAAAGGCTATGTCTACAATCCCATGCTGATCCAGGTCTACAACTTCGGAACGATGTCGAAAACGGAATGAGAAAGCGGGATCAGAGCGATCCCATGGCCTTGACGGGCTTCATTCCACGGAACACCTGCCGCCAGCCTTAACGGCTGTCGCGGCAGGGTTTCATCGTTTCCCAGGCAAGGCAGGGTTCTCCTGCCGGAAGGGCCGACGTTCATGGCAATCACCCGCATCATCATTCCGCGTCTGGTACTTCTGCTTTTCGTGGTGTTAGGCGTCGCCATCATCACGTTTACGATCTCGCATCTCATACCGGGAGATCCGGCGCGCATGATCGCGGGCGACCGGGCGAGCGCCGAAACGCTTGAAAACGTCAGGCGCAACCTGGGTCTGGATCGACCTGTCGTCGAACAGTTCACCATCTATATCGGCAATCTGCTGCAGGGGGATCTCGGGACATCGCTTCGCACCAACCGCCCTGTTGCCGGCGATATCCGCACCTTCCTGCCCGCGACCTTGGAGCTTGGAACCGTGGCGCTCTTTATTGCGATCTGTCTGGGTGTGCCGCTCGGCGTGCTGTCGGCGGTCTACAAGGACGGTCCGATCGACCAGATTGCGCGCACTGTCTCGGTCTGCGGCATCTCGATGCCGGTGTTCTGGTTCGGTCTTATCCTGATCTACTTCTTCTACGCCAAGTTCCAGATCCTGCCCGGCAGCGGCCGTCTGGCCATGGGCATTGTTACGCCAGAGCGCATCACCGGGTTCCTGTTGATTGACTCTCTGCTGCAAGGCCGTTTCGACGCCTTCCGCAGCGCCGTTTACCACATCATCCTGCCGGGCTTCGTGCTGGCCTTCGCCAATATGGGCGTGATCACCCGCCAGATACGCGCCTCGATGCTGGATGTCCTGCAGGAAGATTACATTCGCACCGCGCGCGCCAGTGGCCTGCGCAAAGGCATGATCATCTTCAACTATGCGCTCCGAAACGCGCTGATCCCTTCCATCACCCTGCTGGGGCTGGCGCTAGGCGACCTCCTCTATGGCGCGGTACTGACCGAGACGATCTTCGCCTGGCCCGGCATGGGCACCTACGTCGTCACCTCCATTCAGACGCTCGATTTTCCCGCCATCATGGGTTTCACGATCGTCGCTTCCATCGGGTATGTGCTGATCAACCTTCTGGTCGATCTTGCCTACATGCTCGCCGATCCACAGATCAGGGAGGTCTGATCATGTCCGTCGTCATGCCGACCGAACCTGCCGCGGCGAGCCCCGCGATGCGCAGTAGCAAGTCCATCTCCGAGCGCCTGCGTTACCTTTGGTATCTCAGCCGCAGGAGCCCGCTGACCCTGGTCGGCGCTGCCATCATCCTGCTCGTCCTCATCATGATCATCGCCGCGCCGGTGATCGCACCCTACAACCCGGACAAGGTCGCGCTGACGGCGCGCCTGTTGCCACCGAGTGCTGCCCATTGGTTCGGTACCGACGAGGTCGGCCGCGACCTGTTCTCGCGGGTGATCTACGGGGCAAGGGCGTCCTGCGGCGCCGCCTTCATGATTGTGCTGATTTCGATGTCGATCGGGGTGCTGATCGGTTGCTTTTCCGGCGTGGTCGGCGGGCGGATTGACACCGCCATCATGCGGTTGATGGATGTCGTCCTTGCCTTGCCGGCGCTGGTGCTGGCCATGGCGCTGGCGGCGGCCCTTGGCCCGAGCCTGTTCAACTCCATGCTGGCCGTGGCGATCGTGCGCATTCCAGCTTACGTGCGCCTGGCCCGAGGCCAGACGCTTTCCTTGCGCGAGCAGGTTTTCGTCAAGGCGTCGCGCACCTTTGGCGCCTCACCGTTCTACATTCTGCGCTGGCATATCCTGCCAAACGCCATGTCGCCGATCATCGTGCAGGCGACACTCGATCTGGGCGGGGTCGTGTTGATCGCGGCCGCCCTCAGCTTCATCGGCCTCGGTGCGCAGCCGCCCACCGCGGAATGGGGCGCGCTCGTCAGCAGCGGCCGCAGCTACATGCTCGATCAGTGGTGGTACGCCACTTTCCCCGGTCTCGCCATTCTGATCACGGCCATGGGATGCAATCTCGTCGGCGACGGCATCCGCGATATGCTCGACCCGCGCCTTAGGGGCAGATGATGACAGATACCGTCCAATCTCGCGGCCAGGCGCTGGCCATTCACAATCTGTCGCTGGAGTTTCCAACCTTCAGCGGCGCGATCAAGGCGCTCGACAATGTGTCGATCAACGTCGCAAAGGCAGAGATCGTCGGGATCGTCGGCGAGTCCGGCTGCGGCAAATCGGTGACGACCATGGCGGCCACAGGACTGCTGCCCAAAGGACGCTACAGGATCACCGGCGGATCCGTCAGGCTCTTTGGCCATAGCACGCTGACCATGGACGACAGCCAGCTGCAGGACGTGCGCGGCAAGATGGTCTCGACCATCTTCCAGGAGCCGATGAACGCGCTCAACCCGACGATCCGCATCGGCAAACAACTGACCGACGTCATCATGCGTCACGAGGAGGCAAGCTTGCCGGATGCGAGGCGCATTGCGCGGGATATTCTCGCCGACATGCTGATCGGCGACCCCGAGCGCGTCATGAAGCAATACCCTTTCGAGCTCTCCGGCGGCATGCGCCAACGGGTGCTGATCGCCATGGCGTTCTCGTGCAATCCCGGCCTCATCATTGCCGACGAGCCGACGACTGCGCTCGATGTCACTGTGCAAGCCGTGATCCTGCGGCTTATCCAGAACCGTGCGCGCCGGACCGGGACGTCGGTGATCTTCATCTCGCATAACGTCGCGGTCGTGTCGCAGCTCTGCGACCGGCTTTACGTGATGTACGCCGGAAGGATCGTCGAGCATGGCGCGACCCGAACCGTTCTCGATGCGCCGCAGCATCCCTATACCCAGGCGCTGCTGCGCTGTCTGCCGGAACGGGTGGCGCCGAAGCAGGAGCTCGAAGCGATCACCGGCGCGGTACCGAACCTGATGCATCCGCCTGCCGGCTGCTATTTTCAGCCGCGATGCAAGGAAGCGATCGACCTCTGTCGATCCCGGTCTCCGCAACTGGCGGGGGCCGATGGTCGAGAGGTCGCGTGCTGGCGGCGAGGTGTCGGGCCGGAAATAGCAGAGCAGGGGAGCCGGCAATGACCGAAGGTATTGACACGATAGCCCCACCGGTTCTGGCGGTTTCCGATCTCACTGTCCGCTTTCCGGCATCCCGAGACTGGCTCGGCCGTGCCACCTCACATGTGCACGCCGTCAACGGAGTCAGCCTTCAGGTTCGCGGCGGCGGAAGCCTCGGCATTGTCGGCGAGTCCGGTTGCGGCAAGAGCACGCTCGCCCAGGCGATCATCGGGCTTGCGCCGTACGAAAAGGGCTCGGTGGCGATCGACGGCCAGGATTTTCAGGCGTCACAGGGAAGGCAGAAGCGCGACCTGCGGCAGAAGATGCAGATCGTTTTCCAGGATCCGCAATCCTCGCTCGATCGGCGGCTGCCGGTCTGGCGGCTGATCAGCGAACCGCTGCACATTCGCGGCGGACACAGCAATGCCGAACTGCATGCCAAAGCGGCGGAACTGGCCGCCGCCGTCGGCTTGAGGCCGGAACATCTGGATCGGCTGCCCCACGAATTTTCGGGCGGCCAGCGCCAGCGCATCGCAATCGCCCGTGCCATGAGCACGGATCCTGATCTCATGGTGTTGGACGAGCCGACGTCGGCGCTCGATGTGTCGGTGCAGGCGCAGATCGTCAACCTGCTCTTGAAGTTGCAGCGGGAGCGGGGTCTGACGTACCTGCTTATTTCCCACGACGTCGCGCTGGTGCGCCATTTCTGCGACGACGTCGCTGTGATGTATCTCGGCCAGATCGTTGAATCAGGTCCGGCCGACGCGGTTCTCGGCAATCCGCGGCACCCTTACACCCGGACGCTTCTGGCCTCGGCTCCGAGTTTCGAAACGCCGCTGCCGACCCTTGCCGAGGTGCGGATCGGGGAGCTTCCAAACAACCGCAAACTGCCGACCGGCTGCTTCTACCGGGAACGATGCGGCAAGGCCGCCAATGGCTGCGAGGCGCCGCAGGATCTGCGGCGCCTCGGGGATGGGGTGCGCCACGCGCGGTGTCATCTGGCCCAGGGCTGAGGCGCGAGCGAGCGCCAGAGCTGCCATTCGCCGTCCGTCCGCATGGGCGGCGGCGGAGCGGTACAATGTCGTTTGCTGCGCCAGGTGGGCATTTTAAGAAATATAATTTTCTTATACGAAAAATAATTTGATTGATATTTCCGACTGTGCAAACTTGGCGCCGTTCGCTCCGCGGCGCTCAGCCGAAACCCGACTCATCGCTTGCCGGAGAAAACAGTGACCTGAACCAGCGCAAATCGGCGCCCTCTGCCGGCTGCCGTTTGCGCATGTTTCGCAATGTTGCCAGACGCAGTCGCGTGCATGGCGGTCCGGGCGCCTGCGATCCGGACATCTGATGAAAGGGCCTGACATGACGAAGGAAGTTGAATGGGCGCGCATGACCGCCCCCAGCCTGCGCGAAATCGCCGGCAAGCCGGGGGCGCTCGCCATCCTGCCGATCGGCTCGCTGGAACAGCACGGCCCGCACCTGCCGGTCATTACCGACACCGCCAGCGCATCGGCTGCGGCCATTCGTGCCGCCCATCTGGTCGCTAACGACATCCCGGTCGCCGTTCTGCCTGGCCTTTGGCTCGGCATGAGTGAACACCACCTTCCTTTCGGCGGCACCATAACGCTCGACTACGATACGCTCAGCCGCGTCATCCGCTGCATCGTCCGCTCGCTGAAGACACTCGGTTTCTCGCGGCTGTTCATCGTCAACGGCCATGGCGGCAACATGGATCCGCTCGCGGTTGCCGTGCGTGAACTCGCGGTCGAGTTCGCCATGCCGATCGTCGCCACGACGCCGTGGATGCTGGCGCCGGAAGAGACGGGCAAGATCTTCGAGGTCGACACCGGTGCGCATCATGCCTGCGAAGGCGAGGCATCCGTCATGTTGGCGATCGCCGCCGACGCGGTGAAGACCGAGATGTTCGGCCAGGCCTATGGCAACCAGCAGCATCCTGTCGATGTGCCGGCGGACGTATCGCGGTTCTATTCCTTCGCCGAGCGCGCGCCGGTAACCGGCACCTGGGGCGATCCGCGCAGCGCAACGGCAGAAAAGGGCGAGCGTTTCCTCGACCTGCAGGCGGGCGAACTCGTGAAACTGATCCGCAACGATGTGCTTTGGACCGCACCCGATCTCGTCTGGGCGCCCGGCCGCGGCCTCGGCACGACTGCGGGCAAAGCTGATTGACCTGCCGGCGAGACATTTGCCGGACATTTCGCATTCCATTCCCGAGGGAGGATACGTCAATGACTCTGAAATTCGCGCGGACGCGCAAGACCGTTGTTTCTCTGTTTGCTGCAACGATGCTTTCGGGCCTCGCCCTGACGCCGGCCATGGCCAAGACACTCGTCTATTGCTCAGAGGGCGCGCCCGAGGGCTTCGATGCAGCGCTCTATTCGGCCAACAGCACGTGGGACGCTTCGGCGGAAACGATCTATGATCGCCTCACCGAATTCGAAAGCGGTACGACCAACGTCGTTCCGGGCCTCGCCGAAAGCTGGACGATTTCCGACGATAATCTCGAATACACGCTGAAACTGCGTGAGGGCGTGAAGTTCCAGTCGACGGACACCTTCACGCCGACGCGTGATTTCAACGCCGACGACGTGCTCTTCACCTATCATCGCCAGCTGGACAAGACCGATCCGTGGAACAGCTATTTTCCCGGTGCGAACTGGGAGATGTTCAACGCGATGGACATGCCATCGGTGATCAAGGACATCGTCAAGGTCGATGAAAAGACCGTCAAGTTCGTGCTGAAGCAGCCGGACGCGTCGCTTCCCGCAAAGCTTGCCCTGAACTTCGGCTCGATCATGTCGAAGGAGTATGCCGACAAGCTGGCGGCTGAGGGACGGCGCGAAGACCTCGACCGCAAGCCGGTCGGCACCGGGCCGTTCCGATTTGTCGACTACCAGCAGGACGCAGCAATTCGCTTTGCGGCCAATGCGGACTATTGGGACGGCGCGCCGAAGATCGACAACCTCATCTTCGCGATCACCACCGATCCGACGACACGCATGCAGAAGCTCCAGGCGGGCGAATGCCATGTCGCGCCGTACCCGGCGCCGGCCGACATCGCTGGACTGAAGGCAAATGCGAACCTGACCGTGTTGGAACAGCCTGGTCTCAACGTCTCCTATCTCGCGATGAACACCCTGGTCGCGCCGTTCGACAAGCTGGAGGTGCGCCGCGCCATCAACATGGCGATCGACCGCAAGGCCATTGTCGATTCCGTCTATCAGGGCATGGGACAGATGGCCAAGAGCGTCCTGCCGCCGACGATGTGGGGCTATAACGGTTCGATCGACGGCTACAGCTACGATCCGGAGGCGGCAAAGAAGCTGCTCGACGACGCCGGCGTCAAGGATCTGAAGATGAAGATCTGGGCGATGCCCGTCAGCCGTCCCTATATGCCGAACGCGCGCCGTGCGGCAGAACTGATGCAGGCGGATCTTGCCAAGGTCGGCATCGGCGTCGAGATCGTCTCCTACGAATGGGGCGAATACCTCAAGAAGTCGCGGGACAAGGCGCGCGATGGCGCCATCATCCTGGGCGGCACCAGCGACAACGGCGATCCTGACAATCTGCTCAGCTACTTCTTCAGCTGCTCCGGCGTCGGCGGCAGCAACAATGCCAACTGGTGCTCCAAGCCGCTCGACGAGATCTTGCAGAAGGCGCGTACCAGCGCGGATCAAGGCGAGCGGACGAAACTCTACGAAGAGGCACAGGCCATCATCAGCGACCAGGCGCCCTGGGTCCCGATTGCCCACTCCACCGTTGTGCTGCCGATGTCGAAGAAGGTAACGAACTATGTGATGGAGCCCTTGGGCTCGCACCGCTTCGAGAAGGTCGACATCGAGGAATAAATCTCCGCAAAACGGCCCGTAGCCCCGGCTACGGGCCGAACTTCGAACAAGTCCTCCGCGTGAATCGCATTCGTGGCAACTGTGGCGATCGAGATGATGGCCGGGATCGAAACTATCAAAGGCCGATGCGAGACCCGAAAATGTTGCGCATGAATGCTGGCGGTCGGCACGAAGGAGACCACGGTCGACGCTCCCATCTGCCACTCGTTGCTGTAGAAAACATAACGAAGGCAGCAATCGCGAGCGTAAAACTATTGCAACAGACGCGCCTTTATCGCCTGCCCAACGAGGGTCAGTTGCAGCAGCGGCTCGCCATGCACGGAGCTCTCTTCGACGAGGTCCAACGTAGGTGAGGGGCGGAGAGCCGGGTTGCGTTTGGTGCGATCCCTAGCGAGATGAAGATAGACTACATCGAGGCATGTTCGCTGGATGCTGATTGGTACCTCAAGGCGCCAGAAACGCACACGGGGATCGGCAGGGTTTAGAAAACCCCACTCCGGACCATCCTGAGATTGGGACACGTGGCTGATGGAGCGTCGCCACATGACCGTCTCAGTGGTAACATGAACCAGCACGGGCGTGGTGTCAGGCCCCCGGATGGTGCATGTCGCGTCAATCGCCTGGGCTTCATGCGGCGGATCTCCTGAGGGGAGACAGCCATGGCAACTGCAAGAGCAGAGCGGCGGCTGGCCGCGATCTTGGCCGCTGACGTCGTCGGCTATTCCCGCCTCGTCGAACATGACGAGCCTGGGACGCTATCTGCCCTCAAGGTTCTGCGCCGGGAGGTGATCGATCCGCTACTGGCCGACCATCGGGGCCGTATTGTCAAGCTGATGGGCGACGGTGCGCTCGTGGAGTTCGGCTCGGTCGTCGATGCCGTCGCGTGCGCGGTCGCCGTTCAGAAGGGGATTGCCGAAAACCAGGCGGATATCCCGACGGAGCAACGCATCATCTTTCGGATCGGCGTCAATCTCTGTGATGTGATCCATGAGGTTGATGGGGATCTCTACGGCGAAGGCGTCAACATCGCGGCCCGCCTCCAGACCTTGGCGGATCCAGGCGGCATTTGCATTTCCGGCACGGCGTACGATCACCTCCAGGGCAAGCTCGACTGCGACTACGAGTACCTCGGCGAACGCGCGCTCAAGAACATGGAGCGGCCCGTGCGACTGTACCGCGCGCTTTTGGGAAGGACGACAGCAGGAACGGTATCGCTAAGGCCCGCACTTCCGGACCGACCATCCATTGCAGTGCTGCCGTTCAACGCCATGAGCCCCGACCCGGAGCAGGACTTCTTCAGCGATGGGCTCACCGAGGACATCACCACCGCGTTATCCAAGCTCAAGGGCTTCTTCGTGATCGCCCGCAACACAATGTTCACCTACAAGGGAAAGCCCGTGGATGTGCGCGCCATCGGGCGCGAACTCGGGATCCGCTATATTCTCGAGGGGAGTGTCCGCAAGTCCGGCAACCGGATGAGGGTGACCGCGCAGCTCATCGATGCGGCCTCCGAAGTCCAGCTCTGGGCCGAGAGGTACGACGGCGACCTTGGCGACATCTTCGTCATTCAGGACGAAATCACCGCAAGCGTCGTCGGTCGCATCGGGCCGGAACTCCTGGTGGCAGAGCATGCCCGCGAAAGCCCCAAGCCGCATCGTGGCCTTGATGCTTGGGAATGTGTCGTACGGGCGATGTTCCTGTGTTCGCAACTGTCTGAGGAGAGCAGCGGCAAGATGCTCCCTTTGCTCGATCGGGCAATCGGACTGGCTCCCGGTTATGCCCAGGCGCTCGCCATGAAAGGTTGGATTACCATGTGGCGCGCGTTCCAGGGGTGGGAGGACATGGGATTCGCCATGGCCCTAGCCAGGGATTTCGTCCAACAAGCCATTGCCGCGGACGATAAGGAACCGTGGGCGTACCTTGCGCAGGCGATGATAGCCTTTGCGACGCGCGACAATGTCCTGGCGATGGCAGCGATCAGCCAGGCTGTCGCCATCAACCCCAACTCCGCGTTTGCCCATGGCCAGTTGGGACTTGCGCATGCCAACGGGGGCCGCGCGGCGGCCGCCATTCCATGCATCGACTACGCCCTCAGACTGAGCCCGCGCGAGGCTTTTCTCGGCGACTTTCAGTTTTACTATGCCATGGCTTATTTCCAGGGCGGCGATTACGAACTCGGATTGAGCTACGCACGAGAGGCGCATCGCTTGCGGTCCGGCCACGCGGTCCCACTGGTCATCGGCACGGCCTGTGCCGGACTTCTGGGCAATGAGGAGGCTGCCACGGACTTGCTCGGACGCCTCAAGTCGCTCGTCCCCGACATCTCACGGCACGCTGTCGGAGCTACATCTTCTTTCGTGCGCGCCGAGGATCGGGCGCGCCTCATCGAGGGGCTTGCCCGGGCCGGCCTGAATTGACGGGTTGGATTGGCCCCGAAAACCGATCGCCTACCGCAGAAGCGCGTTCCTGGCAGCACGCCGCGACGATCTTCGAGATCGTGACTTGGTCATCCGCTGGCTTCCCCAATGCTTCTGCGAAACCCAACCCGAACTTCGTTCCGGTTGGCGTCGTGGGCGAGGCGATGACGAAGGACAGGCGCACGGGCGACCGTGATTGGCGTCATGCCTCAGCCTGTTAGGTGGACAGTCAATCGCCGGTCAACGCCATGACCTCCGCATGCGAGGCGACATAGAAGTCGCCTTCTTCGGTGACCCAGCCACGGAACATCCCGTCGGTATTGTAGGGTGCGGCGACGGTGCCGTCAGCGCCGACGGCGACCAGGCCGGCGCCGATATTATGTGGCTTCATGTCCTCGATGATGACTTTTGCCGAAGCCGTCCTCACATCCTCGCCGAGATAGGCCATGCGCGCGGCGACCTCGTGGCCGACGACATGGCGGATGAAGAATTCGCCCTTGCCGGTGCCGGAGACGGCGCAGACGCCATCACGCGCATAAGTGCCCGCGCCAATGACCGGGCTGTCGCCGATCCGTCCGTCGGGCTTGTTGTTGTAGCCGCCGGTCGAGGTCGCGGCGGCCAGGTGGCCATGCTGGTCAAGTGCAACCGCGCCCACCGTCCCGTGCTTTTCCGACTCGCTGGCGGCAACCTGGGTGCCGGCGGCAACATGTGCCTTCATCGCCGCCAGCGCCTGTTTGCGCCGCTCGGTGGTGAAATAGGCCTGTTCCTCCACTGCCAGTCCCCTGGCCTCGGCAAAACGATCCGCCGCGGGGCCGGCAAGCATGACCATGTCTCCGTGTTCGAGGACGGCGCGCGCCGCAAGCACCGGATTGCGGATGCGGCGCGACGCGCAGATCGCACCGGCGGCCAGCGTCTTTCCGTCCATGATCGACGCATCCAGCTCATGGATGGCGTTCTCGTTGAGTGCCGCACCATGTCCGGCGTTAAAATGCGGGCTGTCCTCCATGACGACGACGGCCGCCTGCACCGCGTCGATGGCGTTTCCGCCGCGTTCCAGGACAGCGTAGCCGGCCTTCAGCGCGCGCCCGAGGTCCCGGCGGGCCGCAATCCATTCGGCCTCGCTGAGGTCAAGCTTGGCCATCACGCCGCAACCCCCATGGATGGCAAGGGCGAATTTCGTCATGGGACTCTCCGATTTCTACGAGAAAGGGCACCGGCCTTTGACCGGTGCCCCAAAAGCAAGTTGACGGGATTACTGCTTGGGATGGACATCCATCGCCAGCGTGTCCTCGTCCGAGCGCGGATCGTAAGTCACCGTGTCAGCCTTGGCGCCCCAGGCGGAGAGGTTCGTGGCCAGCGGCAGATCCGGCCGGTCGCTCGCCACCAGCAGGTTCGCATCCTCGAGCATGGCACGGCGCTTACCCTCGTCCATCTCGACCGCAGCGCCCTCGATCAGCTTGTCCATTTGCGGATTGGAGTAACCGCGCACGTTGAAGGCGCCGAGCGACTTGGCCGCGTCGTTGGTGTGCATGAGGGATGACAGCATGTAGTTGGCTTCACCCGTGAGCGTGCCCCAGGACGCCATGTAGAGCGAATATTCGCCACGCGTCTTGGCCGGATTGAACACTGCCGCCGGCACGCCCTGTACATCGACAGTCACATTGATCGCCGCCAGCATCTGGGCGACGGTCGGGCCAAGCTCCGTCGGCATCCGATCGTTTGCATAGCTGAGCGCAACCTTGAAGCCATCCGGGTATCCGGCCTCGGCCATCAATTTGCGCGCCTTCTCGACGTCGAAGGCCGGCGCAGCGATCGTCTTGTTGTAGCCGAAGATGTTGGGGCTGACGAGCTGTGTGGAGACGACGCCCATGCCCTCGAGCGCAAATTCCACGATGGTTTCACGGTCGAGCGCCAGGTCGAAGGCCTCACGCACCTTCGCATCGAGGAAGGGGTTCTTGTCGAGCTTCTTGCCACCATTGTCCCATACCTGCGGGGAGTCCTTTCGGAAGTCGAACTCCAGATAGGGGATGTAAATCGATTCCGTCTTGATCACCTGCAGTGCGGAATCGGACTCGATGCTGGCGAGATCGGTCGCCGGCACCTTGGAAATAAGGTCGACCTGGCCGGCCTTCAGCTGGGCGACGCGGGCAGCGTCGTTCGGGATTTCCTTGCGCACCACCTTGTCCCAGGGCTGGGGGCCGTCCCAGTAGCCGTCGAATTTCTCGAGCACCAGGTCCTGCGTCGGCGCCCAGCTGACGAATTTGTAGGGGCCAGTGCCAATCGTCGCCTTGCCGGTGTTGAAGCCTTCGGCGGAACTGTCCTTGGTCGAGTAGTCAGCGGCGGCCTTGTGGGAAACGACGAACAGGCGAATGAAATCGTTGGGCAGCGTGGGTGCGGGACCGTTGGTCTTCACGCGCACCGTGTAGTCGTCGACGATCTCGACGGTGGCCACGCGCCGCACGTAGATGGTCGAGGGGTTCGGCCCGGTGACGTTGGGGATGCGCTCGATGGAGAACTTGACGTCCTTGGCAGTGAAGTCGGAGCCGTCATGGAACTTCACGCCCTGACGCAGCTTGAACTCCCAGGTCGTATCGTCCAGCGCCTGCCAGCTGGTGGCCAGCGACGGCTGGATCTCAAGGTTGTTGCCGGAGCGCAGGAGCGTGTCGAAGATATGCTTGGTCGCCTCGGCATTGGCGGATGTCGCGGTGAAGTGCGGGTCCATGGAGGCTGGGCCGTTCTTCGTCGCGATCACCAGGTCGGCGGCAAGTGCTGCGGCGGGTGAGGACAGGATGGTGGCCACCAGGGCCGCGCGGAGTATGGATTTTATTGGCATTGTGTTCCTCTCTCATTGTAATTTGGTTGGTGCGGACGTGTCCGTTCGACCTCGAGCCCGATCTTCTCGCTGATCACAGGTCCCCGTCCGGTTGGTCGCCATCGATCATTTGCGGCCACTGTCCCGATGCAGTGACGAGCTTGGTCAGAATTTCGGAAAGGTTCAGCCGCTCGGCGGGGCTGAGGCACTCCAGCATGCGCCGCTCGTGCTCGATCATCATGCCCTTGGTGGCGTCCACTGCTTCCCGGCCCTTTTCGGTCAGATCGAGCGTGATGCGGCGCTGATCGTCAGGGTCGGTCTGGCGATCGATCATGCCCAATCGTGTCAACTTGTTCGCCGCACGGCTCAGCGTGTTCTTCGGGAAACCGGAAGAGCGCACGACATCGGTCATCGTCGAGCTTCCGCCCAGATGGAGCGACCACAGCACCACGAAGTCGGGCCGAAGCAGGCCCAACTGCTGCTGAATATAGCCGTAGACCGGGTTGTTGAAATGAAGAGCCAGAAAGTTCAGCCGGTACGAGAACCAGCAGGGATTGTCCCAAAGCTTCGCATGCATGAGGGCGTCGATCTTCGTGTCGGGCGTGACCAAGGGTTCCTCCCGGCCGGCCCGTCCCTCAAACAGTGCCTGACGCATCGCCTCGTCCATGCCGCCATCCCATGCAAAATAGATATTGATCTCAAATGGAACCTTATTTGGCGTAAAACCCTTGCGTCAACCGTAATTTTTGATCCATAAAGAACTAATTCAGGAAGAGGCTTCCCATTTGATGGCCAGGATGGGCGACGTCCTGAGGGTGTGGCCGAGCAGCGAAAAGGACGGACTATGCGCATTCAGGACATGCATTGGAGCCAGGTGGAGGAGCGGGTGAAGGAGGATGATCGGTGCGTTCTGCCGGTTGGCTCCATCGAGCAGCACGCTTACCTCAGTCTCGCCACCGACATGATCCTGGCCGAGCGTGTCTCCGTGGAAGCGGCCGCGCCGCTCGGGGTGCCGGTCTTTCCATGCCTGCCCTACGGCATGGCCTCGGGGTTTGCCGATTTCCCTGGCACGGTGACCCTGTCGCTGCGCACCTATATCGGCGTGTTCGAGGACATGCTCGACAGCCTTTATCGGTCCGGCTTCCGACGCATCCTCGTCGTCAACGGGCATGGCGGCAACACGCCGATCAATCCGGTGATCAGCGAATGGCTGAACCGCAACCGTGACTGCTCGGTCAAGCTGCATGATTGGTGGCGTGCGCCCAAGACCATGGCCAAGGTGCTGGAGATCGATCCCGCGGCCTCACATGCGAGCTGGATGGAGAATTTCCCCTGGACCCGTCTGGAGGGTGCGCCCATCCCGAATTTCCAGAAGGAACGGATCGACTTTGCTGCCGCCGCGCGCGTCGATGCGGGCCGCAAGCGCGAGCGTATCGCTGAAGGCAACTACCACGGCGTCTTCCAGCGGCCTGACGCGGAGATGCTGGCGATCTGGCAGGTGGGCGTCGAGGAGACGCGCCACGAGATCGAGCACGGCTGGCACTGAAACCTCGGGGGCGTCCAGCTCCCTTATGCATCCACCCAGAGGCAGACATGGCATCCTTTATATTTCGCAGGTTGGGACAGGCGTTCTTCGTGCTGCTGATCATGTCCATGCTCGTCTTCATGGGCGTCTACGTCATCGGGAATCCGGTTGACGTTCTGATCTCACCCGACGTGACGCAGGAAATGCGCCAGCAGGTCATCGCGCAATATGGGCTCGATTTGCCCCTGTGGGAGCAGTATTTCCAGTTCCTGCAGCGTCTGTTGACCGGCGATCTCGGGCGATCCTTCGTCTTCAATATGCCGGTCGTCACACTGATCGCGCAGCGCCTGCCGGCGACGCTGGAGTTGACGCTGATCGCGGTGCTGTTTGCTTCCCTGATCGGCATTCCGCTCGGAGTCTATGCCGGCTACAAGCCCGACAGTCTGCTCTCCAAGGCCATCATGGCGGTGTCGATCCTGGGCTTTTCGGTGCCGAGCTTCTGGATCGGTTTGATGCTGATCATGGTTTTTGCCGTGCAGTTCGGCATTCTTCCAGCCGGCGGACGCGGCCAAACGGCGGATCTGTTCGGTATTCCGTTTTCCTTTCTTACCCTGGACGGCTGGTCGCATCTCATCCTGCCGGCCCTCAATCTGTCGCTGTTCAAGCTGTCGATGATGTGCCGGCTGGCTGCCTCCGGTACGCGCGAGGTGATGCTGACCGACACGATCAAGTTCGCGCGCGCCGCCGGCATTTCCGAGGGAACCATCCTGCGCCGACATGTGCTCAAGCTGATCTCGATCCCCCTGGTCACCGTGTTCGGACTGGAGCTCGGGTCGACGCTTGCCTTCGCGCTCGTCACCGAAACGATCTTCAGCTGGCCCGGGCTTGGCAAGCTGATCGTCGATTCCATCACCTCGCTCGACCGGCCTGTCATGGTCGCCTACCTGATGCTGGTCTCGGCGCTGTTCGTGGTCATCAATCTATGCGTGGATCTCGCCTATGCGGTGCTTGATCCACGCCTGCGGCAGGGGAGACGCTGAGATGTCGATGGAAGCCAGTGCGGTAAGATCCGTCTCGCCGCTCGCCGAGTTCTGGCGCATGTTCCGCCGCAACAAGGTTGCGGTCGCCGCCCTTGCGGTGGTGGTTGCCATCATCCTTTTGGCGATCTTCGCGCCGTTCCTCGTGCCTCAGGACCCCTACGACCTGAAGGCGCTGGTGCTGCGCGATGCCCGCCGCCCGCCGGGCTATGTCGGGTCCACCGGCATCGTGCATTTGCTGGGCACCGACAGCCAGGGGCGCGACCTGCTTTCGGCCATCGTCTACGGCCTGCGCATTTCCCTGCAGATGGGTCTGGTGGCCGGTGCCATCGCCTTCTCGATCGGGGCAGTGGTGGGGTGTTTTGCCGCTTATGTCGGCGGGCGCACAGAATCCGTCATCATGCGCATCGTTGACATCCAGCTTTCCTTCCCGGCGATCCTGCTGGCCTTCGTCGTGGCAGCGATCCTCGGCCAGGGCAAGTCGCAGTTGATCCTCGCCCTGGTCTTTGCCCAATATGCCTATTTCGTGCGAACGGCCCACGGCGCGGCGGCGGCCGAGCGCCAGAAGGACTATGTCCAGGCGGCCCTTTCCGTTCCGATGAGCGGCTGGTTCGTCATCACCCGCCACATTCTGCCGAACTCGTTGCCGCCGCTCATCGTGGTCGCCACGGTGCAGATCGCCTCCGCCATATCCCTGGAAGCTACCCTTTCTTTCCTGGGCGTCGGTCTGCCGCCGACGGAACCGTCGCTCGGCATGCTGATCGCCAACGGCTTCCAGTACCTCATGTCCGGGCGTTACTGGATCGCGATCTATCCCGGCGTCGCACTGATCGCCCTGATCATGGCGATCAACCTCGTCGGCGACCAGATCCGGGACCAGCTCAATCCGAGGCTGCGCAAATGAATGATCTTCTGGATGTCCGCAATCTGCGGACCTATTTCGAGACCGAAAAAGGCACCGTCAAGTCGGTGGATGACATCTCCTTCACGCTGAAGCGTGGCGAAGTCATGGGGCTGGTTGGCGAAAGCGGTTCGGGCAAGTCGATCACCGGCTTCTCTCTGATCGGCCTGCTGGACGAGACCGGCCGCATCCAGCCGGGCAGTTCCATCCGCTTCAACGGACGCGAACTGGTCGGCCTCCATGAAAAGGCGCTGCGCAAGATCCGGGGCAAGGACATCTCCATGGTGTTCCAGGACCCGATGATGACGCTGAACCCGGTGGTCAGGATCATCGATCAGATCGGCATGGCACTTCGTGCACACGAGAAGGTATCGGACGCCGACATACGCCGCCGCGCGGTCGAGGCGCTGGCGAGGGTCAAGATCGTCGATCCGGAAAGCAAGGTGGACCAGTACCCGCACGAGTTCTCCGGCGGCATGCGGCAGCGGGTCGCCATTGCCATCGCTCTTCTCCATCGTCCGCAGCTTGTGATTGCCGACGAGCCGACCACCGCGCTCGATGTCTCGGTGCAGGCCGAGATTTTGCGCATGGTGAAAGCGCTGGTCGCCGAGATCGGAATATCCCTGATCTGGGTCAGCCACGACCTGGCCACCGTCTCCACGATTGCCGACACCATAGCGGTCATGCGGCGCGGCAAGATCGTCGAGCAGGGCCCCGCGCGGCAGGTCCTGCACAATCCGCAGCATCCCTATACGCAAGGTTTGCTGGACGCGTTGCCGTCACGTTCGAAGCCCGGCGAGCCGCTGGCGTCCGCTGCGACCGAGGCAGCCGGCCCGATGGATTTGAGCGGGCTTGGCGGCGCTGCCATCGGTGCTGCAGCCGATACCGCCTTCTTGCGGGCGGAGGCGGTCGGAAAGGTCTTTGCCCCACCCATTGGCTACCTGCGGGCACTCGCCATGCGCTGGGGGCTGGCGCGAGACCTCCGTCCGGTCCATGCGGTGATATCCGCAGACCTCACCATCTCCCGCGGCGAGATCCTCGGCCTGGTCGGGGAATCCGGATCCGGCAAATCGACGCTCGGACGCATATTGTGCGGCATCTATGCGCCGACGTCAGGGACGATCAGCATCGGTGGCAAGCCCGTGCGCTCGGCGACGGGCAAGCTCGGCACCCACGTGCAGATGATCTTCCAGGATCCTTTCGCCTCGCTGGATCCTCGCCGTACGATCTTCCAGTCGTTGGCCGATGGGCCCATCGCGCACGGTTTCTGCACACGCAGCGGTGCCCGCGACTACGTCAACAGGTGGCTGCGCGCCGTCGCCTTCGATCCGGCGATGGCGGATCGCTATCCGCACCAGTTCTCGGGCGGTCAACGTCAGCGCATAGCAATCGCCCGGGCGCTCGCAATGCAGCCCGAGGTCATTATCTGCGACGAACCCGTCGCCTCCCTCGATGTGTCGATCCAGGCACAGGTCATCAATCTGTTGATGGAGCTGCGCCAAAAACTCAACATCACACTTCTATTCATCAGCCATGATCTGTCCGTCGTCCACCATCTGTGCGACCGCGTCGTGGTGATGCGTCATGGGGAGATCGTGGAACAGGGGACCGCGACCCGAATCTTCACCGCGCCCCAGCATTCCTATACGCAGATGCTCCTCGACGCCGTTCCGATGTTGGAGGCCCAGCCGCAGGGCGTTCGGTGAGGGGACGCTGAATATTTCAATACGGGGTATTGGCAAAATACCTGGACGCTAGGTGGACACACTGCATCGATATTAGCATCAATGATTCCGCTTTGTTCGCTGGGCGTATTTCGTCCTGCTTGCCTGCACGCGCGTGTCTCTTCGGAAGACGAAGAACGGTATGGAACTTCGCCAGCTGAGCTATTTCGTGGCGGTTGCCGAGGAGCCGCATTTCGGTCGCGCCGCGGCACGGGGGGCATATCGCCCAGCCGGCCTGTCAGATCCAGTCGCCGGAGAAGGAACGCGGCGTGCAGCTGTTCCATCGCTCGACCCCGCGGGTGGAACTGACAAGGGCAGGGGCGGTCTACTACGACCGCTGTGTCAGGATCCTCGGCGATGTCGACCTGTCGGCCGAGATGCTGCGCTCGGCGGCTGGCAAGGTTCACTTCACTTTTTTACACGTGGCGACGGGTGCGGAAAGAGCAGAATGGAGGGACAAGTGCGCAGAGGATAACCCGACGCGGCATCAGCATGACCTCGTTAACCGGTGGAGGCATAGCTCGTTGCCTTGCCGTTTCGTGTTCGTCTGGTGGCTCGGTCCTCCGTCAATGTTGCGTTAATGACACGCGATTCTAGAAAAAGACTGTGACCCCCAGGAGTGCTCACCGTCCGAAAAACCAGGTCGGATGGCTATCGAGTTGATAAACATGACAAAAAGACACATGTTTTAATCGATCGGGTATCTCCTGGCGAAACCGCGCGGTAACTAATGGTTCTTGCTAGGTAATTCGGCTTCTGGCTTAAGAAGGGCCAGTTCGAAATGTGATGATCGATGCCCAGGTCTCTGCAAATGCATTCTTACACGCAGCCAAAACCGATGCCCGAACGGCAGTGCGACGGCTCTGCGACTTCGTGCAGCCGCAACCCCGAGCCGACGTGCGGTTTCGCCTCACGGGGACGTTTCTAATTGGCCTGGGATATTCATAATCTTTTCCGGCGGCATGCACGGGAACTCGCGGGTTCCTTGCGCCGGCGCGGACTGTCGGAAGAGACGGCGGCAGACCTGACGCAGGACACGTTCGTACGGCTGATGGGCGCAAACCCCAAGGGCAATCAGAACAATCCCAGAGCGTATCTGTTCAAGATATCCCGCAATCTGGCGATCGATTACCATCGCCGCGAGCAGGCTGCACCGGTCGATCACATTCCCGATGCGGAGTTCACGGCGATTGCCGATCCCAGGCCATCGGCGGAAGCAGCGCTCTACGACAAGCAGCGACTGGCGCTTTCCGATGCGGCTCTTGCCGAACTGCCCGAGCGCACTCGGCGGGCTTTCGAACTCTACCGGCTGGAAGATCTGACGATCGCTGAAGTCGCTGAAAAGATCGGTCTTTCAACCACGCGCACATGGGCACTGATCCGGGATGCCTACCGGCATGTGCGTATCAGGCTGCAGGATCTATAGAATTCCCGGCGGCACTGTGAAAATCCTTCACGCTGCCGCGTTTTCGTATATGGGCGCGGTACAAGGGCGACCCGATGCGGTGATGGAGGCACGCAAATGGAGGATGACGTGTCCGAAGAGGACAGGCTTTTCGATGAGGCGGTGGATCTCCTGATCCGCATTCAGAGCGACCCGGAAAACCCGGTTGCCCTCGACGTTGCGCGTCGTTGGCTGTCGCGCGGCCCCGCACAGGAGAAGGCGTGGTCGGAAGCTCTGGAAATCCACGGCATGACCGGCAAGATTCTCACGGATCGACGAAGGGCCGATCGCAAGGCCGCCTTCTCGATTTCCCGGCGCGTGCTGATGGTCGGCAGCTTCGTTGGCGCCGCCGGACTTGTCGCTGCAGCCTCTTCCGGCCCACGCCTTATCCTTCAAGCGAGGGCCGACGCGATGACCGCGACCGGCGAGATCCGTCGCCTCGAATTGCCTGACGGCAGTTTCGCCACACTTGGACCGAACAGTGCTATCACCCTGACGGTTACAGCGCAGCGGCGAGAGATCGAACTGCTTCAGGGCATGGCATTTTTCGAGGTAGCGCCGGACGAAACAAGGCCGTTTCGCGTCACCTCGGCAGGCGTGACAGCCACTGCGCTCGGTACGGCGTTCGATGTGAGCAGCGATGCGGACTGTCTGACCATAGCTGTTGACCACGGCCTCGTGGGCGTGGATCTGCCGCCGGACAACGCAATCGCGCCTGCGTATCTGGCGCAAGGCGAGTGGCTGACCTTTGCCGAAGGCGATCAGTCCGTATCGATCGGCAAGAAGGATCGAAGCCAGATTGCCAGCTGGCGGCACGGGATGGTCGTCGTCGAGCGCGAGACTGTCGCGGCCGTCGTCGCACGCATCGCACGATGGAAGAAGGGCGAGGTCGTGATAACCAGCCCTTCGTTTGGCAGACGTCTCGTCAGCGGTGTCTACGATCTGCGCGATCCTGTGTTGGCGCTCGAAGCCGTTGTCCAGCCTCACGGCGGCAGGGTACGCAGCGTTACCCCCTACCTGACGGTCATCTCACCGTTTTAAAAAAACTTGAGAAAAAAGTGAAAATTTTCTGGTGGCCGCCGTTTTCCCTATCAGAGGGTGCCGGCACGTCGTTCGAATGCTCGGCCTTCTGAGCGAAAGCGTAGTGAGAAGAGGGCAGAAAATGGGGCGTTTGGGCAAGAACAACAAGCGGGCAGGCAGAGCGTTTGCCGCTGCGTTATTGATGTCGACGGCAGTGGCCGGCGGCACTGCGGTGGCGCCGCTGCCGGCACAGGCGCAGTCGACCGAGGCCAGTTTTTCGATCGCGGCCGGGCCGCTCGGTGACGCGCTCGCCAGGTTCGGTCGGCAGGCCGGCATTCAGGTCACCTATGTGCCGTCTATCGCTTCGGCCAAACACACCTCCGGCATTGTCGGTCGCGCAACGCCCGAGGTGGCGATTGCAAAGATCCTCGCCGGCTCGGGATTGACTTACACCTTCACTAATCCGCGGACCGTTGCGATCTCCGAGCCAGGCGCCGTTGGCGGCGGCGTTACCGTTGACGGGGCGACGGCGTTGCAGACGATCAGCGTGACCGGTCAAAATCCATGGGGTCCGGTTGACGGCTTTGTTGCCACCCGCGGATCGACGGGCACGAAGACAGATACGCCCTTGCTCGAAACGCCGCAGTCGATTTCGGTCATCACGCGCGATCGCATCGATCGGCAGGCCGCAAACAGGCTGGACGAGACGTTGCGCTACAGCGCAGGCGTGCGCTCGGATTATGGCGGCGCCGTGGTCGCGGCCGACAACATCTTTATCCGAGGCCAGTTCGCCAATACCTATCTTGACGGCCTTCGCAACACGCCGTTCAGCTACTTCGGTATCATGGCGGCCGAGCCTTACGGTTTGGAGCGCGTGGAGGTCCTCAAAGGTCCGGTCTCAGTGCTTTATGGCCAGAACCAGCCTGGCGGCATGATCAATATGATCTCCAAGCGTCCAACGGAAGACGCGCGCGGTGAGGCTCAGCTTTCGCTCGGTACTCAGAGCCACAGGCAGGCAGCCTTTGACGTCAGCGGCCCGCTTGATGCCGAAGGTGCAATCCTCGGACGTTTCGTCGGACTAGGTCGCCTCGCCGACGGCAACGTCGAATACACGGATGACGATCGCCTGCTGCTCGCTCCCAGCGTCACGCTGAAGCCGGACGAGGGGACGTATCTCACGGTGCTTGGCTCTTATCAGAAAAACAATGCGCTTGCCGTTACCAATTACCCGTGGGCGGCGGTCAACGGCACCAGCCCCTATGGTCGGATGCCGATGGAACGCTTCCTGGGGGAACCGGATTTTGACCGGGAAACGCAGGAGCAGATCAATTTCGGCTACGAGTTCTTCCACGAGTTCAATGCTGATTGGAGCTTCAAGCAGAACGTCCGCTATTCCAACTTCGAGAACCAGGAGAACTATCTCGCGCGCAACAGCGGCCTGCTGTTCAGCCCACAGACGGGAGGCAACACCGCCATCGCGAGAAACTGGCAGCTCCGGCATGCCTTCGGCGACACAGTCGGCATCGACAACCAACTGAACGGCAAGTTCGAGACCGGTGCGATTGGCCATGATGTCCTTTTCGGCTTCGACTATGCCTGGAGCCGGGCGACGCGTGACGAGAAATGGGGAACAGGCCCTCGGATCGAGAACATTTTTGCGCCGACCTACGGAAGCCCCATCGACTTCTCGAGATGGAACACCTGGGTCGACGCCGAGACCACGACAAACCAGTTCGGTCTCTACGCGCAGGATCAGATCGAGTACGAAAACTGGCGACTGACCCTTGGCCTTCGGCACGACTGGGTTTCGGCAAAGGTGGATGATCTGTGGAACGGCGATCCGGGTATACCGACCAATCCCAAGACGGCAACGGCCCTGCAGGACAGCGATTGGTCCGCTTTAACCGGACGCGCCGGTCTGACATATGTCTTCGACAGCGGCATCGCACCCTATGTCAGCTACTCGGAATCTTTCAATCCGGTCGTCGGCGAGGATCGTTTCGGCAAGGCGTTCGAACCGGAAAAGAGCAGGCAGTACGAGGTTGGCGTGAAGTTCCAGCCGGAGGGTTGGGACGGCTTCTTCACCGTCTCGGCCTTCGATCTCACGCGGGTCAACGTCACGACTGCCGATCCGGCCGATATCACCAAATCGGCACAGATCGGTGAAGTCAGGTCACGCGGTCTGGAGTTCGAAGCCGTTGCCGAGTTGACCGATGGCCTGAGCCTCATCGGCGCCTATACCTACCTCAACTCGGAAGTCACCAAGGCGACGGCTGAAGGGAGCTATGCGACCGAGGGCAAACAGCTCATTCGCGTGCCCGGGCATATGGCGTCCCTGTGGTTGGACTACCAGGTGGAGGCTGGCCCGCTCGAAGGAGTGGGGGTCGCCGGCGGCGTGCGTTACACCGGCGCGTCATGGGGCGATGCGCTCAACACCTTCAAGGTACCTTCCTACACGCTCTTCGATGCGGCGCTCAGCTATGATTTCGGCAAGCGCAATCCAGAGCTTAATGGCCTCAGTGCCAACCTGAACGTCACCAACCTATTCGACAAGTCCTATGTCGCGAGCTGCTTCTTCACCCTCGCCTGCAATATGGGAGAAGGGCGCACGGTGCTGGGGACCTTGAAATACAAGTGGTGAGAAAGATGCCGGGAGACCTTTGCGCGAAGGGGTCTCCCGATCTGTGCTCCAGAAAGGATCGGGCGACAGTCTTGCCGATAACCCGCCGGACATTGCTAAGGGCAGCGTCGCTCATTCCATTGGTTGCCGGCGACGTGGCTGCGCAGCCGAACGCTGTTCCTGCTCGCGTGGTTGCGCTCGATTGGGCATCGTCGGAAACGCTGCTTTCGCTTGGGGTGGCGCCGATCGCCATCACTGAGCGCGATCGCTTTCTTTCTGCCAACCCGGCTTTTGCGGCGCGGGCTCCTATCCACGATCTTGGTGCGCCCTGGGAGCCGAACCTCGAGTTGATCGATGCCCTTGCCCCCTCGATCATCTACACGAGCAGCTACACCAAAATGGTCGAACCACAGTTGCGCCGAATTTCCAACGTCGTCGTCACCGATCTTCATGGTGGCCGCCGCGATCAGCTCGCTCGGTGTGCGGGCTTTGCCCGAACCGTCGTCACGGCGTTTCCCGGCTTGGCTGACGGCAGCCTGCTGGCGGCGATGGAACAGACGCTCGCCCGCAACCGGGCTGTTTTGTCCGCGCCGCGCCACCCGCCTGTCCTCTGCGTCTACCTCCACAGCAATGGCCGCTTTGCGAATGTCTTCGGATTGAACAGTTTTGCCGGCAATGTCGTGGCCCATGTCGGGCTTGCAAACGCATGGGCCGCACCGACCAACAGCAACGGCTTCGACTATGTCGGCATCGAGAAGCTCGCGGCGATCGCTTCTGCTCGCATGCTCGTTCTCGGCGACGGAGCGAAGACGGAGCGCGCCCTGAAAACCCTGAAGACAAGCGCGCTTTGGAACGCCATTCCCGCAGTCAAGGCCGGGGAGGTCAGGCTGTTTCCCGATGTCGCCATGTATGGGGCGCTTCCGACGGCCGTGCGTTTCTCACAGATGCTTGTCGATGAATTCGCACGTGAAAAGCCCGATGCCGGTTAACATCCTTCCAACTCGCAACGACAGGGTTTTGCGCGTTTCCCCCGGTTTGCTCGTTCTATCAATGGCCGGGCTGGCACTGTTGTTCAGCGTTCGCTTGCTGACCGGTCTGGTGCCGATCGCGGAGTGGCCGGACGCGATTTGGGCAGCGGACGGAGGGGATGTTCCTTCGCTGTTGTTCGTCTATTCCCATCTGCCGCGGATCGCGATCAGTATCCTGGCGGGCGCCGCGCTCGGGCTCGCCGGGACCCTCTTGCAGCAGGTCCTGCGAAACCCATTGGCGGAGCCGACGACGCTTGGCATCTCGACGGGCGCGCAACTCGCTCTCGTCATCGCACTCCTATGGCAACCCTGGCTTCTGGATCATGGCCGGGAGACGGTCGCCATTGCAGGCGCCTTGCTTGCGGCCGCCGCGGTTTTTGCCGTAGCCCGTTCAGGCCAGAGTTCGCCACTCTCGCTTGTGATGGCGGGGCTGGTCGTCAACATGACGCTCGGGGCCATCTCAGGCGTCGCGGTCCTCTACAATCATGAATATCTCTCCGAACTGTTCGTCTGGCAGTCCGGTCGGCTCGAACAGAGCGGGTGGTCGCAGGTTCTGTTCCTCGCCCCGCGCCTGGTGTGTGCGTTCATCGTATCGCTGCTTCTCACGCGTCCGCTGGCCTTGATGGAACTCGGCGATGAGGGGGCGCAATCTCTCGGGCTGCGAATGGCTGGATTTCGGCCAGTCGCCCTTCTCGTTGCCGTGGCGCTGTCCGCCTCCGTCGTCGCAGCCGTTGGCGTCATCGCCTTTGTTGGCCTCGCGGTCCCCACGCTTGTCAGCCTCGCCGGCGCAAGGCGGCTGAAGGAGCGTTTGCTGTGGGCGCCTGCCTTTGGAGGTAGCCTGCTTTGGCTGGCTGACCAATTGGTGCAGCAGGTTGCAATCGGTAACACGACGCTGCCGACCGGGGTCGCCACCGCGTTGTTGGGCGCGCCGCTCCTTCTCGTCCTCCTTCCAGGACTGAGAAACGCTGCCGCTCCACCAGCGGTGTCGTTCGCCGCAGCCCGCAGGCTCGATCGCCCGTGGCTGGCAGTTTCGATGGGGCTGGCTGTCCTTGGGTTGGCTTTGCTCGGAGCGCTTGCTGTGGGAAAGACAATGGGCGGCTGGACGGTCGCGGGGGTCGACGCTGCCGATTTCGTTGCGCGATGGCGGGGCGCGCGCGTTCTGGCGGCGCTATCGGCGGGAACCCTTCTTGGTCTGGCCGGAACGATGATCCAACGGATGACGGGCAACGCGCTCGCAAGTCCAGAAATCCTCGGCATATCCTCCGGCGCAAGCCTCGGCGCAATCGCTCTCACGGTGGTGCTGCCCGGCTTCGGTCTTGCTTCGCTAACGGCCGCAACCACAGCTTCGGCCGGGTTGAGCCTGATCATCATGTTGGCCGTCAGCCGAACAACAGAGTTTTCGCCGCAAAGGTTGATCCTTGCCGGCGTGGCGCTCGGAACGATCGTGGCCGCGCTCAGCGAAATGCTCATTGCCACCGGCGGCTCGTCACGGACATTTCTGCTCTCCTGGATGTCCGGCTCCACCTATCGCGTGACATGGGACACCGCTATTGCCGCTGCATGTATCGCCACGGTCTCGCTGTTTGCCTCTCCGCTATTCGCGCGCTGGCTTGATGTCTTGCCGCTTGGGGAGAGTTCCGCGCGCTCGCTCGGAATGAATATCGGCCAGGCCCGTGGCTGTATCGCTGTCGCCTGCGCCTTGATGACGGCCGGTGCAACGATTGTGATCGGCCCGTTGAGCTTCGTCGGCTTGGTTGCTCCCCACCTGGCGCGTGCCGTCGGTATCAGCCGCGCCTTGCCACATCTTGTCGCCGCGGCCATTGCCGGCAGCACGATCATGGTGCTGGCGGACTGGCTGGGTCGGCTGCTGATCTTTCCCTGGCAGATCCCGGCGGGGCTGCTCGCGGCGCTGGTCGGCGGTCCGTATTTTCTCGTGCTGATGTGGAGGCGCGCATGACTGTTTGCTTGAGTGTCCGTGAGGCGTCCGGCGTCTGTGCAGCGCCCTGCTTCAAGGTCGAGGGCGTCTCATGCCTTGTGGGCGGCCGGCAGATACTCGGACCAGTGTCCCTCGCGTTGAAGGGGCCGCAGGTTCATGGGCTGATCGGCCACAACGGCTCGGGGAAATCGACGCTTCTGAAAATACTGGCGCGCCAGCAGCGACCGAGCCACGGCAGCATCCTCTACGACGGGGTTGCCCTGGACCGATTGGACAGTCGCATCTTCGCCCGCAAGGTTGCGTATCTGCCGCAGCAGACGCCGTTCGCTCCGGGCCTACTCGTCAAGGAACTGGTCGCCTTTGGGCGTTATCCCTGGCATGGGGCTCTCGGTCGCTTCGGCAGCGACGACAGGCGCAAGGTCGATGAGGCGATCGAGATGACGGGGATTACAGCCTTTGTAAACCGCGCGGTCGACACGTTGTCCGGTGGCGAGCGGCAGCGTTGCTGGCTGGCGATGCTGGTGGCACAGGACGCAGATTGCCTGTTGTTGGATGAACCGATTGCAGCCCTCGATATCGCTCATCAGATCGAGGTTCTTTCTCTTGTTCGACGACTTGCGAAAGCACGCAGCATCAGCGTTGTGGTCGTGCTGCACGATATCAATATGGCAGCCCGCTTCTGTGACGAAATCGTCGCGCTTCACTCAGGTAAACTGCTTGCGCAAGGCGGACCTTCCGAAATCATGACGCCGGACAGCCTGCGCCGCATTTACGGCATCGACATGGAGGTCTTCCGCCAGCCCGGCGGGGGATTTGCGGCGCTGCCGGAACCAGGCGCCTCAGGGCAGGGAGCGCCGCGATGAATGCGAGTTTTGCTGCAGAGGTCGTCTCGATTGAGCGGCTCTCGCCGTCGGTTGTCCGCATCGAGCTTGGTGGCGGTGATATCGCACAGTTCACATCGACCGGCTTTGCCGACGAATGGGTCCGTCTCGTCTTTCCCAACGCGTGCGGCGACATCGCCTTGCCAGGGCAGGTCGATGGCAAGTGGGGAACACCGGAAGGCGTTCCGAAGTCGCCGATGCGTCCCTATACGGTGCGGCGGTGGGACGCCGATAGGGCGCGCATGACCGTGGATTTCGTGGTCCATGATGGCGGTGTGGCGGCGAGCTGGGCAGCCGGAGCCGACGTTGGCGATAGGATTGGTATCGCCAATCCCGATGGCCGTTTTCGGCCGCCGGTGGACGCGGAATGGATACTCCTGTTGGCAGACATCACCGGCCTTCCAGCTGTCGGGCGGATCGTCGAGGAAACACCGCCGACACTGCGGACGTTTGCGCACCTCGAGGTCGCTGTCGCAGGCGACGAGCAGCCGCACATCACGGCTGCAACTGCGGTGGCAAGATGGCATACCGGATTTGGCGCCACGCCAGAAATCACACGCCTTGCCGAGATCGCCCGCTCGATCGACCTGCCAAAAGGTCAGGGATACATCTGGATCGCAGGCGAAGCGCAAGCCGTAACCGGGGCACGTGAGCATTTCCGTGATCGGATCGGGTTCGACAAAGACCGCATCACCGCCATCGGTTATTGGTTCCTGGGCAAGCCGCGCGGATAACAAATGCGCCCATTTCACGCTAGCCTATACCTGCGGCGAAACCTTCTCGCTGGTCTCGCCCGGCCATTACATTGGCTCACTTGGGCCGGTCGGCAGATCAGCGACAGAGTTTCGCTTCTTCCATTTGGCAACGGCTTCAGGTTGACGCCGTAGCGCTTGGCCAGTGATCTCAGGCTCTCTTGACTATGTTGTATCGCTCGACGGACCGCCTCTGTCATGGTGGCGCTCCCATGAAGAAGCCGGCCCATAGTGCCTCCCTCCATTCAATGGAAAATACTGCACCATCAAAGCATGGGACTAAACACCTGGATTGGCCCCTTGGTAAATCGCCAATTGATTGCTTGCTGTCTTACGCTTCCGGTCTCCCCCGGCGTAGCGCTTCCGTCGTTACAAGCCCGGCTCGCTTCCCTGTTTAGGCATCGATCGAACGCCTGCTATGAGAACTGGAGGAGAACGGTCGTAACAGCGAAGCCAGAGCTTGGACGCCTGGGCTCTCTGGTGCTTCACATGGGTATGCCGGTGGAGGCGTTTGTCCAGACTGGAGAGTGCGCCGCACTTTCATATCTCAACAAGCCGCTTGCTAATCAGATCGCACGTGCGAAGCGCGAGGAGTAACTGGATGTCCTGCGATCGAGACGAGCAATGAGCAAGAGGGTAGGTGAAGTGTACTCCGCGCTGCGGTGGACTGCACAGTTTGCGTGAAACCAATGCTTGGACACGTTCCTGGCTCCCTACGAGATTTCGTCGGCAGGCAGGAACTTCGTCTGTTCGACTGCGAGCAGGAAACGTGTGCGTTCCTCATCGGTCATATCGATGCGGCGGAGGTCCTTATCCATGAGTATTGGTGTCTTAAGCGCCCCGCAACCAAATCAAAAAAAAAGCCCGTCAGACCGAAAGGACGGTGGGCTTTTCTGCGTTCTGGAGCCAGGTATGAGACCCATCCTACGCGGGTGGCGGTTCCGCATCGTTTCCTCTTCTGTCCGGCCGAGGGGAAAATGCAAATCTCAGCCACGCTAGGCCGTGCGCCAGGAAATCGATGCCGAGCAAGAGTGCCAACATCCACAGACTTAGCTTTGGGAACTCGGACAAGATGGCGAATCCTGCCCCGGCGCCAAAGGCTCCTGACAGCATCATGGTCCATCCTGCCTGACGCCAGTGGCTTAGGCTGAGCAACATCCTGACGATCCCCGACAGGGCGAACAACAGGCCGATCACGTAGGTTTGCAACAACTCTTGTGTGCGCCCGGATCGGGCCACGATGTTTGTCAGGATCTCCATCACGCTCGAACCCACTGCATCGGTGAGCATCAGGCCCAAGGCGATGTAGAGAAGTCCCAGCAGCATCTGCCATGACAGGGCGCTCCAGCTTCTCGCCCACAAGGCGTGGACGATTTCGAATGTGCCGACCAAAATGGCAGCGGTTCCGATGAAGCCCGGAGTAACGACCGACGCAAACGCCACATCCGTCAGGACGACCAATCCGGCCAGAAGCATCACTCCGCCCAGCACGACGCGAACCGACGTCGGGGGGCCGGTCGTATCGCCACCTGCGTTGCGCGGCCTGGTGTCGTGAAGTGTCATGGGTTCTCGTCACTCCCACTACTCGTTGTGACTGCGATGCTCCGACCAGCGGAGGGGGCCTGCCCAAGAATGTTCGAATGCGCTCAGAAGCTGCGCCCACAGCGCAGCCGCATCGATCTACCGGACACAGCACGTGAGTGTGCCTTGCGCCTGCAGAGCGCATGGCGGCAACAACGCTACCGCCGTTCATTCCGGCGCAGGACGTGACCGATGATGAAAACTATCCCGATGAGCAGCAAGATCACGCCTGCCAATCCGAACCCAAAGGAGCCATAGCGGTAGCCGGACGCCACGACCAGGAAGCCAATAATGATACTGGCGAAGCCAATGAGCTTCATCTTCATCAGGTTGAAGTTTGTACCATATCCTGCCATGGATTATCCCCATTATCAGAAGTATACGCGAGTGGAATGAAAGAAACTAATCTTGGCGTCCGCTCTCTACTACATCGAAGCGCCGCGTGTTCAACGGAAAAGCCGACTGCGTCGCGTGAAAGAGGTCGTCCTGTTCTGGAGTCGCATACTAAAGACTGCTTAGATTAAGCGCAATGATAAGGTGTAATGCTCGACTTTGCTAGAGGGAATCGATTGACGGATGGCTCCGGCGGGTATCGGCGACCGCGACGGTCGTGCCTTTGGTGCGGCGATAGACGATCCAGAAAACTTTAAAGCGCCGCGCTCGGTCAACGCCTGAATTTAATCCTCCTCGCCGCCGTTCTTGGATTGCACCCAGCGCTTCACATTTGGTGACGTCACCGAACCGGAGATCCGGGCTGCCTTCTCAATGACGACGTTCGCCTTTTCCCAGCCACCGGCGCGGCCAAGGCGGCGCGGGAACAGCCGCAAAATTTCCAGAAAGACTTCGACCGTGGCGCTTGCTTACCTGAGTAGGCCGGGCGCCTTCAGTTCGGCATCCAGCCGATTGTAGGCCGCCTGGACCATGTCGATGTCATTCAGGTGGCTGACGGCGGCGACTTCCATCATCACATTTGCAACAGCCGCTTCGACCCGCAAGCGTGGGGTTTGCATGCCTTCCTCTATTAGATCGGTTGCGGTCGTATCGTCGCCGCCAAGTGCGAAATAGAGTTCGAGTGCTCGCCTCAAGAAGAGTGTGCCACGGGCATGGGGCGGTTGCGAAAAGAGATCGCCCTCGTTCTGGGTCAGAAGGGCTACCGCTTTGTTCTGTATCTCGCTCATTTCACGTTTCTCGCAGGTCAATTGTTCGAGTGGCGGCGAAAACTATCGTCCGATAGCACAACCGCCCCCTGAAACGCTACTTAGCTCGACCAACCTGAATTGAAGCTGGCGCCGTTCGAATGTGTTTCGCCATCCAGGTCGAGCCGAGCTGCCTGTTATGTGGACTGACGCTGGTTTAGGGCCTCAAGCGGCATATGACGGGTGTGCTCTCTTGCAACCCGATGCTGCAGATGAACGTTCCCGACGGCGCGTTGCTCATGTGGAAAGGGCGATGGAGGCTTCATGGGCTGGCGCGGCCCGATGGGAAGCACACAGGGTCCGTCATCGGTTGCGAGGACTCTCGCCTCGACATCGTAGATGGCGGCAACGTTTTCGGCGGTGAGCACTTCGGCGGCAGTTCCCCATGCCATCAGCCGCCCTGCCCGTAAAAGCAGGAGAATGTCCGCTGCCCTTGCCGCAAGGTTCAGGTCGTGGATTGCCATGAGCACCAGCGCACCGGTCCGCGCCACATACTTCCTGAGAATGTCGAGGACAGTGAGCTGATGGCGGATGTCGAGCGCGCAGGTCGACTCGTCGAGGATGAGGAGCTTCGGGCGCCGCATCAACCTCTGAGCGAGCAACACGAGTTGCTGCTGGCCGCCCGAGAGCGTTCCAACCTGACGGCGTGCGAGCGCCTCGAGGCCGAACTCGTGGAGCATCTCGCTGGCCTGCTGAAGCTCGCCTTCTCCGACGCGAAAGCCGAGCTGCTCGTGGCATCCGAGCAGAAGAGTTTGCAACACCGAGAGATCCGCCTTGGTGCAGCAGTGTTGCGGCATGAAACCGACGCTCCGGGCGTTCAGCGGCCCCGCGCCCCACCGCACCGATCCCGAATGGGCGAGCCTTCCGGCGATGGCGCCCAGAAGCGTGGACTTTCCGGCGCCGTTGGGACCGGCAAGGGCGACGATCTGGTTTGCGGGAAAGGACAACGAGAGCGAATCGACGATCGTCATGCGTCCCCGCCTGACGCTGACTCGATCGAGGATGAGTTCTTCCTTCATGATATTTCACTTCCTCCCCGACGAACGATAACGAGGAACAACATGGGGATGCCGGCAACGGCAGTGATGATGCCGACCGGGATGACCGAAGCTGGCGAGAGCAGTTTGCCGAAGACCGAAGCACCAATCAGGATGATCGCGCCTGCAATTGCGGCAAAAGGAAATGCAAAGCGATGATCTTCGCCCACTGCGGTGCGGGCAACATGCGGGGCGATAAGGCCGACGAAGCCGATCGTGCCGACGAAAGAGACGGCGGCCGCGGTCAATAGCGCGACCAGGACGAAGCTGCGCTTGCGCAACGCACTCACCGAAAGGCCGAGGCTGGAGGCGTTGGCCTCGCCAAGACGAAGCACTGTCAGCCTCCAGCAATCCCGCGCGACAAAGGGCAGGCAGGCCGCAAGGATCGCTGCGGTGACCGTGACCGAGGTCCAGTTCGCCTTCAGAAGGCTGCCAAACAGCCAGAACACGATCTGCTGGAGCACTTCCGGCGAGGCCAGGAATTGCAACAGCGATTGCATCGACTGAAACAGGAACAGGACTGCTATGCCCGCCAGAACGAGGATTTCTGGTGTGGCTCCCCTGAGTTGCGCCACGAAATAGACGAGCGCGCAGGCAAGGAGGGTCATGGCAAAGGCCATCGCTGGGACAACGATGAAACCCGGAAGCGGAACGAGGCCGCCGAACATGATGGCAAGCGCCGCCCCAAAGCCTGCGGCGGCGGAGAAGCCGAGGGTAAACGGGCTTGCCAGAGGATTGTCCAGGATAGTCTGCATCTGCAGTCCCGCGATCCCAAGGCAGGCCCCGACAAGCGCGCCCATCAGGGTTTGAGGCATGCGTAGCTGCCAGAGGATGGTCGCGGCCGCAACGTCGTCGCCCTTCGGGCCGGCCAGAAGGGCGGACCACACGTCGAACAGCGACATGCCGGACGGCCCGGTCAGAAAATCCACCAGGACCAGGATCAAGAGGGCTGCCAGCCCGACGCCAATGGCGCCGAGCCGCCTCGCCGTGGCTCGCCGGTAGTCGGCGACCACATGTGCCGTCTCAAAGACAGCGCCGGTCATTTGACGCTCGCTTCGTAGGGAAGGACGAACACGCCGTCTGCCTTGATCGGCATCCAGGTGTCGTAGTAGCGCCGGATGTCTGCGACAGGATCGACGTCTTTGAAGGCGTCGGGATAAAGCTGTTTTGCAATGTACTCCGCGTAGACAAAGTCGGACAGGGTACGCGTACCGCCATGATAGATGGCATGGACGCCGCCGTTCTGGACCGCCGGCAGCGTGCTCCAGCCGGGACGTTCGACATAGGCCTCCATCCGGTCGCGCACCAGTTCTTCGGAGGCGCCAAACCCGACCGAGACCGACAAGGGCTTGTTCGCCCATTCGGATCCGGCCAGGAACACCAGGTCGGGCTTCTGGGTGAGCACATATTCCGGGCTCAGCGGGCCCCAGTTCTCAACCTGGTCCTTTGCGATATTGATACCGCCGAGCTCGTCAACGAGCGCGCCCCACATCGTCTTGCCATAGCTGTTGCCGACGTCCTGCGCACCCTTCTGGGCAAGTTCGACATAGACCTTCTTGTTGCTCGGCGGAGCCGATTCAATTCGCCGCTTGATGTCGTGCATCGCGTCTTCGTACTGCTTTGCAAGCTTTTCCGCCCGCTCTTCGCTGCCCATCACCCGGCCGAGGACAAGGGTAGACTGGACGTGCTTCTCGACCGTCTGCGAATTGTAGTCGAGCGTGACAACCGGTATGCCTGCCGAGGTGATCTGGTCGACCGAGGCCCCCAGAGAATCGAAGGCCCACGCCGAGAGGATCACGAGGTCGGGCCTCGTTGCGATCACTTTTTCAACCGAGAAGGTGCCGTTTTCCGTGTCGCCAATGTCGGGGATCGTGGGCAGCGCGGGGATCGCCTTTGCGTAGGCTTCGAACTGATTGGGACGCCAGTCTTTCCAGGTCGACAGCGATAGAGCTGCGACCTTGTCCATCGCGCCGGGACCGACGACTGCAATGAAATCCTCGTAGTAGAAATTGAGGATCACGCGCTTTGCCGGTGCGTCCAGGATGACCTCCCGTCCCTTGACATCGACAACCCTGATTTCTGCGTGGCTCTGGCCGGCAAGTGCGAGTGCGGCAGTGGCGAGGAGGGCGGTGGTTTTGAGTGTATTGCGCATGTGGTTTCCTTGCGGCGGCACCGAGCACGGAATACGTGTCGTCGTGCGCCTGCCTTTGTTTTTCAACTGATTGGTGGGGAACTGAGAGCGACCGCCCACTCTGCCGTTGGCTTGACGGGCAGGATCGTGCATGGCGATGCGTTGTCGCATCGACCTGGGTCGTGGTGCCGGCTCTCGACATGGTCAGGGGGCGTTTTGCAAGCAAACCGCTCTGGTATTGATCCATCGCAGCGACGACGAAGCGCCTCGGCTGATCACGTGGCCGTTAGCGTCGGGGGCCCTCGGGCGGAAACGCCATACGCCAGCGACCGCTGCCGGAGCGTCTGGCAGGTGGTGATGAATGGGGGAGTGGCTTCCCGGAACGAAACCGGCGCGCCGATCGTGTCGGCTGGGTCGGGAAGCAATGTGTTTGCGGCCAACCGGCATGTTTCGCATCCGGCTGCAGGTTTGGACTTGTGATCCTCACCGGTGCCCAGGCATTGATCCGGCATTGAGCCGTCGGGCAGCATATAGCTTGCTTCGGCCGTGGCCTGTGAAGGCAGGTCGGCGCGCGGCGGCGCATTGTGGATGAGACCGATCGAGATCAGCGTCAGAACGCACAGGATGCGCAGGGACATCGCCCAAATGCCGCCAATCCGTTTCAAGGCGCAACTCCCCGATTCGATCCCTTGTTCGATTGGATGTTAAGCCATCCTTTCCGTTCTGATTTGCGCCAGGTCAAAGTTCGTTGGAAATTATCGTTGCCAACCAGCTGTTGACGGACCGGCATGACCCGGAAGACGCGAGCGATCTCGTTTGAATCGTCCCGGCAGGCTTTCGCAAAGCCGTGCCGCAACCGCGCCAGCATGCACGGCGAAATCCACGGTCATGCCAACTCCATCGGCGTCCCATCGCCGTATCGAGGACGGATCGGAGACTTTGGAACCGAACACGGATGGCGCCGATAAAACCTTCAAGTTTTAGTCATCTTATCGGCATTGTTTGCGCTGGCGCAAAGTCGGTCATCGGGTGATCGCCGATATCCCTTTCAACATCAGGGGTTGAAAGGACAGGGGCATGCAAAGGGTGGGCTGGCAAGCTTTAGTGATGGGCGGTGCGTTGGCGACGGGTGTGTCAAACCTCGCGTTAGCGCAATCGGCGACGCCAGGCGCCACAACGACGTTGCAAACCATAACCGTGACTGGCAGCAGGTGGGCGGATACGGCCGATGAAGCGGCGCGTCGACTGCAGGCTCTGCCTGGGGGCGTGGCGTCAGTCGACGTTGACGCGACGCCCGCGCCTGCAATACCGACCGTTGCCCAGGCGCTGGAGGCCGTGCCCGGCGTGGTGGTCCAGCGGTTTTTTGGCGGCAATGATCAGCCGCGCATCCAGATCCGGGGTTCGGGGCTTCAGCAGAACCCGGTCGAACGCGGCATTCTCGTGCTCAAGGACGGACTTGCGATCAATCGCGCCGACGGATCTTACATCGTTGGTCTTGCAAATCCTGGCGAAGCCAGCCTGATCGAGGTCTATCGCGGCTACCTTGCCAATCGCCTCGGCGCGAGCGTGCTCGGCGGCGCGATGAATTTTGTTTCGCCCATCGATGACGAAACCGTGCTTGCCACCGGTGGTGGAAGTTTCGGGCATGCGGACGCATCGGCGCGAACAGGGTTCGATGGCGAGCGCTTCGCCGCAGGTATTTATGCCGATATCAGCCGCCGTGACGGGTTCCGCGTTTATAACGGCTCGCAGCGTGTCTCCTTAGGCGGCGCGGTTGAGCTGGAGCTTTCCGATACCGTTTCGACGCGGCTCTTCGCTGGCTACACCGACCTATCCTTCGACGTCGCGGGGCCACTGAACCGCGAGGCGCTCAATGCGGATCCGCGGCAGGTTTCTTCCGGCCCGCCGTCAAGCATAGGGCCGAATGTCTTGCGCGACCGGCCGCGACGCGAAGCCAGCCAGTTTCTCATCGGTTCGCGCACCTCGATCGTGCTCGAAGAACACCTGTTCGATATCGGGCTCGGATATACCTACACCAGGGATATGTTTCGCTTTCCGATCTCGAGCGGTGTGCGCAGAACGGATGGTGGCGATCTGACGGCGCAGCTCCGTTATGCCTATCAGCCGGACGAGATTGCAGCGCTGCCTCTGTTCGAGGCCACCGCGCAATATGTGGTTGGATCATCCGATCGGACCTATGCGATCAACCGCAACGGCACGGCGGGCGCGCTCTTTGGTACGAACGACCTGGATGCCTCGACGCTATCGCTGACCGGCGGCTTCAACATACCGCTTTCAGACGCGGTAACGCTTTCTCCGTCGCTGTCCTACACCTACGCTACGAGGGACAATGACGATCAATGGTCCGCGGCGTCGCGTCCAAGGCTCGCGTTCGGTCCCGGTGGAGCGGTGAATTCCACCGTTCCGGCGGCGGACACGAGCTACGGGCGGGATTATGGCGGCTGGAGCCCGGCGCTGGCGGTAAGCTGGCGGCCGAACGAAGATCAGATGTTGTTCGCGGCACTCAGCCGCAGCTTCGAGCCGCCGACGCATGACGATCTTCTGGGCACGACCGGCGGCACGCCCAACGCGTCGCCCAGCGGTTTCTCGACGCCTGACCTGGATGCTCAGACGGCCACCACCCTGGAGGCCGGGTGGCGCGGCCAGCAGGGGGCATGGTCCTTCGACGCTGTGACCTATTACTCCTGGGTGCATGATGAATTGCTGAGCCTGCGCGATGAAAGCGGCTCGCTGCTCGCGGCGTTCAACGCTGATAGGACCACCCATTTCGGTGTGGAATTCGGGCTTTCCCGGCCGATCACCGACAAATGGAGCGCGCGTCTTGCCTATACCTACCAGGACTTCCGCTTTGATGATGATCCGCTGCGGGGTGACAACAGGCTTGCGGGCGCACCTCGCCAGGTCGTGCATGCAAGCCTTCAATACGCGGCGAACGAAGACTGGGATCTGATCGCAGCACTGCAATGGGTCCCGTCGAAAACGCCCGTCGACAACATGAACACCGTCTATGCCGATCCCTATGCGGTCGTCGACCTTAGGACTGAGTACCGCGTCAATGACGTCTTCTCGTTCTACGGCGAAATCACCAACCTCTTCGACAAGACCTACGCGTCATCGACACTGATCGTCGATCAGGCGAGCGCCAACCAGGCGGTTTACCTGCCAGGCGATGGTCGCGGCTTTTACGCCGGTCTCAAGGCGCGCTTCTAGCACAAGGAAAACACCGATGGTTGTTCTTACCCGCCGCAAGGCATTGGCCGGCCTGTCCGTCATGGCGCTTTCGGGCCTCGGTGCGCCGCCGATAGTGCGTGCCCGCGAGGTGCCGACGATTTACGGCCCACCGGCTGCGCCAAGTGCGGTGCTGGCGCATGCGATCAAATCAGGCCTGCTTGCCGATGTCATGCCGGGTGCCGTCTTTAAAGCGTGGAAATCGCCTGATGAAATGCGTGCCGCAGTGGCGTCGGGGAACATGGGTGCCGTGGTGATGCCGAGCTACGGTGCCGCAAACCTGCGCAACCGCGGCCTGGACATAGGCCTGCTCAACATTCTCAGCAATGGCCTGCTCTATATCGTCTCCAAGGACGAGACGCTGACGACGCTTGAAAGCTTGAGAGGCAAGTCTCTCGCGCTTCCGCTTCGAAACGACATGCCAGATCTCGTCATCGGCCGGCTCGTTCAGGAGGCGGGGATGGAGCCATCGGCGATCCGTCTGGAATATGCGGCGACACCGCCCGAGGCCGTTCAACTGCTCCTGACTGGCCGGGTGGATGCAGCGCTGCTCAGCGAACCGGCGGCGACCGGGGTGATCCTGAAGGCCAAATCCCTGTTCATGGATGTGCACCGGGTGATCGACGTCCAACAGGAATGGGCGAAGTTTTCGGGAAAGCCAGCCATTCCTCAGGCAGGCCTGGCATTGACACGTGAGATGTGCGACCGGATCGGTTCGTCAGGGGTGGAAGGGCTTCAATTGGCCCTGGAAAAGGCACTTGAGCAAGTGCTTGCCGATCCGCTGACGGCCACCGCCAGCGCTTCGGAAGCCCTGGGCTTCCCGCCCGAGATCATCGCTGCGTCCTTTCCCACAAGCCATCTGGTTGCTTCCCGCGCACGCGCGGCGCGACCGGATCTGGAGCATTTCTACGAAATTCTTGCGCAGACCAACCCCGCGATCATCGGCGGAAGGCTGCCAGACGACGGTTTTTATCTGCTGTGACCCTGCGCACAAACTGCCTTGCGGCCGGGAGCTGGCTTGGACGGTACCTTTGGTCCGCCTGGGCCGGCGCTGCCGGGATCTGCTGTTTTCTCGCCGCGTGGCAGGCCGGTCACGAGATCTATGGCTCTTTCATCCTCCCGTCTCCATTGGAAACGGTTTCGGCGATCATGCGGATTGCAGAGGATCCGCTGTCTCGATCCATTATCGCGCAAAGTGCCGGGCGCGCGCTGACAGGCTTCGCACTGGCGGCGGTTTTCGGAACCGCTCTCGGTCTTGCCGCAGGCTATTCCTTCGCGGCGATGCGGCTGCTGAAGCCAGTGGTCACCGTCATGCTCGGGGTTCCGCCGATCGGGTGGATCGTGCTGGCGCTGATCTGGTTCGGCTCATCCGGTGGCACCGCCGTCATGACCGTGGTCATCGCCTCGCTGCCGGTCTCCTTTGCCGGCGCGCTTGAGGGCGTGGCCAAGCGTGACCGCCAGCTGGAGGTCATGGCTAAGGCGTTCGGTGCGTCTCGCTTCTACCAGCTGCGCACGGTCACGGGGCCGCATGTCCTTTCCTATCTGTTTCCCGCCTGGACAACGACCGCCGGCAGTGCCTGGAAGGTGACTGTCATGGCCGAGCTGTTGTCGAACTCCGGCGGGATTGGAGGCGCGCTGGCGGAGGCTCGCGCGCTCTTCGACATTCCACAGGTCACGGCCTGGCTGGCGATCACCGTGGTGCTCGCACTTCTGACGGACTATGGCTTCCTGCATCTGCTGCGCGAAGCACTGGAGCGGTGGCGCGCCGCCGGTTTGCCCTGGGGGGTGAAGCGATGAAGCTGACGATGAGCCGCGTCGGACATGCATTTCTCGGACGCACGGTGTTTGAGAATTTCGATCTGTCGATCGACGGCGGAGAGATCGTAGGCCTGCTTGGCCCCTCGGGATGTGGCAAGACCACGCTTCTCCAGATTGCCGCCGGCATCGTCGAGCCGGCGAAGGGAAGGGTCGTGCGGACCTATCGGCGGCATGCGGTCGTGTTCCAGGAACCGCGCTTGCTGCCCTGGCTGACCTTGCTCGACAACATCGCTTACGGGCTGGCCGCTGATGGCGTGCGTTTGTCCGAGCGACGCAAACGAGCAGGCGAATGTGCGCTCGGTGTTGGGCTTCGCGAGACGGATTTCGGCAAGTATCCCTCGGAGCTTTCTGGCGGCATGCGCCAGCGGGCGGGTGTTGCCCGGGCGCTCGCGGTCTCTCCCGACATGATGTTTCTCGACGAGCCGTTCAGCGCGGTCGATGTCGGGCTGAGGCGACTTCTTCAGGACCAGATCATGACGGCTGCGCGCCAGCAGGGTTTCGGCGCTCTTTTCGTCACCCACGACCTCGCAGAAGCATTGCGCATCTGTGATCGCCTGCTCGTGTTGTCGGCCAGGGATGGATCCGTTCTCACGCACAAGACCATCGAGGGCCGGCCGGGCGAGCGCTCCGATCTCGAAATCTTCCATCGCCTAACCCAATGGACACAGGATCGGGACTTCGCCGAGCTTTTTTCTGCCGAGGAAAGATCGACATGAAGACGGCGCCTGTATTGAAAGAGGCATTGCGCCTTTTCTTCCCGCTTGCGGCCGCGCACGGCGCGTTATGGCCAGTGCTATGGGTCATCGTCGACGCCTACGACCTGCCGCTTGCAACCAGCATTCCTTCGTCGCAATGGCACGCGCACGAGATGCTCTTTGGGACTTACGGCATGGCTTTGGCGGGCTTTCTCGCATCGGCGGTGCCGGAATGGACGGATACGAACCCGACAAGGTCCCGCGCCCTTGTCATGTTTGCGCTACTCTGGCTGCCAGGACGTATCGTCGGTGTTGTCGGGTGGGATGCTCTAAGTCTGTTTGCCGGATTGACGGACATGGTGTTCTACTGTGCGCTTCTGGTCGTGATCATCAGGCCGATGATCGCCCGCCGAACCACCAATCATCTGTCGTTCGTGTTCTGGCTCAGCGCATTCGTGTTTGCCGAGGCGGGTATCCGTATCGCGTGGTTTCTGGGTGAGTACGAGCTTTCTGCGCGGTTTATCGATGCTGCGCTGTCCATTTTCGTGGTGTTCTTTTCCCTTTCGGCCGCGCGCATCAGCGTCGTCGTCATCAACCTCGCCCTGGACCCGACGGGGGCAAGCTCGCCCTACCGTCCGCATCCGGGTCGCCGGCATGCGGCAAGCGCCATGGTGTCGGCCTACATCGTTTTGTCATTGCTTCTTCCCCACTCCCTCGTGCCGGGCTGGATCGCCTTGGCAGCGGGAGCGGCCTTTTTCGATCGGCTGGCCGAGTGGTTCATCGGTCGCGCCGTGCTCAAGCCAGAGGTGCTGACGCTTGCAGTGGCCAATATGTTCGGGGGCTTGGGTTTCCTGGCGCTCGGCGCTGCGCGTCTTGGTGCGGATGTGCCCGTACTTGCGGGATTGCACCTGCTCGGCGTCGGCACGCTCGGGCTTGCCGTCATCGCAGTCTTCATCGTCGCAGGGCTGCGCCATACTGGCCGGGATCTCGTCGCCTTGCCGTGGCAAGCCTATGTCTCAATTGGGCTTGTGGCCGCGTCGGCCGTCCTGAGGGTTCTGCCGGAGTTCGGCTTTGTACCGGAATTCTACGGCGCCCATCATGCGGCAAGCGCCATTCTGTGGTCGGCCGCCTTCGCCATATGGCTGCAGGGCTTTGTTCCATTCCTGGTTCGGCCGGGCCTGGCGGACGGCGCCTGCCGGTAAGCTGGCGGAAACGTCGTTGAAAATGTCCAATCTACAGGTGCCTCGTGGGCAGCTTGAGTGCGTTCGGTCCGATGTTGAGACCGATCTGCAGACTCTCGGCGATCCGCCTTGCACGGTCGAGAAAGAAGTCTGCCGCCTCACCGGCGCAATGTTGGGAAACGGTTGCCTCGAACATTTTGAGCCAGTGCTCGAAGTGTTCGGGTGTAACGTCGAGGCCTTGGTGCACGACGTGAGGCTTGCCGCCATAGCGGCCCGTTTTCAGGGCGATGGACGACCAGAAGTCGACGAGCGTTGAAAGATGCAAATCCCAGTGTTCGCCGATGCGCGCGTTGAAGATAGGTCCAAGCACGGAGTCGCGACGGATACGGTCGTAGAAGTCGTGAACAATTGCCGTGATCAGGTCTTCGGATATGCTGGTTGGAAGCAGCGTCGCACCCATGATGTTTCCATCAATGTCTTCTGATGGTGCATTCCATAGGCCTCGAGAACGACGCTGTAAATCGGCGGACATGCGGCATGCTGTCGTAGCGGCGACACCGAGGTGAGACGTGGTGAACATCGAAAGCTTGCGTCAGCGCAACGAGGGCGTGTCGCTGCGAGCCTAACAAGGAACGGACAGGTACCCCGACGAACGTCCATCTGTTGGACGATCGAGCACAGCGGAGGATCAGCGTGATGATCGATATGGAAGTAAAAGATCCGACATTGTGCGATTGCACGGTCGAGGTCGCCGAACTGCTGGCGAGCATGCCAGCCGCCGGCGTCGGTGACGGTTCCTTGTTCGATCTTCTTGCCGTCCGCCTCGAGACATCACGTGACCGCCTCCACTGGACCGGACCCTTCGCGAACGAAAATGCGTTATCGGAAAGAGCTGTCCAATGCTGACATTGACAAGCCGGCGAATTCTGCGCGTCGAACGCGATGCCGGTGGCGATTTTTCCGTGCCGGCTGCAACCATGTCATCGGCGCTGCGCCTACCGCCGACGGAGCTGCGGAGCCGCCTCAACCGTGGCGAAGTCAGGAGCCAGGTTGAGATCGGTCAGGGGGAGCACCTGGGAACATTCAGGCTGACGCTGCGGTGCGGCGGTCGCCTCTGGACGGCGACGGTGTCTGCCGACGGTACGGTGATCGACGAAGTCTTCTCGTTTGATCGAGAGCGCCTGGCCAACTGGCGCCGCCGCCACGGCAACGCCGGCTAGGATCCTTCGGATATTCAGATCGTCTGCGGTTGCGATCTCTCCTGATAGAAGTTGCGTTTCAACAAAGAACGATCAGTCAAAACGGCTCAGTTTCCCAACTGATCAGCGGGTCATAATCTTGTCCCGTCTTAACTTCGCCCGCGGTTGATCACCGCCTGAGGCAGTAGGGAGAACACATTGACTGACTATAACCAGGACACTTCCGTCGGAGCGTTTGCATGCGAGCTTCCGGGGGCTGCCGAACTGCTCAGGCAGCACGGTATCAACTTTTGCTGCGGCGGCGAGGCGTCGCTTGCCGAGGCGGCGGCAGATGCCGGCGTCGATGCGGTTCACCTGCTCGCGCGTCTCCAGGCGCTCGAGCTCGCGGCAAGGCGCGAAGCGCCGGGTGAGACCAGTGAGCTTATCGCTCATATCCTGGAGCGATATCATCAGACACACCGCAACGACTTGGAATGGCTGATCCCGCTCGCCCAAAAGGTAGAACACGTTCACGGTTCGCATCGCTCGGCGCCGCTCGGCCTTGCAGAGGCGCTCGCCGAACTGAAGGATCACCTCCTTCCCCACATGGCGCGAGAAGAGCTCGCTCTGTTTCCCATGATGCGGCATGAGCCGGATCCGGATATCGGGCATTTGATCGCAGGCATGCGGGACGAGCATACAATCGAAAGTAGAAGTCTCGCCGTGATCGAGCATTTGACGCATGGCTTTGCGCTTCCGGGCGACGCATGTCGGTCCTGGACAGCTCTCTACATCGGCGTTGAAAAGTTCTGCGACGATCTTGTCACGCATATGCATCTGGAAAACGAGGTTCTGTTTCCTCGTTTTCCAGGCGTCGAAGCGGCCCAGTAGCCCGGTTCACCGACGGCAGTTCGGTTGGGAGGGTCTTCCCAACCGAACTACCCGGCAGTTTTTCTGTTTCTTCACTGGCAACGCCTAAGTCTCTGTTCAAATTCGTTAATCAACCCAATGCCTGCCTGGAGACGCCTGCATCGTGCGAAGGCGACGCCGTCAATGACCCTCTCGGGCATGGCGGCGGCCAATCTCCATAGCCAACCGTGCAGCCGGCCATCCGCTTGCAGTCACAGTATCGTGGGTGGGTAGGAGAAAAGCTCCACATCCCGCGTTCGAGTTCATTTCTTCTCGCGCCAGTTACCGGAGAAGCGACGCAAATCTTCCTCTGGGCGTCCTGAAACGCGGTGTGCGCAATGAATTTTGCTTCGGTCTCCAACTTCGGCCCGACAAGCAGCGGTTGTTTGAGCCAGATCAACGACCATCCTTCACCAACGTTCCATTGGTCCTGCAACGATTTGCGGGAAACGCCCTGGAATGAAATTCGTCCGTCTTGTCCTTCTGCTCTGCGTCAGCCTGTGCGGCGCCGTATCCGCCAGCGCGGCAACGGTGCTGCAGGAGTTTTTACCGGCCGCAACGGCCTCGGACATTGTGCCGGGGGCGGATGGCTTCGGCGCTGTGCGCGACGATCTCGCGGTGGCCCCGGTGCTGAAGGGCGGCCAGACGGTGGCTTGGGTCTTCATGACCTCGGATTTCGTCGGGACGACCGGCTACTCCGGCAAGCCGATCCATACCCTTGTGGCGGTGGACAAGGACGCGAAGATCGTCGGCGTCCGGCTGGTGAAACACTCGGAGCCCATCGTCCTCATCGGCATCCCGGATGCCAAGGTAAAGGCCCTCGTCGCCGGTTACGCCGGCCTCGATCTCGTCGCCGAGGCAAAATCCGGTGGCACGACCCATGAGGTCGATATTATCTCGGGCGCGACAGTGACGGTCATGGTCATCGACGATTCGATTGTCCGTTCCGGGCTCAAGGTCGCGCGAGCGCTCGGCCTCGGCGGACTTGCGCCGGAAAAGGCCAATACCGGCCCGCGCTTCGAAATCGATCCCGCAGCCGCCGCGCCGTCCGACTGGACCGAGGCAGAGGGTGACGGCACGCTGCGTCGCCTGTCGCTCGACGTGGCTCAGGTCAATGCTGCTTTCGCCGGCCATCCCGATGAGCGCGCCCGCGAGCGCGCCATTGCGCAAGCGCCGGAAACCACGTTCATCGAGATGCAGGCAGCGCTGGTCTCGGCGCCCCCCATCGGCAGGGCGCTTCTCGGGACAGCCGAGGAGAAGAACCTGGAGGCATGGCTCGGCGAGGGTGAGCACGCCATCGCGCTCGTGGGGCGCGGCCTCTATTCCTTCAAGGGCTCGGGCTATGTGCGCGGCGGCATCTTCGATCGCATCGTGCTGATCCAGGACGATGTTTCCGTTCGTTTTCGTGATCGCGACCATCGTCGGCTGGGAGCCATCGCGCTTTCCGGTGCGCCGGAATTCAACGAGATGGACCTGTTCCGCATCCCGGCGGGCCTCGGCTTCGACCCGACGAAACCCTTCCGCATCCAGCTCCTGGCGCAGCGTGAGGTCGGGCCGATCGAGAAGGTCTTCCATACATTCGATCTGGGCTATCAGCTTCCGCAGAAATACCTGCGCGCCATCGCGCCGCCGGCAAGGGAAGTTGCTGCTGTTGCCGACCGTGGCGAAGTGGCCGCCCAGGCCGATCTGTGGAAGCGCATCTGGGACGACTCGAAGCTGAAGATTGTGGTGCTCGGCGCCATGCTCGTTGTGCTGACGGGCGTGTTCTTCTTCCAGACCTATGCGGTCAGGAATGCGAAGGGGTTCTATGTCTTCCGCATCATCTTCCTGACGGTGACGCTGGTTTTCCTCGGCTGGTACGCCAACGCGCAGCTTTCCGTCGTCAATCTGATGGCTCTGTTCGGGAGCTTCGTCAGCGGCTTCAGCTGGCAAGCTTTCCTGCTGGATCCGCTCACCTTCATCCTGTGGTTTGCCGTTGCCGCGGCACTCCTGTTCTGGGGACGGGGAGCTTATTGCGGCTGGCTCTGCCCCTTCGGCGCCCTGCAGGAGCTGACCAACCAGGTCGCGCGCAAGCTGCGCATTCCGCAATGGACGCTTCCCTGGGGGCTGCACGAACGGCTCTGGCCGATCAAGTACATGATCTTCCTTGGTCTTTTCGGGGCATCGCTGATCAGTGTCGAGCAGGCTGAACATCTGGCCGAGATTGAACCGTTCAAGACTGCGATCATCCTGAAATTCATCCGCGCCTGGCCGTTTGTGGCCTATGCCGCAGCACTTCTCGTCGCCGGGCTCTTCGTCGAGCGGTTCTATTGCCGCTACCTGTGCCCGCTGGGTGCGGCGCTGGCGATCCCCGCGCGTATGCGCATGTTCGACTGGCTCAAGCGCTACCACGAATGCGGAAACCCCTGCCAGACCTGCGCCATCCAGTGTCCGGTGCAGGCGATCCATCGCACCGGCGAAATCAATCCGAACGAGTGCATCAACTGCCTGCACTGCCAGGTCCTCTATCAGTCCGAAAGCGTCTGCCCCGTCGTGATCAAGAAGATGAAGTCGCGGGCAAAGCTTGCGGCAAGCCCGGGCGGCGCGCCGCCCCCGCAACCCGCAGCCAAAGTTTAAACGAAGCCAAGGTTCAAACAAAAAGGAACCCGATCATGGAATCAAAGGAAAACAAGGGACTGAGCCGCCGGGCTCTCTTCAGCGCGACGGCAGGCAGCGCCATTCTGGCCGGCACGGTGGGGCCCGCCGCACTGGGCCTCGGAGCTGTCGGGCTGGCCACTCCGGCCCGTGCCGCGACAGGTGCCGACGGCTCGGTCGCACCGGGCAAGCTCGATGACTATTACGGCTTCTGGTCCTCGGGCCAGACCGGCGAAATGCGCATTCTCGGCATCCCCTCGATGCGCGAGCTGATGCGGGTGCCGGTATTCAACCGTTGCTCGGCCACCGGCTGGGGCCAGACCAATGAATCGATCCACATCCACCAGCGCACGATGTCGGAGAAGACGAAGAAGCAGCTTGCCGCCAACGGCAAGAAAATCCACGACAACGGCGACCTGCACCACGTCCATATGTCCTTCACCGACGGCAAATATGACGGCCGCTACCTGTTCATGAACGACAAGGCCAACACGCGCGTGGCGCGCGTGCGCTGCGACGTGATGAAGACCGACGCCATCCTGGAGATCCCCAACGCCAAGGGTATCCACGGCATGCGTCCGCAGAAATGGCCGCGTTCGAACTATGTGTTCTGCAATGGCGAGGACGAAGCGCCGCTCGTCAATGACGGCTCCACGATGACGGACGTGTCGACCTATGTGAACGTCTTCACCGCTGTCGATGCCGACAAGTGGGATGTGGCCTGGCAGGTGAAGGTCTCGGGCAATCTCGACAATTGCGATGCCGACTACGAGGGTAAGTGGGCGTTCTCGACCAGCTACAACTCCGAAATGGGCATGACGCTGGAGGAAATGACCAAGTCCGAGATGGACCACGTCGTCGTCTTCAACATCGTCGAGATCGAGAAGGCCATTGCGGCCGGGCAGTATGAGGAGATCAACGGCGTCAAGGTGGTGGACGGGCGCAAGGAGGCCAAGTCCCTTTTCACCCGTTACATCCCGATCGCCAACAACCCGCACGGCTGCAACATGGCGCCGGACAAGAAGCATCTGTGTGTTGCCGGCAAGCTCTCGCCGACCGTCACCGTGCTCGACGTGACGAAGTTCGACGCCCTGTTCTACGACAATGCCGAGCCGCGCAGCGCGGTGGTGGCGGAGCCTGAACTGGGCCTCGGTCCGTTGCACACGGCCTTCGACGGACGCGGCAACGCCTATACCTCGCTCTTCCTCGACAGCCAGGTGGTCAAGTGGAACATCGATGAGGCCATCCGCGCCTATGCCGGAGAAAAGATCAATCCGATCAAGGACAAGCTCGACGTTCAGTATCAGCCTGGCCACCTGAAGACGGTGATGGGCGAGACGCTGGACGCCACCAACGACTGGCTGGTGTGCCTGTGCAAATTCTCCAAGGACCGGTTCCTGAATGTCGGTCCGCTGAAGCCGGAAAACGATCAGCTGATCGACATTTCCGGCGACAAGATGGTGCTGGTGCACGACGGCCCGAACTTCGCCGAACCGCATGACGCCATCGCGGTCGCCCCCTCGGTCCTGCCGAACATCCGCTCGGTCTGGGATCGGAAGGACCCGTTGTGGGCCGAAACACGCAAGCAGGCCGAGGCCGATGGCGTCGACATCGACGAATGGACGGAGGCCGTGATCCGCGACGGCAACAAGGTTCGCGTCTACCTGACCTCGGTCGCGCCGAGCTTCAGCCAGCCAAGCTTCACGGTGAAGGAAGGCGACGAGGTCACGGTCATCGTCACCAATCTCGACGAGATCGATGACCTGACCCACGGTTTCACCATGGGCAATCACGGGGTTGCGATGGAGGTCGGGCCGCAGCAGACGAGCTCCGTCACCTTCGTCGCGGCCAATCCCGGCGTCTACTGGTACTATTGCCAGTGGTTCTGCCATGCGCTGCACATGGAAATGCGCGGACGCATGTTCGTGGAACCGAAGGGCGCCTGATCGATGCGTCTGTCCGTTCTCCTCATCGGCATCCTTATCGCCTCGCCGCTCGCAGCGGCGGAGCGCGCGGTCATGCCGGGTACGGGCAGCCTCGAAGCGGCGATCGCCGGAGCTCAGCCCGGCGATGTCCTGACACTGACGGACGGGGCCTATACTGGCCCCGTCACCATCGACCGGTCCATCACGATTGTCGGCAACCGCGCGGCAATCGTGGATGGGCTCGGGCAGGGCAGCGTTGTGACGATCACCGCGCCGGACGTGACCTTGAAAGGGTTCACCGTCACCGGCTCGGGCCGCGTGAACCAGGACCTCGACGCCGGTGTGAAAATCGTCCAAGGCGCCGACCGCGCCCGCGTCGAAAATCTGCTTGTCCGCGACAATATGCACGGCATCGACGTCCATGGCGGTCGCAATGCCGTTATCGCGGCGAACGAGATCGTCGGCACGCGGAGCGCCCGCATGAACGAGCGGGGCAACGGCATCTATGTCTGGAACAGCCCGGGCACGCTGCTGGAAGGCAATACCATTCGCTACGGTCGCGACGGCATTTTTTCGAACGCCAGCGCCGACAGTGTTTATCGCGGCAACATCATGCGCGACCTGCGCTTCGCCGTGCACTTCATGTACACCCGCAACACCGAGGTCTCCGGCAATGTCTCGGTTGGAAATCATCTGGGCTTCGCCATCATGTTCTCCAACCGTGCCAAGATTCTGAACAATCTCAGTCTCGGTGACCGTGAGCACGGGCTGATGCTGAATTATGCCAACAATGCCGACGTGTCGGGCAATCTGGTACGTGGCGGTACGAAGAAATGCCTCTTCATCTACAACGCCCACAAGAACCTGATCTGGGGCAACCGTTTCGAGAACTGCGGCATCGGCATCCATTTCACCGCCGGCTCGGAGAAGAATGTGCTGACGGACAACGCCTTTATCGCAAACCGCGAGCAGGTGAAATATGTCGGCACACGCAACATGGAATGGAGCCATGATGGCCGCGGCAATTTCTGGTCCGACCATCCGGCCTTCGATCTCAACGGCGATGGCATTGCGGATAGCTTCTACCGCCCCAACGACCTGGTGGACCAGATCCTCTGGTCGCAGCCGGCGGCAAGCCTGCTGATCGGCTCGCCCGCCGTGCAGATCGTACGTTGGAGCCAGAGGGACTTTCCCGCCACGCTGCCCGGAGGCGTGCGCGATAGCGCGCCGCTGATGCGCCCCCTGACCATCCCTGTCCCCCTCGAAATCCTTGGCCATGAGGCCGAGGCAGCCGAGCGCTGGACTGAAGGAAATTACGATGACACCGACGCTGACAATCTCCAGGCTCACTAAGCGCTTCCAATCCGTGGAAGCGCTGAAGTCCGTCTCCCTGACGCTGGAGCCGGGACGGCGCGCGGCGCTGCTCGGCCATAACGGTGCGGGCAAATCGACGATGATGAAGATCGTGCTTGGTCTCATCCCCTTCGACAGCGGCGAGGTCTCGGTCTGCGGCACGGCGCCTGGCTCGCCCGCTGCGCGGGCGCAGGTGGCGTATCTGCCGGAAAACGCCGCCTTTCATCCGGCCCTGACCGGAGAGGAGCAGCTTCGCCACTACCTCGCGCTGCGCGGCGAAAACCCGCGGCAGGCGATAGAACTTCTTGCACGGGTCGGGCTTGGCCATGCCGCGCGGCGGCGGATCGGCACATATTCCAAGGGCATGCGCCAGCGTGTGGGGTTGGCTCAGACGCTGATCGGTCGTCCCCGCCTCCTGGTGCTGGACGAACCGACATCGGGCCTCGACCCGGTGTCGCGACGGGATTTCTACGATCTGCTCGACGGGTTGGCCGCGGAGGGTACCGCCATCCTGCTCTCTTCCCACGTGTTGACCGAGGTGGAGGCTCGCACCGATCGCATCCTGATCCTTTCCGGTGGGGAACTGGTGGCGGAAGGTACGCTTGCCGATCTTCGGGCGCGCGCAGCACTCCCGGTCGCCTTTTCCGTTCGTGCCGCACCCGGCCATTCGGCGGCGCTGGCGGCAACCTTTCCTGAAGGCGCCCAGGGTGGGGACGGTCTCGTGCGCCTTTGCTGCGCGCAATCGGAAAAACTGCCGCTCCTTGCCCGCATTGCAGCGCTTGGGAACGCCGTTATCGATCTCGACGTGATCCCGCCTAGCCTCGAGGATATCTACAGCCATTTCAGTCGGAGGGACGGGCAATGAACCGCATCCTTGCCACCGCTACGAGCGAGTTCCGCATCGCTTTTCGCAATCGTTGGGTCTCTATCGCCACTGGCATGATGGTGCTGTTCGCTCTGGTGCTGGCCGCCGCCGGCTCGGCCCCGACGGGCGATGTCGGCGTTGACCGGCTCTCGGTCACGGTCGCCTCGCTCACTTCGCTTGCGGTCTATCTCGTTCCGCTGCTGGCATTGCTGATGAGTTTCGACGCGGTGGCGGGCGAGGTGGAGCGCGGCACGCTTCCGCTTCTGCTCACCTATCCCGTCTCGCGCCTGCAGATCCTGCTCGGCAAGCTGCTGGCGCATCTCGCAATCCTCGGCCTTGCCGTGACGCTCGGTTACGGTACGGCGGCCTTGGTAGCCGTCTGGTCCGATCCGGAAGCCGTCAACGGGTTCGGCGCGTTATGGCGGCTGATCTGGTCCTCCGTCCTGCTCGGCGCGACATTCCTTGGCACGGGTTATGCGCTATCAGCGCTGGCGCGGCGGCCGTCAGGCGCAGCGGGGCTGGCCATCGCCCTATGGCTGGTGGCAGTGGTGCTCTATGACCTCGCCCTGTTGGCGCTGATCGTTACGGATGGCGGTGGGGCCTTCACCACACAGGCATTGCCCGTCGCTTTGCTCGCCAACCCTGCCGACGCCTTTCGCGTCTTCAATCTTTCGGCCGCACAAGCCGTTGCTGCCGCCGGCGGCCTAGGTGGGGCTGCGGGCGCGATTCCGCTCTGGCAATCGGCAGCTTCCCTTTTCTTCTGGCCGCTTGCCGCCATTGCGCTAGCTGCCGCAGCCTTCCGGAGGGTGACGCCATGAGGAGCCGACTTCGCTTCGTCCTGCTCGCTGCCGGGCTGGCGCTGCTTGCCGCCTGCAAGGAGGACGTTGCCCAGAGCATTGCGCCCCTGGACATGACGCCCGAGACCCTCGGTCATTACTGCCAGATGAACCTTCTGGAGCATCCCGGGCCGAAGGCCCAGATCTTTCTTGAAGGAAACCCGGCGCCGCTTTTCTTCAGCCAGGTGCGCGACGCTATCGCCTACGCTCGCGGGCCGGAGCAGATTGCGCCGATCCTCGCCATCTACGTCAATGACATGGGGGCCGCAGGGGCGACGTGGGAGCAGCCCGGTGACGGCAACTGGATTGTCGCCGGCAAGGCCTTCTACGTCGTTGGCTCCACCCGGCGAGGTGGCATGGGCGCGCCCGAAGCCGTGCCCTTTTCGAACCGAGATGCGGCGGCGGCTTTCGTCCGTGTTGAGGGCGGCAAGGTGCTGGCGCTTGCCGATATTACCGACGCCATGGTTCTGACCCCGGTGGAGACCGGCTCGGAACAGGGTGCGGGCGACGACGATTATCTCGGCCGTCTGCGTGCACTGCCCCATCCAGCCGGAGGTTGATCCCATGATGCTGACCCGACGCCGCCTGATCGCAATTTCCGCAGTCCTGGCAACTGTGCCCGCTGTCGCCCACGCCAAATCGGCAGCCCGCTTCTGGACAGGTCAGGCTCTTGGCGCGCGCGCCTCTATCCGGATTGATCACCCTGATGCTGACGCCATCGTCACGCGCGTCATGGCAGAGATCGATCGCCTGGAAAATATCCTCAGTCTCTATCGTCCGCAGAGCGCGCTTTCACGGCTGAACCGCGATGCTCACCTTGATGCCCCACCCTTCGAGCTGCTGGAATGTCTGTCACTGGCCGGTGCCGTGCATCGGGCGAGTGGCGGGCGGTTCGATCCGACGATACAGCCGCTCTGGAAGCTCTGGGCAGAATCCGCCGCAAATGGGAAGCAGCCTGATGCAAGGGCCGTCGAACGTGCGCGGGCCGATACCGGCTGGGGCAAGGTGAGGCTTGAAGCTGCAGCGGTCACCCTGAACCCGGACATGGCGCTGACGCTGAACGGTATCGGTCAAGGCTATGTCGCAGATCGGGTCGCCGTGTTGCTCGAAGCCGAAGGTCTGACAGACATCCTGATCGACACCGGCGAGCTCCGTGCGCTCGGGGGACGGCCAGGGGGCGGCGAATGGCCGGTGCGATTGGAGACGGGGGAGCGCCTGGCATTGCGCCAGCGCGCACTGGCCACGTCAGCGCCGCTCGGTACAACCTTTGATCAGGCCGGAAGAGACGGTCATATTCTCGATCCCGCGACCGGGATGCCCGCGCCCGCCAACTGGCGCTCCGTCTCGATCTCTGCCCCTTCCGCCGCCATGGCCGACGCACTCGCGACAGCCGCTTGCCTCTTGCCGGATGAAGGATCGATCCTCGCTATGATCGGGCGTTTTGAGGGCGCGCGCTTGGAAGGGATATCTCGTGTCTTCTGATGCGCTGCCGCGGCAAGATCGAGCTTGAGCGCCGCCTCGCTCGGCCGCATTGACCGCGGTGCTTGGAGACCCCGTCGTTGCGAGCTCGGGATTCTGGTTTCCGCTGGTTCCGATTGCGCTGAATTCCTGCCTGCTTGTTGGGCTCGGCGTTCTGTTTCACAAGCTTGCGAAGCGCAACTACCCGCACGTCCTGATGCCCGTTTCAAACGGGCATCAGACGGTTGAGCCACCCTCGGACCGACGTGTCGCCTATCTATCGCGCTTCTGGGGGCAATCACCGGTCACAGGAGGTCGTAGCGGCGCAGAATGCCCGCGATCTGGGCGTCCTGATCCTTGTTGGGCAACAGGGCCGGCTGGCGGCTTGCGCCGACGGAGGCGTCCTGCAGATAGAGCGAGCGCTTGACCATCGCCGGCGCGAAGCCGAGGGCATAGAGATCCGTGCGGAAGGCGGAATAGATCGCCTGCTGCCTCTCGGCTTCGGCAATGTCGCCGGTGTTGAAGGCGTTCAAGATGCCCGCGAGGACGTTGGGCATGGCATTGCCAAGACCCGAGATGCAGCCGGCCGCGCCGTTCTGCAGGGCCCACAGCACCAGATGGTCGGGACCGGAGTAAACTTCGAAGCCCTCCACGTCCTTAGCCACCGCCAGATAGGCCTCCAGCGTCTCCTTGGCGCCGCCGGAATCCTTGATGCCGGCGATGTTGCCGTGACGTGACAGCGTGCGCGCGGTCTCCGGCTCGATGTGGTTCTGGGTGCGGGCCGGAATATCGTAGAGATAGACGGGTGTTTCGACCGCGTCGGCAACGGTCGAGAAGTGACGGATCAGGCCGTCCTGGGTGCAGGCGATGAAGAAGGGCGTGATTACGGCGATCCCGTCAACGCCGATGCGGTCGAATTCACGCGCGAGCTTCAGCGTTTCGAACGTGGCGGGCATGCCGGCATTGACGATAACCTTGACGCGACCGGCGACCTCATCGGTGACTTCCTCTGTCAGGCGCACTTTCTCTTCGAAGGTGAGGGCGCTGAAGTCGCCATTGGTTCCGGCGCACATGATGTTGTTGCCGGCGTCGACCTGTCGACGCACCTGCGCGCGTGTCGCTTCGTAGTTGATGGTCTCATCGTCGTTGAAGCAGGTGACGAGCGCGACAAAGGCTTGCTTGGACATTTCAGTCTCCAGGGATTGGGGGACGCCTTAGGAGGCGTATTCGAGCCGGGCGGCGCGATTGGCCGCCTGAACATCGGGGTCGGGATCAAGCCCGGCTGCCAGCAACGCGCGGGTATAGTCCTGGCGCGGGGTTTCAAACACCTCCTGCACCGTGCCCAGTTCCACGACATGGCCCTTCTGCATCACCATGACGTGGTCGGCAAAATCGCGAACGACCGGAAGATCATGAGCGATGAAGATGAAGGCGATGCCCATGTCCTTGCGAAGCCGGTCGAGCAAGGTAATGACCTGGGCCTGAACCGAGACATCAAGCGCTGAAACCGCTTCGTCGCAGATGATCAGTTGCGGCTCGAGGGCAAGCGCCCGGGCAATGGCGATGCGCTGGCGCTGGCCGCCGGAGAACTGATGCGGATATCGTCCCATGTGTTCCGGGCCGAGACCGACCTGCACCAGCAGCTCGGCCACGCGTTCGCGCCATTTTGCCTTCGGCAGGATGTCCGGATGGATCACCCAGGCCTCGGAAATCAGCTGGTAGACGGTCATGCGTGGATTGAGCGACTGGGTGGGGTCCTGGAACACCATCTGCAGGTCGCGCCGCAATTTGTAGAGTTCCGCCGGCGACAGCTGGAAAAGGTCACGGCCTTTCCACAGCGCGCTGCCGCCGTCTGGTTCGTCCAGCCTGACCAGAATGCGGGCAAGGGTGGATTTGCCCGAACCGCTCTCGCCGACGACGGCCATGGTCTCACCGGGCATCAGGTCGAAGGAGATGCCTTTCAGCGCCTCGAAACTGCCGTAGTGCTTGCGCACCTCGCGGACCGACAGAACCGGCTCGCCGCGTGCGCCTGGCGCATGCATCTTGCCTTTCCCGGGTGCGGCGGCGATCAGCTTGCGGGTGTAGGGGTGCTGCGGGTTCTTGTAGACCTCGCGGACCGTTCCGGCCTCGACCAGTTCGCCCTTTTCCATCACCACGACCCGATCGGCGATCTCGGCGACGACGCCGAGGTCATGCGTGATAATGAGAACCGCCATTCCGGTTTCCTGCTGCAATTCTTCCAGCAGTGCCAGCACTTCAGCCTGTACGGTGACATCGAGCGCCGTCGTCGGCTCGTCGGCGATCAGTAGATCGGGGCGAAGCGCAAGCGCCATGGCGATCATGACGCGCTGGCGCTGGCCGCCGGAAAATTCGTGTGGATATTTGTCGAGCGATTTTTCCGGGTCGGGTATGCCGACGCGGGTGAGCAGGCGCAGAGCCTCCGACTGTGCCGCAGCACTTGCAGCGCCATGGGTCGTCAATGCCTCGCGTATCTGCCAGCCGACCGTATAGACCGGGTTCAGGTGGCTGAGCGGATCCTGAAAGATCATCGCAATCCGGCGGCCGTTCACCTCGCGGCGCTTGTGTGCCGGCATCTTCAGCAGATCGACGCCGTCAAGCAGGATCTCGCCCGAGCTGATGCGCCCTGGTGGCATGTCGATCAGGTTCATGATCGCCGACGAGGAGACCGACTTTCCCGAGCCGCTCTCACCCAGGATCGCGAGCGTCTCGCCGCGGTCGATATGGTACGAGATGTTGCGGACGGCTTTGACGACTCCCATGGCCGTGTGGAACTCGACCGAGAGGTTGCGGACTTCCAGCAGGTGGTCAGCCATTCTTGCGGCCTTTCATTTCCAGGCGCCAGCGCTGGACGGGATCGAGCGCGATACGCATCCAGTTCGAAAGCAGGTTCAGCGACATGGTCGTCAGGATGATTGCAAGGCCCGGCCAGAAGGAAAGCCACCAGGCATTGGTGAGATACTGCCGCCCTTGAGAGATCATCAGGCCCCAGGTGATTTCGGGCGGCTGGATGCCGATGCCGAGGAAGGAGAGCGCGCTTTCGGCCAGCATCACATAGGCGAAGTCGAGCGTGGCGAGCGTCGTCAGCGTCGGCAGCACCACCGGCAGGATGTGCCGGAACAGGATACGCCGGTTCGACGCGCCCATGACGCGGGCGGCCTGTACGAACATGCGTTCGCGAATCTCCAGCACCTCGGCTCGCGTCGTGCGCAGGTAAACCGGAATGCGCGTGATCGAAAGAACCAGCATCAGGTTCAGGATCGATGAGCCGAGAACATAAAGCACGATCACCGCGATCAGGAGCGACGGGAACGACATGATGACGTCGGCCAGCCGCATGATGATCTGGTTGACGCGTGGCGAGGAAAACCCGGCGATGAGCCCGAGGGTCGTGCCGACGACGGCGGAGATCGCCACGGCGCCGGCAGCCACCATGAGCGTGTTTTGCGTTGCCACGATGATGCGGGCAAGCAACGGGCGCCCGAGCGCATCCGCTCCCATCCACCATACCCAGCCGCGTTCCCACTCGAAGGGTGCTGCATTTCGGCCGCGCAGGTTCTGCTTGGTCGCGAGATCGCCGAGCCAGCTCGGTCCGACGATCGCCAGGATGAGGACGACAATGAGGAAAATGGCGGCGCACAGGGCGAACTTGTCTGCCCACAGCATGCGGGCCATGCGAACCGCAAATCCCGGTTCTGCAGCGATTGTCGTATCTGTCGTCTGTAAGGTCATGGCCGAACTCTTCAATGACGGATGCGGGGATCGAGCAGCGCGTAAGCAAGGTCGATCAGCAGGTTCATGACGAAGATCGCGAGCGCGGTGACGAGAATGGCGGCCAGCACCACATTGAAGTCACGCTGCAGGATGGAATCGATCATCAGCTTGCCGACACCGGGAAAGCCGAAAATGGTTTCGACGATAACCGCGCCGTTCAAGAGGCTCGCCGCCTGGTCGCCTATGACGGTGATGACCGGAAGCATGGCGTTGCGCAGCGCGTGCAGGAAAATGATCGGCCCGGACTTCACGCCCTTGGCGCGGGCGGTCTTCACGTAAGCCGACGACAGCGCTGATATCATCGAGCCGCGCACCACCTGAACGATGATGCCGAACGGGCGGACGAACAGCACGCCGATCGGCAGGATCCAGTGCAGCAGTGAGCCCGTGCCGGACGTGGGAAGCCAGGCGAGGTTGACCGAGAAGACGACGATCGCGACGATGGCGAGCCAGAAGTCCGGTACGGCGGCACCGATCAGCGAGATGACGGAAGAGAGGCGGTCGAAAAAGCCGCCGGCGCGGAAGGCGGCCAGCGAGCCGACGACGATGGCAGCGCCGGTCACCAGGGACATGGTGATGGCGGCAAGCCAGAGCGTCCACACGAAAGCCTCCAGGACCACGTCCAGTGCCGGGCGTGCCTTGCGAAGGGATTCACCGAAATCACCGGTGACGACGTCACCGACATAGCGGGCAAACTGAACCATGAGCGGATCGTTGAGGCCGTGGATCTCGCGAAATTGCTGCTTCATTTCCGCCGAGGCTTCGACGGGAAGGAAGAGCGCGGCAGGATCTCCTGTCAGACGCGAGAGGAAAAAGACCATCACGATCAGGCCGACCAGCGAAATCAGGCTGGCCACGGCGCGTTTACGAATGAAGCTCATCATTGTGCCCCTGGATTGCAGAGGCGGCGAGATCGTCCCGCCGCCTTGATTGCGTCCGTCACTGGCGGTCTCCTGATGACCGCCAGAACAGTTCACCTGATGCTGATCTCCGAAAGCTGGAGCATCGAATTGGTCGCCATGGTGGGCTTGAAGTCCAGGCGTTCGGAAACGCGCGAGAAGCCGACCATGTGGAAGAGCAGCACGTCGGCTACCACTTCATCATGCACATAAGCGATGGTTTCCGACCATAGCTTGGCCCGTTCGTCGCCAGTGGCGGCCGACGCGCGCTTGATCAGATCGTCGACCTTGGGGTCGGAGAAGCCTGACTGCGTACCCTCGGTCGCGTACTTGAAGAACATGGAGAAGGACGGGTCGCCCTTGGAGTTGTCGTGCATGGCTGCGACGAGCTGCGGTCCGCGACCTTCCTTGAACGGCTTGGAATAGTAGCCTTCATGCTCTGCGACCTCGACGAACTTCAGATCGATCTTAAAGCCGACTTCCTGCAATTGCGCCTGGATGGCTTCCATGATCTCCGTCACGTTCGGGAAGTTTGCCGAGCGCGCGATGATGGTGATCGGTGTCTCGACCTTCACACCTTCCGCCTTGGCTTCCTCCAGCAGTTTTTTCGCGCCTTCCGGGTCGTACGGGAAGACCTTGACATCAGGATTCCAGCCGAGCGTCGGTGGCGGCACGATGGCCGTGGCGAGCAGCGCGCTGTCTGGAACCAGGGTGCCGAGGAACGCCTGGCGGTCGATAGCCATGTTGAGGGCACGGCGGACGCGCACGTCGTTCATCGGCTCGATATTGTGGTCAATGCGCAGGTACACGGTCTCGCTGTCGAGATAGGAGAAATCGGTCTTGGGGTTTGTCGCGTCGAGCTGCGAGATGGAGGGTGAAAGATCGGCCTCGCCGGCCTGAACCATAGCTGCACGCACGGACGGGTCTGCACGGAACAGGTAGGTTGCTTCGGTAACCTGCGGCTTCTGGCCCCAATAGTCGTCGCGTTCCGTCAGCACGATCTGCTGGCCCGGCGTCCAGTTCGTCAGTTTGTAAGGACCGGTGCCGATCGGCTCGCGGATGAATTCGAGCGGTGTTTCCTCCGGCACGATCGTGACGAGTGACATCAAGAGTGGCAGGATCGGCTGAACCGGATCGGCGCTGAAGTCGATCGTGTGATCGTCGACGACATTAGCGGTGACCGTCATGCCGCCAAAGTAGCGGCGCGACTCGCAGGCATTCTTGTCGCTCATGATGCGGTCGAAACTATGCTTGACGTCCTTGGCGTCGAAGGTCGTGCCGTCAGAGAATTTCACGCCCTGGCGAAGGTGGAAACGCCAGCTGCCGTCTTCGTTCTGTTCCCACTTCTCCGCAAGACGTGGCAGCACTCCCTTGCCGCCGCGAACGTCGAGTTCGGTCAGGGTCTCGCTGACGTTCTGCATGATGACGCGACCGATGTTCGAGCGGGTCGCCATGCACGGCTCAAGCAGATCGGCTTCCTCCGCAAGCACGATCTTGATCGGCCCCGATGCGGCAAAGACGGGCGATATGGTGGAGCCCAACAGGAGCGCACCCAGGATAAGCGTTTTCTTCATTGCATTCTCCTCCCTAGAAAGTCTGGTTCAGTTCTATTTGGCAGCGGATCCGAATTTTCCGGAACGCGCGGCAATCAAGGCGGCGCAGCATATGAGCGCGCCTCCGCCGATGGTGGTCAGGGCGACGGTTTCGCCGAACAGGGCAAATCCACCGAAGGCGACGAGCGGCAGGCGCAGGAAGTCCACCGGCGCCACGACCGTTGCCGGCGCCAACGAAAAGGCGTGCGTCATCAGCGCCATGCAGGCGGTGCCGACCACGCCCTGAAGCGCCAGAAGCCCCATTTCCCTCGGACCAGGCATGGTGAAAAAGGGGAGGGCGAACAGCAGGGCGATCGGTACGGTCAAGAGAAGGTTCCACACGACCAGTGTCGACGTCGCGTCACCCTTCGACATGGACTTCAGGATCAGCTGGATTGCCGATTGAAGCACCGCGCCCGTCAGCGCCAGCAGGATTGCCAGCGTGAAGCCAGTTCCCGACGGTCCGATCACCAGCATGGCGCCGGCAAAGCCGAGGGCGACGGCCGCGATCATCGCCGGGCCGGGTCGCTCGCCCAATGTTAGCGCTGCGCCAAGGACGACGAAGATCGGAGATGTGAAGGCGATGGCGGTAACATCGGCGAGCGGCCCCCAGCTAAAGGCGGCAAACAGCGCGATCATCGCCAGCAGTTTGAAAGCGGCGCGCAAGGCGTGCTGACGCATCGGATGGGTCGTGCGTAGAACGGATGGACGCAGTGCGATCCAGGGCAGAAGGATCAGCGCACCGAAAAAAGCGCGGAAAAATCCGATGACGAAAGGGTGCACGGCGCCGCTCAGCGCCCGTACGATCACGGCATCCGACGCGGCAAGCGTAGCTGCTCCCGCTGCAAAGATGACGGCCGTCGTAGCCTGATGGCGGCTGCTGGTGCTGTGCATGAAATTCCTCCGTCCCCGGCATCCTCGTTCCAGGTTGGCTCGACCATCCATCTTTTTAGTAATGTTGTCAAATCGTTTCGTCATGTAATTTTTAATTCAAAGCTATATGTCAATATTAAAGCAATTATATCAATCAGTTAGTAAATCATTGCGTGAAGCGCAACTCAGAAAAGTGACATTAATAAACTTGACAACTTGAAGAATTGAGCGATTTTCAAATCTGACTGGAGGACCAAATGCATCCCGATGAAATCGCTCGCAACATGACCGGCGTGCTTCAATCCGTGTCCAAGGGGCGCGACGAAGCCTTGTTGCCTTCGCCAATGATCCAGAATCATGCGGCTTTCCTGCATCTGCTCGATGAGGGCGCACTCGTGTGCGCCTGGTTCGGTGGAACGCTCGAGGGCAAGTCGGATATCTCCATCTTCGCATCGGTGCTGGTGGAAGGCTCTGCGAACTGGGGTCCGCCCCAGCGCCTGAGTGACGATCCTTCGCACTCTGAGCAGAATCCGGTGTTGTTCTCCGCGCCGGACGGCAGACTTTGGCTTTTTCATACCTCCCAGCCTTCGGGCAATCAGGATGAATGCCGCATCCGCATGGCCGAGGTGCAGCGCGACCCGTTGGATCCGCACAGGCTCGTCGCCACGCAAGGTCGTTATCTCGATCTTCCGCGTGGTTGCTTCGTGCGTGCGCCCATCATCATTCGCGATGACGGAGCATGGCTGTTGCCAATTTTCCGCTGCGTGCAGCGCCCCGGCCAGAAATGGAATGGTAGCCACGATACCGCGGCCGTGGGTGTGTCGGTCGATGGCGGCGAGACCTGGCGGCTTGATGACATCGACCAGTCCACTGGTTGTGTGCACATGTCGCCCGTGGCTCTCGGAGAGGATCGGCTTGTTTCTTTCTTTCGGCGCCGGCAGGCCGATTTCGTCTACCGCAGCGACAGCAGCGACGGTGGGCGGACCTGGTCCGTACCTCACGCCACGGATGTGGCGAACAACAATTCATCGCTTGCCGCCGCCCGCCTTCGCGACGGCCGGATCGCCATGATCTGCAATCCCATCAATGCGCTGTCGTCGACCGACCGACGCGCTTCGCTCTACGACGAACTGGGCGAGGAGGATAACCGGCCGGATGCGGATCCAACCGGAGGGTGCGTTCCTGTGTGGGGGGTGCCGCGAGCACCCGTCGCGCTCTGCCTCTCCGAGGACGAGGGGCGTTCCTTTGCCATGCGCCAGGTCGTCGAAGATGGTCCAGGCACCTGCCTGTCCAACGATTCAACCGACGGCCGCAACCAGGAAATGTCCTACCCGTGGCTGCTCGAGGGTCCTGATGGCACCATGCATCTCGCCTACACCTATCATCGGCGTGCGATCAAATATGTCCGCCTGGCTCCCGGCTGGGACAGCGCGGCTCGACGGAGTGTTTCATGAGCAATATCATCGGAATAACCATGGGTGACCCATGCGGGGTCGGGCCTGAGATCGCGGTCCGCGCCTTGGCTGAAATGTCGCCTGCAGATCGGGATCAGACGCGGATCTACGGCAATCTGACCACGCTCGAAACGGCTCGATCCGCACTCGGCATCGATATCGATCTTGCGCCTTTCGTCGTCGATCTGCCGATCGAGGGCGCGCCGCTTCCCTGGGGGCAGTTGAGCGCGGTGGCCGGCGATGCCGCCTTCCGATTCATCGAGAAAGCGGTACGGGATGCCGAAGCCGGCGCGATCGGCTGCATCGTCACCGCCCCGATCAACAAGGAAGCACTGAACCTTGCCGGCCATCACTATGATGGCCATACCGGCATGCTGCGCAGCCTGACCGGTTCGAAGGCGGCCTATATGCTGCTCGCTTCCGAACGGTTGAAGGTCATCCATGTCTCGACCCATGTCTCGCTGCAGGAGGCCATCAGGCGAGCGACGACCGAAAGGGTACTGGCGACGATCAGGGCCGGCGACGCGCATCTGAAGCGCATCGGCTACGCCGCGCCGAAAATCGCGGTCGCCGGCATTAATCCGCATTGTGGCGAGAACGGCCTCTTCGGCACCGAGGATGACGACCAGATCGCGCCTGCGGTCGCAGCTGCACGTGCGGAAGGGATCGACGTCCAGGGGCCCATTTCGGCCGACACGGTATTTTACCGCGCCTATTCCGGCGCATTCGATCTGATTGTTGCCCAGTACCACGATCAGGGACACATCCCCATCAAGCTTGTTGCCTTCGACACGGCGGTGAACGTCTCGGTGGATCTGCCGATCGACCGCACGTCCGTCGACCACGGGACGGCCTTCGACATCGCCGGAAAGGGGATCGCCAACCACGGCAATATGAACTCCGCCATCGCCTATGCGCGCAAGCTCGTCAACGGCCGCGCCAAGCAAGGATGACCAAGCCATGACCATCGCTCAAATCACCCTTCATCAACCCCGCCGCCTGGCGGTCGGGGCCGGCCTCATCGGCGAGGTCGGCGCCTGGGCGGCAGATGTGCAGTCCACGCTCGTGATAGCAACGCCGATAACCGCCGGATTTGTCGATCGGCTGAAGCTTTCCGGCCGCGTTACCGTGTTTGATGCAATTCCGGGCGAACCGGATATCGCGACGCTGGAGGCGGCGATTGAGGCGGCGCGGAGGTGCAAGCCGGACCTGATCGTCGGGCTCGGCGGCGGTTCGGTGCTCGACGTGGCAAAGCTGGCTGCCGTGCTCTGGGATTCGGATCAGACGCTCGGCGACGTCGCGGGGCCGAACCGTGTCGCGGGTCGCCGCACACGCCTGGTTCAGGTCGCGACAACGGCGGGAACAGGTTCCGAGGCGGGTATTCGCTCGTTGATCACCGACCCGGCAAAGGGCAACAAGGTCGCCGTGGAAAGCCCGCACATGATCGCGGACTTTGCCGTTCTCGATCCCGAGTTGACCTATTCGGTGCCGCCGGCGGTCACGGCAGCGACCGGCGTCGACGCTATGGCTCATTGTGTCGAGGCTTTCACCAACAAGCGGGCGCATCCGATGATCGACGGGTTCGCGCGCATGGGCTTCCGTCTCGTCGGCAAGTATCTGGCGCGGGCGGTCAGGGACGGCTCCGATACCGAGGCGCGGGAAGGCCTGATGCTCGCATCCTACTACGGTGGCATCTGCCTTGGCCCCGTCAACACGGCCGCTGGACACGCCATTGCCTATCCTCTCGGCACCCGGCTCGGTTTGCCGCACGGGCTCGCCAACGCCATCATCTTTCCCCACGTGCTCGCCTTCAACCAGCCTGTTGCGGCAAAGAAGACGGATGAGGTCGCGCTTGCGCTCGGCTTCGGCGGCGCACTGTCCGAAACCGAGCTTTTGAGCGCGGCGCAGGGTTTCTGCAGGAACCTGGGCATCGAGATGTCGCTTGCCGCTCATGGTGCGGCTGCGGATGATCTGCCTCTCTACGCGAGTGAAGCGCATGCAAACCGCCGCCTGATGGACAACAATCCGGTCGATATGACCGTTGAGGATGTGCTGTCGGTCTATAAGGCAGCCTTCTAGCCGGTCGGATCGGTATTCGCGCTTCCCGACAAAAATGCCTCGGCTGTTGGCCGAGGCATTTTTCTTTGTATGCAAGGTAAACCTCCATCTCTGGTGGAGGTCATGACTTCCAGATCGTCCGGCCTATCTGGTCGCCTGAAAGAGGCGCTCACGCGAGCCGGTCAGGTGATCAAGCATCAGTTGCTTTGCCCTCGTGCCATCGCCTGAGGCGATCGCTTCGGCGATTGCCTCATGTTCGGCAAAAACACGGGTAAGGCCGGCCGCCTCGCGCTTGACCGATGCGCCGTGAAATTTCATGCCGACGGCAATATGGTCCTTGAGTGCTTCCATCGCGGTCGAGAAGTAGCTGTTGCGGGCCGCGCGCGCGATCGCCAAATGAAACTGGAAGTCTGCGTCTTCGCGGTGCGACTGGCGATTGGTGGCATCCCGCATCAATTCGAGCGCCTGACGAATGGCGCCAAGGCTTGCGGTATCGTGGCGGGCGGCTGCGGCCGCGGCTGCGGCCGGTTCGACGGTCAGCCGGAACTCGTAGCAGTTCAAGAGATCCGCAACATTCTCCAACTGTCCGAAGCCGAGCGGCTCTTTCATGCCAAGGGCGCGCACGAAACTGCCGGCGCCCCGGCGCGAATAGATCAAGCCCTGGTCCCGCAGGCGTTGAAGCGCCTCGCGGATGACCGGACGCGACACTTCGAATTCCGCCGCCAGTTCGTGCTCGGTCGGCAAGCGCTCATCGGGCTGATATGCGCCGGACTTGATCGCGCGGTGCATCCGTTCGAAGGCGAAGTCGGCCAGGCTCTTGCGTGTTGTTCCGTTCTCCAGTCCCATCTGTCATCCCATACTGCGGAGGATCCTGTCCGCAATCTCCCTCAACGTTCCCGGTTGGCCGAATCCCCCGGACTTGGCAATGATGCAACGGCCGTCCGCGTGGGCCAAGCCCAGTCCGGGCAGGCACTCACCAACCAGTCTGAAACGGGTGATCCCCATTTTTTCTAGCACGGCTTCGGCGGTTGCGCCGCCGGAAAGAAGCAAGGTGGAAGCGGCCCTGGTCAGTGCCGGAAATACGCTTTCTGCCAGAAGACGCGATACGTCCTGCGAACTCGTCGGTGCGCTCCCGGGAACCGCCTGTACCAGCGTTATCAGGCTCTCATCTGCGGTCGCGTCGGTCAGCCGGCCGTTTGGTGCGGGCATGTAGCGCGGCTTGCGCGTGGCCCGCAACTCCTCGATCTGCGCCAGGGTAATCGGGTCTCGCGAGCCGATGACGAAAAGTCCGGGGCCCGGCGGGACCTCCGCAGCGCGCGGATCGGCCCCGCCGCTCATTTGGTGCGCGAGTGCCTCCGCCAGTCCGCGCGCCCCGATAAGCAGGTCCACGCCTCGCTCCTGTGATGCAAGCAGCCAGCCGTTCATATCTTCCAAGGTCGCGACATCGGGCACAGTGATTTGGCCCACGTGCCTGCCGAGCTTCTCCGCAATCGATATCGGTCTGTCGACGCCGAACCCCTGCACATGGCCGTCATTCACTATCCGCCCGAAATCCGGAATGGCCGGTGCCATCAGCGCCGAGCGATAAGGGGTGACGTCGAGCTCGGCGGCAATGTGGCCCTTGAGGCGCGAGTCGACCTTCTTGAACAGGCGTGTGCCAGGCGGCAATGCGGCGAGCGCCGCCGTCGTTGCGCTCTGCGCGCCTGCGAGGTCCAGTTCTCGCGAAGCAACATTGATTGAAATTACCTGCGGGTTCTCGCTCAGGGCCGCAGCGATCGCCCCGACGGTGAGCGCAATCTCCGTATGAAGGCCTCTGCTGGCAAATGGAGCAGCTGCATCCAGGGCGCCTGTCAGATCATCGGCGACAATGGCGAGCATGACACGAACTCCAAGAATTTGTTGTTATCTTTAGTTCCGGCATTTTTGATTGAAATGTCAAGAAAATTTGAGAGGTGAGTTACAAATATGATGATGAAATGGAGCATGTCATGCGCACCGGAAAACATCCTGTCACTCGCGATCACCGTCATTCTCTTCGCCGCAGCAGGTGCGCAAGCGGCGCTGACCGTTACATTCGTCAATCCCGAGCACTATCGCGACCGCGGGAGGTCGCCTGCGGTCGCGGATACCGTCAACGCGGACGCGAATTCGGCTCATCGTCTTGCGAATGCCGTACGCCGACTTGCGCCTAGCCAAATCATGAGGTGACTGGCGCAGTCAGGTCGTTGCCTGAGCAAGGAATGCACGCTCCATAGCGAAACGATAATATGATATTGAAACTCAAGTTTATCTTCTTTAAGACGCGCTCACAGGCGGGGGCGAGCTCGGCGCTGTATCAGGCCTTGCAGTTTAACGGTTCCATCGCGGATGCCCCCCAACCCTAAGAAGACGATCCTGCAGGTGCTGACGGAAAGCTACGGCGATCTCGTCCGGCATGTGGCCCAGCGTTTCAAGGGGCGGGCAGATGCTGATGACGTGATCCAGGATACCTATCTGCGGGTCCGCAATATGCCGCCAGACACACCGATCCAAAACCCGCAGGCCTATCTGTTTCGAATGGCAAACAATGTTGCGGTTGACCATGTGCGTCGCCGTAACGCGCAAGAGCGCCACATATCTCCGATTGAATTTCCCGACGTCGGGTCGGGGGAGGTATCTGTCGATCGGGTGATCGACTATCGCCAGCGCCTCACGGCTCTGGAGCGCGTCGTTGCAGATCTGCCTGCGCGTCAGCGCGAAGTCTTTCTGATGCACAAGTTCGATGGTCTCAGCCATTCAGAAATCGCCGCCGAACTCGGCATTACACGCAGCGCCGTGGAGAAGTTGATCATGAAGGCGCTGGCCACCTGCCGTGATCGGCTCGACGGTTTGCTGGATTGAGGCGGATGCAAATGAAACGAGGGGTGAGGTACTCACACGCGAAATCCGTCTATATAGCGACCGTTGATAGCAGGAAACTTCATCGTGGCGTTCCTGTCCATGCAAAGAGCCGGTGTTGGTGATGGCAGAAGCCAGGGATCCCTCGAAAGAACAACCGAAAGACGAGGCGCTCGCCTGGTTCGTCCGCCTGACCTCCGGTGAGGCGACGGCCGCCGAGCGATCGGCGCACGCGACATGGGTGGCTGCGTCACCGTCGCACCGCAAGGAGTATGAGAAGCTTGCGGGCATCTGGTCCGATCTGGACATTATTGGCGATCCCAGGGGGCAGCGCGGGCTGCCGATTGCCAGTCGTTCCGCAGCCTTTGGCCGCCGCAGCTTTTTGGCAGGCGGCGCTGCCATGCTCGGGGTCGCAGGCTATGTCGGGCTGAACGGTTTGCCTGATTTTCTGCTGAGCGATTATGAGACAGGGACCGCGGAACTACGAGAGCTTGCACTGGCAGACGGATCAAGAGTGAGCCTTGACGCGGATACGGCGATTGCCGTGGACTTCATCGAGAGCAGGCGCTCCGTGCAGCTGTTGCGTGGCCGAGCGTTCTTCGATGTCGCGAAAGATGCGCGGCGTCCGTTCATAGTCGAGGCGGGGGCCGGCACGACAACCGCGCTTGGAACGCGTTTTGTCGTGCATCGATGGTCGGACACGGTAACCGTCTCGGTCGAGGAGAGCGCCGTTTCCGTGATGGCACCGGACCACTCTTCCGCGATCCTTCAGGTCGGTCAAAACGTCTCCTACGGCGAAACCGGTCTCGGCGACGTCGGCGATGTCGATGTTCAGAGCGAGACGGCTTGGCGGCGCGGCAAGCTTATCTTCAAGGACCGGCCGTTGCGGCAGGTTATCGCCGACGTTAATCGCTATCGCGCCGGCACCATCCGCATCGTCGACAGCGAGCTCGATAATCTTCGCGTTAGCGGGATATTCGAGATTGCCAATCCGGACGGCGTGCTCGGTGCACTTAGCGCGGCCTTGCCCGTCCGGGTCCTCCGCCTGACCGATTACCTGGTGCTTTTGCGCGCAGCCTGAAGGCTGGAGAGCAAAAAGAAATATTCCTGACAAATATATTCAACTTCAGGGGTGAGGAGGCTCACGCCGAGATCCGTCTTTGAGACGAGTGCCCTTGAGGCCTTTGAATTATTTGCAGGAATGGAGTGACGTCAGGGTATGGCGAGAGGATCGAGGGAACGTGCCGCATGGGGTACGGGGGTCGTTGTTTCGGGGCTGGCATGCGCGTTGATGGCATCCGTTGCCATCACGCCGGCATATGCCCAACAGACGACACCGAAGAGCATACGGCCCGCCGCTGCCGGTTTCAGCATCCCCGCAGGCCCGCTTGACGCGGCGATCATGCGCTTTGGAGATGCTGCCGGCCTGCAAATGCTGTATCCGGCGGACGTCGTACGTGGACTGCGCAGTGCTGGACTTTCGGGCAGCTTTACCACCGATGCCGCTCTTGCCAGGCTTCTTTCCGGCACCGGCCTGGTCTACCGCTTCACCGGCACCAACACGGTGACCATCTCGGACCCGCGTCGCACCAGCTCGGGTGAAGGCGCCGTCACCCCAGACGGGGCCACGGCTCTGCAGAAGATCGAGGTAAGCGGCCTGGGCGCTGCAACCGAAGGGACCGGTTCATATACAACAGGTGAGATGGCGACCGCGGCGGGCCTGCCGTTGTCGATCAGGGAAACGCCGCAGTCGGTGACCGTTGTCACCCGGCAGTTGCTTGATGATCGACAGGCAACGACGATTGCCGATGCCCTCGGCAGCGCCACGGGTATCAGCATCCAGCGTTACGACAGTGACCGTACCGAATTCTTTGCGCGCGGTTTCGCCCTGACCGAGTTTCAGTATGACGGCGTGCTCGCCAAGACCGACGGGGTTTACGATTATGGCCTGAGCAACGCCGACATGACGATCTACGACCGGGTCGAAATCGTGAAGGGCGCCAACGGCTTGCTGCAGGGGGCAGGGAGCCCCGGCGCCGCCGTCAATCTGGTGCGCAAGAAGCCGACCGACACGTTCCAGGCCTCGCTGACAGGGACTGCCGGTTCCTGGGATACGTATCGTTCGGAGATGGACGTCTCCGGTCCGCTGGATGCAGATGGCTCCCTGCGTGGACGCTTCGCCGGCGCCTACGAAGACGGCAAGTCCTATCTGGATCACTACGAGAAACGCAAGTTCACGCTCTACGGCGTGCTCGAAGCCGACATCACAGATGATACGACACTGACCGTCGGTGCCGACTACCAGCGCAATCTTCCGCGCGGGTCGAGCTGGACGGGCCTGCCGATGTTCTACAGCGACGGCTCGCGTACCGATTGGGATGTCTCCAAGAATCCGGCCACGGAGTGGAGCCGCCGCAACACCTATGCAAACAACTATTTTGCAACGCTCGTGCACGAGTTCGACAACGGCTGGAACCTGGATGTGACGCTCAACCATCGTCGCAACGGCCATGACAGCGTGCTCGGGTCGGCCGGCGGCGGTTGGCCAGATCCGGTGACGGGTGCCGGTGTCTTCCAGTATGTCGGGCGTTACGGCGGCAATGTCGTTCAAAACACCGCCGATGTCAGGGCTTCCGGTCCGATCGAGCTGTTTGGCCGGGACCATGATCTGATGATCGGCGCCACGGCATCGCGCACTTCCGACAAAGGTCCCTGGTACGGCTATGGCGGCGTCGGTTATGACCCGAACGTGCCCAACTTCTTCGATTGGGACGGCAAGACGCAGGAGCCGGGGTTCGATCTCGTCGGCAAATATCAAACGAAGACGACCCAGTACGGCGCCTATGCCGCCATTCGCCTGAAGCCGACTGATGAGCTCTCCGTCATCGCTGGAAGCCGCATAAGCTGGTGGGACACGAACGACTATGGCACGTACGACAATGCCAGCGGAACGTGGGCAGGCGCGGCGGCCTACTCGGTCAAGGGCGAACTCACGCCCTATCTCGGCGTCGTCTATGATCTGACTGACAGCTATTCAGTTTATGCAAGCTACACGAGCATTTTCAAACCGCAAAAAAGCCAGGATGTTGCAGGTGCCTATCTCGATCCCGAAATGGGCAATAGCTACGAAGCCGGCGTGAAGGGGGCGTTCTTCGACGGTGCCTTGAACACGACCGCTGCCGTCTTTCTGACCAGGCAGGACAATGTCGGCGAACAGGCCGGGACCGATCCCGTGACGGGCGATCCCTACTACACCGCCGCCGACGGGGTGACGACGAAGGGGTTTGAACTGGAGGCGTCCGGCGAGGTGCTGCCTGGCTGGAACGTCTATGCGGGCTACACATACGCCCATGCCCGCAAGGCCGACGGCGACCGGGTCTATTCCTTCATCCAGACGAGCGCACCGGAAAACGTCGTCAAGCTCTTCACCACCTATCAGCTGCCCGGAGAGTGGGAGAAGCTGACGGTCGGCGGCGGCATCCGCTGGCAGGACGAGATCTATGGCAAGGTGTGGAGCCCGGCCTCGGAATACGCTGTTCTCAGCCAGAAGAACGTCTTCCTGGTGGATCTGATGGCCCGGTACAGCTTCAACGAGAAGGTCGATCTCACCTTCAATGCGAAGAACCTCCTGAACGAGAAGTACTATGCGGGCTTCGGTAATTTCGACACCGGGTTCTACGGTGAGCCGCGCAGCTTCAGCGTTTCCACGAAGTTCAAGTTCTAAAGGTGGCGTCGGCGCAAGGCGTGCCGGCGGCAACGGGAGGGCGACGTTGACGGCAACACGGCTGACATCGGCAATCGGCGACGCGACAGGCGGTTTCCTGTCGCGCCGCGCCGTGCTTGCCGGAGGCTTCGCATCATTGCTGGCCTCAAGGGCGGGTGCGTCCATGAGGCAAACGCCAAGCTTTCCCGTGACAGTCGACCATGCGCTCGGCGCGACGGTCGTGCCGGCGCGACCAAAACGCATTGTCACAGTCGGCTGGTGCGACGAGGACAGCGTGCTTGCTTTCGGTGAAACGCCGATCGCCATGGTTCGTCGCGGCATGTTCGAAAGCGGCATCGCCCCCTGGTGCGAAGAAAGGCTCGGGTCCGCTCGGCCGCACCTGCTCCACGGCGGGCAGGCCGATTACGAAACGATCCTCGGCCTGGCGCCCGATCTGATCGTCAACGTCTTTTCGGACATGGACGCTCGCAGCTACGAGCGGTTGTCGACTATCGCTCCGACGATCGGCTACGCGAGCGGACCGTGGCGGGCCGATTGGCGCGAGCAGACACGGCAGATCGGCAAGGCCCTGGGCCGACCGGCGGAGGCCGAAGTACTTATCGATCGGACGAAATCGTTCCTGGCTCGGCTTGCCCGGCAAAATGAGAGCCTGATCGGGCGCAGCTTTACCTTCGGCACCTATTTCCCGGGCTCCGGTTCAATGGTCGTCTATTTGCCCGGCGAGACGCGGGTCGACTGGCTGGTCGACCTCGGCATGCGCATCGCCCCCGGCGTAGAACGGCTTTCCCGGCAAAACCCGGGCAGAAGTTCTCTCGACATCAGCCTTGAGCAACTCGACACGGTCGAAAGCGATGTCCTGATCATGTGGTACGAAGGCGATGCCAGAGGTTCGATGGAGAACCAGCCGCTGTTCCGGCTGTTTCGACCCGTCAAAGCGGGCGCCTATGTGGTGCTTGAAGATCCGGTTTCCGTCTGGTCGGCCTCCTGGCCGAGTGTTCTCGCCATCCCTTACGGATTTCCAGGCTTGGTGCCGCGACTGGCCCAGGCGATCGAATTGGCTGACAGCCGCGCCGGCAAGGAGCCCTGATGTATCACGAAGACTATTTCTTCTCCCGCGTTCGCACGGCCGAACGTTTGACCCCCTCGATGATCCGGGTGGTTCTCGACGTGGACGGGGCAGATCGGCTGGTGGAGACCGGGCATGCGGACGAGTGGATCCGGTTGGCCTTCGCCCCGGATGACGACACGCCGGTGACGCTCCCTGTCTTTGCCAATGGAAAGTGGGGGAGACCGGATGGCTCCAAGCCCTGCCCGAACCGGCCCTATACCATCCGGCGCTGGGATCCTGCCCACGGCGAAATGGTCGTCGATCTCGTCGTGCATGACGGCGGTGTCGGCGCGAGCTGGGCGCTCTCGGCAAAACCGGGCGATGTGGTCGGTCTCTGCAATCCGGAAGGCCGCTATCGCCTTCCATCCGACGCCCAATGGATCGTGCTGCTTTCTGACATCACCGGCCTGCCGGCGGCGGCGCGGATCCTTGAGGAACTTCCCGAAGGTATCGCGGCGAAGGTGCATGTCGAACTGCCCGACATGGCCGACCGCCAGGAGTTGACGTCCAAGGCAGATATCAGCGTTTCCTGGTACGACAGTTTCGGCAAGCACGGCCGTGCCAGCGGGCTGGAGCAGATTGCGCGCGGCATCCCGTTGCCGGATGGCCCCGGCTATATCTGGATCGCCGGCGAAGCGACGTCCGTCAGCGAAAGCCGCAAGCATTTTCGCGATGCGCTCGGCTTCGACAAACAGCGGATCACCGCAGTCGGCTACTGGATCCTAGGGCAGGCGCGGGTATGAGCATGGGCGTGACGCTCGGCATCCCGGCAACAACGCGCGCCCAACGGGCGGTGCGGTCGCGCGGCCGGAGCAAGGTGCTTGCCCTCGTTGCTGGCACGGTCCTGTTGATCGTGGCGATGGTCGCGAGCCTGCTCGTCGGCGTCAGGACCATCGCGCCCGAGATTGCGCTTCAAGCGTTCCTTGGGTTTGATCCGACATCGGTCGAGCACGTGATCATCCGTGACTACCGCTTGCCGCGCACGCTGCTTGGCCTGCTTGCAGGCAGTGCCTTCGGTGTCTCCGGCGCGCTGATCCAGGCGGCCACACGCAATCCTCTTGCCGACCCCGGCATCCTCGGCGTCAACGCCGGTGCCGCCTTTTTCGTGATCGTGGCCGTCGGGCTTCTCGGCCTCAGGACTATCGACGCCTATCTCGGCTTTGCCATGCTGGGTGCCGTTGCCGCGACGGCGGTTGTCTATGCTGTCGGCGCCTCGGGGCGAGATGGTGCGACGCCGATGCGGCTCGTTCTGGCGGGGGTCGCGCTTTCCGCGGTCCTGTCAGGCATTGGCTCTTCGATCACGCTTCTGAACCCGCAAGCCTTCGACCAGATGCGTCACTGGTCGATCGGTTCGATCGCCGGCCGGGACATGCATATTGTCGCGACAGTCGCTCCGGTGATCGCTACCGGGCATTTGCTGGCGCTTGTTCTTGCGCGACCGTTGAATGCGGTTGCGCTTGGCGACGAGTTGGCGAGCACCCTCGGTGCCGGCCTCGGTCTCACCAGGGTCGGGGTGGCAATAGGCGTCACGCTTCTGGCCGGTGGCGCGACGGCGGCGGCCGGTCCGGTCGGCTTCCTCGGATTGATGGTACCGCATGCCGTGCGCTGGTTCAGCGGGCCGGACCAACGTTGGATCGTGATCCTGACGGCTGTGTTTTCAGCGATCCTGATCCTGGTTGCCGACGTTGCCGGTCGCCTGCTGATCGCGCCCGACGAATTGGAGGCCGGAATCTTGACGGCCCTGATCGGTGCACCGGTTTTGATCCTGCTTGCGCGCCGCCGAAAGGCGACCGGCCTGTGAGCGGGCCGCCGGGAAATCCAGCCACTGGACAGGTCGTCAGACCCGTTCGCTGCTTGAGCGAGCAGGTCTCATTTCGCCTGAATTTACGTGCGGCCATGCTGTTTGCGGTACTGGTGGGGCTCGCGCTGGTGTTGATGCTTGTGTCGCTGTCGAGCGGAAGACTGCCTGTTGCCGCTACCGATATCTGGGCGGCGCTGGTGGGCGGGGCTTCGCCGAACGTGCGAATGGTCGTGGTGGAATGGCGTCTGCCGCGCGTGCTGCTGGCCTTGCTGCTGGGCATGGCTCTCGGCCTCAGCGGCGCCATCTTTCAGTCGCTCACACGCAATCCGCTTGGCAGCCCTGACGTCATCGGTTTTTCCACGGGCTCCTATTCCGGTGCGCTCGTCGCGATGCTGATCCTTGGCGGCGGGCCGCAGGAGATGGGGGTTGGTGCGGTCATCGGCGGCTTGGCGACGGCGATGATTGTCTATGCGTTTGCCTGGAAGAATGGCATCCAGGGCTTCCGACTGATCGTCGTCGGGATCGGTGTTTCCGCGATGCTCGGCGCTTTCAATCTCTGGCTGATGCGCCAGGCAGACTTGCCGGCAGCACTTGCTGCGGCGATTTGGGGGGCGGGGACGTTGAACGGTCTCGGTCAATCCGATGTCAAGCTCGTCGCAGCCGTTCTCCTTGCGTTAATGCCCCTTACTATCGCTCTGGCCCGCCCAATGCGGCAGCTCGAACTTGGCGACGATCTCGCAGTTTCCACCGGTGTTTCCGCCAGCGCCACACGCCTTGCCCTCCTGGTGCTGGGTGTGGCCCTGATGGCAACCGTTACCGCAGTATCGGGTCCCATAACCTTCGTTGCACTCGCCGCGCCCCAGATCGCCCGACGGCTGGCGCATGCGCCCGGTGTTCCGCTGGCATCGTCTGCGCTTGTGGGCGGGCTCATGCTGCTTGCGGCCGACTGGCTGGCTCAACATGCGTTTGCATCCCCGCTGCCGGTCGGCACCATGACGGTCAGCATCGGCGGGCTTTACTTTGTCGGGCTTTTGCTGCGGGAGATCAGAAGGTCATGAGCAATAATCCTCGGCTTCGCGCAAGGGCCGTCACGCTGGCATACGAGCGGCGGATCATCTCCGCCGACCTTTCGGTCGACATACCCGATGGTTCGTTCACGGTCATCGTTGGCCCCAATGCCAGTGGCAAATCCACTTTGCTGCGGGCACTGGCGCGCCTTCTGTCGCCCAGTTCGGGGCAGATCGTTCTTGATGGCAAGGAGATCGGCAAATACGCAGCAAAGGCCGTGGCGAGCAGGATCGGACTGTTGCCGCAATCATCAGTGGCGCCGGAGGGGATTTCGGTTTTCGATCTGGTGTCGCGGGGGCGTTATCCGCATCAGTCCTTCCTGAGGCAATGGTCGAAGGCGGATGAAGCGGCCGTATGGGAGGCTATGGAGCTGACAGGAGTCGCCGATCTCGCAGATCGACCGGTGGACGAACTCTCCGGCGGTCAGCGTCAACGTGTCTGGATCGGCGTGGTGTTGGCGCAGGAAACGCCGATCCTTTTGTTGGATGAGCCGACAACCTTCCTCGATATCGCCCACCAGATCGAACTGCTGGATCTCTGCCAGCATCTCAGCCGTCACCGTGGCCGAACGTTGGTGGCGGTGCTTCACGACCTCAATCACGCCTGCCGTTACGCCACCCATATGATAGCGATGCGCGATGGCGCCATCGTCGCCGAGGGTGAGCCGGCCAAGATCATAACCCCGGAGCTGGTGGAGGACGTCTTCGGGCTCTCATGCATGATTATTGACGACCCGGTTTCCGCAACGCCGTTGATCGTGCCACGACCAAAGCTACGCTGACGACAGCGACCGGAGTTTGGTCGAAAACGTCCGCATCAGACGGCCCAGAGGCGGCTACCCTATGGATCAGCGCCTTCGAGGCGGCCTGCAACGGTTCTGCCGAGCGTTAGGATGCCTGGGCCGGACCTTACCTGCCGGCTCTCCGGCCATCTTGACACTGCCTGCCCGTTGCCGAGGGCCTGTGCGCCGGGCAGGCGTTGCCGGAGCCCGAGCCCAATGTGCGGCTCAAGACCGGCGCGGAGGACGCAAACTTGCCGCAGGGTGGGTGGGCTTGCAAATCCGGGGGACTCGATGACATTGAGTGCATGAGCACCTCCGAACCATCAACAAATGCGGCCCGGCGCAGCACTGACCGGCGCCGGATCCCGATCGCCGCGCTCATGGCGTTGAGCTTCGGCGCGCTGGTGTTTGTGTCTGTGGGGGGCGTTCTGGCGTTGTCGGTAGGCGCTAACGTGCGCAATACCTTGGATCTGCTCGGCGCTCAGTCGACGCTTCTGGTCGATGCAATGGAAGACCTTCTGCGCGCCGAAATGGGACGCGCAGAGAATGCGGTGGCCGGCGTCGCGCAGCTTTACGCGCAGAGCGATTTTGAGATCGACGATGCGAAAATGTCGGCAGCCCTTGCCGGTGCGCTCTCGGCGACGCCCGGCGCAAATGCGATGCTGGTGTGCACCGCCGACTTGAAATGCAGAGGTGCTGCCCGTGGCGGGCGCGACTTTCCCGCCAATGAGATCCGGCATCTTCCGGCTGCTCCCGAGAAATCTCCTCAGGTCCGCGCCGCCCTTGAAGGCCGGCGTCAGCTCGATGGGCGTCAGTGGGGCGCATTCGTGGCCAACGAGTACGGCCTGTTCGCCAATGTCTCGACCCCGCTTCAGCGTGATGGAGAAACACGAGGCTGGGTGATCGCCGCCGTGGAGCTGCGCAAGCTGTCGGAAATCACCCGAGAATTGTCGTCGCGCTTCGGTACACATGCCTTCATCCTGGATGGCGACGGAACCGTCCTGGCAGACCCTCGCCTAGCCGATCCAAATTCGGTCACGCGGCCGCTGACGCCACTTGTCGCATTCGGCGACCCGGTGCTTGCGCGATATGGTGAGAGGACGACAGAGACGGAATTCAGCGCGAAGCGCGGTCGCGATATCGAGGTCGCCGAGATCAGCATCGACGATCAAGCTGCGTCTGCCTCACTGTCGGGAGCGGACAGCTACATCGCTATCACGCGCAGGATCGCTGGTTACGGTGAACGGCCATGGACCATCGGGGCGTATTTCGAGGCCGGACAGATAGGCGACGAGATCGAACGTGTCATGGGGTCGGCGCTGCTGGGCCTTGGCGCCATGGCCGCAGCGGTCGTGGTTGCCGTCCTGTTGGGGCGGCGTCTATCTCGTCCTATACAAGCGATCGCCGGCCAGGCGTCGCGCGTTGCCAACTTCGAACTTGACGATGTAACGCCGCTGCCGCGCAGCAGGGTTCTGGAACTGGATGAGCAGGCCTCTGCCTTCAATGCGATGCTTGTGGGTCTTCGCGCGTTTTCCACCTACGTGCCGCGCTCTCTTGTTTCCAAGCTGGTGCGCAGCGGACAGATGGGGATTGCCGAACCGCGCGAAGCAGTCGTCACCGTCATGTTCACCGACATCGCCGGCTTCACGACGTTGTCGGAGCAGATGGATGCCGCCGCTGCAGGGCGGCTCCTCAACCACCATTTTGCCATTCTTTGCCGCGCGGTCGATGCGAACGGCGGCGCCGTCGACAAGTTTCTCGGCGACGGCATGCTGGCATTTTTCGGCGCCCCGGATCATCTGGAGGATCATGCCGCTGCCGCAGTCCGTGCGGCCGCAATCATCCGCGAAGAACTGGAGAACGACAATATCAAGGGAGCGGCGGAAGGTCGGCCACCGCTTCGAGTGCGCATCGGCATCCACACGGGCCTTGTCATTGTCGGCAATATCGGCGCGTCCGACCGGGTCAATTACACGATCGTGGGCGATACGGTGAACATCAGCCAGCGGCTCCTGGAAGTGGGCAAGATGGCGATGCCGGATGCACCCGCCTGCATTGCCCTTTCCAGAGAGACCGCCTCAAGGCTCGACGACAGCTTTTCTACGATCCCGATGGGCGAGCATTGGCTGCGCGGACGTGGTGAGGCGACCGAGGTTGTCCAACTTGGCAAAGTTGCGTCGCTTGCGCCGATTAACCGAGATCTTACTTCTGCGGAATCTCCGACGGTTCAGTAGCGGTTGGCCTGGCGTCACTTGCTGGCAACGAGGCACCGACGCGCTGATCGCGTAGCCAATCGTGTGCTGGATTTCAGGCCCGCGCCGGGCGTTAAGCCCACCGAAAGAGACAGCGATCAGCGGCGTGAGTGACCGATGTACCAGATGCGGCCGAGGGATCATGTTTTAAATCATCGCTACTCTACAAGTTCCATAATAGCAGCTTGCGCCGCAAAAAGGCCGGCTTAACAGGAGCGTAGCAAACCGTGCCGGGGGCGTAGCGGTTCGGTTCCTTTCAAGGCGAGGGATAGGACACATCCGTGCTGCCGGTCTGCGGTCGTCGAGCGGAGAGTTCGCGTTCCTACCCATGATCTGAACACCCGAAGAGTGTCAGGAGCGGATCCTTGGCCAGTGTGACCGAGCGTCTCAATTGGGGCCGGGAGCAGGCCGAGTGCCGTATTCGCAGGTCTTCCCGTGGCACCCGGTAATAGGCGGCCCGGCGCGGAACACCAAGCCTCCTCGCTTCCGAAGCGACACCCGAGACCACCGATTGCGGGCGATGAAATCTCGAGGAGATCACTTGCCATACGCATACGGGCCACACGCATGTTACGGGTTCGGCCAATCTTAGCGCGCCAGCGTCGCCACGCGGTCAAGCGCAGTACCGAAACCTTGCAAGGAGATCGAGAGCGGAGCCGCTGCCCCGCCAACAGCGACGGCCTTGACCCTAAGCGCCGCGCCGGCGCGCAGCGCGACCAGCGTTGGGGTGTCGAAGGTCACTGAAACGAGGCATCCGACCGGGAGGCAAGTGTGGAAGTGCACGGGCTGCATCGCCGGCTTGTCGTCGATCTGGAAGGTGACGCCGGGCTCGAGCGCCAGACCGAACGGCAGGACCAGTGTGCCCGACACAGAGTTTGCCGACGGTGCATTCAGTTCGATCGCCAGCAGGCGTTGTCCGTTCTGCTGCGCCTGGACCTGCGACAGCACGCAGCGCTTTGCGCTCGTATCCTGTACGCAGGCCACGCTCCAGTCCTGATAGGTCTCGTTCAGCGACGATGCCCCACCCGGCAAGGACGATGCTGCTTTACCACCGGCGGTTCGGCTCTCAGTCTGCGCCTGAGCCAGCTGGAAACGCTGTGGAGCCGGGTCGTCGTGGCCGGCGGTAACGGGTGCTGCACCGCTCGGCGTCGAAGAGGCGAGCTCCGGTACGAGATACAGCGCCACGCCCACGGCAATCGCGAGCGATGTGGAAGTGAGCCTAAGGTGACGAATGCTGTTGCGCGTCATGCAAGCGCCTTTCGCTCGGTCGTGCGCTGCGGGCGATGCTTGTCTTTGGTCACAGTCAATTGGATTCACCTTCAGAACTTGACGTTGAGGCTGATGCGGGCGGACTGGTCGGCGATGTCTGAGGCAAACTGGCCGGCATAGGTCACGCCGATCGTTGCGTTTGGCGACAGCGCATAGTCGAGGCCGGCTTCGACCACCGCAACGTTGCGAGCAATCGGAACACCCGCGGTCAGGAAGACGTCGCCGCCTCCGGCAAAGCGCATCGTCGAAAGCGGCACCGTATCGCCGAAGGCGTGGCGCCAGCCGGCCATGCCGTTGACCGTTACGGCCGCGCCGTTGAGGTCGAAGGTGGTCGAGGCGCGAAGACCCAGTGTCGTCAACGTCGATTCCGCCGTGTCGCCCTTGCTGCCGAGTGCCGCCGACCCACCCCTCTCGGCGAAGTCATCCGTATGAACGCTGACGTGAGCGAGATTGGCGAAGGGCTCGAGCCGAGCCGTGCCCATGGCGAAGCCATAGCCGAGTTCGCCGAAGACTTGCGCCGTGCTGGCGTCGTAATCGCTGCTCAGAGTGTCGCTGAACCCGGGGATCGGGACCTTCCGCGACGTCGAGACATCGTGCCAGGTGTAGGCGGCACCGGTCCGCAAGGCGAGATCGCCCCAGCTGGCGCCGCCATAGAGGCCGGCGTGATAGTTTTCGCTCGAACCGGAGGAGGAGCGTTCCTTCACGTCGAAACTGGTGTGGCTGTAGCCCGCGATCGCGCCGAAGCGCCAATTGTCGAACGCCGGGACGTCCGCGCCAGCGAAGAATCCACCCGTCGAGCGGTTGAGACGTGCTGCGTTGCCGTCGCCATCCGTGTGCCCCCAGGAACCGAAGCCCTGGCTCCAGAACGCCAGACGATCGGTTGTCGCCTCGACCTCGACCGGGTTGCCGCCGACATAGCTCGTAACCGTGCCGTTCGAAGCGCCGGCACTGTCGAAGGCCGCGCGAAGGCGTTCGTTGATAGCATTGCGGGCGAAGCGACTGCCTTCGATGAGCGCCGACTTCGCCGAAGCGTGGATCTCGCCCGAGAGCTGGTCGAAGGCGTTTCGTGCCTGTGGTGCCGACAGGTTTGTGATGGCGTTGTAGACCGGATTGCCTCTCCCAAGGCTTTCGACTCCGTCGCCGGTGGCGATCTGGTTCGGCGTTGCACCGACGCTGGAGAAGTCGATATTGTTGCGGGTCAGCTTCAGATAGACGTTGCTGGCGTCGTAGCTGAGCGAAGGATCGAGGAAGGCGAGGTTCGAGTTCACGCCGCTGAAGCTGCCGCTCCGACCGCCATTGGCGGTCACGATTGTGTACTTTGTCTCCGGCGCATAGCTGCCCGTGTCCGCCAGCACCTTGACCGAGCCGCCGGCGATGGTCGCCGTGCCGCTGGCAACGATCCTGTCCGACTGGCCGGCCGCGTTCACTTCAACCTCGTAGATCGAGCCGGAGTTGAGGGTGAGATTACCGGCGACGTTGAGCGTGCCGATCGAGTTGCCCGGGGCGATCGTGCCCGAAACGCGCACGTTGCTCGCCGCACCGCTGCCTTGAAGGCGGCCGTCGGCCAGGACGTCAACGGTGCCGCCAAGTGAGCCGTTGACCGCCAGCGTGCCGTTCTCGACCGTTGTCGCCCCGGAAAAAGCGGAGGAATTGCCCGTCAGGGTGAGAAGGCCCGCGCCAGCCTTTGCGAAGCTGCCACTGCCGGAAATCACACCGCCATAGCTGGTGTTGACGGCCTGGTCGAACGTCAGGGAAGCGCCCGCGGCGAGGGCTGTGTTGCCGCCGAAGCGCTCGGCCGACGTAACGAGCCTTCCCGCCTGGACCGTCCAATCGAGTGACGACATGCCGGTCAGGCTCAGAGCACCGGCGCCCCGCTTGATCATCCGGCCGCCGGAGCCATTGAGTGCTCCTATGTCGCCGGCAAAGGCGGCGTTGGTCGTCTGATCGAAGACGACCGTTCCGGCGTTGCCGATCTTGCCCGAGATCGAGTCGGCATTGCCGATCAGCGTACCGGCCGCAACCAGCGTGTTGCCGTAGGCGTTGGCGCCGTTGTCGAGCCGCAGCGTGCCGTTGCCCTGCTTGATCAGGTCGCCGTTGCCCGACAGGCCGCCCGTCAGCCCGAGTTCGGTTCCGGCGGCGATGTCGAAGCGCCCCGCCTGCGTCAGGGCGATCGAGCGAGCAGTGTCGAAGCTCGCGGTGGTCGCAAGCGCACCGCCGGTGAAGGAAACGCCGCCCGAAGCTGCACCGAGATTGGCATCGCGCGAGATCGACAGCACACCGCCCACGATCGTGGTGCCGCCCCTATAGGTGTTGTCGCCGCTAAGAGTGAGCGCACCGGCGCCGGCCTTGGCCAGCGACGTGCCGTTCCAGCCAAGCAAGGGATTTGCCGTCTGGTCGGCGAGCGCCGTTCCGACTGTGAAGGTGTCGGCCGCATCCGTCAGCGTGAAGGTGCCATGGGCGAGATTGTTGCCGGCGGTCCAGCTCAGCCCATAGCTTGCGAGGTACTGCAGGCTGTCTGCCGATTTGCGACCGGATACGGTGAGATAGTCCACCGTGCCGGTGAAACCACCTACGGTGACGCTGGCGAAGTCGCCGCTTATTCCAGAGCGGGTGTCTATCAGCACCTTGTCGAGTTGGCTCGCATCGTTGATGCCGCCGATGTTGAAGGCGACGCCATTGCCGATCGTGACGTGGTTGGCGGTCAACGTGGGGCTGTTCGTGCCGGCGACGATGGACAGCGCGGTGTTGTCGGCGAGGGTGACTGCCCGCTCGACGGTCAGGGTCGCCGGCGTCTGGATCGCCAGCGTGCCACCGGTCACGGTCAGGTTTCCGCCCAGAGCGTTGCTACCGCCGGCGCTGCCGTCGCCGAACTGCAAGCGCCCACCGGAGACGGTGGTGTCGCCCATATAGGCATTGTTGCCGGTCAGGACCGTCGTACCTGAACCGATCTGCCGCACAGCGCCGCTGCCCGAGATGGCGCCGGCGAAGGTGACCGCGTCGCTGCGGTTGAAGGCGAGCACGCCATGGTTGACGACGTCGCCGATGATCGAGCCGGCCGCGCCGCCGTTGCCGAGTTGCAGCGTCCCACCCGCGACCGTGGTGCCGCCAGTATAGCTGTTGTCGCCGGTCAGGACCGTCGTGCCGGAACCGTTCTGCCGCACCGCGCCGTTGCCGGAGATGGTGCCGGCGAAAGTGACCGCATCGCTGCGGTTGAAGGCGAGCACGCCATGGTTGACGACGTCGCGGACAATTGAGCCGGTCGCGCCGCCGTTGCCGAGTTGCAGCGTACCGCCTGAAATCGTCGTTCCGCCGGTATAGCTGTTGTTGCCCGTCAGGATCGTGGTGCCCGTACCGATCTGCCGTACCGTACCGTTGCCCGAGATGGCGCCGGAGAAAGTAACTGCATCGCTGCGGTTGAAGGCGAGCACGCCATTGTTGACTACATCGCCCAGGATCGAGCCGGCCGCACCGCCGTTCCCGAGTTGCAAGACCCCGCCCGAAATCGTTGTGCCGCCGGTGTAGCTGTTGCTGCCCCTCAGGATCGTGGTGCCCGTACCGATCTGCCGCACCGCTCCATTGCCCGTGATGGCGCCCGAGAATGTGACCGCATCGCTACGGTTGAAGGCCAACACACCGTCGTTGACGACATCGCCCAGGATCGATCCGGTCGAACCGCCATTGCCGAGTTGCAAGACGCCGCCCGAGATCGTCGTCCCGCCGCCATAGCTGTTGGTGCCGGTCAGGGTGAGCGTGCCCATGCCGGCCTTGGTCAGTGACGTGCCGTTCCAGCCCGTCGCGGGGTTCGCCACTTGGTCGGAAAGTGCCGCGCCCACCGTGAAGCTGTCGGTGGCATTGGTCAGCGTGAAGGTACCGTGGGCGAGATTGTTGGCGGCGGTCCAGCTCAGACCGTAGCTGGCGAGATATTGCCGGTTGTCAGCTGATTTGCGGGCGGACATGGTGAGATAGTCCACTGCGCCGCTGAAGCCGCCGACGCTGACGTTGGCGAAGTCACCGCTGATTCCAGAGCGGGTGTCTATCAGCACCTTGTCGAGCTGGCTCGCGTCATTGATGCCGCCGATGTTGAAGCCGACGCCATTGCCGATCGTGATACTGTCGGCCGACAGCCCGGAGTTGTTCGTGCCCGCGACGATGGATAGCGCAGTGTTGTCGGCAAAGTTCACGGTCTGTGCGACGTCCACGGCCGCCGGCGCCTGGATCGCCAGCGTGCCGCCGGTCACGGTCAGCTTGCCGCCGAGCGTGTTGCTTCCGCCCGCGCTGCCGTCGCCGAACTGCAACTGGCCGCCCGCGACAGTGGTGTCGCCGGTATAGCTATTGCTGCCGGTCAGGACGGTCGTACCTGATCCGATCTGTTGCACAGCGCCGTTGCCCGAGATGGCGCCGGAGAAAGTGAACGTATCGCTGCGGTTGAAGGCGAGCACGCCGCCGTTGACGACATTGCCGGTGATCGAGCCGGTTGCGCCGCCATTGCCGAGTTGCAGCGTACCGGCTGAAATCGTCGTGCCGCCGGTATAGCTGTTGCTGCCGGTCAGGATGGTGGTGCCCGTACCGATCTGTCGTACGGCTCCACTTCCCGAGATGGCGCCTGCGAAAGAGAAGGCATCGCTGCGGTTGAAGGCGAGCGCGCCGTCATTGACGACATTGCCGATAATCGAGCCCGACGCGCCGCCGTTGCCGAGTTGCAGCGTGCCGTCTGAAATCGTGGTGCCGCCGGTATAGCTGTTGCTGCCGGTCAGGATGGTGGTGCCTGAACCGATCTGCCGCACCGCGCCGCTGCCCGAAATCGCGCTGGAAAAGGTGAGCGCGTCGCTGCGGTTGAAGGCGAACGCGCCGTCGTTGACCACATCGCCCAGGATCGAGCCGGTCGTGCCGCCATTGCCGATCTGGAGCGTGCCGCCTGAAACCGTCGTGCCGCCGGTGTAGGTATTGGTGCCTGTCAGGGTGGTGGTGCCTGAACCGGTTTGCCGCACCGCGCCATTGCCCGAGATGGCGCCGGAAAAGGTGACCGCGTCGCTGCGGTTGAAGGCCAAAATGCCGTCGTTGACCACATCGCCCAGGATCGAGCCGGTCCCGCCGCCATTGCCGAGTTGCAGCGTGCCGCCCGAAATCGTCGTGCCGCCGGTATGGGTGTGGCTGCCGGTCAGGATGGTGGTGCCCGTACCGATCTGCCGCACCACGCCGCTACCCGAAATGGCGCCGGCGAGGGTGACCGCGTCGCTGCGGTTGAAGGCCAAAATGCCGTCGTTGACAACATTGCCGGTGATCGAGCCGGTCGCGCCGCCGTTGCCGAGTTGCAGCGTGCCGCCTGAAATCGTGCTGCCGCCGGTGTAGCTGTTGCTGCCCGTCAGGATCGTGGTGCCCGTACCGATCTGCCGTACAGCGCCGCTGCCGGAAATGGCGCCGGCGAGAGTGAACGCATCGCTGCGGTTGAAGGCGAGCACGCTGTCGTTGACGACATCGCCGGCAATCGAGCCCGCCACACCGCCATTGCCGATTTGGAGCACGCCGCCCGCGACCGTGGTGCCTCCCGTGTAGCTGTTGTTTCCGGTCAGGACCGTCGTACCTGAACCGATCTGCCTTACCGTGCCGCTGCCGGAAATGGCGCCGGCGAAGATGACAGCATCGCTGCGGTTGAAGGCGAGAACGCCGTCGTTGATGACGTCGCCGACGATCGAGCCGATTGCACCGCCATTGCCGATCTGGAGCGTGCCGTCCGCGATTGTTGTTCCGCCGGTATAATTGTTGCTGCCCGTCAGGATCGTTGTGCCCGTTCCGGTCTGCCGTACCGCGCCGCTGCCCGAGATGGCGCCGGAGAAGGTGAGCGCGTTGCTGCGGTTGAAGGCGAGCGCGCCGTCATTGACGACATCGGCCAGGATCGAGCCGGTCGCGCCGCCATTGCCGAGTTGCAGCGTGCCACCTGAAATCGTCGTTCCGCCGGTATAGGTGTTGATACCGGTCAGGCTCAGCGTACCGGTGCCAGCTTTGACCAGCGAGCCGCCGGTGCCACTGATCGTCCCGCTGACTTCGGTCGACAGGCCGTTCGAGCCGACAGTCAATTCGTTGTCACCAAGCAGATAGGAGCCGCCGCCAGCGATCGAACCGGCGGTGAGTTTTTTGTTGACGGCGGAACCCGTCGAGCCCGAGAAATCGACAATGCCAGCCGCGCCATTGGCGATCTCGGCATTGCCGGCATTGCTGTTGTGGAGGAACGCCAGGCTGGCGTTGTTGGTGATCCTGGCGCTGCCGGCCGTGGTGGTCGAGCGGAACGTCAGGGTGTCGTTGTTCGTGATCCTGGCGCTGCCTGCTCCGCTCGCATCATAAAAGGTAAGATCCCGATTGTTGGTTATCTCCGCGCTGCCGGCCGTGCTGCTGTCGTAGAAGGACAGCAAGGCGTCGTTGGTGATGCGGGCGTTGTCTGCGGAACTGGTGTTGTGGAAATTCAGAAAACTGCCGTTGTTGTTGGCAATCGTGGCCGTTCCAGCGCGGCTGTTGTCATAGAAAAGGAGGTTGCTGTTGTTGGTGATGTTGCTGCTGCCAGCCGTGCTCGTGTCGTAGAATTCGAGGAAATTGTTGTTGGTCACGATAGCACTGCCAGCATTGCTGGCATTGTAGAAATAGAGCTCGCCGGTGTTGGCGATGGTCGCACTGGCTGCGCTTGAGGAATTGTAAAGATACGTTCTTCCGGCATTGGTGATACCGGTAATGCTCGTGGCGTCGGCATTGGTGAGAGTGAGAGTACCGGCGCCGTTCACGTTGACCTGACCCCGGATCGAGCCGGCGGCGCCGGCGGTGCCGAGTTGCAGTTCGCCGGCATTGACCGTGGTTCCGCCGGTATAGGTGTGGTTGCCCGTGAGGATTGTCGTCCCGGGACCGCCTCTCGTCAGATTTGCCGCACCTGCGAGTGTCGCGCCGACCGTACCATTGCCCCAGAGATTGAAGGCGCCCGCAGCCTCGATCGTGCCGGTGCCCGAGATGGTGCCGCCATTGAAGGCAAGGGTCACCAGGCTGAGCTTGCGGCCCGCAGCAAGGTTCAGCGTCGCCGTGTCGGAGTTTGTGAGTGTAGACACGCCGAACATGTCGCCACCGATGAGCGACACCAGGCCATTGCCTTGGTTGTTGATGTTGCTCATCCGCACATCGACGTCACCGCCGACAACTTTGATCTGGCCGCTGTTGTTGACGTTGCCGGTTCCAGGGGAAAGTTGCGCTGTACCGCCTGGGCCATTGAAATTGATGATGCCGGCGGCATTGTTGTTGATGTCGCCATTGTCCATGACGACACCGTCGGTGCCGACATCGATGGTGGCATCGTTGTTCAACGTGTTGCCTGTGCCAAAGAGGACAGCACCAGCGCCTAAGGTGATCCTCCCTCCCCAAAAATTGGAGATTGTCCCGGCCGAAAGCGTGTTGCCGTCGCCGATACTGATCGTGCCACCGGCATTGCTGAGGCTCGTGAAGCCGGTCGCGTCGCCGGCCGCGCCCAGGGCGAGCGTTGCGCCGCCGTTGACCTGGACTCTGTCATTGAAAGCGCCGGCAAGGGTCGTCGCGCCGCCATTGAGATCAATCGCGCCGATATTGCTGCCGCTGAGAGCCGTGATGGTGTTGATACCGCCGGTGATGACGATGGCCGATGAAAGATTACCGGACAGGCCGCCAGCCCCGCCGCGGGCACCACCTGCAATCGTTCCGCTGTTCGTGATGGTCAGGTTTTGGCCGATGATGCCGTAGCCGCCGGCTTGTGGGCGATAGGGCTGGACGTTGTGGTAGTCGGTTCCGCCGCCGCCGCCCTGGATTGTACCAGAATTGTTGATTGTCAGTCCGATGGAGGCGGTGGCGGTGATGCCGTTTCCACCATTGCCCCCCACGCCGTTGCCCGAGGGGTTGGCGAATGAGTTGGGGATACCCGGCCCAGTGACGTCCGCGCCGCCGCCGCCATTGCCGCCCGATATCACGCCTGAATTGGTAAGGCTGGTTCCCGTCGTGACGACAATGCCTGACCCACCACCACCTCCGCCGCCGCCGCCGGCATAGTTCCAGGTCTGCGCCCAATTGGCGGACCCGTAGCCTCCGTTGCCTCCGTTGCCCCCTTTGATTGTCGCATTGTTGACCAGGTCGGTGTTCAGCGTCAGGCCTGCACCACCCGCGCCGCCGCCGCCGCCCCCCGCGCCAAGTCCGTAGCCGCCACCGCCGCCGCCGCCGCTGTCCGAAGCGCCGCCCGACCCGCCGCGGTTGCCCGAGCCGCCCGTCGAGCCTCCACCTCCGCCGGTGCCGGTCGCCGAGCCATCGCCGGCAGCGCCAGCGCCGCCCCCGCCGGCAGCATTCATGTAATTCGGCGCACTTCCGCCGGCAGCACCGTTCTGGCCGATGCTGTCCGCCAGTGCGGGCCCAGACGCGACGATCAGCGCAAGCGGTGCGACGGAGTTCGCAAGGGTCGCAGCCAAAGAGGCGACGACACCCAATGCGGGGACACGCAGCGCGGAACGGTTTGCGCGCGCCTCATAATTCCTGGCAGTTCTCACGAAATTGCTCCGCATGCTTTGGCGCCGGTGTTGAAATCGCTGCTGCCGGGAGAGGCTAGCCAACGCGCGTTCTGCGCCGACGCGAAAAGCACTCGTGAAGACATAGGTTCCCTCCGCCTGGATCAGGGCTCACATTGCCGCAGCGCATCCAGGCCTCTGCCTTTTCTGTGCTTGCAGGGAATCGTGTTCCTCGCGATCGTGTTCATTGTGTTCCTGTGCCGTATGTCAGTGCGGACCAGGGAAAGTCCTGAAAGGGCGTCGGGGAAATTCTGAAATTTTGTTGAATTTCGCCTTTCCCGCAGGAAATCGAATGGCTTAATCATCAATCTTCTTGTTCTTGGCAGAATGCCGGAGTTCCGGGGATATCATCGCGGGAGACGGAGGCCCGGTGCTCAGATTTGTTGGATATGAACTCGATCCCCAGCGGTCCGAACTGCGTGGGCCCGGCGGCGAAACAATCAAGCTCAGGCCCAAGGCTTTCGATTTGCTGCAACTATTTGCCGCCAACCCGGGCAGGGTCATCGGCAAGCACGAGCTGATGGCGGCGGTCTGGCCGAACGTCCATGTCGGCGAAGACAGCCTGTTCCAGTGCGTTCGCGAAGTTCGCGCAGCGCTGGGCGATGACAGTCGGCAGTTGATCAGAGCGGTCTCGGGTCGCGGCTACCTGTTCGAGGCCGAGGTATCGACGGCGCCGGACACGGTCGTGCCGGAAAAGCCTCTGCCGCAGATCGATCCTGAAGCGGAAAGTGGATCGGCAGGGCGCTGGCTCGACGTCAAGATGCGCCGCCGCGCCGCACTCGTCGCTGTGGCCGGGCTCGGCTTGACGGCTTTGGCGGCCGCTGCGACGCGGCTTCCCCGTTTCGTGACGGGTGCGCCCCTTACCGTTGCCGTGGTCCCCATGACGGCTGCAAGCAACGATCCGCTGGCTGTGCGGATGGCGGCGGGCGTCAACCGCGACCTGACCGACGGCCTGGCGAAAATCGAGACAATCCGGGTGGTCGTTCCACCAGGCGGCGCTGTGGCGGCCGCCGATCTCGTCGTGAGCAGCGAACTGGAGAGAACAGAAACAGGGTGGAATTTGCGCGCGCGCATGACCGAACCGGCGACCGGCGCGGTCAAGTGGACCAGTTCGGTCTCGGTCGGCCTGGCCGGCGCCGACGAGCAACTGCAGCAAACGCGGCTGACGGCCGGCATGGGCCACGCGCTGGCACTGCGTATCAACGTGCTCTTGAACGCTGGTGAACGATCGGCGCTCGGCTTGCCGGCGGGCAGCACCAAGGCGGCGATCGAGCAGGCAACGGCCTCGATCAACCAAACGACGCCGGAGCGCTTTCGCGCCGCGCAGGCGATGCTCGAACAAGCGCTCGCCGACGACCCGGAAAATATCGACCTTCAAGTCGCGCTCGCGGCATTTCAGCTGCGCGGGATCCAGATGGCCTGGTTTCCCGCTGCGGAGCGCGAAACGGTCGAGAACCGCGTCGGCGAGATTCTTGAGCGCGCCTTGCGCGCGCAGCCGAATTACATCCCGGTGCTCGAAATGCACTGCCGGTATCTGTCGGCGACCAACCGCTTCGTCGAAAGCCTGGTGGCCTGTGGCAAGGTACTCACCCTCGATCCATGGAACGGAACCGTGTTCTATCTCATCGGGCTTTCCCAGGTCTTCCTGGGGCGTTTCGACGAGGCCCTTGCAACGTTCGAGCAAGCCGACCGGTTCGATACGCCCCAGGTCGCCCGCTGGACATGGGCGATCGGAGCCGGCTGGGTCCACATGTTGACGGGCCGGGCCGAAGAAGCACTGCCCTGGCTGCAGCGATCGATCGCGATCACGCCGGCCAGCGGACGCACGCATTTCCTGCTGGCAGCGGCCTATCAGCAGTTGGGCCGAACCGACGAAGCCAGGGCGGCCTTGGCGCAGGCCATGACGCTGAGGCCGGGTTCGACAGCGCGCAATCTGCCACCGCCCACCAAGAACACCAGTCCGGTTTATCTCGACGCGACCGAACGCCTCGTGGGTTTGATGATCGCGGCCGGGTTGCCTGAGGATTGACCCGCGTCCGAGCAGGATGGTCGGGCCGATGGTAGGCACCAACTTTTCTGTGCCGGCACGCTACCGGATCCGCCGTGGGCCAATGCCAAGGACGTGATCTTGGATTTCTGACGGCCGAGTAAACCCACGGACAATTTGCTCGTCGAGAGCGGCATATTGGCCGTCCGCGTCAATACAGCAGGTCGGAGTTGCAAGAGAGCGTCGCTGCCGCGTGGGTATCAGGCGCTCCGATTTCGGCCTTTCGCCGCCCGTGCGGCGAGCCGTCGGCCGATCCAGGAAAGGTAGGAGCAGGAGATGAGGAACCAGACGCCAACGAAGACATAGGCCTCGAGCGCCTGATTGCCCCAGGCGACATCGCTGAAGGCCATGCGAGCGGTGGCGCTGAGATCGTGCAGGCCGAGGATCACGACAAGGGATGTATCCTTGTAGGCGCCGATGGTGCTGTTGACGAGGGCGGGCATGGCCCGCTCGATGGCCTGTGGCAAAAGCACGAGGCGGGCGGTCTGCCAGAAGCCGAGACCGAGCGAAGAGGCTGCCTCATGTTGACCGGCAGGCAGTGCCATGAGGCCGCTACGCACATCCTCGGCGAAATAGGCGGCATGGAAGAAGACGAGAGCGATGAGGACCGCGATGATCGGATCGATGGCCGTGCCCTTGGGGAGCGTCAGCGGCAGCACGAACACACCGACAAAGAGCAGCGTCACCATCGGCACCCCGCGCATGATCTCCACATAGGCGCCGGCGGCGCGGTGCAGCAGCCGATGACGTGTCTGATAGCGGGCGAGCGCGAGCAGCACTCCGACCGGCAGGGCCAGGGCGAGCGCGATGGTGGACAGGATGAGGAGGATCGGCAGGCCGTTCCACCTGGTGGCATCGACCGGAACGAGACCGAGAATGCCGCCGCCCATCAGGGCGAAGGACGCGGCGATGCCCGCCAGCCAGAGTCCGGCGGTGAGCTTAATGTTCAGCCAGCGCCCACTTACAGCCATCTGGCCGGTGGCGATGGAAAGACCGATCAGCAGGAGCGAGACGAGCATCGGCCGCCACTGCTCGTCGAACGGATAGGTGCCGAACAGGATAAAGCGGGATTTCTCCGCCCAGAAAGGCCAGCAGGCGCCCGCGGCCTCGACACAGGCGGACGGATCGGCAAGGGGCGGCACGGCCGAGAAGACGAGCCAATCGGCAATGGCCCATAGGAGGGTGAGGACGAGGCCACCGCTTGCGAGGGACAGGAGGCTTGCGCCGGGTCGGGAAAGCTGCCTCAGCAGCCAGGCGGAAAGTCGGCCGAAGCCGATCGATTGTGTCGCTCCGCTCATCGTCCATCCCTCCCTTCCCGCGCGCGGATACGGGCGCTCCAATGGTTCAGCACTCCGGTGAGTACAAGGCAGAGCAGCAGGTAGATCGACATGGTGATCAGCATGGTTTCCAGCGGCCGGAAGGTCTGGTTGATCGCGGTGCCGGCGACCGACATGAGGTCGGAATAGCCGACGGCGATGGAGATGGAGGTGTTCTTCAAGAGGTTTGCGAACTGGTTGTTGAGCGGAGGAACCACGGTGCGCAGCACCTGCGGTACGACGACGAGACGGGTTGTCTGGCCGCTCCTGAGGCCGAGCGCCGCCGCCGCCTCGATCTGGCCGCTCGGAACGGCCTCGATCCCGCCGCGCAGCACCTCGGCAATCTGCGCGCCGTGATAAAGGCCGAGCGCGACCGCCACCGTACAGAACTGGATGGAAAGCGCGATGCCACCCTCGACCGAGAAGCCTTCGAGCGTCGGCCACGAGAGACCGAGCGGCGCTTGCAGCGCGGTGGCGAGTACCCCGGGGACGACGATGAAAAGCGCAAACGCGACCGGCAGAACGGGCAGGCGCCGGCCGGTGAGGGCCTGACGCCGGGCGGCGCGGCCTGCCCAGAGCCAGATGAAGGCAGGGACCAGAACAAGGCTGGCGAGGAGCAAGGTCGTGTTGCGCGGATCGTCGGAAAGCCAAGGCAGGTAGATCGCCCGGTTGGAGATCGTGAAGGGGCCGAGGACCAATGCCTGTCGGATCGCGGGCAGGCCGTTCACCGCGGCGATGAAGATGACGAGCAGGACAAGGATCTTCGGTAAGTTGCGGAAGAGTTCGACGTAAGCAAGCGCGAAGAAACGGGCGAGCGGCGCGGTGCTGACGCTGAGAAGCCCAAGCAGCAGGCCGGCGATGCAGGCGATGACGAGACTGGCGAGGGCTACGGCGATGGTGTTGGCAAGGCCCGCAAGGATCGCCCGCAGATAGCTGTCGCTCGCGCCATAGGGAACGAGCGTTTCGCTGAGATCGAAGCCCGCCTGCTGGGTGAGGAAGCCGAAGCCCGGCTGGATGCCGGCCGCCGTCATGTTGGAATGCACGTTGAAGGCGACAAGGGCAAAGGCCGCGAGGATCGCAAGGCCGACACCGATATCGGAGAGAGAAACGGCAGGGCCTGTCTTGGGAGGACCGTCGTGCGCGGCGTGAGGAGGGGGCAGCTTCCGGTCCATGGGGCGCTCAGGAGTTGGTTTCGGCAGGTAGGGCGAAACGGGTAACCAGTGCCTTCTGCGCTTCGGTCTCCGGCCCGGAGCCGCAGCTGGCGACAAGTGCGGTGGCCTCCGCGGTATCGAGGCCGAGTGCGCGAAGGATGCAGATGGCGAAGGTGCCGGTGCGGCCGATGCCGGCCGCGCAATGCACGAAGACCCGGCCGCCGGCGGCAAGCGCCCGCGCCGTGTCGCCGGCGATGGCGAAGAGCCCGGCCTCGTCCGCGGGGACGCCGAAATCGGTGATCGGGAAGCGGGCGACGGGAATGTCGATCTCCCCGGCGAGGGCGGCGGCATAGCCGGGCGCCTTCTCCTCGATTTCTGCGAGTGGAGTGAGGCTGACGATACGGGTGATTTTTTGCGCGTGCAGATCGGCGAGGTCGTCGTCAAACGGGCGCAGCCGGCCGGGCATCGGGCCGAGCCAGAGCGTGCCGGCAGTGCCGGATGGCAGCCGGAGAGGGCGAAGGAACGCTGCTTCGGTCATGCGGTTTCCGCTGCGAGCTCGGCGAAAAGGGCGGCCGGCGTCTGCGCGGTCGCAACCGCTGCGACGGTCGTGCGCAACGCCGAAAAGGCGGCTTGGATATCCGCATGCGCAACCTGGATGCGCCAGCGGATGACCCGCCAATGCAAGGCGGCGTGTGCCTCGGCGGCGATCGGATCTAGTACCAGGCCGGAGACGAGATCGAGGAATAGGGCACGGATGGTGAAGTAGCTCTCGAGGGGAGCATCACCGGGATTGGCGGCAAGTTCGGCAATCGTGGCGAGCTGGATGCGGGAAGGCATTGCAAAGGCCGGGGCGCAGCAGCGCGTGCAAAGCCGCAGCATGTCCGACAGCATGGAGAAATGCAGGTCGCGTTTGGCGGGATCAAGCGCGCTAACCATCGTGCCGACGCCCGAGCGGGTTTCCAGGAGATGCTCGAAGGAGAGCCGCTGCAGAACCTGGCGGATTGGCGTGCGGCTGACGCCGAATTCCTGCGCCAGCTTGCCCTCGTGCAGCATCATCGGCGTGTCGGGACGGGTCATGCAGATGCGGAAGCGCAGCTCCTGCAGCATTTCCTCCGAACGGGGTGGACCGGATCTCGATGTTTGCGGCAAGCTCACGCTTTCCCCTCTCCATTGCTTTGGTGCGCCAGCGCGCAATTGTTATTCCGGATATGCAGCCAGTTTTCCTGAGGCGGGCTTTCGACCGATTCCGGAAAGCTTTGGCGCACCGTCGACAGGGCCTCCTCGACCGAAAGGCCCTGTCCATTGAGAATATGAGCGGCGACCATGCCGCTGCGCCCTGCGCCGTAGCTGCAGCAGAGCGCAACGGCCCTGTCCTGCGCAAGCAGCGCCGAAACCTGTCCTTCCAGCCGTTGCCAGGCCCGCATCCACGCCGCGCCGGGCGCGGAAAAATCGTCGATCGGCAGGGCGGCAAAGGCCATGCCCGTCTGCTTCACGCGTTCGCGCAGCAGGAGGCGGAAGCCGGACGGGCAGTCGCCGTCGCGCGCCAGGAAGAGGAAAAGAGCGGTCCCGCAGGCGACGAGCGCCTGGAGTGTCTCGTCGATGCCGTCCGGATCGATCCAGATCTCGCCGCGATGATCGATCGTGACGCCCGGCGCGCCGAGGGTCACGAGGCGTCCGCCGCCGGGGCAGTCGACGATGGCGCGGATGAATATGGGATCGTCGATATCCGCCACGCCGCCGTTCCTCGTTCTTGCCGCTCGCTTCACCGTATCGGATAGGCGTACATCAAGCCACCTTTGCTGGCCGATGCGTTCTGGCTGCCTTCGCGCTTCAGCTTGAAGGGCGTCTCCGGGCCGAGATGGCGGTCGAACACTTCTCCGTAGGAGCCGACCTGCTTGATAACCTGGTAGGCCCAGTCGGCTGGCAGCTTCATCTTGGCGGCCATGTCCGCGGTCGCGCCATCCTTGGCGAAGAGACGCTGCACCGCCTTCGGCTGCTTGTCGAGATCGGCGATGGCGGCATCGACATTGGTCGAATTGATGCCGAGCTCGTCGGCATTCAACATGATCTGGAAAGCCCAGCGCATGGCCTTTTCCAGTGTTTCGTCCGGCTGGGCCACCAGCGTCAGCGGCTCGGCGGAGATGATTTCGGGCAGGAGCTCGTAGTCGTCGGGATTTTTGGCAAGGCGGCGGTCGGCGGCGAGTGCCGTCATGTCGGAGGCGTAGGCGTCGCACTTGCCGGCGAAGAAGGCCTGCAGGCGCGCCGTCTTGTCAGCAATGTTCTCGACCTTGTACTCGAAGCCATGGGCGGCGAACCAGTCGGCGATGTTGAGCAGCGTCGTCGAGCCGTCCTCGGCGCAGATCGTCGCACCCTTCAATTCCGTGGCGGATTTCACGCCCAGCGCCTTCGGCACCATGAAGCCTTGGCCGTCATAGAATGTGGTCGCGACGAAGGCGAGGCCAGGATCGGCCGAGCGTGTCCCAGTTTCCGTGACCGAGCGAGAGGCAATGTGCGCTTGCCGGGAGACCAGGCTCTTCAGCGAGTCGGAAAATCCGATGCCGCGAATATCCGCCTTGCTCGCATCACCGAGGATGGCAGCGGCCGCCATGCGGCAAAAGTCGGCATTGAAGCCTTGGAAGACACCGGAGCTGTCAGGCACGGAAAAGCCCGGCGCACTGGGGCTGACCAGGCAGACGAGCTTGCCGCACGAGACCACCTCATCGAAAACCGGACCAGCCTGAGCATGGGACGTAAGGGCAAGGCCGGCGGCGCAGGCGAGCGCTGCCGCGAGATAAGACCGAAGCATGATGTTTCCCCTCCTTAACAAGGCATAGACAGCTATACCTGTATACAGCTATACCTGTATACAGCTATACCGTAGAAGTGGTTTTCCCTGCTGTCAACGGGGTAATAACCTGGAACGAATTTGTGGAATGGCAGCTGCGGGACGCCCAGAACCGATCCTCGAAGGAAGTGCAGAGGGCGCCATGAAGGGCCACAGATTGTGACGCTGCGCAGCGAGCGGACGGCCCGTCGCAAGGTCCGCTCATGACTATTACGCTTTGCGCGCCGGCCGGCCAACGCTGGTCGATGATCTGCTTTGCGGTCCCGCTTGGGACGATCTGCATTGGTGATGCGGTGAATGTAGAACCAGCAGATCCTGGTCGAATCCGTCCTCGGCATGCAGATGTTGAAGGCATCGGCGATCGAGCCTGTCGTCCGCCCCGCGGTTACCGGCATGTCGGAAGGGCGCATCGTCGAAGTCGGCAATCATGATCAGTTGCAGGCGCAAGGATGGTTTCCATGCCCATCCGTGGCGGCTGCAGAGCGGTCGGCCTTTCTTAAAAAACGGCTTGCCTGCAAATTTCGGGGGGGGGAGCGGTTTCGGAAGCGGCAGGAACGCGACAATTGCTCGGCAACCCCAGGAAATGATCCCGATCAAAATGGGCATGCTCTACCGGCGGGCCGCATGAGGCTCCGAATGCCTCTGTGTGCAGCTTAACGCCCTCAATCCTTTGTCAATTCTCCACGCTATGCCGACACGTCCTTGACCGTTCTGCCTACAACCTCAGCGCATCCGTTCTTGTAAGGATCATCATGTGCTCAACCGTGAGCGAGGCCAGAAAAGTGCATTGGGGAAGACCTCAGAGACGACGCGTTTCCTTGGTCCGGTCCATCCGCGCACCACAGTGTCGTTGGGATGGTCATGCTTTGGCCGTTTAGGCCCATCCACTCCCAGAGAGAAGCGTCGTCTGTGGTTGGGCATACTCCGATCGCCAGTGAGTACGCTACGCTGGCTTGAAAAGCTCCATGTGATCAGCGAGCAATCTCTCGTCGAGACTATACCGTTCGATTTGGTGGCCAAGCCTGCACGCAGATTTTTGCTAAACCGGCTCCGACCTGCGCAACGTTCTCGACTGCTTGCCTCTCACTACGACGTCCTCCTCGACACGCTCGGACCCGAAGATGTCCGAGCGTTGCTGACGGACGGTGGGCTCATCCTTTCGACACTCGTCGGGCGAACCGGTACTCGATATGAGCTCAGGCTGGAGCGGAGTTCCAGGTGGCTTGCCAAAGAAGGTGAGTTGAGTTGTCGATTGCTTACGGTGGACGGCGGAATCACCGTTGCCACGCTCAGCTTCACTATCGGAACGATTGTGGAGGCAGGCCCAGTCTTCCTATGGGTGGGAGGACTGCAGGGCTGCCCCAAGAAGTACGGCAAACCGTTTACAATCCAAGTGACGCGCGATCTTTTCGGACTGAGACCGAAAGACCTGTTGATCCATGCACTATACCAACTGAAAGTATCTTTCGCTGCCAAGAGCATCATGGCGGTTTCTAACGTCGGTCACGTCAGTTTCGACGTCCGGAGCGGAAGAAGATGGATGGCGGATTACGACCAATTCTGGGTCGAGCTTGGTGGTGTTGCGCGTGACCGTTACACTTTCGAATTGCCTTCATCTCGCAGCAGACGATCTATCGAGGAGGTCGCCCCATCGAAGCGTTCGGCTTGGCGGCTACGTCAGGCTCTAATCGATGAGGTGCGCAGTGACATCAGCAATTGCACTTCAAGTCGGCTGAGCAGTGTAAAAAGATCGCTCAGCGGTAGCGAAAGCTAGCCGTCGCTGTGTTTAAGCATGGCACGTTGGCCCCTCTGGCGGGCGTAATACGATTGCCTGTGTCCGGCGGGCCTTCCATGTCCAGGGCTGGTCGATGAAGAAGATCACAGACAACCGACTGTCTGATACGCCCCAGCTTTCGTGGACCGCTTCGCTCAGCTTTAAGCAGCCGCGGGCCGATCGAATGCACCGTGTCTACTGATATCGAGGATTGCCGCAATCTGTCTTTGGCCGCGTTCAAGGCGCGCGTCGAACGACTGGCACTCGTGCAGCCGGGACGAACGTCGCCATCGTCAAGCCTTCATCGATAGCCGCAATCTATTGCGGCTATAGAGACTATGAATTTGCCCTATGCCTGACGGCGTGGCAATTGCTCCGACCGAAGGGGCGGAAACGAACGCGTCCCACGGAAGTAAACGACTGCAAGGAGCCGTACCTTCGCAGGTTTGGAGCGGCGCGACTGGGATCGTGCCGCTTCTTTTTTTGAGAACCCCAATCTGACGGCATCACATGAATCTGTATCTATCCATCGTCGAGCAGAACCTTCTCTCGGCACCCGTACTGTTCTTTTGTCTCGGTTTCGGTGCCTCGCTTCTGGGCGCGTCGATCGCCTTGCCAAGCGGCGTTTCAAAGATGATCGCGATCTACCTGATGCTGGCGATCGGTTTCAAAGGAGGGGCCGCGGTCAGCATGGGTGTACTGTCGAGCGAGGTGCTTCTGTGCCTGTTCGTCGGAGTGGTTCTGTCGGGGGCGACGCCGTTTGCCGCTTTTCGCTTTCTCGGATACGTTTCGCCCCTGCCGGCAACCGAGCGCGCGGCGATCGCCGCGCACTACGGGTCGATTTCGATCGTCACCTTCACGGCCGCGACCGATGCCTTGATCCGATTGGGCCTCGAATTCAGCGCCACGATGGCTGCGGTGGCTGCCGCCATGGAAGCGCCCGCCATCATCAGTGCCGTCTATCTCTTGCGAAAGGCCGGATCGGAAACCCGCTCCGACGGTCAATTGGCCAAACAGTCCGTCATACGAGAAGTCTTCTTCAATGTGACGATCATTGTCCTGGTCGGCGCCTTTGCCATTGGCGCGGTGACAGGCAAGAATGGCCTCTCGGACGTCTCCGGGTTCCTGGTGGATCCATTCAGGGGTGTTCTTTGCCTCTTCCTCCTCGACCTGGGGGCTGTGGCAGGGCAGGGACTGCGCACCGGTTGGCGCTCCCTCAGTTGGCCGCTCATGTTGTTTGCAGCCTGGATGCCGGCGCTGTCTGCTGCTCTCGCGTTCCTGTCGGCATTGGCTCTTGGTCTGTCGCATGGCAACGCGGCATTGTTGATGTCCCTTGCGGCCAGCGCCTCCTATATCGCGGCACCCGCCGCGATGCGAATGGCAGCGCCAGATGCGAGGCCCGAGATCTACCTGACCATGGCACTCGGCGTTACGTTCCCACTCAATTTGCTGGTTGGAGTGCCACTTTACATCTCGATAGCCAGTATTCTTGCCCTCTAAGATGCCGCAACCAGGAGGCCTGATGGACACGCCAGGCGCAGGTCGCGCACCAATCAGGCAATGCCCTTCTCGCGGGCGACTGCATCCGCTTCGCGCGCGAGGATCTCATAGTGGCGCTGTCGCCCGCTGTTCTCGCGCCAGTAAAAGCCGACTTCGCGACGGGCCGCCCAGTCCTCGATCTCAATCAGCCTGACATCGTCGTCCTTGCGAAACTCGGCACGCGCATAAAGCTCCGGAAACAGCGAGCAGCCCATGCCGATGGAGACCATCTGCCGGATGGAATCGAGACTCGTACCTTCGTAATCATCGATGACGCGGGCATCGGCAGCCGCCGCGAGATGGCGCACATTCTCAAGCAGCCGGTGACCACTTCCAAGCGCCAGAAGCGTCTCTCCCCGCAGCGCTCTTGTCTTGACGGTCGTCTGTGACGCCAGCCGGTGCTCGGCGGGAACACCGAGAAAGATCTTCTCGTCCCCTATGCGCCGGAACCTCAGGCCCGAACGTTCCGGGGCCGGCCCCAGGCCGCAATCGACCGTGCCTTCGGCGACTGCCGCTTCGATCCATGCCGGCCGATCCTCCCGGATATAGATCTTCAGGGCTGGGAACTTCCGATGAATCCCTGGCAGGAACCCTGGAAGAAAGTAGGGACCAAACGTCGGCGCCGTGGCCATTCGAACCAGGCCGCCAAGACTTTGAGTGTCCTTCAATGCACCTTCGACAAGATCATCGACCGTCGCGAGCGCCATGCGAGCGCTTCGCGCGACGTCCTGGCCCGCCGGGGTTGTGACCACGCTTGTCGAGGTGCGTTCGAACAGCGTTACCCCGAGGGATTTTTCAACGAGCCCAATCTGGACCGACAGGGTGGGCTGGGAAACGTGGCAGCGCTTGGCGGCTTTGCCAAAGTGCCGCAGCTCGTCGAGGGCCGCAATGTATTCGAGCTGGCGCAGGGTCGGTCGATAAGACATGCGTCATTGATAAACACTATCGCCGTGATTTCAACAATGAATTGGAGCTATCGAGTGATCTCGTCCAGTGTCGCGAGGTCAAACAAGGGCTTTTGCAATGGATCAGTTTCTGAAATCTCTCCGCAACCGCAAGGCGATCGTCGAGGCGCGCATTGTCGAGGAGCGGGCGCGGCCAGCGCCGGATCGGTTTCGTCTGCACACGCTGAAGAAACTCAGGCTGCAGTTCCGGGAGCAGATCGCATTCCTCGAACGGACGAACCGGTTGCTTCCGATCTAGGGCGCTTGCGTCCGGACCAGGCTCGTTCGAAGCCAAAGGCGGAGCGGGCCCGAGGGGGAAGAGGTCGATGCGCCTCGCACCGATCACAGTCACAATGGCCGCGATTGACCATGCGATCATCGCACGCGCTTATTTCAGATTGTCGACAAGTTTGAGAATGCGGCGTTCCCGGACTTCTGCGGTCTTGGCCTCGTTGATGGCGTTGACGTGCTTTTGCCGAAGCCCAAAAGGCAGGCGATCAAAAGCCATTCGGGCTTGCGGAGAGTTATTGAGCGCCTCGGCGAGCTCGGTGGGTTCTGCCACTTCCCTGGGCGCCTCGTCGAGCTCGATATCGATCTCGACGATATCGCCTTCGCTGATCCTTGCTGCGGCGCGATGGGCAGCGCTGATCCCTATCAGCCGCTGTCCCCGCATGGCCGCCACCCGCGTGCGCCAACTAAAGCCATTGATCGTCACAGTCACCGGCGGACGACCTTCGGGACCGAGAATTTTCATCACTGCGTCGGGGACCTCGACACCTGTCGCATTGCCGGAAGGGACTACCCTCGCCTGGAACGTTCCTGATCCCCTGCCTGCATTTTTGTTCTGCTCGTCGCTGGATGACATCGTCCAAATCCAATTTCATTTCAGCTATCCATAGCAGACCAACCGATGGCCGGTGGAAGTTTCCCATGGAAAATCGACATCGTGCGGCCTGGTGGCGCTAACATTCCGTCTTGGCGCTAAGCGGTGGCTTTCTTCTCGCTGCCTAGCCGCCCTTGATCGTTTCGAGCCTGCTTGATTTAACAGGCGTGCTTTCAGCTGGCTGGACGTTGCTTGTATCGCACTTGCAGTCATCCTGGCCATGCGCCGCACGGGTTATGCGGCCATCTTGTCGAACGCGCGCCCAAGTCTGTCGAGATCTGCAGATTACAGAGAATGGCATCCCGGGGGCGGTGGGGCCGGGCTTCAGTGCGGAAAATGATGCAGCAAAAACCTCGTCGGATGACGCACATCGTCAAAGCTGCCGGAGCTGATCGAGCGTCCGCTCCCTTCGTCCGGCATGGTCGCAAAGACGCTCGGTGTGACGGTCCCGATCTGCTAGAGGGCGCGCTTTTCTTCACGCCATGCGCGGATTGCTTCCGCGCCGGCCTTGCCGCCGCGCGGACCATGGATCGTGACTGAGCGCGAGGCGGCGGCGATGGAAAAATCCAACGCTTCGGCGAAGGGCTGGCCCTGGGCCAGACACCAGGTCAATGCTCCGCCGAACGTATCCCCAGCGCCGGTCACGTCGACGACCTCGACCGGGTAGCCGGCTGCCTGCAGGCGCGTCTCGCCGTCGTGTGCCTCCGCACCTTCAGCGGCCAGAGTGCGCACCACCCAACCGATCTCGTGTTCCCGTATCCACTCAGCGATGCGCGAGAGGTCATCATGGCCGAAGGCGGCGCGGAAGCCGACCTGGTTGAAGATGACGACGGCAGCGCCCTTGAGATAGGGCAGGTCATCGGGCGTGCAGCCGCCGACATCGAGATCGAAGATTGCGCGGCGGTCGTGGCGCCTGAGATCGGCAACCAGATCGGCCTGCTTGAGGACGCCCCCGTCGATCTCGGCATGGAGCCGGCGCACGCGGTAAAGGGTGGTGTAGAGGAAGCCCGGCTGGCGCAGGGACACCAGCGTTGCGGGCGAGAGCCACATCGGCTGTTCTCCCATCTCCACTGTCAAAACCACGTGTTCACCATCGATGAGGAAGATGAGATTACGCGATTCCGCGACGGCCCGATCGATCAGCATATGATCGGTGGCGACGCCATTCTCCCCGAGGTCGGCGATCAGGCGACGCGAGAGCGGGCTGTCGTTGAGCAGGGAAATGAACTGGGTGTCACCTCCGAGTGCCGCGTGCACGACGGCGGCGTTGGCAATGGAACCGCCGATTTCTGCCGGCAGTTCCCGAACCATGCCCTTGTCAGCCCGGCCGGGCCAGCGGTCGGCCGTGTAGTATTCGTCGAGAGCGACATCGCCGATGAAGAAGGCAGTCATGCGAGCTCCCCTTGCATGACCTGCACCCGGCGCGATCCGCGCTCGACCGGCACCCATGGGCTCTCGCCCAGGCCGCAGACCGCCATCCAGTAATAGGGCGTCGGGCCGGCGGCACCCCGGCAGGCGTCGTGCCAGACACCCCGGTTCATCACCACCGCCTTGCCCGGTGTGATGATGAACGCCTCGATCTCAGCGGCAACAGGGGCATTGGCGGACGATGCCGGTGCCACCGCAAGAACGATCGCTTCGCCTGCGCAGAAGATCGCCTCTTCGGTCAGCAGATGCCGCTCCATGGCCGTGCAAGACCAGGGCGCTCCTGGCGCGCGCGTGATGCCGAGGCGCGGCGAACCTTCTACCAGCGGGATACGGGTGAACCCATCACGCCATCCGTCACCTGTCGTCCAGATCACCTGCCGGTCCTGATCGTCCATGAGGTCATAGACCTTGCCGTAGCGGGCAAAGTTCTCGGCTGTCACCGGGCTTGCCCAAACGGTGTCGGTGCTCATGTTGCGCTCCGTGCGGTGCGCACAACGCGCATCAGCCGCGCGACATGGCCGGCCTCGACCCTGCCGGTATCCTTGTGATCGTGCTTGAACCAGCTTCCGACAACGGCGCCATCAGCATGCGCGAGCTGCTCGACCGCGTTCGCTTCGGTCAGGCCAGCGCCGATGAGCAGCGGCACGGTTCCGCCGGTTGCGGCGCGGAAGCGCGCGACCTTGTCCATGTCCGTCGGCTGGCCGGTGGCATCCGACGTTACCACAAGGCCGTCACAGCGCGCCGCGCCCAGGCGTACGTCGTCTTCCTCGGATCGCCCGGAGAGAACCGGTTGATACTTGAACCGTACGCCACCGAGCAGCAACGCCGGCACACCGGCCCGCCGTCCCGCAAGGTCGGCCGCAAACGAGGCATCGCTTTCCGGCGGCAGATGGCCGGCGACGGAATCCACCTGAATGAAGGAGACGGGGAAGCGTCTGGCAAGCGCAAAGGCGCGCGCATCGTCGCGCAGCACGTTGACGCCGATCCGTGCGCCGAGATCGAGGGTGCAAAGCCGTTCGAGCACGCGCTCGACATCGTCGGCATCGCCAAAGTAGTTTTCGACCACCAACCCGTCGACACCTTCGCCGGCCATGATGCGGGCCTCCTCTTCGGCCTGAGCGCATTTTGCGGCAGGTCCGTCGCCGGTCAGGTGCAGCATGCCGAGGATGGGTTTCGGGGTTGTGAAAGTCTCGCCAAAACGGCTCATGTCAGTTCTCCTGGGTCGCGCCGCTGTCATGCGGGCGCGGTATCGCGCCCCCAGCGCGTTGCGAATTTCATCTGGACGGCCGGCGAGTAGACGATCGACGTGCGTTCAACCAATTGGTCGTCGGCATCGAGCACGTCCCCGCTGGCGCAAAGATAGCCCGGCACGGAAGGCGCCGGGGCAAAGACCTCCCGAAGACGATCGGACGGCGGCACGACGGTGAGCAGCAGTTCCGAGCGAAGGGGATGGCGATCGTAATCGCGGCGCAGCACCTCATAGAGGGATTGCGCGCCGAAATCGTAGGCATCGATGCCGGGGTAGAGGGCAAGGTCGAGTTGCGACGTGTCGACATTCAGCCAACTGATCGTCTCGCCGTTCGCCAGACCTCGGGCACGCACCAGGAGGAGTTCGCCGTTTTCCACCCGGTGCTCCAGAACCCGTGTCACCGGGCGCTGGCCCTGACGCCTGGCCAGTTCGGTGAAGCTTCCGAAGTTCCAGATGTTGTGGCTGATCGGCCGGTGCGAGACGATGGTGCCGCGGCCGCGCACCTGCTGAACCAATCCTTCCGACACCAGCAGCGCCATTGCATTGCGGACCGTGGTCCGGGCAATGCCGAACTGGTCGCGCAGCTGGTTCTCCGAGGGGATGGCTTCCCCCTCGGAAAAGTCGCCGCTCAGAATGGCGGCACGCAAGGCCCGGTATAGCTGCCGATAGAGCTGCTCGCTCGAAAAGGAATCGAGGCGAAAGCGCGACAGCCGGTCATCCGGGCTTTCGGTGGTTGCGTTTGCGTCTGGCGTGGAAGGATGGGTCAAGGCAGGCTCCGGCAAGTGGTTACTTCGTGGCTCCGTTTATCTTGAACTCCTCGACGCCAGCCTCTTTCAAGCCGTGGCGGTCGAGGATCTGTGCATAAGTGCCATCGGCCTTCAGCACATTGAGCGTTGCATGCACCGCGTCGCGCAACTCGCCATTCGCCTTGGCGAAGGCGATGCCGTAGTGGTTGATTTCTCCGACGTCGCCGATCTGGTAGAACTTGCCCGGCTCCTGCTTGATCAGGTCGAGAAGTCCCTCGAGGCCGATGACCGAGGCTTGGGCACGGCCCTGGCGGATCTGCATGATGTGTTCGGCCTGGGTCGGGATCTGGATGACGGTGATCAGCTTGTCGGCCGGGCAGATCGACTTTCCAAGCTCCTCCGCCCACGTGACCCAGCTCGTGCCTGTCGCCACCGCGACGGTCTTGCCGCAGAGGTCGGCCTCGGTCTTGATCTCGCCCTGATGGTCAACGCTGGAGTAGAAGACGTTGCCGGTCTTGAAATAATCGATGAAGTCGAGCTGGGTCTGGCGCTCGACCTTGTCGGAAAAGGCGGTGATGATCATATCCGAGCGGCCGGTGACGACCTGCGGGATGAGCTGCGGGAACTCGACGTTCTGGAATTCTGCCGTCAGGCCAAGGCGCTCGGCGATCGCCTTGGCAAGATCGATGTCGAAGCCCTTCAGATCGGTCGAGCCGGCGTCGCTGTACTCCATCGGCGGATAGGCGAGGCTGATGGTGAAGTTCAGCTTGCCAGCCGAGCGAACCGCTTCGGGCAGGGCTGCCGCGAGCTTTTCGTCGGCGGCATGGGCGGCCACGCCAGATGCAAGACTGATGAATGTGGCAGAGGCGAGCCCCAAGACCATCGGCAGCAGTTGTTTCATTTCCGTTCTCCCTTTTTTGAACTTTGTTGATCAGGCCAGCACACGACTGAGGAAACTGCGCACGCGCGGGTCGCCGGGGTCGCTCAGGACTTGCTGGGGCGCACCCATTTCGCGGATCTCGCCGTCAATCATCACCACGACGCGGTCGGCGACCTCGCGGGCAAAGCCGATCTCGTGCGTCACTACGATCATGGTCGTGCCGCCGCGTGCCAGATTGCGCATCACTTCCAGCACCTCGCCGACGAGTTCCGGGTCGAGGGCGCTGGTCGGCTCGTCGAACAGCATGACGCGCGGTTCCATCGCCAGGGCTCTGGCAATCGCGACGCGCTGCTTCTGGCCGCCGGAAAGTTGCGAAGGGTAAGCGGACGCCTTCGCTGCCATGCCGACCTGCTCGAGCAGGCCCATGGCACGGGCTTCAGCCTCGTCACGGCTGAGACCGCGCACAACCATCGGTCCCTCGATGACGTTTCCGAGCACCGTCCGATGGGCGAACAAATTGAAATGCTGGAACACCATGCCGAGCTGGCTCTGCTGGGCGCGCAAGCGCTTGACCGGCAATTCCTGAAGCGCGCCGCGGTTAAGCTCATAGCCCATGATCGCACCATCGACCCAGACATAGCCGCCATTGGGCGTTTCCAGGTGGTTGATGCAACGCAGGAACGTGCTCTTGCCGCTGCCGGATGGACCGAGAATGCAGAGCACTTCGCCATAGGCGACTTCCAGATCCAGGCCCTTCAGGACCTCGTGGCTGCCAAAACTCTTGCGGATACCCACCGCCTTGACTGCGAGGCTCATGCTTCCCCCCTTGCGGCCGGCCGCCGCGCCCAGGCCCAGAACCCGCGGCGATCGCTGGTTGCGGTGGCGGCATCGCGGCCGAAGTGACGTTCGAGATAATATTGGCCAATGGAAAGGACGGTGGTTCCGGCCAGGTACCAGACGGCGCAGACGAACAGGAGCTCGATCACGGCACCGTTGATGAAGTAGATGCGCTGTGCGGCGTTCAGCATTTCGCCCATGGCGATCGTGGCGGCCAGCGAGGAGAATTTCAGCATGCCGATGGCGCTGTTGCCGAGCACCGGCAGGATCAGGCGCACCGTCTGAGGCAGGATGATGCGTCGCATGGTCTGGCCCGGCGTCATGCCGAGCGTGTGGGCCGCTTCCTTCTGACCGCGGTCAACGGAACCGATGCCACCGCGCACCACCTCGGTGAGATAGGAGCCTTCATTGACGCCGAGCCCGAGAACGGCAGCCACGAACGGCGTGACAACGTCGACCATGCGCTCGTCGACGAGGCCCGGAATATAGAGGCGCGGAAAGACCAGCGCGATGTTGAACCAGATGAGCAGCTGCAGCAGCACCGGCGTGCCGCGGAAGATCCAGACATAGAGCCACGCGGCAAAGCGCAGGATCGGGTTTTCCGAAAGCCGCATGATACCGAAGGCGAAGCCAAGGGCGACACCGAGCGCCAGCGCACAGGCCGAAATCAGCAGCGTCCAGCCGAAGCCGGTGACGATCACGCCGGCAGTCAGGAATTGTCCGACCACCGTCCACTGGATTTGTCCGACGGCGAAGGCTCGGACGATGATGGCGAGCAGCAGAAGGACGATGCCGCCGCTGATCCAGCGACCGGGGTGGCGCAGGCGACGGACGGTCACATCCGGGCCGGGCAGGTCGATCAGCGGTAGGGCTGCGGGTGAATGATGAGGCAAATGAGGCATGAAATCCACTTGTAGGGTTAGGCCTACAACTTACTATGGGCGGTTTCGCCCGGTGTCAAGCCGCTTTGTCAGCGCTTGCTCAAAGAAGGGTGCGACGCTCCAGGATCCGGAAACACGGGGCTCCGGACATCAGCGCGGCTTGCTCCTGCTTTCCGTGATGGTCTGCGCCAGCGTTTCGGCAGCACGCGAAGGCTTGTTGCGCGGATAGGCGATGTGGAAAATATCCTCGAAGGTCAGGCGCTCGGGAGCGAGCACCCGCAGGCGGCCGGTGCGAACCCATTCGTCAGCATAGTGATCGGGCAGGAAGCCGATATAGGCGCCGGACAGGAGGAGCAGCAGCGTTCCCTCCATGTGCGGTGTCGCGGCTGCCCAGTTGAAGTTCACGCCGCAGATCGTTTCGTTGAGCATGTAGGTACGGCCGGCGAAGGATTGGGATTCGAGTTCGCCGTCGGTCAGCTCCGCGTCCGGCCGGGCAAAGAGCGGATGGCCCACGGCGCAGTAGAGTTTCTGCACTTCGGAAAAGACCGCCTGGCTGCGGAAATGCGCAGTAACGTTGCCGACCGACGGCATCAGCACGATCTGATAGGAGCCGTTCAACAGGCCCTGGTTCAGCACCTGTGGCGCGGCAACGTCGATTTCCAGATGCACGCGCGGCGCCTTGGCGTGGAAGGCGGCAAGCGCGCCCTGGAGGTCTAGTTCGCGATTGGTGATCATCGCATCGACGGTGCCGAAGCTCAGGCTGCCTGTCAGCTCCCCTTGCGCCTCGCCGATGCGGCTTTGAAACTTTTCCAGCGAGCCGAACAGTTCGAGCGTGGCATCATAGACGAGCCGTCCTTCGTCGGTGAGTTCGAAGCCGCTGCGCCCACGACTGCAGAGGCGCAGGCCCAGCCGTTCCTCCAGATGGCGCATATGGGTGGAGATGGTCGCCTGCGTCATGCCAAGTGCCGATTGCGCGGCGGAAAAGCCGCCGTGCTGAACGACGGAGGCAAAGACGCGCAAAAGTCTGAGCTCGGCATCGCCAAGCGAGAGATTGAGGACGCGGTGCCGAACCTTGTTGATCATGCATTGATAAATGCACAAGTGAACATGTAATCATAGATACTTTTAAATGTTTCCGCCTTTGGCACACTCCCTCCCACCTTTGGAGGAGGGGACATGACCAGCAATTCCTATGAAACCGGACGTCTGAACCTGCCGTTTGTCGGCATCTGCACCTTCGGCAAATATCCCTACCAACCGGACTGGGACGCGATCGACGCCGACGTGGCGATCCTCGGCGCCCCCTTCGACTGCGGCACCCAGTGGCGCGCCGGCACCCGCTTCGGGCCGCGCTCGATCCGCGAGGCCTCCACCCTCTTCTCCTTTGGTCATGGCGGCGCCTATGACCACGAGGACGACGTCACCTATCTTCCGAGCGGCGAGGTCTCCATCGTCGATATCGGCGATGCCGACATCGTCCACACAGATACGATGAAGAGCCATGCCAACATCGAGTTCGGCGTGCGCAAGATCTTGGAGGCCGGCGCGTTGCCGGTGGTGCTGGGCGGTGACCATTCCATCAACATCCCCTGCGTCAACGCCTTTGCCGAGGACTGCGAAAAGAACGGTCCGATCCATATCGTGCAGATCGACGCCCATCTCGATTTCGTCGACGAGCGTCATGGCGTGCGCTACGGCCACGGCAACCCGATGCGGCGAGCGGCGGAAAAGCCCTATGTCAGCGGCCTGTCGCAGCTCGGCATCCGCAATGTCTCTTCCACCGCCAGGGAAGGCTACGAGGACGCCCGCAAGATGGGCTCCGACATTCTGTCTGTGCGCCAGATCCGGGCGCTGGGCACAGATGCGGTGGTCGAACGCGTGCCGGCCGGCGCCCGCTATTACGTCACCATCGACATCGACGGCTTCGATCCGTCGATCGCGCCGGGCACGGGAACCCCGTCCCATGGCGGCTTCATCTACTACGAGGTGCTGGAGATCCTGGCCGCGCTCGCCAAGCGCGGGACCATCGTCGGTATCGATCTGGTGGAGGTCGCCCCTGACTACGACCACACCGGTGGCACCTCCATTCTGGCCGCGCAGGTTCTCATGAACCTCATCGGCCGCGTCATGCAGGCAAGAGCTGAAAAACGCTGATCGAAGACCCGAGGAGGGCCGGTACGCCCAAAGGCTGCCGACGAGGAGGAAAAGACATGGACGAAAGCGTCCGCAACTATCTGGATCATTATGGCGTCAGCGATGCGACGCGGCGGTTTCTGGCCAAACCCCAGAAGATGTTTATCGGCGGCGCCTGGGTCGACAGCGGCAATGGCGCAACCTTCGACATTTTCGAACCGTCCACCGGCGGCATGATCACCCGTGCTCCTTCCGGCACCACCGATGATCTCGACCGTGCCGTCCGCGCCGCCCGTGCCCAGTTCGACGGCGGCGCCTGGCGCCTCCTGAAGCCGCTCGAGCGCGAACGCCTGCTGCACCGCCTTGCCGACCTCATCGAGACGCATGCCGACGAACTGGCGGAGATCGAAGCCATCGACATGGGTAAATCCGTGACCTTTGCCCGGGAGATCGATATCCAGGGCACGGTAGATACGTTCCGCTATTTTGCCGGCTGGCCGACAAAGCTGCATGGCCGCACCGTCGAGCCTTCCATTCCCGGCAATTATCTCGCCTATACGCGCAAGCAGCCGCTTGGCGTCGTCGCCGCGATCGTGCCGTGGAACTTTCCGCTGCAGACCATGGCGTGGAAACTCGCGGCTGCCCTTGCGGTCGGCTGCACAGTCATCGTCAAACCGGCGGAACTGACCTCGCTCTCCACCCTGCGCTTTGCCGAACTGGTGCAGGAGGCGGGCATTCCCGATGGCGTGGTCAACATCGTCACGGGCAAGGGCAGTGTCATCGGCGCGGCCATGTCGACCCATCCGGGCATCGACAAGGTCACTTTCACCGGCTCGACCCCGGTCGGGCAGGAAGTTGGCCGCACGGCTGTCGGCAATCTCAAGCACGTTACGCTGGAACTCGGCGGCAAATCGCCGGTGCTTGTGCTCGACGATGCCGACCTGCAGAGTGCTGCGCTCGCGGTGGCGAACGGCGTATTCTTCAACTCGGGCCAGGTCTGCGATGCGGGCACCCGCGTCTATGTGCAGCGGTCGGTGCATGACGCTTTCCTCGATGAGCTGGTCGCCGTCACCCGCACGCTGAAGCTCGCGCCGGGTCTCGACCGCAATTGCTACATCGGTCCCATGGTGTCTGCACAGCAGAAGAAGGTCGTGTCCGACTATATCGAAGCCGGCCGTCGTGAAGGCGCCGAGCTGATCCATGGCGGGGGCAGTCCGGACCGGCCGGGCCATTTCGTCGAACCGGCAATCTTTGCCCATTGCAGGCCGGAGATGAGCATCGTGCGCGAGGAAATCTTCGGGCCGGTGCTGGTCACGAGCCCCTTCGAGACGCTGGATGAGGCGGTTTCGTTGGCGAACGACACGCCCTTCGGCCTTGCCGCCGCGATCTACTCGAACGATCTCGCGCGCGTGCACACGCTCATCCCGCGCCTGCATGCGGGCTCCGTCTACGTCAACGCGCACAGCACGATCGACCCGTCCATGCCCTTCGGCGGCTTCAAGGCCTCGGGCTTCGGCAAGGACCTGGGCCCCGAACAGCTCGACTACCTGATGGAGACAAAGGCGGTGTGGATCACGCTGCCGTAAGCGCCGGGGCGGCTTGCGAAAACATTTCGGGTCGCCGCCCATGGGCGGCCCGGTCAAGAGACCGGCGGCTGATGGAGCCGCATGTGTTCGCGGAAAGACGCCAAAGGCGCGACGCGATAGGGGAACGAAACATGGAAAACGATGTCGCCTGGCAGAACGAACTGGGACGCCGCGCCCGCATCTATGAAGACATCGAGGCGGGGCGCCGCTTCGAAGGCACGATGAGCAAACTCGATTATGCCGGCATGACCGTGCTGACGCTCGCGCTGGTCCTCGGTTCCTGGTTCTGGGGGGCGTGAGATGACTGATCACGTCGCCAATGGCGGGCTTGCCGCCGCAGAAATCCTCCGGGAGGAAGCCTCCGCCAACCGTGCCGCCGCCGAACGCGGCGATGCACCGCTGCTGCCGTCGGAAAGGCTCTGGGGTTTCTGGGAGTTCACCTACGCCAATTCCGCGCTCGCCATCGCCACCTGGGCCTTCCTGATCGGCGGCTCCGTCGGTCTGTTCGTCGGACCGAAGGAGGGCATCGCCGCCATCATCATCGGCAACATCGTCGGGGTCATGCTGACGGCGCTGGCCACGACGCCGCTTTCCGGCCGCTACGGCATCGAGCAGTTCGTCGCACTGCGCAGCCAGTTCGGTTACAACGGCAGCCGCGTCGTCTACGTGCTGGCCGTCGTGGTGCTGACCATGGGCTGGCTCGCGGTGCTGGCCATGATGTTCGGCCGCTCGATCGACGGGTTGACGGCGCTGAGCTCCGGCGAGGCTGCCAATCCCACCGGCATCAAGATGATCATCGCCGCCGTGGGCGCCATCCTCGTCACCTGGTTCATCGTCGCCAGGGGGCCGACCTCGATCAAGTTCTTCAACATGGTCGTCTCGCCCGCCCTGGTGATCCTGATGATCGTGATGCTCTACCTCATTCTTCAGCATCGTTCCTTCGCGGAACTGCTGGCGATGCCGGCGCTCTCGCCACCCTTCGAAGACAACACGCTCAACTTCATGATCGCCGTCGAGGTGAACCTCGCCGCCGGCTTCTCCTGGTGGCCCTATATCGGCAATCTCGCCCGCCTCACCAAGAACGAACGCACCGCCTTCTGGCCGAACATCCTCGGCATCTTTGGTGCCGCCGCACTCGGCGAAATCGTTGGTCTTCTCGCAGCCGTCGCCCTCGGCGACAGCGACCCGACGATCTGGATGACCAAGATTGCTGGCCCGATCATCGGCATCATCGCCCTGCTGTTCGTCGCCTTCGCCAACATGACCTCGATGGCGAACATTCTCTACACGTCCATCGTCGGACTTCGCCAGGTCGGAACGGCCACCGTGCGGGCCATCTCGTGGGGCGCGATCCTCTTTCTCTTCTGCGTCATTCCGCTCGGCCTGGTGGTCTTCTATCCGCAGATGTACGACGGCTTCTTCATCTTCCTCGTCTGGACCTCGGCCCTCAACTCTGCGCTCGCCGGCATCGGCATCGCCGATTACTTCTTCCTGCGCGGCCAGAAGCTCGACATGCGCAGCCTGCATGGACCGCAGGAGAAGGGTCCCTATCGCTTCTGGGGCGGCTTCAATCCCATCGGCCTCTTTGCACTTGCCGTCGGTTTCGGCGTCTACGTGCTCGTGTTCAATCCACAGACGCTCGAAAGCCTTCCTGTCTTCAAATACCTCACCGCCTCCGTGCCTTCCTGCCTTGCAGCCGGCGCGGTGCACTATGTCCTGACCCGGCTCCTCGCCCGCGGGCGCGGCTGGGGCCTCTATCCGTAACATCGGGATATCAGCCATGAACGAGACCTACGACTTCATCATCATCGGCGCCGGATCGGCCGGCTGCGTGCTCGCCAATCGCCTTTCGGAAGATCCGGCCACGAAGGTTCTGGTTCTCGAATATGGCGGCAGCGACAAGTCGATCTTCATCCAGATGCCAACGGCGCTGTCCATTCCGATGAACGGCACCAAGTACAACTGGAAATACATGACGCTGCCGGAGCCCGGTCTTGACGGTCGCCGGGTCCATTGCCCGCGCGGGAAAGTCATCGGCGGTTCCTCCTCGATCAACGGGCTCGTCTACATGCGCGGCCACGCCCGCGATTTTGATGAGTGGGAGGAGTTGGGCGCACGTGGCTGGCGCTATGCCAATTGCCTGCCCTATTTCCAGCGCGCCGAAAACTGGCAGGACGGGGGCGACGCCTATCGCGGCGCTTCCGGCCCGCTCGCCACGAACGCCGGCAACAGGATGAAGAACCCGCTCTACAAGGCCTTCGTCGATGCGGGCCACGAAGCGGGCTACATCACGACGCAGGATCCGAACGGCCATATGCAGGAAGGCTTCGGCCCCATGCACATGACGGTCAAGGACGGCGTGCGCTGGTCGACGGCCAATGCCTATCTGAAGCCGGCGATGAGCCGGCCGAACCTCACCGTCGTCACCCATGCCATGACGCGGCGCGTGCTGCTGGAAGGCAAACGCGCCATCGGCGTCGAGTACGAACTCGGCGGGCAGCGCGTCGTGGCGAAGGCGAGCCGGGAGGTGCTGATATCCTCCGGCCCGATCGGCTCGCCGCACCTGCTGCAACGCTCCGGCATCGGCCCGGCTGCGGTGCTGCAAAAGGCGGGCGTCGAGCTGCTGCATGATCTGCCGGGCGTCGGCGAGAATCTGCAGGACCACTCCGAAGTCTACATCCAGTACGCCTGCAAGGAGCCGATCACGCTCAACGGCAAGATGGGTCTCCTCAGCCGCGCCCTGATCGGCGCCGAGTGGCTGCTGTTCAAGAAGGGTCTGTCGGTCTCCAACCATTTCGAGAGCGGCGGCTTCATCCGTTCCGATGCGTCGCTGCAATGGCCGGATATACAGTTCCATTTCCTGCCCGCCGCCATGCGCTACGACGGCAAGAAACCGCTCGACGGTCACGGGTTCATGGTGCTGACCGGACCGAACAAGCCGAAGAGCCGCGGTCATGTGCGGCTGCGCTCGCCGGAGGCGCACGAGCAGCCGGATATCCTCTTCAACTATCTTGACCGCGAGGAGGACCGGGAAGGTTTCCGCCGCTGCTTGCGACTGACGCGGGAGATCATCGCCCAGCCGGCCTTTGACCGCTTCCGCGGCGAAGAAATCGCCCCCGGGACGAATGTTCGCACGAATGACGAGATCGACGCCTGGGTGCGCGAGACCATGGAAAGCACCTACCACCCCTGTGGCTCCTGCCGCATGGGTGAGGACGAGATGGCCGTCGTCGACAGCGAACTACGGGTGCGCGGCATTGGCGGCCTGCGGGTCATCGACAGCTCCGTCTTCCCGGCAGAGCCCAACGCCAACCTCAATGCGCCGACGATCATGCTCGCCGAGCGTGGCTCGGACATGGTGCGCGGCAAGCCGCTGCTTGCTGCCTCCAATGCACAGGTCGGCATGGCGCCCGGTGTCGGCGTCTCCCAACGCAGCGGCAAGCCGCTGCGTGCCGTCGGGCAGTGAGGCGACCGCGATGTTGCGCGGCATCGGTCATGTTGTTGCCCGTCGGGATCCTGATGATCCCGAAGAGCCGCGCAAATGGGCGCTTGTCATAGAGGCGCTTGTTCGCGGGATACTGGCCCGCCTTACCGGCGGGCGCCCTTTGCCGCGACGTCGCCCGCGTCACGGCCGGGACAGCGCCTCGGCGAAGCGGCCGAGATAGGACCGCATACGCTCCGCCGGCACGCCGGCATAGCCGAGGATGAGTGCGCCAGGCCTTCGGGTCGCAATGGCATAGTCGGAGAGCGGGTAGCATTGCAGGCCGGTCTCCAGCACATCGCGCTGGACTGCCCGGTCTTCGCGCCCGTTCGCAAGCCACGCCAGCGCGTTGAGACCGCTTTCGGAACAGTCGATCTGGGCGAGCCCGGCAAGAGCGGACTGTCCCGCCTCGATAAAGGCGCTGCGCCGCTCGCCATAGAGGCTGCGCATGCGCCGTAGGTGGCTGGCGAAATGCCCACCACCGATAAATTCGGCAAGCGCGAGCTGCGCTTCAACCGGCACGCTGCGATGGATCAGGCCCGAAAGATTGCGGAAGGTGCCGACGAGTGGCTGCGGCAGCACGAGATAGCCAATGCGGATGCCGGGATAGAGCGCCTTGCTGAAGCTGCCCGCGTAGATCACCCTGCCATGACTGTCGATGGAGCGTATTGAGGGGAGGGGCGCCCCGTCGTAGCGAAACTCGCTGTCATAGTCGTCCTCGATGATCCAGCTGTCGTTCGCCCGCGCCCATTCGAGAAGGGCAAGTCGACGCGGCAGGGAGAGCGTCACGCCGAGGGGATGATGACGCGACGGCATGACGAAGGCGAGCCGCGCATCCGGATGACGCGCCATGGCGCCCGCGACGTCCATGCCGTCCGCATCGACATCGGCAAGGCAGAGATTGAGGCCCAGCGTGCGGAACAGGTGAGAGGTAGTGACGGGGCCGGGGTCTTCGAACCAGACACCGTCACCCGGATCGGCCAGTGCCAGTGCGGCGAGCGTGAAGGCGGCATGTCCGCCTGGCGTAATGACGATCTGCTCGGGATCGCAAGGATCGCGCCGGTGCAAGGCGAGGTATTCTGCGATCCGCTGGCGCAGAACCAGCTCTCCCGCGACATCACCGTAGCCCATGCCCACCCGGCCGCCGCGGGCCGCGGCGTTCCAGCATTTGCGCCAGATGGCGAAAGGAAACTGGTCGAGCGCCGGCTGGTTGGGCAGGAAGGGTTTTGGTTGCACGCGGCCGATTTCCGCCGAAACCCCGCGCGACAAGGCGCCGATCCGCGACAGCCTGGGCGATGCATCGCCATCTGCCTGCGCCGACCGTGCCGGTTTCGGCCGAAGAGGAAGGGCAGCCGAAACAAAGGTGCCCGCTCCCTGCCGCGCCTCCAGATAGCCCTCCGCTTTCAGATTTTCCAGCACGCGTACGAGGGTCTGGCGCGACAGGCCCAGCTCTTCTGCAAGAATGCGGCTTGCCGGCAATCGCGTGCCGGCACGCAAGTGCCCCTGCAGGATCGCCATGCGCAATTGGTCCTGCACCTGTCGGAATTTTGGCAAGGCGATGCCCGCGTCCAGGCGAAGGAAGGGCAGGATAGGGCCCTCGAGCTGTTTGGCCAAGGCTTGTCTCCGAAATTGGTACAGTCGAATGCATGATAATGGACGTTTGATTGTTGTCCAATTGTTACATGCTCCGCCTACACGAAACGCACCGATGCCGCCCCTGAGGATGCAGACAGAGTGCGGGGGAACCGGAATGCAGCGAACCCGATCGCGGCCGACTGCCGATTAACGACTGCAAGCCAACGCTCAACGGCCGTCACGGACGGCAAACAGGAGGACTTCATGAAGACGCGCCTATCTTACGCCGCCCGCTCGGCCTTCGTTTCCACGCTTGCCATCGCCGCCGCGCTGCCGGGCCTTGCCCGTGCGGAGGCGCCGCAGGCCCTCGTCGATGCCGCCACGAAGGAAGGCATGCTCACAGTCATCGCCCTGCCGCATGACTGGTGCAATTACGGCGGGGTCATCGAAGGCTTCAAGGCAAAGTATCCCGGCATCACCGTCAACGAACTCAACCCGGATGCCGGCACGGCCGACGAACTGGAGGCCATCCGCTCCAACAAGGGCAATACGGGTTCGCAGGCGCCTGACGTCGTCGATCTCGGCCTCGCCTTTGCGCCCGCGGCCACGAAAGAAGGCCTGTTGCAGCCCTACAAGGTGGCAACCTGGGACGAAATCCCGGACAATATCAAGGATGCGGACGGCTACTGGTATGGCGACTACTATGGTGTCATGGCCTTCGGCATCAACAAGGACCTGGTCCAGACTCCGCCGGCCGACTGGTCCGACCTGACCAAGGCGGAATACTCCGGCTCCGTCGCGCTCACGGGCGATCCGCGTTCATCTGCCCAGGCGATCCTGGCGTTGATGTCGGCGGGCATTTCGCGCGGCGCGGAGCCGGGCGCCCAATCCGGAGCCAAGGGCCTGGAACTCTTCGCGGAACTGAACAAGGCCGGCAACTTCGTGCCTGTGCTTGGCAAGGCCGGCACCATCGCACAGGGCCAAACGCCGATCATCGCCGCCTGGGATTACAACCTGCTCGCCTGGCGCGATGCGCTCAACGGCAACCCGCCGATGGATGTCATCGTGCCGACGACGGGCGTCGTCGCCGGCGTCTATGTCCAGGCGATCTCGGCCTATGCGCCACACCCGAACGCCGCCAAGCTCTGGATGGAATACCTCTATTCCGATGAAGGCCAGACCGGCTGGCTGAAGGGCTATTGCCACCCTGCGCGCTTCAACGCCATGCTTAAAGCAGGAAAATTCCCGCAGGACCTGCTCGACAAGCTGCCGCCGGCTGAAGCCTATGAAAAGGCGGTCTTCCCGAGCGTCGAGGCGCTGGACGCCAACAAGGGCGCCATTGTCGAAGGCTGGGACAAGGTGGTCGGCGCCAACGTGAAGTAACGCCGCATCCGTCCGAAGGTTTCGCGCCTCTCGCGGGGCCTTCGGACACAATACACCCGGGAAACAATCCGATGACGACAAGCGCCGCTATCCTGCCGGCGGCCTTGCGGCCGCGACACCTCCTCAGCTGGATCGGAGTCGCTCCGTTCTTCCTGTTCGCCACGCTGTTCCTGATCTTGCCGACACTCAACATCGTCATCGGCGCCTTCCGCAATCCGCAAGGACAGGTGACGTTGGACAACCTTGGCAAGCTCCTGTCACCTTCCATCCGGTCTGCCTTCTGGATTTCTGTCGAACTCAGCCTGCTGACAGCGGCGCTCGGCTGTCTTCTCGGCTTCCTCATCGCTGCCGCGATCACGCTCGGCGACCTGCCGCGCTCGCTCCGCAACAGCATCCTCACCTTCTCGGGCGTCGCATCGAATTTCGCCGGCGTGCCGCTCGCCTTTGCCTTCATCGCCACGCTTGGCCGGCTCGGCTTCGTGACCATGCTGCTGCGCAACTGGTTCGGCATCAATCTCTACGGCTCCGGCTTCAGCATAGTCTCCTTTCTGGGGCTGGCACTCACCTATCTCTATTTCCAGATCCCGCTGATGGTGCTGATCATCACGCCTGCGCTGGAGGGCCTGCGCCGCGAATGGCGCGAGGCGGCCGAAAGTCTCGGCGCCACCGGCGCCCAATATTGGCAGCTGGTGGCGCTGCCGGTGTTGTGGCCCTCGCTGCTCGGCACGCTGGCGCTGCTCTTTGCCAATGCCTTTGGAGCGGTCGCAACCGCCATCGCGCTCACCGGCTCCTCGCTTTCCATCGCGCCGATCGTGCTCTTCGCGCAGATCCGTGGCGACGTGCTCAACGATCCGCATCTCGGCTATGCCATCGCCTTTGGGATGATCCTTCTGACCGCGATCGCCAATGGCATCTACATCCTCTTGCGCATGCGTGCCGAACGGTGGGTCAAATGACGGGAAAACGCATCTGCTCCTGGCTCGCCGTCGCCCTTGGCGGTCTCTATTTCCTGTTGCCGCTTGCCGGCATGTTTGATTTCTCGATGCGCATGAAGCGCGGCGAATACAGCTTCGAAGCGTACCGGATCGTGCTCGCCGACCCGCAGTTCCAGCAGACCTTCGGCTATTCGGTCTTGCTGGCCTTGCTGACCATCGTGCTCGGTATCCTCCTTGTCGTGCCGACGGCCTATTTCGTAAGGCTCAAGCTTCCCGGTCTGCGGCCGATCATCGAGTTCATCACGCTCCTGCCGCTGGTCATTCCGCCCATCGTGATCGTCTTCGGATATATCCGCATCTACAACACCTCTTCGGTCCTGCCGCTGACCGGCACCTGGTTGGGCACCAATCTCCTTTTGCTTTTCGGCTATGCGACGCTGGCACTGCCTTACATGTATCGCTCGGTGGATACGGGCCTGCGCACCATCGACATCGCCAGCCTCACAGAGGCGGCACAGTCGCTGGGGGCCGGCTGGGCGCGGGTCCTTGCCGTCGTCATCCTGCCGAATGTGTTCGTCTCGGTGCTGTCGGGTGCGTTCCTGACGTTTGCGATCGTCATCGGCGAATACGTCTTCGCGGCCCTGCTGAATGTCAATTCCTTCGGCCCCTACATGGTCTGGATGGGCGGCAATCGGGCCTATGAGCCCTCGGCGCTCGCCGTCGTCGCCTTTGCCATCACCTGGGCCTGCATGGGGCTGATCCAGCTCGTCACCCGCTTTTCCAGATATTCCACCGTGAGACGCTGACCATGGCCTTTCTCGACATTCACCACCTGCAAAAATCCTTCGGCGCCCACCGCGTCGTAAAAGACTTCACCCTCGGCATCGAAAAAGGCGAGTTCGTCTCGTTCCTCGGCCCCTCCGGTTGCGGCAAGACGACGGTGCTGCGCATGGTGGCCGGCTTCGAGACGCCGACATCGGGCGCGATCCGCATCGGCGGCCGGGATGTGACCAACTTTCCCGCCAACCGGCGCAAGATCGGCATGGTGTTCCAGGCCTATGCGCTTTTCCCCAACCTGACGGTTGAGGAAAACATCGGCTTCGGCCTCAGGGTGGCCGGTGAAGGGAAGGCAGCGATTGCTCGGCGTGTCGGGGAAATGATGGAGCTGATCGGCCTGCCTCAGCTTGGCAGCCGCTATCCGTTCCAGCTCTCCGGCGGCCAGCAGCAGCGCGTGGCGCTCGCCCGGGCGCTCGCGCCGCGCCCGCAGGTGTTGCTGCTCGACGAACCGCTCTCGGCACTCGACGCAAAGATCCGCGTCAGCCTGCGCGAGGAGATCCGCCGCATCCAGCAGGAACTCGGCATCACCACAATTTTCGTCACGCACGATCAGGAAGAAGCGCTGTCCATATCGGATCGCATCGTGGTCATGCACCAGGGCATTGCCGACCAGATCGGCACGCCCTTCGAAATCTACAATCGCCCGGCGACGCGTTTCGTGGCGGAGTTCGTCGGCACACTCAATCTCGTGGATGCCGACGTGGTCGAGGCGGCGAGCGGCAGGGTGCGGGTGGGCGAGGTCCCCGTCGCGCTGAACCGCCCCTTGGCTGCCCGCGCCGGCGAGCGCATCAGCCTGGCGCTACGGCCGGAAACAGTGGCGCTCGGCCGCGCAGAGGGACACGACGTCGTGCTCTCCGGTCGCATCGCCGAAGTGCATTTCCTCGGTTCGGTGATCCGTATCCGCGTGGCGATCGGCGGCCAGGTCATTTCCCTCGACACGTTCAACCAGCCCGACCGGCCGCCGCCGGACGTCGGCGCACCCGTCGAGGTTAGTATCTCGGACCGCGACCTTCTCGTGCTCGCCGCCTGAAAGATGGCGCATCGTAATCCTCAAGGAGGAACCGGCATCGTGACGGAAATGCCATGGGTTCATGAACCGCAGTCCGATTGGCGCGCAAGGGCGGCCGCGCTGCCTTCGGTGAAGCGCATCCAGCTTGTCGCTCGTGCGCGCGCCGCGCCGCTCTTTGCCCATGCCTATGCCTTTCATCTCAACATGCGTTTCGGTGGCATGGCGCCGCGCGATCTTGTCGAATTTGCCGCCACGCAGCGTCTGGCCGGCCTCAAACTGCATGTCGACGATGGCGAACAGGCCAGCCTCAGTCGAATGGGTGACGATGCACTCACCGCTTTCGCCGGGCAGGTGGAGGCGCGACGGCTAGAACTTCATGTCGAGACCAGCACGACGGAGGCAGCCGGTCTTGCCGATGCGGTACGTGTTGCGCTTGCCACAGGGGCTACCTCCCTGCGCTGCTATCCGCGCTACGAGGGACGGGTATCGCAGATCATCGCCTGGACCATCGCCGATCTCAGGCGCCTGGCCGATTTCGATCCGCAAGGCCGGTTGCGTTACACGCTGGAACAGCATGAAGACCTCAAATCGGAGGAACTGGTCCGCATCATCGAAGCCGTCGACAATCCGCGCCTGAGCCTGCTGTTCGACTTCGGCAACATGATCAACGCCTACGAAATGCCAATGCCGGCCCTTGCGCTCCAGGCACCGCATATCACCGAGGTGCATATCAAGGATTGCCTCGTAAAACCGGATCGCGGCGGCTGGGCCCATCTCGCCTGCCTTTCCGACGAGGGGCATCTGCCGCTCAAGGCGATGCTCGTGGACCTGCTGCTGCTCGGCGACGACCGGCCGCAGGTTGTCTCCTTCGGGCTGGAGGAGGAGGAAGGCTATTTCGCGCCAGCCCTGCGTTTCCCGGGGGAGGAGGCCGATCCGTTCATTCCTTCCCGCTCTGCCAGTTTTACCGATTTGGGAGGCGGCGAGCTCGCGGCGCGCCTGCGGCAGGAAGCCACTGCCGCCCATCAACAAGTCGAAACCCTCAGGGCGATGCTCGAAGAGATCGCCTCCGAAGCCGAAAGGGCAGAAGGATGACCCAAGCAGATGCCTGCCCTCCGGCCTTTCTCGCCCTGGCCCATGCCATCGCTGATGCCGCCGCTGAAACGATCCGTCCCTGGTTCCGCAAGCGGATCGCCATCGACGCCAAGGCCGATGCCAGCCCGGTGACCATCGCCGACCGCGATGCCGAAACGGTCATGCGCGGGATGATCGAGGCTGCGTTTCCGCAACACGGTATCCGTGGCGAGGAATTCGGCGCCTGCCGGACCGATGCGGAGTGGGTCTGGGTGCTCGACCCTATCGATGGGACGAAGTCCTTCCTCTCCGGCTCGCTAGCCTTCGGCACGCAGATCGCGCTGCTTCATCGGGGCAAACCTGTTCTCGGCCTGATCAACCAGCCGATCACGGGCGAGCGCTGGCTCGGTACAGGCATCATCGCGACGCTCAACCAGGAGCCGATCCGCACCAGCGAGAACACCCGGCTCGATGAAGCCATCCTCTACACCTCTGCACTCGAACAGTTCGATCACGCGCGCCACAGCCGCTTCGCAGCACTCGCGGCAAAAGTCCGTTTCACCCGCTTCTCGCACGATTGCTACGCCGCTGGCCTCCTGGCCCTTGGTGGCATTGATCTCCTCGTCGAAAGCGACGTCTTCGACTACGACATCCTGCCGCAACTCCCCATCATCGAGGCAGCAGGTGGGATCGTGACCGACTGGGATGGGAAGCAGCTTGTCGACGCGTCTCGATATGCCGCCGTCCTTATGGCGGCGAATGAGGAGCTTCATCAAGCAGCGTTGGCGGTCCTGCGTCGAGATTGACCGCCCGGACAAGACAAGTTCGCGCAATCAATCCAAAGCTTACTTGGTATGCACGTTTAAAGCCCGCAGTTCGTATCCCTCCAAGGCGACAGATTACAGGCAAGGCCATCGTTCTTGGCACGCGATGACGTCGAAAATTGCAGTGTCATCACAATTTCTCTTGACCTCGGCCCCAAATTGCGTGAAATTGTAGTCACAGCACAATTCTGGGAGGGATTCATTGTGGACCAGACGATTGGCTCCGGCGCGACGCCGCTTACCGAGCGGTTGCGCCGCCGCCGCAAGGAGCTGAAGCTTACTTTGAAGGAGGTTGCCGAGAGGTCGGGACTTTCCTTCAGTTTCATTTCCCAGATAGAGCGCGGCATGACGATGCCGTCACTCACATCGCTGGTCGCGTTGTCGCGCGCACTCGATAGCCCCATCAATATGTTTCTGGAGCAGCCGACGGGGAACTCTGCCGAGACCCGCCACAACAGGCGGGTCCCCTATGCGATCGGTCCGAACTCGGCGACGTACGAGCGTCTCTCCACCAAGTTTCCCGGAAGTGTGTTGAGCAGTGCGCTTATTACCGAACCGCCAGGGCGCCGCACCGAGCCGATGTCCCACGAAGGTGAGGAGTTCATCTTCATGGTCGAGGGGGCGCTGACGGTCGAAGTGGAGGGAGCCGTGTATGTGTTGGAGCAGGGTGACTCCCTGCACTATGCGTCGACGCGAACGCACACGACCTGGAATCATACGGACCGCGTCGCGGTGATGCTCCATACTTGCACGATGGAGTATTTCGGAGACGGTGCGGAAGGCACCGACTGATCTCCGGCGGACACCTTTGCGCTCACTGAGTAAGCGCGCGCGAAATTAGACAATTCAGATCCAAAGTAGTCGCCCTATCCGCCGGTATCCACCGACGGAAGACGATCCCTCGTTGGCTCAAGAAGGCAGGCGAGTGGGTCCAACCGGTTTGCGCCAGCGCCAACCCAAACTGACAGTGAGAGGCTCATGATCAGAAGTGTGCTGAGTTTGAGGCCAAAGCCAGGCCATAGCCAAGACTTAGTCCAGTTTTTCGAGACTCGAAAAATTCCAGAGCGGGCCTTGGCGTCACCGGGCTGTCTCGGCGTCGAGGTTCAGAATCTTCTGCCTGGCGGCGAGGAGGTGCTCGTCACCGCTCTCTGGGCGTCTATCGAGAGCTACCAGATATGGCTCAGCTCTCCTGGACGCCACGAGGACGGCGTGCAGATGCAGCCCCTGCTCGCCGAACATGGCGAAGCGGTGGGACCGGCAAGACTCTACCTGGTCGCACGCTGCGCCAATCACCAGAACACATCCGTATCGCGCTAACCGGTGGTCGCCGCCAGTAAGCGCAGCGCTTTGAATATCTATAGAACTGGAGGAAGAAATGAGTTTGCCCCATCTGCGTGTCGGGGTCGATATCGGAGGAACGTTCACCGACATCGTCATCATGGATACCCACGCGAAAACGACCAGAACATATAAGGTGCTCAGCACCCCGCGTGAGCCCGCAAAGGGAATGCTGCGAGGACTCGATGAACTTGGTGTCGCGAGGGACATCGATTTTCTCGTCCACGGCACGACGGCAGGATTGAACGCCATCCTGTCCCGCACCGGCGAGCGTATCGCGCTGGTGACGACCGAAGGCTTCCACGATGTGTTGTCGCTCGGGCGGGCCGGAAACAAGGATATCTGGAGCCTCAAGCCCAAGAAACCGGACCCGTTGGTTCACCCGCAGGACATTCACACGGTTCGCGAACGTATCCGTCACGATGGCTCGGTTGAAACACGGCTTGATGAGGCGGACGTCGAAAAGATCGCCAGTTGGCTGAGCGCCGAAGGCGTGCGCAGCGTCGCCGTGTGTTTCCTGCACGCCCACAAGAACCCTGCACACGAACTCGAGTTCAAGGCGCTGCTTCAGAAGCGCTTCCCGCAGACCTCCGTGATGCTCTCGCATGTCATAGCGCCGGAACAGGGAGAATTCGAGCGGACATCGACGACGGTAGCAACGGGCTATGTCGCCCGCACGGTCGAAACCTATCTCGCTGCACTCGTGCGGGAGCTTGGTGCACGGGAATGCACTGCGCCCTTGCACGTGATGCGCTCAAGCGGCGGTATTTGCTCGGCCGAACTTGTTGCGCGCCAGCCCATTCAAACCATTCTGTCAGGCCCCGCGGGCGGTGTGGTCGCCGCCGAGACCATCTCAAGATCGTTGAACCGGCCGAATATCATCGCAATCGATATGGGCGGTACGTCCTCGGATGTGAGCCTGGTGATCGGCGGGCGAATGACCTTGTCCGCGGAAGGCGACATCGCCGACAACGTGATGAAGATGCCGGTGGTGGAATTGCACACGATCGGTGCGGGAGGTGGATCGATCGCCCGTGCGGAAGCTGGCGGATTGCGTGTCGGACCGTTGAGCGCCGGCGCCAATCCTGGTCCAGCCTGCTACGGGCTCGGCGGAACGCAACCGACCGTAACAGACGCGCAGCTTCTCTTGGGGCGGATCGATCCAGACTGGTTCCTTGGCGGCCGGATGAACCTCGATGTTGGCGCAGCCAAGGAGGCGATGGGGTCGCTTGCCCGTGAATTGAGTATCGACGTTGACGCCGCCGCCGCGGGCGTGCTCGCTGTGGCGAACGCGATGATGGCCAATGCCATCCGGACGCTGACCATGCGTCGCGGTATCGACCCTCGCGATTTTTCGCTGCTCGCCTTTGGCGGGGCAGGTCCGCTGCACGGCGCCGCTCTGGCTGAGGAACTCGGCATTTCGGAGGTCATTGTTCCCTTCGGCACCGGCGTGCTGTCGGCCTGGGGCATGCTGCATGCCGACATTCGGCATGACGTTTCTGCACCGCTGAGTGGTCTCGCCCACAACCCGGATGCCGGGTCACTCCTTGAGCAGACACATGCGCTGCTTCGTGAACAGGGCGCCAGGCTTCTAAAGGAGGAAGGTGTAGAGGAAACTGCATCCGGCTACTCCGCAACGGTGGAGATGCGCTACGCCGGCCAGGCCCATCCGGTTTCCGTGCAGATGGTTGATCCCGAAAGCCTGTTGCAGGCGTTTCACGATACCTACCGTCAGCGCTTTGGGCACTCGATGCCGGGCGCGCCGGTCGAGCTCGTCCAGATGCGGCTTGCAGCGACCGGAAAGATCGGCGCCGATTTTGTCGACCGGTACACGTCGGCTGAAGAACGAGCCGAGACGAAGCGGACCGTTACCATCGATGGCAAGCGCCACGAAGCACGCATTGTCCACCGCGAAAGCCTCGATCGCCAGGACGTCATCACCGGCCCAGCGATCATTCTGGAAGATGGTTCGACCACGCTGGTGCCGCCTGGATGGGCCGCGCGCCAACAACAGTTCGGAACTCTAATCCTCAGGAAGATCAACCCATGACCGTCGACGTCGTTACCACAGAGATCGTTCGAAACCTCTTTCTGTCCGCAGCTGACGACATGCTGGCGACCTTGGTGCGATCTGCCTTTCAGCCGTTGATCTATGAAAATGGCGACGCGGCCGTCGCGCTGCTCGACCGCAATGCGGACGTTCTTGGTCAGTCGAGCGGCCTGCCGCTCTTCCTCGGCAGCCTCGATCAGGCCGTAAAGGAAGCCGTGCGATTGCGCGGCGGGAAAGTTTGGCTGCAGGAGGGCGATATCGTCTTCTTCAACGACCCCTACATCCAGGGGACGCATCTCACTGACGTGACGATGTTTGCGCCGCTTTTTCTAGAAGGGGAGTTGGTTGGCTATGTTGCCGCGCGCGCCGACGTCACCGATGTCGGTGGGCGCGATCCTGGCGGCGGAACCGAGACCACCGAGGTCTATCAGGAAGGCATACGCTTCGGCCCGGTAAAGATCGGCAACAAGCATGGACCGGTCGAAGACATCATCGACATCATTCGCCGGAACAGCCGCAGCAAGGACCTGATCGTCGGCGACATCAACGCCATGATCGCCGCTTGCAGGACAGGTCAGCGGCGCATGCTGGAGATCGTCAACCGCTTCGGTCTCGCCACCATCGAGGCTTGCCGCGATGAAATCTTCCGGCAAAGCGAAATGGCAGATCGCCAATCGGTCGCGGCAATTCCTGACGGAACTTACGAAGGCAAAGGATATCTGGACAATGATGCCATCGCGCTCGGACAGCCGGTTCCGATCGCAATCAAGGTCCATGTGAAGGGTGAGCGGCTGGTTGTCGATCTAAGCGAAAGCCCCGATGCGACGAGAGGGCCAATCAACTGCGGTCGCGCCCAGACGGTCGCCGCACTGCGGGTAGCCTACAAGATGCTCTTGGCGCCCGAGCGTTCCTTTGATGGTGGATGTTTCCGCAACATCGAGATCATTACTCGGCCCGGTTCGCTGCATGACGCTCTCGAGCCGGCGGCTTGTGCCTGGTACTACTCGTCGTTCGGTCTTTTGATCGACCTCTTCATCAGCGCGTTTTCCTCCGTGCTGCCCGATCGCGTTACCGCTGCGCAGTTCGGGGACTCGATGATCACCTACTTCGCCGGTCAGGACCCGCACGATCCCAACCAATCCTACATGTGCGTGGAGGCTCATGCCGGTGGTTGGGGGGCGTCGGCCAACGCCGACGGCGCCGATGGCATCATCAACGTGCTCAACGGCAGCTTCCGCAACACGCCCGTCGAGGCGCTGGAAGCGCGCTATCCGGTGACCGTCACCGAATACGCCATTCGCGTGGGTTCAGGTGGGGCCGGCCAGAACCGCGGTGGCTGCGGTATCGTCCGGCGGTATCGTTTCGACGCGCCGACGCAGCTCTATCTTTGGCTGGACCGGTCGATAACGCCAGCCTGGGGATTGATGGGCGGCGAGCCCGGTCTTCCGCCGCGCGTCGAAATAGCCGGCAGCGTCAACAGGGACGATCTTCTCAAAGCCAATGGAATCCTGCTCGCGGCGGGTGATCGGCTGTCGATCATGACCGGCGGCGGTGGCGGCTTCGGCAAGGCGGCCTGACGAAGGCGCACAAGACCAGCTCCAAACAGCAACAAAAAGGGGAATGTGATGACCAACATGTACTCGTCGGATGAACCCGGCTCAGGTGCACAGAGTTTGACCGATGCGTCGGCGAGCACTGGGGGAGGGCGGCTCGGGGCCAAAGACGTGGTGTTCTTTGTCATTGCGGCTGCGGCACCTCTCGGCTTCGCCGTCGGTTCGACGCCGCTGGCAATCGGGCGGGGCGGTATCGGAACCGCCGGCATGTTTCTGGTGGTCGGGGCATTCCTCGCGATCTTCGCCGTCGGTTACACCGCGATGACACGCTTCGTGCCTAACGCAGGTGCACTTTTTTCCTACATTGCCGCTGGCCTCGGTCGTCCGCTCGGCCTCGGTACCGCCTTCGTGGCGGTGCTCGCCTACGCAATTGCCGCGACGGGAGCGATAGGCCCCTTCGCCGTGTTCGCAAGCCAGGCGATGGCCTCGATGACGGGCGTGCAAACCTCCTGGGAGCCATGGGCGTTCGGGGCACTGGCGGCGATGGGTATTCTCGGCGTCATGAATGTCGAGTTGAACATCCGTGTTCTCGGCGTCATCATGCTGGTAGAAGTCGGCGTCTTGCTTGTGCTTTCGGCCGGCATCGTCGTTGCGGGCGGTGCAGAGGGGCTATCGCTCCAACCTTTTCGGCCGGACATCGTAGCCGGCGGTGAAATCGGCGTTGTGCTGCTCGTCGTCTTTGCTGCCTTTGCCGGCTTCGAGGCCACGGCGCTATTTCGCGAAGACGTGCGCAATCCCGTTGCGACCGTGCGCAAGGCAACCTTCGCGTCGATTGGCCTGATCGCGGTGTTTCAGGCACTTGTCACCTGGGCCATTGTACAGGGTTTCGGCAGTTCGGCTGTTGCCGTTGCCAACGAGAAACCGACTGAAATGTTCACCATGGCCGCGAGCCAATATGTCGGGGCAGGCTTTGCCGAGATCATTACGCTGCTTGTCGTCGGCAGCTGGTTCGCGTCCATTCTCGCCTTTCACAATGCCACTGCCCGCTATCTCTACGCGCTGGGCCGTGACCGCGCCATCAATCCAGTTTTTTCAAAAAAGTCGAAGGAGAGCGGGTCGGCGTGGGTCGCAAGTCTTGCCCACACACTCTTCAGTGCCATCGTTCTGTTGTACTGCATGTGGCAGGGCCTCGATCCTTATCTCGATCTGTTTGTCGTTGGAAGCGTCCCGGTTGCGGTCAGTATTCCGGCAATGGAACTGCTAACCGCGTTATCCATCCTTGCGTTCTTCTGGCACGATCGCCGCGGCGTCTCGCTGTGGGAAGGCAAGATCGCTCCCGCCATTTCGGCGATCGCGCTCGCCGTAGTCGTCTACTATGTGCTCAGCAACATACCGATGTTCACCGGGCGGGAGGGGGCAATCAACTGGATCCTCCCAGCCATCAATCTCGTCGTCCTGGCGCTCGGCATTAGTCGTGCCCTCTGGATGCGCCGCAACCGTCCTGCCGAATATCACCTGATCGGCCATTGGGGCGAGAAGTAACATTCGCAGTAGCCGCTTTGCCATGCGTCGCGTCCGCAGATCACTTGCGGACGCGACGCAGAATTTCACAAACGCTGGAGCCGAAAGATCGTGTCGCTTTTCTCGAAAGGGTGTTCTGTCCTGCTGATCGGCTGCGGAAACATGGGATCCGCAATTGCACTTGCTCTCAATGGGGCAATGGCGAACCTCTCTCTGACCGTGATCGACGCGGACGAAGAGAAGGCCAGAAGGCTGTTGGGAGAGCAAATTGAAGCCAGGGTTGTGAGCGATAGTGCTGCCCTGGGTGCCGATCAGTTTGATGTCTGCGTTGTGGCGGTCAAGCCAGGTGACGCGGTTGAGGCACTGTTGAGCGCCAAGGAAAATCTGCAAGCGTCACTGATCATTTCGATCGCCGCGGGAGCCCCTATTGCTTCGCTGCAACGAGGCGCGGCCCACAATTCACGGCTGGTGCGGATTATGCCCAACCTTGCCGCGATTGTGCGGAAGGCGATGAGCGTTGGATATGCCGACAGCGCGATATCGTCCGAGGATCGGACGTTTGTCGAGCTCGTTTTCGGGGCTATGGGGCGTTTCCATTGGCTGAAATCGGAAAATGAGATCGACCTTGCCACAGCGATCACCGGCAGTGGGCCAGGATACGTCTTCTCTTTCACGCAACATCTGCAGCAGGCGGCCGAACTGATCGGGTTTTCGAAAGAAACGGCCGATTTGTTCGCGCGCCAGATCATTGTTGGCGCGGCCGGGCTCATCGACGAGGATCCGCGCTCACCGCTTGAACTCAAGCATGCGGTCACAAGCCCTGGCGGCACGACGGCAGCGGGGCTGGCCGTCTTCGAGCAAGCGGAGGCCATGCCGCAAATCCTATGCAAAACCGTCGCCGCTGCCGCAGTGCGCGCGAAAGAATTGGCAACGGAATAAAGTTAGCGACGTCGGCCTGCTTGACGCTGCTCCCGTCTACCCCGAAAGCGTCCTTTATCACTGAACCGTTTCCGGAAAGGAACCCGTCATGCCCTGGATAAGAATTGACCTGTCTGAAGGTCGTACCGTCGAGCAAAAGCAGAAAACGGCCGAGGCCGTGACACAGGCACTGGTCGAACACTGTGGGTGTACGCGCGAAGCGGTCAGCATCGTCTTCAATGACGTCAGCGACGACAATTGGGCCTTCGCCGGCAAGCTTCTGTCGCAACGCGTCAAGCCATAGAACGTCAATGATCTCTTATCCGGCAAGCTCTCGCCTGCCGGACAAGACGCAAGTCGTTCCATCACACGATCCCGGTTCGACGGTTCTGTTCCAGCTGACGCAGAACCTCTGTCGCGGCCGGAGCGCAAGATGGAAAGAGCCAATGCAGTCAGTCAGTCACGCTCTTGGCTTCATTGAAGATCCATTCAATGAATACTTTTGACAGCGGGGAGTTCTCGCGGCCCTTCTGGGTCAGGACATAGTAGCCCTTCGGCGACGCATTGAGGGAACCCTTCAGTGGGCGCACCAGTGCACCTTGCGCCAGCTCCTCCGCGGCCGTGATGTTGTCGCCCATCGCAACGCCCAGGCCGCTGCGTGCTGCGGCTAGGTTCTGGTTGAAGTCTTCGAAATACAGCCGCCGGATGTCGGCGGGAACTGACTGGCCCTGCGCCTTGAACCAGTCGTTCCAATGGGTGCCGCCGACCCCATCGAGAAGCACGTACCGGAAGAGATCGCGATTTCGCTTGATACCGCCGTCCTGGTTCAGCAGGACCGGACTGCACACGGGAAAGAACTCCATCTGTTTCAGCAACCGGGCCTCCAGCTTGCTTGAGCGCGGGTCACCGAACGTGATCGCGAGGTCCGCGATCCCGTCCTGAAAGGGATCGCTCAGTTCGGCAAGCGACATCAGTTGCAATTCCACCCGCTCGAAACGCGCGTAGAACTTTCCGAGGCGGGGGATGAGCCAGCGCGTCGCAAATCCCGGCATGCAGCGCAGAACCAGCCGGCCTGCGATCGGGTCGCGCTGCAAGCCGTGAACAGCCTCATGGAGCAGACTGAAAGACTGACTGATCTTGCTGTGCAGCTCCTGCCCCTCGGGCGTGAGGGTGAAGTTATCGCGTGACTTGTTGGCAAGCGGAAAGCCGAAATGCTCTTCCAGTTGTCGAAACTGTTTGCTGATCGCGCCGGGCGTGACGTGAAGCTCATTGGCCGCCTTGGTCAGGCTTCTGTTTCTCGCACTCGCTTCGAAAGCGCGCAAGGCATTCAACGGCGGCAATCTGTTCAACGTTCCATCCAACAAACAGTTTGAGAAAAACTCAAGTTGAGAAGGAAATGTATTCGTTATGGATGAGAAAAGCTATCCAATATGATCCGCTGATATACAAGGCCCGGCCACCCGCAAGGAGGCTCGGACGCAGGCAGCAAAGGGGAATGAATGTGAGTGCGATCCCACCGAAAAAGCGAGATCTCTATTCGGCAACCATCAAGTATTTCGGTTCCGAGCCGGAACCGGCCTTCGAGGCGCCGCAGCGCTTGAGCGCCCTTTGGGGCCGGAACTGGGGATGCGACAACGATGTGGGCGCCCTGCGGTCGGTGCTGATGCATCGTCCTGGCGACGAATTCTCGATTATCGATCGCACCAAGACGATTGCCGAGACGGGTACGTACGGCGATCTCGAAGCCGGATGGTACTGGCAGAGCGACGTCATTCCGCAACTTGCCGAGCTCCAGGCACAGCACGACGCGCTTACCGACCTCCTGCGCCGGGAAGGCGTGGAGGTGGTGATGGTCGAGGGGGTCGACGGTTCGCGCTTCAAGTCCGTCTACACGCGCGATTCCTGCATTGCGATCAAGGGCGGCGCGATCGTGCCGCGGCTGGCGCCGCGCATGCGCCATGGCGAAGAACTGCCCGTGACCCGCACGCTTGCGAAACTCGGTATGCCGGTGCTGCGCACTCTGCACGGAAAGGCCATGGCCGAAGGCGGAAGTTTTGCCTGGCTCAACAGCAAGACCGCCGTCATCGGCCGTGGCATTCGCATCAATGACGACGGCATCGCGCAGATCGCCGAGGTTCTGCGTTATCAAGGCGTCGAGCTCATCGTCGTCGATCTCTGCGGCTATGATATTCATATCGACGGCCACTTTCTGATGATTGACGTCGATCTTGCTCTGGTGTGGGCGCGGGGGCTGCCGTTCAGCTTCCTTGAAAGGCTGAAGACGCTCGGAATCCGCACCATCGAGATGAACGAGGACGACAATCCGTGGATCGTCAATGGATTGGCGATTGCGCCAGGTCGCGTGATCATGCCACGGGGCCTTTCGGACCGCACCCGAGAGGCGCTCGGCCGAAATCATGTCGCCGTTCTCGAGATCGACTATGACAAAGTCCAGTTGAACGGCGGCGGTATTCATTGCTCGACGAGCCCGCTTATTCGCGATCGCGTCGATTGAGGTTGGTCATACATGGTCGTCCATCTTGCCATCATGAACGCACGCAAGTGCTTCGGAGCGTTCGAGGCGCTGAGGCGTGTCTCGCTCGACATCGAGAAGGGTGAGTTTCTCACCTTTCTCGGGCCGTCCGGCTCGGGGAAATCCACTTTGCTGAATGCAATTGCCGGTTTCGAGCCGCTGACAGGGGGGCGCATCCTCAAGGACGGTGACGATATCGGTCCATTGCCGCCGGACAAGCGAAATTTTGGCATGGTCTTTCAAGGCTATGCGCTGTTTCCGCATCTGAGCGTGGCCGACAACATCGCCTTCTCCCTGAAGGTGCGCGGCTTTTCGCGCGACGAGCGGGAACGACGCGTCAACAGGATGATCGATCTCGTCGGGCTCAACGGCCATGGGCACAAACGGCCGTCGGCTCTTTCTGGCGGGCAGCAACAGCGTTGCGCGCTTGCCCGGGCGCTGGTGTTCGAACCGGAACTGCTGTTGCTCGACGAGCCGCTGTCGGCGCTGGACAAGAACCTGCGCGAGCAGTTGCAGGACGAACTGGTCTCCATTCATCGCAGGACCGGGACAACCTTTCTGTTCGTGACCCATGACCAAAGCGAGGCGATGGCGATGTCCGACCGGATCGCCATCTTCAACAGAGGCGCGATCGAGCAGATCGGTCGACCGGACGAGCTTTACGATCGGCCGAATTCGAGATTTGTGGCGGAATTTCTCGGCACGATGAACGTCATTCCGCTGGGCGATCAGCCGGCCGCGGCCGGAAAGGTGTGCCACGCCGGGTTTGGTCTGGATGCGGATCACGAGACTATCTCTCGATCTGCCGCAAACGGGAGTGCCGTGCTGGCGATCCGGCCGGAACGATTGACGCTGCATCGCGATCGACCGGCAGCCGACAGCAACGTCTTGCCGTTCCGGGTCGATGCCCTGGTCTTTCAGGGATCCTGTGTCGTCGTGAAGGGGAGCGCGCCCAAACAATTGGCGCTCACCTTGACCGTCCCGCGCGGCGGTTTCAACGAGGACCTCGCCGTCGGGCAGGACCGTTGGGTGTCCTGGAACAGGAGCGACGCCAGACTTCTGCACGATTGACGAGAGCCGAAAATCAAAAACCTAAAAACAAAGGGGAATAGCCATGAACAGCAACCTGACGAACGAATGCCTCGATCTCCTGCACACGCAACACGCGACAGGCAGGATCGACCGCCGCACCTTTCTTGCCGGGCTCGTCTTTCTCGGCGCCGCCTCAACGATCGGCGGCAAGTTCGCCCGGGCGGCCGAGAAGCAACTGGTCGTGACGAACTGGGGCGGCGACGCGGTCGACGCATTCGAAAAGGCGCTGACGAGCAGCTATGCAAGCGAGCACGCCGTGGAGGTCAAGATCAACGGCTCCGGCCCGACGAAGGGTGCAATGAAGGCGCAGTTCGAGAGCGGCGCCGTCAGCTGGGACGTGTGCGACGCCGACCCCGGCGCCACCAAGTCGCTCGGCGAACTCGGCATGGTCGAGCCGATCGACTACACCGTCGTCGAGCGCGATGCGGTCCAGCCGGGGTTCGCCTATGAATTCAGCGTGGCGAACTATTTCCTGAGCTATGTGATTGCCTACGACGCCAAGAAATTTGGCGACAATCCGCCCAAGTCCTGGGCCGACTTCTGGGACGTGGAAAAGTTTCCGGGCAAGCGCTCGCTCTACAAATGGATGTCGGGGTGCATGGAGGCAGCACGCCGATGGTTCTGGGCGGCGGCCGGGTCACGATGATCGCGGAAGCGGTTTTCGTGCAGATGTTCCAGACGGCCAACTGGGGGCTTGGTTCCGCACTCGGTATCATCCTGCTCCTCTTCGTCGTTGCGGTGCTGTGGCTGGTCCAGCGTGTCGTCAAACTCGATCCATCCGTCACGCGGCAGGAGTGAACAATGCTTGGAAGATCACGTATGGGTGTCCTTCTGGCGGGAGCGATCGGGCTTTTCCTCCTCCTCCCGCTGGTAGCGGTGGTGCCGTTCTCCTTCACTGCGAAACGGTTTCTTTCGCTGCCGGATGGAGACTATTCGCTGCGCCACTACCGCGCGCTCCTGGACGCCGACACCTGGCTTGCCAGCATCGGCACCAGCGCGCTGATTGCGATCCTGTCGAGCATCGTCGCGACGCTGCTTGCCACCGCTTTCGCGCTTGGCGTCTGGCTGCTGCGGCCAAGACTTGCAAAGGTCCTGACCGGGCTGGTGCTGCTGCCAATCATCGTGCCGCCGGTCACATCGGCCGTCTCGATCTACTTCCTTCTGGCCCAGATCGGCTTGCTGGATACGATTGCGGGCGTGATCATAGGCCATGTCGTGGTGACGGTGCCTTTTGCGGTCGTCGCCATCATGACCGCGCTGAACAGAATGGACCGAACGCTGGATCAGGCGGCACGCATTCTGGGCGCCGATCCCTTTCAGTCGATTTTTCTGGTTATCCTGCCCAACATACGCTTCGGCCTCTTCACCGCCTGGTTCATCAGCCTCGTGATGTCCTGGGAGGAGAGTTCCGTCACCCTCTTCATCAGCGGCGTCAACGTCACGACATTGCCGAAGAGGATGTGGGACAATCTCCGCCTCGACCTCGATCCGGCGATCGCGGCGATTTCCGTGCTGATGACCGTGATGACGGCCCTGGTGATCATCCTGCGCGGCAGGCGGCAGCAAAGCGAAGCGCAGGCATAGACGCTTCGTTTCGACGCTGCCCGCGGGTCGAAGGATCCGCGGGCCGATACCCCCTAAGGGTGACTTAACGCACCTCGGCCATGTCCTCATACTCCTTGAAAAGACGGGAAGTTTCAGTCCCGAACAAGGGGAACATCAGATGCGGACAAGTGCCAGCCTATCGATTTCGCGCTCAAGCGAACGCATGCAAGGTTCAACGGAAAAGTCCAGGTTTCGCGACGCGCGACAGGACACGATCGCCGCGGAAGTGAAGGGGCTCTCGAAAGTCTACAACGCCGGCAGCGCACGGCCCTACGAAGCGCTCAAGAATTTCCATCTGTCGATCCACGCCAACGAGTTCTTCACCCTGCTTGGCCCCTCCGGCTGCGGCAAGACAACGCTACTGCGCATCCTCGGCGGCTTCGAAACCTTGAGCGCGGGGACCTGCACGATCTTCGGCCAGGATGTCAGCCGGCTGCCGCCGGAAGCCCGACCGGTCAACACAGTGTTTCAGCAATATGCGCTTTTCCCGCATATGACCGTTCGGCGCAACATTGCCTTCGGGCTGGAAATGCTCGGCATTGCGCGGGCCGAAACCGAACGCACGGTCGAGCGCATGCTCGAGCTTGTGCACATGACCGAATATGCCGATCGCAAACCCGAGACCATGTCCGGCGGCCAGCGGCAGCGCGTTGCTCTTGCCCGGGCGCTCGCGCCTCGGCCGAAGCTGCTTTTGCTCGACGAGCCGCTATCGGCGTTGGATCTGAAGCTCCGACAGAAGATGCGACTCGAGCTGAAGGCGCTGCAACGGGAAACCGGCATCACCTTCATCTTCGTGACCCACGACCAGGAAGAAGCGCTGGCAATGAGCGACAGGATAGCCGTCATCGACCAGGGACGATTGCAGCAAGTCGGCACGCCCGAGGAGATCTACGAACATCCCGAAAGCCGTTTCGTCGCGGACTTCATCGGCGAAAGCAACCTTCTCGATGCACGCGTTTCGGGGCTCATTGGCGGCGAGGCAACCTTGACCGTCGAGGGCTTCGCCGACATCCGCACGTCGATCGAGTGGCCGCTTGTGGTCGGCCAGATCGTATCCCTGTCCATTCGTCCTGAACGTTTGGTCATGCGCGAGGCCGGCAAGGAAGCGTGCAGCGGCACGGCGCGGGTCGTTGCCCGGACCTATCTCGGCAACGCGGTCGAGTATCACCTCATGGCCGGGAGCCAGACACTGACCGCAAGAGCACCGCGCGGTGGATTGCGCGGCCTGCTGGATTTCGCGCCCGGCGATGAAGTCGGGGTGGGTTTCGAACCGGGCTCGATCAAGGTGCTTTTGTCATGAGCGCCCGGCAACTTTCCCTTTCCTCGCGCGTCTCGCCGCGCCTTGCCGATCTCGGCCTGCTCGGTCCGGCCATCGCGGTCATATTGCTCTTTATGGTCGCGCCAATGGCGATCATGTTCGTCTACTCGTTCCTGCAGGCGGCTCCCTATGGTGGCGTCGAATGGACGTTCACCACCGAGGCTTACAGCTCGATCCTGTTCGAACGGGATTTTCTCGACGACAGTCTGACCTTCACGCCCGACTACCTCATCATCGTTGCGCGCTCGGTCTGTCAGGCCGGCCTTGCAACGCTGCTCTGCCTCGTCATCAGCGTTCCGACCGCCTACTACATCGCCACCCGGCCTGAGCGGCAGAAGAACATCTGGCTGGTGCTGATCACCATTCCCTATTGGGTCAACCTGCTGATCCGCACCATCGCACTCCTATTTGTCCTGCGAGGAGATGGTCCGATAAACGCCGTCCTGATGCAATTCGGGATCATCAGCGAACCGCTGCCCTTGAGCTACAACGGTTTTGCGGTCTGCCTCGGGCTCATCTATTCCTTCCTGCCCTTCATGGTGTTGCCGCTCTACTCGGCCTTCGAGCGTTTCGATTTCCGGCTGCTGGAAGCGGCCTACGACCTCTATGCCAGTCGCCGCATCGCCTTCTTCCGCATCGTGCTGCCGGTCATGCGGCCTGGGCTCATCGCCGGTAGCCTCCTCGTCTTCATTCCCTCGATCGGCTCCTACCTGGCGCCCGACATTCTCGGCGGCGGCAAGACCCTGATGATCGGCAACCTGATCGGCACCCAGTTCCAGAGCGCGCGCAACTGGCCGTTCGGCGCGGCGCTGTCGATGATCCTGCTGACGCTCACGCTCCTTGTGCTCCTGTGGCTTGCCCGTCGGGCCGGGCAGCAGAAGTCCGATTGCCGCTAGGGAGACCAACAGATGTCCAACGCACCTTCGTCAGCCATGAAAACCATCAAAGCCACAGCGCGCATCGGCGACATCCGCGCCTTCGCCGGGTTCGGCGCCGTCTCGGTCGGCTGCCTGATTTTCCTCTATGCGCCGATCGTCTTTCTGGCGGCCTATTCCTTCAACGACGGCCGCTCGGTCAGCCGGTGGAGCGGTTTCTCCTTCCGCTGGTATGCGACCGTATTCGGCAACGAGAACATCCAGACCGCGGCGCTGAATTCCGTGATCATCGCGATCATCGCGGCGACGGTGTCAACGCTGTTGGCACTTGGCGCCGCCGTGGCCACCGTCAATCGCCGTGCGTCCGGTGGAGAGGCAGCCTATTTGGTGTTGACCTTCCCGCTGATGGTGCCGGAAATCGTCACTGCCGTCGCGTCGCTGGTCTTCTTCGTGGCCATCGGCATCAGCCTCGGCTTCGTCACCATTCTGATGGCGCACATCGTCTTCTGTATCCCCTTCGCCTATCTGCCGATCAAGGCGCGGCTGGAGGGGCTGGATGCGAGCTTGCCGGCGGCGGCGGCAGATCTTTATGCCTCGCCGGCGCGCGCTTTCGCCCGCATCACCCTGCCGCTGCTGGTGCCGGGACTGCTTTCGGGATGGCTGCTCGCCTTCATCATCTCGCTCGACGATTTCATCATCACCGCGCTGGTAGCCGGACCGGGCGCGACCACCTTGCCGCTCCACATCTACGGGATGCTGCGGCTCGGCATGACGCCGGAAGTCAACGCCATCTCGACGCTGATGCTGGGGGCCTCCACCGTTCTCGTCCTCGTCTCCGCCCTTATCGGCAAGATCGGCCACAAGCACTGACCACCGCCTGACAACAAACAACAAAGGGGAACGTTCACATGAAGAAGATCATTCTGTCCGCTGCATTGCTTGCCGGCGCGGCCACCCAACCGGCTTTCGCCGCCGGCGACCTCTTCATCTACACCTGGGGCGAATACACGCCACCGGAAATGGTCGCCAAATTCGAGAAGACCTACGACGTCAAGGTTCACATCGACACCTATGATTCGATGGAGACCATGCTGGCGAAGCTGAAATCGGGCGCCGGCGGCTATGACGTCATCGTGCCCGGGCACGACACGATGACGATCCTGGTGCGCGAGGGGCTGCTGGAGCCGATCAATGTTTCGCAGATGGAGAACTACAACCATGTCGACGAGACATGGCGGGACGTGTTCTGGGATCCGGGCCGCGTCTATTCCGCGCCCTGGGCCTGGGGCTCCACCGGCTTCGTCATCGACAGCGCCGTTGTCGACGGCGCCGATCATTCGCTGAAGACGCTGTTCGAGCCCGCCGACGCGGTCAAGGGCAAGATCAACATGCTGCGCGACGTCAACGACGTGATCAACATGGCCTTGCGCTATCTCGGCAAGCCGCGCTGCAACGAAAACCCCGAGGACCTGAAGGCGGTGCTCGACCTTTTGACCACGCAGAAGGCGTTCGTGAAGAGCTACAATTCCGAAACCAAGGAACTGCTTGCCTCGGGCGAGGCCATCGTCTCGATGAGCTGGAACGGCTATGCGATGCGGGCTCGCGACGAGAAGCCGACGCTGGAATACATCTATCCGAAGGAAGGTTATACCGGCTGGATGGACAATGTCGCCGTGCCGAAGGGCGCGAAGAACCTCGAAAATGCCAAGCTTTGGGTCAACTTCATCATGGCGCCGGAAAATGCCGCGATGATCACCAACTACGCCCGCTATTCGAACGGCATCAAGGGGTCCGAGGCCTTCGTCGACAAGGCGCTGGCGGGTGCGCCCGAACTCAATCCACCTGCCGACGCACCGACGCCGGAATTTCTGACCGCCTGCTCGCCCGCGGTGACCAAGCTCTACGACCGCGTCTGGACCAAGCTCTTGCGCTGAGCCCATCGCGACAAAACCCTGACGCGGCTCGGCCGTGTCAAACCTCCCGGAGAAAGAAGATGACGATCCAGCACAACCTTGGTGCCAGCGAAAGCGCGCGCCTCAACAGTCGTTCCGCGTGGGAAATGGACCGCGACCATGTCCTTCATCCCTATACCGATTTCACGACCTTTGCCGCGACCGGCAGCCAGGTGATCGAAAAAGCAGAAGGCGTGTTCGTCACCGACAGCACCGGGCAACGCTTCCTCGACGGCATCGCCGGCTTGTGGTGCGTCAACATTGGCCATGGCCGGCGGGAGATGGCCGATGCCATCGCCCGTCAGGTGCTGGACATGGAATATTACAACCCCTTCGGCGCCTCGACGAATGTTCCGGCAGCCGAGCTGGCTGCCCGGCTGGCCGACCTTTCGCCAGGCAGCCTCAACCATGTCTATTACACCTGCGGCGGCTCGACGGCCAACGATGCGGCCATTCGCATCGTTCACTACTACTTCGCCATGCGAGGGCAACCGGGCAAGCGCAAGATCATATCGCGAAACAACGCCTACCACGGTGCAACCTATGTGGCGGCCGGTCTCACCGGCATCCACGGCACCAAATACGGCTTCTCCCAGGTGGGCGAGGATTTCATCCACCATATCTCTGCCGCGGACTGCTACGCCAAACCCACCGATATGACCGAGGAAGCCTATTGCGATTTTCTGGTGAAGGAGTTCGAGACCAGGATCGAACAGCTCGGCCCGCAGAATGTCGCCGCCTTCATTGCCGAGCCGATCATGGGAGCGGGCGGCGTTCTGGTGGCACCGAAGGGATACCACCGCGCGATGCAGGCGGTCTGCCGACGCCACGATATCCTCTACATCGCCGACGAGGTGGTGACCGCCTTCGGTCGCCTGGGCGAATGGTTCGCCTCCGACGCGATCTACGAGACCCAGCCGGACATCCTCGTTTCCGCCAAGGGCATCACATCGGGCTACATCCCGCTCGGCGCGACGCTGATTTCCGACGAGATCCATGCGGTTATCAGCCGTCCGCAATGCGAGGGCGGCGTGTTTTCGATGGGGCTGACCTATTCCGGCCACCCGGTTGCCTGCGCGGCGGCGCTCACCAACATCGCGATCATGGAGCGCGAGCAGTTGCTGCCTCATGCGGCGCGGGTCGGCGCCCACCTGCAGCAGAAGGCGCGCCTTCTCTTGAAGCACGACATCGTCGGTGACGTGCGCGGCCGCGGCCTCATGCTCGGTATCGATTTCGTCGCCGACAAGGCAACGCGCCAGCCGCTGCCAGCCCATGAAAGGGTTACGGAAAAGGTCTTCAAGGGCTGCGTCGAACGCGGCGTTATCGTTAGGCCGGTCGGCAATCGCATCATCCTGTCGCCGCCCCTGATCATCACGGAAAACCAGTGCGATGAGATCGTTGAAGCCATCTCCGCTTCCGTGGCGGACTTCATGGCTGCGCGTTGAAACGGCGCAAACGGCGAAGGACAATCGAATGAGCAAAGTCACTGTCGCGGCGACCCAGATGGCCTGCAGCTGGGATGTCGATGAAAACATTCAAAAGGCAGAGGAGCTGATCCGGCTCGCGCACGAGGATGGTGCGCGCATCATCCTGCTGCAGGAGCTTTTCCAGACGCCCTACTTCTGCCTTGAGCAGAACCTCGCGCATCTGGAGCTATCCGCATCACTCGGCGAGGATCGGGCGATCAGGCATTTCCGTGCCGTGGCAAGAGAACTGGAGGTCGTGCTGCCGATCTCCTATTACGAGAAGGCCGGCCCGGTTCAGTACAATTCGCTCGCCGTCATCGATGCCGACGGCGAGGTCCTCTGGAACTACCGCAAGTCCCACATTCCTCAAGCGCCGGGTTACGAGGAGAAATTCTACTTCAGCCCGGGAGATACCGGCCTGCGGGCGATCGATACGCGCTATGCCCGCATCGGCTGCGGCATCTGCTGGGATCAATGGTTTCCTGAAACGGCCCGTCTGCTCGCGCTCGACGGAGCCGAACTGATGTTCTTTCCGACTGCGATCGGCAGCGAGCCAAACAGCCTCGACCTCGACAGCTCGGGCCATTGGCAGCGCACGATGCAGGGGCATGCGGCGGCCAACATGGTGCCGCTCATCGCGTCGAACCGGGTGGGCACGGAAACGGATGGCCAGACCACCAGCACGTTTTATGGCAGCTCCTTCATCGCAGACCACACCGGCCTGATCGTCGCGGAAGCCAATCGCGTCGACGAAACCTTCCTGCTTGCGACGTTCGATCTCGACGATGTCAGGCGCTACCGCCGCTCCTGGGGCGTGTTTCGCGATCGCCGCCCGGATCTCTACGGGTCGATCCTGACACTGGACGGGAAGACGCCCCGCGGCTGAGTGAAGCCGCAAACCGTATTCGACAGCACCAACGGCCCGACGCCGTTTGCAATAGCCAAGAAGTGCCTTAGGCAGAAAGAATGAACATGCCCAATCAGACACCGAAACAAGCCGGCTTCAGCATGCCGGCGGAATGGGAACCGCACAAGCGGACCTGGATGATGTGGCCAGGTCGCCGCGGCGTCTGGGACGATATCGAGGCGACGCGGCGCGACTATGCCGCCGTCGCTCACGCCATCCGTGAGTTTGAACCTGTTACCATGGCCGTGCGGCCAGCAGATGTCGCCGGTGCAAGAGCGCTGCTCGATCCGTCGATCGACATCGTCGAAACAGAGATCGATGACAGCTGGGCTCGCGACGCCGGCCCGTGCTTCCTGACCTCGGCCGATGGCCGCAAGGCTGCAACGCGGTTCCGCTTCAACGCCTGGGGCGGCAAGTATCACCCGTATGATGCGGATGCCCGCTTCTCCGAAACCGTCGTCGATCAGGCGGGCGTGACCGGCTTCGTCTCCAATCTGGTTGCCGAAGGCGGTGGCGTCAGCGTTGACGGGCAGGGCACCATCATCACCACGGAGACCTGCTTTCCCAATCGCAACCGCAATCCGGATTGGACCCGCGACGAGATCGAGCGCGAGCTTTTGGAGATGCTCGGAGGCGAGAAGGTCATCTGGCTCCCGGGCAACCCGCTCGAAGACGAGACCGACGGCCATACGGACGGCATTGCCGTCTTTGTCGCGCCGGGCGTCGTGCTGATGGAAAGCCCTGGCGAAGAGGAGTCGCCCTGGAACGACTATATCCGCCTGAATTATGAGGCGATGCAGGGGCAGACCGACGCCAAGGGCCGGCCGATCAGGATCGTTACCGTGCCCGAGGCCGTGGATGCACCCTCGACCCATCCGAAGTTTTGCCGCTCCTACGTCAATTCCTACATCGTCAACGGCGGCGTGATCATGCCGGCCTACGGCGTTGCGTCGGACACGACCGTCCGGCGGATGCTGCAGTCGCGGTTCCCCGACCGGCGGATCCGCGAAGTGCGGATCGATTCGATTGCGATCGGCGGCGGTGGCATTCACTGCATCACCCAGCAGGAGCCGCTTTGACAAAACGGATGTGGTCGGCAAGGTAGCTTTGCGATGAGGCTTTCAGGAGTGGGGTGCAGATGACGGGAATTCCTTTCGAACATGTGCAGCCCCTCTCGCAAGCGGTCGCAGCGCTTGGCGGACCGGATTTTCCCGACGCCCTGCGCCAGCTTTGCCTGGGCGCATGTGGCTTCGACAGCCTGTACATTTCGGTGTTTTCGACCGACCGGCCGCCGGTCCAGCTCTATAGCGATCTCGACGCGGAGGCCACGCGCTGCACCGTCGCGCCCTATCTCAGCTTTGCCTACCTGCTCGATCCTTTCTATGGCCTCTTTGCCAGCGAACCGCGGGACCGTGTCGTCAGCCTCGACGAGTGCGCGCCCGATGATTTCAGGGAGAGCGAATATTACCGGATCTTTTACGCGGAAACCGGCTTGCGGGACGAGATCGCTATCCTCGTCGGGGCGGGCCCGAAGACGAGCATTGCGCTCTCTATCGGCCTGCGGCGAGAGGATCGCCATGCGGATCCTTCCGGAAGGGCATCGCTTGACGCCTTGCTGCCGGTGATATCAGCCCTTTGCCGCAAGCATTGGCCCGAGGCCTGTCATGTTGAACCGACCGATGTTCAGGAGCCGGTCGTCGACCGGCTTGCCAGCATGCCGGTCAGTGTCCGCGAGGCCGAGGTCATCAGGCTGATGCTCAAGGGACATTCGACCAAAAGCATCGCGCGGCACCTCGGCAACAGCCCGGAGACCGTCAAGGTTCACCGCAAGCGCATCTATTCCAAGCTCAAGATATCGTCGCAGGGCGAGTTGTTTTCGTTGTTGTTCGGGCAGTAACGGCGATGGCGCGCCGGTCGATGGCGCGCCAGGTCTCACATCCCCGTTCATGCGCGGCGTGTCAGTTTGGCGCGAACAATCCGTCCGCGTCGAAGACCGGCTTGCCCTGCAGCAGCGTCGCCTTGACCTTGGTCTCGCCGATCTCATTGACCGGAATGTCGAAGATGTCTTTGTCGAGTATGACGAGATCGGCGTATTTCCCGACCTCGAGAGTTCCGGTGCGGTCGTCCTGGTTCAGGAGCCGGGCAGGATTGACGGTCATCCATTTGACCGCGGTGCGCACGTCCGCCGCACCTTCCTTCGGGCGTTCGAGCGCCGCCTCGATCTTGACCAGCGGCGAAAGCTCATCGGCATCGAAGTCACTGCTCATCACGACGGTCGCGCCACTCTTTTCCAGGCTCGCCGCCGGCATCATGCGATCGGCGCGCTTGCCGATGAACTGGCGGATGAAGGCGATGTAATCGGGATCGAGCGAGCTTGGCGCCAACTGAAAATCCGCAACAGTTCCCGTGTCGCGAAAGCGGTGATAGTCCGCCGGGTCGAGCAGGTAGAGGTGCGTGAGGCGATGCGGTCCCGGCTTCTTATCCGCCTGATCGATGGCGTCGAGCGCCAGGCCCGCGCCACGGTCGCCCGTCACGTGGAAATGCAGCTTGAAGCCGATATCGGCGAGGGCTCGGGCGTAATCATTCAAAACCGGTGTTTCGAAATAGAGGAAGCCTGAGTTGAAGCCGTGATCGATGCCCGGTCCGTTCAGATACGGCTGCAGCACCGCACCGGTGCGCTGCTCAAGAATGCCGTCGACATAGAGCTTGGCCTGGTTGAACTTCAAAAGCCGGTCCGGATCGTTGCTGTAGAGCTTCGCAAGCTTCTCGACCTGTTCGTCGAAAGGCAGATCCGGGTAGACGTAGAGGGCGTTGAACGCCCGCACCGTCAGCGTCCCGTTTTTCTCGGCTGTCTCCCACGCCTTCACATGGCCCTGGGGCCAGAACCCGCCGGCGTCGCTGACTGTGGTAATGCCGTTCTCGGCGAAGGTCTTCAGCGTCGGCAGCATGCTTTCATAGGCAAATTCTTCGTTTTCGGGCGTATCGGGAAACGCCAGATTGCGCAGCTTCTGCTGGGCATTCTCGAGCACGATGCCGTTGGGTTTGCCGTTTGCATTGCGCAGGATGATGCCACCGGGCGGGTTTCCTTCGAGCGTGTCGTAGCCGACCGCCTCAAGGGCCTTGCTGTTGGCCCAGGCGGCATGTCCGATGTCGTCGAGGATAAGGGCCGGCCTGTCGGGCACGAGCTCGTCCAGCACGGCAACCGGGTTATCGGTCTGGTCGAGGAGATGCGGCATGCCGACGCCGGAACCGAGGACCCACTCACCCTCCGTCTCGGCGTCGCAGGCCTCGACCGCCTCTCGGGTCTGCTTCAATGTCGCGAAGGGCTCAAACTCGCAGAGGATCTCGTTGACGCCGGCCTCGACGAGATGGACGTGGGCGTCCTGGAAACCCGGCAGTACGGCCTTGCCGCCGAGATCGATCACGCGAGCATCCGGTCCGGCCTGGGCCAGCACATCGGCTTCCGTGCCGACGGAGACGATCATGCCTTTGGCGTCGATCGCCAGCGCATCCGCTTCGCCCCCGTCCTGCGCCATCGTGTGGATCGCCGCGTTCCGGATGACGGTAATGTCGTCTGCCGCATAAGCCGGGGCGGGCGCATACGTCGTCAGAAGCGCGATCGCCGCAGCACCTCCTGCCTTGCCGATTGACGTTTTCATCATGGTCTCCTGCTCACGTCGGTCTTGGTCATTCACTTGCACAAATAGGTCAGGGTCAGTCGAGCGTCACCCAAACGGATTTGCTATGGGTCGAATCCACCAGCGCGTCGAGGCATTTGTCGCGGCCGTGGCCGGAAAGCTTCCATCCGCTCCATGGCTGGCTCATGTCACCATTCATGTAGCCATTGATCCAGACCATGCCGCATTCCAGATCGCGCGCGACCCGATGAGCAGCGCCCAGATTTGTCGTCCAGATCCCGGCGGCAAGTCCGTAAGGGTTGTCGTTGGCAATCGCCACCGCGTGTTCCGGCCCGTCATGGAGAATGATGGCACCGACGGGGCCGAAGACCTCCTTGCGGGCGATCGACATGTCGTTGTCGACCCCGGTAAAGAGTGTCGGCTCCACGAAGGCTGATGCCTCGGGAAACCGCCCGGACGCACCTCCAAGGATGCAACGGCCGCCTTCATCAATGGCCCTCGCGATATGTCCAACAACGCGCTCTTGGTGCGTCTTGCTGACCAGCGGCCCCATTGTCGTTGCCGGATCCAGCGGATCTCCGGGCCGGTAGCGGGCAAGGGCCTCCTGCCGCAGCAGTTCGGTGAATTCCTCCTCCAGCGGCCGTGCGACCAGGATCCGGGTTCCGGCGGAGCAAACTTCGCCCTGATTGCCGAACAGGCCATCGGCGACCGTGGCTGCGACTTTCGCCAGGTTTTCGACGTCACCAAGGATGATCTGCGGCGATTTTCCGCCGAGTTCTGCCGAGACCGCCTTGAGATTGGAGTCGGCGGCGTAACGATACATCTGCCTCCCCACGGCCGTGGACCCGGTGAACGCGATCTTGGCGACATCGTGCGAGAGGGCCAGCGCCTTGCCGGCGACCGCGCCCGGGCCCGGGACGACATTGAAGACGCCATCGGGGCCGCCCGCCTCCAGAAACAGTCGCCCGAGCAACAGCGCACTCAGGGACGCGTCTTCGGCGGGCTTCAGCACCACGCTGTTTCCAGCCGCCAGCGCCGGCGCAACCTTCCACACGGCCATCATCAAGGGATAGTTCCATGGGGTGATACAGCCGACGACACCGAGTGGCTGTCGCAGGATGTAATGCAGCGAACCGTCGTTGGTCACGGGGCAGGTGCCGCCGATTTTATCCAGTCCCTCGGCCATGAACCTCATGGTCAGAATGCTGGCAGGAACGTCGATGCAGCACATTTCCGAGATGGGTTTTCCCATCTCCAGCGTGTCCAGCACGGCGAGGGTCTCGCGATGTTCGCCGAGAAGTTCGGCAAACCTGGTGAGGATGTCGACGCGGCGTCGCAACGGCATCTTCGACCAGACACCGTCCCTGAAACGTCTGGCGGCCACATTCGCCGCCAGATCCACATCATCCGCGCCTCCGCAAGCGATATCGGCAATGTGCTCGCCGGTTGCCGGGTTGATGGAAGCAAGCGTCGCGCCGCTCGTCGCATGACGAAACTTGCCGTCGATCAGCAGCCGCGTTTCCGGCCTGACGGCACGCGCGACCGCGTTCCAGTTTATGTCTGCCTTCATATCCATCTGCTGCTCCCAAGGGTCTCTGTCCGATCAGCCATCCTACGTGCGGCTCGACTGGGCCATCGAGTCCCCCATGCGGGGGACTGGCAGCCCATGCGCGGAAGGGCGATGTGAAAACGAACGAGGCAGGGAGGACAGCGGATGCAGCACCGCATCGACGGCGAGCGGCTATGGGCAAGGCTTCTGGCGATGGCGCAAATTGGCCCGATTCCAGGTGATGGCAGCTGCCGGCTGACCTTGTCTGATGAAGATGAGGCGGGCCGCGCCCTGCTTGTCTCCTGGTGCGCGGCACGAGGGTTCGCCTTGCGGCGGGATGCGATCGGCAATCTGTTCTTCCGCCGACAAGGGCGCGATGCCGACGCGTCCCCTGTTCTCGTCGGCAGTCACCTCGACACCCAGCCGACCGGCGGGCGTTTCGACGGCGTTCTTGGCGTGCTGGCCGGGCTCGAGGTTCTCGAGACGCTTGCGGATCTCGGCCTTGAGACCGAGAGGTCGGTGGACCTTTGTGTCTGGACCAACGAAGAAGGCAGCCGCTTTCAGCCGGCGATGATGGGGTCGGGCGTTGCCTGCGGCATCCTCCCCCTTGAACAGGTCCTTGCCGCGAGCGATGCGGACGGCGTCCGTGTCGCGGACGAGCTCGTTCGCCACGGCTATGACCGCGAGCCGGCACCGGATGTCGGCTTGGCCGACTGCTATCTCGAACTGCACATCGAGCAGGGGCCCATCCTTGAAAACACCGGCAAGACCATCGGCGTCGTAACCGGCGGGCAGGGGATCCGCTGGTACGAGATCGCGCTGCATGGCGAAGAAACCCATGCCGGGCCGGTTCCAATGGCGCTGAGGAAAGACCCGGTGCCGCTGCTCGCGCGAATGATCGACCTTGTCCATGCAATCGGCGGGCGCGATCCGCAGGCGCGGTGTACCATTGGGCAGGTCCGAACACATCCCGGGTCCATCAATGTCGTGCCGGGCCGCATCGAGATGACCGTCGACCTGCGGCATCCCGACGAGGCCGAGTTGGACGCCATGCATGATGCCTTGATGCGTGGCTGCAGAGACCTGGCATCCAGCCACCCGTCCATAGGGCTGGACGTTCAGCTTCGCTGGCATTCGCCCGTCGTTCGGTTCGATCCGAGCCTCGCAAAGCTGGTCAGACAGAGCGCCGAACGCATGGGCATCGCCGCCCACGATATGGTGTCCGGGGCGGGCCACGACGCCTTTCATCTGGCGCGACGGGTGCCAACGGTCATGATCTTTGTCCCCTGCCGGGATGGCGTCAGCCACAATCCGCGCGAATACGCCTCACCGGAGCATGTCGCCGCCGGGGCGAACGTCCTTCTGTCTGTCGTCCTGGAGAGGGCCATGTCTCGCGGATGAGCCACTCGAATTTCCGCCGGGCCCGTGCAATGCCCCGTGCAAAATACGTGCCGTCGCAGTCACTGTCTTAACAAGAGTTTTCTAGTCCATTCTTGTCGGCCGATTGCCCATATCGGAACGGTGGAGGCCGGGCCGTTTGGGAAGATTAATCGCGACCTCTTTGTCGATGAGTAAGCTTACAATGGCTATGATTGCGAACAGGCCGTCATCGGCTACGAATTCAGACACGCTGCAACGATGTCTGGTCGCTCCGCCACAACGCGAAAAATATCTCGGTTGACGATTCCTACGGGACGTTCTTCTATAACGGCTATGTCGAGACGGGCGGGGTGATCGACCACACGACGAACATCGGCATCGATTACAAGTGGTTCCGCAACGACGATGCACCCACATCATTGTCATGGAGGACGGGGCCGTCGTCGCGCAAGGCGCGCCGAAAGACATCAGGGCAGGGGGTGAGGACACAGGGCTGCGATCGGCTGCGGCCTGCGGGCCGCCTTGGCGTTGGATGCCCGCTTCCGGTAAAGAACGGTTCTTTAGCCGTCTGTCGATGCGGCGCTGAAAACGGCCAATTGAGCGTCGAAAGCACGACGGTAGGCGGGCCGCGCCTGGCCGCGGGCGATATAGGCGGAAAGGTTCGGATAATCGTTCAGCAGGCCTGATCCCTCCAACCTGCGCAGGACGGTCACCATAAGGAGATCGCCGGCGCTGAACGCGCCGTCGAGCCAGTCGGCATCGCCAAGTCGGAACGACAGTTCGCCCAGTCGTTTACGGATGCGTTCCTCGACGGCAGGCAGGCGCTCCTCATACCATGTCTTCTCACTCTCCAGATATCTGGCGACTTCGCGCTCGACGATGGGCGGCTCCATTGTGCTGAGCGCGGCGAACATCCATGCGATTGCGCGCGACCGGGCATTCGCATCATCCGGCAGCAGGCCCGGATGGCGCTCGGCGATATGGAAGACGATGGCCCCCGACTCGAACAGGGCAAGGTCGCCTTCTTCATAGGTCGGGATCTGCCCGAAAGGCTGAAGCACTGTATGGGCAGGCTCCTTCAGCGCATCGAACGAAACAAGACGGACATCGTATGACTGGCCCGTTTCCTCGAGCGCCCAGCGAACACGCATGTCACGCGCCATCCCCCTGCCGCGATCGGGTGACCGTTCAAAAGCGGTAATAGTGATCGTCATTGTTGTTCTCCATGGCTTGTCAGTCTTGAAGACGACTGGCGACATGGGATCCCGACACGCCGCCGAGTGATGATTTCGCTCGCGCTGAATCCAATCGATCTCGCAGCAACTGTAACATTGGTCTTCTTGTTTGACGGGGGCGGCGGCTTACCCCCGGCATTTCCGCAGAGAAGTTCCTGGGGGCACGCCAAAGATGAGTACCACCGACCAGAGGCATGGCCCGTCTTGGACGCGCCGACAACTTGGCAGCAGCGTGTCAGGTCAGCAGCGCTCCCCACAAGTCAGATCCCTGGAAGGAGCAATCATCGCCGTTTGCAAGCGAGCGGCCGGTTCGCCCAAGGGACCTGTGCGGCGGCGCGCACAGGTTGGGAGCCGTTGCGTCAGACTTCGAAGATGTCCTCGAAGGATTCAGGGAAGCTCTGCCGGGCGACGCGTTCGTTGATGACGAGCAGGGCTTCGTAGGACACCGGATCGAAATCCTTCTCCACGGCCATGACCTCGCGACCGAAGAGGAGATTGAGCCGGGCGGCGTCAAGATTGCCGCGCTCGAACGGTTCGGCGCCGAAATGGTGCCAAAGGGCGTGGAGGAATGCCGCATCGATGCGGTGCGCTCCCGAGCCCGGCCGGGCGTGGCGGGGCAAAGCCTTGATCGGCGTTGCCCCTTTGGGATTGGCGCGGCGGATAACGAACTGTATGCCTGTGCCTGGCATGGCGTAGGGAAAACCCCGGTGTTTCGTCATATCAGGCAGCTTCGCCATTCGTTTCTCCTTACGCTGTCTCGTTTTGGTTGATCTTGTCCTGCGTCTTCGTATCGAAGTCGGAGGCGTCGTGGCGTTCGTGCAACTGCTCGGACGGATCGCCGCTCAGGCGGTTCACCATGCGGCCGCGCTTGACTGCAGGTCGGGCGGCGATTTCCGCCGTCCAGCGCTGGACGTTGCTGTAGCTCTGGACATCGAGGAACGTGCCGGCGTCGCCATAGGCCTGATTGAGCGCCAGGCTGCCGTACCAGGGCCAGATGGCCATATCGGCGATCGTGTATTCCTTGCCGGCCATGAACTGATTGCTTTCGAGGTGGCGATCGAGCACGTCGAGCTGGCGCTTCACCTCCATCGCGTAACGATCGATGGCGTATTTGATCTGCATCGGCGCATAGGCATAGAAATGGCCAAAACCGCCGCCGAGGAAGGGGGCGGAGCCCATCTGCCAGAACAGCCAGTTGAAGGTTTCCGTGCGGGCGCGAAGTTCGGCCGGCAGGAACGCGCCGAATTTCTCCGCGAGATAGAGCAGGATTGACGCAGATTCGAACACGCGAACCGGCGCACCGCCGCCCTTCGGGGCATGGTCAAACAGCGCCGGGATCTTGGAGTTCGGATTGATTTCGACGAAATCGGAACCGAACTGGTCACCATCGCCGATGCGGATCGGCCAGGCATCGTATTCTGCTTCTGAATGGCCGGCCGCCAGCAACTCTTCCAGCATGATCGTCACTTTCACGCCATTGGGAGTGGCAAGTGAATAGAGCTGAAGCGGATGCCTGCCGACGTGCAGCGCCTTTTCGTGCGTGGGGCCGGCGATCGGGCGGTTGATACTGGCGAATGCGCCGCCGTTGCCTTTGTCCCAGGTCCAGACCTTGGGGAGTTCATAGCCGGCGGGAAAATTATCGGCCGGGGATTTCTCGCTCATAAAATCTATCCTTGTCGTTGCCAGAACACATCCGAGCTACCCGGTGTGACGTCGCTCAATATAGGTTGGCGCTCGGTCTTCACCAGCTCCTGCCACCTGCCGATAGGGTGGATTTTTGAACAAAAGGTGTTCACGATGCAATGGCCGAGGGAACGTCGAGATGGCAACGCGGTCAGCCTGGAGCCGTGCTACCGGTTGAGCGATGCCGACGCAACCTTCCGCAACGATCCAGTTTATCGTTTTCTCTTAACTGGCTATCGATCCTTGTCGATGGGATCGTCCCACTTCGGGCATAGCTGCAAGAAACGGCTGGAACCGGTGGAGCCGGCAGGCTGCATTTGTGGTGCAGGGTGACCCTGCTCCTCACATCGATCAAGCGATCCTGATCGGCGTGTTGCTGACCAAGCGATTGCTTCTCACATGATCGTGGCGAGCTTGCGCGGTCTGTCGCGCACGAACGCTGCAATGTGGGAGCCTGTGTGTTGCGCATGCGTGGGCCGATGAAGGCGCGCGGCAGCAGGGGGATGATAGCAGCGAGGACGAGGGTTGCCGGCGCCTGCTGCACTGGGAGGGCGCGGCGATCAATGGCGAGAGGTCTGCGGCTGATCCGGACGGCGCTCAGCGCTTCGTCATGGCTCGCCGTGATAAGCCAGCTTTGGTTCGTTTGTTCCAAAAACTGTGATGTCCAGGAAGCCCGCGGCAATCTCTCGCCGCGGGCCATGCACTCAAGCCGAGTTTGGCTTAGAAGTTGCGCTGCAGGCGGACGAAGCCCTTGACCTCGTCGTTCGAGCCACCGCCAACGGTGTCGGTGTCTTCGTACTGAACCGAGACGCGGGTCGCGAGACCTTCGGTGATCGCGTAGTCGAGGGTCAGACCAGCGCGCCACTTGTCGAGGCCGCTGTCGAAAGTGTTGCCGGTGCGCAGATCGCTCCAGTACTGAGCACCGGGGGTGATCTTCAGCTTGTCGGTTGCCTTGAAGGCGTACGAGCTCGTCAGGCTCATAACCTGAAGGCCGCAGGTTCAAATCCTGCCCCCGCAACCACTGAGACTTGAATATTCTGCCATTCAAGTCGCTTCACAGAAAGCTCCTCCGCATAAGCGTCGAGGAGCTTTTTTTGTTTCTGCTCCGTGTCCAGTTCGCCGGCGCGCAGCCGCTCCAGGTAATCATGCTGCTTCAGTGCCTCGAACTGTTTCTCCAGGATCGTTGCCGCTTCCATCGCCGCGAGGATCGAAGCGATCCGGCCGTGGACCTCAAGTGATGCCGGCTGATGGCCGGGGGTCTTGCCGATGACGACCTTCTGGATGAACTGGCGCACGATGTTGATAAAGGGCTGCTTTGTCTCCGTGTCGGCGTGCTCGCGCAGGTAATAGAATGCGGAGTTGAGGACCAACTCGACGGCTTCCGGACTGACTTCCGCCTTCAGCTTCCTGATCTTCTCGCCGAAATCTTCCTCCTTTGGTGCTTGCTTCAGCCGGCTCTCGAGCCCGGCTCGGCGCTCCTCGAGTTGATCGAGCATGTCGTCGTAGGCGGGCAGACGCGGCCGGCCTTCTGCGGCACGATCGCTGATCTGCTGGATGATCTGGCGCTGCTCCTGTTCGGCAGCCTTCAACTGCTCGGAAATCTGTTGGCGCTCGTCGGGTTCGTTCCTGACGGACGTTGCGAGGTTGCGGCGCGCCTGTCCGGCGACGTCGTCGAATACACCCATGCCGAAGAAGGCGGCGGGCAGGCAGGACAGGACGCGATCCTCGAGGTTCTTGCGCAGGATGGTCTTCTGGTTGGAACAGCAGGCGCCGTCGAGGCCACTGATCGGCAGCTTGTTCTTGTGGTTGGTGCAGCCGTAGCGGTCCTTGGCCATGATGGCGTAGGATCCGCCACATTCGGCGCATTCCAGCATGCCGCTCAGCAGGTAGCTCGGCCGGTGCGTCCTGTTCAGCCTGTTGGTCGTCGTCCGGGAAAAGTTCTCCAGGGTCGTCAGTTGCCGTTCCTTCACGCGCGCCCAGAGTTCGTCACTGACGATACGCAAGGACGGGACTTCCGTCACGACCCATTCGCTCTTGTCGTTGAGACGGGCTGTGCGGCGTTCCGTCTCCGGGTTCTTGCGATAGTTCTGCTTGTTCCAGACTATCCGGCCGACATAAAGCTCGTTGTGAAGAATGCCGCTCTGGCGCTTGCCATCTCCGCGGATGGTGTCGTCACGCCAGTACTCCTCCTGCGGTGCGGGAACGCGGCGCGCATTGAGACTCTGAGCGATTGTCGCCGGGCTGACGCCATTCGCATATTGTTCGAAGATCCAGCGCACGATCTCGGCCTGGGCAGGCTCGATCTCCCGCAGGCCCCGGATACGGTCGCCGTTGGCGTCGCGCTGTTGGCCGATGCGGTAGCCGTAGGAGAGGCGAGTCGTTGCGATGCCCTTGCGCGCCGCCGTCTTCATGCCTTCCCGGGTGCGGTAGCGGATCTGCCCGACAAGTTCGTGACTGAGCATCGCACGGAACGACATCTCCATGTCCGTGACCGGGGTGCCGGCGTGGACCGTCCAGAGATCGACATCGCGGTAGCGCAGTTTCTTGAGGATCTTGTGGCTGTGCTCGATATCGCGCGACAGTCGATCGACGGTAACGCAGAGAACGACATCGATGCGCTCCTCCTTCACGCGGGCGAGAAGCTGCTGGATGCCGGGACGCAGCATGAAGGACGTTCCGCTGACTGCGGCGTCGCAATAGTTCTCCACCAGCTTCCAGCCCTGCTTCTCGACAAAGGACTTACCGAGTTCAATCTGCGTTTCGATCGACACCTCGTCCTGGCGGTCGGTGGAGTAGCGGGCATAAAAAAGCACGGTCTTGGTCATGTGTAGACTTCCATCTCAAACAATCTCTTTGGTGAACACTGGCCGGCTTTGCCGGCCAGTGTGATGCGGATCGGCTCGCGGGGCTGCCGCTATTTTGCAACGCCCCGTGCGACCATATGCTGACGCTGCTTCACCCGGTGCCAAAGGTCCTCTGCGACGATCTGAAGCGCCGGCACGAAGTCGAAACAGTCACGGCCGGGTACCCAGGATCGACCGAGATAGAGCTCGTCGTTGAGAATGCCGTTTCTTTGCCTGCGGTCACCGCGGATGGTAGTGTCACGCCACGGCTTGCCGTGCGGACCGGCGATACCCAGCGTATTGAGGAGTACTGCAATCTTTGCAGGCGACATGCCCTCGGCATACAACTGGAAAATCTGCTGAACCGCGTTGGCGGCGTCTGCATCCACCTTCCTGAAGCCGAAGATATATTGGCGATCGGCATTGAAAGCGCCCGTATAGCGGTAACCATAGGAAAGAGGCGCAAGGTGTTCGGCCTCGTAGAGTTCGTCCGGCATCGGCGCAAGAGGATTGCCGCGTCCGAACATGCCGCGCTGATCATCGCAATAGTATTCGATCAGGTCATTGGCCTTGATCTGAACGCCCGGATCGGCCGCCCAGACTTCGATGCCTTTTGCGCGGAGGTCATGCAGCAGCCGTTCCGCAACGGCATGTCTCGAGCACAAACGGTCCAGCGTATGGCAGAGGACGACATCGATCGCCTCCTCTTCGATATGGCCAAGGAGTTTGCGGGCACCCGGCTGCGCCGTGAAGACGACCTCGCCGATATCTTCATCGCGGCAGACAGCGTCCAGCGACCAGCCGTTCTCCTTGATGAAGCGCTTCGCATAATGGAGCTGTGTATCGAAGCAGGCGCCGAGATGGGGTGTGGTCGAACTGCGTGCATAGAACAAAACGTTCTTCGTCATTGTGGACCCTTGAGATGAAAACCTTCCGTGGGGGACATGGTAGCCGGCGGCGGGAGAGCTGAGAGCCCCCGCAGCGCTGCCAGGCCATCATGGCCTGGCGCGAGTGATGGATGGAAATCTACGACCATCCATGGGAACTGCCGGAAGTGTGAGGTGATTGCCGACGGCAATAATTGCCGCGATCACGCTTCGCCGGCGCCGGCGCCGGTGTAGCTAGTAGCCCATAGCGGCGCGGTAAGCCGCCGCCTCGGCGGAGTTGCCACGAAGGCGGCCGTCGCGCTGGGGCTCGAGGATCTGCTGCTGGATACTGTCGCGGGCGCCGAGCCAGTACCAACCGCTTTGATCGGGCAGGATGACGAACACCTCGTTCGGGGTGATCCTGATGCGGGTTGCTCCGGTCTCAGCCTTGATCGCCTCACGAAAGAGCTGGTCGCGTTTGCTGTTCGCGTCAGTCTTCTTCGCCTTTGATACCGGCTTCCTGGAGGCGATCGTCGAGGGGGCGATGCGCTTGGTCAGAACCAGCACGTGGCGGACCTTCTTGCGACGTCCCTCCGCATCGTCGACGTCGATCACAATGCCGCGGCTGAAGATGTCGCAGAAAACGCCGCCACTCACGGCAACGCAATGCGTGCTGAGAACCACGACGCAGGGATGATCGCGCTCAACGCCGGTTCGGGCGTTCAGATAGGCGGCGAGTGTCGGCTGGTCAGGGAGATGGCGCCAGTAGCCGACATATCCAAGAAGGCGCAGCGCTCCCTCGATCTCTCCGTCACCAATTCTTTTGATCGGAGGGGTGCGTGGCAAGTCGAGCCACCGCGAGCCGTAGCGCACCTGGCGGATCGCGTCTTTCGCTTTAGACAAACTTACGCCTGTGATCGACGCGATAACGTCCGGCCCGGGATACAGGCGGGATTTGGTGTCGTTGTCGACGTCATGCAGGTGACGCAATTTGACTGTTCCGGCAGACGGAGCAGTTTGAATCACCTTGGCTTTTACGAGACCTTTCGGGCTCGGAGCGGCTTCCGGTGGATTGCGGACGACAGCGTTCAAGTCGCCAAAGGGGAAAGCCAGAATATCCTGGGGATCCCCTTCAGACTGGAAGAGCTTGAGTGTGTCGTTCTTGTGCTGTGCTGTACGCGACATGATGAGTCCTTTCTCTCGTGGTTCGCCTTCGTCGTCGAAGGAGAACCACGCGAAGGACCTCTCCGCGCATGCGGCCGGTGCAGATCGTGAAACCAGGATCTTTCTTGCACTCCCGGGACGGCTGGATCGTGGCGCCATCGGCATGGGTTTGGTGATCCATGGGCGCCTCCTTTCCGTTGCGGGTTGGCCTGTTGAACACTCGTTGGCGCCAATAACTCATAAAGCGCGGGACTTCTCAAGTGTCTGTATCTGCATGGTTATCGATGCAAATCTGCCGAAACTTGTCGCGAATCTCAAAATGAGACAGCGGGAGCGACTGAGCGCTCTGAACGTGCGCGCCCGTGCGGGAATGACAATAAGCCATTGTTAAGCATGTATTTATCAAAGTGCCGTTGCAAATGCGCAACACATTGATTGGGTGATGAGCTATCTGTCAATCAGGCCTGCTTGTCGGCCCGAGGCTCCCCGCGAAAGCGCTCGAAACATTCGATTCAGGATAAACGGCGTTTAACCGAGTAATGGGGGGAGGTATCGTAGGGTTTGCAAACGCCGTTAGGTGTTCCAGTGGCCGCGCAGGGTGAACAGGCCGGAACCGCAGGTGGCAGTCGAACGAAACCGCTCAGCCGCTCTCGTCGGCACCGTCAGGATAGAGCAGATGGGGCTTGCGGCGGAAGGGCGAGCCGCCCGTTCGGTATTTGTAAATGAGGTCGTCGAGAACGATCTCGCATTGGCGGCTGTCAAAGCCCTGCTCGGCCAGCATCGCAATGATCCTGCTCCTGAACCTCTCGAGTTCCTCGTGCTGCGCCTTCTCGATCGCCCGGCTGATGAGCCAGTAGAGTGCTACCCGGGCCACGTCATCGCGTCCGGGCCGCTTCGCCTTCCGGTCAGCGTCACGCAGCATCTGCTGCCGTTCGCGCTGTTTGCGGTTGCGGATCTCCTCGGACTTCGCTGGCATGCACGCTCTCCATCAGGTCTGCGGCTACCGATGCCAGACCGCATTCCTGTCGGCAACGCCGTTTGCGGGGAATCGGAAATCCCGGTTTATGAATCGTTTGTCTCGAGTACTGAATCAAATGAGCGCAACTTGAGATGCCTTGCGGGCACGTTGAGACAGGTCGAGATGACTTGGCGAGCGGCAAACGGCGTTGGTGAATCAAATGACCAGCGTTCGGAATCAAAAATCTCGAGGCTGGAATCAAATGAGCGCAATTTGTCTCAATGTGTGGGCAGGTTGAGATGACGTGTCGGCACCTGGCTTAACTCGCAAGCGGTTTGCGGCTATCGCTTGTGCGTGCTGCGTCCTCTCCATTGCGCAGCGCACGCCGCCGACCGAGCCCTTTCCGGTTCGGTTCATCCACGGGTCGGGTGTCATAGCCCCTGCCGTTCATGCGGAATGTGACCTCTCCGGACAGCAATCGGACGTTCCGCCCGGGCGGTGCGACGGTGGCCTCGCGGATACTTGGCTGCCCGATTTTTGGTCGCGAGGACTTCTTTGCGGAGACCGCAAATGCGCGCTGCCGCTTTGTCCGGTTCGATGTTTGGATTTTAGATGGAAGTAAAGGTAGCCGATATAAAAGAGAAAAATATTTGGAGACGCTGTATAGCTTGAAATATGAAGGTTTAATTACGATTAATTCGAAAAATAAAGCATATGAAATGCGGACAAAATGAAGAAAATAGATCCACATATACTATGATGTTGTTTTACTTGAATTTGCATACCTGACGATATGATGAGATCATATAGTCATTCGATGAGTTTCTCACCGGATGTATGAGTAACGCGTTGCCAGGAGCACGACATGACGACCAAGACCAGCAAGACGTCCGCCTCTATCTCTTCTTCTACCTCCACTTTCTCTTACTCCTACGAGGAGCACGGGATCCGCGACCAGGCGCTGCGCGAGCAGCTCGAAACCAGCGCGGCCCATATCTTCGACCTCGGCCGCCGCACGACCGAGCAGACCTTCGAGCTCGGCGACCACCTGGCCCAGGCTGCAGACTTGCTGGCCGACGGACGGTTTGACCGCTGGGTGAAGATGCGCTGTGGGCTCTCGGCGCGCAGCGCCCGCAATAATATGGCGGTGTTCCGCAATCTCGGCCAGTTTCGAGACGATCTGGTCGACCTCTCGATCGGAGCGACCGTGCTGTACCATCTGAGTTCGGCAACACCTGACCAGGTCAAGGCGGCCATCGCCTTCGCCGAGGAGAACAAGCGGCTGCAGGTGGCGGACGTGAAGGCCATTCTGAACGGCAGCGAAGAGGGGGAAGACAAGCCGGAGAAGGACGACCAGTCCGACATCGGCGGCATCACCGGCCTGAAGGCGCTGATTGCCGTCAAGTTGCGCGAGGGGTTGAAGGCGTTCATCGCCCACGTCGTCGCGATCTGCCAGGCGATCGAGGCTGCGCTGGCCAAGCCGCGTGTCATCAAGGAGGCGCTGGCGAAGGAGATCCAGGACATCGCCCGGGTCGCCCGCCAGGAACTCGAAAGCCTGGCCCTGTTCATCGAGCCTGAACTTGATTGGGGGCGCAATACCAAGCCCACCAAGTTCCCGAAGAAGTCGGGTTGGGCCGAGGTCAATGACACGCTTTATACGTTGGGCGGCATCGATAGCTGGCCGAAGTCGAAGGAGATGCGGGACTGGCTTGCCTTGCATGTGCTTCCGGTTCTCGGCTGGGCAGTATCGAAACAGCGGAAACCTGAATGGCCGCTCGCGGCAGCGAAGACTTCGGCTCCTGAAGCGGCGGGACCCGTTGAGGCGGCCAGCGTCGCCGACCGGCACGATGTTGCACCGGAAGTGTCGGTTGAGGCCACGACTGGGGCCGATGTCACGGAGGATGGGATCGCCCGGTTTGGCAAGGCGCTGGAAGAAGCGACAGGCGGCTTCATGACGGTCACTCGGGAAGTGCCGCGGAACCGCAAGCAGTTTGCCAAGGTGCCGCCGCTTGCGGATGACGCTGTGGTCGAAGCCGAACCGATGCCCGCGGTGACGCCGTAAGATTCAGCTTGCTCGAAGGCCGGTGATCCAGCCTTCCCACCAAGCTCGAGAGGGCCGCGTGTCGGCCCTTTTGCTTTGCCTTCGGATGCCGAGTGGAAACGCACAGGCGAATGGTGCCGATCGCCGTAAGCCTTCACCGGTCTCGGGCTTCGTGAGCCCACCGTTAACTACGTACCGGCTTTGTTCTTTTTTGCTGTTCCGGGTCCTTGAGCCCGGTCGCCGGTCCTGCCAGGTTAGGGGCGTTCGGATGACCGGACACAAAACGGCCCAAGCCGATGCTGGTAACATCGACAAGGGCCTGACCTTCAGCCTTCTCGTAAAAGGAATCGGGCTATGACCACGTTTACCTCCATGACCCCCACTAGGGAAGTTCTCCGTTCGACCGCCGCGGCGGCCACCATGTTGTCCCACCGTTCGCTCAGTCTCGGCGCCCGGGTCGGCCTCGGCGAACCCGCCGCGCTGCGCCGCCATCCGCATAGTGTTCGGTTTGCCGAAGTCGAAGCCGATCTCGATCTGCTGATCGATCGCGCAATCACTGCAATCGCCGACGGAGAGCCGGTCGAGGACGAAATCCTTGGCCACTACGTTCACATTGCTTCGCTCGTCCGCGCCGTGTCGTTCCGGGAAGGCAAACTGCTCGAGCAGGCGGTCGAGCGTCTGGCCAAAGCCAGTCCGAATGTGACCGTGCTGACGCAGTCGCTGAAGCTGCCGCTGGTCAAGGCGGCGCTCGAAGCCGTCTCCGGAAACGACTGGGAAAGCCTCGACGGCATCAAGCTCGATTGCGAAGCGCCCGCCAAGGGCAGCTACACGCCCGACCTGATCGTCGTGAACCGCGACCGGCACACGGCCTATATCCTCGACTTGAAACGCTCACTCGCCTCCTATGGCGACACCAGTCGTCTCGAGGAATTGAAGTTCAAGATGATGGCCGGCGCCATGGTGCTGCCCGACTGGCTCTACAAGCACCACAAGCGCATGATGGTCGACACCGTCGAGGTCGCGATTGTCGATGGCGCCAGCCGTCCGAGCGATCATGCCACCGGCATCTGGGCGCTTTCCGAAATCGACGACTTGCTGGAGATCGACGGTGTCGCCGCCTGCATGGCCGAACTGCGTCTGCGCTTCGGGCGCCGCGTCCAGCAACTTCTCGAAGCGGAAGCGCGCAAAGCGCTCGGTGTCCCGGAGGCGGCCGTCTTCAACACGGCGCCTGCTTCGGCCATCGCCGACAGGCCGCTCATCGCCCTGAACGGTCCGGCGCTGAGCTATGAAGAAGAGCAGGCGATGGCCGCGCAGGATGAGGACGATGGTCACTGCGATCTTGGCTGCTTCGACGAGGATCAGGATGACGAACCGGAACCGGTCAGAATCCGGGTCGGCTTTGCCCGTCGTCCCCGCCGGCACTGACGCGCCGCTGGTCTAGCGTCACTGATCGCGGCCGCGCCGTGACGCGCGTGGCCGGCTTCCCTAATCCTTCCATTCCATGAACGCCGGATGGCGATGCACTCCGGCGAGGAGACAGTCATGTCCATCGAGACCCACAGCCCGTCTGTCGCCGGCTTCCGTTGTGAAGCGGTCACGACCGACACCATCGCGTCGTCCTGCACCCACAGCAGGCTTGCGACTATCGCCCATGCCAAACCCGCCGGCATCGATCGCGGCGCGGATGACCCCGCCGTTTTGATCGGCCTGGCACTTGCCTTCGTTCGGCAAAGCCCTCTGCTGGATGGTCCTGTGCCGGCGCCTCTGATGCGTCGATTGAATGCGCTCGCAGACGGCGGCAATGCGGCCTGCCGCTTGCTGCTCGACTGGCTTCGGAGCCGCAACCGGGATCTCGGTTGGTCCCGGAACGAGCATCTGATCCCCCCGACCCCGGTCACGGTGGCGGCCGACATCCATCTGCCGCGCCGTTCGCCGCGCGAGCGTGTGCTGGCGGCCTCCGCGAGGTCCGGCCCCAGGGGCGACCGCCGGCGTGGCCGAACACGGCCGCGCGATCCGGTGCAGAACCTTGAAACGGCAATTATTGCCGCGGAGACGGGAGGGCGCGTCGATGGATAAACTCGCTCGTCTGTTCATCCGCCGCCTCCGGCATCTTGCCCGCCGCGAGGCGCGCCGGACCGCGCTGCGCAACGGCCTGCTGGAATGCAAGATCGTCGATGTCGATGGTCATCTGCTTTGCTGCTACAGCCCGGCTTTCGACACGACAAGGCTGACCGGCGATCCGGTTCGCGATGGTCTCTGGTTCCGGCGCAATTTTGGCGGAGGGCTTATCGCACCGAAAGAGGCGAGCAAGCCAGGTTCCGGCCCCGGCGGAGACGGCGGCGGTGTCGTGACGATGGAGGTCATCGACATGACGTCCGTCTCGCCGCTGCTTGCCTTTCCCCGGAAGCGTCGCGGTGCAATCGCGCAAGACGCGGTGCTGGGCAACGGCATTGGTCGGCGTGCCTACGCGGTTCGTCTCGTGGACCGGGCAGCAGCGCCGCCGCTGGTCAGTCATGTCGTGGCGGCCCTGGTGTTGGCGCGCGCGGTGCGCAGCAGCGGATGGTCGCTGCGGGAGATTGTTCACACCCTGATCCATGTGACACCGGTCATCACGCTCCATGCGCCGCTCGATGGCTTCGAACGCGAGGGGGTGAGGCTCCTGGAAAAATCCCGGCTGGTGCCTGGCGGTCCGTTCGCCATCATCGATGCCGACCATATGTTCGATGACAACCACTTCGACGTTCATGAAGGAGAGGTTCGCAAACGCCTTGTGGCATTCTCGGGTGCCGGCGTGCATCGTGTAACCGGCAATGCCCTGCGTCGGCGGATGATCAGCGCGCTGTCCCGCGACTTGCCCATCCTTGCCATCGCCGAGAAGCGATCGGATATTCCCTCGCTCCTGCGCATCTCCGCCGACCTGTCGCTGGAAACGGGAAAGCTTGACCGGAGGTTTGTCGCTGACCTGATCGAGGCGCTCTATCCGGACACGGCAATTGAAAGCGTTCCCCTGCCATCGGATTCGGATGCGCGGTGGCTGTCGCTGGAGGATCTGGTCCTTGCGTTCCGGCCGGGACGGCATGTTCGGGACGCGCTGCATGTGCTTGCCACGCTCATCGAACGCAATCGCAGCGACTTCGAAGAAGGCGATGGCGAGGAAGGTGGGGGAAGCGAGAAGACAAAGGGATCCGGATCCAAGCCTTCCACCGCCTCCACCGAGAAATCCTCGGCGTCGGACGAAAAGCCGAAGGCTTCCGACAGTGACAGCAACGGCCGCTTGAAGAACAAGCCGTCGGGTGCCGAAGTGATCCAGCCGGAGCTATTGGCGACCACCGGCGGGACTGGCGACAGGTCACCGATGACCGTCGAGACCCTTGCCGGATACGGCCGCGCAAAAGACTGGGCGCTCGATCTCAAGGCGGATCTGGACGATTACCGCGCCAGCATCCTTACCTGGTCGGAGATGAGCACTAAGCTGTTGCTGTCGGGCCCGCCCGGAACCGGCAAGACGACCTTTGCCCGTGCGCTGTGCAACAGCCTGCAGGTCCCGCTGGTCGTCACCTCCGTCTCGACTTGGCTGCAGGGTGGGCATCTGAACGATGTCATCGACAAGATGGCGAAGACCTTCGCCGAGGCTCGCGCCATGGCGCCGGCGATCCTGTTCATCGACGAGATCGACGGCATCGGCAAGCGGCAACCTGCCGAGCGGGAGCATGCGGACTATTGGAACGCCATGGTCAACAAGGCGCTGGAACTGCTCGACGGTGCCGTGAAATCCGAGGGCTTGATTATCGTCGGCGCCACCAATCGTCCAAACGATATCGACGAGGCGATCAAGCGATCTGGGCGCCTTGAGACCCATATCGAAATCCCCAAGCCGGACGTGCCGACCCTTGCGGAGATCCTCGCCCATCATCTGGGTGATGACGTGACGGCGCTGATCGGGGAGCCGGTATCGGGTGTCGGGTCGGAGACCGACGACGGGTTCTCTTTGAAGAAGATCGTCGCCGACCATCTGAGAGAAGAAGCAGAGAGCGAACGGAAGGATGTAGACCGATGAACGAGCAGCAGAGCAGCAATACGACGGAAACGCTGGCGGTCACTCAGCGGGGCAATCCTGTCGACGCGATCCTGCGGCGCCTCGCCACGCGGGCCATGGGACTAACGGGCGCTGATATCGAGCGCATCGTCCGGGAGGCGCGATTGAAGGCGCGCCGTGGCAAGCGCGCGATCCGCTACGAGGACATCGAAGAGGGCATTCGTGGAAATCGCCCACCCGTGCCCATCGACTTGCGCTGGCGCTACGCATTCCACGAGTCGGGGCATGCCGTCGTCCATCATGCCCTCGATCTCGGCCCCGTCCGCGGTCTCAATATCGACACTTGGGAGGGCGCCTATAATCTGCTCGGCTTCCATACATCCGGAACCAACACCCACACCTGGTACGAAAACATGCTCACCGTGTTGATGGCTGGGAGGGCCGCCGAAAAACTGGTGCTGAAGCGGGTATCCAGCGGCTCGGCGGGCGCCGACGAAAGTGATCTGGCGCGGGCCACGCGGGTCGCGTTCGACATGGAGCGGACGCTTGGCTTCGGGACAGAGCATCCACTGCTCTATCGCCCGCATCGTGATCCGGGCGCGGTGTTCGACCGGGACCCCGAACTGGCTGATCGCGTTCACGCCAGGTTGGAGGTGGCACTCGACCGCGCGGCGGCGATCCTCAGGAGGCGCAGGCCGACATTCAATGCCTTGGCCAAGGCGCTGTTCGATGCACAGGCGATGGATGAAAAGGCGGTGATGCATATACTGAAAGACGATGATCTGCCGCCCTGAAGCTGATAGTCATGCGGCCGATGAGGAGAAGCCGAGTGCAGGATGAGTGTCGCAGTCGTAGCCCATTGCGATTGGAGCATGGACCACAAGAAGCGCAGGATGACCGTCGCCGACACTGATAGCGTATTCAGTCTCCAGTGGGTCGGACGTGCAATCCATAAAGAAGTTCACCCATAAGAGATGTCGGTGCAGGCGGTCATACCGTTCACGCACGAGCGACCATCGGCGATTGACGGCTGGAGTAGAGTTTGGTTCTCCAACGCTGCTCGAGACTTTGCCATTGACGAAGAGACACGCCTCGCCAGGGCCATTTATCGCGTTTGCCCACGCGATGCTGAACACGATGTCGAAACCAACGTGGGCGGCGCGCGAGCCTCTTCACCTGTCAAGCCGCGCGCTAAGGGGCTCTGGCAGCGTTGCTACCGGCGCTGACACGCTCCTTGATATCGCTATCGGGATTCAACGGCTAGAACCCACTCAAAAGCTGGAAATTCGACTGCCCCGGAGGGTCCAATACGGATGCACCGGGGCAATGATTTGCTCTTTATACCGCGACCGCTCAGCGCTTGACGTCGCGTCACGCAGCCTGTTTTGCCTTGAGCGTTCCGGCCTCGACCACGGCCGAGACGAGGACGCCGGCGACCAGGGCCCAGAAAGGCGCGCTGATACCGAGAAGCGAAACGTTTGACATTGCGACTGCAAGCGCCACGAAAGCGCCTGTCTGATTGCCGAGCGACTTGCCGAAAGCGTTCTGGAAGGCGGACAGGAGCACGCCGATCATCGCAAGGCCGGCGACGGTGCCGATGAGGGCCGACGGTAGGCTGAGCACGATCGGAACAGCGGCGCCGGCGAGGAGGCCGAAGGCGGCGAAGAGCACGCCGTTGACAACCGTCGCGGCATAGCGCCCCTCCTTGTTCTCGCCGGCCTGTTCGGACGAACATATGGCTGTCATCGGGCCCGCGATATTGGCGTTGTGGCCGCCGAGGAAGCCGGCCGCAACGCCGCCGATGCCGGAAATGATCGTCATCGCATTGACTGGCGGCCGGTAGCCTTCGGCCATGAGCACGCCGGTCGCCTGCGCGTTTTCAGCGCCGATCACGAGAAGGGCGAGCGGGATTGCGATCGCGAAGAAGGCATCGATGGAGAACACCGGCATTGTGAATTCAGGCGCGGCGAAGGCGATGTTGGCCGCGCCGCCTCCGACCGCACCGGTCGCGAGTGCCGCGATCAGGCCGGCGACGAGGGCGGCCAGCACCGGCGGGATGGTCCTGGACAACCGCATGGAGACGAAGAAGGCGAGGATCGCGGCGCCGGCAATCAGCGGTGCTGTGCCGAGCGCAGTCACGGCGCCTGTCGCAAAGCGGATCAAGGCGCCGGCGATCATCGCCATGACGATCGGCATCGGCAGCCAGCGCATCACCTTGCCGATGAGCCCGGTGACGCCGAGCAGCAGGACGAGCAGGCCCGCCAGGATGAAGGCGCCGACGGCTTCGTTGAACGGAATGGTCGCAAGCGAGCCGGCGACGAGGGCAGCACCCGGGATCGAGTAGGCGCCGTTGACCGGCTGCTTGTAATAGAGCGCAAGCAGCAGGCTGATGAGCCCGCCGAGCACGTAGATCGCAAAGAGCCAGGCGACGGTCTGCCCGTTGGTCAGATGGCCCGCCTCGGCGGCGCCGATGACGATGAGCGCCGGGCCGGAGCAGCCGAAGATGGCGGCGACGAGGCCGGCGCTCATGGTCTTGATGCCGAGATGCTTCGGCAGGTCGCGCAGACCCGACGCAAGGCCGGGTCCCCGTTCGACAAGGCGTTTTTCCTGTGTCGTCTGCTTTATCTTGTTCATTTTTCAATCCTGCCGAAGCGGATCCATGGCCGCTCCCTCCTCGTGGAACTGGGGCCGGGTTCCCGCCCGGCCGATGGTTCAGCGGCCGACGAAGGCCGGCGCGCGCTTTTCGTGGAAGGCGAGCACACCTTCGCGGAAATCCTCCGATGTGCGAAGCCGGCTGTAGCAATGGCCCTCGAGTTCGATGGCCGTCGACAGCAGCGCGTCGTCGGTGTCGTTCAGGAGCTTCTTCGCCGTGCGCTGGGCAAGCGGCGAAAAGCCGATCAGTTCCTCGACGAGCGCATCGACGGCCTTTTCAAGATCGGCATCCGCAACGATTTCCGAGGCGATGCCCCAGTCGTAGGCCTCCTGGCCGGTGATCCGCTTTGAACGCATCACGATGTTCTTGGTGCGGGTGACGCCCACCATCTTCTGCAGGCGGGCCGAGCCGCCGGAGCCGGGGATCTGGCCGAGCTTCTGCTCGGGCAGTGCGTAGCGCGTGGTATCCGTCGCGATGCGGAAGTCGCAGGCGAGCGACAGTTCGAAGCCGACGCCGAAGCAATAACCGCGGTTGGCCGCGATCACCGGCTTGGAGCAACGGGCAGGTGCCGCAATGTTCCAGGCTAGGTGCGAGACGTGCTCCGGGCTTGCCTCGAGGAAGCCCTTGATATTGCCGCCGGACGAGAAGTGCTCGCCCTTGCCGGCAACGACGATGATGCGTACGCGATCGTCCTCGTCGAGGGCCTCGAAGACGAGGCGCAACTGGTCGCGCGCCAGCATGGAGACGACGTTGTAGGGCGGACGGTCGAGCGTAATGTCGGCGCGCTGGTGGGCCACATCCATCGTGACGGTGAATCCGTCGAGTTCGGCGAGGCGCGGGTCCTGGAATGCGGCTTGTTCGGTCATGGATTTTCCTTTCGTTGGTCTGGCGGCGCTCTGGCCGCTCACTGATGTTCGGGAATGCGTTCTTCGGTGTACTCGCCGGCCACCAGAAGGCGGCGCAGCAGCTTGCCGACAGGGGATTTCGGGATAGCCTCAACGAAGACGAAGCGGCGCGGCCGGCGGAAATTGGCAAGGCCGGAAGCGCGGCAATGGTGGTCGAGGTCCTCAGCCGTAACAGTGCCGCGCCGCTTGACGAAGGCGACGACGATCTTGCCCCAACGCTCGTCGGGCAGGCCGACGACGGCGACTTCGGCGACGCCCTCATGCAGCGAAAGACAGCTTTCCACCTCGACCGGCGAAACATTCTCGCCGCCGGTGATGATCATGTCGTCGGCCCGCCCGGTGACGAAGAGATCGCCGTCCTGGTCGACGAAGCCGGTGTCGCCGGTGAAGTACCAGCCGCGGTGCAGCGCCTTGGCATCCGCGTCGGGCCGGTTCCAGTAGCCCTCGAAGGCCTCGTCGCTCTTCATCAGCGCGATGATCTCGCCTTCCTCGCCGACGGCCGCTCCCTCGTCCGGGTTGCGGCCGCCCAGTTTGACGACACGGATCATCTGGTTGATGCCGGCGCGGCCGGCGGAGCCGGGCTTGCCCGCCGCCTTCTGCTCGATCGTGAAGGTGTAGATTTCCGACGAGCCGTAATGATTGACGAAGAGTTCGGGCTCGAAAGTCTGATCAAGTCTTTTCAGCAGCCCGTCGGTCATCGAAGCGCCGGCATAACCGAGCTTGCGGACGGAAGCGACGCGCTCGGGCGAAAAGGCCTCGTGATGCACGAGATCGTGGTAGAGCGTCGGCACCAGATAGAGGTTGGTGATCTTCTCGCGCTCGATGAGATCGAGCGCCTTTGCCACTTCGAAGCGCGGCAGGCAGACGAAGGTCCCGCCGATCAGCGCGGAAGCGATCAGCGAACGCACGCCCATCGTGTGATACAGAGGCATGACGCCAAGTGTGCGCTCGCCATGCCGGTAGAGGTTCTGCGCGACGTGGGCCAGGGCGCCGGCGCGCTCGGCCCGATGCCGTCGAGGCACGCCCTTCGGCTTCGACGTCGTGCCAGATGTATAGAGCATAAGCGACCAGTCCGCAGCGTCCGCCAGGGGCACCGCATCGCGGGCGCTGCTATCCATTATGCCGGCGAGCGCATCGGCGGAGAAATGCGGCAGGTCGCGCGCGAGGCGCGACAGGCGCACGGCCTCTTCCGTTGCGACCTCGTAGAACACGGCCCTTGCGCCGGCATCCGCGATGCCGAAGTCGATTTCGTCGGTCTTGGCCCGCCAGTTGAGCGGCGTGACGATCAGGCCGAGGAATTGGCAGGCCCAATGCAGCGACGCGTTCTCCCAGCGGTTCTGCATGGCGGTGAGCACATGGTCGCCCCGCTTCAGGCCGGTCTCGTCGAGAGCTGCGGCAAGCGCCGAAACCTTGCCGTACCAGTCGCGATAGCTCAATCGCACCTCCCCGTCGACGATCGCGAGCCGGTCCGGGTCGCGCTCGACGCTTGCGAGGAAACTCGTTCCAAGATCAAACATTCGGTTTCTCCTCCTTCCGTTGTTCCTCAGCGGCGGCGAGCGCCGCCTCGACGATGGTCGCGTAGCCCGTGCACCGGCAGAGATGGCCGGAGAGGTGCTCGCGAATCTCTTCCCGGCCCGCGTCGGGACGCTCACGCAAAAGGACGTCGAGCGACATCAGGATGCCGGGCGTGCAGAAGCCGCATTGCAGGCCGTGGTGGCGGCGAAAGGCCGCCTGAAGCGGGGAGAGCTCGGCCGGGTCGGGCGAAAGCGCTTCCACGGTCCTCACATCGCTGCCGCGCACCTGCTGGGCGAGTGTCAGGCAGGCGCGGGCCGGCTTTCCGTCGATCTGCACGGTACAGGCCCCGCAGACGCCGTGCTCGCAGCCGACATGGGTCCCGGTCAGTCCGATCTCGTGGCGAAGCAGGTCCGAGAGTAGCATGCGATTTTCGGCCTCTGCGCGGACCGTTCGGCCATTGAGGGTGAAGTCGACCGGGTGCTTCCGGGCAGCATTCATGCGCGGCATCGGCTTGCCTCCTTCAGGGTCTCGCGGCCAAGGCTGCGGACCAGTTCGCGCCGGTAGCGCGCGCTTGCGTGAATGTCGTCGCGGGCGTTCAGCGACCAGGCGATGTCGTTGATGGCATCGTCGAACTGGTCGTCGTCGAGCGCCGGCAGCGGGAAGACGCGGGGCCGGTCGTCGACGCCGGCAATGCCAAGGCGCAAGCCCCTGTCATCGGCGACGGCGGCGCAGGCGACGATGGCGAAATCGCCATGCCGGCGGCCGACCTCTCGAAAGGCATAACCGCTGCCGTGCCGTGCCTTCGGGAAATGCACGGCTTCGATCATCTCGCCCTCGGCGAGGTCGGTGGCCATCATGCCGATGAAGAAGTCGTCCGCCTTGACCACACGCTTCTGCTTGCGGCTGCGCAGGCTGACCGCGCCGCCGAGCGTCACCAGGGACAGCGGCAGCTCCGCGCTCGGGTCAGCATGGGCGATCGAGCCGCAGACTGTGCCGCGAGCCCGCGTCTGCACATGCCCGAGCCACGGGAAGGCGGCGGCCAGAAGCGGCAGGTCGCGCAAAAGGCTGGGCCAAGCTTCCAATTCCGCCTGCCGCACGCCCGCCCCGACGACGATTTCGTCGCCGGATGTCTCGATCCGGCGCAGCGCTTCAAGCCGCATGATGTCGACGAGCAGGGCAGGGCGGGCGAGCCGCATGTTCAGCATCGGTACCAGCGACTGTCCGCCGGCGATCACGCGCGCTTCGCCGCCGCCCTCGGCGAGCGCGGCCAGCGCTTCCTCGATCGTTTCCGGACAGAGGAAATCGAAGGATGCGGGTTTCATCGGCGCCCCCCGAAGAGTTTGAAAAGCCGCTGGATGAAGCCGGCGGCGGCGCTGGGAGGCGCGCCGCCGCCGGCATGACGGGCGAGCGCCTGGAAGAACTGGCCGATCACCACGCGCGCCGCGCCGTCGAGTAGGCGTCCGCCGACCGAGGCGACCTTGCCGCCGATCGCCGCCTCGTAGCGATAGTCGATGCGGGTGCCGGTGGCGGTTTCGGTCAGCGTGACGCGGCCCGTGCCGCGGCCGGAGCCGAGTGCGCCTTCCGTGCCGCCGGAGAGCGTAACGGCTTCCGGCTCGACCATGTCGGACAGACGGATGTCGGCGCGGTAGCGGCCCTTGACCGGCCCGATGCCGAGTGTGACCTCGGCGCGGAAATGCGTGTCGGAGACCTTCCGGACCTCGTGCGCACCGGGGATGATCGCCTTCAGCGTGTTCGGGTCGAGCAGCATCGCCCACACCGAAGCGCGGGTGGCGGTGACCTCAGCCGAGCCTGAACCGGTCAGCATCCGCTCACCCGAGGCCCCGGTGGCGACCGGGGTCGGATCTCGCGGCTTCGACGGAGGTCGCTCCTCGCCATAGAGCCATTCGCTGACCCGGCTTGGCGACAGTGGCAGCCGGATGTCCTCGACGCCGAGCGCATCGGCGACGGCGTTGGCGATACAGACGGGCGTCGACATGCAATTGCCCTCGCCGACGCCCTTGGCGCCGAGCGGTGTGAAAGGCGACGGCGTCTCGTGATGGAGGATCAGCGGCTCCGGTGTCTCCATGACGGTCGGGATCAGGTAGTCGGCGAGCGTTCCAGTCAGGAAACTACCGTCGCCGCCATAGGCATACTCCTCGTAAAGCGCAGCGCCGACTGCCTGGGCGAAGCCGCCGCGCACCTGGCCATCGACCATGCCGGGATGCAGGATGCTGCCGCAGTCGTGCATCGTCACGTAGCGGTCGATACGCACCTGGCCGGTCTTCCGGTCAATTTCCACGCCGCAGAAGTCAAAGATGAAGCCGTGACAGAGTGACGAGTTGATGCCGTCCGCCGCTGTCGGCGCCTGCAGCTCGTCCGGCGTCCAGAAGACCGTCTCGCGGATCGTCTGGCCTGTACCCTCCGGCAGGGTGCCTGGTGCCCAGTGGCTTGCCGCCGCGACGCGCCCGAAGGAGACGGCATTGTCTGGATTGTCGCGATCGAGGAGCTTGCCGGCCCTGAAGTCCACGCGGTCAGGCGTGATGTTGAGCTGGCGAGCGGCGATCGTTGCAAGTCGGGCCCGGATGCGGTCGGCCGCAAGTGCTGCAGCGCCCGCGACGGCGGGAGCGAAGCGGCTTGCATAATTGCCGGACGCGATCGACCAGGCGTCGCGCGCCGTGTCGAGTTCCGTGTTGACGCGCACCGTCTCCATGGCAAGCCCGAGCCGCTCGGCAACCACCTGTGCCAGGACGGTGCGGTGACCCTGGCCCTGTGGCACGGAGGCCACCTTGACGGTGACGGAACCGAGCGGATCGATGGCCACCGTCGCGACGGCCTGGGCGCCGTTCTTCGGCCCCGCCTTTGCCCGCTCCTCCGGCGTCAGCACGGTCGTGATGTAACCCATGTTGGAGACGCTCGGCTCGACCACCGCCGCATAGCCGATGCCGTAGAGCCGCCCTTCGGCGCGGGCTGCGTCCCGTTGCTGCAGCAGCGCCTTAAGGCCGCCTTCCCTTGCGGCGCGATCAAGAGCAGTCCTGTAATCGCCGGAATCGAGCAGCCCGCCGGTCGCCGTGCGGTAGGGAAAGGCATCAGCCGGTACGAGGTTGCGGCGAATGACGTCGAGCGCGTCAAGGCCGAGGTCGTCGGCGATCTTGTGCACCAGCCGTTCAAGCGCGAAATAGATCTGCGGTCCGCCGAAGCCACGGTTCAGCCCAGTCGGCGTCTTGTTGGTGAGCACGACACGGTTTCGAATGGCGACGTTTTCGATCGCATAGGCGCCGGTCATGTTGCCGTGCATTCGGTAGAGTGTCGCCGGCTCCGGAGCGCGCAGATGGGCGCCGCAGTCTTCCAGTTGATCCCAGCAAAGCGCGGTGATGCGGCCGTCGGCGGCAACGGCGGCTTCCAGCGTCGTGACGCGGTTGGTCGCCGAGACGGATGCCGTCAGGTGTTCGAGCCGGTCCTCGATCCATTTTACCGGCCGTGCGGAGACGCGGGCGGCGACGGCGGCGAGAATGACATAGGGAAACACGCCCTGCTTGATGCCGAAGGAGCCGCCGGAATCGGGCGGCGTGCGCAGCCGCATACGGTTGCCAGGCACGTTCAGGGCGCGGGAAATCACCGCATGGATCGAGAACGGACCCTGAAAATTTGCCGTGACGTCATAGGCGTCCTCGCCTGGATCGTATTCCGCGATGACGCCGTAGGTTTCGATCGGCGTGCAGGAATTGCGCGGATAGGCGATGCGGATGGAAACGCGGTGGGCGGCCGCCGCGAACGCTGCTTCCGGGTCGCCATAGCGAAAGGCGCGCTCGTTGATAAGGTTGGTGCCGAGCGACGGATGCAGCACTGGTGCGTCCGCCGCTACCGCCTTCTCGGGATCGACGACGGCGACCAGCGTCTCGTATTCGACCTCGATCAGGTCGAGCGCGTCTTCGGCGACATAGCGGTTTTCGGCGACGACAAGGGCAACGGGCTCCCCGACATAGCGCACCCGATCGCGGGCAATCGGCCAGCATTCGACATTGGCCTTTACTCCCACCGTCATGCTGCGGGTGAGCCTCGCCACGTCCGCGCCGGTCATGACGGCAAAGACGCCGGGCAGCGCGCGGGCGGCATTCGTATCGATCGCCCTGATCTCGGCATGGCCATGCGGCGAGCGCAGGATCGCCAGATGCGCGGTGTCGCGCCGGACGGGCAGGTCGTCGATGTAGCGGCCGCGGCCGGTCAAAAGTCCGGCATCCTCGACACGTTCGACGGTCCGGCCGATCAGGCCTCCCGTCGTTTCCAATCTCGTCATTCGCTCCTCCCGCACCCGTTGGTGAAGGGTGCCGTGGAACCAAGAGTGGAGAAGGGGTCGCGATCGGGCGATACCGATGCGTATCAGACCTTACCGAGGAGTCTCAAAATCTTGATCCGAGAGCCGAGTGACGCTGCGAAAGATACTCGGCGACGACCCGGCATGATCGTGGAAGAAGCGTGAAAAATGCGCCGGCACGGAAAAGCCGAGTTGGTCGCCGATCGCGGCGAAGCTCTCCGTCCCGTCGGCGACGGCCGCAACCGCCCGTTCGAGCCGCTGCACGTTGAGGAAGACGCGCGGCGTCACACCCATCGAGGTTTCGAATAGCCGGAAGAAATGTGCCCTTGAGAGGCCGACATCGATCGCCAGCCGGTCGAGGTCAGAGATCTCGCCCGGTGCCGCCTTCATGCGCTCGACGGCCTTGCGGATGCGGAAGTCGAGCATGGGGCGCGATGTGAGGTCGCGAATCGAATTCGGCACCGCGCGCCAGTCGGCGAAACGCTCGATGACGGCAATCATCAGTTCGCCGAGAAGCACCTCGTGGACTTCGGTGCTGTTCGGCTCCTGCACCATGGCCTCCGCAAGCGTGCGCGTGCGCGAACGGATGTCGGGGGTGATCGAGCCCACATTGCAGGCGAAGAAGTCGGGCGCGTGGCTCGTCGCCCAGTTCGGCCGGAAATGACCGAGCCATTGCGGTTCGATATAGAGCGCGAGGATCACCGTCTTCGGACGCGTCTGGTCGTGCGCATAGGCATGCGGTTCCCACGTGTTGATGAGAACGGCGCTTTCGTCGGTGAGGGGCACGAGCCGATCGCGCACCGAAAACTGCGTATCGGCCCCCTCGACCTTCAGCAGGACATGGCAATGCGGGTGCGCGTGCCGCACCAGGGGCCGATCCATATCCAGCAGCGCCACCCTCCCAAAGCGGCCACGTGCGATGCGCAGAGCATTCGACATCGCTTAAATATTGTCCATTTCGTAGAAACCGCAAGCCCGGCAGTGTTTAAGCCCTCAGGGCAGATGCCGGTCCGATCTCTTCAGGCCGACGAGGCTGAGCTTGCGCAGAACTTCATGTGGCGCAGGCATGCGCCACACGGTTTGAAAGCACTCCACGACATTGCGTGCCGTCACGGCAAGGCCTGGAAGGGCGACCCAGGCCGGGGCGAGGCGACCGAGCAGGGCGGTGACGGTGATGGAAGCTGCGGTTTCGCCCTGGCGGAACGGCTGTTGGGCCGCAATGGCCATAAGCGGTTCGTTGGCCGCAAGGCCGATTGCGGCCTCCTGGCCAAGATCCACCGTCGTCATCGGAATCTTGCGTCCCATTGTTTCGAGAACCCGGGCGGCAGTCATTGCCGGCGTGTCCCAGACGACAAAGAGGCCGGCAAGTTCGGGATGGGCTTCTGCAAGCGTCCGCGTGGTTGCTGCGACCGCCGACAGCGCCGGAAAACGCTGTACGCGGAGCGAAACGTCCGGGCGGTTGACCTGCATCCATTTCACGAAGGCGATCTCGCGTTCATTGGTCGCGAAGAAATCGGCGTCATAGCCGAGCACGCCGACCTCGGCCCCCTCGCGCAGATGCGGCGACAATCCTTCGGCCGCGATCTTTCCGAGCCCGAAATTGTCCGCCGAGACAAGCGAGATATAGTCCTTGCCCGGAAGCAGGCCGGTCGGCACGTTGTCGAGCAGGACGAGCTTGATGCCGGCCGCTGAAACGCGCGTATGCGGCGCCGCGACTTTCGAGTTGGCGACGGGCAGCGATATGATCGCATCCGGCGCCTCGAGGGTCAGGCGCTCCAGTGCTTCGATCTGCAGCTCCGGGTTGAAGGCGCAATCGACCACGTCGATGACTGCGACCCCGCAATTGCCCAGCGTGCCGACGATGCCCGAAAGCTGCTGCTTGGCCCAGTCGCTCTCAAGCGTGTGCAGCACGATCGCGACGCGGAAGCCGCTTGCCCGCGCCCGCTCCATGTCCTCGGGCAGCAACAGAACGCGTTCGGGTGCCGACGCGCGCTCGCCGTGAGGGCCAAGACCAGTAATTGCCATTCAATCCTCCTCACATGTCCGGCGGTCGGACAATGTCTCCCTCGATGACTTTCCGCTGGGCGATCTCGTTTTTCATTTGCTGGAAAAGCGGATGCGCCTGGGGCTGACCCGACATGACCCAGTCTCGCAGCATGGGTGCTGCGAACAGGCCTTCGGTCGCGACGATGGCGGCTCCGACAAGCCCCGACGAACTGCCCATCTGGGAACGGATGATCTGCAGATCGCGGCTGACGAGCGGATGGCAGGCGCCGTAAATTGCCTCCCGTGCGGAAGCGAGAAGAATGTCATTGGTCTGGGCGATCGAGCCGCACAGGACGATGAGCGCCGGGTTCAGCATGTTGGCGAGCGTCGCGACCACCTGGCCGATCAGCCGGCCACTCTGCGACAGGATCTCGATTGACGCCGCGTCGCCCATCTGGGCGGCCTGGGCGACTTCCAGCGCCGTGATGTCGCCGCCGCGCCGCACAAGTTCGGCGAGGACCGGGCTCGCTCCGTTCTCCGCCGCATGCCTGCCGTCCTGGGCGATATGGTCAGATCCCGCCATCGCTTCGAGCGTGCCGGTCCTGTCGCCCATCGTCACCGGTACGGAACCGATGAGGCCGACGGTACCCTGCGCGCCGCGAAACAGCGTCCCGTCGCTTGCCAGCCCGGCGCCGATGCGTTTGCCGACCTTGACCAGCAGCATCGTGCGTTGATTGCGTCCGGCGCCGGCGTGGAGTTCGCCCATCGTCATCGTTTCGACGCTGGAGCGGAGCCAGACTGGAGCATTGAAGGCGGCCACCAGTGTCTCGACCAGCGGAAAGCTCTCCCAACCTGGGAGGACACCCGGCGTGGCACGCTGGAAGAGCGCCTCGCCACCGTCGGACACGGCGCCGGGAACGGAGATGGAAATGCCGTAAAGCTGAGGATTTGACTGCCGCTCGAGAATCCAGCGGAAGAGCGTCACCAGCCGTTCGGCTAGGGCGGAGACCGGCTGGGTGAGTTCGGTCGCCTCGTGATGTTCCATGAGCAGCGAGCCGGCAAGATCGGCAATGCCGACGCCGAGCGCGGTCTGATCGAGCGTGGCGACGAGAATGCGTCCGCGATCCGCCGAAAACCGCACAAGGCGCGGCGCTCGGCCACCGGTGGCGGTGCCGAGCTCGCTTTCATCGACGAGGCCGAGTTCGCAGAGCGTTCCGAGCCGATCCGCGACGACGGCGCGCCCAAGCTCGCTGTACCGCTCGATTTCCTGGCGGGTGGTGGCCTGTTCAGTGCGGACAAGGTTGAGGATGTCGACGAGGCTGGGTGCAGCGGTTTCTGAAACGCGCGGACGGCCTTTGCGCCGCGGATGCCCATCAGTTTGTACGCTCGCCGTCGTCGGCATGGTTCTTCCTTCCTGGCAGCTTCGCCTTCCTTGCTTTGATAAAGCCGCTCGTTTCGACTGGCAACCTCATACTTTTGTATTAAATCAGCAAAAGTTATAGCTGATATGCTTGTAAATATTTGACATCGATTTTTTCTCGACGTAAGGCTGTCTGCAACGACGGTCACTGGGAGGAGGCGCTGATGTCGAATTTCAAGCTCGCTTATCATGCGAATTGCTGGGGCAGCCTTGGCGGGGATGCGGTCGGCGTCACGTCGATCACCAATCTCGCCTATCGGACGTTTGGCGACATGCGCCGTGCCTTTGCCGACATTGCGGCGGCGGGCTACGAGGGGGTCGAGCTTTTCGACGGCAACCTTCTCGATTTCAGCATCGAGGACATGCGTTCCCTGCTCGCCGACAACGGTCTTGCGCTCGTTGCGACCTATGCCGGCGGCAATTTCATCTTCGACGATATCCTGCCGGAGGAGCTTGCCCGGGTCGTTCGTGCTGCCGATCGCGCCGCCCAACTCGGCGCGCCGCATCTCGTCGTCGGTGGCGGTGCGAAGCGCTTCGATGGCATCCGCGAGGCGGATTATCACAAGCTCGCCGCAGCGCTTGACCGGGTGAAGGAGATCGCCGAAGCGCGAGGCCTTACCGCCCACTACCACCCGCATCTTTCGACGATTGTCGAGGGACCGGCGGAAGTGCGCAAGATTTTTGCACTCACCGGTATCGATTTCTGCCCGGACACGGCCCATCTCGCGGCTGCCGGCGGCGATCCGGCGGCGCTTGTCCGCGAGCATGCGGCGCGCATCTCCTATGTGCATCTGAAGGGCTTCCAGAAAGAGCCCTTCGCCTTCACGCCGATCGACCGTGGCGACGTGCCAACGGACGGGATCATCGCGGCCCTTCGGGAGACCGGCTTTGCCGGCTGGGTCTGTACTGAACTCGATTCCTGGCCTGATCCGCTTGAGGGAGCAAAGGCGAGCATGGCCTATCTTAAATCGGCCTGACGGCCGCGACCGGGGCGGGAGCCCCACTTTCGGGAGGAGAAAGTGATGATGAAAAGACGAACTCTGTTGGGCACCGCCGCCGTTTTGGCGCTCGCTCTTGGTTATGCCGCACCGGCCTCGGCCGATCCGGACACCGCGCTGGCGGAGCTTCAGAAGACGGTTCTTTCCAAGGGACCTTCAGGCGAGGATCCGTCGCCGGCCGCCGATGTGACGCTGACCGATGAGGAGCTGGCGAAGATCAAGGCGATGAACGCGACGGCGGCGATCGTCATGCATTACGGCGGCAACGACTGGTCGCGCGCCCAGATCAACGGCCTGCAAACACAGTTCGCCGCCATGGGCATCAAGGTCCTTGCTGTGACCGACGCCGGATTCAAGCCGGAAAAGCAGGTCTCCGACATCGAGACGATCATGGCGCAGAAGCCGAGCATAATCGTTTCGATCCCGACCGACCCGACAGCGACCGCCGGGGCCTACAGGGCGGCGGCGGAGGCTGGCACCAAGCTCGTTTTCATGGATAACGTGCCGACCGGTTTTGTTTCCGGCAAGGACTACGTGTCAGTCGTGTCGGCAGACAACTACGGCAATGGCGTCGCTGCGGCACATCTTATGGCGAAGGCGCTGAACGCGGAGGGCGATATCGGACTGGTCTTCCATGCTGCCGACTTCTTCGTGACCAAGCAGCGCTACGATGGCTTCAAGGCAACGATCGCGTCCGACTACCCCAATATCAAGATCGTGGCCGAGCAGGGCATCGGCGGACCGGACTTCTCGGGTGACGCGGAAAAGGCGGCGTCCGCGATCCTCACCTCCAACCCGAACATCAAGGGCATCTGGGCGGTCTGGGATGTTCCGGCCGAAGGCGTGATCTCCGCAGCGCGAGTTGCCGGCCGCGACGATCTCGCCATCACCACGATCGACCTCGGCGAGAACGTAGCGATCTCGATGGCCCAGGGCGGTTTCGTCAAGGGGCTCGGCGCGCAGCGGCCCTACGACGCCGGTGTGGTCGAAGCCAAGCTTGCCGGTTATGCGCTGCTCGGTAAACAAGCGCCCGCATTCGTCGCGCTGCCGGCTCTACCGGTGACGCGGGAGACGCTGCTCGACGGCTGGAAGGCGGTTTATTCCACCGAGGCCACGGACAACATCAAGTCAAGCCTCGGACAGTGACCGACCAGGCACGGGGCGACCACCGTGCCCCGTGCCGAATGACATGATCCGGCTCCGGCCGGCAGATGGAACGCGGCTCGCTGCAGCCGACCTCTTTCAGGAGAGAACTGATGACCAAAGTGATGAACGTCGCCATGATCGGCGGCGGCTTCATGGGCAAGGCGCATGCCATGGCCTATGCCTCCATGCCGATGTTCTTCTGGCCCGCACCGGCCATTCCCCACCGTAAGGTCGTCGTCGACGTGACAGACGGTATGGCGGAGGAAGCGCGCCGGCGCTACGGCTTCGAGGAGGCGTCCTCGGACTGGCGGGCCGTCGTTAATCGACCGGATATCGATGTCGTCGATATCTGCACGCCGAACAACGTGCATGCCGAAATTGCCATCGAGGCGGCGAAGGCCGGAAAGCACATCATCTGCGAGAAGCCGCTCGCCCGCACCGTCGAGGAAGCTAGGGCGATGCTCGACGCGGTGAAGGCCGCGGGCGTCATCCACATGGTCGCCTTCAACTATCGCCGCACGCCGGCCGTGGCGCTCGCCAGGAAATATATTGAAGAAGGCCGCATCGGCCGGATCCTGAATTTCCGCGGCACCTATCTGCAGGACTGGTCGGCAGACCCGGATTCACCACTCTCCTGGCGCTTCCAGAAGAAGATCGCCGGGTCCGGTTCGGTCGGCGACATCGCCACGCATGTGGTTGATCTTGCGCACTATCTCGTCGGCCCGATCGCCGAGGTAAATGCCCTAACCACGACCTACAACAAGACGCGGCCCCTCCAGCAAGGAGGCGTCGACAAGCTTGGCGCCGCGGAGAAAGCGAAGGATGCCGAACGCGGTGAGGTGGATGTCGACGACGAGGTCGTCTCGATGCTGAAATTCGAGGGCGGTGCGATCGGAAGCCTGGAAGCGACCCGCAACGCCTATGGCCGCAACAACTTCATCACACTGGAAATCCACGGCACCAAGGGCGCGATCCACTTCAACTACGAGCGCCGCGACGAGCTGCAGGTGATGTTTGCCGACGATCCGGCAGATGCGCGCGGCTTCCGCACTGTCTATACCGGCCCGGCGCACCCCTATGGCGATGGCCTCTGGCCGATCCCCGGTCTCGGCATCGGTTATTCGGAGACGAAGATCGTCGAGTGCTACGATTTCTTCTCGGCCATCGCGAAGAACCGGCAGCCGAGCCCTAACTTCGAAGATGGTTTTTTGACCGAACTCGTCGCCGACGCCCTTATCCGCTCCGGTGAGACGGGCCAATGGGAGAAGGTGGGATGACTGTTAGCGCCACTGCCGTCCGCATGACCGGCATTTCCAAGGCTTTCGGGGGGGTACGCGCGCTCGACGGCGTATCCTTGGAGGTCCTGCCCGGTGAGGTCCATGCGTTGCTTGGCGGCAATGGCGCCGGCAAGTCGACGATCCTCAAGGTGCTGAACGGGGTGCATCGCCCCGACCAGGGCGCAATCGAGGTCGGCGGCTTGCCCCTGACGACGCATACGCCGGAGGCGTCGCGCGCGGCCGGCATCGCGATGAACTACCAGGAAATGAGCCTGGTCCCGACGTTGACGGTCGCGCAGAACATCTTCCTGACACGCGAATGGCGCGACGGCACGGGGTTTATCGACGACCGGGAAGCCGAGCGGCGCGCGGCGGACATTTTCGCGCTGCTCGACGTCTTCGTCGATCCGAAGGCCGTGGTCGGCGATCTCGGCGCCGGCCAGAAACAGTTGACTGAGATCGCCAAGGCGATCTCGCAGGATGCCAAGGTGCTGGTTTTGGACGAACCATCGACGGCGCTTGCCGTTTCCGATGTCGAGCGGCTCTTCATCTTCCTGCGCAAGCTGAAGGCGAAGGGGGTGGCGATCATATATGTCAGCCACCGCATGGACGAGATCGCCCGCATCGCCGACCGCGCGACGATCCTGCGCGACGGTCGCCACGTCATCACTGCGCCGCTGAGTGAATTGCCAATCGACACGATGATCGAGCATATCGTCGGCCGGCGCTCGAAAGGGCTGTCGGACGTCGAGCGCGGCGAGGCCGTCAAGGGCGAAGTGCTGCTGGAACTCGCGAATGTCAGCGGCCTTCACAAGCCGGAGAACATTTCCCTGACGCTGCATCGCGGCGAAATCCTGGGGCTCGCGGGACTGCTCGGCTCGGGCCGTTCGTCGCTTGCGCGGGTGATCGCCGGCATCGACCCGGCGGTCAAGGGCGAGATATACATCAAGGGCCGCGCCGTCGCGATCCGTAAGCCGGGCGACGCGATTGCCGCGGGTGTCGCGCTGGTGCCGGAAGCGCGTGCCACGCAGGGCATAATCCCCGCCCATTCGGTTGCCTCCAACATGATACTCGCCGTCATCGATCGGCTTTCCACGGGCGGCCTCGTTGATGCGAAGGCGGCAAACGACCTGACCGACGCGCAAATCGAGCGCCTGCGCGTGAAAACGGCGAGCCGCGACCACGCCGTCTCGACGCTTTCGGGCGGCAACCAGCAGAAGGTGGTTATAGGTAAGTGGCTCGCCACCAATCCGGACATACTCATCCTCGACGAGCCGACGGCAGGCATCGATATCGGTTCGAAGTCCGAGATCATCCGTCTGGTTCGCGAGCTTGCCGCCGCCGGCAAGGGCATCATCATGATCTCATCCGAACTCTCCGAGCTTTTGACCGCCTGCGATCGCATTCTCGTCATGTCCGAGGGACGCGTGCACCAGGATCTGGCGCGCGAGGCGCTGGAAGACCCGTCTGTGCCCGCCGATGACCTTGCCCACCGTCTCCAGGCGGCCGAACAGCGGCTGCAAATCGAAATCCAGAAAGCCCTTGCGGTTCAAGAGGTATCCAATGGCTAACGCCTTCTTCGCCAACTGGCGCCAGAACATCATCTATATCGGCTTCGTCGCAGTCTTCCTCGTCTTCGCGGTGACTTTGGCCGACAAGGGGTTTCTCAATCCCAACAACCTGCTCAACATCGTGCGGCAGACGGCGATGATCGCCGTCATGGCGATCGCCATGACCTTCGTTCTGTCGGCCGGTGAGATCGACCTTTCGGTCGGCGCGGTCGCGGGCCTTTCGACCGTCACCGTGGCCATGGCAATCGCCGCAGGCGGGCCGATCGTCGGCGTCGGGGCCGGCATCGCCACGGGTCTTGCGGTCGGCATGTTCAACGGATGGCTGACCACCCGCATTGGCATTCCCTCATTCCTCACCACGCTTGCCATGATGGGTATCGCCAAGGGCGTCGCCATGTGGATATCCGCGACGGCGGCGGTACCGATCCTGTCGCCCGGCTATTCCTGGCTCTTCGGCGGTGGCAATCTCGGGCCGGTGCCGGTGTTGCTCTTCTGGATGGCGGTGCTCGGCGGCATCGGCCATATCGCGCTGCGGCGCTCGGGCTTCGGCCGGCGGGTCCTGGCGACCGGCGGCGGCGAGACGGCGGCGCACTATTCCGGCATCGACACGAAGGCAATCAAGTTCAAGGTGCTGGTCATCTCGTCGCTCGCGGCAGCGCTCGCCGGCATGCTCTATGCGGGGCGTCTACAATCCGGCCGCTTCCAGCTTGGCGAGGGCGACGAACTCTCGGTCATCGCGGCTGCGGTGCTCGGTGGCACGAGCCTCTTCGGCGGCAAGGGAACGGTGATCGGCACCA
>NZ_JABEKT010000020.1 GCF_013283195.1 Ensifer adhaerens | reverse complement strand
GCCGTTGGCAAGAATGTTGCGGCCGGTGACCACCGGCAGCCGGTTGGCGCGGGTGGCGCCGTCATCGTCATCGTCGTCGTCATCGCCACCGTTGTTGCCGCCGCCGTTGTTGCCGCCGTTGTTGTTTCCCCCGTTATTGCCGCCCCCGTTATTGCCGCCATTGTTGCCGCCATTGCCATCGTCATCATCGTCATCGCCGCCATTGTCACCGCCGCCATTGCCATCGTCGTCATCCTTGCGGCCGCCTGATGACGGCAGGTTGCCGAAGGAAGACAGCCGCGGGAAGTTGAAGCTCCCCAGGCCATTGTCGTTGGCCGAGCGGGTCGACTGCTGGAACGGCCGGTCGTCGACAAAGCCGGTATCGGGACGGCCGTCGTCGAAGGACAGCCGCACCGAGGCGCGCAGTCGTCCGGTGACGGTTGGAACCGTGCCGGTCGTCAGCGCGAAGTCGGCCATCAGCTCGCGGAAGTAATCGGCGACATCGTTGACGACATCGAGCGCACCGGCGAGATCCGGGCCGGTCTGCTGTTCGGGTTCCGGCGCCATCGCCTCGCCGTCGCCAAGAGGCCGATGCGCCGGCGCATTGCCGCCGGCCTCGTCACGGCCGGCAAACACCGAGCCGAGACCGCCCAGAAACAAGGCCGACAACAGCATGCGGCCACGCTTGCGCTCCGGCTTGTCGGCGATCTCGTAACGGTTCATCGGCGCGACCGCCTGCTGGCTGTCGGGTCGGTTCAGGATGAGCTTCTCGTCCATGACATCCTCCTCGGCCGGTGCTGGCTCCTGTTGCGGAGCGCGTCTTGCGCCTTGGCCTCGTGTCGCTCGCGCGGCGTCTGACGGGATCCGCCGCCCGAAGGCAGCGCTCCCCTGGGATCGGCGTGCCGGCTATTCCGCCGGCACCCGTTGTGGCTGACCCATGCCGGGATCGGCCCTGCCGGCCGCATCGGCCCTGCCGGTGGCATCCGCCCTGCGGTTCTTCTCCACCACCAGCGGCCGCATCTTCTGCGACGGC
>NZ_JABEKT010000002.1:1313861-1461079 GCF_013283195.1 Ensifer adhaerens | reverse complement strand
CGCTCGACCGCAACACCGGACAACCCTTCTATCTCGCAACCGTCGAGATCACCGAACCGCTCGACAAGCTCGGCGGCCGCAAGCTCATGCCCGGAATGCCCGTCGAAGTGTTCGTCCAGACCGATGAGAGAACCGCGATCTCGTACCTCACAAAACCATTCTCCGACCAGATGCTCAGAGCCTTCCGCGAGGAATGAGGGGGAGACGGTCGGTAAGGGCTAAATGATAGCGGCAGGAGCTATCGTTTGGTGAACCGGCACCGGATGAGCAGATACGCTTTTTCGCTTCGGCGGTCGTGTCGCTTGGCTAGTCGCTCTTTGGGCCATGCGAAGGGGCGCATCTCCATCCGGTCCACACAGGGGGGAGCCGTTAATGCAGTTGGGCCAAATTGACGAGATCGCCAACACTGGCGCTCGTCGCCGCAGACATACATCGCTCGGAGGCTTTAGGATGACATGCCCATACTGCGGAAGAGGCACGCTCGTCAGAGATACGCGCGATGTTCCCTATGTCTACAGAGGGGAGGGCATTCTTATCGAAAAGGTGGCGGGCCGATTTTGCGATGAATGCAATGAAGTGGTTCCAGATGACACGGACGGGAGGCGGATCATCAAGGCGATGCTCGACCTCAAGAAGAAGGTGGATACAGAGAAAGTCGATCCGCGATTCATTACGACTGTTCGAGAGAAACTACATCTCGGCCAGAAGGAGGCGGAAGAGTTGTTCGGCGGCGGGATCAATTCATTCTCGCGGTACGAAACCGGGGAGTCAAAGCCGCCGCTGTCTCTCGTTAAACTGTTCTGCATCCTCCACCGTCACCCGGAACTGCTTATCGAGGTTCGCAGTGGGTGCCCCACATTACCCGAGGAATAAAGACCGACAAAACTCGGCACCGTTCAATGTGCGGCGTTTGACGCGCCGGAGATGAGCGTGGTGGATATTACGGCATAGTTGTCCGTGGCGATGAAAAATGTCCGCTGCCTTCGGCACGGCCGCGCTCTCTGGGAACATTTTCGTGTCAAATTCGTTTTGAGGCAAATGGGAATCTGCCTCCATGCCAGCTTGGAGCATTATCTACCGCTTGGTTAAAGTCCCGGCCCTGTGCATCATGGTGGTAACCCTCCATGTTGGCGACGTCACTGGCGGCGGCAATAAATCTCCCGTTGTCCAGCGGTCACGCAAGCAGCCCACGGTTTTGGATCGGCATCTGATCACGATGCTTGCTGTAGCGGTACATGGTGTTGTCCCGTTCTACAGGCGATGCCGTGTGCCGCCCCGCTCACCTCTATCGTTCAGCAGCCAACGGTTTATCTCGACCATCCGCGTCCCTTCTTAATCGTAGGCGGGGTCGACCCGCCTCCGAAGTCGTCAGCCTCCTGAGATGAAGCACGATTGACGTCCAAACCAATAGGAGAATCCAATGAAAACCGTCCTAAAGTTCGCGCTTGCCGCAGCGGTCGTACCTTTCTTTGCCCTTTCAACCGGCACTAACGTGGCAGCTCAGATGCCGATGCCGGACGCGTGCAAGGCGGAAGCTTCCGCCATGAAAGGCATGGGTATGTCGGGTGGGATGCAAATGGGCCAAATGGCAGATCACCAGAAAGCGACAATGGAAAGCATGCAGCAAATGCACCCGGCAATGATGCAGGCAATGATGGCAACGGATCCTGACGTCGCTTTTGTCTGCGGCATGATTGCCCACCACATGGGCGCGATCAGCATGTCGGAGGTTGAGTTGAAGTATGGTGACGACCAACAAGCCAAGTCTATGGCGCAGAAGATTATCGAAGCGCAGAAGAAGGAGATCGAGGAAATGACCACCTGGGTGAACGATCACGCCAAGTGATGCTCCGACTTCAGACGAAAGGACAATAGGCGCGCATCAGCATCCGTCGCCGGAGATGAGCCTGCATCCTACCGCGTTTACTTGATATTGAACTGAAGGTCTGGCGTACCATTGACCAACAGCCTGACCTGGCCCCGGCCTGCGTGAATAAGCCTGATCGGAAGGTTTCTTTCGTCCATGCGTCGACGCAGGAGCAATAGCCTCGTTTCGAGATTGTCCTTGATCTCGGGAAGGCGAAGGTTTGCTGCGGCGCGAATTTCACGGTTGGTGAACTCGCTGCGGCCCTCGCTCACGTAAAGGTCCAACATGTAGGCGAGAAGCCGCCCGGCGACGCCCTTTAGGACATAGAGGTTGTCGACAAAGACGCTGTCGTCGAATGCGTGATGCGCGACCTGTATCACGCGGCCGCCAACCGCTCCGTTCACCGGGCGGAGTTTAGCTGGCCGCGCCTGCGAGGCAAGCGCCTCGCACAGGGCAAGCGCGAGCGCGCCCTGTGCAGCAATGATTTCAAGCGCCAGCTCATGGTTCTTGCCGAAGGCGAGCCGTTCTCGGCTTTCCACAAAAAGCACGCCCAGCAACGTCCCTTGAGCGCGAAGCGGTACGGCCATCTGGCTCATTGCATCCGCCAAGGCGGGCAATGCGATCGTCCGGGTGCGGTTCTCGTCGCCGGCTGCCGCTGCCCCGATAGCGGCGCCCATTCGACGGATCCGGCTCATGTCGCTCACCTTGACGGGGCGACCAGTGAGAGCTGCCGTACCGATCAGCCCATCGCCAAACGCGATCTCAGAGCCAACGCCGGACCGGTCGTAGCCCCGGCTGGCGACAGTGGCAAGCGGGCCGCGAGCCGGGTCGCCGAGGAGCAGGATGGCGTGGTCGAACCCAAGTTCCCCGCAGCCCACAAGCAAGGCACTGATGGCGCCTTCCGTATCACCCTGTTCGGCGATGGCTCTCGCCATGCGTCCCGCCGCCTCGAGATCCGGCACCTTCGCACCGACCGGTGCTTCCTCGGTGGAAAAAGGCGAGGGGACGGCCGCAATCGAATCGACCCGGAAGATGTCGATGGCCCTGAGGCGCATGACCCCGGCCATGCCCACCTGCGCGCTGCTGGCAAGTAACTGGTTCTCGACATGGGCGAAGAACGGGCCGTTGTCTTCGGATGCTACCCAGGTGGCGTCGAGACGGTATTGTTTACCGTTGCGCCCGTTAACCAGTTGCAGCGACACATGCGGATTGGCGCGGATATTTGCGGCAGTCTTCGCGAAGAACTGATTGGAGATGGCGATATGATCGTCGTCAACCAGCGCGACGTGCGAGAGGTAGGATATATTGGGTGTGCCGTCCGCCGCTGCCGTTGCGATGATGGATGGAATGACGCCTTCGAAGCAGTCGTCGAGGTCACGGAGCCGTATCATCATGTCGCTGTGCGGACCGCGGTTCCCGCCTTGGGGCCGGGGGTTTGGACATAGAGTTCGCGCACGTTCAGACTTGCCACTATCGGTTCGCGGTCCACCAGCCACGGCCGCACCAGCTCGGCTGCGAGCCCGAGCTCGGAGAACATGTCCAGCACGGCCGCGCGATAGAGCGCCGAACGCTCTAGATCCTGCGGCCCTGCCGCGCGCAGCGTGACGCTGCCTTTGATCTGGTAGGACACATAGTCCGAGGGGCGGGCAAAGGTGATCGCGGCTTGTCCGTTGGCGATGAGGTTGGCGGCCGTCTCCGGCCATTGCCAGGCCGACAAGACGACCTCCGCGCAATCCTCGCGCAACGCGCGCGCGCCCAGCCCCCTGCCGATCGAGGGGCGGTTTGCCGCGTCCCGCGTTCCGACGATGATCATGACGGGGCTTGCGATGAAGTGCTTTATCTCGTCGGTCAGCTGCACCGTCTTCTTGTGCTCCGGTAGCCGAACTTCAACTTCCTCCGCGATTGCGTGCACACCCTTGACCCGTTGGGTGATGCTCTCTGCGGCATGTTTCTCCGCGTAGCTGTGGACATGGCCCGTCAATGTGACGACCCCTTTCTCGACCGCTACTCCGATATTTGCCGCGTCGATACTGGGTTCGTATTCGAGTTCATCCAGGATGTCCTGGCGCAAGCGACTGTCACTCATCGTTGCCTCCTCTGGAGATCAGAGCCCAAGGGCTGATGTCCCTACTATCGCGGCTTTTCGAGAAGCAGTCTTTGAGGCGCATCAAGGCAACGCAGCCAAGCGTGGCTCTTGGCCAAGAATGGCGAGACGGTAGTGCGTATGGTCAGGGCTGCTCAAAGCGGCGCGCGATTGCGACACATCATCGATGCAATGCCGATTATCGCTCTGCGCCGCACGGCTTCCCCTTAAGAGTGTGCAAGACAGATGAAGCGGGGAGAGAGGGGCGAGCTCCATTGCCGGAGACAATAGCGGTGTCGGTATCGAGTAGCCGGCTTGACCCGGCCGATGGTCAGTGCCGGTAGTTGGAACGTTTCGCTTGGCAGATACCTACGTTCATCCGGTTCAGCGCACCAACAACACCGGAACAACCGTGTTTTCGATCATCACTTTGGTTACGCCTCCAAATATCCTTTCGCGTATGCGCGAGTGCCCATAAGCACCCATCACAATCAACTCGGCAGAGGTGTCCGGCGCATGCTGGTTGAGCACTGCAGCAACTACGGCCGCAGTTGGGGAGCCTGTCAACGGCACCGTTATGCCGCGGCGCGCAAGATAAACGGCTACATTAGCTCCAGGTTCTTCGCCATTCTCTGCTGTAGTTGCCTTTGGATCGATCCTGGGGCGTCCGTTACCGATGTCACCGGAGCTGAAGATAGCTTTTGTAGAGCATGTATCCGGCGACCACGATGATCAGCGTTGCGAAGGCGATGTTCAGCGCTCCCTTTCTTGCGGCGAGCTTGCGAGCGACAACTCCGCCAACGAGCCCGCCGATCGCACCACCTGCGATGAAGACGGTCGCCAAAGCCCAGTCGACCAAACCTGAAAATGCATAGTTCAATGCCGTCGTCAGCCCGAATGCGGTGACGGCGACAAGAGAGGATCCGATGGCCACCAGGATTGGCATGCCGGTCGAGGCGATGAGCCCCGGAACAATCAGAAAGCCGCCGCCTATGCCAAAGAAGCCGGAAAAGATGCCCGTGAGGCCACCGAATATGACCACCTTCGGCGCGTTCTCGCGCGAGCACTGCGCTCCGGGATTGCCTTCGGCGCCACGGCGGGCGTGCCCGACGACATTCGCCAAGGCATTGGCGGCGACAGCAAAGGCGCTGGTTCCGATCGCGAGATGTGGGTTGGGAACCCCCACGATGTAGACCATCAGCGGGACGGCCAGAATGGAGCCGCCACCGCCGAACAGGCCGAGGGTAAAGCCCACGAGGCCGCCGGAAAGCGCGCCAAGGGCGTATTGTATGGGTTCCAGATACATATCGATATCTTGCCGGGTTCTCGTCGTTCAACGAAATGGTGGGGGGCAGCCGACCATCATCGCGTCGCCCATGCGGGGCGGCCGAGGGTCAAGCGGTAGACGATCATGCCTGCGAGCATGGCTGCCACGAACAGGCCGGCCTCCCAACGGCCAGTCGTCAACGCTGCAATCGCCGGACCGGGACATAGGCCGACCAGTCCCCATCCGATCCCGAACAAGGCGGCGCCGACGACGAGGCGACCGTCGGGGCGGCCCGGGGCCGGAACATGGAACCGATCGTCGAGCAGCGGCGCTCGCCGGCGGTTGCGAATGAGGTAGGCGAGCGATGACGGTATCAGCGCGCCGCCCATAACGAAGGCAAGCGACGGATCCCAGTTACCCGCGACGTCGAGAAAGGCGAGCACGCGCGCGGGGTTGATCATGTCGGAAATAACGAGGCCGGCACCGAACAGGATTCCGCAGGCGATTGCTGCAAGGGTTCTGGCAAGCATCAGACAGCACCTCCCGATACCAGGCGCATGATAAAGACCGTGAGGGCGGCAACTGTCATGAAGGTCAAGGTTGCGAAGACCGATCTAAGCGACAAGCGGGCCATTCCGCAGATCCCGTGGCCGCTGGTGCAGCCCGAACCGAGGCGCGTGCCGAAGCCGACGAGCAGACCGGCGATGACCAGAAGCGGAATAGACGAGGTGACTGTTATGTCCGGTTGGCGGATGAGAGCCGAGGCGACGGCCGCGCCGCCAAGAATGCCTGCGAGAAACCCGAAGCCGAGCTTGCTGAACCCGCCGTCCGTCAAGCCGGCCGCCGATGCGGCAAGGCCGGAGATGCCGGCGATGCGCCCGGTCGACAGGAGATACAACCCCGCAGAAAGGCCGATGAGGAGGCCACCTGCGAGCGGCCAGAGAAAATTGACGTCGTTCATGTCGCTCACAATGTGTTGACGGGTATCTTGATGTATCGGACGCCGTTGTCCTCGGCGGGCGGCAACTGACCGGCGCGCATGTTCACCTGGACCGATGGCAGTATCAGCTTGGGCAAGGCGAGCGTTGCGTCCCGTTCTGTGCGCATCTTGTAGAAGTCGTCTTCAGTGACACCCTCGCTCACGTGAATATTGCCGGTGCGTTCTGCGCCGATGGTGGTTTCCCACGCATAGTGGTCTCGGCCCGGTGCCTTGTAATCATGGCAGAGGAACAAGCGGGCTGCATCCGGCAGCTTCACGAGGCGCTTGATCGAACGGTAAAGCTGACGGGCATCGCCGCCGGGGAAGTCGCAGCGCGCCGTGCCGTAGTCGGGCATGAATAGCGTGTCGCCCGGAAAGACGGCATCACCGACCACATATGCGAGGCAGGCGGGCGTATGGCCGGGTACATGCAGAACCGCCGCATCCAGGTTGCCGATTCTGAAGCGGTCGCCGTCGTTGAAGAGCTGGTCGAACTGACTTCCGTCCCGCTGGAAATCCGTGCCGGCATTAAAAATCTTGCCGAAGACCTGCTGGACGCGAACGATCTCATGGCCGATGGCAAGTTGCCCGCCGAGTTCAGCCTGCAGCAGGGGCGCTGCAGATAGGTGGTCGGCGTGGGCATGCGTTTCGAGCAGCCACTGCACTTCGAGACTTTCGGACTTTATGTAATCGATGAGCTCTTGGGCCGACGTGTTGGTCGTACGGCCCGAAGCGGCGTCGTAATCGAGCACGCTGTCGATGATGGCGCAGGCGTTTGACTGCGGATCGCGCGCGACATGGCTAACCGTGTAGGTTTGATCATCGAAAAACGAGCGGACGATAGGGCGTTTCGTCCTGTCCGCCAGTGCCGTTTCGATAATGGCGCGGGCGTGATCAAGCGATGGGTCTGTGATGGCGCTTTGCATAGCGAGCGTTCTCCATGGGAGGTTTTCTAAAGAATACATATTTACATTAATTACGAAACTATGTATTTTCTGGAATCAGAAACGAGCTGACGCTATGAAGGCATTCGAGTCGCAGCCAGGAAGAAAATCATGACCGAAGTCATTACTCCGCCGACAATGCCGCCCCGTCTGAACGAGCCGGCGCCGGCGTTTGCTGCTCGTTCCACAGCGGGCCCGATAGCTCTCTCTGGCTATCGCGGGCGCTGGCTCGTCTTCTTTTCCCATCCGGCCGACTTCACTCCGGTCTGCACCAGCGAGTTCATTGCATTTGCCCGGGCGCAGGATCGGTTCGATGCAATCGGATGCGCGCTGCTTGGTCTGTCGGTGGACAGCCTCTATTCTCATATTGCCTGGCTGCGTGACATCCATGAGCGCTTCGGCGTGAAGGTTGCGTTTCCGCTGGTCGAAGACCCTTCCATGGCAATCGCCCAGGCCTACGGCATGATCGACAGTGCGTCTGAAAGCAGCGGGACCGTTAGGGCGACCTATGTTATCGATCCTTCGGGTGTCATTCGTGCCATTGTCTGGTACCCGATGAATGTCGGCCGTTCAGTGGACGAACTGCTGCGCCTTGTCGCGGCACTTCAGGCCTGCGAACGGGACGATGCGTCAACGCCTGAAAACTGGCGGCCAGGCGATCCTCTCGTTGAGCACGCACCGGTGGCCGATACCGATGATGCCGAGCTTCGCGAAGGCGAGAGCTGGTATTTCCGGGAGAAACGCGCATGACCGAGAGGACACGCGTTTCGCTGGCAACGTTGACGGAAAAGGCACCGGAGGCGGCCGAATTCATGCGGCAGTTCAGCAATGCCAACCGGTTGATGCTGCTTTGCCAGATCGCACAGCAGGAATCATCGGTCAGCGACATCCAGGAGGCACTCGGCATGAAGCAACCGGCGCTTTCCCAGCAACTCGCAGAACTGCGCCAGTCGGGTCTCGTCAAGACGCGGCGGGCGTCGCGCCAGATCTATTACTCGATCGCGGACGGCCGTGCCGAAGCAGTGATGAACCTGCTGTTCCAGCTGTTCTGCGGGGCCGGCTTGGCGTCGGTGGTCGCATCGATCGAGACACCGACCGCAGTTGCAGACGAACCGGGTCTGCAGGTTCACCCAACATCGCAGGGCGATGCAGCCCATTTTGCTCGTATCGAGCCCGCCGAATAGTTTCGCAGTATGCGTGAGGGTGCTGATCCTGTGCCTGGCGCCCATCACCCGGCGTGCCGATGACGTACGTTCGCCGCTCAGGCCGGGCAGACCCGGCAGTCATTGGTTGGATCAACTGACTTCGGATCAAGCATCCTTGTCGAGATCGGTCGTATCTCGTAGAGCTTTCTGCATTCTTGCGCGCCAATCCCCACCAGATGCCTTGAACCAGGCGATTACGTCGATATCGACGTTGAGGGTGAGTTTGGTCGTAGACCCGTCGGAGGGTGGCGCTTGCTTCTTGAGTGCTCGCGGACGTTCGAGAACCTGCTGCACCAGGTCGCCGGCAGCGCGTGTGGAAATTGCTTTAGCCATATGCCAGCCTTACGTCGTTTTGATGCCAGGCAGTATGTCACGCTTCCATCTGGCCGCCTTATCATTTATTGGCGCTCGTGCGGGCACGCAATCGCTTTGCGGGGAACTTCGGTCAATGAACCCTGGTCTGCGCCGGAACAAGCGCAACTTTGACATTCTTCACGCATTGCCCATTGCGCGCCTGGTCCGCGCAGCCGAACTTGGCTGCGATTGAGAAAACTGCGGTCTATCGCGACTGATATTCGCCTTCGCGATCCAAAACCAAACGCACCGTTCAACTGCCGGCGATTCATTCGTTGTCTTGCTCATGTCGACTCCACTCTCTCAGCAGTTGATGCCTTGATGGGGTCGGCGATTTAGTCGGTAGGGCGGTGCATAAAGAAGGCTCGGGCAGCAATGGGCAGGGAGGGGCGCTGAGCCAGCCCCCATTCGCCTCATCGCCTCACTGACCGGAATTTGCGTTATGATGTAAGAAATTAACGCGTCGCAGTGGAGAGGGACATGAGGCCGACACGGAGTTTTGTGCACGCTTCGGCTACCGTTGCGTTTATTGATCTGGCTGGATTCAGCGCAATTGCCGACGTTTATGGAGATTCCACCGCGATTGGCATTCTTGAACTTTTCGAGAGCATGGTCTGCGAAGCTCTTAGCGGCTACGAGCCTCCGATCAAATGGATCGGAGATGAGGCAATGCTCTCGTTTCCTGAGCCGCAAATGGCGATCCAGGCGCTGGGAACGCTGTTGCAGGCATGCCGGAACGAACCCCGCCTACCGCTTACTCGGGCAGGGCTGAACCACGGGCCGGTCATCCTTAGAGCAGGTGATCTCTTTGGCTCGACCGTCAATATCGCAGCTCGCATCGCCGCGCTCGCATCTCCCGGTCAATTGCTTGCTACCCGAGCCATTGCCGAGGCGGCTGCCGCTAACGGTATTCTTGTAACTGATCTCGGGACGGTGGCGCTTCGCTCGGTAACCGGGGATATCGCTCTTTACGAGATCGAGTTTGCGCCATCCGCGGATCCGGCCTGGATCGATCCGGTCTGCAAGATGCATGCACCGTACTCGGCCTATCGTCGCGCCGCGCCACAAGGGCCGTGGTTCTGCTCGCCGCGATGCGAAGAGGCATTTCGCAAATCGCCGCAGACCTACAGCTTGCCCCGCTGACGATGCGCTAACGAATAGGTCCGACCACCTCGGCCCGTCGGGCGGCCGCAAAGGTGACCGGCGGACGCGTTGGTGAGCGTTCTCCAGCGATAGCCGCGCGGATGTTTCAAATTCCGCGAGTGGCAAGCAAGTTTGCGTCACCGCATGCCTCAAATTCTATGCCGGCGCCTAAGGCGAGATCCTTGGCAGTTCTCGATGCAGTGATTTTGCCCTCATCACAGCCGTCTGCAACGCACTTAATGCACGTTTCGTACGAGGAGCACTCGCCCACAGCGAAAGAGGTGCGAGTAGCTTGGTCCCGAAATCGCAAAGGGCGGCATTCGAGGCGATGCACCATCGTCTATACAGCCTTCAGCGGGTGACTAGCGCCTCCCAAACACAGGAGGCAAGCTTCGCGCCGATGTTGTCCGCTGCAGCCAAACACAATGCCAACGATTGCTAGCTAGCGACGCGCAACGCGGCTCGTCGCCGGCTCCAGCCCCTTGCCGCGATAGGCGACCGGGATACCGAGAGTTTCATGCGCGGTTGCCAGCGCTTCGAGCCAGGTCGCCAGTTCTGCCGGCACCTTTTCGTCGCCCGTTTCCATCGCCTCTATCCACGCCAGATTGCAATGGAGCGCGCTCGCGAGATTGATCGGTGTCCAGCGAAGGGCAAGCAGGCATTGGGTAAATCGTGCGGGGGTCATTTTTTGCTCAGGATTGCGAGTGCGTCTGTTCAATGAGGCTTTACACGCGGAAATGAGTCAAGGTGATGACGTGTCGCACCACGATCACGTGATCACGCGTCCGATCCACAGCGATTGTCGGGACGGTGCAACACTTGCCAGCATTGGCGCCGCGTGATGTCGAACTTGCGTTTGTCGACGCTGCCCGGTAATGCCGATGATGATGGCAGGTAACAGCGACTCGCGCAGCGCGAGCGGGCAAAGGATAGCCAAGACCGGGGCGATTGACCGTTGAACGCGACCATTTACCAGTCCGCCATCAACATTGCCGCAAAGGTCGGGCTCTATCTTTCGCTCACCATGCTCATCCCCGCGCTGGTTGATCTGTATTTCGGCCATCCCGACTGGAAGGTCTTCGCTCTCTCGGCGTGCCTGATGGGTAGCCTTTCGCTGGTCACCGTTGCGGCAACGCAAGGCGGACCGCCGCCCTTCAACCGAAAGATGGGCTTTCTGCTCGTCAACCTGCTGTGGCTCGTCGTCTCCATTGTCGGTGCCGTTCCCTTCTGGCTGTCCTCGGTCAATCTCGATTTTGCCGAGGCGCTGTTCGAATCGGTGTCCGGGATTACCACCACGGGTTCAACTGTGATTGCCGGCCTGGACAACGCGCCACCGGGCATCCTCGTCTGGCGTTCGCTGCTTCACTGGCTCGGCGGCATCGGGATCGTGGCACTCGGCCTTTTCGTCATGCCGTATCTACGCGTGGGGGGCCTGTCCTTCTTCAAGATGGAATCGTCGGATACCACCGAGAAGCCGTTTGCACGCATCGTCACCTATACCCGGGCCTTCGTGCTGATCTATATCGTCATGACCGTGACTTGCGCGGTCATTTACGGCTATCTCGGGATGAATCGTTTCGATGCGATCAATCACGCGATGTCGACGATCGCGACCGGCGGCTTTTCCACCCATGACGCCTCGCTTGGCTACTTCAACAGCCTGCCGATCCTGTGGGTGGCGACCTTCTTCATGACGCTGAGCAGCCTGCCGTTTTCGGTCTTGATCCTTTTCATCGTCCGCGGTCGACTGGATACGCTGAAGGATCCGCAGATCATCGTCTTCCTGTCCTATCTGACCGTGCTTGCGATCGCTGCCAGCCTGTTTCAGCGTCTGGAAAACGGCGTCGCCTTTCATGAAGCGCTGGCGCATTCGTTCTTCACGGTGTCATCAATCCTGTCGACGACGGGTTTTGCCAGCGACGACTACATGCTGTGGGGCGATTTCATCGTTGCGCTTGCGTTTGCGGCGACCTTCATGGGCGGATGTTCCGGTTCGACGGCCGGGGGCATGAAAGCCTATCGCTTCATCATCATCTTCAATTCCATCCGGGCCGGGCTCTACAAGCTCATCTATCCGAACGGGATCCATACGGTTCGCTATGGCAAGGCGCTGGTCGATATCGATGTCCAGCGCACCGTCTTCCTGTTCTTCACCGCCTACATGATGATCTGGGCCTTCGGCAGCCTTGCCATGGGGGCCTTCGGTTACGATCTTCTGACATCGGCGTCGGCGATCGCCACGGCTCTTTCAAACGTCGGTGCCGGGCTCGGCCCGATCATCGGGCCAGCCGGAAACTTCTCCACCTTGCACGATCCGGCGCTCTATCTCCTGTCGATCATGATGCTGCTCGGACGTCTTGAGATCCTGACCGTTCTGGTCGTTCTGACACCGCTGTTCTGGAAGGAGTAATGTCGGAGAGCCCAAGTCAATTGGGCTCCCGTGGTTCAGACCGGTTCTGCTTCGCGCCGGGTTGCGGCATTGTCGACGTAGTATTTTTCGAAGCGGTGGCGATACTGTTCGGCGGCGCCGAAATCGCTGTATTTAGCCAGTTCGCGCATATCCGTCTTGTTGAGGATCACGCCGAGGATTTTGGCGTTGATCTCAGGTTCGGCGTGAAGCAGATCGCGCACGAGCCTTGACGGCGTGCGGCCCCATTCGGCGACGAAGAGGAAGCCGTCGGCAAGTGGCGAAAACGCCTTGGCGTCGACGACAGGTGCGAGTGCTGCAAGGTCGACGATCACATAGTCGAAGGACTTGCGCGCATTCGTGATCAGCTCCGCCATGGCCGGCGAGGCGAGCAGCTCGTGGCTGTCATGCGGGTAGTGGTCGGTGGCCTCACCTCCGACCGGGAAGATCGCAAGCTTCGTCTGATGGTCGATCTTGATGCCGGCCGGCCAGGACGTCTCTCCCGTCAGCGCTTCGACAAGCCCGGTCTTCGGCGCAGGCGTGATCATCTTGCTCAGGCCCGGCTTGCGGATATCCGCGTCGATCAGCAGCGTCCGCTTGCCGCTGGCGGCGAGAAGGGCCGCATAATTGGCGGCGACGATCGATTTTCCTTCGTCCGGAACTGCCGAGACGATGCCGACGACCCGGCAGGCGTTGCCATGCAGCATCTGGTCGCAGGCGAGCTTTGCGTTGCGGAAGGTCTCGGTAAAGGACGAGCGCGGCGCGTCGAGTACGATGCGACTGACGCGTTCGAAGGGAATCGGTTCCGGTGTCGGTTGGGTTGGTCCCTTGTCCTTCATCAGTCGAGCACGCATCTGGTCCGCTGCCGTTGGCGGCCGCGGGCCGATCAGGGGCACATAACCAAGCGACCGGTGCCCGAGGATCGAGCGGACATCGCCTTCGAGACGGAAAGTCCGCTCGCGGAATTCCTGAAATGCGGCAAAGGCGCCGCCGGCCATCATGCCGAGTACGGCCGAGAGCGCCAGGATCATCGTCTTCTTCGGGCTGGAGGGTGAAACAGGGGCACCGGCTTCGGAAATCACCCGTGCCTTGGCGATCGGGAAGGAGCGCTGCTGTGCGGCCTGCTCGTAGCGGCCGAGATAGGACTCGTAGAGTGTCTTCAGTGCGGCAGACTTCTGTTCAAGTTCGCGCAGGTGCACGAGCGATCGGTTGGCGTCGGAGTTTCGGCCGGTGGTGCCCTCGATGTTTTCGCGCAGCGAGGCTTCGCGCGAGCGGGCGACTTCGTATTCGTTGCGGTAGCTCGACGTCAGCTGCTGCAGTTCCTGATAGATCTGGCGGCCGATGTCGTTCTTCTCTGCCCGCAGCGAAACCGCCTGCGGATGATCGGCGCCAAAACTCTGGGTGACCTCCTGCTCGCGCTTGCCGACGGAGAGATAGCGGGTCCTGAGGTCACGGATCACCGAATTGTCGCCGTCCTTCGAAGAGATCGTCGCGTTGTCGACAGCCTTCTCCGGGCCCTGTTCGACGATCGCCTGAAACTGCTTGTAGCGGGCAGAAGCGGTGGCGGTGTCGGCCTGGGCAATGATGAGCTGGCTGTTGAGGTCGGAGAGCTGCTGCTCGGACATCAGTTCGCCGCGCGCCGAGGTCAGGCCGTTGTCGGTGCGGTACTGTTCGACCTCAAGCGAAGCGACCTGCGAGCGCTGCCGGAGGTCGGCAAGACGCTCCTGCAGCCATACGGATGCTCGCTCGGTCGCCTCGAAATTGGCGTTCAACTGGTCGGTCAGATACGCATCCGCATAGGCGCGCACCACTTGGGCTGCCAGCTGCGGATCGCTCGAACGGTAGGAAAGGGCAACGACAGAGCTCCGCGACACGCGCTCGACCGCAAGGCCCTGCTGGATGAGGGCAGCCGCCTTCTGCCGCCGTCCGCTGCGTGCGGCTTCTTCCGATACCGTGGGCCCGCCGCCAAAGACGCCGGTGATCGACTTCGTCCAATCCTTGACGACGCCAAAGGGGGACCGCGGCGGATTGAGGATCGTGTCGTTGTCGGCAAGGTTGATCTTGTCGACGACACGCAGAGCCAGTTCGCCCGACTTCAGGATCTCCACGGCACTGGCAATCTGGGTATCGAGCAATTGGCTGTTTTGCGGCGACGCCTCTTCCTCGGCGTATTTGGAGAGGTTCTCGTCGAGCAGGATCTGGGTCATCGACGTGTAGTTCGGCGTGGCAAACAGCAGGTAGACGCCACCAAGGACGACGAACAGGGCAACGAAAAGCCCGACTGTCTTGCCGCGGCGAACCGCCACCGAAAACAGCCGATCGAGGTCGATGAAACCATCGGAATCCTCGGCTTGTCGGGGCAAGACGCTACTGAACGGTAGACTTCTTTGTTTCATTGGGTCGCTCTGTCCGTTTCCATACAGTCAATCGGCCGGCGCCCTTGTCCAGGGCGCCGGAGCCGGGTTTATGCCGCGCGGATGCGGCCTTCGTGAGACAAAACCATGTCCCTGACGGACAAGTAGACCTGCTCGCCGATATCCTGACGAGCAAGGGCGAAGGCGACATTCGCCGCGATGAACCCATGCTTGGAGCCGCAATCGAACGTCCGGCCATCATAGGGATGGGCGTGGAACGACTGATCCTTGGAGAGTTTCAGCATGCCGTCCGTCAGCTGGATCTCGTTGCCGGCGCCGCGCTGCTGGCGGGCGAGAATGCCGAAGATTTCGGGCTGAAGCACGTAGCGGCCATTGAGGTAGAAGTTCGACGGAGCTTCGCCAGCGCGCGGCTTTTCGACCATCTCGGTGACGGTGAAACCATGCGGCACGGCCGATCCCTTGCCGACGATGCCAAACTTCGAGGCATCCTCGGGCGCGCACTGTTCGACGCCGACGACGTTACCGCCGGTTTGACGATAGAGATCCATCAAACCGGCCATGCAGCCGCGCGCACCATAGGAAAGCATGTCGGGCAGGAGCAGTGCGAAAGGCTCGTCGCCGATCAGGTCGCGGGCACACCAGACGGCGTGGCCGAGGCCAAGCGGCGCCTGTTGCCGGGTGAAGCTGACGGAGCCAGCTTTCGGCAGCATGCTTTCGAGCTCGGAAATCTGGGCGTTCTTGCCCGAACGTGTCAGTGACGAAATCAGCTCGGGTGTATCGTCGAAGTGGTCTTCGATCGCCTGCTTGTTTCGGCTGGTGACGAAGACGATATGTTCGATGCCGGCCTCGCGGGCTTCATCGACGGCATATTGCACGACCGGGCGATCGACGATCGTCAGCATCTCTTTCGGCACAGCCTTGGTGGCAGGAAGGAAACGCGTGCCGTTGCCGGCAACCGGAATAACTGCTTTTCTGACAGTTCTGATACGGTCCATGGCATTATCCTTTTTTCGTGTGAGGGCATTTGCCCGAGGTGGATCGTTCAGCCGCCACTGTCATCGTGGCGGGCTTCAAGCGCGACAGCGGCGCAACGAAGCGGCGCAGTCGCACGGCGATCGGCATCCGGAGATGCCGGAGCGCGCGGGGGCTGGAGAGTGCCGTCTTGATGGCGCTGCCCAGCGATCTGGATTTCAGGTGTTCAACGAGTGACAGGAAGGCGCGCGCCTCTTGAAGGCTGCGGCTGCGCTTGCGCTGCATTGCCATTGCACCTGCGTTGACGCAGTGGGTGCTGAGGAATGCGGCATCGGCGGCGATCATCGCATCGACGTGGTGCAGTTCCAACACGCGCGAAATCGAGCCTTCACGGATGTGATAGCGGTAGCCGGCGGAGGGATCGACGATGCATCGTCCGCCCTCGGCAAGGGCCGAGGCCAGCAGGATATAATCTTCGCCGATGCGGATATCTTGCCTGAAGCGCAGTCGCTTCTGCTCGAGAAACCGTCGCTCGAAGATTGGCTTCATGTAGCCGAAATTGTAGGTCGAACGGAAAAGCACGTTGGAGCCGATGAAGGCCGCAAGGGTAAGGATCGGTGTCTTCTCAAGCGTAGCGTCGGCAAACATCCGCTCGCGCCGGCCATCGAGGTTCAGGACCTCCAGATTGTCGACGGCGATATCGGCGTTTTCGCTGCGTGCCCGCGCGATCATTCGGGCCAATCGTCCCGGCCGAACGGTATCGTCGGCATCGAGAATGGCGACCCAGTCGCCGCGCGCCGCGTCGAGGCCGGCATTGCGCGCGCCACCGGGGCCCTGATTGGCCGGGAGCCGGATTAGCCGGATGCGCGGATCGGTCATCGCTTCGACGACGGCCGCAGTTTCATCCGGCGAAGCGTCGTCGACGACGATCACCTCGATCTCGACTTCTTCCTGGGCAAGCGCACTGTCGATGGCCCGCGCGATCGTATCCGCCGCCCTGAATGCGGCGATAACAAAGCTGACATCGGGATTGCTCTTCATCATCGCGCTGCCACTTCCGAGGCGCCGTATTGCTCAAGCTCGCGAATGCCGAAGAGGCCGCTGACGACGCCGGCATGCATGATGGCGCGCAGCGCATAGCGCGAGCGGACGACTGGCGAGGCGACGAAAAGCAGGCTTGCGGTCGCGCAATACCCGGACTTGGCAGTGGCGCGAACGACCTCCGCTGCTTTGCCGCCACCGGCCGCGGCCTGCTTCAACAGGCGCCCATGGGTCTGGCCGGAGCGAAAACGTCGTCTTGCCAGCCATTCGAAACTGGCGCGTTTTTCCGGCACGATTTCGTAGACCAGGGCATCCGGCGCATAGGCGAGGCGGCCGCCATCCCCATGCATATGGGTGAAGAACTCCGTGTCCTCACCGCCGGTCTTGCCAAGCGCCAGGTTGAAACGCCGGCCGGCCAGTGCAGGTCTTTTGCGATCGAGCAGGACATTGCACGTGTAGCCCGTCAGGATCTCACCGCCGACCCAGACCGGTCGTGTCGAATGAAAATCGCCGCGCCGCATCCAGGAGGGAGCATCAAGGTCGTACCCTGCTCGAACCGGACCGAGAACGGCCTCGGCCCCTGTGACAGCGGCCGTTTCCAGCAGGCGCATGAGCCAGTCGCGCGAGACGGTTTCGTCATCGTCGACGAAGGCAAGGTAGTCGGCTGTGGCGTTGTCGAGGCAGGCGTTGCGCGCGATGGAGATGTTGCCTGCCGGGCAGTGCACATAGTCGATCTCGAAGGGAACCTCCGAGCGCAAGGCGTCGACAAGCCCGGCAGCGCTTGGCTCGACGTCGTTGTCGGCGACGATGATCCGGATCGCCGTTCCCTCAGGCACCGTGATGGAGGCCAGAGAGCGCAGGGTTTCGGCAAGCTCGGGCCGGCGAAAGGTGCAGACCGCGATATCGACCCTGATATCCACGGGCATTTGGGTAGCGGCCTCAATCATGGTGCGACCCGCCTGTTGCGAAGGTCGAGTAATTCGCGCCAGAACCCGGCCGACCAGGCGAAGTGCATCACCATGGCCGAGATAGCAGCAAGCGGCCCGTAGGGGTTTTTCTGGCCGAGTGCCATCCAGGCACCGTAGCCGATGCAGGCTGCGGCCCAGAGCACGACCGGGACGACGGCAACCCAGTTGATCACGGCCAGCAAAGCGCCGATTGCCACCGGTGCGACCGCAAGCGGCAGCAATTGCCTGAGGCTAGGCACCACACGGTGCTTCAACACATTGCGGGCGCGCCCTCGGCCGTAGCTGAAGTACTGCCGGAACAGCGGGCCGACCTTGGCACGGGGGTAATAGACCATGCTCGTCCGGTCGGTCATCCAGATGCGGTAGCCGGCCTGGCGGAAGCGATAGTCGAACTCGGCGTCTTCGTTGTGGCTGAAGCTTTCGTCGTAACCGCCGATTGCCTTGAAGGCTTGAATGCGCATCAGGGCGTGATGGCCGTGGTCGGCCCAATGGCTTGTGGCTCCGAGCCGATGCTTGGCACCGCCATTTCCGAGCTTGGAATTCTGGGCGTAGGCGGTCGCCTTCTGGAAGGGCGTGAAGCCGACAGTCTCCATGGCAACGACGACGGAGTCGGCGCCGGTGGAGATCACCTCTTCGACCAGTCTCTGGCAGTAATCGTCAGGATAGGTGCCGTGCGCATCGATTCGGATCAGAAAATCGAACGAGCCGCCAAATTCAGTGACCGCCAGATTGATTGCGGCACTCTGGATGCGCCTGGGATTGTCGAGCATCAGGACGGCCGGATCGCCTTCAGCGAGCCGCGTTGCGATTTCGCGTGTGCCATCGGTGCTGCCGCCATCGGCAATCAGGATGACCGCGTTGAGCGGGCGGAGCGATGGGCGAAGCTTGTCCACTAGGATTTCGATATGGTCTGCCTCGTTGAGGCAGGGGATGACGATCAGACTGCGCGTCGACGTCAGATCTGTTGTGTTCATGACAAACCACCTTCGTTTTGACGGACGGGGGAAAGGGGTGCTGCAGGCTCGGGAGCCGTCGACGTGATTGCCGATAGGCGCCTGACGAGGTTCTCGCAATCGTTGCGACCAAAGACCCATGTGTCGGAATTGCAGGCGCGCACGCGATCAGACGCATCGGCGTAGCGGCCCGCGTCGACGTCGCCGAGAAGTGAAACCAGATTGTCCGGCTCGGCTTCATCGAGCAGAAAGCCGAGGCCGCGGACTGCGAGAAAGCGTGCGGTCTCCGTCCCGCGCATGGCGATCGGCACCCGACCAAATCGGCATCCCTCGTAGAGCCGGTTCGGAAGCAGCCATCTGGAATTCTGGCCTTCCTCGAAAAAATCGATCGCCCAGGTGAAGTCGACCTTGTCGTAGATGGCGCCGAGGTCCTCCGGGCTGCGATAAGGGCCGTGGAAGGTCATGTGCGGTTCATCGCGCACAAAGCCGTCGAAATCGTCGAATTCGGAATAGGCCGGCCGGCCGCGAAGGACGATCTTGAAGCGGCCGTCCATACGCCGGGAAAATGCGGAAAGCAGTGCGAGTGATTTGCGGCAGCGCAGCGCGCCGAACCAGCCGATCCGCCAGGGTTCGTCCGGTCGCGATGTGGTGACTGTTGCAAGTGGCGGATCGCCGCGCTCGCCGAGTTCAAGCACCTTGTTCTCAAGCAGCATGACCGGCGTTTCCAGCCCGGAGAGCGGGCGGAAATAATGCTCGACGAAGGCGGGCGAGCTGGTGATCAAAAGCCGCGCATTGCGCCCGAGGTAGGCTTCGCTGGCACGCACCGCACGCCCGGCCACATCGTCGCGCAGAAGCAGGCGGTGAATGTCGAGGCATTCATAGACGACAGGAACAAAGCCGCCGAACATGCCGACTGCCTTGTTGGCGACGGCGAGCATGTCGAGGTTGCGTGCGATGATCACGTCGGGCCGGTCGACTGCACGCAACTTCGCCGGCAGGGTCAGGCATGCCTTGGCGACCGCTGCGATCCGCTGGCCGAAGCGGCCATCGCGGGTCGTGCCGAGTTCGATCGGGTCGATGCCCTCGATGGCCGCCAGCGCGTTTGCGCCCCGGCGAAAGCCTGCGAGTGTTACGCGTGCACCCCCCGCTTTCAGCATCAGGACACGACGGCGCACCGCGGGGTCAGCCAGATCCTGTGCCAGATAGAGTACCTTCAGCATGAAAACGTCCGTCTTCCTGCTCAGCCCGAGCCAAGCGTCATTCAAGAAATCGTGCAACGCGCCATTTGTGGCGCGATGCACGGATGCGGCGGTGCGGTGGTGTCCTCAGTCCAGTTTGCAGGCGACGGATTCGGCGAACTGGCACTTGTCACCGGGCGCAGTGAAGGCGATCCGGTCGACCTGCAGCGCCGTCGGCCCCTTGTAATTGAAGGTGCCCATCCAATCGCTGAGCGTGTCAGTGCCCCACAGGCTGAAGAAGATCTTCTGCGCGTTGGTCGGGATCTTGGCGGGATCGCTCACCTCGTGGACCAGTTCGCCATTGACGTAGTAGCGGATCCGCTCCTTCTCCCAGACGAAGGCGTAGTCGTTGAAGCCCTGATTGGCGCCGCCCGGTACGTCTGCGAGCTTCTCGTTGCCGCCCTTGGCCGAGACATATTGGTTGAGCTGCACCTTGGCCGGGTTCTTGCCGAGCACCTCGAAGTCGATCTCGTCATGCGGCTTCTTGTCGGCGGGACCGATGTAAGTGAAGAAAGCCGAGTTCAGCCCGGATCCGTCGGCTGCCTTGATGCGGGCTTCGTAGGTGCCGTAGCCGAAGCGCTTGCGGGTCTGGACTTCACCGCAGGCATAGTTGCGCTCGCCCTTTTTGCCTTCCTCGAACTTGAGCTCAAGGACGCCGTCGACGACCATCGCCTGATCCTTCGACCAGGTGCAGTTCTGGTGTGGGCCGTTGTTCCAGCCATCGGAGACATACCAGTGGCCGGTGTCGAGCGCGTCGAAATTGTCGAGGAACGAGGTGCCTGTGGCGCCTTGCTGAGCTGATGCAGAGCCGGCAATCCCGGCAAGGAGAATCGTGAGCAGGGCGAGGCGGTGAGGTCTGATCGATCTCATGGTCAGGTCCTTTGCTGAGGGGAGTAGTCGGTGCGACGTCCGGTGTCCGGGCGCGCATTGGCTCGGGAGGCGTCGGTGCGGCTGCCGGTCAGGACGGCGGTGAAACCCGGTGCGAGGCGCTTGGCGTAAGCATGCGCGGCAACGAGAAGGGCAATCGTGATGAAGGGGATCACGAAGTAGAACAGACGGTAGTCGGTGAACCCGGTGCGGTTCCACACCATCCAGAAAAGGATGAGCAGGGGGTAGTGGGCGCAGAAGATCCAGAAGCTGAGGCCGCCGGAGCGCGCCAGCCGTTCGCCGAGCCTGGTGCGCATGAGAAGCGCGGATACGGCCCAGGAACCGACGATGCCGGAAAGGGCCGTCAGGCTGCGCAGCATATCGACCCAGGCGGGGAACTCGGGGCCTGTCTGGTAGAGAACGATCGACAGCGCGACGGCAGCGGCGAGGAAGAGGGCGGTGATCGATCGCGCATAGGGATCGAGCCGCTTAACGTCGATGCGGTGCAGGCTCAGATAGATACCGGTTGAGAAGCCGAACAGGATCGATTTCTTCAGGAAGATACCGTTCGGCAGCGGAAGCACCGCGTAAGCAAGTAGCAGGCCAAGCGCCTGCAGCGGATAGCGCTTGATCAGCCAGGCGAGCACTGGCGAGAGCAGGATGCAAAGCAGTAGATCGCGCAGGAAGTAGAGCGGCACGTTGATCGGCAGTCCCTCGAGCGCAAACGCCAGGCTCAGCCATTCGCGCGGGCTGGCGTTCACCACATCCGGAAGGTAGCCGAAACCGATGTTTTTGAGCTGCGCGACATACACCAGCGCCAGAAAGGAAAGGTTCCACAGAAGGAAGGGAAGCAATACCGTGCGCGCTTTGGTCCGAAGCGTCTTGCCGTAGTCGAACGTCTCCAGGCCGCGGCGGAACAGGAGATAGCCGGAGATCGCGCTGAGGCAGGGAACGCCGACACGAAAGAGGCTATCGCCCAGAAACACGCGCAGCCAGTCCCAGAACCCATAGGTACCGAGGAAGGGGCTCGTCTGCGGATCATGCGGCACATGTACGAAGACGATGCCGGAAATCAGCACGATGCGCATCAGATTGATCCGCGAGGAAATGTTCGCGTCCATAGCCACGATATCCGTCACTCCTATCTGCCAGCGCCATTTTCGGCGCCGTTTCAACAGAGCAGACTAGAGCCCGCATCACTTAAGCTAGGGCAGGGGCGCGGCTGAAAATATGGCGCTGCAGCAAAAGAATCGGTCATGATTTGTTGCGGTGCAGCATTCGCCGCATTTCGAATTCACCGCAAATTGAAGGCGAATTGACCGCTGCAATCGTCAAAAGCGCACCGCTTGTCGCATGTTGCGCAACATGCTCATATTCTAATGAAGCGTATCCTTGGGTTGAATTTACGTCGGATAATTGCCAGCAAAAATGGCAGACTTTTTTTCGTTGATCATTGTCAATTCAAGGTTTTTTGCCTCCCGCAGTGAGAATTGCGGCGAGTGTGAGGCACATCGCAGTTCGCTAACCCATATCATTCCGCAGGTTCTGGAGCCGGTGCCGCTGCGCCGCGCTGACGGATCATTTGCTGAAGCTTCACCAGCAGTTTGCGCTCCGTCAGAGCCATCAGAATGACGTAGATGCCACCGCCGATGGCGGCGCCGACGAGCACCTGCATGATGGCATTGGGAACGTGCGAACCGAAGCGCTCAAGGAGGAGGCGCACCGTAAGCGCCATGGCAAAGGCTGCAAACATTGGTCTGGTCGAGACGAAGAAACCTCTGAAGAACGGCATGCCGTCAGCCCGGAAGACCACCCACGAATACCCGACGAGCGTCAGGACGTTGACGATGCAAAGGGCGATCATCGCCTCGATCAGCGAGCCGTTGATGGCGCCATAGGCGACTGCGCCGGTGGTGACGAGAGCCCGGATCACGGCCCACCAGAACAGAACCGCCCCCTGGCCGATGCCCTTGAGGTATGGCACGTAAGTGCTGCACGGCGTGAGGACGCCCTTGGACAGGGCCAGAAGGCCGAGAACCGGCCATGCCGCCGCCCATTGGCTGCCGAAGAGCACGAGCATCGCTGGCTCGGCGAGTGCCCACAGCCCGAACATCATCGGTGCAAGCAGCACCGTGGTCACCTGCGTGCTCAGCATGAGCGCCTGGGAGCGGCGCTGGCGATCCTCGCCCATGTGGCTGAAGGCTGGGAAAAGCACACCCATGACGGCTGAAAGCACGATCTGGTTGGGAATGCTGGAAAAGCGGTTGGCGGCGGAATAGGCGCCCGCATCGGAAAGACCGAGATAGCGGGAAATCACCACCATCGGCGACTGGAAGGTAATGAAGTTGGCGATTTCCGAGCCCATCATGCCGAGGCTGAATCGGCTTAGTGTCCATACGCGCCGGAACGAAAAGACCAGCTTCGGAATGTAGCCGGAAACGGCATAGAGCCCCGCAAGGCGGATCAATGCCGATACAAAGAGCTGTCCCAAGAGCGACCAGATACCGAAGCCCGCAAGCGCCATGATAACGGCGACGAGTGCGCCAACCGTTTCCGAAATCATGCTCCAGGCCGCATCCTTGCTGAAATTCATGCGCCGGGCGAGAAGCGCATAGGCGACATCCCCGCCAAGCTGAAGCGGGATAAGCAGGCTCATGATCTGCAGAAGGTAGGTGGCGTCAGGCGCGCCGAGCAGCGTTGCGAGTGGGGCGGCAAAGACGAAAAGGCCAAGCGCCATGGCCACGGAAATCGCCAGATTCGCCCAGAAGGCCGAGTGGACAAGTTCCATTTCCTCCTCGCGTTGAATGATCAGCGCGGAGGCGAGACCGGCACCGCCGATCATCGCCAGAAACTGCACGACAGTGAGCGCGACCGCGACCGTTCCGAACTCTTCAGGCGTCAGGATGCGCGCCAGAATAGGCACGGTGACAAATTTCAGCCCGAATGTGCCTGTCTTTGAGAGCACGCTCCAGCCGACGTTACGGGTGACGGATTTGGCATTGACGGTGGAGGGCATGGCGAACATCCCGTGAGTCCTTTGAAAGAATAAGAGGCAAAGGACAGGCGATAGACATACGGCCGCGACCCGGTGGGAGGTGACCACGCAAGACTCTTTGTAGAGAAACCGCAGGGGCGAAAAGATGGCAAAGCTTACGATTATTATCCCTTACTACCAGAAGGAGCCGGGCATTCTTCGGCGGGCGCTCAAGTCCGTGTTCGCCCAGACATTCCAGGACTTTCACGTCTTGGTTGTCGACGATCAGTCGCCCTATTCCGTCGATGAGGAACTGGCTCCGCTTGGTGAAGACCTGCGCGCACGCATCACCATTATACGCCAGCCCAACCAGGGGCCGGGCGGTGCACGCAACACCGGGCTCGACCATGTTCCTCACGATGCGGAATACGTGGCGTTCCTCGATTCCGACGACATCTGGACGCCGGATCACCTGAAGAATGCCTATCAAAGCCTGACGCGCTACGATGCCGATTGCTACTGGGCATCGATCTCGGGCGGCGATGCATTCTACTATCATTTCGGCGTTGCCGATCTCCTGAAGAGCGACACCTGCATTCGCCTGCAGCAGAGCCCGCTGGTGGTGGAAATTCCCGATCTTTCACAGGTGATGCTGAGAAACTGGAGCTTCCTGCATCTGTCCTGCATGGTGATCGGGCGCGCGCTGTTCGAAAATATCCGCTTCGATGCAGCCTTGCGGCTGGCCGCCGAAGATGTGCTGTTCTTCTGCGACTGCGTGCTTGCGGCCAGGCGCGTTGTGCTTTGCGATGCGGCCGGTGCCGAGCGCGGCGAAGGCATCAACATCTTCCATTCGATCGACAACGATTCGCCGGAATTCTTGCAGCAGCAGTTCAACACCTTCGTGGCGCTTGAAACGCTCGAGGGCCGGTTTTCGCGCCGCCCACAGGAAATCGCTTCGATCCGCTCCTACCAGCACACGGCCCGCCGACAGGCGCTGTGGAGCCAGGCGCGGCGGCTGCGCCGCAAGCAATCGCCGCAGTTCAGGCTCCTGGCGCGCTGGGTGTGGCGCGATCCGAAATTGCTGCAAAGCGCCCTCCAATTGGCCGTCGGCAAACTATCACCGCAACGCTGATCACGAAGACAGCATCCCTCAGGAGGGAACAGAGACGCCGCTTGCGGCGCCGGACACATTTTCATTTGAGAGAAGGACCGCTCATGAAGCCCTATTACTGGGAATCACATCACGGCAATTTCGGAGACGACCTCAATCTTTGGCTCTGGGATTTCCTCTTGCCTGGTTTCCGCGACAGCCATGACGACATCGTGCTCGTCGGCGTCGGTACGGTGCTCAACCGAGCGTTACTGCCCGACGGTATGCGAAAACTCGTGCTCGGCAGTGGCTTCGGCTATGGCACGCTTCCGGATATGCGCGACAAGGCGGAGTGGGACGTCCGCTGTGTACGCGGGCCGCTAACCGCCGAGAAGGTCGGAGTTTCGCCCGAACTTGGCATCATCGATCCGGCCGTGATGGTTGCCGAGATGCCGGAATTCCGGAACCTGCCGAAGATCCACAAGCGCAGTTTCGTTCCCCATTGGGAAAGCGCGATCGCCGGCATGTGGCCGACGACCTGCGGTACGGTTGGCCTGCACTATATCGACCCGCGCGGCGAGGCAGGAGCCGTCATCCGGGAGATCGCCCAATCCGAGCTGATCGTGGCGGAATCGATGCACGGTGCAATCCTTGCGGATGCCTTTCGGGTTCCGTGGGTGGCGGTTTCGACATCCGACAGCATCAACAGCTTCAAGTGGAACGACTGGGCGCAGACGGTCGGCGTCACCTATCGCCCGCGCCATGTCCCGGTTTCAAGCCGCGCTGAAGCGATGATCAAGGGCACGAGGTTTTGGGGCATGGGATTCGATATCGCTGAAACCGACGGTGAAGACCCGAACCGGCGCCAGATCGACGGCGACCTCGTCGTCGGCACGACGCCGCCGAGGCAGACCTTCCTGCGTGGAGCCGCCAAGCAGTTTCTGGCTGCTCCCTCGACGTTGGCCCTGTGGCAGGCGAGCAGGGCCGAGCCGCAACTGAGCGAAGACCGCGTCCTTGCCGAGCGCAAGGCGCGCTTCCGCGACGTTCTCGAAACCGTTCGTCGCGATTATCTCTAGAAGGAGAAATTCAACGGCGCCCGCGACGGGCGCCGTTGAAGGCGATCAACTCAATTCGGCCGAGGCCGGCAACAGATAGCGCAACCGGTTCGAGTTGCCGCGTTCGGCAAGCGCCTCGGTCGGTCGTATGCGTTCGGCCTTGTCGGCAAAGATGCCACCGGCAACCGCAGGAATTGCCCCCGGCTTGCCGAGCAGATAGGTGATGGCGGCGATCGGGCCGCCTTCGCGTTTCAGATCGAGGAAACGCCGGTGCTCGTAGCGCCCGCGAATATGGCGTTCGTGCCGGCGAATGACGGCGGCCGCCTCGGCGCTCAATCGGTTGTCGGCGAGAATGCCCCGGTCGGCCTCGTAAAGCCTCTTCAGATCCTCGGTGCGATGGCTGCCGCTGAGCGAATTGCCACGCACGATCGCCGCGTAGCCACAGCTGTGGATGATCTTGTAACGCGCGCCTTTGGCAAGCGCTCGCAGGTAGAGGTCGTAGTCTTCGCCGAGACGAAGAGCCTCGTTGTAGGCGAGCTGATGCGTCGATAGAAAATCACGCCGCATCAGCGGTTTCAGAAAGCCGATCTCGCCACGCCTCACGCCGCGGTGCGAGATGTTGCCCTCGACGAAGCCGTTGAGGTCGAGAAGGCGTGGTTCCGGCTGGAACCGGCCGACGTCGGCCGCGGCGCTGGCGGCGGCCGTCTCGTCCATGAAGGCGATGTTGTCGGCAACGAAATCCCAATCAGACACAGCGAGAAGTCGGGTGAGCCTGCCGGGCAGAAAGAAATCGTCGGCATCGAGGATGGCAAGGATCGGCGAGCGGCTGATTGCGACCGCGTGGTTTCGTGCAGCAGCCGGGCCGCGATTGTTCTCGAAGCGAACGACGTTCAGACGTCCTGTGTCATCGGCAGCCGACAAGGCAGACGATGCGGTCGTGTCCGTCGAACCATCGTCGATCACGATTACCTCGGCGGTTTCGGGCTCGGCAAGCGCCGAAGCGACGGCCCTTGCAATCGTTTCGGCGGCGTTTTTTGCGGCGATGATGACACAGACGTCCATCGTTGCAGCTGCGGTCATTCTGGCCTCCAGCGTTACGTCGGGCATGGCCGGCATCGGTGTTGCTTTGCCGGCGCGCCGCAAGATGCAACGCGATCATGTCGTAACCGCGTCAAAACGTTGACTTTTTTGTCGATGGCATCATTGGCGGCAAAGGAAGGCCGCCTTTTGCGCGTCAGGGATTGAAGTGGCCGGGCCTGTTCAACCGCCCAGTCGAAACCTTGCCGGTCTGTTTTTCTTCCGTCGCTGTGCGTGCGTTCTCGGCTGCCTGCCGGTCGCGTTCGCGCGCCTTCTTCCAAACGAGGAAGACGACAGCCAGGAAATAGCCGACCTGCATCAGCACGGCGCAGATCAGGGTCTGGATCAGGGTCGAGGTCAGTGAGCCGTTCAGCAGGTAGGTGACGATGGCAAAGACCGTCAAGGCGCCAATCATGCTGGCAAAGACGCGGGGTGCGAACATCGCGCTACCTAGCTTTCGGATCTGTTGTTGGTGTCTCCATCGGAGCCAAAGCCCTTCCCACCACAGAGTTTCAATATATTGGCGGTTACGCCCCGGTTCAACCGACAATAGCCGCAGATGCAATATAAGCCGCTATAGCCCCGAAAATGTTTATGTCGCCTTTAGAACAGGCCGGTGCCAATCAAATTCCGTTGATTTGGCTTTTGATATGGCTTTCGGGAGAGGCAGAGGGAATCGATTTTCACCGGCCGAATTGAGGTTGGCAACGACCGGGCCGAACCTCCCGTTTCCACCCACTGTGGGTTTCGCCTTGTTTCGTTCGTCTCGAGGTTGGCCTTCGATCCGCTTTCACTATCAACTTTTGTTACAAGCTTCGCGTTGGTGACGGCTATGTGCGTGCAGTGCAAAATATTGCTGCATCGCAAGATGCGTCGCCCAAATTGACGGATTTCAATTTACCGAGAGGGCAAAATTTCCGATACAAGATGAAAGCAAACATCCTGATACCAAGGTACGGTCGATTATTTCATGAGTAATGTCGATACATCCGGAAATTACATCGGCATCTTCAGGAATACACTTGCTCATCCATGAATAGATGATCTTCGTTCACGAGGAAATATTACATATTCGCGATTGATGATATACGTCTGCGGGAGGTGCGCACGCCGCCGGTCATCTTTTCGCCTTTAAAAAGCAAATCCTAACCATACACTCATTCTTGGATACGAGTGCGCCCCAAGGGGACCGACCAATCGCCAACGTAAATGGAGTCTTCTCTATGAAGTCTGCGACTCGATCGGCCAATTCGCCGTTTTTCAGTACCGCAGAGTCAGGAGCATATCGTCCGGTGGGAGGAATTTCGAAGCGCGGCTTCGACGTCTTCACCGCTTCACTCGCTCTTGTCTTTCTCAGTCCGCTCTTCCTGCTCTTGATGACGCTCGTCAAGTTTTCGGATGGCGGATCCGTTTTCTACGGCCACCGCCGTATCGGCCACAACGGCCGCTCATTCCGCTGCCTGAAGTTCCGCACGATGCGGGCAGACGGCGATCGGCTTTTGCAGGATCATCTTCGCAACAATCCGGCAGCCTACGAGGAATGGCGAGCGACACGCAAACTACAGGACGATCCACGGGTGACCGTCGTCGGCAGCGTGCTGCGCAAGCTCAGCCTCGATGAACTGCCGCAGTTGATCAACATCATCCGCGGTGAAATGAGCATCGTCGGCCCGCGACCTGTCGTGGAAGACGAACTCGAACTCTACGACGCCGCAGCCGTCTTCTATCTTCAGTCTCGGCCGGGCCTGACCGGCCTCTGGCAGATCAGCGGCAGGAATGACGTTTCCTATGCAACACGCGTCGCCTTCGACACGCACTATGTGCAGAACTGGTCGCTGATCCGCGACGTCTCCATCGTCTTCAAGACGATCCCCGCAGTCTGCTTTTCTCGCGGCAGCTACTGACCAACGCTGCGCCACGGAGCCTGACGACCTCGGTCGTTGGACGCCGGAGCGCGCGACCAGCAACCGGGAAACCGCAATGACACATCAAATTGCCAACGGGAGATCCCTGATCTCCCTGCGAAAGCCATATTCTCTCAAGGCCGCCATGCTTGCGGCCATAACCGTGTTCGGCACGCTGCCGGCACATGCCGACGAATACCATCTCGGCGTCATGGACAAGCTGAAGATCCGCGTTGCCGAATGGCAGACAGCCGAAGGCGCGGTGCGCGACTGGTCCGTGGTCAGCGGTGACTATACCGTCGGTGCATCCGGCATGGTCTCCATCCCCTTCATTGGCGACTTGCCGGCAGCAGGCAAGACGACTGCCGAGATGAGCGAGGCGATCGGCGTCAAGATGCAGACGCTGTTCGGTCTGCGCGACCGGCCATCGGCCTCGGTCGAACTCGCCCAGTATCGCCCGGTCTATCTCTCAGGCGAGGTTCAGAAGCCCGGTGAGTACCCCTACGCGCCGAGCCTGACGGTGTTGAAGGCCGTCAGTCTCGGTGGCGGCTTGAGACGTTCGGAAAGCGGCCAGCGTTTCGCCCGCGACTACATCAATGCCCGCGGAGATTCGAGCGTGCAGGTCTCCGAGCGCAACCGGCTCCTGATCCGGCGCGCGCGCCTGCAGGCGGAGATCGCCGGCAAGGACAAGATCGAACTGCCGAAGGAATTAAGGGACGCCGCCGACGTCGCCGGCCTGCTCGAAAGCGAGACGGCACTGATGGTATCGCGCGACAAGAGGCAGAAGCGTCAGCTGGCATCGCTGGCCGATCTCAAATCCCTGCTCGAAAACGAGATCGAGGCGCTGGCGAAAAAGTCCGAGACCCAGAACCGCCAATTGGACCTGGTGATCGAGGACAGGGACAAGATCGAAGGCCTTGCCGAAAAGGGACTGGCGCTGGCTGCGCGCAAGCTCGCGCTAGAACAGCGCGTGGCCGAGTTGCAGGGGGCCGTCCTCGATATCGATACCGCATCCTTGAAGGCAAAGCAGGATGTCAGCAAGGCGACCCAGGACGACACAAACCTGCGCAACGATTGGGATGCCCAGCTTGCCCAGGACCTGCAGAACACCGAGGCCGAACTCGACACCTTGGCGATCAAGCTTGGCACCAGTCGCGACCTCATGACCGAGGCGCTGCTGCAATCGGCCGAGGCGGCGCAGACCAAGGACAACGGGTCGGAGGCTGTGATCAGCTATTCGATCGTCCGCGAGAAGGAAGGCAAGGCTGTCGAGATTGCGGCCGATGAGAACACGCCGGTTCAGCCGGGCGACGTGATCAAGATCGAAGCCAACGTTGCGATGCGTTAGCGCGTTTCGGGGAGAAGTGCGAAGCGCGGGACCATCAGGAAGCGCTTGAGAACAAAATAGAGCGTTTCTCGGATGCCCGTTAATCGAGAAACGCTTTGAAGGATCACGATGAAAATTTCCAAGGCAAGCCTCGTTTCTCCCGGTGAAAACCAGGCCTACGGTACGTTTGCGCTGGCAATATCGTTCTTCGTCTTCGCCTATTCCTCGCGGTTCGGGCAGGCGTCGATCCTGGTCTATTACGCGCTGTGGCTGCCACTGGTCCTCGTCGATTATCGAAGGGTGCTCGGCAATTACGGCAGATATATCTGGATCCTTGCCTTTGCGGTCTTTGCCTGCCTGTCGGTGTTCTGGTCGGCAGCGCCGGGGATGACGGCAAGGACGGGGGTGCAGTACCTCTCCCATGTCGTCTGCGCCCTGATCGTCATGCGCACGATCGACATCCGCACGCTCGTGCGCGGCGCGCTGGCGGGGGTCGGTATCGTGCTCGTCTATTCGTTGCTGTTTGGCGTCTACCACTTGGATCCGCTTGACGGCACCTATAGTTTCGTCGGTGCCTTTGCTTCGAAGAACCAGCTCGGGTTCTATGCGTCTCTTGGGATCTACTTTGCCTTCATCGCGCCTGTTGCGCTTGGGGAGCGCAGGTTTTGGCTCGGAGCCGCAGGAGCCGTCGGACTGATATCGGCCTATTCGCTGTTTGCCTCGCAATCGGCGACATCGGTTCTGACGGCCGTCGCTATCGTCTGTTGCTGGCTCGGCATGCGCGCCGTGGGCATGTTGTCGCCCAGCCATCGCAAGGGGTTGTTTCTCGCCGCCATCGTCGTGGGCGGGGTCACTGCCATTGCCGCGGTCTACGGTGGCGGCGTCGACCTCATTCTCGGGCTCTTCGGCAAGGATTCCACGCTGACCGGGCGAACCTATCTCTGGCGGCAGGGCATTGAGGCTGCACTCTCTTCACCTGTCGTCGGTGTGGGTTACCAGGCCTATTGGGTCCAGGGTTTTTCCGAACCGGAGCGGTTGTGGGAAGAATTCTTCATCGCGACCCGCTCGGGCTTCCATTTCCACAACACCTTCATCGAGGCGATGGTGGAGACCGGCGCGATCGGGCTCGTGCTGCTTTGCACCGTGCTCCTGGTGACCGTCTTCGGCCATATCAAGCGGCTGCTCACCTATGACCATCACGTGGAATCTTCCGTTCTGTTCGGCGTGGTGCTGCTGCTGCTCGTGCGGGCCTTCGTCGAAATCGACATCATGAATCCCTACCACGTCGGCTCTTTCCTGCTCTACTTTGCAGCCGGAAAGCTGACGATCAGGCAGGGCCGGCAGGTCGTCAGCGAGCGTCGGCTTGCTGAGGGCAGGGTGCTGGCAAGCCACCACCCGCAGCTGAGGTTCTGATGACCGCCACGCCGATGAAAACAATCCACGGCATACAATATCTGCGCGCGCTTGCCGCGCTCGGTGTCGTGCTCTTTCACGCGGCCGAGCGGACGGGCCACCACTTCGCGATCGGGGCTGCCGGCGTCGATGTCTTCTTCGTCATCAGTGGCTTCATCATGTGGGTGATCAGCGATCGTCGTCCGACAAGACCACTTGCTTTCCTTAAGGAGCGGCTGCGCCGGATTGCGCCGGTCTATTGGCTCGCGACGATGGTGATGATCGGGGGAGGTATTGCCGGCCTTTTCCCGAATCTCGTCCTGTCGCTCGAACACATCGTCGCTTCACTGCTGTTCATCCCGGCGCGCTCGCCGAGCAGCGGCGAAATCTGGCCGGTGCTCGTGCAGGGCTGGACGCTGAATTTCGAGATGTTCTTCTATGTCGTCTTCGCCGCATCGTTGATGCTGCCCCGGCATCGTCGACTGCCGGCGATGGCGGCGGTGTTCGTTTCGCTAGTGCTGCTCGGGCTTGCCATCGATACGGAGAACGCGCTGTTTTTGACCTATACGCGCGCCGTCATCCTCGAGTTCGTGGCCGGCATGATTGTTGCCGAGTTCTGGCTGCGGGGCCGGATTGCCGGACCAGGTGTCGGCATCGTGCTTGTCGCCGGTTCATTCCTGGGGCTCGCGGGCCTTGCCGTCCTGCGCCTGCCGTTCGACGAAAGGATATTGGGCCCGCTGGCCGTCATGCTGGTCACCGGCACCCTTGCGCTTGAATCCGACGGTTGGTTCCGAAAATGGACATTGCCGACCTTGCTCGGCGATGCCTCCTATTCGATCTACCTGTGGCACACCTTCGCGATATCGGTCGTCGTCAAGGTCGCGGCGGTGGTCGGCTTGAATTCAGCGCCGACACTGCTTGTCGCGCTCGTGGCCGGCACGCTGGCCGGCATTGCCGCGTATTTCATCATCGAGCGCCCGATTACGCGACGTACCCGCTCCAGATTGCCCCTGAACCGGGTACGTCCGGCATCCTAGCCGTCTAAGCCAGGATGCGGTTCGTCGAGGTTCCTGATCTCAGGCACCCTGGTTGCGGCGGGAATGCCAGTTCCAGGCCGTGCGCGTGATCGCCGCGAGGTCATACTGCGGCTCCCAGCCGAGCACTGCGCGGGCCTTGTCGTTGTTGGCGACGAGCGTGGTCGAATCGCCTTCCCGACGATCGACATAGTCGATGCCGAAGGTGCGGCCGGAGACCTCTGTAATCGCGTTCAGCAGTTCCTTGACCGTCGTGCCGGTGCCCGTGCCAAGATTGAGCTCGACGCTGTCGCCGCCCTCAAGCAAGTATTCGACGGCGCGCACATGCGCGTCGGCAAGGTCGAGCACGTGGATGTAGTCGCGCACGCAGGTGCCGTCGCGGGTGTCGTAGTCGGTGCCGAAGACCTTGAAGCCATCGCGGCGACCGAGGGCGGCATCGATCGCGAGCGGGATCGCGTGGGTCTCAGGCTCGTGCCACTCGCCGATCCGCCCCTCGGGGTCGGCACCCGCGGCATTGAAGTAACGCAGGATGACCGAGCGCAGTCCCTTGTACTGCCCGTAGTCCTTCAATGCCTGCTCGCAGACCCACTTCGTGCGGCCATAGGGGTTGATCGGGGCCTGGCGGTGCTGCTCGTCGATCGGCACGCTTTCCGGCAATCCATAGGTGGCGCAGGTGGACGAAAACACGAAAGCCTCGATGCCGGCCGAAAGTGCTGCCGACAGCAGGGTCAAGGTTCCGATGACGTTGTTGTCGTAGAAGGAGACCGGATCCTTGACGGATTCGCCGACTTCGATCATCGCGGCGAAGTGAAGGATCGCCCGCGGCTTGTGTCGTGCCAGCACGTCGTCGAGCCGCTGCCGGTCGCGGATGTCGCCCTTTTCCAGAACGCCCCATTTGACGAACTCCTCATGGCCGTTCGACAGGTTGTCGTAGACCATGGGTTCAAAACCCTTGGAGGCCAGCTGAAGGCAGGTGTGCGAGCCGATATAGCCGGCGCCGCCGACGACAAGAACCTTGTTATTTGTCATGAATATCTCAATCTCGGGCTTGGAAGGAATTGGCAAAGTTTTCAATGAATAGGGGCCGAATTGTCAATGGCACGTGAAGCGTTTCGCCCACGATAACAGACGGTCTTTCAACGCCCTGATCCGCATGTCGCTTGAGACCAGCAAAAGAAGGCAGTGAGACGGCCTCGGGAGAAATATCTCCATCGGCTCGGAGACGGAGATGCTTCTTTCCATTCGCTCGGAACATATAGCATATTAATTTACTAGATTTAGTTGATGATCCGACACTTCCTCGTACGATAGCCTTCAGACATTTGAAGGAAGGCTCCCATGACGACGAAACTGAAACGGCTTGCGCTGACGCTGGCGACAATCTCCGCCTCCGGCCTTTTCCTGCCTGGCGCTTTTGCTAGCGAGCCGGTCAAGGGCGGAACGCTGATCTATCTCGAGCAGCAGGCCCATACCAATCTCTATCCGCCGGCCGGCGGCTTCTATCCGAACGGTGGCATCCTCAATCAGATCACCGACAAGCTGACCTATCAGAATCCGAAGACGCTCGAAATCGAGCCCTGGATCGCCGAATCCTGGACGGTCAACGCTGACGCGACCGAGTACACGTTCAAGATCCGCCCGGGCGTCACCTTCTCCGACGGCACGCCACTCGATGCGGCAGCCGTCGCCAAGAATTACGACGTCTTCGGGCTCGGCAACAAGGCGCTGAAACAGCCGGTGTCGGAGGTGATCAACAATTACGAGCGCAGCGAGGTCGTCGATCCCCAGACGGTCAAATTCTTCTTCAAGAAGCCGTCACCCGGCTTCCTGCAGGGCACCTCGGTCATCGGTTCCGGCCTTGTCGCGGCAAGCACGCTGGCGCTTCCTTTCGAACAGCTGGGCGACGCCACCAAGATCATCGGTTCCGGTCCGTTTGTCGTCGATAGCGAAACGATCGGCAAGGAGCTGAACCTGAAGGCGCGTGAAGAATACGCCTGGGGTCCGGCAAAGCTGGAGCATCAGGGCAGGGCCTATCTCGATGGTATCAAGTACATCATCACCGGCGAAGACAGCGTGCGCATCGGCGCGCTGCTTGCCGGTCAGGCCGATTTCATCCGCCAGGTACAGGCCTATGACGAAAAGCAGGTCGAGGCCCAGGATTACCAGATCTACGCGCCCTCGACGCGCGGCGTGAACAACAGCGTGGTCTTCCGTCCCGACAATCCACTAGTCGCAGACGTCAGGGTCCGCAAGGCGCTGTTGCACGCGACCGACGCCAAGGAAATCGTCACGACGCTGTTTTCCGCCAATTACCCGCAGGCGACATCGATCATCGCCTCGACGGCGCTCGGTTACCGCGACATTTCTGCCAAACTCGCCTTCGATCCGGAAAAGGCAAAGGCACTTCTCGAAGAGGCCGGCTGGACGGTCGGCGCCAATGGCCTGCGGCAGAAAGACGGCAAGGAATTGGTGCTGACGGCGTACGAATCTCTGCCACAGCCGCAGAACAAGGAAACCTTGCAGCTCGTTGCCCAGCAATGGGGCAAGCTCGGCGTCAAGCTGACAGTACTTGCGGGCGACAGCGGCAGCCGGGTCGTCGACGATCTCGATCCGCTCAAGACACCGGTTTCTCCGGCGATGGTCGGTCGCGCCGATCCTGACGTGATCAAGAGCCAGTACTACCCGAAGAACCGAGACGTGCTGCGCCAGAAGGGCGGGCAGAGCGATAAGGTCCAGAGTTTTGCCGACGACAAGCTGAACGGCCTGCTTGAGGCGCTCACCGCAGAGCCCGATCGTGAGAAGCGGTTTGCAATCGCCGGCGAGGTCCAGGACTACGTCATTGACCAGGCCTATGCGATCCCGATCTTCGAGGAGCCGCAGGCCTTCGCCGGCGCGCCTTACGTCCAGGGCATCGCTTTCGAGTCGGTCGGCCGCCCGAGCTTCTACAGCACCTGGCTCGCCGAACATTGATGCTGTTCAACCGGCCACGCGCATTGCCGTGGCCGGTCTTCGCAATGACACAAAGCAGAGGAACGGCAAATGTCCGGATATTTGCTCAATCGCCTGGGACAGGCGTTGTTCGTCCTATGGGCGGCCTTCACCATTTCCTTCGTGCTGCTGCAGGCGATGCCGGGGGATGCCATCCTCATCAAGTTCCAAAACCCGGAACTTGGGCTAAACCCGCAGCAGATCGCCGACATCCGTGCGTCCTATGCAGCCGATAGCGCCATCTGGGTGCAGTATATCCAGACGATCGGGCGGTTTCTGACCGGCAATTTCGGCTATTCCGTTCAGGTGGGCGTGCCCGTCAGCACGATGCTTGCCGCTCATCTGCCGGCGACACTCAAACTTGCATCGCTCGGCTTCCTGCTGGCCGCGGTCTTTGCCGTCGTCATCGCCTTCGTGTCGAGCCTCACGCCTTTCGCCTGGCTGCGCGGCGCGATCCAGTCCGTGCCGTCGCTCTTCATCTCGATCCCGACCTTCTGGTTAGGCATCATGCTGATCCAGATCTTCTCGTTCCGGCTGAAGCTCGTGCCGGTCATCAATCCTGGTCCGTGGCAGGAACTGATCCTGCCGGTCTTCACGCTTGCCGTGCCGATCTCCGCCCCGCTTGCCCAGGTCCTGGTGCGCAACATCGATGACGTGCTGACACGGCCCTTCGTCGCTGTTGCCCGCGCCAAGGGGGCGACCCGCCAGTGGGTGCTGTGGCGGCACGTGGCGAAGAACGCGCTGCTGCCGACGCTGACGATCGCCGGCGTGCTCTTTGGCGAACTCATCGCCGGTGCGGTCGTTACCGAAACGGTCTTCGGCCTCAATGGCATCGGCGGCCTCACGGGAAGGGCCGTTGGCAGTCAGGATGCCGCCGTGCTTCAGGCGATTGTTGTGTTCTCAGCACTCGCCTTCGTCACCATCAATCTCATCGTGGATCTGCTCTTTCCTGTGCTCGATCCCCGCCTTCGTACAAAAGCAGGAGCCACGGCATGACCACGTTCGATACGATCCAGGACGACGCCATCGCGTCTAGGCATGGACAGCGGGCGGGCGGGCGCTTCTCGCTCCCCCATTTCGTCCGACGGTTGCCAGTGGGCCTCGCATTGTCCTGGCTGGTTCTTGCCATCGCCTTCCTTTGGGCCGTCGCTCCGTGGCTTTTCACCAGCTACAATCCCCTCGAAGGGGTCGGTGGCGAACAGTTGCGCCGGCCCGATGCCAGCCATCTGCTTGGTACCGATGCGCTCGGGCGCGATCTTTACGCCCGCATTGTCTACGGCGCGGTGCATTCGCTGACCGGTGCTTTTGTCGCTGTGGCGCTCGGTCTTGTCGTCGGCACCACCATTGGGGTCATAGCAGGATCGGTCCGGCGCCGGGTTGACGATGCGATCATGCGTCTCGTCGATGTCTTGCTGTCGATACCGCCGCTCATGCTTTCGCTCAGCATCATCATCCTGCTCGGCTTCGGTACGGTCAATGCGGCCGTTGCCGTTGGCGTGACCTCGGTTGCGCGCTTTGCCCGTCTGTCGCGTTCGGAGGTCGTTCGCGTCCGGCGCAGCGACTATGTCGAGGCAGCTTTTGGTAGCGGCGGCACATTCGCTGCGGTCCTCTGGCGGCACGTGCTGCCGAACTCCCTGACCTCGGTTCTGGCTATTGCGGCATTGCAGTTCGGGTCGGCCGTCCTGCAGATCTCGACGCTCGGGTTCCTGGGCTATGGCGCTCCGCCACCGACGCCGGAGTGGGGCTTGCTGATTGCCGAAGGCCGCAACTACATCTCGACGGCCTGGTGGCTGACCACGGCACCCGGGGTCATCGTCGTTCTGGTGGTTCTGGCTGCAAACCGCGTCAGCCAATCCTTCGGCAAGGTGGCAGCATGAGCGGCTCCAACGTTCCCCACCCGCCGGTGCTCGAGGTCGAGAACCTGTCGATCGGCTATCATGACGGCGTTGCGCATCGCCGCGTCGTGCACGACGTCTCGTTCCGGATCGATCCCGGTGAGGTCGTAGCGCTGGTCGGCGAGTCCGGCTCCGGCAAGACAACGACGGCGCAGTCGATCATCGGCCTGCTGCATGCCAATGGCCGCATCGATGGCGGCAGCATCAGGCTCAACGGCACGGACATCGCGCGCTGGTCGGATCGCCAACTCGATGCGGTGCGTGGGGCAAAGATCAGTCTGGTGCCGCAGGATCCGGCAAGCTCGCTCAATCCCGTCAAGACGATCGGCGCGCAGGTCGGTGAAATCCTCCGAATCCATGGTGTCGCAAGCGGTCGGGACCTGGAGGCTCAGGTGATTTCGCTTCTGGGGCGCGTCGGGTTGAGCGAGCCCGCACTCCGGGCGCGACAATATCCGCACGAGCTTTCGGGTGGTATGCGCCAGCGCGTGCTGATTGCGATCGCCGTTGCGTTGAAGCCGCAGCTCATCATCGCCGATGAACCGACAAGCGCGCTCGACGTCACGGTTCAGAAGCGCATCCTCGACCTGATCGACGAATTGCGTACCGAATTCGGCACGTCGGTCCTGCTCGTAACCCATGATCTCGGCGTGGCCGCTGATCGCGCCGACCGGCTCGTCGTCCTGCAAGACGGGCGTGTTCAGGAAGCGGGAGCGACCAAGGTGGTGCTTGCCGCACCGCGGTCTGCCTACACCCGACAGCTGTTGGCCGATGCGCCGTCGTTCTCGGCCGTTGCGCGCAAAGCGCCGGCGACCGCGCGCGAAAAGCCTCAGGCATCCGGCGATGACGTCATCATTGTCGATGGCCTTGTGCAGGACTTCGTGCGGACGGATGGTAACGGCAAATCGTTTCGTGCCGTCGATGACTTAAGCTTCCGGGTCCGTCGAGGCACAACCCATGCCATCGTCGGCGAATCCGGCTCCGGCAAGACCACCACCATCCGGGCGATTGTCGGGTTTCAGAAGCCGACCGCGGGTCGCATCGAGATCGATGGCACCGATCTCTCGACGCTTCGCGGGGAGACGCTGCGCCAGTTCCGACGCAAGATCCAGCTGGTCTATCAAAATCCGTATGGCTCGCTCGATCCGCGTCAGACGGTGTTCGACATCGTTGCCGAACCGCTCCTGAATTTTGCCAAGCTGGCCCGGCCAGCGCGCGAGGAAAAGGTAAGGGCGATCCTCAGACGCGTCGGTCTGCCTGAAACCGCGCTTGACCGGCGCCCGCATGCGCTTTCGGGCGGCCAGCGACAACGCGTGGCGATCGCCCGCGCGCTGGTGCTCGATCCTGACGTCGTGGTTCTCGACGAAGCGGTCTCCGCCCTCGATGTGACGGTGCAGGCCCGCATCCTCGATCTTCTCGATGAACTCCAGCGCGATCTCGGGCTGACCTACCTGTTCGTGTCCCACGACCTCGCAGTCGTGCGGCAGATCTCGGACACGGTGTCCGTGCTGAAGGACGGCCGGCTGGTCGATGGCGGAACGGTCGAGGACGTCTTCGAGCGCCCGGGCAGCGACTACACCCGCGAACTCATCAACGCTATCCCCGGACAAAAAAGAGCAGCCCTCGTCTGACGACGCGGGAATGAATGACAGGACAAAAAATGACAAAGACGACGCCACGCAAGCGCCTCGGGTTCTTTACACGTCTCCTCGACGACGTCCCCGCCGGCGCGCGCTATCACTATGCGGCAGAGCAGATCGCCACCGCCGAGCGTTTCGGCTTCGATACCGCCTGGGTGGCCCAGCATCACTTCCATGCCGACGAGGGTGGCCTGCCGGCGCCGCTCGTCTTCCTGGCGCATGTCGCCGCGCAGACCTCGCGTATCCGGCTCGGCACCGGCGTCATCACCCTGCCACTCGAAAACCCGATCCGGGTTGCCGAGGACGCGGCGGTCCTCGACCTTCTCTCTTGCGGGCGTGTCGAGATCGGCTTCGGCACCGGCGGCACACCGTCGTCCTTCACGGCGTTCGGCCTTGAGAGTGCAGAGCGCGGCGATATTTTCAGCCGGCACCTGCGAGTCGTTCTCGACGCGTGGGCCGGGCGCAGCCTTGCGGGCGGCGACCAGCTTTATCCGACTGCACCGCAACTTCTCGACCGGATCTGGCAGGCGACGTTCTCTGTCGCGGGCGGCGAGCGGGCAGGGCGCGCCGGCGACGGCTTGATGCTGTCGCGCACCCAGCCTCGGTCCGCCGACCGTCCGACTGCCTCGCTCGGCGAACTGCAGAACCCGATCATAGATGCCTATCTCGCGGCGTTGCCGGCAGGTCGCGCCCCAAAAATTCTGGGATCCCGCAGCCTCTTCGTGGCTGACAGCCGCGACGAGGCGTTGCGCTTGGCCGAGATCGGTTTGCGCCGTGGCGCGGAGCGCTTGATTGCATCAGGTCACAAGCCGACGGGCAGCTCGCTCGCCGATCTGATCGCGGCCTTCGACGTCCATGTGGGCACACCCGATGACGTGATCGAAAGCCTGCGTGCGGATACGACACTCGATCGGGTCACAGACCTCGTCTTCCAGGTTCACTCCATCGATCCGCCACACCCGCTGATCCTGCGCTCCATAGAGCTGATCGCGAGCAAGGTCGCGCCGGCGCTCGGGTGGGCACAGGAAGAGAAATTTGCCCCCCGACGGCTCGGAGCCGTCGGCTGACAGTTTGGACGCCAGCGGCGTCGCTCAATTCAAGGAAGGAGACTTCACGTGACCACATCGACACCCGATATCATTGACCTGCTCGCCGGCATCAAGCCGGGCTCATCGCTCGATCGTATTCGCACCCAGCGGCCGGAGACGCGCGAGCAGGCGCAGAAGAGCTACCTCGCTCTTTTCGAGCCCGCCACTCTAAGCGATGTTTCGCTGGTCGAGCGCCAGGCCATCGCCAGCTTCGTTGCTGGACTACACCGGCAACCGGACATCTTCGAATTTTATGTCAGTCCGTTGGAGGAGAGCGAAAAGAACCGCTGGTTGGTAGAGGTGTTGAAGGCCGAGATCGGCGCAGCCCAGGCCGTCGGGCCATACGGGCGATACCCGGCCGGTCCGTTGAGCATTGAGGACGCATCCGGTCCCATCTACCGCGTCTCAGACGCCGGCCGAGACGCGCTTGGCGAAAAGCTCGCCGCAGCGCTCGAACATACCCATCTGCTCGTCTTCCACCTGCGCGACGCAAGCCCCAAGGCTCTGCAGGCGCTCCTCGATGCGGGCTGGACGACTGACGGCATCGTGACGCTGTCGCAGCTCGTTTCATTCGTCGCGTTCCAGATCCGCGTGATCGCCGGCCTCGGTCTGCTTGCCGCATCTGCCCGGCGCGCAGCCGCCTGAGCCTCATAAGGAGTTTGTCATGACCGACCACATCATCACGCCCGCGATCGAAAGTCGCCCAGTGGCATTCACACAGGCCGAGATCGGCTGGACACCTTGGCTTGAACCGCTTGCGGAAGACGATCTTACGGAGGCGCATCTTGTCGGCCTCGTGGAGGCGTCGCGCGCCAAGTCACCCTATTTCCGCCTGCTCGTTCGGGATCCTGCGGTTCTCGAAGCCCGCACGAAGACGGACAAGGATATCTTTTACAACACCCGCACTGGCCTGCCACGCGCCGAGCGCGAGCTTGCGGCAACGGCCGCATCACGGTCGAATGGCTGCATCTTCTGTGCGTCCGTGCACTCGCGCTTCGCTTCGCATCATTCCAAGCGGGGTGACGACGTGCAGAAATTGCTGGACGAAGGTGTTGAAACCGATCTCGGCGAACGTTGGAACGCGATCGTTGCTGCCTCGGTGGCGCTGACGGCGACGCCACCCACCTTTGGCGACGATCATATCGAGCGCCTATCTGCCGCCGGCCTTGACGAACTTGAGATTGCCGACGTCATCCACGGCGCCGCATTCTTCAACTGGGCGAACCGCCTGATGCTTTCGCTCGGCGAACCGACACCGGCTGTGCAGTGATTTGCGATTGAGGGGCGGGGCGGAAGGGTGCGCGGCACCTTCGGATGCCGCCAAAGCCGTTTCGTGGTGAAGAGCCAGCGCCGCGAAATCGGGTCATAGCCTGAAAGGGCCAAGCGGCATTGCACAGCCTGATTGGGGGCAAGTGAAACATGGCGTGAGCATTGCCCGCGCCATGTCGGTATTCGGCCCGGCCAGGAGGCTGGCGAATTGGAGCCGAATGCCCGGCAGTCAACGCCTACTGCGTTGGTGCCAGCGGCGGCTCGACCTGTCTGCGCACGAGCTTTCCTTCCTCCGCCTTGTAGAAGAACTGGCTTGAGACCAGCCAGCCTTTCAATGGTCGAAGCGGCGGAATGCAGGTCAGCAACATGAACGGTCCGGTCACCAGCAGGTGCATCCAGAGAGGTGCGCTGTATTGCACCTCCAGCCAGACACCGAGCAGCACGCTCGGCACGCAACCGAAGCAGATGACAAAGAAGGCGGGGCCGTCGGCAGGGTCCGCGAAGCTGTAATCGAGATCGCAGACCTCGCACTTCTTGCGCATCTTCAGGAAGCCTTCGAACAGATGTCCCTGGCCGCAACGCGGACAACGGCCACGCAAGCCCGTCTGCATGGGAGGAATGGGAGGCCAGTCGTGGTCCGAAGACATGTGCGTTCCTTTCAGGCGTCCGCGGCGCAGCGCTTTGCCGGTGCGCCGGCCGATTTGCCCGGGTGCGGCTGCCAAATGGTCCGTGCCGCCTCAGGCCTGCGTGCATTAAGGCGCCTGAAACCCGCATTTGTCAATTTATTGTATGCATACATTGCTGCGACAATTTCGCCGATTGCTTGCGATACCTTCAAACGACGAGGCTTGATGCGGCCGGTGATTGCTGCAGCAGATCGGCGATCGCCAGCAGACTGCGGTGCAGCTCCTCGTGCGTTCGTGCCGCGCCGAGGCCGAGGCGCACAGCCTCCGGCGCCAAGCCGATTGCAAACGCATCGCTGGTAACGACGCTGATGCCCGATGCCCTGAGGCGGTTGGCAAAGTCGCCGCGTGTCCACGGAGGCGGCAGATGCAGCCACAAATGGAAGCCCTCGGGGTCCGTCTGCACGATGTCCCGCGGCAGCAGGCGCGACACCATTTCCTGCCGGATCGTCACCTCGCGGCGAATGGCGGCAAGGACCTCGGCGGCCGTGCCATCCTCGATCCAGCGCGTCGCAACGGCGCCATTGAAGGGCGGCGCCATGCCGCTCGTTGCGCGGATCGCACCTTCGAGGCGGATGCCGCTCTGGCGATCCGGCACGACGAGATAGGCAATCCTGAGCGCGGGCGACAGGCACTTGGCAAGGCCCGCGATGTGATAGACGATATCAGGCGCAAGCGATGCCAATGGTGGTGGACCGGCGACCGGTATAGCTCCATAGGCGTCATCCTCGATGATCGCGACGCCATGGTTGCGTGCAATGGCGACGATTGCCTTGCGCCGCGCCGCCGGCAATGTTGCCGTGGTCGGGTTATGGAGAGTCGGATTGCAGTAGAGCGCTGTTAATTTCTTGGATTCGCAGATTGCCTCAAGCTCTTCCGGTATCATGCCATTTTCGTCGATTGGGATACCGACGACTTTGATCCCAAGGTGCGCGGCGAGCGCCCGCAGGCCGGGATAGGCGATGGCCTCGGCCGCGATCGTGTCGCCGGGCTTGGCAAGGCTGCTGATTGTGGCAACCAGAGCGCTCTGCGCGCCCGCGCAGATCAGCACCCGCTCGGCCGGGACGTTTCCAAGGCGCGGCCGTAGCCAGGTGGCGCCAACGGCCCGGTTGTGCAGCGCGCCCCCTGCCGCCTGATAGCGCATCAAGAGATCGAGCCCGTGTTCGCCTTGCAGGCTGGCGATGTCGCTCCACAGTCGCATCGTCAGTGCGGCATCGTCGAACAACGGCGGCAGGTTCATGCTCATGTCGACCAGGCCGTCGGCTGCCGGCTGCAAGCCCTTCATCCGTCGCGCTTTGACATAAGTGCCTTGCCCGACGCGGCCCTCGACCAATCCACGGTGGCGCGCCTCGTTGTAGGCGCGGCTAACCGTGGTGAAGTCGATGCCAAGTGCGCCGGCGAGTGCGCGCTGGGGCGGCAATCGTGTACCCTCCGGCAGGCGCCCCTCGGCAATGTCGACGGCGATCGCGTCGGCGATGGCGATATAGAGCGGTCCATTAGCCTTCCGGATCGCCGGCAGCCACGTCGTCTCCGTTGCACCCACAGTCATGGCATCACCTCAAAACAGATTGTATGGATATTGCATGCATATCAACGGTAAGGCAAGCTCTGATCCTGTTCTGCATGGCATATCGTCGCTGGCCGCCGACGTCCGCTTGCAGCAGCTGTTTGACGATCAATCGTTCATTGTTGGCTCTTGACGCAACGTCCATACTCTCCACCGTTTGGCGTATCTCATCGGGAAACGCGACACCTTCATGGAGGCATTCTGCAAATGATGTTCGCTGCGGCTGGCCAGCTCACCCTTGTTACTGGCCTGGTCCACTCCATCCTCGGAGAAGTGATGATCTTTCGCCCTCTGCGCAACGGCAGCTTCGTTTCGGCGACATCACCAGCGCCGCTTGCGAAACGGACTATCGGGATACTCTGGGCAACGTGGCGTCTGGCAACAGTGTTTGGCTGGGCTTTCGCCGGCATATTGCTGCAGCTCGCCTTTGCGCCCCAGGCTGCTTCAACAACTGTGCCTGTCGTCACGGCCATTGTCTTTGCCAACGTCGGCGGTGGCTTGCTCGTTCTCGTCGGCACCAAGGGACGGCATCCCGGTTGGATTGCACTCTTGGCTGTGGCAGCACTTGCCTGGTTTGGCGTAAACGCTGCCTGAGGCGCTGCCTTCACGATCGAGCAACCGCGGCCAACCAAGTGGTGACTTCGACGCAAAGGTTGCTGCGACGGCATCGAATGTATCAGATCTTGTTTGCCACATCGCGCGGCTGTCATTTGCGCGAAGGGCAACAATGTCATACGCTTAAGCTGTGATGCCCTCCTGCAGCGGTTGTTTTCGCCGCCGAGGTGCGTAAACGAGAAATGCAACAGAACCGGTCCAGCCGAAGGACCGCGGAGCAGCGCCATGCATATCCCCCAATCAGAGCCCAATCGTTCATTCGTCGCAACCGCAGAGGGTGAGAGGGGCGGCACGGCCGGGCTCAAGCGCTCTGTTCGCGCTTATGGCAAGCGATCGATCCTCGGACTGTCTGCATTGCTTTTCACGCTCGGTCTGGCTGATCTCGCTTATGCGGCGAATTGCAAAGGACCGTCTGCGCCGGGGGCCGACTGGAGCGACTGCAACAAGAAGCAGCTGATGCTCGGCGGCATCGATCTCGAAGGCGGCAACCTGGCCAACACCGACTTCACGCTTACGGATCTGAGGGGCGCCAATCTCACGGCAGCAAACCTGGAGAAGGCGACGCTGGTCCGCTCGTCCCTGGCCGGAGCCAGGGCCGACAAGGCGAATTTTGCCAAGGTCGAAGCCTACCGCAGCAGTTTTGCCGGCATCTCGGCGGAGGGCGCCTCCTTCAACAGTTCCGAACTGCAGCGAACCAATTTCAGCGGCGCCAAGTTGACCGGAGCTGACTTCGAGAAGGCCGAGCTCGGGCGCGCCAATTTCGACAAAGCAGTGATCACGGGCACGCGCTTCCCGATGGCCAATCTGTCGCGTGCCACTTTCAGCGGTTCTACCTTTGAAGGCCCGCTCGATTTCACCGATGCCTTCATGTTCCTGACGCGGATCGAAGGCGTGGATCTGTCGGCCGCGACCGGGCTTGAGCAGGAACAGATCAACCTGACATGCGGCGACAGCGCGACCAAGTTGCCGCAAGGGCTGACAATGCCCACCAATTGGCCTTGCCCGGTCGATTGACGGAAGTGATCGCCTAAGCGAGGTGTTGCTTGGCGGCAATCGCCAGGCATTCCTTGAAGGCCTCAAGGTCTGTCAGACGGTCGGCTTCCGCCACTTCGCGCTTCACGAAGGTTCCGCCGCGCGCCAGGATGCTGCCATCGAGCATCAGATTGTCGGCCATGTCGAAATCCTCGATGCTGACCCCGTCCGGCCCGGCCATGCGGCCATCCGCCCGCGCGGCGGCCTTGCCGCCGTAGTGGCCGTGCAGGATACGGTCGTAATAGCTGCGCGCGGTGTTGGTATAGGCATAGACGTGCCGGCCGCGGCCGCACATGAAGCCAAGCTCGAAAACCGTGCCGACATCGGCGCTGATGCCTCGAAATGGCGTCAGGTTGGCGATGATCATGTCGCTGGCCAGCATCATGCCTTCGTCGACACCGTAGATCGCGCGGCCGCGGGCATGCTTGGTCTCGGCCGGCGGGATTTCCAGGTCGCCTGGTACCAGCGGCGTAAAGCCGGCCGCGCGTGCCAGCGCTGCTTTCTCGGCCTGAATTTCCACGGCATTGCTCAGGAACACTTCAGGGCCCGCCAAATAGACTTTCACGATCACGCCTCCTTACAAATTTGGTCGGCAGCCTAGGGACGTCACGGGCAAGCGCCTAGTGGGCGTGCTCCGCCGCTCCCCGCTTACCCACCGATATTTCGAAACGCATCTGTGCCCGCGGCAAGCGCGTCGATCGCGGCGCCGATGGACAGGCGGCTTCGTCATCCGCTATCTCTCGGGCGAATCTTCACGCATATCCTTCCGCGAGGTCCAGCATGTCGAGCCAGCCTTTGACCACCTATGTCGGCGTTGCCCATCCGTGGATGTGTGACACGATGGGGCACATGAACGTGCGCCATTATGCGGCGATGTTCGATGATGCCAGCTTCCAGTTGCTCGGTCATATCGCTGGGCTGGAGGTTGAAGGCGAGAAGGCCAGGGGGTGGGCCGATGTCCGGTCGGAAACGGAATACAAGCACGAAACCAAAGCCGGCACGCTGATCACCATCCGCTCGCGGGTCGTCAAGCTCGGCCGCTCCTCGGTAACTTTCGAGCAGATCATGTCAGGGACGCTCGACGATGTCGTTCATGCCGTCAACCGAACCGTGACGGTTCGCTTCGATCTTTCGGCGCGCACCGCCATGACGCTGGAGCCGGCGGCCCGCGCCCGCGCGGAGGCGCTGCTTCCAGCGTGATCTGTCGCGATCCCGCGCGCCCTTAGTCCGCATAGATCCGCTCTTCGACCGGGGTTTCGGCGATGAGCGTCTGTAGACCGGCAAGAAGCGCCTTTTCCGCGCGGTTCAAAGCCTTGTCGGGGTTTGTCAGCAGGAAGATGTCGATGGCAGGGGGCGCCTCGTAAGGAGGCAGCCGCCAGAGCGCACCATCGGCGACATCGCGACGCGCCACGTGCAGCGGCAAGGGGCCAACGCCAAGGCCGGCCATGATCATCCGGCGGACCTCTTCGAGACTGGAGGAGACGCCGACGACGTTGGCATTCAGCTTGGCCTCGCTGCGCAGCAGCGCAACGGGGCGCAAGGCGTCGGCGATGTGATCGGTGTGGAACGACACCGAGGTCTCGCCCTTGAGGTCGGCGAGTTTCAGCCCCTGTTTGCCGAACAGGCGGTGGTGCGGACCGCAGAAGAAGCCGAAGAACTCACGGAAGACCAGCAGATAGTCCAGCGCCGGATCACGCACGCTGACGAGGCAGAGGCCGAAGGATGCGCGCTTCTCCCGCACCTGGCGGGTGACTTCGCCGCTTGCGGCCACCGAGATGTTGAGCGTCGCACGCGGATAGTCGCGGTGAAACTCCATCAGCGCCCGATCGAAGATCGGCGAGATCACGTGGCTGGCGACGGCGATCGTCACGTGCCCGGTCACGTCATCGCTGACGCCGCGCACCAGTTGCGGCAGCTGCGATATGGTGCCGAAGACCTCGACCGCCTGCTCGTAGAGAAGTTGGCCGACTTCCGTGAGGTCGAATCGGGTCGCATCGCGCTCCACGAGCCTGCGCCCAACCCGGTCCTCCAGCCGCTTCAACGCATTGCTGACGCTCGGTTGTTTCAGGTTCAGACGCTCCGCCGCACGCGTGATGCTTTTGACCTCCGCGATCACCACGAAGGTGCGCAAAAGGTTCCAGTCGAGCTCCCAGACGAGCCGTTCGGATCGTGGTGTTACCATTCCTGAAATCTATGCCTTCTATTCCCATTATCTATTTGCGCAATGCTGATGCAAAGGCAATCATGAAATTCGGAAGGCGCCTCGATGCCCGTCCCAAGCGCACGAGAAGGCGCATTCGTCCAGAGGAGCAAGGAACATTTCATGAAGACCATTTTCTCCGGCCTTTTGGCCGCTACGCTGACCATTGCCGCAACCTTCTCGGCCGTTTCGGCGCGCGCCGATGATCTTGAAGCCGTGAAGTCGGCAGGCGAACTCAAGATCGCGATGAGCGGACAGTACCCGCCCTTCAACTTCGTCAACGAACAGAACGAGGTCGTTGGCTTCGATGCTTCGATCGGCAAGGCGATTGCCGAACGTGTCGGCGTCAAGGGCACGCTGGTGACGACGGCATGGGACGGCATCATTGCCGGCCTTCTTGCCAACAAATACGACACGGTCGTCGGCTCGATGACCATCACGCCGGAGCGCGAGAAGGTCGTCGATTTCGTCGGCCCATATTATCACGCCGGCCGCGCCGTCTTCGTTTCGGAAGACTCTGCTGTTGATAAGCTTGAAGACCTCAAGGGCAAGACGCTCGGCGTCACCCTCGGCGAAACCCACGAAAAATGGGCCCGCGAACAGGGCGGCTGGGACGTGCGCACCTACAAGGGCCTGCCCGAGCTGATGATGGAACTCAAAAGCGGCCGGGTCGATGCGATTGTCGTCGACAACATTCCCGTCATGGTCGCCGTCAAGGAAACCGGCGAAAAGGTCCGTCGTCTCGAAACCCCTGATATCGAAGGCGGCAGCGTCGCCATCGGCATTGCCATCCGCAAGAACAATCCGGAACTGAAGGCTGCCATGCAGAAGGCGCTCGAAGGTATGCTGGCGGACGGCTCCTACGAGAAGATCGCCATGGAATGGGTCGGCAGCGACATTCGCTGATCCTAGCCTAGCCTCGTTTCCGGCCGCCCGCTGACGGTCGCGGCCGGAGACCGTCGCATCCTCCCCCCGGAGTTTCCTCATGGACTTTTCGCTGGTGCAGCGCGTCTTCCCGTTCTTCGTGGAAGCGGCGTGGATCACGATCGAGATATCGGCGCTTTCGCTGGCCCTCGGGCTCATCGTCGCCTTTCTCGTGGCGGCGGCAAAGATGTCGCGCTCTTTGCCTTTGCGCATCTTTGGTTCTGCCTATGTCAGCCTGTTTCGCGGCACGCCGTGCCTGATCCAGCTGTTCGTCCTCTATTTCGGTGGACCGCAGATCGGCATCAATCTCGAGCCGTGTGCCGCAGGCGTGATCGGTCTCGGGCTCAACATCGGCGCCTATATGGCGGAAGCCATCCGCGGCGCGATCCTGTCTGTTGACCGCGGTCAGACCGAGGCTGCCCGCTCGATCGGCTTCAGCCGGTTCCAGACGATGCGCAAGGTCGTGTTGCCGCAGGCGGCACGATTGATGATCCGGCCTCTCGGCGTCAATGCGGTCGCTCTGGTCAAGGGTTCGGCGCTGGTCTCGACGATCTCGGTCGTCGAGCTCACCTACACGGCACAGCGCTACATCGGCTCGACCTACAAGCCGTTCGAGATCTTCGGCGTCGCCGCCGTGCTCTACATGCTCATCGTCTATGTCGTCGCGCGGATCGTCGATCTCATCGACCGTCGCTACGCCATAGCTTGAGGGGGAGAAACGCATGCAAGGTCTCGATTTCAGCGTCGTTCCGCCCTATGCCGAAATCCTCTGGATGGGGGTCTGGTGGACCGTCGTCCTCACCGTCACGGCCGCCGTGATCAGCTTTGTCTTCGGGGTGGTTTTCGCCCTGGTTGTCCTCTATGCACCCAAGACGATCGCATTGCCGGTGCGCGCATTCATGTGGCTGTTCATGGGCACGCCCCTGCTTTTGCAGCTGTTCCTGATCTATTACGGGCTGGGGCAGCTCGGTTTCAAGATCCCGGCGCTCGTCGCCGGCATCATCGGCCTCGGCCTGCACTTCGCGGTCTATAACGCTGACATCCTGCGCGCCGGCATCGTCGCGGTGGATGTCGGCCAGACGGAAGGCGCGCGCAGTCTCGGCTTCGGCCGCTTTCAGACGCTGCGCTATTTCATCGTGCCGCAGGCCGTGCGCAACACCATTCCGGCGATGGGCAACAACCTGATCGTGCTCTTGAAGGAATCTTCGCTGGTGTCGATCATCGGTATTGCCGAGCTGGTGCATGCCGCGCAGCTCGCCATTAGCGAGACCTTCCGACCGTTCGAATTCTACATCACGGTCGCCGCCCTCTATTACATGCTAAACCTCGTGCTCGAAGCGGGTCTGCGCCGGGTCGAACAGAACGTGGAGGTATCACGATGACCGCCCAGCGACCCATGGTCGAAGTCAAGGGGGCCCGCAAGGCCTATGGTGAACTCCAGGTGCTGAAGGGCATCGATCTGTCGGTCGCCCGCGGCCAGATCGTTGCCATCATCGGCCCCAGCGGCTCCGGCAAGAGTACGCTTCTGCGTTCGATCAATCACCTCGAAACTTTGAACGGCGGCGAGATCTGGCTTGACGGCGTAAAGGTCAACCAGGATCTGCGCGGCCAAGCCTTCGAGCGGCACATCAACGCGGTGCGCCAGCAGATGGGCATGGTGTTCCAGCACTTCAATCTGTTCCCGCACCTGACGGTCCTCGAAAACGTCACGATGGGGCCTATCATCCTGAAGGGCATGGCGAAGGCGGCGGCCCGCGAGCTGGCGGTGGAACTTCTGTCGAAGGTCGGGCTGGCGGAAAAAGTCGATGCCTATCCGTCGCGGCTTTCCGGCGGCCAGAAGCAACGTGTCGCCATCGCCCGAGCGCTCGCGATGCAGCCGAAGGTCATGCTCTTCGACGAGGCCACCTCGGCGCTTGATCCCGAGCTGGTCGATGAGGTCAACGCGGTGATGAAGCAACTCGCCGCCGAGCACATGACGATGCTGATCGTGACGCATGAGATGCGCTTTGCCGGCGAGGTCGCCGACCGTGTGCTGTTCATGGATGGCGGTGTCGTCGTTGAACAGGGACCCCCGAGCGAAATCTTCCGCGAGCCGAAACAGGAGCGCACGCGAACCTTCCTGAAAAAGTATCTTGCGGCGTGATGGATGCGATGAAGACAAGCAGCAACCAATTCCCCGATTTCGGGCTGACGCCGGAGCAGCGCCGCGAAGCGGTGCTCGGCCACTACTACGAATACCCAGGGATGGACGGCGAGCGCGGCGAGATCTGGTGCTACACCGACGCCTACGCCTACCCGCCGGGTGCAACCGTCCGGCTTCAGGTGAGCTCGACCGCGCCCCAGTTCGCGCTGGAGATCGCGCGCGACGGCGCCGTCGAAACGGCCGTCATGAAACGGCTGGGCATCGCCGCCCGCTGGCAGGATACGCCGGATCAATGTTCCGTCGTCGGCTGCGGCTGGGAGACGACACTTGAATTCAAGGTGGACGAGAGCTGGCCCTCTGGCGCCTACCGCATCACCCTGACGGCCGAAGGTCGTGACGGGGCGTCCATTCGCTGCCAGCACCTCTTCATCGTCCGCCCCGAGGCCGGTCGCAAGCCGGGCCGCGTGCTGCAGGTGGCGGCGACCGGATCCTGGACCTCCTACAACACCTGGGGCGGATCCAACCACTACCAGGGTATCACCGGTCCGAACCGCGACCAGTACGCGACCACCGTCAGCATCGAGCGGCCGTTCTGCCGCGGCTTTGTGCAACTGCCGGCCGATGCACCGCGGGTGCCGCTGGAGATCTATTCGCCGATGGCGGTCGCCCCGCGTTACCCGCATATGGAATGGGCCTATGCCAACGGCTATTCCAAGAAATATGCTTCCTCCGGCTGGGCGAGCTATGACAGTCACTTCTTCCGCTGGGCCGAGCGCGAGGGTAATGCCGTCGATCTCGCCAGCCAGCATGAGCTGCATTTCAATCCGGAAATCCTCGACGGCTACGACTGCGTCGTCTTCGTCGGTCACGACGAATACTGGACCTGGGAGATGCGCGACGCAGTCGACAGTTATGTCGAGCGCGGCGGTCACGCAGCCCGCTTTGCCGGCAACTTCATGTGGCAGACGCGCCTGGAGGACGGCGGCAAGCGGCAGGTGTGCTACAAATATCGCGCGCGCGCCGAGGATCCGGCCTGTCGATCTGACGATCCAACGCGCATGACCGGCTCCTGGGAGGACAGAAAAATCGGTCGTCCCGGTTCTTCGACCTTCGGGCTGATTGCCACACGCGGGCTTTATGTCGGCTGGGGCGGTTGCGCCCCCCGCGGCGCCCGCGGCTTTCCGGTCTATCGGCCGGAGCATTGGGCTTTTGCCGGAACCGGTATTTACTACGGCGACATCCTCGGCGCGGACGGCCATGCCTTCGGCTATGAGGTCGATGGCCTCGACTACATCATCCGCGGCGGCTTGCCGGAACCGACGGAAGACAGCGGCGCCCCCGATGGGCTGGAAATCCTGGCGCTCGGCATGTCGTCGCTGAAGGAAGAAAGCGCCGACATACCCGCCGACGATCAGTTCCTCTCTGACGCCGACGCCAAGTTCGTCGCGGAAACGCTGATCGGCGATGCCGGCGAGGCGGCCGTCGACAAGGTCAAGCGCGGCTGCGGCATGATCGTCAATTTCCCGCGCGGCAAGGGCGAGGTGTTCCACGCCGGCAGCTGCGAATGGGTGGCAGCCCTGAAACGCGGCGACGAGATGGTCGAACGCGTCACCGCCAATGTTCTCAACCGTTACCTCAAACGCTGACAGAGACCGCACATGCTCAAGACGACAGCTTCCAACGAACGGCCCGCTTCACACCTGTTCTACCAGTCGCGTCTGCGTCGGCCGCTGGTCGACCGGGCCGAGGGCATCTATCTCTGGGACCAGGATGGCCGCCGGGTGATCGACGGCTCCAGCGGTGCAATGGTGGTCAATATCGGCCATGGCAATCGCAACGTGCTCGAGGCGATGAAGCGGCAGATGGATCGCGTCACCTTCGCCTATCGCCTTCACTTCGAAAACGAACCGGCCGAAGAATTGGCACGCCGTGCCGCCGAAAAGCTGCCCGAAGGCATGGACAAGATCTTCTTCGTCTCCGGCGGGTCGGAGGCGGTCGAATCCTGCCTGAAGCTCGCCCGCCAATGGGCGGTCGCCACCGGCCAGAAGGATCGCTGGAAGGTGATCTCGCGCTTTCCGTCCTACCACGGCGGCACGCTCGGCGCGCTGGCGGTCACCGGCTATGCGGCGCTCTCCGATCCGTTTTCCCCGATGATGCGCGAAATGCCGAAGGTCCCGGCACCGACCGCCTATCTCGATCGTGACAACCTGACGATGGAACAGCGCGGGATCAAATATGCCGACATGCTGGAAGACAGTATCCAGTCCGAAGGCCCTGACAGCGTGCTTGCCTTCATCATGGAGCCGATCGGCGGCGCCTCGACCGGTGCGCTGGTGGCGCCCGACAGCTACTATCGGCGCATCCGCGAAATCTGTGACAAGTACGGCATCCTCCTGATCCATGACGAGGTCATGAGTGGGGCCGGCCGCACTGGGAAATTCCTCGGCGGCGACCATTGGGACTGCAAGCCTGACCTGATCGCACTGTCCAAGGGCTTTGCCTCGGGCTATTGCCCGCTCGGCGCCATGGCAGCACCCTCGAGGCTGGTCCAGCCGGTGCTGGACGCCGGCGGTTTCCAGCATGGCTTCACCTATGCCGGCAATCCGCTTGCCTGCGCTGCCGGTCTTGCTGTGCTTGACGAGATCGATCGGCTCGGGCTCATCGACAATGCGGCTGTCATGGGCGACGCCCTCAAGGCCGAACTCGTTGCGCTTTCCGAGCGCTTCCCGTTCATCGGTGACGTCAGGGGCAAGGGGCTTCTGCTTGCCGCCGAGTTCGTCTCGGACCGTGAGACGATGAAGCCATTGCCTAGGGAATTGAACGCGCATCAACGGGTCGTCGATCTCGCCTACGAGCGCGGGCTGATCATCTATTCACGCCGCACCCGCGGCGGCGTCGAGGGCGATCATTTCCTGGTCTGCCCGCCGATGATCATCACACGGGAGCAGATCGGCGAGATCGTCGCCATCCTCGGCGACGTGCTCGAACAGCTCGCTGCCGAGCTTAACCTTCCCGTCAACCGCTGAGATCGACACCATGACGAAAACCAAGACGTCGCGCAGGAAGGTCATTATCACCTGCGCGGTGACGGGCTCGGTGCATACGCCGACCATGTCGCCCCATCTACCTGTTACCCCGGACCAGATCGCCTCGGAGGCGATAGCGGCGGCCGAGGCCGGCGCCTCTATCCTGCATCTTCATGCAAGAAACCCGGTGGACGGTCGTCCGTCGGCAGACCCTTCGCTGTTCATGCAGTTCCTGCCACGCATCAAACAATCGACCGACGCCGTCATTAACATCTCCACCGGCGGCTCGTCGCTGATGGCACTGGAGGATCGCCTGGCGGCGTCCTTGCGCGCCGAGCCGGAGATGTGTTCGCTGAACATGGGCTCAATGAACTTCGCCCTGTTCCCGGCGCTGGACAAGCCGACCGACTGGAAGCACGCCTGGGAGCCGGAACTGCTAGAGGCGACGCGAAGCTCGATCTTCAAGAACACCTTTGCCGACATGGAGTTCATCCTGACGCGGCTCGGGCAGGGATGCGGGACGCGCTTCGAGTTCGAATGCTACGATGTCGGTCACCTCTACTCGCTGGCACATTTCCGTGACCGTGGTCTGGTTTCCGGCCATCTGTTCATCCAGTTCGTCTTCGGAATCCTGGGAGGTATCGGCGCCGATCCGGAGAACCTGACGCATATGAAGCGCATCGCCGACAAGCTCTTCGGCGACGACTACTCCTTCTCGGTGCTGGCCGCTGGCCGACACCAGATGCCGATGATCACCATGGCAGCGGCGATGGGCGGTAATGTTCGGGTGGGGCTGGAAGACAGCCTCTACAATGGCCGCGGGCAGCTTGCGACCAGCAATGCCGAACAGGTCCACCGTATTCGTACCGTGCTTGACGCCTTGTCGCTGGAGGTCGCCACCCCTAAGGAAGCACGTGAACTTCTCGGCCTCAAGGGTGGAGATCAGGTGGCATTCTGACACCGGAAGCTCGGGCGAGATCGCCGGCAGCTTTCGGCCGTCAGCATCAAGGGGAATGATTGTGACGACAACGCAAAGCTTGACCGCGGATATCCGCATTCGCACCGGGGAAATCGGCGACGCGGAAACGATACACGCCGCGATCCGGGCCATGGGCCGCGGCCTCGACATGGCGGGCAAGGTCACCTGCACAGCCGATGACTATCGCCGGTTCGGCTTCGGTCCAGACGCCGCCTTCGGCAGCCTGATTGCCGAGGTGGATGGAGGTTTTGCGGGCCTTTGCCTGTTCTTTCCGATCTTCTCGACCTGGCGCGGGAGGCCGGGGGTCTTCGTGCAGGATCTCTATGTCGACGATCGTTTTCGCGGCCTCGGGATCGGCGAGCGCCTTCTGCGAAAAGTGGCAGCCTGGTCGAAGGCGAGGGGCGGGGACTATCTGCGGCTGGAAGTCGACGTGGAGAACATGGCCGCGCAGCGCCTTTACGAGCGGCTCGGCATCACCTGGCAGACGAAAGATCGCGCACATGCCGCCTATGGCGATGCCTTCGTGGCGCTTGCCGGAAAATGAAAGCCTGAAGACGCAGGAATTGGAGAGAGCATGAAAGCCTTCTACGCCCAGGAACAGAAACGACACGATCCGAAGGCTTTCCTTTCGAGCGGCGCGCCGCAGCCGAACCCCGAGCAGCCCGAACGGGTCGAGCGCCTGCTTACCGGCGCCCGCGATGCCGGCTGCACCATCCTTCGTCCGCGCGATCACGGCCTCGGCCCGATTGCCGCCGTGCACACGCCCGAATATCTCGATTTCCTCGAACATATCTACGCCCGCTGGCAGAAGATCGCTGAAGCTTCGGACGAGGTGATCCCCAACATCCATCCGCTCGCCCGCGGCGGCCGGTATCCTGCGTCTGCCGTGGGGCAGGCAGGATATCACATGGCCGACACCGCGTGCCCGATCTCGGGAGAAACCTGGGATAGCGTGCGCTGGAGCGCCTGGAGCGCGGTCGATGCGGCAGACGCGGTCATGTCGGGTGACCGCGCCGCCTATGCACTCTGCCGGCCCCCCGGTCATCATGCCTTTGCCGATGTTGCCGGCGGCTTCTGCTTCCTCAACAATTCCGCCGTCGCAGCGCAACGCTTCCTCTCAAACGCGGCCCGCGTCGTGGTCCTCGACATCGACCTGCACCACGGCAACGGTACGCAGGGCATCTTCTACCAGCGATCCGATGTGCTGACGGTGTCGATCCACGCGGATCCCGTGCGGTTCTATCCGTTCTTCTGGGGGCATGCCGACGAGCGCGGCGAGGGGCCGGGCCTCGGTTACAATCTCAACCTCCCGCTCGAGCGCAAGTCCGGCGACGCCGAGTTCCTGGCAGCTCTCGATGTCGCCTTCCGCCGCATCCGTGCCTACGCGCCGGACGCGCTCGTCGTCGCGCTCGGCCTCGATGCCTTCGAGGGCGACCCCTTCGGCGGCCTGTCCGTGTCGACGCCAGGCTTTGCAAGGATTGGTGAGGCGGTCGCCGGCCTGGGTCTGCCGACGGCCATCATTCAGGAAGGTGGCTACCTCTGCGATGCGCTGTCCGACAATCTGACATCCTTCCTGACAGGCTTCGGCACTGCCGCGAAGCTCTGAGGCTGACGTTACGTTAGGGGTTCGGTGTCGGCTAACCTATTGCGTTAGCAATGATGCCGATGCATTTGTTTTACCCATGGTTTTCCCGCGATGCGCCGGCAGATGGAACGTCTCTCCGGCGTCGGGCAGCAGTCGGCTAGCCTCGTCGATGAAACCGCGGATCAGCGGCAGATGGCGACGCTCGGCGAGGCAGATCGCGTATTCGTCGATGACCTCTTTGGCGTCGTCGATCGGTACGAAGGAAAGCCTGGCATCGTGGCCGAACTCGAGGTCGGCGACCACCCCGAAGCCAACACCATTGGCGATGGCCTCGCGCACGCCTTCGCGCGAGGAGATCTCGACCAGCTGATGGATCGAGATGCCGTGGTCGCCAAGGTTCTTCTCGAAGATTTCGCGGGTGCGCGAGCCGCGCTCGCGCATGACGAAGGAGAGGCCTTCGAGGTCCTTCATCGTGACGCCGTCGCGCGCTGCCAACGGATGGGATGACGGCACGCACAGGCCGAGCCGCATGCTCAGGAAGTGCACGCCGTGCAGACGCGGATCATTGGGGATCTGCGCGGTGATCGCCACGTCTGCGCGATAGTCGATGATCTGGTCGATGACGCGGGCGGAGTTGTCGACAGCAAGCGAAAAGGTCAGTTTCGGCCGCTCGTTCTTCAACCGCGAGAGGATCGGCAGCGCCAGGATGGGGCCGTCGGCCGCAACGCGCAGATGCCCGCCATTCAGACCGGCTTCTCCCCGCAGAAAAGCATTCGCCTCCTTTTCCGCCTGGAACAGCCGCGAGGTGATCTCGAAGAGGCGCTCGCCATGCGCGCTGAGGCTGACGCCGCGGGCCTTTCGATCGAGCAGGTTCTGGCCGCAATCCGCCTCCAATTCCCGCACGTGCTGCGACAGGGTCGACTGGCTGATCGCCATGTCGCGGGCGGCTTGGGAGAAGCCGCCGGACAGGGCGACGATGTGAAACGCTTTCAATTGGGTAATCGACATTGCTTCCGGTTCTGTTGTCACGCGGGAGCCTGTTGGATCCGCGCCGGCATCATTGTCGGAAAAGCTGACAGGCACATGACACTTCGCCTCGCCAGTCTGCCAGGCCATCCGGTGACGGACGAAACCGATGGCAGCCATCGGAAAACGCTATGGCCGTTTTACGTTTTGTTAAGCAACTGTCATCTGCGCGGTAAGCGTGGCGGCTAACGGTGACGCACGGCCAAGAGCCGATCCCGTTCACCTTTAGAGAGAAAGCCGACATGACTTCCTCCCCCAATTCGATTGCGACGCCGATCCAATCTTCCTCCGATTGGCTCCTTAATATTCCCCGCGTGCAGGCCCAGCAGGGCATTCTCGTATCGCCCGGCGGCACAGGTAATGTTTCGTCCTATAGCCTCGTTTACGACGTCTATTTCCCGTCCGCCGGCTCCAGCGGCTGGATCCCGTTCCTGCAGACGGATGTCACCAACACGTCTGACGGCGATATCTTCGGCAAGGTCGGCGGCGAAAGCTTCGGCCTCGGCATCAACAGCGACTATCGCGGCTCTGCCAAGCTCGATGCCTGGAACCGCATTGGTCTCACGATCGACAAGGACGCCAGCGGCGGCGTCTCGATGAAGAAATATATCAACGGTGACTTTGTCGCCGAACAGAAGATGACGGGTTCGCTTGCCGCCCGCTTCACCATCGACAAGGCCAAGGGCTTCCTGATCTTCGCGGACGAAGACGGTGAAACCTCCTCCGGCTACCTCAGCAATTTCCTCTTCATCGAAAAGGTTCTGACCGGTTCGGAGCTCTCGGCGCTCGGCAATGCCAAGCCGGAAGGCATCGTTCCCGATGCACTGAAGGGCGATGCGCTGTCGTCCAACGGCACTGAGTTTCGTTTCGGCGAGGGCTCGACCACGCCGGCATTCGGCCAGGGTTCCCTCAGCGGCCAAGGCACGACCGTGTCGACGACGACGCCGGGATCGGCGGGTATTCCGGCCGTTGGCCAGGACACGACGAACCCCAATCCAGGCTCCGTCGTCAAGACCTTGGCCATCAAGGATATGATGGTCACGCCGGATGCGGCCAATGTGACGATTGACCTGTCGCAGCATTTCTCGGGCGAAAACCTGACCTTCACAGTGCAGAACAGCAAGGGCGAAGTACTCAGTGCCGTTCTGACCAATGGCAACAAGTTGGTGCTGGATTTTGCTGCCCTCGGCCATTCCGACATCCGCGTCACGGCAATCGACACTGCCGGTCACGTTGTCACCGACGATTTCCGCGTCCGGGTCGCCGGTGCGAACGCCTATACGATCGCCGTGTTCCCGGACACGCAGGACTACACCTCCAACGATGGAATCAAGCATTTCTTCGGCGACATGACGCAGTGGCTGGTCGACAATCGCCAGAGTCACAACATCGTCTTCATGACCCATGTCGGCGACATCACCCAGAACAACCTTTCCGGCCAGTGGGACATCGCTGAAGCGGCCCTTCGCAAGCTCGACGGCAAGATCCCCTACGCGCTTCTGCCGGGCAACCATGACCAGGCGAACGGCGGCAATGCCGCAGACCACTCGTCGATCCATCTCGATCAGCGCTTCTCGCCCGACAAGCAGACGGCGACCAATCCGGGCACCTTCGGCGGCGCCTATGATCAGGAACTGATGAGCGCCCGCAACACCTACAGCACGTTCACCGCGCCCGATGGCACCAAGTGGCTGTCGATCTCGCTCGAATTCGGTCCCCGCGACGACGTGATCCGTTGGGCAGGTGACGTCATCGAGGCCCATCCCGATTATCGCGTCATGCTCGCCACCCACTCGCTGACGAGCTATGCCGGCCGGCAGGACAATCTGGCCCTTCCGCTCTATGACGAAGGTGCCGGCTACGACTACGGCATGCGCACCGACCAGCGCGGCGCCAATGACGGCGAATATGTTTCGCGCGAACTGCTCGCCCGCTACCCCAACATCGTCATGACTTTCTCCGGTCACATCTTCGGCGATGGCGCCGAGACCGACATCACCTACAACCAGTACGGCGAGCCGGTGTTCCAGTTCCTGGTCAACTACCAGAATGGCGTGTCGCGCGAGATCACCGGCAACGGCAACGAGGCCAAGGGCAACAATGGCGGCAACGGCGCCATCCGGCTGATCACCATCGACCCCGACAACAACCGCATTTCCACCGAAACCTATTTCACCGGCTTTGACGACTACCTCGACGGCTTCCGCACCAAGCCGGAACTCGATCGTGATGGCCTGACCGGCTATTACCGCGGCCACCAGGAAGTTTTTGAGAACATCGACGTCAGCGGCGGCAAGGCCCGTGCCATGGCCGAAGCCGGCGACGACATCATCGCCGATGCCTTGGCCGGCGCCTCGTCCGCCAATGTCGCGCTTTCAGGCGCCAAGTCGCTACTGCCGGCAAGCGTCAAGAGCTGGGTCTGGACCAACGAAAACGGCGATGTGGTGGCTGAAGGCAAGGACGCGAGCGCCGCGCTCGAGCTTGGCAAGCACAAGCTGACGCTGACCACGACCGACTTCAACGGCGTCAAGACCGGCGACACGGTAGACGTCATCGTCCGCGGCGACCGCACGCTGTTGGTCGAGACCTTCAATGACGGCAACGCCAATGGCTGGGCGACCGATATCGGGGCTGCCAACGGCAACACCGGCAACTTCCTGCTCAAGGGAACGGTCTTCTCACGCCCGACCGGAGCAACCGGCCTTGCGGCACCTGAAGCAGCACTCTTCGATCAGAGCGATGCCGCCCGCAACAAGCTGGTCTTCGTCGGCGAAGGCTCGTCCACTTGGACGGATTACGTCTTCGAGGCATCGTTGACGCAGCTCGACAACGACACGATCGGCGTTCTCTTCTACTACAAGGATGCCAACAACCACTACCGCTTCACGCTCGATGGCGAGACCAATCGTCGTCAATTGGTCAAGGTTGCCAATGGCGTAGAGACCATCCTTGCATCGGTGAATGAAGGTTCGCCCTACAACATGGAAATCCCGCTAACGGTTGCTATCACCGGCGGCGTCATCAACATCTTCCTCGGTGACAAGAACGTCTTTGCCGGACCGGTCACCGACGCCAATGCACCGCTGACCGGCGGCACGGTCGGCCTCTATTCCAGCGGCCAGCGCGCTTCTGTCTTCGACGACATCGTCGTCACCAGGGCGGACACGACGGCAAAAGCCGGCATCGACCAGCGAACCTACGACATCGACGGCGACGGTAAGGTTTTGGTCAAGCTCGATGCCTCCGGCTCGTTCGGCCCGAAGCAGCTGGTCGACTATGTCTGGACCGACCTTGCCGGCAACGTCATCGCCAATGGCAAGACCGCCAACGTCAATCTCGACACCGGCGTCAACAAGTTGCTGCTCAAGGTGACGGCGGTGGACGGCTCGGTTTCGACCGACCGTGTCGACATCACCGTCGTCGACCGCAGCAAGATTCTGGTTGCAGAAGACTTCTCGTCGCCGCAGTCCCTGTCGCGCTTCAACATCGTCGATGAGGGCGAGCTTGGCGGGATCGGACCGGATGGAAAGGCCTCCGAATGGCTGCTTGCCGACGGCAAGCTGGTGCAGACGACCGGGCTTGCGAGCCGCGAGCTGACATGGAGCGGCGCAACGGCATCGGATCTGTGGAAGCGCGGCTGGAGCCCACTTGGCGACGGCGTCAACGTGCTTCGTCTCGGCACCTACGCGCTGTTCAAGGATCCGGCAGCCCTTGCCTGGACCGACTATGCCGTCGAGGCGACGATCCAGACGCCGGATAAGGACGGCCTCGGCTTCCTGTTCCGCTACAAGGACAACAAGAACTACTACAAGCTCGAGCTCGATGCCGATGGCATCCTCGATCGCAGCCCCGGCAATGGCGCCGGCAGCATCTTCAACCTCGTGCGCATGAAGAACGGGGTCGAGGAAATCCTTGCCCAGGTTCCGGGCAAGTATGAGCCGGGCCAGGCGATGAAGCTGCGCGTCGAAGTCGTCGGCGACAAGATCACCGCCTTCCTCAACGATGAGGCGCTGTTCGCCTATCCGGTCGGCGACCGTGGTCTCGATGCCGGTACCTTCGGTCTCTATTCCTGGGGCAATGCCGGGCTGTCCTTCGACGATCTGACGGTCGTCGATTTGAAGTCGGGCCTCGAAGGCGGCCAGGTGATCAACGGCACCAATGCCCGTGACATGCTGGTCGGTGGTGAAGTCGGCGAGACGATCTATGGCCTTGGCGGCAACGACACGCTCATCGGCAACGGCGGCGACGATCGCCTCGATGGCGGCGACGGCGACGATACGCTGTTGGGCGGCGCCGGACGTGACGCGCTTGCCGGCGGCAAGGGCAACGACGTGCTGATGGGTGGCGAGGGCGCCGACATCATTGCCGGCGGTCTCGGCGACGACGTGATCGAAGGTGGCGCCGGTAACGACGTCCTGATTGGCGGCGACGGTTCCGATACCTACGTCTATGGACGTGGCGAAGGCTCCGACGAGATCGTCGAAACTGCTACGGCGTCGGGCGACAGCGACGTTCTCGTCCTGCACGACATCGCCCGCGGCGAGGCGGTCCTGCACAAATACGGTGAAGCCGTTGAGGTCGAGTTCGCCAATGGCGAAAAGCTGACCCTGAAGGGCCAGCTGGCAGGCGGCGGTGTCGAACTCGTCACCTTTGCCGACGGCACGGTGATGAACCGCGCTGCGATTGCCAATGGTCTGGTCAACCGCGGCCCGGTTGCTGTTGGCGACACGCTTGTTGCGATCGATGAAGATGCGCCGTCCTTCGTCATCCCGTTTGCGAGCCTGCTCGCCAACGACAGCGATGCCGATCTCGATCAGCTGAAGGTGACCAGCGTCACCTCGGTCGTCGGTGGTGCAGCCACCGTCGAGGAGGGCGGCATCCGCTTCACGCCTTCCGCCAACTTCAACGGCGAAGCCTCCTTCCGCTACCAGATTTCCGATGGTCGCGGCGGGTCCAGCGAGGCAGGCGCCACCTTCACCGTCAAGCCGGTCAACGATGCACCCGTTGCGTCGCCCGTTGCCGTCGAGACGAACGAAGACACGTCGGTCAGCGGCACGGTCACGGCGACGGATGTCGATGGCGACACACTTGCCTACGCCGTCAAGACGGGGGCGGGGCCGGCCAATGGCAGCGTTACAGTCGACGGCAGGACCGGCGCCTGGACCTATACGCCGAACGCCAATGTCAACGGAACGGACAGCTTCACCGTCGTCGTGTCCGACGGCAAGGGAGGAAGCAGCGAAAGCACCGTCAGCGTCACGATCAAGGCGGTCAACGATGCACCGGTGACGGTCGCCGACACAGGAACTGTTGCCGAGAACGAGACCGCCACATTCGACCTCGTTGCCAACGATACGGATGTCGAGGGCGACCGGCTGACGCTCGTCGGCTTCGCGGTCACGGCCGTCACTGGATTGGCGTTGACGAATGCTCAGGCGGCCGCGGCCTTCTCGATCGTTGACGGCAAGCTCGTCGCCGATCCGTCTTCCGCCTTCCAGGCGCTGGAAGACGAGCAGGCTGCCACGGTTACCGTCACCTACACGGTGCGTGACGCCCAGGGTGGGGAATCGACCGGCACAGCCACGATCAAGATCGACGGCTACACGGAGTACAACGTCGTCGAAGGCACCGACGGCAACGACACGCTGGTAGCCACCGACGGCAAGGACATGATCGAAGCCGGCAGCGGCAACGACACGGTGCTCGCCGGCGATGGCAACGACATGGTCGATGCCGGTGCAGGCAATGACCGGGTGGTCGCCGGCGACGGCAACGACGTGGTCGAAGGCGGGGCCGGCAACGATGTCCTGATGGGCGGGGCCGGCAATGACGTGCTCAGCGGTGGCTCCGGCAACGATCAGTTGAACGGGGGGGCGGGCAACGACACGCTGAACGGCGGTACGGGCAATGACGTGCTGACGGGTGGTGCGGGTGCCGACACCTTCGTGTTTGCGGCCGGCGACGGTCGCGACGTGGTGCTGGACTTCCAGGCCGGCGCTGAAGGGCAGGATGTGGTCGTGCTGTCGAAGGATGTGTTTGCCGACTACCAGGCACTCCTGTCCTCTGGCGCATTCACCGACGGTGACGCTGGTGCCCAGATCGCGTTCGATGACGGCTCCTCCATCACCTTCAATGGTGTGAAAACGGAAAACTTCGTCATCGACGACTTCCGCTTCGCCTAACCAAAGCGAGGGGCGCACCTTCCGGTGCGCCCCTTTTTTGCGCGGCATCGGCTTCAGCCATCTCAAGCATGTCATCGCTTTGTGATGCCTGCCTGTTACCGCCGCGATCTCAACGGATCAGGGACCATGCGCGACAGTTCATCCAATAGAAATTCCAGCCAGTTCAAGGGCGTATTCGCCGGTTGCGCCAGCGCCTTCGTCGGCATCGGCCTGATGAGTGCCGTCGTCAATGTGCTCTACCTCACCGGATCGCTCTTCATGATGGAAGTGTACGATCGTGTGCTCCCGAGCCGGAGCCTGCCGACGCTGGTCGCCCTTCTCGCCATCGTCGTCGTGCTCTACGCGTTTCAAGGGTTGTTCGACGCGCTACGGGGCAGGCTGCTGGTACGCATCGCCGATCGGCTCGACCAGGCCCTTTCGCCAAGGATCTACGATGCGATCGTCGGGCTGCAGATGCAGGCACCGATCAGCGCTCGCTATGCTCAGCCGCTGCGCGATCTCGATACCATCCGGGCCTTTCTGTCCGGCAGCGGGCCGACAGCGCTCTTCGATCTGCCTTGGCTGCCCTTCTATATTGCCATCTGCTTCGCCTTCCATTTCTGGCTGGGTGTCACCGCGCTCGCCGGTGCCATCATCCTGGCCGCCATCACCTTGCTGACGGAACTCGTTTCACAACGGCCGGTCGAAGAGGCTGCCCGCCATTCCTCCAAGCGCAATCGCATGGCCGAGAGCGGCCGCCGTAACGCCGACGTGATCTCGGTCATGGGCATGGGGCCGCATCTGAGGAGCCGCTGGCAGGAGGAGAACCGTGCTTTCACCCGCGAGCAGCGCCGGGCAAGCGATGTCTCCTCGGGCTTCGGCGTGTTGAGCAAGGTGCTGCGCATGATGCTGCAGTCCGGCATTCTTGCGGTCGGCGCCTGGCTCGTCATCAACGAGCAGGCGACGCCCGGGATCATCATCGCCGGCTCGATCCTGTCTGCCCGGGCGCTGGCGCCGGTGGATCTGGCGATCGCCAACTGGAAGGGTTTCATTGGCGCGCGCCAAAGCCGACGCCGGCTGCAGAAGACGCTGGCGCTTTTGCCGGATGCAGCCGATCGCATGGATCTGCCTGCGCCCCGTCACGCTCTTTCCGTCGACCGCGTCAGCGCCCTTCCACCGGAAACAACCGAGGCCGTCTTGCAGGACGTCACCTTCACGCTGGAGGCAGGCACTGGGCTCGGCGTCATCGGCGCCAGCGGCTCCGGCAAGAGCTCGCTTGCGCGACTGCTCGTCGGCATCTGGCGGCCGGCGCGCGGTGCAATCCGCCTCGATGGCGCGACGCCCGACCAATGGCCGGCGGCGGCGCTTGCCCGCCATATCGGTTACATGCCGCAGTCGATCGAATTGCTCGACGGCACCATCGCCGAGAATATCGCTTCGTTCGATCCGGATGCTGAGCCCGACGCCATCATCGCGGCCGCCCGCGCAGCCCGAGTGCACGATCTGATCGTCAGTCTGCCCGAGGGCTATTCCACCGAAGTCGGTGAAAATGGCCGCCCGCTTTCCGCCGGTCAGAAGCAACGCATTGCGCTTGCGCGTGCGCTCTACCGCGACCCCTTCGTCGTCATTCTCGACGAGCCGAATTCGAACCTCGATTCCGAAGGTGAGGAGGCGCTGACGTCGGCGATCCTCGGTATCCGCGAGCGCGGCGGCATCGTCGTCGTCATCGCTCACCGCCCGAGTGCGCTGCTTGCGGTCGACAAAGTGTTGATGCTTACGGCCGGCCGCCAGCAGGCCTTTGGACCGAAGGACGAAGTTCTCTCGAAGGTCCTGAGGCAGGCATCCGCCAATCCGGGTGCGCTCAAGGTGGTGCAATCCGCAGAAGCAGCAAAGGCATGAACATGGACGATTGGCAGACACTCAGACGTTCGATCCGCACCCATCTGATTGTGGGCGCCCTCGGATTTGCCATATTGGTTGGGCTCTTCGGCGGTTGGGCGATCGGCACGGAAATCGTCGGAGCGGTTATCGCTCAAGGCTCAGTCGTGGTCGAGAGCAGCCTGAAGAAGGTTCAGCACCCGGTTGGCGGCGTCGTCAGCGAGCTGATGGTGCGCGACGGCGACCGGGTCAAGGCGGGGGATGTCGTCATGCGTATCGACGCGACGATGACCAGGGCCAATCTGGCGATCATCCTCAAGAGCCTCGACCAGTTTGCCGCCCGCAAGGCGCGGCTTGAAAGCGAGCGCGACCATTCGGAGCATGTTGCCTTCCCGGAGACATTGCTGTCGCGCGGCGGAGATCCCGAAGTGGCGGCGATGATGCATGCCGAACAGCGGCTCTATGAAAGCCGCCGGGATGTGCGCGAGAGTAAGAAGCGGCAACTGGAGCGGCGCGTCCAGCAGTTGAACGACGAGATCCGCGGCATGGAGGCCGAGCGCACTGCCAGCAGCCGCGAGCGGGTTCTCATCAACGAGGAACTCGGTCGCTACACGTTCCTGCACGACAAGGGGTTGATGGAAAAGAGCCGGCTCAGCACGCTCGAGCGCCAGGCAACCGATATCGACGGCGAGATGGGCAGGCTGCTCGCGGGGGTGGCAGGCGTGCACGAGAAGATCGCCGAGACATCGCTGCAGATCATCCAGGTCGACGAGCAATGGGCCGAAGAGGTCGGAACGGATTTGCGGGAAATGGACGCCCGGATCGGCGAGTATGTCGAGCGCAAGGTGGCGGCGGAAGATCAGCTGAAGCGGGTCGATATCGTCGCGCCGCAGAACGGCATCGTTCACCAGCTCGCCGTTCATACCGTTGGCGGTGTGGTCGCTCCCGGCGAGCCGATCATGATGATCGTGCCGGATATCGACAAGCTCGTCGTCGAGGCCAGGGTCGCGCCGCAGGACATCGACCAGATCTATTCCGGGCAGAAGGCGATCCTGCGTTTCTCCGCCTTCAGCCAGAAGACGACGCCGGAGATCTCCGGTGCTATCGAACGGGTGTCGGCTGACGTGTCGGTCGACCAGCGAACCGGTGCGAGCTTCTACGTCGCGCGCATCGCGATCACGCCTGAAGAGATAGAGAGGCTTGGCAACGTCGCGCTGATGCCGGGCATGCCGGTCGAAACGTTCATTGCCACCGGCGAGCGCAGCGTTGCGTCGTACTTCATCAAGCCGCTGATGGACCAGGTCAGCCGGGCATTCCGCGAGAGCTGATCCACCTCGTTTCGCGATAGATCCCTTGCTGCCAGAAAAGATGCAGCCCGTCCCATCCGGTCTTTCGACCGTGGCGGGGCGGGCTGTTTTGGTGTGCAAGGAGCAATGTTGCAGTCGAAGCCCAGCGGACTTGGGCCCGCATGCGGTTCGTCTTGAACCGGCTGAAATCGGTTGAGCGTGTCTCCTAAGGCATGGATCTGCTTCAGTAACTGAGCAATCGCCCGGCTGCTCACGCCAGGATTGCAAGCTGGCGGCAGTTCAAAGTCACTGATTTCGTGTGGTTTCCCCCTTGAAAATTGAGTTTGTCATTTCTTGCCGACATAATTGTCGACAAAATAGTTGACATTAGCGCCAACAACTTCAAATCTAGCGTCGTCAGCCTCCAGCGATCGAAGGATCGTGGACCGACCGGATCGGCACGGCGACGAATGGGAAAAACAGAGGGAACCACATGAAACTGAGAAAGCATCTCCTTGCGGGGTTGGCATTCGCCTTTCTCGCCTCCACGGCACAGGCCGAAACGCTGCGCTGGGGCAGCCCGCGGGATATCTTCTCGCTTGATCCGTATTCCTACGGCAGCACGTCGAACCTCGCCTTCCTCAATCACGTCTATGAAGGCCTGACCCGCTACACGCCCGAGTTCGTCGTCGAGCCGGCACTTGCCACCAAGTGGGAACTGGTCTCCGAAAAGGTCTGGCGCTTCCATCTGCGCAAGGGCGTAAAATTCCAGAACGGCGCCGATTTCACCGCCGATGACGTCGTCGCCTCGATGGCCCGTGTCAGTCACCCGACATCGCCGCTGCGCGGCAACATTCCGGCCTATGTCTCCACCACGAAGGTGGACGACTACACGGTCGACATCGAAGTGAACTCCCCGAGCCCGCTGTTCCTCAACGACATGACCAACATCTTCATGTTCGACAAGGACTGGCTGGTCGAGAACAAGTCCGAACTGCCGACCGATGTCGGCGGCAAGGTCGAGGGTTACACCACCTATCCAACGGCACTGGCCCGTTCATCGTCGAATCGCGCGTGCCCGACAGCAAGACAGTGCTGGTCAAGAACAACGGCTGGTGGGATACGCCGAAGCACAATCTCGACCGCATCGAATTCACCCCGATCACCTCGGCTGCGACCCGCGTCGCTGCACTCCTGTCTGGCGAGATTGACCTCACCGACGGCGCACCTGTCCAGGACCTCGACCGGCTGAAGAGTGACCCGAACATCAAGGTTGTCGAGCGCTCCGACCTGCGCACGATCCACCTCGTCTTCAACCGCAAGGAGAAGCTCAACGACGGCCGTGACAACTTCTTCAACGACATCAAGGTCCGCCAGGCGATCGATCATGCGATCGACCGTCAGTTGATCTTCAAGCGCGTCATGCGCGGCAAGTCGCACATCGCCGGCACCATGGTCGCGCCGGAGATCCCGGGCTACAGCGCCGAGCTCGATGTGCCGACCGCCTACGATCCTGAACTGTCGAAGAAGCTTCTCGAAGAAGCCGGCGCCGTCGGAACCGAGTTCACGCTCGTCTGCATGAACGACGAGAGCGTCAACGAGGAAGACGTCTGCAGCGCGCTCGTGTCCATGCTGTCGCGCGTTGGCCTGAAGCCGACGCTCGATATCGGTCCGCGCGCCGTTCAGGCTCCCAAGCGCGCCGGCGGCAAGTCCGACGCCTACATGATCAGCTGGGCCAACGAGCCGACGCTCGATGCCTACTCGCTGCTTATCCAGGTGCTTTCGACCCGCGAGGGGGCGGCAGGCGTCGCCAACTACGGCGGCTGGTCCTATCCCGAACTCGACGCCATGGTGAAGAAGGCCGCCGTCGAAATGGATCGCGACAAGCGATTGGCAATCGAGACCGAAGCGCTGAAGTTTGCCAAGGACCAGGTCATCATGATCCCCTTGCATCAGCAGCCTATGGCATGGGCAATGTCGAAGGAAGTGACCGACGTCACCATCCGCGCCGACAACAAACCGCGCCACTGGCTCACCCGTATCGGCGATTAAGCCCACATTGCCCCGGCAGAGCTTGCTCTGTCGGGGTTTCTCACTGAGCGGGAAACCCAATGATTGTCTTTCTGATCAAGCGGCTGGCCAATGCCGTGCTGGTCATGCTTGCCGTCGCGCTGATGGCCTTCATGATCTTTCGTTTCGCCGGCGACCCGGTCGAACTGATGGCCAACGAACAGATGTCGCAGGCCGATCGTCTCGAACTGCGTGAAAAGCTCGGCCTGAACGATCCGTTCGTCACCCAGTATGTGCGCTTCGTCGTCAATGCGGCACAGGGTGATTTCGGCATCAGCTATCGAAACGGCCAGGACGTGATGACGCTGATCGCCGAACGGTTCCCGGCGACCATCGAGCTGGCACTGGTGGCCACGGCCCTGTCGCTCCTGATCGGCATTCCGCTCGGTGTTCTCACGGCGATCCATCGCGGCCGCTGGTATTCGGAAGGCCTGCAATTCGTCAGCATCATCGGCGTCTCGCTTCCGAGTTTTGTCGTCGGTATCCTGCTGATCCTCGTCTTTGCCGTCTCGCTTGGTCTGGTTCCAGCCTTCGGTCGCGGCGACGTGGTGCAGATCGGCTGGTGGAGCACCGGCCTCTTGACCGCATCCGGGCGCGCTTCCCTGCTGCTGCCGTCCTTTGCGCTCGCTCTCTACCAGATCACGCTCGTCATGCGGCTCGTGCGCGCCGAGATGATGGAAGTGTTGCGTTCCGATTTCGTGAAGTTCGCCCGTGCCCGCGGCGTGCCGCGGTGGCGCATCTATTTCCGCCATGCGCTTCGAAACTGTCTGATGCCAGTCGTCACCATGACGGCGATGAATGTCGGCTCGCTGATCGCCTTCGCACTGATCACCGAAACCGTGTTTCAGTGGCCAGGCATGGGCATGCTGTTCATCCAGGCGGTGACCTTCCTCGATATCCCGGTGATGGCAGGCTACCTGTGCATCGTCTCCTTCATCTTCGTCACGCTGAACACGCTGGTCGATATCGCCTATGCGGTCATCGATCCCCGTCTTCGCGATGCCACACGCTGAGGCCGCCCCCATGACTGACCAGGCTCAGGAAACACCCCCGACAGCCAAGATCGGCCGGCTCGCACGCTGGCGCCAGAGCGATCTCTGGTGGTCCTTTACCCGCAGCCCGTCGGCAATCGCCGGCGCGCTGATCCTCACGATCCTCATTCTCGCGGCGCTTGCCGCGCCGTTGATCTCGCCGCAGAACCCGTTCGATCCGGCGCAGCTCGACCTCTGGAATTCGGAGCTGCCGCCGATCTGGCAGGCTGATGGCCAGTGGCCGTTCATCCTCGGCACCGATACCCAGGGCCGCGACATGCTGTCGGCCATCCTCTACGGTTCGCGCATCTCGATCCTGATCGGCGTCTGTTCGGTGATCCTGTCGCTGACCGTTGGCCTCACCCTCGGTCTCGTCGCCGGCTACTTCGGCGGCATCGTCGACAACGTCCTGATGCGCATCGGCGATGTCCTGCTCTCGATCCCGACGATCCTGATCGCCATTCTCGTCAGTGCAGTTGCCCGCCAGATGCTGCCGCCCGAACTGCGCGACGTCGGCTCGGCAGCGGTTCTCGTGCTGGCGATCACGCTCAGCGCCTGGGTGCAGTATGCCCGCACGGTGCGCGCCCAGACCATCGTCGAGCGCGGCAAGGAGTATGTGCAGGCGGCCCGCCTCCTGAAGACGCCGGCGCGGCGCATCATGCTCAACCATATCCTGCCGAACACGCTGACGCCGATCATGGTCGCCGCCACGTTGAACTTCGGCATGGCGATCCTGACGGAAGCGACACTCTCCTTCCTCGGCATCGGCATGCCGCCGAGCCAGCCGAGCCTTGGAACGCTGATCCGGCTGGGCAACCAGTTCCTGTTCTCCGGCGTCTGGTGGGTCGTTCTGTTCCCGGTCCTGCAGCTTTGCCTTCTCGTCGTCTCGGTCAACCTTCTGGGTGACTGGCTGCGCGACGCTCTCAATCCGAAACTGAGGTGAATGATGTCCAATCTTCTGATCCGTAACGTCCGTCCGAGCGGCGGCACACCGACGGATATCCTGATCCGCGACGGCAAGATTGAAGCGATCGGCCAAAACCTTCAGGCCGAGGGCGTGGCGGTCGAGGATGGCCTTGGCCACATCGCCATTCCCGGTCTGGTCGAAGCCCATACCCATCTCGACAAGTCCGTCTGGGGCATGCCCTGGCACGAAAACGCCAAGGTGGCGACTCTGCGCGAGCGCATCGATTTCGAGCGCGAGAAGCGATTGGAGATCGGTATCGATCCGCATCGCCAGTCGATGCGCCAGGCGATCCAGCTCGCGGCAAACGGCGCCAGCCATATCCGCAGCCATGTGGATATCGATACCACCCACGGCTTGGCGCTGATGGAAGGCATCATCGAAACGCGCGAGGCGCTCGACGGCGTCATCGACATCGAGATCGTCGCCTTCCCGCAATCGGGTCTGGTGACGCGCCCCGGTACTGTGGAGCTTCTCGACAAGGCTCTGAGCAATGGCGCGGAAGTCCTTGGTGGTATTGACCCTTGTGGCATCGACCGTGACCCGAAGGGGCATCTTGATGCGGTCTTCGGTCTGGCGGAAAAACACGGAAAACCGATCGATATCCACCTGCACGAAGCCGGCGAACTCGGCGCCTTCAGCATGGAGATGATGTTCGAGCGTATTCGCGCGCTCGGCATGCAGAGCAAGGTGGCGATCAGCCACGCCTTTGCACTCGGCGCTCCGGACTATCTGCGTGTCGCTGGCCTGATCGAACAGATCGCCGAGCTCGACGTGCGCATTGTCACGACCGGTTCGCCGTCCTCGACGGTCCCGTCGATCATGCGCCTCAAGGACGCTGGCGTGAAGGTCGCGGCCGGTTGCGATGGCATTCGCGACACCTGGGGTCCGTGGGGCCAGCCCGACATGATGGATCGTGCACGCATCCTCGGCATGAAGAACGGCCTGCGGCGCGACGTCGATCTGGAGCATGCGCTTTACGTCTGCTCCACCGGCGGTGCCGATGTCATGGACATCGCCGGCTACGGCCTCGACGTCGGTTGCAACGCCGACTTCACCCTGCTTGCCGGCGAAACGCTCGCCCATGCCGTTGTCGAAGTTGCGCCGCGTCCGCTTGTGGTCAAGCGCGGCCGCGTCATCGCCCGCAATGGCGTCGCGGAGGTCGCCATCCCATGATCGATCTCAAGGATTTGAAACTCGGTGCCCGCGCTGACGGCCGCACGCTGCTGACGGCGCAATGGGTTCTCGGCCACCGCGACGGCAGCCATCGCCTGATCCCGAACGGTGAGGTCGTCATCGAAGGCGGCAGCCTGCTCTATGTTGGGCCGCGATTCGAAGGAGAGGTCGCACGCAGGATCGATTTCGGCGCTGCGATGATCAGCCCCGGCCTGATCGATCTTGATGCCCTGTCCGACCTCGATACGACCATCCTGGCGGTCGACCACCAGCCCGGTTGGGCCAAGGGTCGCGTCTGGCCGCGCTCCTATGTCGAGCGCGGTCCTTATGAAATGTACAGTCAAGAGGAGCTGGCGTTCCAGAAACGCTTCTCCTTCGCGCAACTGCTGCTGAACGGCATCACGACGGCTGCACCGATCGCGTCGCTGTTCTATCGCGAGTGGGGTGAGACGGTCGAGGAATTCGCGGCGGCCTCGGATGCTGCCGGTGATCTCGGCCTTCGCGTCTATCTGAGCCCGGCCTACCGCTCGGGCGGCATGGTTCTGGAGGCCCCTGGGCAGCTCGACGCCGTCTTCGACGAGGCGAGGGGGCTGCAGGGCCTCAACGACGCCATCGGCTTCATCCGCGATCACGACGGCCGCCATGGCGGCCTGGTGCGCGGGCTTCTGGCGCCCGATAGGGTCGAGACCTGCACGGAGATGCTCTTGAGGCGAACGGCGGACGCCGCGCGCGATCTCGACTGCTCGATCCGGCTTCACGCCGCGCAAGGCACGATGGAGGTCGATACCGTTCGTCGTCTTCACGGCAAGACGGCGCCCGAGTGGATGGCGAGCCTCGGCTTCCTGAGCTCGCGGCTTATCGCGCCGCATGCCACCCAGGCAACCGCCAATGATCTCACGCTCTATGCCGACAACGGCGTCAGCATCGTGCATTGCCCGATGGTTTCGGCCCGTGGCGGCAGCACGCTCAACTCCTTCCGCTCGGTCAAGGAGCGCGGCATCAACATCGCCATGGGTACCGACACGACACCGCCGGACATGCTGATGAACCTGCTCATCGGTCTCATCACCTGCCGCGTCGTCGAGGGCGATACTGCAGCCGTCAGCTGCGCCGATCTCTTCGATGCCGCCACGCTCGGTGGCGCGAAGGCTCTGGGACGCAGCGATCTCGGGCGCCTCGAAGCGGGTGCCCGCGCCGATATCGCCGTCTTCGATCTGATGGATCATCATATGGCGCCAGCGATCGACCCGATCACGACACTGGTCGTCGGTGGATCCGGGCGTGTCACCAAGACGGTCTTCGTCGACGGCCGCCTCTCGATGCACGAAGGCAAGGTAGCCGGCTTCGACATGGATGCGGCCCGCCACCAGGCACAGCAGCAATTTGACAGGCTGATTGCGAAATACCCGGAGCGCAGCTGGGCACATCCGCCCATCAGCGAAATCTTCCCACCCAGCTATCCCCTGGAGGTTCTGCCGCATGAGTGAACCCAAAACTTCGCCGGTCCTCGACGTGCGCGGACTTTGCGTCGAGTTCCCCGGACGGCACGGAACCGTGGCAGCCCTTTCCGACGTCTCGCTCAGCATTCGCCCAGGCGAGATCCTCGGCGTGGTCGGCGAATCCGGCGCGGGCAAGTCGATGACCGGTCTTGCCGTCCAGGGCCTGCTCGAACCGCCGGGACGGATTTCCGGCGGCGAGGTCTGGCTCTCCGGCCGCCGCATCGACCAGCTGTCGGACAAGGACATGCAGAGCGTGCGTGGCCGTCAGATCGGCGCGATCTTCCAGGATCCGCTGACGTCGCTGAACCCGCTCTTTACCGTCGGCGCACAATTGGTCGAGACGATCCGTCTTCACCTGAAGCTGTCGAAGCAGGGGGCGAAGGATCGCGCGATCCACCTGCTGAAGGAGGTCGGCATCCCGGCACCGGAGGCCCGCTTCGATCACTATCCGCACCAGTTCTCGGGCGGGATGCGCCAGCGCGTGGTCATTGCTCTTGCACTCGCGGCAGAGCCGAAGCTGATCATCGCCGATGAGCCGACCACGGCGCTCGACGTCTCGATCCAGGCGCAGATCACCTCCTTGCTCCGTCGCCTCTGCGATGATCACGGCACGTCGGTCATGCTCGTGACCCACGACATGGGCGTCATTGCCGAGACCGCCGACCGTGTTGCGGTGATGTATGCGGGCCGCCTGGTCGAGATCGGCCCGGTGGAGGAAGTGCTGCGCAATGCGCGCCATCCCTATACCCGCGGGCTGATGGGATCGATCCCGGCGCTCGGCCGGCGCGTCGAGCGGCTGAACCAGATCGACGGCTCAATGCCACGTCTCAACGCCATCCCGCGCGGATGCGCCTTCAATCCGCGTTGTCCCGAAGCGGGGCGGCGTTGCCGTGAAGATCGCCCGGAACCGACCCCGGTCGGCCACGGCGTCAGTGCTTGCTGGCTCAATGCAGGAGGAGTTCTATGAGTGACGCCCTGACCGTCAATGATCTGACGTGCAATTTCGATGTGTCAGCCCCGTGGCTGAACCGGGTACTGGAGCGCAAGCCGCGCCAGTTTGTACGGGCGGTGGACGACATCAGCTTCACCGTGCCGATGGGCGGTTGCCTGAGTCTCGTCGGAGAATCCGGCTGCGGCAAGTCGACGGTGGCTCGTCTTGTCACCGGCCTCTACCGCGCTTCCGAGGGCGAGGTTCGTTTTGCGCCAGGCCGCTCGGGTGAACCACTCTCGGCCCAGATGATCTTCCAGGATCCCTTCGCCAGCCTCAATCCGCGCTGGCGGGTGAAGAACATCATCGCCGAGCCGCTTCGCGAACTGAAGCTGCGCAATTCGGACGCCGAGGTGATGGAACGCGTTGGCGAGCTGCTGCGGATCGTCGGCCTTGCGCCGTCGGACGGATCGAAGTTCCCGCACGAGTTTTCCGGCGGCCAGCGCCAGCGCATCTCGATTGCACGCGCGCTTGCCGGAGAGCCGGAGTTCCTCGTCTGCGACGAGCCGACTTCGGCGCTCGACGTCTCGGTGCAGGCGCAGATCCTCAACCTGATGCGCAAGCTGCAGGACGAGATGGGGCTCACCTACCTTTTCATCAGCCACGACATGAGCGTGGTCCGTCATATGTCGGACCGGATCGCGGTGATGTATCTCGGCCGTATCGTCGAGGAAGCGGACACCGAGACGCTGTTTGCCAATCCGCGGCATCCCTACACGCGGCTGCTGCTGGAAACGATCCCTGACATCGCTGAGCCGAAGCGCCAGCGCAGCATTACGGCAAGCGAAGTGCCGAGCCCGCTCAACCCGCCGTCGGGCTGCACCTTCCATCCGCGTTGTCCGCTCGCCGACGCCCGCTGCAAGAGCGAGCGCCCGGCGATGCGAAGCTTTGCCGACGGCTCGCGCGCAGCATGCCACCGCGTCGAGGAAGCTGCTGCTGCAACGACAAAGGCGACGCAGGCCGCTTAAGCCGACCGCCATAGACAGAACGAGAAAAGCTCCGGAGGGATTTTCCTCCGGAGCTTTTTGTTTTCAGAGGTTTGCTGTCGTTTGTTAAGCGACAGCATCCACAGGGCGGGCGACTACGGCTGACTTGACCCGTGGGTAATCATAGGCGCCGACCTTCGAGGTGGAATAGCCGGCCCCAACCAGGGCTTCGGCGAGCTTGACGGCAGCGGTGACGCCATCGATCACCGGCATGCCGGTTCTCGCCTTCAGCCGGTCGCACAGTTCGGACATGCCGGCGCAGCCGAGAATGATCGCCTCGGCGCCATCCTCCTGCTTGGCGCGCAGGATTTCGCGCACCAGCATCTCTTCCGTGTGGGCCAGATCTTCCTCCAGCGCCAGCACCGGCATATCGACCGAACGCACCTTGCGGCATCGATGACCGGCGCCATAGGCGTCGACCAGGTCCTCTATGATCGGCACGGAGCGCGGCAGGGTGGTGATGATGGAAAAGCGTGTGGCGATGTTCATTGCCACCTGGATGGCGGCCTGGCAGATGCCGATGACCGGTCCGCGGGCGATTTCACGGGCAGCACCAAGGCCGGGATCGTCGAAGCAGGCAATGACATAGGCATCGACGCCACGGGCCTCGCCAGCGCGGATCTCGGCGAGCATCGCCGGCACCGCCATGGCCTCGTCCGCATGGCCTTCGATACTGGCTGGGCTCGTGGTCGGATTGACGGACTCGACCCGGGTGGTGGCGGCTACCACGCGCTCGGCACTGCGGTGCGCCTGTTCGGTCATCGAGGCGGTGGAGTTCGGATTGACGAGAAGGATGCGCATGGATCAGGCCGTTTTCGCTTTGAGGGCGGTAAAGGAAGCGATGTCGGGTGCCCGCATCTCGAACTGTCGGTCGGAGGTGATGTAGTTGTTGGCGTGAAGCCGCGCGATCGGCTGGTAGCTCGACGGGTCGACATAGTGGCCCTTGTCGTCAAGGCAGTCCTTGCGCACATGCATGTGCACGACTTCGCCCAGCACGATGACCCGGCGGTCGTATTCGATCAGCTGTTCGACGCGGCATTCCATCGAGCAGGGCGATTCGACGATGCGGCGGGCGCCAACCTTGACGCCGTCGGCCGCGGTCAGCCCTGCCATCTCCACTTCGTCGACGTCCGGTTCGAAGGGGAGGCCGCAGACGAGCATCTGGTCGGAGATTGCCATGTCCACCATGTTGACGACGAACTCGTTGGTGCGGCGGATGTTGCTGACCGTATCCTTCTCCACGCCATCGGGGCGTGTCTGGATGCCGAGGATCACGATCGGCGGATCGTGCGAGAAGACGTTGAAGAAGCTCATCGGCGCGGCATTGTCCTGACCGTTCGGCGAGAGCGTCGAGACGAGGGCGATCGGCCGCGGACCGATGAAATTCGTCAGCAGCCGGTAGCGGTCCTGGGCGGGCAGTTGGGTGAAGTCGAAGTCCATCAGTGAGCTCTCGGGGTCAGGCGCGGTCGGTTGTCATACCGGTCGATGGCCGTTGTTTAAGTGGTTGCCACAGCATATCAAGTTACGGTACACAATATTGTCTACAATTTTGTAGTCAATATCAAACTGCAGTGAGTGGAATTGACTTTGAACGCTGGCCGGCCAGAGTACGCGAACGGCTAAGGGAGATTTCATGTACAATGCGGACGAAACCGCCGGAGCGCCGACGGCTATCATTTGTGAGAAGATCTGGCTCGCCATCGCCGAGCGGCGGTTGCGCCCCGGCACGCGGCTCAAGGAGGAGCAGCTTGCCGAGATTTTCTCTGTCAGTCGAGCCCGTATCCGCCAGGCGCTGACCGCGCTCGAACGCGATGGCCTGGTGACGATCATGCCCAACCGGGGCGCTTTCGTGTCGGAGCCATCGGTGGACGAGGCACGCGACGTCTTTGTTACCAGAAGAGCGATCGAGCAGCGCGTGGTCGAGCGTCTTTGCGAGCGTGCCTCGGTTGAGGACATCGAGCGCATGCGCTCGCATATCGATGAAGAACGGGTTGCGGGCAGGGCAGGCGATCTCTCTGCAATCGTTCGCCTTTCCGGGGGATTTCACCTGCTTCTGGCAGAACTTTCCGGCTCCGCCTTCCTGTTCGGCATCCTGCGTGACCTGGTTTCGCGCACGTCGCTGATCACTGCGATGTACCGCTCGAACCACCTGCACAATTGCGGGCCGGACGAGCATATGGCGGTCGTCGACCGCATCGCGGCGCGGGATGTGGATGCCGCGATCCGCGAGATGGCCGAACATCTGCACCACGTCGAGGCGGAACTGGATCTCGATGAGGAGAAGGATCAGCCGCGCGATCTGCGCGCAGCCCTGCTTTGACAAACCACTGGCAATGAACCCAACCGCGCCGCTCTTGTGAGGAGGCGGTGCCCGCTTGAGAACTGAAGGACGGAAATGACTGGTCGTAACTACTATGCGCCCCATGGCGGCGCTCCGGCACAAACGCAACTCCTGACCGACCGTGCGGTCTTCACCGAAGCCTATGCGGTGATTCCAAAGGGGACGATGATGGACATCGTCACCAGCTATCTGCCGTTCTGGGACAAGACCCGCCTGTGGATATTGTCGCGTCCGTTGTCCGGTTTTGCTGAAACATTTTCGCAGTACATCATGGAAATCGCTCCTGGCGGCGGCAGCGACCGGCCGGAACTCGACGAGGGCGCCGAGGGCGCGCTGTTCGTCGTCGAGGGCGAACTGACCGTTACGCTCGACGGCAAGGAACACCGCATGCTGCCGGGCGGCTTCGCCTTCATCCCGCCGGCCAGCAACTGGGCGGCGCATAACAGAAGTGAAGCGCCCGTTCGCTTCCATTGGGTCCGCAAGGCCTACGAATATGTCGATGGGCTTCCCGCGCCTGAAGCCTTCTTCACCAACGAGGCCGATATCACGCCCAATCCCATGCCCGGCACCGAAGGGAAATGGGCGACGACGCGCTTCGTCGATCCGACGGATCTTCGCCATGACATGCACATGACGATCGTCACCTTCGAGCCAGGCGCGATTATTCCCTTTGCCGAAACCCACGTCATGGAGCATGGCCTCTACGTGCTTGAAGGCAAAGCGGTCTATCGCCTCAATCAGGACTGGGTGGAAGTCGAGGCTGGTGACTACATGTGGCTTCGCGCCTTTTGCCCGCAGGCCTGCTACGCCGGCGGCCCCGGCAAGTTCCGCTACCTGCTCTACAAGGACGTCAATCGTCACATGAAGCTGCGCGCGCGCTAAGATCCGCGACGAAATGCATACGGAAACAGCGCCTCGCAAGCAGGCGCTGCTTCTTTTTAATCAATGGGATGCGCTCATATGTTGACAGGCGGCATTAAGAGCAGCGAAGTCAATCAACCAATTGCGGGTTGGTGGGGCGCAGGCTCTTTGGCCTGATCAGGCGCAGCGAACCACCGGCGGCGTCCTTCTCCAGTTCCAGCACGCGGGTGAAGAAGCCGTTTGCACGCTCCTTGCGGCCGATGTTGACGATTGCCGCCTTGCCGATTTCCTGGTCGAGGAAGGTCATGACCTTGCGATAGCTGTCGTCCTCCAGCGTATCCAGGGCCTCGTCGATAATCAGCCATCGTGGCTTGTGCAGTCCCAGGCGCGCGATCGCCAGCAGGCGCATTTCCACTTCGCTCAGATTGAGCTTCTTGCGCATGTCCTGATCGAGGCGGTCGGCAAGGCGGCCAAGACCGACCTTGGAGAGCACGCCGCTAAGTTCGCCGTTCCTGAAGCTGTCGGGCGTCTTGGGATAGGCGAGCACCTCTTCAAGCGTGCCTGGGGCAAAATAGGGCGAGCGTGGAACGAAGACCAGGCCGTCATCGATCGGCAGCGCGATGCGTCCGTGCCCAAAGGGCCATAGGCCGGCAATGGCGCGGAAGAACGGCGCCTTTTCCACTTCCGGCGCGCCGGTGACGAGAACCCGCTCGCCGGGATTGATCGTGACGTTCGGCTCGGAAAGCTTGATGCAGCCGGCAGCCGAGACGATTTCGATGTGGTCGAACGTCATCTGCGGGCCGTCTGAGGTGACGAACTCGATGCGCTTGTCGCCTTCATGCCGGTCGTCGACGACGAGCAGCGCTGAGCGGAAGGCGGCGACGCGCATCAACGTAGCGCGCCAGTCGGCAATGGCGCCGATGTTGTCGACAAACCAGCGCAGCGACGCGTGCACCTGGTTGAAGGCGCCCACGGCCATCATCAGGCCGCCGAAGCTGAGGTCGCCGGCAAAATAGACGGGCGAGGCGATGACGATTGGTGCGACAACGGTGATCCAGCCATAGCCGGCCGTCACCCAGGTCAATCGCGTGACGGCAAGCAGCAGGCTTTGGCTGATCTCGAGAACCGAAGCCAGATCCGCCTGCAACCGGCGTTTTTCGTTTGCCTCGCCCGATGAAAGCGAGACGGCCTCGATATGTTCGTTGATGCGCATCAACGAGAAGCGCAGCGACGCCTCGCGGGCGTAGTGTTCGCCGTTAAGCTTCACCAATGGACGCCCGACAAGCCAGCTCAGCCACGATGCCGTACCGGCGTAGAGAATGGCTGCCCAGACCATGTAGCCGGGGATGTTGATGGCCATGCCCGAGATATGAAAGACGAACCCGTCCGACAGCGACCAGAGCACGCCGATGAAGCCGGCGAGCAGGATGCCGGATTGGATCAGGCCGATCGTCAGCCCTGCCGAGAGGTCGGAGAGGTGGCGGGCATCCTCGTGGATGCGCTGGTCGGGGTTGATGCCGATGGCACCGGCATTGGCCAAGCGGAACGCACGCGCCGGCTTCATCCATTCGTTGATGAGGTCGAGTGTAAGGCCTTCCCGCAGCTTTAGCCGGACAAGCTGGCCAAGCCAGGTCTGCAGAACATTGAGGACGAGCAGTGCCCCGGCGATCTGGGCGAAAATCACGAGCTGGTGCAGGAAAGCCTGCAGGTCACGCCGTTCCAGCGTGTCGTAGAAGGGCTTGTACCAGCGATTGAGGATGATCTGGCCGAAGGCGGTGGTGACGATGACGGCCAGGATGCCAAGGGCGAGCCAGATGATCCTGTTTCGGAGTGGCGAAGCCATGAAGGCTGCATGCATCATCCGCAACTGGGCGCTAAGGGGTTGTTCGTCGTTGGCCTCTACCCGACCATTGTTCTTGTCATTCTTAGGCTTCGGCATCGATGCGAATCTCTCCGTCACGATCTCCACGGGGCAAATATAGCCTGCCGAGCCCGGTCTCCCTAGCGCCGATTGTCGTTATGCAAATCAGCAGGAGGTAATTTACGGGCACCCTGTTGCCAAGATAACAGCATTCGAACTGCGTATCCCGGTTCGACAGGGCGCTGGATGTCGGCGCAGAGGGCGCACCAAAAGGCGCGAAATTGATTGTATCCTGATCCAGAGAGTTCATAGTTCCGATGGACGAGACAGGGAGCGCATCCACGGGAGGAACGTGCATGTCCAGCAATCTCGACCAGATTCGTGAGCAGCAGAAAGATATCTGGGACCGGTTCTCGACCGGTTGGAAGAAGTGGGATGCGTTGGTTCTGAGCTGGCTCGCTCCGTTCGGCGACGCAATGATCCACAAGGTCAAGCTTCGGGATGGCGACCATGTCCTTGATGTCGCGGCCGGAACAGGTGAACCCGGGCTAACCGCTGCCGCCCTGATCCCGAATGGACGCGTCACGGTAACGGACCTTTCCGAGCGCATGCTCGACGTGGCTGCCGGAAATGCCCGACATCGCGGCCTTAGCAATTTCACGACCGAGATATGCGACGCCAGCGCCCTGCCGTTTGCTGACAACTCTTTCGACGCCGTATTGTGCCGGTTCGGGTTCATGTTCTTCCCGGATGTCGGGGCGGCGGCACGCCAGTTCGCCCGGGTGGCGAAGCCCGGCGCGCGCATTTGTACGGCCGTTTGGAGCGCGCCTGAAAAGAACCCCTGGGCGACAACAATCATGGCGACGATTGCGCGGCACGTGACACTGCCGGCGCCGATGCCCGGAGCACCCGGTCTTTTTCGCTGTGCCGCCGGAGGTATGATGGCGGCGGCCTTTGCCGATGCCGGTCTGCTGGATGTCGACGAACAGGAAATCTCGACGACGATGGTGCATGAGACGCCGGAACGCTACTGGACCTTCATGACCGAAATTGCAGCGCCCGTGGTCGCTGGGCTGGCTCAAGCCGACGCCGCGACGCGTGAGACGATCAAAAATGAGGTTCTTGATCTGGCCCGGCAGTCCATGCGCGCCAACAAGGTCGAGCTACGTTCTACCGCAACGATTGTCACAGGAACACGGAACTAAGGCGCGCCCCGCCGTTCCCGGAATGAAGATCCGCAGCGTGGGAGGACCGAATGGGTGCAGCTCCGACAGAACACGAACTCTTCGAAGAAGACACGCTTGATCCACAAGATTGGGGTGAACTGCGGGCATTGTCACATCGGATCGTCGATGACGCCATCGATTATGTCAGCGGCGTTCGCGACCGTCGTGTCTGGCAGGAAATGCCGGAGGAGGTGCGCGCATCGTTTGCCACAGCGCTGCCACTGGCGCCGACGCCGACCGAAGACGTCTACCGCGAGGTGGCCACGAACATCCTTGGCTATCCGATGGGCAATATCCATCCGCGTTTCTGGTCCTGGTACATGGGATCAAGCAATTTCACCGGCGCGCTCGGCGACTTCCTTGCAGCCATTCAAGGCTCCAACCTCGGTGGCGGCAACCATGCGGCCGCGCTCGTGGACCAGCAGGTCGTCGATTGGTGCAAGCAGATGCTGGGTTTTCCAGCCTCGGCGAGCGGCACGCTGGTCAGCGGCGGATCGGTCGCCAATATCATTGGCCTTGCTGTCGCCCGCAATGCTAAAGCCGGCGTCGATGTCCGGGAGTTGGGAGTCGCGGCAATCGAGCAGCCATTGCGCTATTACGGTTCCGACCAGATGCACAGCTGTCATCGCAAGGGGGTGGAGACGCTTGGCCTCGGAAACCAGGCTCTCCGGCGCATTCCGACCGATGCCGAACTGCGTATCGATGTGGATGCGCTCAGGCGTGCGATAAGAGAGGATCGCGCGGCCGGGTTCAAGCCTGCCTGCGTGATTGCGACAGCCGGCACGGTCAACACTGGCGCCATCGACGATTTGCAGGCACTCGCCTCCGTCGCGGCAGCGGAGGACCTCTGGCTGCACGTCGATGGCTGCATCGGCGCTCTGATCGCCATTGCGCCTGAAAACCGTTATCGCGTCGCCGGGATCGAGAAGGCCAATTCGGTGGCGCTCGATCCACACAAGTGGCTGCACGCGCCATTCGAGGCTGGCTGCGTGCTGGTGCAGGATGCCGGAGCCCATCGCGGGACCTTCGCGGTGACGCCGGAATATCTGGTCGCAACCGCGCGCGGTCTGGCATCAGCGCCTTGGCTCTATGACTATGGCCTGCAGACGACACGCGGCTTCAGGGCTTTGAAAATCTGGATGGCGGTGAAGGAGCACGGCATTGGCAAGTTCGGCCGGCTCGTCGACCAAAACATAGCCCAGGGACGGTATCTTAGCGACTTGATCGAGGTGGAGCCTTCACTGGAACTGGTCGCGCCGACCAACATCAACATCGTCTGCTTCCGTTACCGTTGCGAGGGCAAACACGCCGACGAACTGAAGGCGCTCAATACCGAGATCATGTTGCGCCTGCAGGACGAGGGGACGGCAGTTCTCTCCGACACCACGGTGCACGGCGAGCATTGTCTGCGGGTCGCGATCAACAATCACCGCACCAAACGTCGTGACTTGAAACTGCTCGTAGAAGAGGTCGTCAGGCTCGGTCGGGAAATCGTGCGGACGGATACGGCGGCCTGATCGGCTGCGCAAAAGGCGAGTATGATGCCCGTCATCACGGTGTTAGCGGCGGTCCACCTGGCATGACGATGCGGTCCGAGTTGCCGTCAGCAAGAAGGCGAAGCATTTCCGACACCGCGGCTTCCCGTTGCGGATCGCGGCCGGCGGCATAGGCAAGCGGAAGGTCGACAGGAATGTCCGGGGTTATCCCGTTTCCTTCCAGCCGGACATCGTCGTCGATCACTGCATCCGAAACGGCAATTTCCAGCAGGCTGTCATCGGGCAGAATGTAGGCGCGGCCCGCCAACAGGGCGCCGGCGGTCCGCTTGCCCACAAGCGGAATGCCATTGATCCGCAATGCATAGGCAAAAAGCTCAAGGCCGCTGCGCGTTCCCTCGTCGATCAACGCAACCACCGGACCGCGCCAGCGAACATTCGCGAGCGTTGCCCGTCCATGCCGCGGGATCAACCGGAACGATGGGGTGTCGCCGACGAAGAGTTCGGCCGCATCGGCAGCACCGCCGCCCCAGCGCCCGCGAAGATCCACGACCACGCCGTCGACACCACTCAGGCGGCCGTCGGAAAGCTCGCTGGCGACGATGTCCAGCCCGTCACGCGTCGACAAGGTCCAGAAACGGACATAGCCGATCTTTCTCCCGCCGTGTTCGCGCACGGCGATACTGTTCTCAATCGCTTTTTCGAACGTCGGCAGCGGCCGCAGCCGCTCGACAGCGACTTTGACATTTGTCGGCGCCACATCGGCCTTGCGGCGTAGGCGAATATCGACCGACTGCCCGACCTTTCCCTGAAAAGAGGCGATCTCACGATAAGGCAAGCCATCGACGGAAAGGATCTCATCGCCCATCACCACTCCAGCCTTTGCGGCCGGTGAACCGTCATAGACATCGCCGACGAACCGCTTGTCGCCTATCATGCGCGTTACCAGGCCGATGCCGGGATAACTGACCTCTCCTTCGGGCGGAAACAACCGCGACAGGTCGTTGCGGATCGCGAAGCGAAAGATGTCGCTTAACTCGAAATAGGCGATCGTGTCCGGTTTGAAGCGGCCGTTGTGTGAGGCCTGCAGGCTCGCAAGTGCTCCGTCGATGGCTGCATCCACGCGTGCGGTCGAGGCGTGTGGAGGCAGTGCCTGCCCCACGTCTTCGATCTCTTTCTTGGCCGTTTCGTTGAAGCGGTCCAGCGCGCTTTCGTCGTGAAACTCGGAGTTCACCAGCGCGATGACGCGGTCGAACACCAGGTTGCCCGATCGTGGTAGCTCGGCCGCTGGTACGCCTGCAGGCATGAGCACCAGCAGCAGCGCAGTTTGCAATAGCCTCAACATCGCGCCATGCATCGCCGATCTTTCGGTTGGTTTCTGCTCATTATCGACCGAAGCACGGCGCAGGCGAGGCGCTGGGGCGCAAAATTGCGTGATCGACAGATGTCGGGCGCGCGACAGGCAATCTCGAGGTTCACCCGCGACGGGTTGTGCTTAGCCGGTGGCCTGAGAACGCGCGCGTCGTTAGGCGGGCAAACACGGTTAGAACCCTGCTTGCCGAAGCTCGCTTGCGAGAAAATCGGTGAAGAGCTTCACTTTGGGCAGAAGCAGGCGGTTGGTGGGGTAGACAGCGAAGATGCTACGCCGGGCCAGCTTGTGCTGTGGCAAGATCCGCAGGAGCTTGCCGTTCCCGAGAAACGGGTTGGCGATAAAGGATGGCAGGACGCCAATGCCGATGCCGGACTGGATCATCTCGCACAGCATCAGGCTGTTGTCGGCCACGAAGCGTGCGGGCACGTCTATGCTCGTGGCGCCATCGGGACCTTCCAGCACCCAGCTGCCGGGTTGGTCGGCGAGGCGGTACGCCAGGCAATGGTGGTTCTTGAGATCGCCGACAACTGTCGGTGTGCCGCTCGCCGAGAGATAGGCGGGGGCTGCGCAGATGAATTGTTCGACGTCTCCCAGCCGCTTGGCGATCAGCGATGAATCCGTGAGCGCTGCGCGCACGCGAATTGAGACGTCGAACCCCTCTGAGACGACGTCAAGGAGGTGATCATCAAGCGTCATGTCAACCTTCAGCTTCGGATGATGCATCATGAAGCGGGCGAGCATCGGCGCCAGAACGGTCAGTCCGAAGGACAATGGTGCATTGATACGAAGCCGGCCATTGATTTCGCCGGCCTCCCCGGACGTCGTGCGCTCCAGGTGGTCGAGCTCATCGAGCAGCCGGCAACATTCCGCGAAGTAGCTGCGCCCGTTTTCCGAGAGGCTCATGCGACGTGTCGTGCGAACGATCAGTACCGTGCCCAGACGGGTCTCCAGCTGTCGGATCTGCTTGCTGATCGACGCATTCGATTGTCCCTGCTCTTCAGCAGCTTTGCTGAAGCTCTGCAACTCGACGACGCGACGGAACGAGCGCATGGCTGCCAGCAGATCCATATTTTCTCCGTTGTAAATTATGTTTTCAGATTATGGCAGATTATTCGCTTCGACGCTACCAATAGGGTGAACTCAGCTTCCCGATACCTGGGCAAGCGAGAAGAAGGAGTTCATCATGTTCGACACCAGAATTATCAACCGCGCTTTGGCCGCCTCCCTCATCGCCGGTCTCCTCGGCAGCGCGGCCATCGCGCAGGAAGTTGGCAAGAGCCCATGGGGCCCGAAGGATGAAATCGGGCGCCTCAACCTGATCACACCGGAATCCCGTGCCGCCATCCTGGCGCGCGTCGGCGGCGGCAGGTCCTACGATCTCGCTGTCGAGTATTTCATCGGCATGCCAAGTTGGGAGGCGGCGGGCGACCCGCCTTACCAGATGTGGATGACCCACACGCCGCACGGCACCGCGGTTTCCGATCCGATGAAAGTCGGGAAGGAAATGAATGACTACGTCAGCTACACCGGCTCGGCCGTGTCGATGTATGCCCATATGGGAACCCATATCGATGCGCTGAACCACTTCGGTCTGAACGGCAAGATCTGGAACGGCTATGCAGCAATCGATCATCTGGGCGACCAGGGCTGGACGGTCACAAGCGCTGAAAAGCTGCCGCCGATTATCGCGCGTGGCGTCATGATCGATGTCGCGGCAGCCAAGGGTATGCAGATGCTGCCGGATAATTACCGGGTGACACGCCAGGACCTGCAGGAGGCGCTCGACAGCCAAGGTGTGAAGCTGCAACAGGGTGACGTGGTTTTGATCCGCACCGGCCGCATGCAATTCTACGAGAACGCCTCCGCCTATATGAGCAATCCTCCGGGGCTGAGCATCGACGCGGCCAGGTTCCTGGTTGAAGTCGGTGGTGCGATGGTGGTGGGCGCCGACAATCTCAGCTTCGAGGCGTTTCCTGCCGAAACGTCGAACAACTACGTTCCTGTGCACACCTATCTGCTCGCACAACAGGGCGCGCCGATCATCGAACTCGTCAACCTGGAAGGGCTGTCGAAAGATCGCGTCTACGAATTCGCCTTTGTCGGCGCCTCGTTGAAGTTCCGCGGGGCCGACGCGGCGCCGATCCGCCCGGTGGCCTTGCCGCTGCGATAGGACCGAATAGCCGGCCACCGGGAGCAATCAATCGAGCAGCCGTGCGGACAGCGTGCGGCGCTCTCTTCGCTTTTCAAGCCGCACGTCGAAGATCTTGATCCTTATGCCGTCCGGCGGGCAGTGCCTCACTGAGGTGCCCGCCTGAGCGACGCCGATAGAAGGCCGGCAGGCTACCCTTGCCCATTTGACGTACCCTTCCAGTGCAGCCGCAAATGCCGCCATGACAACCAGAAGTAGCAATTCGGGGCTTGGCAGGTTTTCGGGCCGAAAGCGGCTGGTGTCAGTTACCGGCGCCTGCCGTGAGAAATCTCTACGATCTTGACGCCGATGGCGGTCTTGGATTCGTTGAAAACGATCTCGCCCCGGCCAATGACCGTGCCGTTGACCTTGAGGTCCACCGGGTCTCCGAAATTGGCGTCGAGATCGATGTGATCGTCGCGATGCAGTTTGGAAAGCTGCGCCACGGTCAATCTCGAACGGCCGAGGACGGCCTCGATGACGAGGGGTATGCCCTGGACGGCATACTCGCCGATTGGCGCGCTCTCTTGCAGGATCGGGGCATGCTCGATTTCCGGCAAGCCATTGTACAACGTTTCGTTCATCATCATGCACCACCCAAAAACACTGGTTTACAAGTCCTTAACGAAAGGGTTGCGCCAGTTCGCCATGACAGGCAATGGCACCGGGGAGGGCAGGACCCGTGCGTCTTATGCGAGCGTTAACGTTCCGTTAACATCCACAGAGCCCGCACCTGAAACGCCTCCTACAGTGTCATTGCGGACCAACTTCCTTCCTGCTTTTCGAACCCGATCGCGCGACGGCCATCCGGCAGCTTGTCACCGAGTCGCACGACATAGACATAACCGCCATAGACCATCAGCCCGCGATCACCGTCGCTGTATACAATCTCGAACTTCGGCGGGCTTGCGGCAACCGTGCCTTTTGAAGGGTCGGCCTCAGACGTGAATTCCACGGCGGGTTCACTCCACGGCAAATTCAGGGGAGGTCCCAGGTAGAATATCGCTGCCATGGCTGAAAGCGCGCAAATGGAAAGTGCTGCCATTTGTGGATTGAATCCAACGGACCCTGTAGTATTCGGCTGAAGCGTCGCGGTGGCCAATATAAATTCCTCCTGTAACTGATGTGGTGACCGGCCAGATCTGGGCACGTGATATTGTTGCGAGGTGGGCGCCTCTCAATTCACGGCACGGCAACAGATTGACCTCGGAAATTCGCTTCATCGCGCGAATCGGAGCTTTTGGCGCTTGCTGCGAAACATTCCATTCCGACTTTCGAAGAACAATGTGATGGCGGCGCTTTCCACATCTTTCGATTGCTCGCTTGATGCGATCACACTCAATGGCTTGCGCTGGCCATCGCATTAGACGGACAATCACACGCGCAAAACGATCGGGTGGAAATGCCGGGCGTAGTGCATGCCCGTAGGGCGCTTGTGGCAAGCTCAGGCTCGGTTCCGACTTCGGCGCGATGCCAGGCAGGTTGAGATTGCTTCGCCGGGTTTACCCGTACCGCCGGAACCATCCACAGCACAGACCGAATGCATCTTAATAAATGAAATAGCATTTTCGTTAATTAACGTGCTCGCTTAATTAACTATTGGGCAGCGACTGGTTCGTATCCCATCAAGGCGCTCAATTGGCCTCTATCAGGCTGCTTAGAGCCTGCTGGCATTCCCCGGTTTGACCGTCGACAAACCGGGGAACGTGATTGCTTCGCGTCAGTCTATGCCGCTTCGAGCTTTTTCTCACAGTGCAGGAGCATACCATAGAGGTCACGCGGTTCGTCGGGATCAGCGAGGAGGTCGAGTTCTGTGAACATACCGTGTCCGGCAATCTGGTCCCGCACGTAGCGGAGGGCGGAGAAGTCCTCGATCGCAAGCTTGAGCGAAACGCAGGCCTCAGGTGTATCATCAGATGATCATCGCCGGGGAACGACGTTCGCCGGATAGTTTGAACCAGTTGCGACAGGATTGTGCAACACGGAATTCCGACACTGTCAGGGACGGTAAGACGATCAGGTGCCGGGTTTGTTTCCGGTTTGTACGTCTGGGATCGCATAATGTATCGACTGTAATGATACCCGCCTTGGCGCGGCTTGGTTGGATGATGCCGCTTGGCCCAGTTGCACTCGGCATCGAATGTGCAAATATCCTAAAGTGGAGGGGTGGAGCCAGTTGCCAGCTCGATGCGCGCCTGGCCTACCGGCCGCTTTCCGTGGGGCTAATCGCGGAGAGGGCTTGAGACCCTCGCACACCGATTAAGGAGTGTGATCATGCGTAAGATACTCTCGTATCTAACAATCGCTTCGTTCTTCTCTTCCTCTGCGTTTGCGGATCCCGCGATCCTCACGGCAAACGTGAATTTCAGGGTTGGTCCGGGCACCGGATTTCAATCGATGCGCGTTCTTCCTCAGGGCGATGAGGTCGATATCAAGGAGTGCGATGCGGAAGCCTCCTGGTGCGCCGTCGGCTATTCTGGCACCAACGGTTTTGTTGCGGGGAAGTATCTCAATCAGTCCGACTCCACGGCCCCGGCGTGGCCGCGGGTCTTTACCACCGACACGGGTGCGACGATCACGCTGTTTCAGCCGCAGATAACCTCGTGGAAAGGTTTCCGGGAGCTCGAGGCGCTGCTCGCGACCGAACTGAAATCCTCCGCCGACGCGACGCCGGTCTACGGGGTCATCGGGCTTTCAGCCAAGACCGTGGCTGACGATGCGAATGAAAACGTCACGCTGACAGATGTGAAAGCGACACGGCTCGAATTCTCCGCACTGGACCGCAAGCAACTTGCAGATCTCGCACTCGATGTCGGAAAGCTTATTCCGACCGAGCCAATCGTGGTGTCGCAGCAGCGCCTGGCAGCGAGCCTTGGCGATTTCGAGCGGCTCGCAGACGTGCCGGATATCAAGTCCGACCCGCCGCCAATCTTTATCAGTGAGACACCGGCGATCCTGTTGCAGACTGACGGTGCGGTCGTCCTGGCTCCCGTCAAGGGTGTTAACGGCCTATCGTTCGTGGTCAATACGAACTGGGATCTCTTCAAGGTGGATCAGTCGGGCGACTACTTTTTGCGAAGCGACAAGAACTGGCTCACCTCAAAGACATTGGAGGCAGATTGGGTTGCGACGGAAACGGTTCCGGATCTGATTTCCAAACTTCCCGAGAGCGAAAACTGGAAAGAGGTAAAGACCGCGCTCCCGCCAACACGCTTCAACGAGGACGGGATCCCGAGGGTTTTCTATTCCCAGAAACCAGCGGAGCTTTTGCTATTTGAAGGAAAGCCTGTGCTCGAACCGGTGGCGGGTACCGGACTTGACTGGGTCTCCAATACCACCAGTTCGGTCTTCTTCCATCGTAGCAGCAAGAACTGGTACACCCTTATCTCCGGCAGATGGTTTTCATCCGCCTCGCTCAAAGGACCCTGGACCTTTGCTACTCCAGACCTGCCGGACGATTTCCGGAACATACCGGACGACGCGTCCTATTCGGCAGTGCGCGCCTCGATACCTGGCACGTCCGAGAGCGCGATGGCGCGCCTGAGGGCAAGCATTCCGAAGCTCGCGCGCGTTTCCACCGATGGGTCATTGAAGGTCGATGTACGCTATAATGGCGAGCCGAAATTCGAAGCGATTGAAGGCACGTCCTTGTTTTATGCCGTCAATGCGAATGAGCAGGTCATCAAGGTTGCGGATAAATACTTCGTCCTCAAGGATGGCATCTGGTTCGTCGGTGACACACCGACCGGTCCGTTTGCCGTTGCGCGCTCCGTTGCGGACGAGATCTATACGATCCCATCATCGTCTCCGTTCTATAACGCGACCTATGTCCGGGTCTATGACACCGAGCCCGACGCCATCTGGTACGGGTACACTCTCGGCTATCTCTATACTTATCTCGCCTGGGACACGGTCGTTTGGGGGTCGGGATGGTATTATCCGCCCTATTGGGACTACTACGACGACGATTGGCCCTATTATCCGCCTCCGATAAGCTACGGCTTCGGCGCTTCCTACAATCCGGCTTACGGAACCTTTGGACGCTACGGTTACGCCTACGGCCCCGAAAGAGGTTTGGCGTTTGGTGCGGCTTATAATCCAGTGACTGGAACCCGGTTCCGTGCCGGCGCGGTGGCAGGACCTGGTGGCGAACGAGGCTTTATCTCCGCCTACAATCCAAGCACCGGCAACGCCATGGTCGCGCGTGGCGGACAGAATGTCTACGGTTCGTGGGGCAGTGTGTCCGTCAAGCACGGCGGCGAATTCGCGCGCATAAGCGGAGGAACGACCGGGAGTGCTGGCGGTCTGCGCTGGCGCAACACCGAAGGCGAAAAAGGCTTCATCGTCGGTAGCAAGGGTGGTGACGTCTATGCCGGCCGCGACGGCAACGTCTATCGCCGCCAGGACGGGCAGTGGCAGAAGCACTCACCGGACGGTTGGCAGCCCGTTCAGCGGCCTGACGCAGAAAGCGTTCGCAACGCCGCTCAGCGCGCAGCATCCAACCGGCCGCAAGCCGCGCAACGCATCCAGAACCGGGCTGAGACGAGGCCCGCGCCACGCCGCAATCAGCAGGTTCGGCAACGGGCACCGGATCATCTTTCATTTGATCGGGCCGGACGACAATTTGGCAACCAGAACGAGCTGAGCCGCAACTATGGCCGTCTCTATCAGCAGCCTGGCGGCAACTTCCAGAACTTTGACCGCGGCAGCTATCGCGGCGGCGGTTTTCAGGGCGGCAACCGCGGAGGTTTCCAAGGGGGCGGCGGTCGCGGAGGCGGACCAGCCTTCAGTGGTGGCGGTGGTGGGCGTGGTGGTGGGGCAGCCTTCCGGGGTGGCGGCGGCGGGCGTGGCGGAGGCGGTCGGGGGCGCTAAGAAACCGGGTCAAGTCAGGTAAGAGCCGGCCGATCCATCTGTCTCGGTAACTGCTGTCGGCCGCTCCGTCGATAGTCGGCGCGGTTGGCGTATGCGCAGTAGCTGCCCCTTGCTGGGACTGCCGGTGGTCACAAGCGGATGGCTTTCCAAGCCCACTGACCGTCCTCGTGGCATTCCAGCACGGCGTCGTAGAGGTCGCGTTTATTGGATCGCTCACCGTTGTTGACGCACGTGATCGACTTTGCGGAAAAGAGATGCAGCACCCTGTCGAACTGGTCTTGCCGCAGCATTGACTCGACGCGATCCATAAAGACGAACTGTGGTTTCGACAGGAGGACCTTGGCGATGGCCAGGAGCTGTTGGTCGCCCAGCGAGATTTCTCTATTTTGTTCTTTGCCCAGCCCTTCGACATCGCCGGCGAGTTCCTCCAAGCCAAGTTCTCGCAGGACCTGCCGGAGCCGGGCATCGGAGGTCGCGCTGACTTCGCCCGGAGGAAGCAGAATTTGTCGCAGCGAGCCAGGCGTCAGGTAGGGTCGCTGCGGGAGAAACATGAGGTCTTCCGAGCCCGGTCGAATGATCCGACCGGCTCCCGCCACCGGGATCCCCGCAGCCGCCCTGAACAAGGCTACCCCGACGGCCGGGCTGGCTCCCGTAACCAGCACCCGGCTACCAGCAGGTATGCTTATCGAAAGGTCATTCAGAAGAGGCGATCCATCCGGCAACCGCAGTGTCACCCGCTCAAATGCGAATTGTCCCTTCTGTTCTTCGAGTTCAATGCGCGATTCATCGCTTGTATGGGTTCGTTCAATCGCTTCCAGCAATGAACTCAGACGAGAAACGACTGCGGCAAAGTTCGAGATCGAGTTGAACTGGCGAATGATCAATGAAAATGCGCCGACGAGCATCGCAAAGGCTGCGCCCGGCTGGGTGATGACGCCAAACTCGATTTCGCCTCGCATGAAGGCCGGGGCTATGATGAGGTCCGGAATAATCTGGATCATCCAGTTGTAGCCGTTGGTGAAGAAGCCCAGGTTCCGGTTGACGGCGATGATACTGCGAATGTTGGCGACCAGATCGTCAATGCGGTGCAGCAAGCGGGTTCTCTGCCGATCCTCGCCGCGCGTCACAAGAACGGATTCGGCGTTTTCACGAACGTGAATGAGGCTGGAGCGGAAGTTGGCCTCCTTGTCGAGCCGGTCGTAGTTCAGATCAATGAGCGGTCGACCCAGGACGATCGTCATGTAGGAACCGGATGCCGCGTAGAGGACGGCCACGCCAAACAGCAAGGGACTTATGGACCAGAGCACGCCGGAGAAGCTCACCACCGTCAAAGCGCTGCTGAACAGCATGATGACGTAGGAAAGCGTCGTGACGGTGAAGGCGCGGATATCCTCGGCAATGCGCTGGTCCGGATGAGCGAGTTGCCCGGATATGTCGAGGCGATAATACGTCCCCTCTTCAAGATAGAGGTTCACGGCGCGGCGCGTGAGGAATTCACGCCAAAGCAAGGCCAGTCGCTCTTCGGTGAAGCGGGCGATGACCCCGACAATGGTAAGGATAGCGAAAACGCAGATGTAATAGACCGCCTGTCGGACGAACTCATCGGTCTGGCGCTCCGCGATGGCGGTCATGAAGTTTCGGCCGACATAGTTGTTGACGACATTGAGACCGTTCAAGCCGAACAACAATGCCACGAGCCCGGCGAACGTCAGCTTCGCCCTCCCACCTACCTCGGAGCGCAATAGAATTCGCACGGATCGCAAGAAGCGAGCCGCCGTCACTTTGAGTGACGCTTGCTGGGTCTCCATGCCGTTTTCCTTCGCGAAAACGCCGGCTGCGAAGATGGAGCCCTAGAAAGCGGGCACCAAACCTCCAATCAGGACCACTGCCCGTCAACCTTTTGCGGATCGCACGGCGCGCCGTGCGATGGCGGCTGCCTACCCATATCTCCTGCTATTGTTAACCTGTTTACCAACGATCTCCCTGATGATCGTCAGGGTTTCCCTGGCAGCGTCTCGCGGGTGCAGCGCGGTGTCAGCCACATTGCTCACAAGTCTTGTGGCATCGTGGTCGATACCCTTCTGCGACCATCGCTTGCCCTTGGCGACCGTGATGTAGACCGAGTATGCGTGGTGCGTTGTGCCCGGTCGCTCACCGATAATATGGAGAATCCCCCTCAGACTGTCTGGGTCCGACTTCTCAAAGAGCGTTTCGCCGATGCGATATCCGGCCCGCACTCTTCCACTGGTGACGAGGATGTTGTCTTCGCTCATGGTGACACCGGCGTCCGAAAGCAGCTTGCGCACTTCCTCCAGGTAAGGTGCAAGATGCCCGTCGTCCATGATGGCCTTGGCGTTAAGGCCGTCGGAAATGACGATCTGGCCCTTGGGCATATCGTTTCCCCAGGAGGCCCTTATCCGTTCAATCTCCCCAATCGACTCCGGGCTCAGCGTCTCACCGGTGGTCGGGTGCGCGATGTAGTCGTTCCGATCCTTGGACAGGGTGCGAACGGGAACGACGTTGGGGACGGCCGCGATAAACCCCGGTGTAAGTTCGGCCCAAAGAGAGACTTTGGCGTCGTCATAAAGGCCCCTGACTTTTGCGGCGAGGGCCGGATTGAGGTCCCAGATCTTCTCCCCATGCCCCATGGCCAGGTCGACGCCCCTCGCTTCGACTTCCCGGACCTTCTCACGACCTTCATCGTAGATCGCGTCCTGGGGCCTGCCATCACCCTTGGCGAGGCGATATTGGTAATAGACCCACAGAGGATCTCCGTAATACCTGGTGAAACGCCCGTCCTCGCCAACGACCCCGATGCGCTTGTAGAAATCCCACATCGCGTCGTTGACCTTGAAGCCAAATTTGTCCCTCACGCGCACATGATCCTGGAATGCAGTCGTGAGATAGCTCAGCATGGGGTCGTTCTTGGTCGGCAAAGCAATCAGATAGGCGGGGTTGGCGGGCATGATCTGGTCCTGGCACCAATCGAGATCGTCCAGGCTCACCGTCATGTGCAGCGTGGTGCAAACATCGAGGCCGATGGTCAGCCCATGGAGCTTGCCCATGACCATGTCCTCCAGACAGCACCGCACGAGTTGTTCGCGGCTCTTGAAGACCTCCGGTCCAATAAAGCCGGCAACATCATTGACATGGAGCCAGGCACCTTCGGGTTGGACCTTTGCGAGTTCGATGCCGACCGCTCGGCTGAAACCATACTTTCGAGACTCAAGCACCACCATGTCGACACCGTTGGCGACACTGTTGGTGAATTCCGAACCTTGCCCTGTTTCAAAATAAAGACCGTAACGCTCTCCGGCCTTCGCCTGCGCGTATTTGAGGATCTTCTCATTGGTAATATCGAAGATCTTGTTGCAGTCATCCGTGCCGGCGAGGCTCTGGAACATCGTGGAAACCGTTCCCGGGAACCTTTCGCTCACCTCGCTCTGGACGTCGATGTGGGCAAGCACGCACCACGGGATGACATCGCCCAGTTTGAAGGTGTCCACGATGTCCTTGAGCGCACGCTCCACCGTGACGACGCTGTCAACAGTGCTGTCCACCGGGTTGGTGCCGATGACGATGTCGCCCGTAGCATAGGAAAATGCGTCGAAGACCTGCCACATAATGTCGTCTGGGTGGTCGGTTGGCGAATTCGGCTGGATACGCGCACCCATGTAGCCCTTGGCCCCCAGCTTGGTGCCCGGCATGACGTTGAAAATCTTCTGACTGACGGTGATCAGTTCTTCGTTACTCATCAGTTTCGGCACGCATCCGATCGCGTCGCTGGTGAGGCCGTTCATGATGGCTTTGATGCTTTCCTCCGGCTCTTTGAGGAGAAATTCCTTCAGGTCACCCAAAGTCCACTCTTTGATCTGCTCGAACTGGGCCTTGTCGGTCGTCTCCCAAATCAAACGCTGCAGATCGTCCTCGAACAATGGGTGCTGATGGAGATTGCTGATTGTCGTCCTTGTCAGAAGGCTGCGCGCATAGCGCCGTGTCGCGTCGTCTTCGGCGCCAACTCCAATTGTCTGGTCGCCTTCCTTGAAATCGTTCGCAGCGCCGATGACCTGCTGATAGGTCTTCTGATCGAAACTGCCCTTCATCCTGCTGATATAGGCAAAGACGTCCTCGTCCGGCTTGACCTCCACGATCCTGACGGCATGTTCCCTCGCCGCCGCTTGCGCTGCATGCCTGGAACTGGACAGCGCAGCAGCGGCAGTTCCGGCAATAATCAGGAGATCCCGTCTATACAATCCGGCACTTTGATTGGAGAACAAGCCCTTCCTCATGGCGATTTCCTTTCATCAGAAGGCCGCTCCCGGCCCTGGATTGAACGACGCGGAGCGCTTACAGCCAACCGCCGGAAAAGCCGGCGCGGCGCAGCCCCCTCACCAGGGGCTCTGATCGGCGCATGATATTCCACAACAGCCCGGTCCTGTAGTTTTCGATCATCAGCACCACGGGCCCCTGGTCGATGCCGAAGTGGTGGGGGCTGACCCACCATCCCGCCTCGGCACCTTCCACGGCATAGCTCCGGTTGAACGACGGTTTGAATCCGTAGAGGCGCGTCATGCCGAGATTCATGCGGGCAAAGTTCCAAACCGTTGGAATGACGATCTCCGGAGCAAACGGTAACGATGCGACGACGGCCCATGGAGACACCGTTCCGTCGTCCGGTCCGAAGGGTGCACCGCGGGCAAGGTAGTCGAAGAATTCCCTTTCGACGCCGTCGACGGTGCGCTTGACCCATCCTGGTCCGTCGCTAGCCGTGAAGCCCCAGCAGAATTCGCCGTATCCGGCGAAGTTCAGCGGGTTGTGGATGGCATATTGCTGTTGGACGTAGGTCGCGTGCCGGCTGTTTTGGAAATAGTCGCTGTCACGTTCGCGCATGAATTCGTCACGGATGCCGCGGAAGTCGATCCACATATGCGAAAGCTGGTGGGTGAACAGCGGTCCCGAATAGAGTAGTTCCCGCCCATAGAGGTTCCGCCAGTCGTAGCTCTCGGTATAGGCGGAGTAGGATTCCGGTGGCAGCGGATGAGTGGGCGATCCAAGGCCTAGGATGTAGAGCAACAGGCCTTCGTCATACCCGCGCCAGCGATAGGGAATAAAGCCGTTTTCCGGTCGCCAGCCATGGGTCAGCGTGAGTCCGTGATCGCGGGCCCAATTCCAGTCCGCGCGTTCATAAAGTTCGTTTCCCAGCCGACGAATTTCCGCCTCTTCCGGCGCATCGGCGTCGAAGTAGGCGGCCACCGTCAGTGCCCCTGCGAAAAGAAACGCTGAGTCGATCGTCGACAGTTCGCATTCCCAAACGCGCCGGCCAGTATCGATATCGAGGAAATGATAGAAGAAACCCTTGTAGCCGGTGGCGTCAGGCTCCGGCCCCTGCGGACATTCCAGGAGAAATTGCAGTCGCCTGCGGGCAATTTTTGCCGCGAATTTGCGGATGACAATGCCCCGCTCGACAAGCACGGGGATTGTGGCAAGCGCCATGCCGATAGCGGCAATGCTTGCGGGTGCGTCTTCTTCCGTCTTGTCGCGAACGAGCCCGTTGTCGGGGTTGGTGCAGTGCAGATAATACAGCAGTGTCGTGAATTGCAGCCGGGCGAGATCCTGCTCGGTCGGTATCCGGCTCAGTTCTTCATCTGTCGACAGCGCTTGCGACATGGTCAGCCAACCACGAGATGTATGTTGTGATCTCGTCCGTCGTCCACGAGTGGAACACTCAGATCACCGACACTCTTGCCGTCGAGGGTCAGCGCATAGGAGCCCTCTCCTGATTTGGCATCATTGCGTACCTTGATCCGGTAAATCGACCTCCCGTGTCGGAAGTCGACTTCGTATGTCGACCATTCCGTCGGTATGCACGGTTTCACGAAAAGCCGATTCCCCTGACGGCGAATGCCGAGAATAGCTTCCAGCCCTACACGATACATCCAGGCGGCCGATCCGGTGTACCAGGTCCAGCCGCCGCGGCCGGTATGAGGCGGTGCACCGTACACGTCGGCGCTAACAACATAGGGTTCGACCATGTAGCGCTCGGCGTCTTCAGGTGAAAGGGAATGGTTGATGGGATTGAGCATGCTCCAGAGCTGAAATGCTCGATCGCCGTCCCCAAGCAACGCGGTTGCAAGGGCAACCCAAGTGGCTGCGTGGGTATATTGGCCGCCATTCTCCCGAATGCCGGGCACATAACCTTTTATGTATCCAGGCTGCAGCGCGCCCTTGTCAAACGGCGGATCGAAAAGCTGAATTAGCTTGCTCTCGGTGCGAACGAGCCTTTGCCAAACCGCTCGCATTGCCATAGAGGCGCGTTCAGTATCGGCGGCGCCCGAGATGACCGCCCACGCCTGAGGTATGGCGTCAATCTGGCATTCGTCGTTGAGGGATGAACCAAGGGGAGTGCCGTCGTCGAAGTAGGCACGGCGGTACCAGGATCCGTCCCAGGCATGGCGCTCCAACGACACGCGCAATGCCTCGGCTGCGCCAGTACACCAGGCGACCCGATCTTTGTCTCCCATGACTTTCGCGATCGCGGCAAATGATCCGAGCACGGTCAGGAAGAACCACCCGTTCCACACACTCTCACCTTTGCCCTCGGCGCCGACCCGGTTCATGCCGTCGTTCCAGTCGCCCGTTCCCATGAGTGGAAGCCCGTGGCGGCCCAGTCTCAAACCTTGATCGAGCGCCCGGCAGCAGTGATCATAGACGGTGCCGCGCTCTTGGCTGACCCCGGGGACCTCGAAGCGTTCCTCCTCTTGGTTATTAAGGGTTGGGGATACGATGAAAGGAACCAGCTCGTTCAGGAGCTTGTAATCGCCAGAGATCGTCACGTAACGATGGACGACGTATGGCAGAAAATACAGATCGTCGGTCATGCGGGTGCGCACGCCCGCGCCCGATGGTGGATGCCACCAATGCTGAACGTCTCCTTCGGTGAACTGGCGGGCGGCCGCGCGAAGGATGTGAGCGCGCGTTTCTTCAGGCGCGCTATGGACGAGGGCGGCGACATCCTGGAGTTGGTCGCGAAATCCGTAGGCGCCGCCGGACTGGTAGAACCCTGTTCGAGCCCAGATGCGGCAAGACAGCACCTGATAGAGCAGCCAGCGGTTCATCATGAGGTCAAAGGCCTTGTCGGGCGTACGAACCGTGACGGAGTTCAGCAACTGGTCCCATTGGCGGGAAGCCTCTGCCAGCGAACGCTTTGCACTCCCCGGTTCGGCGTGTTCACGGACGAGCCTGCGGATCTCTTCGTGATCCTTTGCCTGTCCCAGCACGAAGACCAGTTCGACGGTTGATGCCGGTGAGATTGAAACGTCGACCATGAGGGCGGCGCACGGGTCGAGCGGGGATCCGAGGCGCCCGTCGAGCTCCAGGCCTACCAATCCCGCCGGCTGAGAAATTGACCCCTCTCTGCCAAGAAACCCGAGCCGGTCGCATGTGAAGGATCGCACCGGCGCACTCGATGCCACAAATGCCAGGTCTCCGGAAAATTCTCCCGTCCCGCGGCGCGCAGCGACGATGGCACTGCTTTCGATGTCGAATTCACATTCGATCAGAGCGTGCCCGTCTTCCCGCAAGATGCCGAGCACCCATTCAACGAAATAGGTGGCGGTGAGATTGCGTGCATATCTTCCATCGTTGCGCAAGGAGAGGCGGACGATCTTGACCGTGGCTGCAACGGGCACATGGACGGTCAGTTCATGATGAAGGAGCCCCAGATCGCTCTCGTATCGCGTGTAACCCTGCCCATGCCGCACTGTCGTCGCTGAGGCCTGCCCGAGAGGCAAAGTCGTCGGCGTCCACAACGTCGCTGTCGACTCGTCGCGCAAGTAGACAATTTCGCCGGGCTGATCTGAAACCGGATCGTTTGACCAGGGCGTCAGTCTGTTCAACTGACTGTTGCCTGCCCAGGTGTAGCCAAGACAACTGTCACTCGTCATGCAGCCGAACACGGGGTTGGCAATGACGTTGCACCACGGCATCGGTGTCGCGCGATCACCTTCAGTCGCGATGACATATTCGCGCCCGTCTTTCGAGAAACCTCCGCGACCATTCCAAAAGTGCAGGCCGTCTCGCCCCGCTCGACGTTTTGCACCCACGCCGGCAAGGGGCGCTTTCGTCGGTTTCCAGATCGGCAAAGCGATAGCGGGCGCTGGAGCGAGTTGCTCAGCAAGCGACCCGCGACCACAACATAGTACCGCACGAGCCTTGGCCGCGATTGCATCCCCCACGTTCTCGGTGGATACCACGTGGATACCCCCGGCTTTGCCCAGCGTCGCTTCCATGTGGACAGATGCCTTCGTGCTCAGCGGCAATCGTGTGATTGCCTCTGTCTCGTCGAGGATGGCAAGATCGAAGGGAAATCCGCGACCGGTGATGAACGCGTGGGCGTCGATCGCCGTGTCTATGAGGGGTGCTTCGCCCTGTTTGTCCACGCGCAGGAGCACAATAGGGAGGTGTCCCGAGATGCCCGCTGACTGGAAGCCGCTGTCACCGGGATGCTCTTGCGCGGCCGTGCCATGAAGGCCCGGGCGCGAAAACAACAAGGTGCCCGCCAGCCGATTGAAGAGGGTTGCCTCTTCGGGGGATGGAAGGCCGCCATCGGCGCAACTGGCCGTGGCGTCAGACAATGCGCGGCGAGCGGAACGAACGTCGGCAAACCGCTTCGCGATCGTTGCTGCCGTTTCCTCATCCTCCGCAGCCCCAGTTGCAAACGCAACCTGTTGCGTCTCGGCCGGGCCGAGAACGACCACTCGGCGCAAGCTGAAAATGGGATCGAGGACAGGGCCGGTCGTGCCTGAGAGGCTTCTTCCCGGCCCCAGGGCGCGCGGGTCTGTTGGTGTCCTGTGCCGGCCGAGAAATCTGTGCCGATCGGTGTCATGCTCCACCGAATGATGGGTTTCGTCGCTGGAGGCCGACACATGTACCGCCCAGATTGGCTTCTCCGCCGCGCTGCGCGGTCGACGCCGCGCGAACAGTGCTCCTGTTTCGGCGTCGAAGCGGGTTTCAATGAAAAGCTTGGCAAATGCCGGGTGTGCGCTGTCGGCGCGTCGGCTGTTGAGGCATATTTCGGAGTAGCTTGTCAGCTCGATCCTTTTCGTTTTGCTTCCGGTGTTGTGCAGGAAGAGCACGCGAACCTCCGCATCGCAATCGGGCGCGACGCAAACCTCCCACCGGATGTCTATGTCCCCGTAATGACAGTGGTATTCGGCGCGATCGACGTGAAAAGAATGTTGGTAGGCAGCCGCTGGATGATGGATCGGTTGTCGCCCGATTGTCCAGACCTCGTTGCTCTCAAGGTCTCGAATGTAGCAAAACTGGCCCCAACAGTCGCGCGTACCGTCTTCTCGCCAACGGGTGATGTCGAGGCCGCGCCAGGATCCATATCCAGAGCCGGCCTCCGTAAGAAGGACGCTGTATCGACCGTTCGACAAGAGGGAGACATCCGGCAGCGCACCCGCCTCGCGGCTTGCGCTGACACCACTCTTGCCAACCGGATGAACCATCAAACCGACCTTTCAACCAAAACTAGACATTGTCACCTTCCGTCGACGTCGATGCCTTTGTTTGTCCCGAAGCTTTGACGCCCCACTTCCAGCCGGTGATCGACGGCATGTCGTCGCCGTGTTTCTCGATGTAGTCGCGGTGCTCGAACAGCTTGGCCTGAATGGCCTGCTTGAAATAGGCGGCGCGGGCGCCAAGTTGCGGCAGGCGGTCGATGACATCACTGACCAGGTGGAAACGATCGAGGTCGTTAAGGACGACCATGTCGAACGGCGTCGTTGTCGTGCCTTCCTCCTTGTAGCCGCGCACATGCAGGTTGCCGTGGTTGGTCCTGCGATAGGTGAGGCGATGGATCAGCCATGGGTAACCGTGGAAGGCAAAGATGATCGGCTTGTTCCGGGTGAAGATGCCATCGAAATCCCGGTCTGAAAGGCCATGGGGGTGCTCTTCGGCAGGCTGTAGCTTCATCAGGTTGACGACATTGACGACACGCACCTTCACTTCCGGCAGGTGCTCGCGCAGTAATTGCACCGCCGCCAAGGTCTCGAGCGTCGGGACGTCGCCGCAGCAGGCCATGACGACATCCGGCTCGCTGCCTTCGTCGTTGCTTGCCCAATCCCAGATGCTGACGCCCATGGCGCAATGGCGCACAGCCTGTTCCATCGTCAGCCATTGCGGCCCTGGTTGCTTGCCCGCGACGACGACGTTGATGTAATTGCGGCTGCGCAGGCAATGATCGGTGACGGTAAGCAGCGTATTGGCATCCGGCGGCAGATAGACGCGCACGACTTCTGCCTTCTTGTTGACGACGTGATCGATGAAGCCGGGGTCCTGATGGCTGAAGCCGTTGTGATCCTGACGCCACACATGTGAGCTCAGGAAATAGTTCAGCGACGCCACCGGCCGGCGCCACGGGATCTCGTTGCAGACCTTCAGCCACTTGGCATGCTGGTTGAACATCGAATCGATGATGTGGATGAAGGCCTCGTAGCAGGAGAAGAACCCGTGGCGGCCGGTGAGCAGGTAGCCTTCGAGCCAGCCCTGGCACTGGTGCTCGCTGAGCACTTCCATGATGCGGCCATCCGGGGATAGATGATCATCCTCGGGGTAGATCTCCGCCATGTAGCAGCGGTTGGTGACCTCGAGCACGTCCTGCCAGCGGTTGGAGTTGTTTTCGTCGGGGCTGAACAGGCGGAAGTTGCGGCTGTTCATGTTGGCCTTCATCACGTCTCTTAGGAACGTGCCCATGACGCGGGCGGCCTCCACCGTGGTCGCGCCGGGTTGCGGGACATCCACGCCATAGTCGCGGAAGGCCGGCATCTTCAGATCGCGCAGCAGCAAGCCACCGTTGGCATGCGGGTTATCGCTCATCCGGCGGTGGCCCGTAGGTGCAAGCGCGGCAAGTTCCGGTCTCAGTCGCCCTTCGTCGGTGAAGAGTTCCTCCGGGCGATAGCTTTTCATCCATTGTTCCAGGATGCGAATGTGCTCCGGCTTGCTCATCTCGCCCATCGGTACCTGATGCGCTCGCCAGTAGCCCTCGCATTTCTTGCCGTCGATTTCGTCCGGGCAGGTCCACCCCTTCGGTGTGCGGAAGACGATCATCGGCCAGGCCGGTCGTTTCACATTCCCCCTTTTTCGGGCGTCATCCCAGATCTGCCGGATCTCGGCCATGGCCGTGTCGAGCACGCCTGCCAGCTGCTGGTGAACGCTTGCCGGGTCATCGCCTTCGACGAAATATGGCTTGTAGCCCATGCCTTCGAAGAATTTGCGGAGCTCGTCATGCGGGATGCGGGCGAGGAAGCACGGGTTGGCGATCTTGTAGCCATTCAGATGCAGGATCGGCAGGACGCAGCCGTCGCGAGCGGGGTTCAGGAACTTGTTGCTTTGCCATCCCGTCGCCAGTGGACCGGTCTCGGCCTCGCCGTCACCGACGACACAGGCAACGATGAGGTCGGGATTGTCGAAAGCTGCGCCATAGGCATGGCTGAGCGCGTAGCCGAGCTCGCCGCCCTCATGGAGGCTGCCCGGCGTTTCCGGCGCCACATGGCTCGGAATGCCGCCGGGAAAGCTGAACTGCTTGAACAGCCGCTGCAGGCCTTCGCTATCCTGGCTGACGTTGGGATAGAACTCGCTGTACGTCCCCTCGAGATAGGCATGGGCCACAAGCGATGGCCCGCCATGTCCCGGACCGATCACGTAGATCATGTTGAGGTCGTCGCGCTTGATGATCCGGTTGAGATGCACGTAGAGCATGTTGAGGCCGGGCGAAGTCCCCCAGTGGCCGAGCAGGCGTGGTTTTATGTCTTCTCGCTTCAGGGGCTTCCTCAGGAGCGGATTGTCGAGCAGATAGATCTGGCCGACCGAAAGATAGTTCGAGGCCCGCCAATAGGCATCCATCAGGCGAAGTTCGTCTGCCGTTAGTGGCTTTGCCGGTTTTGCGGATGCTGCCTCGTTCATCGATGCTGTGTCTGGCGTGACCATCTGACCCTCCCGGTCGACAAGACTTTGCTTGGACTTTCGGCTGACTGTGACGCGTTAGTGCAGTCGCAGAACGATGCGACCGTCGATCTTGCCTGCTTCCATCCGATGGAAGATGTCGTTGATGTTCTCGAGGCTCTCCCACGAAAAGTGAGGTTTCACCTTTCCTTCCGCCGCAAACAGCAGGGATTCCTCCAGGTCCTGGCGGGTGCCGACGATCGATCCGCGCACGGTGATGCGCTTGAGGACCGTCTCGAACACAGGCAGCGACATCATTCCTGGAGGCAGGCCGACAAGTGCCATCGTCCCCTTCGACCGCAGGAAGCCGAAGGCCTGTTCCATGGCGATGGGAGACACGGCGGTCACAAGGACCCCATGAACGCCGCCATTTGTGGCGCGCGTTACCTGCTCGATGGCGTCTTTTGCCTTGCCGTTGACGGTGATGTCAGCGCCAAGCTGCTTGGCCAGGGCCAGTTTCTCTTCAAAAATATCGGCGGCGACAACGTTCATGCCCATGGCCTTGGCATACTGCACCGCCATGTGACCAAGTCCTCCGATGCCTGAGACGGCCACCCATTCGCCCGGGCGAACTTCCGTCTCTTTCAGCCCCTTGTAGACGGTCACCCCCGCGCAGAGGACGGGCGCGGCAGCGCCGAATTCCAGGCTCCTGGGAAGGCTGCCGACAAAATCAGGGTCGGCCAATCCAAACTCTGCAAACGTGCCGTTGACGGAGTATCCGGTGTTGGTCTGCGAGCCACAAAGGGTCTCCCAGCCGGTTCTGCAATAGGGACAATAGCCACACGCGGAGTGCAGCCAGGGGACGCCGACCCTGTCACCCTCCTTCACCCTCTTCACGCCGGTGCCTGCGGCCGCGACGAAGCCGACACCTTCGTGTCCGGGTACGAAGGGTGGCGACGGCTTTACCGGCCAGTCGCCGTTTGCCGCATGCAGATCCGTATGGCACACGCCAGTCGCTTCGTACTTGACCAGTATCTGCCCCGGTGCGGGCGTTGGAACTGTCATCTCCTCAATAACGAGCGGAGCGCGAAACTGCCGTACGACAGCCGCCTTCATTGTCTTTGCCATTTCCATGTTCCTCCAGCTTGGTAGACCCAGAAGATGCATTGAGGATAGGAAGGGAAGGTACCGTGCTAGTGCGGATACGGTTCCGGGAAGTGCTCGACCACGCCTCTGACGCCGCGAACGTTTTCTGCGAGTATGCGTGCGGCCCTTCGGCATTCGGGTGCTTCGACGTTGCCCCACAGGTGCACGACGCCATCGCTGACCGCGACTGTGACATCCAGCCCTTCAAGGCCCGTGTTCTCTCCAAGTCGAACCAGAATGCTGCGGCGGATCGCATCGTCGCCCAATGCGGTCTCGTCATGTCTTGCCGACAGGATTGCCTGCAACAGATCGGCGCGGCTGATGATGCCGACAAGAACGTCGTTTCGAAGGACGGGAATGCGCTTGATGCCGCGTTCCTGCATCAGCGCCGCCACCCGCGAAACGGACGCGTCTTCATTGACCGTTACGGGATCAGCGGTCATCGCGTCGCCAACCCTCCACGACGACCGCCGCAGATAGGCGTTAGCCCTGACTTCGGTCGTTAGGGAGGCATCTATAACAGGCACACCGCCGCCAAGCTCAATCCGGCGGATCAGGTCGCCTTCCGTGATCAGGCCCACCAAATGCCCGTCATCGTCAACGACCGGGAGGCCGCTAACGTGATTGTCGAGCATGATCTGCGCTGCTTGCCTGACACTGTTGTCTGGTGAAAGCTTGACGACAACTGTCGTCATCACATCCTGGGCGAGCATGTCGATCCAACCCCCGATAGGACTTGTTGGCACCGTCATCAGGACGGGTAACGTAAACCCATCCCAGTCGTTCGACAACCTGTTCGCTTAGGACCGGTTATTCCTTGTTGACCGGAGCAGGCGATGCAGAATGCATCTTTCACGAGAATGTCACATTCTCCGAGGTGTACGCGCGTACTGACGACACCATTCTTTAGCCCGAACTCCTTGGTTTCAGTCCCATCATTTCAGCTATAAGATGGGGGACATCGCCCAAAGGGGATTCAAGGCCAATGCCCCCAGAGCAGAAGGACCGTTCGCCTGTTGCGCTGGAACAGCGCGACGTAAGCGCCGACAAGCGCATGTTCTCACCTTCCGCTGCGCGGAATTCGGTGCCGATCCTAGCGGTCCTGAAACGTGTCTTTCCAGCAGGTGGCGCCGTGCTGGAGATTGGATGCGGGACCGGCGAGCACGCCGTGTGTTTTGCGAAAGCAATGCCCAACCTCACCTGGCAGCCGAGCGATCCGGATGCCGACGCCCGCACCAGCACGTCTAGCTGGATCAGATACGCAGGGCTGAAGAATGTGCTGGCACCGCGGGATATTGATGTGTGCTCAGGACAATGGGGCGTCGAACAAGCGGGGCATTTTGACGCCATCGTGTCGATCAATATGATCCATATCGCGCCATGGGCGGCAAGCTTAGGATTGTTCGCAGGAGCTGGCCGTTTGCTTCACGCTGGTGGGCTTCTTCTTCTCTACGGCCCATTCATGTGCAAGGGGGCACACAACGCCCCCTCGAACGCTGCTTTCGATGCGGCTCTAAAGGAGCGCAACCCATCCTGGGGTGTGCGTGATATCGCTGATCTTGAACAAGTTGGTGAGGCCGTTGGACTTACTCTCCGCGAGACGATCGAGATGCCTACCAACAATCGGTTGCTGGTCTTCGCCAGCGGTAGTGCTTGAACGACAAGTGGGCGCAAAAGAGACGTGGGCCTATAGCAGCATTCGCGCCCTTTGGTTCCGTTCGAGGTCGATCCGAGGACCGCGCGGTATGTGCTAGAGTGCGGCCGAAGGCGGAACGCGAGACGCACTGCGAGGGGCGGTGTCATCGAAGCGGAATTCGCGCGAGCGAGTGCCGCGTTGTGTGTGCTCTTGGAAGGGGAGACCAGGACTATGCCGACACAAGAGCAACCCAGTCTGATCGTTCGACAGAAATCCCCACAGAACACCGAGTTTCCGTTTGCGTCGCTCTCCGATTGGCTGATCCCAACCGGGCTGTTCTTCGTGCGAAACCATTTCCCCGCGCCGGACCTCGATGCGCGAGACTGGAGGTTGCACGTTGGCGGGGCGGTGGAGCGGCCGATCGAACTTGACCTCGACAGCATCAAGGCGATGCGGAGCACGACGCTCACCGCCGTCGTCGAGTGCGCCGGGAACGGCCGCGTCTACTATGTGCCCCCGAAGGAGGGGCTCCAATGGCAGAACGGAGCCGTCGGCAACGCTGCGTGGACAGGTGTTCTTCTGCGCGAGATTTTGGAAATGGCGGGCGTTAAGCGAACCGCACGTGAGGTTCTGCTCGTAGGCGCAGACAGCGGCGTCGTCGACACGAACAGGAAGACGGCTTCTCCCGGCCCCATCGCTTTTGCCCGCAGTTTACCGCTTGAGAAGGCCATCGCGGACAGCACGATCCTTGCCTATTCGATGAACGAGGAGCCGCTTACGCGCGATCACGGCTACCCGCTACGCGCGGTCGTGGGTGGCTGGTACGGCATGGCTTGGGTCAAGTGGATCACGCATATCACGGTTCTGGAACAACCGTTCCTTGGCTACTGGCAGGCGCGGGACTACTTCCGTTGGGAGCGCAACCTCGGGGAACCCAGGCTGGTCCCTCTCGCGGAGATGGAGGTCAAAGCGCAGATCGCGCGACCCGTGCAGGGGGCGCGTCTCATCGCCGGCCAACCGTATCGGATTTTCGGAGCCGCCTGGAGCGGCGAGGCTGCTATCCGGCAGGTGGAGGTCTGCACCGGAGATGGTAGGGGTTGGCGCGAGGCAAGGCTCCTCGAAACAGAACATCCCTTTGCATGGCGCTTGTGGGAGTACATGTGGACCCCTCAAGAAGTGGGGCCATATAAACTGCGATGCCGCGCGATCGATGGGGCGGGGTGCGTGCAGCCCGACCTGCAGCGTTCCGACTGCGAGAGCTACGCGGCCAATTGGATCGTTCCGGTGGAGGTTACGGTCGTTCCCGAGCCACAGACGTATGAGGAGGAGTTCGTGATCTAATCACCCGCACGGTGCGGAATGGCGGCTTGGCGCACCTGCGAACCGCGTTGCCACAACGGCGGCCGGCGGCGCGACGACCATTATAAGGGCGCGAAGCGGAAACAATGTCCGCTTTCAGCCCTGGAGGCAACGGGACCGACCGCGCCGGAGCACCAGGCACGGACGCTTCCTAGTCCCCGACTTCGATTCATCGCAGCCACTAGACTGATGCGGTTGGCTGGGACGTGTCAGGCCCGCCCAACCTTCACTTACGAGATTGAGAACCTGCGAAGAGGTGTCCCAATGCCCGGCCGCTCGCGCGGCCGGGCAGGTAGGGAACGTAAAGAAGCGAATTCCCGAGGTGTAGGATACGACGTTCAGGCTGACCGGACGTTCTCGGCCTTCGATTTTCCGGTCTTGCGGTCCTGGCCAAGCTCGTAGCTGACCTTTTGGCCGTCGCGCAGTGAGGTTGCGCCATCAAGCGCCGACACATGGACAAAAACGTCCTGTCCACCGTTATCGGGCGTGATGAAACCAAAACCCTTGTCCTGGTTGAAGAATTTAACAGTACCGGTTGCCATAGTCATCCTTGTCAGCTTGAGTGTTCTGCGTTTTACCGCAGAACCTTATCCAGCGACGGCCCTGGCGGCAATCACGCATGCACCAGCACTGACAATTTCGGACTCGAGGGAGGCGAGCGGAAGCGGCTCGGGATGGGTAGGCATGGGCTCGGCTCGGTCTGGTGGTTGATGCGAATCCGCGCGAATGGGCGTTTCGTTGCAAAAAATGCGAGCGCTCATAACAGGCCGGCCGGCGCCGTTCAGCATCTTCGTAAAGCAGGCGGCGGATGGCCTGAGCTCCCAATCTCGTGTGGGCGGCAGGGCACAATCGGAAATGCTAGGACGAATCGACATTCACCTCAGCCAAAACATAGCGGCGAGGCGATAGAGGAAACCTTCGAAGTGGATTGTTCTGCGGTCGTATCGGGTGGCAAAGCGGCGGAAGTGCTTCATTCGGTTGAGGCACCGCTCGATGCGGTTGCGATGTGTATAGGCGGCTTCGTCGTGGGGGATGATGATCTTGCGCGAGCGGTTTGACGGGATGACCGCTTCGGCTCCGATGCTGGCAATGATTTGCCGCAAAGCGTTGCTGTCATAGGCTTTGTCGGCCAGCACGGCATCACCGCTCTGTCCCACCAGAAGTGCCGGTGCTTGGGTGATGTCGCCGACCTGGCCAGCGGTAACGATAAGACGCAGCGGCCTGCCCAAGGCATCGGCCAGCATGTGGATTTTGCTGGTCAGCCCGCCTCGGGAACGCCCCAGCGCCTGATCTTTGGCCCCCCTTTTCCCGATGCTGCCTGCTGATGAGCACGCACGATTGTGCTGTCGATCATCAGATATTGATTGTCCCGATCGGCCGTCAGCGTCTCGAACACCTGCTCCCAGATGCCGGCATGGCACCAGCGGCTGAAGCGCTTATGCACTGTCTTCCATTTTCCATAGCGTGCCGGCAGGTCGCGCCAATGTGCGCCAGAGCGCAAAACCCATAGGCAGCCATTGATGAACAGACGGTTGTCGGAGCCGGTGCGCCCTGGATCACCAGCTTTGCCGGGCAACAGAGGCGCAATCTTCGCCCACTGAACATCGCTCAACTCATACCGACTGGCAGCTATCCAAAGACCTCCGTGTTCCAACACGGTGTCCTATGAATCAGCATTCAAGTGATTTGGGAATCCTGAATGTCGATCGACCCTAGGGAACCCAGACGATGACGCCGTCCAGACAATCTGGTGTCGACGCGCAACCCATATTGCGAAAATGTCGGGCGTGCCGCGCTGGCGGACTTTGGTCCTATCTATCATCCGACTTCAGTCCGCTTTGACAGCAACCCGCTTCTTACGCACGCTGAGTACACTGCCGGGCTGGTGTCGCGAACATGTCGATCAAGAAATCACTGCGCCAATTTCTTTGTCTGCCGGTTCGACAAGCGCCAGCAAGCAAAATCCATGATCTGGAGACCTTTCTCGACGTATGGCAAGCCTATAGCGTGGCAGTGATGGAACTGCACAGACTGCATGCCGAAAAACCGCCGCGGCAAGAAACGATCCGCGAGTTTGAAATCCTTTGCCGCCTTATTGAAGAACGGTTGATGTCAGCCCTCGACATGAAGGATCGGGCCGGAAGCACGGATGGATCGGGGCAACTGCCTGCTGGATTGCATTGGTCGGGGGAGCCTTGAAACGTCGTGCCTTCATTGCCCTGGTTTATCGAGGCGGGTATTTGGGACGGGCATATTCGGGGGTTGGTCAGATAGCGGAGATCGCACAATCGCGACAACCTGTCGAAGGCCGGGTGAAATTCTGATCTGAGGAAATGCCATGTCTACGCGTCGGAAGTTACTTGCCGCAGCCTGTTCGACGGTTGTTTGTCTGTCTACCCTTGCGTTTCCTTATAAGCTCCAGCCCGCTGGTTCGCTTCTTCAGCTTGTTCCCCAGGAGGCCTTCGCCAAGAGCGGGGACAACAACGGCAACGGCGGTGGCAACGGTAACGGTGGGGGCAACGGTGGTGGAAACGGTGGAGGCAATAGCGGAGGAAATGGCGGAGGTAACGGAGGGGGCAGATCCGGAAATGAAAAATCGAGCGGGGGCAATGCTCGTGGCAGTTCGACGGGCGCCAGGGGTGGGGGAGCCGCTCTCGGCGGCGGTGCTGCCAGGATCGGCGTGCGTCATGCCGATGGCATGAGCGAGGAGATCAGTGACGGCCGCTACATCATGAAGGATGCACGTGGGCGCATGATCATCAACCGAAGGGCGACGCTGGCCGACATGAAACGAATTAAGTCCCTCACTCCGTGAGAGGACGCCAATCGGCCGCGTCGCGCAGTAGCATGGCGGCCTCAGTCCGGTTGGTGACACCGAGTTTGGCCATGATCTGCGTCATATGGTGCTTTACTGTTTTTTCCTGAAGGTCGAGCTTCCGGGCGACGTGCTTGTTGCTCATGCCTGCGGCGACAAACTGCAGCACTTCGTGTTCGCGCGGGGTCAGGCTGGCGACCAGGGCCGTCAGGTTTGTTGTCGCGCGTGCCCGGTTGGAAAGGAGTTTGGCCGAGAGTGCGGGAGTGACGTAGCTTTCGCCCGTCGCGACGCCGCGAATGATTTCCGCAAGCGCTCGACCGCCGACCCCCTTAAGGACATATCCGAGCGCGCCTCGGTCAAGGGCCGCGGTGACATCGTCGCTGGTCTCGGAAACGGTCAGCATGATAATTTTCTGTGATGGCGACAACTCGAGGATCGGGAGGATTGCGTTCAAACCGCCCCCGGGCATCGAGATGTCCAGTAGCAAGACGTCCGGACGTAGGTTCTCGGCAATAAGCAGGGCTTCGTCCCTGGAACTCCCCTCAGCAACGATCTCGAAGCCACCGATCTCCAGCAGACTCCTTGTCACGCCCTCTCGAAACAAGGGATGGTCGTCGACCACGGCCACGCGTATCGCTGTCGTCATGCCGCTTTTGTCTCCTCGGTGCTGATTGTCATACGAACGAGAGTGCCGGAGGTAGAGACCATAATCTCGAAGGTTCCGCCCAAACTCTCGATACGCTCTCTCAATCCCTCAAGACCAAGTCCGGTTGGCTCGACGCGATCGGGGTCGAAGCCGGGTCCATTGTCGCCGACTTCGATCGTCACGTAGTCACCCGTCACCGATTGCAAGACACGTTGTCCGGCGCCTCTGGCATGACGATAGGCGTTGTTGAGGGCTTCCTGTACGAACCGGTATATGCAGATTTTTGCCGAAAGCGAGATATCAGCCGGTGGGTCGACAATCGACAGCTGCACCATCGTCCCCGTTCGCTGTTGATGAGCGTGAACCACCCGCTTCAAGATCTCGGGCAGGGTCGCGGTCTCAATCTGCGGCAGGACGAGGCCGCTGCAGATCGTCCGGATCTCCTGCATCGCCTCATCCAGACTTTCCTTGATTTCGCCTATGACGCGCTCGCGTGCGGTGCGTGCCGATTTCGGGTTGGTGAAAGCACCGCTGTCGAGCCGCAGGGAAGCGAAGGCCAGCAACTGAGCCGGCCCATCGTGCAGATCAGCGCCGATGCGACGCAGATGGCTTTCGTTGAGCGCAGTCGTGCGTTGCGAGGCGCGCTGAAGTCTCGCGCGCAACCCTTCGTTCTGCTCAAGCAGCGTCGAAAGCTCCGCGATCCGCTCCTTGAGCGCGTGGCGCTGGCTTTCAATCGTCCGGCTGCCTCGCAGCACGATCGCGGAAAGGACCACGAAAAAGGCGAGGGTAAATGCCGCGACCGCCAGCCAGGTATATAACCGCGCTTGCTTCAGGCCGTGTTGAAAGTCGTAGGAGACTTCATGAAACTCCGAGACGGCGACGACGGCTCCCGACCACGGTTGCAGCACCGGATTATAGATCTCAAGGACCGGCATGTCGGCTGGGCGTCTGTCGGGCTGCTCCCCTGATTGATCGAACAGCGCCACCATGCTGCCCGAAAACGCCGTTCGAAGCTCGTCGCTGAGTTCGAGCCTTTTTCCAACTTGAGCCTCGTCGCTGGAATAGAGGACCGTCCCGTCTGCCCGCCACAGCCGGAAGGACAAAAGGCGGTCCCCCAGTGCTCCTTGGCCAAGCGTTTCGTCGAGTGCGCGCGCAACTGCACCGTCAAGCACCTGTGTCCGTTGCATATCGGGCAATAGCGGTGCGATCACACTGTCCACATAAAGAGCCGTGGTTGCGGCGGAGTTCCGCGTGACCGCCTCCTCGATAATGCGTGAAACAAACGCACCGACCAGCACCATTGCAGAGATTGCAACGAGGCCACCTATCAGCAGGAACTGACTCGCCAGCGATCGGGAGTTCCAATTTTTGATGAGTTGGTTGGCGCGCAAGAGACTTCCCGGGATCGACCGCTGGGTTGCCAGCGTCGTTGTAGGACAACAAACCCACGATAGCCTAACCGCTTGGACAGGCCGGTCAATGCTGTGGATCGGTTCTCAATCCTTGTCGGACCTTTGGCTGTCTGCCGGATAGGACCAAGGTCCGATCGGCTGCAGCAATGGTCCGGGGGGCATAGCCGCTCACTTTTGCCCAAGATAAGTTCGGACCTTCTACAAGCCCGGCCTTTGTCAACCCCCTGTGCCGCGGCGATCCTAGGAGGAATTCTAATGGTTTTCAACAAAGCAATCGCTCGTGGCGTCGTGGCGCTGAGTTTGGCCGTAACTCTTCCGGTGGGCGGGATGGTCGGCGCGCCAGGCACTGCCCTTGCCAAGGACGGCCATGGCAATTCCGGTGGCGGTGGAGGTGGTGGGAGCGGCAACGGAAATGGCGGCAGCCACGGCGGGGGCTCAGGTTCCAGCCATGGGAAATCGGAAGCCGCGCGCGCAAACAAGGACTCCCGGTCCAGCAAAGCCAGCGACAAGTCGACGTTGAAGTCGTTCTTCACACGCGACAAATCACCCGAGACAACAAGAAAACCTGCCAAAGCGGACAAGCTGGCCAAGGCGGAACCGGTCGGTGCCGGCGTCGGCACTCCGGGGCTACGCTCGCTGAACCGCAACTATCACGCCTATATCAACTCGAACGATCCGCGTATGGCTGCGGTTTCTGCGTACGCGATGGCCTACGCCGAGTTCGAAGCGGAGAACGGCGTCGACGCCATCCCAAGTGACCCGGCTCTCAGCGACGAGGCATTGCGCGATGCGCTGGCCAGCTTCACGAAGGATGGCATCGTTACCGATGAGGTGCTTGACGAAGCCAAGGATATTCTTGGAGTTGGACCCGAGGTTGGCAAGATAGACCAGATCCGCGACACGCTTCCTCCCCCGTCCGTGGATTAACAGGCCGGTTGGCCAACCAGGTAGACCCAAGCCGATATTCGCCGAGCCCCAGTTGTCGTGGTGGACAACTGGGGCTCGGCGTTCTTGCTGGCATTGCTCCGGTTTGCCCCCCGTCGCCCTGGCGCACCGCATTTTAGACCGGCGAACTGGAACGATTTCGCATTTGGATGCTTTCTCCCCTGCATACAATCAAGGGAGAACGTTTATGAAATCGCTGGCTGATATTTTCGAACACACGCTGCAGGACGTTTATTTTGCCGAGAACGCCATCACCAAGGCGCTTCCAAAGGTCGCCAAGGCCGCAAACAGCGCCGAACTGAAGAAGGCAGCCGAGGACCACCTTTCGGAAACGAAAGAGCAGATCAAGAAGTTGGAGCAGGTCTTCAAGTCAATCGGCAAGACGGCATCCGGCGAAAAATGCGATGCCATCGAAGGTCTGATCAAGGAGGCCGACGGCTTGATGAAAGAGGCTGAAGGGACGGCACTTGACGCCGGTCTTCTGGCTGCTTGCCAAGCTGTCGAACACTATGAGATCGCCCGCTATGGTTCGCTTCGCGAATGGGCAAAGGACCTCGGCCATGATGAGGCGCACAAACTTTTGAGCGAGATCCTCGACCAGGAGAAGGCGACCAACAACAAGCTCACCAACTTGGCCGTCACATCGATTAACAAGACCTCGGCGCGCTTCAAAGCCGCATAGTAATAACAAGGGCGGCAATGTCCGCCCTTTTCCATTTCATATTTCGCGGCGGGCTGCTGCTTGCTCACGTCAGCGTTTCATAGCGCGGGCTCGCGCAGGAGCAGACACCACAAAGCCGGCAAGTGAGCGATCAAGTAACCGTCGTGATCAGCCAGACTAATCCGACGACCCGGACACGAGATGCCCGCACGCTGCCAGTTCCGCGGGACCGCCCACATTTGATGATGGAGTTCAGGCGAGGCGTCCGACATCTTTCAGAATTGCGTACAGTTCCGTCGCCGCCTCGTCTTCTCCGCCGGCATCGACCCAGATTGGTCCGATCGCAAGTTCGATTTCTTCGCGATACTTCTCGCCCAGTACCATACTGACGGTGTGCAGCCCCACGGCCTCAGACGTTGTCAGATTGACGGCAATGTGAAAGGAGCCATTCGCAATATCGTGCGGCATGTCGTAGATCCGCGTGATAAAGCCCTGAAAGTCATTCGTATCGCCTCGTTGCTCGAGCGCTGTAAGCAACGAAGGATGAAGGATCTCTATCGCGACGCTTTGTGGCACAAGCCAGCGGGTGCCAGGCTCAATGACGTCCTCGACGTTACTTTGGTCAACTGGTTCATTGAGCATACTTGTTCCCCCCTTCACGGAAGGTATTGCAGTGTGCGGATGCGTCAAGTGATGGTGACGTTGTTGTTCGGGTCGACCGATAAATAGAGCTGGAAGTGGACGGGTGTTGCAGGCGGATTTGGCTGATCTCGCGATAGATCGCGAAGCGGTGGTCGCGCTCGCTCGACAAGCCGGAACTCGTCCTTAGGGACTCGCGGGTGACATGCTTCGAGGGGGACGCGTAAAGTGAGGGAGGGTCACCGGATGGAATTGCGCGCGGGCCGAGCAAAAGAACATCGCAAAATGTATCTGCATAACAGGACCCATGTACGACTTCTCGCCTCGGTTTCAACCGGAGCATCCTGGTGAGCTCCACATCTAATTGCCGACACCGTTCTGCCGAGCACCCAAGCCTAGTTGCAGCATTGGGTGCCAGCGCACTCTTGGCGATCACTCGATCAAGGTTGATCTGATGGTAGAGGCAGCCGTTGCTGCGCTTAGCGTAGTCCCGAAGTGGCAGTAGCAAATGATTTCATGCGACTGCGCATGCGCGCCCACATCGACCCGTTGAGCACTGACTTCGCAACAACGCGGGAGTATCCTTCGACGGTGCCTGACAGGGTCGAGCCCGATGCCAGCGATTTGCCGCTCAGATGCGACGCTTTATGTCTGACCTTCAACTTTAACGCCAATGGCCTGCCCGGCTCGGCGGGCCTTGGCGTTCGGCTCGCGCCCGTTTGGACGCTCGAACAGCAGAACCGCAATTTTCAGTGCAGGAAGGTGAGGGGTATCGATGTCAGGATCGGGTCTGGGTTGCGCAGAGCGTATTTGGTAAATGGGTCCAGGCCAAGTGGCAACCTGGTCGTTACCTCTCACACAGCCGTCGCTCTCCCCGATAGGGTTGGTAGGTGCAATCGGAAGCCCGAAACGATCGATAACTCCGGGCGCAAGCTCTGATGTTGCAGGATGCCGCAGGCGTTCTTTGGCTTGTCATGAGCCCGGTCTCCGGATCAATCGGCTGTGCCGGTTGCGACATAGCCGCATGCATGAAGTCCCGCCAGATGCGCGCCGGAAGCGCTCCACCGGTCACGCCTTTCATTGGTGTATCGTCATCGTTGCCGACCCAGACGCCCGCAACGAGATCCTCCGTAAAACCTACAAACCAGGCATCGCGGTTGTTCTGGCTGGTGCCTGTCTTCCCGGCAGCAAATGCGCCCGGCGAAGCGTCTTGGCCAGTGCCGCGCTCGACCACGAGCTGCAGTAGGCTCACCAAGTCCTGTTGGTAGGAGGCGAGATCGATAGTTGCTGGAACCAGCGGCCCGACGCGGAAGGCCCTGGTTTGGCCGGACGCCTGAAAGTCGATGACGCCCCAAGGTTCGACAGGAGATTTGCCAAGACGGATCGAAGCATAGGCGCCCGTCAGATCAAGCAAATTGACTTCGGATGATCCAAGCGCCAATGCCGGCACCGGATTAAGTGGAGCGTCGATACCAAGGTCCCTCGCGGCGGCGATAACATTCTCGACGCCCACGTCCTGCGCCAGCGCGACGGTCGCGCCATTCAAGGATCGGGCGAAGGCTTCGGCAAGTGTCACCCAACCGCGGTAGCGGCCGGTCGAGTTTTGCGGCGACCAACCGTCGATTTCAATCGGACCATCGAAGACCCTATCACCCAGGGTAAGCCCGTTCTTGAGGGCTGCATAAAAGACGAATAGCTTGAATGTTGAGCCGGGCTGCCTCTTGGCGGAGACGGCGCGATTGAACTGGCTGATCTTGTAGTCTCGTCCACCGACCATGGCGACCACCGCTCCATCCGGCGTCATCGCCACAAGCGCTGCCTGCGACGCACCTACCGCTTTCCCGTCCTTGTCAAGATTGCGGGCCACCACCTCCTCGGCGAGTTGTTGAAGGTGGGGTACCAGCGTCGTGCGCACTGTTGTCAAACCTGGAGAGGCTCCCGCAATTTCGCCGGCCTGGGGTGAGATCCAGTCTGCGAACCAGCTGCCCAGGCGCGGGGTCGGGCTGGTTGGGTGCAACTCAGCAAACTCTGCTTTCGCGGCGATCGCGTCCTCTGACCCCAACTTTCCGTTTGTTACCATCGCGTCCAGGACCGTTGCCGTCCGTTCACGTGCGGCGTCAAAATTGTCGATCGGATTCAATTGGCTCGGCGCCTTCAGGAGACCGGCAAGCATGGCGGCCTCCTGCACGCTGAGTGCGGCGATATCCTTGTTGAAGTAGATCCGCGCCGCCGCCGGCATTCCCGTCGCGCCTGCCCCAAGGTAAACGGAATTCAAGTACCGCGTCAGGATCTCGCGCTTGCCCAGTTTCCACTCGAGCCAGAATGCGACGACCAACTCCTGCAGTTTGCGCTTCAGCGTACGATCGCTTTCAAGATACTGCAGCTTGATGAGCTGCTGGGTAATGGTGCTGCCGCCCTGGACGACCGTGCCGGCCTGGAAGTTTCTGAGTATCGCCCGCATGATCCCTCTAGCGTCGACGCCGTAGTGATCCATGAACCGGCGATCTTCGATTGAAAGCACTGCATCGAGCAAATGTACGGGGAATTCCTCGTATCGGGCGTAGCGACCCTGGAAGGGGCCCTGCCTTACGATCGGATTGCCGTCAGCGGCTTCAAGTACCACAATCGGTTTCAGAGAGCCATCGGCAATTTCTCTCCAGGGCACGTCCTTCAGTGCCCACGTCATCGTTCCGATCGCCAAGATCAAGACGCTCAGCAGCACCGTCGCAATACCGACCTTCCATGACCGTAGCGGAGCTCGCAGGAAACGAAACCATACCGGCGTGGTGATGGCGCCTATCGCACCGGGTATGCCTCTGGTCACGGAAGACAGCGTGGTCGCCGCCTTCAACTTCATACCGTGCGGCATTCGTGCGCCCAGAGCGCTCGCTGCCGATTTGATCGTGTTGATCAGCGCGGATGAAACTGTCTCGAAATGCCGTCCGATCGTGCCGAGATCACGTCGAAATGCAGATGCGAGATGGCGAAGCGCGAGCTTGCTTTCCGTGAACGCCAAAGGATGCGGCGCCGTGATTTCCGCACCTCGTTGCGGAGAAGACCCGTTTTCTGTTCTGCCGTCATTGGAGCTGAGAACTGCCTCAACGGACACTCCAAGGTGTTCTGGTTCGGCGCCGGAGGCGGCATTTTGCTCATCGGTCCGATTTGAGTTGTCTGAGGAATTATTCATTTCCTGCCGGCGCTGTTGTTGCATCTAGGATTTAGCGCGGGAAAAGGCGGAAGAAAGGCGTTGACCGGAGCGGCTGCTCACGCGGTCGACGAGATTTGCGTTCCCAGTCTTTGCGACGGGGAACGAAGCGCCAGAGATATCGGGAACCTTACCGGTCCTTCATCGTTCAGTTCTCAATGGTCAATTGAACTTTACTGAGGAGGCGGACATGCGAAAGTCCCTTCACAATTTTCTGGCAGCGGGCCTGCTGGCAGTGGGCGCCCTTTCTGCCCTTTCATCGACGTCATCGGCGCAATCATTGGATCTCTATATAGGTCCGGATGGGCGACCGGACACATGCAGTTCCGCGATCAAGACCGAGACCGCCGATACTACGACGAGGAATATGAGCGGCCGGGTTGTAGCGAACGGCAGGCGCTTCGTCGCGCATCGCGACTTGGTGTACGAGATCCTGAGATCCAGGCGGTAACACGCCGACAGATCGTTGTTGACGGTGAGCGACGTGGGCGGTTCGTGACCGTGGCATTTGCCAATAGGCCCGGTTGCCCGCGCCTCGGCTGAGCGCAACGCCGAGCTCGGATGCTGTACTGACTTCTAAGGCAGCGTCTGCGCGCCATTTCACGACCGGCCCGATGAGGCTTTACCCGCGAATGGGGGCTACGAAGGAGCCGGGCTATTGGTTGCTTCAACCCGCATCGCCGCTATCATCGCTCCGATCGCGAGGATGTTCCTGCAGGACAAGCTATTTCGCTGCCACGCTTCATCTCATGCGCGTGTTGGAGCTGCAACCAATCTCTTCTCTGAGGGAGACAAGTTCTGCATGGAGGCCGCCTTTCATTCGGCTGGCAGCAATCGCACGCGAGAACACTTTTGCAGCCGACCCTTGATCGCCTGCCCAACGATCGTCAGCAACGGCTCGCCACGCACGAAGCTCTCTTCGACGAGATGAGACTGCTCCAGTCGGCCGACGACTTTTTCTGACAGGTGTTTGTCACCAACCAGCCAGTCGCTACCCCCTGGCCGTTCCATGGCCAGACTTCAGTCGCATGGGGGGGGCGACCCTAGTCTGCGGGCCTTTCAGACGATGGTCAGGCGAAGCTTCGTTTAACTCCAAAGTTCAGTGGCGGCTCACCGCGGATACGCTTGCAGCCCGGCCGCCGAGCGCCGCCTGCAACAACCGCTGCCGACATCGACGAGCACCGCCGCCTCGCCTTCAGGGATCATCGCCGATGGGCCGAGTGCCTCTATCGTGGGGAACTATGTGTCCAGTCAGGGCCACCACGGGTCAGCTTGTGCAGGCTCGACGGGTCGACATGCACCGCCAGGATCGCTCCCTCGTCAGGGCTGGAGACTGGCTCCACGTTGTGCGCCGAAGTCACCAAGTCGCGCAACGTCCTCAAGTAGAGAATTGGATGGTTTCCTATCACTAAAGTTATAGTACTTCTGATTGAGGGGCGCAGATTTACATATAGTTACCGATACTATGTAACGGCACCGAGCACTTCAAGAAGCGTGCGCGAATACATGCACGAGAAACCCACGAGGTGAGGACAATCCCGTCGCGACGTTGTCGATATGCGGGCGTAGGCTCCGCACTGAAATCTCCGGATCCCGCCCGAATTCGGCGCAACCAAGCGAGATCGCCTCCACCCTCGTAGAGCCGACCGGCTCGAGCGGCATATAGGACCTTTGCGGGGCGGCCATAGGACTGAGGTCCTATGGCACGCGATATTCTTGGCGCTAAGTGATTGGGTAAGCGGCTTCGCTCTGTTCACCATCGGAAGTCAGCCCGAATTCCACGCGCAGCCCGTTAGTGGCGCGTACTAATCACAGACATCTCTTAGCAGGAAGCTTTTGGGTGAAGTCATGAAAACAATAGGTACAATATTCGTAGCAGCCGCTACGGCATTGTCGGCGGTCTCGGCTCAGGCCGTGCCTATGTCTCCTGTTACGGGCGGCAAGTCTCTCTCTCAGTCCGTCGAGTTTGTCCACCACAAGCCAGGTCACTACGGTGGCCCGCCGCGCTCACGGGGGTACAATGGCTATCGTTACGATGTGGGCCCGCGATACGGCTATTACAATGGCCACCAGGGTTACCGTTACCGTCGGGACGGGTATCGTCGACACAGTGACGGGTGGTGGTACCCTCTCGCTGCTTTCGGAGCTGGAGTGGTTATCGGTGGTGCGATCGCCTCACCTCCCCGCAGGGTCTATTCCAACGCGCCATCAGCGCATGTCGAATGGTGCTTTGACCGGTATCGGTCATACAGAGCCTACGACAACACCTTCCAGCCCTATTATGGACAACGCCAGGAATGTGTGTCGCCGTATTATTGATCAGGACGCCTCTCGCTCCGGGAATGAGCCGTGCCGCTTTCGATGCTTTACATTCGGTAGCCCGCATCGGCCGCAAGTATCCCGATATCGAGCTGCATATTTCCAGTGGCTCGACCAACGACATCATCCGCGGGCTCGAGAACGGCCAAATTAATCTCGATTTTATTCGCCCGGTCGAAAACATCGGCTCGGTCCGTTTCTTCTCGATCGCGCATGAGCGCTACCTGCTGGCGATGGAGAAGAAGAGCGCGCTGCTTACCCGAAGTGAGATCGGCTTCGAGGATCTAAAGGGCGAAAAGATCATCTCGTTCTCGCGGCAGAACCTCTCGCTATTTCGCGGAGAAGTTCGAGGAGCACGATCTTTCGAAGAGTGTCGCCTATACCTGTGACGACACCTTCTCGCTGGTGTCAGCCGGACTTGGCATCGGCTTTGCGCCGGAATGGACGCTGGATCTGCCCAACCGCAACTTCGAGCTTCGGAAGGTGAGGGGCGTCGACTTCCGGATCGGGCTCGGTGTCGCCTGGTCGAAGGACGACCCGACGGCAGCGCGCGACGACATCATCGATATCGCGCGGTCGTTAGTCAGGTCGGGGAAGTGAGGGCGAGGTGGCCAAGGTTGCTCCTGTTCGCAATCCCTTATCAAACGGAGGGGTTTGCCGGTAGCCTCTCTACTAAGGTAGTTAACAAGGCGACGCTTCCTGGACACCTGCCTCTCAGAGTGTGTCCCGTTCTGCGCGAAGATTGGAGACCACGCGCCGATTCTGCACCTTGCAGGAACGCTCCGCGCAGTCGCGCACCTCGCGGTCGTTGCCATAGCCCTTGGCCCACATGCGGCTGGGGTCAACGCCCTTCGAGGCAAGATAGGCCATCGCCACATCGGCGCGCTGCTGCGACAGATCCGCCATCTTCGAGGCGGAGCCGCTGTCGTCGGAGAAGCCCTGCAGCTTGACCAGCCAGCGCGGATTGCTGTTGAGCCAGGTCGCCTGCTTGTCCAGAGTTGCCTTGGCGACGGGGTCGAGCGCGGCCGAATCCTGCGTGAAATAGGTTCGGCGGCCGACATTGAGGATGAAATCCTCCTCGCTGCCAGCCGAGACAGTCTCGAAGCCGGGAGCCGGATCGTCGGTTCTTCCGGTCATCGGCACCGCGGCTGGTTCTTCGACCGCAGCAATCTCGGTGGTGTTGCAGGCGGTCAGCGTCAGGAGAATGGCCGCAGCAGAAAGCAGCCTCATATAGCCAGGCATAGCGGGCATCAGGGCGGTGTTCCTCATTCGACGGGGGTTGTGACCGGAGTTGCTTGACTGACCTCGGGGGCCTTGTCGGCAATGTGTGGCAGGACCTGAACGGCGGTGCCGATCGGGCAGCGCTGATAAAGATCAATCGCATCTTCATTGAACATGCGGATGCAGCCGCTGGAGGCATCCTTGCCGATACTACCCGGCTCCAGCGTCCCGTGGAAGCGATAGCCGGTGTCGATACCATCACGAAGCAGGTACATGGCGCGCGGGCCAAGCGGGTTCTTCGGCGAGCCCCCGTCGACGAACTCAGGCAGTTCGGGGTGACGTTCGCGCATTTCCGGCGGCGGTGTCCAGCGCGGCCAGAGCGATTTGCGGTCGATCGTAGCGCGGCCATACCATTTGAAGCCCTCGCGCCCGACGCCGACGCCATAACGGATGGCAGTCTTGTTCTCCATGATCAGATAGAGAAAATGGTGCCTTGTATCGACAACGACCGTGCCGATCGGCTCGGTGCTGAAATATTTGACGACCTGACGCTGCCATTTCCTGTCGATCTTGGCGAAATTCGTGCTTCGGTAGGTCACACCATTGTCGACTGCAGGGCCGGAAAAATAGGACGTCGCCGCAGCGAAGACCGGTTTTTGGATTGCGCCGGCGCTTAGCAGGGCCAGACCACCAAGCATAATATCCCTGCGGGTGCATTCCATCGGCAATATCCCCCGAAAAGCCAAGCAGCGAGCCGCAGTAAAACAGATTGGTAATTTTCTACAATATAAAATTCCCCGGCATCTCCAGAGAGGTGATTGCACCTATTCCTGCGTGCCGACCACCGGGGATCGTAACGTCGGGGTGTCCATCATGATCAATAGACAGGGCCGCGGCCGCGCTTTGCCCAGCGCTCGGCGAGGTGGGCGTTCTCAAACGGCGTTGACATGTCACTGTCTTCATCAATGGTGCGTGTGTCTACGACCCGTTCTAGGCCTCGTCCACCAGCATAGCCAAGGGAAGTACGGGTTCTTCCTTGACAGTCTTGGTAACGATGTAGGTGAAATAGCGAGCGATGCCGAGCTCCCGGTCAAGCAGCGCATCGATCAGGCGCTGATAGGCGTCGATGTCGGCGGCGACAATTTTCAGGATGTAGTCGACGCCGCCGCCAACCGACCAGCAGCAGACGATTTCTGGAACGTCGCGGACGGCTCGTTCGAACCGGTCGAAGTCAGCCTGGCGGTGGTTGGCGAGCGTTAGCTCCACCAATAAGCTTGCAACCGGGGCCAGCCGCCGCAATGCCACATGCGCATGGTAGCCGCTGATAATGCCAGCCTTTTCGAACTTGCGCAGCCGCATCCAGCAGGCCGTGGGAGACAGGCCCGCCTTATCGGCGAGCGCAAGTTTGGTGATGCGGCCGTCTCGCTGGATGGCATCGAGAATGCGCAGGTCGGTCGCATCAAGCCTCATCACAAACTCCCACACAACTTGCCTGTCAGCTCACTTCAGACCTTGGCGCGCAGCGCGGCCTTTTCGGCATCCATTTCGGCGATGTCCTGGAAGCGGTCGGCAATGCGGGCATGGGCGCGGCCGCTGTCTGAGGCACCGATTGCAACGATGATCTCATCGGGACCCGGCGCGTCGGCGATCTGGAAATTGGCCGTCAGGAAATGCGATCGTTTGCCGCTCTCGCTCTTGTGCATCATCGGCAGGCAAAGCAGCGCGCCGGCTGCGTTGCGGGTGTTCGCGAATTCTAGATAGTTCGTACCGCCGATCGCCTCGCGGAAGGGATTGCCGAAGCGCAGCGTATGGATCATCGCCGAGGCGTGCTCGATTTCACCGTTAACGCCGACTGCAGCTGCCTTGCCGCAAGCCTCGATCCGCTCGGGCTCCATTTGCCGAAGCAGCCGGCTCGTCATTTCGTGGCTGAGCTCACTGGCAATGCGAATGATTTCTGGCCTGAGGTCTTCGACAAATCCGCGGCCGGCCCAGGGGTTGTGGATCACCGCCGCGACCACGACGATATTGACGGGACGGGGCGCTGCCTTGCCGCCTTCCACCAATGTCTCTTCCAGGAAAGTGTAGAATTTTCGAATGCCGATCGTCATGGGATGTGCCGTTGCTGTTTGTTGGGATTGTCTCGCACCCTAGCGGGATCGCCGAATGACGCTTCCTACGTTTCGTCGGATGATGTGCGCATCGGCTTCAACGAAGCAGAGTAGACTTTGGCCTTCGGCACGCGCATGGTTGCTTGATGAATGTCAAGAGGCGAGACGACTTGGATCAGAAGTCCCGGATACTGGCGCTCCGCGACGTCGCCAGTCAGATCAACAGTGGCGGCGATCTTCAGACAGTGCTGCAGCAGCTCATTGCGGCCGCCTGTCGCCATGCGAACTGGTCTCTGGGGTCGATCATGGGCATCGATGCCGCTCATGGTTATGCGCATGTCATCGTGCGCTACGATCCGACGTTGATCCAGCGGGCGCTGCCCGACAAATGGGAACTAGCGACAAGTCCTTCCCTGATCGCGCTGCAACGAAACGAACCCGTCTACATCCGCGACGCGCGCGAAACCGCCGAGTTTCCAGGCTACCGCAAGGAAGCCTTCGAGCGCGACTATCGCACCGTTCTCGTCATGCCGATGAACTGCAGCGATGCGGAAGGCCGGCCGATGGTCCTGAGCGTCATCGCAAGGCAGGTGACGGATGTTACCGAGGACGATCTCGCCTTTCTCGGCACGATCATTCACCTGGGCGCCGTCGCCGTCGAGCGCGAACATCAGCTGGAAGCGCAGAAGGTCTCGGCCCAGCGTCTGGAGCGCGCATTGAAGGCGCATACGTCGCTTCTGGAACATGTGCTGACCGACGGTTCGGTTTCGTCGCTCTCGGCCATGGTTGGAACGATGCTTCCCAATCCGACGGTCGTCGTCGATTTCACCGCGAACCAGGTCATGGCGGGCAAGTCGCCGAATGTGACCTTGTTCGACGATGCTGGTTGGCAGGAAGCGGCCTCGACCGTCCTTGCCCGGCCGCTGATGAAAGCAGCGCGTGACGCTGTCGAGAAGGGGACGACCGAGGGAACGAGCCTGTTCCTGGATGACGGCAAGCAGCGCTTCCGGATCAGCGCGCGTATCGAGGGGCTGATGGTCGATATGCAGCTCGTCGGGGCGCTGATCATCTTTCCGACATTGCGGGAGTTCAGCGAACTCGACCTCCTGATGCTCGACAGCGCCAAGTTTGCGCTGAGCGTGCAGATGATGCGCAGCTTTATTCGCTTTCGTTTTGAGACACGGACGCAGACCGAGCTCTTCTTCGAGGTGGTCGAAGGGCGTTGGCGCAACGCGAACGACATATCCCAGCGTGCGCAGCGTCTGGGGTTCAGTTTCGCCGCCCCGCAGCAGATGATCGTCGTCGATTTCCCGGAAAAGACCAAGGCGTTCGGCGGCGCGTCCGTCGATGTCGAGCACACGCTATCACGCATCCTGCAGCAGGCGTCGATGCAAGCGAACCTTGTTGCCATCGACGGCGGAGTGGTTTGCCTGGTTCCGCCGGAAACCGGCAAGCGACAGGAGCGTATGGCGAAGCTCACGCGCCGCATTGCCGAAGAACTCGGTCGTTACTTCGACGAGGAACCGATCGTAGTGGTCGGCAATCGTTGCTCCACGCTTGGTGACTATCCTGCCGCCTGGGAGCGTTGCACGCGCATGATCGGGATCGGTCGCTCCTTCGGCTTGAACGGGGCGATATCGGCCCAGGATTTCGGTCCCCTTCCGATGCTGGTAGCAGCCTGCGACGCGGGCGATGTGCGCGGCTTCGTCCAAGAAAGCATCGGCGCGATCGCCGACCACGATCGCGAAAACGGAACGCCCTATCTCGAGACCTTGTCGATCTATCTGCAGGAGGGGTGCCGTAGCCAGGCCTGCGCAGATACGATGGGTCTGCACGTCACCACGCTGCGCTACCGCCTGACGCGGATTCAGGAACTCTTCGGCATCGATATCGAGACGCCGGAAAAGCGATTTGCCGTCGAACTCGCCCTTCGCCTGCACGGTGTCATCGACAACCGTTCCTCGGCACGCGCCTGATATTTCTCATCCCGCTGAAGTACCCCTTGCGATAGGGTCGCCATGCTGTTTTTTGGCTTCTGTTGCCCTGCTAGGGATCGGTGAAGAAGTTCTCGATCTCTTCCTATGAAGTCACGGAAGAACAGCCGTGATCGCCACGATAGCCTCCTCTCAATGTAATCGAGAGGAGGTACGAACGCATGGTGATCGAAGATGCATCGACGGACACGCCGATAGATCCCATTGCGCTGCGCCGCGCCTTCGGGACTTTCGTGACCGGTGTCACTGTTATCACGACCCGCGACGAGGATGGCATGCCTCGCGGCATGACGGCGAACTCCTTTACCTCCGTCTCACTCGATCCACCGTTGCTTCTGGTCTGCGTCGCGAAGTCGGCATCGAGCTACCAAGCCTTCACCAGCGCGGGATGTTTTGCAGTCAACATCCTGCACGAGGGACAGGTCGACGTCTCCGGTACCTTTGCCTCCAAGGCGCAAGACAAATTCCAGTCGGTGACGCACGACAACATTCACACAGGCGCGCCGGTGCTGACCGATAGCCTGACCTGGTTCGACTGCACCACCTTCAGCACGGTCGATGCCGGCGACCATGCGGTTCTGATCGGCCAGGTGCGCGCTTTCGGGACGAGCCCGACCGCGCCGCTCGGTTTCTGTCGCGGCCGCTATGCGAGCGTCAAGGATCCGCTGCCGAACGGCTGGCTTGCTTCTCATGGAATGATCATCGGCTACCTGATCGAAGCGGGTGATCGCCTGTTGCTGCGCGCGGATGGCAAGGGGGGATGGGTGTTGCCCTCGGCGCGGCGTCGCAAGGCGGATAGCCAGCTCGTCGTCGATGGTGGCGATGCGCTTCGTCTCGTGCCGGAGGAGACCTTCCTCTACTCCGTCTTCGACGTCGCCGACAGCGATCCTGGCTATCTCGTCTACCGCGCGCGGCTCGCCGGTGAGGGGACAAATGTGCCCGGTGATCTCCGGTTCTTTTCTCTCGACGATCTGCCTTACGACGCGATCGGCACCCACGAACTGCGATCCATGCTGCGGCGCTATGTGCGTGAGCGGCAGGCGGGACGCTTTGGCATCTACATGGATAGCAATGACGGCGGCCGCGTCGCGATGATCGACGGTGAAGCCCGTGCCTGGCTTCAGGCCTCCCAAGACCAAGGACAATGACATGAAAACGACAGTCAGTTCCATTGAAGGCTCGCGCCAGCCCCTGTTTATCGGCGGGCAGTTCGTGGCGCCGAAGAACGGCAAGTACATACCTAGCTTCGATCCGACGACGGGTGAGCCCTGGTATCACTTTGCCGAGGCGGATGCTGATGATGTCGAGGCCGCCGTGGCCGCCGCCAACGCCGCCTTTCGCAACCCGGACTGGCGGCGCATGACACAGACCGATCGCGGCGCGCTGATGCGCCGGCTTGCCGAACTCGTCCGCGCCAACGCCGATACGCTCGCGGAAATCGAGACGCGCGACAATGGCAAGCTGCTCAAGGAAACCCGGGCGCAGATGCGCGCCATGCCCGACAGCTACTACTACTTCGCCGGCATGGCCGACAAGCTGCAGGGCGAAACGATCCCGATCAACCGGCTCGATACGTTGAACTTCAATCTTCGCGAGCCCTTGGGCGTCGTCGGCATGATCACGCCGTGGAACTCGCCGCTGATGCTCTTGACCGGCACGCTGGCGCCTAGCCTTGCGATCGGCAACACCGTCGTCATCAAGCCCTCGGAACACGCAACGGTCTCGACGCTGGCGCTTGCTGAATTGATCCACGATGCGGGCTTCCCGGCCGGTGTCGTCAATATCGTGACGGGTACGGGAAAAAGCGCCGGCGAGGCGCTGACCCGTCATCCCGGTGTCGCTAAGTATGTCTTTACGGGCAGCACGGCCACTGGCCGGCGCATCGCTGGAAATGCGGCCGAGAACCTTGTTCCCTGCTCGATGGAGCTCGGCGGCAAGTCTCCCAATGTGGTCTTCGGTGACGTTGACATCGAGCACGCTGTGAACGGCGTCGTCTCTGGTGTCTTTGCCGCGGCCGGTCAGACCTGCGTGGCCGGTTCACGATGCTTCGTCGAGGCGCGCGTCTACGGCAAGTTCATCGATGCGCTCGTTGCCAGGACCGAACGCATCCGCGTCGGCCTGCCGACGGTCGACGACACGGATATCGGTCCGCTGGCGCTCGCCGACCAGCTCTCGAAGGTGGAAGGATACATCGTGTCCGGCGTCAAGGAAGGGGCGAAGATCGCAACCGGCGGCCGCCGCCCTGAGAGGGAAGGGCTTGCCGAGGGAGGCTGGTACTTCGAGCCGACCGTCATGATCGATGCGCAAAACGACATGTCCTTCATGCGTGACGAACTCTTCGGCCCGGTGGTCGGTGTCATGCCGTTCCGTGACGAGGAGGAGATGATCGAGCTTGCCAACGACACGCGCTATGGCCTCGCATCCGGCATCTGGACCAAGGACATCGATCGGGCGCTGCGTTTCGCCAACCGGATCGACGCCGGCACGGTCTGGATCAACACCTATCGCTCCGCCTCGTTCATGTCCGCCAACGGCGGCTTCAAGGAAAGTGGCTACGGCCGGCGCGGCGGCTTCGAGGTCATGCACGAGTTCTCGCGGCTGAAGAACGTCATCGTCGACTACTCCGGCGCCATGCAGGACCCCTTCATCATTCGCCTGAAATAACAGCAGAAGCACGGGCACAGGAAAGGCAGAAACCATGAAGTTCGCAGTCTCCCTCACGATGGAACGCTTCTCACCGGACGTGCCGATGGAGCGGGTGAAAAGCAACCTGCTTCAGCTCGCGCGAATTGCCGACGAAGGTGGTTTCGAGGCCCTCTGGACGGCTGAACACCATACGCTTGAATGCACGATCTCGCCGAACCCGTTCCAGACGCTGGTCTGGCTTGCCCAGCACACCGATCGCATCCGGTTGGGCACATCCACGCTGGTGGCACCCTACTGGAACCCGATCCGGCTCGCAGGCGAGTCGGCGCTTTGCGACCACCTGACCAATGGTCGCCTGGAGTTCGGTATCGCGCGCGGTTCCTACCAATACGAGTTCGACCGCATGGCAGGAGGCATGCCGCAGCAGGAAGGCGTCGCCTACATGAAGGAGATCGTGCCGGCGGTTAAAAAGCTCTGGTCCGGCGACTATGCGCATGAGGGGCAATACTGGAATTTTCCGGTCACTGCGGCGGTGCCAAAACCCCTGCAGCAACCCCATCCGCCAATCTGGGTGGCGGCGCGCGATCCTGGAACCTTCGACTGGGCGGTCGCCAACGGCGCCAGCATCCTGTCAACGCCGCTCTCTGCGCCAGCCGCAGAAATTCAGGTACTGTCCGACAAGTTCCGCAAGGCGGTCGCTGACCACCCGGAAGTGCCGCGGCCGCGCTTCATGATGCAGCGCCGGACCTGCGTCTACGACAGGCCGGATGGTTGGGAACTCGCCGTCAAGCGCAGCATGGACTACGGCCGCGCCTTCGAAAACCTGATGCAGAACATTGGCGCGGTACACAACGGGTTCCCCGAAGCCGTGCCTTACGAAGCGGTCAAGGGCAAGGATAACTACAATCCGGAAAATATCCGCAAGAACCTGATGTTCGGGACTCCGGACGAGGCGATCGAGAAGCTGCTCGCCTACGAGGCCGCCGGCGTCGATCAATATTGCCTCGGCCTGACCTTCAACCTGCCCTTCGAATTGCAGAAGCGCACGCTTGAGCTGTTCATCACCGAAATCATGCCCTTCTTCGCAGCCCGCGAAAATGAGCAGAAGCGCGTCGCGGTGGGACGCTGACGATGGCAGGGATGCAGCGTCATACGATCGGCGAGGTAACGCTCAACTACCGCATCGACGGGGACGGCGAGCCGCTTGTCTGCATTCACGGCGTCGGATCCTATCTGGAGGCGTGGTCGGGCGTGGTCGAGCGGCTGAAGGATCGGTTCACGATCCTGACCTTCGATCTGCGCGGCCACGGCCAATCAAGCCGGGTGACCGGGCGATACGAGATCGACGACTTCGTCAACGAGACGTTGACGCTTGCCGACCGGGCGGGCTTTCCCACCTTCAATCTCGCCGGCTTCTCGCTGGGTGGCCTGATTGCCCAGCGCCTGGCTCTGACCCACCTTCAGCGACTGCGCCGCCTGGTTCTTCTGTCGACCGTCGCCGGTCGCACGCCGTTCGAGCGCGAGCGCGTTCTTGAGCGCCTTGCAGCGCTCAGAGCCGGGACCCCTGCGGATCACCACAATGCATCGCTGTCGCGCTGGCTGACGGAGGGCTTCCAGGAGCGAAACCCCGAGGTCATCGCTAGGCTCAGGTCGCGCGACGCCCAAAACGATCCGGATTGCTATGCCTCTGCTTACCGGGTGCTGGCAGAGACGGATTTCGGCGGATTTCTCGACCAGATCCGGTGCCCGACGCTGATCGCCACCGGCGAGGACGATGCCGGCTCCAATCCGCGCATGGCCAGTTACATGCACGAGCGCATTCCCAGGTCCGAGCTTCGGATCCTGCCAGGCTTGCGGCATTCGATCCTGATCGAAGCGCCCCACGTCATAGCGGATCTGATGGGTGAATTTCTGAGCCAGGGAGTGACGGTCAATGGATGAGGCGCTGCAGAGAAGGGGAGAAACCATCCGGCGCAAGGTGCTCGGTGACGACTACGTCGATCGGGCGATCAAAAACAGCGATGCTTTCTCGCGCCCCTTCCAGGATCTGCTGAACGAGTATTGCTGGGGCACCGCCTGGACGGACGAGAGGCTCGATCTGAAGAGCCGAAGCCTGCTCAACCTTGGAATGCTCGCCGCGCTCAACCGCATGCATGAATTCGGCATCCATTTCCGCGGGGCGATCCGCAACGGCCTGACCGACGAAGAGCTTCGCGCGGCGCTCGTCCAGATCGCGATCTATTGCGGCATTCCCGCGGGCGTCGAGGCCTTCAGGGTCGCACGCAGTGTCCGTGACGAGATGGACCAGAAAGGCGAGTGCTGACTTCCACTGTTTCTAGGAAGGGGCGGCTCCGCGCTGCCTCATATCGCCGGAAGACGGAGGGGCCTTGAGAACTCAAGATCAACCCGATGGCAGGAAGAGGACCCTGCCGGAAAAACCCAGAACGACAAAAGAGGGAACGACAGCATGAACACTTTCACCAAACTGACTGCGGCGGCGGCCTCGCTTGCCATTTCGCTCGCGGCTCTTCCGGCCCATGCAGGTGCCGTACTCGACCGCGTGCTCGACGCAAAAACCCTGAAGGTTGCGACCGACGCCAGCTGGGCGCCGCAGTCCTTTATGAACGACAAGAACGAGATGGACGGCTTCGACGTCGATGTCGCCAAGGAAGTCGCAAAGCGACTGGGTGTCGGCGTCGAATTCGTCACCCCGGGCTGGGACATCATCACAGCCGGCAACTGGCAGGGCCGCTGGGACATGCACATTGGCTCGATGACGCCAACCAAGGAACGGGCCAAGATCTTCGACTTCCCCGCCGTCTACTATTACACGCCGGCTGCGGTCGCGGTTCACAAGGATAGCGTTGCAGTGACGCTGATCGATCTGGACGGCAAGGTCGTCGGAACGACAGCGACGTCCACCTTCGAGGCCTACGCCAAGCAAGAGCTGACGCTCGATGCCGCCGGTGCGCCGGCTTTCGAATACGTGTTCAAGCCGACGGAAGTGAAATCCTACGCCAACTCGTCAACGGCCTTCGACGACCTGCGCCTTGGTGACGGCGTTCGCCTCGACGCGGTGGTGTCGTCTCTGCCGAGCATTCGCGACGCCATCAAGGCAGGCTATCCGATCAAGCAGATCGGCGCTCCCGTCTTCTATGAGCCGCTCGCCGTTGCCATCGAGCACGGCGACAAGGAACTGAACGACAAGATCGCCGAAGCGATCAAGGCGATGCAGAGCGACGGCACGCTGAGCAAGCTGTCCGAGAAGTGGTACGGCGTCGACTACACCGTCGCGAAGTAACCCTTCCCACGTTTGGCGCTCCGGTCGTCCGGAGCGCCTTTTTGTTCAGAGGGACTAAGATGCTTTATCCGGATACAGTCGAGTCCGAAATACTCGTCCACAACCCGCGGTTCGTAGCGACGGTGTTCGCCGCCGCCCTGATCGTCTTCACCGCCTTCAATCTGACCGGGACGACAATGGGAGAACTCATGCGCCCGGTGATAGGCGAACCTTTGCAGAGCGGTTTCTACGGCCGTTTCGCCATCGCCCTCGTGATCGCAGCGCTCTTCAGCCTCAACATCGTTCTGATCGGCTTTGCCAGCCTCAGGGTCCAGATCGCCATTGTATGGCTCGAGCTTCTCGCGTTATTTCTCGCCTTCTTCCAGACGTTTCACTTGAGCCTGCCGTTCATCGAACAAAAGCTGCCTTTTCTGATCGCCCAGGGTCTCGTGACGACCGTCTATGTGTCGGCGATCTCGATCGCTATCGCCTCGCTCATCGCAATCCTTGGCGCGGTGGCCAAGTTGTCGACCAACGGTTTTGCCTATGCGATCGCAAGCTTCTACACATCGTTCTTTCGAGGACTGCCGCTCCTGATGCAGGTCTATCTGATCTATCTGGGTCTGCCTCAGCTCGGCATCATCATCGATGCCGTTCCGGCCGGTATCCTGGCGCTTTCGCTCTGCTACGGCGCTTACATGACCGAGATCTTCCGCTCAGGCATACAGAGCATCGACCGCGGCCAGTGGGAGGCCTCAAGGTCGATCGGCTTCGGCTTCGGGCTGACCATGCGCAAGATCATCCTTCCGCAGGCGTTGCCGGTCATTATTCCCCCAACCGGAAACCAGTTCATCTCGATGCTGAAAGACAGCTCGCTCGTCTCGGTGATTGGCGTCTGGGAACTGATGTTTCTTGCCCGCACGCTTGGCCAGAAAACCTTCCAGCACATGGAAATGCTGATCTCAGCCGCCATGCTCTACTGGATCATGTCCATCTGCCTTGAGCTCATCCAGTCCCGCATCGAACGCCACTATGCCAGGAGCAAGGTCAGATGAGTGTTGAAACCATCATCGAAGTCAGGAACGTTTCCAAATGGTACGGTGCCTTTCAAGTGCTGACCGATATCAACCTGACGGTCCGCAAGGGCGAGCGCATCGTAATTTGCGGCCCGTCCGGATCCGGAAAATCGACGTTGATCCGCTGCTTCAATAGGCTGGAGGCGCATCAGGAAGGCGATATCGTCGTCGACGGTATCCACCTGCATGCCAAGATGCGCAATATTTCGGACGTGCGGCGCAATGTCGGCATGGTGTTCCAGCATTTCAATCTGTTTCCGCACATGACAGTGCTGATGAACTGCATGGTTGGGCCGATGTGGATCAGTGGCGTGCCGGAGGCAGAGGCGCGGGCACGGGCACTGAAGTACCTTGACCGGGTTCGTATTCCTGAACAGGCAAACAAGTTCCCGGTCCAGCTCTCGGGCGGTCAGCAGCAACGCGTGGCGATTGCCCGCTCACTCTGCATGCAGCCGGCAGTGATGTTGTTCGACGAGCCCACCTCGGCCCTTGACCCTGAAATGGTGTCGGAAGTGCTCGAAACCATGACCGGTCTCGCCAAGGACGGGATGACCATGGTCTGCGTCACCCACGAGATGGGGTTCGCACGGGCGGTCGCTGATCGTGTGATATTCATGAACGCCGGGCAGATTGTTGAAGAAGCAAAGCCGGACGAGTTTTTCTCCAATCCCAGGCACGAGCGGACGAAGCTTTTCCTCGGTCAAATCTTGAAGCACTGAAGACCCCAGCCGGCGCGAGATTGTAGGCTTGGGGTGTGTGGGACGATCATCGACATGATCCTCGAGAAGACCGAGCAGAAGGGCGCCGGCAAATACTGGGTGATCGAGCGAGAACGTGAGCGATGACAGGCAAGAAAGTCTTTATGCGGGCTGGTCGCATCGTTCGGCACGGTGAGCCACGGCCAAGCCAAACTCCGATGGAGCCGGGGTTGAAGCTCCGCGCGATGCCGTGCACCAACCTTGAGCCCGGCTGCTACGAGATCGCATAACGGGTCGACTGGGACGATTGTGACCTTCCCATAGCTCTGACGTCCGGATCAGGCCCTCCGCAAAAGTGCCCCACGTGTGTTCGCAGGTCGCAGATAAGAGCAAGACCGGCATCGCCTCGCTGAGGTGTTTCAAGACGTACAATGTTGGAAGTGGCCACCCGCTTCATCCCGCGACACGATTAGCCCTCAGCGGTGTTAAGCGGGGGGCGGGGTGGGGCTGCCGCCCGAAGGGAGCCTAGACGAACTTCGTTTAATGGGAGGTGGCTATCCCCCCGGCAAAATATCCGTTCAGCGGATCGCTGAAGCACTCAAACGCACTCATTTATGTTTATGCTGTTGCCTCTCTAGTCTCTTGGATCGACGCCAATCCCGGCGATGCGCGACCTGAGCATCTCCCGCTCAAATGCATCGGATGGAAACCTGCGCCGCAGCTTGTAGCGCCCGCCGGCTACGGCGATGACGAAAACCGTGGGCTGGGCACGGCGCGCGCAAAAGCGTGTGCGCAGCCGTCGACAGGCAAGCGCAATGGGTGGTTTTCGCCGATGCATAAATTCTCAACTCCAATCGGTTTTGGAGTACAATTATGAGGCTATCGAAAGGGCTGCAGTGTTTCTAGCGTGCCGAGTTCGACTTGCAGCGCTACAGAGGAAAGGTGAAGACAATGCAAAGGTTTGCAATCGTTGCTCTGTCGCTTGTCACTGGGCTGACATGCGCTGCGCCAGCCAGGGCATTTCCCGTTCTTTCTGCGCCGAAGATTGAAGCGCCGCAAGCTCAACCGGTTCAATACCGCCGATATGGCGGTTATCACGGTGGCTACTACAATGGTCATCATCACGGTGGCGACGACTGGGCCTGGGCGTTAGGGGGGCTTGCCGCTGGCGCCGTTATCGGCGGCCTATTGGCGCAACCCCGGTATTACGGCCCGAGCTACTACGAACCCGACTACTACGGGCGGACCTATTATCGGCCGCGCTATTATGCGCCACGCTATTCCCGTCAAGTCTATTATGGCGGCGGCACACACACGCGCTGGTGCTACGCACGATATCGCTCCTACAGGGCCTTCGACAACACGTTCCAGCCCTATCACGGCCCCCGACAAGCATGCATCTCGCCGTACTATTGACAGCGGGGTGAGAGGCGCGAGGGCGTCTGGCGCCGGCGCCGGCGCCGGCGTCATCGACCAGGACCGAAGTGCGCGTAAGAACGACACCACGATCCTCCAGTTTCTCCGGTGTCAGGTCGAGTGTTTAGGTTTCAGGCATTACTCTCGTCCTGGGCACCGGCTGGACCGAACAGACGGCGTTTGACTGCCTCGCGCAGCGTCTGTGCGAGAATATAAAGCATCGGGATGATCACCAATCCGAGGACAGTGCCCACGAGCAGACCGCCGAGCACGGTTGCGCCGATCGCCTGTCGACTGCCCGCGCCCGCCCCGGCGGCGAGGACGAGCGGTACAACGCCCAGAACGGACGCCATCGCGGTCATCAGCACCGGCCGAAAACGCTGCGACGTCCCCTCGGTAGCCGCATCTATAATGCTCATTCCCTCCTCCCGGCGATCCTTGGCGAACTCCACGATCAGGATGGCATTCTTGGCCGCAAGGCCTATGAGCAAGAGAAGGCCAATTTGAGCGTAGATGTTGAGATCGATGCCGCCTACCAAGAGTGCTCCCAAGGCCCCAAGAACGGCCACTGTGACAGACATCATCACTGCTATCGGAATGCTCCAGCTCTCATACTGGCCAACGAGAAAGAGATAGGTGAAGACGATGCCCATAATAAGGATCATCACCGTCTGGTTGCCCGATTGTTTTTCCTGCAGTGCCAGCCCGGTCCACTCAAATCCAAAGCCGGTCGGCAGTGTGCTTGCCGCAAGCGCCTCCATGGTGCTCAGCGCCTCACCGGTGCTGGTGCCCGGTCCGGCCTGGCCGTTGATCGAGGCGGAGGGGAAGAGGTTGTAGCGGTTCACCGAATTCGGACCGTAGTGGGTGGAGATCGAAAGCAAGCCCTGCAACGGCACGAGGTCGCCCGTATCGCTGCGTACTCTCAGTCGCTGGATATCTTCTATCCGGCTGCGGAAGGCCGGCTCGTTCTGAATGCGGATCTGGAAGACCCGGGAAAGGATGTTGAAATCGTCTACGTACGACGACCCGAGATGGGACTGCAGCGTACTGAAAATCGTGGCGGGGGACACGCTGTAGAGCTCCGCCCGCTCCCGGTCGATGTCGAGGTAGACCTGCGGCACGTCGGCTGAGAATGTGCTGAACACTGAGGCAAGGCCGGGCGTCTGGTTCGCGCGCATGATAAGACTGCGCATGACCTCGGCAAGCTCCTCCTGGCTCTGCCCGGCGCGCGCCTGAAGGCGGAAGTCGAAGCCGCCCGTTGTGCCAAGCCCCGGAATAGCCGGCGGATTGAAGGGCACGACGGATGCGGTCGAGATCGTTGCAAGTTCGGCCCGTAAACGGCCCATCAGTGCGAAGACGCTTTGATCCGGTCCCCGCTCGCTCCACGGCTTTAGTGCCGAGATGATCATGCCGGAGTTCGAACCACCACCGCCGACCATGCTCGCACCCGCGATGCCGATCGTATTGGCGATACCGGGCGTGCGCTGCAGGAGCGCGCTGACCTCGGCCATTGTCTGTTCCGTGCGCTCCAGGGAAGCTGCGTTTGGTAACTGCACGTTCATGAACAGGTAGCCTTGGTCCTCGGCGGGCACGAAACCAGTCGGAATGATGCGGTAGAGGCCGTAGATTCCCCCTGCGACCGCGACCAGGACCAGCGTCGCCAGGGCGAGCCGTCGGGCGAAAGCGAGCAGCAGGTTCAGGTAAAAACGCCGGGAAGCGTCGAGGCCTGCGTTCAGCTTCTCGAACAGTCCAAGTCGCCGTCTCGGCGTTGGACGAAGCATGAGCACACACAAGGCCGGGCTGAGGGTCAGCGCATTGACCGTCGAGAAGACGATGGTAATCAGGATCGTGACGGCGAACTGGCGGTAAAGCTCGCCGGTGATGCCGGCAAGGAAGGCCACCGGCACGAAGAGTGCGGCAAGTACCAGCGTCGTCGCGACGATCGGTCCCGTTACCTGCTCCATGGTGCGTAGGGTGGCATCCCGTACGTTGGCCCCGGTCTGGTCCATGATGCGCTGGACATTTTCGACGACGATGATGGCGTCATCGACCACAAGGCTGATGGCGAGGATGACCGCGAAAAGGGTGATCGTGTTGGCCGAGTAACCGAGAACATAGAGGACGGCGAAGCCCCCAATGAGTGAAACGGGTATGGTCAGGGTCGGGATGACCGTTGCGCGCCAGTCCTGGAGGAAGGCAAATACCACGGCGACGACGAGGGCAAAGGTAATCGCGAGCGTTATGAAGATCTCGCGGATGGTTTCCTTGACGAAGGCAGTCGTATCGAAAACGACCGTATAGGCGATGTCGTCTGGAAACTGCCGCGACAAAGCTTCAAGCTCGCTCACGACCGCCTCGGAGACAGAAAGTGCGTTGGCGTCGGCGGACTGGTAGACGACGAGCGTGGCGCTGGGAAGGCCGTTGAGCGTCGACGTGGTGTCATAGGATTGTGCGCCGAGTTCGACGCGCGCGACATCGCGGAGGCGCACGATCGCGCCGTCGCGGTTCGTGCGCACGATCACGTTGCCAAACGCATTCGCGTCGGCAAGACGCCCCAGCGCCGTTACTGTCAGCTCCAGCTGCTGGCCCGACGCCGTGGGAGGTGAGCCTATCTGGCCGGCGGAGGCCTGTGCATTCTGCGCCCGTATCGCAGTGGCGAGATCCGACGCCGTGATGCCCAGAGCCTGCATGCGGTCAGGGTTCATCCAGACCCGCATGCTGTAGGTTGGGCCGAACACGCCTGCCTCCCCGACACCTGGCACGCGGGCGATGGCATCGCGGATATTGACTGTCGCGTAATTGCTGATGAAGACGTTGTCACGCGTGCCCTTCGGCGAATAGATCGCTAGCCCCATAAGCATACTGGACGAACGGCTTCTCACTGAAACGCCCGTCTGGGTGACAGCGGCAGGCAGCCGCGGCGTCGCTATCGCGACCCGGTTCTGCACGTTGACCTGCGCGATCGCCGGGTCGGTTCCTGGCGCGAACGTCACCGTCAGACTGTAGGTACCATTGTTGGTGCTGGAGGAAGACATGTAGAGCATATCTTCGACGCCGTTCACCTGATCCTCGATCGGCGCACCCACGCTATCCGTCATGACGCTGGAATTTGCCCCCGGATAGCTCGCCGTCACCTGCACTTCGGGCGGAGTGATCTGCGGAAACTGTGCGACAGGTATCTGCAGGAGGGCGACAGCACCGGCGATTAGCATGATCACCGCAATGACCATTGCAAGCCGCGGCCGGCCGATAAACGGGGCGGAAATATTCATTGTGAGGCACCCGATTGGGAAGCGGACCTATCGGCGCTATCGTCAGACACGGGAAGTACTTTGATGGCCGATCCGTCGGCAATGTTTGCCAGCCCTTCAACGATCAGCATCTCCTCGCCTTCAAGACCGCTGTCGACGATCCAGTTGCCGCCCGCCTGTTCGGAGACCATGATGCGACGCAGGACAGCCTTCCCGTCGTCGCCGACAAGGAGGACATATTTGCCTTCACGGTCCTGATGCACCGCGCCGAGGGGAACGACCGGGCGCATCTTCCTCTCGTCCCCGGCGATCACCACCGTCACGAACTGACCCGGTACGAGCAGAAGGTCGGGGTTGGCGAACTGTGCACGCACGGCAAGCGTACCAGTCCGCTCGTCGACTTCATTGCCGAAGAACTCAATCTTCCCCCCTTGCTTGTATTGCTGCCCGTTCGAAAGGCGCAGCGAAAGCTGGAAGCGTTGGGCAAGTTCCTCCTTGCTGATCTTTCCTGCCGCTACGCGCAAGTCCAACACCGTCCGATCGCTAACGGAAAAAACAACCCGCACTGGGTCCATCTGGACGATCCTGGCCAGCGCCGGGGAACTGGCGTTTACGAAGCTGCCTGCGGATAGCGATGCCGCACTGATGCGGCCCTTCATGGGGGAAGATATCTTGCTGTAGCTGAGATTGAGTTTCGCCTGGCTCACCCTGGCCTCGGCGGATAGAACGGCCGCGTCAGCCGTATCGAGGGCCGTCTCGCTTTCCTCCAGCGTCGCGCGTGACACCGTTTGGTTCAAGGCGCGGTTGCGTTGGAAGCGACGTGCGGCATCTGTCTGGGTGGCTTTCGCGCTGGCCAGTTGGGCCTGCGTGACGGTCAACGCGATTTCCAGATCGCGTGGGTCGATGAGGAAGAGGGGTTGGCCAGCCTCAACGACGGTACCTTCGTCGAACAACCGTTTGTCGATAAACCCATCGATGCGGGAGCGAACATCAACAGCCTCCATGGCTTCGACCCGACCGACGAACTCGTACCTCGGAGAGACGTCGTCTACGCGAACCTTCGCTGCACCGACAGTGGCCACCGTTTGCGCCGCCAGTTCAGCAGGCACGAGGCTGGAGACACCGAGAAGGATTGCGCAGCAGACGCGGGTGATACAAGCTGTACGGTTCATGGGGAACTCCAGCAAAAAGTGGGTACGCCGGCACGGCTGACCGGACCCGGCCTGCCGAAGTAAATACTGAGGAATGCGCTCTGCGGATCGGCCGTCAACCTGAACATGCACGACAAAAAATTGGGGTGCTCGACAATGATCGCGCGTTCCAGCAAACGGGTCGTGTTCACCAGCTTGTCAGCGGGGGCCGGTGCCTATTTAGCCCCGTCCAGGCTGTCCAGCGACGTTTCCGATGACCGCACCTCGTTCCGTGGTGCTGCATCCCGGCAGGACCGTTGCATCAAGCAGATAAGAATGGGAGCATGTTTCATGGTGCTGCCCTAATCCTGTGTGATCTGCTTTCGCAACGTAACATTGCGTACGCTCTAGTCCATCCCTGTTGGCTGTCGCCCTTGAAATAGTTTTATTCGTGCTCGACGAGATATCGTGGCGCGTGCCGGATGCCTTGCTAGAAAAGTGTACCGGCATGTCGAGATGCTCTGTCGCAGGTGCAATTTATGTGGCAACGACCTCCGCGGACTGTGCAGCCGCAGTTTCGCGGCCGATTGCTAAGGTCAGTGACAGCCGCGTGAGCGCATGCCGCGGTACGACCGCGAGGCCACGTATGTAGGATCGGCTGCGGCCCTTCAGACCCGTGCGCGGTGTCGATCTGAAGATCGGGTTTGGGGTAGCCTGGAATATGGAGGACCCAACCGCATCACGGGACGACATCATCGACATTGCCCGGTCGCTACCGCCGGGAAGGTGAGGGGATGAGACCACCCTTCATAGCGACCTGGACCCTCGAAGGAGCGGAGCGGCTTGCCGGGGACTCGGCTCGATTCCTGACTTTTGGCCGACAGGAGCCGACATGCGTCACGGATGCTATCCGATAAAACCCGGGTACTGCACCTCTTCTCGATTCACGCCCTTGGAATCCAACCGAACCGGAGTGAGCTCCGGGACGTCGGCCATGTGCCGATGCGCAACAAGCCAGTCACGCAAGATCGTCTCAATCGCGGCGGCTCGGCCGGCGGGCGGCGGTGAAAGGCCCGGATCGGTCATGTATGCCGCAAGCCCGGCTTAATATCGTATTCGCCTCACGAAAAACCTGACAGCTGTCAGGGTTCCGTTACCCCATCAAGAGGTTGAAGACGGCTCGTACGTGATAGTTTCCCTCAGCAGAAGCAGATGGGGCGCCTGCTAGACGACAGGTTATTGGGAACGCCGATTTACGCGAGGGATGCAAATAGCCCTTCCGCGCTGACCGCTATCTAGGCGCCCCATGATTGCAGTCGAGTTGGGTGGCACGTCGCCGATCTAACCAATGAACAATGCCCGCAGTGAAGACCAAAAGCCCATGGGCTTGTCGGACAGCAGGACGCGGACTTGGCGAGCCGCTGCCGCCGCACTCACGGTGGTTCCGAAGCGGCAATAGCAAACAACGTCATGTAACTCTTCGTCAGAGATCTCGAAAAACCGTATCGCTTCGCCATAGGTATCGTTCTTCATACCGGCCGAATGGAGAACGGGATCGCGGAATGCGACAGTTATCGGAGAATAGTCGCAGCGCAGTGCATTTCGCTCCTCGCTGGATTGGAACTCTGTCTCGTGAAGCGTGTCGAGGTGCCTATGCCGTATTTCCTCAAGGAGCTCGGTCCAGCGCTCAAGTCGCTGACGGCGCGACATCCCATGCAGGTGGAAGAAGGGCTCTATCTGCGCGATGTTCTGCATCTGCTCTAATGTATGGTGCTTCATTGTCGCCTCCAATCAAATGGTGCTGCGAATGCCAGCTCAATCAGCCTGTTCCTCGTCCCGCGCTCTGTCCAATCACGATGCTGGCGAGCGGAGTTGTAGATCTGAGGTCTAAATCGCTTGCTCGGTGGCTGCGCGCTACGACAACACTTCCAGAAAGACCCTCGGTTCTGTAGTCCGGAGCGCAGGGCGCGAAGCCGAGCCCTGAAATCAGGCCGATGCGGTAGCCGATAAAGACGTTTCCGGAGTTCCGCGATTACGGCCCGAACGGTGCGGTCGAGAGCTGGCACGATCTTTTGTCTGCCGCCGTCGTGGTTCGATCGATGCTCGGGGTCAGTCCGAGCGCCTATGAGGAAGCCTGCGGAATCCTTGGGGCCGAGAATGCGGCCGCCGTCATGGCGTGTATCCTCGAAAGGGCAGGGCACATCAATTCTGCCGGAGGCTATCTGAGCGATTTTACGCGAAAAGCCGAGCGCGGGCTCTTGCCCTTTGGGTACGAAGCATTGAAAACCGCGGTACCTCGAGATTTGTTCGCGGTATCAGTGTGTTGATATTAGCCTGACCAGCCGCTTAAATCTTCATAGGCGCCGAAGCCACATCGGCCTTCCGGAAATCGGAGCGATATTTATGACCCGCCAACTTTCTCTCCCACGCGACCGAATTTCCGTGCTTCTGCTGGAAGGCATTAGCCAGACCGCCGTGGACTACTTTTCTTCGTCCGGCTACACCAACCTCATTCTTTTACCGAAGGCGCTCGACGACAGGGATCTTAGGAGCCACATCGCCGACGCTCATATCATCGGCATTCGTTCCCGCACGCAGCTGACGGACGAGATTCTCGAATCCGCAAAGAAATTGATCGCCGTTGGCTGTTTCTCCGTCGGTACGAACCAAGTCGATCTGGATGCAGCGCGGCGGCGCGGCATTCCGGTGTTCAATGCACCTTATTCAAACACGCGATCGGTGGCCGAGCTTGTGATCGGCGAGATTATCATGCTGACACGGCAGATCTTTCCGCGCTCGGCTTCCGCGCATCGAGGTGGGTGGGAGAAGTCCGCTGTCGGCAGCAGGGAGGTCCGCGGCAAAACGCTCGGCATTGTCGGTTACGGAAATATCGGATCGCAGCTCAGCGCGCTTGCCGAAAGCATGGGCATGGTCGTGCGCTACTTCGATCTTTCCGATCGGCTGCGCCGGGGCAATTCGGAGTCGATGGCTTCGCTCGGTGACCTTCTCGAAATCTCTGACTATGTGACGATGCACGTTCCCGAAGCACCCTCGACGCATAACATGATCACCGAAACCGAACTGCGCCGCATGAAGAAGGGCGCCATCTTCATCAACAATTCTCGCGGCACGGTGGTCGATCTCGATGCGCTTGCGAAAGTCCTGAAAGACGGGCATCTGGCGGGTGCCGCCGTAGACGTGTTCCCCAAGGAGCCGGCATCGAACAACGAGCGTTTTGAGACACCGTTGCAAGGCTTGAGCAATGTCATTCTGACGCCGCATATCGGCGGCTCCACTGAGGAAGCCCAAGAGCGCATCGGCGGGGAGGTTTCAAGGAAGCTGGTCGAGTATTCCGACATCGGCTCAACGATGGGCGCCGTCAACTTTCCGCAAGTACAACTGCCCGAGCGCCCGAACGGCACGCGTTTCATTCACGTGCATGAAAACCGCCCCGGAATGCTCATCCAGCTCAACGAGATCTTCTCGTCGCGCGGGCTGAACATCGTCGCTGAGTTCCTTCAGACGCATGGCGACACGGGCTATGTGGTGGTCGAGGCCGAAGGAATTTCCGCAGATGCCGACGAGATTCTTCAGGCCCTACGCGAAATTCCTGGAACGATACGAACGCGATTAGTCTACTGAGAACCTAGCTCTCGAATAGAGCAGGGGGCGAAGCCGAGCCTTGAATCAGGCCGATGCGGGAGCCGATAGAGACACTTCCTTTGGGTATGGTGCTGCAGGCCTGCCCGGAGATCCGCGATTACGGCCCGAAAGGTGCGGTCGAGAGCTGGCGCTACCTTTGTCGGCCGCCGTGATGGCATGCATTCTCGAAAAGGCAGCGCACATCAATCCGCCCGCGCCAAGGGAAGGGGATAGCCCGCAAGGGCCGAGAACTTCCGTGGTAAATCCATGGCGATCGCCGGATCAACGTGCATCTCATCCAGGAAAGACACCTGCCGTTATGTCGCTGCCGACGAGATGTTGCCGAAACCTGTCGATGAATTGCGACTTCATCGGCACAGTCTGCTGCCTTCGATCCACAAGGAGCTTAGTGTCGCAGAGCCCTGCCGTGGATTTTATCGGGCGCGATCGCTAGCAATGTTGCAGCGCTCACCCCGAGTTCCTCCTAGACGATCAGTCGCGCCGCTCGTCCATTCTTGCGTTCCGCGTTGTTGTAATAGCTCGCCGCCTGGGTCACCGATTTGTGCAGCGACTGCTGCATCGCCTCGGGTAAGGGGATGCCGCGATTGGCTGCCTCGGTCAGGTAGCCGGACCGCAATCCATGCGCCGAGAACAATGTCGGATCCAGCCCAGCCTGTTTGCAGCGGGTTTTTAGGATTAGATTGACGGACTGCGGTGTCATCGCGCGCCGATCGACATTCCCCCACTGGTCAATGCGCCGGAATATTGGTCCTTTTCCGATACCTGCCTCATCAAGCCAGCCCTTCAACGCCATAACCGGCCGGCCGACCAGCAGCACATGTTCGTCGTTGTCACTCGCCGTCGTCTTAGTGCGACCAAGGCGGATCGAGAGGCAGGGGAGGGGAGGGGAGTCCGGGTTCGCCGGGTCCGTCCGGACCGGGTCTTCCTCGAGGAGATCTTCGACTCGTAACCCTGCTATCTCCGATCGGCGTCGCCCGCCGGAGGCGAACGCCACGAGAAGCAGCGCCCGGTCGCGCAGATCGACCAGCCGTTCGCCGGCACAGGCGTGCAACAGATTCGCCAGGATATCGCCGGTCACCGCTTGCCTGCTCTTGCGTTGGCGTGGGCGGGCACTGGCGCGGACAGCAAGTCGCAGTGCCGATTTGAGGGAAGGGCCGTCAAACGAGCCGGTGAGGCCGCGCCAGCGAGTGAGGATCGACCAGCTCGTCAGCCGGCGCCGAACCGTCCCTGGGGCGTGGGGCCCGTAAACGCGCAGGACGCGAAGGGAACGAAGGCCGATTTCCACCTCTGCCGGCATGCCATGGCTCGGATCCTCTGAGCGCTTGACCGGGTCCCACAGGTGGTGCGCAAGGAACTTTAGCAGCAGGCTTTCGGGCGCCGGCCAGGGGAGGGGATCTTCAGTTGCAAGCTGGCACCAGGCCTCGAGGTAGCCGAGATCGGAGGCAAGCGCCCGAAGCGTGTTGTCGCCCATGCCTTCGCTGGCCAGATGCTTGAGCGTCGCGACGTCGTCGTCGGTGAGGAGCGCAGCGAGTTGGTCACGCCGGTCGAAGGGCAGGATGGAATCGAGCGCGTCGAGTGCCACCGCGCGCCGCTCTATATCATGATCAATGCTCATTCTCGAATGGTCCCAGCACCTGAATCCTCTCAGTGCGTGCCGCCCCGGCGAGTTTGCGGTCGAGGGTGGCGAGCGGCAGGGATTGGCGGACCGCAAGGTCGAGGTAGGCGGCATCGTAGGCGCTTAGCCCGTGCGCACTCGCGAGCTCGAGCACCGAGCCGTCCTGACCGGCACCCATGTCCTCAAGGGGCAATCGGCGCAGCCGGGCCATCGCGTTATGGGCCTGGCCGGCGGCAATCCGTTGCCGCCGCTCGGCGCTGATCAAAATGCTGCGCGTCTCGTGCCAGAACAGGTCGGGCACCGGGCAGGGGCCTGAGATCCTGGCGATAAGCTGCTCGGCTGCTTCACTGTATTCTTCTGGCAATAGCCAGGCAGCGGCGATCGACGCATCAAGGATAAATTTGCTCAAAACCGCTGACCCTCACGTTTCCAGTCGAGGATCTCGTCGTTGGACACCGGTTTTGCCCGCATTCTCGCCGCCCGCACCTCGGCGATCAGCGCCGAAAGCTCGTTGTCCTTCTTCACGCGCGAGAGCCGGGCGACCGGATCGTTGCCGCGGGAAATGATAACCTCCTCGCCGGCTTCGACGCGGGCCAGCAGTTCTGAAAGATGGGCTTTGGCCTCGGCGACTTTGACAGTGACGCTCATGGGAAACTCCGTTGAACAATGTCTCTCGTCGCGCAGATTGCGGACGATCGCGAATTGGACGTTCTACGCCAAGATAGGACGCGTTTATGAGTTGGTCAACTAGTGGACCACATCACTATCGATACTTGAAACTTATCGATGGTTAGAGCCTCAGCGAGCAATAATACCAAGTGGCGTTACCATGATTTCAATGGCTTACAATCTAGCAAAAATCAGCATGACAGCTCTAATGCGGCCGGCATTCGACGCCGGTCTCGCCCTCACGCGCCTGGACGAGCGCATCGCCCGTTCGCCGGTCGGGCATGGATGGATCGAGCGCACCCATTTTGCCGACGCCTGCGCCTCTCTGTGGATCGACGGCGAACTCGTCCATCTCGAGGACCTCATCCTCCACGACGACATCAGAGATATTCGCACACCCACCCACGAGCTGACAATCGCCCGTGACGTCTTGCGAACTCGCCGGCGCATCGCAGCCCAACTGCCCGGCTGGGCATTGTCGGCCGACGGCGTTCGCACGCTGCGAAAAACCGCTGAGATCACACTGGTCGACGCTGACGACACAGCAGGTGCCATCCGGCGCGCGGTCGCGATCAATACGGAAGGGGAGGGGGAGGGGGACGAACCCGACGACGTCTCCAATCTCCCCGGAGTCGACTATGCGGCCATTGATGCGGTGCTCGCCCGATCGGAGGCTGCGATCGAGAACGCAACACGGCCGGGCCGCGCCAGCGCGGCGGAAAGAGATCCGCTGGTCTATGACCTCGACTGGGACGAGGATTCCAGGCTCGAGGAATGGCGCGGTGTGTTGCGGCAGGCAACCGATTTGCCGGCGGTGCTTCAGGCGATCGTCGCCCTCGACGCCTGGAACGAGCTTTCGGTCCTCCAGCACGCGCCCTGGCTCGGCCGGCTGCTGGTCGCATCGATCCTGCGCCAGGCTGGCATCACGACTGGCACCCATCTCGCCGCCATCAACGTTGGCCTGAAATCCATCCCGGTCGATCGGCGCCGACATCGTGATCGGGAGACCCGGTTGTTAGCCATTGCTCACGGCCTGATCGCGGCCGCCGAGCTCGGTCTGAAAGAGCATGACCGGCTGGCGTTGGCGCGCACGATGTTCGGGCGAAAGCTGGGCGGACGCCGGACGTCTTCAAAGCTGCCGGAGCTGGTCGAGCTGGTGATGGCGCGGCCCCTGGTGTCGGCGAAGATGGTGGCGAAGACGCTCGAGGTGACGCCGCAGGCGGCGCGGCGGATTGTTTTGGAACTCGGCCTCAGGGAGATGACGGGCAGGGGGAGGTTTCGGGCGTGGGGGATTCTGTAAATGGCATGCGTCGTCTTGGAGCACCCCTGACATTCAGAGTTGTGTGAGCGACGACCATTGTATCAATTGAGTTTCTGGTTTGGGGTAAGGGCGAATGAAGGGACTGCCGAACGAAATTCTAAATACTTATGCTCTCGCTCTACCGCGACGGCATGCATTCGGGGTGCGTCCGCCGTTTGAATCCTCGCAAAGCGCGATGAGCTTTCAATTGAGATAATCGACGAATTAAGCATAAGCCCGGCGCCTATCCTTCCACTAACGCTCTTGCCTATTTACTTGATCTATTTCTATAGTGGTTGCAAAGACCCTGCTCGATTTGATTTTGGCCCCAACTCAATTTCTCTCAGCGCCTCAAACCTCTTTCCTTTGTAGAGATACCAATCGATAAAGTCTGCGGCCTCTTCCGCCGAGCAGCCCATAATCTCTACGTGCTCTTTAACTAGCTCGTCGCGCGCCCGTTCAAACGAGCAGCGCTTCCATCTGGCAATCCGTTTAGCGCATTCGAGATAATAGCGAGCGTTGCCCTCGAGCTTGTGATAGTGGTCGATTGCTTCTTCCAATCCCTGGTTTTCATAGGCTCTTTCTATAAGGATATCGAAATCGACTTCGTGAACAGTGTTCGCGGCGATCGCAACGATTGCCGAGCGGATATCAGGCAATGTCACCGAATACTCGCTCAGTGCGTCATCGCGACGTTGCATTTCAGAAACAACGTTCCTGCAGTCCTGGCATATGAATGCCGGCACATGGTTAAGTACATAAAAGGTTCCGCATTCGTCGTTTAGGTCTAGATCAGAGACTGGTTCGTCGAGCTTCCAGTCTCGTATGACGTGAATGCGAGCGGTCCATTTCCCCGAGTTGGATTTTCGGCATATCGATCGTTTTGAGCGTGAGCAACAATCGCAGGTCCAATCATCCCCGAATCGGCCCCAATGCTTTTGATCGTAAGCGCGAATTTCTCCGCACCTTCTGCAATTGAGTGAGCTTTGGCATGAGGTG
>NZ_JABEKT010000002.1:0-1313761 GCF_013283195.1 Ensifer adhaerens | reverse complement strand
CCCAACCCGAGGAGCAGCATCTCCACACCGCGCAAGGCGGGGCTCATCACGAGCATAAATAATCCGGAAGGCCGCTCTGGCTGCAGAGCGCGGGAACGCCGGACCGCCACATCACCGAGATGCGGCGGATGATGTCGCGGGTCTGCCGCGCTAATCAAGCAGGGCCACGGCCTCCACTTCGAACAGCATGCCGTCGACCGCCAGTTTGGGCACCGGGATCAAGGTCTGCGCCGGAAGCGTTTCGCCGAACATTTCCTTGACGCTCTCGGTCAACACCCCAAGCTTGGACATATCATGGTCGACCACGAAAACCGTGAGCTTGGCAACCCGATCTGTCCGGGCGCCGAGCGCATCAAGGGCAGTGCGCAAATTTGCGTAGCCCTGCTTAACCTGAACAGCGAAGTCAGGCGACAAGGCTCCGGTGCTGTCTTGGCCTCCCTGCCCGGAGATGTAGGCGACCCGGCCTTCGCGCGGCATGATCACCGCTGTGCTGTAGCCGTTCGGCGTCGGGTTGTAGAGTGTCTGTGGATTGACGATGGTCAGCTTGCGATCTTTCTCATTCGCTGGCGCCACCGTGGGAACTGCCATGGCCATGATGATAACCCCTCCGATAAGCACATGCTTGATTGTGCGTGACATGATTTTCTCTCGGCCTTGAGAACCGCGAGCGATGGACCCTCGTGGTCTGCAGGATTGAATTTTAGCTCGTTACAAAGATTGACTCGTACGCTGTACGATTAAATTACATCGTACAGCGTACGAGTCAATCGGTGAGTATCGACATGCGTCGCATTGTCGGCTTAGAACGACGTTCTGATCAGCGGGGAAAGCGGATGGCAGCCAAACGCAGCAGCGCGCAGAGCAACCGGTCTCAACGGAAGAATGTATCACTCCAGTCCGTGCAGGAACCACACGGTGACCCGCCTCTCTCTCTGGATCGGATCGTGGCCACCGCGGTGGAGCTGCTGGACGCCGAAGGGGTCGACGGATTGAAGATGCGTCGGCTGGCCGATCGCCTCGGCGCGGGCGCGATGAGCCTGTACTGGCATGTCGACAACAAGGAGGAGGTCTTTGATCTGGCGCTCGATGCGGTGCTTGAATATCGCGGACCTCTGCAAGCGGACGAGCCTGAAGACTGGCGCAGTGATGTTGTTCATCTGCTCCAAGACTGGCGCGCAAGCATGCTGCGCCATCCCTGGTCGGCGTCACTGCTATCGCGCCGGGCGCTCGGCCCGAACATCCTCAATCGCCTGGAACTGCTGGGCAAAATCCTGTCGAGAGCCGGTGTAGCGGACGCAGATCTGAACGTCGCGATATGGTCGTTGTGGAATTATGTGATGGGCGCCACGATCACCCGGGCGAGCTTCGGCCTCTCGGATGATGACCAAGCTGCAGCGCAACAGCGTCTTACACGCCTCAGCGAACACTATCCGACAATCGAACGCTCCCGTCTGCTGTTGGACAGCGATTGGGACGGCACGTTCAGGAAGGGCCTCGACTTCCTGCTTGATGGGCTCTCACCAGGTCAAAACTCCGGTTCGCGGTGATGCCGCAACTGCGCAGGATCGCCGCATGCTTTCCCGATGGAGGCGAAGCAACCGGAGTTGTTATCCGGCGCCGTCATGACACGGCGCCATTTTGTTCTCTTTCGTTGTCTGCCTCCGGGGCTCGTGCCAAAAAGGTCAGGACGCCTGATTGACCTTCAGCTTCGCCTGCTCGAGCACCCAGTATTCCATGTCGAACAGATCAGCTTCTCCAATCGGCGTGTAGCGGCCATAGGATTCGGCAGCATTGATCGCCCGTGTTGCCTGCTCGCACAGGTCCCCTGCGATCGTCGCGGCTTTGGCGTTTCCTCCGATTGCGAACATACCTTCGCCGCGCACGACCACGACGCGTGGATAGGCATCCAACATGGTCTTTGCATCAGGCGTTCGGCCGGCATTCCGCTGAAAATACGCGCGGTATTCGGCGCGATAGCGTTCAACTGCTGCCGCGATCTCGTCCGCATCCGCTTCTGGTTCGATTATCATCGGCCACGGCTTGATGCGGATGACGTGATCCGGCGTTACCGTACCTCTTCGAGAAACACTCTCGAGATCACCCCGCAACGCGTAGGTGCGAATGGCTGGCGTCGAGCGAAAGTCGACCGACAACGCGTGTTCGAAGGGGGAGCCGGCGCCGGCCAATGCCTTGGTCAGCCGCGCCGTCAGACCGGCGTCAGCCACTCGGTCATTTGGCTGGGGGCCCGTCAGCACAACTTCTTTTCGGGCAAGCTCCTGTTCCGCCATATCGACGAATTCGATCATCAGTTCGTAGGATGCGCGGGCCGTGCCGGCGAAGGTGAACAGGCCATGGTTTTCGAGCCAGAGGCCTTCGCAATCAGGGTGAGCCTGAAAGATACGATCTGCTTCGATAGACAGGTCAAAGCCCGGCATCACATAGGGCACGTAGGCGACCCGGTCGCTGTAGATGCGCACAACAGTATCGCGCATATCGGGTTGGTCCGCCAGCGCGAGGATCGCGGTTGCATGCGTGTGGTCAACGAAGTCGTGCGGGATGAAGGCATGCAAAAGCGCCTCCACCGAGGGATTGGGTGCGCCGGCATCCAACAGATTGGTGCGCAGCAAGGCGACCATGTCAGGGTCGGAAAGCCTGGGCCCGTCGCGCGCGGCCAGAAGTTCCGGCAGCCGTACCGCCGGCAGACCCGGCGCCTCGATGGTGTCGAGATCCCAGCCGCTGCCCTTGATATGCATGAGAGCGCTGCCGTCCTCGCCTCTCACCTTGACCGAGGTATTGCCTCCGCCGTGCAGCACGAGGTCCGGATCGCCACCGATGATGCGCGAGGTATAAATGCGCAGCCCCAACGCTTCGCTATGGCCGGCGGACCGGGCGGCCTCCACGTAACGGTCGGCGTCGATGTCGTTCCAGCGGCTCTTCATGATGGTTTTCCATTCTTCAGCAAAGTGAGAACGGGCGGCCACTCATAGGCCGCCCGGCATGGTGTTTTCTGGCTCAGAAGTCGAAGTTGCCGATGTTGTCCTTGGTGAAGACGGTCCGCTCGGGCAGCAGTACGATACCGTTGCCTTCGGCTTCGTAGTCGTAGCCCTGGACCTTGTTGGCCGAGACTTCGACCGTGCCGACGCCTGGGACTTCCAGCTTGTCACCGACCTTCATCGGCCCATTTTTCAAGACGTGGTCAGCGACAAAGACCGAGATCTTGCCCTGTTGGGTCACATCCCAGAGGCCGAACCGCTTGATCGTGCCCCGCTCGATGTAGGGACGCATGACGTTGGGGGTCGAGAACCCGACGATGGTGACACCGTCGGCCCGCTTCAGGTTTTCGGCGGCCTGGGCGGCGGCAGGCAATGCGTTGGCGTCAGGCGCGATGATCGCGTCGAGATCCGGGTAAGTCTGCAGGATGCTTTCGGCCGTCTGCAGCGACTTCTGCGCATCGTTGTAGCCATACTGCGTGGTGACGATCTCCCAGCCGGGATGCTCCTTGGCGATCTTCGCCTTGGCAGCTTCCGCCCAGGCGTTCTGGTCGGTGACGGTCGGGCTCGAATAGAAGAAGGCAACCTTCGCCTTTTCCTTCTTCACGCCCTCGCCGGCCATGTCGACGAGCAGGCTGCCAAGCTGTTCGGGCGTGCCCTGGTTGATGTAGTAGCTGCGGCAATCCGGATTGACGTCGCTGTCCCAGGTCATCACCAGCACTCCGCGCTCCATTGCACGCTTCAGCGCCGGGCACAGCCCATCCGGCGAAACGGATGAAACGATGATGGCGTTGTAGCCCTGGTTGACGTAGTTGTTGATGAACTGCACCTGCCCGGAGACGCTCGGCTCGGTCGGACCATCGTAGGTGACCTTCGCGCCGACTTCTTCGCCGGCCTTCACGGCGCCAGCACCGCCGCTGGTAAAGAAACCGACCCCGACCAGCTTGGGGATGAAGGCGATCTGGGATTCGGCCTGAGCCGTTCCGGACGCGAGCATGGTGCCGGCAAGAAGGCTGGCCGCAAGGGCAGCGATTTTGATCATGGTGTTGGTCATTTTCTTTCTCCTCCTGAAGTAATTACCGCCCGGCCTTTCTGCTGCCTGGCAACGGCGACGAAATCGGCAAGCAAAGCGCTTCCGTGGCGCAATGCGACCGCTATAACCAGCAACCCTCCCGAAAGTGCGCTGGAAATCTGGCTTGAAACACCGCTCGCCTGCAGGCCCTGCTGCAGATAGCCGATGACGAACGTGGCGATGAGCGTTCCGAGAATGGAACCCTGGCCGCCGTAAATGGACGCGCCGCCAAGGACGGCCGCCGTGACGGCCGGAAGCAGCGTCGCGGCGCCGAGATCGACGCGCGCCGAGCCGAAATAGGCGGACATGACAAGCCCGGCTATTGCGGCGCATAGCCCGGTGACGACGTAGGTAATGGTCTGGATGGTGGCCACGGGAATGCCGGCGAAACGGGCTGCACTCTCCGATTGCCCCACAAGAAACACGGCACGGCCGAAGCGCGTGAAATGCAGCAGCACGACCAGAACGAAGGCAAGTCCGAGAAAGACGGCAAGGGTCGCGGGCAGCCCGAACAGCTGTGCGTAGCCGAACCCGTTGAAGGCTTCGGGGAAGTTGCCGATCCCTTCGTAGCCGCCAGCCCCAACAAGGCCGGAGGCGACGGTGGCAGTCCCCTGAAACAGATACAGACTGCCGAGGGTCACGACGAGCGGCTGGATCTTCGACAGGTGGATGACCGCAGCGTTGAAGAGACCGCAGAGCGCGCCGGTCGCAAGCGCCAGCAGGATCGATAGCGGCAGCGGTACGGCGTAGAAGGTCGCGACCCCGAAGACGATTGCCGCAAGGCCAATGGCCGATGCGAAGGACACATCGATGCCGCCGGCGATGATCACCAAGGTCAGCGGCAAGGCAACGATGCCGATCTGGACGAAGTCCGAGGTCCCGTAGATCAGGTTCGCAGGATTTAGAAAACGCGGGTTGATGATGCCGAAGATTGCCAGTTCCGCCACCAGCATGGCGAGCAGCGCGGTCTCCCAGCGGAAGATCAACTTTTTCATCGGCTCGCCTCCGCGATCCCAGTTGTTGAAGACGTGGCATCGTGGACGGGCGCACGATCATGGATGGCGTAGCGGCGCGCACGAATGCGCCGCTCGATCAGTTGACGGATGCGGCCGTCAAGCAGGAGCACCGAGAGCAGCAGCGCACCGGCGATGAAGTCGTTCCAGTAGGCCGGGATCTTCAGGAAGACGAGCGCGCTGTCGATCGACGTGATGAAGATCACCGCGGCGACAACGCCTGCGACCGATCCGGTGCCACCGAGAAGACTGACGCCGCCGAGAACATTGACCGCGATCGCCTTGAGTTCGATGCCGTTGCCCGCCTGGTTCGGGATGAAGCCGATCTGGGCGGCAAAGACGATGCCGGCCAGCGCCGCGCAAGATCCAGCGGCAACGAAAGCGGCAAATTGCACGCGCCGCACCGGCACGCCGAGGTGGTGCGCTGCCGCCTTGTTGTCGCCGACCGCGTAGAAGAAACGGCCGAAGCGCGTCTTGCGCAGGAACAGCCAGAGCGCAACGACGAGCAGCACGACGACGACTGTCAACGCTGAAAAGCCGAAGCCCAGATTGGTCGAAAATGCCTTCAAGTCCTGGGGTAGGTCCTCGATCCAGCGTCCACCGGTCAATACCAGCATGATGCCGCGGTAGAGGCCAAGGGTCCCAAGCGTGGCGACGATCGACGGTATGCCGAGATAGGCGACCATCAGCCCGTTGAATGCACCTGCCAGGGCGCCGGTGAGCAGGCAAAGCGCGATCGCCAGCGGAAGGCTGAACCCCGCATTCAACAGCAGGCCAAGCACGGCGGCACTCAGGCCGAGCACCGAGCCGCTGGACACATCGATGTTGCGCGTCAGGATGACGACCATGGTGCCGAGCGAGATCAGCATCAGCACCAGACTGCTCGAAAGCACTGTCGAGAGCGTTGCACCGGAGAGGTAACCCGGCGCTGCCGCGCCGATTGCCGCGTAGGCAAGGGCCAGGATGAGGATGAGGGTAACAACGCGGTTGCGGGCAAAGAGATCAAGCATGGTGAGCCTCCGAGGCGCCGAAGGCCAGTCTGGCGATGGCATCGACGCTGATCGCCTCCGAAAGTTCGCCGCCGTGCCGGCCAAAGGCCATGACCTGCACGCGATCGGCCAATTGCTCGATCTCGTCGAAGTCGGAGGATATGAGGACGATGGCGACGCCTTCGCCGGCGAGCGTGCGGATCAGCGCGTAGATGTCATTGCGTGCGGCAACGTCGACCCCGCGCGTCGGCTCGTCGAGGATCAAAACCTTCGGCCCCGCCGACAGGCACTTTGCCATGAGGACCTTCTGCTGGTTGCCCCCGGAGAGACCACGGGCTGCCTGCCCGGCGCCGGTACATTTTATGCCCATGCTGTCGCGGAAGCCGTCGAAGATCCGGCGCTCGGTTCCCGAGCGCAGGAAAAACGGCAGGCGATGGATCAGATAGGACGAAACATTCCAGTAGAGTGGCGCTTCGAGGAACAGGCCATTCTGCTGGCGATCCTCCGGCAGATAGACGAGGCCATGATCGATGCACGACCGTGGCGATCGGCCCTTCAGCGCCTTGCCTTCCAGATGCACGCTGCCGGCGCTTTGTTTGCGTAGGCCGAAAAGTGTCTCTGCAAACTCCGTACGCCCGGCACCGACGACACCGGCAAGACCGAGGATTTCCCCCGCCCTGACGTCGAGATCGATGTCACGAAAACCCTCTCCCGACAGCCCGCGCACCGTGAGCCTCGGTTGACCGATCTGCGCCACCTTGCGCCCTGCCTTGGCGGTTCCTCCGTCGGCTGCAAGCTGTACGCGGCTCATTGCCTCGACGATCTCTGCGTCCGTATACTCGTCGAGCGGCCCCGACAGCACGATGACGCCGTCCCGCAGCACACTGATGGTGCTGCAGATCTCCCGGATTTCCCGCAGCTTGTGGGAAATGAAGAAGATGCCGACGCCTTGGCCCTGCAGTTTGCGGACGCGCTCGAAAAGTGCGCTCGTCTCAAAGGGGGTCAGAGCCGAGGTCGGTTCGTCGAGGATAAGGACGCGCGCGTCCCGCACCAGGCCGCGCAGGATTTCGACGATCTGCCGCTCGGCAATCTCCAGCGAGGCAGCCTGCGCATCGAGGTCCACGGCAACGGCAAGCTCGGCGACAAGCGTCTCGACGCGAGGCCGCAGCGAGCGTGGCGACGACTTCAAGCCCAGGCAGATATTCTCAAGCACCGTCTGGTTTGGCAGGATATGCGCTTCCTGCGGCACGAGATAGAGGCCGAGATCCTGGGCGAGCGCCGGCGAGGCGTGCGTCAACGTCCGGCCGTTGATTTCAATGCGGCCCGAATTGGCGGGAATCACCCCGGACATGATCTTCATCAGACTGGATTTGCCGGCGCCATTGCCTCCAAGCAGCGCGTGCACCTCTCCAGCTTCGAGCGCCAATGAGACGCCCTTCAGGACCGGCACCGCACCATAGGATTTCCAGATGTCCTCTAGAAGGGCGACCCTCCCGGCCGCTTGTTCCTTCGCCATTCCCCACCTGTTCAAATGTATTCGACTAGCATCATGTGATCATATCGACCGTATGCCGTCAATATGCTCATCCGTACCTAACCACGCCTCGGATCGCTAATATGGCGGCGATTGTGCGAATAACCGCACGAAATCAGTTGGTTGCCAGGCAATAGATTTTTTCGGCGCTCAACACCGTTGACGTATCAAATGTTTTTGAGATACTCAAATGATCATAACAACCCAAAGGAATGGGCCGCATGGCTTCGGACAATGGCGAGTGGAGTTACGCGGATGCGGACGAGGAAACCCTCACCCGCATTGCCTGGTACTACTACAATGATGGCTTGACCCAGAACGAGATCGGCGAGCGACTGAACATGTCGCGCATCAAGGTGTCTCGCCTTCTGGAAAGCGGCCGCCGTTCCGGCATTATTCAGGTGCGCATCAATTCACGCTATCAGGGTTGCCTGACGCTGGAACGCGAGATCAAGGAGCGCTATGGGCTGCTGGAGGCCTACGTCGTGCCGCAGTTGCCCGACCAGGACCCGAGTGATCGTCTCGGCCAGGCGGCAGCCCAATTCCTCATGCAACGCCTGCAGCATGGCGACCTCCTGGCGGTGGGCTGGGGCGCTACCGTCAGCAACACCATCCAGCGGCTTGGCCATCTCGCCAACGAACGCGATATCGGTCTCGTCAGCCTGACCGGCGGCGTCGGAACCTATGTGGACGGCATGCGCACGGCCAACTGGGGTAGCAGCGTTCATCTTGTGCCCGCGCCACTTGTCGTCAGAGACCCACAGGTTGCAAGCAACCTTTCTTCGGAACCGGCCGTCGCCAACCTGCTCGATATGGCGCTCAACGCTTCCTTCCAGCTCGTTGGCATCGGTGAGCTTTCACCCGCCTCGACAGTCGTGCGCTCCGGTTATGTCACGCCGGATGAAGTCGAGCCGCTGCGTCGCAAGGGTGCGGTCGGCGACATCCTTTGCCAGTTTTACAACGAACAGGGCGAGGTGCTGGATCTGCCGCTGCACGATCGCGTGATCGGGGTGAAGCTTGCGACCCTGTCGCGGGCCGAAAAGGTGGTGGCCGCGGCAGGTGGCCTGCAAAAGGTACAAGCCATCCATTCCGCCTTGCGGGGAAAATTCGTCGGTATCCTCATCACCGATGAAACGACGGCCGCCGGACTGCTCGAGATCAAGGGCTAAGCATACGATGAACGCACGTTATCTCCTCGCAGTCGACGCGGGCACGGGCAGCGGCCGCGCTGTCGTCTTCGACCACGATGGCAATCAGATCGCCAGCGCCCAACATGAGTGGTGGCACAAGCCTGATCCGCGCTTTGCCGGCTCGATGGATTTCGATGTTGCAGGCAACTGGGCCCTTTTGGCGCGGGCGATCCGGCGCGTCATTGCCGATGCGGGGATCCGGGCAGCGGACATCGCAGCCGTCAGTGCCACCAGCATGCGCGAAGCCATTGTCGCCTATGATCGCGACGGCCATGAAATCTGGGCCTGCGCCAATGTCGACAGCCGCGCCAACAATGAGGTGCGCGACCTGAAGCGGGACTTCCCGCAGCTTGAGGCGGAACTATACGCCCAATCCGGACAGACCTTTGCGCTCGGCGCCCTACCCCGGCTGCTCTGGCTGAAACGTAACCTTCCCGATGTCTATGATCGCGTGCATCGCGTCAGCATGCTTTCGGACTGGGTGCTCGCCCGGCTTTCGGGCGTGATCGCCAGCGATCCGTCCAATGGCGGTACGACCGGCCTCTACAGCCTGATGGAGCGCAACTGGCTCCCGGATGCGATGGCCAGCGCCGGCATGCGCGACGATATCTTCCCGCCGAGTGCCGAGCCGGGGGCCGTGATCGGTCACGTGACGGCAAAGGCAGCTGATGAAACCGGCCTTGCCGCGGGTACACCGGTGGTGATGGGCGGCGGCGACTGCCAGATCGGCGCGGCGGGTCTCGGCGTCGTCAACGAAGGTGATTGCGCCGTGCTCGGCGGTACCTTCTGGCAGCAGGTGGTCAATGTGGCACCATCCGTTACGGATCCGTCGATGGACCTGCGCATCAACCCTCACGTCGTGACGGGTCTCAACCAGGCCGAGGCGATCAGCTTCTTCGTCGGCATCGTCATGCGCTGGTTTCGCGACAGCTTTGGTGCCGAGGAGATCGCCGCCGCCGGCAGCGGTGGTGACGCCTATCGTTTGCTTGAGCAGAAGGCGGCGCTGGTTCCTCCGGGAGCCTACGGCATTATCCCGGTGTTCTCGGACGTGATGCACTATGGAAAATGGTATCACGCGGCCCCGTCACTGCTGAACCTCTCCATCGACCCAGAAAAATCCGGCAAGGCAGCAATCTTTCGCGCCCTGCAGGAAAACGCAGCCATTGTCGCGGCTCGCAACCTCGCCGCCATTTTCCAGCTTTCCGGCAAGACGCCTAAGAAGATCGTCTTTGCGGCCGGCGCCTCCAAGTCCGCCCACTGGTCGCAAATCCTTTCGGACGCAACCGGACTGCCGGTTGTCACGCCTGTTGTCAAAGAGGCGACGGCTCTCGGCTGTGCGGCCGCAGCTGCAATCGGCATTGGTCTTCACCGCGACTTCGTCGAGGCCGCCGAGAGTTGGGTTCGCTGGGACCGGCATTTCGAACCCAATGTCGAGCACAAGGCGATTTACGATGACGCTGGTGAGCGTTGGGCCCGGGCCTACGCGCTTCAGCGTCAATTGGTCGATGAAGGCGTCACCACGGCCATGTGGAAGGCTCCCGGTCTCTAAACCCTTTCATCGCACGCACCAGCGTGCCGCTCTAACTTTACCAAGGAATACGACATGCTCATTCAGATGGTCAGCATCAACGTCAAGGAAGGCCATGCGGCCGAATTTCTCGAGGCCTTTCGCATCAATTACGAAGGCACTCGCAGCGAGCCGGGCAACCTGCGTTTCGACGTCCTACGCGATCCGCAGGACGAAAACACCTTTTTGATCTACGAAGTCTTTCAATCTGCAGAGGCCCTGGAAGAACATCGCAAGACCGAGCATTACAAGGAATGCGTCCGCATGATTGATCCCATTCTGGCTGGACCGCGGACCAAGGTCTACTACAACGCCGAGATGGCTGACTTTCTCTAAAGCGCCCGTGCGTTCGACGCCGCGAAGGTCGACCGGATGGCGCCCGCAACGAAGGCGGCACGGTATCCCGTCTACAGCGGCGTCGCGCCACAACCTGTGTCGCTGCGCACGATGGCTCCGGGCGATGCCTCGGCCTAGTTCGGGGCGATCGCCCTCACTCCGGCAGAGCTGAGGCCACCGCATCGCCAGACGCCATAGGCAGCGTGCGTGTCCCAGTCGTAGTAGAAGGCGGCCGTCAATTGCCCCGACAACATGAGGGTTTGAAACACGGACCGCATCGCCACGATCGCGTCGGCGCGTTTTCGGTCGTCGAGCGGGCATGAGCGGGTGGTGTTTGCCACCCCCCACTCGGTAACCCAGCAGGGCTTGCCCCGATCCCCTGTCGCACAGAAACGAAGGAGTCCGCGGATATAGCCGGCAAGCTTCGGCCCTGCCCTGCGTCCCGGATAGACGTGAATGCCATAGGCATCGACATAGCTGTCGATCCCGAGCGATTTCAGGAGTGAGATCACGTCTTCCGGGTCGAGGCGCTCCATGCCTCTTTGGTCCGCCTCGGCCGCATTCATGTCCGAGAGGCCGGCGGAGACAACCAGCGCATTCCTGCTGTGGGCCGTCGCCTTCAGCTCCTGCCTCGTAATTCTGGCAATCTCGACATAAGTCGCCAATCCACGCTCAAAAGCTTTCCGGTTGCGGATATCGGACACGCTGCGTGGTGTTGGGGGACCGGGTTCGCGAAACACGACCAGATCGCCATTATAGGCGCTGTAGTTGATCTCGTTGCCCGGCTCGACTGCGGCAAGCGTGACGCCTGCATCGTCCACGCGGCCAAGCGCCGCCTTGAGGCTTTCCCGATATCTGACCGGATCGAGGTCTGAAAGCCGGCGTATGTCCCATATGCGCCCGTAACCCGTTCGCGGGCCCACATCTTCGGCATAATAATCAGGATTCGTAAGCTGGATTTCGAGCAGGATCTTCAGCCCGAGACCGTGAGCGATCTCGACTGCTTCGATGCTCCTGTCAACCGGGGCCGACAGGGACAGCCGAACGTGCGTTGCGCCACTTGCCGCGATATCGCTCAGGATCTTCCTCTGTTCACCCGCGGGCAGCCAGGCAAGATTGACCCTGTTGATACCGAGGATGCCGGTTGCGCCTCGACCTTCTGCGTTCGCCGTGCCTGGCTCTATGGCAAAGAGCGAAAGCAGCGCGCAAAGAACGACCCTGCGCGCCACCGCATTCCATACGCCGCGCTCAGATCCCAATCTGACCGAGCACATTTCTGAAGTTGGCCTCGCAGGCCTGATAGCGGTCAATCGCCGCCTCGGAATCGATCTTCGACAGGAAGTTGGCGAGATAGGTGCGCTTGTCCGCCTCACGGTTCCAGGTCGCCGCCTCGATGTAGGGGAACCCGATGAACTCCAGCATTTCGCGCATGCGGTCGTCCACCGCGATCATCAGGGCGGGAACGCCCGCCTGCATGCCGATGATGCAGCCATGGAACCTGCGGCCGAAACACATGTCCCTGCTGGTGGTCCAGGTGCGCCACTGATTGGTGTCGAAGAACGCGATAAGCTCGTGCTCGCGCTGCCACTTTTCCTTGTGCTTGTACTGCGTCTCGCCGGTGATCCGTCCGCTGGCACGATCGTAAACCGGCGTCGCGTCGTCACCCGGCAGTTCCAGATTGTAGGCGATGACCTCATCCTGGACGACGTAGCTGGCAACGGATTTCGGACCGAGCAGGGCGTGCGCGTCGACGATCGTATCGGCAACACTGCCGAGATAACCGCCAAAGGCGATTTTCTGCGCGTCTGCGAGAGCCGGATTGGCAAGCGCCGTGAGGGACCGGGCCATCTGGTCGGGCGCGAAGTAGAGCGATGGGCAGCCCGTCGGCTTGACGAACTTCATCCCCTGCTCTTTCAGGAACTCTGCGGTAAAATAGCCCCGCGTCAGGAAGTAGCTCTCCCGGTTCCGGAGCACATCAAGGAACTTGAGCGTTCCGGCCGGCAGCAGTTCCTTGAGGCCCTCCTTGCGCTGGATGCCGATGCCCATCACCACAACCGGCATCTTCAGCTTGGCGAAAACCTCTGCCTCGAGATCGGCAGAGTACCCGGGGCGCAGCAGGTTGGCGGAAGCAAAGACGCAGAGATCGAACTCGCGGTTTGCCTGCTCGTAAACCTCGTCCGAGGATCGGTTGTTGGCCAGATGCCAGAACGGCACATAGGTAACATCGTGCCCTCGCAGGCTCTGGGCGGCCCCCTCGCCGATCAGATAATTGCCCGTGTTGGCAATCTTCCTGACCTGAGAGAGGAAGTCCTTTTTTGCCGTCAACTCGTCGAAGTACGGGCGATGATGCACCGTCAGGCCGGAAACCGAGCCGATCGTGCGCTGCAGATACGAGGGAATCCCAGTAAGTAAGATACGCATAACTGTCCTTTGAACGAGCCCTTGGGAGGATACCGGGTGCAACCGGAGCGTTTCCGGCCTGACGGAGGCCGCCAGAAACGCACTGGCTGTCTGTTTCCAAGCACGTCCTGGCGAGAAAGCCCGGACGCACCCTGACCGGAATTGCTCTATTGACCGATGCCGATTTCTCGCAACGTCGAGCGGAACGCACGTTCGCGGTCGGAGTATCTGTCGACGAGTTCCGAGGCATTGAGCTTCTTCAGATGGCCGGCGACGAACTCGCTGCGGTTTTCGGCGCCGTCGATCTCGTTGATGTCAACCGCCGGCAAACCGGTGTAGCCGAGCATTTCACGCATCCGGTCGTCCACCGCCACCATCAGGCTCGGGACACCCGCCTGCATGGCGATGATCGAACCGTGGAAGCGGCGGCCCAGGTTGAAGTCCATCGACGAAGCCCAGGCGCGCCACTGGTTGGTGTCGAAGAAGGTGCGCACCTGGAACGGCTTGCCGAGCCGGTCTGCGCCGGGATAGGCGAGGTTGCCGACCATGGTGCCGGAAGCCGTGTCGTAGACGCGACCCTCGCCATTGGGTTCGACGCTCATGTCGAAATGGAGAAACTCGTCCTGGACCACGTATTGCGGCACGCTGTCGCCGCCCGGCAGAGCCTTCGCATCCAGCACCGTATCCTGGTTGCCGCCGAGATAGCCGGAAAAAATGGTGCGCGCCTTGGCGACGTCAACCTCTGGTAGTTTCTTGAGCGATTTGCGCATGTTGTCGGGCATGAAATAGACGGACGGGCAGCCGGTCGGCCGCACGAACTTGAAGCCCTGGTCCTTGAGGAAACCTTCAGTCTCGAAGCCGCGCGTCAGGAAGAAATGTTCCCGATCCTTGAGGATGGCGAGCAACCGCTTGGTACCCTCCGGCAGATTGTTTTCCAGGTCCTTGCGGTTCTGCTGTCCGATGCCGAGCATGACGATCGGCATCTTGAGCTTTTCGAGCACATCGGCTTCCGCGTCGGCCGAGAGACCCTTGCGCAGCAGATTGGCGCAGGTGAAGACGCAGATATCGAAATTGGCGTTGAACTCGTCGAGGCCGACGCCGTTCTTGGCGCAATTGTAGAGATGCCAGAACGGCACGTGCTTGGCGTTTGGCGAAAGCGCTCGCAGCGCACCTTCGCCGATCAGGTAGTTGCCGGTGTTGCTGATATTGCGCAGCTCCTGCAGAAACTCCTCTTTCGTCTCCGGCTGTTTCTGACGCTCCGCATAGGAGACGGACAGACCGTGAGCGCCATTGACGAGGCGCGTGTAGTGGCCGGGAATACCGGTCACGAGAATCCTTGCAGGCATGCAATCGACCTTTCTGCTTAAAAGAAGGCGTGGGCTCAGCTGGCCGCCCGGATGCCGGCGTCAACCGCCGGGTCCGAGGGAAAGACGGCAGCTCTTGCCTGGGACGAGTTGTCGACCCAGGTGTCGCACCACGCGAGAAACTGTGAAAACGAGGAGGTCCACGAGCGACGGGATGCAGTCTTGATGCAGCCCTCGATCAGCGGAGCCAGTTGGTCCGGGTTGCGAGCAACCTTTTCGATAACGTCGGCCATCGACCTGACGACTTCGGGGTCGGCTGATGCATGGATCAGCACACCGTCTTCGCCATCGACGATCAGTTCGTCGACGGCGCCAACGGACGTGGCGATCGGAACACATCCGAGCTGCTGCGCTTCGGCGATGACGAGCGGAGCCCCTTCCCAGCGCGAGGGCATGACGAGCACATCCGCCCAGGACATCGCCTTGATGAGTTCCTTGCTGGCAAAGGCCGGCGGACGGACGTCAACGGAAAGATCCTTCAACCGTTCAGTCCAGGAGACACTGGAATCGGCGAGAATTTCTCCGCCGATGGCGCGCGCCTCGAAAGGAACGTTCCTTGCCCTCAGCTCTGACAGCATCGCGGCTAGCCGATCGATGCCCTTCTGCCGGTCGAGCCGACCCAGGTAGAGGACGCGCAGCTGCGCGTCGCCGCGCGGCTGTCTGCGGGTTGAGAAGACTTCGGTTTGAACTTTTGGTGGTACCGAAAAGCCCGCGCTGTTTGCGACGGCGAAGACCTTTGCGTGCGGCACGCCGAAACTGTGCAGGTAAGTCTTCAGCTGCTCCGAGCAGGTCAGGAATGCGTCATAGCAATGTTCGTGCGCAATAGCGGCAAAGGGCTGGCCTGCGGGACGCTTGAACGCGGTGTTGTCGACGACGTGAAGATAACATGCGGTGCGCGTCCCCTCGGAGCGCAGCCGTGCGATGAGGGGGTGGACGGCCATGACATGGTTGTTGATCACCAGATCGAAGCCCGAAAGCTGGCCCTTCAATGCTTGCCAGTCGACCCCATGCTCTTCGGCGATGAAGTCCTGGCCGAGGAAGGAGCCCGACCCACCCCATGCGGGAATGCCGAGATCCCAGAAGTGGATGTGATCAAAGCTCTGATCGAACTCGTCGATGACGTCCATCTTCGCGCTGCCGAGTACGAACAGATGCGTCTCGAAACCGGTTCGCTTCAGTTCTCGCGCAACGGCGTAAACGACCTTCTCGGCGCCGCCGAAGGAGGCGTTCGGCACCAAAAGTGCGGCGGTCCGCTTGCCGGCGCTGTGTCCGAGCGGCAGGACGGGCGAGCCACCGACTTCTCTGCGCAGTTCCCTATAGAGCTCGCCATAGGGCACCAACCGCGAAGGCCGCCACGTCCAACGCTTGCCCGACGTGTGACGCAAGGGGCTTGAAGCAATCGCGTTGATGCAATTGACCATCATCTGCTGCGGCGTGATCAGCGATCGGCGCGGCAGGCTCCTGGGGAAAGGAAAGCGAACCTTGAGCAACGTTACCGTCGGCCAGACCTGCTGGTTGCCGATCGATGCGAACCACTCCACCGCATTGTTCAGGATCACGTCTCTGACGAGAGGGGTCGGAACGAAAACGAGATCCGCCGAACCGATATTCTGAGATCCTGCAGGCAGGGCAACCACCTCGATCCCGCGCTTCGCGCCATCATTGGCGAGCTGAACGAACAATGCGTTGGTATTTTCGCTCAACCGCTCCAGGTGGGCGAGTATGTTCGGAAGCATGCGTGAGCGCAGCAGGAGGTCGAAGGCCGAACCGCTGCCTGCCACGAGAAAGGGTGGGAAATGCGCGTTGTCCGGTTCGCCGACATTCGCCCAGAACGCCGGGATGATATCATCAAGACGAAGCACGGTCGGTGACTTGGTCGGATCGGTAAACAGCGAGATCGACGCGTTCTCGGTGCGAGCGAAGAGATAGCGCGGAGCGTCCTCGTGCTCGAAATCCACAAGCATTGGCCGTCTGTAGAGAGCCTTGTGGCGTTTTCTGAGGTAGCTGACCGATGTGGCGCGTTCCCGGTTGGCTTCCTTGAACCGGCTTTCGGCGCGCAAGCGATATTCAAAGACCGTGTCGTGGCAGGGCACCCCGACGAAGCCGTTCTCAATGCAGGACAACCAGAATTCCCAATCTTCAAAGCCGTTCTGCCGGTCGTCGCTGAAGCGCACGCCTGAGCGGAAAACGTCGATGGAAATCAGCGATCCCGTGTCGCAAATATTGTCCGTGATGCAATGCGCCAGCCGCGAATATTGATTGCCGTAATGCGCACGCCAGGACACGGAAAACGTATCTATATTGGTGTAGACCCAGCCGCAGGCAGTATCGTTGAGCTTTTGGTAGAGTGTTTCGATCGTGCGTGGCAGAACTCGATTGTCGGCGTCGAGGAAATACACCGCCCGAGCCTCGGGCAGGTGCTCGACAATGAAGTCGATGGCGCGATTGCGGGCGCCACCCGGCCCCGCATTGCGGCCGAATATCACGTGAATGAACGGATGGGCCGCAGCGTAGAGCAACAGTTGGTCGAATGTCTCGTGGCACGGGTCGCCATCGACCGAAACCACGATCGCAAGCCGGGATGTGCTAAGGTCGGACGCCAGTGCGGATTCGATGGCTTCCATGACAAGCGCCGCATGGCCGTAGAGCGGCATCGCGATCGCGATAAGATCAGCCTCCGGGTTACCGGACATCCAGGGCCTCCGTCGATTGCTTGACCAGTCGGAAGCTCGATACCTTGAGCCAGCAAAAATCGACGCTATCACCCGCTGCCCGGCTGAGGATGATCAGATCCATCGGAACACGGATCGGCTCGTCCATCTGCATGCTGATGCTGATCGATTGCTGCGCACCGACCTCTCGCCAACCACTGAACAGGGTCGAGGGTTTTACCGTGCCCTTGCGGGCGAGTTCGGCGACCTCCGCACGCGCGTTCGAACTGGCGGGGCTCAGGAGAAAGCTGACGGCTGCCGGCGCACCTTTGGGGTGATCGATAATGGCGCTTGCCGACAACGAGACCGTGCCGGGTTCGATGGCACGATTGATCGCGCCGGCCGAAATGCCGCTTGCCAGGGGATGACAGACGATCGCGTGTTCGTGGTCGAGAAACCGGATAGTCTGGAAGTCCGGGACAATTTGAGTGACGGAAACGTCTGCAATTTGGCTTAGTTTCTCAAGCCCAAGCCTGTAATCGATAGTGAACTGCCCTTCCAGCAAGCTGGTCGGGGCAATCATGTTCGCAGTGCTGGCAGGCTTAACCCCAGGCAAACCCGTGAACACCCTGAACGCAAGCGGGCGCAGGTCGAGGTCAGGATGCGGGTGTTCCGAGCGCGCCGAGTATCGCTCGCTGGCGATATGGTGCCCAAGCGAAAGACCAAGTGCGTCCGATCCGCTGGCAGATACCCGCAGACGAAGGGTCCGCGCCGCGCCGCCACAGGCACGCGGCAGCGAAAAGAAGTTCCAGCCAGTGGCCAGGCCGACATAGGGAACATTCCACTCCGCAATGCCTTCGCCACTTTCCAGATAACTCAAGCCGACGATCAGCTCACCAGTGCCCTTCGGCAATGAATGAAAGTGCAAGGCAAAGCCGGCGACGCCGAGGCTCGATACGGGGAGAAGCTGCTCGATGAATGCGCTGCTCAACAGCTGTCCGACGCCCTCATCTTTCGGATCGGCAAAGGGATCATGCGCGAAGACTTCGGCCACCGGCTCCCAGTTCCGGGCATGGAAGGCGTCTTCCAAGAGACGATAGTTCTCAAAAAGTTCTTCACGCTCGCGCCGGAGCATTGCGAGCTCAGATGTGATCGAAGACGTGTATCGGGCCAGCCGTCCGATACCGTCTTCGGCAAGCGCGCGCAGAAGCGCAGAGCTCTCCGCCACGTTGGCGGGGTCAAGGCGCAAGACCGCCAGCTCCGGAACTGTGCGCAAGGCAGAGAGACGTGCCAGCCCCTTCTTCAGATCCGTCTCGCCCTTGTCGGAGAATGCGACCGCAGCGATCGGAAAACTATCCTTCAACATGTCGAAGGAGCCGTCGTCAGGTGCCAGGTAATCCACGAGATGGGCGACATTGCTGCCCTGCAGGATCGCCCGATCGCGATCCGATGCCAGCAGCAGCTTTTTCAAACCGAGTCGGGGCCCTAAGGCGGATTGTCTTACTTCTTGCACGCAACGCCCTCAGAAGAAACGATAACGCATATCGGTGGAGTTCCAAAATGGGCGACAGATATACTATCGAAACCATTCATCACACTGTTTACGTAGCAGTGAATTTTGCGATGCACAACGATAAAGTACATGGAGTTCGCAACAATAAACTTCACATATACTTCAATATTTGAAGTATTGGTCGGTATTGCTGCTACACCACCGGGCGACCTGTCATCGCCGCCATCAGCTCTCGCTGGCGCAGCAGGCAGTCTTCCAGCCGGAATCGCCGCTCGACGGTTCTTCGCGCGGCCGCCCGCATGCTGATGGAGGCCTCTGGATTGCTCAGCGCACCAAGCACTGCCTCGGCGAGTGCGTCGGCATCGAAGAAGGGCACAAGGATACCGTTGTGACCCGTACGGATCACTTCGCGAACCGGAGGCGTGTCGGAGCCGATGATCAAGGCGCCGCAGGCCATGGCTTCCAGCACAGACCATGAAAGCACGAAGGGATAGGTCATGTAGACATGTGCCGCCGAGACCTGGAAAAGCTGGCGAAGGATGTGATGCGGGACAACGCCCGGAAAGATGATGTTGTCCGCCGGCACGTCGAGGGAGGCGAGCAGATGGGATTTCCACGAGCCTCCGCCAGGAGGAGGAGGTCCGTAGCTGGTGCCCTCCCCTCCGACAAAGACGAAAATCGTATCGGGACGTTTGCGCACGATTTGACCGGCAGCCTGCAGCGCCTGGGGAAAGCCACGATAAGGTTCGAGATCGCGGGCGACAAATGTGACGACCGGCGGATCGTTGGCCTTGAGCACGCGGCCGTCTGGGAGCCTGACCGAAGCCGCAGGGTTGGGACGAAACAACGCCGTATCGATGCCTTCGTGGCAGACGGCAATGCGCTCACGCGTATCAGCGGGATAGAGGCTCTTTTGCCATTCGGTCGGGCTGATGCCGCCATCCATCGATTCCAGCGACAACAACTGTGCGACGTTGCGCAGCCGCAATCTCTTGCGCTCCTCGAGATCAGGCACATCGCCGGCCGCAAAGCCGATGTCTGCGCCCTGCGACCGATAGAAGAACTCGCAATATCCAAGGGCCGGAACGTGAGGGAGCGCATCCTTGACGAACATCATGCTGCCCCACCCGATGTGACCGACAACGATATCGGGCTTCATGTCCTGCCGTGTCATCGCGTCGAGCGTTTCGGCGACCCGGTGTCCGATCCGGGTGTGATGATCCGGCACCGCCAGGTGACGTGCGATTGCTGCGGAGGCCCTTGGGCCTGCCTCGGCCCGGTGGCGAATGACGCGCACGGATGGGATTTTCTGATCAACAGTTTCGGTGATCAGGCTGACGTTGTTGCCCGACCGAACCAGGTCAGCCGCCAACGCGGCGAACTGGCCAAAGCCGCGCCGATGAACAAATGCCACATGCATGCTATCTAATCCGCTACCTGAATGATGTGCTTATTGGGTTCCGGCCGGTCACATGTCGTACCGTGACGCGCTGCCCCAGACGAGTTCGAGTTGATGCAGCGTCTGGAAGGCGGTCTCCAGGTTCTGGCGATCCTGGTGACCGCGATTGAGTGCCCGCTCATAGGCCATCGCCGCGTCGCGCAAGTTCGCCCGAAGCAGACGGCCTTTTTCCGTCAACTTGATGCGCGCCGAACGCTTGTCGCGCTGCGACGCCACCCGGTCGATGTAGTCGCCATCGGCCAGTTGTTTCAGGTAGTAGGAGACATTCGAGCCGACATAGTGCCCGCGATCGAGCAATTCGGCGACCGATAGCTCGGCATCGCCGATCGCCAGCAGGACCATCGCCTGCGCCGGACCGATATCGTCGACGCGCAGCTTGGTCAGTTCGGCGCGAACCAAGCCGGAAAATCGCCTGCTCACCCTCTCCATCAGACGCGCAAGCTCGAAATAGGTCAGCTGTCGGCAATCGCTCGCGGCGTCCGCTTGATCTTGGGCTCCTACCGCCGCCGACGCCTGGTCCTCCTGCTGGAGCAACGACACATCTTTGATCCCCGTGGACGGATAGAGTACTCTTTCATTCATCCAACTCTCCATTTCAAAATTTACTTCAAATCTTGAAGTAAACCGAACTACAACAACCCCCTCCCTGTGACCTTAAACTTGCATTACCTCTTACTTTCGTGCCACACATGGCGAAGCAATACTATGCTTCACCTCGATTTAAAGCCACACGTCCTCCACGAATGGCTTTAACGTTAACCTCAGGCAACCGCCCATGCGTGATACTGTTCGGAACGAGACGATAAGCAACGGTCAAATTTTAGGGGTTATGCGCCAGGACGAGATTATCAATCCAAGATTGCTAATATTACAAGCCAAGCGTGTGTTTCTTTCCGTGTCACTTTACGCCGCATTGCTGAGTGTCTGCATAAGCCTGCTTCAGCTGACGATACCGCTGTTCATGCTGCAGATTCATGACAGGGTTCTCAACAGTCAGAGCTTCGATACGCTTACGATGCTGACGCTGCTCGCGATCAGCGCATTGGTCGTCTATGGCGTCCTCGATTTGATCCGGTCCCTTGCATTCCAGGCCATGGGCAGTGCCATTGTGCGAAGGCTTAATGCCCCGGTTCTAGCATCGGCGGTCCAAGCCTCCGTGAATCAAGGGCTTTCGCGGGCGGCGCAATCCCTTCGCGACCTGTCGGAATTGCGTGGTTTCCTCACCTCGTCGGCGGTGGTCGCTCCGCTCGACGCCGCCTGGTCGCCGATCTTTCTGGGTGCGCTATTCCTGCTCCATCCACTGTTCGGGCTCGTGGGGGTTGTGTCAGTGGCGGTGCTCATTTGTTGCGGGCTGGTTAACGACATACTAACGCGCCAACTGACCAAGGAAGCCAACCAGGCGAATGTCGAAGCGGTTTCCAAAATTGCGGGCTCGCTGAGGCATGCCGAGGCGATCGAGGCGATGGGCATGCTGCCCGCACTTGCCAGGCGCTGGCGCACCCTGCAAATCCACGCCTTGGGTGCGCTCGAAGCCGGCGGAAGCAGAAGCAAGGCGATGACGTCGATGACGCGCAGCCTGCGGTACTCGATTCAGGTCATCACGCTTGCAACAGGTGCGCTGCTGGTGCTTGACCAGGCCATCACCCCCGGCGCGATGATGGCTTCGAGCATCCTCGTTGGTCGGCTGCTCATCCCCTTCGACACGATCATCGAAAACTGGCGCCAATGGGTGCTCGCCGTTGCCGGTTGGCGGCGGATCGAGGCGGCGATCGGCGAAGACATGGCGATCCGCCAGACGACGCCGACGCCACATTCGGCCGGCGAGATGATTGTGGATAAACTCGTCTATGCCGTCCCGGGCGTCGAGGTGCCGATCATCAAGGGCGTCTCCTTCTCGCTTTCCCCCGGTGAGGTGCTCGGCGTGGTCGGCCCGTCGGCGGCCGGAAAGTCGACGCTTGCCCGGCTGCTGGTCGGCATCTTGAAGCCAACGTCGGGCGGGGTCTTTCTCGATGGCCACAACACCTATCTCTGGGAGCGCGGGTCTTTCGGCGAAAAGGTCGGCTATCTCCCGCAATCGGTGTCTCTGCTAGAGGGTACGATCCGCGAAAACATCGCAAGAATGGAAGACGGCGATCCTCACACGGTCATCGAAGCCGCGCGGCTTGCTGAAGTCCACGAGATGATCGGCCGCCTGCCCCTCGGCTACGACACACCTGTCGGCGACGGTCATCTGACACTTTCGGGTGGTCAGAGACAGCGCATTGCGCTGGCGCGCTGCCTCTACAATCGCCCGCGTCTCGTCGTTCTCGACGAGCCGAATGCAAACCTCGATTCGCTCGGTGAGCGCGCGCTCGTGCGGGCGATCCAGCGGATGCGCGACCAGGGCGCCATCGTCATCATGATCGCCCACCGGCCATCGATCATGCAGGTCGCCGACAAGCTTCTCGTCCTTGAGAATGGCCGTATCAGTCAGTTCGGGCCGCGAACCGACATCTTGACCGCTGTGCCGGGGCCTGGCGAAACCTTGCGCGAGGTTGCTTCCGCATGACCGACAAAAACACGCTTCCGCTCCGGCCACAACCGTCCGAGCTCGATGTCCGTCCCCCGGTAAGTCTAACCGCCCGGCCGGCGCCGGCGCCTGCCGAGGTCGATGACATCAACGCCGATCGCGCGCTTCGCCGCCTGATGGTCGCTGGGTTTGCAACGATCTTCCTATCCTTCGGCGGTTTCTTCACCTGGGCGGTATCGACAGAACTCAGCAGCGCGACGGTTGCCAACGGCAGCGTCATCGTCGATTCCAAACGCAAGACGATCAGTCATTTCGAAGGCGGTGTCATGGGTCGCCTGATGGTTCAGGAGGGCGAGCAGGTAACTGTGGGGCAGCCGCTCATCCTTCTGGAAGACACCCGGGCACGCTCCAACCTGAACGCGCTCAACAGCCGTCGCATCGGCCTGATCGCAAGGCTCGCCAGGCTCAAGGCAGAACAGGACGGTGCGGCAGCGATCACCTTCCCGAAGAACTTCGGCGAGGCAGGCGGGGTCGCCGTCGATGAAGCGATCAAGGCGGAGAATGTCTTCTTCGACAAGCGGCACGAGGCCAAGTCCGGACGTGTCGACGTGCAGACGAAAACGATCGAGGAATATGGCGAGCAGACAAAATCGCTGTTCACGCAAGTGGAGGCGACCGATCGTCAGATCGCCCTCATCACTGAGCAGCGCACGGCGATCGCCACGCTGGTCGAGAAGGGCTTCGTGCAGCGCGCCAAGCTCATAGAGGTCGATACCCGCCTGAGCGAGCTTGCCCGAACACGCGGCGAACTGGCGGGCGACAAGGCGGGGGCGGAGAAAGCAAAGGCTGGCGCCCAGCTTGCCCTGATCGGTATCGAAAGCGAGTTTCAATCGACGATTGCCGGAGAGATCACGACGGCGCGCATCGACCTGACGGACGTCGAAGAACAGATCATTGCTGCAAAGGATGTGCTTCGGCGCATGGAGATTCGCTCACCGCAAGCGGGCGTGGTCAGCAATATCTGGCTGCGGACCCCCGGAAGCGCCGTTACGCCCGGGCAGCCGCTCCTGGAAATCGTGCCCGAAGACGAGCCGTTGGTCGTCGAATTGCGGGTGAATCCGCGCGATATCGATAGCATATCGGTCGGCTCGCCGACGCAGATCAGGCTGACAGCCTACAATCAGCGTTCGCGCCTGCCCTTCAATGGCGAGGTGACCTATGTCGCTGCGGACCAGTCGGTCGACGAAAAGTCGGGCGTCTCCTACTTCACCGCACGCGCCAAGATCGATGCGACGTCCCTTGCCGCAGATCCCGATGTCCGACTTTATCCCGGCATGCCGGCCGAGGTGCTGATCGTGCACAAGGCGCGCCGTGCCATCGACTACCTCGTGTCTCCGCTGACAGAGAGCTTCAATCGCGCCTTCAGGGAAGATTGACCAAGCCTGAATGGTCGCAAGACGCAGTAAATTACTACAACTTTTGAAGCAATTTACCGCAAGAACGCGGATATAGTTCGCGCAAACTAAGTACATAATAATTCTGATGACAAATACCCATAAATAGTGACAATACCAACGCGAATATTTCACGTTTCTGCCACAGAATCTCTGTTGAAATATACTTTATGCCGATGCACACTCCCGGCGCATCAACATCGACCCGGTCGATGGACGTGCGATTTATCCACCAAGAGGAGAGGCAGATGGCCACACTAGAAGGCGGCGCATACGATGACGCGCTGTTCGGCTCTCGCTTCAACGATTTCATCCACGCCCGAGCGGGTGATGATTTCGTGAGCGGCGGCAACGGACATGACATCATTTTCGGTGACGAAGGTGACGACCAGCTATTCGGCGGCAACGGCAACGATTCGTTGTTTGGCGGCGAAGGCGACGACGTTCTCTATGGCGAGAACGGCAACGACATCCTGACCGGCGGATGGGGCGACGATCTCCTGTTCGGCGGTAACGGCAGCGACATTCTGCTCGGCGGCCAGGGCAACGACTTCCTGTCCGGCGGCAAAGGCAGCGACACGCTGTTCGGCGGTGATGGTAACGACGTCCTCAACGGCGGTGCTGGTGACGATCTCCTGGTCGGTGGAGCCGGCAACGACATCTTCGTCTTCGACGGCGGCGGCGGCAACGACGTCATCCTCGACTTCACACCCGGGGAAGATCTGCTGCAGATTTCGAAGGGCATCAACGGTCTCGACATCACCTCCCCTGACGACCTCGCTTCGCGCATCACCCAGGTCGGCGGCAATGTCATCATCGATCTCGGCCATGGCGATTCACTGACCCTGGTCAATGTCGACATCGACGACATTCACGCAAATCCCGAGAACTATTTCACGGTTCACTAAGCGTGGACAACGCGTGCCCTGCATTCCTCCCGCAGGGCGCGCACTCCAAGAGGGATCGAATTTGCCGTTCAGCGACATCAAACAGCCGAGTGCCGATTACCGGGGCGCAAAGACGTTCCGCCTGGGATCGGACCTGGCGGTTGTGATCTGGGATCTGCCGCCGGTATCGCCGACCTCGACACGGCCGGCGCTGACGATGGTAAAACCGCCCGTGCCGCTCGTCAGCGTGACACTCGCACTCGCCGACGGACAGCAGCGGACGCTATGGGCCATGCGCACGACAAGGGTGTCGATGCCAGCCGTCATTGCCACCGAACGCGACGGTAACGTGGTTCCTGTCAGCATCGAACCGGCAAGCAACCTACCTCCCCTCGACATGGAGCAGCTGTTTCTGGAGCTCGCGCCGGATGCGCGCATCAGATTTCTCAACGTCTTGCTGACGACCTGGCGAAGCGCATTCAAAATTGCCGGAGATCCCTATTTCTGCCTGATCGTCGAGGACGCTCTCAATGCGTTGGCACCATTGCCTCGGCCGGCGCGCACAACCTGCGAACTTGGCCGTGGACGGTACCTGATCGAAACGACGATCAATGCGGAGTTTGACGACAAGCTTTCAATCTACGTCGTCGGCTCGGCAAGTGTCAGCCAGTTGCGACCCAAGACCATCGTCCGGCGCCGCATGCGGGGAGCCTGGCAGACCTGCCACTTCATCGCCGAGATGCCGAGCCTCAGCCCCCCTTTTCAGCTCGTGCTGCTCAGCAAGAACGGTGCCGCCATCAGGCAGCTTACGGAGCGTGAAGCGCAATGTCCGAGCCTGACGCGTTGGTGGGCAGACAATCGCGACGCGGTCGAACTGCGCGAATTGCTCGTTCAGCACCTCGCTACCTGGCCGAACGGCGGACCGGCCACCGCGATCGACCTGCAGATTCGCGCGCCCCTCAAAGAACGTCATGTTCAGAGAGCAGCACAACAGCCATCCGGGCAGGTCGATCTGGCACTCGCACTTTCCGACAGCCTGCTCGTCGGCGGCTGGTATCATGATCCCTCCTCCATGCTCGCTGGTATCGACTATCTGCAGGCGGACGGGAAAGCCGTGCCGCTAGACGGCAACATTTACGAATTCCCCGGATGGGCACAGACGCAGGCTGACAAGTCGAAAACGGACGTGACCGGCTTCGTCGCCCGCCTCCCCCTTGATCAGCCGCTCGGCCCTCTGCTGCAACCGCGCTTTCAGATGCGGTTCGCGTCAGGGGCGGTGAAGTCCCTCATCCCGCCGCCGCAGCCCTTCGAACCGGTGCTGCAGCGAAACCAGATCCTTCGCGCGGTCCCGCCGCAACATGCGATCGACGATGCCTTCCGCACCATCCTCGCGCCGACGCTCCGGGAAGTGGAGCAGCGTCTCGGCAAGACGGTCGAGGTGAAGCGGACGAGAGATTATGGCCTGGCGCAACAGGCACCGCTCGTTTCTATCGTCATCCCGCTCTACAAGGTCCTCGATTTTCTGCGCTTTCAGCTGTCCGGCATGGCCACCGATCCCTGGTTGATGGCAAATGCCGAGCTCGTCTTCGTGCTCGATTCCCCGGAGATCCAGGACGAAACCGAGCATTTGCTCGGCGGGCTGCACCTGCTGCATGGCTTTCCCATGCGGCTCGTGGTGATGAACCGGAACGGCGGTTACGCGCGGGCCTGCAACACCGGCGCACGCATGGCGCGCGGCTCACTGCTTGTCATGCTCAACTCGGATGTCGTTCCTTGCGAACCGGGCTGGGTGCAGACCCTGATAGAGCCGGTCATGAGCGGGGCACTCGGCGCCGTCGGCCCCAGGCTGATCTTCGAAGACAGGTCGCTGCAGCATGCGGGCCTCTACTTCGGCCGCGACCAGCGCGGGATCTGGCTGAACCACCACTTTCACAAGGGCATGCCCAGCAACTACCTGCCGGCACAACTGGCTCGAACCGTTCCGGGCGTTACGGGTGCCTGCCTCGTCACGTCGAGGGACATCTACGACAGCGTCGGCGGCTTCACCGAGGACTATATCATCGGCGATTACGAGGATAGCGATCTCTGCTTGAAGATCCGTCGGGCCGGCTTCGAGATCGGCTACGAACCGGCTGCGTGCCTCTATCACTTTGAGCGCCAATCGATCCGGCGCAGCCAAGACTACATGCGCGGGGTCGCGAGCCAGTACAACTCGTGGCTCCACACTCAGCGCTGGGACGACGACATCGCCGCGCTGATGGCGCGTGATGAGCGTCCGCCGAGTAATCCCGAGCCCGCATCCCCCGATGACCGCACACTTGAATGGACAAATGCATGATCGATGCCCTGCCGCGCGATGAAGTCGGCGCACCGTCGCCCTTTGACGATGCGCATCTGTCCTGGCTGACCGACAGCATCTCGCGCAACCGGTTCCTTCCGCAACCGGATGCCAACAGCATTTTCGTCGGCGACGGCGATTTCCGGGCAATCGGCGCCGAGTTTCTCGGACATTTTGTCCGAACGGGCGGCTTACGCCCCCATCATCGCGTCCTCGACATCGGCTGCGGCATCGGCCGCATGGCCGTGCCGCTCACCCAATATCTCGATGGCGACAGCGGGCGCTATGAAGGCCTCGACCCCGTGGAGGGTGGTATCCGCTGGTGCAGGTCGACAGTGACGCCGGCCTACCCGAACTTCGCCTTCCAACGCCTCGACATCGCCCATGAACTCTACAACCCCTCTGGGAAGATTAGAGGACGTGAGCTGAAACTGCCGTTTGCCGACGGACAGTTCGATTTCATCATCATGACATCGGTCGTCACACACCTGCCGGCAGAAGAGGTCATGGCCTATCTGGCCGAAATCTTCCGGGTGCTTGCATTGGGCGGCCGCTTGTTCATGACGGCCTTCATCGTCGACGACGCCGCCAGACAGAATGCCACGGGCCGACGCGATCCGCGCCTTGCGTTCGCGCGCGCCGGCCAGGGGCCTTGCTGGTTCGTGCCGGATCAACCGCCGCTGGCAGCGGTCGGCTTCGACGACGGATTTCTGGAGGACGCACTTGGTCGCACCGGCCTCTCGGTCGTGCTCAAATCCTTGGGCCACTGGCGTGCACCGGGCGGCACCCACTATCAGGACATTCTCGTGGGCGAGCGTCGACGGAGCCACACATGAGCAAGCGCATTCTCGTGGTGGCGCACAATCATCCGGCGCTTCATCCGGGCGGCACGGAGGTCTTCGCGCATGATCTCTTCCGCGCCTATCAACGGGCCGGACACGAGGCTCTGTTCCTGGGTGCGGTCAACCAGGTTCACCGCGAGGCAAGGCCGGGCACGAGCTTCCAGGCCATCGGGCCGACAGGCGACGAAATCCTGCTTTGGGCCGGCCATTTCGATCGCTTCTTCATGAGTCAGATCGATCTCTACGGTTTCGTGCCTGACCTCACGGAATTGCTGCGCGAGTTCCAACCGGATGTGGTGCATCTCCACCATATCCTGCTGATGGGCGCCGAGTTTCCGCATATCGTCCGCAGGACGCTGCCGGCGTGCAAGATCGTCATGACGCTGCATGACTACTACCCCATCTGCCATCACGACGGACTGATGGTGCGCACCGACAAGCGAGAACTCTGCCATGCCTCGAGCCCGGACCGCTGCCACGCCTGTTTCAAGGACATCAAGCCCGATCGTTTTGCCCTGCGCGAACAACACCTCAAGGCGCTTCTGAGCACGATTGATACTTTTGTCGCGCCAAGCGAGTTCCTAAAGCGGCGATATGTCGAATGGGGAATTGCCGAAAGCCGTATCGCGGTCATCACCAACGGACTGCCGGTGCGAGCATTCGAGACCAGCAAGGACAAACTCAAGGGCGGCCGCCCCACCTTCGGCTACTTTGGCAACCTCAACCCCTGGAAGGGCACCAAAGTGCTGTTGGAAGCGGCGCGCCAGCTGATCGTTGATGGCGTCGACTTCGAGCTCCGCGTCCATGGCGGCGCCCCGTTTCAGACCCCTGAATTCATCGCCGACATCGAGCGTCTGTTTTCCGAAACGGCACCTCAGGTGCAGCGACGCGGACCCTACCGGCGGGAGGATGTCGGTGCCCTTATCGGCGCCGTCGACTGCACCATCGTGCCGTCAATCTGGTGGGAAAATGCGCCGCTGGTGATCCAGGAAGCCCAGGCACAAGGCCGACCGGTGATCGCAAGCAATATCGGCGGAATGGCCGAGCTTGTGAGGAACGGTGTCAACGGCCTGACTGTTGCTCCCGACGATCCGCGCCAGCTCGCGGCTGCCATGCGGCAGATCATCGAAAAGCCGACGCTACTCCGTCAACTGTCGGGCAGAGCCATTCGGCCTGACGACATCGACACGACCGCTTCGCGCTACCTCGCTCTTTTCAATCTCCAGCAGGTTCAGGCCGCATAAAGAGGATCCATGGCTGAAGTCGCAGAAAAACTCGATACGCCCCCTGAGGGCGATGGCGCCAAACCCGTCAACGGTCGGGTCGATGCCATCGATGGCGGACGCCTGTTTGGTTGGGCGTTCGACCCTGTTGCCCCGGGGCAAAGGCTCAAGGTGCGCGTCCTTCTCGATGGCGCACCAGTCGCCGAAGCAATTGCCGACCGCAATCGCCCGGATCTCAGGCGAAACGGGATCGGTGACGGCAAGCACGCTTTCGAGATCGCTCTGCCGGAGGCAGTGCAAAAGCGCAGCCGCGATCTCGTCGTCATGGCGATCACGGGCGACGGGGCGGGCCAGCCTCTGCGCGTGCCGCAACCGGACGAGCAAGCAGCAGAAGCCCTGATCGCCGCACCTTTGACCCGGGTGCTCGACAAACTGGACGTGCTGATGGCCGCCCAGCGGCAGCTGCAGGTTTCTCAACGTTCACTGCAGCGCATTCCGTCTGTCGGTGCGGATGCGGTGCCGGCTGACGGAACGGACGACCCGAACAGTGGCATCGATGGCTTTCGTACCGAGATGATCCGGCGGCTCGATGATCTGGACGTGCACCTGCTGCGGATGGATGGCGTCGTGGCGGGCATGGAGAAGACACTTACCGGCCTGCAGAAGCGGGCGGGCGGTGACACCAAACCGCTTGTGATGCTCCTCTTCGTTCTCGTGGGATTTGCCGCCGGCGCGCTGCTGACTTTGCTGGCGAGATGATGATGCGACAGGCAACGGCAATCGACGAAAAAGTCTATGGTGCCACCGCTGGCCCGACTGCGGCCAAGGCTCCGCGCTTCGGGAAGGGTCGAGCCATTTCCTGTCGGATTGATCAGGAAACCGTGCTGGTCCTTGGCAGCGGCCGCCCGAGGGGTCAGGCGGTTTCGGTCAAGGCTGATGGCGCAACATCCTCGCAGGACGACGCCTTTGTGACAAACTGGGCCCTGTCGGCGCCGTCGCCTTCGGCAACACACGGCTTCGCGGCGCTTCTGACGCTGTCGCAAACCGACGTGCCAATCTCGATGATCGACGTTGACGACGGCCGCACGCGTGAGCGTTTCATCGTAGCCCCAAAACAAATCTCGATTGACGAGGTGGCAACCCTTATTGCGCAGACGGCTGCAGCAGAGACCGCCGCGGTCATCGGTCGCCTCGCCGATCAGTTCATGGCACAGCCATCGAACCGCAGCAGGATTTCTGCCGGACTTTCGCTGATAAGGGCGCAGCAGCCATCCGACGGCTACATCGAACTGGTTGGCGAGACCCATGACGGCGTCATCGTCATCATGGGCTGGAGCCGCGCGTTCGTTCCCGGACGTTTCCAAGCCTATCTTCTTGCCGGCGCGGTGATAGTTGCGGATTGTTTTGTCGCCAGTTTTGCCCGGCCTGACATACCGGAGGGCGAACTGGGCTTCATCGCCGTTCTGGAGACGGGCGGAAGGGTGCGCGCTGACACGCTCAAGGGCATCATATACAACGCTGGTGGCGGTTGGCACCTGACACCGGCCCATTCCCGCTTACAGGTCAGCGCGGCTCTCGACACCCCGGACCATATCCGTTCCGTTCTGCTCGATGCCCGGGCCACGCCGGAAGCCATGCTGCGCTTGCGGTCGGCGGCAAACGGCTTTACCGGCAAGGACACGGTATCGAGCCTCCCCTTCCCGGTTCGCATGGATGTTGATCGGGTTTTCGAGACCGATGACGGCGACATGCTGATTTCCGGCTGGATGCTCGACCCGGAACACCACGTGACTGCAGTCAAGCTCCGCCGGCCCAGCACGGAGGCCAGGCTCGACGACATGTGGACGCGGCTCGATCGGATCGACGTTTCGCAAAGCTTTGCCGATCAACCCGCGTTCCGGGCGTCGCTCGACAGCGACGATCAGGCTCACGGGTTCGTCGCCCATGCCAGACTGCCTGGTGGCAAACTCGACGCAGCGCCATTTCTAGAGCTCACCTTGCGAGAAGGGCGCCGCGCCTTTCTGCCCCTGATGCCGAAGCGGATGCCCGCCCGAACAGCCGCACTCCAGCAGTTGTCTCTGTTCGATGCGGCCAACTTGGCGCTGCCGGCGATCGTCGATCACCAGATCGTTCCGCTGCTTTCCAACGCCGCCTGTGACGCGCCGCGCATGGAAGCGATTGTCGACGTCGGGGTGTTCGACGAGAAATCCGGCGTCCCAATAATCGTCGGCTCTACCGTCGGCATGCCGGAAGTCGGTCCGTTGCTTGCGTTGTTCGCGCTCGATCCGCAGACGCGTTGCGCTCCACTCGTAATCGCCGTCAGCAAGTCCGCCTTCCAAAGGGATCTCGCCCGGTTGCGACAGCTGGTACGGTTTTACGGGCTTTCGGTCCGCATCGTCTGTGCCGCCGGTGCGCTGGATCGCTTCGATCTCCTGTCGGTTGGGGCAGAAGAGGTTTCAAGCGAGACGATCATAACGATGTCCGGGTCACTCGTGCCGGCGGCCAAGGGCTGGTACGGCGCATTGACGGCGGCGGGATCGGACCACGTTGGAAGCGTGATCTCGCCAATGCTCGCCTATGATGATCATTCGGTGAAATGGGCCGGAAGCTGGCTTTCCGAGGGTGGCGATCAAATGCTGCTCGATCGTTATGCCGGTTATCCGCTGATGGCGATTGCGGCACTGCAATTGACGCGGGTCGACGTCGCGTCGCTTGAATGCTGCATCATGCCGCGTGCGGTCCTGAAGGACGTGATGCGCGATTGCGGCGTTTATCTCGGCTCAAAACAGAAGGCCCGCGAGATCGGCCTGAGGATCAACAAGGCAGGCATTGCCTCCTGGCTGCTGCCGTCGATCCAGATGCTCGGCTGCGACGAACCGCTGTCGGGAGAGCAGAACGGCAAGCTTGCGGTGCTCGCCGAACGCATCGATGCGGAAATACTTAAGTCGCGGTGGCGCAACGGCCGCGAGAGCCACCAACTCTTTGACAGGATTTCTGCATGAAGGGGCCAAAGCTTCGCGTCCTGGTGATTTCGCACGCGCATCCCTCGTTCTCGCTCGGCGGAGCGGAGGTCGCGTCGCACAACCTGCATCGCAGCCTGAACGCGATGGAAGATGTCGAATCCGTATATCTCGCGGCGGCTTCCCCTCCACTTCAACGCCACGCGTCATCGGCGCTCATGAGTGCACGACTGCCGCAGGAAGAGGTGTTGTTCCACACGGATGCCTATGACCATTTCCACCTGGCGAATGAGGACGTCGAGGCGATCGAACGCGATCTCCTGCGGTTCGTGCGGGACGTCAAACCGGATGTGGTTCATTTCCATCACGTTCTGGGGTTCGGTCTGGAAGCGCTCTATGCGGTACGGTCGGCTCTGCCGGACGCCGCAGTGCTTCTCACGCTTCACGAATTCGTGCCGATTTGCCACAACCATGGTCAGATGGTGAAGCGACCGACTGGCCAGCTCTGCGAGCAGGCTTCGCCCGCGGCCTGCAACAGTTGTTTTCCGGATATTCCGGCATCAAGGTTTCTCAGGCGCGAAGCGCTGGTGCGCACCATGCTCCTCGACATGGTCGATGCATTCGTTTCGCCAAGTACCTTTCTCGCCAAGCGCTATGCCGAGTGGGGTATCGACCGGCAACGCATTCGGATCATCGAAAATGGGATCATGGGCAAGGAGGCGGCCCCCGCTCGCGACGTTCCCCGAACCGACGCGCGTCGCAATCGGTTCGCGTTCTTCGGTCAGATGACGCCGTTCAAGGGCGTCGATGTGCTGATCGATGCCGTCGGCCGAGTGCCGGACGAAATATGGGGTGACGACGCCTATCTGATGATCTTCGGTGCCAATCTCGAGCGCCAGCCGGTCGAATTCCAGGAGCGGATGAAGACGCTGATCGAGCGCGCCGGTCGCCGCGTCCGCTTCTACGGCAGCTACCAGAATGCGGATCTGCCAAAGCTCATGCGCTCCGTGGATTGGGTGATCTTTCCGTCGATCTGGTGGGAGAATTCGCCGGTCGTCATCCAGGAAGCGCTGCTGCACAGCCGCCCGATCATCTGCTCCGACATTGGCGGCATGGCCGAAAAAGTCCGCGACGGCTCCGATGGCCTGCATTTTCGCGCCGGCAACGGCCAGCACCTTGCGGATCGGATGGTCGAAGTCCTGAACGACGACACGGTTTGGGACCGTTTGCGCAGCACAATGCGGTCGCCCTTCAGCGCCGAGGAATGTGCGCGAGAACACCTTGACGTCTATCGCAGCCTGCTCAGCGAAAGAAACAGTGCCGCACATCGCGTCGAGATGCGCGTCTCATGACAATTCCAGTGACGGAATAAGCTTTTGGCACGCATATTGGTCATGATCCCCGCCGGCGAGGTCTACGCGCATGACAGCGTTCGCTGGTACAACCATCAAGACATCCGGTCTCACATCAACACCTATCACAATATGGGCGATGCCTTCGTTTTCGACTCGTCGCTGAAGCTGCTGCGTTTCGAAAAACTCGGTGTTCTGGAGATATCGGAGTTCAAACCACGCGAGATCGCCCGTCTTCGGGAGGAATACGACTACGTGTTCCTGCGGGGATCGAACTACATTCACGATGCCATGAACTGGGAGGCGGCAGCGACGGTCCTTAAGGCGCTCGGCCTGCCCGTCATCGGCTTCGGTATAGGCGCACAGGCGCCGGTGGACGGAAAAATCAGGATCTCCGACGACACCCGCGCTGTTCTGCAGCTGATGTCAGAATCAACGACCACAATCGGTGTGCGTGGAGCCTATTCGGCCGACGTTCTCTGGAGCCTTGGCATCCGCAACGTGCGGATCGTCGGCTGCCCCACCGCCTTCCGGCGGAACGATCCGGAATTGCGCATCACGCTGCCGCCGCTGGAACAGGTCCGCAATGTCGGTGTCACAGTCAGGCGAGAAGTCTCCGGCGCCTACGCCAAGGACATCGAACGCTATCTCACCTTCCACCGTGATCTGGTGAAAGTGACCGCCGGGCGTTTCCAGACGGTGCTTTTGGCGCAAGGCGAAGTCGAGGAGAAGAAGCTCGTTCTGGGGGACGAGGCGCAACGCGCAGAGGCCATCACCGCGCTCAGGGCCGATCACTGGACATCATCCTGGTACCTTGATGAAGCGATGCTGGATCTCTACCGGAGTAGGCTGTTCTACTCGGATGTGGTCGCCGATTACGAAGAGTTGATCCGCGGCCAGGATCTGGTGCTCGGCTATCGCCTGCACGGCAACCTGATGGCATTGGCAAACGGCGTCCCGTCGATCTACTGCACCTATGACAGCCGGACGGCCGAGTTCTCGGACACATTCAAGATCCCCAGTTTCGACATCTTCGGGCAGACGACGTTCTGCCTCGAGGACTATTGGGACCAGGGCCTTTTCGACCGGTACAACCGCGCCTGGTTCCACACCTACGGCGAAATGTGCCGGTTCCTCACCGAAAATGGTGTCGCGCACAAGATGCACGACATCCTCGAAACCCCACAGGCGAAAATCTCCCGAGTTGCTTGAAGCGAAGAGGCGTGAACATGCAAAACGCAAAGACCCCGAACAAAGTGCGCAAGGCGATCATCCCGGCTGCCGGATTCGGCACCCGAATGCTGCCGGCGACGAAATGCGTTCCCAAGGAACTGCTACCGATCGTCGACCGTCCCATCCTCGACTACATCGTCAGCGAGGCGTTTGCCGCAGGCATCGAACACGTGATCATTGTCACCGGTCGCATGAAAGGTGCAATCGAAGACTACTTCGATCACGCATTCGAGGTTGACGCCACCCTTCGCAAGGCCGGCAAGAACCCGCTTGCCGACCAGTTGGCGACGGCGACGCCCGATGCCGGAAGCATCTCTTTCGTGCGCCAGCAACAGGCCCGTGGCCTTGGACACGCCGTCTGGACTGCGCGTCACATCGTCGGCGACGAACCTTTCGCGGTTCTGTTGCCTGACATGTTGATGGTCGATCACCAGCCTTGCCTCAAATCCATGACGGATCTTTACCAGCGGCACGGTGGCAATGTGGTGGCCGTAGAACGGTGCCTGCCGGAAGAGGCCCACAAGTTCGGCATCGTTTCCCTGAGGCAGACGATGGGGGGCGCGCTGGTCGACGGCCTCGTGGAAAAGCCTGCCCCGGGCACGGCGCCGAGCAACCTGTTCATTTCCGGCCGCTACATCCTGCAGCCCGAGATTTTCTCGATCCTTGAGAACCAGACGCCGGGTGCTGGCGGCGAGGTCCAACTGACCGACGCCATGATCACGCTGATGGCAAATCAGGAGATCCGTGCGTTCGAATTCGCCGGCCGTACTTTCGATTGCGGAAATCCGACCGGCTTCGTCACGGCCAATCTGCATATGGCGATGACGCGCACCGACATTGCTGCGGGGATATACGGCGAGATGCATGCGATCATGTCTCCCGCGCGCGCTATAGCTTGATTTCAACACAATTGGCAGTTGGCGAATTAGCGGACATTTCGCCAGCCGCCGCCGAGAAAGTGCCTAGGCCACGGGACACAGACAGAAGTGTTCATGGCACATTTGCAGGAACGAGGCTGAACCCCACCCTTCACCTGAAAGGCGATGTAGGGGCTGTCATCGGCGACGTGGACCCGAACGTCGTCGGTCTCTGCTTGCTGCCGTCAGGTGGCTAACACTCAGCATGCAACATTGGGTATGAAGACGCTTGTATACCGGGATGAATCTGGCTTACCTGACCCCGATTCAATTTCCAGGGAGTGAGCGTGGCAAACAAGAGTGGACGGCCAAACATTCTTCTTATTACGTGCGATCAATGGCGTGGCGACAGCCTCTCCGCAGTTGGTCATCCCGTCGTAAAAACGCCCAATGCCGACGCGTTAGGCCGAGAGGGCGTGCTGTTCCAGCGCCACTATGCAGGTACCGCGCCCTGCTCACCGGCGCGCGCCTGCCTTTACACCGGCCTCTACCAGATGAACAATCGGGTCTGCCGCAACGGCACGCCGCTCGACGACCGCCACGATAACATTGCCCGCGCTGCCCGCAGGGCCGGCTACGACCCAACGCTCTTCGGGTATACTGATGTTGCACCCGACCCGCGCAACCATGCGCCCGCCGACCCGTTTCTGCGCACCTATGAGGGCGTTCTGCCCGGTTTCACCACCCGCCAGCTTTTGCCCGAGCATCAGAAGGCCTGGCTGTCCTGGCTTGCGGCCCGCGGCATCGATTCCAGCGCCGGCTTCCCCGCCGTCCATCGACCAGCTGCTTCAGATGCCCCGGAGGTCAGCAACGCCGTTCCCGCCTATTCCACGGACGAGACGCCTACGGCTTTCCTTGTCGGCGAATTCCTGCGCTGGCTGGGTGAGCAGGACGAAGGCGAGCCTTGGTTTGCCCACGTCTCGTTCCTCAGTCCACATCCGCCATTCATCGTGCCCGAGCCGTTCAACACGATGTACGACCCGGCAGAAGGGCCGGGCTATCATCGCGCTTCCACGGTCGACGCGGAAAAGGCACATCACCCGTTCCTCGCCTATCATCTCGAGCACCACCAGAACAAGTCGGGCTTCATCCCTGGTGCTGCCGGCAAGGTCGCCGACTGGACCGAGGACGAGTTTCGCAGGATCCGTGCGCTCTACTACGGCATGATATCGGAGGTCGATGCTCAGCTAGGTTGCATGTGGAAAGGCATAAAGGACAAAGGCGTCTGGGACGATACCATCATCATCCTCACGTCAGACCACGCGGAGATGATGGGCGACCACTTCTTGCTCGGAAAGGGCGGATGGTTCGATGGCAGCTACCACATCCCCCTCATCATCAAGGCGCCTGGGTGTGCGCAGGCTGCTGGCACGAAAGTCGATCGCTTCACCAGTGCGGTGGACATTATGCCAACCTTGCTCGACCTTATCGGCGGCAAGGCTCTGCCGCATCTCGACGGCCAGTCGCTGAAGCCCTTCCTCGATAACGCAGACCCCGATACTTGGCGCGACGCCGCATTCTGGGAATACGACTTCCGCTCGATCGCCAAGGGGACAGCCGAGGCCCATTTCGGTCTGGGCTCACGTGCCCTCAACCTGTCCGTTGTCCGCACCGAGACGGTTAAATACGTGCACTTCGGTGCCGGCCTGCCGCCATTGCTCTACGATCTCGCCAATGATCCGGGCGAAACGCGCAACCTCGCCGACGACCCGGCCTGGCTGTCTGTTCGGCTCGAATGCGCAGAGCGGCTGCTAGCCTGGCGCGCGCGGCATCTGGACCAGTCGCTGGCCCTGTCGGAACTGACAGACGCTGGCGCAGTGGGCCATCTAGCCCGCCTGCCCTGATCGCCGGCGATCAAGCGTCTCGCCACGTCCGCATGGCGCGATCTCCGCCAGCTTCTTCGCGAACTGGTATGCGATCGGGTGCCTCATTTGCAATGAAGGCGCGAAGTCCAGCGTGTTGCGTTGACTCTCGATGGCTTGCGAGATTTCTCGACGCGCTTGCCCCGCATTCACGTCGCGACGGTAGACGCCTACCGCCGAAACCAGCCGTCGCGGAGCGGCCTTGAACCGACGGCTTGCGGCAAAGGGCATCCAGTCGTGTTCAAGATTGAGGCTGTTGGTCCCGTTCCGAGAAGGGGCAACAGGCAGGAGAGTAGCTCAGGGTCATATCTGGTGTGTTCGCCGCGCCCGCCAAGCGGAGTGCACATTCAAGTTTTTGAAAGAATTCATGAAAAGACAACGATAAGGCAAGGACCATTAGATTTTCTTGCTCTGACCCAAAGGTATTCGCGTTTGCGCGGCTGACCTGCTGACCTGTAACCTCAAATCCAGTCGGCCGAGATTTCGTCGAAGGTGCATCACGGACTCGCCTTGAGCTGCCAGTAGAGGATCTGCGGCTCCTGCATGGTCCGCCCCCCCCACGACATCTCCGGCCATTGCCAGGAGGCGCTCCGAAGTCCGGCGGCAAGGACACGTTTGGTGGCCATTGTTCCCGCGGGCTTTCACGAGGTTTCGTCTTCCACCCTGACGAATGAGCGTTGCGTCGGCAGGAGCCGTCTCAACGAGCAGACGAGCAATCTTTCGTTGTCTTAAGCTCCATCCAAAAGGCGGAATATGTCTAGCAAAGTTCCCTCGCACGCCCGCATCGTCATCGTCGGCGGAGGCGCCATCGGTACCAGCATCGCCTATCATCTCGCCAAGGCCGGAGAGAAAGATGTGGTGGTCCTGGAAAAGACCGCGTTGACCGCAGGCTCGACCTGGCATGCAGCCGGACTGATGGGGCAGTTGCGAAGCAAGGTGAATCTTACCCGCCTGATGCAGTACAGCGCCGATCTCTGCGCCCGGATCGGTGCGGATACGGGACAGGACGTCGGCTGGAAGAACGTTGGCAGCCTCCGGTTGGCCGCCTCCGATGCCCGCTGGGAGGAATTGAAGCGCGCCCACACCGCCGCGAAAAGTTACGGCTTCGACATGGAACTGGTCGGTCCGGACGAGATCCGGCGACTGTTTCCGCTTGTTGACGTCAAAGGGCTGCGCGGTGCTACCTGGATTGCCTCGGACGGCCACGTCGACCCCTATTCGTTGACCCATGCTTATGCGAAGGGTGCCCGGGCAGGCGGCGTGCGCATCGTTGAGGGCGTTACCGTAACCGGGTTTACCATTGACGATCGCCGCATCACGACCGTAAAGACCACTGAAGGTGACATTGGCTGCGAGGTCGTGGTCAATGCCGCCGGCCTGTGGGCACGTCAGCTCGGTGAACTCGCGGGCATCGACCTGCCGATCACCGTGGTCGAGCACGAATACTTCGTGACCGAGAAATCACCGCTGGTACCGGACGACCTGCCCACGCTTCGCGACCCCGATGCCAATTTCTACGTCAAGCCGGAGCCGGGCGCTATGGTGATCGGCGGTTGGGAGAAAGAAACGCGCGCCGCCTACGGCCTGGGCAAGTTGCCGATGAGCTTCGGCCAGGAACTGTTCGCCGATGATCTCGAGCGCATCGCCGAAGTGATCGAAGGCGCATCGAACCGTATTCCGATCTTGAACGAGCTCGGCGTGCGCTCGGTCGTTAACGGTCCCATACCGATTTCGGCCGATGGAGAGCCGGTGATGGGCCTTGCGGGCGACTTCGAGAACTTCTTCGTTGCCTGCGGCTTCACGTCCGGGATCGCGGCCTCGGGTGGTGCCGGGCGTGCCATGGCAAACTGGATTCTGGAGGGCGACCCGGGCATGGACCTCTGGGCCTTCGACCTGCGCCGTTTCGGCAACCCGCACGGCGGGCTCGCCTATCTGCGCGACAGTGCCATCGAGGCCTACTCGAAATACTACGCCGCCGCCTGGCCGGAAGAGGAACGTTCGGCTTGCCGACCGTTGCGCCGGTCGCCGCTTTACGAGGCCCTGACGGCGAAAGGGGCGGTCAACGGCGTGAAGTTCGGCTGGGAACGCCCCAATTACTTCCTGAAATCCGGCGAGCCAAAACCGCCGCTCGAAACCTTTGAGCGCGCGCCCTATGCCGAGGTCATCGGTCGGGAGCATCGGGCGGTGCGCGAGGGCGTGGCGCTGGTCGACCAATCGTCCTTCTCCAAGTTCGAGGTCTCAGGCCCAGGTGCTCTTCGTTACCTGCAATGGCTGGCAGCCGCCAACGTCGATCGCAGCGAAAACGCGGTGATCTACACGCAGCTCCTCAACAAGCGCGGCGGAATCGAAGCCGACCTTACGATCATGCGACGCCGCGAGGATCGGTTCCATGTGGTAACCGGCTCGGCCTTCGGCACGCGCGATGGCGGCTGGATCCGCCGACACATGCCGCGCGACGGCTCTGTTCACGTACAGGATGTAACGGGCGCCTATGGTGTCATCAACCTTTGCGGCCCCTTGTCGCGCGACGTCCTTGCCAAAGCGAGTGAAGACGACGTCGGTAACGACGCCTTTCCCTACATGACGTGTCGCGACATCCGCATAGGCTGGGCCCCGGTCATGGCCGCACGCGTCACCTATGTCGGCGAACTCGGCTGGGAGCTCCATGTGCCGACCGAATACATGGCATACGTCTACGAGCTGTTGAAGACGGCAGGCGCCGAGTTCGGCATCGCCGACGTCGGCTATAAGGCAATCTCCAGCCTGCGCATGGAAAAACGCTACCTCTATTGGGGCGCCGACATCACTCCCGACGACACACCCTTGGAGGCGGGGCTGGGCTTTGCGGTGTCCATGAAGAAGGGCAACTTCCAGGGCCGCGATGCGATCGTCGCGCAGAAGGAGACCGGTATCGCACGCAAACTTGCCTGCTTCCGGCTCGATGAGCCTCTGCCGGTCTATGGCGGCGAAGCAATGTCGGTGGACGGCCGCATCGTTGGTATGACCACTAGCGGCGATTTCGGACACACCGTCGGCGCTTCGCTCGTATTCGGATATCTGAAGGGCGAGGACATGGCGCTCAGTGAAATCGAAGTGGAAGCATTTGGCCGCCGCAGCAGGGCGACGGCCGTCGAACGCTGCGCCTATGATCCTTCCGGTGATCGCATCCGCCTGTAGATGCGACACGAGCGGGCCGGCGCCACAAATTGCAACATTTCCCTGCGCGGGGCGAGCATACCGCCACATTGGCGGCATGTCCCATTCGCCACATTCGTGGGCACTCGCGCCGCGCCGCCACGACGAAATTTTGAAGCACCTCGCCACGGACGGCTCGGTGAGTATCACGGAGCATTTGTTTTTTCGACGTGTCTCACGAAACCGTTTGCCGTCACATGAAATACCTGGCGGAGCGCGGCCAACTCGGCTTCGTCTGGGGCGGCGCCGCTTTATTTCAGACGAAGGAACTGGCCCTCACAGCGGACAGCCAAGAGAATATGTCCGTCAACGAGGCGTTCGGGCGGACGGCGGCCGCGCTTGTCGAAGAAGGCATGGTGGTGTTCCTCGGTACCCGAACAACGGCGATTGTAGTGGCGCGTGCGACCACCGGTCGGAAAAACCTGACAATCAGCATCACGGGTCGGACGATCGCGTATGGCGGCGACCGCTGCCCGGCGCCACACCAGGCGCCGGGATGTTGAATCTGTAACGAAGGCTGCCTTAGCCGATGATCAGGGTCATGCCGAGCGCGGCGACGATACCAACGGGTACTTTCGGGTTGGACAAGACGTCGTTCCTGGCTCGGCACATTTAGTGGCGCGGCAGCCGCCGCTCGACGCTTTCGTCGACGGTGCGCGTCGGGCTTCGCCCTACACCTTCACCCTCAGACCTTTCGGGTCATAGGCGGGGGAAAGATGCACCGTTGCAGCGAAGCGGTCACCGGCCAATTCGACTTCGAAACGGCCGGTTTCCAGGAACGCCCGGTCGACACCTGCGGGATTGTCGACGAGAGCGAGGGCAACGGAGCGGCCGAGCGTATGGGCGTAGGCGGCCGACCGGACTTCCCCTATCGGCTGTCCATCACGCAGGATCAGTTCGCCGCCCCAAAGCATCGGCAAGGGATCGTCCACGGTGAATTGCACGATGCGCTTGGAAGATGTGCCCTTCATCTTCGCCGCCACGAGCGCTTCACGGCCGATGAAACCATCAGGCTTGTCGAGCGACACGGCAAAGCCGAGACCGGCCTCATAAGGTGTGATATCCGGCGTCAGCTCACGGCTCCAGGCGCGATAACCTTTTTCCAGCCGAAGCGCCTCCAGCGCATAATAGCCGCAATCGGTCAGCCCGAAATCGCGCCCGACATCATGCAGCGCCTCGTAGACACCGACGGCGAACTCCGTCGGGACGATCAGCTCCCAGCCGAGTTCGCCGACATAGGTCATGCGGTTGGCGTAGGCCGTGGCGTAGCCGATATCGATTTCGCGGATCGTGGCGAAGGGGAAGCCTTCGTTGGAAAGGTCGGCAGAGGTAAGACGGGTAAGAATATCGCGGGACTTAGGCCCCATCAGCGCCAGGACTGAATAGGCCGAGGTAACGTCGGTGAGCGACACATGGGCGTCTGCCGGCAGGTTCTTGCGAATCCAGTCCGCGTCGTGCACCGCTTGCGCCGAACCGGTGACGAGAAGAAAGCGGTCGGTCGCAAGACGCATGACCGTCAGATCGCTCTCATAGCCGCCGCGATCGTTCAGGAGCCCGGTATAGATGGACCGGCCGATGGCAACGTCGATATCGGCGGCGCAAATGCGATTGAGGGTGACTGCGGCATCCCGGCCTTGGATGAGAAGCTTGGCGAAGGACGTCTGATCGAAGATGCCGACCGCCTCGCGCGTCGCCTTCATCTCGCGCTTGACCGCTTCGTGCCAATTCTGCCGGCCGAAGGCATAGTCCGTGACCGGCTTTTCTCCCTCGGTCGCAAACCAGTTGGCGCGCTCCCAGCCCATCTTCGAACCGAAGCAGGCGCCCTTGGCCGCAAGCCGGTCATAGAGCGGCGAGCGGCGGAAGGGGCGCGCCGTGTCCAGCTCGCGGTTGGGCCAGGGCATGGCATAGTGCAGCCCCAGCGTCTCCTTGACGCGGTCATGCAGCCAGCGCGGATTGTTGTTGAAGGTTGCGAAGCGGCGGATATCCACCGGCCAGAGATCCATGGTCGGCGCGCCGTTGACGATCCATTCGGCCAGTGCCCGACCGGCGCCCCCGGCACTGGCAATGCCCATCGAGTTGAAGCCGGCGCCGACGTAGAAATTCTTCAGCTCCGGCGCCTCGCCGAGCATGAAGTTGTTGTCCGGCGTAAAGCTTTCAGGACCGTTGTAAAACTTCTTCACCTCTGCTGTCGCCAGCTGCGGCACGCGCTGCAGGGCGCTCTGCATCAGGATTTCGAACTGGTCCCAGTCGTCGGGCAGCAAGGCGAATTCGAAATCGTCGGGAATGCCCTTCATGCCCCACGGTTTCGCCTCCGGCTCGAAACCGCCCATGACCAGCCCCCCGACCTCTTCCTTGAAGTAGATATAGCCGTCGGGATCGCGCATCACCGGCAGATCCGGATGCACGCCTTCGATCCTGCCGGTAACGATATACATGTGTTCGGCCGAATGCAGCGGCACCGACACGCCGCACATCAGCCCGACCTTGCGCGCCCACTGGCCGGCGCAGTTGACGACGATCTCGGCCGAGATCGTTCCCTGGTCGGTTTCGACGCCGGTCACGACCCCATCGGCAACAGAAATCCCGGTGACGCGGACGCGCTCTATGATCCGAGCGCCGCGGTTGCGCGCCCCCTTTGCCAGTGACTGCGTGAGATCGGTCGGGTTGGCCTTGCCGTCGCCGGGCAACCAGACGGCACCCGCCAGATCGTCGATCGCCATCACCGGCCAGAGATCCTGGGCCTCCTTCGGCGAGATCACCTCGATGGCAACGCCCTGGGCGCGCGCAGACGCGGCGGTGCGCTTCAGCACCGTCATGCGGTCGGCAGACCTCGCCACCGAAACGGAACCACAGTTCTTCCAGCCGGTGGCGAGCCCGGTTTCAGCCTCCAGTTCGCTATAGAGCTGCGTCGAATATTTGATCAGGCTCGTCATGTTCGCATGGCTACGCAACTGGCCGACGAGGCCGGCCGCGTGCCAGGTGGTCCCGCCGCTCAATTGCCCCTGCTCCAAGAGTACGACGTCCGTCCAGCCGAGCTTGGTCAGGTGATAGGCGACCGAACAGCCGATAATACCGCCACCGACGATGACGACCTGTGCATGCGTTGGAAAATTCTGAGCCATGAAACGACCTCCCGATGCCATGGAAGGCCACACCATAACAACGGAGGCGCAAAGAACAAGACAGAATGTTACAAAAACTTACATTACGTCACTCTGCGACGATCACGATTGGCCCCTTGCGCTTCAGCGCCTCGCAGATCGCCTCCGGTGGGCGCCGATCGACGATCACTCCGGCTGCGAGTTCAAATCTTGGAATCCGCAACGGAGTCAGCCGGCCGAACTTCGAGCTGTCGAGCACGAAATAGGCCTTGCCCGCCGTCGCCGTCATGCGGGAGCGCTGCTCCGCGCCGTTGCGGGTAAAGTCCGTCACTTCACCATCAGGAGACAATCCGCCGCCACCGAGGAACGCCACATCCACCCGGAAGTGGCTGATTGCCTCCAGCGCATCGATGCCGACGGCCGCCTCTTCCGCCGGGTCGATCTCGCCCCCGAGCATATGCACCCGCACCTGCGGCTGACGACACATCTGCAGCGCGATTGACAGCGAAGTCGTACAAATCGTTAGGTTTTTTCTGTCCGCCAGCGCATGTGCCACGGCGAGCGTGGTGGTGCCCGAGTCGAGAAATACCACCATGCCGTCGCGCACGAGTGCTGCCGCGGCCCGGCCGATCGATGCCTTAGCCGATGCGTTCTCACCTCGCCTTTCGGTGAAGGCAGCTTCGGTCGGCTCAAACAACGTCGCCCCGCCATGAACGAGATCCAACTGGCCGCGCTCGGCCAAATGTTTCAGGTCACGCCGGATCGTCTGCCGCGACACATCGAAATGGTCGGCAAGTTCAGTAATGCTGACAGTGCCATCGGAGACCAGACGGCGGAGGATCTCGCCATGGCGGCGGGGAGCGAGGGCGCGAGCGCTTTGACTATCTGACATGTTGTTATCTGCGATCATTTTTGGCGTTTTGACAAGATCTGCCTCTCAGGGCGAGTCGTCGCCTGATTGAGTTGTGTTTTGCACAGTGAGGCCGACGACATCGCCCGGTCACGCGAAATTATGGGCCCGAAAGTCTATTTATGTTGCATAATGTAACTATTATTTGCATTATGTCCCGAGCGCTGATGAACTCAAAGGGAGGCAGAGCAGTGCAAAAGGCATGCACACAAGGCCGCCGGTTTACCTTCTACCTTCTCGACGGCTACAACCAGCACGCATTCAGCTCCGCGCTCGAGCCGCTGCGGCTCGCCAACGACGTGATGGGCAGGCCCTATTACAGCTGGCGTATGCTGACACGCGACGGCCAACCGGCGCGGTCAAGCTGCGGAATGCGCATGGCAGCGGATGGAGCGCTCACCTCGGAGCAGGACGGACTGCAGCAGCTAGATCGTCCACACATGACCGTTGTCTGCGGCGGCAGTGCTGTTCCTCCAGCGGATGGAAAGGCCGAAGGCTGGCTGCGTATGTCGCGGCGAGGCCGGATTCCCATCGCCGCGCTCGCAGGCGGCCTCTACAGCCTTGCACGCGCCGGCCTGCTAGACGGGCGTCGCTGTGCCGTACATTGGGAACACTTTCCGGACTTTTCCGAGCGGTTCTTCGAAACGAAAGCCCGCCAGACGGCATTCGAGATCGACGGCGAACTCTATACCTGCGCCGGCGGCAATGCCCCCTTCGACATGTTCCTGCGCATCGTCGAAGACGACCTGGGCCGCGACATGGCAAACCGCGTTTGCGAAGTGGCGCTGTCGGAGCACGTTCGCGGGGCTGGTGAACGCCAGCGGCTGCCGCTTCAGACCCGCGTCGGCATCGACAACCGTCTGCTGATCGACATCATCGAGCAGATGGAGGCGAACATAGCCGAACCATTGAAACTTGCCGATATGACACCATCGACAGGCCTGTCGCGGCGCCAGGTCGAACGCCTGTTCAAGCGGGAGATGGGGCGCTCCCCCAAACGCTACTATCTCCAGATGCGGTTGGAGCGCGCGCACCTGTTTCTCGTCAATTCGTCGCTTGCGGTCTTCGAGATCGCTGTGGCTTGTGGATTTTCCTCGGCGTCGCATTTCTCCCGGACCTACAGGGAGACCTACGACTGTACGCCGCAGCACACGCGCACGACAGAACTGGAGCGCCGGCGCCGCACCCTTGCGGGCGGCGAGGAGAGACGAATGATCTTGGAGGAGCGTCGTGTCGCCTAGGTCATTTTCAAGAATAGTGCGAAACGGATTTCAGTCGGGAATGCGTAAAAAATGGAGAAAAAGAGTGTTGCGTCGCGCAACTCCGGAGCGTCGGTGTTGATCGCATAAGATGCCCGCGCTCTGTCCGGGCATCTGCCACACCATTGCTCGACAGAGCAGGACCCGCGAGAAGGTTGAAGGCATTCCCGCTATGCACCATGCGCCTCACCGTTACAGCGATTGCAATGTCCTGCCGAATAGCTGGGAGATTGCCTCAAACGAACAGGACGTTGCGCTCCTGTGCACGCAGGCGTGGGTCGTGCGACCGGATTGTCACAGGCCGGCTATCCAGGAGCTCGAAGCAACGGGCCAGCGTCTCCTCCGAAAGCCGCTGCATCGCCTCGCTGGTGAAGAAGGCCAGGTGCGGAAAGAGGATAACGTCCGGGCGTCCGAAGAGGGCGCTGAGGGGATGCCCTTCCTTCGCCAGAGGTTCCTGACCGTAGACGTCCAGCGCGACGCCTTGGAGACGACCTGCGAGCACCGCTTCGACCAGCGCCGCCTCGTCGATGAGTGCCCCACGCGAAACGTTGACCAGAACCGCCGTCGATTTCATGCAGGCAAGCTCCGCCCTGCCGATAAGATGGCGCGTCGATGCGTTCAAAACGGTGTGCAGCGAAACGAAATCGCTTTGCCGCAGCATCGCGTGAAGATCGTCGACCTTCTCGATTCCGCATCCTGCCATCACCGACGCGTCAACATGCGGGTCGTAGCCGAGAACACGCGCCCGGAAACCGGCTCCCGCCATGCGCGCCATGCTGCGGCCGATCCTTCCGGTTCCAACCAACCCGACTGTCGCGCCCGTGATGTCGCGTCCCAGCCAACGCCGTTCCGGCCAGATCCAGCCGTCGCGCTCCATGGCTCGGCCGACCTCCGGCAGGCGCCGGGCAAGAGCGATCATGAATGCAAAGGCCGCTTCAGCAACGGTCTCCTCAGCGTAGTCCGGCACGTTGACGACAGGTATGCCTCGCGCCATGGCGGCCGATATATCAATTGCGTCGATACCGACGCCATATTTGACAATACCCCTCAGGCGCTTTGACTGCGCGATAATGCCGGCAGTGATCGGCGTGTAGCACGTCAGCAGCAGATCGGCATCCGCCGCCTCGCGCATCAGCGTGTCCTGCGAAACGCCATCGGGCAAGGTGACGAGCTCAACACCACGCGCGCGCAGTCCAGCGTCGATTTGCGGACATTCGAGTTCCTGGTCCGTTCGAATGGCTTTCATGGCAATGCTCCTGATTTGTCCGCTGCCGGTGCCGTCAGCCCGCCAGGATCGACTGCTCTACAATAGTCAGAGCCCGATCGAGCTCCTGGCGCGTGATCACCAGCGGTGGCGAGAGCGTCATGACATTGCCCCCGCTGATCTTCAGGCTCAGCCCCGCCTCCAGGCAGCGATAATAGGCGCGTTCCGCAAGCGCATTGTCGGGCGCAAAGTCTGCGCGGTCGCGAACGATCTCGACACCGAAGAGCAGGCCGCGGCCGCGGACATCGCCAATAGCCTCGCAGCGTTCGCCGAATGCGCTGAGCCGCTCCATCGCATACGCCCCAAGTTCGACCGCCCTCTCCGCAAGTCCCTCCTCGATGATGATCGAAATGGTGGTCAGCGCTGCGCGTGTCGTCACCGGGTTCTTTTCATGCGTGTAATGGCCGATCGCATAGTCACCCGCCACGTCGAGATCGCGCCGGGCAACCACACCGGCGATCGGCAGGATGCCGCCGCCGAGTGCCTTGCCGAGTACGAGTATATCGGGGACGACGTCGTCGTGTTCACAGGCGAAAAAGCGCCCTGTCTTGCCGAGGCCCGTGGGAATTTCATCGAAAATCAGCAAGGTTCCGTGCCGATCACAAGCCGCGCGTACCTGTTTCCAGAAGCCAGGCGCCGGCGGATTGGGCGTTGCCCGCATGGGCTCGGCAACCAGCGCGGCAAAATCGCCTTCGCGGGCCAGCACGTAGGAGACCATGCTGGCACAGGCGCGGGCAGAAGCTTCGAGCGTGTCCTGGCCATAGGCGCAATGACGGTTGGCCCAGGGCGCGACGTGTTCGGCGCCCGGCAACAGCGGTCCGGCGATCCCAGAGCGAAAGGTGGCCTCGCCGCCGACGCTCGATGCGCCGAAACCGGCACCGTGGAAGGCGTCCCAGAAGGACAGTGTTTTGAAGCGGCCCGTGGCAGCGCGCGCAAGTCGCAGCGCGACCTCGATCGCATCTGAACCGCCCGTGGTAAACAGCACTTTGCCGAGATCGCCAGGCGCCAGTCGACCCAGTGTTTCTGCAAGCTCGACGGCGGGTTCGCAGGTGAAACGTCGCGGTGCGAAACACAAGTCGTCGATCTGGGCCTTGATCGCCTGTTTCAGGCGGGGATGCCCGTAACCGATATGGTGGACGCTGTTGCCGTGGAAGTCCATGTAGCGGCGGCCGGCGGTATCCTCGATCCAGATGCCCTCCGCTTTGGCGATAGCCGTCAGGCAGGGGCTGGAAAGGCTCTGGTGGAGAAACGCGTCTGCGTCCCGTGTCACCAGGGATGTCGTCCGCTCATCGCTTACCCGAGCGTTCCAGATCCCCCTTGCTACCGAGGTGTTGGCTTCGCCCTCCGTGTGAACCAATGCGGATGCTGTGGCGCTCATCTTTTCTCCGATCGACGTAACATCGTGCTGGGACGCGTAACCTATCGCATCTATCGGAAGCGGAACAAAATCGATATTATCTAACCGAATTAAGATTCTATCGATACAACGAATTCTCACGCCAACGGTCTTGTCCTATCATGCGCTATGTCCAGCTTCGGGCTTTCCATCACGTGGCTCTCACCGGCAGCTTTTCCATGGCCGCGCGCGCCTTGCACCTCACGCAACCTGCCATCTCTGACCAGGTGCGCTGGCTGGAAGAGGAATATGACGTTGCCCTGTTTGTGCGAAAACGCCGGCAAATCGAGTTGACTCCCGCGGGCGCCCGGCTCCTTGTGACGACCCGCCGCCTCTTTGATGCCGAGGGCGAGGCTCTCGACGTCCTGCAGGAGGAACGATCGTTGCGGGCGGGCGTACTCAGGATTGCCGCCGATTCGGTCGATCATGTGCTCGACGTCCTTACCGTTTTCCGCGAGCGGTTTCCCGGTATCCAGATCAAGATCGTGGGCGGCAATTCTCACAGCATCGTGGAGGCACTGCTTGCCTATGACGTGGATATCGGCGTCCTCGGCGAACTGCTCGACGAGCGCCCGTTTGACGTTTTTCCGCTCAATGTCTCTCCCGTCGTTCTCTTCGCCGCGCGCTCTCATCCGCTTGCGACACGGGAGAGTGTCCCCCTCGAAGCGTTGAGCGCATGGCCGCTGGTCATGCGTGAGCAGGGTTCACGCACCAGGCAGATGTTCGAGAAGCTCGCTGAGGCACAAGGCGTGCCCCTGCGCTTTGCGATCGAGGCCGAAGGCCGCGAAGCCGTCCGGCGGATCGTTGCCGCCGGCGCGGGTCTTGGGATCGTTTCGGAGGCTGAATTCGACGACGATCCGCGGCTGGTAAAAATCGCGCTCGAACATCAACCCCTTTCGATGCATGAAAAGCTGATCTGCCTGAAGGATCGCCGCAACAGCAAGTCAATCCACGCGTTCTTCGCAACCGCTCGGTCTTTGACGCGCGAGGCAAGTGGCGGTCAATTTTCTTGAGGCCCGCTAGCTTGAGGTCATTTCGGTCAGCCAATCCCGAAACGCCATAACCTTCGGCAGTTTTGCCTTGGGCCCTGACGTCAGGAACCAGTATGACCCGGCGGCTTGAAGCCGGACACCGAAAGGCTCCACCAGCAAGCCACTCGAAAGCTCACGCTCAACAAGTGCTGCACGGCCGAGCAGGACGCCCTTTCCCTCCACGGCTGCACGTATTGCCATGATCGATTGATCGAAGAACGACCCTGACGAGGTATCGACGCCGTTTACGCCCGCATGCGTGAACCAAGTGTCCCAATCTTCAGAATATCCGGGCACATGCAGCAGATCATGGCCATCCAGGTCCTGCGGGTCAGTGAGCGCCTCGGCATATTTGGGTCCGCAGACCGGAAATGCCTCGTCACGCAGCAGGAGCATGGCATCATGCTTCGGCCAGTTGCCCAGTCCGAAGGCGATCGTGGCGTCGACCTTGTCTTCGCCCTGGTCGAGTGCTGTCAGCCTGAGGTCGATGTCAGGGTGGCTGGCGCGAAAAAGGTCGAGCCGCGGTGCAATCCATTGACTGGCAAACGACGTGGGCACGTGCACGACGAGCATCTCGCGCGTGCCATGCCCGGCAATCCGGCGGCTGGCTTCGTCGATCGCAGCGAAAGCCCGGCCAAGCTCCTCGGCATAACGCCGGCCGCGATCCGTCAGCCTGACCCCATTGGCATGGCGGGTGAACAGGGCCTTGCCGAGCCTTCCTTCCAGCGCTCGAACGTGCTGCGACACCGCAGACGGTGTGACGTTCAGTTCAGCGCCGGCTCCGGCGAAACTGCCGAGCCGCGCGGCGGCCTCGAAGGCTCGAAGCCAATTCAGCGGCAAGTGTGCGGACGCCATATCACCCTTAATTTTTCTAATCCTTTCCCCAAGGTAATCGCGTTTGCCCTGCCTGGCAAGAACAGCTCCAATGCCCTCGGTTCAGTATACTGGAGGCATTCTTATGAACGTCCATTGGCTGCAAGCATATCGTCCCGGCTCCGGCCTGCCCGGAGCATTCTATACGGATCCCGAGGTCTTCGCCGAAGAGCAACGGCTTATATTCCGCAACAGCTGGTTCTTCGCAGGCCATTCCGTGGAGCTTGCCCATTCTGGCGACTACATGACGTTCACTGCCGGTGGGGTGCCGGTCGTCGTGGTCCGTGATCGCGATGGCAGACTGCACGCACACCACAACGTCTGTCGCCATCGTGGCTCCATCATCTGTACCAAGGAGAAGGGTCGGTCGGCCCGACTGGTTTGTCCCTATCACTCGTGGACCTACGCGCATGATGGACGGCTCATCGGGGCGCCGATCATGGGTGAGGATTTCGACAAGACGACACATGGGCTGAAGAAGGTATGTGTGGAGGAGGTCGATGGGCTTGTCTTCGTCAACCTCGCCGACACACCCTCCCCTTTCCACGAACTGCGCGACCATCTGTCGCCAATCTTGAAATCACAGGGCATGGCACGGGCCAAGGTCGCCCTGATCCGCGATTATGAACTCGATGTGAATTGGAAAATCGTCGTCGAGAACAATCGCGAGTGCTATCACTGCGAGGCCAATCACCATGGGTATGTCTCCGTGCAGTACGACACGGAGAACGACAATCCCGATCTCCAGGACGAAATTGCCGAGCGGTTGGGCGAGTGTCGACTTCGCTGGGAGAAAGCCGGTCTCGACGTTGCGCGCGTCAACACCTCGTCCAACAACACAGCGGAATGGTTCCGCGCCAATCGCACGCCTGTGCGAAAGGGCATGGTCACCGAGAGCCCTGATGGGCAGGCGGTTTGCAGGGTGCTGATGGCAGGTTTTACCGATGCCGACATGGGCACCGCGCGCGCCAACACCAACATCAATTTCTGGTGCCACGCCAATTCCGACTATGCCCATACCGTGCGTATAACGCCGGTATCGCCGACGAAGACCATCGTGCGGGGTTACTGGCTCGTGGACGAAAATGCCGTCGAGGGACGCGACTACGATCCGGAAGCAATTGCCGCCTTTCATCACCAGGTGATGTCGGAAGACTGGGAAATCTGCCGCCGCCAATGGATCGGCGTCACCTCCCCCGGTTTCGAGCCCGGCCCCTATTCGCCGACCAAGGAGGCGAATGTCGATCGCTACGTTCGCTGGTACGTCAACCAGATGACCGCAACATGACGACCCGCTATTTCGATGTGGGACGATGCCGCCGATCGCAACGAACTCGTCATTGAAGTTTTTCGGTCGGCATCCTCGTTCGGTTTCCGCAAACGACATCAAAACCGTTCGTGTGACCGACGTTATCGGCCTCAATTCCCCACGTTCGACTTACCAGAAGCGGCGGCGCGCGGGCGAAGTGGAATGCTCTGCCAGCGGCAGCTCAGCCTATCGCCAGGCCTGCGTTCGGGCCAAGAGACCACGGGCGAACAGCGCGTGGATGAGCTTGGCGGCGACGTTGGTGTAGAAGATCATCATGCCCATGGCTGCCGCCGGTGCGATGTCGCCCGCATCATCCATGTTGAGCACGGCGACCGAGGCAAGCTTGGTATCGGCAGCGTAGAGGAAGACCACCGCAGAGACGGTCGTCATGGCGTTGACGAAGAGATAGATCGCGATGTTGAGGATCGCCGGCAGACAGACAGGTAAAGTTACCCGGAAGAACAGCCGATGGAAGGGCTGCTTCAAGGAGGCCGCGACGGATTCGAATTCCGGATCCATCTGCTTCAGCGCCGTTAGCGCCGTCAGATGTGCAACGGTGTAGAAGTGTGTGACCGTCGAGACGACGAGGATCGTCATCGTCCCGTAGATGGCGTTCAGTGGATTGGCCGGGTTGTTGAAAAAGAAGATGTAGGCAAGTCCGAGCACCATCCCCGGCACGGCCATCGGCATCATCGCCAGGAAATGGAAGACGTTCCGGCCGAAGCGGAAAGCATCCGCCTTCTCCACCATATAGGCGCCGGCGAAGACGATCACCGAACCAAACAACGCAGTCAGCAACGCAAGCTTGATCGAGTTGGCATAGGCCGTCCAGCCGCCGCCGTCCATCAGGTCGAAGGCGAAATTCTTCGCGGTCAGCGTCAGGTCGTAGGGCCAGAACTTCACGACCGCTGCGATCTGGCACATGGCGATCATGCCTAGGATGAAGAAACTGACGAGGCATGCGAAGGCAAGACAGATGCCGTCCATGCGGACATTGGGCTTGGGCACATAGGGCACCGCCCGCGCCGAAAGCAGCGCCACCTGGCGCTTCTGCATATGGCGGTCCACTGCGAAGGCGAGGATGGCGGGCACCAGCAGAATGACCGAAACGACCGCCCCCATCTCGAAATTCTGCTGGCCGATCACCTGCTTGTAGATATCGACGGCAAGCATGCCGTATTGACCGCCGATTACCTTGGGCAACCCGAAGTCGGTGATGACAAGCGTGAAGACGACAAAAGCGGCAGAGACGATGCCAAAGCGTGCGCCTGGTAAGGTGACGGTCGTGAACGTGCGCCACTTGCTGGCCTTGAGCGATGCAGCGGCTTCGTAGTGGCGGGCATCTGCGATGGAGAGCGCGGTCAGGATGATCAGGAAGGCGTGCGGTAGGGTAAAAAACACCGAGCCAATGACGATGCCGATCGGGCCGTAGATCGAGTAGCCGAGAAGCCAATCCTTGAAGATGCCCTGATTGCCGAAGAGGTAAACGAGCGCGATTCCGGGCAAGAGCGACGGCACGAGGATCGGTATGGCGAGGATGCCGCGGAACAGACCTTTGAGCGGCATGCAACTGCGCGTCAACCCGTAGGCGAGAGCAAAGGCGATGGAGATCGTCACCACCGTACTGATCGTTGCCATCAGCACCGAGTTGTAGATCGAGCGGGCAAGTGCCGGCGTCGAAAAATAGGTCTTGAAATTGTCGAGGCCGAGAGTGCGTGCCGGCCGCAGCATAATGCGCCGGAAGGTGCCTGAGTCATATTCACGCCATTCGGTGCCCTTCTCCAACGTCGAACCGGCGAGAAACGCAGCATCATCCGTGGTGCCACGAATTCGGTACTGGACCGGACTGCGGAAGCTGAAGTCCGGGAAGAACTTGGTGGCTGCGAGCCGGCCATCAGTACTGCTCGCAAGGTCACCTTCCGCCACGGCGCCAAGCTTCCTGTTGAGCGCATCCGCTGTCTCGACCGGGCCCCATTTCGCGCCCGTTCCGTCGCTGACCTGGAACTCGAAAGCGGCGAGATCGAAGCGATAGGTCGACAGCGACTTCGACAGCATGACGAAAAGCGGCGCACCCAGGGCGACGATCAGGTAGAGCCCGATGATGGCCATGAGGCCAAACTTGATGCGGTCATCGCGGGACGTTTCCTGCCGCAGTCGCTTGCCGGCTAGCGGCAGGTATGGTGCTTCGAGGGCGATGTTCATCCTCAGGCACTCCTTGGAAAGAGCAGCAGACGATCGCGCGGGATTTCCACCTGGATCACCCCACCCGTCTCTATGTGTAGCCTGCGCACCGCATTGACGGAGAAGTCGGCAACCAGGGTGCGCTCGCCAAGCCGCGGCGCCGTCAGGCGCGTGCGCCAGAACATGCCCAGGAACTCCATCTCCCGTACTTCGGCATCGATAAGGTTTTGTGGCGTCGCCGGCCGGTCGACGGCATTGACGGCGTGGGCATTGGCCCCATGCGGAATGATATCGACGGGGCGCACCACGGCTGTCGCAGTCGCGCCCACCACAAGATCCTTCGTTGAGCAATCGAAGGCCGAGTGGCCAATCTCAACCGTCCCGTCCTTCAACACCTTTGCAGGGAATTGGTTGGTTTCGCCGATGAAATCGGCAACGAAGAGGGTTTTCGGGTGGCTGTAGATTTCGGTCGGTGACCCGACCTGCTCGATGACGCCGTGGTTCATCACCACGATCCGATCCGCCATCGCCAGTGCCTCTTCCTGGTCGTGCGTTACCATGATGGTGGTAACACCGAGCTTTCGCTGCAGCGACTTGATTTCATGGCGCAGATGTACCCGAACCTTGGCGTCTAGGGCGGACAGCGGCTCGTCCAACAGAAGCAGGCCGGGCGATATCGCGATAGCACGTGCAAGCGCGATGCGCTGCTGCTGGCCGCCGGAAAGCTGGGCCGGATATTTTTTGCTCTGTTCAGAAAGCCCGACCGTTGCCAGCAGCTCAGCGACGCGCGTAGCAATCTCCGCTCTCGATCGGCCGGCGTTTTCAAGACCGAAGGCGATATTCTGCTCAATGGTGAGATTGGGAAAGAGCGCATAGGACTGGAAGACAATGCCGTAGTCCCGGTTGGAGGCAGGCAGAGTCGAGATGTTGTGGCCGCCCTGCAGGATCTTGCCACTGGACTGAAGGTCGAGGCCGGCGATCGCGCGCAGGAGGGTCGTCTTGCCACAACCGGAGGGACCAAGGAAACAGATGAATTCACCCCTTGCTATGCTCAGGGAGATGTCACGAAGGGCGACGAAGTCGCCATAGCTCTTCCAGAGATCGGAGATTTCCAGATAGGACGCCGCGTCTGCGGCGGTGGGGGGAATGCTCGTGGGTGTCGGTTCGATCGACAGGGCATGTCTCATCTGCAAGCTCCGCTGGCCGTCAGGCAATTTTCGAGAATGCGAAAGGCGGAGCGCGATGCACTCCGCCCTTTGTCGATCAGAGGTCAGCTCTTCGGTTCCGACTTCGCGTCGTAGCGCTTCTGCCATTCCTTCAGGATGGTGGCGCGATTGTTCGCGGCCCATTCGAAGTCGTTGTCGATCATCTTTGAAGCGATGTCGGAAGGCAGATGCTCGACCGGTTTGGCGACGCCGGGATAGGCGACCACGGCATAGCCGGCATTGTACATTTCGTTGGCTTCCTTGGTGACCGACCAGTCGACCAGGGTTTTTGCGGCTTCGAGGTTCGCCGTTCCAGCGATGATTGCCGTCGCCTCCGCTTCCCAGCCCGATCCTTCCGACGGGAAGATGATGTCGATCGGTGCGCCTGCGCTCCTGGCCTTGGCGCCAGGGAACTCGAACGAAACGCCAATCACGGCTTCGCCGGCACCTGCCATCTTGCACGGCTTCGAACCGGAATGAGTGTAGGCGGAGATGTTCTCATGCAGCTTGTCCATGAAGGACCAAGCCTTCTCCTCGCCCCACATCTGCATCCAGCCGGACACGTCGAGGAAGCCTGTGCCAGATGAGGCCGGGTTCGGCATGACGACATGCCCCTTGTACTCGGGCTTTGTCAGGTCGTCCCAGCTCTTGGGAGCCTTCAGGCCGAGCTTCTCGCCCTCGACCGTGTTGTAGCACAGGGCCGCGACATAGGCATCCATGCCGACCCAGCTCGGCGGGTTGTCCTTGTCGACGAATTTCTTGTCGAGCGCCTCGACGCCCTTCGGTTGATAGGCTTCCAGCATGCCTTCCGTCTTCAGGAGCAGCAGCGATGTCGCAGCCAGCCCCCAGACGACATCCGCCTGCGGGTTGTCCTTTTCGGCGAGTAACTTGGCCGTCATCACGCCGGTCGAATCCCGGACCCAGTTGATCTTGATATCTGGGTGCGACTTCTCAAACGTCGCCTTGTAGCGATCGAGGTCGACAGCCTCGACGGCGGTGTAAACTGTGAGTTCTGTCTGGGCGGATGCTATGGCGGGAAGCGCCACGGACATGGCGCCGGCAAGCATAAAAAACATATGACGGTTCATGCTGAAAATCTCCTCTGGAGGCCTGGAAAAAATCCGGGAAGCATGGCTGGCAATCTGTCGCTGCCCTTGTCTTGCACGCTTCAGGAGGCATTCTGCGTGGGTCATTTCAATTAGTAAAATTTATTATTCTTATCGTTGGCAAAGTAAAAACTATGGATCTTCTGCCGCTTTATTGAGCACCCGCGGGGCAATTGACGATGAAACTACCACCGGCTGCATCGCCGGGCGGCATACGCCGAAAAGGGCTGCAGCAGGCCAAGAAAAAGGGAGCTGCCGATCGGCAGCTCCCAGAAATGGTGGCCAGGCAGGGGACGCCCGGATCACCGGGGCCCAGCTTACCAGGGCAGGGAAAACGTCTTGACGTTGGTGAAGCTCTTCATGGCTTCGATCACACCCTCCTTGTAGCCGTTGCCGGAATCCTTGATGCCGCCGAAGGGAGACATCTCGATGCGGTAGCCGGGCACTTCCCAGATGTTGACCGTCCCGACCTTGAGCCCGGCGATGTACTTCTGCATCCGGCGGAAATCGTTGGTGCAGACCCCCGACGAAAGGCCGAAGGCGGTCGAGTTGGAAAGTGCGATCAGCGCATCGTCATCATCAGGCGCCCGCACGATCGGAATGATCGGCGCGAAGGTTTCCTCCATCACGAGTTCGCTCGAATGCGGCACGCGATCGACCACGATCGGCGGCAGAAGGGCACCACGGCGACCGGGATCGTAAAGGATCTCAGCACCCTGCTCGGCCGCCATATGCACCCGGCGCTCGAAGGTTTCGGCGGCACGGGCATGCACGACCGTGCCCAGGTCCGTCGCACGATCCATCGGGTCGCCGAAGCGGAGTTTCTTTGCGCGCTCCAGCACCAGCGGCACGAAGCGGTCGGCGACGCTTTCCTGGCAGAGGATGCGCTTGACGGCCGTGCAGCGCTGGCCGGAGTTTTTCGTCGCGCCGGCAACCGCAAGGTCGGCGGCCTTTGCCAGGTCGTCGTCGGAGAGGTCGTTGAGAATGATCAGCGGATCGTTGCCGCCGAGCTCGAGGATCTGGCGCTTGTAGTGCGCGTTGGCCGCGATCAGCTTGCCCACCGGCACGCTGCCGGTGAAAGTGATGAGGTCGAAGTTCGGGTTGGTCATCATTTCCATGCCGATATCAGCCGGCCAGCCGGTGACCACCGACAGCATTTCCGGCGGCAATCCGGCCTCGTAGAGAATGTCGGCGAAGACGAGTGCCGTCATCGGCGTCAGTTCCGTCGGCTTCAGCACCACGCAATTGTTGGTAGCGATCGCCGGCGCCACCTTGTGCGCCACCATGTTGAGCGGATGGTTGAAGGGCGTGATCGCCGAAATGGCAGTCAGCGGCTCGCGCATCGTGAAAATCTTGCGCGCCTTGCCATGCGGAGTGAGGTCGCACGAGAAAATCTCGCCGTCATCGCGAATGCACATCTGGCCCGACAGCGTCAGCACATCGAAGGCGCGGCCGACCTCGTAGAGCGAATCTTGCTTCGAGATACCGAGCTCCAGCGTGATGATGTCGGAGATTTCCTCCTTGCGGGCAACCAGCATCTCGGCCGCCTTTAAGAGGATGCGCTGGCGTTCGTATCGCGTCAGCTTCGGCTGATAGGCCGCCGCGATCTCGAAGGCCTTGCGGGCATGTTCGGCATTGCCGGCCGGAACGGTGCCGATAACGGCATCGTTCCAGGGATAGTGCACCTCGATCACCTCCTCGGCATCGACCTTTTTACCGGCAATGCGCATGGGCTCGTGGCGCAGAGCGAACGTCGTTTCCACCTTGGTCATCGGCCGCTCCTCACTTTGCTGGCTGCGCTGCGGCGACCAGCGCATAATAGAAGGCGTCGAAATTGCGCAGAGAGGCAGCTGAGGTAAGCTCAGGCAACTTGCGGTTCGAAATGAAAGGCACCTGCTGCTCGGTGAGGCCTCCGTGTGAGCGCAAGGGCTCGTTCAGCGCGGCAAGGTCATGGCGATGTTCGCTGGTGCCGAGCGTCTTGTTCTCCGAGGAGATGAGCACGATATCGCCGATGCGATCATCCGGGAGTTCGAAACGGATGCAGGCCTCTGGTCGCGAAAGAACAACGTCGATGCCGTCGATCGCCGCAAGACGCTCGATGATGTCTTCCTTGTCAGCGCGTTCCGGCAGATATGCGGTTGCGAACGAACCAAGTGCGCCGTGATGCACGACGTAAGGGTCGGTGATCGGCAGGATGACGCGCGCGGCATCCTTGCCGAGCCATTCGTCGAGCACGTCCTGCACATAGATGACATCGGGCGAACCGTCGGCCTTGTGCTTCGGCTTCATGCCGTGATCGGCCGTCACGATGATTGCGGCACCCAGCGCGTCGAGTTCGGTCAGGTATTTGTCGAACATCTCGTAGAACGCGTTCGCCTGGGGAACGCCGGGCGCGTATTTGTGCTGAACATAGTCGGTCGTCGTCAGGTACATGACATCGGGAGAAAACTCCTTCAGTAGCTTCACGCCGGCGGCGAAGACGAATTCCGACAGTTCCGCCGAATAGACTTCGGGCACCGGACGGCCGAGCCAGGCCGAGGCATTGTCGATGCCGTGCTCCGCCTTGGTCGACTTGTCGGCCTTTTCGGACGAGAAGCAGATCGCCCTGCCCTCGTCGAACTTGAGGCCGTGACCGAGAAGTGCGCGGAGCTTGTCCTTGGCGGTAACCACGGCGACCTTGGCTCCGGCATCATAGAAGGCCTTGAAGATGGTCGGCGCGCGCAGAAAGCGCGGGTCGTTCATCATCACTTCGTTGCCGGTCTGCGGCTCATAGAGATAATTGCCGCAGATGCCGTGAATGGCCGGCGGACGGCCGGTGGCGATCGACAGGTTGTTGGGGTTGGTGAAGCTCGGGATGACGCTGAGCGCCGTGCGCTCGGTGCCCGTCTGGCGCATGCGGGCAAGCGTCGGCATCAGCCCGGCCTTGATGGCTTCGTCGAGATAGGCCGGTTCGCAGCCGTCGAGGCAGATGGCAATGGCCGGGACGTTCGGCCAGGGGTAGCTGCGCCGGTTGGCGGTGACGGCGACATTGATCTTGGACATCTGGTTCATCGGGAAAATCCTATCGTTCATTCAAGCGGCGAGACGGCTGCGTTCGGCAAGCGCGACCGCCGGCGGGGCGGCACTGGCAACCCCCATTTCGGTGAGAGATGTGCGTGCGGCCTCGACCACACGGCGCATGACATGCTCGTCCATGCGGCCGATGCAGCCGACGCGGAAACTGTCGACGACCGTCAGCTTGCCGGGGTAGATGATGAAGCCCTTCTGCTTCATCAACTCGTAGAAGCGGTCGAAGGCGAAGGCCGGATCGGCCGGGCTGAAGAAGGTGACGATGATCGGCGACAGCCATCGGTCGGCAAGCAGCGTTTCGAAACCCGCCTCGCGCATGCCGGCGACCATGACGTCGCGGTTGCGGGCGTAGCGGGCGCCGCGGGCAGCAACACCACCCTCCTCCCGGTGCAGCCGCAGCGCCTCCAGGAATGCGGCGACCACATGGGTCGGCGGCGTGAACCGCCACTGGCCGGTCTTGTTCATGGTTTCCCACTGCGCGTGCACGTCGAGGCTGAGCGAATGGCTACGCCCCTTGGCGGCCTCCAGCTCGCTCTTGCGGGCAATGACGAAGCCGAAGCCCGGAACGCCTTCGATGCACTTGTTGGCCGACGAGACGATCGCCTCGTAGCGCAGATCGGCGATGCCGGCTGGAACGGCGCCGAAGGCGCTCATCGAGTCGACCAGCAACTTGCGACCACTGGCATAGACGACGTCGGAGATTTCCTTCAGTGGATTGAGGATGCCGGAGCTGGTCTCGCAATGAACGACGATGACGTGGGTGATATCAGGGTCCGCATTGAGTGCTGCGGCGACTTCAGGGCCGCGCGGCGGCATGTAATCGCCTTTGTCGATCGTCACATGGTCGCGGCCGAGATAGGTGAGCGTCTGGGCGATACGATTGCCATAGGCGCCGTTGATCAGCACCAGTACCTTGCCGTCGCGCGGAACGAAGCTGCCGAGCATTGCTTCTACCGAGAACGAACCGCTGCCCTGTATCGGCACGCAGTCGAATTCGCCGTCGGTATCGCCGGCAATGTCGAGAAGCTGGCGGCGCAGTTCCGCCGTCATCGCGCGAAAGTCGCCGTCCCATGAGCCCCAGTCGCGGAGCATCGCCTCCTTGACTTCGTAGGCCGTCGTCAGCGGGCCGGGGGTGAGCAGATAGGGCTCGCCCAGTCTCGGCGTTTCCAGCGGTGCGATGGTTCTGTCAGAAGCGGTGTTTGGCATTGTCCGTCCTCACGTTGGCGTCTCCGGGGATGACAATGCGGCGGGTTGATATATATGTAAAATCGTTCTTTTGTATGAATCTATCGATTCATCTTATACAACTACGCAGCCGGCACGAGACGGCTTTCGAGTAGGTCGCCGGTCTCGCGAAGGCGCGGATAGGCCATGGTCGTGACCAGCGAATTAAGTTCCTTCAGCGCGCGAACGATCTCCAGATGCATGTCGCTCGACTGGATGCTGGCGGATATTCCCTGCCTGAGCCGCTCGAGGTGGCTCTGGCTGCTTTCCTGCACCAGCCGCCGGACATGCTCCTTCTGGCGCACCATCTCGCGGGCAATCACCGGTTCAGGTGAAACCAGCAGGCTGGCGGCGAGCTTCACATTCGAAAACACGGCCAAGTGCAGCGCCATCAGTTCGTGCCAGCCCGCTGGCGAAAAGGCTCCGGCACCTTCGAGCCTCTCCTCTGCCATGCGCAGCAGGCTCTTCGACACGACGTCGCCGGCATATTCCAGATGAATGGCCGCCTCGGTGAGCTCGATGCCGCGCCGGGACTGTTCGTCCGTCAGGATGCCGCGGTTGACGGCGGCGATGAAGAGCTTGATCTCGCTATGGGCGCGATGGATGTCACCATCAATGCGCCGCAGCGCATCGACGGTCTCGGGCGTTGGCGAGGCGATCACGTCCATGACCGGTTCGAGCATGCGTGTAATCAGGTTTCCCATATGCAGCACTTCCCGTGCGGCGGCGGCCAATGCCTGAGCAGGCTTGTCGACCAGAGATTGGTCCAGCGCGCTGACATGCGCCAGGAGGCCGGCGTCCTTTTCCGCGACGTCTTTCGGGGTGAGCAGACGAACGAAGCGCGCCATCAGGCCACACGAAACGAGACCGAGAAGCACCAACGCTGCATTGAACAGCACATGCAGATTGACGAGCTTGGAAGCGACCGTCACACCGGGCAGCCACGCGAAAGACACCTGCAGGGAAAACAGCGCGAAGACCGTGGCACTGAACAGCGCCCGAAAAATGAGATTACCGAGCGGCAGCCGCCTGCCCTCCACCGGCAGGCCGCGCGTCAGCCACAAAGCGATCAGCCCGCCGCCGAGATTGACGCCAAGAACGAGCGGGATGCCGACGTCGAGCGGCAGCAGCCCCTTAGCCGCAAAGGTCAGGATCAACAGGATTGCGGCGACGCTGGAATGCAGGCCCCAGGTGAAAAGCGCAGCGACGATCATCACCGTCAGCGCGTCCTTGCTCAGCATCTCGATCGCTGCCGGCAACAGTGGACTTTGGCCGAGCGGAAGCGTCGCGTGGCCGATCATCTGCAGCGACAGGAGCAACAGGCCGATGCCGAGAACCGCACGCCCGGCCTCGACTGGCTTTCGAGCACGCGCCTTGAGATGCAGGAGACCGCCGCCGGTAATCAGGAGCGGCGCCAGCCAGTGCAGATCGAAACTCAGGATTTTCACGACGAGCGCCGAGCCGAGGTCGGCGCCGAGCAGGACCGCGAGGCCAACGTCCAGTGTCAGCGCGCCGCTGACGGCAAAGCCGGCGGCGAGCATAGCGACCGCCGTCGAACTCTGGAGGGCAACTGCGATCAGACAGCCGTAGGCTGCCGCGCGTGGCCTGCCGCCGGCACCTCCGACGGCCCGGGTGACGACATCGCCACAGGCGGCCTCGACACCCTTCTTGACCAGACTGACGGCGTAAAGCAGCAGGACTGTTGCAGCGGCGAGTTCGAGGGCGACGGCCGAAAGGTTCATAGGCGCGCTCCGGAAAGGTTTGGCTCCGGAAACTATCTTTTGCCCCTTTACATAAATCAAATCGTTCGTTCTGATGATTCCATCGACAGAATTTATCTATTGAAGGATGTTACCGTGCGCTATGTCCAGCTCCGTGCCTTCCACAATGTGGCCATCCACGGCGGCTTCTCGCGGGCAGCCGAGGCGCTGTTTCTGACCCAGCCGGCGGTTTCCGACCAGGTGCGCAAGCTGGAGGAAGAGTATGACGTTCTGCTCTTCAATCGGAACAAGAAGCAGGTGACGCTGACGCATGCCGGCCAACAGCTACTGGAAGTCACGCGCCGCATGTTCGACGTCGAACAGCAGGCGCTCGATCTTCTTTCGGAATCGCGCGCATTGAGAGCCGGAAAGCTCCGGATCGTCGCCGACGCCGCGCACCATCTGCTGCACATCCTGGCCGCCTTCCGGCGCGCCTACCCGACGGTTCAGGTGTCGATTGACGCCGGCAACACCGAGACGGTCATTACCAGTCTGCACGCCTATGAGGCCGATATCGGTGTGCTCGGTGAAATCCCTCAGGTCGGCGACTTCGACGTTCTCAAGCTCAATTCCACACCGATCGTCGCCTTCGCAAGCCGCGACTATCCTCTTGCAGCAGGCGAGAGCGTCACCTTCGCGGAACTGGCAAATCACCCGCTCGTCATGCGCGAACGCGGCTCGAAGACCCGCCAGAAGCTCGAGGCGATGGCCGAACAATGCGGCGTGACGCTCACGCCGCTAATCGAGGCCGAGGGGCGAGAAGCGGTGCGCGAGATCGTCGCCGCCGGCGGCGGTATCGGCTTTGTCTCGTCCGCCGAGTTCGGCCAGGACAACCGTCTCGTGCCAATCAGGATCGATGCCCCGGAAATGCTGATGGATGAGGCGCTCATCTGTCTGCGCGAACGCAGCAACGGCAAGCTTGTCCATGCGTTCTACGAAATAGCGCGCAAACTCACTCAAAGCGGAGGAGAAGGAAAAGTCTCTTGAATCGCGACATGGGCAAGGACCTGGTCACCGGCCGGACTATGGTTGACCACCCCGACACCCTTGATCGGCTTCAACGGCCCGCAGATCAGCGACGCGGTCGCCCCTCAGCTTGATCAACTGGAAATGACCTGTTATGACCAGTTGGGTATGAACCCTCTCTGGGAAGGTAAGCGATGTCATTTCAGCCGAGCGAAGTAACGTCAGCAATGATAGATGCGGCGCGTGCTGGTGGCGCCACGGCCCTGGAATATTATGCCGCGACCGAGACGATCGGCATGGTCGAGAAGGCCCCCCGTGACTATCAGCTGGCAGCAGACATTGCGACGGAACGAACAATTGTCGCCCTGCTCAAAGAGAAATGCCCGGATGCAGGCATTGTCGGCGAGGAAAAGACAGGCGACACGGCAGGTTCCGGCCGGCGGACATTCATCATTGACCCGATCGACGGGACGTCGAACTTCGCGTTTCATATTCCATTTTTCGCGCAGGTCATTTCGCATGTGGAAGACGGTCGGGTAATGGCAGGCGTCGTCTTCGACCCCGTCCGTGACGAGATGTTTGTCGCGGAAGCTGGCCGAGGCGCATACCTGAACGGCAAGCGGCTGCCTGCTTGTGGCGACGTTGCGCCAGAACGGTCCGTGGTCGGCGTCGGACTTCCCATCCCTGGACAGATCCAGGGTGTTTCGGTGGAGCGCTATCACACCGCCTTGCGTGCGGTGATCGATCGGGCGGCCGTCACCAGACGGCTTGGCTCTGCGGCACTTTCTGTCGCCTATGTCGCGGCCGGACGGCATCACGCCTGTTTCGAAGATGGGCTAGATACGCTCGACTACCTTGCTTCAGCGCTGCTGGTCAGAGAGTGCGGAGGTGTCGTCACGGACTTCCAGGGAAACGAGCAGAATGGCAATGGCGCAGTTCTCGCGAGCGTGCGGGCTCTTCAGCCATGGCTGCTCAGCCTCTTTGTGGAATGACCCGGCTTAGCAGGTTTTCAAGAACGCGCGGCTCGTCCGTGGTGATTTGATCAACGCCGGCTTGAACCAGACGGTCCAACGTCTCCTCGACCCTGCTGTGGTCGGCATTCAAGGTGTAGGCGTCCACCTTCATGCCGGCCGATTGAAAGGTCGAAATGACGTTCACGCCGGCATCGAGCCCCGCAAGTATGATGGGGTATTCCAGATAGACATAGGCGGCGAATGGCACCGCGCTGACAGCGTCGCGCGCGAAAGCCTCGAACGCTCCGCTTCGTTGCAGCTGTGTCAGCGTATCGTCACGGCAAGGATCATAGCCGATCTTGAGCCCCGAGAGGCCAGCCCCGAGGCTGAGAAGCCCTGCCGGATCATCTCCCGAAAGGATGAAGCGGCTCGCGCAGGCCGCGAGACAATCGTGAAACCGCCGACGATGATCTGCCGAAAGTGTTCCTATGTCGTCCTTGAAGTCCAGCTGCATCAATGCGCCCGGATGAACCGCCTCGCCGCCCATCTCGGCGGCAAGATCACCAAGAAGTATGGGCCGCACGTCTGCCAACCGACCATCATCGTTGCGCATCAGTATTGATCCGACGTCCGACGACGTGAAGTCGCGCACCGGACCGGCGGCATTGGTTTCGCGATCGAACGTCGCATCGTGCAGACAGACGAAATCGCCGTCACAAAGCGCGCGCAGATCGACTTCCATCGACGCGCCGCACGCGGCGCCCTGCATCATGCTGGTGAGCCCGAACGCGCAGTCTGTCCGGACCTGGCGCAAACGGTGCCACTTGAGAGCGGGCCGAAAGCTCATCTGCTGACTGCGGCCGAACGGAAGACGTCGTGCCCGTCCTTGAAGACGGAAAAATGAACAGGATCGAGGAATATATCCTGACCCGGTTCGAGTACCGTCTCGGTGTCGGCATGTATCTTCACGCGGTTGATGCCGTCGGTTGTCGCCTCGACGGTGCGGTACGCTCCGAAATGCACTATGCGGGTAATCTTTGCCGATGCCGAGATACCTCCGGCCTGAGCCGCGATCGCCAGCTTCTCCGGCCGAACCGCAAGTGTCGCCTCCCCATCCGGCAACGGAACGCTGACTTTGAAGCCGGCGGCATCCATTACGCCCGACGAGACATGACCATCGATCATGTTCATCGCGCCGATGAAGCCGGCAACAAACTTGTCCTGCGGCTGCGCATAGATATCGGCGGGCCCGCCCACCTGATTGATCTTGCCAACCGACATCACAACGACCCGGTCCGCTATCGCAAGCGCCTCGTCCTGCCCGTGGGTTACGAAGACGGTGGTGATCCCAAGCTCGCGCTGAATATTGCGCACTTCCTCGCGCAAACGCTCCCTGAGATGTTGGTCGAGGCTGGCGAACGGCTCGTCCATGAGCAGGATCTTCGGCTCCAGAACGATGCATCGCGCAATCGCCACGCGTTGCTGCTGACCGCCCGAAAGGCGCAGCGGGCTGCGCTTGCCGTAACCTGTGAGGCCGACCAGATCGAGCGCCGCATCCACCTTGCGAGCGATTTCCGCCCGGCTCAGCTTTCTGAGCTTCAGCCCGAAAGCGATGTTCTCGAAAACATTCATATGCGTCCAGAGCGCATGGCTTTGAAAAACCATCGCCGTCGGGCGGTTCTCCGGCGCACTCGCCGTCACGTCGACACCATCGATCAAGACGCTGCCTGCCGTCGGCTTTTCGAAGCCGCCCATGATGCGCAGGAGCGTCGACTTGCCCGATCCCGAGGGCCCGAGCAGGCAGACCAGTTCACCCGACGCGATTTCGAGGGAGATGTCGCTGACGGCGGCCATGTTGCCGTAGCGCTTCTCGATACCCTTCAATTCCAATTTCGCCATTTCAACAAAACTCCGACAACACGCGTGCGTGCGGCGTCATGCGCCAAATCCTTTTGCAAACTGGTTCGACGCCAGCACCCGGCGCGCGAACAACAATGCGATGAATGATGGCACCCAGAGCAGAACGGACAGGACCGCTCCATATTGCACTACGATCTGCCCGGTGATCATCTGCAACATCACCATCGGCATCGTGCGCAGCTTGGGTGCCCCGACCAGCCATGCACCTTCCGTCTCGTAGAACGTCGAAACGAATGTGAGCAGCATCGCGGCCCCGATAGCAGGTGCCGCCTGAGGGATGGTGATGCGAATGAATGTTCGCACCGGCCCGGCCCCCACGTCGCGGGCGGCCTCCTCCAGTCGGCGGTCGACGCCGCGAAACGCCGCTGACGGCAGCCAGATCATGATCAGCATCGTGTTCAGCAGCTGCACGAGGACGATACCCCAGAACGTGCCCACAAGTCTGAGGCTCAGGAACAGCGTCGCGATCATCACGATCAACCCGAACCGCGGAAACGCGTTGATGGCGAGGAACGACATCATGAAGGTGCGGCGCCCGACGAACTCCATACGGGCAAAGGCATAGGCCGCCGGCAGGCAGATCACTGCCGATAGCAGTGTCACCGTGACCGAGAGCGCAAGCGACAGGCGCAAGGCTGAGAGAACATCGGCGCGTGCCAATGTCGTGTGCCAGTATTTCAGGCCCCACTCGGTCGGAAGCAGGGCCGGATAGGTCCATTTCTCGGCGAAAGCCCAGAGAAACACCGTCGCAATGGGCATCACCACATATGCGATCAGGACGAGCATGATGATGCTGCCCACGATCGTGCTGGCGCGGATCTTCATACGTCCTGCTTTCTCGTCAGCATGACGACATAGAGGATGCCAAAGACAGAGCAGGTCAGGAAGGTGATCACGGCCTGCGCTGCGGCAAAATCGGGCTGACGGACTTCCGAAAATGTCCTCAGCATATAGGGGCCCATCATCTCCGGAGATGCCGGTCCCAGCATGTAGGGGATGACGAACGAGCCGAAGAGGCTGATGACGTTCAAGGCCATCACGACCAGAAGCGACTCGACCATCAGCGGCAGGATGATGCGATGGAATATGACGACATAGCCGGCTCCGACATCACGGGCCGCCTCGATGGCTTCCTGTGATACCTTCGCCATGCCCGCGGTCAGGATAAGCAAGGTCAGAGGCATGTGATCCCAGACCAGACCGATCACCGGCCCCCACGGGGTCAGATACGGCGAACTGTACGAATTGAACCCGACGACTTCCAGCAGCGACTGAAGCAGGCCGTTCGGGCCGATATATCGAATGAGCGCATAGGCGACGATGATCCCGGGCACAAACATTGGAAAAAGTGCCAAGGCCTGAACGACGGCGGCCAGGCGGCTGCGGGTGAAATGCAGATAGATGGCAATCGGCAGGCAAATGGCGATCAGCAGGATCAGCGTCACCACCGTCGTCCACACGGTGCGAACGTAGTTGGCGACACTGTAGGGATCGGTGAAGAACCGATGATATCGAGCAAGGCTCCAGGAGACGGAGCCATCGGCTGCGGTCTCCTGGAGCGTTTGCACGATCGATACGCCGGCGGGATAAAGCAGCAGGCAGACCATGACTGCAAGCGGCGGGCCGATGAGCAGCAGCCCTTTCAGGTTTCGTGTAGAGGTGCCTTCGCTTCCCAAACCAGCGCTCCGATCTCTTAGTTACGCGCGATCGCGGGCGCGACGTTGCGATACCAGCCGTCATTGACGGCTGCTTCCCACTCGCCGTCCGGGAAGGCCGGGATCGACTTCGGGATGATGTCGGCATTTGCGGTGCGGATCTCGTCCGAAAGATAGGACCATTCGATCGACGGGAACCCGGCGATCTGATCGACGATCTGTTCCTGGACAGCCGGAGAAATGAGGACGTTTGCGAGTTTGGTCGCAGCCTCGATGTTCGTGGCATTGGTCGGGATGGTGCAATAGGCAAACCCGCCGACGAATGCCAGGTCCTGCAACTGCGCCAGCTTGATGTGAGAAGGCAACTCGCCCGATTTCAGGCCGGACAGGGCCTGGTCGGACCAGGTCGGTACCATCGACACGACGCCCGAGACGAGCAACTGAAGTGACGGCGTGTTGCCGGCAGTGTAGGATCCGCCCTGATAGAGCGAAGGGGCGAGATCCTTCAGGATCTCCCAGGCGGGCGGCAGCATCGCGTCAGCCTTTTCCTTGCTGAAATTGGACGCAGTGAATGCGGACGGGTCCCGACCGTTGGCCTCGTGGATCGCGCGCCGTACGAAATTGCCGCCGGATCCGCCCTTGTCGGGGCGATTGTAGATGAACTGGCCGGGCGTGGCCTTGATCCAGGCGGTCAATTCCTCCCAAGTCTTCGGAGGCGTTTGCACCTTGTTGGAATCGTAGGCCAGAACCACCTGCGAGCCACGGTATGGAAGGCCGAAATTGGTATCGATCGCCAGCGTGTTGAGCTTTGCGTAGTTGCTCATCGATGCCTTTGAAAAATCGACCCAAAGACCGGCATCGATCGCGCCGACGGTGTTGCGCGGATTGAAGGCTTCCATCACATCGACCTGTGGATCGCTCTTCGTCTTCAGCGCGGCAAGCGCGCGATCGGCCAGGGCCATCATGCCCGAATTGCCGTCAGACACTGTCACGTTGACAACGAGGTCCGGGAGTTCCTGCTGCAAGGCCGGAACGACCACATTGGACCAGAAGTCCGCCACGTTCTGATCGCTCCCCACGATCACTTCGACCGCTCCGTCAGCGCTGAAGGCCAGCCTGGGACTGATGGCAATTGCCGCAGCAGCTGCCGCTGCGGATGCAAGGAATTCCCGACGTTTCATATGCATGCTCCCACGTTGCGTTTGATGTGTCGTTCTTTACCAGGTGGCTTCTGCCATGCTTTGAAGAAGCTCACTTTCTCGGGGCAGCGCCTTGCCGCCATGTGCCGTCACCGAGGCCGAGCCACAGGCAACGGCGGCTCGAAGCGCCTTCGCCATCGGCCAGCCCTGCAACAGGCCGTAGATGAAGCCGGCGTTGAAACTGTCGCCGGCACCGGTCGTATCGACGACTTCGACTTGCGGCGCGCCGATTTCGATGACCTGGCCGGCATGGAGTGCTGCGGCACCGCGTGCGCCGCGTTTGATCACGGCTGTCGGGCAGTATCCGGCAATGGCCAGCAGCGCCCCATCATGGCTCGCGCTGCCTGTCAGCCGCGTTGCCTCGGTCTCATTGCAGATGAAGCAATCGGTGTGGCGCAGAATGTCAGCGAGATTGCCTTCAGCGATACCCTCGTCGACATGCTGGCAATCCAGACAGCAAAAGATGCCGATGGAGCGGGCGAAGGCGAACAGATCTGCCAAATCGTTCCGGCAGGTGAGCCCTTGCACGATGAGGACCCGCGGCCCCAGCCGTTCGATTTCGGCTTTGGACGGAAGCGTCTCTTCCCCTTGGAAGTGACTGATGAATCCCCGATCCTGTGCCATGGAGAATGCGGCGCTCAGGCGGATCCGGGCCTCTGCGCGCCGCTGGAACAGGGACACGTCAATCGCGTTGCGCGTTGCCGCCGCAATCATCAACTGGCTGAAGAGATCTGTTCCGGTCTCGCACCACCAGCCGGCCTTCACGTCGAGCAAGGAAAAGGCACGAGCCGTCGTGTAACTGGCGCCTGGGACGGCATCGAAGTCCTTCGACCATACGTCGGCGCCGAGCCTTGGCACGTCGCCGAGGCCGGAAAAAATCAGGTCGTAATAGTACTCTCCAGCCAGCACCACATCGTACGGAGCGGCCCTGCCCTGTCTTGAAAGTATCAACGCCATTCTCCGGCAAAGGGTTGATGGGCGGCGATGTATTGCTCGACCAACGGCTCCGCGCGCGAGTAGGACAACACAAGCGGATGCGCGACCAGAGCCTCGACGGCCAGATCCTTCCGCCGCTCTGCAATCGCCCTGACAGCGAGCCGTTCATAACGCTTGATGTTGTGCACGAGTTGCGCCTGTGCCTCCGGCATCGCCCCAATCTTTTTCGCCTTGATGCCGTCGCGGCCGACGACGCAGCTGACTTCCACGACGTCATCGGGCCTAAGGCCGTCGATAGCCTCACCGTTGCGCACGTTCAATCCGATATGGCACTCGGCGCCCGATTCCATCGCATCGATGATGTTGAGCGCAACACCGGCATAACCCTCGCCGACGCCGTCCGCCGCATGCGCACTGACGGCGCGGATTGCCCTGTCGGCATCTTCCATGCTCGGCGCTTCGGGCCGAGCGTAATGCATGTAGGTCGCCTCACGGCGCTGTTCGTAGGCGAAGTAGGCAGCCAGGGCAGCATCCGCGTCGCGCTCGACGCCGATGTCGGATAGTTCCGCGATCAAGGTACGATTGAGGTCGCGCACTTCTTCACCACGGGTGCGCGCATCGGCCTGGATGTCGCCAAGCGCCTTCTCGGCATAGTAGAAGTAGTAGAGATATTCGTTGAGCCAGAGCCGATGCCGCCGGATGATCGCCGGATCGAAAATGCGCTGCGCCGTTTCGGCAAGAAACGCATCGTCATCCAGCAGACCCTGCAGAACCTCCTGCCCTCCGACGACTGCTGACCGGGTGAACGACAGGTGATTGAGGCCGAAGACTTCGGTTTGCACGTCCCTGACGGCAACGCCGAGCTTTTGTGCCACCGCTTCCTGGGCAGCATTGGCGCCGTCGCAGATGCCGACGACACGATCGAAGCCCGCGTCGCTCAGCGCCTGTGCCACCAGACCCGCGGGGTTGGTGAAGTTGAAGAGCCAGGCATCCGGGCTGACCTCTTTCAGCAGCTGAGCATATTCAGTGATGACGGGAATGCTGCGCAACGCCATGGCAAAACCGCCAGGTCCGGTGGTCTCCTGGCCGAGAACGCCGTGCGACAAGGCAATCCGCTCGTCCTTGACACGCCCATCCTCGCCGCCGGGCCGAACAGTGGTGACGACGTAGCGCGCGCCCTCAAGGGCTTTCTCGGCAGTTACGGTGGCGGAAATGCGGACGGGCGACTGCATCCTCAGAGCAATCTCGCGGGCAAGCCCGCCGAAGATTTCGAGTTTCGATTGATCGACGTCATGCAGGCAGATTTCGGTAAGCCCGCTGCGTTCGGCCCTGCGAAGAGCCGAAGCTACGAATAGGGGCGCTCTTACGCCGCCGCCGCCAATCAGAGTGAGCTTCATCGGATACCTCGGTTGTCTAATAACGCCAGTCGTAACTGGTCATATCCAGACATGTCAAGATAGGCCGTTGCCTTGCTGCCATATTTCGTGCAGCACTAGAATCGTCACAAACGGTACGGAAAAGATGCCCGCAAAGAAGCCGACAGTTCGAAGCAATCCGTTGGCGGAACGCGCCCGGCTGAAGCCACTCGATCGCGATGACCAGCAGCCTCTCTACAGGCAGGTCAAGCAGAACATCCTGGATCTGACGCGAGACGGCACCATCCCCGCCCATTCCAAACTTCCCTCCGAGCGCGAGCTGGTACAGGCCTATGATGTCAGCCGCATTACAATCAGGCAGGCACTTGTCGAACTCGTCCAGGAGGGCCATCTGCAAAGTCAGCCGGGCAAGGGCTTTTACGTTGCCGAAAAAAGCGAACCGTTCGAGTTGCATTTGCTGACGAGCTTTACTGCCAACGCGATCGCCAAGGGCATGGTGCCCGGCAGCCGCCTGCTGGAAGCCAAGATCTATGCTGCTCCGCCGGAGATTTCGCGCGCGCTCTACCTGCCGGAAGCCGCTGACGTCGTGTTGTTGAAACGCCTACGCACGCTCGACGGCGTGCCAGTGGTCATACAGTATGACTGGCTGCAGCCGGCCGCTTGCCCGGGACTGCTGGATCTGGACTGGTCGACTGGAAACCGTTCGCTCTACGCTGAATTGCGCGAGCGCTACGGCCTGCGCCCCGTGCGGGGACAGACAACGATCAGCGCGCGCTATCCCGACGAAGACGAAGTCACCTTGCTCAAGCTGGAGCAGAAAACCGCGGTACTGACATTGGATCAGATCGCATTCTCAGCCGAAAATCGCCCTATCAACATATCAACCTCCGTGCACCATCCCAAGCGCTACCCCTTGAGCATTCAGCAAGGCGAATAGGCCACAGAGCCAGATCGGTGACGAAAAGGAAATACCCATGGCAACGACACCCCGAAGACCAGCAAATCCGAAAGATGCAGCCGAGGCTCTGTTCAAGCCGGCAAAGAAAGTGGCAGCGCCCGCGGTCGAAAGACCTGCGCTCCCGAATGCCAAGGAACTCGTTTCGCTCAAGATCGACAGCGATGTGCTGGCGCATTTCCAGGCGGACGGACCCGGCTGGCAAGACCGCATCAACGATACCTTGCGCGCCGCCATGAAATCGTCGGCGTGACCGTCCTCGCCAGACGCAGCTGGCATTCACGCCGTTGAGTGGCCTGGAGAGGCGGAAGCGGCTGTTGTCCAGGGATATCAAAGGGTGTGCCTTGTCGAAGGAGAAGACTTCGGCAGAATAGCCGAAGGATTAATCCGGCCCTTCCCGCATCCATCCTCCGTTCCACGTTCGGCGCCGACAAAGGCGAAAAGGCGCCGTTTAGGCACGTGGGCAGGCGGTGCCCGAGATCGCCGTGACGGCAAGACCACAGTCGATTGCGCTCGATGCGCATGAAATGTCCCCCTGCCCTTTACAAAGCGGATTAGGCGTGAACTCATTCGCGTTTGGAGGAATGGAGGAGCATGGCAGCGATGCCATCGAAATTCCATGGTTTCACATTCGGAACATGTTCGCGAAATCGAGCGGGTAGGACAAGGCCTGGCAACCGGCCGCGATGAGGTCGTCGTCAAATCGTGGCTGCGGTGTCTCGATCAGCACAAGCTGGATCCGGCGCAGACTTGCGAAGCCTATATCTTGCCCGAGCTTCGCCTGCGTGAGCATCGGCAGGAGGCCGAAGACCTTATCAGGATCGCGCGCTCTGGTCTTGAAAACCTCTATAATCAGGTCGCCGGACAAAACTACGTCCTCCTGCTTTCCGATCGAAAAGGCGTGACGGTCGAGTTTCTGGGCGATCCCTCCTTCGACAACAACCTGCGACGAGCCGGTCTCTATCTCGGATCGGATTGGGCGGAGGCGCGCGCGGGCACGTGCGCGGTCGGAGCCTGCCTGGAAACCGGCGAAGCGCTGACGATCCACCAGAGCGACCATTTCGATACGACGCATACTCCGCTCTCCTGCACCGCCGCGCCGATCTACGATACCGAAGGAGGGCTTTCGGCCGTCCTCGACATTTCGCTGCTCAGTTCCCCGATCCTGAAGGCGAGCCAGAACCTTGCACGCCACCTCGTCGCCGCCACCGTGCGGCGGATCGAACTCGCCAACCTGATGGCGCGCACGCGCCATGAATGGGTGCTACGTTTTGCCCGCTCGCCGGAGTTCCTCGACGTCGATCCCGAGGCTGCGATCTCGATAGACGGGCGCGGCCTCATCATCGGCATGACCCATGGGGGCGCCCGCATCCTTGCGCGCGCGGCCGGGCTCGACTGGCGTGACCCGCAGAATCTCATCGGGCAGCCGATCTCCCGCTTCTTCGATATCGGCGTCGATGGCCTGGTTGATTTGACGCGCCGCAGGCCGACGGAGGAGCGTCTTTTGACCGCCCGTGACGGAAACGCGCTCTTTGCCCATGCGATCGAACCGCAGTTTCCTGTTGGCAGGACGGCCGGCAAGATGGCAACTCTTTCGGCTACGCGCCGGCTCGGCGGCAATGTGCCAGTGATTGCCGCCCTCGAGGAGCGGATCGCCAAGCTGGCGCCAACTGCGCTACCGGTCCTTATTCAGGGAGAGACCGGTTCGGGCAAGGAGCACCTCGCGCGGGCCATCCACGACAGCAGCGGCCTCAAGGGCAAGTTCGTTGCCATCAACTGCGCAGCGTTGCCCGAACACCTTATCGAGAGCGAACTCTTCGGATATCTGCCAGGCGCTTTTACCGGCGCATCGCCCAAGGGGCGCAAAGGGCTGATAGAACAGGCGGATGGCGGAACCCTGTTCCTCGATGAGATCGGCGACATGCCCCTGGTCTTGCAGACCAGATTGCTGCGGGTCCTGGCGGAACGGGAAATCCTGCCGCTGGGTGGGGTGGAACCGAAACCGGTTAGCCTGCGCATTGTCTCGGCGACACACCGGCCGTTGCAGCAGCTTGTGCAGGAGGGACGGTTCCGTGAAGACCTGTTCTATCGCCTGAATGCCGCTGTGTTCCTTATGCCGCCGCTTCGCGACCGGCCGGATTTCGAATGGTTGCTTGCAGCACTGCTCGATAGGCACAGGAGCGAAGGGCGACCTTTACACGTTTCTTCCGACGCACTGGCCGCACTGAAAGCCCATGGCTGGCCCGGCAATATCCGCGAACTGGACAACGTCCTGGCTGTCGCGGCTGCCGTTTGCGACGAAAACCGGATCGAGCTCGCCGACCTGCCAGAGCATCTCATAGCCGCGCTGACGAACAAGAAGGAGGGGCCGCCCCCAAGCGGACAGTCCGACGACGGCGCGTCGCTCCAGATCGTGCTCTCATCCTGTGGTTGGAACATTTCCGAAGCGGCCCGACGCCTGGGCGTCGATCGCTCCACCGTTCACCGCCAGATCAAGCGGCACGGGCTGCGCGCCAAGCACTAGCACGCAACAGGTGTGGTGCCACACCTGTTGCAGCCGCTCAGGTGAACAACTTCAACAAACGCCCTTAAGTTGCTGATTACAGGTTTCAATCACCCCTGAGAGAATTCTGGCACGTGCCTTGCTCCGTATTGTCGCAACAAAGACAGAACGGAGGAAACATGCGCGCACTCAGATTTCATGCAGCCAGGGATTTGCGGCTTGAACAGATCTCGCCACCCGATCGCAAGCCCGCACCGGGTCAGGTCCTCATCCGCAACCGGTTTGTCGGCATCTGCGGCACGGACCTGCACGAATACGCCTATGGCCCGATCTTTATTCCCAAGGAGCCGCATCCCTATACCGGCGCCCATGGCCCGCAAATCCTCGGACACGAGTTCGGTGGCGTCGTCGAAGCGGTCGGCGACGGCGTCAGCACCGTCGCAGTTGGAGACAGGGTCTCGGTTCAGCCCCTGATCATGCCGCGCGCCGGCGACTACTTTGCCGATCGCGGGCTCTATCACCTGAGCACGGATCTCGCGCTCGCGGGGCTCAGCTGGCAGTGGGGCGGGATGGCGGAATATGCCACGCTCAACGACTACAACGTCCAGAAAATCCCAGATGCCATGAGTGACGAGGAGGCCGCCCTCGTCGAACCGACCGCGGTTGCCGTCTACGCCTGCGATCGCGGTGGCGTGACGGCAGGAAGCAGCGTGCTCATCACCGGTGCAGGGCCGATCGGAATTCTGACGCTGCTGGCTGCAAGGGCAGCCGGTGCCGCCCAACTCTTCGTTTCCGACATCAACGATGCGCGGCTCGCCTTCGCCAAATCGATCCTGCCGGATCTCATTACGATCAATCCCAAGCGGGACAGTCCCGGCGACGTCGTTCGCTCCATTTCGGAAGGCAATGTCGGCTGCGATGTCGCGATCGAATGCGTCGGCAACGAACATGCGCTCAAGGCCTGCGTCGATGCTGTGCGCAAACAGGGCGTCGTCGTGCAAACAGGCCTGCATCCGCACGAGAACCCGCTCGACTGGTTCCAGGTCACCTTCAAGGACATCGACCTGCGTGGTTCCTGGGCTTACCCGACTCATTACTGGCCGCGCGTCATCCGGCTGATCGCATTGGGCCTGCTGCCCGCGAGCAAGGTCGTGACGAACACCATCACCCTTGACCAGGCCGTTGCCCAAGGTTTCGACGCCCTGCTGGATCCAGCCGGAAAGCAGCTGAAGATCCTGATCGACCTTTCAAAATGAACCATAGCTGCGCCGGGGAAGGAGGAGCCGCCCCGGCGTTGCCACCTGATATTCGAGCAAAACGGAGGAGATACCATGCTTGAAGACAGCCCCAACACGAAGATAGACACAGCCCTGGCCAAACTCGGCAAGGCGCTGGAGCGCGGAGACATCGAAGCGGCGGTCAACCTGTTCCAGGCGGACTGCTACTGGCGCGATCTGGTCACGTTCACCTGGAACCTGCGCACGATGGAGGGCCAGGATCAGATCCGCGACATGCTGACAAACCAGTTGAAGACGATCAAACCATCGCGCTTCCGCCAGGATGAGAAAGAAATTGCGACGGACGGTGACGGCGTCACGCAAGGCTGGTTCGAATTTGAAACCGATGTTGCCCGTGGCTATGGCCATATCCGTCTGAAGAACGGCTTGATCTGGACGCTTTTGACCACGATGAGCGAGATCAAGGGACATGAAGAGCCCAAGGGTCTGAAGCGACCGATGGGGGCGGAACACGGCCACGACCCCAATCGCAAGACATGGAGTGAAAAACGCCAGGAGGAAGCAGCGCGCCTCGGCTACGAGACACAGCCCTATGTCGTCATCATCGGCGGTGGCCAGGGCGGCATTGCACTTGGCGCCCGCCTGCGCCAGCTCGGCGTGCCGACGATCATCATCGAGAAGAACGAACGCCCCGGCGACAGCTGGCGCAAGCGATACAAGTCGCTCTGCCTGCATGACCCCGTCTGGTACGACCACCTGCCCTACATCCCCTTCCCGGAAAACTGGCCGGTCTTTGCGCCGAAGGACAAGATCGGCGACTGGCTGGAGATGTATACCAAGGTGATGGAGCTCAACTACTGGAGCTCGACCACCTGCAGATCCGCCGCCTATGACGAGGACAAGCAGGAGTGGACCGTCGTTGTCGAGCGCGACGGCAAGGAAGTGGTGCTGAGGCCAAAACAGCTTGTGCTGGCCACGGGCATGTCGGGCAAGGCCAACATTCCCAAGTTCAAGGGACAGGAGACCTTCAGGGGCGAACAGCAGCATTCCTCGCAACATCCGGGGCCAGACGCCTACAAGGGCAAGAAGGTGGTCGTCGTCGGGGCAAACAACTCGGCCCACGACATCTGCGCCGCCCTGTGGGAGGCGGGCGCCGACGTCACCATGGTCCAGCGCTCCTCTACCCACATCGTGCGGTCGGATTCGCTGATGGAGATTGGGCTCGGCGACCTCTACTCCGAGCGCGCCGTCGCCGCCGGCATGACGACACGCAAGGCCGACCTCATCTTTGCCTCGCTGCCCTATAAAATCATGCACGAGTTCCAGATCCCGCTCTACGACAAGATGCGCGAGCGCGATGCCCGGTTCTATTCGGACCTCGAAAAGGCCGGTTTCATGCTCGACTGGGGTGCCGACGGCTCCGGCCTGTTCATGAAATACCTGCGCCGCGGCTCCGGATACTACATCGATGTCGGCGCATGCGACCTCATTATCGATGGCTCGATCAAGCTGAAATCCGGCGCTGACGTCGATCACCTGACCGAAACGTCGGTTGTGCTCAAGGACGGAACCGAACTGCCGACGGATCTCGTCGTCTACGCCACTGGCTACGGCTCGATGAATGGCTGGGCGGCCGATCTCATCAGCCGTGAGGTGGCCGAAAAGGTCGGAAAATGCTGGGGGTTGGGCTCCGACACGCCAAAGGACCCCGGGCCCTGGGAAGGCGAACAACGCAACATGTGGAAGCCGACACAGCAGGAGGCTCTCTGGTTTCATGGCGGCAACCTGCATCAGTCGCGGCACTATTCGCAGTATCTTTCGCTGCAACTGAAGGCCCGCCAGGCCGGCATCGAAACACCGGTCTACGGCTTGCAGGAGAGCCATCACCGCGGCTGACGTCTTGAGGGCTGGCCGGAGCCGGGTATCCGGCCAGTCCCGTCATAGAGCTCGCGCCCCATGACCTTCAGGGGGCTCTGGCATTTTCAGCTCAATGGAAAGCCCATTGCCGAAACCAGTCTGAGCCACGGCTTGCGCCATCCGCCTTTTCGGTCAGCGGTATCGAGCGCATACATCGTGACCTGCGCCCCAAGCCAGCGAAAGGGCTCGGGCGGCACGACGTTGGGCAGTTGTGTCGCAAAATCCAATCTGCTCTCCGAAGTCTTCGAGCCGTCGAGAATATCGAGCGCGATGCGCGCGCCGAACCGCGAAGCCGAGACCCCGAAGCCCGAATAGCCGCCGGCATAGACGACCTTGCCTGAGTGATACCTCTGGAAGTGCACCGCCATGCGCGTGCTGAGATCGATCGGGCCGCTCCAGGCGTGAGTGAACCGGAGACCCTGCAATTGCGGGAACGTGTCGAAGAAGGCATCGGCGAGCGGTTCGTAGGTCTGGACGTCGCTATCGACGCCCGGCGACGTCGTGCCCGCAAACGCGTAGCCGAGCCTCCCACCGAAGATGATGCGGTTATCCTTCGTCAGGCGCATGTAGTTCATCTGGGTCCGGGTGTCGTAGACACCCTGCCGGCTCTTCCAGCCGATCGACGCCATCTGCTGTTCGCACAACGGCTCGGTGGCAAGCACCCGATCGCGGATGGCGACGACACGGCGCCTGATGCCACGATGGCCGGAAGCAAACGCGTTGGTGGCCAGAAGCACCTTCGGTGCGGTCACCGAGCCAAAGGGCGTCTTGACCTCGATCTTGGCGCCAACCTCGTCAAGCGTCAGCAACTCCGTACCCTCGAAGATTTCGACGCCGAGAGAAAGGGCGGTTCGTTTCAAACCCCAGGCGAGCAAGGCCGGATGGACCGTCCCACTGATATCCTTCGACCAGATGCCGGCCTTGTATCGCGGCGACCCGATCTGCGCCTGGACCGCGTCTTGATCGAGAAACACGGCCTGATGACCATATTGAAGGTGCAGTTCGTGCTCCCTGTGCAGGGCGTCAACATGATCTGCGTCCACCGCGACCGTCAGTTCGCCGCCCCACTCCGCGTGGCAATCGATGCCATGGTCGGAGAGGGTTTGCATGAAACCATGCATGTTCTCCTTACCGAGCCGCTCCAGCTCGGCAATGTCGTTGGGAAACACGCGCACCGCATTGGACAGGCCGTGCATCACCGACGTAGAGACGACGCCGCCCGGGCGCCCGGAAGCACCGTTGGCGACGGTGCCTTTCTCGATCAGCACCACATCGAGATCGGGCTGGGCCTGCTTGGCCTGGATCGCCCCCCAGAGGCCGGTGAAGCCGCCACCGACGATCAACAAGTCAGCTTTCCGATGGGCCGTCAGCGGCGGCAGGGCTTCGGGCGCATCCGGCCGATCCAGCCAGAACGGCAACATCGTTACGTCGGCAAGCGAGATCACCGACGATCGTTGCGTTGGGTGTGCCATGGGGTCACCCGTCGGTCTTTGCGGTGTGCAAGACGTAGACTTTGCGCATCGTCTCGAGCACCTCGAACCGAACCTCCACCCCCTTCGGCAGCACGTAGCTTTCGCCCGCTTGAAACGTCTGCACCGATCCGTCCGGGCTGGTGATCGCGACCTTGCCGGAAAGGATTACGCTGTACTCCACCCCATCGGGATAGGAGAGCATTTCGGCGTAGGGCGTCGATTGCCATGTGCCGACGACGATCGAACCGTCGGCGCTTTCGAAATGGACATCGCCCATTTCGTCGGCAAAACCCGAAAGGATCGCCTCGACCGGTACGACGCTGCACTTTTCCAGCTCGCGCAGCCCGACACCGTTGCGATCAATTTTCATTACCTTGGTCATATATGCTCCTGTATGCATGGTCAGCTTTCGGCGGGACACGAGGCTACCGGGTCCCGCCGGATGTGTTTGGCGAGGCTATTTCGCCCGATAGACTTCCGTTCCCGCGACATAGGTCGCCTCGACATGCCGCTTTCGGATAGACCGATCGACGGGGTCTGGCAGCTTGGCGTCGAGTACGACGAAATCAGCCCATTTGCCCGTGGAGATCGACCCGATCTGGTTGGCCCACGGTGTCATGTTGGCGCCGGCCTGGGTGTAGGCAAACAGTGCCTCGTCGAAAGTGACGGCCTGCTCGGGATGCCACGGGCCGTCGCCGAGCCCGAAGGGGCTTTCGCGGAAGACGGCATCGTTGATCTGGGTCAGCGGGCTTAGCGGCGAGGTCGCCCAGTCGGATCCGAACACGACCGGAACCTTGTGCTGAAGCATCGACTTCCAGACATAGGCGTGGGACTCGCGCTCATGGCCGACCCGTTCGGTGATGTATTTTCCGATCGTGCCGGTGGCATGGTTCGGCTGCATCGATGCCACGATGCCAAGCGTCTTGAACCGCTCGATATCCGAGGGATTGATGATCTCGATATGCTCGACGCGGTTCGGATACTTGGCGTGTGATTGTGCCTTTTCGAATGCGTTCAGCGTCATCTGGACGCCGGCATCGCCGATCGCGTGAACGGCCGTCGGGAAGCCGTTTTCATTGGCGGCTTTGATCAGCGCGCTCAGATCCGCCTCCGACTGGAACGGCTCACCCTTCCACCCCGTGCGGTCCGAGTAGTTTTCCAGCATATAGGCCGTGTGGGTCGACAGCACACCGTCGACGACCGACTTGGCATATCCAACCGTCAGAAGCGGACCCTTGACCTTCGTCTCACCGCTGGCAGCGACACGACTGTCGACGGCTTCACGATCCTCTGCCGCCGCTGCGATGTTGGCGGCCTTGTCTTCGAAGAAGCCGTACCAGACCCGGAGTGACAGGGACTTGTCCTCGACGAGTTTCAGATAATCGTAGACAGCGGCAATGGACGACATGTCGTGAACGCCGGTCAGGCCGACGCTGTTTGCAAACTTCACGGTCTGCAGCAGCGCTTCGGCACGTTCCTTGTCGGAATAGGCCGGCTTCTTGTTGGTGACGAGGTCGCCGGCACCTTCGAGCAGGATCCCGGTTGGTTCACCGGTTTTGGCGTCGACGACGATCTCGCCACCGGCCGGCACCTCGGATTTGACCGTGACACCGGCGATTTCCAGTGCCTTGCTGTTGACCCAGATCGAGTGGAAATCGATATCGCGCAGAACGACGGGGCGATCCTTGACCACGGCATCGATGTCTTCCTTCGTCGGAAGCTTGCCTTCCTTCAGCGTATAGTCCCAGCCTCCTCCGGTGATCCACACGCCTGGCGGCAGGCGTTCATCCGCCTCCTTGATCTTCTTCAGCCACGTTTCCTTGTCGGGGATGTAGGAGAGGTCGACACCGGTGACATAGTCCGTGCCGCTTGTCAGATGCGTATGCCCGTCGATGAAGCCGGGCGTAACCGTCTTGCCGCCAAGGTCGAGCACAGTGGTCTTGCCGTCGGCGAGCGCCCGGATCTCGGCGCTGGTGCCGACTGCCACGAACTTTCCGTTCTCGACCGCGAAGGCTTCGGCGCGCGGCGTGTTCGGATCGACGGTCCGCACGTCGCCGTTGACGGCGATAAGATCGGCGGCCGCGTTGGCAACCGTAGAAGATGCCCCGGCCGCTAGCGCGGCGAGCATGGTGCCAGCCAGAAGCTGGTGCAGCAGAACCCTTGTTTTCTTGATGCGCACGTCTTTCCCTCCCGAAGTCCGAACAGATGAAGCGGATGCAGGGAGTAAGCGGCAATGCGGCCGGAAGCGGAATACTCCAAAGGGCTAGGTCCGCTGATCGGCGACCGCAGCAAACATCCGTCATCAGCCAGTAACAGGCCGCGGCCGTCTCTTGCGGCCATTTTCAAACTGACCTACGCTCGCGCGAGGGAGGACGCAGGCATGAACGGGAGTACCGCGACGAGCGAGCCAGGCGCAGTGACGCAGTCGCCTGCGATCAATGAACTGGCGATGTCACTGATCGGCAATATCGGTCGAATGGATTTCCAGGAACGCCTGGCCGAAGCGCTGAAGCAGCATGTTTCCGTGGATGCGGGGCTGATCCTGCTCTATCGGGGTGAGAGCGCGCCGAAGATACTCTTCAATGATTGGCAGACGCATCGCGGCCTGTCGGACATCCGGCATTACCTTCAAGGCCCCTACCGGCTCGATCCGTTCTATCAACTCGCGGTCGAGAACGAGGATGATGGGCTATATCGCCTGAGCCAGATCGCGCCTTCGTTCGACCGCACGCAATACTACCGCGAATACTACCAGCACTCCGGGCTTCACGACGAGTTCAACTTTATCGTCAGCCTCGACGATGCCTCGAAGATAGCGATCTCTCTCGGGCGCAAGCGGACGAGCATCGCCTTCAGCGAGCAGGAAGTGCAACTGCTTGAGAGCCTGGCACCGATCCTGCGGACGGCGGTCATCCGCCATTTCCGCGACCTCCGGCCCGAGACGCTTGATGGCGAGGGCTCAGCGTTGCAGAAGGCGCTTGCCCAGGCGATCGGCAATTTCGGCCGCAGCATCCTGACGGAGCGCGAATGCCAGGTCGCTCAACTCGTGTTGCGCGGCTACTCAGTCAAGGGTGCTGCAACGCAGCTCGGCATCTCGCCGGCAACAGTGAAGCTGCATCGGCGCAACCTCTACTCGAAGCTCGACATAACGTCACAGACGGCACTGTTTGCGTTGTTCATTGACGCCGTCTCGTCGGCGAAGAACGTCTATGAAGACCCGCTGTCGGGCTACCTCGCCAAGCGCGGGCAGCTGACGGGCGAGCTCGCCTGCAACTGACAGGGGTCTGTTGCAGGCTACCGAACTCTTGTGGTCTTGAGGCGCTCGGGCGCCTATACGGCCAGGCTGCTCTTTGCCGAGGGCGTGGACACGATGCGTGACGCCACCAGGCCGAAGACGACGACGCCAAGGATGATCGTCGAGATGGCGTTGACCTCAGGGGTCACCCCGAACTTGATCTGCGAATAGATCTTCATCGGCAGTGTCGAGGCCCCGGGACCTGTCGTGAAACTCGATATCACCAGGTCATCAAGCGACAGCGTGAACGACAGCAACCAGGCCGAAACGAAGGCCGGAGCCATGTTCGGCACTGCCACCTTCATGAATGCCAGGAATGGCGGACAGCCGAGATCTCTTGCTGCTTCCTCCAGCGACGGGTCGAGTTCGACCAGCCGGGACTGCATCACCACGGCCGCAAAACACATGGTGAAGGTGGCATGGGCAAGCGTGATCGTCACCGGGCCGCGATCGATGCCCAATGTCACGAACATCAGCAGCATCGACACGCCCATCACCACCTCCGGCATCACCATCGGCGCCACCAGCATGCCGTTGAAGATATGGTGCCCGCGGAAGCGGCGAACTCTTACCGCCACGATCGCTGCGAGCGATCCGAGCACGGTCGCAAACGTCGCCGAGATCGCCGCCACCAGAAAGCTGATCTTTGCGCCCTCGACGATCGACTGGTTGCTGATCGCGGCAGTGTACCATTGCGTGGAGAAGCCTCCCCAGACGGTGACCAGCCGCGAGGCGTTGAAGCTGTAGACGACCAGAACCACGATCGGCAGGTAGAGAAAGGCAAGCCCGGCACAGATGGAAAGCCGATTGAACCAGGATGGCTGAGACATAGTCGCTTCTCACTTAGAGGTTCGAGACAAACGTGTCTGAAACAGGACGATGGGGATCACCAGGATGACGAGAAGCAGCACCGTAACCGCCGAAGCGACCGGCCAGTCCCGGTTGTTGAAGAACTCGATCCAGATCGTCCTGCCGATCATCTGGGTGTCCGCACCTCCCAGGAGATCCGGCACGACGAATTCGCCGATGACCGGGATGAAGACCAGCGCGGATCCGGCGGCAACGCCCCTGAGGCTGAGTGGAAAGGTGACGCGCCAGAACGCCGACAGGCGCGAACATCCAAGGTCGCGCGCCGCCTCGATCAGGGTGCGGTCACTGGCACTGAGGTTGGCGTAGATCGGCAGCACCATGAATGGCAGATAGGTGTAGACGATGCCGATATAGATCGCGGTCTCGGTGTTCATGATCCGCAGCGGTTCGGAAATGACGCCGAGGTTCAGGAGCAGCGAATTCAGTAGCCCGTCGTTGCGCAGGATGCTCATCCAGGCATAGACGCGGATCAGCATCGAACTCCAGAACGGCACGATCACGAGGAAGATGAGGAACGAGCGCGACCGAGGCGAACAACTTGCAATGCCGTAGGCCAGCGGATAGGCGATCGCCAACATCAGCGCGGTCGAAATCGCCGCCACTTTCAGGCTGGTGAGGTAGGCGAGCAAATAGGTATTCTCACCCAGGACGAAGATGAAGTTCTCAAGATTGAGCCTGATGCTGAGCAGCGATCCCTGCCACGCATAGAGCGGCTCATAGGGCGGCATGCCGAGGCGAACGGACGAGAGGCTGATCGCCAGCACGAGCAGAAAGGGCATGAGGAAAAAGACGGCGAGCCAGCCATAGGGGACGAACACCAGTGCGCGTCGGCCCAGATCGGGTTTTGATTGCATCATGTCGTTCCCTAGTCGGCCAGCAGACGGGCGGCCTGCGGCATCCATGAGGCAAACACGGTGTCGCCGACCGACAGATCGTCCTCCGCGCCCAGGTTGACGCGCAACGCGTCCAGCGTTGCCCCGCTCTTGAGGCGAACCCGGTAGTGCCGTCCCGATCCAGCGTAGCTGAACTGTTCGATAACGCCCTCAAGACCGCTGCCCTGCCTGGCGAGCTCGACCCTCTCCGGCCGCACCGACACCCAGAAGCGCCCATTGGTGGAGACATGGTCCGCAGCGGTGGCAAACACCGGACCGCCCGCCTCCGCACTTTCGACGGCCAGTTCGCTGCCCGAACGGGTGGTAGCACCACCTTCGAACACGTTGGCCTCACCGAGGAATTTCGCGACATAGCGGGAAACCGGAGTTTCGTAGACTTCGGCAGGCGATCCGATCTGCAACACCTTGCCCTGCCGCATGATCGCGATACGCGATGATACGGTCATTGCCTCATGCTGGTCGTGGGTGACGATGATGAACGTCAACCCCAGCTCGCGCTGAAGCCTGACCAACTCATGCTGGGTCTCCGTGCGCAGGTTCTTGTCGAGCGCGCCGAGCGGCTCGTCCAACAACAGCACTTTAGGCCGCTTGACCAATGCTCGCGCCAAGGCGACGCGTTGCCTTTGCCCGCCGGACAGCTGTTGCGGCTTGCGATCGAGCAACGCGGTCAGTTGCAGCTTTTCGGCGACTTCGCTGACGCGCTGCCGGATCTCGGCCCTTGCCAGCCGATCCTGCTCAAGGCCGAAGGCAATGTTCTTGCCCACCGTCAAATGCGGAAACAGGGCGTAGGACTGGAACATCATGTTGGTTGGCCGGCGATGAGCCGGAACGTCCGTGACCTCTTCCCCATCAAGCCGGACGGCACCGGATGTCGGCGTCTCGAAGCCGGCGACCATGCGCAGCAAGGTCGACTTGCCGCATCCTGATGGACCAAGAAGCGAGAAGAATTCCCCCCTCCCGATGCCGATCGAAACGTCGTCAACGGCAGTGAAGAAGCCGAAAGATTTGGAGAGGTTCTCGATGGATACGTAGGATTGCAATGCGAATGTCCTTCTGCTTCCGCTTCTCAGGCGACGTGCTCAGCTGCCGGCCCTGAAGGCCGTCCATACCCGTGTCCGTTCGCGCGCCTGACGCGGCGGCAGCGACTTGTCAACGAAGAGCTTGGCGCGGACTTCGGCAGGCGGATAGACGTTCGGGTCGGTGCGGATCGCCTCCTCGACGAGAGGTGTCGCTGCGGCGTTGGCATTCGCGTAGAACACGTGATTGCTGATGTCGGCGACGGTCTTCGGTTCGAGAACGTAGTCGATGAAGGCCAGGGCCTGCTCGGGATCAGGCGCATCCGCAGGCACGGCCATCGTATCGAAGGAAATGATCGTGCCTTCCTTCGGGATCGAGTAGGCGACCGCGACACCATTGTTGGCTTCGTCCGCACGTGCCGCGGCGATGCCCGCGTCGCCGCTCCACATCATCGCCAGGCACAGCTGGCCGGATGCCATGTCTGCCACCAGCTGGCCGCTCTGCATGTGCCGGATGTAAGGGCGCAACGTCAGAAGCAGATCCTTGGCCTTGTCGAGATCCTCTTGGCTAGTCGAATAGGGGTCGAGACCGAGATAGTTCAAAGCGATTGGGATCACTTCGTTCGGCGCATCGACGATGCCGATGCCGCAGTCTTGAAATTTCTGCGCCAGTTCCGGCTTAAAGAACAGGTCCAGGCTGTTCGTCGGCGCTTTGCCGACACGCTCCTCGACGAGCTTCGGATTGTAGGCGATCCCCGTCGTCAGCCACATGTACGGTACGAGATACTGATTGCCCGGGTCGTGTTCGGCAACGAACTTCAGGAGATCCTTGTCCAGGTTGTTATAGTTCTTGAGGCTGGACGGATCGATCGGCTTCAGCGCACCCGATTGGATAAGGCGCTCGCCGACAGTCGCGCTTGGAAAGGCCACGTCGAACCCGCTTCCGCCTGCCAGCAGACGCGTCTCCAGAACCTCCAGCGAATCGAAGAAATCCACACGGGCGTCCACGCCTGTTCGCTTGGCGAAGGTCGAAACCGTGTCTTCGGCGAAATAGTCGGAGAAATTGTAGATAAACAGCTTTTCGTCGGCCCTCGCGCTCTGCTGTCCATAGAGCAAGGCGATCGAGGCGATAGCAACCGAGTGCATCAGCGAACGGTACGAACCGGTCATGTTCCCTCCCAAGGCAGAATGGCCTTTGTTTCGGGAAAAACTGCTGGGGTAACCGGGAAGCGTCAACACTCCCTTTGGCTAGGCTGGGCGGCGGTCCTGCCGCCAGGCACAGGACCTCCAGCGCCAAAATGCTTCATGCTGGACGACGTCGGGATGATTGCGATCAGATCATTACCGCCATGTTTTCAGGCACATGAACCGAGAATAGGCGCATCCTCGGTTCGCCGCTTTTGCAGTCCTCAAGCTGGTCGCGTCTGTCCCACAACAGACCTCTTGTCACCCAACCGTCGATGGCGCGATTTCAGTGGCCCCGGCGTCGGTTTCAACCGCAGGCCGAAAATCAACGGCCGCAGATCCTCGCTGCCGGTGAAGAGGATGGCGCGGATCATCGTGCGGGCGGAAGAGGAAACGTCGGGCGACGTCGAGATAGCCGTCGTAAACCAGACCACCATTGACAGCGATGAGCGCATCCCTGTCTCGGCGGTAGAGCAGTGGTATCCTGTACCAGGGAACTCCGGGCCGCTTGTGATGCAGCACATGGAGATTGTTGTAGAGAAACAGGAGCCCGAACAATGGACTGTTTTCGACGATCGCCGTACGCTCGTCGTGGTGGTCGGCATAGCGATGCTCGGCATAGGAACGCAGCCTTGTGAGAGCCGCACCGACATAGACAAAACCGAAGCCGTAGAGCCACAGCGGCATGCCGCAAACTTCGATCACCCAGACGAGGATCGCGGCAACACCGATCGCATGCCGGATCCAGATCGCCGCCCGCCGGCGGTCACCGTTGAGCACGAGCGCCGCCTCCTGTGCCAGGAAGCTGGCGATCATGACGATGGGCCCGAGGGTCAACCGCCCGAGCAACGTAGTGTTCCAGTCTGCGAGCAACCGACCGGCGCCTCCCATGCGCTCCCAGGCTGCCTGGGTGAAATAGGACGATTCCGGATCCTCGATCGGATCGGTCAGGTGCTCGTCGCGGTGATGGGTCAAGTGCCCTGCGCGATAGATCGCATAGGGGAGCCAGAGGGACAGCGGCGGCCAGCCGACCGCATCATTGACGAAGCGGTTGCGGGTGGGATGCCCGTGAATGACTTCGTGCTGGAGCGATCCGTGCCAGGCGATCAGCCAGCCGCCGAGGCCGATCACGGCCATCACCGGCAGCGACTGCCAAAACCAGGTGAGAGCGAAAAATCCGCCATAGATGATGATCGCCAGCGCGACCGTCTGCCATTCGATACGGGAGATTGGGGAAATCGTGCGTTGCGGGGGAAGCGTGTCGTCCGGCCTGTGCTTGATCATGAAACGGATTCCGGGGGAGTCAGCGAATGGATTGATGCGGCCAATATAAAATCCGGGCGCGGCACGCCGCGCCGCATCGCTTTGCAGTTAAACGAGAAAATGGAAAACCCGGTTGCGTAAACCGCGGTGACTGTAGAATATGCATTCTACGTACTTTGTAGAATACTGGCCTGTCGACAATCGAGGGCTTAAACGGGGTGCCCCTGTTGGGAACGGGTTTCGCAAAGTCTGTCGGCGCGCCCGGTGGAACACCTCCCGCCATCAGCGAAACGTTCCGCCCTGCCTCAGCCGATCACGGCGTAGCCCTGGCGTGCGGCATCGCGATCGAAATCCGCCAGCACCTCGTAGTCGTTATCGCCAAGCAGGCTGATGCCCTGCAGCGAGAGCGTGTCGCAGACATCGGCAAACGCCGGGTCGGCTATCGTTTCCGACAGGGCCTGGCGCAGGATCACCAGGTTCTCTGCCGGCGTCGACATGGCTGTGATGAAAGGCAGGCCCGGCCCCTTGGCCGTTTCCGCCAGGATGCGCAAACCGGCCACGCGATCGGGATCGAAGCGCAGGGTGTTGCCGAAAGTCACGCAGTCGATCGCCGCCACATCCGCCGCCCCGCGCGACACAGCGTCCATGCTTGCTCCGTGGCCGCCGGTCTCCAGCACGCTTGAGAAGAACCGGCCATCGACAGCGTGTGGCGCCACAAAGGCGCGAAACAGGTTGTATCCGGAATTGCTGCCGGGCTCGTTGATCGCCGCGCGCCCGCCCCTCAGATCCTCGAACGACGTTGCCGACGACTGAGCATTGACGACGATGAAACTGCATTTGAGCGGACCGTCACAGCCTGGGAGCCGATAGACGGGCGATGCGACCAGTTGCACCTTGCCGCGCAGATGCTGGACATAGGGATATCCGCAGGTCTGACCGAACAGCAGGTCCGGACGCATCCACGCCTCGTTGTAGCGGATTTCCTCGTCAAGCGCTTCCGGTGCCTCAAGCCCGTAGGCAAGGATGCGCTCGCTCAGCGCACGCCAGAAAAGCCGCGTCGCCTCCGCGACTGGCGGCGGGCTGGCATACATTGCGAGGCTGGCGAGAGACATGGCAGAACTCCGGAAAAGCACCTTAAAAACCCATGCAATGCATAGAATTAAACTGCAATGAGGTTTCTTCGGTGAAAGTTTGTGACAGCGCTTTTCGTCGCTGGCAAACGCATCCCTCGGGAAATCGGTAATGCGGCCGGATAGCCTGCTCATGTGAGCAGGCTATTGCTGTGAGCAGCATCACAGACTTCCGCCCTGACCGGCTATGCGACCAGATCAGGAAAGCGCCTGCACGGACTTGATCTTGTCGATGCCTCCGACGATTGGAGCAAACTCGTCCCAAACGCCGTGCGCGCCTTTCTGCCACTCGTCCAGTGCCTCCGGCTTCAGGACTTTTCCGCCGTTCTGAATGGCAAGCTCGATCGATTTTGCTTCGTCTTCGACAATCAACTGGTTGAAATAGGCCGCACCCTCCTTCGACGCCTGTTCAAAGACGGACTTCTGTTCGTCGTTGAGGCGGCTCCAGAAATCGGAGGAGTAATAGACGACGCCGGATGCCCAGATATGGCCGGTTTCGGTCAGATAAGGCACCACCTCATAGAGCTTGAAGCCTGCATAGGCCGACTTGGTGAGGTCCATGGCATCGGCGACGCCAGTTGCAAGTGCGTTGTAGGTCTCAGTGATCGGTATGCCGATCGGCGTCGTGCCGAAGGCGCTCCAGAGCTTGGTGTGAAGCGGGCTTTGAATGACCCGGATTCGCTTGCCCTGAAGCTGCTCGGGCTTTGTCACCGGCTCCTTGGTCAGCAGATGGCGGGCACCGTAGTTGATGAAGTCGGCGACCACGAAATTCTGAGACAGCAATTTCTGCTTGAGCTCGCCGCCTATCGCGCCGTCGACCGTCTTGCGGACATGATCGGCATCGCGAAAGAGAAACGGCAGGTCGAGCAGTTGCAGTTCCGGCGTCCAGCCGGACAGCGAAGACACCGTCGACAGGCTTGCCTGAACCGAACCGAGGCGAACACCCTCGGCGACTTCCTTTTCACCGCCGAGCGCGCCGCTCTTGACGATATTGAAGCGGAACTGTCCGGGCAGCTTGGCTTCGACCAGCTCGCTGATCTTCAGCCAGATCTTCGTCTCGGGCTTGTCGTCGCCGAAGAGCGAAGCGATCGTGATCGCCGTTGTGCGGGCATGGGCCGGACGCAGGACCGCGGGTGTGGCCAGAGCGGCTCCCGCAAGGGCAGTCGTCTTTAGGAAGGCACGTCTGTTGAAAGCGTTCATGACGAAGATCCTGTTGGTTAGAAAACAATTGCCCAGGCGCAAAGGATCGCGAGGGAGACAAGAAGAGCGCAGAGATACGGAACCACCGCCTTGAAGAGTGCGGGGGCCGGTATTGCCGTGACGCCGCTGACGACGAAGATCAGCATGCCGAGCGGCGGCGTCAGCCCATGGATCATCAGGTTGACGACGATGATGACGCCAAAGTGGATCGGATCGATGCCGGCTGCGACCGCCGCCGGCAGGAGGATCGGCCCGAAAAGCAGGATCGCTGCACCGATATCGAGCACCAGGCCAACGACCAGAAGAATGACGTTCGACAGCAGGAGCACAGCGAGCGCGCTGCCGCCGAGCAGCAGCGTCAGGTCGGACACCAAGCCGGCGACGTCGTCGACCGCAAGGAGGAAGGCAAAGGGGCCGGCTGTTCCGATCAGCAGGCCGATCGCGGCTGCTTCGGTCGCTGCCTGACGGAACGCCGCATAGAACGAACGGATTCCGAGCCGCGCGGCAAGTCCGAGAAACAGCGTGTAGAGCGCAGCCAGTGCCGCAGCTTCCGTTGTGGTGACGATGCCGAAGCGAATGCCGAGAACGACGATGATGCCCAGGCCGAAGGCGGGAATGGCCTGTCTGGCCGATTGCCAGCGTTGCGTGCCGGTCGCACGGGCTTGCGGCACCTGTTCGCGCACGGTCAGGTGGATCGCAACCGCAAGGCAGATCGCCATCAGGCCACCGGCGAAGAAGCCGCCGACAAGCAGGGAGCCGACCGAGAGGTTGGTTGCGGTCGCCAGAATCAGGAACGCGATCGATGGCGGGATGACATTGTCGAGCACCGACGTGGACGCGATAATGGCTGCGGCCTGTGCCGGCGGATAGCCATGTTTGACGAGCTCCGGCTGGAACGTTGAGGCACCGAAGGCAGCGTTGGCAACGGAAGAGCCCGAAGCGCCTGAGAAAAGCACGCTTGTCAGAAGCGTGGTCTGGGCGAGGCCCGCGCGCCGATGCCCGACGATAGAGGCAGCAAAACGGACAAGCTGGTTGGCGACGCCCGATGCGGTCAGCAAGCCGCCCGCCAGCAGGAAAAACGGTATCGCCAGAAGCAGAAACTTCGAGATCCCTGTTACCGTCGACGAAACGATCGCGGGTTCGGGCAGGCTGCTGCCAAAGGCGATGGCGACATAGGCGGCCGCAAGAAACGCATGCGGAAGGGGTGCCGCCAGAACCAGCCCAAAGGCCGCGACGAGGCCGAGCACGATGCTTGGAGGCCAGTCGACCTCGATCGCGACATGCGGAATCACCGCATAAATCGCAGCGCCGATAACAATGGAAAGCAGACCCTGTACGCCTCTCCCTTCGCCGACCCGCTGCAGGATCAAGACGAGGAAGATCAGCAAGCCGCCGCCACCGAGAAAGCCGAACCGAAACCATTCCGGCACGCCCAGCGTGGGCGAGACACCGCCGAGCATGCTCATGATCTCATGGCCGCCGAATGCCAGCACCAGCGCAGTGACGACCGTAAAGGCGTCGGCTCCAACTTGCGTTGCCGGATAGAGCCGCGACGGCAGCATCTTGGCAAAGACGTCCAGGCGCATGGCCAGCGCGCTATTGAGGCTCAACGGTGCGCCGATCGCAATCAGCGCGACATGCAGCCAGATGCCCAGGTCCTCAGCGCCAACAAGGCCGGTGTTGAAGAAGTAGCGCATGCAGACGCTCGAAAGAACGACGGCAAGCAAGACGGCGAGCACCGATGCGGCCGCGATGCCCAGGCTCGCTTCTATCCCCCTCAGTGTGCGCTGCGCCAGCAGGCGCCCAATGGAGGCCGGCTCGGTCGAGTGGATTTCGGTAATGGCCACGCAAACATACCTTTTGACGAGAGGCTCAAGCGCTCTTCACGGTGGACAGATCGCGGTCAAACAGGGTGGACCAGGTGAAGTTGCGCGCCGGTGCAACATCACGCTGAACATCAAGGCGCGGCAGGACCTTTTCGCCGAAGCGATAGGCCTCTTCGAGCAGTGGCATGCCTGACAGGATGAACGTCTCCACGCCGGCCTGCTGATAGGCTTCGAGCGTGCGAAGGACAGTGTCCGGTGAGCCGACGATCGCCGTGCCCGGTCCCGGTCTGACCAACCCGATGCCCGCCCAGAGATTGGGGGCGACTTCAAGATCGCGCAGATTATCCGGTTTGAGGCCACCATGCATTGCCGTCATGCGTTGCTGACCGACGGAATCGCTTTTGCCAACAAACCGTTGGTTGGAGGCAATCGCGGTGTCGTCCATGCGCGCGTAAAGATCGGCTGCCGCCTCCCAGGCTTGCTCATCGGTGTCACGCACGATGACGTAGAGGCGAATGCCATACTGGAGTTCACGCCCGTATTGGGCGGCACGGACCCTCACCGTCTCGATCTTGTGCCGGATCTGCTCCGGCGTCTCGCCCCAGGACAGATAGGTATCGACATGCTTGGCCGCGACATCGATCGCCTTGTCGGATGAGCCGCCGAACCACAGCGGCGGAGGGGCGATCGTTTCGCTGACGGGTAGCGCGAGCTTGGCGCCTTCGGTCGAAAAATACTTGCCCTTGTGGGTGACGCTTTCGCCGGCAAACAGTCTGTGCCAGAGCTGCAGATACTCATCCGCCATATCGTAACGCTCGTCATGCGGCAGCATCATCCCGTAGGCGCCGAGCATCTTGGCGTCGCCGGAGACCACGTTGATCAACAGGCGATCGCGCGAAAACTCCTGGAAGGTGGCGGCCATCTTGGCAAGCAGCGTTGGAGCGACCAGCCCGGGATGGATCGCGACCAGGAAACGCAGACGTTCGGTGTGGGAGAGCAGCGCGCTCGCCAGTACCCAGACGTCGTGAGCGCCAGTTGCAAACAGGGCGCCGGTATAGCCAAGATGGTCATAGGCTTGCGCCAGTTGCTTGTAGTAGCCGTAATCGACCTTGCGGGAACCCTCCGGCTGCCAAGGATAAGCGCCGTCGGGCGCGCACATATACCAGAATACGTTCACGTTAAGGTCCTCAATATGCTGTCTTCAAGGGTTGGCCGACCGTTATGGAATGATGGAAATGCCCATGACGGTGGAGCGTGTCGGCTTCCTCCTGCTGTTCGGCGAGAACGGCGCCATCGATCGGGCCGACCGCAAAATCACGCGAGCGTACGACTCGCTCCCAAACATCGGCATCCGTCGCCGTGCGGTCATCCGCAGCGAGCAGGCGTGCTGCCGTCTTCGGGTCGTCGGCAATCTCCCTGCCGATACGGTTGAGCTCCATGGCGATGGCAGCGCGTTCGCCGGCGGAAAGCCCGGTTCGCCGCAGCGTCCAGAACAAGGAGCGGTTCGGGATCGCTGCGCCGCAGCGTACAAGCAGCCGCAGATCGGATCGCTCGATAGCCTTTTCCAGCCGCGGTGACATTGCCACCCAGGCATCGACACGCCCCTCCAGCAACTCCGTCAGCGAATCCCGGGTGCCACTCTCGATCCGCTCGACGTCGGACAGAACAAGGCCCTTTCCTTCCAGACTGCGCGCGAGCAGATAGGTGTGAAAGGATCCGTCGATCAACGAAATCCGGCGACCAACAAGATCGGCGACGGATGAAATGTCGCTCGCCTCGCGAACGAAGATGGCGCCATTGGAAGGACGCGGAGCTGAGGCGGCGATGTATTCGACACCAAGGCCACGCGCATCAGCTTCAAGTGGCGGCGTCGATCCGGTACCGCCAAAATCGATGACGCCTTGTTCGATCAGCGCGGCGGTATCCCGCCCCTCGCCGTAAGGAACGAATACCGGATCGAGTTCAGCAAACGCGCCTGGCCACAGACGTGCCAAACGCAAATGCAGGTTGTTGGGGTGAACGCCAATCCTCATGACCATTCCAATCGAAGTCTTGCAGTGCCAATACGATCAATCTACTTTTTTATAAACTGAATGCGAGAAAGGTCGTGCCATTGCCGGCAGCAGTGCGAGATATTTAATCTATAAAATCTACCGACATTAAAATGTTCTGCCGCAGGTACGTTTCATCCCGGTCTGCGCATTGAAATCCACCGAATCTCACTTTACTTTTTTATGAAGCGAGAGAGGCAATCATGACGAAACCGGCACCGACTAAGGTCTGTCGCAGCGTTGGCGAGGCCAGCGAGTTGTTGAAATTGATGGCAAACGCTAATCGCCTGGCAATCGTTTGCTATCTCATGGAGGCGCAAGCCTCGGTCTCGGCGCTGGAAGCCGAGCTCGGTATCCGCCAGCCGACGCTGTCGCAACAGCTCGCGGAGTTGCGCGAGGCAGGTGTCATCGAAGGGCGGCGCGACGGCAAGGCTATTGTCTACAGGGTCGCCGATCCCCGCGTGGAAACGATCGTTCTTGCGTTGCGCAAGATGTTTGACGGGCTGGATGATGTTACCGGCCGCTTCGGCATGGCGAAGTTGCCGGTCGACGAACTGATGTTCGATTGAGCGCCAGATGATCGATTTTTACACCTGGATCACGCCGAACGGGCTGAAGGTCGCGATCGCCCTCGAAGAATTCGGCCTGGACTACCGCGCGCATGCTGTCGACATTACGAGCGGCGCGCAATTCTCACCAGATTATCTGGCGATCAATCCGGGCGGCAAGATACCGGCGATCATCGACCATGCGGCTGGCATCACTCTGTCGGAGTCCGGCGCCATCCTCTTCTATCTCGCAGAAAAGACCGGTCGCTTCCTTCCACCGAGCGGCGCTGCACGGCACCAAACGATCGAATGGTCGATGTGGCAGGCGGCCAGTTTTGCCCCGACGCTCGGCCACGCCCACAATTTCCTGACCTACAACCCCGGCATGGCGCCCTTTGCCGAAGAGATCTTCCGGAGGGACACGCAACGGCTATACGAAACGCTCGATGCCAGACTTGAGGGCCGCGAGTATCTGGTCGACGACTATTCGATCGCCGATATCGCGACCTGGCCCTGGGTCTCGCGCTTTCAACGCCACAAGATCGATCTCTCGGACTACCCGAACGTCCGGTCTTGGTATCTGCGGCTTGCGCTTCGCGCCGCCGTCAAGCGCGGCTATGAAGTGCCCCATGTCACCGGCGTCATCCCCCTGCCCTGATCGACCGCAGGGTCAGGGAGAAAACGTTTGAACGGGCACCTGCGGCGGCGACTCAGATTGCAGCGGCAGCCGCGAAAGCACGTTCAAGATCGGCCTTTAAGTCCCCAACGTCTTCGAGGCCGATGTGAAGCCGCAGCACCGGCCCTTCCGTAGGCGCGGTCAGGATACGCCGATCCGCGAGTTCGACGTGAAGCGCGAGGCTCGCAAACCCGCCCCAGGAATAGCCAAGCCCGAACAGTGACAAGCCATCGAGGAAAGCCTGGGCTCTCGCCTTGAACTCATCTGTCCGTGTGACTTTCAGCACGAAGGAAAAGACGCCGCTCGCGCCTTTGAAATCGCGCTTCCAGATGTCGTGGCCGGGAAAGCTCGCAAGTGCGGGGTAAAGGACGCTGGCGACATCGCCGCGTGTTTCCAGCCACTGCGCGACTTCAAGCGCACTCTTCTGGTGCCGTTCGAGACGCACGCCCATGGTGCGCAATCCGCGCAGCGCCTGGTAGGCGTCATCCGGTGCGCCACATAGTCCGAGTGCCCCGTTCATATGCCTGAGGCGCGGCCAATATTGCGCATTGGCGGATACCGTCCCCATCAAGATGTCCGAATTGCCCGTCGGATACTTGGTTGCCGCCTGGATCGAGACGTCGACGCCGAAGTCGAGCGGCCTGAAGAACAGCGGCGTCGCCCAGGCATTGTCCATCGTCACCACGGCCGAGATGCGGTGCGCGGCTGTGGTGATCGCGGGCACGTCCTGCATCTCGAATGTGTTGGAGCCAGGCGCCTCTAGGTGAACGAGCTTGGTGTTCGGCTTGAACAGGGTCTCGATCGCGGCCCCAATGGCGGGATCGTAGTATTCGACCTCGATGCCGAACCGCGCAAGCAACGTGTCGCAGAAATGGCGAACGTTGCCGTAGACGGAATCGACAATGAGCGCGTGGTCGCCCGGAGACAGCAACGCCAGGAACGCGAGCGTGACGGCAGCAAGCCCCGACGGCACCAGCAAGGTACCGGCGGCTCCTTCAAGCTCGTTGATGGCCTCGCAAAGAGCATCCGTCGTCGGCGTCCCGCGTGTGCCATAAGTGTATTTCTGGTCGTGGCTCTCCATCGCCTTGGCGTTCGGGAAGAGCACCGTTGAGGCACGCACCGTCGGCGGATTGATGAATCCGTGGTAGTCGAACGGATCGTATCCCGCCCGCTGCAGCTTGGTATTGATTGCGAACTTCTTTGAGATGTCGTCGCTGTCGTTCATGAAATCCTGCACTTCAATGCCGAGGGACTCGGCGTTCTGAGATGGCGTGCATGCAAAAAGCCGGCGCTGCCTCGCGCCGGCTCGGGATTGCATCGATCACCGCTTCACGAGCCGCTCTTCGGCAGGCCGGGTGGGTTGGTCTGCGCCTTCTCGATCGCTTCGGGACCCAGTTTCCAGGTCTCCAGGATCTTGCGATAATCACCGCTTGCGATCAGATCATTGATGACACCGGTCAACGGTTCGGCCAGGCCGCTGCCCTTGCGGGTCGTAACGGCAATTTCGGCCGAGATCGGCCAACCGCCACTGACGGTGCCCACAAGCTTGGTCTTGCCATTGATTGCGGCGGAATAGGCCTGCGTCGCGTTGACACTGAACACCACGTCCGCCCGCCCGGACTGAACGGCAAGATCCTTCACGGCATCATCGTCGTAATACTGCACCTCGATCGCCGACAGGCCGGCGGCAAGGTTTTGCCTGTCCCATTCGAGCAGGATCTTTTCCTGATTGGTTCCGGCATCGGTAATAACCTTCAGACCGGCGATGTCCTTCGGCGTCTTGATCGCCCGGATGCTGCTGTCGGCCTTGACGTAGAAGCCCAACTCATCCTTGCGATAGGTGGAAAAGTCGAACTTCTCCTTGCGCTCCTCCGTCACCGTGACGTTGGAAATGACTGCATCGAACTTGCCGGACACCAACCCAAGCGGCCAATCCGCCCAGGCGACGGAAACCAGCTGCAAATCGCGCCCGAGGCTGTCGGCGATCGCTTGCGCCAGATCGACGTCATAACCGATGACCGTCTTGCTGTCGGATGCATAGTCGTGCAGCGGAAGATGGCCGCTGGTGCTGATGCCGATTGTCAGTGCGCCGTCCTGGACAAATTTGAAGTCCGCAGGGACCTCTGCGATGCGCTTGTCGTTCTTTTCCACCCGCAACCTGTTTGCCTGCTCAGGGCTGAGATCGAAAGCGTCGGCCGCCAACGCCGCCGATGCACCAAATATCATGGCGGCCATCGCGCCGGCTGCCAGAAGTTTTCTATTATCGAGAATGCCCATTCTGCCCGTCCCTTCATCTCTCGGTTTCAAGCCAGGTGCTCAGCCCTGATCTGACACCGACTATTGTCTATTAAAATAGTAGACAAAAGAAATGATTGATCGTCATTCTGCCGGAGTGGGAAAAATCCGTTCGGGATGCGCCGAAGCGCTTTCGAAACCAATATCTCAAAAGGACTTGATATCGGATTGTACTTAATGCATTTTTTGTATTGTCACATGAGCACATTCCGCTAGCGGTCGATCAAACGCGGTTCTTCGTCAGAGGAGATCCCCAGACGCAGATCAGCGGAGACGACAAATCCCAAGCGGACCATCTCAACATCTCGTCGATATGCGTCGGCCCAGAAGAAATGACCTTGCGGGCGCAGCTTTGTTCCTCGTTCGAAGTGGCCTATAGCGGTCATTGCGCACGAGGACGAAGACCATGGCCAACGGCAACCGCTTCAGGACCTATATCGACCGATGGGCGCTGACGCCCGATGGGGATCCGATTGTCACGCATTCGAGCCGTCTCCTTCCGGTCCTTTGCGGCGGCGCGCCTGCCATGCTGAAGATTGCGACGGTGCCGGTGGAGAAATGGGGTGCTGGCCTCATGATATGGTGGGACGGGATCGGCGCTGCGCGCGTGCTCGCGCACGATGACGATGCCATCCTGCTTGAGCGCGCGGTCGGGGGCCGCTCGCTGGCGGAAATGGCAGCGAATGGCGCAGATGACGAAGCGAGCCATATCATCTGCAACGCCGTTGCGGCCCTTCACAAACCACGCAAGGCACCAGAGCCTTGCCTTATCCCGCTCGCTGAGCGCTTTCAGGCGCTCACAACGGCGCCAGAGGGTGAGCTGCTGGAGCGGTCCGCCAAGGCTGCGCGCCTCCTTCTTTCCGACCCCCGCGATGTCGTCCCCCTTCACGGCGACATTCACCACGGCAACATTCTCGATTTCGCGGATCGCGGTTGGCTCGCTATCGATCCGAAACGGTTGAAGGGTGAACGTGGGTTCGACTACGCCAATCTCTTCTGCAATCCAGACCATGCAATCGCCACGGCTCCCGGCCGTCTGGCAAGGCAGGTGGCGGTAGTCGCTCAGGCCGCACAACTGGAGCGCACACGCCTGCTGCAATGGATACTCGCCTGGGCTGGCCTTTCAGCGGCATGGCACATCGAGGACGGCGAGGTGCAGCATATCGTGCCGACCCTGCAAATCGCGGAGATCGCCGCAGCCGAAATCGACAAAGGCTGAAGCCGCTCGCCGATCCGTTGGGAATAAGGTCATTCCCGGCCCGCGCCCTCTCACGGCCGACACGCGAACCACCGCATTCCTCAGCTGATTGTGCTCTTCGCGACAATTGAACCAAACGCAAGGCGTTCATGTTCATTCTTTTCACCGCCCTATCGAAAGCGGGTGAACAGCGCACGACAAGCCGCATACGGAGGTCACGTGCGCTACCAGCAATTTCTATCGGGTTTGGCGCATCTTGGACATCGAATTCTGAGCCATCTCGGCAACGCCCGGTTGACAGCCCCACGGCCTTGTCGCAGAAATTCTGAAAATGATTTTCAGAATCGCTCGCGCGGCACCCGGGTCGCCGGGGCAAGGACAAACGGGCAAATTGGCGGCACGATACCGCGAGGAGCAATGCGCATGACCAGTCAACGGCTCATCATGCTGATCTTCTTCCTGCAGCCGATCGCTTTCGGCTCCTGGCTGCCGCGCATTCCCGACATTCAACAGAAGCTCGGCCTCGGACCGGCGGAACTGGCAATCGCACTGCTGGGCATGCCCGCCGGCATCCTGCTCACCCTGCCGTTGGCTGGCCGGTTCGTTGCTCGGATCGGCGGCCGCGCCACCATTCTCTACGGATTTGTGGTGTTCCTGGGCCTGGTGTGGCTGCCGACATGGGCGCCAAGCATCGAGATTCTTTTCGTAACGCTCGCCGCCGTCGGGGTAGCGCTGGCGACATTGGAACTGGGCCTCAACGTCGAAGCCGACGCAATCGAGAAGCGATCCGGCCAGTTGATCATGAGCACCTGCCATGGCTTCTGGAGCCTCGGCATCATGGCGGGTAGCCTGGTCGGCATCGGTTTGGCGGCGATTGGTATATCGCCTGAATGGGCGGTGTTCATGACAGCGGCGGTGATGTTGCCCATCAGCCTGCTGGCAGCCAGGACACTGCCCGATCTTCACGCCACGGAAAAGCCCGATGCGCCCATCGTTGGCGCAAGACGCCGCGGTCCAAGCCGCGCCTTGCTCGGCATCTGCTTCTTCGTCTTCGGCATCACAATGACGGAAGGTGCGGTGGCGGACTGGTCGGCGGTCTACCTCCGCGACGTTTTCGGACTAACCGGTGCTGGCGCCGGCTTCGGCTATTCGATCTTCGCGTTTATGGTTGCTGCAGGACGCTTTGGTGGCGACCGCCTCAAGGCCAGCTATGGACCGATTGCAGTGGCCCGCGCCTGCGGCGTTGCGAGCATCGCAGGGCTGGCCCTCGTCGCGGTGAGCCCTGCGGCCTGGGTGGCTCTCGTCGGCTTCGCGGCCATGGGCTTCGGCGTCTCGGTCGGCTTCCCGCTTGCGGTCACGGCCGCCGCCGACCAGAACGACCGGCCGGCGGCAGCCAGTGTCGCCATCCTGTCTTTCGTGGCGCTTCTCGGTTTTCTGATTGGACCGCCAATGATCGGGCTGGTCGCGGAACACAGCGACATGCGCCTGGGCCTCGGTATGCTCATTCCATTCCTCGCCGTGAGCCTGGTGTTGACCGACAGGCTGAAACCAGCGCCGAACGCAGTTCCCTCGCCGGCGTCGACCTGACGGCGCAAACACCTGTGGAAGCCGCTCAATGGGCTGCCTTCGAACTGCCAGCTTGCCCGCGCGGCGCAGCCTGTTGTGCAGAACACGCCGCCGAAACTCGTCACGACAAGAAATGATGAGAGCAAAGGTTGCTGTGGCGGGAGGGCCCTCCTTTACGATTGTTGCGCGGCGATTTGCTCCGGCGAAATGCACGATCGAGCGACGGGCCCCATTTCGAAACCAAAAATCGTCAAGAATGGTTACCCTTCAAGCCGTCAACCATTGGGGAGGAAAACCAATGCAAAACGTGCTGAACCTGCGCCGTGAAGTCACCGGCGCGACCACCCTCGATGTCACCGACATTACCGCCGAAGCGGCAGCCTTGCCCGGCTTCGACGGTCACGAACAGGTCTGGCTGGGTCGCGACACCGAGCGTGGCCTCGAGGCAATCGTCGCTGTTCACACGACGGTCCTCGGCCCGGCATTGGGAGGGACGCGCATTTGGCCGCATGTGACTTTCACGGCCGGCGTTACCGACGCCCTGCGCCTTTCACGCGGCATGAGCTTCAAATCGGCCATTGCCGGTCTGGCGCTTGGCGGCGGCAAGGCAGTCATCATCGCCGACCCGAAAAGGGATAAGTCGCCAGCGATGCTCGAAGCCTACGCAGAGATGCTGAACGCACTCGTGGGCCAATATATCACGGCAGAAGACGTCGGCATGACGCTTGCGGACGCGGATTTTCTCGCTGAGCGCACGCCGAATGTCAGCGGAACGACCCGCGGCGGCAGCGGCAATCCATCGCCCTTTACGGCATTGGGCACCTTCCTCGGCCTCAAGGCTGCGCTGCGTCATCGCACCGGCAGCGATGATCTGAAGGGTATCCGCGTCGCGATACAGGGACTGGGTTCGGTCGGTTGGGGGCTCGCCAAAAGGCTTCACGCCGAAGGCGCCAAGCTGATTGTCTCCGATCTCGACCCGGCACGCACCGAACGCGCTGCCGAAGAACTCGGTGCGACAGTCGTCGAGGGCCAGGAGATCATTGCTGCGGATGTCGAGGTATTCGCGCCCTGTGCGCTTGGTGGCGTCTTGTCCGCCGCCACGATCCCGCTGCTGCAAGCCAAGATGGTCGCCGGAGCCGCCAACAATCAGCTTGCCACGGTCACCGACGGCGAACGTCTGCGGGAAAGAGACATCCTCTATGCGCCTGACTACGTGATCAACGCCGGCGGCGTCATCAATGTCGCTGCGGAAATCGGAAGCGGCCGCTACAGCCTCGACGACGTGATGGCCCGCGTCAGCCAGATCCCCTCGACATTGACGCGCATCTTCGAGCGGGCCGCGCAAGAAGGCCGCACGACCGACGATGTGGCCGAAACCATGGCCCGGGAGATCATCGAGGCAGCTCGACGGTAGACCAGACCCGAGGTTCGCCGTCCGCTTAGGTGTTATATCGGGCGTTTTCGAAACGCACGAACGCACCGAGAAGACGGATCGGCGACCTCATCGACAGAGGTAAAGGGGTCCGCTGTTCGTTTTTCAGCGTGGCCCCGATCCTCGGCCCGTCAGCAGCCATGAGAGGCTGACGCTCAACACGCCGGCGATCATCGCCAGGCGATTGGCGCGTGGAGCGGCCCGATCATTTTCCCAATCGAACCATGTTTTCGTTTCCACGCCAACGATCTTGGCAGCGCTTTGCGCCGAGACATTCAGCGCGTCGCGCGCGAGTGACATGCGGCCGCCGATCGTATCGTCCTGTAGGCAGGCCATGTTTTCCCAATTGTTGAAGTTCATCGGTATCCCTTTCCATTCTGGTGCCAGTGGTGCGCCCGGCGCCCTTTTGCAGACGCCGGGCTGATCTTCAGCGGACGGTTGCCTTAGTTTCCGAGCCAGACCTTCACCTGATCGGGATGATCTGCGATGTATTTATCGACCGCGGCATCGTACGAGGTCTGCTGCGCCTCGAACATCGCGGCTTCCAGGTCACCGATCGGCAGTTTCATACGGGAAAGGAAAGCTGCGACATCCGGGTTCTCCTGCTTGAACCCCTGGCGCGCCAGCACATCGACATGCTCGGCCTCACCAAGCGAACCCTTCGGATCGGCGATGTAGCGAAGCTCGTACTTGCCGAACATCCAATGGGGACTCCACGACGTTGCAACGAACCATTTCTCGGTCCTGACGGCGCGGTCGACCGAGGTCAGCATGCCGGCCTCGCTGGAGATCTGGAGGTTGTAGCCCTCGAGCCCGTAGTCCTTGAGCGCCTTTTCAGAAAGGCGCGTCAGGCCTGCTCCGGGATCGATGCCCTGGACCGTCGAGCCGAGCTTCTGCTTGATTTCGGGCTTCTGCAGATCCTCGATCGAGTTAAGCTCGCTTTCGGGAATATAGGCCGGGACGACCCAGCCGAGCTTGGCGCCGTGATAGACGGTGCCCAGCGTCTCGACCTTGTCTTTCACCTTGCCGTGATAATCGGCATGGGTCTGCGGCAGCCAGGCCATCATCATCGCATCGAGATCGCCGCGGCTCACGCCTTGATAGAGGGGCGCCACGTCGGTCTGAACGAGTTCGACTTCCCGCCCCAATTTGTCCTTGATGATCTTTGCTGCGAGCTTGGTGACGAATTCCGCATCGGACCATGCGGCCCAGCCGATTTTCACGGGCTTTGCCTCCTCGGCGAAACTGGCACCGACCGGGCCGGCAACAAACATGCCTGCAAGGCCGATGGTTGCGATTGTCTTGAACATATCAATCCTTCCTATGCATTTCGGATGAGGACGGGCACGACCCGTCGCGGAGGGCACCGCACTCAAACCGTCTTTGCCTCGGGTTCGCGCACGGCGAGTTTCACAAACGGCAGTCGCCAGATGGCCCTCTTCTTTCCAAGGCTCTGGGTAAGGCGGTCGAGAATGACCGCGAGGATGACCACGGCCAGACCGCCTTCGAAGCCGGTGCCGACATCGAGCCGCTGAATACCCGTCAGCACAGTGTTGCCGAGGCCGCCAGCACCGATCATCGAGGCGATGACCACCATGGAGAGAGACAGCATGATCGTCTGATTGATGCCCGCCATGATCGATGGCATGGCATTGGGGAGCTGGACCTTGAGGAGAAGCTGGGTTGGCGTACAGCCAAAGGCATTGCCGGCCTCGACGAATTCCACGTCCACCTGCCGAATGCCGAGATTGGTGAGGCGCACGACCGGCGGCATCGAAAAGATGACGGTCGCAATTGTGCCGGGAACCGCGCCAAGCCCGAAAAACATTGCCGCCGGGATGAGGTAGACGAAGGCCGGCATTGTCTGCATGAGATCGAGTGTCGGCCGGATGACTGCCGCGACGGAATCGCGACGGGCCATCGCGACGCCGAGCGGCAGGCCGACGATCATCGCAATGACCGTCGAAGCAATGACCAGAGACAATGTCTCCATCATCGCTGCCCACAGTCCCATCTGTCCAACCAGCGCGAGAGACAGGCCCGCAAAAACCGCGAAGCTGAACGAGACGCGCCACAGGGCGAGAAGGGCGAAGATCGCGATGCCGACCGACATTGGAATTGAAAGGAGGCCGCTCTGCAAACCGCCCGTGAGGAACCCGATCGACGCGGCAGTGAGATCGAGCGCGGGTGAAAAATTGTCGAGGATGTAATTGACGGCCGAATCGATGCCGTCTCCGATGTCGAAGCTCATGGATTTATCCGATTGGCTGGGAGTTTCAGTTGGCGCGGTCGAGCGTCTCGAGCAGGACCGACTTGCTGATGGCGCCGATATAGCGGTGCTGGTCGTCAACAACGGGAACCGGCCACGCGCTCGCCGCCACTTGGCCAAGAACACCAGAGAGTTGCTCGCTGGCGAGGATGGGCGCCGCGTCTGCAAGGAACGCCTTGCGATACGGGTCCTCAGCCTTTGAACGGATCTTCTCCATCAACGACGCCTGGCTGACCATGCCATGGTATTTCATGTCGCGGCCGACAATGATCGCAAATTCCCGGTCGCGGCTCTTCATCTGCTCCAATGCGGCAGCAGCGGAAACACCCTGGCGCTCTATGATCGTAATCTGATTCCTTCGGGCCACGTCGCCGGCCTTGAAAACCTGGGAGACGTCGACGTTGCGGAAGAACGACCGGATGTAGTCGTTGGCCGGACTGCCGACGATTTCGTCCGGCGTGCCGACCTGAACGACGTTTCCATTCTGCATGATGCAGATACGGTCGCCGATGCGCATCGCCTCGTCGAGATCGTGGCTGACGAAGACGATCGTGCGGCTTCGTTCGGATTGCAGCCGAACAAGCTCGTCCTGCATTTCCGTGCGGATAAGCGGATCAAGTGCAGAAAATGCCTCATCCATCAGCAGGATCGACGGCTCACCTGCCAACGCCCGGGCAAGGCCGACGCGCTGCTTCATGCCGCCTGAGAGCTCGTCCGGGCGGCTTTCACTATAGCCCTCGAGGCCGACCGCTTTCAGCGCCGCCATGGCCTTGGCTTTGCGCTCGACTTCCCCAACGCCCGCCACTTCCAAGCCGAAGGCGGCATTGTTTACAACATTGCGATTTGGGAGAAGCGCGAAGGACTGGAACACCATGCTGATGTCCCGGCGGCGAAGTTCGATCAGGGCCTTGCGCGACATCGTCGTGATGTCCTGGCCGTCGATCTCGATCGATCCGGACGTCGGCTCAATCAATCTGTTGAGCAAGCGCAGAAGCGTGGATTTTCCGGAGCCGGACAGGCCCATGATCACAAAGATCTCGCCGGTCTTGATATCGAAACTGGCGTTGGTAACCCCAATGGAGCAACCGGTTTCTCTGTGAATGTCTGCCTTGCCCTTGCCGGAGCGAAGAAGCTTCAGGCCATCTTCGGGATAGTCTCCGAAAATCTTGTAGACGTTCTTCAACCGGATCTTTGGCGACCTCTCGGAAGAGCCATTCTCATGTTCAGTCGTAAAAGCCATAAAAACTTGCCGCCTGCTCAATAGCTGACGCACTCTCCTTGTTTGTGATCTTCAACATTCCTCAAGCAAAGACCACTTGAGGAAACGATTTCCATAGACATGGACCCCGATGATCGGGTCATGATCAAGTCAATCCTCGGCAATCGTCAGATGAGCATCATTATAACGATACGTTCTGAGTTGGTTGGCGCGGAGAAACTGCGTTTCTACAATGGCTGATGACGGCCGAGGCGCGAAGGATTGCCTTTATTACGACGCATAGTTCCGGATGTCCATTGAAAATTCTACTCTTTTGGCAATCTTGATGCGCCACGGCAACTCAACGACGTACTTTGGACAGCCGAACACCCTGCAAAACAACGCTCGTGCGGACTCTGGCTGGCGTCCGCCGGCTGGCGCTTTCGGGGCTATGGACGACGTCGATGCGGCAAGGCTGACGGTCATCCCACGACCTCATTGCGATAGACGCCCCATAAATCCACTTGTCTGACACACCCGACGAGACTATGTCGCCTGACCGTAACTGCGCACCAGGCTCCGTCGCAGTGATCAAGCCTGACGAGCACACCACCCTGCAGGCGGGCTCGTTCGGATGCTGTCGCTGCAGGTGCGGTTCGCAACGCTGCGTCAGCTTTCACCCAGTTGCCGACGGTGGCCGTTCTTTGGCCGGAGAGCAATGCCGCAGACATCCAGCCGGTTGCTCCGTCCGCGTCGCGCACCATTCGCCAATTACCGGACTCCTCCACAACCTCGAGCGGCAGGCCCGGTATGACGTAGAGCCAGATGATCGGATAGTCCGTGGACGGCCCGACCCGAAGTCTGGCAGCACCACTCTTCAGGGAGACGAAACGGGGGATTGCAAGGCCGGTGACACGCCCAACGCTCCTTGCATCGGCGACCGGTGCCGCAAGGTTTTTCCGGTTCCCTTCGCAGTTCTCGAACGCAAGCCACGACAGCAGCGCGCAGGACATCTGGACGATCAGCGAGGTCATCAGGTGCTCAGCTCATCGTTCGCAGCGCGCGGCACCCTTGAGCGCTGCCGTCATGCCTTTCAGCGAGAACGAGTAGCTCGTTTCCGTGCCGCGCCGCGAGCGTGCATTCAACGTCATCGTCGCCCCCGCCTTCATCGCCGCAACGAGTTCGGCGTCGCGGCCCTCCCGCCGCGTCCATGCGGCCCTGCCTTGCGGCGCCAAGGTGAAAGCCTTGTCACCGACTGTGGCGGTCAGGTTCGAACCGGGTTCAAGGTCGTAGCCCATGATCGCTTGCGGCACGTATCCACTGCTCGGACGCGGCGACGGCGCGACAAGGAAGAAGTTGTCGCCATGGTCGACGTGATCGGGATTCATCGTCGTTGGGATCGAAAGTATGTAGCAGGTGTCGCGGCCGTCGTTCTTATACGAATACACGCCCCAGGCGCCGAAAGAGTTGAGCTTCACCGGCTGCGCCTGCGCAACGGCGCAGCTGGTCAATAGGATCGCGCAGGCAGCAATAACACTGGATTTCATCTTGTTTCCTTAGCATGGAGGGGGCAGGTGGCGCGTCTCGACCGCGCACAAGATGCGCCATTCGCGGTTGCAATCGTTGCCAAAGCATTAACGAAAAGCACCCGCAAAAATGCACCACTACCAACGACCGAGACCGAAGCCCAGCGTGCGCCTGATCTGGCCGGCGAATGAGGCGCGGATAAATATATCGTGAGCCGATTGTGTTCGCCTGATGGGTCGACACCCGGCCATTTGGCAGCGAACATGAACGGGAGATGAACGGATATTTGACCTACGCCCGGAGTAACCGCCCATGTTCGGCTTGACATTCGCATCGCACACCCTGTCGCAACGCTATGATATTGCCGGTTTAATGGCGGTGACGACTGCTATTGCCTATTGTGACAACCTGACGGAAACCGATATTTCCGTGACGCATGAACGCGGCGTGATCTACCTAGACGGCGTTGTGTCCTCCATCGCCGTGCGGGAGGAGGCTCAGAAAGTCGCCAACGAAGTGACCGGCTCACCAATCCGAAACCGGCTCCGAGTGGCCAGTTGACCGATCGCCCTAAGACAAACGAGAGCTTCGGAATTGCCAGCCTCACCTCTTTGTCAGGCGCTTTGCGCTGACATCGAAACAGGCGCACGTTTCTATCTGAGCGCGAAATGAGCGGACAGACGTGGCCGTTGAACCCAACGGGTTAACGCGATGGAAAGTCGATACTGCTAGCACTGCTGGGTTGAATTAGGAGACCCGAAATGCTGCCAGCAACATGGAAGCCGATTGAAGCCGGTGGCCTGATCCGGCTCGGATCTTCGCGTGACGGAGGCTATGTCGTTCCCAAGCGCGCGGTGCTTGCCTCCAAGACCCTGATCAGCATGGGATTGAACGACGATTGGCAATTCGAGAAGGCGTTTCGCCGGCTTGCGGATGCAGATGTCGTTTGTTTCGACCACTCTGTCACCTGGAAGTTCTGGCTCCGGTACTATGTCGAACAGGTCTTGCGCCTTCGTTGGGGCAGGTTGGGGCGCTACCTGGATTATCGCTTGTTCTTCAGTCGGCCGGGCGTGGAGCACCGGCAGATCAGGATCGGCTATGATCAGCCGGGGGAAGTTAACGTCCCGAGCCTGTTGAAGGAATTTTCCGGCAGCAACATCTTCCTGAAAATCGATATCGAGGGATCCGAATACAGAATCCTCGACGACATAGCGATGAATTCGAGCCGCTTTACCTGCGTCGTAATCGAATTTCATGATGTCGACCTCCATCGAGATCGGATCCTTCGGTTTGTCGAGGGAATGACGAATTTTTCAATCGTCTTTCTTCATCCCAACAATTTTGCCGGCACTGATGACCAAGGCGACCCACTGGTTCTGGAAATGTGCCTCGTCCGGGGCGACCTGCTCGACCCCGCGGTGCCTGGCGAACCAAGGCCCGAACTGCCGGCAAATACGTCAAGCCGCGCTGATATTGAGCTGCGATTCGCTCCAGCGGACACAAGTCAGCCGCCCGAATTTCGTCGCGACAGGGCGGTTGGGGCCGAATGACCTCGGCGCGGAAATGATCCGCGTCAACAGCATTGCGCCGGCAGTGACCCGCACGTACTCGCTGGGATCAGCATTGAGCGATGCCAGTGAAGAAGAGAATCTGACGCACACGCCCATCCGGCGGCAAGCTGGATTGAGGAAGAGCGAAGTGGATCCAGCGCTAGCCCGCCGGCGGTGACCAGGGGCCAGTGGCCCCTGCCCGCCGGCGTTGCCGCGCTCTGCTTACTGTTGAGCCGGCGCCCCGGTTTGAAGTTTTTCCTGGATTTTCTTGGCAACAGCCGGGTCGTCCTGTGCGGCCGACAGTATTGAGGAATACTCCTCAACTGAAATAGCGGAAGAAGATTCCACAGCCTCGACCATCTCCTTGCTCGCTTCTGCCTCAAGCTTTTCCTTAGCTGCGGCGTCCGTCGTTGCGTCGATTTTTGCAGAGTATTCCTGCCTCACCTTGTCGACCTGGAGGTAGGCCACGGCAAAAGCCTCGATCTTCTGGTCGCTGATGGCGGCGTTTGCGCCCGTGTTGTCAGCTTGACCCTGGCTCGGCTGTGTCGTTTGCGACTGGGCAGTTTCAAGCGCGAAGGCCGGGCCGAAGGCCGCAACACTGAAGACAGCAGCGGTCAGCGATGCAACGAGTGTGTGACGAATGTTCATGTCTATTCCTTTGTGACGTGTTCTGCGGCGATCTAGCGCCGTGCTCAATTGCTCCTTCAGACGGAATGCATGTGGAACGTCACGGACAATGAAACCCTCGAAAGGGACCGTTGCGGCAGCGATAGGGTAATTTTCTGACCATTGAGCGGCGGCTTTGTGGCTCCCACCGAGGCCCGCCGCCGACCTCGGCGAACGAGGCCCGGCGATGATGGGACATGTAAAACTGCAGCTTCAGCCGCGGCGCAGCTGGTCCGATTTTCGACCGAGAAATTTGATCCGCCCGCGCGACGGTCGCATGATTACCACCCGAACCGAGACCCGGTTTGGCGCCTAATGGGCGGTATAGGCTCCGTCGACCAGGTGGTAGCTACCGGAGATAAAGCTGGCCTGTTCGGACAGCAGAAAACAGACGAGCGCGGCAACTTCGTCCGGTGTGCCCCGTCGGCCCATCGGCTGAAGCGCTTCCAAACGTCGGTTGCTCGTCAGATCGGATCGTTCGGATACCAAAGGCGTTTCGATCCAGCCGGGGCCGACGGCGTTGATGCGGATGCCTCGTCTCGCATATTCGATTGCGGCGACCTTGGTCAGTCCGACAATTCCGTGTTTTGCGGCGGTATACGCCGATGCCATCGGCAAGCCGACCGAACCGAGGATGGATGACATGTTGACGATCGCGCCACCACCCTGCCCGAGCATCGCGGCAATCTGGTACTTCATGCAGTAGAACACGCCATTCAAGTTGACGTTCATCAGCCTCTGCCAATCGTCGATCGCATAATCCGCCGTCACTTTTCGCACGCCGTCGACACCTGCATTGTTGACCGCCAGATGCAGGCCTCCGCATGTCTTGACAACGGACGCGACCAATTCCTCCACCGCCGCAGCGTCGGCGACGTCGACCTCAAAGGGATAGGCTGTGCCGCCGGACGAACAGATTTCTGCAGCCACTTCACGCGCGGCATCGGCATTGACATCTGCCACAGCTACCGTTGCCCCTTCCTCGCCGAGTTGGCGAGAAATGGCTGCACCTATTCCGGAGCCCCCTCCGGTTACAAGTGCGACTTTCGTGGCGAAGCCAAGCTTCATTGTATGCATCCTCGTTCCCGACTCTAATCGACCAGAGACAGACACAAGCTGCAAGAAGTTTCGTTGGATGTCATGGGTTTTGTCAGGCCGCCCTGCGACCCTCCAAGTCCAATCGCCCTGATCCATCCGTATTACGGGGCGTTCTCCACCACGGAACCAAGCATAGCATCTTGGCCGAAGGCCACTTGAGTGTTAAAGACGAAGCAGTGCTCACCGATTTACTAGTAGGTGGATATGGACAGTCGCGGCGTTACCCGCCGAGCGATTCTGCTCGGCAGCTTGGCATTAACGGCATCTGGGTGCACATCAACGGCGGAGCAATATGGCGGGACGATCCTTTCTGCCTTCGGCGGCGGGCCGTCGTATCGATATCGACGAAAAAGTGTCGGTTATGACGGAAACGAACCCCCTGGCACAATCGTCGTCAACACATCCGAGCGTTATCTCTACCTCGTCGAGGGCGGCGGTCGGGCCATTCGCTACGGCATTGCCGTCGGAGAAGATGGGCGTACGCTCAAGGGACCGGCCTCGATCGGCCGCAAGGCCGAGTGGCCGTCTTGGAGACCGACAGAAAGCATGATGGAGCGCAAACCGCGCTTGCGACAATACGCCGGCGGCGTCAGCGGTGGGCCGCATAATCCACTTGGAGCAGCTGCCCTGTATCTCTACCGGGGCGGGCAGGATTCCATGTTCAGACTGCACGGAACAAATGAACCCTGGACGATTGGTCAGGCAGTATCGAGCGGCTGCGTCCGGTTGACGAACGAAGATATCGTCGATCTGTACAACCGCACTCCGGTCGGAACGAAGGTTCTCGTGATTTGAACACGCATTTATGTCGGACGATGCAAAATGTGTTCTTTTTGCACTAGGCGTAAGCGTAGAACGCCCTATTAATATAAGCGTTGCCTTCGATAAACCGATTCCATTCTAAGGAGAGGATGTCTTGATGAGCAGAAACCTAATCGTAATCGTTACCTTGCTTTCCGTCGTGGGCCTTAGCGGCTGCGATACTATTGGCAAAGGCAAAGGCAAGTCGCCGCCGCCGGTAGCCGCCGAACCGGCACCTGTCTACAAGTAACTTGAACTTCGGATGGGTGGGAAGGACGAACGTCCTTCCCACATCATTCTAGCCGGCGGATCAGCTTTGACGTTGCCGGCCAGTAGAAATGTGCTCATCGGAGTTCAGGAGATAGCGCATAGTGATGCCGCTTTTGAGAGGCCGACTAATGCTGATGGCAGGGCTCGCATTTGCGATAGCTGGCTGCCAGTCAGAAGATCAGAAGCCACAACCGCGTTTCGTCTCAAGTAGCAGCAACGCACCGGCGGTGACCGCAGGTGCGGTCCGCGAAAGCGGTTACTTCATCGAATTTCGATCCCGCTACGCCCTCAGTTACGGCCACACTTACGTCGTTTTCGGACGAACGAACAAGGCTGGCGGAATGATCAACCCGGAAGTGGCCGGACTTGCACCGGCAACCGCCAGCGCGACACCCTATGTCATCGGACATTTTCTGCCCGTACCCGCCGAAACCGGAGCGAGCGACGGTGACCTCGAGGAGGAATACAGGTCGGCAAGCTGGCGCGTCATGCTGACGGAGGCCGAGTACAACAAAACGGTCGCCTTTATCAGGCAGCTCAAGGCCAAATCGAAATTCTGGCAGGCGTCGGTTTACAACTGCAATGCATTCGTCGCGGACATTGCCCGTTCGATGGGATATAAGACGCCCGGTATCTGGCTAAGGCCACAGGAATTCGTTACCAAACTTAGGCAGATGAATGCAGGCTAAAGGCGATCAATCCAGAGCTTTGCGTCCAATCAGTTGTAGATCGCAGAAGGGCTTCGGTGATTTGAAGTGATCGTATCGATGGCCACCCTGGGCAAGATCGTGTGGGTGATCGGCATCATCGCATGGTACTTTATTCGCGTACCATTCGAACGCCGCGCAAAACGCGTTAACGTCGTCAGCAACCGCCGCTCGCCCGTCGACATGTTTGGGCTCGCATCAGGACTGATCGGCCTCGCAATCGTTCCCGCCATGTATGTCGCCACCGGCTTTCCACAGGCAACCGACCGTTCCGCCAGTGCGTGGTCCGTGGTCGTCGGGACGGTCGTTTTCTTCTCCGCCCTTTGGGTCTTTCGCAGGACTCATAAGGAACTCGGCCGCAACTGGTCCATCACGTTGGAGATCCGCGACAAGCACGAATTGATCTCCGGTGGCCCCTACGCATTCGTTCGCCACCCGATGTATACGTCCTTCATGTTGATGGGTGTCGGCCAGGCCTTGTTGTTGCCCAACTGGGTGGCAGGGCTGGCGGGACTGCTCGGGTTCGCCGTACTTTTCTTTCTGAGGGTCGACAAGGAGGAGCGTATGATGCTGGAGATTTTCGGTATTCAGTACCGTGACTACATGCAGCGGACCAAGCGCATCGTCCCCTACCTTTACTAAAGGCGATATCATGCGAGGCCGAGCCATCAAGCTTTCGGTGCCAAGGCGCCTTGTCTGCGACCTGATGCGGTTTTCGATCGGGATTCCGCGCGTTACCGTGCAGCGGCAGATGAACCTCGACCCGCTGCAAAAGGCCAGATTGTCGCAGTCAAACAAGCCGTCCTGGACCGTCCTGTTCCTGAAGGGATATGCGCTTCTATGCCGGGAGACACCGGAGCTCCGGCGTGCCTACGTAAAGCTTCCCTGGCCCCAGCTCTACGAATATCCGGAAAGCGTTGCCTCCATCGCCCATGAGCGCGAGTACGAGGGGGAGCGGGTGGTCCTGCTGAGCAAGATCAAATGTCCGGAACGCCGGGCCATCCCTGAACTTGCCGCATCGATCGACGACGCGCGGTCGCGACCGGTGACAGAAATTAAGGAATTCCGACGGGCCCTGAAAATCGCGCGCGCACCGGGACCAATCCGCTGGCTGCTCATGTGGCTTGGGCTCAATATTGGGTCACGGCGGGCGCATTATTTCGGCACGTTCCAGCTATCGGTCTATTCCGGTCTCGGGGCAGAATCACTCAATCCGCTGACGCCCCTCACGACCCTATTCAACTACGGTCGCATCGCGCAGGACGGCACAGTGACAGTGCGCATCCACTACGACCACCGGGTCATGGACGGCGCCAATGTGGCTCGCGCGCTCGAGCGCTTCGAAGCGATCCTCAACGGTGAGGTCGCTGACGAGGTGTCGAGCCAAGAGCACGGCGCAGCGGTTCCTGCGGCGGCACTCTGATGGAAGACCACATGAAGGCACTGGATGAAACCCGTCTGGCAATCGTGGTCGTTGGAGCCTCACGCGGTATTGGCAGGGCGATTGCCAAAGTCGCTGCGCGCGACGGGGCCCCGATCGTTCTGGTCGCACGCTCCCTTGACGATCTGGCGGCAGCGGCGAGCGAAATTCGCGAGGCCGGAGGCGAAGCCTTCACCCTCGAACTCGATCTCTTCTCGGCCGATGCTTCCGTGCGCCTGGCGGGCTTCCTGAGCGCAAACAAACTGTCATGCGATGTGCTCGTCAACAGCGCCGGCTACGGTTTGCGCGGGGGCGCAACGACACTCCCCATCCCCGAGCAGCTGGGGATCATTGACCTCAACATACGTGCCCTCACCGACTTGTCGCTTCATTTCCTGCCGGCAATGGTGGCGCGCGGCCGTGGCGGTGTGCTTAACCTTGGATCCATTGCCGGTTTCATGCCCGGACCGGGCATGGCGCTCTATTACGCCAGCAAGAGTTACGTGCGGTCATTCTCCTTCGCTCTTCACCAGGAGTTGCGCCGCACCGGCGTCACGGTGACATGCGTTGCTCCCGGACCGGTTGCGACAGAATTCCTCCGTCGCTCCGGCGCGGATCGCGTAACGCTTTTCAAGGTGTTGCCAAGGGTCGATGCGGATTACGTTGCCGAGCGGGCCTGGCGCGGTTTCAAGGCGGGGCGACGCCTGATCATCCCCGGCATCTCCGCCAAGCTGGCTGCCTTTGCAGCCGCGTGGCTGCCATCGGCAATCATGCTGCCCCTGATCGGTCGATTGCAGCGACGCAGCAGCGACCTTTGTCCTTGCGGTTCCGGTATCAAGTTCAAAGATTGCTGTGGGAGCCGTTCGCGCAGCGCCGAATTGCGACAAAGCACCGGAAGCCGCTGAAATGATTGGCAACGCCGACACTTAAAAAAATTCTGCGCGACACTTGAAGTGCGGCCCGCGCGCTCCCACCTAGCGAACAACCCGCTGGTCCGGGCCCCTCTGGCGAGAGCTTCCGGCGCTCTTGCGATGTCGGACCTTATCCGACATTTGCGCCGGCGGAGCTTTATTCCGTGGATACTTCCTTTCTGTTTATCGAATGGCTGAGCAAGCCAATCTGGATGTGGCTCAGCTTCATCACGCTGGTCATCGCCATCCTCTCCTTTGATCTTGGTGTCCTGCATAAGGAAAACAAGGAAATCGAAGTCGGCGAGAGCATCAAGCTCTCGGCTCTCTACATTTCGCTCGGCCTCGCCTTCGGCGGCTGGGTCTGGTGGTATCTGGGCGCAGATGCCGGCCTTGCCTACATGACCGGCTTCGTCGTCGAAAAGACGCTGGCACTCGACAACGTCTTCGTCATCGCCCTGATCTTCTCATTCTTTGCCGTACCCCGGCTCTATCAGCACCGGGTGCTTTTCTGGGGCATCCTCGGCGTCATCGTCCTGCGCGCCATCATGATCGGTGTGGGCGCGACGCTTGTCGCTGAATTCTCGTGGCTGCTCTATATCTTCGCTGCTTTCCTTGTCGTGACCGGCCTGAAGATGCTGTTCATGAAGGAGGCCGACCCGGACATTTCTAACAATGCGCTGGTGCGTTTCATGCGCAACCGCTTCAACGTGACGGAAGGCCACCATGGCGAGCACTTCTTCGTCAAGCAGGCCGACCCGAAGACCGGCAAGCTGGTCTGGTTCATCACGCCCCTGTTCATGGCGCTGGTGCTGATCGAAGTCGCTGACGTGATCTTCGCCGTCGACTCGGTGCCTGCGATCTTCGCTATCACCACCGACCCGTTCCTCGTCTACACCTCGAACATCTTCGCTATCCTCGGCCTGCGTGCGCTCTATTTCGCACTGGCTGCGATGATCCACCGCTTCCGATACCTGAAACCGGCGCTTGCTGTGGTCCTGATCTTCATCGGCTCGAAGGTCTTTGTTGCCGATCTCATTGGCCTTGAGAAATTCCCGGCCGCCCTGTCGCTCGGCATCACCTTCGCCATCATCGCGAGCGGCGTGATCTGGAGCCTGGTCAAGACCCGCGGGGAGCCCGTTCCCGCCGAGTAATCTTCGGGCGCGCTACGCCAGAAGGCTGCCCGCAAGGGCAGCCGATGCCTTCCACTGACAATCAACGAACCGTGGGTGCTCGAAAGCGCGCCCTCGGCTTCGCGTTTATGGGTGTTATGCCTCGTCACCCGGTGAGGCAACCAACGCACGGATCTTCGTCGCCTTCTCGAAATGGTCGAGCTTATGGGTCCTGATCCACCATTCGGCCGCCTCCATCAGAAGCTCCGGGTCATCGTTCCTGTTTGCAAAGAACGGATAGAACGAGACACCGACGCCAGGTCCCTTTTGCGCGATCTTCCGATCGCAGATCTCTATGATTTTCCGTTTCAAGGCAGCTCTCACGTCCAGCTCCGATCGGTTTTCTGATAGCCTCACGCCCGGCCTCGCCTTCGGCCAGGCTCGATGGGCGAGGCTCTCCCCCGCAAGGGATTAGCCACACCCTGCTGGACGGTACAATCCTTGACAGACCAAGCGGCTGACTATTGCTCGGCTGCTTTGATTGCGGAAACGCTGTCGGCGTGATTTCCCCTGCCCCACGTGCCGATCTTGACGTCGATGCTTAACGTGTATATACACGCATTATGGCACATTGTTATTGCATCCTCCTGCGCAAGGCTTCCAGGCGAGTAACGTCGCTCTATGACGAAGCGCTCGCGCCCATTGGCGTCAATCTGGCGCAGTTCAGCCTGCTCCGAAATATCCAGCGGGCGGAGCCCATTTCGCTGACGGATCTGGGACACCGGACAGAGCTCGACCGTTCGACGGTCAGTCGAAACGTCAAGGTTCTGGAAAAGATGGAGCTGGTCGCGATGACGAACGGTCAGGATCAACGCGAATCGGCTGTCCAACTGTCCGACAAGGGGCGGCAGGTGCTTACAGACGGCGCCCCACTCTGGGACGGCGTTCAGACGGAAATAGAGGCCAAGCTCGGCAATGAAGCTTCCGCGCAACTGACGGCCTTGCTGCAGGCTCTCTGACACAATCAACACAATCGATCCACGGAAGGAAATGGCCGATGTTCGGACCGGTGCTTGCGCGCTATCTCGCCAGACGCGAAATCCATTATGGCTGGGCTGTTGCGGTCGTCACGTTCCTTGTCATGCTGGCGACCGCCGGCGCGATGGGGTCCGCCGGCGTCCTGATCAAGCCGCTTGAAACCGAATTCGGCTGGTCGAATGCCGAGATCTCGTTTGCGCTTGCCATCCGCCTCGTTCTTTTCGGCCTGCTCGGGCCGTTCGCAGCCGCTTTCATGAACCACTTCGGCGTGAGAAAGGTCGTCTCCTCGGCGCTCATTCTGATCGTCAGCGGCATAGTCGCATCGTTCTTCATGACTGAGTTGTGGCAGATGGTCGCCCTTTGGGGTGTGGTTCTGGGCGTCGGCACGGGCATGACCGCCCTGGTGCTCGGCGCCACCATTGCCACCTGCTGGTTCGACAAGCGGCGTGGCCTCGTCATCGGCCTGATGACCGCCAGCAATGCCACGGGGCAATTGGTATTCCTGCCGCTGCTTGCCTCTCTCACCGAGGCGATTGGCTGGCGCACGGCGCTGACGGTCGTCATCGCGGTTCTCACCTTCGCCTTCATCCTTGTGCTGCTTTTCATGCAGGATCGGCCCGCGGACGTCGGTCTCGCACCCTACGGCGGCCGCGCAATTGTCCCCGCCCCGGCACAAAAGCAGAGTTTCGGAGCCCTGTTGCTTTCGCCGTTGAAGGCGCTGCGCGATGCCGCCCGGACCAACACCTTCTGGGTGCTGTTTGCCACCTTCTTCGTCTGCGGCTTCAGCACCAATGGCCTGATCCAGATGCATTGGGTGTCTATCTGCGGCGACGTCGGTATCGCCGCCGTCAGCGCGGCCGGTTTGCTGGCCCTGATCGGCGTCTTCGACCTCGTCGGCACGGTTTTCTCCGGCTGGCTTTCCGACCGTTACGACAATCGCTGGCTGCTCTTCTGGTTCTACGCTCTTCGCGGTCTGTCGCTGTTGTTTCTGCCGTTCAGCGGCTTCAATTTCTACACGCTCTCGATATTCGCGATCTTCTATGGCCTCGACTGGGTCGCAACCGTACCGCCAACGGTGAAACTTTCGGCGGAACGCTTCGGTGCAGAACGGGCGGCCCTGGTTTTCGGCTGGGTGTTTACCGGACACCAACTCGGCGCTGCGAGTGCCGCGTTCCTCGCGGGGGCCAGCCGCACTTCGCTTGAAACCTATACACCGGCGCTGATCGCTGCCGGAACGCTGTGCATCGTGGCCGCACTTCTGGTGCTGACCATTGCCAAGCGCGTACCGTCAACCCTGGTGCCGCAGGCGGCATAACGAGCTTGTCCTTGCCGGCCGCGGTTTCAAGCCGCGGCCGGCAATTGCCTATTGAACCGCCGTCGTCCCGTAGACGAGGTTCGGGAGCCAAAGCGAAATCTGCGGGAACATGCTGAGCAGCACGAGCAGCACCATCATCATGCCGAGATAGGGCAGCACCTCCCGCGCATAGGCCATCATCGGAACCTTCAGCACCATCGACGAAATGTACATCAGGCCACCGACCGGCGGCGTGATGCCGGCAATCGTCAGGTTGGTGATGAAGACGACACCGAAATGCACGCGGTCGATGCCGACGCCATCGATGATCGGGATCAGCATCGGCGTCAGGATGATCAGCGCCGCCGAGCCCTCGATCGCCGTGCCGATGACGATCAGCAGCAGGTTGATCAACAACAGCATCAGCAGCGGATTGTCCGTCGCAGCACCAAGCCAGCCGGACATCGCCTGCGGAACCTGCTCCCAGGCGAGATAGAACCCGAAGGCGGCCGCAGCACAGATCATGATCATGACCACAGCGGAATCGCGTACCGATTCGGCGAGCACTTCCGGGATCTGCCGGATGGTGAACTCGCGATAGCCGAAGACGGCAACGAACAGCACATAGACGACGACGACCGCACCGGCTTCCGTAGTGGTGAACAGGCCGTAGCGGGTACCGACGAAGATGACCACCGGGATGGACAGCGCCCAGAGGCCGTCGACCAGCGCCTTCATCGCTTCGGCGCGCGTGGCCCGCTCCTTGCGCAATGGCTTGTAACCACGCTTCTTGGCAATGAAGTAGGTGGTGATCATCAGACCGCCGGCAAGCACGAGGCCAGGCACGACGCCGGCGGCAAACAGCCGACCGATCGAGGTTTCGGCGAGGAAGCCATAGACGATCAGGCCGATCGACGGCGGGATCAGGCTGGTGATGATGGCGGCCGAAGAGGTGATGACCGCAGCGAAAGCACGGCTGTATCCCCTCTCCGACATCTCGACGCCGAGCGTTTTGGCCAGCATCGCCGCATCGGCATTGGCCGACGCCGTCAGGCCGCCAAGCAGCGTGCCGAGAACCGTGCACATCTGGGCAAGCGCCCCGGTCATGTGGCCGACAAGCACGTCGGCGAGATTGAGCAGCCGGCGGGTGATGCCCGAGGCGTTCATGATGCAGCCGGCGAGCACAAACAGCGGCAGAGCCAGCAGTGACACGGACTGGCTGCCTTCGGCCATTTCCTGGGCGAAATTGGCGAGCGGGATCATATCCATGTTGATGAGGAAGAAGGCCAATGCACCGATCGCCATCGCCCATGTGATCGGGGTCGACAACAGGAAGAGCACGACGACGAGCAGGGAAGGTCCTGCAAGATGAAAGAAGGTCATATCAGCGATTCCACGTTGCGGTGCACGCGGCCGGTCCACGGCCTCTCGACGATCAGGTGCTGGATGAACATGCCCGCGGATGCCAAGGCGAGCGGGCCATAGGAGAGGCTGCGCGACAGGTCGAGTGCAATGGTGTGAACCTGACGGGACGTCCAGGCCTGCCAGGCAAACAACGCCGCCATCACCAGGAAGAACACGGCAAGCAGCAGGTAGTTGAACCAGGCAATCGCCTTCTGCCAGGTGTCCGGCAAGGCCGTGACCAGCACGTCGATTGCCGCATGCGTGCCCAGGCGCACGCCGGCAACCGCGCCGAAGAAGACGAGATAGGCAAACGCCATGATCGCCAGCTCATAGGTCCAGGCGGCCGGCTGCGGGAAGATGTAGCGGCTGACGACGCCCCAGAGGATGGAGAAGACGATGACGATAAGGGCGACAACGCCGATCGCCTCGTCGGCGCGGCGAAGGCTGAGAAGAGGAACGGTCTCTTCCTGTGGATGTGAGGTTTCCATTGAGGCCTCGGTCATTTGAAGAGAGGGGTGCGGGTGGCGTCGCGCGCCACCCATTTTCGGCTGGTGGTGCCGGTCTCACATGGTCTGTGAGATTAACTGCCGATGAAGTATCGGCGTTCGCGTCGACGCCAGACTGGCAGCAGAGGGCGAGTTGCCCGCCTTACTCGACCATCGCCTTCTGGACGCGATCGTAGATCCCCGGCGTGATGTTCGGGACCTTGTCATAGGCCACACGCGATGCCTCGACGAAGGCAGGCACATCGACGTCGGTGACGATCTCGACGCCGGAATCGGCCAACTGCTTGGCATAGGCATCATCAGTTTCGAGGGTCATCGCCGTCAATTCTTTGGCGATCGTCTGACCTTCTTCAAGCAGGATCTTCTGTAGATCTTCCGGCAGGCTGTTGAAGAACTGGCTGGATGCGACCCAGGCGGTGAACATGATCTGGTGCCCGGTCTTCGACACCACCTTGCGGGTCTCGTTCAGCTTCGCGCCGGCAATCGAGCCGAATGGGCCTTCGGCGGCATCGACCACGCCGGTCTGCAGCGCATTGTAGACGTCGCCCCAGGGCAATTCCGTCGGGCGCGCGCCGTAACTGCCGAACGTCGCCATCATGATCGGGGACGACGGGACGCGGATGGTCACGCCGGCCAGATCGGCCGGATTGCGGACGGGCTTGTTGGAGATGATGTGGCGATAGCCGAAGAGGCCGTTCGGCATGATGATCTTGATGCCCTGCGCCTCGAGCTTGCCGGACAACTCCTTGTAGAGATCCGAGGCAAACAGCCGGTCTGTGGCCTCGAGGCTCGGATAGACGTAGGGGCCAGCGAGGATCGACATATCGGGCACGAACTGGCCGAGCTGGCCATAGTCGGTGGCACTGAGCAGGCTGGCGCCGCTCATCACCATCTCGTTGACCTTCTTCTGCGCGCCGAGCTGGTCGCCGGTCATCACGGTGATGGCAATGCGCCCCTCGGAGCGCTTCTCGACCCGCTCGGAGAACGTCTTCATCGCCTTGACGATCGGCTCGTTGGGATTCACCTGCGAGGTCGAAAACCGCAGGCTGTATTCCTGCGCATTGGCGCTACCGCAATAGGACAGAGCGGCCATGGCAGCCGCGAGCACGAACTTTTTCATTGGATCCTCCTCATCCGGACTCCCCTCCGGAATTCATTCATAAGCGAATGAATAAGTTATTTACGAATGAGTCGCGAGCGTCAAGCGGAATGTCTCGATGTCGTCACCTCCTCGGCCCGGCATGGCGCAAGGCAGGTGCCCAAATGAAGAAAGCCGCCGCGGAAATCCGCGACGGCTTCAAACATCAGTCTGAATTTTCAACTTATATATGAATACCGCTTTTGCGGGAGGCTAGCCCTGGAAGGTGTAATCCTCGATGGATTGCGGTTTCATCTCGATGGAAAAACCGGGGCGTAAAGGCGGCATGTAGGCAGCATTGCGAATGTCGCAGGGATCGAGGAAGTGTTCGTGCAGGTGGTCGACATACTCGATCACCCGCCCCTCCTTCGTGCCCGACACGGCGATGTAGTCGATCATCGACAGGTGCTGGACATATTCGCAAAGCCCGACACCGCCGGCGTGCGGCCACACCGGAAGCTCGTACTTTGCCGCCACCAGCAGCACGGCGAGTACCTCGTTGAGGCCACCCATGCGGCAGGAATCGATCTGCACGACGTCGATCGCGCCCTCGGCAATGAACTGTTTGAACATGATGCGGTTCTGACACATTTCGCCGGTCGCGACCTTCACGGGCCCGATGGCCTCGCGGATCTTGCGATGGCCGGCGACGTCGTCGGGGCTCGTCGGCTCCTCAATGAAGAACGGCTTGGCAAAGGCGAGTTGATTGACCCAGTCGATCGCCTCGCCGACCTCCCACACCTGATTGGCATCGATCATCAAATAGCGGTCTGGGCCGATCACTTCCCGCGCGATGGTCAGGCGCCGGATATCGTCGGCAAGATCGCGGCCGACCTTCATCTTGACGTGGTTGAAGCCTTGATCGATCGCCTCCTGCGCCAGCCGGCGCAGCTTGTCGTCGTCATAGCCGAGCCAACCGGCCGATGTCGTATAGCAGGCGTAACCTTCGCTCTTCAGCGTCGCGATCCGCTCCGCCTTGCCGGCCTCGGCACGCTTGAGGATAGCGACTGCTTCGTCGCGGGTCAGCACATCCGTCATGTAGCGGTAGTCGACGATGTCGGCGATCTCTTCCGGAGACATGTCGGCAACCAGTTGCCAGACCGGCTTTCCGGCTTCCTTCGCAAGCAGATCCCAGATCGCGTTGACGATGGCGCCGGTCGCGAGATGGATGGCGCCCTTCTCCGGGCCGATCCAGCGCAGTTGGCTGTCGCTGGTCAGGTGTCGCCAGAACCGGCCGGGATTGGCGAGTATCTCCGAGGTGTCCTTGCCGACGACGAGATGCTGCATGGCCTTGATCGCCATGCAGCAGATGTCGTTGCCCCGCCCGATCGTGAACGTCAGGCCATGGCCCGCCAATCCGGGCTGATCGGTGTCGAGGATGACATAGGCCGCGGAATAATCGGGATCCGGGTTCATGGCATCGGAACCGTCAAGGCTCTGCGATGTGGGAAAACGCAGATCGAAGACGCGCAGATCGGTAATGCGGGTCATGTTTGCTCCAATATGTAATCAGTCGTCCGCGCGCACGGACTGCTTCTGGGTGCCGAGGCCTTCGATGCCGAGTTCCACGACGTCGCCGGCCTTGAGGTAGCGCGGCGGCTTCATGCCCATGCCGACGCCGGGCGGCGTGCCGGTGGAAATGATGTCGCCCGGCTGCAGCGACATGAACTGCGACAGGTAGGACACGAGATAGGCAACGCCATAGACCATGGTCTTGGACGAGCCGTTCTGCATCGTCTCGCCGTTGACCTTCAGCCACATCGGCAAGTTCTGCGGATCCGGAATTTCGTCCTTCGTCACCAGCCACGGGCCGGTCGGACCAAACGTGTCGCAGGACTTGCCCTTGGTCCATTGTCCCTGGCGCTCGATCTGGAACGCACGCTCGGACACATCATGGATCGTGCAATAGCCGGCAACATAATCAAGCGCTTCGGCTTCGCTGACATATTTCGCCTTGCGGCCGATAACGATGCCGAGCTCGACTTCCCAGTCGGTCTTCTCCGAGCCGCGCGGAATGACCAGATCGTCATTCGGGCCGACGATGGCCGACGTCGCCTTCATGAAGATGATCGGCTCGGACGGAACGGTCGCGCCGGTTTCGGCGGCATGGTCGGAATAGTTGAGGCCGATGCAGATGAACTTGCCGGTGCCGCTGACGCAGGGGCCAAGGCGCGGACTGCCGACGACGGCCGGGAGGCTGGCAAGGTCGAGCTTGGCAAGTTCCGCCAGCTTGGCGGGGTCCAGAGCTGCGCCCGAGAAATCGGCAACATGACCCGAGAGATCGCGCAGCGTGCCGCCGGCGTCGAGGATGCCAGGCTTTTCCTGTCCCGGTGCGCCATAACGAAGAAGTTTCATGATGTTCTATCCCTGATATGAGTGCTCAGATGGTCCAGCCGCCATCGATGGCATAGGCCTGCCCGGAGGTATAGGTGGCGCCCGCAAGGTAGAGCGCGAGATCGGCGATCTCTTCCGGCGTGCCGATCCGGCCCATCGGCTGACGGGCGATGAAGGCAGCCCTTGCCGTGTCGTAATCGCCCTGCGCCCGCATGCGATCCTGCAGCGACGGGCTTTCGACCGTACCGGGGCAAATCGCGTTGCAGCGGATGCCGTCAGCGACATAGTCGGCGGCGACGGATTTCGTGAGCCCGATGACGGCCGCCTTGGTCACGCCATAGGCAAAGCGGTTCGGCACGCCCTTGATGCTCGAGGCGACGGAAGCCATGTTGATGATCGAGCCGTCCTTGCGCGAAAGCATGCCCGGCAGCACGGCGCGAATGGTGCGGATCATCGCCTTGACGTTGAGGTCGAAGGCGAATTCGAGATCGCTATCCTTCATGTCGAGGATAGAGCCGGCATGCACGAAACCGGCGCAATTGAACAGCACGTCGACCTGGCCGATCTTGGCAACCAGCGCCTCGACGGCGCCGGCATCGAGCACGTCGAGCCGATGGGTCTCGACAGCGGCTTCTGCGGCCAGTGCCGCGAGTGCTTCGACGTTGATATCGGTGGCATGCACCTTCGCACCCGCCTTGGCAAAGGCAAGCGCGGTGGCGCGGCCGATGCCCTGGGCAGCGGCAGTGATAAGGACGACCTTACCGGAAAGACCCGTTGTCATTGTTGACCCCTCATGCTTTGCGTTCGACGACCAGGATATGGTCGGCAGCAAGAACGACCTCGCCACGCTGGTTGATAACTTCGCACCGTTCGACCACACGCCCCGCCTTCGGCCGCTTGGGATCGTCCTCCTTGGCGGAGATCGTCACGCGGGTGCGGATGGTGTCGCCGATATGAACCGGACGCACGAACCGTAACCGATCGTAGCCATAAGAAAAGGCGACCGGATTGATCAGCGACGCGGTCAAGCCGACGCCGATCGAAAAGATCATGGTGCCATGGGCGATCCGCTGCCCGCCGGGCAGGGTCTTTGCGAACTCCGCATCCATGTGGTGCGGGAAGAAATCGCCGGTGTGTCCGGCATGCACGACAATGTCGGTCTCGGTGATCGTCCGTCCCGTGGTCAGCCTGACATGGCCGAGTTCATAGTCTTCGAAATGGATCGTCTGTTCTGACATCGTCACCGTCCGGGAAGTGGCGCGATTGGCGTTGCGGGCCGCGCGCTCGATTGGTAGGCCGCCTCGACCAGCGCCATCGTCTGCCAGGCGTCGTCGACAGAGCCGATCAACTCAGCATCCTCGCCGCTGACGAAGCGCTGCAGGTTGGCCATGCGATTGCCGAAAGCGTCCGGGAACCAGGCGCCCTGAAGCGGCACTTCCACCCATTCGCTGCCACCGGCCGGGCGGATCCAGAGTTCGTCGGGCTCGCCGCGCGGATAATCGAGATTGACGCCGAGCTTCACATAGGCTGCTCCCTCGGTGCCTGAAATGCGGAACTCGCAGGCCTGGAACTTGCGCCCGAAATCATGATCATGATTGACCGAAATCACGCAGCGCACGCTGTCGCCGTAGTCGAGAATGGCGGCCGTTCGGGTCTGCGCCACATCGTGATTGGGGTGACCGATCGTCTTGGCATGCACGCCCAGGGGATTGCCGAGCAGCCCGCGGATCAGGTCGAGATAATGGATCGAGTGCATCGCGATCTCGATACGCGGCAGGCCTTTCAGGAACGGCCATAGACCCCACGGCGTAGCGAGCGCCAGCCATGCATCGAAATCGACGACCTTTCCGAGATACCCCTTCGCAATCGCATCGCGCAGCGCCAGCATCATCGGCGCGAAGCGCAACTGGAAATTGACTGCCGCCTTCAACTGCCGGTCTCGGCAGATGTTGAGGATCTCCGTCGCGGCAGCGAGATCGCCGCCCATCGGTTTCTGGATCAAGGCGCCAGCGCCGATCGGCAGCTTCGACAGGATTGCCGCGTGCGCTGCAGGCGGGGTCGCCAGATCGAAGATTGCACCGGGGATCGCCAGCGCTTCGACCTCGGTCGCAAATGCCGGAATGCCCCAGGTGGTTGCCAGCTTTTCCGCCTTTTCGGCATCCGGATCGAAGATGCCGGCGACGGGAAAACCGGCCTTGCGATAGGCGGGGAGATGGGCGTCGCCGACGATGCTGCCGGCGCCGAAAATGACGATCGGACGCGGCTTTTCAGGCTTCGGCCAGGATTGTTGCAGTCTTTTCGGATCGAATTGCTCAGTCATGATGGAAAACTTCGTCCATCATCGCCCACCACTCACCGTCCTTGCGCGTCTCGAGCGGCTTCTGGCAGGGCATGCAGACCGACCACCACTCCTGGTTTTTCGGATGCGCGGCCATCTTCGCCATATCGGCTGCGAAATCCTCGCCGACATACTCCCAGTAGCCGAACAGCAGGTTTTCCGGCTCCTTGAGGAAGATCGAGTAATTCGTGACATTGCATTCGGAGATCAGCGCCAGGATCTCCGGCCAGACGGCGGCATGCAGTGCCTTGTACTCGGCGATCTTTTCAGGCTGAAGCCCGATCACCATTCCCATCCGTTCCATGGCGATCTCCCCTACTTCGCAAATTCCCGGGTGAACTCGTCGATCGAGCGCGCCTTCACCGCATCCCAATCCCAGGCGATGCCGATCCCGGCTTCCGACGGCGCGATGGCGCGGCCGTTGCGGATCTCCATACCCTTCTCGGTCAGTTCGTCGAGCTGCGGAATGTATTCGACGTACTTGCCGTTCGGCACGGCACAGACGAGGCTGACATGCAGTTCCATCAGGAAGTGCGGACAGACCGGAATGTCGAAAGATTCCGCCGCATGCGCGACTTTCAGCCAGGGCGTAATGCCGCCGATACGGGCAACGTCGACCTGAACGATCGAGCAGGCGCCCTTCTGCATGTATTCGCGGAAATGGCGGATCGAATACATGGATTCGCCGACAGCAATAGGCGTTGGGGTCGAGCGCGTCAGGCGGATATGGCCATCGAGATCATCGGCCGGCAGCGGCTCCTCGATCCAGGCGAGATCCAGTTCCTTCAGCCGTGCTGCCCGGCGGATCGCCTCGTCGACGGTAAAACCCTGGTTGCAGTCGGTCATGATCTCGAAGCCGTCGCCGAGCGCCTTGCGCATCGCCGACAGGCGATCATAGTCTTCAGATCCGTGTGGCTTGCCGATCTTGACCTTGGAGCCGGAAAAGCCCTTGGCCTTCGCCTGAAGCGCGTCTTCGACGAGCGCTTCCTTCTCGATATGCAGCCAGCCGCCCTCGGTGGTGTAGAGCGGGCAATTGTCCTTGGCGCCGCCAGCAAGCTTCCAGAGCGGCAGGTTCTGCTTTTTGGCACGCAGGTCCCAGAGCGCGACGTCGATAGCGGCAAGCGCCAGCGCCGTGATCGGGCCGATGGTGGTGGCGTGGGTGGCAAACTCCATCTTGTGCCAGATGGCCTCGATGCAATCTGCATCCTCGCCGATCAGGATCGGAACGAGGTGGTCGGAGAGCAAGCGCATGACGGAGGATCCGCCGGTGCCGATCGTGTAGCTGTAGCCGGTTCCCGTCGCACCATCGGAATCGGTGATCGTGACGATCGGCGTCTCCTGGCTGACAAAGCTCTGGATCGCGTCGGTCCGCTTCACCTTCGGCTGCAGATCGACCATGCGCAGTTCAATTTTCTCGATCCTTGCCATGTCAGCCTTCCAGAGCCTTTCCTGTGTCGATGTCGAAGAGATGGGCGCGGGAGAGATCGAAGCTCATGCGCACGCTTTCACCGGAACGTAAGGGACGCGGATTGAGCATGCGCGAAACCCAGTCGCGGCCATTGAACTGAATGAACACCAGCGTCTCGTTGCCGAGCGGCTCGGTGATGGTCACGGGCAGATCGACCTCGTGCACGGCCGAGGCATCGCCGGCGTGAAGACCGTGGCCAGTCGGGTAGATATCGTCAGGGCGCAGGCCGAACGTCACCTTCTGACCGGCACGAAGAGCACCGGCAAACCGTGGCGGCACTGGCAGCCGGACGCCGCTTGCAAACACCAGTTGGCCATTGTCGACGATGGCCTCGTCCATGTTCATCGGCGGCGAGCCGATGAAGCCGGCAACGAATTTCGTCGAAGGCTTCTGAAACACTTCTTCCGGCGTTCCGACCTGCTCGATATGGCCGTCGCGCATGATGACGATGCGGTCGGAGAGCGTCATCGCCTCAACCTGATCATGCGTCACATAGATCATCGTCGCCTGCATGCGGGCATGCAGTTTCTTGATTTCGGTGCGCACCTGGGTGCGCAGCTTGGCGTCGAGGTTCGACAGCGGCTCGTCGAACAGGAAGACGTCGGGCTGGCGCACGATCGCGCGGCCCATGGCCACGCGCTGGCGTTGGCCACCGGAGAGCTGCGACGGCCGGCGCTCCAGGAGATGGCCGAGATCGAGGATCGCAGCTGCCTCTTCGACGCGCGCCTTGATGTCCTCGGCCGAGCGGCCCGCTATCTTCAGCGAGAAGCCCATGTTCTCGGCAACCGTCATATGCGGATAGAGCGCATAGGACTGGAACACCATCGAGATGTTGCGGGCGCGCGGCGGCAGGTCGTTGACCGCGCGGCCGCCGATTTCGATCGCGCCGCCGCTGACGTCTTCGAGACCGGCGATCATGCGCAGCGTCGTCGACTTGCCGCAGCCGGACGGGCCGACAAGGGCGATGAACTCGCGGTCCTTCACCTCGAGATCGATGCCGTGAACGACTTCGAGCGCGCCATAGCGTTTGACAAGTTTCCTGAGGGTGACAGGAGCCATGAGTTTATCCTTTCACCGCGCCGAAGGTCAGGCCCGAAACGAGGTGCTTTTGAATGATGAAGGTGAGCGTGAGCGCCGGGACGATCATAACCACGGCGAGCGCGCACATGCCGCGCCAGTCGATCGTGAACTCGGCAGTGTAGTCGAGCAGGCCGACCGGCAGGGTTTTCGAGTTGACCGAGCGGGTGATCTGCGAGGCGAGAGCATATTCGTTCCAGGACGTCAGGAACGCGAAGATGCCGGCGGATGCGATGCCGGGGCCGGCCAGCGGAAATTCCACCTGCCAGAAGGCCTGCCAGGGCGTGCAGCCGTCGATCTGGGCGGCTTCAGCCAGATCCTTCGGCACTTGACGGAAGAAGCCGTCGATCAGCCAGATGGTGAAAGGCACGTTCAGCGCAACGTAAGTCAGAATCAGCGAGAAATGCGTGTCGATGATGCCGGTGCGGGCATAGATCATGAACAGCGGCAGCGAGAGCGCGATGCCCGGAACGGCGCGCGTCAGCATGAAGCCGAGGAAGATCGCCGACTTCGCCTTGAAGCGATATCGGGCAAAGGCATAGCCGCCGGCCATGCCGATCGCGAGCGCAATCACCGTCGAGGTGACGGAGATGATCAGTGAGTTGCGGAAATAATCCCAGACGGGAACCCCGCCCTGCCCCGCGCCGGCGAACATGGCGCGATAGGCGTCGAGCGAGATGCTTTCCGGAATCCAGACCGGCGGCTTCGCCATGATCTCGACGGTCGGGCGCAGCGACGACAGCACGATCCAGAGGCCTGGCAGGCAGATCACCGCCATCGCCAGAAACAACCCGATCAGATGCGCCGTCTTCAGGAGACGCCGGCGCAGACGATGTGAAGAATTGATATCCATTACCACTCGGCTCCGATCTGCTGGCGCGCGGCGGCGAGCTTGCGGAAGAAATAGACGGTGAAGACAATCGACAGCAGGATGGCGACATAGGCCATGGCGTTCGCCATGCCCATGCGGGCATCGGCATAGGCCGTACGGCCAATCAGGGTCCACAGGAGTTCGGTACGCTTGGCCGGACCACCATCGGTCATGATCTTGACGATGTCATAGGCGCGCGCGACATCGAGCGAGCGGATCGTCATGGCGATGAAGGCAAACGGCATGAGATAGGGCCAGGTGACGTAGCGGAAGGTCTGCCACGGCGTGCAGCCATCCACATGCGCCGCCTCGACCGGATCCTTCGGCATGGCGAGAAGACCGGCGAGAATGAGGATCGCAAAGACCGCCGTCGACGACCAGACCTCGGCAATGATGATCGAGATCATCGCCAGATTGCCGTCGATCAGCCAGGGGATGGCGCGGTCCGTCAGGCCGAGCGACTGCAGCGCATTGTTCACGAAACCGATATTGTCGTTGAACATGAACTTGAACTGGAAGCCGACGAGAACAGGGGAGAACATCATCGGGAACATCATGATCGTGCGCAGCAACCGCTGGCCGTGCGTTGCCTTGTTGACGAGCAGCGCGAGGCCAAGGCCCAGCAGCATCTCCGTGTTGAGGGCGACGGTGAGAAGAAGGACGGTGCGGCCGAAGGCGACCCAGAAATCCCAGTTGCTCAACACGGTGATGTAGTTGCGCAGACCGACGAAGATCCAGAGCGTTTCGGGCTTGGTCAGCCGGAACGGCGTGAAGCTCGAATAGAACGAAAAGAGCAACGGCACCACGATGACCGCGGCCAGCACGACAAAGGCCGGCAGCAGCAGTAGAACCGGCGCGGACAGTTTCTTGAGCTTCATCAGGCATTCCTGAGGGTGACATCGCAGCGCCACGCGTCAGACATGACACGAAAGAAGCGCTACAAGGCATTAGATTTCCGACATAATTTTTCCTCGGTCGAATTCGACCTGGTGATTATGCCGTAAACGGCGAAGGCGGCGCCGACACCTTGGTATCGGCGCCGCCTTCCTTATGTCAGATCAGAGCTTGCCGGCGTCTTCCAGGATGCCGGTCGCCTTTTCGGCAGCGCTATCAAGCGCTTCCTTGGACGTCTTGTCGCCGAGGATGGCGGCCTGGAGTTCCGGGTAGACGGCGTTGGAGATTTCGATCCACTCGGCAGTCTGCGGAACCGGGAAGGCGTGCTTTGCCGCTTCCTGGAAAGCCTGCAGGACCTCGGTCTTGTAGGCGTCGCCTTCGGCAGCTTTGATGTTGTATTCCCAGACGGCGGTGCGTGTCGGCAGCGGGCCCGGTGCCGATTCCAGCTTCTGGCTGTCCTCGTTGGTCAGCCACCAGACGAGCGAGGCAGCTGCTTCCTTGTTGGCGCAATCCTCGGTGACCGAGAAGCCGTGGTGACCGGACCAGCCGGTGCGCTTGCCAGAGGAACCGGCAGGCTGAACCTTGACGCCGACATTGCCGGCGACCTTCGACGACTTCGGATCGTTGAAGAAACTTGCCCAGCCAGGCCAGTCGAGATTGACGGCGATCGAGCCGGAGGCGAAGCCCTGGCCGAGATCGTCCCAGAGATAGTTGGTCGTGCCCGGAGGAACGGCCTTGTCCTTGTAGAGCTTGACGAACCAGTCGAGGGCCTTGATGCCGGCCTCGGAGTTGAAGGCCGGACGGCCGTCCTTGTCGAGGTACTCGCCACCCTCCGCCACCAGCATTTCATAGAAGCGGCCGTTGATCGCCTCTTCCTTGCCAGCAAACTGCGTGCCGTAGAAATTCGGCGGTGCCGCGAAGAATTCGGCCTGGTCGCTGACCTGGGCCCAGGTATCCGGCGGGGTCAGCTCGTAGCCGTATTTTTCCTTGAACGCCGCCTTCTTGGCCTCGTCCTGATAAAGGCTCTTCTGATAGTAGAGTGCCGAGACGTCGAACTGTGCGCGCGGAAGCATGACAAGCTTGCCGCCGAGTGTCGAGGCGTCGATGACGGCAGGCACGAACTTCGCGACCTCTTCCGGCGGCAGAAGCGCCAACAGATCGGTGTAGATATCGGGGTACTGCGGGGCGAACGACGAGTGGTTCGAACCGACGCACCAGCTGATGCCGCCCGTGGCGATATCCGACTTGATCTCCTTGTCGAGCTCGAAGTGATTCTTCTTCGACAGGATGTTGACCTTGGCGCCGGTCGCCTTTTCCCATTCCGCGATCCGCTCATAGAGCTTTTCGTATTGCTGTCCGCCGATCAGCTTGGCGTCGATGGTGACGCCCTCGAACTTGCCCGGCAGTTCCGCGGCATTGGCCGCTCCCACTGCGCAGGCAAGCATGATGACTCCGGCCGATACGCCGGAAAGCAGCCTGTTCATGACCTCTCCTCCACTGAAGCGCGCCCTCATCCCGGCACGCATTTCTCATTTGTGAGAAACTAATTCATATACAAACAACAATTTTATCACCCGTCAAGGGTCAACTTTCTTTTGTCGGCGGCTTTCTCTGCGTATATGGATATTCATATTCACTAAGGAGGACGCTCATGGACACCGAAGAGTCCGATCGCTATCGCGCCCCCGCGCTCGACAAGGGACTTGATATTCTCGAACTGCTGGCAAGTGTCGATGGCGGTTTGACGCAGGCAGAAATCTCGAAGCGGCTCAATCGCAGCCCGAACGAGTTCTACCGGATGCTCGACCGGCTCGTGCGTCGCGGTTATGTCACGCGCATCGATGGCGACCGCTACTCGCTGACGCTGAAACTGTTCGGCCTCGCCCAGCTCCATGCGCCGGTCCGGCGCCTTGCCTCCTATGCGACGCCATTGATGCGCGACCTCGCGCAGCGGTCGAAGCAGGCGAACCAGCTAGCCGTATTCGATCGCGGCTCGGCTGTGGTCATCGCCCAGCAGGAAGCGCCAGATTACTGGGGGATCTCGATCCGGGTCGGCTCCCATATCAGCCTGTTCGACACCGGCTCGGGCCACATCCTGCTCGCCTTCCGCACACCGGAGGAGCGCGAAATGATGATCGCCGAGCACGCGCGCAGCAAGGACGAGATCTCGCTCGGTCCGGAATTCTATGCGCGTCTCGACCAGATCCGCGAGCGTGGCTATGAAATGATGGCCAGCGCCCAGACGGCGGGCGTCTACAACCTCTCGGCCCCCATCCTTGGGCCTGACGGTCGTGGCATCGCTGCATTGACCATTCCCTATATCGCCCTGGTCAATGCACCGTCGGCGCCTGACATCACCGAAACGATTTCGCTCCTGCGTAGCGCGGCGACCCAGCTTTCGGTGCTTGCAGGCTCGGATGTGGCGCAATCGACGGAATGAAAGGTTGCCGGCCAAATGCTGGCAACCTGCATTCGGGATCGTGATTCGAGGTCAATTTCTTATTTGAATGATCTCTTCTCATGTGAGAGTGTGAGACATACGGAGGAGGCCGCATCGTGATCGTCGATACCCATCTGCATCTCATCAACAAATCCGCCCTGACCTACCCTTGGCTGGGAGGCGTGCCGGCACTGGATCGGGATTTCCTCTATTCGACCTACGAGGCGGAAGCTCGTCGTGTCGGCATCGAGGCCGCGCTGCACATGGAAGTCGATGTCGATCCCGGCGAGATGGAGCTGGAGACGTCGGAAATCCGGCAGCTTGCGCAAAGACCGGGCAGCCTGCTCCAGGGTGCAATTGCCGCATGCCGCCCGGAGGAGGAAGGCTTTGCCGCCTATCTGGAGCGACAGCAGGCCGACCCGCTGGTCAAGGGTTTTCGCCGCGTACTGCATGTCATGCCGGACGAACTGTCGGAAGCCGCACTCTTTCGCGAGAACATCAGGCGGCTTGGCGGCAGCCGTTTCACATTCGACCTCTGCGTCCTGCCTCACCAGATTCCGAAAGCGATCGCGCTTGCCGATCTCGTGCCGGACCTGCAGTTCGTGCTCGACCATTGCGGCGTTCCCGAAATCCGCAGCGGCGCCGAACATCCGTGGCGTGACCACATGAGCGAGGTCGCCAAACGGCCGAACGTTGTCGCCAAGATATCCGGCGTCATTGCCTATGCCGATGAAAACTGGACTGCACAAACGCTGAGGCCCTATGTCGAGCATACGATCGCTGCCTTCGGTTGGGATCGCGTGGTCTGGGGTAGCGATTGGCCTGTGTGCACGCTCGGGGGAAACCTGTCGACCTGGGTTGCGGCCACCCACGCCCTGATCCAGGGCTGCAGCGCGGAGGAGCGGACAAAGCTGCTTTCGGCAAACGCACGCCGGATCTGGAATCTCGGATAGGCAGAGAGCGCGCCCGGCACCTATCTGCGCTCTCTATACGCCGTCGCGCGTTCCGGCAGCCCCGCACAGATCGCGGCATTCCTTTGAGTAGGCACGTGTTCGTCGGCAAATCGATTGTGACCGCCGACAACTCGGCGCATTGAAACAACAGGGGCGGATTTTCCGACGACACCGGGGATGAGCCGAACGCTCATCTCCGGTGTTTCGCTTTACGCCGAGGCGAAGCTTGCGGCGAAGAGCCGGTTGAGGTCGTCGACGACCTCCCTCGCCTTCTCCTTGCGCAACAGACCGTCGTTGATGCGGTCGGAGGCTGCCTGCTGGAACGGCATATAGCCATCGTGCCGGGGCCGCACCCACGCAGTCTCCAGCGTTGCACGGGTGGCGCGGTAAAAGTCTGCCGTCGCCGCGTTGACGGCGGCGTCGTCCCAGGCGTCGCCATGTCCTGGCTGACCGCCGCCAAAGGCATAGGCCTGGCGCTGGACTTCGCCGCTTGCCACCCAATAGGCAAAGTCGGTCGCAGCCGCGATATTCGAGGAGAAGGCGGAGACGGCGATGCCTGTACCCCCGAGCGCGGAACCGTTCGGACCGCTCTCGCCCGCAACCGGAATATCGCCGAACCGGACGAGCGATGGGCGGAAGCCGGCGACCGAGTAGCTGACATAGCCATAGATCAGCGGCGCGCAGGCGGCCGTTGTCTCCGGTAGCGCCATGGCTTCAAGGACCGCAATGGGGTCCATCTCGAAGCAAGCCGGATCTATAAGCGCGGCAAGCTCGGAAAGCATTTCGAAGGCGACCACACCCCCATCGACATCGACAAGCTCCGCTCGACCGTCCACCCTGCAGGCGTGGCCGAGATTGCCGCAGAGCGTATAGAAACTCATCAGCGAATGCGGCGGCCGCATCGGCAGCAGGACTTTTCCCTTCCGGGCGAGATCCAGCATATCAGACCAGGTCGATACCCGTTCACAGAGATCCGGCCGCCAGGCCTGGACTTGTGTCGCCGCATCGATCGGGAAGGCCCATTGCCGCCCCTTCCAGGCATAGCTCGGATAGGATTGCCCGACGGAGCCGGCTGCAAGTGCTGAACGTTCCGCCTCCCGGCCGACCACATCGAGCGGAGCCAGGCACGCTTCATTGGTGATCTGCCCGATATGCGGGTGATCGATGACGATCAGGTCATATGCCCTGGCGAGTTCCTCGACCGGAAACGTCTCGAAATCCTGCAGCGAGCGCTTCTCCCAGTGGATCGCGACGCCGGTCTTTTCCAGCCAGAGTTTCGAGCACTTCACCATCGGATCGTAGCCGCGCGGGTGGCTCCAGGTCATGCCCTTGAGAGTGACACTCATAGGCCGAACTCTTCGCGGATTGATGCGCTGTGTTCGCCGATCCGCGGGGCGGCGCGATCGACCTGGGCACGCCTTCCGTTGACCCTGAGGGGCGAACGCGTCGTCAGGATCGACACGTCGTCTTCGCGGTTGACAGTCTGCAGCATGTCGAGCGTGCGGAAGCCGTCGCTCTCCAGCAACTCGTTCCAGTTGAGCACGCGCGCACACCAGATGTCGGCCGGCTCGAGCACAGCCAGCCAATGATCCACGGTGTTTTCACTGACGCGCTCCGCAATCAGCGCCTTGATTGCGTCGCGGGCCGAAAACCAGGACGACGGATCGTCGCAATAAGGAGCGAGCTGCGGCATCTCCAACAGTTGCGCGAGTTTGGAGATCGGCGTCATGGCGATGGCGAGATAACCGTCCTTGGCCGGATAGACGCCATAAGGCGCCGAGAGATAGGCATGGGCGCTGCGGAAATCGGAGCGCTTGGGCAACCGCCTGCCGTCGTTGAGATGGGTGGTCAGCACCTCGAACTGGAAGTCGACCAGGGCTTCGAGCAGGCTGGTTTCGATCAGGCTGCCCTTGCCGGAGATGCCGCGGCGCACGAGGCCGGCAAGAATCCCCTGGGCGGCGGCAGCGCCGGCCAGCATATCGCCGATGGCAAGCCCGAAAGGCACCGGCCCTTGCGCCTCGTCGCCGTTCAGCCACATGACGCCGGAGCGCGCCTGCGCCAGCAGATCTTGGCCGGGACGCTTGACCCAGGGGCCCTCCTCGCCGTAGCCGCTGATCGAGGCGTAGACGATGCGCGGGTTGATCGCCCGCACCGCTTCGTAATCGAGCCCGAGCCGCTGGATGACGCCGGGGCGAAAATTCTGGATCAGGACGTCGGCCTTGGCGAGCAGCGCCTTCAGCGCCGCCACGTCGGCTTGGTTCTTGAGATCGATCGCCAGGCTCTCCTTGGCGCGATTGATCGCGTGGAAAATGGTGGAGTCGCCACCGATCTCGGTGTCACTCAAATAGAGACGTCGCGACAGGTCGCCTCCATCTGGGCGTTCGATCTTGATGACGCGGGCGCCGAGATCCATCAGTCGCAGGGAGCAATAGGGGCCGGAGAGAAACTGGCTCATGTCGACGACGACAAGACCGGCAAGTGGCAGTTCGTTTTCCTCGTGCATCGTCATTCTTATTTCTCTGTCTTGCCGACGAAGTCGGCCGGATTGTTGTATTTCACCGTCTGCAGATGCTCGCAGTAGAGCACCAGCTCGCCCTCGTTCTTGAACACCTGATAACTGGCCCGGATCAGGCCCAGCTCCTTGTAGCGCGGCGTTTTGTCCATGTTGGTGCGGATGGTGTAGATCGTATCGCCGAGAAACACCGGCTTGATGAAGCGCAGCTTGTCGTAGCCGTAGGAGAAGGCGTTGACACAATTGGTGGCAACAAGACCGAGACCGGCCGAAAAGACGAAAGCACCGGCCACCAGGCGGCGGCCGAAAATGCCTTCTCGTTCGGCAAACATCTGATCCTGCACATACGGGTGAATATCGACGACCAGCGTGTTGAACAGGTGGCTGTCGCTCTCCGAAATCGTCCGGCGCAGCGAGCGGATACGCTGGCCGACCGGCCAATCCTCGTAGAACCAGTTTTCAGCGTTCCACACCGGCAGGGCGGCGTGATCCTCCGGCATGTCGGCCGGGTAGGTCGTGGAGACACCAACGGTTGGCGAGAATTCACTCATGGGAAGACCCTGCACCGATTCGCGTCAGTGCGGGTGGCCCGCTATCGCTGCTGGCGCCTGGGACGCGTATTTCTCGACTGTCGTCGGGCATAGTTTCCTCCATAAGTGTTCTTATCTGAAGATAATGTTCACATATGCAGGCGATTTGCAAGGCGCAATAGGTGACCGCGATCGCAAGATGGCGGTCGACACCATGCGCCACCGAAGAGGCATGAGCGGATCCAGCCACCCACAGCCGAAGCGGACATCCCGCGCGGATCGAAAAGGAAGGGCGTCTAGCGAACGCGGTTGTGAGCGGCGGAGGCGTCGCCGGACAGTTTGGCGGACTTGGGCCCGTCGTTCGTCTTTGCCTCGTCCTTGGACGTCGCTGCGAACCAGCCGACGACGGTAAGGACGAAGAAGGCAGACCCCGCGGCAAAGATGGCGATAATCCAATGGCCGAAGCCGAGTGAAAGGCCGATAGCGCCAGCCAGCCAGAGGCTGCTGCCGGTGGTCAGGCCCTGCACGCGCCCGCGCGACAGGACGATGGTGCCCGCCGCAAGAAAGGCAACGCCCGCGGTCACCGCTTCAACGACGCGCAGCGGGTCGATCTGAACCCTCTGGTCGAAGAAGCCCTTCATGTAGACGCTTTCAAGGGAAATGATCGAGAAGGTACATGCGGCAAGGGATACTAGCATGTGCGTCTTCAGCCCGGCCGGGCGCGATTTCGCCTCACGCTCGAAACCGATAAGCGCACCCATCATCAGGGATGCGAGCATGCGCGCGAAGATGACCTGATAAGGGATGTGGGACGGGGGAAACATGTCTGCAACGATCTGATCCATGCGGAACCAACGCGAACGTGTCGCATTGGTTCCACCGGATGGCACCGCCTTCCGCCCAGTTAAGCGGCGCCTTCGAGCGGCCTGTCCCTGCCCGCTCGTTTTTGGCAAGCCTCAGCCTTAGTTGCCGAGCGCGGCGAGGGCGGCATCCAGCCGCTCCTGCGCCTTCTTCGGGTTCTTGGCGCCCTTGGCCGCATCGAGATTGGCGGGGCTGTCGCCCACCTGGACGACACCGACCATGCCCATGCCGTAGTGCGGCGTGCATTTCACGCCATAGACACCGGGTGCAGTGAAGGTGACCTTGTAGTTTTCGTTGATCTTGCTCTTGAAGGCTTCCGCACCTTCCGGGATCATGCCCTTGATGGTTTCGACGTTATGCCCCTTGTCGGTCGGAATGAAAGTCACCGTATCGCCGGCAGCAACCTTCAGCGACGCAGGCTCAAAAACCATCGCGCCTTCCTTGCCCTTGTTGAGCATGTGCACTTCGAAATCCGCGGCGGTTGCGGGCGCTGCGATCAGCATGACCGCTACTGCGAGGCCCAATCCGCTCTTGATTGCTTTCAACATCGTCTTCTCCGTTTGACCGAGCAGCCCGTGCTTGGGTTGTTCGACGCAGTGATAGGCCCAAGGCGGCACTTGCAATTTGATGCGCGTCAAATTGCGGACGGTTTCCCGTTGCGGCGAATTGACAATACTTAGGACTCCTATATATATAATGCATGACCACGAGCACCAAAACATCGCCTGGGATTATCGACCGCATCAGCGACGGGTTCTCCCGCGTCGCGACCGCCATGCGCACCGAAGCTTGGACGGCAGCTGATGTCATCGGACTGAACCCGACGCAGCTGCAGATCCTGATCTTTCTGGTCGGTCGCGGCAAGACGGGCATGCGGGTCAAGCAGATCGCCGCCTATCTCGGCGTCAGCCAGCCGACCGCAACCGACTCGATCAACTCCCTGACGCGCAAAGGCTTTGTCGAAAAGCTTGCAGATCCTTCTGACGCGCGCGCCGTGGCGGTGGCCGCGACGGCCGAAGGTGAGGCTGCGGTGCGCAGCGCCGGCATGATTGCCTCGTCAACAGACGATGCCTTCGCCGCGCTGTCGACGCTCGAGCAGCAAGATTTGCTCCTGCATCTCGTCAAGATCATCCGCTCGTTGCAAGTGTCCGGCGCCATCCCGGAACAGCGCATGTGCGTAAACTGTCGATACTTTCAGCCGAACGTCTATCCGAATTCGAAAGAGCCCCACCATTGCGCCTTCGTCAACGCACCGTTCGGCCAGGCCGATTTGCGGATCGATTGCGGCGAATACGAAACAGCAGATCCGTCAGCGCAGGCATCTGCCTGGACAATCTTCAACCGCGGCGCGGCCTGAAGCCGAGACCAGATGCAATGAATGACATTCGTCGCTCATCCTCTGTTTTGACCAATGCATCCGGCGCTGCCACGCCCACGTCTGCAGAGGTCACCAGGACAAGCCTCTTCACCGTCGGGACCGAAAGAACTCACCGTATTCAAGCGTACTTTCAGCCTCGATGATGTCGGCGCCGGTCCGTCGACTGCCATCGGCGGACCGGCATTTTCTCCCTCCACGCGAATAGAAAGAGAAAACCATGAGTAGAATTAATCTAGTTGACCCCAAGTCGGCAACCGGCACCAGCGCCGAACTGTTGGGCAACATCCACGCGGCCTTCGGCGCGACGCCGAACATGTTCAAGGCAGTCGCCAACTCCCCGGCGGCCCTTGCCAGCATGTGGGGTTCGTTCGGCGCACTCGGCAATGGCCGGCTCGGCGCCAAGCTCGGCGAGCAGATCGCCGTTGCCGTCGCCGACCGCAATGATTGCCACTATTGCCTTGCCGCCCATACCGCACTCGGTCGCAAGGCCGGGGCCACCGCGCAGGAAATGGCCGACGCCCAGCGCGGCCACTCCAGCGACCCGAAGACGGCGGCGGTGCTCTCGTTCGCCCGGAGCCTGGTCGACAGGCGCGGCCAGGTGTCGGATGCCGACATCAAGACAGTGCGCGATAGCGGCTTCGACGATCAGGATATCGTCGAGATCATCGCACATGTCGCGCTCAATCTTTTCACCAACTACATCAACGTAGCGCTCGCCGTGCCGGTCGATTTCCCCGGCGTCAAGCTGGTGCGCGAAGCTGCCTGAGAACCCGGCGGGCAGGTCTGCCTGCCCGCCCCCTCCCAAAGGAACGGCCCCATGATCGCTGACACCCCAAATCAGGCGCCAGAACTGGAAGTCACCAGCTGGTTCAACACCACCGCGCCGCTCAACCTCGATATGCTGCGCGGACGCGTCGTCTTCATTCATGCCTTTCAGATGCTTTGCCCGGCTTGCGTCTCGCACGGGCTGCCGCAAACCCAGCGCGTGCAAAGCCTGTTTCGCGACACGGACCTTCAGGTGATCGGGCTGCACACAGTCTTTGAACATCATGCGGCGATGGGGCCGGAGGCTCTCAGGGCCTTCATCCACGAATACCGGCTGACCTTCCCGATCGGTGTCGACGCCGCAGCGGCCGATACACCGATACCGCGTACGATGCAGCGCTATGGCATGCGCGGCACGCCGACGACCATCATCATCGGCCGCGACGGTACCGTGCGCCACCATCGCTTCGGCATCGAGGACGATCTACTCGTCGGCGCATGGCTCGCAAACGCCCTCAACGAGCCACCGGCAACAACGCGTCAGGATCTCGCAGGTTGCAGCACGGACGGCTGCACTATCCCCGGGGGGAGCTTGCGTAGTTTGGAGACAGGGACACGATGACACTGAAATCGGCCGTGGTGATCAGGCACGTTCACTTCGAAGATCTCGGCACCTTTGCCGCTCCCCTTCGTCGTGCCGGCTACGACATAAAGTACCGCGATGTCGGAACAGAAGATTTTCTGAATTTCGTTCCGGACGCTCCCGACCTCCTGATTGCCCTCGGCGGGCCGATAGGTGCCTATGAGGATTTGACCTACCCGTTCCTGCAGCGGGAGGTCGAAGTCGTGCGGGCCCGCTTGAAGACAGCACGGCCGACCCTGGGCATCTGCCTTGGCGCGCAACTGATAGCCCGCGCAAGCGGCGCGAAGGTCTTTCCGACAGGCGCCAAGGAGATCGGTTTCGATCCGATCAGCCTCAACGAGGCTGGCCGTGCCTCTCCTCTTCGCCATCTGGAACGGGTGCCGATGCTGCATTGGCACGGCGATACCTACGACCTTCCCACCGGTGCAACCCTGCTGGCATCGACATCCAGGAACGTGCAACAGGCGTTCTCGATCGGCAGCAACATACTCGGGCTTCAGTTTCACCCTGAAGCGGATGCGGGAGCGGCGTTCGAACGGTGGCTTGTCGGCCACGCCTGCGAGCTGGCGGCAGCCAAGATCGATATAGGAAAACTCCGAAACGATGCGGCTGAGTTCGGAGCGACACTGGCAGTCGCCGCCGAAGCCATGATCACGGAATGGTTGGAGCAGGTGCATGCGGATTGATCGAGCAAAACCAATCCCCCTCGAGGCATTGCTCGTGGGCGACCTGACCGCGATCGACGAACGCGGAACGCAGAGCGGCATCGACAAGAGGCCGGTTACCGGACCGTTGAACCTGTCGGCTACCGGGCTCATTGGCGATCATCAGGGCGACCTCAAGCGACATGGCGGCGTCGAAAAGGCCGTGCATCATTATCCCGGTGATCATTACCGGCTCTGGCAGTCAGAGATCGGCCCGATCTCCGTTCTCGATCACCCGGGGGCGTTCGGCGAGAACCTGTCGACCTCAGGGTTGACCGAAGATGACGTTGCCGTTGGAGATCGCTTCCGTTTGGGGAGTGCCCTTCTCGAAGTCAGCCAGGGAAGGCAGCCATGCTGGAAACTGAACAAGCGCTTTGGGCTGAACGACATGGCCCGCCGCGTCCAGCAATCCGGCCGCACCGGATGGTACTATCGGGTGATCGAGGAAGGACGCGTTTGCCCTGACGATGCCCTCATCATGGTCGAGCGCCTATACCCTGCTTGGACCATCCGTCGGCTCTGGCATTATCTCTACGTCGACACGATGAACCGGGATGCACTCCGGGAAATCGCCAATCTCGCGATATTGCCGGCAAATTGGCGCGACTATGCCAGTAAACGCTTGGCAACCCGAACTGTCGAGGATTGGACACGGCGTCTTGAAGGCCAGCAGGAAGGCTAGATGCGGCTCGCGGCTTCCTTGCGCCAGGGCAGAAATCCACTGAGTGTCAGGCCGTCTTTGCCATGGGCCCGAACCGGAATTGACGTTCCAGCCGTTGCGCGACCCGGTCGGCAACGAAGATCGCATGCTCGTTGACCTGAGGCAGTCCCATCAGCTCGCCGAACGTGCCGCGGGCAAGCGGGCCGGCGATGAAAAGCGTGTCGTTGCCGTTTCCATCGCGGTCGGTTGCCCGGCTTTGGTCATCGCATGCAAGACCGAGGCCGACGGCATCCAGTTGGAAGTGCCCTCCTTCTGCCAACTCCGCCAGCCAGCGCTGGCTCTTCAGGATGCTCGTGTGTGCGGGGCCTGTGGTGACGACGCAAGTATCAAATTTCATCGTCTCAGCGTGGTTGGTATGGCGGTGGCGGATCTCGGCGATGATGGTCTCGCCCTGCTGGCTTATCTCCTTCACCAGTCCGCCAATGACCCTGATGTCACCATGTTCAAGCCCTTGGGTGATCACCGCGTCGATCTGCGGAGCGACACGGAATCGGTGCACGTCCCAATAGACGCGCAGGTGACGGACGAGCCGCCTCCGCTCCGCAACAGACAGCGCTTTCCAGATGTCGCCCCCCTGTGCGCGCAAAGCATCGAAGACGGCGTGCCAGCTTCGTCCTTCCGCCGGGACCTGCTGCAGCGCAAGGCGTACTCGGCGCAACAGTGTCCGCGCCGTTCGCGAAGGGTCGGCAACGAAATCCCCGAATGGTTCCTGCGCCGTCGTCGCGTGCCCCCTCGAGCGTAGCCCCCTGCGAGATACGGCAGTGATCGTCCCACGGTGCCCGCTGCGGCGCAGGGAAGCGATGACATCGGCCGCAGTCAGCCCGTTGCCGATAATCAGGACGCGATCATCCGCGCGGATCACCGACAGGGCGCCTGACGATGTCGAATCGGGAACGAAACGCGGATGGCCGGTAAGCGCGCTGGAAACATGCTGAGGCGGGCATGGCGCCGGATGGGTGGTGGCGATGATGGCGATGTCAGCCAGAACCTCGGTACCGCCGTCCGCCTTGATGTGCCACCGATCCCCCGCTCTGGACATCTGGATCACCCGTTCACGGCAGTGGTGGACCTGCCCGTTTGCAAGAAGCGGAGCGATAAAGTCGCCCACATAACGGCCGAAGACCGTACGCCTCGGGTAGAGGTTTCCGTCGGCTGCAAGAGCATCCTGGTCGTCGCGAGGTTCTCCCTTGGCCGCAAGCCATCGCAGGAAGTCATCCGGATCGTCCGTCAACAGGCTCATCCGCGCAGCCGGTACGTTGACGCGGTGGGCCGGGTCCGACGTGTCGTATGCGAGGCCGGCCCCAAGCCGCGACCTCGGTTCGAAGACGAAGACGTCGGCCGCGTGTTCGGGCATGCTCCTGGCGAGATTGGCTGCCAGCACCGCACCGGTGAACCCCCCGCCAATGATTGCGACAACCGGTCGGCGGGATAGGCGCGTCACGATTGAGAGACCTTGAGCTTCGGCCTGTGGTCGCCGGCGATGGTCTCACCGAACGGGCCGGTGTTGATAGACGTTTCTCGGGCAGGGACCGAATGGTTAAGCGGCAGGTTCGGCAGCACGAGTTCGCCGAAGCGATAGGCCTCCTCCAGATGCGGGTAGCCGGACATGATGAAAGTATCGATGCCAATCTCGCGGTATTCTTCCATCCGCGCCTTGACCTGATCCGGGTCACCGACGAGTGCGGTGCCAGCGCCGCCGCGCACGAGACCGACGCCGGCCCAAAGATTGGGCGCCACCTCAAGCTTGTCGCGCCGGCCGCCATGCAACCGGCTCATGCGGCTTTGACCTACCGAATCCATGCGCTCGAACACCTTTTGTGCCGCGGCGATCGTTTCGTCATCAACATATTGTATCAACTCATCAGCCGCCTGCCACGCTTCCTTTGCCGTCTCGCGGACGATCACATGCAACCGGATGCCGAATGTAACCTCTCTGCCTTCGGCATCGGCCAGCGCGCGCACCTCGGCGATCTTCTTGGCGACATCCTCCGGCGGCTCTCCCCATGTCAGGTATTTGTCGATCGTCCTGGCCGCCACCTCCTGGCCCTTGCCCGATGAACCGCCGAAATAGAGCGGCGGATGCGGTTGTTGCACCGACCGAAACAGCAGCTTGCCACCTTCGACGTCGAAATGCTTTCCCTTGAAAGTGACGTCTTCTCCACGAAGCACGGATTTGTAGACGTTCAGAAATTCCTCTGTGACCTCGTAGCGCTCGGCATGAGAGAGATGGATGCCGTCGCCCTTGTTTTCCGTCGGGTCGCCGCCGGTCACCACGTTGATAAGCAGCCGCCCCTCGGAAAGTCGGTCGAGTGTGGCTGTCATCCGGGCAGCCAGCGTCGGCGACAACAGGCCGGGTCGCACCGCGATCAAGAAGCGCAGCTTCTCGGTCAAGGGCGCGAGCGCCGACGCCACCACCCAGCTGTCCTCGCAACTGCGGCCAGTGGGTATCAATACGCCGTAATAGCCGAGTGAATCGGCGGCCTGGGCGACCTGCTTGAGGTAGTTCAGGTCGACATTGCGCCCTCCCCGCGTCGTGCCGAGATAGCGGCTGTCGCCGTGGGTGGGCAGGAACCAGAGAACGTTGATTTTGTCAGGCGTGTTGCCCATGCGAATTCTCCTCGGACGCGATCTGTGGCGGACGGCAACAGGGCCGGCAGCTCGAAAAAGATAAACTCTATAAAATTTATTGACAATGAAAAATCAGGCGATCATTTTTGAGTGGAGGAAAAATTTTTCCCGGATTGCGCATTGCCGACCGGGAAGCAGGTGAAATTTTTCGAGGATATTGCCATGAACATCGCTCTTGCCGCTTCCCCCGCATTCACGACATCCAGTCATGCCGCCGACCGTCCCTCCCCGGTCACGGCTAACGAACTGAAGTCGGCAATGCGCAATCTTTCAGGTGGCGTCTCGGTCATCACCGCCGGCGTCGGCGACGACCGAACCGGCGCGACGGTCACGTCGGCAACGGCCCTGTCGGTCGACCCACCGACGATGATCGTCAACATCAACCGGACGTCGTCCACCTGGCCGGTTATCGAACGCTACCGTCATTTCTGCGTCAACATTCTCGCAAGCGAGCAGCAGCACGTCGCCGAAAGGTTCGCCGGCTTCGGCGGCCTCAAAGGCTCGGCGCGCTACGACGGCGCGCACTGGCGGACCCTCGTCAGCGGTGCTTCTGTCCTTCACGGTGCGCTCGCTGCTATCGATTGCGAAGTCGAGGAAGTCATCGAGCGCCATAGCCACGCGATCATTCTGGGAAGGGTCCTGGCGATTACCTCCGGCGCCGGCGAACCGGTGCTTTACCATGGCGGCCGTTACGGCAGCTTTCAGCCATAACCGCAAGCATCGGCCCAACTTGGGCACAGACGACGTGCAAGTGGCCGAAGTTTGGAATGGCGTCATACCCCGTCGAGCAAACGGGGTATTTTTTATCTCCATAAAATCCATGGGTTTTGAGACTATCATTGCAGGCTCCACGACGGGGCCATCGGCAAACCGTTGAGGAGCACGGCAATGACAATCGCAAGACGCACCCTTTTGGTCTCAACCGCGGCGCTGTTGCTGGCGACACAGGGACTGTTCGCAGCACATGCCGCCGACACCACGCTGACCATCGGCTATCAGCCGATCGTCGAGCCGTCGCGCGTGCCACAGGCCGATGGAACCTATGAAAAGGTGACTGGCGCAAAGATCAACTGGCAGAAGTTCGATGGCGGTGCGGATGTCATCGCAGCCCTTGCATCCGGCTCGATCGATATCGGCTATGTCGGCTCGTCGCCGCTGGCGGCTGCTGCCAGCCGTGAGTTGCCGTTCGAAACCATCTTCGTGGTCGGCCTCATCAGCGAGGCGGAGGCTCTGGCGGTCAAGGGCATCAGCAAGCCGGAGGAACTTGCCGGCAAGAAGATCGCAACTCCCTTCGTGTCGACTGCGCACTACAGCCTGTTGACGGCACTGAAGCATTGGAACGTCGATCCGAAGTCCGTCGAAATCCTCAACCTGCGACCGCCGGAAATCGCCGCAGCCTGGACGCGCGGCGACATTGACGGCGCCTATGTCTGGGATCCGGTTCTGTCCGAAATCAAGAAGACATCGACAGTGCTCGCCACCTCCGCCGACGTCGCCAAGTGGGGTGGCCCGACCTTCGATGCTTGGATCGTCAGCAAGAAATTCGCCGAGGCGCATCCTGATATCGTGACCGGGTTCGTCAAGGTGACCGGTGACGCCTATGCCGATTACCGAGCAAAGCCGGATGCGTGGAACGCAACCTCGACCCAGGCGGAAAAAATCGCTCGGTTGACGGGTGCCAAACAGGAGGACGTGCCGGCCTTGCTGAAGGGATATTATTTCCCGTCCCTCGAGGAGCAGGCCGGTGCCGATCTCCTCGGCGGCGCAACCGCCAAGGCGGTCGCCGAAACGTCGGCCTTCCTGCTCGAACAGGGAAAGATCCCCGCGGTTCTTGCCGATTACGGTCCTTACGTCTCGGCGCGCTGGGCACAGGAAGCAGCCAAGCTCTCGTTCTGAGCGACTGGATTAGCAATCAAGGGGCTGGCGGAGCGCCTGCAGGCAAACCGCCGGTCCGCCCATCGATCCACGTCTGAGAGTAAGAGGACTGCACAATGTCGGTGCTTGGGCTTGAAAATGTCTCGCTGCGCTATGCACCTGGCGATGGTCGGTCGCAGGCACCGCTGGTTCTGGACCGGATCAACCTGGAGATTGCCGGCGACGACTTCGTCGTGGTGATCGGCAGGTCCGGTTCGGGCAAAACCAGCCTGCTCAACCTTGCAGCGGGTTTCCTGGCGCCAAGCAGTGGCCGGATCACGCTTGATGGGCAGACGTTATCCGGACCGGGCTCGGACCGGGCGGTCGTCTTTCAGGACGACGCGCTTTATCCATGGCTGACGGCGATTGAAAATGTCGCTTTCCCGCTGCGCCTGCGCGGCGTCGGCAGGGACCAACGGCTGAAGGAGGCGCGCGCTCTGCTCGAACGTGTCGGCCTGCCGGATGCGGCCGACCGCAACGTCTGGGAGCTTTCCGGCGGCATGCGCCAACGTGTCGGCATTGCGAGAGCCTTGGCCTCGCATCCGCGGTTCCTGTTGTTGGACGAGCCACTCGGCGCCCTCGATGCACTGACGCGGGTGCGCATGCAGGGATTTCTCCTGGACATGTGGCAGGCGAGCCGTGCCGGCGCGCTACTGATCACGCACAGCATCGATGAAGCCTTGATGCTGGCAACACGCGTCATCGTACTCAATGCCAACCCCGGCCGGATCGCAAGGGTGATCCCGGTGAACTTCGCGCGGGACTATCTCGCCGGCGTACCGCAATCCGAGCTGCGCGCCTCTGCCGAATTCCGGCGGCTGCACGATGGCTTGACCGGTCTCATTCATTCAGAAGACGAAGGTGTTGCAGCATGACCCTTTCCCTGGAGACGGCGTCGATCGACAACGAAACAACGGGTGAAACGGATACCGGGCGACCAGCACGGCCGCGGCCCGTTCTCTGGATCTCAGCAGCGACGATTGCCGCGCTTGTCGGCCTTTGGAGCCTCGTCTCGTTTTACGGGCTGGTGCCGCCGCTGTTCCTGCCCTCACCGCTTGCTGTGCTTCGCGCACTGAGCGGGCTGGCGACGACGGGATTTGTCGATGCGACGCTGGTGCAGCATGTCGCCGCCAGCCTTTCGCGCATCTTCGGTGCTCTTGCCGCTGCCCTTATCCTTGGCGTGCCCGCGGGTCTGGCGATCGGAACCAGCCGTTGGGGCAAAGGCATCCTCGATCCGATCGTGGAATTTCTCCGCCCGCTGCCGCCGCTTGCCTATCTGCCGCTGGTCATCATCTGGCTCGGGATCGGTGAAGCCTCGAAGATCGCCGTAATCACACTGGCAATGTTGCCTCCGATCATTCTGTCGACGGCATCAGGCGTCAAATCCGCATCTGCTGACCACATCAATGCCGCGCGCGCCTTCGGTGCATCGCGACGGCAACTGCTAGCGCATGTCATCCTGCCTGGCGCGCTGCCGTCCATTCTCACCGGTACGCGGATTGCGCTCGGCGCCGGCTGGTCGACGCTGGTTGCCGCCGAGCTTGTGGCCGCGACACGCGGCCTCGGCTTCATGATCCAGTCCGCGGCACAGTTCCTCGTCACCGACATCGTCATTGCCGGCATTGTGGTGATCGCGCTCGTTGCCTTCCTGTTCGAAGTTATTGCGCGGTGGATGGAGCGGCGGCTGGTTCCATGGTCAAACCGCCGCTGACGGTCGGTCATCGTCGTCCCTATGCGGACTTCTGGGTCACGCGGCGACGCGTTGCGATCAACCGTGCTGCAGCATAGGTTTGCGTCACGATCTCCGGGACCAGATCGATATCGGGCAGGCTGCCGAGACCCAAAGGGCCGACCGCGTAGAGGTTGGCGGTCGGATGACCTTCCGCAAGCACCTCGCCCGCAGGGCTGACCGCGAGGCCGAGCCCGAGTTCGTCCGGCTCTGCCAGGCCACCGGCAAAGAGGTTCTGGATGACCGGAGCCTTGAGATCCGGCGCAGAACAGCGGCAATCGATGACCTGATCGGCCTCCAACAGCTCTTCCTGTGTGACCCCTGCCCAACGAACCATCAATCCGTCCGACCGTCGGCGCCCTGCCCAACCCTTGCGCACGACGGTGCGGCCATCGGTCAATTCCTGCTGCAGTCGCAGATGCAAGGGTGCCGGCAGGCGATTGCGGTGGCTGTCGTAGATCGAGCGCAGATGGCGGTTGAACTGTCGCTTCTCGTGTTCCGGCAAGGATTGCCATAGCGAACGTGCGCGGCGCCTGAGCCCGTTCATCGCCGCCTGCCAGCCAAGGCCATTGGCTTCGGCGTCGGCGCAAGCGTGGCGGACGAAGGGGACGATATCGCGAAGCCTTGTCGGCATCGGATCGACGGGGAACGTGGGTGCTGCCGCCAGCCGTGTGTGCGCCTGCGGCAGGAACCCATGGCGAGAAACAATGGTGATTTCGCCGGCATAGCCGCTATCGCGCATTTGCAGCAGACGATCGACGACGCGCACGCCACTGCCAAGCAGCACCGCATGGCGTGGCACGACCAGGCGTCGTGCTCTCACCAGCGGGCGCTCCTCATCCGCGACTTCCATTTCCAGGGCGCGGATACCGAATCCGGTTGCAAGCACGGCTATATCGCATTCTATCGAGCCTTCCTCCTGCAGGACGAGAAAGCGTCCCGACGGCAGTTTCCGCAGTCCGAGCACCGCCTGGCAGGAGAGCTGCATCGAAATATCCGGCCGTCGCGTCAACGCTTCGGAAAAGCGCTGGTAGACATAATCGCTGAAAATGCTCTTCGGTACGAAGATCTGCTGGAACCCGGGAATGGCTGCGGAAACGGCGGAGCGGAAATCCTGATTTGCGCAAAGCCATTCGTTGAAATCCTCAGGCTGCCCGGCAGCAACCGAAAGATCCCGGACGCGGCTGTTGAGGATCTCGCCACTCTGGGCGGCGGCCATCACCTGTCCGCCGCTGATCGTCGGTTGCGGGTCGAAGAGATGAACATGAAATGCCGTTCGTACCGACTTCATCAGCGCGATCGCCATCATGATCCCCGAGAAGCCCCGGCCGATGATGGCGATGCGCGGTTTTGCCTGCGAACCGTCATTATCTGGCGAAATCTTGGCAAACAATCCGTGGACAGTCATGTGAGCTCCCTTGTTGCCTGACTGTGATCAGCCGGCAAAGTTTGAAACGCATGGCTGTTCCGATCCCGAACACGGACCGGACCTTGGGGTATCGCCCTGCACCGCGATCGGCCGCTGCGCTGGCGCATATCTGCAGTGTCGGGGATGGAGCCGCCAGCCGCATGGGCCGGCGAGGAGGTATCCGTTGTTCTGGCTGGCCTGGCACCTTGGCACATGGTCATCCCTATACGGCATACTCTATAAAGTTTATGCGCTATTAGAGCGCGAAAACGGAGCTACATCAAGCCCTTTGTGCACACCTCCGTTTCGAGCCGGCGGGCACGGGGTGACGCGCTGACCTCTCTACCGCCCCGCGGCAGCGCTGACCTCCCGCTTTTCACCGGCCTGAACAGCATTCACCGAGGGCTGCTCGCGCCGCGCAATGCCGTTCAAGACCGTCAGCAGGTCATAACCTCGCTGCCAGCGACCGAACCCACTGGCAACATTGATGTGGCCGGCATGACCGAGATCGACGAGGCGGCTCCCCCAACGGGTGGACACGTGCCGCAGCCGGTCGAAAGACATATAGGGGTCGTTGAGGCTGCCGACGATCAGGCTCGGAAACGGCAGCGGCTGCTCCGGCATGGCGCCGAACTCGATCGCGCCGGGATGAAGCCGGTCGGTCACATCGAGGTCGCATGGCGCCACGAGAAGCGCGCTTCTGATATGACGCGCCAGCGGTCTTCGCGCCAGGCTGGCAACGAGAATACAGCCCAGACTGTGCGCGACAAGATCCACGACACCGTGTCGAACTATGGCTCGCTCCAATGCGTCTAGCCATCTCGCGAGTACCGGGTGGTCCCAATCGTCCTGCTCAACGAGGGTGGCCTGCTGCTGGTCGTCCAGCCAGTGACGTTGCCAATGCCCCGCACCTGAGCCGAACAGGCCCGGAATAATCAAGGTTCTTGCCATGGTATCAGCCTCTTGCGAATGGGCAAAAGTGACGGCACGCCCACCGACTGTTGGTCAAACAGTTCATGAGACGATTATGCGAAGGTGAATGGCACGATGTAAGCAAGGAATGTTCAATATCTATAATTTCTATAGCATAACTTTCTTCCACCTCAAATCACGTCACCGAGAACGCCGTATTGGCCGCGGAACAATGCTTGAGGCAGAGTGTTTCCTTTGACGCGTTTCTCAGCGAAATCAGTTTCGTTTTGAGGCCTCTTGCAGTCAAAAAATTGCGTTGTTGGTGCCCGCGAAATTGATAGTTTGGGCTGACGGCTTCGACGGCAAACGCTATCGAGGTTTTGGGGAATGGTGCTGTGTTCGGCCAACTCAACAAGCCGAGCGAGAAAGCTGCTTCGACGGCGACATTGTGGGGTCTGGTTCGAGCTCAACGGGGAGATCGATAGGCTGGCTGAATTCAGCTTGATCGATCTCGTAATGGGAGCGCCTGGGTTTTCCTGAGGCGCATGGAAGAGGTGAGCTGGATTTGACCCGGGCGGCAAGCAAACGCTGCATGTCAGCTTGCGGGTCTTCCGAACCGGCAAACGTCAGCGCCGCGATGATGGCTGCTGGATTGTTGATCGACATGTCGACGATGAGATTGGAGATGATGCGCGGATCGGCATCAACCACATTGGCGTTGGGTGCGCCGTAGTTGCCGCCGGTCAGGATGCCGCCGGGCGCTGGCCCGTTGACGTCGATGCTGTCGCCATCGGTGTCGTTGCGATACTCGGCGTCCAGCAGCCGCGGCATGGCCTGGTCGGCGGAGCCCCAGGTCTCGCGGCCGGGCACGATGTTGTTGTAGGTGCCGTCAACAGTGCGAAGGCCGTTTGGAACATGGGGGTCGGGGATCGCGAGCTGCGCACCGGGCGTGCCCGCCGGAACCACATTGCCGGCGGCGTCGACGTAGATCTCCCTAAGGTCCTGCGCATTCGCGCCTGAATGCGCGGTCGAGTTGCCTTCTGCGATCTTGATCTGGCGCAGAATGAACATCATGTCCTGAAGATTGAGCTTGAACGCGGCCATTTTCCCCTCCGTCGAGACACAGCGATCCCCCCGGAAGGACACATGTCTTTCCGCCAACAGAGGTCGCGTCACTGATACTGGCCGGCATTAACGCATCGAAGCCTCGGCCGGCGTAGAGAACAAGGTCGCGTGATTTTCGCGACTAAAGGACGGCCCAACCAGAATACTTTGGTCCCCACCGTTCTCGGACCTTAGTCTGAGCAAGATTTCGCATGCCGGCTTTGCGTGAATGGCGCGATCCAGTAAGAAGTGTGCGGAACTTTCGCCGTACGCCTCGCTGTCTCGACGGTAGGGTCGATGGTCAACGTCAATATGTCGTGCTGGTCCGAGCGGAATGCAGCCTAACCCTGGGCGCAACCACGCTTGATACTGCGGCGTTCAATGGTCTCCGCCCTGCTGCTGCCACGCCCCTCGACAAGACGTCAGACCGCAATGCTGAACTGGTCGCCGGCATTCTTGTCACGAGTTTGACATGGCTCCTGCCGCTCTGGGCGGCAATAAGCCTCGGCTACGCCTTTTCGCTCAGCGTTGATTGCGCCAGCCATTCCGGGTTTTGGATTTCAATCCGACGTCGAAGTCGTCTTACAGCCAATTTACATACTCCCTCAACCTATCGCGGGCGCGCGGTGTTCGATCGCACGGCGCTGCCGGACGACGCTTGCCTCCTCTGCTTGGTAGGCGCTAGTGGCCCGCTGAAGGCTGTGTAAACGATGGCGCATCGCCTCAAATGCCGCTCTTTGCGATTTCGGGACCAAGTTGCTCGCACCTCTCTCGCTGTGGGCGAGTGCTCCCGGTCCGAAACGTGCATTAAGTGCCTTACTGACGGCTTGGAACTCCGCACGGACCTCCGGACTAAGCGCCCGAACCCTCCGTTCTAGGTGGGCTGCGTTCTTCGCCGTGTGTTTAGTCAAGTGTCGGAGTTCTCTCTCAGCTTCCTTCGTCAATCCTGGAATAGCGACGGACATGCGGGTTCGTTCAGTGCTCACTGCCAACAACTCAGCCTCGTAGGCGGCGGCGTAAGAGCGCCCCATGGCACGAATGCAGGCGGCAGCGGTCTTGACGGCCTGCAAAGCTGCCCGACGCTCTCGTCCGGCTGCCAAGAGCCCATCCAACATCCTGCCAGAGCCACGCAATGTGCCATAGGCGACGGGATCAGTGACAACGGCACGGACAATGCGTTCGGGATCAACTTTCATCGTTAGAATGCCTTCGATCGTCGCAACCGCAGCACCTGGATCACGCCAGATCCGCACCGCGTCTCGGCCGAATATCGCCTTCTCCTGTCTATAATGTTCAGCTTTCACGGCCCTCAACCGCGCCTCGTCCTCAACGCAGTTCTCGAATTCGGTTACAGCGGGCAACATTGGCAAGCGCGCGACGGGGGACTGTGGAGTAAATGCTGCCGGCACAATGAGTTGACCGGGCTCGCGTTTCTCGACTGTACGCTGCACTGCTGCAAACCGTCTAACGACCTCAAACAAATCTGTCAGTTCGGCCCTCTTCTCCTTAGACATGTTTTCCGGCATCCGCATCGTCGCGTCGCGCTTAGCGACGTCATCTGCCTTGTCGGAAAATGCAAGCCATCCAAACCGACGGGTCAGGGCCTCATCGATGGCCTTGACCTCTTGGACGATTGAGCGATCCTCCGCAGCAATCCGGAACGCGGACCGATAGGCTTCATACCCTCCGCGGTCCCCGGCTGCTTCGATCTCTAGAAGCCGCGCTCTCGCGTTATTGGAGAGCGGCGGAATAGCGAAACCCACACACGCTCTGCGCATTCGTTCGTTGTTTAGAAAGCGCCCTTCATGTCTGCGAAACTCCGCCGCATGAGCTCGTGCCAAAAGCGCGAGCTCTGACAAAGCCGATTTTGCCGCCACCCGCTCCTTCCGGGCAGCTTGGCCATCGACAAGGTTCTGGCCACCACGCAGCTTCCCAAGTTCTTTCGGAGAGCGAATAAGCCCATCTGCGATCAGTTGCGGATTCCCGATGGTATTCGAGGTTTGCGCGTTCAATCGCGCAAGCGCGACCGCCGGATCGCGGTAAATCCGCTTGAGTAGAGGCATGATCACCGCCTCACGCTCCGCCCAAGCCGCAGACGCAAGATGGGCGAGACGTGCATCCTCCACGAGTGGCCGCGAGAACGAGGTCGTTGCTGAGAGCAATTCTCTATCACCATCCGCCTCTATCTCAATCGATTGCCGCTCGGCTGCACCGCACCTTGCGCTAATGCGTTCGGAATGGACAGTCGCAAGCTCAATTGCGACGTTGGCTCGTTGCCATAGCTGGACCACACTACGACGCTGATCGGAAACCCAACTCAGCGCACTAATAGCTGTCTTGACCAGGCTTGAGCGCGAAATAGCCTCAATTCCGCGGCGCTGCGCGAAGTCTTCTGCCAGTGAGCGATATGCATCTTCAGTCACATAATCCAGCGTGGTCGTTTTCCCACCCGAACGGGAGAGCCGTTCAACCAGCTCAGGAAACAGGGCCGGCAAACGATTTTCCCTGGCAATCCGACGTTGTCGATCCCCTGCCCTCTCAATCAACCTCGCTGTCCAGACATTGCGCTCGACCACACGCTCTTCGAAGCGCGTTCTGGCAGGATTCTCACCGAGGACCGCAACCTTGATCGTGACCTTTTCTGTCCCGTCCCTTCGAAGTATTACGGAGTCGCCGAATTTCACTCCGCCATCCTCTAGTGCCTTGGGTAGATTGACGCCCCACAGGCGATGCGTCACTCCATCTTCCAGACGCAGATCAGCATAAGGACTTGGACCGGCACCCTCGCGTGCGCGAAACTTTGCGATACCTGTCTCGACGAGCTCGCCGGTAACGCCGTAGGTGCAATCGGCATGCGGCCCTCTTTCGTATGCCTGTCTCCGCTGGAAATCCTCTGACGCGGCATACAGATCTGCGCGGTAACGGTGGCGGGTCATCGCGACATACGTCAGATGCTGGTCCATCATCCCAGTGGCGAGCACGAAGGCGCGATCAAAGGTCGAGCCTTGGCTTTTATGGATGGTCGCGGCGTAGCCATGATCGACATTCCGATAGGTACTCTCAGCAAAAACGACAGAGCGTCCATTGTCGAGCCGAACTGTGAGCGCCACCGATTGCCTACCGGCTACTGTTGCACGAACAGTCCCGAGCATGCCGTTCTTCACGTGTTGAACACCTAGGTGCGCGGCATGTGGCTCAACGAACCGGGCATTCTCGAGAAAGATGATACGGTCGCCAACCGCGAATTCCCGCATACCGCGCTCAGTCAAGAACGGCCTGCCGTCCGGTAACAATCCATCCGTCGAAAGCACTTCGCGAATAGAACGGTTCAGCACCCTTACGTCGTCATTGGTATGCGCGAGCACAGCCAACTCGTTGCCATGCGGCTGGCGACCTTCGGCTGCCGATTTCGCTACCAATCCGCGGTGTGCAGTTGTCCAGTCTACGACAATGCGCTCTATGGCAGCCTGACGGGTCTGAGCGCTAACGATATGTCCGCGTTCGCTATAAGCGGCAAGCGCCTCTTTCACTTCACCGCGGGCAAATTGCTTTGAGGCAGCACGCGCCCATTCCATTTTCTGCCGTCGAACACCAGCTAGTTCCACAAAGCTGATGCGCTCGACAATCGCCCGGAAAGCCGCGCCCGCCTGAATCGGCTGGAGTTGCATAGGATCACCAACGAGTACCGCCTTTGCGCCCGCTTCCTCGATATGCTTCAACAAACTCGCCATCTGTTGTGACGACACCATTCCGGCCTCGTCGACGATTAGCACATCTCCTTTTTGGAGAAGGTCGTTTCGTCGCTGCCAAGCGTGCTCCCAAGAGGCGATTGTGCGAGCCCGAATGCCCGAGCTTTCCTCCAATCCTTCAGCAGCCTTTCCGGCGAGTGCCGCACCGACTACACACCGACCCTCTGTTTCCCAGACAGCGCGGGCAGCACTCAACAATGTCGATTTACCGGCACCGGCCACACCGACGACTGCAGCGATTGCGCCTTCGGCGGTAATATGCCGGACGGCGTCAATTTGCTCTGCGTCGAGGCGAACACCCGCGGCAGAGCGTTCGTGCGATGCAACGGCGGCAGCAACTCTGGTGCTTGAGACACCAAAGCCGCTCATCTTCGACAACGCGGTGGCCAAGCGTGCCATTTCATACTCGGATTTCACCAGACCGCGCGTAGTGAACACTGTCGGCTGCTCGACTTTGTTGGTTTCGCCATTTAGCCGCTGTGGCTGCAGTATAACGAGATCGTCCGATGACATCAGTCTGGCGCGAACATTGGCAAAGACAATCGGATCGTCGATGTAGCGATGAATCTCGCGGGCGATGTCCCACTCGCTAAAGGTCGATCGCTCGTTGGCGAGTTTCTTGAGCAACAGAGCCGGATCGTCCATCAGTCGGTCGGCAATCTCATAGCGCTTGGCCAATGCCGCCGGTGAAAAGTAATTTTCGATGCCTTTGCGAACAAGCGCAGCACGATTCGGACCAAGATGCCGCTGCTCCAGTCCGCGAAGTCCTTGTTCATCGTAGGAACGGCCATCGAGGTGGAAATCATGGCCGGCAAGCGCCAGATGGCGGCTTGCGGTTTCCGCCCAGGCGACCTTCCACTTCCTCAGCACCTCCTTGTCGCCTGCCCACAGTCGATAAATGATTTTTCCCTCAGGTCGGTCAGGCGTGTTGACGCGTACCGGCTGGCCGCCTTCACCAATGATCGCAACTTTCTTCGGCCCGAACCCCACCTCCGCCAAAGGCCGCAGCGTTACCATGATATGGATATGCGGGTTGCCGTCCTTGTCGTGATAAACCCAATCGGCGACCATTCCTCGCGACGTGAGGTTCTGCCGCACGAAGTCGCGGACAAGTTCTATGTTCTGCTCGCGACTTAATTCGACCGGAAGCGCTAGAATGATCTCACGGGCGCAGCCTGCAGTCCACCATGGGCGGGGCAAGCGAGCGACCGTGATTGCCGTCGGTCGTCTGCTCGAGAGACACTATCTTTGTCTGGAGCGTTGTGGCGGCCTTGATTTGCGCACAGAACGCAAATGGATCCATGTCTGGACCAGAGCAGTCGATTATGACCGCCAGCGGTGGGGCTTGATGGACACGGCCCAGAAGCTCGCTCAAACGGCTGGTGTTTCCAGCCTCGAAACCTTCAAGCGTGAGGATGTGCTTAAGGAGAAGGTAAAGCTCCGCGTCTTCCGTATGGATAAGGATTCGTCCGTTCATCACTCGCTCCATTGCGCAAGAATTTCCCGACTACAGGCTCACGCTGGCGCGTACTCCCCGCCATTGACATCCAGGATTGCCCCGTTGACGAAGGCGGCTTCTTCGCCGGCGAGAAAACCGACGACCGCAGCGACTTCGTGGGGGTCGCCCATTCGGCCGGCGGGAATACGGGTGACAGCCGCACGGTTGATTTGGTTGCCGCTCGCACCCGCCATGGCTGTAGCGATCCTACCCGGAGCAACGACGTTGACTGTGATGCCGTGGGCGGCATAGGGCCAGACGAGAGACCGCGCGAGACCGGCAATCGCTGCTTTAGAGGCAACATATGCACTGCCGGCGATGCGCGGAAGTGTTCGCCCGGCAACCGAGCCGATGAAGACGATACGCCCGAAGCCGTGACGCACCATGCCTGGCAGCACCGCCTGGCAGCAAAGCATCGCACCGGTCAGATTGACGGAGAGAACAAAGTTCCACTCGTCGAGCGACACCTCGCTGAAAGGCGCCGGACCGTCGACACCTTTTGGCGAGACGCCGGCGTTGCAAACGAGAACAGCAACACTTCCCCAGCCTTGTTCGAGCTCACGAAAGAATGTGGTGATTTGAGCTGGCTGCCCGAGATCGACCGTGCGCGCAAAGATGCGGTCAGCACCGAATTCGCGGCCAAGGCAATCTTTGGCGTTCTCCACATGGCCTTCGTTTTGACCGAAGATCGCAACTCTGTACCCGCGTTGGAGAAGATATCGGGCTGTCGCCAGCCCAATACCTGTCGTGCCGCCAGTGACCACGGCGATCCTAGCGGCGTTTGTCATGCCGCCGCATCCATGTTGGCAAAGAGAGAAAGGGGAGGATGTGCTTCCGGGTCCGTCATGACCTCAATCAGCATGGGCGTCGGCGCCCGGATACTGCGTTCAAGCAGATCGGTCAGATCACCGGGATCCTCAATGCGGGCCGCAGGGCAACCACAAGCTCTTGCGATCTGCACATGATCGACGTCGGCGAAGTGGCAGGCCGTCGTGAAGCGACCGAACTTGACGGTCTCCGCATCCCGTTGAAAGCCGAGGATGCCGTTATTCAATAGGATCGTGATCACCGGAAGCTGCATGCGCACGATCGTTTCAAGCTCGGCCCAACTATGGGCGAAGCCGCCATCACCGACGAGGGCAATGACCGGATTTTGAGGTCGGGCAACCTTGGCTCCCATTGCGAGTGGCACACCCCAACCAAGGCCCGCGAGTCCGCGCGGCGTGATAAAGCGCATGGCGCCCGGAGCACGCAACTGCCCGACAACCCACATCGAGGAATAGGAAGCGTCAGCGACGATCGTCATATCAGGGGTCAAAACGGACTGAAGTTCAGCCATTACCCGCTCTGGTCGGATGGGCCTGGAGGCTGCGGTCGCAACGTCCCGGCGATCACGTTCAAATGCAGACCAGATCGCCGCTATGCGTTCTTCCAATCGCGGACGTTCGCGATTGCGACGGGCAAGGTCGACGCGACCAAGGGCCGTACGAAGGGCCGTAATCGTCTCGGCCGCGTCACCAACTAGCCGCACAGCCTCGTAATTCCGGCCGATCTCGATCGGGTCGACATCGATATGCACGACAGTCGCGGAATTTGCGATCTGCCGCCAATTGTCTGTTCCGTTCTGATTGGTTCGCGTACCGACCAGGATTACCAGGTCCGCCTCCTCAATCAGTGGCAGGGAATGACGCCCGAGCGAGCGTGGGCCGGTTAATGACCCAAGGACACCGGCAGACAAGGGATGAAACTCGTCGACAACCCCCTTGCCCATATTGGTTGTGATCACGGGCAGGCTTGCTTCGTGCTGCAAGGCTGTCAATTCTTCCGAGGCGCCCGACGCATGCACGCCGCCACCAGCAACGATGATAGGCGCCTTCGCCGATGCAATAAGGCGCGCCACCTCATTAAGCGCATCCTCCTGTGGGCGGGTGCGATCAAGTGGCCAGTGACCAAGGCATTTCAATCTTGGGCTGGCAGTGGGGGCCGATTCGGCACGCAACAGGTCGGCGGGCAGGAGCAGGACAGCAGGCCCCGGACGGCCAGACGCAGCGACGGTGAAGGCAGCATCCATATAGTCGTCAATTCGGTTTGGAACTTGAACGCGCCGGACCCATTTGGCGCAGGATTGGAAGAGTTCGATTTGGTCGAGATCCTGGAATGCATTTCTGTCCGTTTGATCGCGTTCGACATCTTGAACGAGCGCAACGATCGGAACGCTGGCTTTCAACGCTTCCGCAAGTGGTGGGACAAGAAGTGTCGCGGCAGGACCGTTCTGTGCGGCAACGACGGCGACTTTACCGGATATGCGGGCATATCCGTCTGCCATCGCCCCACCCATATTTTCCTGCCGATAGGCAATCTGCTTGATGCCAGCTGCCTCCGCCGCGAGAATAACGGCCGAGGGAAGGCTTTGGGCGAAGATGAATTCGACCTTGTGGCGGCAAAGGATACGGGCAATGCGCTCGGCGACAGTTTCAGTTGCGGTATCGGTCATTATTGCGCCCTCTCGTTGGCGGCGTGAACATCGAGGAAATCATCAAAGGCAGTAAGAACGCGGTCGATGTCGCTGTTGGTCATGGGTGTCGAAAGGCACGCTGCGGCGCCATGGGGAAGGAGGATGCCGTGTTGAAGGAAATGCCGTGCCAGTCCCTTCATCACGCGGCCCTCCGCATCACTCAACAACGCTTCTCGAAACTCGGTTGGCGCATGACGTTTGGGATGTATGCGAAACAGCGAAGCAGCCCCGGTGACAGAGAATGGTGCACCGGTCCGGTTGAGGCTGCTCAGAAGACCGCTGCGCAGCCGCTCTCCGAGCGCTTCCAAATGATCGAAGTTTTCCCGTGTCATTGCCTCCATCGCGACGCGACCGGCGACCATTGAGACGGGGTTGGCGGAAAACGTACCTCCCTGCGGCAAAAGCGGCCTTGCGTCTTCGGTACCGAAGACCCGCATGATCTCCTCGCGCCCGCCGATTGACCCGATCGGAAAGCCACCGCCGATAATTTTGCCTGCGGTGACCAGATCGGGCGTCAAGCCATAACGCGGTGACGCGCCTGAGTAGCTCTGCCTCAGATTGAGCACCTCATCGGCAATGATGAGGATGCCGTTCTTGCGGGCGGCCGAAGTGAGCGCCTCGATGAAGGCCGTCGTGGGATGAACAAGACCGGCGCGGCTCGGCATCGGATCGATCAACACGCAAGCGACACGGTCGCGCAAGGCGTATAGGCGTCGCTCCAGTCCTTCGACATCGTTGAAACGAATGAGATGGACGTCATCGGCGACACTTTCAGGCGTGCCACGATAGGCAGGCAGGGCCCTTGGTTTCGCTGCCCGGTCGTCCGGGTTCGAGACCACGGCTTGTCCCGCCTCCGCCCAGTCATAGGCGCCGTGATAGGCCCCCTCGATTCTGACAATGCCGGGTCGACCTGTAAATGCGCGAGCGGCCTTGATCGCAAACATCACCGCTTCGGTGCCGCTGTTAACGAAGCGCACCTGCTGCATGGCAGGGATTCGGTCGACCAGTAGCTCAGCAAGCCTGATCTCGTGTTGTGTCGGATTGGCAAAACACGTGCCCGTCCGCATGAGATCGCTGACGGCCCGGCAAACCGGTTCGAAACCGTGCCCGTGGATGAGCGTCGTGAAATTGTTGTTGAGATCGAGCAGACGATTTCCGTCGACATCAACCAGATAGGCGCCTTCTCCATACGCGACGTAAAATGGAATGGGGTCTTTCTCGACCGTTGCGCGGGTCACTCCGCCGGGGAAGACCGGCATTGCGCGACGGTACAGGCGTGACGATTTAGTCCGTGCAGGCGAAGCCTGCGCGGCATGAATTTCTTGAACTGGCATGGCTTGTTCTTTCTGAGCAACACGTTCGGCTCGCTGTTTGTACGAGCTTTACATTTTTGTTGCAACAAAAATATCAGCCTTCAATTCCATACAACAAATTATCTACGCCACATGAAGGGTCGCCTTCTCACGACAAGCCCGCTTCAGACGCCGATAACCGTCGCGAATATCATTCTCAATCGCGGCCCTGACGCTGGCGCCGTCCCGCTCCTGCAGCGCCTCCATAGCAACCTCATGGTTGTGAACGCCAAAGCGCTCCTTTGCGAACTCCGGATAGAGGTTATGCAAGGAAGGGCCGATGCGCAGCCAAAGTGTCTCGATCATCAAGACAAGATGCGGCAGTTTTGCCAGGCGATAGATCGCAAAGTGGAACTCCTTGTTATGCCAAAGGGCGTCCGCATATCGCCCGGCGTCGAGCGCTGAATTGATCTGCTTTTGCAGCAATCCAAGAGCTTCGACATCATCGTCGGCAACATGTTCGCCAGCCTGTTGCGCCGCCAAGCCCTCGAGCGCCAGGCGAATAAGCGTGATCTCCTTGAGGGCGTCTGCGTCAAGGACAGGCACGACGACCGTCTTTGGACCGGCATAGACGAGCGCAGCTTCGCTGGCCAATCGATTGATCGCATCACGCGCAGGAGTGGTGCTCACATCCAATTCTTGCGCAACAGCCCTCACGGTCAGCTTATGGCCGGGACGGTAGACGCCACGGATGATGCGCTCCTTCATCTGGCGATATGCGGCATCACCAAGGCTCTCCGCAGAACGATCGGGATTGCTCAGTTCTTTCACATGGGCCGCCATTCAGTCTCCTCGCTCGGTTGACAATGCAATATTTTGATGCAACAAAATTGAAATGTGAAAGTTTCGCAAAGGTTTTGTCGCATCAACAATCCCTAGCAGCTTTCTTGATTAACGTCACGAGTGCCGCCTGCCAGCTTGGCGCGGATTCTTCATCAGCATTGCTTGTCCCGACGGCGCCACGGGGTCGCTCGTTGGACTTATCCGTACGTGGCCGCCTCGCGGCCTTCTATGAGGTTCGACGCCGTAGATCGTCGCCGGAACAGTTGAAAGGAAGTCAGAGTTGATTGGTCAATATTTGTCTCTTGTTGGGCTTGAGAAGCATTTCGGCAGTGTCAGGGCGGTCACAAGCCTGTCACTTGAGATCGGGGCGGGTGAGTTTGTTTCGCTTGTGGGTCCTTCCGGTTCCGGCAAGACGACGGCATTAAACATGATCGCGGGATTTGAAGGACCGAGCGCCGGCAAGATCGTCATTGGAGGTCGCGATGTTACGCATGTTGCTCCCAACCGTCGCGGCATCGGCATGGTGTTCCAGAAGTACGCTTTGTTTCCGCATCTGACGGTTCGACAGAACATTGCTTTTCCGCTGCGCATGCGAAGACAATCAAACAAGACGCGGATTGCCACGCGGGTCGGGGAGATGCTCGAACTCGTGCAGCTCTCAAGCTATGGCGAGCGCTACCCCCAGCAATTGTCCGGCGGCCAGCAACAGCGTGTTGCCTTGGCGCGCGCGCTGGCATTCGAACCGCCCGTTCTATTGATGGATGAACCACTGGGCGCGCTGGACAAAAAGCTACGGGAGGCGATGCAGTTCGAAATCAAGCGCCTGCAAGAGCGGCTGGGCGCAACAGTTGTCTATGTGACGCATGACCAGGACGAGGCACTGACGATGTCGGACCGCGTAGCGGTTATGGCAGGCGGCGAGTTGAAGCAGTTCGGCACGCCGACGGAACTCTACCGGTATCCGAATTCCGCATTTGTCGCCGATTTCATCGGACGTATGAACTTCATAGAAGGCAATTGCGTCGAGAACGCAGGTGGCACGGCCGTGGTGCGTCTTTCAGACGACACGGTTCTCTCCATTCGCGCGCAAGGTCTGCCGGCAACCGCAATGGCCGGGCAAACCATAAAGCTCGCGATACGCCCAGAGCGGGTCCGCGTTGCCAGGCGCGGTGAAGGTGGTTCGGGTTGCCTTGCGGCGGTCGTTCAGACCTGCGTCTTCGTCGGCTCGGTCCATATTCTCGTGGTTCGGCTGGAAAGCCGCCCGGACGTTTTGTTGCAGATACAGTTGCCTGCCGAAGGCGGGCTGCCGTTTCAGGAGCGGGATACGGTTGACCTCCTGCTTGATGATGGCGCCATCCACTTGTTTGCGAACACGGAAAGGCACGCGGCATGAGCGGGCCTTCCGAAGTTCTGCAGCCGACTTCTCCCCACCAGCGACGATCGACTGCGGCATCCGCGCGGTTTTATTCGCGTGGCGTTTCGGTGTGCTTGGCGGCGCCCCTCGTCGTGGCTCTGGCCATCGGGTTCGTCTACCCCGTCACCCGGCTTGTTGGCTTGAGTTTTGAGGGCGGAAGCCTTGAGCAATATCGGCGTCTTGTTGCCGAGCCGCTCTATCTCGGCGTGTTGGCGAGTACGGTCAAGGTTGCCTTCATTGTGACGATTGCAAGCCTTCTTCTCGGCTTTCCCGTCGCCTATCTGATGGCACGGTTGAGACATGGCATCGCCATGGTGGTTGCGGCCTGCGTCTTCATACCTTTGTGGACCTCGGTTCTGGTCAGATCCTATGCCTGGGTGGTGCTTCTCCAGCGCAACGGCATCGTCAATACGCTACTAGCCGATGCCGGTATCACCGACGGGCCGATGAAGCTGATCTACACGCAGGGTGCGGTGATCGTCGCAATGACGCATGTGCTGATGCCGTTCATGATCCTGCCGATCTATTCAACCCTGCGGACATTGCCGCCCGACTATAACAGGGCTGCGCGGAACCTGGGAGCTGGCGCGTTTCGCGCGTTCATCAGCATCACATTGCCTCTCAGCCTGCCGGGTGTCTTTGCCGGCAGCGTTTTGTGCTTCGTCCTTGCGCTGGGCTTTTACATCACGCCGGCGTTGGTAGGCGGTCCCGGATCGATGCTCATGGCGACCCTGATCGGACAGCAGACGACTGTGCTGCTCGACTGGCCGTTTGCCGCAGCGCTGTCGACGGTGCTTTTGACCGTGACGCTGATCTTCGTTTTCCTGTTTCGAAAGACACTCTCGCTCAGCAAGGGATTGCACAGTGTCCACTGATCTCACCCACTCCACCAATCGTCTGTCACCGGTTCGCGACCTTTACGACTCGGCCGCCGTTCAGGTCTTCGCCAAGGCTTTTGGCGTGACTATTCTGGCTGTCGTCATCGGCTGCGTCCTTTTCTTCCTACTGCTGCCAACGTTGATCGTCATCCCGATGTCGCTTAGCGAAAAGGACTATATTGAGTTTCCAACGAGCGGGCTCACCCTCAAATGGTACCGCGCCTATTTCAGCGATCCGGACTGGATGGCGGCAACCTGGTTCAGCCTTAAGATCGCACTTGCCACGACTGCGACCGCTACGATTATGGGCACGATGGCCGCGCTCGCGATCGTGCGCGGGCGTCTCCCCTTCAGTTCGGCGTTGCAAGCGCTTGCGCTCGGGCCGATGATCGTGCCGCACATTGTGCTCGGCGTCGCCCTTTATCTGGTGTTCTCGCCGCTGCAACTGACGGGCAACTTCCTCGGCTTTCTCATCGCCCATACGGTCCTTGCCACACCTTACGTGATGATCACAGTGACGGCGGCGCTGCAACGCTTCGACCCGGCGCTGGAACTGGCAGCGTTGAACTGCGGCGCCAACAGGCTGCAAGCCTTCGCCCTTGTGGTCTTGCCCAATATTGCACCGGGGGTGGCAGCAGGGGCGGTGTTTGCCTTTCTGGCGTCGTTCGATGAAGCCACGGTCGCGTTCTTCATCTCGGATATCGGCGGCAAGTCGATCGGTCGCAAGATGTTCGAAGATATCGACTTCAACCTCACGCCCGTCATCGCAGCTGTTTCGACGGTGCTGGTCGTCATCTCCCTCCTGTTGATGGGCGCCATTCACTTGGCCAATGCCCAAAAGCGCGGCTGAGCAAGTGCGCGATCCATTTCCCCTGCCAACCCTACAAAGGAAACTGCCATGATTTCATTTCCGCTGCGTTGGACGAGAGCTCACCGAGTGGTGGCTGCAAGCGCCTTGTCTCTTTTATCCTGGTCCTCGGTATCGCTTGCAACCGAGCAGGTTGTCATCGCTTCGACGGGCGGTGCCTACGACCGCGCGCTGAAAGCGGCCTGGTTCGATCCCTTCACAAAGGCGACCGGGATTGAGGTCGTGACGGTTGTTGCGACCAATGCTGAAATGCGGGCCAAAGTCGCGGCGATGGTGAAGACTGGGAATGTCACCTGGGATCTTTATCTCGACGGTGAGATCCAGGCGGCATCGACGGCCCACAAGGCGGTCACGGAGGACCTGACGGATTTCTGCAAACAGTTTGCCGGACGAAAAGATCTCGGCCCAAACGCCTGTGCTGCCGGCGGCGCGCTGTTGCAGTCGACGGCGACGTTGCTCGCCTATCGAACCGGCGATGGCGGACCGACACCTGAGACCTGGGCCGATATGTGGGATAGCAAGACCTTTTCCGGCGAGCGGGCATTTCCCAATTTCGACGACCCCTGGCGTGTGATGGCAGCGGCGCTGCTTGCCGATGGCGTCAGCCGAGAAGAGCTGTTTCCGCTCGACGTGGAACGGGCGCTGAAAAAACTCGACGAAATCCGGCCCGCGGTTTCAGTCTGGTGGAAAACTGGCGATCAGAGTGTGCAAGGCTTTCGCAATGGCGACTATTCGATTGGGCAGATTTGGCTGACGCGCGCCAAGGCGATGCAGAACGAAGGTTTACCGATTGGATGGTCCTATAAGGCATCGTTTCTGGTCGGCGACCGCATTGCGCTCGTCAAAGGAGCACAGAATCGCGACAACGCACTGAAACTGATGGCCTTCTGGCTGAATTCGCCGGAGGCGCAGGCGATGGCTTGCGAAGTGCTCTCGTGCACACCGCCAAGCACCGACGCGATCGCCTTGATGTCGGAAGAGGTACGCAAGACGATGCCGCATGCGAACGAGGTTCGGGACTTTATGGTTGTCCCCGACGCTGAATGGATCAACGCCAATGCGGCGCAATTGCTGCAACGCTGGAACGAGTGGCTTCGCTAGCGCGAAACACCCGCAAAACAACCGAACATCAAACAGATAGCTTGGGTCTTCCTAAAAAACGAAGCCTGGCCGGGTTACGGTCCCGCATCCAAAAAGGGATATCCCGATCAAGCAATCCGGCTCGAAACTGAGGTGACGACCATGCGCAACTATATTGGACTGATCCACAAGGACGCCGACAGTGACTACGGTGCTTCCTTTCCCGATTTTCCTGGTGTCGTAACCGCCGGTACCAACCTCGATGAGGCGCGCGCGAAGGTCGAGGAAGCCTTGGCGCTGCACGTCGAAGGTCTTGTAGAGGACGGGGAGGCTATTCCTGAGCCATCTAGCCTTGAAAATGTTATGTCAGACCTTGAAAATAAAGACGGTGTGGCCATTCATCGTTGCGATGAAGACTGCGGCGAAAAAGGCAGTTCGCGTCAACGTTTCACTCGCTGAAGACGTTCTGCGGAAGCGCATGGCTTAACGAGCGCACAATGCGAGATCAAATGCGCCAACGCGACCGCACGGCGCCTGGTGCCCAGTCGGCTGGGCATCTCCGTGAAACTGGCTTCGGGCGCGTGTGTGCCCACGCTGGTCATGCTGCACGGACCAAACTAGGATGAGCGTACCAGGCGGCGGCCGCCATTGCGGCCAGAGCCCGTTCGCGCGCGGCTTGACCGGTTAAAAGGGTCGCCGCAGGAGGTTCAGCGCAAGCGCCGGCCGCAGGCCGGGAACCGGGACCGACCACCCCCGGCAAGCCGCTCCGCTTTCCCGAGAGATGTCACCCTTCGCCACCAGATCGTCATGAGCCTAACAGGCAGATCCCCCGCTCGTGCAGAATGCATGGAAGAAGACATAGTGGCGCTCGTATGGTGGCTTGAAAAACGCCGCCAGCAGCCCCTTCGGCCGCCGAGGTTCCAGAAGATGCGTACGATGGCGGGACTCTGAAGCCGCTCGATGGTTCGCTTGGCTAGCGTCGTAGCGCATGTGGAGACGAAAAGGCCCCTTCTCCTGCAAGCAAGAGAAAGGGCCCCGTCTGAGCGTTCGAATTCACAGACGCTACGATGATGCTCAATTCAAACCTGATCGCAATAGCGCGACGACACAACTTATGAATTTTTCTGTTATTCAGCCTTCCGGGCATCGTAGCCAGCCTCGTTCAACACCGCGCCAAGGCTAGCCGCTTCGGTCTCAACCTTCCCGACGGCCCGTTCAGTGTGAGCTGAGGCAGCAGTCGGCTTATCGAGGCTCGCTGCTGCAGATGACGCCGGTGTACTATCGATCTTGATCACCAAGGGTCGCTTCGGACACAGTTTCAACCTCTTTTGACGCAATTGGGATTGGTGATCCAAAAGAAATCACGGACCGGAGAAACGTAAGCGTGAGCGACACCGATAGGCCACATCCATCAACGGTAGTACTGTTTGCGAGGAACTATCTGGCTCAAAGGGACAGCATCGCTAACCAGCTCCGGGACGCAATTGCCAATGGCCGCACCAGCGATGCCGGCAAGCTGCTGATTAAGCTAACCGCACACGAAAAATACATCGTCGACAACCGCTTGGAGCGGTTCAGGAAGTCGTAGACAACAGACAACCGCATGATTCGGGAGATTGGGGCGCAGCTCAAGAAACTTTACGAGCGTACGCCACGCGGCGGGACCAAATGGTCGCCTTCATCTGTCAAGAATCTGTGTGATCGCGCGAGGCGATCCGGACTTCTGGCGATCGAAGCGGCGTAACCGTCCTTTGACCCTGAGTGGGGTCAAGCCCATACATAGTTATATGTGACCACTTTACGGAGGCGCCGATGTCCACTGTCAGTTTAAAGGATGCGAAAGCTGGTCTCTCCAGCTATGTCGATGAAGCCATCAAGGGCGAATTCGTCACGATCACCCGGCATGGAAAGCCGGTAGCTGCTCTTGTCCCCTTACAGCCGGCGGAGATTGCACAGCGCGCCCTTAAACCCCGTCGTTCCAGCTTCGTTTCATACCTGAAGACCTTTCCCGGCGGAGAGTTTGAGCGCAATACCTCGCCTTCACGGGATGTCGCTCTTTGACAGCATATCTCCTCGACACGAATGTGGTCTGGCTATTGTCACCTTTCGCGGACCGAGACCGCGACGGGGCTGATCGCGTGGCTGGACAAGGCTGAAGACACAACTGAGTTTTTCCTGTCGGTCACAGTCCACGAGATCGAGCGCGGGATCATGTTGCTCGAGCGGAAAGGTGCTGCCGCCAAGGCAAACGGTCTCAGGCGCTGGATGGACGGCCTGTTCTCGACATACGAGGATCGGATCCTGTCGATCGACGCAGCGGTTTCTGCGATTTCCGGCAAGCTCGAAGCCGAAGCAATTGCTTCGGGACGGGATTGAAGTCTCTTGCTTTCGTCCAGCGTGGCGCGCAGCAGGGCCATGACCATTGACCAGGTCGAGAATTTTCCTTCCCTCGCCTTGTCGGTCAGGCTGCGCAGATAGCCGCCGGCGCTGTTGATCTGGTCTGCACGCTGGTAGATCGTACGCATACGCTGAAGGCCGCAGGATATTGGGTCGCGGGCATGTTATCATTTCGGCATGGAGATCGACGAGGACAAGATCGACGACGCTGTCCTGGCGCTACTATGGCTGACGCTGCATGACGGGCGTCGGGCGTGGAAGGGTTTTGATTGGGATACGACAGATCGATTGTTCAAAAAGGGCCTGATCGGCGATCCGGCGAACAAGACGAAGTCATTGATCTTGACGGATGAAGGCCTCCAGCGCTCGGAGGAGCTTTTTCGAGCATTGTTTACGCGGCAGCCGCGTTAGCAGCCCTTTTTCGCTTTCCAATTCCAAGGCAAAAGCTCGTCAATCTTGCTGACCGGATCATCGGCGATGCGGGCGAGCACATGGGCAAGCCAAGCTTGAGGACCGATGTCATTAAAGCTTGGCGGTCATGATCAGCGTCGCCATGAATGCGGCCCGCTCAGCACCGCGGTCGGAGCTGGTGAACAACCACAATTTTCTGCCGAGAGCGAAGCCGCGCAGCGCCCGTTCGGCGGTATTGTTAGTCAGGCAAATCAGGCAGATTGCAGCATGACGGATCATAGCCAGGCTCCAACCGCACGATCAAAGCTGGGCGACGAGGCATTCGCAGCCTTCATGCAGAGGCGTCGGCCATTGCCGCCATGAGCGGCCTGGACGGTTATCTAACGGCCCTCATCATCCATCATCGGACCGAAGTTCATCGATCCGCGCCAGTGGATCCCGCTGCTCATCGGTCCCGACGCCTTGAATGCGCCGATGGAAACGACCGAACACCAGGCCGTGCAGACCATCGTTGCAGAATATAACCGGATATCGGCGAGCCAGGCGGAAACACCTGGGAAACATCGCCCCCGCTTCAGCCAGATCGATGCTCAAACCTATGACAGCATGGATTGGCGTGTCGGTTTCCTGCTGAGTACCGACTTCGCCGAAAAGCAGTGGCGACCCGTCATTTGCGGTCATGTCGTGACCGGCGATATCATCGCCCCAATCGGTGTCAATGCCGCATTAACACCAGCTATCTGAAGCTATGATCCGATTAATACGTTGTCGGCACAGATTGGTTTCTGCAGATACTAACGATCGGAGGGGTGCTGAACCGCAGCCCTCCGAGGCTCAGTGGAACAGGCATTCCGGCGGCAAATTTTCGTTGCATATTCATTTCATTTCGTTTCTACTACTTTTTGGTTTCGCAACGAAGGTTGTGCAAGCTTCGGTCGAGGAGGATCGAATCCGCCGGGCCCGCCTAATAGCCTGGCTTTTGAGAAATGGGAGGAATTATGTTCAGACATTTGAACTGGACCGTTGTGGTCGCGTCCGTATTTTCAGCCGGCTTTGCCTCGAATGCGCTGGCAGCCACCGAGCTTTCCTGGTGGCATGCCATGACCGGCGCCAACAACGAGGTCGTCGACAAGCTGGCAAAGGAGTTCAACGACAGCCAGACCGCCTACAAGGTGGTTCCGGTCTTCAAGGGCACCTACCCGGAAACGTTGAACGCCGGCATTGCCGCATTCCGTTCCAAGCAGGCCCCCGCTATCCTGCAGGTCTTCGATGCCGGCAGTGGCGTGATGCTGGGCGCCGAAGGCGCAATCTTGCCGGTGGCAGAGGTGCTTCAGAAAGGCGGTTACGAATTCAACAAGGACCAGTACCTGCCCGGGATCGTCGCCTATTATTCGAAGGCTGACGGCACGATGCTGTCCTTCCCCTACAATTCGTCGTCGCCGATCCTCTACTACAACAAGGATGCGTTCGCGAAAGCCGGCCTTGATGCGGAGAATCCGCCGAAGACCTGGCCGGAAGTGTTCGACGCAGCCAAGAAGATCAAGGCCAGCGGCGCTTCAGCCTGCGGATTCACTTCTACCTGGCTCACCTGGATCCAGACAGAGAACTTCGCGGCCTGGAACAACGTGCCTTACGGAACCAATGAGAACGGCCTTGCCGGTCTCGACGTCGAACTCAAGGTCGACGCGCCGCTGTTCGTCCAGCATTTCCAGGCGATTGCAGATCTCGCCAAGGACGGCACGTTTCGCTATGGCGGCCGCACCTCGGAGGCCAAGCAGCTCTTCACTTCAGGTGAATGCGCCATTCTGACGGAATCATCGGGCGGTCTCGGCGACATCATCAAGTCGGGCATTAAGTACGGCATCGGCCAGTTGCCCTATTACGACGGCAACGGTCCGCAGAACACGATCCCCGGCGGCGCAAGCCTTTGGGTGTTCGGCGACAAGTCCGATGATGAATACAAGGGCATCGCCGAGTTCTTCAACTTCCTGTCGAAGACGGAAATCCAGGCACGACTGCATCAGGTCTCGGGCTATCTGCCCGTCACCCTTGCCGCCTACGACGAAACCAAGAAGTCGGGCTTCTATGAAAAGAACCCCGGCCGCGAGACGCCGATCCTGCAGATGATGGGCAAGGCGCCGACGGAAAACTCCAAGGGTGTGCGGCTCGTCAATCTTCCTCAGGTGAGAGACATTCTCAACGAGGAGTTCGAGGCAATGCTTGCCGGTCAGAAGGATGCGCAAGCGGCCCTGACCGAAGGCACCAAGAAGGCGAACGCTGCAATCGCGGCAGCCATCGGAAACTAAACGACGCAAAAGCAGACCCACCCCGGCACCACCCAGGGTGGGTCATCTCCTCATGCAAAGAAGGGGGCCGCTTTGCAGCCTGTCGTCTTTCCCAATAAAATCCTGCCTTATCTCCTGCTCGCGCCGCAGATCGTGCTTACGGTCATCTTCTTCTTTTGGCCGGCGAGCCAGGCTCTTTATCAATCGGTGCTGCGTGAAGACCCGTTCGGCCTGAAATCCGGTTTCGTCGGCCTCGCCAACTTTCGCGCCGTGCTTTCAAATCCGGATTATCTCCACTCCCTGGAAGTGACTGTCGGCTTCAGCCTGGCAACGGCACTGCTGTCGATGGGCATGGCCCTTTTGTTGGCAACGGCGGCAGACCGGGTGGTTCGCGGCAGAAACGTCTATCGCACGCTGCTGATCTGGCCCTATGCGGTCGCACCAGCCGTGGCCGGCATGCTGTGGCTCTTCATGTTCAATCCGGCGATGGGCACATTTGCCTATATCCTGCGGCGGAACGGCTTTGCCTGGGATCCGCTCCTGAACGGTAATCAGGCCATGGTCCTGGTCATCGTTGCGGCCGCCTGGAAGCAGATCAGCTATAATTTCCTGTTCTTCGTCGCCGGACTGCAGGCGATCCCGAAATCGCTGATCGAGGCTGCTTCGATAGATGGCGCACGAGGCGCGCGGCGTTTCTGGACGATCGTCTTCCCGCTGCTGGCGCCCACAACCTTCTTCCTGCTCGTGGTCAACACGGTCTACGCCTTCTTCGACACGTTCGGCATTATCCATGCAGTGACCGGCGGCGGCCCGGCAAAGGCGACGGAAACGCTCGTCTACAAGGTCTACAATGATGGCTTCGTCAATCTCAACCTCGGCAGCTCTGCGGCGCAGTCGGTCATTCTCATGGTCATAGTCGTCGCATTGACGGCGTTCCAGTTCCGCTTCGTCGAGAAGCGGGTTCACTACTCATGAGGCGATCAGATGATTGAAAAACGTCCCATCGCCAATTTCATCGGCCATCTCGTGCTGATCATCGGCGTCATCATCGTCGCCTTTCCGATCTACTACACCTTCGTTGCCTCCACCCGCACCTCAGTCGAAATTATCCGTCCGCCGGTGTCGCTGGCAATCGGTGATCATCTGACCGAGAACTATACGGAGGCCATGTCCGGTGGGGTCGAGCGCGTTGTCGGTGTCAGCCTTGAACGGCTCTTGTTCAATTCGACCGTCGTTGCCACTGCGATCGCGGTCGGCAAGATCGTCATCTCCTTCCTGTCGGCTTTCGCGATCGTGTTCTTCCGCTTTCCGCTGAAGATGTTTTTCTTCTGGATGATCTTCATTACGCTGATGCTTCCGGTCGAGGTGCGCATCCTGCCCACATACAAGGTGATCGTCGACCTCGGCCTGATCGACACCTATGCCGGCCTGACGCTACCGCTGATGGCGTCGGCAACGGCGACATTTCTCTTCCGGCAATTCTTTCTGACGATCCCGGGAGAGCTTGTGGAAGCGGCCCGCATTGACAATGCCGGCCCGTTTCGTTTCATGCGCGACATCCTGCTTCCGCTTTCAAAAACCAACATTGCAGCGCTGTTCGTCATCCTCTTCATCTATGGCTGGACGCAATATCTCTGGCCGTTGCTGGTGACCAACGATGCCAAGATGAACACCATCATCATCGGCCTGCGCCGCATGGTCGATTTCACCGACGCCTCGACCCCCTGGAACTACGTGATGGTGACGGCGATCCTGGCGATCATCCCGCCGATCCTCGTCGTCGTCCTGATGCAGCGCTGGTTCGTCAAAGGACTTGTGGAGACTGAGAAGTAATGGCTCAAATTACCTTAAACAATGTCCGCAAGGTCTATGGCGGCAATATCGAGGCGATCAAGGGTGTATCCCTCGAGATCGATGATGGCGAACTCGTCGTCCTGGTCGGCCCTTCCGGATGCGGAAAGTCCACCCTTCTGCGTATGATCGCAGGTCTCGAAAGCATCAGCTCCGGCGAGATCGCCATTGGCGACCGAACGGTCAATGATCTGGAACCGGCCGAGCGCGACATCGCGATGGTGTTTCAAAACTACGCGCTCTACCCGCATATGACCGTGCATCAGAACCTTGCCTATGGGCTGAAGAACCGCAACACGCCGAAGGACGAGATCGAACGCCGTATCGCCAAGGCTGCAAAAACCCTAGAGATCGAACCCTATCTCCAGCGCAAACCGCGCCAGCTTTCCGGCGGTCAACGCCAGCGCGTCGCCATGGGACGTGCGATCGTGCGCGAACCGGCTGCGTTCCTGTTCGATGAACCGCTCTCCAATCTCGATGCAAAGCTGAGGGGCCAGATGCGCATCGAAATCAAACGGTTGCAGCGGTCTCTTGGCACGACCAGCGTTTACGTGACGCACGACCAGATGGAGGCCATGACGCTTGCCGATAAGCTGGTGGTGGTCAACGGCGGACAGATCGAGCAGGTCGGATCGCCAATCGAACTCTACGAAAAGCCGGCAACGACCTTTGTGGCAACGTTTATCGGCTCGCCGTCGATGAATCTGCTCAAACATGCTGAAACTCTTGAAGGCTGGTCGATCTTACCCAATGTGCCGAAACCAACAGGCGCATTCACCATCGGCATCCGCCCGGAAGACCTCACAGTCTGTGAACCGGACGCAGCAGACTTGGATTTCACCGCCAAGGTCCGCATCGACAGCATCGAACTTGTCGGCGCAGAAAGCTATGTGCACGGCAAATTCGCCAATGGTCAGGATCTAGTGTTCCGAGTTCCTGGACGCTCGGTAAGGCAGATCGACGACCATGTCGTGGTCGGAGCGAAGGCCAAGGACCTGCATGTGTTCGACGATAGGGGCCGGCGCGTGACCTAACATCATGAGGACTTGGCGGGCGGAGAACCCAGCTAAGGTCACTTCGCCCTTCAGCGCCATCGAGCGCCCCAACGCGTTTCGATCGAAAAGCCAAGGAAGAATATCAAGATCGCAGCACAACTAACTGATATCTCTTTCTATTCTAGAAGCTTCCCAGCGCTTTCGTCTTCTGCTTTGAGTCTTTCAAGGTGGGAGCGGCAGGCTTTTTCTACTAGATCGATCAGCATCGCGGTCCGGGCGAGTAGCCACACCAATGCTTCCTCGGTGATTTCATAGTGCCGAGAATAACGTGCTTTTACATAGGCTTCGTTGACGATATTAAACCAAGAAACGAAGCGCTGATGATCAACCCTCCAGACCTCAGCCAATTCCCTGTACTGCTCTTCAGCAAGACCGCGCAGGAATTTCAGATTGTGGGATGCAGGGCTGTAGTTCGTCAGTACCAGTAACACGGTGGCGTAGGCTTGCTCGATTGACTGATGCAAAAGAAAGGAGGCCTCTTTCCACATGCTCGCCGTCGCCGCGGAACGAGAGAGCTGCAAAAAGTTAACCGCAGTAACTATCCGGGTTTCGTAATGCTCTTTCGCCACACGACGCGCATCTGCCGGTGTCAGCGGTTTCGGCATTGCTAAAGGCTCATCATCGAGTTCGTAGAGCACTACGCCGTCCCGTCGAATGTCAACAAAGAAGTACCGTCCGTCATAGAGAGCGGTATTCACCTCGCGCCGGGAGTGCACGATCAAGCTAGTGGGTGTTTCGATCCCCGACAGCCGCAGCAGACGATCCTGTGCCTTCGCCCAATAACGTGCGAAATCCGTCAACTTACTGTTGTTCACAACAACAAGGATATCGTAGTCCGAGCGGTAACCCTTTTTCGTGTGCGGCTCATCGACCCAGTTTCCGCGAGCGTGAGAACCGAACAAAATTATCTTCAGAATGCGGCCGCGCTTCTTAAAGTCGGCGGTGCCGTCCTTCAGCGCGTCCTCGAACTCCTCATGCAGAACCTCGACGATGCGAGCGAGTTCCCGCTGCATACGCTCAGGAAGATGAGCGATGCTCGATTTCATCGGCGCGTGGTTGTGTTGTGGACCCTGCATTCGTCAACCTGTGGCATGCGATTCGCGACACTCTAAACCGCGAGCATGGCAGTGAAAACCCTCTTATGACCGTGGTCAAGGGTGATACGCGCACTTATGCGTCCATGTCTTTGACACCGATTTTGTTACCGCTGATGGGGCAGCACGGGGACGGGATGGGCCTTCAGACGACGGTTGATCCAGCTCTTATCCGCGGGTTGGTTACCGCACTTCCGTAATTCGTCTTGGGCCATCCCTGTCTAGAAGTCGGGCGTTGGAATCTGATGTCCAGCCACATAGGGTCGCCGGGAATTCCCCACCGCGGCCCATCCCGTCTCCGTGCTGCCCCTGATGTCCGCCGAGGCTCCGGCGCGGGCAAAGCCCCTCAATGAGGCGGCGCCCGCGCTGGGGGGCAGCTGGTTGCAACTTGGACCTTTAAGGGAGCAGCGCACCGCATCGTCAGCGCACCGGTTCGACCTGGTGGCCGATGGCCCACAGGAACGCTGCCATCTCGCGCGCGATCGCCGCAACGACGATGGGGTTTTTCTTGCCCGCAGCCGTCAGGCGCCGGTAGCGGCCGCACAGCCGCGTCTGCGCTTTCCAGGCGATCTCCCGCACCGCCTTCGGCAGACCCTCAAGCCGGACGCGAATGGTTTCCGTCACCCTGGCGGCATGGCGATAGCTCCAGGCGCCCTCGACCAGGACGCGGCGCGCACGGCGGTTTCCGGCCAGCGTCAGGCCGCCGCGTTTGACCGTCTCGCCAGTCGACCGTTCCGAGGGTACGAGGCCCAGGAAAGCCATCAACTGCCGCGGGTTGTCGAAGCGGCGTACATCGCCGACTTGGCTGACGAAGGTGACGGCAACAAGGAAAGAGACGCCGCGAAGCGCCTGATAGGCCGTGACCACCGCTGCCATAGACCAACTCGGCACCAGCTCGGCCAGCTGAGCATCCAGCCGCGCCAGCCGGTTCTGCGCATCGGTGATCGCGTCGATCTGGTCCTGGAAGACGATTTGCTGGACCGGGTGATCGAACTTCTGTGACGCCAGCCAGCGGACATGCGCACGGCTCCAATTCTTGTGGCCAGTAAACACGCGGCCATGGCGCAGCAGGAACGAGAGCAGTTGCTGGCGTTTCTTGCGCAAATCTTCGCTCGCTGCGGCCCGCACCCGCACCAGATCGCGCACCGCTTCATGCACCGTGTCGGGAACCCATATTCCCTTCAACTCATCTGCCCGCAAAAGCCGCGCCAGGCTGACCGCATCGCGCCGGTTCGTCTTGACCCGTTCGCCCGCCCGCTTCGGGATCAGCGAGGGCGCGACGACATCACAGCGGTGGCCGAGTTCAACGAGCTGGCGATAAAGCCCATAACCGGTCGGACCCGCTTCGTAGCAGAAGTGCAGGCGTCGAGACTTGCTCTCCAACTTGCGCACGAACCGTTCCACGGCCGCCGGCGTCGCCTCGATCTCGCCGAAATACCGAACTTCTCCATTGCGTCCGCTCTCGGCAATTGCGATCGCGTGCTTGGCTTTCGAGACATCGACACCGACGTAAAAAACGCTATCCTCGGTCATGGTCCGTCCTTTCCTTGCTGGGGCTCGGCTCGGCACTCCCAAGCAACCCCCGTTTGCTTTACAGCTGCAAAGACTAGGACGGGCCGCCGCTCAGACCACGGTCATAACGTCTAGCAATATTATGAAACAGCAGGAAGATTTCAGCTTTCGCGCCTTACCGGCCAAGCTATCCTAACCCATTGCCTGCACAGACTCGATTGCTTCCATGCCGCCGACCTTCGCGGCGTAGGCCGCCCAAACCTTTCGTGCGCCCGCGACCCAGTCTTCGCGATCTTCGGCGGCATGCAAGCGCGCACCGGCAGCCTTCGCCGTTTCGACAGAGGCAGCCTCATCGGCAACGATCAATGCGTTGAAATGCCGCGCGCCCTCTATAGCTGCATGCCGGAAGACGTCCCGCTCCTCAGATGTCAGGCTGTTCCAGAAGGGTTTGGCAAAGACGATGGCGCCGGATGCCCAGATGTGGCCAGTCTCGATCACGTCAGGCACGACTTCGTAGAGCTTGAATCCGGCATATGCCGACTTCGTCAGGTCCATGGCGTCGACGACGCCCGTTGCAAGCGCGTTATATGTCTCGGTGATCGGCAGGCCGACCGAGACGGCGCCGAAGCTCTCCCATAGCGCCGCATGAAGCGGGCTCTGGATGACGCGCAATCTCTTTCCGGCAACATCGCCGGGATGCATCAAGGGTTCCTTGGCGAGCAGATGCCGCGCACCGTAGTTGACATAATCTCCAACGATGAAGCCCTCACCCTCAAGCTTCACCTTCAGCGCGTCACCAGCGTTCGAAGTGACTGCCGCGCGGACATGGTCGGCATCGCGGAAGAGAAACGGCATATCGAAGAGCTGGCTCTCGGGCACCCAGGCAGATAGGGCCGACAGAGTGGACAAGCTCCCCTGGATGGCGCCCAACCGCAGCCCCTCGTTGACATCTTTCTCGCCCCCAAGGGCCGCGTTCGGGACAATGTTGAAGGCAAACCGCCCTGGAAGCGCGGCCTCGACGAGGTCACGGATCTTGAGCCAGACCTTGGTTTCCGGTTTGTTTTCGCCCAGCAGCGAAGCGATGAGCACTGGGCGTGCGGCGGAGGCCTGGCCCGTCAAAGCCGGGGTAGCAAGCGCTGCGGCACCGGTGGCAAGCAGGCTCAGGTTGAACGCACGGCGATTGAGGCGAAGCATTTCGATCCCTCCCAAAGGGTTCAAAAACAGGCAACGAGTGCTGCGGAAAAACTGAGAAGTCCAAGTGCCGATAACAGTGCGAGCAGATAGGGCCGCGACGCGGCAAACAGCGCGACCGCGGGCACGCCGGAAGCGTTGCCGACGGTCTGCACGAGGATGCCGACGGGTGGTGTCAAACCGCCGATCATCAGATTGACGACCAGGATGACGCCGAAATGAATTGGATCGATGCCGGCGGAAACGGCGATCGGCAGCGTCAAGGGCGCGAACAGCAGGATCGCTGCGCCGATATCGAGGAAGAGCCCAACACCGAGCAAGAGGGGATTGAGCGCGGCAATCACAAGGAACGGATTGGACCCGAGCCAACTCGCTGCAGACGACAGGTGAGCCGCAACGCCATCAACCGCGATGAGAAATGCGAAGGGCGCGGCCGAACCGATCAACAGCAGGATCGCGGTGGTTTCGCGCGCCGATTGGCGGAAAGCGGCGCAGACCTCGTAAACGGCTGTCCGCTTCAAGAAAGCTGCGATCAGGGTATAGGCCGCCGCAAGCGCTGCAGCTTCCGTGGGTGAGACCACGCCGGCGCGAATACCGGCGACGACGATGATTCCGAGACCGAAGGCGGGCAGCGCCCGTACACCGAGCCGTCGGGACTCTCCGGCGGATGCCCTGGCGGTGCGCGCCGTCGTCGCGCCGTTTACGTGGATGGCAACGGCAAGCGTAGCTGCCATGAGCAGACCCGCCACGAAGCCCCCGGCCAGAAGCTTGCCGGTCGACAAGTCCGCGGCTGCCGCCAGAATCAGAAAGGCGATCGATGGCGGGATGATATTGTCGAGCACCGAGACGGCAGCAATCAGCGCGCCGGCGCGCGCAGGCGGCGTGCCGTGCGCTGTTAGCTGCGGCATGAAGGCGGCAGTGCCGAAGGCCGCATTGGCGATCGACGAGCCGGAGGCTCCGGAAAACAGAACACCTGTCAGCAGTACGGTTTGACCGAGCCCGGCGCGGCGGTGGCCGACAAGGGCGGCGGCAAAGCAAACTAGGTCACTGGCGATCCCTGACGCAGTCAAAAGCGCGCCGGCGAGCAGGAAAAATGGAATGGCGGTCAGAAGATAGCGCGACAGGCCGGACAATGTGGTCGCCGCCATCGCCTCCTCCGGCATCGGCGCGCCGAATGCGACGGTAACATAGGCCGCAGCGATGAAAGCATGGGGGAGCGGCGTTCCGGCGAGAATTGCCACAAGTGCAAGACAGCACAGCATGAAGCTCGGCGACACCAGGTCCAAAGGTGGCACCGCGCCGACCGCCCAATGTAATCCCACAGCAATCGCAAGCATCGAGGCGAACGCGACAAGCCGGCCGTCCGCGACGTGGCGGAGCAGGATCGCGACAATCGCCAGCACTCCTCCGGCGCTCAGCATGGCCGGGCGCAGTCCCTCGGAAAGGCCGAGCGAGGGCGAAACACCGCCGAGATCGAGCGCCGCCTTTCCGCTGCCGGATATCACGACGATGCAGGCGACCAGAGTGATGGCGCCGGAAAACAAAGTGCGCAGATCCCGGCGCATGAAGCTTTTTTTCGACGAAAATGGCTTGGTACCCCCGTCGTCGACGATGAGCTCCAAGTCGCGCGCCGATGGTCCGTGATCACGGCCATCTCTAGACGCCGACCGTCCCTCGAATAAATCGATCCGCAACCCCTTCGCCGTCGAAGCGAGCGGTAGCCCAATCGAGACAAGCGTTACCAGCAGCCAACTTGCCGCTTCTTCCGCACCGGTAAAGCCGCTTGCAGCAACAAACCGAAGAGCGACGGAAACCGTCACGGTCGCGAGCAGGACCGCAAGCGTCAACGCCCCGGCAAGCTCGAGCGCTCGCTCCAGCCGCAGCGACAGAGCTTGCGCCATGCTAGCGAGCATCGGGCTGCCACCAGCGGTGGAAGTGATGGACCGGTCCCCGCCCCTGTCCGACTTTTAGTTCTCCGGCGGCAACGATGGCACCGTGCAGATAATCCTTGGCAGCGATTACGGCATCCGCCAAGGAAAGCCCGCGTGCCAGCCCGGCGGCAATCGCCGCCGACAGAGTGCAGCCCGTACCGTGGTCATTCGTGGTTTCAATGCGCTGCGCCGTCAACCGAACAGGCTCTCCCCCATCAAAGAAGATATCCGTCGCCTCGGGGCCGTCCCCGTGCCCGCCTTTGATCAGAACCGAGCGCGCGCCAGCTTTTAGAATGATCTCGGCCTGATGGGCCATCTCAGTCTCATCCGTCGCAATCGAGCGCCCGGTCAGCAATGCCGCTTCCGGCAGGTTCGGCGTTGCAACCAGCGCCATCGGCAGCAACTCCTCGCGAAGCGCCGCAATGGCATCCGGGCGCAGTAGAGCGTCACCTGATGTGGCCACCATCACGGGATCGAGCACTGCCATCTTGCCATATCGCCGAAGCCCCTTGGCGATTACGGCGATTGTTTCCTCGCGAGACACCATGCCGATCTTCACCGCTCCAACAGCAAGGTCCGAAAACACCGCATCAATTTGAGCCTCGACAATCGCCGGCGAGATATCCTCGACGGCCGTCACACCTCGGGTGTTCTGTGCGGTGATCGCCGTGATGACGCTTGCCCCATAGGCGCCGAGAGCGGAAAAAGTCTTCAGGTCTGCCTGGATTCCCGCTCCGCCGCCGGAATCGGACCCCGCAATGGTGACAGCAATGGCAGTCATCGTGCAGCCTCCTTCAACGCACTATCGACGCATGCCCGCAACTCACGGGTGGCTGCCGCCGGGTCCACTGCAGCAAAGATTGCGGAAATGACCGCGACGCCATCGGCCCCAACGGCAACGACCTCCCCGGCGCGCTGCGCATTTATCCCGGCTATGGCTCCGACCGGCAGATCCGGCTTAGCCGTGAGAAGCGCCGCGCGAAGCCTAGCGAACCCTTCCAGACCGACCGGGGGATCGGGATTGCGTTTCGACAGCGTCTCGTAGACCCCACCGATACAGGCGTAATCGATCGGCGAACCAATCGCGGCCCGCGCATCCGCATCGTTCTTGACCGTCAAGCCGATGATCGCAGCATCGCCCATCATCGAACGCGCCTTGGCCGCGTCCATGTCGTCCCGCCCGAGATGGACGCCATCGGCGCCCGCCGCGATCGCCACATCGACGCGATCGTTGATAACAAAAGGCACGCTGGTTCCGGCAAGGGCAGCACCGATTGCCCGCGCCTGTTCGATCATCTCTCGTGTCGAGTTCGTCTTGTCGCGATACTGGATGAGTGTCGCGCCATTGAGCGCAGCGGTACGCGCCAGGTCAGCCAAATTCCCTTTGTCCGCAAGGCGCGCATCGACGAGGGCATTCAGTCGATAATCAACCTTCGGCATAAGAAATCCTGGCATTGGCAATGATATCCTCAGGGCGGAGCGATGCGAGCGCATCGCGGAAGGCGGCCTCGAAGGTCCCGGGACCACTGGATCGTTCCGCGGCAATCTCCGCGGCGATACCGCTTGTCAGTAGCGCACCCGTGGCTGCCTTCAGGCGATCCGGCTGGACGACCATGAAGGCCGCGATCAAGGCACCCGAGAGGCACCCGGTGCCCGTGACTTGCGCCATAAAGGGGTGGCCGTTCTCAATCCGGGTCGTATGTCGATCCAGCGTGAGTTCATCGACGGCCCCCGTCTTGATTTTCAACACACCGTTGGCATCACCGATGATGTCCATCTCGCTTGCGTTGCCGCGAACAACGGAGGGCCCGAAAGCCGAGAGTTCCCGGGCGAAAGCGAGCCGCGATGGCGAATAATCGCAATGCACGGGATCGATGATCCACGGCTTGTGGGTGTCGCGCGCAACGGCTGTTGCCAGGCGGATCGCCGCGCGCCGTCCTTCATCCAGCGTGCCTAGATTGACAACGAGCACATCGGCGCGCCGGGCAAAGGCCTCGACCTCTTCTGTCGATGATGTCATGGAGGGGATCGCGCCAAGCGCCGCGAGGCCATCCGCCACGAACTTCTGCACCACCGTGTTCATCAAGCAGTGTACACGGGGTCGCTGTTGCCGGACCCGCGCCAGCGATGCAGCAGCATTTTCGACGAATCCAGTTTCGCTCATCATCGGATTTCCACCGCGATGTTCTCGACATCAGGTGCCTGGCTGATCAGCCCGCTTTCAGCAAGGAACTTGCCAAACCGCTCGTAGCGGCCACGATCAAGTGCGGCCGGCCTTTTGGCAAAGCGCGGCAGGGTGTCGGCGAACGCTCTGCGGTTGAGCTCGTCATCAAGGTTCGGATAGGCCTTGACGAAAAGCTTCCAGGCTTCGTCAGGGTGGTTGGTGAGGAAAATTGCCCCCCTCTCCACCGCGGCAAGGAAGAGCGGCAAGCGCCCGTCGCCAACCTTTGCCTTGTCGGCAACGAAGACGAGCTCGTCATAAACCGGCACGCCATGCTCTTCGGGGAAGAATGACCGGCCTTCATGTCCCTCGATACGCATCTGTGTCAGCTCGAAATTCCGGAAGCCGCCGATCGTTGCATCGACCTTGCCAGCGATCAGCGACGGGGACAGGGCGAAGTTGACGTTGATGAGCTCGACGTCCTCCTTCTTGAGGCCGGCCGAGGCAAGCATTCGGCCGAGCATCGCATCCTCGAAACCGGAGACGGAAAAGCCGATCTTCTTGCCCTTCAGGTCGGCAAGGCTGCGGATCGGACTGTCGTCAAGGATGGTGACGGTGTTGAGCGGGGTCTCGACCAGAGTGCCAATGCGAACGAGCGGCAAACCCGCCGCATGATCGAGATAGAGGTTCGGCTGATAGTGCACGCCGATATCAGCCTGCCCCGCAGCGACGAGACGCGGCACGCTCGAGGGATCGGCCGGAGGGAAGAGCTCGACATCGAGCCCGACCTTTTTGAACAGGCCGAGCTCTTTGGCGACGACGATGGGGGCATGGTCTGGATTGACGAACCACTCCAGCATCACCGTCAATTTTTCTGCCGCTATTACGGAGCCGGCGGAAAGGACGACGCCGAGCGCGAGGCTGGCGGAAAGCAGGAATTTGCGGATCATAATGTTATGAACTCTCCCAATCGATCTCAAAAATTCAGGTTTCTCGCGCCCAATGCGCGAGTGGACGGGTTGCCTCATCGACGAGAAGCCTGAGGCCGACGGCAAGCACGGCGAGAATGGCCATGGCGGCAAAGACGACATCTGTCTGCATGCGGGCATTTGCCTGGACGATCACGAAGCCAAGCCCCGCCGAGGCGCCGACCCATTCGCCGACGACGGCACCCAGCGGCGCAAGGGGAGCGGCAATGCGCAGGCCGGTCACCAGCCCGGGCAGCGCCAGCGGCAGCCGCACAAGCCGCAATGCCTGCCAGTGGCTCGCCTTGGTCAGCGCGACGGCATCAAGGATCTGCGTATCTGTACGGCGCAGACCGTCCGAGAACGCAGAGACAACCGGAAAGAAGATGATGATGGCCGCCATCACGATCTTCGAAACCATGCCGAAGCCGAACCACAGCACCAGCAAAGGTGCGATGACGAAGACAGGAAAGGCCTGCAGGACGAGCACAAAGGGCCAGACGAGCTTTCCGAACCGCGGAAAAGCCGCCAGCCCGATCGCCGTCGCAACGCCGAACGCCGTGCCGACCGCGAGCCCGGCCAGCATCTCGGCGATCGTCACAAAGCTCTGCTCAAGCAGAAATTCTGGCTGCCGTGCAAAGACAGCCAAGACCTCGATCGGCGTTGGTAACAGATAGCGCGGCAGCGCAAACACGACGACCGCCCCTTGCCAGAGGACAGCCAGCACAGCAAGGCTACGAACAAATGTGAAAGCCAAGCGCATCGCCGGTCAGCCGACGCAGCAACCCGGACAAAATGCAAACCCGCCATCCGGCGGCAACTTGGCAAAAAACAGCAACGATCGATCTCCAGACAAAACATCACGGAGACCCAGGTGAAAGCGAAGACGCGATTAGTTTGCCGAAACCGGCTCTTTTCCCGTTCCTACGCCGGCATGACCCGGATCAGGTTCAAGGGTCCGGCTCACCGCCATCTCAGCACTGTCAAGTGCTCCCCTCGGAATAGTTTGATTTTATGGGAGAATTTCGAATGACTGTCAACGGCACTTCTAAAAAATTGGTCTTCCGAGACCGCTAAAACCCCCGAAACGTCAATTTTCTTGTCAATTTTTTCGCCGAATCCAGTCATCGGCGATGCTTGCACCACTCAAACTTGAAAATGAAAAAACGTAGCGAAAGATATTATTTCGTCATAACGTTTCCCGCGATGAAGGAAACGGCGAAGAGCCACGATTACGAATACATGCACCACACAGAAATAGTCGCCGCCAACCCGCGATTATGTGGAATACTGGTCCGAAAGGATAAATGCCGCCGACCAGCTTACCGAACTCAACCCGGTCGAGCTTGCGGCAACGGTTGGCGCGATTGACGCCCCCGAAATGAACCTGCGTCAGGCATTCGAAGAATTCCAGCGGCTTCACCCGGAAAAGGTTCGTGAGAAGAACCTGCGGTTGAAGTCGTCCAGGACGTTCAACAGCCGGAATTACCTGCCATCCTCCAGACGGTCTGCCATGAAATCCATGGACCAGACCATGTTGGGCGCCTCCGGCAAAGCAAGTGCATCCGGCTTGTCCCGCTTCAAACGCTTGCGTGGCTAGATCCTGAGGTTCAGTTCCAGCTCACGGTAGATGCGGTAGACGCGCTTGTGGTTCCAGCGATGTCCCTGGACGTTGCGCAGGTAAAGGAAACACAAGCCGAAGCCCCAGGTCCTCTTCGCCCTCGTCAGCCCGATCAACAGGTCGGCGATCTGCTTGTTCTCAGCGTTCAGCTTGCGCTGTAACGATAGCAGGTCTCGCTCGCGGCAATGCCGGTCTTTATCTCCTCGAAGACGAACGCGCCTTGTTCATCCGGATCAGTGTCACTGCTCTTGCCCTGCTTTTCCGAGCGTCGGCCATACCGGTACCGATCAAAGGCTTTGAGGACCTGCTTCAGCTTGGCGATCTGTTCGTCTGCGTCCGCATTGCGGGCTTTCAGATCAGCGGCTTCGTTCTCCAGGAGGTCGGCGCGCGCAGCCTTTTCGGCCATCGCCAGGATCATGGCTTTCAGCGCGTCAACGTCATCAGGAAGCATGCCCTGATATAGAGCATATTCTGCTGGGAATTTCTTGCCGTTTCAGGCCCCTGATTCACTCTGCCGCAGGGCTTTTACCCAACAAATTCCGGCCGTTTCACCACAACAGTGCGCACACGTTTCCAGTCCATCCCGTCAACCAGGGCAAGGATCTGGGCGTGATTGAGCTGCACGCAGGCAGCCCGATCTTCGGTGAAACGAACTGATTTTTTCCAGCCGCTTGTACCTCACAAGGGAATGCAGCCTCTACCAACGCAGATCAGCAGTTAGTATGTCGCATTGCCTCAGTGGAAATGTTACTGGGCGCGTTCGTTGCCTCATCTAGATTGTTACCCGTGACAGCAGGCTGCGATGATGCCCTGACTGTTAGGGAGGTTCACTGATGACGACAACGATGCCGCGCATGATGCGCATGGAACTCGCCAACGCGATCCGAGGACGCTACTTGAATGCGACCGGAAAAGAGAAGCGCAGGATCTTGGAAGAGTTCATTTCGGCGACGGGATACCACGAGAAGTCCGCCATCCGTGTTCTCAATCATCAGCCGGCGCCGAAGATCCGGCGGGCCCATCAACGCCGGCCGCTTTACGACGAAGCTGCTCGGGGCGCGCTGATCGTGCTATGGGAAGCTTCGGATCGGGTCTGTGGTAAGCGGCTCAAGGCGTTGCTGCCGATCTTATTGCCGGCCTTGGAGCGCAATGGTCATCTGAACCTCGAGGAAGAGATCCGCCGTAAACTTCTGTCGATGAGCGCCGCGACGATCGACCGCTTGCTCCAGATGCCGCGGCGCACCAGCAGAGTAAAAAAGCCGAAGATAGTGCCAGAACCACGACGTCGCATCAAAATGCGGACATTCGCCGACTGGAATGAACCGCTTCCTGGAAGTATGGAAATGGACTTGGTAGCCCACTGCGGGAATGCCAACCGTGGCAGCTTCGTCCATAGCTTAGTTCTGACCGATATTGCCACCGGCTGGACAGAGGCCGCCCCTATTGTGGTTCGGGAAGGCAGCCTCGTGGTCGAGACACTCGAGCGCATGCGCGCAGGTTTGCCGTTTCCCCTTATAGCGTTGGACGTGGACAACGGCAGTGAGTTCGTCAACAACAGGCTGATTGACTATTGCCTTGCTCACGGCATCGAGCTCACTCGATCACGGCCTTATCGCAAGAATGACCAGGCCTGGATAGAGCAGAAAAACGGCGCCGTTGTCCGCAAACTCCTTGGCTATCGGCGCTTTGAAGGATTAGCGGCCGCCAGGGCGATCACGCGTCTTTACGGTGCTTCCAGGCGATTTGTGAACTTCTTCCAGCCTTCGTTCAAGTTAGCCGAAAAGCATCGCGACGGTGCAAAGGTGACCAAACGCTATCATCCGCCGCTGACTCCCTGCGAGCGTCTGCTGCAAGCCGAGAGCACGCCAATGGACGTTAGGATAAAACTGAGCGAAATCGCCGCCGAACTCGATCCGTTGAAACTTCTGGAGGAAATGCGTGCGGTCCAGGCTTACCTGGCAGCTTTGGCCGACGGCGAATTACCGCCGCCGGCGACCTCCGCGCCACCCGACCTCGCCGCATTCGTGGCAGGCCTATCGAGCGCCTGGCACGCGGGTGAGATTCGCCCTACCTTTTCCATTGAAGCGAAACCACGCTACTTACGTAGTCTTCAAAAGGTCTCAACACATACCCCCGTCACGAACCCGATCGCACCACTCGCACTGGCGCTTCCGTCTGTGAGAGCTCCGATAGCAGAGAACAGACCAGAGGCGCCGAAGCTGATCTATGCTGAACCTGGCCAAGCTCGCATTCACGCACTCCGCGCGGCGTGGCCGATCGCGTGCCGGCGATTGGAGGAATTGCCTAACATCAACGCCATGCAGCTCTTTGAAGAGTTGTGTGCCCAGTTTCCGGGTCGATTTACCCGGAAACAGTACAAAACGCTCGCTCGCAAAGTGAGCCTCTGGCGCAAGGCGGCTCACGCACGCGGCGTTGTCATCGAATCGAAGACATATCGTCGGTTCAGCGACGGCCCCCGAGGTCGCCGTCCAGAGACCTTCAAAGCCCATTGGAACGAGATGGAAGGGTACCTCGAAGAACACCCAGATCAGACCGCGTTTGAACTTCTCGTCGAATTCCAAGCCCGCTATCCAGGGCAATACAGCCCGAGTCACCTCCGCACGCTACAGAAGCGAGTGAGGGCGTGGAGACAGCAAGCGATTCAACGGCTGATCGGCGACGCCGGCACTTTGGCCCGCATCGGGCAAGGCAGCGCGGTAACAGTCTAGGTGAGGCAGGCGGTAACAAAATTACGTGAGGCAACACGATGGGGAGTATTGCTCCGGTACTGACATTAGTACGGGTAACGCATCCGTTTCAGCGGGATCGAGGTGGTAGTCATCAAGAACTGACGACAGGGACGCGCGCAGCTACCTTCGCCGAAAACGCGTGACCGCCTGATGCAAGCGCCATCCCAAGGATGCCTGCATCCTCTGTACTTCTGATGTCAGCCGCTCGAGGTCGGCCAGACTATCGTCGAGAAGATCAGAGAGTGCCTTCTGGTCAGCCTGGGTAGCTTTGAGCTCTTCCTTGGCAAGCACCAATTCGTTCTCGAACAAACCAGCCCGTAAAAATGCGGAAGCGCGTTCTGAGCGCGTCGATTCGAGTTCCGCACTCACGGCGGTTATTTGGTCTTTGCTAGCCTTCAGCTGCGGACGGAGGAACTGCAGATCGGTCCATGCGACACGGACGGTGAGATCATGAGCAGCCCGGCGGATTCCGGCGATCCAACGTTGGGGATCAGCACGCAAAAGGGCGGCATAAGCTTGTTGCTCAACCTGTCCTTCAGCCGTTTGGACCCGCAATTCAGAAGGCCACCAGTTTGAGTTGTCAGCCATATCCAGGAAGGCGCTAAGCTGATCCATTCCCGAATTTCTGCTATTCTTCCATTTGGCCGAGAAATGTAGGAGCGTCGGTTGTCGACAATGAATCACAGCAGATTGCGGATTTTCCCGGATTATTCGATGCCATAGGCGCCAATCTGCGGCCGTCGGGACGTCTTCGGGCCACGCATCCAGCGATGGCAAGCTATTGGCTCGATAGAGAAAACAACTTGCCGGGATGGTGTTGTATCGCTCCATGAAATGCTCGAGCTCATCGGGAATCTCGAGATTGGTCAGGAACGGCGCCGCGATACCGTCGGTCGATACCCATAAAGCCTGACTATGTGCAATCACCGCCCCGTCTTCGAGGCATTGTGAGAGCAACTCGAAATGATCCGGTAGGAGTATGTCATCGTCGGCCGCGAAACCAATAAGCTCTCCGCGCGCCTCACGAAGGGCAATGTTTCGGTTCGCGTAACCGAAATATGGTGCTTTGGGCAAATCGAAGAAGCGGATTCGTTTATCCTTGAAGCCTGCGACGACGTCAGCCGTGCCAGGAACACAACCGTCGCCTACAACGAGGAGTTCGAAGTCACCGAACGTTTGCGAGAGTACCGATTCGATAGCTATACCGATCACGTCCACGCGCGTATGCGTCGGCATGAGTATCGATAGACGGGGTACGCTCACCATCCTTTGGCACCAGCAAAGCTGTAGGGAATCAGATCGGTGTCCAGCGGAAGCCGATATTTATCGGGGTTTGAATGGTCGTATTGAATTGTTGGGAAGTTGACGACAACCACGTCGGAAGTACCAATGTTGTGATCGGCATGCCAAACGAACTTCGGCACGTTGATCAAGCGCGGTCGACTGCCGGATAGGTATATGCGGCATATCTTCCCGCACGTGCTGGATTCGGGCCTGGGATCGTAGAGCACTAACTCCAACTCGCCGCTCAACACGAAGTAACGATCCTCGTGTTGCTTATGCAGGCCCCAACCCTTTACCGTTCCCGGCCGGATTGTGAAGACGTAAGAAAAGACAAGTGGGTCCGAATGCCAACCCCACCTGGGATCGAAAAGCTCGGTAACGCTGCCCCGATCGTCGTCATGTCGCACGCTATTGTGAAACGACATGCCTTCCAGCAGTGGCGCTATGCTTTGCCGCTGTTCGTCGACTGTCCTCTGGTCTTGCACAGCTGCTGCCAAAGTCCGAAGGAGTATGTCCTCGCCTCCGGAACGACCAATCTGATCACTCATTTTTGCCCTCGCTGCTAGCCTTTCATCGCATACACCCATGAGAAGTGCCATCACTGCCGTTACTAAACCGGGCATTATCAACAAATCGGCGGCGCCAAACGCAGCGCCGAATGGACTTCAGGCCTTCGCGGTTGCGTAGGCGCAGCGCGCCCGCCGCTTCCATCCAAGGCTAAAAGCTTTCCAATCGTCTCGACCATGACGAAACTATTATTCTCGCGCCCAATGCGCGAGTGGACGGGTCGCCTCATCGCCGAGAAGCCTGAGGCCGACGGCAAGCACGGCGAGAATGGCGATGGCGGCAAAGACGACATCTGTCTGCATGCGGGCGTTCGCCTGAACGATCACAAAGCCGAGGCCCGCCGAGGCGCCTACCCATTCGCCGACGACGGCTCCGAGCGGCGCAAGAGGAGCCGCGACACGCAGGCCCGTGACAAGCCCCGGCAACGCCAGCGGCAACCGCACAAACCGCAACGTCTGCCAGTGGCTTGCCTTTGTCAGAGCGACGGCATCAAGGATCTGTGTATCGGTACGGCGCAAACCGTCCGAGAATGCCGAAACGACGGGGAAGAAGATAATGATGGCCGCCATCACGATCTTCGAGGCTATGCCGAAGCCGAACCACAGCGAAGACGCGATTAGTTTACCGAAAGCGGCTCTTTCCCGTTCCTACGCCGGCAAGACCCGGATCAGGTTCAAGGGTCCGGCTCACCGCCATCTCAGCACTGTCAAGTGCTCCCCTCGGAATTTCGCAAGAATGAATATGATGGTCGCCGGTGTCTCTTATAACGAGCTAAGACGGGACGGGTCTTGGTCGTGGGTCGATAACTGCTGAAACTGGAGTTAGCTAACAGCTAACTTCGTTGGTGCGCTCCGGTCAACCTAGCGTTTCATTCAACTATCACTTAAGGCTACCAGTAATATCTCACCTATGTTCGAGGTGGGCCGTTCGTCGCGGGGGGAACTCCGCGCACCGGACTAAAGCAAGCAGGAAGAGCAGATGAAAGTCACGATGATCGGCGCCGGCTATGTCGGCCTTGTTTCCGGTGTGTGTTTTGCCGATTTCGGCCATAACGTGGTCTGTCTCGACAAGGACGAAAGCAAGATCGACGCCCTGATGCAGGGGCGCATCCCGATCTTCGAACCCGGTCTCGACCATCTCGTTGCGAGCAATGTCCAGTCCGGCCGCCTGTCGTTCACCACCGATCTCGTTGCGGCGGTTGCCGACAGCGACGTGATCTTCATCGCCGTCGGCACGCCGTCGCGCCGCGGCGACGGCCATGCGGACCTCTCCTATGTCTACGCCGCCGCGCGCGAGATCGCCGTCAACCTGAAGGGGTTCACCGTCATCGTGACGAAGTCGACGGTTCCGGTCGGCACCGGCGACGAGGTCGAGCGCATCATCCGCGAAACCAATCCGGACGCCGATTTCGCGGTGGTTTCCAATCCGGAATTCCTACGCGAAGGTGCTGCGATCGAGGACTTCAAGCGCCCCGATCGCATCGTCATCGGCCTTGCCGACGATGGTGCACGCGCACGCGACGTCATGACCGAGGTCTACCGTCCGCTCTATCTCAACCAGGCGCCGCTGGTCTTCACCTCGCGCCGCACCTCCGAGCTGATCAAATACGCCGGCAACGCCTTCCTGGCGATGAAGATCACCTTCATCAACGAGATGGCCGACCTCTGCGAGAAGGTCGATGCCAACGTGCAGGACGTTGCCCGCGGCATCGGCCTCGACGGCCGTATCGGCGCCAAATTCCTGCATGCCGGCCCGGGTTATGGCGGCTCCTGCTTCCCGAAGGACACGCTGGCGCTGGTCAAGACGGCCCAGGACTTCGACAGCCCCGTTCGTCTGGTCGAAACCACGGTCGCCATCAACGACAACCGCAAGCGCGCCATGGGCCGCAAGGTGATTGCCGCTGCCGGTGGCGATGTGCGCGGACGCAAGGTTGCCGTTCTCGGCCTCACCTTCAAGCCGAACACCGACGACATGCGCGACAGCCCGGCCATAACAGTGGTCCAGACCCTGCAGGATGCCGGCGCCCATGTCATCGGCTACGATCCGGAAGGCATGGAAAACGCCAAGAAGCTGATCGACGGCATCGACTATGCCAACGACCCCTACGAGGCGGCCACAGAGGCTGACGTGCTTGTCATCGTCACCGAATGGAACGAGTTCCGCGCGCTCGACTTCCGCCGGTTGAAAGCCGTGATGAAAGGGCCGGTTCTGGTCGACCTTAGAAACATCTATCGCCCTGAGGAAGTGGCAAAGCATGGCTTTGTCTATGCCAGCGTCGGTCGGCCACACTGAGGGGCCGAAGCGCCGCGCACAGAAGGAGCAAAATAAAATTAGCTAGAGATCCTAGGAAAGGAGCCCGATCGAGCGACCATTTATGCTAAGTTGCGGAACCTGGGTGTAGCTAATATGACGAATTCAAAGGACACACGCATGCAAGAACTCTATCCGATTTCGCATTCGAAAATTAACGCGCCTAAAGAATATCAAGATCCTACATTTATAGCGTTGCTACAGAGATTCGAAAGCTTAGGGGATAATTGTGAACTAGGAATGGTAAAACGCAAGGCAGGAAATGAAGAGAGTGGCCTGCTCCGGTGGGCATTTACTCCACGCTTTCCTTTGCTTCTTAGAGCGTTCGAAAGCAAGTTCGCGAACATATTTGATTTTGAGAACCTAAAGCCATGGACCGATGACATGGTAATAGATCGCAGATATGATATTGCCTTTCATAGCAATATGAAGTCTGTCGCCCTTGAGGGAACGCGCCAGTTCACGCTCTCTGGCGCTCCTTTGCGTGAATGCTACGAGCAAGATCGCCTAGCAATTCTTAAACTCAGAGACAGGCTGTTGGCGGCATTGGAAGCCGGAGACAGGACGTTTGTTTACAAGCGGAATCCTCACAGTCCCCAGGTAGAAGTGAAGCTCGAACAGGAACCGGATTACTTCTCTAGTGGGGACCTTCCCTTGCAGGATCCGACGATTGCTGAGATGAGACAGCTACTAGCCGAATTAAAAAAATACAACAGCGACAACAGGCTGCTAGCGGTATCCTCTAGAGCACAACGACCCTTCGGGCACGTGTGGGAAGTCGAAAGAGACCTCTACTTCGCGTCGCTTGATCAAAACGCACCATATCGCGCTGCAAGCGTTGCCTCCTATAAATGCTGGTATCAAATACTCCAGAATGCAAGCCAAATCATATCCAGTACATCGCGCAGTTCTCTCCCTCCGGCACCAGAACGTGCGGCGGACGTCATTGATAGGGCAGCAAAGGCATGGTCCAAGCCCAACCACCACAATCATCAAAGCAAAACTAGATGGTGGTTCCATCCAACGGTAGTTGCGCACCGGAATCGCCTGATCGGGGAAGTTTCGGCGAGCGGCGTCATCGCCGGCGACATATCTTGGCTTAGAAAAGAACAGCCCGCTGGATTTAGCCATGGTGTATCTGTTGGCTGCGGAAATGGCTTCAAAGAGCTTTCAATGATCCGTAATGGCCTTGTAGAGCACTTTACGCTCTATGAAATCTCAGAGACCCGCACTTCGCAAGCACTTAAACTTGCCCAAGAATGGAACATTAGCGACCAGATTACCATCGTGCGTGAGATACAAGACTTTGTACCGCGGGAAAAATTTGATCTTGTATACTGGAATAGCGCCCTTCATCATATGCTTGACGTCAAACAAGCATTGGAGTGGAGCCGGGCCTCATTAAACCCCGGAGGCGCAATCTACATTAATGATTGTATCGCTCCGAACAGATTGCAGTACTCAGAGGAATATCTGTCTGCAGCCTCTCGTTTTCGCGCAGCGCTACCTGAGCGTTTACTTACGGCGCCTGGAGGACTCTTCTCGCGAACTGTTTCAAACATTGATCCAGAGAAATTGCGTCAGGCGGATCCTAGCGAATGTGCGGATAGCGATGCTATATTGCCGTCGTTAAACGAAATATTTCCGGACGCACTCATAAAATACCTCGGAGGTGTCATATATTCCTGCGCGCTGAACGACGTTATTGGAAATTTCACAGAAGATGACTTGCCTCTTCTGGAGCTCGGATTGCAATTGGATGAGCAATACTCCAGATTAGGTCTGAATGAATATGTTGCTGTGTTTTCCAGATAGTCGCAAATATTGTTTATAGGGTCTACACTAAGTTGCATCGCTAACGACGTGTCTTACCATCACACCAATCTATGGAAGGCCGACACATCTGATCAGTTACCCTACACCACGCGCAGACGCACGATCTTCGGATGCCACCCAGAAGCACTCGTCAGGATCCGAAGCTACTTCATGCCAAAGTGCGCAAAGCAGAAGCTCTGAAACTGTGTACTTATGGTCGCGCTGCACCTTCATTTGGGGTCGCCTTCTGGCTTGAAAAGCCACCTGGAACCAATAGGAATTGATGGAATGACTGACGCCGCAAAACGAGCTGCTGATATCGCAAGGCGATGTCTTGTTCAACGCGATCGGCTGCGGGCTGAATTGGCATCCGCGCGGAGCCGAGATGATGAACGTCGTATTAGTGAACTTTCTCACGACCTCGAAAGCTGTGAGAAGTACATTTTCGGCCAATCGTCTTGACCGGTTTAGCGGCCGGGCTCGTAGCGCACCGTGAGTGTTGTGAGGCATTCCAGCTCGCCGGTGCCAGCCAACATCGGCTCCGAACCGATCGCAGGAGCGACAGCCTGAATCCTCTATTGCACGAGAGTTTCCCAACGTTAAGCAGTCGCTGCCACCGACTTCCCATCTGGACGCATCAGACTCCCACCCATCCCTCGTTGGTTGATAAGTGTCCGGTCGAGCAGCCTTTGAGATTTGACCGGGGTCAAACCCTCACTTCGCTTGATGAGCGATCTTCCCGGAGCGGTAGTATTCGAGGACCAGTGTATATGTCATACGAATTCTATCGCCTGTTGTTTGAGGGCATGCTGTTGACAAGAACCGATCTGAAAGGACGGGAGGCCATGGCAGATACCAAGGACATCGAAACGAGGCTGGCCGAGCTGGAAGCATCTGTGCGCAATTCTGCGGCCGCGCAACGCGTCACGACTTTGCTTTCTATGCAGTTGTTGATCCGCATGAGTCTCCTGACAGACGACCCGCACGAATTTGTCAAGATCATCATGGAAAACATGGAGCGAGATCTGGAACGAGCCGTAAAGGCCGCTCAGGATGCTGACGAGCCGATGAGGGTCGAAGCCCAAGCCGCCGCCTCGTACTTCTCTGTTATGACGGCCAGCGCCAAGCGGATGATGTTGCAAATCCCCGCGCGCTCGACACATTGATTACCACAGGAACATGACGATGGATCCAGTACCACTCAATGAAATTGTCACCGAGCAGAACTTCAACGAACTCGCATATCTAGCCTGCAACCCGGATGTTAAGGCGGCCGTTGATGCCGGCCACATTCCTTCCGGCAAACACCACTTCAAGAACTTCGGCAACCATGAGAACCGGCGCCAGATCGCACTCAAAGACCTGCGAGACATCCGCGCCACTAAGCTTGAGAAGGTGAAGGGCTGCCTGCGGGCCGATATGGCCAGCACAATTGATGAGGAAGGTCGCCACAATTTCCTGACCGACGCCATTCGCGCCGAGACCAAGATCATCGACACGAATAACATCTCGTCCAATGCCTACGACGGCGAAATGCGCACCATCATCGAAAAGTACGAGGATGGGATTATTCTCGATTGTGGCGCGGGCTCTCGCGGCGAGTACTATGGCAACGTCATCAACCTAGAGATTGCCGCATACCCGTCGACTGACGTCCTGGCCGTCGGAGAACATTTGCCGTTCAGGGACAACACGTTCGACGCCATTTTCTCGATCGCCGTCCTTGAACACGTCCGAGACCCCTTCCGGTGTGCCGCGGAAATAGCTCGCGTTCTCAAGCCAGGCGGGACGCTTTATTGCTGCGTCCCTTTCCTTCAGCCTCTTCACGGGTACCCGCACCACTATTTCAACGCATCTTCACAAGGCATCCGTCGCCTTTTCGAAGACATGCTCGAAATAGAGAGCGTTACAGTGCCAAACCCCGTTCATCCGATCTTCGGCTTGACGTGGGTCGTTAAGAGTTGGGCCGCTGGACTATCTGGCGAGACTCGGCAATCATTCCTCGACATGAAAATCGGGGATCTGTTTGCCGAACCCTATCGCCTGGTGCATGAGCCCTTCTGCCGAAATCTAAGTGAAGAGAAGCGGTTTGAGCTTGCCTGCGCCACCGTGTTGACAGCGCAGAAGCCCATCAAAGCCTCGTGATTTTGATTTCGCCCACGGGTTGCGGCCAGTGAATGCATTAGCAATTACTCCAATCCCACTGACCGATCACAACCGGAGTGGCCACCACCATGCGATACCGATAAACTCTATCATCTTGGCACGAGAACGGTCAGCTCGGATGCCTGCGGGATGCATGACGACATTACCGCTTCGGCACAGGCGTGCGGTTGGTCGGCATTTGAACGAAGCGACTCCCATCGAAGTGAGAATGCGCTTTCATTTCCCCAGCGATCGGATAGCGGGAATATTCGACTAACGCCCTTGGACAGGCCAAAAGTTCGAAGTTCCCTAAAGGACGAGGGTACGATGTCCGGTCTTTGTTCGCGTTGGATAACCTCGAATGACCTAGCATCCAGCTTTATCGCTTGCCGACCTGCGCGCCATTGCGTCGCGTAGAAAAGTATGCAGCACGTCTCACGCTGTACGGCACTGTCGAAGCCGATGTTTCCGGGTAGCGTGCCTTTCCCTTCAATCTTCCATTTTCCTTGCCAATCCGTTACAACAGCCCTCTGCCAGTCGCCATCATTCGGACGTGCAAGATACCCTTGGTTGTGCCCACGCGCGTCGTAGCGTGAGTATGAAATGAGTGGCCGGTTCTGGGCGTCGATACCGACGACCACGTTATTAAGCAAGCCTTGCCCCATCTTAATATCGTCAACGACGTCAATATTCGTTGGCGAAAGCGGGACGCTGAGTGCTTTCCCGGAGGAAGTGGTCCATTTAATTAAATCTCGCGATCGGGCATACGACAAGCGCTGGTTGGTGGATACATCGGGGTTCATGCGCCACACCAATGCGACATGCCAGATTCCATCTGCGTCTCGCTTAAAATTCGATGGATAAGCGCTGGTGCTTTGCGCGAACCACGTGTTCCCGAATAAAGCACCTTTAAAAAGTGGCTGCCAAACGCCAGGCGACTCCCAGACATTAGCGTACCAACCACCGTCTCCGCTTCGGCCCGAGCGGAATATGAATGCTAAACGACCATCAGCGAGGTGAAGGAACGTTGGGTACGTCACAGACTGCTCTTCCGAGCGCCCTGTCATCTGACGAAGTTCATCCAGCCCAGCTAGCGACCACGGCTTTAACCCACGCGCATATACAAGCCCCCCCCCGTGTAAATTGCCAGAGATGTGGATTATCCCCTCAGCGTCAACGGTCAGCACCGTAGAGTTGTGCGCATCCCAACCTCCAAAGCGAGTTGGAAGGCGCACTTTCTCAACCGGGCTATCAACGACTTCCACGTTCACTTTCGCCACCGTCAGCCAACGTTCGGCATCGTAGTAGGCAACGTATGCGTATCCCTCGTGAACCAAGCCGCCAAATCTAACGGTTGTACCCGACCAAACCCGATCAACTCCAACCTCGACAAAACCCGAGTGTTTTGACGCGGCTCCGCTGTTTATTGCCGAGAGGCAGAGCAAAACAAACGCCATCAGAGTCAACTTGCCGAAGCACACTTCCAAGCTTGCAACCCTGAAGATATCGAGAGGCGGCGGAAGGATTAGTAGCGGCCGGACGGTTCCTCGCCGCTTTTTACCGATAATCATTCTAGCACCATGCGTGATACATTATTCCGCGCCCGTAAGATCCCCATAAATTCGCGAGCTGACAAATACTACGTTTGCACGCCGCAATATTGGCGCCTTCGCGATCCATTCCATCGTCTGCTCAAACAAGTGAAATACTCCAAAACCGAATGGTTCCAGAAACTCACTCACGTCGTCGTACGAAACATGATATTTATTATAATTGTTGAGACTGACCTCGCACTCCACAAAATCGGTATTTCTAAGCATATGGGACGCTCCTTTCAGAACCTCCAGGTCGTGCCCTTCCGTATCAATTTTAAGGTAGCTGATATGGGTGATTTCATAGCCTGAACAGATATGATCGATCGTGCTCATCCGCACTATCTGGTCACCCCCACGCCGGTCTACTCTATTCATCTCAGAGTTATCGCCAATCCTCATATGCGCGGTTCCCTCGGATGACCCGAGTGCCAAATTTAGAACAGTCACACGATCACAATCGACGGTTTGCGCACAAGCCGCGTCGAAAGTAGACAGAACCGGTTCGAACGCAAATATTTTAGCTAGCGGCAGATCTTCATAGAACTGCTTTGTCAGGCTCCCGACGTTGGCTCCAACGTCGAAGACCATCTCAAACTTATAGCCTGGGACATGCTTTAGAATTTTCGCGAAGGGCTCGTACATTGTGGGATCACATTCCAAGATTCAAAGCGGGCGTACACAACCACAACTCCCATACGAGGTATCTGCAGCAGGTTAAATATCTCCCAAAATTTATTCAGTTGACAATGCAGGTACCGCTTGTGAAGAAATACCATGCGTTAGCGCCGAAAGGTAGGCCGAGCCCAGCAGTTCCGTCGGCTCCAGCACGGCACCCTCAGCCCATTCATTCCAGGCATTGACGAACAGAAGCGGCGCGTCGATATCGCCAGATTCGAACTTTTCGCGGCTCACATCACTGGCGCGACGGACCCAGGATTCAAACTTGGCTGGGGTGCTGCCTATAACGACATGCGCATTTTTCGACCTGCGTGGAGAATTATCCCAATCAGGCGTGACACCGGGATACATCCTATCAAACCCCTTCACCCGCGTTAATGCGGCCTCAACGATGGCGTCATAGGGTTCGAAGTAATCGCCGCGCGAATTATCGAATGGCTCAACAAACTCCACGTCTAGCAATTTTCGCGGACCACTGCGCGGGATGCGGTGCGGCGGAAACTGTACGACGGAATCGACGTCCTGCAACATTTCCACCTTGAGACCCGGCGAAAAGACACAGCCTATCGTCACTTCCTGTCCAGTCCGGGACCACATCGCCTGCCGAAGTTCCTCAAGCCACAGCTTGCGGTCCGGGATCCGTTCAACCTGGTAGATAAGAATGAATGGTTTATCCTTGATCCTAATGTACCGAGGATCCTGCGTCGCCTCTACGAGGTCAGCAATCAGACCACGCTTAGTAGCCTCGTCGTAGACTTGCTCGAGCAGCAAATCATCGCTCTTGCCATCCCATGCGCGTGTCCAGCTTTCGTTGGCCCAACAATACATGAATGGAAAATCCGGGCGGGCGGCCTCCAGGTAAGAGTGAAGTGGCCGCTCCAAAAGCCGCCGATTTCCCATTCGGTAGTAGTAAAAGCAAAAGCCGAAAACGCCGGCAGCTCGGGCCAGATCGGCTTGCTCTTCAAAGACATCCTGGCTGCGCAGATCGTAAAAGCCAAGCGCCCCCGGGAGACGCGGCTGGAAATGCCCCTCGAACAACGGCTTAGCTTTCACGACACTCCGCCATTCGCTAAAACCCTGCCCCCAATTGATGTCGTTAACGGCGTTGGGATAAAACTGAGGCAAATAGAACGCGATCGGCTTAACATCTACCATATTGGCAATCTCTATATTGAAGTTTAGGAAACATATTCAAGGAGCTGGCGCGCGCGCCTATCAAAAGAATGATTTGATAGGAGTTCGGCACTCATTGCACGCCGTTGTTCGATAGGTGGCATCCAGTCGTACACGCCGTCAGTCAGATCTTTCAGATTGCCGGCATTAGAATATACTTTGACGTGCGGACCGAAAATCTGCTCAATCCCAGCAACTTCATCTGTGATTGCAACGCCGCCGCATGCAACCACATCAAACAATCGGTTCGAGATTATCCCCGCGCGTGCCATGCTCGGCCAGTGATCATTCAAAACGCACAAAGCCGATCTATACCAGTGAGGAAGGTTTGCATTGTCGATGTGCTCGCCACGCATATAGGACCGTTCGACGAAGTATTCCCAATCTTGGCCGTAAATATCGAGCGGCAGATTCATCTTCACGGAATCCAGAACGATCTGACGCGGTTCGCGCCGCGAGTTTCCGACAAACAAGAAGCGCTCCGAAATCGACGTCACCGTCGCATCGTCCAGGAATGAGAAACGCCGAGCATCTGTCGCTTGCGGTAGAACCGTCGAACTAACCCCAAACCTTTGCCGGAGGTCCAACTGCGATTGCTGCGAGCAAACGACAATCCCGGCCATGCCCTCAAGCTCGGAAGCTCGCAGCTTATCAGGATGACTTATGAGCCACAAAAGATTGAGCGCTCCCGGTACAGCCTTGACGTCCACGATCCCCCGCAAATGAAGCACTATATCTGCGTCATGCGTAGGATAGTCCCAATGATCACGCAGACGGACCTCGCAACGATGGCCCAGGCGCTCAAAAGAGGTCTTGAGTGAAAGTGCGAAATGATAGTCGCCCCAAGCATGACTATTTTGACCCGCCGGAGCCGGGCACCGGATCTGAACCGACTGCGAGCCAGAACGAGTGGTGCGCGAATATGTCGGCAACGCGACCGCTGCCACCTCGAGCAAACCGTTTGATACAACATACTTCTGCGGCATTGTGTCGACTTTCAGTCGCGCGTTCTTGAACGAAACTTCGATCGTAGGCAGCCGACCGAGCGTTTGCGCGAACCATTCTTGTTCACGCGCCAAAGCGATGCTGGTCCCGCACACACTCTTCTCTCGTTCGGCGACGAACTGCGAGCCAAAGTGCATCACGACTTTCCGAGCGCTTTCTCGCCACGACGAGAGGACGAAGCCGACAAGTCCTTTGTCGAGGCAAAGATTCGAACTGAAGCCGTTCAGCCTTTCAAACACGCCTTTTCTAATCGCAACTGGAAAATGTTGCGCGGCAATGCCTGATGCATCCCCAATACGCCTGTCGATAACTTGCTTGCCGGCAACGGCCTGAATGCCGGCCGCATCATGGGATACGGTAAACATCCCATCAATGGCCTTCCCCTCGCTATCGACCACAACTGGAAATACAACGTCACTTGCCGAGCTCAGCTTTGACATAAATGAATCGATGCGGTCCCCGTCATACCCTACCCTGCCGTCCCAGAAGAGCAAATTTTCGGAACAGGCTAATTTCGCGCCTAAGTTGCTTGCGGGGAAGAACATGAACGTCCGCCAAAGATGAACAACTCTCAATCCGCGCACTGACGTTGAGAGCTCAGCCAGAAGCGCCGTCAGGGCATCGGGCAGCGCATTGTTAATAATGATAAGCTCGTGCTCGCCTCTTGATAGATGGCGCACGGCTTCCCACACCTGTTCTGCGCTCGAAAGATGTTCCCCGGGCTGTATCGGCCAGATTATCGAGTATTTAGGGGGAAGTTCTTTCTTGTGCCCAGTAATTTGCGAGTCCAAGTCCATCTGGGCAGTTGATAGCTTGTAGAAATCTCCGACCAGCTCTGTATTCGTAATTCTTTGCAGTTCACCGCTATCATCCACATAGTTGCAACCTGGGAACGCGACATAATACGAAGGTGACTTCAGAGAAATTCGCCGAATCAGGTCCCAATCTACGCACCTGGTAAGGGATTCATCAAATCGGAAGCCCTCATCGACGAACCGACGATGATGTCCGAAAACATTCATATCAATGTAATTCTCACGATCCATGGCCGCCTTGTCGTAAACGTCGCCACGGTAATAAATTTGGCCGCGGTCATTGTATACTCGGAGCGCGGCATGCGCGGCATCGACGTTCTCGATTATCATGGACTTCACCATGATCTCGACGAAACTCGGCTCCCAGTAATTGTCGGTATCAAGGTAGAATATGTATGTCCCCGTTGCTGTCTCCAGCCCCTTATTTCTCGCCGCCGAAACGCCGGAATGCGGCTGCTCAATCAGCTTAATTCGCGCATCCAAAACAGTGGCCACGCGATTGACGGTACCGTCGGTCGAACCGTCATCAACAACGACCAATTCCAGATTGGTGTAGGTTTGCCGCATAACTGATGAAACAGCTCGCAGAACTACCGTTTGCCGATTTCTTGCCGGCATAATCACAGTAACCAAGGGGAGGTCCTGCTCCCGCGCAGTTTTCTCGAAACGGCGCCGAACCTCCTGTTGCAACCTATTGGCATCGGCAAGATCAAAATATGGATAACTTCTGACGATAGTCTCATTCATGCGCAGTTTCGAAATACTCTGCGGATCGAAATGCGTGACCGAATCTTCGAATTCATCAATGGACCGGAATGACGCATCAATATGAGGAACGGCAGCCTCCGATTGACCGGTGCCTATCTCGAACACCGTCCGTACGCCAAATGGCGGTCTCCCAGCAACAGCTTCAGGCTCACCATACAGCCACTCCCGGAGTTCACTCGCACTTGCTCTCTCGTTTACTAGGACCGCAGGATGAGGCGACGCACCCAGGGGTGAGTTTAAAAATTGCCGAAATGGCTGGTCGCTTGGATTGAGCTTGGCTATCCGCTCATACCAACGAGGATCAAACCGCTTGTTGGGCCTTCGGCGCTCGCGATCGCCCGCAACCAAAAAGTGCTTCAGCAAGTGCATGCCAGCCAGAGCGACGTCTTTATACATCGCCAGATAGTACCGAGTCGAAAAATATTTGCCGGGATCGCGTAGCTTTGCCTCGCCGGAGGCTAGATAATCCAGCAACGGCCCTTTTATGTCTGAGATAATTCGATACTTTTTACGATACCAAATTGGATCGAAAACATAATTTGGCTTGAACCCGCTGATCTCACCTTGCACGAAGTAATGAATCAACAAACGATCTAGGCCGCCGACAACATCTATATTCTTTCTGTAATAAACGGCATCGAACAGCGCGTTATGGTGCACCGAAGACGATCGTCTGGCGTGCAGAAACGCTAGATAATCATCAGATGACTTCTTGTTTAAAGCCTGCCCCGCAAAAACAACCTTAGAATCGCAGAACATATAGTGAGGAACAAGATCCTTTTCCTCTTTTTTATCAAAGAAGACCGCGAGAGGCGTCTTATCCTGCGCTAAGACAGAGCCCAATTTCGCGAAAAATAGCTGGCTATCGAAGCCGGGATTTGGTTCACGTCCGAAATTCCAGCCACCACTGATATAATCGATCCATGGATGCAGTCGAGCAGGTAAATGATACTTGGTTCGATACCACCCCATCCAGAAACCGAGGTGTGGATCAGCATCCAGCCCCGCACCAAATTTCAGGAAGAAGTAGAAGGGGTCAGACGCGGCGAGATGCTTCCTATCGTCAGCAAGCTGATTGAGGCTTAAAACATAAAATTTCGCATCAAAAAGCGGGTGTGGGTTACGGTTTTCTCTGCAACCCGATTGAAGATAGTGCTCGAGTGGATCTGCGTCCGCGTTCCGAACGTCCTCGTACTGGCGAAGGTAGTATTCGCCATCGAAGTATCTTCCGACAATCTCTCTACGATTTAGTTCTGCAAAATCAGCGTGTTCTCGCCAAATCAAAGATGTCGCAACGAGTTCGGGCTCTTGCTCCCGAGCTATCGATTTGAGATCAGCGCCCTTCGGGTCAATAGCTGACGCGATACGCGCATAGACAGGCTTGCGTGACTGGTAAATTTCCTCAACCAGCTGCAGGCCAAAATGCTCAAGCCAACCTGCGAAACTCATTGACAATGTCATGACCAGAGTTGGACTGAGTGCGTTAGCGCCCGACTTCTGATCCAGGTCACTTCTGTCGGCAAACAGCCTTAGTGAAACAATTCTAGACGTTCTTGCCTCGATCAGCGCGCCGGACGTCAACCCTGAGACGATCGCCGAGCGGTCGAATCTCAGTTCAAAGCCAAAATTGCCATCCGCATTTAGCGCAGCTGAGACATCAGGCCGGGGCAGATTGACAGTCGTTTGCCCGAGCTGGACACCATCGATTTCAACCGAGAGTCGGTGAACGGTCCTGTTATCACCACGGGCAATCCACCCTCTAATTCCACTGGAAGTCAGTTCATCAATGAACCCGCGATATGGTGCTTCGGTGAACGAATTATTGAACTGTAACGTCATTTTTTCCGAAATACTCTTCCTAGTCACTCAAATCTCGATTGACGAGTTGGCTCAGCAGATACCTTAGATAGCAACTTCACTTCAGATCAGCAATCTCGCAAACCGACCACCGTTAAAGGTTCGCACCGTCCCTGATATTCGCTACCAGAAGTGAGGCAATTGACCAAAGCACGAAGGCTGCCAGGAAAACCAGCGCGGCATTAATCGCCGGGCGCGGGTAGCGCGCCACATCGGGCAGCATGGGAGGAACAACCGTTACCACATATAATTGCTGCTGCGACATTCGCCGGCGCGCCTCCTCGTAGCTTGCGCGTGATAAAAGTAGAACCTGCTCCGCGAACTCTTGTCGCAGCTTTAGCAATTCGTAATCCTTCAGTTGAGCAGATATGGAACCCGCGTTTTTGCTACCGGTGAGCTTGGCATTGAGATCTTTAATCTGCGACTCCACAACATCTAGTTGCGCGCGAAGATACGTTTCGCCAGGCCGTTCGGAGTTCCCTACACCAGCAGCGACGGCAAGGCGGCTTTCCATTTCTATTTTTCGCGCGGTCAACTGGGAGACGAGAGCCACGATCTGCTTCGCATTTTCGATAGGGTCGATGGTGCTGGATCTTTGCTGAAAATCGAGCAGCGCCGTCCGTGCATCCGCCAGCTCACGCGTACTCTTCTCCACCTCAGCACTGGCGCGCGTTAGTGCATCCCGCCTGCTGCGCTGCGAGATGTGGTTGATCAAAGCTTCACTTTTCGATATCAGATCCTGCGATAACTCGAGTGAATTTTCAGGTCGAAATGTATGCACGCGCAGAGTTATTATGTTCGACAGTGTATCAAGGCTAATTGATACATACTCATTCCAATAATGCAGTATATCTTCAAAGTCTTCAGAAGGTTCAAGACGGGACAACCAATCAACGCTCGATGGACCGTATATATCTTTCATCCGATCGCGGCCGCCAACCGCTTCCACGGCGGCGCGGCTCCTTACATAATCCACGACAATCATTGCATTTTGAAAGGTATTACTCGATTTCGTTAGCCCCACCTTGCTCAAAATCGATGAAGCCGTCGACGCCAAAGATTGTTGTGACGAACCATCCGACTCAACACTCTCCCGAACGGCAATTTTTGCTTCCGAGACGAAGACGTCCGATGCCATAAACAGTGAATAGGCGAAGACAATGAAGGTCGGCACAAGAACGCAAAACAAGAAGCTGGACAGCAACACGCCTCTACCGCGTCCGCTTGACGACGCACCCAGAACCTCCCCCTTATCGGCCTCACAAGGAGCCGGTCGGCGCTTGACGAGACCGCCAACACTCAGGGCATTGGAAACCTTCGATTGGATGCTCCGCGACAATCCCGTCGTATGGCGGTCCTCAAGAAGGTGATCGTCCTGCAGCTTCGGCGAGAATTCGCCGCGCCTTTCCTGTTCTTCCCTCCTCATTGGATGTAGGCGTGTTTTGCGTTGTGGATATCTTGGTCTTGTGTCGTCCCGAGCGCCGTTGCGATCGCACTCGCCACGAAAGAATAGAGAGCGATGTCCTCATCTAACAGATCCGCCACAAGCGCGATCTTCCCGAGGCTCTTCGCCAACTCGGAAGCACCGCTAAGCGCCTCAATTGCGTCTGCTCGGAAGATGGGCACACCAACAATACCGTTAGCCATAAAGGCAAAATCATCGAAACGTGACTTGATACCCACCGCGTCTACCTGGGCGAGGTTGTCAAGCGCGATGCTTACATTCCTCCTCTGAACGATCTCATCGGGCGTCGCACCAAATGTCGCAGTCATCGGTGACTTAATCAAATGCCGCTGCTCGCGGCTTAACCCTCGAAGACCTTTGAGGATAGATTTCTCATCATGCAAGTCCATGCCCTCCACAGCGGGAACAAGTATCTCGTAGCGCTCTAAAAGGCCGCGCGAGAAGGATGTACCCGGCTGACGGCTAATAAGCTTAATTAACAGCAACCGCTCCGCGAGGTCTTCGACGGGTTCTGACAGAAGTGCAGTAGTCACAAACTCCTTAGATTGCAGTATGCCCGAGAATCGAGCCCAGTTAATACGCCCAGAGGCGACCGTTGACTTCGAATAGTGATGACCGAGCGCGGCAGCAATTGTCTCCATCGGGAACCGATCAAGCATCGGGTATTGCAATGAGAAGTGCGCCATCAGTTCCCGTAAGAGCTTGACCTGAGGCATCGCCCCAGTTTCGATCAAAACGACTTTGCTCTCAACATGTTTCGACGGATCACAGCGCCGATAGATCGGCAGCCCCGTGGTCGCCTCCGCCAAGGTGAATGATGCCAAGCTCGGCAGATCTGGGATCAACGCCTCATCTATCTGAAACCCGGCCATCCCCGTGGCATGAAGCCCCAGATCATACAAATCTTTGCGGAAGACATTCGCCCGCAGTTTAACTTCACGGCCATCTTCAATTAGAATTTTGAATTCCGGCGTTTCACTCGGGTTATCGAGCACCAACCATCCGCAAACTGTGCCGCCGGAATCGACGTCGATATTAAATTGCATCTTGCCAACCTAGGTAGCGGTGTTGTCGCGCACAAGTATCGCCATCCCGAAGAACGCCGCCCATCCGATTAATGCCGCGACACTAATCACGATCCAGGTCAACAACCGCCGAGGGTAAAGTGATTCTTCGGCTTTTGTTGGACTGATGTATGTCTGCAAGTAAGAACGCTGGCGTTCTGCGGCTATACGCGCCCTTTCGAAGGCTGTCATCGCCAGTGTGTACTCAGACTGAGCTATCTTTTGATCCATTTCGTTTTGGCTTAAAAGCTTTGCATTTTCCGCGAGTGTCTTCTCAACAACCGCGCCGTCACCACCAGCCATCAACCCTTGATAGTATGCTATCTGGTCTTGGATCGCTCGACTGCGCGCTCGGAATTGAACAAGCTGCGGTGCTCTCTGCGAATTGGTGTTACGCAAGGCCAAAATTTGTTGCTCAACCTTTGTCTGCTCTAGCCGCAGTTCGGACAACACGTCACCATAGACCTTTGCCGCGACAGAAACATCGAGAATGCCCAGTTTCGATCGTGCATCGCGCAGTGCCGAAACAGCTAACTCGAGGCCGCGCTTCGATCGCTCCAACTCTTGCTGCGCTTGCATGAGCGAATCTGATTCATTGCGGCGTGTCAGCTTATTAACCATTTCCTCAGAGTGATCAATGATTGCAGTAATCAAAGAACGGCTATCGTCGGGCGAAAAGGTTCTTAGTTTCAGCGTGACCAATCCCGAAACACGGTCAACCGAAATCGATACCTGGGATTTCCAGTAGTCTAGCAGATCCTCGGCGCTGCCTTTCGGATCGAGTTCGGCCCAAAGATCCCACGTACCCGGTCCGAAGATGGCGCGAAGATCGTAGTCCTTTGACAAAACATCGATCATAGCACTGCTCTCGACGTAATCAGCGACGATTAGCCCATCGCGGGCTGCGCCTGTATCGATCATTGACGATAGCCCAGCTAAGCTCTCAAGAGGCGATGAGTCGCCAGATCTTATTGCGAAGCGCGCTTCGGACACAAATTGGTCGGCCGCAAAGAAGCTTAGGTAGGCGCCGCTAAGAACCGACGGGCCAACAAAAATCACGAAAAAGCTGTACAAAACAAGGTTGCGAAAAATCTTGTCAATTCGGCGCGCTTGAAAGCCGCTGCCCCCAGCGACGACAGGTGTGACGACACGTGCCTTTCTGGCCGCGCGACGGAGCTCGATTGATATCGCCTTTGCGACACGTTGTGCACGCTGGCCTACGTCGACCTCTTCAGCACGCTCGGATTGGACCACCACATCGGACACGCCCCACCTCATTGATTCAGCTTTGTGTAAAGCTCTATCGCATCATCAACGTGCGAGAATTCATGCAGCACCCCGTGCGCAAGCACAACGCCACGGCTACAGTAGCTCCGTATCGTCTCCATTGAGTGCGACACCATAATGATGTCGGAATGAGCCCTACGCCTGGCAAATTCCTCGTGACATCGCGCCTGGAATCTTGCATCGCCCACAGCAGTTACTTCGTCTATCAGATAGCATTCGAAGTCGATCGACATCGACAGGCCGAACGCCAGCCTTTGCGCCATTCCAGAAGAATACGTCCGGTACGGCTCATCTATATAGGCGCCGATTTCAGCAAAATCCTCTACGAATTCGACTGCACGCTTTGGATCTTGGCCATAGATTCGGGCAACGAACTGAACATTCTCCCGTCCAGTCATCGCAGGATGAAGCCCTGCCGAGAACCCAAGGGGCCACGAAACCCGTGCCGAGCGACTTATTCTTCCCGAATTGGGAAGCTCGGTCCCTCCTAGCATGCGCATTGTTGTTGATTTTCCGGCTCCATTTATCCCCAATATACCGTAGGACAATCCGGCACGGAATTCGTAACTTACATTGTCAAGAATAACCTTCTTGCTGCCGCGGGTTTTATAATATTTGTGGACGTCAATCAATTTAATCATGCGCCGAGCAACTTGCCTCGCAAAAACCTTTCCCCGAGCAGACCCAACATCAGGCAAGTCGTGGCAACCCAAAGAACGAATTCTTGCGAGAGCATTTCGCCGCCATAACCGTCGTAATATGAAGATCGGACCCATTCGACACAATGAAGGAGCGGGTTATACCACATAAGCTCCCTAACGGCCGGAGAAAATGACGACGGCAGGACGAAAACACCGGCGGTCGCGTACATGAAAAACATCAACAGAACGAATACGACGTGCCACATCTTAAATATAGATGAAATAACTGTATTCAAGATACCCATACTGATCGATAAATACACAGTTGCCAGAACACCACTGGCCCAAGCGCTATAGTTTATCGGAACAATATCAACCCCGAATGATAAAAGCGCACCACAAAAAATAATGGCAACTACGAACGCAGTCAGAAACTCGATCGCGCCCCTGGCCACAATAACATCGAACACATTGACAACAGGAAACAGGAACAACGCCCTGTTCGCCTCTACGCTATAGCCCATCAAACGTGCTGGATATAGGCAGAGAATGTATGGCAAGACGCCGCTGACGACAAATACAGCTGGATCTGTTCCGAACGGCAGCACCCTGTTCGCGTAAAGCATCATGGAAACAAGGACGCTGAGATGGACCAACGGCCATGCGATGGCAATCATGTAGCCAACGTGCGAGCGGCCAAACCGCGTCCTCATATCACGCATCATAATGGCGAAAATGACGCGCCCACGCTGCGCAATGCCCAGATTTTCCGGGAAGCCAATCATGCTAGTCTCGACACCGTAAGAGGGAGCCGTCGTCGAGGCGGCGGAGCTTTTTGTATATCTCTGCGAGAGCAATTGGGTCGTAAACCTGACAATCCATCGCAGCGGCTGATGATCCACTACCAACCGTCACCTGACCGACCAGCTCCTTTTCAGCTCGGAAAATCGCAATCTCAATTTTTTCAGCTATCGCGGCAGGCTCCATGATCTCGACCGGGAGAATGTTGCCATAGCGAGCCTCAAGCCTTTTGTGCGAAAAGTTATTCGCGATTGTCAACAGACCGGCCTCAGCCATTTCCAAGGGCGGATAACTCGGGTGCGGCGATATCATCAACGATATTCCCACGGACGCTGTGCTCAGATACTCCGCATACTGCTGTAGCGATGCTTTTCCGACAACGGAAAAATTCTGCACCGGAAGGGCCCAATCCCTACTGTACTCCTCGCCAAGGCTCACAATTGACCATTTCGCCGCAAGGCTTGGATTACGCTGTTGCCAGAGAAACAATGCGTCGACGATAAGCTCGAAGGCATTGCGTGTCACGCTTGGACGACCATAGATAATGATCGTCCGCTCGCGAACGCTCGCTCTCAACGACCGCTTGATCGTTCCATTCATCTGATATGGCAGGCAGAACGATTTGGAAAATTGGTACCGTTCGGTAATGCTTGCGAACAGTTCCTCGGAGTTTATGATCGCTATCGTTTCATCTGGACGCTTATATGTTGCTTCGGCCAGCGACCATTTGCTTGACCAGCCATAAAAATTCGGCTCGTCGTCCTGTATGAGATATATAATAGGCGGCGGCGTTTTTCCCGACGCTCGTCGAATATCATTGAATTCAAACGCGAACCTCGCCGTCCACCACGCGGTCGCAACAAAAACGTCGGAGGGCCTTAGATCGAGACGTCCCTGGGATCTGTCAAATACGTCATTTAGGCTCCACTCCGTAGTATCCGAGGACGGCCCCATCGGAGTGAGAGTGTAATCAGAGAACCGCTCTACAGCCTCTGCTTCAACGGGGGCGCATGTCGATATGATTCTCCTGTCATATCCAAGCGCGTCGGCAATCTCGCTGAATACCTTAATTGCGGTGGAGATCCCTCCGAACGTCTGCGACGGATTGATTGTCGGTACCAGCAAGTTCAGACGAGGCCGCTCATTTCGGGATGGATAGGTCAAAATGGCGCGGGTTTCCGGTATCGCCCGCTCGCTGGGCATCACCCCGCTCACCGGTCTCGTCAAGACAGGCTGGAATACAAAGTGCCGCCATTTTATCAGATCCGTTGGGCTGTCCACGCGGAGTACGGTTTCCGGCTTTTCATACAAATTCCGCTTGACCACCTTCCGCCATTCAAATCCTGCACTTTCAACAGCGAAAAGCATCGATCTCTCGATCGCATGTGCAAGCGTGCCGTCGATTTGGCCCGCCTCTTCCGGGAAGTCTTCGAACGCAAGCTCCAGATCAAGCAGCCTACGGATTGCCTCGCTTCGCCCCCAAAACATTGATCCCGAGGGGAACTCCAGCACCATATCCTTATCGAGTTTGACACCTATTCTGTCCAAGAGCTCGCGTGCGAGGTCATAGTCATAACCCCAGTTCAATATTCCCCTCAACTCAAACAGGTGTTGCGGAAAGACCACACCAATCGACTCGTCGTCGAACAGGGTAAGAATCGATTCAACTATGTCCTGGCTGCCACAGATATTCTCCAACAAATAATCACGCCACTTGGCCAGTGGTTCACCGCCATGCGGCGATCTTTTGCTGTGAGCATGCAGAAACAGCTCATACCGCGCATATACATCACGGAAACCCACAAGTTTGGGAGCTATGTCACGCCCGCGATTCTCGAAGAGACGGACTTCAAACGTCCCTTTTCGCCAGGCCCCCTGGCAGATATCCGTGATTTGTTCGCACTTTTCCGCTGTATCTGTTGATATATAAAGATCTGCTGCAAGCGGGATATGATCGAAATACCGGAGCATATCCGCTAGGACGTCGGGATAGAAACAATGCAGTACAATTGCTATTGTGCGATCGAATCCACTTTTTGTATCAAAACTAAACGGCACTTCCAGCGCATAGTCTGCATCATTACGCGGTCTCCTCGAAGGGACGACACCGTCCTCTTTAACTAGCTCGTAAGTATATTCATACACACTTTTGGCAGAACGGGCGGCGCGTCTGTCACGATTTGTACCCGCGCTGTGCCGGCGGTTTCCCTCAGCGGCATTGGCCAGGTTCCGCAAGATACTCGCCAAAGCGACTTTGTCACCAAATGTCGAACGTATACTTCGGTAATCCTCAACCCAGCCTGTGTTTGATACCGGCCCAAGATCACTAGGATCCAGCACTCCGGCAACCTCACGGACTCCCGCGCCGACCACCGCGCGCATTCCGCGCTTCTTTAGAATATCTTGTGCTTCCGAAAGAAGCTTCTTGTATTTTTCTAGCATCTGACCGTCTTGAATTTCCATTGCCTCCGCCTCTCGAAGGCATTTTAACAGATCGTCCAGCGCAGCCGGCACATCGAGTTCAGCGCAGCCTGCAAGAAAATCGATAGCATTGCTACGATCGCCATCAATTGCGGACGGCCAAATCGTTCTGCCTTCCGCGCGGCCCCATTTCAAATAGTGGAAAAGCGGGTTGTAACCCGCGTAGGCTACATCGCCATACGCCGAAAGATAAAGACCAGTGGAAAACCCAGGATGTGGATCGCGACCCTCCAGCGCACCATGTCGCCAATAATGAATCAGTGGATTGATTGTGCTGGACGCGACATCGGGATTATTCACAAGATACCAATGGGTATCAAAAAAAGGATTGGCGTGGCGCCCTTCTGTGGCGCCGTGGTGAAGGAAGTGCCGCCAGGGATCGATGCGCGACTGAGCTACATCTGCGTACTCGGCGAGGTACCAATCCCTGTCAAATAACGGAGGACATTTGTTTTGCTTCTGACCATTGAGCCTGCCAAATAAGACCTGCCTCAACCTCGCCGAGAAACGACGCATATGTTAGAATCCTTCGTTGCAAATCCCGTTGAATCCGTGGTGGATTCGCCAATCACCCGCCGCTCCCCTACGAAATGTCGTTGGCCACGTCAGCTATTTCGAATGATTGCGCTTTTAAAATGGCACCGACACCGTCCCTATTCGGCGCCCGCCAACTTTAAGAGATTGCGTCCGTAGGCTGTTTTGGCGAACTTCTCCCCGAATGCTTTAAGCTGCTTCTTGCTAATCCAGCCGTTCTCAAATGCTATCTCTTCAATACAAGCGACATGCGTTCCCTGTCGGTGCTGAATGACGCGCACGAACTCCGATGCCTCCAGCAGACTGTCGTGTGTCCCGGTGTCCAGCCATGCAAATCCTCGGGACATCTGTTCGACGAACAATGCGCTTTGTTCCATATAGATACGGTTCAGATCGGTAATTTCGTATTCTCCGCGTACAGAGGGCTTCAGCGTCTTAGCAAATTCAACGACTCGATTGTCGTAAAAATACAGACCCGTTACCGCCAGGCGCGATTTTGGCGCATTTGGTTTTTCTTCCAGGCTAAGCGCATGTCCATCTGTGCCGAGCTCGACAACACCATATCTTTCAGGATCATCGACCTCATATGCGAAGACCGTGGCACCATGTCTTCTGGCACGGGCCTTCATTAGAAGGTCCGCCAGGCCTGCGCCAAAAAAGATATTGTCTCCGAGAACGAGGGCAACGTGATCGTCGCCAATGAAAGCCTCACCTATCGTGAATGCCTGGGCCAATCCGTCTGGCGTCGGCTGCACTGCGTAAGTTATCCTTAACCCCCATGGGCTGCCGTCTTCGAACAGCGCCTGATAACGGTCCAAATATTCAGGCGATGATATAATAAGAATATCCCTGATTCCGGACATCATTAAAACAGACAATGGATAGTATATCATTGGCTTGTCATAGACGGGAAGAAGCTGTTTATTCACAGCCAGCGTCGCAGGATGGAGTCTTGTTCCGGACCCCCCCGCGAGGATAATACCCTTCATCTTTCTTCCTCTCTTAGCACTTCCGATGCGAGAAGGCTCGCCATCACATCCGAAAGCGCGTCTTTCCAATGACGTGGGTTCACACCGTAGTCGGCCATTATTTTTTCGTGAGATAGCGTCGAGTTCGCGGGGCGCTTTGCAGCGGTCGGGTATTCGAAAGTGCGGATCTCTTCCAAAACGGGCGATGTCCCGCGAAGACTCCCGCACAAACGGAAAATTTCGCTGGCGAAATCGAACCAACTACCGTCACCGGAATTGGTGAAGTGGTAAGTTCCTGTCGGCGCAGCACGATGGTTAATTAAGCTTAACGTTATCTTTTGGACGGTTTTGGCAATATCGACGGCGCTTGTTGGCGATCCGATTTGATCTCCGACAACCTTGATGCTCGGTGCGGCTTTCGCCAGACGTAACATAGTTTTAACGAAGTTGCTGCCGTGTTCGCTGTAAACCCATGCGGTACGTAGAATGACATGACGCGCATTGCTGGTCCGAACCGCTTGCTCGCCCGCCTCTTTCGAGGCCCCGTATACCCCCAGCGGCCGAACCGCATCGTTCTCGCAATACGGCTCTCTTTTGGCTCCATCGAACACGTAGTCCGTTGAAATTTGCACAATTGGTATTCCAGCGGCGCTGGCTGCCGAGGCAAGCCCCGCCGGCGCCAGAGCATTGATCTTCCAAGCTGCAACAATTTCGGATTCAGCACGATCCACCGCAGTGTAGGCGCCCGAGTTGATAATCGCGGCAAAGTTTCCGCCAGCGACGTACTCCACGATCGCGCTTACATCCGACAGATCAAGTTCATTTCGTGCGGGCGCAACCAATTGAGCATTCTCTGGCCAGCCGCGGCTGCGGATCAGCTCTAAGCCTACTTGGCCAGTGCCACCTGTGAGCAAGATACGAACCATCTAATTCTATCCGCCCAATCCCCGACGCTGAGCCGCCGTTGTCACTTGCAGAATTTGCCCCCACCATTGGCGGTTTTCGAGATACCAGCCAACAGTTCGTGTGATTCCGCTCTCGAAAGTTTCCAACGGTTCCCAATCGAGTTCGCTGGAGATCTTGCTGGCGTCTATGGCGTAGCGGTGGTCGTGTCCCGGCCGATCCGGTACATAGGTGATCTGCTCTTTATATGATTTGCCATCATTTCGCGGCTCTCGTTGGTCGAGGGCGTCACAGATGGCGTTCACGACATCGATGTTGCGACGCTCAGAACTCCCACCAACATTGTAAGTCTGTCCGGGAATACCTTGCTCAAACACACGTTGGAGCGCCCGCACATGGTCTTCAACGAAAAGCCAGTCGCGGATATTTGCACCGTTTCCATAGACAGGCAGAGGCTCCCCTGCCAGGGCCTTAACGATCATTAGCGGGATCAGCTTCTCTGGGAAGTGATAGGGTCCGTAATTGTTGGAGCAATTCGTCACCAGCACCGGCAGACCGAATGTGTGCCCCCAAGCCGAAACCAAGTGATCCGAGCTCGCCTTTGAAGCCGAATATGGTGAACGCGGGTCGTACGGTGTTGTCTCGGTGAAGTACCCAGTTTCACCGAGCGAACCAAAAACCTCGTCCGTCGAAATATGATGAAAGCGGAAGGATTTTTGACGAACTTCGCCCAATCGGCGCCAGTAGTCCAAAGTTTTTGTCAGCAACGTGTAAGTACCGACGATGTTGGTTTGGATAAAGGCGCCCGGACCATCAATAGAGCGGTCAACGTGCGATTCGGCCGCGAGATGTGTAATGACGTCCGGCTGAAAATCCTCGATCGTGGCGGCGACCACATGCTCGTCACAAACATCGCCCTGTTTGAACCGGTACCGAGGCGATGACGACACCGTCGCCAAAGAAGTCAAGGTTCCGGCGTAGGTTAATTTGTCAAAATTCAGAACTTCGTGATCGCTGTTTGCGATGAGATGTCGGACCAATGCAGATCCGATAAAACCAGCTCCACCGGTAACTAGAATGCGCATATCGTCTCCTGGAAGATACTTAAACTTCGATCATTTCAAGCGGTATTCCGTCATATTCGAACGGACTGTCGAAATCACGCAATAAGGGCTGACGCTCGTCTTTGGCACTTAGCGTAGGGGCGACATCTTGCGGGAGCGGCCAGTTCACTCCAATCTGCGTATCGTTCCATCGGACCCCGCCGTCGTTTTCAGGGGAATACACGTTCGAGACCTTGTATGTGACCTCGGTAGAAGGCTCAAGTGTAACAAAGCCGTGGGCAAAGCCGACCGGCACGTAAAGTTGGTTGCCGTTTTCTGCCGATAGTTCAGCTCCGACCCACCGCCCAAACGTCGGCGAAGCCCGACGGATATCAACGGCTACATCAAAGATACGGCCGCGAATGCAGCGAACCAACTTCGCCTGAGCGAATGGGGGCGTTTGGAAATGCAACCCCCTCAGCGTGCCAACGGGCACCGAAAGCGAATGATTGTCCTGAACGAATCGGTCGCGGATACCCCGCTCGAAGAAAGTTTTTTCATTATAGGTTTCAGAAAACCACCCACGCTCATCGCCAAATCGCTTCGAGCGAACCAGAATAACCTTAGAAGACATCAACAATACCTACTATTCATATGGTGCGACCACTAGCATGGGCGCGGACAACCGGTCCAGTAGAGGCTGGTACCAAGACACGCGAAACGGAGATTTTGTACAGCCTACTAACAAAGCAAGTTTGTGGCGGCGTCCGTCGCCAGCATTTTTAGCCCCTCGTGCGCACTTTGCGTCATCTGCTGGACAAGCCGCAAGGTGCTTGCTGTTGCCAAATCATGAGTCTTACGATCGTCAACCAGCCCTAGGATCGCATTCTGCCAAATGTCGCGAACATATGGCACACGCTGCTCGCCAGAACCGTCACTTGTTCCGTATCCATAGGCCGCGCCCTCGGCAAACACACCCGCCGCTTTATATCGGGCAACGTCGATCCGCTTCGTCGGCGCTCGACTATCATTCACGCGCGACGGGTGAAGCGGAACGAGCATGACATCGATGGTCCGATTGTTCGCGTCCGCGAGATAGTCGTTCCAGGGTATTGGTCTTCGGACCGCCACTCGTTCCATACCTTCCCAGATCGATGCCGCCCGTCCGTCGGCGAATACCTCAAATCGCGCCTGTGGCCGTTGAACTAGGACCTCCTCCACAATCGGACGCAAAAAGCGATGCTCTTCGAGGTGAACGCCCGTCGCGTGGTAAGCAATCAAGACCTGGTCTGATAGAGCGTTCACAACGGGACCAGCTTCATCCGGCCGCTTCTTCCACAATGTTTCGGGAGGCGCGGGTGGCAGCACCTGAACTTCCTCCAACTGCAATGTCGAAGCCAAATGCGGTGTCGAGGCCCAGACAATATCGAGATGGCGACTGAGGCGGCGCAGCGGCCACAGCGCTCGAAAACATAGAACCAGGCGATACCGAAGGTTCGCATCCCGGCCTGTGACCACGGCCGGGATATCGTCATCGACAAACAGGCCGACACCTGAAAGCTGATCAACATTCTGTTCAAGCCACGTCAAAACCTTCGGTGACGCATAGCGACAGATGATGATGAAAGCGCCCTCTGCATCAAGGCCTGCAAGATTGCCATGCCTGATGTCGACGGTCTCCGACGGAGGCATGCCCGGCGCATCGAGCCGAGCAGCAAAATAATAGTCAAAAGTCGGGTTCGGCATGCGCCCGAAGACGATGATCCGCTTGACAGGCCCACGTGGACGGCCAGTCGCCCCCGGCCTCAGCTTCGGGCGCGGCAGCTTTTGCTCGATCCATAGAGCAAGTCGTTCTCTGAGATCAGTCATCGTGATGACCTAGGAGATAGATCGCGCGGGCGGGCCTCGAGAACAAAATCCTCCGCGATCAGGGAGAGGTTCGGGTTGTGAAACGGATCAGTCCGCAAGATATCGCCCCACCGCTGATACACCGTCTTTTCCTCGCGCGCGAAGCGGCCTAGCTTTTCAGGTGTATTGTCCGCACCTCGAGAAACCGATTCCCTGTGCAGCATGGCGCTATCAGGAGTCCAGACAATCGTGCATCCCGCCTGCCGTACCTTGAGGCAATAGTCGACATCGTTGAACGCTACGGTCAAATTGCTCTCATCCATGCCACCAAGTTGCATCCAAAGGCTCTTACGTGACAGCAGACAAGCCGCGGTGACTGCGGAGATCTCCCGCCGTTCACGCAAGAGACCATTGTCCTCACCGGATTGCGGGTGCAGGAAATGAAAGCTATGCCTTGCAACAGTCCCAGCCCCGAGCGTTACACCGCCGTGTTGCACGTAACCATCCGGGAAAAACAGTAGGCTTCCCGCAGCGCCGACATCGGGATCATCCAATTCCCGAGCAAGATTGGAAAGCCAATCCGGCCGCAACGGCTCGACGTCGTTGTTGAGCAAAAGGACGAGTTCATGGCGCGATGCTTCGACACCAAGATTGCATGCCCGTGAAAAATTGAACCCACCTGGCAGCGGCAGACGGCGGATACGGCCAGCCTTTTCATAGCGGTCCATAAGGTCCAGTGCTGCGTGATCGCAGCTGTCATTGTCGATAACAATAACATCCAGATCGACGCCATCGGTATGTTCAAAAAGCCCCTTTAGACACGCTTCGAGCAGATCAGCCCGATCGCGCGTCGGAATGATGACGCTCACCTTGGGCACCTCAGGCGCATCCGGTTTAAGTCGAACTGGCCTCATCGTTCGTTGGTATGGAGCGTCTCTGTGCAATAGCACCCGCGGCACATGAAGAACCGCACCGCGACTGCCCTTTGAAGCTTTGGCGATCACTTCGCCCAACGGCATATTCTCGAGGTCCAAGCCCTCCGGCAGGTCGGCCAAGCGGACAAGGGCGCCGTCCAATGGGAGCCAACCGGAGTAAGCAAGTGGCGGATTCCAAGCCGGCTTGAAGAATGGATCGATCCGGCGACCAAGCTTGTTGACACGATCCTCATCGCTATAAACCGCGGCCACCGAAGACGAGAAAGCGAAGGGTTGCGCAAGCCTCTCCAAAGCACGCGGCGCCAGACGCACACCTGCGGGAAGCCGCATCCACAGTTGCGGTCGGGTCTCCTGCTCGTCCTCATTCTTGAGCCTTGCTGCCTCACTGGCCGGCATCTCGGCATAGTCGCGCCAGGTCTGCGCGCTAAGTGAGGCACGTGTTTCGGCGAGAGCCTTTTCCGTGCCGTCCTCAATGGAAACAAACACGAAAGGTTTTGTTGGCCAGTCTTCCGGGGGAACTGGCATCTCCGCACACTCTGCAGCCTGCTGGGCGTCGATCCATTCGTCATAGCTCGGCGCCGACAAAGCGTCGACCTGCCTGGCAAAGCGAAACGTGGCGCCTTTCACATTGCGCGCCATAAGGAGACGAAGAATACGAAGAATGAACAAGGGTCGTCGCAGAACCAGGATAATCCCGATCTCGAGCAGCGAAAGCCGCCGCACGTTTATTTCCGGGGTGACGTCCGTGGATACTTCAGCCGTTGCATCATCCACGAAAAGCGTTGCGCCTTCGAATTGCACCGGCAGCCATCCGTAAAACCGCCCGCGGCCTTTACTATTCACCAGGAAGGAGCGGAAAACCATAGCTGGTACTCTGCCCTTTCGATGCAACGCCAAGCGCGGGCGCAGACCCAAACGGTGCCCTGGATCCTTAACCGTTAGAACGACAGGACGGTCGGCATAGGCTCCCGGCGCAGCCTTGAGCGGCACCTTGAATTCGACCTGTGAAGCGTCAGCCATCATTCTCTATCTTGCAATTCAGCGAAACCGGAGTCGGTATGCCGCTTATGCCAGAGCTTTGAATGAAATTTAACTCATAATTCGGGTTATCTGCGCAAACCGAATATCCATGCCTCCAATGTTGTTTCAGGCCGGGTAAAGGCGTGAGCGCTTGATCAGCAGTCTTCCATGCTGCCCCGACCGCACATCCGTCTCGGGTGGCACATCGAACTCCAGTGCCGTGCCACCTTCGACATTGGCGAGAACCCGTCTGCCGCCGGGTCGATCGAGGACGCGGACGATCGTTGCGGATATGCCATCTCCCTCAGGGCGCCAATCAACATCGCCCGGCCGCAAGTAAATGTCGATCGGACCATCGCTCGACGACGGCGCGTCGATCACGGTCTCACCAATATAGGCTCGCCCGTCCCGAACATTCGCCGAGATCCGGTTTGCATCTCCCAAAAACCGCATCACGAATGCCGAATTCGGCGCGCGACAAACTTCTGCAGGCGTTCCTTCCTGCACGATCCTACCCTGATCCAGGATGACGACACGGTCGGCGAGGTCCAGCGCCTCTTCCTGATCGTGCGTCACGAACAGGGTCGTGATCCCGAGCTCGTCGTGGATCTCGCGCAGCCAGCGGCGCAAGTCCCGGCGGACATTGGCATCGAGCGCGCCGAACGGCTCGTCTAGCAGCAACACCTTGGGATCGACGGCCAGCGCGCGGGCCAGCGCCACACGCTGACGCTGACCGCCGGAGATCTGGCCGGGGAAGCGGTCGCCGAGCCCTTCGAGCTTGACGAGGCGCAGCAGCTCTTCGACGCGCGTGGCGATTTCCGACTTACTGCGCTTGGTTTTGGAGACCTTCATGCCGAAGGCGATGTTCTCGGCCACCGTCATGTGCGGAAAGAGAGCATAGTGCTGAAACACGAAGCCGACGCCGCGGTCGCGCACCGGGATGTCGGTCGCGTCCTGATCGCCGAAATAGATGTGGCCGCCATCGGCATATTCGAGACCGGCCACCATGCGCAGGATCGTCGTCTTGCCGGAACCGGAGGGACCAAGGAGGGCCACCAGCTGTCCGCTCTCGATGTCGAGCGAGACGCCGTGCACGGCGCGGAACGTGTCGAAGGTTTTGACGACCTGGTCGAGACGGATCTTCATGAGCTGGTTCCTGCGTTCTGTTCCTTGGCGGCAGCGGCAAGCGCCGGCCGGCGGCCGGCACCGCGGCGCTCGAGCGCGACCTTGGCAATGATGGTGACGACGGCAAGCGTCGCGAGGATCGAAGCAGCGGCAAAGGCGCCCGCCGCCTGGTAGTCGTGATAAAGCAGCTCGATATGGAGCGGCAGCGTGTTGGTCTGGCCGCGAATATTGCCGGAGACGACCGAGACCGCACCGAATTCGCCCATGACGCGGGCATTGCAGAGAACGACGCCGTAAAGCAGCGCCCATTTCACATTCGGCAACGTCACGGAGAAGAACGTGCGCCAGCCCGAAGCTCCGAGCGAGGTTGCCGCCTCTTCGAGGTCCCTGCCCTGCGCCTGCATCAAGGGAATGAGCTCGCGCGCAACGAAGGGTGCGGTCACGAACATCGAGGCGAGCACAATACCTGGCAGGGCGAAGAGGATTTTGATATCCGCCGCCTCAAGCATCGGGCCGAACAGGCCCTGCAGGCCGTAGACGAAGAGATAGGCGACACCAGCGACAATCGGCGAGATCGAGAACGGGATCTCGATGACGACAAGGAGAGCACGTCTTCCCCAGAAGTCGAACTTGGTGATCGCCCAGGCCGCGGCTAGACCGAAGGCAGTGTTGACAGGCACGGCGATCAAGGCAGTGGCGACCGTCATGAAAATGGCATGGCGCGTGTCGGGATGAGCGATGGTCGCGGCATAAGCCTTCAAACCTTGGCCGAAAGCTTCGACGGCAATCACGATCAGTGGTGCGAGCACCAGAATGGCGCCGAAGAACAGCGTCGTGCCAATCAGCACGCGGCGGATGATCGGCCCGTCGCCAACGCGCGGCGGTTTGCGTCTGGTCGGCGTCATCGTCAAGACCTCGCGGTGTAGCGCAAGGCACGCGCCTGCAGAAGATTGGTGGCGGCCAGCATCAGGAAGGCGGTGATCAAAAGCACCGAGGCGATCGCGGCAGCTGCCTGATAGTCGTATTCCTCAAGCCGGATGAAGGCGAGCAATGCGGTGATTTCGGTTTCCATCGGCTGGTTGCCGGCAATGAAGATGATCGCGCCGAATTCGCCCAGCGACCGGGCGAAGGAAAGTGACAGGCCCGCAAGCAAAGCCGGCATCAGCAAGGGCAGAATGACGCGCACGAAGATCGCGCTGTCCGATCCGCCGAGAGATTGCGCGGCCTCTTCCAGTGCAGGATCGAGGTCTTCTAGCACCGGTTGCACCGTGCGGACGATGAAGGGCAGACTGGTGAAGCACATGGCCACCATGATGCCGAGCGGCGTGTAGGCCACCTTGATGCCGAGGGGCGCCAGAAGCGAACCGAACCAGCCATTTGAGGCAAAGAGCGTCGTCAAGGCGATGCCGGCAACGGCCGTCGGCAGGGCGAAAGGCAGATCGACGATCGCGTCGACAATGCGTCGTCCCGGAAAGCGGTAGCGAACGAGCACCCAGGCAAGCGCCAGGCCGAAGACGAGATTGAAGGCGGTGGCGACAAGCGCTGAAAGCACGGTGACGCGGTAGCTCGCGACGGCGCGCGGCGACGACACAATCGCCCAATATTCGGCGGGTCCGAGGCTCGCCGCCTTGAAAACCAGAGCCGCCAAGGGCAGCACGACGATCAGCCCGACATAAAAGAGGGTGATGCCCAGCGACAGGGGAAGTCCGGGCAGAACATTGCGTTTCAAGTGATCGCCTCCACGGCGGCATGTCATTCATTCACGGCAGAACCCGGCGAGCAGAACTCGCCGGGCGAAAGGTTGGGCCTGCTATCGCCTGTTAGCGATTGCCGTAGATCTGGTCGAGCGCGGCACCGGCGGCGAAGTGTTCGTCCTTGATCTTGCCCCAACCGCCGAAGACGTCTTCGACCTTGACAAGGCGGATCTCCGGAAACTGATCCTTAAACTCGGCTGCCACTTTTTCGTTGTGGACGCGGTGTCCATATTCGGCGGCGATCTTCTGGCCTTCCTCGGTGTAGAGGAAATCGAGGTAGGATTTTGCCAGTTCGCGCGAGCCGCGCTTCTCGGCGACCTTGTCGACGACGGCGACGGGGAATTCGGCAAGCAGGCTGACCGAGGGCACGACGCTCTCGAACTTGTCGGTGCCGTATTGCTTGGCGATCGAGCGGGTTTCCGCTTCGAAAGTGATGATCACGTCGCCGATTTCGCGCTCGACAAAGGTCGTGGTTGCAGCGCGACCGCCGGTATCAAAGACTGGAACGTTGTCGAAGATCTTCTTGACGAATTCGGTGACCTTGGCGGGATCATCCTTGAACGCTTCCTTGGCATAGGCTGTCGCTGCCAGATAGGTGTAGCGCGCATTGCCCGATGTCTTCGGGTTCGGGAAGACAACCTTCACATCGTCACGGGCGAGATCGCCCCAGTCCTTGATACCCTTCGGGTTGCCGGCGCGCACCAGGAAGGACGGGAAGGAATAAAAAGGCGACGCGTTGTTCGGAAATTCCTTCTGCCATCCCTCGGCGACAAAACCGTTCTTTGCCAGGAAGTCGATATCGGTCACCTGATTGAAGGTGACGACGTCAGCCTCCAGGCCCTCGACGATGGCGCGCGCCTGCTTCGAGGTGCCCGCATGCGACTGGTCGACGGTGATACCCGGATGCGCCTTGATGAAGGCTTCGTTCTCGGCCGCAAAAACTTCCCGCGCAACGTCATAAGAAGCATTAAGGAGGGTGGTCGGCGCGTCGGCAAAGGCCGGGCCGCTCAGCAGCGCGACAAAGGCGGCACCCGCAATCAGCAGTTTCTTCATGGGTATCTCCGGTGGAATAGAGGCGGCAGGTTGAGTGAAACCTAGCGGCCGTCACGGGAGACGACGAGGCACGGTGATCTGAGGTTGTTTCCCGAACGGGAAAAATCACCTAACGATCTCGGATATCAGAGAAAATGCCATTGTTGCCGGAGCCGCGATCTACCGATCGGAGGTTGCCGTTACTTCCTGCGCGGAAGACGTTTGCGACGGCCGCTTGAGGCTGATGGCCGGCGCCTCGCCCTCGAACGCCTCGACCCGGCGATCGTAGACAGGCGAGATCGTGCCGAGCACACGATCCCAGAAGGAGAAGTAGTTGGCGTAGTTGTATTTGAACTCGGCGTGATGCTGGTCGTGATAGGTGGTGCAGAGCAGCGGCCAGGGGTAGCGCGCCGTCGGCGAGGCAAAATATTCAAAGCCCGCATGCCCGAACGTGCCGTTGATCTGGTCGAACAGCCGGTGCGCCAGCAGGATAAGCGGCGGAAACGGCACCACAAAAGTGATGACGGCGTAGTAACCCTGCGACAGGGCGGTATCGACCAAGCCGATTGAATCATTGCTCCACACCGTCGGGGCGACGCTGCGGTGATGCAGAAGATGATATTTGTAGAACAGCTTGGTGTGCAGCAAGCGGTGCGCAAAATAGAACCACGCGTCGAATAGCACCATGCAAAGCAAGAAGAGCGGCACGGCCGTCCACCAGCTGAAGTCCCAGGGTGAAAACAGGGTCCATCCCTGATACTGGACGAAGAGGCCGATTGCGACTGATGTGCAGGTCACCAGGATGGACGCCATGCTCTGGCGGATCTCGACCGTCTTCCGTTTCTCACCTCGCCGCCCCTTCTGGATGCGACGCTTCGGGTTGCGGTCGTTCAGCCAAGTGATGCCATAGCCAAGCGCAAAATAGACGAGCACCGTGGCGGCATAGATAACTGCGAGAATGGCGAGAAAAGTCAGGGTACCCTGGACGAACGCGTTCAAGTGGAGATCCGGTGCTGCAGGTGGGAGATAATCAGTCAGCCTGAATACACCAACCGGACCGCGCAAGGCAAGGCGAGGCAAAGCGTTCCCGGCCTACGTCCGCTCTAGATCCGACAAGAAGGAGTTCAGTTCTGCCTTGTCGATCCCGACGTGATGGCTCGGCTCCGGATAGACACCAGAACGCACGTCTTCTGCAAACTCCGAGTAAGCGGCAATACGTTCGCGTTGCAGCCGCTCATATTCGGCAGCAAAGTTGCGGTAAATCTTCGCGTGACGGGGAACATGGCCACGATTGGCGCCGAGCACATCATCACTGAAGAGATATTGCGCGTCGCAGCCTGTACCCGCCCCCATGGAGAGCATCAGCATCGATGTTTTCGCGCTGATGGCTGCAGCGACCTCGCCCGGCACCACTTCGATCTCGGCGGCAAAGGCGCCCGCCTCTTCCAGCGCCTTGACCTGCCGCCAGATTTCGAGCGCACTTGCCGCCGTCTTGCCGACCGCGCGAAACCCACCGGTCCAGGTGGCCTTGGAGGGAATGAGGCCGACATGGCCGCAGACCGGAATGCCCTCGTCGCGCATGCGGCGAACGGTAGAAAGGCTTGCCGCGCAATAGACGGCATCTCCTCCCGCCTTCAGCGCCTTGAACGCGGCGCGGATGTATTCATCGGCAGTAACAAGGTCGCCGTATTCGAGGCCTGGAAAGGCAAAGCAGGTGGGCGCGACTTCGCGAAACTCCGGACCGAGCAGGGCCGGCGGCACGGAGACCAGGTCGATACCGGCCGCTTCGGCCGCCTCGGCCTCCTCAAGCGTTTCCACCCGCAGCATCGTCAACTGTCTCTTGCCCTTGATCGACAGCAGGTCGGCAACAGTGGGGCGGCGGTTTCGCATCGGGATCTCCGGATATCGGTTGTTGTTATGAATGAGGAATGCAACCCGCTTCAGGCGGCGAGCAGCGCCTTCAGCTTGGTTTCGGTTGAGCCCAGCGCCTGCGGACTTGGCCGCTTGCCGGCAGCAATCAGCATCTCGGCAAGGCGAATGTCACGCGCAACAGCGTTTCCTTTGCCGATGCCGCTGGCACTGATCAGCCGGCCGCTGGCGTCAAGATGGAAGAGAATGAAGGCACCGTCGCCAAGGTCGCGCCGCACCACGGTCACAGCCCCTTCGGCGAGGCCTGCAATCTGCAGGGTGAGGTCGTATTGATCCGACCAGAACCACGGCACGCTGTTGATCGGCTCGGCTGCCCCCAAAAGATTGGCGGCGGCGAGCGTTCCCTGATCCTGGGCGTTACGCCAGGCCTCAAGCCGTATGCGCCGACCGCCATAATGTCCAAGGGGAAAGGAGCAGCAATCGCCCGCCGCAAATATGTTGGGGTCGGAGGTGCAAAGCGTCTCGTCGACGGCAATGCCATTGTCAACGACAAGGCCTGCAGCCTCGGCCAAGGCCGTATTCGGCACGGCGCCAATGCCGACGACGACCAGGTCGGCGACCAGGCTGTCGCCATCACCTAGCTGAATGAGCGCCCTCTTCTCGCGCATCTCTATGCCAGCGATCCTGGCGTTGCAGCGGATATCGACGCCTTCCAGCCTATGTCTTTCGGCGACGACGGCAGCGATTTCTTCCGGCACACCACGGGACAGCACGCGTGGCAGGCCCTCGAGGACAACGACCTCCGCGCCGAGCTTGCGGGCGGTCGCCGCCAGTTCCAGGCCGATAAACCCACCACCGATGATGGCAAGTGTGCTGCCAGGTGCGAGCTTCATGCGGATGGCAGCGGCATCGGCATGGGTTCGGAGCACGCGGACAAGCGGTGCGTTTTCGGGCTGCCCTGGGAACGACTTCGGCTTTGCACCGGTTGCGAGCAACAACCGATCGTAGGAAAGCTTACGTCCATCTGCAACTCGCACCGTCCTTTCGCCCCGATCGATGCCCTCAACAGGCGCGTCGGTGAGCACGGTGATCCGTGCGGACTGATAGCGGTCGAGCTCGGCGACATGTTTCGGACCCTGCGCATCGACCAAACCTTCCTTCGAGAGCGGTGGCCGTTCGTAGGGAAGATGCGGCTCTGCACCGATGAGCGTGATCTCGCCCTCGTAGCCCTTTTCCCGAAGGCCGAACGCCGCCCGTGCGCCACACTCGCCGGCGCCGACGATGACGATGCTTTTCATATGCCTCTCCCGATGTTCGCGTTGAGCGCTAAGGGTCCGCGTTCAAACCACCGCTATGAAAACGTTGCCCGCCTCGACCTTGACCGGATAGGTCTTCAGGTTGACGCAGACGGGTGCGCCCTTGGCCTGGCCGGTCTTGTAGTTGAAGCGGCCATTGTGCTTCGGACATTCGATGATGTCGTCCATCACCAAGCCATCGGCGAGGTGGATATGCTCGTGGGTGCAGAGACCGTCGGTCGCGAAATATTCGTCGTCCGGACTGCGGTAGACTGCGAAGGTCCGCCCTTCATGATCGAAGCGGATGACATCCTCTTCGTCGATCTCATTGGCCGCACAGACCTCGATCCAGTTGTCGGTCATGGTTTTCCTCCCAATGTTGGTTGTTGTCTGGCGTGCCTATTCGGCGGCATGCACCAGGCCATCGCTGTGAAATTCTTCGCGATACGGCTTTGCCGTCTGTGGCAGTGCGCGCTTGAGGAAGTAGTCTTCGTTCCTCAGTTGACGCAGGAACGCCGGGATCATCTCGCGATAGCCGTGAAGCATGGACGGGTTCGGTTCGGGCAAGTCATGCTTGATCATCGCGTGAAGCCGCGGCAGCGCGTGATAGGGCACCATCGGGAACATGTGATGTTCGACGTGGTAGTTCATGTTCCAGTAGATGAAGCGGCTGATCGGGTTCATGTAGACGGTGCGGCTGTTCAGCCGGTGGTCCGTGACGTTGTCGGCGAGCCCGCCATGTTGCAGCAGGCCCGTCATCACGTGATGCCAGGCGCCATAGAGGCGCGGCAGACCGATCAGCATCAAAGGCAGGATCGAGCCGAGGTAGAAGGACAGGCTGATCGTGGCGAGATAGATCGCAAACCAGATGCGCGCGATGCGGATTGCCTTCGGCTGCTCCATTTCCGGGATGAAAGTCTTCTCGGCGGCACTGATGACGCCGAATGCGTTGCGGACCATGTCGACCACCGCATGCCAGACATCGAGAATGCCGAAGAAATTCAGCACCAGGCGAATGAGATCCGGTGGGCGCATGACGGCGATTTCAGGGTCCCGACCGACAATGACCGTGTCGGTATGATGGCGGGTATGGCTCCAGCGCCAGGTCACCGGGTTGCGCATGATCATGAAGCAGGCGACCTGGTAGACGACATCGTTCATCCACATCGTCTTGAACGCCGTGCCATGACCACATTCGTGCCAGCGACTGTCGGATGCCGAACCGTAGAGGACGCCGTAAGCGAGAAAGAAGGGAACAGCCCACCATGTTCCCCAGAAGTAGACGCCGAGGCCGCCGAAGAGGATGAGACTGCCGAACCAGATGGCAGTATCGCGAATGGCTGGACCATCCTCGCGCTTCATCAGTTCTTTCATCTGCTTGCGCGGGATCTCGGTGTGATACCACTCGGCCGCAGACAGCCCATTGGCGACGGCCGCCTGGGCGTCGCGCCCAAGCAGGCTGTAATCACGCTTTGTCGGAACCATCGCCATCATTCCCTCCTCCGCCACTCGACCGCGTCGGGCGGTCAGTCCTCAGCTTGTGGAACTGACGATAGGTTGACTTTTGCTAGTCTTCAATGCAGTGATGATATATTCTCTCAAATACCATCAAATCTTGCATTTCATGGATGATGGAATCATTTCAGGGGCAGCCCATGAGCAACAGACCGACGATCGCCGACCTTGCCCGCGCCGCAGGCGTCAGCGTTGCAACCGTGGACCGCGTTCTCAACGGCCGACATCCCGTGCGCGAAGAGACGGCCCGCCGGGTCTATGACGCCGCCAAGGGCATCGGCTATCACGCCGTCGGCCTGTTGCGGCAGCGCGTCTTCGAGGATCTGCCGCAATATCGTGTCGGCTTCCTGCTGCAGAAACCGCAACAGGCCTTCTATCAGATTGTCGCCAAGGAGATGGAAAACGCAGCCCTTGCGCTTTCAACCGTCCGCGCCGTGCCCCAGGTCGAATTCGTCGCGAACTCGACACCAACGGGAATCACCGAGAAACTGCGAACAATGGCCGCCCGCAATCAGGCGATTGCGCTTGTGGCGCCGGATTATCCTGCCGTGACGGCCGTGGTCGAAGAGTTGAAGGAACGCGGAATCCCGGTCTTCTCGCTGCTTTCCGATTTTGCTGCCGGCGTGCGTGAAGGCTATGTCGGCTTGAACAATCACAAGGTCGGCAGGACTGCCGCCTGGATGATTGCCAAGGCAGCGAAGCGGCCCGGCAAGGTCGCGGCGTTCGTCGGCAGCCATCGATTTCTCGGCCATGAACTGCGCGAAATCGGCTTCCGGTCCTATTTCCGCGAGCACGCCCCTGACTTCGAAGTGCTCGACACGATGGTCAATCTCGATACGGCCGAAATCACCCACGAAGCGACGCTCAATCTGTTGCAACGCCACCCGGATCTGATCGGATTCTACGTCTGCGGCGGCGGCATGGAAGGCGCGATCTCGGCCATCCGCGAGGAAAAGCTCGAAGGCAAGCTGATCGCCGTCGTCAATGAGTTGACGCCGGAGTCACGCGCGGCACTTGCCGACGATGTCGTGACACTCGCGATATCGACGCCGACCGCAGCCTTGGCCCGAGAGACGATCAGTCTGATGATACAGGCGATCGACAAAGGGCCAACAGGTGCACCCGGGCAGACCTTCCTGCCCTTTGATCTCTTCACGCCGGAGAACATCTGACGGCGAATGCCCGGCTTGACAAGAACGTCAGCCAGTCCGCCTCGTTGTGGCGATTTCTTCGACCAGACAATCAATTGCCTGGAGCGGCTCCAGCACGTGCCACGTCTTTGGATGGCGGTAGACGGGGTAAAGGCTGAAAGCTGCGAACGTTAGCTGGTCGACTGTGGGGCGCGCGGTTGCCCGCCGCGCATGCGCCGCTTGCGCTCGATCCTCCACGCGGTCTTCTGTTAACCCCCAACCTGCATAAAACGGCGTCGCATAACAACGAACGGGAAGACCCCGCAGAAGCGCGTCGAAGCCCATTTGGCTGGAGACGGTCCACACTTCGTCGACGACGGCGAGGATTGCGGCCGCAGAGACCTTGTCGGCCATAAGCGTCACGCCTGGCAATTTCGATGCCCGCTCGGTCATGTAGCCCTTGCGGTGACCGGCAATAACATCTGGATGCGTCCGAACGACAATCTGCGCGCCGGTTGCGAGTGCATCATCCAACATTCTGTCAAAGGCGGAAGCCGAACCGAGCGCCTTTTCGACGGAAACATCGCCAAAAACCTGATCGACGAGAAGGAGCCTGCGCCGTGTCGAGCGATCGAGCCGGGGCTCAGTGTGAGGGAGATTGTTGTACTTCGACAGCTTATGCTCAACCAGCGCCTCACGGATCGGCGCACCGACATCGTGCGCAACGCCGCCAGCCGCATCGCGGACCAGCAATTCCAATCGCGAGGCGCGACCAGCATCGACCGGGAGAGCCTTGTCATCGATGATAATCGAGATCGGGATACTGCCATCCTTGCCGAGACCGACGGAGCGCAGGAAACCATCCTCGAGATGCCAGTGCGGAAGTTGACGCAATCGGGCTATTCTCATGGCCGTTTTCGCCGGCAGCCGGCCACCCCATGACACGATGCCATCGAGCCCGGGCGCCAGCGTCGAACGAAGCGGCGCCTCGCCGAAATAGCGCCCCAGCCAAGGAAACGCCTTGTGCACGAAATACGTCGCCCCGAGCCTTGCACCCCATTTCGGGTGCCATGGACGGGCTTGCATTGCGGCTAGCGTAGGATTGTCGGACACGTTCACATTCTCACTCTGCCGGCCACCTCGGCACTTTGCGCCAAAAACCACCTTGCAGCGCCAAATGCAAACCGAACTTGCCCGATGACCGTCGCACGAGCACAGCTTTCGAGACCACCCCGCATCCGGCGCGCCGCAAGAGTGACTGCCCAGTGTTACCAAGGTCGCGATGGAATGACTGGCCGATTGATTGAATCCCATCATCGATGGATGACAATCTTGCAGCAATGCAAGCGCTTTGACGAGACACTTTTCAGCCGCCGCCTAGCCATCGGCGATCTGTGCGAGTAGCTATAAATGGAATGAACGTTCCATTTATAGCTACTAACATTCCGAACCTGGAGGAGACATTCCCATGGCTGCCCTGCCCTTCGCACTCAACCACATGACCACGCCCGCCCTGCCGCTCGACGCCTATTTTGCCCTTGCGCGCTCGCTCGGCATGACGTCCGTCGAAATCCGCAACGACCTACCCGGCAACGCCATCCTGGACGGAGCGCCGGCGGCAGACGTGGCAGCGCTTGCCGGGAGACATGGCGTAACGATCATCTCCATCAACGCCCTGCAGCGCTTCAACGAATGGAACGAAACCCGTGCGGCCGAAGCCGACCACCTGATCTCCTATGCCAAAGACTGCGGGGCAAAGGCGCTTGTTCTCGTGCCTGTCAATGACGGCAGCGGCCAAGCCGATGGCGAGCGCCAATCCAACTTGAAGCAAGCACTTTCAGCCCTGAAGCCGATGCTCGATGCCGCCGGCGTCATCGGACTTGTCGAACCGCTCGGCTTCGAGATCTGCTCGCTTCGCTCCAAAACGGAAGCTGTTGATGCGATAAGGGCGATTGGCGGCGAAGGCACATTCCGTATTGTCCACGATACCTTCCACCACCATCTCGCTGACGAGCCGGCAATCCACCCTGATATGACCGGCCTCGTTCATATTTCCGGGGTTACCGACCGCAATGTGGCGATCGCAGATCTGCGCGACTCGCATCGCGTTCTGGTCGACCAGAATGACACCCTCGACAATGTCGGACAGATCAGGCGCCTGCTGGCGGCGGGCTATGCCGGTCCATTCTCGTTCGAACCTTTTGCCGATGAAGTCCACGGACTTGTCGACCCAGTCACCGCCCTCAAGGCCAGCATGGCTTACATGGAAGCAGGGCTCTAACACGCGGCACCATCGATCACGGGAAAACGAAGTGAGACGCCGAAAGACACTCTTGACGGCGTCCACATAAAATGGAATACATATTCCGTAATTGCAAATCACTGGTTCTTTTATTCCGTTTTGATTGGAGCGTAGCGGGAGTACCGCTTCCGATCAGGGATCGACGCAACCCGATGTGGTCAGCGTTTCCGGCTGGAGAAGGTGTGGCCGGGCACCGAATGTGGAGGAGAAAGACAATGAAAAAGTTCCTGCTGGGTACAGCCATGGCTGTCATGATGTCGACGGCGGCGCATGCCGAAACCATCGGCGTCTCCATGGCGCAGTTCGACGACAACTTCCTGACGGTCCTGCGCAACGGCATGTCCGACTACGCAAAGACGCTCAGTGGCGTCGACCTGCAGATCGAAGACGCGCAGAACGACGTTTCGAAGCAGCAGAGCCAGATCCAGAACTTCATCGCTGCCGGCGTCACCGCCATCATCGTCAACCCTGTCGATACCGACGCAACTGCCGCCATGTCCAAGATTGCAGCGGACGCCGGCATCCCGCTCGTCTACGTCAACCGCGAGCCTGTCAACGTCGATACCCTGCCGGAAAAGCAGGCCTTCGTCGCCTCGAACGAACAGGAATCCGGCACGCTGCAGACCCAGGAAATCTGCAAGATGCTCGGTGGCAAGGGCAAGGCCGTCGTCATGATGGGCGAGCTCTCCAACCAGGCCGCCCGCATGCGCACCAAGGACATCCATGACGTGCTCGCGACCGAAGCATGCAAGGGCATCGAGATCGTCGAAGAGCAGACCGCCAACTGGTCGCGCACGCAGGGCTCTGACCTTGTGACCAACTGGCTTTCTGCCGGTCTGGAATTTGACGCGGTGATCTCCAACAACGACGAAATGGCGATCGGCGCGATCCAGGCACTGAAGGCGGCTGGCCGCTCGATGGACAGCGTCATCATCGGCGGCATCGATGCGACCCAGGACGCACTTGCTGCAATGGCCGCAGGCGACCTCGACGTGACCGTGTTCCAGAACGCGGCCGGTCAGGGCAAGGGCTCGGTTGATGCAGCCCTCAAGCTCGCCAAGGGCGAAGCCATCGAGAAGAAGGTCTACATCCCCTTCGAGCTCGTCACCAAGGACAACATGGCCAGCTATCAGGCCAAGAACTGATCCGTTTTGCATCGAGAGCTCGGGATATCCCCGCGCTCTCATTCAAAAACAGTCCCGCGGCAGCTGCGCTGATCCTGTAGACTAGCGCCTGCGGAGAGAATGCTGGTTGACCCACCAGCTGCGAGGACTTTTCCGCGAAAGCCGGAATTGACGGGGAGGCAATGACAATGACGCTCAGTCCGACAACGATGGCCGCCGTGCGCGCCAGCGGCGCCGTACCCAACGCCGAATACCTTCTCAATGTCGAAGGCATTCGCAAGGAATTCCCGGGCGTCGTGGCGCTCGACGACGTGTCCTTCCGCCTGAAGCGCGGCACCGTCCATGCGCTGATGGGCGAGAATGGCGCCGGCAAATCGACGCTGATGAAGATCCTCGCCGGGATCTATACGCCCGACAAGGGCGAGGTGCAGTTGAAGGGCGTCGACATCCGGCTGAAATCGCCGCTCGACGCACTCGAAAACGGCATCGCCATGATCCATCAGGAGCTGAACCTGATGCCGTTCATGACGGTCGCCGAGAACATCTGGATCCGGCGCGAGCCGAAGAACCGCTTCGGCTTCGTCGATCATGGCGAAATGCGCCGCATCACCGCCCGGCTGTTCGACCGCCTGAACATCAAGCTTGATCCCGAGATCGAGGTCCGCCACCTCTCGGTTGCCAACCGCCAGATGGTCGAGATCGCCAAGGCGGTCTCCTACGAATCCGACGTCCTGATCATGGACGAGCCGACCTCCGCCCTGACGGAGCGCGAGGTCGCGCACCTTTTCGAGATCATCCGCGACCTGCGCTCGCAGGGCATCGGCATCGTCTACATCACCCACAAGATGAACGAGCTGTTCGAGATCGCCGACGAATTCTCGGTGTTCCGTGACGGCAAGTACATCGGCACGCATGCCTCGAGCGACGTCACCCGCGACGACATCATCCGCATGATGGTCGGCCGCGAAATCACCCAGATGTTTCCGAAAGAGGACGTGCCGATCGGCGACGTCGTGCTTTCCGTCAAGAACCTGACGCTCAACGGTGTCTTCCGCGATGTCTCCTTCGACGTGCGCGCCGGTGAGATCCTCGGGATTGCCGGGCTCGTTGGCTCCGGCCGTTCGAACGTGGCCGAGACGCTCTTTGGCGTCACGCCTGCAAGTTCGGGCACCATTGCCATCGACGGCAAGACGGTGTCGATCGACACTCCCAATACCGCCATTCGCAACCGCATGGCGTTCCTGACGGAAGACCGCAAGGACACCGGCTGCCTGCTGATCCTTGACGTGCTTGAAAACATGCAGATCGCCGTGCTGCAGGACCGCTTCGTCAAGGGCGGCTTCGTAGCGGAGAAGGACATCACTGCCGCCTGCGAAGAGATGAGCCGCAAGCTTCGCGTTAAGACACCCAACCTGCAGGAGCGCATCGAGAACCTGTCTGGCGGTAATCAGCAGAAGGTGCTGATCGGTCGTTGGCTGCTCACCAACCCGCGCATCCTGATCCTCGACGAGCCGACGCGCGGCATTGATGTCGGCGCCAAGGCGGAAATCCACCGCCTCGTCACCGAACTCGCCCGCAACGGCGTCGCCGTCATCATGATTTCTTCGGAAATGCCGGAGGTGCTCGGCATGAGCGATCGCATCATGGTCATGCATGAAGGACGCGTCACAGGCATCCTCGACCGTGCCGAGGCAACCCAGATCAAGGTCATGGAACTCGCCGCCAGCTAAGCGCGAACCGAACGGACCACAGGGAGGAACGAACAATGGAAACCAATGTCGCCGCACAAGGCACCGGCTCGGCCCTTCCGGCTGCCAAGCGCCGGATGCCGCCCGAATTCAGCATCTTCCTGGTGCTGATCGGCATCGCGCTCGTCTACGAAGTCCTCGGCTGGATCTTCGTCGGGCAGAGCTTCCTGTTGAACCCGCAACGCCTGACGATCATGATCCTGCAGGTTGCCGTGATCGGCATCATCGCCGTCGGCGTGACCCAGGTGATCATCACCGGTGGCATCGATCTGTCCTCCGGCTCCGTCGTCGGCATGACCGCGATGTTCTCGGCCAGCGTGGCGCAGGCCTCCTCCTGGCCGCGTGCACTCTATCCTTCACTGACGGACCTTCCCGCCATCGTGCCGATCGGGCTCGGCATCGGCGTCGGCCTGCTGGCCGGCCTCATCAACGGCCAGTTGATCGCCAGAACGAAAATCCCGCCCTTCATCGCCACGCTTGGCATGATGGTTTCGGCGCGCGGCATCTCCAAGTGGTACACCAAGGGTCAGCCGGTATCAGGCCTCACCGAGCAGTTCAATTTCATCGGCACCGGTATCTGGCCCGTGGTCGTGTTCCTGGTCGTTGCCGTCATCTTCCACGTTGCCCTGCGCTATACCCGCTACGGCAAGTTCACCTATGCAATCGGCGCCAACGTTCAGGCGGCCCGCGTCTCGGGCATCAACGTCGAGGCGCATCTGATCAAGGTTTACGCCATTGCCGGCATGCTGGCAGGCCTTGCAGGTGTGGTCACCGCCGCCCGCGCTCAGACGGCGCAGGCCGGCATGGGCGTTATGTACGAACTCGACGCGATCGCTGCGACCGTCATCGGCGGCACGTCTCTGACCGGCGGCGTCGGCCGCATCACCGGCACTGTGATCGGCACGATCATCCTCGGCGTCATGACCTCCGGCTTCACCTTCCTCAGGGTCGACGCCTACTACCAGGAAATCGTCAAGGGCCTGATCATCGTCGCAGCCGTCGTCATCGACGTCTATCGACAGAAGAACCGCAAGAAAGCCTGACCCTCCGAAGAAGACCTCTCCTCCCAGTGAGCCACCTGGCCGGGATGATGAAAATCATCCCGGCATTTTTATCGGCGACGGTACTTTGGTCGGCAGCCAGCCACAAGCAAACCGAGCTATTGGAGCCTGACAGGAACCGGACCCTAATTCCGATTGCTATGCGCTCGCATCGTCATGAGCCACGCGTGTTGACCGCAATAGCGCTCGGACCTGTTTGAAGTTGGCTCACGGCGCCGCGAGCTCGTGTCCAGCCGAGTGGTGTTGTTCGGCGCGGGCACAGCCGCTCGCGAGCGCGCCCAATCGCGCTGGAGCGAGTGAGGGGCTGTGCGGGCGGCCCTCGATGTTTTCGACCGGCAACGGCTTGTTCAGGAAGCGACCCTCCCGGCACCCTGCAGCCCCGGCTTTGAACGAGGCGAGCAACCGAGCAACGTCGTCGACGCTCACTTGCGCAAACCCGTAGGAGGAGTAGCCGACGGTCCCAGCGACGGCGGCATTTAGGGGCAAACGAATTCCTCAACTACGGTTTGCAGGTTCGAAAACGCCTGTGGTGAAGCGACCGGCACAGGTCAGAATCGAGAGAGGGGGCTCGCTAGAACCGTGGGGTAAGTGAAGGTCGATCATCCTGACCCCGGTCGCCTCGAAAATCCTGCTGTCGAACAGACCGTCGTCATCGAACTCCGGGGGCTCAGTAGGTGAGCCGCCAAAATTGAACTGATGCAGATGGCTAGCGGTCCAGCCGAAGGCGGCCTCCAGGATCTCGTGAAGTTGGGCACGATTGAGAGTGATTGGCAGTTCGAGAGTCGGCTGATCTGGGGCTCGATACCGAGGATATGAACCTCGGCGCGTACAATGAAACTTTCCGGATCGAGGGGGTGAAGACTGCCGTAGGTCATGTCGCGTTTGGTTGTCTCGGGCAATGGATCCGGCAATCGATGTTGGCCAAATCTTTCTCACATACGAGTGCCGCCAGCAGTAACGCCGTGGTGCGTTGACCGATAAACCCGCGCGGCGTCGTGCTAATCGACGGGTTGATCCAGCGCAACGTTGCCTGTCGCCAGAGACTGTAAAGTTACAGGTGTTAGGGCTGGAGGGACGAATGGAGAAAGGCGTTCAGGTTAGCGGCGACCGCAGCGCCGGAAGTGCGCTCAAACCACATTTGGAAAGGCTTATCCTTGGCGTCATTCAGACTGGCGTAATCTGTGGCCGGTCCACCGATCCAATACTGACCATAGGGATCGTCGGCGCATATTTGAAGAATGTGTGCCTGAAATGAGAAGCTCGCGGCTTGCGGAGTTGGATGACAATTCCATCATTACGGCCGACATGGTTATCGTGGGGGCTGGCCCTACTGGACTGACAATCGCTGAACAGTGTTCGGGACCGGGCAGAAAGGTGCTGGTCGTAGAGAGCGGGGAAGAACTCGAGACCCCTGAGCATTCGGCGCTCAATGAAGTTGAAAACATCGGCGAGCTTCAAACCGAGGCACAGATCCGCAAGAGAACAGAATTTCATGGCTCGCAAGCCAGGTTCTGGTCACCTGAGGTGCAGCCTTTCGGCGTTCGGTGCAGGGCGTTTGGGGGGGCAACGCACGCGTGGGCCGGGAAATCGGCTCCGTTTGATGAACTCGACTTCATGGCGAGAAGCTGGGTGCCGCATTCCGGATGGCCGATAGATCACCGGCACATCACTCCCTATCTCCTGCGGGCGATGGATGTCTTGAACCTCAGCCCGAAGCAACCGCCGGGACGCTTCGACAAGGAAGGTCTGCATTCATTCTATTGGCAGTTTGCTCGTTCGCGCATCGATCGCCTTGACATCATGCGGTTCGGCCAAGAGGTCCTGGCTCGCCGCCCTGCCAATATGCATGTTCTTCTTGACGCGACGGTGAGATGCGTGGGCCTGAACGGCGAAGGATCCAAGTTTTCGCACATAGACGTTGTGAGCGTGAGTGGCAAATGCGCTCGCATCAACGCCACATTCTGTGTGCTTGCCTCCGGCGGAATTGAGAATGCCCGATTGTTGCTAGCGTCCAATGATGTCTGTTCAAAAGGCATAGGCAATCACTTCGATGTCGTCGGGCGATACCTGATGGATCACGTTGCAGCACGTGTTGGAAGATTCCAGACTGATCAAATTGCGGAGCTAACAAAGCTCTTCGGCTTCTACGGGCTCCACCATGAGAATCGTGCGCACATGTTCGCGCACGGCCTGGCTCTTACTCCGGAGGTGCAAGAGCGCGACCAGATCTTAAATGCCGCTGTCTTCTTCTCAACTGAACGTGCCCCTGACGATCCATGGGTTGCCTTGAAGAAGCTTTTGAACTCGCGCAGCTCGAATGTCGGACGGGATTTGCTCTCAGTTGTTTCCGGGTCCGGCTTCATTGCCAGAGGGATCGGCATGAAAATCCTATCGGACACCCGAACACCCAAGATCATCAAGGATCTCATCGTGAACGGCGCGATCCTGATTTCACCCAATCTCGTTGCCGAAGAGTTCCAGTCTCGTGGGCTGCCACACAAGTTGTCCGGCTTGAGAATGGAAGCGATCTGCGAACAGGCGCCGGATCCCTCAAGCAGGGTAACTCTCAGCGAGAGAACGGACCGTTTCGGCGTGCCACTGGCCAAGATCGACTGGCGCATTGGCGATCTCGAACGCAAGACATTGCTCAAAATTGCCGAGTTGTCGCACTCGGCCCTCGCTCGAGCCGAGCTGCCCACCCCAATTCTGGAATCCTGGACAAAAGACCGGCAACAAGATCTCGTCATCATCGACATGGCGCACACGCTTGGCACGACGCGCATGGCGGCCGACCCGAAGAAGGCGGTCGTCGACCCTGACTGCAGAGTTCACGGCGTGGACAACTTGTATGTTGCGGGCGGCTCGGTGTTTCCGACCAGCGGTCACGCCAATCCCACATTGATGATCCTTGCGCTCGCAATGCGACTGGCTGATCACTTGAATTTGAAGGTGGCGCGAAACTGCGCGTATCAAACGTCGTAACGTTCTCGCGCACAGCGACCTGGGAGGCGCGGATAACGTCCAGCCAAGGCAAAGGATATCTCGGGTGATCCATTTCGAAGACGCGCCTCTCATCGCTTTCCGCTCCGTGTGACGGCGCCGCCTCGCGCAAGACAGATTACTGCGCACGAAGATTGGCTGAATTCACGGGTGGTGTTGATCATGAGCAAAGTCACCGCTGCGCTTCATGAGAGCAGGCGGAGATCACGCGGCACGCCGGGCTTGGCGCCTGCGACAATGTCGGTGAACTAGGAGAATTCTTGGGGAGTATGCGGATGCTTCGTCCGGGGAGCCCGCTCAGCACTCAGAAGGGGAAAGGGTGCGGGCTTTAACAATGCCTTCATATGCACCGAAAAGACCAATATCCAGGCGGTCGACCAACCGAGCCCCGCCACGCTCAGCCAGATCGTCGCCGGTCCCGGCCATATGGCCAGACATCGCGCAACGGCGGCACAGAACACAAGCGCCAGCGCGCACCAGTGTCGTCGGCGGGGCACAAGCTCTGCGCCCGTCGAACGCCGCATCGTGACACGGGCGACAATCGCAAGGATCATCGGCCCCATGGTCGCCATGGTCAGGACATGCACCTGCACCATCTGCGACACCAGCCCGGACCTCGCAGCCAGGGTGGCGAGCAGTCCCGGAACAAGACCGGCATAGCCGAGGCACAGCATCCGGTTCGCTTGTCCAAGCCGGAATCCGTCGAGACAGCCGACAGCGACCCAGAAGATTGCAGCAAAAAGCGCGAAGGCTCCCATTTCCCCTTCGTGAAGAAGACCTACCCCCAAAAGCACTGTTCCCACCCAAAGCGGCGGCCTAGGCTGAGCACCAAGGCCACGCCGGCGGCGCGCCTCGGCGGCGAAAGCGCGCACAAGCCGTCCGCCCACAAGGAAGACGAGGGCCGCAATGGCCAGGGGGAAAACCCCTGCGAGATCCGACCGAGCAAAGAGCATAGATTCTGCCACGACTAGCGTCAGCGGAACCATTGCCAGGGGCACCTTATCCCATCGCCTTGCCCGCAATACGGGCCACAGAACCACAAAGCCGACCGGCAGCGACGACAGGTAGAGCGGCCAGAGATCTTCCGAAAAGACCAGGCATGCCAATCGTCCACCGAGGGCGAGCACAGCGACAGGAAGGACTGGCGCCGAAATTGGGCGTCCGGTCCACGCCAATTGGGCCGTCATGATGTAGCCGCAGATCGCCATTCCGCCAAAGCCGAACAAACCCAGCCTGACATGGGTCAGCCGCGCGTCGTTGAGCGGGAAGAGCCACAGCCATGGGAGCACGGCGGCCATGACCGCGGCAAGCGCAAAGAACGCACCTGCCGGATGGAAAATCAACAGTGAACGGCCTGCGCGAGCATTCGATGCCCTCTCGATGACGTCAGAGACGCTCAACTTGACGACGACCTCGGCCGAAAAGCCCTTACGCGGGCGGGATCGGTGTCCATCCAGCCCGCCCCGATCAGGTCGAGGCAGTAGGGTACTGCCGCAAAGACTGCATCAAGACTGAAGCGGATCGCACTCGGTTTCCCAGGCAGATTGATAATCAGCGTCTTGCCTCGCGTCCCGGCCAGCTGCCGGGAAAGAATCGCTGTCGGCGTCTGTTCGAGGCTGGCGCGCCGAAGCTGCTCGCCGAAGCCCGGTAATTCCCTGCTCACGACTGCGCGCATAGCCTCCGGCGTCTCGTCGCGCGGGGCAGGTCCCGTCCCGCCCGTCGTCAGGATCAGATCGGCATGCAGTTCATCGCATAGTGAAACAAGCGTGTCACACACCGGGGCAATCCCGTCGGGAATGATCCGCCTGACGACCTCGAACGGCGTCACGATCGTCTCCCGCAACCATTGTTCGACGGCAGGGCCGCTCAAGTCCTCGTACTCGCCGCGGCTGGCGCGATCCGAAATGGTAACGATGGCTATTATTACGTTCAACCTTAAGGAGCGCCGCGTTGCGTGGGTCCCTGCGCCTCGAAGGCGGGGACGTCACGCCGGCGCTAGAAAGAGCGAGGAAAATCCGCTTGCGGGGTAGATGGCGTGGACCGGATCGGCGCCGGGATGCAGTGCAAAAGGGCCGAGACCACTGAGCAATTCGTCGAGAACGACGTTCAACTGCATCCTCGCCAATTGCGCTCCCGGACAGACATGGATGCCCGCGCCATACAGCAGGTTGTGCGACTGGTCGCGTTCTGGACGGAACTGATCTGCCTCGGCAAAAATTTCGCCATCACGGTTGGCTGCTGCCCACATCACTGTTATGCGCTCTCCTGCACCGAGTGTTCTTTCCCCTACATTCACCTGCCTGGTGGCGACGCGCCGGTTGGAGATCAGCGGCCCGCGAAGCCGCAAGATCTCGTCGATCACCTGAGGGATCTGGTTCCGATCGCGGCGAAGCAGGGTCTGGGTATCAAGACGCCCGGCGAGGAAATGCAGGATTATGCCGACGCTGGCGGCAATGGTCCCAAGCTCACCCACCGTCCAGTTACGTAGGATGCTGACGATCTCAGAATGGTTGAGCCGTCGCCCCTCGACGGTCTGACGAAGCAGGCAGGTGGTTAGATCGTCGCTGGCGGCAGTGCCGGCGCGCTCGCGCAACTCCAGCTGCGAGCGAATATAGCCGTCGAATTCAAGGGCGACGGTCGCCATGGCGTCGGTATCGCGGGCGAGTGTCGCCGCGCGATTCCTGTAGATCCATCGCAGCAAGTGCGCATGCAGACTTTGGGACCAACCGAGAAAGCCGCACTGGATACGCACGGCGTACGGCTCAGCGAAATCCCGGATGACGTCGCATGACGGGTTTGTGCCGAGATAGTCCACAAGCTCGCGCGCAATTTGGCGAAAGACAGGCTCGAAAGCGTCGATGCGCTCCGGCGCGAAGTAGGGTTCAATCATCGCGCGATAGAGCGTGTGCTCCGGCGGGTCCATCCCGTTTGGGACCGATGGATGGCGCGAAACGACATTGCTGAAGGTCTCATGATCGCCAAGTACCTGCAGGACGTCCTGGTGACGGAAGAGAGACCATCCCAGATAGTCGCTGTGGGCGACCGGACATTCTTCGCGCATTTGGTCGTAGGCGCGGATCTGGTTTTGCTGGACCTGCGGGCTGCGCGGATCCCAATCGTGCGCAGGACCTGGGCTTGGCCGATCCGTTTGGTAGGGCTTCCGATTATCCGTCGCCATTTGTCGCGTCCATGTTGAGCTGGCGACAACCAACACACGAGACGGGCGCGAAACTCTTTGTCCTTACTCAAAGAAATCTGAGCCAGGCCTTTTGATCCGTAAGAAATCGACGCCCAGGGACGATCCCGTCAGCGCATAGTCGATATTTGAATCCGGGATACCGAACCGAACTCGGTTGCCTCCCGCTAAACGAAGACCATGATCGCGGTATAACCTATCGCAATCAATATGAGCCCAGCGATAAGCATCGGCATCAAGCTGCTGCCGCCCAGATCTCTTCCGCTCACGTGTTCGCCGGAGAACACCAAAGGTTTGCATGTTTCATTCGTGTCCATATTGCCCTCGCTTATTGTGGTAATTAATATACCACTTTACGAATTATGCGACATGACAAATTATCGCAGCACCCAACACCGCATCGAGGGAAATTCACCCGCTTTTTGGGCACACCTCGGATGGCCGGATTGTGTTGGGACGCGGCATGCTTGTATCGAGGCTCCACCGGTGTCCGGCTTGCCATACTGGCGATCCTAAACTTCGCGGGTCACCGCAGTTTAGGCTGCGCCCTGGCAGACACGAATTGAAGCTGCGACGCTAACGCACTTTCGGCCGCACAAGATTTTCGATAAAAGTGGCATTTGAAATGCAGCTTAATGAGCCTGCAGGGAGACGACTGAATGCGCATGACGCTTCACACGGACTACGCTTTGCGCATGCTGATCTACGTCGCCACACGACCCGACAAAATGTGTACCGTTAACGAAGTTGCCTCAGCTTTTGACCTTTCGCGCAATCACCTGCTCAAGGTGGCCCAGACGCTGCGAGATCTCGGCCTCGTGGAGACGACGCGCGGGCGCTCCGGCGGGATCCGCCTCGCCAAGTCGCCGGAAGAAATCGCAGTCGGCGCCCTGGTACGGGCAACAGAGGTGGAATTCTCGCTCGCCGAATGCATGCAGGCTGGAGGTCGCGCCTGCGCCATCTCGCCAGCCTGCAGGCTCAAGGGCATGCTTCACGAGGCGCTCGGCGCTTTCCTTGCGGTTCTCGACAAATACACGCTTGCCGACATTGTGCTGAACCGCGCCTCGCTCGGCCCGCTGCTCGGGATCGACACCGCGGCGGTACACCAAGCCAAGGAGGCCAAGGGAGAACAGGAATGCTATCGGAACTGACGGCTGCGGGCCCACTGGCCATGCTTTTGCCGGCCCTCGCCGCGTGCAGCATCGCGACCGAATTCCTCGGCCCCATGGTCGTCTTTCCCCCGCTCGGTCACGGCACCTTGCAAAACTAAAGGACAATCCGATGAAAGGCAGACCCGCCCCGGAACGCACCATTGTCATCGATGGCAAGCCCCTGCCGGAAGTGCTTGATGAAGCAATGGTCCACGCCGTCGTGCACGGCTTCTACGGCGAGGTCCGCAAGGACGACCTTCTCGGACCAATCTTCAATGGGCATATCGCGCCGAAGGACTGGCCGGCGCATCTGGCCACGATGTGCGACTTCTGGTCTGCAACGCTTTTGCGCACCGATCGCTACGCGGGCCGCCCGCTACCACCTCACCTTGCCATACCAGGACTCCAGGAGCAGCATTTCCGTCGCTGGCTAACGCACTTCCGCACCGCCGTTGAGCGAACCTGCCCAGCGGACGTGTCCGAACTCTTCCTGGACCGGGCATTGCGCATCGCCCATTCCTTCCGCCTCGCCATTGCTTTCAACCGCGGTGAAGATTCCATGGCAGTAACGCCGATCTGGAAAGAGGCACTATGAGGCTCAATCAGGTAGCAAAGACCACCGAAAGCGGCTTACACATCTGAATTGCAAACGGAATTTTTGGGTCGGGAACAGGTTCCCACGTTTCCGCTGGTCCGCGCAGCTCCGTGCTACCGGCTGATGTCCAACAGGTGGACGACATTCCGACCGCCAGGTGAGTTACCGCAGCCATACTTACCAGGTGCTTGCCAGGGCCCTGTCTCACCCGACGTCACGCTATCTGGGCGGGTACTGCAGCCCAAAAAGCCGCCGGATCTGATCTGAAAAGACTAAGTCGGCGCGATTCCCATCACTAACCGCATTCACCTTCAACAAGATGGTATTTGCCAGTCACGTCTTGCAGAATTAGCAAGCGATCCCTCACCTCGGCGAGGCGGGGCTTTCCTCTGCACTGTGGCCGTCGAACGCGCTTCCAACAGGCAAATACCCCGCCAAGCGCCGATCGGATCTTCCGGCCAAGTCCAAATTCGATCCGTCGCGCAAGTTACGCAGCGTCCAAACGAACATATGCTTGGCGCGCAAGGCTGCCACGACACTACTGCTCTGGCAATTGAACCCGCGACCGACTATATGTCCGCCATCCAAAACTATCGGAGATTTATCATGTTGTCGCAGCGTAAGCTTGCGAGCCAGTTCCAGCCGCGTTTCGTTCTTCAGCTTTGGAACGCGATGCTTCGGGTCCAGACCCGCGAAACAGCTTCCCTCTTCGGTCAGCGCAACCGCTAAAGCGCTATTCCAGTCCTTGTCCGGCCTAGCCTATCTTGGTGGCGCTGGATGAGGACTGATCGAGGCTTCGCTCATCCGGCCGGAAACAGGATGGCAACTTTAAGCCCACGCCCACCCGCTCCGTCGCCAAGGGACGTTTGTGCGCCATAAAGTGCTGCAATTTCTTCAACGATCGGCAGGCCGAGTCCCGTTCCCGGAGCCTCGCTGGCGCCGCGATGAAACCGTCTGAACACGCTTTCGCGCAGTTCCGGCCTGATGCCCGGCCCGTTGTCTTCGACTTCCAGAGATACGGAGCCGTCCTTTTCGCTGACGCGCGTCGTCACCTCGGCGCCGCGCCCGGCATAGAGCAGCGCGTTGCCGATCAGGTTCTTCAGCATCTCGCCGACCAGCAAGGGTTCGACACGGACGAAGGCTTCGCCCTCGCCGTCGAAGCCGAGATCGATGCCGGCGTCTCCAGCGGCCGGCACGTGCTCGGCGGTGATGCCGCGCGTCAACTCGACCAGGTCTATCCGTTCAAGCTTCCGCGCCTCATCCTTGCCGGCCGCATCGATCTTTGCCATCAGCAGCAGTTGCGCCAGAATGCGCTCGGCGTTCGCCACGGCCTCATCGGCCTTCTTCACCGCTATCTTTGTATCTTCGATCGACCCGGCGCGCAGCGCGAGCGCCAGCTGCGTGCGGATGATCGCGAGCGGCGTGCGCAGCTGATGGCTGGCATTGCCGGTGAAATTGCGCAGCGCATCGAGTGCCGACTGTAACCGCCCCATGAACGAGTTGACGGTATCGACCAGTCCCTGGACTTCGTTCGGCACCCGCTCGCCGATCGGATGCAGGTCGTCGGGGCTTCGCTCTGCGATCGCATCGCCCAGGCGGTAGAGCGGCCTCAGCGAGAAGGTAACGGCAATCCAGACGATGACCGCGGCACCGGCGATCATCAGACCGAGGCGCAGAGCGGAGCGAACGAGGATCGTCTGCGCCAGCTGCCGGCGAGCAATCGTCGTTTCGGCAACGGTCACGACGAAGGGCACCGAGTTGATGCCGGTCGAGGCCGAACGGCGAAGGGCCGCGATGCGGATTGGCTCGCCGCGGAAGGAGGCGTCGGCAAAGCTCGTCGAGCTACCCGGAACCTCGTCAAGGGAAGGAAGCGTCTGGTAACCGGTGATGAATTGCCCCGGCGGGCCATCGACACGGTAGAAGACGCGGTCCTGCGCAGCCGATGTCAGCATTTCCAACGCAACATAGGGAATGTCGACCTCGAGCGACCCATCCTCGGCGACGACCACCCGCTCGGCGATCGCCAGAGCCGAGCCGGCAAGAACACGGTCCGAGACGACGTTGGCTGTCGCGACAGCCTCGCGATAGGTATCCATCAATGCGATGACGCCGATGACTGCAGTGGAGATCAACAGCCAGCCGAGCAGCCTTCGGCGAAGGGAGTAGACCGCCGCCTTCATTCGGGGCCGGCCGTCTTGTCGAGATAGTAGCCGATACCGCGCGCCGTTCTGACCGTTAACCCATGGGCCGCAAGCCGCTTCCTCAGGCGGCTGACATATTGCTCGATCGCATTCGGGCTGAGGTCGTCGTCAAAACCGGTCAGCGACTGCATGATCGCCTCCTTGGCGACGACCTTGCCCGCCCGCATGAACAGGAGTTCGAGCAACCCCAGCTCACGGGCCGGGATCTCGATCGGCACGCCGCCGGAAGAAAAGCTGCGCGCATTGAGATCGAGCGACACATTGCCGTAGCTGACCGTCGACGCCCGCAAGCCCGCCTGCCTTCGAAGCAGCACGCGCACGCGCGCTTCAAACTCGCCGATATCGAACGGCTTGATCATGTAATCGTCGGCGCCAAGGTCGAGGCCCTTCACGCGCTCCTCCGGCGTGCCCCGTGCCGTCAGGATCAGGACGGCAGCGCTGTTCTGCCGGGCACGCATCGCCCTCAAGACATCGAGCCCGTCCATCTCGGGCAGGTTGAGGTCAAGGATCACAAGATCAAAAGTCTCGGCGGCGGCAACCGCGTGAGCCGATGCGCCATCGCTGACGACATCCACGGCATAGCCGCTACCGCGCAGGATGGCCGACAGGCCCTCGGCCAGGACCTGATTGTCTTCAACGAGCAATATGCGCAATTGTCTTTACTCCCCGCTCCACTCTATCCGCCGTCGGCTTGCTTGTGAACGGTGGCGCGCTGAGGCATTGTGGATTTATGCGGTACTTGATTTCTTTTCTCTTTTTCGCTCTCTGTCCCCGGCTGCTTCTGGCCGCACCGGTCATTTTCCCGGCACTTTCGGGCGCCTCGGATGCCCGGACGCTGGTCGTCTATTCCTCGCTCGACGAGCCTCTCGCCAAACCAATGATCCTCGGCTTTCAACAAGCCAATCCGGATGTTGCCGTGCGTTATGAGGATATGCTGACGGGTGAGATCTACGACCGTATCGTCAAGGAAACCGACGCGGGGCTGAAGACCGCGGACTTCGCCTTCTCGTCCGCAATGGATCTGCAAGTCAAGCTCAGCAACGACGGCTATGCCCAGCGCAGCGACATGCCGATGAGCGGTCGCTGGCCGGCCTGGGCCAATTGGCGCAACACGGCCTACGCGCTCACCTTCGAGCCGGCTGTCTTCGTCTACCACAAGCCGAGCTTTATCAGGGAAGCCCCGCCCTCCACCCGCGCCGAGTTCGTTGCCTACCTCAAGCGCCAGGGCGCCGATGTCTTCGGCCGGATCGGCACCTATGACATCGAACGCTCCGGCGTCGGCTTTCTCTTCATGTCGCGCGACCAGGAACAGTTCGACGATATCTGGGATGTCATCCAGGCCATGGGCGCTGCCGGCGTCAAACTCTATTCGACCAGCCAGGCCATTCTGGAGCGTGTCGCCGACGGACGATTCGTGCTCGGCTACAACATCCTCGGCTCCTACGCTGCCGATTGGGCAAAACGCCACCCGGACGTCGGCATCGTGTTGCCAAAGGACTACACAGTCGTGATGTCGCGGATCGGCCTCGTGCCGCAGGCGTCCGCCTCTCCCGACCTCGGTCGCCGATACCTGGAATTCTTCATGTCGAAGGAAGGCCAGACGATCATGGCGCGGCAATTGCAGATCCCAGCCGTCAGCCCCGATGTCGCCGGAGAAAACACCGCCAACACGATGCAGGAAATGCTTGGCGCGCAGTTGCGCCCCGTGCCCGTCAGCCCCGGGTTGATGGTCTATCTCGACCAGGTGAAGCGGTCCCGGTTGATCGCCCGCTGGAACGAGGTTCTGCGGCTCCATTAGCACCAGCGTTTTGCACTGGTGAAATCTGTTTCATTGCTCCCTCCGCCCTCGGGTCGCTCAAACATCCCTGATGACGATGGACGGTCGTGCGTTGGCATGCAGCCGCTGGAACAGGCGGAACGCAATCCACCGGGAGAGGTTGGGTGCCTAGGAGCCAACTACGGCACCCTTGGACTTTCGGCGCGGCTTCGGCCCGTCGTCTTCAACGTCGGAGAGATCGCTTCTACGTCAATTCACGAAAGCCGCAGGGCTGCAAGAGAAAAGCCCTACCCTATAACTCTGGCAGTGCCTCGAAGGGATCGAGTGCTCGAACGCCTAACGGTCCAAAATGACGCAGATTACGTGTCAAAACAGTCAAGCCATGCACTTGGGCTGTGGCAGCTATCGCTATATCCTCGAAACCCGGCTGATGGGCACGAACATCATCTAGAATATGTCCGGCCGCATGCGCGCATCGCAGATCGAACGGCAGCAGCTTCTGCGCGTACAGAAACTCTATGCTTTCCCACCAATCATTTAGCCGCTGCGCCTTGGTGGTGGCACCTTCTCGTTCCGCCTTGGCAATCCCGGATTTTACCTCGGCCGCCGAAATAACAGATAAGAATAGTTGCGAACTGGCTTTGTCGAGCCATTCGACAAGCTGCTCGGAACTTTGACGTTTGGACGGGGCAAGCGCAGATATCACGTTCGTATCGACCAGAAACATCAGAAATCAATCATCCGGCGCGGCTTGTCACCGCGCAGTGGGATATCGTCCTCATCACCTGGATAGGAAGCTAGGAGCCGTCCGAAACTCGGAACGTTTTTCAGCTTTTCATACTCCACGAACGAAAGCACTACTGCTTCCTTTCTGCCGTGCCGTGTGATGATCGCAGGATTGCCGTGAACCGCCTGATCGACAACAGCAGAAAGCGTTGCCTTGGCATCTTTGAGCTGGATCTCTTTCATGTCGGCCTCCAAATAATGACTACAGTAGTCATATAGCCGCATCAACGCTCCCGAGCAAGAGCCAAACGGCTTAGAGACGCCTTTCGCTTCAGATTTGAGGCCAAAGCGCGCAGCTCGGCCGCATTCTTCACTTCACGAGCGGGCGGCACGCTCATCCAATTGCCGTCGCCCCTTTCCTCACGCGAGTCATAGACCGGATCGGAACGGGACTCGCAACGGCGGCGCTGGGTCTGCAGGAAGGCCAGACGATCATGCCGCGGCAACCCGTCGTCAGCTCAGATGTCGCCGGCGAAAACACCGCCAACACCATGCTGGAAATGCTCGGTGACCAATCGCGTTCGGCGCCCGTCGCTGATGGTCTACCGATCGGGTCAAGCGGTCACGGCTCATTGCCCGCTGGAACGAGGTCCTGCGGCTCCATTAGCCGCAACATTTCGACACCGAAAGTCGCGGGTCTCTGGCGGCAGGGTACAACCGCAAACATCGCCGGCAACCATGGACGGTCGCGCATCAGCGCAAGCCGTTCATTCCAGGCCCGGAATTCCGCCGATCCGCTCAGCCAGATCGTCGACGAGCAACCGCACCCGGGCAATGCCTGCACGCTCGGGCGCGATCAGCATGCTCAACGGCACGGATGGCAGAAGATATTCCGGCAGGACGGGCACCAACTGGCCGGCGGCAAGCAGATCGTCGACGAGCCAACGGTGAGCCGGGGCGATCCCGCGGCCGGCGACGAGCGCCTCGCGCACCGCCAACCCATGGTCCACGCGCAGACGCCCATGGAAAGGCACCCTATGCCGTTCGCCACTCTTGCCGTGAAGCTCCAGCAGGTCGCTGCCTGCCACATTCGACATGCGAATGCCCTCATGGTCCGACAGATCCCTGGGAACGATCGGCGTTCCACGTTTGGCGAGATAGTCCGGCGCGGCAACAAGCAGACGCCGGCTTTGGCCTAGTGCCCGCAATTTCATGGAGCTGTCGGTCAGCGGCCCTAGACGCAGCGCGATATCGATCCCCTCGCGCACAAGGTCGATGCGCTCGTCCGTCAGGTTGAGATCGACGCCGATATCCGGGTAGCGCTCCTGAAAGGCAAAGATCAACCACGTGGCGTGCAGCACGCCGAAAGCCGCAGTTGAGGACACCCGGATCGTCCCGGCCGAGGCGCCACGGGTGCCGCGGGCCTCATCGGCGGCCTGCTCCACCAGGCGCAGAATCTGGATGCTGTTGGCATAGTATTGGCTGCCCTCGTCCGTCATGGTCACGCGCCGGGTCGTGCGGCTGATGAGAGGCACGCCGAGTGCCTCCTCCAGTTCACGCAACTGCCGCGTGACTGTCGACTGTCCAACGCCGAGCTCCCGCGCGACGGCCGACAGGCTGCCGCGCTCGGCGACACGAACGAAGGTCCTGATACGTTCGAGCGTGATGTCTGATTTATCCATTTTGCGGCACAATCATATGCATTCACGAAATTTAATAGGACAATTCGAGGCTGTCTATATCCAAGGTCGGTTTCTCATCACAGGAATAGTGACCATGAAAGTCTTGCTTGTTTTCGCCCATCCGGAGCCGCATTCACTCAACGGGTCTCTTCGCGACGTCGCCATCCGTGAACTGGAGGCCCAGGGGCACGAAGTCAGGGTTTCCGACCTTTACGCCGACAATTGGAAATCCGAAATCGATCGGCCCGACTTCCCGTCTCTTGACGACGAAACGCCGTTTCAACCGAGCCGCGCCTCCAAAGCCGCCTTTGCAGCCGGCCAGCTGACCGAGGATGTGAAGGCTGAACACGAGAAGCTGCTATGGGCGGATACGCTCATCCTGCAGTTTCCGCTCTGGTGGTACACGATGCCGGCGATCCTGAAAGGCTGGGTCGATCGGGTCTATGCCTATGGATTTGCCTACGGCGTCGGTGAGCACAGTGACGCCCATTGGGGCGATCGGTTTGGCGAGGGCACGTTCAAGGGTAAGCGGGCGATGCTGATCATCACCACGGGCGGCTGGCAGGAGCACTACTCGGCGCGCGGGGTCAACGGACCAATCGACGACCTCCTGTTCCCCATCAACCACGGCATCCTCTACTACCCCGGATATGATGTGCTGCCGCCCTTCGTTGCCTACCGGGTCGATCGCATCGACGAAGCCAGCTTCGACCGTCTTGCAGAAAACCTGCGCGAGAGGATGCGAACCCTCTCGACCACACCACCCATTCCGTACCGGCGCCAGAACGGCGGCGACTATCTGATCCCGAGCCTGGAACTGCGCCCTGGGGTAGGCGAGCCGGCAGCAACAGGCTTCGCCCTCCACGTCGATCGGCGAGATGCAGCCGAGTAGCCGTGCAGCATTGCGGGCGAAACTACCAGGCGGCTTCACCAGTTCTTGCGCATCGCCACCCATTCGTTTTCCGGCCTAAACGGTGGACGCCGGACGGAACTCCGGCCTCCACCTTGTGGCGCCGGATGCCGACACGCCACGTTGTATTCCAGCGAGGATGCCGGATTAAGGACGCTGGCTGCTACTCAGGACAAGGAATTCGTCGGCTGTCTAAAGCTTGGCGTCGTCCCAGCCGGCGATCTCAGGCAACATCAATATCTGTCCTCGAAAAGTCATCGCCTTTGAACAGAAGCGGCATATTTTGGGACTTCGCACAAGCATAAGCAAAACAATCGCCGAAATTCAGCCTAGCCGGATGACCGACAAAGCGACCATAGTTGCGTGCCGCCTCAATTGCGGCGCGGTGCAGGGATCCGCTAATAGGCATTTCTTGGCCATCGATTGCTTCAAGGAATTGCGCAACACTCTCCTGCGCCATTTCGATGATATCCGGTGCCGTTGGAACCTGGTCGCCGTTGTGCGAGATGGAAATAATACGTGCCAGGCTGATCACCGCTTCGAACACAGAAAGTGACGAATAAAAGACTGGCGTCTTCGACATTTCGATTTTGGCAAGATGATAGCCAGCGTCTTCCTCGCCGACCAGCACCGCTACAATCACAGAGGCGTCCAGAAACATCAGAGTTCCCACATCTCGTCGGTGAAGCGCTTCATGTCGAAGTTGGGCTTCTTCGAACCCATACGCGCTCTGAACTTCTCTTGAATTTTCGCGACGCGCTCGCGTAGCGGCACTTCTTGCCGTATGCGATCGAGTTCATGCTGCAAAGCGCGCCGAACGGCCTCTGTCTTGTTAGGAGCCTTGGACAGCTTCTGGAGTTCGGAAGCGAGATCGTCGACTGTGTCGTCACGAATATAGAGTGCCATGGCCTTTCCTTGAATATGCAGCAAGGGATATTGGAATATTCTATTCTGAATATTCAAACATCACAAGACTGAACAGTTTTACTGCGCCCCATAAAACGAAGATCTGAGCTCGACCTACTTCCCCGCCGCGGCTCGCCTCTTAGTAGGTAAATGAGGCTCGAACATTCGCGATTCGCGTACGAGCCGAAAAAGGAAGGGACGCCTGCCCCATGGCGAGCCAATTTGCGCCGCGACCGGCACGCAAAGCTCTAAGATTTCGTAAACATCGCGCTTCATTTCCCCATTGAGGGCTTGATGTCAGCTTAATGTCAGCTTTCTATGATGGCTTAGCAGTCGCTGGCGCCCCGTGGAGGCGGGCCCGCCGGTTGCGCACTGGGAGGAAGTCACCAATCCGGTCAGCGACAAGTGTCCTTTGGGCACCGTCGCGTCTTCCCGTTCGCACGCAGAAACAACGTGCGCGTGGAAAATCGCGCCTCATGGAGGACTGACCTTGAAACACTTTTTCCTGGCATCCATTCTCGCCGGCGCAATGGCGCTGCCGGCCTATGCGGCTGACTACACCATCATCGCTCCGGCAAATCCGGGCGGCGGCTGGGATCAGACGGCCCGCTCGCTCCAGACCGTCCTGCAGCAGGAAGGCATCTCCGGCAACGTTCAGGTCCAGAACGTACCGGGCGCCGGCGGCACCATCGGTCTCGCCCAGTTCGCAAGCCAGCAGAAGGGCAACCCGAACGCCCTGATCGTCGGCGGTTACGTCATGGTCGGCGCAATCCTGACCAACAAGTCGCCGGTCACCCTCAAGGACGTCACGCCGATCGCCCGCCTCACCGGCGAATTTGAAGCAATCGTCGTTCCGGCCGCTTCCGAGATCAAGACGATGGCCGACCTCGTTGCAGCCCTCAAAAAGGATCCGGGCGCCGTGTCCTGGGCTGGCGGCTCTGCCGGCGGTACCGACCACATCGCCGTTGGCCTGATCGCCAAGGCAGCGGGCGTCGACCCGACCAAGATCAACTACATCGCCTACTCCGGCGGCGGCGAAGCGCTTGCAGCCATCCTCGGCAGCCAGGTCACGGCCGGCATCTCCGGCTACGGCGAGTTCGAAGCCCAGGTCAAGGCTGGCACGCTGCGCCTGATCGCAGTTTCGAGCGGCGAGCGCCTCGCCGGCATCGACGCCCCGACGCTGAAGGAATCCGGCCTCGATGTCGTCGTTGAAAACTGGCGTATGGTTGCAGCCGCTCCGGGCCTCACCGACGAGCAGAAGGCAGCCGTTTCGGCCGACGTCGAGAAGCTTGCCAAGTCGGCCGGCTGGCAGGAAGTGCTCAAGACCAAGGGCTGGCAGGACAGCTACCTCTCTGGCGACGCTTTCGCCGCCCAGCTCGACAAGGACGTTGCGGCAACCGAAGGCGTCCTCAAGGACATTGGACTGGTGAAATGACCAAGGGGCTCAACCCTTCAACCACAACGCGTCGCCCGGATCGGGCGGCGCTCTTCATCGCGGCCGTGCTCGCCGCTATCGCTGGCCTCATTTTCTGGGACGTGTCGCGCCTTTCGGGCGCTGCCGGTTACTCCCAGGTCGGACCGACGACGGTCCCCTATGCCATCGCCTGCTGTCTCGCGGGCCTCGCCGTCTGGACCGTCTTTGCCGCATTCCGCAACGATTTCCCCGAGCGTGAGCACCAGGAAATCTCGCCGGTCATCTGGATCGTCGCCGGGCTTGCAGCGCAGATGCTGCTCTTGAACGTCGCAGGCTTTTCGATCGCCACCGGCATTCTGTTTGCGCTCACCGCGCGCGGCTTTGGTAAGCGCAAGCTCTGGTTCTCGCTGCCAGTCGGCATCGCGCTCTGTTTTGCCGTCTGGGTGATTTTCGCCAAGCTCCTGCAGTTGTCGCTGCCCGCAGGGCCGCTTGAACACCTGTTCTTCTAAGAGGGCCGTCGACCATGGCTACTTTTGAATTCCTGTTGCAGGGACTGTGGGTTGCTGCCCAGCCGATGAACCTGCTCTACGCGCTGATCGGAGTAACGCTCGGCACCGCCGTCGGCGTTCTCCCCGGCATCGGCCCGGCCCTGACCGTGGCACTTCTGCTGCCCGTCACCTACCAGCTTGACCCGGCCGGTTCGCTGATCATGTTCGCCGGCATCTATTACGGCGGCATGTATGGCGGCTCGACCACGTCGATCCTGCTCAACACGCCGGGTGAAAGCGCCTCGATCGTCACCGCGCTCGAAGGCAACAAGATGGCCCGCGCCGGACGGGGCGGACCAGCGCTTGCCACCGCCGCCATCGGCTCGTTCGTTGCCGGCCTGATCGCGACGCTCGGCCTTGCCTTCATCGCGCCCTATATCGTCAAGCTCGCCTTGGTCTTCGGCCCGCGCGAATATTTCGCGCTGATGGTTCTCGCCTTCGTGACCGTGTCTTCTGCGTTCGGCGACAGCACCCTTCGCGGGTTGACCGCACTCTTCGTCGGTCTGGCGCTTTCCGTCGTCGGCATCGACCAACTGACCGGCCAGGCGCGCCTCTCCTTCGGCGTGCCGGAACTGCTCGACGGCATCGAGGTCACGACACTTGCCGTGGCGATGTTCGCGATCGGCGAGACGCTGTTCATCGCCGCTCAGGGTGAAAAGGGTCCGGATAAAGTCGAGGCCGTGCGCGGCTCAATCTGGATGAGCAAGCTCGATTGGGCACGGTCGTGGAAGCCTTGGCTTCGCGGCACCTTCATCGGCTTCCCAATCGGCGCCATGCCGGCCGGCGGCGCCGAGATCGGCACCTTCCTGTCCTATGCGGCTGAAAAGCGCCTGGCGAAACACCCAGAAGAATTCGGCCATGGCGCCATCGAAGGCGTCGCCGGTCCGGAGGCTGCCAACAATGCTTCGGCCGCCGGCACGCTCGTCCCACTTCTGACGCTCGGCCTGCCGACAACGGCAACCGCCGCGATCATGCTCGCCGGCTTCCAGCAGTATGGCCTGCAGCCTGGGCCTTTGTTGTTTGCGACCAACCCGCAGCTCGTCTGGGGCCTGATCGCCAGCCTCTTGATTGCCAACTTCATGCTGCTGGTCCTGAACCTGCCGCTGATCGGCCTTTGGGTAAAGCTGCTGACCATTCCGAAGCCATGGCTTTATGCAGGCATTCTGATGTTTGCGACGCTCGGCACCATCGGCGCCAACCCGTCGGTCTACGAACTGGGCATGCTGCTCGCGTTCGGTCTGCTCGGCTATGCCATGCGCGTCTTCGGCTATCCGATCGCGCCTGTCGTCGTCGGCCTGATCCTCGGGCCGCTCGCCGAACAGCAGCTCCGCCGGGCGCTGGCCATCAGCCAGGGTGACGTCAGCGTGCTCTTCACCTCGCCGATCGCGGCCGTGCTGCTGGTGATTGCGGCTGCCGCCCTGATCATCCCGCTGATCCTCCGGGCTCGCGGACGCGGCGAAGTGCTGGCACAGCTCGCAGCCAACGAAGACTAAACAGCCCTGCTGCGTCGCGCCTGTTCAGGGCCGGCGCAGCAACGCTCTGACCTTCTGCGTGATCTTCCTTAAATCGAACCCGATTTGGGGAAATATGCAGGAGCCTCCCAAGGCTCAAACAGCAGGCCCGGTCGATGGACAGTCGACCGGGCCTGCTTCCGTTGCATGGCTGGAGTGTCCAATTGTGCATTGCAAAAAGACCTGCCAAACCCCATCTTTTGCTCATCAGAGAGAAAACGAAAGCGAGCACGAGATGGCTACCACAACTTACCGCAAGGGTTTCATCGGCCGCGCATTCGCAGTTCTCGGCGCCGCTAGCGCTGCTGCCGCTGCTGTCGAAGGCCACCGCCGCCCGAAGGCAAGCGACCTGCGCACCCTGGGCATCGACCCGGCCAACTTCCCGGATGCAGGCCGCAGCTAACAGAGATTTCCAGCGCCCGTCATCACGACAGGGCGCTCTATCCTCCCAAGGATGAGACGGCTCGGCATCGAGAGATGGCGGGCCGTTACTTTTTCTGCGTTTGGCCTTGCTAGCGCCCCGTGGCCGCGCGGACAAAGTCGCGCATGCGCTGCCGCAGAATGCGCCCCCATGGCACCTCTGCATCAATTGCGCGGTATCCCGCCTGCGTCAGCGAAAAGCGGACGCTACCGTCGATCTCTCGTCTCGTGATGTATTGCATGTTCAAGGCGCGAAAGACTGCCGCGTGAAGCTCCTGCGGCCAATCGATGTCGTCGGCCGGCACCCTGTGGGCGCCCGCTCGGTAAACCTCTTCCAACACCCGCGTCAGATCGCTTGAAATCATCGACCGGTTATCTCCGGATAACGGTCGTTTGGCAATCTGTGTGGGCGCAATGGCCGGTTCCCCAACGCAAAAGGCCCCGGTGCGAGCGCACCGGGGCCTTCATTGAAAGCGTATGGTCGAGGCCGCTTACGCCTCGACGCGCGCCTGACTGTGGCTCACTTCGCCGTTGAGCTCCGCCTGGCGCTCCCGCTTGTTGTAGCGGATCGACGACCAGAGCGAGATACCGATCAGGGCAGCGCCGCCGAGGCCGGTGATCACTTCCGGGATATGCACCAGCGTCTGGAAGTACATCACCACCGAGAGGATGAGGATCGCGTAGAACGCGCCGTGTTCCAGGTAGCGGTACTCGCTGAGCGTGCCCTTCTCCACCAGCATGATCGTCATCGAGCGCACATACATCGCGCCGATGCCAAGACCAATGGCGATGATGAAGAGGTTCTGCGTCAGGGCGAATGCGCCGATAACACCGTCGAACGAGAAACTCGCATCGAGCACTTCGAGGTAAAGGAACGCACCGAAGCCACCCTTTGCCGCGGCGTCCAGCGTCTGTTGCGACGCATCGAGCAGACCGCCGATCACCTCGACGGCGAGGAAGGTCAGGAGGCCGTAGATGCCGGAATAGACGAAGGTATGCGCTTCGGCGGGATCGAGCAGCCTGGAGAAGCCGAGGATGAGCGCCAGCACGAAGGCAATTTCGATGCCCTTGATCGTGGCAAAGCGCGCCATCTTGCTTTCGACCCAGGAAATCCAGTGCACGTCCTTCTCATGGTCGAAGAAGTAGGTGAGGCCGACCATCATCAGGAAGGTGCCGCCGAAGGCCGCGATCGGAAGATGCGCATCGTTCATGATGCGGGCATATTCTTCCGGCTTGGTCGCCGCCAGCATGATGGCGTCGATCGGGCCGATGCTTGCCGCGATAACGACGATGAGCAGCGGAAAGACGATGCGCATGCCGAAGACGGCGATGATGATACCCCAGGTCAGGAAGCGATGCTGCCACTCCGGGGTCATGTCCTTCAGCTTGTTGGCATTGACGATCGCGTTGTCGAAAGACAGCGAGATTTCGAGGACCGCCAACACGGTGCAGATGAAGAAGACGGTCGCCATGCCGCCGATCGTGCCGGTGGACTGCCAGCCGAGCCAGGCGCCGAGCACCAGGCCGACCACAGTGACGATGAAGGCCCACTTGAAGTAGCCGAGTGAGCTTGCGTGCGTGTGAGGCTGCGTCATCGACGTGCCTCCTTCGAGCGCACGACGCCCGGTTCCGAGAAGAAGTGGGGTTTGGAAACGAAAACACGCACGGCCGAAAGGGCACATGCGTTAGGCATGAGATCAGTTTTCATGGTAGCTAATCCGCCGGCTAATTTGCTGGCGGTACCGACATCACGAGAGCGCCGTAAAAACTCTCGCCAGAGGGGCCCGGCACCAGTGTTCATCCCGCGGTCCGATGTCTGGTCGGCGAGATCACTCCTTAACTAGCAGCGCAGCACGTTACGTCAAGAGGCAACGCCACCTCTCCCGGTCCGATCTGGCATTGCGTGATCGAAATCCTCGACGCCAGATCGGGGCGGCTTTGGTCGGAATCATTCGTAAAACTTATGGTCCCATACGCAGTGCGCGATGGATCGGCGCGACGGAATGTGCAAAAGGCACGGGAAACACGTTTGAAAGCCACTCCCATGACCATCATAGCCACCTCTGCCACCGCGCCGAACGCCGCTCGGACGGGCGTCATCGTCATGCTTTTGGGCATGCTGATGTTTTCGCTCAACGACGTCATGGGCAAATGGCTGGTGGCAACTTACTCTGTCAGCCAGTTGATGGTCATCCGCAGCATCGCAGCATTGCTCGTGCTTTCGCCGTTCATCCTCAAGCGCGGCCTGCGGTCGATGTTGCAGGTCGAGCGGCCGTGGCTCCAGGCGCTGCGCTCGCTGCTTTTTGCCGTGGACGCGTCGGCCTTCTATTTCGCCGTCGCCTATATGCCGCTCGCCGACACCATGACCTACTGGCTGGCAGCGCCGATCTATGTTGCCGCCGCCTCGCCGTTCCTGCTTGGCGAAAAGGTCGGTTGGAGACGGTGGACGGCGATCCTCATCGGCTTTGCCGGCGTGGTGATCGCGCTTGAGCCTTCGAAGGACACGTTCAGCCTGCCGGCTCTGATCGCCCTTGTCGGCAGCGCCGCCTTCGCCTTTGCGCTGATGCTGGGGCGGACACTGCGCTCAACGCCTGATACGACACTGGTGTTCTGGCAGGTCATCGGCGCGCTCGTCTTTTCACTCGTCGGCGTTGCCGCCAATCCGTCCGGCTGGGCGCCCGTCGATGGCGAAGCCGTGCTTCAACTCGGCATGCTCGGCATCGTCGCGATGCTCGCGCACATCCTGGTCAACCGCGCGCTGAAGCTCGCCGATGCGGCGACGGTGGTTCCACTACAATACACGCTGCTGCTTTGGGCCGTCGTCTTCGGCTGGTTCTTCTTCGGCGACATGCCGCGCCCGACCGTCATTATCGGCGCCGCCCTGATCGTTGCCTCGGGCCTCTTCATCTTTTTCCGCGAGCAGCAGTTGAAGAGACGGGGCCGAAATATCTGACAGCTCCCGGCCGACCGTCACTTCGAGAGGAAGGGTTCCATCCTCTTTCTTTCTCTGATACCTCGCGCCCGTCTCAACGCTGAAGGAGGCTCACTTGGCCAAGGCAATCCATTCGATGATCCGGGTGCTCGACGAGCAGAAGTCCTTGGACTTCTACCAAGTGGCATTCGGGCTTTCCGTTGCCGAACGGCTCGACTTCGATACCTTCACGCTGGTCTATCTCAGCAATGAAGACAGCGAATTCGAGCTTGAGCTGACCATCAACAAGGACCGCACCGAACCCTATGCGCTCGGTGATGGCTACGGCCACCTTGCTTTATCGGTGGGCGACCTCGACAATGAACACAGGCGACTGACCGAGGCTGGACTAAACCCGAACAAGATCGTCGAATTCAATCGCGACGGTGCGCTCCTGGCGCGGTTCTTCTTCATCACCGATCCCGATGGCTACAAGATCGAAGTGCTGCACCGCCACGGACGCTACAAGTGATCGCCTGACGGCGATCACAATCAATCGAAACAATACCGATTATCGCGCCTATCTATTTCGCTTATAGGAAGACCGGACATACTGTTCTCCGCAAGCATCAAGAATGATGCGCCAACAAGGGGAACGACGATGAAAAAGCAGATTGCAGCGATCGCACTGGCTGTCATGGCGACGGCAAGTTCGGCCGGCGCCGCCGACAAGATCAAGATCGGCACCGAAGGCGCCTATCCGCCTTTCAACTTCATCGATTCGGCCGGCAAGATCGGCGGCTTCGATGTTGATATCGGGCTGGCGCTTTGCGAGCGCATGAAGGCGGAGTGCGAGGTTGTCGCGCAGGATTGGGACGGCATCATCCCCGGTCTTCTCGCCAAGAAATACGACCTCATCATCGCCTCGATGTTCATCACCGAGGACCGCAAGAAACAGGTCGCCTTCACCAATCCCTACTATCTTGCAGCGATGACGCATGTAGCGCCAAAGGGCGCCAGCATCACCACGTTTACCAACGAGGCCCTCAAGGGCAAGGTGATCGGCGCGCAGTCGGGCACCACGCAGGCCGATTTCATCACCGCCACCTATCCGGACGCCGAGATCAAGCTCTATCCGACGCAGGACGAAGCCAACCTCGATATGGTCAACGGCCGTCTCGATCTTCAGGTCGGCGACATGCTGCCGCTTCTGGATTGGGTGACGAAGAACGATGACGGCAAGGCCTGCTGCGAAATCATCGGCGAGCCGATCACCGACAAGAAGTTCGTCGGCGAAGGCGTCGGCATTGCCGTGCGTCAGGACGACAACGAACTGCGCGAAAAGCTCAACAAGGCCCTCGACGAAATCCGCGCCGACGGCACATACAAGAAGATCAACGACAAGTACTTCACTGTCGACGTCTACACGATGCAGTAAGACAGACCCGCTGCGGCCGGCCGCCGTCACGGCGGCCGGCGAGCCGGTTACACCGCTATCGCTTTCGCTGAGGCGATACCGGAAAGGCCATCGGCCAAAACGCGGATCATCGCAGCCTGGTCGGTGAGACCGCAGCCTTCCAGGACTCGCTCCATGAGTGCGAGCCACTGCGGAAAATCTTCCTGTCCAAACCAATGAATGGAGAGGCAATCCCCAGGCATCGGCCCTTCCAGGCCGGCCTTCTCGAAATCGATGCACTGCACCGGTCCCGATATCAGCCACATGACGCGACGAATGCTGACATGAGGCACGGTTTCTGCCTGCCGCATCATCATTTCGCGCAGATCTGCGTCGTTCAACAGCGCAGACAGCAGCAGAAGCCAGGCGATTTCACACGGGTCCAAACGACCCATGTTCGGATCGAGTCGGCCCTGCGCATTGCCTCTGCGGGTGAAGAGCACGATCGCATCCTCGAGCTGCCCCTGAAGCATGGCCAGAATGCCAAGCATGAACGGCGGCTCGGCGATATGGCCGATCCATTGGCTTGCGTCGTTGAGGGCCGCCTGGGTTTCGACAAGATCGTCGCCGATCAGAATCGCATCACGGGCGTCGCGCAGGATGGCCGACATCGGATTGTCGTGAAGCGAGAAATTCTCGATCGCGGGCGTGCCTGACTTCGCCGGCACATTCCTGAACTTTCCAAACTGCCTTGTCTGCTGCGTGACTTCGCCAGCCTTGCGCACTAGTTGGCATTCGTACCAATCGAGCAGATAAGTCCATTTCTCGCGCGTGAAATTGTCCTGTATCAGTCGATAGCCGTTGTTCTTGATGCGGTTGTAAACATCAGGCTTCGAGGATACCGCGACGATCTTCGTGTAGAGTTCGTCACCCGTACCCAGAATGCAGTTCTGAAGGTCGACGAACCCATATCGCTTCACGACTTCAGAATCCGGCGCGACCAGGATCGCACCTGCTGCCGGTATCTCCAGGTGCTTTCGCACCACGTAATCCAGCCGGGTCGTATCGGCGATGGAGAAGTAGCTCTGCGATATCAGACGAGCGTATTTTTCATCACGAACCTCGAATGGGACCGGCGTGCCGGATTGATAGCCGGGATGCGTGTAGATCAGCGTTGGCAGGAAATGTTGTATTTCCTGCGTGATCTTCGCGCGCCAAGGGTAAAAGGCCGGGAACAGGTGACCGCTGAAGATGGCGATCGGGATCGTTTTCTCGACGGCGTGATCCTTGAATATCTTGCTATCGACGAACAGAGGCAGGAGATAGCAGGGAAAGCGCTCCAGCTCCGGTGTGTGTTGCAAATGCTCGATGCCGCAAAAGATCGCTTCGATGCGGTAGGCATCCAACATGCCGAAAAGCAGTGGCCTCATGGGATCATGGGGATCGCAATTGAGGTACAGGACGCGCGGAATTTCCGCATATGCATCGATGTTCGTGATGTTGAGACGTTGAGGGCGGACCCAATGGACGGCGTCAAAAACGACGAAATCGGGCTTCAATCTGCCGCAGACCTCTTTGAAATCGAAGTCGTGCTCGATCGTTTCGACGTCGCAATGCAGAGCGAGTGCATGCACCCACTCATCCGAAATCTTCCGCAGAAGAGGTGCGGCGTTCGGATTCGGCGTCGGCCTGACACACAGGACCCGCCTGCGGGGCGATTTAGCGGCCATTTTCGTCACCTCGCTCGAAGAAGCTTCTCACGGCATCGATGACCCGATCCTGCTGGTCCGGGGTGAGGCCTGCGAACATCGGCAGCGACAGCGCCGTGCCCGCATAGTCTTCGGCAACCGGGAAACTGCCCTGCGCCGATGCCATGTCTGCGAAACATGGCTGTTTATGAAGCGGGATCGGGTAATGAAGCCCCGTCTGCACGCCATGTCCGTCAAGATGCCCCTTGAGCGCATCGCGCTGCTGTGTGCGGACGACGTAGAGGTGGAACACGTGGTCGCCGTGGATAGTCTCCGGCAGCGTCAAGGGAAGCCCGGCCAGACCCTCGGCGTAGCGCTGGGCTATCTGCCGCCGTTGGTTCGTCCAATCGTCGAGATGTGCGAGCTTGTGCCCGAGCACCAGCGCCTGGATACCATCCATGCGGTAGTTGTAGCCGATCATCTGGTGAACGTAGCGCTGCGCCTGACCGTGGTCGCGCAAGGCGCGCATCGCATCGGCGCTGCGATCGTCATTGGTGACGACAAGGCCGCCCTCGCCGGCTGCGCCAAGGTTTTTTCCAGGGTAGAAGCTGAAGCAGCCAAAGTCTCCGAGAGAGCCCAGCGACTGCCCGTCGTAGCGGGCGCCGATCGCCTGCGCCACGTCCTCGATCACCAGAAGCTTGTGACGTCGGGCGAAGTCGAGAACCGCCGCCATGTCGGCCGGCTGCCCATAGAGGTGAACCGGTATGATCGCCTTCACCTTTTCGTCCAGCTTGCTTTCGGCATCGCGCACGTCAATTGTGCCGGCGCCTGCCTCGACGTCGCAGAACACCGGGATCGCTCCGGCATAGATGAGACCCCAGACCGTGCCGATGAAGGTGTGGGTCGGAACCAGGACCTTGTCGCCAGGGACAATTCCGGCAGCGATCACGGCCACGTGCAGGGCTGCGCTGCCGCTGCTGACGGCCACCGCATGCCGTACGCCAAGATACTCGGCGATCCGTTGCTCGAAGTCCTTTGCCCAAGGGCCGAGGCAAAAGGCGCTTGCTTCGAACAGGCGCTCCATATCAGGCAAGACGCTGCTGCGAATCTGGTTCCACTGGATCGACAGGTCCACGAAGGGCACTGTGGAATGCGCGTTCATCTATGTCTCTTTCCCTTGCACTCGAGCACCTGCCCGACCGGCCGCGGTCGGGAAGGCAATCGACGCTGATAAATGTTGATTCTGCAAAAGGCGCCAGATCGGCCGGATCTCATTCCGCCGCGACGACACTTGCCTGCTGGGCCGCCAGTCCGTTGCGAACGCGCCGCAGGCTGAAGTCCAGCTTGGCCTGTGCCTGTTCAAGGGTGCGCACGACCCGAAGTCCCAGGCGTCCGTCCGTCTTGCATCGCTCCTGCCCCAGCATGACGCGGCGGAAATGCTCGAGCACGTCCACCAGCGGCTCGGATCCCGCAAGGCGTGGCGAATGCACCGAGCCGATACGGTAACTTGGCAGGATCATGTGACGCTCCTGCTCCGACTGGAAGGTAATGCCCGAATCGTAGACCTTGAGCGGCTCTTCGCGATTGAGATCGTCCCAGACCGCCATCTGGGCACTGCCGCCGACGGCGATGCGCCGAACCTTGACCGGAGACATCCAGCTGAGGTTGAGATGGGCAACCATTGATCCGGGATAATGGAACGTCAGGTAGGCGATATCAGGAGAGGTCGGATTGACGTGGCAATAGCCGCTTGCCTCGATCTCGACCGGCTCGTGCTGGAACAGATAGTCGATGATCGAGAGATCGTGCGGAGCCAGATCCCAGAGCACGTTCACGTCGGGCTGAAACAGGCCGAGATTGACGCGCTGCGAGTCGAAATAGGAGATGCGGCCAAGCGCTTCGGAGTGCACGAGTTCGGCGAGCTTCATGACGGCCGGATGAAAGAGGAAGGTGTGATCCACCATCAGGGTCAGACCACGGGCGGCAGCCCGGAAAACGAGATCGGCGGCCTCGTCGCTCGAGCTGCACATGGGCTTCTCGACCATCACATGCTTGCCGGCGTCGAGCGCTGCGCGCGCAAGATCATAGTGCGAGGCAACCGGCGTTGCGATGACAACCGCATCAATATCGCCGTCGGCCATCACCGGCGCCGCGTCGGGGTAGACTTTGACGTTCGGGTGAGATGCCGCCAGCCTTTCCTGCAGACCAGGCGCGGGATCAACAACAGCAGCCAACTGGAGGCCAGGGTTGCTGGAAATCACCCGGAATAGGTTTCGCCCCCAATATCCCATTCCAAACAATGCGACCTTGATCATATTCTCATCCATCAAGAAAACTATGCGCCCCAAACTGGATCACAAAGCTTGTCCCGGCCTGAACGCGGCTAATTTTCCTATTGATGATAGAGGGCCGAATACTCAGCGAAGGAAAGCCTGGCAAAAGATTGCGCCAATACAACGCGATTGCGGCAGACCTCGAAACGCAATCGTAGTCGCCGCACCAAGACTATGAATTCATAAGTAATATTCCGGATTGGAAACATTTCGGAGAACGTTGCGAGATGGACGGACCGGCGGAGATTTGCCGTTCGCTTCTCTTGGGACGTCATCACCGACCGATGCCGCGAGCCAAGCGTTAAGGTCAGCGGAAACTCTATAGCGGCGAAACTGCGCATGGTTCATCACATCACGTCCTACGACGACAGCGTCAAGCAGGCCTGGGACGGCTTCGTGCCGACGACGCAAGTCGGCACGATCATGCACAGCCGTCGGTTTCTCGAATATCATGGCGAGCGCTTCAAGGACGAAAGCCTGTGCGTCTGGAGCGATCCCGGCGTTCGGCTGAAGGCGGCCATTCCGTTGGCGCGCGCACCGAATGCCACGGATGTCGTTGCCTCGCATCCGGGAAGCACATTCGGCGGCTTGATCGCCAGCGTGATCGACCCTTCGGAGCGGGCCAGCATCCTTTCAGCCGTTGCCGGGACACTGCTTGAGCGAGGCTATCGCAAGCTCGTCTACAAGACCGTGCCGGCGATCTTCGGACAACAATTCGATGAAAGCGATCTGAGGTTGCTTTTGAGAACAGGAACCGTGCGCCGGGCCGATCTCTGGAGTTTCATTCGGATCGACCGAGCCTACGCCTTTTCCGCCAAACGGCGCGCCTCGATCAAAGCCGCCGAACGCAAAGGCGTAGAGCTACGGCAAGCCCAACAGGAAGCGGATTGGGTTGCTTTCCACACGCTGCTGTCCAGCAACCTGCAGGAGCGACATTCGACCGTGCCGGTGCACAGCCTCGCCGAAATGCTCGATCTGCGCCGGCGCCTCGAGGGCGAAAACCAGCTGTGGCTTGCTTACGGGCCGGACGGCGAAATTCTCGCCGGAACATGGTGTTTTGCCTACAACGCCGAAACGCTCCACACCCAATACATCGCCTCCAATCCGCGCGGACGAGAACTCGGCGCCGTGGACTACCTGTTGGCGGGCGTGATCGACGCGACAGCGGCCAGCAGCTTCAAGGTGATGTCGTTCGGCATCAACACCCTGTCGGATGGATACGCGATCAACACCAACCTGCTGAAGCAGAAGCTGCGTTTCGGCTCCGGCGTCGCAGTGCACTGGCACTTCGACGTCGATCTGGAGCAGTTGGCGAATGTGGAAGCGGGTTTTGCATCATGACAATGTGGCTCAGGATCTGGAAGGTTTGACATGACCGAACTCGTTGTCATCGGAGCCGGCGTCGCAGGGCTCGTGTGCGCGGCGCTTGCAAGGGCGCAAGGCGCTTCGGTAACAGTGATTGAGGCCGGCACTTCGGCAGGCGGGCTTTGGAAGTCGACCGCCGTCGAACTCGGCGGGCGGTCGCACAGGCTGGATGCCGGTCTGCGGCTCCCGGTTCTTTCGGGAACGAAGTCGATCGACGATGCGGTCTTCCACCGCCCCGACTTCCAGTTTTCCTGGGTCTACTACGACGGTTGGCCGCGCGAGAGCGCCATAACCGCAGACAGCTTCAATTTCGAAAGCTCCTGCCTCGATACGACCGTGCTGGGGGCGCAGTTGAGCGTTGCGCTCGACGAGATGCGTGCGACGAAACCGGTCGAAAATGCCGGCAATGCCGAAGACTACAGCCTGAACTGGTTCGGGCCGACGTTGACAAACGGCCTCGTTCGCGACGCCGTGCTCGGGCTCTTTGGAACGGATTTGTCTGAGTTGGCACCGAATGCCGTCAAGTGGTTCCTACCGCGCCGCCTGATCGCAGGGGACCATCAGGCAACGTCGAGACTGCTGGAGGACGAGGCTCTCGCCGGGCGTATCGCCCACGCACGTTACAGCGACCTGCCCAAGAACGCCGCGCGGCAGTTCCTGCGTCCGCAGAGCGGCGGTATCTCGACCTGGATCAATGCCCTGCAGCAGAGCCTCGCCGCAGACGGCGTGACATTCCTGTTCAACGACGCGGTGCAGGACATTCACCGCGCACCTGTCACGCAGCGCGTGGAGCGCATCGTGCTGCGCTCCGGCGAGGTCATCCGCCCGGCAGGCGTGATCAGCACCATCGCGCCTGCACTCGTCGCCCGCGCCATGGGTGTCTCTCCCGGCGCCCTTCCCCGGTTCCGACATTTGCAGATCTCCCACGCGCTCGTGGACCGGCCCGTCAGCCATCAGGCCGAATATGCGCTGAACTTCAACCGTCACCCGGCCTTCTTCCGCGCCATCTTCCACGACAACATCGGTGATATCGCAGTCGACAGCCACATCATAACCTTCGAACACCTCGTTGACGAATTCTTGCCGGCCGACCTTGCAGGTGCCGCGCTGGATGAATGCAGACGATGCGGCATCATCGATGCCGGGGCCACCGTTCTCGGCAGCCACAGCGATCTCTATCGCAATATCATTCCTGTGCCGACCGTCGACTACGGCAAGGCAACAGCACAACTGAAGCGCGATACCCTCGAACACATCCCCAATTTGCGCTTTGTCGGCCGTTCGGCGGGCACGCCTTTCCTTGACGGAATTATCCAGGAAGCCGCATTGGCAATCAAAACTACAATTGGAGCCGAGACCTATGCCTGACGCCATTGCCACTGCGTCCAAATTGATTGGCGCCGAGGAATATGCCCAGAAGTATCTCGTCGACATGGCGTTCGAGCGGCATCTCATCACTGCCCGCCAGGACAACTGCCTGGAGTTCCTCGACACGTTTTCGCCGGAGTCCGTCGTCGAGGTCGGTTGCGGCCCGGATCTGCTGATAGATCGCTTCGATTTCGCCGGCTCGTCCATCGAAAGCTGGCTCGTGATAGAGCCTTCGTTCTATGCCGACCTGATCGAGCGAAAGCGCGCGTCCATCGACAAGCTCCATCTTGAGCGCGGCTATCTCGAAGAGCGGGTCGACGCGGCAAAGGCGAGAATGCCGGAGGGATTTGACGCCGTTCTGCTATCGGGCCTGCTGCACGAAACAACCAACCCGCAGACCATGTTGTCGGCCGCCAACGCACTTCTGAAGCGCGGCGGATCGCTGCTGGTCAGCGTGCCGAACGCTTTGTCGTTTCATCGCCTGCTCGGCGTCGAAATGGGCCTGATGCAATCGCCGACGCAACTCTCGGAGAGGAACGTCGAACTCGGGCAGCCCAATGTCTTCCACCGGGAGACGCTGGAGAAGATGGTCGTTGAAGCCGGCTTCGGCGAACTCGCGTTCTCGGGCTACATGTTCAAGCCGTTCTCCAATGGCCAGATGGGCCAGGTGCTCGACATCGTCGGCAACGAGACGCTTGAAGGACTGGTCCGGCTCGGCCAACGCTTCCCGGAGAACGCTGCGGAGATCGCAGTCTTCGCCCGCAAACTTTAGGACTGCGTTGGAGACGAATTCGCGGCCAGCGATGAACGACTATCCTCGGCACTTCAACAGGCGTGCGGTTGCTGTGCAAAAGCGTGAGTGCTCGACGACTGCACCATAAAGGCTTGAAGGATCGCGGCCCGCTTTAGTTTCCGGGCCGCCAGGCCATCAGGCAAAACTCGTCGTCGTCCTGCTCGGCGGCCACGACGAAGTTGCACCTCTTGAAGCAGGAAAGGCTTGCCGCGTTGTCAATCTCGACGTGGGCATGGAGCTCGGCAAAGACACTGCCCGGTCCGCTCAAGAAGGCCAGCAGGATCCGCTTTCCGTACCCCTTTCCCCGGAGATCCGGCCGCACCGCCAACTCGATATGGCCGACACCGTCTTCGTCCCGGTCGACCTGGATTTCCGCGAGCATCACCCCATCAGGGGCAATTGCAGCCCAGCACCGCGCATTCACGCTGCCTGACACATGCGCGAACCAATCGTCAGTCGGATACGAGAGGAAGCGGGCGATTTCGGCGTCAGCGAACCAGGCGCGATAGGCTCCAAGGTTCTCATTCGTAAAGCGCCGAAACATAATCTCAGACGTCGATACATCCGTCATCCTGCTGCCTGTCGCTCCCATTTTCGGCGCGGAAATGGCCGCGCTCCGCTCGGAGCGCGACCGATTCTATGATCAAACGGCCTGCGCCTGCCGGTGGCGTGCGACAAGCGACTGAAACTGCGGATCATCGATCAGCGATGCCAGGGCCCAGTAGCCTTCAAGCCACTCGGCTTCGCCTTCCCAACCGCCCTCGACCAGCTTTCCGATATTGGCCAGCGCCCGATCGCGCTCCCCGATCAGGGCCCAGGCACCGGCCGCATGAAAACGGCACCAGCCGATTTCTAAACTGGCCTTTTCAAGGTGGAGTGCCCAGTCCTTGCAGGTCGCAGCATCGAGGTCGCCGATGTTTTCGGCGGGCAGGTTGCCGCTGTAGGCGAAATGCCTGTCGGTCTCGACCAGTCCGGCGTTCCTTGCGATGGCGATGGAGCCCTTGTTGGATGCATGGGTGTGCCATTCGATCCCGTGGATGCCTCTTTTGACGCACTCCGAGATGGTCGCAGCAGCGGCAATCCCGCCCAGCCCCAGCCGTCGGAAATCCGGCTCGGTGCCGACACCCAGTTCGCATCTGTCGCCGCTCACGCTGTCGGTCGCGCAATGGCTGACGATGTCGCCATCATGAAGAATGCAGAAACCGACACCCTTTTGCAGGAAATCATCGGCCGAGGGCCAATCCTCGAAGAGATCCGTGACCGTGTCGACATTGCCCGGAGCGGCTTCGACCAGCGCTCGATCGATCGGCGCCAGGCGGAAGCCTTCCGGCAAACCTGCAGCTTCAGGCTGCCGGCCATAGGCCAAACCAAACCTGATGCGGGGATGCGGCCGGGCAAACGCATTGGACCAGACCCGATCCAGGAGGCCGACCCAGGGATCGTCGACGAATAGATAGGCCCAGGCAGGGATTTCACGACCAAGGTCAGCAAAGCTCCCCGAGCCTCGACCCGGGTCACCCGCGAGGTAGAAGGCGTCGCCGTTTGCCAAGAGGGCAACCGCCGGATCGACCCTGTCATCGATCCAGATATCTCCGGTGAGAGTGCCATCCAACACCGCGGCAACGGCAACGTGTTGGGTGGACAATGTGTTCAGAAGTGGTTGAGCGACCGAGTAGGCCTTTTGCTCGAGTTTATACATGAGAAAACAATCCTGTCGCGGCAGCGGCTGGTACCGCCTCCGACAGTTGAGAGGGCAGGAACGACCACGTCATTCCCCTTCGATCCGGCTTGTGCCTGCCGGGGGGCGGCGTTGGAAACAACCATCCTGTTACCTCTCTCTTCTCGTGCGCCGTCGGTCAGGGCGCGCCCGCGCGTGATGCCACAATCTACCGGGGCGTGCAAATGCAATATCGGATACACCCGTCGTCGCCGGCAGCAAAACGACAGTGCCTGCTGCGGCCGCGTCGCCGACATCTCCACCGGTTGGCGAAGACACCGACACGCGCTAAAGGTCGATTGTTGAGACTTGGCTGAGTTTTGACAGACAAACAACAAGGTCATCGAGGTACAGATGTTCGATCTCAGCGGAAAAACCGCACTGGTTACCGGCGGTGGCCGTGGACTTGGCCTCGAGATGGCAAAGGCACTCGCCAAGGCGGGCGCATCGGTGGCGATCAATGGTCGTGGCCGGTTGGCGCTGGAGGCAGCGCGCGATCGGGTCGAGAGCGAAGGCATCATGCTCGAGGTGGCGCCGGGCGATATCGCCACGGATGCAGCAGAGATATTGGCCGCGGCGACACGCAGCACCGGGAGGCTGGATATTCTGATTCACGCCGTCGGCGAGCGCGATCGGCGCGGTACCGACGACATGGATGCGGCCGGCTTTGCCGCCCTCATCAACACCGATCTCACTGCCGCTTACGGTATGGCTAGGGCGGCGCTGCCCTATCTCCGACGATCGAACGCCGGACGGCTGATCTTCGTCACCTCGATCGCCGCCTTTGCCGCACGCTCCGGCGATCCTGCCTATACCGCGGCCAAAGGCGGGCTTGGTGCATTGACCCGCTCGCTTGCGGTCGAACTCGGTTCCGACAGCCTGACTGTCAACGCCATCGCTCCAGGCTGGTTCGCAACGGAAACCAACGCGGCACTTGCCGCCGATCCGGTGCTGCAGCAATTCATCGATGTCCGCATCCCGTTGAAGCGCTGGGGTAGGCCGGAAGAGATAGCCACTGCAGCCGTCTTCCTGGCCTCGCCGGCCTCAAGCTTCGTCAACGGCATCACCTTGACGGTCGATGGTGGCATGACCGTGCAGATGTAACCCATCGCGTTGGCACTGACGGTCAGGGCGCAGCGACCGCTTTTGAAAGCCCATCGGCAAGCAGGTCCGCGAGCGTGGTCGCGGACCTTTCCGCATTCCGTTTGAGACGCAGGCTGAATTCGGCGTCGGGCAAAGCCGGAAGCGCCAACCTTTCCGGCGCGATCGCCACACCATCCCCGACAAAGCGCGCCGTTCTCGCCGTCATCGCGATCCCGGCCCGAACCGCAGCGCGAAGCCCGGAGAGGCTAGGGCTTGTCGCCGCTATCCTGTAAGGCCGATGATTTCCCTCAAGCGCGTCGATGGCCGCGGAACGGAAACCGCATGGCGGATCGAGCACGGCGAGCGGCAGCTGTTCATCGAGGGGCATCACATTCGGCGATGCGCACAGCCAGAGCATGGGCTCGCGCAATACCGCGACTTCGTCAGCCGCCGCGCTTTGCCGCATGATGATCATCACGTCTACCGCACCCTGATCGTACTGGCTCACGAGTTCTTTCGAGCGGCCCACGCGCAGGTCCAACCGCACACGCGGGTGAGCGCGTGCGAAGTGTTGCAACAGCATCGGCAGCGTGCTGTCGGCAAAATCCTGAGTGCAGCCGAGTGAAACGCGGCCGTCGGTGCGCGCGCCCTTGAGGCTGAGCCAGGCGTCGCGATGCGCATCGAGTATCTTGCGAGCCTGCACCACGACATCTTCGCCAGCCGGCGTCAGCACGCGGCCGCGGCCGGAAGGAGCCAGCAGCTCTTCCCCGATAACGGCCTCCAGCCGTTGCATCTGCGCTGTGACGGCAGATGCGGTACGCCCGACCACGGTCGCCGCGTGCGTGAGCGAGCCGCTTTCGGCAAAGGCCAGGAATGTGCGCAACAGGTCAGGGTCAAGCGTCTGCATAACTTCATGATAATCGAATCATAAATGCAAAACAATTCGATTTTTATTGAGAAACAGGAGTGCGACATTGGCGTCGACACCAACCCGCACCACACGGAGCCCACCATGCCCATCATCAATGTCACCGTCACAGGCAAGGCCGACCCTGCCCTTTCCCAGCGCATAGCTGCCACTGTGAGCGAACTGACAGCCAAGCATCTGCACAAGGACCCGACGATCACGGCAATCGTCGTCACCTACGCCGATCCGGCACACTGGTTCGCCGGTGGCCGCTCACTCGCCGACCAGGGCGCCAACAGCTTCTGGCTCGATATCAAGGTTGTGGATGGCACCAACACCAAACAGGAGATGGCGGGTTATCTTGAGGCGGTCTTTGCCGGCTTCCAGCAACTGCTCGGTAATGTGCACTCGGAAAGCTACATCCTCGTGCATGAAGTCTCCGCCGCCGCTTACGGCTTCGAAGGCAAGACGCAGGAGTTTCGCTACATCAGCAACAAGCTTAAGGCTGCGGTCTAAGCGCCAACACCTGAGACCGGGTCAAAGGACATACGGCGTCGCTTCGCAGCGGCGCCGTTCCTCTAAGGTCTGATCAACCGGGCTTTGCCTCGTCATTGCCGCGCAGCAAATGAATGAGCGCGGAAAAATCCTCGCCGCCGTGGCCAAGCTTTTCGAACATCGAGTAAAGCTGCGCGGCCTGGGCGCCCATCGGCGTCGAGGCGCCTGATGTGCTTGCCGCCTGTTGCGACAGCTTCAGGTCCTTCAGCATCAGGCTGGCGGCGAAGCCCGGCTTGTAATCATTGTTGGCAGGCGATGTCGGCACCGGTCCCGGCACCGGGCAATAGGTCGTCAGCGACCAGCACTGGCCGGACGAGGTCGAGGCCACGTCGAACAGCGCCTGATGCGACAGGCCGAGACGTTCGGCGAGCACAAAGGCCTCGCAGACGCCTGCCATGGAGATGCCGAGGATCATGTTGTTGCAGATCTTTGCCGCCTGACCCGCACCGACGTCGCCGCAATGAACGATCTTCTTGCCCATGGCGTCGAGCAGCGGCTTGCCGCGGGCAAAGGCGTCGTCGGCACCACCGACCATGAAGGTCAGCGTGCCTGCGGCAGCGCCGCCTGTACCGCCGGAGACGGGTGCGTCGAGCGAACGGCAATCGGCCTTTTCGGCCAGCGCATGCGCCTTTCGGGCGCTATCGACGTCGATGGTCGAGCTATCGATCAGCAGCGTGCCGGGATCGACGAACCCGAGCAGCTCATCCCAGACGTAAAGCACGTGCGCACCGGCCGGCAGCATGGTGATGACGCATTCCGCCTCGCGCACCGCATGCGCGATCGAACCTGCAACCGAAACACCGGTCTTGGCCGCGGCATTACGCGAAGCCTCCGACAGATCGAAGCCGGTCACCGCGTGGCCGGCCTTCACCAGATTGCCCGCCATTGGGCCGCCCATGTTGCCGAGCCCGATAAAGGCGATTTTCGTCATCTTCACTCCTCCTAAATTGCAGTTCGACCGGCGCCGATCGGAGCAGTTCGCTCCCTCAGGCGACAAACAAGGGCAGGTGATCTCGGTTTGCAAAGCGCGAGCGCATCTCTTCCGTCACGTCGGAAAGGCCGACCGACCATTTCGGGTTGCGGTCCTTGTCGATGACTGCGGCGCGCACGCCCTCATAGAAATCGGGATTGGACAGCATGCCGAGCGTGGCCGAGTACTCCCGTTCCAGGCATTCGTTGAGCGAGGCGCTCCGGCGTCCCGCGCGCAGAAGATCGAGCGTCAGCTTCATGCTCAAGGCCGAGCGGGTGCGAAGCAGCGCCAGTGTTTCCCAGCCGAAGTCACTGTCTTCTGCCTCAAGAGCCGCCAGGATTTCCTCGACCGTGTCGAAAGCAAAGCAGCGATCGATCGCCTTGAGATGAGGCGCCAGCGATGAGGCCGACGCCTCCTCGGCAACGCTTCGAATTGCATTATCGACGTCCGCTGCGCTGGCTGAGGCCGACAGTCCACCAAGGATTGAGAACAGTCCATCGAGCTTGGCGGCCGGCACATAGTGATCGGCAAGCCGCGCATGGATCGCGTCCGCCGCAGCAATGTCGCGACCCGTGAGACCGAGATAGGTACCGAATTCGCCAGGTGCTTGCGGCAAAAGCCAGGTGGCGCCGACATCCGGGAAATAACCGATGCCGGTTTCCGGCATGGCGAGCCGGGTGCGCTCGGTGACGATGCGGTGGCTGCCATGCGCCGAAATGCCGACGCCGCCGCCCATGACGATGCCGTCCATGATGGCGATGTAGGGCTTGGAGTAGGCGGAGATCCGGCTGTTGACGACGAACTCCTCACGCCAGAACTGCGCGCCTTCGGCCGGCCGCTCGCGCCCGCTCTCGTAGATCATGCGGATATCGCCGCCGGCGCAAAGCCCGCGCTCGCCTTCCCCCGTCACCATGACGGCTGCGACCGAGGGGTCATTTTCGAACTCCGTCAGCGCTTCGGCGATCAACCGGATCATCGGAACGTTGAGGCTGTTCAGCGCCCTTGTGCGATTGAGCCTGATACGGCCGATGGCGCCCTGGCGCTCGACGATGACCTCAGGTGCTGCCGCCTGCATTTCCATGAAAGACCCTTCCTATTTCCGGCCGATGATCGAGCGCGCCACGATCAGTCGCATGATCTCGTTGGTGCCCTCGAGTATCTGGTGCACCCTCAGGTCCCTGACAATCTTCTCGACGCCGTAGTCGGCGAGATAGCCGTAGCCGCCATGGAGTTGCAGCGCGTCGTTGGCAACGGCAAAGCAGCGATCGGTGACGAATCGCTTGGCCATGGCGCAGAGCTTGGTTGCTTCCGGATCGCCGGCGTCGAGTGCCGAGGCCGCGCGCCAGAGGAAGGTGCGGGCAATCTCGAGATCGGTCGCCATGTCGGCGAGGCGAAACTGCAGCGCCTGGAACTCGCCGATCGCCTTGCCGAAGGCGCGGCGCTCCTGAACATAGGCAAGCGCCCTATCAAAGGCCGCCTGCGCGCCGCCGAGCGAAGCTGCTGCGATATTGAGCCGGCCACCATCAAGCCCGCCCATGGCGATCTTGAAGCCATCGCCCTCGCCGCCAAGGCGGTTTTCAGCGGGGACGCGCACGCCATCGAGCATCACGGCGCGGGTCGGCTGCACATGCCAGCCCATCTTCTTCTCGTTCGCCCCGAAGGTGAGGCCCGGCGCGTCCTTTTCCACGACGAAGGTCGAGATGCCCTTGGGACCATCCTCGCCGGTTCGTGCCATGATGACATAGAGGCCGGACACGCCGGCACCGGAGATGAACTGCTTCTGTCCGGTCAGGACGTAGCTGTCGCCGTCCTTCACCGCCTTGGTTTTCAGCGCCGCCGCATCGGAACCGGATCCCGGCTCCGTCAGGCAGTAGCTTGCAAGCGTCTCCATGCTTAGCAGCTTCGGCAGCAGCCGATGGCGCTGCTCGTCGGTGCCATAGCGGTCGATCATGCCGGAGCACATGTTGTGGATGGAGACGAAGGACGCAACCGCCGGGCAACCGGTTGCCAGCGCCTCGATGATGATCGCGGCGTCAAGCCGTGTCAGGCCCGTGCCACCGACATCGTCGCGTACGTAAATGCCGGCCATACCGAGTGCGGCTGCCGCCTGCAACTTGTCGACCGGAAAGTGTTTGTCCTGGTCCCACTCGATCGCATTGGGCGCCAGTTCGTCGCGCGCAAAATCGAGCGCCATCTGACGGATGGCTTCCTGTTCCTCTGACAGGCGAAAATCCATATGCATGTCCTCCCTGACCGCATACCCGCTGCATGTTTCCTTTGATCGTAGCCGATCAAAGGAGAAAAACATGCAGCAACTCACAATCCCACAGCGACCTTTGCGCGTCTCAGATGCGCGGTGCTGTCGGCGATTGGGGCTAGTTACACCAAATTCCGTACAGTCACAGGTGCAACTTCTCACAGGTTCTGTTCAAAAACGAACAGAGCCCTTCCTAACTTCTTCAGGTCTCGCTGAGACGATACGGCAGAGCGCCGCGCAAGTCATGGTCGACGATCAGCCTTCGTTTGAGCGGCGGCACAGCCCGGCTGGCGCATTTCGTCCGCTCGCAGATCCGGCAGGAAATGCCGATCGGATCGAAGGCCGCGCGGTTGCCGAGATCGAGATCGTCGGCATAGACGAAGGCGTCGGCGTAGGAGATTTCGCAACCGAGCGCCAAGGCGTAGCGCGGCTGGGCCGCACGAAAACCGCCCCCCCCTTTGGTTATCTGGGTGGCCAGGCAGAGATAGCGCACGCCGTCAGGCGTCTCGGCCAACTGGCGAATGATGCGACCGGGCGTCTCGAAGGCCTGATGCACGTTCCAGAGCGGACAGGCGGCACCGAAGCGCGCAAACTGCAGCTTGGCCGCACTGTGGCGCTTGGTGATGTTGCCGGCCCGGTCGATGCGGGCAAAGAAGATCGGCACGCCCTTCTGCCCTGGGCGCTGCAGCGTCGACAGCCGGTGGCAGACCTGCTCGAGTGACGCGCCGAAACGCGTCGCCAGCAGTTCGACATCGTGCCTGAGCTCGCGCGCTGCCTTGTGAAAGGCCTGGTAGGGCAGGATCAGCGCGCCGGCGAAATAGTTCTGCAGCCCGATGCGGCAGATCTCGTAGGCTTCCTCGGTGCGGAATCCGGCAGCACCGGCCACCCGGTCGATCTCTTCACGCGCATGCAGCTGGGCGATCTGAAGCGCGAGCTGAAAGTCGCGGGTCGGCGCCGGAGCATAGGGGTTCAGCGTCAAAAGACGCGCGCGCGGATCGTAGCGCCGGATCGCTTCGTCGCCGGCAGCACCGCGCAGAACCCGTACGCCATGGCGCTGCTCGAGATAGGCGACAAGAGCGGCATGATTGTCGCTCTCGCCAAGCCCGAGCTCGCCGGCCAACCGCTCGGCGAGAACGTCGATGTCATGGATGTAGTTGTCGACGAAATGAAAGAAGTCGCGCACCTCTTCATAGGGCGTCGTCTCCACCGATGGGCCGCCGCGGCCGAGGGTGTCGTCGATGCTGGCAAGCTGCTCGCTGTTGCGGCGATAGGCCTGGTGGCAACTGATCAGCGCATGCGCCAGCCCTGGCGCATTCTGGGTGATCAGCTTCAGTTCCTGCAGGCTGGGCGAATAAGTCTCGAACAGCGGGTCGCTCAAGGCTTCCGACAGCGCCGACAGCAGCCTGTCACCCTCGCCGGTCGACAATTCCGCGATGTCGATCTGGAATTTTTCGGCAAGCGCCAGCAGCACCGAGGCCGACACCGGCCGCTGGTTGTTCTCGATCTGGTTGAGGTAGCTGGTCGAGATACCGATGCGCTCGGCAAACTGCCCCTGCGTTGCCTTGTTCGCATCCCTGACTTCCCGGACCTTGCGGCCGATATAGAGTTTTCCGATCGCCATGTTCGCAACTTTGCAATTTACATTTCGCAATATTCTCTATTTCACATTTGCACATGAACGGCCGTTTTACCATCCGGCATTCGACGCTATTGCGAAGCGACAAACGCCTCTGCACAATCACGGAAAAACCGGGAGGGATTTATGCGCGCCATACTCGAACAGGTCGAAGCTCGCCGGGCGGAGGCAAGGGCCGGCGGCGGCCAGCGCCGCATCGACGCCCAGCACGGCAAGGGCAAGCTGACGGCGCGCGAGCGCATCGAGGTTCTGCTCGACGACGATTCCTTCGAAGAATACGACATGTACGTCACGCATCGCTGCGTTGACTTCGGCATGGACAGCCAGAAAGTCGCCGGCGACGGCGTCGTCACCGGCTGGGGCACGATCAACGGACGGCAGGTCTATGTGTTCTCCCAGGACTTCACCGTGCTCGGCGGCTCATTGTCTGAAACGCACGCGCAGAAAATCTGCAAGATCATGGACATGGCGGTCAGGAACGGCGCGCCCGTCATCGGCCTCAACGACAGTGGCGGCGCCCGCATCCAGGAAGGCGTGGCCTCGCTTGCCGGCTACGCCGAAGTCTTCCGCCGCAATGCCGAGGCATCGGGCGTCATTCCCCAGATCTCGGTGATCATGGGACCTTGTGCCGGTGGTGCGGTCTATTCGCCGGCTATGACCGACTTCATCTTCATGGTGCGCGACAGCTCCTACATGTTCGTCACCGGTCCCGATGTGGTGAAGACCGTCACCAACGAGATCGTCACCGCCGAAGAGCTCGGCGGAGCGAGCACGCACACGAAAAAGTCCTCCGTCGCCGACGCTGCCTATGAAAACGACATCGAGACACTGGAGCACGTGCGCTTGCTCTTCGATTTCCTGCCGCTCAACAACCGCGAAAAGCCTCCGGTGCGGCCATTTCACGACGATCCGTCGCGGTTGGAACGGCGGCTGGACAGCCTCATTCCCGACAGCGCGGCAAAACCCTACGACATGAAGGAACTGATCCTCGCGCTTGCCGACGAAGGCGACTTCTTCGAGCTGCAGCAGAGTTTCGCCCGCAACATCATCACCGGTTTCATCCGCATGGAGGGCCAGACCGTCGGCGTCGTCGCCAACCAGCCGATGGTGCTGGCCGGCTGCCTCGATATTGACAGTTCGCGCAAGGCCGCCCGCTTCGTGCGTTTCTGCGATGCCTTCTCGATCCCGATCCTGACGCTTGTCGACGTTCCCGGCTTCCTGCCCGGCACCGCCCAGGAATATGGCGGCGTCATCAAGCATGGCGCCAAGCTGTTGTTTGCCTATAGCCAGGCGACCGTGCCGATGGTGACGCTGATCACGCGAAAAGCCTATGGCGGCGCCTATGACGTCATGGCCTCCAAGCATATCGGTGCGGACGTCAACTATGCCTGGCCGACCGCCGAAATCGCCGTCATGGGCGCAAAGGGCGCGACCGAGATCCTCTATCGCTCGGAACTGGGCGACCCCGAGAAGATCGCGGCGCGCACCAGGGAGTACGAGGAGCGTTTTGCCAACCCGTTCGTGGCCGCCGAGCGCGGCTTCATCGATGAGGTGATCATGCCGCACTCCTCGCGCCGCCGCATCGCCCGCGCCTTTGCGTCGCTGCGCAACAAGCAGGTCGATCTGCGCTGGCGCAAGCACGACACGATCCCCCTATGATGGAGGCAACCATGGAGCCGGAACGCGAACGCATCATGACGCCGGAAGAGGCCCGCCGCGACCATCGCGAGATGCTGCGGTACATGGCGTTCAACGCGCTCTATGGCATGGTAACCGGGGCGACCGTCGCCGGCGTGCTGATCTGGCTCAACATCGGCGCGGTCGGCACCCATATCGCCCGCTCCAGCAGCCCCATTCTCGCCACGGCCATGGTCGTCGTGCCCTTCGCGCTGCTCTTCGGCGGCGCTGTTGCGGCATCGTCCATCGCGCTCCTGCCCTATCGGCGCAAATTCAAACGCTGACGCGACATCCAGGATTTGAAAGAGAGACGCATGTTCAAGAAGATCCTCATCGCCAACCGTGGCGAAATCGCCTGCCGCGTCATCAAGACCGCGAAGAAACTCGGCATCGCCACCGTCGCCGTCTACTCCGACGCCGACCGCGACGCCATGCATGTGCGCATGGCCGACGAAGCCGTCCATATCGGCCCCTCGCCTTCGGCACAGTCCTATATCGTCATCGACAGGATCATCGAGGCGATCCGCAAGACCGGTGCCGATGCCGTCCATCCCGGCTATGGATTCCTGTCGGAAAATGCCGCTTTCGCCGAAGCGCTGGAGAAGGAAGGCGTCGCCTTCATCGGCCCGCCGGTCGGCGCCATCCAGGCAATGGGCGACAAGATCACCTCGAAGAAGCTTGCAGCCGAAGCGGGCGTCTCCACCGTTCCCGGCCACATGGGCCTGATCGCCGATGCCGACGAAGCCGTCAAGATCTCCGGATCGATCGGCTATCCCGTGATGATCAAGGCGTCGGCCGGCGGCGGCGGTAAGGGCATGCGCATTGCCTGGAACGATCAGGAAGCGCGCGAGGGCTTCCAGTCCTCGAAGAACGAGGCAAAGAACTCCTTCGGCGACGACCGCATCTTCATCGAAAAATTCGTGACCGAGCCGCGCCATATCGAAATCCAGGTGCTTGGCGACAAGCACGGCAACACGCTCTATCTCGGCGAGCGCGAATGCTCGATCCAGCGCCGTAACCAGAAGGTCATCGAGGAGGCCCCCTCGCCGTTCCTCGACGCAGCCACCCGCAAGGCCATGGGCGAACAGGCCGTGGCGCTGTCGAAGGCCGTCGGCTATCACTCGGCCGGCACGGTCGAATTCATCGTCGACGGCAACCGCAACTTCTATTTCCTCGAGATGAACACCCGCCTGCAGGTCGAGCATCCGGTCACCGAACTGATCACCGGCCTCGATCTGGTCGAGCAGATGATCCGCGTCGCCGCAGGCGAAAAACTTAGCTTCGGCCAGGCGGACGTGAAGCTCAATGGCTGGGCGATCGAGAGCCGACTCTACGCAGAGGATCCTTATCGCAACTTCCTGCCCTCGATCGGCCGCCTGACGCGCTATCGCCCACCGGCCGAGGGCACGGATGACGACGGCACGGTGACGCGCAACGACACGGGGGTCTTCGAAGGCGGCGAGATCTCAATGTATTACGACCCGATGATCGCCAAGCTCTGCACCTGGGGGCCGGACCGCCTGACGGCGGTTGAAGCCATGGCAGACGCGCTCGACCAGTTCGAGGTCGAAGGCATTGGCCACAACCTGCCCTTCCTTTCGGCCGTGATGCAGCAGCAGCGCTTTCGCGAAGGCCGTCTGACGACCGCCTACATCGCCGAAGAATTCGCCGACGGCTTTCATGGCGTGACGCCTGACGAGACCTCCGCGCGCAAGCTGGCGGCCATCGCCGTGTCGATCAACCAGGTCCTGCAGGAACGTGCCAGCCAGATTTCCGGCACCATCGGCAACCACCGCCGCATTGTTGGCAACGATTGGGTCGTCACGCTCGCCGACATGACCTTTCCGCTGACATCGGGTGCCTCGGCCGACGGCGCCTATGTCCGCTTCAAGGACGGCACATCCGCCTCGATCGCCGGTGACTGGGCGCCGGGCCGCACGCTTGCCACCTTCAACATCGACAATCAGCCGATGAGCGTGAAGGTGGAACTGACGGGCACCGCGATCCGGCTGCGCTGGCGCGGCATCGACGTGGTCGCCCGGGTCAGAAGCCCGCGCGTCGCCGAACTGGCCAAGCTGATGCCGAAGAAGCTGCCGCCGGACACATCGAGGATGCTGCTCTGCCCTATGCCCGGCGTCATCACCTCGGTCTCGGTCAAGGCAGGCGACACCGTTGAGGCCGGCCAGTCGCTGGCGATCGTCGAGGCGATGAAGATGGAAAACATCCTGCGCGCCGAAAAGCGCGCGACCGTCAAGCGTGTCGCGGTCGCAGCCGGCGCCAGCCTTGCGGTCGACGAACTGATCATGGAATTCGAATAGGAGCTGCCGGGCAAGCCATCCAGGCTTCGCCCCTCACCCTACCCCTCTCCCCGCACGCGGGGAGAGGGAAGTTGAGCGCCGAGAGTGCCAGTATACTCCTTCGCCCCGTCCCACGGGGAGAAGGTCCCGGCAGGGGCATGAGGGGCTGGCTGAGACAAGCAGAGTGCGGAGCACGTCGATGACCGAGAAGACCATCAAGGACTGGGAAAACCTCGCCGAGCGCGAGCTCAAGGCGTCGCCCGAAAGCCTCACCTGGCAGACGCCGGAGGGCATCGCCGTCAAGCCGCTTTACACGGCAGATGACCTTGATGGCATCGACCACGTCGGCTCCCTGCCCGGTTTCGCGCCGTTCCTGCGCGGGCCCCGCGCGACCATGTATGCCGGCCGCCCCTGGACGATCCGGCAATATGCCGGTTTCTCGACCGCCGAGGCCTCCAACGCCTTTTATCGCAAGAACCTCGCTGCCGGTCAGAAGGGCCTTTCGGTCGCCTTCGACCTTGCCACCCATCGCGGTTACGACAGCGATCATCCGCGCGTCGAGGGCGACGTCGGCAAGGCGGGTGTGGCTATCGACAGCGTCGAGGACATGAAGATCCTGTTCGACGGCATTCCGCTTGAAGACATGTCGGTGTCGATGACCATGAACGGCGCGGTCATTCCGATCCTTGCCTCCTTCATCGTCGCGGGTGAAGAACAGGGCGTTTCGCGCGACAAGCTGTCCGGCACCATCCAGAACGATATTCTCAAGGAGTTCATGGTCCGCAACACCTACATCTATCCGCCGGAACCCTCGATGCGCCTGGTCGCCGATATCATCGAGTACACGGCCAAGGAGATGCCGAAGTTCAACTCGATCTCGATCTCCGGCTATCACATGCAGGAAGCCGGGGCGACGCTGGTGCAGGAACTCGCGTTCACGCTGGCGGATGGCCGCGAATATGTGCGCGCCGCCCTTGCCAAGGGTTTGAACGTCGACGAGTTCGCCGGGCGCCTCTCGTTCTTCTTCGCCATCGGCATGAACTTCTTCATGGAGGCCGCCAAGCTTCGGGCAGCCCGGCTGTTGTGGACGCGGATCATGACCGAGTTCGCGCCGAAGAAACCGTCGTCGCTGATGCTGCGCACCCATTGCCAGACCTCGGGCGTCTCGCTGCAGGAGCAGGATCCCTACAACAACATCATCCGCACTGCTTTCGAGGCGATGTCGGCAGCCCTTGGCGGCACCCAGTCGCTGCACACCAACTCCTTCGACGAGGCAATCGCGTTGCCGACCGAGTTTTCCGCCCGCATCGCCCGCAACACGCAGTTGATCCTGCAGCATGAGACTGGCGTCACCAAGGTCGTCGATCCCTTGGCCGGTTCCTACTATGTCGAGAGCCTGACCAACGAGCTGGCCGAAAAAGCCTGGGCGCTGATCGAGGAAGTCGAGGCTATGGGCGGCATGACCGAGGCGGTCAATGCCGGATTGCCGAAGCGGCTGATCGAAGAGGCAGCCACCCGCCGCCAGGCCGCCGTCGACAAGGGCGATGAAGTGATCGTCGGCGTCAACAAGTACCGCCTCGACAATGAGGAGCCGATCGACATCCTGGAGATCGACAACACGGCGGTTCGCGCGGCCCAGATCCGCCGGATCGAGGAAACCAAGCGGCGGCGCAATTCGGCTGATGTGGCAAAGGCGCTGGCCGTCATCACAGAGTTGGCGCGTAACGGCGAAGGCAATCTTCTGGCAGCGGCCGTCGAAGCGGCCCGTGCCCGTGCGACCGTCGGCGAGATTTCCGACGCGATGCGCGAAGCCTTCGGCGATCATGCCGCCACGCCCAAGGTCGTCAGCAAGATCTATGGCAAGGCCTATGAGGGCGAACCGGAACTGGCGGTTCTTACCGAACGGCTGGGCGAGGTTTCGGACAAGCTCGGCCGCAAGCCGAAGATCATGGTGGCAAAGCTTGGCCAGGACGGCCACGATCGCGGCGCCAAGGTGATCGCGTCTGCCTTCGGCGATATCGGCTTCGATGTTCTGGCCGGCCCCCTGTTCCAGACCCCCGAAGAGGCGGCCGACATGGCGCTCGCCAGCAAGGTCAACGTTATCGGCGTGTCGTCGCTTGCCGCCGGTCACAAGACCCTGATGCCGCAGCTTGCCGAAGCGCTGAAAAAGCGTGGCGGCGAAGATGTCATTGTCATCTGCGGCGGCGTCATTCCGCGTCAGGATTACGAGTATCTGATGGATAACGGCGTTTCGGCCGTGTTCGGCCCCGGCACCAATGTGCTTGATGCCGCCCGCGCCGTGCTCGACCTGATCGAGGGCAAGCGCCGCAACATCTGATTTCGTCCGCTCCAGGCGAAGGGCGAGGTCAGCCGCTTATTGGACGAGAAGCGCGACACCGGTTGCGCCAAGCGCAAGGGTCCAGAGGCGATCGAAGTTGATCCAGGCGGAGCGGAGGGCCGAGAGGCCAAGCCATTCGAAGACGGCGAACGCCACCGCGGCAATGACCGCGAGCATGACGCCGCTATGAACCGCCAGGGCGGCAAGCGAGATCGGTAACGAACTGGCGATCGCGAGTTCGTTACCACGGTCCGCGAGGCAGAGGCTAAGGACCGCCGGCACCAGCATCAGGCCCGCGCCATGGCTCGTCGCCATGAGGAACGACCAGACCGCGAGGCCGGCCATACCGGTTTGCATTCCGACCCGGACGCGGTGGCGATGTCCATTAACTGCGCTGTAGCCGGCAACGCAAAGGATGAGGACGGCCGCGGCAATTCGGAAACGGTTCGGATCGAGCGCCGTGCCGAATGCGGCGAAGACGAGAAGGACCGTCGCGATGGAAAGGGCATGGCCGATCGCGATGGGAATGAGGGACAGCCAGACGGTCCGCCGACTTTGACGGTGAAGCCCGAGCGCGACGGCAAAGAGCCAGCCCATTGCCGGATTGAGGCCATGAAAAGCACCCAGGCCTGCGAGGGAAAGCCAGGGCCAGAGGGTCGTCATTCGCCCAGGTAGGGCTGCACGGCCGCACCCTCCTTAAGGATAACAGTAGGAATCGGACGAGCAGTCGCCGCCTTCGAGGCGAACCTGATGCGGGCGATGACCTTTCGGCCAGTCGACGAAAAACTTTTCGTCGAACCTTATCCCGCCACCGTCAGCGACATCCAGCTTGACCATCCAGCCATCGATGCCCTCGGGATAGAACTGCGGATCGATTGCCCCGTAGAGCGAGTTGGTGAAGTAGACCCGCTTGCCGTCCCGGCTGATCTCGACCATTTGCGGACCGCCGTTCAACGCTCCGTTTTTGGCCTTCGGATGGGTCGCGCGCGAAACAATGCCACCGATCCGCACCCTCCCCGTCTCCTTCGGGTTGAAGGGATCGGAAACGTCATACTGGATCATGTCACCCGTGCCCCAGCAGGAGACGTAGAGAAAGCGATCGTCCATCGACAGGTCGATGTCCGTAACGAGCGGCGCAACCGCGCTGAAGCCCTTGAGCACGGGTGGCAGCAGATTCGGATCGGCGGGCTCCGCCGGAATCTCGATCACCTTCTTTACCGCCCATCGGTCGCCATCGCGATACCAGGTCCAGATCGATGCGGAGAGGTCCTTGAGGCTGATGACGCAGCCAACGAAGCCGTAGGCCTTGGTCGGATCGTGGGCTGGCCGCAGCTCGAAGACGAGCTGGTGCTCCTCCCCGAAATCCATCTCCTGCAGGTGCTTGCGCTTGTGCAGATCCCAGAAATGCAGCCTGCGACCGTATTTCGAACCGAGCAGAACCTCGGGAACCAGCCCGTTTTCGAAGGTATCCGGAGTGCCCCATTCGCTGGTGACCATGGTGTCATGGCCGAGATGCCACCAGAAATCATAGGCAAGCTTTTGCGGCCCACGGTCCATTTCCCATTGACCGAGCACGTCGAAACTCTGGTGATCCAGAAGGAAGATGCCGCCGGGCGCGTTGCCGTTACGGTCCGCGAGTGCGTTGACGTAGATGCCCTCGGGACCGCAATGCGTGGTGTGCAGCCGCGAGTAGTTCGCCTTTTCGGCAATTTCCTCGGGCTCGATCACACGCACGATCTTCGGATTGCGGGGATCCGGCTTGGTGTCGATGATGTGAAGCCGGGAGGACCTCAAGCCGGGCACGATCAGATAGCGACGCTCGACATGCGGGTGTGGCGCGTTCGGACATAGGCAGGAAGAGCAGGCATTCCAGCCGAAATGGTGCAGCTCATCGCCGACATTCGGCATGTCGACCTGCCCGACGATCTGCGAATAGTGCGGCGACGTCGGATCGACATCGACCACGGCGATCGCATCCGGCCTTGCTCGCTCCGGATCGAACGCTGCGACATAGGCTAAGGTTTCCTTCGGAGCCTTGGCCGCCATGCGTGGTGATGGATAAAAGGAAGGATCGGGTCGCCACGTCGCCATTTCCATTCTCCCTGGAGAATTCCCAATGCGCGGATCCTGATGCAAGGCTTGGTGATGCGGCAAAAACGCGTCGGAAATGCGGCGTCTTGCCTTACTTCCTCAAAGGGAGCATGCACCTTCCAGCTAGGAGTTCACTTGGTCATAGCCTTGGGCCTGCCGCCGTGCGTGCGGCTCAATCTTAGTTCTCGAACAGCCACCGCTTTAGCTCTGGCTGTCTGTTTGCCGTTGAGGGAACTACGGGTACCGAGAAGCCCCTCGCCCGCCTCTAACGCTCCACCGCGGGCATGCCGTTATCATTCGTCACTGATGTTGATCTTGCGAACTTCGCCCAGCCCCTCGTCATCGCCGCGGGGCCGCCGGTCGTAGCTGATCTTCACATATGATGCCGGATCGCGGTCGCTCCCTGACGCGAACACGACGGACAACTGGCTACCTTTAAGGGCGAGATGCACCGCGAACGGCGCATCGCGCCCGGCATCGATGTCGGTACGCCACCATCCGGTGCCGCTGGCATAGGAGGTGAAGCCATAATTGTCAGCGTTCACGACGGCCGACCAGCCGGCTTCGCTCACAACAGTTAGGACAGTGCCGTGTCTGACGACGCTGAGGCAACCGTGGCAGCGGATGAGAGTAGAACCGGCTGCACGCCACAGTCCCGGAAGGCGACCGTCCTCCGCCCGGGAGGGCAAGGCCGGCAGCAAGAAAGCACCCAATAGCGCCATTGCGCCGACACGTCCGATCAACGAAGCGCCTCTTCAGAAAACTGCCCGGAACATTCTCTTTTTGGTCGATTCGAAGAATAATCGCAACCCAAGAGGGCAGCAAGAGAAATCAACAACCCGAATGATCACGTCTCGATCTTCAGCTTCATCCTGTCCGCAGCGAAACAGCTGCGGGAATATTCGACCGGCTTGCCATCGAGATCCGCGTTGATCGAGTGCGTTTCCAGCACGATCGCACCGGCCGACAGTTTCAGTTTGGAAAGCTCGTCGCCGTCGGCGTGCCGCGCGACAATTTCGGTCGATACGCGCACGTAGTCGTCAAGGCCGTGGGCGGCAAAGGCCTTGGTCACGGAATGCAATTGCTCGAACGCCTCCGCCATGCGCGGAAAACGCGCGGCCGGATAATAGCTTGCGGACACCGAGAGCGGCCTGCCGTCACCGCTGCTGACGGTGCGCAGCTCGATCACCGGGTCGCCGGGTGCTATGCCCAGCGACGTGGCGATCTCGCCTGAAGCTCTCAGTTCTGCATGCCCGAGCAACCGGGTGCCGATCTCCTTCACCTGCCGTCCGAGCCCTTGCGAGAAGCGGGTGCGGCGGGAGATCGGATAGCTCACGCGCTCCTTGCGTTCGATCATCGTGCCGCGCCCCTGCACGGCCCGCACCAGCCCCTCCTCGGCAAGAGCCGCCAGCGCGCTCCTGACCGTATGCCGGTTGACACCGAACTCGCCGGCGAGAACCGTTTCGGGCGGCACCATGCCGGCGGCATCGTAATCGCCGTTGCTGATCGCCAGCCGGATCCGGTCGGCGATCTGGCGCCAGAGCGCGACACCTGTCTGCCGTTCAACCACTTTTCGAATTGCCATGTCACAAGCCTGTCATTTCCCGCCGTTAAGGAAAGGTATAAGATGTACACTTGTCTAGATCAATAGACATTTGAGGTGAAAGTGATGGATGCGAAGCTGAAACAGGAAAGTCCGCCGGACATGGCACGCAAGGAATGCATGCGGCTGCTCGCCCGCGCGTCTTTTGAAGAACTCAACGCAGCCTGGGAGGCACTTGCCGACAAGCCAGATGTTTCGCCCGTTCGCGGGCCGGAGACCGGTCTCGTCATGGTGCGCGGCCGCATCGGCGGCGGCGGCGATGCCTTCAATCTCGGCGAAGCGACCGTCTCCCGCGCCACGGTCCGGCTATCGACCGGCGAGATCGGCCATGGGCAACTGCTCGGTACTGACAAGCAGCGGGCCCGCCTTGCCGCAATCTTCGATGCCCTTTTCCAGCGCGATGCCAACCGGGCAGCCGTCGAGGCACTTCATCGGCAGATCGCTTCGCGCATTGACACGGAGGACCGCCGCACGGCTGAGGAAACCGCTGCCACGCGCGTCGACTTTTTCACCATGGTTCGCGGAGACGACTGATGGCCAGCCAATCGCAAATCTTCGCCGGCGCCTTCGCTGACCCGGTGTTTTCCGCCCAATCCGTCTTCAAGAGCCTGATGGATGGCTTTGCCCGTCCGGGACAGATCATGCGCCTGGAAGCGTCGAGCGTTCCGCCATCACCGATGGGTGCCGCTGCCGGCGCCGTCGCCCTGACGCTTTGCGATCACGACACGCCCGTCTGGCTGACGCCGGCCCTTGCCAAGTCTGCAGTTCCGCAATGGATCGCGTTCCACACCGGCGCGACTGTGACCGACAGCAAGACGGATGCCCGCTTTGCCATCATCGAGAAGGGCGCACCGGTGCCCGGCTTCGACCAGTTTTCGCTCGGCACCCAGGAATATCCGGATCGCTCGACGACGCTCGTGATCGAGATCGAAGCGCTTTCGGGCGGCGTGCCGCTCACGGCACGTGGCCCCGGCATCAAGGATGACGTCACCATCGCCGTGCGTGGCCTGCCTGAAGTCTTCCTCGATTTCTGGAGTGCCAACCGCGCCATCTTCCCGCGCGGCATCGACCTCGTGCTGACATCAGGCGACAGCGTGCTCTGCCTGCCGCGCACCACCCGCATTGCCCGACAGGAGGTTTAACCCATGTATGTTGCTGTAAAGGGCGGCGAAGCCGCCATTGCCAACGCCCACCGCCTCCTTGCCGATCGCCGCCGCGGCGACCGCACGCTGCCGTCGATCACCATCCAGCAGGTCGTCGAACAGCTTGGCCTTGCCGTCGACCGCGTCATGGCCGAGGCCTCGCTATACGACCGGGAACTCGCGGCGCTTGCCGTGCGCCAAGCACGCGGCGACATGATCGAGGCGATCTTCATCCTGCGCGCCTACCGCACGACATTGCCGCGCTTCGGCTATTCCGAGCCGGTCGATACCGCAACCATGAAAGTCGAGCGCCGCGTGTCGGCCACCTACAAGGATCTGCCAGGCGGGCAATTGCTGGGTCCGACCTTCGACTATACCCACCGCCTGCTCGATCCCTCGTTGATCGATGACGCCGCGGTCGAGGAACCGGCCGTCAAGGAACCGGGCGAACATGTGATGCGCGTCTCTGACATTCTCGACGGCGAGGGCCTGATCGAGGGCGACGGCCGCATGCCGGAAGGCCATGTCATGGGCGACCTCACGCGCGAGCCGATGGAGTTTCCGATGGCCCGCGACCTGCGCCTGCAGGCTCTTGCGCGCGGCGACGAGGGCTTCCTGCTGGCGCTCGCCTATTCGACCCAGCGCGGCTACGGCCGCACCCATCCCTTCGTTGGGGAAGTACGCATCGGCGAGGTGGAAGTCGAACTGGATCTGCCCGAGCTCGGTTTTGCCGTCTCGCTCGGCGTTGTCCGCGTGACGGAGTGCCAGATGGTCAATCAGTTCATGGGCTCGGCCAAGCAGCCGCCGCAGTTCACCCGCGGCTACGGCCTCGTCTTCGGCCAGAGCGAGCGCAAGGCAATGTCGATGTCGCTGGTCGATCGCGCACTTCGCACCGACGAGTTCAGCGAAGACATTGTCGCGCCGGCACAAGATCAGGAATTCGTCATTTCGCATGCGGACAACGTCCAGGCGACGGGTTTCGTCGAGCACCTGAAGCTGCCGCATTACGTCGACTTCCAGGCGGAACTAGACCTCGTCCGGCGCATGCGCCGCGACTATGACGCTGCCCGGACCGGCAGCCAGGACGGCATGAAGGAGGCCGCCGAATGACCGACCTCGCCACCTACAACTTTGCCTATCTGGACGAACAGACCAAGCGGATGATCCGCCGCGCCATCCTGAAGGCGATTGCCATCCCCGGCTACCAGGTTCCCTTCGCGTCGCGTGAAATGCCGATGCCTTATGGCTGGGGCACCGGCGGCGTGCAGGTTACCGCCTCGATCCTCGGCCCGAAGGACGTGCTGAAGGTTATCGACCAGGGCGCCGACGACACCACCAATGCCGTGTCGATACGCGCCTTCTTCCAGAAGGTCGCCGACGTCGCGGTGACGACCAAGACGAAGGAAGCAACGATCATCCAGACGCGCCACCGCATTCCGGAGGAAGGCCTGCGCGAGGGCCAGACGCTGGTCTACCAGGTGCCGATCCCCGAACCCTTGCGCTTCCTCGAGCCGCGCGAGACCGAGACCCGCAAGATGCATGCGCTCGAGGAATACGGCTTGATGCATGTGAAGCTCTACGAAGATATCGCCCGCAACGGTCATATCGCCACCACCTATGCCTATCCGGTCAAGGTCGAGGGGCGTTACGTCATGGATCCGTCACCGACGCCGAAGTTCGACAATCCGAAGATGCATATGTCGGAGGCGCTACAGCTTTTCGGCGCCGGTCGCGAAAAGCGCATCTATGCGGTTCCGCCCTATACCGAGGTCGTCAGCCTCGACTTCGAGGATCACCCTTTCGAAGTTCAGAAGTTCGACAAGCCCTGCGCGCTCTGCGGCGCCGAGAATGTCTACCTCGACGAAGTGGTGCTCGACGACAAGGGCGGGCGCATGTTCGCCTGCTCCGACACCGACCATTGTGAAGACCGCCGCGACTGCGGCCATGCCGGACACATGCTTGCCCGAAAGGAAGCCGCAGAATGAGTGCCGTACCGCTTCTCAAAGTCAACGACGTCTCGAAATTCTACGGCAGCCGCATCGGTTGCCGGAACGTCTCCTTTGACCTTTTTCCAGGAGAAGTGCTGGCGATCGTCGGTGAATCCGGCTCCGGCAAGACGACGCTTCTGTCCTGCCTATCGACCCGGCTGATGCCGACATCGGGCATCGTCGAATATCATATGCGTGACGGTCAGTACCGCGATCTCGCCCGCATGGGCGAGGCCGAGCGCCGCTTCCTGATGCGCACCGACTGGGGCTTCGTCCACCAGAACCCGGCCGACGGCCTGAGGATGACCGTCTCGGCGGGCGCCAATGTCGGCGAGCGGCTGATGGCGGTCGGTGATCGGCACTATGGCAACATCCGTGCGGCCGCCAGCGACTGGCTGGAACGGGTCGAGATCGGCATCGACCGCATCGACGACCAGCCCCGCGCCTTCTCCGGCGGCATGCGCCAACGCCTGCAGATTGCCCGCAATCTCGTCACCTCCCCTCGCCTCGTCTTCATGGACGAGCCGACCGGCGGCCTCGACGTTTCGGTCCAGGCGCGCCTGCTCGATCTCGTGCGCGGTCTCGTGCACGATCTTGGCCTTGCCGCCATCATCGTCACCCACGATCTCGCCGTCGCCCGGCTTCTGTCGCATCGCATGATGGTGATGAAGGACGGCGCCGTCATCGAGCAGGGCCTGACCGACCGCGTGCTCGACGATCCGCGCGAGCCTTATACCCAGCTCCTCGTCTCCTCCATTTTGCAGGTGTAAACAATGGCTACGCCCCTTGTAGTTTCCGAAGTCGCAAAGAGCTTCACCATGCACCTGCGCGACGGTATCCGCTTGCCCGTCGTCGCCAACGTCACCTTCTCGGTAAAAGCTGGTGAGTGCGTAGTGCTCGGCGGCCCCTCCGGCGTCGGCAAGAGCTCGATCCTGAAAATGCTCTACGGCAATTACGGCGTCGACGAAGGCCAGATCCTGATGGAGCACGACGGCAAGCTGGTGAACCTGGCCACCGCCGAGCCGCGCACCGTGCTGGAGGTGCGGCGCGCAACGCTCGGCTATGTCAGCCAGTTCCTGCGGGTCGTGCCGCGGGTGTCGGCGCTCGACATCGTCGCCGAGCCGCTGCAGGGGCGCGGTGTTGCCATCGAAGACGCCCGCGCCCGCGCCGCTGAGCTTCTGTCGAAGCTCAACCTGCCGACGGCGCTGTGGTCATTGCCGCCGGCGACCTTCTCCGGCGGCGAGCAGCAGCGTGTCAACATCGCCCGCGGCTTCATCACCGACCACAAGATCCTGCTGCTCGATGAGCCGACGGCCTCGCTCGACGCAAAGAACCGTGCGGTGGTGGTCGAGATGATCGCCGAGAAGAAGGCCAAGGGCACGGCCCTGATCGGCATCTTCCACGACGAGGAAGTGCGCGACGTGGTTGCCGATCGCATTCTCGACGTGTCGGCCTTCTCGCCGCGAAATGCTGCCGCATGAGCCAGAAACTAGGGCTCGAGCCCTTCATCCACCCGACAGCCAGCGTCAACAACTCGACGCTTGGCCGCTACACCGAAATCCAGGAGCGCTCGCGCCTGGAAGAGGTCGAGTTCGGCGACTATTCCTACATCATGCAGGACGGCTCGATCTGGTGCGCGACGGTCGGCAAGTTCGTCAACATCGCCGCCGCCGTGCGCATCAACGCCACCAACCATCCGACCTGGCGCGCGACGCTGCACCACTTCACCTACCGCGCGCCCAACTATTGGGACGATACCGACGTCGACCACGATCTCTTCGCCTGGCGCCGGTCAAACCGGGTGACCATCGGCCATGATGTCTGGATCGGACACGGTGCAACACTTCTGCCCGGCGTCAATGTCGGCAATGGTGCGGTGATCGGCGCCGGCGCGGTCGTCTCCAAGGACGTCGCCCCCTACACGATCGTCGGTGGCGTGCCGGCGAAGCTCATCCGTGACCGGTTCAATGACGGCATCGGCGAGCGCATGGACAGCCTCGCCTGGTGGGATTGGGATCACCTGCGTCTGCGCAAGGCGCTCGACGATTTCCGCGACCTCACGGCCGAGGAATTTCTGGTGCGCTACGCCTAACGACACGGTTCGCGGAAACGAAGACAACAAAAAGGGCGCGGTTGGGAGGACCCGCGCCCTTTTTGCGAGGAATGGACCGGACGACTTTGCTTTAGGCGTCGACGGCTTCCTTCAGAAGGTCGGCAGCCACGCGCGCAGTCAGCGCAAGCGAAACGGCGCCCGCATCCGGATGGCCGATGCTCTTTTCGGCGAGAGGTCTCGCGCGACCGAGCTTCGGCGTCAGGCTGGAGGTGGCCTCGGCCGCGTCAGTCGCGGCTTTGGCTGCGATCTCCCAGGCCGCGATCAGCGACTTGTGGACCCCGAATTCCCGCTCCAGCGTATCAACGAACGGGACGAGCGCATCGACCAGCGTCTTGTCGCCGATGCGGGCGCGGCCGAGGCGGGTCACGCCTTCCAGCGCCAGCCGCGCACCTGCGACGACGGCCGCATCCGACGGCTTGTCGTTGTCGGAAAACGCGTTGCTCCAGGAGCGAAGAAGCAGACCCCAGATCGCACCGGAGGTTCCACCCGCACGGTCAGCCCAGGCATCGCCTGCGGCAGCAAGCACGCTGGCAGCGCCGGCGCCGCCTGCAACTGCTACGTTAGCGGCCTCACTGGCTGCCGCCGAACCGCGGCGCATGCCCTGGCCATGATCACCGTCGCCGGCCACGGCATCGATGCGGCCGAGTTCGTCTTCAGCTTCCCTCAGGGCGTCGGCGACCTTCCCGATCAGCCGGGCAATGCACTTGCCGCTTTCCTTCGACGCCTGCGAGGCAGGCGCGAAGGTCGCTGGGCCATCCTCGTCGGAAATCACGTCGGTCGCCGGCTCGGCGTTGATGATCACGCCCTTGCGGAGCACCGGCGCATCGCAGGGCGCACGCCAATAGGTTTCAAGCTCTTCGTCGAGCCAGAGCAGCGACAGCGAGCAACCCTGCATGTCCAGGCTGGTGACGAATTCGCCGCATTCCGGATCGACGATGTCGAGGCCGGCGGCCTTCAATTCCTTCTCGACGGAGACCCACAGAACGAAAAGCTCTTCGTACTTGGTCGACCCGAGGCCGTTCAGCACCGGCGCGACCTTCTTGGTTCCGGCCGGGCGTTCGGCCAGCAGCTTGCCGACGAGCAGCTTCGCAAGCTCGGTCGCAGACACAATCTTTTCTTCGCTGATCCCCGGCTCGCCATGGATGCCGAGGCCTAGTGCCATTTCGCCCTTCGGAACGGTGAAGAGCGGGTGGTTCGCGCCCGGAAGCGTGCAGCCGCCGAAGGCCACACCGAAGGAGACGGTGCGATCATTGGCAAGACGGCTGACCCGCTCGACTTCGTCCAGCGACAGGCCGGCTTCGGCCGCAGCGCCCGCGATCTTGAAGACAACGAGGTCACCGGCAATGCCACGGCGCTTGGCGGCGATGTCAGCGGCAGCGCTGGCAACGTCGTCTGTCACCGGCACGATGCGTACGTCGACGCCTTCGGCGCGCAGCCGCTCGGCGGCAACGCCGAAATTAAGCACGTCGCCGGCATAGTTGCCAAAGCCGAGCAGGACACCGCCGCCCTGGTCGGCATGGCGGCAAACGCGTGCGACAGCAGCAGTCGACGGCGAGGCAAAGACATCACCGGCAACGGCGGCATCCGCCAAGCCCGGGCCGACATAGCCGGCAAAGGCCGGATAGTGGCCAGAGCCGCCACCGATCACGACCGCGACCTTGCCCTTCGGCACCTTGGTCGAGCGCACGACGCCGCCCTTCACCAGGCGGACATTGCGGGCATAGATGGAGCTGAAGCCGGCGAGCGCGGTTACGGCGAAATCTTCCGGTGCGTCAAAGATCGTGGTCATCGCTACTTATTCCCTTAGTCGCGAGGCAGAATGCGCCTCAGGTAATCCCGGTTGGTCGCGCTGACGGAGAGACCATCGCCACCATAATGCTCGCAGAGGAACGGGCTCTGGAACCCGTGCGAAAGCGCCAGGCGAATGGCGGTCCGGTAGTTGATCACGCCGAACTCCAGCGGGGCCGGATGGGTGACGATCAACCCCGAAGTCTCGTCCTCGGTGCGGTTGTAATTCTTGACGTGCCAGTATTTGGCGAACGGCGCAACCTTGGCCATCATCTCCTGCCAGTGCTCGACCGGACGATGCAGGCGGATCAGGTTGCCGAGGTCGGCGTTGATGCCGACATTCGACAGGCCGACGTCGGTGACGAAGCGCACGGCGCTGTCGGCCGAGCCGATATAGGTGTCTTCGTACATTTCGAGCGCCAGCTCGATGCCGAGCTCTTCCGCATGGCGGCCAAGCTCGCGAATGCGCGTCAAACCCTTCTGCCAGATGGCGGCGTCATCGGGGTTCTTGACGCCATCGACGGTCCAGAACCACAGCACCTTCTTCTGCGCGTCGGTCAACGGACCGAAGAAGCCGAAGGAAACAGAACCGGCCCCAATTGCCGCCGCCGTATCGATCACCCGGTGCCCATAGGCGAGGTACTCGTCGCCATGGACAGGATCGATGACGCTGCGGCGCGCGGTGGAGATCCCCGGCATGGTCAGGCCGAGATCGCGCGTCAGCTTGACGAAGCTTTCGAGCCGAGCCGGCGGCAGATCCGCAAGCCGGATCCAGCTGTCGGTCGGGTCGAGCTCGGTAAAGCCGGCATCGACGACGTCGTCCAGCGTCAGAGCCCATTCCTCGACCGACTGGTCCTGAACCGAGCGGCCGTCGGCCAGAATGTTCGGATACTGGATCATCGCGGCCGCAATCGGCCAGGTGTCACGGTTCCATTTGCGCGGCGCATTTGCCATGGCGTTCCCCCAAGTCTTCAAAGTTTGGTGCGGCGGCTCCGTCAAGCCGCCGCGCTACCGCCGCCCTGCGATGTCGCATCGTCTTTCGATGTCTCATCGCTCTTGCGCTTGCGAACCAGGCCGATCAGTCCGAAGACGACAGGCGACAGCAGCATTGCCAGGCCAAGCGCCATCAGAGACGAAACCAGGGCGTTCGACCAGAAGATGTTGAGCGAACCGCTCGACAGCAGCATCGACTGGCGGAAGGCATCCTCGGCCTTGTCGCCGAGCACCATGGCGAGCACCAGCGGCGCCAGCGGATAATCAAGCTTTTTGAAGACGTAGCCGAGCACGCCGAAGCCGATGACCATGAAGATATCAGAGACTGAATTGGCAACCTGATAGGCGCCGGAGAAGATGACGGCCACGATGATCGGGCCGATGATCGAGAACGGCACGCGCAGGATCGATGCGTAGAGCGGTACGGTGGCAAGCACCAAGATGACGGCGACGACGTTGCCGAGATACATCGAGGCGATCAGGCCCCAGACGAAATCAGGCCGGTCGGTAAAGAGCATCGGACCGGGGGTGAGACCCCAGATCATCAGGCCGCCCATCATGACGGCGGCCGTGGCCGAGCCTGGAACGCCGAGCGCCAACATCGGTAGCAGTGCGGAGGTGCCGGCCGAGTGGTCGGCGGTTTCCGGTGCGACGATACCGCGCGGATCGCCCTTACCGAACTTCGACTTGTCGCGCGCAGAGCGACGGGCGACGCCGTAGCTCATGAAGGAGGCCGCGGTCGGGCCGGCGGGCGTGATGCCCATCCAGATGCCGATAATGGTCGAGCGGGCGATCGTCAGCCAGTAGCGCGGGATTTCGACCAGCGTGCGGCCGATTTCGGCAAGCTTGACGCGTGCCTTGATGCCTTCGAAGCGCAGGCCTTCTTCCGTCGTCAGCAGGAGTTCGCCGATGCCGAACAGGCCCATCACGGCAATCAGGAAGCTGACGCCCTTGATCAGTGTCGGGATGTCGAAAGTCAGGCGCAGGTCGCCGGAGATCGTGTCCATGCCGACGGAGGCAAGTGCAAAGCCCATCATCATCGACACGAGGGTCTTGAACGGCGATTGCGCGCCCATCGAGATGAAGCTGGCAAAGGCGAGGAAGTAGACCGCGAAATATTCCGGCGACGAGAAGCGCAGAGCGAAGTTGGCGACCCAGCCCGACAGGAGCGTGATCATGACGACGCCGGCAAGCGCACCAATGCCGGCCGACACGAAAGCCAGCGTCAAGGCACGGCTCGCCTGGCCTGCCTTGGCCATCGGATAGCCGTCGAAGGTGGTCGCTACCGAGGACGGCTCGCCCGGGATGTTAAACAGGATGGATGTCGTCGAACCGCCGAACAGCGCGCCCCAATACATGCAGGAGAGCAGGATGATCGCGGAGATCGGATCCATGGAGAAGGTCAGCGGAAGCAGCAGCGAAACGCCGTTTGGCGCACCGAGGCCGGGCAGAACGCCGACGAGGATGCCGAGCGTGACGCCGACCATCATCAGCAGGATGTGATTCCAGCTGAGGATGTGGCCGAAGCCATCGATCAGAAGACCGATATTTTCCATGTCATTCCTCCCGGGGAAACTTTTAAGAGGTCGGGATCAGTAGATCCCGAACCAGGCCTCGACCGGTCCCTTCAAAAGCGGAACCTTGAAGCCGATCTCGAATACGATGAAGAAGAAGAGCGAAACGGCAACGCCTGACGGCAGCGCGATCCACCACTTGTAACGCCCCTGGAAGAGCATCGCGCCGGCGATGTAGAGGGCAGTGCCGACATAGAGCCCGAGCCAGGCGGAAACGCCGGCAAAGGCGATAAGTGGCAAGAAGAACGAGGCGACGACGCGGGCACGGGAACCGTCGATGAAGATGTCACCTGTGCCGCGATGTTTCACGAAAGCGCCGATCGCATTCGCGACGCTTCCCAGGATGATCAGAGCACCGATGTAGAAGGGAAAATAGCCAGCCTCGGGGCCAAAATCGCTCCACCCGGCGCCGACATCGAAGGCGCCATAGCAGACGGCGGCGCCAAAGATGCCAGTCAACGCGGCTACGCCAAGCTCCACCGCGAAGCGGGAGAGCCCATTCGCACTGTTCTCACTCATGATCGTGACCTTTCAAACCGGTTGACGGGCGCTCTGAAGCATCCTGTAGGCGTCAGACTTGACGCGCGGCGCTACAGAAGCGCCCGTCCCGATATATCGCCAGTTTTAGTTGGCGAGCCAGCCTTCGCGCTTCAGAACTTCGCCGACTGCGGCGCCGTCCATCTCGATGGCGGCCTTGAAGTCGTCGCCAGCGATGTAGGAAGGAGACTGCGAGGTATCGGCCAGATACTTCGCCCACTCCGGCGTTTCGGAAACCTTGCGCATCAGGTCCGCATAGAACTTGACCGCATCGGGTTCAACGCCGGCCGGCAGCCAGACGGTGCGCGGCATTGAGTAGTTGTCGATGGCAATGCCGGAGTCCTTGCAGGTCGGGATGTCGCTCCAGCCCTTGTCTCCGGCAACCTTGGCATCGTTCGTCAGCTTGACGCTCTTGAAGACGCAGAGCGGCTTGACCATGCCGGCCTGCCACTGACCGAGGTTTTCGCTCGGATTGTTGACGTTAGCGTCAAGGTGTTCGCCGGCGAGCTGTACAGCCGCTTCGCCACCGCTCTTGAACGGGATGTAGTTGATGGTCGCGCCGGTCGCCTCGTTGATCATCGAGGTCAGGATCTGGTCGACGTCCTTCGACTGGCTTCCGCCGATCTTCAGTCCGCCTTCCTTGGCCTTGGCGGCAAAGTCGGCAGCCGTTGCGTACGATGCCTTGCCATTGACCCACAGAATGAACTCGTCGGAGGCGAGCGCTGCAACCGGCGTCAGGTCTTCGGCCTTGTAGGGCACCTTGGCGCGAACGGGCAGCAGGTAGGCATTGTTGGTGCCGAATGCGAGCTTGTAGGCGTCGCCCTTGTTGGTTGCCGTGTAGACGAAACCTTCGGCGCCGCCGGCGCTGCCCTTGTTGGTGACGACAACAGGCGCCTTCATCAGTTCGTACTTGCCGATGATCGCCTGGATCGTGCGGGCGAAGATGTCCGTGCCGCCGCCCGGGCCGGCCGTAACGACGAATTCAACCGGACGGTCGGGCTCGAAAGCCGAGGCCGGAGCAGCAACGCCGAATGCGGCTGCCATGATGCATGCGAGTGAAACGGATTTCTTCATATCTAGTCCTCCCATTGGGTGAGATACGGCGCAAGACCTCCTCCTGCGCCGGTAGTGCTTGAAAGCGTGCGAATTCAGGCGGCAGCCTTGAGGGCAGCCTTTTTCTTCGCCATGCGAACTGCGAGCAGAAGCGCCTCGCGGCTGGCACCGACATCGGCGATGCCCTTGCCGGCGATATCGTAGGCGGTGCCGTGCGCCGGGGTGCAGAGCGCGAACGGCAGGCCGCCCATCATCGTCACACCCTTGTCAAAGCCCATGAGCTTCATCGCGATCTGGCCCTGGTCGTGGTACATGGTCAGGACGGCGTTGTAGCCCTCCTTGAGCGCACGACCGAAAACCGTGTCGGCCGGGAACGGACCATCGACATTGAAGCCGAGCGCTTTGGCCTTCGCGACCGCCGGCTCGATAATGTCGATCTCTTCCATACCGAAGCTTCCGCCGTCGCCGGCATGCGGATTGAGACCGGCAACAGCGATCTTGGCGTCTTCGTGACCGGCTTCCTTGAGGCAGGCGCGGGTGAGCTCGAGCTCGGCGATGATGCCTTCGATCGAAAGGTTGTCGGCCACTTCCTTCAGCGGGATATGCGAGGTGACGCGCGCATTCCAGACCTTCTCCAGAACATTGAATTCGCGAACCTTGCCGGTGAAACCAAGCACGTCGGCGACGAAGCGGATTTCGTCGTCATAGCCCGGATAGGCAAAGCGCATGGCCTTCTTGTTGAAGGGCGTGAAGCAGACGGCTTCAGCCTTGCCGGCATGCGCCAGCTCCAGAGCCGTGCGGAAGTTGCGCGTGGCGAACGTCCCGCCAGCAAGCGTCGCTTCGCCGCGGTCGACATCTGCCGGATCGAGATGGCCGAGGTCGACGAACACGTGGCGAGCGGTTCCGGCCTTGTCGAGATCCTCGAGCGTCGAGGGCTCGAGATCAAGCGTCAGGCCGGCAGCCTTGGCGCCTTCATCCAGAATGCGGCGATCGCCGATCGTGATGATGTGGGCGGCTTCCTTGATCTCGGGAAGGGCCAGCAGCCGCGCGGTCAGCTCGGGGCTGATGCCGGCGGGATCGCCCATGGCAAGCGCGATGACAGGACGCGCGCCGTTCGCGGCAGCACCATTGGTCGTCATGTGAGATGTCCTCCACTTCATGCTTTTCGACGGCTGTCATACGTTATTCAAAATTCTGCATCAAGTCTTTTGTATTCTGTATGCAGCATTTTCTGTTGACGACGACCTGCCCTGCCTCCATGCTTCAATCAGACAGTGCTGATTCAATCGGCACGCACGGGGAACGGACGGCCGACACGCGGCCGCCAAACGCAGAAGCGAAATGATGAACGAAATCACACCATTGGAGAGACGCGCCGACGGCGGCCCCGGCCCGATCAGGCGCACGGCTCTGCATGACACGCTGGTCAGTCACCTGCGCGACATGATCATCGAAGGCGATCTGTCGCCAGGCACGCGCCTGCATGAAGGTCAGCTCGGCGAACAGCTCGGCGTCTCGCGCACGCCCTTGCGTGAAGCCATCAAGTATCTGGCGAGCGAAGGCTTGGTCGAGCTCGTGCCCAGCCGCGGCGCCGTCGTGAAGCGCTTCAGCGCCAAGGACGTGCACGACATGTTGACCGTGCTGCAGACGCTGGAGGAGCTTGCGGGCAGGCTCGCCTGCGACGCGGCAAGCGACGCCGGCATTGCCGAAGTGCGTGCGCTGCATGACGAGATGGTCCGCCGCTACAAGATCGGCGACCGGCTGCAATACTACAAGCTCAACCAGCAGATCCATTCGGCGATCGTCCAGCTCGCCGAAAATGCAGCGCTTGCCGACATGCATGGCGTCCTGCAGACCCGACTGAAGCGCATTCGCTTCATCGGTCACGAAGGCCCGGAGAAATGGGCAGCTGCCGTCGCCGAGCACGACGAAATGATCGTCGCGCTCGAGGCACGCGACAAGGTCAAGCTTTCCGAAGTGTTGGGGCGGCACCTGATGAACGCCTGGGAGCGCGTGCGGGCGTCAGTTTAACGGCAACAGCGCACTATCGCCGATCTATCCAGACCTGAGCGCGCCTCGCGTTAACGCCCGTGGCGGGTGCGCCGATGCGATCGGCGCCTTCATAACGCCCCGTCCCGCCCGCCGTTTTGGCGCAGGTCCGATCCTGACGAGAGATCGGCGCCGCTGGCTCAGTGAAGCCCGCCAACGCCGAGCAATCGCTCGACGGCATCATCGTCGCCAGAAAGCGCCTCGGGCGTGCCTGCCCAGGCAACACGTCCGCGCTCCAGCACGATGACCTGATCAGCAAAGTCGAGCGCACTCTGGATGCGTTGCTCGACCAGCACGATCGTCATGTCGCCGGTCTTCGCAAGCTCCGCAAAGGCCTTCATCAGCTCTTCGCAGATGACCGGCGCCAGACCCTCCAGCGGCTCATCCAGCAACAGGACGGAAGGACGACCAAGGATCGAGCGCGCCGTCGACAGCATCTGCTGTTCGCCGCCGGAAAGCTGGCTGCCGAGATTCCGCCGCCGTTCGTGAAGCCGTGGAAACATGTCGTAAGCCTCCTGCAGTGCGGCCTTCGGCCGGTCCTTGAGGCCGACGAACAGGTTTTCCTCGACCGTCAGCGTCGGAAACACGCAGCGCGCCTGCGGCACGAAGCCCAGGCCCTTGCGCGCACGTGTGGCGCTTGGCAGCGCCGTCACATCCGTATCGCCTAAGCGAATGCGACCGTCATAACGCTTCGTCTGGCCGGCCAATGTTGCAAGCAGCGTCGTCTTGCCCATGCCATTGCGGCCGAGAACAGCAAGGCGCGCACCCGCTGGAACCGAGAACGAGATGCCTTCGAGCACTCGCGTCGGACCATAACCGGCCGACAGGTTTTCCACCTCAAGCGGCGTGGCTGGCATTGGCGTAGCTCCCCAGATAGGCTTCTCGCACCCGTGGATCCTGGGTGACGTCAGACGGCGAGCCGTCGAAAATGATGGCGCCGGCGGCAAGGACGACGACGCGCTTGGCAAAGCGGAAGACCAGATCCATGTCGTGCTCGATCATCAACACGGCGAGATCGGCCGGCAGGTCGGCAAGCGCCTGCTCGATACGTCCGGTGTCGCTCTGCGGCACGCCGGCCGCCGGCTCGTCGAGCAGAAGAACCTTCGGCCTCAAAGCGAGCGCCACGGCGATCTCCAGCAGGCGCTGCTGGCCATAGGCGATCTCGCTGACCTTGCGGTGCATCAGATCGCGAAGCCCGAGCTTGCCGAGCAACTGGCCCACCTCATCCATCACATCGGGCATGGCGAGGAAGTTGCCGAACAGGCGGCCGGACCGACCGTCGCGCTGCAAGACTGCAAGCGCCACATGCTCGGCCGGCGTCATGTCGAGAAAGAGCCGCGTGACCTGGAAGGAGCGCACGAGCCCCCTCCTCACCCGGCCAATGGCGTCGATGCCGGTGACCGCTTCACCGCCAAGACGAACCTCGCCGGAATCGGGCGCCAGATTGCCAGTCACCAGATTGACGAACGTCGTCTTGCCGGCGCCGTTCGGGCCGATCAGCGCGACACGATCGCCGGGCGCCATGCTGAGACTGACGTCGTTGGTGACGGCAAGCCCGCCAAAGGCGCGCTTCAAATTGCGAACTTCGAAGATCGGCTGCATCACTTTGCCTCCCGGCGGCGGGCAACGAAGGCGGCGGCCGTTCCGTAAAGTCCCTTCGGCGCGAAGAGGACGACCGCAATCAACAGCGCGCCGACCATGGTCAGCCAGTGGAACGGGTTTGCGGCGGAAACCACATCTTCGAAGAACATGAAGACGATGGTCCCCGTCAGCGCGCCGAAGAGCGAACCGGTCCCACCGAGCACCAGCATGACCAGGCTTTCTGCCGACATGGTGAAGGACAGGCTGTCGAGGCCGACCACCTGCGTCGAGATCGCATTGAGCGCCCCGCCGACGCCGGCGACGGCGCCGGAGATGACATACATCTTCATCAAGGCTGCCTTGGGCGATGCGCCCATCGAGCGGATGCGGATCGGGTCTTCCTTGATCGCCCGGCAGAGCATGCCGAACGGTGAACGCACGATCAGCCGCAAAATGGCGAAGACAATTACGAGCAGCACGACACCGAAGACGTAAGCCGTGCGCCCCCAGAGGTCGAATTCGTAGAGACCGATGAGCGCACTTGGCGCGATGCCGGACAGGCCATCGCTACCACCGGTCCAGGAGGAGGCCTTGTTGGCGAACTCATGGAAGAGGTGAATGAGCGCAATGGACAGCACAAGTTGAGGCAGACCATGGGCGCGCAGGATCACGGCGCCACAGATCAGGCCGGCAATGGCGCCGGCGGCGATGCCGAAGGCGAGCATGCCGATCGGATCGTTGATGCCGTAGTGCGCCGACGCGATCCCCGCGGCATAGGCACCGGCGCCGAAGAGTGCGGCGTGCCCCAGCGTCGCCACCCCGCAATAGCCTGTGACGAGATCGAGTGAGAGTACCAGAAGCGCGATCGCGATGATGCGCGTCAGCAGCGCCAGATTGTTGGGAAACAGGAAGTAGCCGATGACGGCGAGCGCCAATATGACGCCAAGGCCGATCAGGTCACCTCCCGCGAAGCGGCGCTTGGCCAATGTCTGTCCGATCATCTCGTTGGTGGTGGTCATGGTCATCCCTTGGCTCTCCCCGCAAGTCCGCGCGGGAAGACGCAGATGATCGCGATGACGGCCAGATAGAAGAAGAATTCGCCGAACTCGGGCATCAGATAGCGGCCGGTCGTATCGATGCCGCCAAGCAGCAGGCAGGCCGTGAGCGCGCCGGGGATCGAACCGGCACCGCCGACCGACACGACGACCAGAAATGTCACCATGTAGCGCAGCGCATAATAGGGTTCGACCGGAAGAAGCTCGGCACCGACAACCCCGCCGAAGGCGGCAAGGCCGACGGCCACAGCAAAGCTCACGGCGTAGACGATTTCGGTGCGCACCCCGAGCGCTGCGGCCATCGCCGCATTGTCGACTGAGGCGCGTAGCTTCACGCCGAAGGCGGTTCTTTCGATTGCGTACCAGAGGGCGAGCGCCACGGCGAGACCGCAAAGGATCGCAAACAGCCGGTGCGTGGCGATGGCGCGGAAGCCGAGATCGACCGAGCCCTGCAGTTGCGCCGGCAGCGGCACTGTCTTCAGCGTCGGGCCGAAGACATAATTGGCGATGCCGATGATGCAGAAAGTAATGCCGATGGTCATCAGCACCTGGGTCAGTTCCGGGGCACCGTAGATCCGGCGGTAAAGCAGGCGCTCGATCGGAATGGCGATCAGGATCGTGCCGAAGACGGCAAGCACGATGGCAAAACCATAGGCCAAGCCCAGATCGCGCGCCGCATAGGAGGCGATATAACCGCCGATCATGGCAAAGGCGCCATGGGCCAGATTGACGACGCGCATCAGCCCCATGGTCACCGAAAGCCCGATGGAGATGACGAAGAGCACCATGCCGTAGGCAAGGGCATCGATCGCGATGCTGAGAACTGTTTGCATGGAGCTATCCTATGCCTTTCGTTATCGCTTTCAGCGGGATGGCCAGCGAGACGAGCCCGACAATCACCGCCCGCCTGACGGTCCGAAGCCATCCAACGCTCTATGTCGGGCGCGCCAGGATGGAAAGCTCGTAGCACCATTTCAGGAGATGGGCCGCAGCTTTACACATTTCCCGCCGGAAAACCGCTTCGTACTTTTCCCGGAATTGCTGGGGCCGTCCGGTTCGCCCAAGGCGCCAACCGCCGGAATTTTGCGGGCACTCAGGGCAGCGAAGACCGCCGCCCTGAGTGCCAAAGCAGCTACTTCAGCGCTGCGAGGCCGGGGTCGCCCTGCTTCTCGAAGGTTTGAACCTCCTTGTTGTAGTAGGTGCCGTCATCGGCCTTGGCGACTTCGCGCAGATAGATGTTCTGCGTGATGTGCCGCGATTCGGCATCGATGGAAACCGGCCCCCTCGGGCTGGTCCAGGCAAGGCCCTTGACTGCGTCGACCGCCTTCTGCGCGTCCTGCTCGCCGCCAGTGGCCTCGATCATCTTGTAGATGACATGCATGCCGTCATAGGCGCCGACTGACGGGAACGAGAGTTCGGCCGGATTGCCGATCGCCTTCGAAGCGGCCTCGACGAAAGCCTTGTTCTCAGGACTATCGTGCGACACGGCGTAGTGGAATGTCGTCTGGATCCCGAGTGCCGCTTCGCCGAGCGCGGGCAGATCGGACTCCTGCGTCAGGTCGCCCGGTGCGAAGAACTTGATACCGCCGCTCTTCAAGCCGTTTTCGTTATAGGCCTTGACGAAGCCGAGCGTGGTGGGCCCCGACGGCAGGAAGGCAAAAACGCCCTCGGCGCCGGAATCCTTGATGCGCTGCATGATCGGCGAGAAGTCGTTGGTGGCAAGCGGCATGCGGATCGCCTCGACAACCTGGCCGCCGGCCGCTTCGAAGCCTGCCTTGAAGGCATTTTCAGCATCGACACCGGGGCCATAGTCGCTGACAACGGAGATGACTTTGGAGACGCCGGCATCCTTCGCCACCTTGGCGATCGGCGTCGAGGTTTGCCAGGTGGTAAACGAGGTGCGCACCACCAGCGGGCTCTTGGTCACGATCGCCGAGGTCGCCGCGTTCATGATCACCAACGGCACGTTTGCCTGTTCAAGCAGTGGGGTCACCGCCATTGCGTCGGGTGTGAAATAGAAGCCGGCCAGATACTGCACGCCTTCCTTCACCACCAGTTCCTGTGCTAGCGCCTTGGACTGCGCCGGATCGGCCTGCGGCACGTCGCGATAGATGATCTCGATGTCATCGTCGCCGACCTTGCTGCCGTTCACCGCCATATAGGCGTCGATGCCCGCCTTGAAGTTCTTGCCCTGCAGCGCGAAGGGACCGGAAAACGGTCCGACGACACCGATCTTGATCGTGTCGGCATAGGCAGCGCCACTCATTGCCAGGGCTGCAAGCGCAGCCAGTAAAGTCTGTTTCATGTTTCCTCCCTGTGGCACCGTCTACTCCCGTTCCGGCACCGTCATCGCAAAGCAACCCGAATTTGATGCTTGTCAGTTTGCCATGCGAAACGGTGATGTAAAAATGAATTATGGGGTCGAAATCATAATTCAACAGTTATGCTTTTACTCTTTACCAGAGGGAATCTGGTGCGCGCACTGGCTCTCTGCGCGGCCGACCCTGGAATCTCCCGCATCGGAACTGTCGCTTAAATCGATCGCAGGTATGCCAGACATGATAAGCCGTTCGATTTCGGGACAACTTGCAGCCGATGCGGGCCAGGAACGCCGCCGGCACGCCATTCGTCGCCGGATAGACTGTTCCCATCCTGTTTTCCTCACCGCTTTGTCGGCAACCGCGCGCACCACCTCGGCCGAGAGGTCGAAGTCCCTGCATCATCTGTTCTCGCAGCCAGCCTGGCAAACAGCTGAACCCGACATGATCTCGATTGTTAATGTGTCTCACTGTAGAGATTGTTCACCGTACTCTGATTGAGGAACCTGCCGTGAAATTGTTCGACTGGCTGATGGGATACAAACCTGCGCCGAATGGCGCGGACCGCCAATCGACGGCAGCGCTTCGCAACGATCTTCTCGCCATCAACAGAAAGACCGCGCCGTTCATCATTCGTGACGGCAAGCCGGAAGGCGTTGATCTCGTCGCCGAATGGAAGATCGTTGATGCCCGCTGGTATGAGCTGTTTGCCAAGGCCGGGCTACAAAGGGTGTTCAAGGTGCTGATGAAATTCGATGCTGCCAATTGCGAAGTTCGCGCTGTCGATCAGGAATGGTCTGTCGAATGGCGCGCCGGCGCGCCCACGCTTACGGTGAGCGCTGATGCGTTTCGCGGTCGAAAGTGGGAAAAAAGCTTCGACATGGCTTTCGCCTTCAAGGAAGATTTGTCCTATGGCAAGGTTTACGAATATCGCTTCAATACCACCGAAATAAAGACGCCCCTGATTGACGCCGCTCATCGAGCCGGCTGGGGCTGGAGAGGCGTAGCTTTCGCGAAGTTATGAGCCAATGTCTAGGGTGTTTCCGACTTAGGTGGAATCGCTGAAACGCTCTATCTCCTTGTTCTTACGCATTTCCTGGCGGAAATGCTCTAAACGACACCATCCGGCCGTCCGCGCTTCCGGCGAGGTCAGCGACATCGGCCTCGTCTTCCAGCGAGGCGACAAAGAGCCTCCCCCCGGGTGAGGGGGAAGGCGTTGACACGGAGGCCCCGGTGATCAAGCAGCCAGATCGAAACGATCGGCGTTCATGACCTTGGTCCAGGCCGCTGCGAAGTCCCTGACGAACTTCTCCTTGTTGTCGTCCTGGGCATAGACCTCCGCGTAGGCGCGAAGAACGGAGTTCGAGCCGAAGACGAGGTCGGCGCGGGTCGCTGTGTACTTCGTAGCGCCGGTCTTGCGGTCGCGGATTTCGTACAGGTTATTGCCGGTAGGAACCCAGGAATAGCCCATGTCAGTCAGCGTGGCGAAGAAGTCCGTCGTCAGCGCGCCGACATGGCTCGTGAAGACACCGTGCGCGGTGCCGGCATGGTTCGTGCCGATGACGCGCAGACCACCGACGAGTGCCGTCATCTCCGGTGCCGTCAGGCCCATGAGCTGGGCGCGATCGAGCAGCAGCTCTTCCGGGCTCACCACATAGTCCGTCTTCTGCCAGTTGCGGAAGCCATCGGCGAGCGGCTCGAGCGGCGCGAAGCCGTCCACGTCCGTCTGCTCGGCGGTCGCATCGCCGCGCCCTGCGGCAAACGGCACCTCGATCTCGAAGCCTGCTGCCTTTGCCGCCTGCTCGACGCCGTAGTTGCCGGCGAGCACGATCACGTCGGCAAGGCTTGCGCCCGATGCCTGGGCGATCGGCTCCAGAACGGAAAGAACACGGGCCAGACGCGCCGGCTCATTGCCCTCCCAGTCCTTCTGCGGAGCAAGGCGGATGCGGGCACCGTTCGCACCGCCGCGGAAATCCGAACCGCGGAAGGTACGTGCGCTGTCCCAGGCCGTGGCAACCAGATCCGAGATCGAAAGACCGGATGCCGCGATCTTCGCCTTGACGCCGCCGATATCGTAGTCTTTGCGGCCGGCCGGGATCGGGTCCTGCCAGACGAGGTCTTCAGCCGGAACATCCGGGCCGAGGTAACGGGACTTCGGCCCCATGTCGCGGTGCGTCAGTTTGAACCAGGCGCGGGCGAAGGCATCCGAGAAGGCCGCGAAGTCGTTGCTGAAGCGCAGCGAGATCTCGCGATAGATCGGGTCCACCTTCAGCGCCATATCCGCATCGGTCATCATCGGGATGGTACGGATCGAGGGATCCTCGACGTCGACAGGCTTGTCCTCCTCGGCGATGGTGATCGGCGCCCACTGCGAAGCCCCCGCGGGGCTGTGCGTCAGCGTCCACTCATGCTTGAACAGCATCTCGAAGAAGCCGTTGTCCCACTTCGTCGGCTCGGAGGTCCAGGCGCCTTCGATACCAGAGACAACCGTGTTGCGGCCTATGCCGCGACCCTTGGTATTGACCCAGCCGAGACCCTGGAATTCCGGGCCTGCGGCTTCCGGATCGGGGCTGAGATCACCCGGGTTGCCGTTGCCGTGGGACTTGCCGATGGTGTGGCCGCCAGCTGTGAGTGCCACGGTTTCCTCATCGTCCATGCCCATGCGGGCGAAGGTTTCGCGCATCTGCGCGGCGGTCGCCAGCGGATCGGACCTGCCGTTCACGCCTTCCGGGTTGACGTAGATGAGGCCCATCTGCACGGCGGCAAGCGGGTTCTCCAGCGTCTCGGGCTTGGCGACATCGCCGTAGCGGCCGTCGCTCGGAGCAAGCCACTGCTTCTCGTTACCCCAGTAGACGTCTTTTTCCGGCGCCCAGATGTCCTCGCGGCCGAAGGCGAAGCCGAAAGTCTTGAGGCCAGCGACATCGTAGGCGATGGTGCCGGCAAGCGCGATCAGGTCGGCCCAGGAGATCTTGTTGCCGTATTTCTTCTTGATCGGCCAAAGCAGGCGGCGCCCCTTGTCGGTGTTGACATTGTCCGGCCAGGAATTGAGCGGGGCGAAGCGTTGGTTGCCGGTGTTGGCACCGCCGCGGCCGTCAGCGGCGCGGTAGGAGCCGGCCGCGTGCCAGGTGACGCGCGCCATCATGCCGACATAGCTGCCCCAGTCGGCCGGCCACCATTCCTGGCTGTCGGTCATCAGAGCGCGCAGGTCCGCCTTCAGCGCTTGCACATCAAGCTTCTTGAGTTCTTCGCGATAGTTGAACCCCTTGCCCAGCGGATTGGTCTTGCTGTCGTGCTGGTGCAGGATGTCGAGGTTGAGCGCGTTGGGCCACCATTCCATGACGGAGTTGCCGAGTGCCGTGGCGCCGCCGTGCATGACCGGACACTTGCCGGTCGGGGTTGTCTTCGTATCCATTTTGGTCCTCCAACGGGTTTTCTTCAATCTACGGCCACTGGAAGGACCTCGCGGGCGCACCTCTTTGGTCAGCGCCACCGGTCGGTGTCTTCCAAGTGGCCAATGAGTAACAAGCCCTTTCCATAAACTCCAATTGTATATTCTAAAGACTCCGATATGCTGAGGTTATGAATGGCCTGACCATGAAACACCTCCGCTATTTCGAAGCCCTTGCCCGCATCGGCCATTTCGGCCGCGCCGCGGAAAGCTGCGCCATCTCGCAGCCCGCGCTCTCCGTGCAGATAAGGGAACTGGAGGAACTGCTCGGTGCGCCACTCGTGGAGAGAGGTGGGCGCCGCATACGGCTGACAAGCCTCGGCGAAGAGTTCGTTGGCCGTGCCCGCGCTATCCTGCACGCTGTCGACGAACTGGGAGACCTCGGAAGGGCGGCTCATGGGCCGCTTGCCGGCCGTCTTCGCCTCGGCATCATTCCAACGGTCGCGCCCTACCTGCTACCAAGCATCATCAAATCGCTCGCGCAACTCTATCCGGGGCTCGATCCGCGGCCGCGCGAAGCGATCACGCGAAGACTGATCGAGGACCTGGCAGAGGCGAAACTGGATCTCGCCATCGTCGCGTTGCCAATTTCGGAGCCTACGCTGGAGGAAGTCCCCCTCTTTGACGAGGAGTTTGTGCTGGTGCGGCCGCTGGAGGATGCGGAAAAGCCGGTGCCGGCTTCGGAAAGGCTTCACGAGATGCGCCTGTTGCTGCTGGAAGAGGGGCATTGCTTCCGGGATCAGGCCCTCTCCGTCTGCAACATCACCGCGGCATCGACGCGCGACGTGATGGAAGGCAGTTCGCTTTCGACCCTCGTTCAGATGGTCGGTGCGGGCATAGGTGTGACGCTTATTCCCGAGATGGCCATCGAGACCGAAACGCGATCCTCTTCGGTTGGCGTGTCCCGGCTCGCCCGCCCCCGCCCCAGCCGAACGATCGGGATGGTCTGGCGAAAGACCAATCCATTGTCGGCGCAGTTCACTCGGATCGCCGACGTGGTGCGCAATGCCGGGCTGAGCAGGCAGAGGCAAATGGATGGCGCCCGGTAAAAACAAGCCGTTGCGTCGATCATCGGTATGGCGACGACAGGAAATAGCAGACACCCAAAAACGCGCAGCTAGACCGGTAAAGTGGGTCTCCGCAGGAGTTCTGAATAGTGCCGCCAAAAACGCGGAACCGGGACGGTTTCCCCCAGGCAACCCGCTCCGCCTGGTCGACAGCGCGCACCCAAAGGCTCGCAAGCCATCGACTACCCCTTACCCTGCCTCACAAGCGACCTCGCGATATCGATGATGTCGTCCCGGGCAGCCGTTGGACCGCCCCTGGACCAAGGCGACCCCAAGCCCGATCCTGAAGTCGACATCCCTCGCCTTCCTGAGTTCGAAAATTGCGATTGGGTAGGTCCAGCATGCATTTCGGCGCAAAGCTGATGACAAGACCGGCCGAACCAGTGACACCGTAGAAGACGGGGATCAGAGCAACCAGGGCAACCTCAATGCCAACTGGCGCCTGATTTGACGCCGGCGAAAGATATGCAGGATTGGCAGCCTCTCAATCCCGAAAGCGGTACAACCGCTTATCGGAAGATTGGCACGCTCCTCCTATTGTGCTCCGCATACTCCATCGTCCTATATCCACCTGCGAGAGTGGTCGCGGCGTTCCAGTAGCTGTACATTTCGCGAGCTCTTGGGTCTCAGAGGGTAATCACGTGCGCTGGTCGAAACCTCTAAGATTGCACCTCAGCGTCCTGGTCGCGACGCTGCTGCTGTGCATTTCGATACCGCTGATCTGGATGGCGTTCAGCCAGGGACGCGAAGCGGCGATCGTGGCAGGTGAAAGGCAGATGCGGCAGATGAGCCTGCGTCTGGTCGAGGGTTACAAGTATGCGCTGACCGGAGGATACGAGGCCGTCGCCGTCGCCTCCACCTTGCAGCACATCGTCTCTCGTCCACCCCTCGAATTGGAAGAAAAGCAAGCGTTCTTCCTTGAGGTCCTTCGAAACGTTCCGAATGCAACGAGCATGCTGGCCGGATATCCCGACGGATCCTACATCCAGGCAATCAACGCTGCCAATCCTTATGTCCGAACAACACTTTCGGCGCCCGAAGGCACAGGTTTTGCCATCAGAATTGTGGCGCATGAAAATGCTGGAAAAATCGAGATCATGAGATTCCTCGATGCCGGAGGCCGCTTCATCGCCGAACGCCGATCGGAAGGAACGACATTCGATCCGCGACAGCGTCCCTGGTATCGCGCGGTTCTTCAGCATCAGAAGCCTGTTTCCGTTGGCCCCTTCGTCAGCGGAACATTGAAGGTGCCGACCCTCACGATCGCAGCGCCCATGAAGGACAACGGCCAGATCGCGGTCGGCGTCAACATACACCTTGAGACCGTTAGCCGACTGCTCGACGCGCGCGAGATATCGCCGCGTGCCCGCAGCTACATCCTCGATGAACAAGACGGGCTGGTGGCACATTCGGACCCGGCGATGATGAGCAGGATACTGGGCCTGTGGACGCAGCGCGGCGAGGCCGACGATGGAGCGGCAAAGGCCTTGGACCGAACTGTCGACACGGTGATCCGGCTCCGCCGGGACGCCAAGCTTGCAAACGGGGACCTGGCCCGGTTCGAGCTCGACGGTGAGCCCTATCTTGTCGAGATCGCTCCAGTCACCTTCTCGGACCTGTTCAAAGGCACCTCCGTCGCCGTCGTCGTGCCGTTCGACGATCTTGTAAGCCAGGCAAACAGACAGCTCGTACGCAACGTCGTGATGGCTGCGATCTTTGTCATCGCGGGCGTCGGTGCGTCGATTGTTCTCGCGCGCCTGATCAGTGCTTCTCTCTATCAGCTTGCCGCCGAAGCGCGGAAGATCGGGGATCTGGATTTCGCCGGAAAGGGAACGTCGCCTTCCTGGATCAGTGAGATCAATACGCTCGCAGGTGCGCTGGCTGCCTCACGGCGTGCCATAGCGCAGTTTGCCCTCTACGTTCCCAGGGAAGTGGTCCGACGGATCGTCGACCCTGCCGATACCTCGACGAAGGCGGCTCGGCAGGACGTGACGGTCCTGTTCACGGACATTCGCGACTTCACCACGATCTCCGAACGGCACCCGCCCGAAGACGTCGTCGAAATCCTGTCCACCTACTTCGAACTGTTGAACCAGATTGCCGAGCGCCACCGCGGCACGGTCGTTCAATATCTCGGCGATTCCATTTTTGTCATGTGGAATGCGCCCATTAGACAGGCTGATCACGTCGCCTTTGGCTGTCGCTGTGCGCTCGCCATGAGTGTTGCCGTCGACGAACTGAACGAAAACAACAGGAAAATTGGCCGCCCCGAACTGCAAACGCGGTTCGGCTTGCACACCGGGCAGGCTGTCGTCGGCAGTTTCGGCGCAATCTCGCGCCAGCAATACACAGCCATGGGCGATACGATCAACGTCGCGTCGAGGTTGGAGGGTCTGAACAAGGAGTTCGGAACGACCATCCTTGCAAGCGCAGCGATCCAGCATGTCGTTGCGGATCAATTCGCGTTCCGCTCGCTCGGCCCAGTGAAAGTGAAGGGGCGGATGGAAGCGGTAGAGATCTACGAATTGGAGCAAGTCTCGGCCGGTGAACCCGGATAGCGACCGCTGAAGAAACGGTCGGAATGTGCTCAGCCGTTCTTGGCTTTGACACGGGCCGCAGCTCTCGGTCGGAGCGCCGCGGATACCAATCCGCCCGATGGAACAGAAAGCTTGAACACTGCCTCCCTGGATGCTGTCGAAAGTGAGCAGGGTGCGGCAAGCAACCGACCGCGCCCCCCCATTCAAACGCCGCGGCGATTACCCCACAACAGCACATGCAGCTGCGGCAACACCCGCGCATCGAACCATCTGTCGCCGGTCACCTTGTCGACCAGCCAGAGCATACGGTTCATGATGCCGCCTATGTCTACGGTCGCGCTGTCGTCTTCCGGCGGCGGCGGCGTATGGTTTCCGGGTTGCAGGTAGACAGGCAGCTCCGGGTACCGCCGGGCGATGTCCCTGGCATAGGCATAGTCTCGATCGTCGAAGACGACGATCTTGAGCACCGTCATCGGACCGCCGGCGGCCGTCGAAAGACAGTCATCCAGTCTTGCGAAGTCGGTTTCCATCCCGCTCGATGGCGGTTTCGGGCTGAGGACCAGCACGTCGAGATTGGCGAACCAGTCCCTGGCGACGCTGCCCTGCGTCTCCAGCGCAAAACGATAGCCTTCGCTGTGGCCACGATCGATCAGCGGCCCGAGCGGCTGGATGGCGGGGTTGCCACCGGAAAGCGAGACGGTCAGCGGCACGCCGCCGGAGAGCCGCTCGACTTCACTCCAGACTGCGTCGACCGACATCGGCAGCCATTCTTCGCGGTATTGGCTGTCGACGGCGTGCAGCGTATCGCACCAGGAACAGCGGTAATCGCAGCCACCGGTGCGAACGAACACGGTCGGCTGGCCGATCAAGACGCCCTCTCCCTGGATCGTCGGCCCGAAGATCTCGCTGACGCGGATCGCGGCACCGGTCATGGCCGGTATTCCGCCCAGGTCTTCGGCGTCTCGCTGACGCGAACGGCCGACGTTTCCGGCAGCCGCTCCTTGCACCAATCGTAGAAATGCTTTGCCAGGCACTCCGACGTCACCCGCTCGTGGCCAAGCACATCGTTCAGGTGGCGATGGTCGAAACTTCCGTCGATGTAGCGCTTGAGCGGCGCCAGGTCATGATAGTCCCGCACGAACCCGTTTTCATCGAGTTCGGTGGCGGCAAGTTCGACCTCGACGATGTAGTTGTGGCCGTGCAGTCGCGCACATTGGTGATCGGCGGGCAGATGGCTCAGCTGGTGCGAAGCGGAGAAATGAAACTCCTTGGTGATGCGGTACATCAGCGAACCTCCTGCGCCAAGAAGCGGCTGGTGGCGGCGCGCCAGAAATCCGGATCGGCATACTCGGTCGGATCCTCGACGCCGGCCAGATGGAAGGCCTCGCGCCGCTCGACACAGGTGCCGCAGCGCCCGCAATGGCTCTCACCACCCTTGTAGCAGGACCAGGTCTCGCCGAAGGGCGTGCCGTGCCTGGCGCCATCGGCGACGATCGCCGCCTTGGGAACATCGACATAGGGGGCGTAAAGCCTGACGCTGCCATAACCGTCAAGCGCTTCGTCCTGCATCTTCTGGAACGCGTCGATGAAGCCCGGCCGACAATCGGGATAGATGAAGTGGTCGCCGCCATGGACGGCAACGGCGACCGCTTCGGCCTTCTGCGCCGAGGCGAGCCCGAAGGCGATCGCCAGCATGATGGCGTTGCGGTTCGGCACGACCGTCGCCTTCATTGTCTCCTCGGCATAATGGCCGTCGGGCACGTCGATATCATCGGTCAGCGCCGATCCGGTCAGGTGCCGGCCGACGCCGGTGATATCGATGATCTCATGTGGAACGCCAAGCCGGCGGGCGCAGGCAGCGGCGAAGTCGAGCTCCTTGCGATGGCGTTGGCCGTAGTCGAAGGAAAGCAGGCCGACGAGCTCCTGTTCCGCCGCTATTCTATAGGCGAGCGAAACGGAGTCCAATCCGCCGGAGCAGATGACGATAGTTCTCATAAATGTGGATCCCTTGTTTTGACCGGGTGGGCTGCGACCGGATGCAGGGCTGCTTTAAGCCATTGCAGTCGTTTTGGCCAGTCCTCGACGCCACGCCTTCGCCTGACGGCGGAAATGCGGCCGGACCATTTTATCCGCAGCCGCAGGATCAAAAATCACTCCGGCCGATTTCCGCCGCGTTTCAAAGGCGCTAACGTCGCGCCGTCACGCCTGACGGCGGTGGGCTCCGTGCTGTGCTATTGGCGGCAAGCGCCGAATGGCTGCGGGGTTCGATTTGGGAGGAGTTCTGGAATGCTGATCGACGGAAAAGTCTTCATTGTAACCGGTGGTGGTTCGGGCCTTGGCGCCGGTGTTGCGCGGCTCTTGCACGGTAACGGCGCGCGTGTGGTGCTTGCCGACATCAACGAAGACGCCGGCCAGGCAATGGCCGAGGCGCTCGGAAACAATGCTCTTTTCGTCAAGACCGACGTCACCAGCGAGGCCGAAGGCGCGGCCGCCGTTTCCGCGGCTGTCGATACGTTTGGACACCTCCATGGGCTGGTGAACTGCGCCGGCATCGCGCCGGGCGAAAAGGTGCTCGGCCGTGAAGGTCCCCATCGGCTTGAGAGCTTTGCCCGAGCGGTCGGCATCAATCTCATCGGCACATTCAACATGGTACGGCTGGCGGCAGCCGCGATGGAAAAGGAAGCGCCTGGCGAAGACGGCGAGCGTGGCGTCATCATCAACACGGCTTCCGTTGCCGCCTTCGACGGGCAAGTCGGCCAGGCGGCCTATTCCGCCTCGAAGGGCGGCGTCGTCGCCATGACGCTGCCGATCGCCCGAGAACTCGCGCGACACGGCATCCGCGTCGTTGCAATCGCACCCGGCATTTTTGAAACGCCGATGATGGCTGGCATGCCGCAGGAGGTTCAGGATTCGCTCGGCAAGAGTGTTCCCTTCCCGCAGCGTCTCGGCAAGCCCGAGGAATTTGCAGCCCTTGTTCAGCATATCTGCGAGAACCGGATGCTGAACGGCGAAGTCATCCGTCTCGACGGCGCCTTGCGCATGGGCGCGCGCTGACACCTGCTATGTTGATGGCCCCAGGCGCAGCCAGCATCCGGTCAGCCATGCTATTGCGCGCATTCATGGATAGGCAGCCGTTTCAAACGCCTTGCACGTCCATCAGGCGCATCTGACACCCGGCGGCCTCTCAGCATTGTCGGGGCAGCCACACAGGCAATGACGCGCCGGACCGGCCGCCGTCAGGCGGCACCTTCGGTGGTTGCCGGGGCGATGACGTAGGCGCAGCGGCGCGCGCCGGCGAGAACATGTTCGGTGCGCTCGACCGCAACGTCCTTGCCCAGGATATCGCGAAAGACGCTGATCTCCGCCCGGCAAAAGCCCTGGCAGCTGGCGGCGGCAGCGCAGATCGGACAATGGTTCTCGACGAAGAGAAAGGTGCCATCGCCTGGCTCCTCATAGCCGGCCATATAGCCTTCGGCCGTCCGCAGCCAAACCAACTTTTCCACCCGCTCCCGCAGGCTCTTTGCACCTTCAAGCGCCGCGCGATAGCCGGCTCGCGTCTCCTCCTCGCGCGCCGCGATGATGCGATCCACCGCCGCATCCCCGAGCGTCTGACGGATGGTGCGCAGCAGCTGGACGGTCAGTTCCGCATGGGTATCGGGGAATTCCGCATGGCCTGAGACAGTCAGCCCCCAGAACTGCGAGGGACGGCCGACGCCCCGCGCCTCCGACCAGGCATTGACGAGGCCGTCCTCCGCAAGGCGGACGAGCTGCTGGCGTGCCGCCTCGCCCGATATCGACAGGCGCTTGCCGAGCGCGGCGGCCGTTTGCGGCCCTTGCAGTTTGAGCGCCAGCAGGATGCGCTCGGCCGGCGATCGCCCCTGGCTCTGATCCGGATTTAACAAGTGATCGCTTGACATATTATTGGCCGGAGATTTACAAAGAATTGTCTTGTTAAATACACGCCGGATGGTTTTCGCACAAGACAGTCGCTGCGTTTCATCCGGCTGAAGAGGATTTCAACCATGGCCTTCGAACTGCCCTCCCTTCCTTTTTCCATCGAAGCGCTCGCCGAAGGTGGCATGAGCGCCGAGACGCTGGAATTTCACCACGGCAAGCACCACCAGGCCTACGTGACCGCGCTCAACGGCTTCGTCGAAAAGGACCCGACACTTTCAGGTCTTTCGCTCGAAGACATCATTCGCCATGTGAACGGCAAGCCTGAACTGGCGCCTGTCTTCAACAATGCCGGCCAGCACTGGAACCACATCCTGTTCTGGAACAACCTCTCCCCCAAAGGCGGTCGCATCCCGGACAGTCTTGAGAAGAAGATCGTCGAAGACTTCGGTAGCGTTCTAGCCTTCAAGGACGCCTTCAAGGCGGCGGCAACCAGCCAGTTCGGTTCCGGCTGGGCCTGGCTCGTGCTCGATGCCGGCGGCAACCTCAAGGTGACGAAGACCGCCAACGGCTCGAACCCGATCGCCACCAACGAGGGCAAGGCGCTGCTCGGCCTCGATGTCTGGGAGCACAGCTACTACATCGACTTCCGCAACCGCCGCCCCGACTATGTCAGCAACTTCCTCGACCGCCTGGCGAACTACGAGTTCGCCGAGGCCGAACTGAAGTCCGCCTGACCATGCCCGCTGCGGCGCCGCTTCCGTGGCGCCGCGCCCCATCCCAGCCGGAATGCATCCCATGACCCAGACCGTCACTGTCGATCTCGCCACTCACACCGAGCGCGCCGTCACCCGACCCCAGTTCGCCGACACCATGGCGCGACTGGCATCGACAGTCTGCGTCGTCAGTTCCGGCAGCGGTTCCGAATGCCTGGGTAGAACCGCGACAGCCGTCTTCTCGCTGTCGGCAAACCCGCCGTCGATCGTCGTCTCGATCAAGGCTGACAGCGCGCTCGCCGAGGCGATCACGAAACAGGATGGCTTCTCGCTGGCGATGCTCGCCCAGGGGCAGGAGCTTGTTGCCGACGCCTTTGCTGGTCGGGTCGCGGCGGCCAGCCGCTATCTCGTCGGCGTCTGGGCCGACTGGCCTTCCGGCCGGCCGCGTCTTCTTGGGGCTGCCGCAGGAGTGGACTGCGTGCTCAGTGCCTCCATCCTCGTTGGCGATCACCGCCTCTTTGTCGGAACGATCATCGCCACCGAAACCTCCGGTTATGCCGAACCCCTTCTGTGGAGTGAGCGGCAATATCAGGCACTCGACAGATCGACAGCCTTTGCCGCACCATCCGGTGGGCGCCCATTGCCATCCGGTGCCGCATGCCGGACGATCTGAGCCGCGCGAACGAACATCCGTTGGGGAGCAATCATGCGACAGGTGCTTGAAAAACTTCTCTTCGACGGCCGCGACGACGCGCTTCTGCGCTTCACGCTCGGCAGCATCTGCCTGCAGGAGGCGGATGCAGAGACCGCACTCGTCCACCTGAGCCGCGCGATCGAACTCGACCCTGCCTATTCGGCCGCCTGGAAGCTCCGCGGCGCAGCAATGCTGAAGCTCAACCGCATCGAAGAGGCGCGCCACATCTGGACCGAGGGAAGAGCCGTCGCGGAAAAGAAGGGCGACCTGCAGGTCGCGCGCGAAATTACCGTCTTCCTCAAACGGCTGGATAAGCAATGCGTGGCCGCAAACAAGGGCTAGCCTCAGGCAGCGCCCAACCGCCTGATATTGCCGGCAAGTTCGGCGGCCAGACGTAGAGCCGCCGCGGTCGCGCCGGCCATCTGCGGTATGATCAGCCATTCGAGCGTCCAGGCGGCGCCGGAACGCTCCTGCTCGTGCACCAGCGCATGATGGACGCCGGAAAGCTGGGTCGCGTTGAAGCGCGCAAGCGCCACCAGAACTTCGGCTGCAACCGGGTTCTGCTTGTGCGGCATCGCGGAAGATCCGCCGCCGCCGGCCAGTTCGATTTCGTCGCCCTGCTGCGCCATCAGGGCTACGTCCTGCCCGAACTTGCCGAGGCTGCCGGTGACCAGCGACAGCGCATTGGCGAAATCGGCAACTTCCGAACGCTGGCTGTGCCATTGCGGAAAGTCGGCAAGTGCCAATTCCTCGGCAAGCGTCGCGCGCACGTCGTCCGCCTTGTCCTTCAGCTTGTCGAGCGTACCCGCCGCGCCGCCGAACTGGACGGCAAAGAGGTCACGCTCCATCGCCTCAAGCCGATCCTTGTGATCGAGCAACGGTTCGATCCAGGTGCGCAGCCGATCCGACACGGTGATCGGTATCGCCGCCTGCATGCGCGTGCGCCCCATCAGCGTCTGTTCGCCCCACTGATCGTCACATTCCTCCAGCACCGATACGACATCGCCCAGCCGAGTTGCGAACAGCTCGGCAACGGCCTTCATGCGCAACATCAGGCTGGTATCTATGACATCCTGGCTGGTCGCGCCAAAATGCACATGCGCTGCCGCCTCTCCGCCGACCGCAGCCCGCAATTGCCGCACGAGTTCGGGAACGACGACACCGTCGACCGCCATTGCCCGCCTGAGGGCTGCCACATCGGGAGAAAATCCGCGACAGGCCTCGGTGATCCGGTCGGCAGCACTTTCCGGGATCACGCCGTGGATCGCTTCGGCGCGAGCGAGCGCCGCCTCGAAGGACAACATGGCGTGAATGTCGGCGGCAGTCGAAAATTCGGCCGCGACCGCCTCATCGCCGAGAAGGCCGGAGAGATAGGGATGATCGAAAGCGGAATAGGTCATGGTCCCCCCGATGATTGCCGCGATTGACGCTCGCGCTTGAACGGAATGCCTCATTCTCGTCTGGGCCATCCACGCACCGGGATGCAATGGACCGGCCCCAGGCATGACATTCCGGTTTCAGATGTCGAGGAAGACCGTTTCCTTCTCACCCTGCAGGTGAATGTCGAAGATATAATTAGGGGCGCTGCCGGTCGCGACAAGCGTGGCGACGCGATGGCGGTGTTCGACGCGCAAAAGCAGGGGATCGGCGGCGTTCGCCTCCGCCTCGTCGGGGAAATACATCCGCGTGTGCAGGCCGACATTGATGCCGCGCGCGACGATCCAGAAGGTGATGTGCGGGGCCATCGGCCGACCGTCTTTGAAGGGCACCCGCCCCGGCTTGATCGTCTCGAACCGGAAGACGCCGTCTTCGCCGCCAGTCGGACACCGTCCCCAACCGGAGAAAGCCGGATCGGCCGCACCGCGCAACTCCGACGGAGAGTTGTAGAGGCCGGCCGCATCAGCCTGCCAAATCTCCACCAGCGCATCCTTGAGCGGCGTTCCTGTACCGTCGAGCACCCGACCGATGACGGTGATGCGTTCGCCAAGCGTCCGTTCACTGACCATCGTCGTGCCGAGGTCGGTGTCGTAGACGCCGCCGATGCCGCAGAAATTCGGCGTGAGGCCGATATGCACATAGGGGCCGGCGGTCTGTGACGCAGTTTCCTTGAGGTAATCGAGCGCCTGGACCATCAGTTGCCCTCCATGCGATTTTCAAACAGCGTCGAGCGGCGACCGCGCAGAATGATATCGAACTTGTAGGCCCGCGCATCCATCGGGATCGTGTTGGCCCAGTCGAGCGGCGCGATCAGTTGCTCGATCGCCCGGCGATCGGCAATGGTGTTGACGATCGGACACTTCCAGATCATCGGATCGCCCTCGAAATACATCTGGGTGATCAACCGCTGGGCAAAACCGTGGCCGAAAACCGAAAAGTGGATGTGGGCCGGGCGCCAGTCGTTGACGCCGTTCGGCCAGGGATAGGGGCCGGGTTTGATCGTGCGGAAGGAATAAAAGCCTTCCTCGTCGGTGATCGCGCGGCCGCAGCCGCCAAAATTCGGATCGAGCGCCGCGAGATAGCTTTCCTTCTTGTGGCGGTAACGCCCGCCGGCATTGGCCTGCCAGAATTCGAGAAGGGCGCCGGAAACAGCCCGACCGCGTTCATCGAGAACCCGCCCGTGAATGATGATGCGTTCGCCGATCGCGCTTTCGCCCGGTTTGGCGAAGTTGTGGATGAGGTCGTTGTCGAGTTCGCCCAGCATCGAATGACCGAAGACCGGCCCGGTGATCTCGGAAATCGTACCGTCGAGCGACAACAGCGCCTTCTGCGGCGAGCGCAGCACGGAGGTTTTGTAGCCTGGCGTCAGCGCCGGCGCGTGCCAGTTTCTGTCGCGCGGAAAGAAGGCGCCGGTTTCGGGTTTCTGCTTTGCTCCGTCGGACATCTCGTACTCCCGTCAGGCCGCCTCGCCGGCGTCCATCTCCGCAAAGACATGCTTGACGATCTTGATCGCGTGGTTGGCTGCCGGAACGCCGGCGTATATCGCCACGTGCAGCAGCGCCTCGCAGATGTCGTCACGGCTGGCGCCGGTATTGGCCGTGGCGCGCACATGCATGGCCACCTCCTCGTCCTGGCCAAGCGCTGCCAGAAGCGCGATGGTCACGATCGACCGCTCTCGTTTGGTCCAGGTCGGTCGCGACCAGACGTGTCCCCAGGCGGCCTCGGTGATCAACTCCTGGAACGGCCGGTCGAAATCGGTGGAGGCGGTTTGCGCGCGGTCCACGTGGTTATCGCCAAGAACGGCCCGCCGGGTGGCCATGCCCTGGCGATAGCGGTCGGAGGGCGCGAAGGCATCACTCATGGCTCTTGTCTCCATGCATTACAATTTCAAAGAAGGCCCGCAATACGGCGGTCAAAGCCTCCGGCTTTTCGACGCAAGGGATATGCCCGGCGTCGCGGATGACCTCATAGCGGGCGCCGGGAATAAGGCGCGCAGTGGCGAGCACCACGTCCGGCGGCGTCGAACCGTCCTGATCACCGACGATGCAAAGGACGGGCACGGCGATGCGGGCCGCCGCTTCCGTATAGTCGGCATCGCGGATCGCACCGCAGGTGGCGGCATACCCCGTCGCCGACTGGCGGATCAGCATGTTGCGGTAGCCGATCAAGGCCGCATTTTCCGGGCGTCGGAACTCGGGCGTGAACCAGCGTTCGAGGATGCCATCGGCGATCGCTTCAATGCCGCGCTCCTCGATCGCGGCGATGCGCTGCGCCCAAAGCTCTGGTGTCCCTATCTTGTGGGCGGTGTCGCAGAGAACAAGCGCACGCACGAGATCCGGGCGCTGCTGATAGAGCGACTGGGCGATCAATCCGCCGACCGAAAGGCCGCAGATGATCGCCTGTTTGACCGAGAGCATGTCGAGCAGGCCGGCAAGGTCATTGGCATGATCTTCGATCGCGTAAGGCACGGGGCCGATATCGGAAAGACCGTGGCCGCGCTTGTCGTAGAGAACGATCGCATAGTCGCCGGCAAGACGCACGATGACATCACGCCAGATCCGAAAATCCGTACCCAGCGAATTGGCAAAGACCAGCACCGGGCGCTCGGCCGTGGCGCCGATGACCTGATAGTGGATGGTGATGTCGTTGATGCGGGCAAATTGCACGGCACTTCTCCTCTGCAATCAAATTGTCTGTTTAATCTGGTTAGGTAAAATGATATTTCACCGCATTCCATTAACTCAAGGGTTATGAATAAGATGGTCGACGCCCGGGTCAAGTTTCGTCATCTGCAGACTTTTGTCGAGGTCGCAAGACAGAAGAGCGTCATGAAGGCGGCAGAACTGCTGCATGTCAGCCAGCCGGCGGTTACCAAGACCATCCGCGAGCTGGAAGAAGTTCTGGGCGTCGCCGTTTTCGAGCGCGAGGGGCGCGGCATCAAGATCACCCGTTATGGCGAAGTCTTTCTTCGCCACGCCGGCGCGGCGCTGACGGCGCTTCGCCAGGGCCTCGATTCGGTCTCGCAGGAGCGCTCCGGCGACGGCGTTCCTGTGCGCATCGGGGCATTGCCGACGGTTTCGACGCGCATCATGCCGCGGGCAATGTCGCTCTTCCTGAAGGAAGACACCGGCGCACGGATCAAGATCGTCACCGGCGAGAACGCCGTGCTTCTCGAACAGCTGCGCGTCGGTGATCTGGACCTTGTCGTCGGCCGCTTGGCCGCGCCGGAAAAGATGACGGGCTTTTCCTTCGAGCACCTCTATTCCGAACAGGTGGTCTTTGCCGTCCGCGCCGGGCATCCCTTGCTTGCCCGAAAGCAATCGGCCTTCGCACATCTCGGCGACTACCCGGTGCTGATGCCGACACGCGCCTCGATCATTCGCCCCTTCGTCGACCAATTTCTGATCGCCAACGGCATACCGGGCCTGCCCAACCAGATCGAAACCGTGTCCGATGCGTTCGGCCGCGCCTTCGTGCGCACCAGCGATGCGATCTGGATCATTTCGGCCGGTGTGGTCGCCAGCGATATCGAAGATGGCACGCTAGCGGTCTTGCCGATCGACACGAGCGAAACCAAAGGCCCGGTCGGCTTGACGATGCGTGCCGACTCCGTGCCATCGTTACCGCTCGCCATCCTCATGCAGACCATCCGCGAGGCAGCTCGGGAAACGTCAGCCAAAGGTTGACCGAGGCAAACATGTGATCGTCAGCTTCGTCATGGCTTTGAGAAGATGACTTCGACGCGCCGGTTTGCTTGGCGAGCCTCGGGTCGATCCTGGCCATTGTCATCCGTTTCCCGATACTTCGGCGGCGGAAAAAGCAGGAAGCCGCAGTGGGAAATCGCCGCCCAGCCGGCGGTGGCAATCATGCCGGCATACTCGACCGCATTCGACAGTGGCCCCATACGATGCAAGAGCGGCGTCACCCATTCCCACCATTGCTAGAGATCGCCAACCTTCCATCGCCTGCCCCTAGAAGTTGACGGTGTGGCCCTTGGCATTTTGGCGCGAGACACTATGCACTGCGGGATCGATCTCCGGCGGTGGCGTTCCCATGCTCAAGGTCTGGAAACAATAGATACCGGCTTTCAGCGGGCCGACGATAATCTTGGATTCCCCGAACTGACGGGGCGCATAGCGCGATTGGAAGAACCGGTCGACAATGAGCCTGTCGATGTTTGTCTCCAGCCGGAACTGGATTTGTGCCGTGCTCGCAGCAGCAGCGCCCCCGCCAAACGAAAATGCCAGCAATCGCGTTTCCAACGAAGCGGCAAAAAGATCGAAGGCGCCGATGGCGGCAGCCTCGATGTCCGTGACTAAGCGCACCATTCGGCTGCGCGAAAGCGCTTCGCGGATGAGCGTCCCGCCTTGCGCTCCATCAGGCGCAAGCGCCTGCAACGCCTTCAGATTGGTAAAATCGAACAGCGGCGCCGCGGTCTGTCCATCGGCCCCTTCCATCGCCGGCCGCGCGAGCACCGGTATGCCATCGAGACCGATCGCCTGAGACAGGGCGAGGAGGGCGACAATTGCCGTGAATTCGTCAAAGAGCGAGCCCGGCTCTGCGGCCGAACCATCCAGCCGCTCGTCCTCGATCAGACGCGGCAGTGCCTCCTGCCGGGTTTCGAGGGCTGTCGCGGCCTCCTCTGCCGCCCAGACGAATGCGGTGCGCAAATCATCGGCATCACGACCAAGCCCTCGGCCGAAAACGACGGAGCCGTCCGTACCCGCATCGACGATGGCCGTAGGCGCGGCCTTCACCGCACGCTCGACAAAACTGCCAAAGCTGCGACCGACCCGTTCCGCCAGGCCTCTTCCAAGGCTGCGGGTGACGGCAGAGATGACATTCATGGACGCACCGCCCGCCTGCTTCAACGAAGACGTGCAATCATAAGCCCGAGGTGGGTGCCGAACAAGATAGGCAAAAAGGTGTACGTGGTCCGCAACACGCGGAGACGCCGACCGCAAAACACCGCTTTACAATGCTTCCTCAAACGCAAGAATGCGACGACACAGAACTCCAGAGCAGAAACGCCATCCGCCGTGCCGATCTCCCTTCGTTCCTTCCTTCCCGAAGATGCCGCAGAGCTCGGCGTCTGGTTCCCGACCCCCGAAGCACTCATTCAGTGGGGCGGACCAGGGCTCAGCTTTCCGCTCGATGCGGCGCAGCTCGCAGATATGCACGCTTCAACCTTGGGCGATCCACCGGCGCGCTGGATGTTTGCCGGCGTTTTCGACAGCGATCTTGCCGGTCACGCCCAGGTGGCGCTCGACTGGGACAATGGCGTCGGCCGCCTCAGCCGCGTCGCGATCAATCCACGGTTCCGCGGACAAGGCCTCGCCCAACCGTTCCTAGAGTGCATCATCGAGCAGTTCTTCGCAGACGTTCGCTTCGAGCGGCTGGAACTCAACGTCTACACCTTCAATACCGCCGCGATCCGCACCTATCTCAAACTCGGTTTTATCGAAGAAGGCGTGCGGCGGTCGTCCGCCAGGGTCGGCGATATCAGATGGGACACCGCCCTCTATGGCATGCTTCGCAGCGATCTCGCCGCAATGAGGCCGCTTCAGAACGGCAGCCCGACGTAGTTTTCCGCAAGAGCAGTCGCCGCTGCGCGCGAATGCGTGAGATAATCGAGCTCCGCCTCCTGGATCTTCTGGTCGAAATCGCTGGTATCCGGAAAGCGATGAAGCATGGTGGTCATCCACCAGGAAAAACGAACCGCCTTCCAGACCCTCGCCAGCGCATGCGCGGAATAGGCATCTATGCCGGCATTCGAGCGATCCTGGTAGTGCTCCAGCAGCGCTTCGAAGAGATAGTGCACGTCACTGGCCGCAAGGTTCAGACCCTTGGCGCCGGTAGGCGGCACGATGTGCGCCGCGTCTCCGACCAGAAACAGCCGTCCGAAACGCATCGGCTCGGCAACAAAGGAGCGAAGAGGCGCAATCGACTTTTCGAATGACGCCCCCGTCGTGAGCGCCTCGGCGTGATGGGTCGGCAACCGCCGCCTCAATTCGTCCCAGAAGCGCTGGTCGCTCCATTCCTCGACCTTTTCGTCGAGCGCGCACTGAAGATAGTATCGGCTACGGGTTTGCGAGCGCATCGAACAAAGCGCAAACCCGCGCGGGTGGTTTGCGTAGATCAGTTCGTGGCTGACCGGCGGGACGTCGGCAAGGATGCCGAGCCAACCGAAGGGATAGATCTTCTCGAAGGTGCGGATCGCCTTTTCGGGAACCGACTTGCGGCTGATCCCGTGAAAGCCGTCGCAACCGGCGATGAAATCGCAATCGATGCGGCCCGTTGTGCCGTCCAGTTCATAGGTGACGGAGGGGGCATGGCCATCAAAATCATGCGGCACGACATTTGCGGCCGCGTAGATGGACGGTGCGCCGGTGCGGGCGCGCTCTGCCATCAGATCGCGCGTCAGTTCCGTCTGGCCGTAGACCATCACGCGCTTGCCGCCGGTCAGGTCGTGAAGGTCGATGCGGTGATCCCGGCCATCGAAGGCCAGCGAAAAGCCGTCATGCGGAAGACCTTCGGCATGCATGCGAGCGCCGGATCTGGCTCGATCCATGAGGTGAACAGTCCCCTCCTCCAGCACGCCGGCGCGCACCCGGCCAAGAACATAGTCCTTGCTCACACGATCGAGAATGACGTTGTCGATGCCGGCGCCGGTCAGCAATTGCCCGAGCAGAAGCCCCGATGGACCGGAACCGATGATGACGACCTGTGTGCGCATGCCTTCCTCCCGAAACTGACTTTTGACAAAATCTTGCGTGGGAGCGCCTCTGGCCTCAATGGACATTTCGCCCAAGAAATTGCACTAATCGAACATCGTCGATGGATGCAAGCGATGAAACGACCGGTCCCGACCTACGAGCTTTATGGCGAAGAAGCGCGAGAACGGCCAGATTTCTGGCTGCATTGCGAAACGATTCCGTCGCGCAGCAGCTTGCACCATTGGGAGATCGGGTTGCATCGCCATGAGAGTTTCTTTCAGATCTTGTACATTGGCGACGGATCGGGAGATGCGATCTTCGGCGACACGGTGCACGCCATTCGCCCGCCGGTGATGATTACCGTGCCGCCGGCAACCAGCCATGGGTTCCGTTTCTCCCGGGATATAGACGGATTCGTCTTCACCGTTCTCGCCTCGCATCTGAGGGTATCACCCGGCGAACGCAGCCGCCTTGGAGCCTGGATGGCGGCACCGCGCGCAACCCGCCTCGATACCAGTGAGGACGGCCGTTATGTGGCGTTGACGCTCGCCCGGCTGGGGGCGGAATGGGAGGCCAACCGCAGCCATCGCACCGACCTGCTCGACGCCTACCTGACGTCGGCGTTGACGCTAAGCGCCCGCCTCGACGAAGCGCATCCCGCCAAGGACGATGCCGCCGACACGCAAGACGAACGGCGCGTCGAACACTTCCTCGGCCTCGTCCAGCAACACCATCGCGCCCACAAGCCGGCGGCGTTTTATGCCCGCGAACTTGGTCTCTCGCCAACACATCTCAATCGCATCGCCCGCAGCGTCACCGGCCAGAGCGCGCACGAAATCATCACGCGCAAGCTGACGGACGAAGCACGGCGTGAGCTCGTTTTCACCCGCGGCAGCGTCCAGGAAATCGGCTTCAGGTTGGGCTTTGCCGATCCCGCCTATTTCTCCCGCTTCTTCCTGCGCCAGACCGGAATGACACCCAGGGCATGGCGGCTTGCGGAGCGCACGAAGCTCGGAGCATAACTTCCAGGCCAAGCCAGCCAACGAACAACACCTGATCGCCATCGCGGCGATAGCGGCCAATCCGACGGTCGCGCTTGACCAGTGTCCTTGACGCCCAAGGAAGGATCGCATCTACTATGTTGACAGTTGATGCCGCCTCAAGATCTGGCAACAGAGCCGCTCGCTTGCGGTCACGCTTGTGTGGAGGAGCATTCATAGAGGACTTTGCCAGTCGACACATCGATACCTGCCAGGCTCACTTCATATCCCCAAAGCCGGCTTATATGCGCAAGAGTCGCACCTCGATTATTTTCCTCCAACAGAATGCCGTTCTTAATCACGTGCTTCAACCTAAGCTGGCGATCCCCCAGCAGATCGACATCCACCACCTGTATGTCCGGCCTATTGGCCGCCAGGTCGTAATTCCCTGCAAGCGCGGCACGCACAGCAGCGTAGCCCTGCTCGTTATGGATCGAAGTGACTTCGCAAAATTTGTTGGTCGCGTGGTCAGAGAGCCGAAACAGACGGAATTTGCGGATCAGCGCCGGGCTCAGATATTGCAGAATGAAGGACTCGTCGCGGTGGTTCTCCCAAGCGTCGATCAGCGTGCCCATCCAATTGCCGTTGCCGGATATCCCGGGAAACCAATCCCGATCCTCCTGCGTCGGCTCGGTGCAGATGCGTTTGATATCCTGCATCATCGCAAAGCCCAGCGCGTAGGGGTTGATGCCCGAAAAGCGCGTGTCGTCGAAGCTCGGTTGAAAAACAACGTTGGCGTGGCTTGAGAGCAGCTCCAACATTGCGCCTTCGCTGATCTGCCCCTGATCGAACAGTCTATTGATGATAGAATAGTGGACGAAAGTTGCACATCCCTCGTTCATCACTTTGGTCTGAATTTGCGGGTAGAAATATTGCGCGACAACGCGAACAATTCTCAAGATCTCTCGCTGCCAAGGCTCAAGGATCAGACTATGCTTTTCCAGGAAGTAGAGCAGGTTCTCCTCGGGAAGATTAAGCACTTTCGTCCGCTCCAAAGCCTCGCGCTCCGCCTCCTCGGTGCCCGAACTCCCGCCGGCCATCGGCAGCGTCCGCCATAAATCGCTGTAAGTCTGCTCTTCGTATTCCAGTCGCTCGCGGGCCCGCTCCATCTCCTTTGCGGAAGAGAGCCGAGGCGGACGGCGATAATGGAATACGCCGTGATCCTGTAGGGCATGCGCCGAATCAAGAACCTGCTCCACCGCATTCAGTCCATGCCGTTCCTCGCATTTGGCGATGTATTTCTTGGCGAAGTCCATGTAGCTGAGGATCCCGCTGGCATCCGTCCACTGGCGGAACAGATAGTTGTTCTTGAAGAAGTGATTGTGGCCGAAGGCGGCATGCGCGGTGACCAGCGCCTGCATCGGCATCGTGTTTTCTTCCATGAGATAGGTTATGCAGGGATTGGAATTGATCACGAGCTCATAGGCCAGCCCGCGATAGCCTTTTTGATAGAGTTGGCTTTCGAAAACGAAGCGCTTTCCAAACGACCAGTGCTGATACATCAACGGCATGCCGACGGATGAATAAGCGTCGAGCATCTGTTCAGAAGAGATGACCTCGATCTGGTTCGGATAGACGTTCAATCCCATCTCATCGATCGCAATCGCGTCTATCGCATCATAGACCCGCGAAAGCGTCGCAAAATTCCATTCGGAACCGTCGAACAGCAGGCTGGAGACTGGCCGTTTCGCCATTCGGTCGTCCCCTCACCTGCGCAATTGAACGGGTTGATGCCGGGCAAAAAGTTTGCGGAAAACGGGGTAGATGTCGGCGGGCCTTGCAACACGCGTCATCTGGAAATTCGGCACCACGCTGTCGACCGTGCGATAGGCTCGCCAGAGTGAGGTGCCGTTGTCCGTCGACCCGAAGATCTCGCTCTCGCGCTCGTCGATGATCTCGACATAGGCGTAGTACTGACACAGACGCATAAGCTTCTCCCGCAGAAGCTCGGCGCACCGATCCGAGTCGCCGTTGGCATTGTCGCCATCAGAGGCTTGGGCCGCATAAATGTTCCAGAGGTTCGAGGGATAGCGGTCCTCGATGATCCGCAGCATTTCCTCAAGCGCGGTGGAAACGACCGTGCCGCCGCTCTGTTTGCTGAAAAAGAACGTCTCCTCGTCAACTTCCCGCGCCTCATCCGCGTGGCGGATGAACACGATATCGATCCGCTCGTAACGGCGCTTGAGAAACAGGTGCAAGAGAACGAAGAAGCGCTTGGCAAGGTCCTTCTCGCGCTCCCCCATCGAGGCAGAGACGTCCATAAGGCAGAACATCACCGCGCTCGCGTTCGGCAAAGGCTGACGTTCGAAACGGTTGAACCGCACGTCGACGGGATCGACATAGGCGATACGCAGCCGCCGCCGTTCGACAACTGCCAGTTCGTCGCGCAGGTGCGAGAGCCTGCGGCGCTGCTGCAGGGATGGCTCCTCCTCCCGTTCCAGCGTCGCGATCTCTTCCGTAAGTGCCTGAAATTCCCTCTCGCTTGGGCGGCGCAGGGCCATGCGCCGCCCAAAGCTGTTGCGCATCGTTCGTCCGACATTGATATTGCAAGGCGTGCCCACCGTCGAGAAACCGACGCGATGGGACTTGTAGCTGACGGTTTCCCGCAGGTTCAGCTTCACCATATCCGGAAGCTCCAGATCTTCGAAGAAAAGATCGAGCACTTCCTCGCGCGACAGCACGAAAAGAAAGTCGTCCGTGTTTTCGCCTCGTCCGGGCCCGGCGGCCCCACCACCACCACCACCGCCTGTTTCCGGTTTCCTAAGTCGGTCTCCCGGAGAAAAGGTCTCGTTTCCGGGCAGGACATAGTTCCGCTCACCGCTGGCGCGCGAATGGTGAAAGCTGGGTTCGTCCGCACCACGCTTCGGGATCGGAACGCCGTGAGTGGCATCCACATCGGTGATCCTGTCCGACTTTATCTGATCCCTTATCGTCCGCTTCAATTCCTCACGGACCCGCTTAAAAAAGCGCTGCCTATTGCCGAGACTCCTGTCCTTGGGGTTAAGCCGGCGATCGATGAAGTTTGGCATCTGCCCATCCCCCGCTTGCACATCGTCAACCTGCCTTGTTGACCCGCATGTACCAGTCAACGAGCCGCCGGACTTGGCGCTCGGTGTAGCCCCGTTCGGTCATGCGTTCAACGAATTCAGCGTGTTGCTTCTCGGTCGCGCTATCCTTCTTCGAGCCGAAGCTGATGACCGGCAAAAGATCCTCGACTTGGCCGAACATGCGCTTCTCGATCACTTCCCGGAGCTTTTCGTAACTTGTCCAGGCGGGGTTGCGCCCGTTGTTCCTGGCGCGGGCACGCAGTGAGAACTTTACGACTTCGTTGCGGAAATCCTTAGGGTTTGCAATCCCTGCGGGCTTCTCGATCTGCGACAACTCGCCATCGAGAACGTTGCGATTTAGTATCTGACCCGTATCGGGATCCTTGAAGTCCTGATCTTCGAGCCAAGCATCCGCGTAGGAGATATAGCGGTCGAACAGGTTTTGACCATACTCACTATAGGATTCGAGATAGGCCTTCTGGATCTCGTGACCGATGAACTCGGCATAGCGGGCAGCGAGTTCCGACCGGATGAAATCGAGATAATTCGCTTCCGTCTCCTTGGGAAACTGCTCCCGCCGGATAGCCTGTTCCAGGATGTACATCAGATGAACCGGATCGGCCGCGACTTCCTTGGTGTCGTAGTTGAAGGTCTCCGACAGCACCTTGAAGGCAAAGCGGGTGCTGACGCCGGTCATGCCCTCATCAACGCCCGCGGCATCGCGATATTCCTGCAGGGACTTCGCCTTGGGATCGGTATCTTTCAGGTTCTCGCCGTCATAGACCCGCATCTTCGTATAGGACGGCGAGTTCTCGTGTAGCGCGAGGCGTGTCGCCACCGTGAAGCGGCTAAGGTTCTCCAGCACCTCGGGCGCGCAGGGGTTTTCGGCCAACTCGCTCTCGCGAAGCAGCTTTTCATAGATCAGCCGTTCCTCCGTGACACGCAGGCAATAGGGAACCTTGACGACGAGTATCCGGTCGAGAAATGCCTCATTGTTCTTGTTGTGCTTGAATTGGAGCCATTCGGACTCGTTGGAATGGGCAAGTACGATACCATGGTAGGGAAAAGCGCCGAAGTTCTCCGTGCCATTGTAGCTTCCTTCCTGCGTGGCGGTGAGCAAAGGATGCAGAACCTTGATCGGCGCCTTAAACATCTCGACGAATTCGAGCAGCCCTTGCGTGGTCCTGTTGAGCCCACCGCTATAGGAGTAGGCGTCGGGATCGGCTTGGCTGAAATTCTCAAGCTGGCGGATATCGACCTTGCCGACGAGCGCGGATATGTCCTGGTTGTTCTCGTCGCCTGGCTCAGTCTTGGCGATGGCGATTTGGCGCAGCCGCGAGGGCATGAGCTTCACGACGCTGAACTTCGAAATATCGCCGCCGATTTCGTCCAGTCGTTTGGCCGCCCAAGGCGATACCAGGTCGGTGAGCCGTCTCTTCGCAATTCCGTACTTGTCTTCCAGCAACTCTCCCATGCGATCGCGGCTAAACAAGCCAAGGGGGGATTCAAAGACGGGGCTTATCTTACCGTCGATGGCCAACGTGTAGATCGGTTGCTGCTCCATCAGCTTCTTGAGACGCTCGGCAAGCGACGATTTGCCACCACCCACCGGCCCCAAGAGGTAAAGGATCTGCTTGCGTTCCTCGAGGCCCTGAGCGGCATATCGAAAATATCCGACGATCCGCTCAATCGTATCCTCCATTCCATAGAAGTCCGAGAAGGAAGGGTAGATCTTGATGGTGCGGTTAGCGAAGATCCGACCGAGGCGCTCATCCGCGCTCGTGTCTATCAATTGAGGTTCGCCGATGGCGACCACCATGCGCTCTGGCGCAGTGGCGTACATGCTCTTGTCGTCGCGACAGGCGAGAAGATACTCCTGTAAACTTAAACTCTCTTGCACTCCACTTGCGTAAGTTTTCGAAAAAAGGTCGAAAACATCACCGTCACTGGCGCTCATGTAACCCTCCTGCGGCCGCCGGAAGTCATGCACTTGCGACGCGACCGCTACTCTATTTAACAACATACTCGGGACGGGGTTGTTCCCGAATTTGGCTGCCTTCACAGCGTCGAGTGAAAGCGGACGGTTTTATACTAGCACAACAGCCAGCCATCTCCGCACCTAATCGGAATAGCGAATTCGAGGTACAAATACGAAATCGGCGTGAAGCGGGCCGAACAGCCATCCGGCTTTTCAGGAACACCAACCAGCGCGCACCTCTATTGAAGGCCCCGATCGAAATGCCCTGCGAGAACGTTCCAAGATCGCGTATTTGACCGGCTCTGCAAAAGACAGCCTCGCACTACTGCCAAATACCCATTCCTGACTGCCTTCGAGGTGAGGCATCCGAGAATGTGGCACGATCCCGGGCGATCCGATCATCGACGATGCAGACTTGTTCACTGATCGGCCGACGACAAGCTTGCTATCATCTGCCCACGAGGGCTGCAATGATTCCAGAGGAGTTGCTGTGGAAGCCGGACACGATACCAGCGAGCTTGAAATGGCCGTCTTGATGACGCCCGACATGGCCAATTTCAGCGGCAAAGTCGAGGGCGGCGCACTCTTGAACCTCCTGGATCGCGTCGCATTCTCCTGCGCCTCACGCTATTCGCAGGAATACGCAGTGACCCTGCCAGTTGACCAGGTCGTCTTTCGCCAGCCGATCCATGTCGCCGAACTCGTGACCTTTCTCGCCTCGATCAATCATGCCGGGCGGACGTCGATGGAAGTCGGGATCCGCGTCGAAGCCGAAAACATCCGCACCGGCGAGCGTCGGCACACGAATTCCTGCTATTTCACCATGGTCGCCGTGGACGCCGAGGGACATCCGACCGCAGTGCCACCGTACAGCCCCGTAACCGCCTGCCTCGTCGACGCGTGCGCGGATGCGATGCAAACGGCCCCGCGCCCGGAAAGCGGTCAATCGCTTCGACCGGCGGTCATGCGCCTGGGCCACCCTTTCGGACAAGAAAAACCGCCTGCCAAAGTCAGACATGACCTCGACAGGCGGCTATTAGCGTCGGCTGCGATCTCTCAGAACTTGAGGCTCAGGTTTGCCTTGAACGTCTGATCGCTGACGCCGCTGGCGAACTGTCCAGCGTAGATCAGTCCGAGATTGGCCTCCGGCGTAAGCGCAAAGTCGAGGCCGGCCTCAAGCACCGCTGCATTCTCGGCGATCGGAACGCCGGCGATGACAAACGTGCTCGTTGACGAGAACCCGTTCGACGACAGCGGCAGCGTGTCGCCAAAGGCGTGCTTCCAGCCAACCGTGCCACGCGCTGTCGCCAACACGCCGCCGAGATCGAAGCTGCTGGCTGCGCGCAGACCCAGTGTGGTGAACGTCGTATCCTGCGAGGCATCCTTGCCAACGAGCGCTGCTGCCCCGCCATGTTCGGCGAAGCCGTCGCGGTTGAGGTGGACATAGGCGAGATTGGCGAACGGCTCCAAATCGACTGCTCCGGTTTTGACGGCATAGGCAAACTCGCCGAAGACCTGGCCAGTGCCGGCACTATAGTCGGCATTGAGACTGTCAGAGAAGCCCGGGAACGAAATGGAGCGGCTCGTCTCGATGTCGTGCCAGCTATAGGCAGCACCCGTGCGCAGCGAAGCGTCACCCCATTGTCCGCCGGCATAGAGCCCGAGATGATAGTTGTCGGACGTGGCAGAGGAGAACCGCGCGTCGACATCCATCGAGGAGCGCGAGTAGCCGGCAAGCGCACCGACGGTCCATTCGTCCACCTGCGTATCGGCACCGACGAAGAAGCCGCCGATGGATCGATCTGCCTTGGCCGCGTTGCCATCGCCATCCCAGCGCCCCCAGGAACCAAAGCCCTGGGACCAGATGGCGAGCTCACCCATATCGGCCTCGGTGCCGCTTCCGGAAGACTGTTTGGCTCCCACGGCCCCAAGCACCGAGCGCAGGCGATCGTTTGCAGCATCACGCAGGAACCGGCTGTCCTCGATCAGGATCGACTGGAAGGAGCTGTGCACTTCGCCGGAAAGCAGGTCGAAGGCGGCCCGCGCTGCTTCAGGCGTTGCGGCAAACGCAATCGCGTTGAAGACCGGGTTTGCCATGCCCAAGCCATCGATACCGCCAGCAGTGGCGATCTGATTGCGTGTCCGACCGGTGCTGGCAAAGCTGATGTCGTTGCGGGTCAGCTTGAGCGACAGATCGTTGCCGTCGCCGCCGCTGTATTCGACGGTGGGATCGAGGAACACCAGGTTGTCGACGATCGAAGCAAAGGTGCCGGTGATCGCGCCCGAACTCTGCTTGTCGATGAGGATGAACGGGCCGTTGACCGGATTCCAGCTTGCCGCCGTATTGGGCGAAAGCAGGAGATCGAGCGTCGCGCCTGATATGTCGACGTTGCCCGTCACGATCAGCTTGTCGGTGATTGAAGGCGTGCCTTCGATCTGCAGGACGCCGTTGTTGGTATAGTTGCCGGCAATCGTCTGTGTGCCGATCGAATTGCCCGGTGCATGGACGCCGCCACTCAGAATGGTCGTGTTTCCGATCGTGCCGGTACCGCCGAGGCGTGCGCCGCGATGGATGGTGGTCAGGCGCGAGTTCACCGAAGAACCATTGACGACGAGGGTCCCCGACTTGACGGCCGTATCGCCTGTGAAGGTGTTGACGCCCGTCAAGGTCAGTTTGCCCGTTCCCGTTTGGGTGAGCGCGCCGGTGCCGGTGAATGTACCGGCATAGCTGACGTCGTTGGAGCGGTTGTAGATCAGCGTGCCGTTGTTGGTGATCGAGCCGGCAAAGTTGCCGGTGCCGCCAATCCAGCCGGTCGTGCCGCCATTGCCGAGCTGCAGCGTGCTGCCCGTACCGATCGTGACCGGGCCGCGACTGCTGCTGGTTGCCGTCAGGGTCAGCGTGCCGCTGCCGATCTGAGAGAACGAGCCGGGGCCGCTGATCGAGCCCGCATAGGTCGTGTTGGCGGAGCTGTTGAAGACGAGCGCGCCGAAGTTCGTGACATTGGATGCAAGCGAACCGCCCGTGCCGCCATCGCCGACCTGTAGCGTCGCGCCCTGGGCGATACCGGCGCCGCCGGCAAAGCCGTTTGTGCCGGTCAGGACCTGCTTGCCGGCATTGACCGAGATGCCGCCGGTACCGTTGATCGCGCCGGAGAAGGTGCCCGTAGCATTGTTGATCAGCAGCGTCTGGCTGCCGAGCACAACCTGGCCGCTGCCGGTGAGCGACTTGATCTGCGCCGATGCGGCCGCCGATACGTCGAAGGTGCCGTTGGCGGTCAAGCCGCTCGAGGCGTTGATTCGACCCTGGCCCGAGAGCGCCAGCGTGCCGCCAGCGGCAATACTCGTTGCACCGGTATAGGTGTTCATGCCCGTCAGCGTCAGCGTGCCGCTGCCCACCTTGTTGAGGCCACTGCCGGTCCCACCATTCTGCAGCACCGTGCCGATCGTCGTCGTCACGCCAATGCCGACATTGATCGTCGCCGCCGTGCCGCTCGCCGGGTTGAAGGCGAGCGCGCCGCCATTGATGACGTAGCCGGTGCCATCCGTCGTCGCGGAGAACTGCAGCGTGTCGAAGCTCTGCGTGCCGACGACGTTGACGGTGCCGCCGGTGGCGCCGGCAAAGACGCCGACGGATCCGCCGAAGGTTCCGTTGACGCCGGCATTCAGCGGGTCGCCAGTCCAGTTGGTGCCGGCAGACGTCCAGGTGCCGGTGCCGCCGTTGACCGAACCATTACCTGTCGTGTCCGCACCGTCCCAGAACTGCATCGTCTGGCCGGTGCCGAGCACCGACAGATTGACCTGCTTGGCGATGGCCGTCTGGACCTGATGGCTGGCAACCGTAAAGCCTGGCGCCGTCGATGTGGCAGTCGTCGAGGCAAAACTGCCCATGAGAGTACCGTCATACTCGAACAGCCGGTAATAACCGGCCGAAGCCACCCGAGCGTCCAGCGCGCCGCCGAGCGTCAGGTTGCCGCCAACCTTCACCAGATCGTTGTCGGTGCTGCCGACGAGGCCGGGCGTGTTCAGCTCGAACACCGACGTGGATCCAGCGCCGAGTGTAAGATCGCCAGCGATCGTCAACGTGCCCGGGCTGTTGCCGGCCGAAAGCGTGCCATCGACCGTGACGTCGCCCCCGACCTCGCCCGACCCGCCGAGCGTGCCGCCGGTACCCACATTGACGTTGCCGCCAATCTTGCCGTTTACGTAGGTCGTGCCCGACGTCACGGACGTTGCGCCGTTGAACAGCGAATTGTCGCCCGTCAACGTCAGCTTGCCCGTGCCCGCCTGGGTCAGTGTGCCGTTGCCCGAGACAGCGCCGGCGTAGACTACATCGTTCGAGCGGTTGTAGACGAGCGCGCCGTTGTTGGCGATCGAGCCCGTGCCACCGACCCAGCCGGTCGTGCCGCCATTGCCGAGCTGCAGCGTGCTGCCCGCACCGATCGTTACCGCACCGTCCGTGCTGCTGTCTGCCGTCAGCGTCAACGTGCCCGCGCCGATCTGCGAGAACGTTCCGTCGCCAGTGATCGAGCCGCCATAGGTCAAGTTGCCGGAACGATTGAAGACCACCGCGCCGTTGTTGAAGACGTCCGATACGATCGAGCCAGCTGCGCCGCCGTCGCCGATCTGCAGCGTCGCACCGGTATTTGTCACCGCACTGCCGGTAAAGTTGTTGGCACCGGTCAGAACCTGGGTGCCGCCATTGACAGAAATGCCGCCGGTGCCGTTGATCGCACCGGAGAACGTACCGGCCGCGTTGCTGATGGCCAGCCACTTGCTGCCGAGCACAACCTGGCCGCTGCCGGCCAGCGACGTGACCCCCGGGGCGCCAGCCGCCGAGATGTCGAAGATACCGTTCGCCGTCAATCCGCTCGAGGTGTTGATCCGGCCCTGGTTCGAAAGCGCCAGCGTGCTACCCGCCGCGACCGTCGTCGCACCGGTATAGGTACTGGCGGCGGTCAGAACCTGCGTGCCGGCCGCGATGTTGACCCCGCCGGTGCCGGTGATCGCGCCCGCGAATGTGCCCGTGGCGTTGCTGATATCAAGCGTGTTGCTGCCGAGCACGACCCGGCCACTGCCGGTAAGCGACTTGACCTGCGCCGCGTTCGCTGCGGAAACGTCGAAGATGCCGTCGGCCTTCAGGCCGCTCGAGGTGCTAATGCTGCCCGGTCCGGACAAAGCCACCGTGCCGCCCGCGTTGATGCTCGTCGCGCCAGTGTAGGTGTTCGCGCCCTTCAGCGTCAGCGTGCCGTCGCCGACCTTGTTGAGCCCGCGACCGGCCCCGCCATCCTGCAGCACCGAGCCAATCGTGGCTGAAACGCCGCTGGCGACATTGATCATTGCGGCCGTGCCGCTTGCCGGATTGAAGGTCAGCGCGTCGCCATTGAGGGTGTAGCCTGTACCACCGGTCGTGGCAGAAAACTGCAGCGTGTCGAAGCTCTGCGTGCCGATAACATCGACGACACCGCCGTTCGCACCGGCAAACACGCCGACCGATCCGCCGAAGCTGCCGTTGATACTGGAGCGCGCTGGCGAGCCGGTCCAGTTGGTCCCTGTCGAAGACCAGGTGCCGGCGCCGCCGTTGACCGCGCCGTTGCCGGTCGTGTCCGCGCCGTCCCAGAAGTGCATCGTCTGGCCGGTGCCGAGCACAGAGAGATTGACCTGCTTGGCAATGCCTGTCTGGACCTCATGGCTGGCAACGGTGAAACTCGGCGCCGTCGATGTCGCATTCGTCGCGACAAAACTGCCCGTGAGCGAACCGTCATATTCGAACAGCCGGTAAAAACCGGCCGACGCCACTTGGGCGTTCAGCACGCCGCCGAGCGTCAGGTTACCGCCGACCTTCACCAGATCGTTGTTGCCGGCACTGCCGACGAGGCCGTGCGCGCCCATCTCGAACACCGATGTGGAGCCCGCATTCAGCGTCAGATCGCCGCCAATCGTGAGCGTGCCCGGGCTGGTGCCGGCGGAAAGTGTGCCATTGACGGTGACACCGCCGCCGATCCGGCCCGATCCGCCGAGCGTACCGCCGGAGCCGACATTGACGTTGCCGCCAAGCTGGCCGTTGATAAGTGCTGTGCCCGCCGTCACCGACGTTGAGCCAGCGAACAGCGAATTGTTTCCCGTCAGCGTCAGCTTGCCGGTTCCGGCCTGCGTGATCGTTCCGCTGCCGCCGAACGTGCCGGCATGGCTGATATTGTCCGAGCGGTTGTAGACGAGCGTGCCGTTGTTGGTGATCACACCGAGGAAATTGCCGCTGCCGCCGATCCAGCCGGTCGTGCCGCCATTGCCGAGCTGCAGCGTGCTGCCCGTGCCGATCGTTACCGCGCCAGCCGTACTGTTGGTCGCCGTCAGCGTCAGCGTACCCGTGCCGATCTGCGAGAACGTACCATTGCCGGTAATCGACCCACCATAGAGCAAGCTGCTGGAACTGTTGAAGACCACCGCGCCGGTATTGCTGATGTTCCCTACGAGTGAACCGCCCGCACCGCCATTGCCGATCTGCAACGTCGCACCGGCGTCCGTACCCACCTGACCGGTAAAGGTGTTGACACCTGTCAGGATCTGGGTGCCGGCCTTGACCGAAATGCCGCCGCTGCCGTTGATCGCGCCGGAGAACGTACCGATCGCATTGGTGATATTCAGCGTCTTGGTGCCGAGCTCCACCTGGCCGCTGCCGACAATCGACTTTACCGACGGTGCGCCCGCCGCCGAGACGTCGAAGATGCCGTCGGCCGTCAGGCCGCTTGAGGCGTTGATCCGGCCCTGGCCGGACAGGGCAAGCGTACCGCCCGCCGCGATCGACGTTGCACCGGTATAGGTGTTCATCCCACCCAGTGTCAGCGTGCCGCTGCCGGTTTTGCTAAGCGACCCGTTGCCCGTAATCGCACTGCTCAGACTACCGTTGCTGCTCTGCTCAATCGTCAGGCTGGCGGAATTGTTGATTGCAATGTTGCCAAAAAGGCCGGGGGACGTGGCCAGAAAACGGAATGTGTTGGCGCCGCCATCAAAGGTCATGGCATTGCCACCGGGTTGCCCGTTGATGGAGCCGGAAGCACCCAGGTTCACAATCAGATCGCGTCCGAAGAGGCCCGAACCGCCCACGCCGCCTGTCCCGCCCGTTCCGGCCAGACCGCCCCACACAGTGCCGTTGACGTTCACCGTACCGCCGTTCAGCGCGCTGATACCGTGGCCGCCGTCGCCATTGCGCTTCTCTGACAGCTGACCGCCTGCACCACCGTTGCCACCGGCACCGCCCGTCACGTTGGTGTTCACCGTCAATGTTCCACCATTGACCAGTGCCGCGCCATCGCCGCCGTCACCACCGCTGCCGCCAAGTCCGATGCCGCCCGTCGCTGCACCACCATTGCCGCCGTTGCCACCCTGTCCGCCTGAAACGGCCGTGCCCGTTATGCTGTCCGTGCCACCAGCGGCAACAATCCGGCCGTAGCCGCCGGCGCCGCCGCCGCCGCCGTCGCCGTTCGACGAGGTGCCGCCATCGCCACCGCGACCGGCTGCGATGCCGACGCTGCCGTGCGCACCGCCACCGCCACCGCCGCCGCCGCCAAAGTCGCCGCCGCTGCCGGTGCCGGTTCCGCCCGTCGCTCCGTTCGGGCTGCCGCCGGTCCCACCGGCACCACCACTGCCGGCAACCCCTGCTCCGCTCTGGCTTCCCGCACCACCAGCCGCACCCGGCCCGCCGCCGCCGCCGCCGTTTCCGGAAGCGAACGCCGCGACGCCTGGCGTACCTTGCAAGTTTCCGTCGACACCACCGCCCGTGCCGATCGTGCTGCCGCCGTCACCGCCCTTTCCACCCGCCTGCGCGACCGGCGCGGAAGCAACCATGCCGAGAGCAAGACCCGATGCCGCGAACATCCACAGGGCCGTGCCGCTGAGCAGCACAGGCCGGCGCCGGCGCAAGGGCAGTTCATCGCCGCGGCGGCTGCTGGCCAAGCCCTGAATAGTACTATTATTTTTTTTCAAAGGCTTGCCCTCCGCCCAATACCCTAAAATTTCCCAGGAAGCTGGCTTGCACGGCAACTCTAAAGCAGCAATGCCATATCGACGAAACAACCTACAGGTTCGACGAAGCAACAAAGCGAGGGGGTTACGGCTGTGGAAAATCTCAAATCCCGAGCCGGCCGCGCAATTCCTGCCTGTAAGGCCGCGATACCGCCCAGGGCTGCTCGAATCTGCGCAGGCGCACCGTCCACGCCTGCCTGGTCGGGCCCGCGTGACGGTCGAGCTCGGTCACATGCGATATGTTTATCACCGCCGTTCGGTGGATGCGCAGGAAGTTCGATTTCGGCAGTAGGCCGATCCAGAATGAAAGCGGCCGCAGATCGAGCACGGCTGCTTCGTCTTTCAGCCAGATCTGCGTGTAGTCCTTCGCCGAACGCAGTCCGACGATCGCTGCCAATGGCACGCCGCGCGTGCGCCCCGGCATGTGCAGATGCACAAGCGGTTCAGCACCGTTGAGCGCGTTACCGGCAACCACGTCCCGCCGGCCATCCACCGGCGCTCGCCCGTAGCGGGCGATCCCGATCAACTTTGCACAGCGGGCGAGTTGGTGGATCTCGTCCACCGGCCACCGGCGTTTCGTCCTGGTCGCATCGAAGCCGATGCAGGCACGCAGAACGCAGTCGTGAAAGACCGGGACACAAAGGACGCTCTTGTCGTTCTGCCTGAGCATTTCCGCCTGCAGGGCGCGCGCAGGACGCGGAAGATTGGCGACATCGTTGATCATCACCGCTTTGCCCGTGACCAGCCATTGATGCAGCCAACCGATCATCGTCACCGGCGTCTGCTGCAGATCAGTCACATGCGACGGGACATCCCCGCGCACCCACTCCTCGGTGTTTCGGAAGTGAAGAAAATCGGCATCGTACTCGAACATCCACGCCCTGTCGGCACCGGCAAGCTTGCCGGTCTCTTCCAAAATGGTCGCAATCGCAATGTTGGCGGGCGAACCGATGAGGTGGGCGGCGGCCATATACGCCCAGTCGTGCGAGGGCTGCCGCATCGTGGGATGAAGACATTCGGCAATCGCGATCAGTTCGTATGGCGGGGCAGTATCGGAAAGGTCGGACGGGTGAAATTGCTCATTCATGACGATCAATATTGAAAAAAGAATAAGGGATAGGGAGGCGCTGTCGCAAAATGCAGCGGTCCTCCCGGGAAAACGCGAGTCTCTAAAAAGGCATCAACGCCCTGTGAGCGCCGAAGAGGCGGCGCCGAGAGCGATCATGGAATAAACAATGGTCCAAGCGCGCGTTCGATGGCCCCCTCGATCGTCATTCGGCGGCGTTCCTCAACGCCAGCATCCGCCCGCGTTGCCAGTAAAGGTTGCGAGCGCGAGGAATTCAAGGGCTTTCGCTGCAACCGCAGGCCCTTTTCTGGGTCGATCGCCCGCGGGAAGATGCGGTATCGCCGTACGCTCCCTACGCCGAAGCCGCCAGGCTCACGGAGCGGTTCTGCCCGCCGCGCTTGGCGCGGCGCGGACATCACGCAAGGCAGCGCCGTTCGAATGCCCGGCCAAAGATCGTCTTTGCCGCAGAGCATCCGGAACATCGCGTCACATCGAAGGCGCATGTCACGGCCGACGCCCGACCGAGCCAGGTCGAAACATGATCGCGTGGCTGCAGAAGCTGGAGGAATGGACTTCAAGCCAGGGGTCGCAATGCATATGATGACGGCCAGACCTCCGGGAGGACGGCCCGGACGTCGCCCAAGAGGGCCTTGTAATCCAATCCAGAGGAGTTGCCGTGGAAGCCGGACACGATACCAGCGAGCTCGAAATGGTCGTTTTGATGACGCCCGACATGGCCAACTTCAGCGGCAAGGTCCATGGCGGCGCCCTTCTGAACCTCCTGGATCGCGTGGCGTTCTCCTGCGCCTCACGCTATTCGCAGGAATACGCAGTGACCCTGTCGGTGGACCAGGTCGTCTTTCGCCAGCCGATCCATGTCGGGGAGCTCGTGACCTTTCGCGCCTCGATCAATCATGCCGGGCGGACGTCGATGGAAGTCGGGATCCGCGTCGAAGCCGAAAACATCCGTACCGGCGAGCGCCGGCACACGAATTCCTGCTATTTCACAATGGTCGCCGTTGACGCCGAGGGGCGTCCGACCGCCGTGCCGCCGTACAACCCCGTAACCGCCGTGCGAAAACAGCGCCAGCGCGCAGCCGAGGTCAGGAGAAACTTGCGGCGCGAGTTCGAGGTCCGTTTTCAGGCCGCGGGCTCCGCTGGAGAAACCTGACCGTCGCAATCACGGGGGCGTGCCTTTCCGCTACTCCTGGCATCGAAACCGAGGTCACTTTTTGCAACAGGGCGGCACAGATGCCACTCCAGTGTTTGGCAGGGTTGGATGATGGTGTATGTTTCGCTGGCCGGCGTTGCATTCGGAGCTGTCCGCCTCATGCGATGCGTATGGGAAGGCGGTGACTTGTACCGTGCGCCCGTCAACGTGCGCCGGGACCATGCCCCTGAGTTCTGATAAATTGCAGTGACACGTTCAGAGTGATCGCGCTGCGTTCCGCATCTGGCGCCAATTTCGTGAACAAGCGAAGCCACCTATCAACGCCTGCAGCTGCGGGAAACCAACACCGTCGTTGCAAGCTCTGGATATCGGAGATTCACATGTCCACATCCGAAACGGGAAGACAGTTTACAGAAGGCGTCGCGAGTGGCGAAGTCCGGTACGATCTGGAGGATTTCATTCGCGCCTCCGGCATTCCGCCCCATGAGGCCCACGAGATGTTTGTCAAGTACGGGCCGTACAAGTCGGACCTCGACCCCTTGCTGAAGGCCCGCGCCGACCAGCATATGGATCTGATGAAGTAGGGCGCTTCACATCGCCCGCAGGCCGTGGCGGATAACCGAGCGTGGCGATTGCCTCGCTCGCCTCAGATCCCCGTCCGGCCGTCAATCCGCGGAGTAACGCTCCTCAAGCCAGGGATCGCCGCGCATGTGATACCCGTTACGCTCCCAGAAGCCGGCCTCGTCACCGGCTCGAAAATCGATGCGGGTCAACCACTTCGCGCTCTTCCAGAAATAGAGATGCGGCACGACGAGCCGCATCGGCCCGCCGTGGGCGCGGTTGATCCGTTGCCCCTCCCAATCCGTGGCGAGGATCGCATGCTCCGAGGCAAAATCGGCGAGTGGGAGATTGGTCGTATAGCCGTCGTAACTCGTCAGCATCACATGGGTTGCTTCCGGTTTCGGCATGACCAGATCGAGCAGGTCGTGCGTCAGCACGCCTTGCCAACGGTTGTCGTAGCGCGACCAGGTGGTGACGCAGTGAATATCGGAGAGGCTGTCGCGCTGCGGCAAAGCCTTGAACGCTGCCCAATCAAGCGACAGGCGCTGCTCGACGAGGCCAGTTACATCAAGGCGCCAGCGCTCCACACCGATCGCAGGCTGCTGCCCAAGGTCCAGCACCGGCCAATCCCTGACGAGGTGTTGACCTGGTGGCAACCGTTCATCCTCAGGCCTAGCTACATGCCCGGTAAGAAACTTGCCCGCCGCCGCCCATCGTCGCTTCGTCGTGGTCAGCTTGGTTTCCGTTGAGCGCTCGTCTTCGGTCATCGCGTCCTACTCCGGTCTGCCGGATTAGAAGACCCGTCGCGGTTCTCGTCAAGCGTCAGGCTCAGGGATCGCCGTTAGGGCAGGACAATGCGGAGCGCGGCCTGCGTCTCCTTCAACAGCGGCAGATAGCGCTCGACCATCTCGGCAGCCGGCACATGGGCGGCCGGCGCCCCGATGTTGAGCGCCGCAACAGTCTGGTTGCGATCGTTTAGTAGCGGGACGGCGATGGAGCATAGGCCGATTTCCAGTTCCTGGTCGATGATCGCATAACCTTGGTGACGAACGCGGCCGATCTCGGCCATCAGCTCTTCCGGGTCGGTTCTCGTGTGAGGCGTGTTGGCCTTGAGGTCGGAGCGGGCGAGCACGTCCCTCGCTTGCACCTCCGGCAGTGCCGCGAGCCACACGCGGCCCATCGAGGCGCAATAGGCGGGTAGACGCGAGCCCGGCATCAGGCTGATCGACATCACCCGTTTCTGCGACGCGCGAGCGATGTAGACGATTTCGGTGCCGTCGAGCACGGAAGCGGAGGCGCTCTGCCCGGCCCGCTCCGAAAGCTGGTCGAGGTAGGGCTGGACGATCGCCGGCAAGGGCGTCGCCGAGAGATAGGCGTGCCCGAGCCGCATGATCTTCGGCGTCAGCGAAAAGAATTTCCCGTCGTAGTCGGCGTAGCCGAGTTCCGAAAGCGTCAGCAGCGACCGGCGGACGGTCGCGCGGTCGAGGCCGGTGATCTTTGCAGCCTCGGTGATCGTCAGCTTCTGCTGGGTCTCGCCAAAGGCCTCGATGACGGTCAGCCCGCGGGCAAAACCACTGACGAAATCGGTTTCTCTCATCGTGCATCCTCGAATTATCGGCATCCACCCTGTGCGTTATACGAACAAATGTCAAATAACGCACAAACTATTTGACCCTTCCGGTTTTTGAGAGCCTATTTCGAGCCATCGAAGGCAAGAAAGGGCTCTTGCCTGCGGGCGCCGCGATCAAATTGCCGCGGCGAGAGGCCACCGACAGTTCAACAGCCGGCTGCAGAAAACACGCGCCCGCCGATAGGCGGCAACGCTCAGATCAGAAGAGAGGAAACATGGCGAAGATCGTTACCCTCGCCGAGGCAATCGGCGACAATGTCAGGGATGGCGACACCGTCGCCATGGAGGGCTTTACCCATCTGATCCCCTATGCCGCCGGCCACGAAGTGATCCGCCAAGGCCGCAAGGACCTGTTCCTCGTGCGCATGACGCCCGATATCCTTTACGATCAACTGATCGGCGTCGGTGCTGCCCGCGGCATGAAGTTTTCCTGGGGCGGCAATCCCGGCGTCGGCTCCCTGCACCGCTTCCGTGACGCAGTGGAAAATCAGTGGCCGCGGCCGCTCGAAATCGAGGAACATTCCCACGCAGCCATGGCCAATGCCTATGAGGCGGGTGCCGCGAACCTGCCGTTTGCGATGCTGCGCGGCTATATCGGTGCCGATCTGCCGAAGGTCAACGCCAACATCAAGTCCGTCACCTGCCCCTTCACGTCGGAATTGCTCGCAGCCGTTCCGGCAATCCGGCCGGATGTGACCATCATCCATGCTCAGCACGCCGACCGGAAAGGCAACGTTCTCATCGAAGGCATCGTCGGCGTACAGAAGGAGGCGGTTCTCGCCGCCAAGCGCTCGATCGTCACCGTTGAGGAGATCGTCGACGAGCTGGCGCCTCCTTCGCCCAATTCGGTCGTCCTACCGAGCTGGGCGGTTACCGCCGTCAGCCATGTCCCAGGCGGCGCCTTCCCCTCTTATGCCCACGGCTACTATCCACGCTCGAACGCCTTCTACATCGGCTGGGACGACATCGCCCGCGACCGCGACAGCTTTAGCGCCTGGATCAAGGAAAACGTGCTGGACGCCGGGCCGGAAGACTTTGCACGACACGCTGGCGGCAAGCCGGCGAAGGCCACTTAAGGAGGCGATGATGACGGATTTCACCCCCACCGAAATGATGACTATCGCCGCCTCGCGCGAACTTTCCAACGACGACGTCTGCTTTGTCGGCATCGGCGCACCGTCGGCCGCCTGCAACGTGGCGCGACTGACCCACGCGCCGGATATCACCCTGATCTACGAAAGCGGAACTGTCGGCACCAGGCCGGACGTACTGCCGCTGTCGATCGGCGACGGCGAGCTTTGCGATACCGCACTCTTCACCGTCTCTGTGCCGGAGATGTTTCGCTACTGGCTCCAGGGCGGCCGCATCACCACCGGGTTTCTCGGCGGCGCGCAGATCGATAAATTTGCCAACCTCAACACCACGGTCGTCGGACCGTACGACCATCCGAAGGTCCGTCTACCCGGCGGCGGCGGCGCGCCGGAAATCGCGTCGAATTGTGGTCGTATCTTCATCACCATGGCACTCTCCAAGCGCGGGTTCGTCGAAAAGCTGCCGTTCATCACCTCGATGGGCCACGGCGAAGGCGGCGATCATCGCGAACGGTTGGGTATGAAGACCAAGGGGCCGACCCGCATCATCACCGATCTTTGCATTCTCGAGCCCGACCCCACCACCAAGGAACTGACGGTGGTTTCCATCCATGACGGAGTGACGCGCGAGCAGATCGTCGACAATTGCGGCTGGCCGATCAAGTTCGCCGACCAGGTCATCGCGACCCCGGTGCCGAGCGAGGTCGAACTGACGACGCTTCGCGACATCAATGCGCGCACCAAGAAGGCCCACCAGGGCGACAGGGAGGCCGCGTGATGGCTGACGCCTACATCTGCGATTACATCCGCACGCCAATCGGTCGCTTCGGCGGCGCGCTGTCGTCCGTCAGGGCAGACGACCTCGGCGCAATCCCGCTGAAAGCGCTGATCAAGCGCAACACCTCGCTCGACTGGGAAGCAGTCGACGACGTCATCTTCGGTTGCGCCAACCAGGCCGGTGAAGACAACCGTAACGTCGCGCGCATGTCGTTGCTGCTCGCCGGGCTGCCGGCAAGCGTGACGGGTACGACGATCAACCGCCTCTGCGGTTCGGGCATGGATGCGGTGATCTCAGCTGCACGCGCCATCAAGGCGGGCGAAGCCGAGCTGATGATATCAGGTGGCGTCGAGAGCATGTCACGCGCACCCTTTGTCATGCCGAAGGCGGAGAGCGCCTTTTCGCGCAGCGCCGAGATCCATGACACCACCATTGGCTGGCGCTTCGTCAACCCGCTGATGAAGAAGCAATATGGCGTCGATTCCATGCCGGAGACCGGCGAAAACGTCGCCGAGGATTTCAAGGTAAGCAGGCAGGACCAGGACGCCTTTGCACTGCGCAGCCAGGCGAAGGCCGCAGCAGCTCAAGCAAACGGCCGGCTTGCCAAGGAGATTGTTGCCATCACCATCCCCCAGCGCAAGGGCGAGCCGACGACAGTCGAGAAGGACGAGCATCCGCGTGCGACGACGATGGAGGCGCTTGCCAAGCTCGGCACGCCCTTCAGGAAAGAAGGCGGGACGGTCACTGCCGGCAATGCCTCCGGCGTCAATGACGGAGCTGCAGCGCTTATCATCGCCTCGGAGGCGGCAGCGAAGAAATATGGCCTGAGGCCAATCGCCCGGATCCTCGGCGGCGCGACCGCCGGCGTGGCACCACGGATCATGGGCTTCGGCCCGGCCCCGGCCTCGAAAAAATTGATGGCGCGTCTCGGCCTGACGCAGGAACAGTTCGATGTCATCGAACTCAACGAGGCCTTCGCCTCGCAGGGGCTGGCGACACTACGCGATCTCGGGATTGCCGACGACGACGGTCGCGTCAACCGGAACGGCGGCGCAATTGCCCTTGGTCACCCGCTCGGCATGTCCGGCGCCCGCATCACCGGGACGGCGGCACTGGAGTTGGCCGAGACGGGTGGACGTTACAGCCTCTCGACGATGTGCATCGGCGTCGGCCAGGGCATCGCGGTGGCGCTCGAGCGGGTCTGAAGATCGACGGGCAAAGGTGTGTGGCCGGTCTCGCGATAGCAACACGCCCAGACCGAGCGCAGTTCGGGAGCCGTCCGATGACGGCTCCCTGTTTCAATCACACGGTCTCTTCGTCGCGCTGCGCCACGAAGATCAGCACCAGCAGGATGGTGATGAAGAAGCGGAAGGCATCGGGAACGCCGTTCCATTGCTTCGACATCCACATGCCGAACCATTCACCACCCACCGACATGAAGCCGACCTGCCACACGAGAAAGCCGAGCGTCAGGCCTGATATCGCTACGGTCTTCGCCCGGTTGAACTCGCGCGCGCCACCGTTGAGGTTCGTCGCCAGCCGGTAGGCGCCGAGCCAGCAAAGCAATGCCGTCAGCGCCTCGGCCGCGATGATCGCGACGTAGAACAGGTTGTGCAGTGCCGGGCTGGTGATCGCACGGTACTTGATCGCCGCATCAGGGAAGATCGTATCCATCATCATCACATGCTGGACGAAGGCGAAGTTCGTCGCGTAGTCGGTGATGTTGCCGAAGGCGACGAGCGTCGAAAACAAGGCGATAGCAGCGACGGCTGCGGTTTTGGCAATTCGAATGATTTTCATGTCTGGTACTCCTGTCCACTGCCGGCACACCCGAAATCCGGGCCGAATCCTACCGGCATCAGTCCAGCCATAGCCCGCAGCAGCGCAAAACGGGGCTGCAACATGCCTCTTCCACAACTTGCAGGATGATGCATATGCACCCCGGCGGCAACGCCCGCTGAACACGCAGCGGCCCTTGCCCTTCCCTGTTGTCTTGACTCCAGCTACAGAATGCAACATAACCATTTAGTTCTAAAACTTATCGGTTATGTTGATGACCCCATCTGAACGCCTCGACGCCACCTTTTCCGCTCTCGCCGATCCGACACGGCGCGCCATCCTTGCCCGCCTGGCGCTGGGCGAGGCATCGGTTCTCGAACTTGCCGAACCCTTCGCCATGAGTCAGCCAGCGGTGTCGAAGCACCTGAAGGTGCTGGAGCGCGCCGGGCTGGTTTCGCGCAGCCGCGACGCGCAGCGCCGTCCCTGCCGGATCGAGATCGATCCACTCGCCGAGGCGACCGACTGGCTGGCGGAATATCGCAAGCTTTGGGAAGCGAATTTTGCCCGTCTCGACACACTGCTTGAGGAATTGAAGGCCGATGCCGCGGCTCACGGATCGGCTGGGAACCCTACCGATTTCACCACTAGGGAGGACTGACATGCGTGCAACGTCCAACAAACTCGTCGTCATCGCCCACGGCGACCGGGAAATTCGCATCATCCGCACGTTTGACGCGCCGCGCCGGCTGGTTTTCGACGCCTTCACCAAACCGGCGCTCGTCAAGCGCTGGCTGACTGGCCCGGACGGCTGGTCGCTGCCCGTCTGCGAAATCGACCTGCGACCCGGCGGAACGTTTCGCTATGTCTGGAAGAACACTGAGGGCACAGAGATGGGCATGGGCGGCACCTATCGCGAGATCGATGCGCCGGACCGGATCGTCCATGAGGAACTCTTCGACGAGGATTGGACCGGCGGCCGGACTGAAGTGACGACCCATTTTGTTGAGGATGGCGGGCGCACCACGGTGACGACGGCTGTCGTCTACTCCTCGACGGAGGCGCGCGATGCGGTCCTCAAGTCACCGATGGAGAGCGGCATTGCGATCGGCTACGACCGCCTCGAGGGCATTCTTGCCTCCGAACCAGTGAAATAGTCATGGAATGACCATGGGCGGAGTGATCCGCCCATGGTCCAACTCTCATTCCGTCCAGATCGCGACGTCAACGGGAGCGAGCTTGCGGCCGCCGACATGGAAGGTCGCGCCAGTGCCGGCTGGCACGTCAGCTGCCTCCTTGCCGTAGTTGAAGGCGAAGTTCAGCTTGCCGCGGCGGGTGATGCGCAGATCGCCGAGATCGGCAAGCGCTTCGACCGAAGCCCAGCCCAGCGCATCGTTGATCACCTTCTTGAGCAGGTCACCCTGGGCAGCCGCCGCCATATAACGCGCCTTGTCGTTGCCGACGAGGGCCGGGGCACCATTGCGGTACTCGCCTTCGAAAGTCGCCAGCACCGTCTCGCTGGTGCGCACCGTCTCCCGCCAGATGCCGGACGGATAGGTCTCGTTGCCGTAAAGTACGGTCTCGCCATGGAACTCCGGCAAGGATTCGACGCGAGCGACGCTGATATCGATAAGGGCTGCAAGCGGACCAGGCGGCAAACCCTCAGGGATGTGCATGTCCTCGGTCTTGCTGCCACTACGCGGTCCGAACAACACCTTGGCCTCAGACTTCGCCAGCTTCTCGACAAAGGCCTGGTTGGCGATGACGAGGTCTGGCGCCAGCACCAGCTGGTAGCCGTCGAGATCGGAATGCTGGCCGATGAAATCGACGTCGACGCCGAGGCGCGAGACGGTCGAGTACCAGTCGAGCGCCGTCGCTGCGGCCGAATAAGTCCGCCCCTGCGGCAGGGCGCGGGTTGCCCAGCGCGAGTTGTAGTCGAGCAGGATTGCGACCTTGGCCTTGCCGCGCGCCTCGCCCGTTGGCAGGCGCTTCATCTCTTCCACCACCTGCGCGACTTCGAGATAGCCCTGGTCGGGCTCGCTGTTGGGAAGCAGCAGGCCGGCATGGAACTGCTCCTGCGCAAACGGCACCTGCCGCCAGCGGAAATAGGAGACCATGTCGACACCATGCGCATAGGCAAGCCAGGTCCAAAGCCGAACCATGCCATCGGCCGGCGACTGGTTGTGTGCCGCCCAGTTCACCGGGCCCGGTTGCTGCTCCATCACCCAGACGCGGCCGCGGCCGACGGTACGGTAGAGATCGTGGTTGAAGGCGGGCTGGTCCGGATCGCCGACGCGCAGGTAGCGACCCTTGTCCTCCGGCGAAAGCCGACCGTTCAACAACCCGCCCATCGGGTAGACGTCCCAGGAGGCGATATCGATGTCTTCTCCGACCTTGTAGTGATCGAAGTCGGTGTTGTGCGACATGAAGTTGTGCGTCACCGGGCGGCCCGGCGCATGGCCGCGGATGATGTCGACCTGCGCCTTGTTGAAGCTCTTCACCTGGTCGGACGAGAAGCGGATGAAGTCGACGATATGGGTCGGGCTCGGCTCCTCAACGAGATTGTTCGGCAGCTCGATTTCGTCGAAGCTGTTGTAGTTCATCGCCCAGAAAGCCGTGCCCCAGGCACGGTTCAACTCTTCGGTCGTGCCGTAGCGCTCGGCGAGCCACAGCCGGAAGGCCCGCTCGGCTTCTGAGGAATAGCTGTAGATCGTGTCGTGATCGCCATATTCGTTGTCCGTCTGCCAGGCATGGACGAAGGCGTGTCTGCCGTATCGCTCGGCCATGGCGTCGGTAATCCGGGCTGCCTCGACGCGGTAGACGCGGCTGGAGAAGCAATAGTGACGCCGGGCGCCGAACTTGCGCACGACACCGTTGACGTCGACAGGCAGGATATCGGGGTGCCGGTCGATCAGCCACTTCGGTGGCGCTGCGGTCGGTGTGCCCAGGATGACCTTCAGGCCGGCGCTGCCGAGCACGTCGATCGCGTCATCCAGCCACTCCCAATGAAACTCGCCCGGCCGGGGTTCGATCTTCGCCCAGGCGAATTCACCGATGCGCACCCAGGCAAGCCCGAGTTCGACCATGCGGCGGGCATCGTCTTCCCATTTTTCGCGCGGCCATTGCTCCGGATAGTAGCAGACGCCGAGTTCGAGCATGTCGGTCTCCTGCTTGTCGGCGTTGAAACGGTTCGGTCGCGTCAGGGGCATATGCAAGATCAGGTCCTTCGTCATGCTCTCGGCCGGCTTCACCCGGCATTTCGTCTTCGATGCGGGCGCACTCATGGATATAAACGTTTATATCACCAGGCGCAGGCGTGTGGTCGTCGTGTCGTGTTCGGTCTCAGCGTTTCGAGGTCAGGCGGTCGTCGCAGCGCTCGATCAGCTTGGGCATCAGAAGCGTCTGCAGCGCTTCCGGCGGCTCACCCTCCATCCGGCGCAGGATGTAGGCACCGAGCAGGCTGCTCGGTTCGCTGATCGGCAGGTAGTAGGTGGTGATCGGCGGCGCAAAATACTGGCTGACGTTGAGATCGTCGGTGGCATTGATGACGGCGTCGCGGCCATGCACCAGCCCGCGCTCATGGAAACCGGAGAACGCGCCGAGCGCGGAGGCCTCATTGGCACAGATATAGGCGGTCGGCGGATTGGAAAGATCCGACATCGTCAGCACGTTTTCCCGCCCGAAAGCCGGCGTCAGCCGCCCATGCGCGACCAGAGCCGGATCGAAGGGCAGGCCGGCAACTTCGAGCGCGCGCCTGTAGCTTTCAAACCGGGTGATGCCGTAGCTCAAATCCGACAACGGGTTGAGAAGGGCGATGCGGCGATGGCCGCGCTCCACCAGCCGCGCCATCGAGACGCGGATCATCTGCTCGTTGTCGGCATCGACATAGGCATGCGGCGCGTTGTGAACGCTGGTGCCATAGGTAACGAAGGGAAAGTCCGCCGCCTGCATCGTCCGGATGCGCGGATCGTCGGCGCGCGTGCCGGAGATGATGATGCCGTCGGCCTTCTTCAGCGAGACGATCTGCTTGATGATCGCCTGGCTTTCCTCGAAATTCCTGACAGCATAGAGCGAGACGCGGTAAGGGCTGTCTTCCAGCGCCCAGGAAATGCCGCTCAAGAGCTGGGCGTATTCGACGCCTTCCCACTCGTTCTGCTTCGGCCCCGGCGCCGTCATGATCGCGGCGACCTGATAGGTCTTGCCGGTGCGCAACTGCACGCCATGCATGTTGAGTTCGTAGCCGACCCGCTCTGCGGCCTCGATCACGATCGCGCGCGTTTCCGGGCGAACCTGAGGCGAATGCTTCAAGGCCTTGGACACAGTGGCAATCGACAGCCCCGTTTCCTGCGCAATGGTCTTGATCGTCGGTCTCTGCATGGCGTCTCGGCTCATCACGGGTTGTCGTCGCTGAGCGATGCCGCCAGCAGGAGGTAGACTGCGGATGTCCAGGCGAATGCCCGATCGCGAAGGCCCCTCCCCGACCGCGCATCGAAGTTTTCGGCCATACCGTTTTTGCTGGCCAGTGAACAGAACTTTTCCGCGATTTCGCGGGTCAGCTCAATCTCCCCTTGCCGGCGAAGGCCGTCCCAGAGAAGCAATGTGGTCGGCGCCCAGATCGGGCCACGCCAATAGCCGTCATCTTCGTAGAACGGACTATTGGGGCTTTCCGTCGCCGGCCCCCAAGCGGTGATGAAGCCGCCAGAAACCAGACGTGCGACAAGCTTCTCGCGCATCTCGCTCGGCAGCCGCGCGCCCAGCAGCAGCGGCATGAACTGGATCAGGTTTTCGCCCGGCAAGATCCGGTCCGGCGCGCCCGCAAGCCGCGCGCCAAAAGTCTCGCCGGTCCAGAGCCGTTCGAACAGCAGCGCCTGCAGGGCATCCGCCTTGGCGTTCCATTCGGCGGCGCGCGCCGGATCGCTCTCCAGCAGGGTCGCAAGCGTCTCGCAGGCCAGAATGAGGAACACCGGTAAATCGGGCGAGATGACCGGGCCGCCTTCGGCAAAGAAGGTCGCATTGTCCCAGCCGCTGTCGTTGCCGTGGAAATAGCTCGGCAGCGACGTTGCATCGGCGCGGGCGCAGGTCAGCCAGTAGTCGACTTGCTTGGCGATCGCGTCGCGCAGATAGGCCTTGCGCTCAACGGTCAGGAAATCCGGATGCCTTGCCGCGATCAGCGACACTGCCCAGCCATGCACCGGCGGCTTGGTGAAGGCGAAAAGCACGTCGCGATCGTTGATGTAGTCGGGCAGCAGGCCAGAGGCGTCCTGGTGATCGAAGATCACCGCCAACTGGTCGAAGGCGAGATCCTGGTCGATCGCCGCCACCCCCAGGGCCGAAAACGCGTTGTCCCAGCTCCAGATGTTGATCATGTGGTTCTTGGACATGTAGATCGACGGCCGCGTCAGCTGGCCGCCAACAGGAACGCCATTGGCCCACAGCAGGTAGCTTGCCAGCCGATGCGCCTCGTCCTGGCCTTCAGCACCCTTCGGCACATTGGCATACCACTGTTCGAACTCGACAGTGGCGCCGGCAAGCGCGTCCGTGAAGCTCTGGAGCGGCGCCGTCGGCGGCACGGTGTGAAAGAAATCGACATTGCCCTCGAACGGACCTTTGCCCGTAAACGCGAAGGAGACGTCGGCCGAGTGGTCGCGCTGCCAGGCGCCCGACACGTCGATCGTGCCGGACACGGCACGGGGAATGAACTTGACGTTTTCGACGGCCGCCACCAGGCAATCATCACCGGCAGGGGTGCGGTAGACGTAGTCGTAGCGCGACCCTTCGAGATGAAAGCGCACACCGGCTTTCTCGCCGCTGAGATGCAGCCGCTCGCCTTCGCCGATCGCGAAGGTCAGCGATCCCGCGCCAACGTTGGCAACCAGACGCTCAGGCGAAAGCTCGAAGGTCGCCTCGGCCGGCTTGCCCGCCGCATCGAGGAATTCGACGCGGCAAAGGCGCCCCAGCGACGGCCGTTCGTCGCCACCGGCAACGAAGCGCAGGTAGAGGACGCGAGTGCCATCGCCGCCCGGAACCTTCATCATCGACAGCGTCAGAAACCGGCCCCTCCGGCTGAAGGGGATATGCTCGATATCGAACAGCATCGCTTATCCCTTCACCGACGATCCGACCGCGCCGTCCATGATGTAGCGCTGGGCGACGAAGAAGAGCGCGAGCGGCGGCAGGCAGAGGATCACCGTGATCGCGGCGATCGAGGTGGCGTCAACCTCATGCAGGCCCTTGAACATCGAAAGCCCGAGCGTCAGCGTGTATTTCGACTGGTCGTTGAGGAAGATCAACGGGCCGAGGTAGTCGTTCCAGGCGTTCATGAAGTGGAAGGTGCCGACCAGCACCAGCGCCGGCATCATCAGCGGCAGATGGATGCGCCAGTAGATGTCGAAGGCGTTGGCGCCGTCCATGCGTGCCGCCTCGTCGATCTCCATCGGCACGGTCATGATGTACTGGCGCAGCAGGAAGACGAAGAAGGCATCGGCGAAATAGGCCGGCACGATCAGCGGCTTCAGCGTGTTGATCCAGCCGAGCATGTTGAATTCCATGTAGAGCGGAATCATCTTCACGTCCCACGGGATCATCATGGTGGCGAGCAGCACGATGAACAGCGGATCGCGACCGGGAAAGCGGAAGCGGGCGAAACCATAGGCAACCAGCGAGCTCGAGATCAGCTGCCCGATGGTCGAGAACACGACGACGATGAGCGAGTTGCTCAGATAGGTGCCGAAGGGCTGCTTGTTCCAGGCGGCCGCAAAGTTCTCCCAATGCCATTCCGACGGCCAGAACACCGGCGGGAACTGGTAGAGATCGGCGGTGCTTTTGATCGCCGTCATGAAGGTCCAGTAGAACGGCGCGATGAACAGGGCCGACAACAGGATAAGCGCGGAATAGAGCAGCGTCTTACGCATGGCCTTCTCCATCGTTCTGGCGGACTTCGCCTTCGTAATAGACCCAGGCGGCCGACCAGCGCATGACGCCGAGGCTGAGCGCGAGCACGATGATGAACATCACCCAGGAGCCGGCGGCGGCATAACCCATGTCGAAATACTTGAAGGCGTTGTCGTAGATATACATGGCAAAGAAATAGGTGGAGCCGAGCGGGCCGCCCTTGGTCAGGAGCAGGGCGATGGTCAGCTGCTGGAAAGCGGAAATGATCGAGGTGATGAAGGTGAAGAGCAGCATCGGCCCGAGCATCGGCAAGGTGATGAACAGCATCTGCGCCCAGCCGGGAACGCCCGACACGGTCGCTGCCTCGTAAAGTTCCTTCGGGATGGCTTTGAGGCCGGTCAGGAGGATCAGCATGGTGCCGCCGAGACCCCAGAGGCTGGCGATGATGATCGCGACGATCGCGAGATTCGGATCGCCGAGCCAGTTCGGTCCGTCGATGCCGACGAACGACAGCATGAAGTTCAGAAGGCCGTATTCCTTGCTGTAGATCCAGCTCCAGATCGTCACCAGTGCGACGCCGGAAATGACGCTCGGCAGATAGAAGGCCGTGCGGAAGAAGCCGCTGGCAAAGGTGATGTTGTGCAGCATCAAGGCCAGCAGGAACGACATGACGATGTTGAACGGCACGTAGATCGCCGCGAACTTCACCGTGATCCAGAGGCTCTCCCAGAACTGCGGGTCGTCCATTATCATCGTGCGGTAGTTATCGAGACCGACGAAGGTCCGCTCACCGACGACGGGCCAGTCGTAGAAGCTCATCGTCAGCGAAAAGACCAGCGGTCCGAGCGTAAAGAACAGGAACCCGAGGATCCACGGGGAGATGAACAGATAGGGCGCGGCATGGCGCGCGATGGCGGAGCGCTTGCGCCTTGCCACCTTGGGCTCTGCCCCGGCATAGGTCATATCCATCTCCCCGTACTCCCTTTGCTTACTTGATCAGCCGCTTGGAACGGCTGACGGCATCGTCGAGATGCTGCTTGGCGTTGCCCTGGTCGATCATGGTTGCCTCGATGGCGCGCGCGAGATTGTCCTGCACCTTGCCCCAGTTGGCGTTCTTCAGGAACGCATGGGTTTCGGTGTTCGAGGTCGCGAGAATATCGAAGAACGGCTTGTAGATCGGATCCGCGGTCATGCCCTTCTCTTGCGCAACGCTGGTGCGCACCGGCAGGTCGTTGGTCCGCATGGCAACGGCTTCAGGCGACGAGAAGAACTTGACGAACTCCCAGGCGAGGTCCGGATGGGCTGCATCCTTGGCGATGGAGATCGCCGACACGCCAAGCGCGGAATGGGCGGTCTTGTCGCCGAACTTCGGCAGCGGTGCCACGCCGTACTTGATGCCCGACGCGTCGATACCGGACTTCGACCACATGGCGCTCTGGAACATGGCGATCTTGCCGCCCTTGAACAGCGTGCTGCCCGAGGTGTCGTCACCAAGGTTGAGCGTGATCGCTTCCTGCTTCTTGGCCATGTCACCGAACATGTCGAGGACTTGAGCAGCTGCATCGCTGTTCATGTAGCCGTCGATCTGCTTGCCGTCGTCGGAGATATACTTGGTACCGTTCGACCAGAGGAACTGCTCGAAGTCGTAAGGATCGGGCTTGGCATCGACGGCGAAGCCGTAGACCTTGTTCGGCTCGTCACGAAACTTCGCAGCCTTTGCGCGCAGGTCGTCCCAGGTCCAACCGTCCTTCGGCTCCTCGACGCCGGCCTTGGCGAACATGTCCTTGTTGTAGAAGACGACCTGGGTGGTGAAGCCCGAGGGCATGCCGTAGGTCTTGCCCTCGACGCGGGTGGTGTTCATCAGGCCCTGAGGAAAATCGTCCGGCTTGATCTCGGCAGCGTCCTTGGCGATCAGATCGTCGAGCGGCATCAGCGACGTGTAGTACTGCGGGAAGTTCCACATATACATGACATCAGGCGGGCTACCGGCGCCGAAAGCGGCGATCAGCTTCTGATCGTAACCATCAGCGTAGGGTTCGACCTGAACCTTCACGCCCGGGTGCTTTTCCTCGAACTTCTTGGCGATTGCCTGCTGGATCGCCAGGCTCTCGTCCGTGTCCCAGGTGGCAAAGCGCAAGGTCTCCTCCGCGCGGGCCGTGGCAACGCCGGCCATCGCCAATACCATGAGCGAACCGATGAGCGACTTCGTCTTGTTCTGCATGCTTCTCCTCCTCATTCGGGTCACGCGACCCTTTTGCTTTTTTCCTGATTGATCAGCATCTGCGTCTCGGGATCGAGCGCCCGCGCAATCGCCTTGCCGTCGGCATCGAACAGGTGGCAATGCTCAGGCGGAATGCGCAGATGGATGCGCTCGCGGTTGGCAACCGGATGCGTGCCACGCACGACCGCGGTCATGTCGGAGCCGTTCTCAAGGCCGATGTGCACGTGGCTTTCGGTGCCGAGACGTTCAACCAGACGGACATCGCCAACCAGATGGGCTTCCTCGGGCGAAACCAGTTCGAGCTTGTCCGGCCGAATGCCGATCGTCACCGGCTTGTCCTTGGCGACGACGGTCGAAGACAGCGTTTCGAGCGTCAGGTCCCGCACCAGGCCCCCACCCGAAAGCGTCAACTCCGAGCGGTCCTGGCGAACCACGTTCGCAGTGACGAAATTCATCCTCGGCGAGCCTATGAAGCCGGCAACGAACAGGTTGGCCGGCTGGTAGAACAGTTCGAGCGGCGTGCCAAACTGGCTGACCTTGCCCTTGTCCAGCACGACGACGCGGTCGGACAGCGTCATCGCCTCGACCTGATCGTGGGTGACGTAGATCATCGTGACGCCAAGGCGTTCATGCAGGGCCGCGAGCTCGACGCGCATGGTCACGCGCAGGCCGGCATCGAGGTTCGACAACGGCTCGTCGAGCAGGAACAGTTTCGGCTCGCGCACGATCGCGCGGCCGATGGCGACGCGCTGGCGCTGGCCGCCGGAAAGCTGCCGGGGTTTGCGGTGCAGAAGCTCGGAGATGCGCAGGATATCGGCGGCGTTGTTGACGCGGCGATCGATCTCGTCGCGCTTCATGCCGTTCAGCGCCAGACCGAAGGACAGGTTCTTGCGCACGTTCATATGGGGATAGAGCGCGTAATTCTGGAAGACCATGGCGATATCGCGCTTGGCCGAGCGCAGATCGGTGATATCGCGATCGCCCAGATGGATCGAACCGGAATCGAGCTCCTCAAGACCGGCGATCGACCGCAGGAGCGTACTCTTGCCGCAACCGGATGGCCCGAGAAAGCAGACGAACTCGCCGTCGGCGATATCGAGATTGATGCCCTTCAAGACTTCGAGCGAACCAAAGCCTTTGCGCAGATTTTCAATACGGATAGCTGCCAACGGGCCCTCCCCTGATGGCGAACATTGCGGCAGTCGGCTCGATAGTCACCTGCCGTACGTTCGTGTTAAACGTTTATATGGACGATAAAAACGTTTAACTTCGTTGTAAAGGGAAAAAATTGGCACTCAGGAAATTGCTGTGCACGATAAGAGCGGTCAAATGCGATACGGCCGGTTCATGACCGGCCGTATCGCATTTTGATCAAGGGCTTAGGCGCCCGAGCGTCTCGTCGAGAGCCTCGAGGAAATAATCACAATCCTTGGCGCTGAATGGCGCCGGTGGCTTCACCTTCAGCACGTTGTGATGCGGCCCCTCGCTGCTCAAGAGTATCCGGTGCTTGCGCTTCATTTCGGCAATGATGAAATCAAGCTCGCTTGCCGCCGGCTCCAGCGTCTCGCGGTCACGCACCAGTTCGATGCCGTTGAAGAGACCGTAGCCGCGCACATCGCCGATGATGGCATGGCGCTTGGCCAGCGCCCGGGCGCCCTCCATCAGCCTGATGCCGACGACCTGGCAATGGTGCATCAACCGCTCGTCGCGAATGACGTCCAGCACCGCAAGTCCGATCTCGGCAGAGACCGGATTGCCGCCGAAGGTGTTGAAATACTCCATGCCGTTTGCGAACGAGGCGGCGATCGCCTCGGTGGTGACGACGGCCGCCATCGGGTGCCCATTGCCGATCGGCTTGCCCATGGTGACGATATCCGGGACCACCCCTTGCGTCTGGTGCGCCCACATATGGCTGCCCACGCGGCCGAAGCCGACCTGCACTTCGTCGGCAAGGCACAGGCCGCCGGCGGCGCGCACATGGGCATAGGCTTCGCGCAGATAGCCTTCCGGCAAGGTCAGCTGACCGCCGGTGCCGAGAATGCCCTCGCTGAAGAACAGCGCCGGACGGCGCCCGTTGGCGGCGAGCGCCAGAACCTGATTGCGCACGTCGTCGGCATATTTGCGGCCGGCATCGCTGTCACCGTAGCGATAGCGACCACGATAGAGATCGGGCATTTCGGCAACCTGCACATGGGCCGGACGCCCCTCGCCGCCCCTGCCAGCAAACTTATAGGGGCTGACATCGATCATGCTTGAGAGATGGCCGTGATAGGCGTGATCGACGGTGATGACGTCGCGGTTGCCGGTGTAGGCGCGCGCCAGTCGGAGCGCCAGATCGTTGGCCTCGCTGCCGGAATTCACGAAGAAGCAGACGTTGAGCGGATCGGGAAACAGCGCGGCGAGCCGCCTCGAATATTCAACCAGCGTATCGTGCAGATAACGGGAGTTGGTGTTGAGCTTGCCCATCTGCGCCTGTGCCGCCTTGACCACGCGCGGATGGCAGTGACCGACGTGGCAGACGTTGTTGACCATGTCGAGCCAACGGGTGCCATCCTCGTCGATCAGGTGGGCGCCTTCGCCGCCGACGATCTTCAGCGGTGCGGCGCTATAGGCGATGCTGAGCGAACGACCGATGCGGCGATGGCGCTCGCGCACGAGAAAGTCCTTTTCGCGCGCGACGATGACGGCGGCCGGGACCGGTAGACCAAGCACGACGCTCGGATCGGGGCTTATCTCCCGCCAGACCTGCCATTGATCGCGCACACCGACGCCGAACATGCGCCCCCCAAGCCCGAGATGGTCGGTCACCAGCTGGAAATGCAGATGCGGCGCCCAGTTGCCGTTTTCTTCGGATGCGCCAAGCGCCGCAAAGCTTTCGCCCCTGGCGACAGGCTGGCCGATCGCCAACGTCGCGAGTGTCTCGCGCGACAGATGGCCGTAGAGCGTCCAGAAGATGTCGCCGGTATCAGTGATATGTTCCAAAAGCACAGTCGGGCCGAAACCGAAGGCGACGGCATCGTCGTGAAGGAAGGCGACCTTGCCGGCGAATGGTGCATGCACCGGCTCACCCGCCGGTGCGAAGAGGTCGACGCCGAGATGGATCGAACGGCGTTCATCGGAAATCGCCGTTTCATAGGCGTCGCCCCGATAGATCCCGCGATCCTCGCCATAGACGCCGATGCCGAAATCGGCATTCTGCTCGCGGATAAAGGCCGCGATCCGCGCTTCAGCCGCCTGGGCATCCAATACCGCCCATTGCTCAGCCTCGGAACTGGAGGCGGAGAAATCGAAGACGGCGACTTGCGGCTTTGCGACGGCCGGCTTGACGATGGCCGAGAAATCGTGGGCATTCCGCTCCAGCCAGGCCATGACGTCAGCCGCATGCGCCACCGGCGCAAAGCCGCAGGCGTCACGGATGCGGGCAATAGCGACAGCGCGGTTCTCGCGTTCCAGGCGCTGCAGCTCGCGCCAGACGTCGTCCTGGCTGACAAGCAGGTAGGTGTTCTCAGGATTGTCGCGGATCTGCTTGGCCGCCATGCACATGCTGACGGCGTAGCGTGTGCGAACGAGGTCGAAGATCAGTCCTGCTTCGGTCTCGCTGATTGCATTTACTCTGTGATAGGCGCCGGTGAGTGCGCCGATCGTGCCGACCGCATCCCTGGCGCCGATCAGCGAATAGGCTGCAGCGACGGCAATCTCAACCACGCGCCAGGTCTCGACCATATCGCCGAAATCGAGCAGTCCGCTGACCCGCCCCTCGTTGTCCAGCAGCACGTTATAGTCGTTGGCGTCGTTGTGAATGACCTGCCGCGGGCAGGCCTGGAGGCTTGGAAGGACGAATGCAGCGAACCGTTCGAGGATCGCGCGCACCGCAGCTTGCTTGTCGGCGCCATCGATCAGGTCCACATGCTGCAGATGCATGTCGGCACGGCCGATATCCCAGGCATAGACGCGCTTCGTGCCAGCGTGGACAAAACTCTCAAGGCTTCGGTCGAGCCGGCCGAGCAGATCCCCAAGCGTCTCTGCGCTGGCCAAACCGCGTGACGCGGATTTCGCCCAGATATCGCCTGGGAGCCAGGTGAGCAGCCGAGCGGTACGCTCGCCGCGCACGACGACATTCACCGTCGACACTCCATTGCGGACCAGAACCGGCCGCGAGACAGACAGATCAGGCGCCGTTGTCGCGAGGTGGCCGAGCACCGCAACCTGCATGCCGAGGTCGTCGGCATCATCAGGTGCATGCAGCTTCAGCAGATACTGCTCGCCGTCTTGCGCGCGGACGCGGTAGTTGAGGTCGTGCTCGCCGGGAAGCGGTGAGACATCCCCTTCAATACCGTAGGCCTCGACGAGCAATGCGCGGATCGCCGCCAGTTCCTGCTCTGCCTTCAAATCATTCTGTGTCATGCCTGCTGCTCGTCCCGTCACCATGAAATCCGTCGTCCGTCGTAGCCGCGGAAGCTGCCGCTATCGGCCATGTCCGCTCCATCGATCATTGTCTTCAAGCCGGCTGCACTCGTCGCCACAGGCACCTGTGCCTCATCGCCGCCCATGTCGGTCTTCACCCAGCCGGGATGCAGCGACAGGACGGTGATGCCATCCTTGCGAAGATCCTGTGCCAGCTTCACCGTCGCCATATTCAAGGCCGCTTTCGAGCAGCGGTAGGCATAGTCACCGTCATCATCGTCGAGCGTGCCTTCGGCAAGCGACCCGGCGCGGCTGGAGATGTTGGCGACAACCCGGCTTTCTCCCGCCAGAAGGTTTGCCCGCAGGGCCTGCACCAGCAGCAAGGGAGCGAGCGCGTTGATGCGCATCACCTCGACGAAGTCGCCTCCGTCGAGCGTCGAAAGCCCACCCGTATCGCCGCGGATACCGGCATTGTTGATCAGGACGTCGATCGCCACGCCTTCGAGTGTCCTGCCGAGGGCCGTAATCGAGGCGGGGTCGGAGACGTCGAGCGACTGGGTTTCTATACCGCCGTCGACAGACGCCGACCCACGGACGCAGGCAATGACGCGCCAACCGTCGGCCTCATAAAGTGTCGCCAGTTCGCGGCCGAGGCCACGCGAGGCGCCGGTGATCAGGACCGTCCGGCGCTCCCGCTCCCCCAAGCTATCGATGCTTGATGTCATATTTTCTCTCGACCATGTTCACGAGGCTCGCCGCGGCAAGCGTCAGGAAGATGTAGAAGATCGCCGCGGAGTTATAGGGCGCGAACGGCAGGAAGCTCGCCGACTGGAACTCGCGCATGCGCTGGGTGATATCGCGGATCGACAGGATCGACAGCAGCGAAGTGTCCTTGAGGATGGCGATCAGCTCGTTGCCGAGCGGCGGAATGATGATCCGGAATGCCTGCGGCAGGATGACAAGCCGCGCCGTCTGCCAGCGATTAAGGCCGATGCTGCGCGCCGCCTCGACCTGGCCAACCGGAATGGCGTTGATGCCGGAGCGGAAGATTTCGGCGAGATAGGCGGAATAGGCAAGCGCCATGGCGACGATGCCGCGCACCAGGTTGGGCGGATCGAGCACGCCCTGCGTGGCGTCCTTCAACGCGCCGCTCAGCGGTAGGCCGACATAGAGCACGATCACCAGCATCGGAATGCCGCGAATGGTATCGACGATGAATTCCGAGCCAATCGCCAGCGGATGGCGCTGGTGCAGATAGCCGCCGAAGGTCAAAAGCCCGAGGATGATCGCAAGCACGGCGATGGTGATGCCGGTCGCGCGGTCGCGATCGTTCAGCGCCTCGGTTTTCCAAAGCACCGGGAGATCGGCGGGCGCAGTGGCGGCAGGCAACAAGGCGGCACTGACGCCCTCGTTCTTCGCGATCGAGGCAAGCGCCTCTGTCGGGCCGACGAAGGTGCGCACCGGCGTCTCCGTCTGCGGCGCGCCCTCATACTGCCCGAAGCGCACGGCGCTGATCAGACCCGCCGGCGTGTTGGTGACGATGCCGACCTTGCCTTGAAGCGTGCCGGCGAGCACGTAGGTGTCGCGCGGCTGCAGCAGGAACCATCCGGCCACAAGCGCGAGGACCAGTGTGGCCACGGCGAAGTAGAGACTGGTGCGCACCGTCGAGTGCAATTGCAGGAGGCCGACCCAGACGAGGCCCAGCACCGCGGCCAGAATATAGGCGGCAATCGCCGCGCGGATGGTGGTCGCCACGCCGGCGGCAAAGGCGATATGGGCGAAGAAGAACACGAAGATCAGGCCGGCGCCGTTGACGACGCCGAGGATCCAGCGCCCCACCCGCCGCAACGGGCTGTCGACCGGTTCGTCGGCACGCGCGCCCGCGAAAAACAGTCCAAGGCCGAGAAGGGTCAAAAGCAGGTAGGCTGGAAACAGCCAGGCCTCGACGCCTCGCACCCACAAATCGGCCGCCTCCGTCAGTTGGCGTGGCGTCACCCCCTTGACGATCAGCTCCGATTTGAAGGCATCGACGCCGTTTGCCACCACCGAGGCGATGAAGGGATGAATGTTATGCCCGAGGAGTAGGACACCTGCTGCCGCAACATTCAGTACGGCCGCGGCTACCGCCCATTTCGGGCGGCTTGCCTTCGCCCGCGAAAACAGGAGGACGCAAAGCCCCGCCGAGAAGGCAACGGCCAGAGCGAGAAAGCCGGGCACGAACGCCGACGAACCGTTCTCGACGCCAAGAATGGCGCGAAGCGACCGCTGGTAGTCTCCGGAGGACACGAAGAGATAGATGATGAAAGGCAGCGCGGTCAGGATGATGAGATTGCTCGGACGCACGCTTCTCAGGAACGACATTCATTCCTCCGGGGTATCGAATGGAACAGGCTGTGATCCCGGAGCACCTATGGCGCTCCGGGGACATTGCGGACGGTTTACTTCAGGCCCCAGTACTTGTTGACCAGCTGGTCGAGCGTGCCGTCGTCCTTGATCATCTTCAGGCCTTCGTTGAAGGCGGCAATGTTCTCGTCGCCCTTGCGGAAGACGAGACCGAGCGGATCGGATTCAAGATCCTTGATCGCCACCACCAGTTCGCCGGCAAATTCGCGCTCGTAGGCCGCTGCATTGGCACCATTGATGACGACGCCGTCGACGTCCTTGTTCTTGAGCGCGATGATCGCGGCACTGAACGTGTCATAGGCGGCGACGTTCTCCTTGCCGACGACACTCTCGGCAACCTGCGCATCGGTGGTGTTCGCCTGGGCAGACAGCTTCCTGCCGGCGTCCTTGAAGCGTTCGAGCGTGATGTCCTGGTCTTCGACACGCATCAGCACCGCCTGGCTGTTGACGATGTAGGGATCGGAGAAATCCATCGCCTTCTTGCGTTCCTCGGTGATCGAGACGCCCGATGCGACCAGGTCGAAATTGCCCTGATCGAGGGCCGCGAAGATGCCGTCCCAGCCGGTGGTGATGAACTCGGCCTGGCAGTTGATCTTGGCGCAGACCGCATTGACCACATCGACGTCAAAGCCGACGATCTGGCCGGTTGCGGGATCGACGCTTTCCATCGGCGGCGAGGTCGTGTCGGACCCCACCTTGAGCAATTTGCCGCCGAGATCGGCGGCGTGGGACACGCTTGTAGAAAAGGCTGCAAAGGTCAGCGCAATGATCAGTTTTTTCATGGTTCTCCTCCTTGGATGATAAAAGCTCAGACCAGCCTGCCGCCGAGATTGTCCGGCTGTCGTTCGATCAGGGTTGGCCTGAAGACCTGCCTGAGCGCCTTCGGGTCCTCACCCTCCATGCGTTTCAGCAGGAACTGTCCGAGGGTCCGTCCGAGGACCTCGATCGGTTGGTAGAATGTGGTGATCGGTGGGGTGAAATAGGCGCTGACGTTGATGTCATCATAGGCGATGACATCGACATCGACGCCCACCTGCCTTCCTAGGCTGCCGAGCCCCGAAAGCACGCCGAGCGTCGTCGATTCGTTGATGCAGACAAAGGCGGTCGGCGGCTCGGCCGCCTGCAGCAGGTCGATCACGCTCTGCCGCCCGAAATGAGTGGAAAGGTCACCTTCGACAATCAGATCGGCAGACGCGGCAATCCCCGCCTCGCGGAAGGCGCGAGCGAAGCCGTCCAATCTGTCCATCGCATAGGAGAACCGGCGTTCTGGATTGACGAGCGCGATGCGGCGATGACCGCCGGCGATGAGCCGCGCGGTCGCAGCATGGGCCGCCCATTCGTTGTCGATATCGACATGGGCGTAGTCCAGATCCTTGCGGCAACGCCCCATCGAGACGAATGGGAAATGATGATCGACCAGCAGATCGATGCGCGGGTCGTCGGCAAGAATGCCCGAAAAAATCAAGCCGTCGGCAAGCCCCTGATCGACGATGCGGCGAGCGGCTTCAGCACCGTCGGCAGCATCGCGGATGACGTGCACGGACATGCGGTAGTCAGTACCATCAAGTGCCTGACTGACGCCGCTTAAGATCTGCGTATATTCGACACCGTCCCACTCGTAGTCGCGCGCGGCTGTCACCGGCATCAGCACCGCCGCCTGAAAGCTCTTTCCGGTGCGAAGCGCCATGCCCCGCGCGTTCGCCTGATAACCAACGTCGCGCGCCGCCTTGAAGATAAGGTCGCGGGTCACGGGCGCAACGACAGGAGATTCCCTGAGCGCTTTTGAGATGGTTGCTATGGAATAGCCGGTGATCTCGGCCAGCGTCTTGATGGTTGGCGCCGGTGCCCGCCGGGTTTTATGCATATGCGCTGCCATGCACCCTCCCAGGCCCTTGGCTCACTCTTCACATATGCGTAACAGCCAATAAAAACGTTTTCAAGAAAAATAAAAACGTTTTTATTTTGACATGGGGAGAAGTTCTACCGCGCAAGAACGTTCGGTCACAGGGACCGACCATAGACCTGCGCACCAGCGCGAGCGGGACTGTGATTGGTGACGAACAGTGGGGGCAGGCCGCGCGGCGCGCGCCCTGGAACCGCCCCCTCAACCTGATCGTTGGCGCGGCACAACAAATTCGGCGCGCATGAAAAAGGCCGCGCAGCACTCGCTTCGCGGCCTCTTATTGAACAATACCCTGGCTACATGCGCATTCTCAATCCATGTCGTCGCCGTCAGGCGCAACCGCATGGTCGCGATTTCCGTGGATGATCTCGCGCTTGCCGACATGGTTGGCAGCGCCCACCAAGCCTTCCTTCTCCATGCGCTCGACGAGCGATGCGGCACGGTTGTAGCCTATCCCCAGACGCCGCTGGATGTAGGAGGTCGAGCACTTCTTGTCGCGCAGCACCACCTTGACGGCCTGGTCATAGAGTTCGTTACCGTCCTCTGAGGCCATGGCAGTCTTGTCGAAGACAGCACCCTGCTCTTCCGCGGGCTCTTCTTCCTCCTCGTCCGCGGTGACGGTTTCGAGGTATTCAGGCCGGCCTTGAGTCTTCAGGTGGGCGACGACATGTTCCACTTCCTGGTCCGAAACGAACGGACCATGGACACGGGCAATCCGCCCGCCACCCTGCATGTGCAGCATGTCGCCCTGGCCGAGCAGTTGTTCGGCGCCCTGTTCGCCAAGGATGGTGCGGCTGTCGATCTTGGAGGTCACCTGGAAGGAGATGCGGGTCGGGAAATTGGCCTTGATCGTGCCGGTGATGACATCGACCGAAGGCCGCTGCGTCGCCATGATCAGATGGATACCGGCAGCACGCGCCATCTGCGCCAGCCGCTGGATCGCCCCTTCGATCTCCTTGCCGGCGACCATCATCAGGTCGGCCATCTCGTCGACGATGACGACGATATAGGGCATCGGCGCCAGATCCATTTCCTGCTGCTCGAACAGCGCCTCGCCGGTGCCCTTCTCGAAGCCGGCCGGGACCGTGCACATCACCGGCTCGCCCTTTTCGCGGGCAGCGGCGGCGCGCTGGTTGTAGCCGTCGATGTTGCGAACGCCGAGGCGCGACATCTTGCGATAGCGGTCCTCCATCTCGCGCACCGCCCATTTCAGCGCCATGACGGCCTTCTTCGGATCGGTGACGACGGGCGTCAGCAGGTGCGGGATACCGTCATAAACGGAGAGTTCCAGCATCTTCGGATCGACCATGATCAGGCGGCATTCTTCCGGCTTCAACCGGTAGAGCAGCGACAGGATCATCGTGTTGATTGCCACCGACTTGCCCGAGCCGGTGGTGCCGGCGACGAGCAGATGCGGCATCTTGGCGAGTTCGGCGATGACAGGTTCGCCACCGATCGTCTTGCCGAGGCACAGCGCCAGCTTGCAGTTGGTCTTGCGGAAATCGACGGATTCGATCAGCTCGCGGAAATAGACGGTTTCGCGGGTCGCATTCGGCAGTTCGATGCCGATGACGTTACGGCCGGGGACCACGGCGACACGGGCCGACAGTGCCGACATCGAGCGGGCGATGTCATCGGCAAGGTTGATCACGCGCGATGACTTGACGCCGGGTGCCGGCTCGAATTCGTAGAGCGTGACGACGGGCCCCGGGCGGACGTGAATGATCTCGCCGCGCACGCCGAAATCTTCGAGAACGCTTTCGAGAAGTCCGGCATTCTGCTCGAGCTGTTCCTGCGACATGAAGAAGCCTCGCCCTTCCGGCGGCTCTTGCAACAGATCCTGCGACGGGAACTCATAGCCGTCGGCCTGAGAGAAACGCTCGGTGACGCCGATCGGCGGCAGCATCGAAGGTGCGCGCGAGACCTGCGCAGGCATGGTGATCGCCGCCTTGGAGACAGTCGTAACCGTACGAACCGGCTCTTCTTCGGGCATCAGTGTGGTGATTTCGGCCGGTTCGATGACGACAGGCGGAACCGATGCGATTTCAGACGGCACGATCACGGGTGCTGGCGCATCGCGAACAGGTTCGACCGAGATCGGTTCTACCTGCGCCATCTCCACAGCAGCAGGCATCGATGGGGTAACGGCCGCAGGACGGCATTCGACGACGCGGAAAAGCGACGTGATCGCCGTTGGCGGCATACGCCTGATTTCAACGGCCTTGATGGGGGCCGCGTTCGAAGCCGGTACCGACACGAAGGGAGCGGGCGCAAAGGAGACCGGCGCTGCGGTCTCGACGAAAGGCTTCGGCTGCGCAGTTGCCGCGTCGGCCGGTTCGTCATCCCCGGTGGACGGACCAAATTCGAAGAAGGCGAAGTCAGACAGGAATGACATGCGCGTGTCGGTCGGGCGCTCTGTCGTGGGGTCTGCAGGTTCGGCGATCGCCAGCGGCTCGACGGTTATCGACGGTAGCGTAATCGCCACAGGCGCTTCGTCGACGGTCGGGGCCGGCTGAGTCGCAACATCAGCAATGGCAACTGCATTGGCGGCCTCTGCCTTGGATGCAGACGACCAATGCGGAATCTGGCTCGTGAGCACGCGCAGCAGCTCGGACGGGCTGTAGGATGGCAGAGCCGGCTCCGGCGCGGGCACGGGCGCAGCGAAGATCACTGGCGCTTCGGCCGGCACAGCAACCTCGACGGTCACCACCTCGTTGGCCATCGGCGCGACCTCGACTGCCGCAATCTCGGCAACGACCGTTTCAACCGGCGCGCAATTTTCTTCGGCTATCGCTTCGCTCTCGCTGTCCGAAGGCGCGCGGCGCTTGGTAAACTCCCGTTCCGGCGTGCGGGTGAAACGGACATTCGGCGCCAGGAAGAAGTGGCTCTCCCACGTCGAATCGCCGTAGTGGCCGGCGATCTCCGACAGGGTCGGCAGCGGCTCGTCGGTCGACGTCGTCACCTGGGCGGGCGCGTAGGCCGTGCCCTGACCATAGAGACGGGCCGCGCGGCCGACATGTGCCGTCGGATCGGATTGCAGGTTGGCGGGTCTGCGAGGCGCGGCAGGCGCCTCGTACAGCTGGTAGGGATCGACGGGTTCCACGTCATGGGTGGGCATATCGCTCAACGCACCGTCCTGCGGATCGTCATAGTAATCCGCCTGGTTTGCATCATGCAAAGCTGCCTGAGAGAAGTTTGTCCTGGGAATACGCATGGGTCCTGGAAGAGCTAGAGACATCGCCGAGGGGCCTGCTAAGCGATAGAAAATGAAGGTTAACAAGTCCCTTCCAACGGTCGCTCGAAAGACGTCCGGCGCGCCGCTCAACCCGGCAAAACAGCCGCTGAAACGCTCGCAATCCCCATCCCGCTCAAGGGCATCGCGCCATTCTGTCGCTGGCGGCATGGGGTCGAAAATATTTCTTCCGGATCCCCATTCTGGGACGCTCCGGCATGGCGGGGCGAGCCTCTTCAGTCGGAGCCAGAGGCCACGACGAATCGGGCCGGCGTGACGAGGTCACGCCGGCCCGAGAATGACCACCGAAAGTGTGCGACAATCCCGAGCGATCAGCTCCGGCGCGCCGCCAGGAAGGCCGCGTGATGCTTGGCCAGTAGCGCAATCGCCTCGTCGACAAAGTCCGGGCTGACATCCGGCGAAAACTCGATCCGGGCGCTCTTTTCGTCCCGCTTCAGCTTGGCAAAGGCCCGGCCGTTTTCGTCCTTGAGCACCTCCGGCTTGGCCGGATCCTGCCTGTCGGCGCGCGACAGCCGCGCGAAGACGAGCTGAAAGCGCCGGTCGCTGTCGGCTTCGAGGAACCGCCTCAGGCTTATCTCTTCCTCAGCCTTCTGCCGTGCCGGCTCGCTCTCGAGCAGAGCCCCGATCGCCATCCAGCGCTCGCGGCCGACCTTGGGCGCCGGACCAATCGCCCGGGCGATTGGCAGCGGAACGCTTTCGGCAACCTGGATCAGCCGCGACAGCTCACTCTTCTGGACGGCAAGCGCGTCGCCGATGACCTTGCGGTCGAAACCACGTTCGGAAAGGGCAGACGCGAACAGCGCCCGCTCGATGAACGACAGGTTGCGGCGCTCGGCGTTTTCCTTGCCTTGCGCCAGCACGAGTTCGTCATCCGTCAAGGGTCGAACGATCGCCTTGACCTTGATGCCGAGGCTGCGGACGGCGTTTAGTCGGCGATGACCATAGGCGGTTTGATAGCGGCCGTGTTTTTCGGGATGCGGGCGCACCAGGATCGGCGACTGCTGGCCGTTCTCGCGAATGCTGTCGCCGAGCGCCAGGAAGTCGGGGTCATCCAGCTCGCCGTCCGTCAGGCGGTCGCCGACGAAGGAGGCGTCGACCAGATCGGGATCGAGCTCCACGACCCGTTCGCCCTGATGCAGCGCCTCGCGCAGCGACCGGGCCTCCTCGGCCTCACGCGTGATGCTGCCAAGCGAAAGCCCCATGGCCTTGATGGCGCCCGATGCCGCCCGAGGAGTTTCGACAGGCGGAGATACGGCTTTCGGGCCTGCCGTCTCGGCAGGCGTAGCCAAATTCTGCTCGGCTGCAGGCGCGGCCGGGGCTACGTTTCCGGAAAAAAGGGCACGCAGTTCGTTCTTGCGGTTGCCAGCCATGTCTCTTAGCGCCCCCAGGCCGCATGAATGAGAGCTTCGATCTCGCCGTTGACGGCATTCAAGGATTCGATCGCGCGGTCGTAGGTGGCGCGCGTGAAATTTTCCCGGCCCACTTCGTAGAGCGTCTGCTTGGTGAGGCCCGCGTCGGAGACGGCAGTCGACTTGACCATCGCCGAAGTCAGGACGCGGTCGCCAAACAGCGAGCGCATGAAACCGACGATCTGCGCCTGCGGACCATCGTTCGGTTCGAAGCGGGTGACGAGATAGCGAAGGAAGTCGAAATTGAGTTCGCCCCCCGCCTCGCGCACGACGCTGAGCAAATCCGAGGTCATGTAGAGGAACTGGTTCATCGACGCGACGTCGAGCATCTGCGGATGCACGGTGACCAGCACCGATGTCGAGGCGCAAAGCGCCGACAGCGTGAGATAGCCGAGCTGCGGCGGGCAGTCGATGACGACGACGTCGTAATCGTCGGCAACGCTTGCCAGTGCCGCCTGAACCCGCGCGAAGAACAACGGGCCGGCCTCCGAGCCATTGTGGCGGGCGCTCAGCGCCTGCGGAGTCGTATGCTCGAATTCCTGCAGTTCCAGATTGCCGGGCACCAGATCGAGCCCGTCGAAATAGGTCGGGCGGATGATGTCCTTCAGCGGCCGTGCTTCGGCGTCGTAGCGGATTGCGCCATAGAGCGTGTCGTTGCCGGTGAGGTCCAGTTCCGGCTGGTAGCCGAACAGGGCCGAAAGCGACGCCTGCGGGTCAAGGTCGACGGCGAGAACCCGGTGGCCGGTCATGGCGAGGTATTGCGCGATGTGGACGGACGAAGTGGTCTTGCCGGAGCCGCCCTTGAAGTTGGTGACGGAAATGACCTGCAAGTGTTCGCCGCGCTCTCGGTCGCGCCATTTCAGGTAGCTGCGCGCTTTGGCGGCATTGCCCTTGGCAAGCGCCTGCTCAGCGAGGTGCCGCCGGAGCGCGTTGATATCGGAGAGCGAATAGGAACGACGGCCGCCGGTGCCGGTATCGGGCTGCGGCCCCTCGCCTGCGAGCGACAGTTGTCGCAGGTAGCCGTCGGAGACGCCGATCAGCTTGGCGGCCTCGCCGGAGGTGAAGCTGCGAAGGGTCTTCATCGCAGTTGGCGGGAACAGCCGCTCCCGCATCGCCTTCAGCTGTTCGGAAAGGGCACGGGCATCCGCGGCGATTGCTTCATCCGCCGGCTGCCTGGCATGGGAAAGATCCGTTTCGGGTCGCGTTTGTGTTACCGTCATATCCATTCCCGCCGTGCTCCTCGCGTGCCTTCCCGCGTGGTCACGCAGGGGAGGCACTAACAGAGATTTAATTCAGATACGCCTAAATGGCACATATTCACAATTTTCCGTAACAGTGATGCCGGAGACAATGATTCGCGTCAAGGCGTCGGGCCGAATTCGAACGTCCCGGCGCACACAATCCTCTGTTGTTACGAGATGACGGAAACACGAAAGCCGCCTGCCCAAGGGCGGCGGCTTCATTTGAACATCGCGCGATGGCAATATTGTCAGATAATCAGAGCTTGGGACCGATATGATCCGGGATCGGGCACTGGTAGGGGGTGCCCTCGGTCTTTTCCCGCCACTCGGCCTTCGCGCGTGCCAGCAGGTCCTGATCGAGGATGAGATCAAGGCCAGTCGTTGCCAGCGACTTGGCGGCGTGCGCGAAAGCCTTGTGCGCAGCCGGGCTCTTGCCCTGCGCTACCACCTGCCAGGTGTGCGGGGCGGTGCCGATCGCCCAGGCTGGCGCCCAGCATTGCGCCGTCGGCGTCACCCAGCTGACATCGCCGACATCGGTCGAACCGGCGCGAAAATGCGACTGGCCCTCGAAATCGCGAAGACCGAGATGGAGACCACTTGATCCATCCATGCGGCTGTTGGCAAAGACGTCGCCCTTGATCTGGTAAAGCCGGATGCTGCTGGCGATCGCCTCCGGCGTCATCGTCCTCTGGATCTCGCGGGCAAACTCGACGTCGCCCTGGTCGAAGGGAACCGGGCCGAGTGCCACCATGTTCTGATGGATAGCCGTTTCCAGCGTGATGTTCGGCAACAGATTGGTGGCGGCGCGATCGAAGACAATCTCGACCTCCGTCTCCGTCATCATCGCAGCGCCCCTGGCGACCTTGTCGATCCGGGCAGCCAGCGCCAGCGCTTCGGGCATTTGCGGTGCTCGCACGAGATAGAGCGCTTCGGCGCGCGCCTGGACGACATTGGCGGCTGTGCCGCCGGCATCGGTGATCGCGTAGTGCACGCGGCAATCCTGCGGCATGTGCTCGCGCAGGAAGTTGACGCCGATGTTCATCAGTTCCAGCGCGTCGAGCGCGCTGCGCCCAAGATGGGCGCCGTTCGAGGCATGCGCCGCGATCCCCTTGAAACGATAGTAGATTTCGAGGACGGCGAGATTGTTGGTCGAGCGCACGCCGTTGAAAGGTGCCGGATGCCAGGTGAGCGCGGTATCGACATCGGCAAAGGCGCCGGCACGCGCCATGAAGGTCTTGCCCGAGCCGCCCTCTTCGCCAGGGCAGCCATAGTAGCGGACCGTTCCCGGCAGATTGTTTTCGCGGAGATAGCGGGCAAGCGCGACTGCGGCGAGCAGTGACCCGGTACCGAGCAGGTTGTGGCCGCAGCCATGTCCCGTGCCGCCGTTTACGAGCGGCTTCGCCTCGGCGAGACCGGCGACCTGGCTCAACCCCGCAAGCGCGTCGAACTCGCCGAGAAGGGCGATCACCGGGCCGCCCTCGCCGGCCTCGCCGATGAAGGCGGTTTCGATGTCGGCCGTTCCCCTAGAGATGCGAAATCCATGCTTCTCCAGCATGGCGATCTGCGTTGCCGCAGACTTGTGCTCACGAAAGCTCAACTCGGCATGATCCCAGATCGCATCGCTCATCGCTGCGAATTCGGGCTTCAACTCCTCGACGATCTCGGAAAGAGCGGCGACGACGGATGGCTGGGGCATAGGTATTCCTCTTGCAGACAGCATAGGGGCCGGCCGCATTGGTATTTCTGTCTTCAGATGGAAGGTGGCGGCACGGATGCCGCCACTGAGAACAGGATCGGATCAGGCGCCGACTTAGAGCGTTTGCGATTTGGAGAAACGCTCTAAGTCTCTGTCTTTACGCATTTCCTGACGGAAAACCGCTCCGCACTTTTCCTGGAAATGCTCTAGTCGTCGAGCGTGACTTCCCAGAGCCGGGTGTTCGACTGCCAGACGGGCTCGCCGTGCAGCTTCTTCGTCGCCCCCCAGATATCGACCATGTCGTACATGAAGATCCCGGGGACTTCCTCGAGCATCAGCTTGTGGAACTCGTCGAAGATCGCCTGGCGCTTGGCCTGATCGGCCTCGACATAGGCCGCCTTCATCAGCTCGATCGCCTTCGGATTATCCCACATCAACGAGGCGTTCTTGTCCTTGTTGCCGACGTAGAAGGAATACATCAGCGCTGGGTCGAGACGCGGCGCGACCGACTGCGAGATGACCTGATAGTTGCCCGAGCGGCGACGGTCGACCTGCGTCGCATAGTCGAGCACCTCGATCTGCACGTTGAGGCCGACCTGCTGCATCATCGCCTGGGCGACGACCGCCGCCGGGAAGCTCGGCACGTTGCCGCGCTTGTTGGCAATGATGGTGATCGGCTCGCCATTGTAGCCGGCGTCGGCCAGGTCCTTCTTGGCCTTTTCCAGGTCCATCGGGATCTTGGTCTTCTGGACATCGGAATAGAAGATCGAGTCCGCCGAAACCATCGAGCCATTGGCCTCTCCGGTGCCGTTCGACACCGCCGCAACCAGCTGGTCAAGGTCGAGCGCTTCGGCCATGGCCCGGCGCACGGCGACATTGCTCAGCACCTTGTCGCGGGTCTGGAAATACAGAAGGTTCTTGCCGTTGTTGCGCTTGACGATGAGCTGCATCGTCTCGCTGTCCTTGAACTCGGAGATCAGGTCGGCGGAGACTTCGGCGGTATCGAGCGCGCCCGACAACAGGCCGGTCTTCACCGTCGAGGCATCGGGGATGACCATGAATTTGATACCGTCGACCAGCGGCCGCTTGGAGCCGACCATGCCATCCGGCTTGCCGTCATTGGCTGGCGAAACATAGGCTTCGTTCTTTTCGAGACGGACATATTCGCCCTTCTTCCACTCGGCCCACTTGAATGGCCCGGTGCCAACGGGCGCAACGAAAGCGCCGTTAGCGCCAACGGAGTCCTTGGCGATGATGCCGGTGTAGCCGCACTCGGGACGCGCCATCAGGCCGAGGAAGACTGCCGAGGGCTTTTCGATCGTCATCGTGACTGTGGACGGATCGACGGCGGTGACGGCCGAAACCTTGATGGTCTTGCTGCCGTCGAAATCGCCGGCGCAGGTCCACTTGGTGTCTGCGGCCATGTAGCGGTTCCAGTTCCAAACGACGTCGTCGGCCGTGACCGCGTTGCCGTTGTGGAACTTCACGTCTTCGCGCAGCTTGAACGTATAGGTCAGGCCATCCGGCGACACCTCGAAGCTCTTGGCGACGAGCGGCTTGACCTCGCCGTTCTCGGCATAGCCGACGAGACCCTCGACGATATGGAAGATCACGGAATCGGTATTGCCGTCGCGATTGACGCCCGGCACGTTGCTGCGGATATCGGAGCTCTGCGCGACGACGAGGTCACGCGCTTCGGCAAAGCCGACCGCACTCATCAGGATCGTGCCGGCAAGGAAGATGTTTTTCATGGTTCCACTCTTCTCCAGTTGTTTCTTGTTGGTTTGTTGCGGTTGCTCGGCTCAGAACGCGTCCCAGCAGGCCTTGGACAACAGGCCGATGGTTTCGAGCGCGATGGTGTAGCCGGGCGTGCCGTCCGCCATCACCGGCGGCACGGCGTCGGTGAAGACGGCGATGGCGTAGAGCGGCCGGCCATCGCGATAGACGATGCCCGTATCCATGCGTCCGCGCTTGCCGCGGCCGGACTTGCTGGCGGCGACAACCTCGAAAGGCAGCCGCGAGCGGATGCCATAGCGCAGGACCTGGTTCTTCAACGTCTGCAGCGCAAAGCGGCAGAGCTCGACGGATGTGCCCAAACGAGCAGCGGCCGCCTCATCGTTCTCGCCGGCGAGGATCGCCTCGAGCAGCAGGATCTGGTCGCTGGCGGTCGTCGTCGTGACTTCACCCAGCGAATGGTCAGGCTTCAGACCAAGCGGCGGGATCAGGAAGCGATGGTGGGTGCCGGCCATGCCGATCGCCTTGCAGTAGCTGTCGACCTCTTCCAGCGTCAGCCGCTCCAGCACCATCTTGGTGCAGACGTTGTCGCTCAGGACCATCATGCCGACGATGGCGTCGCGCAGCGAAATGACGATACCAGGCGTCATGTAGCGGAACATGCCGCTCGCGACCTCGTGCTTCAGCCGCTCCTCGTAGGTGATGGGCGCGTCGAGATCGAGCCGACCCTCGTGCGCCGCCTTCAGCGCCGCCATCATGATCGAGGTCTTGCGGGTGCTCGCCGACGGCGTCTCTTCGTTTTCGCCGCGTCCGATCGTCTCGCCGGTCTGCAGATTGCGGACGAGGAAACGGGTGATGAACGGCTGGGCGTCGGCAATCGCATGAAGCTGTTCGGAGATCGTGGCGGGTTTGATCGCGACAGTCATGTCAGGCCTCCAGGCGCCATTTGAGGGTGACGCCACCCGTCTGGTTGAGATCGAGCGCCGGGATCGCCGACAGCAGCTTGCGCGTATAGGCCTCCTGCGGCTGGTCGAAGATCCGGTCGCGATCGCCCTGTTCGACGATGCGGCCGTCCTGCATGACGATCACCCGGTCGGCGACCTGCTCGACGACGCCGAGATCGTGGCTGATGAACAGGCAGGAAAAGCCGTAGCGCTTCTGCAGGTCGGAGAAGAGTTCAAGCACCTGCGCCCGCACCGTCACATCAAGAGCCGAGACCGGTTCGTCGGCGATCAGGAACTTCGGCCGGCGGGCAATCGCCCTGGCAATGGCAACGCGCTGGCGCTGGCCGCCGGAAAGCTCATGCGGATAGCGATTGGCGAAATCACCGCCAAGACCGACCTCGTCGAGTGTTTCGAGCGCCCGTTTGCGCTTGGCCGCCCCGTCCAGGTCGGGCACCAGTCGCAGCGCCTCCTCGACCAGTGCCTGAATGGTCATGCGCGGGTCGAGCGAGGAATAGGGGTCCTGGAACACCATCTGGCAGTTCAGCCGGTAGTCGCGCCAATCGGCGCTGCGTTCGCGACCCTGGAACAGGATTTCGCCTTCGGCCTGCTGGACGAGGCCGGCGATGGTGCGCCCGAGCGTGGTCTTGCCCGAACCCGAGCCGCCGACAAGGGCGACGACCTCGCCGACATGGATATCGACGCTGACGCCGTGCAGGGCGCGCTTCGGCGCCTGCTTGCGGAAGAGACCCTTGCGGCCGGGATATTCGACGACGATGTTGCGCGCCGACACCATTGGCGTGCGGGACATATCGAGCTTGCGCGGCGCGGCGCGAAACGGCAGCGAGGATAGCAGCTTGCGGGTGTAGGGATGTTCCGGGGCGCTGAGGATATCCTCCGTCGTACCCTGCTCGACGATCACGCCCTTTTCCATGACAACGAAACGGTTGGTGTAGCGTGCTACCATCGGCAGATCGTGGCTGATCAGGAGGACGGCCGTGCCTTCCGCCTTGGTGAGTTCGACCATCAGTTCCATGACGTCACGCTGCACCACGGCATCGAGCGCCGTCGTCGGCTCGTCGGCAATCAGCAAGGCCGGTTTCAGGAGCATGACCGAGGCCAGCATGATGCGCTGGCGCATACCGCCGGAAAACTCGTGCGGATAGGCGGCAAGCGCCCGTTCCGGTTCGCTGAGGCCAACGCGCTTGAGCATGTCGAGGATATCAGCCCGACGTTCGTCGGCGCTCTTCTTCGTATGCAGGATCAGACCTTCTTCGAGTTGCCGGCCGATGGTCATCGACGGGTTGAGCGAAGTCATCGGCTCCTGGAACACGACGCCGATCTCGCCGCCGCGCAAGCGCCGGAGGTCGCGATCCTTCAGGGACAGGACATCACGTCCGCGGTAGCTGATCGTGCCGCCGACATGGCGCACGGCCGGCGGCATCAGGCCGATGATGGCGCGCGTGGCGAGCGTCTTGCCGGAACCGGATTCACCGACGATGCCGACGATTTCACCCGCACCGACGTCGAAGCTGACGTTCTTCACCACCTGGTTGCCGTTATGGGCGACGGCCAGCGACAGGTCGCGAACGCTGAGAAGGGAACTGCCGGTCATTTCAGGCCTCGCATGCGGGGGTCGAGCTTGTCGCGGAGCGCGTCGCCGAGAAGGTTGATGCCGAGCAATGTCAGCGCGATGCAGAGGCCGGGGAAGAAACCGAGCCAGACGGCCTGCTCGATGAACGGGCGGCCGGCGGCCAGCATGTTGCCCCAGGTCGGTGCCGGTGGCGGTACGCCGAGGCCGAGGAACGACAGCGCGCTTTCCGACAGGATCGCCCAACCGAACATCGAGGTCGCAAGCACGGTGATCGGTGCCAGGCAATTCGGCAGGATATGGCGCAGCATGGTGTAGATCTCGCTATTGCCCATGATGCGCGAGGCCTCGATGAACTCGCGTTCGCGCAGCGACAGAACAGCGCCGCGCACGACCCGCGCCATCGACGGCGTATAGGCGATGCCGAGCGCAAAGATGATGCCGTACTGGTTGGCACCGAAGACCGCGAGCAGCCCGAGCGCCAGAAGGATGCCCGGGAAGGCGAGCAGCGCATTGTTGACGGCCATGATCACACCATCGACCCAGCCGCGGGCGTAGCCGCTGATCAGACCGATCAACGTGCCGCAGACGACCGCGAAGGCAACCGTCAGGCAGCCGATCCAGACGCTGGCGCGGGCGCCGATCATCAGCCGGCTGGCGACGTCGCGGCCGAACTCATCGGTGCCGAGCCAATGGGCGGCACCGGGGGCGGCCAGGCGCGAGGTGAAGCCGAGCGCCGAGGGATCGTAGGGCGTCCAGAACACGCCGATCAGTGCGGTGATGACGAGTGCGGCAATCAGGCCGCCGCCGATGACGCCGTTGAACGTGAACTTTCTCATTCTGCCACCACCCGCGGATCGAAGAGAGGATAGAGAAGGTCGACCACCAGGTTGACGACGACATAGGAGAAGGCGACGAGCAGCAGGCAGCCCTGGATCACCGGGTAATCGCGCTGGAAGATGCTGTCGACCATCAGACGACCAAGGCCCGGGATCGTGAAAACCGTCTCGATGACGGCGATGCCGCCGAGCAGATTGCCCAGAATCAGGCCGATCATCGTCCAGGTCGGGCCGAAGGCATTCTTGAAGGCGTGCTTCCAGAGCACGGCACTTTCCGACAGGCCCTTGGCACGGGCGTGGGTGATGTAATCGAGGCGAAGAACTTCAAGCGTCGAGGCGCGCGCCATGCGGATGATCACGCCCATTTCATGGATGACCAGCGTCATCACCGGCAGGACGAGGTAGAGAAGACCGGCTTTCCAGTTTTCCGAGATCGGCACGTAGCCGAGCACCGGCAACCAGCCGAGCTTCAGCCCGAAGGCAAGCAGCAAAAGCAGGCCGAGCCAGAAGGTCGGGATCGACAGGAGCACGGTGGCTGTTCCGACCAGAGCCAGGTCGGTCAGGCTGTTTTGCCGCCAGGCGGCGATGACGCCGGCGGGAACCGCGATCAGGCTCGCCAGCAACACGGCGATGACGACGATCTCGGCGCTGACCATGAAGCGGCTCAGCACCAGGTGCAGGACCGGTTCGTCGGTGACGATCGAGCGGCCGAAGTCGCCGGACAGGATATTGCCGGCCCAGATGACGAACTGCTCGGGAATGCTGCGGTCGAGGCCGAGCACACTGCGCATTTCGGCAATCTGCTGCGGCTCGGCCATATCGCCGAGCATCAGCGCTGCCGGATCGCCGGGAATGAGACGGATGAGCGTGAAGACGGCGACCGAGACGATGACGATCGTCGGTATCGCCATCACGAGGCGGTTGAGTATGAACTTGATCATGGGTTCCCCGTACTGAGAACGGCCTGGCGCAACATCGCGATTCGGCGGCCTTCCTGCCGGCTTTTCTTGAAACAACTATGATCGAATGGAAAAAACTGCGCAATATTATGAGGAATCGTCATAGCTCTATGACGAAGGGATGACACCCCGACTGGATGTGCCCTTGACCAATAGCGCCAGGCCCAACTCCATGAGCTGAAGGTGCCTTTAGAAAGTCATTTCACGAGAACCGCATAAAAACAGGCATCTAGCGGATCAGAACCTGCTTGCGAGCAAGCGGGGGTTGGCTGGCGATTTGAGACGTCAGTTTGGGTGTCGTGGTGTGCCCCGGAGGCTGTGGGCTTTGAACCGTAGGCATCAACGTCGCTCGCGGCTGGGCTTCCAGAGTCGAAGGTTGCCGCCGGACCACACATCCGGCCCGTTATGGGTTCGTTTCGACGAAGTCTCTTTGAAAGATCGGCTCATCACGACCGCTTTCATGTCTCGAAGGCGGCTTGGGCGACACCCTCGGTGTCGTGGCTTTTGTTACGCTTTGGCAGATCGTTGAGATGCTGGAAACTTGGTTCATCTGTCATTTCCGCCCCCATGGTCTCTCGATCGATACACCTCATCCTCCAATAGGCGATCACCATCAAAGACAACCCTTCATCGCACATGCTCCGGGTATCCCCGGCGGCAATCACGCGCGCGGCAGGCCGCTATGATGGGTAACCAAGCCCTCAAAACCTCGGTTTGGTGGTTTGGTTGAGCGGATTCCCGGCTAGCAGTTCCAGTGCTGAGATCTCTCTCGCTTGCGGTCCAGAACGTTCGCTGAGACCCTTAAAGAAAAGGGCCGATTTGTGGTCGGCCCTCTGAACTCTTTCATATTGTTTTCGTTACCCACTGCCGCCCGGCGGCCTTAAGCAGCTTGTGCTTCCACCCGGGCATAACGCTCTTCAAGGAGTGCAAACAGCCGGTCGTGATCCACCTCCGTCATCACCAGGCAGTTTGGTGCGCGGCCAGCGAGCTCCCGCGGGGTGACGCTGACGACACTCTGTCCGATCGCGAGCGGCGAGTTGCAATCAACCTCCACGAAACCTTCGACGCCGGAAAAGATCTCCGGCTCGATGAGATAGGCAATGACGCAGGGATCGTGCAGGCAAGGATCGCCAGCGCCGTAGGCGGTTAGCATGTCGGCGATGGTGCCGCTGATCTTGCCGAGACGTTTCAGGCGTTCTGTGCGCTCTTTGGTGATGATCGCCTTGTGGGTGACGTCGAGTCCGAACATGACCATTGGGATGCCGGAAGCCACCACCGCCTGCGCCGCATGCGGGTCAAAGTAGAAATTGAACTCCGCACGTTCCTTAATGTTGCCCGGGCAGAAGGCGGCACCGCCCATGAAGACGATGCGCTTGATCATCGGCGCGATGCCGGGATCGATCGAAAGGGCGACGGCGATATTGGTCATGGGGCCGAGCACAGCGAGAGTCACCTCCCCCGGCGCGGCTCGTACCTGATCGATGATGAATTGGACAGCGGTACGTTCGGCGGGTGCCGAAGTCGGCCTCGGCAGGCCAATGTCGCCCAAGCCGTCAGCGCCATGGACGGTAACACCGGCGCGGTCGGGATAAAGCAGCGGGCGGCCGCAGCCTTGGAGGACGTGGATATCCGTCCGGTTAGCGAGTTCGCAGATCAGCCGTGCATTGGCCTCGGTCTTTTCGAGCGGGATGTTACCTGCGACTGCGGTGATGCCGAGTATCTCGACCTCGCTCGACCCGAAGGCGAGCATGAGAGCCGCGGCATCGTCAACGCCAGGATCACAATCAATGATAATACGTTCGGTCATTCAACGATCTTTCGTGTAAGGGATACCACCGGCTTTGGGTGGGATTGCGCGGCCCATGAAACCGGCGAGAAGAACTACGGTGAGCAGGTACGGGAGAGACTGGACGATCTGCGTCGAGAGCGCCGCCCCCAGTCCGAAATCGAACGCTTGGAAGCGGATCGAGAGAGCTTCAAGGAAGCCGAAAAGAAGGCAGGCGAAGAGGACGGGAACAGGACGCCATTTGGCGAAGATCAATGCCGCCAGCGCCATGTATCCCTTGCCAGCAGACATTTCCCGGACGAACCCTGCCGACTGCGCGACCGACAGATAGGCTCCGGCAATACCGCAGAGAACAGCGCCGCAGAGCAATGCCCGATAACGGAGCCAATCGACGGAGATACCGGCGGTATCAACCGCAGCCGGGTTTTCCCCGACGGCGCGCAGGCGCAGTCCGAACCGTGTTTGCTGGAATACCCACCACGTGATCGGCACCGCCGCAAAGGCGACGTAAAGCAGGATGTTGTAGCCGGAAATCAGGTCGGCATAGATCGGTCCGATTACCGGAACCGACCGCATCTCCTCAACGAAGGGAAGCACCACCGTCGGGAAGCGCGCCTCCGGCTGGAGTTGCGGGGTTCTGCCGCCCATTGCGAACCAGCCAACGGCCAGAAGCACCGTGAGACCTGACGATATGAAGTTGATCGCCACCCCGGAAATGATCTGGTTTCCCTGGTGCGTCACGGAGGCGAAGCCGTGGATGAGGCTGAGGAGAACGGCCACAAGTATCGCGAAGAACAATCCGACCCAGGCGGAATCGAACTGATAGGCAGCGGCTGCCGCAGCGAAGGCGGCAAACAGCATCTTGCCCTCAAGGCCGATGTCCCACAGTCCAGACCGTTCGGAAAAGAGACCCGCCAACCCGCAGAGGATGAGCGGTACCGACAAGCGGAGGGTCGAGCTGAGCAGAAGAATGACTGTAGATAGGAACTCTTGCATGGCTCAGACCTCCGGTTTCGAGACGCGGAAGAGATCGACCAGCGAATAGACTGATTTCCGGAACATCAGGCTGAGCGCGCCTGCGAAGAGGATGACCAATCCCTGGATGAGCATAATCAGTTCGCGTGTAATGTTCGGCATCCAGAAGGAGATTTCCGCTCCGCCCTGATAGAGGACGCCAAAGAGAACGGACGCAATTGCGATCCCGACAGGATGGCCACGCCCCATGAGGGCGACCGCAACTCCGACCAGTCCAATACCGGCCGGGAAATCGAGCTGGAGCTTGCCCAGATCACCCATAAGAATGTTGACGCCAGCCAGACCCGCAAGAGCGCCAGAGATCAGCATGCAAACGATGGTGATCTTGACGTAGCTGATCCCGGCATTGCGTGCGGCGGCGGGGTTGGCCCCTGTCGACCTGATTTCGAAACCGAGCTTTGTCTTCCAGATGAGGACCCAGACGAAGACCGCGGCAGCGATGGCGAGGAACAGGCTGACGTTCAGTGGTGCCGTCCCAATGTTGACCGGTAGGATTTCTCCCAGCTTCGGCACGAGACCACCCTTATCGAAAAGGCGGGTCTGCGGGGCCATGCTGCCCGGTTCCTTGATCAGGTTTACCAGCACATAGATCATAATGGACGAGGCAATGAAGTTGAACATGATCGTCGTGATGACGAGATGGCTGCCCCGCTTGGCCTGGAGATAGGCCGGAATGAAAGCCCAGGCTGCGCCAAACAGCATGCCTGCCGCGGCGGCCGGTACCAGCGTGACGTACCAAGGGACGAAGCGGTCGAGCGACAGGCAGACGAGTGCGATACCAAGGCCGCCGAGATAAGCCTGCCCCTCCGCGCCGATCGTGAACAGACCGGCGTGAGACGCAACTGCCACTGCCAGCCCTGTGAACAGAAAGCTGGTGGCGAAGTAGAGGGTGAAGCCTATTCCCTCGCCTGATCCCAGCGAACCGCTGATCAGATAGCCCACCGCTTCAAGCGGATTCTGACCGACGAAAAGGACCACCAGTCCTGAAATCAGCAGGGCGACGGCAACGTTCATGAGTGGCAGGACCGCGAAATCGACGATCCGCCTTATATTGAGAAAGCTGGCCACCTTAGCCTCTCCCTTGATCTTGTTCCGCAATGCCAGCCATGAGCAGGCCGAGCTCGCGCTCGGATGCGTCCGGGCTCGCCTCCCCCACGATCGCCCCATCGAACATGACGAGGATGCGGTCGGAGAGCGCTCTGATCTCGTCAAGTTCGACCGAGACGAGAAGGATTGCCTTGTTCTGGTCGCGCAGTTCGATCAGCCTTCGATGGATGAATTCAATGGCCCCGATGTCGACGCCGCGCGTTGGCTGGCCGACGAGCAGTACGGCCGGATCGTGTTCGATCTCGCGCGCCAACACGATCTTTTGCTGGTTCCCGCCCGAGAAGAGCGAAGTGCGCAGATCGGCGTTCGGCGGCCGGATGTCGTAGTCGGAAATGTACGCCTGGGCATATTGCTGAAGCTTCGAGCGCTTCAGCATCGGGCTTGTTCCGAATTCCGGACGCCGATGATAACCGAGGCTGGCATTTTCTCGCAGCGGGAACGACAGGATGAGGCCGATTGCGTGCCTGTCTTCAGGCACATGGGCCACGCCCGCCTCTCGACGCTTGAACGGGTCGGCGGCAATCTCCGCGTCGTTCAGAAGAACTGTACCGGATTCCGGAACGCAGTTTCCGGCCAGCGCTTCGAGAAGTTCCGTTTGGCCGTTACCGGCCACACCTGCGATACCAACGATTTCTCCAGCGCGAACAGAGAAAGAAACGTCTTTGACCATACGCACACCGCGCTGGTCGCGAACGTTCAGGCCTCTGATATCGAAAACGACCTCTCCTGGCTTCGATGGTGACTTGTCGACGCGCAACAGAACACGTCGGCCGACCATGAGTTCTGCAAGGCTCTCCTTCGTCATCGAGGAGGTCGGGGCGGTCGCGATCAACTCGCCACGCCGCATGACCGAGACCGTATCTGTCGCGTCCATGATCTCACGCAGCTTGTGGGTGATCAGGATAACGCTCTTACCTTCGTCCCGAAGACGCCGAAGGATGCGGAACAGGTGGTCGGCCTCGCTTGGCGTCAAAACACCGGTCGGCTCATCAAGAATGAGAATTCGCGCCTGGCGATAGAGAGCCTTGAGGATTTCGACGCGCTGCTGAACCCCGACCGGCAGGTTTTCAGTGATTGCCTCGAGGTCGACCTGCAGTTCGTATTCCTTGGCAAGACGTTGCAGTTCGAGACGTGCCTTACGCCGACTGGAGGGAAGGAAAGCCCCCTCTTCTGCACCGAGGATGATGTTTTCCAGAACGGTGAAATTCTCGACCAACTTGAAATGCTGGTGAACCATGCCGATGCCGTGAGCGATCGCTGCGCGACTATCAGGAATTCCGACCTCTCTGCCGTCGACCCGGATAGCGCCGGTGTCGGCTTGATAGAAGCCGTAAAGAATCGACATCAGGGTCGATTTTCCAGCACCGTTCTCACCAACGATGCCGTGAATGCTGCCCGCCTTGACTGCGAGGTTCACATCCTTGTTCGCAACAACCGAACCGAAACTCTTGTTGATGCCGGTAAGCTCCAACACGTTCTTCGCGGAGCTGATTTCTGCTTGCATGGCCTCCTCCAGGTAAGGCTCCGATTGGGCGAGCGCTACTGCGCCCGCCCCACGGTCACTTATAGGGGGCACTTGTCGTCCGACATGTAGTCGTGGACTTCGAGAGTACCTGCGGAGATCTCTTGCTTCGCCTTCGCGGCGGCCGCCTCGACTTCCGGGCTGATCAGGCTGCGATTGTTTTCGTCGAGTGCCCAGTCGACGCCATTTTCAGCCAGGCCCAGCGATTGCACGCCGCCGGTGAATCTGCCTTCCTTCGCATCCTTCAAGGCGTTGTAGACGGCAACGTCGACGCGTTTGACCATGGAGGTCAGCATGACGCCCGGATGCATGTAGTTCTGGTTGGAGTCGACACCGATCGCGAACTTGCCGGTGTCAGCTACTTTCTGCAGGACGCCGATGCCCGTGCCGCCAGCCGCGGCGAAGATCACGTCCGCTCCCTGGCCCATCTGGGAGGCAGCAATCTCGCCTCCCTTGACCGGGTCATTGAAGGCGGAATTCGTCGTGCCCGTCATGTTACGTATGATGTTCGTCGCGCCGCCCGCAGCCGCGCCCTGCGCATAACCGCATCCGAACTTGCGGATGATCGGGATATCCATGCCACCGATGAAGCCAACGGCCTTGCTCTTTGACGAAAGCGCGGCAATCAAGCCAACGACGTAGGAGCCCTGCTCTTCCTTGAAGGTCACGGACCGGACATTGGGAAGATCGACCACGTCATCGAGCATAACGAAGTCGATATCGGGGAATTCCTTGGCGACCTTGGCCAGTTGATCCTTGTAACCGAAGTTCGTAACGATCACGGGGCTGAAGCCACGGCTTGCGAAGTTGCGGATGCCCTGCTCCGCCTGGGAGTCAGCCTGTGCCTCAAAATCGCGATACTCAGATCCGGTGTCCGCCTTGAACTTTTCAGCGCCGGTGTAAGCCATTTCGTTGAACGACTTATCGAACTTGCCGCTCGTTCCGTAGACGATCGCCGGATTGAAGTCGGCCGCCGTCGCGCTGGCAGCCATGGCCATCAGTGCAACCGTTGCCATCAGATATTTCCGCATTGTCATTCCCCTCCCTGGATACCGGAACGCCCGCTCCGGCTCGACCGGTTTAATGTCTATACAAATGCCAATCCAAATTTCCGTTGTCAATCATGAATCGGCCATTTTCGCGTTAGTTAAACGTGTACCTAAGCGCAGGTAAACGTGTAACTGTGCAGAAACGGCTTCGTCAAGCGTCATCATAGGGATCGCTAAAAAACGTGATCGAGGACCAAACCCGGCGCAGCTTTGGCCCGTGCGAATGAGTAGCGGATGGGCTTCTTATGCGCTCAATAGGCAGACCGACGCCCCGCCGCCGGTTTCATGCTAGGTCGTGGTGCGACTAACGACCGTCGGGGTAATGGTGACTGCCGTGAGGGTGCGATCGGCGTCATCGAGGAAGTCGATGAGGGCATCGGTCGCGACGCGGCCCGAATGAGCAATGCGCCTGTCAACTGTGGAAAGTGGGTGCTCCAGCAGTGGGGAGAGGTAGATGTTGTCGAAGCCGATGACGGCACAGTCTTCCGGCACGCGCTTGCCGCGCTCCCGCAGGGCCACCATCGCCCCGATCGCCAGCATGTCATTCATGCAGCAGATCGCCGAAAACGACGTGTGATCGAGCAAGTCCAGCGTCGCCTGGTGGCCGAACCGGTGCTGAAACTCCTTGCACCGTATTAGATCCGGATCGAAAGCGATGCCCGCCTCGCTAAGGGCATCCTTGTATCCCGAAAGACGGATCTGGGTGTTCGACCGATGCGGCGCGCCACTTAGGAACGCGATACGGGTATGTCCCTTTTCAATGAGATGCCTCGTCGCCTGATATGCGCCGCTTCGATAATCCGTATCGACGATACCGACGAGTTGCGCCAGGGGACCGATCTCCCGGTCCATACACACGACGGGAATACGCAAGGCGTCGAGAAGCTCCGTGTCGGGAACGACGTCGCTGGCTGCGAGCAGTATCCCGTCCACGCGATGACCGCCGAAGGAGGTCAGATGCGCCGTCTCAATCTCGGCTATCCCCTCAGAGTTGCAGACGAGCGTCGTATAGCCGCGCAGACGGGCGGCATCGTCGCAAGACCTCACCAATTCTGTGAAATAAGGATTGAGGATATCGGGCACGATAATGCCGATGACATGGGACTTCCGCGTGACGAGCGAGCGCGCCAGGGAGTTCGGCGTGTAGTTCAGTTCACGTGCGAGCGACAGAACCTTCTGGCGCGTCTCATCGCCGATCACCGAATCCTTTCGATTCAGGACCTTCGAAACCGTAGCAGTGGAGACCCCGGCTCTCCTCGCTATGTCCTTAATTGTGGCTGCCACGCGTTCTCACCGCCTAATGCCGATGCTGCTACCGACACATTTATTCTTCCTCGTCTAGCGTGCAAACAGCGTGAATGTCCACCTGCCTGTCGACCGCAAATTAGGAGCTGCGGCACCGATCGATGCCCAATGAGCTACTTTCAGCGCCCTTTTTGTAAGCTGCACTGGGAAACCACGTCGGTGCCCGCCACTGCTGAAAATGGGTCTTCGTGCGCGTTAAAACTGACAACCGTCAGTTCTGGGAGTAGACACAGGGACCTTCGAACCTCATTTTCCGCCCCCGCTCGCGACTTTGCACCGAAGGAGACCATCATGCCTAATCCCAAGGCCCCAAACGAAATCGACGTGACCGTCGGCCGCAACGTCCGGCAGATCCGAAACATGCTCGGCATGTCGCAGGAAACGCTGGGCGAGAAGCTCGGGCTGACATTTCAGCAGGTTCAGAAATACGAGAAGGGCATCAACCGAATCTCGGCAAGCAAGCTGGTCGCCATGTCCCAGGCGCTCGATTGTAGCATTGCACAGCTCTTCGCTGACGTGGATGCGAGCACCAACACAGTACCCGTTCCGACGGTCAGCGTAGCGGCTCTCAAGTTGGCGGGCCAGTTCGACAAGATCGCTTCTGCCTCCCAGCGTGACGCCGTAGCCAAGCTGGTCACATCACTGGCACGTCTCGACGCAACGCAATCCCCGCTAACAGACGAATGATAGCCACCACCCCGTCGGTTATCTGAGGCGACGAAGCCTCCGAGATCGTTGTGTCGTCGGCAGTTCGCCTGAAGGCGCAAGGGACAGGAATGGCAATCCACTAAGATTTGCCGGTAGCTCACTAGAGAATTCCACTAACACTAGTGACGATCGCTAGGGAGTTCCGCTGGACTACCCAACCGTTGAAGCGCCAGAATGTCGTGCCCATCGAGGGTCGTGCTCTGGCCATCATGAGCCCTGGACGGAAATCCCGCGCGGCTCAACGTGGAGGCCGCTGTCTCCGTATTTGCTTGTCCTACTCTCGAATTGCTCACCAACGGTGCTGGAATGCCGGAGCGCCGATCCAGCCCCTGATGGAGGCAGCGGGTCAAACCGGTGTTCGTATGAGGCGCGCGAATTGGGAACGCCGCAACTGCTAACGTGCACCCCCTCACAAACTAAATCGTAACAAGAACTACTCTAACTACGGAGCCTAGGGGGACTAAAATGGCGGATCAGATGTGGAAGACAGTTGCGGAGCTCTTAGATGGGGAATGTTTCGCGTGAGATAAAGATGGTTCTTGGCGGTCTCATAGCGATCGAACACTACCCGTCTCCGCCCACTGCAGATGTTTCCAGCTATCTCGAAGAAGTTCTCCGTCTTGGTCAACATTCGAGGGCCTCTACCACCAATCACGTCACCTTTAGCATCCTAGCCGAAATGGTTGGCCGGACTACGCTGCTCGGAGCGTTGCGGCCGAAGTCAATGCAACGAAGGCCGTTGGCTCTTTCGCCGGGTCTCGCGGCCAGCTTCGAAGATGCATTTTCCATCCGAAGGCGAACGGGGGGAAAAGATGAGTTCATTGGCGCTCGTCACGTCCTTGTCGCGATTGCTACTGCTCGGCATCCCGCCATCACCCGAGAGGTTGGGATGGCAATGGGGTCGATTGGCTCCGTCGACGTTGCGCCGTTGGTTATGGCCTACGCCAGAATAGTTCTTGCAGCACCTGAAGCGAACGAAAGCCTGCCTGCGTGGGCACAAATATTCAGGGAGCGGGGCTTCCAAGCGGCCGCATCGTTGCTCTCCGTCCAGGCGTCCGGCAACCTCGTGGGACTAGTGCCGCGTTCGGATGGTGCTGCCGGGTCGCCGCCGCCTGATGACGCGACAGCCACGCAAAACTTGACCCAAGGTCAAACCGTCGGGGTAGCCCTCTTCGAGCATCAACCCGACGCTATTCCACCGACCATCGCAGCGACCGGCTCGAGCGCAGCGGTTCTCGCATTTGTCAAATGTGCCGGAAGCAGGCGAGCACGGGTCAACACACCGCGACGGGGGATGGGGAGGCGCAGACGGCGGGGCGCCATGCCCTGCCGAAACGCCCGTCGACCTGCAAGGCCCTTTGCTGCGCGCCTCGGTCACCAGCGCATATTGAATCCGATCTTGAGGTTGGGAAAAAGGTGGCCGCCGCGTGGACGCGTGGCGCTGACGGCCGACACGATAGCGAAGGTGAGCAAGACCAGCACCATGCCGGTCGCCACAAGGCGCATGGCAATGGCAACCGGTTGCCGCTTCTTCTGCGTTGCCTGCACCTTCATCCGCGACCCTATCCTTCGGTGTCACCTTCATGCGCAGCCAGACGAAATCTCTGGCGTCACCGTCCGCTGGACGCAGAGCGCCAAGAGCGTCGGTCCGCATCGACGAGGGGGCCTGCAAACTCGGTTGGCCCCGCTAGGCGCTTGGCTGTTCAAGCCGCCTCGAGAATCATGCTTAAGGTATGACGCAACGTCCGGCTCAAGCGATATTTTGCGCTGTCGCGCATTGGCGCATGGCCAACGTCAGCGCCGTGCCGGGACGCTGAACAGGGCACACTTATTCTGGGTACCGATCGCCAATATCCGGAAGTTTGCGCCCGCGGGCAATCAAAGCAGATGAAGGTGTTCGGCAAGCTCACGGGCAGCCGCGCCGCCTGCCCGGTTTGCACCGATGGTGGACGCAGACGGGCCATAGCCGACAAGATGAATTCTCGGGTCCTTCGCCACCTGTGTCGCAAGCCGGCCGGTCATCAGGATGCCGCCATCGGCATTGCGCAGTTGAAGCGGTGCCAGGTGATCGAGCGCGCTTCGAAAGCCGGTGCTCCAAAGAATGACGTCGAAGGCCTGCTCGCGGCCGTCCGGCCAGCGCACACCATGCTCGGTTAGCTCGGCAAACATCGGCTGACGATCAAGCGCACCGCGTGCGCGGGCGGCCAGGATCGCCGGCGTCACCGGAATACCGGTGACGGAAACGACCGAGCCCGGTGGCAGACCGCGGCGGACACGGTCCTCGACCATGGCGACAGCCGCGCGCCCGACCTCGGGCGTGAAAGGTGCGTCACGGAAGGCCGGTTCCTCGCGCGTGACCCATGTGGTCGACGTCACCTGCGATATTTCATCCAAAAGCTGGATCGCCGAGATGCCGCCGCCGACGACCAGCACGCGCTGGCCGGCGAACGCATCGGCAGTCTGATAGTCCTTCGTGTGCAGTTGTCGACCCTTGAACAAATCCGATCCCGGATAGCGCGGAATGTAGGGGGATTCCCAGGTTCCGGTGGCGTTGATGATGCCGCGTGCGGCATAGACGCCGGCGTCGGTCTCGACCCTGAAACGTTCGCCCCTGTCGCAAACGACCTTGACGGCGACCGGCCGGCGGACCGGAAGGTCGAATGCCTTCTCGTAGGCGCCGTAATACTGCGGAACCGCAACGGCGGCGTGAACCTCACCCTTGCTGGTGTCGACAGCATCGGCAAACTTCATGCCGGGCAGATCGTGAATACCGTTGACGGTGCTGAGCGTCAGCGACGGCCAGCGGAACTGCCAGGCGCCGCCCGGCTGCGGCGATCGGTCGACCACGACGTATTGCATCTGCGGTGACAGCCCGAGCCGGCTCAAATGGTAGGCCGAAGACAGGCCCGCCTGACCGGCGCCAATGACGACGATGTCGATCTTGCGGGCGACGCGGGCATGCGCCTCTGCCTCGTCGGTCGGCGCAACGGTATCCTGGATATCTGTCATCGCGCAGTCAGGCCCGAGAACCGACCAACCCTTGAAAAACCATTCACAGCAATCGCCTTCAGCCGATCGCCGCCGCAAAGATCGCGGCTAGTTGTTCGATGCCGGCCTGGTCGTCCCGGTCGAAGCGCGCAGGCTCTGGGCTGTCGAGGTCGATTACGCCGATCACCCGGCCATCGCGCCTGACAGGAACCACGAGTTCGGAGCGCGATGCCGCATCGCAGGCGATATGGCCCGGGAATGCGTGCACGTCTTCCACGAGGATCGATCGCCCTTCCTTCACCACCGTGCCGCAGACGCCGCGGCCGACGGGAATGCGCACGCAGGCGGGCTTGCCCTGGAACGGCCCGAGGACCAGTTCGTCATCGGTGTCGAGGAAGTAGAAGCCGGCCCAATTGAGATCGGGCATCGTCTGGAACATCAGCGCCGAGGTGTTGGCGGCGTTGGCGATCATGTTGGGCTCACCGTGCAGCAGGGCTTCGAGTTGCTGCGCCAGTTCCCGGTAGAATTCGCTCTTGTTGCCTGTGTCGATTACGGCAGCCTGGAACATGATCTATCACTCTCTCAAAGCATGGACCGGCAATGTAGTGTCGCAAGCAAGGTTTGCCAATTGCGGCGCATGCGCGCCGCCGACCTCGCATGCACCTACGGCTCCTGCGAAGCGGCAATTTGCCTTTTCAGGCAATCGATCATCGCCTGCGCCGCAATCGACAGCGGCACGCCGGCGGCGGTCGCGACGCCGAAATCCTGCGTCAGGTGCGGCGAAAAGCTTCTGATCTCGATCGGCAGGTGCCGATGCAGGTTGGCGAAAAAGCTGCTGATGATTGCCACCCCGAGATCGTGAGCGGCATAGGCGCAGGCCGAGCTGTTGCTGTGCGTCTCGATCCTGACCTTCTGCGGCACGCCGGCCTTTCGAAAGATTTCGTCGAGCATGACCCGGGTCGGCCGGCGACGACCGATCAAGATCAGCGGGATACCCCTCAGCTCCTTCGGGGTGACATGGTCGAGTGCCGTCAGCGGATGGTTCTTCGCCATGACGCAGACGCTGACGCCGCCCGCCACCGGCTGCATTTCGAGGCTGGCGCTCAATTGCCCCTCGTAGCGCAGGAAGCCGAAATCGATGACGCGCTGCTCCACCAGGCGGGCAATTGCCACCGTCGTATCGAAGAAGGTTTCGACGCGAACACCCGGAAAGTCCTTGGCGTAGTCGGCCAGCATTGCGGGGGCGAAGCTTTCCGACATGCTATTCGGCAGCCCGATGCGCACGACCTCGGGGCCGACGGCGCCGCTGCGAAGATCCTGGGCGAGATTGGTGAAACGATCGATCCCGAGCAGGATATGCTCGGCGTCCTCGGACAGCTTCAGCGCCTCCGGCGTCGGGATCAGCCGGCCCTTGTCGCGCGCAAACAAGGTCAGCGACAGATCCTCCTCCAGTTGCTGAAGCAGGCGGCTGACACCGGACTGGCTGAGCCCCATGGTCTTTGCCGCCGCAATCGTGGAACCGGTGGCAAGCAACGTGCGCAGCACTTCCAATTGTCGAAAATTCATGCCGACCCCACCATCCCCGTCGCCGTCTTCGCTTTTGTGTTTACGAAAAGGCGGAGAAACTAGGAAGCAGATTTCGGCGGCATCGGTTTTCCGGCGGACGCAGCGGTTCGCCGAGACGCCGCCGAGCGGGTCTGCTGTTCTGTCGAGGAGGATAAGGATCGATACGAATGCCGAAGAGCGCTGCCGCTCTCCGGCCTGTTTGGAATGCTCCGGCGATCAGACGTCGACGTGCAGAGATGGCTTGAAACGTTCGGCAAAGACCTCGATCGAGCCGCGGCCATAGCGACGCAACTGCCGCTTGGTCAGAACGGACATGACGCGCGCCGCCGTCGAAAACGTCATTTCATCGAGCGGACCGTCACCACTCCAGGGTTTGGTCAGACCGTCGGTGACGATGCCGATCATGTTTGCCGGCATGATGTCGGTGCAAGGTTTCATCCGGTCGAAAACGTGCCTGATCGGCAGCACCTTGCCTTCGAACGAAACCACGGGTTCAGGCATCCCCTCGCCCCAATCATCATAGGCCTCAAGGGCATCTCTGAAGAGATTTTGCAGGATGATGGAGGCGTGCCCTTCGTGAAGAGCGGGCAGCAAATTCGTCATTTGTGTCTCCTTCAGTGGTTAAGGCCGGGAAACGCGAATGGCCAATACTGTCAGCATGTATTTGTCATCGTGCCGTGTGGCCGGTACTTTGACGACCACACAATCGGTAGACTGCGGGCCATGGCGAAATGCAAAAGTGCGGCAATGGTTCCGAGCAACCGCCGATTTTTTCGGCTTTTCTCGCGGGGCGGCATTCGGATGAAACGCACTCCGCAAGGATCGGCAGCCATTTCGTGCCTCTTGTTCCGCTACCGGCTTGAAAATGCCGACCATTCGTCAAAGCATGAGGAACGAAAAACTAATATCGATATATTCCATAGAATAGACGATCTTACCTGACGACGCCAGATAATTCACAGATATGCGCCACTATCGACATGGAGCAATCACATGGGGACGATCTCGCAGCTTTCCGAGAAAACAAAGCTCTCGGCACACCGGATCACAAGCGAGGAAGAGGCGCTGGAGATCGCCCGGGACCTCGCGGGCGAATTTGCCAAACGCTCAAACGAGCGGGATACCGACCGGATCCTGCCCTTCGAGGAACTCGACACCCTCGCTCAATCAGGGCTGCTCGCCATCACCGTGCCATCCGACTATGACGGCATCGACGTTTCCAATGCGGTACTGGCTGAAATCATCGCCATCCTGTCGGCGGCCGACAGTTCGATCGGCCAGATCCCGCAGAATCATTTCTATATTCTCGAGGCGCTGCGCACCGACGGCACGGAGGAACAGAAGAAGTTCTTCTTCGGTCGCGCGCTCGCCGGCGACCGCTTCGGCAACGCGCTTTCCGAGAAGGACACGAAGACCGTCGGCGACTATGCGACCCGCCTGACGCCTGACGGTCTCGGACACCGCCTCAATGGCCGCAAGTTCTATTCGACCGGGGTGCTCTTCGCCGAATGGGTCGTCGTGTTCGCGCTCGATCCGGACGAGAAACTCACGATGTCCTTCGTGCCGCGCGGTGCGGAAGGACTGCAGGTGATCGACGACTGGGACGGTTTCGGCCAGCGCACCACGGGCAGCGGCACCACGGTGCTGCAGAACGTCTACGTGACGGCCGACGCCGTCGTGCGTCATCACCGCGGCTTCGAGCGGCCGACGACGATCGGTTCGGTCGGCCAGATCATCCATGCCGGCATCGATCTCGGCATCGCGCGCGCCGCCTTTGCCGAAACGCTCGACTTCGTGCGCAACCGCGCTCGCCCCTGGATGGACAGCGGCGTCGAGCGGGCGGCGGACGACCCGTTGACGATCGCCCGCATCGGACAGCTCGCGATCCGCCTCGAGGCGGCGACCGCCATTGTCGAGCGCGCCGGCAAGAAGGTCGATATCGCCCAGATCAACGGCACCGAGGAAAGCGTCATCGAGGCAACGTTGGCTGTCGCCGCCGCTAAGGTCCTGACGACGGAAATCGCACTCGAAGCCAGCAACACCTTGTTCGAGCTCGCAGGGACGTCGTCGACCCGCATAGGCCTCAATCTCGACCGGCACTGGCGCAATGCCCGCACCCACACGCTGCACGATCCCGTGCGCTGGAAATATCACGTCGTCGGCAACTACCACCTGAACGGCGTGACGCCGCCGAAGAACGGTGCGCTCTGACACCGCAACGGGACGACACCATTGCTTTGAGATCCGCCAATCCTAGGCCAAACGAAAAGGACCGCCCGGAAAGCCCGGGCGGTCCTTTTCGTTTGGCAAAGTGCGATGTTTGCATTCCGGCCGCACTGCTTTCGATCAACTATAGAGACTGACCTGCGGGATACGGTCGTTCAGCGTAAAGTCGCCAACCTCGCGTGCCTTGTAGAAGACCGGGTCGTGCAGGGTGTGGGTGCGGACGTTGCGCCAATATCGGTCGAAACCATAATGGGCCGCGGTGGCGCGCGCACCCATCAATTCGAAGACCTTCGCAGTCACATCGAGCGCAACATGGGTGGCATTGACTTTGGCGGCATAGGCTTCGATCGCGGCGTCCCCACGTTCACGCTCGGTCACGGACCTGCCCTTCGACAGCGCGGCTTCGACTGCACTGGCCGCCACATCAGCCAGAGCCACGGACGCCTTCAAAGCGGCCTGCAATTCGCCGACACGTTCGAGAATGTAGGGGTCCTCGCTGGCGCGTGACACACCTGACGTGATCCAGGGGCGCGTCGTCGTTCTGATGTAATCGAGTGCCGCAGCCAGCGCCCCTTCTGCCGTGCCGAGATAGAAGTTGACGAAGACCAGCTGGATCAGCGGCGTGTTGAACGTCGCTTGCACCTGAGGCGGATCGAACGGTTCGGCAAGCGGCAGAATGAAATCGCGCTCGTAAACCGGAAAATCGCGGAACTCGACGCTGCCGCTATCGGAAAGCCGCTGGCCGATATTGTCCCAGTCGTCATGGGCGACATACCCAGGACGATCCGTCGGCACGACGAAATTGGCGATCTTGCCCTCGAGCGTCGCGTTGACGTTGATGCGATCGGAAACATGCGCGCCGGTCGAGAACGTCTTGCGGCCGTTGAGCACATAATGGCCGCCGCGCCGTTCGAGCACAAGCCCGGGATCCCGCGGGTTGACGGCAGCACCCCAGTAGAGTTGCCGCTCGACGGTCTCGGCGCCGAGCACCCAGGCCTGCCTCGCATCGGCAGCCGCCCAGTAGACATACTGGCTGTTGACATAGTGATAGCCGAGCAGCTGGCCGATAGAGCTTTCGCCACGCGAGATGATCCGGACAAGACGCAACCCATCAAGCCAGCTCAAGCCAGCTCCGCCGATTTCTGGAGCGTGCAGTGCCGACAGCAGCCCGGCTTGGCGTAGCGCTTCGATTTCGTCGCGCGGCGGCAAACCCAGGCGGTCAAGCTCGGCGCCACGCTGCGCAAACTGGCCCGAAAGCTCGGTCGCCTTCGCAAACAGATGCTGGCGCTTTTCTTCCTGTTCAGTATTGGCCGGTTCGGGTTCCCGGAGGAAATGCACGTTGCTCATTCGCCTCTCTCCATTGATTGAAGCGAAATAGTGCATTTATTCTATAGACAATGACAGCAAATGATTTTCAACTCAGGACGACGAACCGGAAAGTCCTACCCTTGACGACCTTTGCGACGACCGCTGACCTCGACAAGGATCAGCCGACTTCCGCGTCCCTGAGCGCGACGATCTCGTTGCCATTGTCGTTGGCGGCAAACTGTTCAAGCGTCATGTTGTCGAGGATAGACGCCACCGCATCGCGCACGTCGCTCATCGATTTGCGCACGTGACAGTTGACCGGGTCGGAACAGTCGTCACAGGCTTCGAACGCGGTGCGGCTCGCACAACGGATCGGTGCCAGCGGACCGTCCAGCGTACGGATCACCTGGCCGATGCGGATATCGGACGCCGGCCTCGAAAGCGAATAGCCGCCGCCAGGGCCCTTTTTCGAGCGCAGGATTCCGGCATTACGCAGCTCGAGCAGGATCGCGTCGAGGAACTTCTTCGGTATATTGTTGCGGGTGGCGATTTCAGTGATGAAGGCGGTCTCGCCAGGCTCCAGTTGAGCCAGGTCGACAAGAGCCTTCAGCCCGTATTTACCCTTCTTGGTCAACATTGCACTTCGCTTTCCTGAACGCAAAGGCCGCCACAAGTCCGTTCCGCACCGACGTTGGTATCACCGGAGGCAACAGGTTGTGACGGCCGCACTGTTTCACTTAAGATGCCATACACCCAAACCGGGTCACTCTCAAGAAATTACGTAAGTTTCTGCATAGATTTTGTGAATTTTATTGTCGAATTCAAGGCAGCTCAGCAAAGATTTGCTCCAAGGCCAGCTGTTTCTTCAAGAGCCGCAGATGCAAGGCCGTCAAAAAAGCTTCGCGGGGATCCAATCGGCGGTAACTGCGTCAATGGCGCTGAAAGCGGGAACTTTCGCCGCCAGATCCTCGATCGTCTTTACGCCAGCCTGACGCAACGCTTCCTGGGTTAACAGGGCCGGCTTGACCAGGATCTGTTTCGGCACATCTTGACCGGCGATCTTGAGGGCGACGGCACGGATCGAGACGGCGCCGACAACGGCCGGGTTGGTGGCAACCGTCGCCACCCAGGGGCTACCGTCTTCGACGATCTCCTGGATATCGGCGGTCGAAACATCGGCCGAATAGATCTTCAATTTGTCGGCGATGCCAAGATCGGCGGCGGCGAGCTTCACGCCGCGGGCGAATTCGTCGTAGGGCGCGAAGACGACGGATATATCCGGGTTGGCGGTGAAGGCGGCCTTCGCCTGATCCGCCGTGCTCGTTGCCGTGGTGTCGCTGACATTGCCGAAGCGGGCTTTCTCGACCACATCGGGATTGTCGGCCTTGAACTTGTCCCAGACCTCGTTGCGGCGATCGAGCGGCGCGAAGCCGGCGACATAGACGTACCCGGCCTTGAAGCTTGTGCCGTTATCCTTGACCGCCTGCTCCAGGGCCAGTCGCGCCAGCTCATGATCGCTCTGCTCCACCTGCGGAACGGAAGGATTGTTCAGATTGACGTCGAAAGCCACCACTTTCACGCCGGCATCGACCGCCTGCTGCACGACATCGCCGAGCGATTCCGGCAGCCCGTGATCGACGACGATACCCTGAACGCCGAGATTGATCGCCTGCTGCACCTGCTCGCGCTGCTCCGCCGCATTCTGCTTACCGGGGAACACACGCAGGTCGATGCCCAGCGCCTTGGCCTGCGCCTCGGCGCCAGCCTGATAGGCCTGGAAGAAATCACCCGAAGAGATGTAGGAGATGAGCGCCACCTTCACCCCGCCCTTGTCGAAGGGCGCCGGCGCGCCCTCCAGCCCGGCGGCCGAAGCACCGCCCGCAAACCCCAAAGCCATAAGCGCGGTCGTCGCGCGTTTCAAACCGTACCGCATTGTCGATCTCCTGTTGATCTCAACCCTTGCGGCTGACCATCAGCCGTCGATGCCATGGTATAATCTACAATTTTTATGTACAATAAAGACATTCCAATCCCGGAGGCGGCGGAGGAACGCCTTGCTCACAACCGCCGGTCTGGCGGCAGAAGTTGCGCGGCGGGCCGCCGAAGATGAAATGGCTGAGGAACGCCTTCGGATGAATATTCCGATTATTGCGCAAGCCAGGGATATTTTTGCGATATATTAGCGGATGTTTGGCACCGACTTTCATTCGTTGCGCTGTCTTTCTCTACCGAAAATGCATATTTTTCGACCTTGATTGCCGCGCAGTGACGAATTGGTTTAGCAATGCCCCTCCTCCGCATCGACGGACTTGCCCACGCTTTCGGGCCAACGAAAGCGCTTGCCGGAGCCTCTCTTGAGATCCGCTCCGGCGAAATCGTCGCTCTCATGGGTGCAAACGGCGCCGGCAAATCGACCCTCGTCAACGTGCTCGCGGGAACGCTGGCAGCCGACCACGGAACGATGACGCTCGCGGGCCGACCTTATGCTCCCCGTTCACCGGCCGAGGCAACGGATGCCGGCGTGGTCACCGTCCACCAGTCGACCGAGCGCGTCGGAGCGCCGGGGCTATCCGTCGCCGACGCACTGCTGCTGCATGCGTATGCCGACGGTTCGGCCCCCTTCTTCCTCAGCCGTTCCGCTGTTCGCCGCAAGGCCGCGGCCATGCTTGAGAACGCCGGGTTCGCACTGCCGCTGGACCGGGACTTTGCCGAGCTGACGGCAGCCGATCGTCAGCTCGTCGCCATTGCCCGCGCCCTGTCGCGCCAAGCGTCTCTGCTGATCTTGGATGAGCCGACAGCGAGCATTTCGGGACGAGAGTCCGAGCGGCTCTACACGATCCTCAGGCGCCTCCGTGACGACGGCCTGGCGATCCTGTTCATCTCGCACCGCATTGCCGACCTCAATGCCCTTGCCGACCGCGCCGTCGTCATGCGCGGCGGCACGGTTGTTGGAGAATTCGCCCGACCCATCGACTTCGATCGCGCCGTCGAGACGATGATTGGCCGACCCTTGCGCGCCGCCCGGCCGGATGCGCGTTCCTTTCAGGGCGCGCCGGTGCTGGAGTTGGCCGGTGTCCAGCTCGTGGCCGGCAGCACTCCGTTCGACCTCAAACTTCATCCCGGCGAAGTGGTCGCCGTCACAGGTGTGCTCGGCGCCGGCAAGAGCCGTTTGCTTCAAACGATCTTCGGCATGCGCCACCTTGCCGCCGGCACGATGCGGCTCGATGGCAAAGCCTATATTCCGGCCACACCCGCCGATGCGATCAAGGCGGGTATCTTCATGGCCGGCGAAGATCGCCACCGCTCCTCGCTGATGCCGGCCGATTGGCCCGGTAGCAATCTGGCGCCGACGATCAGCCTGCCTCATCTGCCGAAGTGGTATCCGCTCGGCTTCCTGCTAGGTTCGCGCGAAAGGTATGAGGCGCAACGCGCCATCGACACACTCGGCATCAAGGCAAGTGGCCCCGAAGCGCCGATGACTTCGCTTTCCGGCGGCAATCAGCAAAAGGTGATCCTCGGCCGCTGGAATGCCGAACCGAGCCGCGTGCTTTTGCTCGACGAGCCGTTCCAGGGCGTCGATGTCGGCGCCCGTCACGACATCATCACCGCGATCCGCGCCAACACCGAACGCGCCACCCTGATCGCCACCTCGGACCCGGAAGAGGCGCTGGAAGTCGCCGACCGGATTCTGATCATCGACCATCACACATTGACGCCGGCCCATCATGCGGAGCTTCCGGCTGAAGCAATCGAGGCCTGAGCGGATGACGATCATCAACAGCGAAAACCAAAGCCCGCTCAGCGAGCGTATCAGCGCCGCCGTCCGCGCCAGCGCCGTGTTCATCTTGCTCATCGTCATGGTCACCGGCTTCGCGCTCGCGCAGCCCGCCTATATCAACGTCACCAACCTGATGAGCATCCTGCAGGCCGTGTCCGTCGTCGCCATCCTCGGTGCCGGCGTTACGATCACCCTTGCCGTCGGCGGCTTCGACCTGTCGATCGGGGCCGTCGCCGCATCGAGTGTCATGGCCGCCAGCTATTCGATGATCGTCTGGGGCCTCGGCGTCTACGAAACGGTGCCGCTGGTGCTCCTGTTCGGCGCGCTCGTCGGCCTCGTCAACGCCTTCCTGATCGTGCGCCTGCGCGTACCCGACCTGCTGGCGACACTGGCGATGATGTTTCTCCTGACCGGCCTGCAACTGATCCCGACAGCCGGGCGCTCGATTTCGGCCGGGCTGATCCTTCCCGACGGCTCCACGGCAACGGGTGCCTACGATCCGGCATTCCTGCTGATCGGACGCTCTAGCTTCTTCGGCGTCGTGCCCGCCCCCGTCGTCATCATGGCGCTTGTCGCCATCGTCCTGTTCGTGCTGACGGAGCGCACCAGGCTCGGCCGCCTGCTGTTTGCCACCGGCGGCAACGAGCTGGCAACCCGGCTTGCCGGTGCCTCGGTGCCTCGCCTGAAGACGCTGGCCTATGTGCTTTCGGGCACGCTCGCCTCGCTCGGCGGCATCATCGTCGCGGCCCGGGTCGGTCGCGGCGACGTCTCGTCAGGCGCCTCGTTGCTGATGGATTCAGTGGCCGCCGCGCTGATCGGCTTTGCCGTCCTCGGCCTGCGCTGTCCCAACGTCTTCGGCACCATTGTCGGCGCCGTCTTCGTCGGGCTCCTGCTCAACGGCCTGACCATGCTGAACGCCCCCTATTACACCCAGGACTTCGTCAAGGGTGCCGTGCTCGTCGGCGCGCTCGCGCTTACCTACGGCCTCGGCCGCAGCCAGGCGCGCTGACCATCCCTTCAAACAGAGTGAGGATATTGACCATGAAACATCTGACGCGCACGCTTCTCGGTGGCCTCGTTGCCGCTTCGCTGGTGGCGAGCACCGCCTTTTCCGCCGGAATCGACGGCGCGCCTGCGCCGTTCGACAAGGGTGACGTCGACATTGCCGTCGTCAGCTTCCTCGGCGGCGGCGACTGGCTGCAGGCCTTCGAGGCCGGCGTCAAGCGCCAGGCGGACGCGCTGCACGTCAACCTGACGGTCTCGCAGGCACGCAACGACAACGACACCCAGCGCAGCCTCATCGAGCAGGCGATCAACCTCGGCGTCGATGGCATCATCATCAACAATGGCCGTCCGGAGGTGCTTAAGGACGTGGCGCAGAAAGCGCTCGACGCCGGCATCAAGGTCGTCGCCTATGACGTCAACCTCGACAACCCTCAGATCCCGCAGATCGAGCAGAGCGACAAGGACATGGCCCGCCTGGTTCTGGAGCAGGCCGTCAAGGACAAGGGTGACGGCTTCGTCGGTGGCGCCGTCTATGTCGCCGGCTTCGCGCCGCTCGACCGTCGCTACGCGGTCTGGAAAGACTTCGTCGCCAAGCACAACCTGACGGAAAAGGCCAACTGGGGCGTCGTCAACGACACGGTTCCGGCTTCCGTCGCCGACCAGACAAAGGCCGTGCTGACCGCAAACCCGGATATTTCCGTCATTTTCACCCCCTGGGACGAGTTCGCCAAGGGCGTGAAGCTCGCGATCGACGAACTGGGTGTTGCCAGCAAGGTGAAGATCTACGGCGTCGACATCTCGACCGCAGATATCCAGCTGATGAACGAGCCCGACAGCGCCTGGCAGGCAACGGCTGCCACCAACGCCGCCGTCGTCGGCGAAGTCTCGGTGCGCGCCGTTTCGCTTGCGATTGCCGGCCAGTTCCCCGGGACCTCGGTGCTACTGCAGCCGACCCTCGTCACCCATGACGATCTTGCCAAGGGCGAGATCAAGACGGTCGAGGACCTGCAGGAGAAATTTCCGGCCTTCCGCAAGAGCGATGCCGCGACCGCCGAGTGGATCCCCTCGGCCACCAACTGATCGCGAATGACAGAGAGGCGCCGCGCCCATCTGCGCGGCGCTTTTTTCCAAAGACTGAGACAGGAAAGACCATGAGCAGCATCGACCTTCCCACGCCCGATTTCACAAACAACATGAAACTGATCGGCCATTCGCCGATCGGCGGACGCGGCGACGGTCTGCAACTGATGGTGCATCGGGGCTTTGCCTATGTCGCCCATCCCTGGTCGCAAGGGTTTTCGATCGTCGACGTGCGCGACCCGAAAAAGCCGGGTGCGGTCACCTACGTGCCGGCACCGGCCAACACCTGGAACATCCACCTGCAGACCCATGATGACCTGCTCCTGGTCATCAATGCACTCGACCTGTTCGCCGATGTCGAGACCTTCGCGGATGAAAAGACCTACTACACAAAGTCCGTCGGAGACACGGTCGCGGGCAGCGGCCGCAAGCGCGCCTGGAGCGCCGGTATGTCGGTCTTCGACATTTCCGTTCCCGACCGCCCGCGCAAGATCGGCGAACTCACGATCGATGGCGTCGGCTTCCATCGCCTCTGGTATGTCGGCGGCCGCTACGCCTATGCCTCGGCGCTGTTCGACGGCTTTACCGACTACATCTTCGTCACCATCGACATGGCAGATCCGACCCGGCCCGAAATTGTCGGCCGCTGGTGGCTGCCGGGCATGAACAAGGCGGCCGGAGAAGTGTCGACGGCGCCGGATGGCAAGCGCTATGCGCTGCACCATGCGCTGGTTTCCGGCGACACGGCCTATGCCTGCTGGCGCGATGGCGGCCTGACGCTCCTCGACATCAAGGATCATGCCAACCCGAAGCTGATCGCCCATCGCAACTGGTCGCCGCCCTTTGGCGGCGGAACGCACTCGCCGTTGCCGCTGCCGGGCCGCGACCTGCTCGTCGTTGCCGACGAGGCTGTGCTCGATCACGAAGAAGACGGCCGCAAGCACACCTGGATCTTCGATATCCGCGAACCCACGAACCCGGTCAGCATCTCGACGTTCCCAATCCCCGCGGAGGCCGACTACGTCGCCAAGGGCGGACATTTCGGCCCGCACAACCTGCACGAAAACCGCCCGGGCTCCTTCGTCTCGGAAACGCTGATTTTCGCCACATGGCAGAATGCCGGCATCCGCGCCTTCGACATCACCGACCCCTACCGCCCGCGCGAGACGGGAGCGCTGGTTCCGGCCGGCCCGAGCGAAATGACCGACCGGCGTGCCGGGCGCCCGCGCGTCATCCAGTCGGCCGACATCTTCGTCGATGCCGCCGGAATCATCTATGCCACCGACTACAATGCCGGGCTCGCGATCATCGAATATGGCGACTAAGGCATTCCCAGAATACGTGCGAAACGATTTTCCATCAGGAGATGGGCCAGAGAGCGTTTCCGCTAGACCGTGAGGTGGCGCCGGGCCTCGACTGTGTCCAGCGTCTCCGGCGGCCCAGCATGCACCACGGCGCCGCGGTCCATGATGTAGACATGGTCCGCCAGTTCGCGGCAGAAATCGAGATACTGCTCGACCAGCAGGATCGCCATGCCCGTCGAATCCCGGAGATAGCGGATCGCCCGGCCGATATCCTTGATGATCGAGGGCTGGATCCCCTCGGTCGGCTCGTCGAGCACCAGGATGCGCGGACGGGTGACGAGCGCCCGGCCGATCGCCAGTTGCTGCTGCTGACCGCCCGAGAGATCGCCGCCGCGCCGCCCCAGCATCGAGCGGAGCACGGGGAACAGGTTGAAGACGTCCTCCGGTATCGAACGGTCCGCGCGCTTCACCGGCGCATAACCGGTTTCCAGGTTTTCCTTGACGGTCAGCAGCGGAAAGATCTCGCGGCCCTGCGGCACGTAACCGATGCCCTCCTTGGCACGGCGATAGGGCGCCATACCGCCGAGCGCCACCCCATTGAAGGCGATCGCCCCGGCGCTGACCGGATGTTGTCCGGTGATGGCCCGAAGCAAGCTCGACTTGCCGACACCATTGCGACCGAGAACGCAGGTGATCTTGCCCATAGGCGCCTCGATCGAGACGTTGCGCAGCGCCTGTGCGGCACCATAGTGGAGATTGACGTTTTCGACGCTCAGCATGGAGGCGTCCTTTCCCTTCGCGCTTATCGTGGAGCCGCGGTCAGCGGCCGAGATAGTTTTCGATGACCTTCGGATCGCTGCTGACGAAATCGATCGAACCTTCTGCGAGCACCGAGCCTTCGGCGAGGCATGTGACCTTGACGCCAAGCTCGCGGATGAAGCCCATGTCGTGCTCGACGACGACGACCGAGCGGGTCCTGGCGATTTCCTTCAGCAGGATCGCCGTTTCGGCTGTCTCGGCATCGGTCATTCCGGCCACGGGCTCATCGACCAAAAGCAACTCCGGCTCCTGCGCCAGGAGCATGCCGATCTCCAGCCATTGCTTCTGTCCATGTGACAGGTTGGCGGCAAGATCGTCACGGCGCGCGCTGAGCCGAACGGTCGACAGGATCTCCTCGATCCTCGCCTTGTCGTCCGCCGTCAGGCGATAGAAAAGCGTCGGAAAGACGCCGCGACGGCGATTGAGCGCCAGTTCCAGATTGTCCCAGATGGTGTGGCTCTCAAACACCGTCGGCTTCTGGAACTTGCGGCCGATGCCGAGATTGGCAATCTCGGCTTCGTCCCGTTGGGTGAGATCGATGTCGCCCTTGAAGAAGACTTGCCCCTCATCCGGGCGCGTCTTGCCGGTAATGATGTCCATCATCGTCGTCTTGCCGGCACCGTTCGGGCCGATGATGGCACGCAGTTCGCCCGGCTCGATCACGAAGGAGAGCGAATTCAGCGCCTTGAAGCCGTCGAAGGAGACGGAGACGCCGTCGAGATAGAGGAGGCTTTTCGGCTTTGTCTGATTGATCGTCTGGATCATCGCGATCACTCCGCTGCCATCGGTTCTGCGACGAGGTTGTCGCGCGCATTCTCTGCATCCGCCGCCCGGCGGTGCGCCTTGCGACGGGCGAGATAGGCGCTCACCGTGCCGACCACGCCCTTCGGCAGGAAGAGCGTGACGAAGACAAAGAGCCCGCCGAGCGCAAACAGCCAGAACTCCGGAAAGGCGGCAGTGAAGATGCTCTTGCCGCCATTGACGAGGATCGCGCCGACGATCGGCCCGATCAGCGTGCCGCGCCCGCCGACCGCCGTCCAGATGACGACCTCGATGGAGTTGCCGGGCTCGAACTCGCCGGGATTGATGATCCCGACCTGTGGCACGTAAAGCGCGCCGGCAATGCCCGCCATCATCGCCGAGACGGTGAAGGCGAAGAGCTTGATATGCTCGACGCGGTAGCCGAGGAACCGCGTGCGGCTTTCGGCATCGCGGACGGCGACCAGCACCTTGCCGTATTTCGAGCGAACGATCGCCGTCGTCAGCACCAGGCACAAGGCGAGCGTCACGGCAGATGCGGCAAAAAGGGCGGCGCGCGTACCGGGCGCCTGGATGTTGAAGCCAAGAATATCCTTGAAGTCGGTCAGGCCGTTGTTGCCGCCAAACCCCATGTCGTTGCGAAAGAAGGCAAGCAGCAGCGCATAGGTCATCGCCTGGGTGATGATCGAAAGATAGACGCCGTTGACCCGCGAGCGGAAGGCAAACCAGCCGAAAACGAAAGCGAGCAGCCCGGGCACCAGCACCACCATCAGGGCGGCAAACCAGAACATGTCGAAGCCCTGCCAGAACCAGGGCAATTCCTTCCAGTTGAGGAACACCATGAAGTCCGGCAGCATCGGATTGCCGTAGGAGCCGCGCGCGCCGATCTGGCGCATCAGATACATGCCCATGGCGTAGCCGCCGAGCGCGAAGAAGGCCGCATGGCCGAGCGAGAGGATGCCGCAGAAGCCCCAAACGAGATCGAGCGCCAGCGCCAGAAGCGCATAGGTCAGGTACTTGCCGAACAGCGACACCAGATAGGTCGGCACGTGCAGCGGATGATCCGGCGCCGTCAAAAGGTTGAGCGCCGGAATGGCGACGGCAAGACCAAGCAGGATCGCCACGACGGTGACGATGCTGCGGTCGAGCGACCTGAGCAGAAACGAGGTGATCATGCTTCCACCGCCCTTCCCTTGAGTGCGAAGAGGCCGCGCGGCTTCTTCTGGATGAAGAGGATGATGAGCACGAGCACGAGGATCTTGCCGAGGACGGCACCGGCATAGGGCTCAAGGAACTTGTTGAGGATGCCGAGCGAAAAGGCGCCGACCAGCGTACCCCAGAGATTGCCGACGCCGCCGAAGACCACGACCATGAAGCTGTCGATGATATAGCCCTGGCCGAGATTGGGCGAGACATTGTCGATCTGCGACAGCGCTACGCCTGCCATGCCGGCGATGCCGGAGCCGAGCGCAAAGGTCAGGGCATCGACCAGGGGGGTGCGAATACCCATGGATGATGCCATGCGGCGGTTTTGGGTGACGGCCCGCATCCTGAGGCCCATCGACGTTCTTTTCAGGAGGAACAGCAATGCGGCAAAGACAGCCAGCGCGAAGACGATGATCCAGAGCCGGTTCCAGGTGATTGTCAGACCGCCGAGTTCGAAGGCACCGGCCATCCAGGAGGGGTTGCCGACCTCGCGGTTGGTCGGCCCGAAGATTGACCGGACCGCCTGCTGCAGGATCAGCGAGATCCCCCAGGTGGCCAGCAGCGTTTCGAGCGGCCGCCCATAGAGAAAGCGGATGACACTGCGCTCGATGGCAAGGCCGATGATCCCGGTGACGAGAAAGGCGAGCGGCAAGGCAATCGTGAGCGACCAGTCGAAGAGTTCAGGATAGGACGTGCGGATGACGTCCTGGACCAGGAACGTCGTATAGGCGCCGAGCATCACCATCTCGCCATGCGCCATGTTGATGATGCCCATCACGCCGAAGGTGATGGCAAGGCCGATCGCCGCCAAGAGCAGCACGGAGCCGAGCGACAGGCCGTACCAGACGTTCTGGCCGGCGTTCCAGAAGACCTGCGCCTGCTCGATGCGCTGCAAGGCTGCTTCGATATCCGGCTTCAGGCTGGCATCCGCCGATGAAAGTGCCGAGGTCAGCACGCCCAATGCCTCGCGACCGCCGCTTTCGGCCAGCGTCTTGATCGCTGCGCGCTTGTCGTCGTCGGAACGGTCGGAGATAAGCAGCGTCACGGCGCGCGCCTCGTCGAGGCTCTTGCGCACCGCCCCGTCCTTCTCAGTGGCAAGCGCCTTGTCGATCGCCTCTAGCGCGTCGGCGTTCGGGGTCTGGCGCATGGACTGCGCCGCCTTCAACCTTGCGCCCGCATCCGTGCTGAAAAGCGTTAGACCGCCGAGCGCGCTTCGAACAGCGCGGCGGACTGAATTATTGACCTTGATCTTCTGCAACTCGCCTTTCGGCACTTCACCGGCTTGCGCGCCATCGACTGGATCGACGAGAACAAAACTGCCGCCCTTCTCCGTGGCGAGGTACACGCTGCCATCGGTTTTTCGTGCGTAGAGATTGCCCTCGCCGAGCGCCTCGAGAACCGGGATGACCCGCGGATCGCCGCTCTTGGCAAGCGCTTCAATACGATCGTCGAGCTCGGAGAGCTTTGCTGTCCCGAGCGCGTTGACCAAGGCTGAGAGATCGTCTGCCGCGCGCAACCCGGTCACGTGGGCTGAAACCAGCAGACAAAGGGTGATCAACAGGGTTTGCAGAATGCGATACATCGCCCTCTCGCTTGGGTCTCGCTTGCCCGCGGCAAGCGCCGCAATGGCGGCGTGGGATTTCAAGGTCCCTTCGCCCGACGGGAGCGTCGGGCGAAGGGTCTGCCCGCCTATGGATTGGTCATGCAAAGGTTGTCCGGGCAGCAGCGCCACCCGGCAATATCCCTAGGTGATGAAATCAGGAGCCCTTGCCGCCGCACTTGCCGGTGGCGACGTTGAAGTTGCCGCAGGACATCGGTGCGCGCCAATCGGCGATCAGGTCCTTGGAATCGGGCAGGTAGTCGGACCATTCATCACCGACCACGAGGCCGGGCGTTTCCCAGACCGTCTCGAACTGGCCGTCGCTCTGGATTTCACCGATCAGCACCGGTTTGGTGATGTGATGGTTCGGCATCATCGTCGAATAGCCGCCGGAGAGATTGGGGACCGAGACGCCGATCATCGCATCAAGCACCGCGTCGGTGTCGGTCGTTCCTGCCTTTTCGACCGCCTTCAGCCACATGTTGAAGCCGATGTAATGGGCTTCCATCGGGTCGTTGGTGACGCGCTTGTCGTTCTTGGTATAGGCCTTCCAGGTCTTGATGAACTCGGCATTGGCAGGGGTGTCGACCGACTGGAAGTAGTTCCAGGCGGCGAGATGACCGACGAGCGGTTTCGTATCGAGGCCGGCAAGTTCCTCTTCGCCGACGGAGAAGGCGACAACCGGGATATCCTCGGCCTTGACGCCCTGGTTCGCCAGCTCCTTGTAGAACGGCACGTTCGCGTCGCCGTTGATCGTCGAGACGACGGCGGTTTTCTTGCCGGCGGAACCGAATTTCTTGATGTCGGACACGATCGTCTGCCAGTCGGAATGACCGAACGGCGTGTAGTTGATCATGATGTCCTCGGGCTTCACGCCCTTGGAGATGAGATAGGCTTCGAGGATCTTGTTGGTCGTGCGGGGATAGACGTAGTCGGTGCCGGCCAGAACCCAGCGCTCGACGCTTTCGTTTTCCATCAGGTAGTCGACGGCCGGAACAGCCTGCTGGTTCGGCGCGGCACCCGTGTAGAAGACGTTGCGCTGGCTTTCCTCGCCCTCGTACTGCACGGGGTAGAAGAGGATCGAATTCAACTCCTCGAAAACAGGCAGGACGGATTTGCGCGACACCGACGTCCAGCAGCCGAACACGGCGGAAACCTTGTCGACGGAAACGAGTTCACGTGCCTTTTCGGCAAAGAGCGGCCAATCGGAGGCCGGGTCGACGACGACAGCTTCCAATTTCTTGCCGAGCAGGCCGCCCTTCTTGTTCTGCTCGTCGATGAGCATGAGCATGGCGTCCTTGAGCGTCGTCTCGGAGATCGCCATGGTGCCCGACAGCGAATGCAGAATGCCGACCTTGATCGTGTCGTCGGCGGCAAAGGCGCCGTTGAATGCCGTCGTCGACAGGATCGTTGCCAGGAATGCGCCGGTGACGCGTGCCTTGATATTCATCTGATTGAACCCCTCTCGTTCTGATCGCCGCAACGAGGCTTCGTTCCTTTTGACCGTTGCTTGAGGGATCATCCGCCAGTCCTGCTGCACTGCACATACGTCATTCTACGTAGGTCGAGGGGGCAAAGCGGAAGCAGCGGACCGGCCACGCGCAGTTGGCGGCGCTGCGTTGGCGCTGAAATCCCCACACCGGTCTGGCCGCAACATGATGTTTACGGCTATTAAAAGCGTTCGACGGTCACACGGCCGCGACGAGCATCACAACACAGGTGAAAGACCATGAAAGCACGCATCAAATGGGTTGAAGAGCGGACATTCGTCGGCGAATCGGGCAGCGGTCACAAGATCGTGCTGGGAACGGCATCCGGTCCGGAGGGGCGCACGCCTGGCCCAAGCCCGATGGAACTGATGCTGATCGGCGCCGGCGGCTGCTCGGCCTACGACGTGGTTCATATCCTTGAAAAGGGTCGCGAGCCGGTCGAGGATTGCTCCGTGGAACTCGACGCCGACCGCGCCGAAGAGGACCCGAAAGTCTTTACCCGCATCCATATGCATTTCGTGGTGAAAGGCCGCGGCCTTTCGGAAAAGAAGGTCGAGCGTGCCGTTGCCCTCTCGCTGGAAAAATACTGCTCGGCATCGGCCATGCTCGCCAAGTCCGCGACGATCACACATGATTTTGTCGTCGTCGACACATCAGCTGTGACCGCCTGAGCCTTTGACACTTGCTTTCGCCCTCTCCGCATTGCATAAATTTCACGCATAGACTCTTTGTGCCGTGAAAATAGGCATTAACCTGCCGGCAATGCGAGAGATGACGAGGCAACATGGCGGCACGCCAGCGCATCATTCCCGTTCGACGTGAATACAATCGCTGGGTCGCCGACCAGACGCTGGAAGACTATGCGCTGCGCTTCACCGCCAAGAGTGCGCGGCGCTTCTCCTCCGAGCGCATTTCTCAGACCGCGATCGGCGCGATCTCGTTTCTGGCGCTCGAAGCCATCGGCGGCGCGATCACCATGTCCTACGGCACGACCAACGCCATCGTCGCCATCCTGATCGCCAGTCTGATGATCCTGACGGTCGGCCTGCCGATCAGCCGCTACGCCATCCGCCACGGCGTCGATATCGACCTTCTGACCCGGGGCGCCAGCTTCGGCTATATCGGCTCGACGCTGACGTCGCTGATCTATGCCAGCTTCACCTTCATCCTCTTTGCGATCGAGGCCTCGATCATGTCGGGAGCGCTGGAGCTTGCGCTCGGCATCCCGCTTTGGGTCGGTTACATCGTCAGCGCCGTCGTCGTCATCCCACTCGTCACCCATGGCGTGCGACTCATCAGCAAATTCCAACTGATCACCCAGCCCTTCTGGATCGTGCTCAATATCCTGCCGTTCCTTTTCATCGCCTTTGCCGATTGGGAGAAGGTCGGCATCTGGCTTGCCTATGCCGGCATGCACCACGCATCCGGGCCGCCCGGCACGCTTGCGCCCTTCGACCTCATCGAGTTCGGCGCGGCCTCGGCAGTGATCTTCGCGCTGATGGCACAGATCGGCGAGCAGGTCGACTTCCTGCGCTTTCTGCCGCCGGACGGACAGCGCAAGCTGCATCACCGCGTCGCCATCTTCCTGGCAGGCTCTGGCTGGGTTTTGGTTGGCGCGCCGAAACTGCTGGCCGGGTCTTTTCTCGTCGTGCTGGCGCTTTCGTCCGGCGTTCCATCGACACAGGCCGCAGATCCGGCGCAGATGTACTACACCGCCTTCGGCTACATGATCCCATCGGAGACCGCCGCCCTCCTTTTGATGGTCGCCTTCGTCGTCGTCTCGCAGTTGAAGATCAACGTCATGAACGCCTATGCCGGGTCGCTCGCCTGGTCTAATTTCTTCTCGCGCCTCACCCACAGCCATCCCGGACGCGTCGTCTGGCTGGTGTTCAACGTGGCGATCGCGCTGCTTTTGATGGAACTCGGCATCTACAAACTGCTGGAGGAAACGCTCGGCGTCTTCTCGATCGTCGCCATGGCATGGCTCTGCACCATTTCGGCCGACCTCTTCATCAACAAACCACTTGGCCTGTCGCCGCCCGGCATCGAATTCAAGCGCGCTCACCTCTATGACATCAACCCGGTCGGCCTCGGCGCCATGGCGCTTTCGGCAACGATTGCGCTCATCGCGCACTTCGGCACCTTCGGTGCCATCGCCGCATCGCTTGCGCCCTACATTGCTCTCATCGTCGCCTTCGTCGCCTCACCGCTGATTGCTTGGGGAACGGGCGGCAAATACTACCTCGCCCGCAAGCCAAGAAAGAGCTGGGCGAGCAAAAGTGAGATCACCTGCTCGATCTGCGAACACCCCTTCGAGCCGGAGGACATGGCCTGGTGTCCGGCCTATGCCGCCCCCATCTGTTCGCTCTGCTGTTCACTCGACAGCCGCTGCCATGACATGTGCAAGCCGAAGGCCCGCTTCAACGCACAGGTGGCCACGGTCGCGCACGCCCTTCTGCCCGAATCCATAACGGCGAAGCTGACGACCCGCCTCGGCCGCTACGCCATTTCGGCCGTGCTCTCGATCGCCGGCATCGGCCTGATCCTGGCGATGATCGCGCATCAGACCGGCAACGCCTCGCCGGAGACGGCTGTCGTCGTCGAGCGAACCATTGCCGTCGTCTTCTTCGTCTTTGCCGTGCTCGCCGGCATTGTCTGCTGGTTCTATGTGCTCGCCCATGACAGCCGTGTCGTCGCCGAGGAAGAATCATCGCGACAGAACACGCTGCTCCTGAAAGAAATCGCCGCACACAAGAAGACCGACGCCGCCCTGCAGCAGGCAAAGGAGACCGCCGAAGCAGCCAATCGCGCCAAGAGCCGCTATGTCGTCGGCCTCAGCCATGAACTGCGCACGCCGCTCAACGCCGTACTCGGTTACGCACAGGTGCTTGAGCGCGATGAAACGATCCCACCGGGGCGACAGGGCGCGATCAAGGTGATCAAACGCAGCGCCGACCATCTCTCCGGTCTCATCGACGGGCTTCTCGACATCTCCAAGATCGAGGCGGGCAAGCTGCAGGTCTATTCCAACGAAATCAACGTTTACGACTTCCTCGACCAGGTCGTCGAGATGTTCCGGCCGCAGGCGCAGGCGAAAGGCATCGCCTTCGAACATCGGCGCGCCTCCAGCCTGCCACGCTACGTCAAGACAGACGAAAAGCGGCTGCGCCAGATCCTCGTCAATCTGCTCTCGAACGCCATGAAGTTCACCGAGCGCGGCGAGATCCGCTTCGATATCGACTATCGCAGCCAGGTTGCGACATTTACGATCAGCGATAGCGGCCGAGGCATAACCGAGAGGGATCTGCCACGCATCTTCGACCCCTTCCAGCGCGGCGAGGCGGAGCATCTCGGCAGCATGCCAGGTCTCGGCCTGGGGCTGACCATCACCCGGTTGCTGACACAGACGCTCGGCGGCGAGATATCCGTCGTCAGCGAACCGAACAAGGGCACGACCTTCAAGGTCCGGCTGATGCTTTCCGCCGTCGACCGGCCGGCGCCGCTTGTGGCCGTGCGACGGATCACCTCCTATCTCGGCCCGCGGCGGACAATCATGGTGGTCGACGACAACGCCGATCACCGCGACCTCATGCGCGAAATTCTCACGCCGATGGATTTCACCGTGCTGACGGCTGACAGCGGCAAGCAATGCCTCGCCATGCTTGAAGCGCTCAGCCCGGATATCTTTCTCGTCGATATCTCCATGCCCGATATGAGCGGCTGGGACCTCGTTGATCGATTGCGACGCGACGGCAAGGTGGCGCCGATCATAATGCTGTCCGCCAATATCGGCGACGGGTCGACCACCGGCGCCTTTGTCGGCCACAATGATACACTCACCAAGCCCTTTGGCGTCGGACAACTCGCGGACAAACTCGCCGTGCAACTCGGCCTCACCTGGATCCATGAGGGCGAAGCATCTGAAGAACCGGTTGCTGCATGCGCGGATGCGATGACGCTGCCCGGTCAGCACCATGTGGAAGAATTGATCCGGCTCGGCGAGATCGGCTATGTCAGAGGCATCGAGGCCAAGCTTGCCGAGATCGGCCTGCAACCGGAACATCAGCTCTTCGTCAAGGCAGCGCGAGCCTATGTGCAGGCCTTCGACCTCTCCGGTTATGATGCCTTCCTGAAGGAAAAAACGACGATTGGAGCCATCACCCGTGGTTGAGACTTATGATCGTCGCGACATCGTCCTGCTAGTGGACGATTCCCCCGAAGCGCTCGGTTTTTTGACCGAAGCTTTGGAGCAATCCGGCTTTTCCGTGCTGATCGCCACCTCCGGCAATGCCGCCCTGTCGATTGCCGACCGGATCACCCCCGACGTCATTCTCCTGGATGCGGTCATGCCCGGCATGGACGGGTTCGAAACCTGCCTCAGACTGAAGGCCAACGCCTCGGTTGGCCAGACGCCGGTGCTGTTCATGACAGGGCTCACCGAAACCGAGCATGTGGTCCATGCGCTCGAAGCCGGCGGTGTCGACTATCTGACGAAACCCATCAACATCGATGAACTGAGGGCGCGCATCCGCGTTCATCTCTCCAATGCCCGCTCAGCGCAAAGCGCCCGCGTCGCGCTCGATGCCGCCGGTCGCCATCTGCTTGCCGTTCGCTCTGATGGCAGCGTTCGCTGGTCGACACCGCAGGCCAACCGCCTGGTCAACGCGGCAACCGGCAGCGATGAGGGCCTGGCAACGATCGCCAGACGCATTGCAGCCTGGATGGAAAAGACCGAGGCCGGCGGAAAGCGGGAAAACAGTTTTACGCTCGAAGAGCCCGGGCAATCCGGCCTGCAGGTCTCGTTTCTCGGCTCGATCGGCGCCAACGAGTACCTGTTCAGGCTGACGGCCGAAAGCCGACGAAGCGACGACGAGATGCTGCGTCAGCATTTCGCCCTGACCCAACGCGAGTCCGAGGTGCTGCTCTGGATTGCCAAGGGGAAATCCAACCGCGACATCGGCGAGATCCTCGGCTTGAGCTCACGCACGGTGACCAAGCATCTTGAGCAGATCTATGTGAAGCTCGGCGTCGAAAACCGCGCCTCGGCCGCAGTCAAGGCGACACAGGTGCTGCACGGGATATAGCCCGCGGTAGCCCGGCATGTCCTTCGAAGGGAGCCGGCGGGCGACAAAGCCGGTTGTCGCCCGAGCGATCCCCACTCAGTTGCTGCTCGCCTTCTTTGCGTCCGCGTGGCGCCCGAGAAGGGCGGTGTAGGCGTCGGAAAAGCCGGAAAGCGATAGCGTGATCGGGATCGCCTTGCCTTCCGGCGTTGCCACCGTGACGGTTGCTGCCGCCTTCGCCTTCATCGCTTCGACCAGCGCCGGCTCGACGGCACCTTCGACAAGGCAACCCTGCGGCGTGCAACGGCTGAGCGCCATTGCCGCTTCGTAACCGCCAGCCACATTGATCTTGACCCCGTCCTTCAACGCGACGCCGAGCGGCACCGCCATTTGCATCGCAACCGTCTTTCCGTCCGGACGAAACGCAAGGCTCATCACCAGGATCACCTGCTTGCCGTCGCCGGACAGTGTGCTGCCGGAGATCTGGCAGCGGGCAGGCTCCTTACCCAGTTCGACGCATTGCAGCGCCCATTGCTTGAACTGCTCGGCGGCAGCCCCGGTCATTGATGGCTGCGCTTGCGCAGGCTTCTGCGCCTTGTCAGAGGTCCCGGCAGGCCGCATCTGCGTCTTGCCGCCGACGGAGTCGATGATCTGGCCGTTTCCGTCTGCGTTTGGGTCGATCAGGATCGGTGCACCTGTTGTCGAGCGGGATGCGGGGGTGGAGAACATCGGCCCCGGCGAGTCCTGCGCCGCCAGCGGCAACGGCGAAGCGAGCACCAAGGCCGTCGAAAAGCCGAACACAAGACGCATCGCGTTCCTGCACGTCATGGGGAGTCCTCCAATATATCTTCGTGCATTTTGTCTTCCACGGAACATTACCTGAGTCAAACAGGCGTTGCCGATTGTGGTTTTATGAAGAAATGCATAAGGATCATGTCTAATCAGGGTTTTTAGATTTGGTGAAGAATATGACTTCGAACCTGCTGTCGCCCATGCGAATTTCCGCCTTCCTCTGCCTGTCGCTGTTGACGAGCGGCACGGTCTGGGCACAGGCCTATGTCGACCAGGTCAACCGAAATGGCGGCAACAAAGCCTATGTCGACCAGATGCCATCCGGCGCAAAACCGAATGTTTCGACGACAAATTCACAAGCAAAAAGAAATACTTCAGCCTCATCTGCTCGACCAGGAAAAGCCGGCGGGCAAGCTGCCTCTTCCGCCAGCTCCAGCACCGTCCAGCGTGCAGCAAGCGATGTCGTGCCCACCGTTGGTGCCGGCTCGTCGGCAATCGTCCGGTTGATTTCGTCCGACACGGAATGGCCCACAGTCGGGCGTGGGACGGTCAGCCGTTAGGTCCTAATGCCGGAACGGTCATGGTTACCATCGCGTTAACCAGATTGTGCATTCCTGCCTCATTTTCGGCCAAAATCGCGGATTCACCCAAAAATGGGACTGCGAACCCATAAAACTTCAGTGGTAGGGAAGCGGTGCAATAAATTCGCCAGACCAGGGCTGGGCTAGTTCGGTCGGGTGGATCACTGAGGGTAGTCAATCAGTCTCGAAATGCTTTCGTTCCGAAAACTATAGTTTCCGGAAAAGTATATTTGCACGCCTATAGTTTCGGCCGGATCCGGCTCGAGAAGCGATGACGTATGGCTTGCTGCAACTTGCGGCAGCAACCTGACGGGGGAATTATGAAGTTCAAACTGGCAGCTCTTTGTGTCTTTGGTGGGCTCCTTGCGGGATGTCAAAGCGGTCAACAATTGGATACGCCGGCGGCGACGCTGACCGCACCGACGAAGACGACACCGAAGGTAAAGTCGATGCCATTGCCCGAGATCCCGGTCGATATCGCGGTTTATGATTTCCCTGACCTCACCGGCCAGGCAAAGCCCAACGAGGCTTTTGCGGAATACAGCCGCGCTGTCACACAGGGCGGTGCTGCGATCCTGGTCGACGTGCTCAAGAAGACCGGTAACGGCCAGTGGTTCCGGGTCGTCGAACGCTCGGGCCTCAAGAATCTCGTCCAGGAACGAACACTGATCGAGAACACGCAACGCGCCTATGGCCGTCAGAGTGGCCTGCCGCCCGTGCGGTTCGCCGGACTGCTGCTCGAGGGCGGCATCGTCGGATACGATTCCAACGAACTGACCGGCGGCGCCGGTGCACGCTATCTCGGGATCGGCGGGGACGTGCAGTATCGCTCCGATATCGTCACCGTCAATCTGCGCGCCGTCAGCGTGCAAACCGGCGAAGTCCTCGCCTCCACCACCACGACCAAGCAAATCTACTCGGTGCAGGTTCGTGGCGGGGCATACAAGTTTGCGACCGCCGGCGAACTGCTCGAGATCGAACTCGGCCAGTCGCGCAACGATCCAGGCTCGCTGGCTGTCAGAGAAGGCATCGAACTCGGCGTCTATTCGCTCGCCGTCGATGGTGTGCGCCAGGGCCTCTGGCATCTGAAGGACCGCACGCGCGAAGCAGAGTTCATTCGGGCCTATGAAGAGAAATATGGAAATATCTCGCTTCCGTCCTCATAACCGACCTGCGATACCCTCAAAGTATAAACAAGGCTAAAAGTAAATCTATTTAATAACACGCTGCGGCGAATCTATATTGATTCGCCGCAGCGTGTTTTTTTGTTTCGACACTACCGACATAATTACCCCAATTTTGGGTGTTTCTATTTTTGTGATTAACTACTACTTAATTATTCTGTAGGAGCGCCTTGTTCAGACACAGGACGCAGTGATATTAAACGAATTGTTAACGCTCTAATTGAGTGCGGCGCTTCAGGGCGACCAAGACGCCGGCGCCGAACAAAAGGGAGAAGTCCATGAAATTTTCAGCAAGAAGAACTTTGTTGCTGACCGGCGTTGCCGTCCTGGCGATGTCCGCAGCCGCTTCAGCGCAGGAAGCCAACACCGGTTACATCGGCCAGCGCGACGACAGCAACTTCGCCTACCTGTCCCAGGAAGGCGCCAACCGCGGCTTCATCTACCAGCACGGCCAGCAGAACGTCTTCCTGCCGCTGACAGCAGGTGGCGCAGCCGGTGACGCTCAACAAGGCAACAACGACCTCGGCGTCATGCAGCTCGGCAAGCAGAACGTCGTCGGCGGTGACTTCCTGCAGAAGGGCGAGAACGTCGGTGGCATTGCCCAGTTCGGCACCAACAACCTGGTCGACACGTTCCGCCAGACCGGCAACAACCGCGGCACGATCTTCCAGGGCGGCAACGCCAATATTGCGCGCAACACCCAGGAAAAGGGCGCGACGAGCAACGACACCGGCATCATCCAGCTGAATGACGACGCTACCAAGCCAGGCAACTATGCCGAAAGCAACCAGAAGGGCGCGCTTGGCGGCGGCAATTTCTCCGGCATCCTGCAGAGCGGATCCGGCAATGCTGCCATCAACAACCAGACGAACGAAACGTCGTCCAACGCCGTCACCGCCCAGAGCGGCACCGGCAACGCCGGGATCAACAACCAGACCGGCAGCAAGGACGGCAATGCAGGCATCCTGCAGGTAGGCAAGGGCAATGGCGCGATCAACACCCAGCAGGGTGGTTCGGTCGACGCAACGGCCATCATTGCCCAGAACGGCAAGGACAACAGCGCCGTCAACACCCAGACGAATGTCGACCCGACCTCCGCAACGGTTATCCAGGACGGAAACAGCAACGCCGCTGCCAACGTCCAGACCTCGGTGAACAACTCCGACGCCTTCATCCTGCAGGACGGCAACAACAACACGGCTTCGAACCTGCAGTCTCCGGGTTCCCAGGCGGGCCCGGCCGACAAGCTGAACGCTTCGATCGTCCAGAGCGGGAACAAGAACAACGCCGTCAACCTCCAGGCCGGCGGCGCAGGCGGCGGCAAGAACAATACGGCGCAGACTGTCCAGGACGGCAATCGCAACACCGCGCTCAACAGCCAGATCGGCGACTTCCACAACAACGGCTACAACAACGACAACAAGGCCGTCATTGGACAGGTCGGCAACGACAACCTTGCCGTCAACACCCAGAACGATGGCCGCAATTCGACGGCAACCATCCTGCAGGGCGGCAAGCGCAACGACGCTTACAACCTGTCGGAAGGCGGCACGAAGCACAGCTCGTCGATTGCCCAGTTTGGCGACGACAACCTTGCCGTCAACGCCCGCAATCGCGGCGGAAACCTGACCGATGGCAACGACGCGACGATCCTGCAGTTCGGCGACGACAACATCGCGGCCAACTCCCAGAACGACGCCGTCGGCAGCGAGCAGTTTACCCGCAACAGCGCCAATATCGGCCAGTTCGGTTCGGGCAACACCGGCACGAACTTCCAGGATACCGGCCGCGACAATGATGCCAACATCGCCCAGTTCGGCACCGGCAACGGCGCCAGCAACGCGCAGATCGACAGCGGCGTAAAGAACGCTGCCAACATTCTGCAGGTCGGCAGCGGCAACAGCGGTGTGAACGTACAAAGCGGCGGCCTCGAAGCAACTGCGAACATCATCCAGGGCGGCTCCAACAACGTCGCAGCCAACCTTCAGACCGACGTCGATCCGACCAACGCCTCGATCCTGCAGCTCGGCAGCCGCAACACGGCCGGCAACGTGCAGTCAGATCTGGTCAACTCTGATGCGCTGATCGTCCAGGACGGCGCGCGCAACGAAGCGACAAACCTGCAGACCGACGGCGCTGACATGGCAACCATCATCCTGCAGAAGGGCGACCGCAACAGTGCGGGCACGATCCAGACCGGCAGCAGCGATGTCGACGCATTCACCCTGCAGAACGGCGACCGCAACGAGGCGAGCAATGCCCAGTCGGGTGTCAACGGCGGCACCGCCGGCATCTTGCAGGACGGTAACCGCAACGTCGCCGGCAACGTCCAGCTCACCAGCACGGATGTCGAGGCCTCGATCATCCAGTCGGGCAACCGCAATGAGGCAGCCAACCTGCAGTCCGGCGTAACCGGCAGCAGCGCCGCCATCCTACAGGACGGCCGCGACAACACGGCTGCCAACCTGCAGCTCTCGAGCACCGGCGTCGATGCGACGATCATCCAGAGCGGTCGCTTCAATGAAGCGGTCAACAGCCAGACGGCGTCGTCACTCTCCAACGCCTTCATCATCCAGGGCGCTGGCGGCAACAACGAGGCTGCCAACGTCCAGAACGACGTCGTCGGCGCGACGGCCCTGATCGGCCAGTTCGGCTGGGGCAACACCGCCGGCAACCTGCAGCAGGCCGACAGCAGCAATGTCGTCGCCGGCATCCTGCAGGTCGGTTCGGGAAACACCGCCTACAACACGCAGGGCGTGACGCAGACCGTCAGCTATGAGGTGGCGCCGGCGTTTGACGCCACCATCAAGCTGCCGATGCCGAATTACACCAATTGGAATGTTGGTTTTGACTTGTTCAAGTTTGGCGTTGAAGGCGGTCCGACAATTGCGACGGGCTCCGGCTCTGCCCCTGCTAAAGACTCTGTTGCTCTCGTTGGGCAGTTTGGCGACGGTAACGCCGCCGCTAACGTCCAGATTGGGCAGCTTATACTCCCTGCAAGTGGAACGCTCAGTGTGGACATAACCACCTATGAGGCAAAGACCGTCTATAGTGGCGGCAGTTTCCTCGGCATTCGCAAAAATGCTACAACCACACAATCTGAAACAGACAAAACTATCGAAACTCCGTTCACCAACCCGCTTGGCGAAGTGAACATTCCGACGGTCGCGTCGGCAGCCGGTATCGTACAGGTCGGCGACGACAACGAGGCCTTCAACTTCCAGACCGTTGCTGCCGGCTCGCTTGCCGCCACGGTTCAGATCGGTGACGGCAACGGTGCTGCCAACATCCAGACGGCAACGCTCGGTGCAGCCGCCGCCATCGTTCAGTCTGGCGAAGGCAACAGCGCAAGCAACCTGCAGAACGGCGCCATCCTCTCTGCAGCCGGCATCATCCAGTCCGGTCGGGACAACGTGGCAACGACGACGCAAATCGCAAGCCTCGGCAACGCTGCTCTGACGATCCAGAACGGCAAGAAGAACGTCGCCGGCACCAACCAGTCGAACACAGTGGGCAACACCTCGCTGATCGTCCAGTCGTCGAACAACTCGCTTGCTCTCGTCGACCAGTCGGGCGCTGGCGGTCATTCGTCGGCAGTCGTCCAGGCAGGCGCCTACTCCAACGCCTGGATCAGCCAGACGGGCTCCGCTTCCAACTCGGTGGTGCTGCAGTACGGCAGCGGCTCGAGCGATGCCGATCGCAACTATGCGATCGTCAGCCAGGGCAACAGCGGCCAGAACTCGGTGGTCATCCAGGCCGGCAGCAGAAACGTCGCTTTCGTCAGCCAGAATTGATCGACAGAGGTTGATCGACACGGTGGGGCGCTTTCGAGCGCCCCACCCCTTCAGGGAGGATCAGGTCATGCGGCTTGTGCAGGCAATTCGGTTTCTCCAGATTTTTGCAGTCACGATCACTTTCGGCTTTCAAGCGAGTGCCACTTCGATGAACGGTCAGACCATCCTCGGCAATTCCAGCGATCCCCGCATCAAGGCATGCGGGGTACGGATCGGTGGACAGGAGATGGCGACGCTCAGACCCTTCATCGAAGGTGCAGCCGACCTCAACGGCAGTTTCGCCTTAAGCATCGCCAAGCAATCCCCGGGGGGAAGCAGCACGACCAGCCAGAAGAACCGCTTTTCCGAGGGCTCTCTTGGCGACACGCAGGTCGTGATCAACCGCCCCGGTCGGGTCCGCATCACGCTCGTGGTTACGGACGACGCTGGCAAGACACTCTGCGATCTCGACCAGACGATCGAGCTTTCGCAACCGATGACACGCATCTGACCGAAGAAACAGAAAAACGGGTAGAAGACAGATGAAACGTTCAACACGCCCAATCGGCAAAGTTCTTCGCCACGCGATCATGGCCGCAGGCCTCGTAGCGGCCGCCAGCACGGCTGCGGCCGAAGACCTGCTCGTCAGGGATTACAGCACCAATCCGGCCGAGGTGAACGCGCTGATGGCGCCGATCCAGCCGTTCCTCGGCGGTGAAAGCGGTTCGACGACATCGATCATCCAGCTCGGCCAAGGCAACAATGCCAATGCCGGCATCGAGGGAACGGGCAGCCTGGCGCTGATCCAGCAGGCAGGCACCAACAACCGCGCCGTCCAGGCGATCGAGGGCAACAGCTCGGCCCTGCTTCTCGTCCAGGGTGGCAACAACAACTCGGTGGTGCAGGCAAGCCGCGGCGACAATAATTTCCAGCTTGTCGGCGTCTCCGGCGAGAACAACCAGATCGCCTATATCCAGGACGGCAACAGCCTCGCCGGCGTGCTGGATGTGCGTGATTCCAAGAATTCGACGGTGCTGGCGATCCAGACGGCACAGAGCGGACGGTACATGATGCCGACCGGCCTGCGCGGACTGGAAAACAAGACCGTTGTCGTGGTCCCGGGCCGGATGTACGTTCTACCTAAACGTTGACCGCCCCCGATACTCAAGAAGGAGAATACCAATGAAGTTGCTTCAGACCGCACTTCTCGCGGCAACGGTAACCATCGCGGCAGGCGGAACGGGCTTCGCGTCCGAGCTTGTCTATCGCCCGATCAATCCCTCGCTCGGCGGCGATCCGCTAAACGGCAACTGGCTGCTTTCGCAGGCAAGCGCCCAGGGCGAAGGTGCAAGCGACAGTGGCCCAGGATTCACGATCGACTTCCCCGATTTCGGTGGCGTTCCGCAGCCCAATCCCAACCCGGTGCCGCTGCCAGAGGTGGATGACGGGCAGTAAACCCCGGCGCCAGCAGAAAGAGAAAAAGAGCCCGCGACCGCAGGCTCTACCGAATGTAGATAGACGGCGCGCCTGTCCCCGGGCGCGCCGTCGTGTCTGTTATTGTTCTTAGCGCTGGCTGATTATCGCAACGTTGTTGCGGCCCTGCTGCGAGATGAAGGCCTGGTGGCCGACGCCGGTCTGGCTGATCGAGGCCGAGTTCATGTAGCCGGCCTGCTGGATCAAACCGACGTTGCGTACGCCGCTCTGCTGGATCGAGGCGGTGTTGAAGTCACCGCTCTGGTAGACGAAGGAAAGGTTGCCCGCGAGCGACGACGTGTCGACGGTCGGCGTTGCAACAATCAGGTCCATGACCGGCTTCATGATGGCGGCAGTATCGAGCGCCGAAAAGCCGGCGCCGCCGGTGGCCTGCTGCACGAAGGCCGGCGAAGCGAATTCGGTGCCGGCCATGGCGACCGGAGCCGAAAGAAGCGATGCAAGCAATACTGCAGAAATTACTTTAGCGTTGTTCATTTCTTGTCTCCCCGTTCTTGATGAGACAAGTTGTAGCGACGCCGAATTAAGCAATAGCCATAGATACTTGGAAAAATTTCCACCAATTTGAACGCTAAAAAGCGGCGCTCGACGTTAACGCAAAAGCAACCTTGGAGGCCGGCAACGGCAGCACACAAACGGCCTGTTTGCGAATGCCGCATGGTGAACGGCTGCGGCCTGCTATGCCGTTCGGGCAACAGCCCAATCGAATGCCTCTTCGAGAGCGGCAAACTTGACCGCCTGCCATCGTCGATAGTCATGCACAAGCGCTGAGGACACCCATAGATCGCCGCGGTTGCCCGGCCTTTGCCAACCGACGATGCCCAGGTCGCGCGCACGCGCAAACACCCGTTGGGCGTGACTTTTCGAAATGATGTAGCGGTTGGTGATCTCGCTGATCCGCAAGGGGCCGATCGTTATTTGCCCCTCAGCAAGCTCCCCCTTGGGCAGGCGCGCAATCAGATCATGGAGAATGTTGCTGCCGGACTCCGTCCAGACGAATGTGGCAACGCTTTCTGGCGGTGAACACCAGCCTGGCTCGCCGAACAGGCGCCGCGTCGCCCTTGGATGTGCGAAATGCATCAGGGATGGCTTGGCACTGGAAAGATCGCAGCGCCTCCCCTTGTCCAACCTGTCGAGCGATCTGAGGTGCCCGTCGAACCACTGACGGATAAGGTCCTCGGCCGTTTCCGACACGATCAGCGGCCGCAGACGCTTGTCGCCCGCCCATTCGGCATCAAGCAACAGCCTGTAGCTTCGCATTTCGGCCAGATGAGCCACGGCCGTATTTCGGCTTGCCACATTGTTGGCGACGAAAAAATCCAAGAGCTTTGCCGCTGTCAGGCCCGAGCGGGTGGGGTCCGTCTTGCGCTCGAAGTGCAAAGTCAGGATTGCCTGGGTGAGAAGCCACTTCTGCAGATTGGCGGTGTAGCGCACGATCCTGGGCGCGATGTCGTGCATCGCGACAAGCCGCAGCGCCACATCGCGCAAGGCTTCGGCAAACTGCTCTCGCTCGAGGATCGCGTCAATCCAGGGAGCAAGAGGGTGTTCGAAAGCACCGTGATGCGAAGGATGAACGTTCACGACCTCCCACCCCACGAGGCAGCCGGATCACCGAGCTCGTTCGTAGCCTTCACGATGGGCCGTCGGCCGGTGTACCGCTGTATAGACGAGTGTGATATGAGCAAAAAAATCGGTGCGATAAACACAATATCGATCCAAAGACGTATGCATGACAATAATTAAGTCGAAGTGACGTTCATGTTGAATACATATACTATGATAGTAACAGTTTCTTTACCAACTTTTAGCGCATACATCCACCGCCTTGGCGAGGCTTTCGCCAGATGAGGTTAATGGCGACACACCGTTGCTCATGGACGCCTGAATGCCGTCATGCGCATAGACGCCTAAGCCGAACCGTCCGGCCGTATGGCTAGAGGCAATACGCTCCGCTGGAAGCGTCAGTGCATGACCGCGCGGAACATCCGCCGCGGTTGCGCGTTGCGGCTGGTGATCTGGGCCTTGGCTGGTGTACCATGCCGAGCCTCTGAACGGAGGATTGCGTTATGCTGCGTTGGCTCGTGTTTGCCGCCATGACAACATCGCTTGCCGGCGCCGCCCAGGCGGACGAAGGTGCGTTCCTGAAGTCGCTGCAGGGCAGCTGGACGGGCGCCGGGACAGTCAGAATCCGCACGCATATGTCGCCCATCAACGTTTCCTGCAACTTCGATTCTCAATCGCAGGGCTTGGCGCTGTCGATGGAGGGCGTCTGCCGCGGGTTGATCCTGATCTCAAAATCGATCGATGCCCAACTGAAATTCAGCGGCACGAAATACAGCGGATCGTATCTCGGCCCGCGCGGCGGACGGGCGGGCTTGAGCGGCAGCCGTCGCGGTGATGCCATCAACCTGACCATTCGCTGGGCGAAGGAAGTCAACGGCGACCGCAGCGCGGATCTGACGCTACAGAAAGTTGGCGCCAACGGCATGCGGCTGACGACTGTTGATGTCGACCCGGAATCCGGTGACAGGGTCGTCACCAGCGAGATCAACCTGCACCGAAAATGATGCCGTGACTGGGTCCTGGTTACGGCTGTGCGGATAGGAAATTGCGCTGGTAGGTGGCGTTCAACAGTGTTTCCGCCGCCGTTTCTGCCGTTGCCGCATTGCGCGCTTCAATCGCTTCGACGATCGCCTCGTGCATCTTGAGGGAGTGCTGCAATCCACCAAACGTCCTGAGCGTGCGGGGAATACTGATTGTCAGCGCCGTGCGAATGACCGCTGAGACGGGCAGAAGAAAGCGATTGTGCGCCGCCTGGATGATTTCCAGGTGGAAATCGATGTCAGCTTCAATCGCGGCAGAAACCGTCGCGTGGTCTTCCGTCATGCGGGCATAGGCCGCGCGGATGCGCTCAAGCTCATCCGCCGACCCACGGCGAGCGGCAAGCCCCGCTGCCATCGGCTCTATCGCCAGGCGGATCTCGAACAGTTCCTCGGCGAGTTGCTGCTGGTCATCCGCGCCCTCGTGCCAGGAGAGCACCACCGGATCGAGCGTGTTCCAATGCTCCGGCGCGCGGACACGGGTGCCCAGGCGCGGCTTGGCCTCGATGAAGCCCTTGGTCGACAGGATCTTCAGCGCCTCGCGCAAGGTCGTCCGGCTGACGCGCAGATTGCCCAGCATCTCGGACTCCTTGGGCAGGATCTCGCCGGGCTTGAGTTCGCCGAGCGCAATCCGCCGGCCGATTTCCGCCGCGATCTGTGCGGGCAAGCCCCGGTCTCCGATCGTAAATGTCGTCATCAGCCGTCCGTTTCCGAAATCCCGGCGCGCACTTTGGCGCGATTCGACCCCTTGCTACCATAGCCGTCGCCACGCCCCAACAACGGGCGGTCGGCCCCTGGCATGGCGATAACGCCTATTCCTCGCCGAGCCGGCCAAGCTCTTCGGCAAAACGCTCAACCATCGCCAGGCCGGTCGCCGTCGGCCGCAGCGCCGGCGCACGGTCGAACACGGGCAGGCCGGCGCGTTCACCAAAGAGACGTTTGCCGTAGCACATCAGGTTCTCGATCCCCTGCATGGTGAACACCACGGCCGGCAGCATGTCGCGATAGGCCGCGTCCGCCTCCTCGTCCCAGCCGTCGCGATAGAACTCGTAAGCCCTGACGGCATGGTCGATGCAGTCGGGCGCAAGAATGAAGCCGCGGCATCCGGCCCGCAGGTTGTCGATGAGTTCGAGACCGGCCCGGCCGTTGAAAACCGGCAATCTTCCCTCGGTAACCTCGATCAGCGCGGCGATATCGACCACCGGTCCCTCGCCCTTGATCAGCGTAATGTTCGGATGCTGGCGGACCAACTCTGCAATGTCGGTTGCGGTCAGTCCCCTCCCCATGAAGGCTGGCGCATTCTGGATGGCGACGGGCACATCAATCGCATCGGCGACACGGCCGAAGAAGCGGATATATTCCTGGGCGGAGAACTGGCCGACGATCGGCGGCTGCAGGATCAGCCAGTCGGCGCCCGCACCAACGGCATGGCGCGCCTGACGGACCTGCTCCTCGACCGAAGGACCGAAGATGGTGAGCGCCACCGGCACTTGGCCGGCCGTGTCTTCCACCAGCCATTCCATCACCGCCATGCGTTCGGCCTCGCTCAATTTCGAGGCTTCGGTTGCAAGACCGAGGGCCGCCATGCCATGCACGCCGGCATCAAGACAGACCTCAGTCTGGCGCCGCATGGCTCCGCGATCGAGCTTTTCGTCGCAATCGAACAACGCATAGAGGATGGCGTGGATGCCGTGCAGGTCAGCGGGGTCGAACCGGGACATCGCCGCTCCTCCTCAGTGGCTTTCGCGCGGCACGGCGTGCCCGCGACAACCGACAAGGAAATCGAGATCAGCGCCGCGATCGGCCTGCATCACCCGTTCGACATAAAGGCCCTGGTAGCCGCCCGGCATGGCGATCTCAGGCGGCGTCCACTGCTGCCGGCGGCGAGCAAGCTCCGCCTCGTCGACATCGAGGTGGAGCCGACGCCCGGCGACGTCGAGCTCGATCCAGTCACCGTCCCGGACCAGCGCCAGAGCACCACCGACAGCTGCCTCCGGCGCCACGTGCAAGACCACAGTGCCGAAGGCCGTGCCGGACATGCGGGCGTCGGAAATGCGCACCATGTCACGCACGCCCTGCTTCAAAAGCTTCTGCGGCAACGCCATGTTGCCGACTTCGGCCATCCCCGGATAACCCTTCGGCCCACAGTTCTTCAGAACCATGATCGAGGTCTCGTCGATATCAAGGTTGGGATCGTCGATTCGCTCTTTGTAGTGATCAATCGTTTCGAAGATGACGGCGCGGCCGCGGTGCTGCATCAGCGCCGGGGTTGCCGCAGACGGTTTCAGGATCGCGCCCTGCGGCGCGAGATTGCCCTTGAGCACAGCGATGCCACCCTGTTGGGTCAGCGCAACGGCACGAGGCAGAATGACATCCGGATTGTAGTTCTCCGCATCCGCGATGTTTTCGCCGACGCTTTTGCCGGTCACCGTCGGATTGTCGAGGTCGAGTAGGTCGGCGATCTCCTTCATGACCGCGGGCAGGCCGCCGGCGTAACAGAAGTCTTCCATCAGGAATTTTCCTGACGGCATGAGGTTGAGGATCGTCGGGATATCCCGGCCAAACCGGTCCCAATCCTCGAGCGTCTGTTCGGTGCCGACCCGCCCGGCGATCGCCAGCAGATGCACGACGGCGTTGGTCGAGCCGCCGATGGCGCCGTTGACGCGGATGGCATTGGCAAAGGCTTTTCGCGTCAGGATATGCGAGGGCCGCAGGTCCTCGGCAACCATCGCGACGATCCGCCGACCGGAGAGCCGCGCCAGGCGCGCGCGATGAGCGTCGACCGCGGGATAGGCCGCGTTGCCGGGTAGAGCCAGCCCCAAGGCTTCGGCCATCGACGCCATGGTCGAGGCGGTGCCCATGGTCATGCAATGACCTGGCGAGCGCGACATTGCGCTTTCCGCCGCCATGAATTCGGCCGGCGTCATGACGCCGGCCCGCACATCCTCGGAAAACTTCCAGACATCCGTACCCGAGCCGATGGTCCTGCCCTTCAGTCGGCCGTTCAGCATCGGCCCGCCGGAAACGACGATTGCCGGCAGATCGCAAGAGGCGGCCCCCATGACGAGCGACGGCGTGGTCTTGTCGCAGCCGGCCATCAGTACGACGCCGTCGATCGGGTTGCCGCGGATCGCCTCTTCCACATCCATGGAGGCGAGGTTGCGAAAGAGCATGGCGGTCGGACGCAGATTGGACTCGCCGCAGGAAAACACCGGAAATTCCAGCGGCAGGCCACCCGCCTCCAGCACGCCCGCCTTGATGTGTTCGATCAGGCCGCGAAAGTGGGCGTTGCAAGGTGTGAGTTCGGAGAACGTGTTGCAGATGCCGATGACCGGGCGTCCATCGAAGGCGTCATCCGGCAGGCCGTTGTTCTTCATCCAGCTGCGATGAATGAAACCATCCTTGTCTAGCCCTCCGAACCAATGCTGCGATCTCAGTTTTCTCGACATGTCCACTCCCCCGCCGTGCGCCCGCCCTCCGAGTGGCGTGTCGCGCTTTTTATTTCTCATATAATCGGAGTTATTCGCGGTCAAGCGTCAAACCGCACAACAAGCCGGCTTGCTCGCCTGTTCGAAAAGCGGGAGCAGCGATCGAGAAGTTGAAGGTTAGGCAGGATGAAGAGGTGAGAGCCGCGGTAAGCGCGCAGGGCGCTGCCAGCCCGGCATCAAACGGCGGCCGGCGAGGAACGCCAACCACCGCGCAGCGCAGTGATTGGCGAATGCAATTCAGACCAGACCTGCCGGTCTGGCTCAGGGATGGTGCAGGACGCTCAAGCCGCCGTCGACGGTCAGGCAGGTGGCGTTGATGAAGGTGCATTCGTCCGACACCAGGAACAGTGCGGCGCGGGCGATCTCGTCAGCCGTGGCGATGCGGCCGCTCGGATGCAGTTTCATCGTCTCGGCCTCGGCAGCGACCGGGTCCGGGAAGCTGTTCCAGTATTCGACAGCCTTCTGCGTCAGCACGTACCCCGGCGCAAGGGCGTTCACCCGGATCCCCTTTGAAGCGTATTCGATGCCGAGCGACTTGGTCATGCCGAGAAGCGCATGTTTCGCCACCGGATAAGGGAAAGTGTGCGGGATAATGGTGAAGGCATGGGTGGACGCGATATTGAGGATGACGCCGCCGCCATCCTCGATCATGCCCGGCAGCACGGCCCGGCTGCAGTTCCACGCCCCCTTGAGATTGACGTCGAAGCAGCGCTGCCAGTCGGCGTCACTCAACGCCAGTGGTTCAGAAAAGACGTTGATGCCGGCATTGTTGACGAGCGCATTCGGGCGCCCGATCGTGTTTTCGGCCTGACCGATGGCTTCGGCAATCCCGTCGGCGTCGGTAATGTCTGATGTCGTCGAGGCGACCGTGCCGCCAGCCGCCTTGAGCCTTGCTGTCTCCTGGTCGAGCAGCGGTCCATCGCGATCGATCAGAAAGAGGCTGGCGCCTTCCTTCAGAAATTCCTCCGCCATGGCGAGGCCAATGCCCTGCGCTGCCCCGGTGATGACGATGCGCTTGCCAGCAAGCCGCTTGCTCATGCCTGTTCCCTCTCTATCCGATCAGTCGGCGCGGCCGTTACCACTCGGCGACGCTGCCATCCTCATGACGCCAGATCGGGTTGCGCCAGCGGTGGCCTTCCTTGGCGCGCTCGATGACATAGGCCTCGTCGACCTCGACGCCGAGGCCAGGGCCCTGCGGGATCGAGACGAAGCCGTCCTCATAGTGGAAGACATCCTTGTTGGAGACGTAGTCGAGAATGTCGTTAGCCTCGTTGTAGTGAATGCCGAGGCTCTGCTCCTGGATGAAGGCGTTGTAGCTGATGGCGTCGATCTGCAGGCAGGCGGCAAGTGCGATTGGCCCGAGCGGGCAATGGGGCGCCAGCGCCACGTCATACGCTTCTGCCATAGCCGCGATCTTGCGGCATTCGGTGATCCCTCCAGCATGGGAAAGGTCGGGCTGGATGATGTCGACATAACCGTCCGCCAGCACCGACTTGAAGTCCCAGCGCGAATAGAGCCGCTCGCCGAGCGCGATCGGGGTCGAGCAATGGTTGGCGATCTCCTTCAGCGCCTCGCGGTTTTCCGAAAGCACCGGCTCCTCGATGAACATCAGCTTGAACTGCTCGAGTTCCTTGGCCAGCACCTTGGCCATCGGCCGATGCACCCGGCCGTGGAAGTCGACGCCGATACCAATGTTCGGGCCGATCGCATCGCGGATGATGCCGATGGTCTCGACCGCCTTGTCGATCTTCTCGTTGGTGTCGACGATCTGCAGTTCTTCGCAGCCATTGAGCTTGATCGCCTTGAAGCCGCGCGCCACCACATCCTTGGCGTTGCGGGCGACGTCGCTCGGGCGGTCGCCACCGATCCAGGAATAGACCTTGATCTTGTCGCGGCATTGGCCGCCGAGCAGGGAGTGCACGGGCTGGCCAAGCGCCTTGCCCTTAATGTCCCAGAGCGCCTGGTCGATGCCGGCAAGCGCGCTCATATGGATGGCGCCGCCGCGGTAGAAACCGCCGCGATACATCACATTCCAATGATCCTCGATCAGGAACGGGTCCTTGCCGACGAGATAGTCTGCAAGCTCGTGCACGGCCGCCTCGACTGTCAGTGCCCGCCCCTCGACGACGGGTTCGCCCCAGCCGACGATGCCCTCGTCGGTCTCCACTTTGAGAAACAGCCAGCGCGGCGGGACGATATAGGTCGTGAGCTTGGTGATCTTCATGGAATGATGTCCGGTTCGGTGAGGATAGCGTGTCGTGACCAGCCGTGCGCGTGCATGCCGGCGGGAATTTTCAGAGAACGGGTTTGGCGGGGCTGTGCTGCTTGACCGCGGTTGCCAGGTCGCGCGCGGCGAGATCAAGCATGCGCGTCGAGCAATCGCGCGCCGCCGCCTTGTCGCGCATGCGCAGCGCCTCGACCAGTTCGCGATGGATGTCGATGGCTTCGTCGCGCCGCTCGGCGGCTTCGTTGGAAGCGTGCAGCGAAAACTTCAGCGCCGCCTGGATGATGCCGACCAGTTGCAGGAAGACCTGGTTGTGGCTGGCCTTGAGCAGGCAGGTGTGGAAGGCAACGTCGGCATCGGTGAAGCCGGCGACATCGCGCTCGCCGTCACGCATCGCCTGCCAGGCGCGCTCGAGATCGGCGATTTCCTGAACGGTCGCGCGCTCCGCGGCGAATTCGGCCGCAACCGGCTCGATCGCCCGGCGCGCTTCCAGAATGCAGTTCAACAGGTCGAATTCGAAGATGCGCTCGCCGATCCATTCGAGCACCTGGGCATCGAGGATGTTCCACTCGTCCTTGCCGCAAACGACCGTGCCGACCCGCGAGCGGCCACGCACCATGCCCTTCGATTCCAGGATCTTCAACGATTCGCGAATGACGGTTCGGCTGACGCCGTAGCGCTCACAAAGATCATTTTCCCGCGGCAGATAGGAGCCGACAGGAAAGATATCGGCGCAAATATCGGAAGCGATCGTCCGCGTCACGTTCTTCTGGACGCGCGGCCGGCGCTGTACTTGCTCCGCGGCCACGGCCTGCGGCTCCTGTCCTTCCATCTGCATCTCCACCCATCCCTTTCAGTTCCGCCGACGCTTTTATCCCAGATCACCTTTCCTCGCGACAGGGATCCGGGAGCACTTCAGCAATAGTTATACATCACTATCTCAATCATCATACAAAGGCAATTGACGGATATGATGATTCATCATACACAAAAGGCAACTGCAGGAGGCAGTTCACCAGGGAGAGAAATCATGCGCTTCTTCAAAGCCGCCATCTTGGCTGGCACCGTCGCCGTATTCGCCGCAACCTCGGCCTTCGCCGCCGACGTCAAGATCGGTTTCATCGTCAAGCAGCCCGAGGAGCCATGGTTCCAGGACGAATGGAAGTTCGCCGATGTCGCCGCCAAGGAAAAAGGCTTCACGCTGGTCAAGATCGGCGCCGAAGATGGCGAGAAGGTCCAGTCAGCGATCGACAACCTCGGCGCCCAGGGCGCGCAAGGCTTCATCATCTGCACGCCTGACGTCAAGCTCGGCCCCGGCATCATCGCCAAGGCTGAAGCCAACGACCTGAAGCTGATGACCGTTGACGATCGCCTCGTCAACGCCGATGGCAGCCCGATCGAAGACGTGCCGCATATGGGCATTTCCGCAACCAAGATCGGCGAAGCCGTCGGCCAGTCGATCGTCGACGAGATCAAGAAGCGCGGCTGGGACATGAAGGAGGTCGGCGCGATCCGCGTCTCCTACGACCAGCTGCCGACCGCCGTCGACCGTGTCGAAGGCGCGCTCTCGGTGCTAAAGGCAAACGGCTTCCCGGAAGCCAACATCTTCGACGCGCCGCAGGCCAAGACCGATACGGAAGCAGCGCTGAACGCCTCGACCGTCGTTCTCAACAAGAATGCCGGCATCAAGAAGTGGGTCGCCGTCGGCCTCAATGACGAAGCGGTGCTCGGCGCAGTGCGCGCAACCGAGACCGTCGGCATCGCTCCCGACAGCATGATCGGCGTCGGCATCGGTGGTGCTGACTCGGCCATCAACGAGTTCAAGAAGCCCGCGGCAACCGGCTTCTTCGGCACCGTGATCATCTCGCCGAAGCGCCACGGTTACGAGACCGCGCTTAACATGTATGAGTGGGTCGCCAACGGCAAGGAGCCGGAAAAGCTGACGCTGACCGCCGGCCAGATCGCGCTGCGCGATACCTATGAGGCCGTTCGCAAGGACCTCGGCATCGAGTAATCCTCGTCTTCGATGACTTGAGCCCGGCGGCCTAGCTCCGCCGGGCGCCCCATTTCCGGAGCGTCGCAGATGCAAGACTTCCTCGAATTCCGAACCATCTCCAAGGGCTATCCCGGCGTCCAGGCGCTGTCGAACGTCTCGTTCTCGGTGAAAAAAGGCGCCGTGCACGGATTGATGGGCGAAAACGGCGCCGGCAAGTCGACGCTGATCCGCGTCCTCTCCGGCGACCAGTCCGCAGACACCGGCGAAATCCTGATCGACGGCAAAGAGCAACACTACCGCTCGGTGCGCGACGCCTTCCATGCCGGCGTCATCGTCATTCACCAGGAACTGCAGCTCGTGCCGGAGCTGACGGTCGCCGAAAACCTCTGGCTCGGACGTTTTCCCGGCAAGGCCGGCGTCATCGATCGCCAGCAACTGATCGGAGTCGTCTCGAAGAAGCTTGTGGAGATCGGCATCGACGTCGATCCCTCCGTCAAGGTCGCCTCGCTTTCGATCGGCGAGCGGCAGATGGTGGAAATCGCCAAGGCGGTCATGCTCGACGCCCGGGTGATCGCGCTCGACGAGCCGACGTCGTCGCTCTCCTCCAGGGAAAGCGAGATCCTCTTTGCCCTCATCGACCGGCTGCGCGCCAACGGCACCGTCATTCTCTACGTCTCCCATCGCCTCGACGAGATCTTCCGTCTCTGCGACAGCCTGACTGTGCTGCGCGACGGGAAGCTTGCTGCACACCACCCTGATATTTCGAAGGTGACGCGCGACCAGATCATCTCGGAAATGGTCGGCCGCGAGATCGCCAACATCTGGGGATGGCGCGAGCGCGCGCTCGGCCAGGAGCGGTTGCGCGTCGAAGGCATTTCGGGACCGAAACTGCGCCAACCTTTAAGCTTTTCCGTCCGGCGCGGCGAAATCCTCGGCTTCTTCGGGCTGATCGGTGCCGGCCGCAGCGAAATGGCTCGCCTGGTCTATGGCGCTGATGCCCGCAGCAGCGGAACGGTCTCTGTCGACGGCACCTTGATCCAGGCGGACAGTCCGCCACACTCCATCCGCTCCGGCATCGTGCTCTGCCCGGAAGACCGCAAGTTCGACGGCATCGTCCAGGGACGCTCGATCGAGGAGAACATGACGATCTCCTCGCGCCGCCACTTCTCGCCCTTCGGCATCATCAACCCGAAGAAGGAGGGTGCGCTTGCCGACAAGTTCATCGCCAAGCTGCGCGTGCGCACGCCGTCGCGCCGCCAGGACATCATCAATCTCTCGGGCGGCAACCAGCAGAAAGTGATCCTCGGCCGTTGGCTGTCGGAAGAGGGCGTCAAGGTGCTCGTCATCGACGAGCCGACGCGCGGCATCGATGTCGGCGCCAAGTCGGAAATCTACGAAATCCTCTACGAACTGGCCGCCGAGGGCATGGCGATCGTGGTGATCTCCAGCGAGCTGCCCGAAGTCATGGGCATCGCCGATCGCATCATGGTCATGTGCGAAGGCCGGGTCGCCGCCGACATTCCACGGGCGGATTTCGACGAGCGGCGCATTCTCGCAGCAGCCCTACCGGACGTTCAAAACGCCAACACTCCTTCTCACGCACAGGCACGGTGACGATGACCTCCTTGAAAAAACTTCTTCTCGGCGAACAGGGACTCGTCGTCATCTTCGCGCTGGCCTTTCTCGTCGTTTCGCTGACGGTTCCCAACTTCCTGACCGAGCGCAACATGCTCGGCCTGCTGCAGTCGGTCGTCACCATCGGCATCGTCGCCTGCACCATGATGTTCTGCCTCGCCTCGCGCGACTTCGACCTTTCCGTCGGCTCGACGGTCGCCTTTTCCGGCATGGTCGCGGTGATGGCGTCGAACGCGACCGGCTCGATCCTGCTCGGCCTTGTTGCCGCGCTCATCTGCGGCGGTCTCGTCGGCACGGTCAACGGTGTCGTCATCGCCCGCTTCCGCATCAACGCGCTCATCACGACGCTTGCCACCATGCAGATCGTGCGCGGCCTGGCGCTGATCGCCTCCGACGGCCGCGCCGTCGGCATCAACGATCCGAGCTTCTACCAGCTGGCACTGTCGCGCTTCCTCGGCATCCCGACACCGATCTGGGTCATGGCGCTGTTCTTCGTCGCCTTCGGCTTCCTGTTGAACCGCACCGTCTTCGGCAAGAACACGCTGGCGATCGGCGGCAACCCGGAGGCATCGCGGCTTGCGGGTGTCGATGTCGCGCGCATGCGCATCTGGATTTTCGCCTTGCAGGGCCTCGTCTGCGCCGTTGCCGGCGTGCTGCTCGCCTCGCGCATCACCTCGGGCCAGCCGAACGCGGCGACGGGCCTTGAGCTTTCCGTCATCTCGGCCTGCGTCCTTGGGGGCGTGTCGCTTGCCGGCGGCCGTGCCGCGATGACCGGCGTGATCATCGGCGTGCTGATCATGGGCATCGCCGAGAACGTCATGAACCTGCTCAACATCCAGGCCTTCTACCAATATGTCGTGCGCGGCCTGATCCTGCTGCTCGCCGTGCTGCTCGACAACCTGCGCTCGTCGGCGGCAGGACGGCGGGCTTAGCTGCCCTATGTCCGGGGACATACTGCGGCTCAACAACGGTGCGCTTTCGATCGAGTTGAGCCGCTTCGGCGGCTCAATCCTCTCCGGCACCTATCGCGGGATCCCGATCTTTCGTCCTGCACGAACCAATGGTCTCGCGTCTCAGCGCCATGGCACTGAGGCAAGCTTTCCGCTAGTTCCCTTCGGCAACAGGCTGGAGGGCAACGCTTTCACTCTCGCCGGACAGCGCCATGCACTCACCCGGAATGCCGCCGATGCCTATTATCTGCATGGCGACGGCTGGCTGGCGACGTGGGAGGCGGTCTCGCACAGCGAAACCTCAGCATGCCTGCGCTATCAACATGGCGCTGTAGCGCCGAGCCCCTATGCCTATGATGCACTTCAGCATTTCAGCATTATCGGCGACCGCATAACTATCACGCTTTCCGTGACCAATAGGTCGGCCTTCGCGCTGCCGATGGGCATCGGGCACCATCCCTTCTTTCCGAAAACCGCCGGCACACGGCTGACGGCGATAGCCGAACGCTTCTGGACCGAACGAGCCGGCCACCTACCCGATCAGCCCGGTCCGATCCCGGGCGAGCTGGATTTCAAGGGAGGCAATCGGATCCCGCCGCGATGGCTGAACAATGCCTATGAGGACTGGGACGGCAAGGCTGTGATCGAGTGGCCGGAGCATGATCTCTGCCTGGAAATCGAAGCGGGGCCGCCCTTTCGCCACTTCATGCTCTACACGCCTGAGGACGCCGACTTCTTCTGCTTCGAGCCGATGACACATCTGCCGAACGGCCATCATCTTCCTGGCCTCGGCGGTTTTTCCGTTGTTCCGAGCGGCCAAAGCCTTTCCGGCACGATGACGCTCACGCCGCGCCTGATTTCGGAAGGGCGTTGAAGGGGAACGGCGCGCCTGATCAGCCGGCTCGAATACCAGAGCGCCGTGCGTCACAATCGACACGCGGCACCTTGGCGGATAGTCGCTCGTTCGTCTCGCTGCCTACGCGGCAACCTGCTGCGACGCATCGAAGTCCGCCGCCCACTGCACCGATGGGCGCGCGGCGCAGCGCTCGATCCAGGCCTTGACGGCCGGCACGTCGGGCGTTGCTTCCGGGTACCATGCAAAAGGCGAATAGAGCAGCAAGTCGGCAGCGGAGAATCCGTCGCCCATCAGATAGGGGCTCGCAGTGAGCGCCGTCTCCAAATGATCCGCCATCTCCTTGGAACCACGGAACGTGGCCTGCAGATAGGGATGCGAAAGGCCGGCCGCTTCGGCGATCAACACCGGCTCGACCACGCCGGCATACCAGGCAAGCCAGCTCAGATAGCGGCCGCGCTTGGGGTCGCCGGCAAGCGGCGCGAGTTTCTTTTCCGGAAACAGATCGGTCAGGTACTGGATGATGGCGATGCTTTCCCAGATGACGACGCCGTCATGCACGAGCAGCGGCACCTTGCCATCCGGATGCGGGTTCTTCGGATCCTTCGCTCCGCTGCCGTCGCCGCGGGTGATGTCAACGATGACAATGTTGACCTTGTCGAGCGCATCCAGCTCGCGAAGCAGCGAGATGATGCGCGAGGAGCGGGAACGCGGAGCGTGATAGAGCGTCAACATGGAAAGGACCTCGATTGCGGTTTCTGTCTGCCCTCTTTATAGATCAACCCAACTGTCAATTTCCGTCAGTAGGGTCATGGCACGCAGCGATCGTCTCTTTCGTCTTCTCCAGGCGCTTCGCAGCCTGCCGCAGCCGGTCACCGCGGCGCGGCTGGCGGAAGAGACCGGCGTATCGCTGCGCTCGCTCTATCGCGACATCGACAGCCTGCGCGCGGCCGGTGCCGTGATCGACGGCGAGCGCGGCTTCGGTTATCGCCTGACGGAAGATATCGCCCTTCCGCCCCAGACCTTCACGCGCCTTGAAATCGAAGCGCTTGTGCTGGGGCTCGGCGAAGTCCGCCACATGGGCGAGCCAGAGCTCGCACGCGCTGCTGCAGCTGTGCTTTCGAAGATAACTGCCACTCTGCCCGACCGGTTGCAGCAGCAGACCATCCATGCGGTCTCGCAGGTTCATCGTTTCGAACAGAGGGCCGTGCCGGATATCGACGTCGGCCTGTTACGCGAAGCCTGCTGGCAGGAGCAAGCCATCGTCATCGACTATGTCGACGCCGGGGGACAACACAGCGAACGGCGCGTGCTGCCGCTTGGCATCGTCTATCTCGAACAGGTTCTTGTGCTGCTCGGCTGGTGTTGCCTGCGCCAGGATTTCCGCAAGTTTCGCATCGATCGCATCGCCGAAGTCAGGACGACGGACGAGAGCTTCCGGCCGCGACGCGTACCGATGCTGCGCGACTTCATCGCCCGGATGAATGCCGGGACACCGGACGCGGCGCCGGCCCACCGCAAGGGATAGGCCGACCCCGCCGATACCGCATTGGCGCGGCGCTCAGTAATCCGGCGCCACGCCGAAGACGGGCTCAACCTGCTCGCCCGACATGTTGTCGTACTGATGGTCGGTTCCGGCCGGAATGTAGAAGCCGTCGCGCGGGTTGAGTTCGAACCAGGCCTGACCTTCCGCGTCGGGCACATGGATGTTGAGCGTGCCCGAAACGACATGGAGGCATTTGTCGCCCTTGTGGCGCTCGACGCCGGTGGGTTATTCCGCAAGCGGCGTCGTCTTGCCGACGGTGAGCTGGTCGGTGGCGCAGTAGAGACCGGTGAAGGCGCCCTGCGTTGCCGGATCGAGGCTCCAGAGCAGGTCGGCAACCCTGCGCGGCAATCCCACAAACGAAAAAGGCGTACCCCACCCGAAGGTGGAGCACGCCTTGCCGCACCGAAATGCGGTCTTGCCCTGGGAGGCAGCTTTATTCGGCGGGCTGCAGGCCCTGAACGGAACCTTCCGGCAGCGCCCGGCCGCCAAGGGTTGCGGCAAGCTGGGTCTCGTCCAGTTCGCCTTCCCATTTCGCCACGACGATGGTCGCAACCGCATTGCCGACGAAGTTGGTGAGTGCCCGGCATTCCGACATGAAACGGTCGATGCCGAGGATCAGCGCCATGCCGGCGACCGGCACCGCCGGAACCACCGAAAGGGTGGCCGCAAGCGTGATAAAGCCGGCGCCGGTGATGCCGGCCGCCCCCTTGGAGCTCAGCATCGCCACCAGCAGCAAGAGCACCTGATCGCCGAGCGACAGCGGAATGTCGGTCGCCTGGGCGATGAAGAGCGCGGCCAGCGTCATGTAGATATTGGTGCCGTCGAGGTTGAAGGAATAGCCGGTCGGGATCACCAGCCCGACGACGGAACGCTTGCAGCCGGCCTTCTCCATCTTGTTCATCAGGCCCGGAAGGGCTGCTTCCGACGAAGAAGTGCCGAGAACCAGAAGCAACTCTTCTTTGATGTAGCGGATGAGCGCGACGATCGAGAAGCCGTTGTAGCGGGCGACCGCTCCGAGCACGACGAAGACGAAGAGCAACGAGGTGACGTAGAAGGTGCCGATCAGCATGGCGAGATTGGCGATCGAGCCGACGCCATACTTTCCAATGGTAAAGGCCATGGCGCCGAAGGCGCCGATCGGTGCCGCCTTCATCAGGATCGCGACCAGCTTGAAGATCGGCAGCGTCAGCGCATGCAGGAAGTCGACGACGGGCTCGGCCTTCTTGCCGACCATGGCAAGCGCTAGGCCGAACAGCACCGAGATGAACAGCACCTGCAGGATGTCGCCCTCGGCAAACGCGCCGACAAGCGTCGTCGGGATGATGTTCATCAGGAAGCCGGTGATCGACTGCTCATGCGCCTTTTCGGCATAGGAGGTGACCGCCTTGACGTCGAGCGAGGCTGGATCGATGTGCATGCCGGCGCCCGGCTGTACGACATTGGCAACGATCAGGCCGATGATCAGCGCGAGCGTCGAGAACGTCAGGAAGTAGATCATCGCCTTGCCGGCGACCCGCCCGACCTTGGCGAGATCGGTCATGCCGGCAATGCCGGTGGCGACCGTCAGGAAGATGACGGGGGCGATGATCATCTTCACCAGCCGGATGAAGGCGTCGCCAAGCGGCTTCAGCTGCGTGCCGATCTCGGGGTAGAAATGGCCGAGCAGGATGCCCGCTGCGATCGCCGCCAGGACCTGCACATAGAGATGACGATAGAAGGGTGTCTTGCCGCGCGGTTCCGCGGATTGGTCGATAATCATGATATCCTCCACTAGACCCAGTCCGGCGTCATGCCGGGCCTCCCGGGCCAATTTCCGAAGCGCGACAGCTCGAGCTGTCATGAGGATGTCATTTGCAATGGGCGTGCCAGATTGCAGAGTGAGGAAGCAAGCCGTTGAAATACCAGGAAACTTTAGGAATAGACTGAGAGGACACACGAATATTTGAGCGGATATCCGCACAGATGATCTGGAAATCTGGGCGGAATAATGCACAATTCCACCATGTCCATGCCAAACTTCGTCCCACTGAAGCCTGCGGATCTCGACCGGCATATGCGCCGCGCCTGGCTGATTTTCGCCGCGGTGGCAGCACTGCTGTTGGCAGCCGGGCTTTTTGTCGCCGGCGAATATGGGCGAAAGAAGGCGCTCGAGACCGTCGATATCCAGAGCCGCATCGACGCCAATCTCAAGGCGTCGCTGCTGCGCGCCGTGCTGGAGCGCCAGCGTGCACTGCCCCTGGTTCTGGCGGATGATGTCGAAGTGAAGTCCGCCCTGGAAAAAGGCGGCGACCAGCCGCTGCAGCGGCTCAACCAAAAGCTGGAGGCGCTCGCCGCCAACACGGACGCGGCGGTGATCTACGCGATCGGCCTCGACGGCGTGGCGATTGCGGCGAGCAACTGGCGCGAACCGACCAGCTTCGTCGGCAATGACTACGCGTTCCGGGAATATTTCCGCATGGCGATGCGCGACGGCAAGGCCGAGCATTTCGCCATGGGCAATGTCAGCAAAAGGCCCGGTCTTTACATCTCCAGACGGGTCGACGGACCCGCCGGCCCGATCGGCGTTGTGGTCGCGAAACTCGAATTCGATGGAGTCGAGGCCGACTGGCTCGCCTCCGGCAAGCCAGTCTATGTCACCGACAGGCGCGGCATCGTGCTGATTACCAGCTTCCCGTCCTGGCGGTTCATGACGACTCGCAACATCCCCGGGGATCGTCTTGCCGCCATCCGCGAGAGCCTGCAGTTCGGCGATGCATCCCTTTTGCCCCTGCCGTTCCGCCGGATCGAGCCGACAAGCGACGGATCAAGCATGCTGACAGCGCTCCTGCCCGGTAGCAGCGAGAAGCAATTCCTGAGGGTCGAGACGATGGTGCCCTCGACCAGCTGGCGGCTGGAGCAACTGGCGCCGCTGGATGCCGCTTTGAGCGCAGCGAGTCGCGAAGCACGGCTGCTGGCGCTGGCTGCCCTCGTGCCGCTGCTGGCGCTTGCCGCATTTCTCCTTCGCCGGCGTCAGTCGTTGACGCTTGTCGCGGCCAACGAGCGCGCCGCCCGCGATGAACTGGAGCGTCGCGTCACCGAGCGCACGCAGGATCTCAGCCTCGCCCGCGATCACCTCGAAACCGAAATCGCCGACCACCGGCGCACCGGCGAAAAGCTGCAGGCGGTGCAACAAGAACTGGTCCAGGCCAACCGATTGGCAATCCTCGGGCAGGTGGCGGCCGGCGTTGCCCACGAGATCAACCAGCCGGTCGCGACCATCCGCGCCTATGCCGACAATGCCCGCACCTTCCTCGACCGCGGACAGAAGGAAACCGCGGTCGAAAACCTCAAAAGCATTGCGGCGCTGACCGAGCGTGTCGGCACCATCACCGACGAGTTGCGCAGCTTTGCGCGCAAGGGCCGTTTCGTTGCCGAGCCGACGGCGGTGCGCGAGGTGATCGAAGGCGCGCGGATGCTGCTGCGCAGCCGCTTTGCCGGTCGCATGGACGCGATCGTCATCGACCTGCCCGACAACGGGCTCAGTGTGCTCGGCAACCGTATCCGCCTGGAGCAGGTGCTGATCAACCTCTTGCAGAATGCTCTGGAAGCCCTCGGCGATCGGCCGGATGCCGAGATCCATGTCCGTTGCGAAACTGGTCCCAACGATACTGTTTTGCTTGTTGTCGCCGACAATGGTCCGGGCATAAGGCCCGATATCCTTGAAGACTTGTTCACGCCGTTCAACACCTCCAAGGATCAGGGTCTCGGACTCGGCCTTGCCATTTCCAAGGAGATCGTCGTCGACTACGGCGGCGACATCGACGTCAAGACCGGGCCTGAGGGCACCGTCTTCATCGTGCGACTGAAGAGGGCCTGAGCGATGCAGCAATCCGTATGCCTCGTTGACGACGACAGCGACCTGCGCAAGGCGATGAAGCAGACGCTCGAGCTTGCCGGCCTGAGCGTGACAGACTTTCCCGGTGCGGCGGATGCGCTCGCCGTGCTCGGCCCCGACTTCGGCGGTATCGTCATCAGCGATATTCGCATGCCGGGGATCGATGGCCTCACATTGTTTCGCCGGGTCGCCGGCTTCGACCCCGACCTTCCCGTCATCCTGGTCACCGGCCACGGCGATATTCCGATGGCCGTGCAGGCCCTTAAGGACGGCGTCTATGACTTCATTCCGAAACCCTTTGCTGCCGACCGTCTTGTGCAAAGCGCGCGCCGCGCGCTCGAAAAACGCCGACTGGTGATGGAGAACCGCGCGCTGAAGCGCGCGGCCGAAACGGCGGGCGAAAGCCTGCCGCTGATCGGCCAGACGCCGGTCATGGAACGGCTGCGCCAGACCTTGCGACATATCGCCGACACCGATGTCGATGTGCTCGTCGCCGGCGAGACCGGCAGCGGCAAGGAAGTGGTGGCGACGCTGCTGCACAACTGGAGCCGGCGCCGGGATGGGAATTTCGTGGCGCTGAATTGCGGCGCACTGCCGGAAACGGTGATCGAAAGCGAACTTTTCGGCCACGAACAGGGCGCCTTTACCGGTGCGCTGAAGAAGCGCATCGGCCGCATCGAGCATGCGAGCGGCGGCACGCTTTTCCTCGACGAGATCGAGGCGATGCCGCCGGCAACGCAGGTCAAGATGCTGCGCGTGCTGGAAGCCCGCGAAATCACCCCGCTTGGCACCAACGTGGTGCGCCCTGTCGATATCCGCGTCATCGCCGCCGCCAAGATCGATCTCGGCGATCCGGCCCAGCGCGGCGACTTTCGCGAGGATCTCTATTTCCGGCTGAACGTCGTAACCCTGTCGATCCCGCCGCTGCGCGAGCGCCGCGACGACATCCCGCTGCTGTTCTCGCATTTCCTGACGCGGGCGGCGGAGCGGTTCAAGCGCGACGTTCCTGACATCTCGCCAGCGGTGCGCCACCATCTGATGTCGCATTCCTGGCCTGGCAATGTGCGCGAGCTCTCGCATTTCGCCGAACGCGTCGCCCTTGGCGTCGAGGGTCCCCTCGGACAAGCGACCGCCAGCCCGACAGCATCCGCTGCCGCCCTTCCCGAGCGGCTTGAGCGCTACGAAGCGGAGATTTTGAAGGAGGCGCTGCGGGCGCAGCGCGGCGACGTCAAGGCGACGATCGAGGTGCTCGGCATTCCGCGCAAGACCTTCTACGACAAGCTGCAGCGGCACGGCATCAATCGTGCGGATTATGCCGAGCGCCCGGCATCCGAGAAGCCCGGACGCTAGCAAGCGATCAACAGTCGAAGGGTACAACCTTCGGATTAGCGCTTGACGGCGCATCCGGATCGATGGCTATCTCTCGATATTCACCAGGGGGGTCCCGTCAAGGGGCTGAGAGTCTGCTGGTCGGATCGGCGTTGCCGACCGAGGCGCAGTGACCCGTTGAACCTGATCCAGTTCATACTGGCGTAGGGACGGTGCAGACATCGACGCCACGATTCCGTTCTTTCAGCGGGAATTAGGGCGAACCTGTCTTTTCCTTCCGGCTTCAGAACTGGGTCTCCAACCGCAAACTTGGAGCCTCATCATGAATATTGCCACCAAACCCGCAGACCTCTCCGTCACCAAAGGCCCGCTTCCCGCTTCGAAGAAGGTCTATAAATCCGGCGCGATCCACCCTGAAATCCGCGTGCCGATGCGCGAAATCGCCCTGCACCCGACATCGGGCGAGCCGCCAGTCACGGTCTATGATGCCTCAGGGCCATACACCGTCGAAGACGTAAACATCCGCATTGAGGACGGGCTGCCCAGACCGCGGCGCAACTGGATCATCGCGCGCGGCGATGTCGAGGCCTATGACGGTCGTTGCGTCCGGCCCGAGGATAACGGTTTTGCCACCGGCGACCGGCTGACACCGACCTTCCCCCTCCGTCATGCACCGCTGCGCGCGACCGGAAGGCGCGCCGTGACGCAGCTTGCCTATGCGCGGGCCGGCATCATCACGCCGGAAATGGAGTTTGTCGCCATCCGCGAAAACATCGGTCGCGACGCTGCGCGTGCCACGGCGCGCGACGGCGAAAGCTTCGGCGCCCATATCCCTGACCACGTCACACCGGAATTCGTCCGCCAGGAGATCGCCAGCGGCCGCGCCGTACTGCCGGCCAACATCAACCACCCGGAATCCGAGCCGATGATCATTGGCCGGAATTTCCTGGTGAAGATCAACGCCAATATCGGCAACTCCGCCGTCACCTCCTCGATGGCCGAGGAAGTCGAGAAAATGGTCTGGGCGACGCGTTGGGGCGCCGACACTGTCATGGATCTGTCGACCGGGCGCAACATCCACAACATCCGCGAATGGATCATCCGCAATTCGCCCGTGCCGATCGGCACCGTGCCGCTCTATCAGGCACTCGAAAAGGTCAACGGCATCGCCGAGGATCTGACCTGGGAGGTCTATCGCGACACGCTGATCGAACAGGCGGAACAAGGCGTCGACTACTTCACCATCCATGCCGGTGTCCGGCTTCACTATATCCCGTTGACGGTCGATCGCGTCACCGGCATCGTCTCGCGCGGCGGCTCGATCATGGCCAAGTGGTGCCTGCATCACCACAAGGAGAGCTTTCTCTACGAGCACTTTGCCGAGATCTGCGACATCTGCCGCGCCTATGACGTGTCGTTCTCGCTCGGAGATGGCCTGCGCCCGGGCTCGATTGCGGACGCCAACGACGCGGCGCAATTTTCCGAGCTGGAAACGCTGGGCGAACTGACGAAGATCGCCTGGGCCAGGGATTGCCAGGTGATGATCGAAGGCCCCGGCCACGTGCCGATGCACAAAATCAAGGAGAACATGGACAAGCAGCTCGCGGTCTGCGGCGAGGCGCCATTCTATACGCTTGGGCCGCTCACGACCGATATCGCGCCCGGCTACGACCACATCACGTCCGGCATCGGGGCGGCTATGATCGGCTGGTTTGGCACCGCCATGCTCTGCTACGTGACGCCGAAGGAGCATCTGGGGCTTCCCGACCGAAACGACGTAAAGATCGGGGTGATCACCTACAAGATCGCCGCCCACGCCGCCGACCTCGCCAAGGGGCACCCGGCCGCGCGCACCCGCGACGACGCCCTGTCGCGCGCTCGTTTCGAATTCCGCTGGGAAGATCAGTTCAACCTGTCGCTCGATCCGGAGACGGCACGCGCCTTCCACGATGAGACCTTGCCGAAGGAGGCGCACAAGGTCGCGCATTTCTGCTCGATGTGCGGCCCGAAATTCTGCTCGATGCGGATCTCGCACGACATCCGCGCCGAGGCGCAGAAAGAAGGGTTTCAGGCGATGGCGGCGAAGTATCGTGAGGGCGGCGACCTCTATATACCGGTGGAGGCAGTTGTGGCCGAAGGATAGCGACGACGGCGGAAGGGTCGGCGAAGGTCGATTGTGGTGCGTCTTTCTGAACGCAAGGCGCACCAGCACCCGTGAGCTTGCAAACTTTGAATGCTGCCGCTCCCCTCTACTCGGTCATGCTCGGGCTTGACCCGAGCATCCACACCCCCTGCGCTCAATTTCTCGACATCCAGCCGCAGAGGTGGCAGCTGGATGCTCGGGTCAAGCCCGAGCATGACGGGCGTGGGTGGCGCGACTACCTCCACCCGACCACCAATCCAACATGCCATTCACGAACGCTGTCCTCCGATCTATCGACCGCTGGCGATCCGCTTGACCACGTCGAGCAGAACATTGGCGCCGGCGATGAGGTCGGCCGGATCCGTGTGCTCGCGCGGATTGTGGCTGATGCCGTCGCGACTTGGAACGAAGATCATCGCCGCCGGCGCGATGCGGGCGATCATCTGGGCATCGTGGCCGGCACCGGAGGTCATCCGCCGGCTCTTCAATCCGCGGGCGCCCGCCGACGCCTCGATCATCTGCACTATGGCGCGATCGAAGGCCACCGGCTCGAAGCGCGCCAACCGTTCAACCGTTGCCGTCACGCCCTCCTCCGCAATGATCACCCGCAATTCCGCTGCAAGTGCCGCTTCAAGCGCCTGCAGACGCTCCTCGTCCGGGTCACGCAGGTCCACGGTAAAAACTGCGCGCGAGGGGATGACGTTGATCGCGTCCGGCTCGAAGCGCATGGTGCCGATCGTCGCGACACTCGGCGCGTTCGATCGCGCGATATGATCGCGCAGGAACAGCCCGACACGGGCGGCGGCAAGGCCCGCATCGCACCGCATCGCCATCGGCGTGGTGCCGGCATGATTGGCAACACCCTCTATAGTCACGCGCTGCCACGAAATCCCCTGCAGGTTTTCGACGGCGCCGATGGCGATTGCCTCGCGCTCCAGCACCGGTCCCTGCTCGATATGCAGTTCGACATAGGCATGAGGCTTCAGGAAGCCAGGCTCGACAGCGCCGGCATAGCCGATGCGCGCCAATTCCGATCCGAGCAACGTGCCATCGGTTCCCACCGTCGCAAGCGCTTCCTCGATGTCGAGGCCGCCGACATGGACGAGCGAGCCCAGCATATCGGGCGCGTAGCGCACGCCCTCTTCGTTGGTAAAAGCGGCGACGGCGATCGGCCGCGCGGGTTCAAAACCCTGCTCCTTCAAAGTCTCGATCACTTCGAGCCCAGCCAGTACGCCGTAGCAGCCGTCATAGACGCCGGCATTGATAACGGTGTCGATATGCGAGCCCAGCATCAACGGCGATTGCCCGGCGTTGTCCTCACTTTGCCAGATGCCGAAGACGTTGCCGATCCGATCGATGACGACCTCGAGACCTGCGACCTCCAGCCAACCGACAAGACGATCCCGCCCCTGCTTCTCGCTGTCGGACGCCGCAAGCCGGGTCAACTGGCCCCGATCGTCGCGCCCGATTGTGCCAAGGTCCTGGATATGTGCCAGCAGACGCTCGGCATTGATGGAAGGGTGAGGCATGTCGATGTCGCCTTTGAAGGTGCTGATTTTGGGGACGACGACAGTCATTGGCCGACATCCGGAAAGGCCAGTCGCTGCCGGGTGATTTCGGCGTGGAACCGGGCGCCGAAGATCAGGGCATCGTCATTGAAGTCATACGTGGGATTGTGCAACGGCGCGGACTCCTTGCCATTGCCGATAAAGACGAAGCAGCCCGGAACATGGGCAAGAAACCGCGCAAAATCCTCCGAGCCGGTCATCGGTTCGGCAGCCACGCCGACATTCTCCGCCCCGAAAACCACATCGGCGGCCGCGAACGCATGGTCGACGAGCGCGGGATCGTTGAGGAGCGGCACGAATTCACGCGTATAGTTCACCTCGACCTCGCAGCCGTAGGCATCCGCGGTACCCCTGGCGATCGTGCGCATCTGCTGCTCGATCTTGGCACTGACCTCGGGCCGAAAGCTGCGGGCGTCGCCGAGGATGCGGGCAAGGCCCGGAAGCGCGTTGCGGGTGCCGTCCGTGATCACTTCCGTCACCGAAACGACGGCGATATCGGCCGGAGAGAGCCTTCGCGAGACGATGGTCTGCAGATTGACCACCGTCGCGCAGGCCGCAACCAGGGTCTCGTTGCCGAAGTGAGGCCGGGCCGCATGGCCCCCGACACCCTTGAGTGTGATTTCGAAATTGTCCTCGGCCGACATGATGGCGCCCGGACGCGTTTCGAACTTGCCGACGGCAAGACCCGGCATGTTGTGCAGGCCATAGATCTCGTCGAAGGGAAAGCGCTCCATCAAGCCGTCGGCGAGCATGGCAAGCGCCCCCTTGCCCCATTCCTCAGCCGGCTGGAAGACGAAGTGTACTGTGCCGTCGAAACCGCCCTCCTCGGCGAGCAGCTTCGCCGCGCCGAGCAGCATTGCCGTGTGGCCGTCATGACCGCAGGCGTGCATCGTGCCCGGCCGGGTTGAGCAATAGGCAGCAGTCCCCTGCTCCGTTATGCGCAACGCGTCCATGTCGGCGCGCAGGGCGATGGCGCGGTTTCCCGTTCCACGTCGCAGCGTGCCGACAACGCCGGTGCCGCCGATCCCTTCGGCGACCTCGTCGAGGCCGAACGCGCGCAGCTTGGCGGCAACAAAGGCGGCCGTTCGTTTTTCTTCAAAGCCGAATTCCGGATGAGCGTGCAGATCGCGGCGCCATGCCGTCATATCCGCCACAAGCCTGTCGTTCGTGCTTGTCATTCGCATCACACCCTTTCCACGCTCAAGGCCCCTGCGACCTCAGCGGGTGCGAGACCGACCAGGTCTTCATACCGCTCCGGATCCGTGGCGCCTTCTGTATTGATCACCAGGATCCGCGAACTGGCATCGAGGCCGAGGGCAGCACGCATGTTCCGGTCTCCGGCGACCGTGACAAGGCCGGCCAGACCGACACCGCCGCTTTCGCCGGCAACGATTGCCGGATCGCTGCCTTTCGGGCGCGCCAGACGGTTCATGATCGAAACGGCATCCTCCTCCTCGACGGTCATGAAGGCGCAGGCAACGCGCGAAAGAATACGCCAGGCGACAAGCGACGGCTCGTAGCATTCGAGCATGGCCATGACGGTCGGCTCGCCATGCGCCACCTTCACCGGATGCCCGGCCTTTGCCGTTTCCAGGAGGCAGGCGGCGCGCGCAGGCTCGACGACGACGAAGCGGGGTCGCGCCTTGCCGTAGCGCAGGGCCAGATGGCCGGCCGTTGCCGCCGCAATGCCACCGACGCCTGCCTGGACGAAGACATGGGTCGGCGGTGTCCCGATCTCCCTCAAGGCCTCGCACAGGAGCGCCATGTAGCCCTGCATCACCAGTCCGGGAATATACTCGTAGCCCGGCCAGGACGTGTCCGAGACAACCGTCCATCCGCGCTCGTCACAGGCCCTTGCGGCAAACTCGACCGAGTCGTCATAGGTTCCCTCGACGCGGACGATCTCAGCTCCATAGTCGGCGATAGCGTCGATGCGTTTCTGACTGACGCCGGCATGCACAAAGATCACCGATTTCGCGCCCACAAGCTGCGCACCCATCGCAACCGACCGACCGTGGTTGCCGTCCGTGGCGCAACCGAACGTCATCTCTCGGGCAACCGCGCGAACATCGTCACGCGCCAGGTCGTCGATGTCGACGTCCCGGCCGGTCTGCTTTCGAGCCTCGTCAAGCACCAGACGGATTACCGCGTACGATCCGCCGAGCGCCTTGAAGCTGCCAAGCCCGAGCCGATGGCCCTCGTCCTTGACCAGGATCGCGCCGACGTCGAGCTCGCCCGCGAGCGCCGGCAGGGAATGAAGCGGTGTCGGCCGGTGGTTATCGCGGCGCGAAAGCTGACGCTCGACCTCGGCGGCAGCGGCAATTGAAAGCATTTCGGCATCTTCCGGAAGCAGCGGCGATCCGAAGTCGGCATGATGGTTGCGAATAAGCATGCGGGGCAGTCTCCCTGTTTGGTGAAATTCTATTTCAGCTCGAGAGAGAAATGCGCTCTAAATAGCGACCTTGGATGCAAGTTTGTAAACAAAAGCGAGGGAACGATGGCCGTTTCAAAGACTGCACCGTCTGAGCTTGACCGCTTCGATCTGGCGATCCTGGCAATCCTGCAGAAGGACAACACGACGCCGCAGCGGCAGATCGGCGAGGCCGTCAACCTGTCCGCGCCGGCCGTGCAGCGCCGGATCAAGCGCATGGAAGAAACCGGCGTCATCCGCGCCAATGTGGCGGTGATCGATCCGGCCCGCGTCAACCAGGCCTTGACGATCCTGGTCGAGGTGGAGGTGGAAAGCGAGCAGATCGACCTGCTCGATGCGGCGAAAGCTGCCTTTTCGGCGGCTCCCGAAGTGCAGCAATGCTATTACGTCACTGGCGATGTCGATTTCATGCTTGTCGTGATCGTGCCGACGATGGGCGACTATGAAGCCTTCACCCGCCGCATGTTCTTCGGCAACCCGAACATCCGGCGGTTCCGGACATTCGTGACCATGGATCGCGTCAAGGTCGGCCTATCCGTTCCGGTGGAAAGGCCGCGCTGAGGCTACTTCGGGCCGGCAAGTGCGTTCTTCTCGGCCTCCGCCTCAAGCGGCGCACCGGCGCCGATCGAGGTCAGATAGGCATCGACGGTTTCAAGTGACGACGCCGGCGCGAAACCTTCGCCGGATTCCGGTGTGACGATCGCAAGCTGCGTCTGCCAGCCGGCGGCGCTACGGCAGGCAATCGAGACGAAATCCGGCTGATCCGGCCGCTTCATTTCGTACTCGCGGCAGATCTGTTCGCCACCTGCCTTGAACGTCGAAACCAACCGAACCTGTCCGTCGCCGACGACGATTTCCTCGCCCGAGGCGCGCTGGTCGAGAATACCTGACACGATCGGATCGACCAGGCCCGCAACCTGCGGGCCCTCGACATCCGTTCGGCCTGCTCCGCCAGCAAAGTATCCGCCGACGCCACCGACGACGATGAGAAGCGATGCGGCCAACGCCATCATCAGCGACGAAGGACGGCGCGGGGTCTGAGCCGTTGGCTCTGGCCGGCGGAAGGCAATGATGTTGTCCGCACTCGCACTTTCGTTAGCCTCAGCAGCGGCCCGGCTGCCGCCATCGCGTGCTGCCGCCTTGGCGGCCATGGCGCGGACGTTCTCAACCAGTTGATCCGGAACCGCCTCGTCGAGCATCGGCTTCAGCGCCTCGCTCGAGGCCGCCCGCGTTTCCATGAACATGGCGACGCGGGCCATCAGGTCGTCGTCCGTTTCGAGCGCCGTCTCGACAAGCCGCGTCGTCTCGTCGTCGAGTTCGCCATCGGCGAATGCCATCAGGATCTCGTCGGTGAATTCCATATCGCTCATCTCGCCCCGCCTCTCATATCCGGTGAACGCGCGGCCGCAGGTTCTATTCCCGCGGCTTCAGCAAGATTCTTGCGGGCGCGGGCGAGCCTGCTCATCACTGTACCGATAGGAATGCCGAGCACCTCGGCTGCCTCCTTATAGGAGAGATCCTCCACGCATGTCAGCAGCAGCACCTCGCGCTGATCCAGCACGAGATCGTCGATGGCAGCGGCCACGCTTTTCAGCGTCATACGTGCCTCGTATCCCGCTTCTCCGGAGGGAACGGCAAGCTCCGGCTGAGCTTCGATCTCCTCCGTCGGACCGGCCGTCTTCTGGCGGCGGAGCTGGTCTATCCAAAGATTGCGCAGAATGCGGAACATCCAGGCGTCGAAACGCGTGCCCTCCTCGAACCGCTCCGAGCCGGCAAGCGCCTTCTCGCAAGCGGCTTGCACCAGGTCGTCGGCGATATCGCGGGAGCGGCAAAGCGAGATGGCAAAGCGGCGCAGGTTGGGCAGGAAAGCGACGAGGCGCTCGCCGAAGGCGATGTCCTGATCGGTCATTCCACGTTCCTTCCGGCGCTTCGATTGGCACGCGGGGGAATAATTTGTCCATTCATCCGTTGAGCGATATGGGAAGCACACGCAAAAGTCACCACCGGTGAGCCTGCCTTTCACGGTAAGCTGATCCACTCCGGCGCGGTCAGGACAAGGAGAAAGCCTTGATGAAACGCCTGCTTCGATTGACCGCCGCATCGCTCTGCGGCCTCGCAGTCGCCAATGGCGACCTTGTTCCCTCAGGGATCACCGGCGCCACGACCACCAATTCCTTCGCCTTCATCACATCGGCCCATGCGGACGACGACGATGGCGGCGGGGACGACGATGACGGAGGCGGGAGCGGTGGAGGTTCATCGTCGAGCCGGTCCTCCGATCGCGGTTCCGGCGGCTCCTGGCGCGGCGGCGGCAATCTTTTCGACCTCTTCCGGGGCACGCCGGAAAAGCGCGCTGCCCGACGGCCTGCGCCTGTGCGCAAGCCTATCCATGTGCCCGGCGAACTCATTGCGCTTGGGCTGGACGAAGCCGCGATCCAGCGTCTCGGCGAACGCGGTTTCACGGCCCGGGCGCGACAATCTCTCGGGCTCTCCGGCTCTGAGATCGTCAAGCTTTCGATTCCCTCTGGAATGACGCTTGAGGCTGCGCGGCAGGAGGTCGCCTCGGCCTCGCCGGGAGCCGTCGCCGATCTCAACCATTACTTCGAGCCGAACGAAGGTGCCACCCAGCCAACACCGTGCGGCGAAGGACGGTGCGCTCTGGTGCGCACAGCCATCGGCTGGCCTGAGCCCGACGCAGCGAAGGCATGCGCCGCTGCCGGTCCGATCGGGCTGATCGACACCGCGATCAACCCCGACCACCCGGCGCTTCAGGGCGTCGATCTCGAGATCGTCCGCCTGGCGGCCGACGAAGTGCCGGAGTCCGGGCGCCAGCACGGGACGGCCGTTGCCGCCCTCCTTGCCGGCCGGCAGGACAGCCGCGCACCCGGTCTGCTGCGCAACGCGCGATTGATCGCAGTCGACGCGTTCCAGAAGACGAAACGCGATGCTGACGTCGCCGAGACCTACGATCTGGTGAGGGCAATCGACCTTTTGGCAGCCCGCGGGGTCACAGTGATCAACATGAGCCTTTCGGGACCCCACAACCAGTTGCTGGAGAAAACCGTTGGGCTGGTCGCGGAGCGCAACATCCTGCAGGTGGCGGCCGCCGGCAACGACGGTCCCAGGGCAAAGCCGGTCTATCCCGCCGCCTACCCCGAACTGATCGCGGTTACCGCCGTCGACCGCAATTTTCGCCCCTACCGTCGCGCAGCACAGGGCGAGCACATCGACGTCGCGGCCCTCGGCACGGGCGTCTGGACGGCCGCTTCGATCGACGGCGGCCGGCCACGCACCGGCACATCCTTCGCTGCACCGTTCGTGACCGCCGCGGTCGCCATTCTGAGGGCTTCGAACCCTTCGCTTTCGGCCGAAGACATCGGCAAGCTCGTCGCGCAAACGGCAGAGGATGTCGGCGCGCCCGGCAAGGATCCGGTTTTCGGCTGGGGTGTTTTGAACGCCCGCGAACTCTGCCGCTCGTAGCAGCCGAATTTATTTCAAGGCGAAAGGCTTGCAACCGATCAAGCCTGATAGCAGTCGTGACGATCAAAAAAGCTCTGGCGGAAAGAAGGTATCGCATCGCGCACCTCCTTTCCGCCGGAGCGTCATGCCCGTTCTGATCAGGCGGCAAGGCCCCGCTCGGTCAGCAGCATGCCGACCCGCACCATGCGCACGGCATCTTCCGCCGCACGAACAAGCAGTTTCGGCGCAGCGTTGATCGCGTCGTCAAGGCTGCAGGGTGCTTTCAGGATCGAGGCAAAGGCATCGATGCCATGCTCGAAGTTCAAGGTGACACCCTTGCCGATCGTGCCGGCGAGCGCGATCACCGGCCGTCCGGCCTCCTTGGCACGATGGCCGACTTCCGCCGGCACCTTGCCGAAGGGCGTCTGGCCATCAAGACTACCTTCCGCCGTGATCACCAGATCGGCCCGCGCGATCATGCTGTCGAGATCGAGATATTGCATGACGATGTCGTAGCGCGGGTGCAGCTTGCCGCTGAGCAGTCCGAGCACCGCAGCGCCGAGCCCGCCCGAGGCGCCGGCACCCGGCGCGCTGCCAACGTCGACGCCGGTCGTGCGGTGGATTGCCTCGGCATAGGTCTCCATCGCATCGGCCAGCACTTCGACCTGCTCGGGCGTCGCGCCCTTCTGCGGGCCGAAGACCCGGGCAACGCCGCGTTCGCCGAGCAGCATGTTGTGCCAGTTCACAGCCGCATCGATGCGAACATCGGCCAGGCGCGGGTCGCGCGACGACAGATCGATGCGAGCCAATTGGCCGAGTGCGCCGCCGCCGGGCGGCAGTGGTAAACCGTCCTTGTCGAGCAGACCGACGCCCAGCGCCTGAGCCATGCCGGCTCCGCCGTCATTGATGCCGCTGTCGCCGCAGCCGAGCAGTATCCGGCGCGCGCCGGCGTCGAGTGCTGCCCGGATCAACTCGCCGACGCCATAACTGCTCGTGATGCACGGGTTGCGACGATCGCGCGGCACCAGCCGGAGGCCGGCGGCAGCCGCCATTTCGATGATGGCGACCGGCTCATCCTGCCCGCCGAGAAATCCGAAATGCGACAGGACCGGCGTGCCCAGCGGCCCGGTGACAACGCATTCGTGCAACGTGCCGCCCGTGACGGCGACCAAGGCCTTGGTAAAACCTTCGCCGCCATCGACCATCGGCACTTTCAGAACCTTTGCCTGAGGGCAGGCGCGCAGCACGCCCTTCTCGATGCAATCGGCCGCTTCTTCCGCCGACAGACTTTCCTTGAACCCAGACGGTGCAACCAGAATGGTCAGTGTCATGTGACAGTCTCCTTGCGTTTTTGTGACAATGCGGATGCAAGGGAGGAACGGTCGCTCGGAGGGTTTATTCCGCCGAATACCAAACTATTTCGCGGTTAGTACAAAAAGCAGCAAAGGCCGGAGCTGGCGGGCTCCGGCCTTTGCTAAAAACACATATTTTCAGATGCTTATATCAATCTCCAAGACCCATCAGCGGCCAGACGAAGACGGCAAAAAGCGTCAGGAGCCCAATGAAGGGGATGAGCAGCATCGCGGCCAGCCGCATCAGGTCCGACGGCGTGAACGCAGGCGGTTCCATGCTGCCGAACAGCGCCACCGGCTTGGCCGAAACCATCAAGGTCTGGCAGAAGCCACTACCCAGAGTAGCGGCCATGATGAGAACCGCCGGTTCGACGCCGAGACCTGCGAGCGGCAAGGCGAGTGCCGGGATCAGCACCGTCGCCCGTGCCGTCCGCGAGGCGACGACGATATGCGCCAATGTCGCCAGGATCACGGTGAACAGGATCACCATCCAGACCGGCGGTTTGCCGATAAGGCTGAGCATGCCGATGGCGCGGTCGGCCAGCAGAGCCGCCGTCCCGGTGCTCATCAGCGCCTCGCCGATGACGAGCGTGCCGGCCAGAAACAAGAGCAGGTTCCACTCGACGGTTTTCAGCGCCTTGCGGAAGGGCATTCCCGAGATCTTTTCCGAGGCCATCACCAGGGCGCCGATCAAGGCGACGAAGGGCAAGGCAACACCGTGGAGGCTTGACGTCGCAAGCGCCAGGACAATGAGCGCCGTTACGGCCAGCAAGGTCCGCTCCGGCGCAAGGAGCGGCTGCTTTTCGGTTCTAGCGCTTGCCTCGAACATGGCGTCGCGATCGTCAGTACCAAGGAAGAATCGCAGAATGAGACCGCAGGCCATGAGGCTCGTAAACAATCCAAATGGGGCTGCCAGCAACGCCCACTCGAGGAAATCCGGCGCGTCACCGCCGCTGCGGCGAATGAAATCGACCGCCACCAGGTGCGCGCCGGCACCGGTGAGCGAAGCGGCGGCAGACAACAGGATCACCGACGGAAAGAGCAAGGCAAGCGCGCGTGTAACGGTGGGCCGATCGATTGCGGCCGTCAGCCCCAGAAACACCGGCATGAAGATAGCCGCGCGCGCCGACGTGGAGGGAATGATGAAGGCAGTGGCGAAGATCGTCAGCGTGACCGCCCAGAACAGGCTGCTGACGCGTCGGAAAGGCGCCAGCAGCCTGAAGGTGAGACGCTCCACCAACCCGGACGCCTGCAGCACCGAGGCGATAACGAAGGCGGCAATCATCAGCCAGACGATATCATTGCCCAGCGCCGCAAAAACCGCTTCTTCACTGACGGTGCCGGTGGCACCAAGCGCCAACGCTCCGGCAAGCGCCACCGGCGTTTCCGGCAGGTCGAAGATCGTCCAGCAGACAAGCGTTGTCGCAAACACCATCAGCGCCAGGCGCATCGGCATGGTCAGCCCGTCGGCTGCCAGAAAAATCAGGATCGCCGCGAAGAGAAGCAGCATGGACCCCGTCAACAGCCGCACCTGGCGTAGCGGCATCTGCCCGCCGAAATCGCCCACTTCGTTGACGGAGGAGATGATGATGTCCTTCGCCGGTGCAAATGTTTGAACGCCGGTCATGGTGGCCCAATCCTTTTCTGCTGGCGGCCGGTTCGCGGCGAAAACCCGCGTGCGACGCCCGGCCTTCACGAGGTATCGTTGAGGGCCTAACGGCGCTGCACGCTGTTTATTCCACCCGCAGCGCCACCGGGTTCGATTTATCGGTAAGCAGAGGCAATGGGATGCCGGATGAGGCGGAGCCGTATCGGGCCTTGGCAATCACGCCTGTCAAAGTTGACGCATTGCGCCATATCAATGCGGTGGACCGCGAAATGCCTGCAGTCTTTGGGAGCGTCTCACCGCAGGAGGAAGCGAAACATGTTCGTCAGGGAATTGTCGCGTGAGGAATGCATCGCACTTGTCTCCTCGCACCATATCGGTCGGCTGGCCTGCGCTAGGGATGACCAGCCCTACATCGTGCCCGTCCAGTACGCCTTTACTGCAAACCGGCTATACGGCTTCTCGATGCCCGGACAGAAAATCGACTGGATGCGCGCAAACCCTCGCGTCTGTGTCCAGATCGACGCGTTCTCCGACGGGGGAAGCTGGAAAAGCGCGGTCATCTACGGCAGATATCGGGAACTGCCGGATACCAAGCAATGGCACCAGGAGCGTCTGCAGGCATGGTCGCTGCTGGAGAAACGCACCAACTGGTGGGAACCGGGCGGATTGAAACCGGTGGAACAGGGCGTCGTCGGCACGTCGCCCCATCTGTTCTTTGTGATCGAGATCGAAGAGATAACCGGACGCGCCATGGACGAAGATCCGGTGGACATCTCCTCGCACTCACGAAGAGACGCCTGAACGGGAGGCTAGACCTATCATGTCGACGGGGGCTGCGCCCCCGCCAGCCTTAGACAAGCATGATCATGCGCCCTTGCGCGCGACGACGGGCACGTAGTGCTCAAGCTCCGGCGCAGGGAACTGCAAGGTGGCGTTGATCTCGGCGGAGCGATAGAGACCCATCAGCATCTCGACCACGGCAAGGCCGTCCTCGAAGGTTTCGAGCGGCTTCTGGCCCTTGCGGAAGCATTCCACCATGTGGCGGTTCTCGTCGGTGTAACCATAGACGCCGGCCTCGTCCTCGAGCACCGGCATCAGCCCCTGCTCGGCATTCTGCTTTTCGACCAAATCCTCGCCTTCCGAACCGGTGACTTCGCGGGACATGAAGATCTTCAGGCCGGTGCTCAGCGAATTGTATTCGAGCGCATATTCCGGTCCGAGCAGTTCGAGCTGGATGCGCAGCCCTGCGCCGACATAGGCCCAGGAGGTCGTCGCCTCGATCATCAGTTCGTTGCCGTCCTCATCTTCGAGCGTCACCGTGGCGCGGGCAAAATCCTCCGAAGGGCGGTTGCGATAGTCGACATCGTTGCCGAAGCGCTTGCGCAACTGTTCGGCATAGTTGGGGCGCGTCCATTTCAGGTTGGCGACGGTGCCGTTGACAGACTTGATCTTCAGCGAATTGCGCGGTGCGCCCGGCGCGGTCAGCAGATAACGCGCCACCTCGACGCTGTGGCACATCATGTCGGAGAGCACCCCGCCGCCCTGCTTGTCGCCCTGCCAGAACCAGGGTTCGTGCGGTCCAGAATGTTCCTCTGCCGCGCGCGCTAGATAGGGTCTGCCAGTGGTGGAGGCGGCCCGGCGCCAGATGATTTCCTTGCCCCGCAGCACCGGCGTGCAGAACACCTGGTTTTCGAGATAGCCGTGGTTGAGGCCGGCATCTTCGGCAAGCGTCAGCATCTCGCGGGCTTCCGCCACCGTGCGCGCCAAGGGCTTCTCGCAGGCAACCGCGAACACCTTGCTGCGGCCAGACTTGATCGCACCGTGCAGCGAACGCATTACATCGAGGCGCGTGTAGTTTGGCGACAGGATCCAGATCGCATCGACGTCGTCGGCCGACAGCAGCGCTTCAAGACTCTCATGCGTGCGGCAGGTGCCGAGCCCGAGTGTTTCGACTTCCTTGGCAAACGTCTCGCGGTTTTCCGCCTTGCGGCTGAACACGCCCGTCACTTCGACATTGCGCACGCCGATCATCGACTTCAGGTGGAAATGGGCGATGAAGCCGGTTCCGACGAACCCCACGCGCAGCGTCTGCTTCGGTAGCTGTGTCATTCTCTTCTCCCAGATTGTCAGGTTATTGGCGTGGCGAGGCGGTGCTGGCTCGAACGCTCAGGGCCGTCGGCAGCACGATGGGCGGGGCAAGTCCCACCGCCTCACCGGAAAGCATGCGCAGCAGCAGCGACATCGCCGTCCGGCCGATGTCGGCGCGCGGCTGGGTCACGGTCGTCAGCGGCGGATAGAAAGCCTTGCTCAGGTAGAGATCGTCGAAGCCGACGACGGAAACGTCGCCCGGAATGTCGCGGCCGAGGCGGCGCAGCTCGTGAATGGCGCCGTAGGCCATTTCGTCGTTGGCAGCAAAAAGTGCCGTCGGCGGTTCGGACAGGGCAAACAGCTGTCCGCAGCAGAGCTGACCGGTTTCGAGCAGATAGTCGCCGCGAACCTCATAGCCCTCGGGGATGGCAAGGCCGGCCTCCCGCATGGCGGCGCGGTAGCCGTCGCGGCGGTGCACGGCCATGACCTCGGGCAACGGCCCGGCGATATGGGCGATCTTGCGGTGGCCGAGCGAAATCAGATGCTCGACCGCGGCCTTTGCCGCGGCGATGTTGTCGACCTGAACATGCGGCAGTCCGGAGGATTCGATCATTTCCAACGCGACGACCACGGGCAGGTGCGCCACATCGAGTCCGCTATCGTGGCCTGGCGGCGGCAGCTTGCCCGTCATAAGGATCATGCCATCCGCATGGCCGTCGCGCAGCATGTTGAAATATTCCGTCTCGCGATCCGGATCGTTCTCGGTGTTGCCCATCAGGACCGAGTAACCGGCCTCGCGCGCCGTCGCCTCGACGCCCTTCAAGATGTCGAGATAGAACGGGTTGCCGACGTCGCGCACGACCAGCAGTACCGACATCGACTTGCGGGTGCGAAGGTTGCGCGCGCTGACGTTTGGCCGGTAGTTGAGTTCACGCGCAAGCGCGTGGATGCGCTGGCTCGTTTCGGCGGTCACCAGGCCGGAATCGCTGAGCGCCCGCGAGACGGTTGCGACCGAAACGCCGGCACGCTCGGCAATGTCCTTGATCTTCGGCCGATCGTTCATGCCCGCATCGCCTTTCCACGCCCATAGAACAACATCAGCAGCAGCAGCGTCGCGCCAAACACCATCTGGCGGCCGGATTCGTCGATGTTGACCGTCGTCAGGATGCCCTGGAGGATCACCAGCAGCAGCGCGCCGGCCATGGTTCCGGTGTAGCCGCCCTTGCCGCCGGCAAGCGACGTCCCGCCGAAGACGACGGCGATGATCGAGGAGAGCATGTATTGCTCGCCGACATTGGCAAAGGACGAGCCGGAATAGCCGAGCAGGCAGAGGCCGGCGATGGCGGCAAACATGCCTGAGATCATGAACAGACCGATGCGCATGCGGCGGACCGGAACGCCAGCCATATAGGCCGCATGTTCATTGGAGCCGATCGCATAGATGCGATGGCCGAAGACGGTGCGGTTGAGCATGAAGGCCATGAACAGGCCAATGGCGATCCAGAGCCAGATGATGCCGGGAATGCCGAACACCAGCGGCTGGGTGACAAAGGCGGAAAGGCCGGGAGCGGCACGGCCGGAGGGAATGCCGTTGCGGATGACGACGAGCAGGCCCTGGAGCACGCCGAGCATGCCGAGCGTCATCACCAGCGGCGGGATGCGCAGAAGCGTGACGCCGAGCCCGTTCAGGAGCCCGAAGAAGGCACCGGCCGCGAGGCAGGCAAGGATCGCCGGCAGGATGCCGCCATCGGCACCGTTCATGACATTGCCGGCAATGATCGCCGAGAGCGAGACGACGCCACCGACCGAGAGGTCGATGCCTTCGCGGCCGCCGAGGATGATGACATTCTGGCCGGCGGCGACAATGCCGAGAAGCGAGGCAACGATCAGCAGGCGCAGGACCTGGTCTGCCGAGGCGAAGCCCGGCGACAGGCTCTCGCCGAGATAGAGCAGCGCGGCGATCAGAAGCAGCGCGATGACCAGCGGCCTCTTGAGGAAGGAAAGGACGGCGTTCATGCGCGGACCCTCCGGCCGGCCAGCACGCCGGCCATCAAGACGAGAAGAATGGCAAGGCCCTGCACGAAGTTCTGCCACTCCGACGGCGTGCCCATGAAGAAGACCAGCGAATTGACGAGACCGATCGTCAGTGCGCCGAGCAGCGAACCGACGACGGTGGTCCAGCCGCCCGCAAGCGCGCTGCCGCCGAGCACCACAGCCGCGACGCTGTAAAGCGTCATCTTGCCGCCAACGAGCGGATCGCCGCTGGCGGTGTCGCCGGTGAGGCAAAAGGCGGCAAGTGCGGAGAACAGGCCGCAGAGCGCATAGCCCTTGATGCGGACCAGGACAACCGGAAGCCCGGTCTGGTAGGCCGCCTGCTGGTCGTCGCCAACGGCCAGAAGCTGGGTGACGAGGCGGGTACGCGAGAAGAGGAAGAGCAGCAGGGCCAGTGCCGCGAGAACGTAGAAGACGAAGGGAAGACCAAGCAGCCTGCCGCCATAAGTGCGCCAGAAGAGTGCCGGCGCCGGCGTGCCGGCGACCGGCATGACATAGAGCGCGACACCGGTGAAGAAGATGCTGGTGGCGAAAGTGGCGACAATCGCCTGCAATCGGAGCGCTGCAACGACGATGCCGTTGATCACCCCGCAGGCGAGCCCGAGTAGGATGCCACACAGCATGGCGCCGATCACGGCTGCGCCGCCACCTCCCCATTTCTCCATCAGGACGACGATCGCGACATTGACGAGCGACAGCGTCGCGCCGGCCGAAAGATCGATATCCCCTGCGGAGACGACATAGGTCTGGGCGATCGCCAGCATGATCAGCGCCATGTAGGTGCTGAGCAATCCCGTCAGCGAGCGGTAGCTGAGGCTGTTGGGCGAAAACGCGCCGTTCAGCGCCAGAAGGGCGACGACGATGATCAATGCCGGCAGGAACGGATAGCGTTCGAGCCAAAGCTTCAGGCCGCCGGAGCGGATGGGTCGGGTTTCTATCGTGGTCGGTGTCATCACGCGGCCTCGTATGCAGCCTGGTAGAGATTGTAGCGGGTGCGATCCTCGCCGGTGAGTTCGCGCGTCACCGACCCGCCGTTGAAGACGAGGATGCGATTGGCATTCCCGAGCAACTCGGCATCCTCGGATGAATAGAGCAGGATCCCGAGCCCGTCTGCCGCCAGTTGGCGAATGAGGGCAAAAAGATCCGCCTTGGCCGAGAGGTCGATGCCCTTGGTCGGATCGTCGAGCAGCAGCACGTCCGGCCGGTCGATCAGCCAGCGGGCGATGATCACCTTCTGCTGGTTGCCGCCGGAGAGAGAATTGATCGGGTGCATCAGGCTCGCAAACTTGGTGTGCATGGCTTCAAGCGCTGGCATCGCCTTTGCCTTGAGGCCTGACGGGCGCGCGATCATGAGCCGGTCGCGCAGGTAATGGATGGGCGTGACGTTCTCGATGATCGGCCTGCCGGCGATGACGCCGTCGCGGCCACGGTCGCCCGAGACATAGGCGCAACCGTGCCGGATGGCGTCACGCGGGCTCTTCGCATCGAAACGGTCGCTGCCGATGCGGATCTCGCCTGACGTTACCGAGCCTGCGCCGAAGATCGCACGCAACACCGCCGACTGTCCCTGGCCGTGCAAACCACCGAGCCCGAGGATCTCACCCTTGGCGACCTCGAAGCTGACATTGCGGAACCCGGCACCCGAAAGCCGGTCGACTGTCATGGCGGCACCTGCCGAAAAGCTCGCAACGGCAGGCGCGGACGATTGCGAGGCCGGCATGTCGCCGGCACCACCCACCATCAGCCGGATGACGGCGGCCGGATCGGTTTCAGAGAGATTCAGCGTCTGGATCGTCTCGCCGTCGCGGATGATCGTCACCCGGTCGCCGATCGCGGTGATCTCGTCCATGCGGTGCGAGATGAAGATGATGCCGCGGCCGTCGCGCTTCAGTCCGCGCAGGATGTCGAAGAAGCGGTCGACCTGGGCTCGGTCGAGGGCCGATGTCGGTTCGTCGAAGATCAGGATCGGCGCTTCGCTGGCGAGCGCCTTCATGATCTCGACCAACTGCCGCTGATCGGCGCGCAGGTTGCCGACGAGCGTTTCGGCCGCAAATCCATCACCGGAAACGCCGGCGAAAAGCTCGATGTAACGCGCGGCCCGCGCCTTCAGGGCGGGGCGATCGACGAAGAACGCAGCTTTCACCGGTAGCATGGCGAGGCAGATATTCTCCTCGACTGAGCGGTTCGCCGCAAGGCTGAGTTCCTGGTAAAAAATGCCGATGCCCTGCTCGCGCGCCGACTGCGGACCTGAAATCGTCACCGACCGTCCGTCGATGAGGATCTCGCCGCCATCAGGCCGCACGCTGCCGGCAATGATCTTGCACAAAGTGCTCTTGCCCGAGCCGTTCGAGCCCATCAGCACATGGACTTCGCCGGCCGCGATCTCAAGGTCGCCGCGGCGCAAAGCCAGGGTGGCGCCGTAAGCCTTGCTTACGCCGTTCAACGTCAGTTTCGGCATGGGGTTTGGTCCGTAAGGTCGGGTCCGGGGTGTCAGGCGGATCAGCAGATCCGCCTGACTTAGGGCGCTTACTTGAAGAGCGCTTCGGCGTCTTCGATCGAAAGAGCGCTGGTGTAGGAGTAGTAGCCCGGCTTGCCGTCGACCTGCTTGGCGGCGTCCGCCAGGTTCTTTGAGTCGATGAACGGGATCGGCAGGTACATGGCGTTCTTGTACTGGCCGGCCGTTGCCGGTTCCTTCAGCTCCTTGCCCTGCAGCATGAGCACGGCGACGTTGAGCGCGCTTGCCATGACGCCTGGCGGGTTGACGGTCGCGCCGGAGTTCAGCTTGTCCTTGCTCCAGAGATCGATGAAGTCCTTGCGGATTTCGCCAGTTGCGGCGATCTGGCTGGCCTTGCCGGCATCCATGATCGACTTCCAGGCGCCTGCTGCCATGCCGTCCTGCACGACGACACCGTTGACGTCAGGATAGGTCGCGAGGATGTTCTGCATGGCCTGCTGGCCCTGCGCCTGGTCCCAGTTGGCGTTGACCTCGTTGACCACCTGGATATCCGGATAGTCCTTGAAGACGCTCTTGTATCCGGCAACGCGCATCTCGTTTGCCGGATGGCCCGCAACACCGTTGATGGCAACGACCTTGCCCTTGCCGCCGAGCGTTTCGGCCAGCCACTTGGCACCGGAAGCACCCCAGGCCGTCTGGTCGATGCCGACATAGGTGGCATCCGGCGACGAAACTTCGGCGTCGGTGGCGATCACCAGGATGCCCGCTTCCTTCGCCTGCGCGAAGATCGGGTCGAAGGCCGTCGGGCTGTTCGGGTTGATGATAATGGCGTTGACGCCCTCGGCAATGAAGTTGCGCACATGGGCGATCTGCCCGGGCACGTCGACATTGGCGCTCTGGACGGTGACTTCGACGTCAACGCCCTTTTCCTTCCATTTTTCCGCAGCCGCCTTGGCCTCGTCGATCATTTGCGTGCGCCACTCGCTGCCGACCCAACCATTGGACAAGCCAATCTTGAAGGTCTCGGCATTGGCGAGCGAAGCGGAGATGGCGATGGATGCGACGGTGCCGAGTGCTACGGCGATAAGCTTCTTCATAAGATCCTCCCAAAATCTTGCGAGGACCATCAAGCCAGAAAATGTAATCGATTTCAATGGGGGTTTTCAGCGATTTTCGGTGAGTTTTCCAGGATTCTGGCCCTGAAACCGCAGGTGAGCGGATTTGGCTTCGCCGATCGGCCCGATTGCTGGGGAAAGCGGTTGTGTTTCAGGCTTCTGGTCCGGGCTTGGTCGAATGCGCCCTTGGCCACGGCGGCGGCGCATGCCAAAGCCAGAGCAGGCGAAAACCCGATTCGCATCCGCACGGCGCCAATGCAGGACTGCAACCATGAAATGACAGACAGGACGCGCGGCTTTTTCAAAGGCCGCCTTCAGCTCAGCGGCTGTTGCTGGAACTGCAACACTTCGTTGCTCGCCGACCGGCTAGCCGGAATTTGTCCTCAGCCCATAGTGTGAAATCTGGGCAAAGAACAACAACTGGTCCCCAACCAGAGGAGAACATCATGACCGGAAAACCCGGAGCCGCCACGGGCGGGCTCTATCTGCACGTCCTTGTGCTTGCGATCGTCATCGTCTGCGAGCTGATCGGCATTCAACGCCTGTCGATCGGCCTCGGAACCGTGATCTTCCTGCCGATCCTTTACGCCTTCGCGCTCGGCATCCTGCTCAATCCCGCCATTTTCAAGGCCAGCGCCAAATTCCTTTCCAAGGATGCGGTCAAGCTTTCCGGCGCCATGATCACCGTTGCGATCATGCCGTTCATCGCCAAGTTCGGCACGACGGTCGGGCCGCAGATCTCCAAGATCATCGAGGCCGGGCCGGCACTCGTCCTGCAGGAGCTGGGCAATCTCGGCACCATTCTCGTCGCTTTCCCGGTCGCCGTCTTCCTGCTCAAGATGGGCCGCGAAGCGGTCGGCGCCACCTACTCGATCGACCGCGAGCCCAACCTGGCGCTGATCGCCGATAAATACGGCCTCAACTCGCCGGAAGGTGCTGGCGCCATGGGCGTCTATGCCACCGGAACGCTGATCGGCACCTTCGTCTTCGCCATCATGCCGCCGCTCGTGCACGGCCTCGGCATTTTCGACGTGCGGGCGCTTGCCATGTCCTGCGGCGTCGGCTCCGGCTCGATGCTGGCTGCCTGCACCGGCGGTCTCGTCGCCGTCGTTCCCGACCAGAAGGACATCATCCTGGCGCTCGCCGCAGCCAGCAACATCCTGACCTACGCGACCGGCCTTTACGTCGGCATGTTCGTCGCCCTGCCGCTGACGGAATGGCTTTACAACAAGGCCCGTCCGTCCGACCGCAAAACAGCCTGATCGGGGAGACAGGAACAATGGCCAATCAAACCAACACCACCGCAAATCTTGCAGACGACCTGCCGCTTAACGCAGAAGACGAGCGCAAGATCGATGTCGTCAAGCATTCCGGGCTGCTGCTGATCGCCTGTGCCATCGGCCTCATCGCCAACTGGGTCGGCACCGGCACGTCGCCACTCGTCGCCCTGCCCGGCATGGCGGTCCTTTACGTCGCCTGCATCATCGGCCTCGGCTTCGCGCGCTTCGTGCCCTTCTACCTGCCGAGCGTCGCCTGGGTCTCGCTGATCGCGATCCTGATCACCATCCCGGGCGTGCCGGGTGCTGCCTGGGTCAGCGAGCAGGTCGAGCACCTGAACTTCCTGGCGCTCGCCACGCCTGCGCTCGCCTATGGCGGTCTTGCGCTGACAGCCAGCGAATTTGCGATCGCCCGCCGATCCGGCTGGAAGATCGTCATTGTCGCGATCTGCGTGATGATCGGCACCTATATGGGCTCCGTCGTCGTCGCCGACCTGTTCCTGCGGCTCGGCCAGTAGGATAGAAACGAGGCCGGCTGCCTTGGCGGCCGGCCTTCCATTTGCAAAAACAGGATGAACGAGATGAGCCGCCACGACATCAGCCCCGACCGTATCGCGGAAACGATCGCCTGGCGCCATCACCTGCACGCCCATCCGGAACTCGCTTTCGAGGAACGCGAAACCTCGGCCTTCATCGCCGCCAAGCTTGCCGAATGGGGCGTTAACGTCAAAGGCGGCTATGGCGGCACGGGCCTCGTCGGCACGCTGTCGCGCGGCACCTCCCCCCGCACCATCGCCATCCGCGCCGACATGGATGCACTGCCGATCGTCGAGGCCAGCGGCGTTGCCTACGCGTCGAAAACTGCGGGCAAGATGCATGCCTGCGGTCATGACGGCCATGTCTCGATGCTGCTCGCCGCTGCGCGACAGGCGTCAGAGATGGAATTCGACGGCACCGTCCACTTCCTTTTCCAGCCGGCCGAAGAAGCCGAAGGCGGCGCCCGCGCCATGGTCGCCGACGGCCTATTCCGGGATTTTCCGACTGACGCCGTCTACGCGCTGCATAACTGGCCGGCGCTGGACGTCGGCACCTGCGTTGCCCGCGACGACGCGATGATGGCCGCATTCGGCGTGTTCGAGATCCGCGTCACCGGCCGGGGCGCCCACGGCGCCATGCCGCATGAGGGCGCCGATCCCCTGGTTGCCGCAGCCCAGATCGTCACTGCGCTGCAGACGATTGCCAGCCGCAACGTCTCGCCGCTCGATGCCGCCGTGCTCTCCGTGACCCAGATCCATGGCGGCGACGCCTGGAACGTCATCCCGCAGGAGGCCATCATCCGCGGCACAACCCGTTGGTTCGCAAAGGACGTGGGCGACATTCTTGAAAAGCGCATGCGGACGCTGGTCGAAGCCGTTGCAGAAGGCCTCGGCTGTTCGGCCGATCTCGACTATCAACGCCGTTATCCCGCGACGATCAACGATGCCGCGTCCGCCGCCTTCGCGCGTTCCGTCGCAGCACAGGACGGCGCCCTTGTCGTCGTCGATGCCGCTCCGAGCATGGCCGCGGAGGATTTCGCCTTCATGCTGGAGGAACGTCCCGGTTGCTACATCTGGCTCGGTGCGCGCCGCGACGGCAGCAATCCCGGCCTTCATTCGCCGCACTACGATTTCAACGACGCGATCATTGCGCAAGGCGTTGACCTCTGGACAAGGCTGATCGCCTCGTCTCTTGGTCGTTGACCTCAAGCGGTTTCCGTCGCATCCATGACCACCATGGACGTGCTCGACGCGAAAGCGCTCAAGATTTTTATGGCGGTCGCCCGCATCGGCTCGATCCGGGGTGCTGCGGAACATATGGGGCTGGCGCCTTCGGTCGTCAGCCGCCAGATCGCCGACACCGAACGCGAGATCGGCCTTGCCCTGTTCGAACGCACTGCGCGCGGCACCGTCTTGACCGATGCCGGCGAACTGGTCCTCGAACATGGCAAACGTGTCCTTGAGGACAACGGCCTGTTGGCCGAGCAACTCGATCAGATCCGCGGCGTGCAGCAGACCCGCATCCGCATTCGTTGCGGAGAAGGGTTCATGGCAGACCTCGTCGAGCACGGGCTGTCGTCGTTCTCGAAGGCGCATTCCTACGTGCGCTACATCGTCGAACTCGGCAGCACCGAGGATGTGGTCGATGCCATCGCCAACAGCGACGCCGATATCGGCATCGCCTACACGCCGTTGACCGATCCGCGCATCCGGGCGCTGGCAATCGCGCGCCAGCCGCTCTGCGTCATCGTTCCGAACGGGCATGCGCTTTCCACCCGCACCGAGCTGAAGCTGGCAGACTGTCTGGCCTCGCCCTGCGCCCTGCTCGGCAAGGGCAATGGCGTCACCCAGCTCGTCGCCCGTGTGGCGGCCGATGCCGGCATGGCGCTGGCGCCGCTGCTCGAAACACACTCGATCGAAGTGCTACGCCGCTTCGTCGCCTCGGGTCTCGGCATCACCTTCCTGCCGCGTGCCGCCGTCTCCGGCGAAATTGCCCGTGGCGCCATGCAGGCGGTCGATCTTGAAGATCCACTGCTGCGCGAGGCAAGCGCCCATCTGATGGTGCGCGCCCATCGGCGCCTACCGCTGTCGGTGGAAAAACTCGGCCAGCACCTGGCGCTGGAGATGCAGTCTTTTCGGGCCTAACATCGACCAGGCAACCCCGTTCAGATCATTGCCTTGGGCAGGGCCGCTGCCAGAGCATCGACTGCCAGGCGAACCTTCAGCGGCAGATGCGGTGTTCGCAGCCACAGGGCATAGTTGTCGAACACGTATCCCTGCTCATCCTGCAACACTTCGACAAGAACACCGGCCCTGATGCGCTGACGAACGAGCCACGACGGTAGCCACGCCAGTCCCATTCCAGCAGATGCGGCATCGGCCACTGCCTCGAGATCGTCGAGCCGCAACCGATTGGCGGGCGTCACCTCCAGCGCCGAGCGACCATCACGCGGGAACAGCCAGGGATGCACCCATCCCGGGCGGTTGTAGATGACGGCATGGTGGCCGCTGAGGTCGTCGATCTGTCGCGGGGCGCCGTGGCGCTCGACGTAAGACGGCGAAGCGCAAACGATCATGCCGTGGCTGGCAAGCCGGCGGGAGATCAGGCCTGCCCTGTCCTCCAGAGCGCCGGTGCGGATGGCGAGATCGTAGCGATCCTCGACAAGATCGACGATGCGATCGCCAAACGACAGCTCCAGTTCGAGCCCCGGATATTTGCGGGCAAATTCCATGAGGATCGGTGCGACGCACCGCCGGCCGAGCAGCGCAGGCATGGTGACCCGCAGCCGGCCGCGCGGCTCGCCAAGCTGGTCGGCCGCAAGCGCGTCCGCGGCTTCCGCCTCCGCAAGGATGACGCGGCAGCGATCATAATAGGCGCGGCCGAATTCAGTCAGGCTCTGCCGGCGCGTGGTTCTGTTGATCAGCCGCACGCCGAGCCGTTCCTCGAGAAATCGAACATGCTTGCCGACCATCGGCCCGGAGAGATCGAGGTCCTCCGCGGCGGCTGCAAACGAGCCGAGATCCACCGCTTTGACAAACACCGTCATGCTTGTGAGGCGATCCATAATTCGAAACTCCTGGTTTCTACTGTTCTGCGTAACCGATGATTTATCCAAATCAAACGGAAAGGCATAGCTTATTCAGTTCAGTCATTATGGAGTTAGAGCATGGCTCGCGTCGTTCGTTTTCATGAGCATGGTGGTCCCGAAGTCCTGCGCATCGAGAGTCACGATGTCGCCTTGCCCGCTGTCGGCGAGGTCCGCATCTGCGTCAAGGCCCTGGGGCTCAATCGCGCCGAGGCGCTGTTGCGCTCGGGCCGGTATATAGAAACGCCGATGCTGCCGTCCGGTCTCGGCCTCGAGGCCGCCGGCGTGATCGAGGCCATCGGCGACAAGGTAGAAGGATTTGTGCCGGGCGATGCCGTCAGTGTCATTCCGCCGATATCGATGGTCCGTTGGCCCGCCTATGGCGAGCTTGTCACCTTCCCCGCCTCGCAAGTCGTCAAGCACCCTTCGTCGCTCAGCTGGGAAGCGGCCGCATCCGTGTGGATGCAATATCTGACCGCCTATGGCTCGTTGCTCGACATCGCCAGGTTGGGCAAAGACGATACGGTGGTGATCACCGCTGCCTCAAGCAGTGTCGGGTTGGCAGCGATCCAGATCGCCAACCTCGTCGGCGCAACGCCAATTGCCGTCACGCGGACCTCCGCCAAGAGACAGGCTCTGCTTAACGCGGGCGCCGCGCATGTCATTGCCTCCGCGGAGGAAGACCTCGGGGGCCGGCTGAAGGAGATCAACGGGGTTGAGGGCATCCGGGTGGTGTTCGACCCGATCGGCGGACCGATCTTCGAACCGCTGACGGCAGCGATGGCGCGCGGCGGCATTCTCATCGAATATGGCGGCCTCAGCCCCGAGCCGACACCTTTTCCGCTGTTTCCCGTCCTCAGCAAATCGCTGACCCTGCGCGGCTACCTCGTCCACGAAATTATCGGCGATCGCCGGCGACTGGAAGCGGCCAAGGCCTTCATCCTCGACGGCCTGGCATCGGGTTCGCTCAAGCCGGTAATCGCGAAAACCTTTCCGTTCGAAGAGATCGTCGAGGCGCATCGCTATCTGGAGGCGAACGAGCAGTTCGGCAAGATCGTCGTCACCGTCTGACGATCGGAGGCAGGCCCTCAGCAGTCGCCTGCCCCTTCGCATGCCGACGTTGCAGGGTCAGCAACGCAGTGTACCGGCAGCGCCGTCTACCGGCCCCAGAGACCCCGTGCCACCTTCTCAGCACCAAAACAAACGCTGAGGGTGAAACCGGATATGACGACGAAAGACACAGCCATAGGCGTGGTCGGGCTTGGAGCCATGGGGCTCGGGATGGCGACCACGCTCGCAAGCAACGGCTTTGCAGTAAAGGGTTTCGACCTTTCCGACAGCAGGCGGAATCTCGCCGCCGAAGGCGGGGTGACGCCGTGCGAAACGCTGGCCGACGTCTTTGCCGGCACTGAATTCATCGTCTTCTCACTGCCGACCGCCAAGGATGTCGCGGCTGTCGTCGAAGCTAATCTCGACGCCCTCAAGGCTGCCAGCGGTCGTGTCGTCATCATCGACACATCCACGTCGGAGCCGGACGTTTCGCGCGATCTTGCCGCCGGCCTGAACGCGCTCGGCCACGGCTTCCTCGACGCGCCCGTCTCCGGTGGCCCGGCGGGCGCGGCAAGCGGCAAGCTGACGATGATGATCGGCGGCAGTGACGCCGATGTTGCCCGCGCAGCGCCCGCTATCGACGCGATGGCGGCGAAGGCGCTGCATGTCGGCCCAAGCGGTGCGGGCAACGTCGCCAAGCTCGTCAACAACCTGCTCGCCGCCGCCCATATGGTGACGACGGGCGAAGGGCTGAAGCTGGCGCTTTCCGCTGGGCTCGAGCCCGAACAGGCGTTGAAGGTGCTGAACGCTGCTTCCGGAAAATCGATGATCAGCGACGTGCATTTCCCGACCTGGGTGATGAACGATCGCTTCGACAGCGGCTTCACCATGGGCCTGATGCGCAAGGACGTCAGGCTTGCAAGCGAACTCGCCGGCCGCACCGGTGCCGCGCTGCCGCTCTCAGTGGAAGTTGCCCGGCTCTGGGCTGAAAGTCCGCTCGACAATGCCGATGATTTCACCCGCATGGGCGCTTTCCGCGCTGCGGCCAACGACAACCGATAAGACCAGGGGAAGACGATGAACGACATGACCATGCCGGCCGCAAAGGCCGAGCGTATCGGCGAACTCTTCCACGGCTTCCTGCCCGGAGCCGAGATCGGCAGCTATGTCGACGGTACGCTGGTGACAGGCTCAGGGCCTGAACAGGACCTGACCGACCCGGCAACCGGCGCCGTTTTCGCGACGTTCAAGGACGCCGATGCCGCCGTCATCGATGCGGCGATGGACGCGGCCTCGCGCGCCCAGCGCGAATGGATGGCCTTGACGGCATCCGCCCGCGGCCGGGTGATGAACGAGATCGGACGCAAGATCCGCGAGCGCGCACCGGAACTCGCCGAGCTTGAAAGCCGGTCCGCCGGCCGGCCGATCCGCGACATCCGCGGCGAAGCGCTGCGTGTCGCCGAAATGTTCGAATACTATGCCGGCTGGTGCGACAAGCTGCATGGCGAGGTCATCCCGGTGCCAACGTCGCACCTGAACTATGTCAGGCACGAACCGGTCGGCGTCGTCGCCCAGATCACGCCGTGGAACGCGCCGCTCTTTACCGGCGGCTGGCAGATCGCCCCGGCGATCTGCGCCGGCAACGGCGTCGTCATCAAACCGTCGGAACTGACGCCGCTCAGCACGCTCGTGCTCGGCGCGCTTTGCGAGGCAGGCGGCGCGCCGCGCGGCCTCGTCAACGTCATCGCCGGGGCGGGCCTGACGGCCGGCGCCGCCATGGTCGCCCACCCGAAGACCGCGCTCGTCGTCTTCGTCGGCTCGGCTCAGGCCGGATCTGCCATTGCGGCTGCGGCTGCGAAAAACGTCGTGCCGTGCATTCTCGAGCTCGGCGGCAAATCCGGCAACATCGTCTTTGCCGATGCCGATCTCGACCGCGCCATCGTCGGCGCACAGTCGGCGATCTTCTCCGGTGCGGGCCAGAGCTGCGTTGCCGGCTCTCGTCTCCTGATCCACCGCTCGGTGCATCAACAGTTCGTCGAGCGGTACGCCCGCGCCGCCGAGCGCATTCCCGTCGGCGATCCCTATCTCGACGCCACCCAGATCGGCCCGATCAACAATGCCCGCCAATGGGCAAAGATCGACGAAATGGTGCGGCAGGGCGTGGCCGAGGGTGCTACCCTTGCGACCGGCGGCAGCAAGCCGGCGGCACTCTCGTCCTCCGGCGGTTTCTTCTTCGCCCCGACCATCCTCGACAACGTCAAGCCCGACATGACGATAGCGCGTGAGGAAGTCTTCGGCCCGGTGGTCGCCGTCACCGTCTTCGACGATGAAGACGAGGCCGTCGCGCTTGCCAACGACAATCCCTACGGCCTTGCCGGCGCGGTCTGGACAAAAGACGTCGGTCGCGCCCACCGCATGGCCGCACGTGTGCGGGCCGGCACGTTCTGGATCAATGGCTACAAGACGATCAGCGTCATGTCGCCCTTCGGCGGTTTCGGCCGCTCGGGCTATGGCCGCTCCAGCGGCCGCGACGCGCTGCTTGCCTATACCCAGACCAAGAGCGTCTGGGTCGAGACCGCCGAGAATCCCGCGGTGGTCTTCGGCTATTCGCCGGAAGCGTAACGCAGCCGGACGACGAAATGACAGAAGGGCCGGCAATTGATTGCCGGCCCTTCTCTTTTGCTTTCGCTCGCCTTGCGTCAGGCAGCGCGGCTCCAGCTCTCGCGTGTTGCCGCACCTTCGAGCTTGAACTTCGCCAGCATCGTGCGCAGTTGACGGCTTTCCTCAGCAAGCGTTCCGCTCGCCGCAGTCGTTTCCTCGACCATCGCCGCGTTCTGCTGGGTCATCTGGTCCATGTGGTTGACCGAAGTGTTGATCTCCTGCAGCGCAGTTGCCTGTTCGCGTGCGGCCGTGGCGATCGTGTTGACGTGGCCGCTGACATTGTTGACCAGGGTCTCGATCTCCAGCAGCGCCTCGCCAGTCGAACGCACCAGCGACACGCCGTTTTCGACTTCGCTTGCCGAGCTGTTGATCAAGGTCTTGATCTCCTTGGCGGCGTTGGCCGAACGCTGCGCCAGTTCGCGCACCTCCTGGGCAACAACGGCAAAGCCTCGTCCCGCCTCGCCGGCACGCGCCGCCTCGACGCCAGCATTCAGCGCCAGCAGGTTGGTCTGGAACGCGATCTCGTCGATCACCGAAATGATCTGGTTGATCCGGTTGGACGAATCCTCGATCCGACCCATCGCGTCGATCGCGCTGCGCACGATCGCGCCGGAACGGCCGGCACTGTCCTTGGTGGCGCGCACCATCTCATGGGCCTCGTTGGCGCGCTGCGAAGCGGTGCGGACCGTCGAGGTGATTTCGTCGAGCGCCGCCGCCGTCTCTTCAAGAGCCGCCGCCTGCTGCTCGGTGCGCTTGGACAGATCGTTGGCCGCCGAGCTCAGTTCGACGGAGTTGTCGTTGATCGTTCCGGCCGCCGTGCGCACGTTCTGCATGGTCGAGCGCAGCGTCACCATCGTCGCGTTGACATTGGTCTGAAGCTCGGCGAAGGCGCCGTGGAATTCGCCGCGCATGTTCTGCGTCAGGTCGGCGTCGGCAAGCGCCGCCACCACACGGCGGACTTCGTTGACCGTCAGATCGACACTCGACACCAGCTCGTTGACGCTGGCGGCGAAGCGATTGAGATCTTCGTTATCGTAGTCCTTGGTGATGCGGCCGGTGAAATCGCCGGCAACGGCGGAGGCGACCACGATGCTGATGTTGGACTGGAGATCGCTGCTGCGGGCGTGCAGCACCGCCTCCTGGGCCTTCATGTCGCGCATGCTGATGGCGTTCCTGCGGAAGACCTCGACCGCACGGGCCATCTCGCCGATCTCGTCACGGCGCTGCACGTCAGCGCCATCGCCATCCAGCTTGCCGTCGGCAAGTTCGCTCATGATCGCGGTTAACGACTGCACCGGAACCACAATGCCGCGGCGGGCGACGACGAGGCTGGCCCCCATACCGAACACGATACAGGCGCCAGCCGCCGCCAGAAGGATCGTCATCGCAACGGAGGAGGAAGACAGCGCCTCGGCACGGGCCGTTGCAAGCGCCTCGCCGGAATAGGTGGTATAGGCCTTGACCGTGGAGGTGACTATCTTCTGAGCGTCGAGCGCCTTGTCGAGTGCTGCCTTGACGGCGGCGGCGTCCGCGCCATTGGAGCCGGCAACGGCGACCATCGCCCGGATTTCGTCGAAGTAACTGTTGAGCGTCGTGCGGATGTCGTTGAGGAGCTTGTCCTCGGCATCGTCGGCAACCGCCTCGATCTTGGTGACGCGAGCGAGCATTTCGGTGGCGCGCGTTTCGGTCTCGGCGCCGAACTCGGAAGCCTTCGCGGGCGTTGCTGCCAGCTGATAGGTCATGCGGCTGATGGCGATGATGTCGACCCTGAGGTCCATCGCCTCGCGGGCGGCTTCCTCGCGGGCGCCGACTTCGACGATCGTCGTTCCGAGCGAAGACAGCCCGCGGGCGCCGGCAAGCGCGATCAGGGTTGAGGATAGGCCCATGACCACGACCACGAGGCCGACCTTGGTCAATATCGATAAATTCTTGAACGCCACTGCCGTGACTCCTGTGATGTCGCGATCGCGCTGGTTTGCTGGACATGGTCGGCCAAACCGGTGGGAGGAGACCCGGAATGTTGCGCGCGCTCCGTGGGAGGAGGCGGAGATCATTGGCGCACCGACCAAGCTATCCTTAGTAATTGCGAATTTAAATTAACGTTAAAACAGCAATACCAGGATCGGCTCGACCGGCACGGGCATGCGCCGAGCGCCGTCGCCAACGCAAAGCGGGCGGGCGATCGCTCGCCCGCCCGCAGACCACCGCAGCAGTCTTGGGAGATCAGTTCTTGCCGTAGCCGCCGCCCGTCGGCGTAACCACGGTAAAGGCCTCGCCGGCTTCCAGAACGGTGTGGGCGCAGCCCGACAGCTCCTCGGTACGGCCGTCGTTGCGGCGCACGAGGTTCTGGCCGAGATTACCCGCCTCACCGCCCTTGATGCCGAAGGGGGCAACGCGGCGGTGACCCGAGAGGATGGCGAAATCGAGCTTTTCCCGCGCACGGATCGTGCGCTTGGTGCCGTCGCCGGCCGACCATTTGCCCTTGCCGCCGGAGCCGCGGCGAATGTGGAAATCCTCCAGTACGACAGGGAAACGGGTCTCGAGGATCTCGGGATCGGTGAGGCGCGAGTTGGTCATGTGGGTGTGGACCGCATCGGCACCGTTGTAGCCTGGCCCGGCGGACGCACCCGAGCAGATGGTCTCATAATACTGGTAATGCGCGTTGCCGAAGGTCAGGTTGTTCATCGTGCCTTGGGCACCCGCCTGACTCTGAACCGCACCGAACAGGCAGTTGGTGACGGCCTGGCTGACCTCGACGTTGCCGGCAACGACGGCGGCCGGATAGCTCGGGGTCAGCATCGTGCCTTCCGGGATGACAATGCGGATCGGCCTGAGGCAGCCGGCATTCATCGGGATGTCGGCTTCGACGAGCACGCGGAAAACATAGAGAACGGCCGCACGGGTGACCGGTGCCGGCGCGTTGAAGTTGTCGCCGCGCTGCTCCGACGTGCCGGTGAAGTCGACGGTCGCCTCGCGCTTGTCGCGATCGACGGTGATCTTCACGAAGATCTTGCAACCCTGGTCCATCTCATAGGAGAACTCGCCGTCGGGCAGCTGGTCGAGCACGCGGCGCACGCTTTCGGCGGCATTGTCCTGGACGTGGCCCATATAGGCCTCCACGACATCTTCGCCGAACTGCGCGATCATCTTCTTCAGTTCCGCCACGCCCTTTTCGTTGGCGGCGACCTGGGCCTTCAGGTCGTTGACGTTCTGGACGATGTTGCGCACGGGATAACGCGCACCGTTGAGCAGCGTCTCAAGCTCGGCTTCGCAGAACCGGCCGGCATCGATGAGCTTGAAGTTGTCGATATAGACGCCTTCCTCCTCGATGTTGGTCGCAAGCGGCGACATCGATCCTGGGGAAATACCACCGATATCGGCATGGTGGCCGCGGCTGGCGACCCAGAAACGGATCTCTCTGCCCTCATCGTCGAAGACGGGCGTGCAGACCGTCAGGTCGGGCAGATGCGTGCCGCCGTTATAGGGCGCATTGATCAGGAAGACGTCGCCGGGATGAATGACCGGGTTCTCGCGGATCGCGGTTGCGACCGAGGCGTCCATGGAGCCGAGATGAACCGGCATGTGCGGCGCGTTGGCAACCAGATTGCCCTTGGTGTCGAAGACCGCGCAGGAGAAGTCGAGCCGCTCCTTGATGTTGACGGAATAGGCGGTGTTCTGCAACGTCACGCCCATCTGCTCGGCGATCGACATGAAGAGATTGTTGAAGATCTCGAGCATGACCGGATCGGCCTTGGTGCCGATCGCGCTGCGTTCGGGCAGCGCCTTGACGCGGCGAAGCACGATATGGTCCTTGGCGGTCAGTTCGGCCTGCCAGCCGTCCTCGACGATGACAGTTTGGTTCGGTTCGATGATGATCGCCGGGCCGTCGAGGCGCTGGCCGGGCTTGATGTCGGAGCGAAGCGCCACCGGCGCCTCGTGGAACTGGCCCTGGGAATAGAAGCGGGTGCTGCGGCTGAGCATTGGCGCGCCATCCGTCGTCGCCATGCCTTCGCCTTCCATCTGGGCAGCGCCGCCGCCGACGGTTTCGACTTCGACCGCGTCGATCACCAGCGCCTTGTTGTCGGCGACGAAGCCGAAGCGGCGCTTGTGCAAGGTTTCGAATTCGGCACGCAGGCGGGCGATATCGTCATGCTCAGGGAAGGTCGCATCGACAGCCAGAACCGTATCGGTACCGGCGTAACGGATATGGGCGCGAAGATGGGTGCGGATCTCATCGCGGGCGATCCCCTGCGCTTCGAGTTCACCCAGGCATTCGACCTGCAGGTCTGCGCCAAGCGTTGCAAGCGCTGCCGGCGCGTTGTCGTCGAGCGCGACGCCGAGCGCCTTCTGGCGGGTGGCGCGGATATCGGCAAGGCCCATGCCATAGGCAGACAGCAAGCCCGACATCGGATGCACCAGAATGCTCTTCATCCCAAGCGAATCGGCAACGAGGCAGGCGTGCTGGCCGCCGGCGCCGCCGAAGCAGCTAAGTGCGTAGCGCGTCACGTCGTAACCGCGCTGGACGGAAATCTTCTTGATCGCTTCGACCATGTTGGCGACCGCGATGCGGATGAAGCCGTCGGCCACGTCCTCAGGGGTGCGGCCATCGCCGATCTCGGCGGCCATCGCTGCGAAACGCTGGCGCACCGTCTCGACGTCGAGCCGTTCGTTCTGCTCCGGGCCGAACAGCGCCGGGAAGAACTCCGGCATCAGCTTGCCGAGCATGACGTTGGCGTCGGTGACCGCCAGCGGCCCGCCGTTGCGATAGCAGGCGGGGCCGGGATTGGCGCCGGCCGAATCCGGGCCAACGCGGAAGCGCTCGCCGTCGAAGTGCAGGATCGAGCCGCCACCGGCGGCAACAGTGTGGATCAGCATCATCGGCGCACGCACGCGCACGCCGGCGACTTCGGTCTCGAAGGCGCGTTCATACTCGCCATCGAAATGCGCGACGTCGGTGGAGGTGCCGCCCATGTCAAAGCCGATGACGCGGTCGAAACCGGCAGCTTCCCCTGTCTTGGCGAGGCCGACGACGCCGCCTGCCGGGCCGGAGAGGATCGCGTCCTTGCCCTGGAACATGTCGGCGGCCGTGAGGCCCCCCGACGACATCATGAACATGACGCGGGCGCCGGAGCGCGCGACGTCGAGCTCGCTCGACACCTGTGCCACGTAGCGGCGCAGGACCGGCGAGAGATAGGCGTCGATGACCGTGGTGTCGCCGCGGCCGACATATTTGATCAGCGGCGAGACTTCGTGGCTGACCGAGACCTGTTCGAAGCCCATTTCGCGGGCGAGCCGGGCGACGAGCGCCTCGTGTTCCGGGTACTTGTAGGCATGCATGAAGACGATCGCGACGGTGTTGTAGCCCTGCTCGCGCAATGCGGTCAGGGCCTGGCGCGCCTCGGCCTCGTCGAGCGCCTGCTCCACCGTACCGTCGGCGAGCACCCGTTCGCCGAGTTCGACGATGTCCTTATAGAGCGCTTCCGGCTTGATGATCTCGGTCGCAAAGATGTTCTTGCGTTCCTGGTAACCGATGCGAAGCGCATCGCGGAAGCCGCGCGTCGTCACCAGCGCCAGCGGTTCGCCCTTGCGCTCGAGCAGCGCATTGGTCGCAACCGTCGTGCCCATGCGCACTTCGCTGATGAGGCCAGCCGGGATAGGCGCACCGGTCGGCAGGCCCAGATGCAGGCGGATGCCTTGCACGGCCGCATCGCGGTAAGCTTCCGGATTCTCCGACAGCACCTTGCGCGCATGCAGCACGCCTTGCGGGTCCCTGCCGATCACGTCGGTGAAGGTGCCGCCACGGTCGATCCAGAAGTCCCAGCTGCCGGTTTCGCGTGCGCTCATCGTCCATCCCTCTCACTCGTATGCCGCCAGCTCGGGTCGGCTCCGAAATTCATCAAAGCAGTTCGTTGACAAAATGTCGATAAAATGATGACATAAAATCGTCAAGATGAGGAAGTGCTGAATGACGAAGAAGTCTGAGGAGAGCTTTGACGGCAGGGAGTGGGCGCAGGACGCTCTGCCCGGCCATATGAAGCCCGTGGCGGCCATCGGGCCGATCGTCTCCTCTGCACATCTGGCCGAAGGGGGGTCCCCTGGTCTCTCGGAAGTCGAGTACGGTCTGATTCTCGCCTCGCACGCGTTTCACCGCTGGATGGTGCGCTGCATGGCGGCCGCCGGCGTGCCCGGCCTTTCATCCACAGAAATCTTGATCCTGCATACGATCCGCCACCGCGACCGCGGCAAGAAGCTCGCCGATATCTGCCTCGTGCTCGATATCGAAGACACGCATGTGGCGACCTACGCCATCCGCAAGCTGGAGGCGGCCGGCCTTGTCACGACAGGCAAGGAAGGCAAGGAAAAGACCATTCAGATCTCCGACAAGGGTGCGGAGGCCTGCACCCGTTATGCACAGATCCGCGAGCGCCTGCTCGTGACGTCGACGGCCAATGCACGGCCCTCTGAGGACACGCTCTCGGAAATCGCCGCCGTGCTGCGCTTCATGTCGGGTGCCTATGAACAGTCCGCGCGCGCCGCGACCACATTGTGACAAGGAAGATCGCGTGACTGCTGATACGACACCCCCGCTGCTGGCGGTCGAGAACCTATCCGTCGCCTTCAATGGCAATGCCGTCGTCGAAGACCTGAGCTTTTCGGTCACCGCCGGACGCACGCTCGCAATCGTGGGCGAATCCGGCTCCGGAAAATCGGTGACGTCGCTGTCAATCATGCGGCTTGCCGACATGATGGGCGGAAAGTTCCCGACCGGAAAGATCCTGTTCCAGGGCAAGAACGGCGCGGTGAACCTGACGGTCGAACCGCAGAAGGCGATGCGCAGCATTCGCGGCAAGGAGATCGCCATGATCTTCCAGGAGCCGATGACGTCGCTCAATCCGGTGTTCACGATCGGCGACCAGATCGCCGAAGTGCTGATGCTGCACGAGAAGATGACGAAGCAGCAGGCGCTCACCGAGACATGCCGGCTGCTCGACATGGTGCGCCTGCCCGATTCGGCCGAACTCGTCGGCCGTTATCCGCACCAGCTGTCCGGCGGCATGCGCCAGCGCGTGATGATCGCCATGGCGCTTGCCTGTCGCCCCAAGCTGCTGATCGCCGACGAGCCGACGACGGCGCTCGATGTGACCATCCAGGCGCAGATCCTCACCATCATCCGCGACCTCCAGAAGGAGCTCGGCATGGCGGTGATCTTCATCACCCATGACATGGGCGTCGTGGCCGAAATGGCCGACGACGTCGTCGTCATGTGGAAGGGCCGCAAGGTCGAGGAAGGCCCGGTCGCCGAGATCTTCGCCAACCCGAAGCACCCCTATACCCAGACGCTTTTGTCCGCCGTGCCGAAGCTCGGCAGCATGACCGGCGAGGACTTTCCCAAGCGCATGCCGCTGACGATGATGATCGACGGCGCGCCGACGCTGGTCGGCGAAGAGCATATCCAGCGCACCGCGCGCTATGACGCAGCACCGATCCTGTCGGTGCGCGATCTCGTCACCCGCTTCGACGTCAAGAAGAACCTGTTTGGCAAGACAACGCACCGCGTGCACGCCATCGAAAATGTCAGCTTCGACATATTCCCGGGCGAAACGCTGGCGCTCGTCGGCGAGAGCGGTTCCGGCAAATCGACGATCGGCCGCACGATCCAGCAACTTCAGAACGCCACGTCAGGCGAAATCCTCTTTGGCGGACGCCCGGTGTCCTCCATGAGCTTTGCCGAGCGCCAGCGGCTGAAGCAGGAAATCCAGTACATCTTCCAGGATCCGTTCGCCTCGCTCGACCCGCGCAAAACCGTCGGCTTCTCGATTGCCGAACCGATCCGCACCCATGGACTGATCCTCGGCGAAAAGGCGATTGCAAAGCGTGTCGACGAGCTGCTCGAGCGTGTGGGGCTGACCTCCGCCCATGCCCAGCGTTACCCGCACGAGTTCTCCGGCGGCCAGCGTCAGCGCGTCTGCATCGCCCGCGCGCTCGCGTCCCGGCCGAAACTGATCATCGCCGACGAAGCGCTGTCGGCGCTCGACGTATCGATCCAGGCCCAGATCATCAACCTGTTCATGGAACTGCAGGAGCAGGAAGGCCTCGCCTATCTCTTCATCAGCCATGACATGGCCGTGGTCGAGCGCATGAGCCACCGCGTCGCCGTGCTCTATCTCGGCCAGGTGATGGAGTTCGGCAGCCGCCGCCAGGTGTTCGAGACCCCAGGTCATCCCTATACCCGCCGGCTGCTTTCGGCCGTCCCGGTCGCCGATCCCGGCAAGGGTCGTGACCGCGGCATGATCGAGGGCGAGATCCCGAGCCCGATCCGGCGTGTCGGACAAGAACCCGCGGTGCTACCGCGCAAGGAGATCGCGCCAGGCCATTTCGTGGCCCTGGACGCGTAAAGCCGCTTTCTCTCTTCCAAGGGAAGGCAGTCGAAACAGGAGTGAGTAAAAAATGATCAACAAAAAGGGGATCCACGCCGCCTTCATCGCGCTTGCGCTGACTGGCAGCCTTCTGACGACCGGGCCGGCCTTTGCCGCTGGCACATTGACGGTTTCGTCGCCGCAGGATCCGGGCAGCTGGGATCCGGTCGACACCTTCCTCGTCAACTGGGCGTCCGTCTCCACCAACATTTTCGACGGCCTGACCTATCGCGGCCCTGACCGCAAGCTGGTCCCCGGCCTTGCAACCGCCTGGGAAGAGCTCGATGGCGGCAAGCGCCTGCGCTTCACGCTGCGCGAAGGCGTCAAGTTCCACAACGGCGAACCCTTCAACGCCGAAGCCGTGAAGTACACCTTTGACCGCCTGCTCGGCGAAGAGGGCTCCAAGGGCCCGCAGAAGTCGAACTATGCCGCGATCGAAAAAGTCGAGATCATCGATGAGAAGACCGTCGATCTGCACCTGAAGGCGCCGGATCCGGTCCTGCTGACCAAGCTCGCCGGCTACGGCGCGATGATCGTTCCGCCGAAGTACATCCAGGAAAAGGGCGAGGATTACTTCAACACCCATCCGGTCGGCACCGGCCCGTTCAAGTTCGTCTCCTATGAGCCGAAGGTCGCGATCAAGCTCGAAGCCTTCGCCGACCATTGGGGCGGCGCGCCGAAGCTGTCCAACCTCGATTTCCGCTTCATCGCCGAACCGGCGACCGCAGTTGCCGAACTGCAGGCGGGCCGCGTCGACCTCGTCATCCCGCCGACCATTCCGATCGGCATGATCCCGACGATCCAGGGTGACGACAAGCTCGAGATCGTCTCGACCCCCGGCCCGACGGTCTATGCGCTGCGCTTCAACACCCGCGACGGCATCACCAAGGATCCGAAGGTTCGCAAGGCGCTGATCCTCGGCGTCGACCGCGACACCATCATCCAGTCGATCCTCGGCGGCCAGGCTGCTCCGATCGCCAGTTTCCAGGGTGAACTGTCGTTCGGCTTCGACGCCACGATGAAGCCGCTGCCCTACGATCCCGAACAGGCGAAGGCTCTGCTGAAGGAAGCTGGCGTCGCACCGGGCGCCTCCGTCCAGATCGACGTGCGCGGCAACGACGCGACGTTCAACGAAGTGGTGCAGGCCGTCGCCAGCTATCTGCAGCTCGTCGGCATCAACGCGACGATCAAGCCCTACGAGACCAACGTTCTGCTGAACGACATCATCCCCGCCGGCAAGACCGGTGCGATGTTCCAGCAGGCCTGGGGCGGCTGGACGCTCGACTACGACAACACTGCCTACTCGATGTACCACTCGGGCGAAAAGTGGAACCCCTACGACAAAGACGCCGATCTCGACAAGCTGCTGGAATCCCAGCGCTCGATCATCGATCAGCCCAAGCGTGAGGAAATCCTCAAGCAGATCGCCAACTACGCCGCCGACCGCGCGCTGGAAATGCCGCTCTACAACCTCAACGCCATCTACGGCGTGAGCAAGCGCGTCAAGAACTTCACGCCCGTTCCCGACAGCCGCCTGCGGCTGACGGACGTCACGGTAGAATAACAATCAGATCCGCCGCCCGCTTTGGCGGGCGGCGGATCGTCTTCATGAAGGGCGGGTAAGTTGGCCGGATTTTTGATCAAACGTGTTCTGCAGGCGGTGTTCGTCGTTTTCGTCGTGACGCTCACCGTCTCCTTTGCCATCCGCCTGACCGGCGACCCGGCACTGATGCTCGCTCAAGGCGCTGGCAGCATCACCGAAGAAGACCTTGCGCGCATCCGCGAGGCGCTCGGGCTCAACCAGCCGTTCCTGGCGCAGTATTTCGCCTTCATCAAAGGCCTCTTCGTCTTCGATTTCGGGCGCTCTTTCATGGGCGGGACCCCTGTTTCGCAGCTGATTGCCGCCGCCCTGCCCGCCACGATGATGCTCGCCTTCGCATCGCTCATCGTTTCGATCATCATTTCGATCCCGCTCGGCATCAAGGCAGCGGTTGCCCGCGGCAAATGGGCCGACCAGGCAATCCGCATCCTCTCGCTCGTCGGCCTGTCGTTCCCGAACTTCTGGCTGGCGATCATGCTGGTGCTGCTGTTTTCGATCACGCTGAAATGGCTGCCGCCGAGCGGCATGGACGGCTTTGCAAGCTTCATCATGCCTGCTGTCACCATGGGCATCATCCTGACGGCGACCAATGTGCGCCTGGTGCGCACGGCGATGCTCGAAACGCTGCAGTCGCAATACATCATGGTCGCGCGCGCCAAGGGCCTCAGCGAAAGCAAGGTGCTCTACAAGCACGCCCTTCGTAACTGCGCCATCCCGCTCATCACCTATTTCGGCCTCCAGTTCGGCGGCCTGCTCGGCGGCATCGTCGTGGTCGAGCGCGTGTTCAATTGGCCGGGCATGGGCACGCTCGCCTTCGACGCCGTCGGCGCGCGTGACTATCCCGTGCTGCAGGCCGTCATCACCGTGCTCTCGCTGATGATCGTCGGCGTCAACCTCATCGTCGACATCGCCTATGGCCTCGTTGACCCGCGCATCCGGACGGAGTGAGCCGATGACCACCAAGGCCGCAAACAGCCGATTCGCCCGTTTCCGCAACCTCGAATTCATCCTCGGCGCGCTGCTTGCCGGCGGCATGTGCCTTGCCGTCTTGTTCTCCGGCGTGCTCTTCCCTGGTGGCGCCGACAAGATCGATCTGATGGCGCGGCTGACACCGCCCTTCGTCAACTGGGCGCACCCGTTCGGAACCGACCCGCTCGGCCGTGACGTGCTGGCGCGCGTTGTCGCTGGCGGCAAGATTTCACTGCTGGTCGGCTTCACCTCCGTTGCCGGCGCCGTCATCGTCGGCGTGGTGATGGGCCTGGTGTCCGGCTACTACCGTGGCTTCTGGGACATGGTGGTCATGCGTTTTGCCGACGTGCAGCTGGCGCTGCCCTTCATCTTGCTTGCCATCACCTTCATCGCCATTGTCGGTGGCGGATTGACCAACACCATCATCCTCCTGATCGTGTCACAGTGGGTGCAGTATGCCCGCCTGGTGCGTGGCTCGGTGCTGTCGCTGCGCGAGCGCGAGTTCATCCAGTCGGCCCGCGCCATCGGCGTGCGCGACTACAAGATCTTGTTCCAGCACCTGCTGCCGAACCTGATCGGCCCGGTCATCGTGTTGATGACGCTGAACGTCGCCAACAACATCCTGCTCGAAAGCAGCCTGACCTTCCTCGGCCTCGGCGTCGACCCGCTGATCCCGAGCTGGGGTGGCATGCTGGCCGACGGCCGCACCTACCTGCAGAATGCCTGGTGGGTCAGTGTCTTCCCGGGCCTTGCAATCCTTCTCACCGTCCTTGGCCTCAACCTTCTCGGCGACTGGCTGCGCGACAGTCTCGACCCAACAGGCAGAACTTCACGATGACCACGATATTCGAAGGGACCTTCGAGCGCACGCTCGATACCATGCTCGCAACCTACGGCAAGGAGGCTGCCCGCGGCACCCGGCTGGAGGCATGGCTCTTCGATGACCGCAAAAGCCGAGAGGCGGCCGAGCAGAAGCTCGCCGTCTTCGGGGTCGAGGCGAAGTTCAGGAGTGCCTACAAACCGCTCCTGCATTTCTTCCTCGAGGAAGTCGACCTCAAGGCGCTGAAGTGCGTCGATATCCGATATCCGCAGCCGGAAGGTTGCCCCGCGAACCGCTTCCTGCTCGAGGCCTATCCGCTGGCAGCGCTGGTCGGCGATGCCGAGATCACCTTCGTCGGCGGTAGCGACCAGGCGCTGACCTACGACGTCGCGCTGACTTTTGCTGACGGCCGCCTGGAAACCCACGCGGTGTTTGCACCCAACCGCCAGCACACCGATTTCATCGGCGAAACGCTGCTTTCCCCGACAGGCTGGGTGCGTCTTGACGACACCAGCAGCAAGCGGCGCGAATGCCATCTCGAAACCGACTATGAGCGGCTGTTTACAGGCGCGATGCGGGCGATCGCCGAACATGGTTGGGGCGACAGCGAACCCTATTTCGACGAACTCAACATCCGCGCGACGCTGCCGATCAACGACCTGCGGCTGCCTGTTGGCGAAGAGGTCGTCAGCCTGCGCGAGGCGCTGCACGAGGATTTCTATTTCTCGCTGCTCGAAGTCTTCCAGAAGAAGTCCGGCCGCCCACTCGGCGATCGTGGGCTGAAGCCCGGCCAGATCGTGCCGGAAATCGTGTTTGCCGACGGCAAGCCCACGATCCGCGTCGAGACCAGAGTGCTCGCTACGGCAGACGCCGAGGGCGAGGTCCAGCCTCTCGACACCGCGGAGGCACCGCTCGCCGTCGCGCAGATCCATGCCGAGTTGGAAAAGATCGACGGCCAGCCTTTCGAGGCGGTTTCGCGTGCCGGTCGCCCGGTCAAGGCGCGTTATCACAAGGGCACCGATGCTGCTGTGATGATCAGCGGCGGCCAGCATCCCAACGAGACCACCGGTATCGTCGGTGCGCTCAGGGCCGCCCAGACGCTCGCTGAGCTCCCCGGCACGCACTTCACGATCTCGCCGCTCGAAAACCCCGACGGTTACGCCGTTCACCAGCGCCTGCGCGCTGACAACCCGCTGCACATGCATCACGCCGCCCGCTACACGGCGCTTGGCGACGATCTCGAATACCGCACCGGCACGGCCCTCAACGAGCGGGCGATCCGCAACGAGGCGGATGCGCTCTCGGGTGCCGAACTCCACGTCAACCTGCACGGCTACCCCTCGCACGAGTGGACGCGGCCGCTGTCGGGATACGTGCCGCGCGGCTTTGCCATGTGGACCTTGCCGAAGGGCTTCTTCCTGATCATGCGCCATCATGCCGATTGGGAGGCGCGCGCCGAACAGCTGATTGAGGCGGTGACGGCCAGGCTCGCCGCCGTCCCCGGTCTTCTCGCGTACAATGACCGGCAGATCGCGCTTTACGAAACTCATGCGGGGGAAACCGGCTTCCGCATCATCAACGGCTTCCCCTGCATGATCTCCGTCGACGATCGCCACAAGGCGCCGCTGACGCTGATCACGGAATATCCAGACGAAACCATCTATGGCGACGCCTTCGTGGCCGGCCATGACGCGCAACGCGAGACGGTTCTGGCTGCCTATGAGGCGTTCCAATCGATGATGGCAATCGCCTAGGCTTTCGCTCGGCGCGACCTTCGCCGATGAGACGACGGCCCTTCGAGGCCGTCGCATCTGCCTGGATCAGCGGCACTCTCAACCGCTACCGTCATGGCCAACGGTGGACGTTCGGCACCGCACCGTTCCACGTACGGCAGCGCGCAAAGGCTGTGCGACCCGCTGAAGGGTTGGACGCGGCTCCAGGCCCCGCCCCATTCTCCGGCGGTGAACGTGTTGGGGTCGAGGGTCGCGTTCGAGTTCGAGTTCGATCGGCGGCAAAAGCCACCGCGGGAAGATCAAATCTGTTTGCGTCGATTGGGAATGGGGAACCTTTCGCAACGTGCAAAGTTGAATCCAAAAGTGCATGTGATCTCGCAGCGATACGGAGATGCAGATGAAACTGGAGAAGATTGGCCGAGCGAGGTTGAAGCTGCGCCTGCCTCTCTATCGGCATGTTCTGTCTGACTTGAAAAGCCCTTCTTTGAGCGAGATTTTCGTCGCCTATGCCGAAGCCTCGATGCAACTTGATGCCCTGCGGTCGAGTGATCACCCCGATCAGTCTTTGATTGAGGAATACGAGCGAGCTTGCAGGGAGATCGAAAACAGCATCGAGCCGTACCTGCGCATGTTTCGGCCACCCCTGACAATGGGTGGTCGCTAAGGAGAGCGCGGAGAAGGACGACACTCCTGTGCGACCGTTCCGGCGGCCCTGCCGGACCGTTATCATGTCCCAGCTTGGCCAGAGCGAACCTGAAGCGGGACAAGAAAGTGCCTAACCGATGGAACTCGAACGCCTCATGGGCGTTACTCCACCGGAGGTGCAGTCATGTCCAAACATACCCCTGAGCAACGGCTGAATACGCAACCGCCCAAACCGGTGTTCGATGTCGTAGAACACTGCGTCCGGCACAGCATAAACAGCAAGGAACAGGGAAAACTCCTTTCCCTGTTGGGAAGGTTCGCGAGCAGACATGAACTCGAAACCAACGCCCCGCTAAAACCCCCGCGCTTCCGCTGAGCGATGCGCTGAAACGGTCAGGAAGTACACGTGAGCCAAAGAGGCTGCGTTGTACCGGCTGATGCGCGGATGTGCGTCCCGGGGCGACCGGAGTTGCGCTAATTCACTGACGATCAGGCGTTCGCCGCTTTTAGCACCGCCACGCCACCGGCGCCGCGTCGCTTCACGGCTTCGATATCACGATATCCATCTGCAGGGTGAGTGATCGGCAGATAGGGACCTTCGCCGAAGAGTTTCTCGCGCAACGTGCCCGGCCTGTAGGTCGTGGGATAGGCTCCGCGCTTTTGCAGTTCTGGCACGATATGCGCGACGACATCCTCGAAACTGTCTGGCGTCACCGCATAGGCAATGTTGAAGCCGTCAACATCCGTGTCGTCCACCCACTCCTGCAGGATATCGGAGATACGTGTCGGCGAACCGACGAAGACCGGCCCCATACCGCCGATGCCCCCGAACTGGGCAAGCTCGTCGATGGTCCAGGATTTGTCGCCACCAGCGATATGCTCGACGAACGAGTGGATCGCATTCGTCTCGATCTTTTCGACGACGTCGGTCGGGGCATACTGGCCGAAATCGATCCCGCTCCAGCCCGACATGAACGTCAGTGAACCGTCGTAGGAAACGTAGCTCTTGTAATCCTCGAACTTGCGCTGCGCCTTCTCTTCTGTCTCGTCGGTGATGATCGTGATCAACGTGTAGATATAGACCTTCTTCGGGTCGCGGCCGGCGTCGGCGATGCGTTGTCGGATATCGGCGACATAGGCCTTCAGCACGGACTTCGTCGGCGCCGCCACGAAGATGCATTCCGCATGGGCTGCGGCAAAGGTCTTTCCGGGGCCAGATGCACCAGCCTGGTAGAGGACTGGCGTGCGTTGCGGCGACGGCTCCGTCAGGCCGTAGCCCGGAACCTCGAAGAACTTGCCCTTGTGGGCGATTTCATGGACCTTTTCCGGATGGGTGAAAATGCGCTTGTTGCCGTCGCGCACCACAGCACCCTCTTCCCACGATCCTTCGAGCAGTTTGTAGAGCACCTCGACATACTCGGCGGCGACCTCGTAGCGGTTGTCGTGCTTGCGCAAGCCACCCTGCCCGACATTCTTCGCACCGCTTTCCAGATAGGACGTGACGATGTTCCAGCCCAGGCGGCCCTTGGAGTGGTGATCGGCCGTGGCCAGGCGCCGGGCGAACGTATAGGGGTGCTCGAACGAGGTGGACGCGGTGAGGCCGATGCCGAGATGCTCGGTGGCAAGGGCGATGGGCGCGACAAGCTGCAGCGGATCATTGACCGGGATCTGCGCCGCCTGGTGAATGGCATGGTAGTTCGAGCCCTTGTAGACGTCGTAGTAGCCGATGACGTCAGCGATGAAGATGCCGTCGAAAACGCCGCGCTCCAGTGTACGGGCAAGATCCTGCCAGTAATCAAGATCCTTGTATTTCGAGGACTTGTCGCGCGGATGCGCCCAGAGGCCGGGCGACTGATGGCCGACACAGTTCATATCGAAGGCGTTGAAACGGATGTGGCGTGCCATGGCAATCTCCAGCTCATTGACGGGATGCCAGCTGGCATCATTTCTACAACGGTAACGCGCTTAACAGCCTGATCCTTTTACGCTTTCTCGTTGGCGCATACGGGTTCCGGCTCTTTGGCGTGGTCGAACACTGCCAGCACACTGCCACCGAGAGACCGGTGATCGATGCCGACGTTCAAGGCAAAATCGCGCAGCAAGACCCTAAGTCCTTGCAGCCGCCTTGCGGTTGGCAAAGCCAATCGCAAGAACCGAGAAAATGAGAAGCCCCGTGCCGACCTGCTGCCAGTAGAAGTTCAGGCCGGAGAGAAGCAAACCATTGGCGACGATGCTGAGCAAAAGCACGCCGAGCACCGTGCCGGGAATGTTCGGCCGGCCATGCGGGCTCAGCGTCGTGCCGATGAAGGTGGCGCCAATGGCGTTGAGCAGGAAGGCGTTGCCCGACGATGGAATATAGACGGTCACCGTCGAGGTGAGGATCAAGCCGACAATGGCCGCGATGCCCGACACGAGGATGTAGGTCGCGGCCGTGTAGCGCCGCAGCGCAATGCCCGAATAGCGCACAACGCTGGCCTGAATGCCGCTTGCAAGCACCACGCGACCGAACCTTGTGCGCGAAAGGACAAGCCAGGCGCCCGCGACCACCAGGGCAGCAACGACGAGCGGAACCGGAATGCCCACGATGGTTCCGTGGCCGAGAAATCGGAAGGCGTCCGGTACGCCCGTTGGCGGCAGATAGACCGGATTGCCGCCATTGGTCAGCAACTGTTGCACACTGCGACCGACGAAGAGCGTGCCAAGCGTGGCAAGAAACGGTGAAATGCCGATACCCGCAATCAGCACCGCATTGAAAAGGCCGACGACAACACCGCCGACAAGTCCGCCAAGTGCGGCAATCGGGATAGGCTGCCCAGCGAGGACGAGGGAGACAAAGGCAAAGCTCGCGAAATCGATGGCGGTGCCGACCGAGAGGTCAATGCCGCCGGCGGAGACGGCGAATGTCATGGCAATCGCGACAATGGCGAGAAGCGCGAAATTGTTGACCAGAACGCTGAGCAAGTTGGCCCCGGAAAGGAATGCAGGCGCAAGCCATGCGAAGAGAACGAAGACCGCTGCAAGTGCTGCAATGAGCGCGTGGCGCCCGATGCTGCGGGCGACTGTCGGGATGGAAACGGAAAGCTGTCGAGCCGACATGTTAGACATTCTCCTGGCGACGCAGCAGCGTCGTTGCGGACACCACAAGCAGGATGAGCAGGCCCTGAACACCGCTAACCAGCGTGCTCGAGATGTTGAGAAGCTGGAAACCGTTGATCAGGAAACCGACGAACAGCGTCGAGAGCAGCGTTCCCGTGATCGTCGGCACCAGCCGGCGCGAAAACACCGAGCCGAGCAACGCCGTGACGACGACCGGGAGCAGCATATCGCCCGCCCCCGTCGTGCTGCCGCTCAGAAAGGACACGGAGAGGATCCCGGCAAACCCGCCACACAGCCCACTTGCGAGGAAGGACCCGGCGACGAAAGACTTGACGGGCAGCCCGGCGGCACGCGCAGCCTCGGGAAACTCGCCGACCGCATAGAGCCTCAGCCCCAATGGCGTAAACTGCACGACGGCGGCAACGAGCAGTGTGAAGCCAAGCAGAACATAGGCGAGCACGGGGATGCCGAACGGCCCGCTTGCCGACAGGGCGAGAAGAAGTTCCGTCGAAGCCGGTACCACCGTATTGTTCGTCAGTACCAACTCAAGGCCGGCGACAACGTTCATCACCGCCAGTGTCGCCAGTAGCGGCACGATGCCGGCGAGTGTGATCGCAGCCGCGTTGACGGCACCAATGGCGAGCCCCGTCCCCAGCGCGGCGATGACTGCCACGGGGTCTCCGTACCCCGCCTGCACGAGCGTCGCATAGACGGCCGCACTCAGCCCCATGTTTGCGGCAAGCGAAAGATCGATGCCACCCGTCACGACGTTGGAACCGCCGCCGATCACGACGATCGTCAGGCCGATCGCAAGAACGCCGGCGATGGCGGATTGTCCAAGCACGTTACCGACATTGCCGATCGTCAGGAAGAACGGCGCTGTCACGGAGAAGAACACGAGGACGCCGATAAAGACGGCCAGCGAGCCGCCGCGCAGCGCAAGTGCCGCCACCCGCTGCCCGTATGCGGGTCCGCTAGCTTGCGGATCCTGCGGATTGCTTGGAGCCGGTTCGGCCAAGGAGCCGGGAATATAGTATGGGGCGTCAACCAACATTGCTCAGCGTCTCGTAGGCACCGGTCACTTCCGAAAGGATCTGATCGGGGCTCGTTTGGGAGGAGATGAATTCCCGCGTGACCTGGCCGCGGAAGAATACGAGGATGCGGTCGGTAACCCCGAGCAATTCCTCAATATCGGACGAAAGCACGATCACGCCCGCGCCGCGTTGGGCAAGCTCGCCGATCAGCGTGTAGATCTCGACCTTAGCTGCGATATCGACGCCGACTGTCGGCTCGTCGAGCAGGTAGATCTCGGACTGGCGGCTGAGCCATTTGGCGATCGCCACCTTCTGCTGGTTGCCACCGGACAGCGTCTTGACCAGCGCGTCGATGCCATCAGTCTTGACCTGCAGCCGTTTGACGAGCTCTTCGGTCGCACGCCTTTCGGCGCCAAGATCGAGCACGCCCTTGGAAAAACGGTCGAGGCTGGCAAGCGTCGTGTTTTCCGTGACGGAAAGATCGAGCGCCACGCCGTCCCGCCGGCGGTCTTCCGGCACAAGTGCGAGACTTTTGGCGGTAGCCTTCGCCGGACTTGCGGTGAAGATCGTCTCGCCCTTGACCGCCACCGAACCGGCGGTGGCTGTTTCCAGACCGAAGAGCGTGCGGAGGGTTTCCTTTGCACCCGAACCCAAGAGCCCCGTCAGCCCCAGTACTTCCCCCTTGTGCAGGGTGAAGGATACGTTGGCGTAGCGGTTGGACAGGCTGAGGTCATCCACCGCAAGCAGCGCCTCGCCGGCAACGACCTGCGGCTTCGGATACAGATCGCCAATCTCGCGATTGACCATCAGCGCGCCGATTTCGGCAGCCGAGGTCTCCTTGAGCGGTAGCGTGGCGACATCGCGGCCGTTGCGCAGAACCGTCACCGTGTCGCAAAGTGCTGCGATTTCGCCGAGGTAATGCGAGATGTAGATAATCGTGACGCCATCGTCCCGAAGGCGCCGGATGAGCTGGAACAGCAGATCCGCCTCACGCCGGACGAGCGCTGCCGTCGGCTCGTCAAAGACGAGGACGTTCGGATTATTGAGCAGCGCCCGCGTGATCTGGACGATCTGCTTTTCGGCAGCCGAAAGATCCGCAATCAGCGCCGAATGCGGCAGCCTAAGGCCGAAGTAGCGATCAAGGATTTCCGCAGACCGGCGACGCATCAGTGCACGGTCAAGGAAGGGTGTGCCTGCAATGCGCGGCTCGCGGCCGAGGAACAGCGCTTCACCGACGGTAAAGGTTGGAACCAGCAACCGATCCTGATGGATGAAGTGGATGCCGAGGTCCTCGACCAGATGCGGCGTCAGCCGGTCGTAGACCTTGCCATTGATCTCGATCCTGCCCTCGTCTGCTTCATGAAGACCGGCGAGCAGCTTGATCAACGTCGACTTTCCAGCGCCGTTCTGGCCGACGAGGCCGTGCACCGTACCGCGCCTGACGACGAGCGATGCTCCGGAGAGCGCCTGCGCGCCTCCGAACCGCTTCACGATGGCATCAAGGCGAATGATATCGCCGCCGTCGCCCCTCACTGCCTCGACCATTGCTGTTCGCTCCTTGCCTCGTCAAAACGGATGGATCGCAGCCATCCGTCGCTGTCCGTTGTCGACGTGGTGTCAGCCGATGCCGAGCTTCCTGGAGATTTCGCCGACATTCTGCTTGTTGGCGAGCAGAGCGGGCACATAGGTTTCCCGCGCCAGCGCCTCGCCGGCGAGGTATCTCGCAACGTTCTGGATCGCGACGCGACCAAGCTCCGCCGGCTGTTGGGCGACGTCGGCAGCAGCCGGCGAATTCGCGTCGGCAACGAGCTGGAGCACTTCCGGGCTACCGTCGACGCCATAGGTCTTGATCTCGGTGCGGCCAGCTGCGGTCAGGGCCTGCGTCGCCCCGAGCTGCGGGATGTCCCAGGCAGACCAGATCGCCTTGATCGAGCCCTTCTCCGGGTACTTGTTTAGGATTGCGGTAATCTGGGTGAAGGCGTCCTGCACCGTGTTCGGGATCACGTCACGCAGCTCCGGCTGCACGATCTGCACCTTCGGGAAGTACTTGATGACGTTGACGAGCTGGTCGTAGCGGATCGCGCATGGCGTAACGCCGTAAAATCCGTTGAAGACGACGATATTGCCCTCTCCCCCGATATCGGAAACGAGCTGGAGAGCGAGGTCCTTGCCGATACCCCAGTTGTCCGATGTGGAGTTGTTGATCGAATTCACCGAACCGACATCGATCGTGAAGACCGGAATATCCGCATCGCGCGCCTTCTTCAGCCACGGATCGATCACGCTCAGCGTGCCGAGAAGCTGGACGATCGCATCCGGCTTCTGCGCAATGAGGGTTTGAAGCTGGGAGACGAGCTTGCCGTCGTTGCGCCCGGCATCGACAGCGATCGGTTCGCCGCCGAGGCGCTTCACCTCTTCGACCTGGGCATTGTAGGCCTGCAGATCGAAGAAATGGTCCGTGCCGGCGGTGCTGATGCCGATGCGCTTGCCCTTGAGCGAGAGCTTGCCTTGAGCGAAGGCGGCACGACTTGTCAGAAGCCCCGACCCCGCGACGATGCCGGCTGCGGCCGTAAGCTTCAGAATGTTGCGGCGGTTGACGCCGGTGCGGGTCTCTTCCGTCATGCTGGTTCTCATCCTCTGGATTAAAGATATAATCCATAAATTAAGTGAACTATTGTTGCGAAACAGAGAGAATTTTCCAATTCCCGACCGGAGACGGAAATATTAGCGCTGTCGCCGGCGCCTCTCGCGCCGCCGGCCCGACCTTCAACCGCGACGATCGAGGCGGGAGACGAGCCGATCGCCGAGCCACTGGATGCCGCAGACGAGCACGATAAGAACGGCGACGACGGCAACCATGACGGCGGTTTCGAAGCGCTGGTAGCCGTAGCGGATGGCAAGGTCGCCGAGCCCGCCGGCGCCGATCGCACCGGCCATGGCGGAGGCGCCGATGAGAGTGACCAACGTGACGGTGAAACCGGCGACGATGCCCGGCATTGCTTCCGGGATCAGCACTTCGCGAATGATTGTCCAGCGATTGCCGCCCATGGCACGCACGGCCTCGATCAACCCGCGCTCGACCTCGCGCAGCGATACTTCGGCGATGCGGGCGTAATAGGGCGTCGCGGCGATCGCCAGGGGCACGATGGCCGCCCAGGTGCCGATCGACGTGCCGACGATCAGGCGCGTCACGGGAATAAGCGCGACCAGCAGGATGATGAAAGGCACGGAGCGAAAGCCGTTGATCACCGCACCGAGCGCGCGGTTGACTGCGAGATTTTCCGCAATCCCTCCGCGCGCGGTCGCCACCAGTGCAAGCCCGAGCGGCAGACCGAAGACGAGCGAGATGAAGCCGGAGGCGGCCGTCATCACGATGGTTTCCCAGAGCGAGCGGAAGAGCAGTTCAAGCATGATCGGCGACATGGCCGAGGACCTCCACCTGTGCGCCAAGGCGCTCGACAAAAGAAACAAGGCCGGCCGTCGAGGCTGCCGGCAGGGCGATGAAAAAGCGCCCTACGGGCTGTTTCTGGATATGGTCGACGCCGCCATGGATCAGGCGGTAGCCAACCGGGAATGCCTTCGAAAGATCCTGGAACAGCGGGCCGGTGGCGGCTGGACCGGCGATGTCGATGCTGAGCACCACGTCACCCGACCCCTCCGAGGAAAGCGTCCGGGCGATATGGTCGGGGAGTTGGGGGCGTATGCCGCTCAGCAGGCTCCTGGTCGTTTCCGTCTGCGGCGTTGCAAACACCTGCCAGACCGGCCCTTCCTCGACGATGCGACCCGCATCGATGACGGTCACGCGGTCTGCGATGTTGCGCACCACCTCCATCTCATGGGTGATGAGGAGGATCGTCAGGCCGAGCTTGATGTTGATGTCCTTGAGAAGCGCCAGGATCGAACGTGTCGTCTCGGGGTCGAGCGCCGACGTTGCCTCATCGGACAACAGCAGAGCGGGGCTTGCGGCCAGCGCCCGGGCGATGCCAACGCGCTGCTTCTGGCCGCCGGAAAGGGCCGACGGATAGGCCTTCGCCTTGTCGGACAGACCGACCAGCTCCAGAAGTTCCGCCGCCCGCGCCAGCCGCTTTGCCTTCGGCCACCCCTCGATTTTCAGCGGCAGCGCCACGTTTTCCTCGACCGTCTTGGCCGACAGCAGGTTGAAGTGCTGGAAAATCATGCCGATGCGGCGCCGGAGCGGCTGCAACTCGGCCTCGCCAAGGCCGGTAATCTCTCGACCCTCGATCTTGATACTGCCGCGATCTGGTCGCTCGAGACCGTTGAGGCAGCGGATGAGCGTGGATTTGCCCGCACCGCTTCGCCCGATGATGCCAAGGATTTCGCCGCGTCTGACGCCGAGCGAGACCCCGTCGAGGGCAGCCGTCTCGCCAAAGCGACGGCGAACGTCGGCAAGCCGGATGACGTCGCCGCTATCGGCGGCCGTTTCGGCCGGCGTCCAGGACACATGTCTGTTCATTCTGGTTCCCTTCCGGAAACGGCGAGACAGCCCGCGATGGACCAGGGCCATGGCGGGCTGTCTCGGCTGATCTTCACATGCCTCAGTAGGCGCTGATGCCCGTGCCCTTGTAGACACGCTCGAACTCGGCCTTCACGACGTCGTTCTGATAGGATTCGACCAGTGGCTTCACCCAGGGCTGGTCCTTCGATTCCTCGCGCACGGCGATGAAATTGCGGTAAGGATTGTCAGCGACCGGCTCCTGCGCGATGCGGTTGTCCGGCGTCAGGCCGCTTTTCAGCGCCCAGTCGGTGTTGACAACGGCGGCATCGAGGTCATCGACCGAGCGGCCGACGATACCGGCGTCAAGTTCCTTGATCGCGACATTCTTCGGGTTCTCGACGATATCGGCGATCGTCGCGAGGATGCCTGTGCCCTCCTTGAGCTTGATCACGCCCTCGTTCTGCAGGACGCGAAGGGCGCGGCCCTCGTTGGACGGATCGTTCGGCACGCCGATGACGGCGCCTTCCGGCAGATCGGCGATCTTGGTGTGCTTCTTCGAATAGAGGCCGATCGGCCAGACGCCGGTGTAGCCCACCGGGACGATCTTGTAGCCGTGCGCCTTGATCTGGTTTTCGAGGTATGGAAGGTGCTGAAAGGCGTTGGCATCGACCTCGCCACGGGCGAGCGCCTCGTTCGGCTGGGTGTAATCGTTGAAGACGACGGTTTCGATGGTCAGGCCCTTCTTGGCGGCTTCCGCCGTCACGGCGCGCCAGACGTCCTCGTCTTCGCCCGAGATGATACCGACCTTGAGTTCCTTCTTGTCTTCAGCGACCGCCGGTGCAGGCGCGGCCAGGCTGACGGCAGTGACCGCCGCCACTGCGAAAGCGGCAAATGCGGCGCGCCGTGAGAGGAGAATGGTTTCCAGGAGGTTTGTGCGGATCTTCGACATGGTGATCTTGCTTTCGCGATTGGGAGGATCAACTTCGAAACACGATTGTTTCTGCCTCAAAAATCGCAAATGCCGCTTTTGTGAACAACGAATGGCGATTTATGGAAGCTCGGGAACGGGAACTTTCCCTATCGCAATCACACACGTCGGAAGAATATATTTTCTACTGAATTTATCGACTAATGAGATTTTTGGCGAGGTCGAACCGAGTTGCGTGCTTCTGCAGTTGGATTTTCGGAATGACCGACACAGTCCCGCGATCGATGAGAAAGGCGCTGAGGGCGTTGCGTCATAGGCCGCGCGTCGGCAGCGAATGAGCGCGCGGACGGCAATCATGCCAGCAGGCTTGCGGAAACGGAACCACAGGGCGCGGACACCGGGCTTACTTCAAGCGCGATGGGAAGGTCGCGACCTTCGGCAACCGCATGGATTTTTTCGATCTGCCGCTGCCAAACGTCACTAATGCATATTATCCATATACTATAGTCTTTTAGTGGATTGTAGATTCACCCTTTGAGCGCCTCACCCCGCAGTCGCTATCCCAATGATCAACTGTTCATCTTTTGCTGCCGTGGAATATTGGCATTCGACGTCGCCGCAGCGCTCAGGCCGCCCTCGAGAGGCGAAAGACGCTCCAGGAACATTTCCGGCAAATTCGAGACGAACAGGAGACGACGATGAACGAGGTCCGAGTTCCCAGGCCCGGCCATCAGGCCGAAGCATCGGAAGGCAAGGTGCGCCGTTCCCAGGCAAAGCTCCACTACGATCGGGACCGGCCCCTTCAGGACTACGTCCGCCAGCATGCACGCGCCGCGCCCGCGGCAACGGCCATCGTCTTCGATGATCGGTCGGTGAGCTATGGGGAGCTTGACCGGCTGTCCGATGCTCTTGCTGCCTACCTCGCGGCAGAAGGCGTCGGTAAGGGCGATATCGTCTGCCTCTTCGTGCCCCGCTCGCTCGACAGCGTAATAGCGATGCTTGCCATATTGAAAACGGGTGGCGCTTATCTGCCGCTCGATACGACGTTTCCCGTCGAACACCTGAACTATGTCATCGGCGAATGCGCGCCGACGATGATATTCGTCGACAGGTGCACGTCGGGAACAATGCAGCTGGTGGCGGGCACGCACGGCAGGACCGCCGATCTCAAGGCCGCGATCGAAGGTCTTGCAGTTTCGGAGACCGGACAAGCGCCCACCGTCGACGTCGGCGGAGACGATCTCGCCTATGTCATGTACACCTCAGGCTCGACGGGCCGACCCAAGGGCGTCGCGATACCGCATCGCGGCATTGCCCGTCTGGCGCTCGACCAGAGCTATGTGGAAATCAGCAGCGCTGACGTCGTGCTGCACGCAGCAACCATCGCTTTCGATGCCTCTACCTTCGAAATCTGGACCGCACTGACCAATGGCGCTTCGATCGCGGGCTTGCCGGACGGCACGTTTTCGATTGGTCGTCTGCGCGACCTTATCCGCGACAGTGCCGTCACGGTGTCGCTGATCACGACGGGTCTGTTCAATCTGCTGGCCGATTTCGCATCCGGCCCGCTGCCGTCGCTGCGGCATATGCTGTTTGGTGGAGAGGTCGCTTCGGCTGAACATGTCAAACGGTTCCAAACCGCCCACCCCCATTGCCGATTGACCAACTGCTATGGCCCGACGGAAATTACGGTTCTTGCAAGTACCTTCGACATACCAGCCGGATTCGACGGCAAGGACGTGGCGATCGGCGGTGCCGTGAACCACACCGGCATCCTGATCGTCGACGACGATCACAAGCCTGTGGTCAAGGGCGTCGAGGGAGAGCTGTTGCTGATCGGCGATGGCGTCGCAATCGGCTATTTCAAGCGCCCGGAACTGACGGCGGAACGCTTCGTCACTGTCGAGACGGAGGGCGGCACTGCGCGCGGTTATCTCACCGGCGACCTGGCCGTCCTCGACGAGCACGGTGTCGTGATTTTCAAGGGGCGCAGGGACAGGCAGATCAAACTCAACGGCAAGAGGATAGAGCTCGACGAGATCGAGGCTGCACTGCGGCGCGATCCGCGCCTCGCCGATGGCGTGGTGATCTGCCAGGATCTCAGCCCTCAGAACAAGCGTATTGTCGGCTATCTGTGCCCATGCGAAGGCATCACCATTGCCCGTTCCGAGCTCAAACGCGGCGTCATGGAAAGGCTGCGCAGCACCTTGCCGGCCTACATGATCCCAAGCGTGGTGATGGTTCTTGATCAGCTTCCGCTGCATCAGTCCGGCAAGGTCGATCGGAGCAGGCTGCCCTTGCCCGCGGATACGGCTGCGGTCGATCACATACCGGTCGCGAACCGGACCGAAGGGCTGCTTGCCGAATTGTGGCGTAACATCTTGGGCATCCAGGCGGTGGAACCGGATCGCAATTTCTTTGATCTCGGCGGGACATCGCTTCAGCTCATGCGGGTGCAGGCGGCGTTGGAGATGAGCCTCGGCCGCACGATCGACGTGATCGCGCTGTTCCAGTATCCGACGATCCGGGACCTCGCGCGCTACATCGACGGCAAAGCAATGATAGGCGCCCGGGCGATAGCGGCAGCCGAGCGGGCAGCCTTGCGGCGCAGGACATTGTGGCACCTTCGCAGGGCCGAACCATGAGGGAAGCCAAGTCGCCTGCCACCGGTCCTCTCAGTCCCTTGCCACCACGGACATTCTTCGTCGGATACACTGAGCGACCGGGTTTTCCCGTCCCAACTGACCGCATACTCAATCCCGGCGCCGACGCCGATTGATATCAAACACCGATACAGACTTGCCGGCGGCCGCACGATCCTGTCCCGACGTGGCGTCGCATCAAATCCATTTCTGTTCATGGAAAGCAAAATTTAACCATACTTGTTCATTCTTTGTCGATCGGTCGTCAAGAAGGGACAATCCGGGAAATCGCGCAGCGTGTTCGCTCGGGGGCCTAAAGGCCTTTTGCGGGATCTACTGGCTTGAATTGCGTTGTGAGTAAGGTCGTTCGTCCAAAGCCTTTGCACCGTTTGCTACGTCCACTGCTGTTCACCTGCTGCGGCCTCGCCTTGGCCGGCGTGGCCGTGGGGTCGGTGGCTGGCATGGTCGCGATGGGCAGCGTTTTTGCCTTCGGTTCGGGCCAGATCCTGCCGAAGCCGCAGCTCTATGTGGTCCATCGAAAAGAAGAGCGCTCTTGGGTCAAGCAGGCACGGGTCGAACAGACGCCGAGGCTGATCGCTGCCGTCGCCAAGCCGGCCCCCCTGGCAAGCATCGCCGGCGCCGAAGGGAAACTCCCCCGCAGTGCCGATATCTTTGGAGATGCGGCGACCAGTGGCAAGGCTGCGCGCCTTGCCACCGACGTGGAACAGGCCGCATTGACATCCGAGCAGATCGTCCGCCACTTCAAGGCTTCTCATTCCATCACGCCGCGCAGCGCGGTTGCCAGCATTGACTTGCCCGCATCGGAACGGTTTGGGCCGCCGTTCAATGGCGTAACCGACACCCCCCTCGTCTCGCTGGCCTATGCGCCCCCCTCACAGAGCGCATCGGAAAACACTGTGTTCTCGGCGTTGCTGACGGTCCCATTGGAGGACGACATCGCCGCCTCGCAGGACCCGAACGCCGAAGATGAAGCCGTTGCTCTGCCAGACTATGAGGATACGCCGTCCTCGGGACCGATGCCGCAATTCCGTCCCGGCGGCGACCGAGCCCAAAAGCCTGTCTCTGAAACGGAAAAACCGGAAACCCGGCGGGCCATAGCCGACGCAGAACCGAAGGCCAATGAGCGCGAAACGCCCAAGCAGCAAGAGCTTGCCTTTGTGCGACCGAACAATCCGGCAGACAATAAGTCGGGTGGCGGCCTCAGGGCGCTGCGGGACCTGTTCGGTGGTGGGACCCGGGCCGGAAATGGCGTCGCCGTCTACGACATCAGCGCCGCCAAGGTCTACATGCCGGACGGCAGCGTCCTCGAGGCCCATTCCGGCATCGGCAAGATGGCCGACAACCCGCGTTATGTGACTGTCAAGATGACCGGACCGACCCCACCGCACACCTACAATCTCAAGATGCGCGAGACGCGCTTCCACGGCGTCGAAGCAATCCGCATGTTGCCGATCGACGGCAGAAACAAGCACGGCCGCGACGGCTTCCTGACCCACAGTTACCTGCTGCGCGGCAACCGGGCGGAATCGCATGGCTGCGTCGCCTTCAAGGACTATCCGCGTTTCCTCACCGCCTTCAAACAGGGCAAGGTCAGGCAGATCGTCGTGGTGCCGAGCGGCGGACGTGCAGCCGGAATGCAGATGGCATCAAACGGAAAGAACACCTGACAGGCAGTGTCCGCCAGTCGATTGGGTGAAGGAAGGCACGACGATCGGCCCTTCCGCGGGCGAAGCGTGGGCATTAAGATCTCGACTTCCAGAGGAGCGAGAATTAGAGGCGCGGGAGCCAGTCATGTGCCGAAACATAAAACCCCTGTTCAATTTCGATCCGCCTGCGACTGACGAGGAGATCCACGACGCCGCGGTGCAGTTCGTGCGCAAGCTGAGCGGAACGACCAAACCGTCCAAACGCAATCAAGCGGCCTTCGAGCAAGCGGTCATTTCGATCGCAGCCTGCGCCCGGAAATTGCTCGTCACGCTTGAGACGTCCCACCCCCCGCGCAACCGCGAAGAAGAAGCAAGCAAGGCACGCACCCGAATGGCAGCCCGGTTCGCCTGACAGGCGGCCATTGCTCAATGGTGGTGCACCAGTCTGCCTGAGGCAAATCTTTCTCCACGAGGTCCTCGTGCAGACGGGCGAAGCCGTAGCCGCTCACGCCGGCCCGAGCATGATAAAGGTTTCGCTTTTCGAGACGCCATCGATTGCCCGAACCGTTGAGATGAGCTCGTTCAGCTCCGACATCGTCGAAACCTCGATCTCCGCGATTATGTCCCAGACCCCGTTGGTGTTGGACACGGCAGCCACCCCTGGAAGGCGCTTTACGGCCGATACTGCGGGGCGTGGCGAGCCGTCTATCATGATCAGGATGAAGGCCCTGATCAGATCCTTGCTGATGTCATCCTTCAGGCGGACCGTGAAGCCCTTGATCACGCCTTCGGTGACAAGGCGATCAAGCCTCTTCTGTGCCGTTGCGCGCGCGACGCCGAGAAGTTGCGCCAGTTGCGGCACCGAAGCTCTGCCGTTGATGCGCAGCTCTGCAATGAGCCGTCTATCAAGATCGTCCACCGATTACTTCCTATTTCATCATTCCTGCTACTATTTCGGCAGAAATAGGAAAATTCAAGCACTTTGTCTTCTTTTTTGTTTCCCCCAACCGCAATACGAATCCCTCATCGAAACAGAACAGCCGGAATAAAGCGGGACCAGACAAGATAGCCCGGCCTGTCGATCGATCCATGCCTTTGGAATTGGCGTCGTAAACCACGCGATGATCCGTGATGTCGGGTCGAATTGGGAGATGATACAGATGAAATTGCACCGCGTTCTTTCTGCCGTGATGGTCGCTGCCGCGATCTGCATGCCGCTCACCTCTGCACAGGCTGATGATCTCCAGAAGATCGAGGAGACCGGCAAGTTGTCGGTTGCTCTCTCAGGCGTGTTCCCACCCTTCAGCTTCGTGGACGAAAGCAACAAGGTCGTCGGCTTCGACGCCGATATAGGCTCCGAGATCGCCCGCCGGCTGAAGGTCGAGCCGAACATCGTGACAACGGCGTGGGACGGCATCATCGCCGGGCTCGTCACCGGTCGCTATGACACGATCATTGGTTCCATGAGCATCACCGAAGAGCGCAAGAAGGCCGTCGACTTCGTCGGCCCCTACTACCGTTCCGGCCTTGCCGTCTTCGTTCGCAAGGGCGCCGGCGTCGCCAGCGTTGACGAACTGAAGGGCAAGACGATCGGTGTCACACTCGGCGAAGCCGCTGAAAAATGGACGCGCGACCAGAACACATTCGAGATCCGCACCTACAAGGGTCTTCCCGAAATGCTTCTCGACCTTGGCGCAGGCCGCGTCGATGCCATCGTTGCCGACGACGTTCCCGTGTTCGTAGCGATCGCCAAGAGTGATGCGCCGATCGAACAGGTCAAGGACGACAAGCTTCCCCGCTACGACATCGGCATCGCAATCCGCAAAGACAATCCGGCGCTCGCCGCTGCCATGCAGAAGGCACTGGACGACATGATGGCCGACGGCACCTACGAAGCCATTTCGAAAAAGTGGATCGGCCAGGACATCCGCTGACGGGCTCGGCCGGGACACGAGATGTGTCCCGGCCCGCGATCCTTCATAGGGAATGACCGTGTTCGGCCTCTGGATGTCAGGCCGCCGGATCCGTCGAGATTGGCAGCTCCAGGGCAGGTCACCTCAGGGTGCCGTTTCGCGCGGCCCGAACAAGGCGACGCATCGCCCGCGAGCCTAGAGCGTCCTTAGAGGCTGGAATGGATATTCAACTGATCGGGCGATTGTTGCCCCATATAATGGAAGCGTCGCTGTTGACGATCGGCCTTACGGCCTGCTCGCTGGCGATCGGACTTGTCGTCGCCACGGCAGTGGCGGCAGGACGCTTCTCCAGAATGAGGCCGATACGCTGGCTTGCGACGGCCTATGTCAGCGTCATGCGTGGCACCCCCCTGTTGGTACAGCTCTTTATCGTCTTTTTCGGCGGTCCGCAGTTCAGACTGGATCTGACGCCGTTCATGGCCGGTGTGCTGACCATGGGACTCAACATCGGCGCCTACATGTCGGAGGGCATCAAGGGTGCCATCATCTCCGTCGACAAGGGACAGGGCGAAGCGTCGCGTTCGATCGGGTTCGGCCGCTTCGATACCATGCGGCTCTTCATTCTGCCGCAGGCAGCGCCGCTGATCATTCGGTCGCTGGGCGTCAACACGGTTATTCTGTCGAAGAGCACCGCGCTTGTGTCGACCATCGGCGTCGTCGAGCTGACCTACTCGGCACAGCGTTTCGTCACGTCCACCTACAAGCCGTTCGAGGTTTTTGCCGTTGCAGGCGCTGCCTACATTGCCATCGTCGCCGTGATTTCACTGATCGTGCGCGGCGCTGAAAAGCTTTTCGATGCCGACAGGAGGGTCGCAGCATGACACTCGATTTCGGCGTCGTTCCGTCCTACTCGCAGCTCCTGTTCACCGGTCTGCTCTGGACGATTTTCATCACCGTACTGGCTGGTTCCGTCAGCATCCTGCTCGGCATTGCCATCGCCACCACAACACTCTACGGGCCAAAGTTCGCAAGCCTGCCGGTGCGCGGCATCAGCTTCCTTTTCCTGGGCACGCCACTGCTGCTACAACTCTACCTGCTCTACTACGGCCTATCACAGGTGGGCGTCATGCTTCCTGCCTTCTGGACCGGGGTGGTTGGACTTGGCCTGCACTACGCCGCCTACAACGCGGATATCTTCCGCGCATCGCTGCAGGCGGTCGATCCCGGGCAGGCCGAAGCCGCCCGATCATTGGGATTCAGCCGCGGCGCCACCCAGCGCCTCTTCATCATGCCGCAGGCCATCGTGACGGCGCTGCCCCAAGTCGGCAACAACAGCATCATTCTCCTGAAGGACACGGCCGTCCTCTCGGTCCTTGGCATCGCCGAACTGGTCCTGAACGCGCAGCGTGCGATCAGCGAGACCTACCGCCCCTTTGAATTCTACTTCACCGCAGCGCTTCTCTATTACGTCGTCAATCTGGCGATGGAATTCCTGTTGGGCATTGCCGCCCGGAAAGCGGAGGAAATCCGATGACGACACAAACTCCCATGGTCGAACTGCGGCAAATCCGCAAATCCTACGGCAGTCACGAAGTGCTCAGAGGGATCGACCTCAGTGTCGCGCGTGGCAAGATCGTTTCCATCATCGGCCCGAGCGGTTCGGGCAAAAGCACGTTGCTGAGATCCATCAACATGCTGGAGGAAACATCCAGCGGCGAGATCTGGCTTGACGGCCATCAGGTCAACCGACCGTTGAAGGGGCGCGCTTTCGAGAACCACATCAACCATATCCGCCGGGAAATGGGCATGGTGTTCCAACAGTTCAATCTGTTTCCGCACCTGACCGTCCTGCAGAACATCACGATCGGGCCTATGCGGCTCAAGGGTCTGACCAAGGCCGAAGCCCTTGACCGGGCCAACGCACTCCTTGCCAAGGTCGGGCTGTCGGAAAAAGGAAATGCTTACCCCGCACGGCTCTCGGGTGGTCAGAAACAGCGTGTCGCCATCGCCCGCGCGCTCGCAATGCAGCCGAAGGTCATGCTGTTCGACGAGGCGACCTCGGCGCTCGACCCCGAACTGGTCGAGGAAGTGAACCAGGTCATGAAGCAGCTTGCCGCCGAACACATGACCATGCTGATCGTGACGCACGAGATGCGGTTTGCCGCCGAAGTGTCCGATCACGTGATGTTCATGGATGCTGGCGTGGTGATCGAACAGGGAGAACCCACGCAGGTTCTTTCCGACCCGCTGGAAGAGCGCACGCGCGCTTTCCTTCGCAAGCACCTTTCGAATTGAACGACGGAGAAACAGGATGACGAACCCACAACAACAACATGTTTCCCGAACAGGAACCCGGATCGACAGCAATCGCGCCCGGGAACTTGCCCTGCGCATTACCTCATGGCCGAGCGAAACCGGTACTCCCGGCGAAGCCGGATTTGCCGATCAGTTGCACGAGCTTCTGAGCGAGCTTGCCTATTTTCGCACGCACCCCGAAGATCTTCGCCTGGTGGAAAGCCATGGAGAGCCCCTCACCCGCAATGTCGTGGCGCTCGTTCGTGGCACCGGCAAGCGCACGCTGGTCATGGCGGGGCACTTCGATACGGTCTCGACCGATAACTATCACGAACTCAAGCCGCTGGCGTGCGATAGCCTTCGGCTGAAGGAAGCCTTGATCGACACCCTCTCGGCACGGGATGACCGTTCCGAACAGGAGGAACGGGCGTTGCAGGATCTGCTGAGCGGTGACTTCCTGCCCGGCCGCGGTCTGCTCGACATGAAGAGCGGCATCGCGGTTGCGATCGCCTGCCTTGAAAACTTCGCGGCGGACCCCGATCGGCAGGGCAATCTGATGCTGGTCGCCACGCCCGATGAAGAGCGTGAAAGTCGCGGCATGCGCTCGCTGCGCGACGCGTTGCCGAACCTCACGTCAACATTGGACATCGAGATTGCGGCCGGCATCAACCTGGATGTGACGTCGGATCAGGGCGACGGCAGCGAAGGCCGCGCCGTCTATGCCGGCACGATCGGCAAACTTCTGCCTTTCGCGCTGGTGATCGGCTGCAGCTCTCACGCAAGCTATCCGTTCGAAGGCGTCAGCGCGCAGGCCATGGCCGCCGGAATTCTGGCGCGTCTCGAAGGCAATGCCTCGCTGGCCGATCGCGACGAGAACGATATTTCACCCCCGCCGATCTGCCTGGAGGCCAAGGATCTGCGCGATGGCTATGAGGTCACAACACCGGAGCGCTTCTGGATCGCGTTCAATTGGCTGTATCACGCCATGCCAGCGGACGACTTGTTCACCCGATTCAGACAGGAAGTGCTAACCGGCGCAACCGAAGCGGTGGATCGCTTCGCTTCGCAATCCGCGGAATATGGCAGGCTCGCCGGCAGAAGCGCAGGCGCCACGCCGGGCAGGCCGCGTCTTTTGACCTTCAAGGAATTGCGCGCCTTGGCTAAACAAGTTCGCGGCGAGGGCTTCGACGCTCTTTACGCGGCCCAGGAAACGTCGCTCGGCGCTATCGACAATCCGCTGGTCTTCACGCGGCAACTGACGGAGTGGCTGGTCGGGATCGCCCGATTGTCCGGCCCTGCCATTGTCATCGGCTTCGCCGGGCTTCACTATCCCTCCAGCCACCTGCGGCTCGACGAACCGAATGACCGCGCCCTGCATCAGGCCATCGAAAAGGCGCGTGTGGGTCTCGGCAACGATCCGGACCGCAGCCTGGTCTGGAAGCCGCATTTCCAGGGTATCTCCGACATGAGTTTCCTGGGCTTGACGGCGAGCGGCAGTCAGGTGGTTTCGGACAACACGCCGATCTCGCGGTTGATCGATCGACCGCCGGAGAATGCGCTGCGCTTCCCGGCGGTCAATCTCGGTCCCTGGGGCCGCGAGTTCCACCAGAAGTTCGAGCGCGTGCATGAACCCTATGCCTTCGAGGTCCTGCCGGATCTCGTTTCCGAAATCGCCAGAACATTCCTCGCCGACAACAGCCAAGGGAATTGATGCCGCCAATGGGTGCGCGTGGGACCCATTCCTCGTATCCTCAAGCCGAGTGTCTGAACCAAAAGGATTGAACACCGTGACTGCTCATTCAAATCTGAACATCGTACCGTTCGTCAGTGTGGACCATATGATGAGACTGGTGCTGAAGGTCGGGATCGAGACCTTTCTCACAGAACTCGCCGCAGTGATCGAGGACGATTTCCGCCGGTGGGAACAGTTCGACAAGACGCCGCGTATCGCGTCGCACTCCAAGGAGGGCGTCATCGAGCTGATGCCGACAAGTGACGGCACGCTCTACGGCTTCAAATATGTCAACGGTCACCCGAAAAACACGAAGGAAGGGCGCCAGACAGTCACCGCCTTCGGCGTGCTCTCGGATGTTGGCAATGGCTACCCCATGCTTCTCTCGGAAATGACCATCCTGACAGCACTTCGCACGGCAGCGATGTCGGCAGTCGCCGCCAAACACCTTGCTCGCGCGAACGCAAAGACCATGGCGATCATCGGCAACGGCGCTCAGAGCGAGTTCCAGGCGCTTGCCTTCAAGGCGATTGTCGGCGTCAGCGAGCTTCGGCTCTTCGATATCGACCCGAGCGCAACCGAGCGCTGCGCCCGAAATCTCGCCGGCAATGGCTTTGCGATCAAGTCGTGCAGCTCTTCCCAGGAAGCGGTCGAAGGAGCCGACATCATCACGACAGTCACGGCTGACAAGCAGTATGCCACGATCCTGTCCGACAACATGGTGGGTCCGGGCGTGCATATCAACGCCGTCGGCGGGGATTGCCCCGGCAAGACCGAGCTGCACAAGGATATCCTGCTGCGCTCAGATATCTTCGTCGAATATCCGCCGCAAACCCGCATCGAGGGCGAAATCCAGCAGCTCGACGCAGACTATCCGGTGAAGGAACTCTGGGAAGTGATCGCCGGCAAGCGTGAAGGCCGTCAGTCCGAGCGGACGATTACGCTGTTCGATAGCGTCGGTTTTGCCATCGAGGATTTTTCGGCGCTGCGCTACGTGCGCAGCAAGCTTCAGGAGACCGGGCTTTATGTCGATCTCGATCTGCTCGCCGATCCGGACGAGCCTCGTGATCTCTACGGCATGCTGCTGCGTTGTGAGGCGAAGCTGGGCGAGGCGTAGCATCGTCTTTCACATCCCTGCTCGCGGAGGCCAGACAGCAGAGCCAGCCGCGCTGTGGCGTGATACGGGGGCGATCTCCCACTCTGCCACGACACCGCTGGAAGTCCCCCGGCGGCGATCCGGGGAAGACGAGGAATTCCATCGCCGCAGTGGACTAGGATTGGGACCGAACCCGTTGGCACCAGAACAAGAGGAGCGGGTTTCCGGTACAGCGCATGGCGAGGTCGTTGCCCTCGTCGCTGAAGAATATGCCACCCGGCGAGCGAACGGACCAATCGTCGTCGTTGAGGCGCACTTCGGCGCGTGACAATGCGAGAAAGACGGTCGGATGTTTCTTGCGGTGATCCGGAAAGCGGCTATAGGGCGCCATGATCGTCGCGCCGATATGGACGTCGTCACGCTCCTCCATGCCGCCAGGTCCCACCATCAGCGCATGTGCATGACCCCGTACGAAATTGATGCTTGCGAAAGGCCCCGTTCTCGATCGGTACCAGCGAAGGTCTGGCGCGATTTCCGCGATGGCTTTTCCAAGGTCTGCGATAGGTCCGCCCGCCTTGACTGCCACAGCCAGGGCTTCCGTCAGATATCCCGAGGCTGGCAAGGTGTTGCGGGCGACGCCGAACATTGACGACGGCTTGGAAAGATCGTGGAAGATCTTGCCTGCGGTGTAGCGCGCCATGGACGGGACATCGTGAGCAAACAGAAGGTTGCCCGCTGCATTGATCAGTCGCTGCAATGCGATGGGCCGATGTCCCCAAACCGAGATCGGCCCGTGTCCTTCCGGTGAAGGATCGCAGTCGACCGCGGGAAGGGTCGCACGTGTCGTCATGTTGTGTTCCCTATGAACGGTGCGAACTCCATAGCTGCTACCAAAATGTGTCGCAACACACTTCGTTCATTGCACATTTTCCCTGCCCGCCAGAAGTCCTTCGGCAGGCTCTCCGGCGCCAAGACGATAGTTTCACACAGAGCGCTCGAACTCTTCGTCCGATGGCTCCCGCGCCTTTGGCCAAGTCACGTCTAGACCAATGCATCGTGCTCGGTTCGGCTGTTTGCCACAACCTGATGTTCACTGCCAGACGGGCATTCTCCTGCACAAATCAAGCGGTGGCGACCGTGGAATACCGTCGTCGCCCACAGTCAATCCGCCATGCGCAATTATTCAGAATTTTCACGCTTTATTTTAATAGTTCCGCAAAATCACAATTTTTGACCAATCATTGGCAAACAATTTGACGATTATTTCAATAGGCTTCCGTCAACTGGGAGACGGAAATGGACATTACAATTTTGGATCGGCAGCCCTGTCACCGATCGCCGGGTACTGAAGGCATGCCAGGTTATCTGACCGTGGATCTTGCCGCTCTCGCCCGCAACTATGAGAAGCTGGCGACCGCCGCGGCACCGGCCCGCACTGCGGCGGTCGTCAAGGCCGATGCCTATGGCCTTGGCGCCGAGCAGGTGGCCATGAAGCTTTATGCGCATGGCTGCCGCCACTTCTTCGTTGCCCAGTTTGGCGAGGCTCTCCGCCTTAGACCTTGCTTGCCGCTGGACGCGGACATCTTCGTGCTGAACGGCCTGCAGCCCGGTAACGAGCGCGCCTGCGCCCAAGCCGGCATCGTTCCGGTGGTCAATTCGCTGGAACAGCTCCAGCACTGGTCCAGGGCTGGTCAAAGCCTCAACAGCCGTCTGAGAACCGTGGTGCAATTCGACACCGGCATGTCTCGCCTCGGCGTTCCGCCGAACGAACGGTTGGCCCTTGCCGAAGCACTGCAGGATGCCGGCTTCATTGAACTCCTCTTCATCATGAGCCACCTTGCCTGCGCCGACGACGTCGAAAGCGCCCAGAACAATGCCCAGCTTGCCGAGATGAGCCGCATCGCGGCGGAGTTCCCCGGCTTCGACATCTGCGTAGCCAACTCTGGCGGCATCTTCCTCGGCGACGCCTATCACTGCGCGCTCGTCCGCCCCGGCATCGCGCTGTACGGTGGCGCGCCGACGGCCGGCATACAAAACCCCATGGAAGCAGTTGTGCGGCTCGACGTCGCGGTGGTGCAGACACGCAACGTCCCCGCCGGCGCAAGCGTCGGCTACAGCGGCGGCCATGTGACGACGGCGGAAACCCGCCTTGCCACCATTGCCGCAGGCTACGCCGATGGCCTTCCGCGCAGCCTGAGCGGCAAGGGCGCGGTCTATTGCGACGGAAATCGGCTTCCGATCGTGGGACGCGTGTCGATGGACAGCATCACGGTTGACATCTCCGCATTGCCGGAAGGCCAGCTAAGGCTTGGCACGCTGGTGGAAATCCTCGGCCCGAACCAGACGCTCGAAGACGTGGCGCGCGATGCCGGCACCATTTCCTATGAGATCCTGACCGGTCTCGGAAGCCGCTATGGCCGGAGATACGTCTGACCATTGCGTCCCCAGCCGGCCCATCGAGAGGCTTGTGGTGATCGGCATCATCGGATTACAGCAGGCGTGCCGAAGACGTGCCATCGCTGAAAACGCGGTTGCCGAATTGGCGAAGCGCCAAGGAAGAATGCGTCGTTGCTTCGCAGCGACGCAAAGGTCCCCTTTCCATCGTGTTTTACTTTGGCGCGTGGTCGCCCCGTTCAACGCACGTTGATGACGATCCGGAGTTCGCACCTCCTGGAACAGGGTCCTAGCGAAACTGGCCAACGGTCAGTTCAACTATGGAGCTGGTGGGGCATGGAGACCGATCTCCCCTTTCGTAATATTTTTTGCTTTGACGGCAACGGGAAAACCCCGCCCGATGGCGGGTTAGTCTATGGCTTTCACCGCGTTACCTGCCGGAACACACGTTCGTGTGACGCCTGTCACGATGCCCCGGCAAGCACGCCTGAAAATCCGTCGGGGAGCCCCGCCTCTGTTGCACGAAGAGGCATCTCTCGTGCGCGTTCCAGCAACGACAATCGGCACCGATCTCTGCATCGGGCATGAGCCCATGCTGCGGCATGAGCCTTTGCCCCGATGGCTATGTCGAAGTGTCTGATTGAAATGGGGTTCAACTCGAAGCGCAACGTCAGCAAAGGTATGGAGGAGTTTACCTTGGCAATTATAAAAGAGGGAAGTGCATCAAGCAGGCGCCCGGAAGACGAAAAACTCAGCATCGGCGCCAATATCGCATATGGACTGCAGCACGTTCTGACGATGTATGGCGGCATCGTCGCCGTGCCCCTTATTGTCGGTCAGGCAGCGGGGCTTAGCCCAGGTGACGTCGGCCTTCTGGTGACTGCCTCGCTTTTTGCCGGCGGTCTCGCCACGATCCTGCAAACACTGGGATTGCCATTCTTCGGGAGCCGGCTGCCTCTTGTGCAGGGCGTTTCGTTCTCAGGAGTTGCGACAATGGTCGCAATTTCCGGCAACGGAGGAATCCCCTCCATTCTGGGCGCAGTTATCGCAGCTTCCTTGATCGGGCTATTGATTACGCCTGTGTTCTCAAGGATTACCCGGTTTTTCCCTCCCCTTGTCACCGGGATCGTCATCACCACCATTGGGCTGACGCTGATGCCGGTCGCGGCATTCTGGGCGATGGGTGGCAACAACACCTCACCCGATTTCGGAAGCCCGGCGAACATTCAGCTGGCCGCCACGACGCTCGCCATCGTTCTGTTGCTCAGCAAGCTCGGAAGCGCATCCGTCTCGAGGCTCTCCATCCTGCTTGCGCTCGTGATCGGCACAGGCATCGCCTATGCCGCTGGCATGACCGACTTTTCGCAAGTGGCAAACGGCCCCCTCTTCGCCTTGCCAGCGATATTTCATTTCGGCTATCCGACCTTTGAGATCGCCGCCATCGTCTCCATGCTGATCGTCATCATCGTGACGCTCGTCGAGACATCGGCCGACATTCTCGCCGTTGGCGAAATCGTCGAAACCAAGGTCGATTCGCGCCGCCTGGGCGATGGCCTTCGAGCCGATATGCTGTCGAGCATTCTCGCGCCGGTGTTCGGGTCGTTCACGCAGAGCGCCTTTGCCCAGAACGTCGGGCTTGTCGCCGTAACCGGCGTCAAGAGCCGCTACGTGGTCGCGACAGGCGGTGTTTTCCTCGTCGTCCTCGGCCTTCTCCCGGTGATGGGACGCGTTGTTGCAGCGGTGCCAAGTTCCGTTCTCGGTGGAGCCGGCATCGTCCTTTTCGGCACGGTCGCAGCAAGCGGCATCCGCACGCTCTCCAAGGTCGACTACCACAACAACATGAATTTGATCATCGTCGCGACGTCGATCGGCTTCGGCATGATCCCCATCGCGTCACCGGGATTTTACGAACATTTCCCCACCTGGGTTGCAACGATCTTTCATTCCGGGATCAGTTCCGCTGCCTTGATGGCGATCGTTCTCAACTTGCTGTTCAACCATTTCAAAACGGGCAATGCCGACCAGCAGTCAGTGTTCGTGGCGGGCACGGAACGAACGATCCGCTACAAGGACATCGTCCGGCTTCGCGACGGCGACTACTTCCTCAACGGCAAGCTTTACGACGAAAAAGGCATCGAAATACCGATGATTCCTGAAGGCGCTCACTGAGCAGCGCTTTGAAAACACCTTCCGGACCGAGCTCCAAGCTTTGGTCCGGATCAGTTTCATTCCCGACATTTCAAGGAGAAGAAGAATGTCAGAACAAATCGAACCCGCACGTCTGCTCGACGCCCTGCTCACCGCCATGGAGGAGGGTATCATTCCCGCCACGGAGGCCGGCGTTGCCGCCGGCAACAAGATCTTCGGAGCGGCACTCCTGCGCAAATCGGACCTTTCCACGGTCCTTGTCGAAACCAACAACGAGACTGAAAATCCCCTGTGGCACGGCGAAGTTCACACCCTGAAGCGCTTTTATGAGATGACAGGTTCCGAGCGACCGGACTCAAAAGACCTCATTTTCCTGTCGACCCATGAGCCGTGCTCAATGTGCCTTTCGGCGATCACCTGGGCAGGGTTCGACAACTTCTTCTATTTCTTCAGCCACGAGGATTCCCGGGATGCGTTTTCCATTCCGCACGATCTGAAGATCCTGAAGGAGGTCTTCACCTTGGAGCCAGGGGGGTACAATCGGTCGAACTCGTTCTGGAATGGCCAGTCGATCGGGGGCCTGATCGATCAATTGCCCGAGCCGCAGCGCTCCGATCTGAAAGAAAGAGCCTCCGCAATCGGCCGGAAGTACGACGACCTCTCTGCTGTCTATCAAGCCGGCAAGGGCGAAAATGCAATCCCCCTGAACTAAGGCCCCGCCCTCCCCGTTTTGCGTCGGTTTTGATGGAAACCGCTGCTGACGGGCTGACGGAAGCGTTCGGTGTAGCTCTTGGTGGGCTACACCGAATTCCATGACACGCAACCCTTGCGCTGCGGCCGGTTGGTCGTACGGTCGCGGGCCAGGCAGCCCTCGCAATCATTGCGGCCAGACCTTGCATGCTCCCGCAGAAAGTTGCGGATATCAACCAATACGAGCATTTCTTCTGCAAAGCCACATTGACGCAACCTACAAAATCGGCACAACGCGTCGAAGCTACAATCGGCTGGAATCACTCAACTCTTTTGGGGACATCTCGCAAGGGCATCCTAGACAGACTGCATCGTGGGGGCGATGGCTAGATGAAGATACTGAAACGCGTGCGTCAATCTATGATTGAGGGCCTGCCAAACCGGCAGTTTGTCCAATTTACAAACGGCACCAGCGTATTGAAGGGCTACCGCCATCGCATCGCGATGCATAGCAACGACAATACGATGACGGTCATGGACGGAAACGACAAGCTGCGTATTTGCCGCCGCGACCGGCTCTGGCTCTATAAGCGCGGTATCAGCGCCCGCGTGAACCAACTGGCGGAATCCTATCTGCTTCATCACATATCGGAACCACTCCAAGGCGCTTTTATCGATTGCGGCGCCAATGTCGGCGAACTGGGTGCATACAGTCGTTCGAAGGGCCTGGAGTACCACGCCTTTGAGCCGGAGGGCCTGGAAGCGGACTGCTGCGACCGTAACAATTTCGGCGGCAAGCCCCAGACAAACCGGTTCGGGCTCTGGTCGAGTGACGGAGAACTGACATTTTACTCCAAGCCCGGGACTGCAGACGGTTCGCTTTTCGAGACCGAGCAATATGCCGACCGCTTCCAGGTCAAGGTCAGGAGCCTCGATGTCCTACTGGACGCCGGCTTTGAAGCGATCGACTGGAACCCGCGACGAGTGACGGCTCTTTTCAAGAACCGAGCCACGTAGGTTCGAGGATCGCATGACCGTATAACTGATCCTCTCTGTCGGCGCATTCTCCAGGGATGTGCGCCGAAGAGCCTGTTGGAGCGCGTGGCAAAAAACATCGCGGCGAATTCGTTCAGTGCTGCGACCAAACAAAACTCGTCGCCGACGTTGCGATGGCCGCGATATACCGCCGCCTTTTGGTCTCATTTTATCCATGCCACGTCCACCGGCCATCGAATATCGCAACCGCCAATGACGACGGCTGCGATTGCATTGCGTTTCCATTGGGGAGTGTGCACTCGATCTGCGCACCAGCCGCAACCTTGCGGCAATGCTCCTCAATCAAATGTGCCGCCGTCGCACAGACACATTGGAGAATCGATGCATGCGCCTACTCCTTGTAGAGGACGAGCCCGAGATGGCTGCCGCGCTCGGCGTCGCCCTTGGTCGGTATGACATGATCCTTGACCACGCGCCGTCGCTCGATCACGCCATCGCCGCGATGGCCAATCAGGTCCACGACGCGATCATTCTCGATCGGCAACTGCCCGACGGCGACGGATTGACGCTCATTCCGCGTGTTCGTGCGCTGAAGTCGGGCATTCCGGTGATCGTGCTGACGGCACGTGGCAGCGTCGACGAGCGGATCAGGGGACTGGACATGGGCGCTGACGATTATCTCGCCAAACCCTTCGCCGTCGAGGAGTTGCTGGCAAGGCTTCGCGCGTTGATGCGCCGTGCGCCCGATATCGCACCGATGACTGCACGCATCGGCAACCTTGTCTTCGATTTCGATGGTCGGGAAGCCCGCATCGACGGCCGCGTCCTGGAGCTTCCCCGCCGCGAACTGCTTGTGCTGGAGGCGTTGGTGCGGCGGCAGGGCAGAACCGTGCAACGTTCGACACTGGAGGAGTCGGTCTACGGATACGACGACGAGATCCAGTCCAATTCGCTCGACGCACATGTTTCGCGGCTGCGCAGGAAGCTGCTGGAATCGGGTTCCGGCGTTGAAATCCACGGCATTCGCGGGGTTGGATATCTGCTGAGGACATTGTCGTGACCACGAGCACCAACCACTCGCTGAAGAAGCGGCTGATCTGGCATATCCTGACATTTCAGGTGCTTCTGCTCGTGGCCGTCATTGCCGGCTTCATGGCCCTTTTGATCAGGGCCGATCTCGGCGGCATGATCCTCGACGCCGGTTCGGCATCGCTCGCCGCCAGCTCAGTCGAGGTTGGCCCGGACCAGAAGCTTAAACTGAAAGACACGCCCGAGTTGCGCGCCATGCGCGCCGAGACGCCGGGCTTCTGGTTCGTCGTGCGCAACGATCGCGGCGAGACGGTTCAAAGCGGACCGGTGCCCGACGCCTATCGCAGCATCGGCGAACATCTCGATCGCGTGACATTTGCCGATGTCCGGGACGGTATGGCGCCTTACATGCTCTCGGCCATCGCCCGGGTGGTTCAGACCGAGAGCGGTACGTATACCGTCCTGACCGGTGGCGGACGCCTGTGGAGCGCCTCGTTCGCCGTGTTTTTCCTGACGAACCTGCTGCTGCTGCCGATCGTTCTGATCCTCGTTCTCATCCCTGCCTTCGCCATTCCGATCATCGTGCGCCGTGCCTTTGCGAGCCTTGCCGAGGTCGCCGACCATGCCAAGAGCATCGATGTCGACCGTCGCGGCGCCCGCCTACCCGATGGTCGCGTTCCCGGTGAAGTGCGCCCGCTCGTGGAAGCGGTCAACGGCGCGCTGCAGCGATTGGACGAAGGTTACGAACGACGCCAGCGCTTCATCATGGATGCCGCCCACGAGCTCAGGACACCGGTCGCAATTCTGCAGACGCGTCTTGAGGGCATGGACTTCGGCCCGCTGCGCAGCCGCCTGCTGGTTGACACCGCCCGTATTGCCGGGCTCGCCGAGCAATTGCTCGACCTGGAGCGCATCGATCGCGACAGCGCTCACTTCGCCCCAATCGACCTAGTCACACTCTGCCGCGATGTGGCTGCCGACCTCGCCCCTCTCGCACTGTCGGCCGGCTGCGACATCTCCTTTACCCACGGACCCGAACAGGTCAGCACGCGCGGAGACGCCGGCGCTTTGGAGCGTGCCGTCACCAATCTGGTGCGCAACGCGATCGAGCATGCGGGCGGGCTGATTTCCATTCACGTCGAACGTGGCGGTATCATCGAGGTTAGCGACGCAGGTCCCGGCATTCCCGAAAGCGAGAGGGAACAGATCTTCGAGCCATTTCACCGGCTGCAACCCCGCGACCACGGCGCGGGCCTTGGGCTCCATCTCGTCAGCGAGATCGTCAGCCGCCACAAGGGGCACATATCGGTGGTCTGCGCGCAGACTGGTGGCGCCTGCTTCCGGATGATCCTACCGGCCGCGTGAGACGGGCGCGAGCGTCGGCTTGCCTTGGCTTCGCCACAGAGGATAACAGGTTATTAATAATGAAATCAGCACTTTACTCGATATTTGCAATGTTGATGCAATCCGCGCGGCGCACAAATGCGCACATCTTCCAGCATCGATGATCGCGCCAGACCGGCGCGAAACAGCGAGCGGAGATGAGAGCGCCATTCCGGCGCCATGTCCAATCCACGGAGCAACGCCATGCAGCAGCATTACAAACTTTCCCTCTGGCTCGGTATCGCCTTCCTGGCAACAGCCGGTATGCAACAGGCACGGGCCGCCGACCCCTATTCGCCGGAACCGGCGTCCTCCTACCAGGATCCGCCCGCCTTCAACTGGAGTGGTGCCTATGTCGGCGCACATGGCGGTCTCGGCTTTACCGGCAGCCCCAATCCTTTTGCCGACCGCAACGGCGTCGCCTTCGGTGCTCAGGCTGGCTACAACATGCAGATGGGTCCGGGCATCGTCGGCGCTGAAATCGAAGGCTCCTATCTCGGCGATACGGAACACAATGTCAGCGGCGGCAAACTCAAGGAGAAATGGCGCGGCGCGATCAAGGCGAAGGCCGGCCTGTCGTTCGATCAGACGCTTGTTTACGGCACCGCCGGTTATGCCATGACCAGCTACAAGAAGGATGGCGGCGTTCAGAACGATGTCGGTTTCAAGGGCGGCTATCTGCTCGGCGCCGGCGTCGAACAGGCCTTTGCCGGCGGCCTGTCGGCAAAAATCGAATACAACTACATCACCACCCCTGATGTGCGCACCAACACGGCCTTCGGATCGAGCGAGAAGGACATCAACAGCCATGTCATCAAGGCCGGCGTAAACATGCGCTTCTGATGTTTCTCACGTGATCCCTGCGCCGTTGCCCATTCCTCCCAAGGCGGCGGCGCTCAGATCGAAATGGAACGACCAAGGCGACGGCCGGCGCGGCCCTCGCCTTCACGTTTCGACCTTCCGCGCGAACGGCGGCAAGGTTGCCCGCCCGTCCCTCCGTGCCTAAGCCGCAGCCTCCGAGACCTCGACTTCGGCGTTCGAAAGCCGCCGCCAGATTGGCGCCATTGCGTCGGCAATATCCCGATAAAGCTCGTAGCGTCGCGTGTAATGCCGCGCCATGGCGGCGTTCGGGCGGTAGTGACGTTCCGTCTTCACCATCGCTGCGGCACCTTCCGAGAAATCAGCAAAGATGCCTGCCCCCGTGCCGGCGGCGATTGCGGCCCCCAGCGCGCCGGTCTCGCGCGAGCGGGCGACCGACACCGGAACCCCGAGCACGTCGGCAAAGATCTGCGGCCAGATCAGGCTGCGCGACCCACCGCCCGAAAGCACCGCTTCGTCGAAGGTCGCGCCTGCCGAACGCATGGTGGCGATATGCTGGCGATGGCCGAAGGCCACACCTTCGAGAACCGCGCGAACGAGATGGCCTTTCGTGTGCCAACCGGCGACGCCGTAGAACCCGGCACGGGCATTGCCGTCCTGCTGCGCGCCATACAGGAAAGGATGATAGATCGGGTCGTTGGCGGCCGGCTCGATATCGGCTGCAAGCGCGCAGCAGACATCGTATGGCGATCGCCCGTCTTCGATGCCGCTTTCTGCGAAGAACTCGCGCACCAGCCATTCGAGATTGGCCGCCGAGGTCGCGCTCGATTCGATCGCCATATAGCGGCTGCGATCGAAGGTGGAGGACATGAAGACCGGACCGGAAAGGTCGGGGCCGTCGATGATGACCTGATTGATGCTCCATGTCCCCGCGATGATCGAGGCAGCGCCAGTGCGGGTAACGCCTGAGCCGACGGCCGAAGCGATGACATCGAAGAGACCGCCGACCACCGGCGTGCCAGCGGCCAGCCCTGTCTGCGCCGCCGCCTCCGGCGTCACGGTGCCGACAACATCGGCACTTTCGGCAAGATCCGGCAACAGGCCGGTTGCCTCGCCGAGATCGAAGGCGGCCATCAGATCACGATCGTAGCGCCGGTTGACGACATTCAGGAGACCGCAACCGGTCATATCAGAGACATCGCTGACCCGTTTGCCGGTCAGGCGGTTGACGATGAAATCCTTGCACAGGAACACCGTACCTATCCTGCCGAAGGTCTCCGGTTGGTAGCGCTTGAGCCAGGCGAGCAGGGTTGGCGTCTGTGACGGCCAGGGGCGTTGCCGGCCGATGGCGTAGGTCCGGTCGCCGACCCCTTGAGCCTTCCATTCCTCGACCAGCCCACCGGCGCGGGTGTCGAGCGACTGGATGCCGAGAAGCGGTTCGCCGCCTTGATCGAGCGCGTAAAGGCCGTTGCCATGGCCCGCACAACCGATCGTGACGATTTCCTCGGCGCTGATGCCGGCCCGCTCGACGCATTGGCGGATGACTGCCCGGGCATGGGTCCACAGTTCCTCGAGCCCCCGCTCGACATGCCCGGGCCGCGGCACCCGGCTGTGCCCCTCCTGCGCAGCCGCCGCGATCTCATTGCCCTCAAGGTCGAAGATCACCGCCTTGATCACGGTGTTTCCGGCGTCGAGTCCCAGAAGATAGTCTGCCATTGAAGAACCCCTCCCAAGGTTCGGATCGTCGTCCTTATACCAGCCTGGCCGAGATCAACCCTGCTGATACAATGCGAAGGCGGCTTCGCCATCGGCGTCGTCGTGCACGATCGCCATCAAGCCCCGGACGACGGCGCTCGGGTTTGCATGCTGGTAGATGTTTCGCCCGTAGACCATGCCGACAGCGCCCTGTCGCATCAAGGCCGCGGACTTGTCGAACACGGCGCGCAGGTCTTCCTTGCCGCCGCCACGCACCAGAACCGGGCAGCGCGCCGCCTCGACCACCCGGTGGAAATCTTCCGCGTTGGTTGTCGGATCGGCCTTGACGATGTCGGCACCCATTTCGCGGGCAAGCCTTGTCAGCGTGACGATTTTCTCCGCATCGCCATCGACCATGTAGCCGCCGCGCTCGGTCACCGGCTGCATCACAAGCGGCTCGATCATCAGCGGCATGCCGTATTTTTCGCAATCGGCGCGCACGCGGGAAATGTTGGCGACGCACTGGCGGAAGAGGTCCGGCTCGTCCGGAAGCATGAACAGGTTGACGACCACGCAGGCCGCATCCATCTCCAGCGCGCCGATCAGCGGTTCGGCCTCGTTCTGCAACACCGCCCACATGTCGCGGTGGCGAATGCGGTTGTAGGGATTGCCCATGTCGATGCGCATGACCAAGGCAGGCTTGTCCTTGCCGGGAATATCCTGAAGCAGATCAGCCTGGCCGTAATTCATCTGGATTGCGTCGGGCCTGGCATCGACCAGCGCCTTGACGACGGCCTCCATATTCTCAAGGCCGTCGAGGAAGGACGGTTCGTTGCAGACGCCATGGTCGATGGCCACGTCCAGGCAGCGTCCTGCGCCAAAGAGACGGTTCATCCGGACCTTGCGGTTGTTTCGCATAATGCACTCCTTTGTTCGTTCCGTGCGGAAAGCATGTCTTCGTCGACGCCATGGCGTTCGAGGAGAAGGGTGAGAAAACGGGTGCGCTCCTGCGCTTGGCGGGCCACGGGCCAGTGCTTTTCGGCGGCCAGCAGTGCGAGCACGGCGTCCGCCATCTCGAGAGAGAGTTCGCCAGTGATTGCCAGCGTCGTGCGACGTAGCAGCAAGTCGTCGAGATGCTCGACCTTTTCACTGCGCATCAGCAGCTGGATTTCGCGGTCCGAGTAACCGGGGTGCGGAAGCGGCGCATCAGGACCTGCCGCAATGAAGTCCGCGACGCGCTCGGCGTCCGTGCCGTAGCGTTCGAACAGCGTTTCGACACGCGCTGGCGAAAGCGCCGTTGCCGCGGCGACCCGCGCAATCCAGGCCTCGCGATCGGCTGGAAAATTTCGGCCGCCGCCGATTGCCCGATCGGCCGTTGTGATCTGCCGAGGTCTGGCCAATCGCTCCAGCACCAGATCGGCCGCCAGTTCGCCGAATGAGCGGAAGGTCGTCCATTTGCCACCGATCATGCACAAGACCGGCGGCCCGGCATCGGCGGTCCCGACGAAGGTGCAATAGTGATCGCGCGGAATGCGGCCGGTAAAATTGTCCTTGCTCGCCGGCAGCGGCCGCACACCTGAGAACTGGAAAACAATATCTTCGGTTCTAACCTTGATCGTCGGCAGCACGAAGGCGAGCGACTGCAGGATATAGTCCCGTTCCGCCGTCTCGCAGCGCACGGTTTCGGGATCGTCGACGCGAATGTCGGTGGAGCCGACCAGGACCTTGCCGAGATAGGGAAATAGGATGCAGATGCGCCCGTCCTCGTTCTCGTAGTAGATCATGTGACCATCGAGCGCGCGCGTCAGATCGTCGTTGTCGATGATCAGGTGCGAGCCCTTGGTGCCGCCCATCAGGGGTGCCGGACGGGCAGCCTCGGAAAACAGGCCCTGATTGGCGATGTCGATCCAGCCGCCTGTCGCGTTGACGATCAGGCCCGGATCGATCGAAATCTCCGTGCCGCCGACCGTGTCCTTAATCACGTAGCGTCCCGGGGTGGTCAGTTCGAGTTTGGCATAATTGACGGCCCGTGCGTGAATGCCGGCAGACAGTCCGTCCTCGAGCAGTTCGATGCCGAGGCGCTCGGGCTGGCTGACCCAGGCGTCGTAGTAAGTGGCGGAATTCTTGATTGCAGGATTGAGCGCCGGCCACCTCGTCAGCGTCGAGCGCCGTCCGCGAAATTCGTGGCGGGGCATCAAGGCGCGCTTGCGCGTCAGGAAATCGTAGATCGCGAGCCCCGCCTTGATGACGATAGCACCGCGGCGGCTCGGCCGACGGGACAGTCCGAGAAACCGGACGGCGCCGTTGGCAAGGCCGGAGAACACATCAAAGACGGGAACCGTCGTCGGCAACGGACCGACATAATGCGGCGCGTTGCGCAGCAGCCGGTCGCGCTCGACGAGCGATTCCCGCACCAGGCTGAATTCACCGTTTTCGAGATAGCGCAATCCGCCATGAACCATGCGCGAGAGTGCGGCGCTGGCACCGGAACAGAAATCGTGTTTCTCGACGAGCACGACATTGACGCCCTGCAGCGCCAGCTCGCGAAAGACGCTGAGGCCGTTGATGCCGCCGCCCAGCACGCAGACGTCCACCTTCGGGCTCTGGCGGAGCCCGTCAAAGATCTCTTCTCGGTTCATGATGGCGGTCCGTTACCTATCCATGTGGGCGAGTTTCGCCGCTATCGCTTCGTCGATCGCCGCGAGATCCGGGCCGTCGAGCCGGATCGTGCCGGCCCGGGCATTGTCGAGCGCCTGCGCCGGATTGCGTGCGCCGCAGAGCGCAAACGTGACGCCGGGCTGGGCGAGCGTCCAGGCAATGACCGTCTGCGCGATGCTGGCTCCATGCTTTTCGGCAATCGGGCGGATCGCACCGGCAAAGGCCGTCGCCTTTTCGCGGTTGCCGACCGAGAAGCGCGGATTGTCGCGGCGCTGATCGTCGCCTGAAAACATCCGGTCCGGACCGACGGTGCCGGACAGGAGACCCAGGGCGAGCGAGGAATAGCTGAGGGTCGCGACGCCGTTTTTCGTGGTCAGCGGCAGGAGCTCCGCCTCGATCTCGCGGTCCATCATGCTGAAGCGCTCCTGGATCGCATCGAGGCGGCCGGTGGCGATGTAGGCCTCCAGCTCGGACCGGTCGACATTGCTGGCGCCGATCGCGCGGATCTTGCCAGCATTTTTCAGGTCCTCGAGTGCGCGCACTGTCTCTTCGATCGGCGTCGTCGGGTCCTGCCAATGGGTGATGTAGAGATCGATATAGTCGGTCCCGAGCCGCTTCAGGCTCTGTTCCACCTCGTGCATGATGGCGTCGCGGCCGAGGTAGCGATGAACCGGCTTGCCGTCCTGGTCGAAGAAATGCTTACCTTTCGTCGTGTGCCAGACGAGGCCGCATTTGGTGGCGATGACAGCCTTGTCGCGGCGGCCGGCGAGCGCCTTGCCGACGATTTCCTCGGAGCGCCCGAGGCCATAGGCGGGCGCCGTATCGATCAGGGTCACGCCGGCATCGAGCGAGGCCTGGATGGCGGCAATAGACTCGGCCTCATCCGTTCCGCCCCACATCCAGCCACCGATCGCCCAGGTGCCGAGCCCGACGGCGGATGCCTTGACACCGGAGCGGCCGATCTCGCGCGTCAACTGTTCACTGCTCATGCCGAAAGTCCCTTTTCGCTTGCCATGGCAAGGATGCGCTCGCCGGTCGCCTCGTCGGTCACGAGTGTATCGAGATGCCTGCCGCGCAGGACGCTGAGAATGGGACCGGCCTTGTTCGGCCCGCTCGCAACCCCGATCTTCGTCGGTATCGAAGCGAACTCGTCGAGGGTGAGCGAAACCAGCGAGCGGTTGAGGCTGTAGTCGCAGACCCGGCCCTGGTCATCGAGCAGGTGCGCCAGCAGTTCGCAGCTTGCGCCCGAGCGCTGGATCGCGGCGCGGTCGGTGCTCGAGGACGGGTGCAGGTCGTAGTAGCTCGAATCGTCGGAAAGGATCGAACCGATGCCGACGATCGCGACCTTGGCTTCCCTCGCCCGTTTGAAGACATCCGCCACGGAGCGCATGTTGATAAGCATGGCGCGCTCGGCCGCGCTATCGGCAAAGAGCGGCGCATGGATCTGGTAGGACCTGCCGCCGAGCCGGTCCGCCATCAGCGTCGAGACGTGGTTGACGTCGGTATAGTGCTTGCCCTGGACACAGCCCGTCGCCGGGATCACCTCGACGTCGAGACGCCGCGACGGATGCAGGCCCGCAACGACGGCGCTGACGCCCTTGCCGCCGGTGATGCAGATGGTGTCGCCGTCGGCGATCTCTTCCATCAGCAGACGGGCGGCGGCTTCACCCACAGCCTGCAGCGCCGTCTGCTGATTGTCCGACACGGTCGGGACGACGACGGCGCGGCTGATACCGCCGAGCGCCAGCAATTGCTCTTCCATGTCGACGAGCGGCTCGATCGGCGACTTGATCTTGATTTCGACGAGGCCGAGCTGGCGGCCGCGCTTGATCAGACGGTTGACCGTCGGCTGGGAAATGCCGAGCCGTTCGGCAATCTGCGACTGGGTCAGGCCTTCGAGGAAGTGCAGCACCAGCGCCTGGTGCATCTGCCGGGCGACGACGAGTTCCTCGCGGGCGCTGGAGATGATGTTCTGATTGGAATTGGCGATCGGCATGGTCAGCTGGCCTTCCGCTTATGCAGGAAATGGTCGATGGAAACGGCGGCGAGCAGAATGCAGCCCTTGATCATATCCTGCCAATAGACCGAGACGTCGAGCAGGATCAGCGAACTGGTGACGACGGACAACAGAGCCATACCGAGAATTGCGCCGAAGATCGTACCCGATCCGCCGTTGAGCGACGCCCCGCCGATGACGGCTGCAGCGATGATGTTGAGTTCCATGCCGACGCCGAAGGTTGGCGTGGCCGCGCCGAAGCGCGACATGTAGATGACGCCGGCGACACCGGCGAGCGTCGAGCAGAGCACGGTCACCCAGAACTTCACATGCTTGGTCTTGATGCCGGAATAGAGCGCCGCCTTCTCGTTGCTGCCGGTATAGAACACCTTGCGAAAGGCGGTCGCCCGGCGCAGCAGGAAGTCGAACAGGACGACGACGGCGACGAAGATCAGAATGACATAGGGGATGCCGTTGAAGGTGCCCTGGCCGACCGCCTTGAAAGATGCCGGCAGAGTGAACAGCGACAGCGGAGTGCCCTTGGTGATGACAAGGCAAAGGCCGCGCACGATCACCATTGCCGCAAGCGAAGTGATGAAATGGTTGAGCCCGACCACGGTGACGAAGAAGCCCATGATGGCGCCGATGAGGCTGCTTGCGAGGATCCCGCAGAGCGAAGCGGTCCATGGGTCGACGCCGGCAAGGAACAGCGAGCCGGCAAGCACCATGGCAAAGCAGACGACCGATCCGACAGCAAGGTCGATGCCGCCGACGATCAACAGGATCGTCATGCCGACAACGACGATACCCTCGACCGAGAAGCTCATCAGCATCGCGCGCATGTTGCCGAAGGTGAGGAAGTGCGGCGAGGCGAAGCTCATGATGATGCCGAGCGCGAGAATGATGGCGATCAGCCCTGCCTCGCGCATCGTGCCGATGCGCCGCCAGGCCGGAACCCGCACCTGCGTTGCAACCACCGTATCGACTGCCATTTCCACCTCCCCATTCACTCTGCTTGTCTCAGGCAACATGCTCGGCCGCCCTGCTTTTTTCTGGTTTGTTGTGTTGCCCGACCCCGGATGCGAGACGGATCACCGCCTCTTCCGACATCTCGGCCTCGCCGAGTTCGCCGGCAATGCCGCCTTCGCGCACGACCAGCACTCGATCGCAAAGCCCGAGAAGCTCGGGCAGTTCCGACGAGATGACGACGATGCCGATGCCTGAGCGCGCGAGATCGCGCAGCAGCCGATGAATTTCCGATTTGGCACCGACGTCGATGCCGCGCGTCGGTTCGTCCATGAGAATGACTTTCGGCCGCACCGCAAGTTGCTTGGCGATGGCCACCTTTTGCTGGTTGCCGCCCGAGAGCGACGACACCAGCATGCCGATACCGCCCATGCGCACGCCGAGCCGCCGGGTGAAATCGTTGGCGAGGTCCGCTTCCGCCTTCGCATTCATCAAGCCAAGCGGCCCGGTCAGCGTCTTCAGGTCCAGCACCGAAATGTTCTGGGCGATCGACATGTCGACGAACACGCCGGAGCCCTTGCGGTCCTCCGAGAGATAGACGATGCCGGCATCGACCGCATTCCGGTAGTTGCCGATCGCCTGGGCCTTGCCATGCAGCAGCACCTCGCCGCGCACCTTCCGGCGCAGGCCGCAGATCGTTTCGGCGATCTCCGTGCGGCCGGAGCCGATCAGTCCGCCGATCCCGAGGATTTCGCCCTTGCGCAGCTCGAAGCCGACACCATCGATGCAGTCGCCGTCGCCAATGCCGCGGACCGACAGGATGACCTCGTCGGACTGTTCGCCCGCTGCCTGTTTCGGCGGATAGAGCTGGGTGATCTCGCGGCCGACCATGCGGCGAACGACGTCATCGGGCGTCACATCGACGATGCGCTCCGTCGAGACATGGCGGCCGTCGCGAAAGACGGTGACGCGGTCGCACAGGCTGAAAATCTCGGCCATGCGATGGCTGATATAGATGATGGAAATGCCAGCGGCCTTCAGGTCGCGGATGATGCCGAACAGCGCCTGCGCCTCGGCTTCCGTCAGCGCCGCCGTCGGCTCGTCGAGGATCAGCACCCGGCAGTCGAGCGTCAGCGCCTTGGCGATCTCGACCAGTTGCTGGCTGGAAATGGAGAGGTCGGCGACCTTGCGGCGGACGTCGATCGGCGCCAGCCGGTTCATCACGTCTTGCGCGTCGCGGGCAAGCGAGGCGTAGTTCATCAGCGGCGAACGCCGCCGGTTGGTGGCGGCCATGAACATGTTTTCGGCCACCGTCGCATCCGGGCAGAGCGCGATCTCCTGGTGCACGAGACCGATGCCGAGCGACTGGGCTGCGGCCGGCGAGGCGATCTTCGTCGGCGTGCCGTCGACGAGGATTTCGCCCTCGTTCGGCTGCAGCACGCCGGCGATGATGTTCATGAGCGTGGATTTGCCGGCGCCATTCTCGCCGCAAAGCGCATGGATCTCGCCCTTTTCCAGGTTGAAATCCACATTGGTCAGCGCCTTCACAGCCCCGAAGTGCTTGGTGACGTTGCGGACCTGAAGGACCGGCTGCGATGTCATCGCCTTCTCCACTCTTATGCGTTCGACGGGCTATCCGGACATCCGGATAGCCATGTCAAAGACCCTTACTCGTCAATGCCCTTGGTGCCGCGGCGCTTCAGGTATTTGTCCCAGTAGAAGTCGTCCGCATTGGCGGCGGTGACGATCGACAGACCGTTGTCGACGAAGGGAATGCTCATCGGGTTGAAGCCGGACCGCTTGGCGTCGTTCATCGGGTCGATAAGCTCAGGGTGCTTTGCGAGCCACAGCAGCATGAACCCCATGTAGCCCTGCATGCCCTGGTTCGGGTTGATCGAGCCGAACACTTCGCCGGCCTTGATCATGTCGAGGATGTTGGCGTTGACGTCGGCGCACATGACGAGAACCTTGCCGCCGCTTTCCTTGCTCGCCTGTGCGGCACCGATCGCGGAGTTCGCTTCCGGCATGAACACCGCGCCGAGGTTCGGGTTGGCCTGGATCAGGCTCATCAGGCCCTGATAGGCCTTGTTCGGGTCCTGGTTGGAGGCAGCGCGGCCGACGAGCTTCATGTCGGGCCACTTTTCAGCCATGCGGCCGACAAAGGCCGTGATGCGCTTGTCGTGGTTGTCCTGGCCGGGGTTTTCCAGAACCGCGTATTCGCCCTTTCCGCCCATCTTCTCGGCGATCGCATCAGCGGCGTAGACGCCTTCGCGGTTATTGTCCGAGGTGATGAACGAGATGCGTTTGGAGAGCGGCGAGTCCGCAGCAAACGTAACGACCGCCGTGCCCTGGTCGATGGCGCGGTTGATCGGCTCGATGAACGGATCCGAGTTCATCGGGTGAACGAGGATGCCGGCCGGGTTCTGCGCCAGTGCCTGATCGAATGTGGCGATCTGCTTGTTGACGTCATATTCCGGCGTGCCGGTGTACTCCGTCTCGCAGCCGAACTGCTGGCCGGCCTGCTTGAACATTTCATAGACCGGGAACCAGTATTCGACCCCCGATACCATGACGTTCATGACGTATTTTTCGCCGGGTTCGCAGCGAAACGGGTTGGCCGTCTCCGCGCTGGCGGGGCCAGCCAGAAACGTCGTTGCAATGACCGCCAGTGCGGTCGTGCTCAAAAAAGTGCGCACGCGTCCTCCTCGAGGCCGAAGCCCCTCCCAAAACCAATGGTGCCGTCAGAAATGACCGCTGATGTGTGAGTTTGCCGGAACTCCTCCTCGACTTCCGACTGTCGCGATTAAAACCGCGCCCAAGGCTCCCGTCAATATAATTCATGCCATGAATAATAATTCATGGCTGCAGGTATTTTGCTGTCGTCGGACGGCCTCACTCTCCCATCGCCGCTGCCAGCTGCGCGTTCGACACGGCGGCCTCGGCGATGATCCACTCGCGGAATGCCTGGATCTTCTTCTGCCGGCGATGGCTCTGTGGATAGACCAGCCAATAGGCGCGGCCGTCTCTGACCACATGGTTGAACGGCCGGATGAGTTTTCCGCTCCGAAGCTCCTCGATCAGGAAGGTCGAGACCGCCATGGCGATGCCGTGGTCGAGCAAGGTCGTTGCCACATCCATCGCCTGCACATCGAAGATCAGCTCGGTGCCGTTGCTGGCCGGCGGCTCGACGCCGGTCTCGACCATCCAGCGCCGCCACCAGCTGGCATTGCCGAAGCGCCTGACCTTGAGAACGTCCGCAGGATGTTTGAGCTGGTGTTTTTCCAGGAATGACGGCGTACAGACCGGCAGGTACTCGATCGGGAACAGCGGAAAGACGTCATGACCCGGCCAGTCACCGTTACCGCTGCGCACCACGAGGTCGATCGCATCGCGCTTGAAGTCGATCAGCTCGGTCGACATGTGCACGCGAATGCTGATGTTCGGATGCGCTGATTGGAACGAGGCCAGCCGCGAGCCGAGCCAGCTCGAAACCACCGTCGGAAGCACAGAGATGTGCAGGTGATGCTCGGTCTTATCGGCAATCTCCGAGAAAGCCGAGCCCAGGAGATCGATCGCTTCCGTCACCTTCGGCGCGAGCTGCCGGCCGGCGGCCGTCAGCCGAACTTCCCGCGGCAGGCGGACAAAGAGAGCCGTGCCGGTGCGGTCCTCGAGCAGCCGGATCTGATAGCTGACGGCTGCCTGCGTCATGCCAAGCTCTTGCGCCGCACGCGTGAAACTCAGGTGCCGGGCCGCCGCTTCGAAGGCACGCACCGCACTCATGGGGGGTAATTTGCTCATGCGCTGAGATAAGCATTCTTTATGCCAGCATGCGAGAAACCGCTTTGCGCGAAACCGGCAAAATCCTCAATTTTCTCGCGAACACATCACCGCAGAACTGAAGGGGTTAGCAATGCTTAGGGCAATGCGATCGATCATCCGCCATGTCTGGACTTTCGCCAAGAGAGCCGCGGACGCCACCACGACAGTAGATTCCTTCAGCGAATTCCAGCTCCGAGACATCGGTCTGACGCGCGACAATGACAGCATTCGCGCGCGTGCGGGCGAGATTGCCGTACCGTGGCAGCCCGTAGCAGATCCCGGCAACGCGCCTTCGCCGCCGGTAACCGATGACGGCGTGGTGTCCGCGCAAACCGCCCGTCGTGATGCCGTGCCGCGCCCCGTTGCCGCAAAATCCCCCTGCCCGGCGAAGATTGAAAATAAAGACATAAACATTTCTTTATGCGATTGACCTGCCGGTCTTGGCAGGGCATTGTCGTGCAATCGTGGTTCTGCGGCTCGCCTCACGGCGGGTCGGAGCTAAGAGGGAATTCGGTGCGGCGCCGCAAGGCGCCCATGCCGGAGCTGCCCCCGCAACTGTAAGCGGCGAGCGGCCGTCCAATGATGTCACTGAGGAAGACGCCTCGGGAAGACGGGACGGTTCGTGTTGACCCGCAAGCCAGGAGACCTGCCGCGATCGATAACGTCCACGGGCGGGGTGTCCGATGTGCCGCCTTGACGAGCGAGCCTGCCTCGGTCGTGGATGCGTCGCGTTCAATGCCTTGCCCACAACCTTCGGGGTAAGGAAATGACCATCAAGACAGCCAATCTCGGCTTTCCACGTATCGGCAGCCATCGTGAACTGAAGTTCGCGCTGGAGTGCTACTGGGCCGGCAAGATCGACAGGCAGGACCTGCTCGCCGTCGCCGCCAGGCTTCGGGCGGAAAACTGGGCCGCGCAAAAAGCGCGGGGAATCCAGATCATTCCATCGAACGACTTCTCGCTTTACGACCAGGTTCTCGACACATCCGTGCTCGTTGGCGCGGTGCCGCCTGCCTATGGCTGGAAAGGCGGCCCGGTCGATCTCGACACTTACTTCGCCATGGCACGTGGCTCGACGACATCGACCTGCGCGTCCGGCTGCTCCCATGGCGGCCCTGACAGCGGCAACCAGGCGCAGGAGATGACCAAGTGGTTCGACACGAACTACCACTACATGGTTCCCGAATTTGCGGACGACCAGCGCTTCGAGCTGACGCGCAACGCACCGCTTGAAACCTTCCTCGAAGCGAAGGCGCTCGGGCATGTCACCCGCCCTGTCGTGCTCGGCCCCGTCACCTTCCTGAAACTGGGCAAGGCCCTTTCCGGTGGGTTCGAACCGATCGATCTGATCGAGCGGCTGCTGCCCGTCTATGTCAAGCTTCTCGCAGAGCTTGCCAATGCCGGCGTCAAATGGGTGCAGATCGACGAGCCCTGCCTGGTGCTCGACCTCGATGAGCGGGAACGCCAGGCTCTGGCGCTGACCTACGAGACGTTTGTTGCGGAAATCCCGCAGCTGAAGATCATGCTTGCGACCTATTTCGGCGCGATCGGCGACAACCTGCCGACAGCCCTTTCGCTACCAGTTTCCGGGCTGCATGTCGATCTGGTGCGGGCGCCGCAACAGCTGGAAGCCCTGCTCCAAACGGCACCGGCACATCTCGTTCTGTCGCTCGGCGTCGTCGATGGCCGCAATGTGTGGCGAACCGATCTTGCCGGTCTCTTCCGCCGGCTGCAGCCGCTGGTCGAGGCACATGGCCGCGACCGTATCGAGTTTGCTCCTTCCTGCTCGCTGATGCACGTGCCTATCGACCTCGAACTCGAACGGGCGCTCGATCCGGAGCTCGTCTCCTGGCTTGCCTTCGCCCTGCAGAAACTGGACGAACTCAGCCTGCTTGCCCGCGCCTTCGAGCCTGGCCTGGCCAATCCCGAACAGGTCTTTGCACAATCGATCGCGGCCGCCGAGGCACGGCTCACCTCGCTCAAGGTGCACGACCCGCTGGTTGCTGGACGCCTGAAGAACCTGACGGCGGCCGACAGCCGCCGCCAATCCGGCTTTGCAACCCGCCGGCGGCTGCAGGAAGACAGGCTGGCCCTACCGCTCTTCCCGACGACGACGATCGGCTCCTTCCCGCAGACGCCGGAGGTGCGCCAGGCGCGATCGCTGCATGCCAAGGGCGAACTCAGCTATGTCGACTACCTTGCTTACCTGCGCCAGGAGACGGAGAAGGCCGTGCGCTGGCAGGAGGAAATCGGCATCGAGGTGCTGGTGCATGGCGAGTTCGAGCGCAACGACATGGTGCAGTATTTCGGCGAGCAACTCTCCGGCTACGCCTTCACGCAGAGCGGCTGGGTGCAAAGCTACGGTTCGCGTTATGTGCGCCCACCGATCATCTTCGGCGATGTCTCGCGGCCGAACCCGATGACGGTGGATTGGGCAACCTATGCGCAGTCGCTGACGTCAAGGCCTGTGAAGGGCATGCTCACCGGCCCGGTGACGATGCTGCAATGGTCGTTCGTGCGCGACGACCTGCCCCGATCGATCGTATGCCGGCAGATCGCGCTGGCGCTGCGTGACGAGGTCACCGATCTCGAAACGGCCGGTATCGCCGTGATCCAGATCGACGAACCGGCGTTGCGCGAGGGGCTCCCGCTCAGGCAAGCCGATCGAAAGGCCTATCTCGACTGGGCCGTCGAGTGCTTCCGCATCAGCGCCTCCGGTGTGGGTGACGAAACGCAGATCCACACCCACATGTGTTACTCGGAGTTCAACGACATCATGGCGGCGATCGCGGCGATGGATGCCGACGTCATCTCCATCGAAACCTCACGCTCGAAAATGGAACTGCTCGGCGCCTTCACTGATCAGGCCTATCCGAACGAGATTGGCCCCGGCGTCTACGACATCCACTCGCCACGGGTGCCGACCGTGGACGAGATCGTGCACCTGATCGAAAAGGCGACCGACGGGCTGACGCCGGCGCAGATCTGGGTCAACCCGGATTGCGGCCTCAAGACCCGCCGCTGGGATGAAGTGCGCCCGGCGCTCGTCAACATGGTTGAGGCGGCCCAGGCGCTGAGGCAATCTTTCGCCGCCTCCCGCCGGGATGCAGCAAGCGCATGAAGCGTAACAGCGATATCGAGATGGCGCCGGGGGAAACCCCGGCGCCTGCCACCCTGATCGACATCGTCTTTCCCGGTGACACCAACCACCACGGCACGCTCTTCGGCGGCGCCGGTCTGGCGTTTATGGACCGGATTGCCTTCATCGTCGCCACGCGCCACGGCCGCGTTCCCTTCGTGACCGCCTCCTGCGACCGTGTCGATTTCCGCGCCCCTGCCCGCATTGGCCAGATCGTCAGTTTCACCGGTCGCCCGATCAAGGTCGGGCGGAGGTCGGTAGCGGTCGAAGTCGACATGATCGCCGAAGACCTGATCGAGGGCACAAGTGATCTGTGTTCCCGCGGCCAGTTCACCATGGTGGCGATGCCCGAAGGCAAGCACGCCGGATGGTCGCTGCCTCCGCTCGACAGCACTACGATCGAGCCGGCAGACGATGCCGTCCGTATGGTCGATATCGTCTTCCCCGATCAGGCCAACAGCTTCGGCGCCATGTTCGGCGGCGATGCGTTGGCGCAGATGACCAAGGCCGCCTTCGTCGCAGCGACACGGGCGAGCCGCAAGAACACGGTGCTCGCCTCCTGTCAGCGCATCGATTTCAGGCACCGCATCACCGTCGGCTCGATCATCGAGCTTGTCGCGAGGATCGTGAAAACCGGGCGGAGCTCAACGACGGTCGAGGTCGAACTCTGGTCGGAAGATCTTTTGGGCGCGGAACGGACGCTGACGGCCCGCGGCGTCTTCGTCATGGTGGCCGTCGACCGCGACAACCGCCCGGTGCCAGCCTTCGCGGCTTGACGCGTTCGACGAGGGAAGCCGTCAACGGCGGCTCTTCATCCACAGGCTTTGTTGGAACCGCGTATTTACTCCCCGTTATCCACACCCGGGAAAATATTGTCCGCTCCGTCCGGCATCGGTGACATCGAACCTATTGACGCAATTTCCCGACCATATACTATATCTAGTGTTCGAGGTTCTTCCGATTCGCAAGGATTGGGAGCGAAGATGGGAATACGGTGCGCTGTGGCGATTTCGCTTGGCTAAGCCGTGGCTGCCCCCGCAACTGTAAACGGCGAGCGACTGTCCAGCATTCGGCCACTGAAGCATGAGGCTTCGGGAAGGTCCGGACAGAAGCACCGACCCGTGAGCCAGGAGACCTGCCTCGATCGATAAACGTCCACGGGCGGGGTGTCCGGAGAGGTCAGAGGTGTGCTTGCGGCAGGATGAAACCTGCCTGTTCGTCTCGACGTCTCCCCGGAAGCGCCGTCTTCAACTTCGGGGTGAAGTCATGTCCGCGTCATCGATTTTCTATCATTCGCCAATGAAGAGGCGCGGGAACCCGCGCATCTGACGAAGACGTGCGCTCGGTCGTTTCGGCCAGAGCAAGCCGTCATCCTGCCAGCCCTGCCTTTCGCCGGATCGCGTTTGTGCGTCCGTATGCCTCTCCATGCCCAGATCCAGCCGACCCAACGAGGAAGACATGAACGTCACCGTCTACAGCAAGCCCGCCTGCGTCCAATGCACCGCCACCTACCGCGCACTCGACCGCAAGGGCGTCAACTATGAGGTGATCGACATCTCAATCGACGAGGATGCGCTCCAGATGGTCAAGGGGCTCGGCTACATGCAGCTTCCCGTCGTCGTTGCCGGTCCGGAACACTGGGCAGGCTTCCGCCCCGACAAGATCAGCGCCCTCTCCTAAAGAGAGGTGCGGCGCGATGGGGCTGCTCGTCTATTTTTCCACCCGCTCGGAAAACACCCATCGCTTCGTCGGCAAGCTAGGCCTTCGCGCCATCCGCATTCCGATGAGCGCGGCCGACGGGCCGCTTGAGATCAAGGAACCCTATGTGCTGGTCGTGCCGACCTACTGCGGCGACGACGGCCGGGGCGCCGTGCCCAAACAGGTAATCCGCTTCCTGAACGATGCGGACAACCGCTCCCACATCCGCGGCGTGATTGCAGCGGGCAACAGCAATTTCGGCGCGACCTACGGGATCGCCGGCGACGCGATCTCGGCCAAGTGCCAGGTGCCCTATCTCTACCGGTTCGAGCTTCTGGGCACCGACGAGGACGTCGCCAATGTCAAAAACGGGATGGAACGATTTTGGACGTCTCAACACTCGAACGCCCCTTGAAGGCGACGGAAGCGGCGCTTGATTACCACGCGCTGAACGCGATGCTGAACCTCTATGACGAGGACGGCCGGATCCAGCTCGACAAGGATCGGCTGGCGGCGAAGCAGTACTTCCTGCAGCACGTCAACCAAAACACCGTGTTCTTCCATAACCTGCGCGAAAAGCTCGATTACCTCGTGACCGAGGGCTATTACGAGCAGGAGGTCCTCGACCAGTATTCGTTCAACTTCGTGCGCGACCTGTTCGACCACGCCTATGACAAGAAGTTCCGCTTCCCGACCTTCCTCGGCGCGTTCAAGTATTACACCAGCTACACGCTGAAGACCTTCGACGGGAAGCGTTACCTCGAGCGCTACGAGGACCGCGTCTGCATGGTGGCGCTGGCGCTTTCGCGCGGCGACGAAGCGCTCGCGCGCGACATGGTCGACGAGATCATCTCCGGCCGCTTCCAGCCGGCAACGCCAACCTTCCTCAACGCCGGCAAGAAGCAGCGCGGCGAGCTTGTCTCCTGCTTTCTGCTGAGGGTCGAGGACAACATGGAGAGCATCGCGCGCGGCATCAATTCGGCGCTGCAGTTGTCGAAGCGCGGCGGCGGCGTTGCGCTCTCGCTCACCAACATCCGCGAGGCCGGCGCGCCGATCAAGCAGATCGAAAACCAGTCCTCGGGCATCATCCCCGTGATGAAGCTCCTGGAGGATTCGTTCTCCTACGCCAACCAGCTCGGCGCGCGCCAGGGCGCAGGTGCGGTCTACCTCAACGCGCACCACCCCGACATCATGCGCTTCCTCGACACCAAGCGCGAAAACGCCGACGAGAAGATCCGCATCAAGACGCTGTCGCTCGGCGTCGTCGTCCCGGACATCACCTTCGAACTCGCCAAGAACAACGAGGACATGTACCTGTTTTCGCCCTATGACGTGGAGCGCGTCTACGGCGTTGCCTTCACCGACATCTCGGTCACGGAAAAATACCGGGAAATGGTCGCCGACAGCCGGATCCGCAAAAAGAAGATCAAGGCGCGCGAATTCTTCCAGGTCCTGGCCGAAATCCAGTTCGAAAGCGGTTACCCCTACATCATGTTCGAAGACACGGTGAACCGCGCCAACCCAATCGCCGGCCGGATCACCATGAGCAACCTGTGCTCGGAAATCCTGCAGGTCAGCGAAGCCAGCGAATACAATGACGACCTGTCCTACAAGCACATGGGCAAGGACATTTCCTGCAACCTCGGCTCGCTGAACATCGCAGCCGCCATGGACAGCACGGATTTCGGCAAGACGATCGAGACCTCGATCCGGGCGCTGACGGCGGTGTCGGACATGAGCCACATCTCGTCGGTTCCCTCCGTCGAGAAGGGCAACGACGACAGCCATGCGATCGGCCTCGGCCAGATGAACCTGCACGGCTATCTCGCCCACGAACGGGTCTATTACGGCTCGGACGAAGGCATCGATTTCACCAATATCTACTTCTACACGGTTACTTACCACGCCATCCGCGCCTCAAACCGCATTGCGGTCGAACGCGGCACGAGCTTCAAAGGCTTCGAGAACTCGAAATACGCCTCCGGCGAGTATTTCGACAAATACACCGAACAGGAATGGAAGCCGGCGACGGAGCGGGTGCGCGAGCTGTTCGAAACCGCGGGCATCGATATCCCGACGCAGGAAGACTGGCTGGCGCTGAAGCAGGCCGTGATGACCTCCGGCCTCTATAACCAGAACCTGCAGGCGGTACCGCCGACCGGGTCGATCTCCTACATCAACCACTCGACCTCCTCGATCCACCCGATCGTGTCGAAGATCGAAATCCGCAAGGAAGGCAAGATCGGCCGCGTCTACTACCCGGCCGCCTTCATGACCAACGACAATCTCGACTACTACCAGGATGCCTACGAGATCGGCCCGGAAAAGATCATCGACACCTATGCGGCGGCGACCCAGCATGTCGACCAGGGCCTGTCATTGACCCTGTTCTTCAAGGACACGGCGACGACCCGCGACATCAACCGGGCGCAGATCCATGCCTGGAAGAAGGGCATCAAGACGATCTACTACATCCGCCTTCGTCAGATGGCGCTGTCCGGCACGGAAGTGCAGGGCTGCGTCTCCTGCGCTCTTTGATATCCCGGGGAACACAATGAACATCCAAGTGAAGACCAAGGCGCCCAAGGGTCCGCAGGCCGTGCGCGCCATCAACTGGAACCGTATCGAGGACGACAAGGACCTCGAAGTCTGGAACCGGCTCACCGGCAATTTCTGGTTGCCGGAAAAGGTGCCGCTGTCGAACGACATCCCCTCCTGGGCAGCACTTCGCCCGGAAGAGCAACAACTGACGATCCGAGTGTTCACCGGCCTGACCCTGCTCGACACGATCCAAACGAGCATCGGCGCCCCGACGCTGATGGCGGACTCGATCACGCCGCATGAGGAAGCTGTCTATTCCAACATCTCCTTCATGGAAGCGGTGCACGCCCGCTCCTATTCCTCGATCTTCTCGACGCTTTGCTCGACGCCTGACGTCGATGATGCCTATCGCTGGTCGGAGGAGAACGAGCATCTGCAGAAGAAGTCGGCGCTCATTCTCGAGCACTATCGCACGGCCGATCCGCTGAAGCGCAAGATCGCCAGCGTCTTCCTCGAGAGCTTCCTCTTCTACTCCGGTTTCTACCTGCCGATGTACTGGTCGAGCCGCGCCAAGCTGACCAACACCGCCGACATGATCCGCCTCATCATCCGCGACGAAGCGGTGCACGGCTATTACATCGGCTACAAGTTCCAGAAGGGCCTCGAGCGCCTGAGCGAAGAGCGCCGGCAGGAGATCAAGGATTTCGCCTTCGACCTGCTGCTCGAACTCTACGACAACGAGGCGAAATACACGGAATCGCTCTACGACAGCGTCGGGCTGACCGAGGACGTGAAGAAGTTCCTGCACTACAACGCCAACAAGGCGCTGATGAACCTCGGCTACGAGGCGCTGTTCCCGGCCGATGCCTGCAAGGTCAACCCGGCGATCCTGTCGGCCCTGTCGCCGAACGCAGACGAGAACCACGACTTCTTCTCCGGATCCGGCTCGTCCTACGTCATCGGCAAGGCGGTCGCCACCGAAGACGAAGACTGGGATTTCTAGACCGGCGATCGCTTTGCTGTCTCGAGAATGTGCAGCCAAGCCGGCCGCACGGTTGACTACCGGCCCGCTTTCAACTAGAGAGCGCGCCAATCCGTATTGCCGCGGCTGCTGAACCCAAGGCAACGGAGAAATCAAAATGTCCACCCGACATACCCCCATCGTCCGGAACGATATCGTTTCCGGGCATGCAATCAGGTCCGTCGTCGCGATCGACGAGCCTGAGCATCAACGCGCGCGCGCACTTAACGATCTCGCCTCGGCCCTTCCATCGCCGGAAGCACTGGCGATCCGTGGTGCGGTCGCCGGACGCATCGTCACGACCCCGGATTTCCATCCGGGCAAGCCGGTTCCGGTCGGGCTGGTCGCCGACATCGACAATGCCGTCATTCCGCATCTGATCGGCAACGATATCGGCTGCGGCATGCGCATGATCGTGCTCGACGACATCCGCGAGGACGAGCTCGCGCCTGGCCTGGAGGGACAGCTGCGGCATGTCTTCTTCCAGGGAGGGCGCGATATCGCCCTGACCGGCAGGGATCGTCACGCAGCCCTCAGGGACGGCGTACCGGGCCTGCTCGAAAGCCTGGCCGGCAAGCGTCAGGGGCTGCTCGCCCGCCTCGATCTGGCATCAGCCTGGGCGGATGTCGCGCGCATGTCCGACGACGGCTGCTTCCGCTCGGATGGCATCGATCCGGACTTCGCCGACTATGCGGCACCCGATGACCGGCACCGGCATGACGCCATTCTCGGCACCATCGGCGGCGGCAATCACTTCGTCGAGTTCGGCGTGGTCGAGCGCATCGTCGACGGCGGTTTTGCCCGTATCGCCGGGGTGAAGCCGGAAAGCTTGGTCATCGTCGTGCATTCGGGCTCGCTCGACTTCGGCCAGCGGATCGGGACGGCGGCGAGAGAGCGGGCACGTCAAAACGGTGCGGCGGAGCTTGACGACCGGATCGTTTCCGAGGCCCGTCACGCCGACCACTATCGGCGGTACATGAACGGCCATGCCAATGCGGCGAATGCCGCCTTCGTCAATCGCTTCCTGATTGGCCTGGCGGCGGTAGAAGCGCTCACGCGAACGATCGGCCGGCCGGTTGCACACCGGTTGGTCTACGACGCGCCGCACAACACCGTGTGGCAGACCGGCAATACCGTTCGACACCGCAAGGGCGCCTGCCCGGCTCGCGGTCCGGGCACTCTCAAGGGTTCACCCTACGAGTGGACAGGAGAACCGGTGATCCTGCCGGGATCGATGGGTGACGGCACCTGGTTGTTGCGCGGGCTGGGCGCGGCCGACGGCATGGAGTCCTCGGCCCATGGCGCCGGGCGACGGCTGTCCCGCCAGGAGGCCCGTGGAGCGACAACGACGCTTGGCGGCCTGCGCGTCATCGGCCCGGTCGACACCGCGAGCCCGGCTATCCGCAGCCGGCCGGACATCCTCGCCGAGCTCCAGGGCCGGCTCAAGGAAGAAGCCCCGGCCGCCTACCGGCCGATCGACCAGGTTGTCGATCCAATGGTGGCAACCGGCCTTGTCGGCCGCGTTGCCCGCATCAGGCCGGTCCTGACCGTCAAAGGCTAGGCTTGCCCGAGAACCGAAACGCCGGAGGAGCGAAATGCTTCCCCGGCGTTTTCACACGTCTCTCCTGGATTTTCTGGGCTACTTCGCCGGCACCATACGACGGCGGCCGATGGCAACCTGCGCCGGCATCAATGTGGTGACGCCTTGAACAAGACCGACGGCGTCTGGCGATCCGGCAGCTATAAGCCCATTTGCGAATGTCGCCGGATAGCCGCGATTTGGTTCGTGCGTGCGTCGCTTCAACCGAGAGGGGCGGCGCACGTACCCTAGCCAGTAATCTGGAACCCCTGAACCGGATCGGGCAGGGCCACCGGCTCGGTTTCGACACTGACGACGGAGGCTGCTGCCGGCCCGATCCAGAGCCGTTCGACCATGTTTGCAAGGGCAGCGTCGGAACCGACGATCATCGCTGCCACCGACCCGTCGCGCTCGTTACGCACCCAGCCGGTCACACCAAGGCGTTCGGCTTCCCGGCGGGTCCAGATGCGGAAGCTGACGCCCTGCACCCTTCCGCTGACACGGACCAACATCGCCTTGCGCTCTCTGATCATGATCGCACCTGCTTTCGCTACAGAAGAGAACTGGTGCGAAGACGAACAAAGGCAAGACACAAGGCACCATGCACGTCGGCGCTAGAGCGTTTCCCCCGGACGGGCTTCGGCGCATTTCCGAACGGCCAGCGGACTTCGCATTTTTGCAGGGCATTGCCTATGGCGCTGCCACCGACAGGCGGCCCTTCATGTTGGGATGAAAGCGGCAATAATAATCCACCTGCCCTGCCTCCGGCATGGCGAGGCTTGCCGTGCCTTTCGCCGGGATCAAGACCTCCCAACCTCCCTTCACGGTCACGGTATGGACGAGGATGTCCTTGTTGACCCACTCGATCGTGTCGCCCACCCGGGCCTCGATTTCCGCCGGGACGAACGCCATCTTTTCGATGGTCACGCGGATTGTTCTGGCCTCTGCATCCGCGACGCAATTGCCGAGCACGAGCCCGGCAATGGCGATGAGATAAAGGACGGATCGCATGGCCGCGTCCTACTTCAGCGTGGCGGCGACATGTTCGGCATGCTGCTGATGGCCCTGAAAAATCTTCAGGCCGGTTTCAAGCAGCGCCTTGAGCTCGGCATTGCTGGCCGAGGGAATGAGCAGGGTCGTAAGCGCGCCGTTCACCTGCTTGTGGTAGGCGACTTCGTTGTCGACATAGGCCTTGTCGAAACTGGCGCCATCGAGCTTGGCGAGCTTGGCGCGCTCGTCGTCGGCCGCCTTTGAGAGCGCCTTGCTGGTGTCGTTGTCTTCAGGCGTCACCTTGAGCTTCTTGACGAGGTCGAGCGCCTGCGTGTTCACTGCCTCATGGTCGCGGACCATGTCCTCGGCGAAGGCGACGACCTCCTTGTTGCCGGACTTCGAGATCGCGAGCTTGGCATTTTCCACGTCGATCACCCCGGCCGTATAGGCGATGTGGGCGATCTGCGGATCGCTCGGCTTGTCCGCCGCCGTTGCTGGATGCGCAAGGGCGAGCAGGCAAAGCGTGGCAAGCGCAGTCATGGGCCGAATGTTCATGGTAACCTCCTCATTCCACGCAGGGCGCGGAAGCTGTTTGCATTTGACACCCATTGGATGTCGCCTGCCCGCAAAGGTTCCCGCAGCTCAGATGGCCCGAAGATCAAATGGAAAGGCCGAGGCGCTCCATGACGGCAGCGGTCAATCGCGCGCAGCGGCGGCCAGCGAAGGGGAAGGCATCGAGCAGAACCGGGCCGATCTGTTCATGCAACTGCTTGCGTACGAGGTGCCTTGCCCGATGCAGCCGGGTCTTGACCGTTTCGGGACGCAAACCAAGAAGATCGGCCGTCTCCTCCATGCTCAATCCCTCGATCACCCGCGCAACGAAAACGGTCCTGTAGATGTCGGGCAGGTTGTCGGTTGCGCGCTCGACCAGATGCAGGATCTGTCGCTGCGCCATCGTACGCTCGGGGTCGTCGACGCCCGCCGGCATGGGGAACTGGATAATCGTCGCGTCTTGCCCGCTGCCGATTGACCCCAGCATCTCGGCCTTGCGGCGCCCTCGCCGCAGCCGGCCAAGCGCTTCGTTGATGACGATGCGTGACAACCAGGTGCCAAGCGACGAGCCGCCGCGAAAACTGCCGAGATGCGCATAGGCACGCACATAAGCCTCCTGCACGACATCTTCCGCCTCACTGTCGTTTCGCACGACACCCCTGGCAATACGATAAAGGCGTTGGTTGTGAGCCTGCATGATCGACAGGAACGCCTGCCCGTCCCCGGAATGCGCCCTTTGTGCCAGTTCCACATCCGCAGCCGGATCCGTGATCGCAAGCGTGTGTGTTCGAGTGCGTGCCATGAACGAGCCTCCCGCAGCATTCGATGCACGGTTCCGCCAAAGGTTCCCGCATTTTTCAGCGGCAGGCAACGCCCCTCGCCTTGGAACGTTCAGCGGGAGAGCGTTTGCGCCATTCCGGCCGGTTCCAGTTCCACTGTCTGACCACTGAACTCGGTGTCGACCACTCACGCGGGAGGCGGCATACTTTCTCGCGCTACCCTGTTAATAATTACATCGCGTATTTTTATAAATTGACGCGCGCAAAGTTTTATGGTTTTTACACCATCGCCAAGACGGTGATGGGAGGGCCCTCCTGCTTGGCCGCCAAGACCAAAGGCCCACGTCGTTTCCAGGGAGGAAACCCATGAACATGCCTCGTATTCTGAAGGCGCTTGTCGCCGGCACGGCACTGACCCTGATTGCATCGGCCGCATCGGCCGAAGGCATCGGCGCCTCGCTTCTGACCCAGCAGCACCCGTTCTACATCGAGCTTGCCGACGCGATGAAAGCCGAAGCCAAGGAAAAGAACGTCGCGCTCGAAGTTGCGATCGCCAACCAGGATCTCAACAAGCAGCTCGCCGACGTCGAAGACTTCATCGTCAAGGGTGTCGACGTCATCGTCATCTCGCCGGTCGATAGCCAGGGCGTGCGGGCCGCGATTGAAAAGGCCGAGAAGGCCGGCATCAAGGTGATCACCGTCGACGTTCCGGCAAACGGAGCGACCGTCACCTCGCATATCGGCACCGACAACTTCACCGGCGGCGTCAAGGCCGGAGAACTGATGGCAAAGGTCCTCGACAACAAGGGCAAGGTCGCCGTCATCGATTACCCGACGGTCCAGTCGGTGGTGAACCGCGTCAACGGCTTCAAGGAAGCGATCGCCAAGCATCCCGACATGGAAATCGTCGCCATCCAGACCGGCATCACCCGCGCCGAGGCGCTGGCCGCAGCACAGAACATGCTGCAGGCGAACCCCGACATCACCGGCATCTTCGGCTTTGGCGATGACGCAGCGCTCGCCGCTGCCGTCGCCGTCAAGGCGGCGGGCCTGGAAACCCAGGTCAAGGTCATCGGTTTCGACGGCATGAAGGAAGCCCGCGACGCGGTTGATACCAACCCGGTCATGGTCGGCGTGATCCAGCAGTTCCCGGACCAGATGGGCAAGCAGGCGGTCGATACCGCCGTCAAGGTTGCCGCCGGCGAACAGGTTCCGGCCGAACAGCCGATCGTGCCTGGCGTCTACACCGCGAAGTAAGTCCTCCCAAGGACAGCCGCCGCCCCATGGGCGGCGGCACCGATACGACGAACGTTTCCGGCTTTCTGCACAAAAACATGCAGCAATTCAGAGTGTTACAGCGTGCATGTCTGCGCCGTGACGCCGGAAACGCTTCTCGGCGCGATCCAAGGAGGCCGCCATGCATGGTTCGACCACGGACACCGTTCTCAAGATCAGCAACGTCACGAAATCCTTCGGGCAGGTTGCGGCGCTGAAAAGCATGCGGCTCGATGTCCGCCGCGGCCGCGTGCACACGCTGCTCGGCGAAAACGGCGCGGGCAAATCGACACTGATGAAAATCCTTGCCGGCGTGCATAGCGCGACCTCGGGCGAGATTTTTCTCGACGACCAGCCCTATCGCCCCGCCAGCCCGCAGCAGGCCTCGGCCCTCGGCCTTGCGATCGTCTTTCAGGAACTGAGTCTCTGCAACAACCTGACGGTGGCGGAGAACATCCTTGCGACCCGCGAGCCGCGCAAATTTGGCTTCATCAACGACAAGGCGCTTGTCGCCAGGGCCAAGGCGATCGTCGCAGAGCTCGGCCTGCCCATCGATGTTGCCGAGAAGGTCGGCAATCTTTCGATTGCCCAGCGGCAACTGGTCGAGATCGCCAAGGGCCTCAGCCACGACGCAAAGGTCGTCATTCTCGACGAGCCGACCTCGTCGCTCAGCGACAGCGAAGCCGAGATCCTTTTCGAGATCATCGGCCGACTGAAAAGCCGTGGCGTCGCCGTCATCTACATTTCCCACCGCATGGAAGAAATCATGCGGCTCAGCGACGACATCACGGTCATCCGCGATGGCGAGTATGTCTCCACCCATGATCGCAACGACGTCACCATCGAGGCGCTGATCGCGCTGATGGTCGGACGGCGAATGGAGGAGATCTATCCGCCGCCGACCCATGATCACTCGACGCCTGGCGCGCCCGTGCTTGCCGTCGAACGGCTGACGCGCGACGGTGAATTCGCGGACATTTCCTTTGAGGTCGGCGCCGGCGAAATCCTCGGCTTTTTCGGCCTCGTCGGCTCCGGCCGGTCCGAAGTCATGAATGCGCTGTTCGGCATGAAGACTGCTGACGGCGCCGTGCGGCTCGATGGCAAGGACGTCCGCTTCCGTTCACCGGCCGAAGCGATCGCCCGCGGCATCGGTTTCGTCACCGAGAACCGCAAGGAAGAGGGCCTGGTGCTCGCCCACAGCGTCGGGTGGAACATCTCCATGGCCGCCCTTCCCGATTTCACCGGCCCTTTCGGCTTTACCCGCGGCGGTGCCGAGCGCAAGGCGGCGGCCGCCGAAGTCGGCCGGCTTGCGATCAAGACCCACTCGCTCGATACGCCAGCGGGCGCGCTGAGCGGCGGCAACCAGCAGAAGATCGTGCTCGCCAAATGGCTCCTGACCCGGCCGAAGGTGCTCATCCTCGACGAGCCGACCCGCGGCGTCGATGTCGGCGCGAAATTCGAAATCTACAAGATCATCCGCCAGTTGGCGGCCGAAGGGACGGCGATCCTGCTGATCTCCTCCGAGCTGCCGGAAGTGCTTGGAATGAGCGATCGCGTCGTCGTCATGCATGAGGGCGTGCTCGGCGCGACCCTCGCCGGCACCGACCTCAATCCCGAAACGATCATGGCGCACGCAACAGGTTTCCAATCATGACCCAGCAAACTGCAGCCCAGGCCGCCTTCGTCAGGGCGTTGAAGCAATATGGCGGCATCCTTCTCTCGCTGGTGATGCTCTGCGTCATCTTCTCCTTCCTCAATCCGCGGTTCATGTCGGTCGTCAACTTCATGAACATCCTGCAGCAGGTGGCCGTGATCGCGATCGCCGCCTTCGGCATGACCTGGGTGATCCTGCTCGGCGAGATCGACCTGTCGGTCGGCTCGATCATCGCGGTTGCCGGCATGGTCGGGGCGCAATGTTTCGCCTTCGGCCTCGGCTTCGGCACGGCGCTCGCCGTGACGATCGTAGCCGGCGCGCTGATGGGCATGCTGAACGGCGTGTTGACCGCAAAACTGCTGCTGCCGTCCTTCATCGTCACCGTCGCCACCATGGGCATCTATCGCGGCCTCGTCAGCCTGCCGACCAACGGCGCGCCGGCGATGATCGACAATTCGACGTGGACGTCGATCGGCACCGAAAGCTTCCTCGGATTGCCGATCATCATCTGGGTCGTTGCCGTGCTCTTCGTCATCAACCAGATCGTGCTCAGCAAGACGAGCTTCGGGCGCCGTGCCTATCTCACCGGTGGCAACCGTGAAGCGGCCATCTATTCAGGCATCAAGGTCGATCGCCTCAAGATCATCATCTTCATGATCTCGGGCGTGATGGCGGCGATCAGCGGCGTGCTGCTCTCCTCTCGCCTTTTCTCCGCCCAGACCAATGCGGGCATGAGCTACGAGCTCGACGCCATCGCTGCGGCCGTTCTCGGCGGCACGTCGCTTGCCGGCGGCGTCGGCACCATGGTCGGCACGCTCATCGGCGCCTTGATCATCGGCGTGATGAACAACGGCATGAACATGCTGTCCGTTCCCTATTTCTACCAGCTCATCGTCAAGGGCCTGGTGATCCTGATCGCGGTTTGGCTCGACGTGCGCGCCAAGCAGGCAAAGCGCTGACCCGACACGAGTGACACACATGCACAAGATACTGACGATCGGCGAGATCCTCGTCGAGATCATCGCCACCGAAAAGGGCGACGGCTTCCGCCAGGCAACTCCGCTTGTCGGCCCCTTCCCCTCCGGCGCGCCTGCCATCTTCATCGACCAGGTCGGCAAGCTCGGCCAGGCAAGCGCGATCATTTCGCGTGTCGGCGGCGACGATTTCGGCCACGTCAACCTGGCGCGACTTGAGGCGGACGGCGTCGATATCTCCGGCATTGCCGTCGATCCGCTCGCCACCACCGGCAGCGCCTTCGTTCGCTATCGCGACGACGGCAGCCGCGCCTTCGTCTTCAACATCCGCGACAGCGCCTGCGGCAGCATTCGCCTCGATGACAAGGCGATCGCACTCGTTCAAAGCTGCAGCCACATGCACGTCATGGGGTCGTCGCTCTACGCGCCGAGCGTGGTCGACAGCATCCTGGCGGCGATCGACATCGTCAAGGCCGGCGGCGGCACCGTGTCCTTCGACCCCAATCTGCGGGCCGAAATCCTCGAAAGCCCAGGCATGCGCGAGGCGTTGCGGACGGTGCTTGCGAAGACCGACGTCTTCCTGCCGAGCGGCGCCGAACTCTTCCTGTTCACCGAGGCGAAAACCGAGGCGGACGCCATCGCTGAACTCCTTGGCTCCGGCATCAAGGTCGTCGTCGTCAAGCGCGGCGCCGAGGGCGCCAGCTACTTCGATGCGGAAACGACGCTGACTTTGCCCGGCTTTGCCGTCGAGGAGGTGGACCCGACCGGAGCGGGTGACTGCTTCGGCGCCACCTTCGTCAGCTTCTGGCTGAACGGTGCGGCCCCTCACGAAGCGCTCGAATTCGCCAACGCCTCCGGCGCCCGCGCCGTGATGATCTCAGGCCCGATGGAAGGCGCATCGACGAGGGCGGAACTCGAAGCCTTCATCAGCGCGCGAAAGGATTGAAGCCCATGAAACCGAATTATCTGATCGACATCGCCAAGTGGCGCGACCGGCCGGGCCTTCGCGGCATTCCCTCGATCTGCTCCGCACATCCGCTGGTCATCGAGGCGGCGATGCTGCGCGCCCTGAAGGAAGGCACCCATCTCCTGATCGAGGCGACCTGCAACCAGGTCAATCAGGACGGCGGCTACACCGGCATGACGCCGGCCGGTTTCACCGGCTTCGTCGGGGATATCGCCGCAAAGACCGGCTTTCCGGTCGACAACATCATCCTCGGCGGCGACCATCTCGGCCCCAACCCGTGGAAAAATCTGCCCGCCGACGAGGCGATGGCGAAAGCCGAAGCGATGATCCGCGCCTATGCCGAGGCCGGCTTCACCAAGCTGCATCTCGACACCAGCATGGGCTGCGCCGGCGAGCCTGTCGCCCTTCCCGATGCGACGACGGCGTCCCGCGCGGCACGGCTTGCAGCGGCCGCCGAAGATGCGATCCGCGGACGCGACGGCATCGCGCCGGTCTACATCATCGGCACCGAAGTCCCGGTACCAGGCGGCGCGCTCGAGGAACTGGACACGCTGGAAGTCACCGCACCCGAAGCAGCCGTCGAGACCGTCGACATTCACCGCCAGGCCTTCAGCGACGCAGGTGCCGGCGAGGCATTTTCGCGGGTCGTCGGCGCCGTCGTCCAACCGGGCGTGGAATTCGGCAACGAGAACGTCATTCCTTACGACCGGCCGAAGGCCGCGGCCTTGAGCGAGAGCCTGACGAAGCTCGATGGCCTCGTGTTCGAAGCGCACTCCACCGATTACCAGACGCAGGATGCGCTTCGCGATCTGGTCGCCGATGGCTTTGCCATCCTCAAGGTCGGCCCCGGCCTGACCTTTGCCTTGCGAGAAGCGCTCTACGGCCTCGACCAGGTCGCCGCCTTCCTGTTTCCCGATGCGCGGTCAAAAACCCTGGCAGAAATCACCGAGGAGGTGATGCGCGAGGAGCCGGCGAACTGGGGCAAGTATTATCACGGCTCGCCCGAAGCGCTGCGGCTTCAGCGCCATTTCTCCTACAGCGACCGCATCCGCTACTACTGGCCGCATCCGAAGGTCGCCGCAGCGGTCGACGAGCTTCTCCGCCTGCTCGACGGCGTCACCATCCCCGAGACGCTGATCAGCCAGTATTTAGCAGGCAGTTACGAGCGCGTGCGAGACGGACAGGTGGCACCACAAGCAAAGGCATTGGCGATTGCCGCCGTCGACGCGGTTCTGGATGATTATTTTTCGGCCTGCAAAGGATAGAGCCGGCCGTTCATTCCGTGAATATTTCGCAGTCGACACTGCCTATCCCTCGGAAATAAATCTATAAACGAAACCCAAAAGAAGAATGGGGGCGCTTCGACCGTGGACAGACAAATCAAGACGATGGAGGATTTTTCGGAGTTCGTCGGTTTGTCGCGCCCCACAGTCTCCAAATACTTCAACGATCCATCTTCGGTTCGCAAGAAGACCCGCGACGCCATCGAGGCCGCGATCAAGCAATCGGGCTTCCGGCCCAACATCTTCGCCGTCAATCTCAACCGGCGGCGAACCAATATTCTTGGCGTCATCGTTCCCAATTCCACCGACCCGTTCTACATGGCGCTGACGCGGCGGATCGAGCATATCGCCAACCAGGCCGGCTTTCTCGCCTTCGTCCTGTCTTCCGACGGCAAGCCGGAGATGGAAGAGCGCGCCATCGAGACCTTCAAGTCGATGAACGTCGCCGGCGCGATCATCGCCCCGCTCGGCGTCCAGTCTCATCACCAGAAGCTCACCTCGCTCGGCGAGAGCATCCCGCTTGTCTATGTCGACTCGCCGCTCGACGGCAGTTCGTCCTTCGTCGGCACCGACAACCGGCAGAGCTTCAAGCTGATGGTCGACTATCTCTGCCGGTCCGGGGAACCGCCCTGCTACTTCGGCATGCCGCCGGTCAACAACAACGCGCTCGCCCGCCAACACGCCTATCAGGAGGCGATGCAGCAGCTGAAGATGGATGCGGCCATCGTGCCGACAGCGCCGAATGCCTCCTGGGACTTCGAAAAATTCGGCTATGACGAAACGCTGCGCATTCTGGGCGAAGGCGGTTTTCCGACGAAGACGGTGCTGTGCGCCAACGACCGCGTCGCCTTCGGTGTCATTGCGGCCGCCTTCCAGTCGGGCGTCAAGGTCGGCCGGGAAGCCGACAGCGACCTGCGCGTCGCCGGCCACGACGACCACCCGTTGTCGCGCTATACCTGTCCACCGCTGACGACGGTGGCGCAGAACTACAACGAGATCGGCCGGCTGGCGATCGAGCTTCTGCTCTACAAGCTCGGCGAAACGGAAAATGCCGACCAGGCCTTCCCCGCGGACGAGCGCATCTTGCTCAGCGCCGAGATCATGCTGCGCGGCTCAGCCTAGAGCCCCGTTCGATTAAACTGACTTGTCTATCGGAGTCCGTTTGTTTCGATTTGTGCTTCACTTCAGATGGAGGTGAATCATGGGTAAGTTTCATTCTTTGGATATTCGCGGGCGTGTTGTGTCGATGGTGGACAGCGGCGGGTAGCGGCAAGCTTCGGCCTATCTGCCTTCAATAGAGCCGAATGCCGGAACCATTAAACGCACGACGCTCTAGCGCAAGCCAGCCTCTCGACATCGGCGACTGATCCAAAGCATCGAACTGTTTGGACTTGGAAATACAATTTGGGACGCAGCCCCCGCAGCTCAGGCAGGGATCGGGTCCGACTGTCGCCGTGTCCTCTATCAATCGCGTGACAGCTCCCCCTGAAGGGTGCCTCAAGGGGGATTGGCCATTGACCTGGGCGTCCCCAAAATCGATCGATCGCGGTTTGAGGAGTTATGCAGCAGCACCGAGCGACCGTTGCCCCGCTGAGCAATCCCCATCCTCGGTGTCGAGCGTTAAGGCTCACGGATGAAAGCCGCTTGCAAGTCCAGTGGCAGGCCGGTTAAATCGACCCGCGCCAGCAATCGCTCAAGCCCCTTCAGGCTCTCCCTGTCGCGCATGCTGAACAGGATGTGTGAATGTCGTCTTTTGAATCAGCCCTCCTGAACGAGCTGTCGATCACGCCCAATCTCGCCATCGCGGCCTTCCTTGGAATGGTGATCGGGCTGGAGCGTCAGTGGCGACAGCGGTACACGGGCCTCACCACTCATGCGCTGGTTTCGCTGGGTGCTGCGGCCTTCACCTCGCTTGGCATGCTGATTGACGGCGGCACGGATGTGCGCATGGGCGGGCAGGTCGTCACCGGGATCGGCTTTCTCGGGGCCGGCCTGATCATGCGTGATGGGCTGAGCGTTCGGGGCTTGAGCGGAGCGGCGACGGTCTGGTCTACCGGCGCCGTCGGGGTGCTGGCCGGCTATGGCTATTTGCTTGCGGCGTCGGAGGCCTGCGCGTTCGTTCTCCTGATCAACCTCACCATGCCCCGCATCGGCGCGCTGATCGAGCGGCACGCGCCGGAGAAGGAAGCCGTCGAGCGTTATTACATGATCGAGCTGAAATGCCTGGCCAAGGAAGAGGCCGTCGTGCGCTCAGCCCTGCTGCAGGCGATGGAGGCGCGAAAGCTGCGTCTCCGGGGACTTGAAAGTCACTCTGCGAGCGAGGGCGGCATTATCGCAGTCGAAGCCGTCGTCTACACCGCGAGGGAGCAGAACCAACTGGTCGAGCAGGTCGTCGGCGATCTCAGCCTGTCGCCGCTCGTCCTGTCCGGCAAGTGGACATCGACGACCGCGCCCGAATAGCATCTGCAGGCCGTTTACTCGCCGGAGTAAAGCTTGCCGAGGACCGGCGTGACGACCAAACCCGCTGTTGTCTAATTGGTTCTCGATGGCAGCGACAACGATCCACGTGATTGGCTGCTCACCGTGCTGATCATCGTCCGGCGCTTCGGCAACAACCTCTTTCACGGCGAGAAATGGGCATACCACCTCCAGAATCAGCGCGCTAATTTCACCCATGCCAACGGGGTCTTGATGCGTCTCCTCGAACGACACGGGCAATTAGCTCCGTAGTATCATCAAGTCTCAGTACTGCAGCTTTCAACACCAGCTATGCGCCATCTTTCTCTCTGAGTTGCCCGTCCGCTCGGCCGCAGAGCCGACTATCAATCTCTCGCCGTGATGGGATACGAACACAGAACCCGTTTGCAAAACGACGCCGCGAAAACAGCGAGCAACAACGCGCTCGGCGATGCGCTGTCGATATCCCGATCAGGACGTGCAATGACGCCGGTCTGTCCCAGATTTCGTGTGCTGTCTGGAGACACGACTCTCACGCAGCCTATCCGTCTTCAGGGGTCTCATCTGGCAGGTGAGACCACCCTGAGGCCCAGCGGGCATCCCTTAGTCGATGCGCAGGAGATATCGACTTCCTAATATTCCTGTGCGCAACTCGATTTCTTCAAGCAAAGTCGATAGCCAATACGTCAGGACACACTATTACCGAGTATTATGTTTGGGGTTGTTTACAAATGCGCAGTTATCGGAATGCTGCGCCCAAAAGTGGCGACGAATTACTAGATACGTCGACCACTGATTTAGCACGATATTATGCGAGCGAAATTGCCTTTGACGTACCGTCAGATATACTCTGACGATCTAGTGGTCGATCAACGTGAGACCCAAATCGATGTGAGCCGTGATCCCGATAGATGGATAAGCGACCGGTCCCGGCCTTACTGCATCACTGGCACGTCCGTGGACGTTGAGATCCCCTTTACCGGCAACAGGCTTGGATTTGATATCCAGCCGACGACGCGCAATTTCAACAATCCACGAGCGGCCATTGGAGATGGCATTGTTTCATTCTCCATCAAGGGAGTTGATCTTAGTCCTGAACGGGTGAGGCAAGAAATCGACTGAGTCGTGAGATCACAGACGCCGACTATGAGGCGCTTGCCAACCTGCGCTACATCCTGCGCCCCTTCTCAGATTTTTCGACGTCGGCGGCCCAACACGAAGGGCTGCTCAGTCAGCAACACCAGGCGCTTCTGGCAATCAAAGGCTATCGCGGCGACGCTGCCATGACAGTAGGGCTTCTGGCGGAGCGCTTGTTCATCGCACCGCACACCGCACCCGAACTTGTCGAGCGGCTGGTGGCAGCAGCTATGTCACACGCCAACCCGACCCTTTCGACAGGCGCCGCCAGACGCTCGCGCTCACCAGCCAGCTGCGAATGTGCTCAAGCGATTGAGCACCATTCACCTGACCGAGATCCGTGACATGGCGCCGCGCCTTATAGAGCTTCTCATCAACCTCCAGAAACGAAGATCCCTCCCTCGGACCTTGAGCAAGGCAACTCCCGGCGTCGCCGCGCGGACACACATGGCAGGAATGCCGAGCGCACGCAGGTCGGCCCCTGAAGGAGAGCCCTGCCCTATGTGTCGTGAGCAGCATGCAACTGGCTGGCGCCAACCGTCGGTCGCATTGCGGAACCCAACGTCCGAAAGCGCGCTTCATCGACGTTCATACGCCGCCAACGGTCTGCGGCCACGGCGGCCCTGCTTGGCTTCGCGGCAAGCGCCCTTCGCCGGCAGTGTCTGCAATCATCATATTTGCAAGATCGCGCTTCACGACCTCAACCATGCCCTGCGCTATTGCGAAAACACCATTGTCATTGCCAACGGCACCATGGTTGCAAGCGTCATCGCGGCCCCGATGCTGCGGGACATCTACCAGCTCAACGCCCGCATCGAGACTTGCTCGCAGGGCCGCGCTTTGGTCATCGTCGACGGTCCGATCTGACGGGATCGCACGTCTGCCCTACGATATGGATGCACATCATTCGAGCGGAATGACACACGTTCGCGGGAAGGAGCCCCTGCAAGCACCAGCGTCCAAGCTGCGGAAAACCGCTTCACACACTTCCTGGAGATTCTTCAGGACGCTGCCATCAGGCTTTCGGCATAGGCCATCATCAGCGGACCAACACCTTTGGCGTCATCGGCAACGACAGGCTCAGTGAGATAGTAACCCGGGGAACCGTCGCGATAGTTGCCCTCGAAACCGCCAAGACCGGCAACGTGGACGATGGTTGTGAAACGAGTGATGCCTTCAACATCCGCAACGATCCGGGTATTCTGAAGGGCATCGAGCGCTTGTCTGCCCGCCGCGGCCGAGGCTTCAGTCCGATCCGGCTCGAGCAGACCATGGCGGGCAGCGCGCATGAGCGCATAGGCGAACATCGCCGAAGCTGAACTCTCCTCGTAATTACCCTCGAGATCCGGCGCGTCGAGCACCTGCGGCCAGAGACCGGTGGAAGTCACCTGTCGGCTCTTGATCTCCGTTAGAAGACGGCCGGTGCGCTGGCGCAGGGAAGCGGTGGCCTCGTCGGCCGGCAGCATGACCAATGAATCGACCAGTGCCATCGCCAGCCAGCCGACCGCGCGCGCCCAGACGGCGGGAGACTGACCGGTCGCCGGGTCCGCCCAGCGCTGTTGACGGCTGTCGTCATAGCCATGGACGTAGAGGCCGCCCGAGGTGGCCGTTAATGCCAGAGCTGTCGAGAACTGCTGCAGCGCGTCGGCGATCAGGCCGGCGCGGCCCGTCGATTTGCCGTACTCGATCTGGAACGGCAGCCCCATGTAGAGCCCGTCCAGCCAGACCTGATGCGGATAACGCTTCTTGTGCCAGTAGTTGCCGGCAGCGATGCGGGGATGGCTTTGCAATTGCCCGGCCAGACGGTCCGCGGCCAAACGATAGCGCGGATCGTCAGCCTCTTTGGCGAGCGCGAACAGCGAGCGTCCGGCAAGAATGTGGTCGATGTTGTATTCATGAGGATCGTAGCCCGAAAGTGCACCGTCGGCTGCGATCTGCGGATCTGCAAGGCGGTGCAGATGCGCTTTCCAGCGCGCATCGCCTGTCGCCTCGAAGAGGTGAATGAGGCCGCGATAGACGCATCCATCCTCGTAACACCAGCTACCCCCCTTGTAGCGGGTGTAGCGCTTGGCGAATTCATCGAAATAGTCTGTCGGGTTCACGGGCGGATCTCATTCAAAGGAAAGGGAGATTGAGGCGGCACTGAGCAAGGCAGGATCGTCGCAGTCGATCTCGGCTCGCTCGGCGACGATCGCCTCGTGACGCATGGGCCTGATGCGATCGGCCATGATCGGCGGCGTCGCGATTGCATCGGGGTCATGCGAGACGATCTGCAGGCGGCGGATGCTGATGTTGCGGATCGGGGCTTCGGGTAGACCGAGAAACACGCCTGCCGCGTGAGCGAGGCCACGGATTTCGATGTCCTCGATGGTGACGCCATCGATGACCGGTGTCGCGGAACTGACGGCTGCCGGCTCACGGCTCTGCACCCAGGGATCGTGGCCGTCGGCATCGCAATGGTAGTGGGCGTTGGCCGAGAGCGCGGTTTCGACGCCATCCAGACGCACACGGCACATGGCGATATTGGTGATCGACCCGCCGCGACCGCGACGGGTCTTCAGCCGCAGGCCGCGATCCGTGCCGATCATCTCGCAATCCTCGACGCAGACGTCATGCACGCCACCGGACATCTCCGAGCCGATCACCAGCCCGCCATGGCCGCGTTCCATCAGGCAATGGCTGACGCGAACGTTGCGTGTTTCCATCAGGTGATCATCCTCGCCGTTCGGACCACGCTTGCCGGCCTTGACCGCGATGCAATCGTCGCCGACCGAGAAACGCACACCTGTAATCGTGACATCGCGGCAGCTTTCAGGGTTGAAACCATCGGTGTTCGGGCTGTCTGGTGGCGCGATTATCGTCAGTCCGGCAGCCGTCAGACGCTCGCAACCCTGCGGATGGATGGTCCAGGACGGCGCGTTGCGGATGGTGAATCCGAGCAGGGTTACGTCACGGCAGGAAATCAGATGCAGGCCGCGTGGGCGCCGTGCGCTGTCTCGCGTTTCTTTCGGCCAGCTCCACCAGTCGCCCCTGTCACCGGAGCCATCGAGGGCACCACGGCCCTCGATCACCAGATTTTCCGCCGAGGCGGCATGCACGGGCGCGGCAAAACAGGCAGCAGGCAACCCTTCCCAGCTGCCGAGCATGCGGCCGCAATGATCGCGCGATGCCAGGATGGGCCAACCGGTACGCCCGGATGGCGCTCGCAAGGTCGCTCCTTCAGCGAGATGCAGGGTCATCTGCCCCTTGAGCGTAATCGGGAACGCCGTCCATAGGCCCCGCCCGAGATAAAGCGTACCGCCGCTCGGGACTGTTGCGATCGCATCCGCAAGTGCTTTGGCATTGGCGACGGCGCCATCGAGATCGTCGGACGCGATATCAGGCACGAGATCGAAATCGCCAGCATCGACGAGACCTGCGCAGGGCGCGGTTTGGAAGGACACCGGCAGAAACCCTTCGGCCTCGAAGACGTAGCGGCGCGCGGGGTGAAGTCTGTGCAGCAGGGTGACGACCGTGTCAGCCACTCCCTGCTGCAAGTCCCGGGCGTCATCCGGCGACGACAGCCGCCAGGCCGTCTTTTCGCCAAGCCAGTAAAGCGCACCGGGCGTCGGCAGGCATAGCGCCGCCGTTCGCGCCGAGCGCGCGATGATGGAAGGTCTGATCATGTCTTGCCTCGTGTTCCGTGCCCGTCAGACGGGCGCAAGTCCCGCCGCGGTCACCCGCGGCGGGGCAGTGTTGGCGGTCAGTCGAACTCGGCGAGAACGTCGTTCACAGTGTCGATGATCTGCTGGGCACCCTCTTCTGCAGTGATCTGCCCGTAAGCATATTCTTCGAGCGTATCGATGAAGGCGGCCCGGATTTCCGGATGCTCGTTGAAGGGCGAGACCGACGGCCCGGTCGAGGCCATGACGATGGCGTTGGCAGCACGAACCTCAGCCTCACCCTTGTCGCCAAGCCGGGCTGCGGCGGCCTTCGACGCGGGAAGCCCGCGCGATGTGCCAAGAGCGTCGATGCCTTCCGGCTCGTTCAGCAGGCAGTTGACGATCTCAGCGGCGGCCTCCGGGTTCTTCGAGTTCCTGGAGATGGAGAACACCATGGACGGTTTGCGATAGACGCCTTCGGTCACGGCGTCCGCTAGCTTCAGCATCGGCACGGGTTTCAGCACCTGGCCGTCTTTCAGCGGATCGGCGTATTTGGAATAGGTGGAATCCCATTCATAGGAACCAGCGACCTTGCCTTCAGCCCAGGCGGGCTTTTCGAACAGGTTGACGTTGCCGTCGGCTGCCTCTTCCTTTTGAGAGCGGATTGCGCCGGTCTCCACCAGCTTGCCGAGGAAGGAAATGCCTTCGGCGAGTTCCTCGGGCGTCCAGGCGACGCGATTGTTCGTCTGATCGACAAGATCCTTGCCGGTCTTCTGCACGACGGCAAGGGTTACCAGCAGCTGCGCGGTCTCCTTGACAGCATTGAAGGTGTAATGGTCCTTGCCGAGCTTCTCCTTGATGGTCGCGGTCGCGGCGAAGAACTCGTCCCAATTCTTGGGGATACTGACACCGGCCTTCTCGAACGTGGTTGCGTTGAAGAAGAACACACGTCCCGTCGTCGAGACCGAAAGCCCCTGCAGGACCCCATTCATAGAGCCGGCGGCGAGATCTCCCTCCGTCCAGTTCGACAGATCGATCGCCTTCAACTGGCGCAGATCAGCGAAACCTTCGCCGTTCTTGGAAAACAAAGGCAACCAGGGCCAGTTGACCTGGATAATGTCGGCCTCGGTCCTGCCAGCCATCTGGGTCGTCAGTTTTTCGAGATAGCCGTCGAAGCCGGTAAATTCGCCCTTGACCGTATGGCCGTATTTCTGGCCGCAGGCGGCGGTCGCCTTTTGGGTGGCCACGTGACGGCTGTCGCCGCCCCACCAGGCCATGCGCAGTTCGGCCGCTCCAGCAGCCGGTGCACAGAGCGAAAGCGCGCCGTAGGCGACGCCGGTCAGTGCAGCCAAGGTTCTCGCAGTCTTCATGGTTCTCCTCCTTCTTGATACAGGGCTCAACGCCGCCTCCTCACAGCGAGACGTTGCGGCCGTCGGTCTTGTCGAAAATGTGCAATCGGTCCAGGTCGGGACGCAGGCGGATCTTCTCCGAGCGCCCCAGCGTCTCGAAATCGGCTGCGCCAACGACGCTCACAACCCTGTGACCTTCCAGGTCGGCATGGAGATAGACTTCGTGGCCCATGAACTCCGCGTTGGCGAGTTTCGCCGTGAACGCAGCGGGACCGTCGGCGACGAGCGAAAGGTGTTGCGGGCGCATGCCGACCACGGCCTCTACCGGGCGGGCCGAAAGCCGGCCCTCCAGCTGCGTTCCGAGCGGCAAGCTCTGGCTGCCGATCGAGAAGGACGAACCGTCAAGCTTAGCATCGATGAGGTTCATCTCCGGACTGCCGATGAAACCGGCGACGAACAGGTTCGCCGGACGTTCATAGAGTTCCTTCGGCGTCGCAACCTGCATGATGTGTCCTGCCTGCATGACGCAGATGCGGTCGCCCATCGTCATGGCTTCGGTCTGGTCATGCGTCACGTAGATGACCGTCGACGATAGGCCATCAGCCTTCAGCTTGCGATGCAGGTCGGTGATGCGCACCCGCATCGAAGCGCGCAATTTTGCGTCGAGGTTGGACAGCGGCTCGTCGAACAGAAACACGCCCGGCTTCTTGATCAGTGCGCGCCCGAGTGCCACGCGCTGGGCCTGACCGCCCGAGAGCTGCTTGGGCAGCCGGTCGAGCAATGGCTCGATCTCGAGAATCCTGGCGACCTGTTCAATGGCGGCGTCGATCTCCGCCTTCGGTTTTCCGGCGATCTTCAGCCCGAAGGCGAGGTTGCCCCTCACCTTCATGTGCGGATAGAGCGCGTAGTTCTGGAACACCATGGCGATCGAGCGCTTGCCGGGCGGCAGATCGTTGACGCGTCGATCGCCAATGACGACCTCCCCGCCGGAAATCTCCTCCAGACCCGCCACCATGCGCAGTGTGGTCGACTTGGCGCAGCCGGACGGGCCGACAAAAACCATGAACTCGCCGTCGTCGATATCGAGGTTGATGCCATGGACCGCCTTGAAGGCGTTGCCATAGACCTTTTCGAGATTTTTCAGTTGAACCTTAGCCATGTTCAGCCCTTGATCCCCCCGGAGGAGATCCCTTCGATGAAGTAGCGTTGTGCAGCGAAGAAGACGATCAACGCGGGGGCGATCGTCAGCACCGACATCGCGAGGATGCGGTTCCATTCGAAAGCCTCCGTCGTGTCGATGGAAAGCTTGAGAGCGAGACTGACCGGATACTTGTCCACCGAGGACAGGTAGATCAGCGGCCCGAGGAAATCGTTCATGGTCCACATGAACTGGAACAGGCACACCGAGATCAGTGCCGGAGCGAGCATCGGCACAACGATGTAGACCAGCGTCTGGAGACTGTTGGCCCCATCGACCCGTGCTGCCTCCTCCATGTCTGTCGGCAACGAGCGCAGGAACTGCACCAGCATGAAGACGAAGAAGGCGTCGCCGGCGAGTGCCGAGGGCACCCAGAGCGGCAGGAAGCTGTCGAGCCAGCCGAGGTCGCGGAACAGGATATACTGCGGAATGCGGGTGACGACATTGGGCAACAGCAGTATCGCGATCACCGAACCGAACAGGATCTTCTTCAGGGGGAAATCGAACCGCGCGAAAGCATAGGCCGCCAGCGTGCAGGAGATGGCGGTGCCGATCACCTTTGGCAGAATGATCAGGAACGAATTCCAGAAGAAGCGGCCGAACGTGTAGGGCGTCGATGTCTGCCAGCCCTTGATGTAGCCATCGGCAGTCGGGTTCTTCGGCAGAAAGCCCGCTCCTGCGAAGATTTCCGAGTTCGTCTTGAAGCTCGCGCCGACCAGCCAGATCAGCGGATAGAGCATCACGAAGCCGACCGCGAAGAGCAGGATGTAGCGGATCGCCGTCGAGATCAGGTTGAGCCTTGCGCGGCGTGCGGCCTGGCGGTCGTTGAAGGTAAGATCGGTCATATCAGATCAGCTCCGCTTGTCGCCGGCGTAGAAAACCCACTTCTTGGAAGACCAGAAGGCAACGAGGGTGAGCACGGTTATGATGGTGAAGAGCACCCAGGCGATGGACGAGGCATAGCCCATGTTGAACTTCTTGAAGGCCTCGTCATAGATGTAGAGCGGCAGGAGATAGGTCGACTTCAGGGGGCCGCCCTGCGTGATGATGTAAGGACCGTTGAACTCCTGGAACGCCTGAACCATCTGCATGATCAGATTGAAGAAGATGACCGGCGTCAGCAGCGGCAGGGTGATGAAGAAGAAGGTCCGCACCTTGCCGGCGCCGTCGATGGCCGCCGCCTCGTAGAGCGACTTGTCGATCGACTGCAAGGCCGCGAGGAAGATCACCATGGCCGAACCGAACTGCCAGCAGCGCAGAAGCGTGATGGTGAAAAGCGCGTTGGTCGGATCACCAAACCAGTCGACCGGGGAAAGCCCGAGCGTCGCCAATGCCATGTTGGCAAGGCCTTCCGTGGCGAAGATGTAGCGCCAGAGAACGGCAATCGCGATCGAGCCGCCGAGGATCGAAGGCACGTAGAACGCGGTCCGGAACAGCCCGATGAACATCAGCTTGTAGTTCAGGATCGCCGCGATGAAGAGCGCGAAGGCGAGCTTCAGGGGCACCGTCAGGAAGACGTAAAGCAGCGTGACGTTCAGCGACTTGATGAAGGTTCGGTCGCGTGTGAACAGCCGCTCGTAGTTGGCAAGCCCTGTCCATCGCGGTTCGCTCATCAGGTCATAGTTGGTGAAGCTCAGATAAAGCGAGCCGATGAACGGGATCGCCGTAAAGACCAGAAGTCCGACGATGTAGGGAGTGAGATAGCCCAGCCCCAAAAGACGCTGCATCTTCATGGCCTCCCTCCCGGGCAACACCTGAGCGCAGTGAATGTAGATGCAATTTTGTACAAATCAGGCTCCCAATTCGGTGCAGGAAACGCGAGAGGCAACGCCTCAACCTATCCCGTGAACCGATCTCCTCCCCAGAAGAAGCGGTTTATGCGGTGACATTCTCGTATTTTCAGATCAGAATGAATTCACAAAGAGAAGGAAAAAGATGGACGAAATCGAAGGTGGCATTCTTTCAGCGATCCCGCCCGCGGCGTTGACGCTCAACCTCACGCGCGCGGCGATCCGCATGGAGCATTCGCAAACCTGGAGGATCGACAAATCCAACCCGGTCGACGATCTCGTCATCTGCCTCGATGGCCGCGGCCACTATCTGATCGACGGCGTGCCATGCGTCATGGAACCGGGCGATGCGATGCTGATCAGCGGCGGCCAACGCTTCGTCGGCTGGAACGAGGGGCGTGAAACATACATCGGCGTGGCGCAGCATTTCACCCTCGACATCTACGGTCGTCATAACCTGATCGCGCAGATGAACCTGAGACCGAAACTGCAACTGAGCCGTTGGTCGTTTCTCGAGCCGATCGCGCGCCATTATCGCCAGAGCGCGCCGCCCTCGTCCGTCTCGCTCGGCCAGCATTACCTTTTCATGGTTCTGCTCATCGCCTTCATCGAGGATGCCTTTCTCGGCTGGCGCGACCATGCCACCTACCAGCCGGAGGGAGCAGACGCGATCGATCTCGCGGTGATGAAGGCAGCAACGATGATCTCGGCCCATCCGCTCGATCCGGAGATTGCCGCAAAGGCCGTCGACACCTCACCCTACAACGCCGATTATTTCCTGCGCGAGTTCCAGAAGCGGGTGGGCCGCACGCCGCGCAAGTACCAGGAGCTCAAGCGCATGGAGCGCGCCATGCATTTTCTCGAAGGTGGGCTTTCCGTTGCCGCAGCGGCGGCGGAAGTCGGCTATGCCGACCCCTATTACTTCTCGCGCATGTTCAAGCGCACGCTTGGCCTCAGCCCCCGAGGCCATATGAACAAGGTTCACCAGAGCCGACACGGTGGCTTGCTGCAATTGGACGAGCCGGAACAGGAAACCCGCCTTGCCACGACCCGCGCAATGGAGAAGCGCCGGTCGTAGGCCGTTCTACGACTGGATCGACTTTACATTCTGAAGACAACAAGTGCGGCTGCGGAGATGGCAAACTTTCCCAGAGGTGTGTAGCGGGCATTCTCTGGACGGCGAAAGCGATGAACGCGGCCTTCGTCAGGTTCCCGGCATCTTGAATTCGACGAGCGCACTGCGATTGACCTCGATCCCGAGGCCTGGCCCGTCTGGAATGGCAACCACCCCGTTGACGGCTTCGAGCGGCGTCTTCAACACTGCCTGACGGAACGGGTTTTCCGTGCGGTCGAATTCCATGATCGGCTCAACCGGATTGACGCGGACCGGGTCAGGCACCATCGCCGCCATGAATTGCAGCGCGGCGGCGATCTGCACGCCCGTTCCCCAGACATGCGGCACGATGCGAATGCCATAAAGCGTCGCTAGGCTCGCGATCTTCTGGGCTTCGGAAAAGCCGCCGCAGCCGCAAAGGTCGGGCTGGAGAATATCGACCGCGCGGCTCTCGAGCGCGGACCACATGCCGAAGCGCGTATGCCAGGTCTCGCCGCCGGCAATCGCGATCGGCTGGGATGTGCGGACATCCCGATAGGCCGAGAGTTGCTCGGGCACGACCGGTTCCTCGAACCAGTCGATGCCATATTCCGCTGCCGCCTTGCCCAGCCGAACGGCTTCGGTGACCGTGTAGCCATGGTTGGCGTCGATCATCAGCCGCATGTCGGCGCCAATCGCCTCGCGCACTGCGCGGATGACCTCCAGATCCTCGTCAACGCCGAAACCGATCTTGATCTTGCACGCATGGAACCCCTGCGAGCGTCGCTCCGCCATTTCACTGGCATTATCGGATACCCGGTCGACGCCGTCGCGCTTGAAGCTGCCCGTCGCATAGGCGCACACGCTTTCGCGCCAGCGCCCGCCGAGCAGCATGGAGATCGAGGCGCCGTAGTGCTTGCCCTTGATATCCCATAACGCGATATCGACGCCCGACAGCGCAGTGATCGTCAGACCGCGCTGTCCCTGATCGCGCAGTGCATTGTAGAGCACCGCCCAGATCTTCTCGGTCTGGCGCGGATCCTGACCAATCAGCCAGTTGGAATAGGCTGCGACCACCGCCGCATTGGGCCGGGCCGGGCCGAGACATTCGCCCCAGCCCGTCGTTCCGTCATCGCATTCGATCTCCACCAGCACATGGGCGCGCCGGTCAAAGCGCATCGAGGCGCTTTCGAACGGCGTGCCAAGCCGATGTTCCAGGAGATGGGTGCGAACGGCGGTGATCTTCATCGAGTTCCTCCTGCTATCGCCGTGTCAGGCCTTGCGCTTGTGCGAACCGATGAGGGTATCGAGCATCGTGAGCTCCTCATCCGTCAGATCCACGAGCGGCGCGCGCACCGGACCGGCGTCGAAGCCCTGCAGCCGCACACCCGCCTTGATTGCCGAGACGGCGTAGCCCTTGACCCGATTGCGGATCGCCATGAACGGATAGAAGAAATCCGTCAGGATGCGGGCGCAGGTGGCGCGGTCGCCGGCGCGAAGTGCAACGTAGAACTCGTTGGCAAGACCCGGCACGAAGTTGAACACCGCTGACGAATAGGTGGTGACACCGGCACCGAGATAGGCTTCGGCGAAGATCTCGGCCGTCGGCATGCCGCCCAGATACATCAGGCGATCGCCCATCTTGGCGGTGACCTGGCGCAGAAGGCCGATGTCGCCCGTGCCGTCCTTGAAGCCGATCAGGTTCGGGCATTCGTCGCAAAGACGGGCAAGCGTATCAGCCTGCAGTACCGAGTTGTCACGGTTGTAGACCATGACGCCGATACCGACCGATTGGCAGACCTTCTTGATATGCGCATAGAGACCTTCCTGAGGCGCATCGATCAGGTAGTGCGGCAAAAGCAGGATACCGTCAGCGCCAACCTTTTCGACCGAACGGGCGATATCCACGGCGATATCGGTTCCGTAGCCGCAACCCGACACGATAGCGGTGTCGCCTGCCGCTTCCTTGGCCGCCGCGACCACACCAGGAATCTCGTCCGGCTTCAGCGAGAAGAATTCCCCGGTACCGCCGGCTGCGAAAAGCACCGGAGCGTCATAGCCGGCAAGCCATTCGACATGCGCCTTGTAGCTTTCCGGCGCGAAACGCCCTTGCGCGTCGAAATGCGTGACCGGGAAGGAGAGAAGGCCGGAGCCGAGGGCAGCTTTGATGTGTTCAGGGTTCATTTGTGTTTTCCTCTGTGCGTGCTTCAGATGTAAACCTAGCCATACATACTACATCTGTCAATAAGTTATCATACAAGTTACATGACAACCTCTTCGCCTGGAGGATCACCGCGCCAACCAGCCACCGTCCACGTTGAGAATGGCGCCGTGCACGTAGTCAGCCGCAGCCGAAGACAGAAAGACTGCCGCACCCGCAATGTCTTCCGGTCGGCCCCAACGATTGGCCGGAATGCGATCGAGGATCGCTCTGTTTCGGTCCGCGTCGGCGCGAAGCGCCTCGGTATTGTTGGTTTCGATGTAACCGGGCGCAACGGCATTGACATTGATGCCCTTGGCTGCCCATTCGTTTGCAAGCAGCTTGGTGAGCCCGGCGACGCCGTGTTTTGAAGCCGTATAGGAAGGCACGCGAATCCCGCCCTGGAACGAAAGCAGCGACGCGATGTTGACCACCTTTCCGCGTCGCCCTTTGGCCAGCAATTCCTTTGCGAAGGCCTGCGTGGTGAAGAAGAGCGCCTTCAGGTTTACATCGATCACCGCATCCCAGTCGTCTTCGGTAAAATCGACCGCGTCGGCGCGACGAATGATGCCGGCGTTGTTGACCAGGATGTCGATGCCCTGATCCTGAAATACGTCGCGCGCGGCCATGGGATCGGCAAAATCGAGGGAAAGGCCACTCGCCTTGCCGCCCGCCTTCGCGACCAGACCCAATGTCTCTTCGGGCGCCCGACGGGCAGCGCAGATGACCTCCGCTCCTGCAGTGGCAAGCCCAACCGCAATCGCTTGGCCAAGGCCGGTGTTGGAGCCAGTGACCAGAGCTTTACGTCCTTGAAGCGAAAAGGAATTTATCATTTTAGATCCTTCGGCTGAATGAAGTCCATGTCGGTGTAGTCGACATTGTCCCCGGCCATGGCCCAGATAAAGGTGTAGGAGCCGATACCGGCGCCGGAATGGATGGACCAGGGCGGAGAGAGAGCACCCTCCTCATTCGCAATGAACAGGTGACGGGTCTCCTGGGGCTCGCCCATCAAATGCAGAACCCGGGACTTTTCATCCATGCCGAAGTAGAGATAGGCTTCCATGCGACGGTCATGGATATGCGAGGGGATGGTGTTCCAGACGGAACCGTCCTCCAGGGTCGTGTAGCCAAGAACCAACTGGCAGCTCTCCATCACGAGCGGGTGGATGAACTGATTGATGGTGCGCTTGTTCGAGGTTTCCGACGCGCCCATTTTCACTTCCTTGCTTTCGGAAGCAGTGACGAGACGCGCCGGCAGGCTACGGTGCGCGGGGCACGACGTGATGTAGAAACGACCTTCGCCCGCAAAGGTCACGGCCCCCGTGCCGGCACCGAGATAGAGCACATCGCCGCGGCTCAACGCGTAGACCTGTCCGCCGGCGGTCACCGTTCCGGCATCGCCGATATTGACGATGCCCATTTCACGGCGATCGAGGAATGACGAGGTCTTTGTCTCCTCCACCTTGTCGAGCGTCAGTGGCTTGCCGCCAGGCACGGCGCCCCCGATCACGAAACGGTCATAGTGGGTGTAGATCAGCCGGATCTCTCCGGTTTTGAACATCTCCTGCGCTAAGAAATGCTTGCGAAGCCCCGACGTATCGAGCGTATTGGCGTATTCCGGATTGACGGCCTGCCTTGTTTCAACGGTCAGCATAAATTTCCTCCATCACGTTGTAGACTACATATCATATATGTTACCGTTATTGTATGATATGTTTGTCGAGGTCAAGACGCCAGCCGGAGCGATGCGAAAATGACGGTGGTCCGCGGCCGGCGTTTCGCCAGGGTCAACCGCTCTTAGCCACGGCCAGCTCGAAGCACGCAGCAGCGTCGCTCCTGCCGAAGGCGTCGTCTGACATCGGCGTATGCCTGCACTGGGCAGTGCCGCGATTTGTAAAAGGAAAACGGAATTGAGACGCCTTCTGATCACCGGCGCCGCAGGCCAGCTCGGCCAGGTCATGCGCAAACGCCTTGCGCCACTCGCAAAGACCATTCGCCTCGCAGATCTCGCACCTCTCGATCGTCCTGAGGAAAATGAGGAGTGCATGACCTGCGATCTTTCCGATGCCGCCGCAGTGCATGAGATGGTCTCGGGCTGCGACGGCATCGTCCATCTCGGCGGCATTTCTGTCGAACGGCCGTTCGATCAGATCATTGGCGGCAATATTGTCGGTCTCTACAATCTCTATGAGGCCGCCCGCGCACACGGCCGACCGCGGATCGTCTTTGCCAGCTCCAACCACACCGTCGGCTACTATTCACAGACCGAGCGCCTCGGGCCGGACGCACCCTTTCGCGCCGATGGGCTCTATGGGGTTTCGAAATGTTTCGGCGAGGCGCTGGCCCGCATGTATTTCGACAAGTTCGGGCAAGAGACTGCACTTGTGCGTATCGGCTCCTGCACGCCGGAACCCACCAACTACCGCATGCTGTCGACCTGGTTTTCCCACGACGATTTCACCTCGATGATCGAGGCCATCTTCCGCGTGCCGGTGCTCGGTTGCCCGGTCATCTGGGGCAGTTCGGCCAACGACGCCGGCTGGTGGGACAATTCGCATGTCGGCTGGCTGGGCTGGAAACCAAAGGACAATGCCGAGATCCATCGGGCGAACATTGCCACACACACGCAGAAGCCCGACCCGAGCGACCCGATGGTCCGCTTCCAGGGCGGCGGCTTCGTCAACAATCCGATCTTCAAGGAGTAGAGAAATGACATATGTGCCGCATGGCAAGCATCTGGTTGCGGGCGAATGGCTTGCAACGCAGCCTACGTTCCGCAGCGAGCCTTCCCACGGCGACGCCTTCGAATTCTCCGTCGGCACGGTCGAGTTGGTGAACAGGGCGGCGGACGCCGCCGAAGAGGCTTTCTCGTCCTATGGTTACTCCTCCCGAGAGACGCGCGCCGCGTTCCTCGACACCATCGCCGACGAGATCGAAGCCCGCGGTGCCGAAATTACCGAAATCGGCACCTCCGAGACCGGTCTGCCTGCCGCCCGGCTGAACGGCGAACGCGGCCGCACGACGGGGCAATTGCGCCTGTTTGCGTCCCACATCCGCAAAGGCGAGTATCTCGACCGGCGCCGTGACGAGGCTTTGCCGAACCGCGCGCCCCTGCCCCGCCCCGATATCCGCCTCACGCAGCGTCCGATCGGCCCCGTCGCCGTCTTCGGCGCGTCCAATTTTCCGCTCGCCTTCTCGACCATGGGCGGCGACACTGCCTCGGCGCTCGCCGCCGGCTGCCCAGTCGTCGTCAAGGGGCACTCGGCCCATCCCGGCACAAGCGAGATCGTGGCAGAGGCCGCCGATGCCGCCATCCGGAAAAGCGGGCTGCACCCGGGCGTATTCTCGCTGATCCAGGGGGGCCGCCGAGATGTCGGCACTGCGCTCGTCACGCACCCGCTCATCAAAGCGGTCGGCTTTACCGGTTCTCTGGCCGGTGGCCGTGCGCTCTTCGATCTTTGCGTCTCCCGCCCCGAACCCATTCCCTTCTTCGGCGAACTCGGCTCGGTGAACCCGATGTTCATCCTGCCGGAAGCCGCGAAGGCCCGAGGCGCCGAGATCGCACGGGGTTGGGCAGGTTCGCTGACGATGGGTGCCGGCCAGTTCTGCACCAATCCAGGCATCGCAGTGATCCTTGCCGACCACGCCGACGCATTCGCAGAAGCGGCCCGCGCCGCACTTGGCGAAGTCGGTCCGCAGGTCATGCTGACTGAAGGCATGGCCAAGGCCTATCGCGAGGGAAGCGTGCGCATCGCCGCAGGTGCCGGCGTGCGCGAGCTGCTTGCCACCGCCTGCGATCTTCGCAACGCCACGCCCTGCCTTTTCAGGGTTTGCGCCACGGAGTGGCTCGCAAACCACGTGCTTGCCGAAGAAGTGTTCGGTCCGCTCGGTCTTATCGTGACCGTCGAGACGATCGAAGAGATGCTGGCGGTCGCAAAAAGCTTTGTCGGTCAACTCACTGCCACGCTGCATCTCGATGAAGCCGATACGTCACTGGGGCGCAGTCTGCTTCCAATCCTTGAACGCAAGGCGGGTCGCGTGCTGGCCAATGGCTACCCGACCGGGGTCGAAGTCTGCGACGCCATGGTGCACGGCGGCCCTTACCCCGCATCCACCAACTTCGGCGCCACATCCGTCGGAACCCTCTCTATCCGAAGGTTCCTGAGGCCGGTCTCCTACCAGAACATTCCGGAGGCACTGCAGTTCGAGGATCTCAAATCGAGCTAGCAACGGATTGCGCCATTGCCCGGCAATGGCGTATCCACAACCAACTGCGGATTACCGCCTCTCGCATCGAATGGCCAAGTGTATGACGAAAGCGACAGCCCAAGATACTGCTCCCCCGCAAGCCACGACGCTGGTGGTCAAGGTTGCAGATGCGCTTCGCGGGCGCATTTCCAAGGGGCATCACAGACCGGGCGACCGGCTTCCCTCCGAAGCCCAACTGACGCAGGAATTCGGCGTGAGCCGCACGGTCGTGCGCGAGGCGATCGCAGCACTTCGTTCCGATGGCCTAGTAGAACCCCGCCAGGGCGCTGGCGTCTTCGTTCTCGATCCAACCCTTTCCGAACGTCGTCCATTCCAGAATGTCGACCTCGCGCGCGTTTCGTCGCTGATCGAGATGCTCGAACTTCGCACGGCCGTGGAAGGCGATGCCGCAGGGCTTGCCGCGCTGCGGCGCTCCCCGGGGCAGGAAGAAAAGATCGTAGAGGCCCTCGACGCCTTCCGCACGAGTTCGGCCGAGGGCCGACCGAGCGCCGAGGCCGATTTCGCCTTTCACCTCGCAATCGCCCAGGCGACCAACAATCCCCGCTTCGGCGAATTCCTGCAGATGCTCGGCCCGACGCTTATCCCCCGACGGGCGGTGACCGAGAGCGGTGAGGAGACGGCTCTGCCCCCGGCCGACATCGAGCGACTCGTGGAGGAGCACGAAGCGATCCTCATCGCCATTCAGAATGGCGACGAGACGGCGGCTCGCGCCGCCATGCGCGCTCACCTGAAAAACAGCCAGATGCGCTACCGCTCCATGCTGCGAACGCCTCGCTGAGCATCGCCGAAAACAGCCTGCACTTGCATTCGGACAGATAACCGATAACATGCCAGACAGGTTCAATGCAGGTGAAGCAGACATGGAAGCCGAGAACAATTATGCCAGAGGCACGTCTCTGGCTGCAAAGATCAGCACCGACCTGCGTCGCGAGCTGACCGATGGCGTCTTCAAGCCCGGTGACCGGCTTCCGAGCGAAAGTGCGCTGACCCGCGAGTACTCCGTCAGCCGCACCGTGGTGCGCGAGGCGATCGCCATCCTTCGCGCCGACGGCCTGGTGGAGGCACGCAAGGGTGCGGGCATCTTCGCGCTCCAGACCTCAGAGGGAAAGAAGCAGCCGTTCAAGGATCTGACCACCGAACGGATTTCTTCGGTGATCGAGCTTCTGGAACTCAGGACGGTCTTCGAGGTGGAATCGGCGGGACTTGCGGCGTCACGCCGTTCCGCCGCGCAGATTGAAGCGATCCTCGAGGCCCATCATCACGTTGGCGAATGCCTGGCGACAGGAAGCCCTACCAGAGACGCGGATTTCGAGCTGCATCTCGCCATCGCCGAGGCCACGCAAAATCGCCGCTTCCCGGAATTTCTCCAGCTGATCCGATCCGGCATCATCCCGCGCGGCGAACTGCAGGGCTCCGCCCCCGGCTCGCGCCCGAAAGACTACAACCTCCATCTTCAGGAAGAACACGGCCTGATCGTCGATGCCATCATCGAAGGCAACGCCGAGACCGCGCGCGAGCGCATGCGCGCCCATCTCCGCGGCAGTCTCGATCGCTACAAGGTCTTGCTGCGCTCACGCACATTGTCGCCGGAAGATATAAACCTGTCTTAGCTTGTCATACAGATATAAGTACATGTATGTTGATGATGTCATACACCATCAACGAGGCCTTCATGTCCCTTCCTGTCTTTCCCGCCACCCCGACCGACACCGGCATCACCCGGCAGGTGTTGTCTCATTCACCAGAAATCATGGTCGTGTCCTTCCGCTTCGAAAGCGGCGCCGAAGGCCGGCTGCATAGCCATGCGCACGTGCAATCCACCTATGTCGCACGCGGCCGCTTCCGCTTTTTTCGCGATGGCGTCGCCTATGAGCTCAATCCCGGCGACAGCCTCGTCATCCCGGGAAACACCGAGCACGGCTGCCAATGCCTGGAGGCAGGAGAGCTTATCGACTGCTTCACGCCCCGTCGCGACGACTTCCTCTGATCGATTGGCTTGACAGCATCGACAACCTGTGACAGGTTTCATTAAGTTGTCATACAGGATAGGAGCCTGTACCGCCGCACCGTCTGGCGAATGACAAACGGAGGAATCATGTCACACCGTCGCATACGCTTCTATGGCGCGGCCGGGCAGATCGGGACCATTGCGGTCACGCTGCTCGGCCTGCTTCTCCTGACCTTCTTCATCGGCCGGTTGATGCCGGCCGACCCCGTGCGCGCCATCGTCGGCGAAGATGCGACCCGCGAGACCTACGAGCAGGTGTACCGTTCGCTCGGCCTTGATCGTCCGCTCTGGGAACAGTTCTTCTATTATCTCGGCGATGTCTTCACCGGCAATTTCGGCACGTCCATCCGCACCGGCCAACCCGTCATCCAGGATATCCTGCATGTCATGCCGGCGACGATCGAGCTCGCCACGTTCGCTATTCTCATTGGCGCGGGGCTCGGCGTGCCGCTCGGCGTCTTCGCCGCCGTCAACAAGGACCGCTGGCCGGACCATGTCGTGCGCGTTTTCAGCCTTTTCGGCCATTCGATGCCGATCTTCTGGACGGGTATGATTGCTCTCATCGTCTTCTACGCCCATTTCGGGCTGGTCGGAGGCAGCGGGCGGATGGACCAGTTCTACATCGGCCTTGTCGACGAGCGCACCGGATTCCTGTTGATCGACAGCCTGATCGCCGGCGAAATGGATGTGTTCTGGTCGGCGGTGAACCACATCATCCTGCCTGCAACCCTGCTCGGCTACTCCTCCTCTGCCTACATCACCCGTATGACCCGCAGCTTCATGCTCGACCAGCTCGGCCAGGAGTATGTGACGACGGCCAGAGTGAAGGGGCTTTCGCGCAACCAGACGATCTGGCAGCACGCCTTCATCAACATCCGGGTCCAGCTCGTCACGATCATCGCGCTTGCCTACGGCTCATTGCTCGAAGGCGCGGTGCTGATCGAAACCGTCTTCGCCTGGCCGGGTTTTGGCCAATATCTCACCAACAACCTCATCACCGGCGACATGAACGCCGTCATGACCTGCGTGCTGATCGTGGGCGTCATCTTCATCGGGCTCAATCTTCTCTCCGATGTTCTCTACCGCATCTTCGACCCGAGGACACGCTGATGTCGACCCGCACCGAAACCGCTCGCCGCCTGCCGGCACCGCTGCTTGCACTGAAGAACATCGTGCTGTTCCTGTTGAAGAGCCCGACATCAGCCTTCGGCCTTGCCGTGCTGACGCTCCTGATCCTGGTTGCCGCCTTCGCGCCGCTGATCGCCACGTACGACCCTTATGCGCAGGATCTTGCCCTGACGCTGCAGGCGCCGGGCAACGGGCATCTCTTCGGCACCGACGAGCTTGGCCGCGATATCTTCAGCCGCCTCGTCTGGGGCGCCCGCATCACGCTGACGATCATCTTCCTCGTGTCGATTGTCGTCGGCCCAATCGGCCTCATCATCGGCACCACCGCCGGCTATCTCGGCGGCAAGGTTGATACGGTGATGATGCGTATCACCGACATATTCCTGTCGTTTCCGAGCCTCATCCTCTCGCTCGCCTTCGTCGCAGCATTGGGCCCAAGCCTCAACAACGCCATTATCGCCATTGCGCTCACCTCCTGGCCGCCGATCGCGCGGCTTGCACGGGCAGAAGCAATGACCTTCCGCAAGGCGGACTATATCTCCGCCGCCAGGCTGCAGGGGGCCTCACCAGCGCGCATTATCGTCAAGTCGATCATGCCCATGTGCCTGCCTTCGGTCCTGATCCGCCTGACGCTCAACATGGCGACCGTCATCCTCACGGCCGCCGGCCTCGGCTTCCTGGGCCTCGGCGCCCAGCCACCGCTGCCCGAATGGGGCGCAATGATCGCGACTGGCCGCCGCTACATGCTCGACAGCTGGTGGCTCGTCACCTTCCCGGGCATCTCGATCCTCTCCGTCAGCCTCGCGTTCAACCTGCTCGGCGACGGTTTGCGCGATGCGCTCGATCCCAAGCAGATGAACCGGAGGTAAGCCGATGGAAAAGCCCATTCTCGAGGTAGACAATCTCCGTATCCGCTATGGTGGCGCTTCGGTCGAAGCCGTGCGTGGCGTCTCTTTCACGCTGGGCCGCGAACGGCTGGGTATCGTCGGCGAATCCGGTTCCGGAAAATCGACCGTCGGGCGTGCGCTGCTGCGCCTTCTGCCCGGCGCGACGATCACCGCGGACAAATTGCGGTTTGGAGACCTCGATCTCCTGACGCTCTCCGAAAGGGAGATGCTGAAGGTCCGCGGCCGGCGCATGTCGATGATCCTTCAAGATCCAAAATTCTCGCTCAACCCGATCCGCCGGGTCGGCGACCAGGTGGCGGAGACCTATCTGCGCCACTTCAAGTGCTCGAAGGCAGAGGCTCGCGACAAGGCGCTCGCCATGCTGGAGGCGGTCAAGATCCGTGACCCGAAGCGGGTCTACGAGCAGTATCCGCATGAAATATCCGGTGGCATGGGCCAGCGGGTGATGATCGCCATGATGCTTTTGGCCGACCCGGACCTCGTCATCGCCGACGAACCCACCTCGGCGCTCGACGTTACCGTCCGGCTTCAAGTGCTGAACATCCTCGACGGCCTCGTGCGCGACCGCGGCATTGGCCTCATCATGATCAGTCACGACCTAAACCTCGTGCGCAATTTCTGCGACCGCGTTCTCATCATGTATGCCGGTCGCGTCGTCGAAACGCTCGCCGCCCAAGACCTCGACAGGGCCGAACACCCCTATACGCGCGGCCTGCTGGCGGCCCAACCGCGGATCGGTGGAGGGCGTGCGCCCCTCGCCGTGCTCGACCGCCAACCCGAATGGCTGGAGGAGAAAGCCTGATGTCCGTATCCGTCGAAACGCGCGACGTATCGATCACCTTCGGCGCCGGCCCTGCCGCGGTCAGGGTCCTGCCGAGTGTCAGCTTCTCGGTCAGCCCAGGCGAATGTTTCGGGCTTGTCGGCGAAAGCGGCTCGGGCAAATCCACAGTGCTGCGATGCATCTCGATGCTGACCGACATCTGGACGGGCGACATTCTCCTCGACGGCAAGTCGGTACGCGACATGCCGCTTATCGAGCGCTGCCGCACGCTGCAGATGGTGTTCCAGGATCCGTACGGCTCGCTGCATCCGCGCCAGTCGGTGCGCACCGTGCTCAACGAGCCACTGGTGATCCACAAGCTCGGCGACCGCGAGGAACGCATGCGCAAGGCGATCACCGATGTCGGCCTGCCCGTTTCCTTCCTCGATCGCTTTCCCCACCAGCTTTCCGGCGGCCAGCGGCAGCGGGTGGCGATTGCCCGTGCGCTCATCCTGGAGCCTTCGCTTCTGCTTCTGGACGAACCGACGTCGGCGCTCGATGTCTCGGTGCAGGCTGAGATCCTGAACCTGCTCCAGCGCCTGCGCGAAGAGAGAGGCTTCACCTACATCATGGTCACGCACGATCTGGCAGTGGTCGACCATATGTGCGACCGCTTTGCCGTGATGCTGCACGGAGAAATCACCGAAGTGCTGCCGCGCGAAGCGATCCCCGCAAACGGCGCCACGCATCCTTACGCTCGAGAACTCATCGGCGCCTCTCTTGATTACGAAAGGGCGCATTGATCGCCCTCACCAGGTTAGGTCCGGTAATCCCAACAAGGCGCCTCTGAATCACGGGGGCGCCTTTTAACATCAGGGCGATCCAACGGACCTGTCACCGATGTGTGAAATGACCAGAAAATAGCGGCAACGTCCGCGGCAACTTTGTCGCCAACTGTAAGGCAGGGATCGCGGCGGGCTTTCCGGATCACCCAGCCCTACCCGAACAACGAACAAAGTCCATCGCGGGCGTCTGCGTCGAAACGCCATGCGACGAGGTCTTCCGAAAACGGCTGCCTTCCACGCGGCGCCGTTCGACACCGATCCCTTTGACTGGAATTCTCGACTGCACCGAGGCTGTGCAATGGTATCTGACGCGCCGTCCTGGCCAACATCCGCTCGGCATTGCGGAACGCGCTCCAAGGGCCCCACCTTGTGCGTCTGTCCTTCAGAGGTCGACTTGTAGTAAGTGCGTAGAGTAACGCCAGACGTGAATTGGGCGCGTCGTTCGTTTCCCTTGGGAACTGCGATGTGAAGCCAGAGACCAGCTTGCAACAGCACTCTTCGCAGATCTCCGCTCTCGCTCACGTAGGCAGCGATCCATGTTTTCGCGTGTGCCGACGAGGTACCGGTTCGGATGGCTGTCGCAGCTTTTGTCTGGCGAACGTGAAAAAGGCGCGTGTTGCCACGCGCCTTGTCCGAACTCGCTACGAAGACCTGAAGGATCAGCGCTCCTTGGCGACACCCTCGAAGCGGGAGAGCCAGGGGCTGACGATCATGCCCTTCACATCGCTTCGAAACGCAGCCGTATCGACCACTTCCGAGAACGGCTGGATCGACATGACGATCTCGTCCATGTAGGCCTGCACGCCTTCATAGAGTTTGGCCTGCTTGGCCGGATCGCGCTCAACCAGTGCTTCCTCGATCAGCTTGTTCAATTTTTCGTCGTAGAAGCTGGTGCGCCAGCTCTGGTAGTTGGTGAGCTTCGCATCGTCCGAATTGTCAGGATTGTAGGCGATGGAGCGCAGGTTGTTGTCCGGATGCGGCTGCTGACCGCCGCCGCCGCGACCAAGCAGCAGTTCGAAGTTTCGTTCGCGCATCGCACCGTAGATCTGATCACCCGAACCGCTGATGAGTTCCGCCTGGATCCCCGCCTGGGCGAGCGTGTTCTGGATGGCGGTCGCCGCCTTCATGAAGGGGTCTTCGGAAAGGACCCGCAGCGTGGTCTTGAAACCGTCGGGGTAGCCCGCTTCGGCCAGCAGCGCCTTGGCCTTTTCCACGTCCAGCTTGTAGCCCTCATCCGGCAGCGCGCCGATAACGCCTGTTGACAGCGGCCGCTGATGCAGCTTGCCGTAGTAGGGCATGACGGCCTTGTCGAGGCCTTCGTAGTCGATGAGGTATCGCAGCGCCTCGCGTACCTTCTTGTTGGCAAAGCGCTCGTCTTTCATCGAGACGCTGAGATAATAAAAGCCCGAACCCGGCGTTGATGCGATGGTAATCGCCTTGTCGGCCTCAAGCGACTTGAGATCCGGCGCCTGGAGGGAATAGGCAACGTCTATGTCGCCTTTCTCCAGCAGCAGACGCTGCGACTGGGATTCCGGCAGATGGCGCATCAGAACGCGCTTCATCGCCGCCTTTTCACCCCAATATTCGTCGTTGCGGGTCAGGATGATGTATTCGTTCGACTTCCACTGGGTGAGCGTGAAAGGACCCGAGCCAGCCGAATTCAGCGTCAGCCAGGCGGCACCAAGGTCGCCGTCCTTCTCGTTCTCGAGCGCCGTCTTGCTGTCGAGTATGGAGCCGGGGCCATTCTGTGCCAGGATCATCAGCAACAGGTTCGGGTCATCGGGCTTCGCCAGATTGATCACGAAGGTATGGTCGTCTTCGGCGACAAAGGCCTTGTCGGCATTCTCGAGCGTGAACCCACGCGTCTTGAGGAAGGACGACTGCGCCAGGTTGCGGGCGAGCAGACGCTTCAGGCTCCAGGCCACGTCGCCGGCCGTAACGGGATTGCCGGAAGCAAATTTCGCATCGGCACGCAGGTGAAAGCGGATCGACTTGCGATCCTCGGCGATCTCCCAGCGCTCGGCAAGACGCGGCTGGACGCTACGGTCCTGCGGCGAAAGGATGACCAGCGTGTCGTAGATGTTATTGAGCACCTGCACGGTCTCGCGGCCGGTGATGGCAGCGGGATCGAGCGTCAGAATGTTGCTCATGGTCGTGGCGACGACCAGTTGGTCGGCCGGTGTCTCGGCCAGCACGCCGATCGGTGCGGCCGTGGCGAGAAGCACGCCGAGCGCGGCTTTTATGAAAAAGTGTCTCATGTTTCCTCCTTTTGCGGCCATCCTTGCGGATTTCGGCCTACCAGTTTGACAACCCGCCCGCCTGCTCCTCCGCAGGCGTTGAAACGGATCAGGCTAGAATTGCGCCGACGGGGACCGCGAGTGCACGGCCGATGGCGGCGGTCGCGGCCGCTTCCAAATGCACGCCATCGATCTCGGATCCACGCGCGACTGCACCTGCATCGAAGAACGCGTGGCCGAGTTCGCCGGCGAGCTTGCGGTAGAGCGGTGAGAGCCGCTCGGATTCCGCCACGCTCCGGCCGGCTGCCGGGTGCCCGCCTGGACCGGCGGAGCAAGGCGGCGGTGCGACGATCAAAAACTTCGGCTTCGGCCCGCTCGGTTTGTAAGGAAAGGTGTCCACGATCTGCGCCAGGCGGCGCATGCCGGAAACGGCCCCTTCTGCGCGCCCGCCATGCACAGGCTTGATGTCGTTCGTGCCGAGCATGACGATCACCAGATCGAGCGGCATATGGCTGGCAAGCGCCACCTCCAACGCCTTGGCGCCATTGCGGCAAGCGGGTCCGGCATGGTCGTCGTAGCAGGTGGTGCGCCCGCCGAGCCCTTCCGATATGATCTTTGCCACGCCGCCAAGTTCCCGACCGAGAACGTCCGGCCAGCGGCTCTCGGGCGGATGGCGCAGACCCGTCGCTGGATCCGCACCCCAGGTCAGACTGTCGCCGAAGGCGAGAACGGTCTTCATTGCCCAATCACCTCACTCGTCACCGTACGCGGTTGTTCTCGATGAAGTCGAAATCGATGTCCTCGCCGAGCCCTGGCCTATTCGGCACGTGGACATACCCGTCCCGATCCATCGGATCGGAAAGCGACTTCAGATAGTCGTGGCCGTCGTCATATTCGAGGAACGGGTGCAACAGGCCGCGTTCGTACCAGCGGCAGTTCTTGGTGGCGGCCACCACATGCAGGTTCATCGCGGTGTTGCCATGCACTTCGCATTCCATGCCGAAGGCTTCGGCCAGATGCATGGTCTTCAGCGCGGGGGTAATGCCGCCGACGTCGTTGACGCCGGTGCGCAGTATGTCGCAGGCGCCCGCCTTGATCCACTCGGCGCGGTGCCAATGCTTGCCTGCAGCGCTTTCCGGACCAACGACGGGAATGTCGAGATTGTCCGCAAGCCACTTGTAGGAAGAAAGCGATTGTTCATCCATCGGCTCCTCGATCCAGTCGAAGCCGAGCTTCTCAAGGCCACGCCCGAGTTCGAGCGCATCGGTGCGGGAATACCAGTGGAAGGCGTCGATCATCAGGCGGATATCCGGACCCACGGCCTCGCGGACGGCCGCGCAGGCCTTGAGATCCATTTTCACGTCAGGCGCCCAGCTGACCGGCGGCATCCAGGTGTGCAGCTTGATGCCCTTGTAGCCGCGCTTGACCAGCGTCTCGGCGAACCGACCGTAATCCTCCGGTGTTGCCAGGCCATTCTCCAGCTCGTCACCGCACATGATGGAGCCATAGGCCAGCACCTTGTCGCGATAGCCGCCGATCAACTTGTATACGGGTTGATCGAGTGTTCTGCCTGCCAGATCCCACAAAGCGCAATCGACGACGGCAAGCGTACGGTCGGTCAATTGCGCCGCCGATCCGCGCTGCCAGTGGGCGAGATCCTGCCACAGCCTTTCGCGATCGCGGTGATCCTGGCCGATAAGGACCTTCTTCACGAATTTCTCGATCAGATGCGGGCGAACGATTTCGGGCGCTGTGAAGGAGTGCCCTTCCTGCCCATCCTCCGTGCGCACGGTGAGCATTGCCTGCTCAACCTGGTGCGGCGGGCCTGGATGCGCGTGACCAGCACTATCGGAATGGCGGCGTGTGGTCGTGCGGAAGACCCGCACCTCGACGTCGGTGATGATCATTGTTCCTCCGGTATGCTGATATGGCCGGCTTCCCGCGCCACCCTGTATAACACATACTTAGACAGATCATCATCAACTTGTCAAATCTGTATAACAAGTTTCTTAAAATGACTGACAAGCTCTGCTCTCGGGATATGCCTTGCGAATACCGCGCCCGCGACATTTACCGCTCTCCGTTCGGCCAAGGGGTTACAGCTTGGCTGCAGTGCCAGCGCCAGCCGGTCGATATGCGCCGTGGGTTCGATGGTCTGTCGGCGGAGGTCGTCAACACGTTGAATGCCGATCCCTATAGTGGCCATCTCTTCCTCTTTCGGGGGAAAAGAGGCGGCTATTTAAAGGCTCTGTATTGGGACGGAACTGGGATGTGCCATTTTGCCGAGCAACTGAAGCACGGCCGGTTCATTTGGCCGTCGATCATCGATGGTGTTCCGCAGATGTCGGCGGCCCAACTTGCGCTGCTCGTTGAAGGGATGGACTGGCGGCGAACGCGGATGCCTGACACTCTGCCGAAGCCGGCGACGGCGTAGTAATGAATTGTTTTTGCGGATAAAATCGTAACAGGACAAGGCTCCTTGTGCTACGGATGAGCGCGAAGTGCTGGAATATTTGCCTTCGCTCTTCAAGCGGGTCGTGCATCTTCGACCGAAGATGATTGCCGGGCCTGCGAGATGATCGTGCAGGTGCCAATGCCGTCGCTGCCGATCGAGCGCGGCCGTCCTGGCCCCAACCTGCTTGCCCATGTCCTGGTCTCCAAATACTGCGACCATCTTCCCTTGCATCGCCAGAGCGACATCTATGCTCGAGAAGGCATCGACCTTGATCGTTTGACGCTTGCCGGATGGGTCGGGGTGATGGTGGTGCTGCTGAAGATCCTGAGTGAAAGGATCGGTGCCCACTCGCGGCATTCTGCCGTATAGAGCGGAATGACATGATCGCCGGGCGCGACGCTCGTTACCCCCTCCCCCACCTCGATGACGACACCCGCACCTTCTTGACCGAGGACGACGGGAAAAATGCCCTCCGGATCCGCACCTGACAACGTGAAGGCATCGGTGTGGCAGAACCCCCGCATGCGAGATCCGCACCAGGACTTCGCCTTTCTGAGGCGGAGCGACATCAAGCTCCACAATTTCCAGTGGTTCGCCAGGCGCAAATGCGACAGCGGCACGTGATTTCATAATGATCCTCGTTTCCTGTTTTGGTCTCACTATCGAGATTGGTGTTCCGGGATATCCAGTGCCGACATGCCGCGATCGAAAAGCAGAGCATGACGGAGGAGTGATGGCAGAGGGTCGAGAGCGCACGTTCGCTGTTGATTTGCCCGACGCGGATACGACAGACTCCGGTATCTAAACCTGGGGCATCGTCCAGGACCTTGTTTATGGGGATGCCCCCTAGCCGAGCTTTTCGGCCTGTCTCAGGAGGAAACCATTTGCGGACTGCCCCTCAAATCGTATCTCGATCGCGTTCATCCGGCAGACCAGCCACGTTGGCCAAGGAGATCACCGAGACAATCGTTGGCGGACTGGCGGACAATCTGCCTATCGCGTCAGGACACGTGGTAGTCGCTATATCTCGGTCGTTGCCTTTGGACGATGTTTCCGCAATCGCAAAGGCACGCCGGTGCTCTACTCAGGTGTAGTTGTCCTGGAAAGTGCGACTTCCACCAATGACAACCGACCACACTGAGTTGTTCGCTTCAGCCCTCCGAGCGCGGTTCAAAGTCGCCTCTCAGGAGCGCGTCGCGAACACGGCCACCGGCCTATCGCGCGAAGCGTTGGTTGCAGCGTGTTCTCAAAACCGAACTGCCTTTCACCTGCGTCATCGAGCACGTAACGGCGTCCCCTCGCGACGACATTGACGCCAAGCGGCGAGCTTCATCAAAGCTGCTCCGCCAGGTAGAGAGATCTGAAGCTGCGCTCTGCTTTTTTTACTGGGTGGACGACATCCAGACCCACCGTGCCATAGGCGTTAACCCCTTTTGTTTTCAGGGAAACATGCGATAGTTGAGATGCGGCAAGGCTAGGTCAGGAGGGGCCATTATGAACCTTGAAAGGATCGGTAGATCCCGCTTGAAATTGAGGCTTCCTGCGTTACGAGCGATGATTGACGCGCAGCAGACGCCCGCTTTTTGCGCCTTGTGTGAAGAGTATGCGATTGTCGGCATGGCCCGTGGCCAATTGGGCGCTACAGTCGAATACAAGCCCGCCGAACTCTCCGATCTGGAGATCGTCAGCGTCGAAATCGAGCGAGATGTCGACCGTCTGCTCCATACACCGAACGTAAAGCAGCTACGGAGCTAGAACGTTAGGCGCAGACGCATGCATGTTCTGTCGATAGGCCGCCATGTTGCTGATTTCACGGTGTCAGGAGCTATCTTCCCGGTTGGCAGCCCTAGGAGCAAGGCGATGGATTTCGAAAAGATTGGGCGAGCGCGCATGATGATGCGGCTGCCACGACACCGCAAACAGATTTCAGATGCCAACTTTCTTGCCATCAACGATTTGCTGGAAGCCTACGGCCTTGCCGCAATGAAGCGCGATGAGTTGCGTGAGCAACTGATGCCAGAACCCGCATCGGTGGATGAGTATGACGAACTCTGCCAGAAGTTGGAGGACGACCTTATCCGGATGCTGGCGAGCGTCAGCCCGCGAATGGTGCGCTAGGCATTCTGCGACTAAGGGCAACAGGAAAATGTATCGGGGGCATCGCTAGGCGAGCCCGAACATCACAAAGTATTCGCGTTCATCATGGGAGAGTCTGTGGTGTCCTGTTTTGAGAGGTCATGCTCGCGATGCCGCCTCAAAACACCTTGCCTTCTTTCAGATGCGTGGTCGTGCCGTTCAGCAGGTAGTCGCCCAGCACCCGTGACTTGTGCAGCAGCGGATTGTGATTGAGCACGGTGCGGATGTTGCGCCAGTGTCGGTCGAAATTGTTGTTGCGGGACGTCGCCGATCCACCGCCCAGATCGAACATGCGCTCGGCGCTGCGCAGGCCCAGTTGCCCGAGAACCAGTTGTGCGCGGGCAGTCGAAAGCGCGCTGGCTATCAGGGCATCCTCGATCTCTGTTTCGTTGCCCCGGCCGAGCGCTGCAATCGTCCGGTCGAGGGCGCTGGCCGCCGCGGCGACGACGGCGTCGATGGCAAAGGAATTGGCGGCGATTTCGCCGATCACCTGTTGCACGAAGGGGTCCTGGTTAGCAGTTTCCGCCATGCTGTGAGCGGCCGATCGCGCTTGACGGCCAACGTAGGCGAGCCCGTCGGACAGAACATTGCGCACGGCGCCGGCCGCGCTGGCAGCGAGATGCAATTGCCGCAAGGTCGAGCAGTGGCGTCCGACGAGATTGTCGAGCGCGCGCCGGGTAAATTCGTACGGGAACACCTCGACATTGTCGAGGATGACGCCGCCGCTGGCGGTCAGACGCTGCCCCATTCCGTCCCAGTCGTCGAGAATGGTGATGCCCTCACGGTCGACCGGCAGGAGAACGCCGACCGCCTGCCCGTCCTCGTCGAGCGCGCTGAACGAGGCAAAATCGGCAAAGGCGGTTCCGGTCGCATACCATTTGCGACCGTTGAGCCTGTAGGTGCCGCCCTGCCGTGTGATCGTCGTCGTCACCTGCCCGGGCCGGGCGGTGCCCTGCTCCGTGTGGGCGCCACCGAACAGCTTGCCGGCAAGGATCAGCTCGACGGCACCGGCATCCCGCTCGCGCGGCTCGCTGAGGATGACGTTTTCGACATAGTTGAAGTGCGAGCGGAGCGCGTGCGCCACGTTGGAATCGGCAGCTCCAATCGCAGCGATCATCTCGATATAGTCGGCAACCGAACCACCCGGACCGCCAAGTGCCACCGGGATGCGCAGCGTTCCCAATTCGAGTTCACGAAAGAGCTCGAAGGCCTGGAAGGGAAGTTCGCGCGAGAGGTCACGCTCGGAAGCGCCCTTGGCGACTTCGGCCACGAAGCCCGGAACGCGGGCCAGAAGCTCCGTGCGCGTCGGGCGTGAAACACTTTGCACTCTGGTTATGGTCACGCATCAACTCCAACTGAAGAGAAACGGCGCAGCCTGGTCCCCACCGGCTGCGCCGCGCCGTCGACGCTCTCACGTCGACGCCATCGACGATTGCTCGCCGTGGTCACCGACAACTATTCGTCGAGATAGATATCGGCGCCGTTGCTCCAGAGATGCTCGACACCCAGCTTCAAGTTCTTAACCCGCTTGTCGTAGACGGTGATGACCGCCGGAGTGACGATATCGAGCGTCGGCAGGTCCGCGACCACCTGTTTCTGGAACGCGTTGAAGAGCTCCAGCCGCTTCTTCGGATCGATTTCGACGGCCGCGGTTTCAAGCAGGCGGTCGACTTCCGGATTGGAGTACTTTGAGCCGTTGGTGAACGGCACGCCTGGCTTGAAGTTCTTCGACCAATAGAGGCGCTGCACGCCGACCGTCGGATCGTAGAGATTGCTCATGCCCTCGATGGCGATATCGAAGTCGCGGTCGGTGAAGACCCGCTTCACGAAGGTGGCAAAATCCTGGGTGCGCAGTTCGACCTTGATGCCGACCTTGGCAAGCGCCTGGGCGATGTACTCCGCCGTCTGCTTCGGCGGGCCGGAGGGCTGCGTCGGGTCGATGAACAGCTTGAACCGGAAACCGTCGGCGCCGCGGGCATAGCCGGCCTCGTCGAGGAGTTTCTCGGCCTTGGCCGGGTCGAACTCGTACTTCGGCAGATCCGGCGTGTAGAACTTCACGAGATCGGGGCTGACGGGGCCGTCGAGACGCGTCGCGTAGCCCAAATAGACAGTGTTGACGATGAAGTCCTTGTCGACCGCATGGGCGATGGCGTGGCGCACCTTGATGTCGGCGAGATACTTGTTCTCAAGGTTGAATTCCGCGCGCGCGATGCTCGGCGAATAGGGCGCAGGATCCGTATCGACGACGAGATTGGGGTTTGCCTTCAACCGATCGATATCGGTGAGCGGCAGATTGGCAGTCGAGACCTGCACTTCGCCGGTCTCGATCGCGGCAACGGCCGCCGCCGGATCGATGATGAAGCGGAAGATGATCTGGTCGAGATAGGGCTTCGGCGAACCCCAGTAGTCTTCGTTGCGAACAAACAGCGCATGGCTGCCGCGCACCCATTCGACGAACTTGTAGGGTCCGGTGCCGACAGGCGCGACGTTGTGCGGGTTCTCGGCGATCTTGGTGCCTTCATAGAGATGCTTCGGCACGATCGGGGCTTCAAAGCTTGCAAAGGCGGTCAGCAGATAGGGAGCAGGCTTGGAGAGGATCAGCTCTACCTCATGCGAGTTGAGCACGTTTGCCTGCTGCACATGCGCAAATGTCGCCCGCCCGCGCGGATGGTTTTCCTTCAATGCGAGGATGGAGAAGGCAACATCCTCGGCGGTGAAATCCTTGCCGTCGTGCCAGCGAACACCCTGGCGCAGCTTGAACCAATAGCGCAGGCCGTCTTCGCTGACCGTCCATTCGGTCGCCAGCAGCGGCTGCGGGTTGAAGTCGCGGTCATAGGTCAGCAGGCTCTCGGTGGCTTTGCCGCTGATATAGTACGCTGCACCTGCGCTATGAGCGATCAAAACCAGGACCGGCGGTTCGGTGCCGATATTGATCGAGACGCTGCCGCCGCGCGTCGGCTCTTCGGCGGCGAGAACAATCTCGGGGATGACCCCGACGGCGAGAACGGTTGCCAGCGCAACGCTCGAAAGCAGGAAAGCGCGGCGGGTCGGTTTCGGTGTCCCGGTTTGTCTCGATGTCATGTTGAAGTCCCCAAGCAGGCGCAGCATCAGGAGGCAAGCGCTGGTTCGATTTCGCGCACCCATCATCGGGTGATCCACGTCAGAATAGATACTCCACTAAATTTATGGTGATAATAGCTTTCTAAAGTCAGCGTCGCTTGTGAAAAATGCTGCATGGCCGCCGTGCCGGGGCCGAAATATCTCTCGCCACAACCATGTTCTCTCAAATTTCCAGCATTTCGCCGAATTCGATGATCGGCAGCGGCCGCCACCAAATGGCACGTCCACCTCAATTCCTGGCATCGGGCGCCTTGTTCCGGCGCAAGCAGAAGGAAAGCGAACGAAAAATCCCGACATCGGCGAACCCTTGAAAAGCCATCCCAAGATCAGCGCGCAAAACGCAATCGACATTATCTACCTATTAAATAGACTATTGAGCGGCGCTGAGCGCGACTGTTTCAAGGAGTTTTCCATGCCATCTGAATTCATCGGCCACACCTCCAACAGGGAGGGGTCCGATATCGTGCCCACCACCGGCCCGGTCATCGACAAGGCCTATATTCGCAATCATGTGCAGGCGGCGGAGGCTGCCGGCATCGACCGGCTGCTGATCGGCCAGTTTGCGCAGTGGCCCGACAACAATCAGATCGCAGCCTTCGTCTTTTCCCAGACAGAGCAGATCGGCGCGCTGCTTGCCCACCGGCCGGGCCTGATGGCGCCGACGCTCGGCGCCCGCCAGCTCGCGACCCTCGACCAGTTCTCGGAGGGTCGCCTGTGGGTGCACATCATCACCGGCGGCTCAGACCTCGATCAGGCCCGCGACGGCGATTTCGAGGATCATGACACCCGCTATGCCCGCACCGACGAATATCTGACCGTGCTGAAGAAGGTCTGGGAGAGCGACCAGCCGTTCGACCACGAAGGACGCTTCTACAGGTTCAAGGGCGCCTTCAGCCAGGTCAAGCCATACCAGAAGCCGCGCATCCCGATCTCCTTTGGCGGCTCGTCGGATGCCGCGATCGCGGTTGCCGGCAAACACGCCGACATCTATGCGCTCTGGGGCGAACCACTCGACGGCGCGAAGGAGACGATCGCCAAGGTGCGGGCCGCCGCCGTCGCCAACGGCCGTGCGGCGGGCGATATCCGCTACACCCTCGCCTTCCGCACCGTGGTCGCTGAAACCGAGGACGCCGCCTGGGCCAAGGCCGCCGATATCCTCGAAAAGGTAAAATCGCAGGTCGCCCGTTCGGCCGGCGGCAATGGCGAGAAGCTGCCGTCGAATGTCGGCTCCGTGCGCCTGCGCGAGGCCGCCAGCCGCGGCAAGGTGCTCGACAAGCGGCTTTGGACCGAGGTCGCCGAGGCAAGCGGTGCGGGCGGCAACTCGACCGCGTTGGTCGGAACGCCGGAGCAGGTGGCAGACGCCATCCTCGACTACTACGACGCCGGCGTTTCCAACTTCCTCGTGCGGGGTTTCTACCCGACCGAAGACACCGTGACCTACGGACGGGACGTGGTGCCGCTCGTCAAGGCCGGCATTGCCGAACGCGAAGCCAGAAAGGTAGCCGCCGAATGACCGCGCCCCTCGATATCGTCGACATCCATGTGCATCTCTGGCCGCCGGCCTGGAGGCCTGACGGCAAACACGCCAGGCCCGCCGGCGGCTTCACGCCGGAGATTTATCGCAAGATCACCACTCCGCAGGCGCTGGTCGAGGAATTCGAGACCGCCGGCGTGTCGCTGGCGATCGTGACTGCAACCATCGAAAGCCTGTTCGGCCTCGAAGGGCCAGTGCCGCTTTCTGCCTTGCGGGAAGCCAACGACTGGCTGGCGACGCTTTCGCGCGACCACTCGACACTCGCCGGCTTTGGCGTCGTCAACGCCTTCTCAGGCGAGGAAGGCGCTCGCGAGGCCGAGCGTGCCATCGTCGAACTCGGGCTTTCCGGTCTCGTCATCGATTCCGCACGTGACGGCAAATTCCTCGCCGATCCCGCGGTCCGCCCAACGCTCGAGGTTGCCGCGCGCCACGAGGTGCCGGTCTTCGTCCACCCGGTTGCCCATCCCCATTCGCATGTGCTGATCGACGGTGCCGGCACGCTCGGCAATTCGCTCGGCCGCGGGCTGATGAACGGCGTCGCCTTCCTGTCGGTGATCCAGTCACCGGTGCTCGACGAACTCCCGGATCTGCACCTGATCTTTGCGACACTCGGCCTCGGCGCCATCGTCCAGGCGGCACGCGGCGACATCTACAGCCGCGCCGAGCGTGCGGCCGGCAAGCGTCCCAACATTTATTTCGACACGATGGGGCACGATCCTGCAATCATTCGCACCCTCACCGGATTCTTCGGCGCGGAGCGGGTGCTGGCCGGAACGGACTGGCCGATCCTTGCAGCAATTGACCGCAGGAGCCTGAACGACAGCTTGGCGGAGGCCGGCCTCAGCGAGGAAGACGCACGCCTTGTCGCCGGCGGCAACGCCAGACGCCTGCTCTCCCTGCGAGAGGCAAGAGCCGAAGCGGCAGAGTAAACGCCGACATCAAAAAGCCCGGGATCGATGATCCCGGGCTTCGTTTCTCGATCACAATCGGCTCGACAGACTGCCGGGCAAAACCGCCTCAGGCGACGCGCTGGGCCCGCGCGAGCGGAATGATCTCTGCCTCCGCAGCGCCCGAGCGCGGGAATCGACCCTCCAGCGGATGGCCCGGATCGGTAAAGCCCGGTGTCGACGGGTGGCCGGCGGCAACCAGCCGGTCGACCAGGGCCTCGTCCTCGGCATCGATCTTCACGTCCAGCGCACGGATGTAGCCGTCCCACTGTTCCTCGGTGCGCGGCCCGCCGATGGTCGAGGTCACCAGCCGGTTGTTCAGGACCCAGGCGAGCGCGAAGTCTGCGGCAGCGATGCCCTTGGCCTGGGCGTGGGCTGCGATCTGCTTGGCAATCGCGATCGATTCGTCGCGGAACTCGACATCATGCATGCGCTTGTCGCCGCGGCCGGCTCGAGTGTCGGCGCCAGGTGCCTCGCCGACATTGTATTTGCCGGTCAGAACGCCGCGCGCCAGCGGGCTATAAGTGACGACGCCGAGCCCGTAGGCGGCAGCGGCCGGCAGTTGCTCGGCTTCCGCCGTACGGTTGACGATGTTGTAGAGCGGCTGGCTTGCGACCGGCCTGTCGATCCCGAGTTCGTCGGCCAGTTGCGCGATCTCGGCGATGCGCCAGCCGCGGAAGTTGGAGACGCCGAAGTAGCGCAGCTTGCCGGCCTTGATCAGGTCGGCGATCGCCCGGACAGGCTCTTCCAGCGGCGCATCGAAGACGGAGCGGTGGAAATAGAGGATGTCGATATAGTCGGTGCCGAGATTGCGCAGCGAGTTCTCGACCGTCTGATAGACCCACTTGCGCGAATAGCCGCCGAGGTTGGGCCCCTTCTTGTGCGAATTGACGAACTTGGTCGCCAGCACCCAGTGATCCCGATGGGCCTTGATGCCACGTCCGACGACCTCTTCCGACTTGCCGTCGTGATAGACGTCGGCCGTGTCAATGAAGTTGATGCCCTGTTCGCGCGCCTTGTCGATGATGCGGAAGGCGACATCATCAGGCGTCTGGTTGCCGAACATCATGGACCCGAGCGTCAGCGGCGACACTTTCAGGGCACTGCGCCCGAGATAGCGATACTCAACCATTCAAAATCTCCATTTCAGTTGATGCTGTCCGCAAAATGGCAGGCCACCTCGTGGCCGGGTGCAATCGAGCGGAATTCCGGTTCTTCGGCGCGGCAGCGGTCTGTCGCGAGCGGGCAGCGGGTGTGAAACCGACAGCCCGAAGGAATGTTGCTGGGGCTCGGCAGATCGCCGCCAAGCGGGGCTGCATGACGCGGCCGCGACGGATCGGGCACCGCCTCCATCAGCGCGCGCGTGTAGGGATGGCACGGATCGGACCAGAGCGTCTCGTTGTCGGCACTCTCGACGATCCGGCCGAGATACATGACCATCACCCGGTCGCAGAAATAGCGAACCACGGAGAGGTCGTGGCTGATGAAGATGTAGGAAAGGCCGAATTCCTTTTTCATCTCGACCAAGAGATTGAGGATCTGCGCCTGGATCGACAGGTCGAGCGCCGAAACAGGCTCGTCGCAGACGATCAGCTCAGGATTGAGCAAGAGCGCGCGGGCGATGCCGATCCGTTGCCGTTGCCCGCCTGAAAATTCGTGCGGATAACGATTGATGGAATCGGCCGGCAAGCCGACCTTCGACACGATTCCGGCGACGATCCCCCGGCGCTCGGCGCTGTCGCCTGCCTTGTGAACCACCAGCGGTGCTTCGAGAATTTCGCCGATCGTGTGGCGCGGATTGAGCGATGCGAAGGGATCCTGGAAAATCATCTGGATCGACTTGCGCACGCTCCTCAGCCGCCGCTGGTCGACGCGTGTGATGTCCTCGCCCTTGAATTCAATCCGCCCCGCGGTCGGATCGACGAGGCGAAGCAGGGTCTTGCCGAGGGTCGACTTGCCGCAACCGCTTTCGCCGACGAGCCCAACCGTCTCGCCACGCTCAACGAAGAGATCGACGCCATCGAGAGAGCGCAGCAGCCCGTCGCGACTCTGGTAGTGGGTCTTGAGGTCAGTAACGGAGAGCAACGGCATCGGGCACGGCCTTGATCGACGAGGTGAAGGGGCAGGCGACGAGGCGATCGGGCGCCGGCACGGTCAGAGGCGGAATGTGATGGCCGCAGCTCGCGCGCGCCTGGGTGCAGCGCGGCCTGAAGGGACAGCCCGCTTCGCCGACGGCCGAAACGATCGATCCCGGAATTTCGGTGAGCGCGCCGTCGCGATAGTGAAAATCGTTCTTGAGGCGGGGCGAAGCGGCAAGCAGGCCGCGCGTATACGGGTGCAGCGGATCCTTGAAGAGGTCGTCGGGCAGCGCCTGTTCCACCTTGCGCCCCGCATACATCACCACCACCCGGTCGGCCCATTGCGCCACCACGCCAAGGTCATGGGTGATGAGCACCACAGCCATCTGCAGCTCGCGCCTGAGCGTGTCGAGCAGATCGAGCACCTGCGCCTGGATCGTCACGTCGAGGGCCGTCGTCGGCTCGTCGGCGATCAACAGTTTCGGCCGGCACGCAACCGCCATCGCAATCATCACCCTCTGGCGCATGCCGCCGGACAGCTGGTGCGGATAATCGTCCACCCGCTTGTCGGCACCGGGGATACGCACAAGATTGAGGAGCTCGATCGCCCGCGCCCGCGCCGCCCGCCCCGAGAGTTTTTCGTGGACCTTCAGCACCTCGGAGATCTGCCTGCCGATCGTCATCACCGGGTTGAGGCTGGTCATCGGCTCCTGGAAGATCATTCCGATCTCGCGCCCGCGCAGGCGCCGCATCTGGCTGGCATCGAGTGTCAGCAGATCCTGTTCGTCAAAGGTGATACGGCCACTGCTCACTCTTGCCGCCCGCGGCAAGAGCTGCATCAGGGCCAGAGCCGTCAGCGATTTTCCCGAGCCCGATTCCCCGACGATCGCCAGCGTCTCGCCTTCAGCCACTTCAAAGGAGAGGTTGCGGACCGGCTCGGCGCGCGGAAAGCCGATGGTGAGGTTTTCGACCTGAAGCAAAGGAGCCATCGTCAGCGATCCCCAGAGAAGCGGGGGTTGAGCGCGTCGTTCAACCCGTCGCCGATGAGGTTGAGCGCCAGCACCGTGAAGACAATCGCAAGCCCGGGCAGCGCCGTCAGATACCAGGCGGTCCTGACGAGCTCGCGGCCGGTCCCGATCATCGACCCCCAACTGACCACATTGGGATCGCCGAGCCCCATGAAGGACAGCGCCGATTCCATCAGGATCGCGGTTGCCACCATGACCGAAGAGGTGACGATGATCGGCGGCAGGGCGTTGGGCAGGATCTCGCGGAAAATGATGCGGCCATGACCGAAACCGAGGCTGCGGGCGGCCATGACGAAATCCTTCTCGCGGATCGCGCGGAATTCTGCGCGGGTCAGCCGCGCCACGGTCGGCCAGGAGATGACGGCGATTGCAAGCGTCACCGTCGTCGCCGAGGGCTGGGCGATGGCGACGAGCACGACGAGAAGCACGAAGCTCGGCAGCGTCTGGAAGATCTCGACAAGCCGCATCAGGATATCGTCGACCCAGCCGCCGAAATAGCCGGAGGCAGCACCGACCAGCACGCCGAACGTCAATCCCAATGCCGTTGCCGTCAGGCCGACGAAAAGGGATATGCGAGAACCGTGGAGGATGCCGGCGAGCACGTCGCGTCCGAGGGAATCCGTGCCGAGCGGAAATGCCGGATCCTGTCCGGGCCACAGGAACGGCCGCCCCACCATCGAAAGCGGATCGTCGGGAAAAAACACCGGCGCCAGAAGGGCGACCGCGATGACGAGACAGAGGAAGCCTGTGCCGAACAGCGCGTTCGGATTGGCGAAGAAGACCTTCAGCGCCCGGCGCCCGTTGGTGATCGCAATTGTCGCGCTCTGCTGGGAGCGTGCGTCCGGCGCCTTGACGTTGGACCAGGCAGGCCCCTCCGTCGCGACAACCGCGGTCGGCTGCTCACTTTCGGTGGCAGATGCATAGGCGCTTGAAATGTTGCGGAGTGCTCCGACACCGGTGGTGGACATCAGCGTGCTCCAATTCGGGGATCGAGCCAGGCGTGAACGAGGTCCACGGCGGCATTGGCAAGGATGACGAGAAGCGAGGACAACAGGAGGATGCCGAGCAGCACCGTGAAATCGCGGCCCATCACTGCTTCGAAGGCGAGCCGGCCAAGGCCGGGCCAGCTATAGACCGTCTCGACCACGACGGCGCCGCCGAGCATGCCGCCGATATGCATGCCGGCCATGGTGGTGATCGGGATCAGGGCGTTGCGCAGCACATGGCGGGCGGTCACGCCGAACGGCGTCAACCCCTTGGCATAGGCGGTGCGAACGAAGTCCTGGTTCTTGACCTCGAGCATCGAGGCTCGCGTCAGTCGCGCATAGATCGCCACATAGAAAAGCGCGAGCGACGTTGCCGGCAGCACCATGTAGCGCGCCGCGTCTAACAGAGCGGCCCAGCCCGTCAGCCGCGAACCGATCGTGCCCGAGCCGCCGCTTGGCAGCCAGCCGAGCTTGACCGAAAAGAAAACGATCAGCATCAGCCCGATCCAAAAGCTCGGGATCGAATAGAACAGCAGCGAGAAGACTGAGAGCAGCCGGTCGGGTATGCGGCCCGCAAACGTCGCCATCAGTGATCCGAGGATGACGCCGAGGAAGATCGCGATGATGAGTGCCACCGCCATCAGCGTCAGCGTTCCCGGCAGGCGCTGGGCGATCAGGTCGGCGACCGGCATGCCGTAGCGCGGCGAAAATCCGAGGCTGAAATGCGCGAGGTTGTTGAGGTAGGTCGCCAGTTGCTCCAGCACCGGACTGTCCAGCCCGAAGCGGGCCCTCAGCGCCGCCACGCTTTCCTCGGTCGCCGACCCCGCCTCGCCGGCCAGCACGTCGGCAGCGTCGCCCGGCGCCAGCTGCAGCAGGAAGAAATTGAGGATGATGATCCCGAGCAGGGTCGGAATTGCCTGCAACAGCGTGCGTCGCAGTGTTCTGACAATTCTGACCAAAGCCGGCATGCCTGTCGTCTCTCAGTTGGAAACTCGCACAAAGCGAAACGTGTCATCGACCCGGTTTCCCGAAGCCGATGATTTTATTGTTGACTAACTCTATAGGCTTTGTCAAACCTGTTTTGGTAATTTCAACTCGATAACCCCGGCATATAGGAACCAGTTTCCCACACAAGGGCAATACGGCGCCGAATGAAGGAGATATTTCTCCAAATTCGAAGCGCGCAGCAACAGCGCACTACAAAGTCCCTTCGGAGTGAAAAAGGCTTCCTGATACCAACGTGAAGGACGGCAGAGGATCCATGACGCGCAAGAACGCCATCTCACAAATCTGGTATACCCGCTGCCCGGTGCCGACCCCGGTCGGCCTTGCGACCCAGCTGGGCCTGCTCGACGAAGCCTTCGCCAGCGAGGGTATCACCCTCAATTCCATCATCGACAGCAAGGACCGGACGATCCGGTCCAGCCACTTCAACCATCATCTCGACTACTCGTTTCGCCACGGCGGCAACGTCCCGCCGATCCGGGCCCGTTCGGAAGGCAATCCGACACGACTCGTCGGCATTACCTGGACCGACGAGTTCCAGGCGATCATCACCTTGCCAGGTACGGGCATCAGGACGACGCGGGACCTGGTCGGCCGTCGCTTCGGCATTGCCCGACGCCCGCCGGGCATTGTCGACTTCATGGCGGCGACCGCACTGAAGGGATTGGTCTCCGCTTTGTCGCTCGAGGGCCTGACGCACACCGACGTCGAGATCGTCGATATCCCGCTTGAAGACACGGTGCTCGACAATCGCGACGGGCCGCAACTTTACGGCCTGCGCAACCGGCAGGCCTATGGCCCGGAGGTCGCAGCGCTGCTTCGCGGCGAAGTCGATGCCATCTACGTCAAGGGCACGCCCGGCATCAGCGTCGCCAACCTCTTCGCCACCCACACTGTGGCCGAATTCGGCTTCCACCCGGATCCGAAAATCCGCATCAATTCGGGCTCGCCGCGCATCCTCACCGTCGACGAGCGGCTGGCGGAGGATCGACCCGACCTGGTGGTGAAGCTGATCGAGACCCTGAAGCGCGCGAGTGCCTGGGCCGAGGCGCACCCGGACGAGGTGCGCCGCTTCGTTGCCCGCGAAGTCGGGGCATCGGAAGAGGTCGTCGCAGCCGCCAACGGCCCGGACCTGCATCGCCACCTCGGAATTGGGCTCGAGCCCGAACTCGTCGATGCGATCGGACACTACAAGGACTTCCTGCATGAATGGGGCTTCCTTGCCCAGAACTTCGACATCGAAGCCTGGGTCGACCGTCGCCCCTGGGCCGATCTCGAAACACGCGCCGTTGCCTGACCGGAGAAACCGATGAGCGCCCCAACTGAAATCGAATTGGCGATTGAAAGGGCCGAGGACCTAGGAAAGCGCTTTGCGCTGACCGCCCGGCACTACGACGAAACCGGCGAGTTTCCCTTCGCCAATTTCGATGCGCTTCACGAGGCCGGGCTGCTCGGCCTTGTGACCGCGAGGGAACACGGCGGCCTCGGCGGCGGGTTGACCGAAGCGCTTGTCGTCGTCTCCGCCATTGCCCGCGGCGAGCCGTCCACCGCACTCGTTCTCTCCATGCACTACAACCAGCACTATTCGCTGCGCACGTCGGCGAAGTGGCCGGCACATCTCATCGAGCGCGTGACCAGGGCCAACCGCGAGGGCGTGGCGCTGATCAATGCCGCACAGGTCGAGTCGCGCGTCGGCTCTCCGTCGCATGGTTCGCTTCCCGAGACGATCGCACGTCGTGTCGGCGACCACTGGCGGATCACCGGCCATAAGACCTATGCGACCGGCATTCCGCTCCTGCGCTGGGTTTCCGTGCTCGCCGTCACCGACGAGCCGGTGCCGCGGCTCGGGTCGTTTCTCGTGCCGACATCGGCGGACGGTATCCGGGTCGAAAAGACCTGGAATGCCACGGGCATGCGCGCCACCAACAGCGACGATCTGATCCTCGACGACGTCGCCGTGCCGCTGGAAGACGTGCTCGATATCGCACCGGCAAGCGAAGGCCTGAAGCGCGACGAGCGCATGGGCGCATGGTATTTCAGCCTCGTGCCGTCAATCTACGACGGTGCCGCACGCGGCGCCCGTGACTGGCTGATCGAGTTCACCACCACGCGGGCACCGGCAAGCCTCGGCGCATCGCTTTCGACCGTGCCGCGCATTCAGGACGGGCTTGGCCAGATCGAGGTGCTGCTGACCGTCAATCGCCGGTTGCTGCGCTCAATTGCCGAGGATTTCGACGCCGGCCGATCGTTCGGTCCGGATGCGGCCGCGGTCAAGCACACCGTCATCGAGAATGCGATTGCCGTGACCACGCTGGCGCTGGAACTCGGCGGCAATCCAGGCATCAGCCGCGACAATCCGCTGGAGCGCCATCATCGCGACGCCCTGTCCGGCAAAGCGCATGCCCCGCAGAACAACCTGATCCGAACGATGCTCGCCAAGGCGGCGCTCAGCCGGCATGCAGCCGCCCCTGCCGAACCGCTGGAGCCGGTGCCCGTGCGCACCCATCAACAACCCCGCCTCGCCGTTGTCGGCCGCAGCTAGGAGCTTCGCGATGTCATCCCTCTCCTCCGTCTGGTACACCCGCTGCCCGGCCCCGACACCCCTGTCGATCGCCCATCAACTCGGTTGGATCGACCGGCAGTTCGAAGCCGCCGGTGTTGCCGTTCACTCGATCCGCGACAGCAAGAACAAGGACGTCCGCGAAAGCCATTTCACCCATGCGCTGGACCATTCCTTCCGGCAGGGCGGCAACATCCCGCCGATCTGGGCACGCTCGGGTGGGCGCCAGACCCGGGTGGTTGGCATCACCACCACGGACGAATTTCAGGCGATCATCGCGCTTCCCGGCTCAGGCATCGCCAAGGGCGCCGACCTGAAAGGCCGGCGCATCGGCGTGCCGCGCAAACCGAATGAAGCCATCGTCGATTTCCAGCGGGCCACTGCGCTTAAGGGCATCGTTTCGGCGCTGTCGCTTGCGGAGCTTGATCATGGCGAAGTCGAGCTGGTCTATCTCGACAGCAAGGAGGCGAACCTGATCGAGCGGGGCAACGCGGCCTTCCTCGGCCTGAAGCGTCGCTACCCCTATGGCGACGAGCTTCTGGCGCTGGCCGCCGGCAAGATCGATGCCTTCTTCGTCAAGGGGGCCGAGGGGCTGGTGCTCGCCAACCAGATCGGCGCCGTCGTCGTCTCGGAATTCGGCTTCCACCCCGACGCCAAGATCCGCATCAACAACGGCACGCCGCGGCCGCTGACCGTCGATCTCAAATTTCTCGACGAACATTTCGACCTCGTCACCGGCCTTGTCGCAACGGTCGCGCGCGTCGCCGACTGGGCGGATGCGAACCCGGAAGACGCCGTGCGCTTCATCGCCAACGAAATCGGCGTCGGCGAAGATGCAATCTGGGCTGCGAACGGCCCAGATGTCCATCGCCACCTCACGCTGACCCTGGACGATGACCAGGTGGCAGCATTCGACCACTTCAAGCAGTTTCTGCTCGAATGGGGGTTCATTCCGGCCGACTTCGACGTCCGTGACTGGATCGACCGCCGGCCGCTGGATGCAGCATCACGGAAGGCGGCCGCATGAGCACGACACCAATTCTTGTCACCGGTGCGCCAATCGTCGTCACCGGCGCGACCGGCAGGCTCGGCCAGTTGATCCTCCAACGACTGTTGGCACTGAAGCAACCGGTTCGCGTCTTCACGCGCCGGCCCGATGTCGCACGGAAGCTCTTTGGCGAAAGCGTGCACGTCGCCGCCGGCGACTTCGGTGATCGCAGGTCACTCGACGCTGCCCTGCACGGCGCCAACAGGCTGCTGCTTTTGTCGCCGATAAGCGCCAGGCTCGTTACGGACCAGATCGGCGTCGCTGACGCCGCCGTCGCGGCGGGCGTCCAGCGCATCGTCAAGATCTCGGGCTCCGACTGGACCATCGATCCACCCGGCAATTCCATCTCGGGCGACGCGCACGCCGCCGTCGAACGACACCTCGCCAGCCTTCCCGCGGTCGCAGTTTCGCTTCGGCCGAATGCCTGGATGCAGGTTTCGCTCGCCAATACCATCCGTCACGCAATCGCCAACAATACGGTAGCGGCGGCCAAGATCGAGGCCGGCGTCGGCTACATCGATGCTCGGGATATCGCCGACGTCGCGGTCAATCAGTTGCTCTCCGAACGCGTCGGCGGGCGAACGCTCAATCTCACCGGTCCTGATATCGTTACGGCGCGCCAGGTGGCCGAGCTCCTTTCAACGGTCTTGAACCGGCCGATTGCTGCTGTCGATAAGGCTCCTTTGCCGGCATCTCAGGACGCCGATTTCGAGCACCGTGCAATCGCGCAGTTCGTCCGGCTGATCGCCGCCGGCCGCGCAGCCACGACCACCGATGTCGTGAGGTCGCTGCTCGGCCGACCACCGCGCAGCGTCGCAGCCTTCATCTCCGAACACGTCGCCGCAGAGGCGGCGCTCGCCGAGTCATAGCCATGAGCATCCCCTTCGTTGATATCGCCATCATCGGCGGCGGCCCGGGTGGCCTCGCGCTCGCCCAGGGTCTGAAGAAGAACGGCATCGATACCGCAGTATTCGAACGCGATCCGGTCCGCGCCGACTATGTGCAGGGCTTTCGCATGCGCATCCGCCAACGCGGTATCGACGCACTTCAGGCCAACCTGCCGCCTTACCTATTTCAAGCGTTCCTAGACACGCTCGGACTTGCTCCGACCGAAAACCTGATCCTCGACGAAAGCTTCGAACGGCTGGAGGATATCGGGCAAGCCAGTCGCGAGCCCGAGGACACCCATATTGAAAAATCGGTGAGCCGGATCACGCTGCGGCAGATCCTTCTTTCCGGGCTCGATAATATTCTCCACACGGGCAAGCACTTCGAGCGCTACGGGGCGCTGCCGGATAGCACGGTTGTGGCCCATTTCACGGACGGATCGGCAGTGCGGACCAATCTCCTGGTTGGTGCCGACGGTGCGGGTTCTGCGGTCCGCAGGCAGTTGCTGCCCGATCTGAAGAGCATTGACACCGGTGTGCGGCGCCTGGCCGGCAAAATCAGCCTTGACGTGGCCGCACGCCATGACATCTCGCCGCTTCTGACCGAGTTCAACACCAATATCCGCCCGCGCGACGGCCGCGGTCTGATGATCACCAGCCACCGGGTCGATCCATCAGCCCATGCCCGGCACGACTTTATTGGCGCAGAAGACCCTGGTCATCGCGACATCCCCGGCTTTCATTTCAACAACTCCACCAGCTACACTTGGTGGAACACGGCCTACGACACCGACGAGCTTGGCCCGGACGATGTGCTTGAACAGCTCGACGGTACGGGCCTGCTGCAAACGCTGCTTCAACGTATCGGCCATTGGGACGAACGCATCCTGAAGCTCATCCGTCACAGCGATCCGTCGACGGTGGCATTTCTCAAGGTCAAGAGCTCGACCCCCGGCGCGCAATGGCAGACGGGTCCTGTCACGCTGCTCGGCGATGCGATCCACGCGATGACCTATTTCCGCGCGCTCGGCGGTAACACCGCGCTCTACGACACCGGCCTTCTGGTTCGCGAGCTCGTTGCCGCGCGGCATCAGGGCAAGCCGCTGCTTGCGGCCGTCAACGACTATGAAAACGCCATGCGCGAACACGGCTATGAGGCCGTCCGGTCCTCGCTCTCCGCCATGCAACGTAACGTCGGGGCCAACCGTCCGCTGAAGTCGGTGCCCGCACTCTAAAAACCTCAGGAAAGATCTGATCATGTCCATCGTCGTCTTTGGCGCCTCCGGAAACATCGGCAGCAATATCCGCAAGGAGGCACTGTCACGCGGCCGCCGTGTGACGGCCGTCACCCGCTCCACCGACATCGAGCCTGAAGAAGGCCTCACCCTGCACAAGGCCGACATCGCCGATGTCGGCGAAGTCGCAAAAATCGTCGCCGGACACGACGCCGTCATCAGCGCCTATAGCCCGGGTCTGCGCCGTCATTCCGCGGAGGACGCCGCAGAGCTGATCCGAGACGCGCACGCGTCGCTGCTTGCAGGCGTCAAGCAGGCGGGTGTGCGCCGCATCATCATCGTCGGCGGCGTCGGCAGCCTGGAGGCGAGCCCTGGCGTCGATGTGGTCGACAGCGATTTCTATCCGGCCGAGCACAAGGCTCACACGCTGCGCAACCGCGAGATCCTGCGCAGCCTGAAGCGCGGCGAACACGATCTCGACTGGACCTATGTCTCGCCGCCGCTGTCGATCAAGGCCGGCGAAAGAACTGGAACATTCAGGCTCGGCGAAGACAGGCTCTTGCGCAACGAGGCGGGCGAGAGCAGCATTTCAGAAGCCGACTTCGCCATCGCCATTCTCGATGAACTCGAAAAAGGACAGTTCATCGGCCGCCGCTTCACCGCGGCGTACTGAAGGACCGTGATCGGCATGTCCCGCAAGACGCGCAAGCTCAACCTTAATGTCGGCATCAACACCACGGGCTACCTGCCGGCCGCCTGGAAGTACCGCACCGGCGACCGCCACGACATCTACGATCCCGGCTACTATCGCCGCCTGACGGAACTGGCGCACAGGGGCCTGTTCGACGCGGTGTTCTTTTCTGATCACCCGGCGATGATGACCGACCCGAACAGCCGGCCGTTCCATACGATCGACCCGCTGATCCTTTGTACCGCCTTGGCCGCGCAGGTGCCCGACATCGGCTTCGTCGCGACGATGTCATCCACCTACAATTCGCCCTACAATCTCGCGCGCCGCACCCAGTCGACGGACATCATTTCCGGCGGCCGGCTGATCATCAACATCGTCTCGTCCTTCAACCCCAATGTTGCCGCCAACTTCGGCTCGGCACCGCTGCCGCCCCGCAGCGAGCGCTACGCCAAGGCGTCCGAATTCCTCGATGTCACCAAGAAACTCTGGGCGAGCTGGGATCCGGCCCGGGAAGGCAGCATCCCGGACGACCGGTTCTGGGATGCGGCAAGCGCCCGGGCGATCGACCATGACGGCGATCATTTCTCCGTCAGGGGACCGCTCAACGTGCCGCGCGGGCCCCAAGGCCATCCAGTGATCGCGCAGGCCGGCGCCTCCGAGGGCGGCATCGATCTCGCCGCGCGCCACGGCGAAATCATCTATTGCAACATCCTCTCCCGCCCGGCCGGCCAGGCTTTCGGTGCGAAAGTCAAAAGCCGCGCCGCGGCTCTTGGCCGGGATCCGACCGGCATCCGCATCGTGCCCGGCCTCGTGGTCATCCTCGGCGAGACCCGTGAAGAGGCGTTGCGCAAGCACGAGCTGTTCAGCGGCGCCGGCTCCGAGGACGGGCTGATCGCCAGATTCATCAAGGATAATGGCATCGATCCGGATGGCTTCGATCCGGATGCGGTTCTCAATCCCGAACGCTTCGTGCCCGATCCCAACCGGCTTCAGGCGGTCGGCATGGGGCTCGGGCTCCTTGATCTGCTGACACACGAAAGGCTCACGGCCAGACAGGTCGTGCGCCGCTCGGAGGGCCATCACCGCCTGCTGCTCGGCACGCCGGAGGAAGTGGCGGACGCCCTCATCGATCTCTGGTCTGACGGCACCGTCGACGGCTACACGCTTCAGCCGCCCCGGGCACCTGATGACATCGAGGAATTCGTCGAGAAAGTCGTCCCTATCCTCCAGGACCGCGGTGTCTATCGCAGCCGATATGAGGAGCGAACAGTCAGAGAGCGCTACGGTTTGCCTTTTCCAGTTTGATAGATACAGGACAGCTGCAAGGGCAGACGACGAGGCGGCGAGCAAGAGCGCGACAGGTTATAAGACAACCCGTCGCGTCGAAGAGCAACCGGCGCCGTCTTCTCGACTCTGCAACGCACCTGCCTTCCGACTGCAGCGTCAACGGTGTTTGTTGAGGCGCTCGGTCTCCGATCTTCAGGTTATTTCTGCTGTTACGGAGTGGATCGAGTTGTTACCGTAGCCCAGACAGTTCCACTCAGCGCGCTCAGGCTGAGTCCGGCCTGCTGTGTCGGTGGCGCGCGCCCGCACTGTCAGCGGCCCGTCTGCTCAAGTCGCGTGATCAGCTCCCACCATTGCCGGGCAAAGCTCCGCTGTTCGCCAATGAGCCGCGCCTCGCCCCATGGGCCGCCATTCAGGCTTACATCGACTTTGGGTATGCTCCCGGCGCCCGACCACGCGACACCCCGGATCGCGGTCTCGCCGCGCGGCAGGTGCTCTCCCTGGTCCGGGCGAAGAAATTAGCGCTCGCACGTTCATAAGTGTCACCGGCGCGCGCTCGTCGTGCCCGTTCCGGGGCCATTGATACCAATACTTCTCGATTTGATAGTGGGCCTTGCAGGGCTGGTCGGTAACGACGATCTCGGTCATCCACTTGACGGACGCCACCGCATACCACCCGGGTACGATCAACGGCCTCGGCCTTGATCAGAACACCGTGGCGAGCGGCGCCCGATCGGCTCAAGTGCTTCAACAGCATCGTTCCCTTGGCCGGATCGCGCGCGGGGCAGGTGTCGGGCGAGTGCTGATGATGCACAATGAACAAGGGCATAGAGATCTCCATGCTGCGGCGCGTCGAACCATCCGCTCGGCCCGAATGCGATCAGTTCTGATCCTTGGACACGTTGACTGCCGGCGCGAACAAAGATCGTCCCAATACCTGCACAATGCGCATTGGACTGCGCACCCTGCCGGCAAGACAGACACTCATCGGACGCAATTTATCACGCCCGGGCTTCGGTTTCGCCCGATATCGTTGGCAAGATCCCGCACGTGTTGCCGATGAACTTAAATCGCGTTCAATTCCGACCATCCTATCGGGCGACACCAATATCCCCATTGAGCCTGGCGCAAGTATGCCGACTGGAGCTCACGCCGAGGCACTCATCAATTTAACGGGCGGGGCCGGGTTGGAATGGGCGCTCTTCTTTAGGGATAGATTGTGCACAACGCGACATAGGTGCGCCTTCGCCGTTGTGCTCCGATGGCTTATTTCCATCACCTGAGCGTGAGGTGAACTTTCCGCGGCGTCCAATTGCTGCAATCTTCAACTTCACCTACATTGACCAAGTGGTAAAAAGACGCGTTCCAAAACGCGCAATCAATCAGAGGGGAATTTCATGCATAGCAATTCCTTCAATCTCGCCATTTCCAGAAGAAACCTGATCAAAATTGCCGGCGCTTCCGCCGCAGTGGCCGCGGCGGGTCTACCAGGTCGTCTGCTGGCTGCTGACCCGATCAAGGTGGCAGCCGTTTATACCGTACCGGTCGAGCAACAGTGGGTCAGCCGCATCCACAAGGCGGCCAACGCCGCCAAGGAACGCGGCGACATCGAATACGTCTACTCCGAAAACACCGCGAACAACGACTACGAGCGCGTCATGCGCGAATATTGCGAGGCCGGCCACAAGCTGATCCTGGGCGAAGTCTTCGGCGTTGAGGATGCCGCCCGCGCCGTCGCCAAGGACTATCCTGATGTCGCCTTCCTGATGGGCTCGAGCTTCAAACCCGATGCCGCCGTGCCCAACTTCTCGGTGTTCGACAACTACATTCAGGACGCATCCTATCTGTCCGGCCTCATCGCCGGCGCAATGACCAAGTCCAAAAACATCGGCATGGTGGGAGGCTATCCGATCCCGGAGGTCAACCGGCTGATGAACGCATTCATGGTCGGCGTTAAGGAAGTGGCACCGGATACCAAGTTCCAGGTTGCCTTCATCGGCTCATGGTTCGATCCGCCCAAGGCGAAGGAGACCGCATTCGCCCAGATCGATGGCGGTGCAGACCTCCTGTATGCCGAACGTTTCGGCGTGTCCGATGCCGCCAAGGAAAAGAAGATCCTGGCCATCGGCAATGTCATCGATACCCAGGCGGACTATCCGGATACGGTCGTCGCCTCCGCGTTGTGGCACTTCGAACCGACGCTCGACAAGGCGATAGCCGAAGTGAAGGCCGGCACGTTCAAGGCGGACGACTACGGCGTCTATTCCTTCATGAAGAACGGCGGCTGTTCGCTCGCACCTCTCGGCACCTTCGACGGCAAGGTTCCCGACGACGTCAAGGCCAAGGTCGCGGAGAAGGAAAAGGCGATCAAGGGCGGCTCTTTCACCGTCGAGGTCAACGACGCCGAGCCGAAGTCGAGCTAGCCTGTCCTCCCGTTCATGGGACGGTGATGGCCGTGGCGGGTGAGGAACTCCCCTCCGTCGATAGCGACCATGACCTCCCTGGACGGGAAAGGAGCCTTCCCGCAACGCCACTTCCGGTTACCGCCGTGTCAAGCACCCCTGCCCTTCGTCTGTCCGGCATCAGCAAGCGTTTCGGCCCGCTCAGGGCCAACGATGCCATTTCCTTCGAGTTGAAGCGGGGCGAAGTCATAGCGCTTCTCGGCGAGAATGGCGCCGGCAAGACGACGCTGATGAACATTCTCTTCGGTCACTACGTCGCCGACGAAGGGACCGTGGAGGCCTTTGGCAAACCTCTTCCGCCCGGAGATCCGCGCGCTGCCCTTGATGCCGGCATCGGCATGGTCCACCAGCATTTTACCCTTGCCGACAACATGACGGTGCAGGAAAACATCGCGCTTGGCACGCAAAGCCTCTGGCGCATGCGTCTCAACCGGGCCGCAGCGCGGCGGCGCATCGAGCAACTCTCCGCGGATTTCGGCCTCACTGTTGATCCGGCCGCCACCGTCGCCACTCTTTCGGTCGGCGAACGCCAGCGCGTCGAGATCCTGAAGGCGCTGTATCGCGAAGCCCGTATCCTCATCCTCGACGAACCGACGGCCGTTCTGACCCCAGCCGAGACCGACGCACTGTTTCGAACGTTGAAGCTGCTCGTCGCCAAGGGCCTGTCGATCATCTTCATCTCGCACAAACTGCACGAGGTGATGGCGGTCAGCGATCGTGTGCTGGTTCTTCGCTCCGGCCAGCTTGTTGGCGAGCGCGACACCGCCTCGACCGACCGCAAGGAACTGGCGGCCCTCATGGTCGGCCAGGAGGTCAAGTCGGCGAAGGTCAGCCCGATGAAACGGGGTGCACCGCTGCTGGCGCTCGAACGCGTGTCCACAGCGCCCTATAACGGGTCCGGCCTCGACGAGGTGTCGCTCACGCTTACAGCCGGAGAAATCACAGGGCTTGCCGGCGTTGCCGGCAATGGCCAGGCCGTCCTTGCCGCCCTCATCGCCGGCATCCGGCGCCAGGTGCGCGGGAACATTTCCATCGCCGGGCAAGACGTCGCCGACTGGTCACCCCGCGCAGCCCTCGCCCATGGCGTGGCCCGCATTCCGGAAGACCGCCACGCCATCGGCAGCATCGGCGACATGAGCGTGACGGAGAATGTCATCGCCGAACGCTACAGGAGCCCACGGTTCAGCCGCATGGGCTTCCTGAACTGGAAGGCGTCCCGCCAGTTCGCCGAGAAACTCATCGCCGACTACGAGGTCAAATGCCCCTCACCCGAGGCACGGATACGCCTCCTTTCGGGCGGCAACATGCAGAAACTCATCCTGGGTCGGGCCCTCGATCCCGACCCGACGGTCATCCTGGCAAGCCAGCCGACCCGCGGCCTCGATGTCGGCGCCGTCGCCTATGTCCACCGCATGCTGCTTGAAGCACGAGACAGGGGTGCAGCTGTATTGCTGATTTCGGAAGACCTCGAGGAAGTCCTGGCCTTGTCCGACCGCATCATCGTCATGTCCAAGGGACGCCTTTCGACGCCGTCTTCGCGCGGCGAGCGCAGCATTCGGGAACTGGGAGAGCTGATGGCAGGCCATAGCGGGGAGCACAGCGACCATGCGGCTTGAACCGAAGCCGGCACCGTCCCTGGCAGTCACCCTGACATTTCCGCTGGCGGCCATCGCCACGACGCTTTTCCTGACATCGATGCTGGTGCTTGCCGCTGGCGCCTCTCCCCTCTCCGTCTTTTATCTCGTTGCCAAGGGCGCGGCCGGCTCGCAGTTCGCGCTCGTGGAAACCCTGACCCGCGCAACACCGCTGATCTTCACCGGCCTGGCGATCGCCGTCGCCTTTCGGGCAAAGCTCTGGAATATCGGCGCGGAAGCCCAACTCTACATCGGCGGTGTCGTCACCGTGGTGCTGGGAACCGGCGCACTGCCGCTGCCTTCGGTCATCCTGATCCCGGTGATCATGATCGCCGCCATGGCGGCAGGTGCGGCCCTTCTGCTCGGCCCGGCCGTGCTGAAGACCCGCTTCGGCGTCGACGAAGTGGTGACCACGCTGCTGCTCAATTTCATCGTGCTGCTGTTCGTGTCGATGCTGCTTGAAGGTGTCCTCAAGGATCCGATGGGGCTCGGCTGGCCGCAATCGCAGAAGGTCATCGCCGAGGCCCAGCTGCCGCGCATTATCCAGGGCAAGCGCCTGCATTACGGCTTCGTCATCGCCATCGTTTCGGCCGTTTTCGTCTGGCTCGTCATGAAAAAGACGGTTCTCGGCTACGAAATGCGCGCCGTCGGCCATAACCCGGAAGGCGCGCGGTTCGTCGGTATCCTGGTCAATCGCACGCTGATGAAGACGGCGTTGCTCTCGGGCGGTCTGGCGGCACTCGCCGGTTTTTCCGAAGTCTCGGGGCTCAAGGGCAACCTGACGCTCGATCTGTCGCCGGGCTACGGCTACAGCGGCATCGTCGTCGCGATGCTCGCCATGCTCAATCCGCTCGGCGTGATCGCATCGGCCATCTTTGTCGCCGGCATCTTCGTCGGCGCCGATGCCATGAGCCGTGCGGCCAAGGTGCCGAGTTACATAGCGGACGTCATGGTCGCCACCTCGCTTCTGACGATGGTTGTCGCGATCCTTCTGACGCGCTACCGGATCAAGTGGAGGTGACATGGACGCGCTTGAAATCCTCTTCACCGCCTCCTTCTGGGTTGCAGCCATCCGCATAGCGTCCCCGCTGATCTTCGCGACCATGGGCGAATTGATCTGCGAGCGCGCCGGCGTTCTCAACCTCGGCATTGAGGGGATCATGACGGCAGGCGCGTTCGCCGGCTGGTTCACCGTCTATTCCGGTGGCGATCTCTGGGCCGGCGTGCTGGTCGCAGCCCTTGTCGGCGCCCTGTTCGGGCTGTTGCACGCCACGCTCACGGTCCCGCTCGGCCTGTCCCAGCACGTTGTCGGCATCGGCGTCACGCTGCTTGCCACGAGCCTGACCTATTTCACCTATCGGCTTGTCCTGCCCGAGGTGACTTCGCCGCCGAAGATCGAGCCGTTCCAACCCCTGGCGGTCCCGGGCCTGTCCGAGATTCCCGTCGTTGGCGAGGCGCTGTTTACCCAGACGCCGCTGACCTATCTCGCATTCGTATCGGTCGCAGCCGTCGCCTGGATTCTCTATCGCACGCCCGTCGGCCTCGCCGTTCGCGCCGCCGGCGAAAACCCGTCGGCGGTCGAAGCGCAGGGCATTTCAGTCACCGGCATCCGCATGGGTGCGGTGGCCGTCGGCAGTGCGCTGATGGCGGTCGGCGGTGCCTTCCTCACCATCTCGGCCTTCAATTCATTCTTCTTCCAGATGATCAATGGCCGCGGCTGGATCTGTATCGCGCTGGTCGTCTTCGGTTCCTGGCGGCCAGGAAAAGCGCTAATCGGCGCCATCCTGTTTGCCGCCTTCGATGCCTATCAGGTTCGCCTGCAGCAGATATCCGGCGGCATCGTGCCCTATCAGGTTTTCCTGATGATGCCCTATGCGCTGTCGATCCTGGCGCTGATCCTGGTCGCGCGGCGTGCTACTTACCCCAAAGCTTTGATGATCCCGTACCAGAAAGGCGAAAGATGAGTTTCGACCTGATCGTAAAGGGCGGCACGCTGCCCGATGGAACCGTCGCCGATATCGGCATCAAAAGTGACAGGATCGCCGCAATCGAGCCAGGCATCGATGCCGAGGCCGGTCGTGTCATCGATGCCTCCGGCAACCTTGTCAGCCAGCCCTTCGTCGACCCGCATTTCCATATGGACGCTACACTGTCCTATGGCCTGCCGCGGATCAATGCCTCGGGCACGCTGCTCGAAGGCATCGCGCTTTGGGGCGAGCTCAAACCGATCCTGACCCATGAAGCCGTCAAGGAACGTGCTCTGGCCTATTGCGACTGGGCCGTCTCGATGGGCCTGCTCGCCATCCGCACCCATGTCGATACCTGCGACGACCGTCTCCTTGCGGTGGAGGCGCTGCTCGAGGTGAAGAAAGAGATCGCGCCCTATATCGATCTCCAGCTCGTCGCCTTTCCGCAGGATGGGCTCTATCGCGCGCCGAATGCGCGCGAAAACACCATCCGTGCGCTCGACATGGGCGTCGACATCGTCGGCGGCATCCCGCATTTCGAGCGCACCATGTCCGACGGAGCGCGGTCCGTGACCGAACTTTGCGAGATCGCGGCCAAGCGCGGCCTGATGGTCGACCTGCATTGCGACGAGACCGACGACCCGCTGTCGCGCCATATCGAGCAGCTAGCCTATGAAACCCAGAGGCTCGGCCTGCAAGGCCGGGTCGCCGGCTCGCACCTCACCTCGATGCATTCGATGGACAACTACTACGTCTCGAAGCTGCTGCCGCTGATTGCGGAAGCGGGCGTCTCGGCGATCCCCAATCCGCTGATCAACATCATGCTGCAGGGGCGGCACGACACCTATCCCAAGCGCCGTGGCATGACGCGCGTGCCCGAGATGCTGAAGGCCGGCATCCGCGTCGGCTGGGGTCAGGATTGCGTGCTCGACCCGTGGTACTCCCTCGGCACAGCCGACATGCTCGACGTCGCGTTCATGGGATTGCACGTCGCCCAGATGTCCTCGCCAGCGGACATGCGCTCCTGCTTCGACATGGTCACCAAGGTCAATGCCGAGATCATGGGGCTCGATCATCTCGGCCTGGCCGTCGGCAGATCGGCAAGCCTTGTCGTTCTCGATGCAGGCAACCCCATCGAAGCGGTGCGCCTGCGCGCCGAGCGGCTCTGTGTCGTCTCGAAGGGCAAGGTCGTGGCGGAACGCGAAAAGCGCGATACGTCCCTCTCCATCAAGGGCCGTCCGGCGACCATCAACCGCCGCCACGTCGTGGCGCCACAAGCGCGTTGAACAGACTGGGAGAATGCAGAGCAGCCGCACCGCCATCGGCGGTCTTGATCTTTAAAGTGATGCAGGCGGCCGTTCTCATGGATCAAGAATGACTCCCTTGCCCCTTCTCTGCCCTTCCGCCGCAAAGCCTGAGCCGGGAGTTCTACCCCCTTCCTGACCTTCACCAGCGGCACATCGTATGGCTGCCTTGCCCCTCACTCTGGCCATTCGTAACACCGGTTGAAGCTCCTGATAGCTGTCCTTCCGCGTAGCCAGGGTTGTCACCCACGGAGCGGGCCGAAAGCGAACTGCCACCCTCAAATCGAGCTAGCGCAAGCCAGCCTCTCGACATCGGCGACTGGTTCAAAGGATCGAAATGTTCGGACTTGGAAATACGATTTGGGACGCAGCCCTCGCAGCTCAGGCAGGTATCGGGTCCGACAGTCGCCATGTCCACTATCGCTCGCGTGACAGCTCCCCCTGAAGGGTGCCTCAATGGGGATTGGCCATTGACCTGGGCGTCCCCAAAGCGGGCCGTTTACTCGCCGGAACACAGCTTGCCTAGGATCGGCGTGGACCAAACCCGCGGTTGTCTAGTCGGTTCTCGAGGGCAGCGACAACCATCCGCGTGACTGGCTGGTCACCGTGCTGATCATCGTCTGGCGCTTCGGCAATAACCTCTTTCACTGCGAGAAATGGGCATGCCACTTCCAGGATCAGCTCGCTAATTTCACCCATGCCAACGGGGTCTTGATGCGTCTCCACGGTAGTACAATCAAATCCTAGGACCGCAGCTTTCAACAGCAGCTATGCGGCATCTATCTTCTGAAGTGCCCGTCCGCTTTCGGCACGAGAGCCAACTATCAATCCCTCGCCTTGAACGGAATCGAACCGTCCATCACGCACAGCCTAGGGCAGACAACACGTTTCTTGAGACTAAATTCTCATGTTAGCCGGGTCGAACGAGGAGCCTGGAGCTGACATTTGATCTTGCTGTCTAGCAACGCCAAGCAACCATTTGTGAAACTTCTGCCCAAATGGTTTTTCGAGGGCGGCCCGATCCCAGGCGAGATAGTAGCTTTCGGGCAGTTTCATACGAATGTCGAAGGGCACAACCAGAGATCCAGAGGCGATCTCATCCTTGATCATGGAAACCTGCGCGAGAACAAATCCCCTACCGTTCACGGCCGCGTCAATCGCACTGCTCGACAAGGTGAAGGAGAGACCTGAGAACTTTTGGCCGCCATCGGCGTGCACCAGCGCCGCCCAGTCATTCCATTGCGGGGAAGCTTTGTAGTCTGCCTCCCACTCCACGTTAAGAAGGGGAAAGCTCAGGATATCGCGCGGCGTTTCAAGGCCGCGTCCGGCAATCAGCATCGGCGAGCAGGCAGGGACCATCCAGTCCGTGAACAGGGTGGCCACGTGCTCATGCACGTAAGAGCGCCGACCGTAGGTAATGCGGAAATCCACTTGATCGGCACCAATGCGCGGTTCCTGCTCCTGCCCGAGAATGCGGACGCTCGATTCCGGACAGAGCGTTTGCCAGTCGAAAATCTTGCGGTTGACCCACTTGTTGGCGACCGACGTCAGGGCGCTCAGAACGATCCCGGTCTCGTTGCGGGCGCGGGTAAGAACGTTGGCGGCATGGGAGAGCTGCTGGAAGCCTTTCGCGACTTCCCGGTAGTACAACCGGCCCCAGGAAGAAAGCTCAACACGCCGCCCGCGCCTCTCCAATAACGTCAGCCCGAGACATTGCTCCAGGTTTCGTACCAACTGACTGACGGCACCGGGCGATACCCCGAGGTCCTCCGCCGCAGCGCTGACCGTGCCACATCGTCCGATCGCCTCAAAGGCCTGCAAGCCGCGCAAGGACGGGTTCGGCATCGTAAAGCACTCCTTCTGCCAGTCGCTCCAATTTAGAAAATCTAAAAAAGAACGCAGGCGCTGGCAACTTGTTGGCACAAAGAAAAAGCCGAACACTGAATTAACAAAACGCAAGGAGAGCGAAATGTTTCTCAAGAACGCCTGGTATGTCGCAGCCTGGGATCACGAGGTCGACCGCGAGCTGAAACCGGTGACGATGCTCGGCGAAAACATCGTCCTTTACCGCAAGCAGGACGGCAGTGCCGCGGCACTCGAGGATGCCTGTCCCCATCGCAAGCTGCCGCTCTCGATGGGGCGCATCAAGGGCGACGACGTCGAATGCGGCTACCATGGCCTCACCTTCGACTGTTCGGGCATCTGCACGCGCGTTCCGGGGGCTGAGCGGATCCCGCATGTCGCCAAGGTGCGTTCTTACCCGGTGCATGAACGCTACGGCCTGCTTTGGGTCTGGATGGGAGATGTCGACAAGGCGGACCCGAAGGATATCTTCGAAGTCGAGCATTTCGGCGACCCGGCCTGGGGCGTCAATCGCGGCGAGTCGATGACGCTGAACTGCAATTACCTCTATATGACGGACAACCTGCTCGACCCGTCCCATGTCGCCTGGGTCCACCAGTCATCCTTCGCCAGCTCCGCCTGCGAGGAAACGCCGCTTGAGACGACCGTCAAAGATGACGGCGTCACCGTCTGGCGCTGGATGATCGATTCCGAACCGGCCCCGTTCTATGCGCCCTTCTTGCAATTTGAGGGCAATACGGACCGCAAGCAGCACTACGAAGTGCGTTATCCGAGCAACGCGATCATCAAGGCGATCTTCGCGCCCGCCCACACTGGCGGCGAAGGCCGGGCGCTGCCGGAAAATACCTTCCTGATGGACAGCTACAACTTCATGACGCCGGTCGATCAAAACCGGACCAAGTATTACTGGTTCCAGATGCGCAACTTTGCGCCTGACGACGTCAAGGTTTCCGAGAGTTTTGCCAAGTCCGTGCGCGGCGCTTTCGAAGAGGACCGCGTCGTTCTGGAAGCCGTTCATCACGGGATGGCGAACCAGCAGACACCGAACCTCGACCTGAAAATCGACGTCGGCCCGATGCGCTTCCGGCGCAAGCTGGCTCAGTTGATCGCCGCCGAGACGAAAACCGATCCCGCCAGCGTCGCAGCCGAGTAGGGAGCGTTCCGGATGCTCGATGCAGCTGCCTCGCGCTTCCGTCCCTTCGAAGTCATCTCGAAGGGACGCGAAAGCGCCACCATCACCTCGTTCCGCCTTGCCCCACTCGAACGCCAACACTGGCGGCCATTCGAGGCGGGACAGTTCCTGACGATGCGTGTTCCCGACCGCAAGGGAGGACATGTCCTGCGCAACTACACCGTCTCGTCTTCCCCACGAGAGGAGGGAACCTACCGGATCACCGTGAAGCGTGAGGCCGCACCGTCGAGCGACGTGCCGGATGGCCTGAGCTCCTGTTGGCTGCATGACGAGATCGAGCCTGGCGCCGTTATCGACATCGACCCGCCACGCGGCGCCTTCAAGCTCGACAGCATGAGCTCCCGGCCCGTCGTCCTTCTTTCCGGCGGCGTCGGACTGACACCGACGGTGTCAATGCTCAATATCCTGGCGCGGGAATGCGACCGCCCTGTCTGGTTCATCCATGCCTGCGACCATGCAGGCGTGCATGCACTGCGCGAAGAGGTGGAAAGTCTCGCGGCGCTGCGTTCCGGCATCGCCATCCATTTCTGCTACCGCTTTGCCGAAGGTGCAGATTTGGAAGCTGCCCGCTGCCACTCCACGGGCTTTCTGACCCGCACCACGCTTCAGAGCCTTCTGCCGCTCGACGACTACGAGATCTACATGTGCGGGCCGCCGCCCTTCATGCAGGCGCTCTACGGCATTCTGACCGGCCTCGGGGTGCGCAAGGAACGCATCGCCTACGAGTTCTTCGGGCCGGCGAGCCTGTTGACGGAGCCTGGGCAGACGACGGCGCGATCCGCAATAGCAACAACCGCCCAGCCGGCCACCAATGCGGATGGTCCACGCATTGTTCTGCGGAAGTCGGGCCGCAGTCTCGCCTGGGATGGAACGAGCGAATCCATCCTCGCCTTCCTGGAGGCGCAGGGCATCGAGCCCGAGTTTTCCTGCCGGGCCGGCGTTTGCGGGACCTGTGAACAGAGTTTGGTCTCGGGCGAGGTCGCCTACTTCGAGGAACCTCTCGACGAACTGCCGGCCGACCGGGTGCTTCTGTGCTGCACCAGACCGAAATCCTCGATCGTGCTCGATCTCTGACCGCCCAAAAAGGCGCCGTTTCAACCAGATGTCCAAGCCTTGAAGGAAGATCCGTGACGAAACCGCTTCATACCGAACTCCCGCTCAATCCGCATGTGGCGGGCCTTCCGCCCTACAATGCCGGCATGAACATCGCTGTGGCGCGGCAGCACAGCGGTCGGCAAGACATCGCAGCACTTGCCAGCAACGAGAACCCGGACGGGTGTTCACCACATGTCGCAGCCGCACTCGGACACCTTGAGCCCTCGCGCTACTCGGATCCTGCCTGTACGGCACTGCGGACGGCGCTCAGCCACAAGCTCGGCGTTGATACCGACCGGATCGTCGCCGGCAACGGCTCGGAGGAAATGATCGCCGCGATCTGTCGCGCGGTGCTGCGCCCCGGCACTCTCGCGGCAACCGTCTGTCCCGGCTTCGGATTGCACGAGATCGAGGCGCTTGCCAATGGCGCCAGGGTCGAGAAAGTCGGCATGCGGCCAGATCTCGATTTCGACATACCGGCGATTACCACCATGCTCGAGCGCGCACCGGCGATTTTCTTCCTCTCGTCCCCTTCCAATCCGGTCGGTCCGGCGCTCGATCGCAAGGGACTGGCGCGCATTCTCGCAGCGGTGAGACATGAAACGCTTCTGGTGCTCGACGAGGCCTATTTCGAGTTCACGGACGAAGACACGCCCCACGGTCTCGCCGCGCTCTCGGCGACCGACCTGTCCTGGGTGGTGCTACGGACCTTTTCCAAGGCCTATGGGCTTGCAGGCCTGCGCGTCGGTTATGCCGTGACATCCGATGTCCGGCTGGCGCAGGCCGTGAGCGCCGCCAAGACGCCGTTCAACGTCAATGCTGCCGCGCAGGTGGCGGCCGTCGCAGCACTTGCGGACGAAGCATGGATGCGGTCTTCGGTCGCGAGGCTGAAACGCGAGCGGGCGCGGGTCGCCAGTGCCGTCGCCGACATGGGCCTTTCGGCGGCCAGATCGCAGACCAATTTCCTGTTCATCGACGTCGGGCGGGAAAGCCGGATCGCGTTCGATCACTTCCTGTCGCAGGGGATCATCGTCAAGCCATGGAAGGAGGAAGGTTACGACACCTTCATCCGCGTAACGATCGGCACCCCCCCGGAAAACGACCGCTTCCTCGATGCGCTTCGCGACCTCATCAGGACGTGATGGCTGCGGCGTCCTTCAAGTCAAAACACAACAAGGGGTCGCGGCACGGCCCCACGGGAACGAGAAAATGAGCGGAAACGCAAGCCTGCACAGAGCAAACCGGGAGCCCCATCGCATGTCCCCTTCAGCGCCATCCGGCCTTTTCTCCGGTGACTTTTCCGCCTTGCGCGCCCGTTTTCTCGCTGCCGCCCGCACCGCGGGCGCCAGCCTGATCGAGTACCTGCACCCGTTGCACGGCCCGAAGGGGGAACGGCTGGCGACCGACGTTGCCTATCTCGGGCGCAACGATGCCGAAAAGCTGATGGTGCTGATCTCCGGGACGCACGGCGTCGAAGGTCCCTTCGGCTCGGCCTGCCAGACAGCGTGGCTTTCGCAAAACTCCCCTTGGAAACTTCCAGATGATACCGCCGTTCTGGCGATCCACCTCATCAACCCCTGGGGCACGGCATGGGCACGCCGGGTGAACGAAGACAATGTCGATCTCAACCGCAATTTCATCGACTGGCGAAAGGCGCCGCCGAACAACGAACGCTATGCCGCATTGCATCAGGCCCTGGTCTGTCGCGCCTGGGACGGCCCGGAGCGTGACGCAGCCATTGAGGCATACGAAGACGCCAAGCGGCGGTTTGGTGGTCACGCCGGCATCGCCCCGATCGTGGAAGCGGGACAATACGACTTTCCGGACGGTCTGTTCTATGGCGGCGACGGTCCGGTCTGGTCCAACCGAACCCTGATCGAGATCCTGTCGACCTTCGCACAGAAGGCGGCCGAGGTTGTCGTCTTCGACCTGCACACCGGCGCCGGGCCTTACGGCTATCCCGCCCTCCTCTCGGTTGCCGAGAGCGAGCACCCCGGTCTGGAATGGGGCCGAAGCATCTTCGGTCCCGCGCTCTCGGTCGTCTTGACCGGAGAGGACGCGACGACAGATACCGGCATCGCCGCGACCGCCACCGGCTATGTATCGGCCGCTGTACGTGGTGCGCTACCGAAGGCGCGCGTCCTGCCGCTCGTCGTCGAATGTGGCACTCTGGACGGTTCAACCGTCTCGGATGCCGTCCGGGCGGACAATTGGCTTCACCTGTTCGGCAAGATCGATACGCCGCTCGGCCACCGGATCAAGAAGGACCTGCGCGCCGCCTTCGTTCCGGAAGACGCCGACTGGCATTGCGCCTGTCTTGAGGCATCCTTGCGCCACTTCGACCGCGCCTTTGCCGATCTCAAGGCATTAGGCGGCGCGCGACCCGAAAAATCCGTGCCTACAGCAGCCGCGGTCATCGTCGTCGCCCATCCGGAGTCCGGCGGCCCAAGGCTTTGCGAAAGACCGGCGATCGAGGTGCACGACATCCACAAACGCTTCGGCCCCCTCTCGGTGCTCAACGGCGTCAGCGTCTCTGCACAACCGGGTGAGGTCGTGTCGATGATCGGCTCTTCCGGTTCGGGAAAGAGCACCTTCCTGCGCTGCATCAATCTGCTCGAGCAGCCGAACGACGGGAGCATCGTCATCGACGGTGAAGAAATCCGCATGAAGAAAACGCCGGACGGCAGTGCTGCACCTGCCGACATCCGGCAGGTCGAGCGCATCCGCTCACGCGTCGGCATGGTGTTCCAGAACTTCAATCTCTGGCCACACATGACGGTCCTCGAAAACATCATCGAGGCGCCGATACACGTCCTGAAGGAGGGACGACAAGCGGCTGTCGATCAGGCTCATGCGCTCCTGAAGAAGGTCGGCCTTTCCGACAAACACGCTCAGTATCCCGGGCAGCTGTCCGGTGGCCAGCAACAACGCGCCGCCATTGCCCGCACGCTCGCTATGCGTCCGAAGCTGATCCTCCTCGACGAGCCGACTTCCGCGCTCGATCCCGAGCTGGTCGGCGAGGTCCTACGCGTCATCCGGCAGCTGGCCGAAGAAGGAAATACGATGATCCTCGTGACGCACGAAATGCAGTTCGCGCGCGAGGTCTCGCACAAGATCCTCTTCCTCCACCAGGGAAAGGTGGAGGAGGAGGGTGCCCCGGCGGATGTCTTCACCAACCCGCGCTCCGAACGCATGCGCCAGTTCCTGGCCCGTACGCTCTGACAGCCCGCCGTCATTACCCGTCCGGGACTCACCCCGGAACGGGAGCCAACAAGAATGCTCAACAAGGGGAACCAAAACATGAAGTTGAAAAGTCTATTGATCGCCACGTTCTTCGCCACCGGCCTTACTGCGGCCCACGCAGCCGAGGGAGAATTGTCGATCGGAACGGAGGGCGAATATCCGCCGTGGAGCATGGCCGATGCCGCCGGCAACGTTACCGGTTTTGACGCGGATGTCGGAAACCTGCTCTGCGCCAAACTGGAAATGAAGTGTCACTTCGTCGTTCAGGCATTCGACGGCCTCATTCCGGCGCTGAAGGCCAAACGTTTCGACATCATCATTTCCGGCATGTCGATCACCGCCGAGCGCAAGAAGCAGATCAACTTCTCGGTCGGCTACGCAGAGCTCGCCAACATGTTCGTGGTCAAAAAGGATTCAGATCTTGCCGGCGTCAAGGACATCGAGGCGCTGCTGACATCGCTCGACGGCCGTACGGTCGGCGTCCAGGCCGGCACCACCCATGCGCATTTCATGGAAAAGCGTGCCTCGTCCGCCGTCCTGAAGACCTATGACACGCTCGACCAGATGCAGATCGACCTCGCCAGCGGCCGCGTCGAGGCGGCATTTGCCGATTCATCCGCCCTTCAAGACTTTCTCGGGCGCCCGGACGGTAAGGAATTCCAGTTCGTAGACGTCAAGGTGCTGAGCACTTTCGACCCGACGCTCGGCGAGGGTATCGGCGTCGGCATCGCGCAGGAGAATACCGAACTGAAGGCCCGTATCGACAAGGCGCTCTGCGAAATGGTCGCGGACGGCTCTATCGGCAAGGCAAGCCAGACCTGGTTCAAGACGGACATCTCCCGTCCCTGCCAGTAACAGCAACCGCACCCCTCCCGGGAAGGCGAAAGACCCGCAGGTCTCTCCTTTCTCGGGAGGCTTCATCCGACAGGACAAAGCATAGGTTGGGCGTGTTCGATGGAACTTGGACTTTTGCAGGTGTGGGAAGGTGGCTGGATATCGGCAATCCTGCGCGGGGCGGCAATCACCATCGCCCTCGGCATGGCGAGTATGGCCTTTGGCGCCGTCATCGGCGTTGGCTGTGGCCTGATTAAATGGGCCCGGATTTTTCCGCTGACGCTTGTCGTGGACTTCTACACGTCGGTCGTGCGGGGCGTGCCAGAACTTCTGATCATCTATCTCCTCTTTTTTTCCTCCGTCGAGTTCGTGGCCCGAGTGGCCGCGGCGTTCGGCTACGAGGGACTGGCCGGCAACGGTTATGCCTTCACCATCGCGGTCGTCGCGATCGCCGCCATATCGGGGGCCTATTCGACCGAAGTGGTGCGAGGGGCACTCGCTGCCATTCCAAGCGGGCATATCGAGGCGGCGCGGGCACTCGGGATTCCGGGCAGGCGGATCTTTCGCCGCATTATCGCGCCGCAGATGCTGCGGATCGCCATTCCGGGCATGAACAATGTCTGGCAGACAACGATCAAGGATACCGCTCTCGTCTCGGTGGTCGGCCTGCAGGAGTTGATGCGCGTCGCCTTCGTCGGGGCCGGTTCGACCCGCAACCCCTTCATTTTCTACTTTATCGCCGCTCTCGTCTATCTCGCGATCACCTTGGTCAGCCAGGGTGGTTTCGACTGGATCGAACGCCTTCTGCGCCCCCGTACGAGGAAATAGGTCATGAATTTCGAGCTCGTCTTCCTCGCTGTTCCGACCCTCGCCAAGGGACTGCGGCTGACCGCCATGCTCACGGTCGCTTCAGTCGCCATCGGCTTCAACCTTGGCCTGGCGCTTGCGGTCATGCGCCTGTCGAACAACAGGGCGCTCAGCGGCTTTGCCAAAGGCTACAGCACTGTCTTTCGCGGCACGCCGCTGCTGGTGCAACTCTTTCTCTTCTACTACGGCCTCGGCCAGCTTTCCTTCGTCAGGGACAACCCCGTGCTCTGGTGGATCGTCGGCGACGGTGCCCATTGCGCGGTGACGGCACTCGCGCTCAACACGGCGGCCTATACGTCGGAGATCCTGCGCGGTGGCCTCATGTCCATCCCGGGAGGGCTCGTCGAAGCAGCACAGGCCTGCGGCATGTCGCGGCTGCTGTGCTTTCGCCGGATCACGTTTCCTCTTGCCATCCGGCAAGCGCTGCCGGCCTACGGCAACGAGCTCGTCCTCGTCGTCAAGGGAACGAGCCTCGCCTCCACCATCACCGTCCTGGAGATCACCGGCCATGCGAAGCGGCTGATGAGCCAGACCTATGCGATCCTCGAAATATTCGCCATCGCTGGTCTGCTTTACCTGCTGATCAACCTGGTGCTGATCACGCTTGTCCGGCTCCTGGAAGCCCATCTTACACGCTACCTGCCCCGGTAGGCTTCGCCGCCTGATCGGCTGAAAACCTTAAGAGAAAGAGACACAAAATGGATGTACGCGCCGCCGTCGCCGTTCAGGCAGGCAAGCCGCTGGAAGTGATGACCGTTCAGCTCGAAGGCCCGCGGGCCGGAGAAGTGCTGATCGAGGTCAAGGCCACCGGCATCTGCCACACCGACGATTTCACGCTGTCGGGTGCTGATCCCGAAGGTCTGTTCCCGGCGATCCTCGGCCACGAGGGTGCCGGCATCGTCGTCGACGTCGGTCCTGGTGTTACCTCGGTGAAGAAGGGCGATCATGTCATCCCGCTCTATACACCGGAATGCCGCTCCTGCCCGTCGTGTCTGTCGCGCAAGACCAACCTGTGCACCGCGATCCGCTCGACGCAAGGGCAAGGCCTGATGCCGGACGGCACCTCGCGCTTCTCGATCGGCAAGGACAAGATCCACCACTACATGGGTTGCTCGACGTTTGCCAACTACACGGTTCTGCCTGAAATCGCGGTTGCCAAGGTCAACCCCGACGCGCCGTTCGACAAGATCTGTTACATCGGCTGTGGTGTCACCACCGGTATCGGCGCCGTCATCAACACCGCAAAGGTCGAGATGGGCGCGACCGCGATCGTCTTCGGTCTCGGCGGTATCGGCCTCAATGTCATCCAGGGCCTGCGTCTCGCCGGTGCCGACATGATCATCGGTGTCGATCTCAACAACGACAAGAAGGCCTGGGGCGAGCGCTTCGGCATGACCCATTTCGTCAACCCGAAGGAAGTCGGCGACGACATCGTGCCCTACCTCGTCAACATGACGAAGCGCGGTGCCGACCAGATCGGCGGCGCCGACTACACCTTCGACTGCACGGGCAACACCAAGGTCATGCGCCAGGCGCTCGAGGCCTCGCATCGCGGCTGGGGCAAGTCGGTCGTCATCGGCGTTGCCGGCGCCGGTCAGGAGATCTCCACCCGTCCGTTCCAGCTCGTCACCGGACGCAGCTGGATGGGCACCGCCTTTGGCGGCGCACGCGGCCGCACCGACGTGCCGAAGATCGTCGACTGGTACATGGAAGGCAAGATCGAGATCGATCCGATGATCACCCACACCTTGGCCCTCGAAGACATCAACAAGGGTTTCGAGCTGATGCATTCCGGCGAAAGCATCCGTTCGGTCGTGATATACTGAGCGCGGGTTCAAGACCGCATTCCGAATGCAATCCGTGCTTCGCATCGTCGGCCTCCGGCCGACTGCGCCAGTGATCGGCCGCGCATCAAGCGTCGGCCATGAAGGAGGAGAAGCCCATGCCCAGCATTGCCATACATCCGTCCCTCGACGGCGGCTTCAAGGCGACCGACGCTGCCTTTTCCGGCGGCACGCTTGTCTGCAACTGCACCAGCAACCCGGTGAAGGTCCGCATCAAGGGCGACATCGCCCACAACCACGCCTGCGGCTGCACGAAGTGCTGGAAACCTGACGGCGCTGTCTTCTCAGTCGTTGCCGTGGCACCAACCGCCAACGTCGAAGTCCTTCAGAACGGAGACAAACTTGCAGTCGTGGATCCTGGCGCGCTGATCCAGCGGCATGCTTGCAAGGACTGCGGCGTGCACATGTATGGACCCGTGGAACGCGATCATGCGTTCAAGGGGCTTTCCTTCCTGCATCCCGAGCGGTTCCAGGAAACGGGATGGGCTAAGCCCGGCTTTGCCGCCTTCGTCTCCTCGATCATCGAAAGCGGCTACGATCCGGCAAGGATGGACGGCGTGCGCGCTCGTCTCAGGGAGCTTGGCCTGGAACCTTATGATTGCCTCAACCCCGTTCTGATGGACGTTATCGCCACCTGGACGGCCAAGAAGAGTGGCACACTGAAGACGCAGGCGGCCTGATCAGGCCGGTGCACAACCTCTCTCCGTTCTCAACGCCACCAACAGGTAACATCGAATGGACTGCCTAAGGCCTGAATTCAAAGACGAACTTCGCAAGATTGTTGGTGACGGAAATCTCAAGGACGGCGAGGCCCTTTCCTCGATCGACCACGGCGTCGCACCGGAAAATCTCGGGGCCGGCGTCGTGGTCCTTCCGAGAACAACCGGCGAGGTCTCGGCGGTTGTCAAATGCTGCGTTGCCAACGAAGTTCCGCTCGTTACCCATGGGGGACGAACCGGCCTTGTCGGCGGCGCTATGTCGAGACCAGGCGAGCTTGTGCTCTCGACCGCCCGCCTCGATAGAATCCTGCATGTTTCATCCGTCGAGCGCGTTGCCGTGGTGGAAGCCGGTGTCACGCTGCAGGCGCTGCAGGCAGCGGCCAGTGAGCATCGACTTGAAACGGGGATCGACTTGCCGTCACGTGGTTCCGCAACGATCGGAGGAATGGCGTCAACGAACGCCGGCGGCATCGCGGCCTTCCGGTTCGGGGTCATGCGGCATCGCATCCTTGGCCTGGAGGTCGTGCTTGCGGATGGCTCCATCTATTCCGACCTGACACGGGTGGTGAAAAACGCCGCCGGCTATGATCTGAAGCATCTGTTCGTGGGAGCCGAAGGCACACTCGGCATCATCACGCGTGTTGCCGTCAAGCTCGAACCCCAGCCCCTTGCCAACGCCACAGTCCTCTTTGGCCTACCGTCTGTGGACGCCGCGCTCGAGACGGTCCGCAGAGGGCTCGACGCGAAGTACGGTGAACTGCGTGCGGCAGAAGCGATCTGGAACGGCTATTTCCGCCTGACATCAGGCCATCATCGCTGGTCGGTCACGGACTACAGTGCGGATCATCCGGTAAACCTTCTGGTCTCGCTGGGTGGGGCCGAGGAAGAAGCGTTGCAATCGGAACTTGGACGTATCTACGAAGACCTCGTCGAGGATCACCCCGACGCTTCCGCAGTGATCGCGTCGTCCGTCGCACAGGAGGCGGATCTTTGGCGGTTGCGCGAGGACACAGACCTCATCTACCGAAAGCACCCTGGTGCGCCGTCCTATGATGTCTCGGTCCCTCTTTCGGAAATCGGGACGTATCTTGATCGCTGTCTTGCGGGATTGAAGGAGGTCGATGCGACCTTTGATCCCTTTGTCTTTGGCCACCTTGCCGACGGAAACCTCCACATCGTCCTCAATGCGGCCGGTCGAGAGGTTCCAGGCGAAAAGGCGAGAGCCGTCGAAACGGTGCTGTACCGGGACATCGCTGTTATCGGCGGATCATTCTCCGCCGAGCATGGGATCGGCCTCAAGAGGGTGGGATCCCTGTCAGCCATTTCGAACCCGGTGAAAGTGGCGCTCATGCGTCGGGTCAAGGACGCGCTCGATGCATCCGCAATCCTCAATCCAGGAAAAGTGCTGCGCGCAGGCAAACGGGAGGCATCGTTGTAACGGACGGCACGCCCGCGGCGGCCAACGGATCGGTCTTGTGGAACAGGACGCCCCACAGTTGTGGCTGGGGCGTGGGCTAGTGGTGCATACCTATCCGATACCAGACGGCATCGCCATTTCGTACGACTGCAATGCCCCTATTCCCTATGAGCGCTGTCGGCTCAAAGCGCCGCGACCTCGCAAGCCAGAGCTCATCTCCTGGCAGCATCCGCGCGAGTAGAGTCTTCAGTTCCTCCTCTGGCGTAGGAATGCGGTCCCAAAACTCGGCGGGCAGAGCCTCGATGCCGCCCATGAGGGCAATGAGCCACTCGCGATATCTTTGCGGGTTGGCTCGCTCCAACAACACAACTTCGTCTCCAGCGACAGGGCGGTCGATTCCGGCTGGCATTTTTCTTCCCGTGGTTATGGTGAGGACCAAAGCAGCCTATTTCGCTATCACTCGGAATACGGTGCGGACAAGTCTTCGTCCCGCCTAGACAACGGTTGCTCTAGTTGGTGCATAATCCAACAATCGTGCAGTACTTTTCGGCCACTGCCAATTCAACGGCTTGCACGGCGCAAATTTCAGGGTCAGTTTAGTGGCCGCTTAGGGCCGAACTCGGCCCTGGTAGGGATGCGCCAGTCGCTTTCCTGAGATCGCGGATGGCGTTTGGCAACCCAGATGGTTTCATGTGGCAATTCCTGCCCAAGCTAGTTCTTGACCTCAATCACCAGAGGATAGCCCTCGTCCTCCCACTCCGAAAATCCGCCCGCAAAAAGAAGCACGTGCGTGTAGCCCCAGGCAACCGCCTTGGCCGAGGCATAGGCGGAATAGTGGCAATGCTTGCCGTGGCAATAGAAGGCGACCTCGTCGTCCTTGCCCGCCACCTTGGCGAGGCTTTCCTTCGACAGGCCGGTGACCAGCGATAAATTGATGGCCTTGGGGATGTGGCCGTTTTCGTAGCTGAGCGGGGCTCGCACATCGATAAAGGGCACGCCGCGGGCGAGCAGCGCCTTTGCGTCTGCTACATTGACTTTCATCGTGCCGTCGACACTGGGTTCGCCGTTCGTTGTCGTTATAAACTTGAGATAGTCGTCAAGGGCGAGGTCGGTACCGGCCCCATCGGGCACACCGGCTTTCCGTAGACCGTCCTGCAGGCGCGTTATGTAAGGTCTATAGTAGGCGAACGCACTACCGTACCAATCAAATGCACTTTCCTGGATTGTGAGCGGATCGCACAGGGAAGACTCCGCCAATTTATTGTACTTGTCGACGAGAGCCTGAGCGCCCTCAGTACGTCCGAGGTGGCCGTAGCTCGATATCAATGTGGTGTAGTCCGCAAGGACGTCGGATTTTTTTGCCATCACACGTTCAAAGTTTCCGGCAGCTTCGTCGTACTTTCCCTGGGAGAAGAGGGAGATTGCGAGCATGCGCAGTGTTGCAGGCGAGAAACGGGGATCGAATCGCATCGCCTGGCGGACCTGCTGTTCAGCCTCTACCGCTTGTCCCGTCGCGTTGAGAATCCGCGCCATGCTGACATGGTTGTCGGGATCATTCGGCGCAAGCTTCATCGCCCGGCCGATGGCAGAGAACGCTTCGTCGTAGCGCCCCTGCTGCGCGAGCAGCTGCGCCGTTATCGCATAGGCAAGCGGCGTCGGCCTCTCCATTGCCTTTGCAAGATTTCGGTTCAGGTTCTGGGAAGCGTTCTCCCTGCCATACCAAGTTGAGACGGTAATCCTCCAGTTTGCCGCCGCCAGCGATGCATAGGCGCGACTATAGTTCGGATCGAGTACGATAGCCTTCTGGAAGAAAGCGGCAGCCGTGACCGTTTCCGACTCGGTGTCCCGGCGAAGGTGATCCCATCCCTGCAACAGCAGATCATAGGCTTGCGGATTGGCTGTCTCCAGCGCAACTGAGGCTTTCTGTTCCGCACTTGTCAGCTTCACGGCGAGCGTCGACACGATCTGTCCTATCACCCTGTCCTGCAGCCCAAACACGCCGCTCATTTCACCATCATAGCGCTCAGCCCAGAGGTGGTGTCCTTCGATCGCGTCGATCAACTGGGCATTGACTCGAACATGGTTTCCTTCTCGACGCACGCTGCCCTCGAGGATGTAGTGGACGCCCAATTCCTCGGCCACCTGCTGCGCCGTGGTGGGCTTGCCCTTGTAAGTGAAGGTCGAGTTGCGCGCGATCACGAAAATGCCGGACAGTTTTGAAAGTTCAGTGATCAGGTCGTCAGTCATTCCGTCGGCGAAATAGCCCTGCTCGGCATCGGAACTAAGATTGTCGAACGGCAGGACGGCGATCGACGGCTTTTCTGGCAGCGGAAAAACCGTCCGCGCGACGGACGACGTGTCGGCGCTCGTGTTCCTCTGGGCCAGCCACATTGCAGGAACGCCTATCAAGAGGAGGAGGGCTAAAGCGGCTGGAATTCCCCAATTGCGAAGGCTCCTGACGTTGAACCGCCGATGCTGCGCATCCCCCTCGAACCTCACCCGATAGACACGCACCGCCCGCTCGATATTCTTCACATGTTGCTCGCCGATGAATTCCAGTGGCAATTCGAGCTTGCCTTGCAAGTGATCGAAAGTGGTGCCGGACACGAAAAGTCCTCCCGGCTCACATATCTGCTCAAGGCGGGCCGCAACGTTGACACCGTCGCCCAGCAAATCATCGCCGTCCACGACGACATCGCCGAGATTGATACCCATGCGGAAAAGAAGGCGAAGTTCGGGTGCAACATCTACCTGGCGCGCGGTGACCTCTCTTTGTGACGCGACGGCGAATGTCACAGCATCGACGACGGAGCTAAATTCCACGATCTCGCCGTCGCCCATGAGTTTCACGATGCGCCCGTGATAATCTTCTAATAGGGGATCGAAGATTTCGGAACGCAACGCTTTCATCGCAGCCAGGGTCCCGGCCTCGTCGGCTTCGATGAGACGCGAATAGCCAACAATGTCGACGGCAAGAATTGCGACCAGCCGCCGTTCGGCGCGAACCGCTCCCATGGCCGCCTCTCCCAAAGGTATAGAAGGCCTCACTTTTGCGTTGGTTCAGGGAGGGAAACTTCCCAGCCTCATAGCCTTCGCAAGCTACTCTTGTTTCCGCGCTCGTGCCAGATTTATTGCCTGACTTGGGACCGTGCCGGAATGGCCACTTAGCGCTGAATTCCGACGACGATGTTATCTCGTCCTGGCCAGGGAAAAGCTCGAAAAGCGCTTGACGATGACACGCCGATTAGAGAAGCGCTGCCGGGACCGAACACCCTCGGCAACTCGCCCTCACCTGCCTGCTCTGACCAGTGAACGCGCAATACCGATGATGCCGTCGGGTCGTCCTTGGGCCAAGGCGACCCCCGCCAGTCCAGGATGTCGATTCCGATCCCTCGCCTTGATGGGACACGAACCGGCGTTGGCTAGTTCGTCTTTTGTGCGGGCACGTGATATTGCGATAGATTGCGAAGCATGACAGCCGGACATCATTTTCAGAGTTTGGAAACACTGGACCGAAACTGGAGAGCATTTATGGGTTGGAAAACGCCGAAATTTGAATACGTGAATGGGTATAAGATCGTCGAAGTCGATGGACCAGCCTTCAAAGTTTATGACGGTGACAGTCAGTTAGGGGACCATTTCCCCTACTCCGGCGAGGCTGCAGCTTACGCAAATTCTTTGCCAAAACGAGATCATCAGCGCAACTAGGCAATAAGCCTGCAAAAAATCAAAGGCGAAGCAAAATTTGACGAACTCCAGTCTCCACTCAGCGTTGGAATTGCTTGGTTGGTCCGGCTTTTTTGCGGATCAGGTAAAGCCGACCGAAGCAGACCTCGTACCCAGGCGCGTTGCGTCGGTTCACCGGGCACGCATTGAGGCGATGGGCACCACGGGATCGATCAGGCTAGAGCTACCTGCCAATGCCAATACGGCTGATTTCGCCGTGGGCGACTGGGTGCTTGCCGATCCCCGGTCCGACATGCTTGTCAGGCGGCTTGACCGGAAGACCGTGTTTAAGCGACGCCCGGAGGTCGGACGTGGCCAACAACTTGTTGCTGCCAACATCGACACACTGTTGATCGTGACGTCGTGCAACGCCGATTTCAATATCGAGCGGCTGGAACGTTACCTCATCATGGCTAACCAGGCGGGCAGCAAACCGGTGGTCGTGTTGACCAAGGCTGACACCGCGGAAGACGTTGGCATATTTCAGGCCAAAGCCGAGGCTTTGCAGCGCGACCTACCTGTCGTTGCCCTGAATGGGCGCTCAGCCGATGCAAGCTCCCTTTTGAGTTCCTGGTGCGGTGCTGGCCAAACGATCGCTCTGGTTGGATCGTCGGGAGTGGGAAAGTCGACGTTGGTCAACACGTTGACCAGACTTGAATCGAACGCACAGCAGAAAACCGGGACTATTCGCGAACATGACGCGCAAGGCCGTCACACCACGACCGCGCGCTCGCTACATCCTATTCCGGGCGGCGGCTGGGTCATCGATACGCCTGGAATAAGAACACTGTACGTCAGCGATATCACCGATGGGATCGACACGCTTTTTTCCGACATAAAGGAACTGGCACAGCTTTGCCGCTTTCGCGATTGTACCCATGCGCATGAACCGGGCTGCGCGGTTCAGGCAGCCGTCAAAAGCGGCACTCTGGCCGCCGACCGCGTTGAACGCTGGCGAAGCTTGGTTTCTGAAAACCGTGACAGAACACCTGTCATCAGCGGACCTCGTGGCAACAAGATCGTTCGCAAAAAGAAATATTGAAGGTCTGTTGCCTTGATTGGATCAGAACCCTCGGTGCATCTAGGGGACTGCCGAGCTCATGAACCAGTCACTTGGCAAATGAGCGTACCGGGCGTTGGCAGCGTCGCTGCCAGCGCCAGTTTGTGCGCGGCTTGACCGGGTAAAAAGGGGTTGCGCGCCAAGAGGTTCAGCATAGCACTGCCTGAAAGGCGAGAGCCGGGACCGAATACCCCCCCCGGCAGACCGTTCCGCCCGATATCGATGATGTCGTCACGGGTAGCCGTTGGATCATCCTTCGACCAGGCGACACCGAGCCCGATCCTGAAATCTACGCTCCTCACCTTGCGAAGCTCGAAGTTTCGGTTGGGCAGATCCGGCGTCCATTCCGGCGCAAAGCCGATCCCAAGGCCGGCGGAGACCAGTGACACCAGTGAGAAGGTGCCGTCGCCCAAGCGTCTGCGCGGTCAACCACCAGGTTCTCAAAAGCGACTGCGGCTGCCTGATAGCCACCTCAAGTGCGGAAGATTGCACTGCCACCCACAGCCGAACCACCTCCAGAAGACAATGCATGTGGCCTGCGTCGGGGCGCCAATTCCACCCGCCAACAAGATGAATTTGATCTCCTGGAAGGTGGCCCTAGGAAACACCGCGTACAGCGCCATGCTTACATGGGATTGGTGAGCTATTCAGACTGCCGGAAATTGCGGATGCGGTCGAAAAGGACCGCGAGGATGGTCGCGCCGCCGATGAACGTCCCCTGCCAGAATGCGTTGATGCCGAGCAGCCCGAGGCTATTGCGGATCACTTCAATGAGCGCTGCACCGACCAGTGCTCCAAGGGCCGTGCCTGTGCCGCCGGCCAGGTTGGCACCGCCGATCACCGTCGCTGCGATGACCTGCAGCTCCATGCCGGCGCCAATGTTGGTTGTCACCGCTCCGAGCCACCCGGTCTGGACGATGCCGGCGACGCCGGCCGAGAGGGCGGAAATCATATAGACACCGACCTTGATCGGTCGAACCGGAATACCGGTCGCGGTTGCCGCGTGCTCGTTGCCGCCGATGGCGTAGATATAGCGACCGAGCCTTGTCCACCGCAGAACGAAGCCAGTTAGCAGCGCCAGCACGATCATGTAGATTACCGGGTTGGCGATGCCGAACAGCCATGCCCCACCGCCAAGAGCCAGCAGCTTGTCGTGGTCGGGGCCAAACTGAAAAACGACAGTGTTGTTGGAGGCGACCATGGCCAGGCTTCGCGCAATCGAAAGCATGCCAAGTGTGACCACGAAAGGTGGAAATCCCAAATAGGCGATCAGGACACCGTTGAACGCGCCGATGAGAAGCGCCGTTGCCACCGAGGCAGCAATTCCGACCTCGATACTGTAGCCGGCATGCATGACCACCGCCAAAATCATACTGCATAGGCAAAGCACCGACCCGACAGACAAGTCTATCCCGCCTGTGATGATGACCAGCGTCATGCCAAGGGCAATGATGGCGACAAAGGTGGTGTTGCGGGTGATGTTGTAAAGGTTCTTCGACGTGGCGAAGGAATCCGTCGCGAAGGACAGGAAAACGCATGCCAGCACGACGGCGAGCAAAACCCAGAAGGTCTGGTTGGCGAGGACGGCAGCCCCCAGCGTGCGCCGTTTCTGAGCCATGGTCTGGTCGAGCATCGTTGCCATCGTCTACACGTTCCCTCGATGCAGCCTTGCAGCGCTCATCCTCTTTCGATGGCGCCGGTAATCAGTCCAGTCACTTCCTCAGGCGATGTCTGCGAGATCGGCTTGTCGGCAACCTTTCGGCCGCGACGCATGACCACCACGCGATCGGCAACGTCAAAGACGTCCGGCATGCGATGGCTGATGAGCACGACCGCAATGCCGCGGTCGCGCAGTCCTCGGATCAGATGCAGCACTTCGGCGACCTGGCGCACGGATATGGCGGCCGTCGGTTCGTCCATGAGGACGATCTTTGCCTCGGAAATCATCGTTCGCGCGATCGCGACCGCCTGCCTTTGCCCTCCGGACATCTGCCGGACGAGGTCACGGGGGCGCGTTTCGGATCGAAGCTCCCTGAAGATTTCTCCAGCGCGCCTGTACATCGCCTTATAGTCCAGCACGCGCAAAGGGCCGAAGCCGCGCCTGAGCTCGCGCCCAAGGAAGACGTTGGCTGCCGCCGATAGATTATTACAGAGCGCCAGGTCCTGGTGAACGATTTCGATGCCGTGCTGCCTAGCCTCGATCGGCCGATGCAGCACGATTTCGCTGCCGTTGAGCCGTATCGTTCCCTGGCTCGGCCGATAATTCCCGGCAATCATCTTGACCAAGGTTGATTTGCCGGCGCCGTTATCTCCCATGAGGCCGACCACCTGCCCCGCCTCCAGCGAAAGCGAAACGTCGCTAACCGCCTGAATGGCACCGAAGTGCTTGGAAATGTTAGTGATCTCAAGTGTCGCCACCAGCCGTCTCGCCTCCCGAAGCGCGCCGGCACGCCAGGGGGCGCGATCGTTCCTCAGTCTTCACCCAGCGGTCGACAGCTTATTTACGCAAATCCTCATGAAGGCGTCAATGACGTCCTCTGCGTAGAAACTGTTTTGTATGACAAATACACGTTGCCCTGTATATTAGACATCGGTGGGAGACGAGCATGCTTATCCTTGTTACCGGTGCAACGGGCAAGGTCGGGCGGAACCTCATCGCGAGGCTGCTTGACCAAGCACGTTTTTCGAGGGCGCGAATCCGTGCGCTCTGCCACAATCGGCGGCTTGATCCGTCCGAGCGAATGGACGTGGTTTGCGGAACGATTGCCGACCGCAATGTGGTCGAAGCCGCAGTGAAGGGTGTGACCCATATCGTGCACCTCGCCACCTGCAAGGAAACGCCCGACGATGTCATGGACACCACCATCAAGGGCATGTTCTGGCTGCTGGAGGCCTTCCGGATCAGCCCTGCCGCGCGCCAGTTCATCCTCATCGGGGGTGACGCGGCCGTTGGTCATTTCTTCCAGCGCCACGATGGACCCGTGACCGAGAACACCCCCCACCGCGCCTACCCCGGCTGCTACGCGCTATCGAAGGTTCTCGAGGAAGTGATGCTCGAGCAATACGCGGTTCAATATGGAACGAATGGTTGCTGCCTGCGTGCACCGTGGATCATGGAGAAGGACGACTTCAAGCACACGTTGTCGTTCGGCGACGATCTATTCGGCGGGCCTGACTGGAAGACCTTCTTTGCGCCTGAAGAAGCGCGGCGATACGCCGAAACCGGTACCGTGCCGCTCCTGCGTGACGCCGATGGTCGGCCGCTCAAACGCAATTTCGTCCATGTCGGCGACCTGGTCTCAGCGATCCTGGCGGCGATCGACAACCCGCGTGCCGAACGGCAGCTCTTCAATGTCTCCATGGATCGCCCGGTCGACTACGGCGAGGTCGCAAGCTACCTCGCACGCACGCGCGGCCTCGCTTCAGTCGACGTTCCCAGCGCATTCCACTCGAACTGGATGGATAACAGCAAGGCCAAGTACCTCTTGGATTGGCGCCCTGACTACGATCTCGAAAAGCTTATCGACTCGGCCTGGCAATACGAGCGTCAGCCGAACGATCCTCGTGTCGTCTGGTATCCGGGTTGATTTGTGCCGCGGACAGATGCTGTCCGCTTGTTCAATGGGAGGAAAGAATGAGGAAAACTGTATTGTTGGCCGCCGTCGCCGTCCTGGCACTCTGCGCCGGTCAGGCATTGGCCAAGAAGCAACTCGTCATCGTCGTGAAGGGCCTCGACAACCCCTTCTTCGAAGCGATCAATCAGGGTTGCCAGAAATGGAACAAGGAAAATCCGGATTCCGAATATGAGTGCTTCTACACCGGACCGGCCTCGACGTCGGATGAGGCAGGCGAAGCGCAGATCGTTCAGGACATGCTCGGCAAGGCCGACACGGCCGCAATCGCCATTTCGCCCTCGAATGCCAAACTGATCGCTCAGACGCTGAAGACAGCCAACCCGACCATTCCGGTCATGACGCTCGACGCCGACCTCGCCAAGGAGGACTCTGCTCTGCGCAAGACTTATCTCGGAACCGACAACTACCTGATGGGCGCGCGGATCGGTGAATACATCAAGAAGGCCAAGCCGAGTGGCGGCAAGATCTGCACGATCGAAGGCAATCCGGGAGCGGACAATATCTTGCGCCGGGCCCAGGGCATGCGCGACACGCTAACCGGCAAGGAGGGGCTGACGGAACTGAAGGGCGAAGGTGGCTGGACGGAAGTCGCAGGCTGCCCGGTCTTTACCAATGACGACGGGGCTAAGGGCGTCCAGGCGATGACCGACATTCTTGCAGCCAACCCGGACCTCGACGCCTTCGGCATCATGGGCGGTTGGCCGCTGTTCGGCGCACCGCAGCCCTACCGCGATCTCTTCAAGCCGATAGCGGAAAAGATTGCCAAGAACGAATTCGTCATCGGCGCCGCAGACACGATCGGTGACGAGGTGGCCATCGCGAGGGAAGGACTGGTGACAGCTCTCGTCGGGCAGCGCCCGTTCGAAATGGGGTACAAGGCGCCGTCCGTGATGATGGACCTGATCGCCGGCAAGCCGGTAGAAGATCCGGTGTTCACCGGACTTGATGAATGCACCAAGGACACGGTCGATACGTGCATCCAAAAGTGACGGTCTCGTCCGGGGCCTCGTCGTGGGTGCCCGGATGAAACCCCTCGCAGTCTGCCGCGCCCGCGTCGCGCCTTCAAGGCGCGGACGCGGGCCGTATCAAGGTCTTCCCTGTTGACGCGAGCGAGACGTATCGACAGCATCGCAGAGTATTGATCGACAGCCGCAATTCATACTTCGCGGCTTTGTCGGCGGGTTCGCAATGCCGATCATTTGAGCCATCGGCTCAATGGTTCCTGAGCGCATTGGCGAGAGAGAACACATGTATATCACAGTGTGGGGAGCAGAATGACAAAGAGGATCATCTTCACCGGCGGCAGCGGCAAGGCCGGCCGCCATGTGGTTGAATACCTGGTCGAAAGAGGGCACCAGGTGCTCAACCTCGATACCCGGCCACTCGAAAATCCCAAGGTCAGGACACTCATCACCGATATCACCGATAGCGGCCAAGTCTTCAACGCCTTGTCGAGCTACACCGGGCTGCACGAGTTCGACCCGTCCTTGAGACCGCAGCCCATCGACGCCGTCGTGCACTTTGCCGCCATTCCACGCATCATGATCGCTCCCGATAACGAGCTTTTCCGCGTCAATGCGCTCGGCACCTACAACGTCATCGAAGCGGCGGTGAAACTCGGTATTCGCAAGGTTGTCATCGCATCCAGCGAAACGACCTACGGCCTCGTCTTCGCCAACGAACCCCGCAACCCGGCCTACTTCCCACTCGACGAGGAGTACGACGTTGACCCTATGGACAGTTATGCCCTGTCGAAAGTCGTCAACGAACAGACGGCACGCGCGTTTGCGGCGCGCAGCGGCATCGACATCTACGCCTTGCGCATCGGCAACGTCATCGAACCGCATGAGTACGCGTTGTTTCCCGGATGGTTTGCAGATCCGGGTTTCCGCAAGCGTATCGCCTGGAGCTACATCGATGCGCGCGACCTTGGCCAGATCACGCTTCGCGCCGTGGAAAAGGACGGGCTCGGGTTCCAGATTTTCAATGCTGCCAACGACGACACCTCCTCCGATCTGCCGACCCGCGAACTGATCGACCGGTTCTATTCCGGCACACCGCTCAAGCGGGAACTCGGCGAATTCGAGACGCTTCTGTCGAACCGGAAGGTCCGGGAGGTGCTGGGTTTTCGCGGCGAGCATGGCTGGAGAAAATACGTCTCCGCCGGCTGAAGCCGCGCGCGAATAGAGACGGCGTGATTGGCAAGCTGACGCTTGGCAGCCCTCGGGATCGCGGGGGTGTAATGGCTTTTCGGAAGGCTCAGACTTCGAACGGTTAGCCGCAACTTCGCATCAACTGGGCAGACGCGACGTCGCCTTGAATGATCGAAACGCACTCAGCGCCCTGATTGCGCGACCGTCGACGATTGACGCCAGATCCAGAATGACCGCGGTGGCTATCGTCATGGGAACGACGAGCGACTGCTATTCACCCGGACTAACCCGCGACACACGGTCTGATGGTCCGGCGCAGGAACGATGTGCTTCAACGCTCGCAAAACTTGCATAAAGCGAAACCGCTCATTAGTCACACGGCACGCAAGGAATCGTTGTGAGTCTTGTTTGGTGAAGGAACAAAAATCGTGCCGCAAGCAGAAATTGGAACCGGTCGTGGCGGGCGCAAGGCGTTATGGGCCTCGGTAGCGATCATCGCGCTCGCAGTGGCGGGCGCAACCGCCGGCAAGTTCATGATCGCAAGGGAGGCCGATCGATTTCTTGTCGAGCGCGGTGGCAAGGCAGGTTCGGTTGAAGCCGACTTTTTCGGGCGCATTCATATGCGTGACGTCACGCTTCCTTTCGCCAGCGGCGGCGGTGTGCGCGTCGCTGCGATTGACGGGCGACCCACGATTTCCTTCCTGAAGGGCGGGTTTGAGCTGCAGGGGCTCGAGCTCGAACTGGCGATGGGCAAACTGTCCGTGCCACAGGTGAGCATCGAAGAACCCGATTTCGCCACCGTGGCAAATGCAAAGAGCGGCGATCAAGCGAAGGTGCCGCTGCTGAAACGCATTGAGGGCTTTGCGGCAAAGCGTGTGCTGGCGCCGGAAGTTACGATCAGCCAGGTTGTCGCCGGCTCTGAGCAGAAGACCGTCTACAAGGATGTTGCCTTGGAGGATATCGGCGGCGGCCGCGTGGCACGCTATTCTGCAAGCGGGGCGAGCTTCGGTTTGAAGCTGGACATCCCGCACGGAGAAGGCGAGCCGACACGGGAGGAAATGAACGGTTCCATGGGCGCCATGAGCGGCAAGGATTTCGACGCCGCCTATCTCTCCCGGATATACGGGGACAAGGCAGGGCCTGACGACAAAGACCCCAAACCACTTTACGGCCCCGTCTCGGTCAAGAATATCGTGCTATCGCATGGCACGTCGAATTTCAGCTACGACGAGCTACGCAGCAGTGGCTTGAGCATCCGCATGCCGGCCGAACCGCTCCTTGAAACGCTTCAGAAGCTGCAAGTGGCCGATCCCGACGCGCTGCCGCCTGCTGAGCGTCAGGCGTTTTTCAAGCGCGCCCTTTCGCTTGCCGACATCATCGGCAAGGGCGACATCGAGATGCTCGGTCTCAAGACACAGATCTCGGAAAAGGATGACGACGGCGGAAGCAGGACAATCAAGCTGGACGTCGACAAGATGGCGTTTCATCTCGAGGGTCGCACCTTCGATGGCGCGATGCATGGCGTTTCCATCGGCGAAGGTGCCGATTACGCCAGGTTCTCGGAAGCGAGCATCACGGGCTTCTCGTGGCACCCGACCATGGAAGCACTGACGAAGCTGGCGGCGTTGAACGAAGAGCAGATCGACAGCTTCCCACTCACCACGCTCATGCCGGAATTCGGCACGATCCGGTTGAAGGGTCTGGACATCGATATGCCGGGGGAAGCGGCAAGCACGTCTGCCACCGAAACTGTCACGGAAGAAGACAGCTCAACCGACAGCGCCACAGCGCCGCCTGAAACCACCGACGCATCCCCCGAGGCGGATCCGTCCAACGAAGCCGCCAACCCGAACGCGGAGTTGAACGAGAAACCGGTGGACCAGGCTGCCATACCTTCCGTCCCCGAGCGCATCCGGTTTACGCTGGACAGCTATGAAGTGGCATTGACCAAGCCGCGCAACGGCATCCCGACCGACGTTCGCATTGCCTATCAGGACCTCAGCGTGCCGCTCCCTTCGGACGCCGTGGACGAAGGCTCCAAGACGCTGCGCCAGCTTGGCTTCGACAAACTGGTCTTTTCTTCCAACGTCGAACTGGCCTGGGACGAGCCGAATGAGAACCTCGTCATCAAGGATATTTCCTTGAGCGGCAAAGACATGGGCAGCTTTTCCTTCTCTGGGATCATGGGCGGTGTCACCACGGACTTCTTCTCCGGCGACATGACCGCCGCTCAGATGGCACTCTTCGGCCTCACGGCCCGGGAGGCGAAGGTCAAGATCGAGGACAAGGGGATCATGGCGAAGGGCATCAAGCTCTATGCCAATGAGAACGGCCTGACCGAAGACAGCGTGCGCGGCATCCTTGTGATGATGACGACCGCTGGACTGCAGCAGTTTGCGTCCACGCAACCAAAACTGCAGGAGGCAGCCACGGCGCTTTCTCAGTTCATCACCAAGCCGGGAACCTTCACCCTGACGGTCAAAGCCAAGGACGCTGCCGGCATCAGTGCGCTCGACCTCGTCGGAGCCGCAGAGGATCCCGCGCTTCTTCTCGGCAAGATCGATCTCGGCGCCAACGCGCAATAGAGCAACGCCGGGCTTCGAACGGAGCCCGGCTTGCCTCTGTCTGCTTGTTGACCTGAAATGATGTCGCATGTGATAGCCCGCTTTTCGCAACGAGAGGCGGGCGTGGTTCGGATCGGTGCAGATCGGAACCGGTGATGTGCAATGGCGGCTGAGCGCAAATGAGGTCCGAAGCTTTCGAGACGGCTCTCAGCGGTGAGAATTTCGATTGAACGCTGTTTCCAGCCGCTTCCGTGCATGCGCGATATCTGCAACGACGGAGATGGCGAGAGCACGTGCATCCCTTGCCTTGTCAAATATGCCTATCGGCGCCTTGATGCGGGCAAGCACGCTCTCCGCTTGCCCGCACGCAAGTAGGGCCCCGCAACGCTTGGCATGCGTGCGACGACTGCCAAGGGCGCCGACGTAGAAGGCGTCTGACGCGAGCGCCGCGGTAAGCACCGGTAACTCACGGTCAACATCGTGAAATAAGAGAGCGACGGCCGTGTCCGCGTCGAGGTCGCCTGGTGACGGCACCTGGCCACCCTCAAGCGCTACGGTCTCGTAGCCGGCCGCGACGGCAACGCGGGCAACCGCTCCGACCTCCAACGGCGTGCCGGCAACGACGATCCGCGGCTTCGCCCTATAGGCCCGCACGAACCACTCTCCATCCCAACCGCTTGCTGCTTCGCCCTTGCGCAGATGGAGGGCGCGCTTACCCGGATGATAAAGCAGCCCCACCGGCATGCGGCGATCAAGGGCGGCCAGTGCCTGGCGCAAGACTGCGGCGTCCGCCAAGACATGGATCGCAAGCGTAATGCCCCCGCCGCAGGGCAGAACGATATCAAAAAAGGGCGACCCTTCACCAAGAAGAAGGTGACGATCCATGCCCTTCGCAAGGGCGATCATCGCTTCGGCGGCGACGGCAGCCTCCGTACAGCCACCCGAAACGAACCCGCAATAAAGACCGTCGTCCCGCACCACCATTTGCGCGCCGAGACGGCGCGCCGCACCACCGCGGATTTCGACGAGCGTGATGAGGGCGGCGGCGCGCCCCTCTTCGAGAGATTGAACGGCGAAGGCAAGGATATCAATCGCATCATCCGAGATGAAGGCGACGCGGGGTTCTGGCGCAAGCGCCTCCGGATCGGCGGCGATGCGGGCAGTCATGTCATTCCACTCCCTGCGTTCCGGGCCAGCGGCGCACGATGCCCGGGTCAAGGTCGAAGAGATCGAGCACCCGACCGACAGTGTGATCGACCATGTCTTCGATACTCTGGGGCTTCGCGTAGAAAGCGGGCACGGGTGGATAGATGATGCCGCCCATTTCCGTCACCTGTGCCATGTTGCGGATATGGCCGAGATGTAGCGGCGTCTCTCGCAGCATCAGCACGAGGCGACGCCGCTCCTTCAGCACCACGTCGGCCGCGCGAGAAATGAGGTTATCCGTCGTGCCCGTGGCGATCTCGGCAAGCGTCTTGACCGAGCAGGGCGCGACGATCATGCCAAGGGTCCTGTAGGAGCCGGAGGAACAGACCGCGCCGATATCCTTGTTGGAATGGGTCGTCGTCGCCAGGGCTTCGAGGTCCTGTCTGGTAAAGACCGCCTCGGCCGCAAGCGTAATGCAGGCGGCGCGCGACATGATCAGGTGCGTCTCGATTTCGAGATCACGCAGCAGTTCGAGGATGCGCTTGCCGTAGACCACGCCGGAGGCGCCCGAAATGCCGACGATCATGCGTCGTGGATGCGCCATCGCTCTATCTCGCGCTTTTCAGGAGTGCTGCGGCGCGCGCGCAGGCGTCATCACTGATGCGGGCGCGCACGCCGTGGAAATTCGGGCCGCGCGTCGCATCGAGCCCCATCCGCGAAGTCGTCCCGATGCCGCTGGCCGAAGGATCGAGAGCGTTGCCCGGCAGGCCCTCGATGATGACGACGTCCTTGTGCGGCTGGAAATGGGTGGCGAGCGCCCAAAGCACCTCACTGTCGCGGGTGATATCGACGTCCGCGTCCACCACGACGACGGTTTTCAGATACTGGTCCCAGCCGAGAAGCCCGAGCATAACCTGCCGCGCCTCTCCCTCGCGCGTCTGGTTCATGGCGATATAGGCGTGGAAATGCGTGCCCGATGAGGGGTAGTGCACCGCGGTAATCGAGGGGAAGCGGGCCTTCAGCTTCTCCACCACCTCCGCCTCGCGCGGCACACGGCCAAGGTTCAGGTGTTCGGCGGAATTGCCGCCCGCTACGCTGACAAGCATGGCATCGCGCCGACGCATGATCGTTTCGACGGTGAAGAGGTTGTTGGTCGAGCGGTCAGAGGAATAGCCGGTGAACTCGCCGAACGGCCCCTCCTCCACATGCGCCTCAGGATCCAGCACGCCTTCGAGCACGATCTCGGCATGGGCGGGAACGCGGATTCCGTATTTCGGCGTGCGCACGACCTGAAGCGGTTCACCCAGCAGGCCGCCGGCGACATCGCGTTCGTCTTCGCCGAAGGCAAGGCGGGCGGAGGCGGCGATCATGAAGAGCGGATGGCCGCCGATGACCATGGCTACCGGCATCGGCTTGCCCTTTTCCTTGGCCATGTTCATCAGCCGCCAGAGATGGCCGCGCGAATGCAGGGACGTCGCAAGCGAGTTCTTCGAATGGATCATCGCGCGGTGGTAGCTGAGATTGCCGGCGCCGGTTTCCGGATGCTCGCCGATGATAATACCGCTGGTGATGTATTTCGCTCGATCCGTGTCGAAGTGCTTGAGCATCGGCAGCGCATTGAGGTCGACGGCATCGCCGGAGATGATCTCCTGCGTAATCGGGCCCTCTTCCAGGACCTGAGGCGTAAACGGCCGATTGGCGCGCGCCTGGTAGGCCTCGTGCAGCCTGTCGGCGGTCGAGCCGAGAAGGCGCCCGATGCGGTCGCGCGAGGCGAAGATGTTGCAAAGGACCTCGCTGCCGATGCCGCTGACGCTTTTGAGGTAGAGCATGGGGTGCTGGCCCCTATCGGCCAGGTTCCAGATCAGCGCCGTCGCATCCTGGTCGTCCAGGACTGGCTGGTCGATGGTGATCACGTCCTCGGGGTGTTCTGCCCGGTAGTCGGCCAGGAAGCGACGAACGTCTTGCTTGTGGTACTCGGTCATAATCTCGGCCTCGGCGCAGCGGTTGGGTGACGGCGCCCCCGGAAGGGCGCCGCCGACTTGTTCAGGCAAATTCCCTGTGCTTGCCCGTGGCGCGGTCGACGCCGGCGTACGAGTCCTTCAGGCGCGCCTGAGCGTCCCTCAGGTCACGGGGCGGCGGCGACGGATCGATGCCGACGAGCTTGGCGATGTTGTTGCCGAGGTAACCTTCCAGATCGTCCTCGGAGAGGTTGATCCCGTGCGGCGGATCCTTGCAGAGCACTTCCAGTTCGCGCAGCCACATACCCGGATCGTTCGGCGGGCTGTCCGTGCCGAAAACGATCTTGTTCTTCGGCAGCTGCTGGGCGAATTCGACGATGCGCGACTGGAAGCACCAGCCGGATTCGCAGTAGACGTTCGGGGTATCCATCGCCATCCAGAAGGATTCGAACGAGTAGTTGCCGCCCGTCTGGATGCCGAAGTGACCGATGATGAAGTTGACCATCGGAAACTCGCGGATGATCGGGTAGAACATCGTCGGGATGGTGTACGGGCCGTCGCCGGTGTGGATGAGGACCACCACCCCAAGTTCGGCGCATTTCTTCATCGCCGGACGCAACCAGTCGAGCGCCCGGTCAGGACGGTAGCCGTGCATGTTGGCGTGCAGCTTCAACATCTTGAAGCCGTATTCCTTGACGTGGAATTCCAGCTCCGCCGCGCCGTTTTCAGGTCCCCAGCGCGGGTTGTAGTTGAAGTTGCCGATAAAACGGTCCGGGTACTTCTGGCAAAGCTCGGCGCAATAGGCCATGTAGTCGCGAATGCCCTCGCGACCCTTGCGATTGCCGTCGCGGTAGCCGGTATTTCCCGGCGGCGGCTGGATGAAGCCCATGTCGATCCGGCGCGGCTTGCCGTTGATCATGTAGGGGCCATCCATCAGCTTGAGCATGCGCTCGCCCGTGAAGGGCTCGCCTGTGTGGCGCCACGCCTCGTCAACGAGGTTGGTCGGGTGAAGGTGGGTATCGATGATCATTGTTCACTCCGTTCAAATTTACGCGGCAAGTGCTACGCCGTGCTGGCGCAGATACGCCTCGGCTTCCTCGACGGTGGCCGGCGGCTTCGTCGCTTCCAGGCCGATCATCCGGGCGACGTTGTTGCCGAGGTAATCTTCGAGCGTATCCTCATCGAGGTTGAGGCCCTGCGGCGGCTCGTGGCAAAGGACCTCCAGAAGGTTGATCCACATGCCCGGCTCGTTCGGCGGTGTGTCGGAGCCGAAGAGGATCTTGTGCTTGGGGAGCACCTTGGCGAACTCGACGATGCGCGACTGAAGGCACCAACCGGATTCCACGTAGACACTCGGCGTGTCGAGCGCCATCTGCATAGGCTCGAACACGTAGACGCCGCCGGTCTGAACGCCGAAATGCGCCAGGATGAAGTTGACTTCCGGAAACTCGCGGATGATCGGATAGAACTCCGTCGGGATCGAGTACGGACCGTCACCGGTATGCACCTTCACCATCAGCCCGAGATCCGCGCACTTTTTCAGTGCCGGGCGAAGCCAGTCGAGCGCGCGGTCCGGGCGGTAGGCGTGCATGTTCGCCTGCAGCTGCACCATCTTGAAATCAAACTCCTTCGCATAGCGTTCGATTTCTTCGGCACCGTTCGTGGTGCCGTAGCGCGGGTTGTAGACGAAGCAGCCAAGGAACCGGTCTGGATGCTCGGTGACCATCTTTTCCGTGTAGGCCATGTACTGCCGGATGGCGGCCTTGCCCTCCAGATCCATGACCTCGTGGGTGTAGATGGTGTTGCCCTGCGGCGGCTGGATAAAGGCCTTGTCGATCCGGCGCGGCTTACCGTTCACATAGTACGGGCCATCCATCATCTTGAGCAGTTTGTCGCCGGTGAACGGCGGTCCGTCGTGTCGCCAAGCCAGGTCCACCAGATCGGTGGGATAGCAGCTCAGGTCAATAATCATAGGTTTCTCCTGTCGTAGAGGGTCCGGTCGATGCGGGGCCGCGCGATGAACGCCATGCCGGCCGAAGCCGGGCGTGGATCCGCGATCTCAGGAAATGCCGAAGACGGAGGGAACGGGCCGGCGCATAAGCTCCCAGGGCGGGGCAACCGGGCATTCCTCTATTCGTCAGCATCGACATCGCAGCCTCATCTTCCAACAGACGGTGAGCAATTGTCGGTGCTTCTACTCGCCTTCAAAGGAACCACTCCGCGTGGTTTCTGTCAACACAAAAATAGATCTAAGTCATTATTTTTAAATATCTTTTTAGAAAAACAGCAGCAACCGCCCGCGCTGGAGGTGCGCGGGCGGCTCAGACAGAAAGGCTTACGCAAGCGCCGTCCGGCGGGAGACTCGCTGCTAGGGCACCAGGCATGCACGCAAGTTTCTGTCGATGCTGACACGGTCGAGATTGCGGCCGATAAACACGAATTTCGACTTCCGCCTGTCTTCGCCCCAGGCGTGGTCCGGGCGGAAATCGACAAGCTTGTGCACGGCCTGGAGCACAAAGAAACGGTCGTCGCCGGCAACGGAAACGATGCCCTTGGTGCGAAAAATGTCGCCACCGTGCTCGCCGAGATAGTCCTTCAGGAACCCTGCGAGCTTCTCGCCATCGAAGGCTTCGGAATAAACGAAGGAGTGGGAGTTCACCGTCGCGTCATGCAGGTGTGGCCGCAGGGCGGCTACATGCGGACGTCCATGGTCATGGCCGTGATGGTGGTGCCCATGATCGTGATCGGGGTGGTCGCAACAGGGTTCGGAGCAATCATGATGATGATGGTGGTCAGCACCGTGATCGTCATCCATGTCGATGTCGAGGATTTCCGCCCGCTCTCGCACATAGGACGGCCTGAAACCTTTGACCCCGAGGATATTGGAGAGGTCCACCTTGCCGTAGCTGGAGCGCAGGATGGGTGCCGTCTGGTTGAGCCGACGCAGCGACCCTTCCAGCGAATCGAGCGCATCCTCCTCGGCAAGGTCTATCTTGTTGACCAGAATGCGGTCCGCCGCGACGATCTGGTTGACCGCCTGATTGTCGCTGCCGTCGAGCACCGGATCGTATAGGTGCTGGTCGATATGCATTGCATCCACCAGTGTCACGACGGCGTCGAGCTCCACCTCGTCGGCCACACTGCGGTCTACGAAGAAGGCGGTGGCAACCGGCGTGGGATCGGCAAGACCTGAGGTCTCGACGATGATGTGGTCGAACTTGTCCTTGTGGCTCAGGAGCTTCTTCATCACGTCGATCAGATCATTGCGCACGTCGACGAAGCAGCAGATGCAGCCGTTCTGCATCTGGAAGATTTCCTCGTCGGAAGCGAGGACCAGATCGCTGTCCACGTCGACCTCGCCGTATTCGTTCTCGATCACCGCGATGCGATGGCCATGACGCTCGGTAAGGATGTAGTTGAGCAGCGTCGTCTTTCCCGACCCTAGGAACCCGGTAAGGATCGTGATCGGGAGTTTCTGCTGGCTCGCAGGCTCGATATGCATGTTCATGCGCCCTTCTCCCTCAAGGCTTTGAGAACGTCTTCCGGAGTAATCGGATAGTGGTGGAAGCGAATGCCGATCGCGTCGTGAATGGCGTTGGCGATGGACGGTCCGATCGCGATGATCGGATCCTCGCCCACACCCTTGGCGCCCCAAGGGCCGCCCGGATCGGGCGCTGCCTCGAGAATGATCGTCTCGATATCAGGCATGTCCATGGAGAGCGGCATCTTGTAGTCGACCAGGCCGGCATTGAGCGAGCGACCGGTCTTCTTGTCGATCAGGTAGTCCTCGGTCAGTGTATGGCCGATGCCCTGCTGGATACCGCCTTCGATCTGCCCCTGCGCGGCGATCGGATGGATCACCCGGCCGACATCGTGCACCGGCACGACACGCTTGACCTCAACGATCCCGGTTTCCGTATCAACGTCGACCTCAGTGAAGTGCGCCGCAAAGGAATAGGACTTGGTAGGTTCATAGGTACCGTTGCCGACAATGTTGGCGGCGGGAATTCCGCGCGAGGGCCCCATGGCTTCCGAAACCGTCATGGAGCGGTCGGGCTCGGCGGTGACGAAGACCTTGCCATCGCAAAGGTCGATCTCATCAGACGAGACCTGCAGCTTCATGGCTGCCCGTTCGAGCACGGCGGCGCGGACCTTGCCAGCGGCCATCTTGGCGGCGGTACCGACCAGATAGGTCGTGTGGCTGGCGAAGGCGCCGATGTCCCACGGAACCACGTCCGTGTCGCCGTGAATGACGCCGACGTCCTCGAAGCGGACGCCGAGTTCTTCCGCAACGATCTGCGCCAGCGCCGTATGCGCGCCGGTACCAAGTCCGGCAGCCCCGGTCAGCAGCGTCACCGTGCCGTCCTCGTTGATTTTCACCGTGGCGTTGCCCTGCTCCTTGATGCCCGGGTAAGCGGACGAGCCGTGCATTTCGCAGCCGATACCCCACCCTTTGCGGATGTGCGGGCGCTTGGGATCCGGCGTCCGGTCCCGGTTCCAAAGCGCCTTCCAGTCGAGCACGTCGACGCCGTGCTGAAGGCAGATTTCAAGCCCGTGGCCAATGATCGGGTGGCCTGATGGCGCGATGTCGCCCGCCCGCACAACGTTCTTCAACTTCAAATCCGCCGGATCCATGCCGAGCCGTTCGGCCGCCTCGTCCATCTGGATGTCGAGTGCATAGTAGCTCTGCACCACCCCGTAACCGCGGAAAGCGCCGTTAATCGGGGTGTTGGTATAGACGCAGCGCCCTTCCAGCCGCACGTTCTCGCAGCGATAGAGCGAGGTGGCGGCGGTGGTTCCGACAATGGTCACACCCGGACCGTGGGAACCGTAGGCACCGGAATCATAGACCAGCTTCATGTCGCGGGCGACAAGCGTGCCATCGTTCTTGAAACCCTGTTTCAGCCAGATCCTGCAGGGGTGACGCGAGCGACCAGCCACGAAGGTCTCGTGGCGGGTGAACTCCATTTTCACCGGCCGGCGGGTTTCCTTCGCCAGCAGCGCACACAGAAACTCGTGCTGGAAGAGGTCCTGCTTGGCTCCGAAGCCACCGCCCATATGGTCGACGAGCACGCGCACCTTGGTGAGCGGCAGGCCGAGCACTTCGGCGAGGATGCCGCGGACCATGAAGGAGGTCTGGGTCGAGGTCCAGAAGGTCAGCTTGTTGGAGCCGTCCCAGTCGGCGATGCAGACGTTCGGCTCCATGTAGGCCGGATGTGGCCGCCCGCCGGAAAAGGTGCCTTCGAGAACGAAATCCGCCTCGGCGAAACCCTTGTCGATGTCGCCGCGGCTGACGCGCACGGGGTCGAGCACCAGGTTGCCGCCGGGGCCGACGTCGTGGATCAGCGGTGCACCGGGCTGGGCGGCGTCCTCCGGCTCGAAGACGGCAGGCAGGGCCTCATATTCCACCTCGATCAGGTCGAGCGCCTCGTCGGCGATCTCCTCGCTGATCGCGGCGACTGCGGCAATGCCCTCGCCCCAGAAGCGGACCTTGTCGTCGAGGATGTACTGGTCCCTGGTGCAGGAGGCAGAGCGTGGATGCGGCGAGCCGTAGTGCAGGACGCGCGGCACGGTCTCATGGGTCAGCACTGCCTTGACGCCCGGATAGGCGAGCGCCTTGCTGACGTCGATCGCCTTGATGCGGGCATGGGCGATGGCCGCGCGCTTGATCTTGCCGTGCAGCATACCGGGGAGCTTGATATCGCCGGTGTACTGCGCCTCGCCTGTCACCTTCTCGAGCACGTCGTCGCGCTTGACGCTCTTGCCGACGATTCTGAACTCGCGCTGTTCGATAGGGGTGGTCATGTTCATGGTCTTGCAGCCTCCATCTCGCGCGCGGCGGATTTGATCGCGTCGAATATCTTGGTGTAGCCAGTGCAGCGGCAGATATTGCCGGAGAGCCCGAAGCGGATTTCCTCATCGGTCGGGCTCGGATTGTCGTCGAGTAACTTCTTCGCCATCATCAGAATGCCGGGCGTGCAGAAGCCGCATTGCGAGGCGCCGTGCCGCATGAAGGCATCCTGCAGGGGATGCAGCCTGTCGACGCCCGGCTGAAGACCTTCGACTGTCTCGACCGAGCGGCCCTCGGCTTCCACGGCAAGCATCAGGCAGGCGTTTACCGGCTCGCCATCGACGAGCACGGTGCAGGCACCGCAGTCGCCGACGTCGCAGCCCTTCTTGGTGCCGGTGAGACCGACATCGTCGCGCAACGCATCAAGCAGGGACCGGCAGCCATCGACGGCCATCTCGCGTGCCTCGCCATTCACGATGAATTCGACCATCCGTTTCATGCGAAAGTCTCCAATGCCTGTCTGATGGCCCGGCCGGTCAGGACGCCGACCATGTCGCGCCGGTAGTCCGCGCTGGCGCGAACGTTGCTGATCGGTGTGCATTCCTCCATTGCCTTGTCGGCGGCCTTCCTGACCGTCGCGGCGTCGAGCCTCGATCCACGCAGCATGGCTTCGGCTTGCGGCGCGCGGAGCACGGTGGCGCCGACCGCACCGAGCGCAATGCGGACGTCGCTGCAGACACCCTCGTCCATCGCCAGGCTCACGGCGACGCCGACGGTGGAAAGCTCCATCGCCTTGCGGCGACCGTGCTTGAGATAGGCCTTGCCGATATTGTCCGCCGCTGGCGGCACGGTGATGCCGGTAACGATCTCGCCCTTGGCGAGAACGGTCTTGCCGGGGCCGGTGAAAAACTCGGCGATCGGCACGACCCGCATGTCGGTGCGGCTGTAGATGTGCACGAAGGCGCCGTCCGCGACCAATGGCGGAATGGTATCGGCCGACGGCGAGGCGCGACAGATATTGCCGACGACGGTCGCGCGGTTGCGCACCTGGATGGAGCCGAGCGAGGCGAGTGCGGCACGCAGGTTCGGATATTGCTGGCGCACCAGCGACAGGTTCTCCAGCCGTCCGACGGTCACCAGCGCGCCGAAGGTCAGGCCGCGCGTCTCGTCGTAGGTGATGTCGGACAAGCCAGGGATCTGCTTGATATCGACGACGTTGCGCACGCGTCGCAGCCGCTCGCGGATCTCGACCAAAAGGTCCGTGCCTCCGTTGAACAGAAATGTATCGTCGCCGAGTTCGGTGAGAAGGCGGGAGGCATGCTCCAGCGTTTCCGCCCGATAATAGTCGAAGCGTCTCATGGAATTCCTCTTGGGGTTCGGAGCTCCGGCGGCGCGCGGCCGCCGGACTAATGGTGTTGCTCTCTAGGCAAGGTCGGCAGCCGGCGTGCCGTCCGCGAGCTCTGCTTCCTCCGGCTCCTTCGCCGGAACGCCGTTGAAGAGAATGTTGAGCAGCGCTGCCGCGAAGGTACCGACGAGGACGCCACTGTGCAGGAACTTCTCGATCGCCGCGGGCAATTGGTCGAAGATGTTTTCGGCGACAACCGGCACCATGGCGAGGCCGACGCTGACGGCGACGATGTAGAGGTTGCGCCTGTTCGCCGCGAAATCCACCTTCGTCAGGATCTTCACGCCCGTTGCCGACACCATGCCGAACATCACGATGGCAGCACCGCCGACAACGTAGCTCGGGATCGAAGCGCTGACGAAAGCAACTTTCGGCAACGAGCCGAGCAGGATCAGGATGACGCCGCCCGCCGCCACCACGAAGCGGCTGAGCACGCCGGTGATCTGAAGAAGGCCGACATTCTGCGCATAGGTCGTGTAGGTGAAGGTATTGAGCAGGCCGCCGATAATGTTCCCGACACCGTCGGTTCTCAAGCCCCGGGTCAGTTCAGCCTGGGTGATCTTGCGACCGGCCATGTCGCCTACCGCCAGGAATTGTCCTGTCGATTCGATCATCATGACCGTCATGACCGCACAGAGCGACAGGATCGACCAGAACTCGAAGATCGGCCATCCGAAGGCGAGCGGGTGAATGATGCGCACCCAGTCGGCCTCTGCAACGCCGTGGAAGTCCACCTTTCCGGCAGCGATCGCGATCACGAAGCCGACACCGATGCCAAGCAGGACCGCAAGATTGGCCATGAAGCCCTTGAGGACGCGGGTGAGCAGCAGGATCGACAGGAGCACGATGGCGGCGACGGCGAGCGCGAAGGGCGCGCCATAGGCGGGGTTGGGGATCATGCCATCCGGGCCCTTGATCATCGGCTGGCCGCCCGCCGCCCAGTTTACCCCGACGCGCATCAGCGAGAGGCCGATGACCAGCATGACGGTACCGGTGACAACAGGCGGAAAGAAGCGCACCCAGCGGCCGAAGAACGGCGCGACCAGGACCGTGAATACCCCGGAGCCTATGACGGCGCCAATGACGCCCGGCATGCCGAGATCGGGATTGGTGCCCGTCGCGATGATGGAGGGCACGGCGGTGAACGAAATCCCCATCATGATCGGCAGGCGAATGCCGACGTTCCAGATGCCGAGTGCCTGGATGAGGGTAACGATGCCACAACAGAACAGGTCGGCGCTGACGAGCATCGCGATCTGTTCCTTGGGCAAGTGAAGTGCGCTGCCGACAATGAGCGGTACGGCGACCGCTCCGGCATACATGACGAGAACGTGTTGCAGGCCCAGAGCCATCAGGCTCGGAATCGGGTACATCTTTTCGACTGGATCCGTCGTGTCGGACTTACGCATTCGCTTTCCTCCCAGCGAACAGCTTCCGGCGCGGTGGGGCATCTTGGCCTCATGATCTTTTAACCGCACGCCGTACACCGAGGATCATGCGGCTGGTCAAATCAGCAAACAATCGGCACAATTAGATTTATTCATATAATAATTGAATGAATGGATCGCGATGGACATCACGCTGAAACAGCTTAGGGCCTTCGTCACCGTGGCCAACCTCGGACAGTTCACCCTGGCTGCCGACAAACTCGGCTCGTCGCAGTCGGCCGTCAGCACGCTCGTGCGCCAGCTGGAGCAGAACCTCAATCTGCGTCTCTTCGACCGTCACACGCGACTTCTGCGCCTCACGGAGGCCGGCACGGACATATTGCCGGTCGCAGCACGCGCCGTGGCCGACATCGAAGGCATGGTGGAGAGCTCGCGTGAATTGAATGCGCTCCGGCGCGGAAAAGTTTCGATCGCAGCCGGAACTGTGCAGGCCGCTCTGATGCTGCCGCAGCTCGTCAACGCCTTCAACAAGCTCTACCCCGAGATCTCCGTCGCCCTGCATGATGTCGCGGAGAAAGCCGTCTTGGAACAGGTCGCCAACAGCTCGGTGGATCTTGGCATCGGCACGGTACCGGAGGACGACAGCGAACTCATGGGCACCCGGCTTACGACCGACGAATTCCTCGTCGTCCTTCACCCGGACGATCCGCTCGCCAAACTGACCGAGCTGCGTTGGACAGATCTTGTCGACAGGAAGCTGATCGGGCCGCAGCGGGGCAATCCGATCCGAGACCGCCTGGAGAACGAACTGGCGCGCAACGGCATCGTGCTGCCCTTCGATAAGACGATGCAGGAGGTGGCGCTGCCGCTGACGATCATCGGCATGGTCGAGGGCGGTCTCGGCGTCGCGATCATGACCTCGGCGGTCACGCGTCTCGCGACGTCGATGGGCCTCGTCGTGCGGACGCCGACCGAGCCGCACATCAAGCGGGAAGTCAGCCTGATCCAGAAGCGCGCGCGTTCGCTCTCGCCAGCCGCCCGACGGTTTCGCGACTTCCTGCTGAAATCCGTGCACTAGACTTTTACCGTAAAGGGTCAGCGGTGCCGCCCCCGGACCACCAGCCCGCAATTGACCGCGCAAGGCTTCGAGCGTTATCTGGTGGCGCTGCTGGACCGTGACGACTCGGGCAGGCAGGGCGCAGCCGCACGACGCTGCGCGCGGTAGCCTTCGGGCCAGCCGCCGCTCCCAGCCCAACCATGCCCAGGAGCACCCATGGCCCATTCTTTGAAATGCCACACCGATGCGGACCGTCACAACCGGCCCGATCTTTCCGCCGATGCCGTCCGTACGGCGAAGGAAGACCTTGCCGCTTGTTTCCGCATGGCAGCGCGCAACGGTTTTGAGGAGGGGATCTGCAACCATTTTTCCGCGGTCGTGCCTGGCCACGACGATCTCTTCATCGTCAACCCATACGGCTATGCCTTTCGCGAACTGACGGCGTCAAAACTCCTCGTGTGCGATTTCAATGGCACCGTCATCGACGGTGAAGGCGAACCGGAGGCGACAGCCTTCTACATCCATGCGGAGATACATCGCCGACTGCCGCGCGCAAAGGTCGCCTTCCACACCCACATGCCCTATGCGACAGCGCTCTCCATGACCGAGGGTGCTCCGTTGATCTGGGCTGGACAGACGGCGCTGAAATTCTACGGACGCACCGCCGTCGACGAAAACTACAATGGCCTGGCGCTCGACCACCAGGAGGGTGCGCGCATCGCCGCAGCCGCCGGCGACGCTGATATCGTTTTTCTGAAACACCATGGCGTGCTGGTACTGGCGCCCACGATCGCAGAAGCCTGGGACGACCTCTATTACCTGGAGCGAGCGGCCGAAGTGCAGGTGCTCGCCATGTCCACGGGCAGGGAGGTCTTGCCGGTAGATCCCGCAATTGCCGAGGCGGCCTACAGACAGATGCGCGAAGGCGATCCCGCGTCCGCCCAGGCCCATCTCGCAGCCCTTCGCCGCCAGCTGGATGGCGAGGAACCGCAGTATCGTCACTGATTTTGGGTGGTCGTCTGCGGTAGGTGATGGGCCACAACCCTCGACCCATCGCAGTCGCAGCACATTGATTTAGCTTATTACTTTCTTTGGAGATCTTTACTTGCGCGTATTCCCGACGAAAGCAATTATTGCGATTTACTTATCAAATGATTGAAATAATGAATTTGTTTCAATTAATGGCCCGTGCTTAGTCTTCCGCCATGACAAGAAGGTGGGGACGGAATGGCACGTGACAATCTAACGGCGTCGCTCGCAAAACTGACCGGCGGTCAGTCCTTTGCTCTCACGGGCGGAAGCGTCATTCATGACGACGGCTCACAATCGGTGAGCGACATTGTCGTCGGCGCCGACGGGCGCATCGCCATTGTCGAACCCTTTCTCGACAGCGGGTCCTACAGCGCCCATGTGGATATTACAGGCATGCTCGTTTCGCCGGGTTTCGTCGACGCGCACCAGCATCTCGACAAAACGGGCGTACTGCGCTTTACCCCCAATCCGTCAGGCACGCTCCAGGGCGCCCGCGAAGCCTTCGCGAAATATGCCCGTACCGCCGGCCCTGACGACATTCGCAAGCGCGCAACGCGCACAATCGGGCGATGTCTTTCCCGCGGCACGACCGCGATCCGCAGCCATATCAACGTCGACAAGGATGCCGGCTTCCACGGCATCGAGACGCTGGCGGCCATTCGCGATGCTGAGAGGCACCGGATCACGCTTCAACTGGTCGCCTTCATGACGCCCCATCCCGGCCAGGATTTCGAGTGGCTGGGCAAGAACATCGACCGCGCCGTCGCGCTCGCCGATGCCGTCGGCGGAACGCCCGCCGTTTCCGAGGACCCGCCGCGTTACCTCGACATCTTGTTTTCCGCGGCTGTGAAGTCCGGCAAGCCGATCGACCTGCATCTCGATGAACACCTCAATAGCGGGGTGCATCTTCTCGACGCCGCTCTCGATCGCGTGGAACACTTCGGCATGCAGGGGCGCACCGTCTTCAGCCACGTCTCTGTGTTGAGCGCCCTGCCCCGTCGGCAGTTCCAGCGGATAGCCGAGCGCCTGCACAAACTGAATGTCGGTGTCGTGACGCTGCCTGCGGCAAATCTCTATCTGCAAGGCCGCGACTACGAGGTCCTGCCGCCGCGCGGACTGACGCGCGTCGCCGAGCTCTATCGTGCCGGCATCACCATCGCCACGGCCTCGGACAATATCCAGGACCCCTTCGTCCCGACCGGCTCGGGCGACATGCTGGAAATCGCCCGCTGGACGCTGCTGGCCGGCCACCTGCGCGGTGATGAACTCGCCGCAGCGCACGGCATGATCACGACGGCCCCTGCCCGCCTGATGGGCCTTGGAAGAGACTATGGCCTAAGGCCCGGCGCGCGCGCTGACTTCGTGGTCACTGACTGCATCGATACCGACACGCTGGTTGCCGGCGGACCGGATCGGGCCTTTGTCTTCTCGAACGGGCGCCTGGTCTCGCAGAGCGCCACCGAAAATATCCGCCTGCAGGAGAACGCATAAAAGGGAACGGCTGCTCCGGGGGGATTGTGACTTCAATCTAATGGGAGGAATGAAATGATAACTGAAATTTCGCGTCGTTTACTGCTTGCGTCCACTCTCGGAATGGCCCTGACCGGAATGCTCCGGCTCGACGTCGCGCATGCGGAAGACTTTAAGATGGGCCTTCTAGTGCCTGGTAGTGTCTCCGAAGAAGGATGGAACCGGATCGGTTACAACGCGCTCAAGGGCGTGGAGGAACAGCTTGGCGCCAAGATCAGCTATGTCGAGCTGCAGCAGAACCCGGCCTCCTTCGAGAAGGCGTTTCGCGACTATGCCAGCCAGGGTTACAAGGTCATCCTCGGCCACGGCTTCGAGTTCCAGGACGCCGCGCGCGATGTCGCCCTCGACTACCCGGACACCTATTTCCTTATCTCGTCGAGCGCGATCCACGAAGGCAACGTCATCGGGCTCAACACCGATACCAGCCAGCCCTTCTACCTGATGGGCGTCATCGCCGCGAAAATGGGTGGCAAGGCCGGCCTCGTTGGCGGCATGGAAATCCCGCCGATCCAGCAGGCCTTCACCGGCTTCAAGAACGGCGCAAAAAGCATCAACCCGGACTTCCCGATCAGCGAGGCCTATATCGGCAACTTCACCGATACGACCGCCGCCAAGGAAGCTGCATTGAGCATGATTTCGCAAGGCGCGGACTTCGTCGTACCGAACGCCTCGGGCGCAACGGTCGGCGGCTATCAGGCCATCGCAGAGTCCGGCCCGGACGTGCGCTCCTTCTCGATCTTCAGCGATTTCACCGAGGTAGCGCCCAACAACATCCTGGGGCTCTACGTTGCCGATTACGCGCAAGGCGTGGTCGAGGTGGTCCGCGCGATCAAGGACGGTCACCCGCCGGCGGCAAACGTCGTTTTCGGCCTGAAGGATCCCAAGGTCATCTCGTTTACGTTTCGCGACGACGGCCCGGTCACCGTGCCGCAGGACATCCGCGCCGAGGTGAAGGCAATCAGCGACAAGATCGCCGCTGGCGAGATCAAGACCGGCGCAGAATAGCCGGCTTCACGCTGCGGCAGGTCGTCCGGCCGCAGCCCTCCCGCCTCACACCAACATCCGGACCGACCCATGGCTGAGATAAACCAGGGAGTGCGTGAGACCGTGAATTCTCAAGCAACCCACGCCTTCACCCACACGCTCTCGCGCGCCGCGATCAGCGCTCTGACACCCATCGCGGCGGTTCTCGTCGCTCTCGCCTTTGGCGCCGCCCTTTTATCGCTCAACGGCTTCAACGGCAGCGACGTCGTTACCGTGATGGTCTTCGGCTCGTTTCAAGACATGCGTTCGGTCGGAGAAATTCTCCTCAAGGCGACCCCCCTGATCCTGATCGGCGCGGGCCTCTGTGTAGCCTTCCGCTGTTCGATCTGGAACATCGGCGCCGAGGGCCAACTCTATGTTGGTGCGATCGCTGCAACTCTTGTCGGCACCAGCATCGATGGACTTTCCGTGTGGGTGCATGCGCCGCTCGTGATGCTGGCCGGGGCGTTGGCGGGCGCTGCCTGGGCCGGCATTGCCGGCTACCTGAAGGTGCGCTTTCAGGCGAGCGAGATCGTCACCACGATCATGCTCAACTACATCGCCCTCATCCTTACGAGCTATCTGGTCACCGGTCCGATGCGCGACGCGAGTGCTGCCTATCCGCAATCGGCAAGGCTGGTGCGCGAAGCCTGGACACCACGTCTGGTGACCGACCTGCGGCTTCACATCGGCATTCTCGTCGCTTTGGTGCTGGCCGTCGGCCTCTACATCTTCCTGCGAAGAAGCAGTCGCGGCTTTGCGCTGCGCGTCGTCGGTCTCAACCCCCACGCCGCCCGTTATGCCGGCATGAACGTCGCACGAAACGTCATGATCGCTATCTGCATCAGCGGCGCGATGGCCGGGCTTGCCGGCGCCTTCGAAGTGGCGGGCGTCACCCGACGGCTCTATCAGAACATCTCGCCCGGTTATGGCTTCGAAGGCATCGCCGTGGCGTTGCTGGCGGGCAACAACCCGTTGGCAGCGATTCTCTCGGGCGGCCTGTTTGCGACGCTGCGCTCGGGCTCGGAAGTCCTCCAGATCACCTCGCAGGTCCCGCAGGTCCTGGTGCTCGTCATCCAGGGCATTGTCATCCTCTCGGTCGTCGCCTTCGCCAAGCTGCGCGACGTCCTCAGGATCGTGGCTTGAAAGCATGGAAACTCCCGCACGACCCTTTGCCGTCCGCGGGAAAACAAAACCTTTGGCTACATTCCTAGAGGGTATAACCGATGGACGACATGATGCTCCTCACCTTCCTCGCGACGCTCGTCGGCGCCGCCTGGAGGCTTGCCACCCCCTTGATCTTCGCCTCGATCGGCGAGGTCTTTTCCGAGCGCGCGGGCGTGCTCAATATCGGACTCGAGGGCACAATGCTCGTCGGCGCATTCTGCGGCTTCGCTGCGGCCTCGGCCACCGGCAACATTCCGCTCGGGCTTTTGGCGGGCGTTGCCGGCGGCATGCTGTTCGGGCTCGTCTTCGCCTTCTTCACGATCACCATCAAGGCAGACCAGATCGTGGTGGGCGCGGCACTCAACCTGCTCGGCATGGGCCTGACGGCCTTCCTCTTCCGCACCTATTACGTCTCGACGGGCAAGGGCATCGATATCGCCCAGCCAGTCCACATACCGTGGCTGAGCGACCTGCCCTTCCTCGGGGAGGCGTTCTTCCGGCAAAACCTGATCGTGTACTCGACGATACTGGCCGCCATCCTCGCCACACTCGTGCTCTACCGCACCTCGTTCGGCCTGACGCTTCGCGCCGTCGGCGAACACCCGAAAGCCGTCGACGTCGCCGGTCGCAGCGTGCCTGGCTACCGTTATGCCGCCGTTCTCGTCGGTACCGGGTTTGCGGGGCTCGGAGGCGCGTTCCTGACGCTTGGTCACTCCAACCAGTTCGTCGAAGGCATGACCTCCGGCCGCGGTTTCATCGCCCTGGCTGTCGTGGTCTTTGCGCGCTGGTCGCCGATCGGGGCATTCTTCGTCTCTCTGCTCTTCGGCCTCTTTTATGCCCTGCAGCTCATGCTCCAGGCGCAAGCGTCCATCGTCGTGCCCTATCAGGTGCTGCAGGCGCTTCCCTATATCATGACGATCATCACGCTCGTCGTGTTCCGCGGCAAGGGTGCTGCACCCAGCAAGCTCGGCCAGCCCTACGAGATGAGGTGATCGACATGTCGACAAGACCCTTCCTGCGCATCGACAATATCCGCAAACGCTTCGGGCCCATCGTCGCCAGCGACGGTGTATCCCTCGAAATCGAGGAGGGCGAAATCCACTCGCTGCTTGGCGAAAACGGCGCCGGCAAGAGCGTGCTGATGAGCATGATATGCGGCATGGTCCGGCCGGATGAAGGCGATATCGTCTACAAAGGGCAACCGGTGAGCTTCGCCAGCCCGCGCGACGCGATCCGCCAGCGCATCGGCATGGTGCACCAGCATTTCATGCTGGTGCCGAACCTCACGGTGGCGGAAAACTACATCCTCGGCCAGGGTTCTGCACTCAGCGTCATCTCCGACATGGACAAGGTCCACCGAAAGATCCGCGCGCTTTCCGAACGCTACGCCCTCGACGTACGTCCCGACGCAATCGTCGAAGATCTCTCGGTCGGCGAGCAGCAGCGGGTGGAAATCTTGAAAGTGCTGTTCCACGGCATCGACCTGCTGATCCTCGACGAGCCAACCGCCGTTCTGACCCCGCAGGAGACCGACCGCCTCCTCTGCCTGATGAGCGATCTCGTGAAGGATGGAAAGACCGTCGTCTTCATCTCGCACAAGTTGGACGAGGTGATGCGCGTCAGCAATCGCATCAGCGTCATGCGCGACGGACGCGTCGTACACACGGTCAAGGTAGGGGAAACGAATGCGCGGGAGCTCGCCCGCATGATGGTGGGCCGCGACGTTCGCATGGAGCTGCCGCGCAACCCCGAGCCACCCGGCCCTATCGTGCTCTCTGTTGAAAACCTTGCCTGCCGCGCAGAGAATGGCATTCCGGCCGTGCGCGGCGTGAGCTTCGACGTGCGCGCCGGCGAAATCGTCGGCATCGCCGGCGTTTCCGGCAACGGCCAAACGGAACTCTCGCTCGCACTTTCCGGACTGCTGCCCGTCGATACAGGGCGCGTCGTTCTCAACGGAAAGGAGATTACCGGTCTTGATCCCGCCGCGATCAATGCCAGGAGCTTTTCCCACATACCGGAGGACCGTCACAAACATGGCATCGTGCTTCCGCTGTCGCTCAGCGAAAACACCATCCTCCAACGCTACGACCAAAAACCCTTCGCGACGGGCGGCATGCTGAATGGCCGGGTGATTGCCGAGCATACCCGCGACCTGATCAAGCGTTTCCGTGTGAAGAGCCGGGACGAGAACCAGCCAATCGCTGCGCTGTCAGGTGGGAACCAGCAAAAACTGGTCGTCGCGCGGGAGCTGGCGCGCAATCCCGATTTCATCCTCGTCAACCAGCTTACCCGCGGTATCGATATCGGCGCGATGGAGTTCGTGATGGAGGAGATGCTGAAGCAGCGCGACAGCGGTCGCGCCATTCTGCTTATCTCCACGGAGCTCGAGGAGCTGTTCGCAATCTGCGACCGCATCCTGGTGATGTTCCACGGCGGGATCCTTGGCGAACTGCCCCCGGACCGCACTCGTCTCGACGAACTAGGCTTGCTTATGGCCGGCAACAAGGAACAGCCGGCACCTGCGGGGTAGACAAGCGAAGATTTGGCAGGCTTTGATGGGGCAGGATAACGGGAGGTCGCGCGTACATGAACATAACCCTGCGGCAACTCAGGGCCTTCATCGCAGTGGCCGAGCTCGGCCAGTTCAACATCGCCGCACGCAATCTCCATCTCACCCAGTCCGCGGTCAGCATCCTCATCCGCGACCTTGAGACGGAAATCGGCGTGCGTCTGTTCGACCGGCATACGCGCATGGTCTCCCTCACTCTTGTCGGCCAGGAGTTTCTGCCGCAAGCGCGAAAGATCCTGAAGGACCTGGAACTGGCCGTCGGCGACGTGCGCGACAACGCCATGCTGAAGCGCGGCCAGGTGACGGTCGCCGCGGCGATCGTGCTTGCCGCCACCATCGTTCCGCCGATCATCGCGCGCTTCCTGCGCATGTACCCGGAGATCTCCGTCAATATTCGCGACATGCCCGAGGAGCAGATCACCCCGGCGCTCAAGCGCCACGAGGTCGACATCGCCGTCGGCACCCTCTCCGAGGAGGATCCGGAGATCACCGCGACGGCCTTGCTGCGCGACAAGCTGATGCTCGTCTGCCGGGAAGATCACCGGTTTGCAAAGCGCAAATCCGTGCGCTGGGCACAACTTAAAGACGAGACCCTGATTACGCTTGCCGCTTCCAATCCACTACGCAACATCGTCGAGCACAATCTTATCCGCGTCGTCCCGAACTATCGGCCGAAGTACGAGGTGCGTTTTTCGACGACCGCGATCAGCATGATCGCTGCCGGGATGGGTGTTTCGGTGCTGCCGGAGAATTCCGGACAACTCGCCTCGGCCGTCGGGGTGACCACAATCGATCTCATTGACCCCATCGTCATGCGCGATGTCTCACTGCTTCAACGGCGCCATCACAGCCTTTCTCCCGCTGCCGAGCATCTGAAGGCGGCCTTCATTGCCAGCGCTGCAAGAAACAATTGAGTGTTCGACAAGGCCCCGGGACGCTCTACCAGCGTGCTCGTCGCTTGCGATGACCAACTCTTAAGCCCCGCCCCTCTTTAAATCCCCGCGTGAGTTCACCGATCCGCCTGCTTCGCCCTGACCTGCTTTGAGCAAAGTGTCGTCAGAGCGGTGCGACACAACACCGACGGCTTGAAGCGATATCGAACTGCGAACCTCCTCATCAGGCCAATGTTCGATCCGTGCCTACTGCCGAAATGCTGGCCCAATCTCAGGCAACCGCCTGCGCGCCGGTGATTTCGACAAGTGAACCGCACATGAAGGCTGCTTCGTCCGAGGCCAGGAAGGCGACCAAGGCTGCGACCTCCTCGGGTTTCCCGATGCGCCCGAAGGGGACGAGCTTGTCGAGATCGGCAATGGTGCGCCCGGAACGCTTCACTCCGGCTTCCAGCATCGGGGTGTGGATCTCGCCTGGGCAGACGGCGTTAACGCGGATCTTGTTCGGCGCGTAGTCGCGCGCAAGGTTCTGCGTGAAGCTGGCCACCGCGGCCTTCGTGACGTTGTAGGCGATGTGATTGGGGGCAGGATAAAGGCCCCACTGGGAGGCCGTGTTCACGATCGCGCCGCCGCCTGCCTCGATCATGTGAGGGAGCGTCGCCTGGCACAGGTGGAACATTGCATCGACATTGACCGCAAAGCTCAGCCGCCAATCCTCCGGCATCAGCGAGAGGAGATTGCCGCGGCGGTTGATGCCGGCATTGTTGCAAAGCACGTCGATATGCCCTTCGGTCGCAATGACGTTATCGATGATGGCGCGGCAACCCTCGGCAGTGGCGATGTCGCTGGCGAGCGCACGGGCGTTGCCGCCCTCGCCCGAAATCTGCGCGACGGTCGCTTCCGCGCCTTCGCCGTTCATGTCCGTGACGATAACGCGCGCGCCCTCGGCAGCGAAGCGGGCGCTGATCGCTCCCCCGATGCCGCCAGCAGCTCCAGTGACGATGACGACCTTATCCTTGAAACGCATCCTGTTACCTCATGTAGCTGCCGCCGTTCACGTCCAGCACGGCGCCGTTGAGAGAGGCCTGCGAGGGACGGAAGGCGAAGGCGGTGATCTCGCCGATTTCCTGTGGGTCGACCATCCTGGCGATGGGGATGCCGGCCAAAGCCGCCGCCTCACCGTGTTCGGCGATATAGGCTTCGGCCATTTCGGTGCGCACCCAGCCGGGCGCCAGCGCTAACGCGGTCACGCCCTCATGCCCGTGGCTTTGCGCAATCGATTTGGTGAGATTGATCAGGGCGGCCTTCGAGGCGCCATAGGCCATGGCACTGGAGGTGTAGCCGCGCTGACCGGCACGGCTGGCCATGTTGACGATCCGGCCGCCGCCATGCACGCGAAAATGCTGGATGGCGAGCTTCGACAGATCGACTGCCGAAAGGAAGTTGACCTGCATTTCGCGCACCCAGACCCGCTGCCACTCTTCCATCGGCGCGTCGATCGCAACTTCTGACCGGATACCGGCATTGTTGACGAGGCCCGTCAGCCGACCGGCAACGGCCAGGGCCTGATCCCACAGGGCCTGCGGCCCGGCCGGATCCGACAGATCGGCTGGCACGCACCAGCCCCTGCCGTTAAGCGATTTCACAAGCACCTCGGCGGCATCGCGATTGCGGCCGTAGTGCACGACGACATTCGCTCCGTCCGCCACGAGAGCATGGCAGATCGCCCGCCCGATGGCGCCCGTCGCACCGGTGACGAGAATGGACTGTCCCGAAAGCTTCATAGTTCACCCACCTGCGGACCCCAGGTATCCGACAGGGCAAAGCCTTGCGCAAAGGGATCCTGTGGATCGAGCCGAAGTTGCTGGCGGCCGAAGACGTAGCCCTGGCCGGTGATGCGCGGCAGGACGGCCGGGCGTCCGCCGACGGTTGTCTCGCCGACAATCTCCGCCGTGAAGGTCCCGCCGATGATGCTGCGCGAAATGCGCCGGTCGCCGATCCCTGCCAGCCCCCTTGCATGCAGGATCGCCAGATTGGCCGAGGAGCCCGTGCCGCAGGGCGAGCGGTCGACCCGGCCCGGTTTCAGTGTTGTGCAGGTGATGACCGATCCATCAGGTTGATAGTCGCGGAACATCACATACGCGATCTCATCGAGACCCGGGATCTCAGGATGATCCACCTCCACCTGCTTGGCCAACAGCGCCTTGATCTCCGTCCCTGCCTCGGCCAGGGCGCGAGCCGCCTCCGGCACGATCCTTAAGCCCACTCGATCAACGTCGATCTGGGCATAAAAGACACCACCGAAGGCGATGTCCCCGGTGATGCGCCCCCATTTCGGCGTGTCGATCACGACATCGAGCGCGTGAACGAAGGCCGGGACATTGTCGAGGCTGACCGACAGGCATCGGCCGTTCTCACACCGCGCACGGGCGACGATCAGCCCGGCTGCGGTATCCAGACGGACCACCGTTTCCGGCTCAATCATAGCAACACGGCCGGTTTCGATAAGCGCGGTCACCACGCAGATGCAGTTGGAGCCCGACATCGGATGGGCACGATCCGGCTGCAGCACGATGAAGGCGGCATCGGCATCCGGCCGGGTCGGCGGCAGCAGCAGGTTGGTCGTGTGGACAACCTGTGCCCGCGGCTCGCGTGTCAGGAACAGACGCAGCGACGGGTCCACGTTGTTGAGATGGTTCATCTTGTCGAGGATGGTTGCGCCCGGAATGTCGGGGGCGCCGCCGATGAGGACATTGCCGCTTTCGCCCTTGCAATGCACGAGCAGGATATCGAGTACCTTGTCGAAGGTCATTTCAGATACCATCCCCACGGCTCATCACCAACCAGACGCGTGATCTGCTTTGTCTCCAGATAGTTGTCGAGGCCCCATCGGCCGAGTTCCCGACCAATTCCGGACTGCTTGTAGCCGCCCCACGGCGCTTCGGTGAAAGTCGGCTGCGAGCAATTGATCCAGACGATCCCGGCGCGGAAGGCGGCGGCCACGCGTTCGCAGCGTTCATCATCCGCCGACATGACGGCGGCGGCGAGGCCGAAGCGGGAATCATTGGCAAGATGGATCGCCTCCTCCTCGGTCTCGAAAGGACGAATGCAGACGACCGGGCCAAAGATTTCCTCGATCCAAGCATCGCTGTCGAGCGGCATGTCGGTGAGGATCGTCGGCGCGACCCAGAAACCCTTGTCGAAGCCCTCGTATCTGCCGCCGCACGCGACGGTCGCGCCCTGCTCTATCGCACGGTCGATGTGGCGCAGGACGTCCTCGTACTGGCCCTTGTTGACGAGTGGCCCGAGCAGCGTACCCGCGTCGAGGCCGTTGCCCATCTTGATTTTCCTTGCTTCCTCCACCAACCGCGCCAGAAGCTTCGGGTAGAGCGGGGCTTCCACCAGTACCCTTGACGTGGCCGAGCAGACCTGGCCCTGGTTCCAGAAGATGCCGAACATGATCCATTCGACGGCCTTCTCGATATCGCTGTCGGCAAAGACGACGAACGGCGACTTGCCGCCGAGTTCGAGACTGATGCGTTTAACGTCCTTCGCGCCGGCAGCCATGATGCGCGAACCAACCGGCCCTGAACCCGTGAAAGCCACCTTGTCGACCGCGGGATGCTCGACGAGGGCCTGCCCTACGACCGAACCTTTGCCCGAGAGAATGCTTAGCACGCCCCGCGGCAGCCCCGCTGCCTCGGCGATCGCGCCAAGCTCCAGCGCCGTCAGCGAGGTGGTTTCGGCGGGCTTGAGAATCATGGTGCAGCCGGCTGCAAGAGCAGGAGCGACCTTCCAGGAGGCCATGAGAAGCGGATAATTCCAGGGAACGATGGCGACCGCGACGCCGAGCGGTTCGCGCACGGCCTTGGAGACGAAGCGCGCATCCGCAAGCGTCACCTCCTCCACTTCGCCATCCAACTCCTCGGCAAGATCGGCATAGAAATCGAAGCAGCCTGCGGCGTCCGCCAGGTCCCATTCGGACTCGGGCAGCGGCTTGCCGTTATCGCGGGTCTCCATGCGCGCAAGCTCCGGCAGGCGATCGCGGATGCCCTTAGCCATGGCGCGGAGATAGTTCGCGCGCTCCTTGCCCGAAAGACGCGGCCAGGGCCCGTTGTCGAAGGCTTCGCGCGCCGCCTTCACGGCAGCTTCGGCCTCCAACGCGCCGGCGGCGGCAATGTGATGGAAAACTTCTTCGGTCGCCGGGTCGATCACCGCGAGCATCGCTCCGTCGGCGGGAGCGACCCATTGGCCATCGATGAAAAGCTTGTTCTGCATGATATCCTCACAGGTAATGCATGGGCGGCATCAGTCCGGACTGCGGACAACGCCCTTCAGAAACGGTCGACACGATAAGGACGCATATCGACAGGCGGTGTCACGCCGGTCATCAGGTCGCCCATCAGGCGCGCGGTCGTTGCGGCATAGGTAACGCCCAGATGACCGTGGCCTGTGGCATAGAAGACACCCGAGACCTTCGCCGAGGCAGACATGACCGGCACGGTGTCGGGAAAAGCCGGACGATGACCCATCCACTCCGAAAAGTCTTCGCAGCGCAGCCTCGGTAGGGCCGTCTGCGCCCGCCGCACGGTTGTCTTCGAGCGGCGGTAATCGGGTGGCGCGTCAAGGCCCGCCATTTCCACCGTGCCGCCGACGCGGATCCCGCCCGCCGTTGGCGTGACCATGAAGGCCCGTGCGGGCCAGATGATCGAATGGCGCATGGAAATGCCGGGAGCCATGATCTGTGTATGATAGCCACGCTCGGTTTCGAGCGGCATCGGCTCTCCCAGCATTTTCGAGAGCAACCCGCTATAGGCACCCGCTGAGATCACCACCTCATCGGCAGCGATGCGATCGCCTCCCGCGAGCCGCACGGCGGTGATGCGGTCGGATCGGTCAAACCCCGCCACCGCTGCGCGCCGGATTTCGCCGCCGCGTTCGCGGAAACGTTGCGCCAGGCGGTTCACCAGGCGAAACGGATCACGCAGGCTGCGGTTCTGCGGAAAGAGGACGGCGATGCCGATCGTGTCCGACAGTTCCGGTTCCAGTTCCCGCGCCTGCGCACCCGTCAGCCGGCGGTACGGAAAGCCGAAGCGCTCGAGGATTTCGATATGCTCACGGTCGGCGCGAAACTCCGCCTCGTCGCTGTAGAGCGAAAGGCAGCCCTGTTCCGTCAATTCGTCTTCCAGCCCCGTTTCGCACAGCAGAGGCAGGAGGTCGTCATAGACACGCCTGCAGAGGGCCGCACCCTCGGCCTCCAGCCGGCGCAGCTTGCCAGGCCGCGAGGCGGCAACGAAACGCGCGAACCAGGGAAGGAGCTTTGGCATATAGCCAGGACGAACGCGCACCGGCCCCTCGGGGTCGAGCATCCAGCCCGGGATCTGCCGCCAGATCGACGGGCGTGAAGCCGGCATGAACTCGGTCACGGCAATCGAGGCCATGTTGCCGTAGGACGCGCCGCGCCCGACCTCGTCCCTATCGAGAAGGACGACCTGGCGGCCGCGCGTCTGCAGCTCGTAGGCAATCGCCGTGCCGATGATCCCTGCGCCGACAACCACGGTCGTCATGCTCGCCTCTTTCCGTTGTTCATCAGTCTGGTCGGGCGGCTCATCCGCCTGGTCATGGGGACTTACCAGTTTAGGATCGGTTGCATGGCGGCGCGGAATTCGGCCTTTTCCTCGGCCGTCAGGAGCCCGAGCGGCCCTCGGCATTCGCCGACCGGCAAGCCCTGCAATTCGCAGCCATACTTGATCTTCTGGACGAACTTGCCGGACTCGAGGATGTTCATCGCCCGGTAAAGGGTCTTCATCATTTGGCGGGCCTTGCCGAGGTCCCCCGACCTATACGCCCGGTCGAGATCGCAGCAGGCCTTGGCCATGCAGTTCGATGGACCGCAGATCCAGCTTTCCGCACCCCAGAACATGAAATCGAGCGCGATGTCGTCCGAACCGCTGACAAGCTGGATTTTGCCTTCGTAACGACTGGCGATGTCGATCGCCCGTTGCAGCACGCCCGAGCTTTCCTTGATGGCAATGACGCGCGGATTGTCGGCAAAATGATCCATCAGTTCGAAGCTGATGTCCGACCCGTCCTTGGCGGGATAACTGTAGAGCACGAGATCGACGTCGACGGCGGCAAGAACGGTCTCGTAGTGCTTGATGAGCTCGGCCTGGCTCGGGCGGGTGTAGAACGGCGGCGCGAGCAGGACGGTGTCGTAGCCGATCTGCTTGGCAATCGCCGTCTGTTCGATGACCTCACGCGTGGCCGGCGCATTGGTGCCGGCGATCAGGATTTCACCTGGCTTGGCAAAGTCTTTGACGAACTGAAGAACGTCGCGACGCTCTTCCGTCGACTGGCTGAAATATTCTCCGGTGGAGCCGTTCGGCACCCAGCCCGTGACACCGGCTTCACGCAGGTGAACCATGAGCCTTTCGAAGGCCTTGAAATCGATCTGACCCTTGGCATCGAAGGGGGTGACGAGGGCCGGCATGACGCCTGACAGTTTCATGGGAATCTCCATTCGGATGTTCGTGTGGCGGGCGCGTCAGACGGCCAGCCGCTTGAGGATGCGTTGTTCGATGACCGTGACGGCGCGCGTCAGCGGGAAGGCGATGACGAAGTAGATGAGGGCGACGGCGGTCAGCACCTCGATGGGCCGGGCCGTGTTGTTGGATATGTTCTGGCCGACGAACATGAGGTCCGCCATGCCGACAGCCGAGACCAGCGCGCTTTCCTTGAAGAGGCTGATGCAGTTGGAAAGCAGCGTCGGTGCAGCGCGCAGCACCGCCTGCGGGAGGACGACGTTCGCCGTGCGTGCCCAGGGAGAAAGGCCCAGCGCCACGCAGGCGTCCAACTGCTCGCGCCCGACGGACTTCAGCGATGCACGGAACGTTTCGCTGCTGATCGCCCCCATGTAGAGCGTCAGCGCTATCACACCGGACGCCATGTTGGAGAGTTCGACGCCGAGGACCAATGGCAGGCAGAAAAATATCCAGAACAGCTGCACGAGCACGGGCGTGCCGCGGAAGAACTCCACATAGACGCTCGATGGGCCTCGCAGGATTGCGTTCTTGGAGGTTCTGGCAAGGGCGACAAGGAAGCCGAGGATGCAGCCGAGCAGGATGCAGATCAGGGTCAGCTTGAGTGTGGTCCAGAGGCCGAGCAAGAGTGCATGCTGGAATTTCAGCACGATCGCGAAGTCGAAGGTCATCGTTGAACTCCTCAGCTTGCCAGGGCTTCGCGGCGGCGTTCCAGGTAGCCGACGACCTGGGAAACCGGGAACGACACGGCGAAATAGAACAATGCGACGATGGTGAAGGTCTCGATCGGGCGGTATGTCTGCGTGGCCAGGGTCTTGCCCTGGTACATCAGATCCTGGACAGCAACGATGGCGACCAGCGCGCTCTGCTGGAAGATCCCGATCCCGTTGGTGAGCAGCACCGGCATCGAGTTGCGCACCGCTGTGGGTAGAACGATATAGAGAATTCTCTGGAATGGGTTCAAACCGAGCGCCACGCCGGCATCGAGCTGCTCGCGCGGCACGGCCTGGATCGAGGCACGGTAAGCCTCCGCATTGAAGGCCGCGAGATTGAGGCCGAGCGCCAGGATCCCCATCGTGACTGAACCGAGGAACACGTTGAACAGCATGGGGACGCAATAGAAGAACCAGACAATCTGGATGATCGCCGGCGTGCAACGGAAGAATTCGATGAAGAGCGTGACCGGGAGGCGGATCACAGCAAAGCGGCTCATCACGAGCAGCGCCAGTCCAAAGCCAAGCGTCAAGCCGATGGCATTTGCGGCAATCGTGAGTTCGACCGTGACGAGCAGGCCATCCCAAAGCGGTCCGAAATTGCGAAAGACGGACGCGAAGTCAAAACTGTAGTTCATGGCGTCCTCCTCAGTGCTTGATGTGGAACACCCGCTCGATGAACTCGCGCGTGCGCTCCTCCTTGGGAGAGCCAAGCACCTGCTCTGGCGGACCATCCTCGACGACCACGCCGCCGGCGCAGAAAATCACGCGGGAAGCAATGTTCTTCGCAAACCACATGTCGTGGGTCACAATGACCATCGGCATCTGCTGCTGGGCGAGTTGCAGGATCACCTGTTCGACTTCGGCCACAAGCTCGGGATCGAGCGCCGAAGTCACCTCGTCGAACAGCATGAGTTTCGGATCGAGCATCAGGGCGCGGGCAATGGCCACGCGCTGCTTCTGCCCGCCGGAGAGCTGGGCTGGATAGGCTTTAGCCTTCTGCGCGAGGCCGAAACGCGTCAGCAGCGCCATGGCCCTCGCCTCTGCCTCGGCCTTCTTCTCTCCCCGTACCTTCATCGGCGCGAGGATCAGGTTTCCGATCACGTCGAGATGCGGAAATAACGTGTAGTGCTGAAACACCATTCCGATCGACCGCCGGACCTTGGCATCAATCGTGGTCTTGCCGTTGCCGTTTGCGCAGATGTAGGGCTTTCCACCGAAACCGACGGACCCTCTGTCGATCTGTTCGAGTCCCATCAGAACACGCAGAAGTGTGGACTTGCCACCGCCGGAGGGCCCGATAACGACGACGCGGTCGCCCGCCTTCATTTCGATATCGAGGCCCTGCAGCACCTTGACGACGCCGCCGTAGCTCTTGTGCAGTCCTTCGATCTTAACCAGCGGGGCGGTGTCCGACATCGTCCAAACTCTCCTCCTTGAGACAGGGAAGCGGAGCCGCCGCGGGGCGGCTCCGGCATGGCTGATAGTTGCCGGGCTCAGTTGCCGGTTTTGAGAACCTGATCGACCGCCTTGCGGATCAGTTCCTCGATGTGACCGGTAGCAACCCGCTCTTCGAGGAAGATATTGATCACCTCGACATCGGCGGCGGAAAGCTGATGCGGCAGGCCAAAGGCGACGCCCTGTCTTGCAAGCGCCGGCGTGGGGTTCAGCGCAACGGCCCAATCCGGATTGGACTGTGTGAAGAGCTGGTTGGTATCGGACGCGTCGACAAGTATGTCCGCGCGGCGGGATACAACGGCAAGGCGTGTTTCATCGTTGGTTGGCAAGCGCAAGATCGTGGCAGTCTTGACGACCGAGGAGATCGCCTTGTCTTGTGCCGTGCCCGACATCACCGCGAGCGTGACGTCGGCCTTGTCGATATCGGCGACTGCGGCCGCGCCAGTCGGGATCTTGGGATTCTCCTTATTGTAGGCAAGCGAGATCTGATACTCCATCGCAGGAACGGAGAACTGCACGGCCATGGCCCGTGCCGGTGTCCGGTTGAGCGCCAGCGACACGTCCCATTTCCCGGCCTGCAGACCGGCGACGATATTGTCCCAGGTCGTGTCTACGAATTCGGGCTTGACCTTCAAAACCTCTGCAAACTCGCGGCAGAGGTCGGCAAAAAAGCCGGAATACTCGCCGCTTGCCGGATCGCGCATGACATAGGGCGGGGCGACAGCTGCTCCGCACCGCAGCGCCCCGGTTTTCTGGACGCCCTGCCAGTATCCGTCTGTGGTCTCAGCCGATGCGGCTGTGGGAGAAAAACTCGCCACCAGGACGAGCGCCGCCGTCGCCCGCAGTGCGGACGTCATCACTCTCGAAAGCATGTGCATTCCCCAATTTTTGTGCGCGTAAAGCGCGGTTCCACCGGTCGGCTGCGGCCGTTCTTTTTGTTTTTCGTGTCGGCTCCGTGTCGACTGAGTAATTTATGTCGTCTCCGTGTCGACAAAGTCAAGCGGAAATTTTACAATTGCTGCGCGGTCGTTTTTCTGGCCCAATGCCGAAGAAATACGGAAAGGGACGTAAGTGTCTGACGAGATTGATACGAAACGGGTGCGCGGCACCGGCTGGAAAAGCGTCTACGACACGCTGCGAACTGAAATTCTCGCTCTGGCCCTGCCGCCGGGCCAACTGCTGGATGAGACAACGCTTGCCGAGCGTTTCGATATGTCTCGGTCGCCGGTGCGCGAGGCCTTGATCAGGCTTGCGGGCGAGGATCTGGTGGTGACGCTTTCCAATCGCAGCACGATCGTGGCGCCGATCGAGGTCGCAAGCTTTCCAAAATATGTGGAGGCGCTTGATGTCGCCCAACGCATGAACACTCGGCTTGCCGCAGCTCTCAGGACCGACGCCGACCTTAAGATCATAGCCAAGCGTCAAAAGGAATTCGAGGCGGCCGTCAGGACCGGCATGCACCTGAAGATGTCGGAGGCCAACAAGCAATTCCACATGGCCGTCGCTTACGCTGGGAAGAACACCTATCTCGCCTCATTCTACGAGCGCCTCCTCAATCAGGGCCAGCGGATGCTGCACCTGCATTTCGAATATCTTGAGCGCACCGGCGACGGCTATCTCCTGACCGACGAGCATGAGTTGATGCTGGAGGCAATCCGGGCGAAAAACGTCGAGCGTGCCGACGAGCTGGCCCATGCCCACACCCGCCAGTTCCAGGATAATTTCATCTCGTTCCTGCGCGAAAATTACACGACCGATGTCGCCTTCGGGCCGCTTGCGGCTGCGGAATAGACCATGCCCCTGCCCCAGAAGATCGGATTCATCGGAACAGGCGCCATCACCGACGCCATGGTGCGCGGCCTGCTCGCAAAGCCCGCTGCGGTCCCGCATGTTATGGTGTCGATGCGCAGCGCGGATATTTCGGCGGCGCTCGCCGCCGAATTCCCGCAAGTGCTGGTCTCCAACGACAACCAGGCGATCGTCGACGGCTGCGATACGGTCGTCCTGGCGATCCGCCCGCAGATCGCCGAGGACGTCATTCGCCCCCTGCGGTTTCGTGACGACCAGAGGGTGATCAGCGTCGTCGCCGCTACCGGGAGACAAGCACTCCGCGACTGGATCGGCGCCGACGTTGAGCTCACTCAGGCCATCCCCCTACCCTTCGTCTCCCGGCGGAAGGGCGTCACCGCCGTCTACCCACCGGATGAGGGCACGGCCGCTATCTTCAACGTGCTCGGCAACGCCGTCGAATGCGAAACCAAGGCGGAATACGACCTCCTCGCTACCGCGAGCGCCCTGATGGCGACCTATTTCGGCATCATGCACCGCACGACGGAGTGGCTCGCGGAAAACGGGTTGCCGGAAGAAAAGGGCCGCGCCTATCTCACGCCACTCTTTGCCGGTCTTGCAGAAGCAGCAGCTCATGCCGAAGAAGATATCAAATTCATCGATTTGAGCCGCGAATTCGCCACCAGGGGCGGTTTGAACGAGCAAGTGTTTCAAGACTTCGACGGTCAGGGCGGGACGGATGCCCTGAGACGAGCGCTCGATGGTGTTCTTAAACGCATCTCCCGCTGAATCTGCGTTGGACCTTTGTCCGGTTGGGCGAATACGGCCCCCTGCCCAGCCAGAGTCCTGACATCAACAGCTGCGGAATAGCTCACCCCTGGAATGGCCGGGATTGGGTTAGATCGAGCTTGTTTTCGTCACAGTCGAGTTCGCCCAGTGCCGGCCATCGGTTCAGATGATTTTCGAATGACGGACGTCGCGAACCGCCGCTATTCGCCGAGACGTGGCGCGGCCTTGACCGTGTCGATGATGTTGCCGAGCAAGAGATGCAAGGCATCGCGGTAACCGGTGCGTGCCGACGGGGCGCTCTCCTGCGAGGTCATCACCACGGTCAGCTCGAGCGCCGACACGATATAGAGCATCTGGCCTCCATACCCCCAGGCGAAGTGCACAGTCTCGCCAGCGATCTGGCGCTGAAACCAGCCATAACCGTAGATGTCCCCGGAGAAGCGCGAATTGGTGCGCGGTTGCCAGGACTGCGCGATCCACTCAGCCGGCACGACCTGTCGCCCTTCGGCCGTCTTGCCGCCGTTGCGATAAACCTCGCCGAAGGCAAGCAGCGATCGCGCGCTCATCGCCATCTGGTTGCCGCCCAGATAGATGCCTTGCGGATCGCGGTCCCACCCATCGATGCGAAAGCCCTTGATCGGGCCGAGCCATTCGCGGGCAAGAGCAAGGGTCGGCTTGCCGCTAACCCTGGTCAGAATTGCGGAAAGCAGGTGAGTGGACGCAGTCGAATAGAGCATCTCCCCGCCGGGTTCATCGTCGAACGGCTGTGCCAACGCGGAGCGAACCCAATTGCGGCTCGACACCCAGCGGCCGTAATTGGGGCCGGACATTCGTCCAAGCCCGGCCTGCATCGACAGCAGATGACCGATGGTGATGTCCTGAAGCCGCGGGTCCGGGGACACCGGCAGGTCGGACTCGAGGATCGGCGCAATCTTTTGCTCCGGCCCCTGCAGCAGCCCCTTGTCGATCGCGATGCCGACGAGCGCCGACACGATCGATTTGGAAGCCGACTTGATGTTGGTGCTGTCCGAAGGGCGATTGCCCCGGTAGCCACGCTCGGCAACGACGGCACCGGATCGGGCGACGATCACCGTCTTCAGCGGCGTCAGGTCGTCTCGCGCTGCAAGTCCCTCCAACAGCGTCGGAAGCGAAGGCCGCTCCTGTGCGACTGCCAGGGAGCACATCGCCAGAAGCCAGAACAATGCAGCGGCAAATCTGATCATATATTCCGATCTAGGGTGAAAGCGCGGCCGCGTCATCGGACGACATTCATTGTCACGCTGATTTGAAGCCCGGTGAAAAGCCCGGACCTGGCGTATCCGTGCACCGGTTTCACGCTTCCTGCGGGCCGGCAGCGCCTGCGGCAAGCACCGACACGAAACGGCGCAGGCTCTGCCGGACGAAATCCGCAACCGGGATCTGCGGGTCGAAACTCCACCAAAGCAGAGCCCCCTGCCAATGGGACGCCATCAGCAAACCGATACCGGGCATCGGCGCCGACGGACCGGCGAGACGTACGTCCAGCGCTTCAGAAAGGGCATCGCGCCACCGCGCGCCGCGGGCGCGAAGCGCCGGGTCGCGCAAATCCTCGCGCAGGACCCGCAACCCGTCGGCGTAGGCTTCGATGCCACCATAATCGCCCGACAGTCCGGCGAGCAGATCGACGGCACCTTCCGGTGTCATCGGTAGGGTGGCCGCAAGCTCTGCAGTCAAGCGGTCGAGCCCGTCCCAGGCCTGCAGAAGCGTGCGCTGGACAAGGTTCTGCTTGTTTTCGAACCGCTGGACCAGCGTGGAGGCGGAGAGCCCCGTGCTCACGGCAAGGGCGGCGAAGGTCAGGCCCTCCGGTCCGCTTGCATGCATGATCGCCAGCGCGGCGGCCAGCACATCTTCGTCGGGCATCGTTTTGGGGCGCGGCATCTTGACTCTCATTAATAACCGAATAATCGTTTATATATCTCATTCCCGTCGCCACGACCAGATGGCGCGGATCGCCGATGGAGGAAAAATGATGCTCAAGGGAAAAATAGCGCTGGTCGCAGGCGCCACGCGCGGCGGCGGACGCGGCATTGCCGCTGAGCTCGGAGCCGCGGGCGCGACGGTCTATGTCACCGGCCGCACCACGAGAAGCCAGCAATCGGACTACAAGCGCCCGGAAACGATCGAGGAGACGGCGGAACTCGTCAGCGCGCTTGGCGGCGAAGGTATCGCGGTGCAGGTCGACCACCTGCAATCTCAAGAGGTGAAAGCGCTCGTCGAGCGCATCCGCACGGAACAAGGTCGGCTCGATATTCTCGTCAACGATATCTGGGGCGGCGAAAACCTTTTCGAATGGAACAAGCCGGTATGGGACCATGACCTCGACAACGGCTTGAAGCTGCTCCGGCTGGCAATCGACACGCATCTGATCACTGCCCATCACGCCCTGCCGCTGATGATCGAGAATAGCGGCGGGCTGCTGGTCGAGGTGACGGACGGGACTGCCGAATACAACGCAGAACACTACCGGCTCTCGCCGTTCTACGACCTCGCGAAGGTCGCGGCCAATCGCATGGCCTGGGCACATGCCAAGGATTTGGCGCCGCACGGCGCCACGGCCATATCGATTACGCCTGGCTGGATGCGATCGGAGATGATGCTGGAGCATTTCCAGGTAACGGAAGAAACCTGGCAGGAAGCAACGAAGCTCCAGCCGCATTTCGTCATTTCCGAAAGTCCGCGCTTCGTCGGCCGCGCCGTAGCCGCAGTTGCCGCGGACCCGCAAAAAGCGCGATGGAACGGACAATCGCTGTCGAGCGGCAACATCGCCCAGGCATACGGCTTCACCGACCTCGACGGCTCGCGCCCCGATTGCTGGCGCTACATGCGCGAGGTGATGGAAACGGACAAACCCGCTGATGCAGCAGGATATCGCTGAAACGGCCCGCCTGCGGGCAGGCCGCGCTCAAATCCATCAGATTGCCAGCGTCTGCACCGCGCCATCGCCGAACTCGCAATCGAGTTCCCATCCGGTTTCGGTTTCGGCCCGGCGAACGCGCAGGAACGTCGCCCCGTCACCAGGGGCCGGCAGCGTTGCGTTGACGGCGCACCGGTAGATCCTCGCGCCCGACCGGACTTCGATCGTTTCGCTTTCGACAATTTCCTCGTCGATGCGGTTGGCGAACGGATAGGGCGCAAACATCGCCGCCGTATGGATCGAGTGAACACGGGTGACGGAGCCATCCTCGTCGAAGAGGTCGACCGTCGCGACACCAGCACGGTGTTCGCCTCCCGAGAGAAACACCACATGCTCGATTCGGTTCTCGGAGATATAGCCAAGCACCTCGCCAAGCGTGTTGGGGTAGCCGTCCCATCCGTCGGAATGCAACGCGGACAAGTTCGTCCAGGAAAGGCTTTGATCGCGCTGGGTGGCGCGCCGATGCCGCGGCAGCAACATAGCAGGAGATACGACGAACTTCGGCCCGGGAGCTAGCAACAACCATTGCTTCAAGCTTTCCATCATCGACGGCGCGAACATCGCGGACGCCTTCAGGCCATCACCCACCTTTCGGTGGGCTCGCTGCGTACGCGTGTCGAGCATGAAGAAATGGAAACCGTCGAAATCGAACATATCGAGCTTGGCATCTTTGCCCCGTTGGTACTTCCGGTAGGCTTCGACACCGCGCATCGCCTTGCCGGCATTATCATCGTCATCCGGATCGGAGATCGGCTCCCAACTGTCGTCGATCTCCTGGTCGTCGGGCAGCATGAAGGACGGGATCTGTCGCAAGACGTTGCGCACGCTGCTCTGGCTCAGCCAGGCCTCGTAGGGCAGGCGGTAACGATCATCCCGTCGGGTAGGGTCATAGAGCCCCGCCGTCGGATCGACATAGACCTGGCCACCGACGAAAAGCGCGAAGCGCGGCTTGATCCCAGCACGGGCCTCCAGCCGTTCAGCAATGCGCCCATAGCCGCGGTAGGCGACCGCCGCGTCGAGAAACCCAGCCGGATACTGGCAGGAAGAGAGCGAGAAACTGGTTCCGTTCGGCGCCGGTTCCAGGGGCGGAAGTGCCGGTGGATCATAGGGGACGATGCCGTCCCTCAGATCGAAATCCTGCTCGGCAACAGGTGGATGCGCCGACTGCATGAAGCCCTGGCGCCCTGCCCTCGGCGATGGAAAGGCCATCGCGCGCTCCACGGCCGCGGCCATCTTCTCAAAACGGCTGTAGGCGAACGCGACAGCCTGCCCGCAAGCGGCATTGCCGGCCGCTCCCGTCGGATCGAGCCGCCGCATCCGCCTTTGCCCGATATCGGCAACGAAGTAACCATAGGCCGGCGCCAGGGCGGCAGGACCGGGCACGACGCGTTCAAGCGGCGACGGCGGCTCTTCACGATCGAGGTCCGGTGCGGCCACCGCCGCATCCTCGTCATAGGCCAGCAGAACCAGAAGGGCATCGCTGCGATCGGCAATTCCATGGCCGGGCATGCGGGCGAGCAATGGAACTTCGAACGCATCCCACCCATCGTCCTCAAGTGCCTTCGAGGTATAGGCAACGAGATGCTCCAGGAGATAGGCTGTGTCCCAGGGCTGTGTCGGATCATCCGGCCGACAGATACGATCATCGACCATCCGGATGCGCAGGAGCAATGCGGCTTCGGTCGCCCGATGCAAGGGCGCCGAACCGAGGCGGATGACCAGCGCCGGGGTCTTCGGGCGCTCTTCGGTAATGATCGGACCGATCCAGGGCGGATAGACCACTTTTTCACTGTCGGCCTTGACGACGCCCGCCGGTATGTCGGCGTCGAAAAACTGCTGTATCTGCGCCAAGGCCGCGTGCCGCGTCGTTCCGACCAGCGCGTCCTGGTGGCCCGCGCCCGGAATGACGAAGGGAGGCATATAGACCCGGCCGGCGGCGCCAAAAATCTGCCGCATGCGATCAACGGTCGAGACATGTGACAGTCCGTTTTCTCCCCCATGCACGCTGAAGGTCGGGAACGACCAGTGCTTTGTCAGGTTCTGGCGCGAGACCAGACCGTTGCGCCCTTGAAAATCCGTCATCGTCGAGGAACGCACGAAATGCAGGTGGGACGACACCGTCGACAGGCTCGACGGACCGAAATGCTCGTCGATGTAGCGCAGCACTTCGGGCTCCATGTTGCGCACATCGAAATGGCGTCCGTAGAGCGCGTCCATGCGATGCCGAGTGCGCGTCCAGGGCGTGCGCTTCGTTGGCCATCGCGGGTTCTCGACGTCCAACTCCTCGACCGGATAGGGCAGCGACGACAGAAGACGATCGAGAAGATCGTCCGCAAGCGTCGGTTCCTTCGGGTTGAAACTGTAGCTGCCCGGCAGGAAATCGATGAGGTAGCGCGTGAGATAGGCGCGAAAGATGTTGGCCGGCGCAAAAACGACGAGCGGCCCGACCTGCGTGAAGGCGGCGCGATGGACGAGCCCGGTCGCATGGCCGTTCAGCACGGCGATGCTGAAGACGACGGCTCCCATGCAATGGGCGATCACGTCGACCGTCCCGTCCGGCGACGTTGCCGCCACGGCCTTCAGTGCCGCCGGTACGTCGACATTGCCGATCTGGTCGAAGCTCCACGCCTCTGTCGCCGTCGGTTGGCCCGCGCTGGTTCTGAGATCGGCGATCCAAATGTCACGACCCGTGCACCAGAAATGGCTGGCGAAATTGGGGTTGACCGCGTGATGCGCAAAGGTGGTGCCGCTGGCGCTATGGCCGTGCAACATAATGAGCGGGCGCTTCTTGCTGTTGGGATGGCGGTAGCGCGTCAGCCGCACCTCGCCGGCCACATCGCTGCCTCCGCCATCCGGCCGTTCCGGCGCAAGCGCGATGCGATGCAGCTCGGCGGTAATCGACGCGCCGCCCGGGAGCTTCAGCGTCGTCGGTGGCAGGCGGTTGACGGTCGCCGGTCGCGGTCGCTTGTCCTGGTCGGGAGCACGAAAGCTCCAGAGATGCAGACCGAGCAGAAGCCGCGCGATGAAGCCGAAGACTGTCAGCAATTCGGCGATGGTGTTGACGCCGTCGCGTTGATCGACGACCCGGAACAACGGCACGCCGATCCGCGCGAGATAACCGACGTCGAGTTTCAGCACGCGCTCGCCGCTGCCGGGGCTCAAGCCCGGAAACGTGTCGAGCGTCATCTCCATAAGCTGGCGCCAGGGATTGCAGCGCCGCTCATAGGTGAAGGTCTTGACGCCGACGATACGGTTGCCGGCGAGCGCGATCTTGCCGCCGACGTCCTGCGGCCCAATGGTCAGATCATAGCCGAGCGTCCTGATCTCGCCGGAGCGGCTGGCAATCGCAAAAGCCGATTTGAGCCGCGACCAGAGGCCGGGGCCATCGTCTCCATCGGCGAGTGCCTGGTAGCCGTCCCGAAGCCCCCGGTTCAGCACCCAGGCCTTGCCCGCGCGCCACACGCGCCCAGGCATCGAGCTCTGCTGGCGCTCGAAGAGCCGCAGACTGCCGGAGATCGGCGCGCTGAATTCGGCGGCGGCATCGAGCCTTCGCTCCTTCACATGCAGGGGCAGCCAGGTCGTCTCCAGCGTTTCCCAGACGTCCCGAGGGAAAATCCGGATCTGGCTTCGGATGGCACCATCCGGCACTTCGGTTGCGACACGAAGGATCGGGTGGCTGCCATTGCTCGGCGTCAACTGCAAAAGCGAGATGGGCGTGAAGCGCATGGTCAGCTCGACGATCCGGGTTTCCTCGATCCCATCCACCGGCGTCAAGCTGATGGGGCCGACAAGCCTTTCGGTGATTTCGACCTCGCTTGACTGCGCCCGCGCGGCGACGTCGGTGTTGCGAAAGACCGGCCGAACCAGCGGGGAACCGATGGGCCGAACTTCGGCTGCATCATAGTTCCATTCCTCGGCCAGCGCTTCCGCGGCGCGCAGCGCAATCGCAGCAATCGTCAGGGCTGGGTTTGTCGCAAGTGCGGTCGGAACGATCGACCCGTCGAGCACGACGAGATCGTCATGCACCGCGTCGGAATCCACCGCTGTGAAGACGCGGCCAAGGTGATCGACCACACCGTCCGCGCCCGTATCGGCCATCGCGCAGCCGCCAAGCGGATGGAAAGTCGCCAGCGGCCCGCGCTGATCTTTCAGCAACCAGGTCAAGTCGGCCGGCAACAGCTTCCAGACCGGATTGGGAATAAGCCGGCCACCGGTGCCTTTCGTCAGCGCCGCGAGTGCCTCGACTTGCCTGTCGAAAACGGGCAGAGTTTGCAGCTTGTCCCAGCGGATCCGCGCAATGCCGTCCCGATCGACCGCATTTGGGTCGCCATCGAGTTCGATCCGGCCCTCAGCTCCATCGTCGGCCATGACGGCGTAAAGTGCCGAGCGGCCGATGCGTGCGGCCGGCGCTGCGTAGATATCGTCATCCGGAAACCCCGGACGGTGCCGCGTACCATCATGCCTGGCGAGGCCGTGCAGCATATTGAGGGTGGCGAAAACCTCGGCGAAGGCAATGCGCAGAGCCGCCGGCACCGACATCTCCTCGATCATCACACCCTTTGAGGCACGAAGGTCGATTACCCCGGTGATCATCGGCCCGATGGCCCGGGTCGATGGCTTGATCGTTTCGTCGGCGACGGTGTTGACATCGGCGGCGGTCGCATAGTCGGCAACCAGCATGTCGCCATTGGTCGAGCATCCTGTGCCGAGGTTCCTGTCCGCCAGTTGCAAGCCTGCGCCGCGAGAGCGCATGAGGATTTCGCTCGATCCGAGCGCACCGGCGGCGAGCACGACCTTGCGGGCCCTGATCGCCACCGGGTCGGTGTCGCGCTTGCGGAGCTTCGCGTTGGTGTGCACGCCCCTGACGAGCCAGCCGACATCTCCATCCCTGGCCAGGCTGAGGACCGTTGCGCCGCTGAAGATTTCGGCACCGTATTGGTTCGCGCTCACCAGCAGATTGACGTCGAGTGAGTTCTTTGCGCCACTATTACAGCCGGTCGCGCAATCACCACAGCGAAGGCACTTGTTCAGGCGCACATTGCCGGAACTGGTGGTGTCACTCATCGCGACCGTGATCGAAGCCGGTCTGAAATTGCCGTCCGGCGCGATTGCGCGCACCGACCTAAACTTTTGCGGCACGCCATCGACATGGTCGGCAATAGTGTTTGGAGCGCCCATGACGGTGCTACCGAGCAGATCGCGTGCACGATCGAAATAGGATTTCCAGGTCGAGAGATCCTTGAGGGCCGTGGGCCACCGCTTGTGGAAAACGCTTGGCAGCGGCGTTTCCATGACACCGGCATTGATCAGCGATCCTCCGCCGATCCCGTTGGCGACGACCGCAACGACCTCAGCACCGATCCTGATATCGATCAGGCCCTCCTTGTTGTTGTCACCACGAATATGGCGCGGCAATTCGCCAAGGCCTGTCGGAAAGGAGCCCGGCAGGTATTCGCGCCCGCGCTCCAGCACGCCGACCGAAATCGGCCTGCCCTCATGCGTGCGCCCGGCGAAAGTCGAAGCGGCAATCGCGCCGCCATAACCGCTGCCAATGATCAGGACATCGAAATGCACAGCGGCAGGAGCCTTGCGGACGCGATCGACCAGCCGCTCGAAGCCCTGGGAAATCCAGGCCGTCTTCGATTCCGTGTCGAGGTCGCTCATGCCAGCCCCCGCATCGAACCATCCCCACACGCGAGGGTGACGCGGCGCCCCGCATCATCGGCAGATGCGCCCGTTGGTCTGACAAGCTGCGATGTGCCGTTACCGATGTCGTCTGTCTGCACAGTGTTCTCCATCAGATTTGCCGCCGCGATCAATCGCGGTCGCCTTCCCTCCGGTCGTTCCATGCCTGCAAAATATGCTCGCACCGTCTCCACGGCTCGAGGGCAACAGATGCGATCTTAACTTTAAGTTGCATTCGAACACAAAGAACCGCGTCAGGCCTTCCGACCCGCACCCTGATTTTCAATGAAGCTGAGAGACCCCTCTTAGCGCCGAGCGGATTATATGCGAAAGTTCGCAGATACGTGAGAGGGGGACTACTAATCCAGAAGTAGTAGCCTTCTCGGCCGGATGCATGGCGCCAATGGCAACCACCCATCGGCCGTCGCATTTCCGGCCGCGACGTTGCTCCCGGTAGGACAACGCCTGACCGGCAAAAGGCGACCTCCAGAGCGCCGCGATCCAGCACCGTTTCGCTGGACGGTCTTGAACGAGCCCCTCGCCTCCTGTAGTGCGGGTCCTCATTGATTTTGGATTGGGACAATCGTGTCGAGAGATCGTTATTCGAGAAAACTGGAATGTGCCAAATGCGGTGCGTCCGGCTTTGCAGAAGCCTCGGAGAACGACGATCCGAAAAGCAGGACCCGTGGTTTTCTCATCGACCAGATGCCAGCGGGCTTTTCGACGGAGCGCCCGTCGAGCGATCCCGCGAAACACATGATACGGTGCCGTTGCGGCAATATCTTCGCGTTCAAGCAGAAGACGGTCTACGCGCCGAGCGGAGAACCGCGAAACTGAGCAGGTTCTTGCGACCTGCCGCTCGACGATTTAGGAAGCCCGGACCACCAGGCCCATGGCCTCGCAGATCATCACCGACTGCTCGATGGTGATGACGGCACGCTTCAGCGTCACCGTTTCCGGTTCGATCGACGTTAAATCGCTGCCACGCAGGTCACATCCACTGAAATTGGCACTGTGAAGCCAGGCGCCCGACAGGTCGAGGCCGGTCATCGTGCCGCTCTCGCAGCGGGCGCCGGTCAGGTCGGCCTCGCGCAGGACCGCGTCGGTGAAAACGGCGCTGCGAAGGTCCGCACCCGGCAATCCGACGAACGACCAGTTGCCGCCCTTCACCCTTGTCGCATCGAACTTGCAGCTGTCGAACATGCTGCCGACGAACTTGCAGTCGTTGAAGTCGACGTCGTAGAAATTGCACCCGACGAAGGTACAGTTGATGAAGGCGCTGCCCTCGTGGCGCGAGCAATTGAACTTGGCGCGACGGAAGGTGCATTCCTTGAAGACGGCACCAGCGCTGGTGGCCTCGGTCATATCCAGATCCGAAAACAGCGTGCGGCTGTGGTTGCGGTCGGAAATATCGAGCCCGTACCAGTCGGCACCGGCGATGGTCACGTCCGTGGCGGGGGCTGTTTCTCCGTGTTTGCGTTCGGCCATCGTCGCCTGCCCTTCGTCAATTCGATCACTGTTCGGATCACGTGTCTGGCGTGAAAACGCGCGTCAGGCAAGGCAGCAGAAAGCCATTTCCTCCCCTCTGCGTCTTGCAAGGCGCCCCCGCGACGCTTCAGATTTGCCGCAGACGTCGCAGCACCTGCAGTGCCTTGCCCTTAGTGGCCAGGCGCTTCGTCGTCGGTGTCGGCAGCGTCGACGGCGCGATCGTACACCGCGCGCCAGCCGAGAACCCTCGCAAGATATTCTTCGTCACCGCTCTGACGGGCGAGGTGCTCCTGCTGCCTGAGGCCAACGCGCATGGCCGCGCGGGCCGACCGGTCGTTCGGGCAGGCAAAGTTCTGCGGATGGTCATTGCGGCCCAGCGCCGCAATGAGATCGGCCTTTACGGCGACCGTCGACGCATTGCCGTAACACTCCAGAAGCCCCTGGAACCGCTGATGCAGGTGCGGATCGAAAGCCCTCTCCTCGCCCATCGGCCCGACGACCGGATTGCCAGGATGCAGGCTGCCGAGCGGCAGCAGGCCCGGCGGGATCGGAGTATTGGCGGAATGCGTGCGGCCGCTGCGCAAGAGTTGCGGCAACACGTGCGTGTGCGGACCGGGCGGAGATATGCCGCCGGTGTCCGGCCCGCCGATCTTCTGATAGACCTCGACACGGCCGATGGCTGTGACGGCAACGCGATGGGGATGGGCCTTCAAGATAGCCTGCATTGCCGGATTGTCGGCTTCAAACAGCGAGCGTCCGACACACCGCCTCATGACCTCAAGCAGCTCGATGTCTTCGGTGCGAATGCAAAAGTCGCATTGCGGCAGCGAAAGCCCCATATCAAAGAGGATGCCGTGGCGATCGCCGGGGCGAATGGCCCCTTCGTCAGGGCCGAGTTCGGTCAGGAGCGCACGCGCCTCGCGCCGCGCATCGCCTTCCGGCAGGCACAGAGCGACCGCGTGGCTCCAGCGGTGCGCTCTCGGGCTCAGCGCTTCGTAGGCGACCGGCACGAGATCGGCGACGCAGGCCGGATCGATCCGCACGCCACCTCTCTCCGTGGCCCTGCAAAACATCTCCGGCGCGTCGACAACGAGCGCTTCACCGGGATCCTGGTGGAACTCGGCAATGGCGCCGAAGGTCCCCATGCTCCACCCGGCCTCCGGGTCTTTCAGATGCGTGCTGAGCATGTCGGCGAGTTCAGCCATGGATATTATCCCCTGCAACCTCTTGTTCGATGCCGGCTTGCGCAAGGCGCGTCGGCTGCACGATCAGCCCCCCCGCCGCCTCGGTGACATAGGCTTCGATACCGTAGACGCGCCGCAAGAGGTCTGCGGTCAGCACCGCGGCAGGCGGGCCGTCGGCGACGATGCGGCCGCCTTCGAGAAGCACGAGCCGATCGCACCAGCGCGCCGCCAGACCGAGATCGTGCATCGAGGCTACGACCGAAGTGCCCTGCCGCGTCAGATCGCGGAACACCTGCATCAGCGCTATCTGGTGCGCCGGATCGAGGCCCGCGACCGGCTCGTCGGCCAGAAGCAGGTCGGCCTGCTGTGCCAAGGCTCTTGCAATCAGCGCGCGCGCTTTTTCGCCGCCGGAAAGATCGGTTGCCCGGCGCGATCGCAACTTGTCGATATCCATGCGCTGGAGCGCTGCTTCAACGGCTTCCTGGTCGGCGAGCGCCGATCGTGCAAAGGCGCCCCGGTGCGGCTGTCTCCCGAGGTCGACCAGAGCTTCCACCGTGATCGGCCAGGCGATATCCCTGTCCTGCGCGACATAGGCGACGTGACGGGCAAGGTCGGCTGCAGTCATCCGCCGCAGATCCCGCCCAGCAAGCTGAATTTCGCCGCTCGACGGGATCAGCCCCAGGCAGGCGCGCAGAAGCGTCGATTTGCCGGCACCGTTTGGCCCGATAAGACCAACGAATTCGCCCGGCCCGACGCTAAGAGCGATGCCCTTCAGCACCGTATTGCCGCCAAGCGAGGCGGAGAGATTGGAAACGGCAAGCCGGCTCATGCCATCTGCCTCCGCGCGCGCATCACCAGAACAAGAAAAAACGGCGCACCCAAGACAGCGGTCAGCACGCCGAGCTTGAGATCGCGTCCGGGTGCAACGACGCGCACGAGAATGTCGGCGGCAAGCAGCAAGGCCGCCCCGCCGAGCGCGCTGGCAAAGAGCAACCGCGAGGGCCGCGCCCCGACAAGGGGACGCAGCAGATGCGGAACGACCAGGCCGACGAAACCGATCGCACCGGCCACCGCCGTTGCCGCACCGACCGAGGCGGCCGTGCCGATAACCGCGAGCCGCTGCACCCTTTTCATATCAATCCCCATGCTCGCCGCCGTCTCGTGGCCGAGTGTCAGGGCATCGAGCGCCCGGCCGAGGCTTGCCAGCATCAGCCAGCCGAGCACCATGAAGGGCGCGGCCAGCCAGACATGGGTCATCGACCGGTCGGTGAGCGAGCCCAGCATCCAGAACATGATCTCCATCGCCGCGAACGGGTTTGGAGAGAGATTGAGCGCCAGCGAGGTCATCGCCCCGGCAAAGGTCGAAACCGCAACGCCGGCAAGGATGACGGAGAGCGGTCGGGCATCAGCCCCGGCCATCAGCCGGACGACCAGAACGGCGCAGAGCGCGCCGCCAAGCGCCATCAACGGCAGCGCAAGCGGTAGCAAGGCCGACAGTCCGGTGTAGATGGCGATCACAGCACCGAGCGACGCCGAGGCGCTGACCCCGATCAGCCCGGGTTCGGCAAGCGGATTGCGCAGATAGCCTTGAAGGGCGGCACCGGAAAGCCCGAGCGTCGCGCCGATCATCAGCCCGAGGATTGCCCGCGGCAGGCGGATTTCCCGCATCACCAGCCCGATCAGACTGTCGTCTCCAGCGAAAAGACCGGCGAGGCCCTGCCATGGGCTGACATCTGCAGGGCCGACCGTCAGCGAAAGGACGAAAAGCGAGGTGACAAGAATGGCAAGCAAGACGATGAGCAAGCGGTATCGGGCGGTTTCCGTCATCTTTTCCCCAAGTCGAGTTGCGTGGCATCGAGTTTCATAGCGGCCTGCTGCAGGATGCGTGCGGCAACCAGGGTGAACGGTCCGCCGCAGATGGTGTAGCGACTGTCGAGCTGGACGGCCTGGTGCTGCGAGGTAACTGCTCTGAAGGCGGGATGGGCGAAATTCTGCTTGGCGAGCGCCGGTCCGCGTTCGCTGCTGGCATCGATGGCGATCAGGTCCGGACGTGCAAGCACCAAAACTTCCAGTGGCAATTGCCCGGTGCCGGAGATGCCCAGCTTGTCGGCGAGATTTTCCAGTCCCGCGATGCCGACGATATCGGCAACCAGCGTGCCGCTGCCCGAGGTGAAGCCGTTGGCATAATAGAGCGCCAGATCGACATCGTGCACCTTGATCGTCTTCAACCGCCCGATCTCGGCATCCATTTCCGCCACCAGTTGATCCGCGCGCTGTTGACGACCGAGAAGCTTTCCCATGCGTTGGAGGTTTGCCCGGACCTCGGCAATCGATGCCTCCGGCGCGAACTCCTCGACTGCAAAACCGAGCCGCTTCAACAGATCGACGGTCGTGCGCGTCGTATAGGTCCCGGCAATCACCAGATCCGGCTTCATCAGGAAGATTTCTTCGGCAAGCCCATGATTGACCACATAGGAGTTCGCCTCGGCGGCAAGCGCCGAGGTCGAGCCATCGGTGGCCAGATAGGATACCGAATGGAGTTGCCCCTTGTCGGCCACCAGCATCGCCATCTGGTCGGTGCAGACGTTCATGGAGACGACGCGGCGCGGCGCTTCGCCTGCCCAGGCGCCAAAGGGCAAGGCTGTGCAAAGCACCCCTGCAACCAGATATCGCCTGCACCAACCGGATGTCATCAGAACGAGGCCTTCAGGCCGGCAAAGGCGGTCACGCCTTGCGTGTTGTAGCCGTAGATCTCCTCATAGTCCTCATCGAAAAGGTTGTCGACGCGGCCGAAGATCTCGAGCGTGTCGTTGACCTTGAAGCTGCCGCCAACATTGACCAGCGTATAGGCGCCGAGCGGCACTCGCTCCGGGCCCGGCCGATAGGCGACATCCTGCATCCGGCCATTGAGGATGACTTCGCCGAAGACCCTGATACGATCGTCATAGAAGACATACGCGGCATCGAGCGACGCGGCATGGCGCGGACGGCGGACCTCCTGCAGCCGCGGCCCGCCGGCAAGCGTCTGCTCGGTCGAAGCGGTGTAGGTGTAGGTCGCCGTCGTCGTCAGTCCGTTGAAGAAGTCGACCGTCGCGGAGACCTCGACCCCGTGGCGCAAGCTTTCGCCGGAGCGATTGACCGGCGTCGAACGGAAGCTGGCGTCGTAGACGGTGGCGATCTCGTTTTTAAGGTTCTGGTCAAAGTAGGTGACATCGACGGTCAGACCGTCTTCGAAGAAGCGCTGCTCGACACCGATGTCCCAGCCGAGGCTTTCCTCCGGTTTCAGGTAGGGATTGCCGATGAAGGTTCCCGGGATATAGCCGAACTGCTCGTAGAAGGTCGGATTGGTCACGCCGGTGCCGACGGATGCGTGCAGGCGGGTATCGCTGCCCGGTATCTCCCAGGAGGCGCTGAGGCTCCATGTGGTCGCGTCCTCGAAGCGATCGTTGAAATCGCGCCTGAGGCCTGCATTGACGAAGAACTGGTCGGCGAACTCGCCGCGATACTCGCCGACGAGCGAATGCGCATTGCGGCTGAAGGTCTGCTGCAGATGCGACGGCGTGAACGTCTCGCGCTGCCACTCGTAGCCTCCGGTGATCTGGTGGCGGATACCGTCTCCACCATCGAAGCCGTAGCTCGCCTGATAGCTGCCGTTGTAGCGGTTGCCGTCGTTCCAGGATCGCCCGAAGCCGCTGACATTGTCGCGGTGAACGTCAAGGCCGGAGACGCGCGCCTTCTGGGTGAGATCGCCGTCGAGCGCCGAATGGGTCAGGCCGAGCGAGCTCGAGAGCTCGCGCGATCGCGTATAGTCCAGCGTGTCGTAGGTCAGCGCCGTCATGTAATCCTGCGCGTCGAGGTCGGTCTTGCGGTTGACGGCGCGCAAGGTCGCATCGAGCTGCAGATCCGGCGAGAGATCGAAGGTGAACTTGCCGTTGACGGTGCCGTTGCGGTCGCCATCATCCTCGGAGCCGGTATCGGAGACATTGAAACCGCCGGTTCTCTGGAACACGCCGGACAGCGCGTAATCATAGCCCTCGCCGCCGCCGCGGGTCGACAGGCCGCCAAGCCAGGTACCGTCGCTGCCGACTTCGGTGCGGGCGTTTGACACGGCACCATCGCGGCTTCCCTTCTTGGTGATGATGTTGATGACACCGGCCATGGCATTGGCGCCCCAGAAGGTGCTTTGCGGTCCGCGCAGGATTTCGATGCGCTCGATGTCGTCGGCAACCAGGCCGCCGAAGTCGAACTCGCCCTGGGACACGTCGTTCGCCTCGACGCCATCGATCACCACCAGTAGCTGATTGCCTTCCGCACCGCGCACGCGCACCTGCGTCAGGCCGCCGGAGGCACCGGTGCGCGAAACCGAGAAACCGGGAACGAGACGCAGGGCGTCGGCGACGTAGCGGATCTGGTTTTTCTCGATCTGATCTCCGGTAATCACGGTAAAGGCGCGCCCGGATTTGCGCTGTTCGGTCGGCGTCAGGCCATCGGAAACCAGGATCTTCTCAAGCTTGGTCGGTTGTTCGTTTGCGGCCGTATCCTGTGCCTGAGCCCCGCCCACGAGTGTCAGAACCAGCGCCGCTGCGCCAGTCAATTGCTTCGTCATATCGTCCCCACTCCGGCGCGATGGGCACGATCCGGCCCACGCGCGATCGACCGCGGGCAAAGGGTGGCAGAGGCAAGACGACAAGCGACCACCCCGGCGCCGTCTGCGGCACGCGGCAACATTGCTCCAATGTCACCGCTACGGACGGCCGCGCCTCGACACCCCTCGTGTCCAGGCATGGGTGACCGAAACAGGCAGGTCTCCTGACTTCCGCGTCGTCGCTTCCTCCCGCCTTCCCACGCGAGAGTTCGCGCAGTGGCTTCATGGGGTTCCGCTCGGCGGTTACAGTTGCGGGGGCAGTCGCGGTTTCGGTCCCTTGCGGGCAATCCTCACCGTGTTCCCTTTTCATCCGTCGTCAGACGGAACCTGTTTCGCAAGAAATGACCTATCATATGCCGGCGGCCGGTCAACCGCCGGTCGCATTTTCCACTGGTAAAGTCTGCGCGCGCAGAGCTCGCAAGGCCCATGGCGCAAAGGCTACTTCAGGAACGCCCGGAAGCGCCGCATGGCGAAGGCAAAGAGAATGGCGCCGATCACCAGCAAGGCAAGGAGCTGCGGCCAGACGACATCCAGACCGGCATCGCGAAACAGGACCGCCTGCGCCAGAATGACGAAATGGGTGTTCGGCGCCGCCAGCATGATATTCTGGATGATCTCCGGCATGCTTTCGCGCGGTGTCATGCCACCGGAGAGCGCCTGGAGCGGCAGAAGAACGAGCATCAGCAGCAGGCCGAACTGCGGCATCGAGCCGGCAATCGTGGCCAGCAGGATTCCCATCGACGTGGTGGCAAAGAGTTGCAGGGCGGTGGCGAGCAGGAACAGCGCAAACGAACCCTGCACCGGGACGGCAAGCACCCCCTTGACCACGAAGATCAGCGACACCGCAGAAGCCAGCAGCACCACCAGCCCCATCGACCAGACCTTGCTGACCATGATTTCGAACGGGGTGACGGGCATGACGAGCAGATGCTCGACCGTGCCATGTTCGCGTTCGCGGATGAGGGCAGCTCCTGTCAGGACGATCGACAGGATGGTGATGTTGGTGATGACGTTCATCACTGCGCCGAACCAGCCCTTGTTCAATTCGGCATTGTACCGCGCGCGCAGGACTAGATCGACCGGCAGTTTCTGCTCGCTGCGGTGGCGCTCGAGGAAGCCCGCGACCTCGCCGGTGACGATCTGCTGGATGTAGCCGTTGCCGGAGAAGGCCTGGCTCATCCGGGTCGCATCGACATTCAGCTGGATCGTCGGCGTGCGCCCGGCGAGCAGATCCGTCTGGAAATTCGGCGGAATGTCGAGCGCAAAGGTATCCAGCCCCTGATCCATCCGCCGGTCCATTTCCGCCGGCGTGATCATCTGCGGCGGCACGAAATAGGGCGGATAGAAAGCCGTCGATATCCGCGTCGACACCGGCGAGCGGTCCTCATCGACGATCGCGACGGCGGCGCGGTTGAGCGTCTCCGGCATCGCCGTCGAGCCGGTATAGACCGACAGCGTGAAGGAATAGACGATCAGGATCAACAGGATCGGATCACGCCAGAGACCCCAGAGTTCCTTGATGCCGAGATGGTAGATGTGGGACAGGCGCATGGTCACCTCGCCTGCTTCTTGAGGGACAGGGTGCCGATCGCCAGCAGCACCGGCACCGCGATCAGCATCGGCACGAAAGCGCCCGCGAGATCGCCGAAGCCGAGCGCCTTGGAGAAGGTGCCGCGAGCGATGGTCATGAAATGCGTCGTCGGGTAGATCTGGCCGATGAAGGCGCCCGCGCCCTCCAGCGACGAGACCGGATCGATCATGCCGGAATACTGGATGGCCGGAATGAGCGTCAGGATCGCCGTACCGAAAATCGCGGCAATCTGGCTGGACATGAAGGTGGAGATGACGAGCCCCATCGCCGTTGCCGCCGAGACGTAGATCAATCCGGCGACCGTCCAGGCCAGCAGGCTGCCGGTGAACGGCACCCGGAAGACGAAGATCGCAAAGGCGGTCAAAAGCGCGAAATTGAGCATCGCCAGGGCGATATAGGGGAGTTGCTTGCCGACCAGGAATTCGAGCCGCGTCACCGGCGAGACGTAGAGGTTGACGATCGAGCCCAGCTCCTTCTCGCGCACGACGCTGAGCGCCGACAGCATGGCCGGGATCAGCATCAGCAACAGCGGAATGACGGCGGGCACCATGGCGACGATGCTCTTGACGTCGGGATTGTAGCGGAAGCGCGTCTCGATCTTGAAGGTGCCGGCGGTTGCCGCATCGCCGTAGCGTTCGCGGATCTTTCCGGTCAGCCAGTGGGCGTGCAGGCCCTGCACGTAGCCTTTGACCGTTTCGGCGCGGCTCGCCATGGCCCCATCTATCCAGGCGGCAATTTCGACCGCGTCGCCACGGGCCGCCCGTCTGGCAAAACCCGGCGGTATCTCGATCGCAAGGCTCAGTTCGCCATTGCGCATGCGCCGGTCGAGGTCGGCATAATCGGTGATCGGGTCCTTCTCGATGAAGTAGCGCGAGCCTGCGATTTCGAGAATGTATTCGCGGCTGGTGGTGGTCTGGTCATGGTCGAGCACCGCGAAGGTCAGGTCTTCGACATCCATGTTGATGCCATAGCCGATGACGAACATCAGGATGACCGTGCCGATGGTCGCGAGCGTCGCCCGGATGGGATCGCGCACCAGTTCCAGCGCCTCGCGACGGGTGTAGCTGAACATGCGTCCGACGTCGAAAAACGCCGACGTCGCCGACGCCTTTCGTTCGACCTCCTGCGCGATTGCCGGCTTCGACGGGTCGTGCGCCCTGACCACGGAAGGCGCCGCCGGCTTCGCGCCGGCGATCGCCTCTTCGAGATAGGCGATGAAGGCTTCCTCCAGCGTCGACGCGGAGCGGCTCTTCATGATGCCCTCCGGCGTGTCGCTGACCAGCACCTTGCCCGCATGCATCAGCGACATGCGATCGCAGCGCATCGCCTCGTTCATGAAGTGGGTGGAGATGAAGATCGTCACCTGCTCGTTGCGCGAGAGGTCAACGAGGATCTGCCAGAAACTGTCGCGCGCGACGGGGTCGACGCCGGATGTCGGCTCGTCGAGGATGAGGATGTCGGGCGAATGGATCAGGGCGACGGCCAGCGACAGCCGTTGGCGCACCCCGAGCGGCAAGGCGTCCGGCAGCGCCTCCATCACGCCGGCGAGATCAAAGCGATCCGCAAGCTCCTCGATCCGCTTTGGAATGGTGTCAGCTGCCATGCCGAAGAGCTTGGCATGCAGCTCGAGGTTCTGCAGGACCGTCAGCTCGGTATAAAGCGAGAAGGCCTGCGACATGTAGCCGACACGGTGACGCACTTCCATGTCGCGCGGGTCGACTTCGCGCCCGAAGAGCTTGGCCGTGCCTTCGCTGGCGGCGAGCAGGCCCGTCAGCATTTTCATCGTCGTCGTCTTGCCGCAGCCATTGGAGCCAAGGAAGCCGAAGATCTCGCCGCGGCCGATGCGGAAGCTGACATTGTCGACGGCGACGAAATCGCCGAAGCGCATGGTGAGGTTGTTGGCCTCGATGGCGATGTCGTCGCCCACCCCTTCCGGACGCGGCGGAATGACGACGTCGTGGTGCTCGCGCCTGAGATCTTCCGGAAGCAACGCGATGAAGGCGGCATCGAGCGTGTCGACGCCGGTATTTTGCAGCAACTCGTCAGGCGTGCCCGTTGCCAGCACCCGGCCGGCATCCATCGCCACCAGCCAGTCGAAGCGGGCCGCCTCTTCCATATAGGCGGTGGCAACGACGACGCTCATGCCAGGCCGCTCGGCGCGGATCTCATCGATCAGCTCCCAGAACTGCCGGCGCGACAGCGGGTCGACGCCCGTGGTCGGCTCGTCGAGAATGAGGAGGTCAGGGTCATGAATGAGCGCACAGCACAGTCCCAGCTTCTGCTTCATGCCGCCGGAAAGCTTGCCCGCGGGACGGTCGGCGAAAGGCGCAAGGCCGGTGCTTTGGAGCAGGCCGGCGATGCGCCGCTCGCGCTCCTCGCGATCGTGGCCGAACAGGCGGCCGAAGAAATCGACGTTCTCGAAGACGGAAAGCGTCGGGTAAAGGTTCTTGCCGAGGCCCTGCGGCATATAGGCGATGCGCGGGCAGGTCCGCCGCCGGTGGCCGGCATCGGCGATGTCTCCGCCGAGCACCTCGACGCGACCGCCCTGGACGGCGCGGGCGCCGGCGACAAGCGAGAGCAGGCTCGACTTTCCGACCCCGTCCGGCCCGATCAGGCCGGCCATGCAGCCGGAGGGGATGTCGAGCGTCACGTCGTCAAGCGCCCGGGTCTTGCCGTAGGAAAGGGTGACGGCGTTGAGGCGTACCACGGGCTCTGCCGGCGACAGGCCGGCCCTGTCGGGATCCGCCATCACTGCACCAGCGTGCCGGTCTGGCTCGCCGGCCACTCGGCCTTGGGATCGACCTTGACATAGGCGACCCCCGGAAGCCCCGTCTTGACCATGCGGATATACTTCTTCAGCAGTTCCTTCGGGATCTGCGCCTTGATCCGGAAGGTCAGCTTCTGGCGCTCTTCGGCGGTCTCGACCGTCTTCGGCGTGAACTGCGCGACATCGGCGACATAGGAGACCTTGGCGGGAATGATGTATTGCGGTGCTGCGTCCAGCACCAGCCGGACCTCGCTGCCGATAGACAACAGCCCGGCCTGATCCGTCGGCAGGAAGAAGGTCATGTAGACGTCGCCGAGATCGACGAGATTGAGCACCCGGCCGCCGGCAGCCAGCACTTCGCCGGGCTGGACCACCCGATACTGGATGCGACCGTCGCGCGGCGAAACAAGCGTGCTGTCGTTGATGTCGGCAACGATGCTCTCGACCGACGCCTTGGCGGCCTCGACCGAGGCTTGCGCATCGATAACCTGGGATTTCGCCGAATTGATCGCCGCATCCGACGCGGCAAGCGAGGCTTCCGCGGCACTGGCGGCAGCTCTCGCACCTTCCGCGGTGGCGCGGTCATCATCAAGCACCTGCTGCGAAACTGTGCTCGTCTTGACGAGTTGCTCGGAGCGGGCGAGGCGCCGCTCGGCAGCGTCCAGTTGTGCCCGGCGTTGCGCCAGCACGCCTTCGGCTGCCGCCTTTTCCGCCTCGCGCTGGGTCACAAGGTTCTTTGCCGCCTCGACGCCGACAATGGCGCGCTGCTGTTGCGCTTCGGCCTGTCGCTTATGCGCCTCGAGCTGGACCGTATCCATCTGGGCGAGCACCTGCCCGGCAGTGACGAAATCGCCCTCGTCGACCATGATCTCTCTGATTCTGCCCGGCGTTTTGGTCGAGATATCGATTTCGACCGCCTCTATGCGCCCGTTGCCGCTGGCAATCCCGGCAGGTAGGGCGTTGCGATCGAGATTCTGCCAGGCGTAGTAGCCGCCGGCCAGGGCCAAAGCGATCAGGCCGAGCACGAGCCAATTCTTCCGGGCTTTTTCCATATCAGCGTCCCACCTTGCAATGCACATCACGACAATAGCCCGCGACGACCCAAACACAACCGGGAATAGGCCCGGCGTGGCCAACCGTCACCGCGACGTAAACCGATCGCTAAGACAAACCCTTGGTATCGGGACCCTGCATTGACTCATGTCAATTCGAGTGGTGGGTAGATAGGAATTTGACAAAAGCCGATCAAAAAAATCAAAAGTAAAATCTCAATATTGACAGATGTCGATCAGCATGTGATTTTTGTCGAAATCGATAGCGGCAAAATCGCCATCGCAGCGTGGGAGGACACCATGCAACCGCTTTTGAAGGTTGAAGGACTGAAGAAATCATTCGGGGGCGTCGCAGCCTTGCGCGACGGCCGCCTTGAACTTCAGGCCGGTTCCGTTCACGCGCTTTGCGGCGGCAACGGCGCCGGGAAATCGACATTTCTTTCGATCCTGATGGGCATCCAGCAGCGCGACGGCGGCACGATCTGGCGGCGCGGCAAGGAGGTCCACTATGGCAACCCGGCTGAGGCGCTTGCCTCCGGCATTGCCATCATCGAGCAGGAACTGAGCCCCGTTCCGCACATGACGGTCGCCGAAAACATCTATCTCGGCCGCGAACCTTCGGGGCGTTTCGGCGGCATCGACTTCAAGAAAATGAACCGCGACGCGCAGCAGCTTCTCGATCGGCTCGAATTCGGCATCCGCGCCACCCAGACGATGATGACGCTTTCGGTCGCGCAGATGCAGCTGGTCGAAATCGCCAAGGCTTTCAGCCACGAAGCCGAAGTCATCTTCATGGACGAGCCGACATCGGCGATCGGCGAGAAGGAAGCGCAACACCTGTTTGCTGCGGTTGCCCGCCTCAAGGCCGAGGGCAAGGGCGTCGTCTACGTCTCGCACCGGCTTTCGGAAATCTTCCAGATCGCCGACAGCTACACGGTCTTTCGCGACGGCGGCTATGTCGGCAGCGGCCTGCTTTCCGACATCGATCGCCCAGGCCTGATCAAGATGATCGTCGGGCGCGAACTCGGCGAGGAATACATCAAGACCAACGACCCGACCGACGAGATCGGCCTGGAGGTCTCGGGCCTGACACTGCCCGGCAAGATCGAGGACATCTCGTTTTCGGTGCGCAAGGGCGAAATCTTCGGCATCTACGGGCTGATGGGCTCCGGCCGTACGGAGATCTTCAACTGCCTGTTCGGCCTCGACCGCCCGTCTCACGGCGATGTCATGCTCGAAGGTGAACGGATCACCGTCAGCAAACCGGCCGACGCGATGGCGAGCGGTATCGCGCTTGTCACCGAAGACAGAAAAGTCAGCGGCCTCAATCTGGCCGACAGCGTTCGCGGCAACATCTGCCTGGCAAGCCTTCCGGAGATGAGCCCGCGCTTCGTCATGAAGGGGCGGGACGAGGCCGCAGCCAGTGCCGAGATGATCGCCCGCTTCGGCATCAAGGCGGCGCGCGACACGATGCCGGTCTCGGGTCTTTCGGGCGGCAACCAGCAGAAGGTCGTGCTCGGAAAATGGTTCCTGCGCCAGCCGAGATTGCTTCTGCTCGACGAGCCGACCCGCGGCGTCGACGTCGGGGCCAAACGCGAAATCTACCGCATCATCTGTGATTTCACCGCGGCCGGCGGCACCGTCGTCATGATCTCCTCCGAGATCGACGAGGTGCTGGGCATGTCCGATCGCATCCTCGTCATGCGCCAGGGAAAATCCGCCGGCATCCACGATCGCCGGGCGACGGACGCCCAGTCGCTCGTGCATCTATCGACCTGAACCACCCGCGAGATCGACGCCAAAAAGCGCTTGTCCGACATCAAAGGGGCCTGAGAACCGTGTCCAACATCGAAAACAACGCATCCAGAAGCTGGTTCAGCGCCGAAAAGCGCGGCACGCTGATACAGGAATACGGCATCTTTCTCGCCTTCCTGCTGCTGGCGGTCATCCTGTCGTTCTCCAACGAGTATTTCCTGACGCCGGGCAACATTTCCAATGTACTTCTGCAGACGTCGATCAACGGCGTGCTGGCGATCGGCATGACCTTCGTCATCCTGACGCGCGGCATCGATCTTTCCGTCGGCTCGGTCGTGGCGCTTGCCGGCATGGTCAGCGCCAGCTTCGCGACGACCTCGGCAACGGCGGGCATTGCCGGCGCGCCCTACCCCTTCTTCGTGGCGCTTGCGATCGGCATTCTCGTCGGCGTCGCCTGCGGCATCATCGTCGGCTTCATCGTCTCGCGCTTCTCCGTTCCGGCCTTCGTCGCCACCCTCGGCATGCTATCTGCCGCCCGCGGCATGACGCTGATCTACGGCGGCGGCAAGCCGGTACCGGCACTGACGCCGGAATTACGCTGGATCGGCACCGGCAACATCCTCGGCATCCCGATGCCGGTAATCCTGCTTGGGATCGTCTTTCTCGCTTCCTGGTGGATCCTGACCCGCACGCGTTTCGGCCGCTACATCTACGCCGTCGGCGGCAACCCGCATGCGGCCAAGACCTCCGGCATCAACGTCACCCGCATCCGCTTCCTCGTCTACGTCATTTCGGGCGGACTTTCGGGCCTTGCGGGCATGATGCTGTCGGCGAGAACAGGTTCCGCCCTGCCGCAGGCCGGCATCGCCTATGAACTGGACGCGATCGCCGCGGTCGTCATCGGCGGCACCAGCCTTTCGGGCGGCGTCGGTCGCGTGACGGGAACGCTGATCGGCGCGCTAATCATCGGCGTGATGAACAACGGCCTCGATCTGATGGGCATCCAATCCTACTACCAGCAGGTCCTGAAGGGCGCGCTGATCGTCGGCGCCGTGATGCTCGACCAGAAACGCAATCAGGGTCTCTGACCCCCAAGACATCGGCCGCCCTGCGGCGGCCGTACACCAATCCGTGCGCCATGAAGGCGGCGGAAACCACAATGGAGGAGTAGCATGAAGAAACTCGTGATCGCCCTGGCTTCCGCCACGGCCCTCTTCGCGTCATCAGCTGTCGCGCAGGAAAAGCTCAAGATCGGTGCCGCACCCTACGGTCTCAATGCCGAATTCATGCAAATCTGGTCGGCGGCCCTTGAAGAGCACCCCGCCGTCAAGAGCGGTGAAGTCGAACTGACCGTGTTCGACGGCCGCTACGACGCACTGGTCCAGCAGGAACAGTTCAACACGATGATCACGCAGAAGTTCAACGCGATCATCTTCGTGCCGATCGACATCGAGGCTGGCGCAACCGCCGTTCAGGCCGCCCATGATGCCGGCATTCCGGTCGTCGGCTCCAACACCCGCGTCAACTCCGAGCTTCTGACCGCCTATGTCGGCTCCGACGACACCGTGTCGGGCTACATGGAAGCCAAGACCGTTCTCGACAAGATCGGCTGCAAGGGCAACGTGGTGATCATCGAGGGTCCGATTGGCCAGTCGGCGCAGATCTCGCGCCTGGAAGGCAACAAGAAGGCGCTTGCCGAGTGCCCTGACGTCAAGGTTCTCGAGCAGCAGACTGCCAACTGGTCGCGTGCCGAAGCCCAGACGCTGATGGAAAACTGGCTGACGGCTCATTCGGGCCAGATCAACGGCGTCATCGGCCAGAACGACGAGATGGCGCTCGGCGCGATCGAAGCGATCAAGTCGGCCGGCCTCAAGGTCGACGACTTCGCCATTGCCGGCATCGACGGCGTGACCGATGCTCTGACGGCCGTCAAGGAAGGCACGATGACCTCGATCCTGCAGGATGCCCGCGCCCAGGCGCAGGGCGCGCTCGACCTCGCGATCTTCCAGGCCAAGAAGGGCGACTACAAGCCGCAATCCGACATCTGGGCGCAGTATCCTGACATGCCGTTCAACGACGGCAAGGACAAGGAATACAACGTTCCGTGGACCCCGGTCACGACCGAGAACGTCGACAAGCTGCTTGAAGCCCGCAAGTAACGCCATCACAGGCGGGGCGGCTTGCCCGCCCCGCTTTCCAACCGCCGAGGGAAAACCGACATGACCGAGACCACACCCCAGATCGACCTCAACTTCCCGCTGACCGGCAAGGTTGCCCTCGTCACCGGCGGCGCCTCCGGCATCGGCGCGGCTGTCGCCAGCGCTTTTGCCGCCAAGGGCGCGAAAGTGGCCGTGCTCGACATCAACGAGGATGTCGCCCGCGCCAAGGCCGAGGCTCTCGGCGGGGATGCAAAACCGTTCGTCTGCGACGTTTCGGACGCGGCCTCGGTCAATGCGGCAGTCTCGGGCGTCGTCGCGGCTTTCGGCGGCATCGACATCGCCGTCAACAGCGCCGGCGTCGTGTTCCTCGCGCCTGCCGAAGAGCTGTCGCTCGACTATTGGGACAAGACCATCGCCATCAATCTGAAGGGCAGCTTCCTCGTCACCCAGGCCGTCGGCCGGGCGATGATCGCTGCCGGCAGGGGCGGCAAGATCGTCAACCTCGCCTCGCAGGCCGGCACGGTCGCGATCGAGGACCATGTCGCCTATTGCGCCTCGAAATTTGGCGTCATCGGCATGTCGAAGACCTTTGCGGCCGAATGGGGCAAACACGGCATCACCGTCAACACCATCTCGCCAACCATCGTTCTGACCGAGCTCGGCAAGAAAGCCTGGAGTGGCGAAAAGGGCGAGGCCGCCAAGAAGCGCATCCCGGCCGGCCGGTTCGCCTATCCGGAAGAGATCGCGGCCGCTGCCGTGTTCCTGACGTCGGCCGGAGCCGACATGATCAACGGCGCCGATCTCCTGATCGACGGCGGCTACACCATTCTCTGACGAAGCACGACCCATCTACAGGAGACACCATGCAAAGGTTCATCAACAATCCCGACGAGGTCGTCGAGGACACCGTCAAGGGCTTCGTCAAGGCTCACTCCGACATCGTCCGTCTGGCTGACAATCCGCGCGTCGTTGTCGCCAGGGGCGCGCCGGTCGCCGGCAAGGTCGGTGTCGTCACAGGCGGCGGCTCCGGCCACGAGCCGGCCTTCACCGGCTACACCGGCCGCAACATGCTCGACGCCGTCGCCGTCGGCGAACTGTTTTCGTCGCCGACCGCCAAGAGCTTCCATGATGCCATCCGCGAAGCCAATGGCGGCAAGGGTGTCGTCTGCCTCTATGGCAACTATGCCGGCGACAACATGAACGTGAAGATGGCAATCAAACTTGCGGCCAAGGACGGCATCGACGTCCTGACCGTCGTTGCCAATGACGATGTCTGCTCGGCACCGCCCGAGGAGCGCGAGAAGCGTCGCGGAGTGGCCGGCGAGATCTTCATGTGGAAGATCGGCGGCGCCAAAGCGGCCGAAGGCGCAAGCCTCGAAGAGGTGCGCGCAACCGCACAGAAGGCGATCGACAATTGCCGTTCGATCGGCGTCGGCCTTGGACCCTGCACGCTTCCGGCCGTCGGCCATCCGAATTTCCAGATCGAGCCCGGCACCATGGAAGTCGGCATCGGCCACCACGGCGAACCGGGTGTGCGGGTCGAGGCGCTGAAGACCGCCGACGAAGTCGCGAAAGACATGTGCCAGATCGTGCTCGACGATCACAACCTCGCGTCTGGAACCGAAGTCGCGGTGCTGGTGTCCGGCCTTGGCGCCACGCCGCTCAACGAACTCTACATCCTGAACGACACGATCGAGAAGGAAATCACCGGCCGCGGCCTCAAGATCTACCGCACCTATATCGGCAACTACTTCACCTCGCTGGAAATGGTCGGGGCGACACTGACCGTGCTGGCGCTCGACGACGAACTCAAGGCGCTCCTCGACGTCGAGGTTCGCTGCACCACCATCTTGTGACGAAAGAGGCGTATCATGCAGACGTTTAGCAACGCCAATTCCGGCGCGATCGTGCTGTCGCTCGCAGAGCGCATCATCGAGAACCGCGCTTACTTGAGCGAAATCGACGGCAAGATCGGCGACGGCGACCATGGCGTCAACATGGCCAAGGGTTTTGCCATGGCCGCCGACCGGCTGAAGGACAGGGAAACCACCCTGTCGGAGGCGCTCGACACGCTCGGCACCGTGCTGATGACCGAGATCGGCGGCTCCATGGGGCCGCTCTACGGGGTGATGTTCACCGAGTTCGCCGAGAAGCTCGACGGCGTGCCCGCCATCGATGCCGCGACTTACAGCAACATGCTGCATGCCGGTCTCGAGGGCATCCAGTCGATCGGCTCGGCCAAGGTCGGCGACAAGACGCTGATCGACACGCTCGTTCCTGCGGTCGAAGCCTTTGACGGGGCGACCGCGAACGGGAAATCGTTCGATGAAGCGCTCGACGCCCTGGTTGTCGCCGCCGAGGCGGGGCGCGATTCGACCCGCGATCTCGTTGCCAAGATCGGGCGCGCCAGCCGGCTCGGCGAGCGCTCGCTCGGTGTGCTCGACGCAGGCGCCACCTCCTGCGCGATCATCCTCAAGGAGCTTTCGCTCGGCGCCCGCGCACGCATTGCGTAGTTCATGATGAAGGCCACGGCACGCAACTGTGCCTTTGCCGGACAAAGATGCCTCCCAAGGCCGGCGCGATCCCGCTGAACGCAGCGGGATCGCGCACCGCGACCAGAGGAAATTCAGCCGGCGGCGCCGGCCGCAGCCCGCACCAAAATGCGCAGCGGGCCAATTCGACTGTATAAACACGGCACTTCCAATGGCCCTATTAAAGTCGCAGTGCTGCAAGGTTGCAAAAGCACGACGTTGCTTCCATGTTCACCAACCAAAACAGGGAACGAACGCAACCAGATGACATCGAAGACATCCTCACCACGCAAGGGCGGCGCGAACAGGAGCGGCGCGACCGACGCGTCCGATGCCATCCCGCTGCGCTATGGTGACGATCCCTATGTCTGGGCCTGCTGGCTCTACTACGAAGATGGAATGACCCAGGGCGAGATCGCCGATGCCATGGGTGTCTCGCGCGCGACCGTCAACAGCTACCTCGCCGATGCCCGCGAGAAGGGTATCGTCAACATCTCGCTTGAGCCGGCCCGGCTCGCGTCACTGACAATCGCCCAGGAACTGAAGCGCCATTTCGGCCTTGCCGACTGTCTCGTCGTTCCGAGCGACGACAACGCCCGGCCGTTGATCGACCGGCTCGGCGTCGCCGGGGCAATGGCGCTGCAGAAGTTGATGAAATCCGGCGACACCCTGGCTGTCTCCTGGGGACGCACTGTGATGTCGGTCGGTGAGCACGCGGATGTGCAGGCACTGCAGGACGCAACCGTGGTGCAGGCGACCGGTGGCACGACGGCGGCGTTCTCCTACACCCCGGAACTCTGCGCCGCTTCGATCGCCCGCGCGATTGGTGCACGCTGCGTCGGCATCACCGCGCCGGCGATCGTCAAATCGAGGGAATTGCGGCAGATGCTGCTCGACGAGCCGCTGCTGCAGGAGCAATTCGCGACGTTGGCGCAGGCCAACCGCATTCTTTTCGGCATTTCGTCGCTGCGGCCAAACTCCACCATCCACACCAGTCGTTTCTTCGAATCCGTCTCGCTGCAGGATTATCTTGCGGCCGGTGCCGTCGGCGTAGTCGCCGGGCGTTTCATCGACGAACGCGGACGCCCCGTCGCCGGACCGCTCGATGACAGGACGGTCGGCATTTCGCTCGAGATGCTGCGCCGGATCGGCACGCGCATCGCCGTTGCCGGAGGCTTCGACAAGGTGCCGGCCCTGCTGGCGGCGCTTCGCGGCGGCTATGCCAACGTGCTGATCACCGACGCTGCAACCGGCCACGGCATTCTCCGGGCTGATGGCGTCACCGGCCTCGACACCCGGATTTCGCAAAAACCGAAGCTTGTCCAGGCGCCCAGCTCCTACCGCACCCACGTCAAGAAATTCCTCAACAATCCCAATGAGGTGGTCGAGGAAATGCTCGACGGCGTCGTCAGGGCGCACCGCGACTACATCGAACCGATCAATGGTTCGCACCGCGCGCTCGTCGCGAAATCCGGGCCGCGCCCGGGCAAGGTCGGCCTCGTCATCGGTGGCGGCACAGGCCACGAACCGTGCTTCCTCGGCTATGTCGGGAAGGGTTTGGCGGACGCGGTCGCTGTCGGTAACATCTTCTCGTCGCCGCCGCCGGATCCGATCGTGCAATGCGCCGTTGCCGCGTCGGGCGGCGAGGGCGTGCTTTTCGTCTACGGCAACTATGCCGGCGACGTGATGAACTTTGAGATGGCGGCCGAGATCGCCGAGGAAAAGGGCATCAAGGTCCGCACCGTCTTGACCACCGACGATATCGCCTCCTCGCCGATCGAGGATCGCGAGGGCCGGCGCGGCGTCGCCGGCAATTTTTTCATCTTCAAGATTGCAGGGGCGGCCTGCGACCGGGGCCTTTCGCTCGATGCTTGTGAGGCTGTCACCCGCAAGGCGAACTTGCGCACCTATACCGTCGGCGTTGCGCTCGAGCCCTGCTCGATGCCGCAGACGCGGCGGCACAATTTCGAGATCGGCCCCGACGATATGGAAATCGGCATGGGCATCCATGGCGAGCCCGGTGTAACGCGCGAGCGCATCAAGCCAGCCGACGACATCACCGACGCAATCATGGACAACATCTTTAAGGAGATGAAGGCAACGGCGGGCGATCGCGTGGCCGTTCTCATCAACTCGTTCGGCGCGACGCCGCTGATGGAGCTCTACATTCTCTACCGGCGCGTGGCGCAGCGCCTCGCCGCCAAGAACATAGAGATTGAAGCGAACTGGATCGGCCATTATTGCACGTCCCTCGACATGGTCGGCGCATCGATCTCGATCCTCCATCTCGACCAGGAACTGACCGATCTGCTGCATCACCCTTGCGAAACGGCTTTCCTGCGTATCAATTAGCATTCCGTCAGGGATCCATGATCAAGCATGGGTATCGGGCGTTCTGGGAGGACAATGATGTCGGAAAATGCGGCGCGCCGCTTGGTCAGCATGTTTCAGGCGATTTCCGATGCCGTGGAAGCCGAGAAGGATCATCTGTCGGAGCTTGACGGTGCCATCGGCGATGCCGATCACGGCACCACCATGTCGCTCGGCTTCCTGGCGGTGAAGGCCGAACTGTCAAAGCTCGACCTTGATCAGGCGCAGATCTCCGACGTCATGGCCACGGCGGCAGGCGCATTCCTCAATGCCGTCGGCGCCTCGACCGGCCCGCTCTATGCCACGGCCTTTCGCCGTGCAGCGCAGGCCGTTGCCGGCAAGACGGAACTCGACCTTGCCACCTGCGCGGCCATCATCGAGGCCATGGGCTCGGGAATGCGCGAGCGCGGCAAGGGGCAGCGCGGCGACAAGACGATGCTCGACGCCTGGCTGCCGGCAGCCGATGCCGCCGCGGCAGCGCTTGCCGAAAACAAGGGTGCCGACGGTTTCTGGCGCGATATCGTCGCCTCGGCGGAGGCTGGAGCCAACGCAACGCGCTCGATGATTGCCACCAAGGGACGCGCGGCACGGGTGCGCGAGCGCTCGCTTGGCCATGTGGACCCCGGCGCCGCATCGTCGGTGGTGATCCTTCGCGCCATGGCGTCTTCGCTCAACCGGGCGGCCTAGCGAACGGGCGGCGACAAGGGCCGGACGAGTCACGCGCACGTGATGCCGCTGTTTGGACAAAATTTACCATCACATGCCAAGGCTGGTGTGCACCGGAGATGCAGGCGCGTTCAAGTTTTGTTGAACCGCCGCGTCACGAAAGCCAGCGGCAAGCGCTTGCAGCTAAAGCCGCTAGAGGTCTTATGGTCCGGTCGCCATTTCAAGGAGCCCGCATGCGGCGCATAACGAGACATCTTCTTTCCCTGTCATCAGCAAATGCCGCTGAATTGCTGGGCAAGACGAAGCAGGCCCGGCGCGCCACCCTTGCCGTGTCGGTCGCCATCGCCCTTTCCGGCTGCATGTCGGCCTTCGACGACGTGCGTGCGCCGCCGCCGATCCCGACAAAGCTGATCGCCGCCATGGCCAAGAATGGCTCCAAGCCGGAAAGCCCGGTGCTCGTTCGCATCTTCAAGCAGGAAAGCGAACTGGAGATCTGGAAACAGAACAAGTCGGGCCAGTATGCGCTCTTGAAGACCTACCCGATGTGCCGTTGGTCCGGAAAGCTCGGGCCGAAGACCAAGTCGGGCGACCGCCAGGCGCCGGAAGGCTTCTACCATGTGTCGGCACGCATGCTGAACCCGAAGTCGCAATATTACCTGTCGTTCAATCTCGGCTATCCGAACCGGCTTGAGTCGGCGCTCGGTTATACCGGCGAGGCGCTGATGGTGCATGGCGCCTGCTCGTCATCCGGCTGCTACGCGCTGACGGACCAGGGGGTTGGCGAAATCTATCCCGTGGTTCAGCGTGCGCTCGCCGGTGGCCAAGGGCAATTTCAGGTGCAAGCCTACCCGTTCCGCATGACGGCAACGAACATGGCCAAGCACAGCAGCGACCCGAACTTCGATTTCTGGAAGAACATCAAGCAGGGCTACGATATCTTCGAGGCGACGAAGCGCCAGCCGAAGGTTTCGGTCTGTGGGGGCCGTTATGTCTTCAATACCGAGTTTGCCGATGGCGAGCCGACCGATCCGCTTGCCGCCTGCCCTGCAGCAACCACAGCTCCCGACGCCGGGCTAATGGCAAGGCTGCAGACGGAAGACGCAAAGATTGCCGGCCTGGTCGCCAATCAGACGCCCGCACCTGTCAATGCCTATGTCGACGGCGGCATGCACCCGAGTTTCCGGGCACTGCTCGAGAAAAACGGTGCTGAAAAGCTGGCCGCAAAGATATCGGCAACTAAATACCCCATTAGCCGACCGGATGCGGCACTGGCAGATCCCTATGCCGGCCTGTGATCGGCGTCGGGAGATGAGCGACAGCAATGCGTCATTCCCGGTGATCATCGAACACAGGTAACTGAGGACCCCCATGCCCCAACGTGACGTCGGTCGCCGATCCTTCCTCAAGCTTTCCGCCGGGATAGCGGCGCTCGGACTGGCGGGTTGCGGGTCGACGCGCGAGCGGGTTTCGCAGCAATATGCCCCGGCACCGGAACCGGTGCCGGCCGCCAATACCTTTGTTGCCGAGATGTATGGCGAGCGGCCGGGAGAAACTTACCCGCTGCCGGCGATCCCCTACGAGAAGATCGACCCGCGGTATTACAGGCAGATGGTTCCCGACCCGACCGGTGAGCGGCCAGGCACACTGGTCGTCGATGTCGGCAACCATTTCCTCTACCGTGTCTACGAGAACGGCCAGGCGATGCGCTACGGCGTCGGCTTGGGCCGCGCCGGCTTCGCCTGGGCCGGGCGTGGCGTCATCCAGTACAAGCGGCCATGGCCGCGCTGGAAGCCGCCGAACGAGATGGTCGCCCGCCAGCCGGAACTGCAGCAGTACAGCATCGAGGCAGGAGGCATGGAGCCGGGGCTGAAGAACCCGCTCGGCGCCCGCGCCATGTACATCTTCCAGAATGGCGAAGACACGCTCTACCGCATCCACGGCTCGCCGGAATGGTGGACCATCGGCCAGTCGGTATCGTCGGGCTGCGTGCGCATGATCAACCAGGACGTCGTCGATCTCTATGATCGCGTGCCGAACGGCACGCCGATCGTGGTGACGGACCTGTCGGGCGGCGGCATGGCGGCGCAACAGGCGGAGCCGTTGCCGCAGGACAATCTCCTGCCCGGAGAAGGCGGCATTCCCGGTGCACCGCCGCCTATCTATTAAGACGGACCAGTCCACGTGGGAGCAATGGATGCCCCCACGAACGAAATCCGGCCTTAGATAACGAGCAGCGGTGTCTTGCCGCGGACGCGGTTGTAAAGATCGATCGCATCCTGCTGCAGCATCCGCACACAGCCGGCAGACGCATTCTTGCCGATCGAGCGCCACTGCGGCGAACCGTGGATGCGATAGAGCGTGTCCTGGCCATCCTGGAAGATGTACATCGCCCGCGCGCCGAGCGGATTGCTGAGGCCCGGATCCATGCCGCCGGCCTCGATACCGTATTTCTTCAGGTGCGGCTGGCGCGCGACCATGTCATCCGGCACCGTCCAGCGCGGCCACTTGCGCTTCCAGTGCACGACGGCCCTGCCCTTCCAGGCGCGACCCTGGGCGCCGAGACCGACGCCGTAACGGATCGCCTTGCCGCCGGGCAGCACCCAGTAGAGGAACATCTTCTGGGTATCGACGACGATTGAATAGGCCGGCTCGTTGGTCGCATAGGCAACTTCCTGCCGCAGGAATTCGGGCTTGATCGCACCGAACTCGACTGCCGGAACATCATAGCCCTCGTCCTTAACCGGGCCGTAGATCTTGGCGTAGTCGAGCTTCGGCGCCGGTTCGTCCTTGCGCTCAGGCTCGATCGGATCGATCTCGCGAGGGGTAATGACGTCCTTGTTGGCCTTGTCGGCGGCTTTTGCCTCGAGACCGGGCTTCGGGACCTGGGTACAGGCGCTCAAAATGGAGCTTGCGACCACTGCAAGCAGCGATCGGCGGGACAATTGAAAAGACACTGTTTTATTCCGGGGTTGGGGACATGCGCGGAGAGAGGTCTGCTTTTGGTCCCATTCGTGACCGAAATGTGGTCAAATCCGATCTCACTGGTGGATGATCACCGCCAGGGGTTCGCGGTCATCCGACTGTTGCAAAATTCACTCGGTCGGGCGCGCGCGAGGAGCTGATGCGGCCCATGCCGGAGCAACATCCAAAGTCAGCCAGGGGCGAAACAACCCGACAGAGCAGATGAATTCGACGGGCCTTGCCTCTATCGGACGGCATCCTTCCGCAGCGCGCTTTCCGCCTCGCCGAGGCTCATGTCGAATACTTTTCTGCCGATCTCGAAGCCGAAGCCGTTGCGGGCAAATGCGGACAGTTCCTTGGCTTTGCGCTTGTCGTCGAGCTCACCGCGACGAAAAGGACCGAAGCCGCGCTTGCGGGCAAAGACGACGGCCGCGTAGAGATCATCGGTCGCCTCGAGCGCGAGGGCTGCGGTTTCCCGGTCTATGCCTTTTACTTGGAGTTTCTGGGCAATCGCCCGTTTCGATTTTCCGCTGCGCACCGCCGATTGGGTGCTGACCTGCGCGTAATCGGTATCGTTCAGGGCGTTCAGATCATAGGCGAACTTGACCGCGAAGTCGGCAACAGCCTTCAGCTGCTCCTGGCTGATATCCTCGAACTTCTGTCGCGCCTTCCGGGTGATGGCGTCGAACAATTGCTTCTCGGTCATCATCTGGCGCTCGAGGCGATAGACCGCCGAGTTGCGCGCCCAGGACAGCATGCGTCCGGTGGGCGTGTCAGAAGGCGGCGTATCGGAGGACAAATTGTCGGCTTGCAGATCGTTTGGTGTCACGGTGCGGGCGGGCTCGTTTGCAGTGCGCTTGTTGGCTAAAGTCTGGCGCGAAGGCATAACCTGCTAGCACGCGGCTTCGGTAGCCGCCAGCAATGGGACAGATTGTCGTGCCGCCGGATCGAGAATTTGCGGGCGGAAACCGCGGCGCATCTTTGCCATTGCCAACGGGGCCTTTGCAATATGTCCCGCGGCTGATATGTTCCTTATTCGTTCCCCGTCAAGAATCGCTCATTTCGTGGGCGGGGATGCCTCGGCATTGCCCGGAGCGCCGGGCAATTTGCACCGGCGCGCGGTGCAAGGGGTAGCATCTGCAGAGACTTACCGAGGACTACGGCGTGGCGGCGGCCTATCTGGAAAAATTGAACGACCGACAGCGCGATGCCGTCGAATTTGGCGTGACCGCTCCGGGCGAAACGATCGCCGGGCCACTTCTGATCATCGCGGGCGCCGGGTCGGGCAAGACCAATACGCTCGCCCATCGCGTCGCCCACCTCATCGTCAATGGCGCCGATCCGCGCCGTATCCTGTTGATGACGTTTTCGCGCCGCGCGGCATCCGAAATGGCCCGACGGGTCGAACGCATCTGCGCCCAGGTGCTTGGCGCTAACGCGTCGGTGGCCACCGATGCGCTCACCTGGGCCGGAACGTTCCACGGCATCGGCGCGCGCCTCTTGCGCATCTACGCCGAACAGATCGGGCTCAATGTCGATTTTACCATCCACGACCGGGAAGACAGCGCCGACCTGATGAACCTCGTGCGGCATGAGTTGGGCCTCTCCAAGACCGAGACACGCTTTCCGACCAAGGGCACGTGCCTGTCGATCTATTCGCGGGCGGTCAATTCCGAGACGTCGCTCGGCGAAGTCTTGCGCGCGCACTACCCCTGGGTTTCCGGTTGGGAAGAACAGTTGAAGCAGCTGTTTGTCCGTTATGTCGAGGCGAAGCAGGCGCAGAACGTGCTCGATTACGACGACCTGCTGCTCTATTGGGCGCAGACCGTCAGTGTGCCGGAACTCGCCGAGGACATCGGCAACCGTTTCGACCATGTGCTGGTCGACGAATATCAGGATACCAACCGCCTGCAATCCTCCGTGCTGATGGCCTTGAAGCCCGGCGGTCGGGGCCTGACAGTTGTCGGCGACGATGCGCAGTCGATCTATTCGTTCCGGGCGGCGACCGTGCGCAACATCCTGGATTTCCCGGGAACGTTCACCCCGCCGGCCGACGTCATCACACTTGATCGAAACTATCGCTCCACCCAGACGATCCTCGCTGCCGCCAATGGTGTCATCGATCTCGCCCGCGAGCGCTTCACCAAGAACCTCTGGACCGAGCGCCAGTCACCAGAACGACCGAAACTGCTGGCGGTCGCCGATGAGGCCGACCAGGCGCGCTATATCGTCGAGAAGGTGCTGGAAAACCGCGAGGTCGGCATGACGCTGAAACAGCAGGCAGTGCTGTTTCGCACATCGAGCCACAGCGGACCACTCGAGGTGGAACTGACCAGACGCAACATCCCCTTCGTGAAATTCGGCGGGCTGAAGTTCCTCGACAGCGCCCATGTCAAGGACATGCTGGCCGTGCTGAGGTTCGCCCAGAACCCCAGAGATAGGGTCGCAGGCTTCCGCCTTCTGCACATGATGCCGGGTGTCGGCCCGCAGACCGCCGGAAAGATCCTCGACGCCATTGCCGCCGATCCGGAACCGCTGGCGGCACTTGCGGAAATCCCCGCGCCGCCGCGCTCCGGCGACAGCTGGAGCGCTTTCGTGACCCTGATCGAGAGCTTGCGCAAACAGGCCGGCGGCTGGCCGGGCGAAATTGCCCAGGCGCGCGAATGGTACGAGCCGCATCTCGACCGCATCCACGAGGATGCGGACACACGAAAAGCCGACCTGCTGCAATTGGAGCAGATTGCCGGAGGGTATCCCAGCCGCGAACGGTTCCTCACCGAGCTGACACTCGATCCGCCGGATGCGACCAGCGACCAGGCGGGCGTGCCGCTGCTTGACGAGGACTACCTGATCCTGTCGACCATCCATTCGGCCAAGGGGCAGGAATGGCGCTCCGTCTTCATGCTCAATGTCGTCGACGGCTGCATCCCCTCCGATCTTAGCGTCGGCACGACTCATGAGCTTGAGGAGGAACGCCGGCTGCTCTATGTCGGCATGACGCGGGCGAAGGACAGCCTGACACTGATCACGCCGCAGCGGTTCTTCACGAGCGGCCAGCACGCGCAAGGCGATCGTCACGTCTACGCCGCGCGCACGCGCTTCATTCCGGCAACCCTCCTGCAGTTCTTCGAGACGGCTTCCTGGCCACTGGTCAGCGCCTCCGCGTCCGAGCGCAGCGCCCGTCAGATCCGCATCGATGTCGGCGCGCGCATGCGGACCATGTGGAAGTAAGGAGCGGCACGTGGCCGAGCCTATCGAAAGCATGAACGAAAGGCAGCCGGCGGCGAATGCGTCAGTAGCCGAGCGGCAGCGCAAGATCATCCACATCGACATGGATGCCTTCTATGCATCGGTCGAGCAGCGCGACAATCCGGAATTGCGGGGCAAGCCGGTCGCCGTCGGCGGCGCCGCCGCGCGTGGCGTCGTTGCCGCCGCCAGTTACGAAGCGCGCAAGTTTGGCGTCCACTCCGCCATGCCGTCCGTCACGGCGAAACGAAAATGTCCCGACCTCATCTTCGTCAAGCCACGCTTCGACGTCTATCGCGGCGTATCGCAGCAGATCCGCGAGATTTTCGCCGAATATACGCCTGTCATTGAGCCGCTCTCACTCGACGAAGCCTATCTCGACGTGACCGACAATCTGAAGGGCATGGAGATCGCCACCGAGATTGCCGAGGAAATCCGCGCAAAAATCAAGGCGACAACGAAGCTGACGGCGTCAGCCGGCGTCAGCTACAACAAGTTCCTCGCCAAAATGGCGAGCGACCAGCGCAAGCCTGATGGACAGTTCGTAATCACGCCGAAGAACGGACCAGCCTTCGTGGAAGCACTTCCGGTGAAGAAGTTTCATGGCGTCGGGCCGGCCACGGCAGAGCGGATGAAGCGACTGGGAATCGAGACCGGCCTTGATTTGCGGCAGCAATCCCTGGCGTTCCTGCAGGAGCATTTCGGCAAATCCGGACCGTATTTCTACGGCATCGCCCGCGGCATCGACGAACGGCGCGTCCAGCCAGACCGGGTACGCAAATCGGTGGGCGCGGAGGACACGTTCATCGAGGACATCTTCGAGCTCGAGCCGGCCTGTGCCGAATTACTGCCCTTGACCGACAAGGTCTGGCGCTATTGCGAGGCGCATGGGATGAGCGGCAAGACCGTGACGGTCAAAGTGAAATACTCGGACTTTACCCAGGCAACGCGCAGCAGAACGCTCAGTGGTCCCGTCGCCGCGGCACCCGAGATGCTGGAGGTGGCGGTGTCGTTGCTGACGTCCGTCCATCCGTTCAAGCGCGGCGTACGCCTGCTGGGCGTCACCCTGTCGTCGCTCAACGGCAATGATGCCGACGAACGACCCCAGCTCGAGCTTTCGTTCTGAAGTACCCGCACGCCCAAATGAAAAAGCCTGCCGCGGGAGGAGGTGCGGCAGGCTCTTAAAGGGATTGAATGGCAACTGGGAGGAGGAGTGTTGCCATTCCGACAGGCGCTCTTTGGGAGGAGGAGAAAGCGCCTGCATTCATCGAAGCTCTGCGGGAGGAGGTGCATCACTCCGATGAGTGGAATATACAGGAAGCCGGCCACTTTCGTAGCGCCGACTTCGCAGGGCAGCCATGCGCTGAGCGCCGGTCGGACGGGTCAGCGCGCTTTGAACCGGTCGAAGGCGGTCAGCCGCACCATAGGCGGGTCGGCCTCGCTCCAGCGATAGATTTCGCTTCTGAGGTAGCGAAGCTCCTCGTCCAGCGCCTCTTCGCCGATCTCGATCCACCAGGATTTCGGGCGACCATCGCTGCCATCAGACCATCGGTAGCCGCGACCCTTCAGGTGGTCCTTCATCTCGAAGGGGCTGTTTTCCGCGTAAAGGCGGACGCGCGAGCGCTGGCTTGCCGCATAGAGTTCGGCAAAGGGTGTCTGCTGCGATTGATCTGCAGGCCCGGCGATCACCTCAAGCAGCGCAAAGCAGTCGTCGACGGCACGATGACCATCGTGAAAATATCCCGCCTGGCCGATAAGGTAGCCGAGCTTCGTGCCTTCGAAACCGCGGTCGCTCCAGCCGATCTCGGAAACCGAGCACGCCCAGGCCTTCTTCTCGAAGATCGGCGAAAAGGCTTCGCAAAACGGCCGGTCGAACCCGGCATTGTGGGCGATAATCAGGTCGGCACGTTCAATGATCGCCTGGAGCCGAGGAAGGTCGATCGTCTGGCCGGCGACCATGTCGTCGGTAATGCCGGTGATGCGCGTGATGTCGGCAGGAATGGGACCGCTCGGCTGCCGCAGACCGCCATAAACGTCGATGACGTCGCCGATCGCACCATGGGCGTCGAAGGTAAACGCGATCACGCCGATCTCGATGATCTCGTCCTTGCGATGATTGAGGCCCGTCGTTTCAGTATCGAGAATGACGCCGACGAGCGGAAATTCCGCCCGCGGCGGCGTCACGACGGGACGCGCCTCAAGCTTTTGCAGCACGCGGTAGCGACCCGTCGCCTCGAGATGATCGACCATCGCCCCGGCAGTCATGCCGGCAGCCGCGCGAGACGATGCGCGCTTGGAGCGTGCTCCCTTTTCGTCCGGATCGGACGAAACAAACATGTCGTATTGCAATGCCATCAGCCTTTCTCCCGGAACTTTTGGTGAAAGGGAAGACCGAGTGGCCATCGCGCCATCACTTTCCCGCTCTGTCAACAGACCTGTGTCGAGAGGACCGGATTTAACGCGGGAAAACCTGTCATTGGGCCCGGATGCTGCGGGCGGGATACCCGCAGCGTGCCGTCACGCGGCGTGAGCATCCTGCGCCTCATCGAGTTTGGGAAACGACAGCCTCTGTGATGAGGCATGGGGGCACGATGTCACGCGGCACGCCGCAGGCGGCGCATCAGATAATCTCCGAGACTGTCGAGCATCGCCGCCCAGCCATCCTCGTGCCCGAGCGCGCTATCGCTGCCATCGAGATAGACGCCACTCTCGGTCATGACGACACGCGTCGCGTCGTCGACGGCCGAGAATTCTACGGTGACAACGCCGGCAAAGATAAGGTCGCCCATGTAGGAGATCGTGCTTGTATAAACGATGCGTTGGTTCGGCTTGATCTCTTCGTAGCGCGTGGTGTTGATGTAGGGCTCGGCATCGATCGCGCCGAACGTGCAGATATCCGTGTGCCCGACGGTGAAATCGAAGGCGCGCCAGGCCAGCTCCCAACCATCGCCGGGCGCACTCCAGGTTGCGAGCACATCGCGGTCCGACCAGGCGGCAAAGACGAGATGCGGCGGGGCTGCATAGGTTCGTTCGACGATGACGGTGGCGTGTTCGGCTTTCGACGTTTTCATGGCGCTCTCCTTGATATGCCGGTCGGGATTGACTGCCTGCGGGAAAGCTAAGCCGGGGGCCGTCGACCTGTTAGAGCCGATATGGACAGGAGCGGGGCATTCATGCCAATCATCGGCGATGTTTCCGAAAAACACCGATGGCGCCGATCTCACCGTCAGCATTCTGGTCCTGCCTGAAACCGGCCCCATGGCAGTTTACGGCCTTTACGAGGTCATGAGCCATGTCGGCAGGTTTGATGCCGGCACGAGGCGGCCTCCCGTTCGCCGATTGCGCCCGCGCATCGTCGCGCGGCAGATGGAACCGTTTCCTTCCGCCATCGGCGTGCCGATCGCGCCGCAGGAAACGATCGACACGCAAGCCGATGCAGACCTGATCATCATTTGTGATCTGGAGCTGGGGCCGACGGACTTTCCCAGCGGACGCTGGAGCCAAGAAATCGCCTGGGTGCGCGAACAGTTGCGGCGCGGCGCGACGGTGTGCTCCACCTGCAGCGGCTCGCTGCTGCTCGCCGAAGCAGGCCTGCTCGACGGCAAGGACGCGGCATCGCACTGGACTGCCGCCGGGCTATTCCGTGACCTCTATCCCGCTGTCCGTTTCCGGCCGGAGCGCATCCTGTGTGAAAGCGGCTACGATGGACGGCTGATGACCAGCGGCGGCGCCTCGGCCTGGCAGGAGCTTGTGCTTTACCTGATCGGCCGCTTCTGCGGCCCGACGGAGGCGGCCCGGATCGCCAAGCTCTTTCTGATCGGCGATCGTCGGGACGGGCAACTGCCCTTTGCGGCGATGGCGCAGCCACGGCGGCATGAGGATGCCATCATCGCCGGCAGCCAGATATGGATCGCCGACCATTATGCGGTGAGCAATCCGGTAACCCGGATGGTCGAGCAATCCGGGCTGCCGGAACGCACGTTCAAGCGTCGCTTCAAGCAGGCCACCGGCTACGCGCCTGTCGACTACGTGCAGGCCATCCGCATCGAGGAGGCCAAGCAGATATTGGAAACCAGCGACGGCGGCATCGACGACGTCGCGGCGGACGTTGGGTATGAGGACCCGACCTTCTTCCGCCGGCTGTTCAAGCGCATGGCGGGCATCAGCCCGGCGCAATACCGTCAGCGTTTTCGCGCGCGCTAGCCGCGCACGCGCCATCCTGGATGGGGCATTTCACCCTGCCTCAGCCAAAGGGGATAGTGGCGCGATGAACCCGCCACGCAGGCTTCGGACGGGCGCCCAGGGTGACACCCGTCCTCGTTCCGGTTAGCCAAGCGCCGCAACAGCCTCGATCTCAAACAGCATTCCGTCGAGCGCCAGCCGCGGAACCGGGATCAGCGTGCATGTCGGCTTGGTACCGTGGCCGAGTGCCGCTTCCAGTTCGGCGCCGAAGACGTGCAGTCGCTCTTCGGAGTGATCAACGATCAGCACCGTCAGTTTGACGATATCACTTGGCCCAGCGCCCGCCGCGGCAAGCGCGGTGCGCAGATTGGCAAGCGCCCGGCGAACCTGCTGCCGGAAATCCGGATCGAGGCTGCCTTGCTCATCCTCCCCTCCCTGGCCGGCGATGAAGACCATCCGCACGCCTGATGGAACCACGCCGACATGGGAATAACCATTGACCGATGCATCATAGAGCCCGACCGGGTTAAAGAGACGGACAGGCGATTTCGAAAGTGTCGATGCCATTGTTTTGCTTTCCGTTTGTTGCACGAGGAAGCCTTGGAAAGCGCATTTGCACGATCGTCGATACGGTGTGCCGTCGTGCGCACCTTCCGGCTCCATATCACCTTGACGAACCGGCAACGCCCGCTGTGACGCGGTCGCGTGGCATTTTTTTCGCTTGCTCATGCACGTCGCGAACACCAGCCGGCGCGCCCGCCGGGACCTTCGCAGCGAAACAGACAAGATCCGACGCCGACGCCCCCGCGACACCATGGACGAACTGCTTCCACCCTCGCAAAGTTGGATAGCCTCCCGGCGACGCTGAAGGCGGCCTTGATTGCCCCAGCGGCAATGGCGTAGCTAGAGGCAGTCGGTTCGACGGATCGATCCAACCGACATGGCAAAAGGTGTCGCATGAACGAAGAACCGAAAATCGTCCTGTCCCCGCTCTCGCAGGAATTCTCGCGCGACGGGATCACTGTGACAGTCGAAATCTCCCGCGTCGAGGACGGCAACGAATGGGCGCTCGAAGTCACCGATAGCCAGGGCATGTCGACGCGCTGGGAAGACCTGTTTGCGACCGATGCGGCCGCGCTCGCCGAATTTCTGAGCGCCGTCGAAGAGGACGGCATGTCCGTGTTCGTGATGCCCTCTGCACTGCACTGACAAGCGTCAGCGAAGATAGATCGTCACGAGATGCGATAGGGGGGCGAGGGTTGCCCCTTACGCCTCGGCATAGCTCTCCGTCCGTCGCCAAGAGAAGACAACCTTGTTCGTCTGTAGACAGACGCGACAAGGCCATCCGGCCGGTCATTGCACCGACCCCGTTGGTTTCTCACGCGAGCCGTTCGCTTAAGGCAGACGTGCGAAGGCGGGTCTCGTTCAGCAATCCCGCCGCCTGGATCAGCGGGTAGGCCGCAGCGGCTATGTGCGAATTGATCCGGTGCAGGTCGCCGACGAGATCGATGAACAGGGCGTTGCTGCTCAAACTGACGCCCTTTTCCATGCCTTCCCGGCCGAGATGCCCGTTGATTGCGCGCTCTTCAAGCGCGCGGAAGCGGTCCTTCTGCGAAGCCAGACGAGCTGCCGCGCCGACGTCGCGTGACGAAAGGGCCGCGGGCACCAGGCGCAGCGAGGAGGCCACCTCCTCGCAAAGCCTGTCGATGGCCTCGCGCTGGCTCGGCGCGAGCTCAATGTCCTGCCTGATCTTTGCCCGGATGCGGTCAGCCAGGTTGAGCTTGATGACGTCGCCGGCATGCTCGATATTGCTGGCAAAGAGCATGATCTCGAAGGCACGGCGGGTGTCGACCGCCGAAAGCTCGCCTTGGGCCAGGCGGCCGAGATAGGCATGGACCGAGCCCATGTAGGTCCCGAGCTTGAGATCGATGGCGTTGACCTCCTTCAATGCCTCCAGCCGACTGGAAGACAGCGCGGTCAGCGACGTCAGGAACATTCGCTCCAGCAACTCGCTCATCCGGATCGTCTCCATCGTCGCATTGGAAAGCGCAATGGCTGGCGTCGCCAACGAGACGCTGTCGAGATAGCGCGGCGTCGCCAGGGGATCGTCGGCGGTCGCGGCATTCGGGATCAACCGGTCGACAATACGCACGACGACTGGGGTGATCGGCAGGAACACGGCTGCGACCACAAGATTGAACGCGGCATGGAGCCCGACCGCAACATGCAAGGGGTCTATCGGCAGATGCCCGGCAAGATCGACGATCTGTCGTGACAGCGGCAGCAGTGCCACGGCCAGAAAACCACGACAGAGCAGATTGGCGACCGGAAGCTTGCGGGCGACAGACGGCTGATCGAGGGTCGCGCTGACGGCAGGCAGACCGCCGCCGAAATTGACGCCGAGGATCAAAGGCACGGCGCCGGCCACCTCCAGGCTGCCATTGGTCATGAGCGATGCGATCAACAGAATGACCGCCAGGGTCGAATGGCAGAACCAGGCGAGGATCGCACCGACGAGGAAGCCGAGAACCGGCTCATTGGCAATCGCCGCCAGAACGTCGTGAAACAGCGTGGCCTCCCGCAAGGGAGCCGTCGCCGAGACGATGACCTTCAGTGCCAGGAGCATGAGACCAAGGCCCATCATGATCCGACCGGCATTTCGCGGGCGAAACTCGCTCGACGCGCCGAAGGTGAGATAGCCCGCGAACAGAAAGAGTGGCGCCATCGTCGTTGCCAGCGACGAGCCCGACGCGAACAGGCCGGAAACGAGCGCCGAGCCGATATCGGCCCCCAGCAGCACCGCAAGGCCCGTCGCCGACCCGATAGCGCCAGCCCCTGCCAGGCCGGCGATGATCAGCGCCATCGCCGTGGCGCTGCCGAGAACGGCGGTGGCGGCGATACCACCACCGAACGCGGTCAGCCGGTTGGAGAGCCGCTGCTCGACGAAGCGCTGCAGCCGGTCACCCCAACCGCGCATGACCCCGGTCCGCACCATCCGCACGCCCCAGAGCAGCAGCGCGACGCCGCCGAGCAGTTCCACAATGACAAACGTTCCGGAATTCATGTTTTGCGAGGCCCTTGCGCTTCAGGCGATCAATCGGCGACAGATATGTCGGGAGCGACAGATCCAATGTTGTAGCCTTCGAGCTGCGCTGCAGACCGGTCCGCCACGGGGAAGTTCAGGATGGTTGCCGTTCCCGGCGTGACGGGAACGACGCGCGAGGGCGGCAGGTCCAGAAATTCGTGGCAGGCCGCGCGGATGACGCCGCCATGCGCCACCACGAGCAGGTCGCCGTCCGTTCGCGACATCCAGTCGCGAACCCCGTCGGCGACGCGTTTGCGAAAGGCGATCCAGGTTTCGGCATTGGCGGGCGTGAATGTCCCGGCGCGCCAGGCGGTGTAATCCTCCGGGCGCTCGGCGATCAGCTCCGGCTTGCGCCGCCCCGTCCATTCTCCCATGTCGAGCTCGCGAAAGCGCTCGTCGGACGGTGCATCTGGATGCCCGATAAGCGCAACGGTCTGCCGAGTCCGGCCGAGATCGGAGGCGATGATGCGCGCAGGCTTTAGCGCCTTGGCATAGGGACGGAACCGCCGGACCTGGGCCATGCCGCGCTCGGACAGAAGCGAGTTGTCCTGGCCCTGTAGTCGTTGTTCGGCGTTCCACTCGGTTTCGCCATGGCGCATGAGGATCAGCCTCATTGAGTTATCCTTTCTCCGCTGACGGCAAAGACTGCGTCAGGGGTCCGTATGAATGACAGTGTGACGGGGTCGCCAGGCATGGCGCTGAAATAACCTTCCGCCATGCCGGTGATCCTGAGTTCGCCGAGCATAGCCGTGACCATCGTGCGTCCGGCAATCGGCGCGGCCTCCGCGAAACGCGCGGTGACCGAAGGCTTGTCCGCCACCGCGCCAACAGACACGTCTTCGGCGCGATAGAGGAGCTGTACCGCGTCGTGACCGGGCGCGATGGAACCCGAGGTCAGCGGTGTATCGTTGAAGACGAACATGTCCGCGACCCGGCGTGCCGGCAAAAGATTGGCCGGCGGCGTGCCGAGAAAGGTGGCGACGAAGGTCGTGGCCGGATTGCGCAGCAGTTCGATCGGCTTGCCGAACTGCTCGACGCGGCCATTGTTGAGCACGGCGACATGCGTCGCCATGGTCATGGCCTCTACCTGATCATGCGTGACATAGACAGAGGTAGCACCGGTTGCCCTGTGGATCCGCATCAATTCGCTGCGCATCTCGATACGCAGCTTGGCATCAAGGTTCGACAGGGGTTCGTCAAACAGCAGAATGCTCGGCTCCGGCGCGATGGTGCGGGCGATCGCCACGCGCTGCTGCTGGCCGCCGGAGATTTCCGCGGGATAACGCTCGGCAAGGGCGCCGATGCCGAGCAAAGCAAGGACTTCCTTGACCCGACGATCGCGCTTTTCGCGCGGCCACCGAGCAACCTTCAAAGGCCATGCGATATTGCCGGCGACCGTCATGTGCGGCCACAAAGCGTAGCTCTGGAAGACGAGGCCGGCGTTGCGTCGGCCCGCATCGGCAATCACGCCGCCCGCACCACTCGACACGGTCTGGCCGACAAAGGCGATCTCGCCTTCACTCGGACCTTCCAGTCCCGCCAGCATGCGCAGCAATGTCGACTTGCCGCAGCCGGAGGGGCCGACGAGGACCAGGAACGAGCCGGCTGGTACCGATATGTTGACATCCTTGACCGCGGTGAAGGCGCCAAATCGCTTGACGAGGTTGCGGATCTCGATGGCGTCCGCGGCGCCGGTTGCAAGTGCGTTCATGGTTGTTTCCATTTCTGGACGCGGTTCTGGAGGCCATGGGCCAGAAACGAGGCCGCAAGGCAGACGATAAGGATGACGAGGGTGATGGCATTGGCGAACTGCATGAAGCCCTCGGCGGCATAACGATAGGCGACCATGCTGAGCACGGGCGACGTCGCGGTGAACAGGAGCACGACCAGCGAGAGATCACGCACCATCTTGACGAAAACGAGGATCGCTCCGGCAAACAGGCCGCGGATTGCCAGCGGGAAGATGATCGCGAACAACCGGCGAAGCAGGCCCGCTCCGGTCAGCCGCGCGCTTTCCTCAATGTCGGCGGAGATCTGGCCGAGAACCGATCGGCCGGACTGCACCGCGAAGGGGAGATTATGCGCAGATGCCGCAATCACCAGCAGAGCGAAGGTGCCGTAAAGCGAAGGCAGCGGGCCGATCGGTGCACCAAAGAGGGCAATATAGGCGGCGGCAAAGGCGATGCTCGGCACCAGAAGCGGGACGAAGGCAAGCTGGGAAAGGATCGTGGCCAGCAGGCTGCCACGGCGCTGGACGATGGTGTAGGCGAGCGCGAGGCCCAGCAGCATCGTTGTCAGCGCGACGACAAGGCCGAGGCGGATCGTGTTCCAGAGGGCGTCGATCAGCACCGGGTTGCGGAAGATACCCGCCTGCCCTTGTGCAATTTCGCCGCCGCCTTCGCCAATCCAGAAATGCAGCGTCCAGTTCGAAAACAGCGCGCCGCTTTGCGGTGCAAGGCTTGAGGCGGCGAGCACCAGAACCGGTACCACGGTGGTCAGAAGACCGATGGTTACGGCAACCGCAAAGAGCGGCCAGCGCCAGGCACCAAGGGGAAATCGTTTCGTGCGACCGCCCTTGCCGGTGACCGTGACGAAGGCCTTGCGGCCAGAGACGATGCGGTCCGACATCCAGAGAAACAGCGCCGACACGGCGATCAGAAGCAGAGCGAGCACGAAGCCGCGCTCGTTTTGACCGGTTTCGATCATGCCGAAGAGGCGGGTGGAAAGCGTCTGCATGCGCACCGGCAGGCCAAGAAGTGCGGGCGCTGCGAAGTTGGCGACGGCGCCGGCAAAGGTAAGAGAAGCGGCGGCGATCAGGGCCGGCGTGACCACGGGCAGGATGATGCCGAAGAAGATGCGCGGCCGTTTGGCACCGGCCATCTGCCCCGCCTCAACCAGATCCGCGCCGACCGAACTCAGGGCTGCGGCGATAATCGTATAGGCGAGCGAGTAGTAGTGGGCGATCAGTACGATCGCGGTCGGCACCAGCCCCCAGGCGAGCCAGTCGGGAATGGCAAGGCCATTGGTCTCGAAGAAGCCAGCGGAACCGCCGAGGCGGGAATTTCGAAACAGCGTTCCCCAGGCGAGCGCCGCAGCGAAGCTCGGAATCATATAGGGCAAGGTCCCCATAAGTCCGAGCAGGCGACGTCCGGGCACGTCGGTCAGAACTACGAGCCATGCCAGAAATCCGCCGAGGATGAGGCAGCCGCTGGCGACCCCGAAGCCGAGAACCATTGTGTTGAACAGCGGTCGCCACCAAAGATTGAAGGACAGCGGGCTGACAAGCACCGCCTGCCAGGCCGCGATGCCTTCAGGGGTGAGCGTCGACAGAAGGATGCGCGCAAGCGGCGCCACCACCAGGATGGCGACGATGGCAACGAGGATTGCCGGCATGACGAAGCCTGATCGGAGCAGCCGGCGACCGCCCGATGGCGCGAAGGTCGATATGAATGTCATTTGCGAACCTCGGCGTTTGCCGGCGCAAGCTCAGTTGCGCCGGCAAACAGCCTGTTATTGAAGCGTGATGATGAGATCGGAGACGCGTCCGCGGGCGGCGGCGGTCTTGGCCGGGTCGATAGTCCAGGCCTTCAGCTCCCCGAGTTTGACGGAGTCCGGATGGTGGGCGATGGTCGTGCGCGTGGCATAATCGCCGGGAACGTTGAAGGGTTCAAAGCCGGCACCTCCCGTGGGCGTGTCGTCGCCGAACATAAAGTCGATCAGCAGCCGCGCGGCGGCCGGATGCGGTGCCTTGTCGGCAATCGTCAAAATCGCGGGAAACAGAATGCCGTTGGCCGGCTCGACATTGTTGGCGACCTGCAGCGCCCATCCTTCCTTCTCGTTGTCGCGGCGGTCCGAATAGGTGCCAAAGCCGACGGGCGGGTTCTTGGCCGTTGCGTCGCCGACCGACTTGTTGAGCACGTCGCTGTTGGGGACGAGGATCAGGTCGTTGGCAAAGAGATCCTTGATGAACTGCTCGCCGGCGCCCTGAAGATCGGCGTCCACGGCAATATCCTTGCCGAACTGCGCCTTGTAGGCCGCGGCCATCTCATCCGGATGGAGCGCGATCTCGGTCAGGAGGTCGAGCAGTTCGCCACGCTGGCTCGGATCGACCATCAGCACCTTGCCCTGCCACTCCGGCTGGGTCAGCTGCCACAGATTGGTGACCGGTGAGCCGCCGGGAAAAGCCTTCTCGTTGTACATCAGCACCTTGGTCGACAAGCGCTGGGTGAGCAGCGGACCTTTGTATCGATCGTCGATCTGACCTGCCACGCGCGGCGGCACGTAGTTGACGATGCGCTTGGCTTCGAGAAGCTTGCTGAAGACCACCGGCGTGTCGGCGATGTAGAGCACGTCGACGGCATGCACGCCGGCCTGCTGTTCGGCTTCCAGGCGCGCGATCTGCTTCGTCGAACTCATGTCGAGACCGATCAGATCGATGCCCGGATAGGTTTCCTCGAAGGCTTTCTCGATCTTGGCGATGCGGCTCGATAATGAGAAGACGGTGACGCTGCCCTCCTTCTGTGCGAGCGGCAGCAGCTGCTCGGGTGTCATGCCATCCAGATCTGCCGCCATAACTGCCGTCGGCAGCACGACGCAGGCCGCAAGTGCGGACTTCATCAGTCGCTTCAACATGGTTTCCTCCTCCATTTTCCCCAGTCAATCGAAGTCGTTGAACAGCTCCGACAGTTTCTCCAGCCTGCCGATCACCTCGCGCTCATGCCTGCCGGCAATCGTCAGGACGATGCCGTTGACGATGGCAAACGGAATGGTCGGTGTCTGAAACTCGCTTCCCGAACGCCCGCGGGGTGCTGCGAGCATCAGGTCCGCAACCGGCTCCATCAGCGGGCCGGCAAGGTCCGAAATCAAAATCGTCCGCGCGCCGACGCGCCGGGCATGCTGCACCAGCGGCGCATAGCTTTGCGGCTGCTTGCGAAAGGCGAGTGCGACGACGATGTCGTTCTTGTCCATGCTGACCATGCGCTCGGCGATATCGCGACCACGGCCGGTCAGCGCGATCGTCGTCATGCCGAAGCGGTCGAGCCGGCGCTGCAGGAAGCCGGCGACCGACTGCGCGTGCCCCTGACCGAACACGAACACCCGGCGCCCCTCGAAGATCATGTCGGCGGCCAGGTCCACGTCACCTTGCGGCACCGAACGCGCCAGTGTCTCCAGGGCCGAAATCTCGGCCGCGATCAGATCGGTCAGGTAGTCGCCGTGCTCGACCTTGGCGACCGAGCGGCGCATGCGGGTCGCGGCATCCTGATCGTCAAGCACCTCACGCTGCAGTTGCGCCCGCAGGTCGGGAAAGCCGCGGTATCCGAGCTTCTGCGCCAGGCGGGTCACCGTTGCCTCATGAACGCTGGCGCGCTGCGACAGCTGCGGCCCGGACAAAAAGGCAGCCTCCGCCCGGTTCTCAAGCATCGTCGAGATCAGCTTCTGATCCGCCTCGGTCAGCCTTTTCGATTGTGCCTTTATGCGATCGATGAGTGTCATGGCGCTCTACAAGTTTCTTTGCGTGACCCATCGTTCAAGCAAACGATCTTGCAGTCAAGGCTACGCCCGCAAGAATCCTTGCAAGACCCTGCAAGGCTTGGTCCAATGCTCGAAAGTCAGTCCAATTTCTGGGGTTTTCTGCAGCTATCGGACGAAATTAGCGCCAAAGTCGGTAGAAAACTGGCGCTTGCGACAGTGCAGAATGGTGCCGACAAAAATCTTTGCAAAGACCCGCAAAGGATCGGACGCCGCGCCGCCGATCAGCGGGACGGCGGTCGAAGGCGCGGGCGGCTGCAACGGCGGTTGGCACCGAAACATCGGCCTGGTCAGCAGGGCATCCATTGGCCACCACGATGTTCAATCGCGGCCCATGGGAAAGCATTTTGGAAAGGAGGCAGCAGGCCTCCCGCGACGACGAACGAAGGCAGCGCAAGTGGAGCGCCCTTGGCGCTGCTCAAGCCTCGAAGTCGCCGAACACGTCCTGAAGCCGCGTCAACATGCCGACGCGCTCGCTGACCTCGTCGCCGAGAACGACGATAATGTTGCTGAGCATCAGGTCCATGACGGCGATGGTCGTCGCCGCGCCGTCCCATAGGGGGCCGTGCGAACCCGGGACAACCAGGCAGATATCCGACACTTCCGCTGCCCAGGGGCAATATTCGTCGGTGTAGAGGATAACCTTGACGCCGGCGCGGCGCGCTTCCATCGCAAGCGGCTTAGCCTTGGCAGCAAAGCGCCTGACATCGTGCAGGAAAAGCACGCGCCCCTCGACCGAACCATCCAGCAGTTCCGAATAGGTGCCGTTCAGGCCATCGACGAACTGCACCCGCGAGCGGGTATAGGAGAGCTGGCTTGCGAAATACTGGGCGATGCCGCGCACGTTCTGATAGGCTGCGACATAAACCTCGCTGGCGCTGATCAGCGCCTCGATCGCCTGCTGCCATTCCGGCGAGGTGGTCAGTTCGTAGACCAGACCGAGATTGTTGATCTGTTCCTGGATAAGGCCGGCGAGCAGCTTGCCCTCGCGAATGTCTTCGCGCAGTCGATCGACCGGCCCCTTCACCTGCCAGGCCGGGTTGGAGCTGCCGCGCCGCAGCTCGTGCTTCAGCTGATCGAGGCCATCGAAACCCATGCGCCGGAGGTAGCGCCCGACAGTCATCGGCGAGAGCTCGAGACGGCTTGCGATCGATTTTGCCGTTTCGAACGGGATCTCCGCCAGATTGCGCTCGATGTAGTGGGCAATCAGCCTGTCGGATTTCGACCGCCTGAGTTCCTCGCTCTGCACGAGCTTCAGGATTCGTTGTGCCACATCCCCTCCCCGGAGGTATTTCCGCCCGCTTGCAGTGCCGCGCGCCCGATATCCGACGCAAAATACGCTGTACGCGGGCGGAATTGCCGATCTTTCCGCCGTTACTGCGCCGTCTTCACCTTGGTCCAGACGCGATCGAGCTGGCGCACGCCGGAGCCCAGGTCCTCGAAGATCTGGAGCCGTTGCATCGTTTCGGGCGTCGGATTGATCTCCTTGCTATTCTTGATCTGGTCGGGGGTCAATTGTCGCGCCGGCACGTTGGCGGTGCCGTTGGTCTGCTGGGAAACGTTGAGGGCAGCGACTTCAGGACGGGTGTAGAACTCCATGAACTTCATGGCGTTGTCCTTGTTCGGCGCCGTCTTCAACACGCACATATCCTCCTGATACATGGTCGCGCCTTCCTCCGGGATCACGTAGCCGAGGTCCTTCTGGTTGGCGAAGACATCGACCATCGCGCCGACGAAGAAATGGCCGGCGGCCACGTCGCCAGACTGCACCATCGGCCGCGTATCGTAGGTGAATGCAGCGACGTCAGGCTTCATCGCGATGATCGTATCGGCCGCCTGCTGCAGCTCGGCCGGGTCGGTCGAGTTGACCTTGTGGCCGTTGAGGATCAGCCCGACGGCCAGCACTTCGCGCATGTCGTCGAGCAGGGTGAACTTCAGCCCCTTTTCCTTGACGGTCGCGATCAGGTCCTTCCAGCCGACGACGTCCTTGCCGAGCACCTTGCGATTGTAGACGATGCCGACGGTTCCGAAGGCATAGGGCAAGCAATACTCGCCCTTCGGGTCGCTCTTTGCCCTCAGGAATGCCGGGTCGATGTTCTTGAAGCCTTCAAAGGCATTGATATCGGTCTTCTCGAGGAGGTCGAGCTTGGACATGATGTCCTGCATGTGGACCGACGGAAAGACGACGTCGTAGCCGGTGGCGCCACCCTGGATCTTCGCCAGCATCTCCTCGTTGGAGGAATAGGTAGAAAGGTTGACCTTGATCTGCGTCTCTTCCTCGAACTTCTTCAGGACGGCTGGATTGATGTATTCGCCCCAGTTGTAGATGTTGAGTTCGGCCGCCTGGCCAAGGCCGGCCATGGCGAACAAGGCGGACAGCGAGAATGCGGCGGCCCGCGTGGAGCCCAGGAGTTTGGCCTTGGTCGCCCGGACGACGCGGCTTGCTTTTGTCATAGATAGTCTCCTCTGATGGTTCGTGGGGCTTGGCGCCCCAGGATCGGACCGTTCCCTGGTCCTTGCCGGCTCCGGCTTCTGCGGCCGTTGACACCGATGAACAAATGGTATCCATATATCCAAAACGCACAAGCGTTATTTAAATAACATTTTGGGGAATGACAGATGCAGGATTCCATTGTCCGGCTGGAGGGGGCGAGCAAAGCCTTCGCCACTCCGGAAGGCGGGAGCGTGACCGCGCTCGACGCCATCGATCTTCAGGTGCGGCGCAACGAGTTCCTGACGCTGCTCGGTCCATCCGGCTGCGGCAAGACCACGTTGCTGCAGGCGATCAGCGGCTTCGTCGAACTCGACGGCGGACGCATCCTGATCGACGGCGAGGACATGACCGACAGGCCGCCCTACCGCCGCCCCGTCAATACCGTGTTCCAGAACTACGCGCTGTTTCCGCACATGACCGTCGGCGAAAACACCGCCTATGCGCTTGAGGTTGCCGGTGTCGCCAAGGCCAAGCGGCGCGAGCAGGTGGCAGCGGCGCTGAAAATGGTGGGCCTTGAGGGCATGGAGGGCCGGCGTCCGCGCCAGCTCTCAGGCGGCCAGCAGCAGCGCGTCGCCCTGGCCCGCGCCATCATCGCCCGTCCAAAACTGCTTTTGCTCGACGAGCCGCTTTCAGCCCTCGACAAGAACCTGCGCCAGGCCATGCAGATCGAGCTGAAGACGTTGCAGCACGAACTCGGCATCTCCTTCATCTTCGTAACCCACGACCAGCAGGAGGCTTTGACGATGTCGGATCGCGTCGCGGTTCTCTCCGGCGGTCGCATCCAGCAGCTCGATACGCCGCGGGCGATCTACGACCGTCCGGTCAACAGTTTCGTCGCCACCTTCATCGGCGCGAGCAACCTGTTCGAGGGGCGGATCGATGGCGACCGGTTGATGACCAGCGACGGCACGGAAATTCGCTATCGGCGAACCCCGTCGACAACGTCGGGTGCCGCGACTGCGCTGATCCGTCCGGAACAATTCTTTCTCGCCGACGCGGGAGAGCCGTCCCCCACGCTTGACGTCGACCTCGAAGCGATCGTGTTCGTCGGCTCGACCTTCGAATTGTTCGGCCGCACACCGGCAGGCAGAAAGATCGTCGCCGAGATCCCAGCCGGCCGCCGCAGCCTGATCGGCGAGATCGAGCGAACGCGCCGCGCCAGGCTCGCCTATGATCCGGCCGCCGTTCACCTCATTCAACCGTGCGCGGAGGCGTGAGATGTCGATCGCCATTCGCCGCCGCGTCCAGCTCGTCGTCCTGCTCGGTCCCGTTTCCCTGTTCCTTGCCGTGTTCTTCCTTGGCCCGCTGGCGATCATGATGGTCACGAGCTTTCTGGCACCGGGGCTTTACGGCGGCGTCGAGTGGACCTTCTATCCCCACAACTTCGGCCGCATCCTCGGTTTCGCCGATCCGATGTTCGAGGATTTCGATCCCGTCTACATCGCCATCTTCCTCCGCTCGGTAAAGATCGCGGCACTGACGGTTCTGGCCGCCCTGCTCGTCTGCTATCCCGCAGCCTTCTGCATTGCCCGGTTGTCGGAGCGGTGGAAGAACTTCTGCCTGTTCCTCATCACGCTACCCTTCTTCACCAGCCTGATCGTTCGCCTATTCGTCTGGGTGCTGATCCTGCGCCAGACCGGCCTCGTCAACGAGATGCTCCTGTCGACGGGCATGATCGCCCGGCCGCTGGACCTGATCTATACGGACGGCGCCATCATTCTCGGCATGGTCTATGTCTTCATCCCGTTCATGTTCATGCCGGTCTATGCCAGCGTCGAGAAGCTGGACTGGACGCTGGTGCGCGCCTCGCTCGATCTCGGCGCCGGCCCAATCCGCACCTTCTGGCGCATCATCCTGCCGCTGACGGCCCCCGGTATCGTCGGCGGTGCGATCATCGTCTTCATCCCGGCGCTCGGCAACTTCGTCGTTCCGGCCATCCTCGGCGGCGCCAAGGTGATGATGCTCGGCAACCTGATCGAGCAGCAGTTCCTGGCCGCCCGCAATTGGCCCTTCGGCTCGGCGCTGGCGATGATGGTCATGAGCGTGATGCTGGTGCTGCTGCTCGTCTACGTGTTCGCATCGGGCCGCCGCGGCGCCGACGCCGCGCTCAATCGTTGAGGTCTCCCCATGAAGATCGCTCAATCCCTCTTCCGCGGCAGCCTCGTCGCCTACACCGGCCTCTTCTTCGCCTTCATCTACATTCCGCTGGTGGTGATCGCCGTCTATTCATTCAATTCCAACCCGGTCAACATGATGACCTGGACCGGCTTCACCACCGAATGGTACGCGCAGGTGCTGGGCTTCAAGACGACGGTGTCCGAAAACGCGCTCTATATCGAATCGACCGGCCAGCTTCTCCAGGCCGTGTGGAACAGCCTCGTCATCGCCACCTCCACGACGCTGATCGCCACCGTGTTCGGCACGGCAATCGCGATCGGCCTCTACCGTTTCGACTTTCTCGGCCAGCGCTTCTATCGGGTGATCATGTTCATGCCGATGCTGATGCCCGACATCGTGCTCGGCATCGCGCTTTTGATCTTCTTCGTCAATTCGGGCATCCACCTCGGCCTGACGACGATCATCATCGGCCAGTGCACCTTCCTGATTTCCTATGTGTTCATCGTCGTCTCGGCGCGCCTTGCGGGCATGGACCGCACGCTGGAAAACGCCTCGGCCGATCTCGGCGCCGACGAATGGACGACCTTTCGCCGCGTGGTGCTGCCGCAGCTTCTGCCCGGCATCGTCGGCGGCGCCCTGCTCGCCTTCATCATCTCGATGGACGATCTTGTTATCACTTACTTCATCGCCGGCGTCGACGTGACGACACTGCCGATGTTCATCTTCGCCATGCTTCGGCGCGGCATCAAGCCGGAGATCAATGCGATCGCCGTGATGATGCTGACCTTCTCCTTCGTCGTCGCCTCGCTTGGCCTCTACCTCCGCTCCCGGCAGAAATGATCATGGACAATAAGAACACTCCCACCACTAAAGCCCGCGCCCGCGACCTCGGCCTGCCGTTTTCCGGCCGCACCGGCCCTTTCAACGCCATCACCGATGTCGAAGGCATTGCCGTCGGCTTCCACACTATCTCTGAGGACGTACCTCGCCCGGGCCGCAAGCGCCCGGTGAGAACCGGGGTCACCGCCATCCTGCCGCACGCGGGCTCGGACGTGCCTGTCCCGGTCTATGCCGGCGTGCACCGTTTCAACGGCAACGGTGAAATGACCGGCACCCACTGGATCGAGGACGGCGGCTTTTTCCTCGGGCCGGTGATGATCACCAACACCCACGCTGTGGGCATGACCCATCACGCCACGATCAAGTGGATGCTGGAGCGTTATGCCTCCACCTATGACAGCGACGATTTTCTCTGGATCATGCCGGTGGTCGCCGAGACCTATGACGGCGTACTCAACGACATCAACGGCCAGCCGATCGGCGAGCCGGAGGTTCGATCGGCACTCGACGCGGCCGTGGGCGGACCTGTTCAGGAAGGCAATTGCGGCGGCGGCACCGGCATGATCGCCTATGGCTTCAAGGGTGGCACCGGCACCGCCTCGCGGGTGGTCGAATTTGGCGGGCGTGATTACACGATCGGCACGCTTGTGCAGGCCAACCACGGTCAGCGCGACTGGCTGACGATCTGCGGCGTACCGGTCGGGGAACACATGCGCGATGGCACGCCGCAGAGCCAGATGCAGGAGCGTGGCTCGATCATCGTCGTCATCGCCACCGATCTGCCGATGGCTCCGCATCAGTTGCAGCGCCTCGCCCGCCGCGCGGCTATCGGAATCGGCCGCAACGGCACGCCCGGCGGCAACAATTCCGGCGACATCTTCCTGGCGTTTTCGACCGCCAATCCGCAGCCGATGGCGCACCGCGCCCCGCCGCGCCTGACGCTCGAAATCGTCAATGACGAAATGCTCGATCCCGTCTATCTGGCCACGGTCGACAGCGTCGAAGAGGCGGTGGTCAATGCCATGTTGGCGGCGGAAGATTCAGGCGGTACAGCGCACGACCGTTTCAAGATCGATGCCATCAAGCATGGTCCGCTTGTTGAGGTCTTGCGCAAATACGGGCGCTGACACCGCCCGCTCCCGGCCGGGCGCAATCTCGATTGCCCCACGCCGGCCGGCACTCCTCGCCGTTTGCGGTGACCCCGGCAGTGGATTTGGCGTGCCGCTCATTTCTTGTGCAGCTGATCAACGCAAAGACAGATGCCGTTAAACGATGCAATAAATGCGTATATATTGATCAATAATTTACTAATATTCGACCTTGACGGGGTATCGACGACATGTAACCCTTAAAAACATGGGAGGATGCGTAGCATAAAAATCACCGTTGGAGATTAAAGCTATGTCTTCCAAGACAAACAAAGACATTTCTACAAATCATACTAAATCAGTCAGAATTTTATCTCTTGGTGTGCTCGGTGTTGTCGGATCGACGTTCATGACAACGATTGCACCGCCGGTCTTCTCATCATCAACGACACGCGCCGTCACCAACGCCCCGGTCGTTTCAATCACCTCGCCGATCGGCGGGCGCGTGGTCGAGGTCAACAGTGAAGCCGACGGCAACCTCCCGCTTGCAACGATCGAAAACGACCGCGTCGACCGCTCGACCTTGATCGGCCTGACGATCGAGCTGACGTCGCTTCAGAACGATCTGGCGCTCAAGCAATCGATCCACGCGGACTATCTGCGCCGCATCGCCGATCTCGAACGAGACCTGGACCGCCAACAGGCGGCGATCATCATTCGGTCAGACAACGACCTGCGCAACGCGCAAGCCCACCTGGAAATCGTCAGCCTGTCGTCCGCCAACGAGAAGAACGCCGCGGTGCGGAAACTCGGCCTCGTGAAAAAGGGCGTGATCGCCGGCAACCGGGATGAGCTTGCCAATACGCTGAAACTTGAGGATACGAAGATCGTAGCCGCCAGATTGCGGGTCGAGATGTTGAGTGCGGATCTCGGCAATGCCCGCTCGGGCATCTTCGTCGGCGGCGAACAGCAATCGTTGCAGGACCTTCAGCGGGAAATCCGCAATGTGAAGGCCGACCGCTCGCAGATCAGCATCCAGACCGCAACCATCCAGGCGCGCATCGACCAGCTGAAGGCTCTGGCGAAAGCGGAAGAAGAACGCATCGCCAAGCTCGTTCGCGCCGATGTGGCGATTTCCGCGCAGGCAAAGCTCTTCAAGACCGTGGCACAAGTCGGAAAGCAGGTCAGCGGTGGCGACACTCTGGCAGAATCCGTCAGCTGTGCCGATGCCTTCGTCGTCGCCATCTTCTCCGAGCGCCAAGCACAAAGCCTGTCATTGGGGGCAAGCGTGACGGTGGAGGCCGACGGTTGGGACGGTCCGGTTCTTGGCCGCGTCGAGCGACTGGTGCCAAAGACGACGGAGCGGGTCGATCTCGACTATGCCGTGCCATTTCCGCCGACGGAACGGCGCGAACTCTACGCCTTCATAACCCCCGATGCGGCGCATTCGGACAATGGGGTCGTGAACAAGTTCTGCGAAGTCGGCACGTGGGTGACTGTCAGCATGCCGAAAACCTGGGTCGTGTGGACCCGCCGCCAGCTCGACAACACGTCGAGCGCACTTGCCGGTTATGCCGGCCAGCTCCGGCAGCACCTGGCAGCGTTTACGGACGCTCCCACGGCAACCCCAGGCGAGCAGGCGAAGATCACGCGTGTTTCGCCCCGCGGTGCCCGCCTTGCCGCCACCACCACGCTGGCCGTGGCGATGAAGCCCGACAGCACCGGCATTCGTGAGAAAGCACTCTGACGTTTGTGAGGTTTCGGCTGATGTCTCGCTCACCCCTTGCCCTGGGATCACGGGCCGTGGCGATCGCCTGCCTTGCCTGCCTTGCCTCGCCTGCCACGGCCGCCGAGGGCACGGCGCAGGCGCTTTGCGATGCGATCGCAGCCGTGCAGCACGAAACGGTCGGGCAGCCTCCGGCGGTCGGCTTCATCCCAAGTTATCGGCCGGGACCGAACGAAACGGCCTTGCCGCAGCCGCTGGCGACGGCGGCGTTCACTTACGACAACGCGCTTGCAGTCATGGCCTTGCTTGCCTGCGGCAGGATTGCTGCAGCCCGATCGATCGGTGACGCATTGCTGGCCGCATCGAAGACAGACCGGCAGTTTCGCGACGGCCGCCTGCGCAACGCCTACCGGATCGGCGAAATCACCGTGCCGGTTGCCCTTCCCGGATGGTGGGATGCCGACGGGGGCCATTGGGCCGAAGACGAATATCAGGTCAGCACCGCCCTTGGAAATGTCGCCTGGGCCGCACTCGCCCTGCTCCAGCTTCATGCTCGCACGCGCGAGCCCGCCTATCTCGAGGGCGCCATCGATCTCGGTACGTGGCTGAAGAGCGGACTTCGTGAAGACAGCGCCGGCCTGACCGGCGGATATTTCGGCTTCGACCCGGTATCAAAGCCCATCCCGTGGAAATCGACGGAACACAATATCGATGCGCTTGCCGTCGCGCGCTGGCTGAAGTCGGAAACCGGAGACCCGCAATGGGATCCATTAGCGCGCTCGACCCTGCATTTCGTCACGAGCATGTTCGACGGCGAGCAAGGGTTCCTGATCGGCACCGATACGTCAGGCAAGCCGGTGCGCAACGGCATAACCGTTCTCGACGTCCAGATATGGCCGTTGATGGTCGTGCCCGCGGGCGAGCGACCGGCGGGGTGGAACGAGGCACCCTTGCGCATCGACGCCAAACTCGCAGTCCCAGGCGGCTACGACTTCAACGACGACCGGGACGGAATGTGGATCGAAGGAACTGCGCAGGCAGCACTGATGTTTCGGCTGGAGGGTGACGAAGAGCGTGCCGAAGGGTTGTTGGAAAGCGTGATGGACAATCGCGACGCGGCGTCGGGCTGGCTGTTTGCCACCCGCGACGAGGAATTATCGACCGGGCTTACGATCGACGCTGCGGGTGTCGGGGGGGCATTTCGGTACTACCGACGGCCGCATCTGGGCGCCACGGCCTGGGCCGTTCTCGCAGCCACGGCTTACAATCCCTTCCGCGCCAATTGAGTGCTGTCATGTTTTTCCACCTCGATTCCGATCTCACAAGCGTCCTTCTGTTCGATCTCGGCGTTGCACTGGCGTTCCTGGCGCTTGCCGCCCTCGCGGATCCGCGAAACCCGCTGGAGAGGGTTGCCTTCAGCATCGTCACCGCAGCGTCGCTCACGCTCTATATCTGCTGGCGACTGCTCGACACCCTGCCCGACCTGGAACCGACTGCGGAAAGCCTCTGGCCCTATGTCTATTTTTCGTTCGAGGCTATCTCGATCGTCTACGCGGTCGCCTCCGTCCTGATCCTTTGCCGCACCACGGACTGGACGGCCGAGGCGGATGCCGCAGAGAGCGAACTTGCCGCAAACGGCCGCTATCCATCGGTTGCCGTTTTCATCTGCACCTACAACGAGCCGATCCATATTCTGGAAAAATCAGCCGTTTGCGCCAAGGCGATGGATTACCCGGATTTCCAGGTCTATGTCTGCGACGACACCCGTCGCCCCGAAGTGCGCGAATACTGCGAGACCATCGGCGTCAACTACATTACGCGCCCGGACAACCGGCATGCCAAGGCCGGCAATCTGAACAACGCGCTGCATCTGACGAACAACGAGAGACCATCCGATTTCATCATGGTCCTCGACGCGGACTTCGCGCCACAGGCAAACTTTCTCAAGCGCGTCGTCGGCCTGTTCAGAAACCAACGCATCGGCATCGTCCAGACACCGCAGTTCTACTTCAACGCCGACCCGATCCAGCACAACCTGCACATCGCGTCGAGCTTTGTCGACGATCAGCGCGTCTTCTTCGACACGTTCCAACCGGCAAAGGATGCGGTCGAGTGCGCCTTCTGCGTGGGAACGAGCTTCGTGGTGCGCCGGGCTCTCGTCAACGAAATCGGCGGGTTCCCGCACGAAGCCCTGTCGGAGGACATGCTGCTCTCCTATCGTCTGATGGAGCGCGGATACGTGACCCGATGGCTGAACGAGAAACTCAGCGTCGGCCTTTCCGCCGAGGGCATTCCCGAATACATCACCCAACGAACCCGGTGGTGCCTCGGCACGATCCAGATCGGTCTCCTGAAGGATGGCCCGCTGTGGCGGGGGCATTTTACCCTGCGCCAGCGCTTTCACTATCTGCACGGACTGCTGTGCTGGCTGTCGAAGCCCTTCATTCTGTGCCTGCTTTTCGCGCCGTCGATTTACTGGCTCTTCGGCATTTCCGCGCTTCAGGCCGACGAGCTTCTGTTCATGAAGTACGGCATCTCGTCATTGCTGGTGTTCTGGGTCTACGCATCCTGGATCTCGGGAAAACGGACATTGCCGCTGTTCACCGAGGTCACCCATGCGCTGACGGCGCTGCCGGTCACGCTTACGCTGCTGCAGGCGATCCGCCGTCCGTTCGGCCGCCCCTTCAAGGTGACGGAGAAAGGCGGCGACCGTGCGCGCATGCGTGTACACCTGCCGACGGCGCTCTTCTTCGGCCTGGTGACGGTGCTTTCCGGTCTTTCGGTGCTGCAGACGGTGCTCGCTTGGAACGCGCCCACGGATTTTTCCGAACGCGAGATCCTCAACCTCGTCTGGTCACTCGTGTCGATGACCATCGCCTTCGTCAGCCTGCTCGTCTGCATCGAACTGCCACGATACGGGCAGGAAGAAGTCATCGACGTGTCGCTGGACGGGCAGTATCGGCAGGCGGGCCAGACCGTCGACATCAGCATAGGCGGGCTGTCGGCGGACAGCGTCCGCATTCCGGGCCTCGACGCGGCGCGAACAGATGATGCAGCGGTCTACCTGCCGCAGATCGGCTGGGTCCGCATTGCCGAAGGCCATGAGGCCGATGGCGGATTGACGATCCTGCCGACAGCCGAACAACGCAGCGGCATCCTGCGCCTGCTGTTCGGCGTGCCGCGCGCCCAAATTGCCGATCGCGGCAGCTTGCGCGCATCGATGGCCGGCCTTCTGCGGCGCGCCTTTATCGGTTGACCCTTGTCGGAAACGGTGGGTGCGAGGTGCTCCGGCACCCCGGTCATCGCGTGTGGCGCTCCTATCCGGCCTGCCTGAACTTGCGGTGATTGCGGCGTAGAGCGACCGCGTCGGCCGCTTCGATGATCGAGTCCGTATCGATGCCGAAATGGGCGTAGAGGTCGGCGATCGTGCCCGTCTGCCCGAAATGCTCAACCCCAAGCGAAACGGTACGGTGACCGTGCACCGATCCGAACCAGCCGAGGGTGGCGGGATGACCATCGGTGACGGTGATGATCTCGCAGGCATCCGAAAGCGGTGCCAGCAGCGCCTCGATATGGCTTTCAGCGGCGTGATGGCCGTGCCGTCGTGCCCGCTGCGCCGCCGTCCAGCCGGCGTTGAGCCGGTCGGCCGACGTCACCGCCAGCACGGCGACATCGCGATGACGCTCGGCCAGCCGCCCGGCCGCCATCAGCACCTCTGGCGCGACGCACCCCTGATAGGCCAGCACCAGCTGGGTATTCGGTCGCGGCTCACGCAACCAGTAGGCACCGTCGATCACGCCCTGGCGGAAGGCCGCATCCTCGCGGCGCTGCATCTGCTCGAGCGGGCGGGTGGTCAGCCTGAGATAGACCGAGCCGCCGGTCGTATCGCGCAGCCATGTGCGTTCGTCGTGCACGGCGTCGCCGTCGCGCTGCATGTAATCGAAGGACCAGTCCATGATCACGGAGAGTTCGTCGAGATAGGCAGGTTCGAAGCTGGCAAGCCCGTCCTGGCTCATGCCGATCAATTGCGACCCGATCGACTGGTGGGCGCCGCCTTCCGGCGCCAGCGTCACGCCCGAAGGTGTGCCGACGATCATGAAGCGTGCATCCTGATAGCAGGCATAGTTGAGGGCATCGAGTCCGCGGGCGACGAACGGATCGTAGACCGTGCCGATCGGCAGCAGGCGTTCGCCGAACACCGAATGGGAAAGGCCGGCCGCGGCCAGGAGCAGGAAGAGGTTCATCTCGGCAATGCCGAGTTCGATGTGCTGCCCGCCGGGACCGAAGGCCCATTTCTGCGCCGAGGGAACCTTCTCGTCTCGGAACGTGTCGGCCTGGGTCTCGCGGGCAAACAGGCCGCGCCTGTTGACCCACGGCCCGAGATTGGTCGAGACGGTCACATCAGGCGCCATCGTCACGATGCGGGCGGCGAGCGCATCGTCGCGCTGCGCCAGCGCATCGAGGATCTTGCCGAACCCCGCCTGGGTCGAAAGCTCGCGGTCGTCGAGCAGAACCGGACCGGCAGATTGCACCGGTTGCGACGTGAACCGTCGTGTGCCCTCGGCAAAAAACGGCACACTCTTCAGAAATTCCTTTGCCGCCTGGGCATCGGCCACCGCCGCGAACTCTTCCCATTCCTCGCCGGCGCGAACGCCGATCTTCTGCTGGAAATCCTGCATCTGCGCCTTGGTCATGAGGCCGGCATGATTGTCCTTGTGGCCGGCCAGCGGTGTTCCCCAGCCCTTGATCGTATAGGCAAGGAAGACCGTCGGGCGATCGTGGTCGATGCTGGCAAAGGTGTCGGCAAGTGTCTGGATGCAATGACCGCCGAGATTGCTCATCAGCGCCGAGAGGTCTTCGTCGCTTCGGGAAGCCAAGAGCTTGCTGACATGACCCTGGTCACCGATCTCGTCCTGAAGCCGCTTGCGCCAGGCGGCCCCGCCCTGGAAGGTCAGCGCGGAATAGAGCTGGTTCGGGCAACGGTCAATCCAGGCGCGCAGTACCTCGCCGCCGGGCTCCCTGAAGGCCGCCTCCTGCAAGGCGCCATATTTGACGACCTTCACGTCCCAGCCGAAAGCGGTGAAGATCGCCTCGATGCGTTGCCAAAGACCTTCGCGAACGACGCCGTCAAGGCTCTGACGGTTGTAGTCGATTACCCACCATGTGTTGCGCAGATCGTGTTTCCAGCCCTCCTGCAGGCACTCGTAGATGTTGCCTTCATCGAGCTCCGCATCGCCGACGAGCGCGATCATGCGGCCATCGCTCTTCTTCTGCGCCCAGGGTTTCGACGCGATGTAGTCCTGGATGATCGAGGCAAAGGCAGTAATGCCGACACCGAGCCCAACGGAGCCGGTCGAAAAATCGACGTCGTCGATATCCTTGGTGCGACTGGGATAGGATTGCGCGCCGCCAAAGCCGCGGAAATTCTGCAGCTTCTCGCGCGTCTGGTTGCCCATCAGATACTGGATCGCATGGAATACAGGGGCCGCATGCGGCTTCACCGCGACCCGATCTTCCGGCCGCAGGATGTGGAAGTACAGCGCCGTCATGATCGACGTGATCGAGGCGGAGGATGCCTGATGCCCGCCGACTTTCACCTCGCCCTTTTCCCGGATGTGATTGGCGTTGTGAATCATCCAGCACGCGTGCCACAGCACCTGCCGTTCCAGATCTTTCAGGCAATTCAGCGTGGCGGTCGAAAGTTTATGCGCTTGCATGTCGGCTCCTCCCAGAACATGAAAACGCTACACCCGGTCGCGCGAAATATCCGGTCTATCTTTGTTGGAAATTTTGTCATTTCCGGCAATACTGACCGATGAAACGCCATTTCAGGAAATTTCATGCCGAAGAAACTACCAAGCTTTGACGCAGCGACCATCCGCATTCTCGATCTGCTGCAGCAGAACGCCGAGATCAGCACGGCCGAGCTTGCCGAAGCAACCGGGCTTTCGGCCTCTCCCTGCTGGCGGCGCGTCAACGAACTTAAGGAGAGCGGTGTCATCAAGGGTTCGGTGGCGCTCGTCGACGCATTCGCGCTTGGCCTTGCCGTCAACGTGTTTGTGCACGTATCGCTGAAGCAGCAGGACCGGGCTTCGCTCGATGTCTTCAGCGCCGCGATCAGGACCAAGCCCGAAATCGTCGAATGTTACCTGATGACGGGAGAGTCGGACTACATGCTGCGCGTCGTCGTCGAGGACCTGATGAAGTACCAGGCGCTCGTGGTCGACTTCCTGACGACGATCCCCGGCGTCTCCAGCATCCGATCGAGCTTCGCACTCAGCCAGATCAAGTACACGACGGCGCTGCCGACCGAGCACCTTCGCAACGGTTAAATGCTGCCAGCAGAGCTGTCTCTAGCTCTTGAGGTAACTCAGCACGGCATCGGCGATCAGCCCCTTGTGCCGCTGCATCGTCTCCGGCTCGGAAAGGTCGCGCCGGAAAATCGTGCCGAACGTGTAGCGGTTGGAGACCCGGAAGAAACAGAAGGCGCTGATCAGCATGTGCACGTCGATCGGATCGGCCGTGCGCTGGAACACGCCCTCCGCGACGCCGCGCTCCAGAATGCCGGCGATGGTCTCGATAACCGACACATTGAGATCGCGGATCGCCTCCGAGCGCATCATGTGGGCGGCGTGATGGATGTTTTCGATGCTGACCAGGCGCACGAATTCCGGGTTCGCCTGATCATGGTCGAAGGTCGTCGAGATCAAGGTGCGCAGCGCCGCCTCGGGTGCCAGGCTCGACAGTTGCAGATCAGCCTCCAGGGTGCGGATCTTGCGGTAGGACCGTTCGAGCACCGAGAGATAGAGCCCCTCCTTGCTCTCGAAGTAGTAGTAGATCATCCGCTTGGAGGTGCGGGTCTTCTCAGCGATCGCATCGACACGTGCGCCGGCCAGACCATGGGTCGCGAACTCGTCCGTCGCCACGATGAGGATGTCCTCCTTCGTGCGCTGTGGATCGTTCTTGCGTCCATTCTCTGCTCGCGCCGCCATGCCCCGTCGCATCCTCCACCCTTGATTCTCAACGCGAAATGGCTGCCGCCGCCACGCGTTGGCCGCGGCTCCACTCCGCGACCTGCCCCAAGTCTTATTGGGCTTGCGCGCTTCTTTCAAGACATGCCGCTTGACATTCGAACTAGTTAGTACATTTTGAAATGGCATTCGGTCGCTTGGAGGAGAGATCGGCATGTCAGCCTTGCACACTTGCCAACCTTGTACACTTGGATGCCCTGACCGATGACGGACGTCACAGGCCGCAAGACACGGTTGATCGCCTGGGAGGAGCGAAATGGTGAGGATAATCGAATTCTGCTTCCTGCTGCTGAAGGTCGCCATCGCGCTTCTGCTTGCGGGCATGGTCGTGCTGGTCTTCGGCAATGTCGTGCTGCGCTACGCCTTCAACACAGGCATCACCTACTCCGAGGAACTGTCGCGCATCTTCTTCGTCTGGCTGACTTTTCTCGGCGCCGTCATCGCGATGCGCGAACACGCCCATCTCGGCGTGGATTCGCTTTTGCGCCGGCTGCCGCCCAATAGTGCAAAGGTCGCGATCCTTTCAGGCCAGGTGCTGATGCTGGGCGCAACATGGCTGATGATCAGCGGCAGCTGGTCGCAGACGCTGATCAATCTCCATGTCGCGGCACCCGCCACCGGCATTTCCATGGGCTTCTTCTACGGTGCAGGCCTCGCCTTCGGCATTCCCGCCTTCCTGATCATCCTCTGGGACATGTTCTCAATCCTCACCGGTCGCGTCGACGTGGCGACGGCCGAGTTGGTGCGTGACAGCGAGGATCAGGCGGCGCTCGACGAGCACCCGGGATCCCCGCTCGCCCATCCCGTCGCCAAGCCCTGAGGAGAGACCGATGACCGTCACGATTTTCCTCGGCGCCCTGCTTGGCCCGATGGCGCTCGGCGTGCCGATCGCGTTTGCGCTGATCATCACCGGCGTCGCGCTGATGATGTATCTCGGCCTCTACGACGCCCAGATCGTCGCCCAGAATGTGCTGAACGGCGCCGACAGCTTTCCGCTGATGGCCGTGCCCTTCTTCATGCTCGCCGGCGAAGTGATGAACACCGGCGGCCTGTCGCGGCGCATCGTCAATCTCGCCATGGCGATGGTCGGCCACATTCGCGGCGGCCTCGGCTTCGTCGCCATCTTCGCCGCCTGCATCATGGCGAGCCTCTCCGGCTCGGCCGTCGCCGACGCGGCGGCGCTCGGCGCGCTTCTGCTGCCGATGATGCTGAAATCCGGCCACGACCCGGCCCGCGCCGGCGGCCTTCTTGCCTCCGCCTCGATCATCGGTCCGATCATACCGCCGTCGATCGGCTTCATCCTTTACGGCGTCGTCGGTGGCGTCTCGATCACCAAGCTGTTCCTCGCCGGCATCTTCCCCGGCCTGATGATTGCCGCCGCCCTCTGCATCACCTGGATGATCGTTTCGCGCAAGGAGCAGCACCAGTTGCCGCCGCGCCAGAGCGGCGCCGTCAGGATGAAGACCTTCATCGACAGCCTCTGGGCGCTGTTCCTGCCTGTCATCATCATCGTCGGCTTGAAGTTCGGCGTGTTCACGCCGACGGAAGCCGGCGTGGTGGCGGCCGTCTATTCACTGTTCGTGTCGATGGTGATTTACCGCGAGCTGCCGCCAGCCAAGCTGTTTCACGTCTTCGTCGCGGCTGCTAAGATCACGTCGATCGTGATGTTCCTCGTCGCCTGTGCCGCCGTTTCGGCCTGGCTGATCACCGTTGCCGACGTGCCCGGCGATCTCGTCGCCCTTCTCGAGCCGCTGATGGACAACCAGACGCTGCTGCTGCTGGCCATCATGGCGCTCGTCGTCGTCGTCGGCACCGCCATGGACATGACCCCGACCATCCTGATCATGACGCCGGTGCTGATGCCTATCATCAAGCAGGCCGGCATCGACCCGGTCTATTTCGGCGTGCTGTTCATCATCAACAACTCGATCGGCCTGATCACCCCGCCTGTCGGCACGGTGCTCAACGTCATCTGCGGCGTTTCCAAGCTCAAGATGGAAGAGCTGATGAAGGGCGTCATGCCGTTCCTGATCGCCGAGCTGATCGTGCTTTTCCTGCTCGTGCTGTTCCCGCAACTGGTGACCGTTCCGGCCTCCTGGTTTGCGCGATAGGCACCACGCAACATCTGCAAGCTTAACCGGCCGGAGGGAGAAACCGGCCAAACCTGGGAGGGAAATATGTTCAACAGACTGATGAAAATGGCGCTCGGCGTTGCAATACCGGTAGCACTGATGGCGGCAAGCCCGGCACTCGCCGAGATCCGCGAGCAGCAACTCAAGTTCGCCGCCGCCAACAACAAGGGCCATCCCCAGGTCATGGGCATGGAGAAATTCGCCGAACTGGTGAAGGAGAAGAGCGGCGGCAAGATCGAGGTCAAACTCTTCCCCGGCGGTGTGCTTGGCGGTGACGTCCAGACCGTCTCGGCGCTGCAGGGCGGCGTCATCGAAATGACGGTCCTGAACGCCGGCATACTTGCCGGCAACGTCAAGCAGTTTGGCGCGGTCGACCTGCCCTTCCTCTTCAACAATGGCGAAGAGGCCGACAAGGTGATGGATGGCCCCTTCGGCACCAGCCTGACAGAATTGCTGCCCGCGACCGGGCTCGTCGGCTTGGGATACTGGGAGCTGGGTTTCCGCAATCTCACCAACAACCGCCACGCGGTCACCAAGCTCGAGGATATCAAGGGCCTGAAGATCCGCACGATCCAGTCGCCGATCCCGATCGAGCTGTTCAACAATCTCGGCGCCAATGCGGTGCCGCTGCCCTATACCGAGCTTTACACCGCGCTTGAAACCGGCACGGTCGACGGCCAGGAAAATCCGGCAGCCAACATTCTCAACGCCAAGTTCTACGAGGTGCAGAAGTACATGACGGTGACCCGTCACCAGTACAATCCGCAGATCGTACTCATCAGCAAGAAATTCTGGGACGGCCTCAACGACGAGGAGAAGGCGGTGCTGCAGGCATCGGCGACCGAAGCCCGCGACTACCAGCGCAAGGCCTCGCGCGAATTCGACGCCAAGGCGATCGCCGACATCAAGGCGACCGGCATGGAAGTCACCGAGCTGTCGCCGGAAGAAACCCAGAAGCTGCGCGACGCCGTCAAGCCGATGATCGAGAAATTCAGCGCCGAGATCGGCCCCGAAACCGTCGCTGCCCTGTTCAAGGAACTTCAGACACTTCGCGGCCAGTAAGCCTGCCGCCGGTCCGCAATGTCCGCGGGCCGGCACCCCGTCCCATCATGAAAGCCGTCGAGATGACCGAGACCCTTCTCAGACCGTTGAAAGCCGGATTGATCGGCGCAGGCATCCAAGCCTCGCTTACACCGGCGATGCACATGCGCGAAGGTGCGGCACAGGGGCTCGCCTATGAATACGAGCTGATCGACCTCAGCCAGCGCGGTGCTGGTCCCGAAGACCTACCGCAATTGCTCAGCGAGGCGGAACGGCGAGGCCTATGCGGGCTGAACATCACCCATCCGTGCAAGCAGTTGGTCATCCCATTTCTACACGAGCTGTCGGACGAAGCCCGCGATCTCGGCGCAGTCAACACGGTGGTGCTTCAGGCAGGCCGTCGCATCGGTCACAACACCGACTGCTGGGGTTTCTCCGAGAGCTTTCGCCGAGGCCTACCAGACGCGGCTCTGACGCACGCCGTCCAGCTTGGCGCCGGCGGCGCCGGCGTTGCGACGGCCTACGCCATCCTTTCGATGGGGCTGGCGTCGCTGACCGTTTTCGACCGGGAAATGGAGCGTGCGGAGGCATTGGCATCCAGCATGTCGGCGCTGTTTCCGCAGGCCAACATTGCTGCAGCCACGGACCTTGCCGCGGCGATGCAGGCAGCGGATGGCCTCATCCACGCGACGCCGACCGGCATGGCGAAATACCCCGGATTGCCGCTTCCCGCCGATCTGCTCGAGGCCCGCCACTGGGTGGCGGAAGTCGTCTATTTCCCGCTCGAGACAACCCTTCTGGCCGAAGCCCGACAGCGCGGCTGCCGCACGCTCGACGGCGGCGGCATGGCGGTGTTCCAGGCCGTCGGCGCCTTTCGCCTGTTTACCGGCCGAGAGCCGGACGCCGCGCGCATGCTTGCCCATTTCAAGGCCCTGACCGCCTGACGACAGGGCAACGAAGGAGACACGCATGAAAACCTCGATCGCCACCGTCTCCCTGAGCGGCGACCTGCGCAGCAAGCTTAAGGCGATCGCCAAGGCGGGTTTCGACGGCGTCGAGATCTTCGAGAACGACTTTCTCGTGTTCGACGAAAGCCCGCGTCAGGTCGGGCATATGGTGCGCGACCATGGTCTGGAGATTTCGCTGTTCCAGCCGTTCCGCGATTTCGAGGGCATGCCGGAGCCGCTCCGAACCCGGACATTCGACCGGGCGGAGCGCAAGTTCGACTTGATGCAGGAGTTGGGCACAGACCTGGTGCTCGTCTGCTCCAACGTTTCCCCCGCAGCCCTTGGCGGGCTCGACCGCGCAGCCGCCGACTTTCGCGAGCTTGGCGAGCGGGCGGCAAACCGCGGCCTTCGCGTTGGATACGAGGCGCTTGCCTGGGGACGTCACATCAACGACCACCGCGACGCCTGGGAAGTGGTGCGCCGCGCCGACCACGCCAATGTCGGCCTGATCCTCGATAGTTTTCACACGCTGGCGCGCAAGATCGACGTCAACTCCATCCGCTCGATCCCGAAGGAGAAGATCTTCATCATCCAGCTGGCCGATGCGCCGCTGATCGACATGGATCTGCTCTATTGGAGCCGACATTTTCGCAACATGCCCGGCGAAGGCGACCTGCCCGTGCTCGAATTCATGCGGGCAGTGGCGGCCACCGGCTATGACGACTATCTGTCGCTCGAGATCTTCAACGACCAGTTTCGCGGCGGCTCGGCAACGGCGATATCCGTCGACGGCCAGCGCTCGCTGCTCTACCTCGGCGATCAGGTGCGGCGGGCCGAGCCGGACATTGCGCTTCCCGTTCCCGAAATGCCCGATCGATCGGGCGTCGAAGGCATCGCCTTCATCGAATTCACCATCGACGAAGACGAGGCGCCGCACCTCGAGGCACTGATCCGCACACTCGGTTTCCGCAAGGCCGCACGACACAGAACGAAAAGCGTCACGATCTTCCAACAAGGTGACATCCGGCTGGTGATCAACACGGAAAGCCGAGGCTTTGCCAACTCCTCCTACCTGGTGCACGGCGCTTCGGCCTATGCGATGGGCCTTCTTGTGGACGATGCCAAGGCTGCGCACCGGCGGGCAATGGCGCTCGGTGCCGAGACCTTCGTCCAGCCGCTGGACGACGGTGAAATCGAAATGCCGGCGGTGCACGGCGTCGGCGGCGGCATCATCTACTTCCTCGATCGCGACAGCGAACTCGGGAGAATATGGGACGTCGAGTTCGAGCAGATCGAAGACCCTATCGCGACCGCCGCCGGGCTGCGTTCGATCGACCACATCGCCCAGACGATGCACTATGACGAACTGCTGACGTGGCTGCTCTTCTATACCTCGCTGCTGGAGGCCCATAAGACGCCGCTTGTCGACATCATCGACCCCTCGGGCATCGTGCGCAGCCAGGTGGTGGAAAATGCCTCGGGATCCCTGCGCATCACCATGAACGGGGCTGAGAACCGCAACACGCTGGCCGGACGCTTCATCGCCGAGACCTTCGGCTCCGGCATTCAGCATCTGGCCTTCACGACAGACGACATCTTCGCGACAGCAGACGCGCTTGCCGCAGGCGGCTTCGTCTCGCTGGCGATCTCGCCCAATTACTACGGTGACCTGGAAGCCCGCTTCGGCCTCGATCCCGATTTCACCGAAAGGCTGAAGTCAAAGAACATCCTCTACGACAGGGACGAAAACGGCGAATATTTCCAGCTCTACAGCCCGACCTTTTCCGGCGGTTTCTTCTTCGAGATCGTTGAGCGGCGCGGATATCGCGGCTATGGCGCGGCGAATGCGATCTTCCGCATCGCGGCGCTGCGCAAGTTCCTTGAGCCGGCCGGCATGCCGCGCGCGTAAGCATCTGGCATGCGCATGTCCTGGATTACTCCATGGACAGGTCATGGCGCCGTAACGCCCGTTCGCCGGCAGCACGACATTCCGATCGGGCCGCACGCAGAATTGACGGATCGCGTCACATTGCTTCGAACGCCGATGTAACAGTTACGGAAGGGCGATTTACGCTTCAAAGGCAGAGTATTCGTGACTACTGTGCGGGTTGAGCAGACTCCGTGGGACTGAACCTGGCTTTGTTGCCGAAAGGGTGTCGCATGACCGTGCCGAAAGCTGCCTTCTCTGCCTTTTCCGTCCTTCTCGCGTTCATGTTCAGCGCACCGACTGCCTACGCGCAGCAGGCGCCCGCCGTGGTGGTAGCGCCCGCGCGGATCGTGGACCTTCGCGAAAGCGTCGATCTGACGGGTCGCGTCGTCGCAACCCAGAAGGTTGATATTCGCGCCCGCGTCGCCGGTTTCCTTGAGGCCGTGAACTTCAAGGAGGGGCAGAAGGTAACGGCCGGGACCCAGCTCTATCAGGTCGAGGATGGCGCCTATCGTGCGGCCGTGCAGGAAATCGAGGGCTCGATCGAGGCCGCCGAGGCGCAGCGGGATCTGGCCGTGCTTGAGCAGGAGCGCGCCAAGCAACTGATTGCGACCAATACGATCTCGCAGGCCAAGGTCGATACAGCCAATGCCGAAGTCAAGAAGGCGGAAGCTGATCTCGTGAAGCTGCAGGGCAGCAAGCAGAGCGCAGACCTCAACCTCTCCTACACCAAGATTACCGCACCTTTCGACGGCGTGCTGGGCCTGAGCACCGCCGATGTCGGCGCGCTGGTCGGTCCGGATACCGGCCCGCTCGTCACCTTGACGAAGCTGGACCCGATCTATGTGGAGTTTCCGGTCTCGACGTCCTTGCTGCTGACCTATCGGGAACGCGTGCTGAAGGGGATGACGCCTGGCGGTGCCAATGTCGGGCTGACGCTGCCAAATGGTACCGAGTATCCATTGAAGGGCACGATCGATTTCATCGGCAGCAACGTCGCGCAGGGGACCGACACGGTGACTGTACGCGCGCAGTTCGACAATCCCAACGCACTGTTGCTCGACGGGACGCTGGTGCGGGTCACGCTGGAACAGTCCGACAAGCAGGATGTCTTGGCAGTTCCGCAAGAGGCGGTGCAGCGCGACCAGCAGGGTGCCTTCGTCATGGTTGTCGACGCCGCCTCCAAAGTCGAACTGAGGCGTATCGACGTCGAGCGCTCGGCTCGTGGGCTCTCCGTGGTCAGCAAGGGGCTGAAGGAGGGCGAAAACGTCATCACCGAAGGTGTCGGCAAGGTCAGGCCGGGCATCGTCGTTGACGCAGCAGCGGCGACGGGTGGCTGAGCATGATCTCTGAAATCTTCATCGATCGTCCGCGCTTTGCCGCCGTCATCTCGATCGTATTGACGCTCGCCGGCCTGATCGCGCTTACCCGGCTGCCGATCGCCCAGTTTCCAGACATCGTGCCGCCACAGGTCAGCGTCACCGCAAGTTATCCCGGCGCCGGCGCCGAGGTGGTCGAAACCACAGTCGCCCAGCCGATCGAGAGCAAGATCGTCGGCGTCGACGACATGCTCTACATGAAATCGACGAGCGGCGCTGACGGTTCCTATACGCTGACCGTCACCTTTGCCGTCGGCACAGACCCAGACATCGCCACCGTCAACGTGCAGAACCGCGTGTCGCTGGCCGAGGCCGGGCTGCCTTCGGAGGTCAAGCAGACCGGCGTCAGCGTGCGCAAGAAATCGTCGGCGCTGATGCAGGTGATCACCATCTACGGCAAGGACGGCAGCGACTTCGATTCGCTGTTTCTTTCGAACTACGCGACGATCAACGTGCTCGACACGATCAAGCGGGCGCCGGGTGTCGGCGATGCCTCGCTGTTCGGCGCCAAAGACTATGCCATGCGGATCGTGCTCGATATCGATCGCCTGACCAATCTCGGTCTGACGCCGACCGATGTGATCAACGCGCTGAAGACGCAGAACGTCCAGGCCGCCATCGGCCGGATCGGCGCGCAGCCGATGACCGACGATCCGCTGTTTCAGCTCAATCTGACGACCCAGGGCCGCCTCACCGATCCTTCCCAGTTCGAGGACGTGGTGTTGAGGGCCGAGCCGGACGGGTCGTTCGTGCGTATTCGCGATATCGCCAAAGTCGAGCTGGGCGCAGCGAGTTCTGACTCCAGCGCTCGTTTCAACGGCAAGCCGGTGGCGATGATCGGCACCTATCAGGCACCAGGAGCCAATGCGCTTGCCGCCGCCGAAGGCGTCAAGCAGGCGATGGAAAGGCTTTCCCAGTCGTTTCCCGAGGGCCTGACCTACTCGATCTCCTATGACACGACCCAGTTCGTCGAGGCGAGTGTGGAAAATGTCGTGCATACGCTGCTCGAAGCCTTCGTGCTCGTCATCATCGTCGTCTTCCTGTTCCTCGGTAATGTCAGGGCGACATTGATCCCGCTTGTCGCCGTGCCCGTCGCGCTGATCGGCACCTTCGCGGTCATCCTCGCCATGGGTTTCTCGCTGAACACCGTTTCGCTCCTGGCGATGGTGCTGGCGATCGGCATCGTCGTCGACGACGCGATCGTCGTGGTCGAGAACATCGAGCGGGTGATGGAGGAGAACCCCGGCATGCAGGCCCCCGAGGCGGCGCGCCTCGCCATGGGCGAGATCACCGGTGCGATCGTCGCTATCACGCTCGTTCTCCTGTCGGTGTTCGTGCCCGTCGCGTTCATTCCCGGATTGAGCGGTCAACTGTTCCAGCAGTTCGCCGTGGCGGTGTCCGTGTCGATGGTGATCTCCGCCATCAACGCGCTGACCTTGAGCCCGGCCCTCTGCTCGATCCTGCTGAAGCCCCATCACGGCCCGAAACGCGGCATCCTCGGCTGGATCTCGCGGCGGATCGACAACGGACGCGACGGCTATGTCCATGTCGCCGGGCATATCGCCCGTCGGGCTGTCCTTGGCCTTCTCCTCCTGGCAGTGGCGATCGGCGCCAGCGGTTGGCTGTTCCGCGTCGTGCCGACAGGCTTCCTTCCAAGCGAAGACCAGGGCGCCTATTTCACCGAGATAAGGCTGCCTGAAGGAGCATCCTACAACCGCACCGATGCGGTCGTTCGCGACGTCGAGAAAATGCTCGGCGGCATCGATGGCGTTGCCGACGTCATCACCGTCACCGGCTACAGCTTCCTCGACGGCCTGTCCAAGTCGAACAGCGCCTTTGCCATCGTCACGATGAAGCCGTTCGCCGAGCGCACCGGCAAGGCGAGCTCCGTCGACGCAGCGGTTGCAACGACCATGGCCAAAGGCACGGCGATCCGCGCCGCACAGATCTTCGCCTTCAACCTGCCGCCGATCATGGGCCTCGGCACCGGTTCGGGCTTCGAATACCAGTTGCTCGACCTCCAGGGCCGAACGCCCGCGGATCTGGCGGCGACGGCCGGCGGCCTGATTGTCGCCGCCAACCAGAGCCCGCTGCTCGGCCCGACCTTCACCACCTATTCGGCAAGTTCGCCACAGCTTTACCTCGATCTCGATCGGGATCGCCTGCAGGCGCTCGGGGTCTCGGTGAGCGATCTCTTCACCACGCTGCAGGGCACGCTCGGGTCTTTCTACGTCAATGACTTCAATCTCTTCGGGCGCAGCTGGAAGGTCAACATGCAGGCGGCCGAGGCCGACCGTGCGTCGGTCGACGACATCTCGCGCCTGCACGTACGCAACGCCTCGGGTGGCATGGTGCCCGTCGCCTCCGTCGCGCGCGTCGAATATATCATCGGGCCGCAGTCGATCGTCCGGTACAACAATTACCGCTCGATCACGCTGAATGGTCAGCCGGCACCCGGCGTGTCTTCCGGCGAGGCGCTCGCCGCGATGGAGGCGCTGTCGGCGACCACCCTGCCCCCCGGCTACAGCTACGAGTGGACCGGAACCGCGTTGCAGGAACTTGAAGCGGCGGGACAGACGACGGCGATCCTCGCGCTGGCGGTGCTGTTTGCCTATCTGTTCCTGGTGGCGCTCTACGAAAGCTGGACGATCCCGATCCCTGTCCTTTTGTCGGTGGCGGTCGGCGTCGCCGGCGCCCTCGTTTCGATCCTTATCGCGGGCCTGTCGTTCGACATCTATGCCCAGATCGGCCTCGTCGTGCTGATCGCGCTCGCCTCCAAGAATGCGATCCTGATCGTCGAATTCGCCAAGTTTCATCGCGAGAAAGGTGCCGGCATCGTCGAGGCGGCGGTCGAGGGCGCCCGCGCCCGCTTCCGCGCAGTGATGATGACGAGCTTCGCCTTCATCGTCGGGCTCATTCCCCTGGTGACGGCCGAAGGCGCCGGCATGCTGAGCCGGCGCGCCGTCGGCACAGGCGTTGCGGGCGGCATGCTCGCGGCCTCGCTGATCGGCATTTTCATCATCCCGGCCCTTTATGTGGTGTTCCAGTGGTTGCGTGAACGTGGCCACAGGCTTGCCGGTCTCTCGACCACGGGCGGCGTCCACGCATCAGCGACAAAGGCTGATGCCGGAGCCACGCCGGCTTCTGCAGAGACTGGCGAGGATGCAGGTCGCGCCGCTGCCGAGCAACACGGCCCCTAGCTCGAGCACGTCGTCACACCTGTTTTACAGAAGCACATTATGCGGTGTGGCCGCAGGCAACGCGGCTGCTATCGCTCCGGCAGGCGCGGAGCCGCGACTTGACAGTCTGGGCGAAACGGCGGCAATAATCCGACATGGGGTCGCGATCACCCCACGAGGCGACAGCCGAAGTATCGCGTCCATTCAACCGCTCAGACGGAGGACGCGTTATGCCGTCACTTCTTGAAATTTCCCCCGACAAACTTGCCCGCCTCATCGGCACGCCCAAATGTCCTGTGCTCGTCGACGTCAGGACCGACGAAGATTTCGACGCCGATCCGCGCCTGATCCCCGGATCGCTCCGGCGCGACTACCGGCTGGTTCAGGACTGGGGTCAGGATTTCACTGGCCGATCCGCCGTCATCATCTGCCAGCGCGGCAAGAAGCTGAGCCATGGGGCCGCCGCATGGCTGCGACACGCGGGCATTCCGGCCGGTGTCCTGGAAGGCGGCTTCGAGGCCTGGGCGGAGGCCCCCTATCCGGCTGTGCCCGTCTCCGCCATGCCGAAACGCCAGGCAAGCGGCCACACGCTCTGGGTCACGCGCGCACGCCCGAAAATCGACCGGATCGCCTGCCCATGGCTTATTCGGCGCTTCGTTGATCCGAACGCCGTCTTCCTGTTCGTGGCACCCGCGGAAGTCGAAGCTGTTGCGGATCGTTTCGACGCCACGCCGTTCGACATCGACGCTCCGATTCAATGGAGCCATCGGGGCGACCACTGCACCTTCGATGTGATGGTGCAGGCGTTCGGGCTGGAAACGGAACCGATGCTGCGGCTCGCAACGATCGTGCGGGGCGCGGACACATCACGCCTCGACCTTGCTCCCGAGGCGGCGGGCCTGCTTGCCGTTTCTCTCGGCCTGTCGCGCATGTATGCCGACGATCATGAGCAATTACAGGCAGGCATGCTGCTCTATGACGCCTTTTACCGCTGGTGCCGCGATGCCACCGGCGAAACGCACAATTGGCCCTCGCCCAAGAAGGGGGCATGAAATGACCGATATCACACACACGACCGAAACCGGCAGGGCGTCGGTGCCCCATGGCCATGGCATTTCATTCTCCGAAGCGTTCTGGGTCTGGGTCCGGATCGCCGCTCTGAGTTTTGGCGGCCCGGCAGGGCAGATCGCGGTGATGCATCGCATCCTCGTCGATGAAAAGCGCTGGATTGGCGAGCACAGGTTCCTGCATGCGCTCAACTACTGCATGTTGTTGCCCGGGCCTGAGGCGCAGCAGTTGGCAATCTACATCGGCTGGCTCCTGCACCGTACCGCCGGTGGCCTCGTCGCCGGCATCCTGTTCGTGCTTCCGGGCTTCCTTGCCATCCTCGGCCTCAGCTACGTCTATGCGGCATTCGGTAATGTCGACCTGATCGAAGGACTGTTTTTCGGGTTGAAGGCGGCCGTGCTTGCCGTCGTCATCCAGGCTGTTTTCCGCATCGGCAGCCGGGCGCTGAAGAACAGACTGATGATCGGCATCGCGGCTTTGGCCTTTGTCGCAATCTTCTTCTTCCGCGTTCCCTTCCCGCTGATCATCCTGACAGCCGGCATCGTCGGCTACATCGGCGGACGCGCGGGCTCGCCACTTTTTCGCATCGGTGGCGGCCACGGCAAGGCAACCGGACCGGTCCTCAATGACGCGGATTCGGCGCTCGGCGAGCAGGTGCCGATCCATGCCCGACCCAACCTCGCCTGGTCCCTCAAAATCTCGTCCGCGTTTCTCGCCTTGTGGCTCGTGCCGCTGGCGTTGCTGTTTGTGGTCCTCGGACCGACCAACGTCTTTACCGAGATCGGATGGTTCTTCAGCAAGATGGCGGTCGTCACATTCGGCGGCGCCTATGCGGTGCTCGCCTATGTCGCACAGGAAGCCGTGCAGCATTACGGCTGGCTCCGGCCGGGCGAAATGCTCGACGGTCTCGGCATGGCCGAAACGACGCCTGGGCCATTGATCATGGTCGTCCAGTTCGTCGGTTTCATGGGCGCTTACCGCGATCCCGGTACGCTCAACCCGATGACCGCGGCCACGCTTGCAGCACTGCTGACGACCTGGGTGACCTTCGTGCCCTGCTTCCTCTGGATCTTCTTAGGTGCACCCTTCATCGAGAAGCTGAGGGGCAATGTCGCGCTCACCGGCGCCATGTCGGCCATCACCGCCGCCGTCGTCGGGGTCATCCTCAATCTGGCGGTCTGGTTCGGCCTTCACACGTTGTTTTCACAGGTCGTCCCGTGGCGTCTCGGCTACCTTACACTGGATCTGCCTGTCTTGAGCTCACTGGTGTTGCCCTCGCTCTTGCTGACACTTGCGGCGGCACTGGCGATCTTCCGCTTCAAAGCCTCGGTGATCGCGACGCTGCTCGCCTCGGCGCTGGCCGGCATGGCGTGGGTCCTTGTCGGCGCATAGGGGAACGACCGAGACCATGGTGCAAGCCTGCGATTGCCAAGCGGGACGTCGCGGCCATCAGGCCGCGGCATTCTCCGTCGCCGGCATGTTGGCGTCTCCCCAGACTTTCAGCGCCAGGATGACCGGCTCCAGCGTACGGCCTCGTTCCGAGAGATCATAGTCGACCCTGGGCGGGACCTGGGCAAACACCGTGCGCGTGATCAGGCCGTCGGCCTCGAGTTCGCGTAACTGGTTAGTCAGCATGCGCTGGGTCACGTTCGGCAGCTTCCGGCGGATTTCGTTGAAGCGCAGGGTGCCGGACATCAGGTGGTAGAGCACCACCCCCTTCCACTTGCCGTCGATAAGGCTGAGCGTCGCCTCGACGGCGCATCCGGGGCTGCAGTCGAAACGGTCGTGGCGCGTGCGTCCCATCCAATGGTATCCTTTTCGACACTATGGGCGTTATATGTGCGTTCTTGCGATACCTGATCATAGTGCGCATCTTGTCTGTGTTCAACCGATGGAGCATTCAATGCGAGCCGTAGCCTACCAAGTCCCCCAAGCGATCGAAGCCGAGATGTCACTGGTCGATATCGACCTGCCGCGCCCGGAGCCCAAGGGCCGGGACATTCTCGTCGAGGTCAAGGCGATCTCGGTCAACCCGGTCGACACCAAGATCCGCAAGAGCGCAAAACCAGAAGCCGGCCAGTGGAAAGTCCTTGGCTGGGATGCGGCCGGTATCGTCAGCGCCGTCGGCCCGGACGTGTCCTTCTTCAAGCCCGGCGACGAAGTCTTCTATGCCGGCGCCATCAACCGCTCCGGCACCAATGCAGAGTTTCACCTGGTCGACGAACGTATCGTCGGCCGGAAACCCAAGTCGCTGGATTTTTCCGCCGCGGCCGCCCTGCCGCTGACATCGATCACCGCCTGGGAAATGCTGTTCGATCGCCTTGACGTCACCCGTCCTGTACCGGGCGCTGCCCAAGCGATCGTCATCATCGGCGGTGCCGGCGGTGTCGGCTCGATTGCCATTCAGATCGCGCGGGCGCTGACAGACCTCACTGTCATCGCCACCGCCTCGCGTCCCGAGACTGTGGAATGGGTGAAGTCACTCGGTGCCCACCATGTCGTCGATCACCGCCAACCGATAGCAGCGCAGATCGAAGCCCTCGGGATCGGCCAGCCCGGCTTCGTGTTTTCGACGACCAATACGGACGATCATATCGGCGAAATCGTCGAGCTGATCGCGCCGCAGAGCCGCTTCGGACTGATCGACGATCCCAAACAGTTGGACGCGCTCCCGCTCAAGCGCAAGAGCATCTCGCTGCACTGGGAGCTGATGTTCACCCGCTCGCTGTTTGCGACCGCCGACATCGACAAGCAGAATGCCCTGTTGAACGACGTGTCCGAACTGGTCGATGCCGGCAAGATCAAGTCCACGCTCAACGAGGATTTCGGAACGATCAATGCGGCAAACCTCAAGCGCGCGCACACGCTGATCGAGTCCGGCAAGGCCAAGGGCAAGATCGTGCTTTCGGGCTTCTAGCCGCGCGGGCGAAAAGGCCTACGCGTCCTCCGCAACGGCATGGTGTCTGTCGCAAAGCCGCCCCGTCGGGGCGGCCATCGCCGGCGCATGTACAAAATCAACCGAGAACACGACGACGAGATGGTCGCGGATACGACACGCGCGCCGCCCGGCGGCCCCATGCAGTGCAACCGGCCGCGCCTCCCTCCGCCCGTCGTCCAAGGAAAAAGATGATGATACAGTCAACGGAGAAGCTCATTTCTCTGGCAATCCTGACGGCCCGGCCCGGCAACCGAGATGCATTGCGTGACGGGCTGCTTGCCCTGGTCGAGCCGACCCGCAAAGAACCCGGCTGCCTCGACTACGTCCTGTTCGAAATGCAGGACGCGCCGGGAACGTTCTACATGCGCGAGGCCTTCACGAGCCGCGCCGCGCTCGACGCGCACTTTGAGACCCCGCATTTCCGAGCCTTCGCTGCGACGGTCGAGAGTTTGCTTGCCCGCCCGCTGCAGCTGGTGTTTCTCGACCAGCTGTCAACCTGAGGAAATCCGGGCTTTCGTCCTTCGTGATGCGCCTTGCCACCCTGGTGGCGGGGCGTTTTCGCTTTCGCCGTAAAACCGGCGAGCACCGCAGCGATTGCCCGTGTGCGAGCGTTCAGATGGCCCAGAAAGGCGTGTCACGCAGCGGTCACGCGCAAAGGGAGAAGAGGCGTGCTACCACAACCATACCCGAAGCGGCGCGAGTGTTTTTCGTCAATCGCCGTATAGTGTGAGTGAGATCATGCAACGCTATCTTTTCCATATCCACCTGGCAGGTATCACAAGCCGCGACAGCGTCGGCATGCTGCTTGCCGATGACAGTCAGGCAGTCGAGCATGGCCGCCTGGTTGCGGACGAGATCGCCGAAGAGGATGACTACCGCGGCGTCATCGTCGCGGTAGAGAATGCCGAGGGCCGTTTGCTGGCAAGGCTGACGGCTTCCAGGGCCATGCCCCCCTGGCTGATCGCGAGATCAAGGTTCGAGCATGCCTGGGCGGAAATGCGAATTGATTTCAGCAAATTGTAATCTGAAGATTTCAGCACGAACATATTAGACAAACGGCTGGAGCAACCTGCCGGCAAAGAGGAAGAGGCATCGGCGATGCCTCTTCCTTTGATACCATTTCAGAATGTCGCCTTGGCGCTCAGGATGAAGGAGCGACCAGGCTCGTAGAGTGGCGTGACCGTGCCGAATTCCTGGCCATAAGTGGCGCGCTCCGAATAGGTCTCGTCGAAGACGTTCTTGATTTCGGCGCGCAGCGTCAGGTTGCTGTGGCTCGGCGGCTGATATTCGACGAAGGTGTTGAACACCTTGTAGCCTTCGAGCGTCGGCGTTCCAACCACGACATCATCATTGTCGAGCGCGATCTCGACATCGCCGCCGACGGTGACGCCCCAATCGATGAAGCTATGCGCCGCCACCAGCGTGATGAACTGGCCGGCAGGTGCTGCCAGATAGATCCCGGTGTCGGAGTCGGCCGGCTTGCCGTCGATCGAAACATCTATGTTGGCGTATTTGACCTTGAAATATCCGTCACCCCAGTCATAGCCCGCACCAAGCTCGAAGCCCTTCGAGCGCACCTCATGGTTCTCGATCGCCCTTACCACCGCGTACTTGGCGGTGCGCGCGTTGTCGATATCGGTGCGGAACAGGCTGCCCTCCACGGTAAAGCCGTCATGCTTGGCGACAAGGCCGAAGGCGTAGTTGTCGGCTTTGCTCGTTTCCGGTCCGTCCCCGTAATTCCATCGCGGGTTCATGATAAAGTTTTCGGCAAGCGGAACCCCGGCCCAGACGTGGGAGTAGCCGGCTTTCGCCGTCAGCAGGTCCTCGATCAGGTCATATTCGCCGGAGATATTGCCGCTGAAACCGGCATTGTCCCACTTTTCATTTGTCGTGCCGGTGAACCATTGCTGGTCGCCGCGCATGCCGAAGGAAAGACGGGTGCGTTCCCAGGGCTCCAGCCGCGCCTGCGCATAGATGCCGACATTGCGGGCGCGCTCCGTCGAGGCGTCGAAAGGATCTTCGAGATCCGCCTTGTCGTTGTAGAAATCGACGCCCGCGGTGATGCTGCCGAGATCGAAGCCGAACCGGTTTTCGAACTTGCCATTGAAGCTGCCGGTTTCGCCGGCACCGGGATAGGGAACGGATACCGTGCTTGGCGCCACCGGCCGGGGAAAGATCGGAATCTCGAGCCGGGTCGAGCTGTAGGCCAGCACCACGGTCGGATCCCACCAGCCCTCAGGCGTGCTGTCGGTATAGGAGAAGACCGTGTTCTGCCGGTCGAGCGTATAGTCGCGCACACGCGGTTCCCACGGCGGGCGACCGCTGATGAAGCCGGTATTGGCGCGGAACGGGCGCGGTGCATCGTCATAGACACGCTCGTGGCTGAGCTCGAACCGATCGCCACTCTCAAACTCGTAGGCGACCTTGCCTATGCCGCTCAGCAGATCGGTGCTTGTGCCTTCAACGATGCTGCCGTTTCCAGCTTTGAACTCATCGCCCTTGGCGAAGTTGAAATAGCCTAGAAACTCCAGCCCTTCCTGCATGCCATAGGCGGAAATCCCGGTCTGGAAAACCTTGCCGTTGAAATTGTAGTTGGACGAGACGAAGCCACCATAGCCGTCGCCGTCGAGCAGGTCGCGGGCGTCCTTCGTCTCATAGGCAATGGCGCCGCCGAGCGCGCCCGGTCCTGCGTCCGCGGGCGCGATGCCGGCGTCGACCCGTACCGCCTTCAGCAGGCTCGGATCGATGAGGTTGGTACCGTTGTGATGGAAGACCTTGTTGTTCTGGCGGCCGCCATCCATGGTGACGGCAAGATTGGTTTCCTCGATACCGTGGACATAGACCTTCTGCGACATCGGCAGCGAGCTTCCCACCGAGATGCCGGGCTCTCCGCGAAAGACGTCGGCGATCGTCGCTGGGTTGCGCAGTTCAAGATCTCTCTGGCTGATGACGATTTCACCGACCCCGGTTGCGTCCCCGAACACCGAGATCGGATCAAGCGCCGTGGAGCCATCGGCCGGCACAACCCCCGCACCGCCGCCGGCCGCGCCTGTCCCGATGACAGCCGTCCGGCCGCCAGAGATGCGATGTTCGATACCCGTGCCCGAAAGCAGCCGTGCAAGTGCCTCCTCCGGCGCGTAGGAACCGACAACGGCCTTGGACATGACGCCGCGCGAGACCGAAGCGGCGAGCGTCACCTGCAGGCCCGATTGCCGGCCGAAGACGTTCAGCGCATCGGCAAGCGGTTGGGCGGGCACGTTGAAGCTGCGTGCAGCGCTCGCCTGGGACGTTGCATCCTGCGCAAGTGCCGGGCTCGGCCAAGTCAGCGTCGAGGCCAGGCAGATCGCCATTGCCGTCGTTGCCATCAGCCGTCCGATCGGACGCCCGCCGTCGTCGCCCCACTTCAAACGACGGGATCCCTTGCGGCCTTGCGATATGCACATCGTACTCTCATCTCCTTGAACTGCGCCCCGTTGCCGAGCGCTTTCCAACAAAGACGAGGAACTCCATCTTTTTTCTCAGATAAATTGAATCTTTTTGTCAGGATTTTCAGTATTGCGTCAGCAGGCGACCGTAGGTCGAAAATGTCCGCACGCGGCCGCCATAGGGCTCGACCAGCGCCTTCAAGGCACTGTCCGGATCGTGAAGGTCGTAGAGACCGGTGACCTTGAGACCGGCGAGCTTTCGATCCGGCACCGCGATCCACGCCGAATGATAGCGTTGAAGCTGTTCGGCGACCGCGCCGATGGAAGCATCCTTGACGAAGATCCGTCCGCTGCGCCAGGCGGCGACCTGATCGGGCTGGATGGTATTGCGGGTAACCGCACCGTCATTCCTGTTTACGACAGCCATCTCGCCTGGAAGCAGCCGGAAGTCCGGCATTTCCCTGGCTTCAGCGACCGACACCTGGACGACGCCCCTTTCCAGCTCGACGGTCGTTTCCTCACCCGCAAGCCGGACGTCGAACGCGGTGCCGACGACCAAAACCTCGACGCCTCCAGCCTCCACCGTGAAAGGGCGCGCCGGATTGTGTGCGACATCGAAAAACGCTTCGCCGGCAAGCAGAGTGACGTGGCGGCCGGCGGCCGTCATTTCGGTCTTGATGGCACTGTCACCGCCAAGCTCGATGACCGTTCCATCCTCCAGCGCCACCCTGGCATTCTGGCCGGTGGCGGTGATGTGGTCCGCCTGAAGGCGGATCAACAGCGACGGGCCTGCAAGGACGAGGAACAGGGTGGCGGCAATAGCAGCGGCGGAGGCGATCACCGGGCGGCGCCAGCGGCGGCCGGTGATCGGAATGACGTTGGCGCGCGGTGCGTCCGCCCACAGTTGCTCATGCACCGGGGCGACTTCCCCCATAAGCTGCCATGTGCGAAGCGCATACTCCCACGCCCGCCGATGATCATCAGAGCGATGCAACCAGCGCTGGAAATCCGCGGCCAGATCGGGACAATTGGGCTCAGCCTTCAACCGCAGAAACCAGTCCATGGCTTCTTCCAGGGTAACAGCTGCGATTTGCTGATCTTGGGTCAATGACATCCTACGCCGGTCTGGCCTCTTCAGAGGCACTTCTACCCGAACAATCCCTCTTTTGACAAAGACGAATGACGCGCTTTTTTTTCTCAGGGAGCGACCACTTTAAGTCGCGTTGACCAGAAGTGCTGTGGCAACCTTCATCATCGCCGCGGTGACGTAGCGATGCGCGCTGGCCGTGGAGATGCCGAGATGGGCTGCTACTTCGTCAAGCGTGTAGCCGCCGAAGCGATGCATCTCGACAGCCACCCTCGCTTCAACCGGCAGTTCGGAGAGGATCTGCGAGATCCGCCTGATGTCGTCGCACAGCAAAGCCGATTGTTCCGGCGTCTGCACGTCGGCAGGAACCGACCAGAATGGGACGTCGTCCTGATGACCGATTGCGGCCACCTTCCGGCGCCTCAAAACGTCGAGCGAAAGGTTCCTGACCGTACGGTAGAGATAGGCGAGGAGCTGGCCCTTCGAAACCGATCGGGTGCTGGAAGGCAGGAACCGAACAAACGCGTCCTGGACGATATCTTCGGCAGCATCGCGCGAACCGAGCAGGCGAACCGCATAGGCGATGAGCGCCGGACGGTGGGCAAGAAAGATATCGACGCGCGTTTCGGATTGGGTCTCGGTCGTCATGGGATCCTGGCCGGGAACGGGTTCGTCCGCGCGTGGTGCTTTGCGCGAACGGGCGTAAAATTGAAAACATGCCTATAATAGTCAAGTTTAAAATTCGACCGAACACCAACTTTTGCCGCGGAAGAAGGCGAGTGTGTCTCAATCGCCGCCATGATCGACGGGGGGTGCCCTTGCACCCGCCAGGTGACGTGAACGGCGCAAGGCCGCCCAGTTCAAGAGATGCCGGATGACTATCACCACAACCAACGGGCATCACCAACCACCGGTGGCCATGGCGTTTCCGCACGTCTGAAGAGGCTACATCAGGCCATCACCGCAACCTGGACATCGAACCGGCATGGCGCCGCTGCGTGAGGCCAGACACGCCTCCAGCCGGAAGCAGCAGACCACGAACGCGGTACAGTCGCGGCATGACATGTGACGATTGGACCTGGTGGGGAATGGACGGACGTGGCCGGTGTCGGCCGCAGGAGGCTAAGTGGGCAGTTGATCGCCGGCGCCCTGCCAGAGAGAACAGCACGTTCCGACGACAATAGCTTACGGCCAACATGCGGTTGCCGGATATGGCCGTGCCGCTGTTTGCAGACTGCGGGACTAGCCGCCCATAACCTTCCGCATGGTGTCGTCGCGGACGACAGCCTCGGAAGTGCCACTGAAGACGAGAACCTTCTTCGCCGCGTCTTCGGCGAGTGTCTCCCAGCTGTTTCTGATCGTCGTCGCCATCTGGATCCAGGATCGGTCGACGCTGTTCTCCTCGAGCGCCAAGATCAGCGCGTCCATCCGCTCCACGCACTCGTCAATGTTCACATGCAGCCGGGAAGCCTGGTCGAGCGTGATGCCCGGATGCTGCAGCAGCCTCGGAATGGTTGTCGCTGCCTTTTTGACGAGTTCGTCTTCTTCGATCAGCGATCGCTGCCACGCCTCACACATAGCTGCCCCCATCCTGTCCTTGAGCGACAGGATCGGTGCGCGCCCCGCAACGGTCAACTAAGCAAAACGGGCATGGCTGCGGCAATGCATCCGTCATCCGGACAGACGCGTAGTCCTTCTGGACGTACCACGCGCTGCAAGGGTTCGGCATTGAGCAAAAGGTGGAGATCGCAAGCCCTTGCCGCCACCTGTCCTCGCCCGCCGGCTCACTCGCCGTCTCATCGATCCATGTCTGCACGCCGCTGTGCAATCGACAGCTATCGCAGAGACGTCACCGCACTGGGCCGCTCGCCGACGCCGCATCAAACGATGGTGATCTGGTTGCGGCCGTTGCGCTTGGATTGGTAGAGGCCATCGTCGGCCCGCCGCAAAATATCGCCGATGCTGGCGTCGGACCGGGAAATTTCAGTGAGCCCACCGCTAATCGTGGAGAAAAGCGCCAGCTTGCTCTGCAGCTCCAGTGAGATCTGCTCACGCAACTCATTGGCAATGAGGTCACCTTCGCCGCTTGTCGTTGCCGGCATCAAAACCACGAACTCGTCGCCGCCCAGGCGCGCCAGGACATCGCCGGACCGCAATGCGCGTCGGCAGACAGTTGCAATCGTCGCCAGCAGCTCGTCGCCGACGGAATGCCCCAGCTCGTCATTGACCGCCTTGAAGTTGTCGACGTCGAACATCAGAAGGGATGTTGGTGTGCGGCTGCTGGAGGAGAGATCGAACTCGACTGCAAGCACATCGAGCAGCTTTCGGCGATTGTAGAGCCCGGTCAGCGGATCGGTTTCGCTTTGCAGGCGCAGTTGATGCTCGACGGCATTCTTTTCCGTGATGTTGCTGGCAACCCAGACCACCGCGTCTTCGTCGTCGACGGGGAAATCGAGGGCCTGCACCCGTCCTTCAAACCAGATCGGGTGGTCGGGGCCGGCTTCCTTCAGGCCCTTAACGTCGCTGCCGGCGAGACTGTATTCGACGATGTGCAACGCCCGCGAAGAAAGCGCCTTCTCGATCTCCAAAGCAAACCAGCGCGCCTTGTCATGGGCCAAGACGTCGAAGACACTCTGACCGACAAGATTGCTTCCGTCGTGATAGTAGCGGTGATCCGATCCGCCAAACAGGGCGGCATAGTGCCCACTGCGCGTCAGGATGAAAGCGGGATCGGGCAGCGCCGCCAGGATGAGATTGAGTTGATCGAGCGAGAACCGCACCGCGTTTTTCACGGGTGCATCCGCGCCGGCACGACTAGGCGGTACGCTCATGACGATGGTATCCAGGCATTGACTTCTTCCCTTGTCTCTTCTGCCCATAAACGAAAGGGCAGGCTGCACGGACTTGGCTCAAGGCGATGCTGTCGCAAAAATCCTTCGAAATATTCAATTTTTCTAAGCTACATCCATCAGCGTTCTCGTGAGGCCCGGAGCCATTCGAACCGCAAGTGCGAATGCCGCGTTCGACAGCGGGTAGCCTCTTGGTTTATGCACCAGGCTCCGATGTCGGCGGAGGGCATTATGCCAACAGATGATCTGCTCCAGAAATCGCCGCGCCCTTTGCCGCCGCTAAACGCGCTGCGGGCCTTCGATGCGCTCGCCCGCTGCGGTAGCCTGCGCGCGGCCGCGATCGAGCTCGGTGTCGTGCCCGGTGCCGTACGCCAGCAGCTTGCAAGCCTTGAGGAACATTTCGGCTTTGCACTACTCGATCGCGAAAGCGGACGGGTGACGCTCAATCCGGCCGGGCAAAGGCTCGCCGATGCCGTCGGCGTCGCCTTTGCCATCGTGTCTCGGGCCGCGGAGGAGATTTCGTCGAGCGGTAGCACGGTCCGGCTGCGGCTCGGTGTTCCAATGCCGATGGCATCCGCATGGCTGATGCCACGTCTGGCGGCACTGTCGAGCGCCGTTCCTGGGCTCGAGGTCGACATCATCCCGGTTGCAGTCACCCAGTCGCTGACCGACATGCCCGAAATCGACGCCCTGATCGTCGGTGGAGAGTACCGGCCGCTCCCCGATATAACGGCAGTCGCCTTCATGGCCGATCGGTTCGGCCCGGTGCTTGCAGCCGGACAACCGTCACCCGCCGACCTGGCAGACATGACGGCGCTGATCGCCCGCAACGTGGCGTATCTCTGGGACGACTGGTTTCGCGAAAGCGGCAATCCACCCATCCGCTTTCGCAAGCGCATCGAGGTGGACGACCTGACGCTGGCCCTCAGTGCCGCCCGCAGCGGGCTCGGCGTCACCATTGCCCCGGCGGCATCGATCGAGGCTGAGCTTGCCTCCGGCGCGCTCGAAGCGCCCTTTGGTTTCGTTAGCCGGCCGACCGGTTATCGTTTCTGCTGTCGCATCGCCGACAGGGATCGCAAGCCGATCGCAGCGCTTCGGGCCTGGCTTCTCGCAGAGGGGCAGAACCTGGAAGGAAAACTACCCTCCGCCGCAGTTTAATGTCTCTGCCCGTGGGCATGTTGCCCGGACTATGCTGCCGGCACCACAGACAGACAGTCAGGACCCTCACCATGACCACTCCCAGCCATCCGTCCCGCATCGAGTGGGTTGGGCAAAGCTGCGCCCTGCTGCGCACCATTGCCGCCGAGTTCGAGACGACGCGCCCGTTCAACGGCCTGACCATCGGAACGGCGATCCATCTGGAGCCGAAGACGGTGGCGCTGCTGATGACACTCAAGGCCGGCGGCGCCAAACTCGTGGCGACCGGCAATCTAAACAGCACCCAGCCGGCGACAGTCGATTATCTGAGACGTGAGGGCATCACCGTCATCGGTGGGCAGACCACCGATGCGGCCGCGCATTCGGGCTTCATCAACGAACTGCTCGATCATCAGCCCGACCTGCTGCTTGACAATGGCGGCGACCTTTTCGCCCGGGTCGCCGAACGGCCCTACGCGACATTGCTCGGTGGTACGGAAGAGACCACTTCCGGGCGAGCCCGGCTACGGCCGATGCGCGACGCGATCGGCCTGCCCGTGCTGGTGATCAACGACAGCCCCATCAAGCAGTTCGCGGAAAACCGCCATGCAGTTGGCCAAAGCCTGTTCGAAAGCTACATGCGGTTCACAAATCGCTCGACCAATGGCAAACGGGTGACCGTTTTCGGTTATGGCGCCTGCGGCAAGGGCACCGCTGCCTGCTTTCGCAATGCCTACAGCGCGGTCAGCGTCGTCGACATCGACCCGGTCGCCGCACTCGAAGCCCATCTCGACGGCTTCTCGACCCCAAGGCGCGACGACGCCATACGCTCGGCCGACGTCATCGTCACGGTTACGGGCTCCGCGAACATCCTGACGGCCTCCGACCTCGCGGCGTTCAAGAACGGCATCATTCTCCTCAACGGTGGGCATTTCCCGCACGAGATCGACATCGCCGGCATGCGCGCCGACACCGCGGTGGTGTCGGCGGAAAACTACCTCGACGAAGGCATCGAGACGCTCGCCCTTGCCGATGGACGGCGCGTCCACAGTCTCGGCGCAGGCCACATGGCCAATCTTGCCGGGCCAAGGGCCCTTGGCAATTCGGTCGAATCCATGGATCTCGGCTTTGCGCTCCAGGCCCGCTGCCTGGAGAGGGTGGCGAGCCGGACGCTCGACGCTTCGATGTGCGTCGTGCCGGTCCCCGGCGACATCGACGCCATGGTCGCATCCGCCTATCTCGAACTGAACCGCTGAGGGAACGGACACATGCTGCGCTGGGGAATTCTTGGAACGAGCTTCATTTCCGACACCATGGCCGAGGCCATCACCGCAAGCGACGGTTCGCGCATCGAGGCGGTGGCGGGCCGCGATGGGTTGCGTCTTTCCGACTTTGCCGCCCGGCACGGTATTGCCAAGCACTATTCCGGCTACGACGCCCTGCTCGACGACCCTGCCATCGATGTCGTCTATGTCGGCCTGCCCAACAACTTGCACCATGAGGCGGTGATCCGCGCTGCGGCAAAGGGCAAGGCCGTGTTGTCGGAGAAGTCGCTGACCACAACGATGGCCGAAGCAGACGCTCTGGCACAGGCGGTGCGCGACAGAGGCATCTTCTTTCTCGAAGGCCTGATGTATCTCTGCCATCCGTTGATGGCCAAGGCCGGCGAAATCCTGCGCTCCGGTCGGCTCGGTGCGATCCGGTCGGTTTCGGGGCTATACGCCGCCGACATCTGGAAATTCGTCAACCCGATGGGCAAAGGCACGATCTTCAATCTCGGCTGCTACCCGGCTTCGCTGCTGCATTACGTGATCCAGACGGCCTGCGGGCCGGATGCCTTTTCAACCCGGGTGACCAGCGCTTTCGGCAACGTCTCGCCGCATGACGGCAACATCTGCGATGCAAGCCTTTCGGTCCGTTTCGACAACGGCGTTCTCGCCACGCTGCAATCGACCGACAGCTTCGGCATGTCTTTTGCGTTCTCCATCCACGGGGAGCGCGGCAGCCTGCGGTTTCTCACCAACCCCTGGCTGCCGGTGGCGGGCGAAAACCGGATGGAGCTTTGCGAATATGGTCATCCGGCAGAAGAGATCGTCGTGCTTTCCGATCACGACGCCTTCGGCCATCAGGTGAAGCTGGTCGAGAGCTGCCTGAGGGCGGGCGTGAAGGAAGCGCCGCGCCCGGCGCCACGCCTGTCCGATTCGCTAGAGATCATGTCGCTGCTGTCGGCTTGGGATGAGCAGGCACGAATGTCAGACGGCAGAAACAACCCGCAACGCTCCTTCTGATCAGGTCGGAGCTGCCATTTTCAGCAACCCAGGCCAGGCACCAGGCGACGCCACCAAAAATGAATGCGGGCCCACCTTGCGGACCGTTTCAAACGTCATGGTTTGTGCGTAACAATTGCGAACCGCGCGAGGGGCGCGCGGGTTTCTTGGGGGACTTATGAAGAGAATGTTGCTCACCGCGGCGCTGTTTCTCGGCGCGGCCGCGGCCGGGAACGCCCAGACCGTCAACGCCGGCAAGTACACCGTCGAAGGCACGAACCTGGACGGATCCAGCTATTCCGGAACCGCGGAAATCACGCTTGCCAGCGAAACCACCTGCGTCATCGAATGGGACACGGCCGGCGTGAAATCCACAGGCGTCTGCATGCTGAACGGCGATGCCTTTGCCGCGGCCTATGTGCTCGGTGACGCCCTTGGCCTAATCGTCTACAAGGTCAACGGCGACGGCTCGCTGGACGGCACCTGGACGATCACCGGTAAGGATGGAAGCGGGACTGAAACGCTGACTGAAGCGAAGTAGCCTTCACGGCGGGATGGCCGTGTGTCGAACGAGCGATGACAGCATCATCGACACTCAAGCAAACGCGTGCGGCGGGCAAATCCCCGCCACACGCGTTTTGGCGAGACGCTCAGGAGAGTTCCACCTTCGCGGTCTTCTCCCTGTACGCCTCCTTCGGGTCGCTGCCCAAAAGCAGCTTGATGCCCGCAAACAGGCTGGTCTCGTTGAGCCAGATTTCGGCTTCGCTCGGCTCGAAACGCAAAAGCGCGAGTTCGGGATCGTCCTTGCCACCCTCATACCAGGCGGCGACAAACTGGTTCCACAGCCGGTCGATCACGGCGCGGTCGTTGTCGAGGCGAAGCGTGCCGTGAGCGGTTGCAAACAGCTCGTGATCCTTCGACGCGAAGGCGAACATGGCGGGCGTGTCCGTGTGCACATTCTGTGCGACGGCTGCACTGCGAACGGTGAAGAACCAGATCGGACCGTGCTCGCCCTCGACCTGTGCGGTCATCGGACGCGTGTGCCCATGCTCCGTTTCAGGCAGACCAAGCATCACGGTCATGTCCGATTTCAACGTTTTCCAGAATTTTCTTTTGAGCTCTTCGGGGCTTGCCAATGTCCTATCTCCTTGACGGTTCGGCGCGCCGGCACGGCTCATCTTAGGGGATGACCTCCGGGGCAGACGTGAACGGCGTGAAACAAAAAACAGGGGCCGACCGATCGGCCGGCCACCTGGCGTTCCCATGCTGGCGTGCAGCTAGCGGTTGGCGTAGCGTGCCCGCTGTTCTTCGACCTGCGTGGGGCTATAGGGATCGAGGCTCTCGTCGAACCTGCTCCAGCCTTCCGCGCGGTAAGCCGAACGGCGGTCTTCGAGATCGACCCAGTTGGAGCGCTTGAGGATGGCCTCTGCCTGCGCAACGTCATCGTCTGCGACACGCGCCGTCACCAAGGTGCCGCCACGGCGAACGCCCTCGGCGTAGACGTGGGCGTCTTCTTCCGGCACGCCGGAATCGGTCAACGCACCGATGATGCCGCCGACCGCGCCTCCGGCAACGGCACCGGCGGCAGCGCCTGCAGCCGTCGCCGCCAGCCAGCCGGCCGCCACGACCGGACCGACGCCTGGAATCGCCAGCAGACCAAGGCCGGTCAGAAGACCGCCTGCGCCGCCGACGGCAGCGCCGAGCCCGGCGCCAGTTCCGGCGCCCGTTGCAGCGCCTTCGGCATCATCAACCTTGTATCGACCCTCGGCATTGCTTGCGACCATGCTGACGTCATCATCGGGGATGCCGAATGCCTTCAGTTCGCGCACGGCCTGCGAGGCCTGGTCATAGGTGTCGAACAGTCCTGAAACAGTTTTCATATCGATTTGTCCTTGAATGGGTTTGCTGATCTTCCGGCCAACATCAGTTGGCGACGATGTTGCCCTGGTAGTCGAGTGCGACGTTCACGGGCTTTCCGTCCTTGGTGGCAGCCGCCTGCCAGATGCCCTTGTCGTCGAGCTTCAATCCGCTGACGGCAGTGTAGCCGCCTTCCTGCAGCCGGGCGCGCGCCTGCTCTTCGGTGAAGCTGTTGGCGCCGGCCACCGGTGCAGTAGGATTTGTGGTATCGGGCGTCGCTACAGCGGGGGTTTCGGCCTCGGGTGAAGGCGTCGGCGTCTGGGCGTATGCACCGAGCGCACCTGCCATCAGAAAGGCCGTCGCGGCGATCATTCTTTTCATCGTTGTCTCCTTGGTCGGTCATTGATCGATGCTGGGACAACGCGGGTGATTGGCGATGGTTCCTGCTTCACCGCAGAAGAAAATGAAAATTATCCAATCAACTGAATATGTTACCTGCGCCCAAAAGGACATCGACCGGGCGCGACGAAGCCCGCCGGTTTCACGACAGCGCCCAGCCAAACGCTTGTCGCGCCCGAAGGTTCAGGCAGGACTTGCTACCGTTCGCACTGAGAGCAAGGCCGACGAGGCGCCGGAAGGCATCAACATTCTGCACTTCGCCGATCACGTTCCTTCACCCCATCCAGAAACTGCCGTTGTTGAATTTCGACAACGCCCTAGTTCCCGTTCGAGTTTTGATCGGATCAGCATCGGCGACCTGAATGGCGAGCAATCAGAAAAGTGACTGGATCAGGAAAGCGGATGCCGACCAGACGCGGGCGAGCTTTCCCGAGCTGTTCTTCGACCTCGTTTTCGTCTTCGCGCTCATTCAGCTCGCCCACAAGCTCGCGTCCGATTTCAGCGCCACGGCCATCATCGAGGCTATTCTTTTGATCCTTGCCGTCTGGTGGGTCTGGATCCACACGACCTGGGTGACCAACCTGCTGGATACCGAGAAGGAGCCTGTCCGTCTGCTGCTGTTCGGGCTGATGTTTGCGGGCGTCCTGCTGGCGATCGCCCTGCCCGAAGCATTTGGCGATCAAGGTCTGGTGTTTGCGGCAATCTACAGCGGAATGCAGATCTGTCGGTCGGTTTTCACCCTCTATGCCTTTCGCCATTCCGATCGGCGATCGTTCCTGACCTTTCTGCGCATTACCCTTTGGATGCTACTATCGAGTGCCTTCTGGCTCGCCGGCGGGCTGATGGCGCTCGAAGGGCGCCTGGTCCTGTGGACGCTCGCCCTGCTCGTCGAATACGCCTCGCCGGCCCTCCGGTACTACGTGCCGTTTCTCGGCAGATCGCCCGACGAAACGCTGGACGTGTCCGGCGCTCACATGGCGGAGCGCTGCGCGCTGTTCGTCATCATCTGCCTCGGTGAGACCATTCTGACCACCGGCCGCAACGCGACGGAGCACATGACGGATGACATGACCTTTGCTGTGTTTTGCAGCGCATTCCTCAGCACCGGATTCATGTGGTGGATCTATTTCCACCACGGCCAGGAAAAGGCCGCGTCCAAGGCAGAGGCGACATCGAGGCCGGAAACCGTCGCACTCAATCTCTTCACCTATGGTCACCTGCCGGTTGTCGCCGGGATCATCCTGACTGCGGTCGGGGAGGATTTCAGCCTGTCGCATGCCGAGGAACCCAGCTCACTGAAACACGCGCTTGCCATGCTTGGCGGCCCGGCTCTCTTCCTCGGGGGAAACATCTGGATCAAGGCCGTCGCCACGCGCCAGTTCCCGGTCTCGCATATCGCCGGGCTCGTGCTCCTGGCGGTCGCGGTCCTCATCGTGCCAGTTGCCCCCAACTACGTCGTTCAGGCCGTGGCGACGGCGGTTCTGTTCATCGTCGCCCTGTGGGAGTACCTGGCGCTGCGCCGTGTATCGGCACAGCCTGAGGACGTCGGGGCGGAACTTAATCCGCATCTGCGCATTCCCGAATGCGCAGACCTGGCCCGAATGCGCTGACCTGGAGGAACACTTGCACACATTGACCCGCAAACGGGATCTTCGGAAGGCCGAGCCTCTGTGGGCCGATAGGCCGCACCACGCGGTACGCGCGCGGAAACGGGTCTCTGCTCACGATGTCGACGTGCTGATCGTCGGCGCCGGGATCAGCGGCGCGCTGATGGCCAACGCCCTCATCGGGCACAAGCTACGTGTGCTGATGGTCGACCGTCGAAAGCCGATCAGCGGCAGCAGCATGGCCAGCACAGCCATGATCCAGCACGAAATCGACGTGCCGCTGCACCAATTGAACCGGGTGCTTGGCGCGGACAACGCCGCGCGCATCTGGCAACGCTCGGCAAAAGCCGTCGAACACCTCGCATCGCTGGTCGACGCCCTGCGGATCTCCTGCCAGTTCGAGCGAAAGAACACGCTTTTCCTCTCAGGCTCCAGCTATGGCGCCCGTGCACTTCAGGCGGAAGTGGAAGCGCGGGCGGAGGCAAAACTCGAAGCGACGCTTCTGTCCAAGGCGGATCTGCGCGCGAGATTCGACATCGATCGCACGGCGGCTATCGAGACGAGAATCTCCGCATCGGCCAACCCGGCCCAATTGACATCCGGCTTCCTCCGCCACGCTCAGGCCAACGACATCCCCATCGTCGAAAACGTGGAGATCACCGATATCCGGGAGATCGAGGGCCGAAATGCGGTCGCGACATCCGATGGCCAGATCATCACCGCGACCCACGTGGTCTTCTGCACCGGCTACGAGTTTCTGGAGGCCGTGGCACACAAGGACCATGCCATCGTCTCGACCTGGGCACTGGCGACCAAGCCCCGTCATCATCGGCCGGAATGGCTCGACGATTATCTCGTCTGGGAAGGTGCCGACCCGTATCTGTACTTTCGCTCAACGCGAGACGGCCGCATCATCGTCGGCGGCGAAGACGAGAAAAGCGCAGACGCGTTCCGGGATCCGGCAAAGCTGAAAGCGAAGTCCGAGATCCTGCGGCGGAAGCTTTCCGACCTCCTCGGGATGAAGATCGGCGAGCCGGACTATCGATGGGCCGCCGCCTTCGGGGTCACCGCGCAGGGCCTGCCGATGATCGGGCGTGTTCCGGGCATGCGGAATGCCTTCGCAGCCATGGGCTATGGCGGCAACGGCATCACCTTCAGCCAGATCGCCGCCGAAATCATCTCGTCGAGCATCCTGGGGCACGCCGACCCGGACGCTTCACTGTTTCCGTTCGTCTAACGGCAGGCCGGTAGGTAGGCGCGTTTACGAGACCGTCATTCGTGATAGCTTCTGACAAATCCGAGAGGGAATAGACTTGGGCAAGGCAATCGATCAGATCCGCGATCTCGGTGCGCCCTCGATGCAGGGCGTGCGCCCGGCCATGCCGACATCGCTGACCCTCGTCGGCGCCGCTGCCATCCTCTATCTGGCCCGCGACGTCTTTCTGCCGATCGCGGTCGCGCTGCTGTTGACCTTCGCGCTTGCCCCCGTCGTCGCGGCCCTGCGCCGCATCGGTCTACCCCGCGCATTTGCGGTGATCTCCACCGCGTTGATTACCTTTACCTTGATCGGCATTTTCAGCCTCGTGGTCGCCCTGCAGGTTGCCGAACTGGCGAAAAACCTTCCCGCCTATCAATCCAACATCGTCACCAAGGTGAAGGAGCTGAAGGAGGCCGGGGCCGAAAACGGCATCGTCGATCGCATTGGCAATGTCATCGAACGCATCAACCGCGAGATAGATCGGCCGATGGCGGAGGCGCCCACCGGGGTTGAAAGCCCGAAGAGAGACCCGCTGCTGGTCGAGATCTATTCGCGCGACAATCCGATCCAGGTCCTGACCAACATCATCGCGCCGCTCGTTGGACCAGTGGCGATGGCCGGCTTGGTCGTGGTCGTCGTCATCTTCATGCTGCTGGAGCGGGAGGATCTCAGGGACCGGTTCATACGGCTCGCCGGCTTCGGCGACCTGCATCGAACCACCGAGGGCCTGCAGGATGCCGGCACGCGCGTCGGCCACTACCTGCTGATGCAGTTGATCGTCAACACCGCCTATGGCCTGCCCGTTGCCATCGGCCTCTGGTTCATCGGCATACCCAATGCGGTACTGTGGGGGTTGCTGGCGATCGTCCTGCGCTTCGTTCCCTATATCGGGCCTATCATTGCGATGGTGCTGCCGTTGTTCCTGTCGGTCGCAGTCGACAGCGGCTGGTCGATGCTTTTGTGGACAGCCGGGCTGTTCATCGCGATGGAGTTGGTGATCAACAATGTGATCGAGCCGATGCTCTACGGCTCCAAGACCGGGCTGTCGCCGCTGGCGATCATCGTGTCAGCGATCTTCTGGGCTTGGATCTGGGGCCCTGTCGGCCTGATCCTGTCGACGCCGCTGACGGTCTGCCTTGTCGTGCTCGGCAAGCATGTACCGCAGTTCGAGTTTCTGCAGGTGCTTTTCGGCAGCGACCCGGTACTGGCGCCGCACGCACGCCTCTACCAGCGGCTTTTGGCCGGCGATCCCGATGAAGCGACCGATCAGGCCGAAGAGATCCTCGAAGACGAGTATCTCGTCGATTACTACCGCGCAGTGGCAATCCCCGCTTTGGCGCTGGCGGAACAGGACCGCGCCCGCGGCGTCATGAGCGACGAGCAGCGGCTGCGCGTGGCGGCAAGCGGCCTGTCGCTGGTGTCCAACCTCGAGGACGTCGCGATCGAGGAGAGTGAGGACGACGAGCTCGAAAACGACGATGAGAAGAGCGAAGCTGCAAGCCAGCCCATTCCGGACGGCGAAGGCATGACCATCCTTTGCGTCGGCGGCAGAGGCGAGATCGACGACGTCTCGGCCGCCATGCTCGCCCAGGTGCTTCGCGCTGAAGGGGCGTCGGCGACGGCGCTGAATTTTCACGAGATCGAAGCGGCCAATATCCGCAAACTCAAGATCGATGCCGTCGATGCGATCATCGTCTGCTTTCTCAATCAGGATTCGATCAAGCACGCCCGCTTCGTCGTGCGCCGGCTGAAGCGCGTCAACACCCGGGCAAGGGTGGGTATCGTCATCTGGGATACCTCAGCCGACGACGCAGCGGGCCAGCGCAAGCCCGATACCAGCCAGGAGCAAGTTCCGGGTGCCGACTTCGTTGCATCGGACATGACTTCGGCTGCAATCGAGGCATTGACGAAACGACCATCGCTTCCGCTTGCCCCACCAAGCAGGACCAAGGCACGCCGCCGCCTGGTGCCGCAGCCCGCACAATGATGCCTGCAACGCCACTGGAGCGGACCTGGCTGTTTGGGATCGTGATCGGTCCTGCGCGGCAGAACAGGATCGCGCATTGCGACACGGCGTCGTTTCAATAAAAGATGGTACCAAGACGAGCGTAGCCGCCAAGGAAATCAGCTCGGCCAAACACGTGACGCGGCCACCCTTTGGCCAACCGTCGATTTCGCCTCGCAGCCGATGGACCGACAAAACAAAAGCGCCCGCTCGTTGCCGAGCAGGCGCGTCATGAATTGGTCAGTGGTCTCAGGCGCGATTAGCGGCCGTAGGCAGTCCGTGCGATGCTCTGGATGTCCGAGCGCTCGATGCCGAGGTCGCGCAGTTCACGCGAGGACATGCGGCCCAGTTCGGAGACCGTCTGCCGGTACTTGAGCCAGTTGTTGAAAGAGCGTGCTACGTTCATGATGATCCCCTTTCCTTGGGCTTTCCAAGCTCAGCTGCCAGTCCTTGGCGCTTCGTTCGCTTCGATGAGAGGAATATAGGCGATCACCCCCGCGAGCAGTAGCGCCAAGACCTCAGCCCACCCCTGCAAGCCGTGCATGGATCGTTGTTCCCAAGGGGACTGCAGCATCCATAGGGTCAGGATCGCGCCGCGTCGGTCTCGCGCACGCTGGCGCTGTCTATCGCCCGTTTCAGACTTCGCTCGTTGTAAGGCTTGACCAACAGAACGGCGGACGGATCCGCGCCCGGTGGCATCGACGTTTCGCCCGTGGCAAAGACAATTCCAATGCCGGGACGGATCTCGCGTACCGCCACGGCCAGATCGCCGCCCTGCATATCCGGCAGGCCGATATCGGTCAGCAGGATGTCGATGCTTGTCGCTTCTGCCGCCGAAATCGCCTGCGCCGCAGTCCCCGCTTCGATCACGTCGTGGCCGAGGTCGCGCAGCACCTCCGCCGTATTCATGCGAATGAGAAAATCGTCCTCGACGAGAAGAAGCTTCAGCGGCAAGCGTTCCTCCGCAGGCGCAGGCGCATTCGTGGCCGCGTCGCGCTCGCGCTGTATCGCCTGCCGACTGTTGGCCAGAAGATGCCGAATGCGACGGTCCAGCGCTTCGCGGGTATAGGGCTTCGACAAAAGCTCGACGCCATGGTCGAGCTTTCCGCCGTGCACGATCGAATTCTCGGTATAGCCTGAGGTAAACAGCACCACGAGATTTGGAAGGCGCGCCTTGGCGAGCTTTGCCATTTCCGGGCTCTTCAATGTTCCCGGCATCACCACGTCTGTGAAGAGCACATCGATGGCGATACCGCTTTCCACCACCGACAATCCGCTCTGCGCGTCGCGCGCCGTCAGCACGCGGTAGCCAAGATCGCTGAGCGTCTCGACCACGGTGTCGCGGACATCGTCGTCGTCCTCCACCACGAGCACGGTTTCCGTTCCGCCAACGGCAGGGCCAGCGGCATGGACGACCGTTTCGCGCGCTTCCTCGGCAATCTCTCTCGGCAGGTACAGCTTGACCGTCGTTCCATGGCCGACTTCGCTATAAATCTTCACATGGCCGTTGGACTGCTTGGCAAAGCCATAAACCATGGAAAGGCCGAGGCCCGTCCCCTTGCCTTCGGGCTTGGTGGAGAAAAACGGTTCGAAGACCTGTTCGAGGATGCCGGGCGGCATCCCGGATCCGGTATCGGACACGGCGAGAATAACGTATTGGCCGGCGCTCACATCGGGATGCGTTGCCGCGTAGTGATCGTCGAGGAAAGCGTTGCCGACTTCGATGGTCAGCTTGCCGGCACCGTCCATGGCGTCGCGCGCATTGATCGCCAGGTTGAGGAGCGCGTTTTCCACCTGGGTTGGATCCGCGAGTGTGTTCCAGAGCCCACCGGCAACGATCACTTCTATATCGACGCCCTCGCCGATCGAACGGCGCAGCAGATCGTCCATGCCTTTGACGAAGCGGCCGACATTGATGACCTTGGGTTCCAGCGCCTGCCGCCGGCCGAAGGCCAGCAACTGGCTCGCGAGTTTCGCGCCGCGAGCGACACCCGCCAGGGCATTGTCGACCCGGCTCGCCGCCCGCTCGTTGCCTGAGACGTCCCTCGAAAGAAGCTGGAGATTTCCGGCAACAACCTGCAGCAGGTTGTTGAAGTCGTGCGCCACCCCGCCGGTCAGCTTGCCGATGGTCTCCATCTTCTGCGACTGCTGCAGCGCCTTTTGCGACAGGAGCAGCTGCTCACTGCGCTCGGCGATCCGCTCTTCGAGCGTCGCGTTCAGATCCGCCAGAGCCGCCTCGTTCTTCTTTGCGTGATCGATGTCGGTGTTGGTGCCGACCCAACGGCGCATCTCGCCGCACTCGCCCCGGACCGGAACGGCCCTGACCAGGTGCCAGCGATAACGGCCGTCAGCCCTGCGAATGCGAAACTCCGTCTGGTAGACCTCATTTCCTGCCACTGCCGCCGACCAGGCTGCCGCCGCCGTCTCCAAATCGTCCGGATGCACGATCGACGCCCACCCGTTGCCCGCAAGCTCCCCGGCGCTCTTGCCGCTGAACGCGAGCACGCGATCGTTGAACCAGTCTAGCTGACCATCCGGTCTTGCCGTCCAGACGTGGTTGAGCATCGATTGCGACAGTGTTCTGAACTCCGCCTCGCTTGCCTTCAACGCCACTTCTGTGCGTCGGCGGTCGGTAACGTCGCTGAAGAGAACGGCGACATGTTCCGATCCCAAACCATCGATCGGAAAGGCCTGGACTTGATACCACCGGCCAAGCGCCTCGGCGGAGTTCTCGAAGCTGACCGGCTCACCGGTTCGGGCCACTTTGCCGTAAATATCGAACCAGTATTGTTCATGGTCGGCGGCGACATCGCGGCGCACGCGTTTGCCGATGGCCGAAGTGATGCCCGTGTGCTTTTCGAACGCGGAATTGACCTCAAGAAATTCGTAGTCGACCGGCACCCCATCCGCATCCCAGATCATCTTGATGACGCAAAAGCCGTCAGGCAGCATTTCGAACAGCGATCGATAACGCTGGCGGTTCGCGTGGGCATCGCTCTCGGCCAATCTGCGGGCGGTGACATCGAACAGGACACCCGGGAAGCGCGCCGGCCGATGACCCTTGGCCTGGACCAGCCGACCCCGCGCCAGGACATGCGACAGCGATCCATCGGACCGAAGGACGCGATATTCACTGTTGAACGCGGGACCGCCAGCAACCGCAGCCTCGATCTCCCGGGTCACCCGTGCCCGATCGTCCGGGTGGATGCCGGCGGCAAAGTGCGCCAGTGGCAGCCCCTCTCTGGCTCTCTCGGGATCAACGCCAAACACCTGTGCGAAGCGCGTGTCAGCGACCACCCGATCAGCGGCAATGTCCCAGTCCCAGGCGCCGATGACATCGGCGTTGGCAAAGGTCAGTTCGAGCTGCTCTTCCAGCAGTTGCCGGCCGTTGCCTCTCAGCGCCCATACGGACCCACCATCCGGAGACAGCACTTTTTCGGCGTCGAGATCCTGGGGGCCGGTCGAACCGATGAAAAAACCAAGTTCATCGAAAATCGTCGACAGAGGTTGCCCGACCACGTCGTCGCGAGACCAACCGAGCAGGCGTTGAGCCCCTTCGCTCCAACCGGAAATCACATTGTCGGAACTGACGAAAACAAGCGGCGGCGTGAGCGTGGTGTCCATGGTTCATTTCGTAGCGCCGCGACGGGGTCTGCAGGCAGTTGAGAGTGCAATGAGGCGTGAAAGCGTTGGTTGGCCCGAAGGGCCCTGCGGGCAAGAAGCTACGTTAAATGTCCGATTTCGGTCGAAGTTCAAGTCCGCCGAGAGATATTTCGAAACAAGCCGATCAGCGATCGTCGGCATGACCAGCCGCGTAAGCAGCGCGGACGAAAAGCGACATTTTTCAGATGGGTAGCGGAACACTTCGGACGGAAGGCCGTTATCGACCTGTCACGGCAGATCAACTGCCGGTATCATGCAGGAGTATCATATGAAGTTGTTTCCCATCGTTGCCGCGACCGTTTTCTCCCTGTCTGCGTCCGCAGCCCTGGCACAGGAAGCCGCCGCAACGGGCGCCGACGCAACGTTGGCCGGCCCGGGCCTGACCATGGGCAAGGCTGCGACGATGCCGCTGAAATACGTCAACATCCAGGACAGCGACCTGGTCGTGTCCAAGCTCATCGGCGTCGATCTCTACAACAAGAATGACGAGAACATCGGCGAGATTTCCGACGTCGTCATCGGCGGCGGCAAGTCGGTTATCGGCGTCGTCGCCAGCGTCGGCGGCTTTCTTGGCGTCGGGGAGAGCTACGTCGTTCTCGACCCCGCGTCGATTGCCCTTGCCGAAGAGGACGGTGCCTGGAAGGCCTATGTCGACACCACCAAGGACGATCTGACGAAAGCGCCGAAACTCGACTACTCCAAACTGAAGAAGTAGGCAGGCGAAGCCAGCCCCATCGCTGGCTGAGCGTCCACCTGCACCGGGCTTCAAGCCCGGTGCAGGTGGACGTGCCGTTGCGATGACGATCGTCAGGCGGTGTCTCTGCGGTCCGTTCGCCATATCCTGTCGATGACGTCAAACGCCAGCGCGACGTTGGGATCGGTGCGCCGGGGCCGAAGACAGACAAAGCCGAGCGTGGTTTCGAGCTTGACCCGGTTGGCGATGACAAGCCCGTTTGCCTGTTGCTCGCTGAGCGCAATCGACTCCCGGCAGAGGCTGAGCCCGAGCCCGGTGCGGACCATGGCCAACATCGACGTTTCCTGATCGACCAGAGCGACCACGTTCTGCCTGAGGTTCAGGCCGCCGAGTTTCCGCGCAAGCAGCCGATGGTGGACCGACGCCGGCGGCGTTCCGATCCAGGGCAGGCCTGCAAGCTCGCTCCACTCCTTGTCCGCGACGATGCCGGCAAAGGCCGGAGGTGCGACGACGCGATAGGTCAGCCGCGACAGCGGCTTGACGAAGAACTGCGCATCGGTCTCGCCAGCCAACGCATCTGTACTCGTCCCGAAATCATCGAGGTCGCCGAGAAAAAACCCGACATCGAGTTCGTTGCGCTTCAAACCGGTCGCGACTTCACCGCTCATGCCCTGGCGCAGCGTCGTTTCGATGCCCGGACCACTTTCGACCAGTGCCTGGAGGAAAGCGCCGAGCCGGGTGAATTCCGGGTCGATGATCGTGCCGATCCTGAGCGTGCCGCGAAGCTGCGCCGTCAGATGCATGGCCGTCTGCCGAAACTCGGTCACCGACGCCAGCACCTGTTCGCCCTTGGCCGCCAGCAGCGCGCCATCGCGGGTCAGTTCAAGCCCGCTGGCTGTTCGGTGAAACAGCGTGAGCCCGAGTTCCTGCGACAAGCGCTTCACTTGCAGGCTGACGGCAGGCTGAGTCAGATGCAGCAATTCGGACGCCCGAGTGACGTTGCCTTCCCGCGCCACGGTGACGAAGGCCCTTAGCAATCGCAGATCCAGATGATCAGCCATATAAATTTCCTTTATAATACCGAGCTCTATTTATCATTGGATTTCGTGATCGGGTAGCCGTTTACTGATCTTTGGGAGGATCGCAATGCTGCGATCGCTGATGAACGTTATAAAAGTGGGATGATCTTGGTCCGCTGCACAGTGCAAGCTGCGGCTCGTTCATCCCCTTTCGCCGGATTGGGAAATGCTTGCGATGAAGCCCTACGCCTCGACTGCTGACGCCGCCGTTTTCGACTATGTGATCGTCGGAGCCGGCTCGGCCGGTTGCCTGCTTGCCAACCGCCTCAGCCGCGACCCCGGCAAGCGGGTGCTGCTGATCGAGGCAGGCCGGCGCGACAACTATCCCTGGATCCATATTCCCGTCGGCTATCTCTATTGCATCGGCAATCCGCGAACCGACTGGCTCTACAAGACCGAACCGGAAGCGGGATTGAACGGTCGCTCGCTGCGCTATCCGCGCGGCAAGACCCTTGGCGGCTGTTCTTCGATCAACGGCATGATCTACATGCGCGGGCAATCGCGCGACTATGAAAGCTGGGCAGCCCAGACCAACGACCGCGAATGGTCCTGGGAGAATTCTCTGGGCGATTTCAAGGCCCATGAGGATCACTACCGGCTCGACGATGGCGCCGATCCGGCAACCGGCGACAACAGCCGCTTTTCCGACATGCATGGCCGCGGCGGCGAGTGGCGCATCGAAAAGCAGCGACTGAAGTGGGATATCCTCGAATCCTTCGCGGGAGCCGCCGTCGAGGCGGGCATTCCGCGATCGACGGACTTCAACAGCGGCGACAACGAGGGCGTCGGTTACTTCGAGGTCAACCAGAAGGCGGGCTGGCGCTTGAACACCTCCAAGGCGTTCCTGCGGCCGGTGCGCCACCGGCGCAATCTGGTCGTCTGGACCGAGGCCGAAGTGGAAAAGCTGATGATCGAAACGTCAGCGGATGGGGCCAAGCGCTGTACGGGCGTCTCGCTTTACCGTGGCAACGAGAAGGTGACCGTTCGGGCGACCGACGAGGTCATTCTCTCGGCAGGCGCCATCGGCTCGCCGCAGATCCTGCAGCTCTCCGGCATCGGACCGGCCCAGTTGTCGCAGGCCATGGGCATCTCCGTTGAACAGAACGTGCCGGGGGTCGGCGAGAACCTGCAGGACCACCTGCAGATCCGCGCGGTCTTCAAGGTCAAGAATGCCAAGACGCTGAACACGCTGGCGAGCAATCTCGTTGGCAAGGCGCGGATCGGGCTCGAATATGTGCTGAAGCGCAGCGGACCGATGAGCATGTCGCCGTCTCAGCTCGGCGCTTTCACCCGCTCCGACCCGGATCGTGCCCATGCCAACCTGGAGTATCATGTGCAGCCGCTTAGCCTCGATGCCTTTGGCGAGCCGCTGCACAGTTTTCCAGCCTTTACCGCCAGCGTCTGCAACCTCAATCCGACGAGCCGGGGTCATGTGCGAATCCGCTCGCGCCACCGTGGCGATCCGCCGGCCATTGCCCCGAATTATCTCAGCACCGACGAAGACCGCCGGATCGCTGCCGACAGCATCCGGCAGATCCGGTCGATCGTCAGCCAGCCCGCACTTTCACGATACCAGCCGGTCGAATGGAAGCCGGGGATAGAATTCCAGAGCGATGGCGAACTGGCGAAACTGGCCGGCGATATCGCCAACACCATCTTTCATCCCGTCGGCACCGCCAGAATGGGCGGCAAGGACGACGGCATGGCTGTCGTCGACAGCCGGCTTCGGGTTCGCGGCATCGAGGGACTGCGCGTGGTCGATGCCAGCGTGATGCCGACCATCACCAGCGGCAACACCAGCGCGCCGACCATGATGATCGCGGAGAAGGCCGCACGCTGGATTATCGCAGACGCTCAAAACCGGGCCTAGACGGGCCATCCTGACGGCGGCCTCACGAAGCTTATGACGGATGCGCCTCGCCCGGCAGGACGAGGCGCACCGGCAATTGCTATTGGAACATGCCCTTTGGCGTCTCGCCCTTGAAGAATGGCACGACCAGAGCTTCCAGCAGCTCCGGCTGATTGATGACGGCCGTGTGCGAAGTTGCAGGCAGGATGGCGAGGCGCGACGCCGGCAACGGCTTGCCCATGTCGCCCATGCCACCACCGCCGAGCAGCCGGAACATCGCGACCGTATGTTCCAGGGTTGCGACATCGGCATCGCCGGCAATGATCAGGACGGGCGTCTTCATCGCCTTGACGTCCTTTTCCCAGGCCATCGGCTCCTTCTCGAGCGCGATCAGCTTGGCGACGAGCGCAGGGAAGCCGTCGGGATTGGCAGCAAGCTTGCGATAGTCCTCAGCGAAAGGCATGCCGACGAACATGTCGACGTTCATCTGCGGGATGAAGGCCTTGAATTCCGGCTGCCAGCCCTCGGCGTCGTAGCCGACGGAAGCTGCCGCCAGCTTGTTGACCTTTTCGGGATGGCGGATGGCGAGCTGCAGCCCGGCAGCCGCCCCCATCGAGTAGCCGAAGACATCGGCCTTCTTGACGCCGACGGCGTCCATGAATGCCGCCACGTCGTCGGCGAGATTTGGATAGGTGATCGGCCGGTCGATGTCGGTCGTGCGGCCATGCCCCTGGAACTCGATCGCGTAGACCTTGTTGGTCTCGGCAAGCTTGGGAATGATCGCGCCCATCGATGGAATGTTCATATAGGCGCCGTGCAGGACGATCAGCGGCTCGCCTTCGCCGGACACCTCATAATACATCTTCATGCCGTTGACTTCGACCCGCTCACCGACCGGTTGGCTGTCGGCAAGTGCCGGCCCGGCAATGATGAGGGCTGCGGCGATAAGGGCAAAACGAAACATATCTCTTTCCTCGCGGTTTCACGCGTCTTCACCAACGCTGACAATAGGACGAGCGGGACCCGCGCGAGCCGACACGGTCCCTGCGATTTTTTTCGCAACCGCGCGCTCTAGCCCCGTGCAACACCCGGTTTTGGGCCACCTGCGAAACACGTTCGCCTCCGCCGCGTGCAGCCAAAAGCATCCAAAGTCACAAAACTGTCACAAACAAGAGGCCGGATCGCCCCGTTCGATTCATGTTTGCCACGACAATGCGAGGACGAGACGCCATGAGTGCCAAGGCACAGACGCATTCGCCCCCGGCACCGACCGGCAGGTGGCATCGATCGGAGGCCGGCACGATCATCGCCGTCCTCCTTGTTTCCGTCGTCATTCTCGCATCGCTCGTTGTCGCCGACAGGGTCTTCGGCATCGATTACTACGATCTCGTTCGCGACCCGAACGCGATCGCCCGCAACCCCGGCTATTTCGGCATCGTCTCCAACATCGGGGTCATCCTGTGGATCGTCGGCGCGGCCGCGGCACTCCAGGCCTTTGCGGCAACGTTTGACGCGGGGACCACGGCTCTTCGGCGGACGTTGCTCGCCGGAGGGCTGTTTTCAACCCTGATGGGTATCGACGATTTCCTCATGCTGCACGAGGCGGTGGCGACCATGGGCATCCCGGAAGAAGTCGTTCTCGTGCCGCATATGATCCTGCTCGGTGCGCTCTGCTATTGCGCCTACACCGTTCGGGCGGCAACGCCGCGATTGCTGCTTGTCGCTTCGGTGCTGTCGATGGGCCTGTCCTTCGCCGCCGATATGGCCCCGATCCATGTCGGCGGAGCAACCTTCGTCGAAGAGGCCTTCAAGCTCATCGGCATCCTGTTCCTGACCTCCTATCTCGTCGCCATCAGCCACCAGGCGCTGCGACATGGCGGGGCGTCGAGACGACCCGCCATCAGATAGAAGCCGGCATCGGCTGATGCTGCGGTCACTTCGTCGCGCCCGTCAGCGCCTGCTCCAGGAAGACATACTTCATCGCAGTCTGCGCTGCCTGTATCCGGCGGTCGCCGCGCCCGCCATGGCCGCCTTCCGTTTCCTCGAAGAACAGCACATTCGCGTGACCGGCGGCCTGCAGGCGCGCCGCCATCTTGCGCGCATGGCCGGGATGCACCCGGTCGTCGGCGGTGGACGTCGTCAGCAGCACGGGCGGATAATCGGCGTCGTCAGCGACGTGCTGATAGGGAGAATAGGTTGCCAGCCACGCCGCCTCCTCGGGCTTCGACGGATCGCCGTATTCGGCCATCCAGGACGCGCCCGGCGGCAATTCCGTATAACGAAGCATGTCGAGCAAAGGCACTTCGATGATGACGGCACCGAAAAGCTCGGGCCGCTGGACCAGGGAAACGCCGGTGAGCAAGCCACCATTCGACCCGCCTTGAATGCCAAGCATCGAAGGGGTCGAGATACCGCGGCGCACCAGATCTTCGGCAACGGCGGCAAAGTCGTCGAACGCGTTCTGCCGCTTGTCCCTGAGTGCCGCCTGGTGCCACCGCGGACCGAACTCGCCACCACCGCGGATGTTGGCCTGGACGTAGGCATAGCCCTTTTCGAGCCACAGCTTGCCGCGCAGGCCGGCATAGGCAGGCAGAAGCGGAACTTCGAAGCCACCATAGCCGTAGAGCAAGGCCGGCACCGGCTCCTGCTGGTCGCGACGCCGAACGACAAAATAGGGAACGAGCGTGCCATCTCTCGAGCGTGCCTCGAACTGCTCCGAGACCAGTGCGGATGCATCAAAACGCGCGGGCTGAGCCTTGACCGTCGTCAGCGTATCGCCGTCGTCGTCGGACCAGATGATCGAGCTCGGCGTCAGGAAGTCGGTGATGGAGAACGAGACGCTGGAGCCGAACTGATTGATGTGGCTGATGTCGACATTGCCGTTTTCGGGCAAGGCAACCGGAGTGAGTGACCACCCGCGCTCGCCCCGCTCCGCAAACACCACCCGACCGCGAACATTGTCCATGAGACTGACGAAGAGCCGGTCGCGTGTGCTCGCGACATGCGCGATCGAAACGCGCGCTGCAGGCGCCAGCACCGTCTCGATGCCACCAATGTCACCGGTCTTCAGCCAGCGCGTGAAATCGAAGGCGTAGAGCCCGTCGGGCAGGCATGTCGTTCCGCCCGGGGCCGACCAGGGGCTGCGCACGCCGAAGACCATTTGACCCTTCAAAAGGGCGATGTCGCCGACATCGTCCGGCAACGGCAGCCGCCGGTTTTCGCCCGAAGCCAGCCTGACAAAATGATGGCCGGAGTAGAAGTCGATCGATCGCGTCAGCAGCAGGTATTGCGCGTCGCCGTCGAACTCGAGTGCCCCGCCGACAGCAAGATCGTCGACCTGCCCCTCGAAGATCGGTACCGCCTCGGCGAGGCTCGTTCCGCGTTTCCACAATTTGACCACGCGAGGATAGCCGGATTGCGTTCTCTCTTCCGCCTCGAATGCGGCTGCGACGATGACCGTATCGATATCGAGCCAGCTGAAACTCGATTTTGAAACTGGGGCTTGAAATCCGCCCTCGACGAAGGTCCCGGTTTCGATGTCGAACTCGCGCATTTCACTGGCATCGCCGCCATCCGGCGACAGGTTCAGGAGGCAACGGCTGAAATCCGGATAGAGACGGCGTGCGCCGCTGAACACCCATCTGACGCCCTCCTTTGCCGAAAGCGCGTCGAAGTCGATGATCGTCTGCCACTCCGGCTTGTCGGTCTTGTAGGAGGCGACTGGGGTGCGACGCCAGAGGCCGAGGACGTTGGCCTTGTCCTGCCAGAAATTGTAGACATGGCCGCGCAGTTCATAGCCGACAGCGATGTTGTCCTCTGCGGTCATCAATTCCAGCGCCGTTTCATACTGCGGCGGATACGAAACATCACCCTGCAACCTCTCCTTCGTCCGCGCGTTCTGACCATGAACCCAGTCGAGCGCCGGTTTGGACGTCCTGTCCTCCAACCAAAGGAACGGATCTTCGCCAATCGTGGGAAGCGGTGCGTGGATGGGTTTGGTCATGAAATCTCCAGAGGCAACATCAGAAGGGCAATCGCGAGGTGCCGCAGCGGTATATGTTGTCTCGTCACCTGGCTTTGCAATGTCAAAGGCCGATTAAAGGCGGACGAATGTTGGGCCGGCATGGCTTGCAAATTGGTCGCCCGGCAGCCTCGGCCACGCCAAGCCCGAACGACCCACCCATTCAGTGATCGGCAAGCTGTTCCAGGCAAACCTCCCGAACGCAGCCGCGCAGCCATCGATGCGCCGGATCGGCATCGAGCCGGGGGTGCCAGAGCATCGAAACCGTAACCTCGGGCACCGGGACCGGTAGTGCAAAACTATACATGCCGGCGCGCAGATTTCCGGTATGCCGCTCTGGCACGCTGGCGATCAGGTCCGATCCTCGCGCCAGCGCCAGCGCCGACGAGAAGCCTCCCACCGTGATGACAATCTGCCGCGCCAAACCGAGCGTTTCCAGGGCGTCGTCGATCGGACCTCGGTCAAGGCCGCGCCGGGAAACGAGCACGTGCCGGCCGCCGGCATAGCTGGCCGTCGTCACCGGGCCCTGGCTCAAGGGATGCTCTTTGCTGACGGCACCGATGAAGCGGTCGCGAAACAGGGCCTGCGTGCGCACTTCAGGGCCGGTCGAAGCCCCGATCACACCGGTTTCCAGATCGACGCTACCGTCGCGCAGCGCAGTGCTCTCCTTGTTCGGCTTTGGCAGGAAGCGCAGGCTGACGCCTGGCGCTTCAGAGGTGATGCGCCGGAGGAGGTCTGGACCGAAGTTCTCCACGAACCCCTCGCTCGTGCGCAATGTGAAGGTCCGAACGAGCCGACTGAGCTCCAGCATGTCCACCGGGCGCAGGACCGCCTCGGCGTCATCGACGAGTTGACCGACGCGTTCGCGCAACTCCAGCGCCCGCGGCGTCGGAACAAGGCCGCGTCCCGCCCGCACCAGAAGCGGGTCTCCCGTCACTTCTCTCAGCCGCGCCAGCGCCCGGCTCATGGCCGAAGGACTGAGCCGCAACCGTTCGGCCGCACGCGCGACGCTGCCCTCCGCGAGCAGGACGTCAAGTTGGACCAACAGATTGAGATCAGGTTTCGACATCCTCCCAGTATAGCGCAGTGTCATCGGGATGTGGCGTCATATGCATGAATAAAGTGCAAACCATGCGCGTTCCGCCATGCCGCGTAAAGACCTAGGCTTCTGACAGCTCCAATTCGGAGAATTGCCAGCAGATGGAGTTAGTCTTGAAAAGAGATGGTTCAGCACCCACCGGGTCAAATTTCGAAGGTGGCGAACGGACGCGGTCCGTCCGGTGGTCGCTCATCGGCCTGTCGCTCTCCATGTTGTTGTCCGCACTCGGCACCAGCATCGCCAATGTCGGCCTGCCGACGCTCGCCCATGTTTTCCAGGCGCCATTCCAGGACGTGCAATGGGTGGTCCTTGCTTATCTGCTCGCGATCACCGCACTGATCGTCGGCGTCGGTCGGCTCGGCGACATTGTCGGGCGGCGCCGGCTGCTGCTCGGTGGCGTCGCGGTCTTCACGCTGGCCTCTGGATTGAGCGGCCTTGCCCCGACGCTTTGGCTGCTGATCGTCGCGCGCGCGGCACAGGGGCTCGGCGCGGCGGTCATGATGGCGCTCACCATGGCCTTCGTTGCAGAAACAGTACCGAAGGCACGCACCGGCAGCGCCATGGGTTTGCTCGGAACGATGTCCGCCATCGGCACTGCACTGGGGCCGCCCCTGGGCGGCGCGCTGATTGCCGGCTTCGGCTGGCGTGCGCTTTTCCTCATCAACGTGCCGCTCGGCATCCTGACATATGGGGTCGCGCGTCGTCATCTGCCTGCCGACCGCAAGGCCACGACACGCGCGGACGCTCGCTTCGATGTCCCCGGTACGCTCGTGCTGGCATCGACGCTTACCGCCTACGCGCTTGCCATGACCATCGGACGCGGCCACTTCGGTCTGCTCAATGGCGTACTTCTATTGGCGGCGGCCCTGGGCGTCGGGGCTTTTGCAATGATCGAGACAAAGGTCACCTCCCCATTGATACGCCCGACGACATTTCGCGATCCGGCCTTGAGCGCGAACCTGATCACCAATGGGCTGGTCTCGACGGTAATGATGACGACTTTGGTTGTCGGTCCCTTTTATCTCACCCGCGCTCTGGGGCTCGATCCGGCCGTGATCGGGCTGGTCATGGCGGTCGGCCCGGTCGTGGCGGCAATCAGCGGCGTTCCGGCGGGCCGCTTCGTCGATCGCTTTGGCGCACGACCGGTGACACTGGCCGGACTGGCGGCAGTCGCGACCGGCGCCGTCGGGTTGTCCACTCTGCCGGCAACGCTCGGCATCCCAGCCTACCTTGCACCCATCGTCATCGTTACCGCCGGCTACGCCTTCTTCCAGGCCGCCAACAACACGGCCGTCATGGCAGACGTGCCACCGGATCGCCGCGGCGTGATTTCAGGCATGCTCAACCTGTCGCGCAACTTGGGGCTCGTCACCGGCGCCTCGGTCATGGGTGCGGTTTTTTCCCTGGCGTCGGCGGCCTCCGACATCGCCACGGCATCACCCGAGGCCGCCGCATCCGCCATGCGCGTCACCTTCGCAGTCGCGGCCGGCCTCATTCTTCTGGCAGTCGCCATTGCAGTTTTGGGTCGCGCTTTCGCCCTCCGCTCTGCGTCGTCAGGCGATGGCTCCGAAATTGAACACGGTGAAGGCAGGCTGGCATCCGCGCCCGTAGCGAGGAAACCGGCCTCTACTCCAGATCCACCGAGGTAAACACCCGGCAGTTGGCAGCCGCCGGCACCGTCGCGCAGACTTCGATCGATGTCAGGAATTCGACGCCCCCCAGTTCGGTGGTCAGCTTCATCTCCAGCATCGCGACAGGCTCGATCTTGCGGATATCGGTCGCGGGCGTGACCTTCATCAGATTGACGACGGCATGGTCGACGCCCATGTCCGTGAGGTACGTTTCCAGCTTGCGCTCGGTCGCCTTGCTCATCTCATAGGTCTTGTAACCGCCGACATTCCTTCGGCCGACGACTTTCTTGCTGGTGACTTTCTTCTTGCCGTTCACGACGCGGTATTTCATCCGATACTGCGTTTCCATCTGAACGTAGGTCGTGGTGATCTGGTGCACGCCCAGGAACGCCCACTCGCCGACCACGCGCCGCGTTCCACCGGCAAACATCAGCGGACAGGCCGAATTGCAATAGGCTTCCCCGGAATAGGCGATGCCGATGTGACGCGCGCCCTTGCCGTCGTTGGCCCTGCAATCCCGCTGCTCCGGCTGGCAGCCGACGAAGCGGGTCTTGCCGACCGCCACGTCAAGCTTTCGCGCCCTGATCATGCGCCCGATCGCCAGCGCAGCATCGACGTCTCCGCCGGGCGACGTCACCACGATCGGCAGGCGACGATTGCCGAGCGATTTGAGCAGCTTCTTGAAGCGAGCCGGGCTTTCGTCAACGATAGTGCCTTCTGCCGATACCCATTCCGGGCAGGTCGGCTCGCACCCCGGCTGGCCGCTGCGCACCACGAAGAACTGCATATCCGCGCCCTCCGGCGGCGATGCGCGACCGGATGTGGCTGAGAGCATGAGCCCAACCGACAGGCAGCCGATGGCCAACGAACGCTGAGATAGATCGCTTGGAAATGCCCTGCCGAACAAAGAAGCACACCTCCTCCCGCCTGTTTCCGCCCCCCGCCTGTTTCCGCTTCGGCGTTCGAAACGGTGCGATCTTCCGGTCGCTTGCATCACCGATGCGTTGCCGGACGAAACAGATTTTTATGCTGCAAATATGAGTATCGAAACGAACAGCGCTTCCGATGCAGCCTCGGAGATTGTGCGTCGGAATGCGAAATGAGAATGCGGGTTGCACCCATTTGGAATGAAATCAAGGATAGCATGGACCGCGAATATAAGGCAACACTCATATAATTAGGAATAGATGAGACCCCGGGCGCGGTCATCGAAGCGGTTGCCTGTAGGCCGAGGACTCTTGCCTACCGAAAAATGCCGAATTCCCCGCCCGACAGTTACCAACAACTGCCCTATCAACCGGGGTCAAGCCCCTGCTGTGAAAGGATAAACGCGCGTACTTCGTTGATCGGGCACTCTGGGGACTAGATACGTCGCCGACGCTTTGACAACATAGGCGCTCAAGGCAGGGTTGGCGATTCGATGACGATATTCTTCAAGGCAGCGATTTCCGATGACGTGGCGTTCGGGATGATCGAGCGGTGTTTCTCCGATCCGGACGACTATGACGGTTATCTCGACATCTTTAGCGATCACACCGAGCAGACCATTTCGTGGAGCAAGGGCAGGTCGGCGGACGAGTTCAAGGACCAGGTAACCGAGGCATTGCGATCGGCCTGGGAGACGGCACGTTTCTTTCAGGTGTACGAGCGGCGGGAAGATAGAGACGATGCCGGCACCAATGAAATTCGCAGGGCCGCAATCGATCTGACGCGTGCCTATGGCGGCGTGGTTGTGATCACGCTCAGCCTGCTTGGGCGGCGTAGCAGCACGAACGATCTCGAACTGGTGTTTCTCTGCTTCCAGGAGGACGCACAGCGCCGGAATTTTCGCGTGCGATACGATGGAAAATTCGTAGCGGCCTAAGCCATCGATCCTTGACCTAGGTTCCGAACGGAGAAGTCAGCCGCTTCAAGACGACGGCGGACCGCTGAGCGCCGCGCGTTCAGAACAACGCTCGAAGAACGCTCTCGCACCTTGATTGGGGAGCATCCTATCCGTCTTCAGTGAACCCACCTGCAGGCGGGATTCTCTAATGGAGCTTTCTTGAGAGCAGCAGTGAGGACGTGATCTCCTCGAGCATGTGGATGTCCTCGTTAAGTGTCGTGCGATGCTTGTGCGACAGGTTGACGAGACAATCCGCCACTTCGTCCGACGTCCAGCCCGCGGCCTCCGCACGCTCGACCAAATCCAGGAAGGCATCTTCAACCGCGCATTCGCAATCCGGCTCGCGATCCGGGTGTCCGTGACTGACCAGCGGTACGGCTATCTTGGTCATGATTGATCCTCCCGGACAAAGAATAGTCCCGCGGCAGGGGCCTGCAAAGCGACTAAAGTCGTACTTTTAAGGCGACTTTGGTATTCGGCGATGCCCATCGCCAGATGCCCCGCCAAACACTGATCGATTGCTAAACAATCTGACAGCCGCCGCGGCCGCAACGCGTCATTCTGCCATCATCGGAAACGACATGAAGGGAGATGACCCGATGTCCGACACAGCTTCATTCCATGACAGTCTGATCCATGTCTCCACCCAACAGATCGCCCCGCGGCAAAGGATTGCGGCTCCGGCCGAACTCGGAGCGCGAGGCTTGCCCCGGCGGCTGTTTTGGCGCTTTTCGCGCTGGATGGAAACCAGGCGGGGACGTCTGGACCTGCTTGCGCTTTCCGATCATCAGCTGAAGGATATTGGCCTGTCGCGCGGGGACGCCTATAACGATTTCCACCAACGCGACGAGTAGGACTGCAATGTCCCAGTTTTCGTGCCAGACGCTTCTCGACACGTCGATCGCCTCGCTTCGGGACGTGGTGTGCGATGGATCGTGCCGTGGGAAAAGCGGCGAGGAATGTGCGCATCGAACAAGCCTCGTCTATCCCTATCGCGGCGTCTTCATGCGGCACGTCGGCAAGGCCGACACGGTGGCTGAATCCAATCAGGTGATCTTCTTCAACCGCGGCGAGGACTACCGCGTCAGCCACCCGGTCGAAGGTGGCGATGCCTGTCTCGATGTGCAGGTGGACGAAGCCGTTCTCAGCGAGCTCGCGCCGAAGGAGCAATTGCGCTCGGGCGCGCTTGCCTTGTTCAAAAGACCGCGCCGGCGCATCGATCCACGGGCGCAGGCGCTGGTCGCCTTGTTGCGCTACAGCCTTCATCGCGGGGTCGCAGAAACGCTCGAAGCCGAGACCATGACGCTTACATTGATCCGGCGCTCGCTCGGCGAGCGGACGTCGCACAGCGCTGCAACCACCTACGGCCGGGAAAAACTCGTCGATCGGGCGAAGCTGGTTCTGTCGAGCGATCTCGCCCGCCGCTGGACCCTGACCGAGGTGGCAACTGAGGTCGGCGTGTCGCCGGTCTATCTCACTCAGATGTTCCAGCAGGTCGAAGCCATGCCGCTCTATCGCTACCAGCTGCGGCTGCGGCTTGCCCGGGCACTGGATCTGCTCGGCTCCTGCCGTGACTTGACGGCCCTCGGCCTCGATATCGGCTTTTCAAGTCACAGCCATTTCAGCGCCTCCTTCAAGCAGGCCTACGGGCGCACGCCCGCCGATTTCCAACGCGCCCTCCATCTTCGCTAACCTTCAGCGCGGTTGCACGCGGCGGCGGCAACGGCCAAGTGGCTGTCGCGGGCGAAGTTTAACTGGACAAAAATAATCATAAAAAAATCCGGGATCGGTGAAAAAAAATCCGGAGCCGGTCGTCTTAGTTTGAAAGCGCATGCTGAAGCAGCGCGCCGAAAGCAGAGACGGGTGGAAGATGAGCGCACCGGAATGCCCTAACGGACGCCTGCCTTTGGAAGCGGAACGCGGCCGCACTGGTCCATTTCTGCGTGGAGCGCTGGCGACAGACGCGTTTGCGTTCACGACCTTGCAAGCAGTGGCCAGCAACCACTCCAGCGGACGTCGCCAATGGCGCCCGTCCGGATCGCGCTCATGTGGCGCTTGGCTAGCAGCCGGCCGCATCCTGCGCCAAGCCCATCCGCCTCCACGGGCGGCTGACAGACCGTGCGTGACGCACACCGCGCCGACCTAAGCCAAATCACCACGAAAATTCAATGCGTTGCGCCTCCCACGCGACGCGATTGCGCGACTTTGCATGTCGCGTGCCGAGGATTGAAAAAATGAAATCGTCTAGGCAAATCGCAGAAACTGCGACATTTCAAAGCTTCGCCAACTGCTACCTCCGCGAGGTCAATCCCGGCGTGCCGGTGATGCACCGGACCGCTGGCGGCGCCTGCGACAGCATCGAATGGTCGCTTCCCCGCCAGCAAATGATGCTGCGTGTCGAGGTCACATCATCGTCTCTTTGCGGCCCGCTTCACTTCGGCAGGGCCTGGGGGCGCCATGTCTCCGAACCGTCGTGGCGGCCGATCGAGCTGATGTCCGCCCTTCATATGTTGGTCCAGGCCGCCTATCGCCAGGACGATGGCGGCCTGACGGATGCGCTGCGCGGCTTCGAACTCGAGCTCCTGATCCGCGTGCTCGAAAGCTACCAGCAGACGGCACTCTACCTCGACAGGACGATGCCCACTCAAGAAGGCGTCGATGATTTTCTCGAGGCCGAGCAGTCGCTCGTCTTCGGGCACTGGTTGCACCCGACGCCGAAGAGCCGACAGGGCATGAGCTACTGGCAGCAGGAGAGCTACGCGCCGGAACTGCGTGGCCAGTTCAGGCTGCAGTATTTCGCGGCGAAGACGGCCCATGTCCGCCACGCGTCCTCGCGCCCGATAGAGGCGCCGGACATCGTGCGCTCCCTGTCCAGCCTCGATGCGGCAGATCTCGGCCTTGCCGGTGACGAATGCCTGTTGCCGATGCACCCGCTCCAGGCGGAAGCCCTGCTCCTCGACCCGCGCATTCAGGCGATGCAGCACGCCGGCATCCTGCGTCACCTCGGCCCGGCGGGTTCCCCCTTCAGCGCCACGTCCTCCGTCCGTACCGTCTATGGCGCGAACGAAGACTGGATGCTGAAATTCTCGCTGCCGGTTCGCATCACCAATTCCGTCCGCCTCAACCGCATGCAGGAGCTGGAAGCCGGCGTCGCCATGGCCCGGCTGATCGACCGCATCGGTTTTGCCGGGCGCTCGGCCAATTTCCGCATCATCCAGGATCCAGCCTATGTCACGCTCGATCTGCCGGGTGAAAGCGAGAGTGGCTTTGAAGTCATCCTGCGTGAAAACCCCTTCACCCACGGCAGGGGGCAGGGCGTCATAACCGTGGCGGCGCTGACGGCCGACCCGCTTCCGGAAACGCAATCGAGGCTTGAGACGCTCCTGCGCATGCTTTCGATCCGCGACGGAGAAGCCGTTGCCGACGTCAGCACCGCCTGGTTCCAGCGCTATCTCGATTGCGCCGTCGAACCGCTGATCCGCCTCTACGACGACTATGGCATCGCGCTCGAGGCGCACCAGCAAAACAGCCTGCTCGACGTCGGCGCCGGCTACCCCGCCGTCAGCTACTATCGCGACAATCAGGGTTTTTATCTCTCCGAGCGCTATCGCAGCCTGCTATCGGCCCACGTTCCGGAAACCGAGACGATCCCGTCACTCTACTTCCCCGAAAGCGAAATCCGCGACCGCTTCGCCTATTATCTCATTGTCAATCAGGTCTTTTCCGTCATCAGCCGCATGGGCCATGACGGGCTTTGCGACGAAGGTGCGCTGCTGCGGATGCTGCGCAACCACCTGGAGCAGTGCGCGCTTTCGATGACTGGCGCTGGACGCGACTTCGCAAGGCACGTGCTGGACCTGCCGACGATCGCATCCAAGGCCAACCTGACCACCCGGCTGTTCAATGTCGACGAACTGCAATCCGACCACGCGCCGATCCTCTATCGCCCCGTTGCCAACCCATTGCGGGCGCCGGCGGCACTGACGGCAGCAAGGACAACCCATGCCATTGCCTCTTGATATCAAGGGACGCCCCGATGACCGGGTGCTTCGCCAGTTGATCGCCGCCCTCTTGTTCGAAGGTATCGTCGACGCACATCGAAGTGACGGCGACGGCACCACGCATTTTCGCTGGACGCTCGTCGATCACGACTTTCGGTGCGACGCCATCCTCGGTGCATTCGGGCGAATTTGGCCGTTGCCGGGATCAGTGCAAATGCGGGAAAGCGACGGAAACTGGAACGAGGCGTCACTCTCGCTTGTGGTTTCCTCCCTGCCCGGCACCGGCATCACCCGGGCCAAGCTCTTGAACGAGATGAAGCAGACGATTGCCTTTTCCGAGTGGAACGACCGCCATCTAGTCACCGGTCCCCGCCGGGAGATGGATTTCGCCGAGCTCGAAGGCGCCATCGACGAGGGGCATCCCTATCATCCCTGCTACAAGGCGCGCACTGGCTTCTCATTCGCCGACCACGCACTCTTCGGCCCGGAGGCCAGCCAGCCGTTCCAGCTCGTCTGGCTGCTTATCGCCCGCCGCCATCTGCGCCAGGCCCTACCCGACAGCGAGGAAGCGTTCTGGCGCACCGAACTTGGCGCGGAAACCTGGGCGCATTTCCAGGGCATGCGAGAACAGCTCGGCGCCTCCACTGAGGATTACGGGCTGGTGCCGCTGCATCCCTGGCAATGGCGCAATCTGGGCGAGACGCTCGCCTCCGGCTGGATCGCAGCCGGCGAGGCCCATTGCATTGGCCCTGCCGGCGACCGCTATACGGCCACGCAATCGGTACGCTCCTTGCTCAACCGGGATCGACCGCTGGCGGCCAGCATCAAGCTGCCGCTCAACATCGTCAACACATCCTCGCGGCGCATCCTCGAACCGCACTCGGTGTGCACGGCGCCGGTCATCTCACACTGGATTGGCGAGATCGTCGCTTCAGACCCAGTGTTTCGGGACGACTATCCGCTGACCATCCTGCAGGAATATGCCGGGATCATCGCCGATGCCGATGAACCGCTGGCGGGCCAAGTGGGCGCAATCTGGCGCGAGAGCGCGGAGGCGACGCTCAAAGCCGGAGAAGCCGTCATTCCCTTCACCGCGCTGATGATGGTGGAGACCGACGGACGGCCCTTTGCCGACGACTGGATCAGGCGCTTCGGGCTGATGCCATGGCTCAACCGGCTGCTCGAGGTCGCCGTCCTGCCGGTCTGGCATCTGCTCGTCCATCACGGCATCGCCGTCGAGGCCCATGGTCAGAACATGCTGCTCGTCCACCGCGACGGCTGGCCGGTGCGGCTGATCCTGCGGGATTTTCACGAGAGCATCGAATTTTCGCCGGACTTCTTGCGCGAACCGGAAAAGGCACCGGATTTTTCATCCCTGCATCCGTCCTACCGCGACGCCGAGCCCGACCAGTTCTACTGGACGGACAACCTGGATTCCCTGCGCGAACTGGTGATGGACACCCTGTTCGTCTACAACTTGAGCGAAGTCAGCCACCTTCTCGCCCATTGCTACGCCCTTGGTGAACCGCTGTTCTGGCAGCGGGTCGAAAACCTGCTGTCATCCTACCCGCACAGGTACGGCATGGCTGCCAGGCAGGCGCAGCTCGGCCACGACAGGCCCGAAATCATCACCGAATCCCTGATGACGAGGAAGCTTCTCGCACGCAAGCCGGAGTACCACCACGTGGTGCCCAATGCGCTCGCCGCGGACAGACTTCAACGAAGGAGAAAGCCATGATCCGCATCGACGACAGGCTCTATGACCGCGCCTATTTCGACGAGACATCCGCACGGCTTGCCGGACAGATCGGCCTGAAAGACCGCGACGACGGTCGCTATGCGGTCTGCTTTACAGAGCCCGCCGACTGGCTGGCGCTGTTCTTCGCCATCCGCAAGGCCGGCGCCAGCGTCTTGCCGATCCATCCGGGCACGCCCTATGCCGCAGCACGCAAGCTGGCGATCGGTGCCGGTTGCGACCGGCTGTTCTACAACAGCCTGACGGCGGAAGTGCTGGAACGGCCGGCGAACGTCTCGCCCGTCGGTACGCTGCTGCAGATGAGTTCCGGCACGACCGGCGCGCCGAAATGTGTGGCGCGAACCTGGCAGGACATCGACGCCGAGATCGAAAGCTATATCACCGCCTTCCGCGAGCCGGTGGACATGACCCCGATCGTCGCCTGCCCGACTACCCATTCCTATGGCTTGATCTGCGGCATCCTTGTGGCGCTGAAGCGCGGCCAGACGCCCGTCGTCGTCAACACCGCCAATCCGAAATACCTCCTGAAGATCCTGCGCGAAACAGAGCGACCACTGCTCTATTCCTCGCCGGCGATCCTGCACACGCTGGCCCGGCTCCTGCCGGAGGGCGAACAGATCCACGCGACGATGACATCCGGCACGCTTCTGCCGGACCCATGGTTTGCCCAGATCCGGGCGAAGAGCCGGCACATGTTCCAGCAATATGGCTGCTCGGAAGCCGGATGCATCGCCATCAATCCTGACGTGACCGCCGCCGGCGACATGGGGTTCGTGCTGCCGCATCTTCTGCCACAGACTGGCAGCAGCGCCGAGGATACCGGCGAAATCGTGGTGACCAAGGACGACGGCATCGCCATCCACACCCGCGACCTCGGCTATCGCCGCGGTGACGGCATGCTGGTCTTCGTGTCGCGCATGGACGACATGATCAATGTCTCCGGTCTCAACGTCTATCCCCGCGACGTTGAAGATGCGGTGATGGCGATGCCCGAGGTTTCCGATGCCGTTGCCTTCCGCATCGGCGACCGCTTCGCCGGCGAACGTGTCGCGCTTCTGTTCAGTGCAGAAGAAACCGTGGCACCGCAGGCGATCCGCGAATGGTGCAACAAGCACCTCGCCAGCCATCAGTTGCCGATGGACATCCGCCAGGTCGATGCCATCCCGCGCCAGGCCAATGGCAAGATCAGCCGCCGCGAGGTTGCCGCCCGGCACGCCGCCGGCGAGTTCAGCAAAACAATCGCCGGAGCAGCATCATGACCAGCGAAGAAACCCTGGAAGCAATCCATACGGTCCTCAGCGATCACATGATGCATCCGCATCTCGACGGCTTCGGTCCGGAAGCGCGTCTCAACGAGGATCTCTATCTGGATTCAGTGCTGATCCTGCAGATCTTTCTCAATCTGGAGCTGGAATACGGGCTGAGCGTTCCCGAAGAGGCGATCGCGCGCCAGGACGTGCAGACGGTCGCCGACCTCGTCGCCCTCTACCAGCCGAAGGCGGCAGCGACAGTCATCCCGTCGTTTCCGATGACCGGCGGTACGACCGACGAAGGGGTGCACGGTGAAGCCTATTATGACATCAAGGTGCATTGCTTCGTCAGCTGCGTCTGCGACGGGCTGAAGCGCCGGGGCCTCGACCACCGGCCGTTCTACTTCGGTGTCTGGGACGCGAAATTCGCGCTCAGCGACCGCTTCCAGCTGCTCTATCACGCACCCGAAATTAGCCAGGAATTCTTCCGTGCGTGGTTTCAGCGGCTCTACGGCGTCACCGTCCGCGAGTGGTACGACCCCGACATCAGCAAGAGCGACAACCTCGCGGTTATGCTCGATCTCGTCCGTCGGCGCCCGGACACCGGCTCCGTCATGGTCATGCTCGACATGTTCCACCTGCCGGAGCGCGAGAACAAGTTCAACCAGAACCCCTTCCCGCATTACCTCATGCTGCAGGAAACCGTCGATCCGGATACCTGGTTCGTGCACGACCCCGATTATCGCTGGGAAGGCGAGATCACGCGCGACAAGGTGATCCATGCGGTCATGCAGCCGACCGTCGGCGGCGGCTATGTGTTCGACAATGCCGAGGCGCACGCGCCGGCCGCTGAAGACCTCAAGGCTTTCTTCGAGGCGTGCTTCATCAGGGACAACAATCCGCTGGTCGACAGCATGCATCAGATCGTCACCGCCCATCTGGAAGGACGCGGCGGCATCGGTCTTTCCGATCTGGCGGCGGCCGTGCGCGAACTGCCCGTCATCACCATCCGCAAATATGCCTACGAGCACGGCTTTGCCTTCTTCTGGCGCGCCTTGAAGCTGCCGGCGCGCGAATTCGAAGGTTGGTGCGACGAGATCGAGGCACTCGTTCAGGCGCTGAAGACGCTGCATTACGACTGCATGAAGCTGAGCCACACCGGTGAGCGCGCATTGGTCGCCCCGGTTTTCGAGCGGCTGGCTGAAGCCGACCGGATCGAGGCGAAGCTGAAAGGCAAGCTAGCGGAAATCTTCGATCTCTGGTGCGACCAGAACATTCCTGCTGACGCTCCCATGCTCAAGAGGGTTGCGCGATGAACATCTCGCTGTGCACGATCACGTTCCGTCATCATCTGATGTCGCTTGGCGAAATCGCCGCCTGGGCGCAATCCAACGATTTCCAGGGCATCGAGCTTTGGGGCGCGCATGCGCGCAACCTGGCGCAACAACCCGACCGCAATGCCGATTGGCTTGATACGTTCGGATTGAAGGTGCCGATGCTCAGCGACTATCTGCCACTCGATGGCGACCCGGAAACGCTCAGGCACAAGACCGTCGAGCTGTGCAGGCTCGCCCGCCGTTGGCGAACCCGCAAGATCCGCACCTTCGCCGGCAATCGCGGCAGTCTCTCCGTCTGCGAAGAAGAGCGACAATTGATCGTTGACCGGCTGAAGGAGATATGTGCGATCATCGCGGGCTATGGCATTCGGCTGCTGGTCGAGACGCATCCGAAGACGCTGGCCGATACCGCCGCCTCGACATTGCGCCTGATCGAGGAGGTCGATCACCCAGCCTTTGCCATCAATTTCGATACGCTGCACGTCTGGGAAGGCGGCGACGACCCCATTATCGTTCACCGCCAAATGAAGCAGCACATTCGCCACTACCATCTGAAGAACGTTCGTGATCGGTCGGATCTACAGGTCTTCGAGCCGGCGAACGTCTATGCCGCTGCCGGCAGCCGCGACGGCATGACGCCGTTGTTCGAAGGCACGGTCGACTATGTCGATCTTCTCCTGGAGATCGCTGACGGCGAACAAATCGATGCATCGCTGGAGTGGTTCGGCAATGATTGCCTCGACATCCTCAGGCGCGATCGCCGACAGCTGCGTCGCGTGATCGAGAGACAGGAGCCCGTTCGGCGCGCAATCAACTTTTCGTGATCGCACCGTCAGGGACCATCGCCCCTCAACGACGCACCCGACAAAAAAAATGGCCCTGGCTAAATATGCCGGGGCCTATTTTTTGTTTGTTGTTTTCGTATGGAAAATTCTTAATCGATATCGTTTCGGAGCACCGAAATACTGCCTCGCCCGCATCTTAGCTCATTTTTGTCGTGAAGCGGACAAGCTGTGCTCTACCTCGCTACTGTGGCTGTCTTGCCGATGAAAATCAATCAACTTTTATGGGGTAATTTTTCATAGAACTGTGCTGGAGCATCGGGCATGAATCCAGTCTCCACACAGCCACGTTCCCCGTGGCGAGCGACGGAAAGATCGGCAATAGCCGCATCAGATCGCTAAAGAATCTGACAGCGGCGCAACCGCTCCAAATGGTCTTTTACGATGGTTGAAACCACAACCAAGAGGAGACGAAGACGATGAGCCAGAAAACCTGTGCAGCCTGCGACTGCGAACTCGATCAGAACAGCATCAAGGTCAAGCTTGGGGGCAAGACGGTGGAAGTCTGCTGCGAGGAATGCGCTGCCGCGATCGGCGAAGCGGAAGCCGCAAGACAGTCGGCCGCTCCCGCCGGAAAGTGATGAAAATTCCGGGCGTTTCGCGCCCGGAATTTTCATGGAGCACCAGCCCCGCGAAGCCACGGATTGCTTGTTGCGGGCAATCAATGTCCCCTGAGGGCAGCAACTTCCGCCTGGAGTGTCGCCACAGTCTCTTCCAGAGTCCGCAGGCGCTGCTCCAGTTCGGAAAGACCGTTCCCGCCAAACGCGGCTGCACCTGGCGTGGCGACGGCCGTCTGGTCGACCTCGCCGCACAGGAGATGCGCAAACCGGTCCTCGCGCTGGCCGGCGCCACGGTTGAGCTGCACAATCAACGGCGGCCGGCGCCCGATCATCAGATCGAGATTGTCTTTCAGATCCTCCACCGACTGGAACCGCGCCATGCGTTCGCTGCGGGACCAGAGCTCGTAGGCGGTCTGCGGACCGCGCAGCAAAAGCAGCCCGAGCACGACGATTTGCGGCGAGGTCAGCGAAAAGCGGTTGGCGGCGAGGTGCTCGTAGCGTTCGACGCGCGACGCGAAGGCCTGTCGAACCAGGCCCTTCTGGGAGAGCGAGTTGAGCGCCCGATGCACATCCGCCTGTTCCAGCGCCATCACCGGATCGCGCGCCGTCTTCTGGTTGGCGGCGGAGTGGAGGGAGTTGAGCGTCAGCGGATAGACGTCAGGCGTGGTTTCCTTCTTCTCGATCAGGCAGCCAAGAACGCGCGCTTCGATCGCATTGAGTTCAGGGAAATCGGTGTCTGGATTGGTGTTCATAAGCTCACTCTTCACGGCACGAGTTCAATGGCAGCCCGGGTTCTCCGACCGGAATGATCTTGCCCAGATCGTCCACCCATCTTGGGGCGAACGTTGCGAAATCTCCAGCCGGCCGAACCGCGTCCCTCGATAAACCGTTGCGCGACCAAGGCCAAGTTGCTTTGCGCTTGCCACAGTCGATAAGTGGTCAGCGGCGGCCGCCGCCCGTCGCGAGGCAGGGGGCCATACGTCGCCTCGTTTTATTTCATCAACCAGGCTCAGGGCGTTTGATCGATCACGATTGCGCCGCAGTTCGCGTCGATACGGTGCCGGTCAATTTCAAGCTGATTCCACCCACTGCCCTCCCTTGCCTCACGTCGCCAGATCGCCAGCGGTTACCCAAACGGGACCGCCGCCGCGTCGCTCGGCGACAGCCCTCGAAACCAAGTTCACAGATGCCTCCCATGCCCCGTGTCACGAAAAGGGTCGTCCTGCATTTTCCGGGCTTTGAGCCCTTCGATGCGGAAGCACACCGCCTGCGTTATCAGCGTTCAGCACAACAAAGCGCCACGGCATGGGACTTCAGATCCGATGTCGGACCATTGGTCAGAACGAAACAGGCAGCGCATTTCGATGTCGATTGCGCCGGGTCGGACTGGCAGGCGTCGAGCCGCATCCATGTTTTCGATCACGATGTGCTCGTCGACGCCTTGAGCCGGCGGTCGTTGGCGCGTCGGCTGGCGGGGGGATTTGCCAGCGCGCTGCATGTGGCGTTCAACGGCGGGCTTTGGGGTTACTTTCGCCACGCCTGGCGCTTCGGCCTGTTCGCGCTGTTCCCCTTCCTGTTGGCCGGCCTGATGACGGCGGCCGCCCTTGTCGTCGCATTCTTTCCGCACTGGTTAGACCTCTCCTACTGGAACCTCCTGTGGAGCGTGCCGCTGGCAGCGCTTCTGGTCAGGCAGGTCCTGCTGCCGTTCGCGGCGAAGTTCCACACGTTGCATCTGTTTGCCGACTGGGAAATGGCCGTTGCCTTGGCGAGACTGGATCGGCCCGATTTCAACCGCTGGCTCGAAAGCTGTGTGGACGGCGCCCGCGAAGCGTTCAGCGAAAACGCCGACGAGTATCTGATCAGTTCGCACAGCATGGGTTCAAGCGTCGCCGCGCATGTCATCGGCCTGTTGATCGAGCGGCACCCGGATATTCTGGCCGGCAAACGGGTGGTGTTCGCAACGCTTGGCGGCGCGATCCTGCAATGCGCGCTAATGCGGCCGGCACGAGCCCTTCGCGCCCGGATCGGAGCGATTGCGCGCGCCAAGGAGATCTTCTGGTTCGAGGTGCAGTGCCTGACGGATGTGGTCAATTTCTACAAGACGCGGACCGTCACGCTGGCCGGACACCCGCAGGAAAAGCAACCGTCCATCGCTTACATCAGGGTCAAGCACATGCTGTCAGCTGACCGCTACCGTAAGATCAGACGCAACTTTCTGCGCGTGCATCGTCAGTACGTCCTCGGCCCAGACGTTCGCGCATGCTTCGATTTTACCTTGCTGACCGCAGGTCCACTGTCGGCGGCGGCGTTTGCAAGCTTCTCGCGAACGAACATGCCGGTCCTTTGAGCTTTATGACCATTGATCGTTGATGCCCGTGCCAGGGCCATCTTCTCCGGGCTGAAGGCAAATGCATCTCGTTTCGATTTCAATCGGCTTTTGCGGGCTTCGCGACGCCGGAACGGTCGCGCGCGTCTGCATCAGGATCGCATCGCCTCGATCAAGTGACGGTCAAGTGACCACGCGAGTTGATCCGAGGGGCAGGGAGAAGTATTTATCATGTCGACATAAGGATTCTCGACATGACCGACACCGATTCCAGCCCAACACTCGAGCGCAAGCGTGGCTCCGGCGTAAAGATGGTCTATGACCTTCTGCGTGACGAAATTCTCGATCTGGCGCTGCCGCCGGGCAGCCCGATCGACGAGGTCCAGCTTGCGGAACGCTTCAAGATGTCCCGCACGCCGATCCGCGAAGCGCTGGTGCGACTTGCCGGTGAAGGCCTGATCGACACGCTACCGAACCGATCGACGATGGTTTCGAGCATCGACTTCCTCAACATGCACACGTTCTTCGACGCACTCGTGCTGATGTATCGCGTCACGACGCGGCTTGCCGCGCAGAACCACCGGCCGGAAGATCTGCCTGTTATTCGCGGCTTCCACGAAGACTATGCCGAAGCCATCAAGTCGGGCGACGCGCTGGCGATGATCGCCACCAATGCCGCCTTCCACGCGGCGATCGCAGAAGCCGGCCGCAATCCTTATTTCACCAGCCTTTTCCGCCGGCTTCTGGACGAAGGACGGCGCATCCTGCGCCTCTACTACCAGTCCTACGAGGAGCAATTCCCGCAGCGCTTCGTCGACGAGCACGCCGAAATCATCGCCGCGATTACAGCCCGCGATCTTGAGGCCGCCGACCGTCTTGGCAAAGCCCATGCCGAGCAGATCGTCCAGCAGGTGCAGAAACTCTTCGCCCGGAAAAACACGCTCGACATCGCTCTGTAGCGATCTTTGTATTTTTCTTGTCGACAAATAAAATACAAACAGATATATCTGATCTCCAGAGGCACGGGAAACGTCCGCCGCGGATGGCGCATACGAACCGTGCCGAGTGACCAAGCCGAGAGGAGTTTCAGATGAAGGCACAGATTTTCACCGGCGTCATTCCGGCGTTGATGACCCCCTGCAAGGAAGACCGCACCCCCGATTTCGACGCGCTGGTGCGCAAGGGCAAGGACCTGATCGCCCAGGGCATGTCGGCTGTCGTCTATTGCGGCTCGATGGGTGACTGGCCGCTTCTGACCGACGCACAGCGCATGGAAGGCGTCGAGCGCCTGGTCAAGGCCGGCATTCCGGTCATCGTCGGCACCGGCGCCGTCAACACCGCATCGGCCGTCGCCCACGCGGCGCATGCCGAGAAGGTCGGCGCCCAGGGCCTGATGGTCATCCCGCGCGTGCTGTCGCGTGGCTCTGTTGTCGCTGCCCAGAAGAACCACTTCAAGGACATCCTGTCGGCCGCCCCGAGCCTGCCGGCAGTCATCTACAACAGCCCCTACTACGGCTTTGCCACCCGCGCCGACCTGTTCTTCGCATTGCGCGCCGAACATCCGAACCTCGTCGGCTTCAAGGAATTCGGCGGTGCCGCCGACATGCGTTATGCGGCTGAGAACATCACCAGCCGTGACGATGGCGTCTCGCTGATGATCGGCGTCGACACGGCGGTGTTCCACGGCTTCGTCAACTGCGGCGCGACCGGTGCGATCACCGGCATCGGCTGCGTGCTGCCGAAGGAAGTCATCCACATGTGCAACCTGTCGCGGGCAGCCGCCGAAGGCGACGTCGATGCACGCCTTCGCGCGCTGGAGCTGGAACAGGCGCTCGCCGTGCTTTCCTCCTTCGACGAAGGCCCGGACCTGGTTCTCTACTTCAAGCACATGATGGTGCTGAAGGGCGACAAGGAATACACGCTGCACTTCAACGAGAGCGATGCGCTCTCGGACAGCCAGCGCGGCTACGTCGAAGCCCAGTTCAAGCTGTTCAACAGCTGGTACGCCGAGTGGAGCAAGCTTACGGGCGCGGTCCAGAAGTACAAGGCCTGATCGTCCGCATCGGCCCTAAAAACAAAAGGCCCTCCGGTTGGAGGGCCTTTTTCGTTTGGCATTTCCGTCTTTGCGCCGAGGGATGCGGCGCGGCTGCGCCGTCGCTTATGCGACGGCGTCGAGCCCGAGTGCGAGCAGTCGGTCGAGCTGCTCCATCTCTGCCTTGTTGAGGACAATGCCTTCGGCTTGCGACTTGGCGCGCGCCACGAAACGGCGCTGCGACGGCAGGCGGGCGCCCTGGCCGACGATCGCCTCGAACAGAACCTCAGCACGATCGAACGGATTGCCCGGTCGTCCAGCCGCGAATTTCTCCGGCGAGAAGGCGATGATCAGCTCGCCATGGAAAGGTGCCAAGGTCGTGGTGCCGAGATACTCCAGTACTTCGGGGCTCGTCAGGTCGCCGATCATGATGCCGGCGAGAAGTTCGACCATGGTGCCGATGGCCGACCCCTTGTGACCGCCGAAGGGCAGCATGGCGCCGGCAAGGGCTGCTTCCGGATCGGTCGTCGGATTGCCCTCGGCATCGATCGCCCAGCCCTCCGGCAGCGGCTTGCCCGCACGTCGATGCAACTCGATCTCGCCGCGCGCGGCAACCGAGGTCGCAAAGTCGAAAACGTAGGGCGGTTGGTTCTGGCGCGGCCAGCCGAAGGCGAAGGGGTTGGTGCCCAAAAGCGGCTTGTTGCCGCCGGTCGGCGCGACCGTCGCATAGCTCGGGCACATGACGAGGCCGGCAAGCCCTTCTCCGGTCAAGCCTTCCACTTCAGGCCAGAGCGCCGAGAAATGGGTGCAGTCGTTGATGACGAGTGCGGCCATGCCCAGCGTCCGGGCACGTTCGGCGAGCACTGGCAGACCAAGTTCGAAGGCCGGGTTGGCAAAACCGCCTTTGGCATTGACCTTGACGATGGCCGAGCCTTCCTGCGCCAGCAGTTCGGGGACCGCGTCCGGTTTCACCTTGCCGGCCTTGACGGTACGCAACGCGCCTTCGATACGGTAGATGCCGTGCGACTTGCAGGCGTCACGCTCGCCCGCCACGATCACCCGTGCAAGGGCTCCGGCCTGGACGGCGTTGAGCCCGCCTTTGCGGAAGATCGCCTCGACCCGCTCCTGAACTGCGGAGATCGTCAGGGTGGTGGTCTCACTCATCTTGTACCTTTCTGGCTGCGTATGACCCTATGCGGGCGGTTGAAGTTCTGCATACATAGAGTATACAAAGATCTGACAAGTGCAAATCGGCTGCGAGCTATTCATGCCGAAAGACACCGGTGTTCTCAAGAAAGGATCCGCAGATGGTCTTCACCCCCAAAGGAAAACATCTCGTCGCCGGCGAGTGGCTTGACGGCGCAGGCACCTTCGCCTCGACACCGGCGCACGGCCCGGCGCACGACTTCGCCGTCGGCACCGTGGAGCTGGTCAACCGCGCATGCGAGGCTGCCGAGGAAGCGTTCTGGACCTACGGCAATTCTTCGCGGGCCGAGCGCGCCGCCTTCCTGCGCGCCATCGCCGACGAGATCGAGGCCCGCGCCGAGGCGATCACCGAAATCGGCAGCCAGGAAACCGGCCTTCCGGAAGCGCGTCTGCAGGGTGAACGCGGCCGCACCACCGGTCAGCTGCGGCTGTTTGCCGACCATATCGAGGCAGGCGCCTACCTTGACCGTCGTTTCGACGCCGCCCTTCCCGAGCGCCAGCCGGCGCCCCGCCCCGAAATCCGGCTGATCCAGCGGCCGATCGGCCCGGTTGCCGTCTTCGGCGCCTCCAACTTCCCGCTCGCGTTTTCGACCGCCGGCGGCGATACTGCCGCAGCGCTTGCCGCCGGTTGCCCCGTCGTCGTCAAGGGCCACTCGGCCCATCCCGGCACCGGTGAGATCGTCGCCGAGGCTGTCGAAGCCGCCATCCGCAAGACCGGCGTCCATCCGGGCGTCTTCTCGCTGATCCAGGGCGGCAACCGACAGGTCGGCGAAGCACTGGTACAGCATCCCCTGATCAAGGCCGTCGGCTTCACCGGTTCGCTCGCCGGTGGCCGTGCGCTCTTCAATCTCTGCGCCGCTCGGCCGGAGCCGATCCCGTTCTTCGGCGAACTCGGCTCGGTCAACCCGATGTTCCTGTTGCCGGAAGCGTTGAAGGCCCGTGCCGAGTCGCTCGGCCAAGGCTGGGCAGGCTCGCTGACGATGGGCGCAGGCCAGTTCTGCACCAATCCGGGCATTGCGGTGGTGATCGAAGGCTCCGACGCCGACCGCTTCACGGCGGCGGCGACCGAAGCACTCGGCAAGGTGGCGGCGCAGACCATGCTGACCGACGGGATCGCCAAGGCCTATCGCGACGGGCAGGAGCGGTTCACCACCCGCAACAGCGTCAAGCCGCTGCTGGTGACCAACTCGGCAGACCGCACCGCATCGCCCAATCTGTTCGAGACCACCGGCGCGCAGTTTCTGGCCGACCACGCGCTCGGCGAGGAAGTTTTCGGTCCGCTCGGCCTCGTCGTCCGCGTGAATTCTGAGGACGAGATGGAGCAGCTCGCGCGCGGGCTCCAGGGACAGCTGACGGTCACCGTGCACATGGATGCGGGCGACACGCAGCCAGCCCTGCGCCTGCGCCCCATTCTTGAGCGGAAAGCTGGCCGCCTCCTGGTCAACGGTTTTCCGACCGGGGTCGAAGTGGTAGATTCCATGGTGCACGGTGGGCCTTATCCGGCCTCGACGAACTTTGGGGCAACCAGCGTCGGGACCATGTCGATCCGTCGGTTCCTGCGTCCCGTCGCCTACCAGAACATGCCGGAGGCCTTGCTGCCCGAAGACTTCGGCAACTGACACGCGACCGATCGCTGCGTTGGGATCCCGTTTGACGAAATAAATGGGATCCCCGCACGCGGCCGGCGTTAGGATCATATACTTTTTGTATACTGTTTGTATTTTTAGGTTGATTTACGCTCTCCAAAGCGGAATATTGCGGTCGCCGTCAAACGGCACACCAATTCAGGGAGAGAGAAAAATGAAGACCTCGGTCCTAGCCTTCGGCCTCGTTGCCGCCACTGCTCTGACCAGCCCGGCCCATGCCGACAAGCTGGATGACATCATCGGCTCGGGTACGCTGCGTTGCGCAGTGGTTCTTGACTTCCCGCCGATGGGTTCTCGCGACGAGAACAACAACCCGATCGGCTTCGACGTCGACTATTGCAACGACCTGGCAAAGGCGCTTGGCGTCACCGCCGAGATCGTTGAAACTCCCTTCCCCGAGCGCATTCCCGCGCTGATGTCCGGACGCGTCGACGTCGGTGTCGCGTCGACCTCCGACACGCTCGAGCGCGCCAAGACTGTTGGCATGACCATCCCCTACTTCGCCTTCGAAATGGCCGTCACCGCCAATGAAAAGACCGGCATCAAGTCCTTCGAAGACATGAAGGGCAAGGTTGTCGGCGCCACCGCCGGCACCTTCGAAGCCATCGCTCTCGAAAAGCAGGTCAAGGAATGGGGTGCGGGCGAATTCCGTCCTTACCAGACCCAGGCCGACGTCTTCCTCGCTCTCAGCCAGGGCCAGATCGATGCAACCGTGTCGACCTCGACCGTTGCGCAGGCCAATGTGAAGACCGGCAAGTTCCCGGGCATCGCAGTCGTCGGCAAGGCGCCGTTCGACACCGACTACGTCGCTCTCTTCACCAACCGCGAAGAATACGGCCTCATCAACTATCTTAACCTCTTCATCAACCAGCAGGTCCGCACCGGCCGCTATGCCGAACTCTACGAAAAGTGGGTCGGCGGCGAGCTGCCTTCGCTGGCGGTGAACGGCGTATACCGCTAATCTGTCCGTTTCTCTGGCGGCGCGAGGCAAACACCTCGCGCCGTCATACCAAGATGCGTTGATATTGACTGATTGCGTGGGGCTGCAAGGCGGCCCACCCGAGAGGCCGGGCACTCCGGATTGATCGGCCAATGTCAGCGCATATTGGTATCGCCCATTTTCGAAAAGGTGAGACGGCGATGTTCAATTACACCTTCCATTGGAACCAGGCGCTGAAAGCATTGCCGCAAATGCTTGACGGCGCGCTGGTCACGCTGCAGATCGCGCTGCTGTCGATGCTGATCGGCGTGATCTGCGCACTCGCGCTGACGGGGTTCCGCCTGTCCGGCAACCGCGTCCTCAGCGGCTTTGCCACCACCTGGATCGAGATCGCGCGCAACACGCCCGCGCTGTTCCAGATTTACATGGCCCATTTCGGCCTCGGCAATTTCGGCATTCACCTCAGCCCCTACACCGCGCTGCTCGTCGGCATTGCCTTCAACAATGCGGGATATCTGGCCGAAAACTTCCGCGGCGCCCTGAAGGCGATACCGGACACCCAGACCAGAGCCGGCCGTTCGCTCGGCATGTCGGCGATACAGGCCTTCCGCTACATCGTGCTGCCGCAGATGCTGCGCATCGCCTTCCTGCCGACCACCAACCAGATGGTCTGGGCAATCCTGATGACTTCGCTCGGCGTGACCGTCGGCATGAACACCGATCTTGCCGGTGTCACGCAGGAGCTGAACGCACGGTCGTTCCGCACCTTCGAATTCTTCGCGCTGGCTGCGGTGATCTACTACATCATCGCCAAGGCCGTTACCCTCGCTGCCCGAGCAATTGCCTCGCGCATGTTCCGCTACTGAGAGAGGTGAGAGATGTTTAATACCGCCCTCACCTGGAGTGATCTCGCCTTTCTGGCACAGGGTGCGGCGATGACGCTCGCCGTCACCGCCGTCTCGGTCACCGCCGGCACGCTGCTCGGCATCCTCTTCGGGGTGATCCGCGTTCAGGCCGGACCCTACTGGTCCATGCCGCTGACCTTCGTGCTCGACGTGTTTCGCTCCGTGCCGCTGTTGATCCAGCTGGTGCTCGCCAATGCCTTCCAGTCCATCGCCAAATTGGGCTGGGCTCCGTTCACCACCTCCTGCGTGGTGCTGTCGCTCTATACGGCCGCCTATTGCACCGAGATCGTGCGCGGCGGCATTACGTCGGTGCCGCCGACCACGCGCCGCGCCGCGCGCTCGCTCGGCATGACCTGGTGGCAGGACATGCGCTACATCGTGGCGCCGCTTGCCACCCGCGTCTCGCTGCCCTCCTGGATCGGCCTGACGCTCGGCGTCATGAAGGACTCCGCGCTCGTGCTCTGGCTCGGTCTGATCGAGCTTCTGCGCGCCTCGCAGATCCTCGTCACTCGCCTGCAGGAACCGCTGTTCATTCTTCTGATCTGCGGTGCAATCTACTTCCTCATCAGCTTCCCCATCGCCCGGCTTGGTGGGTATCTCGAAAAACGGTGGTCCCCCAATGATTGAGATTGAAAACGTCCGCAAATCCTTCGGCACGCTGGAAGTTCTGAAAGGCATCGACCTTACCGTCCAGAAGGGTGAAGTCGTCACCGTCATCGGCGGTTCCGGCTCCGGAAAATCGACCCTGCTCACCTGCATCAACGGCCTCGAGCCGATCGATGCCGGTCGGATCAAGGTCGACGGCACCGAAGTTCATGCCAAGAGCACGGATCTCAACAAGCTGCGCAGCAAGATCGGCATCGTCTTCCAGCAATGGAACGCATTTCCGCACCTGACCGTGCTTGAAAACGTCATGCTCGCCCCGCGCAAGGTGCTCGGCCAGTCCAAGCAGGCGGCAGAGGAAATGGCCGTCAAGCAGCTGACCCATGTCGGCCTCGGTGAGAAGCTCCAGGTCTACCCGAACCGTATGTCCGGTGGCCAGCAGCAGCGCATGGCGATTGCCCGCGCCCTTGCCATGTCGCCGGAATACATGCTGTTCGACGAAGTGACCTCGGCGCTCGACCCGCAGCTCGTCGGCGAAGTGCTCGACACGCTGCGCATGCTTGCCTCCGAGGGCATGACGATGATCTGCGTCACGCACGAAATGAAGTTCGCCCGCGAGGTGTCCGACCGAGTGGCCTTCTTCCACAAGGGCGTGATGGCCGAGATCGCCCCGCCGGAGGCGCTGTTCGGTGCGCCGAAGGATCCAGAACTGCAAAAGTTCCTGGCTGCGACACACTGAGCCGATCATGAAGGATGCAGCTCAGCCTGACGTCATCGTCATCGGCGCCGGCGTTGTCGGCCTTTCCGCCGCAATCGCGGCCCAGGCACGGGGGCTTTCGGTCACCGTGCTCGACCGGGAAGGCCCCGCGGCCGGGGCTTCGGCTGGTAATGCCGGGGCCTTTGCCTTCACCGACATCCTGCCGCTCGCCTCACCCGGCATTTTGAAGAAGGCACCGAAGTGGCTGCTCGACCCGCTCGGGCCGCTGAGTGTCCCGCCCGCCTACGCCGCGCAGATCGCGCCGTGGATGTTCCGCTTCTGGCGCGCCTGCTCGCCGAAGCGGGTGGCCCATTCGACCGCCGCCCAGACGGCGATGATGGACCTGTCCAAGGCGGAGCTGGAACCGTTCCTTGCTGCAACCGGCACCTTGGCCATGCTGCGCAAGGAAGGCAATCTTCAGGTCTATGAAAGCGACGCCGAGCTCAAGGCTTCGCTGCCCGGATGGCAGGCACGTGCAAACCATGGTGTCGAGTTCCGCCATATGAGTGCTGCCGAGATGGCCGGGATCCAGCCGGGTCTTGCACCCTGCTTCACCCATGGCACGTTTACGCCGGGGTGGTACTCGATCGCCGACCCCAAGCTCTATACGCTGGCGCTCGCGGAGCATTTCCGCTCTAGAGGCGGCGCCATCGAGCGCGCCGAGGTTACGGCCCTTGCGACGATCGACGACGGTGTCGAAGTCCGCACGACGAACGGCAACACGCGCCGTGCGGCGCAGGTCGTGCTTGCAGCCGGCGCCTTCTCCCACCGGATCGCCAAATCCCTCGGCGAGAGTATTCCGCTCGAAACCGAGCGCGGCTACAACACGACGCTGCCGGCAGATGCCTTCGACCTTCGCACGCAGGTCACCTTCGGCGGCCATGGCTTCGTCGTCACCCGCCTTTCGACCGGCATCCGTGTCGGCGGTGCGGTGGAACTCGGCGGCTTGACGCTGCCGCCGAATTATCGCCGATCCGAGGCCATGCTCAAGAAGGCCCAAACCTTCCTGCCAGGCCTCAAGCCCACGGGCGGCGTGCAGTGGATGGGTTTCCGCCCGTCGCTGCCCGACAGCCTTCCGGCCATCGGCCGCGCCCGCACGACGGCGCGGGTCGTCTATGCTTTCGGTCACGGCCATCTCGGCCTGACCCAATCGGCGGGCACCGCCCGGCTGGTCGCGGATCTCCTGACCAACCAGTCCCCGACGATTGACATCGCCCCCTTCTCGCCGCAACGGTTCTGACAGAGGTTTCGACCATGGCCACCTACACCTTCTCCTGCATCGACGGGCACACCTGTGGCAATCCCGTCCGCCTCGTTTCCGGCGGCGGCCCTCGTCTCGAGGGCGCCAACATGCTGGAAAAGCGCGCCCATTTCCTGCGGGAATTCGACTGGATCCGCACCGGCCTGATGTTCGAGCCGCGCGGCCATGACATGATGTCCGGCTCGATCCTCTACCCGCCGACACGCCCCGATTGCGATGTCGCCGTTTTGTTCATCGAGACCTCCGGCTGCCTGCCGATGTGCGGCCACGGCACCATCGGCACGATCACCATGGCGATCGAGAACGGGCTAATCACGCCGCGCGAGCCCGGCAAGCTGTCGATCGACGCGCCTGCCGGCAAGGTCGACATCAGCTACCGCCAGGAGGGCCGCTTCGTCGAGGAAGTGCGCCTGACCAACGTGCCCGGCTTCCTCTACGCCGAAGGCCTGACGGCCGAGGTCGAGGGCCTTGGTGAGATCGTCGTCGACGTCGCCTATGGTGGCAACTTCTACGCCATCGTCGAGCCGCAGAAAAACTTCCGCGACATGGCCGACCACACGGCCGGCGAACTGATCGGCTGGAGCCCAAAACTGCGCGCCGCCCTGAACGCCAAGTACGAGTTCGTCCATCCCGAGCATCCGGAGATCAAGGGGCTCAGCCACATCCAGTGGACGGGCAAGCCGACGCAGGCCGAAGCGCACGCCCGCAACGCCGTGTTCTACGGCGAAAAGGCGATCGACCGCTCGCCCTGCGGCACTGGCACCTCCGCGCGCATGGCGCAGCTGGCCGCCAAGGGCAAGCTGAAGGTCGGCGATGAATTCGTGCATGAATCGATTATCGGATCGCTGTTCAAGGGTCGGGTCGAGGCGGCGACCAAGGTCGCCGACCGCGATGCGATCATCCCCTCCATCGCCGGATGGGCGCGCATGACCGGCATCAACACGATCTTCATCGACGATCGCGACCCCTTCGCACACGGCTTCGTCGTCAAATGACAAATTCGATCTCCGCTCACAGCATCCTTGGCGGCACCGCCGAGGGACCCGTCGTTGCCGCACCGGAAGCGTTGAGCTTCTGGGGGGGCGTCGATCCGGCGACCGGAGCGGTGATCGATGTTCACCACCCGCTGCACGGGCTCTGTCTGACCGGCAGTATCCTGATGATGCCGTCGAGCCGGGGCTCCTGCACCGGCTCCGGCGTGCTGCTCGATCTGGCGCTGACCGGCCGCGCTCCGGCAGCGCTCGTCTTTTCCGAGGCAGAGGACGTGCTGACGCTGGGCGCGCTGATAGCCGCCGAGATGTTCGACAAGCGGCTGCCCGTCCTGCGCCTCTCACGCGATGCGTTCGCAGCACTCGCCAAGGCAAAGTCTGCGCGCATCACCGAAAAGGCGATCGAGGCCGAGGGGCTGACGATCGAGATTGCACCGCCTGCGACCGCAAGGCTCGACCTTGATGACGCTGATCGAGCCATGCTTGACGGCCGCGACGGCGTGGCGGTTGAGGCAGCCATGCGCATCATCTGCGCCATGGCGGCGCAACAGGGCGCCACCCGCCTTATCAGCGTCACCCAGGGGCATATCGACGGCTGCATCTATGCCAGCCCCGCCAACCTGACCTTCGCCGAGAAAATGGCTGACATGGGCGCGCAAGTCCGGCTGCCGACGACGATGAACGCCATCTCGGTCGACCGGGCCAACTGGCAGGCGCAGGGTGTGCCCTCGTCCTTCGGCGACCCGGCCGCCCGTCTTGCCGACGCCTATGTCCGCATGGGCTGCCGCCCGACCTTTACCTGTTCGCCCTATCTGCTCGACAGCGCGCCTGAGGCCGGCGAAGCGATCGCCTGGGCGGAATCGAACGCCGTGATCTACGCCAATACCGTGCTCGGCGCTCGCACGGCAAAACACCCTGATTTCCTCGACCTGTGCATCGCGCTGACCGGTCGCGCACCGCTCTCCGGCGTCTATCTCGATGAACACCGCAAGGCGAGCCGCGTCATCGACGTGGATCTGCCGGAAACCGTGGATGACGCCTTCTGGCCGCTGATCGGCTATCTCGCCGGGCGCGCCGCGCCGGATCGTATTCCGCTTTTGCGCGGCCTTGCCGCTGCGAAACCTTCGCCCGACGACCTGAAGGCACTCTGTGCCGCCTTCGGGACGACGTCCGCTTCGCCAATGCTGCATATCGAAGGCGTCACACCCGAGGCCGAAGGCGCCGCGGCAGACGACGCCGATACCGTAACGATCACGCGCGCCGAGATGGCGGCCGCCTGGACGGTGCTGAACAGTGGGCCGGAGGATGTGGACCTCGTCGCGATCGGCAGTCCCCATGCGTCGCTTGCCGAATGTCGGGCACTCGCCACGGCCCTCGGCGGTCGTCCGCGGCACAAGCATGTTGCCGTCATCGTCACCGCCGGCCGCGACGTGATTGCCGCTGCCCGCACCGAAGGCGTGCTGGCCGCCCTCGAGGCAAGCGGCGTTCAGGTCCTGCCCGACCTCTGTTGGTGCTCGATTTCGGAACCCGTGTTCCCCACACAAACCCGGGCGCTGATGACCAATTCCGGTAAATATGCCCATTACGGCCCCGGCCTATCCGGCCGTGCGGTTCGCCTTGGCAACCTTGCCGATTGCGTGACAGCGGCGCTGACGGGACGCGTGTCGGCGCGGATGCCGGACTGGCTTTCCCCCGCGGATCGATAACGTCCGCCGACAAGATGCCGGCTGGGCATCTTGACCTGAATGCGTTTCTGCCTCGCCGCCGCAACACTTGCGGCGGGTTCGGGTGCGCTTAAAGATCAGGCGCGCGGTCGACCAGCGTCTGAAACAGGACGTTTGCGGCCTCCTGCGGGGTCGAGGCGGCAAACCAGACAGGATCGGTCATCAGGACGACATGATCCTTTCGGGCGGCGGGGCCCGATGCTTCGCTTTCGTAAATGCCGCAGGCGCGACGCTGCTTCCGATTGAACGCGATTTCGAGAACCCCCGAAGGCGGCGCATCCAGCGCCTCGAAGATCTGCAGAACGTAGCCGCGAAATCCGGTCCGCCCCCCATTTGCGTCAATCTCATCGAGAACGGACGGATTGAGCTCCGCCTGCCCCACTGGAATGGGTCGTGTCCAGAATGGCCCCCGGTCACTGCGGTCCGCGCTCAGCATGTCACTCGCCCTCGTCGCCTTGGAGCCGCGATCTTAACACTTGATCGGCGCGCATTCAGCCGATCCAGAATAGAATATGGCCCGCCGCACCCGCCTGCTGGGTTGCAAAGCGCAGCTTTTCCAGGCGAGGATCGGGTTGGTGGGCATGTTGGCGCCATCCTGGAGACTGGGCAGCGCGCTGCAAGCGTCACAGCATCGACGCAGGCTCATGCGATCGTCTACCGTGACGCAGCAACAGGGGGATGGAACAATGCGCAGAATGCTCCGCGGACTGTCGGTCATTGCAGTGCTGGCCTTTACGATCGGCACCGGCGTCGCGAACCCCGCCGCAGCCCAGGGCGGATCACAGGACCGCTCACGCAATGCCGAGGCATCGGGAAGGCCGTCCGCCGCGCCTGCGAAAAACAAGCGTCCTGCCGTGGTCGTCAACCACCCTCCGCCGAGGAACGGAGCCTACTACAAGGGCATATTCCGCAATTAAGAGCAGCGGCTGAAGGCGCAGCGGGCAGAGGGTTTTCACGTTGATCCGCCTGCGCACGTCAACCGAGGCTCCCCATGGACCGACATCCTGACCGGTCTTCGAAAAGGCTTCGGGGCGAGGGCGTGAGCAACGCCGAAGGTTATCGCCGCCTGCCTGGTCTATCCTCTTCAGGAACGACGACGGTGCAGCAGCAGAGCGAACACCGGCGCCCCGACCAATGCGGTCACGATGCCTGCCGGCAACTCGCGTGGCGCAATGACACTGCGTCCCAACATATCGGCGACGACGACGAGAACAGCGCCGAGGACCAGCGAAACAGGTAGAAGGCGCGCATGTTTCGGACCGGCGAGAAGCCTTCCGGCATGCGGCGCGAGCAGACCGACGAAGCCGATAGCGCCGACGGACGACACCGCGCCGGCGACGAAGGCGGCGGCGCACGCGGCCGCAGCAAGACGGGTTCTGCTGGTCGAGAGCCCCAGCGACCGTGCCGTGTCGTCACCGAGGACCAGCACATCGAGCCGCGAGCAGAACGACACGGCTGCAACGAGCAGAAGCAGGAGCCAGGGTAGGAGGGCTACCGCGTCGTCCATGCCGCGAGCATGCGTGGACCCTGCCAGCCACGACAAGGCCTGCGTGGTCTGCAGCCGCGCCTCGACGACGACGATGGTGCCGCAGGCGCCGAGGCTCGCCGCAAGGGCAATGCCGTAAAGCACCAGCCTTTCCGGTGTCCGGTGAACGCCGAAGGCAAAGAGGCAGAACAGGGCGGCAAAGGAACCCGCAGCCGCCACCAGCTGGAAGCCCGGCGAGCCCGGCAGCAACCCGCCGAGAAGCGCCACAAGACTGAAAAGGGCTGCCCCCTGTGCCAGACCCAGGGTTTCCGGCCCGCACAAGGGATTGCGGGTGGCCGCCTGAAGGAAGACGCCGGCGCCAGCCAGAAGCATGCCGGCGCCCATGGCGACCAGAAGGCGCGGCGCCCGCAAATCGAAAACGGCCACCAGCTCCGACACGGTCCTGGCGACGCCGTCGCCGACGGCGAGTGCCGACGCGACGGCAACCGCCGATGCGACCAGGAGAACAGCAAAGAGGAGGCTGGCCGGCAGCCGAGCGGATATCGAAAGCGCCCGCGGCCGCTGTTCCTGGCCGATCCTGGCAAATCTGAGCAGGACCAGCATTGCCGGGGCTCCAAGGCAGGCAACGATCGCGCCGGTCGGGATCGACGAGCCTTCGGCGCCCAGCCACTGTGCCGTGACGTCGGCAATCAGAACAGCCACAGCGCCCCAGATTGCCGAGAGGGGAATGACATGGCGATGCCGGGTGATGCCGATGCCACGGAGCAGATTGGGAACGGCAAGTCCGACAAAACCGATGGGACCGCCGAGCGTCACGGCCGATCCGGCCAGAACCACGCTGGCACTAAGGGCAAGCAACGTCACCGCCCGGGTCACGCCAAGGCCCCTGGCCGAATCCTCGCCGAGCCCCAGCAAATCGAGAGACGGCGCCATCAAGCTGACCACGAACAGCCCCGCGAAGACGGCCGGCCCGACGGTTGCGATCTTCGTCCAGCCTGTCTGGTCGAGGATGCCGGCCGACCAGAGGACGATGCCGGAGGCCCTATCGTCGGCCATCAGCACGATCGCCGACGAAATCGCCGCAAACGACAGCGAAACCGCGATGCCGGCAAGCGCCAGACGAACCGGCGGCGCACGGAGGCCACCACCCAGCGTCAGGCAGGCGAGCCCGCCGAAAACGCCGCCGAAAACGGTCGCCGCGAGGCTCGGCACATAGAACGGCAGAAGCAGCGTGACGATGACCAGCGCAAGCTGCGCGCCCGTCGTCACCGCCAGAATATCGGGTGCAGCAAGCGGATTGCGCAGCACGGTCTGCATCACGGCGCCGGCGACAGCGAGACAGATGCCGACCAGGATCGCAGCCGAAAGCCGGGGCGCGCGAATGGCCTCGATGATGGCTTGCGCCAGCGTCTCGGGGCGCGAGGGGGCCGCGACAATATCGCCCCAGGCGACCAAGCCGCCGCCCTGTTTCAGCGCCAGGAGCGCAAGGCCGATCAGCAGGACCAGCCCCAACCCGAACATCAGCCTCAGTGAAACTGCGGTCGACGCATGCAACGATGCCGAACGCACTAGCGATCGTCTCCAGCGCGATCGCGACCGCGATCGTCGCCGACCCAGTCGATCAGGCAGAAGGGTCGGCCTGTATGCGGATGCGCGACCACATCGACCTTGCACCCAAAGGCATGGCTGAGGCTCTGCGGCGTAAAAATATCAGCCGGCGCACCCGTCGAAAGCACCTGCCCCTTTTTCATCAGGATGACGTCGTCGGCAAATTCGATCACCTGATTGAGATCATGCAGCACCGCAATGATCGTCAGCCCATCCTCGCGGTTGAGCCGGCGCAGCAGCGTCAAAAGCTCTGCCTGATGGCGCACGTCGAGGAAGCTCGTGGGCTCGTCGAGAAACAGGATCTGCGGCTCCTGGGCGAGCGCCATCGCCACCCAGGCACGCTGGCGTTCGCCGCCGGACAGCGAGGCGAGTTGGCGCTTGCGCATGTCCGCGAGATCGACGGCGGCGATTGCCCGCTCGATCGCGTCCCTGTCATTGGTCCTCAGCCGCGTCAGCCACGGCCGATGCGGGTATCGCCCTTGCTCAACCAGTTCCTCGACGTTCAATCCCGCCGGCGTTTCGGGGTTTTGCCCGAGCACGGCAACCTGTCTTGCGATGTCGCGGCGGCTGAGACCGCCAAGGGCTTGACCGGCGAGCCGGATATCGCCGCCGGTCGGCGCCTCGAGGCCTGAAAGGCACTTCAGCAGCGTGCTCTTGCCCGAGCCGTTGGCACCACAGATCGCAGTGATCCGGCCGGGATGAATTGCCACCGAGGCCCGATCGACGGCAGCCACGCCATTGAAGACAACGCTGACATCCGTCGCCTCGATGATTGCGGCACGCCTTGCCTCAGCGGTGTCCACCGCCATCGCCGCAACGGTCACGACAGCACCTCGCGCAGTGCATTGCGCAGGGCCGAAACGGAGCGATATCCGACGTCAACAGCCGCCTCCTCCAGCCGTGCGCCTTCGGCACGACGCCGCATGACATGGGCGATGCGCAGACGCCGCCGCCACTCGGCAAAGCTCATGCCGGTCTGCATCCTGAATTTGCGGGTCATCGTGCGCCGGCTCATGCCCAGCATGTCGGACCAGCTGTCGATATCGAGATCGATGGACGGCCTGTCGGAGAGATCCATGCAGAGTTTCTGCAACCGCTTGTCCTGCGGCATCGGCAGGGCGAAGGGACCTTCCTTGGCGCGTGTGATTTCCTGCAGGATCAAGGCGACGAGATGCCCGCCCCGGCCATCCTCGTCATAGAGCACGGGCTCTTCAAGCAGGGCCGAAACGGTCGCCGACAGCAACGGCGAGGTGGGAATGACCCGGACGGGCTCCCAGCCGAGCACCGGATCGGTCACCGGCTCGATGTAAAGCGACTGCATCCTTACCCGGCCATGACTGGTAACCGCATGCGGCAGGTTCGGTGCGATCAGCAGGCCATGCCCGCTCGGCACGATGAACGATGCATCCAGCGTTCGCGCCGTCATGAAGCCTTCGACACTCTGCAGCAATTGCCCGCGCCGGTGGCTGTGCCAGCCGAAATCGACACTCGTCTCGTAGAGACGTGTCATCGCCGCAACGGGCCGCGGAACCGTCTGAAGATCGATGGCTTGCTGCGGGCGCTTCACTTCGTCCTCATCAATTGCTATCCGCTGAGCGCTACCTTGCGTTGCGCCTCTCGCTCATGCCCGGCGGGATTGCTCTTCCGGCCCATATTTCGGTGAGCAATAGACACGGCACCGGGTATTTTCAAAGCGATATTTGGCCCATTTCCCTTATTCAATTACTTCGCACTTCATCGGGCCATATATTGGCCCGATCGCGATCGTTTTTGACCTGACAATGTTGACTACAAAAGTCTAGTTAGTCGCCGTAAGCGGTTCGACAGACCCGCAAGAAGACGACAGGCACCGACCTTTCTGCACCCGCAGGCGGGTCCGCCGCTCTGGACATGCAAGGTCAGGAAAATTGGCAATGGTACACAGGCATTCGAGTTCCGCGCGCTCCTCCAACGGCGACCTGCCGATGCGTTCCGCGCAAAAAGCCCGCTCGAAGACCCATGGCCTGCTGATTTCCAGTGTCGCCGGTTTCGCAATTCTGTCGCAGATGCCACTCGCCCATGCGCAAGATGGCCAGCCGGCGACAAAGCTGGAGACGATCACGGTCGACGGCAGCCGCGCCTCGACGAAGACCTCGCGCTCGCCCGGCGAAGGCTATGTTGCCAAGGACAGCGCATCGGCCACCAAGACGCCGACACCGGTCGCCGAGACGCCGCAATCCATATCGGTTATCACGCGGGCCAGCATGACGGATCGTGCAGTGCAATCCGTCGCCGACAGCCTGGTCTATAGCGCCAACGTCAACGGCCAGCGCTACGGCAACGACACGCGCTCCGACTACTTCACCGTGCGCGGCTTCCCGGCCGATCTTTATCTCGACGGCCTGCGCATCCCGCAGATCGCCAACCAGACAGGCGGCTATGCCGGCTTCCGCGTCGAGCCATATTTCCTCAACCGCGTCGAAGTCCTTCGCGGCCCGAGCTCGGCTCTGTTCGGCCAGACCAATGTCGGCGGCGTCGTCAACATGATCAGCAAGGACCCGTCCGACGAAGCAAGCGGCGAAGTCTACGCGCGCTACGGCAGCTTCAGCCAGAAGGAAACCGGCTTCGACCTCACCGGCCCGCTCGGCAAGGACGGCGATCTCGCCTATCGCCTTATGGGCATCTACCGTGACAGCGAAACGGGCATCAAGCTCGGCAAGAACGACCGTTTCGCCATCAGCCCGACGATCTCCTGGACGCCGGACGAGGATACGAGCCTCACCGTCTACGGCGCCTACATGAAGGACGACGCCGGCCAGGCTGGCGCGATCATCCCGGCGCGCGGCAGCGTACTGCCCAATAGCCTGGGAATGGCGATCCCACGGAACTTCACCGACGGCGACCCGCGCTATGACACCTATGAGAAGGAAACGGCCTATGTCGGCTATCGCCTGGAACAGGCGCTCAGCGACGACCTGACGCTGCGACAGAACTTCCGCTACTCCCGTCTCGACGCAAACTATCAGAACCTGTTTACCAGCGGCCTGCTCCCCGACGACCGGACCATCACGCGCACCATCTACAATGCGCAGCCGGTGCTCGACGCCTATGCGCTCGACACCAACCTCGAGTACAAATTCGATACCGGCCCGATGCAACACACGATGCTGGCCGGCGTCGACTTTCAATGGCAGCGCCTGATCAACAACACCGGCTCCAAGGTCGGCCCGACTCAGGATCTGTTCGATCCGACCTACGACCAGCCGTTCACGCCCGCGGCGCTTACGACCCGCCTCGACCAGATCCAGCGACAGGTCGGCATTTATGTCCAGGACCAGATCGAACTGGGTGGACTGCGGCTCACCGCCGGCGGGCGCCAGGATTTCGTCAACATCAGCTCTCAGTCCAAGGCGCTGGCAACCGGCGTGACGACGCCATACACACAGGATCCGAGCCAGTTTACAGGCCGCGTCGGCGCGGCCTATGTCTTCGACAACGGCGTCGTGCCCTACGCGCTCTATTCGACCTCGTTCCTGCCGGTGCTGACGCTGGCCAATACGCCGCTGAAGCCGACGACCGGCACGCTCAAGGAAGTGGGCGTCAAGTATGCGCCTGACGAAGCAGACTTCGACGTGACGCTGTCGGCCTTCGAGGCGACGCAGCAGAATGTGGTCAACCGTATCGCCACCGTCTATTATCAAACCGATGAAGTCCGGGTGCGCGGCGTCGAGATCGAAGCCAATGCCAGCCTTTGGGATGGCCTCAACCTGACAGCGGCCGCCAGCTTCCAGGATCCGGAAGTCACGGAAAGCCAGACCGCGTCGCAGATCGGAAAGATGCCCTATACCGTTCCCAAGCAGCAGCAGTCGCTGTTCGTCAGCTACGACATGCCCCTGCCGGACGCCTGGGAAGGCGAACTGGTGATCGGCGGCGGCGTGCGCCACATCGGCAAGACTGCCGGCGACACCACCAACACGTTCTTCGTCCCGGGGTACACGCTCGTCGATGCTTTCGTTCGCTACGAACACGATCGCTATCGCCTGCAGCTCAACGGCTACAACCTCGGCGACAAGACCTATGTCGCCGGCTGCAACACCACCACTCAGTGCTACTACGGCCAGGGCCGGTCCGTCGTCGCCACCGCGAGCATCAAATGGTAATCAGTCAGACACGACGGGGTTTCGTTTTCGGCGCCCTGTCGCTTCTGGCCGCACCGCGCCTTCATGCCGGCGAGCCGCGCAGGCTCGTCACGCTCGAATGGCTGGCAACCGAGATCGCCCTGCTGCTCGGCGAACGTCCCGTCGGCGTGGCCGATCTCGACGGCTATCGACGCTGGGTGTCGATCGAAAACGACGGGCTTGTCGATGCGATTGATGTCGGCGGGCGCCAGCAACCGAGCATGGAGGCTCTGAACCGTCTTCGGCCGGACCTCATTCTGTCTTCCGCCCTGCGACACCGGGCGCTCGAACAGCAGCTTTCGGAAATCGCCCCGACGCGGCTCCTCGATGACCAACCGCAAGACGGTGACCTGCTGGCCGCAGTCTACACCGCAACCAAAGCTGCAGGCGAAGCGCTCGGCCGCAGCGAAGCGGCCAACGGGCTGCTTGCGGATTTCGACAGGAAGCTTGCCGACATCGCGGCCAATATCACCGATAGCAAGCTTGGCGGCCAGCCAGTGCTGATTGCCCAACCGCTGCCGGGCGTGCCGCGCCTGCGCATTTTCACATCGAACTCGGCGGTGATGCAGATGTTCGTCCGGGCCGGCTTTGCCGCGGCCCTCGATCTGCCGGCCGAACCGTTCGGGTTCAGCACCATCGGGCTCGAGGGCCTCGCTGCGCTCGATGGAAAATCCAAACTTATCCTGCTTGCCGACGAAGCGCCGGTAGAATTGGAAAATAGCGCGCTGTGGCCGATGCTTCCGGTGGTCGCGTCGGGAGGCATGGTTCCAGTGGGCCTGCCAAGCTGGCCATTCGGCGGCCCCGCGTCGCTGCTCGGACTGGCGACCAATGCGATTGCGAAAATGCAGGCCTGATCGACGCGGGTCCGGCCGGGTCTATACGCTTGGCAGATCAGGGGCGAAGGCACAGTTTTTCGCCCGTCAGGCAAGTCGGACGCCGCCGCGATCGTGCGCGACGGCGTCCGGTGAAAAAGCAATCAGCTGTGTCTGATCGAGATGCTTAACCTATCGCGGCGTGACGTCGAAGCCGAACCACTTTTCTGAAAGCGTCTTGATCGTTCCATCCGCTTTGGCGGCTGCGATCGCCGCGTTGAACAGTGCCTTCAGTTCCGGATCGGTCTTGCGCAGGCCAACCGAACTGCCACGACCGAGAAAGCCGCCCTGGAAGCGGGGGCCGGTCGTGGTCATGTCCTCGTTTCCGGGCTTTTCGGAAGCGGTCGTCAGATAGGCCATCGAGGCCATGACCAGATCGACGCGGCCGGCAGCCAGATCAAGGTCGTGTTCTTCGGTGGTCTTGTACTCGCGCACCTCGACCACGCCCTTCAGATACTTGTCGACGAAGGCGGCACCGGTCGAGGCGATCTGGACGCCGATCGTCTTGCCTTCGAGCAACGGCTTCAGCTTCTCGATCTCGGCGACAGCGCCTGCCTCGTTCGATGCGAGCGAAAACACGACGCCCTTTTCAGGCAGCGCCGCGAGCGGGCCCGACTTCGAGGTAGCAAATGCCTGGCCCGTCGAACCGTAGGAGTCGCTGAAGTCGATGACCTGTTCGCGCTTGGCGGTCGCCGACATGCCGGAAATAATCGCGTCGAACTTGCCGGCGTTCAGCGCCGGGATCATGCCGTCGAAGTTCTGGACGTTGATCTCGCATTCCACCTTCATATGGGCGCAGAGATATTTGCTGAGCTCGATCTCATAGCCGTCGAGCGTGCCGTCGGGCTTTGTGAAGTTGTAAGGCTTGAACCCGCCTTCGGTTGCGATCGACACGCGCGTCCACGTCTTGTTTTCCGCATGCACGCCGGTGGCCGAAAACATCATCGTCGCGATGCACAATGCCTTCATTGCCGATTTCGTGTAGTTCATTGGTAGTTCCCCTTTTTTGAGTGGTTAAGGCCGCCGGTTCACGCCTTGATGAACCGCCGGAAGCGTTCGGATTTGGCGTTGCCAAATACCTCGTCTGGTCGACCGTCTTCCTCGATCTGACCCTGGTGAAGAAAGATGACCCGGCTCGAGACATCGCGCGCAAAGCCCATCTCGTGGGTGACGACCAGCATCGTGCGCCCCTCTTCGGCGAGCGCGCGCATCACGCGCAGCACCTCACCGACGAGTTCGGGATCGAGTGCCGATGTCGGCTCGTCGAACAGCATCACCGCCGGGCGCATGGCGAGCGCCCGGGCGATCGCCGCCCGCTGCTGCTGGCCGCCGGAAAGATGCGCCGGGTAGTGATTGCGCTTGGCTGCGATCCCGACCTTGGCAAGAAGCGCTTCAGCCTCCTCGATGCATTCGGCGCGCGGGCGCTTCTGCACGTGGATCGGGGCCTCGATGACGTTTTCCAGCACCGTCTTGTGGGACCAGAGATTGAAGCTCTGGAACACCATGCCGAGGCGCGAGCGGATGCGATCCACCTGGGCGCGATCCCGCGGGCGGCTCTTGCCGTTGCCGGCAGCAAGCATCTCGATGGTCTCGCCTGCAACCGTGACCGCGCCACGATCGGGCGTTTCGAGCATGTTGATGCAGCGAAGCAGGGTCGACTTGCCCGAGCCGGACGAGCCGAGAATGGAGACGACCTCGCCTTCGCGTGCGTCGAGCGAAATGCCCTTCAGGACTTCGATCGGGCCGAAACTCTTGTGGATGTCCCGAACGCTGATGGCGACGGGCGCAACGGACGACGCGGGCGAACTCAATGCGCTTCTCCTTCGATGATGGCGGGCAACACCGCGACCGGCTGCCTGAGGTGTGGGCTCAGCCGGAACTCGACGAGCTGCACCAGGCGGGTGAGCAGGAAGTTGATGGTGAGATAGATGGCGCCGGCGACGACGAAGACTTCGATCGCGCGGTAGCTCTCGGAGATGATGCGCGCCGCAACGCCCGTCACTTCCATGAGCGTGATGATCGATGCCAGCGACGTCGCCTTGACCATCGAGATCATCTCGTTGCCGTAGCCGGGCAGCGCCTGCCGGACGCCGAGGGGCAGCGTGATGCGCCGGAAGATCATGAAACGTGACATGCCGCATGCCCTGGCCGCTTCGATTTGTCCGAAAGGAACCGAAAGCAGACCGCCGCGGACGATCTCGCTGGCATAGGCGGCGGTGTTGAGCGCAAGCGCCAGCACTGCACACCAGTAGGGCTCCCTGAGGATCGGCCAGAGCGGACTATGGCGAATGGCCGGAAACTGGCTGAGGCCGTAGTAGATGATGAAGAGCTGGACGAGCAGCGGCGTGCCGCGGAAAACGAAGACATAGGCCTGCGCCAGCCAGCGCAGCGGCGCGATGGCTGAAAAACGGGCAACGGCGATGCCGACCGCCAGGACCGCGCCGAACGCGATCGCGTTGACCGCCAGCAGCAATGTCAGCGGGACGGCAGAAATGAGACTGACGAAGGTCTCCTGAAGGAAGGTCCAGTCCATCAGTTTCTCCTCACGCCGCGGCTGAAATGATGCTCGGCCCGGTGCAGGACGGCACTCGATACCGTCGAGATCGCCAGATAGATGCCGCCGGCGATCAGGTAGAAATCGAAGGGCAGGCCGGTGGAGCCTGCGGCAACCTGGGACTGGCGGAGCAGTTCCGCGACGCCGGTAATCGAGACCAGCGCACTCTCCTTGAGCACCACCTGCCAGACATTGCCGAGGCCGGGCAGCGCGTGCCGAAGGGTCAGCGGCGCAACGATGCGCCGGAAGCGCAGCCACCGCGGCATGCCGCAGGCAATCGCCGCCTCGATCTCTCCGGGTTGCACTGCCCTGAACGCGCCACGAAAAACCTCCGTATGCTGTGCGCCGGAGGTAATCCCGACCGCAAGCATGCCGGCAAGGAAGCCCGGAAAGCCGATGAAGCCTTCGGCACCGAACAGATGCCCAACCGCGGAGATTGCGGCGGAACCGCCGAAATAGAGCAGATAGATGACCAGCAGATCCGGAATGCCGCGCAGCACCGTCGTGTAGACATCTGCAACCAGACGCGTGACCGGCCCGCCCCTCACTTTCGCCCAGGCGCCAAGGACGCCGATGACAGCACCGGTCGCGTAACCCGACAGTGCGATCAGGATCGTCATCATCGCGCCGGCAAGCAGGATGTTTCCCCAGCCGTCGGGGCCAAAACTGAGGAGTTCGAGGATACCGGGTTGGGTCACAATGCCTGCGCTCCCTTTTCGGCGAAGCTTGCCTCGCGCACAGGAAGAGGCGGATCGACATCATCAGGGATCGGATTGACGAAGGGCGTTCCGTCGAGCCGGCTGCGATGGTCCGCCTTGGCGGCGGCCACCAGTTCGGGATCCGACATCAGGTCGATGGCAAGGCTCGCCATGGCTTTCGCCGCATGGGCCATGCCCTTGTGGGCCGCCGGCAGTTTTCCTTGGGCGACCAGCTGCCAGGAATGGCCCGGCGTGCCGATCGCATAGGTCGCGCCACGCATCTGCACCGTTGGGACGACCCAACTCACGGTGCCGACGTCAGTGGAGCCGACGATGCTGCCGTCGCCGCCATAAAGCGGATAGATCATGTCGCACAGTGGCTGCCCCTTGCGCGGCGACAGGCCGAAGCGGGCGTAGGATGCGGAAATATCGTCAGGCGTATAGGTGGCCTGGAACTTTCGCGCCGTCTCCAGGTCGGCGGCATCGAAGGCGGCAGGCCCGAGATGCTCGAGACAGGTGTGGAGCCGCGCCTCGAGCGGACCGTTGCCGACAAGATTGGCATCCCCGCTGATGACCTCATGGCGCACGGTCGTTTCCGTCATCAGCGCGGCCCCTTCAGCGATCTTCTTGACGCGCTCGATCAGGCCGAGCAGGTCCGGCAAGGAACGAGCGCGAATGAGATAACGCACCGTCGCGCGGGCCTGCACCACGTTCGGTGCGTTGCCGCCGGCATCGGTGATGGCATAGTGCACCCGGGCGCTCGATGGCATGTGCTCGCGCATGTAGTTGACGCCGACATTCATCAGCTCGACGGCATCAAGCGCGCTGCGACCGAGGTGCGGCGTCGCCGAGGCATGGGAGGCGCGACCGGAGAAGTGGAAATTGATCTCGTTGCAGGCAAGCGAGATCGGATTGTTGACGCCGGAAAAGGCTGCCGGGTGCCAGGAGATGGCGACGTCGACATCGTCGAAGGCGCCGGCCCGCACCATGAAGCCTTTGGACGAGCCGCCCTCTTCGGCCGGACAGCCATAATAGCGCACGCGCCCTTTCAGACCATTGGCCTTGAGGTAATCCTTGACCGCGGCAGCCGCAAGCATGGAGCCGGAGCCGAGCAGATTGTGGCCGCAGCCGTGGCCGTTGCCTCCGGGAACGACCGGGCGCTCTTCGGCCAGGCCCGCGACCTGGCTCAGGCCCGGAAGCGCGTCGAACTCACCGAGGATCGCGATCACCGGGCCGCCTTCGCCGGCCTCGCCCGTCACCGCAGTCGGCAGGCCGGCGACATTACGCTCGACGCGAAACCCCTCGGCTTCAAGCAGGCGGGCGTGCTCGCTGGCGGATTGAAACTCTTCGTAATTGGTTTCGGGACTGTCCCAGACGCGGTCGCTGAGCGCGAAGAAGGCCGGGCTCTTTTCCTCGACGATCGACCATACGTGTTCCGTATTCTTCATTGCGTTTAGCGTCCCACATGCGATAGTTACCAAAATTGGCGCCAATTTAGGATACAAAAATAATTTGCGCAATGGGCGGCGATGGATATTTTCGGTATCCATCTCACGCCGAATTCGCACCGATCGCGGATCGAACCAAACGAGCCCGCCGGCAAACGAGAAAACAGGAATGCCCATGACCGAAATGCACGATGTGACCGAAAATGCGGCCAACGACCGAGACGTCACCGATCTCGTTCTCGAAGACATCCTGACCGGGGTGCTTCCGGCCGGCACCTGGCTCAAGCAGATCGACCTGGAAAAGCGCTACGATTGCACCCGGCCGGAGGTTCGTCGGGCTCTTGACCGGCTGTCACAGAAGCGTCTGGTCGAACATGTGCCCAACCGCGGCTATCACGTCTATCAGCCGGACGGGCGGCGCGCGCAGGAAGTCAGTGACATCCGCGTCATCCTCGAAACCGCGGTGGCGGACCTGATGGTGGAAAGGGCCACGCCCGAAAGCATCGCCAAACTGCGCCAACTCGCCAGCCATTTTGACCGGATGACGATGGAGGGCACCGTGCTGGAGCACTACGAGGCAAACCTCGCCTTCCATCGCGAACTCTTGCTCCTGTCGGGCAACAACGAGCTTGTGGATCTCGTTTCCGAAATCCGCCAACGCACCTCGTCGGCACCGGTCTCGCAGTGGCGCACACGAGCCCGCGTCGAACGCTCGGCGCGCGAGCACCACATGATGGTCGATGCGCTCGAAGCCCGCGATGTCGCCGATCTCAAACACCTGATCGAGGCGCATATCCGCCAGACGGGCGATGCCGCCCCAACTGAAAGCGCTGCGCGTCAGGCATGACGTACCGTGCTTTCTGATGGGTAAAACGGCCGGTTCCCCCTGATTTCTCAGAGTTGTGACGGAGTGGTGCAGAACCTAAGCTCAAGGCGAAAATGAGGTTCTGCCATGTCAAACACCCGCAATCCGCCAGCAACCGATATCATCGAGATGCGTGAAGCTCTGGCCGAGTGGTGCACCCAGAACAATTGCACCCAATCCGACCCACCCGCCAACCGGATCGCGCTTCGGATTTTCGACGTCGCGAGCGGCAAGAAGCTTAACCGCACCGAGATCCTGGCCCTTCTGTCGAACGGCTAGAAAGCGGCAGGCACGCCGATCCCGGCTGACGGGACGGAGCCCCGGCGACGCCGGGGCCTTTTCGATCAGCGTTGCGCCATTCGGCTTGCCGTCAACTTGACGCCGTCGGCAATGCGGTCCCGGCCGATCGACGAGTACCCCATGCGGAAGAAGCGGCAGCTTTCCTCTTCGGTCGGAAAGAACGGCGATCCGCATTCGATCAGCACCCCGTCTTCCCGCAGGTCGGCCATCAGCCTGTCGGCATCCAGACCGTCAGACCCTTCGATCCAGAACGAGGTCCCGCCGAAGGCTGCCGATCCGGCGATCTTCAGTCCGTTGGCATTGAGCGCCTCTGCCATAACCCGATGGCGCAGGTGATATTCCTCCCGCATCCGGTGCAGCACGGCGTCGTAGTGGCCAAGCGCCAGGAAATAGGCGGCCGTGCGCTGCAGATGGCCCGGCGGATGGCGCAGCATCAGGGCGCGCAGCGCCCGCGCCTCCCGGATCACAGGCGCCGGCGCCACGAGATAGCCGAGCCGCAGACCGGGAAAGAGCGATTTCGAGAAACTGCCGATGTAAAACACCCGCCCGTTTCTGTCGAAGGCCTTCAGCGCCGGCGACGGCGGGGCGAGAAAGCTCATTTCGAACTCGTAATCGTCCTCGATGATGACGAAGTCCCTGCTTGAAGCGGCTTCGAGCAGCGCGACGCGGCGATCCATCGGCATCGTTGCTCCCGTCGGGGAGTGATGGCTCGGCGTCACGAACACGGCGTCGACCTGCTCAGGCAGGTTCGCCGGCGGCAGCCCGCCGTCGTCGACGTCCAGCACCGTGACCTTGGCACCGCTCAGCCGCAGCGAGGCACTCATATCCGGGTGGCAGGGGTTTTCACAGACGGCATGCGAGCCACGCCGCAGCAACAGCTGAATAACGATCCAGAGCGCATTCTGCGCCCCCACCGTCACCAGGATCTCATCGGGATTGGCCCGAATGCCCCGCCCGGGCAGCGTACGCGAACAAATGTAATTGACCAGTTGCACGTCATCCGACGCGGCGAAATCGCCGGCCATCAGTTCGAAGTCTTCGCGCGCCAGCGCTCGTCGGGCACAATCTCGCCAGGCGGAGAGATCGAACAGAGACGGGTCCATCTGGCCGTAGAGAAAGGGGTACGGATACCGCCTCCAGTCGAGCGGCTTGCGCATCTGCTTGGCGACACGAAAGGTCGAGCGCAGCTTGGACGACCAGTCCACAGCTTCCGCGTCCGGTGGAGCCACGTCCGCGCCGAGCACGTTGAAGGGGGGCTTGTCGGCGACCCGGAAACTGCTGCGGTCGGCCGCGTCGAGATATCCCTGGGTCGCCAGTTCCTGATAGGCAAGCGTGACGGTCAGGCGGGAAATATTGAGATAGTTTGCAAGCTTGCGGGTAGAGGGAAGCTGGGCACCTGGCGGCAGTCGTCCCGACAGCACGGCGGAAACGACCGTCTCGCGGATCTGGGCCTGCAAGCTGGCGCGGCCCGCCCGGTCGACGAAGAACACGGTTTCCGGAACAGAGATGCGCGCCACGTCCGATCTCCCAACGACGACAACTGGACTTATCTAACTTTCAATCTGGCTATAAAGCAAACGGCAAAGCTGCTCTATTCCTAATGGTCGAAAATGAGATCGGCAAAACAGTCGACAGATCCCGAAAAACGGGGTCGGAACCAGAGGGAAACACATGTTCTACTCCAACGCCTTGAAATATATGGCGGGGGCAGCCACGATTGCGGCCAGCCTCCTGACTTCCAGCCTTGCCCGCGCCGAGACCAACGTGATCATCGGCTACCAGCAGATCGTCGGTCCGTTCATCGCGGCGATCGCCGACGGCCGCTTCGACGCCGCCGCCAAGGAGGCGGGCTATATCGTCGACTGGCGCCAATTCAGCTCCGGCGGCGACATCTCGACGGCGCTTGCATCCGGCAACGTGCCGATCGGCGTTATCGGCTCGACCGGGACCACGGCCGCAGCAACCCGCGGCGTCGATCTCGAACTGTTCTGGATCCTCGACAACATCGGCAAGTCGGAGGCGCTCGTAGCCCGCGAAGGTTCCGGCATCGAGAAGCCCGAAGATCTGGTCGGGCGCTCGGTAGGCGTGCCGTTCGTCTCAACCTCGCATTTCCATCTGCTGGTCGGCCTTGAGCAGGTATGGAAGGTCGATCCGCGCGAAGTCAACATCCTCAACATGAAGCCGCCGCAGATCGTTGCCGCCTGGCAGCGCGGCGATATCGATGCCGCCTATGTCTGGCCGCCGGCCCTGTCGGAACTCCTGAAGACCGGCAAGGTGATCTCCGATTCCGAAGTGATCGGCGCGGCAAGCGTGCCCACCTTCGACGGACTGGTGGTCGACAAGAAATGGGCCGCCGAAAACCCGAAATTCATGGCCGCCTTCACCAAGGTACTGGCCGAATCCTATGCCGACTACAAGGCGAACGCCGCCAGCTGGACGGCGGACTCCGCACCGGTCCAGAACATCGTCAAGCTGATCGGCGGCGATGGCGCCGGCACCGTGGAAGCACTGAACCTCCTGTCGTTCCCGACGGCTGAGGAGCAGGCCTCCGAAACCTGGCTTGGCGGCGGTGCGCTTCGCGCGCTCACCGAAAGCGCAAAGTTCCTTGCCGACCAGAAGCAGATCGACAAGGCGCTCGACGACTACGCGCCCTATGTCAACAGCGCCTACGCGAAAGAGGCTGCGAAGTAGCCGACGCTTAGCTCCTGGCCACCCGTCGGCCAGGAGCGCCGCCAACGCCACTCAACAGCCGTTTTTCGAAAGGCCTTTCCAATGGAAACTCTCAATGTCAGCAATGTGAGCCTGACCTATCCTGGTCTCTACACGGACGAGGCGGTCATCGCGCTCAAGGGCGTCAACCTCGAGATCAAGAGCGGCGATTTCGTCGTGGCACTCGGCGCCTCCGGCTGCGGCAAGACCACGCTGCTCAATCTGATGGCGGGCTTCATGGCCCCGAGCGCCGGCGAAATTACGCTCGGACACCGCCGCGTCTCCGGCCCCGGTGCCGACCGCGGGGTCGTGTTCCAGAAGCACGCGCTGCTGCCTTGGCTCAACGTCATCGACAACACCGAATTCGGACTGAAACTGCGGGGCGTCGACAAGGCGACGCGCCACGAGGTGGCCGCCAAGAACCTTGCCCTCGTCGGCCTGCAGGATTTCCACCGGCACATGATCTATCACCTGTCCGGCGGCATGCAGCAGCGCGTCGGCATCGCCCGTGCCTTGAGCTGCGATCCGTCGATGCTGTTGATGGACGAGCCGATGGCGGCGCTCGACGCGCTGACGCGCGAGACCATCCAGGAACTGCTGCTGAAAGTCTGGCAGCTGACCAACAAGATGTTCTTTTTCATCACCCACAGCGTCGAGGAGGCGTTGTTCCTCGGCTCGCGGCTGATCGTGATGTCGCCGCGGCCCGGACGGATCACCCACACCTACGAGCTCGATTTCAACAAACGGTTCCTGGAAGGAGGCAATGCCCGTGCAATCAAATCCAGTCGCGACTTCATCGACATGCGTGAACAGATCCTCAGCATCATCTACGGCGACGAGCGCCAGTCCGGAAACCCGGAGCTCCTCCATGCTTGAGCGCGTGATGAAGGCCAAGCCGGTCAAGCCGGGCCGGATCTACGGCGCCCCCGGCGAAGGCATGAGCGGGCATATCAGCCTCCTGACCGCGCTGACGCTCGTCGCGCTCTGGCTGCTGATCACCGAGATGCAATGGGTGAAACCGCTGTTCCTGCCGTCGCCTTTGGCCGTCTGGGACAAGTTCGTGATCGCGCTGACGGAGGGCGTCTCCAACTCGACACTCGCCCAGCATACGCTCGCAAGCCTCGGCCGCGTGCTCGGCGCCTTCGCGCTGGCGCTCGTCACCGCAGTTCCGATCGGCATCCTCATGGGCGTCAACCGGGTGATGCGCGGGCTGTTCGATCCGATCATCGAGTTCTACCGCCCCCTGCCGCCGCTTGCCTACCTGCCGCTGATCATCATCTGGCTCGGCATCGGCGAATTCCCCAAGGTGTTCCTGATCTTCCTGGCGATCTTCGCGCCGATGGCGATTGCCGCCCGCGCCGGCGTGCGCTCCGTTTCGATCGAGCAGATCCATGCGGCCTATGCGATGGGTGCGAGCCGGCGTCAGGTCATCAGCCACGTCATTTTGAAGGCAGCGCTGCCCGAGATCTTCACCGGCATGCGCATCGGCATCGGTGTCGGCTGGACGACGCTGGTTGCGGCCGAAATGGTCGCCGCTCACCGAGGCCTCGGCTTCATGGTTCTGAACGCCGCCGAGTTCCTTGCCAGCGACACCGTGATCATGGGCATCATCGTCATCGGCGTCTTCGCTTTCGCTTTCGACCTCCTGATCCGCCATCTCGAAAAGGCGCTCATTCCCTGGAAGGGCAAGGTGTGACGATGCTCCCTTCGACAGGACGCCAGCCGCCGAGCGGATAACCGCTCGGCCCTAAAGGCCCCATCACCAGACAGACAAAGCCGATCCTGCCGGTTCATCCGGCCACGGCGAAGCCATGCCCGAATTCATCGCCTGCAACACGCAAGGAACTGACATATGACCGCCCCGATCACCGCCAACGACCTCTCCGACCTCTTCGACGCCTTCAACCGGCACGACATCGACGGCGTGATGTCCTTCTTCGCCAGCGATTGCATCTTCAACACGGTCGCCGGCGACGAAGCCCACGGCACGCGTGTCGAAGGCACCGATGCGATCGCCACCGCCTTCAGCGGCGTGTGGGGGACGATGGCGGATGCACACTGGGCGCATCACGGCCACTTCGTCCATGGCGACCGCGGCGTTTCGGAATGGACCTTTTCCGGCACCAACGCCGACGGCAGCCGCATCGAGGCGGAGGGCTGCGACCTCTTCACGCTGCGCGACGGCAAGATCGTCCGCAAGCAGGCCTTCCGCAAGAACCGGCCGCTGATTGCGGCTCCCTTCCGCTACTGAGTACGAGCCAGGCCAGGAGACCGACATGGAACAGCTTGTCAGAACACCACGGCAGAGCAAGCCCTTCGACCCGGCATACGATCCCAACCGCGCGCCCAATCCCGGCGACGGCAAGGACTATGCGCCGACCTACTGGATCGCAACGGCCGGCCCGCCGCCAGCCGACGACGGGCCCGTTTCGAAGGATATCGACGTCGACGTCGCGATCGTCGGCTCGGGATATACCGGCCTCTCCTGCGCCATCCATCTGGCCAGGGAGCATGGCATCAAGGCGACGGTGCTGGAAGCCAACGGCGTCGCCTGGGGCTGCAGCACCCGCAACGGCGGTCAGGCACAGATTTCCGCCGGCCGGCTCAAGCGCTCGCAGTGGATCGAGCGCTGGGGCGTCGATGTTGCAAAGAAGATGCACGTCGAAATCAGCGAGGCCTTCGATCTCTTCCGCGACCTCATCCGCTCGCCGGAGATCGCCTGCGACCCGCAGGACGGCGGACACCTCTATATCGCCCATCGCAACAAGGTGATGCCGTCACTGGAGGCGGAATCCTGGGTGCTCAATGATGTCTTCGGCTACCGCACCCGCATCCTCGGCCGCGACGAGATCCATCGCGATTTCGTCCGAGACAACGAAGCGGTCGGCGCGCTTTACGAGCCCGACGGCATGGGCATCCACGCGGCCAAGCTCGCCTTCGGCTACCTCACTCTCGCGCGAAAGCTCGGCGCCCGCGTTCATACCTCGAGCCCGGTCCTCGCCTGCACTCAGAAGGGCAATGTCTTCCACCTTCGCACCCCCGGCGGCATCGTTCGGGCAAGGGCCGTCTGCTTCGCGACGGCCGGCTATACCTCACCCGGCCTGCATCCGCTGACGAAGCACCGGCTGATGCCGATCCTCTCGAACTCGATCGTCACCCGCGTGCTCACCGACGAGGAACGATCAGCGCTGAACTTTCAGACGCACATCCCGCTCACCGACACGCGCACGCTGCGGCACTACTACCGGCTGCTGCCGGATGGACGCGTGCAGATCGGCAGCCGCAGCGCGATCACCGGCACCGATGCGGTCAACCCGAAACACCTCGACCGGCTGCTGGAAGGCCTCTACCGCAAGTTCCCGGTGCTAACCGGCATCAAGGTCGACTACTCCTGGTGGGGCTGGGTCGATGTCAGCCACGACATGATGCCGCGCATCTTTCGCCCGGATCCGAAACAGGCGCTGTTCTACGCCATGGGCTATGGCGGCAACGGCGTCATGTACTCGGCCCAGGCCGGACGACGCATGGCGCAGATGGTCGCCGGCAAAGGCGGCACCCTCGACCTGCCGATCTTCACCTCTCCTCTTCCCAGCCACGGGCTGCTGACGCCGTTCCGGCGCATCGGCCAGTGGGGGATGTACCGCTGGTACTACCTCAAGGACGAAATCCTCTAGCCGCTCGGTCGGCCCCAAACTCAACATGAAAGGAAACAGACAATGAAAATGACGACCGAAGAGGCTTTCATCAAAGTCCTCCAGATGCACGGCATCGAACACGCCTTCGGGATTATCGGCTCGGCGATGATGCCGGTCTCCGACCTCTTTCCGAAAGCGGGCATCACCTTCTGGGACTGCGCCCATGAAACCAACGCCGCGCTGATTGCCGATGGCTACACCCGCGTCACCGGCAACATGTCGATGGCGATCGCCCAGAACGGCCCTGGCGTCACCGGCTTCGTGACCGCGGTCAAGACCGCCTACTGGAACCACACGCCGATGCTTCTGGTCACGCCGCAGGCGGCCAACAAGACGATCGGCCAGGGCGGCTTCCAGGAAGTCGACCAGATGGCGCTGTTCGAGGAAATGGTCTGCTACCAGGAAGAGGTGCGCGACGCGAGCCGCGTTCCCGAAGTGCTCAACCGGGTCATCGAAAAGGCCTGGCGCGGCTGCGCCCCGGCGCAGATCAACATTCCGCGCGATTACTGGACGCAGGTGATCGACGTCGAACTGCCGAGCATCGTCCGGCTGGAGCGTCCCTCCGGCGGCAAGCAGGCGATTTCCGAGGCGGCGAGACTGCTGTCGGAAGCAAAGTTCCCCGTCATTCTCAATGGTGCCGGCGTGGTCATCGGCGGCGCGATTGCGGAATCGATTGCGCTTGCCGAGCGGCTCGATGCGCCGGTTTGCTGCGGCTATCAGCACAACGACGCCTTTCCCGGCGGCCATCGCCTGGCGGCCGGCCCGCTCGGCTACAACGGCTCCAAGGCGGCAATGGAACTGATCGCAAAGGCCGATGTCGTGCTCGCACTCGGCACCCGCCTCAACCCGTTCTCGACGCTTCCAGGCTACGGCATCGACTATTGGCCGAAGAACGCCGCGATCATCCAGGTCGACATCAACTCCGATCGCATAGGGCTCACCAAGAAAGTGACCGTCGGCATCTGCGGCGACGCCAAGCAGGTGGCAAGCCAGATCCTTGAGCAGCTGTCGCCCACGGCCGGCGACAGCGGCCGCGAGGAGCGCAAGGCACTCATCCACACCACCCGCTCGGCCTGGCTGCAGCAGCTGTCGTCGATGGACCATGAGGACGACGATCCGGGCACCGAATGGAATGCCTCGGCACGTCGCCGGGAGAGCGACCGCATGTCGCCGCGCCAGGCATGGCGGGCGATCCAGGCGGCGCTGCCCAAGGACGCGATCATCTCGACCGACATCGGCAACAACTGTGCCATCGGCAACGCCTATCCGAGCTTTGAGCAGGGCCGGAAATACCTGGCGCCCGGCATGTTCGGCCCCTGCGGCTACGGCTTCCCGTCGATCGTCGGCGCCAAGATCGGTTGCCCCGATGTGCCGGTGGTCGGCTTTGCCGGCGACGGCGCCTTCGGCATTTCGATGAACGAGATGACCTCCATCGGCCGCGCCGGCTGGCCGCCGATCACCATGGTGATCTTCCGGAATTTCCAGTGGGGAGCCGAGAAGCGCAACACGACGCTCTGGTACGACAACAATTTTGTCGGCACCGAGCTCAACCCCAACCTCAGCTACGCCAAGGTAGCCGACGGTTGCGGCCTGAAGGGCGTGACGGTCGACACGCAAGTCGATCTGACCGCCGCCCTGCAGCAGGCGTTGCAGGACCAGGCAAAGGGCGTGACGACATTCGTCGAGGTCATCCTCAATCAGGAGCTGGGCGAGCCCTTCCGCCGCGATGCGATGAAGAAGCCGGTGCAGGTCGCCGGCATCGAGCGCTCCGACATGCGGCCGCAGCAGCACGTCTGACATCCACCCCATGCCCGGCTGCTGATGTCGCCGGGCATGGGCTCCAATTTGGTATTCTCGGACGGGAAATTTGACATGAATGCGGTATCCGAAACGACCCGACGGTTTCAATGGCTGCCTGAAGCCCTGTCGACTTATGGTCCCGGCCTCCTGGTGACGGCGGCCGTCGCCATGGCGGCGCAGTTCCTGTCGGATCACTATGGCGCGCCCGCCATGCTGATGGCGCTGCTGCTCGGCATCGCCTTTCATTTTCTCTCCGAGGAAGGCCGCTGCGTCGCCGGCATCGAACTATCGGCAAAGATGATCCTCAGGATCGGCGTCGCCCTGCTCGGCATGCGCATCAGTGTCGACCTTCTGATCGGGCTCGGTAGCGGCACCATTTTCCTCCTGGTCGCCGCGATCGCCGCGACTATCCTGTTCGGGCTGGCGGCTGCCAAGGTCCTTGGCAGGGGCTGGCGGCTTGCGCTTCTGACCAGCGGCGCTGTGGCGATCTGCGGTGCATCCGCCGCGATGGCAATCGCCGCCGTCCTGCCGAAAAACGAGTTCTCCGAGCGCAACCTGATCTTCACCGTGCTGTCGGTGACGGTTCTGAGCACGCTGGCGATGATCGGTTATCCCATTCTCGCCCAAGCTCTGGGGCTTGACGCCCGCGGCACCGGCATCTTCTTCGGCGGCACCATTCATGACGTGGCCCAGGTTGTCGGGGCCGGTTTCTCGGTGTCGCCAGAGGCCGGCGAGACGGCGACGCTCGTCAAGCTCATCCGCGTGACGATGCTGGCGCCCGTCGTCCTCATCTTCTCCATCGCGCTTCGAAACGTTCCCCAGGAAGGTGTCGAGGCAGGCAAGCGCCCACCCCTGCTGCCCGGCTTCGTCGTCGCCTTCCTGATCCTTGCCGCCACGAACTCCGTCGGGATGGTGCCGGCTGCCGTCGCCGAGCTCGGCATGGAGGCGTCGCGCTGGTCGCTGCTGGCGGGCATCGTCGCCGTCGGCATGAAGACGTCGCTGCGCCGCGTGCTCGATGTCGGCGGCGACGCGGTCGCACTGATCGTCGCCGAAACCATCTTCCTCGGCGTCTTCATTCTCGCTGGCATGCATTATCTGGGGCACCTCTGATGAAACCGCTCGACAAGATCATCGAAACCGCAAGAAAAGCGCCGCGCCATATCGTGCTTGCCGAGGGCGAGGATGGGCGCGTGGTGGCAGCCGCCCTGCGCGCCCGCGCCGAAGGCCTTGCCGAGATCACGCTGATCGGGCGGCGCGAGATCGTCGGCGAACACCTGCGCGATCACGGCGGCGAGAAGCAAGACGTCCGGATCGAAGACCCGGCAACGTCAGCGCTGACAGAGCGGTTTGCCTTCCGGTACCACGAACTGCGCCGGAGCAAGGGCGTCGACCGAGAGGCCGCAGAGAAGGCCGTGCGCGAGGATTTGGTCTTTGCCGCCATGATGGTACGCGAGGACGAGGCGGACGGCACCATCGGCGGGGCGGTGGCAACCACCGCCGACACGGTGCGCACCGCACTACAAGTGATCGGTCGCGCGCCGGATGCCGGCCTCGTCTCCAGTTTCTTCCTGATGATGCTGTGCCAGCCCCACCATGCGAAGAAGGGCGCCTTCGTCTTTTCCGACTGCGGCCTCGTCGTCGACCCGGACGCCGCCGGCCTTGCCGATATCGCCCGCATGTCGGCACAGTCCTATCAGTCGCTTCTGGGGGATCGGGCCAAGGTCGCGATGCTTTCCTTTTCGACCAATGGCAGTGCCGCCCACGATCGCGTTTCAAAGGTGGTCGAGGCGACGAACATTGCTCGGGCCGCCCAGCCCGACCTGCTGATCGACGGGGAATTGCAGTTCGACAGCGCCTTCGTTGAAGCCGTATCGTCCTCCAAGGCACCCAATTCGGCGCTGCACGGGCAGGCAAACGTTTTCGTCTTTCCCAATCTCGATGCCGCCAACATCGGCTACAAGATCGCCCAGCGCATCGGCGGCGCGACTGCCATCGGCCCGGTTCTCCAAGGGCTCGCCAAGCCCGCCAACGATCTGTCCCGTGGCTGCACGGCAGACGACGTCTTCCACATGATTGCCGTCACCGTGGTGCAGGCGGCATCGCGATAAAGGCACCATCTAGCCCGCGGCCGTGGCCTCTTTCGCGGCGATCCGGCCAGAAGGCATTACCGTCCACAAACCGAAAACAACTTCAAATCACCCGCATGCAATGGTGCCGAAGATCTCGGCCTATAGTTCCGGCATCGCGTTTGAGGAGACGCGCAGATTAGACAGCACACGCATCTGGGAGGAGACGCATGGATGTTTCGCATCGAAACGATCACATCGAACAGACGATCGAGCGGCCGGAGGACAAGCGCCTGGGCGCGGGCGCGAACCTCGTCTACGGCCTTCAGCACGTGCTTACCATGTATGGCGGCATCGTCGCCGTCCCGCTGATCATCGGCCAGGCCGCCGGCCTGTCACCGGCCGATATTGGCCTTCTGATCACCGCGTCGCTGTTTGCCGGCGGCCTCGCGACCATCCTGCAAACCATCGGCATCCCGTTCTTCGGCTGTCAGCTGCCGCTGGTTCAGGGCGTCTCGTTCGCCGGTGTCGCCACCATGGTGGCGATCGTCACCAGCCGCGAAGGCGGCGGATTGCCGGCGGTCATGGGTGCCGTGATGGTGGCCTCGCTCGTCGGCCTCGCCATCACCCCGATCTTTTCGCGCATTACAAGGTTCTTTCCGCCGCTCGTCACCGGCATCGTCATCACCACCATCGGCCTCACCCTGATGCCGGTCGCCGCGCGCTGGGCCATGGGCGGCAATCCGACCGCGCCGGATTTCGGCAGCGTCAGCAATATCGGTCTGGCGGCCGTGACCTTGCTCACGGTCCTGCTTCTGAGCAAGGTCGGCAGCTCCAGCATTTCACGCCTGTCGATCCTGCTTGCCATGGTCATCGGCACGCTGATTGCGCTTGCGTTTGGGATGACCGATTTTTCCAAGGTCGCCGAAGGTCCGATGCTCGCGTTCCCCTCGCCCTTTCATTTCGGCGCACCGGTGTTCACGGCCGCCGCGATCATCTCGATGTTCATCGTGCTGCTGGTGATCCTGGTCGAGACATCGGCGGACATTCTGGCCGTCGGCGAGATCATCGGCACCAAGGTCGATTCCAAGCGGCTCGGCGACGGCCTGCGCGCCGACATGATATCGAGCCTGTTTGCCCCCATCTTCGGCTCGTTCACCCAGAGCGCCTTTGCCCAGAACGTCGGCCTCGTGGCGGTCACCGGCATCAAGAGCCGCTATGCCGTTGCCACCGGCGGCCTCATCCTGGTGACGCTCGGCATCCTTCCGGTCATGGGTCGGGTGATCGCGGCCGTTCCCCCTGCGGTGCTGGGCGGCGCCGGCGTCGTGCTGTTCGGCACGGTGGCGGCAAGCGGCATTCGCTCGCTCTCCAAGGTCGATTACCACAACAACATGAACCTTGTCATCGTCGCCACATCGATCGGCTTCGGCATGATCCCGATCGCGGCACCGCATTTCTACGATCACTTCCCGGCCTGGTTCGAGACCATCTTCCACTCCGGCATCAGCTCGTCGGCGATCATGGCGATCTCGCTCAATCTGCTCTTCAACCACTTCAAGGCTGGCAACTCCGATCAACAGTCGGTGTTCGTGGCCGGCACGGAGCGCATCATCCGCTACCAGGACATTTCCGCCCTGCGCGACGGCGACCACTATCGCGACGGCAAGCTCTTCGACCGCGACGGCAACGAGGTACCGGTCGCCGCAGTTCATCACTGAAGCGCGTCACGAATTATGCGGTAGGCATCACGGAAGGATTTCAGCTACGAAGCACAAATTGATGCGACGAATGCGCCGCGGGGTCTCCCCGCGGACCCGCTGGAGACGGTGATGGAAGGACTGTTTGTCATACTGGTCTGCCAACTGATCGGCGAGATCGTTGTCAGAACGCTCGACCTGAGCATGCCTGCTCCGGCACTCGGCATCGTGCTTCTGCTTGCCTATCTTTGGCTTGCCGATAAAAGAACGGGGTCCGAGGACGGCGCTGCCCATACCCGCGTCAGCGGCGTCGCCGACACCCTGCTCAAGAACCTCGGCGTACTGTTCGTGCCGCTTGGCGTCGGGGTGATGCAGAACTACCGGCTGATCTACGACTACGCCGGCACCATCGTCATCGCCGTCGTCGTGTCGACAGTTGTGACGCTGATGGTCACAGTCGGCGCTTTCCTGCTGGTCAGCCGAGTGTTCGGCGCAAAAGGAGCTGGCGATGGACACTAGCGGCCGCGTTTTCGAACTCTGGGTCTATCTCTCGACCAGTCCGCTTCTGTGGCTGACGGTAACGATCGGTGCCTATATCGCCGCTCAAAGACTGGCCGCCTGGAGCGGCTTCAACCCGATCGTCAATCCCGTGCTGATTGCCGTTGGCCTCGTCGTCGCGATCCTGGCGGCGACCGGGACATCCTATTCGACCTATTTCGACGGGGCACAGTTCGTGCATTTCGCACTCGGCCCCGCGACTGTGGCGCTGGCCGTTCCGCTCTATAGAAACCGCACCCTGATCAGGCAGAACTTCGTACCCGTCATCGTCGCGCTTTTCGCCGGCAGCCTGACGGCGATCGTCTGTGCGACCGGTGTCGCCATCCTGCTCGGCGCACCCGACAGCGTCGCCATCTCGCTTGCGCCGAAATCGGCAACGGCAGGCATCGCCGTCGGCATCTCACAGCAACTCGGTGGCGATCCGGCCCTGACAGCGCTTCTGGTGATCTTCACCGGCGTCCTCGGGGCGATCATCGTGACGCCATTGATGAACCTGCTGCGCATCAAGAATTATGCGGCACGCGGGTTTGCGGCCGGCCTGACGTCACACGGCATCGGTACCGCGCGCGCCTTTCAGGTCAACGAGATCGCCGGCACGTTTTCGGGCCTGGCCATGGCACTCAACGGCATATTGACCTCAGCCATCGCCGCGATTGTCCTCGGGCTGCTGCTCTGAGCAGCCAGCCTTCCGGGACAGCCCGCTACCAGAAAGCGCCGTAGAGGGTGACACAGCCGACGACACCCAGCACAATTGCCAGCGACGATCGGACCGTGAAATCGAGGAACCTGAACTGGTATCCGAAACTTCCGACAGATGGCTTCATGGATTTCTCCCTTGGTTGTGTCTCAATGCGATAACGGCCCGGGTCGCCGGCAACCGGCGTCGCCATGGCCAATGAAATTGCGGCCTCAGGCCGACTTTGCATATTTGCCGTCGTGGTGACGGTAGAAAGCCTCGGCCGCAACCAGCAACGCTTCCTCGTCCAGAGGGCGACGAAATTCGCTCATGAGAAACCGGGCCAGATGCTGGATCTGCTCGCCATCTCTCGGAATGTCGTATTCGATGCACACCGTCTCGAAGACGCGCCAAAGCATGGAGACTTCCGCCTTGCTCAAGGCGGCAAGCATGTCGTCGGGAATTCCACGCATAGGAACCTCGCTCTGCATTCGCGCCGGCCTATCCGCAATGAGGACAGGGACCATATACCCATGGAGGGGTCGATAACCGGGCGCGTTGGCAGACCTGCGGTCGCCGCCGCAGCGAAAAGCCAGATGAGCCAGAGAATGACCATAGAGGGTTAGCCGGTGATTGGGGCTTTACTGAGATGATCTGCCACGTCGCCGGAATGCCGCAACGTATCCGCGTGGCGACGGCAAAAGAGCGATCACCGGGCGGCGCCTTGCTACCCCCCAAACCTCGGGAACGACCTCTGCGAAACCGGGCACCGTTCTGCCGAGCGGGCGTTGATGCACTTGCATTGTAACTGCTCCGTGCATTAGCATCCCAGAAATAAGACAGGAAGCCGGCTGGGGACTGCTTGCACTGCGCTTTGACAGGGGGATGCAATGAGCCGGGATACCAGCGGCAGGACGTGCGATGCACCTCCTGAACGATTTCGAACCGGCGCAATCGTCGCCATGCTTGTCTTTGTGCTGACCGCATGCGGAGGCCATCCCAAAGGCGTGCTGACACCGGTCGCCGATACCTCTCCAGGTTCGAGCCGTGTCAACATGCTCATCACCACGACACGCAGCCATTCGCCGAACCCTGGAGAGATGTACAGCGGCGAACGGGCCTTGGCCGCCACCTTCGCCGATATGACCGTGTCCATTCCGCCGGTGCGCAAGGCGGGCGAGGTTGCCTGGCCTAAGCGTTTGCCCCCCAACCCGGCAACGGATTTTGCAACATTGAAGGCTGAGGAGCTGGATGTCGCTGCCGCCAAGTCCTGGCTGAGCACCAGCGTGCGCAAAAGCCCCGACAAAAGCGTCTTCGTCTTCATTCACGGTTTCAACAACCGCTTCGAGGATTCCGTCTATCGCTTTGCCCAGATCGTCCATGATTCCGGCGTCCGCAGCGCGCCTATTCTCGTGACGTGGCCGTCACGTGGAAGCCTGCTGGCCTACGGTTACGATCGAGAGAGTGCCAACTACACCCGCAATGCGCTGGAAAACCTGTTTCAATATCTCTACCGCGATCCGGAAGTGAAGGAGGTCTCGATCCTCGCGCACTCCATGGGCAACTGGCTCGCACTGGAGGCGCTGCGCCAGATGGCGATCCGCAATGGCGAACTGCCGGCAAAGTTCAAGAACGTCATGCTGGCGGCCCCCGATGTCGACGTCGATGTCTTCCGCCAGCAGATCGAGGACATGGGCGAGAAACATCCCAATTTTACGCTGTTCGTCTCGCGCGACGACCGTGCGCTCGCTGCCTCGCGCCGGGTCTGGGGTGACGTAGCCCGGCTCGGGGCGATCGACCCTGAGCAGGAACCCTACAAGAAAGAACTCGAGGACAACGAAATTACTGTGATCGACCTGACGAAGATCAAGGCGGGCGACCGCCTCAATCACGGCAAGTTCGCGGAATCCCCGGAGATCGTTCGCCTTATCGGTTCGCGCATTTCCGAGGGCCAGACACTGACCGACAGCCGGGTCGGCTTCGGCGACAAGATCCTGGTGGCAACGACCGGAACGGCCGCGGCCGTGGGCAACGCTGCCGGTCTGGTTCTTGCAGCACCGGTCGCCGTTGTCGATCAAAACACCCGCGACAATTATGCCGAGCACCTCGGAGGGATTGCTGCAAAGAACAACAATCGTGCGGCGACGGCGAAAGGATGCGACCGGACAAACCCGACGGCGCCAGGATGTGCCCGCTAAGGTAAACACGACAGAGGTTCGTGGTCATCGTAACGCTCGATGGCCGTTGCCCCAGGGGGCATTGAGCGACGTGAGACGCACGGATGCGAACCACACGTTCGCATCCTGACGGCCCCGACGGCAGTCGAGGTTGCTCTGGTCGATTGTATCAGGGCTGGTCCGGAAATTCGGTGATGGCGGCCGAGCGCAGCTGGCGACCGCCTGGGGCCATCAGCCGCTGCTCAAGCCGCGACGGCGCTGATGTGAGGACACACCGCCGCGTGTTTCCTGACGCCCGATCAGCTTCAGGGACAGAAACCATGCGGCCATGCGACTGAAGACAGCGACCTTTAAGCGTCTGAAAAGACACGCGGCGTTGTGGGCCCCCTACACCTTTACCCACGCCCCGTTTCGTTTTGACGACTGGACGCAGGCGTCGACGAAGGCCATGCCCTTCATGCCATCGTCGATGGTCGGATAGGTGACGGCGGGATCGATGGCCTCACCCTTGCGCTTGGCGAAGATGGCGCGGGCGGCTTCGCTGTAGATGTTGGCAAAACCCTCGAGATAACCTTCGGGATGTCCGGACGGGACGCGGCTGACGCGGGCAGCAGCAGCGCCAGAGCCCGCACCCGCCCGCGTGATCAGCCGCTTCGGCTCGCCGAACGGCGTGTACCAGAGATAGTTCGGATCCTTCTGCGTCCACTCCAGTCCGCCCTTGGTGCCGTAGACCCTGACCATCAGCCCGTTCTCGTGGCCGGGCGCCACCTGGCTGCACCACAAGAGCCCCTTGGCGCGCTCGCCGTCCTTCTGCTTGAAGCGCATCATCACATGGGCATTGTCGTCGAGCTGGCGTCCTTCGACAAAACTGTCGAGGTCGGCGGCCAGTTCTTCGAGTTCCAGCCCGGAGACGAAGGCGCCGAGATTATAGGCATGCGTGCCGATGTCGCCGGTCGAGCCGCCGGCGCCCGAGCGGGCCGGATCCGTGCGCCAGGCCGCCTGCTTCTGGCCCGACTGCTCGATATTCTCCGTCAGCCAGTCCTGCGGATATTCCATCTGCACCAGCCTGACGGCGCCGATGTCGCCGTTTTGAACCATCTCGCGCGCCTGGCGCACCATCGGATAGCCGGTGTAGTTGTGCGTGAGCACGAACAGCGCATCGCTGTCGTCGGCCGCCTTCTTCAGCTTCTTCGCGTCCGACAGCGTCGAGGTCAGCGGCTTGTCGCAGATCACATGGATGCCGCGCTTCAAAAACTCTTTGGCCGCTTCATAGTGCACGTGGTTGGGGGTGACGATCGCCACCGCCTCGATACCGTCCTTCAGCTTGGCCTCGCGGATCGCCATCTGCTTGAAATCGGAATAGACCCGCGACGGATCGAGCCCGAGTTCGCGGCCGGAGCTTTCGGCTCTGTCCGGTGTCGACGACAGCGCGCCGGCCACCAGCTCGTAGTGATCGTCGAGCCGGGCGGCGATGCGGTGCACCGCGCCGATGAAGGCGCCCGAGCCGCCGCCGACCATGCCGAGCCGGATCCGCCGCTCGCGCTTTTCGCTCGTTCCCTCGATTGCCATCGTCCTGTCTCCTCGTGTCTGTCCATCTTGTTGTTGTGGGGCCGCCCATATCGTGGACGTAGCCCCTCATCCGCCTGCCGGCACCTTCTCCCCGCCAGCGGGGAGAAGGGACTTGCCGCAGCGTTAGGCTTTCCCCAGGCCTGCGCGTCGTCAGCCGCATCGTCTGCCACGTCCCCTCTCCCCGCCTGCGGGGAGAGGGTTAGGGTGAGGGGCAGTCGCTGGCAGCTACGGCAGCGGTTGGAACTGCGGCTCCCGCTTGCACCGCGCCGTAGCTGCCACTGAACCGGCGGCCTTGCCTCAAATCCCCAGCAGCCGCCGGTTGGCCGCCTCGTCGGTGCCGCCGTCAGCAAAGTCGTCGAACGCCTTCTCGGTCACGCGGATGATGTGGTGCTTGACGAAGTCGGCGCCCTCGCGCGCGCCGTCTTCGGGATGCTTCAGGCAGCACTCCCATTCCACCACCGCCCAGCCGGCAAAATCATTGGCCGCCATCTTGGAAAACACCGCGCCGAAATCGACCTGGCCGTCGCCGAGCGAGCGGAAGCGGCCGGCCCGGTTGACCCAGCCCTGGTAGCCGCCATAGACGCCCTGCCGACCCGTCGGGTTGAACTCGGCATCCTTGACGTGGAACATCCGGATGCGATCCTTGTAGATGTCGATGTTGTCGAGATAGTCGAGGCATTGCAGCACATAGTGCGAGGGGTCGTAGAGCATGTTGGCGCGGGCATGGTTGCCGGTGCGCTCGAGAAACATCTCATAGGTGACGCCATCGTGCAGGTCCTCGCCCGGATGGATCTCGTAGCAGATATCAACGCCGCAGTCCTCGGCATGGTCGAGGATCGGCTTCCAGCGTTTCGCCAGTTCGTCGAAGGCGGTCTCGACGAGGCCCGCCGGCCGCTGCGGCCAGGGATAGACGAACGGCCAGGCCAGCGCGCCTGAAAAGCTCGCCATCGCATCAAGCCCCAAATTCTTCGAGGCCGTCAGCGCCAACTTCACCTGCTCGGCCGCCCACTCTTGCCGCGCCTTCGGATTGCCGCGCACTTCCGGCACGGCAAAGCCGTCGAACACCTCGTCATAGGCCGGATGGGTGGCGACCAGCTGGCCCTGCAGATGGGTCGACAGCTCGGTGATCTCGACACCGTTGTCGCGGGCAATGCCCAAAAGCTCGTCGCAATAGGCCTTTGACGTCGCCGCCTTCTTCAAATCGATCAGCCGCGCATCCCATGTCGGCACCTGCACACCCTTGTAGCCGCAATCGGCAGCCCATTTCACAATCGACGCAAACGAGTTGAACGGTGCGACATCGCCCGCAAACTGCGCCAGAAACAGGCCGGGGCCCTTGATCGTTTTCATGATTTTTCCTCGTCTAGGTGGCCGTGACCGGATCGATGTCACACTGAAGAAGCGCAAGGCGCGGGTTGGCCAGGCGCGGGATCGACCTGAAGAATGCGTGCGGATGGAAGGGCGCGCCCGCCTGGCGGGCGCGCCTTGTTGATCAGAACGGAGAATCCGGGAAGTAGAACTGCTCGGCATTGTCCTTCGTGACCAGCGTGGCATCGAGGATGTATTCGCCGCTGACCGGAACCTGGTCATAGAACTTGGCGGCCGTCAGCTGCATTGCGGTTGCCACCATTGCCGGCGGATAGAGCACGTCGACCGGAACCATCTTGTCGCCGTCCATGACCTTCTTGATCATGTCCTTCGAGCCGGCACCGGCAACGATGTACTGAATGTCCGTGCGCTTGGCCTGCCCGATGGCTTCGAGAACGCCGACGGCCATGTCGTCATCCTGGCACCAGACCACGTCGATCTTCGGATACTTCGTCAGATAGTCCTGCATGACGCGGAAGGCGTCATCGCGGTTCCAGTTGCCGTACTGGCGATCGAGAACCTTGACGTTGGAGCCGGCAATGCCCTTGTCGAATCCATCCTGGCGCTGCTGGTCGATCGGGATCGGCAGACCGCGGATGACGACGACTTCAGCGTCCGGGGTCGTCTTCTTGATGTATTCGCCGGCGACCTGACCGAGCGCCGGATTGTTGCCGGCGACATAGAGGTCGCGGATCGAGCTGTCGTTGACCGACGGCGCGCGGTCGACGAGTGCGACGAAGGCGCCGGAATCCTTGACCTGCTGGATGGCGTTGACGAGCGGATCGGGATCCGACGGCAGGATGACCAGCGCATCAAGTCCCTGAACCGCCAGGTCCTGCACGGCGTTTGCCTGGGTCGCGGCATCGGCCGATGTCTTGACGATGACGTTCAGGCCCGGATGCTCCTGCATCAGGAGCTTGGCGACGCGTTCGGCGTGGAAGACGACGCCGGCCGTCCAGCCATGGTCGGCGGCAGGGATCGAGACGCCGATCGTTACCTTCTTGTCCTGCGCAAAGGCGCCCGGTGCAGCGCCCGCAAATGCCGCCACGGCGGCGACGGTCAAACCGAAAATTGTCCTACGCATAGTCTCCCTCCCAAGAGTTCCACGGGGCCTCGATAGCAATGAAACCGGGCTCGCCCCAACGGCCCGGCCAATCTTCAGGCGCGGCGCATAAGCGAGCGCTGCACCAGCATGGCGATGATGATGATCGCGCCCTGGATGGCGCCGATCAGATACTCGCTGACAAAGTTCGAAAGCAGCATGATGTTGCCGACGATCTCCAGGATGAAGGCGCCACAGACCGTGCCCCAGATGCGGCCGACGCCACCCCGCAGAGCCGTGCCGCCAACGACGACCGCCGTGATCGCCTGCAGCTCCCAGAGAATGCCTGTTGTGGCCGATGTCGAGCCGAGGCGCGGCACATAGAGCAGCACGGCGACGGCGACACAGAGACCCTGGATCACATAGGCGATCGTGCGGACCTTGTTGACCGAGATGCCGGAATAGCGCGCGACGTCCTCGTTGGAACCGACTGCGACGACATGACGGCCATAGCGGGTGCGATAGAGGACGAAGGCGGCGATCGCCGCCGTGACGAAGATCATGATGATCGGCACGGGAATGCCGGCGACCGAGCCGAAGTACACGGGCCGATAGATCTGCTGCAGCTCACGGTCCTGAAGCGTGATGGCGCCGCCTTGCGACAGCCAGGTCGTCAGCCCGCGATAGATGCCCATGGTGCCGAGCGTGGCGATGAAGGGTTCGATCCGGCCGACCGTGGTGATGAGCCCGTTGACAAGCCCGCAGGCCGCACCGAGCACCAGAGTGAGCATTGCCGCGCAGATCAGCATCAGCACCGGATCGGCGATGACGCCGCTGTTGATGAACAGGATCATCAGGCTGGCGACGAAGGCGACCATCGAGCCGACGGAAAGATCGAGCCCGCCGGACGAAATCACATAGGTTGCGCCCAGCGCTATGATGGCGATGAAGGCGCTGCGCGTGATGACGTTCAAGAGATTGGCGACGGAGACAAAGTTCGGATTGGCGAAATAGCCAAGGATGAGCAGCAGCGCCAGCGCGACAAAGGGCGCGATCGCGGCCATGTCCCAGTCCCGCGACGTTCGCGGCGCCTTCTGCGTTTCGGTTGCAACATTCGTCATGATCGTCTCCCGCGCTTACGCGGCCTCCCCGGTATTGGCGCCTGTCGCAAGAACGACGATCTCATTTTCCGTCATCTTGTCTCCCGTAACTTCGCCGACGATGTGGCCCTCTCGCATGACGAGGATGCGATCGGAGATGCCGATCAGTTCCGGCATTTCCGATGAGACGACGATGATCGACCGCCCCTCCTCGGCGAGCTTGGCGATGAATTTGTAGATCTGCTCCTTGTTGCCGATATCGATGCCGCGTGTCGGCTCGTCGATGATGACGATCTCCGGATCCAGCATCATCATCTTGGCGAGCAGCAGCTTCTGCTGATTGCCGCCCGACAGCTGCCCGGCCAGGATATCCTTGCGGCCGGTTCGGATGTCGAACTCGCGGATCGCCGTGTCGAGCGCTTCGGCTTCTTGTCTGCCGTCGATCTGCATGGTTTTGACAAACCTCGAAAGCGATGCCAGCGTCAGGTTGACCCGCAGGTCCTTGGTCAACAGCAGGCCCTTGCCCTTGCGGTCCTCGCTCAGATAGACGAGCCCGGCCTTCAAACTTGCCTGAACGCTCGAAAAATCGACTGATTTGCCGTGATGCCTGATCCAGCCGTGGCCCGGGCGAAGCCCGACGACGCCCTCCATCAATTCGGTGCGGCCGGCACCGACAAGGCCGGCAAAGCCGAGGATCTCGCCCTTGCGCAGCTGAAACGTCGCATTGCGGGCAAAGCCCGGCACCGAAAAGTCCTCGACCTCGAGCACGGCTTCCCGCGCCGGCCCGCCGTGCCGCTCGGGGTAGAGTTTTGCCACATCGCGTCCGACCATCAGCCGCGCCATGTCTGCCGGCTGCAATTCCGCGGCATCGTGCACGGCAACAACCCGACCGTCACGCAGCACCGTCACCCGGTCGGCGATCTCCTTCACCTCCGGCAGGCGATGGGAAATGTAGAGAACGCCCACACCCTTGGCGCGGATGTCCCTGATGACTTTCAGCAGCGCTTCGGTTTCGTGTGGTGTCAAGGACGCCGTCGGCTCGTCGAAGATCACCACCCGGTGCGGAACCAGCAGCACCCGTGCGATCTGGACCAGTTGGCGCTGGGCGATCGACAAGCGGCGGACGATGGTCTTCGGGTCGATCTCGGCACCGAGATCGCGGATCGCTTTGGCGGCGCCTTCGTTCATGGCCCGGTCATCGACCGTGAGGCCTTTGCGCAGTTCGCGACCGAGATAGATGTTCTGCGCCACCGTCAGATCGGGGGCGAGCAGGATTTCCTGATGGACGAGAACGATGCCCGCCTGCTCAGCATCGACAGGACCGGAAAAATGCACCGGCTTTCCGTCGATCGCAAGCTCGCCCCGGGTCGGCAAGTGGTTGCCGGCCAGAATCTTCATCAGCGTGGATTTGCCGGCGCCGTTTTCGCCGATGATCGCGTGGACCTCGCCTGATCGCACGGACACATCGATGTCGCGCAGCACTTCGACGATACCAAACGTCTTGGAAACGCCCTTTGCCTGCAGCACAACCGGCGCACTCTGGGATGCAGCAGCCGTCATATGGCGACCGGAATCGTCAAGCCACACCCCATAGGGGCGGCAGCCACGCCCCGTGCCCCGGCACGAACGCAACGAAAAAATGTCATCAGAACTCCTCCGGAAGTACTGCTAACGCATTTTCTGAGGTACGTAAATCAGAATTTGTTTCGATCTCGGCTGATTTGAAACACCGGTGGCACAGCGGCCTCTAAGAGGAGCGTGAAAGCAGGGAGAGTCCGATCGCCTGGGACGCGGACACCAAGAAGGACGATCGATTTTCCAAGGAGCGTCCCCGCCCGCCTGGCGCACCGGACAGGCTGCAAATGGTTTGAGTCATCGCACGGATTTCATGCTATCGGGGTGCGCTGTGATTGAGAGTACGTTTGCGCAATGACCCCTAAGACCCGCGGTTACCTGTTCGCTTTCCTGGCGATCTGCATCTTTGCCGGCCAGGATGCGATTACCAAGTATCTTGGTGATCGCTACCCGGCACTCTTCATAACAATGATCCGGTTCTGGGCATTCGCGCTGTTCGTGTTCTGCTTCGCAGCGTCGTCGCCGGGCGGAATTCGGGGCGCAATCCAGACGCGCCGCCCGTGGCTGCAGATCACCCGCGGACTGCTGCTGGTTGCGGAAATCGTCATCATCGTCTTTTCCTATGTGCATGCCGGGCTTGCCATGAGCCAGTCGATCTTCCAGGCAACGCCGCTGATCATTACCGTGCTTTCGATCCCCCTTCTCGGAGAAACGGTCGGCTGGCGGCGGGGGATGGCGGTCATGGTCGGCATGATCGGCGTTCTGGTGATCATCAATCCGATCGACGTTCACTTCGACCTGTCGCTGCTCTTGCCGCTTGCGGCAGCCGTGCTGTTTGCCCTCTACAGCATCGCCACCCGCGCCGTCAGTCACGAGGATTCTGCGGTCACAAGCTTGTTTTATGCCGGCGTAGCAGGCGCAGTCGCGATCTCAATGATCGGCCCGTTCTATTGGACCGATGTCCAGCCGTCCGACTGGTTCGCCCTTGCCGCGCTGTGCGTCTGCGGCACGCTGAGCCACTATTTCCTCATCAGGGCCTATGGACTGCTACCGGCCGCGGAGGTGCAACCCGTCACCTATTTCCAGCTGGTTCTCAATGTCATCATCGCTGTCGTTCTGTTCAACGAGATTGTCACGCTGAACATGATCGCCGGTGCAGCCATCGTTGTCGGTGCCGGCCTTTTCACCATCTGGCGAGAGCACCAGCTGGCGAAGCGATCTTAAACTCTGACGAGTAGCACGACCGATATGTCTGCAGCCCGATCGTATCGGGGCCATAGCCGCGTCCACCACGCGCCGGTCTTCTAAAGCATTTCCAGGAAAAGCGCGGAGCGGTTTCCGTCAGGAAATGCTCAAAAACAGAGACATAGAGCGTTTCTGTGTTTCCGTCTAAATCGGAAACGCTCTAGCGCTCGTCGACGGGGCCAGCTTCCGTCAGCCATTCAACGAGATCCGCAACCTTCCGTCGCGTCTCGGTGCGGGCCGGATAGAGGGCGTAGTAGCCATAGCCGCTATCGATGATGCGCGGGAACGGCGTCACCAGCTCGCCGTTTTGCAGGTCCTGCTTTGCCAGATAGAGGTCGCCCATCGTGACGCCGTAACCGCTTGCGGCAGCCGTCATCGCGAAATCCTGCGTGTCGAAGATCTGGTTGCGGGCGGCGCGGAAATCATAGGCCCCTTCCGCCTGCAGCCACAAGGTCCAGTCGCTCTGGCGCGGGTTGGAATGCAACAAGACGCAGGCCGACAGGTTTTCGAGCGACGCAGGATCGCCGAGCGTTTCGGCAACGGCTGGCGAGCACATCGGCGTCAGTTTTTCCGGAAGCAGCAGGAAAACATCCATGCCCGGCCAATGGCCGTTGCCGTAGGTGATCAGGAGGTCGATGTCGCCGACCGTAAAGGTCGGGCGGGCAAACCACGCCGTGTCGATCGTAATGTTCAGATCTTCATGACGGCTTTGCAGTTCCGGAAGCCGCGGCAGCAGCCACCGCCGCGCGAAAGTGGGCGGCATTCGGATCGTGAGCGATCGGCTCTTCGTTCGCGTCGCCTCGAAAGAATTGCGCAGCGAGACGAGCAGTCCATTGACGATCGGCATGATCGCCGCCCCCTGCTCGGTGATCACCACCTTGCGCGTGTGGCGCTCGAACAGACTGCAGCCGAAATAGTGCTCCAGTTGCTGGATCTGGCGGCTGATCGCACTCTGGCTGAGGTTGAGTTCGGTGGCTGCGGCCGTGAAGCTGCCGGTTTCCGCAACGATCGAGAATGTCTGGAGCGTCTGCAAGGGCGGCAAGCGATTCTGCTCGAAAACCGGCTTCAAAGGGCTCCTCCGCGATGGCAACCGGGGCATTTAAACAGTCGCCATCGCGTTGGTAAAGCGCAGACTGGCACGATCAGGCAAGAAGCGCGCGGAGCTCGGCGATGGCGCTTCTCACCTGCTCAGGCGCAGTTCCGCCCGGATGGTTGCGACTGCCAACGGAGCCCTCGACGCTCAGCACCTCATAAACATCCTGACCGATGGCCGACGCAAAGGTCTGCATCTCGGCAAGCGGCATTTCGGAAAGCGTCGCCAGACCCTGCTCTCGCGCCGCGCCAACGATCGCCGCGACAGCATGATGGGCATCGCGGAAAGGCAGGCCGGCACGCACCAGATAATCGGCCAGATCCGTCGCCGTGGAATACCCCTGTTCGGCTGCGGCCAGCATGTTGGCGGCACGCACCTTGATCGTCGGCAGCATCTGAATGGTCACCGTGACGGCACCGCGCACATTCTCCAGCGTATCGGTGAGGGGAGGCTTCGATTCCTGCTGGTCCTTGTTGAAGGCCAGCGGCTGTGACTTCATCAGTGCTGCCGATGTCGCCAGATTTCCGATTATGCGCGCCGCCTTGCCACGCACGAGTTCGGCGAGATCGGGGTTGCGCTTCTGCGGCATGATCGAGGAGCCAGTGCAGAACTGGTCGCCGACCTCGATGAAATCGAACATCGGCGTGCACCACAGAATGACTTCCTCGGAAAAGCGCGAGAGATGCCCCATAATGATGGCGCCGGTTGCACAGATGTCGACGACGTAGTCCCGATCGGATACGGCATCGAGCGAATTGCGGAAGGCGCGGGAAAAGCCGAGTTCGCGTGCGCTATAGGCCGGATCGATGGGATAGCCGGTGCCGGCAAGTGCGGCCGCCCCAAGCGGCGAGACGTTCAGCCGCTCGCGCGCCTGCCCTACGCGTTCAAGATCACGCAGGAACATCTCGGCATAGGCCATCATGTGATGGCCGAAAGTCACGGGCTGGGCGACCTGCAAATGGGTGAAGCCCGGCATGATCGTCTCCGCGTGGCGATCGGCGAGGTCGACGAAAGCCAGCACCAGCGACTTCAGCTCAGCCGCGAGCGCGTCCAGTTCGGCACGGGAGTAAAGACGGATGTCCGTTGCCACCTGGTCGTTGCGTGAACGCGCCGTGTGCAATTTCTTGCCGGCGTCGCCGACAAGGGCGGTCAGGCGGCTTTCGACGTTCATATGAACGTCCTCGAGCTCCTTCTTCCACACAAATGTGCCGGCGCGCATTTCGTCCGCGATCTGATCGAGGCCAACCTGGATCCGGTTGTTTTCCTCTTCGGTCAGTATGCCGGCCCGCGCCAGCATGCGCGCGTGAACCTTGGAGCCAGCGACATCATAAAGCGCGATGCGCTTGTCCTGGTCGAGGCATTCGTGGAAATCGCGGAAGTCCGTGGAGACCGCTTCCTTAAAGAGCGGCGACCAGGTCGTCTCAGCCATCGTAGTCATCTCATCCTCCAAGCATTCTTGCGATTTGTTGTGACGCGCCCCAGCCGATCCAGCGTCAATGCAGCCACTGCAAAAGCTCGCGTGCGTCGGTGCAGCCGTCGAGCGCGAGAACGCAATCCCGCAGGCCGTCGGCCTTCGCCTGCCCCAACACGGAGCGAGCCAAGGCGTCGTATTTTCCGATCAGACGGTCGTCGCTCAGCGGGTTCGCGGGGCTTCCAAGCGGGAAGTCGATCGTCGTCCGCACGTGTCGACCGTCGATCGTGGCGAGCGCGACTGCAGGCTCGGCCTCGTCGGGCATGGCGGGATCGATCCGGATGTCCATGCGTTGGAGCCACCGGTGAACGCTCGGGTGGCGCCAGGCGCGCTCCTCAAGTTCCGCGAGCGATACCTTCCCGTATTGAAGCCGCGCAGCGATCGCATACGGAAGGCTCATCTGCGCCTGCGCGCGCGACGTCAGCACCTTGCCGCCGCACATGCCGAACTGAAAGCCGCTCATGTCGACCGTGATCGCGGCGATGTCTTGGCTCGCGAGCTCCTGGTCGCCCAGCAGCTTGTCGACCGCGTCGATTGCCGAATGGGTGCCGCGGCAGGTGGCGTGCGGTTTGATCGAGCAACGCTCAATGCGCCAGTTTTCACCGAAGCCGTGAAGCAGCATCGCCGGATCCCCCTCGCCCCGACAAAAGGCCTGAAAGAAACTTCCCCAGGCGCTCCCATCGAAAACGTCGCCCGGTCCGACAAAGCCGCTGGCGGCGAGGCGCGCGGCGAGAAACCCGCCTTCCGCGGCGCGACCGGCATGAAGCTTCTTGGCAGGACTGCCGTCGTGGATGAAGGCCCATGTGCCGCCGGCAAAGGAACAGGCAAGGCCGAGCGCCGAGGCGATGCGCTGCGCGTCGAAGCCGAGCAAGGTTCCGACGGCCGCCGCCGCCCCAAAGGCACCACAGGTGCCGGTCGAATGCCATCCGAGCCCGTTATGCGTCTCGTAGCCGCCGGCGGCCTCCAGCACGCGCCGGCCGACCTCGTATCCGATCAGAACGCTCTTCAGAAATTCCTTGCCATGAACAGGGCGTGTCACCTCGCCCAGGGCAGCGACGACCGCCGGCAGCACGACTGCACCGGAGTGGTCGCATCCACCGCTGTCATCGAGTTCAAGGGCGTGGGCTGAAACGCCGTTGACGAGCGCGGCGGTGCGCGCATCGGCAAAAAGCGGAGTTCCCCAGATGAGCGAAGAACCGTTCGCTGCGCTCAAGCCCGATGCAGCAAGCGCCATGCGCGTCTCGGCCGATGCCGAGCCGGCGACAGCGACGCCGAAGGTGTCGAGCACATGCTGCTTCGCCTTGCGGATGGTTGCTTGCGGAAAGTCGTCGAACGCCGTGGCCGCGACCTTGCGCGCCAGCGACTGAAGGACCGTCTCAGCCATGGGATTGCTGCTCCTGCAGGTAGGCATCGTAAACATGGAGGGGATGGGTCGGCGGCGGCGCGACACCGTTCTTTCGGTGCCAGTCCGCAATCATTGCGCCGGTGGTGATCCAGACGTCGTCGAAGCCGCGGATATGGGCCAACAGGTCTTCGACGATGGAGATCCGTCCTGGCGTGCCGGTCCACTCGGGCCGCAGTTGCAGCACGTAGCAAAGGCCGAAGCGGCGATAGGCATCGAACTCCGCGATCCAGTTGTGAAGAACGCCGTCGTAAGACGGGATACGGCTCTGCCCTTTCGGAAAGGCGGGGGTGAAATTGAACTGGAAGTAGGGACGATCCTCGAGCTCGATATGAACAGGGATCTCGACCAGGCGGGAGGGGTGCAGGTAGGGGACGTCATCGCCATTGAGCGACGTCGACCATTCGTATCCGGCCTCCAGCAACGTTTGATCGAAACCTGGCGGCCAGTTTCCTGCCGGGAGGCGGAACCCAGTGGCCGCCTTGCCCGAGAGCTGGCCGAGTGTTTCCCGCGACCGTTTCAAGAGATCCAGCGACTGCGACGCCGGCATGCTATCGTGGCGCTCGAAGGCCCAGCCATGACTTTCAAGATCGTGACCAGCGCCGGCCACCGCCTTGAGCAAACCGGGATGCTCCTCGGCCACCTGCCCCGGCGTAAACCAACTGGCGGCGATATCGAAAGATGCGAAGGTCCGGCACAGGCGCTCCACGCCGCGGGTGGCGCCATACTTCCAGACGGAAAAACTCTTGCTGCGCTGGAGAAGGTCCGGGGCAGCAGCAGCCGCATCCATCCCGTCGTCAAAAAGCACCGAGATCAGCACCGCGCATCGCTTGCCCTTGGGCCACATCGTTGTCGGCTGTTCGTTCATGCCGGCGTCCTTCCGGTGTCTTGGCTGTGTCGATCGATCCACCAGCGCGCGATGTCGCCGCAACGGGCGGTCCAGACCGCATCGCCATGCGCCGTGATCGCTTTGAAAAGGCCTTCGAGTATCGAAAGGCGACCCGGCTTGGCGCAAACCTTGGGGTGGAGGATCGTCGTCCAGCACAGGCCTTCGCGGTGGTATCCCTCAAATTCCGCGCGCCAGTTCTGCTCGACTGTCCGGTAGTCGGAGATCCGGTCGAGACCAACAGGGAAATCAGGCTCCTCCGTGTAGGCGAGTGCCGTATAATCATCGATGTCCCAGCGGCCGGGAATTTCGACGAGGCCCAGTTTGGCTGCCGTACCTGGATGGAAATAGGGACGGTCGTCGCCGCGCATCGAGCTCGAATACAGCACGCCAAAGGCGCGCAGCAGATCCGCGGTCTCGGCGCTCCAGTCGCCGGACGGGGTGCGAAAGCCGATCGGCGTCACGCCCAGCCGCTCCTGAAAGACGGCACGCGAGCGCTCCATGATGGCGAGCTGCTGCTCACGGCCCAGATCGATGAAGACCTCGTGGCGATGGCCATGATAGGCGACCTCATGGCCTTCGCGAACGATCCGCTCGCAGTGGGCGCCCCAATGCAACACGACCCAGGTGGGAATGAAGAAGGTCGCCTTGAGATCGTAGTCCGACAGCAGATCGAGCAAGCGCGGCAAGGCTTTCCATGGGCCATAGGCGCCCTGCGTGAAATAGCGGGGATTGGCAAGCAGCGAACCGTCGAGCATCGCGTCGCCCGTTGGGCCATCGACATCGAAGGCAAGCGCGACCGCGGATTGTTTTCCTGGCGGCCACAACGGGGCCAGACGCGTGGCAGCAGAGATAGTTTCGGTCAGCATGGTCTTTGTCCGGTTTTCGCCACCCCCGGCGGGAGCGCCGGGAGCGGTTTTCGCAAGACAAAGCTCTCCCGTTCCGGCGCTGAGGCCAGTTGAAAAGGGAGGAACTTTGGAGGGTTTACCGCCCGCCTCTCTCCGAGAGATCAGGTGCGGGAGCGGGAGACGACGGCTTACTTGACGCCGTTGATCACGGCCTTGGGCACGGCATTGTGCACAAGGCCCCACTTCGTCAGCAGTTCGTTGTAGGTGCCGTCCTTGATCAAGTCGTCGAGAGCGCCGGCGATAGCGTCGCGCAGGGCCGAATTGTCTTTCTTGAAGCCCATGCCGAACGTGTCGTTGCTAAGCAGCGGATCGCCGACCAGCGTGAACGTGTCCGGCTCGACGCGCATCTGGTAGGCGATGGTTTCGATGCCTTGCACAACCGCGTCATAGCGACCCTGTTTCATGCCGAGGCGGGCGGCGTTGGAATCGGCCGTGCCTTCGAACTTGATCGCCGGCTTACCCTTGCCCACGCAATTGGCCTCGCTCCAGCCGGTGACGTTTTCGCCGAAGCTGGTGCTGCGGCTGCCGGCAACCGTCTTGCCGCAAAGGTCCTCGGGCGACTTGTACTGTTCGGCGCTGGCTTTGGTCGTGAACAGGATCGGGCCGCTCGTCAGGTAGTCGACGAAGTCCATGCTTTCCTGGCGTTTGACGTTGTCGCTCATGCCGGAGATGATCACGTCGCCGCGGCCCGTCTGGAGCCCGCTCTGCAATTCCTGGAAGGCGGAGGTGACGAACAGCGGGTTCAGCTTGAGCTTGGCCGCAATCGCCGTCGCCAGATCGACATCGAAACCGTCAAGCGTGCCCTTCTCGGGGTTGACGAATTCCATCGGCGGATAGATCGGGTTGGTCAGGATGCGTAGCTCGCCGTCATTGACCAGGTTGAGCTTGGTCTCGGCCGAAGCGACCCCGGCGGAAAGAAGCGCCAGCGCAGACACGGCCATTTTCAGAAATCTCATGTCATTCTCCTCTTGAGGTTATTTTTCGTTTTCAAAGCACCGCAGAGATGAAGCTCTTCACTCTGGGATTTGTGGGATTCTCCAGGATCTCCGCGGGCGTTCCGGTTTCGATGATCCGGCCTGCGTCCATGAACACCACCCGGTCGGCCACTTCGCGGCAGAAGCCGAGTTCGTGGGTCACGACGATCATGGTCGTGCCGGTGGCAGCCAGTTCCTTCATGACGCCGAGCACTTCGCCAACCAGTTCGGGATCGAGCGCCGACGTCGGCTCGTCGAACAGCATCGCCTTCGGCTTCATCGCGAGCGCCCGGGCAATTGCGACACGCTGCTGCTGGCCGCCTGACAGTTCGCCCGGATAGGCGTCCGCCTTGTGGGCCAGGCCGACGCGCTTCAACAGGGCACGCGCTTCCTCGGTGCATTGCTGCTTGCGGCGTTTCTGGACGCCGACCGGACCTTCTATGATGTTTTCGAGCACGGTGCGGTGCGGGAAGAGATGAAAACGCTGGAAGACCATGCCAACGGACTGGCGCTGGCGCGCGATCTCGCGGTCGGACAGCGGATAGAGGTGATTTCCGTCGCGGCGGTAGCCCGCAATCTCGCCATCGACGCTGACATAGCCACCTTCGATGCTTTCGAGCTGATTGATGCAGCGCAGGAACGTGCTCTTTCCGGAGCCGGACGGACCGATGATGCACACGACTTCGCCCTTGCGGATGCTGAAATCGATGTCCTGGAGCACATGGAAGGTGCCGAAGTATTTCTGAAGGCCATGGGCCACGATAAGCGCTTCCATCAGGCCGCCTCCTCGACAGTGGTCTGCGGCGCCGGCGTGGTTTCGTTCCGGCCGGAGGCGCCCCATCCCTTGGAGAAATAGCGCTCGATATACATCTGCGCGATGCTGAGGACCGTGACCACGGCCATGTACCACATGGCGGCAACGATCAGCAGTTCGATGACGCGTGAATTGACGTAGTAGATGTCCTCCACGCTGCGCAGCACCTCGGAATACTGGATGACGCTGGCAAGCGAGGTCAGCTTGACCATGCCGATCGTCTCGTTGCCGATCGGCGGCACGATGACACGCATGGCCTGTGGCAGCACGATCTTCAGTGTCGCACGCAGCTTGGTCATGCCGATCGACAGGGCCGCCTCTGTCTGTCCCTTGTCGATGGAGAGAATGCCGGCGCGCACGACTTCCGCCGTATAGGCGCCCTGCTGGATGCCCAGGCCGAGGAAGGCCGCGACAAAGGGGGTCATCACGTCGACGGTGCGCAGCGAAAACAGGCCGGGAATGCCGATCGTCGGGAAAATCAGTGCCAGATTGAACCACAGCAGCAATTGCAGCAGCGCCGGCGTACCGCGAAACAGCCAGATGTAGCCGACGGAAACGCTTCTCAACACCGGATTGTCGGACATGCGCATGACGGCGGCGAGCACGCCGAGCAGAATGCCGAGGGCCATGGCGCAGAAAGTCATGATGATCGTGTTGACCACGCCCGCCATCACCGCCTTCGAGAACAGGTTTTCTCCGACGTAGCTCCAGGCGATATCGCCGAGCCAAAACGCCCTCGCAAGCAGGATCAGCATCGTGATGAATACGAGGGCCAGTATCTTCGTGCCGATCTTGCGTCGCGGCACGACGACAAACTGGCCTGGGTCGGCAAGTCTGGTATCGCTCATGGAGGTTCCCCGAAGCTTTGCGCTTCACTGTTGTTCTGGATTGATGGCAGCCTAGTCCTGACGGCTCGGCACGCGCAAACGAGATATCGGCATGCAATTCATGCGTTGAATGCATAAATCGCAAGCCGGCACCGCGGCTGGGCACGTTTCCTTGGAAACCTGCCAGGAGCAAGGCAGGTCTCCGCTTCCTTGCCGATAACCGTGGACTTTGTTGAGAACAACCTATCGCTTGGATATAACTCCGCCGCTTTCGCCCTTGCGTCAGATATTCGTTGGCCCTGCGCCCCGAACGACAGTAAAACTTTACTAAAAGCGATTTCAGAATTTGGGCGCATGTGACATAGTCGCCCGATGACAACAATGGAATGACGGCATGGTCACTATCAAGGAAATCGCCAAGAGCGTTGGCGTGTCGTCGGCCACGGTGTCGAGGGTACTCAACTACGACCCGGCCTTGTCCATCTCGCCCGCGAAGCGGCAGGCGATCATCGAGACGGCCGAGGCGCTGAACTACGAGACCCCGCGCAATCGCAACAAGGCGAACGGACAGGCTGCCCCCAGCCTGTTGACCAAGCTTGTCATCGTGCACTTTCTCGAGCCTTCGGACGAGATTGCCGATCCCTATTATGTCGGCGTTCGGCTTGGTATCGAAAGCCGTTGCCGCGACCTGAGAACTGAGATCGTCAAGGTCTTCCATTCCGATGCTCTTCCTGAAGCGTCCCTGCTTGAAGGCGCATCGGGCGTGATCGTTATCGGCAAACACTCGGACAACGAGATCGCGTGGCTGAACGAGCATGCCCGCCACGTGGTTTTTGCCGATTTCGACCCCAGGAACGACCGGCTGGACAGCGTGTTTTCCGACGTTGGCCTTGCGACCCGCAAGATCCTTGATGCCCTGAAATCCAGCGGATACAAGCGCGTCGGCTTTATCGGCAGCCACGAAAATCTCAATGGCGCGGTCCAGCATTTCGCCGAGCGCCGATGTGCCGCCTATATCGACTGGCAGACGAAGAACGGCACGTTCGCGCCTGAGCTTCTGGCGCTCGCCGACTGCTCGTCGGGTCAGAGCCTTCGGCTCGATACCGGCTATCGTCTTGCGCGCGAACTGCTTGCGCTTACCGACCGGCCGGATGTGATCGTGACGTCCAATGACAACATGGCGATCGGCACCTATCGCGCGATCCAGGAGTTCGGTCTTTCGATCCCGGGCGACCTTGGCGTCATCTCCTTCAACGATATCCCGGTAGCACAGTTCCTGACGCCGTCTCTCAGCACGGTGCGCATCCACAGTGAACATATCGGCGAGACGGCCGTCGATCTGTTGCTCGAGCGGCTTTCCGGCCGCAGCTACGGCAAGCAAGTGCGCATCTCCACCGAACTCGTTTGGCGCGACAGCTGTCGAAACCCCTTGGAATCCTAGGCGTCGGGGACCCGGTTTTCATTCGAGATAAATATTTACTAAATCTTCCTTGCGTGTTTCCTGAATTTCGGTAACTGTTGCGCGGACGGCGGGAGAGGAGAACCTGCCCTCAGCAAGTTTCTAGGGAGGAAACGATGTACAGCAAAACGAATCTGTCGCGCTTTGCGGCTGGCGCGCTCGCCGCAGCAAGCCTGCTTGCGTCCACCGCCGCCTTTGCCGGCGAAGTCACGGTCTGGTGTTGGGATCCGAACTTCAACGTTGCGATCATGAAGGAAGCAGCCGCGCGCTATAGCGCAAAGCATCCCGAAACGACTTTCAACATCGTCGACTTCGCCAAGGCCGATGTCGAGCAGAAGCTGCAGACAGCGCTGTCCTCGGGCACGACCGATGCACTGCCCGACATCGTGCTGATCGAGGACTATGGCGCGCAGAAGTATCTTCAGTCCTTCCCCGGCGCTTTCGCTGAGCTTTCCAGCAAGGTCGATTTCTCCGGCTTCGCGCCGTACAAGGTTCAACTGATGACGATGGATGGCGCCGTCTACGGCATGCCGTTCGATTCCGGCGTCACCGGCCTCTATTACCGCAAGGACTATCTCGAGCAGGCCGGCTTCAAGCCCGAAGATATGCAGGACCTGACCTGGGACCGCTTCATCGAGATCGGAAAACAGGTCGAAGCCAAGACCGGCAAGAAGATGCTGGGTCTCGACGTCAATGATGCCGGCTTCGTCCGTATCCTGATGCAGTCCGCCGGCGGCTGGTATTTCGACAAGGACGGCAATCTGTCGATCGAGAACAACGCCGCCCTGAAGGCAGCGCTCGAGACCGAGCAGAAGATCCTTCAGGCCAACATTCACAAGCCGGCTGCCGGCTGGACGGAATGGGTCGCGACCTTCACCTCCGGCGATGTCGCCACCGTGACGACGGGCGTGTGGATTACCGGCACCGTCAAGGCCCAGGCCGATCAGTCCGGCAAATGGGGTGTGGCCCCCATTCCGAAGCTGAACGTCGAGGGTGCATCCCATGCCTCCAATCTCGGCGGTTCCAGCTGGTACGTGACAGCAAGCTCCGCCGAGAAGGACGAAGCCATCGATTTCCTCAACGAGGTCTATGCCAAGGATGTCGATTTCTATCAGAAGATCCTGACGGAACGCGGTGCTGTCGGCTCGCTGATGGCGGCGCGCAACGGACCGGCCTATTCCGAAGCCGATGCCTTCTTCGGCGGCGAAAAGGTCTGGCAGAACTTCTCCGACTGGCTGGCGAAGGTTCCGGCGGTCAACTACGGCGTCTTCACCAACGAGGTGGACACGGCGGTCACCGCGCATCTGCCGTCGCTTGGCCAGGGCGCGCCCATCGACGACGTGCTGAAGGCTGTCGACAGCCAGGCCCAGGGCCAGATCCAGTAGTCATCCCAAGGCAGGCGGCGACCGCCTGCCTCTTTCGCTGGAGCGGCATGCGGCCACCGGGCCGCTGTCGCCCGCAATGTCATCCCTTTTTCCTGAGGGCGTTCCATGGCTGCCGGCAAAACAGGCGGATTGAAGCGGTATTACGACCTGAACGGCTGGCTGTTCGTCGCTCCATCATTGCTTCTCATCGCGATCTTCCTCGTCTACCCGATCCTGCGCTCGCTCTACCTGTCCTTCTTCGCGGGCAAGGGCATGATGATGAAGTTTGCCGGCTTCGGAAACGTCGTGCGGCTATGGAACGATCCGGTCTTCCTTCAGGCGCTGACCAATACCGTCACCTTCTTCATCATCCAGGTGCCGATCATGATCACCCTGGCGCTCATGCTCGCCGCGGTCCTGAACAACGACAAGCTGAAATTCATCGGCTTCTTCCGCACCGCCATTTTTCTGCCCTGCGTCGCCTCGCTCGTCGCCTATTCCGTGCTCTTCAAGAGCATGTTCTCCGTCGATGGCGTGGTGAACTCCGCACTGCTGGCGATCGGTCTGATCTCGACGCCGATCGGCTGGCTGACGGAACCCTTCTGGGCCAAGGTGCTCGTCATCCTCGCCATTACCTGGCGCTGGACCGGCTACAACATGATCTTTTACCTGGCGGCCCTGCAGAACGTCGACAAGTCGATCTACGAGGCGGCGCGGATCGATGGCGTGCCCGCCTGGGCCCGCTTCGTCTATATCACCGTGCCGATGCTGAAGCCGGTGATCCTGTTTACGACAATCATCTCGACCATCGGCACGATCCAGCTTTTTGACGAAGTCTACAATCTGACCGAGGGACGCGGCGGCCCGGCGAACGCGACGCTGACACTCTCGCTTTATATCTACAATCTCACCTTCCGCTTCATGCCGAGCTTCGGCTACGCGGCGACGATTTCCTACGTCATCGTCCTCATGGTGGCGCTTCTGTCCTTCCTCCAGTTTTACGCCGCGAGGGACCGGTCATGAACGTCTCGCGCCTTGCAACGACTGTGCTGCAATACGTCTTCCTGGGGACGGCGGCCTTCCTGTCGATCTTCCCGTTCATCTGGATGGTGATCAGCTCGACCAACAAGTCGATCGACATCATCAGCGGCCGAACGGGGATAGGCGATGCCTTCGGCATCAACGTCGCCAACTTCTTCTCACAGGTCGACGTGCCGCTGGTTTTCTGGAACTCGGTCAAGGTATCCGTGCTTGCGACGCTGCTGACGATCGTCGTGTCGTCGCTCGCCGGCTACGGTTTTGAGATGTTCAGGTCAAAGGCGCGCGATCGTATCTACGCGCTAGTGCTTCTGACGCTCATGGTGCCGTTTGCAGCGCTGATGATCCCGCTGTTCATGATGATGGCGAGAAGCGGCCTCATCAACACACATATTGCGATCATGCTGCCGACGATCGCGTCCGCCTTCATCATCTTCTATTTCCGCCAGTCGACCAAGGCCTTCCAGACGGAGCTTCGCGACGCCGCCAAGGTCGACGGCCTCAAGGAATGGCAGATCTTTCTCTACATCTACGTTCCGGTGATGCGCTCCACCTACGCGGCCGCTTTCGTCATCGTCTTCATGACCAACTGGAACAACTACCTCTGGCCTCTCATCGTCCTGCAGTCGAACGAGACGAAGACGATCACCCTCGTCGTCTCCTCGCTCGCCTCCGCCTACTACCCCGATTACGGCGTGGTCATGATCGGCACCATCCTCGCCACCCTTCCCACCCTTCTCGTCTTCTTCGTCATGCAGCGCCAGTTCGTGCAGGGCATGCTCGGTTCAGTGAAATAGGAACGTCGTCAATGCGCATTACCGAAAACTTCAATGCCAACTGGGTCTTCCGCGACGGTTTCGAACCGACGCATGCGCATTCGCTCCAGACGGGAGAAACCGTGCGGTTGCCGCACAGCGCCGTCGAACTGCCCTACAACTATTTCGACGAGACCGATTACCAGAAGCCGTTTACCTATCAGAAGCGCTTCGACTGGCGCACCGAATTCGAAGGCCGCGAAGTGTCGCTGGTCTTCGATGCCGCCATGGCCGACAGCGTCGTCTATCTCAACGGCAAGGAGATCATCGCGCACAAGGACGGCTACACGCCTTTCGAGGCACGGCTGACGCCGCATCTGGTGCGCGGAGAAAACCTGATCACGGTCAAGATCGACGGCTCTGAGAACCCAGAGATTCCACCCTTCGGCGGCCAGATCGACTATCTCTGCTATGCGGGCATCTACCGCGACGTCTGGCTGAAAGTGACAAGCCCGGTATCGATCGCCAACGTCAAGATCGAGACGCCGGACGCGCTCGCAGAGAAGAAATCCGTCACCGCCCGCGTCTTCCTCGCCAATCCGGAAAACCTCGCCTTCTCTGGCACGCTGGCTGCAAAGATCCGCCGCAAGGGTGGCGACGACGTTGCTGCGTCCTCGGTTACGGTTGATGGCAACGAGGCGATGTTCACGTTCTCCGATCTCGCCGGCATCGAGCTTTGGGATATCGACAATCCGGCGCTCTATGCCCTGTCGCTCAAACTCGAGACCGAACACGGCGAAGACGTGCTGACCCAACGCTTCGGCTTCCGCACCGCCCTCTTCACACCGGAAGGCTTCTTGCTGAACGGCCGGCCGCTGAAACTGCGCGGATTGAACCGTCACCAGGCCTTTCCGCACACCGGCTATGCGATGGGACGGCGCGCGCAGGAGAAGGATGCCGACATCCTGAAACATGAGCTCGCCTGCAACATCGTGCGCACATCGCACTATCCGCAGTCGAAGTGGTTCATCGAGCGCTGCGACGAGATCGGCTTGCTCGTCTTCGAGGAAATTCCGGGTTGGCAGCATATCGGCGGTGACGCCTGGCAGAAGGAATCGATCGAGAATGTGCGCCGGATGATCGAGCGGGACTGGAACCATCCCTCGATCATCATCTGGGGCGTTCGCATCAACGAAAGCCAGGACAACCACGCGTTCTACGCGGAGACGAACCGTCTTGCCCGCGAGCTTGATCCTACCCGCCAGACCGGCGGCGTGCGCTTCATCACCAATTCGGAACTGCTCGAAGACGTCTACACGATGAACGACTTCATCCTCGGCAATGAGGAGCTGCCCGGCAACAATCGTGGACGCGTGGTGCTGCGCGATCGCGTGGAGACAACGGGCATTACCCGGCCGATCCCTTACATGATCACCGAATACAACGGTCACATGTATCCGACCAAGCGCTTCGACCAGGAACAGCGCCAGGCCGAGCACGTGACCCGGCATCTCCTGATCCTCAACGCCGTTGCCGGCGACCGGGATATCTCCGGCTCCACCGGTTGGTGCATGTACGACTACAACACCCACAAGGATTTCGGCGCCGGCGACCGCATCTGCTATCACGGCGTGCTCGACATGTACCGGATCCCGAAACTGGCCGCCTATGCCTACGCCTCGCAAGGGGATCCGAAGGACAATGTCGTGCTTCAGCCGGTCACCTTCTGGGCGCGCGGTGAGCGCAATATCGGCGGCGTGCTGCCGCTGATCGTGCTGACGAACTGCGACTATGTCGAAGTGAAGTTCGGCGAGTGGCCGGCGAAGACGATCTATCCGGACAGGGAAAATTACCCGCATCTGCCGCACCCCCCCGTCGTGCTCGACCTGCGCAGCGTGACGCCTGAAGAATTCGGCACCTGGGGCCGTGTCTGGCGCGAGGGCACCTTTACCGGCTACGTCGACGGAAAGCCCGTCAAGACCTTGACGCTGCCGGCCGATCCCGTCCCGGCCTCGCTCGAGGTCATCGCCGACGACACGGAGCTTCGCGCTGGCGAAAAAGATGCCGTGCGCGTCGTGGTGCGGGCCCTCGACCAATGCGGCAACCTGTTGCCCTATTTCGAGGAGCCGGTCATGCTGTCACTCGAAGGTCAGGGCCGGATCATCGGTCCGTCCGAACACACGCTGAAGGGCGGAGCGACCGGCTTCTGGATCGAGGCCGGCGAGACCAAGGGCAAGCTTGAGTTGACGGTGAGGAGCCGCCGCTTCGACACCCAGTCCATCACCTTTACCGTCAACTGAGTAATCACCATGGCCGAAGTCCGTCTCACCGACATTCGCAAGCGCTTCGGCGCGCTCGAAATCATCAAGGGCGTCGATCTGTCGATCGAGGCAGGGGAGTTCGTCGTCTTCGTCGGGCCTTCGGGCTGTGGAAAGTCGACGCTGTTGCGCATGATCGCCGGACTGGAGGACATCTCCTCCGGCGAACTTTCGATCGGCGGCACGGTGATGAACGATGTCGATCCGTCCAAGCGCGGCATCGCCATGGTGTTTCAGTCCTATGCCCTCTATCCGCACATGACCGTGCGCGAGAACATGGGTTTCGCACTCAAATTCGCCGGCATGGCGAAGGCGGACGTCGACAACCGGGTCAACGATGCAGCGCGCATCCTCGAGCTTGAGCCGCTGCTGGATCGCAAGCCGAAGGCACTCTCGGGCGGCCAGCGACAGCGCGTCGCGATCGGCCGCGCCATCGTGCGCAACCCCCTCGTCTTCCTGTTCGACGAACCCTTGTCGAACCTCGACGCCGAACTGCGCGTCCATATGCGCGTCGAGATCGCCAAGCTGCACAAGGAGTTGAAGTCGACCGTCATCTACGTCACGCACGATCAGGTGGAGGCGATGACGCTTGCCGACAAGATCGTTGTGTTGCGGGCAGGCGTGGTCGAACAGGTGGGCGCGCCGCTTGCGCTTTACGACGACCCGGCAAACACCTTCGTTGCCGGCTTCATCGGCTCGCCGCGCATGAATTTTCTCAAAGCAAACGTGGCGTCGATAGCTGCCGGAAATGTAACGGTTGCGCTGACAAGCCAGCCCGATGTCCATCTGACCCTTCCCATTGCCGCGTCATCCATCGCGGTCGGGGATGTCGTCACGCTCGGCGTCCGGCCGGAGCATTTTCTCGCACAGGGGAAAGGCGATACGGACGTCAAAGTCAAAGTCGATGTCGCGGAGCATCTCGGCAATACCAGCTATGTCTACGCCCACGTCTCCGACGAAGAGCGCATCATTATTGAGCATGGCGATGTTCGCGATATCGTCAGCCGAGAGACCCTGACCGTCGCAATCGCTGCGTCCCGGTCCTTCCTTTTCGACAAGAACGGCAACCGACTGCGCTGACGTCGGGTCTAAAGCACGAAGCGTGTAAGCCTGATCCTTAGCAGATGGTGCTTGGCTGCCATCGGCTGCCTTGGTTTTGTGGCGTTGCTCACGGCTTGCCCTGCGCCACCGCGCCCTGATTGTCTTCAATCACGCCTGACGCCCTGACAGCCAAGGGAAACCCCGGAACTGGGAGGTTCCGGGGTTTCCTGGCCGCGCGACCGGGAGAAAGAGCTACGCGGCGTGAACCTTTCTGGCACTTCTCGCCCATTCCGGGATCCAGTTGCCGTGAGCGGCGAGCAGATCGTCGGTGAGCGCCCAGATCTGGTCGAGATCGAGTTCGGCAGCGGTGTGCGGATCCATCATCGCCGCGTGATAAAGGTGTTCGCGGTTTTCGGTCATCAGGGCGGCGACCGTCAGTTCCTGGACGTTGATATTGGTGCGGATCAACGCCGTCAGCTGCGGCGGAAGATCGCCGATGAATGTCGGCTGGATGCCGTTTTCGTCGACAAGGCAGGGCACTTCGGCGGCGCAATTGGCGGGCAGCGAGGTGATGCAGCCATTGTTGCGCAGGTTGCCGTAGATGACAGAGGGTTCGCCCGTCCACACGGAGTTCATGATCGACGAAGCATATTCCTTCGACGGCTTGACCTCGATCTTGTCGGCGGAGCGATAGGCTGCCGCCTGCCCCTTCCAGCGCTCGACCTGCTCGATGCAGCGTTTCGGATATTCGTCGAGCGGGATGCCGAATTTTTCGATCAGGTCGTCGCGGCCTTCCTTGATGAAGTAGGGCGTGTACTCGGCGAAATGCTCCGAGCTTTCGGTGACGAAATAGCCGAGCCGGGTCATCATCTCGTAGCGCACCTTGTTCGGGCAGCGCGGGTTCCAGCCGGGCTTGGGCGCGCGACCTTCGCGGTAGCCACGCAGCAAATCGGGATAGAGGTTGCGGTAGGACCCGTCCGCCTGGCGATGCTCGAACTTCAGAAAGAACGCCATGTGGTTGATGCCGGCCGAGCGGTAGCGGATCTCCTCATAGGGAATGTTCAGATCCTCGGCGAGTTCCATCGCCGTGCCCTGCACGGAGTGGCAAAGACCGACCTGCTTGATGTGCGGATACTTCTCGGCGATCGCCCAGGTGTTGATTGCCATCGGGTTGACGTATTGCAGCAGGATCGCGTCCGGGCAGACCTCTGTCATGTCGGCGCAGATGCTCCAGAGGTGCGGCACGGTGCGCAGGCCGCGCATGATGCCACCGACGCCGAGCGTGTCGGCGATCGTCTGGCGCAGGCCGTATTTCTTCGGCACTTCGAAATCCGTCACCGTGCACGGTTCGTAACCGCCGATCTGGAACGCAACGACGACGAAATCTGCACCGTCGAGTGCCTTGCGCTGGTTGGCGTGCAGCTCGATGGTGGCTTTGGTGCCGAGCGTTGAAATCAGCTTGCGAACGACGACTTCGCTCTCCTCCAGCCGTTGCGGATTGATGTCCATCAGCGCGATCCTCGCATCCGCCAGCGCCGGTCGCTGCAGAACGTCGCCGATGATGTTTTTCATGAACACGGTCGAGCCGGCGCCGATGAAGGTGATTTTGGGTTGTCTCGTCATGAAATGCCTCTTTTGTGCTAGGCAGCCACTTCGAACGCGGCTCTGACGAGCCGTTCCGTGTAGGCGGTCTTGGGATGGGAAAGTACGTCTTCGACCGGCCCCTCTTCGACGATCTTGCCGTGCTGCATCACCACCACCCGGTGGCAAAGTGCGCGCACGACCTTGAGATCGTGGGAGATGAAGAGGTAGCTCAGTCCCTTCTCGTCCTGCAGCTTGCGCAGCAGTTCGATAATCTGTGCCTGAACCGAGAGATCGAGCGCCGACGTCGGCTCGTCGAGCAGTATGAACTCCGGCTCCAATGCGATCGCCCGGGCGATCGCGATACGCTGCCGCTGGCCGCCTGAAAACTCGTGCGGGAAACGCGACAGGATGTTGGTGGGAAGGCCGGCGCTGTTCAGCGCTTCCCTTACCCGCTCCAGCCGCTCGTTGCGCGTGGCGCCGAGCCGGTTGACGACTAGCCCTTCCTCGATGATCTGGCCGACCGACATGCGCGGATTGAGCGATGAGAACGGGTCCTGAAAGACGATCTGCATGCGCGAGCGCAGCGGCCGCATCTCGTCGCGGGTCTTGTTCTGGATCGGCTCGCCGTCAAACAGGATCTCGCCGCCTTCGGCCCGCAGAAGCTTGACCAGAGCCTGGCCGAATGTCGTCTTGCCCGAGCCGGATTCGCCGACCAGACCCAATGTCTCGTGACGATGAAGCTTCAGGCTGAGGCTGTCGACCGCGACCAGCTCCTTGAGTTGCGGCTTGAAGAAGCCGCCCGCCCGCAGCATGAAGGAAACGCGCACCGAGCGACCTTCGAGGATGGCGGCCGAGCCCGGCGGCATCGGGTTAGCATTGCCTCTCGGCTCGGAGTTGAGCAGGTGGCGAGTATAGGGGTGCTGCGGGTTTTCAAACAGCGCTGCCGTGGTGTTGTGCTCCTTCACCTCGCCGTTCTGCATGACGTAGACATAGTCCGAAAACTGCCTGACGACGGTCAGATCATGGGTGATCAGGATAACGGCCATGCCGAGCGTTTTCTGCAGGTCGCGGATGAGGTTGAGGATCTGGGCCTGCACGGTGACGTCGAGCGCCGTCGTCGGCTCGTCGGCAATCAGCACGTCCGGGTTGTTGGCGAGTGCCATGGCGATCATGATGCGCTGCCGCTGGCCGCCGGACAGCTGGTGCGGATACTGGTTGAGACGCGCTTCCGGGTCAGGAATCTGGACCTGGCGCAACAATTCCAGCGTGCGCACGGTTGCCTGCTTGCGGCTCAGCTTCTGATGCACCCGGATGGCCTCGATGATCTGGGCGCCGATGGTGTAGACCGGATTGAGCGAGCTCATCGGCTCCTGGAAGATCATCGAGATGCGGTTTCCGCGTAGCGCCCGGCGCTGGCGATCGGAGAACTTCAGCACGTTCCGGCCGTCATACGCGATGCTGGACCGCTCCGACACGCTTGCGCGCTTGGTGAGCAATCCCATGACCGTGCGGGCGGTCACCGATTTTCCGGATCCGGATTCCCCGACCGCGGCGATCGTCTCGCCGCGGTAGAGCTGGAAGGAGACGTCCTTGACGGCATCGACGAGACCGCCCTCGACCTTGAATTTCACCGCCACATGGCGCGCGTCGATGATCGGAGAGCCGATGGCTGCAGCATGATCGTGCCGCTGTTCGGGCGCAAGCAGGTTTAGGTCAACGGGTGCCATGGGCGCCTCCTCAATAGGGATCGACGGCGTCGCGCAGGCCATCGCCAAGCGCATTGAACGCAAAGACGGTGATCAGCACGAAGGCGACGGGCGACAGGATCCAGGGATAGGATCCGATGACGGAATAGGTGGCGGTATCCTGCAGCATCAGTCCCCAGGACATCAAAGGCGGCTTGACCGCAAACCCGAGGAAGCCGAGGAACGATTCCAGCAGCACCACGTTGGGGATCGCCAGCGTCACCGCGACGATGACGTGGCTCATGACGTTGGGAAAGATGTGCTGGAAGATGATGCGACGATCGGTGGCGCCGATCGCCATGGCTGCCCGCACGTAGTCTATCCTGGCGAGCGCCAGCGTCTTGCCGCGCACCTCGCGCGACATCTGTGCCCAGCCGAGCGCCGACATGACGAAGATGACGAAGGCGAGGAAGACGTTGGTCGGCGCCGTCACCGGGATCAGCGACGTCAGCGCCAGATAGAGCGGCAGTTGCGGAAAGGCCAGCACCAGCTCGACGAAGCGCTGCATCCAGATGTCGAAGCGGCCGCCGAAGTAGCCCGACACCATGCCGATCGTAGTTCCAACGACCGTGACGATGAACACCACCGTCAATGCGATCATCAGGGATACGCGCGAGCCATGGAAGATGCGCGACAGCACATCCCGGCCGAACTTGTCTGTGCCGAGGAAATTGACCGGCGTTCCATCGACGGCGCCGAAGAAATGCCGGTCCGTCGGCAGGACGCCAAGAAGCCGGTAGCTGAACCCCTTGACGAAGAACCCGAGGTCCTTGGGATTGGCATAGTCAGGGCCGACGATCGGCTGGAAGGTGATCGGGTCGAGCTCGGTGCCCTCGCCCACCTGGTAGGTGCGCGGCCAGACGAAGTTGCCGTCCTGGTCGGTGATGCTGATTACTTGCGGCGGCGCAAAGGCGACGCCGGTCAGCTTCGGATCGACGGGCGAGAAGAACTCCGCAAAGATCGTCATGAGCATCAGCAGGCAGACGAGGATGAGGCCGGCCATGCCGGTCCAGGACCGCTTGAGGCGGCGCCAGACGAGCGCCAGATAGGTCTCGTTGCCGTGGTGAGCAGCCGGTGCCGGCACGGCGATGATGTCTTGAATGTTGGCCTTCATGCGTGTGCACCTCCGCCAAGCCGCACCCGCGGATCGAGCATCGCCAGCAGCATGTCCGCGATGATGTTGCCGATGATGAGCGTCGCCGACAGCACCAGCATGAAGGTGGCGGTGACATAGACGTCGCCGACCCACATGGAGCCGACGATGGCCGGCCCGACGGTTGGCAGGGCAAAGATGATCGCCGTCTCGATTTCGCCGGTCAGCATATAGGGCAGAACCACGCCCTGATACATGACCAGCGGGTGCAGCGCATTCGGCACGGCATGGCGCATGATGACCGCCCCCTCCGAAAGCCCCTTGGCACGAGCGGTCTCGACATATTGGGCGTTCAGCGTGTCGAGCAGATTGCCCCGCATCACGCGCATGTTGTAGGCGAGGCCGCCGAAAGTGGCGATCGCGATCACCGGCCAGACATGCTTCAGGAGATCGACGAATTTATCCCAGGACCAGGGCGCGCCGCCATAGCGGGCGGAATGGAAGCTGTTGATCTCGGTCACGTTGAAATGGAAGACCATGATATAGACGATGATCAGCGCCATCAGGAAGCGCGGCACCGTCATGCCCAGGAAGGAAATGCCTGACAGCAGGCTGTCGATCCAGGAATATTGCCGCGTGGCGGCAAGGATGCCGAAGGTGATGCCGATGATCGATGCGAGGATGTGGCAAACCAGCGCCAGCGCCAGAGTGCGCGGCAGCCGTTCGCCGACCACGTCCGCCACCGGCTTGTTGTAGAACAGGCTATGGCCGAAGTCGCCGCGGGTCAGAATGCCGGTGATCCAGTTGACGTACTGAACCGCCATCGGCTTATCGAGGCCGTTGGCGACCTTGTAGGCCTGGGCCTGGGCATCCGCTTCCTCGAAGGAGGCGCCACCCTGGTTGATCAGCTGCGAGCGAATATAGTCGCTGTAGTCGCCCGGAGGGGCCTGAATGATCGCGAACGTGACGACGCTCAGCACGAAGAGCACGGGTATGGCGGATGCGATGCGCACAAGCAGAAATCGGAACATGGCTGTTAGGTTCTCTTGTGTTGTTGAAGGATCGCTCCGGCCACGATCGACTGCGGCCGGAGCGAATGCCGCGAAGGGTCAGTTGATCGGGCCGCCTTCACCCGGCTTGCCCGGCAGCTGCTCGGGGAACAACTCGTAGTCCCCCTGCTTGTCGGCGGCCACGAACACCCTCTCCCGGATGATCGTGTCCTCCGCCCAGTTGAACATGAAGATCGGCGCACCGCTTGGAATGTTGGAGAAGCGCTTGTTGATGACCAGCGCGCCCGGATACTCCGTCAGACCGACCGTATCGACATTGCTCGTCGAGACCTTCTGGTACTGCTTCATCAGATCAGCCCGCTCGTCGTTGTCGTTGCTGGCGATGAACTTGTTGACGATGTCGACGAGTTCCTGTTCGAACGGCATCAGATCAAGTTCGCCGCTCTCCGGCACGCGGTGATGCCAACTTGTACGTGGACCGGTGGCAGCCAGCTGAGGCGTGTTCTGTACGACGGACGACAATTCGGCGCCGTTGCGATGCACCATCCAGTCGAAGCGTCCGGCATAGTTGGTGGCGTCGCGCTGCTTGCCGTCCAGCGCGTTGAGGACGATGCGCAGCCCGAGTTTTTCCATCTGCCCGACCACGCCTTCGGCGAGATTCTTGTCGGTGTTGTACTCGGAGGTAACGAGAAGCACGATCTCGACATCCTTGCCGCCCAGCGTGTCGGCGGGATAGTTGACGAAGCCGTTGCCATCCGTGTCCTTCAAGCCCGCCTTTTCAAGCAGCGCCTTGGCGCCTTCGAGATCGAAAGGATAATAGACCGTCGACTGACGATCATAAAAGCTGGTGCCGGACGACAGTCCGCCGGGATAGATCGCGGTGAACGGGCCCTTGACGAGCGACTCGCCGAGCTTCTTGCGATCGATCGCCATCGTCACGGCCTTGCGGAAGTCCGCGTTGCGATTGAGCTCGCGTACGGCCTTGGCGCGTTCATCCGGATCGCCCCAGCCATTGCCGGAAAAGTTCATGTGCAGGTTATAGCCGATCAGGCGAGCACCGAAGGCAAGGCGCGCGGGTGCCGTTTCCGATGCGGCGCGCTTCAGGGATTCGACGAAATTCTCCGGCTGCTCGAGATTGGAGAAGTCGCCGGAGCCGGCGATTGCCTGCACGTCGCGGTCGGCCCAGGTCGACAGCTTATAATGCATCTCATTGAGGTAAGGCAGCTGGTTGCCGGCCTCGTCGACCTTCCAGTAGTACGGATTTCGGCGCAGCACGATGATGTCGTCCGAGCGATATTCGACCGGCACCCATGCGCCCATGACCGGGATGTTCAGATACTCCGGCGGAAAGCCGTTCTTGTACTGATCGTAGGTCATGTCCTTGTTGTATTTCGGGTGCTTCGTCTTCAGGATATGCGCCGGGCCCGGGCAGAAGGTGCCATAAGCCATCGAATAGAGATGCTGGCGCGGGAACGCCTCCTTGAAGGTCCATTCGACCGTGTTGGCGTCGATGGCCTTCAGCGTCGTGCCTTCTCCAAACGTTTCCGGCGTTGCACCGTTGAGCGGCGAGACGTTCGGATCGACGACATTGTCCTCCCAGTAGAACATCACGTCATCAGACGAAAACGGAACGCCATCCGACCATTTGGCCCCTTCGATCAGGTGCATGGTCAGCTTGTGGCCGTCCTGTGACCACTCCCAGCTTTTGGCGAGGTTCGGCAGCGGCTCCATGTCCTTTGCCTCGACCTGGTAAAGCGGCGCCGTCCGGGTCAGGCACTCGAACATTTCGATGTCGATGCCGCCCCAGCCCTGCGTCTGTCCGGCCGAGTAGTTCCACCCTTCCGGACGCCCACCGACGACGTGGCGCATCGTGTCGCCATAGACGCCGAGGCCGTCGGGCATGTTGCCCGTCTTGAAGACGAGGGGCTCCTTCGGCAGCCGTTCGGCAACCGACGGCAGCTTGCCGGTTTTCACGAATTTCTCGGTCACCCAATCGGGCTCCCGATACTCCGGCAAAGCCTTGTATTCGAGGATGGAATCGCGGGGCACATAGGTGATCTTGCCCTGTGCGGGAAATGGCGGCTGTTCGGGCACCACGGTCGGCTCGGAAGCCCAGGCTTGCACGGCAAAGGTCGATACGCCGACCATCAGGGCGGCTCGCAGTCTAAAATGGCGCATTGCGTTCATCGTTTCTCTCTCCCTCATGCTTCACGCCGGACCGAAACGGCACGGCTTGCTCCTCACGCATTTTCCTTCATTCGCAGACGCGCGTCTGATCCGAGGGGGCGGCTCTCCCAAGCTGCCGCGTCCCCTCGCCTCGGCCTGTCAGCCAGCCGCACGCAATGTCGTCGCTTCCTTCTCGGCGCGCAGTTCCTCGATCGATCGGATTTCGCGGCGGGCAGCGCCCTTCCATTCGCGGGTCCTGACCGTTGCCTTGCTCAGGCGCTCGCGGGCCGCCGGCACGGCGTCGGCGTACTGGGGAAGCCATTGCGCCTGAGCGACGACCATTTCGTCGACCATTTGCCAGACTTCTTCCGGCGTGCAGACGGCGCCGACCAGGGGGTCGTGCAGAACCGCAAGCTTCAACAGATCGATATCGCCGGAGATCGCTGCGTGGACAGACATGCGCTGGACGTTGATCGATGAAATGCAGGTGGCAGCACAAGCCTCGGGGAGCGTGATGCCCGCGACCATGTTGATGCCGAAGCGATCGACGAAGCCGGGCGATTCGATGATCGCGTCCGACGGCAGGTTGGTGATCACGCCGTTGTTCTTCACATTGAAGTGGCCGCGATAGACGCGCCCGGTCTCCAGAGCCTCGAGGATATGGCTCGCATGCTCGTTGGAACGGCGAGCAGGATCGATCGGCCTGGCGGCGGCTTCAAGGAACTGCGAGAACTCGGTCTCGAACCAGTTACGTGTCTCGGTCGAGTGGCGCAGATAGCCGCCGGTCTCACCATGGATCCAGTCCGACATGTCGATCCAGCGCGTCACTTCGTCAGGCCGCTTGCGATACCAGGGCAGGTATTCCGACAGGTGGCCGTTGCTTTCGGTGGAATAGACGCCGAAGCGCTTGAGCACGTCGATGCGCAGCTTTTCCTGTTTGGAAAAGACCGGGTGCGCCTCGAAGGCGGCAACCAGCTCGTCCTTGCCGATCTTGCGGCCGCGCAGCCTCACATCGACGAACCACGTCTGATGGTTGATGCCCGAGCAGATGAAGTCGAGTTCGCCGTCCTTGGCGCCGAGGATTTCGGCGATCTGCTCACCGCCGTGCTGAACCCCATGGCAAAGCCCGATCGCATCGACCTTGCCGTACTCGATCGCCGCCCAGGTGTTCATCGCCATCGGGTTGGCATAGTTGAGGAATTTTGCACCCGGCTCGGCCAGTTCGCGGATATCCTTGCAGAAATCCAGGATGACCGGGATGTTGCGCTGGCCATAGAGAATACCGCCGGCGCAGATCGTATCGCCGACGCACTGGTCGACACCGTATTTCAGCGGGATCTGGATGTCGTCCGCATAGGCGCTGAGCCCACCGACCCGCACACAGCTGATGATATAGCGTGCACCTTCGATCGCCTCGCGGCGGTCGGTCGAGGCGGTGACCTTGGTCGGCAGTTTGTTGGCCTCGACGATCCTGTCGAGAATCGACTTGATCATCTCGAGATTGTTTGCGCTGACGTCGGTCAGCGCGAACTCGACATCATGGAACTCCGGCACGCAGAGAATATCGGTGAAGAGCTTCTTGGTGAATCCGACGCTGCCGGCGCCGATGATGGCAATCTTGAAGTTACCCATGCTGTCCTCGTCGCTGCTCGTTCGGCTGGATGTGAGAGATTGGGTAAAATTGGTTCAACCGGAAGGTTACACCTAAGCGTGCTTTCCCTGCCGATCCGTTCCGTCCATATCGCTCAAAATCAGCCATCTTGCGTTGTTGAGAGGCATTATGCGTATAATGCGTGATGCCACCAGAGAGGTATTGTGCTTTCATGGGTAATTCTGTGCTGAAAAGATTGATCGAGAACGGCCCGGCGATGAAGACGGTCTCGCTGCCGCGCGGACGTCATAGCCTGCACACGATGCCGACCAGCACGGGCTATGAGATTCGCACCGATGCAAGCTACGACTGGGACGGTCGCAAGCGGGGCCAGACGCCGTTCACCGTGCTGCAGCACACGCTCTCAGGCGCCGGAAACCTGCGCTACGAGACACGCAACCACCGTGTGCGCGCGGGCGAAACGTTACTCCTCATGGTCCCGCACAATCACCGCTACTGGCTCGAACAGGGCGGCCGGTGGGAGTTCTTCTGGATCTCGATGAACGGCGAGGAGGCGTTGCGCATCCACAAGGCCATACTTTCGACGACCGGACCGGTCCTGAACCTGAAGCCCGAGACGATCGAGCATCTGGCAGACTGCAGCCTGCGGCTGATTTCAGGTGGGGGCGAGGCGTCGGGCAGTGCGTCGGCCATCGCCTATGAGGCGGCGATGGCCCTCTACGACGACGTCTTCGGCGCCCATCCGGTCTTCAGCCAGGAGTACCGGACGATGCAACAGGTCATCCAGCATATCATGGCGAACCTTGAGCATCCCCTGCCCGTCGAGAAACTGGCCGAAGTCGCGGGGCTCAGCCGTGCACATTTCTCGCGCGTCTTTGCCGCCAGCGAGGGCATGCCGCCGGCGGAGTTCGTGCTGCGTAAAAGGTTGCAACGGGGGGCGAAACTTTTGACGAAGGCTGCGCATCTGTCCGTCAAGGAGGTATCGAACATGTCCGGCTTCGAGGATCCGAACTATTTCGCCAAAGTCTTCCGACGCCATTTCGGGGCGAACCCTACCGAGTTTCGCACAACCGGGATGTATTCGAGCGTCGCCGCCAAAAGCCGGGACGCACTGAACTCGGCAAAGCGGACCTGAATGGCGGCGCTGCATTCATCAAGGTCGGCATCGCCAAATGCGACGTGTAGACAGGCACCGGCCGGCAAGGCCGTAGTCAGGCATACGGGCGCAGTGCAGCGCACGCATAGCTGCATTGCACAAAAAATGTTTTCCAACTGATCAAAAAACGAGCATAACGCCTGCAGCTGATGCACATGGCGGTCTCCTCCCAGTTCCGCCGCAGCAGCTGTTCCCCTCTGGAGGTTTATTGACCTTCACACTTAAGGGCCGCGGTTTTCCGACGGCCCCTTTTTTTTGCCCTTTTTCCGCAGGTCAGTGCCTGCGGCAATACCATTTGGCGCCAGCTGCAGCCCTTGGCGGGTTTTCGGCACCGATAATGCTGGCCCGGCGTCAACTGCCGGGTTCGCAAGGGCGTGTTGTGGCCTCGCTCCCGAGGAATTCCAGAAGCACGGCGTTGAACGAGGAGGCGGACTCGATGTTGACGATATGCCGTCCCGGCAACGACACGTGGCGACCGCGCTGAACTGCGGCTGCGATATCTTCGAGACCCGCCGGCGGGCAAACCGGATCCTGCTCGCCGGAGATGGCAAGCACGGGCGTTTCTATCTGCGCAAGCGCATTTTGCAGGTCCGCCTTTGCCAGTGCTGCGCAACACCCCACATATCCAGCGGGCGATGTGGCGGCGAAACTGTCGAGCACCTCGGTAACAGATCGCGCTTCGGAAGCGCGGAATTTCGGTGTGAACCAACGCTCTGCCGTCGCGGGCACCAGCGCCTCCAGCCCTCCGGCTTGCACAGCCTCGATACGCTCCAACCAGCCTTCCGCAGTGCCGATCTTCGCAGCGGTCGCACATAGGACGAGTTTGCCAAGACGCTTGCCGGCATGAATACCCAACCACTGTCCCGTGAGACCGCCGATCGATAGGCCGCAGAAATGCGTTCGCGCGATGTCCAGCGCATCCAGCAGCGCCAGGACATCTCCACCGAGGTCGTCGAGAGAATAGGGCGGAGACGGTGCGGACGATCGGCCGTGCCCCCTGCGATCGTAGCGCAAGATGCGGTACTGCGCCGACAGGACGTCCACCTGAGCGTCCCACATATGCATGTCGGTGCCGAGCGAGTTGCAGAACACGAGCCAGGGCTTGTCGTCGCTCGCGTATCCATCGATGCGGTAATGCAGACGGTGATTGGCAAGCTCAAGATAGGTCACAGCGCAATTGCTCCGGTTGTTGCGGCTAGGGATGTGTGTCCGGATGGTCGAGCGTCCGCCGCCCATTCGGGCGGGCCAGAATGGGCGGCGGGGCAGTCCAGTGCGAGCGGTCGGCCTTGCTACATCAGCCGGATAGCCTCAGGCGGTCGCAAGCCGGGCGACTGCGGAGCTGCGGGCGTTGCTGACTGCAAATACGAGCATGGCAAGCGCGGCGACCGCCGCCGGGATCGAGAAGATCAGGAAGTTCTGTTGAAGCGGAAATTCCTTGGCAAGAAGCACGCCGCCGAGCGTCGGGCCGACGATCGCGCCGATCCGACCGACGCCCGACGCCCAGCCAAGCCCGGTGGAACGGACAGAGAGATTGTAGAGCTGCGCCACGCTCGCATAGAGCAGGATCTGCGTGCCGATCGTGGTGGCGCCTGCGACGAAGACCATCAGGAACAGGATCCCTGCCGACGGGTTGAGGCCGATCAGCGCGATGGATGCGGTGGCCGCAACGAAGAAGCCGACCACCACCTTTGGCAGACCGAAGCGGTCGCCCAGCCGGCCGCCGACGATCGCGCCGGCCATGCCGCCGAAATTGAGCGAGAAGAGGCTGAGCAGGCTTGCCTTCTCGGCATAGCCGGCTTCCTGCAGCACCTTCGGCAACCAGGACGAAAGCAGATAGACGAGCAGCAGGCAGCAGAAAAAGGCGGTCCACAGCATGAGCGTGCGCAACGCACGCTGGTGACGAAACAGTTCCGCGATTGATGCGGACGCGCCCTTGGCTTCGGAAAACACCAGCCGATCACTGGCGCCAAGGGCTAGTGCAGGCGCGAGCTTCGCGTAGATCTGTTTCGCCTTCTCCTGTTTGCCCTGGCGGATGAGGAAACCGAGCGATTCCGGCAGCTTCCACAGGATGATCGGCAGGAGCAGCAATGGCAGCGCCGCCACGAAGAACATCGGCTTCCAACCGAATTGTGGAATGATGCCGATGCCGAGACCGGCCGCGACCATGCCGCCGACCGAATAGCCCGAGAACATGATGGCGACCATGGTGCCACGAAGACGCTTGGGCGCATATTCGTTCATCAGCGCCACCGCATTCGGCATCAGCCCGCCGCAACCGAGACCGGCAAAGAACCGAAAAATCTTGAACTGCTCAGGCGAATTCGCAAAGCCGGCGAGCAGCGTCGACACGGTGAACAGCAGGAAGCTGATCGCGATGCCTTTCTTGCGGCCGATCCTGTCAGCCAGAGGCCCGAAGAAGAGCGCGCCGAACATCATGCCGAACAAGGCCCAGGCCTGGAGCGCCCCAGCCTGCGGCTTGCTCAGGCCCCACTCGGCAATCAGCGTCGGCAGCACGGTGCCGGCGACGAAGACGTCGTAGCCGTCAACGATCAGCAGCAGAGCGCAGAGCGCGACCACCAGCCACTGAAATCTCCCGAACGGATTGTTGTCTATCGCTTCATTCACATCGATGGTGCGCATGATCACTCCTCCCCGAGTCTGTTACGCATTCATGTCTCACGTCGTCAGCCGAGGTCGCCCCCGGCAACCGGCAGCACGCTTCCGGTGATGTAGGAAGCCTCGTCCGAAGCCAGGAACAGGATCGGCGCCACCTGTTCGTCGGTTGTCCCGTAGCGCTTCATGAAGGTGGATTGTTTCACCTGCTGCACGACCTCGCCCATCCAAGCTTTTTCGGCGTCCGTATCGCCTTCGGCATTGCGTGGAATGAGGCGCGGCGGTGCTTCGGTCCCCCCGGGCGCCGTGGCGACAACACGGATATTGCGATCAGCGACTTCCATGGCGAGCGACTGCGTCAGGGCGTTGACGCCACCTTTTGCCGCCGAATAGGGCACGCGATGGATGCCCCGCGTCGCATTCGACGAGACGTTGACGATGGTGCCGCCGCCGCGAGCGAACAGATGCGGCAGCGCGGCGTGGCAGCAGTAGAGCGTCGGCATCAGCGAGCGGCGGATCTCCGCATCGATCTGCTGTGGCTCGAATTCGCCGTAGGGCCGCATGCGGATCGCCCCACCGACCGTGTTGATCACGACATCAATGCCACCGAAGGTCTCCGCTGCGAAATGCATGGCGGCCGCCGCACCCTCATAGGCTTCAAGGTCGGCGTTGAAGGCCGCGGTTTCAGCATCCCGGGCCTCGGCCGCAGCATCGGCGACGAAGTCGGCGCGGTCGACGAACAGAACCCGTCCACCCTCTTCTGCCGCGCGGATCGCCACCGCCCGACCGATACCCTGCGCCGCACCGGTTACCACCAGCACCTTGCCGGAAAACCGACCTTTAAAGAGCGGCGCACTCATGCGGCCACCTTCGCGATCGCATTCGGCGTAAACTTCTCGTAGTGGAAGCTGTTCGGCGTCACATGGTTCTCGTCGAAGTGCCTCCGGACGGCATCTACCATTGGAGGCGGACCGCAGAGATAGACGTCAACGTCACCGTCGTTGAGGACATCCGCGGGCATATGCTGCGTGACCCAGCCCTTGCGCGGATGACTGGAGGCTTCCTCGGCCACGACGGTCACAAAGGTGAAGTTGGCAAGCCGTTTGGCATAGGCCTCAATCTCGTCGACGAGGACCAGATCGAGATCGCGCGTGACGCCATAGATCAGATGGATGTTTTGCTGCGAGTTTTCGCGGGCGAGCACCTCCAGCATCGACAGGAACGGCGCAAGCCCGGTACCGCCGGCCAGAAACAGGAGTGGCCTCTGAACCTCACGGAGATAGAAGCTGCCGAGCGGCCCGGTCAATTGCAGCGTAGTTCCGACCTCGGCACGCTCCAGCCAGTTGCTCATCAGCCCGCCGTGAATCTTCTTGATGAGAAAGCCGATGCGCGCCTCGCCAGGTGCCGTGCTGAACGAGTAGGAACGGTTCTGGCCACTGCCGGGCACGTCGATGTTGGCATATTGCCCAGGCAGGAAAGCCGGCGCTGTGTCGATATCGAGCTCGAGCACGATCGCTGCGTCATTGTGGGGGCTCACGCGCGCAACCGTCGCGGAGAAGCTCTGCTGTCCGGTCTTGCAAGCGGCCGATGTCGTTGGAACTGCGACCACGCAATCCGATGTCGGCTTCATCTGGCAGGTCAGCACGAGGCCGCTCTCCGCCTCGTCTGATGTCAACGCATCATCGATGAAGTCGTCACCGAGGTCGTAGCTGCCGCTCTCGGCCCGGCACTTGCAGGTGCCGCACACGCCGTCGGAACAGTCCATCGGCAGGTTGATCTTGTTGCGAAAGGCGGCGTCGAGCACTTTCTCGCCGTCCTTGCATTCGATGAAACGGGTGACCCCGTCTTCGAAGTTCAATGCGATCCTGTAGCAGCTCATGGAACCCTCCTCTTCAGTCCCTGTTCCGACCGGCAACGTGCGTCAAAGGTGATAGACGTCGACGACCTGGCGGATGTAATCGTTCTTCAGCACGATCTTCTTGCTGGCGATCAGCAGCCTGTCGCCTTGCCTTTGCAGCGTGACGAACATGGTTCCGAAGAACAGGTCGGTAACCTTGTAGCGATGGTTCAAGGTCTGGAAGTTGTAGCGCACGTCGACCGCACCGCCCCGATCCTCCAGCACCTCGACATTCGTCACGTTGTGGCTGGTGCGCGGTTCGGGTGTCGACGCGCCGGAGCGCTCGGTCTTGATGCGGAACACCCGGTCCTCCAATCCGTCGCGGCTCGGATAATAGATCAGCGAGATCTCCGAGTGCGGATCCTCGGTCAGTTGATCGTCGTCGTCCCAGGCCGGCATCCAGTAGGTGACGTCAGGCGCATAGCAGGTCAGCCACTCGTCCCATTGGCGATCGTCGAGCAGGCGAGCTTCACGGTAGAGGAAGGCGCAGATGGCGTCGTAGGAAGTGCTCATGCGACCACTCCGCTCTTTTCGGCGACAAGCGCATCGCGCATCACCTTGGCCCAGTATTCGTGCTGGCGGACGAAAAGCCCCTCGTCCTCGCTGCGCTCGCCTGACAACAACGGCTCGATGCCCATGCGCCTGGCGTTTTCGTCCGGGCCGTCGATCCACAGGGGCGCACCGCGCGACAGGTCGTTCCAAAGCGCTGTCGTTCCGGCGTAACCCTGTTGGCAGGCGCGGAATTCTTCGAGGTCGTCGGACGTGCCCATGCCGGAGACATTGAAGAAATCCTCGTACTGGCGGATGCGCAACGCGCGGTCGGCGGCGCTCTCACCTTTCGGCGCGAAGCAGAAAATGCTGATCTCCGTCTTGTCGACACTGATCGGCCGCGTCACGCGGATCTGCGTGCTGAACTGATCCATCAGGAAGACATTCGGATAGAGGCAGAGATTGCGGGTCTGGTTGACGATGAAATCCGCCTTGTCCTCGCCGACCCGTGCCACGATCTCGTCCCGCCGGTTGTAGACGGGGCGGACCTCCGGGTTCATTGTATTGGTCCACAGCAGGATATGGCCGTTGTCGAACCCGTAGACGCCGGCGACCGAGCGGCTCCAGCTGTTGGCGTCGACCGCCTTCGTGCCTTCCTCGTTGCGCCGGCCCATGGTGGCGGCGTAGTTCCAGTGCACGGAGCTGACGTGGTAGCCGTCGCAACCGTTCTCCATCTGCAGTTTCCAGTTGCCGTCATAGATGTAGGACGAATTGCCCCGCAGCACTTCCAGTCCATCAGGAGCCTGGTCTACGATCTGGTCGATGATGACTTTCGTCTCGCCCAGATAGTCCTCCAGGGCTGGAACGTCTTCCTTGAGACTGCCGAACAGGAAGCCGCGATAACTCTCGAACCGAGCGACACGTCTCAGGTCATGCGAGCCATCCTTGGCAAACTGCGGCGGATACTGCGTCGACTTTTCGTCCTTGACCTTCAAGAGCTTGCCGCTGTTGGAAAAGGTCCAGCCGTGGAAGGGACAGGTGAAGCTGCCCTTGTTGCCGTGCTTGCGGCGGCACAACATCGCGCCGCGATGCGCACAGGCATTGATGACCGCATGCAGTTCGCCGTGCTTGTCGCGCGTGACGACCACCGGCTGACGGCCGATATAGGTCGTGTAGTAGTCGTTGTTGTCGGGGATCTGGCTCTCATGGGCCAGATAGACCCAGTTGCTTTCGAAGATGTGTTTCATCTCCAGCTCGAACAGGTCTTCGTTGGTGAAGATATCGCGGCGGCAACGGAATATGCCGGCCTCCTTGTCGTCCTGCACGGCGGTCGCGAGCAGATGATTGAGGTCCCGGGCCTTGTCGATGATCGCAGACATGATCTATCTCCCGCAAAGCGCGCACTTGAGGGCGCAGCCTTTGCAACACAGTCGTTTATGACGATGATTGTCGGGGATGGCGGCCCATCCGGGCCGCCGGTTTTGCCGCTCAGGCGGCCGCGCGCTTGCGCTGTTCGTTGACCTGGTTGTCGATGCCGTCGACCAGCGCCGTCAGGTAGATGTCGAACTTGATCTCCGCGAAGGGCCCGGCCAGGCCATTGGCCTTGATGCTGGCCTCGTCGGTCCGTTCGGTGACGGCCGGAACCAGTCCATCCCTTGTGGCATAGGCGAAATCGTCATCGACCAGGGGATCGCCTTCGATGTTGATCTGCGTCGTCAGCTTGCGGTGATCGCCGGCGCTGATGAACAGGTGGATATGGGCCGGACGCTGGCCATGGCGGCCAAGCGCCGACAACAGCCGTTCGGTCGGGCTGCCGGGCGGTACCCCATAGCCATGCGGCACGATGCTCTGGAACTTGTAACAGCCGTTTTCATCCGCAACGATCGTGCGGCGCATGTTGAACGGCGCCTGCTTTCCCGTCGGGTCGAAGTGGGAATAGAAACCGCGGGTGTCGCAGTGCCAGACTTCGACGGTGGCCCCCGGCAGCGGCTTGCCATTGGCGCCGAAGACGGTGCCGTGCATGATCAGGGTGTGGCCGTTTTCGTCCGTGCCATCGTCGAGGCGGGCAAATCCGTGCGACACCGGCGCGCCGGCCACGTAAAGCGGGCCTTCGATGGTGCGCGGCGTCGGGTTTTCAATGCCGAGAGCCGCATCGATCGCATCGAGGCGCTCATCGAGGAAATGGTCGAGGCCAAGACCGGGCGAGATCAGCCCGGCCTGGCTGGTGGCGCCGATCTCGTTGATCCAGGCGATGCCGGTCCAGTATTCATCGGGGGTGATGTCGAGATCGTCGATGGCCTTGAACAGGTCAGACATGATCCGGTGGACGATCTGCTTGACACGCGGACTGCCGCCGTTGTTGTCGAGGCCGCTCAGAACCTTGAGAAAGTCCTGTGTCTCCGGCCTGTCGAAGATCTGCACGTTCATTTTTCATCCTCCTCTTGGATTGCTCAATAAGTTCGCGCCTTTCGCGTCCTCCCGGGCGCAGCGCCGATGATTGTCTAGCTATCGTCCTCGCGAACCGACGAGGGATGCCGCACCAGCGGCGTCACCTCGATCTCCATGAACTTAAACAGCGGAAGGCCGGAAAGTATCTCGTGCAGCTCCGCATTGTCCTTCACGTCGAAGACGCTGTAGTTCGCGTACTGGCCGACAATGCGCCAGATATGTCGCCACTTGCCGCTCTTCTGCAGCTCCTGCGAATAGGCCTTTTCCCGGACGATGATCTCGGCCGCCTCGGCCTGCGGCAGATCGTCTGGAATGTTCACGTCCATGCGCACATGAAAGAGCATGTTCAGCCTCCCTGCCCGGCAATGCTGATCGACTTGCGCAGTCCATCGCGCGTGAAGAAGGCCAGACGCTCTTCGTCAAGCTCGATTCCGAGCCCGGGTCCTGAGGGAACCGTCAGCTCAAACTCGCTGTAGTTAAGCGGTGTCGCCAGGATCTCTTCCGTCAGCAGCAGCGGCCCGAACAGCTCAGTGCCCCATTGAAGGTTGGCAAAGGTGGAAAACACCTGCGCCGACGCCACCGTGCCAACGGCGCCTTCAAGCATCGTGCCGCCGTAAAGACCGATGCCGGCCGCATCGGCGATAACAGCGACCCGTTGAGCATTGAAGAGCCCGCCGCTTTGCTCGATCTTGACGGCAAAGACGTCTGCACCACTGACTTTCGCCAGTTCGAAGGCGCTTTCGGCGCCGTGCAGCGATTCATCGGCCATCAGCGCGACGGGAAAGCGACGCACAAGCCGTGCGAGCGCCGCCGCCGAGGCGACCGGCTGTTCGACCAGATCGCAACCGGCGTCGGCCAGCGCGGCCATGCCATAGGCAGCATCCGTCTCGCTCCAGGCCATGTTCACGTCGACCCGCACCGAGGCGCGTTCGCCGAGCGCCCGCTTGATCGCCGCAACATGGGCGATGTCCTGGCGCAGCGGTCGTGCTCCGATCTTGAGCTTGAAGATCCTGTGACGGCGCAGGTCGAGCATCTTCTCGGCCTCGGCGATATCGGTCTTCGTATCACCGGATGCCAGCGTCCAGGCGACCGGCAGGCGGCTTCGCAAACGCCCACCCAGCAGCTCGCTGACGGGCAGGCCGAGCCGCTTGCCATGCGCGTCGAGCAGTGCGGTTTCAACCGCACATTTGGCGAAGCGGTTCTCCTTGACCATCTTGCCGATGCGCGCCATCAGCGCCCGAACCGCGGTTGCGTCCTGACCGACCATGACGGGGCGAAAATAGGTATCGACCGCAAGCTTCATGCTTTCCGGGCTTTCGCCGCCATAGGCCAGGCCCGCAATCGTGGTGCCCTCGCCGATGCCGACGATGCCGTCGCTGCAATGGACTTTGACCAGCATCAGGGTCTGGCCGTTCATGGTCGCCACCGAGAGCTTGTGCGGCCGGATGGTCGGCAGATCGACGAGCAGGGTCTCGATGCGCTCCACCAGAGGGAACGCTGCTGCAGTCGGGCCAACGGATGTCAAGGTCGTGTTCATGGGGCGACTTTGCGCCGGGCACGAAGTCCCGTCCAACATCAATTGCGTCTGCTACGATACCTTTCTGGTATCATAGGCGAAAAAATGTCACCCTATCGGCACTTCCCGCGGTGCAGCATATCGTCGACACCAGCGAAATCGGTCTAAGGGGTGCAAGCAAATGATGGATCTCCGCCAGCTTCGCTATTTCGTAGCCGTCGCGCGTGAGCGAAATTTTACCCGCGCGGCCCAGATGCTGCACATCGCCCAACCGCCCCTGAGCCGGCAGATCCAGTTGCTCGAGGAGGACCTTGGCGTCCCCCTCATCATCCGCAAGAGCCGCCCGGTCCGGCTGACCGAGGCAGGGCGCCTGTTCTATGAGCAGGCGCTGCAGGTGCTCGGCAGGGTCGAACAGATGCAGGCGGCAACCCGCCGCGTCGGCTTGAACCAGAACAGCGTCGTGTCCATCGGCTTCGTTGCCTCGACCTTGTATGGCGGGCTGCCCTCGCTCGTGCGAAAGCTGCGCCAGCACGCCCCGGAAGTGGATATCCAGCTGTTGGAAATGGTCTCCGTCCAGCAGATCCCCGCCCTCAAGGAGGGTCGTATCGACATGGGGTTTGGTCGCCTGCGCCATAGCGATCCGAACGTGGTCGGCACAGTGTTGCGCGAAGAACGCCTAGTCGTCGCCATACCCAAAGATACGCCGCTTGCCGAGGATGCCTCGCCGCTTGCGGTCGCCGCCCTTGCCGGTCAGAAGGTTATCGTCTACCCCAAGGAGCCTCGTCCCGGCTATGCCGACCATGTGCTCAACCTCTTGCAAAGCCATGACGCACGCCCGGCCGAAGTTCAGGAAGTGCGGGAGATCCAGACGGCCCTCGGGCTGGTGGCCGCTGAAGCCGGCGTCTGCATCATCCCCTCCTCCGCACGGCAGATGCGGTCTGACGTGCATTACCGTCTGCTTGAGGGAGAGGGAGCAACCTCGCCGGTCATCCTCAGCCATCGCGTCGGCGACAATTCCCGGTACATCGAACTCGTCAAACGGCTGATCGAGGAAATGTACGCGGAAAACCCGCCATGGCTGGATCCGGAATACAACCTTCTTCCCACCCGTGGCTCGACCGGCAGCCCAACGGCGCACCTAGAGAGGTTTTGACAGGCGCGCAATGCCCCGCCTGGCAACCGCGCACGTCAAGCGGCTATCTCGGCCGACCAGTGGCCTCGCGATCATCCGATCGCTTTTATGACCCGGGCGCACCAAACGCAGCGACCGCGGCCAGGTCTCGCTTGAAATGGACCATCTCGACCTCTCGGCGGGCGGCATCCGGAATGCGCAGCAGGAAGGATGGATGAACTGTGACGAACACGGCCGGACCATGTTCAGAGCGCCGTATCGTTCCCCTGACATCGGCAATCTTCGGGCGCTCTCCGGTGAGCGCGAACAGTGCTGTCGCCCCCATCGCCACGACCAGCCTCGGTTTGACCAGTGCCAGTTCGAGGTCGAGCCACCACCTGCAATGTTCCACCTCGCCGGCATCGGGCCTTTGGTGCAGCCGCCGCTTGCCGCGCATCTCGTATTTGAAATGCTTGACGGCATTGGTGACATAAAGGGAACGACGATCGAGCCCGGCTTCGTGCGCCACCGCGTCAAAAAGCTTGCCGGCCGGTCCGACAAACGGTCGTCCGGCGAGATCCTCCAGGTCTCCGGGCTGTTCGCCGACGATCATGATCGGTGCACCGGCCGGCCCTTCTCCGAACACCGTCTGCGTGGCGCTGCAATGGAGTGGGCACCGAGTGCAGCGGGACGCCTCGGCACGAAGTTCCTCCAATGTCCAGGGCACCGGCGGCCCTTCTTCCCGCACTTTTGCTGCGGCCTCAATTCGCGCGTGAAAGGCCGGCGGGTCTCGTGCCATTCGCTCGCCCATGGCAACGACGCTCGCCTCAGCACCTGCGATCATCCCGGGAATAAGCGAGGCCTCCGGAAGGTTTTTCCAGTACTTCTTCGGCATTTCCGCCTGCATCGCCTTCACCTTCAGTCGGGCGGGATTGAAGATGCTGGAAAAATAGGTGCGCCAGAGTTCTTCGGTGTCGTCCGACAACGCGGTCTTTTGGCCCGGGGTTGAGGACACCTCCAGCAGCTTGCCGTTCCAGGCGGCGATGCCGCGCGGGGTTGCGATCATCCAATCCATGTCGAAGAACCGCCTGTGAAAGAACGGTGCGACCCGAGCGACGATGTAGTGATCCGGCTCGAACCATGCGACGAACCGGCGGCGGCCGGCGTCTTCGCACGCACCGACCTCCTTGAAACGAACAAAGGCGGTCATCTTGTGGCTGTCGCGCCGGACCGATTTGGCCAATCCGTGCAGCGCCGCGACGTCGCCATCCGTCGCGTTACCCAACAGGTCGCGATCCCGTTGCAGTCGATGGAGAACCCGGTAGAGAACGCCGAACCGAACCGGATCGGCATGACAGATGGCGGTGGCCGCAAGGTCGAGGAACAGCCTGGGCACCGTCAACGCCGGTGAGGCATGCTCCAACGGCACTTGCTTCTCCGGATCACCTCGCTCCCGATCAAACAGATCGGCGCTTGCATCGGCCTCTTGACGCCATTCAACCGCCTCCGGCGGCACGCCCGCAAGCAGCAGCCTGCGCGCCGCATCGCGCCATTCGCCGAGCTCCCCTCGTCCTTCCAGGGCAACGACCCGCATCAAAACAGATCCAGCTGTTCGGGCTTGGGCTCGAACATCGAGCGTAAATCCGATCGGTCGATCAACTTGTGCGGCGTCCAGCCCTCCGTCGACAGGAATGACCGCACCTTCTTGACCGAAATGTGCAGCCGGGCAAGATCCTCCAACCTCAGACGACGCAAACGACGTGCCGAAAGAATGGCCCTGACGGCCTTCGTGCCAAGGCCGGGAACGCGCAAAAGCGCTTCTCTCGACGCGGAATTGACGTCGAGCGGGAAAAAATGCCGATTGACCAGCGCCCAGGAAAGCTTGGGGTCAAGCTTGAGATCAAGCATGCCATCCGGCTGGTTGGCGGTGATTTCATCGATGTCGAACCCATAGAAGCGATAGAGCCAGTCCGCCTGATAAAGCCTATGCTCGCGCATCATCGGCGGCTTGATCAGCGGCAGCTTGCGGGATGCATCGGGAATGGGACTGAAGGCCGAATAGTACACCCGGCGCAGTCCATAACTGCCGTAGAGCCTGGCGCTCGTGGCGAGGACCACGCGGTCATTCGCCTGGTCGGCTCCGACGATCATCTGGGTGCTTTGACCCGCCGGCACGAAGCGCTTCCTTCGCTTGGTCTGCAGTGTCGCGTCATTGGCCTCATCGATCTTCAGCCGCAACTCCCCCATCGATCTGCGGATGTGAGCCGGCCGCTTTTCCGGCGCGTAGGCCGCAAGACCCGCGTCTGTCGGAAGTTCGATGTTGATGGAAAGCCGGTCGGCATAGATGCCGGCTTGCTCGACCAGCAGCGGCGATGCCTCGGGGATGGATTTCAGATGAATGTATCCGGAGAAATTGTGGTCAACGCGCAAAGCCCGGGCGATGCGGACCATCTCTTCCATCGTGTAATCCGATGACCGAATGATACCGGACGAGAGAAACAGCCCTTCGATATAATTGCGCCGGTAGAATTCCATCGTCAGCCAGACGACTTCTTCCGCCGTGAACCTCGCACGCTCGACATTGCTTGACGAGCGATTGATGCAATAGGCGCAGTCATAGATGCAGAAATTCGTCAGCAGTATCTTGAGGAGCGAAATGCATCTGCCATCGGGAGCATAGGCATGACAAATGCCGGAGCCTTCCGTCGACCCCAACCCGCCGGTATCCGCCGAGCTTCGCTTGACGGTTCCACTCGAAGCGCACGAGGCGTCGTACTTTGCCGCATCCGAGAGGATTGCGAGCCGTTCTTTGAGTGATTTCTTCATATTTGTTCACTATATGTTCCATTCGTGCTTGCGTCAACATCGACGTGCTTCATGCCAGTTCGTGCCCGGCGTGCGATTTGCTGACTGTGGAAGACCGTGCCGGCAACGGGCCGGGTGATGCCGATGACACCGTTGAGCGAGGCGGTTGGACCCGCGTGTCCCAGGTCGGCCACCCTGGGCATCGCTCAGAAACGGCAAAGGCGCTCCAGCTTCGAGCCGGGGCGCCACAATGATCTCTACCGCAAATGGTCAGGCTGCAGCCTAGGCGGCCGCCTCCCGCTTGGGCAGCACCCAATTCGCCCGCGGAAAATGGCAGGTGTAGCCGTTGGGATAGCGCTTCAGGTAGTCCTGGTGTTCCGGTTCCGCTTCCCAGAAAGCGCTGGCCGGCTCGACCGCCGTCACGGTTTTTCCTGGCCAAAGGCCCGACGCATCCACATCCGCAATGGTATCTTCGGCTATTCGCCGCTGCTCATCCCCAAGAACGTAAATCGCCGATCGGTAGGAGGTGCCGACATCGTTGCCCTGCCGGTCGAGCGTGGTCGGATCGTGAATCTGGAAGAAGTACTCCAGAATCCGGCGGTAGCTGATCATCTCGGGATTGAAAACGATCTCGATGGCTTCGGCGTGTGTACCATGGTTGCGATAGGTGGCATTGGCCACATCGCCGCCGGTATAGCCCACGCGGGTCTCGATGACACCGGGCAGCGCGCGGATCAGATCCTGCATGCCCCAGAAGCAGCCACCAGCCAAAACAGCTTTCTCGGTCATTTGTTATGTCTCCACTTGCTTGAGATCGGCACCATAGCGCTTGGCGTTCATTTCGCCGAGCGGAATGAACCGCAGTGCCGCGGAGTTGATCCAAGAACGCAGCCCGACACAGGCAGAGACGTCAGACCCGGCGCAAGGAAGGTCAAGGGATGGTGGCGTGCGGGCGGGAGAGTTGCCCGCACACCACCCACGCGGCAAGGAAGCCGCGTTGAGGCGTGAGCCCGAGGCGGCTTCCTTGCACGGCTGGATCGTTACTTGCTCGAACCGGCCTTCGGCAGAGCGGCCCATTCCGCGAGGAATGTGTCGCGGCTGCGGGCGGCCTCTTCCTCGTCGATCTTGAAGACCTTGATCGAGGCGAGTTCCGGCAGCTTCACGAAGTCGGAAACCTGGATGTCCGTGCGGCTCGGACGGCGAAAGGCGACCTTCAGCAACTCGATCTGCGCTTCCTTGGAAAGCAGCGTATCAATTGTCTTCTTGGCATTGTCACCAGCCGGTGCGCCTTTGACGAGCGCAGCGAATTCCGGCGTCGTGAAGGTGCCGGAGGAGGGGTAGACGATGCTGATCTCCGTCTGGCCGCCGTCGACATAGCTGTAGCTGTTCGTCTCGAAGGTGATGCCGACGGTATATTCGCCCATAGCCACGCCCTTCGGCACGGCCGACGACGAACTGCTGACGACGAGATTGGCAACCAGCGCCTTGTAGGTCGCTTCATCGAGCAGCTTCGACAGGCCCCAGACGATCGTGTAGCCGGTCGAGCTGTTGGCCGGATCGGGCAGGACGATACGACCCTTCCAGGACGGATCGGCCAGGTCCTTCCAGTCGCCCGGCGCCGCGGAACCGTTCAGCTGGTCGGTATTGACCATCACGGTGACGACATGGACGTTGGCGGGCTGGAAATAATCTTCGGGAACACGCAGGTCCGCAGGCATCGCGGCCAGTTCCGGCGAGGTGTAGGGTTCGAGTACATCCTTGAAAGCGCCCATCGTGTTGGCCGAGGACGACCAGAAGACGTCGCCCTGGGGGGTGGCCTTCTCCGCCTCGATGCGGCGCAGCAACACACCGCTGCCACCGGTAATGATGCCGGTCGTCAGCCCGGCCTTCTCCTTGATGACGGCCTGCACGGCCTCGACGGCCGGGACCGGGTTGGTGGTGTAGATCACGGGATCGGCAGCGGCGGCGCCTGCTGCGGCAAAGCCGGCGAGAAGCATGGTCGTTGCGGCAAGTTTCATCATGGCAGTTCCTCCTGGTTGGTCTGAGATCGGCCGCGTCCCTCACGCGGCCGGATGGTCGTTGATTTTCACTTCGAGCCGAACAGGTCCACTTTGAACACGGTCGTGGCGATCACGACCGGCAGCAGGATCACGGCAACCAGCACCAGGCCATAGGCCGAGGCATAGGCCATCAAGCCCGAGTCGATCAGCCGGAAGATCTGGATCGGCAGGGTTTCGCGGCCGCCGGAATAGACAAGCAGCGAAGCCGAGAGTTCGGAGACGGTGGTCGTCCAGGTCAGGATCGCGGCCGAGGCGACGGCAGGCAGCATCATCGGCAGCACCACGCGCAGGAACGTCCTGAACGGCGGCGAGCCGAGGCTGATGGACGCCTCTTCGATGGAGTTCGGGATGTTGTGCAGGATCGCCTGGCCGTTGCGCATGCCGAAGGGCATGCGGCGGATGACATAGGCGAGCACGATGATCGTCGAGGTCCCGGTCAGCGAGAGGAAGCCGCCGTTGAAGGAGGCGAGCAACCCGACGCCGAGAACGGTGCCCGAGAGCGCCAGTGGAATGGCTGCGACATAGTCGATCAGCGGCGTTACCAGATTGGGCTTCTTGACGACGAGGTAGCTGACGAGCGTGCTGAAGGCGACCGAAATGAGCGTGGCGATGCCGGCAAAGAGGATCGAATTGACCAGCGGGCCGGGCGCCGTGATGAAGACGCGGGCCATGTTGTCGAGTGTCCATTCCCCCCAGCGCATGACCGGCCCCCGCGAAACCGTGAAGGCGCCCACGGCAATGGTGACGAGCGGCAGGAGCGAGATGGCGACGACGACGCCCGCAGCAGCGCTGACGAGCACGCCTTGACCGCCCTTCAGCGGCTGGGGCTTGGCGCCCCTGCCCTGCACGATCTCGTAGCGGCCCCTGGCGATGATACGGCGATTGACGAAGAGCAGACCCATGACGATCAGCACGGAGGTGCTGGCAAGCGTGCTCTGCATGGTGAGGTTGCTCGCGCCCTCCGCCACGGCCGCCTGATAGATCGCGACCGAAAGCAGCGGCACGTTGTGGCCAAGGATGGTCGAGATCGCGAAATTACCGACGACCATGGTGAAGACGAGCAGTGCCGAGGCAAGGATCGCCGGGCGAATGACCGGCAACATGACATGGAAGCGCGAGCGCACCGGTGCCGTACCAAGGCTTTGGGCGGCCTCCTCCAGCTGTGCATCGAATTTGCCGATGGCTGCCACGGTGCCGATATAGACATAGGTGTAGTAGATAAAGCTCATCGACGTGATGAGGCCGAACCAGCCGTAGAAACTCGGGAGGAAGATCCCGTGGCCCTTCAGGAAGCGGGTGATGAGGCCGTTGTTGCCCAGGATCATCAGCCAGGTCTGCGCCGTCACGACTTCCGGAATGACCAGCGTGATGAGCGGCAGCAGCGTGATCAGCAGCTTGCCGCGGAAACGGAAGCGCGCCGAGACATAGGCAAGCGGCACGCCGATCAGCGTCGAACACAGCGTGACGACGCAGGCGAGCACCAGCGTATTGCCGATGGCCGCCAGGCTGCGCCCATCATGCATGAGCTGGACCCAGCCCGAGCCGCCGTCTCCGAAGAAGCTCGCGGTGAAGATGTAAAGCAGCGGATAGACGACGAAGACGCCGAGAAGAGCTAGCGCCAGCGCGGAAAACCAGGGCCAGGGGGAGCGCAGAAGAGACGGGTTCATGACCGGATCACCCGTGCCGCGGCGGGATCGAAGCCGAGGTGGACAGAGGCACCCGGCAGGAAGGCGTCGTGCCCTGCACCGTGCAGTTCCGCATTGAGGACGAGGCCGCCTGCGCATTCGACGCTGTAGCTGGTACGGGCGCCGAGATATTGCCGGCCACGGATGGTTGCCGGCAACGATTGCAGGCCGGCAACCGGCGCTGAAGAAATCTTCAGGTCCTCCGGTCGAAGAACGAGGAGACCGTGCTCGGCTGGGCCCTCCAGTGCGTCCGTCGCCAGCAGGCGGTTGCCGGCGACTTCAAACTCGACGAGACCCGGAGAGGTCGAGCGCACGGCAACGTCTGTTCGGTTCGCTGCACCAACGAAATCGGCGACGTAGCCGGTGCGGGGCGTCGCATAGATCTGCTGCGGCGTGCCCAGCTGCTCGACCTTGCCCTTGTTCATCACACCGATCAGATCGGACATGGACAGCGCTTCTTCCTGGTCGTGCGTCACGAAGACCGTGGTGATATTCGCCTCGCGCTGCAATTCGATGATCGTCTCGCGGATCTGGACGCGGAGTTTCGCATCGAGATTGGAGAGCGGTTCGTCCATCAGCAGGACCGTCGGTTTGATCACCAGCGCGCGGGCAAGCGCCACGCGCTGACGCTGGCCGCCGGAAAGGGCTGCCGGATGGCGGGAAAGCAGATGGCCGAGGCCGACCCGCTCAAGTGCGGCCTTCACCTTGCGCTCGACACCCTCGCCCTTTTCGCCGCGCGCACGCAGGCCGTAGGCGACGTTGTCGGCCACCGTCTTGTCCGGAAAGAGCGCGTAGTCCTGGAACACCATGCCGATCGCGCGCTTGTGCGGCGGCAGTTCGGTGACGTCGCGTCCGCCGAAACGGATCTGGCCGCCGCTTGCCGGCGCAAAACCTGCAATGGTGCGCAACAGTGTGGTCTTGCCGCAGCCGGAGGGGCCGAGCAGCGTGAAGAAGCAGCCTTGCGGAATATCCAGCGACAGGCCGGAAATGACGGTCTCGGCGCCGTATCGCACCGACAGGTTGGAGATCGCTATGCCCATGAGTTCCCTCTTCTTTGTCTTCAGGCTTATGCGTTGACCGAAACGGCAGAGCCGGATTTCATGTCCTTGACGAGATCGAGCGCCTGGGCGTGCACCCTGGCGTCGCCCGCCCCCAGCAGCTGGCCGGAGCTTTCCAGCGTCAGCGGCGCGCCGGCCCAGTCCGTGACGATACCGCCGGCACCTTCGACGATGGGCCGGAAGGGCGCGAAATCAAAAACCTTCTGGCCGCCATCAAGCGCCAGATCGGTGCGCCCATCGGCAAGAAGGCCATAGTTGAGGCTCGCCCCGCCATAGACCCGCGCGCTGGTGGCCGCGCGCAGCCGGTCGAGCGCGGGGCGTTCGTTCTGTGCCAGATAATCCTGGTTGCTGTTGGTCATGATCGCCTCGGCAAGCGAGGCGCAGGAACGCACGCTGACCTTCTGGCCATTGCGCGTCGTGCGCCGGCCTTCAGCGCCGATCCATCGCGAGTCGATTGCCGGAATGTCGATGATGCCGAGGCGCGGCACGCCGCCGACGGCAAGCGCGATCAGCGTACCGTAGACGGGCATACCGGCGATGAAGGCCGTCGTACCGTCAATCGGATCGAGCACCCAGACATGTTCGCTGCCGGGGCGGACCCAGTCGCGCTCCTCGCCGATGATGCCGTGGGAGGGATACTGCGCGGAAATCATGCCGCGCAGCCGGTCCTCGATGAGGATGTCCATGGCCGTCACAAGGCTGCGGTCCGCCTTGACCGAGACGTCGACCCGCGCCAGGCGGTTTTCTCTGAGCACGGCCCGAGCGATATCCGCCAGCTCCACGGCGAATGCCACATGTTTGTCTTCGATGAGGGCGGCGCTGGTCATTCTCTGTTTTACGCTTTCCCGTTTGCCGGCAGCCGCCATCGTTCCCGCAATGCATGCAGGTTGGGCGCCGGCCTTGGCTCCGACTGATTGAAGATGCTGATCGGGTAAGTCCGACCTGTGCGATCTACGTACAGGCAATTGTCGAATGTGGCAATATGCGTTTTTCGTGGCAATATGTGTTTTTATGCGGCGAGCGATATGGCGCTTGTGGCAATGCGAGGCGTCGCATATCAAGAAGCTGCAAGGGAGGCTTCGCGATGTGGCAAGAAGAGCGTCAACAGAAAATCCGTTCGCTGCTTGCGGCCTATGGCCAGGTATCGATCGACCGCATCGTCGATGATTTCGGCGTGTCGCGCGAAACGATCCGCCGCGACCTCATGGAAATGGAGATGGCAGGGGAGTTGCGTCGGGTGCGCGGCGGCGCTGTTCCGGTAACGCGGGAGGACACGACCTTCGGCGTGCGCATCACGCTGCGTCTGCAAGAGAAGCGTGCGATCTGCGCGGCCGCCCTCGGGTACCTCGAAAGCGGCCAGACCATCTTCATGGATGCGGGCTCGACCAGTTCGACGATGGCCGAGGCGCTCGCCGGCCCGAGCGGCCTCAGCAACCTCACCATCCTCACCAATTCCATCGACGTTGCCAGCCAACTGACGGAACGGGCCGGCGAGCTTTCGCGCGGCACGCGCGTCATTCTGCTCGCCGGAAACGTCAAGCAGGATCCGATGGAGACCTTCGGCGAGGCAACCATCAACGACATCCAGCGCTACCGCGCGGACATTGCGCTCCTTGCTCCCTGGGGTGTCGACGCCACGATGGGCGCGATGAACTATTTTCTCCATGGCGCCGAGATCGCCCGTGCCATGGTGCGCAACTCCGGCCGGACGATCATTCTCGCCGACCATTCCAAGGTCGGTGTCGTCAGCCGTTCGGTCTTCTGCGAGACCGGAGAGATGGCCCATCTCATCACCGATGCGAAAGCCCGCCAGAAGCCCGGCTTCGATGCGCTAGCGGCCGCTGTCGAAGGGCTTGTCGTCGCGGGCGAGTAGGCCGCTTCTGATAGCGCTGAACCAATCACGCCGATTGCAGGACCGAAAGACGTTCGCACGAAGCCTTGTCGCTTATCGGGAGGAATTCATATCTCACCCCGTCTCGGGCGCGATTCCGTGCTCGCAGCCGATGTAAAGCGCTACGGCGTGCGGCTCGACGCACGCTCATTCATCGATTGCGGCAAGGTCGTCATCCTAGCCGTGGCCACCACCGGCACGGTGGTCGCGCTCCTCGCAGGCCTTTCTGTCGTGCGAAATGTCAACGGCAAGATCTCACATCGGACTTTGGTCTTGCGGGGCCGGTACCTACGTCGAAAACCTCGCTGAACCTAAGTCTGTGTCACGCCTTCCTAAAAAGCCCTACTATACGAGGGTTCGAAATCGACCATTCCGGACGGATCGAGCCAACCGCACTGAGGAGGGGGCAATGGACTACGGTGTCTTTTTTACCAACGCCCTGGAGGGACTGCGCCAGGAAGGGCGATATCGCGTCTTTGCCGATATCGAACGCATGGCCGGCGCTTTTCCGCATGCCAGACTCCACGAGGGAGATCGTGTTCGCGAGGTCATGGTCTGGTGTTCGAACGACTACCTCGGGATGGGCCAGCACGAGAAAGTCCGAAGCGCCATGCACCAGTCGCTGGACCTGTCCGGCGCCGGTGCCGGCGGAACGCGCAACATCGCAGGCACGAACCACGCGCATGTGTTGCTTGAGCGCGAACTGGCCGATCTACACCGCAAGGAAGCAGCATTGCTGTTCACATCAGGCTATGTCTCCAACTGGGCGGCGCTGTCGACGCTTGCGGCCAAGTTGCCGGGATGCGTCGTTCTGTCGGATGCGGGCAATCACGCCTCGATGATCGAGGGCATCCGCCACTCGCGCGCGGACTACCGGATTTTCAAACACAACAGCCCGGAAGATCTCGCCCGCTGCCTAGAACAGGTGGAGCCCGATCGGCCCAAGCTTGTCGCGTTCGAATCCGTCTATTCGATGGATGGTGACATCGCCCCGATCAAGGAACTTTGCGACGTTGCCGACCGCTACAATGCCATGACCTACCTGGATGAAGTGCATGCGGTCGGTCTCTATGGTCGCCGTGGCGCCGGCGTCGCCGAACGCGACGGCGTCATGGATCGCCTGACCATCGTCCAGGGTACGCTTGGAAAGGCGTTCGGAGTGGTCGGAGGTTATATTGCCTCGACGGGGCCGATCGTCGATTTCGTGCGCTCCTTCGCCTCCGGCTTCATCTTCACGACCGCGCTGCCGCCGATGCTGGCAGCCGGTGCCCTAGCCTCCGTCCGGCATCTGAAGACCAGCCAGAGCGAGCGCAGGGCACAGCAGGACAGGGTGCGCATGCTGCGCGACAAGCTCGACGCCGCCGGTATCCCGCATATGCACAATCCGAGCCATATCGTTCCGGTCGTCGTTGGCGACGCGGCGAAGTGTCGGGCCGTTTCCGATCGGCTGCTCGATGGCTTCGATATCTACATTCAGCCGATCAATTACCCGACCGTGCCGCGCGGCACCGAGAGGCTGAGGATCACCCCGTCGCCGCTGCACAGTTACGAAGACATCGACTATCTCGTCGACGCGCTCGATGCGGTCTGGTCGCAGCATCACCTCGCCCGCACCCGGCCGATCGGACCGACGATGCCGCGCTGGCGCATGGCAAACAGGCTGCCTCTGCCCGACCCCGCGCAATGCGAGGGCTGTCGAAAAGTGATGGCGCTGCTGCCCGCGACGGCGGCCGACGACGTTCCCGTCCACGAGATGCACTCATAGGGGCAAGAGGTGTCGTCATGATCCGCAGACGACCAACACATCTCGATACGTCGCCGCTGGACCGACAGCCAGGAACCGCGTCGGAAAAGAACCACAGGCGACGCAGAACGGTCGGTTCCGTCGCACTCATTGCCGTAGCGGCCCTGCTTGCGGCAGCCTACCCGATGGTTGTCGGCCATCTCTCCCCAACCGCAGGGACGGCAATGGCGGTCGCTACAGGATCGGCCGGTGCCACCTCTGGCGACGATGCCTCCGTGATGAGCGTGTCGGTCGTCAATGCGTCACCCGGCGACCTCACGACCACAAGCACTGTTTCCGGGTCGATCGTCGCCCGCGAGGACGTGCTCGTGGGGACGGAGAGCGATGGCGCCGGCGTTCTGTCCATCCTGGCCGAGGAAGGCGATACGGTTCGAGAGGGCCAGGTCCTGGCCGTCCTGATGTCCGACCTGGGCGAGATCGCCCTGGCGATGAACGACGTCGAGATCGAGCGCGCCAATGCTCTGTTGACCCAAAGCGAGAGTACGATCGCGCTTGCGCAAACAAATCTCGATCTCGCTGGCAAGGCACTGGCCCGTGCCGACCCACTCTCGAAATCCGGAGTAACGTCCCTGGACGTCCTCGAACAACGCCAGGCCGATGTGCTTGTCGCCGAAGCCAAGCTTGCCACCGCGCAACAGGCAAAGAGGGTCGCCTTGGCCGAGCGCGCCATCGCGTTGGTCAAGCGCCGCGAACTGACTGCCCATCTCGAGCGAACGCGCGTACGAGCGCCCGCGTCCGGCATTATCGTCGAGCGCTTCGCTCATGTGGGCGACATAGCCACGGGAAAGACGCCGCTGTTTCGCATCGCCCGGGACGGACTTTTCGAGCTCGAGGCGCTGGTTCCCATGCGCATGATGGATCGGATCCGGCCTGAAACGGCAGCCTCCATCTCCATCCCGGGGATCGAGGTACCCCTGGCCGGCACCGTCCGGCATCTATCGCCGCGGATCGAACCGACCACCAGAATGGCGCGTGTCCGCATAGCCCTTCCGCCGAACGTCATGGTTAGGCTCGGCGCCTTTGCGCGCGCGGAAATCCGCACGACGGAGCAGATGCAGATCGTCCTGCCACTCAGCGCCGTCCAGCCCACGGCCGATGGCAGCCAGGTGCAGCTGGTAGCCAACGGAACCGTCGAAACGCGCGCCGTCGTCACCGGCCGCAAGACCGCCGAGGCTGTCCAGATCGTCTCAGGGGTATCGTCCGGCGAGCAGGTCGTCCTGCGGTCGGGCAGCCTGGTGCGCGCCGGCATGCGCGTCACGCCCGTTTTGCCCGCCGCCGTCATCGCCTCAAACCGGTGAGGCATCCGATGGCCATCAACGTCTCGAAATGGTCGATCGAGCGCCCCACCATCGGCGTTGCGCTGTTTCTCGTTTTGACGGTTATGGGGTGGCTGTCCCTGACCTCACTGCCGGTCAACCGCTTCCCGGAAATGGACTTTCCTGTCGTCACGATCATGCTGCGTCAGCAGGCGGCATCGCCGAGCGACCTGGAAATGCAGGTAGCGAAAAAGATCGAGGACGCCTTCGAGGACATCGAAGGTCTTGAGCGTCTGGACGCCACGATCAGTGACGGCAGTGTCACGTTGAGTGCAGAATTCGCCACCCACATTTCGCCAGATGTCGCGCTGGATCGGGTACAGGCGGCGATGCGGACGGTCCGCAGCCAGTTGCCGGCAAATCTGGAGGAGCCTTCGATCGAGCTTTCCAACATACGGCGTCTGGCAATCGCCACTTATGCTCTGCGCTCCGACCAGCTGGCGCTGCCGGCGATCTCCAGGCGCGCCGACGAGCGCATTCGCCCCATCCTGGAAAAAGTGCCGGGCGTCGGCAGGATTGTCCGGGTTGGCGGCAGCGAGCGGGAGATCAGGGTCTGGCTGCAGCAAGATGAAATGATCGCCCGTGGCCTGGCGCCACAGGACGTCAGCCGGGCACTGCGTGCCGTCAGCGACAACCGGGCCTCCGGAACGACGGAGACCGACGGCTTCGACGAGCCGATCCGCACCGTCTCGGCACCTATGTCGGTGGAGGATCTCGACGCGCTTACCGTCAGAACCGGCCCCGGATCCAGCAACCGGCTTTCCGACATTGCCAGGATCGAGGATGCCTGGAGCGAGCCTTCGGGTTTCGCGACGCTCGATGCCGATCCGATCGTCGCCTTGGCGATCTTTGCCGAAAAGCGGGCCAACGAGGTTGAGACATTCGAGCAGATAAGATCCGCAGTTCAGCGTCTCGACGATGCCGAGACTGCGGTGCAGTTCACGCTGCTCGACGAAAACGCCAGCTACGTCAGCAACAACTTCACCGGCACGATGCGAACCATGGCCGAGGGCGCGCTGTGCACCATCGCAGTCGTCTTTCTGTTCCTGCGGGATCGGCGCGCGACGCTCATCGCTGCCATCGCTCTGCCGCTGGCGGTGATCCCGACCTTTCTTGCCATGGAAGTTCTCGGCTTCTCACTCAATCTCGTTTCCCTTTTGGGCCTGACGCTGGCGATCGGCCTTCTCGTCGATGACACGATAGTGGAGATCGAGAACGTGTCGCGTCACCGTGAAATGGGAAAGACGATCTGGCGCGCGGTCATCGATGCGACGGAGGAGATCGGTAGCTCGGTCATCGCGATATCGCTGACCGTTGTCGCGGTTTTCCTGCCGCTGGCGCTGATCGAAGGTCTGCCCGGTCGATACTTCCGGGAGTTTGGACTGACCGTGGCCGTCGCGACGCTCCTGTCATTGCTGGTCGCGCGAGTGATGACGCCCATGCTGGCGGTGGCGTTGTTGAAGCCCGCGCCACCGGGCGAGCGCAGCAAATCCGGAAGGAGCCACGGATTTTATTCGCGACTGCTGCGGCTGTCGATCGGCCGGCAGAAAGTGTCGTTGGGAGAGCGAAGCATCCACATCGACATGACCCTCGTGATTTTGGCGCTCGGCCTGCTTTCCGTCGCGGTGCCGTTCCTGGCGGTACTGCCGACCCTGCCGCGCGGGTTCATCCCGACGGAAGACGGGACCCGCCTGGCGTTCGCAATCGACATGGCCGACGGAGCCAGCACCTCGTCGATGATGCAAAAATCCGTCGAGATCGCGCGCTCCCTGAAGAAGGACCCGGATGTCCAGCACATCTACGCCTATCGCAGCGATCTCACTTTCGGTCCACCGAGCCAGCAGTCCTTCACCGTTCACCTGATGCTGACGGCACCGGCCGAGCGCAACCGGACCCGCCAGCAGGTGGCCGCCGATGTCACCAGGCAACTGGCAACAATCGCGGATATCCGCAGCAGCGAACTGGGGTTGACCGGCAGCCGCCAGTTCTCGCTGACGCTCCTCGGCGATCAACCTGGCCGCCTGGAGCAGGCAAGCGACAGCCTGTCGTCGGCGATGGCTGAAATGCCTGAGTTCCGAACAGTGACGTCGCTTCGCCCCGCCCTTCGCAGCGAGTTGCAGATCGTGCCCGACCGGGACCTCGTTTCGGAACTCGGCATCAGTCTCGACGCGCTATCGGACGCGGTGCGCGTGGCGACTGTCGGAGACATCAGCCGCGAGCTGGCCCACATCGATCTGCAGGGCCGTCGGGTTCCGGTGCGGGTCCGGGTGGAGGCTGAAGATGACATCGACATTTCGCTGATAGAAGGCATGCCGCTGAGGACTGCCGATGGCAACGTCGTACCGCTGGCGGCAATCGCCGAGGTCGTGGCACGTTCCGGCCCGGCCGAGATCATACGGCGCGACGGGTTGCGGCGCATCGATATCACCGCCGATCTCAAAGGGGCTGTCTCGTCAGGCACCGCCCTGTCGGCGGTGACGGCGTGGATTGCAGACAACCCCTTGCCGGAGGGCGTCAGCCTGCAGCCTGCCGGCGAGACCCTGTCGATGCAGGACTTTTTTTCAAGCTTCCTCCGCGCAGTGCTGTTGGGGCTTGCCGCCGTGTTCGCGATCCTGCTGATCCTCTTCGGCAACCCGTTCCAACCGCTGACAATCCTGTTATCCCTGCCTCTCGCCCTGTCCGGCGGCATCCTGGCCCTCGCTCTCACCGGAAACGGCGTGACAATGCCGGTGCTGATCGGCGCATTGATGTTGATGGGCATTGTCGCCAAGAATGCGATCCTGATCGTCGATCTCTCTGGCCAGCTGATCAAGCAGGGCCACGCCCCCCGCGAGGCCGTGGTCACCGCCGCAGAACAGCGGGCGCGGCCTGTGATCATGACCACCGCGGCGATGATCGCCGGCATGGTACCCGTGTCGCTCGGTTTCGGCGACGGCGGAGCCTTCCGCGCGCCGATGGCGATCGTCGTCATCGGCGGGCTGCTCGCCTCCACCGCCCTTTCGCTGCTTTTCGTGCCGGCGCTGTTCCTGCGCGTTCACGCGCTGCAGGTCCTTGTCGCAAGACGCGTCGGCGCCGTGCTCCGCGCGCCCGAGGCGCACGCAGACAGCTGACCGCGACGGCCGGGTCAACATCCCGCTCGCCCTCGGGCGCAAAGGGAGACGGATGCAAATCGGCAGCCATTGGCTATAGTCGCACCGACAGGGTGATCAAATCCGCAGGATTTACCGGCCCTGCTCATGCCAATCTCTTCGCTAAGTGGAAAACCGAAGAGGACGCCGATGCACAAGGGATTGACTGAGGCGAGCTACAGTGCCCGGATGATCCGGGTGATCGACCATGTCTATGCCCATCTGGAGGACGACATTTCGTTCGACCGATTGGCTGAAGTCGCCTGCCTTTCCCCCTATCACTGGAGCCGGATCTATTCGGCCATGCGTGGCGAAACCATCGTCGCGACCATTCGCAGGCTCCGGCTGCAACGCGCTGCCGACCGGCTCGCCAATTCGCAGGTCGATATCGCAACCGTTGCCGATCGCGCCGGATACGGCTCAACCGATACATTCGGACGAGCGTTCCGGAATGCCTTTGGCACAACGCCCGCTGCCTATCGCGAAAACGGCCAGCACGCAGCCTTCAGAAATGCCAACGCCGCCGGCGACGCGACCGGGTTCCCGGTGAGCATAGTCGATCTGCCCGAGCGACGCTGTGCGTCGATCGATCACCGGGGCTCCTATATGGAAATCGACCGGGCGATGGCGCGGCTCTTTGCCGAACTCGTGGCCCGCGGAGCATTGCCCGCGCAACAGGAGATGATCGGGGTTTTCTTCGATGATCCCGAGCTCGGGCCTGAGGAGGACCTGCGTTCTCGCGCCTGCATGCTGATTGCCGACTCCGTCGCGCTTGATGCGCCGTTGACAGAAACGGTCCTGCGCGGAGGCCCCTACGCCAAGCTGAGTTACACCGGCCCCTACGCGGCCATGCCTGGCGCCTATCGATGGCTTCTGGGCGTCTGGTTGCCCGGGTCAGGGCATGAACCGGACGATCAGCCGGTCTTCGAAGCCTATCTCAACGATCCGCGAATGGTTCCGCAAAGCGAATTGCGGACCGATATCCATCTGCCGCTGAAGAAACGCGTGCCATGACGAGCCCACCCGTTCCTGCCGATATCGCCGAGGTGCTGGCACAGCATAGCGCGACGGTGCGGACGCGCCTGCTGCAGATTCGCGATCTCATCTTTGTCGTTGGCGCCGAGACCGAAGGTGTCGGGCCGCTGACGGAGGCACTCAAATGGGGAGAGCCCGCCTACCTCACGGAAGCAAGCAAAAGCGGAACGACGATCCGGTTGGGCGTTGTCAAATCAGCACCGGCACATTGCGCGGTGTTCTTCAATTGCAAGACGACGCTAGTCGATACCTTCCGCGTTCACTTCGGGAGCGAATTTGCCTTTGAGAGCAACCGTGCCCTCCTCATCCCCGCCACAGGCGACCTTCCCGCAGAACCGCTTGCCCACTGTCTGAGGGCGGCGCTGACATATCATCAGCGCAGGAGGAGGCAGTGGCCTGGGCCAATATGCCGACACGCCAGTGAAGTCTGTAAGTGCTTCAATTCATGCCATGACGGCTCGCGTCTGGCTTCAACGCCCTATCTGGTGGATTAGAGGCGCGCGCGATACCGAAGCAGCTTCTCGCGCGCCGTCCATTGCCTCGCTCAAACGATGAAGCGAATAGCGCGCTGGATTTCGAAGAAGTCCTTCGCCTCGAAGCGCAGCGTGCGCGCCGCGATATGCTCGACACCTGGGTACCAGCTGCCGCGATAGGCCTCGATTGGTGTCGTGTACTCGACCACCAGCTCGAAACGGTCGGCGAGCTTCGGCAGGCAGGCCTTCAGATCGCCCGAAAGCGCCTTCTCCACGCCCTCGCGAATAGAGGCAACCGCAGCCTTCGGCGTCAGCGACCGGGTCGCGGGACCGAACCCTTCGCTTGTCGCTACAGTGCCGATACCCGGAGCAATCGCCTTGGCCTCGGCGCACATGCCGGCATCGCCCGAAAGAAACGCCGAAGGCACGCCATAGCGCGCGGCGCAAAGCGCGTTCAGCGTGAATTCCGACGCCACTTCGCCATTGATCAGGAGCCGCGACACCGTGCCGGTCAGCGTGTGGGCGAGCGGATTGGTGTCGGTCCCGGCCTTGTTGTGATAGCCGGTGTAAAGCGCTGCCGAGAAACTCTTGTCGATGCCGAACATCATCAGATCGGGATGGCCGCTCCAGCCCCTGACGATGCTGACATAGGCCGGCAGCTTCGACAGGATCAGATTGCGGGCGGTCGAATGGGCGTCCTTGACCACGATCTCCTTGGCACCGGCGGCCTTGGCGCCTTCGCAGGCAGCGACCAGCTCGTCGGTCATGTATTCGCGGAACTCCTCGTATTCCGGGTGGCCCTTCTTGGCCTCGTCCCAGGCGGTGATCCCCGCCGTGCCCTCGATATCAGCGCTGATGAAAACCTTCATGATCGTACTCTCATCTCTCAAATAAGCTCGGCCATCGACTGCAGGAGCCGATCGATCTGAGCCGGGGAATGTTCGGAAAACACCGCGAGCCGAAGCGTCGGCACATCAGGCGCGTCGGAGTAACCGCCGGCCTGCTGCACCCGGACGATGATGTCGCGTTCGGCAAGGCGGTCGCGCAGCTGCTCGAGATCGGTCACGCCCTTGACGGTGACGATCGGCACAGGCGTGTCGGCGACTTCGAAGCCGAGCGTCCGCAGGCCGCTGCGCACGTGCTTGATGTTCCGGATGAGGTTGGTCCGCTTGTCCGGCGTCGCTTGCAGCACCCGCAACGATGCGGCGGCCGCCGCCGCAAGACCGGGCGGTGCCGGCGAGGCGCCGCGCATGATCATCGCATTGCGGGCGATCTTTTCGGCAAGGGCGACATCACCGGGAACCACCCCACCGAGCGCACCGAAGGCCTTGCTCATGGTGCCGGCGAGATAATTGCCCTCGCCTTCGAGCCCGGCGTATTGCAGCGAACCACGGCCGGTCTCGCCGAGAACGCCGACGCCGTGGGAATCGTCGATGCAGAGAAGCGCCCCTTCATAGGGAGCCATTGCATGACGATAATCGCCAAGCGGCGCAAGCTTGCCCGAGGACGGGAACACCCCGTCCGTCAGCACCGCCGGCCGCTCACCCGGCTTCACATGCTGCGACAACTGCGCGGCCAGATCGCCCGGATCGGCGTGGCGGAACTCGTGGATCCGCTTGCCGAGCGTCGGGATGGCGTCCCGCGTGCTGTAATGCGTGGCGGAATCCATCAGGATCACGTCGAAATCGTCACGCAGCCCCTGCAGCAGCACCATCGGGCTGGTGTAGCCGGAGATCATGTAGACGACCTCCTCCGTGCCGAACCAGTCGCGCAGCCGCTCCTGCAGGTCGGCATAGACCTGCATATGGGCAAGCGTTCCCGGCCCCATGCCGTATCGCCGCGTGGCGTCACAAGCCGCCTCGATCACCTCGGGGTGGCCGTGCAGGCAGAAATAGGACGTGCCGCAGTAGTAGTCGACCTCGCGCCCGCCGATGAACATGCGGGCGCCCAGGGGCGACTCCATCCGGATCGGAGCGGCCATGGTTCGGCTCACGCCGCTTACGCCTGGGACGAGCTGCGCCGCTCCAGGAACATCGGCCCGACGCGGATGCCGCGCTTGCCGTTGTCGTCGACGGCATCGAGTTCGAGGATCTCGTCTTCATAAAGCCGCCCATGCATGCGGAAGCGGCCTTCTTCGACCGGCTCGCAGGTGTGGGTGCAGAAGTACTCGATCAGGCATTTCAGCCCGCCATGGCTGTAGGTCAGGTAGGTGATGTTGAAATCCGGCCCGTATTCGCCGAGATGCGGCGCGATCGCGTCGGGCACGGTCTCGTCATCGGGCGCCTCGATGCGGGTCCAGGTCGCATCCTTCCATGCAAGCTTGCCGGCTTCCGGGAAGGAGAGGTTCATGTGGGCGTAGTCGGCGCCGCGGCCGTAGATGCGGCCGTCGATGACGAAATCGTTGCCGGCGACCGGCCGGATCCTGTGTGGTACGCCCTCGCCCATCAGATAGATCTTGCCGTCCGTCGACTTGACCTCGACAACTTCCTGCGTGGCGTCGTCTCGGTAATAGCCGGGAAGCGTTTTGAACTGCGCTTCGGAAATCTCGGGCGGACGCTGGACGCGTTCGGGCATTTTGCCCATCTTGCGTTCGGCAAGGACAATGCGCACGCCGTCGACGCCGAGGCGCGAGGCGATCTGGTTGGCAAAATCGAGAGTCGCAAAGATCAGCACGCCGACGCCGGCGGCCGGCAGCAGCATCATCTGCGAAGCGTAACCATAGACGGCACCGCCATGGCCGACGGAAGTCCAGCCGTCGACGTCACCGGAGCCGAAGCACAGGCCGTAGCCGTTGAGCGTCTTGTCGTGGCCGGCCGGACGCTTGCCGAACGGCGTCCACATTTCGCGCAGCGACGCCGGCGAGATGATGGAATTGCCCTCGGCGTCGAAGCCGCCACGCAGCAGGCACTGGGCGTAGCGCGCCATGTCGCCTGTGGTCGAGAAGATGTTGCCGGCCGGCGAACCGCCGAGGCTGAACACCGGCGCCGGCGTATCGCCGTCAAGCGTCCACATGTCGGCAGGTGCCAACCGCTCGCGGATGCCGGGCGCCATGCCGCAGGACGAGCTGTCCATGCCGAGTGGCTTCAGGATGTTGGCGGCGACATAGTCGGAATAGCTCTGGCCAGTCACCGTCTCGATCACCCGGCCGACGACGGCGATGCCGGCGTTGGAATAATGCATCACGCCGAGGCTCGGATCCTGCTTGAGGATCGAGCTCGCGAGCTCGTTGACCGTATCTTCGAGCGGCGGCCGGGTGGCGTCGAGATAGTGGCCGCTCTTCGGCTCGCGCACGATGCCCGCCGTATGGGTCATGAGCTTGCGCAGGCTGATGACCGAGCCGTAAGGCCCGCCCTCGGCACCGGCGAACGGGTTTTCCGGCTTGAAGCCGGGCAGATAGGTCGAGACGTCGACGTCGATATCGACAAGGCCCTTCTCGACCAGTTGCATGATCGCCAGCGACGTGAAGGTCTTGGTGATCGAGCCGATGCGGAAGCAGGTGTCCTTGCCCATGTCGAAATGGCGGTCGTGACGCTGGACATGGCCTTCGGCAAGCACGCCGTCGCGGTCGACGAGGGCGTAGGAGATCGACGGGATCGCCTTGTCTTCGACCTCATAGCGGATCAGATCCTCGAATAGTTCGATCGAGGCGGCAGACAGAGAGGACATCGGGAATGCTCCTTGAACCTTAAACGGATTGGGTCTTGAAGGGATTGGGTCTCAATGGGCGTGGCGGGGGTCGAGCATGTCGCGCAGCGCATCACCCACAAGGTTCCACGACAGAACGAACAGGAAGACGGCAGCGCCGGGGAAAGCCAGCGTGTACCAGAACTGGAAGGGGTTGCCGGGCTGGCCGACGATCCAGTTGCGCGAATAGGCGATGAACTGGCCCCAGTCGGCATAGCCTTCTTCGGTACCGACACCGAGGAAGCTCAGCGCCGAGGCCGACAGCACCATGGAGCCGGTCGCCATCGTCGCCAGCACGAGCACCGGGAACATGGCATTGGGCAGGATATGCAGCACGATCAGACGGAGATCGCTCGCCCCGTAGCTGCGGGCCGCATGGATATAATCCATCTCGCGGATCCTCAGGATCTCGCTTCGAACGATGCGGGCATAACTCATCCAGCCGAACGTGGTGAGCGCGATCGTGATGGGCACGATGCCTTTGCCGAGCAACGCCGTCAGCACCATGGCGGCGATCAGGAAGGGAACGGCCATGAACACGTCCACGATGCGCATCAGCACCTCCTCGATGACGCCACCGTAGTAGGCGGCGACCGCGCCAACGACGGTGCCGATCAGGACGGAAATCGCCACAACCCCGAGGCCGATCTTGAATGCGGTGCGCGTGCCCCAGACGACGCCGTAGAAGATGTCGTACTGGCCCTGCGTCGTGCCGAAGACAGCCTCCGGCGACGGCGGCTGCGGCGTGGCCAGGAAGCCGGCACGCGGCGTATCGTAGGGCGACAGCTGAAAACTCTGCGGCGGCGCCAGGACCGGCGCGAAGACGGCGATGAGCACGAAGGCGAGAAGGATCACGACGCCGAACAGCGACACCGGATTTCTTGCGAGGTAACGAAGAAACTTCATTGCGTCTTCACCCTCGGATCGAGCAACGGATAGATGAGATCGACGACCAGGTTCATGATCACCAGGACGACCGCGAAATAGAGGCCGAAGCCGAGGACTGCCGGGAAGTCGAGATTGGCGGCGGTCTTGGCGGCGAACTGGCCTAGCCCTGCATAGTCGAAGATGGTCTCGGTGATGACGACACCGCCCATCATCACCGCGAGTTCCATGCCGGCAATGGTCGCAAGCGGCAGAAGCGCATTGCGCCGGGCATGGCGCAGTTCGACCACGCGGCGCGGCAGACCCTTGGCGCGGGCGGTGCGCACATAATCCTGACGCAGGGTTTCCAGCATCGAGGTGCGCATCACCCGCGTCATGCTCGCAACGTTGACATAGGTTAGCGTGATGACGGGTGCGGCAAGATGGCGAAGCGCATCGCCGAAGATCGCCAGATTGCCGTTGAGCAGCGCGTCGATGGTGTTGGCGCCGGTATAGCGCACGAAGTCGCTGGAGCTGACCACGGTCTGCGCCCACTGGCTGAGCCGGCCGGGCGGGAACCAGTCGAGCGCCGAATAGAAGATCAAGAGCATCAAGAGGCCAAAGACGTAAACCGGGAACGACCAGCCGAGAATGGTGAAGATGCGGATGACGTGGTCGGGCCAGCGGTTGAGATAGATGCCGGCGCGCGAACCCAGGAACACAGCCAGCAACAGGCAGGGGACGAAGGCCAGCACCACCAGTTCCAGCGTCGCCGGAAACAATGACATCAGCGCCGTGGACACCGGCTGGCGGGCCGTCTCCGACCAGCCGAGATTGCCGGTGAGGATGCCGCCGATCCAGCGGCCGTACTGGATGTAGAAGGGATCGTTGAGCCCATACTGCTCGATCATCCGGCGGATGCTTTCCTGGCCGCCCTTGAGATAGTCAGGTGACGGCGCATAGGCCGCCAGCCTCTGGGTCGGCGAAAGCGACATCTGCAGCGCGAAGATCATCAACGACAGGGCGAAGAGAACGATCGGCAGCATCATCAGTCGTCTGAGTGCATAGTTCAGCACGGTTCACACGTTCCGATTTCAGGGAAAATGAAGAAAAGGCATGTCGAGCGGATTCTCGCCCGACATGCCGATCGCCAATCAGTCGTTGGCCTTGGTGACCGGGTAGAAGTCCCAGGCGCCGTAGAGGATCATGTTGTCGACATAACCATCGATGTTGCTGCGGGTGACGACGTAGCCGAAGTCTTCCCAGAGGAACTGGGTGGTGGCGTATTCGTAGGACATTTCCTGCAGCTTGGCATAGATCGGCTCGCGCACGGCGGGATCGACCGAGGCCCAGGCTTCGTCGAGCAGCGGCTTGAACTTTTCCGCCATCAGGTCGCGGTAGCCCTGGCCAACCATGCCGCCGACGAGACCCGTGGGCGAGAGGTAGTAGCTGGCTGCACCGAGCGGACCACCCGGGTCGGAATAGTCAGGACCCCAGCCCATCACCGTCAGGGGTGCTGCCGGCTTTTCGCGGTTGTTGAGCTTGTCCGAGACGGAGGCCCATGGCAGCGCCTGGATCTGCATCTTGAACTTCGGATTGATGCGCGACAGGCCTTGCTGAAGTGCGGAGAGTGCCGCGGTCAGCTGCGGATTGCCTTCGGTCACGTAGGCGGTGAAGGCAAAGCCGGTATCCCAGAGCTTGCCGCCGAACGCCTTTTTGAAGTGTTCCTCGGCCTTGGCGGGATCGTAGCTGTAGACAGGAGAATCCGGGCGGTAGCCCATGATGCCGCGCACGGTCGGCCCGCGCGACTGCACGGTCTTGTTGAGCAGCACCTGGGTCAAGAGCGCATCGTAGTTCTGGGCGTAGTTGAAGCCCTTGCGAACGTCGATGTCGGCGAAGAAGTCCGGCGGAATGCCGGCGCCGTCGAGCTTGCCGCTGCCGATGGCCGGATTGTCGTTGTCGTCGAGCGGCCAGGCGAAGAAGACGCCGCGGGAAAACACCTTCTGCAGGCCGTCGATGACTTTCACGCCTTCGGTCTTGCTGAGTTCGTCGATGAACTCGACCGGTGCAGTGACGAAATCGGCGTCACCGGACAGAAGCTGCAGGCGCCGCGTCGTCCATTCCGGCACGGTGCGCATGACCACGCGTTCGAGCGCGGCCGGCCCCATGAAATAGTTGTCAAACCGCTTCAGCGTGATGCGCCGGTCGGTGCGGTCCCATTCCTCGAGCATGAAGGGGCCGGTGCCGTTCTCCTCCGCAAACAGCGGATTGGCGCCGAGTTCCGGGCGGTAATGGGCCTTCCAGGTATCGCCCGATCCATCCCAGCCGCCGACCGAAGCGACCCATTCCTTGTCGAGAACGGAGGTGCCGAAGGGCAGCGCGATGACGCCGAGCGTTGCCGGAAACGATTTCGGCAGTTTCAGCGTGACATTGTCGCCGTCGACGACGATCTGCGAGGCGAGCTGGTCATAGACCTTGCGCAGGACCTCAGGGCTGGCGTCGTTGATGGATTTGACCTCGCCTTCGGTCTCGACCCACTTGGCGATATCGGTGTATTTGCCGGCGGTGATCACCTCGGTGATCGCGTTCGACATCCACGACTGGCCTTGCAGAATGGCGCGCAGCAGCGAGTAGCGCACGTCTTCGGGCGTGATCTGGCCGTAACCCGGCTCGATCGTCGCCTTCTGGGCGTCGGTCAGCTTGTCGTAGTATTCCCAGGTGACCTTGCCGTCGGCGCCCTTGACGCCGACCTTATGGGCGAAAACGCCCTTGCGGATAGGGAAGGTATAGCTCACCGAACCATCGTCGGCCTGCTTGATCAGGCCGTTTTCGAGCGAGGGCACCTCGGTCGAAAGCGACGGCACGAACTCGGAGATCTTCGAGCCGTTGAAGTTCAGCAACCGGCTGTAGATGTTGAGCGAGCCGTAGGAGCTCGGTGTGTTGGCGATGTAGGCCGGATCGAACGACTGGATGTCGTCGGTCCACATGAAGACGAAGGTGCCGGGGTTCTTGGTCTCGGCCATAGCGGGCGCAGCCGCGATGCCGAGCCCCAGGCAGAGGGCTAGGGCTAAGGTGCGTTTCATTGTTGTTCCCATTTGGTGGAGGCGGAAGTTTTCTTCTCGTTACAGGGGAGGCTAGAAGAGCGCTTGCGGGTCTGTCCAATGTGTAGTTAGGATAGACTATGCAAAACACGCATGAGGGCCGGCATGGAACTGCAATGGCTTGAAGATTTTCTGGAAATTGCCGCGACCAGGAATTTCTCGACGGCGGCGACGGCGCGCAACATTTCCCAGCCGGCCTTCAGCCGGCGCATCAAATCGCTGGAGAACTGGATCGGCGCCGACCTGATCGACCGCAGCACCTATCCGGTACAGTTGACGCGGGCAGGCACGATGTTCCTGCCGGGCTGCCAGCGGCTCGTGCGCGAAGCCTATCGGCTGCGCACCGACTGCCGCAATGTCGCCGGCGAAAGCTCGGCCATGCTCACCTTCACCTCGCTGCATACGCTGGCAATGTACTTCTTCCCGAAATGGATCGGCTCGCCGCTGATCTCGCGCCTGCCGCTGCGCACCAGCATGCATGCGGCCGACTTCCTCGAAAGCATCGACCATCTTTGCTCCGGCCAGTGCGATTTCGCCATCACCTATGTGCACCCCGATGGCCCGCCGGTGCTCGAAGGGGGACCCTTCGAATCCCTGCAGATCGGCAAGGATCGGCTCATTCTCGTCTCGGGAACCGACGACAGCGGCCGGCCGCTTTTCGACATCGATGGGCCCGAGACCACAGAAATTCCCTATCTCGCCTATTCCTGGAGCGACGGCTACATCGGCAAGCTGGCGACACTGATCCAATCGCGCTGGCGCCGCCCGCTCAACCTCAGCACCGTCTACCAGTCCGGCCTTGCCGACGGCCTGAAACATATGGCCGTCGCCGGCCGCGGCGTCGCCTGGCTGCCGCAGATCTGCGTCGCCGAGGCGATGCGGCAGGGGCGCCTCGCCCAGATCGGCGGGCAGCAGATGTCGCTGGAACTGGAGATCCGCATCTTCCGCCGCGCCGGCTCCGGAAGCCATGACAGCGATGCCCTTTGGCAGCACCTCAAGCAATGCGCCGCCCTGCCCCAGTACAAGAACAGTTTCGACGCCGTCATCGATGCGGCCTGAGGCATCGTACCGTGCAAAAATGCGTGTGCGGTGCGATATGCGAAGACAGGCGATACAATGCGCAACGCGCATAGTTTTGCCTGCCACAATCGTGACACATTGATTTTACTCGATTTTGCCGGCGCAACCTGCCCATCGGATCAGATTGAGCAGTTGCAGCGACGCGGTCGAACACCGCAACCGCCTCCCTCACCCGTATTGACAGGATGCGACCTCGTTGCGAGACCTGATGACACAACGTCCCCTCGAAATCGGGTCCCTGTGCTGATGCTCCTGTCGAAATCCGCAACGCCTGAACTGCCCGAGGATGTCATCCTTTCCGTGGAAGACCTCGAAGTCTCCTTTGCTGCCGGCACCAAGGCGCAGCTGCGCGCGGTCCGCGGTGTCTCCTTCCAAATCGCCCGCGGCGAGACCGTGGCGCTGGTCGGAGAATCCGGGTCGGGCAAATCGGTAACGGCGATGACGATCATGCGGCTGACGGAATATGACGGCGCAAGCATTACCGGCGGGCGGGTGCTGATGCGCCTGAAGGACGGCAAGGTCGCCGACCTCGCCAAGCTCTCGGACAAGCGGATCGAAGCGCTTCGCGGCGCTGATATCTCGATCGTATTCCAGGATCCGATGTCGAGCCTGAACCCGGTCTTCACGGTCGGTGACCAGATTGCCGAGGCGGTGATCCACCACCAGGACAAGACGCCGGAACAGGCACGCCAGATCGCGCTCAACACCCTAAAGCTGGTTCGTGTACCCGACGCGGAACGCCGGCTCGACCAGTATCCCCACCAGCTCTCCGGCGGCATGCGCCAGCGCGTCATGATCGCCATCGCCCTTGCCTGTCGCCCGTCGCTGATGATCCTCGACGAGCCGACGACCGCGCTCGACGTGACGATACAGGCGCAGATTCTCGACTTGGTGCGCGCCCTTCAGCACGAGATCGGCATGTCGGTGCTGTTCATCACCCATGACATGGGCGTGGTTGCCGAGGTCGCCGACCGCGTCTGCGTCATGCTCAAGGGCGAGATCGTCGAGACCGGTTCTGTCTACGACATCTTCGCCCAGCCGAAACATGCCTATACCCGTGCCCTCATTTCCGCCGTGCCCCGCCTTGGCAGCATGGCGGACAAGGACGCGCCGGAGAAATTCCCGTTGCTGGTGTTCGAACCGGAGCGTGCGCTCGCAGAGGTGACAGAATGAACGCGTCCGCACCGATGAAGGAAACCCGCCAGCCGCTCGTTTCGGTGCGCAACCTGGTCACGCGCTTCGATCTCAAGGCCGGACTGTTCGGCCATGTCTCCGGCCGCGTGCATGCGGTGGAGAACGTCTCCTTCGACATCTTTCCTGGTGAGACGCTGGCGCTGGTCGGCGAATCAGGCTGCGGCAAGTCGACCGTCGCCCGCTCGATCATGCAGCTCGACCGGCCGCGCTCGGGCTCGATCCGCTTTGACGGCACCGAATTGATCGGTGCACCGCGCGCCGTGCTCGCGCGGTTCCGGCGCGACGCCCAGATGGTTTTTCAAGATCCGTTCTCCTCCCTCAACCCGCGCATGACCATCGAGCAATCGCTCATCGACCCCATGCGGGTTCACAAGCTGGGCTCGACCGACATGATGCGCGCCCGCGCCGCCGAGCTTCTGGCCAAGGTCGAACTGTCGCCCGAGCATCTCGAGCGTTATCCGCACGCATTTTCCGGCGGCCAGCGCCAGCGCATCTGCATCGCCCGCGCGCTTGCGCTCAGCCCACGCCTGATCGTCGCCGACGAGGCCGTCGCCTCGCTCGACGTGACGATCCAGGCACAGGTGATCAACCTGCTCATGGATCTACAGCGCGAAATGCAGATCGCGCTTCTTTTCATCAGCCACGACATGGCCGTGGTCGAGCGTATCGCCCACCGTGTCGCGGTGATGTATCTGGGCGAGATTGTCGAGATCGGTGACCGCCGCTCGGTGTTCGGCAATCCCCAGCATCCCTATACCCGCAAGCTCCTGTCGACCGTGCCGATCGCCGACCCGACACGCCGCCCGGAGGGCCGCCAGCCGATGTCCGACGAAATCCCCAGTGCCGTGCGCGCCCCGGACTTCGTGCCCCGTGAACTGCCGATGCATCAAATCTCATCGACCCATTTCGTAAGGCAGGTCGCAACGGGCTGACGCCCGGCAATTCCCTTTTCAAATCAGAGCACTCCAAGATGACCACTTCCGAAGTGACGGTGGCGGCTGCGCCTGCCGCCGGCAGCGCGACTGCCGACATTGACAATGGTTCAACCGACCCGAAGGCCTCGGGCTTCTGGCGTCCATCGGCCGCGGAGCGACCGACGCCCTATATCGAAGTCGACGAGGCGCGACTCGTGCGCAACATGAGGGCCATGCAGCAACGCGCCACCGCCGCCGGCGTCTCGATGTTCCCGCATGTAAAGACGCACAAGAGCGTCCATATCGCGCGACAGCAGCTGGCGCTTGGCGCACGCGGCATCACCGCATCCAAGCCGAGCGAGGCGCTGGTCTTTGCCGAAGCCGGAATCCCCTCGATCATCCTGGCCTATCCCATCGTCAAGGCGCAGTCGCTCGACCGCCTGCTGCCCGCGGTAAAGGCGCGCGGCACGGAACTGCGGACGATTGCGGCAAGCGGAACGGGTGTCGATGCGCTGGCTGAAGCCGCCAGGCATCACGGCGTCGAAATCGGCGTCTTCCTCAAGGTCGATGTCGGCCTCGGCCGTGTCGGTCTCAAGCCGAACGATCCGGCAGCACTCGAACTCTGCGCCCGGATCGCGGCCGCCGACGGTCTGCGCTTTGCCGGACTACTCTCGCATGCCGGCCATTCCTACGCTGCCGCAAACCCGCAAAGTCTCGCCAAGGTCGCGCTTGATGAAGCGGCAGACCTCGCCGGTCTCGCCGGACGGCTTCGCGACCGCGGCATTGCCGTCGAGTGCCTCTCCGTCGGCGCGACACCGACCTGTCTGGGGGCGCCGCTTCCTTCAGAGGTCGATTGCATCCGACCCGGCAACTACGTCTTCCTCGACGGCACGGCGCTCAGGCTCGGCATCTGCACGGCCGACGATCTGGCGCTCTCCGTCGTTGCCCGCGTCGTTGCCTCCAATGACACCCACTTCATCCTTGATGCCGGCTCGAAATCAATGAGCTCCGATCGCGGGGCACACGGCATGGGCGGCGCCGGATTCGGCACCGTCGTCAGCGCCGAGGATGATGGCGAAACGGGCTCGTGGACGCTCGAGCGCCTTTCCGAAGAGCATGGCTTCGTTCCCTTCTCGGGACGTCCCTTGGCACTCGGAAGCCGGGTGCGGGTCTTCCCCAACCACTCCTGCGCGTCGATCGCCAATTTCGACCATTTCACGCTGCGCCATGCCAATGGCGAAGCCAAGGTGCTGCCTGTCGATGCCCGCAGTTGCCAAACGTAATGGGGGTAGGGCACGGCAAACCGCCGCTCGAATTGGGAGATAGTCAACAGACATGCCCCGCGCCCGAGGCCCGGCATGTCGTTGACCGCACGAGGCAAGCCCATCGACTAGAGGCGCTGTCCCTGAGTGATCAGAAACACCGCCAGTAAAGAGCACAGCGCACCGAGGGACAATGGCAGCCCCTGAGGTCCGATCAGTTGCATCGCCAGTCCGGTCGTCGGAGAGCCCACGATGCCGCCGATGCCCCATGCGACCGCGAAGGCCGCGTTGCCGGCAATCAGGGCCTGACCGCTGAAGCGCTCGCCGAGCCGGATCAGCGCCATGGTGTAGATCCCGAACGAGACCCCGCCCCAAACGAAAACGAGCGGCCAGATGAGCCACGAGGTCAAGAACCACGGCAGCAGCAGGCAGCCGAGCAGCGAAAAGAGCGTGCAGAGCAGCATGGTTCGCGTCGAACCGAACGTCTCGGCAGCGCGGCCGAGCAAAACCTGCAGCACGGCATTGCCGGCGATGTAACAGGTGATGAGCGAAGCAACCCGCCCCTCGGCGCTGCCGAGCGCGGCGCCATAGACCGCAAACAGGGAAAGCACGACCTGCTCGAAGGCGGCAGCGACGAGAACCGCGAACAACAACAGCGGCGCCTGCGCGAAGAAGCCGCCGACCGAGGGCGCCTCGCCGTCATTCGGCATGTCAGGCAACCGCGGCACGACCGCAAGCACGATGAGACCGCAGGCGATAAAGGCCAGCATGCCGACGACGAAAGGTGGCCAACCCTGCGTCCCGACCAGCCCGAGGGTCAAAGGGCCCATGGCGAAGCCGCCCGAAACGATCGAGGAGTAAAGGCCCATGATGCGCCCCCGGCTGGACGCGGGCGTGATCGACATCAGCCAGGTTTCGCTGATCACGTAGAGTGGATTGGCGAAGATGCCGAGCAGAAAGCGCAAGGGCATCCATGCCCAGACGTCCTGTTGCCAGGCAATTGCGAGCAGGGCGAGCGCCGCCAGCAGCGAGCACACGATCGCGAGCCTTGCTGCGCCCACGCGCCGCGCCAGCGCCGGGAGGAAGGGCGCCGAGACGATGAAACCCAGCGGCGTCATCGCCGCCGACAAGCCGATCAGCCCCGGCGTCGTTCCCTGCCGTTCAAGGATGAAGCTGAGCAGCGGATAGGTCAGCCCCTGCGCCACGGCGAATACCGTGACGGTCGCGATGATGCCCGCCATCGCGGCCCAGGGGATCCGCTCTTCCGGCGGTGATATCGACCGCTGCGGATGACCGCTCATCGCCTCGGCAGGCGGAAACTGGCGATCCCTGGCCATTGCAGCATTCCCCTTACAGCACTTGCCAGAAGGGCCTGTCGAGCTCCTCCTGGATCTGCCGCCGCGACAGGCCGACGTCATCGATCAGGTGCGGATCTCCGTCCAACTTTTGCTCGAGTTCAGAACGAAAGCGGTCTCGTGCACGCCATCGCGCAACCAAACGGCGCAGCTCCCGAACAATGGAGGGGCGATGCGACCGGTTGGCAGGCTCCCCGCGCAGTTCGGGTTGTGCTCCTTGGTATGCGGCTGAGCCGAGAGTGGGCGTATCGGTCATGGCAACCTCCATGGGGGCTTGAGGGTCCGATGACCCGAGCTGGAAGAGGTTCAATTCTGCAGTCCCCGATCAGCGCCGTCATTAAGCCCTCCCAAAGAGTTCCAAAAACTTCCAAACGCGCTATAGATGCGCCGTATGCAGGGATCGCGGGTCGTCTTTGGTCCATTCGTGCTTGATCCGGGTGCGGGAACGCTCTTTCGGAACGCAGAGCCCGTCGCTGTCGGTTACCGCGCCCTAAGGCTGCTTGCAGCACTCGTTGCACGACCCGGCGAAGTCATTGGAAAGGCCGAGCTGATGGACGCGGCGTGGCCAGGCATGGCCGTCGAGGAAGGCAACCTTACCGTCCAGATTTCTCAACTGCGCAAGGCGCTTGGTCCGACCGCCGACGGCGGTGAATGGATCGCCACGATTGCGCGCGTCGGCTATCGCTTCACAGGGGCCATCGATGAGCGCGGCGATGCCAAGCGTCTGCCTTTGCCGGTGCCCGACAAACCATCGATAGCCGTGCTGCCTTTCGTCAATCTCAGCAATGACCCCGAGCAGGAAAGCTTCGCGGACGGGTTGACCGAAGACCTGATCACGGACCTGTCGAGGATCTCCGGCCTGTTCGTCATCGCCCGCAACTCCTCCTTCGCCTACAAGAAGAAGGTGATGGACGTGCGCGCGATCGCCGACGACCTCGGCGTGCGCTACCTGCTGGAAGGCAGCGCAAGACGTGCCGAAGGACGCGTACGCATCAACGCCCAGCTGGTCGACGCGACGAGTGGCGATCATCTATGGGCGGAGCGCTTCGACCGCGACGTCAAAGATATCTTCGCCGTTCAGGACGAGGTCACTGGCAAGATCGTGCAAGCCCTGCTCGGCCAGCTGCGCACACCGCCCGCGCGCAACCGGCCCAAAAACCTTGAGGCCTACGATCTCTGCGTGCGGGCGCGCAAGCTGATGGATGATGCACCGCAGGCAGCACAGGAAGCGCATCTGATGCTCACGCGCGCGGTTGCGCTCGATCCTGATTATGCCGAGGCCTACCGCTGGCTGGCCATGAACCACTGGATGGGCTGGGTCCATTCCGACGGCCCCACCGACGCTGGCCGTATCGCTGCTCTGGGGCTGGCGCGCAAGGCTGTGGCGATCGACCCCAACGATGCCGGCTGTCGTTGGATCCTGGCTTACCTGCTTGCCTATGAGCGCAATTTCGCCGAGGCCGATCGGGAATTCGCCAAGGCGATCGAGCTCGACCCGAACGAGGCCGACACCTGGGCGGCATTATCCGACATCACCATCCTCGCCGGCCGGATCGACGAAGGTATCGAGCACATAGGCAAGGCTTTCCGGCTGAACCCATACCCGGCAAGCTGGTACTATCTGACGCTCGGACAGGCGCTGTATGCGGCCCGCAGATATGAAGCTGCGATAGAGACGCTGCGCAGGGACGAGACCTACCGGACAAGCTCACGCCGTTTCCTCGCCGCAAGCCTTGCTCAATTGGGCCGGCTCGACGAGGCGCGCACGGAAGCCGAACTTTTCCTTGTCGGCAATCCGCATTTCACGACCCGCCACTGGGCCGCGACCGAGCCATTTCGCGATGCTGCGACGCTTGAGCATTTCGTGGAAGGATACCGAAAGGCCGGGCTTCCGGAGTGAGCCAATCGCGCGACCGTCCGACGTTCGCCTGACCGCTGCTGCAACTTCTGGGAAACAGTTTTGCGATAGACCAACCGACTGGGACGGAACGGCGCATGACGTGCCTCCGGTGTTTGGAGGGGCCAATGCACGAAGACAAGATCCGCCAGGCTCTGATCGAGCTTTTGTATCGCAACTCCTATGGCGTGGTCATCTCCAACATCGTCATTTCTCTCGCCGCCGTGTCGGTCCTTCGGCATGCGGTATCGGTGAGTTGGCTGGTTGGATGGGTTGGCGCGCTTTACCTGCTCATCATCCTCCGTGTCCTGGCCTCCCGCCGGTTCTTCAGCCGCGCAAGAGACCCCCGGTCCATCATGCGATGGGCCTGGCTCGCAGCAGCGTTCACCTGGATATCCGGCCTGCTGTGGGGCACGCTCGGCTGGGTCGGGTTCCTTCCGGACGAACCAATCGTGCTCTCCTTCACGGTCATCGTGCTGACTGGCCTCGTCTGCGGCACGGTCCCTTCTCTCTCGGCTTTTCCGCCCGCGCTCATCGGCTCTATTCTGGTGACGGTTCTGCCAATTGCCGTGCGCTGCATTACCACGGACAGCGATATTTCCGGCGCTTTCCTGTTCCTGCTCGCCTCGCTTGTGGCAATCAATTTCTACTACTGCCGCATCACCTATCGGATGCTGCGCGAAACCGTCAGCCTGCGCCTGGAAAACGAAAGCCTCGTCGGCAACTTGCAGGAGGAACGCGATCGGGCACAGGCAGCGGACCGCGCCAAGACGCGCTTTCTGGCAGCGGCCAGCCACGATCTGCGCCAGCCTATCCATGCATTGAGCCTGCTCGTCTCCACACTTGCGATATTGGGGCAGCGCGGAAACGTCGCCTCCGATGACGCTCGCGATCTGGCAGCCAGGGCGAAATCCGCGGTCGGCAATCTCGGCGGACTGCTGAACGCGCTGCTCGATATCTCCCGTCTTGACGCCGGCATCGTCACCATTGCCAACGAGGCGGTGGCCTTGCGCGATCTCTTTCGCGATTTGCGCGATGAGTTCACCGCCGACGCAACTGATCGCGGCGTGCAATTGCGGGTCGTCGACAGCGACCTTCTGGTCGACAGCGACCCCATGATGCTCCGGCGGATCCTGAACAACCTGTTGTCGAACGCCTTCCGCTACACGAAAACGGGCAGCATCCTGCTTGGTTGCCGCAGACGCGGCAACTCGGTCGAAATCCAGGTGTGGGATACGGGCTGCGGCATCCCGGCCGATCAGCAGGCGATGGTCTTCGAGGAGTTCGTACAATTGCAGAACCCGGCAAGGGACCGCACACAGGGCCTGGGTCTGGGTCTTGCCATCGTTCGCCGCACTGCGGAACTGCTGCAACACCCCTTGAGACTGGTTTCCGTTCCCGGACGCGGCTCCATGTTCTCGATCACCGTTCCGAAAGCCCGTCCGATAACGTCTCCGCTGCAACTCTCCCGGTCCTTGCCTGCAGCCGGCATTGCCGCGGGCATCATGCTGGTGGAAGACGAGAAGGACGTCCTCGACGCCATGACCGGGCTGCTCACCCTGGAAGGCCATCGCGTCTATGCCGGTCGATCCGTTGGCGATGTGCTGAGCACTCACGCCGAAGCCCTGAGCGCGGGCGACGCGCCGATCGATCTTGTCGTTGCCGACTACCGCCTCGAGCATGGCGCCAACGGTTTGGAAGCGATCGAAAGCCTCTACGCCCATATCGGTCGGCGTGTTCCGGCAATCATCGTGACGGGCGACACCTCGCCATCACGTCTCAAGGAAGTCAGCGCAAGCAGCGTTCGTATTCTGCACAAACCGGTCACTGGAGAGGAACTGAGCGAAGCGATCCGTGTCGCCTTGAGCGAAGTCGACGCTTTGGCCCCAACGCGAAATCCCGCCGTGGGTACAACGGAGGGCCTGAGCCTTCGATAGCGCCAGTGCGCCGGGCGATGACGCGCCAGGCGCAGTCCGGCCACCCTTTCTCACGGGCGCGGCGCGTCTCGACACGAAAAGGAAGATATCTTATCGCTTCTTCAGACGGGGAAGACGGAACGGGCGGAGGACGCTTGCGAAGCGCGATGAGCCGATCGGAGCGATGACATGAACGTCGGAGCAAAGCGGAAATCTGCTTCGCCCAAGGCCGCACTGAGCGCGAAGTCGGCATCCATGGCGGCGAATTCCCCGACCTTCGAGCATATCGTTACCGACGTCAACGAGACGTTTCTCTGGCGCCTCGACGATTACCCCTGGGAGCGCAACGTCTGGAACTTCCATCCAGAGATCGAGATCCATCTGCTGCGAAAGTCCACCGGCATGGCCTTCGTCGGCGACCACATCGGCGAGTTCTCGCCGGGATACCTGACCGTTATCGGCAGCAACCTGCCGCATGACTGGGTTACGGCAACGGCGCCGGGTGAGATCATCGAGGGGCGCGATATCGTCATCCATTTCCATCCGGATCGGATCCGGCAGATCACCGGCGCCTTGCCCGAATTCGCACAGCTCGAGGATTTTTTCACCCGGGCCGAGCGCGGCCTCGTCTTTCATGGCGAGGCACGCGCAAGGGGTGGCGAACTGATCGAGCGGATGGGCGAGGTGAAAGGGCTGTCACGGCTTTCGCTTTTCGTTCAGCTTCTGGATCTGCTCGTCAACAGTGGGGACCACGAGGTGCTGTCATCGCCCGAATTCGCGCCGAAACTGGACGCGGAATCGCTCGACGTGCTCCGTCGGTCCCTGGCCTATATCTACGAGAACATCGCCACCGACATCCACCTGAACGACGTGGCGTCCGCGGCCGGCATGAGCGACACGGCCTTCTCGCGGTTCTTCAAGAAGAACACCGGCAACAGCTTTACCGACCACGTCAACAAGCTGAGGATCTGGCAGGCCTGCAAGCTGCTTGCAGAAAGCGACATGCCGATTACCGACATCTGCTTTGAAGTCGGTTATCTCAACATCTCCAATTTCAACCGCACCTTCCTGCGCCACCACCGGATGACACCTTCGGCCTACCGTCGCCTGACGGGACAGCGCCGCACCTCGCGCAGCTAAGATCCTCACGGCCGCACGCGTCCGCGAGCAATGAACCAATGCTCGAACAATGGCGCGCTGAAGGCATATCAGGACCATTCTCCGCATTAAAGTACAGAACAGGCGCATCGCGGGCGCTAGTTCACGCCCCGATAGCGCCTATGATGATCGCCAGCGAAACGGTTCGCTATCAAAGAGACATGCGCCCGATCTGAGGAGTTTCCGGCGCGCGTCGTTACGACCTTGGGGAGGTCCATCACATGAGAAAAGCCAGAAAGCTCGTTTCGAGCATCGCCTTCGCATGCCTTCTTTCCAGCACGGCATCGACCGTTGCACTTGCCGCCGAATGCTCTGATACGATCAAGGTGCTCGCCCAGCCGCGCGACGGCCTCACATTGCTCGAGGACTACAAGGCCGAGTTCGAGAAGCTCAGCGGCGGCGCGTCGTTCGAAATCGACTACCTCAATGAAAACGATCGCCGCGCCAAGACGAAGGCCGATGCTTCGACGATCGGCAAGTACAATGTCTACTACATCGACGAAGCCAACGTCGCCCTGTTCGCCTCGGCCGGGTGGGTCGCACCGCTTTTGGACTACTATCCCGCGGACTATGATTACGCCGACTTCGATCCCGGTCGTCAGAAAGTCGCGACCTATGATGGCAAGGTCTGGTTTGCCCCGATCACCGGCGGCGGCGACCTCATGGTCTACCGAAAGGACCTGCTCGAAGCGGCAGGCATAACACCGCCGAACACGCTTGATGAATATATCGCCGCGGTGAAGAAGCTCAACCAACCCGATCAGGGCATCTACGGCACCGCCCTTCGCGGCCAGCGGGGCTCCGGCGCGAATGTCTGGCGCTGGATGCCCTTCTTCAAAGGCTTCGGCGGAAACTGGTTCGACGGCAAGACACCCGTGTTTGACGGCGAGCAGGCGATCAAAGCAACCGAAACCTATCTCGAGCTCTTCAAATACTCCGCGCCCGGCAGTCAGACCGGCGGTTGGGACGAGGCCGTTGGTGCCTTCACGTCGGGCCAGGTGGCGATGCTGATCGAATCCACCCCGCTTGTCGGCATGGCGATCGATCCGAAGTCGTCGAAGGTCGCCGGCAAGGTCGGCTATCTGCCACCGCCGGCACCGCTGACGGGAGGCGGCTACGGTCACGGCCTGGCGATCGGTGCCAAGGCCAACAAGGACGAGGCGTCCAAGGCCTGCGCCGGCCTGTTCATCGCCTGGGCGACGTCGAAGGAAAATGAGAACCGGCGGCTGGAGGCCAATCAGTTCAGCGAACTCAATCGCACCAGCATCATGACCAGCAAGAAATTCGCCGAACTCTACGGTCCGGATCTCGGCCAGGCGCTGGCCGACACCGGCAAGGTGACCGCCGTCAACTTCTGGCAGAACCCGCAATGGCCCGATCTTGGCGACCGCTGGGGCATCATCCTGGAGGAGCTGATCACCGGCACCCGCACCGATATCAAGGATGGCCTCGACGAACTCGACGGGTTCGCCAAGGAGCTCGTGGCCCGCAGCCAATAGGCTGTTAGCCCCGACTGATCGCTCCGGCAGGATGCCCCCTTGCCGGAGCCGCTCCACCCAGCCGGAAGCACGCCCGCCCCTTGCCGTAGGATGTCTATCCCATGAAACAGAAAAACAGTCTGCCGGCGGTCTTCCTGACCCCGGCGATGATGATCCTGGCCGTGCTCGCATTCGTGCCGACTGTCTACGCGATCTATATTTCCTTGCAGAACCGCGAACTCAGCCGCCCCGTCGGCGACTTCGTCGGGATCGCCAATTACATCGACCTCTTTTCCGACCGCCGTTTCATCAATGCCATCGGCGTATCGCTGACATGGGAAGCGGTGACGGTCGGCATGACGTTGATCGTAGCCGTCGGCCTCGGCATCCTTCTGTTCGAATGTGCCGCGCCGCGCATGCGAAACATCCTGGCCCTTCTCTTTCTGATGCCGGTGATCCTGCCGCGCGTCTCGGCGGCCTTCGTCTGGAAGTTTGCATTCCATCCGCTCTACGGCATCGCCACTTACCCCTACAAGGCCATCACCGGCCAGCCGCTCGACCTGTTGTCCAACCCGGCAACGGCGCTTGCGACTGTGGCTCTGGTCGACGTCTGGCAATGGGGGCTGTTTTTCTCGGTCATCGTGCTCAAGCTTCTGGAGACCTTGCCGCCGCAACCGTTTGAGGCGGCCCGCCTCGATCATGCCCGCACCTGGGAGATCTACACCCACATCGCCATACCCATGCTGAAGGCGCCGCTGATCTCGCTCGCATTCGTCAAGATGATCGAGTCGCTTCGCGCCTTCGACCTGATTTACGTGATGACGCGTGGCGGCCCCGGCATCACGACAGAAACGCTCGACATGTACGCCTTTTCCCAAGGCTTCATCGAGTCCGGACGGATTTCCTACGCATCGAGCATGGCCGTCCTGATGATGATTGCCACCTCCATCGCCTTTACCTTCATCTGGAAGAGGGTCCAGTGATGAACGCCCACAAGCTCGGCCGCGTGGTCGGCCGCATCCTTCTGCTCCTGGCGGCGTTCTCCGCTGTCTTCCCCGTCTTCTGGACATTGCTCAATGCCTTCAAGAACCGGGTCGATATCGTCACCCCGACCCCGCTGTTCTTCTTCACACCGACGCTCGACAACTTCGCCTACGTGCTCGGACGCGAGAGCGTCTTTGCCGGGCTGATCAACTCGCTGATCATCTCGGGTGCCTCCGTTCTGATCGGTGCGCTTCTGGGGCTTCCTGCCGCATACGCGATTGCGCGTTATCCCAATCGCTGGTCGGGCGATATCCAGTTCTTCGTGCTGTCGCTGCGGTTCCTGCCGCCGGTGGCGATCGCCATCCCGCTGATGGTCATCTGGCTAGATTTCGGCCTCTACGACACGCGCCTCTCGATGATCGTCACCTACACCCTGCTGACGCTCGCAACCGTCATCTGGCTCAGTGTGCCGGCCTTCGCGAGGGTCCCGAAAGAGGTCGAGGAGGCCGCTAGGGTCGATGGATACGGACCCTATGCGATCTTCTTCCTGATCGCGCTGCCGATCGCGCTCCGATCGCTGATCGGCGCCGTTGCCTTTGCCTTCGTGCTGGTCTGGAACGAGTTCCTGATCGCGTTGATGCTGACGACATCGGATGCCAAGACCTTGCCGATCGTCGCCTCGGAGCTGACGCAGCTCGGCCGCGACGTGCCCTGGGGCATCCTCAACGCCTCCGTCGTTCTTCTCTCGATACCACCGCTGCTCTTCATCGGAGTGCTCAGCGGCATGCTCAACAGCGCCTTCAAGCGCAAGACATCGTGACAACAAGGAAAGCATCCATGCAAGCGTTGGTCCTCGAAGAGAAGGGCGTCCTGTCGCTGAGGGAGATCGAACTCCCCCTCGAACTTGGCCCGGATGACGTCAAGATCGCCATTCATACCGTCGGCGTCTGCGGCAGCGACGTGCACTACTACACCCATGGCGCGATCGGCCCCTATGTCGTGCGCGAGCCGATGGTGCTCGGACATGAGGCCGCGGGAACCGTCATCGAAATCGGCAGCAATGTCGGCAATCTGCAGGTCGGCAACCGGGTCTGCATGGAGCCGGGCGTGCCGGACCTGTCGTCCCGCGCCTCGAAACTCGGTCTCTACAATGTCGACCCGAAGGTGCGCTTCTGGGCAACGCCGCCGATCCACGGCGTGCTGACGCCTGAGGTGGTGCACCCCGCCGCCTTCACTTACAGGCTGCCCGAAAACGTGTCGTTTGCCGAAGGCGCCATGGTCGAGCCCTTCGCCATCGGCATGCAGGCAGCCGCCCGGGCCCGCATCGCGCCCGGCGACGTGGCGGCAGTCATCGGCTGCGGCCCGATCGGTATCATGGTCGCACTCGCCGCGCTCGCAGGCGGATGCAGCCGCGTCTTCATCTCCGACTTCAGCGCCGAGAAGCTTGCAATCGCCGGGCAATACCCCGGCATCACCCCGGTCAACATCGCTGAACGATCCTTTGCCGAGACCATCGCCGCGGAAACCGTCGGCTGGGGAGCGGACGTCGTCTTCGAGGCGAGCGGCAGTGCCAAGGCATTTGCCGGCATCTTCGAGCTGGTCCGCCCCGGCGGCGCCCTCGTTCTCGTCGGTCTGCCTGTCGAGGCGGTCACCTTCGATGTGCCGGGCGCGATCTCGAAGGAAGTCAGGATCGAGACCGTCTTTCGTTACGCCAACATCTTCGATCGCGCACTGCAACTGATTGCATCAGGGAAAGTTGACCTCAAGCCGCTGATTACCGGGACATTCCGCTTCAAGGACAGCATCAGCGCTTTCGAGCGGGCCGCCGCTGCGCGTCCGTCCGACGTCAAGCTTCAGATTCTCATCGGCAGCGGGGAGGAATAGTTCATGGCGAATATCGTCTGCTCAAATGTCGACAAGCAATACGGTGCCGTCAACGTCATCAGGGATTTCAACCTCGACGTGGCCGACCATGAGTTCATCGTTTTCCTCGGGCCCTCCGGTTGCGGCAAGTCGACCCTTCTCAGGATGATCGCCGGACTGGAGGACATCTCTGGCGGAAAGGTGATGATCGGCGGAAAAACCGTCAACGATCTGCCACCACGCGACCGCGGCGTGGCGATGGTGTTCCAGAACTACGCGCTCTATCCGCACATGACGATCTACGACAATATTGCCTTCGGTCTGAAGCGGATGAAGGTGCCAAAGCCGGAGATCGACCAGCGCATTCGCGCGGTGGCGGCGACGCTCGGACTTGACCCCTACTTGCAGCGCAAGCCGACCGAGCTTTCCGGCGGCCAGCAGCAGCGCGTGGCTATCGCCCGCGCCATGATCAAGACGCCGCGGGTGTTTCTCTTCGACGAGCCGCTCTCCAATCTCGATGCGAAGCTTCGCAACCACATGCGGGTCGAGATCGCGCGGCTGCATCAGAAGCTGAAGACGACGACGATCTATGTCACCCACGACCAGCTGGAAGCAATGACGCTCGCCGACCGGATCGTGCTGATGAAAGGCGGCGCGATCGAACAGGTCGGCACGCCGGCCGAGATCTACGACCGACCGAGAACGCTGTTCGTTGCGGGTTTCATCGGCACACCAAACATGAACTTCATCGATGTGTCGGCAGAAAAAGTGGAGGACGGATGGGCACTGCGCAGTGCCGGCGTCGATTTCCGTGTTTCCAGCAAAAGGTTTGCGCTGGCCCCGGGCCAGAAGGTCGTTCTCGGCTTTCGCCCAGCCGACCTGCAGAAGCAGGAACCATCGGCGGCCCGCACGAACGTCCTCGCCGGCATGGCCGATCTCGTGGAATTTCATGGCAATGACGCACTGGTGACGTTTGTCTTCGCCGGTTGCGAAATCGGTGCGCTGGTCAAGGCCAGCGGCTGCCCGAAGCCGGGTGACCCCGTTTCATTTGCGGTCGACGAGGACAGCATCCATCTGTTCGATCAAGCAACAGGACTGTCCCTTCTGAAGATGTGACGGACACAGCGCCGGCCCGACAGCCAGGTTTTGGAGCGGGCCGTTGCATCAACCGAGCGCGCCCGATCCCTTTGCATCTGTTCGATCGAACCATCGTCCTGCCGTCACGCGGTCCGAGATAGACGATAATCCGGGACTGTCGTAGACTGCTGGCCGGCTGTGGCGACGGTCCCCTGGGGAGCGAACGAATGCCTATCTTCATGGACCGGCACGATCTTGCGGGCGCTTCTGCCGAGGATGTCGCCGAAGCGCACCTCAAAGATCTCAGCATACAGGACCAGTATGGCGTCAAATTCCTGACTTACTGGTTTGACCACAGGCGCGGAACGACGTTTTGCCTCATCGACGCGCCGGATGCTGAAACCGCGCAGTGCGTGCACCGGGAGGCGCATGGGTTCATCGCAGGCGAAGTCGTGGAGGTTGCCCTGTCTGCCGTCGAGGCATTTCTCGGGCGAATACAGGATCCGGAGGCGGCGGGTGCGATCTCGAAAGACATGGACCCCGGTCACCGGGCAATCCTTTTCACCGATATCGTCGGATCCACCGAAATGACATCGCGTCTCGGCGATCGCATGGCCACGGAACTCATCAGAGCGCACGACGCCCTCGTTCGAAGCTGCCTGGGACGACTATCCGGTCGCGAGGTCAAGCACACTGGGGATGGGATTATGGCGGCGTTCTCTTCCACGGCATTTGCAGTCGACTGCGCGATTGATATCCAACGCGAGTTCCACCGCTACAACGCAGGCAATGGCGAACCTATCCACATCCGCATCGGACTGGATTGTGGCGAACCTGTCGAAGACAGCAATGATCTCTTCGGCACGACGGTGCAGCTGGCAGCAAGGCTTTGCGCTGCCGCCCGTAGCGATCAAATCCTGATTTCGGAGAACATTTTCCAGGAGTATGGCAAGGTCGATGTCTTCACCCATGGCGCCCGCCATAAGCTGAAGGGCTTCGCAAAACCCGTTATGGCCTATCGGTGCGAATGGCTGGGTTAGCTGCCGCCTGCGCCCGCCCGTGAGGTGATCAGGAGCGCAAACCGCGCAAGTGCCGCCGCGATTGGCCGGCCGCTTCGCCGAAGCGGATCTGGCGTGCGGTGCGCCCTTGTCACGGCAAACCCGGACCAGGCTCGTTCGGTCTCGCCGAGTGGGCTGCGGTCCGCCGGCCGCTTCGCCTCGTGCATGATACCCTGCTTGAAGGGCATGCCCCCGCTTGCGTCTCGGCCGGAAAGAAACGTCGGCGGTTGCATTGACCATCGGCCCGGACGACGAGGGATGGGATCGGCAGAGTTACGTGCTGGGCGAGGGACACCAAGCCGGGCGATCTCACCATTCGTCACCGCAACACCCGGGACGACGTCGGCCAGTATGCCCTGGTGACGCAACCGGACGATCTCTTCGCCGGCCCCCTCGGACGTCACCGGGTCGCCAGATGTCAGGCGGACGACATGCTTGCCGGCACGCGCCAGCGACACCACCGTGCCGTGGACGTCCTCCTGCCCATGGCACGTGCGGCCGCTGCGCTCATCGACGGGAAAGCGGGTAGCCTCGCGCCGCGCAAGTTCCAGCACCTCATCGGAAATGCCGTGGTCGAAAAGGATGACATCGGCGGCCTGAAGGGCGCGCACCGCCTTCAGCGTCAGATGCTCCGCCCCGCCGGGGCCGGCGCCGACGAGCGTGACGCGGCCGGTGTCGGTCCGGTTCGCCGAGAGGCGATCCATTTCCGTCACCAGCCGCATCTCGACACCCTCCTCCGGTGTCTCCTGAAAGGCCCGATCGACAAAACGTTCCCAGAAAGCGCGCCGCGCCGCACCCGCCTTCAGCCGCGCATTGACCGTTTCGCGGAGCGTCTGCGCCAGTGAGGCCCAATCCTTAAGAGCCGGCGGCAGCAGCGTCTCGATGCGCCTGCGGATCGCTTGCGCGAGGATCGGCGCCGCACCGTCCGTCGAGATCGAGACCACGACAGGAGAACGGTTGACGATCGATCCGAACTGGAACTGGCAGTAAGCCGGCTTGTCGATGACATTGGCAGGGACGCCCGCATCCCGCGCTGCCTGACAGAATGCCTGCGCCTCCTCCTCCGTTTCGCAGTCGGCAATCGCGAACGCCGCACCGGCGAGCACCTCGGGCGTCCAGGCCACGTTGTGATGCACGAAGCTGCCCTGCGGGTGCGGGGCCCTCCCCGCAATCAGGCGGGCACAGACCTCTCCCAGATCCCCGCTCGGCGCATAGACGTGAACCTCAGCGCCGCAGGCCGCCAACAATTCGGCTTTCCAGGCGGCGGCGTCGGATCCACCGGCCAAAGCGACGCGGCGACCCTCGAGCGCCCAGAAAACCGGGAGCTTCGCCAGAGGCATCATGCGCGGTCGCTCGGCGCGCAAGGCTTTTTCATTCCGCGGCAGCAGCAAGGCATCCATCGACGATCCCCCTGATCTCGGCGCGGCAGGAGCCGCAGTTGGTTCCGGCATTGAGTGTCTGGCCGACGGCTTCGACCGTGCGGCAGCCGTTGCGCACCGCTGCAACGATCTGATTGACGCCGACATTGAAGCAGGAGCAGACGGTGGCACCCGGATCAGGCTTGTCCGCGCCCGGACGGCCGGCGACGAGCGCGAAGCGCAGGCGCAGATCTCCATGCGAAATGCTGAGCTGCTCGACCGCCCAGTTGCGGGCAACGGCGACGGGCTCCGGCGCGAGATACAGCGCCAGCAAAAGCCGGTCGCCATCGAAAAAGGCAAGCCGGCGATGGCCGGACGGCCCGTCGGCATAGCCGATAGGCTCGACCTCTCCGGGGAGGTCGAAGATGCGGCGGCACCAGCCGACCCAATCCTCGGGCGCACGCCTGACGGCCACCTCCAGCCGCCACCCGCTCTTTGCCTTTGCCAGCGCCCAATAGGCACAATCGAGCCCTCGTGGCTTTGCGGCACTCACCGCAAACCCATAGGCGGAGGCGGCGAAGCGCCGAGCGGAAACGGCAACGTTCTTGGAGGCGGGTTGGCCGGAGACGGGGTCGGTGATCGGCGGCACCAAGGCATCGATGCGGGCCTTTGCCGCGAACTGGTCGCTCCAATGCATGGGCACGAAGAGGTTGCCGCGCGCCTGACGTTCGGTAATCAGTGCCCGAACGATCGACGTACCATAGGGGCTTTCCAGTGCCACGAGATCGGCGGGCGACAGGCCAAGTTCCATCGCGTCCCGTGGATGGATCTCGACGAAGGGCTCGCCGATGTGGGCGGAAAGCCGCGGGCTTTTCCCCGTCCGGGTCATCGTATGCCAGTGGTCGCGCACCCGGCCGGTGTTGAGGGTGAAGGGAAAGGCAGCGCTAAGGCGATCAGCGAACCCACTTGCCGCCGCGACAAAGCGCGCGCGACCGTCCGGATGATAGAAGCCGCCGTCGGCGAAGAAGCGCGTCGTCGCGCTTTCCGTGCCGCGCGGCTGCGGCCATTGGAATGGCTGCAGTTCATCGTAGTGCGGGCGATCGATTTCGGCATGGGCGCCGATATCGAAATCGCGCCGCCCGTCGTTTTCGAAGCTGGAAAGGCCGGCATGTTCGGCAAAGATTTCGCACGGCGACGTATAGGCAAACGCACCTGAAAAGCCCATGCGATGCCCGGCTTCGGCCAGTTGCCACCAGTCGGCTCGCGCCTCGCCGGGGGGCGGCAGGAAACCGCGTTGGCGGGAGATGCGGCGCTCGGAGTTCGTAACGGTCCCATCCTTCTCGGCCCAGCCAAGCGAGGGCAGGAGCACATGGGCGTGGCGGGTGGTATCTGTCTCCTTCAAGACATCGGAGACGACGACGAAGGGACAGGCCTTGAGCGCCGCCTCGACCGCATCGGCATCCGGCATGGAGACAACGGGATTGGTCGCCATGATCCAGATCGCCTTGATGCGCCCATCGGCGACCGCGCGAAACATGTCGACGGCCTTGAGACCCGGTTTCGACGCCAAGGCGGGCGCGCCCCAGAAGCGCCTGACCTGATCGCGGTGTGCCGACTTCTCGATATCCAGATGGGCGGCGAGCATGTTGGCAAGACCGCCAACCTCGCGGCCGCCCATGGCATTGGGCTGGCCGGTCAGCGAGATCGGCCCCATGCCGGGCCGGCCGATGCGGCCGGTTGCCAGATGGCAGTTGATGATGGCGTTGACCTTGTCGGTGCCTGCCACCGACTGGTTGACCCCCTGGCTGTAGCAGGTGACGACCCGTTCGGTCGTTTCGAAAAGCCGGAAGAAGGCCGCGACTTCCGATATGGCAAGCCCGGTCGCCTCGGCGAGTGTGGCCTCGTCGAGTGTGCCTGCCGCCGACAACGCCTCGGCGAAACCGCTGGTGTGCGCTGAGACGTAATCATGATCGACCGCCGCGCTTGCTGCCAGATGCTTGAACAAACCGTTGAAGAGCGCGACGTCGCCATCCGGGCGGATCGCCAGATGAAGATCGGCGATATCGGCGGTCATCGTGCGGCGCGGATCGATGACGACGACCCGCATTTGCGGCCGCGCGGCCTTGGCCGCCGCCAGGCGCTGGTAGAGGACCGGATGACACCAGGCGAGGTTGGAGCCGGTCAGGATGACAAGATCCGCCAGCTCCAGATCCTCGTAGCACCCGGGCACGGTGTCGGCGCCGAAGGCACGGCGATGCCCGGCCACGGACGACGACATGCACAGGCGCGAATTGGTGTCGATGTTGCCCGAGCCGATGAAGCCCTTCATCAGCTTGTTGGCGACATAATAGTCTTCCGTCAGCAATTGCCCCGAGACGTAGAATGCAACCGAATCCGGACCATGTTCGGCAATCGTCCGTGAAAAACGCTCGGCAACGCGGTCGAGAGCCTCATCCCAATCCACGCGTTCGCCATCGATCTCGGGATAAAGCAGCCGGCCATCGAGATCGAGTGTCTCGGCCAGTGCCGAGCCCTTGGAACAAAGCCGGCCAAAATTGGCCGGATGGTCCGGATCGCCCTTCACGCCAACGCCGCCGTCATCGCCAACCGTCGCGATCACGCCGCAGCCGACACCGCAATAGGGACAGGTGGTCTTGACCTCGGTTGCCATGACTACTCCGCCGCGATCATCAGGCTTTTGAGTGCGATGAAGAGCGCGCCGCCGTCGTTGCGCACGGGGATCGTGCGCACGGCCCCCTCGTCCGCACCCAGCGCCTTGCCGGTTTCGAGTGAAATGACCCAGTTGTGCAAGGGGCAGGTGACGGCCGTGCCGTGCACGATGCCCTGCGACAGCGGCCCGCCCTTGTGCGGGCAATGGTCCTCGATGGCGAAAACCTCGTTTTCGGCGGTGCGGAAGACGGCGATCTTGCCTTGAGGTGTTCGCACGCAGCGCGCGCCCCTCAATGGAATGTCGGAAATATCACCGATTGGGTGCCAGTTTTCTGTTGGCCAGTTCATATCCATCATCTCACTCCGCGGCTTGCGAAAAGCCGACCGTCGCCATCGGCCGGAACTCGTGCTTGTCCTTGCCGGAGACACGCTCCGACCAGGGATCGACCTGGGCGAATTTCTGGCTGAAGACGAATCGGTCGAAGAACGCCTTGCGCCGTTCGGCGTCGCCCATGATCTGGCGGCGGATCTCCTCGACGCCAATGCGCTTGGCCCATTTGTAGATACGCTCGAGATAGCGGCCCTGCTCGCGGTACATCTGCGTCAGCGCGACGATGTGCTCGAGCGCCTCGTCCTCGGTCCTCACCAGACCGAGAACCTCGGTGCCCTTGATGTCGAGCCCGGCGGCACCGGCGAAGTGGATCTCGAAGCCGCTGTCGACGCAGATGACGCCGATATCCTTGCAGGTCGCTTCGGCGCAGTTTCTCGGACAACCGGACACCGCCAGCTTCAGCTTGGCAGGCGTCCAGGATCCCCACATGAATTTCTCGATGCGGATGCCGAGCCCGGTCGAATCCTGGGTGCCGAACCGGCACCAGTCCGAGCCGACGCAGGTCTTGACCGTGCGCAGGCCCTTGGCATAGGCCTGACCGGAGACGAAGCCGGCCTTGCCGAGATCGGCCCAGACGGCGGGAAGATCTTCCTTCTCGATGCCGAGAAGATCGATGCGCTGACCGCCGGTCACCTTCACCATCGGGATCTCGAACTTGTCGACCACGTCGGCGATCGCCCGCAATTCCTGAGAGTTGGTGACGCCGCCCCACATGCGCGGAACGACCGAATAGGTACCGTCCTTCTGGATGTTGGCGTGCACACGCTCGTTGATGAAGCGGGACTGATAGTCGTCGGCGTATTCGTCGGGCCAGTCGCTGACGAGATAATAGTTGAGCGCCGGCCGACATTTGGCGCAGCCGCAGGACGTCGTCCACTCCAGTTCCTGCATGACGGCGGGAATGGTCTTCAGCCCCTTGGCCTTGATCAGTCGGCGGACATCGTCGTGGCCGAGTTCGGTGCAGGTGCACATCGGCTGGACGGCGGCGGGATTGTAGGCTTCGCCCAATGTCAGCGACATCACCTGCTCGACAAGCCCGGTGCAGGAGCCGCAGGATGCGGACGCCTTGGTATGGGCACGCACCTCGTCGAGCGACGTCAGTCCCTTGCCGGTAATCGTCGCGACGATCTTGCCCTTGCACACGCCGTTGCAGCCGCAGATTTCCGCATCATCCGGCAAGGCTGCAACGGCCGCCGTAGGGTCCAGCGGCGACCCTCCCTGATAGGCCTGGCCAAAAATCAGGGTTTCGCGCATGGCGGTGATATCAGCGCCCTTCTTCATCAGATCGAAGAACCAGGATCCGTCCGATGTCTCACCGTAGAGGACGGCACCGATGATACGGTTTTCCCTGAGCACGAGACGCTTGTAGACGCCGGCAGTCGCATCGCGCAGGACGATCTCCTCGCGACCTTCGCCATCGGCAAAGTCGCCGGCGGAGAAGAGATTGATGCCGGTGACCTTCAGCTTCGTGTTGGTGACCGAGCCATGATATTCCGCCTCGCCGCCGGCGAGCCGATCGGCAAGCACCCGGGCGCTCTCATAGAGCGGCGCCACGAGGCCGTAGCAGGTCCCGCGATGTTCGGCGCATTCGCCGAGCGCATAGACAGCCGCATCCGACGTCATCATGCCGTCGTCGACGACGATGCCGCGGTTGACGGCGATACCCGCCTCCTTCGCCAGATTTGACGCCGGACGAATGCCGACGGCCATGACGACCATCGACCCCTCGATGATGCGGCCGTCCTCGAGCTCGATGCCCTCGACCTTCGTTTCCCCCAGGATGCGCTTGGTATTGGCCTTGGTAACGATCTCGATGCCGCGTTCGGTGAGCGCCTTTTCGAGCATATAGGCGGCGGCCGGATCGAGCTGCCGCTCCATGATCGTCGGCATCAGGTGGATGACGGTAACGTCCATGCCCTGACGCTTGAGACCGTAAGCCGCCTCGAGACCGAGCAGACCAGCGCCGATGACGATGGCGCGGCCACCATGCCTGCTGCCGGCGAGCATTTTCTCGACGTCGTCGAGATCGCGATAGGCGAGCACGCCTGGCAACTGGTGGCCGGGCACGGGAATGATGAAGGGGCTGGAGCCGGTGGCGATCACCAGCTTGTCGTAGGTGGCGGTGATGCCGTTTTCCGCCGTGACCGTGCGAGCGACCCGATCGATCTCTGCGACCTTCGCGCCCTTGTGCAAGGTGACGCCATTTGCGGCATACCAGGCGTCTTCGTGGATGACGATATCCGCATAGGCCTTCTCGCCAGACAGCACCGGCGACAGCATGATGCGATCATAGTTGACGCGTGGTTCGGCGTTGAAGATCGTGACCTCGTAACGATCAGGGGCCTTTTCGAAAAGTTCCTCGAGCATGCGGCCGGGCGCCATGCCGTTGCCGATGATCACGAGTTTCTCGGGAGCTTGGTGAGCCATGGGAAATCACTCCGCAGCTTCGACGAAACGGTGGCGCTCGTAGAGGAACTTGAGCACCGCTTCGCGGCATTTGAGATAGGTTCGGTCGGCCGCAAGCTCGATGCGCCGGCGCGGACGGGCAAGCGGCACGGCGAGGATCTCGCCGATGCGCGCCGACGGACCATTGGTCATCATGACGATGCGGTCCGAAAGCAGCACCGCCTCGTCGACATCATGGGTGATCATCAGCACCGTGTTGCCGAGTTCGGCATGGATCTGCATCACCTGGTCCTGCAGGTGGGCGCGGGTCAGCGCATCGAGCGCGCCGAACGGCTCGTCGAGCAGCAGAACCTTCGGCTCCATGGCCAGCGCCCGGGCGATGCCGACGCGCTGTTTCATGCCGCCCGACACCTCGGAGGGGCGCTTGTCGCCGGCATGCGCCATCTGCACCAGCTCGAGATTGCGCATCGTCCATTCATGGCGCTCCGCCTTCGACTTCGTCGAACCGAAAACCTTGTCGACGCCGAGGCGAACGTTCTCGTAGACCGTTAGCCAGGGCAGCAGCGAGTGGTTCTGGAAGACAACGGCGCGGTCCGGTCCCGGCTCGTCGGCAACCCGGCCGTCGAGCAGCACCACGCCAGTGGTGGCCTGTGTCAGGCCGGCGACGATGTTGAGCAGCGTCGACTTTCCGCAGCCGGAATGGCCGATGATCGAGATGAATTCGCCCTTGTCGACGGAAAGCGAGACCTGCTTCAGGACCTCTGTCCTGACATTGCCGCGTTCAAAACTCTTGTCGATCAGTTCAAGCGAGAGATAGCTCTTGGTCATGATCTTTACCTTTCTCACGCGGTGGCAGTGCCGCGGGTGACGACGCGGCCGACGAGGGCGATGAGACGATCGAGGAAGAAGCCGACGATCCCGACGTAGATCAGCGCAACGATGATGTCGCTGATCAGCGACGAGTTCCACGCATCCCAGATGAAGAAGCCTATGCCGACGCCACCGATCAGCATTTCGGCGGCGACGATGGCGAGCCACGACAGGCCGATGCCGATGCGAAGACCGGTGAAGATGTAGGGGGCTGCCGCCGGCAGCATGATCTTGCCGAAATATTCGAAGGCATTGAGCCGCAGCACCTTGGCGACGTTCTGGTAGTCCTGCGGAATGTTGCGGATGCCAACGGCGGTGTTGATGATGATCGGCCAGATCGCCGTGATGAAGATCACGAAGATCGCCGACGGGGTACCGTCCTGGAAGGCGGCCAGCGACAAAGGCAGCCAGGCAAGCGGCGGTACCGTGCGCAGCACCTGGAAGATCGGATCGAGGCCACGCATGGCCAGCTGGCTCTGGCCGACCAGTGCACCGAGCGCGATGCCGACGACTGCAGCGAGCGCATAGCCGATGGCCACCCGCTGCAGGCTCGCCGCAATGTGCCAGAACAGGCCCTGGTCGACGCCCTGGCCGACATAGAAGGGATGGGCGATCAGCTCCCAGCTTTCCTCAAGCACCCGTGTCGGAGACGGCAGGCTGGAATCGGGCGCCGAACAGATGATCTGCCAGGCGATGAGGATCAGCGAAAGCGTGACGATGAGCGGCGCGACGTTTGCGGCCCCGGCGGCGAGCCGCGCCAGCAGCGGACGGCTGCCTGCCTGCTTCACCGAGCGGGTAAAGGCAATCACGGGGGCCGCAGGCCGCGACGCCGGCTGGTCCTTGAGTTTGAGGTTGGTGACGGACATACCGTTCTCCTTGGAATTCGAAACCGGATGCCGGCGAGCGACGCCCGCCAGCACCGCGATGGTTCAGGCGACGCGCGAGATCGAAAGGCTCTTGAGATAGGCCTGCGGGTCCGCGGGATCGAAAACCTTGCCGTCGAAGAATTTTTCGATGCCGCGCGATGTCGAGGACGGGATATCGGCAACGCCGAGATCCTTGGCCGCCTCACGCCAGATGTCCTCGCGATTGACCTTGGCAACCAGCGCCTTGATATCGGTATCGGGCGCGAACTTGCCCCAGCGGATGTTCTCGGTCAGGAACCATGCATCGTGGCTCTGGTAGGGATAGGAGGCGTGGTCTCGCCAGAATTTCATGAGATGCGGGCTGGCCTCGACGACCTTGCCGTTGCCGTAGTCGTATTCGCCCTTCAGCCGATCGACGATGTCCTTCGGAGGAACGTTGAACCAGCTGCGCTTGCCGACGATCTTCGCCAGTTCTTCCTTGTTGGCCATGTCGTCGCACCATTGCGCCGCTTCCTGGATCGCCATGGTGAGCGCCTTGGCGGCGCGCGGGTTCTTCTCCACCCAGTCGGCGCGCATGGCGAAGGATTTTTCCGGATGCTCGTTCCAGATCTCGGCGGTGTTGACGGCTGTGTAGCCGATCTTCTGGTTGACGAGCTGCTCGTTCCACGGCTCGCCGACGCAGAAACAGTCCATGGTGCCGACCTTCATGTTGGCGACCATCTGCGGCGGCGGGACAACGATGGTTTCGACGTCCGTGTCCGGATCGATGCCGCCGGCAGCAAGCCAGTAGCGCAGCCACAGATCATGGGTGCCGCCCGGGAAGGTCATCGCCACCTTGGCCGCAGCGCCTTCCGCCTTCTTCCTGGCAAAGGTCTCCTTCAGGGCAGACGCGTCCAGACCGACCTTGAGATCGGCATAGGCGCCACCGACAGAGATCGCCTGCGCATCGAGGTTGAGGCGAGCGAGGATCGCCATCGGCAGCGGCTGGTTGTTCTGCGTCACCTTGCCGGTCGAAATGAGATAGGGCATCGGCGTCAGGATATGGGCGCCGTCGATGCCGGCACCGGCCGAACCGAGCACCAGGTTGTCACGCGTCGTGCCCCAGGACGCCTGCTTGACGACGTCGACTTCGGTCATACCGTATTTGTCGAAGAAGCCTTTCTCCTTGGCGATGATCAACGGCGCGGAGTCTGTCAGAGCAATGAAGCCGAGAACGGCCTTGGTGGTCTCGGGACCGGCCGATTGTGCAAAGGCGCCGGTCGGGAAGGCCGTCTTGACGGCACCGAATAGGGCGGCCGTCGCCGTGGTCTTCAGCAGGCTGCGACGGGTCAGTCCGCCGGTCAAAAACTTGGTCATGCGCAGGTTCCTCTGCTGCTGCCGGGCAAAGCCGGACATAAAAAAACGCCGCTTGGAGATTGCGTCCGGGATCAGGAGGAATCCTCGGGAAACAAAAACCTTGCGACGTCAGTGTCTCTGGCAAACGCGATCTGGCGTTTGAACTCGCCTCAATCGCCGTTGACCGAAGCGATTTCTAAAATGCAAAGGCCGTGCCAGTTCGAATGGCCACAGCCTAGAGTATTGATATAAAAGGAGAAAAACTCGATCGACACAAATGAACAACAAAATAGCTGCTTTAGACTCTGCTGAATTATTGTGCGCCGCACACAACGGGTCTGGCGACTCTGCCCAAACAAGCAGCGCCGGACAGCGTCAGTTGTCGGCGTCAAACGGCGCCGCACTGCCTCTGGTCCGGACCGGGAACGCCTCGACATAGGCCTCGATGGCGGCCGGGTCGAATACATGTCCGTCCATGAAACGATCGTCGGCAGATGCGCCCTCAATCCCGATGTCGGGCCCCGCCGGTACGGCGTCCTTCCCGAGAGCGAGGCGATAGAGATCCGGGCGGTATGCAGACGCCGCCGCCGTCAACCCTTCCGCGCTGATGCTCGCCTGCCCCCAACGCGCCATCTGGCTGTAGATCCACAGCGCATGGCTGGAGCGGGGATAATTGGCGAAGCCGCGATGGAAGACGAAATAGTCATCGATGACCCGGCGCTGCCCTTCCGAGTCGATGGTGAACTCGCCGGAAAGCACGCGGCGGATGATTTCTACCGGGGCGCCGACATAGTGCTGGTCGGCCAGCACACCGGACAGGCTATCGCGATTTTGCGGATCGTCACACCACTGCGCGGCGGCATCCAGCGCCACGATCAATCGCGAAACGGTCTCCGGATTGGCCTCGGCCCATTCAGGGCGCATGCCGATGACCTTTTCCGGCGCCGACGGCCAGATATCCTGCTTGGCGGCAACAATCCGGCCGACGCCGCGCTCGGACGCGACCATGTTCCAGGGCGCACCGACACAGAAACCATCGATCGCGCCAGCGGCGAGCGCGTCGGAGGTCATCGGCGGCGGCACGACCACGAGCTTGACGTCACGATCCGGATCGATGCCGCCGGCAGCCAGCCAGTAGCGGAATTCGTAATTGTGCGAGGAAAAAGGATAGGTGACACCCAGGGTCGGCGGCGCTTCGCCCAGTGAGGTCATGCGCGCAAGCACGGCGGCAAGCGCCCGGGCATTGGCAAGCGCGTCTCCGGCTCCCCCAAGCCCACCCTCCTCGACCATCCTGGCATAGAGCCGGTTGGACAGCGTGATGGCGTTGCCCCCGCGCCCAAGCGAAAAGGGCGCGATCGCCGGCGACGGGTTGGAGCCGAGACCGAGCATGGCCGCGACCGGCATCGGCGAAAGCATGTGGGCAATATCGAACTGGCGAAAAGCCAGCCGATCGCGAACATTGGCCCAGGACACGTCCTTGACCAGGTCGAGCGTCAGGCCTTCCCTGCGGGCGAAACCGAATTCGCGCGCGGCGATCAGCACAGATGCGTCGACAAGCGGGATGAAACCGGCACGCAGCGTGCGGGCACCCTCGCCACGCAGCTTTTGCGGGGCCGACAAACCGCGACCCGTCGGGGTCTGGCCGCTGCCGAGATCGCCGAAATTGGCCATGACGTTCACTCCACTCACTCCTTGCAGCAAGCCGATGCGCAGCACGTCTTTGCCATCACATCAACAGGCCGGCAGCCGTCACCACGCTTTGCGCGATTTCCGACATCTTCTTCTTTTCGTTCATCGCCGTCTGGCGCAGCAGGGCAAAGGCTTCTTCCTCCGACAAACCGCGGATCTTCATCAGGATACCCTTGGCGCGCTCGACGACCTTGCGCTCCTCAAGCGCCGATCGGGCATCGGCCAACTCCCTCTGCAGCCGGCTGAAGGCATTGAAGCGGCTGACCGCCATGTCGAGGATCGGTTTGACGCGTTCCTTCTTCAGTCCGTCGACGATATAGGCCGATACGCCCGCCTCCACCGCCGCCTCGATCGAGGCCGTGTCGGAGCGATCGACGAACATCGCGATCGGCCGCCCGACCGTGCGCGTCAACTGGAAGAGATGCTCCATCATGTCGCGATTGGGGTTTTCGATATCGATGACGATGACATCGGGCCTGAGGCTGTCGATGATGCGCGCGACGCCCTGCACCTCATGAATGACGGTGACCTTACGATGACCCGCCTCGTGCAATCCTTCCTCGATGATCGAGGCACGGATGGCGTTCTCGTCGATGACGAGAATGGTGAGGTCGCGGTTTGTCATGGCACAATCATGATGCAGCGCAGCAATTTGCGCAACATATTTGCCTATTTTCTTGACAAATTTGTTTCCGCCTATTTTTTAGGCCAATTGCTCACCACGTTGGCGTCAACCGGTTCACGGGAATTCCACGCCAAACGACGGTCGCATCGAGGCCACATCGCCGGCCGCGCAAAAACCTGCCCGCGCCGCATGCAAGGCGAACGGTCTCACGAGCGAAGCGGCCCGATTACGGAAGCGGTAAGCCTAGTTCTTCTCGACCTGTTCGGCCAGACGCCGAAGGCCTGGCAAATCACAGAGCAGCAGCTTCTGCCGCCCGCCCTGAACCAGTCCCCGTCCCTCCCAGGCGCTGAGAATGCGCGAGACCGTATGAAGGGTCGTGCCGGTCATTTCCGCGATATCCTGGCGGGAGATCGGGAAATCGATGCGCACGCCGAGCTCTTCGCGTTTGCCCGCCTGTTCGGCGAGCCGCAGGACCGCGTGCGCGACGCGGCGCTCGACTTCCTCCGTCGACATCTCGCGAATGCGGGTATGGGCCTCGTCGAGCCGCTGGCCGATCGTGTGCATCGCATTGATGGCCAGATGCGGATTGCTCTCGACGAACACGTTCCAGAGCTCGGTCGGCCAGGCAAGAACCAGGCTTTCCGTCGCCGTCATCGCCGTGCCCGGATAGTCGCTGCGCTGCAGCGCGCGGGCAAAGCCGAACAGATCGCCCGGATTGACGACACGCACGATGATCTGTTGGCCATCACGGGTGACCTGCGTGACCTTGAGACGCCCGTGCAGCAGCAGGTAAAACGAGTCTGCCGCAGCCCCCTGCTCGAAGACCGCTTCATTCTGAGGAACGCGCCGCACCGTCGCATGCGCAAGAAGCCTGTCCAGCTCCTGGTCGCTCATCTTTTGAAACAGCGGGAGGGATTTGACGAGTGTTCGGTCCAGTGCAGCCACGTCGTTTCCTGTCTCCTGCAGATCGGCGATGCGGGCTGCTATATCACGTGCGACCGAACCGAAAAAGCAGCCAGCGTCCACTCATCGCCTTGCAGGGCCGACAATGTACGCCTGCGCTGTTACACCGCACCGGGGAAACGGCGCTCGAAGGCGTACAGCATGTTCGCATACCAACGATCATCGCGAACCAGGCGGAAGCCGAGATTGTCCGGCGGCACGCCGACGGCACACCCGCCGCTCTTCGGATCGCGAATGAAGAAGCTCATCGATGCGCGGTGCTTGCCGTCGACGACGTAGATGCCGCAGGCCGGTGCCTCCTTCAGCACCTCGCCGTCCTCGCCGACCGTCACGCGACGGTGGCAGGTTTGCGTCCACTCCCACACGTTGCCATCGAGATCGGCGACGCCGAATTCGTTCTCGCCGAACGTGCCCGACGGTTGCGGCATCGGGTTCTTCGACTTCTGCCGGGTCGACTCGCGCTCGTAGTCCGCAAGCCACCGGAGCGCCGGATTGTCCTTGCTGCCATCGATGCCGAGCGCATCGTCGGGAAACTTCTTGCCGGCGGCAAATGCCCATTGCCGATCGGTCGGCAGCCGCCAGACCTGGCCGGTCTTTTCGGTCAGCCAGGCGGCATAGTTGCTGGCGTCCGTGTAGTTGACACCGGTCATCGGCGTATCATTGCCAAGGCTTGCCGCCGGCTCGCCCTTTTCGCAGGCGCCGTCTTCGACGCAGCGTTGATAGTCAGTGCGACTGACCTGGTACTTCATGATCCTGAACGGTTTTGCCAATGTCGCATCGACAAGCGGCGCATCGACGGCAAAGCCATTCTTGATGAAGTGGCCCTCGGCCCGATACTCCATGCTGCGCGGTTCAATCGTCACCGTCACCGGCGCTTCGACGCGGGTATCGACCGATGTGTCGAGATCATCCAGCAGCCCGACCTTGGCCGAAAGCACCCCGCCGATGGCAACCAGCAGCAAGGCGGGAACGGCAACGGAAAACACCGAGACCGCATTCTTGTGACGTCTATCGCGCATGACCTTCCCCTTCTGTTGGCATGCGCCGATGAACCCGGCGCATGTCTTGTCGCTGGCTCGCGCTGTCTGAAGTCCCCCTCGGACAGCGCAGCCAATTGGCCGGCCGGGGTTACATCGACGCCGGCTTGACGACCGAGGTCATCAGATCGTCATTCCACTCGCCGGTGACCTTGAAGTGTCCCGCCGCGCCCAGCTCGAAAGCCTCGATCAGGTTGTGGTTGACGTAGGCATAGATGCCCGGCTGGCGGAATGTGTAGAAGGCCGCGCCGGCAGTGCCGCCCGGAATGAACCAGGTTTCCTGGTCGAGCTCCGGCGGGTTGCGGAACTTGCCGGTTGCCCAGACATAGTCGCCGTGTCCGCCGATCAGGTGCGGCCGCGTATCGCGGTTGGCCTGCGAGTGGATGACGAGCACATGCTCGCCCACGGCTGCCGTCAGCGCCTTCTCGCCGGTGAGTGCTCCGACCGCGCCGTTGAAGACGACGTGGGTCGGCGTCAGCGTGCGCATGGCCTTGACGGTATCTTCATAGGCTTCGCCGGGCGTTTCGTATTTCTTGTAGTTGCCGGCCTCGTCGCGCGGAATGTAAAAGTCCTGCTCGCCCACATAATAGACCTTGTCATAGGTCAGCGGCTGTCCCTTCTCGTCCTTCAGCCCGTCGCGCGGCAGCACCATGATGGCGCCGTTCATGCCCGAGGTAACGTGCCAGGGCACCATGCCTTCCGGCGCGCAATGATAGACGAAGACGCCTTGCTTGGTCGCCTTGAAGCGCAGGGTCGTCTCCTCGCCGGGATTGACCTGCGTCAGGCCGCCGCCGCCGAGCGCACCCGTTGCCGCGTGAAAGTCGATATTGTGCAGCAGCGTGTTGGTCGCGGGGTTGATCAGCCTGAGTTCGACATAGTCGTTCTCATGGACCACCATCAGCGGGCCGGGAACCGAGCCGTTGAAGGTCATGGCGTGCACTTCGGTGCCGTCGCCGTCGATCACCAGCTTCTTTTCTTCGATGGTCATGGTGAATTCGACCACGCGCGGGCCGGTCTTGGCGACCTGATCGTGAGCGTGAACGAAGGGCGGCGCGACCAGGTCGACCTTGACCCGCTCCAGTGTCGCAATGTCGACCGGTGCCGCGCCCGTAGCCGCGGGAGCGGCGGCCGTTGCGGCCTGGGTCGAGGTCGCCGTCAGGATCGGCGTCAGCGCGCCAGCGAAGGCGGCGCCGGCCAGGATCGTGCGGCGAGTCATCTGCAGCTGTTCTGTCATCATTGCTCTCCTTTGGCACGACCGCGCGACCGGAATAGTCGTCCGAAAATCGTGCCTATATTCAACGTGTTACGGCGGCCTCTGCCGTCCCTGGCGGGCTCGCCTCAGGTTTTGACCACCTGTTTTCCAGCAGTCATGTCTCAAGTAGAACCGGGAGCGAACGGCGTCTTTGTCATGGAACAAATCGGCCGAGGAAGGCGACGTTTTTCTGCAAATCTTCGCGCGGGAATGAATTGGCCGGGCTCTATAATTGCGTTTTCGCAAAGAGACCTCGGCAAGCCCCGGATACATCGATCCCATCCACCCGTCCGCTCGGTGAAAGAACAGGATCGAACAATGATTAGTCTCCTCAGCAAACCAAGGCCCAGCGGAGGAATCCCGCGCGGGATCGCCACCACTGGTCCCGTTCTCTTTTCCTATGGCTTCAGGCCATTCTTTCTCGGCGCCAGTCTTTGGGCGATCTTCGCCATGGCCGCATGGATCGCCGCCCTGACCACGGGCACCGACTTTGCCGGGGCCTACGGGCCTGCCCATTGGCACGCGCACGAGATGCTGTTCGGCTTCTCGTCCGCCGTTCTCGCCGGCTTCCTTCTGACCGCGGTTCCGAACTGGACCGGCCGATTGCCCGTTTCCGGGTGGCCGCTCGCCTACCTGTTCGGTCTGTGGCTTGCCGGAAGGCTGGCGCTGCTCATAACGGATGTCATCGGAGTGACGCCGGCGGCCATCATCGAAGCGCTGTTCATGCCGGCATTGCTCGCGATCTGCGCGCGGGAAATCATCGTCGGTCGGAAGTGGAAGGATCTGAAGGTCGTCGGCGGATTGGTTCTTCTCTCGACTGCCAACGCGTGGTTCCACATCTCCGTCATCCGTCAACTCGACGTCGATGCAGCAGCACGGCTGGCGATCGGCGCCTATGTCATGCTGATCATGATCGTCGGCGGCAGAATTCTGCCGAGCTTCACCCGCAACTGGCTGAACAAGTTCGGCCGGACAGACTTTCCGGTTCCCTACAACCGCTTCGACACTGCGAGCATCCTCGTCGGTGTCGCGGCTTTAGCCTGCTGGACCTTCTCGCCCCAGCACATCGTCACCGCCGCCGTCGCAGCCACCGCCTCGTTGATGCAGGCGGCCCGGCTTATCCGCTGGCGCGGGTGGACGACGTGGCCGGACAAGATCGTGTTCGTCTTGCATGCCGCCTATGCCTTCGTGCCCCTCGGCTTTGCCGCCGTCTCTGCCGGCGCGGTCGGCGCGCTCGACGGGTACCCGGTCATGCATGTGATGACCGTCGGTGTCATGGCCTCGATGATGCTGGCCGTCATGACGCGCGCAAGCCGCGGACACACCGGACGGCCGCTGGCTGCCTCGAACCTAAGCTGCGCCTCTTACATCGCGATCATCGGTGCGGCTTTGGCACGACCCTTCGCCGAAATCCTGCCAACTCACTACCATCACCTGCTCGCCCTTTCGGGTGCTCTCTGGATCATGGCCTTTGGGTTGTTCTGCATCGAATACGGTCCTATGCTGGTTCGCGCCAGGCGCGCACCCAGAGGCGCCGCATAACACGCCCTGAAAGTCACATCCCACAAGCAAAAAAGGTTGCCGCAGACACGGCAACCTTCATCAGGCATTCACGGCTGTCGACCGGCAGCTGCCTAGTGCATCATTTCAGGGGTCCATGGCGGCTCATAGGTGAGCCGCACTTCGGCATACTCGACGCCCGGCACATACCAGACGCAGTTCTGCACCGCCTCCTTGAGAAAGGCAGTCGCCGGGCAACCCTTTATCGTCGTCGTCATCGTCACCCGGACAAGGCCGCCTTCCTGGACGGCGATATCATAGATCAGACCGAGATCGACGATATTAGACCCCATCTCCGGATCGACGATCGTGCGCAGCGTGTCGCGGATTCTGTCGACCAGTTCTTCGCTTTCAGCCGGCTGCATTTTCGTGCCCCTTGCGTCCGCCGACGCGGATCAGGATGCGATAGGTTTCTCCGGTCGCATCAAAGTTGCCGGCCCATTTGTGCCCGCGCTTGGCAAGCTCCGGGTAGAGAAACAGCGGTTCGCGCGCCAGCAGTGCGAAAAGCACCTCGCCGGCCAGCATCTTTTCCACGACGGCGAGGATGCGAACCATGGGCTCGGGCGGATCCAGATCCGTCAGGTCGAGCTGGCGTGCTGGGTCCGGCCAGGTATCGAGATCCGTATCGCCGGCCGAAACCCTGATCTCGTCCACCTGTTCCTCCGGTGTGAACAGGACTTCCCAATCGCCGTTGCCGAGAGGTTGATCCTGATATGCAAAACCACGGCCGGCCATGACGCTGAAGAGCGGCACCGGCCGGAACGTGGCGATCAATTTCAGCGGCTGGCCGGGTGCGAGACCGTCGACGGCGCTCATGATGGCCTGGAACGGATCGCTGCCGCTCTTCAGAAGCGGCCTGACGTCGAGCTCATAGGGGTCTTTGGTCATGGTTGTCTCCGTGACTGAAACGATGGGAAGAAAAGATGCGGACCGGTGAACCCGCCGGGAAGTCGAAGATTGCTCGGCACGTTGCTGAGCCGTCGTGTTGCCACGAACTCGAAGACCAGCGCATTGACCGCAATCAACTGGCCAAGGCTGCCGGCTCGAAACAGCCATGTGCTGTCGAGATAAAGCGCGACCGAGGCAACGGCCACGGTGAGATAGAAGAGCCGGAACCAGAACGCTGCTCGCGTCTCGACGACCAGATCCTGAACCCGCGGCGTCGGCATGCGTCCGAGCAGAGGGCCGTAGCATTCGAGCCAGGTGATGAAAGGCACGATCTTGTAGAGCTGCGCCAACCCCATGCCGGTCAACCAGCCGAAGGTGACGAGATAGACGAGCGGCCCCACGCCTTCCGGGATCTGGCCGCTGATGAGCAAAGCCACGAAGATGACGGTCGCGACAATCAGTGCGGCGAACGCGCCGATGCCGGCGCGGCTGTTTAGCTCGATCAGCTTGCGCTTTCGCCCGCGGTAGATCCTGACGATGTCGGCCATGTAAATTCCGATGGCGATCACGCTGGCAAGCGCGGCAACGACAAGCACTGTTGTCCGGCCGGCAAAGCCGACAAGGATCATCGGCACGATGCAGACGATCATGCCGAGGGCCGCAGCGCCCAGTATCCAGACGGTCCTGCTGCTGCGTCGTTCCCGGTCGGGCGACAGCATGAACATGGTCAGGAGCCGGTAGCTGACCCCCATGGTCGTAAAGCTCAACCAACCACCCAGCCCCAGTGCCGCGTGAAGCGAAACACCTTCGAGCGTCAGATCGATCGCGCCCGGCGCATCGGCAAGTCCGGAAAGGACGAATGCGTAGGTGCCACCAAGCAAACAAGCGATGACGAGCGACCCGAGGCCGGCAGCGACGAAACGCGCAGGCAGCGGCAGCGGACGCGCCTGCCATAGTGTCGTTGCAAAGACGCTGACGAGCAGGCCGAAACCGGCAATCGTCACAGTCGCCCCCACCGGGAGCAGGAGCGGCGAAAGGCCGTCGGTACCCGCGAGGCTGGCAAATCCTAGGACCAGGCTGGTTATACCGACAACCAGCAGCACCAAAGCTGGAAAAGCCAGGTGCGGAAACGAAAGCGGCCGACCAACGAGAACAGGCACGAATTGCAACAGGGCTCCCGCCATCAGCAGGCTGAGCCAGCCAAGCGCAATGGTATGAACGAGTGCCAGGGTTTCAGGGGCTTCGATGGAAGAAACCGGATATCCGAAGCCGAGAACCATCATCATCTCGCCGATGGCGAGAAAAATCAGCGCCGCCGCGAAATAGGACATCGTCCAGCGAGATAGCGTGGCTCCGAACATAGCGGTTCATCCTGAACGATGAGCATTTCCAGGAAAAGTGAGGAACGGTCTTCCGCCGGGAAATGCGTAAACACAAGGGAATTGCGCGTCTGCGGCCCCGCCCAAACCGCAAACGCTTTGGCTGTGGGCGCCCTCTCAGTGGCCGCTGCTGCTGCCGCAGCAGCAATCGCAGCCGGAAGCCTGTTGCCGGCCGATCTCCACCCGCCAGACGTCGGGTCCGTTTTCAAGGTATTCCCAGGTGAATTCACCGGGATAACGGCTTTCCAGCTGGTAGTGCAGCGGGCGGGGATCATGGTCGTTGACGATGATGAAGGAGCCGCCTTCGGCCAGCGCATTGAGCATGCCGAAGATCTTCGGATGGCGCTCGACGGGCGGAATGGTACGCACGTCGATGAAGGGCTTGGTTTCTGTTTCTGCAGTGGTCATTTCAGTCCGTTCAGGGCGCCGTTGTTGCCTCGGTTTCCGGGAAACGCCGACGCAAACGGCCCGGATTTGCAAAGCCTAGTGCCACCGGCAACGCGACATTTTGTCGAAGCGCAAACAAATCCCGCTTTGCCGCCTGTTGCCCGCTTACTTGGCTTTTCGCAAAGAACGAGGACGGCCATCCGGCCTAGAACGGTTCGATCGTTCGACATCGATAGGAACCGCCATGCAGTCCACCGCCCTCATGAAATACGCCGAGATGCACTTGCCGCGTTACACCAGCTATCCGACCGCGCCGCGGTTTTCCGCCGGCATCGGTCGCGACACCTACGCCGATTGGCTCGGCGCGGTCCCGGCGGACAGGGATGTTTCTCTCTATCTGCACATCCCCTTCTGTCGGTCGATGTGCTGGTACTGCGGTTGTCACACCACGATTACCCGGCAGGACGAGCCGATCCTCGATTACCTCAATGTGCTGAGGCAGGAGATCGGCATGGTCGCCGATCATGTGTCGGGACCGCTGCCGATCGGCGAGGTCCATTTCGGCGGCGGGACGCCGACGATCATCGAACCGGAAGAATTCCTGGCCCTGATGGCACTCCTGCGTGCGCGTTATCAGTTTGGTGCCGAAACGGGCGTGGCTGTCGAAATCGATCCTCGCCGCCTGACCGTCGCCATGGCGCAGGCGCTTGGCGAAGGCGGCGTCAGGCGCGCCAGCCTCGGCGTGCAGAGCTTCGACCCGGTCGTGCAGAAGGCCATCAACCGGATCCAGAGCGAGCAGCAGACGGCCGACGCGGTGGCCCATCTTCGCAACGCCGGTGTCGCAGGTATCAATTTCGACCTGATCTACGGGTTACCGCACCAGACGGTTCGCTCCTGCGTCGAGACGGTCCAGGCTGCGACCGCGATGCGACCGGAACGCTTTGCCGTCTTCGGCTACGCGCATGTGCCATCCTTCAAGAAGCACCAGCGTATGATCGACGAGGCCGTGCTGCCCGACGCTTCGGCGCGCACCGATCAGGCGCTCGCCATCAGCGAAGCGCTTTGCCAAGCGGGTTACCGCCAGATCGGGCTCGACCACTTCGCCCTGCCCGACGACGATCTGGTGCTCGCACAATCGGCCGGCGTGCTTCGGCGGAACTTTCAGGGCTACACCACGGACAATTGCGAAACGCTGATCGGCTTCGGCGCCTCGGCAATCGGCCGCTCGCGAGACGGCTATGTGCAGAACGAGGTTCCTCCGGGGCTTTATGCCAGCCATATCGCCTCCGGCCGACTGGCAACCACGAAGGGTTACCGGCTGACCGAGGAAGACCGCCTGCGTGCCGAAATCATCGAGAGGTTGATGTGCGACTTCACCGTCGACATCAAGGCAATCGCCACCGCACACGGACGAGACCCGGATTTCCTTCTCGGCGGCAATGTTCGGCTGGCAACGATGGTCGATGATGGCGTGCTCGATATCGCCGATGGCGTCTTGACGGTCAGGCAGGATCATCGCTTCGTGATCCGCGCCGTCGCCGCAGCGTTCGATGCCTACATCGACGACGGACAACGCACGCACAGTAAAGCCGCCTGAACCGCTGACAACACCCAACAAAAAAGGCCCGGTCGCAACCGGGCCTTTTTCTGTTTCAAGTAACGTCCTATCCCGCGAGGCTTCGGTATATCGCCGGTAATGCCGCCGGCAGCCGGGCGATATTGCCGACCAACGCATAGCCGTTATGGCCGAACATGGCCGGCACGTAGGACTGCGCCTCGCGGTCGACGGTAACCGCAAAAGTGCTGATGCCGCTGCGGCGCGCTTCCATGACGGCCTTGCGGCTGTCCTCCAGCGCGAAGCGCCCTTCGTAATGATCAATGTCATTCGGCTTGCCGTCGGTCAGGACCAACAACAGCTTCTTGCGGTTGGGCTGTTTCTGCAGTTCGGCTGCGGCATGGCGGATGGCGGCCCCGATGCGGGTGTAGTATCCCGGCTTCAGGGCGGCGATACGGCTTTCGACGAGCGAACTCATCGGCTCGTCGAAAGCCTTGACGCTCTCCACCTTTACCCAGTCGCGCCGGCGCGAGGTGAAGGTGAGGATCGAATGATTGTCGCCGCAGGCAGACAGGCCGTGGGCGAGAATGAGCAGGGCCTCCTTCTCCACGTCGAGCACCCGGCGATTGTCGGACCAGGCATCGGTCGAAAGCGAGACGTCGACCAGGATCGTGACCGCGAGATCGTGAACCTGCGTGCGGCTCATCAGGTGGATGCGATCGCTCCCCTGCCCGCCTGCAGCCAGATCGGTGCGGGCGCGCACCACGGCATCGAGATCGAGGTCAGCGCCGTCGATCTGCGCGCGCAGGATTTCGTTGCGCGGCCGAAGCACCTCGAACTGGCGCCGTACCCGCCGGATCAGGCTCCTGGTTTCCGCCGTAAGCTCAGCCCGGTCTTCGGTGCCCGAGGCCGGGCCCGCCAAGACGCGGCAATGGTCCTTGAGATAGCTCGACGTCCTGTAGTTCCATTCTGGATAGGTCAGCTCCGATGTCAGCGGCGTCGGATCGACGGCTTCCGGCGGCAGGTCGAGATCGAAGCGGAAACGGGCGGACGGGCGACCCTTCCGCTCGCCCAGCGTCATCTCGTCAAGATCCTGCGCCGCTTTGTTGTCGTGTTCGTCGCTGTCGTCGGATGGCCGGTCGACATTGACCATCTCGGCCATCGCCAGGATCTTCTCGAAGCGATTGAGGATGAAGGGGCTGCGATCACCCTTGCGGTTCTCCGGGCTCTCCCGGACGGCCACGTGGCGTTCGGTCTCGGCGATCTGGCTGGAGGCGGCACCTGTTGCCGCGACATCGTCATCGCGTTCTGTCGTCGTTTCCGGCCGCAGCAACGTATCCGGCCACAGCGGGACCGGCAGCAGCGGCAGATATCCCGGCGGGGCGCGATGCGGGAAGATCACCGGCAAGGTCGTATCCAGCTGGCCGGCCGCCTTGCGCAGCAACCGCAGCACGCGGTTTTCGACATGCTGCTCCACCGACGGAAGGGAGCCGCGCTGACGCTCGACCAGAACGGCTTCGGCAAGACGGCAGTACTTGTGGCGCATGCCAGGAAAGCGCTGGAAGACCTCGGCCACGGTCTCCTGCGCCCGGGACAAATATGTCAGGTCAGCCAGCAAGGGATCCGCTTCGTCGCGCGGGACGAGCGGCATGGTCGCCATGTACGCGACCAGCCAGAAGTAGAGATCGATGTTGAGGCGTCTGTCTGGAAAAATGTCAATCTCGCCGGGCAACATCAGCGAAGCGTGATCCCGGCCGGGCTGAACGAGCTTTTCCTCGCCGAGCCCCATCTTCTGTCGCCACTTCAGCCGATGGCCCGACGTGCGGCCGCGCGCCGGCACGATCTGGACGGCGGTTTCACCGCCGTGCCCCCGAAAGCAGATCGCCAGCATCGGCATCATGTCGACCAGCTTGACGGCCTCATCGGGATAGCGCCGCCAGGTACCCGTGTTGCCGATAAAACGGTGCCAGGCGCGCCCGACAGTTTCTTCGAGTTCGAGGAAATCCAGCATGGCGCAATCCTCAAGCGATCAGGGAGGCAGCAACCTCGAGAAGGGCTGCGCGCACGTCCGGCTCATCGGTCAACGGCTCGATCATCGCGGCACGCACCGCATCGCGGACAGGCATTCCGGCATCGATGAGGCAGGCGCAGTAGACCAGCAGGCGGGTCGATACTCCCTCCTCAAGATCATGCCCCTTGAGGGTGCGCAGGCGGTGAGCAAGGTTGACGAGCGGTGCCACCTGGCTTGCAGCCAGTCCGCTCTCACGCGAAACCACCTCGATCTCCTCGTTGCGTGGCAGGAAATCGAACTCGATGGCGACGAAGCGTTGCCGCGTGCTGGGCTTCAGGCTCTTGAGCAGGTTCTGGTAGCCGGGGTTATAGGAAACGACCAGCATGAACGCCGACGGCGCTTCGAGCAGCTCGCCGGTCCGCTCCAGCGGCAACATGCGGCGGTCGTCGGTCAGCGGATGCAGCACGACGGTGACGTCCTTCCGCGCCTCGACGATCTCGTCGAGATAGCAGATCCCGCCTTCGCGTACGGCCCGTGTCAGGGGACCGTCGACCCAGACCGTATCGCCGCCCTTCAACAGGTAGCGCCCGGTCAAGTCCGCTGCTGCCAGATCGTCGTGGCAGGAAACGGTGGAAAGCGGCAGGCCGAGTTTTGCCGCCATATGGCTGACGAAACGGGTCTTGCCGCAACCGGTCGGCCCCTTGAGCAGGAGCGGCAACTGTCGGACCCAGGCATTCTCGAACAGCGCGCACTCATTGCCCGAGGGACTATAGGCGGGAATGTCGATCGATACCGGAACCAGGCTTGGTTGAACAATGCTCATGGCATGTCTCCGTGAAAGGGGGGAGGAAAAGATTGGCCGGTCCGGCCGAGCCGGACCGGCGCGTTCATTCATTCAGCAGGCTGCATCGAGGCACTCAGCTTCTCGCTACGCTCTTTGCCGGGGACGAAGATCGCCCAGACGAACATCAGCGCCGAAATCATGACGAAGACGCCCGAGCCGAGGCGGATCCAGTAGAACAGCGCCAGCTGGTCCTGGACGTCCATGTAGCTCTCGCCCAGAACCCGCTGCAGATGGGACTGAAGGACACCGGCAAAGGTCAGCGCGAAGGTCATGACCGACATCGCCGTGCACATGATCCAGAAGCTGACCATGGAAAGCATCTGGTTGTAGGGCGCGCGCCCGCGGATTTCGGGGATCGCATAGGCCATGACCGCAAGGTTGAGCATGACATAGGCGCCGAAGAAGGCGAGGTGCCCGTGCGCGGCGGTCACCTGGGTGCCGTGGGTGTAATAGTTCACCGACGACAGCGTGTGCAGGAAACCCCAGACGCCGGCACCGAAGAAGGCCATCACCGAGCAGCCGATCGACCACAGCAGCGCCGCCCTGTTCGGGTGTTTGCGCCCGGCCTTCCAGGTCATCACGAAGGTGAAGATCACCATGGTGAAGAACGGTGCGACCTCAAGCGTCGAGAACAGCGAGCCGATCCACTGCCAGTAACCCGGCGCGCCGATCCAGTAGTAGTGGTGGCCGGTGCCAAGGATGCCCGAAAACAGCGCCAGGCCGACGATGACGTAAAGCCATTTCTCGACGACTTCCCGGTCGATCCCATTGAGCTTGATCATCAGGAAGGCGAGCACCGACGCCATGATCAGTTCCCAGACGCCTTCGACCCAGAGGTGAACGACGTACCACCAGTACATCTTGTCGAGCGCGAGGTTGATCGGGTTGTAGAAGGCGAAGAGGAAGAAGATCGCAACGCCCCAGAGCCCGAAGATCAGGATGTTGGTGACGGTCGTCTTGCGGCCCTTAAGGACTGTCAGCGTGATGTTGTAGAGGAACATCAGCGCGACGATGACGATGCCGACCTTGATCGCGAAGGGTTGCTCAAGAAACTCGCGGCCTTCGTGGATGCGCAGGAGATAGCCGACGACGGCGATGGCAGCGGCGATCAGGAAGATCCAGAACTGGGCGATCGCGATCTTGGTGCTGTAGAGCTCGGTCTCCGCCTCTTCCGGCAGGAGGTAGTATGTTGCGCCCATGAAGCCCATCAGCAGCCAAACTATGAGGGCGTTGGTGTGCACCATGCGAACGATGTTGAAAGGCAGCAGTTCGGACAGGGTATTGGGAAGGACATAGATGGTGCCGGCAAGCACGCCGAACAGCACCTGAGCGAGAAACAGGCCGATCGCTCCGTAGAAATAGAGCATTGCGACCTTCTGGGTCTGGTATTTCATGATTTCACACTCCAATCGCAACGCTTAGCCGGCCTCGTTCGGCGGCCAGTTCTGGGTCTTGATGCGGCTCGTCCACTCCAGGAAATCGGCGAGGTCGTTGAGCTCCTGTTCGGTGAGGTTGAACTGCGGCATCTGGCGGCGGCCTTCGATGCCGCTCGGCTGGGCGGCCATCCAGGCCTTCATCGTTTCGCGTGCACCTTCCGGATCGGTCTCGCCGCCCCAGCGCTTCCAGACATTGCCGAGCTCGGGCGCGAAATAGGCGCCTTCGCCAAGAAGCGTGTGGCAGTTGATACAGGCGTTCTTCTCCCAGACGTGCTTGCCGCGGGCGACTGCGTCCGTCAGCGTCGACTCGTCGGTGGAGACCGTCCGCATGTAGTAGTGGCTGTGGGCGGTGAGCCCGACAAAGATTGCAAAAAAGAAGAAGGACCCGCCGTAAAAGACGTTTCGGGCCCCGGTCTTGGTGAGGCGTTCTGCCATCACGTGATCCTTTCGACTTCAGCCGGCCTTAGACACCGGGGCCGGCTTTACTGATCCCCTCCCCGCCTGGCGCCGCGACGTGCGGCGCCGAACTATCGGGGCGCGAACCATGTCTAGGGATTTCCGGAAGGCCTTCTTTGCGTTTTGGCAAACAAGACAAAGAGTGGTTTCAAGCAGATAGCGTCACGCCCATCGCAAGCTTTGCCAGCGCCAGAAGCGCAAGGATCGCCGGCCACGCCAGGAGCCCGAACCGCAGCCCGGCCGGCGCCTGAGCGAGGCCCATGAAATCAAGGGCAACAAGCCGGCACTTGATCACCGCCAGAACCAGGAGGGCCGCTGTTGCTGCAGCCGTTCCGCCCCAGAGCGTCATCAGGATCATGCCGCAAGCAACGAGCAGGACCAGCGTCGCAAAGGTCTTCCGTAGTCGACGTTCATTGTGATGGGTCATGGCGATCACACGAGATAGACGAGCGGGAACATCACGATCCAGACAAGGTCGATCACGTGCCAGAGCGTGGTGATCAGCACGATGTTTCCGGGGCTCGGGCGCCAGGCGACCAACAGCAGGATGGCGCTGCCGAAGCCGACGTGCAGCAGGTGGAAGCCGGTGATGAGGAAATAGAGTTCGAAGAAGGCGCCGAACTGCGGCAATCCGGCCGCGCCGATTTCGGTCGAATATTCGAAAAGCTTGATGGCGACAAAACCAAAACCGAAAAGGGCTGCCAGAACGAGCGCGCGCCGGCGTGCGGAAATCGAAGCGGCCGGGCGCGCCGCCAGGGCCGCCTGCCAGCCGCTGGCCAGAAGTACGAGCGTATTGATGCCGGCGAGCAGCGGATTGAGATGCGACCGGGCTTCCGCAAACGCGTCCGCCCGGAGGAACCCGACCACCAGAAAGCCAGCGAGCAGGATGCCGAATGCCGCCAGCTCGCTCCACACCAGCACCCAAAGCAAAAGGTCGTCGGCGGATGCCTGATCTTCTTGGTCTTCCGTCGGAAGGACGTGCCCGTCCATGCGTCAACTCCTTTGCCAGAACCGCCGTCAGCTAGGCAGGCAGGCGCTTTCTGTCTTTGCGATTGCGCAAAGAGGCGGTCCAACCGGACTGATAGCAGCAGGAGCAATCCAGGAGTTTTCCGATGACAGACGCACAAATCGGCCTTTCCGTCGCAACCCCGATCATTGTCGGGTTCGCCATCCTTCTCTACCGCATGGGCGTTCTGCAGCGCGCCGCGACCCTGTCGGCCGTGCTGTTCTCCATCGCGATCGCCGTCGTGCTGTTTCTCGACCCTTCGCAGTAACTGCATCACGCCGCGGCGTTCTTCCGCGGGACGTCATCCACTTTGCGAAATGTCAAAGATCGCCCTATCGATTGCGCCTAGAGGATTGGGGGATGACAAATCTCGATCACGGAGCGGCCGATGCCTGGACAAGATGCCCTGGAGGAAGGCTATCAAAGCCTCCTCGAATTGTGCGATCGCCTTGAGGCCGTTGCCGACTCCCTGCCGCGCCGCATCGATACGGCGAGCTGCCGCGAGGTTGCGGACAAGCTACCCTCGACACTGCTGATCGTACACAGGCTGGAGGAAGAAATCCTGTTTCCAGCGATCGCGGCTGTGCGATGCCAGGACGACGGACAAAGGCTGATCGAACGCCTGCGCGACGAGCACCGGCATGATGGGCAATCGGCCGAGCAAGTTGCCCGCGTCCTCAATGAACTGCTTCATGGCCGCAGTCCGCACAGCTGGGAGGCGATCGGCTACATGCTGCGCGCCTTTTTCGAAACCGTCCGGCGCCATGTCGCGACCGAACGGTTGCTTCTCGCGCAGAGGGTTTGAGGTCCGGTCGATGTACAATTTCCTTCTGGCATTCACAGTTTTCCTTGCCCTTCACATGGTGCCGGCATTGCCGAGGTTGCGTCAGCGGCTCATCACGTTGCTGGGGCGGCGAACCTATTTCAGCCTCTATTCGCTACTGTCGATCGTCGCGCTGATCTGGGTTTTTCAGGCAGCGCTCGCGCTTGATTTCATCCCGCTCTGGGAGCCGGCCCAGTGGCAGGCCTGGACGACATTCATTCTCGCGCCATGCGGCGTCTTCCTCGTCCTCGCCGGCCTGTTCAGCGAAAACCCGCTGTCGATCTCCATTTTTCAGGGCAACGAACGGAAAGGCGCAATCGTCAGCGTGACGCGCCATCCGGTCCTCTGGGGCTTCCTGCTTTGGGCCGTCGGCCATGTCATCGCCAATGGCGACCTGCGCTCCCTGGTGCTCTTCGGTGGCTTCGCGCTGTTTGCGCTCGGTGGGTTCTTCATGGTGGAAAAGCGTGTGCGGCGGCGCCTCGGGGATACCTGGCCGGCGGCCCGGCAAGGTACCTCGGTTTTTCCCTTCGCCGCGATCCTGAAAGGCCAAGCGCGCCTGCGAGCCGATTCGGTGATGATCCTGTCGGCCTTCGCGACCGCTGCGGTTACCTTCTGGCTGCTGGCGGGCGGCCACTACGCGATGTTCGGCGCAGATCCGTTGTTGCAGGCATTGCCTTTCGGCTGAACTTCCCCCTGCCAGGCGACGGCAAGAGGCGCGATCGGCAATGCGAGAAGATCGATCGCCCTTGCGGCGAGATGATCGACGATCGCCTCGACGCTATCAGGCCGATGATAGAAGGCCGGGACCGGCGGCATGACGATCGCGCCCATCTCCGTCACCGCGCACATGTTGCGCAGGTGCCCGAGATGAAGCGGCGTTTCGCGCGCCATCAGCACGAGACGGCGACGCTCCTTGAGGTGCACGTCGGCGGCGCGCACGATGAGATTGTCGGCAAGCCCATTGGTGATCGCCGCAAGCGTGCGCATCGAACACGGCGCGACGATCATGCCGGCGGTCGGAAACGATCCGCTGGCGATCGCAGCGCCGATATCGCCGTGGTCATAGGTCCGGTCCGCCTTCTCCAAGAGCCGCAACAGTGCATGTCCGCCAACCTCATGGGCGAGCGTTCGATGCGCCGATGGCGACAGCACCAGATGCAGTTCCACTTCTTCGATCCGCGCAAGCCGCTCGGCAATGCGCAACGGAATGGCGGCACCCGATGCACCGGTGATCCCCAAGACAATACGGTGCCGGCTCATGATGTTTTCCTTTCAAGCCCGAGTTCGGCCCAGATAGCATCGACCTGGCGCACGACGTCGGGCGTCATATCGAGGACACGCCCCCATTCGCGATCGGTCTCCGAACCGATCTTCGTCGTTGCATCGAGCCCGAGTTTGCCGCCGAGGCCGGTGCGTGGCGACGCAAAGTCGAGATAGTCGATCGGCGTGTCGGCAACGACGGTGACATCGCGGCTGGCATCAAAGCGCGTCGCCAATGCCCACATCACATCTGGCCAGTGGCGGACATTGATATCCGGGTCGACGGCGATGATCAGCTTGGTGTAGCTGAACTGCGGCAGCATCGACCAGAGCCCCATCATCAGGCGCTTCGCCTGTCCGGGGTAACGCTTGTCGATCGCGACCACCATGGCGCGATAGGAACACGCTTCCGGCGGCAACCAGAGATCGGTGATCTCCGGGAACTGCTTCTTGGCAAGCGGAACAAACAGCGTGTTCATCGCCTCTCCCAGCCGCGAAGGCTCGTCCGGCGGCCGACCGGTATAGGTGGAGAGATAATAGGGTTTGTGGCGGGTGGTGATGGCGGAAAGCGTCATGACCGGAAACGGCTCGACCGAATTGTAGTAGCCGGTGTGGTCGCCATAGGGCCCTTCGTCGGCGGTCTCGGTTGCCGACACCGTTCCTTCCAGCACGATCTCGGCCTGTGCCGGAACGGCCAGCGGCACCGAGGTTGCGGCCACGAGCTGCGTTCGGCTCCGGCGCAAGAGGCCCGCGAAGTTGAGCTCGCTCATCCCCTCCGGCAGCGGCATGACCGAGGCAAGGATCGTTGCCGGATCGGCACCGATCGCCACCGCGACCGGCATATCGCGCCCCTGGCGCTGCCACAGACGGTGGTGCCGCGCACCGCCGCGATGGGCAAGCCAGCGCAGGATCACCCTGTTACGGCCGAGCACCTGCATGCGATAGATGCCGACATTGACATCGAGCGGGTCGTCCGGCGCGCGGGTGATGACGAGCGGCCAGGTGATCAACGGCGCCGGCTCGCCCGGCCAGCACCATTGGATCGGCAGGCGGCCGAGGTCGATATCCGCGCCGCGCCAGACGACGTCCTGGCACGGTGCGGCTGTCACATGCTTCGGACGCAGGAACAGAGCCGAGCGCAGTAGCGGCAGCCGATCCCAGGCATCGCGCAGAGACGCTGGTGCGCGGGGATCGCGCAGGTCCGCGAGATCGCGCGCAAGGCTGGCCAGTCCGCCGTCGCCCAGACCGAATCCGCGCTCGATCCGGCGTTCGGTGCCGAAGATATTGGCGAGCAGCGGGATGTCGTGGACCCGCCCGGAGGCATCGACGGGTCGCTCGAAGAGAAGCGCAGGGCCGTGATCGGCCAGAATGCGCCGATGGATTTCGGTGATCTCATGGACCAGGGATACGGGGCGAGAGATGCGTTTCAGCTCTCCCTCACGCTCCAGCGCACAGGCAAAATCCTGAAGCGATGCAAATCCCCTGGCTGGACGGAAGCTCTTGTTCATTCCGCCTCTTAGGGGCGGCTAATGCCCGATGTCTTTGACGTGGGACAAACAGCGGCGGCGACACGGCGACTAGCATGCCGCCATTCTTTGCTCCGTTTTCATGCAGGCAGCCCATGACCCTACCCTTTGCGATGACCGCACCGTTGCGGTTCGCGCCGCTTCCTCTCATCGAACACGCCACGCGGCTCGTCTTTGCCCAGGTCGTTCGGCAGCACCCTGATCTTTTCGACCGGCTCGGGGAGCACGCCGACAAACGCTATGCCTTCGTCCCCACGGACCTTCCACTGGGCTTTCTGATAGAGCCGGCGGCTCGACGCATTTCCGTTCACCGCAAGCCGCACCTGCCGGCCGCCGACGCCTGCATGGGCGGCACCTTCGTACTGCTCCTGGCGCTGCTCGAGGGTCAGCTCGATGGCGATGCCGTATTCTTCTCCAGAAGCCTGACGATAACGGGCGACATGGAGGCCATGTTGGCGCTGCGCAACGCGCTCGACGACTGCAATATCGACCTGCCGGCGGATATCGCCCGCATGAGCGGCCCGTTCGCGCCCCTGGTTCGGCGCGCGGCCAGCGAAATCAGGACACGCGCATTGTCGGGGGAGGCCGCGAGATGGAACTGATCTGTCCGGCAGGCACGCCGGCCGCCTTTCGCGAGGCCGTGGATGCCGGCGCCGATGCCGTCTATTGCGGCTTTCGCGACGAGACCAATGCCCGCAACTTTCCCGGCCTGAATTTTTCCCGCGACGAGCTGAAGACGGCGATTGCCTATGCCCGCCGACACAAGGTGATGACCTTCGTCGCCATCAACACCTTCATGCGCGCTGGACAGGAAAAGCTCTGGCATGACGCCGTCGATGATGCCGTGCGCCTTGGCGCCGATGCCCTGATCCTCGCCGACTTCGGCCTGATGGCCTACACCGCCGAGCGCCATCCGCAGCAACGGCTGCACGTCTCGGTGCAGGCGTCCGCCTCCAATGCCGATGCGGTCAAATTCCTGGTCGAAACCTTCGGTGCGAAGCGTGTCGTGCTTCCGCGCATCCTCACCATTCCCGATATCGCCCGCCTTGCGCGCCAGATCAGCTGCGAAATCGAGGTCTTCGTTTTCGGCGGGCTTTGCGTGATGGCGGAGGGACGCTGCTCGCTGTCATCCTACGCCACCGGCAAATCGCCCAACATGAACGGCGTCTGCTCGCCGGCAAGCCATGTGCGCTACCGCGAGGACGGTAGCGAACTCGTGTCGGAACTCGGTGACTACACGATCAATCGGTTTCCCGCCGGCGAGGCCGCCGGTTACCCCACGCTCTGCAAGGGCCGTTTCGACATAGCCGAGGAGCGGGGATATGCCTTCGAGGATCCGGTTTCGCTCGACGTCATGGACCATATCGATGCCTTGCGCGATGCCGGCGTCGGAGCACTGAAGATCGAGGGGCGCCAGCGCGGCAAGGCCTATGTCGCCGAGGTCGTTTCCGTCATGCGCCGCGCTGTCGCTGCCGATGCAACTGAGAGACCCGCCTTGCTGTCGCGCCTCAGGCGGCTCAGCGAAGGACAGAAGACGACGTCGGGCGCCTATGAAAAGCGGTGGAGATAACGACATGCCTGCTACACCCCACCTCTCGCTCAGTCTCGGACCCTTGCTTTACCTTTGGGACGGACCCAAGTGGCGTGACTTCTATTTCCGCATTGCCGACGAAGCCCCGGTCGACCACGTCACCCTCGGTGAAGCGGTCTGCTCCAAGCGCCTGCATTTCATCGAGCCGCATGTCGCCGAAGTCATCGAACGCCTGGAGGCCGCCGGCAAGAAAGTCAGCCTTGCTTCGCTGGCACTCGTCACCCTGGAGCGCGAGAGCCAACTCGTGCGCGGCCTGGTGCGCGACAGCATCCACCCGATCGAGGCCAATGATCTGTCTGCGCTCGGGTTGCTTGCCGGCAAACCGCATTCGATCGGCCCTCTGATCAATGTCTATAATGGAGCCACCGCCCGCTTGCTGGCGTCGCGCGGCGCGACCAGCATTTGCCTGCCACCGGAGTTGCCGATGGCGTCGGTCAGCGAGATCGTTCGTGATGCGCCTGACGTCGCGTTCGAAATCTTCGGCTTTGGCCGCGTGCCGTTGGCAATCTCGGCGCGTTGCGCTCACGCCCGTTCCAAGGGCCTGGTGAAGGACAATTGCCAGTTCATCTGCGGCGACGACAGCGATGGGCTCATTGTCGAGACGCTTGATCGCCAGCCGTTCCTCGTCCTCAACGGGGTCCAGACCATGTCCCACACATGCCAAAGCCTGTTGCAGGAACTTCCGGCACTGACTGCCGCCGGCATCAGCCGGATCCGGCTATCGCCGCAGGACTGCGACATGGTGACGGTCGCCCGCATCTATGAATCCGTCGCCGCCGGGCTGATGTCTGCGGCCGAAGGCCTTGCGCGTCTGGTGGCCGCCTATCCCGGCGTGCCGTTGTCAAACGGGTTTCACTATGGCCAGACCGGCGCATCGTGGATCGAAGCACCTGCCGGCGCGCGCCATGGAGGTGAAAGATGGCAGATGCGTTGACCCTTCCAGTTCGCGAGCCGACTGACGATGCCGATCCCGCTGACATCGTCGCCGGTATCCGTCGTCTGATTGCAGGCGCGACTCTCGATTGCGCCTGCCGGGCGGAAATCGATCAGTTGCTCCTCCAGTTCGAGCGGTTGGCCGCCGGCCGGTACCGGCGCCGCCGGCTGGACCGCGCCAGGTATCAACGCCGGCGCATTGCCGCCATCGCGGAACTGCTTTGCGAACTCGATGAAGTTGACGATGAGGAGGTGGATGGCAGCCTGCTGGCCGAAGCGCAATTGCTGTTCGAAGACATTGCCGAAGCCGCACGCACCGGCGCTGTCATCCTCGCAGGCGCACAACAGGTGGACCGCAATACCGAGGCCAGCGCATGACGACTGAGCGAGGCACCAAGGGCAACCTGCCCGAGCTGGAATTGGCGAACGATCCCGGCGTCGAAAATGCTACGTCCCTTTCCTTGCTGACGGATGGCCGGCTTCGCCATCGCCGGCACCTTTCTTGGCAACGTGCCGAGCACACCCTTTCTTCACCTGGTAACGGGCCGGTTCGTTCGCGCCTCGCCGGAACTTGAGCGTCAGCTGACGGCCGACGGCACCGGGCGGCTCGCCGTGATCCACCCGGTGCGGGTCGATCACGCCTCACGCTGGCTACTGTCGATCTCTCCTTCCGGCGGCGCGGCGGCATCATCCTTGAGGCCGTGCTTGAAATTGCGAATGCCCTTGGCGACATCCCCCATCAGCTCCGGAATCTTGCCCCGTCCGAACAGGACCAACACCACCGCAAGCACGATCAACCAATGCCAGATACTCAAAGACCCCATGTCTGTACTTCCTTGAAACTTTTCCGATGCGGCCGGGCGGCGACTGCTCGCCGGCTGCAACACAGGATTAGCGCGCGTTCGGCGGCATATCCTTGTCAGGCGACAAACAGACGGCAGCGTTCCTCGATTTTCGAGCCATGATCCGGCACGGCGCTGCCTGCTTGCAATTCATGTGCACCGGGCGCAGGAATCACCGATGATACCGATGGCCCGGGGGCCATTCACCTGCAGCGGCTCGATCCGCGCCGACCGGTGCCTGCATGGCAGCAACCGACAGCGCGCCACGGACTTCCGTCGGGCGCCGTGGCACACAGATCAGGCGAAATCGGTTGGCCCTGCGGTTGGGCAAACATTGCCCGTTTCGGCCGGGGCCGAGCAACGATTTGACTTATGTCATGAGCGGTGAATAATGTCAGGGAATGACAGCATGAAGGATCCCCATGCCTATCCGCAACACCGACCAGATCATGCACAAGGCCGCATGGCTCTACTACAGCCATGGGCTACGGCAGGATGAAGTCGCGCAGAAACTGGGCATATCACGTGCCTCTGTTGCCACCTATCTCAGGCGGGCACGCGAGACCGGTATCGTCAATATCAGCACATCGACGGAGCTTTTTACCGACGATGTGCTGGCGCGCGAACTGGAGGACGCAACCGGCGTGACGACCGCCTGGATCGTGCCGGAGGATCGACAGGCCATGGACCCGACGGCGGAGATGCCGGTGCTGGCCGCATCCGTCTTCCTCGAGCTGATCAACAAGGGCGACCGCGTCGGCGTCGCCTGGGGACGCACGGTTTACCACATCGCCGACGTGATGCCTTTCGCCGATCTGCGCGGCGTCACGGTGGTGCAGCTCTGCGGCAACCTCGGAGCGCCCTATTCCTATCGGCCTGATCAGTGCACGACGGAGATCGCGCGCCGGCTCAATGCCGAAGGCATCAATTTCTACGCGCCGCTGGTCCTGTCATCCGAACGGCTGGCCGAGGAGCTTCGCGGCGAACCGGTGATCCGCGAGCAGCTGTCGACGATCGCCGACTGCCATCTGGCGCTCTATTCCGTCGGCGGCATCGAAGACGACAGCCATCTCGTCAAATGCGGCGCGCTCAGCGCCGATGAAATGCACCGCATGGGCGAAGAAGGGGCCGTCGGCGTCATCGCCGGGCAGCTGATCGACGGTGACGGCCAATGGGTGAACTGCGCCCACAATCGACGCTGCATCTCCGCCGATCTCGGATCGATCCGCGCCATCGAGAAGCGCATGCTGGTCGTCCAGGAAGACAGCAAGTTCGAGCCGTTGATGGCCGCGCTGAAGGGCGGCTTCGCCTCGCATCTCGTCGTTACCACATCGATGGCGCGCCGAGTGATCGACCGCTGGCGGCGCGACGGCCTCGGCCGGGTCCAAGCAGCAACCGCCTAGGTCGCTCTTGGAACACGGCCCGACGCGCAAGGTCGGCAACATGCAAACGGGGCAGCCTTTCGACCGCCCCGCTTTCTTTCAAATTGACAGTACGGATCAGGGCTTCGGCATCCATGCCGGCATGGCAACATCCGCATGAGCGAACTGCGGCAGCTTGGTGCCGAGTTCTTCCATGTTCTTGATGTCCTGATCGTTCAGGTCCTTCTGGGTGATCAGCGTCGGAGGCACAATGACGCTACGGCCCGGATCCTCGCCGGCAAGCAGCATGGCAAGCGTTCTGACCGAAACCTGTCCGACCACGGCCGGGTTGGTGGCGGCCGTTGCCGCCCAGGCGGAATCCGGCTCGCGCATCGCGGCGATATCCGAGGTCGAGATGTCGGCGGAATAGATCTTCACGCTCTGCGACAGACCGGCTTCGTCGACCGCGATCTTCACGCCCTTGGCGAACTCGTCATAGGGCGCAAACATCACGGTGATATCAGGGTTGGCGGAGATGACCGAGCGCGCCTGGTTGGCAACCGAGTTGGCGATCGGGTTGTCCATCGTGCCGAACTGCGAGATCTCGTTGATACCCGAATACTTCGCCTTGAATTCCTTCCAGGTCTCGTCGCGGCGGTCGAGCGGCGCGATGCCAGCGACATAGACGTAGCCGGCCTTGAAGCTGTCGCCGTTGTCCTTGATCGCCTGCTCTAGGGCAAGGCGGGCAAGGTCTCGGTCGGACTGTTCGACCTGCGGGATCTTCTCGTTCTCGACGTTGACGTCGAAAGCGACGACCTTGATGCCGGCATCGACGGCGCGCTGGGCGGCTTCCTTCATCGATTCCGTCAGGCCGTGCTGGATGATGATCCCCTGCACGCCGAGCGCGATCGCCTGGTCGACCATGTCGGCCTGAAGCGCTGCGTCCTGGCGGCTGTCGAGAACCTGAAGCTGGACGCCGAGTGCCTTTGCCTGCGCCTCCACGCCGGCAAGGTAGGACTGGAAGAAGTCGCCGGTCGACAGATAGCGCACGAGCGCGATCTTGACGTCGCCTGGCTTGTCGAAGGGCTTCGGCATGTCGGCGGCAAAGGAAGCGGTGGCGAAGGCCACGGTTCCTGCAAGGCCAAGCGCCAGCTTGCCCATTGCTCTGCGTGTAAAGTTCATTTCAGTCTCCTCCACTGGTGAACGTTTGTTTTCCGCCTCCGGGGCTTTCCCGTCAGCGTTTGCCTCTTTTCGAGAGCGCAAAGGTGAAGATCAGGGCGATGACGAGAACGGCGCCCTTGATGAAGTCCTGGGTGTAGTAAGGCGCATTCATCATCGTCAGGCCCTGGAGCAGGATGCCGACAAAGAGCGCGCCGATCGCCGTACCGAACGCATTCGGCTTGGCAGCTCCGAGCACGGCAAAGCCGATCAGGGCGGCTGCGACCGCGTCGAGCAACAGGTTGTTGCCCGAGGCGATGTCGCCGCGGCCGAGACGGGCGGCGAGCAGAATGCCGCCGATCGAGGCGAAGACTCCCGAAATGACATAGGCCGAGATCTTGTAGGCATTGACCGGGGCGCCCGCCAGCCCGGCGGCGCGCTCGTTGGAGCCGACCGCATACATCATCCGCCCGAAGCGGGTGTATTCGAGGAAGAACCAGATCACGACGGCCAGCACGATCAGCACCACCACCGAGACCGGCACGAGGTTCGGCAGGATCAGATCGAAGCGATGGCGCCCGAGCGCCAGGAAGGCCGGGCTGAACGTGCCTGTCGCAACAGAGCCGTCGGGAAGCGTCATGCCGGCGGCGATCGAGCGCCCCTCGGTCGGGATGCGCTGCAGGCCGAGCAGCAGGAACATCATGCCGAGCGTCGCCAGAAGATCCGGCACGCGCATATAGACGATGATGATGCCGTTGATCAGGCCGACGAGAACGCCGATCGCCAGGCAGACGAGTGTCGCCGTCAGCGCGTCGCCGCCCATCACCACCATCACATAGGATGACGCCATCATCGACGTGGTCGCGACCGAGCCGATCGACAGGTCGAAACCGCCGACGACGAGCGTGGCCGTGACGCCGAGCGCCAGGATACCGGTGATCGATACGGATTGCAGGATGAAGACCGCGCTCTGCGGCGAGGAAAAGCCGTTGGTCACCAGCGAGAAATAGATGACCAGCCCCGCCAGCAGAACAAGGAAGCCGTACTTGATCGCGAGGTCGCGCAGGCTGAACGCGGCACTTGCCGGCGAAGCCGGTAGCACTGAAGCGGCAGGCGCCGTGGGTTTTATCTGTTCACTGCTCATGAGGCTGTCCCTGCTGATGATGTTGACCGGCGATCTCCTGGAGGAGCCGCTCGACGTCGACCGAGGCGTTGCGATGCTCGCCGACTACAGTGTGTTCCGACATCACGAGAATGCGGTCGGCGATCTCGAAGGCTTCGTCGAGTTCGGTCAGGAAAACGATGGTGGCGCGGCCCGAGGCCGAGGCGCGCAGCTTGGCGCCGATGTCGCGGCGCGCGGCAATGTCGACGCCCTGGAAGGGCTCGTCGAGGATCAGCAGGCGCGAAGGCTCGGAGAGCCAGCGCCCGACCATCACCTTCTGCTGATTGCCGCCGGAAAGGGTCTGCATCTCGTCGCGCTCGCTGCGGCAGACGACGCCAAGTGCCGCGATCTGCGCCCGCGATTTCGCCCGTTCGGCCGACCTGCTCGATATGCCGAAACGCGACAGCCGCTTAAGGAACGGCAGGCTGATGTTCTCGTAGATATTGAAGTCCGGAACGATGCCGCTGTCGGCCCGATCCTTGGCGACCAGAAACACGCCCTTGGCAATCGCCTGACCGGTCGATTGTGGATGGTAGGCCGCGCCGTCAAGCGTCATCAGCCCTGCCACGGGCGAACGCGCGCCGAAAAGCGTCTCGGCCAGCGCCGTCTTGCCGACACCGACAAGCCCGGTCACGGCGACGATTTCGCCATCGCCAAGCGCCAGGTCGAACGGACGGGACGTCTGCGTCAGCCGCAGGCTCTTCACCGAAAAGACTGCACCGGAACCGTCGCGCACGGTCACGGCACCTGCCGAAACCTTTTGCCCGAGCATTGCGTTGACAGCGCCTTCGTAATCCAGATCCGCCCCTTCGAAACGGCCGGTTATGCGCCCGTCGCGCAGCGTGACGATGCTGTCGGCGAGCCTGCGGATGTCGGACATCCGGTGGGAAATATAGAGGATGGCGACGCCGCGGGCTTTTAGCCGGTCGAGAAGCTCGAACAGCCGATCGGCCTCGGCACTCGACAGCGACGAGGTCGGCTCGTCGAGGATCAGCACCTGCGGTTCATGCGCCATGGCGCGGGCAATCGCCACCATCTGTCGGTCGGCAAGCGTCAGGTCGTTGATATCGGCGGAAAGATCGATCGCGAGGCCCATGCGGGCCGCAACGACGGCTGCCTCACGCCGGACACGGCGCGGGTTGAAAAACAGGCGTGCACCGCGACCGTTCAGCCGGTCGAGCGTGAGATTGGTCGCCACATCGAGATCGGCGACGACGCCGTCATTGATGTTCTGGTGAACCGTCACCACGCCGGCCCGGATCGCCTCGGCCGGCGTTGCCGGGGCAAATGGAATATCGCTGAGCCGCATATCCCCGGCATCGCTGACGTAGACGCCACTGAGGATGCGCACCAGTGTCGACTTTCCAGCGCCGTTGGCGCCCATCAGCACCGTGACGGCACCCTTGCGCAATTCGAGATCGACGCCCTTCAGGACCGGTATCGGCCCGAAGGATTTGCGCACGCCCTCGATGCGAAACACTGCTTGTTCGCTCATGCTCTCCTCCCAATGAAGGCAGGTTAGGATGGCTATCCATCAAATGTCAAGGCTGTTGACATTTGACAGAATGGCGACTTACCTATGACCCAAGACAGCATGACGAGGAGCGGTGAAGGCCGGTCATGTCGATAGGGAGGACCATATGGACAAGCACGTGTTCGAGGCGCTCAGCGCCGAAACGCTGCCATTGAGACTGAGCGATAACACGGCCCTTTGCGACAGGATCGGCGCGGACCATCTTCGCTGGCAGGTCAAGGAGGTCGGCGATGGCAACCTCAACCTCGTCTTCATCGTCACGGGCGAGAAGGGGGCTGCGATCGTCAAGCAGGCGCTCCCCTATGTCCGGCTTGTCGGCGAACGCTGGCCCCTGCCCTTGAAGCGCTCGTTCTTCGAATACCACGCCCTCATTCGCCAGGCTGCCCGCGATCCGGGCATGGTGCCGGAAATCCTGTTCTTCGACGCCGAGCAGGCGATGATCATCATGGAATACCTGACACCGCACGTGATCCTGCGGCGCGCTCTGATTGCGGGGCGCATGTTGCCGAAGATCGGCCGCGATCTCGGGCTTTTCGCGGCCCGCACGCTTTTCCGCGGCTCGGATCTTTCGATGCCGACACGCGACAAGAAGGCCGATCTCGCCCTCTTCGCCGATAATGTCGAACTCTGCGACATCACCGAAAACCTTGTTTTCTCCGATCCTTACTTCGAAGCGGAGATGAACCGGCACACGAGCCCGCACCTCGACAGCCTGGTCGAGGAACTGCGCCGCGACCGTGACCTGAAGGTGGAAGCCCAGCGGCTGAAACACATCTTCTCCGCCAAGGCCGAAACCCTATGCCACGGCGACCTGCACACCGGTTCGGTCATGGTCACCGACGACGAGACGCGTGTCATCGACCCGGAATTCGCCTTCTACGGCCCGATCAGCTTCGATGTCGGTATGCTGCTTGCGAATTTCTGGATGAGCTACTTCTCGCAGGAAGGCCACGAGACCGTCGCCGGCGAACGCGACCGGATGCGCACCTACCTGCTGGATACCACGGAGACGATCTGGGAAACCTTCTGCGACGAGTTTTCGGCTCTGTGGCGGAGCGAGCGCAAGGGCATCCTCTACCAGGCAAGCCTTTTCGAAGACCGCGACGATCCGTTCGGCTCGGAACAGGCGCTGACCATCGTTCTCGATGAGATCTACCGCGAGATGCTCGGCTTTGCCGGCGTCGAGATCCTCAGACGCATCCTCGGCCTTGCCCACAATGCCGATTTCGAAACCATCGACGACCTCAACCGCCGCGCCGAATGCGAAAGCAAGGCACTGAAGCTCGGTCGTCATCTCGCCGTCAACCGGGATCGCATTGCGAGCCTCAGGGACATTCGCGCCACCGCGCAACGGCTTCAGCAGGAGACACTTTCGTGAAAGTCGGAGAAAAGCACTACCATACGATCTGGCTCAACGCCGACGGCCGCTCGGTCGACATCATCGACCAGCGCTGGCTGCCGCACGAATTCCGGATCGTCACGCTGAAGACAGTCGCAGACGTGGCGGTCGCCATCCGCGACATGTGGGTGCGCGGCGCGCCGCTGATCGGCGTCACCGCCGCCTACGGAGTCGCGATTGCCATGGCGCACGACCCGTCCGACCGGCATCTCGATGCGGTCTGGGAGGAGCTCAACGAGACCCGACCGACCGCGATCAACCTTCGCTGGGCGCTCGAGGCCATGCGCCAGTTCCTGCGGCCGCTGTCGGTCGACGACCGCGCCGAGGCCGCCTACCGGCGCGCCGGCGAAATCGCCGAGGAGGACGTGCAGCTCAACCGGGCGATCGGGGCGAACGGCCTCAAGATCATCCGCGAGATCGCGGCGACGAAGAAGCCCGGCGAGCCGGTCAACATCCTGACCCATTGCAACGCCGGGTGGCTTGCGACCGTCGACTATGGAACGGCGACGGCACCGATCTATATGGCGACCGAAGCGGGTATTCCCGTGCATGTCTATGTGGACGAAACCCGGCCGCGCAACCAGGGCGCTCAGCTGACCGCCTGGGAGCTCAACGGCCATGGCGTGCCGCACACGCTGATCGTCGACAATGCCGGCGGCCACCTGATGCAGCACGGCGCCGTCGACATGGTGATCGTCGGCACCGACCGCACGACGGCCAACGGCGATGTCTGCAACAAGATCGGCACCTACCTGAAGGCGCTCGCCGCCAGCGACAACGATGTTCCCTTCTATGTCGCGCTCCCGTCGCCAACCATCGACTGGACGGTCAAGGACGGCGTCAAGGAGATCCCGATCGAGGAACGCACCGGCGACGAGGTAAGCTTCGTGCAAGGGCGTGGCCCCGATGGCGCGATCATCTCGGTGCGCGTCTCACCCGAAGGCAGCCCCTCGGCAAACCCGGCCTTCGACGTGACGCCTGCGCGCCTCATCACCGGCCTCATCACCGAACGCGGCGTCGCCACGGCGTCGCCGCAGGGCCTCAAAGCGCTGTTTCCGGAAAGGAGCTGACCGGTGAGCCTGACAAACCAGAAGACCACCGAGGAGATCGCACTCGGCATTCGCCGCCGCGTCTTCTTCCACACGATGAAGAACAATGGCGGCTATCTGAGCCAGGCCTGCTCGGCCGCCGAAAGCCTCGCTCTGCTCTATAACGAGTTCCTCAAGCTCGGCGAACCGACCCTGCCGAAGGTGCCGCTGCCGTTTCGCGGCGTGCCCTCCGCCGATAACCCCGACGCCTTTACCGGCGCCGGCTACCACGGCCCGTCGGCCCCGGAATATGATCGCTTCATCATCTCGCCGGCGCATTATGCGCTGGTGATCTACTGCGCGCTGATCGAGGTCGGGCGCATGGATGAGCATGCGCTCGACCATTTCAACAAGGACGGAAGCTCCGTCGAGATGATCGGCGCCGAGCACAGCCCGGGCATGGAAGTCACGACAGGCTCGCTGGCGCAGGGCCTTTCCATGGCTGCGGGCGTTGCCTTTGCTCGCAAGAGGCGCAACGAGCCGGGCAAGGTCTGGGTCTACATGTCCGACGGGGAATTTCAGGAGGGCCAGACCTGGGAGTGCCTGGCGGCAATGGCCCACCATGGCATCGACAACATCCGCGTCATCGTCGACGTCAACCGTCAGCAATGCGATGGTGCCATGTCGTCGGTTCTCGATCTCGGCGATCTTGCCAGCCGCGTTGCAGCCTTCGGCGCCACCTGCCGCTCGATCGACGGCCACGACCTTCAGGCCATGCGCAACGCTGCGGACAGCGCCGAGCCGGGCAAGCCGCTGGTCATTCTCGCCAACACGTCGCCGTTCCAGGGAATGAACTTCCTCAAGAAGCGCTTCCCGCGCCTTCACTACGTGCGCTTCAAGAGCGCCGAAGAGCGGCTCGAGATGCAGGCGGCACTCGCCGCCGAACTGGGCGTCAGCCCGAACGAAATGGAAGGGGCCTGACCATGGTCGAAATCGTCAATCGCCCTTACGCGAAGGCATTCGAGGCTTTCGCGACAGCACGCCCGGATGTGCTTTGCCTCTCCGCCGACCTCACTTCTTCTTGTGAGGTCGATGGTTTCCGCGACCGGCACCCGGAGCAGTTCCTGTCGTTGGGCATGGCCGAGCAGAACATGCTCTCCTTTGCCGGCGGGCTTGCCATGCAGGGCTATCGGCCCTTCATCCACACCTTCTCGGTGTTCCTCTACCGGCGCCCCTATGACCAGCTGATCAATTCGATCGCCTATTCCAACCGCAAGGTGCGGCTGATGGGCTTCCTGCCTGGCATCACCACGCCCGGCGGCATCACCCACCAGGCGATCGAGGACATCGCCGTGCTGCGCGCCGTGCCGAACATGACGATCCTGGAAACCGGCGATGCGACCGAGGTCGAAACGGTACTCGAGGTTGCCGATGCGATCGACGGACCGGTTTATGTGCGCATCCTTCGCGGCGAAGTCCCTCGGCTTTTCTCAACGCCGTTTGCGTTCAACACGCTGCGTACCCTGTCGGAAGGCGACGACATCCTCGTCGTCAGCTCCGGCGTCTGCACCGAGGAAGCCTTGCGCGCCACAAAACCGATCGAGGCGCGCGGCATCGGGCTTCATCACCTGCACGCCTCGACGCTAAAGCCGTTTGACCGCGAAGGGCTGCTCAAGGCCGCGCGCGGCAAGAAGGGCATCGTCACGCTCGAAAACCACACGATCGTCGGCGGCCTCGGGTCGATTGTTGCCGAGATCGTGGCCGAAGAGGGCCTTGGCGTTCGCCTCAAGCGTCTCGGCCTGAAGGACACGTTTGCGCATGGCGCCTCGAAGCCTTACCTCATGAAGAAGTATGGCCTCGACGCCGGCGCGCTGGTGGCCGCGATCGAGGAGCTGACCGGCAGGTCGCTCGAAATCGGCGAAGATGAACTGACCGAGGTTCGCCTCGATCACGTCCACTCTGCGCAGAAGGCGGAGGCGCTCTGATGGCTCCGCGGTTCACCGTCAGCTACTACATCAGGGCGGCCGACGAGGCGGAGGCGCGAACGCGGGCGCTTGATATCGCCCTGGAACAAACGGTCGAAATCCCTCGGGATGTCGTGCCCAAAGGCTATGTCGAGGACGAAATCCTCGGCAAGCTCGAGGCGCTGGCAAAAGATCCGGACGGTCGGCCCGGCTATCTCGCCGAGATCTCCTACAGCGAGGACGATGTCGGCGGCGACTTCCTGCAGTTCCTCAACATTGTCTTCGGCAACAGCTCGATCAAGCCGGGCCTGAAGGTCGAGAACATCGGCCTGTCCGCGGGCATCCTTGCGCTTTGCCCCGGCCCGAAGCATGGAATTGCCGGCTTGCGGCAAAGGGCCGGCATCGGCGCGCAGCCGCTGTTGATGTCGGCGATCAAGCCGGTCGGCCTGTCTTCGGCCGAGCTTGCCCGCCGCGCGCATGATTTCGCGCTCGGCGGCATGCATTTCGTCAAGGACGACCACGGGCTGGTGGACCAGCGGACGTCGCCCTTCGCCGAACGGCTGGCCGCCTGCGTCAATGCCGTCGGCGAAGCCAATGCCAAGAGCGGCGGGCGGGCGAGTTTCGTGCCGAACATCACCGCGTCGGCAAAAGACCTGTTCGAGCGCGCGATGATGGCGCAGGAGGCCGGCGCCGGTGGGGTGATGATTTCCCCGGCCCTTGCCGGCTACGATGTGATCCACACGCTAGCCTCCGATCCGGCCTTCACTCTGCCGATCGTTTCGCATCCTGCGTTCTCAGGTGCCAACGTCGTTTCGCCCGATACTGGCTTTTCGCACAGATGCTTCTACGGCGCCTTGCAGCGCCTGATGGGGGCCGACGCAGCGATCTATCCGAATTTCGGCGGGCGCTTTGGCTTCACCCGCGAGGAATGCCAGTCGATCGCCAAGGCCTGCGCCACCGACATGGGTGGCCCGAAGGCGATCGTGCCTGCCCCCGGCGGCGGCATGAACCTCGGCCGCGTGCCGGAGATGCGCGACGCTTACGGAAACGATGTGATGTATCTGATCGGCGGCGCATTGCTGCAGGATACGGACATCGTTTCGGCCAGCCGCAGGATCGTCGAAGCGGTCGCGCGCTAGGCGTCCAGCGGTCCGGCAATAAGATAACCTCCCCGGGTGCTGCCGAGCGCGATGGTGCGCTCGGCAGCCTTGACCACCGTCGCGGCCGCAACGCTGACAGCCTATTCACCGCAACGGGCACGGCGCTTTCCGCATGGCTACTCACCCGCCCTGGCGACGTCATCGCCGACGGGGAGCCTTGCCGCATTGCCGATCCGCCTGCGGTCAAGCTGCTTCAGACCCGGCAGAAAGACGGCGATCACCGTCGTGCCGGCGAGCGCTGCGGCGCAACCCAGGAGCAATGGCTGAGCGCCAAAAACCTCGACCGCTCCACCGGCCAGAATGATGGCCAGCGGGATCGCCGAGAGCTCCAGCGCATCCGCAGCACCCAGCGCCCGCCCGCGCAGCTTGACCGGCACACGGCGAAGTGCTGCGGTCGCGACGATCGGCCCGATCGGTCCCGTCGCGAAACCGGCCACAGCGCCGGCGGCGATCAGCAGCGAAACCGGAGGCGCCAAGGCCAGCACGAGAATGGCGAGCGCCTCGACGGCGCAGCCGAAGATAAGGATGCCACGCCCGGAGAGCCGATGGCCCCAGGCCGCATAGGCAAGCGTGCCCAAAATGGCGCCGCCGCCGCTTGCCGACAGGAACAGGCCGAGGCTCATGGCGCTTTGCCCGGTCGCCTTGAAAAAGGCCGGCATGACGACGGCCTCCATCGCGCCGAAGATGATGCCGAACAACGTGCCCAGCATGATCAGGCTGCGCAGCAGCGGATCGCGCAACAGGAAGCGAACGGCTTCCCATGCGCCAGCCAGGCCGATGGCGACCTGTTCGGCGCCAACCGATTTGCGCCGCGTCGGCAGGGAGATAACGTCGAGGATCGCCGCGGCGAGTGAACATCCAGCGGTCAGCCACAAGGTGTCTTCGACGCCAACAAGCGCGATCATCACGCCGGCAAGCGCCGGCCCGACGAGCACGCCGGCATTCTAGATCAGCTCATCCACGGCCTTGACCCGCTCCAGCCGGAACCCCGCAAGACGCGCCAGTTCGGGGTGGCGGCTTTCGGCGGCGATCGATGCCGGGCCGTCCATTGCAGCGCCGATGGCGATCAGAGCGACGAGCGTTCCGATCCCGAGCATATCGAGATGATAGAGAAGCGGCACCGCTGCGACCGCAAGCGCGCTCGTCAAATCACCTGTAAATGCGATCCAGCGCGGGCCGAAGCGATCGACAAGACCGCCGCCGAACAGCGAGCCGGCAATCACCGGCAAGACGCCTGCGGCGGCGGCAATGCCGGTCCACAGAGGGCTTCCGGTCAACGTCAGCACGAACCAAGGCAAGGCCACCATGGCGACGGCATTTCCGAGCGTCGAGAACGCGCCAGCCATGACGCTTCCCAAGACCGGCAACCGCCGTCGGATGCGAATGGAGTGGCGGCTCATGCGGATGCCATCGAGCGCAAACGGCAATGGGCGTGGCAGATGGAGTTGAGCATCGGATCGCAGTTGGTGTTGGAGGGTGGATGAGCGTGCGCGCTGCCTAGGGATCGGCCGGCTTTATTAATTAATCGACTACTTGATCTATTATTTACACGTGTTGCTTCTGCCGTCAAGCAGGACCCTGACCTCACACGAACAATGCGGTTCGCGTGGGCTCAGGGGCCAAATTGACGTGACTTCTGTCTGTCTTTGCACAAGACATGACCGATCTTCTGCGGAGGCCTTTCCGAGGCGGAGATGTGCCCGCCCGCTATGACGGCTCTGTTATCTCGGTGAACCCCGATTTGAGCGACGAGGACCGAATGATAGTGCTGGAAGCCGTCGGCTGTCGGACCATGGCGGCGCTGACGCCTGCGCCAGCGCAAATCGGCAGATGCCCGATCGTTAGTCGGTGTCACGATCGAACTGGTTGACGATGCGCATGTTCGCCGTCCTCTGGGCGTGGCGCACGTCGGCATCGCGCTTGCTTTTCAGCATCAGGTGGGCGGCACGCACAGCCGGAAGGGCCACCGGCTTGTAACCGGGAACGGGGATCGGGCGTGCTGCTTCAGTCAGTTTAGGCTTACGCATCTGTTCACTCCTCATTCGAACACTGGCCAGGTCATCGTCGCGGCTCGACAGGAATGGTCGAGGACCGGGCAGGAAGGGAGCGTGCCTGCCAATGGAGGCGAGTGTTTGATTGGCCGTTTCAAGATTTGTTGCGGACTGAAATCACGGCACGGCTCGATTGCACCGCCCGCCCCCGAAAGTCTTCCGTCGGGACGGAGCAGCCAAAGCGTGACTTTCGGCGGCCTTGCGGAAGGGAATGCCCAAGCCGAACGCGTGTTGACAAGGGCGGGCACGCCTCATAAATTCATCATTTAGTACATGTTCAATATATTGAACGAGAATGAATGCGATGAGCGGCCGAGGTGCGGAGAGAATTTTGGACCTGATCGAGTGGTTGGCATCGCGCAGCGATGCTGTCTCGCTCGTCGAGACCGTGCAAGCGCTCGCCCTGCCGAAAAGCAGCACGCTGCTGCTGCTGCGCACGTTGGTCGACGCCGGTTATGTCACCCGCCAGGCCGACGGGCGCTATCTGCTGATCCGGTTGCCCGGCGAGCCGTCGGAAACAAACAGCGGCTGGGGCACGATCCTGAGGGTCGCGGAACCGATCCTGCGCGAAACGGTGGCTGCAATCGAGGAAACCGGCTTCATCGCCGTGCTGACAGGTGACCGGCAGGTTCGCTATCTCAACAAGGTCCTCCCGATGCGGGAGATCCGCTATGACCGCGACATTGCAACCCAGCGTGTCGCCCATTACGTGGCAAGCGGGCTGATGCTGCTGTCCGGCCTCGCGGACGAGGATCTCGAAGCCTATCTCCGCCTCTCCGTCCCCGACGAGGACGACCCGGGAGCCATCGCCGCGCGCGTGAGCGCCGCGCGCCGGCAAGGCTATGTCGCCAATCTCCATGGCCGGGTCGAGGGAGCGGCGGGGGTCGCAGCGCCAATTCGCGACCCCGAGGGGCGTATCGTCGCCGTCGTCAACATGTCCGGCCCGCGCGAACGGATCGCCAACAACCTCAGTCGCGTCACCGAGGTGACGGTCGAGGCTGCACGCCGCGCAAGCGAGGCGCTCTCGCGGCGGATGTTCAAGAGCGAGAAATCGCCAGCGAGGAATTGATGTTCTATTCGACAAAAGCTTGCGTCGCCTTTGCCTGCCGCATAGGCGTGAATGTCGGTCTCGCCGAACCCCAGACGGGACCATCGCTTTCGCTTGGACAGAGCACCCGTGGCATGCTCCGCGCCGCCAATCTGTCGGCCGACGAAGGTACCGTGGCTATGGGAGGCCGGTCCAAATGAGGATGCGTTCGCTGCTTTATGTTCCCGGCAGTTCGCCCCGCTTTCTCGAAAGAGCCCACGAGCGTGGGGCCGACGCGATCATCGTCGATCTCGAAGATGCGGTGGCGGCGAACGAGAAGGACGCCGCGCGGGCTGCACTCGGTCGATCCGTAGCCATGGTTGGTCGGGGCGGCGCCCAGATCATCGTCCGGATCAACACCCACGACGTACCCGCCATGTTGGCCGATGCCGCTGCGGCCTGCGAGGCAGGCGCGCAAGCGCTTTACATTCCCAAGGTGTCTTCGCCCGATGTTCTCCATCGGCTCGACGCGCATCTGCGGCCGCTGGAAGAGGCTGCAAACCGACAGGCGATGCGGTTTGCTCCGCTGATCGAGGACCCCGCGGGCCTGCTGAACGCCGCGTCGATCGCCGCGGGGCCGCGGGTCTTCGCGCTTTCTGCCGGCAGCGAGGATCTGGCCACGTCGATGGGCGCCCAGCCGACGCCCGAGGTTCTGCGGGTGCCGAAGCTGATGATCCATTATGCCGCGAAGGCCGCCGGCGTTCTTTCCTTCGGGCTGTTGCGCAGCACCGCTGACTATGCCGACCGGCAGGCACTGGCCGCAGCCATTGCGGAAGCCAAAGACTTCGGCTTCGATGGCGCCACCTGCATTCACCCGAGTGTCGTGCCCCTCCTCAACGAAGGCTTTTCGCCTTCGCCAGAAGAAATCGAGCGTGCGAGGCGCCTGATCGACGCCGCCGACCAGGCCGATCAGGCCGGGATCGGCGCCTTTACCTTCGAGGGAAAATTCGTCGACCGGCCGATCGTCACCCGCGCCCGCGCCCTTCTCGCACGCGCCGCGGGTTGATCCCGTCACCAAGGCGACGGGTCAGCCGATGGCGGTGTCGATGCGATCAGGTCGCCAGGTTCAGATCGGTGGCGCGCCTATCCGGCATCCGCCACGAAGCCGACAGCCTCGATGCCGGCGACGGCGCAGGCTTCGTCATTGTCAGACGTATCACCGGTGATACCGACCGCACCGATCAGGTCGCCGGCCGCCGTGCGCACCAGAACGCCGCCGGGCACCGGCACGATGCGGCCGCCCGAGACGGCCGAAAGCCCTTGCACGAAATGCGGCCGCTCGATCGCCGTGTTGCTCAGCCAGCGCGACCCCATGCCGACGGCAAGCGCGCCATAGGCTTTGCCCGAAGCGATCTCGAAGCGAAGCATCGACGAGCCGTCCTGCTTCTGAAACGCGATGAGATGGCCACCGGCATCGAGGACAGCCACCGAAAGCGGTTTCATCCGGGCTTTTGCCGCAGCGCCGAAGGCGGCTTCGATGATCCCGTTGGCGAGATCGAGAGTGAGTTGGGGCATAAGAGTTCCAATCGCATTTTTGCCGGCGCATGCCGGCAGGAAGATTTCAATCGATGGCCGGGAGGCAGGTTGGAATCCTGAATGCCATCCGCCCGCTTCGTAAACCATCACGAACGCAACTCACCCGCCTCCTTGGAAAAAAATATCGTTCAGGGAGGCGGGTAAGATCGAGCCGCTGCTGCGCTTCCGTTTAGGCGAAACCGCAAAAGTGCCCTATCTCTTATTCACGCGTCGCCTACGCAGATGCGCTTCGCATCGACCTGCAAAGGTCAGCAGTGTCCCGCTTTCCGGTGCAATCACCGAAGACGGATAACATGCGACAAAATCGAAGTGCCAGCGCGTCCTTTGTGGGTACTTCCGAACGCACGGTTCTCTAGCTTGCAACGCCCATGACCTTGCCGAGATAGGCGACGTATTCGCCGAACTTTGGCATGGCACGCGTGGTGGCGGCGTTGCGCGGACGCGGCAGATCGATCGTCACTTCCTCGACGATCTTGCCCGGTCGATCGGCCATGACGAGGACCCGGTCGGAGAGGAAAACGGCTTCGGCAATGCTGTGGGTGATCAGCATCACCGTCTTGCGCGATTCCTGCCAGATACGCAGCAATTCGACATTGAGCTTGTCGCGCGTCAGCGCGTCGAGCGCACCGAAGGGTTCGTCCATCAGCAGGATCTGCGGATCGAGGACCAGCGCCTGGCCGATCGATGCGCGCTGGCGCATGCCGCCCGACAACTGATGCGGGTGGGCATCGGCAAATTTGGTCAGCGACAGCACATCGAGGATCTTGTCGACCGCCGCGTCACGCGCATCGGCCGGCATGTTGCGGATGCGCGCTCCAAGCTCGACGTTGCGGCGCACGGTCAGCCAGGGCAGCATGTTGTTGGTCTGGAAGACCACGCCGACGTCAGGGCGCGGTGCCCGCACTGCCTCACCCTTGATCGTTGCCGAGCCGCTCTCATAGGGGATCAGGCCGGCGACGATGCGCAGGAGCGTGCTCTTGCCGCAGCCGCTCGGTCCGAGCACCGACACGAACTCCTGGTTCTTGATGGTAAAATCGATGTCTTCCAGCGCCTTGAACGAGCCGAAGGTCTTGTTGAGGCCGCGTGCCTCGATGTGGTTGGCGGCAGCTTCCGCCGCCGGGTTCAAGGCCCTGCCTGATTGCGGCGCTTCGGCCGTGGCTGTCGACACCATCTTTTCCTCCCGAACTGAAATGTTCATACCTGAATTCCCCGCCACCAGACGGACTTGGCCGCAAATTCGATCAGCGCGTAGAGAGCCAGCGAGATCAGCGTGATCACGATGATGCAGCCGAAGACGAGGTCGGTGCGCGTCGATGCGGTTCCCAGCATGATCAGGTTGCCGAGGCCACGCTCGGAGCCGACGAGTTCGCCGATGATCGCGCCGATCATCGCTAGCGGCATCGCCACACGACATCCATCGATGAAGCTCGGCAGGGCGCTTGGCAGCCGGAGCGTCGTAAAGGTGCGCCAGGGGCCCGCATTCAGCGCGCGAAAATGTTCCTCGAGGTTCTTCGCCGTGCCGGCAAAGCCGCCGAGCGTCGCGACCACGATAGGGAAGAAGGCAAAGAGAAACGCCATCGCCACCTTGGAAATGAAGCCGTAGCCGAACCAGACGATCATCAGCGGCGCGAGCGCGCTTTTCGGCGTCGTCTGCAGGGCGGTGACAAGCGGATAGATGGTGCGCTGGGCAAAGGGCGAGACATAGACGACCATGCCGAGCATGACGCCGACGACGACGGCAGCGCCAAAACCGATCAGCACCTCGGCAAGCGTGTACATCGAGTTCTCAAAAATTTCGCTTCGCGCCTCCCAGACCGCGACGGCGATCGCCGAGATCGGCGGAAGAATGTAGCTTTTCACTTCAAAATATCGGACGCCATATTCCCAGAAGAGTAGAAAAGCACCGAAAAACAAGACGACTTGGCTATAGGCGGCAAGTCGCGAACTAACGCCTGGCATGAGAGCCTCCGAAGAGCGAGTTGGCATCCGTGGTGAGGCGCGCCGGTCGATGCCGGCGCGCAAGAGCATTTCCAGGAAAAGCGTAACGGCTTTCCGGAGAGAAATGCTTGCGAACAAAGCGGAGCGTTTCGATCACTGCGTTCGAGGCCGAAACGCTCCCGGGATCACTGACCCTGCTTGTCCTTGACCACCTGGTGTGGTGGCGGCACGACGAAGCGCTTGAAGCGCCATTGGTCGAACGCGTCGATGTTTCGTTCCCAGACCTGCGGCGTATGCGGGTTCTCCTCCGTGACCTGGATCATGTCGCAGTAGATCTCGCAGTTGTTGCCGTCGGGATCCTTGAACACGAGGAAGCAGTTGGCGCCCGGACCGTGCTTGCCGATACCGCGGACGATCTCGACGCCCCGCTCCTGCAACATCTCGGCGGCAGCTTCCATGTCTTCGAGGCTGTCGACGAGATAGGAGAAGTGCTCGAGGCCGGGCCTCGTGTACTTCGGCAGGTCGTCACGATCCGGCGAATCCGCCGGCAGTTGCGACAGAGCGAGATCGTGATGGTCGCTGCCTGCACGCAGGAATACCATCTTGTCCTCGATCCAGTCCGAGACCTCAAGGCCGACGACATTGGTATAGAAGTCGACGGATTTGTGGATGTCGCGGACCATCAGCACCATGTGGCCAAGCTTCCGCACGTTGATCTTCTTCTTCATGTTCCTCATCCCAGGTTTGGGCCGACCTCAGCGACTGATGTTGCGGTAGAGGTCGACGGTCTTGATGCTGTCGTCGACGACGAATGCCTCACGCACGAAGCCCATCGTCTTTTCCATGCGATCGGCGCGAACGAAGCCGAGATCCTTGTTTTCAGCGTGTGGATCCCGCACGAGCGCATTGATCTGCTTGATCTGGTTGAGCACGACGGTCTTTTTCAGCGTCGGATACTGCTTGACGATCAGGTCGGCGGATTCTTCCGGATGCGCGGCCATGTATTCGTAGCCGCGGTAGGAGGCGTCGAGGAACTTGTCGACGACCTCGGGCTTCTCGGCCAGCATCGCTTCGGTGGTGACGAAGCCGCTTCCGTACATGTCGAGACCGAAATCGCGATACTTGATCATGCCGATCTTCTTGCCGCTCTCCTGCGCATTCTCATGGAGAATGGGCAAACTGGCACCTTCCCAGCATTCGGCAAGGTCGACCTGGCCTTCGAGGAAGGACGAGGTGATGACCGCCGGGTTCATCCGGAGCAGCTTCAGATGATCCTTCGGCAGCCCGTTCTGCTCAAGCCAGGCCGGCACGATGTTCTGGACCGGCGACGTGGCGCCGCCACCGACGGACTTGCCGCTGAAGTCTGCAAGCACCGGCGTCTTCTCGCCGTCCTTCTGGATGTAGCAGAGCGCGCCCGGCCAGACCGTGTTGATCGAGCCGACGAAGACGGCCTTGCCGCCGTTGACGCGGTTGAGAATGACGCTCACCGGGTCGCCATAGCCGATATCGAACAGGCCCTGGTCGATCTCGTTGACGGTGCGCTGGCCGCCATAGCCCTGATAGACCGAGACGTTGAGACCTGCTTCGTCGAAGAAGCCCTTGGCCTTGGCAACGAGAACGCCTCCCACGCTCCCTTGCGGCAACCACGACATGTTGAACGAGATTTCCTCGGCCGCCGAAGCCGCCGTCATCATCGATGCGAGCGCTCCGGCGAGCGCTGCCAGGCGAAGCGAATTTCCAAACTTTTTAGCCATACTGTCCTCCTCAGTTTAGCCATTGCTGGCGGTTTGGGTGTTAATCGATCCGAGCTCCTCTGATCGGATTGGTGATGGTGCCGACCTTCTCCACGGCGGCCGTCACGATGTCGCCGGCATTCAGGAATTCTCCTGTGCCCATTCCGACCCCGTCGGGGGTGCCGGTGGCGACGAGATCGCCGGGACGCAAGGTCAGGATCGACGACAGATAGGAAATCTGCTCGGCCACCGAGAAGATCATCGAGCCGGTGCTGTCGTCCTGCTTGCGAGTTCCGTTGACGTCGAGCGTCAGGCGCAGGTCCTGCGGGTTGCCGACGCAATCGGCCGGAACCAGCCAGGGGCCGAGCGGCGCGAAGGTGTCGAAGCTCTTGCCGCGGAACCAGTCATGCTTGAAGGGAAAGTCGGTGCGACGCGTCAGGTCGCGCGAGGTGATGTCGTTGATGACGGTATAGGCGGCGACGTGGTCGAGCGCCTTGTCGACCGGAATGTCGCGACCGCCGATGCCGATCACCGCGGCAAGCTCGACTTCCCAGTCGACCTTCTCTGCCCTCTGCGGAAGGATGATCGCCTCATCAGGGCCGATGACGCTCGAATCGGCCTTCATGAAGACGAAGGGCTGACTCTCGGACTTCGCCGCTAGCACCGTCCCCATCTCCTGCGCATGCTCGACATAATTCGAAGCGGTAGCAAAGATCCTGTTCGGACGATAGGGCGCGCAAAGCTTCGTCCCCGTTCCAAGCGGCTCGAACTTCGGACCGCTGGCGGCGAGATTGTCGGCAAGCGCTGCCAATGCCGGTTCGACGTCGATCCAGGCGTCCAGCATCGCGGCAATGCCGCCGGCACGCCACCGGCTCCAGTCCTCGCCCGGCGGCCCCAGGACCCGCGACACCAGATCCAGATCGTAGACCCCCTGCTCGGTCACGATGACCGGCCGTATTTCTTCCCTGATGAGCCTTTGCCCAAGCGCATGCCAAACCACCGGCTGTCTCCTTCCATGCTGTCGGTATCTTATTGCATACAATTTCGTCATTATGTATTCTTGTCAAGTGCATCGGTGCACACAGAAGCGAAAGTTGCAAAGAAATGCGCAAAGGAAACGGCGAGCGGTCCACCGACGGGTCTGACCGGGTTCGTCTTGGCTGCCGGGAACGCAATTTTCGGGGAATTTTTCCGGCGCTCCGGCCTCAAGGCCTAGCCGAGCCCGAGCGGGCACCGGCTGCTCACCGGCCGACAGGCCGACCGCAGCGACCACACGATCAACGTCAGAGATAACCAACGTCCGAAGGGGACCCCATGGACCATCAAAGCCTTCAAACCACACCGGCCGACACCGCCCTGCTCGGGAAAATCTTCACGGAGGCGAGGAGCCAAAACGGCTGGCTCGATCGTCCGGTGCCGCACAGGCTGCTGGAGCAGATCCACGAACTCGCATGCCTGGCGCCGACGAGCATGAACTGCTCGCCGCTAAGGATCACCTACCTTGTGACGGCAGAGGCAAAGGAAAGGCTGCGCCCGGCGCTGGCTGCCGGCAACGTCGACAAGATGATGACCTGCCCTGTTGTCGCCATCTTCGCGACCGATTTCGCCTTTGCCGAGCGCCTGCCGTTTCTGTTTCCGCATACGGATGGCAAAGGGTTCTTCGAGCGCAATCCGCACCTCGTCGAGGACACGGCCTTGCGCAACGCCACACTGCAGGCGGGATACTACATGCTGGCAGCCCGCGCGCTCGGGCTCGATTGTGGGCCGATTTCGGGTTTCGATGCCAAGGTGGTCGATGCGACCTTCTTCAGCGAGAGCTGGCTGAAGTCGAACTTCATCTGCGGCCTCGGTCATGGCGATCCGGCAAAGCTGTTTGCCCGGCACCCACGCCTGTCGTTCGAAGACGCCTGCCAGATCCTTTGAACGCAAGCAGCCCCCGACGGCACCGCCGGGGGCTGCTTTTTGGACCGTCGCAAAGCGTCAGGCCGGTGCGCGTGCAACCACCTTCAGTTCCACGACCATATCGGGATGCGGCAGTTCGTTGACCCCGACCGTGGTGCGGGCCGGCCCATCGGCGGCAAACCACATATTGTATTCGTCGTTCATCGCCCGGTAGTGGCGCATGTCGGTCAGGAACACCGTGACATCGACGATATCGCCGAAGCTTCCGCCATTGCGGGCGAGCGTTTCGCCGACCTTGCGCAGGATCACCCGCAACTGCTCGGCGACATCGTAGGTCTCGGCACCATCAGCGGCCCTTGCGGTGCCGGCGATGGTTCCATCCGCCTGCCGGGCGCTCATGCCGGACAGGAAAAGCAACCCGCCTTCCCGCCTGAGATCGGGATAGTTGGCAAGCGGCTTCACAGCCCCGGAAACCGCCGCGCTCATGCGGGCTCCATCGTCGCAGCCCAGGGTCTGAAACCGATCTCGGTGCAGGCGGACACGAACTTCTGTTCAGCCTGGCGATCGAGCTCCACCAGTGGCGGACGTACCGCGCGCCAGGTCTCGTCGCCGGTGTGGCGGGCCATCGTCACCTTCATCGCCTGGATCATCGGGAACTGCTGGAACAGCGCGCGGACCGGCGCGACCGGCGCAAATGCCTCTACGGCGCCCACCGCGCCGACGGCCGAAACCGCATCGACCATGGCCTTGGCATTGACGTTGGCCGTCGCCGAGATGCAGCCGACCGCGCCGCGCTCGATGGTCTCGCCAAGCAGAACCTCCGACGCCGGAAAGACGCGGAACCCGTTACCAACCGAGAGAAAGCCGTTCAGCGTCTCGCGATCGCCGGAGCTGTCCTTCACGCCGAGAATGTTGGCGGGGTAGCGCCGCCTGAGCGTCTCGATCAGCTCGAGGGTGATCGGCACGCCGGTGAATTGCGGGATGTGATAGAGCACGATCGAAAGACGGTCGGATCCAACAGCTTCGATCAGCCGCCCATAGTAGCGCGCGAGACCGTCCGTCGTCAGCGGCTTGTAGAAGAACGGCGGCAGCACGAGCACGCAAGGCGCGCCGGCGTCGACGGCCGCGCGGGTAAGCTCGATCGTTTCCTCCAGGCTGCAGGCGCCGACGCCCGGCATCAAGGACTTCGTCGGGATGCCGGCCAGGACGACCGCATCGAGCAGGTCGCGCTTCTTGCGCAACGCAATCGACGCCGCTTCACTGTTGGTCCCGAAGACCGCGAGCCCCGCGCCCTGTTCGACGATCCAACGGCAATGCTCGATGAAGCGGGGCGTGTTGCAGCTCAGGTCCGCCTTGAAAGGTGTCAGGACGGGAGCGTAGACGGAAAAGAGGTCTGGTTTCATGGCTTTTCACTTTCGATTTTGACAGGTGAGACCGCAGGAAAAGAAGCCGCATTCCTGCTGGGCGAACCGGACGATCTCGCGTCCGAGCTCCTCCTCGCGCGTATCGAAATGCGCGACGATGGACGTGTGATTGTGGCGGTTCAGCTGCAGGAAACGCGGCGCCTTGCCCTTGCGGAGCGCATGGCGCTGGACGAACTCGGCACCATAGGCATCGATGTAGCGGTTCTCGTGCTCGGCAACGGCGACCAGCACCGGCAGGTCGCTCGCGCCCGCATGGGTTACGGGGGAGCGCAGCTCGTAGGCGGCGAGATCATCCCCGAAATATTGGCGGACGTTGGCGGCATTGGGGTTGTCGGGCAACTGATCGGCCCGGAGCCGCGCACTGATGAACACGGCCCCCTTGACTGCGGGGCTCGCCAATCGGCCGACAGCCGGATCATAGAGATAGCCCGCGACATGGCAGCCGCCAGCGGAATGGCCGATCAGCAGGATCGATTGCGGGTCGCCGCCGTAATCGGCGATCGATCCGGTAATCCAGTCGATTGCCGCGGCGACGTCGCGCGCGCCCTCAGGATACTGCGACCCCGGCGCCAGCCGGTACTCGATGTTGACGCCGACGAAGCCCTGTCGGGCGAACCAGCGCAGCACGTTGTCGTAGATCAGCCCATCGGCGCTCTTTGAACCGCGCGTAAATGCGCCGCCGTGGACGAAGGCGACGACGTTGCGCGCACGTCCGCCGGCGCAGGCGTAAGCGCTTTCGAACACATCAAGGCGTTGGGCACCGTCTTTGCCATAGGGAATGTCGCGATGCTCGACGAGCGGCTGGCGGACAACGCTTGCCTCGACATGCAGGCGGTAGACGTCGAGCACGACCTTGCGGCTTGCCGCCAGGTCGTCGTTCCAGATGGCGCCGACGGCGTCCAGCCGTGCCTGATCCGTGACCGTCAATCCCGCAAACCTCATCCCGCGCCTCCAAGCTGCTGTGAGCGACGGCTTTCCGTGCACCGTCGTCTATGTGCATTTTGATAACATCCAAAAACACACTTGACAACCATTTTGCATACACAGATTAGTATTTGCATACACGAAACGATTTGATCTCGTGTTGCGCTCCGCATGTCGCGTCGCGCCAGTCATCGACAGAAGGAAATTGACCAATGGCAAAATTGCGCCATCTCGCTATCGCGGTTTCGGATCCGGAAGCTGCAGCCCAGTTCTTTGAAAAGGCATTCGGCATGACCCGCGCCGGCCAGGCCATGCGCGGCGTCTACATGACCGACGGCATCATGAACGTGGCCCTGCTCAACTTCGGCGAAGAGCCGGTTCCGGGCTTCGAGACCGAGAAAGACTATAACGGCCTCATCCACTTCGGCGTCTGGGTCGACTCCGTTGAGGAAACCGACCAGCTCGTGCGCGCAGCCGGCGGCTCCTACATGGCCGGCCGCAAGGAAACCAACCCGAACGTGTTCTACGAGGTCAAGTACAAGACGCCCGAAGGCATCGTCTTCGACGTCACGGAGAATGGCTGGAAGGGTGCGGTCAAGAACGTCAACGCCGCCTGATCAGGCCCGTCGCGGCCGCGCCTCAGGCGCGGCACGCCACACAGCTGAAACAATCGTCCGGCGCGCATGACCGAACGACACGACAAACGCATTGGAGAGACTGACATGGCAAGAAAGACGATTGTGGTTTCGATACCGGTTTCCGAAAAGTGCCTGTCACGCCTCTCCAGCGGCTACGATGTGATCACGCTGCCCAACGGCTTGGGCAGCGGATCGCCGGAACTGGAGCGCAGCGCCATCTGGGCGGTGGTGACCAATGGCAGCACCGGTCTGTCGCAGGCCGATATGGCACGGCTGCCAGGCCTCAACCTCGTCTGCTCCTATGGTGCCGGCTACGAAAACATCGATCTCGAAGCAGCAAGGCAGCAGGGCGTGTCCGTCACCCATGCGCCGAACACCAATATGCAGACGGTTGCCGATCACGCGCTTGCCTTGATGCTTGCTGTCTCGCGCGACATCTGCGCCCGCGACCGGGCACTGCGGGCCGGCGCCTGGGCCGCGATCCGTTCGCCCCGCCCGACGCTGTCGGGGTCAAGGCTCGGCATGATCGGACTTGGCAATATCGGCCAGGCCATTGCCCGGCGCGGCGAAGCCTTCGGCATGACGGTCACTTACACGGCGCCGGAAGACATGCCCGGTGTCGTCTGGCCCCGTGTGCCCGACGCTGTGGCGCTTGCAGCCGTCAGCGACTTTCTGGTCGTCGCCTGCCCGGGTGGACCGGCGACACGGCACCTGGTCAACCGTCAGGTGCTGGATGCGCTTGGTCAGAGTGGCTTTCTGGTCAATATTTCCCGCGGGATGGTCGTAGATACCGACGCGCTGGTCTCAGCTCTGCAACGGGGCGACATCGCCGGTGCCGGTCTCGACGTCTTCGAAGGCGAACCGGACCTGCCGGCGGCACTTTCCGGCCTCGACAATGTCGTCCTCACGCCGCACATGGCCGGACGCTCGCCGGCAGCGGAAGAGGCCCAGATATCCGTGCTTTTGCACAACCTTGACGCGGCTCGTGAAGGCCGGCCGCTGACAGCTCAACTTGCATAAATCCCCGGCTGTCATTAAATCGATTCCAAGCACCTTCGGCTGAAGGTCGCTCAATGTCGTGAAGACAGGAAAGCTGCGCGCATGACAACTATCGCCTCTCAGATCTATCAGGCTCTGGCGGAAGAAATCGCCAAGGGTGTGATGACCCCTGGGCAGAAGCTTGAGGAAAAGATGATCGCCGAGAAATTCGGCGTCTCAAGAACGCCCGTGCGCGAAGCGATGCGCGAACTGGGCGCGCGCGGACTGATCGAGATGAATCCTCGCCGCGGCGGCATCGTCGCGCGCATCGATGTCGAGCAGATGGCCGACATGCTCGAGGCCGAATGCGAGATCGAGGCGTCCTGCGCCCGGCTGGCCGCCCAGCGCATGACGGGCATGGAACGCGAACAGCTCTACGAACTGCATCGGCTCTATGCCGAGTGCGTCGGCAATCAGGATCTCGACGGCTGCCGCGACATCAACCGCAAGTTCCACGACGCGATCTGCCGCGGCGCCCACAACACCACGATCGCCGCCATGGCGGTCGAGCTCAGGGTCAGGCTGGCACCGTTCCGCCAGCATCAGGCAGGTCCTGCCGACGTCCGGCTGCAACAGTCGCTCGACGAGCACCAGAAGATCGTCGACGCCATCCGCGCCAACGACGCCGCGGGCGCGTATGCCGCCCTTTCCGAGCACAATGCCCGCCTGAGCGCCGGCGTCATGCGGCGGTTTACGGCAGCAGCCAGCAAATAATCTTGCCCGCAGGCATTTTCAGACCTGAACCGGTCGCGGGGCGAACCCGCCTGCGCTGTCTTTCGCGGGTTGGCTGCCCCGTCAACGCATGGCGTTGCCTGGCTGAGTGACAACGCAGCCTCAGCCTGCCTTCATCGACGAACGGCGCCTGTTCCGGTGCTGCCTTCGCTCGTCTTCATCCCGTCATCCTGAATTCCTGACGGCGCGGCCGATTGCCGGGGCATGTCGAGGGCATGACTCGAGGTGGCTTTCGGCCATCCTGCGCCAACTTACAGATGTTCAAATTTATGTGTTTGCATTCCTGTAATCATCTGTGCATACATTATAGCCGTATTGAATGCACAAAGGTCGGCGCACCACAACGCCCGACAAAATTCATGACCCGAGTTCTGGAGGAGAAATCATGGGCAGGAATGCACGATATATGACGTTGGTTCTGGCGGTCGCCGCCATGGGCGCGCTGGCCACTCCCACTTCAGCCGAAACGCAGAAGACGATCGGGGTGACGGTGCCCTATTTCGCCTCGCCGTTCTGGAAGGCCGGGTTGTACGGCGTCGAAACGGCGGGCAAGGAGAGGGGCTACGCCGTCATCAAGGGAGACGCCAAAGATAAGGCCGAACTGCAGATCGAGCAGATCCGCGGCTTCATCGACAAGAAGGTTGCAGCCATCATCATCGGCGCTGCCGACGCCGTGGCCGTTGCACCGGCCGTCGAGGAAGCCATCGACAAGGGCATCCCTGTTATCGCGCTTTCGGTTCCGCCGAAGTCCGACCGGCTGACGTCCTTCGTCGGTGCCGACAATATCGGCATGGGCCGGCTGCAGGGCATCTGCCTCGGCCGAGCAATTGGCGGCAAGGGCGAAGTCGGGCTCTTCGCCGGCCCGGACGAGATCTGGGCGAAGCTTCGCGTCACCGGCTTCAAGAACACGATCGAGGCCGATTTCCCCGACATCAAGATTGTCGCGGAAAAGGCCGGCGGCACAAAGGATGCCGGCGCTGCTGTCGCCGAATGGGCCAAGGCCTATCCCGGCATGCACGGCATCTTCACCGCGGCCGACACGATGGCGGTGGAATCGATCAAGTCGCTCGATGAAGCCAAGGCCATGGACAAGTTCAAGGTATCCACCTCGAACCTGAACGACGAGGCACGCGCAGCACTCGACAATGGCACGCTGACCTGCGCGTCGCTGCAGCCGGCGGTGTCCATGGGACGCGACGCGATGCGCGAAGCCACGGCCGCGATCGAGGGAGGCAAGGTGCTCGGCCGGATCGAAGCGCCGGCGCTGTTGGTCACCCGGGAGAAGGTCGCCTCCTACGACTTCAGCAAGATCATCGCACCGGCCGACTACCAGCCCTAGAGCGTTTCCGATTTAGACGGAACACAGAAACGCTCTATGTCTCTGTTTTTACGCATTTCCTGACGGAAAACCGCTCCGCACTTTTCCTGGAAATGCTTTAAGCATTCGTGATCTTTCGAAAACAAGCACAAGATCGACAGGGCCCGCCGAGCCGGGCCCTGTTTGCATGTGCGGCTTGGCCGCGCGCGCCGTCAACGTTCACAGCGTGGAACGGCTTGCGGCCCGAACCACGGCGCCCGTCATCAACCGGCACTCATTCTGGCTGACCCGTCGTTGAGATCCGCGCAGCCCTGTTTATCGCCGCCGGCTTCTTGGCTAGCTGTGCTGCAGACCTGTTATCATCGCGATGATCTCATTCTTGTCGGTCTTTGCGGTTTCGCGCACACCGATCTGCTTGCCGCGTCGCAGAACACAAATGCGGTCCGACAATTTGAACACCTGGTCGAGACTATGGCTGATGATCAGGACGCCGATGTTGCGGCTCTTCAGCGACTGCACGATTTCCTCGACCTTGGCCGTTTCGGCAACCCCGAGCGCCGCCGTCGGCTCATCGAGCAGAATGAGCTTGCTTGCCCAATGCGTGGCGCGCGCAATCGCCACGCCCTGGCGCTGTCCGCCGGAGAGATCCCGGATCGTCGCATGGGCTGACGGGATGCGAACATCCAGTTCCTTCACGAGCTTGTCAGTCTCATCGATCATCCGGCGACGATCCAGCAGGCCGAAGCGGTTTGTCGGTTCGCGCCCAAGGAACATATTCATGTAGACGCTCTGCTGATCGGCGAGCGCGAGATCCTGATAGACGACCTCGATGCCGTGCGCCCGCGCCATCGTGGCGTTCGACATGGTCACCGTTTCGCCCTCGATCGTCATCGTTCCGGATGTCGGGGGATGAACGCCGGAGATGATCTTGATCAGCGTCGACTTGCCGGCACCGTTGTCACCGACAAGCGCCACGATCTCGCCGGGATAGACCTCGAGCGAAAAGTTCTCGATGGCAACGATGCCACCGAACGATTTGCGGATGTCCTGCAGCCGAAGAACCGGCGCATTCTGTGTGGCTTCTGCATTCACAGTCATGCTCGTCCTCCTAAACCGGCCAGGCGGCGGCTTCGCCGAACCCGTTTTCGATTGTTTCGACCACCGGCTCTCCCTTTGCGATGCCGGACACGCCCACGACATAGGCACGGGTAACGAATGCCTGGCCGCGGAAGCCGAACACCGCCGTGTCACCGGGCTTGGGTGCTGCAGCACCGGTCGCGTCGATCATCGCGTAGTAGTCGATGGCGGAAGGCGGCGGCACCTCCACGCTGCGCAGCGCAGCGGCAGCGGCGGTGGGCTCGGCACCAACAATCGCCTTGACGTCATAGGGCGGGAACACCGGGTCGATGTAGAAGCCGCCGCCAAAACAATAGGCCTTGCCACCCGACAGGTGCGACACCTCGGTCAGGTAGAGCACCGCCGGGACTTCCGGCAGGTCCTCCATTGCGTGCAGTGCAGTCGTGCCGTGCAGGCCGTTGCCTGGCTCGCATTGCGTCGCGCCGGCCTCGGCAAGCGCGGCCAACATGACACTCGACGTGGTTCCAGGGGCATTGACTTCGATGTCCTTGCGTCCGGCTCTCGCAAGCGCCTCCGCCGCCCTCGACAGGGTGGCAAGGTTGTGCGTCGGCAGAACCTTGCGGGTGGCGAGATCAAACAGAAGGGCCGGAAATGTGGTGATGCCTGCAAACCGTCCGCCATCAAGCGCATCCAGCCGGTCGGCAACGGCCGCGACCTCGCTGGCATCGTATCCGCCTTCGTGGCCGCGATAGAACGTATCGCCCTCGGCGCGAATGCGCGCGAGCAGGCCCTGCGTTCGCCCTGCCGCCTTCGCGCCCGCCGACGCTTCTTCGGCCTTGGTGTCGTTGAAAACCGTCCAGTATTCAGGTTCGAAGCGCTTGGCCGCCGCTGCCGCTTCATGGCGCGCGACCTGCTGCAGATGGCCGAGGTGGGCAAGCTTCAGGCCGGCATTGTGGGTTGCCCGCGCGCAAGCCATATCCACCGCCACGGCCCGTTCGATACCGCCACGCTTGACCGCACGGCAGAAGGAGCTGGAGCGTCCGACCTGCTTCGTCATCGCGAAGGTCTTGAGGCCCAATCGAGCCGCTTCGTCACTGAGAACGCGGGCATTGCGTTCGACCGCGTCCAGGTCGAGCACGTAGGCGTTGGCAGGGATCTTACCCTGCTGATGCAGGGCCATTGCAGCCTCGATGAAGGCAGGGTTGCGGCGGCGCAAAACGTCGAGAAACATGGTGGATCTTCCTTCAGCGGGATTTTTCGCGCAGCGATACCGCGACCGCCGCAAGAATGATGAGACCACGAACGATCATCTGGTCGGAGACGGACAGGCCCATCAGGATCAGTCCATTGTTCAACATGCCCATCATCAGCGAGCCGACCAATGCCCCGATGATCGAGCCCTTGCCGCCATTGAGCAGCGTGCCGCCGACGATGACGGCTGCGATGACCGTCATGAGATCGGTCTCGCCGAGCGTGTATTTCGCCGCCTGCAGACGGCCGGCGTAGAGCAGACCGGCAAGGCCGGCGAGGCCGCCGCTGATCATCAACACGGTGAGCCGGATGCGCGGCACGCTGATGCCGGACACACCCGCTGCGCGGCTGTTGTCGCCGACGGCAAGCACATGCGCACCGAAACGGGTTTCACGGTAGATCAGATGACCGACAGCGACGGCGATCGCCGTCCACCAGATCAGCGAGGGAATGCCGAGGAATGCACCCGAGCCGAAAAAGCCGGTGAAGGTGCCATTCGTGACCGGAATCGACCGAAGATCGGTCATCGACCTCGAGACGCCGGCGAAAAGACCAAGCGTCGCCAGGGTGACAAGAAACGAGGGCAGCTTCACGTAGGCGACCAGCGCGCCATTCAATAACCCGACCAGCAAACCGGCGCCGAGCCCAGCGAGCACGCCGGCGACCAGCCCGTAGTCGTTCATCGTCACGGCCGCGGCAAGCGCCGAGACCGCGACGGTCGAACCGATCGACAGGTCGATTTCTCCAGCAGACATGACGAAAACCAGGCCAATCGCCATGATTGTCGCCGGTGCGGTCTGCAGCACGATGTTCGACAGGTTGCGGACGGTCAGAAAGCCGCTGTCTTTCAAGACGATGGCGAAGAACAGGAAAATCGCCAGAAAGCCGAAATAGACGACGTATTGTTGCAGGTTTATGCGGTTGGCAAAGCCATTCGGCCTGCCTGACGCAGCGGTATTGGCACTGGGCATCCTATTTCCTCCAGAAGGCAGCAGGGAGACAGGCGCTCCCTGCGGCAGGCATCACTTCAACGCATCGGCGATGGTCGCGGGTACGTCCTTGTTGAGGGACCTCTTCCAACCGTCGGCAACGGTGTCCTTGGTCACGGCCAGCGAATCGACCACCAGGAACGGTTGCGACGGCTTGCCGACCAGAGAACCGGCAGCGGCGCGGGCGACTGTCACGCCAATTGTGTAGGCCTCGTCGGCGACGAGCGCGGCGACATTGCCGCCCTTGACCATGTCGAGAGCCGCGGGTTCATTGAGATCCAGGGTGACGATTTTCGTATGTGTGTTCCCGGCACCCCGCAGGCTCGACAGAACACTGAGCGCGGGCTCCGCCCAAGTGACGTAGATGCCGTCGAGATCCGGGTTCTGCGTGATCATGCCCTGCGCGATCTCCTCGCTGCGGGCCGGGTCAGCCATGCCGGCTTCGGCGACGATCTTCATCTCGGGATAGTCCTGCCCGATCGTCGCCTTGAACGCGCCATCGCGCTGATTGGTGACGTAGAAATCTGCGTCGTGATAGATGTAGCCGATCTTGCCCTTGTTGCCGAGCGCCTGGGCCATGGCAATTGCAGCCTTGTTGCCCATCTGGAACAGGTCGTCCGAGACGATCGTCACATAGTCCTTGCCATGCACGTAACCGGCCGGAGAGTTGTCGACAAAGGCGAGTTTGGTGCCGGCTGTGCGCGCAGGGTCGTAGACGACGGCTGCGGTTGCCGGATCCACGGGCAATGAGACGATAATCGAAGGTCTTTTTGCAAGAACCGTCTCGACATCAGCCTTCTGTCGGGCGGCATCGAAGCCCGCGTCGGTCTGCGCAACGACCTCGATGCCAAGACGCTTGAACTCGTCCTGCGCACCGTTGTTGACGGCGTTGGTGTATTCGCTCATCTCGTGCCAGACGAGCGCGGCGGTAAATTTTCCATCCTTGATCTGGGCTTCTTCCGCCGCGGTCAGTGACACGCTTGCAGCCGGTGTCGGCTTTTCACCGTGCGGACCCGTGGTGACGCCATCCGCGGCGTAGGCACTCGTCGTCGCCCACATCGTCGCTAGCAGGGCCAGCCTTGTAACTTCCTTACGCATCGATCTTCCTCCCTTAAGACAGATCCAGCGACCCCGGCGGCGGCAAGCGACGCCGGGGTCGAGAGTTATTTTGCAGCGTCGAGCACGGACTGCGGCGCATCGCGATTGAGCGACTGCTTCCAGCCGTCCGAGACGTTGTCCTTGGTGACGGTGAGAGCGGGAGCGACGACAAAGGCAGGCGTCGGCTGACCGAGCAGCGACTTCAACCCTGCGGCAGCCATGGCGCGGCCGAGTTCATAGGCCTTGTCGGCCACGAGCGCGGTTACGCTGCCGCCCTTGACCATGTCGAGCGCAACCGGTTCGGCCAGGTCAAGCGTAACGATCTTGGTCTTGGTATTGCCGTTGGCACGCAGCGCCGACAGGACACCGTCGGCAGGCTCTGCCCAGGTGACGTAGATACCGTCGAGATCCGGGTTCTGCAGCAGCATCGCGCTTGCGAGTTCCTCAGCCCGCGCCGGATCGGATATGCCTTGCTCGGCGACGATCTTGATATCGGGATAGTCCTTCTCGATCGTCGACTTGAAAGCCTGATCCCGCTGGTTCGTCACATAATAGCTCGCGTCATGAAAGATGTAGCCGACCTTGCCCTTGCCGCCGATCCCCTTGGCGAGCGCATCGGCCGCCTGTTTGCCCATCTGGAAAAGGTCGTCCGTGACGATCGAGGCATAATCGGTTCCGTGGCTGTAACCGCTTGGCACGTTGGACAGGAAGACCAGCTTGGTGCCATCCTTGACGGCCTGGCGGAACGCTTCGGCTGACGTGACCGGATCGAGCGGCAGGGCGAGGATGACATTCGGCTTGGCAGCCAGCGCCGTTTCGATATCGCTGCGCTGACGGGCTGCGTCAAAGCCGGCGTCGGTGGTTACAGCCACCTCGACACCCGCGCGCGTGAACTCGTCTTTTGCGCCGGCTGAGACGGCATTGGTGAAATCGGACGATGTGTGCCACAGGAGCGCTGCCTTGTAGCCTTTGCCGGTCAATGCGGCGATGTCGGCGTCCGACAGCGTCACGTCCGCGCTCGGCGTCGCGGCTTCACCGGATGGCCCGACCGTCTGGGCATTGGACGGGCTGGCGGCGAACATCAGCCCTCCGGCAATCGCCGCCGCAATGATCTTTTTCAGCATGCTCTTTCTCCCTTTTCTCCTCTAGGGGTGGCAGTTCAAACGGTCACGCCGCAGTAGCGGGCGATGAACGCGGCAAACCCGACGACGCCGGCGAGGTATTCCTCCACCTCGACCCGCTCCTCGTACGTATGGCAATTGCGGATATCGCCCGGCGCGCAATAGACCGCCGGCACCCCGAGACGATTGACGAAGAACGGGGACTCCGACCAGAACGGCGCGCCCTCGATCACACCTCGCCCACTCAGTGCCTCGGCCATCGACGCCGACAGCAAACCGACCTCGGCACGGCCTTCATCGATCTCGGCCGCCGTCCCGCCGAGCGCGTGGTCGCGGCCCGCCGGATAGGCGAACTCGACCTTGATTTCCGGATCGGTGATTGCGGAACGGACGGCCGCTTCGATTTCGGCTGCGGCCGTATCCAGGGATTCGCCCGGCAGAAGCTTGCGGATCAGCGACAGCGTGCAGCGCTCGGGCACGGCGATATATCCGCCGCCGGCCAAACCGGTGATCAGCAGGAAACTGCGCCCGACAAGCTTGTGTTCGGCGCGGGCGGCGACCTCGTCGGAATGTTTCCACAAGGCGCTCATCGCCGCGTGGCTGGCGCGCAGCGCATCCTTGCCGAGTTCGGGCACGCCGAAATAGGCAGATTTGCCGGTGATGGTAATGTCGGCGATGAAAAAGCCGATCTGGGCCGGATAGACCGAGAGCCGTGTCGGCTCGACATAGACGACGAAATCGGGCCGGGCGATTGCGCCCGCCTCGATGCGCGAAACGAGATCCTTGATGCCCGCCGAGACGCCGGTATCGGGCTGACCACTCTCTTCATCGCCGATGAAGGCGAAGGCGACATCACCGCGGAGGTTTATCGATGCCTTGTCCAGCAACGAAAGCGCCGCAAGCGAGGCGGAGATGCCGGCCTTCAGGTCACCCGAGCCACGCCCCCAGACCGCGCCGTCGATGATCGGCGCAGCGAAAGGGTCTTCGCGTTCCGTGCCAGCCCAGTGCTCGCGCCATCCGTCGACATGCACCGTATCGGTATGGCCGACAAACAGCAGCCGAGGACCATCGCCCGCCCCCTTCCGTTCGCCCCATATGTTCGGCCGACCCGGCAGGAATTCCGCCGTCTCAAGGTTGTTAAGGCCAAGGGCCGACATTTTTTCGCGCAGATAGGCAACGAAGTTGGCCTCGTTGCCGGTGATGCTCTGGCGCCCGATGGCGCCGCGGAAAAGCGCGATCGCCGCATCGCGATCCAGAGCCTCCGTCAAGCGGGTGACCAAGTCGTTCGGCACCGTCATCGTACAGCCTCCTGCAGCGCGGTCATGCTGGCCCGCGGCAATGAAATCCGGCCGTCCGGCGCATCGACGCCGAACAAGGTGTTGTGCAATTGACCAAGGCCGATGGCAGCAGCCCCAATGATGGCCGCGCGCGATCCGAGCTCCCCCGTCTCGACGTTGACGGGATAGGGGAAGCATTGCGGCAGAAACGCCTTGACCCGTTCGAGTATCTCCGGCCTGAGGCCGATCGAGCCGCCAAGAATGACTTTTTCCGGGTTGGCAATTGCGGCGATCGCGCCGATGCCTCGAACGAGGTAACGGGCCGTTTCATCCAGAACGGCGAGCGCCGCTTCGTCGCCATTCTGCGCATTCTCGAATATCGCCGGCACGCTGATGAGCCTGCCCGAGAGCGCGGCGTAGCGATCCGCCATGCCATGCGATGCGACGGCGCGCTCGAATGCGCCCGTTCGCAGCGACTCCGCCTCGAACGGATCGGCGCCAAGCGGAAGAAACCCAAGCTCGCCTGCCGCGTTGATGGCACCGCGAACGAGTTGCCCGCCGACCATCAGGCCGCTGCCGACGCCGGTGCCGAGCGCGACATAGGCCAGGTTGTCGATGCCCTGGCCCTGGCCGAGCCAGTTCTCGCCCAGCACCGCCAGATTGACGTCATTCTCGAGCATGGCGTCGAAACCGAACGCACGCTCGAAGGCCGCGACCACATCCATCTTGTCGAAGCCGGCAATATTGGGGGCAAGCAGAACCCGCCCGGTCTGGGCATCCGGCGCACCCGGCACGCCGACGACCGCAAGACGGATCTTGTTGCGAGCAATTCGCTGGCGTGAGGCCGCCTGAAAGGCGAGCTGTGCGATCTGGTCGACGATGAACTGGCCACCGCGCGGATCTGTCGGCTCGGTATCTTCGGCAAAAATCTGGCAAGCCAGGTCGGTGATCGCCACCCTCACCTTCGTACCGCCGAGATCGACCGCGACAATGTAGGCGGCATCGTAGACCAGCTCGTACGTCACGGCCGTGCGCCCGACATGGCCACTGGTTCGGCCGGTCTCCTTGACCCACCCCTCCAGCTCGAGCGCGCGCACGATTTCCGAGATCGTCTGCTTGGACAGACCCGTCTGCTTGGCGATCGAGGCGCGGGATATCGGCCCACCCTGAACAATGGCCTCCATGACGGAGCGCTGAGAGAACTTTCTGGAAATACGAAGACTGTCGCTCACGGCATCCTCTTTAATTCGTTCTGTTACCGAACTTATTATCAGGTCGGACGTTTTGTCAAATGTTTTGCGCAGGTGTCAGCGCAAGCCGCATCATTTCTGTCGCGTCAATCCATGCACCGCGGGCCGAGGTGATGGCACGAATGCCCCGTTTTTATCCAATCTGTCTCTCGTGAAGAAAATTCGGACGCCTTAGTGTCTGCCCATGCCGACGGTCGGTGTCGCAAGGGAGACGAAGATGGAAAGCACGTTGGAGATCCATAGGATCTGCAGACGCCAGTTCCTGCTTGTGGCAACAGCCTTGGCCGCGACGGGCACAATTTCGAGGAGTAACGCCATGGCCGAAGTAAAATCAGAGAAGATCGTCAGCGCCAATGGCGTCACGATCGCCACGGAGGCCTTTGGCGATCCGGCGGCGCCGCCGGTGCTTTTGATCATGGGCGCGATGGCTTCGATGTTGTGGTGGCCGGATGCATTCTGCCGCAAGCTGGCGGCAAGCGGTCGCTACGTGATCCGCTACGACAACCGTGACACCGGGCTTTCGACAAAGTATGCCCCGGGCAATCCGCCGTATTCGATGGACGACATGGCGGGCGACGCGGTTGCCGTGCTCGACGCGTACGGCATCGCAGCCGCCAACATCGTCGGCATGTCGCTTGGCGGCATGATTGCCCAGATCGTGGCATTGTCGAACCCGGCGCGCGTGTCATCGCTGACGCTTGTCAGCACGACGCCGATTGGCCTCGGACTCGAGCTCCCGCCGATAAGTGCGGCCTACATGGAACACGCCGCCTCAGCCGAAAGCCTCGACTGGTCGGATCGGGCCCAGGTGATCGATTTCATGGCCAGGGATGCCCGTATAATCGCGAGCACCGCACACCCCCATGATGCGGACCGGATCCGTGCCTTCATCGGGCGGGACTACGACCGTTCGGGCGGGCTGCTCTCCGCCACCAACCATTTCATGCTTCAAGGCGGAGACAGCATCAAAGGCAAACTCAAATCGCTCAAAGTGCCGCTCCTGGTCATTCACGGCACCACCGACCCGATCTTTTCGGTCGAGCACGGGATGGCGATTGCCGACGCGGTGGCCGGCTCCGAATTTCTCCCGATCACCGGCGGCGGCCACGAACTTCATGGCGACGATTGGGGTATCATCCTTGCTGCCATCACACGGCACACGACGTAAGAGAGGCATGCCTGTCGTCATTTTCTTGGCAGCACGCAGGGTCGAACGGTTCGTGTGCTGCTCTCCCTCGCGCTCGTTCTGCGTAGCCAAGGGCAGGAAGCGAGCAATGCTGTTGCCGCCGGCAGCCTTCAGCGGCAACGGGTCCTGTTGCGGGCAATGTCGCGTCGGATTTCCTTCAGCGTGTGCCGCAACTCTGTGAGGGTGCCATCATCGCTCATGGCAGTGCTGGTGCACTCGAGAAGATCGAGCTTGAGCTCCAGCTCATCGTGCCGTTCGATCAGTCCGGCCAAAATTCGAGACATGCGCATGTCATACCCATCAAACGTCGACGCCGCCGCGGGCGAGCGCGGACGTCAGGATTGCTTCGCAGTCTGCGATACCGTTCCTGTGCGACAGTTTGTTGAAACGTCAGGCCTTTCACGCGAAGTCCTCTGCCTGAATAAGCACGGCACGGAAATCGTTGACGTTCGTCCTGGTCGGGCCGGTGACGATCAGATCGCCGAGCCGTTCGAAGAAGCTGTAGGCATCATTGTTGGCGAGATGTTCGGCAGCGTCGAGACCAAGCGCCTTTGCGCGCGTCAGTGTATCCGGCCGCAGGATTGCACCGGCATTGTCCTCCGACCCGTCAATACCATCGGTGTCGCAAGCCAGCGCATGGATACCCGGGCAACCTTCCAGGCCCACCGCCAGCGCCAGCAGGAACTCGACGTTGCGGCCGCCCCTGCCCTTGCCGCGCACGCTGACCGTCGTTTCTCCGCCCGACAGCAGCAAAGCGGGGCCGGCAATCGGCTGACCGAAATCGCGGACCTGCCGGGCAATCGCGGCATGGACGGCGCCGACATCGCGCGCCTCGCCTTCGATGCGGTTGCTGAGAATGAGCGGCGCGAGCCCAAGTTCCCGCGCCTTTTCCGCCGCCGCCTCCAGAGCGTGCTGGGCTGTCGCCACCACCGTAACCCGGTTCGCGGCATTCGGTGCTGTCAGCGAACGTACACTCGGTGCAGTCAGCGCGGTCCGCACAGACGGCGGCACGTCAATTCCATATCTGTCCAGAATGGTCAGAGCGTCGGCGGACGTGCTGGCATCGGGGATCGTCGGACCCGACGCAACCACCGCCGGATCATCGCCCGGCACATCGGACAGCACCAGCGTCACGATCCGCGCAGGCCCGCACGCCTCCGCCAGCCGTCCGCCCTTGATCGCCGACAGATGCCGGCGGACACAGTTCATCTCGGCGATCGGCACACCGTTCAGCAGGAGGGCGCGGTTGATCGCTCGTTTTTCGGCAAGCGTCACGCCTGGCCGTGGCATGGAAAGCAGGGAAGAGCCGCCGCCGGATATGAGACACAGGACCAGGTCGTCCGGCCCGAGCCCGCCGACACTCTCCAGGATGCGCCGCGCCGCATCGGCGCCCGCCTCGTCGGGAACCGGATGCCCTGCTTCCACGACCTCGATGTGCCGACAGTCAGCGCCATGGCCGTAGCGCGTAACCACGAGGCCTTCGAGATCGCCGTGCCAATTGGCTTCCACCGCCTGGGCCATCCGTGCCGCCGCCTTGCCGGCGCCCACGACCACGGTGCGTCCGTTGCGCGGCGGGGCTGGAAGAAACGGCGGCACGACAAGCAGGGGATCGACCGCCGCCAAGGCGGCCGCGAAAACTGCGTTCAGGCAATTGTCGGGTGCCATGCGCGGCACCAATGCCGCCCGGCTTCTTGCGAACTGGATATGCGGTGCGGCTGTGCTCATCTGGCGTCTCCCACGGTTTTGCAGACGTTGATGGAATACCGGCGGCGTGTTTCACGAGCGCCGGATTTAGGGTTGGGACTGTCGGACCATACTCCCGGTCGGCCGTCGTCCGGCGCGACCGGGTTAGGACCGCATCAGCGTTGCATGGTCTTCGGAATGAAGGCGATGACGCAGACCGCGCCGATGCAGAGGCTCGCCGCCAGGGCGTACATTCCGGCATCGGTGCTGCCCGTGGCGTCGCGCACGGCACCGATCAGGTAGGGACTTGCGAAGCCAGCGAGGTTGCCGATGGAGTTGATGATCGCAATGCCGGCCGCGGCGGCCACTCCCCCGAGATAGCCGGTCGGCAGCGTCCAGAACAATGGCAGCGTGGTCAGAATGCCGAGCGTTGCCAGCGACAGGGCTGCAAGCGACAGCGGAATGCTGCTGATGACCAGCGTCGAAAGCAGCAGTCCGATCGCGCCGATCACTGCGCAGACGGCGATATGCCAGCGGCGCTCACCGGCCAGATCGGAATTGCGGCTGATCAGAACCATGCCGACGGCAGCGACCGCATAGGGAATAGCGGTCAGGAAGCCGACTTCCATCACATCCTTGGCGCCGGCATTCTTGATCAGCTGCGGTAGCCAGAAGCTGATGCCGTAAAGGCCCATGATGCAGCAGAAATAGATGCCGGACAGCAGCCAGACCTTGCCGTTGCGGAAGACCGAGCCAAGCGTCATCGCCTGCTTCTTGCGATTGTCATTTGCAAGGTCGGCCTCGATCAGGGCCTTTTCCTCATCTGAGAGCCACTTTGCGCCACGCACGCTGTTGTCGAGATAAAACAGCACGAAGACGCCGAGCAGGACACTCGGAATGCCTTCTAGCAGGAACATCCATTGCCAGCCCGCCCAACCGTTGACGCCGGCGAATTCCTGCATGATCCAGCCCGACAGCGGTCCGCCGATCACGCCGGCGAAGGCGATGCCGGTCATGAAGGTTGCAACGATGCGTGCCCGACGCTCGGCAGGGAACCAGTAGGTCAGATAGAGGATGACGCCCGGGAAAAAGCCCGCTTCGGCAACGCCGAGCAGGAAGCGCAGCACGTAGAACATCTCCGCCGACGTGACGAACATCATCGCGGCCGAGATAATACCCCAGGTCACCATGATCCGGGCGATCCAGGCCTTGGCGCCAACGCGAGAAAGAATGATGTTGCTCGGCACTTCGAAGACGAAGTAGCCGATGAAGAAGATGCCCGCGCCGATGCCGCAGACCGTGTCGCTGAGCGAGAGGTCGGACATCATCTGCAGCTTTGCAAAACCGACATTGACGCGATCAAGGTACGAGGCGACGTAGCAGATGAAAAGCAGAGGTACGAGGCGCCAGAACACCTTGCTGTATACGGCATTGGCCTTGGCGGCGCGGTCGGGCTGCAACGAACGCGCGTCCGCTGCGTAGGCAGTTCCTTCTTGCATGCTATCCTCCCAGATATAGGCCACGGCTCCCACCGTGGATGTCAATGAGCGAGGACTAACAGCGGCCCTTCGGCAGTTCCAATCGCATTTCGGAATTGCGGCAATTCCGAAACGGAATGAACCGGAATTCCTCATCTATCTATCTGATTATATTTCCTGTTTTTCAGCGCCAAGGCTTACTGACAGGTTAACACTTTCTTCAACCATGCTCTCGAGTACGTGGAGCATGGTGGCAATCGGCGCATCTGTCTTGCGGTTTTCGAGGTAGATGAACGACAGGGGGCAGAGCGGAATTGCACCGTCCCACATCACCAGTTCTCCATTGTCGACATCGCCTCGCGACACCTCTTCCCGCATGAGACACAGTCCCACACCGCTCTTGACGAGGCTGATCATGGAGGATTCCTGATCGACCTCGATCGCGGCCGCGGGCGGCGCAACCCCGGCATCCGCAAACAGGTCGTGCAGGATACGATGCTGCGAACTCTGCGTGTTGGGTCCCACCCAGGGAAGCCCTGCCAGATCCTGAAGCGTCGCACCGTTCAGCTGCGGCACCCAACTCGGCGGAGCGATGACAACATAGACCACCTTGCGAAGCTCGAGCGCGCCCATGCCGGGCGCCTCGACCCGTCCAAGATAGTAGCCGGCATCCAGATCGCCTGCGGTCACCTGCTGCGCAATTTCACCGGAGATCCCGTGCTTGAGCTTCACCTCGATCATCGGGTGCCATTGCAGCATGCGGGCAAGAAACTCTCCGAGCCGCAGCGATTCCGGATCGACGATGGTCCCCAGCTTCACCGTTCCGGCGACCTCGCCTCTGAGCTGTGCCGCCTTGTTGGTCAGCGCCATGGCCGAGCTGAGGGTGACTTCGGCAAGGTGAAAGATCTCCTTGCCGCTTTTCGTCAGGAACACGCCTGCCGGTGTCCGCTCGAAGAGCGACAGCCCCAGTTCCTCTTCGAGCGCCTTGATATGCTTGGAAACGGCCGGCTGACTGACATGAAGCTGCTCGGAGGCGCGGGTCAGATGCTGGCAGCGCGCAACGGCAAGGAACGTTCTGAGCTGGTATATTTCCATGAGGGCCTACCTGGAACACGCGTGAGACGCTGGATCGATGGTCGCGGGATGGCCGTTGGCCGCCGCGCGCTCGCCATTGCTTTGAGTTCAGCTTTCGCCCGCCGAAATCAACTGCAACGAAAGCAGCCTTCGCGCGCCCGTTCAAGCCTGACTTTGCACGCGTTTGCGTGCATGGAAAGTCGATCGCAACCCAAGATTTTCGACCGATAAAGAATCGGAGCGATCTTTCGATCGTCGTTTCTGGATTAACGCAGCGTTAATTTGTGAATGCAAAATATAGCCAGGCAAAATCTGGGGGTTACACATGCGCATGATGCGCCGATGGCAATCCCGGTTGCGATGATGTGCGTTTAGCTGTGCGGCAGCTCTCTCTTCGAATGAGAGCTGGCGTCGTCACGGCTGCAGGTCGTACTCTACAAAGGACATTCAAGATGAAACGTTTTTCGGTTGCCTTCGGCTCCGAGGCCAAGGCCGTGCGCGATGCTATGTCTCGCTCCCAGGCGATTATCGAGTTCGACCTCACCGGCCGGATCCTGGATGCGAACGCCAACTTCTGCGCCGTCTTGGGCTACGAGCTTGGGGAGATCGTGGGGCAGCATCATCGGCTCTTTGTCGACCCAGTCGAAGCGGCATCGGCCGACTATAGCGCCTTCTGGGCAAAGCTTGCCCGCGGCGAATTCGACCGCCGGCAGTACAAGCGCTTCGGCAAGGGCGGCAAGGAGATCTGGATCGAAGCGTCGTACAATCCGGTCTTCAGAGGGGGCAAGCCCTACAAGGTTATCAAGCTTGCAACCGATATCACCGAATACAAGCGCAGGAGCGTGGAAGATGCCGGCAAGCTTGCCGCACTGTCGCGAGCGCAGGCTGTTATCGAATTCACGACATCAGGTGAAATCCTGACCGCCAACGAGAACTTCCTGGCGACACTCGGCTACACGCTATGCGAAATCCAAGGCAGACACCATTCGATGTTCTGCGACCCGGCCCACACCACCAGCGAGGCTTATCGCCGCTTCTGGCAGAGGCTGGCCAGCGGCGAGTTCGTGACCGACGAATTCATGCGGCTCGGCAAGGGCGGCCGCAAGGTGTTCATCCAGGCGTCCTACAATCCGATTTTCGACGTGAACGGCAAGGTGTTCAAGGTGGTGAAGTTCGCAACCGACGTCACCGGTCGTGTCAGCAACGTGGAAGTACTTGCCCGTGCGCTGCAATCCCTCTCCGATGGCGACCTGACGCAAACCCTGGATACGGCGTTCATCCCGACACTCGATAAGCTGCGGGTGGATTTCAACACAGCCGCTGCCAAGCTGAAGAACGCCATGCAGACCGTCGCCGACAATGCGAGCGCGATTGCAGCTGGCGCGCAGCAGGTTCGCACTGCCTGCGATGATCTGTCGAAACGCACGGAACAACAGGCGGCATCGGTCGAAGAAACGGCCGCGGCACTCGAAGAGATCACCACCACGGTTAGCGATTCCAGCCGGCGCGCGGAAGACGCTGGAGAGCTGGTGCGCAAGACCCGCGAGAACGCTGAACAGTCCGGCTCGGTGATGCGCAGCGCCGTCGAGGCGATGGGACGGATAGAGAACTCATCGGCAGAGATCTCCAACATTATCGGCGTCATCGACGAAATCGCATTCCAGACCAACCTGCTGGCGCTCAACGCCGGCGTGGAAGCCGCCCGCGCTGGCGATGCCGGCAAGGGTTTTGCCGTCGTGGCGCAGGAGGTGCGCGAACTCGCGCAGCGCTCGGCAAAGGCCGCGAAGGAAATCAAGGCTTTGATCACCGCATCCAACGGGCACGTGAAAAGCGGCGCGACGCTTGTCGGGCAGACGGGAGCCGTGCTCGAAGAGATCGTCACGCAGGTCCTTGCGGTCAATGGCAATGTCGGAGCCATCGTCGACGCATCGAAGGAGCAGGCGACGGGATTGAAGGAGATCAATCAAGCCGTCAACGTCATGGATCAGGGCACGCAGCAGAACGCCGCCATGGTCGAGGCGTCTACCGCGGCCGCGCGTCGTCTGTCGAGCGAAGCCGACGCCCTTTTCCAGCTCCTCAGTCAGTTCAATATCGGCGCGAACACGGCGCCCCCGGAAGCCGTCCGGGGGGGCGCAGCGACCCTGTCGAAACCTGCCTTGCCCCCTGCGCACAGTGCGGCTGCGAGAAGGACTGCGGCCGGCCGTGGCAACGTAGCACCTGCGAGCGACTGGGCAGAATTCTGATCATATCCGAGGTTCGCACCGGCCACCCCGTTTCATGATTTGAAGAGCAATTCAGGAGAGGTATGCACAAGCGAATACGAAGACATCAGGTCCGGCTCGGGATGTTCGTCGAGGAGCTTGAAGGTGGAACCACCGCAGCGGGTCTGCGGCGCGGCTTCCTGTTGAGCACGGAGCAGGAGGTTGATCGTGTCCGCGCCAGCAATGTTATCAGTGTTCTCATCGACGTGCAGAAGGGTTGCGACATTGCCGGCCGAACACGGGACGCGCCGCCTTTCGGCAATGCGGCCCTGGGCACGATAACCGCTGCCGAAAACAGAGCGGTTTCGCGAACGATCGATCAGACGAAACACCTGCTCGCGGGCGTGTTTACCGATGCCCGCATGGGCGGAACGGTTGCGCTCGGCCAAGCGGAAGAAGCCGTCGAGAAAATCGCTTCGGCCGTGGAGCACAACCCGATCGCCTTGATCGGCATCAGCCGCCTGAAGAAGAAGGACGAATACACCTTCCTGCACTCGATCGCCGTCAGCGGTTTGATGGTCCATTTTGGCCGCTGGCTGAAGCTCGACGAACGAGCTGTCCAGATCCTGGGGTTGAGCGGGTTGCTTCACGATATCGGCAAGCTGCTGCTGCCGAAGGGGCTGTTGAACAAGACCGAACGGCTCGACGATCAGGAGATCGCGCAAATTCGCACACACACCCGGCGCGGTTACGACCTGCTCAGCGCCAATGGCGACGTCCATGAGACTGTGCTGGATGTCTGTCTTCATCACCACGAACATGTCGACGGTGGCGGCTACCCCGACCGTCTTCGCGGCGACCAGCTCAGCATGCCCGTCCGGATTGCTGCCATTTGCGACGTCTATGATGCCATGACCACGCTCCGGCCCTACAAGCGTGCGTGGACGCCTGCCGAGACGGTTCAGATGATGTTTGGCTCGAGGGGCCATTTCGACCGCGAACTTCTCTGCGAATTTGTCGAAAGCCTCGAACCGTTCCTTCGGCTGAAATCTGCAGGCCCATAGTCTGCGCGCCGATCCCACCATATAGTCGCGGCGAGGCTCATCCCGGACAGCATCTCACGGTCGTCTGGCTGAGCAGACAAAGGGCGCAGAAGGGAGCTGCTATATGTACTACGCCATCCTCGCCTATCACGAAGAGGGAGTGGTTGATTCCTGGTCGAAGGAAGAAGACGCCGCGTTGATGACCGACCTGCTCCAGGTCAACGATCGTCTCGTGCGCGAAAAATCCTTAGGCCCGGCAGCACGGCTTGGCCCCACGGAGCGCGCGGTGACGCTCAGAGGCAAAGGCGAAGGCGTCGTCATCGATGGCCCCTTTGCCGAAACCAAGGAGCAGCTGCTCGGGTTTTACGTCGTCGACTTTCCAACGCTTGAGGCAGCCGTTGCAGCTGCCCGCGAGCTGCGCCGCGCCAACCCGACTGCGGTCTACGAAATCCGGCCGGTTTCGCTGTATCTTCCCGGTACGCCACTGGGATCAAGCGGGCAAAAATCGTAAGCTATAACTTACGGAAAGAGACAGGGCTCTCCGGCTTGGAGAGCCCTGTCTGCTGCGCCTGCGGACCTATCCTACTTGGCGGCCGGCTCGAGCCTGTTCGATGAAGGAGCGGCTTTTCTCGCCTGCATCTTCTTGTAGAGGAAGAAATAGAGCCTGATGTACTGGCCGACCAGGACTGCGTTCAGCACCGTGCCTTCGCGGATGAAGGGGATGTCGGCCAGGAAGGCGAGACCGATGCCGGCCGACACGACCAGCAGCGCGCAGTCATAGCCGGTCTTGATATTGCCCCACTTCCAGCCCGTCCGCTTGCAGAGCGTGTTGACGAACATGTCCATCGGCATGAGCACCAGATTGGCACGGATCATCAGGAACAGGCCATAGGCCAGCGCCGCATCCGCGAACACCAGAAGGGCGACTTTCGCATAGTAGATGTCGAGCTTGACGAACTCGGTCATGCTCAAGTTGAAATCAAGGAATACCGCGAGCGCAAAGGCCGGAAGCAACGAGGCAAAGCTCTTCAGCTTGAAATCCGACGGCAGCACCAGATAGGTCAGTGTCAGCATGACCAGTTCGGTGATGAAATTGTAGGTGCCCTGGCTCAAGGGCGGATAGACCAGCGTCATTGTCCGCGTCAGGCTGCTCAGCGGCGACACGCCGATACCGGCCCGGATCGCCAGGCTGACCCCAAAGGTCAGCACGTAAATGCCCACCACATACATGATCCATCGCCGGGTCAGGCTGCCGGTATCGACGATTTCGGCCTCGTCCGTCTTCTGTGCCATTGCTCATTATCCTCCCAGATTATCCTGATGCCTTTTCGCTACCGCCATTTCAACGGCTGCGGGCATGTCGCGTCATGATTTCGTGGATGCCACGGACTCCTCCCGGTCGATCCACGCCCCTCGTCGACAGGCGCCGCAGCGCCTGCCTCGTTTCTCTCCGTCGGCCGTCAGGCCATCAATCGGAACCTGTGCAGCGAGATGAACAGGCTCAGAAGCTTGTTCACGACCGGCTCGCCTTCATTGCGGTTGCCCATCTCCTCAAGGGCCGCATCGATGGCGCCGGCAGCAGCAGTCAGTTCGGACACGCTCATGTTCGCCATCACGCCATAGATCTCGAGCGGCATGACGGCCTTCTCGACCCTGTCCTCCGTGACGATGCAGGCTCCGGCATAGGTGTCGACCCGCTTGAGGCAATGGCACATTTCCGCGCTGTCCTTGCCGACGACGACGAAGTAGGGCTTTGGCGCCGGCCAGAAGGTGGCAACCGCGCCGCGGTCCACGTGAACGCCCTTGAACAGCCCGTTGACCACATGGCGCTTGCCATCGGCATAACGCTGGACCACCGACAGCCGGCTCAGTGTCGCGCCCTCATACTCGGCAACGACCTTGCCGTCCCTTAGCGGCACCCAGACCTCCTGGTAGAACTTTGCATGTCCGCGACCGTAGACGTCGAAAAGGTAGACCTTGGCCTGGCTTCCGTCTTGCGAGACTTCCAGAGGCACGATATCGAGCTGATCCGCCGTCAGGTCGTCAAGCCCGGGCACACCCTGCTTGCACATGCCGGAATAATCGATGTCGGCGTTCTTCAGCAGCTTGCGATCCCTGGCGACCAACTCGCCATCCTTGAAGACGTAGAGCGGGTTGATCTGCGACAGGCTGTCGGTCAAGACGATGTCGGCAAACCGGCCGGGCGTGAGCGAGCCGATCTGGTCTTCCATATGGAACGATCGGGCGGTGTTGTAGGTCGCCATCTTGATTGCGTGGATCGGGTTCAATCCCATCTCGGCGCAGAGCGAAATGATCCAGTCCATGTGACCCATGGTCAGCAAGCGCTCGACGGAGATGTTGTCCGTGCACAGCATGAAATTGTCAGTCGGCCACTTGCGGTCGACGATGGCGCGCAGCAGGATCTTGATCACCTCGCTGCTGCCGACGCCAAACTTGATGTGCGTCGGGAAGCCGTAGCGAATGCTCTTTTCGATGTCCTTCTCGTTCCAGACGTCGTGATTGTTCGACACGCCGATCGCCGGCAGATAGTTCAGCACCATGTCGGAAAGCGCGGTCACGCCCCAGTGGCCGTTCATGAAGCCGCCCTTGGCGCGCACCCAGGCCGCCTTGCGGAAATCGTCGTCATCGCCGGAGCTGTACGTGAAGTGCTCGAATTCGCCGAGGCCGATGACCGGCTCCATCTGCAAAACCGCCTCGGTGACGGACGCCGCCGTCTTCTTGCCCGGTGCAAAGGCATAGAGCCGATAGGGCAGCTTGTCGTAGTCCTTGAACAGGCTTTCGGCCGCCTTAACGCCCTCATCACCCGCCGCACTCAGGAGATCAAGGCATTCGGCATAGATCGTCGTCGTGCCGCAGGGAACCATCGCCTCGGCCAGTGCCGTCGGATGCGCCAGCTGGGACTCGAAATGGATGTGGGCGTCGATCAGGCCGGGGATCGCGTAGAGCCCCTTGCCGTCGAAAACATCCTTCACCTTCAGGATGGCCTCATCGGGATTGAGCGCAACGATGCGCTTGTCATAGACGAGGATGGATCCCTGATAGACGGTTTCGCCGTGAACATCGAGGATGTTGAGGTTCTTCAGAAGAAGATCTGCCTCCTTCTTTCCATTCAGGATATCAAAGATGGCGCGCACTTTGTCGTAGTGCACGGCTTCGGTTTTGTTCACGCGTCTTTCCTCCACTTGCAAGTCTCGTCGGCATGGGCAGAGCCAGGTGTTCAAGCCCTCCTGGGGCAGCGCCCGCGCCGATCTCTCCTCGTTGTCGAAGGCCATAAGAAGTTATTGCACCGCTTCCGAAAAGCAGTATTTTCTGCGCGCAGCGTACTCTTTTCGAGATCGCTTGAATTGGAGGAGACCGGGCATGTTGCACTCGCGCGTGCTGCGCTACATTGACGAAGTCGCCCGCTCGGGTTCCATCCGCGCCGCCGGCGAGCGGCTGAACGTGGCCGCGTCGGCAATCAACAAACATGTGCTGCAACTGGAGGAGATGATCGGCGAGCCGCTGTTTGAAAGGCTGCCAAGAGGGTTGCGGCTGACGCCGGCCGGCGAAATTCTCGTCGCGCATGTGCGCCGGACGATCAAGGAGTACAGCCAGGTCGAGGCCGAGATCCGCGACCTGAAGGCGCTCCAGAGCGGCGAGGTGATCATCGCCACCATGAACGGCCTTGCCGGCGGCATCGTGCCCAAGGCGGCCGCCAACTTCTGCGCCCGCCATCCACGCCTGAAAATCTCGATCCGGGTGATGTTCATTCATGACATCGTCCAGGCTGTTGTCGACGGCGAGGCCGACCTCGGCCTCGCCTTCAACCTGCCACCCACGCCGCAACTCGAAACGCTGTGGAAGATGGACACCCGGCTCGGCGCAGTGGTCTCGCCCGAACATCCGCTCGTCGGGCTCGACTCGCTGCCGCTCGCCCACTGCGAACCCTATCCGCTGATTTTTGCCGACAAGTCGATGCTGATCCACGGCATCGTCGCCGATGCCTTCGCCAATGCCGGGCTGACCGTCGAGCCGGCGTTCCTGACCAACTCGATCGAAGCGATGAAATGCCTTGCCGCCGCCGGCGACGGCATCGCCTTTCTCAGCAAGTTCGACATTGCCGAGGAACAACGCAATGGCGTGCTCACCTATCTGCAGATCCGCGACCGTACCTTTGGAAAGAACGTGCTTTCCCTCGTCCAGCGCGAAAAGCGCAGCCACGGCCTTGCCACATCGATGTTTGCCGAGGAAATCATGCGGGCGTTGCGGGCGACGACGGAGTGACGGGCTGCCGGGCCGGCGCTGTCAATCGCCGCTTGGGCGATTGGTTCGCTCGGCGTCGAGGATCTTGCGGACCCGCTGCAATGTGGGAAGGCTCGATTCCAGTTCGGCGCGATCGAAAAGCGATGCGACGGTTGCCATCGCGGTTGTTACCTCGCCGATCGCTTCCAGGCGGAACGCCCTCCCGGCTGGCGTCAGAAAAACCTTCTTTGAACGGCCATCCCTGGGGTTCGAGCTGATCTGCACCAGCTCACGTTTCTCCAGCACCGACAAGGTGTGCGTCATCGTGGCCTTCGTCACCTGCATGGCATTGGCGATCGCCAAGGGCGTACTGCCGTCGCCCACGCGGTAGAGGTGGTTCAGCGTCGCAAAGTGCGAACTGTGCAGCCCATCGGGAAGGTGGCGATTGAGGAATGCCTGGGACAGCTGGCTGACGATGCCGATTTCATTGAAGAACGTAAAGATAAGGGTGTCGTCGTCCAAGGCCTATGCTCCAGCCGCGTTCAGATGATCTTGGCATCCAGCGGCCATCTCGGGCTGGGCTCAACCGGAGCAGCATAGCCGAGCCGGCCCAGCATTTGAACGGTCCCGCCTTCGGGCGACAGCATTTTGTGCGCCTGCCGGTAATACCAGCCCATCTCAGGGAATTCCTGCAGCGTCTGGCTGAGCGGCTGCAGGCCTGCTCCAAGGGCGGTGGCGGTGAGATTGATCCGGACCCAATCGCGGCCGGCGGCAATCTGCTCGGCGCGACTGTTGCCCGGTGTCGTCAGCCAGACATGCGCCATGGCTGTGTCGGTGTTGGCGAGCAGTGCGGCCCGTCCTTGCGCAAAGGCGGTGGACGTCGTGTCGAGTGCCTGCTCGCGGCTCAGTTGCCCGATTGCCGCGAGGCCATCGAAAAGCGGACCGCCGAGGTCGATGCCATCAGGGTTGGCCTCGATTTCGGCCTTGCCGATCCTCAGGAGATCGACGCTTTCCCTGTAGGTTCGCTGCGTGTTGATCTCCAGTTCCAGGGCCGCATGGGTCATTTCCCTCAGGGTCGCCACCACGGCCGGATCGTTGCTGGATCCCGCCAGTGCGCCATGGCGGACGGATGCACCAAGGGCGCCAAGCACCTCCCCTGGCACGGGTTTGGTCAAATCGAACGGCTCCTTCAGCGACCGACGCCGCAAAATCTGTTCGAAGAGGGGATCAACGCCGATCGTCGGATCCCGCACGAAGCGGATGACGGCGACGGGACGGGCGTCGAGCGCCTGTGCGTCGCTGCCTTCAGGAAAGAGGGAAACGTCCAGCCTGTAATTCTGCGTGGAGGCGGCAATGGCCATCTGCTCGATGAAGCAACCGAGCCCGATGGTGATCTGACGGTTGTGGGGGTCTGTCTCGGGCAGCAGGCGGGTCGTGTCGACATAGAGCGTCACCTGATCCTTGACCCCGAGATCGACGAGCCACGGTTGCCGGTTGTGCGGATTGGGCGCCAGGATCGCGTAGGATAGCGCCCGGCGCCGCGGCTCCTGGTCGGGCATTCCAGCCACCGTCCACGGCGCCAACGCGCGATCGGGCCTGCGGGTCAGCAGGAATGCCGTGGATGCACCGACAGCCGCCAGGACGACACCACCACCCAACACGGCCAAAAACTGTCTTCTCTTCATGTCTCACCCCATTTAGTTTGACATCAAACCAAATAGTACGACATCAAACTAAAGTCAATCGGAACAGCCGTTGAAGAGAAGCCTTCACATGTTTGGGGCGAGAGGAAGCCAGACCACCGTCAGAAGCGGATCAGATGCCGCCGGCCTTGGCCGCAACGACCCGGTCCCAATCATCCTGTTTCAGGCGGAAACACATCCACGGCGATGGCGTACCCGACAGGTCCAAGGTCGCGTCGTAGACATGTTCCGCACCGAGCTTTGCCGTCGCCTTTTGCGAGCGAATGTTTGTCGGCGCGATATGAAACCAGACATCGCGATAGGCGAGAAAGGCATGGCCGAGCATCAGCCGTTTCATTTCGAAATTGGTGCCACCACCCCAAAATGCGTTGTTGAGGAAGGTGAAGCCGATCGAGATGCTGTCCGGCATATCGGGGGCGACGTAGTAGCGCGAGCATCCGATGATATCGCCGGACTGCCGGTCGATGGCCACAAGCGTCGCTCCGCTTGCCAGCAACGTGGCGAAGTAGGGTTCGAATTTTTCCCGTTTGTAGCGATCCGTTGCCGGATGTCCTGCCCACACCGCAGGATCACTTGCGGCCGAATACAGCCCCTCGAGATCGTTTGGCCCGAGCGGCCGGAGATGAATGGCCGCACCACGCAGTGTCGGCTGCGGATTGAAATCAGGTCTGAACATGCATCTGTCTCACGATGAGGATGGTGGAACGGGGATCATCCCCGCAATAGCGCGGTCAAAATCGCGATGGCTTTCCGCAAGGCCGTTCCTGACGCCCACCCGGTCCGCTTCTGAACGGTTCTGGCTGAGCTTGCGCTTGCCGGTCAGGTGCGTGATCGGCATTCGGATCCCGACGATGCCACGCAATTGCGCGGCGATGAATGCCGGCGGGGCATCGCTGACGGCCCATGGGTTTGCTGCTCCCCCCTCATGGAGGTCTGTCAGCCGCGTGACGACATCGAGCAGCCGGGCCGGATCATCAAAGAACTCCACCGGGCCTTTTGCCTGGACGGCGGTGTAGTTCCAGGTCGGAACGACCTTTCCATGGTCGGCTTTGGTGGCATACCAGGCCGGCGTGATGTAGGCGTCGGGGCCCATGAAGACGGCAAGACCGTCGCCTATGACCGGTTTCTGCCATTGCGGGTTCGGGCGGGCGAGATGGGCGTACAGCGTGCCGCCGTCGCCCTCTCCGGCGTCGAGAAACATCGGCAACGGTGTCGCCACAGGGCCTTCAGCCGTCGCGGTGATGAAGGTGGCGATGCGGTATGCCCGCATCATCGCGTGGATTTCACTGGTGTCGTCGACCACAAAAGCTGGCGGCGTATACATCGAACTCTCCTTGAACTCGGCAGAGCATCGGCGTTAACTGGCACAAGATAAACATCCAGTTTCGGAGATTTTCATTGGGCCAGTTGGATGATGGGAGACCAAGACGCACGGGCGCCGCCCGCCGCATCTACCTCGATCTGCGCGATCAGATCGGCGCTGGCGTTTACGCCCCCGGCGACCGGCTGCCATCAAGCCGGACGCTCGCGGACGAACTGGGCGTATCGCGCACAACGGTCACGGCCGCTTTCGACCAGCTCGTCTCCGAGGGCTACGTGACCAGCCACCAGGGCGCTGCATCCGTCGTCTCCGACATGACCAGGCCCGGAACGTTGCGTGGGAGACAAGTTGAGCATCGTTTGCCGTTGCCACTATCCGACTATGCCGCCCGTCTGATGGAACTTCCGATCCACTATCCGACGCGGCAGAAGGGGCTGGAGTTCGATTTTCGCTACGGCGATATTGCCTCCGCCGACTTTCCGACGCTCCTGTGGCGACGGGCGATGAATGCCGCGCTGCTTCGCCGCCGCGACAGCCTTTCCTACGAACATCCGGCCGGCTCCGCCGCCCTGAGACAGCAGCTCCAGGGTTACCTCTGGCGGGGGCGCGGCATTCGCTGTGACGTCGACCAGATCATCGTCGTGTCGGGCTCGCAGCAAGCGCTCGACCTCTGCGCACGCGTTCTCGTCAATATCGGCGATCGCGTCATCCTGGAGGACCCGTGCTATGCGATGGCACGCAACGTCATGGCCGCCGCTGGTGCCGACATCGTTGCCGTATCCTGCGACAATTCCGGGCTCCTCGTCGAAGAATTGCCACATCAGGAAAAATCGGCTCTCGCCTTCGTGACGCCGAGCCACCAGTTCCCGCTGGGCGGCGTCCTGCCCCAGAGCCGGCGGGATGCGCTGCTGCAATGGGCCTATTCGGTTGGAGCCTATATCGTCGAGGACGACTACGACGGCGAGTACCGCTACGACGTGAAGCCGATACCGCCCTTGTTTCAATCGGATCAGGATCGGGTCATCTATATCGGCACGGTCTCCAAGACGCTCTCACCGACTCTCCGGCTCGGCTATCTCGTCATTCCCAGGCCACTGATCAACGTGTTCACACGATGCAAGCAGCTTGCCGACCGCCATAGCGCGAGCCTTGAGCAGGAGGCGCTCGCGATCCTTTTGGACACCGGGTCATACGAGCGACATGTCCGCAAGATGCGCCGGTCCAATGCCGAACGCCGCGCCGCCCTGATCGCGGCGCTGACATCATGCTTCGGTGAAAAGATCGACATCGTCGGCACATCGGCAGGGCTGCATGTCGTGGCCTGGTTCCGCAACATCGGTGCGCGGCATGAGGCGCGGCTGATCGAAATCGCCAGAGCCGCGGGGATCGGCATCTACCCCGTGTCGCCGCTCTATCTCGAGCGCAAACCCGTCGTCGCCGGTCTGGTGCTCGGCTATGCCGCGCTGACACCAGAAGAACTGCGCCAAGGAGTCGAAAAACTGGCATCGGCCATCGACAGTTTTGCGGCACGCGCGCGCGACGAAAACAAGGGGTGAACGGAACAACGACGCTAGGTTTCCGCCACAAGCCTCGCGAGCGCCAGAGATGCGGTGAGGCCAGGCGATTCGATGCCGAAGAGGTTGATCAGACCGGGCACCCCGTGCACGCTTGGCCCTTGCACGACGAAATCCTGGCTTGCCACTTCGGGCGGCACGATCTTCGGCCGGATACCGGAATAGGCCGGCACCAGTGCGCCGCCCTTCAGATCGGGGAAATAGCGGCGGACACCGGCATAGAACGACGTGGCCTTCGCCGGATCGACGTCATAGTTCAACGTGTCGATCCACTCGATATCGGGTCCGAAGCGGACCTGACCGGCCATATCGAGCGTCAGATGAATGCCGAGACCGCCCTTAACCGGCACAGGGTAGATCAACCGCGAGAACGGCGCCTTGCCGACATGCGAGAAATAATCGCCCTTGGCATAATATTCCCTCGGCACGAGTGCTGGGGGCATCCCCTCGATCAACCGCGCCAGCTTCGGTGCGGCGAGACCCGCGGCGTTGACGAACAGGCGGCACGCCAGGCTCACCGGCTCGGCCCCGCCGACATCCACGACAACACCGCCATTGGTAACCCGGCCACGCTCGACGGGGCTGTTGAGTGCCAAAACCGCGCCGGCATTCTCGGCGTCGCCAAGCAGCGCCATCATGTAGGCATGGCTGTCGATGATGCCTGTCGACGGCGACAGCAATGCGCCTGTCGTGGCGAGCGCAGGCTCGAGACTGCGGGCGTCCGCAGCCGAGATCTGGCGCAGATCCGTCACGCCGTTTTCCGTCGCCCGGGCGGCGATAGTAGGCAAATGCAGCAGTTCGGCAGCCGAGGTCGCGACGATCAGCTTGCCGCACTGCCGGTGACCAATGCCGCGTTCGCGGCAATAATCATAAAGGAGAATTCTGCCTTCGACACACAGTCGCGCCATCAGGCTGCCGGGCGGGTAATAGATGCCGGCGTGGATGACCTCGCTGTTGCGCGACGATGTCCCGCTGCCGATGCGATCGGCCGCTTCGACGAGGATCACCTCGCGGCCGGCTTGCGCCAGCGCACGCGCGACGGCGAGGCCGATGACCCCGGCGCCCGCAACGATGCACTCCACTTGCTCGACCGACATGGCAGACCCCGATACCGGCGCGCATCACGGATGACGCGCGCCGCAAGGACGATGCAGTAGCACGGAACCGGCAGAAGGGTCAGGCCGCCCGAGCGCTTGCCGCGAGCGGGATCTCGATGTCGACTTCCAGCGTCGTCACGTGCTCGCCGCGGTCCATCTTGACGGTGACCTTGTCGTCGTCGATCTGAACGTGCTTGGAGATGACCGCAAGGATCTCTTCCCTGAGGATCGCGACGAGGTCCGATTGGCCGACCGAGGCGCGCTCGTGGGCCAACAGCACCTGCAGCCGTTCACGCGCCGTCGGGGCCGAGGTCTGCTTTTTGAAGAAACGGAAAATGCTCATGCTGCCCTCCGTCCGAAGATCTTGCCGAACAGGCCGCGCTTTTCACCCGGGATGGTCATCGGCACGGCTTCGCCGGCCAGCCGGCGGGCGGCGTCGAGATAGGCGAGCGCCGGGGCGGACTTGCTGTCGGCAAGCGTCACCGGAGCGCCGATGTTGGAAGCCCTGAGCACGTCCATGCTCTCGGGCACGATGCCGAGAAGCGGGATCGACAGGATCTCCAGCACATCTTCAACCTTCAGCATGTCGCCACGCTCGGCGCGCAGCGCGTCATAGCGGGTCAGCAGCAGGTGCTTCTCGACCCGTTCGCCGCGCTCAGCCTTTTCGGTCTTGGCGTCGAGCAGGCCGATGATCCGGTCGGAGTCGCGAACCGAGGAAACTTCCGGATTCGTGACGATGACGGCCATGTCGGCATGGCGCATGGCAAGCGTCGCGCCGCGCTCGATGCCGGCGGGGCTGTCGCAAATGATCCAGTCGAAGTGCTTCTTCAGGTCGTTGATGACCCGCTCGACACCCTCCGGTGTCAGGCTGTCCTTGTCACGGGTCTGCGATGCCGGCAGCAGGAAGAGCGTGTCCAGGCGCTTGTCGCGGATCAGCGCCTGCGGCAGCTTGGCGTCGCCCTGAATGACGTTGACCATGTCGTAGACGACCCGGCGCTCGGCACCCATGACGAGGTCGAGATTGCGCAGGCCGACATCGAAATCGACGACGACGGTCTTCTCGTTGCGCTGCGCGAGCGCCGCGCCGAGAGCAGCGGTCGACGTCGTCTTGCCGACGCCGCCTTTGCCCGATGTAACAACAACTACTTTCGCCATCTTCCGCTCCTGTTTCCTGGCCGGCACCGGCTCAGTTAAGTCTCTCTGCCATGATCGAATCGTCTTCGAGCCAAAGCTGCACCGATTGTCCGCGAAGCTCGGCGGCCATGTCGTCGGCGGTCTTGTAGACGCCGTCGATCGCCAGCAACTCCGCTTCCAGACGGCGGCAGAAGATGCGTGCCGAGGTGTTGCCCACCGAACCCGCAAGCGCCCGTCCGCGCAGCGCGCCGTAGATATGAATCGAACCGCCCGCGATGATTTCCGCACCGGATGCGACCGAACCGATCACGGTGACGTCGCCTTCCGGGAAGATCACCGACTGCCCCGAGCGAACCGGCTCCCGGACAATGATCGAGGCTGTCGCCCTTGCGGCCGGTGTTTCCTGGCCGATGACGGTGACAACCTCAGTGACCTTAGGCTCTCCGGCAATCAATTCGCCCGCAGCCGCTTCGAAATCCGGCGCCGGCCGGCCACCTCTCATCGAGGGTGGCATGCCCGGTTCGAACAGCGACGGGCGCCCGCCCTCGATGCCCAGAACCCGGACGTTTCTGCTCGCAAGCTCGTCGAGCAGGCCCTTCAGCTGTGGCCGGTCGATGTCGAGATCGACGATATCGAGCACAACAGGCCGGCCGAGAAAAAACCCGGCCGAGCGGGCGGCCAGATCGTCAAGCCGCGTCAGCCACTGATCGAGCGGCAGCTCGGGCGACAGCGCCAGGCTCAGGAACGAGCGGCCCTTGATACGGATCGAACGAGCGTCTGTTAGCACTTTGATCATCTTCGTTAATTTTTCGTTGACGGGATCTAGGCGACGGATGGTTAACAAAAGGTTAACGACGACCTGTCGCTTCTCGCAGGCGAGCTCGGAGAAAGCTCGGCGATGCGTTCTCTGGCCGTGCCCGACGCCGCTCGCGCACGCTGTGAAATCCCGTTCCGATCGCCCTTTGAACACGAAGGGGCCTTGCGACGCCGGCCGGTCGGTGCCTGCAATTTTTTCTGGCTTCGAGGGCTCACTAGTGCCCGCGTGCACGCCACAGCAGCCCAGATCCTCGGGAACCGAACGCAACCCCATGACGTTGAGCGGTGCGGCGGAGGTCGTCGCATCTCGCAAACGGAAGGTGATTCCCTCAGATGGCGCCCAAACACTTCATCGTCGCATTGATACTGTCGCTCCCATGCGCTGCTGCGGCACGCGCCCAGACACCCGAGGACCCCGCGGTCACTGCCTGCAAATCGACCGGTCTTGTCGCGCTTCAGGAACATTCCGCCGACATTACGGGGCTGGTCCTGGACCCGGAAAGCCTCGCAATCACCGCCGCCGACACCAAGGTCGAAGACGTGTCGGTCAAGACGGTGATCCTCGGAGAGGCCTATATCGAGCGCAACGGCACGGCCGGCAAGGCAGATCGGTTCGTGTGCCTGCTTGGCGAGAAGGGAAAGGTCCTCTTGACGTTCTTCACGGCGAAGTGACCGTCCACCTCCGGCGGGCATTCACAAGACCCAACCGGCCCGGGGTGGCCTGGCGATCGTAACCGGCTTTGCCAACGGCACCACGTCACGAAAGTTCAGTTCTTGGGCCGTGTCACCGTTGCGGAGCGGTCTTGCGGCGGAGAGCCCGGCGGCCGCCGACGAACTCGCCGGCATCTCAGGCCGCTCCGGTCCGAATGACGGCAGGTCGTCGGCGCCCACCACGCGAGCTGAATGGGCAAAGCGTTCCATCGATGATGGGCGTCGTGATCCGTCATTACTTCGCCTTGTCGGCCAACGATCGGCGCATGAAGAATTTGTAATTATATTCCAGTGACTTGCGCCACCAAAATGTCACGATTGGCTACCATTTTTCAGTCATCGGAACGGCACAATCCAGCACTGATTGCTGGGGGGCTAACTGTCCCGACATTCGAAACAACCCGGCATCTTCAGTGTGGGCGAAAACGCCCGCAAACGACCTGTGGCGACCAATGAGACCCGTTTGACGACGGCTCGCAGGGGTTCACCTCGGCCTAACGCACATGCGGGATGCTGCACAACCAAGGAGAATGATCATGAACCGCATCGCAAAGCTCTCCCTTATCGCAGCGCTTTCCGCCATGACCTTTGGCGGCATCTCCTACGCGGCAAGCACGACCATGAACTGGCCGGCAGAAATCGAACAGACGGTGCACAGCTTCAAGGGCGACAACTTCACGGTGGTCAATATCGACACCTTGGACAAGTTGAGCGAGACCAGAACCTGGATCGACCAGGCAACGCCCGCCCAGCTGGCCGCCCTGCACAAGGCGGTCGACGGCAACAAGGATCTTGTCGCCAAGCTCAAGACCCAGAATGTTGAGCTCAACAACATCGTCGGGGCTGAACAGGCAGCCGACGGCAGCCTGACCCTGTACCTCAAGTAAGACCGAAGGCACACGGCGCCATCGCTCTTCCTGTCAAGAACGATCGCGCCTGTTGCCGTTGACCCGTCACCGGTGACCAGATGCGGGCTTCCGGCGTGCACCCGGACTGTTTGACGAAACGACATCGGATTTCGAACCGGCCAAATGGAAGAGGGCGCCAACGGACATGGTTTGGCGGCCGAGCCGTCCGTGACGTTCTGGACCGGTCGGAGCCTGATGCCTGGCTTGCACGTCGAGCGAGCCCGTGGCCGCTGGCATCGGCATCTTCGACAGGCCTGCTCAAATCAGAAATCAGAGCTTTCTGATGATCGCGGCAGCGACAGGCGGAGCGATGACTTGCAACAGCTTCAACAGTTTTGCCTTGCCGACATGAACCCGCGACCTGCCGGGCTCCAGAGCGCGTACGATTGCCGCGGCGGCCGCTTTAGCGGTGATCTTGCCGCGGCCGCGCCCAGCGGTCATCGGCGTCTCGACCAGCGGCAACACCACATCCACCACTCTGACGGAGGTCTGCTCGTATTGCACCCGAAGAGCATCCGAAAACATGCGCAAGCCCGCCTTCGTGGCGCTGTAGACTGCCGAAGTCGCCTTTGGATAGCACGCAAGGGCAGAGCCGATATTGACGATCACGAACGGGCGCGCAGGCGTGTTCGGCAAAAGCAGCCGCGACAGGATGATGGGGGCGACAAGATTGGTCTCGACTTCAGCGACGATCTGGTCGATGCCGTAGTGTGGCTCATCGAGCCTGACATTGTGTTGGATGGCCGCGTTGTTGATGAGACCGTCGATGACATCTGCTTCCGCCAATTCGGCACCAAAGGCGGCAATGGCCGCCTTGTCTCGGATATCCAGCACCCGCACCTCGATCCTTTGATCACGCTGCGCCAGGCCTCTCAGTCGCTCCCTGTCGCGGCCGAGCGCAACGACGCTGTGGCCTTTTGCGGCCAGGTGCAGCGCAATTTCCAGACCTATCCCGGAACTTGCCCCAGTGACGACATATCGTGCCATGTTATCTATTCCTGTTGATTGAACAATCGAGCCTGGAGCAAGAGGAAGCGGATGGCATTAACCGAGGTTAAGCACGCGAACGGGGCGGCGATTTCACTGTTCGAGCGTATTGCGGGGCAATCGCTTGCGAATACGGACCGCCTGGCCGAGGCAATTCATGTTCGCCCGGTGAAGCCCGGAGAGACGATTTTCGGCCAGGACGAGCCGCATCCCTACATTTATATAATCGAGACCGGCCTGGTTAAGCTCACCTACCTTCGCGCCGACGGCGAGGAATGGATCAAATCCTTCGCTACCGAAGGGCGGTTTTTCGCAAGTCTTTCGGCCTTGCTGCCAATGGGACGCGCCACCTTTTCCGCGGTCGCCATCGAAACCTGTCGTCTGGAGAGAATTCCGTTCGCGACGCTGCAAGCGCTGGTCGACACCGATCTCGGCTGGTCGCGGATGCTACGCAACGCCCTGATGATCCTTGCCGAACGCAAGGAGCGTCGCGAGCGCCAGTTCCTGACGCTCGATCCGGAGGAACGCTACCGGTCGCTGATCGCCGAGGAACCGGATCTGGTCTTGCGCGCACCCCAGAAGGACCTTGCAGGCTATCTCGGCATCACGCCGGTCGGCCTCAGCCGCATCGCCAAGCGCGTTCGCGAGGAAGCGGATACCTGACTTAACCCGGGTTAATGCTTGCGGCGCTGCAAGGCGCAATACCTGCTCCCGTTCACCAACGGGAGCCACACCTTGACCAATACCGCATCGGACACCCTGCTCTTCCTGCGCTCATGGCTGACAAAGCCATTGGAAGTCGCCGCTATCGCACCTTCGAGCACGCGATTGGCCGCAGCCATGACCACCGAAATCGGCCGGTACACCGGTGATGTCCTGGAGCTTGGCCCAGGCACCGGCATTTTCACGCGCGCACTTCTGCAAAATGGTGTCCGACAGGACCAACTGGTTCTGGTGGAACGAAATCCGGCCTTTGCCGCGTTGCTGCGGGGCCGTTTTCCAGAGGCAACGCTGATCGAGGGTGATGCGCAGCACTTGCGGTTGCCGAAAACACGCAAGATCGGCGCCGCCATCAGCGGCCTGCCGCTGCTCTCCATGCCGAGACAAGCGGTTCGCGATATCCTTGAGGCAGTCTTTCTGCACCTTGCCGATGACGGTTGCCTCTTCCAGTTCACTTACGGACCGCGTTGCCCTGTGCCGGCAGCGCTGCTCGAAATACTTCGCCTCGAGGCATCGTTCCTGCGCTGGGTACCGCTCAATCTCCCGCCGGCGAGCGTCTACCGGCTGTCGCGCCGTCGAGCATGACGGGGCGATCAGACCAGCGCTCGAGGCTGTTCGCAGCTCACCTGCGCACGCGATGGACGACCACGATGCCCGCGGCGCTCATCACGGCCAGCACGAACCAGGTCGCCGCGTAGACGAGGTGGCTGTTGCGAAAGCTGATCACGGTCAAGCCGCCGACCGGCAGGCCGCCGGGATTGGGCGTGGCGTCTGCATCGATAAAATAGGGCGCGACATCCACCAGGTCCTGCGCTCTGGCAATCGCATCGACATCGCGCGAATACCATCGGCTGGCGGCCGGGTCGTTGGCGCGCAGGAAACCGCCGTCCGGCTCAGTCATGCGAAGAAGGCCGGTGACCCGGCCAGCCCCAGGCAATTCGCTTTCCGGACGTGCGGCAGCATCGCGTCGATCCGCTGGCACAAAACCACGGTTGATCAGGATGGTCGTGCGGTCGTCAACGACCATGGGCGTGATGACCCAGAAACCGGCGCCCCGTTCCGTGACAGCCTGGACCAGGACTTCCTTGTCATGCGCAAAAAGGCCCGTCGCAGTGACGCGACGATATTCGTCCTTGTCCGCGCTGATGCCGGGCCATTCCGATTGGGGTGGAGCCGGCACCGGTTCGGCATGCACCCGGGCGTCTACGCGCGCGATCAGGTCGAGCTTCCAGAAAAGCCGCTTCACCTGCCAGGTGCCGAGAGTGACGAAAGCCGCCATCAGCACCGACAAGGCGACAGTCAGAACGAGACGGGAGCGGGAGGGCTCTGCCCCCCGCCTTGTCTCTGCCGAACGGTCGTCCATCGCCGTACCCGTCAACGGGCCGTCACGGCATGTTCTTCATCATCTCGTGGGTCATCGGCATCATGTTGACGTTGAGGTGATGCATGACCCAGAGCGAACCGGCGAGCGCGATACCGACGATGATGAGGGTGAAGATCAGCGCCATCATCGTCCAGCCGCCTTCCGAGCGCTGGTTCATGTGCAGGAAGAAGATCATGTGCACGACGATCTGGATGGCGCCGAGACCCATCACGACGACGGCCGTCGCCATCTTGCTGTCGAGCGCACCGCTCATGACCAGCGCGAAGGGAATGGCCGTCAGGACGACGGACAGCGCAAAGCCGACCATGTAGCTTCGCAGCGACCCATGGCCCGCTTCATGGCCGTGGCTGTGGCCGTGATGGGCCTCATGAGCATCTTCGTGCGCAAGGCTGTGGGGCTGTGAGCTCATCCGATGACTCCGATCAGATAGACGAAGGAGAAGACGCCGATCCAGATGACGTCGAGGAAGTGCCAGAACATCGACAGACACATCAGCCGGCGGCGGTTCTCCGGTATCAGTCCGTGCATCCTGACCTGCACCATCATCGTCACGATCCAGATAATGCCGAAGGTGACGTGCAGGCCGTGGGTGCCGACGAGCGTGAAGAACGACGACAGGAAGGCGCTGCGCGTCGGGCCGGCGCCCTCCTGGATCAGATGGTAGAATTCATAGAGTTCGAGGCTAAGGAAGGCGAGGCCGAACACGGCAGTGACGCCGAGCCAGAAGATCGTCTCCATCTTGGCGTTGCGCTCCATCTGGAGCATGGCAAAACCGTAGGTGATCGACGAGAGCAACAGCATCGCCGTGTTGATGGCGACGAGCGACAGGTCGAACAAATCGGCAGGTGACGGGCCGGCCGCATAGTTTCGCCCAAGCACGCCATGGGTGGCAAACAGCACAGCGAAGATGAGGCAGTCGCTCATCAGGTAGATCCAGAAGCCCAGCATGGTGCTGCCTTCGGGATGGTGCTCTTCCTCAAGGTAGAACTGCGGCGCTTCGGTTTGGGTGGCGTTCGTCATCTCAGCTGCGCTCCGCCAGAAGTTCGGACCGGGCGTCCTCGGTTGCCGTCACGGTCTCGGCTGGGATGTAGAAATCCCGGTTGTAGTTGAACGTATGGCCGATCGCCACGACCAGGATGGCAACGAACGACACGACCACCAGCCACCACATGTACCAGATCAGCGCGAAGGCGAGCACGACGCTGATACCGGCGAGGATGACGCCCGTGCCGGTGTTCTTCGGCATATGGATCGGCTTGAAGCCGCCGAGCGGGCGCTCGTAGCCGCGGTTCTTCATGTCGTACCAGCTGTCATGGTCGTGCACGACCGGGGTGAAAGCGAAGTTGTAGTCCGGCGGCGGCGACGAGGTCGACCATTCCAGCGTGCGGGCATTCCAAGGATCGCCCGTGGTGTCGCGCAGCTGGTCGCGCCTCAGATAGCTGACGACGAGCTGGACGACGAAGGAGGCGATGCCGAGCGCGATCAGCACCGCGCCGAAGGCGGCGATGACGAACCAGATCTGCAGCGAGGGATCCTCGAACTGGCTGACGCGGCGGGTGACGCCCATCAGGCCGAGCACGTAGAGCGGCATGAAGGCGAAGAAGAAGCCGATCTGCCAGAACCAGAAGCTCATCTTGCCCCAGAACGGATCGAGCTTGTAGCCGAACGCCTTCGGCCACCAGTAGACGAGGCCCGCCATCAGGCCGAACACGACGCCGCCGATGATGACGTTGTGGAAGTGGGCAATCAGGAACAGCGAGTTGTGCAGCACGAAATCGGCCGGCGGGATTGCCAGCATCACCCCCGTCATGCCGCCGATGACGAAGGTGACCATGAAGCCGACGGTCCACAGCATCGGCACTTCGTAGCGGATGCGGCCGCGATACATGGTGAAGAGCCAGTTGAACATCTTCGCGCCCGTCGGGATCGAGATGATCATCGTGGTGATGCCGAAGAAGGCGTTGACCGACGCACCCGACCCCATGGTGAAGAAGTGGTGCAACCAGACGAGATAGGACAGGATCATGATCACGCAGGTGGCGTAGACCATCGAGGCGTAGCCGAAGAGGCGCTTGCCACAGAATGTGGCGACGACTTCGGAGAAGATGCCGAAGGCCGGCAGGATGAGGATGTAGACTTCCGGATGGCCCCAGATCCAGATGAGGTTCACATACATCATCGGGTTGCCACCAAGGTCATTGGTGAAGAAGTTCGTGCCGGCGTAGCGGTCGAGCGACAAGAGCGCCAGCGTCGCCGTCAGGATCGGGAAGGTGGCGACGATCAGGATGTTGGTGCAGAGCGACGTCCAGGTGAAGACCGGCATCTTCATCAGCGTCATGCCGGGCGCGCGCAGCTTGACGATGGTCGCGATCAGGTTGATGCCCGACAGCGTCGTTCCGACCCCCGCCACCTGCAGGCCCCAGATATAATAGTCGACCCCGACGCCCGGACTGTAATCGGCGCCCGACAGCGGCGGATAGGCGAGCCATCCGGTGCGCGCGAACTCGCCGACAAACAGCGACATCATGATGATCACCGCCCCGGCCGTGGTCATCCAGAACGAGAAATTGTTGAGGAACGGGAAGGAAACGTCGCGCGCGCCGATCTGCAGCGGAACCACGTAGTTCATCAGGCCGGTGACGAAAGGCATGGCCATGAAGAAGATCATGATCACGCCGTGGGCGGTGAAGATCTGATCGTAGTGATGCGGATTGAGATAGCCCTCGTTGCCGTTGAAGGCGATCGCCTGCTGCAGGCGCATCATGATCGCATCGGCAAAGCCGCGCATCAGCATGACCAGCGCCAGGATCACGTACATGATGCCGATCTTCTTGTGATCGACCGAGGTGAACCATTCGTGCCAGAGATAGCCCCAGAGCTTGTATTTGGTGATCAGCGCCAGGACGGCGATGCCGCCGATCGCAACGGCGATGAAGGTCGCGACCAGGATCGGCTCGTGATAGGGGATCGCCTCCCAGGTGAGCCGCCCGAAGATGAATTGTGTGAGGTTGGTGCTACCGAACATAGGGCTATCCAAATTCTCTTGAAATGCGGCTTCAGGGCTGAGTGGTAGTGCCGGAATTGTTCAACTGCGCCGGCGCCGGACCGTCCTGGCTCTCGGCGGGCGGCTTCTGATCGCCGTGCATGTTGTGCATATCGTGGTTCATCGACTGCGGTTCCTTGTCGATGCCTTCGGCCGGCTCTTCGCTCTTCGACGGATTGCCCGTTGCCGGGAAAGTCGCGCCGGGTGCCGCTTCGCCGGCATGGCCCGTCTCACCCGCATGGCGGTTGTCGTGCTCGAGCTTGGCGCGGTTCTCGTGACTTTCGACGCCGCCGCCGCCCATCATGTCGATGTGCATCATGTCCCTCATGCACATCTGGCCGGGGCGCACGCACATGTTCAGCACAGCTTCAAAAAGCCCATCCTCGACGCTGGAAAAGTAGCGGACCGGTTCCTTGGTGCTCGGCTTCTCAAGCTTCAGGTAGGCGTCGCGGTTGAGCATCGTGCCGTTGCTCTTGACCCTTGCGATCCACCGATCGAAGCCGGCCTGGTCGAGCCCATGGAACTTGAAACGCATGTGCGAAAAACCGTCGCCGCTGTAGTTCGACGACAGCCCTTCATACTCGCCCTTCTTGTTGATGACGGCGTGCAGCCGGGTCTGCATGCCGGGCATCGTGTAGATCATGCCGGCGAGCGCCGGCACGTAGAACGAGTTCATCACCGAGGAGGCGGTGAGCTTGAAATTGATCGGCACGTCGACAGGTGCCGCCATCTCGTTGACGGTGGCGATGCCGTAGTCTGGATAGAAGAACAGCCATTTCCAGTCGAGCGCCACCACCTCGACGGTCAGAGGCTTGATGTCGGCAGGCACCGGCCTGTCGGCGTCGATCCGGTCGAGCGGCCTGTAGGGGTCGAGCTTGTGGGTGCTGATCCAGGTGATGGCCCCGAGCGCGATGATGATTGCCAGCGGCGCGGACCAGATGACGACTTCGAGCCCGGTCGAGTGATGCCATTCCGGATCGTATTTTGCAGCCGTGTTGGACTGGCGGTAGCGCCAGGCGAAAAACAGCGTCAGGAAAAGCACCGGCACGATGATGATGAGCATGAGGATCGTCGAAACGACGATCAGATCTCTCTGCTGTGCCGCGATATCGCCGGAGGGCGACATCACGACCATGTCGCACCCGGCAAGGACCAGGGTCGATAGAAGAACGGCCGATCGTCCGGCGAGCTTCAATGGAGTGGGCATTTCGGGCTCCATTTGCGTTTTGTCTATTCGGCACTAGTCGCGTATCGGGCTCGGCGGAATGAGGTTGTTCGTCGCACTGCAGCATTCTGTCGCATCGCAGCAGAATAGACAGCGACGTCCGCAAATGCCCAATCTAGTGCATCCTCGCCGGCTGACCATTGGGAAGATGCCGGTGAGTCCACGTTTTTTTTCGCCGCTTCCTTGATCTCGGGCGTTGATTGATCAACATTTCGACGAGGCGGCACAAATCGCCGGGAGGAATTCATGAGCTCGGTCGTCAATCCTACGTCTTCAGGCCTTGAGCGGGACGCCCGTCGCATCCATGACGACAAGCCCTTGTCACCGGGCAGCATCGCCATCGGCGTTGTCATTGGCCGCATGTCGGAGTTCTTCGACTTCTTCGTCTACGGCCTCGGCTCGATCCTGGTTTTTCCGAAACTCATCTTCCCGTTTGCGCCCAATCCGGTCGCGGCCACATTGTTGTCGTTCGCGATCTTTCCGCTGGCCTTCATCGCGCGCCCTGTCGGCTCGCTGGTTTTCATGTGGATCGACCGCAACTACGGCCGCGGCACCAAGCTGACGATCGCCCTGGTGATCCTTGGCGGCTCGACCGCATCGATCGCCTTCCTGCCGGGCTTTGAGACCATAGGCTTCTGGGCGGTGGCGCTGCTGGCGCTGTTCAGATTGGGCCAGGGTTTTGCGCTCGGCGGCGCCTGGGATGGGCTGGCGTCGCTGCTCAACCTCAACGCGCCCCCGAACCACCGCGGCTGGTATGCAATGATCCCGCAGCTTGGCGCACCCATCGGCTTTGCGCTCGCCAGCATCATCTTCTGCTATTTCGTCGCCAATCTCTCCGAGGAGGATTTCCTTTCCTGGGGCTGGCGCTATCCCTTCTTCGTGGCGTTTGCGATCAACGTCGTGGCGCTGTTTGCGCGCCTGCGTATCGTCGGCAGCAAGGAGTTCGGCGCGGCGATGGACGCGCAGGAGCTGCAGGCCCGCCCGGTGTTCGAAATGCTGAGCAAACATGCGGTCGACGTCGTACTCGGCGCTTTCGTGCCGCTCGCCAGCTTTGCGATGTTCCATCTGGTGACGATCTTTCCGCTCAGCTGGGTCATCCTCAATGGCGGACAGTCGGCGGCCCGGTTTCTCATGGTCCAGGTGGCAGGTGCCGCCGTCGGCGTCGTCGGCATCGTGGTGTCGGGTCTGATCGCCGACCGGATCGGCCGCCGCAACGAGCTGATGCTCGGCGCGACGCTGATCGCGATCTTCAGTTTCTCCGCCCCCTTCCTGCTTGACGCCGGTGGGGCTGGACAGGATGCCTATATCCTGATCGGCTTTGCCGTTCTCGGCCTGACCTTCGGCCAGGCCTCCGGTGCCGTGTCCTCGCGCTTCACCCAGTACTACCGTTACACGGGGGCAGCGCTCACCTCGGATCTGGCCTGGCTCGTCGGTGCGGCGTTCGCGCCGCTGGTGGCGCTTGGGCTTGCAACCAGCTTCGGCATCGTCTTCATCGGCGGTTATCTGATCTCCGGCGCGATCTGCACGCTGGTGGCACTGAGCCTTACGAAGGCGCTCGACCAGAATTAACGGCTTCGCGGCTTCAGAGAGCTTTCTCCCGCATCCTCAGCGGCAGCGACGATCACTCGCCGTTGCTGCGCAGGCCTTTACTCCGGCCGCTCGCCGGGAGAATAGTTCCCCTATAGCAGCTATTACTCCGGAGATCGGCAGAATGGACCGCATCGACGCCATGAAGGTCTTCGTCACCGCAATCGACGAGGGCAGCCTCGCCGGTGCCGCAAGGCGGCTGAACCGCTCACCGACGGCGGTCAGCCGGGCATTGGGATTCCTCGAGGCGCATGTCGGCGTCGAGCTCTTGCATCGCACGACGCGCAGCCTGAAGCTGAGTGAAGCCGGCGAACGCTATGCGGCTGCGTGCCGGCGCGTGCTCACCGATCTCGAGGAAGCAGACTTGCTTGCCGGCGGCGAACGCTCGGCACCGCGCGGCACGCTGACGATCTCGGCGCCACCGATTGTCAGCGAGGAGGTGTTGCGCCCGATCGTCGATCGTTTCCTCGATCTCTACCCGGATGTCTCGGTCCGGCTCCTTTTGCTCGATCGCTTCGTCAACCTCGTCGACGAGGGCATCGATATCGCGCTGCGCATTGGCCGACTGGCCGATTCATCCGATATCGCCACCCGCCTCGGCGGTGATGTCAGGCGCGTCGTCGTCGCATCACCGGATTATCTCGCCAATCACCCGCCGATCGAGGAGCCGGCGGATCTCGCCAACCATCGCATCGTCGCCTTCAGCAACTTCGGTCTTGAAAGCTGGACCTTTACGCCGGCGAAGGGCTCGACCATCCCTCGAACGGTTCACCTGCAACCACGTTGCATCGTCAACAGCGTGCGCGCCGCGGCCGATTCGGCCGCGGATGGCAAAGGGCTGACAAGGCTCTATTCCTACCATGTCGCCGAGCACATGCGGAACGGCCGACTGAAGATCGTGCTGGCTGATGCCGAGCACCCACCCTTGCCCGTCCATCTGCTGGCGCCACCGGGCCGCATGTCCGTTCCGAAAGTGCGCGCCTTCGTCGATTTTGCCGCTCCGACCCTGCGCGCGGAATTTGCGCGCCTGGCCCGCGAGGCCGGAACGCTTGGCTGATTGTACCGATTTTCGCACGGATGTCCGCCAACTGGCGATTATTCTGCCGGATCGAGAATGGATCTAAAACAGCTGTACCAACGCCGAGGGCGTAGGGCGATCGCCAATGGCGGTCGCTGCAACTGAAAAGGATCGAGATCATGAGCCAGGAGCAGAAAGTCGTCATCATCACCGGTGCATCGCAAGGCATAGGCGCCGCAATCGTGCAAGCCTACCGCAGCCGTAACTATCGCGTCGTCGCCACGTCCCGGTCGATCGGGGAGAGCGGTGACCCCGACGTCGCAACTGTCCAGGGCGACATTGCCAAGCCGGAAACGGCAGATCGGATCGTGGCGGTGGCTCTGGAGCGCTTCGGCCGCATCGATTCGCTGGTGAACAATGCCGGCGTCTTCCTGTCGAAGCCGTTTACCGAGTTCACCCTGGCGGACTACGAACACAACCTGGGTGTGAATGTCGCCGGCTTCTTCCACATCACACAGCGTGCCGCCGCCGAAATGCTGCAACAAGGCTCAGGCCACATCGTCAGCATCACCACGAGCCTCGTCGATCAGCCGATCGCCGGCCTGCCGGCGGCGCTTGCCTCTTTGACCAAGGGCGGACTGAACGCCGTGACCCAGTCGCTCGCCATGGAGTTTTCAAAAGCCGGAGTACGCGTCAACGCCGTCTCGCCGGGGATCATCAAGACCCCGATGCATGCGCCCGAGACCCACGCCGCACTGGCGACACTGCATCCGGTCGGCCGGATGGGCGAGATCGACGATATCGTCGATGCGGTGCTCTATCTGGAGGCGGCCAATTTCGTCACCGGCGAAATTCTCCACGTCGACGGAGGCCAGCACGCCGGACGCTGGTGACCCCGTCGATCCTGGCTCGGCCGCTGGTCGAGCCAGTCATTTTAGACTTTCCACCTTAACGCAAAGGAGACTGCCATGCCTATCGTCACCGTCCAGGTCACCCGCGAAGGAACGTCCGCCGATCGCACTTCGGTATCGCCAGAAGAAAAGGCGGCCATCATCAGCGGCGTCAGCGAAGTGCTGCTCAACGTGCTCAACAAGCCGCTTGATTCCACCTACGTGATCATCGAGGAGGTCGAACTCGATAATTGGGGCTGGGGCGGCGTTCCGGCCGCGCAGTACCGGGCTCAACGCGCCGCGAAGGCGATTTCCTGACGTCCGACACCGGATCCCTCGGCACTCTCCGAAAAGCGCCGAGGGCGGCAACGGCGCCGGCGTTTTTCGAGGCCATGGAATAAACGCCGGCAGCATCCGTTCTTCCGTCCACCCGAACGGAGAACGGACATGTTGCACTTCTGGAAGAAAGACCCGTCAAACATCCAATTCCTCTGCGATCCGCAGGACCTTGGAATAATCGCGCCACCGCTGGCAGCAAAGAACAGCCTGCCCGACTGGTATCGCAAGCTTCCGGCGGTCGACCCTGAGCATCTTTCCGCCAGGGACAATGGTCTTACCATCAAGCGCTGCATGCCCTTCCTCGACGCCATGACGACAGGGTGGATCCTGCCTCTGGCAGCCACGGTGCGCCTCGAAATCCGCGACGACGGGCAGAATGTCGAGGCCGGCTGGGAATTCGACCGGGTGATGGTCAGCAATCATGGTGCCCATCAGGTAGCCGGCAATCCGAAGGCGCCGAGCCCGCCCTGCAAGTTTCACAATTACTGGTCCATCCGCACCCCGCCCGGTTGGAGTTGCTTGTTCGTGCCGCCGCTCAACCGGCCGCCCCAGCCGTTCGAGTGCGTGGCCGGCGTCGTCGATACCGACACCTACAGCGCCAACATCCACTTCCCGTTCTTCGCGACGGCAGCGGATGGCGTGCATGTGATCGAGAAGGGCACGCCATTGGTTCAAGTCATTCCTTTTCGTCGGGACGATGCCGCAATCCGGGCGGAGATCCGGGCGGAAACGGGCGAAGAGGCTGCAAGCCGGGACGTGGTCTACCGCAACACGATCGCAAGCTCCGGCTGGTATCGAAAGATCGCGCGCGCCGCGCGCTGATTTGCTGCCGACAACAGGAAGCGGGGACCGGTTGCCCGGTCCCCGCTTTGTCTTGTTTGTCGTGCGACCTCAGCGCGTATGCCACACCTTGCCCGGGCGATAGGAACGGTCCGAGCCATTCGACGAGGAATTGGAAGAGCTGTTGGAGGACGAGTTCGAACTGGAGTTCGAACTCGAATTGGATGAACTGTTCGACGAAGAATTGGAGCTTGAATTCGACGAACTGTTCGATGAGGAGTTGCTCGACGAATTGGAGGAACTGTTGCCGGCAACCATGATGGAGCCGTCGTTATGGCCACCCGCCTGCCTGTGGACGGATTGCGCCGGCACTGTGCTTTGTTTTGCCTGTGCCTGCGCACCGGCAAAGGCGGCAACGCCGGCGACGAGGGCGGCGCTCAGTTTCCAGTGGTTTTTCATGCCCGTAACTCCTTGTTGAGAACGAACCGGCATTTCCGGTCCGAAGGAATAACGGGCGTCACGAGACCTTATTCCACCGGGAACAGCTTTCTCCGCTCGAACGTCGACGAGGCGCACCGTCGACGTTCGGTCATCACGCCGGCAACACACCTGCCCGGCGCTCCCGGCTTGCCAGCAGCCCTCCGACCGCAGTGACTATGATGACGGCCGCGTAGGTGTCGGTCGTCGCCTGGTAGCCGAGCTCCTTTGCCAGAAAGCCTGCTGCCATTGCCGGCAGGCTGAAGGCGAGATAGCTCTGGATGTAGAAGGCGGACAGCAGCCCGGCCCGTTCATCAGCCTTGGCGAGCGGCATGATCGACCCCATGATGCCGAGAAAGCTGGTGCCGAAGCCGGCGCCGGTCAAAAGCGTGCCGATGATCATCACCGGAACGTTGGCAAGGTGCGTGCCGGCAACCACGACCAGCATGCCCAAGGTCGTTGCCGCGACGCCGAAGGTTACGTTGGCCCGGGCACCGCGTGCGCGACGCAGGAAAACGCTGACGGCACCGGCTGCCATCAACGCCGCGACGACGGCTCCGCCCGTCAGCGGCGCACGGCTTCCGGTCACGGATGCGACAAGCGACGGCATCAGCGAGAGATAGAAGCCGCCAAGCGCCCAGTTGGCGATGTTGATCGGGGTCGCCTGCGCCAGCGGCCGCTTGATCTGAGGCGGTATGGCGATCGTCGGCCTGAGTGAAGACAGGGCGCCCGGCCGTTTGCCGCCGGTCTCCGGCGTCAGCCATATCACTGCTGCCAGCACGACAAAGCCGATCAAGAGCAGCCCATAAACGAGATGCAGCGGAAATGGCCCGTATTGAATGAGCGCACTGGTTCCCAAGGCGCCGACGGCCATGCCGATCAGCGGCGCCAGCGAATTGACGAGCTGGCCCTTCACGCGATCGACGTCGACCAGCGCTGCGCCGATCGATGCGCCGGCGATGCCAGTCGCAAGTCCCTGAACGATGCGCGCTGCGATCAGCCAGGACGGTGCATCGGCAACGACGAAGAGCGCCATCGCCACGATTTCGAGCAGCAGCGCACCAAAGATCACCGGTTTCCGGCCGAGATGATCCGATATCGAGCCGGCCACCAGCAGCGCGGACAGAAGCGCAAAGGCATAGACCGCGAAGATCCCGGTCATCATCACAGGCGAGGCAGCAAAGCTCTCCTGATAGATGCGGTAAAGCGGCGTGGGTGCCGCCGATGCGCCGAAGAATGTGGCAAGCGTGACTGCGTGGAAGGCGATGGGATTGGCGCCAGCCCGACTGGATTTGGTAGAGGAGACCATCTATATCATCCTTAACGCTAAATCATTGCGTTTACGCGATGTAAGGGCGAAGCGTCACAAAAGCAAATAATTTGCGTTTATGAAGCAGTGAAAGTTTCTGATCCATGCGCAACGGGGAAGGACACGTTGAAAATGGCAGGCAGGGAAGGTCCACGCCCGGGCGGGCGCAGCGCCAGAGTGCAGGCATCGGTGCACGCAGCCGTGCAAGCGCTGATGACAAGGATGGAGCGCGCCGCAATCACCATTCCGGCGATCGCGGCGGAGGCGGGCGTGACGCCCTCGACCATCTATCGCCGGTGGGGCGACATCCAGGAATTGCTGGCCGATGTCGCGGTCGAACGCCTGAAGCCCGACATGGTACCGATCGATACCGGAAATGGCGGCAACGACCTTCTGGCCTGGGCGGAACAATATGCCGAGGAAATGTCGTCAAAGCCGGGGCGCGAGATGATACGCGATGTGTTGGCGTCCCAGGATGGCAGCGGCGCCTATCAGTGTTGCAACTTCACCAGGCAGCAGATTGAGGTGATTGCCGCGCGAGCGCAGCTTCGTGGCGAAGGGTTTCCGGACGTCGACTCAATCATGGACCGCGTCGTCTCGCCCATCATGTACCGTATCCTCTTTGGCGAGGCGCCAGATGCGGCACATGTTGCACGTCTGGTTGCGGGCGCAATGGAACTGGTTTCGCCAGCTCGCGCTTCGGTCGACGAACCTGCTTGATCAGAGTTTGGTGGCCACGATGGAGCGGCGCTGCCAGAAACGGCCGCGCGTCGCCAGCCCGAGCACGATGACGGCACCCAGCCCATAGGCGAGCACATCCCACCAGTCCGGGGTAGCGCCGACGACGATCCGCAGGATCCGATTGGAAATGCGAAGTCCAAACGTAGCCGCCAGATACTGTGCAAGTTCAATCGCCACGCCCAGCAGGAAGGCGACACCGGCAAGCAGTGACGGTCGCGTCTGCAGCACCGATGCGAGCATGCAGTAAACCCACATCACCGCCAGGACATCCCCGGAAAAGCCGCGAACCCACCCCGAGCCGGCACCATGCGTCGCAAGCAGGACGAGGACGGCGAATAGCAGGACGGAAAACAAGGATGCGGTGCGGTCGAAGCGAAATTGCATGGCAAGCGATGTAACGGGACACAACCAGCCTGTCGAGCGGCGAAACAGCGCCATAACGGCATCGCACGCAGCAAGCCCGCCGCCTCACGCCGCCCAAGGTCGAAAGTCGGAATAGGACCTAAGCCCACTCCCGCTAGAACAGCAGTTCGCCGACAGAGAGCTTTCTGAGCGCGACGGCGATGTTGGCGACGAGCGCCTCCTTGTTCGGACCATGGTCCGGATAGCGGGTCATGTTGTCGCCGTTGTGCATGAAGACGTATCCGCCGCGTGCCGTCGGCGTGGGATATTGCCAGATCCAGTCGGCCGGTTTCGGATCGCTCTCGGGGCCGACATCGGTCAGCCAGATCGCCCCGGGGGGCGGATCTGTCCAACCGCGCGCATACTGGCCGAAAATGCCCTGCCAGCCATCGAAACCGTCTCCAAGGTCGGAGAAGATCCCGAAGCGGTCGTTGCGCACCCGAACCTTGATGTTGCTGAACGGCCGCGGCGAAACCGCGTGGAACGGCGCCATGAAGGGCAGCCATGGCTGGCATGGTTCGGCGCAGATGACCAGGTTTCCACCGCTCTCGAGAAAGGCGATGAGATCGTCGGACCGGCTCTTCAGGAAGAACTCGTCGTGGCTGCTCGGGATGTAAAGCGTGTCCGTCTTGCTCAGCAGTTCGGGCCCGAGCTCGTAAAGCGGAGCGAACAGCGGCTCGAAGCCCGCCTGTTTCAGGCTTTGCTCGATCCATTCTGGATGCCATTCCGACGGGACGTGCGAGCATTGCAGATAGGTGAAACGGTTTCTCTGTGGTCGTTCGATCCCGAGTTCCCGGTTCAGCCAGGGATAGAAAGATTGCAGGAAGCGTGTCGTCGCCGGCATGAAGCGCTGGCCGTTGTGCGAATGCGGGTCGAGCGTTGCCAGCAGCAGCCGTCCGCCGCCCGAAAGCGACGGAAAGTCGAGGAACAGGCTGCCGCCGCCGTCGTCGATCTCGAGGATCGAGCGCGCGCCCTCGGGCACGTTATAGGAGCCGCCCCAATGCCAGCTCATATGCGAAAGCGGCAGGCTTTCGGTAATCGGGTGATGCGGCGCGGAGAGACTGACTTCCAGCCTTTCGCCCTTGGTCCACCACAGCCAATCACGGCAGTTGCCGGGCGTCCATTCCAGGCCGGGGACATCGAGCCAGGCGGCGTGGCCCTGCAGGCAGACGACGAGAAAACCGCCGCCATGCATGTAGGCGTTCAGTTGCCGAGCATGCGCCATCGGCGCTGCCGCGTCCATCGCATCCGGCATGACCACCGCCGCATAGGCCGACAGGTCGACCTTGGGCAAGTCGTGGATATAGATGAGGTCGTCGAGATAGTGGCGGAAATCCTGGAAGCTGCGCAGCTGCCAGCTGTTGCCCCAGTGGATATAGGCGATGCCTTTGCCACGTCTCGTGTCAGCCATCGAAATTGGCTCCATCATGCCGGAACACCGGCGCATAGGTGTGTTTGGATAACCCGTCGAAATCCGCACGCGCGATCGGCAGGTCGTAAAGGGCGCTCAGGTTTTCGGCGCTGAGCGCGTCCGCGGTCGGGCCGCAGACATAGCTGTTACCGCTGGTCATCAACAGCACGTCGCTGGCAATTTCGACCGCGTGCTGCGGCATGTGGGTGGAAAAGACGATCGTCATGTCGTGCGTCTCCCTGAGGTGCTCAAGCAGCCCCAGAACCTTGTCCTGGTTCTTGTAGTCGAGGGCCGCGCAGGGCTCGTCGAGCACCAGCAGCTCGCATTCCGATGCCAGCGCCTGGGCGATCATCACCAGCTGACGCTGGCCGCCGCTCAAGGAATTGAACACCTGCGGTTCGAAATGTTCGATGCCGAGCATGTGGAAATAGTGCCGGACGATCTCATAATCCCTTTTGCCGGGCGCACCGAACAGGCCGAGATGGCGGGCTCTTCCCATCAGCGCGATATCGAGCGCGGAATAGGCGAACGGCACTTCAAACAGTTGCGGCACGAAGCCCACCTGTCCGCCGATCGACAATAGGCCGGACCTGGGCTTGATCAGGCCAATCAGCGTGTTGATCAGCGTCGTCTTGCCGACGCCATTGGCGCCGAGAACGGCGAGCGTCCGCCCGCGCGCAAGCCGCAGGCTGTAGTTCCTGAGGATGGTCTTGCCACCGCGTTCGACGGTGAGATCGCTTGCCTCAATCACTGGACCAGCCTCCCTTTGCGTGCAGGCGCCGCAGGATCACCGCGAAGACCGGCACGCCGATCAGCGCGGTAATGATGCCGAGCGGGATTTCTGCCGTCGTCACCGTGCGCGCGAGATTGTCGACCATCAGCAGATAGATCGCGCCCATAACGCCAGAGACAGGCAGCAGCCGTTGATGATCGGCGCCGACCAGAGCGCGGGCAACGTGGGGAATGACGAGGCCGACCCAGCCGATGATGCCCGAGGTTGCGACCACCCCCGCCGAAATCAGCGCCGAAGCCAAAAGGATGATCCACTGCACCAGCACGACCTTGGTGCCGAGCGCGCGCGCCTTCTCCTCGCCGAGCGACATGATGTTGATCTGGAAGCGCAAGAGGTAGATCGCGACGGCGGAAGGCACGACAGCCGCTGAGACCAGCAGAACATCTAGGTAGTTGCTCGACGCGATGCTGCCCATCAGCCAGTAGGTGATCGCCGGCAGTTTCTGAAAGGGATCCGCGAGCAGCTTGGCGATGGAAATTGCCGCCGAAAAGAACGCCGATATGACCACGCCGGCCAGAACCAGCGTCAGCATGCTTGTGCGCCCACGAACGGTCGCCAGCAGCTTGACCAGAAAGACGCTGCCGACACCGAAGAGAAATGCCATGCCCAGCAGCAGATAGCCCTGCAAGCCGATAAGGATTGCCAGCGTCCCGCCGAAACCGGCACCGGACGTGACGCCGATGATGCCGGGATCGACCAGCGGATTGCGGAACAGTCCCTGCAGTGCTGCGCCCGAAACCGCAAGCCCGAAGCCGACGATAACGGCCGCCATGATGCGCGGCAGGCGAACCTGCTCGACGACGACTTCCTGCACCGGATCCCAATAGGGCGTGACCAGCGGGTGGAGGTTATCGATCAGGATGTAGGCGACATCGCGCACCGACAGGTCGTAGCGCCCGATCGTTATCGAATAGAGGACGACTGCGACCAGCAGCGCAATCAGCGCCGGGAGGACGGAAACCGAAGCCAGTTTCCGGCCGACCCAGCCCGTTGATGGTGCCTCAGTCGAAGAGTTCGGCATATTGGGTCGCCGGCGCGTTGCGCTCGGATTCGAGGATCTTCTTCACCTGCTCGTCCGAAAGGGCGGCGCCGTAAATCAGCTTGTAGGTATCGCCGATCTGCTTCTTGAAATCAGGCGCGAAATCGGGACCATGGGCAATCGCTGCCAGCCATTCCGACGTCAGGAAGATTTCCGGTGCATCGGGCGTGCGGGCGAAGACCGGCTGCTTGTAGACGCGCTTGTCCTTGACCGCCTTGAGGCTCGCCAGCACCGGATTGTCGAAGAAATCCTTGGGATTGAGGTCGTCGGCATAGGCCGGGATGATGATGATATCCGGGTTCCAGACGAGCAACTGCTCGAAATCGACCGTGCGCCACCATTCGCCGGTGCCGTCGGCCGCCGGGTTGGTAACGCCGCTCAGCGACAGGTCCTGCGAGCCGTTGGCGATGACCTGGATCTGGTCGGCCACCTTGTCGATGTGCAGCACCGAAGGAAGCTTGGCCTTGTCGAGCTTGGCGACCTTGCCGTCGAGCTCCTTCAGGATATCCGACTGCGCCTTCAGGATCGCCTGGGCGCGGTCGTTGCGGCCGGTCATGTAGCCGGTCAAGCTGACATAGTCGAGCCGGTCCTGCTCCGAGCAGCACTGCCAGCCGACGACGGTGAGCCCCACGCGCTCCAGCGGCTCGATCAGCTTTTCGTCATGGGTCCACTGGATCACCGCGTCCGGCTTCTGGGCGAGGATCGCCTCGACATTCGGCACGAAGCCGTCCTGAGCGGCACCGGCGTTGATCTTCGCCATCTCCGGCAGCATGTCGGCGTAAATGCCCTTGGTGAAATAGCGCACCAGGCTATCCTTGTTCATGCCGGCGATGTTGTCCGCCTTTGCATCGACGGCGCGATAGATGATCGGTGCGGAGCGGACGATGGTGACGACCCGTTCCGGGGGCTTGGCAAACGTGATCGTCTTTCCTCTGTGATCGACAAACGCGCTTTCTGCCTGCGATGTCGCCGGCAGAAAGAGCGACAACGACACGACCAATGCGGAGAAGGCCTTGAGACGGCTGGACATGGATCACTCCCTTGACTGGCCCGCCGGCGGGCGGGTGACCCGAGCGCCGACGACCCTGTGGCAATTTCATGAGTTTGCTAGTCAAGTTAAAGCTGTGTGTCCAGTGCAAATTGAGGGTATGAAGGCCTCTTTCGAACGGCGTTGCACGCGTTGGGCGCAAGCAGATCCAGTTGATCAATGCGCGATTGAACAGTCGCCGCACGCACCTTGACGATGGGCGATCGAGGAGCGCCGGATTTCGGAATCGCCGAACATTCCTCCATACCCTCTATCAATCAAACAGCCGCTGCCTTGACGACAGCGGCTGAAAAAAAATCGGCCGATCAAACCCCGCGGTGACGGGCAATGCAGGAGCTCCTTGGTGCGCTCTTCTGAACGCTCGGCGCTCTAGAACCGACCACCGACCCCGACGCGGGCGCCGACATAGGCTTCGCCATCCCCTTCGACGGTGGCGCGCAGCATTGCGTCGATGACCCAGGCCTCGTTTGCCTGCAGCGACACGCCCGCCAGCACCGAGCCGAACATGCCGCTGCCATCGAGACCGGAATAGCCGGCCGCGGCACCGACCCGCGGCTTGAGCGTCACGTCGTTCTCCATCGTAAACTGTCGCTCGATCTCCGCCCCAAGGCTCACCCGGAACTGTTCGAGGGCAAACCCCTCCAGACCAAGCTCGCCGCCGGCGTCATTCCGGACACCGTAGTCATCGACATCCTCATTCAGATAGACGGCGCGCAGCTTGGGCGTGAGGATCGTATCCTCATCCAGGTCCCATTGGCCGGTAATGGAGCTGTCCCACAGCCAGCGACTGCTATCGAAAGAGCCATCGAAGAAGGCCGTGTCGATGTCGTTGTCGGAGCCGCCATAGAGAAGGCTGGTATTGAAGAAGATGCCCTGCATGAGCTCGAGCGAGGTATATGGGCCGGCGAGCCAACCGGTACCGCGGATCTCGGCGTCGTCCTTCGTCGGATCGGTCATATGATCGATATGGAACGAGAAGCCGATCAACGCCTTTTCGTTGAGGAGATAATCGACGCCCGCCGAAAACAGGCCGAAGCCGCCCCAGCGATCGTCATTCTGTTCGCGGTTGTGGAGCATCATCGTGGCATCGAGCCAGACGTTCAGCGGCGAGACTTCGCCGCCCTCGATGCCATCTGCCGCATTTCTCGCCGCTTCGAGCTGCGCCAGGCTGGTGGCAAAACTCATGCCGACCCCATCCCTCGAAGGCGACACGCGCATTGTCACCGGATCGGTTGCGCTCAGCATCCGGCGCCGATCGAGCAACCCAGGCACCTGGATGCTCGACGCCAGCAGATTCTGCCGGGCCTGAACAAAGCCGCGCACGAGGCTATCGATCTCGCCGACGACAGCATCCGCATCGAAACTTAAATTGTAAGTGATCACGCCGACATTGGAGGCGCCGGCGGCGGCCGTCAGCTGGTACGCGATCTTGACCTGGCCCGAAAAAGCGGGGTCCGGTGTAAACTTGAGGTAATAGCCGACGGGCGCGAATGCACCGACCTGGGCGAGCTCACCCTCGATGATCTCCGCCTTGCCGGCGTTGGCCGGCGTCACGGTCAGGACCTGGGCATCGCTGAACGGTCCGCCCGTCGCACCGCCGTTCAGATAGACGTTTGGTGGTGATGAGCCAGCGGGAACGTTGACGGTCTGGTCGGGGGCACTGACCTCGCGAGCTACGACCTTCAGCGTATAGGCGGCGCTCGCAGAGCTGCCGGCGGCATCGGTGACGGAAAGCGTGAAGCTGTAGTCCGTGACTTCGGCATCTTCGCTGAGCGGCCCGGTCAATTCGCCTGTCGAAACGTTGAGGACCATGCCCTTGGGCAGGGTGCCGCCACTGACGGCATACAGCAGTGCGCCGTTGCCGCCGGTCGCCGATATCGGCTGGGCATATTTTTCACCGGCCATGGCCTGCGGAAGGGCCCCCGCCGCCGGCGTGAATGTGAATGTGGCGGCAGGTGCTGCCCGGGTGACCATGATCGTATAGGTGTTCACGGAGCCATCCTCAGCCGTCACGGCCGTGGTCACCGTGTTCGAACCGACGGCGAGCGAAATCGGACCGGAGGCCGCACCAGACGCGACCGCCACCCCGTTGACGGTGACTGTCGCCACCGCATCGCTGACGACAGGTGTCACCGTCAGCGACGTCGTCGCATTGGAAACCGAAGCGGTGTAGGACGTAGAGCCCGCCGAAAACGCCGGCGACAGCGAGCCGCTGCTCAACGACAGGCCCGAGAGGCTGGCATCGCTCGAAGCCGAAAGGGCACGGGTCACGATAACCGTGTAGCTCGTCTGCGTCGTGCCATCCTCAGCGGTGACCACCGTCGTCACCGTGTTGGAACCGACCGAAAGCGCGATCGCTCCGGAAGCGGCACCCGAAGCGACGGCCACGCCGTTGACCGTTACCGTTGCCGTTGCGTCGCTTGTCTGCGGCGTCACCGCCAGCGACGTCGTGGAGTTGGAAACCGAAGCCGTGTAGGACGTCGTGCCGGATGCGAAAGCCGGCGACAGCGTGCCGTTGCTCAGGCTCAAGCCCGACAGCTCGGAGTTCGTCGAAGCTGCGCGGGTGACCGTCAGCGTATAGCTCGTCTGCGTCGTGCCATCCTGAGCCGTCACCACCGTCGTGATGACATTGCTGCCGACTGAAAGCGTGACCGAGGCCGATGCCGCACCCGACGCCACGGAAACCCCGTTGACGGTGATGGACGCTGTCGGATCGCTTGCGACCGGCGTCAGCGTCAAGGAGGCAGCGGCATTGGGCACTGAGGCCGTGTAGGCCAATGTGCCCGTCGCAAACGCCGGCGACAGCGTACCGCTGCTGAGCGACAGGCCGGACAGGGCTGCATTGGTCGACGGCGCGCGCGTCACTGTCACCGTGTAGGTGTTCGTCGTGCCGTCCTCTGCCGTCACGACGGTCGTCAGGGCATTCGCTCCGACCGCAAGCGTGACCGAACCGGAGGCGGCGCCTGACGTTACCGTCACGCCGTTAACCGTGATCGTTGCGGTCGTATCGCTGACCGTTGGCGTGACCGTCAGCGACGTTGTCGTATTCAAAACGGAAGCCGTATAGCTGGTCGTGCCGGAAGCGAACGCCGGCGACAGCGTGCCTGCAGACAGCGAAAGGCCGGACAGGTCGGCATTCGACGATGCGGCACGGGTCACGGTCACCGTGTAGCTGTTCACTGTCGTACCATCCTGCGCGGTAACGACCGTCGTCACGACATTGTCGCCGACGGCAAGCGCGATCGGGCCCGAGGCAGCGCCCGAAGCGACAGCCACGCCATTGACCGTGATCGACGCCGTCGTGTCGCTTGCCCCCGGTGTCAGCGTCAGCGACGTCGTCGCATTGGGCACCGAGGACGTGTAGGTCGTCGTGCCGGAAGCAAAGGCAGGAGAGAGCGTACCAGCGCTTAGGCTGAGGCTCGACAGATCCGCATTCGCTGACGCCGCGCGCGCGATCGTGGCCGTGTAGGTCTTCGTCGTGCCATCCTGAGCGGTGACCACAGTCGTCACGACGTTGTTGCCAACTGCAAGCGTGATTGGCCCGGAGGCCGAACCGGAAGCGACCACGGCGCCGTTGACGGTAACCGTTGCCGTCGTGTCGCTGACCGTGGGCGTCACCGTCAACGATGCCGTCGCATTGCCGACCGAGGAGGTGTAGGCGGTCGTCGCGGAAGCGAAGGCGGGAGAGAGCGTACCGGCGCTCGTGCTCAGGTCGGACAGGTCGGAATTGGAAGAGGCCGCCCGGGTCACCGTCACGGTATAGGCCTTGGTCGTGCCATCGTGGGCGGTGACGACGGTCGTTACGACATTGTCGCCCACGGCAAGCGCGATCAATCCGGAAGGGGCTCCTGATGTAACCGACGTGCCGTTGACTGTGACCGTGGCATTCGCATCGCTGTTCGTCGGGGTCAAAGTCAGTGACGTCGTCGCATTCGGCACCGAGGCCGTATAGGCGGTCGTGCCAGAGGCAAACGACGGGGACAGCGTGCCTGCGCTTAAGCTCAGCGCTGACAAGTCGGCATTCGCCGAGCGCGCACGTGTCACCTCCACCGCGTAGGTCTTCGTCGTCGTGCCGTCTTCGGCCGTCACCACCGTCGTCAGTGTGTTCTTGCCGACGTCCAGCGGGATCGAGCCGGAGGCGTCCCCTGACGTAACCGCCACGCCGTTGACCGTGATCGTGGCCCCGGCGTCCGTGACCTTGGGTGTCACTTTCATCGACACCGTCGTGTTGGGAACAGAGGCCGTATAGGTCATCTCGCCCGACGTAAAAGCCGGATTCAGCGCGCCGGCGCTGAGCGCGAGGCTTTGCAAGGTCGCATCCGCCGACGGCGGCCACGAGCAACTGACCGTTGCCTGCGCCGTAGCACCACTGAAGTTACTCCAGGCATAGACTACGTACTTGCCACCGGCGGGCACGGTGTGCGTGCCGGTCAGGTCGAGTTCGCTGACCGATGTTCCGTACTCTTCGACGATAACGCCGTAGTTTGGCGGGGAGCCTTCTTCCGTGTAAAGCGCGAACCCCCCTCCGCTATAGCGATCATTGGCGGCATTCAAGCTACCGGAAGTTGTCGCGTGATACGTGATCACTTCACCGGCGTTCATCACCAGCGACTCATCCCATAGCTCCGCTCCGGCCGTGAGCGTCTTACCCGCGCCCCAGGTCGAGTTGATCGCCGTGCAACCAGCCGAAGGAGCCGCTATCGCGGCTTGCGGCGCGGCCAGCGCAACAACAAAAAGTGCAAACAACGCCCACAGAACACAAACGAAACGCGACAAGATCTAACCCCTCCCGCATGAATCACCAGCGGGCTTCCCGGCGCACAACTAGCAATTGGGCAGGATGGGGCCAACCCCTCATTTCAAACATACGTAAAGTCGCATTCGCCTATCGTTAACCGCCTTTTAACGAATAGGAACTGCTGTGCCCGCGCGCCGCCGGCTGGGAACATTGGGAACATAGTGGCTGCGTTTGAAGGTCGCGGCAAAGCGGCCAAAGGTCTTGTTTGGGAGCATCGGCCTAAATGACCGATGCCGCTTCACACAGTGGAGACAACAGCATTGAGCCTGCGCAAACCCGGCGTCGGATTGCGGCGGTTTGCGGTAGCTTCACCCGGTCACCGCCCCCTCGTTGGCCGGTCGGGCCAGGGCTGCAAACTTTGCCAGTACGCCGCGTTTGTAGCGGGGTTCCGGCTGCCGCCACAGGGCGCGTCGCCGTGCCAGTTCTTCCGGGTCGACATCGAGTTGCAGCAGTTGTTGATGGGCGTCGATGACGATGCGGTCGCCCTCTTCCACCAGCGCGATCGTACCGCCCTCGAAAGCTTCCGGCGTGACGTGGCCGACGACCATGCCCCAAGTGCCGCCCGAAAAGCGGCCGTCGGTGATGAGCCCCACGCTGTCGCCGAGCCCCCTGCCGATGATCGCCGAGGTCGGCGCGAGCATTTCGGGCATTCCGGGTCCGCCTTTCGGCCCGAGGTAGCGAAGCACGAGGATGTCGCCCGGCCTGATGCGGTCCGACAGGATGGCGTCCATCGCCGATTGTTCGTCCTCGAAGACCCGCGCGGGCCCGCTCATGACAGGGCTCTTCAAGCCGCTGATCTTGGCAACGGCACCGCCTTCGGCCAGGTTTCCCTTCAGCACCGCCAGGTGGCCCTCGCGGTAGATCGGTCTTTCGTAAGGCCGGATAACCTCCTGGTCCGTCCGTGGCTGGTCCGGAACGGCCGCAAGCTCTTCACCGATCGTCCTGCCCGTGATCGTCAGACAGTCGCCATGCAGAAGACCCGCATTCAGAAGGATCTTCAACACCTGCGGCACGCCGCCCGCCCGATGCAGATCGATGGCCATGTACCGGCCAGACGGCTTGAGGTCGCAAAGGACCGGAACGTTGCGGCGAACGCGCTCGAAGTCGTCGAGCGTCCACTCGACCTCCGCCGCATGGGCGATGGCAAGGTAGTGCAGCACCGCATTGGTCGATCCACCCGTCGCCATGATCAGGGCGACGGCATTTTCGATCGACTTGCGTGTCACGATGTCCCGGGGCTTGATGCCCTTCTTGACCGCTTCGACCAGGACATGGGCCGATTGAGCGGCGCTGTCCAACTTCTCCTGATCGGGGTTGGCCATGTTGGAGGAATAGAGCAGCGACATTCCGAGCGCCTCGAAGGACGAACTCATGGTATTGGCGGTGTACATGCCGCCGCAGGAGCCGGTCGACGGACAGGCATTGCGTTCGATGCCCTCGAAATCCTCTTCGCTCATCTTGCCCGCCATGAAGGCGCCGACGGCTTCGAAGGCGGAGACGACGGAAAGGCTCTGCCCCTTCCAATGACCGGGCTTGATCGTGCCGCCGTACACGTAGATCGCCGGAGCATTGGCCCGAAGGATGCCGATCATGCCGCCCGGCATGTTCTTGTCGCAGCCGCCGAGCACGAGCACGCCATCCATCCACTGACCCTGCACCGAAGTTTCGACGCAGTCGGCAATGACTTCGCGCGACACAAGCGAATATTTCATCCCTTCGGTGCCCATCGACATGCCGTCGGAGATCGTCGGCGTTCCGAAGACCTGCGGATTGGCGCCGGCAGCCTTGATGGCAGCCACCGCGGCGTCGGCCAGCGGTTGCAGCCCGGCATTGCAGGGCGTGATCGTCGAATGACCGTTGGCAATTCCGATCATCGGCTTGGAAAAGTCGGCCTTCTTGTAGCCCAGCGCATAATACATCGCCCGGTTGGGGGACCGTGCGACGCCTTGCGTGATGTGTTTCGATCGCTCGTTGTAGGCCATGGCATGCTCCCTCATTTGGTTCGAGGTGGAGTTTACTGGCGTTCATGAAGCTTGTGAAATATACTTTTCACGCCAGAATAAGTCGCAGAGCATATCAATCGGATCACATCATGGATTTGAGACAGCTTCGCCAGTTCGTCGCCGTCGCCGAAGAGCTGCATTTCGGCCGTGCGGCCTCTCGCCTCAACATGACCCAGCCGCCGCTCAGCCAATCGATCCAGGCCTTGGAGAAGGAACTGAACGTGCAGCTCTTCAAGCGCACCAAGCGGAGCGTGGAGCTGACATCTGTCGGCAGGCAATGGCTCGCCCACGTCCGCCAGGTACTGGACGGCGCGAACAGTCTTGCCGGCACCGCAAGAAGGCTGTCGCGCGGCGAGATCGGGGTTCTGCGTCTGTCCTTCGTCAGCACGGCCGACTACAGCGTGCTGCCCGACATGGTCAGCCGCTATCGCGCGGCCTATCCGCACGTGGAATTGACGATGCGCGAAGCGACCAGCGATATCCAGATAGAGGCGTTGCTCGACGAGGAGATCGATGTCGGCCTGATCATCGCGCCCAGCCGGGCGTCCCTCCATCCGACCCTTTCCTACCGGCCGCTCTTGCGCGAACCGCTGGTCGCCGCGGTGCCAACGGCCTGGATCGAGCAGGGACGAAAGGGCTTTGCCGCAAGCAGTCTGGAGCCGGCCGATTTCTTCAAGGCACCCTTTATCGTCTTCCCGCGGCGGGCGGCACCGGCCTTTCATGACATCGTCTCGGGATACTTCGCCGAGCACGGAATGGCATTCTCGACCCACCAGGAAGCCATCCAGATGCAGACGATCGTCGGTCTGGTCGCATCCGGGCTTGGTGTCGCTCTGGTCCCCCAAACCATGACCAATCTTCAGCGGCGCGGCGCAACCTATTTGCCTCTGGCAGGCCGCGTGCCGGAGGTCGAGACCGGCCTTGCCTGGCGCAGTGCAGACCAGAATCCGGCCCTCGACACGTTCCTTGCCGCGGCGGTGGCGGCCGATAGCGATTGAGAATGCGGCTTCTGCCGATCGGACTGAAGCGCATCGGCGTCTCTGGAATGTCGCGGAACGCTACCGCACGAAACCGCGCAGGTCCGGCATGCGATTGCTGATGATGGTTTCCATCGAGAAGAAGCCGGTGACCGTCATCAGGTCGATATCGGTGATGAGCTTCTGATAGAAGGCGTCATAGCCGGCCATTCCGCGTGTCACCACCTTGATCAGATAATCCCAGTCGCCGCCGATCCGGTAGAGGTCCGTTACCTCGGGCAGCCGCTCGACATGCGTGCGGAAACTGTCGGCCCATTCCTTGGAATGGTGGCGGGTGCGGATCATCACGAACACCGTGAGGTCGAAGCCGAGCGCTGCAACGTCGATCGCTGCGTGAGTGCCAAGCACAAGTCCGCTGGCGTTCAGCCGCTGCAGGCGCCGCCAGCAGGCATTCTGCGACAGGCCGACTCGATCGGCCAGATCACGCTGCGAGATCGTGCCGTCCTTTTGCAGACAGGACAGAATCCGCATATCAATATCGTCAATCTTTTCCATTTTACCGATCATATGACCCGAATTCGACTCGTTCCAGCATAAGAATGATGAGGTTTGCATGCAACCGATCGATTAGACTTATCGTCTGTCCGACCCGGGAGGAAACGATGACGATGCCGTGCACACGCCAGCCACGCATGAGCGGCCCGCTCGATGCGTTTCGGGAAAGCCTTGCCGGCGACGATACAATCTCGGCGCTGCGGGCGGGGCTGGTCGGCAAGACTGCCAAAATCGAGGGTCCCTTCGGCGTCAAGAACCTCGTCTATGCCGACTATGTCGCCTCCGGCCGGGCATTGATGCAGATCGAGCAATTCATTCTCGAGCAGGTACTGCCCTACTACGCCAACAGCCACACCGAAGCGTCCTACTGCGGCGGCTTCATGACCCGGCTGCGTCGCGACGCGCGCGCGGTGATCGCCGGTTGCTGCGGAGCCGGACCCGAGCATGCCGTAATTTTCGCCGGCTCCGGCGCCACCGCCGGCATCAATCGGCTCGTGAACCTGTTTGGGGTCACCGAGGCGGTCGCCACTGGGCGGCGTGTTCGCATCCTGATCGGACCCTATGAACATCATTCCAACATTCTGCCCTGGCGTGAAAGCGGCGCCGAAGTGGTCGAGATTGCCGAATGTCCAGCGGGTGGACCAGATCTCAGCGCGCTCGGCGACGCGTTGCTACAGCCGGCCGATCTCACGATTTGCGCCTTCTCCGCCGCCTCCAATGTCACGGGCATCGTCACCGACGTTGCAGCCGTCACCCGGATCGCCAAGGCTGCGGGCGCAAAGATGGTGTGGGACTATGCCGGCGCCGGCCCCTACCTGCCGATCGACATGTCGCCCGACGACGACGCCAGGATCGACGCGGTGGTCGTCTCGCCGCACAAGTTCATCGGCGGGCCGGGCACGTCGGGTGTCCTGATCCTGCGACGCGACGCGGCTGTCACGGCAAAACCATCCTGGCCCGGCGGCGGCACGGTGAAGTTCGTTTCGCCGACCGGCCATGACTACAGCCAAAGCCTCGAGGCGCGCGAGGAAGCCGGCACCCCGAACGTCGTCGGCGATATCCGCGCGGCACTCGCCTTCCTCGTCAAGGAAGCGATCGGGGCTGCGGCAATGCAGGCCAGAAACGCGGACTTGACCCGCCGCGCAATCGCCGCATGGCGCGGCAACGAGCGACTGGAACTACTTGGTCCTCTCGGACCGGAGCGGTTGCCAATCTTTTCCTTCCGCGTCAGGGACGGCAAGGGCGGCCATGTTCACCAGCAACTGGTAACCCGCATGCTCAGCGACCGCTTCGGCATCCAGGCACGCGGCGGCTGCGCCTGCGCCGGACCCTATGTGCACCGGCTCCTGGGAATTGACGATGGCCAGTCGCAGCGCCTGCGCGAGGCCATTCTTTCAGGACAGGAAATGCTGAAGCCGGGTTTTGTACGGCTGAACTTCAGCGTCCTGCTTTCGGACGAGGAAGTGGCGTTCATCCTCGAGGCTGTCACCCAGCTTGCGGCCGACGCGGCCAGCTACGAGCAACATTATGATTTCGATCCGTCGCGCGCCATTTTCTTCCCGCGCGCCGCACTTGCACTGGGGGCGTGAGCGATGACGAGGCCCGACATTGCGGCTTTCTTCGATCCGCGAACCTGGTCCGTGCAATATGTGGTCAGCGATCCGAAAACGCGGGCCTGCGCAATCATCGATCCCGTGCTCGACTTCGACGAGAAGTCCGGCGCGGTAGCGACTGGCAATGCCGACCGGCTGCTCGACTTTGTCCGCGCGCAAAACCTCAAAGTCCAGTGGATCCTGGATACCCATCCGCATGCCGACCACTTTTCGGCCGCCGCCTATCTGAAGGCCAAGACCGGCGCCCCCACGGCCATCGGCGCGCATATCGTCGATGTGCAGAAACTCTGGGCCGACATTTACAACTGGCCAGGCCTGAAAACGGATGGATCGCAATGGGACCGGCTGTTTGATCGCGGCGACACGTTCCGGATCGGCACTTTCGAGGCCGGAGTGATGTTCTCGCCGGGGCATACGCTGGCGTCGATCACCTATCGCGTCGGTGACGCCGCCTTCGTGCACGACACGGTGTTCATGCCGGACAGCGGAACTGCGCGCACCGACTTCCCCGGCGGCAGCGCCAACGCGCTGTGGGCAAGCATCCGCGATATCATGGCTCTGCCTGACGACACCCGCATCTTCGTCGGTCATGACTATCAGCCCGGTGGCCGCGAACCGCGCTGGGAAAGCACCGTCGCTCAGCAGAAGGCGGACAACATCCATCTGACGCGCTATGCCTGCGAAAGCGAGTTCGTCGCGTTCCGCGAGGGACGGGATCGAACGCTGCCGATGCCCAAGCTCATCCTCCACGCCCTGCAGGTCAACATCAACGGCGGCCGGCTTCCGGAGCCGGAGGAAAACGGCCGGCGCTACCTGAGATTCCCGATCGATGCGCTGCGAGGGGCGGCATGGTCCTGAAGCCTTTCCCTTCAAGACAATGCTCGGCACCAGGGCTTTCCATCGGCCCGGGTGCATCGCTGATATCGTCGGCTCACCCTCGACGGAGCTGTCGGCCATGACGCTAGACGTTGCCCAGTTCGTGTTGGCAGCATTGTGCGGCGGTCTCGTCGGTTTCAGCCTTGGATTGTTTGGCGGCGGTGGCTCGATTCTGGCCGTCCCCCTGCTCGTTCAGGTCGTCGGCGTCAGCAACGTGCATGTGGCAATCGGGACCAGCGCCGTCGCGGTTGCGGCAAACGCGCTGTCGGGACTGGCGATGCATGCGCGACACGGCACGGTCAAATGGCGCTGTGCTAGCCTTTATTGCATCACGGGCGTCGGCGGCGCATGGATCGGCGCCACGCTCGGCAAGGCCCTGGATGGCCAAAGGCTCCTGCTGTTGTTTGCGGCACTCATGGCCGTCGTCAGCGTGACGATGTTGAGACGGCGACACCTGGTCGGTGATCCGGCGTCGAGCTGCACGCCCAGAAACGCACCGAAGGTGCTCTCGTTTGGCGCCGGGACCGGCATCGTCTCCGGCTTCTTCGGGATCGGTGGCGGCTTCCTGATCGTGCCGGGCCTGATGGTTTCCACAGGCATGCCGACGATCAACGCAATCGCCACATCGCTGGTGGCCATTTCCGCATTCGGCCTGACCACCGGGGCGAGCTACACATTCTCCGGCCTCGTCGATTGGCCTCTCGCTTTTTCATTCATCGGCGGCGGAGCACTTGGCGCGCTCACGGGTTGCCGCGCCGCCCATGGCTTCAGCAAGTATCAATCCACGTTGAACCTGCTGTTTGCGGCACTCACTTTCGCCGTCGCAATCGGTCTGGCGCTTTCTGCCTTGCGATAGGATCGCGGGCCCTTGCCGGAAAGCGTTTCGGCGACACTCTGGCGCCACAGAACGATGCCCCACCGAGAACAGTATCTGTGACGCGTCTTCGTCGCCCGGTGACAAATGTAGCTAACCTACATTCCTTTTGACATATGTAGCTTTCTTCATTATGACGATGATCACGCACGGCGAGTGAGACCATGAGGGCCCAAGAAGGGCTCTCGGATGAGGCCGATGCGATCGTTCGGAGGAAATCGATATGTCACGCCGTTTCGCGCTGGCTTCAGCGCTTGTTGCCCTATGCTCAGTTTTCTCGTCCGGCAGTGCGCAAGCCGCCGGAATGACCGTCTATTGCCCGATGTCGGAAGACGATTGCGCCTCCGTCCTGAAGGCGTTCAAGGACGATACTGGCATCGAAGCGCAGTTCGTGCGCATCGGCGCCGGCGAAATCCTCGCCCGCATTCGGGCGGAAAAGAGCAATCCGCAGGCCGGGCTTTGGCTTGCAGGCGCTGCCGACAACTTCATCCAGGCCGCCAATGAGGGCCTGCTGGCACCGCACAAGAATGCCGGCATCGATAAAGTTGACCAGCGCTACACCGACAAGGACGGCCGCTGGACCCCCATCTCCCTCTCGCCAATCGTCTTTGCCTACAGCCAGGCGGTTCTCGATGAAACCGGTGCCAAGCCGCCGACAAGCTGGAAATCCTTTGCCGATCCGGCCTTCAAGCAGAGCGTCGCTCTGGCTCATCCAGCATCGTCGGGAACAGCCTATGTGGCTCTCGCCTCGATGGTGCAGCTTTTCGGCGAGGAGCCTGCCTTCGAGCTTATGAAGACGATCGACGAGAACGTGGTTCAGTACACGCGCTCCGGCGTCGCGCCATCGCGCATGGTCGCCAACAACGAGATCGCGCTTGCCATGGCCTATACGCAGGACATCGAGGCCGCATTGGCACAGGGCTATACGGTCGGCTACGCCTTTCCCGAAGAGGGAACCGGCTTCGAGGTGAATGCAGCAGCGGCCATCGCTAACGCGCCTGAGGAGCAGTCCAAGGCTGCCGCCAGCTTCCTCGACTGGGTGCTCACCGAGAAGGGCCAGGCTGCCATCGGCGCAACGTTCCGCGGGCCGATCGTGCCGGGCTACAAGAACCCTGAGGCCAAGATCGACCTCTCCAACGTGAAGATGATCGACTACAACTTCAGCTGGGCCGGCGAGAATCGCGCGCGCCTGCTGGAGCGCTACGAAAACGACGTGCGCCACAAGGCCGACGCCAAGTAACGCCGGCAAGGAGCCTCGCCATGACCCTCGTCTCGCAAGCGACCCCGTCCGGGCGGACGGGGGCATCGCCGGCCTTCCTGCGCAAGATTGTCGTCGATCCCTGGCTGTTCGGCATTTTCGCCGTCGTCACGGTCTCGGTGCTCGTCTTTGCCGCCTTGCCGATCTTCACCGTTCTGAAACAGGCCGTCATCACCGACCGCGGCTTCGATCTCGCAGCACTGGCCGAAGTCCTGTCCAAGTCCTTTGTCTGGGAATCGTTGTTCAATACGCTGTTGCTCGGGGCGACCTCGGCCGTGATCGCCACCTTGATCGGCTTCGTTCTCGCCTTTGCGGCAACGCGTACGACCATGCCCGGCAAGACCTTCGTGCATGGGGTGGCGCTGCTGCCGATCATCTCGCCGCCCTTCGTCATGGCGCTCGCGGTGGTGATCCTGTTCGGGCGCTCGGGCCTCATTACCCGTGAGCTGCTCGGCATCCGCAACGCCAACGTCTACGGCTTTCACAGCCTGGTCCTGATCCAGTCGCTTGCCTTCACGCCGATCGCCTATCTCAACATCCGCGGCATGTTGCAATCGATCGACAGTGCGCTGGAAGATGCTTCCGCCTCGCTCGGCGCCTCGCGCTGGGTCACCTTCTCGCGAGTGACGCTGCCGCTCGTCACGCCGGCGATCCTGAGCTCGGCGCTGCTCGTCTTCGTCAAATCGGTGGAGGATTTCGGCAACCCGATGCTGATCGGCGGCAATTTCAACACGCTTGCCGTCGAAGCCTATTCGCAGATGGTCGGTTACTTCGACCTGCATTCCGGCGCGCTGCTCGCGAGCCTCATGCTGGTGCCGTCGATCACCGCCTTTCTTGTCCATCGCTACTGGGTCAGCAAGCGAAGCTACGTGACGGTCACCGGCAAACCGACGGCTCAAACCATCCGCATTTCCGGCGCAGCCGTGGTACTGCCGATTTCGATCCTCTGCTACACGATCGTCTTTGCGATCCTGCTGTTCTACCTGACGGTCATCTACGTCTCGTTCACCCGGCTGCCGGGCATCGACAACACGCTGACGTTCGACCACTACGCGACGGTCTTCACCGCCGGATTCCAGACACTTGCCAACTCGTTGCTGCTGGCGGGGATCGCCACGCCTGTGACAGCCATTGCGGGCATGCTCATCGCCTATCTCTTGGTGAGGAAGGCATTTCCCGGCAGTTTTCTTCTGCGCTGGGGCACGCTGCTCTCTTTCGCCGCGCCCGGCACCATTCTCGGCATCGGCTATGTCAGCACCTTCAACGCGCCACCGTTGCTCCTGACCGGCACCGCTTTCATCGTGGTCGCCGCCATGGTGGTGAAGAACCTGCAAGTGGGCATCGAAGCAGGCTCGAACCAGCTTCGCCAGATCGACAAGTCGATCGAGGAGGCCTCGATGACGCTCGGCGCTTCCAACACGCGGACCTTCTTCCAGATCACCCTGCCGCTGCTCAAACCGGCGCTGTTCACCTCGCTATCCTATGCCCTCACCCGGTCTCTGACGACGCTCAGCGCAGTGATCTTTCTGGTTTCGGCCAACTGGACGCTGATCACGGTCACCATCCTGTCGCAGGTGGAAACGCTGAAGATCGGGGTCGCGGCGGCCTACTGCAGCATCCTCGTCTTCGTCGTGCTCGCCATCCTGGCGCTCATGCAACTTCTCCTGTCGTCGACATCGCCCAAGAGGTAATCCCATGTCGAAAGTCATTTTCTCCAATATTTCAAAGCGCTTCCCCGTAGCGGCCGGTGCGGCCGCAGGCCTTGCGGTCGATCGGCTCAACCTCGTCATCGAAGAGGGGACATTGGTGACCTTGCTTGGCCCCTCGGGCTGCGGCAAGACGACGACGTTGCGCATGCTTGCCGGTTTCGAGACGCCGTCGGAGGGCGCCATCACAATCGGCGGGCGCGACGTCACCAATGTCCCCGTCAATGCCCGCAATGTCGGCATGGTTTTCCAGAGCTACGCCCTCTTCCCGCACATGACCGTGCGTGAAAACGTCGAATACGGCGTGCGGCTTCTCAATCTGCCGCGACAGGAGATGAAGGACCGGGTCGGCTCCGTCCTTGCGACGATGGCGCTCGAGACCTACGCCGACCGCTCGCCCTCACGGCTGTCGGGCGGCCAGCAGCAGCGCGTGGCGCTTGCCCGCGCCGTCGTCACTCAGCCGAAAGTGCTTTTGTTCGACGAACCGCTCTCCAACCTCGACGCACAGCTCCGCGAGCGTATGCGCGACGAACTGCGCGCCATCCAGCTTCGTCTCGGGATCACCAGCCTCTACGTCACCCACGACCAGAGCGAGGCCATGGCGATTTCGGACCGCGTCGTGGTGATGCGCAATGGCGTCATCGAACAGGACGACACGCCGCTCAACGTCTATTCGCGTCCCGGCACCGGTTTCGTCGCCGAATTCATGGGCAAGGCAAACATTCTGAATGGCCGTATCGAGGCGGTTGACCAATCCACCGTGTCGATCCGCATCGCCTCCACGGTTGCCTTCACGTTGCCGCGCGGCAGCCGTGCCTTCAGACCGGGCGAAGAGGTGCGCTGCGTCGTTCGGCCGGAGCATATCCGTGTCGATGCCGAAGGAGCGATGCAGGCAAAGGTGCGCCGCGTTGTGTTCCAGGGCGCCTATGTCGAATACCTGACTGATCTGGAGGGGCAGGAATGCGTCTTCCTCGACAGCAATTACTACCGCACGGGCGTGGCTGAAGTCGGCCAGATGCTGCGCCTGTCCGTCGACAGCCAGCCCGTCTGGATCCTGCCGAACAGTGAAGCCGCCGACATGGGAAAAGCCGCATGACCATCAACCAGCCCATCCTCCACAGTCTCTACGAAACGATCACAAGCGTTGCCAAAGAAGCCGCGCTCGCTGCAGGCGCAGTGGCGCGCAAGGGCTTCATCGAGGCGAGCCCGGAGACGCTGCAGACCGAGCAGAAGGCGGGTTTCTTCGACATCGTGACCGCCTGCGACAAGGCGGCGGAACGGGCCGCCTGCGACATCATCTGGTCGCGACTGCCGCAGTCGCGCATTCTCGGCGAGGAAAGCGGCTGGCAGGGTGAGGGCGAGACGACCTGGATCATCGACCCGATCGACGGTACTAGCAATTTCGCCTCCGGCCTGCCGTTCTTCTGCGTCTCGATCGCTGCCTACTATGCCGGCGAGCCGGTCTGCGGCATCGTCTACGATCCGATGCGGGAAGAGCTGTTCATGGCGAGCGACGGACGCCTGACGCTGAACGGCGACGTCGTCTCGCCTTTTGCGCGCGCCAACAGCGATCGCCATGTCGAACTGCTGAGCAACGCCCCCTATGAAGGCGAACGGCCCGATCTGGCGGCGCTCGAGGCCTATGCCGATCTCGTCACCTCTTTTCGCGCCGTTCGGCGCCTGGGCTCCTGCGCGCTCCACCTTGCCTATGTGGCGGTCGGCCGCGTGGCCGTTTCCTACGAGTCGAAATTCAGCGCCTGGGACATCGCCGCCGGCGTACAACTGGTTGCGGCCGCCGCCGGGCAGATCATCGCTCAGGACGCAAACGGACGACGCCTCGAGGCAAACGAGCAGGCGCTTGGCGCCGTGAAAAGGCTCGTTGTCGCGCAGGCCGGTTTTGACTATCAATCGTCCTGCCTGTCGAAGCTGATGGCAGACGGCAGGTTGTAATCCGCAATTGCGAAAGACGCTTCATGACACGAGCATCCGAGATGTCGGTACGATGGGTCCCATGCTGGATCTGATCAGGCAATCCCTGTCCCAGTTCACGCCCGCCGAGCGCAGGATCGCGGAAGCGATCCTCGACACGCCGAGCACGGCGATCACCTGGTCGATCACGGATGCTGCGCGCGTCGCCAAGGTCAGCGAACCCTCGATCATCCGCTTCTGCCGCAGGCTCGACTGCGACGGATTTCCGGATTTCCGCCTGAAACTTGCCCAGCAGCTCGCCGTTCGCCAGTCCACGGCGACCGTCGCCGAGAGCGGAACCGATCCGTTCGCCGGCATGGTGGACGACATCTTCAATCGGGCGGCGGAAGCGTTACGGGAGACGCGGCATGACCTCGACCTCGATTCCCTGCGTCGTGCGGTCAGCCTTCTGGCGCGCGCCCGCCGGATCGACGTCTATGGCTACGGCGGATCCGGCTTTCTGGCAGGCGAAGCCCAGCATCGCATGGCCTCCCTCGGGATCGCGAGCGTCGCCTATTCCGATCCGACCTTGCAGATGGTCTCGGCGGCACGCCTGTCCCCCTTGGATGTGCTGTTCGTGCTCTCCTTTTCCGGCCGCACCAGCTATCTGATTTCCAACATCGAGATCGCCAAGAAGTCGGGCGCGCGCATCGTCGCCATCTCTCCAGGCGGCTCGATCGTCGCCTCGCTTGCCGACGAGAACATCAATCTCAATGCCTACCGCACATCCGCGGGGCCACTCATCGTTCCGACCGGCCGCGCGCCGATGTATGTGATGCTCGACGTTCTCTTTGGGCTGCTGGCACCGGAACTCGGAAAGACCGATTGAACCGTCCCGGGTGAGGCGCTGCTGCGTGCTGCAGCGTCCGGGGCGCAGGACACGCCGGCAACCGGAATGTCGTCACACTTGTTACTCCCATCAAACCCGTTCCGGTGCGAAACTCCCTCCAGAGCAATCACGCGCGAAGACGCCCGTGCCAACAAAGGAGGTTTCAACCGCCATGACGACATCTGCGGAAAAAGGCGGTCACCCCGCCATGCTGACACCTCCTGTCGTGTCGCCACGGGCCTGGGAGGACGCCCGCCAGCAGCTGCTGGTGAAGGAGAAAGCCCAGACCCGGGCGCGCGATTCTCTTGCCGCCGAACGCCGGCGCATGCCGTGGATGGCGGTGGAGAAGGCCTATGCCTTCGACGGCCTTGCGGGCAGAGCCAGCCTCATCGACCTGTTTGCCGGTCGACGCCAATTGATCGTCTACCGCGCCTTCTTCGAACCGGGCGTGTTCGGCTGGCCCGATCATGCCTGCAGGGGTTGCTCCATGGTCGCCGACCAGGTTGCCCACATCGCCCACCTGAACGCGCGTGACACAACGCTGGTCTTTGTTTCGCGCGCGCCGCAGGCCGACATCGCGCGGCTCAAGGCGCGCATGGGCTGGGAAATCCCATGGTTCACCATCACCGACGATTTCGATGCCGACTTCGGGGTCGCCGAATGGCACGGAACGAACGTGTTCTACCGCGACGGCGAACGTGTATTCCGCACCTACTTCATCAACAACCGCGGCGACGAACAGATGGGGAGCACCTGGAACTATCTCGACATCACACCGCTCGGGCGCCAGGAAGTCTGGGAAGATTCCCCTGCGGGCTACCCCCAGACGCCGACCTACAAATGGTGGAACTGGAACGACAACTATGGCGCGGACGCCGTGCCTGACAAGAAATGGGTCGAAGTGTCGGATGCCGGCGAAGCGGCGTTCCGGGACCGGCAACAAAACGAGATGCCATGAGCGTGCCGATCACATACGCAAATTGTTTTGCCGGCTGTTGAGCTGCGCAACATCGGCAAGGGTCGCGAAATAGGGGCTATGGCGACGGCATCAAGCGCTGGGCGCGGTTGTCGCGCCAATACCGAGCGAGCTTTGCCGAATCGCCTGCATATCGCTACAGCATTCGTCGCACGTTCAACGGAACGGGCGAAGGGTGTTGCAGCGCCTCGGTCCTGCTGCACAAGACCAGCCGGAAGAATGCCTTGAAGACCATCGCCATCGATTTCGAAACCGCCAACGAGCAGCGTGGCAGCGCATGTTCCGTCGGTCTGGCCTGGATCGAGGATGATCGTGTCGTGCGGGTCGAGGAACGGCTGATCCGCCCGAAAGACATGCGCTTTTCCTCCTTCAACATCGCCATTCACGGCATTCGCCCGGAACACGTCGAAGATGCGGGTGAATTTCCCGAGGTGATGGACGAGTTCGCCGACGACTTTCGCGGCGCGACCATGATCGCCCACAATGCGGCCTTCGATTTCAGCGTCTGGCGTTCCTGCCTCGATCTCTACCGGCAGGATTACCCGGACCTGTCCTATCTCTGTTCTGTGAAGATGGCGCAAAAGGTCTGGCCGCATCTCGGATCGCACAAGCTCAACATCCTGGCCGGCCATCTCGGCCTGACCTTCGCGCATCACAACGCAGCCGAAGACGCGGCCATCTGCGCCGAGGCGGCCCTTGCAATTACCAGATCTCTGCGCGTTTCAGAGGTCCGCGACGTCCCGGTGGCGATTGGCATGAGGCCCGGCCGATTGTTTGCCAACGGCTACGACCCCTGCACCTGCCGCAAGAAGTGATCGGCAGGCAGGCGCCCGACCGAAAAACCGTTCCAGTTGACGAGGGCCTTACGCGACCCTTGTGTCACCTTCATGGTGGCACCGCTTGTCCCGATGGATACAGAACCGGCAGCGACAGAGGCGCAAGAGGCCAGGAGCGGTCCAGACGCCGACGAAATGACGTAAGGACTTCAGCCCAGGGCAGCGGCTTCGACCGAAAGCCGGTAGCGCGTGATGAACGGCTGATCGGGATGGAAGGATAGCGAGGTCGGGCTGGCCGGCGAAGCCACCGGGTTGTCGGCCGTCGACACCGCCGGTCCGAGGTCGAAGGCCGCGCAGACCGGTTCAACACCAAGAGCCAGATGCTTGCCCTCCCATGGATAGGCCGTGCGACCGCGATTGCTGTACCAGAGCAGAAGACTGGGGAAATGCTCTTTCTGCCAGGTCAAGCAGACCCGAAATCCTTCGTCTCGGTAATGCAAGGCGATTGCGCCATCGATGCCGACCAATTGCAGCAGTTCCTCGGCATTCTGGTCAAGCGGTACGGATGTCGCATCGACGGCGGTGCCGTCGCGGGCATCGACGCTCTGGAGCTTCGACCATCGGCCACCTGGCGCAAACAGGGCAGCGCCCGGCTCCACGTCACCGGGAAAGCTGTGCGCCTCGTTGTACTTTCCCGGTTCGAGCCTGACGGATCCGGGGCGGGGCGTCAGGCGGAAGGTGGGGTGCAGGCCGATCGGCAACCGGCACGGTCGCCGCACCTCGATTTCGAGCGTGATATCGATCGCGGCGTCGTTCGGGTCCGGCACGATGGACCGGCGCAATTGCCTGACCGGATGGTCCTCGGGGTAGCTGCACGTCAAGACGATCTGCCGATCGTCGCAGTCGCCCCAGTTCCAATGCACGTTCGAGCCGTGACCGTGCGGCACATCCGCGCCAACGAAACTTTCGCCGGTGTCCGACCAACCTTTGGGCAACGGGCGCGAGCCGTCGCTGCCGAAAGGCACGCAAGGCCATTCGCCGCGCAGTTCCTGCAAGATCGGTGGCAGCGCCGTTCTATTCGGATCCCCGCCCCAGGGCGCTACATGCAACGGGCTGACCTGCCGCCCGTCGGGCAGCAGGAAGGTGACCGGCCCGAGCATGCCGCCCAGAGATTGTACCGCCAGGCATCCATGCGCCCAAGCCAGGCCGCGCCTTCTCGTCTCGGTCATGCCGAAACGATCCTGCCAAAACGGTTCTCCGCCAGCCCTGGAACCTCGACCCTGAGAGAGTACAGGCTACCGGCGAGCCGCTCTCCCGGTTTCGAGAGGATGCTCGCCGTCGTGACATAGAGCGTCTTCAGGTCTGCGCCGCCGAAGGTGCAGGTCGTGATGTTGGTAACCGGCATTTGGATGACCTCCGTCACCGCGCCCTCAGGCGACACGCGCGCGATGCAGCCGCCGCCGAAACGGCAGTTCCAGAGATAGCCATCGCTATCCATTGCCGAGCCATCCGGAGAACCGCGGGAGAAATCGGCAAGGAAGGCCCGTTCGTTCGAAATCGAGCCATCAACCACTGCGTAGTCAAAGGCGTAGATCTCGTTTGCGAGCGTATCGGCGAAATAGAAGGTGCTGCGATCGGGGCTCCAGCACAGCGTGTTGGAAATGCCGAGCCCATGCCGCCATTCGCTCACATTTCCATCCGGTGCGATGCGGTAGAGAATGCCCTCGCCTGCTGCCGTCTCGCCAAGTTCCCCATCGGGCAGAACGTTGTTCTTCATCGACCCGACCCAAAAATTTCCCGCCGGATCGGCGCGCCCGTCATTCAACCGCACGCGCGGATAACCGGGCAAACGGAAGCCTTGATCCGCGCGCCGGTCGCCTTGCGGCCACCACCAGATGAGCTTCGAGGCGAGCGCCAGAAGGAACCGGCCCGGCTCGTCTGTCAGCGACACCGCCACCACCGGCTCTTCGAACATCCAGGAGCGCACGGCACCGCTCGCCTCATCATAGCGATGGACGAGGAAGCGGTTGATGTCGCTCCAGTAGAGCGCCTGCTCGGATGCCGACCAGGCGGCGCCCTCGCCGCATTTGTCGCCGACCGGGGCAACGCAAGTGATCGACCTCTCCATCCGCGTCTCCTATTCGGCCGCGATATCATGGACAAGCGACCGGGACGGTCCGAGCGCATGGGCGTTCTGCACCAGCGCCCGCATGTACCCAAGCGCAAACGCCTTGCCCGCATGCCAGGAGGCGGCACAGGTCATGGCCGGCGTATGGTCGGGGATCATCACGCCTTGATAGTTCTCGTCGCGCAGGATGCGGACGATTTCGGCCATGTCGATATCGCCTTCGTCGACGAAGGTTTCGACGTAGCGCGGCATCTTGCCCCTGACATTGCGGAAATGGATGTAGCCGATGCGGCCCGAGCGCGCGAACCGGCGGACATGTTCGTAGATATCGCCGCCCGGCATTTCCTGCAGCGAGCCGAGGCAGAGCTCCAGCCCGTTCGATGGGGAATCGACGATCGACATCAGCCGATCGAACTTCTCCGGCCGGTTTACCAGACGGGCCGTGCCACGCAGCACTTCCGCCGGCGGGTCATCGGGATGGGCGCCGAGCATGACACCAGCCTCTTCGGCAACCGGGACGACTTCCTTCAGGAACCGGGAGAGACGGTCCCAGATCTCGGCATTGCTGACCGACACCGGCTTTGCGCCAGGCAGCCCGTGCCGATAGCGCATGTTCCAGACCATGCCGTCGGGGATCGGCGCGTCCGGATCGGGCACGACACCCGGCGCATCCTCGACGCCGAAGCCGACGGATTCCGCACCGCCGCGCGCATAGGGGCCGCGCGTCCAGCCATAGACGCCGGCGAGCGAGAAGTTGTAGCCGATGCAGGGCACGCCCGCCTTCCCGGCATCGCGGATCAATTGCTTCAACGCCTCGATCTGCGCGCCGCGTTCCGGACCGTCGAGAAGGATGTCGTGCCAGAAGCGCGGCGAAAAATTCTCGATCGCGGCAAGCTCGAGGCCGGCAGCACGCACGTCCTGAACGAGCGCCGACAGCTCCTCATAGGTCCAGAGGCGGTCGGCCGAGCAATCGCCCCACCCACCGGTGTCGCCGCTGTCGATCTTCGGGTCCTTGCCGGCGAAATAGTTGGTCAGGTGCGCAACGATATGGGTCGCGCCGGACTGAAGTGCGAAGCGATAATTGTCGGGCGTGAGCTGTTCACGGTAGAGGCCAAGGCCGATTTTCATCTTGTTCTTTCCCTGTGCGATTATTTCACGCCGATGCCGGCGGTGAGCCCGCCGTCGATGCGGAAGTCCGATCCGGTGATGAAGCCGGCACGATCGGAGGCGAGATAGGCAACGAGTTCTGCGACCTCCTCCGGCTCGCCGATGCGGCCGACCGGGTGGGCCGCGCCGAAGCGGGCGAAGGCGTCCTCTTCGCTGACACCCTCGCCGCCATAGCTACGCGCGGCCAGCGACAACAGCGGCGTGCGAACGGAGCCCGGGCTGACGGAGTTTACCCGCACGCGGATGTCGGCGTGATCGAGCGCCATTGCGCGGGTCAGCGCATGGATGGCGCCCTTGGTGGCGACATAGGCTGCGACGTTCTGTTGGCAGTTGTGACCCTGCACCGAGGAGATGTTGACGATCGCCCCGCCGCCGCGCTTGTCCATCTCCGGGATGGCAAAGCGTCCGGTCAGATAGATAGAGCCGACATTGACGGACAGGCACCGGTTCCAGGTCTCGAAGCTGGTGTCGAGAACGGTGCCAAAGGGATGGACGGCGGCGGCGTTGACGACAATGTCGAGCCCGCCATGGCGCGATACGACGTCGGCGACGGCGGCCGCCACCTCTGCCTCGACCGACACGTCGGTCAGTCGCGAGGCCATGGCAAGGCCGCGCTCGCCGGCGATCCGGTCGAACGCCGCGTTCGCCGCTGCATCGTTACCACACGCCAGGACCTTGGCGCCGGCTGTAGCCAGCCTTATCGCCGATGCCAGCCCGATGCCGGAGGTTCCGGTAATGAGCGCTATTTTTCCTGCAAATTCCGTCATGGTCGGCTCCGAATTCCCTTAACGCACACGTTCCAGAACTTGATTGAGCAGCACGGCGCCAAGGATGATCCCGCCGCGCACGACGTACTGCCAGTATTCGCTGACATTCATCAGCGTCATGCCGTTGGAGATGCAGCCGAGAAAAAGCACGCCGATCAGGGTTCCCCAGATGCGGCCCTTGCCGCCGAACAGCGAGGTACCGCCGATGATGACGGCCGCAATGACGTCGAGCTCCATGCCGGTGGCGGTCGTGCCGGTGCCAGCGCCGATCTGCGAGGCGATCAGCGTGCCCGAAATCGCCGTCAGCGCGCCGGTAAGGCCAAGCGTCAGCGCCTTGACCTTCCAGATGTCGATGCCCGAAAGCCTTGCCGCTTCCATGTTGCCGCCGACCGCATAAACCTCGCGGCCGAAGCTGGTGTATTTCATCAGGAAGTGCATGGCCGCGAAGGTGAGAGCGAAGATGTAGACCGGGAACGGTATGCCGAAGAGATAGCCGCCGCCGAGAAAATCGAAACCGGCCGGAAAGGTCGAAAGCGGAAATCCGCCGGTAATGAGGTTGGCGACACCGCGAAGGGCGGCAAAGAGGGCAAGCGTGGTAATGAAGGTCGGCACGTTGAACCATTGCCGGAAGCGCCCAGTGAGATAGCCGAGCGAAAACCCGACGGTGAGCGCGACCGCAAAGCCGAGGATGACAGCACTCCATCCACCGATTGCGTCGGTGTAGGCGTCGGCGAACCAGGCGACGATGCATCCGGCCAGCGCCACCCCGGCGCCGACGGAAAGATCGATCTCGCCGGAGATGATCACCGCGGTCATGCCGAAGGCGATGATCCCGAGCATCGCCACCGTGCGCAGCACGTTGAGGATGTTGGCGGTGGAGGCAAAACCCGGAGCCATCAGGATCAGGAACAGGACGAGTGCCGCCAGAATGATTTCCATCGGGTAGGTCTTGAGCAGACGCAGCGGCACGTTCTGTCCGTCGCCTTCTGTCGTTTGGCTGACAAGTGTCATTTCGAGGCCCCTTCCATGCATAGGCCGTAGAGTTGGGTAAGGTCTGTCCGGGTTGGGTCCACCTCGGCCACGACGCTGCCGTGGTGCATCACGAGAATGCGGTCCGCCACTTCGAGGACCTCCTCGAGCTCGGTCGAGACGAAGATGCTCGAAAGGCCTTCCGACGCCTTCTGCCAGATGATGTCGAAGATCTGCCGCTTGGCCTGGACGTCGACACCTCGGCTCGGCTCGTCGAAGAACATCACCGAGGGCGCGGTGTTCAGCCATTTGCCGATCACCACCTTCTGCTGGTTGCCGCCCGATAGCGACGATACCGGCAGTTCCGGATCGCCGCACTTGATGTGCAGGTCGACGATCTGGCGATCGACATGCGGCTGTTCGCGCCGGCGGGAAATGAGGCCATTGCGCGCAATCGGACCGAGACTTGCCATGCAGAGATTGTCTGCCGTCGGCAGCGACTGCACGAGGCCGACCTCCTTGCGGTTCTCCGGCGTGTAGCCGAGACCTGCGGCCCGCATCTGGCTTGGCGTCGCCCCCGTCATCGATCGCCCTTCCAGGTGCACCGTGCCGGCGTCGATACGGTCGGCGCCGAAGATCGCGCGCATGAGCTCGGTCCGGCCCGAACCGAGCAGACCGGCAATGCCCAGGATTTCGCCGCGATAAAGATCGAAGGAAACGTCGTTGAAGTGCCCGGCGCGGGTCAGGCCGCGCACTTCGAGCAGCGGCTTCACCCGGTCGATCGCCTGGCGCGGCGGGCGGGTCGTGCGGGCGGCATCGCCGAACATCATGCCGACAATCTCGGCTGGCGAGGTCGCCCGCATCTCGACGGCGCCGATGTAGTGACCGTCGCGAATGACCGTGCAGGTGTCGGCGATCTCGAAGAGTTCGCTCATGCGGTGCGTGATGTAGATCATCGTCACGCCGCGCGCCCGGAGCCGCTCGATCAGCGCGAAAAGCTGCTTGACCTCTTTCGAGGCGAGCGCCGATGTCGGCTCGTCGAGCAGCAGGATCGAGGGGTTGAAGGACATCGCCTTGACGATCTCGACCACTTGCTGTTGCCCGACGCTGAGCGCCGAGACCGGCTTTCGGGAATCGATCGTAAGCCCCATGTCGGACAGAAGCTCGGCCGCGCGGCGATGCAGCCCTTTCCAGTCGACGACGCGGAAACCGGCGCGTCTCGTGTGCGGCAGGCGACCGAGAAAGATGTTCTCGCCGACGGAAAGCTCCGGAACGAGCGAAAGCTCCTGGTGCACCGTCACGATACCCGCATCGAACGCATCGTGCGGCGAGGTAAAGGCCTGGTCGCGTCCGTTGACGCTGATCGTCCCCGAGGTGGGTTCGGTCACGCCGGCAAGAAGCTTGATCAGCGTCGATTTGCCGGATCCGTTCTTTCCCATCAGGGCATGGACGCGCCCTGGAGCAAACTCATGGGTAAACTCCGACAGGGCAACGGTCGGGCCGTAACGTTTCGTGACGGATCGGAACGCGAGCCGCCCCTGGGCGGCATCGGTCCGTGGCTGAGAATAGGTCATCCGTGGTTTCCGGTTGGCGCGGCAGATGGTGGGCAGGGCCGGCAGGCCCCGCCCCGCAAGCCTTACTTCAGAGCCTTCAGGCCTTCCTTGTAGGCGGCGACGCCTTCGGCATTTGCGCGCGTGAGCGGAAGGACGGGAACATTGACCTTCGTTTCAAACGTCTTGCCTTCCAGCAGTTTCTGCGCGGCCTCGATCGCCTGCTTGCCGACCTCAAGAGGCTGCTGGGCCGTGGTCGCCTGCAGCACGTTGTCCTTGTCGAGAAGCATGTTGGCGAGCTGCTCGGAACCGTCGGTGCCGAACACGAACACCTTGCCCTCGAGCCCGGCCTTCTTCACCGCCTGGACGGCGCCGATCGTGCCGCCTTCGTTGGCGGCGTAGATCACCTTGATATCCGGATTGGCTGTCAGCATGTCGCTGGCGACGGCCAGCGCCTTTTCGGCCAGCCAGGCATCCTGCTGGGCGACGATCTCGACCTGCGAGGACACCACATGCAGGAAGCCGTCGACGCGGGCGTTCGATTGCTCCGGCAGGAGCGCCTTGAAGGCCAGCGTGCCGATCTTGACCTTCTCGCCATTGCCGAGTGTCTTCAGGAACGGGGCGGCGGCCTCGCCGGTACCGATGCCGATATCCCGGTCCGAGCTGGTCACGGTCGCCTGGGCGACGTCGCCATTGGCCGATGTGCCATAGGTGACGACCGTGATGCCGGCATCGCGGGCCTTCTTCAGCGCGGGCACCGAAGCATCCGCCGACAGCGGCGCGACGACGATCGAGTTGACGCCGCGGGCGATATAGGTGTCGATCAGTTGCGCTTCCTTTTCGAGCTTGCTGTCGCTGTTTCCGGCCAGCAGCTCGTCGCCGGCGGCTTCCGCCGCCTTCTCCATGCCGATCTGGATACCGCGGAAATACTGGTCCTGCTGGAAGACGATGCCGGCGATGGCCTTGCCATCAGCAAGGGCGGCATTGGGTGCGAAGCTGGCGCTCACCAGAAGGGCTGCGAGCGTCAGGACGTGGCGTTTTGCATTGATCATTTTGGGTCTCCTCCCCGATGCCCTCGATCGTATTGCCGGACCCGCGGGCATAGGGGCCGGTGCTGACTGAATGCTGAAAACGATATGCGGCCTATGTCTTGATCGCAGCGGGTTGGGCGCCCGATGGCGCACCGACGAATTTGAGGCCGAATTCAAGATGACGGCTCATGAGATAGGCGTAGGCAATCCGGTCGCGCGCTCTCAGCGCATCGATGATTTCGGCATGGGCCTCGTAGGTCGCCGACTGCACCGGCCGCTCCGCCTTGCCCAGACGCATGACCTCTTCGATCACCGAGCGCATCATCCGGTAGGCGGCGAGCGTCGTCCTGTTGCCTGAGAGTTCGACGATCGCCTCGTGGAATTCGTAGTCGTAGCGAGCCGCTTCCTCGACGCTCTCAGCCGTCCGGATCCGGGCGTTGGCCGCTTCCAGCCTGTCGAGGTCGGTTTCGCTTGCATGAAGGATGATGTGATCGCCGACGCCGGTCTCGATGATGCGGCGGAAGCCTTGAAGGTCGCGAAAGGAATCGGGCGATATGCCATTGTGAAAGGCAAAGAGCCGGCGGATCGCCTCGCCGTGACCGCCACTGATGACGGCGCCGACCTTGGGCCGCGTCTCGACAAGCCCATAGGCGCGCAAAACCTGCAGCGCCTCACGCACCGTGTTGCGCCCCGCCTGAAACTGTTCGCCGAGATCGCGCTCGGTCGGCAGCGCGTCGCCAATGCCGAGACCGCGTTCGGCGATCAGATCCCTGATCTGCTCGACGAGCCTGTCGACCGCCGACGTCTTGCCGACCTCAGCTGGCTCGACGCCTGTCGAATGCTCCGGTTTTGCGGAATTGTGCGCCACGCTCCCCTCCTTTGCGTTGTTCTATTTGTTGGTCCAGATTGGAAAACATGTCAAGCACCCTGCGGCGATTTCAGCGTCACCAGGAAGAATTCGGCATTATCCGCTCATTTTTACTTGAATTTATCTCTGCGTCGCTCCTTAATGCATCATCTGGTCCAACAATAAAGATCATCATCGAGACCGCAGGAGTTCAAGAAATGAGGCCGATGGAAGAGTGCTTTCGCTGGTATGGCCCCGACGACCCGGTGCCGCTCAGCCATATCCGGCAGGCGGGGGCGACGGGCATCGTCACTGCGCTCCACCACGTCTATGACGGCTCACCCTGGTCCGACGATCAGATCCTGAAGCACAAGGCGCTGATCGAGACGGCGGGCCTGCGCTGGAGTGTGGTCGAGAGCATTCCGGTGCACAATTCGATCAAGCTCAAATCATCGGACAGCGCACGCTACGTCGGCTGGTACAAGGACACGATGCGGGCGCTTTCGCGCTGCGGCATTCGCACGGTCTGCTATAACTTCATGCCGGTGGTCGACTGGACCCGCACAGAACTCATGCACCCGCTGCCAACAGGTGGATACGCGCTGCGCTTCGATGCCATCGATTTCGCCGCCTACGATCTCTTCGTCTTGAAGCGGCGGGGCGTCGAGCAAAGCTATTCGCCGGCCCAGATCGAAGCGGCACAGGCGCGCTTTGCTGCGATGACCCCTGCAAAGATCGAACGGATCGAACGCAACCTGATTGCCGGCCTGCCGGCATCGGAGCGCAAGTTCGATCGCGCTGGCTTTCTCGGAGCACTCGCGGAGTACGATGGCGTCAGCGCCGAGGACCTGCATGAAAACCTCGCGCACTTCCTGCGCGAGATCGTCCCGGTGGCCGAAGAGATCGGGGTAAGACTCTGCATCCACCCCGACGATCCGGCCTTCCCGCTCTATGGCCTGCCGCGGATCGTTTCCACGGCCAATGATGCGCGCCGCATCCTGGCGGCGGCCGACAGCCCCGCCAACGGCCTGACCTTCTGCACAGGATCCTACGGCACCCGCGCCGAAAATGACCTGCCCGCGATGGTGCGCGAGTTCGGCTCGCGCATTCATTTCGCCCATCTGCGCAACGTCCAGCGCGAAGCGGACGGCTCGTTTCATGAGGCCGACCATCTTGGCGGATCGAGCGATATCCCGGCCGTCATCCTCGCTCTCCTTGAGGAGCAGGAGCGCCGCCACGCTTCCGGACGCGACGACTGGCAGATTCCCGTTCGCCCAGACCATGGGCATCTGCTCGCCGACGATATCGGCAAGGAACGGATCAACCCCGGTTACTCGCTCATTGGCCGTCTGAAGGGGCTCGCCGAAATTCGCGGCGTGATGCAGGGCATTTCTGCGGCCAGGGCCGCACAGAACGGACAGGTGACACGATGAAGACTTTTGAGAACGATGCCGATTTGTTCGCGGCCATGCGAAGCCGGCTTTTTACCGCCGTGGTCGGCGACATCCTGGACACGATGGGGCTGCAGCACCAGTTCCTGCCGCCGCGGATCAAGGCCCTGCGTGACGACATGGTGGCAATCGGCCGTGCCATGCCGGTGCTGGAGGCGGATTTCTTTGCGACCGCGAGCAACGGCGGCCACGCCGAGATCAGCACCAAGCCATTCGGCCTGATGTTCCATGCCCTCGACAGCCTGAAACCCAACGAAATCTACGTCTGCGCAGGCTCCTCACCACGTTATGCCGTCTGGGGTGAACTGATGTCGACGCGCGCAATCCAGCTGAAGGCTGCGGGCGCGATCTGCGATGGTTATTGCCGGGACAGCGGCGGTATCCTGGCCCTGGACTTTCCGACGTTCTGCTATGGATCCTATGCCCAGGATCAAGGTCCGCGCGGCAAGGTGGTGGATTACGCCGTCCCGATCGAGATCGGTGGCATCCGCATCCGCCCCGGCGACATCCTCTTCGGCGATCGCGACGGCGTACTCGTTATCCCGCGCGAGGCGGAACAGGAGGCGATCGCCCTCGCCTTCGAAAAGGCCGAGACGGAAAACAAGGTTCGCCTGGCGATTGAGGCCGGCATGAGCACGGTCGAGGCGTTCGAGCGCTTCGGCGTCATGTAGTCGGCGAGGGCAGGAACCGCGACGCGGTACCCGCGTTCATGGGCGAAAGGCCCTGCCTGCCCCCCAAACGCCGGACTTTGCTATCACGGCGACCGTCTAAGACAGGGGGTTGGTCAGCCGTCGAGGATACCGGCGGATTTAGGGATGCGATGTGTAACGCGCAACATTCCTGTTCGTCTGGTAGACATGGGCAAAGTGGCACACAGGATCAGACCAGCGATATGAACGACGCCCTCACCATGCTCGGCTCCCGCACCCATACGGCCGAGGCGCAGCCTTCCTCCGCAGGCTTCCACGTCTTCACCGACGGCTCGTACGAACCGAGCTCCGGCGAGGGCGGCTGGGCATTTGTCGTCTATCACGACGGTACGGAGATCGCGTCCGAGTTCGGTGGCGCCCGGCGTTCCGCCGACAACACGATGGAGCTGACCGCGCTGCTCAAGGCGACGCTGTGGGTCAAAGGCAACGCGTCTGCCAAGAGCGCAATTGTCTGGTCCGATTGCGTTTACGCGGTCAATGGCTGCAACAGCTGGCGCTTGATCTGGAAGAACAACGGCTGGAAGAAGATTGTCCCGAATGCGAAGGTCCGGAGCCGAAGAATAGCGAATGCCGAGCTTTGGATGGCGATCGACCTTCAGCTCTCAAGCAACCCCGAACTGACTGTCGCCTGGTGCAAGGGCCATTCCGGGCTCGTCGGCAACGAGCGCGCAGACAGGCTTGCCGCGCTTGGGCGCCAATCTGCCCGGACCGGCGCTCGCTGATCCCGCAAATGTCTTTCGCCAGCATCGTCCGCCAATCGCGACGGTGCTCGGAAACGCTAGTGACAGACTCGCACATTGTGGGACATCGTGGTCTCGGCACCGGCCGATCTCGTCGACGACAGATGGACGAGCGTAATGCCAAGCTCGAGAAGAAGCTCAGCAGACTTGATATCTTGGGCCGCAAGATTGTCAGTGTATCCGCGGATCGTGCAGGCGACGCATTTCGAGTGGGCCGCGAAACGGATGTCGCCCAGATCTTCCGCCTCTTCGGCAACGGCCTCCAGTGCTCCGGCGACCGTTTCCAGCATGCCGTACCGCTCACGCGCACTCATGTCTTCCAGCGTCTTTGGGATCCCGATCATGTTATCTCCTTCGCGCCCGGCAGGATAAACTGCGGCGCTGGCATCACGTCGAATTCAGGTGTTGGTCTAGATATGGAGATCGCAGCGTCCATTAGCAAATCATGTCGGCCATGCGACTGCTGCATGACAGGCGCCAGCAGTTCAGTTCGAACCGGAGACCGCTTCAGCCGGGTTTCATCTTTACGCGTGCGTGCTATCAGATCGGACGGCCTCAATTTTGCCTGGGCAGATTGTCGGGCTGGAGATGCGTTGACCCGCAAAGCAGAGGCATGTTCGAATTGACCGCCCCATTTCCCTTGCACGCGCCGGACCAGGTGGAAGACGCCGGTAGGCCGGTCACGTCGCCTTCGACCGTGGATCCGTGAACGTGAGTAGCGGCCTCCTGAAATCCTGGCTCTTTGCTACGGCGCTGTGGCTCGCCGCGGTCCTGGCCTTTGCGTTTTATTCCATCGAATCGTCGCGGCAGCGCCTCGGCGATGAACTGACGACTGCGGGCCGGACCTTGCACCGCTTGATATCCCAGCGCGCGGCGCAGCACGACGCACATATGACCAGCCTGATCGCGCTTGCCGATGACACCGAACCGGCACGACTGGACGCGACCCGGCAGGTGATGGAGAGCGTTGCGCGGTTTTATCCGCGCATCGCCTGGCTCGCACTCGTTTCGCTCGATGAGAAGATCGGGAACGAAGCGACGCTGACGGCTCAAAGTGGCAATGAACTCGTACCGCTGATCGAAGTCCCCTTCGGCAAAGGCGAGGATCTTTCGCCACTGCGCGACGCGATCTCACAACAACAGCCCGGCAAGGTCTCGGCCTATGTCGGCCGAGACGGCCATTACCTGCTGGCCAAAAGGGCGCAAGCGCCATCGGACACCGCGCTGGTGCTTTCCATCGATGCGCGCCATTTGCTGGAGCCGGAAGAGCGGCCGCGATGGGCGCATCTGACGCTCACGCTCGACAATCATCTCCTGGTCGACTTACCTGCCGAGGAGACAGCCGGCGCAGCCGTCTCCTTCGTCGCGCCTGCCCATTTCGAATCGACGATCGACAGCGCCAGTCAAAGGATCTCGCTGTCGCTCGACCGGCCGATGCCGACCGACGCACTCCTGCCGATCAGACAGCTGATCGGCTTTGCCGCCATGGCCGGACTGGCGTCCTTTGCGCTGATGTTTGCGCTTCGTCAGCGGGCTGCCGTCCAGAAATCCCGAATGTCGACCGAAGAGGCCGAGGCTCGCGCGCTGTTGCAGGAGCGACAGGCGCTTCTTGCGCACGCCTCGCGCGTCAACGCCATGGGCGAGCTTGCGTCGGGCATCGCGCATGAACTGACGCAACCCCTGACGGCGATGCTGAGCCGCAGCCAGGCGGCACTCCGATTGGCCAGCGCCGACAAGCCCGATATCGGGCTGATCTCCGAGGCGCTTGAGGTCAATGTCCGCGAGGCGAAACGAGCGGGTGAGATGCTGAGGCGGATGCGCGATTATGCCTCCAACCGAACGCCGGAACCTATCACAAGCGCGATCAACGATATCGTTGCCGAAATCGCAGCGCTGACCGGCGCCGATCTTCAGGGGCGCGACATCCGGCTCAAGCTCGATCTGACGAAGGAGGCGCTTGTGGCCGACGTCGACCCGATCGAGCTGGAGCAGGTGCTGCACAATCTGATCCGCAACGCGGCCGATGCGCTGGAGGACGCGAAGACTGCTGACCCGTTGGTCGAAATCGAGACACGAGCCATTGGTGACGAGATGAAGATCATCGTTCGCGATAACGGGCCCGGGATCGCCGCAACTGCGTTTCCCAAACTGTTTCAACCCTTTTTTACGACCAAGGCCGATGGCATGGGTCTGGGGCTCTCGCTGTGTGCGACATTGGTGGAGCGCGTCGATGGCCGAATTGAAGCGGAGAATGCTCCAGATGGCGGGGCATGGTTTACGATTACGCTGCCACGCACGGGGAAACGAGAGACGCTGTGAGCAAATACCGGGTCTATCTGATCGACGACGATGAGGCGGTACGGGCTGCTATCGCCTTTCTGCTGCGCACCTACGGCATCGATGTCGAGACGTTTGGCGATCCCCAGACTTTCCTGACGCATGTCGACGAGGAGAGACCGGGCTGCCTTCTTGTCGATCTGCGCATGCCGCTGGTTTCGGGGCTGCAACTGCATGCAAAGCTGGCCGAGCGCGGCATTGACTGGCCGACGATCATGATCACCGGCCATGGCGACGTCGCAGCCTGTCGGCGCGCCTTCAAGGCGGGGATCCAGGACTTCCTGACCAAACCGGTCGACGGTGAAGTGCTGGTGGAGGCTCTGCAGCAGGCATTCGCCAGCTTCGACGCGCGGCTCGAAAAGCGCGAGGCACGACTGCAGCTGGCCCGATTGACCGAGCGCGAGCGCGAAGTCCTCGACATGGTCGCCATGGGCTGGGCGAGCAAGGAGATCGCGGCGGCGCTCAACATCTCGGCACGGACAATCGATGCGCACAGGGCCAAGATCGCCGACAAGCTCGGCACCAGCTCAGTGGCCGAGTTCGTTCGGTTGACGATGGCGGAGAAGGGGTCGGCATAGGTTGTCCTACCTATGCCGGGTGGTGGCATCGCGGATTCTGCCGCTCGGGCTGATTGGGTAGTGCTGGTTTCGGAAAAGCGAAACGCTTCCTCCGGAACAAGGATAGGAACCACGCCATGATCAAGACCCTCCTCGCAACGGCTTGCGCACTCGTCGTCGTCAGCGGCACCGCAAAGGCCGAACTGCTCACCGAAAAGAACATCCCGTCGAGCCTTGCCGTCGAGATCGCCGTGAATGCCGTTCAGGCCTGCGCCGCCGACAAGTACAATGTGACGGCAGCGGTGGTCGATCGCGCCGGCGTGCTGCGCGCGCTCGTGCGCGCCGACAATGCCGGCCCGCATACTGTTGGGGCAGCGCGTGCCAAGGCGTTCACCTCCGCATCCTCGCGCACGCCGACCTCGAAAATGGCCGAGAACGTCGCCAAGAACCCGGCAGCCGCCGAACTGGTCAACATCGAAGGCTTCCTGGTGCTTGCCGGCGGCGTCCCGATCAAGGCCGGTGACGTCACCATCGGTGCGATCGGCGTGGGTGGCGCTCCCGGCGGTAATCTCGATGAGGCTTGCGCCGCCGCTGCCATCGAAAAAGCTGCCGGACAGCTGAAGTAATCTGAAACCACCGGTGGCCGGCTCTCCCGGCCAAGATCGTCGCGATCCCCCAGGACGGTTGCACCGCCCTGGGGCGGAAGCGTGTGGGCGATCCGGGGTCGCCCGGCACCGGCCAGTGGCGCTGAGGCGGCCTGCGACAACCAAGATGTTCTGGATCGGAACGGTGCCGCCGAGTGCGCACAGGTTTGCCGACAGACCGGCGACAGTAACGTGTTGCCGGAGAGCAACATATCCGTGGCGATATAATTGCAATTCGAAATTGCGCCTTGCCGTGCCGGCAATCGCGTGCGAGGTTACATTGTCTGCAACCCACACTGAAGGAGGCGTGAGATGACATATACTCTCTTTAATATGCGCACTTCTGGTGGAACCGTTGCTGTACTCGGGATGCACCGTGCATCCTGCTTTGCCCCGTCGGGTTCACAAAGCGCCTGAACGCTGGCCTTCAACGGCCCGGCATTTCCCAACTGACCTAACGTTACCGGCCCATGACGCGACGAATCGCGTCCAAGCCCAAATCAACTTTTAGAGGACCCGATCGCGTCGCAGCGTCGGGATAAACACATGCGTGAGACATCTTTGCCTGTTGCCGGCACTCTGCCGGCAGCCCTCGACGATCTGTGCCGTACGTTCGGCATCTGGAAAACGACAACCGGCCTCGTTCGGGCGGCCTGGCGGCATCACCGGCTGGTCAACCAGTCGACCGGCCTCTCCAATCGGATGCGCCGCGATATCGGGCTTCCCGAAATCGACGAACCGCCCGACGACCCCTGGATCGCTGCCTGGGCATCGCCCCGGTGGGCTCCGGCCGTCCGTATCAACTGACCTGATGCATCAACCGTCAAACCCGTCAGGGTGAGACGGTTGATGCCGCTCATGCAACACGGGCGCGACGCCAGTCGTGCCCGTGGCCTGCCCTTGCTACAGCAACGCAGCCCGTGCCGAGCACCAGGTACCGCGCAGCGGGCTCGCACCTGAGGTCCAAATCAACCCCATGTCAGGGGATCGAGACGCAGGTAGAAATCCAGACGCCCGAGATCGGGCATGGCGATGCCGAGCGCCTCGAACAAGATTGCGGTCGCCCGTTGTGCCTGATCCAGCTCAGTCCAGCTTTCACCGGCGTTGGCGGTCATCAGCGCCAGGTCGGCGTAACGGTCCGCCGTTCCCAGACGCCCGAGATCGATCATGCCGGTGCAGCGAAGGGTCTGAGGGTCGATCATGAAGTTCGGCATGCAAGGATCGCCGTGGCAGACCACCCGGTCCCTCGCCTCCTGCTCGAGGCGAACTGCAAGTTCCCGCTCCACCCGTGCCAGCAAGTCTGTCGCGGGCGTCTGCCGGTCGTCGTCGGACAGGAAATCGGGATTGACGGCATTCCGCCCGACTACGTCTGCGGCGCGCGCAAACATCGGCGCAAGGCTGCGATCGAAAGGGCATTGACCGGTATCCAGCGCATGGAGTGCTCCAAGTTGCCGGGCCATGGAGGGCCAGGCCTGCAGCAAGTCGGCCGCCGAAAGCGCGGCGGCCGGCACGCCTTCGATTGCCGAAATGACCAAGCATGCACCACACTCGGCGATATGCCAATCGATCACTTCAGGGACGAGTATGCCTTTGCCCTGCAACCACAGGAGCCGATCGCGTTCCCCGGAAAGCTCTTCGGAGCGGAGAGCCGTTGCGACTTTGGCGTAGGCGTGCCCATCGCTGCGGCGGTAGACGAAATCTCCGGACTCGCCGGCCATGACAGGCTTCCATTCGAAGGGCAAACGCCCGAGCAATTCCTGTGTCCAACTCAAAGCGACGGCTCCCACGGTCTTGAAACGGCTTGTGTTAGCTGGGTGCCGCCAGCAAAGATTGCAACCATGGAACGACCGATAAGTTCGGCGTCATCGGCTGCCTTCCGCACTGATGCAGCTGCTGCCGATGACGGCTTGCAATGAAATGACCGCCGGTGGTCGACAGATGGATGTCCGACCGAGCGGCGAGGCTCAAACACATGACAAGGGACGAAAATGAACCAGTCGCTCGCACTCATCGCTCTTGTCGTCCGTGACTACGACGAAGCGATCGACTTCTATGTGAACACGCTGAAGTTCGTCCTGGTGGAGGATAGCTACCAACCGGAACAGGACAAGCGCTGGGTCGTCGTTAAGCCTGCAGGTGACGGCAATACCTCCTTGCTTCTTGCGCGTGCGTCCAATGCCCATCAGCAGGACTATATCGGCGACCAGGTGGGAGGACGGGTCTTTCTCTTCCTGCGAACCGACGACTTCTGGCGCGACTACAAAGCTCTCGCGACGCGAGGCGTCGAATTCGTGAGGGAACCCAAGGAAGCGCCTTACGGGACTGTCGCGGTCTTCAAGGACCTCTACGGCAACCTTTGGGATCTCGTTCAGTTTACGGATGGCAGGACCTGAGCGGCAGCCGAAGGCAAGACAGCGCAACAGGATATGGCGTTCGTGCCCGTCGATCCTGCGATCAGGCCGAAGGATGAAGCGTCCGATTTCAGGTCGCGGTTTTCCCGTGAGTCGGGCTTGACTTAATCATAGCTCGCCGGTTATGGATTAAACCCATAGCCAGCGAGTTATTGAATTGCCATGCCACTGCCACACGAAATCCTGTTCAAGACCCTTGCTGACCCAACGCGGCGGGCCATTTTTGAACGGCTCTGCCGCGAAGGCGACCAGACCGTCGGGGCCCTGACGGCGCATGCCGGGATCTCGCAGCCAGCTGTTTCCAAACATCTTGGGGTGCTGAAGCGCGCCGGCCTAGTCAAGGACCGGCACGAGGGCCGGCTGACGCATTACAGCGCTGAACTCGGCGCGCTTGACCCGCTGGTCGGCTGGGCAAAAGAGATGACCGGGTTCTGGCAGAACCGTTTTGACGACCTTGAAGACCTGCTCAAAAGGATGGATCAATGATCGAAACTGCAACCGAAATGCTCACCGTCGTCGTTGAACGGGAAGTGCCCTATCCGGCCGAAAAAATCTGGCGCGCGCTGACCCAGCCGCACCTGATCGAGGAGTGGCTGATGAAGAACAATTTTAAGCCAGACCAGGGCCACCGTTTCAACCTCACGGCCGACTGGGGCGCGGTAGATTGCCAGGTGCAGACAGTCGAGGCCAACAGGTCGCTGTCCTACACCTGGGACACCAAGGACCTGAAGAGCGTCGTCACCTGGACGCTCACGCCGACGGGCGCCGGCACCCACCTGCGCATGGAGCAATCCGGTTTCCGGCCGGACCAGCAGCCCTACTATCACGGTGCGCAGGCTGGATGGCCAAGGTTCGTTTCGGCCCTCGAGCAGGTCTTGGAGCGGCTGGACTGACGATCTGTACCGCGCCGCGTGTTCGTGCCGGGCGGATCATCCGATCCGTTCCGGCTGGTACGTTGAGGATATGCCAATGAACTGGAACAATTGCATACGACAGGTCCACCGCTGGACGTCTCTTGTCTTTGCGGCGGTGGTCTCCGCCATCTTCGCCACCCTGGGGATAGGCAAGCAGCCGGCCGAGTGGGTCTATTTCCTGCCGCTTTTTCCGCTCGCGATCCTGCTGACCACCGGCCTTTACATGTTCGTGCTGCCCTATCTTGGCCGACGGCATTCGGCGGGTTAGGAGCACGCGGCATGGCCGGCAAGACGACCAGAAAGCCGACAAAGCCATCGGAGAAGCCGACGGCCAAGAAAGCCAAACCTGACGGGGCGGCTCCGGTTGCGCCCAGCGAAGTCCCACTGCTGTCCGGCGGCAATCCGCAGATCGCCAAAGGCCATGGCGACGCCCCCGTCCAAGCTTACATCGCGGCGATGCCGGGCTGGAAGAGCGATGCCGGGCGGCGGCTCGACGCGCTGATCGAACGCGCCGTCCCCGGCGTCTGCAAGGCTGTAAAATGGAACTCTCCCCTCTATGGCCTTGAGGGCGAGGGCTTTTTCCTCGGCATCCATGTCTTCACCAAGTACATCAAGGTGGCGTTCTTCCGCGGCGCGTTGCTCGATCCGGTCCCGCCCGGCCAGTCGAAGCAGAAGGACGTGCGCTATCTCGACATTCACGAGAACGACGATCTCGATGAAGAACAATTCGCCGACTGGGTTAGGCAAGCGAGCCAATTGCCCGGTGAACGCATGTGACAATCGCCAGCGTTAACGCTCCATTAAGCATAGCGAGAATGCAGCCGTCCTACAGGCTTGGGAACGCGCGGGGCTTCACCTAAGTACACGCTCCTCACCCGATGCTGGGTGATTTGCCCGATGCCGGGTGATTTGATGGAGTGACATGATGTCAATGGAAAATGAGGCCGCCGCGCAGGCGCTGGCGCTCGATCGATCGGTCAGCGATGCCGAAATCAATATCGCCATCTCCCATGCACAAAACGCCATCGAGGCCGCGGGTGAGACCCAGTCCCCGGGGTTGCGCCGCGCGCTGCAGGTCAAGGATGCGCTCGAAGGCGCGCTGCGGCTGCGCGGCCGGGCTATTGGCCTGTGATCTCATGAATTCCGCAGGCTGAATGGTCGTCGCACAGGTCGCCAACACCGCGCACGGCCGATAGGCTCCGCACCGTCAAACAGGATCTACGATGCAACTGATGTCCATGCCGGCTGTTGCCGGCATATCCCTGGGCGTTGCGATCGCCACCGTCTTCTCCCGCAAGCATCGTGGAAAACCCGGTGGAGAGAGAACCCTCGCCGCCCTGGGAAGTTTCCTGGCAACGCTTCTCGCACTGCTCGCTCTCAACTTCGGAATCTTCTGCTTGCAGCAATCCTAGATGCCGCGCGCTGAAGACGCGGTCAGTCTGGCTGCGCACATCCCCTGTGCACAGCCAATATCGCCCCGCTGGACATCCTCGTCGTCACGCAACCGCTCTGAGTGCCGGATCGGGAATGGGGACTGCAGCCATCAATGCCCGCGTATAGGGCTCCTGCGGATCTTCGAACACGGCCCGGCGCGTGCCCATCTCGACGATGCGGCCCGCGCGCATGACGGCGACGTGGTGCGACATGCGTTCGATCACGGCCATATCGTGAGAGACGAAGAGGTAGGCAAGGCCCATCGTCTCCTGCAGTTCCAGCATCAGGTCCAGCACGCGGGCACGCACCGAGACGTCGAGTGCAGCAACGCTTTCGTCGGCAACAATCAGCTTCGGGTTGACGGCGAGTGCCCGGGCAATGCAGATGCGCTGGCGCTGGCCGCCAGAAAACTCGTGCGGATAGCGGCTGGCTGCATCCGGCCCGAGCCCGACGCGCCGCAGAAGATCGGCAACCCGATCGTCCTGCTCGCTCCTGTTGCCGATACCGTGGATGATCAACGGCTCGGCGATCGCCGCGCCGACCGCCATGCGTGGATCGAGCGAGGCATAGGGGTCCTGAAAGATCATCTGCGCCGAGCGCCGCACTGGCCGCATTTGGCGCTGGCTGAGCGGGCCGATATCGCAGCCATCGACGAGAACCTCGCCGCTGAACGGCACCAGCCCGAGTACCGCCTTGCCGGTGGTCGACTTGCCCGACCCACTTTCGCCAACCAGCCCCAGGGTCTGGCCGGGCAGGATCTCGAAGGATACGTCGCTGACCGCCGGGCGGCTCTCCTTGGCTTTCGAGAACCAACCCGCTTTCTTGCCGTAGTCAACCTCAAGGCCGCGCACCGATAGCACCGGGCTTGCCGTCTCCGGGTTCCCGACCAGCGGCTCAGACCCCACGCGCGGTGGTCCATCGGTGCCGGCATGGGCGCCCAATCTCGGCACCGCCGCCAGAAGCTCGCGGGTGTAAGGTGCCCTTGGCGTCTCAAAGATCGGTAGCACCCCGCCCTGCTCGACGACCCTTCCCTGCTGCATGATGACGACGCGGTCGGCCATTTGGGCGACCACGCCCATGTCATGGGTGATCAGGATGATCGAGGCGCCAAACTCCTGCTTCAATTCCTTCATCAGCTTCAAGATCTGGGCCTGCACTGTCACGTCGAGCGCCGTCGTCGGTTCGTCGGCGATCAGCACCTTCGGCCGGCAGGAGAGCGCCATGGCGATCATCACACGCTGGCGCATGCCGCCCGAGAGTTCATGCGGATATTGCGTCAACCGTCGCGCCGGCTCGGTGATGTGCACGGCATCGAGCATGCGCAGTGCCACCGCCTCGGCCGAAACACCTTCCGAGCCCTGGTGCTCGCGGATCGCCTCGGTCAGCTGAGCGCCGATCGACATCACAGGATTGAGCGATGTCATCGGTTCTTGAAACACCATGGCGACATCGCCGCCGCGCACGCTGCGCATGGCGGAATTCGAAAGGCGCGAAAGCTCGCGTCCTTCGAGCTGGATGTTGCCGGACGCAATCCGCAGCGAAGCCTTCGGCAGCAATCCCATGATCGCCAGCGACGTGACGGACTTTCCTGATCCGCTCTCGCCGGCAATGCACAGCGTTTCGCCGAGCTTCAGGTCAAAGCTGACTTCGTCGAGCACGCGCTTGGCGCCTTCGGGCGTTCGTGCATCGACACACAGTCTGTCGACACGGAGAACCGGCGGGGGAGCGGATTGGGATGCTGTCACGAAAAGACGATCCTCGGGAAGTAGAAGGACACGACCCAGTTCGGGGCGTCGACGATTTCGCTGATCCTGAGATCGCCGCAGACCGAGCAGAGCAGATAGGCATCGACCGGGCTCAATCCATGCTCGGCACCGAGCAGGTCGATCATGCGCATCAGGCTTTCGCGCGCGCCGGTCATCAGATCGGGACCGATGCCGGTGGTAACTTCGTAGCCTGCGGCGTCGAGATGGCGGGTGACCGGCCCCGGCGTTGTGAAGCGCGGACTTGCGAGACGCGCATCCTTGACGAGTTCGATGGTCGCTTCGACCTCCATCTGGCTCTCGATGGCGGTGCCGCAGACTTCGCCGTCGCCCTGGGCCGCGTGCGTATCACCGATCGAAAACAGCGCGCCCTCGACCTCGACGGGCAGATAGAGCGTCACGCCCGAGGTCAGGTCGCGAATATCGAGATTGCCGCCGACCCGACGCGGCGGCACGACGGAATGCAGACCCGGTTCGGCCGGCGCCACGCCGATCGTGCCGGCAAAGGGTTTGAGCGGAACGCGACCGCCCGGGCCGTAAAGCGCCGGCGCCATGCTGATGGCGTCATAGGACCACATGTGCAGCGCCGGCTCGCTGAACTGGTCGGCAAGCAGGCCGAAGCCCGGAATATTGGCGGTCCAGCCGACGCCGGATGGGACGAAGCGGCGGATCGTCACCTTCAACGCGTCGCCGGGTGCAGCACCCTCGACAAAAACAGGACCGGTCACCGGATTGATCCGGTTGAAATCGAGCTTTGCCAGCGTCTCGAGCGTCGAGCCCGCACCCAACTGTCCGCCCGACGAATCCAGGCACTCGAAATGAATGGTCTCGCCCGGCTTGGCGATCAATGTCGGTTCAAAATCGCGGTTCCAGCCGAAGTGGTGTTTGGCGCGGTGAATGGTATGGGTGCAGGCAACGCACATTTTTCTCTCCCCAGATGATAAGAGGCTCCCCGGACATCGAGGTCCGGAGAGCCCAAGGGCTTATTGCTTCACGTAGATCGCGTCGTAGTTGATGACGCGGGTCGGATCGACGTAGATTTCGCCGGCACCGCCCATGCGCGGCGACTTGGCGACGACACGGCGTTCGTTGGTCACCGGCACCCAGGGCGCATCCGCCATGATGTCGGTGAAGATCTTGCCCCACGCCGCCTGGCGCTCGCCAGCCTTGGCCGGATCCGACATGGAATCGGCAGCAACCGCGCGTGCGTCGAGATCTTCGTTGCAATACCAGGACCAGTTCCAGCCGCCCTGGACAGCACCCGAGCAGCCGAGGATCGGACCGTAGAAGTTGGACGGATCCGGGAAGTCGGCGATCCAGGCCATGCCGCCCGACCAGATCATCGGTGCTTCACCTTCGGTGCCGCCGGCGGCAATCACGTTGGCCTGGGCGAGCGCGCGAACCTCGGCCTTGATGCCGACGGCTGCCAGATCCTGCTGGATCGCCTGGGCGATGCGCGGCTGCGGATCGGTGTTGGTGGAATAGAGGATCGTCTCGAAGCCATCGGGGTGGCCGGCTTCGGCAAGCAGGGCCTTGGCCTTTTCGACGTCGAAGGCGTAGCCGGTGAAGGCCTTGTCGTAGCCCGGCATCAGCGGCGGCAGCGGCTGGTTGGCGGGCGTTGCCCGGCCGTTGAGGATGCGGGTGATGCGTTCCTTGTTGATCGCCATGTTGACGGCCTGACGCACCTTGACGTCGTCGAAGGGCTTGACCTTGGTGTTGAGCGTCACATAGCCGGTGTGCAATTGCTGGCCGTCGACGATGATCTCGGCGCCCTCGGGCGAGTTCTTGATCTCGAGGAACTTTGCCGGCGGAATGCCGTCGCCGGCGATGTCGACCTCGCCTTTCTGCAGGCGAAGAAGCGCGACCAGCGGCTCCTGCCCGACTTCGACGGTGAACTTGTCGATGTGCGGCATGTCCTTGATGAAATAATCCGGATTGCGCTCAAAAGTCAGGCTCTGGCCGACGGTCCAATCCTTCAGGATGAAGGTGCCCGAGCCGACCGGCTTCTTGCCGAAATCGCCGGCGGCGGCTTCGACCGCTTCCTTCGGCACGACGGAGGCGAAGTTGACGGCGAGAACATGCAGGAAGGTCGCATCGGGGCGCGACAGGCGGAAGACCACCGTCGACGCGTCCGGTGCCTCGATGCCTTCGAGCGTCGTCGTCTTGCCGCCGGTGACGTCGTCAAAACCCTTGATCGCGCCGAAGAAGCCGGCGCCCGGCCCTTGCGTCTTCGGATCGACCGCACGCTCGATCGAGTACTTCACGTCGGCGGCGACGATTTCGCGGCCATTGGTGAACTTCGCGCCCTTGCGCAGCTTGAACGTATAGGTCAGGCCATCGGGCGCGACCTCGAAGCTCTCGGCAAGCGACGGCACCAGCTCTGTGGTGCCGGGCGTATAGTCCATCAGCCGCGAGAACAGGCTCTTGATCATCGACCAGTTGACCCAGTCGTAGCCGATGGCCGGATCGAGCGTGGCGATGTCGTCCTTGTAGGTGATGACGATATCGCCGCCCTGCTTTGGCGCGTCCTGCGCGAAGCCAGGTAGCGGCGCAAGCATCAGCGCCGTTGCGACGGTTGAATTTCGAAGCCAGCTTTTGAACATTGTTGTTCCCCTTTTTGGTTGCTGCATAATTTAACGGGCGCGAATGCGCGGATCGACGAGCGGAGCGAGAATGTCTGCAAGCAAATTGCCGAGCACGATCGCGAGCGCCGAGACGAGCGTCACCCCCATGATGATTGGAATGTCGACCTGCTGGATCGCCTGCCAGGCGAGCTGGCCGATGCCGGGCCAGCCATAGACGGCCTCGACCACGACGACGCCGCTCATGAACTGGCCGATATCGATGCCGATCATGGCGATGATCGGCAGCAGCGCGTTCGGCAGTGCATGACGAAAGATGATGCGCGCCGACGACAGGCCCTTTGCCCGGGCAGTGCGGACATAATCCTGGTTGAGCACGTCGATCATCGCCGAGCGCACCATGCGCGCATACCAGCCGGCACCGAGAACACCGAGCGTCAGCGCCGGCAGCACCACATGCGCCGGCGTGCCGAAGCCGCTCATTGGAAACCAGGCGAGCGTGACGGCGAAGACGTAGAGCAGCAAGAGTGCCGCCACGAACTGCGGCGCCGAGACGCCAACGAAGGACGCCATCATCACGGCGCGGTCGACGAAGCCGCCGCGGCGCACGGCCGCGAGCACGCCGAGAAACACGCCGAGCACCACCTCGACGGCGATGCCTGCCGCCATCAGGATCAAGGTCGCCGGCAGCCGGGCGGCAATCAGCGCGCCGACATCGGTTTTCTGCGCATAGGACCGTCCGAGGTCCCCCTGAAACAGACCCTGCAGATAGCTCCAGAACTGGACGAGCAGGGGCTGGTCGAGACCGAGTTCGCGCCGGATGTTGGCAACCGTCTGCGCCGTGGCGCTGCGGCCGGCGATCATGCGGGCCGGATCGGCAGGCAATGCATAGAGAAGAAGGAAGGTGATGGCGGCAACGCCCAGAAGAATGAGCGCGGTCTGCACCACACGGCGAAGGAGGAGGAAAACCATGTCAGCCCCTCCCCCGCTGCGTCGGGTCGAGTATGTCTCGAAGAGCATCGCCGACCAGATTGAAGGACAGCGCGGTCAAAAGGATGACGGCACCGGGGATGAAGACCAGCCAGGGAGCGGCCTGAAAATAGCTCTGGCTTTCGAAGATGATATTGCCCCAGGACGGTGTCGGCGGCTGCACGCCGATGCCGAGAAAGGAGAGCGTCGCTTCGAGCAGAACGGTCGTGGCGATGCCGAGCGTTCCCCAGACGATCGCCGTCGGGATCAGATGCGGCAGGATGTGATGAAAGAGGATGCGGCCATGCCCGGCGCCAAGCGAGCGCTCGGCCAGGATGAAGTCGCGCTCCACCAGCCCGCGCGTTTCGGTATAGACGATGCGCGCCACCTGCACCCAGTTGACGAGCGCGATCACCATGGCGACGATCCAGAGACTGGGGCGCAACAATGCTGCGAGAACGATGGCCAAGAGCAACGCCGGAAAGGCCATCATCAGATCGGTGAAGCGCATCAGCGCGCCGCCGACGATGCCGCGCATATAGCCGGAGAGAATGCCGATCAGCAGCCCGATCGTCACCGCGATGCCGTTGGCGACGAGACCGATAACGAGCGAGGTGCGCGCGCCGTAGAGAAGCCGGGAGAACAGGTCGCGCCCGAGCGTGTCGGTGCCGAGCAGGAACTGCGCGCTCGGCGGCAGCGGCGCGCCCTCCAGCGTCAACCCGTCGAACATCTGCTCGTCAGGGCTATAGGGCGCGATCAGCGGCGCGGCGATCGCAAGGAACACCACAAGAGCAACGACGATCAGGCCGAACAGCGCTGCCGGCTGGCGGACCATGGCTTTCAATGCCTGCATCAGCCAGCCTCCGGCAGCGGCTCGGCGCCGCCGATGATCGAGGCGGCGACCTGCTCCATCGACAGCCGACGCTGCATCGCGCAGTTGCGCAGGATCCGATAGGCCTGCTCCTCATCCAGCTTGCGGGCATGGCTGATTTTCTGCACAGCGGCATGGACCAGCGGGCGCATGCGAACCCGCTCTTCCAGATGGGCGATCTTCTCCACGATGGCCTGGCGCTCGCGATGGATGGCAAGCGCCATGACCAGCGCGGGATAGACCGCCGACGAGGCTAGCGGCTTGGCGATGATGGCGGAGGCACCCTGATCCATCGCCCAGGCGACACGGCCGGGAGCTTCAGACCCAAGCAGGGCAACGAGGGGTCGCGGCGCGCGTTCGTCGGTCCATGGCAACAGTCCGGTCCAGCCCTGATCGGCGTCGACCAGAATGAGATCGGGCAGATGGTCGGCGGCAAGCGGCGTCCACTGCACAAGGACGTGGAAACCGAAGAGCTTCAGCTGGCGAGTGAGCCGCTCGGTCGTTGCATCCTCGCGATGGAGGATCGTGGCACGCCAGCCGGCAAAGTTGGGTGTTTCCCTCATGAGACGATCCGGAGCTGGGGTGGTTTGCGCGTGCGACGACCCGTCAGATACGGATCGGCAACGATGGCGGGCTCGGAAGCGATGATATCGAAGCCACCCTCGTCATTGATGCGCCCAAGGTGGAAGGGAAGTGCCGCGTGGCGGGTTTCGGCATCGATCCGCAGCGGGCCGAGAACGGTCGAGCGCGGCGCCGCACAAAGCAGGCGGGACACCACGGCCGGATCGTCGGTGCCGGCATCGATGATTGCCTCGGCACAGAGCTTGACGGCGGCATAGGCACTGGCAAAAACGCTGGAAATCCGACGCGAAGCGCCGAACCGCGCGCTCACTTCAGCCTTGAATGCCGCATTTTCGGCGGAACTTACCGTGTCGAAATAGGCGGCGGCACAGAGCTGGCCGGTCGCCACGCCGAGGCCGATGTCGATGAGCTCGCATTCCTGCAGATCGCAGCTGACGACCGGGCAGTTTTCAGGGCGGAAGGCGGGATCGCGTTCGCCGAGCGCCCGGATCGCGGCGTGCAAGGCATAGCTCGACGGGCCGACGAGATTGTTGAGGATGAAGCTCGGCCGCCGCTGCTCGATCTCGGCGACGATACGCTCGACCGCGGTTTCCTCGAGCGGCAGATAGCGCTCGCCGAGCACCGATCCGCCCGCCTCTTCGATCAGCTCGCGCGCGAGCCGGTTCATTTCCCAGCCCCAGACATAGTTGGCGCCGACGAGATAGGGCCGGCGACCAAAGCGCGGCAAGAGATAGTCGAGCAACGGCAGCAGATGCTGGTTCGGGCAGCCGCCGGTGTAAATGACGTTGTCGTTGGCCTCGAAACCCTCATAGGGGCACATGTACCAGAGCAGCCCGTCATGCTTTTCGACGAGCGGAATGACCTCCTTGCGCGCCAGCGACGTGATCGTGCCGACGATGTGCCGGCAGCCCTGATCGCGCAGCAGCGTGCGTGCGCCTTCGAGGTACTGATCGATATTGGCGTGCGGGTCGACGAAGACAGGCTCGATGCGGCCGGGGTGGCGCGCCGCAATCTCATCGATCGCCAACTCGGCGCCATCGCGGCAGTCGCGGCCCATCGTCCCGTAGGGGCCGGTTGTCGAATACAGGATACCGATCTTCACCGCGTCACGCATGGACCTGCCAAAAACCAAAAACCCCATGACGCGTTTCCCATCGGAGATGGGGCATCATGGGGCGAAACTGCCCGTCGACCATAAGGGTCATGTGAAAAGGACTGAGCTGCTCAATCCGTAGACAAGATTAAGATACGGGCAATGGACCTCTGTCAAGCAAGGATTGACAAGGATGCGGCGCCCCGTGCGCAAGTTTACACATCCGAACGAACTGAGCGCAGCAACAAAGGGTGGCGTCGTACTGCCTGCCGCCGGCGATAAGCGATGCATCGCCAGGGGCAACCGGCCCGTAAGCGGGCCGGTCTAATGCGATTGAAGGCCTAGAACTTCCGGCTGATCGCGACCTTGAAGTTCCGGCCGGGCATCGCCGAGATACCGTCGCTGAGATAGGGCTCGTAGTACTTGTCGAAGATGTTGTCGATCGCCAGATGCACTTCGCCGCCTTCCATGAGGCCCGTTGTCGGCGTCCAGTCGAGGAAGAGGCCGTGCACCGCATAACCGGCACTCGGCGGGCGGGCATAGGTCTGGCCGCCCTGATTGTAGGGCGTACGGTTCTGGTCATCGACGAAGGTCCCGGTCCAGCCGAACGCGAGGTCCCGGTCCGGCACCTTGATGCCAGCGGTGGCGATCACCGTCAGGGGCGCGAGGTCGTTGATGTAGGTGTCGGGACCCCAGACATTGTTGACGGCACCGGTGCGCTCGCCTGTCATCCAGGAGACACCGAGATCGGCGAACATGCGTTCGGTCTCGTAATGCGATTGCAGCTCGATGCCCCTGATATCGTAGGACGGGGTGTTCCAGTAGAACGGGACATTGCCGGAAACGCCGGCCAGGTTGATAGTTCCAAACCGACGTGTGACCGGATTGGAGACGTGGTTGTTGTAGGCCGAGATCCGCGTCGACAGCATGTCATCGGCCGTCAGTACATCGTTGAAGCTCATATCGACGCCGATATTGAAGGTGCTGTTGCGCTCGACGTCGAGATCGCGGCTGGTGCCGGATGCCTTGGTCTGTACGCTCTGCGTCGAGTAGATCTCGTCGATGTTGGGCACGCGCATCGCATAGGCCCAGTCGGCAAAGAACCGCACCGAGGGCGCTGCTTCCCACGAAAGGCTGATCGCCGGCGTCACCCCCTGATGCGAGACGGCAGAATAATCGTGTCCAGCCAGCGGATTGTTGAAGCGCGGCGCATCGTTCGGCACGCCCTTGGAACGCACGTGGTCATAGCGAAGGCCCGGCGTCACGGTCAGGGTGTCGGTGAGCTCGATCCTGTCGCGAACGAAGGCCGCAACGGTCCTCTGCGTGCCTTCCGGCATGAACCAGGGAGCGTAGTAGCCATAATTGTATTGTGCCTGGGTGCGGTTGGCGATGTCGTACATCCAGATGTCGCGATCATGGTCGAGATACTGGACGCCGTAGTTCAGGCTGTGCGACAGGCCGCTGAGCGTGAAGTTGGAGGTGTTTTCGGCTTCGAACTTGATGTCGCTATAGGTGGCATCGTTCTCATAGCCGCCGACCGATGCGCTCGGGTTGAGCCCGGGGATATCGGGGCGCGTCGCGTGCTGGCTGGTCGACGAGAAGCTCGCCATCATCCGGTAGTTCACCAGGTCGCTGTCGCCGGCATAACTGTAATTCAGCGTCGAGGTGAAGTCTTCGATCTCGCGCCAGGTGAGCAGGCGGCGCATCGCTTCCTTATAGCCGTAGCGGGCGATGTTGAAATCCGACGGCGCCGACTGGCCGCGGATGGCGGCGACCGGCCCCCAGTTGTCGTTCTCACCGTAGGCAACTGTGCCCCTGATCTCGTGGCCGTCATACTCGGCACCGACATTGGCAAGCAGGGTCGTGAGCTTCGAATTGGAATAGTTGTAGATCTCGCCGCCGCCGACGCGCATGTCGTCGCTCTTGCGCCAGGTCGCCGCCAGAAGGCCGTCATAGGTGACCGGACCGCCGAAATCCGACTTGCCGTAGAGCGCGCCGGTTTCGAGAAACTGCTTGTTGGCGCTCTGGAATCCGGACTTGGCCCAGATGCCCCACTCCTCACCCGGCCGCAGCATGTCGGTCGCGTCCTTGGTTTCCATCAGCACGGTGCCGCCGAAGCCGCCGTTGCCGTAACGCACCGAGGTCGCGCCTTTTTCGATCTCGACGCGCTTGAGCAATTCGGGCTCGATGAAGACCGTTCCCTGGTCGTATTTCTCAAAATTCTTCGGTGCGCCGTCGAGGATGATCCTGACGTCGGACTGCCGGGCGAAGCCGCGAATGGCAATCGTCTGCCCTTCGATGCGCACTCCACCGCCCAGCGACACACCGGGGGTTTTCTGCAGCAATTCCGGCAGGCTCGAGGCCTGTGCCTTCTCGATGTCTTCGGCATCGAGGATGGCGACATTCGGCGCCCGATCGCCGCGATTGGCATCGCCGCGCACGACGATCGGCGCGAGCTTGGTCCCGTCGGCTTCGACCGGCTCGGAGGTTTCGGTGGCGCTCATGAGCTTTACCGTCGACCCGCCGACGAAGCGATAGCGGACGCCGGTTCCACTCAGCAACCGCGAGAGCGCCTCATCCGCCGTCATCTCACCGGAAAGACCAGATGTGCTGACCCCTGACGCAACCGAGCTGTCGAACACGACCTGCAGCTTGAGTTGGCTCGCGAGGCGGTTGACGGCGGCGGTCAGCTTGCCGGCCGGCACATCGACATGATGCACCGAGGCATCCTGGGCAAGCGCACCCGTGGCCGTAAAGGCAAACACCGTACCTGCCATCAGCAGGTTGAAAATTCCGGAGTGGCGGCGTCCGCCGGTCGCATTCGAATATGGCATGATGGTCCCAGACAATGAAGGATGGCCGAGAAGAGGCCGGGTCTGGTTTCTGGACGAACGAGGTCCCGATACAGGGACACCTCGCGTCCGATTTTTTTAGCGCAGGATCGTGACGTAGGGTCCGATCCGGGTGACCTTGATGTCGAAGGCTTCGGCAAGACCCTGCAACGCCCTGACCGGATCGGAGAGATCGAAGCTGCCGGAGACACGTCTGGCGCCGACCGCGGCATCGGCGATCAGGATTTTGCCCGGGATGTAACGACCGATTTCCTCGACGACGGACGCGATGGTGCGCCCGTCGAAGACGAGACGCCCGTCGCGCCATGCGGCCGCCAACAGCGGATCAACCGGCTTGGTGTCGCCGAGCCTGCCTTCATGATTGTAACTCACCTGTTCGTTGACCTCGACGCGGCTTGGCGATGTCACGCGGTCTGTCGCAACCGACACCGCGTGCTCCAGTACCGTGACGCTGGCCCCGTCGTCGGTGAGGTTGACGTCGAATGCCGTTCCGAGCGCAGTCGTCGTTCCCGCTCCCGCCTCGACGACGAACGGCCTGTCCCTGTCGGTCGCAACCTGAACAAACACCTCGCCACGCAACAGAACGATCCGGCGTTCGCCTGGGGTGAAGTCGTAGGCGACAGCCGATTGGGCGTTGAGCTGCAGCGTCGAGCCGTCGTCGAGCCTCAGGGTCGGCCGTTCGCCAGTTCCGGCTATGACGTCCGCGCGCATCCACATTGCGCCGTCGAGCGCGAGAAAGGCGCCGATGCCGACGATAAGGACGGCGGCAAGCGAGGCGAGGGTCTTTCGGCGATTTGCGGGCGCCTGCACCGCCCTCTCGGCAAACTCCGGCTCGCGCCGGATCAACAGCGTGGCGTCGCCGACCGCCCTCTGCGCCCGCGCAAAGATTTCGGCATGGACAGGGTCTTCCGCACGCCACCGCTCGAACGCCAGTTGCAGCTTTTCATTCGAAGGGTCGCCGTTCAGGAGCACCAGCCAGTTCACCGCCTGCTCACGCACCCGCTTTTCACGCGTCTTGTGGTTGCGATCCGATGCTTTGCCGGTCGGCGCATGCCGTCTATCAAGCGCCATCACGACACCTCCTCCAGACGATCCAGGCAATGCAGGTAGGCCTTGCGCAGATGCCGGTCCACCATGTTGCGGCTGATGCCGGTGCGCATCGCAATTTCGTCGGAGCTCAGATTGCCGATCCGATTGGCGAGAAAAACGCGACGTCTTTGCAGCGACATCTCCATGATCGCCGTTTTCAGAATCTGCAGCCTGCGGCGAAGGTCGATGTTGGCATCGGGAGCGGCGATATCGCTCGCAACGGCAAGCGCCTCTTCTTCGCTGCCGGAGAAAAGCTTGAGTTCGAAGCGGTCGCGGCGCAGCCGATCGATGCCGAGATTGGCGCAAGCGCGGCGCAGAAACGCACGCAAGGACGATTTGCCCTGAAGCGAAGTGCGCCGGTCCACCAGCCGCACATAGAGTTCGTGAACGACGTCGTTTGCCGTTGCCGACGCATGGCCGCGCTGCCGCGTCATCGTGCAGAGCTCGTCGTAGTAAGCCACGATCGCGTCGTCGAGCATCGAATGCGAAGCTGATTTCTCTGACATGTCTGTTTTCAGGACGGATCCGAACCGGCCGGCGGGAAGAGGATGGATGGCAATGCGCCGACAGAAGGCCGGCCGCGGCGTTCATTAGCGCGTCCGTGCAACGCACACAACAAATATGAGTTAAAAACTCATCTTTATCGCATCACGGCCGCGCAGACCTCCCCTCCGTCTGAATGGTGCAGCATTCGAGCCGAAATCCGTCTCGACGAAGGTCCGTCAGTCGTCCTGCACCACGGTCGCCTAACCGGTCGAAACGGATGGCCTGCCCTGGGCGGGGCACAGCGCCTTACGCTTTCCTTACTCCGAAGCCGCATCTTACCAAGCGATTTTCTATGGGCGGTCGGATTAGGCTCTCGGTGTGGGTGCGGCATTCTTGGATGATCGGCCGTGCAGCGAAATGACGAACGAGCGCAATCTTGAGCGCTGTTGCCATGCTCATGCCGCTTTCACGTGACTTCAGACGGCCGCCTTCTCTTTACCCGGCACGCATGCCCGAAACGGTGCCTCGAAGAGCAAACGAAAAACCTACGACGAGTATCACGCAATGAAGATCAGAAGCGCATTCAAGCCCGCTGCGAAGCAAAGCCGGAACTTGCCCACCGAGTATTTCATCCTGGCGAATGTGCGCTTCGAAGGACAGGTCGTCGGATACCTCGCCGGGCGGCCCATCCGCGAAACGGTGACCGACGGCAGCGGGCTTCGGTATCGGTTCGTCGGCGTGGCCGCGCGCAACGCTGGTGGCGGACCGGATGTGCAGTCGCTGCGGCAGGGCGAGTGGATCGTCCAGCCGGGACTTGTCTATGCCAGCATCGACGACGCTCCCGCCAACCGGGCCGCCTGACGCCGACCGCGTGGCGCAACGCTCGAAGACGACCGCAATGTCTATGTAATCTTGGCAGATTAGCTCCGGGGCAGACAATTCGAACCCGGGATCGGACATGCCCCTTTGCAACGCGCGCGGCGTCTTCGCCGCCATCGCCGCCACCACAGCCTTCGCTCTCACCGGCTGTGCTTCCACCGAAATGAAGAATTATATCGGCCAGCCGGTGGAATCGGTCATCATCGACTACGGTCCGCCCTCGGCAGTTCTCGATCTCGGCTGGGATCAGCGCGCCTACCAGTGGCGCAAGATCTCCACCAACGTTGTTTCCGGTTCGACCAGCGGTGAGATACGCGACACGCGGCGCGGCCAACGTTATGAAGAATACGTAACGCCCGGCTATGTTGAGGAGCAGGAATGCTTCTATACATTCTACGCCCGCCAGCAGGGCGGCCGCTGGTACGTCACCAATTTCCGTCAACCAAAGCTCGAATGCGAGTGAGCACTTCAACTCCGCTTTGATTTGAGAAATGATGCATTCGGCACCACGGCCACCGGCCGTCCGGAGCCGCAATCAGGAGAGATCGGCATGCGCATCTTGCTGCTAGAGGACGAGCCCGAAATGGCATCGGCCCTGAAGACCGCGCTCGAGCGTCGACAGGTGATCGTCGATCATGTTTCCACGCTCGCGGATGCCGAGGCCGTGGTCGAGCTCTGGTCCTATGATGTGATCGTGCTCGATCGCCGCCTGCCCGACGGTGAGGGCCTGAGCCTCATTCCGAAGCTGCGCGCGTTGCGCGTCGAGGCGCCGATCATGATGCTGACGGCGCTCGGCACCATCAACGACCGCGTCACCGGGCTCGATGGTGGCGCCGACGACTATCTCGCCAAGCCGTTTGCAGTCGAGGAGCTGATGGCGCGGCTTCGGGCACTCGGCCGCCGTCCCGTCACGCTCAAGTCCGACCAGATCCTGGTCGGCCGCCTGACCTATGATTTCCGCCATCGCGAGGCTGTTGTCGACGACAAGCCGCTTGATCTGTTGCGGCGGGAAAGGTTGGCACTGGAGGCGTTGATGCGCCGGCCGGGCCGCACCGTCTTGCGCGCAACCCTGGAAGATTCCGTCTACGCGATGGAAGATGAGATCGATTCCAACGCGCTTGATTCCCATCTCTCGCGGCTGAGGCGAAAGCTCGAGGAAGTTGCAGCCGGTGTCGAGATCAGGGCAATCCGCAACCTCGGCTACTTGTTGCGCGCCACGGCATGAAAAAATCTCGCCCACGCTCGCTTCAATGGGTGCTGGTGCGCCGCCTCATTTTGCTGCAGGCGGCGTCGTTCGTCGCCTTGATCGCCCTCTTGGTTGCGATCCTGATGATTGCCCAGCCTCGCCTGATCATCGACAACGAGGCGGCCATAAAGCACCTGTCTGAGGCCATGGCCCGCGACGAGAACGGCGGCTTGCTGGTGCGCGACACCGAGGAACTCCGTGCGTTTCGGGAGGATTTTCCCAATCTCTGGTTCGTGATCCGCGACACTGATGGACATGTGGTCCAGCAGGGAAGCGTTCCGCAGGCGTACGAAGCGGTTGGCGGCGAACTCTTGAAGAACATCGGTCGTGCAACCTTGCGGTTCGACGAGGGCGACCGGAGGCCGGAAGCAGCACTTGCCAATGTCGACACCGACGTCGGCCGGGTGCAGATTCTTACCTCTTCGATCTCGTCGCGCGACGAGAACGACGGGCTCGAAGTCGAGATCAGTGTCAATGCCGACATGGCAAAGGATGCCGACGGCAATCCTGATTGGCTGCGCGTGCTGCCGGTCCTGGCACTCCTTGTGCTTTGCCTGCTGCTGCCGATCATTGTGGTTATGGGGGTCGCCACGCTGGTCACTACGCCGGCTGTCGTTCGACGGTCGCTTGCCGGTCTCGTTGCGACGGCCGATCAGGCCGGGAGGATCGATATCGACAATCGCGCGGTGCAGCTGGAAACGGCCCAGGTTCCGACCGAAATCGCGCCGATGGTACATGCCTTCAACAACGCGCTTTCCCGTCTGGACGAAGGTTACGACCAACGCAATCGCTTCCTGACCGACGCGGCGCACGAACTACGCACGCCGATCGCCATCCTTCGCACGCGCGCCGAATTGCTGCAGGAAGATCCGCAGAGCGCACGGCTGAGGAAGGATATCGAGCGGCTATCGCATCTGGCGCAACAACTTCTGGAACGCCAGGTGCTCGAGCACAGCACCGGCAGCCGTGAGGTCGTTGACCTCGTTGCCCTGGCCAAAACGCTTGCCGCCGATTTCGCGCCTCTTGCTTTCGAAGCCGGCTACGAACTTGCCTTCGAGGCGAATGCGACGAAACCGGTGCCGATCAGCGTTCATGTGCAGCAGATTGAACAGGCCGTTGCCAACCTCCTGCGCAATGCCGTCGAGCATGGTGGCAACCGCGGAACCATAACCGTGCTGGTCGACGCGCGGGGCGGCATCGAGGTTCATGATGACGGTCCCGGCATTCCCCACGACGAACGGGAGCGCGTCTTCGAACCGTTCTACCGTTTGCGCCCGCGTTCGAGTGGTGCCGGCCTCGGTCTCAATCTCGCCCGTGAGATCGCCCGGCTGCATGGCGGCCGCATCGACATCCTTTTCGGCTCCTGGTCCGGCGCGCGGATAAGGCTGCAATTGCCGGTTCTCGACATCGATCATCCGGCGATCCTGTCGACCGCCAGCGCTTGAACCGGCACCGACGACCTCTCAACTTTTCAGATCACTTTTCGCCCTGGCCCTTATCAACGGCCGGCTGATGGTCCACATATGTCTCGGCGTTTCACGGTCGGCTTTCCCGGGAGTTCCCGTTTCGACAGCAGCAAGGTCCGTCAGAACAGAGTGGAGAATTGCGATGCAGGCTTCATCCCAGGCCATGACAGGAGAACTGGAAGGAAGCGGCGGCCTGCCAACAGAGAGCAGAAAGATTCTCGATTGGCTGGTCACCGAGACCCGCGACCAGCGCTTCATTGACAATATCTTCGTGGATTTGTGCGAGCGGCTGGTGCAGGCGGGCGTGCCGCTTGCGCGCGCGACGCTGCACTTCCGGATCCATCATCCGCAATGGCTCGGTGCCCGCATCCTCTGGCGCAAGGGACAATCGGAGGCGGACATCCGCATGTACGATTATGGCGTCGAAGACACGTCGCAATATCTCAACAGCCCGCTCTATGCGATCAACACTGGCGCCAGCCAGGTTCGAAAGAATCTCGAGGCGCCGACCGATGACGAAATCCCGAACTCGCTTTACGACGAGTTGCGCGCAGACGGTCTAACCGAATACATCGCCTTGCCGCTCGAACATACGCTGGGCAAGCGCCATGTCGTCACCTTCGCCAGTGATCGGACGGGTGGTTTCGAGACGGCCCATCTCGAAACGCTTAAAGGCTTGCTGCCGGTTCTGGCACTTGTCAGCGAAATCCGATTGAAGAACCGGATGGCGCGAACGTTGCTTGAAACCTATGTCGGGCCGCATGCAAGCGAACAGATCCTTGCCGGCGCGACCACACGCGGAAGCGGTGTCACCGTCAGCGCCGCGATCCTGATCTGCGACCTTCGCGACTTCACCAAGCTCTCCGATCTCTGGCCACGGGATGACGTGATCGAGCTTCTCAACGGCTATTTCGACGCCATGTCCGAGCCGATCGAGCGGCATGGCGGCGAGATCCTGAAATTCATGGGCGATGGCCTGCTGGCAATTTTTCCGCTCAGCAATGCCCAAGCCAGTGAAAACCTCCTGCAGGCCATCGGCGAAGCGGAGGTCGCCATCGCCACCTTGAACCAGGAGAACGTGGCGAAAGGACGCGAAGCGCTGGGCTACGGGATCGGCGTTCACGTCGGCGACGTGATGTATGGCAATATCGGTTCGCGCCGTCGGCTCGACTTCACGGTGATCGGGCCGGCCGTCAATATCGCATCGCGGCTGGAAAGCCTGACCAAGCAGGCGAAGCGTCCTGTGCTGTTGTCGCGCGCCTTTGTCGAACTGGCGGGACGCACCCGCGAAATGGAGCATCTGGGCGCCTTTGCCGTGAAGGGGCTCGATGACCCGATTGACGTCTTCGCATTTTCGTCCGGCACCGCTCAAGCGGCGGAATGATCAGATGGAGGCCGACGGCCTGCGTAATGAACGACAGCAGTCGTTTACGCCAGACGCTCGCCCACCCGGCGCGCGACAGTCTGCGCCATGGTTTTCAGGTGGTCCGCGGCGGAATAGCCGGAGATCGTCTTGCGCGGCTTGAGATCGTGATCCCCGTCCTCCAGCCATAGGATCTCTATTGCGCCGGAGAGCCGATATCCAGGAACCTCCTCGCGCGTGCCAAATTCGTCGCGCGTGCCCTGGACGATCAACGTCGGCGTCTTCAGATCTTCCAGGTGCTTGGTGCGCAGCTGCTCTGGCTTTCCCGGCGGGTGGAAGGGATAGCCAAGACAAAGCAGGCCGATGATTTTCCCCTCGGCATAGAGCTCATCTGCAATCATGCTGGCGACGCGCCCGCCCATTGATTTGCCACCGATCAGCAACGCGCCGGCTGCGCCAAGGGCATCTACCGCTGCCTTGAACTCCGGATTGAGCGTTTCGGCACGTGGCGGCGGCTTGCGGCCACCGGATCGGCGCGCTGCCATATAGTCGAATTCGAATCGTGCGACCCGAAAGCCTTCGGCGGCAAGCGCTTTGGCACAGGCGGTCATCGATGCGGAATCCATCGGCGCGCCGGCGCCGTGCGCAAGCAGGATGGTCACGGCTGCATTCTCCGGTCCATCAAACAGCATGATCTTTTCCATCTCGTCACCTTCCGCCGGCGAAATTCAGCCTGGCATCAAACCCGGCACAAGCGACCGTTCTTCACCCGGCTCTCGCCAGCCGCTTGAGCGCATTCTTCTGGATCGCCGCAGGTTCAGAAGAACGCTCCAAGGACACCAGCACTTTGATTCTCGGCCATATTTCGGCCCTCAGTCCTTCCACTTGAAGGCGGACCGCTCTAGCCGAGCGGGCTTGGCGCGAATTGCGCCACCAGCTCATGCCTGTCGCCGGGATAGGTCAATCGAACATGGGTTACCGGTGCACGGCCGCTCCAGGTGCGGCGCTCGATCACAAGGCAAGCAGCACCGCTCGAAATGGCGAGTGCCTGCGCCGCACCGCGCCCTGCCCCAACGGCCCGGATGCGATGCTCGGCCGTACTCCACGGCACCTTGCCCAGCAACCACGAACCGGGCGCTGACGTTTCGAAGAGTTCCGTTTCGGCTTCGGGAACGGCCGCGAGGCTGATCAGCCGCTCCTCGAAACAGAAAGGCCGGCCGCCGGCGAAGTGCCGGCACGTGATCTCGATCAGTCTTGCAGACGGCGGCAGGTCGAGACGACCCGCATCCCTGCTCTCGGCCTTGCGGATATTGCGTTCGTCGAGCTGGAAACTGTACTCCAACCCGAGGGATTGAACCTCCAGCTTGACGTCATGGATTTCCATCACCGCCGATTGCACATGGGGAAAGGTGACGTAGCTCCCGGACTTGCGTCGACGCTCGATCAGTCCGCGCTTGACCAGCTCGGTCAGCGCCTTGTTCACGGTCATGCGCGAGCAGCCGTATTGTTCGGTCAATTCATGTTCGAACGGGATACGGTGGCCCGGCGGCCACGCGCCGGAGAGAATATGACCTTCGACCTCTCCGAGGATTCTCTGGTGCAACGAAAGCGACTGCGTTTGGTTGCCTGTTTCGTCGGCTGGCTGATCGCTCGAAATGTTGGCATCCTCGGTGGTTTTCTCTCGCCGGCAAGCTTAACCGTTTCCCAGCGCTGCGACAGCCCTCCCCTTGCCCTTTCCTGCTTTTCCACCATAGCTTCGCTGACAAGCGGCCTCGCCGAGCCGATAGGCGTCGTTTGACGCATCGGCCCATCAGCACTTCCCGTGCTCGCATCGCCACGAGCGCATGACGGTGGCAGGTCGTTGCGGGCCGTCGGTGACGTCATCGCATCGACCAGCATGGCCCGGCCGCCGTCGATTGAAAAGGATCCAGCATAACATATTGTAATTATTTGATTTATCACTGAAATCAGGCAGCAACCTGACACACCGAATACACCGGGTGTGTGTCGCCGCGATCCGGCTTGCGTCTCAAGCGAAGGAGTTATGGCCATAAGGTTGCGCAGCGTTGACAGCTGTCAACCACTGGCTCCTCGTTTGGTCATATTGTCAGCTCGGTGACCGTGCCTAGCCTATGACGGCATCTGCTTTCCCGCGTTTCGCGGGAACACGTCCTGGATCGCGGGCTGCTTTCGAAAAGCAGCGAGACCGCCGATCACCGTTCAGGCATGCGACCTCAGTGTCTGTACCTGTGTCAGTAAAACAGGTGCCACGGGGTCAGAAAGGCCCGAGCCCATTCCTGTTCGCGCTCGCGCTCACGATCGTCCGCAGGCTCGCGCGGCGTCAACTCGATGCGTGGCTTAACCGCCTGCACGACCGCTTTCGGTGCTGGAGGCTCAAGGTAGCCAAGCGTCATCCCGCCGAGATAGAACATGTTGCATCCCTTCCAGTCCGCCTGACATCATCGTCATCGCATCACGATCTTGCCACAATCCAGCCCCCTGTCAATAGTCGACTAAATCCATATTCTAATAGCGTGAATTACAGGCGTCTCGGGTTATGCAGCCGCGGCGGTGTCGCGGCCTCCACTCGGACCTTAAACACCTGGTCCGATGACGCCCGTGGCGGTGCTATTGTGGGGCAGTGGAATCGGTCCGCAAGGACAGCTCTCCGAGAGCCATCACCAGAGTTGTCCGCGGACAACAGATGATCTCTCTGGCGCGTTCACCGGTGCGTGGAGCAGTTATACAGGCGTTCGGCTATCCATTTGTACATTCACACCGAATCGGATCATAGTGCATCTGCGCATATTGCCCCGATATGACAATTTTTGCGCAGTTTTTGGAGAACTCGATGTTGCAGCATAAAATCCATGGCCTCGATGTGCAGGAGCATTTACCCACGCTCCTGGCTGCCGATGCCTTGGAACTCGCGCATCAGCTCCAGCAGCATCAGAAGAAGATCTTCCCGCCGCAAATGCAAAAGACGTTGCGTCTTTTCAGCCCGGCCGAGGCCGCTGCCTTTATCGGAATCGGCGAAGGCTATCTGCGCCAGATCGCTTCAGAGGGCCATGGCCCCGAGCCGTTGTCAAACGGCCGGCGCATGTATGCGGTCTCCGATATCGAGCGCATTCGACGTGTTCTGGACGAAGGCGGCAAGTCGGGCAAATACGTACCGCATCGTCGCGGTGACGAGAGACTGCAAGTCATCTCAGTCATGAACTTCAAGGGTGGGTCGGCCAAAACAACGACCTCGGCACATCTTGCGCAATATTTGGCGCTTAGGGGCTATCGGACGCTTGCAATCGATCTCGATCCGCAGGCCTCGCTTTCGGCGCTCTTCGGCCACCAGCCGGAGCTGGACGTCGGTGAATCCGAAACGCTGTACGGCGCCATTCGCTACGAAAATCCGCGGCCAATCGCCGAGATCGTCCGCTCGACCCACATGCCCAACCTTCATCTGGTCCCCGGCAACCTTGAACTCATGGAGTTCGAGCACGAGACGCCGAAGGCGATGACCAGCGGCTCGGCCGAAACCATGTTTTTCGCGCGGATCGGCGATGTGCTTGCCGATATCGAGAGTTTTTACGACATCGTCATCATCGATTGCCCTCCGCAGCTCGGTTTTCTCACCATGTCAGCGCTGTGCGCCGCGACATCAGTGCTGATTACCGTGCATCCGCAGATGCTCGACGTCATGTCCATGTCCCAGTTTCTCTCGATGACCAGCGAGTTGATGCGCGTCGTCGAAGATGCCGGCGGCCGAACAAGCTACGACTGGATGCGCTATCTCGTGACCCGGTTCGAGCCGAACGACGGTCCGCAAAGCCAGATGACCGGCTTTATGCGATCCATCTTCGGCAACCGAATGCTGCACAACGCCATGGTCAAATCGACGGCCGTTTCCGACGCCGGCGTAACAAAACAAACGCTCTATGAGGTCGAGCGGTCGCAGTTTGTCCGCGGCACCTACGACCGCGCAATGGATTCCCTGACGCTCGTCAATGGCGAGATCGAGGACCTGCTGCGCAAAGTGTGGGGAAGGAAGTAAGCCGTGGCCCGCAAGAACCTCATCGGTGTTTCAGACAACCACTTCGCAGACGGCGAAGACGACCGCCCGCTGGCTAGTCGGCCAATCGTCGGCCTCAGTCCCGGCCAGCGGCCCTCGAGCCCGATCGGCGGCATTACGCGCTCGCTTTCGAATATTACGCAGAAGGTAGAGCGCGCACAGGAGCTGGAGCGCCAGCTCGCCGAAGGTCTGGCAATTATCGAGCTCGATCCCGCACTCGTCGATGCTTCCTTTGTCGCTGATCGTCTTGGCGTTGCAGCCGAAGCCGAGCAGTCGCTTCTTCAGCAAATCCGGGATCACGGACAACAGGTTCCGATCCTGGTTCGCCCGCATCCGAGCGAGGATGGGCGCTACCAGGTGGCCTATGGCCATCGTCGCCTGACCGCCATGCGAGAGCTCGGCAGTAAAGTCAGGGCTGTCGTTCGTGATCTCAGCGACGAGCAGCTGGTGATCTCGCAAGGCCAGGAAAACAACGCGCGCACCGACCTCTCGTTTATCGAGCGCTCGCTGTTTGCTGCGCGCCTGGAGGATCGAGAGTTTTCGCGTGATGTCATCATGTCTTCGCTGGGCGTCGACAAGGCTGCCCTGTCGAAGATGATCGCCATCGTGCGCCGCCTTCCCGTCGACCTCATCGAGGCAATCGGCGCAGCACCATCCATCGGGCGGCGGCGCTGGACCGAACTCGCAGATCTCGTGGCCAATGACGACAAGCGCACAGAAGCGCATGGTTACGCCCGCCGTTCGGATTTCCTGGCCCGCGAGAGTGATCAACGGTTCGAGACACTGTTTGCGTTCCTGAGCACCGTAAAGGTCAAGAGCCAAGCGGTTGCATGGGTGGCGCCGGATGATACCCGCCCCGTGCGCATCCGGGAGACAAACAGCGAAACGACGCTTTCCTTCAACAAGAAGGCCGCGCCGGGTTTTGCAGATTTCGTGAGGCAGAGGCTCAAATCTCTGTACCTCGAATATCAAGAGGAAACAGGAGACTAACAGAGCAAAAGAAAAAGGCTTCCGAACGACTAGCGCAGCGGAAACCCTTCTCTCGTGTAGCAACTAGAGAATCCCATTTCCGCGAATCACTGTCAAGCGTTTTTAACGTCGTTTCGGCGAACGAACTTCTTTTGCCTTTGAAAAGGTGAAGAAAGATGGAGCGTGGAAATGTGACGACGCCCTTTGGGCGGCGCGCGATGACGCTTGGCATGTTCGCAAGCCAAGTCGTCGCGAGCGAAATCGATTCGCATCAGTCGATCGATAAATGGAAACTGTTTCGGACCGTCTGCGAAGCAAAGGCAATCGTCGGCGTATCCGACCGTGCCTTGGCCGTGCTGAATGCATTGCTAAGCTTCTATCCGAAGCTCGAGCTGACCTGCGGCAAAGGCCTGGTGGTTTTCCCGTCAAACAACCAACTGGCGTTGCGCACGCACGGCATGGCCGGTACGACCTTGCGCCGTCATTTGGCAGCCTTGGTGGAAGCAGGCCTTATCCTCCGCAAAGACAGTCCCAATGGCAAACGCTACGCCCGTCGAGACACAAAGGGGTCGATCGGCGACGCCTTCGGATTCGATCTCTCTCCGCTGCTCGCACGCGCCCGCGAACTGCAAACAGCAGCAGCTGACGTCGCGCTTGCCCGCCAGGAGACACAGCTCGCCCGTGAGCGTCTCAGCCTTTGCCGTCGCGACCTCTTCAAGCTCATCGAAGTCCTGCGCGAAACCGATCCTGCGTCCGATTGCGACAGCCTGCAACAGCGTTACCTGCTCGCAGTCGAGCACCTACCAAGGAAACCAACGCTTGCTGAAATCGAACACGTGCTCAGCCAACTCGACCTATTGCGCGCAGACGTACTCAACCAATTGGAAAAACTGATAAATTTACAAAAACTGGCCACCAATGATAGCCAAAATGGCTGCCACATACAGAGTTCACATCCAGACTCTTCTACTGAATCTGTACGGGGCTTGGGACATGAAACGCAGGCAGGTTTGAGATCGAACAGCGGAAACAGCGTTCTCATCGAGGAACCGCTGATCAACGACACCCTGGCGACCGACCTTCGCGTCAGCCCCCGCCAGATGGCGACTGAACCGGGTCAATCCACACAGGCTTTCCCGCTATCGACGGTGCTGAAGGCGTGCCCTGACATCGTCGATTATGGTCCTGGTGGCGAAATCCGCTCCTGGCGCGACCTGATGACGGCAGCCGTGGTTGTCCGCTCCATGCTGAATGTCAGCCAAGGCGCCCATGACGAAGCTTGCCGCGTGCTCGGCCCGGAAACGGCGGCGGCGGTGCTTGCATGTATTCTGCAGCGCTCGGCGCACATCACGTCGGCTGGCGGTTATCTGCGCGATCTGACCCGCCGCTCACTCCGGAAGGAGTTTGCCATCGGTCCCATGATCATGGCGTTGCTGCGATCTCATCCTGGCAACGTCTCGCTAGCAAGCTAACGTCGAAGCATCGTTCGGTTTTGGAGCAGGTTGACAGCTGTCAACCGATGTTTACCCGCGCCCGGAGTTTAACATGCCGAGCGCATTGTATCTGTCCCGGCGCCGCCATACCTGACCATCAGACGTCAATCGTTCAGATTGCGCGATAAGGTTCTCGCCGGTTTGACGGGAGAAGTGTGGCCCACGTATCGACGGGATATGTTGAGCGATGCGATAGGGAATCTGCGCCCTGTGACACATCATAACGTTGCTTGATCGTTGGAAGAAGCGAGTTGACTCGTCTCAAGCTCGGGATCTCACAGCTGGCAATTCGAGAGCAACGACGAGCGTCGATCCGCTGAAATTGTCAACGAGCCCAGAGAGCGGTTGTGAGGCGCATCAAATTGCCTTGCGTTTCGACGAAGGCCGCGCGTAACTTCTCTCTGCGCGCGGTATTAGCGCCGACATGCGTCAACCTCGGGGACGATTATGTATTTCAACAGGATGACATTTAGATCTTCGTTCGTCTCGCTGATGATTTCTCTGGCGGTCGTCGCCTCACCGGTGGCGGTTCCCGGTAAAGCAAGCGCTCAAACCAACATCAACATCAACATCGGGGTTGGCACCAGCCTCAACAGCGGTCGTGGCATAACGTGCAGTCAGGGAGAACGGTTGCTCCGTAACCGCGGCTTCCGCGATATTCGTCGGGTCGACTGCCGTGGCCGATTTTTTGTCTATCGCGCATGGCGCGGCAATACCCGCTTCGAAATCGGAGTTCGTCAATTTGACGGCAGGATTGTCGACATGCGGCGTATCGATCGCCGGAGATAGACGGGCTTTACAATGTCCGTGGGTGAGTGTGCCCCATGAGGATCGATCCGGAGGCATGGCCATTTGACGTCACGGCCACCATCCGGCCTCGGCGAGTAGTTGGTGGGCGTATCAATAATCCCAGCCCTCGCTGACCCTAGGGGCAAATTTCTGCATCCGGTACTTCAGTGTATAGCCCGGCTGATGTTGGCGAACCTATGGGAAGTTCTCAAAAGCAGGACCGAAGGGATGTGCGCACAGAGAGAGCGTTGCGCGCCGGTTGTCTGCAGCGAGAACTGTGGCAAGTTGGATGGCAGACTTTTCGCTATTCCACCGCGGTTGCAGCCGTTAAACAACGCAATGCGGCTCTGGTGGATGGATCGGATAAGGCCTTGTCCGGCAAGCGGGACGGCGCTCGAAAGGAAGTTAAATCAGCGATAACTTCCCTCACCCGAAGCCCTGGTCTGCCTATGTCGATCGACGCAAGACAATTGGACTTTTGTACGAGGTGAGCTGCATATCAGTCGATTGAGGCTGGATGTTCTTTTGCGCCACAAGACCTGCCGTACCGTCTACGTGCGGTGTGAGCCCGGGAGATCTGCGTGCGGTCAAAAGCGCTATGCTATCCTCCGAGATACGAGAGGGCGAAACGATACTGCGGATCTCCACGGGGGTAGACAGTTGGGCTGTGTTTGCCGCAGTCATTCAGCGTGTTGACAGCTGTCAACTCTGCCGGCCGCATCCATCTGGATTTCGACCCAGTGGAACAAGGCTTGGTTTTCCCGTGAATGACCCGGTTTGTCGAATCAGCAGCGTTCGGTTTGGCTGCGATAATGGCCCCACATGCGCCATCGGATTAGCGCGGCTGGCGGTCAAGTCAGGGTGACGGCGCTCTGGGGCAGCGCACAAGCAAGGGTTCATTGTTCGATTTTGGAGAATGAAACGCGGGCAAGAACACCATGGCGACGGTGACATCACACAGAATGTGAGCTGTCTCTTCGGTTGCTTCTGTGGGGCAGGACAGTCTGTCCGGACTGACGGGTGTTCGCGCCGCTGTCCCCGTACGAGGGTTTCAGTCAAGGTCATTGGTATCTCCAACCATCGGCATGCATCGGGTTCCTTCGTCGCTAAGATTTCCTGAAGCGGGTGGGTGGGCAGGAGTGCGCTATTCTGTGATCTCAGCGGCGGAGGAGGCGCGCCGCATTCGAGATTCTTCGGGCGGCAATGGATGCCGTTGACAGCTGTCAACTCGTTGCGGAATAGCAAGGCGTGTCTGCGAAACGATGCTGTTCGGCACGATGTAGATGCGACGACCTGGCCGCCGGTAGTGGCCGCCCCACCACCTGGCAATGGCTAAGGCGCTTTTGTTGGTCTGCATAGCAGCAACCTTTTGGACTGATGTCAGCGGTCGAAGGCGTCGGCAGTGCCTGTGGCTTTGGCTGAGTGGAGTTGCGCAACGCTTGGTAACGTGGTTGTCAAGGGGCTCTGATCTCGGGTTATTCTGCGGATGGTTGGAGTGCATCTGAAGTGGTGTGATCGCACAACTCCGGTCTCGCCGCCATCAGTTGACAGCTGTCAACACGAAGCCCTGACGCACCCGTTGCCCTTACCGGCAGGCGAGATAGATCTGTCACTCCGATTGTTGTCTGCTGCCACTCCCGTCCGCTTTGTGCGGAGCGTCAGCCCATCGCTGCCCAATACCCTTCCTGCCACTTTCAGAGCTGTTATCGGAATAGAAAGGATGCAGTGTTATCCTGGTGATGTCGGCCGTCTTGCGTTGCGAATGCCCCGTAAGAGCGTACAATGACACGGTCAAATCGTTCGATTCGAGCCTGATTTGCGCTCAATAGTAACGTTGCGTGGCCAATCTGGCTCTCCGGCTTGATCGACGCAAAAACCCGACGACAATCACTGCACTTTTCGGTAAAAAGACGCATCTTGTGTGTCGGAAGAAAACGACCGGATTTCTTCCGTTTGCCGAAAATAGCGTGTGATTGTAATGCGATACGATATCCAGAATTCACTCCTGCAGACGCTCTGTTCTGCATCCATCGATGCGGAAGACCGCCTCGCGCGGCTGGATGAGCGTGCCGGCCGCCACCCGGTCGCCGAAGGTTTCCGCGAGCGCGGTCAGTTCTTCGATGCCGCCAGTGCGCTCTGGGTTGCGGGCGAACTCGTCCACGTCGAGGACCTCGTGCTGCATGATGCGCATATGGATGCCCGCGCACCGACGCACGAGTTGACGATTGCCCACGCGATCCTGCGGACGCGCCGAAGGATCTGGCTGTCTGATCCGGATTGGGCACTGTCGAACGTCGGTCTCGGGGTGCTTCGGGGCGAGCAGGTTGGTGCCGGGACTGCGTTGCTCGATGCGGACCGGGGGCATTCGACTGAGGCGGAGGAGGAAGAGGACGCCGCCATTGACGACGATGCGGGCGACAACCCGCTATCCCTCGAATTCGCCGAGATCGACGCGGCGATCGAACGGTCGCAACGCCTGCTTGACGAACAGGCGGGTGAACCCGGCGAAGGCGGATTTGGCGGAACGGAACGCCCGTCCGCGCCGGAGCCCAAGGGGCAGCTGGGATTGCTTTTCGATGACGAGTGGGATGAGGGCGCACGGCTCGAGGCATGGCGGTCGCTGATCCCGGCGGCGGATCGGTTGCCGGCCTGCCTTGGTGCCGCGATGCTTTTCGATGCGTGGGAACAGATCGAGCCGCTTCGCAGGCAGCATTGGCTCGGAGGGTTGCTCGTCGGTGCTTACCTGCGCGCCCGCGGCAAGGTGACGTCGCATTTGCTCTGCTTCAACACCGGCCTGAAGACAATCCGCCACGAGCGACGCCGGTCGAAAGAGCAAGAGGCTCGGCTGAGGGCTTTTCTCGAAGCTCTGGTTCTCACGGGAGACCTTGGTCTCAAGGAACTGGACCGGCTGTTCCTTGCCAAGACCCAGATGGAAATGCGCGTGCGTCACCGCCGATCAAACAGCAGCCTGCCGAGCCTGATTGAGCTTCTGCTGTCCCGGCCGATCGTATCCGCCGGGCTTGTCGCGCGGCATGTCGGCGTCACCCAAAGGGGAGCGCTGAACCTGGTTCGCGAACTCGGCGCCAAGGAGATGACGGGCAGGGGGCGGTACCGCGGTTGGGGCATACTGTAGCCGACCGCAGCGTCGGCAACCATTGCCGATGATGATATTGGGTCTCGCCAAATTTTGCAGGCGGCAGGGTCTCGCCCGCTACGACGGCGTTTCAGATGTAAACCACAATCGACGACGGCAAGGAGGCGGGCCCGGATCACCGACGCTGCCGCCGGTCCGGATCGGCAACTGTTGCGCCGGCACGATCTGGCGACCGGTTTCGACCCGCTTGGCCGCAATGATCGAGTTCGGCCTCCGGCTACCCGGCGACTAACCGAGCAGATTGCGGATCGTGCGCATAAAGGCACGGGCACCCACCGCGATCAGGGCGTCGGGAAAGTCGTAGTCGGGATTGTGCAGGCGAGGGTGGTCCTCTCCCGCCCCCAGGAAGAACATGGCCGAGGGGGCAACGCGGCCGAACAGGCCGAAGTCCTCCGATCCCTTCATCGGCAGCGCCGTAGCGCCTCTGTCATGGCTGATCTCTTCGTCGACAAGCGCGCGACGCAGTTCGTCGACGGCCGCCGGCGCATTGCTGCATTGATGGAAGATGTCCTCGTAGCTGATCGACGATACCAGTCCTGCGGCCTCCGCATGGCTACGGACAAGCGTTTCAGCGCTCTCTACCAGGCCGGTCATCCGCACGTCCGTCAGCGTGCGCAAGGTCGCCCAGATCTCGGCGCGACCCGGGCTGATGCCGAAGGCGGGTTCGCCAAGGCGCGCATGGGTCACGGTTACCAGCGTGAAGTCGGCATCGAGGCGGCCGCCGGCGCCCAGGCCGGTCAACTCCTCCAAAAGCCTGGCCATGGCGAACGTCGGGGCGATGCCATCCTCCGGGCAGGAGGCATGCGACGTCTTGCCGGAAAGCACGATCTTCATGCCGCGCGAGGCACAATTGACCGGACCTTCCGCCAGGGCGACGTGCCCCAGCGGCAGGCCGGGAAAGTTATGCAGCGAAAACACGAAGTCCGGTTTCAGCGCTTCGAATTTCGGGTCGGCCAACACGGCGGCAGCCCCAGCTCCATTCTCTTCGGCCGGTTGGAAAAGCAGGATGGCCCGTCCGCGTGCCGGTCTCCTGTGAGAGAGACCTTTGGCAAGTGCGATCAGGATAGCCGTGTGGCCGTCATGTCCGCAGAGGTGTCCCTTGCCGGCGATTTCGGATCGGTGTGGCAGGGATGAAAGTTCTTCGATCGGCAGAGCATCGAGTTCGGCGCGGATCATGACGGTCGGACCGTCGGCCGCTCCTTGATAGACGGCCGCTATCCCGTGTCCGCCGAGGCCGGTGACGATCGCGTCCGGTTCGCTTGACCGTAGCGCTTGGGTCACCGTCCTGGCTGTCTCGGCCTCGTGGCCGGATAGCTCCGGCCTGCGGTGAAGTTCGCGCCGAAACGCGGTGATCTCGTCCAGTTCGCCACCATTCAAAAACATGCCCAACATCCCAAACTAGAAAATCGACCCCGTGGCGCGCCGACGAGCGAGCCTCGATCCCGGCAGCGAATGTGAAGTGGCGTTTCGGCTCTGTCCAGAGCATCCCGTTCTTCAGGTGGAATCACGAAAGGGGGATAGGACGCTCCAGCCATGAAGGTGAGATTGAAGGAAGGGTGCGTCGACGACGTCGTCGAAGGGATACCGCCATCTCGTCATTCGCGACCGCGGGCCGCAGCGGGTGCGCCATAGCGTCTGGATCGCGACCGAGCAGCGGTTGTCGGGGCAGCCACAAATCGACCTCCATCCGGGCGGCCTGCATGCGCTTTGCCTGGTATCCCGGGGACTGGATCCGCGAGGAACTGGCCACAGGTCAGATCAACCCCTTGCCGCTAAAGGAGGGAGCGGAGCGTTGGGGGCGATGTATCTCGTCTATCCCGATCCTGATGGTGCCGGTCCGGGCGTCCGCCGGTTGGGAGAGATCATCCGGCGCGAGGCGCCGAGCATCGCTTAAGCCGTTGGCGCGAGGCTGAGCACCTATCTGCGGGCGCCGCCGACAAGTGATATCGAACGCGCGGCGGCCGTCACCAGCGGGGCGAAGCGTTCTTCGGTTTCTTCCGGCGTGTAGCGGCTGCGTGATACCGCGATGTTGATCGCGCCGTAGGGCGTGCCGTTGGCATCCAGCACCGGGGCGGCGATCGACAGGTCGCCGTGAAAGTATTCCTCGAAGGCCGTGGCGTAGCCCTGGGTTGCCGATTGTTTCAGCTTTGCCTTCAGCGCGTCGAGGTCCCAGGTCGTGTGCGGCGTGAACGGGTAGAGGTCCGATTTTTCGAGAATTGCATAGGCTGCGGCTTCTGGCAGGCCCGACAGGATGGCGATGCCCGGCGCCGTGCAATAGGCCGGCAGCCGCGTGCCTGTGATGACGTCGTTGTTGAGCACGTGTCGGCTCATGAAGCGCGACACGAAGACGATGTCGGTATCGTCAAGCACGGTGAGGTTGACAGTTTCTTCTGTCGCTTTGCTCAGGTGCAGAAGATAGGGCATGCCCCGTTCGACGAAGCCGCTGGCGCGGGTGTAGTGGTAGCCGAAATCAAGCGCCTTCACCGTCAGCTCAAAGCGCTTGGTATCCGGGTTCTTGCCGAGATAGCCGAGCTTTGCGAGCGTGTGGGTGAAGCGTTGGGCAGCGCTCATGTCGAGCCCGGTTTCCTCGGCGATCTGCGACAGGCTGAGGTTCGGGCGGCGACCATCAAAGGCTCTTAAGACCCTGAAGGCCTTCTCGACCGACTGAACCAGCAAGGGATCGCGGTCTTCCCCCGGCGTTTCGTTTTCGTCCGTCGCAGCCTTGTTCGCCTTGCGCGCCATCAATCCCCCGGTCCTCACCGTTTCCCGCATATCGATAACAGAATCGCCAAGCCTAGGAAAAGGTGCTTGACAGCTAAAATAAACATAATCACACTATGACATAACAATTATCGCATTGCAATAGTTGTTTCATCGCAACGGAGAAAATCATGGACCGCTTCATCCTGACTGAACGGCGCGGCGAAGTCGGCGTCATCACGCTGAACCGCCCCGAAATCCTCAATGCATGGCACAGCCCGATGCGCCAGCAGCTGGTTGCTGCCTTCAAGGCCTTCGAAGAAGACGAGGCGGTCCGCGCCATCATCCTCACCGGTGCCGGCGATCGCGCCTTCAGCGCCGGCCAGGACCTGAACGAGACCCGTACGTTCGATGGCGCCCGCGGTCAGGAATGGGTGGGTGAATGGGAGCGGCTCTATGATGCGATGCGCTCGCTGTCGAAGCCGCTGATTGCAGCGCTCAATGGCGTTGCCGCCGGCTCGGCATTCCAGGTGGCACTTCTGTGCGATTTCCGCATCGCTCATCCCGGCGTTCGCATGGGTCAGCCGGAAATCAATTCCGGTATCGCCAGCACCACGGGCCCGTGGATGATGCGCGAGATGATCGGCTTGTCCCGCACCATCGACCTGACCCTCAGCGGGCGTCTTATGGAGGCGAATGAATGCCAGGCCATCGGCATCATCAACCGCATCGTGCCGCAGGAACGCGTCATGGACGAAGCCCTGTCGCTGGCGCATGAACTCGCCGCCAAGCCGCCGGTCGCCATGCGGCTTGACAAACAGCGCTTCAGGGAGATGACAGAGGCTGGTTTCCGCGACTGCCTCGAAGCCGGCGCCCGTATCCAGCGCGAAGCCTACGCTTCCGGCGAACCGGCGCGGATGATGGAACAGTTTCTCGCACGGCGTGCGGCAAGCAAGGCCTGACAAAGGCCAGGCCGCTTATGGGAGGCGGCGCGCAATCCAAGATAAGAGGGTAGAACAATGACCAACGACAAACGCATTCTGATTGATCGTCGCAACCTGCTGAAAATCGGCGGAGGCCTGGGCGTTGCCCTGGCCGCGCCAGCCATCTTCACGCGGCACGCCTTCGCCGCCGAAGCACTGACCGTTGCCGATCCCGGCGGTCCTTATAGCCCGGGATACCGCAAGGCCTTCTACGATCCCTTCGAAAAGGCGACCGGCATCAAGGTCATCAATGTCGCCCGCGATGCCGAACCGACCGCGCAGTTCCGCGCGATGGTCGAGACGCAATCCTACAGCTGGGACGTCTGCACGCTGACGCTGTCTGCCCGCGACATTCTGGAAAAGCGCGACCTGCTCGAACCGATCAACCTGCCGGCTGCCGACGTGCCCGGGCTGATGCCCGACGCGCTCACCGAACTGTGGCTCGGCGTCGACGTCTATTCCACCATCATGGCCTACCGCACCGATCGCTTCGACGCCGCCAATGGTCCGAGCTCCTGGGCCGATTTCTGGAACGTCGAGAAATTCCCGGGTCGTCGCGCCCTGCGCAAGAACCCGATCGATACCCTGGAGCAGGCGCTACTTGCCGACGGCGTGCCGCTTGCCGAACTCTACCCCCTCGACATCGAACGCGCTTATGCAAGCCTTGAGAAGATCAAGCCGCATGTCGATGTCTGGTGGACCGGTGGTGCACAGTCGAGCCAGCTGATCCAGAGCGGCGAAGTCGACCTGATCGCGCTCTGGAACGCCCGCGCCCAGGCGGTCATCGACGGCGGTGCGCCGGTCAAGATCGGCTGGAACCAGGGGCTTTACTCGATTGAGGGATGGGGCATTCCCAAGGGCTCGCCGCGCGCGGATATAGCCCGGCAGTTCGTCCGGTTCTGTGCCGATCCGAAGCAGCAGGCGCTCTTTACTGAATTCCTCGCCTACGGACCGACGAACCTCAAGGCCTATGAACACATCCCGGCAGAACGCGCCGCGGCGCTTCCGACCTCCGAGGCCAATCTCAAGGTCATGACCATCGCGCGCGAAGACTGGTGGAGCGCCAACCGCTCCGAAATGACCGAGCGCTTCAACGCCTGGATCCTGGGTTAAGGGGAAATTAGATGCTCGCGAAGCCCGAACAAGCCACTCGCCCCAAACTTCTCGTCGACGGACTGGCTAAGAGCTACGGTGCCACCGTCGCTCTGAAACCCACGCACGTCGCAGTCCAGACCGGCGAGTTCCTGACGCTTCTCGGGCCTTCGGGCTCCGGCAAGACCACTTTGCTGCAGATGATCAGCGGGCTGGTCCTGCCGACGGAGGGCCGCCTGTTCATCGACGGCAGCAACGAGACGGACACGCCGGTGCACAAGCGCGACATCGGCCTAGTCTTCCAGCACTACGCCCTGTTTCCGCATCTGACGGTGGCCGAGAATATCGGCTTTCCCCTGAAGATGCGCGGCAAGAGCACGGCCGAGATCGACAAACAGGTCAAGGGCGCTCTGGACATGGTTCAGCTCGGCCATCTGGCCGGGCGGTTCCCGCGCGAGCTTTCGGGCGGACAGCAGCAGCGCGTGGCGCTTGCGCGCTGCTTCGTCTACCAGCCGTCGATCATCCTGATGGACGAGCCGCTGGGCGCGCTGGACAAGAAGCTGCGCGAACACATGCAGTTCGAAATCAAGCGGCTGCACCGGCAGACCGGCGCAACGATCATCTATGTGACGCATGACCAGGAAGAGGCGCTGGCGCTGTCGGACCGCATCTGCCTGATGAACCACGCCATGGTCGAGCAGATCGGCCCGCCGCAGGAAATCTATGCCCGGCCGCGCACGGCCTTTGCTGCCGATTTCATCGGCATCTCCAACATCTTCCGCGGCCGCGTCGAGATCGGCTCCGGTGGTGCCGCCCATCTTTCGACCGAAAGCGGCCGCTTCCGGATCGATGGTACCGGCCTTTCCAACAATGCCGAGATGGCGCTGGTGGTGCGGCCGGAGCATCTCGAACTCGGCTCGACCGGGGCAAACGAAATCAGCGGCCGCGTGGCCGAAGTCGTCTATGCCGGCTCGGAAACCCGCCTGCTCGTCGACATTTCGGCCGGTGAACTGGTGACGGTTCGTGTTCTTCCCGGCAAGCCGTTACCAAGCATCGGCGAAACCATCATGCTCAGCTGGGCGCCGGAAGCGGCCGTGCTGGTGACGCCATGACCGCCGCCGCCATGACCCCAGCGCGCGCCGCGCGTTCCAGCCGCTTCCGCTTCGGCCCGCTTTGGCTGGCGGTGCCGGGTATCGCCTTCCTGCTGATCTTCTTCCTCGTCCCCGTTGCAAGGCTCATGGGCCTCAGCCTCGAAGACGCCGACACCGGGGCGATGACCGCCAGCCACTATGCAAGGATCTTCGAGACCGACGTTTACTTCCGCGTCCTCCTGATCACGTTCCGCATCGCCGGGCTGACGACGCTCTTCTCTTTGTTGCTCGGCTATCCCTTGGCCTACTGGCTGTCGCGCCTGCCCGACCGAACGCGCGGGACGATGATCCTTCTCGTCATGGTGCCGTTCTGGACAAGTTATCTCGTCAAGAGCTTCGCCTGGGTCATCGTGCTTGGGCGCACCGGCGTCATCAACCAGATCGGTCTTGGATCGGGTCTGCTCAGCCAGCCGCTCGAACTGCTGCACAATGAAATCGGCGTGATGATCGGCATGGTCCATGCCATGGTCCCGCTTGCCATCCTCACGATGTTGCCTGTGATGACCGGCATCGATCGCCGGCTGACACAGGCATCGGGAACGCTGGGCGCGACGCCGGCTAAGGGCTTCTGGCTCGTTTATTTCCCGCTCTCGCTTCCGGGTGCTGCGGCTGCCGGCCTGCTCACCTTCATCTCCTCGCTCGGCTTCTTCATCGTTCCGGCTCTGCTGGGCGGCCGCCAGCAGACGATGCTGGCGCAGCTGATCATCGTGCAGGTCCAGGAGATCCTGAACTGGGCCTTTGCGGGCGCGCTCGCCGCCATGATGCTGGTCGCAGCATTGGTGACCTGCTGGCTCTACGACCGGGTCTTCGGTCTCTCCAGCCTCTCGGGCGAACCCTCTGATGGAAAGGCTGGCAAGACTGGTTTCCTGCGTGCCCTCGGTTTGGCGATCCTCGATCGCGTCGCAACCGTCAGCAGCGCCATCGCGGCCGGCAGCCACCGCCTGCTGGGGGCTGCGGTTTCGAGCCGAATGCTCGGCATCTACAGCCTCATGATGTTCGCCTTCCTGATGCTGCCGACGCTCGTCGTCCTGCCGATCGCTTTTACCAGCTCACAGTTCCTCGAGTTCCCGCCGCCGGGATTTGGTCTCGAATGGTTCCGGACCTACTTCACCTCGGACCTCTGGGTGGCGGCCACCATTCGCTCCTTCGGCGTTGCCTTCGCGACCGCCATCGTTGCAACGGTGATCGGCGGCTTTGCGGCGCTCGCGCTTGCCCGTTCGCGCTCGCGCTGGCGGGGCATCATCTTCGCCTTCTTCCTGGCACCGATGATCGTGCCGCGCATCGTTATCGCCGTCGGCCTGTTCTACCTCTTCGCCCAGATGGGTCTCGTCGCCACCGATCTTGGTCTCGTCATCGGCCACACGGTGCTGGCGTTGCCCTTTGCCTTCGTTGCCATCGCGGCGGTGCTGAAGAGCTATGACTGGCGGCTCGACCAGGCGGCGGCCACGCTCGGGGCAAACCGGGTTCAGGTCCTGCGCTTCGTCACCGTGCCGCTGATCAAGAGCGGTCTGACGGCAGCGTTCCTGTTTGCCTTCATCACCTCGTTCGACGAGCTGACCGTGGCGATCTTCGTCAGCGGCGGCGTCAAGACGACACTGCCGAAGCAGATGTGGGACGACATGATCCTTCAGCTCAACCCGACGCTCGCGGCGGTTTCCGTCGTCGTCTTCATCGTCGTGACGACACTTCTCCTGGCGGCGGAAAAACTCCGCCGCTCCACCTGACACACCATCCGAGATCCTCCCATGACCGTTTCTCTCGAAGGCTTCCTCGGAAGCTTCACGACCAAGGCTGCCCGCAAACCGGAACAGGTGTTCGCCCGTTTCAACGGCGAGCCGATCACTTTTGCCACCCTCGATGCCATGTCGGCAGCCCTTGCCGCCGAGTTGCGACGGCGTGGCCTGAAATCCGGCGACCGCGCCGCTGTCATGATGCGCAATTCGCGCCTGTCGCTGGCCGTCCTGTTCGGCCTTGCCAAGGCCGGCGTCGTCTGGGTGCCGGTCAACGCGCAGCTGCGCGGCGAGGGCCTGCGCTACATTCTGGAGCATTGCGAGCCGGGGGCCGTCATCTGCGATGCGGAGCTTGCCGAGACCATCGCCGAATGCGGTGCTGCTCTGCCTGCGGCCGGGCTCATTCTTGCGGGCGAACAGGCAGGCGAGGGCTCTCTGGAAACAATCCTGTCGTCAGGCGCTGCCTTCGACGAGGAACCGCCGGCGGCCGACGATCTGTTTGCGATCATGTATACCTCCGGCACCACCGGTCGGCCAAAGGGCGTGCTGGTGACCCACGGCATGATCCGGCTTGCCGGCGAGGCGGTGCGCACGCTTTCGGTCGCCGGTCCGGGCGATGTCTTCTTCGTCTGGGAGCCGCTCTATCATATCGGCGGTGCGCAGCTGATCGTGCTGCCGATCATCGAGGACCTGTCGCTCGCCATGGTCGACAGGTTCAGTGCCAGCCGTTTCTGGGACCAGGTGCGCAGCTACGGCGCCACCCACATCCACTATCTCGGCGGCATCCTGCAGATCCTTTTGAAGCAGCCGGAAAGCGTACGCGACCGCGAGCATCCGGTGCGGATCGCCTGGGGGGGCGGCTGCCCGAAGGAGGTCTGGCCGCTGTTCAAGGAACGTTTCGGCGTCGAGATGCGCGAGTGCTACGGCATGACGGAGGCCTCGAGCATCACCACCTGCAACGCAACCGGTGTTGTCGGCGCCGTCGGCCAGCCGATGCCCTGGTTTTCGGTCGATATCCTCGACGACAAGGGCGCGCCGGTGCCGACGGGCGACAAAGGAGAGATCGTCGTGCGGACCTCGCTTCCGGGCGCGCTGTTCAAGGGTTATCTGCGCAATCCGGAAGCAACCGAAAAGGCTCTTCGCAACGGCGCGCTTCATACCGGCGATTCCGGCTCCTTCGATGCCGATGGCAATCTCTGGTTCCATGGCCGGCTCACAGATAGCGTCCGTTGCAAGGGCGAGAACGTTTCTGCCTGGGAAGTGGAGCATGTCGCCGCCGCCTACCCGGCAGTCGAAGACTGCGCCATGATCGGCGTTGCCGCCGATGTCGGCGAGCAGGATATCAAGCTTTTCGTCAAGCCGAAGCCGGGCAGCGCCATCGATCCGATCGACCTGTCGGGATGGCTTTCCCATCGTCTCGCACCCTACCAGAACCCGCGCTACATCGCCGTTGTCGACGAGTTCGAGCGCACGCCGAGCCAGCGCATCATGAAGCACCGGCTGCCTGCTGGTCTCGACAACTGCTGGGATCGGTTGGCACGGCAGTAGGGCCGAGGTTTTTCGGACGAAGACGGTGAACGAAGGGAAGCGGCGGGATGGATCAATCTGACGAGATCGTGCTGGTCGGCTGTGGCAACATGGGGTTTGCGCTGCTCGAAGGCTGGGTCGGGCGTGCGGGTATTCCCGCCGGCCGAATTCACGTGATCGAGCCTGCGAAGGCCCTTCGCAGCCGCGCGGCGGCTGTGGGTGCCACCGTCCATGCCGATGCGGCCGAGCTACCACAGGCGTTGCGGCCCCGCGCCGTCATTATTGCCGTCAAGCCGCAGGTCGTTCGTTCGATGCTCTGCGCTTACCGCCGGTTCGGCGGAAAGGCTGCTTTTGTCAGCATTGCCGCCGGCGTGCCGATATCGACCTTCGAGGCGACGCTTGGCGAAACAGCGATCATCCGCGCCATGCCCAATATGCCGGCTTCGATCGGGCTGGGGGTGATCGCCGCCTTTGCCAACGTCCATACCGACGACGGCCAAATGGCCTATGTGACAAACCTGCTCGCGGCCGTCGGCGCCGTTCATTGGCTGGCGGAGGAAAAACTCGTCGATGCGGCGACGGCGATTTCGGGGTCGGGGCCGGCCTACCTCTTCCATTTCATCGAGTGTCTGACAGAGGCGGGCGTTGCCGTTGGTCTATCGGCGGAGACTGCGCTCGCCTTGGCAAAGCAGACGGTCGAGGGTGCTGCTGCTCTTGCCGGCACCAGCGGCTTTTCGCCGGCAGAGTTGCGTCAACAGGTGACCAGCCCGAACGGCACTACGGCTGCAGCGCTCCAGGTCCTGACGGCCGAGCCATGTCTGGCCGAACTGATGACGCGGGCGGTCGCCGCTGCACATCGCCGGGCGCTGGAGCTTGCGGTCGCCTGATCGCCGGCCGGAGATGTGTCAGGGCGTCGTGAACGACGCGTCGCGCACACCGGGAATATGAAAGGTCTGCTGGAAATAGGACCGCAGCGCCTGCATCGGCGGCGTGAATTCCGCCCCGCGCCGCCAGGCAAGGCCGACGTCCATGGCAGGCACCGGATCGCGCACGGTGATCGTCTCGATGCGCCGGCCTTCGAGCGACCAGGGGCGATGAACCATGTCGGACAAAATGGTCACGCCCTGGCCATTGGCGACCAGCGAACGGACCGCCTCGACCGACGAGGTCCGGAGATTGACGCGCGGCTGGTAGGTCGAGGCGCTCCAGTATTTCAGCGACGAGTGCGCTGCCTCGTCGACCGTCAGCATGATGTAGGGTTCCTCGGCGATCTCGCGAAAACCCACGCTGTCGCGTTGAAGTAGCGGATGCTGGGCCGGCACCCAGAGCCGGCGCGTCGAACTCATCAGCTTTTCGGTCGTCAGCGCCGGGTTGAGGATGTTGGACGTCAGGAGCACGGCCATGTCGTAACGGTTTGTCAGCAGGCCTTCCTCGATCGATTCCCGCTTGAGTTCGAACAGCTGCAGTTCGAGTTTTGGAAACCGGCGCCGCAGCCGCTCGATATGCTGCGGCAGGAAGTAGCCGATGACGGTATAGGTGGCGGCGATTGCCAGCGTGCCCTCGACGGCGCTGCTGACGACGTTGAGATGCGTCGCCTCATCCACCTTCTTGAGGATTTCGTAGGCGTGCGAGAGGAACTCCCGCCCTGCCATCGTCAGGTCCATGCCGCTCGGCGTGCGCAAGAACAGATTGGCGCCGACGATGCGCTCCAGCTCCTTGATGGCCGTGGTGACTGCGGATTGGGAGATCGAAAGATCGATCGCCGCCTGCGATATCTGGCCAAGTTCGGCGGTTGCGACGAAGTAACGAAGCTGGCGAAGGCTGATCGACATCCGCATTTCCCATCTGATTATTTTATAATGCGGCTGAAAAAATCAGAAAGTCTGCCGCACTTTTGCGCAACCGGTTGATCGTCCTTCAGGCATCCTCGTCTAAACCTCTCTAAAGACGCTAATTTTTGCAGGCGCTTTTTGCAACTGCGAATTCTGAAATTCAGATAATCGGCATATGAAAATAGAATTTTTCAAATGCTTCGTTTCACCCTAGCGTTTCCCGAGAGGTCAGGGTTGCCGGGAGAGCAATCTCCAGGAGAGCGACCTGCAACAGAGGGATGAGGCATTGCTCGACGTCGTCGACATCAATTGCGACATGGGAGAAGCGTTCGGTCGCTGGCGCATCGGCGATACGGACGATGCGACGCTGATGCCGCTGATCAGCTCCGCCAACATCGCGGCCGGTTTCCATGCCGGCGATCCCAACCTGATGGATGAGACGGTTCGGCTTGCCGCCGAACATGGTGTCGGCATCGGCGCCCATCCTGGCTATCGCGATCTGCAGGGGTTTGGCCGCCGCAAGATTGCCGGCACGCCACGCGAACTCGTCAACGACATCGTCTATCAGGTCGGCGCGATCCGCGAATTCGCGCGCCGTCATGGCGCACCGCTGCAGCATGTGAAGCCGCATGGCGCGCTCTATATGGAGATGGCGGTCAACCGCGAACTCTCGCAGATCTTCATGCAATATATGCGCACCGTCGCGCCGAACGCCTTCGTCTTCTGCATGGCGGGATCGGCGACGGAGCTATCGGCACAGGATGTCGGCCAGCCCGTCATTCGCGAGTTCTATGCCGACCGCGATTATGACGACAGCGGCTCGATCGTCTTTACCCGCGATGCCGGCCGGCCGGATGCCGCGGCAATCGCCCGCAAGGTCGTTCGCGCTTGCCGGGAAGGGCGGGTGCGCACCGTCACGGGCGCCGATGTCGAGGTCCCGTTCGAATCCATCTGTTTTCATTCCGATACGCTGGGCGCGCTCGATATCGTGCGCCTCATGCGGGAGGGGCTGAGTGCCGAAGGCATTCGCATCGCTCCCGTCTCTCAGGTCAAAACCAGATAACATAGCGGAGGCAACCATGAGCAAGCACGAAATTCGATCGCCCCTTCCAGGAACCTTCTATCGCTCGCCTGCTCCGGATGTTCCGCCGTTCAAGACGGATGGCGATGCCGTTTCCTCCAGCGACGCCATTGGCCTGATCGAAGTCATGAAGACCTTTCAGGAAATCCAGGCCGGCGTGGCCGGCGGCAGCATCCGTTTCCTCGTCGACAATGAAGAGCCTGTCATGGCCGGCCAGGTGATCGCCGAGGTCGAACAATGAAACTGCGCTCGGTTCTCGTTGCCAATCGCGGCGAAATCGCCGTCCGCATCATCCGCGCCGCCAAGGCGCTCGGTATCCGCACGGTTCAGGTCTATAGTGCCGCCGACGCCGACATGCTGGCCGTCAAGCTCGCCGACGAGGCGATCGAGATCGGGCCACCTGCGCCGAAGAAATCCTATCTCAACATAGAAGCGGTGATTGCGGCGGCCAAACGCGCCGATGTCGATGCGGTTCATCCGGGTTACGGTTTCCTGTCGGAGAACGGTGATTTCGCCGATGCCGTGGTTGCCGCCGGCCTCATCTTCATTGGACCTTCAGGCGATGCCATCCGCCTGCTGGGCGACAAGGTCGCTGCACGCGCTGTTGCCGAGAAGGCCGGCGTGCCGACGGTTCCGGGCAGCGATGGCCGGATCTCCAGCCTGACGGAAGCGCTTGCCGTAACGGAGCGCACCGGCTTTCCTGTGATGATCAAGGCGGCAGCCGGCGGCGGTGGCCGCGGTATCCGTATCGTCAACGATCCGGCCGAACTGGAAACGCAGTTTCCGCAGGCGTCCGCCGAAGCGCTGGCATCCTTTGGAGATGGCGGCCTCTATCTGGAAAAGGTCATCACCCGCGCCCGCCACGTCGAGGTGCAGATCCTCGGCGACGGTACGGATGTCGTGCATTGCTATGAGCGCGAATGCTCGCTGCAGCGCCGCCGGCAGAAGGTCTGGGAAGAGGCGCCGTCCTTCCTGCTTCCGTCCGATGTGCGCAAGAAGCTCTGCGACAGTGCCGTCGCGCTGGCGCGCTCCGTCGGCTACCGCGGGGCAGGCACGGTCGAGTATCTCTATGACGACGAGACCCGCGAATTTTACTTCATCGAGGTCAACACCCGCATCCAGGTGGAGCATCCGGTCACCGAGATGATCACCGGCATCGATCTGGTCGAGGAGATGTTCCGCATTGCCGCCGGCGCGCCACTGTCGGTCCGCCAGGCCGATATCGCCGTCAAGGGCCATGCGATCGAGTGCCGGATCAATGCCGAGGATCCGAGACGCGGTTTCATGCCGGCGCCGGGCAAGATCGAGAGGCTCGATGTGCCCGAGGGCGAGGGTATTCGTTTCGATACGATGCTCTACGAGGGCTACGTCATCCCGCCATTCTACGATTCCCTGCTCGGCAAGTTGATCGTCTGGGGCGAGGACCGCAGCGCCTGCCTGGCGCGGCTTTCGCAGGCGCTGGCAGAACTGAAGATCGAAGGCGTGCCGACGACGATCCCGTTGCATCGCGCACTGGCCGCTGACGCACAGATCGCTACGGGCGCCTTCCATACCCGCTTTCTCGAGACATGGCTTGAAACTGAATTTGCCGCCGATGGCGGCCGTGCCGCGGAGGTCGCGTGATGCCGACACGATATACGTTCGGAGGCGACGAGCACCTGTTCGTCGAGTGCAGCGACGAGATGTCGTTGGAAGCCTTCTTCAAGAGCCTCTCGATGGCCAACGGCGTCAAGGAGAGCGGCATCAAGGGCATCACCGAGATCTGCCCGGCCAATGCGTCGTTCCAGATCAAGTTCGACCCGGATCAGATCAAGCCTGATGACGTGCTGAAGGAAGTGCGCGCCATCGAGGGGGCTGCCGAGCGGGCCGAGCCGGTCATCCGCACCCGCATCGTCGAAATTCCGGTCTTCTACAACGACCCCTGGACGCATGAGACGCTGATGCGTTTTCGCGAGCGCCATCAGGAGCCGTCGGGAACCGATCTCGACTATGCGACGAGGATCAACGGCTACGGTGATGTCGACGATTTCGTCGCTGCCCATTCCGGCTCGCCCTGGTTCGTGTCGATGGTCGGCTTTGTTGCCGGCCTGCCGTTCATGTACCAGATGGTCGAAAGGCAACGGCAGATCCAGGTGCCGAAGTATCTGCGCCCGCGCACCGACACGCCGAGGCTGACCGTTGGCCATGGCGGCTGCTTCGGCTGCATCTATTCGGTGCGCGGTGCCGGTGGCTACCAGATGTTCGGCATCACGCCGATGCCGATCTTCGACCCGACGCAAACCACCAGCTATCTTCGTGATTTCATGGTGTTCTTCCGCCCAGGCGATATCGTCAAGTTCAAGCCGATCGACCGGGACGCCTATGACCAGGCGGTCGAGGATGTCGACAAGGGGCGCTTCAGCCCGCCTGTGCGCGAGGTCAGCTTCGACCTGCGCGAATTCCAGAAGGATATCACTGGCTACAACACCCGGCTGGAGGGCATGATCAATGGCCATTAAGGTGCTGCATCACGGTCTTGCGACCACTGTCCAGGACCTTGGCCGTCCGGGCTACTTCCACCTCGGCATTCCGCTCGGAGGCGCGATGGATCGCTACGCGATGCGCGCCGCCAATCTGCTGGTCGGAAACGACGAGGGAGCCGCGGGTCTTGAGGCGGTGTTCCTCGGCCCCAAGCTCGAATTTACCGAGGACGCTACCGTTGCCGTGACCGGTGCCGACATGCCGGTCAAGGTCGACGGCGTCGAGCAACCGGGATGGACGGCCTTTGCCGTTCGCGCCGGGCAGACGCTGACCTTCGATTTCCTCAAATCCGGCGCCCGCATTTACATCGCCGTTGCCGGCGGCATCGACGTGCCGCTGGCGCTTGGCAGCCGATCGACCTACCCGATCGGTGCGCTCGGTGGCTACAAGGGCCGGCCGCTTGCGGCGGGCGACGAACTGCCGGTTGGTGCAGCCAATGGGTCGGGTGAAGGTCGCTCGGTGGCTGAGCCGTTGCGCCGCCTGCCCGCAGCCCCCGTGGCGCTTCGCGTCCTGCCCGGTCTCTACTGGGATCGCCTTTCCGACGAGGCCAAGCGGAGCTTCTTTGCCGACGAATGGAAGGTGGCGCCGGAGGCAGACCGCATGGGCTACCGCTTCCGCGGTGGCACCAAGCTTTCCTTTGTCGACCGCGAGCAGCCGTTCGGCGCTGGCTCCGACCCGTCCAACATTGTCGACAGCTGCTATCCCTATGGCTCCATCCAGGTGCCCGGCGGAACCGAGCCGATCATCCTGCATCGCGATGCGGTATCGGGTGGCGGCTACTTCATGCTCGGAACGGTGATCTCCGCCGACATGGACCTGATCGGGCAGATGCAGCCGCATACGCCAACCCGCTTTGTCGAGGTGACGATGGATGAGGCATTGGCGGCGCGGGCAGAGGAAAACGACCGGCTGGAAGCCCTGCGCACGTCGCTGCGCTGACGAGGCCACAGGAAGCGGAGGGGAAGATGGAGCGCGGGCATCGGAAGGGACAATCGGTAGCCGCGCCCGGATATGCCGGCAACGCTACCGAACGCGTTCGCCTATTCGACGACGCGCGTCAGATAGGCGGCGGTGACGCTTGGGCCTGGAATGATCGCGACGATCTTCATCTGCGCGATCGTCCGGTTCATCGAGGCGTCTATGTGGTTCTCCAGCATCGCCGCGGCCGCTGCGGTCGCACCGCGCGTCATCAGTTCGACGATCAGCCGGATCTCCGCAATCACCGCCGGGTCTCCCGGAAGACCGAGCTGCCGCAGCAGCCGTTCCGTCGCGGTGACCGGCAGAAGGTTGTTGCGGATCAGTTCGCGCAGGCGCTCGTTCGGCATGGCCAGCACGCAGCACTCGGTAAACTGCGTGCGGATGTCCTCGAGGTTCTGCCAGGCGTCGGTCGGTTGCGAACGGTCGAGTTCGCTAAGCCGGCTAAACAGGACGGCAAGCCGATCCCTGTCGATATGGCTGGCGCCAAGGGCAAGCGCCTGCGGTTCGAGCAGACGGCGCAGCATGAAATGGTCCTTGACGGTCTGGGCCGTCAGCGGGCCGGCGATCCAGTGCGAGCTTTGGTTCTTGCGCACCAACCCGCGCTCGCGCAGCCGTGTCAGCACGTCGCGCACGACGGTGCGGCTGACGCTGAAGTGGTTGGCCAGTTCGTTCTCGATGATGCGGTACTGGCCGAAGATGACGCAACCGGCGACGTCGTTCTCGATCTCGGTGTAGATGCGCTCCCAGGACGAGCGGCTCTGCAGCGCCTCGTCGGCGTGTTGCGGGATGGTGAGTCCGAGCGACTTGATGTCGGTGCGGTTGGGCTCGATCGCCCGGCCCGGCGGCCCGACGAGATAACCGCGCCCCTTGAAACGGTGAACGAGCCCATCGCTTTCCAATTGCAAGAGCGCGCGCTGAACCGGCGCGCGCGAGATCTGCAGGATCTCCGCAATCGGCCCCTCGAGCAGAACGAGGCCGGCCGGCAGGATGCCGTCGGCGATATTGCTGCGCAGAACGTCCTCGGCAATTTCGTAGCGGCGCTGGGTATTCTGGCCGAGGCGTGGCTCGCTCATGCGATCGGGCGTCTTCCGTTTGGCTGGCAATTTCGTCCTCTTTCTTTACGCCACTTGCCTGGGGATGTGACAGCTGAAAATAAATGCATTTTGCATACTGGATGGCAAATTAAATGTGCGATTGCCTATCATGTCTGGCAATGAACACATGACGCGTGACCGCTGTTCGGGCGAATGTGAGTGCCGTTGCTGCCCTGTCAGTTGCGTCTATATGGTGCGCTGGAGCGGTTAGGAACTGCAGATTGTACGGTATATCTGATTGTCTGGCGCATTTTCCGGCCGAGGTCGGCGTCTGCGATTGCGTGTCGGAATGATGGCGCATTTCACTTCGAGATAAAAGACGAATAAAAGTCTATTGCATACAAAAATCATTCATGTCATTGTTCGTGACATGCAAGCGCTCAGAAGAAGCGTGCAGGTGGAACTTATCTTTTGAACCGCAAAGGACCTTCATCCCCGACGCGCATGTGACCATGCGCGAACGCAATCGCATGTCCGTTCGGATGCCGCATCGGCTCCGGCGACGGCGAAGCTTTGGGGGCGGGCGTTACGGCGGCAAACTGGCAGGAAACCAATGTCGACGGTCCTTCAGCTCAAGAACATCACCAAAACCTACGGCGACATGCGCGCGCTCAGCGGCATCGATCTCGCCTTGCCCGGCGATGCTTATATCTCGCTTCTCGGGCCGAGCGGATCCGGCAAGACGACGCTCTTGAGGGTCATCGCCGGTTTCGAGCATCCGGATGGCGGCGCGATCCTGTTTGACGGCAAGCGCATCGACACCGTGGCGCCTCACCAGCGCGGCATCGGTTTCGTCTTCCAGAACTTTGCGCTCTTCCCGCATCTGTCCGTCGCGCAGAACATTGCCTTCGGCCTGGAAAACAGGGATGTCGATCCGGTCACCGACCGGCGTGTCGTCGACGCCAGGGTGCGCGACATCATCAGCCTCGTCGGTCTTTCCGGTCTTGAGGGCAGGGCGGTCACGCAGATATCCGGCGGCCAGCGACAGCGCGTCGCGCTCGCGCGCACGCTGGTCACCGAGCCGCGCATGGTGCTTCTCGACGAGCCGCTCGGCGCGCTCGACGCCAATTTGCGCGCCCGGATGCGGGCGGAGTTGAGGGCGATCCGCGAGCGCTGCGGCGTCACTTTCCTGCATGTCACCGGCAGCGAGGCCGAGGCCCTGGCCATGGGCGATACCGTCCTTGTGCTCGAAAGCGGTCGCATCGCCCAGTCGGCGGATTCCGACACGGTCTACAACCGGCCCGCGTCTCCGGCCGTTGCCCGCTTTCTCAACTGCTACAACCTCTTTCAGGGACGGATCGAAGGCGGTGCCTTCGTCGGCGGCGTCGGCCGGTTTGGGCTCGGGTCAGCCGCGCCGACGCGGGCGGCATCACCGGCCTACGCGATCCGCTACGACCGGGTTTCGGTGCGGCCACGCGAAGCCGCCATCGCCGAGGACGAGATCCGCATCGAGGCGAATTTCGTCGCCAGCGAATACTCCGGTGCCGCGGTCAATTCCTTCTTCGCGCTCGATGACGGCCGGGTTTTCGAGGTCGAAAGCCACCTCAGCCACGCAGCGCCCGAAACCTATGCCGAACAGGGCCGCTACGCGCTCGTCTGGAAGCGGGAGGACGCCCTTGTCTATGCGTGAGATCGTTTTCGCAAAACCCGGCGCCACGGCGCCGCACCGTTCCCGCCCGGAGAATGAGAGATGAGCATGATGGCCGTTGCGGAGCAGACGGAAACCGAACCCGTCGTCGAGAAGAAATCACCGGGAAAAGCACTTTGGCTGCTGGCACCCGGCGTCATCTGGATGAGCCTCTTCCTCGTCCTGCCGATGCTGATGATGGTCTATGTGTCCTTCTGGACGCAGACGACCTTTACCATCGAGCCGACGCTGACGCTGAAAAGCTGGGTCACCTTCTTCACCAGCGACACTTATCTCGGTGCGCTCTGGACCACGGTGCGCATCTGGCTGATCGTGCTCGTCGCCACCGTGCTGGTCGGCTATCCCGCCGCCCTTTTCGTCGGGCTGTTCGTCAAGAACAAGGCGCTGCAGACGGTGCTTCTGGTCCTGTGCGTCATCCCCTTCTGGACGTCGTTCCTGATCCGCGTTCTCGCCTGGCGGCCGATGCTCGGCAAGGAGGGTGCGATCAACATGATCCTGATGAACCTCGGCATCACCGATGCACCGATCGAGGTGCTGTTGTTCTCCGAACTGTCGGTGATCATCGGCATGACGCAGATCTACTGCGTCTTCATGGTCGGGCCGATCGCCTTCATGCTCGGCCGCATCGACACCTCGATCATCGAGGCAGCCCAGGATCTCGGCGCCGGCTTCTGGCGGATCTTCCGCACGATCATCCTGCCGCTGTCGATGCCGGGCGTGGTCGTCGGGGCGATCTTCGTCTCGGTCATGGTTCTCGGTGAGTTTGCGACCTCAGCGGCGCTTTCGGGCCGCAAGGTCAACCTGCTCGGGAACATCATCGTCACCCAGGTCGGTTCGCTGAAATGGGCCTTCGCGGCGGTCGCCGGCGTCGTGCTCACCATCCTGATGGGCGCGGTCGTTGCCGCCCTGCTCAGGGTCGTCGATCTCAGGAAGGAGCTCTGATCATGAATGCCAGCGGCATCAAAACCGGCCTTGGCGCCTATACCGCGCTCTTCCTCGTGTTCCTCTATGGCCCGCTCGTCGTGCTTGCCATCCTGTCCTTCCAGACGGGACCGGAGGGCGGGCCGCAGTTCCCGATCATCGAATGGTCGACCTATTGGTACAAGCATCTCTTCGGCCTGACGCCGCCGTCGCGCATCGCGCCGCTGCCGATCGAGCAGGCGCTGGTCCGCTCATTGGGTCTCGCGGTGATGACCATGATCGTCTCGACGGTGCTGGGCGTCACGGCGGCGCAGGCGTTCCGCCGCAAGTTCCGCGGCTCGGGCGTGGTCTTCTACCTCATCGTTCTCGGCATGATGGTGCCGGGCGTTCTGGTAGGTCTCGGCATGGCGCTCGTCGCAAACACGCTCGGCATCGACCGTCACTGGTGGAGCACCGCCTTTGTTCTCCACGTGGTCTACACCTTCCCCTTCGCCTTCCTGGTGATGCTGGCGATCTTCAACCGCTTCGATCCGAGCATGGAGGAAGCGTCCTGGTCGCTCGGCGTCACGCCGGCACGCACCTTCCGCAAGGTGACGTTCCCGCTGATCTTCCCCGGCGTGCTTTCCGCCATGCTCTTCGCCTTCACGCTCTCCTATGACGAGTTTTCCCGCACGCTCTTTGCCTCGGGCCGCGACCTGACATTGCCGCTGGCGATCTACGGCACCTTCTCGGTCGAAGTGCATCCGAACGTCTTTGCCTTCGGCGTGCTGACGACGCTGTTTTCCTTCGCTCTGCTCGGCACCTATGCAGCGCTGATGATGCTGTCGGTGCGCCGCGCCAAGCGGGTCGCGATCCAGGAGGAGGCGTGATGGCCGGCTCTTCCGCACGCGGCTCAGCGATCGTCACCGGTGCCGGTTCCGGCATCGGCCGGGCCATCGCACTGCGGCTGGCGACTGATGGTTATGCCGTCGTTGTCAACGATCTCTCGCCTGAAAGCTCGGCGGCGGTCGCCGGAGAGATTGTGGCAGCCGGCGGTGTAGCAACGGCAATATCGGGCGACGTGTCCAGCGAAGCCGACGTCACAGCGACCGCCGAGAAGGCGGCCCAACGCCATGGCCCCGTGGCGCTGCTCGTCAACAATGCCGGTATCGCCCATCAGGCGCTGTTCGAAAATCTCGAGGTCGCCGATTTCGATCGGATGTTTGCGGTGCATGTGCGCGGCACCTTCCTGATGACCAAGGCGGTGCTGCCGGGAATGCTTGCCCGCGGCGAGGGCGTGATCGTCAACATGGCCTCGCAGCTCGGCCAGATCGGCGGCGTCGAGCTCGTGCACTACTCGTCTGCCAAGGCCGCGATCATCGGCATGACCAAGGCGCTGGCACGCGAGGTGTCGAGCCGCGGCGTGCGGGTGAATGCAGTCGCGCCCGGCCCCATCAATACGCCACTTGTCATGGGGCTTTCGCAGGATTGGCGGGACGCCAAGAAGGCGCAGCTGCCGCTCGGGCGTTTCGGCGAGCCGGACGAAATCGCTGCGACCGTTTCGTTCCTCGCTTCGCCGTCGGCAAGCCTGTTCGTCGGCCAGACGCTCGGGCCCAATTCCGGCGACGTAATGCTTTGACAGGAAAGATGAACATGCCAAATCCTCAGAAGTCCTCCCGCATCGTTATCGTCACCGGTGCCGGCATCGGTATCGGTCAGGCCGCCGCCAAAGCCTTTGCCGCCAAGGGCGATCATGTGGTCGTCACCGACATTCTCGAGCGTGAGGGCACGGCCACGGTCGAGGCCATCGTCGATGCTGGTGGCTCCGCTGAATTTGCCTATTACGACGTCCGTTCGACATCGGCGACCGACGCGCTGGTCGCTGATCTGGAAAAGCGGCACGGCCGCATCGACGTCGTCGTTGCCAATGCCGGCATTGCCCATCGCACCCCGCTGGCCGCACTCACCGACGACAAGTGGGACCTGACCTTCGACATCGATTTGAAAGGCATCTTTCGCCTCGCGCGCGCCGTCGCACCCGGCATGCGCCAACGCGGCGAGGGCAGCATCGTCGCGCTCTCCTCGATCATGGGCGTTGCCTATGGCTGGGACGAGCATGTGCATTATTCCGCCGCCAAGTCCGGCGTGATCGGTCTGGTGCGCGGGCTCGCGGTCGAGCTTGCTAGCGACGGGGTTCGCGTCAACGGGGTGGCGCCTGGCTACATCCGCACGGCGCAGCTGCTGTCGAAGGAAAACTCGCTTGGGCCTGAGGGCGCGGAGGCGGCTGCAGCCTTCATCCCGATGAAGCGGCTTGGAACGCCGGAGGATATCGCCGATGTCATCGCGTTCCTCGCATCCGACAGCGCGAGATACATGACCGGCCAGGTGCTGGTCGTGGATGGGGGCCTCCTGGTGGGGCGCTACTAGCGTCGCGCTGCGCGGCGAAAGAACAAGGGGTTCGTATCAAGCGTGCCCCGGGGAACAACAACAACTGGAGAAGAGACAATGCCCAATCTGGAAATCAATCGCCGCTCGCTCCTCAAACGGTCTGCCGGGATGATGGCGCTGGCGATGGGCGGCGGCACGCCGTTCCTGTCCTCGCGCGCCGCCTTCGCACAGGCCGCCGACCTGGCAGGCCAGCAGCTGCGCACCATCGGCCTTTCGGTCACCGTTCAGGAGCGCATTCTCGAACAGTTCAAGGCCGCTGCCGGCGTTGGCGGCACCTCCGGAACGGCCGCGACCTTCCCGGACGCCCAGACGAAGATCCTCTCCGGCTCGAAGGACTATGATTGCTGGGAAATCATCGCCGAACGCCTGCCGTCGATCGTCATGACCAACAATGTCGAGCCGGTCCCGGCCTCGGCCTTGAAGAACTGGGCCAACATCCGCGATACCTTCACCACCGCGAGCGACAAGTGGGATCGTTCCGCCCAGATCGTCGGCCAGATTTGGACCGACGAAAGCCAGGCGGCGCTGAACATGGTGCCGGCCGTCTATAACTACGATTCCATCGGCTACAATCCGGATGTGCTGTCGGCCGAAGAAGCCAACAGCTGGACTGCGATCTTCGATCCGAAGTGGAAGGGCAAGTCCGGCATCAACACCGACCCGCTGATCGCCATCGGTCAGGCGATGATGGCCATGAACTCGCTCGGCCTTTCCGACGTCAAGAACCCCGGCAATGCCACTGCAGCCGAGATCGACGAAGCTGCAAAGTTCCTGATCTCCAAGAAGAAGGAAGGCCAGTTCCGCGCGCTCTGGGGCGATTTCGGCGAACTCGTCAACCTGATGGCATCGGGCGAAATGGTCGTCTGCGATGCCTGGCAGCCGGCGGTCATGGCCGTCAAGGCGCAGGGCAAGCCCTGCCGCTACGCCGTGCCGAAGGAAGGCTATCGCGGCTGGGCGATCGGCCCGGCGATGATTGCCGGAACCGCCAACAAGGAAGCTGTTATCGCCTATGCCGACTACTGGCTCTCGGGCGAGCCGGGCATCACCGTCTCCGAGCAGGGCTACTATTCGCCGTCGACCAACATCAAGAACGTCATGGCGCCGGAGAAATATGCCTTCTGGTACGAGGGCAAGCCCTGGGTCGGCGCGGAAGAGCGCGGCATCAAGGAAGGCGACCTGCGCGACGGCGGCTCGCTCGAAGAGCGTGCCAAGAACGTCGCCTACTGGCACCAGTGGCCGGATGAATACGACCACCTGATCCAGAAGTGGGACGAATTCCTCAACGCCTGACGAAGGACGACAGCCGGGAGGCAAATGCCTCCCGGTGTCTCAAGACACGGGCGCGTGGCCATTGCGCGCGCCCGCTACCAGCCAGTGATTTCAGCAAGCTCCGGAGAGCCACGATGATCTTCGACCTCGAACTCAACACTGTCGGCAAGGTCTACGACAACGGCACGCCCGCCGTGATCGATTTCAACCTGTCGGTTTCCAAGGGCGAGTTCATCGCGTTCCTCGGGCCATCCGGTTGCGGCAAGACGACGACGCTGCGCATGATCGCCGGCTTCGAATCGATCTCCTCCGGCGAGATGCTGATCAAGGGCAAGCGCATGAACGACATCCGGCCGGAACACCGGCCGACGTCGATGATCTTCCAGAGCTACGCGCTCTTTCCGCACATGACCGTGCGCCGCAACGTCGGCTACGGGCTCGACGTCAAGGGCATGGCAAAGGCCGAGCGTGACGCCAAGGTCGACCGGATCCTGGCGACGCTCGGGCTCGAGGATATCGCCGAGAAAAAGCCCGACCGGTTGTCGGGCGGCCAACGCCAGCGCATTGCGCTCGCACGCGGGCTCGTCGTCGAGCCGGATATCCTGCTGCTCGACGAACCGCTCGGCGCGCTCGATGCCAATCTGCGCAAGGCGATCCAGAACGAGTTGAAACTGCTGCAGAAGACGCTCGGCGTCACCTTCGTCTTCGTCACTCATGCCCAGTCGGAGGCGCTCGCGCTCTCCGACCGCATCGTGGTGATGAACCAGGGCAAGGTCGAGCAGATCAGCCCGCCGCACCAGCTTTACACCCGGCCGAACACGGCGTTCGTCGCACAGTTCATCGGCAACAACACGATCTTCCAGGGCGAGGTCGACGGCGCATCGGATGACCGGACGCTGGTTTCGACGCCGCTCGGTCAGCTTTCCGGTCGGCCGAACGGCACGCTCGCCAGGAAATCGAGGGTCAACGTCGTCATCCCGGCCGAAGCGATCGAGGTGCACCCCGCCGCTCTGGTTTCGCGTGACCAGATTGCGCACACGGTCGGCGGCAACGTCGTCGGCGCCAGTGTCAGCCGTTTCGACGTGGTCGGCCACGTATCCCATCTGACGGCAACACTTGGGGACGGGCGCACCGTCTCGCTCGAAGCCCATGTCGACAAGTACCAGCCCGATGCCTTCCCTGTCGGCGCCGACATTCTTTTGAGCTGGCAGCCGGGCGAAGCCACGGTCATTCCAGCCTGACGTCCAGCCAGCTTGACCTTTTGAACGATAAAACACGAAGGAGACATACCATGGCCAAGGAAATCCTCTGCAGCTTCGGCATCGACGTCGATGCGGTCGCCGGCTGGCTCGGATCCTATGGGGGCGAGGATTCGCCTGACGATATCTCGCGCGGCCTTTTCGCCGGCGAGGTCGGCAGCCCGCGCCTCCTGAAGCTGTTCGAACGCTTCGGAATCAAGACCACCTGGTTCATTCCCGGCCACTCGATCGAGACCTTCCCGGAACAGATGCAGGCGGTTGCCGATGCCGGCCACGAGATCGGCATTCACGGCTACACCCATGAAAACCCGATCGCCATGACGCGTGAGCAGGAGACCGCGGTCCTCGACAAGTGCATCGATCTCGTCACCAAGCTCTCGGGCAAGCGCCCGACCGGCTATGTCGCGCCGTGGTGGGAGTTTTCCAACGTCACCAACGAGCTGCTGCTGGAACGCGGCATCAAGTACGACCACTCCCTGATGCACAACGACTTCACGCCCTATTATGTGCGCGTCGGCGACAAGTGGACCAAGATCGACTACTCCAAGAAGCCGTCCGACTGGATGGTGCCGCTCACGCGCGGCAAGGAAACCGATCTCATCGAAATCCCGGCCTCCTGGTACCTCGACGACCTGCCGCCGATGATGTTCATCAAGAAGTCGCCAAACAGCCACGGCTTCGTCAATCCGCATGACATCGAGCAGATCTGGCGCGACCAGTTCGATTGGGTCTACCGCGAGATGGACTATGCGGTGTTTCCGATTACCATCCATCCCGATGTTGCCGGGCGCCCGCAGGTGCTGATGATGCTGGAGCGGCTCTATGCCCACATGATCAAGCATCCCGGCGTGAAGTTCGTGACGATGAACGAGATCGCCGACGACTTTGCCAAGCGCTTCCCGCGCAAGAAGTGAGCGACTGACGGGGGCGGTCTGCGTACCGTCCCCGCCTTTTTACCGATTGCCCGCCTTTTTACCGATTGGATGACACCATGTGCTCTCTCTGCGGCGTCCTTGGAGGTAACGAACACTGGGCCGATGCCGTGGCGCGGCCGGGCGTCTATACCCGCAATGTCGAGCGCATCGACCGAAGGCGCGAGCGCGCCAACCGTGTGCGGATCGCCAACGGGATGCTGGCGCGCTTCGGCCTCACAATCACGGACTGGCAGGGCGCATCCTTCGTGCTTGCGACCCGCACTGGCAAGAGCGAGATCATCGAGGATCTCGGCCACCTCTGGCCGGCGGCCGAACGGCTCTGTGGCCGCCCCTGCGATCCGCTCGACGTGGACCTGATTGCTGCCGCGGAGGTCGCGATCGATGACTGAACCGCAGATCCCGCTTTTGACCCCGATCAACCTGCTCACGGGCTTCCTCGGCTCCGGAAAAACGACGCTCCTTGCACGCCTGCTCGCCGACCCCGCCCTTTCCGACGCCGCCGTTCTCATCAACGAATTCGGAGAAGTCGGTCTCGACCATCACCTGGTCGAGCGCATCGACGACACTATGGTGCTGCTGCAATCGGGCTGTCTCTGCTGCACGGTGCGCGGCGAGCTTGCCGATGCGATCAAGGACCTGCACTCGAAACGCGAGCGCGGGCTGGTTCCGCCGTTCCGCCGTATCGTCGTCGAGAGCACCGGGCTTGCCGATCCGTTCCCGGTCCTGTCGACGATCAAATCCGATCCGGTTCTGCGCCATCATTTTCGCCCCGGCAACGTGATTACCACCGTCGATGCGGTCAACGGGCTCCGTCAACTCGGCAGCTATGTCGAGTCTAATCGACAGGCCGCCGTTGCCGACCGGCTTGTTGTCACCAAGGCCGATCTGGCGCCGGCGGCCGATATGTCGGGCCTGGTCGAGAAGTTGCGTGGCATCAATCCGGATGCGCCGCTCTTGACCGCAACCGATCCCGCCTTCGATGTCGCCGACCTCGTCGATGAAAACCTCAGCCTGCGTGCAGCGGCGCTGCAATCGACAAGCGGGTTCTACTGCGAAGCGCCGGCTCAACTGGCAACGGCTGACGGCGGCGTGCATCAATCGGCGGTCACATCCTTCGTGATGATCGTGGAGCGCGCCATCGACTGGACGGCCTTCGGTATCTGGCTAACGATGCTGCTGAACCGTCACGGCGACAGGGTGTTGCGGGTGAAGGGCATTCTCAACATCGCCGGCGAGGAGCGCCCGGTCGCCATTCATGGCGTTCAGCATCTGGTGCACACGCCTGTGCATATGGAGCGCTGGCCGGATGAGGATCGCCGTTCGCGCATCGTGTTTATTGTTGACGGTCTGGATGTCGAGCTGCTGAAACGGTCGTTCGAGGCCTTTGCCCTCGACCGGTCGTCGGTCGGGGACGGGGCCGTGCCGAAACGCAGCCTTCAGGAACGTCAGTCGTCTTCATGAGCAAACATCTGCCTGATCAACCGACACCAGCGACACCATCCCTCCATCTCGAAGGGCGGCCGCGCCTGCGCGTGCTCGGCACGGCGATTTCGCTGCTGGAGGAGTTGCGGGTTCGTGCCGAGGCCGATCTCGGCATCGAGGTGGTGTTCGACAACAACGACTTCCTGACGACCCAGCACAAGGCGGCGCAGGAGCCGGATAGTTACGACATCTACGATCAGTGTTTCCACAATCTGGATATCGTCTGGTACTGGCGGGCGATCCAGCCGATCGAGATCGGCCGCATTGCGCTCTGGGACGAGATCAACGACCTGACGAAGACTGGCCATATCGGCCCGAATGCCCGCCTGGGGCAGGGCGACGCGCCGGTCAAGAAACTGTTCGTGCAACCCAATCTCGAGCTTGGCGACACACCGTCGAGCACGATCTCGATGCTACCGACGACGCATAATTTTGACAGCTTCGCCTACAGGACCGATGTCGCCCCCAATACGGTGTCGATGAACAGCTGGGCGGCGTTGCTCGACGAACGCTGGGCAGGACGTGCAGCCCTGGTCGACGAGCCGGCGATCGGCATCTTCGATGCGGCGCTTGCAGCGCAGGCGTCTGGATTGATGTCGTTCGACAATATCGGCGCCATGACGGTCGACGAGATCGATCGGCTGATCGGCCTGCTCGAAGAGCGCAAGAAGAACGGCTACTTCCGCGCCTTCTGGCGCACGGCCGAGGATGCGGCGCGGCTGATGGTGCGCGGCGAGACCGATATCCAGAGCATGTGGTCGACGGGTATCAGCATCCTCAACGGCCAGGGCGTTCCGGTGGAGCAGGCGGTGCCGGCCGAAGGCTATCGCGCCTGGCATGGCGGCTTGTGCCTTGCGCGTCATCTGTCGGGCCGCATGCGCGACGTCGCCTATGAGTATCTCAACTGGTGGATTTCCGGCTGGCCGGGCTCGGTGGTCGCGCGCCAGGGCTATTATATCTCGACGCCGGAGCGCTCGCGACAGTGCATGTCGGCGGCTGAATGGGACTACTGGTATGGCGGCCTGCCGGCTACCTGCGACCTGCCGGGGCCAGACGGTACAATCCGCATCCGGGCGGGATCGGTCCGCAGCGGCGGTTCCTACTGGCAGCGCGCCAACTGCATCGCGGTCTGGAACACCACCATGGACGAGCACAATTATCTGGTACGCCGCTGGATGCAGCTGGTCGAGCGATAGAGGGGTATGCGATGACGCAGGATCTTGGCGGACGGTCGATCGCGCAGTTGTCTGCGCTGCTGCAAACCGGTGCGCTCGATCCGCGAGACCTGGCAGCCTGGACGCTTGAGCGGATCCGTAGCCACGACGACCAGGCGATCTTCACCATGATCCTGCCGGAGCGGGCGATGCGCGAGGCGGATGCTTCCGCCCGACGCATTGCCGCCGGTCGCCCGCTTGGGCTTCTCGATGGAATTCCCGTCGCGTGGAAGGACCTGTTTGCCATTGCAGGGGTTCCGACGACAGCCGGATCGGCGGTCCTGAAGGACGCGCCGGCAGCGCAAGACGACGCGGCCGTGGTAACGGCGCTCGGCCATGCCGGCATGGTCAGTGTCGGACGGGTCAACATGAGCGAGTTCGCCTTCTCGGGCCTTGGCATCAACCCGCATTACGGCACGCCGCGCAATGCGCGCTCGCTCGATGTCGATCGACTGCCGGGCGGCTCGTCCTCCGGTTCCGGCGTCGTGGTTGCTGCCGACCTTGTGCCCGTCTCGATCGGTACTGACACGGGCGGGTCGATCCGCATTCCCGCCGCCTTCAACGGCGTTGTCGGCTACAAGGCGACCCGCGGCCGCTATTCCATGCGCGGTGTCTTTCCGCTCGCCAAGAGCCTGGATTCGCTCGGGCCCCTCTGCCGCACGGTGCAAGATGCCGTCTGGGTCGATGCCGCCATGCGCGGCCTGCCGGCGCCGGAAATCCGCCGTGGTCATCTCGATGGCCTGTCGATCGTCGTGCCGACGACAGTGGTGTTCGATGGGGCCGAGGACGGTGTCGTCTCCGCTTTCGAGGCAGCAATCGGCCGGCTGCAGCGGGCTGGCGCCCATGTACGCCGCCAATCGTTTCCGGCGTTCGAGCGTATCTTCGAGACCATGGCGCGCCATGGACCGCTGGTGACGGCCGAAGCCTACGCCCTGCATCGAGACCGGCTCGAAGGCCCGCAGGCCGCAATGATGGACCAGCGCGTCGTGGCTCGGGCGCGGCTGGGGCAAAATATCAGCCTTTCCGACTACATCGCCACGCTTGAGATACGCGAGGCGTTGATCGCCGAGGTCGCCTCAAGCGTTGGGCCGAACGAGATTATCGCCATTCCGACGGTCGCGCATGTCGCGCCCGCCACCGATCCGCTCCTCACGGACGATGCCTTGTTCGTCGAAACCAACGCCCGGACCTTGCGCAACACCTTGATCGGTAATTTTCTCGACTGGTGCGGCGTCTCGCTCCCCTGCGGCACTGGCGAGGCCGGCATGCCGGTCGGCCTGCTGCTCTCCGCCCAGCCGCATCACGACGCCCATCTCCTGTCGATGGCGCTTGCGGCGGAAGCGGTGGTGCGCGCCGATTGATCTTTCACTACGCCCAGCGACAAGAGCAAGCGCACTTTGCGACTAGCCGGAGGGCCAAAGGCATAGTCTACTGCTTGAAGACCTCCGGAAACGCCGGTCGCAAAGGCCCTGAAGAGGCTGCGACAGCAAAGGCGACCGGTCAGGAATAATGGGCCGCGATCGGCCGTCGCCTCGGCACCACGGGAACAGCCGAAGCGAACGGACGGCGGACGGGATGGGAGCTTCGCATGGACGTGAGTTATTCCACGGCAGGCACGGCGGCGCGCGAGCGCAAGCGGTATTGGGACGAAGCGGTATCGAGCACCTACTTTCCGCTCGACCTGCGCTTCCAGAATTCCGCGGAGTTTTCCGGCGACTTGAACGTCTGGGACCTCGGCGCAGTCTCGCTGTCGCGGCTCGATTCCGACGGCCTTCTCTACCGCCGGCAGAAGCGGCACCTGCTGCATGAGCGCGAAGAAAGCTACCTGATCACCGTACCGGAAAAGGCGGAGATCAGTTTCGAGCAAAGCGGCAAGGCCGTGCGCTGCAAGCCGGGCGCCTTCCTCGTCGAGCGCAGCCACCTGCCCTATGAGTTCAGCTACACCGCCAAGAACACGCTCTGGGTGCTGAAGGTGCCGATCGCGACGCTGCGCCCGCGTGTCGGCCTGCCCGAACGTATCGCGTCGCTCAGCTTCGATTCCACCCGAGGCACCGGCGCATTGTTCGTCGACATGATCCGGCTGATCGCGCCACGGCTTGTGGAGATGGATGCACCTGCCCGCAACATGACCGGCAAGCATCTTGTCGACATCCTCGCTATGTCGCTCATCTCCGATGAGCGCATGCTGATGTCGGATGCCGGGTCGGTTCAGGTCGGCCACCTGCACCGCGTCGAAAGCTATGTCCGCGCCAACCTTGCCCGTACCGATCTCGGGCCGCAGGTGATCGCCGATGCCTGCGGCATCTCGGTACGCTATCTGCACCAGTTGATGAAGCGGCAGGGCACGTCCGTGTGCCACTGGATCCGGGTCCAGCGGCTTTTGCGCTGCGACGAGATGTTGCGCGATCCGGCCTGCCGCAAGCTGGTTTCGGAAATCGCCTATGCGCTTGGGTTCAGCGATCACGCGCAGCTCAGCCGCCACTACAAGGCGCATTTCGGCTACAGCCCGAGCGAAGCGCGTGAGCGCCACAGCCTGACGAGCCCCAGCGGCTCCGGCTGAGCCGGGCGGCCGTTCGTTCCAGACACACGCGAGGTGAGCGCGCCCGACCGGGCGAGGGCGAAGCCTTGCCTGCTTTTCAATGAACCGAAGACAGGAGACGAACCTTGCAGAACCTTCGCGTTGCCGTCGATGTCGGTGGCACCTTTACCGACATCTGCATCATGGACGAAACCACCGGCCTGATCCGGGTCGAAAAGACGTCATCGTCGGCAGATCCGATCGACGGCATCATGTCCGGCGTCGAAAAAGCCGGCATCGACCTTTCGAAGGTGGCGCTGTTTTCGCACGGTACCACCGTTGCCACCAATGCCCTGATCACGCGGCGCCTGCCGCGCACGGCGATGGTGTGTACCCGCGGCTTCCGCGACGTGATCGAGATCCGCCGCGCCAACAAGGAAGACCTCTGGGATACCTACAAGGACGTGGTGCCACCCTATGTGCCGAGGCGTGACCGGCTGGTCGTCTCCGAACGTATCGACGCGCAGGGCGGGATCGTAGAAACGCTCGACGAGGACGAAGCCCGTGAAGTCGCGCGCATTCTCAAGCGCCGCAATGTTGCGGCCGTCGCCGTCTGCTTCATGAACGCCTTCATGAACGGTGCCAACGAGCGGCGGATGAAGGAAATCCTGATGGAGGTGATGCCCGGCGTACCGGTGTCGACCTCGTCGGAAGTCCTGCCCGAAATCTTCGAACATGAGCGGTTCTCGACCACGGTCGCCAATGCGGCGCTCAGCCCCGTCGTCGTCGACTACACCTCGAGGCTCGGCAAGCGGCTACAACAGGACGGCTATGAGCGCGACCTTTTGCTGCTGCACACGGGCGGCGGGGTGATGACGCCGAAGAGCGTCGAAGACTTTGCCGCGCGGCTCGCCGGGTCCGGCATCGCTGCCGGCGCGATCGCCAGCAAATACATTGCCGAACTCTGCGGCTTCAGGAACTCAATCGGCCTCGACATGGGCGGCACCTCGACCGACGTGTCGCTTGCCTATGACGGCCAGTCGCGCATCACCAAGGACTGGTTCATCGAGTTCGGCTATCCGATCCGCTTTTCGTCCATCGAGGTTCTGACCATCGGCGCCGGCGGCGGTTCGCTCGCCTGGACCGATGAGGCGGGATCGCTGCGCAACGGGCCGCAATCGGCGGGCGCCAATCCCGGCCCGGCCTGCTATGCCAAAGGCAACCGCCAGCCGACCAACACCGATGCCAATGTCGTGCTCGGCCGCCTCGGCACCAGCCTGGCCGGCGGCAAGATCACGCTTGATGCGGACCTGGCGCTTCAGGCGGTTCGCGAAGGCGTGGCCGAGCCGTTCGGGCTCGAGCCGCATGCGGCCGCCGATGCCATCATCCGAGTGGCCAATGCCAACATGTCTGACGCTGTGCGGCTGATCTCGATCAGCCGCGGCTATGACCCGCGCGACTTTGCGCTGGTTGCCTTCGGCGGTGCAGGCGCCCTGCATGGCGCGGCGATCGCCCGCGAGCTGTCTATCCCCGCCGTCATCGTTCCGCCGAACCCCGGTGTCACCTCGGCGCTCGGCTGCCTTCTCGTCGACATGCAGCATGATTTTTCCGAGAGCTATCTGAAGCCGGCTAACGACGCAGACGCAACGGCTATCGAAGAGGCCTTCATCCGCCTCGAACAGGAAGCGCTGGAACGGCTCGCGCACGAGGGTGTGGCCGACAAGGACGTGGTGCTCCAGCGCAGCATCGACATGATGTATCTCGGACAGTGGCGGTCGCTCGCTGTCTCCGCGCCGTCGCCTGTCACCGACATCGCGCCGCTGGTCGAAGCCTTCCATCGTGAGCATCAGCGCGAATACAATTTCCGCCGTGACGAGACACCCGTCAGCCTGTTCCGCATCAACCTGAAGGCAGTCGGCATGGTGCCGAAGGCATCGCTTGCCAAGCACGCGCCGACCGGACTGATCCCTACGCCGAAGACGCGGCGCAGTGTCTGGTTTGCAGCCGACGCCGCGGTCGATACGCCCGTCTACGAGCGCGAGACGCTGCCCGCAGGCTTCGTCTTCAAGGGGCCCGCCATCATCGAACAGCTTGATTCCACCGTCGTCGTCCCGCCGGGAACGACCGCGGAAGTGGACACATACCTCAACATCATCATCCGCATCGAAGGTGAAGCGAATGTCTGAACAGCAAAACCTTGACCCGGTGACCTTCGAGGTCCTGAAAAACTCCTTCATCACCAGCGTCGACCAGATGGCCGAGCAGATCTTGAGAACCTGCTATTCCTTCGTCATCTACAACCGCGACTTTTCGAGCGCCCTTCACGATGCCGAAGGCAATTCGGCCGCGCAGGGCAACCAGGACATCGCCGTCCATGTCGGTACGCTGCATTTCACCTGCAAGGACGTCATCCGCGCCTTCGACGGCGACATGCATCCGGGCGACGTTTATGCGATCAACGATCCCTATGCCGGCGGCACTCATTTCAACGACGTTCGGCTGATCCGGCCGATCTTCGTCGACGGCAGGATCATTGCCTTCAGCCAGTCGAACGGACACTGGTCGGATCTCGGCGGTAGCGTGCCCGGCTCCTTCGACGTCGCGGCCAAGGAAATGTTCAAGGAGGGCATGCGCATCACGCCGATCCGTTTGTTCGACAAGGGTCGGTTCTGCAAGGACGTCGCTCATCTGATCGCCTCCAACACCCGCGACCCGGCCTCGATCATTGGTGATATTCATGCGCAGGCCCAGGCGACCCAAGTCTGTGAGCGCGAGATCCTGCGGCTCGTCGGCAAATACGGCGAAGGCACCGTCAAGCAGGGGCTTGGCGCTGTGCAGGATTATGTCGAGCGGGCCATGCGCCAGCGCATCGCCGCGCTGCCCGACGGCGAGTGGGAAACGCAGGACTTCATCGACCGCGATCCGGCCGGCAACGAAGGCATGATCCCGATCAAGGTCAAGCTGACGATCAAGGGCGATCGGGCGATCTACGACTTCACCGGCAGCCATCCGACCATCGGCTCGATCTACAATTCGGCCTTCGGCGCGACCTTCTCGGCGGTGGCGGCCGGCATGAAGACCTTCTTCCCAGATCTGCCGCTCAACAGCGGCTTCTATCGGGTGTTCGAAATCATCGCGCCGGAAGGCTCGATCGTTGACGCCAAATGGCCGGTGGCCGTTACCGGCTTCCTCATGCCTTTCGAGAAGATCATGAACGCGATCTACGAGATCTGGTCGAAGATCATTCCGGAGCGCGCCATCGCCTGCGCCTTCAATCTCGAATATCTCCTGACCGGCGGGCGCGACGCGCGGGCGGCGGAAAAGCCGATCTTCATGTTCTATGACTGGTTGCCGGGCGGCTGGGGCGGACGCAACGGCATGGACGGTTGCAATGTGACGACCGCCTGCTTCGGAACCGGACTAATGGCCCAGCCGGTCGAAGGGCAGGAGCGGGCAAATCCGATCCTGACCACCGAATTCGAGGTGCTGACGGATTCGGCCGGCCCGGGGAAATGGCGCGGTGGCGCCGGGGTGATGAAGACCTCCCGCATGCTGGAGGCCGAAAACACCGTCATTTCCTATATCTGCGACCGCGAGCGCGCCATCGTCTGGGGCATCGAGGGCGGCTTGCCCTCCATGCCGCACGGATTGACGTTGACGCGGGAAAAGACCGGCAGGAAGGAGTGGCTCGGCGCCACCTTCTCCGACGTGGCAATCGAGGCCGGCGATATCTTCTCGCGCCCGACCGCCGGCGGCGGCGGCTTCGGCGATCCGCTGGAGCGCGATGCGCAGCGTGTCCTTGCCGACGTCATCGATGACTATGTCTCGGTCGAGCGGGCAGGCAAGGACTATGGCGTCGTCATCAGCCCCGTCGATCCGGAAATCTGCGCCTACGAGATCGATGCCGCAGCGACTGCCGCGTTGCGACAACAGATCAGGGCTGAGCGCCTGGGCTGGCTTGAGACGGATCCAGCCGAGATCTCGGCGCGATTCAAGGCGGGCGAGATCGACGCACTCGACGCGGTGCGCCGCCATGCGGTGATCCTCGACTGGGACACAGGCGATCTGCTGCCCGTATCCACCGAACAGTTTCGCGACATGTATCGCAAGCGCTCAGCCGCCTGCTGGCAGTAACAACGCAAACGGCGCGGCCGGTGGGCGGAGCGCCCACTCGGTAGACAGGGGGGACGGCATGGCAGGTGTTACGATCGTCGCGGCCACGGAGGCCGACAGATCGGCGTGGAACGAGCTTCACGCCGGGTTCGCCGCGTTCTATGGCGTTCATCAGACCGACGAGATGCGGGACCGGGTCTGGGGCTGGATCCGCGACGGTGCGCTCGAATGCAGGCTGGCGCTCGATGGCTCCGGCCGCCCGATCGGTCTGACGCACTTTCGCGAATACATTCGGCCTCTCTTGGCGGCGCGCGGCGGCTTCCTCGACGATCTCTTCGTGGCGCCCGAGGCGCGCGGCAGCGGGGCGGCCCCAGCCCTCATTCGGGCCGTCGCCGATATCGGACGAGAGCGTGGCTGGTCTGTCATCCGCTGGATCACGCGCGACAACAACTACAGGGCCCGCGGCCTCTACGATCAGCTGGCCACCAGAACCGATTGGCTGACCTATGATATCGCCCTGTAACGCATTGAAACCGGAGATGCCGATGACCGCACAGCCCAATTCCACCGAAGCGCGGGACATGGCCTACCATCTCCATTCCTACACCAACCCGCGCAAGCTCGAGCGGGAAGGGCCGCTGATCATCGATCGCGGCGAAGGCATCCACGTCTTCGACAACAGCGGCAAGCGTTACATCGAGGGTATGGCTGGGCTCTGGAGCGTAGCCGTCGGCTTCGGCGAGAAGCGGCTGGTCGAGGCCGCGCGTCGCCAGATGGACAAGCTTCCCTATTACCATACCTTCTCGCAGAAAGCGCACGGGCCGGTGGTGGATCTGGCGGAGAAGCTCATCGGCATGGCGCCGGTGCCGATGTCCAAGGTCTATTTCGCCAATTCCGGATCCGAGGCGAACGATACCGCGATCAAACTGGTCTGGTACCGCTCCAACGCGCTTGGAAGACCGGAAAAGAAGAAGATCATTTCGCGCATCAAGGGCTATCATGGTGTAACAGCGCTGAGCGCGAGCCTGACGGGGCTGCCCAACAATCATCGCTCCTTCGACCTGCCGTTTGCCAACATCCTGCACACGACCTGCCCGCATTACCGCACCGGTGCCGAACCCGGCCAGGACGAACTTGCCTTTTCGCGCTGCTGCGCCGAAGAGCTGGAGGCGCTTATCCTTGAGGAGGGCCCGGAGACGATCGCCGCTTTCATCGGTGAACCGGTCATGGGTGCCGGCGGTGTCATCGTTCCGCCCGAGGGCTACTGGGCGGCGATCCAGGACGTGCTGCGAAAATACGACATCCTGTTGATAGCCGACGAAGTGATCTGCGGCTTCGGGCGCACCGGCAACATGTTCGGCTCAGAGACCTTCGGCATGCGCCCTGATATCATGACGCTCTCCAAGCAGCTGTCGTCGTCCTACCAGCCGATCGCGGCGCTCATGATCAACGACAGTGTCTATGAGCCGATCGCCAATGAGGCCGACCGGATCGGCGCGCTCGGGCACGGATTTACCGCGAGCGGCCATCCGGTCGCCGCTGCCGTATCGCTCGAAAACCTCGCGATCATCGAGGAGAAGGACCTGGTCGGCAACGTCCGCCGCCTCGCACCGCATTTCCTTGGTCGTCTGAATGCGCTCGAACGGCACCCGCTGGCGGTCGAAGCGCGCGGCATCGGCCTCATCGGTGCGCTTGAGCTTGAGGCGGCGGATGGCGCGGCCGCTGGCGCAACCGGCGCCCGGGTAGGAGCGATCCTGCAGAGGAACGGGCTGATCTGCCGCAATATCGGCGATTCCATCGCCTTTTGCCCACCGATGATCATCACCGCGGCCGAGATCGACGAGATGTTCGATATCGTCGAGGCGAGCCTTGGCGAGCTCGGTCAGCAGGCAGCGGCATAAGGGCCTCCATGTCGGGCCTACGTCAGATAGCGGGCCGCCGACACGCCGGCCCGCAGACGTTTCTGATAAAAGAAGATCTTCGCAACGAAGCAGTTGAAAGCCGAAGGTGCGCGCCTTCCTTCGGTTGCATCTTCATCCTTCGTCGTAGCTAAAAGACGCAGATTGACACGCCTTCAATCCTGGACATATCATTAAGTCAAATTACTTGACTTATTAATGCGTCATCGAAACCTGGAGGGGAGTTCGTCATGTCGGCAGTCGAGGAAATGCGGTCCAGACCAATTGCAGGAGGGACCGGAGGGATCATTCATTCAGTGACGGCAAGGTTGTTCGGTGGGGCCATGGCCGCATCGTTGGCCCTGCTTGCGGCGGGCCAGGTACAGGCCGAGTCCGTTCTGACCATGCACATCGAAGAGCAGACGAGCTGGGTGCAGAATTTTAACCCGTTCGATCTCGGCGGGCGGCGCCAGAGCACCATGGACTTCGTCTACGAGCCGCTCGTCATCTTCAACGACTACGACGGCGGCAAGCCCGTCTGGCGGCTGGCGACCGGCTACAAGTTTGCCGACGACCTGAAGTCGATCACCTACACGCTGCGCGACGGCGTGAAGTGGTCGGACGGCAAGCCGCTGACATCGGCCGATATGAAATTCACACTTGAACTGATGCTGAAGAACCCGGCCGTCGATATCGTCGGCGTCGGTGAGAGCGTCGCCTCCGTCGAGGCGGTGTCGCCGACCGAGGTCAAGATCAATCTCAAGGACGTCGATACCCACTTCCCGGAATCACTCGCCGACTTTCCTGTGGTGCCCGAGCATATCTGGAAGGACGTCGGCGATCCGCTCGCCTTCAAGAACGAGAAGCCTGTCGGTTCCGGCCCGATGACCGAGATCCGCCGCTTCACGCCGCAGGTCTACGAGCAATGCCGCAATCCCAATTACTGGGACGCAGCGACGCTGAAGGTCGATTGCCTCAAGCTGCCGCAGATTGCCGGCAACGATCAGATGCTGGCGCTCCTGCCCGAAGGCGGCCTCGACTGGTTCGGCTCGTTCCTGCCGCAGATCGACAAGACCTATGTCGGCCTCGATCCGGAACACAACGCCTATTGGCAGCCGCCGGCCGAAACCGTCTCGTTCCAGATGAACCTCAAGTCGGCCAATGCCGGTAACGCTGAAGCGTTCAATGACATAACCTTCCGCCGCGCCTTCAGCCTGGCGATGGACCGCACATCGATGGTCGATATTGCCGGCTTCGGCTACCCCGTCGTCAATGCGCATGCGAGCGGGCTGCCGCCGCGTTTCGATAGCTGGCGCAACAAGGCGGCCGAGGCGGCCCAGGACGAATGGCTCGCCTATGATATCGACCGAGCCAACAAGCTGCTTGACGATGCCGGCTACAAGAAGGACGGCGAAGGCTTCCGCACGACGCCGAGCGGCAAGCCGATCACCTTCCCGATCATCGTGCCCAACGGCTGGACCGACTGGATCGACGCGGTCCAGATCGCGACCGAGGGCCTGCGAAAGATTGGCATCAATGCTTCGGTGGCGACACCGGAATACGAGCAATGGCAGAAGCAGATCCTCGACGGCTCGTTTGAAGCGGTAATGAATTCGCGTGCTGACGGACCGACACCGTTCCGTGGTTACTTCCAGTCGTTGTCGACCGCTTTCGGCGGACGCATCACCAGCGCGCCCTCGCGTTATTCCAATCCGGAACTCGACAAGGTGTTCGATAACTACCGACGGGCGACGACGGACGAGGACCGCAAGAAGCTGTTTGACCAGGTGCAACTGATCGTCGCTGACAATCTACCCGTCGTTCCCGTCTTCAACGGTCCAACCTGGTATCAGTTCTCGACCAAGCGCTTCACCGGCTGGGTCTCGAAGGAAGAACCGGCGATGAATCCTGAGGATCACGACAACAACCGCATGCGGCTGGTGCATTTGCTGCGGCTGAAGCCGGTCGAATAGAGCCAGGGAAGGGCTGACGGATGCGGCTTCCCCGCCGACGGCTTGCCGTCTACTGCGTCGCGTTCCTGTTTGCGATCGTGATGAACTTTGCGGTTCCCCGGCTGATGCCGGGGAGCCCCGTCGACAGCATGATCGCCCAACTCGGCCCGCGGGCAACGCCCGCGGCCATCGCGGCGATCAAGGCGCGTTTCGGCGCCATCGAGCAGCCGATGTGGCAGCAGTTCGTCGACTATATCGTCGGGCTGGCGCATTTCGATCTCGGCGTGTCGGTGAAATATTATCCCCAGACAGTGCTGGAGGTCCTTGGCCGGTCGGCCGGCTGGACGGCGTTCCTCGTCGTGACCGCCATCGTTTTTTCACTGTCGATCGGGGTTTCGCTAGGGGCACTTGCCGCCTGGCGTCGCGGTGGCCGTTTCGACAGCTTCGTCTCGCCGTTTTCGGTGGTGATGATCGCGGTGCCGCCCGTCATCATCGCGCTGGCGACGCTGTTTATCTTCGGCGTCACGTTGCGCCTGCTGCCGGTCGGCTATGCCTATGACCCGAACCTCGATCCAGGGCTCAATTTCACGTTCTTCGGCAGCGTTTTCCTGCATGCGATCATGCCGGTTCTCACCCTTTCGCCCTACCTGATCGGTGAGTTCCAGACGACCATGCGCTCCAGCATGATCTCGGTGCTCGGCGAGGATTATGTCACCATGGGGAGAGCCAAGGGGCTGTCGGAAACCGCCGTGATGTTCGGCTATGCCGCCCGCAACGCCATGCTGCCGGTCTTGACCAATCTGGCGCTGATGCTCGGCGCGGTGTTCGGCGGGTCGATAGTCACCGAGATCGTCTTCAACTATCCCGGCCTCGGCCTCACGCTCTATACCGCCAGCGTCGCGCGCGACTACCCCGTCATCCAGGGCCAGCTGCTGCTGATGACCTTGGCGACGCTCGGGGCAAACCTGCTTGTCGACATCCTCTATGGCGTCGTCGATCCGCGCATTCGGGAGGGGCGGGCATGACCTCAGGTCTCGCATTATTGTGGCGGCAGAAGAAGGCCGTCGCCGGTCTCGCCATCATCGTCGCACTTTGCCTGATGGCGCTGCTGGCGCCGGTAATCGCGCCGGGCGACCCCGGCGAACGGGTCGGACGCTCGCATCAGCCACCGACCGTCGAACATGTGTTCGGCACCACCAAGATGGGACGCGACGTCTATTCCCAGTTCGTCTGGGGCGCGCGCCCTTCGCTTGCCGTCGGTTTCGCCACCGGCCTCGCGATCACCGCGCTCGGCACGATCGTCGGGCTGGTCGCCGGCTACTTCGGCGGGCGTACCGACGCAACGCTCGATCTCGCGACCAACGCCGTGCTCGTCATTCCCAACATCCCGCTCCTGATCTTGCTCGCCTCCTTTGCGGGCACAGTCGGGCCACTGGCGATCATGGCGATCATCGCGCTCACCTCATGGCCCTGGGGCGCGCGCATGACGCGCTCGCAGACGCTGGCGCTGCGCAACCGTGAATTCGTCGTCGCCGCCCGCATGGTCGGCGAACCGCACTGGCGGGTGATTTTCGTCGAGATCCTGCCCAATCTCGTGCCGCTGATCGGCATCAACGTCGTCGGCAGCATCATCTACGCCATCGTCGCCCAGACGACGCTCGAATATCTCGGCTTCGGCGATCCCCTGCGCGTCACCTGGGGCACGATGCTCTACAACGCCCAGAACTCGTCGGCGATCATCATCGGCGCCTGGTGGGATATCGGCGCGCCGGCTGCCGGCATCGCGCTCGTCGGTCTTGGTCTCGCTCTTCTCAACTTCACATTCGACGAGATCGCCAATCCGCAGCTTCGTTCAGGCCCTGCGCTTAGCCGTTGGCTACGGCTGAACCGGCGGCGCAATCGGGCGCTGGAGGTGGGACAATGAGCGAACCGCTGCTGCAGGTGCGCAATCTGGATGTCGATTACCTCACCGACGACGGCGCCTTTCGCGCCGTCCGGAATGTCTCGTTCGATATCAAACGCGGCGAATTGTTCGGGCTTGCCGGCGAATCCGGTTGCGGCAAGAGCACCATCGCGTTTGCGATCACCCGCCTGTCGAAGCCGCCGGCCTGGGTGGCGGGAGGCGAGATCCTGCTCGAAGGCCGCGACCTGCTGCAGATGTCGGAAACGGCCCTCCAGGATGTGCGCTGGCGGCGCATCGGCATGGTGTTCCAAAGCGCGATGAACTCGCTCAATCCGTTGATGCGGGTGGAGGCGCAGTTCCATGACGTGCTTGCCCGGCACACCGGCGCGACGCGGGCACAATCGCGGGCACGCGCCGAGGAGATGTTTCGCCTGGTCGGCATTCCGGCCAGCCGGCTCGATGACTACCCGCACCAGTTCAGCGGCGGCATGCGCCAGCGCATCGTCATCGCGATCTGCCTGGCGCTTCGGCCACAGCTGATCATCATGGACGAGCCGACGACGGCGCTCGACGTGGTTGTGCAGCGCGAAATTCTCGAGCAGGTCGTCGACCTGCAAAGCACGCACGGTTTCTCGGTGCTGTTCATCACCCACGACCTGCATCTGATGGCGCAGCTCTGCCATCGCATCGGGGTAATGCTGAATGGCGAACTGGTCGAGGTCGGTGACGTCAGGCAGATCAGCCGGACGCCCGCGCATGACTATACGCGCAGGCTCTGGGGGGCGATCCCGCAGTTGCCCGCTTCCGTCAGGAGATTGGGGGCCGTAGAATGAACGTCATGCCCGTCGCTTCACCTGTCGTGCCGACGCCAACCGACGCGATCGTCCAGCTCGAGGCGATCGCGCGCAGTTTTGGTCATGTCGAGGCGCTCCGCGGCATCTCGCTGGCGCTGAGACCGGGCCGTGCGCTGGCTCTGGTCGGCGAATCCGGCTGCGGCAAGACGACATGCGCCCGCATCATCGCGCGCATGGATGCTCCGACCGCGGGATCGATGCAGTTTCGCGGCCGCGATATCACCACCGTCGGGAACGCTGCCGATGAGAAAGCCTATCGCCGCGCCGTCCAGATGGTGTTCCAGGATCCATTCGCATCGCTCAATCCTGTCTTCACGGTCTATCATCACCTGGCAAGACCGCTCGCCCTGCACGGTCACGCCAGGGGCAGGGCGCAGTTGCGGCAGGCCGTCGACACGCTGTTGAGCGATGTCGGTCTCGACCCGGCCCTGACCGCGCACAAGTTTCCGCATGCGCTTTCCGGTGGCCAACGCCAGCGCGTCAACATCGCCCGGGCGCTCGCCGTTCGGCCCGACGTCCTCGTCGCCGACGAGCCGACATCGATGCTCGACGTCTCGATCCGACTGGATATCCTCGAACTGCTGGCCGGCATCAAACGCGATCGCGCTCTCGCCATGCTCTACATCACCCACGATATTGCGACGGCCGCGCACATTGCCGAAGACGTGGTGGTGATGTTTGCGGGCCAGATGGTCGAATGGGGCGAGACGGAAGCGGTGATCGGCGATGCGCGTCACCCCTATACGCAACTGCTGCTCTCTGCAGTTCCCGATCCCGATCGCCCCTTTGTGCCGGGCGCCAGCGCCCGCTTTCTCGGTCATGCCGAGGAAGTCCGTCGCATCAGCCGCCCGGTCTCCAGCGTGGTCGAACAGGTCGGCTCCAACCACTTCGTGCGCGCGCTTGGCGCCGCCTAACGCTCAGTACAACAGGTTTGCTCATGGATTATCTCGTCAATCTATCTCTGCTTCGACCAAATCCCGACCTCGACCTGCGGATGGCGGCGGCCGGGGTGACGATCAGGCGCGCTTTGGCGCCCGAGTTCGAACTGGTGACCGCGTGGGTTCGGGAAAAATTCGGTGCGGGCTGGGCTGGCGAGACCGCCGTTGCTCTCGCCCGTCAGCCTCCGACCTGCTTTCTCGCCACGCGAAACGGGCGTCTCCTTGGCTTTGCCTGCCATGAATCGATCGCGCGTGGGTTCTTCGGTCCGACCGGCGTCGATGAGGCGGCCCGCGGCGAAGGCATCGGGCACGCGTTGCTGCTTGCCTCTCTGCTCGATTTGAAGACGATGGGCTACGCCTACGCCATCATCGGCGATGTCGGGCCGTCGGAGTTCTACGAGAAGACCGTCGATGCGATGCCGATCCCCAATTCCGCGCCCGGCATTTACGCCGGCATGCTCAAGATCGACGAATAGCCCTGCAGGAGATGATGATGACGATCGCCACCAAACCGGAATTTCGGCTGGAAACACTCTGGACGCCGGCAAAGACGGATACCCAAGCGATTTACTCGCTGACATTGACGAACGCCTCCGATCGCCCGCTGAAGGACTTCCGCCTTTGCGTTTCCGGGCCTGCCCGCATCGACCCGGCTGCCACCGTCGAAGGCGGTGCTTTACTGAGCCGGCTATCCAATCATTCCGAGTTTGCGCCGCCGGCCGACCTGGTGCTGCAGCCGGGATCTGTGTGGACCGTGAAGGCCCATGGCATGAGCTTCGCGCCGCAACACTGGACCGACGGTGCCAACTCCGCCTATCTCGTTCTTGCCGATGGCAGCACGGCGCCGATCTCCGTCGTGCCGTCGCGGGCCCATGGCGACAATGCCGAGCTGAAGCGCGGCGCGGTCATCTATCCTGTGCCGAAGGTCGCGCCGGTCGCCGTTTCCATCGTGCCCTGGCCGCAGGAGGTATCCGTCTCCGGTCGCCTGACGCCGCCGCTTGGGCTCGATCTGGCGCCGGAGGGGCCAGAGGCCGCGGCCGCGGCGGAAGCATTTGCGGACCTCACAGCCAGCCTGTTTCCGGTCGAAGGAATTGTGCGCCCGGTCGCGGAAGGCGGCCTTCCGGCAACGCTCGCGCTCGCAGGTGACCTTGCGGAGGAAGGCTATGTCATCCGGTTCTCGCCGGCCGGCGTTGCGGTGACCGGCGGCACGCGCACTGGTCTGCTCTATGGCCTGATCACGCTCGGCCAGATTCTGCGCGGCGCGCGGCTCCATCCAGGAACGTTCCTGTTTCCGGCCGGCGGTGAGATCCGGGACGAACCGGCGCTCGGCTGGCGCGGCACGCATCTCGACGTTGCCCGTCAGTTCTACAGCACCGCCGAGGTCTCGCGGTTCCTGCGGCTGATGGCCTGGAACAAGCTCAACCGCTTCCACTGGCACCTCTCCGACGACGAGGCCTGGCGGATCGAGATCGATGCCTATCCGGCATTGACCGACGTGGGTGCGTGGCGCGGCCATGGCCGCAAGATCCCGCCGCTGCTCGGCTCCGGCCCTGATGTCACCGGCGGCTACTACACCAAGGCCGCCGTCCGCGAGATCGTCGCGCTTGCCGCGACCCTGGGTATCGAGGTGATGCCGGAGATCGACGTCCCCGGCCATTCCTTCGCCATGCTGCAGGCCATTCCCGAGCTGCGCGATCCTGAAGAGGCAGGCAGCTACTATTCGGTGCAGGGGTTCCCGGACAATTGCCTGAACCCGGTGCGCGAGGAAACCTATCGTGTGCTCGAAGTCGTCTTCGACGAACTGATCGACCTCTTCCCGTCGAAGATCATCCATGTCGGTGCCGACGAAGTGCCGCTTGGCGCGTGGTCGGGTTCGCCTGAGGCGCTTGAACGTCTGCGGACCGTCGCCGGCGACGAGATGGCGGAGGCTCACGCCAAACGGCTGAACGTCGTCACCAACACGCATGGCGCCGACGAGATCGACGGGTCGGGTGCTGCCGTGCTGCAGGCGGAGTTTCTCGCGCGCGTCCAGGGGTTCCTTGCAAGCCGCGGCTGTGTCACCGGCGGTTGGCAGGAGGCCGCCCATGGCAACGTGATCGACAAGCAAAAGTCGTTGCTGTTCGGCTGGCGGACGGTCGAGGCCAATGCCGAGCTTGCCGGTGAAGGCTACGACATCGTCGTCTGCCCGGGGCAGGTTTATTATCTCGACATGGCCAACAGCCCGGCCTGGTCCGAGCCCGGCGGCAGCTGGGCCGGGTGGTCGGATCCGGAAAAACTCTACCTGTTCGATCCGATCGAAGGCTGGACTGAGGCCCAAAAAAAGCATCTGCGCGGATTGCAATGCTGCATCTGGTCGGAGCCGATGACCGATCGCGGCGTGTTCGACCGGCTGGTGTTTCCGCGGCTCTCGGCACTGGCCGAAACCGGCTGGACCTGCCCGGAGCGCAAGAATTTCAAGCGCTTCGAGGCGCTGGTCGGGCTGATGCCTGTCCTCTACGGCTTCTATTCCGAGCAGTAGGCCTGTGGCTCGACGGGGCGCCAAAGCAATTTGATGCCCCGTTCCCCCTTGCATTTTTGGATGGGCAGACGCCGCGAATCAACGTTTGCGGCGTGGCCGTCACCCGTGACATAAGGGCGCCGCAACGTTTCGGGCCCCTAAAACATGATTCGTATCGAGAATATCAGCAAGCAGCTCAGCCACCGGATCCTCTTCATCGAGGCATCCGCGGCCCTCAACAAGGGCGAGAAGGTCGGCCTCGTCGGCCCCAACGGTGCGGGCAAGACGTCTCTCTTCCGGATGATAACGGGTGAAGAGATGCCCGATGAAGGCCAGGTCGCCGTCGATAAGGGCGTGACGATCGGTTACTTCAATCAGGACGTCGGCGAAATGGCGGGCGGCAGCGCCGTGGCCGAGGTGATGAACGGCGCCGGGCCGGTGAGCACCGTTGCCGCCGAACTGCACGAACTTGAAGCCGCCATGGTCGATCCCGATCGTCTCGACGAGATGGACGCGATCATCGAGCGCTACGGCGAAGTGCAGGCGCGCTACGAGGAACTCGACGGTTATGCGCTCGAAGGCCGCGCGCGCGAAGTGCTTGCGGGCCTCAGCTTCTCCCAGGAGATGATGGACGGCGACGTCGGCGCGCTTTCTGGCGGCTGGAAGATGCGCGTTGCGTTGGCGCGCATTCTGTTGATGCGCCCTGACGTGATGCTGCTCGATGAGCCGAGCAACCACCTGGATCTCGAAAGCCTGATCTGGCTCGAGGCCTTCCTCAAGGGCTACGAAGGCGCACTGCTGATGACCTCGCACGACCGCGAGTTCATGAACCGGATCATCACCAAGGTGGTGGAAATCGACGGCGGCCAGCTCAACAGCTATTCCGGCGACTATGGCTTCTACGAACAGCAGCGGGCGCAGAACGAAAAGCACCAGCTGGCGCAGTTCGAACGCCAGCAGGCGATGCTCGCCAAGGAAATCAAGTTCATCGAGCGCTTCAAGGCGCGCGCCTCGCACGCAGCCCAGGTGCAGAGCCGGGTCAAGAAGCTCGACAAGATCGACCGGGTCGAGCCGCCCAAGCGCCGGCAAGCCGTGTCGTTCGAGTTCCGCCCGGCGCCGCGCTCGGGCGAAGACGTCATCAACTTCAAGAACGTGCACAAGAAGTACGGCGAGCGCAGCATCTACGAAGGCCTCGACTTCATGGTGCGTCGCCGCGAGCGCTGGTGCATCATGGGTATCAACGGCGCCGGCAAGTCTACGCTTCTGAAGCTGGTGACGGGCTCGACCGATCCGGACGAAGGCAGCGTCGCGCTCGGCGCCAGCGTGAAGATGGGCTATTTCGCCCAGCACGCCATGGACCTGCTCGACGGCGAGCGCACGGTGTTCCAATCGCTCGAAGATGCCTTCCCGCAGGCCGGCCAAGGACCGCTCCGCGCGCTTGCCGGCTGCTTCGGCTTTTCCGGCGACGACGTCGAGAAGCGCTGCCGGGTGCTTTCGGGTGGCGAGAAGGCACGGCTGGTCATGGCGATGATGCTGTTCGATCCGCCGAACCTGCTGGTGCTCGACGAGCCTACCAACCACCTCGATCTTGACACCAAGGAAATGCTGATCAAGGCGCTGGAGCAGTACGAGGGCACGATGCTGTTCGTCTCGCACGACCGCCACTTCCTGGCGGCCCTGTCCAACCGCGTGCTGGAGCTGACGCCCGAGGGCGTGCATCAGTATGGCGGCGGTTATACCGAATATGTCGCACGCACCGGCCAGGAAGCGCCGGGGCTGCGTAGCTGATTTCGATCGATCGCGGCCACGCCGCGACAATGGTCTGAAACGACAAGGGCCGAAGCGCGTTATGTGCTTCGGCCCTTTCTTTGTTGATCATCTTATCTCGAAACCGTTGCGGCGGTTCGGACGACCGGCGTCAGGCGCGCTCTTCCCAGACCTTGGTGAGTTCGACCAGTGTTTTGACGGCGCTCTCCATGTCCTGGCGGCTCACCCATTCGAGCGGCGAGTGGAAGGCATGGCCACCGGCGAAGATGTTGGGGCAGGGCAGTCCCATGAACGACAGGCGTGAACCGTCGGTGCCGCCGCGGATGCTGCCGCGCACCGGCGTCATGCCCGCACGGCGCACCGCTTCCAGGGCATTTTCGGTGATCTCGGGATTGCGGGCGAGGATCGCCTTCATGTTGCGATACTGCTGCTTGACCTCGAAAGTGTAGGACGAGCCCGGATAGGCCGCGATCACGTCTTTGACGATGCCTTCGATCAGGGCCTCCTTCGTCGCAAGGCCCTCGTCCTCGAAATCGCGCACGATCAGGCTGAGGCTCGCCTTTTCCATCGTGCCGGTGACGCCGGTCGGGTGGATGAAGCCTTCGCGGCCCTCGGTGCTTTCAGGCGCGATGTCTTTCGGCAGGCGATCGATGATGGCGCCGGCGATCTTGATGGCGTTTTCCATCTTGCCCTTGGCAAAGCCCGGATGGATGGCAACACCGGCGATGGTGATCTCGACGCCGTCGGCGGAGAAGGTCTCATCCTCAATATGGCCGGCGGTCTCACCGTCGATCGTGTAGCCGAACTGGGCGCCGAGCTTCTTGAGGTCGACCTTGTCGGCCCCGCGGCCGACCTCCTCGTCGGGCGTGAAGAGGATGCGGATGGTGCCGTGTTTGATACCCGGATTGTCCATCAGGACCTGTGCTGCCGACATGATCTCGGCAACGCCGGCCTTGTCGTCGGCACCCAGAAGCGTCGTCCCGTCGGTGGTGATGATGTCGTTGCCGATCTGGTCGAGCAGAACAGGGTGCTCGCTGACGCGGATGACCTGTTGCGGGTCGCCGGTGAGGCGGATGTCGCCGCCCTGGTAATTCCTGACGATCTGCGGCTTGACGTTGGTGCCGGTGAAATCCGGCGCCGTATCCATGTGCGAGCAGAAGCAGATGACCGGGACCGGCTTGTCGACGTTCGACGGAATGGTGGCGTAGACATAGCCGTGTTCGTCGAGATGCGCGTCCGACACGCCCATCGCCTGGAGTTCGTCGACCAGCAACCGGCCGAGCGTCTTCTGCTTCTCGGTGGTGGGCGTGGTTTTCGACTTGGCATCCGATTGGGTGTCGATAACGACGTAGCGAAGGAAGCGATCGATAACAGTGTCGGTCATGGGCAAAGTGTCCAATATATCTGCGTCAACGATAGTCCCGCTATAACGCATCGCCGCCACTACCGTGAATGGTCTTTTCGCCGCGCCGACGGGTTTTGTCGACGCGGCGAAGGCGGTTCGTGGTCTGTCGCGGACGTTACGACGATTTCGCCGTTGAACAGGCAAGTGCCGTTTCCGCCTTCGGGCGAAGACCGAAGACGAACAGGCTTGCGGCGGCCGATAGCCAGACACCGACCATGCCGTAGAGCATGACCCAGCCAAATCCCTCACTGAGCGCCGCATGGATGACGGTCTCCGACACGCCGTAGCCGGCGTCCAGCGTGCCGCCTGCGGAGATCTTTTCGGCGAGGCCGCGCAGTTCGCTTACGGTTATTTGTCCGGCAAATGAGCTTTGCAGCGAGGATAATACGCCTTCGACCAATATCAGGCCCATCAGGGCGATGTTGATCGCGAGCGAAATCATCCGGGCACTGGTGTCTATCCCCGAGGCCATGCCAACCCGTTCGGCGGCGACAGCACCGGTCGCGGCGTTGGTGACGGTGGTGTTGGTCAGGCCGATGCCGATGCCCGCGACCATGCATCCTGGAAGCATCGTCAGCCAGCTGGCGTCGGCATGGCTGCTGCCGATCTTCATCATCAGGAAGCCGAGGCCGATCGTGAACAGGCCGGCTGGGATCACGATCCCGGGACGGAAGCGCAGCATCAGGCGTTCGGCAAAAGGCGGGACGACGAGCGGGGGAAGCGTATAGGCGAGAAGTGCCACGCTCGCGGTGACGCCGTCATAGCCGAGGCCCGCCTGAAACCAGATCGGCAGATAGATCATGAACGGCCAGAAGCTGATGTTCATGCCCATCGATCCGAACAGGGCACCGGAGAAGCTGCGGACGCGGAACACCGAAAAATCGAACATCGGCCGGGCACTGACTTTTTCGGCAATGACGAAGCCGATCAGGCTGACGACGGCAAGGCCAAGGATCGACAATGCGGTCGGGCTGGCAAATCCGAGTTCGGGCCCTTGCGTGATGAAATAGGCGAGGCAGAAGACCGCGACTGACAGGGTGACGATGCCGGCGATGTCGAGGCGCTCGGCACCCGGATCGCGCGATTCCTGTACACCTGCGAGCGCCAGCGCCACCGCGACGCCCGCAAGCACGACGTGGACGAGAAACACCCATTCCCAGCTCAGGAGCGCGACTGTTGCGCCGCCGATGATCGGGCCGAAGCCGAGGCCCAGACCGAAGATGGTACCCCACCAGCTGAACGCGATGCCGCGCTGACGGCCGGATGGAAACTGGTGCGAAAGGACGGCGATCTGGCAGATCAGCATTACGCCGCCGGCCATGCCCTGGAGAAAGCGTGCGATGATCAACACTGAGGCGTTGTCGGTCAGCCCGCAGATCAGCGAAGCGATGCCGAAGGCGACAATGCCGGCGACGAAGATGCGCTTGCGGCCGTAGCGATCGGCCAGCGTTCCCGCGGCCATCAGCACGGCGGTGACGGCGATAGTGTAGGCGTTCATGATCCATTGCAGCTGTTTGAAGTCAGCGCCGAGGACCTGCTCCAGCGTTGGCAGGATCGCCGGGATGCTCGATATCTCCAGGCCGAACATCGCGGTGGAGAGGCAGACGGCTGCCAGTGCCAACGCGCTGCGGCGGTTGATGGGTTCGTTCATTCTCATGATCTTTCAATGCTGCGGCGGGATGAAGGACGCGCCGACGCCGGCTCTTCCATGCGCTCCGCGCGATTTGATCTCGATTGGCAGGGGCACCATAATCGGGCCTTGATCACAACTGAATTGTATGGATAGCTATTTCAGAGATAACAAAATCGGATAGATGCAATGATGACGCTGGATGTGGATGCGGTACAGGCCTTTGTCGCGATCGCCGATTTCCAGAGCTTTACCCGCGCGGCGGAGTTTCTCGGCAGCACGCAAGGGGCGATCAGCGTCAAGCTGAAGCGGCTTGAAGATCGGCTCGGCGTGCGGCTGCTGGAACGCACGCCAAGGCAGGTGCGTCTCTCGGCACAGGGCGCCGTCTTCATAGAGGGCGCACGGGAGTTCCTTGCGGCGCACGAGCGGGCGCTTGCCGGGCTTTCGTCCACGCGGCGCCGCTTCGGCCTCGGTATCGCGGCCCATGTGGCCGGGCCGGAAGTGCCGACATTGCTGGCGCGTCTTTATGCCCATGATCCGGGGCTGTGCATCGAGGTTCGGCTGGAAACGTCGCGAAATCTGCTTGGCGCCTTCGACCGCGGAGAGCTCGATGCCGTCATCATCCGGCGCGACGAGGATCGGCGCGACGGCGAGACGCTTGGGCCGGAACATTTCGGCTGGTTCGCGTCACCCGGTTTCAAGCGCGCGCCTGGCGAACCGCTTCGCCTTGCAGCGCTGGCGCCGCTCTGTGGTGTGCGCGATATCGCGACACGCGCGCTCGATGCGGCCGGCGTTCCCTGGGTGGAGGTGTTCGTCGGCGTGTCGACCGCCGTCAACGCCGCCGTCTCGGCGGGCCTCGCGGTCGGCCCGTTCTCCTGCCGCCTTGCGCCTTCCGATACGATCGAAGTCAGCAAGCAGTTTGGCCTGCCGCCGCTTCCGTCCTCGGAGATCGTTCTGCATTCGACTTTGACCGACGCGCGGTCCCGCAAGGCCCTGCAAACTCTAGCTGCCGCCTTCCGTGAGCGGCACGCAGTCTCAACTGAATCCGACATGTCGGCACAAAAGACATGGCCGAAGATCGAACTTGCGGCGTCCTGAGGACTGCGGGCGCGACTCATTTTTGGAGGTCGTGTCCGCCGCCATTAGCGGCTGGAGCGTCCCCGCCTGTGAGGACGCTGTGGGCGGACAATTACCGCGTGGTGGCGAAGCGTCGCTGTTCCAGACCGATCCTGCGCGCCGGTGCCGCCGGCGCCTTGACCCAGCCTTGGCCGGTCGGCACTTTTCTGTCTGGCTTGCTGGCGCTTGGCCCCTTCAGCCAGCGGATGATGGCCTCGAAGCCGTGTTTGGCGAGGCGTTTCGTGATCCGCAGGCTGTCGTCATCGAGATCGCAGGCGAGGCCAATTTCCTTCCAGTCGAGCTTGTTGCCGGTCTGGGGCGGCATTGCGCGCCTGACCACGAAATCCAGCATGTAATGGCGCAGGTTGTCGTAGTCGTGCTTGGGAAGGGCGCGGGCGAGCCGCAGCTCGCAGAACGATTCAATCTTTTGATGAAAATTGTGAACCGGGGCAGTCAATGGGGGCATGTCACTTGCAACTCATACGTGGTTAGCCGGCGAGACGCCGGGGTACGGGCAGCTAAGTGAATCGCGTTAATGAAGCGTTTCGCCGGTCAGAGATTGCAACGCGCCTGTGCGTACCATGCGGCAGAGGCGGCCAATCTTCATGCGTGACAGGAAGTCCCAAGGCTCGGGTTTACGACCACCGCAGCGCTGCAGTCATTACGGGGAAGTCCCACAATTGCAGCTCTTCCGCCGTCAGAAGAGCGAGCGTGATCGACAGACCCTGCATGTCGAGCGACGTGACATAGGTCCCGACCAGTGAGCGCTCGATGACAATGCCCTGTTTCTCCATGAAATGGCGGGCGGCGTTGTACGCCAGGTAAAGTTCGGCAGGTGGGGTTCCGCCAAGGCCGTTGACGAAGAGCAGCGCCTTGGCGCCGGGCTGCATCGCGATGTCGCCGACGATGGTTTCGCAGAGTTGGTGGACGATTGCGTCCGAGGCGGCGAAGGGCTGCCTCGAATGCCCGGGCTCGCCATGGATGCCGATCCCGACTTCCATTTCGCCCGCGCCGAGTGCGAAGGTGGTGCGTTGCGTGTGCGGAACAGTCACGCCGTTGAGTGCGACGCCCATCGATCGTATCCGCGCGCTCAATCCGTCTCCGAGCTGTTTCAACGCCTGCAAGGGCATGCCCTGCTCGGCGGCCGCGCCTAGCAGTTTCTCGACGACGAGCGTTCCGGCAACGCCGCGCCGCCCATGCCCTTCGCCGACCCGCGCCGTTTCGATGTCGTCGGCAACGATCACGGTTGCGATGTCGTGGCGGCCCGCCGCCATCTCCATCGCCATCTCGAAGTTCATGATGTCGCCATCGTAATTCTTGACGATCAGCAGGCAGCCATTGCCGCTGTCCGTCTCTTCGATGGCGCTGATGATCTGGCTCGGCGTCGGCGAGGTGAAGACGTGGCCGACGCAGGCGGCGTCCAGCATACCCTGGCCGACAAAGCCGATGTGCATCGGCTCGTGGCCGGCGCCGCCGCCGGAGATGACGGCGACCTTGCCGGGCTGAAGATGCCGCCGCCGAACGCATCTTTTGTCCGCTCCGAACACGACGAACGTCTCATGGGCACGCACGAAGCCTTCGACGCTTTCGGCCGCCATGGTTTCCGCAGTGTTCATAAACTTCTTCATCGAGCCCCTCCCAAGGCGACGACTGTCTTACTGTTCAGCGGTGGGCCTGTATGTGGACGTCATTCCGGTCCACCCGAGATCGCGGCGATCTTCTGCACGAGTTCGGAGATCGCCTCCTCCAGCAACCGGTTCCGTCGCTCGTCACCAAAATCGGGGACCATCAGCGACAGGTGACGCAGCTTTTCCGACGACCCGAGCTCCGGCAGTTTTCCGGGATGCGCATTCTGGTAGGCAGCAAGGAACCGTTCCTGCTCGGCAGCGCTGAAATGGCAGACGCGAAAGATCGTCGCGAGATGACGGGCAGGCAGCGGCGTCGCATAGGTCGGACTGGTGATCTGCGTGACGAAGCTGCGGTGTTTTCCAAGCTCGGTCGCGAGCCGCTGGCGGGTCCCGGATGGCCGGTTGTCGATGATCTGCGCCAGAATGGATTTGTAGGCGATGATGGCGTCTTCGTTGTCTTCGCGCGCCATTCTAGTCTCCGGCTGCCCTGGTCCCGTCGGCATTCAGCCCGACAAGCACCGATCCTATCGCGGGACGTTGTGCCGGCGCCACGGAAAAATGTCTGAGCCCGGCAGCGAGCAGCGCCGGCAGGAAGGACGGATTGCCGGCCATGTCCCCGCAAATACTGGCGGGCTTGCCGGCGCTCAGCGCCATTGCTTGGGCAATGAGGCGCAGAACAGCCGCAGCCGCCTTGTCGCGATAATCCCTGATGTCGGAGCCATCGCGAGCCGATGCCGCCAGGTACTGCGCAAGATCGTTGGTGCCGAAGGAAAAGAACTCGGCGTTGTCGAATGTATCGAGCATCAGGGCTGCGGCCGGCACTTCCACCATCATGCCGATCTGTGGAATGCGATGGGCTATCTTGCGGTGAAGCAGCAACTCGGCTTCCTGGGCAAAGATCTGCCGCATGCCGTCGATCTCGGAAGGAAAAGTCACCATCGGCAGTAGCACACGCAGGTTGCCGAAAGGGGCGGCACGCAGGAGGGCCCGGGCCTGAACCCGGGCGATTTCCGGCCTGGCGAGAAGCAGCCGGATCCCGCGCATGCCCATGGCGCCCGTACCGTCGTCGAGGCCAGCGAGCGGTTTGTCGCCACCGATGTCGAGCATGCGGATCGTCACGGGCTCGCCACACGCCCATTCCAGCGCGCGCCGATAGATCCGGAACTGCTTGTCTTCGTTGGCTGCGTCCGCAAGCGAGCGCACGGCGAATTCCGAGCGCATCAATCCGATCCCCGCAGTCGTCGTCGCGCCGATGCCGTCGATCTCCGAGGGGTCGTTGACATTGATCGACAGCAGGATGGGGACGCCGTCCGATGTCTGCAGCTTGCCATGGTCAATCGCAGCTGCGTGGGTCTGTGATGGCACGCGCGCCGGCGCCGACGACAGACCCTCAGCTTGTTCATCGAGAAAGACCATGCCGGCATCGCCGTCAATCCGCACCTGGCTGTCCGTGGCCACGTCAAATCGATCGCAGCCGACCACCATCGGGATGGATTTCGCGCGGGCAAGCAGCGCGACATGGCCGGCGGCGCTGCCGCCAAAAAGCACGATGCCGCCCCCTGCGGACCAATCATGGCCCAGAAACCGGCTCGGCTCGATGTCCTTGCCGACGAAGATCGAGCCGGCTGGAAAGTCTTCGATGGGTGTGCCGGACCATATGCCGAGCACGCGGTTCTTGATGTCGAGGATATCGACGGCTCGGGCGCGCACTTCTTCCTCATCGGCACCCTCGAGTTCGGCAACATGGGCATCGATGGCGGCCACCCAGGCGAAGACGCTGTGCTCTCCGGCGCTGACGCGTTCCTCGGTCATTTCTGCAATCGTCGGATCACGCAAGACCTCGATCTGGAAATCGATGATACCCCTGCTGTCGCCGTCCACTCGATCGGCAAGATCCTGAAGTGCAGCGACCGCGGTTTCGACGGCCTGCGCCAGCGTACCTGGGTCGGATGCCCGTGGCGCAACAGGCATGGGGACCAATGTCGGCCTTTCCGCGAGATAGACCGGGCCGGATGCTGTGCCGGGGGAGGCGCCTGTCGCCTGGAGCTTACGTGGTGCGGCCATGCTTCTTGTCTTCATCGAAGTTTCGCTCGATGAGTTCCTTGAGCGCGCGGATCGCTTCCTCGGCGAGAACGCCATCCGCCCGGATCCTGAGGATCGAACCCTTCCTGATCCTCGCGCCCATGATCTTGATGATGCTCTTGCCGTTCAGCCATATGTCGCTGCCGTTGACGGCGACTTCGATCGAACAGGGAAATGACTTCGCAAGCCGGGTAAAGGTCACGGACGGGCGCGCATGCAGCCCCACGCCATGCTTGACCTCGATTTCCGTCTGGCACTTGGCAGCCAATGGTTCGACCTCTCCTATGGTTAGCCTCGATCCGCTCATCAGGGCGATAGCTCCTCGGCAGTCGCGACGACCTTGGAAAGCGAGGCGCCGCCCGAGGCTTCGGCCGCGGCCATGACCGCACCCTCGACAAGCGGCGCGTTGCAGATCGACACCCTGGCAGAACGGGGCGCCCCCAGCATTTCGATGGCCATTTCGCTGTTGGTCTCGGCACCGCCGAGATCGACGAAGACGGCAACGCCGGCCTCCGACCAGGCGCTTTCGATCGCCCGCAGAATGCCGGCGGCATCGGTGCCGAGTTCTCCGTGAACATTGCCGCCGGACCAGGCTAGCGGCACGCTATCGCCCACCATCTGCCTGACCATGTCGGCGATGCCCCGCGCCACCAGCGGCGAGTGAGAGACGATGACGATGCCCACGTTCATGGTCGTTGCGGTCATTCCGGGCGGTTCTCCTCAAGGTACCGGCAAATGGCTACGGTCAGCAGGGCGCAACTCGACGCACCCGGATCGACATGGCCGATCGATCGGTCGCCGAGATAGGCCGCGCGGCCGCGCATCGCCTTCATCGGGGCGGTGTCGTTGGCGGACAGTTCGGCCCGGCTGGCTATATCCGACAGCCGGGAGCGGTGTGCAAGTGCATCCTGCACCGGATAGAGCACGTCGAGCAGGGTCTTGTCGCCGGCGGTCGCCCGGCCCCGCCGCGCCACTGCATCGATAGCGCGCTTCAGGATGATCGGAAACGCACCACCTGCCTCCTGGGTGCGAAGTTCGCGGCCCATTTCCATAAGCAATGTCCCATAGAGCGGCCCGGCTGCGCCGCCGATGTTCATCACCAGCGTCAAGCCGATCTTCTCGACGGCATCGGGCAAAGGCAGGCTGGAAAGATTGGCTTCCTCGGCGCTGACTGCCTCGCAGCCGCGCCGCATGTTGGTGCCGTGGTCTCCGTCGCCGATGGCGCGATCGAGCGCGCACAGATGGTCGCTGTTGGCCGCAATAGTCGCGCGGCAAACTTCGATCAAGCCGGCAATCAGCTTCGGTTCCGTCTGCACCAGCGTCCTCCCAGCCGCGTCGCCGCCTTATGCCATGGCCGCCGCGACCTCGAACACGCCGGCAACCGCCACCGCGCCCGGATCCGGCACGCCTTCGAGATCCTTCTCGCCGACATAGGAAGCGCGGCCGGCCTTGGCCTTCTTCATGGTCCTGGTCGATTCCGCGCCGGCGGCCGCAGCTTCTGCCGCTGCCGCAACGCTTCCCGAGGTCAGGGCCTTGAGTGCCGGGGCAAGCGCGTCGACCATGGTGCGATCGCCGACCTCGGCGCCACCATAGAACGTCATCCGGTCAAGCCCGGCAAGCAGCGCCGCTGCGATATCCGCCTTTTCCGTCATCGCCTTGGCGGCAGCGGTGAAGAAGATCGACAGAAGCACGCCACTTGAGCCGCCCATGCTGGTGCTGAGGATATCGCCGATCGACGCCAGTGTTGCTGCCGGCTGCTTTAGCGGCAGACCCGACAGCCGGGCCAGGACGCTGCGCGCTCCGGTGGCAACCGTCGAACCGGTGTCGCCATCGCCGACACGGCCGTCGAGCCTGTTGAGTTCGCCCTCGAGCGAGACCAGATGTTCGCAGAGCGCCGCGATCAGCCGCTTCGTGCGCTCGTCGTCGCTGGCCGCAGCCGCGCCATTGGATTTGGCGGCGACCTTCGGTGCGGGAAGCACGACGATGGCGTGGCGCTCGACAACGGGAATCCAGGCATGCGGCGCGACCGCTGCCGCAAGCGCTGCCTCACGGCTGTCGTCCAGCGCAATGAGCGAGAGCGAGAAGCCGTTCATGTTGAGCGCCGTCATCATCGGCGCCGGCCCGATGATCAGCTTGACGCTGGCGGCAAGCGGGGACGACAGCACGGCATTGGCAATAACGCTCATTTCCAGCGGTGGCACGGCGCCGAGATTGTTGATCAACAGCGCGTGCGGCCCTGCCTCGCGCTGCGCTGCCGCAAGTCGCGCAGTCATGGTGGCGACGATATCGGCGACCGGCTGAAGCGCGATGCGTTCGACGCCCGGCTCGCCGTGGATGCCGAGCCCCAGCTCGCCTTCAGCCTCGCCGAGGCGATCTTCGTGCGCCTGGCCGGGCACGCTGCAGGTGCTGAGCGACATGCCGAGCGAAATGATGTCGCCGGCGGCGCTAGCGGCGTGGGCTGCGACCGATGCCAGGTCCTCGCCCGCCTCGGCATGAAAGCCGGCGATCTTGTGGACGAACAGCGTGCCGGCGACGCCGCGCGGCTGGTTGATATCCGGTATGGCGATATCGTCGGCGACAATGACCATGTCGACGTCGAAGCCTTCGGCCCGTGCCTTTTCCGCCGCAAGGCCGAAATTCAGCCGGTCGCCGGTATAGTTCTTGACGATCAGCAAGGCGCCCTTCGGACCGGTGACCGCCCGGATCGCTGTCAGCACCGCGTCGACGCTTGGCGAGGCAAAGATTTCGCCCGACACGGCCGCTGTCAGCATGCCCTTGCCGACGAAACCCGCATGCGAGGGTTCGTGTCCGGCGCCGCCGCCGGAAATGATCGCCACCTTCGACTTGTCCCAGTCGGCGCGCAGGATCACCTTGATCTCGGGGAAGGTATCCAGACGGGCAAGGCGTCCCGCACCGCTGGTCAAAAGCAGACCATCGACCGCTTCGGTGACGATGTTTTCCCGACGATTGAAGAAATGTTTCATGGAATGATACCCGTCTGTTTGTCGTTGCATGCCGTCTTTGTTTGACCTTTGCGGCTCAGACGAGCCGTTGTCCACCCGCATCGAAATAGAGCGGATCGCGAAGCGTCAGATTGATCCGGTCGCCCGGCCTGATCTCGATATAGGGATCGGCGAGGGTGACGAGCTTGTGATCGCGAACGCGGATGTGCAGATGGTTCTGGTCGCCCAGATGCTCGATCCAGTCGACCTGCGCATTGGCATTCTGGCTGACGGCGATCTCGAGATGTTCGGTCCTTGCCCCGATCGTCTTCGTGCCCGCGGGTGGTGCGGCGCCTTCGAGCAGGTCGGCAGGCAACAGGTTGATGTGCGGCTGGCCGAGCCGGGCCGCGACATGCAGGTTGGCGGGATTGGAGTAGATTTCCCGCGGGGTGCCGACCTGCATCAGCTTTCCCTCCGCCAGAATGCCGATACGGTCGGCCATGGTCATCGCCTCCACCTGGTCATGGGTGACGTAGAGCAATGTCGAGCCCAACTCCTTCTGGATGCGCTTCAGCTCCAGCCGCAGTTCCGAGCGCAGCTTGGCGTCGAGCGAGGAGAGGGGCTCGTCCATGAGATAGATCGACGGTCTGCGCACCAGAGCGCGACCGATGGCAACGCGCTGCATCTCGCCACCGGAAAGCCGCGTCGAGCGGCTTTCCAGCTTGTGGTCGATCCGCACCATGCGGGCAATCTCGCGCACCCGCCGGTCTATCTCCTCGTTGGACAGTTTGCGGACCGGTGCCTTTAGGGGGAAGGCCAGGTTTTCGTAAACTGTCATGTGCGGGTAGAGCGAATACTGCTGGAAGACGAACGCGACATCCCGTTCGGCCGGTGCCTGACCGGCGACGTCCCGGCCGCCGAGCTCGACGCGGCCATTGTCCGGCTTCTCGAGGCCGGCGATGAGCCGAAGCGTCGTCGTTTTGCCGGCTCCTGTCGGGCCCAAGAGCACGACGAACTCGCCGTCGCGGATCGCAAGATCGAGGCCGCTGATGGCCTGGTTGTCGCCGAAGCGCTTGTTGAGACCTTTGAGAACAACGTCAGCCATGCTGGCCTCCCGAATAAAGCGATGAGGCGACCGCGCGACCGGACTTGCAATCGAAGAGCGTGAGGTTGGCGGGGGTGAATTCCAGTCCGACGGTTTCGCCGATCTGGAAATTGCGGTTCGCCGGCACGCGCGCCTTGATCAGCCCGTTACCAGTTTCGATAGCTACGACCTGATTGGTTCCGAGATACTCGCTGCCGTAGACAGCCCCGCGCAGCGGTGAGGCATCGCTGAAGCGGATATGCTCCGGCCGCACGCCGAGCGCGAGTTCACCGACCGCAACATCCTGATGGATCTCCGGCACGATGACGTCGACGCCGTTGAGCGAAATTGCGGATGCGCCCCTTTTCAGGCCGGATGTGAAACGTAGAAAGTTCATCGGCGGCGAGCCGATGAAGTCGGCGACGTACATGCTCGCCGGCTTGCGGTAGATCTCCTGTGGCGTGCCGAATTGCTCGATGACCCCATGGTTCATCACCGCGATCTTGTCGGCCATCGCCATGGCTTCGTGCTGGTCGTGGGTGACATAGACCGTCGTTGCGTGCACGCGGTTGTGCAGCTCTCTCAGCTCATGGACCATCACCTCGCGGAACTCCGCATCGAGCGTACCGAGTGGCTCGTCCATCAGAAAGCATTTCGGCCGCCGCACGATCGCCCGACCGAGGGCGACGCGCTGCCGGTCGCCACCGGCAAGGCCCGAGACGGAGCGGTCGAGGATATGGCTGATCTGCAGGAGCCGTGCGGTCTCTTCGACGCGCTCGCGGATTTCCGCCCTGGGCATGCCCTGGGACAGCAGCGGGAAGCCGATGTTCTTGCGCACGTTCATATGCGGGTAGAGCGCAAAGAGCTGAAAGACGAAGGCGATGTCGCGGGCGCTGGCCCGGTTGAAGGTGACGTCCTCGCCGTCGAGATAGATCTTGCCGCTCGTCGGCAATTCGAGCCCGGCGATCATGCGCAGCGTCGTCGTCTTGCCGCATCCAGAGGGTCCGAGAAGCGCCAGGAACTCGCCGTCGTTGACGACGAAGCTCGACTCCTTGACCGCGACGAAATCGGCGAATTCCTTGCGCAGGTTTTCAATTCTGATCTCGGCCATCGGTCACTCCGGAAATTTCGAAACGATGATGAACATCACCGTGCCGGCAAGCAGCGTTACGAGCGAGTAGGTGTAGAGCACCAGCGCAAACGGCTGGAACAGCATCAGAAAGCCGGTGGCGATCAGCACGGTCGCGATGTTTTCCATTGGGCCGCGCCGGAAGAAGAACGGCCGCTTTGGAGAGGTCTTGGTAGGTGTCCGGGTCAGATCTGTCATTTGCGCACCGCTCCAAAGGTGATGCCGCGCAGCAATTGCTTGCGTAGGAGAATGGTGAAAACCAGGATCGGGACCAGGAAGATCGTCGTGCCGGCCGCAACGGCCGGCCAGTCCTGGCCGCCTTCGCCGATGATCGTCGGGATGAACGGCGGCGCGGTCTGTGCCTGGCCCGAGGTCAGGAGTGCCGCGAAGGCATATTCGTTCCAGGCGAAGATCAGGCAGAAGATGGCGGTTGCCGCGATGCCGGTGGTTGCCTGCGGCAACACCACCTTTCGAAACGCCTGCAGCCGGGTATAGCCGTCGATCATCGCTGCTTCCTCGTATTCCCGCGGGATTTCGTCGATGAAGCCTTTCAACAGCCAGACGGCGAGCGAGACGTTGACGGCCGTGTAGAGCAGGATCATGCCGAGCGCTGTATCGGAGAGCCCGAGCTCGCGGTACATAAGGTAGATCGGGATCGCGACGGCGATCGGCGGCATCATGCGCGTCGACAGGATGAAGAACAGCAGGTCGTCGGCAAGCGGCACCTTGAAGCGCGAGAAGCCGTAGGCGGCCAGCGTTCCGAGGAAGACGGCAAGGAAGGTCGAGCCGAACGCGATCACCAGCGAATTGACGAAGCGCGGCAGGAAGTTCGACGGACCGGCGATCACCATGTTGCGTTTGCGCGTGACCTCGTCGCACGTGCTGGTCGGTTCCGGCAGGGCGGCGATGTAATCAGGCGTCTGCCGCGTCCTCGTCGTGAACAGGTTGCAATAGCCTTCGAGCGTTGGGGTGAAGACGATCTTGGGCGGATAGCTGATCGAATCCGGCGGCGACTTGATGCTGGTCAGGAAGATCCAGACGAGCGGGATCAGCGTGATCAGGGCGTAGACGATGACGATCGTGCCGGCCACGCGTTTGCTGGTGTCGCTCGGCGCGACGACCGAATGGGCGGTGTTGGCGGAGCTCATCGTTGTTTCACCTTGTTGAGGGCTTTGACGTAGATGTTGGCAAGGCCGAACACCGCAACGAAAAGAATGATCGCGAAGGCGGACGCCCGGCCGGTTGCCCAGCTCTCGAACGCCGCACGCTTGAGTGTGATCGAAGCGACTTCGGTGACGGACCCTGGGCCGCCGCCGGTCAGCAGCGTTACCATGTCGAACATCTTGAAATTCTCGATGCCGCGGAAAAGAACAGCGAGCATGATGAAGGGAAGGGCCATCGGCACGGTAATCGACCAGAACTGCCGCCAGCTGGAGGCGCGGTCGACTTCGGCAGCCTCGTAGATGTAGTCCGGGATCGAGCGCAGCCCGGCGAGGCAGATCAGCATCACATAAGGGGTCCACATCCAGGTATCGACGATGATGATCGCCCAGGGCGCCAGCGAGACGTCGCCGAGCATCCGGATCTCGGAGGTCGGAATGCCGGTGACCATCGAGGCGGCATAGGCGAACAGGCCGATCTGCGGCTCATAGAGGAAGCGCCAGAAATTGCCGACCACGGCCGGCGAAAGCATCATCGGGATCAGGATGATCGTCGTCCAGAAGGCGTGGCCGCGAAACTTGCGGTCGATGAGATAGGCGAGCGCAAAGCCGATGACGGTCTGCAGCACGATCGTCCAGAAGACGAAATGGGCCGTCGTCTGCATCGCCTGCCAGATATCGGGGTCGGTCAGGACGCGTTGGTAGTTCCTGAGGCCGACGCCTTCGACGACTGCGTTCGGGCGATTGGCCCGATAGTTGGTGAAGGACAGATAGATTGCCCAGAGCAGCGGGAAAATATTGATCGCCAGCAGCAGGGTGATGGCAGGGGCGATGAAAGCCCAGGCGATCGCCCTGTCGGAGAGGCCGCGTACCCGCCGGGCAATGGGCGCCGGCGTTGCCATCGCGGCCGTCTCGGCGATGGAGGAATGGGAAAGGGTCAAGGTATCACCTGGTCTTTTGGGTCGGGATTTCGAGGCGGCCCGCAGCGATTGCCGATGGGGCCGCCCTTAGCGGCACGAGATCTCCGGGTTTAGAGCCCGGACTAGATCTTGCCGTCTTCCTCGAACACCTCGGTCCAATCCTTCACCAGGCCGTCGAGCGCTTCCTTGGCGGTGCCGTTGCCGGCGACGACATAGTTGTGCACGCGTTTCTGCATGTCCTGGAGCAGGGAGGCGTAGCTCGGCTCGGCCCAGAAATCCTTGACGATCGCCATGGAGTCGAGGAACGCCTGGGCGTAGGGCTGGCTGGAGGCAAAGCCCGGTGCGTTGACGACAGCCTTCAGGCAGGAGTAGCCGCCGAGTTCCCACCACTTGGCCTGCACGTCAGGCTGGGCGAACCACTTGATGTATTGCAGCGCTGCATCGCGCTTTTCAGAGTAGGACACGACCGATATGCCCTGTCCGCCGAGTTGGGCGAAATGTGCTTTTTCGGCCGGATTGGGGAAGAAGCCGATGCGATCGCCACCGACCTTCTCGTCCTTGTAGAGACCGGGCCAGGTGAAGGCGAAGTTCATCTGCATTGCCACCTGCCCCGATTTGAAGGCATCGGCGGATTCGACCATGTAGACGTTGGAGCTGCCGGGCGGTGTGCAGCAATCGTAGAGCGCCTTGTAGAATTCGAGGCCCTTCACCGCGTCGGGAGAATTGACGAAGCCTTCCATCTCGTAGGGCTTCTTCGGGTTCTCATACTGGAAACCCCAGTCGTAAAGCACGTTGGTGACACCCATGGTGATGCCTTCCGAGCCGCGCTCGGTATAAATCGAGGCACCATAGACGGTCTTGCCGTCGACTTCGCGCTTCTGGAAGAATTCGGCGATCTGCTTCAGCTGATCGTAGGTTTTCGGCGGGCCGAGATCCCAACCGTATTTCTCCTTGAATTCCTTCTGCAGTTCCGGCTTTTCGAACCAGTCCTTGCGGTAGGTCCAGCCGACGACGTCGCCCATTGCCGGTAGCGCCCAGTAATTCGGCGTGTTCTTCGGCCATTCGGAATAGCCGACAACGGTCGCCGGCACGAAGTCATCCATCTTGATGCCTTCCTTGTCGAAGAACTCGTTGAGCTTGACGTAGTGGCCGTTCTCCGCCGCGCCGCCGATCCACTGGCTGTCGCCGATGATCAGGTCGCAGAGTTTGCCTTGGGAGTTGAGTTCGTTGAGAAAGCGGTCGGCATAGCTGGTCCACGGCACGAATTCGAACTTCATGTCGATCTTGGTCTTGGCGGTGAAATCCTTGGACAGCTCGACCAGAGCATTTGCCGGGTCCCAGGCGGCCCAGCACAGTGTCAGTTGTTCGGCCTTGGCCGCATTCGGCAACGCTGACGACAGGGCAAGCGCCGAGGCGAGCCCGAGAAGGGCTTTCAATTTCATCTGCATGAGTTCCTCCCAGAACTGAAAAAGCCGGCTCCCCGCCAGCGTCGAAACGGTATCGACTTCAATGAATGCTCACATGAACTCCTCACGTGTCATGTTTAGCAATATGTTTAGTGAACAGTATTTTTATAAACAAAGCAAGCGCCAATCGTTGCTGCGTTGCACACAGGGCGTGGGGTGGGCGCTACGCGAAAGGCTGGGCCCGAAAGCGGCAAGGCCCGGTCACCTCACGGCGGCCGGGCCTCGTCTTCAGGTTAGCGGGCTATCGCAGAGGGATAGCTGCTGGAGATCGACCGTCTATGGTCTCAGGAGAACGTCAAGGCGCGGTCGCCGTCCGCATCCTTGATGCGGGTGGGAAGTCCGATCCGGTTGAGGATGTCGAGGAACGGGCGCGGCGGCAGTTCCTCGACGTTGACCATCTGCTTCACGTCCCATTCGCCCGATGCAATCAGCATGGCGGCAGCGACCGGCGGTACGCCGGCGGTGTAGGAGATGCCCTGCGATCCGACTTCTTCGAAGGCTTCCTTATGATCGGCCACGTTGTAGATGAAGACTTCGCGTTCCTCGCCGTCCTTCAATCCCTTCACGAAATCGCCGATGCAGGTCTTGCCCTGGTAGTTCGGTGCCAGCGACGACGGATCCGGCAGCACGGCCTTGACCACCTTGAGCGGCACGACCTCGAGGCCTTCGGCAGTTTTCACCGGCTGCTCGGACAGGAGGCCGAGGTTTTTCAGGACGGTGAAGACGTTGATGTAGTGATCGCCAAAACCCATCCAAAAGCGGACGTCGGCGCCGTCCATGTGCTTTGCCAGCGAATGAACCTCGTCGTGGCCGGTCATGTAGGCCTTGCACTTGCCGACCACCGGCAGGTCATATTCCTTGCCGACCTCGAACATCGAATTGGTCTGCCACTGGCCGTTCTGCCAGGAATAGACGACGCCGGTGAATTCGCGGAAGTTGATCTCGGGGTCGAAGTTGGTGGCGAAGTATTTGCCATGGCTGCCGGCATTGATATCGACGATATCGACGGCGGTGACCTTGTCGAAATACTCATCCTTGGCGAGGCGTGCATAGGCGTTGACCACGCCCGGGTCGAAGCCGACGCCGAGGATGGCGGTGATGCCTTTTTCCTTGCACTCCTGCGCACGCTGCCATTCGTAGTTTCCGTACCACGGCGGCGTTTCGCAGATCTTCTTCGGGTCTTCGTGGATCGCGGTGTCCATATAGGCAGCACCGGTATCCATGCAGGCGCGCAGCACCGACATGTTGACGAAGGCGGAGCCGACATTGATGACGATGCCGGCCCGGGTCTTTTCGATCAGCGCCTTCGTTGCCTCGACATCCATGGCATCAAGCGCATGGGCTTCGAGTGTCACGTCGGTCTTCAGGCTCTTCTTTTCGCGGACCGAGGCGACGATCGCGCGGCACTTTTCGACCGTTCTGGATGCGATATGGATGTCTCCCAGTACATCGCAGTTCTGCGCGCACTTATGCGCCACGACCTGAGCCACGCCACCGGCGCCGATGATGAGAACGTTCTTCTTCATTTCGGGTGATTTTTCCTTCTTTTATGGGGGTATGACGAGCCTTAGGAGAGGCTCTGTTCGTAGTCGGCGAATGAAAATTCGCGGACGAGCCTGACGCTGCCGTCAAGCTCTCTGACGGCGATCGACGGCATGCCGACGCCGTTGAACCAGTTCTTCTTGACCATGGTGTAGCCGGCCGCATCCTGGAACGAGACGCGGTCTCCGACTTTCAGGGGCTCTGGAAAGCGGAACTCGCCGAAGATATCGCCGGCAAGGCACGATTTGCCGCAGACCATGATGCTGTGCGGTCCGGCATTCGGCTCGACCTTGGCGCTTTCGCGGTAGATCAGGAGGTCGAGCATGTGCGCCTCGATCGAGCTGTCGACGATGGCGAGGTCCTTGCCGTTGTTGAGCGTGTCGAGGACGGTGGTCTCAAGCGTCGTGCTGCGGGTGATCGCTGCTTCGCCGGGCTCCAGATAGACCTGGACGCCGTGACGGCCGGAAAAGGCCTTCAAGCGCTCGCAGAAGGCGTCGACCGGATAGTCGTCGCCGGTAAAATGAATGCCGCCACCGAGACTGACCCAGTCGGCGCGGGAAAGCAGTCCGCCGAACCTTTCCTCGATCTCGCCCAGCATCCGGTCGAACAGGCCGAAATCCCTGTTCTCGCAGTTGTTGTGGATCATGAAGCCGCTGATGCGGTCCATTACGGTCTCGATCCGCGCCGCATCCCATTCGCCGAGCCGGCTGAAGGGGCGGGCGGGGTCGGCGAGGTCGAAGCTGGATGAGCTCATGCCCGGATTGAGGCGCAGCCCGCGGGCAATGCCGGACGCCTTGTCGGCGAAGCGGTCGAGCTGGCCGATCGAGTTGAAGATGATCTTGTCGGCATGGCCGATCACCTCGTCAATTTCATTGTCGCCATAGGCGACGCTATAGGCATGGGTTTCGCCGCCGAATTTTTCGCGGCCGAGCCGCACCTCGTAGAGTGAGGAGGACGTCGTACCATCCATGTATTCGCGCATCAGATCGAAGACCGACCATGTGGCGAAGCATTTGAGCGCGAGCAGCGCCTTGGCGCCGGATTTTTCGCGCACATAGGCGATCTTCTCCATGTTGCGAAGGAGCTTCGCCTTGTCGATCAGATAGTAGGGGGTCTGGATCATGATGTGCCTTGTGTCTTTAAGATGTCTTCGGATGCTTGGGCTGTCGGTGGGCAGGCCAGGGTTATCTGACGGTTAGCCCCAGCGCCCGCCGCTTCATGGCGCGGGCGGCAAGCGAGATATTGACCGAGCTTTTGGAGCGATAGTTCATGGCCAACGTGCCGACGTTACCCGCCTCGCCGATCATCGGTGCGGTGGGCAGTTGTTCGGGCAACGAAGATTGGTTGGCAGCCGGTGTCGGGCAGAACTCTTCGCCCCTGATCGAGCCTAGCCAGATCAATTCGTGTTCGGCCTTTTGCCTCAGGACGGCGGCAGCCTCAAGAAAATCCGCTTGCGCGGCCGCATCCTGCGGGTCGAGGCGAAGGCGTTCCTGGCTGGCATGGATCGCGGTCGCAATGCCATGTGGATCGCACTTCGGTCTGCGCCACAGCAGATATCGTCCGTCGATCAGGTCGATGTAGTCGTCGAGCATGGCGACGGGCAGCGGTTCTGCGGCAAATGGTCCAAAAAACTGGAACGGGTCGGCGGCGGATGCCGGTTCAAAGCGCGCGCCGGTGTCGTGCGACGTTTCGGGCTCGAAGTCGACAATGCGGGCGACCGACACGGGGATCTGCGGCCAGTTCGAAAGCGCCTGCTCGGCAACGTGGCATTTCAGGTCGGCGTCGCAGCGAAGCGAATGGATGATGGCGAGGCTGGTGCGTGCCGCCGCGTCGAGCTCGAATTGCTCTGGGCCGTCTGCGCAAGCAGCCCGTCGTGTGCTTTTCAGCGTGTTGCAATCGAACAGCTCGGCGAGCGCCGCCCGGCTTTCGCCGAGCGCGGTTGCGATGTCGAACGCGGTAAGCAGGCCGGAGCGCCAGCCGGCAGTTTGGGGAAGATTTTTCATTACATGCTGTCGAGAGCTAAGGCCTGCTCGCTATCAGGAAGTCCGCTTATGGCGGTGCGAGGCGGCGATCGATTTCATCGTCTCAGCTAACAGGGAGATAGCTGGGATGGCGTGACATGCCCCGGTCGCGCACGGTAAAAGCCGCGGCCGGGTTACGATCCCGCTTTGAGGCGCACGGGTTCTCGAAGGGCATATGAAGTCACGATCAGCATGCCACTATCGTAAATGCGACGGCGCATAAGTCAAGGCGATGGGCCCGGTGTGCGCAAGCGCCGCACTCTCCGGCGTGGCTTTCGGTCATCGATGCGGCTTCCCGAACGGGGCATGCGCGGCGCCAGAACGTACGAGAAAATGAGGAGTAGCAAAAAATCGCGGCGGTCATGCGAATCTTGGAAGAGCGATCCCTCTCGGGCTTCAGTTCTGGTTTTGCATTGATTGAGAACCGGGCGCCGTGCTGTCACATTATGACGGTCGCTTGATGTGCAGCCATCCTCCCGGCTGCGAGAGCGATGTTCCCTCTGGAGGTTACACCTCTCGCTTTGCGTGGAGGTCATATCTCTCACTTTGAGGCCGCCGGTTCTACGGTGGCCTTTTTCTTTTTGACACCACAACAAGACCGGCAAAACCACGTCCGAAATCGGGTGGACTTGCGGACTCGAAATCTCCGTGGTAACGTTCCCACGAATTCATGCCATGGGAGGGCGTGTGGAATGCAGCGGAGGCGGCCGACGATCATTGACGTCGCGCGAAAGGCGGGGGTGTCGAAGAGCACCGCCGGCCGGGCACTCTCCGGCGCGTCCAATGTTACGGACGAGGCGCGCGAGCGTGTGCTCGAGGCCGCCCGTGCCGTCGGCTATGAGCGCAACGATCTGGCCGTCGGCATGCGCTCCGGCCGCACAGGTCTGCTCGGCCTTGTCATTCCTGATATCACCAATCCGTTCTGGGCCGAGGTGGCGCGCGGTGCGCAGGACCGCGCGGCCGAAAACGGCACTTCGCTCCTGGTGTTTTCCTCCGATTGGGATCATGGCCGCGAGGCGAGCCATCTGCGTGCCCTGCGGCAGGCGCGGGTCGATGGCGCCATCATCAATCCGGTTGCCGACAGCTTCGACGATCTCGACAGGTTCGGGCTGCCCTTCGTGCTGATCGGTTCGAGTGCTGAACGTTTTCCGGCCAATTCTTCCGTCGGTTCCGATATTGCCCAGGCGGTCAGGCTCGGCATGGACCATCTGGTGTCCAAGGGGCATCACGCGCCGGCGCTGATCCTCGGGCCGAAATCGCGTATCGCGCGGGCCCGGTTTCTGCGCACTTTTCATGAACATTGCGTCGAGCGCGACATCGACCCGGCAGCACTGCCGATGGAAGATGGCGAATATACCGTCGAAGGCGGGCGAACCGCGATGATGCGGCTGCTTGCACGCGACCGGGTCGGCCATCTCGCGGTTTTCGCGGCCAACGATCTGATGGCGCTCGGCGCCATGGTCGCCGTGCGCGAAGCCGGTCTGCGTTGCCCGGAAGACGTCTCCATCCTCGGCTTCGACGGCATTCCCGCAGGCGCATTTTCCTGGCCGGGACTGACGACGGTCGCCAAGCCTGGGCGCGAGATCGGCGTGCGCGCCGTCGATTGCCTGTTTGATGAAATCGCCGGCCGCCCGGAGCATGGGCGGGTGTTCATGCCATGCCGGCTGATCGAGCGCGGCTCATTGGCCGATCTGTCGCTCAACCAGCCCAGACGCGCAGCAAGCTCCGGGAGGGGGTAAGCAATGACCAATCGTGACGAGGCGGTGATGTCGCCTAAATTTGGGAACGTTCCCAAATCGAGCGCGCGCCGCAGGCAGGGGCGCGTTGCGGTCGCTGCCGATGGCTGGCGCCGGTGGTGGCCCTATTACGTCATGATGGCGCCGGGCATCCTGTTCTTCCTCATCTTCCATTACCTGCCGATCTGGGAGGCGCGCATTGCCTTCGAACAGGTCCGCATCGTGCCACCCAACATCTGGGTCGGCATCAAGCATTTCCAGGTGCTGTTCTCCTCGCCGGTGTTCTGGCAGGTGCTGGCCAACACCTTGATCATCTCGGCCATGAAGATGGTGTTCTTCCTACCGGTGCCGATCATCGTCGCGCTACTTTTGAACGAGGTTCGCGGCGGTTCGCTGCGCAAGTTCATCCAGTCGGCGATCTATCTGCCTCACTTCCTGTCCTGGGTGGTGATCGCCGGCATCTTCATCGCAGCGCTGTCGCCGACCGATGGCGCCGTCAACAATATCATGGGCATGGCCGGCATCGCGCCGCGTTCGTTCATGACCGATACCGGCGCCATCCGCTGGGTGCTGGTGTTCACCGAGATCTGGCGTTCGGCCGGTTGGGACAGCCTGCTTTATCTCGCCGCCATCATCGCCATCGACCAGCAGCTTTATGATGCCGCCGAGATCGACGGCGCCAACCGCTGGCAGAAGATCCGCCACGTCACGCTGCCCGGCATCGTACCGACGATCGCGACGCTGTTCATCCTCAATGCCGGCATGTTCCTCAACGCCGACCTCAATCAGGTGATCAACCTCTCTAACGACGTGGTGCGCAGCAAGATCGATATCGTCGACACCTATGTCTACCGCATCGGGCTGCAGACCGGCGAATACTCGCTGGCAACGGCCGCAGGCCTCTTCAAGGCCGTGCTCGGCACGATGATGATCGTGATCGCCCATTTCGTTTCCAAGCGTCTGACCGGAAAGGGAGTCTGGTAATGGCCCTGTCGCGCAAGACCCCGATCGAACGCATCGAATATGCGATCATCGTCTCGACGCTGCTGCTGCTCGTCGTCGTCACCGTCCAGCCGATCCTCAACCTGCTCGCCGTCTCGCTGTCGAACCCGGCAAAGGTGCCGGGCATGAGCGGGCTGACCATCATCCCTCGAGGGTTCTCCTTCGAGGTCTGGAGTGTTCTGCTGCAGCACCCCAATGTGCAGCGCGGCATCTTCAACTCGATCTTCATCACCGCTGTCAGCACCGTGATCGGCGTGGTCGGTACCGCGCTGATGGCCTGGGGGCTTTCAAGGCCCGGCCTGCCGGGTCGCAAGGCGCTGTTTATCCTCGTGCTCGTCACCATCGTGTTCGAGCCGGGCATCATTCCCGACTATTTCGTCAACAAGCGCCTGGGCCTCCTCGACAGCTACTGGTCGGTGATCCTCTTCAAGGCGGTCAATGCCTGGTATCTGATCATCCTCATCCGTTTCTTCGAGGAGATCCCGCAGGAACTGCTGGAGGCTGCCGAACTGGATGGCGCCAACCCGTTCCAGGTGTTCTGGCATCTGGTGCTGCCGCTCGCCAAGCCGGCGCTCGCCACCATCTCGCTGTTCTATCTCGTCTTTCACTGGAACGAGTTCTTCCGCGCGATGATCTATCTGAACGATCAGGGCAAATGGCCGTTGCAGGTGGTGCTGCGCCAGTTCGTCATCGATGGCGACAAGGTCGCGATCGTTGGCGCCAACAACGCCAGCAACAACACCGGCGCCAGCCAGATCGATCTGAGATCGCTGAAAGCCGGCATGATCCTGCTCACCATCGTGCCGATCCTGGCGATCTACCCGCTGATCCTGAAATTCTTCACCAAGGGAACCATGAGCGGCGCGCTCAAGGGGTGACGAAGACACGCGTTCAAACAAAGAAGCCTATCTAAACGGAGGAGACGAAATGCTTAGAAAAATGGTCCTGCTGGCATCGACTGCGCTAGCACTCAGCCTCGGTGCTGCCGCCCCGACATTGGCCGAACCGGTCAAGATCCGGGTGGTGTCCAAGGACTTCACCCCGTCCAACCCCGACGACGTCAAGCACCTCAAGCGCATTGAGGAAGCGCTCCGGGCGCAGGGCACCGATCTGGACATCGAACTCGTCGACCTGCCGTCTTCAGGCTATGCCGACAAGCTGTCGGTGATGCTGCTGTCGGGCGATATTCCGGACCTGATCTATTTCCAAGGCGGCGACGCCAAGATGGTCGAGCAGGGCGTGCTCGAGGATCTCGGCCCGATGCTGGCCGACACCAAGTACCTGAAGGACGCGCTGTGGCCGCACAATGTCGAGCGCCTCAAGAACTACCCCTACCTTCTCTATGTCTATCCGGTGCGCGGGCCCCAGCCGGTGATCCGCAAGGACTGGCTGGAAAAGACCGGCCTCAAGGCGCCTGAAACCGTCGAAGACTATGTCACCCTGTTCAAGGCGATCAAGGACGGCGATCTCGACGGCAACGGTGTCGCCGACAGCTATGGCGTGACCACGGCCGATAACACTAACGAGCTCGATTCCATCTTCAACCAGGCATTCGGCATCACCGGCACCTGGATGAAGAACGCGGGCGGCGAATGGGTGCATGCGCGCACCACCACGCAGGAGAAGGACAAGATCGCCTTCTACGCATCGCTGCGCGAACAGGGCCTCTACGATCCCGAATACATCACCACCAAGTTCGACGTGAAGGAAGACAAGTTCTACACCGGCCGCGCCGGCGTGATCTTCGGCTCCTCCGGCGAGGTCATCGACATCTATGGCGGCAAGATGCGTCAGGTGCATCCGGGCACCGAGCTCGTGCTCCTGTCGCCGCCGAAGGGACCGGGCGGCCAGGGTCTCGCCGCCGTCGACGTCTCCAAGGAATCGCGCGGATTTGCGATCTCGTCGGTGTCGGAACACAAGGCCGAAGTGATGAAGCTGCTGGACTTCATGGCAAGCCCAGAAGGCCAGATGTTCGACCGCCTCGGCTTCGAAGGCCAGGAATACACCAAGGACGGCGACGCCTATAAGGTCACCGACAAGATCGCCACCTGGTATGCCCGCTTCATGGTGGCGGCCAACTGGACCCCGCCCGTTGTCTGGCAGTCGGAAGCGGCCCAGCAGTCGCTGGCGACGATCCAGAAGGACTTCAAGCCGGACAATACCTTTGTCTGGCCGGCCGATTACGCCGCCGATCTCGACGCCACCGAAAACGTCTACCGCTCCTGGGTCTACAAGTTCATCTCCGGCGCCGCCAAGATGGATCAGTGGGATCAGTACGTCGCGGAGTGGGAAGCGGCCGGTGGCAAACGCCTCAACGAGTATGCAAGGACTGTTCTCGATGCACAAAAGTAGCGTTCAAGGGCTCTCTCTCAAAGGGAGAGTCCGCGCGCTCATCCATGGCGTCGCGCTTGGCGACGCCATGGGGGCGCCGGTCGAAAAACTGCCGGCCGCCGAAATCGCTAAGCGATATGGCCGGGTCAGCTCGCTGGACACCGAGTGGCACAAGATGTCGCTTGACGCTACCGCCCGCAACGGCCGGGTGCGCGGCAACGGCATCGTCACCGACGACACGCTGATGACGCTCTGCCTCATGGATATCTATGGTGACGTCGGCCGGCATCTCGATGCCTGGGACATGGCCGACGGTATGGTCAGGCAGATCGCCTGGGTGCCGCGCTACGTGCCGGAACTGCAGCGCGAAGCGATGCTGATCGAGCGCCTTTTCTATCCGGAGAAATGGATCTTCCAGCGCCACCAGCTGACATCGTGCGATCCGCGCCAGGGCGGCATCGGCAACATGGTCAATTGTGGTGCCGCGATGTATGTCGCGCCAATCGGCGTCGTCAACGCCTGCGATCCGAGGGCCGCCTATGACGAGGCGATCGCGTTTGCCTCCGGCCACCAGGAGAGTTTCGGGCTTGAGGCGGCGGGCGTGTTTGCCGCTGCGGTTGCCGCGGCGTTCGTTCCGGGAACTGATATCGAAGGCGTGATCGAAGCCGTTCTGGCATTGGCCAAGGACGGGACGCGCAACGCCATTGCCGACATCGCAGACGTTGCCCGCAAGCTCAAGGTGCAAGGTGCTGATCATCAGACGGTCGTTGCCGCCTTCCATGCGGCGATCGCGCCCTATTCTCCCATGGGCGACGACGTCAACCACACACCCGCCAAGGCAGGTCGTCTGACGGCTGCCTATCAGCCGAGCCGCCTCGGCTCGATCGAAGAGCTGCCGCTGGCGCTCGGTTTCTGCCTGTTCAACGACGGCGACTTCCGCCGCTCGATCGAGGACGGCATCAATTCCGGTCGCGATACTGACTCCATCGGCGTCATGGCCGGTGCGATCCTCGGCGCGATGCATGGCGAAGGTGTCATCGACGACGCCGACCATGCCCTCCTCGACCGGGCGAACCGGCTCGACCTCAGCGCTTCGGCCGATCGCTTCACCGAAGTGGCAACGACCATGCTTGCCGCCGACCAGGCGGCCGCCGACCGGCGGGCCAGCTTCCGCGCCGCCCTCACATTCTGATCGATAACGAAAGACGCATGATGCCCAAGCTCAGCAAAGAGACGATTTACGAGAAGATCTATGCCGGTTTCATCGGCAAGGCCATTGGCGTTCGCCTGGGCGCCCCGGTCGAACCGACGATCTGGAGCTATGAGCGCGTCCAGAAGACCTATGGCGAAGTCACCCAGTATCTGCGGGACTTCAAGAATTTCGCCGCTGACGACGACACCAACGGCCCGGTCTACTTCATTCGCGCTCTGCGCGACTACGGTCTGAAGGCGAGTGCTGCCGATGTCGGCAAGACCTGGGTGAACTATGCTGCCGAAGAGCACGGCATGTACTGGTGGGGCGGCTTCGGCGTATCGACCGAACACACCGCCTATCGCAACCTGCGTGCCGGCATTCCTGCGCCGCAATCCGGATCGATCGCTCAGAACGGCGCGACTGTTGCCGAGCAGATCGGCGGGCAGATCTTCATCGACAGCTGGGGCTGGGTGCATCCGGGTGAGCCGCAGAAGGCAGCCGACGCTTCGGCTCGCGCTGCAAGCGTTGCTCATGACGGCGACGGCCTGAACGGCGCGCGCTTCTGCGCCGCCGCCATCGCTGGGGCTTTCGAGGCGACCTCGATCGCCGAGGTGATCGCCGCCGCCATGGCGACCATCGACGCGAAATCCACCTATGCCCGCGTGGCGCAGGCGGTGATCGACTTCCACAAGGCCAATCCCGGCAACTGGCGCGCCTGCCGCGACATGCTGACTGCCGATTGGGGCTATGACCGTTATCCCGGAGTCTGCCACATCATCCCCAATGCCGGCGTGACCGTCATGGCGATCCTCTATGGCGAAGGCGACCTGCCGCGCACTGCCGAGATCGCCACCATGGCCGGCTGGGACACCGACTGCAACGCCGGCAATGCCGGTGCCATCGTCGGCACCTTCCAGGGGCTTCAGCCGGGTTGGGACAAGTACAGAAAGCCGATCAACGACTTCATCGTTGCCTCCGGAGTCGTCGGCTCGATCAATATCGTCGACATCCCGTCCTTTGCCCGGGAACTGACGGTGCTGGCGCTGCAACTGCGTGGTGACGACGTGCCGGCTCTCTGGTTGGAAGACTTCACCCGCCGTGGCGTCCGCTTCGACTTCGATCTGCCCGGATCGACCCACGGTTTCCGCACCGAAGGCTTCAACCAGATCAGCCTCAAGGGTTCGACCGAAAAGCAGGCCGAAGGCTCGCGCGGTTCGCTTGAAATCCAACTCGACCGGCTCGAGCGTGGCCAGGGCGGACGCATCTTCTGGAAGCCCTTCTATCGCCGCTCCGATTTCGACGACGAGCGCTACCGCCCGATGTTCTCGCCACTGGTCGATGCCGGCCAGACGGTGTCGTTCAAGCTATGGCTCGATCCGTGGAACGGTGACGGCAACCTGCGCGTCGCGCCCTATATCCGCCGCGCCATGTCCGGCGCGATCGAGGAGACCGGCGCGTGGCACGTGCCCAATCATGAGGGTTGGCAGGACTATTCCTTCACCGTGCCGGAAGGCGCCGAGGCGATCGACGAGATCGGCATCCAGGTCGAGTATTTCGGCCGGCTGAAATTCCTCGGCCGCCTGTTCCTCGCCGATTTCAAGGTCGAGGGCGCTGGCCACACCGTCATCGATCCCAGGGGCGAAGTGCAGGAATGGGGTTCGATTTCGCGCTTCACCTGGAACCGTGGTCACTGGACCCTGCAGGATGGCCGCATCCACGCTCATACGGCCAATGATGCCGATCTGTGGACGGGCCATTACTACGCCCGCGACGTCGAGGTGCTGGCGGATGTCAAGCCGCTCGCCGGGCCGTCGCAGCTGGTGACGGCGCGTGTTCACGGCACGAGCCGGTTCTATGCCGCAGGCTTCGACGGCGATGAGGTGGTCATCCTCAAGGAGGATTTCGGCACCACCGTTCTGGCGCGCGCACCGTTCAAGCGCGAACTTGGCAAGAGCTACGGCTTCGCGTTCACCCTCAAGGGTGATGCATTGTCCTTCGCCATCGACGGCAAGCCGCTGATCGAGGCGAGCGATGACCAGTTCGTCTATGGCATGGCCGGTCTTCGCCTGGGTGCGCTCGGTCGCATGAGCGTCGGAACCATCGAGATCGTCGAGACTGCCTGAGCGGTCTAGTTCCCGCCCGCCGGCCTGTGAAACGGGCCGGCGGGCGGCGCCAAGAGCCGCACCGGCGCATCAAATGGGAGGAGAGACCATGTCCGAGATCGAACTCAGGAATGTGGGAAAGAGCTACGGCAGCATGTCGGTGCTCGATGATATTTCGCTCGACATGGGCAGCGGCGAATTCGTCGTCCTGGTCGGTCCGTCCGGTTGCGGCAAGTCGACCTTGCTGCGCATGATCGCCGGGCTCGAGGACATCAGTGCCGGCGAGATCACCATCGGTGGCCGCATCGTCAACGACATGCCGGCCAAGGAACGTGACCTTGCCATGGTGTTCCAGAGCTACGCGCTCTATCCGCACATGAAGGTCGCCGACAATATGAGCTTCGCGCTGAAACTTGCCGGCGTGTCGAAGAGCGAGATCAAGCGTCGCGTCGACGAGGCCGCCGACATCCTCGGGCTCGGGCACCTGCTCGAACGGCTGCCGCGCGAACTGTCGGGCGGCCAGCGCCAGCGTGTGGCCATGGGGCGCGCCATCGTGCGCGACCCGCGCGCCTTCCTCTTCGACGAGCCGCTTTCCAACCTCGATGCAAAGCTTCGGGTGAAGATGCGCGGCGAGATCAAGAAGCTGCATCAGCGCCTCGGCAAGACGACGATCTACGTCACCCACGACCAGACGGAAGCCATGACCATGGCCGACAAGATCGTGGTTCTGAACGGCGGCAAGATCGAGCAGATGGGGCCGCCGCTGGAGCTCTACAAGAACCCGCAGAACCTGTTCGTCGCCAGCTTCATCGGCTCGCCTGAGATCAACCTCTTGCGCGGCGAGGTCGATGGCCAGATGCTGCGGCTTGCCGATGGCGCCCGGCTGCCGCTGCCCACAGGTCACGGGCTCGTTTCGGGGCGCAAGATCGTTTACGGCATCCGCCCGCAGCACATCCACCTTGCCGACAGTGGCATCGCGGCCGAGGTCGTGCTGGTCGAGCCGACCGGGGATGCGCAGGAGGTGATGCTTCGGGTCGAGACCACCGACATCACAATGGTTCTTGGCGAAAGCGCGCTTCTGCAGTCGGGCGCGAAGGTGACAATCGGCTTCGACACGGCCAATGTGCTTTTGTTCGACGACAAGACGGGCGGGCGCCTCCAATGAACGATTTCGTCAGAAAGCACTGGGATCCTGATGCCGAAGGGCCGCTTCAGGGGATCAAGGTGCTTGACCTTTCGCGTCTGGTCGCCGGCAACATGCTGTCGCTGCAGCTTGCCGATTTCGGCGCCGACGTGATCAAGATCGAGCCGCCGGCGGGCGACCCGCTGCGCGAGTGGAAGGACGAAGGCCTGTCGTTGTTCTGGAAGACCTATGGGCGCAACAAGCGCTCGGTGATCCTCAACCTCAGGGAAACGGCCGATCGCGAGGCACTCTGGGCACTGGTCGCGAGCGCCGACGTTTTCATCGAGAATTTCCGCCCGGGAACACTGGAACAGATGGGCTTCGGCCCGGACGTGCTTCTCGCACGCAATCCCGATCTCGTCGTCGTGCGCGTGTCCGGCTTCGGCCAGACCGGTCCCTATGCGGCATTTCCCGGCTTCGGCACTATCGTCGAAGGCATGAGCGGCTACGCCTACCGCACCGGCTTTCCCGACCGGGAGCCGGTGCTGCCGCCCTTGGCGCTCGCCGACATGATCGCCGGCGTATACGGCATGTCGGCGACGATGACCGCGCTGTTTGCGCGCGAAAAGGGCAGGGCACGCGGACAGGTCATCGACCTGTCGCTGCTGGAGCCGATCTTCTCGGTTCTCGGCCCAGAGGCCGCGATCTATGCGCTCAACGGCACCGTCAAGGAGCGCATCGGCAGCGCCTCGAACACCGCCTGCCCGCGCAACGTCTATCAATGCGCCGACGGCAAGTACGTCGCGCTCTCGGGCTCGACGCCCGCCGTCGCCCGACGGATCTTCGAGATCATCGGCCGCGCCGACATGAACGAGGATCCGCGGTTTCGTTCCAACAGCGAGCGCCTCAAGCATCGCGATCTGGTCGATGAGGCGATCGGTGCCTGGTTTGCTGTTCGTTCCCACGACGAGGCGCTCGCCGTTATGCGAGACAGCGGCGCAACGGTCGGACCGATCTACAACATTGCCGACGCGACCGAGGACGCGCATTTTTCCGAGCGCGAGGTGATCGTATCGCTCGACGATGCGGAGCACGGGCCGCTGCCCATGCACAACATCGTGCCGCGACTGTCCGAAACGCCGGGGCGCTTCCGGCTGCCGGCGCCGGGTCTCGGGGAGCACACGGCCGAGGTGCTGGCGGAGGTCGGGCTCTCCGCTGCGACGGTCGCTGCCATCACGGATGCCGGCCGTTAAGCCTCGCGACACCGAAACCGCGTGACGAAGACGTGAAGGAAGCCGGGTGGCAAGGCCGCACTTTGCGCCCGGCGGCCCCGGCAGGCTGCCACCAGCCCATGTCGACATGCACAGCGTCACGCATTCCGGGGCCAGTGTCAGCCGAAGAACAAGGCGCGCATGCGGGCCAGCAGGCCGCTGCGTTCGCCGTTCAGAATCGACCGGACGAGCCCGGCTGCCGTCGCGGCATGCACCGTTGCACCGAAGTGGCAGTAGCAGATCACGCCGTGAAGCTGCCAGTCGCGTAGCCCGAAGAACCGGAGCGCCTCGCCGTAGGTATCGTCTTCCAGGCCGGCGGCCCGCAGCATCGGGTCGTTGAACGCCACGGAAATTGGCGAACCGTCGCTGCGCAAGGTATCGCGCACGGCGGCCGACTGGTGCTCGGTTTCATAGAGCGTCGCTAGATGGCGGGTCGGGCTCTGCTCGAGAAGCTCCGCCCAGCGTTCCAGGCGCTCGCTGTGGGACATGTTCAGCGGACGGACGTCCGGTTCGATCTGCGCGAAGACCTGCAATTGCTCGCGTGTATGGTGCTTCATTGTCGCCTCCATTTGGACGATAGATGCGCTGCGCCAACCCTTTTCCCTGGAGTGAGCGTGACTCTTGTCGGGCGTGAAGTCCAATCACGATGACGCCCCCTGATCCGCCTTCGAGACGATGCGGCGACGTTGCGTCCACAGGCAACATGCCTGACCTTTGGGGAGGACCCAGATTTCGCCATCTTGTGGGATCACGCCGACTGCCTGTTGCAAGGGAGGCATCCATGAAGACGAAGGCGCGCGACCGCGAACTCATCGACGCGATGAGACGATATTTCGTGGCAAAGGCCGAGCTGTCCGCGCTGCGGGCGGCACTCGAACAGGCCAGGCGTGTCACAGGTGAAGACATCGGCGGTTTCTACGATCCGCGGACCAATGTCGCCCACGCCGATCAGATCCGGCGATCGCATGCCCTCAACGCCGAGATGCGTTTGCTGATGGATCGGGCCGCAGCCTGGGGTCGCCTGGAGGTTGTCGAGCTGGAGAAAGGTCATGCGTCAGAAGAGCCGGAAACCGCGTTGCCGCCAGCCGGCAATCCGGCCGGGTCCTCCACCGCATAACCGCGGCGAGCCGGGCAGCCGATCCGGCTCACACGACAGTCACTGTCCCAACGAAGCGCACCCCGGCCGCATGGACGATATGCAGGTGCAGATCAACGCCAACCGCACTCCGGGGATCAGTGCTGGCTTGGTGTTTCCTCGCAGTGATCGCGGCGCTTTTGGTCGCGGTCGAAAGAAGGGCGAGACGATTGGCGGCTGCCCGCGACCCGCGAAAACAAAGGCGAAGTATAGGGGCGCTGCGGTCATTCGGCCCGCGGCAGAAGGTCGTTTTCGGTCATCGCGCTGCAAGTTTGGTCAGAACCTGAAATGAAGCATAGAATAGCTGTCGTCAGACGATCGAGCGGTGTTGGGGCGCTATGACAACCTCTGCTTTGCCTCGCGTGAGTTCCCGGTTGAATTCTGCGCGCTATTACGACAAACTCCGTCTCGCAATCGTTTGTCCACACGCTCCCTAGATTACAGGCCGAGAGGCTTACACACTGCCGTTGGGTCTTCTTTTGGCGCAGGGGTGCTGATCAATATTGGCGGAACGGCCCTAAGGTACAAATGACCTTCTTTCTGCAAACCTTTGGTGGCTTGAAGCTCGTCGACTCAGAGGGGCGGCAAGTTGCCTACCCCGAAAAAGGTTTGTTGCTTCTGGCCTATCTGCTGACGATCAGGGAAGGGGCCGAGCATCGCGCCGCCATGGCCGCATTCCTGTGGGGAGACGAGGACAACGCCGTGTCCCTCGTCAACATGCGCAAGATGATATCCAGGATAAAGCTCCGCCAAGACGAACTCGGTGCACAGCTCCTCTCCTTTTCCAGCAATATGATCCACGTCGAACGGCTGGCGGTGTCGTCGGACATGGTCTGGGTTGCCGATGAGGATGAGGCGGACCCCTTGCGTCAGTTGCGCAATCTCGCGACGCTGATGCATCGTTCGTTCCTGGGGCCTGTCGGCTGCCAGAGCCGTGACTTCTACGGATGGTTTGCCGAGCAGAAAGACCGTCAGAATACCCTTCTCAAAGCGCTGCTGAAGAGGGTGTCGCGTGTGGCGCGCTCGGACGAAGACGCCGAAATTCTCAAGGATGCGGGGATACTGCTCATCGGAGCGGAGCGCGCCGATCCGGACACTCTGCAGCTGCTTGTCGAAGTCTTCAACGCCGAAGAAGAGGTCGACCAGCTCCGCAAAATTCTCGAGAAGCGGAGCAACGCGCTGGCGCGCGGTGCTGATCTGGTCAACGCCACGGCGAACCGGGATGCCAGACAAACAGCTGCGAGCGCACAGGCCCATCCCTCGCTCGTCAGCATATCAGAGCAACGCCCTCATGTTGAACCTGACGACATGCGCCGGCATGCGGTACCTCGTTTGGTGCTGTTGCCTCCAAGCGATCATATCGGGCGCCCGGACAGCCGCTTCATCGCGAACGCCTTGATCGAGGACATCACGATCGGGTTTTGCGCGTTCAACAGTCTACAGGTCATCGCCCACCATTCCGCCGTCCAGATCGGCCATCAGCTCGAAGACCAGGCGGATTTCTTTCAACGCCACGCTCTCAATTACATCCTCGACAGCCGGATCAGCAATCAGACAAGCGAAGGAACGTTGTTCGTTCAGCTTGTCTTTTTCCCCGACAACGAGGTCGTGTGGGCGGAACGGTTCAGCCTGAGCCAACCCGACCTCGTCGCTGCCCGCCGCGTGATCGCACGAAACATCGCGCTTTCGGTTTCAAGCGAGATCGAACGGCACGAGGCGACGCGGCTTTACAGGGAACTGAACCCGGCGGCCTACCACAGTTATCTCGTGGGAAGACGGCATTTGAACCGGCTCACGCTGCCCGACCTTCGGCGTGCGCGCAAGGAAATGAAGACGGCCCTGCACGCGAGCACCGATTTTGCTCCGGCGCTGAGTTCGATCGCCAGAACCTATTCCAAGGAATGGTTGCTGACCGCACGGGGCGATATCGAGCTGCTGAAATCCGCCGAGGGGTTTGCGGTGCGCGCAATCGATGCGCGCCGGAACATGGCCGATGGCTACCGAGAGCTTGGCGTCGCCAAGCTTTTGCAGGGCGCATTCGATGAAAGCGCCGAGGCGATGGAACTGGCCGAGACGCTGGGGCCGCACTACGCCGATATCATTGCCGATCATGCGGATACGCTGGTCCATTGTTCTCTTCCCGGCAAGGCGTTGCAGAAGATCGAACGGGCGATCGAGCTCAATCCCTTGAGCCCGGACTCCTATCTCTGGACCGCCGCGGGCGCAAACTACGCGCTGAGCCAATTCGAGACCTCGCTGGACTATATCGGCCGTATGGCCGATCCGAGCCTGGCCGACAGGCTCTCGGCTGCGAACTGGGCGATGTTGGACCAGAAGGACAAGGCGCGTGTCTTTGTTCGCCGCGTGCGCGAAGCCAACCCCAACTTCGATCTGGAAACGTGGCTCGCGGCTGTTCCGAGCAAGGAACAATGGCACAGGGACCTCTATCGAGACGGCTTGAAGAGGGCGGGATTTTAACCGGAGCAATCCATCGTGAGAGGGGAAGTGAATGACTAAAGTTGTTGTGATCGGTATCGAGGGTGAAAAGGGGCTTTGGGTGGTCGATCTGGACGCTCGCAGTGTCGAGCCTCTCGAAACGCCGAAGTCAGGCGGACTGAAGACCGTCGCAGATCTGCGTGCAACGGGGGTGAGCGTGATCAAGGGTGCGGATGTGGCGCTGGTGGTCAAATCGGCTGCCGCGGCGTCGTCTGGCCACTACGAGGGGTAAGCGCTGGTGTAGAAGCAGGGCTCGCTCGCTGCCGACGCAATGCGAACGGTGGCGACGGCTTCCTCGGTTTTGTGGCGTCGTCGCCTCTCAGGGGCTGTTGCCTGATCCTCGAATGGGATCGGGGTGGCGGGGAACCTTTCGACCGGGTTTGAGGTGTTCCTGCGCTGCGCGTAACGCATGGCGCAGGACCATTGTTGCGCGACCCGTCGTTGTCAGGCGGCCATCGGTGCTGGCGCGGCCCGCGCAAGCCTTTCGCGCTATCCAAAGGACTTCGAGTAGACCCTCAGCTTCGCAACCTGTTTGTAGTCGCTGGCCTTGTAGTATTCCGCAGCGGCTCCCTGGCTTTGCGACAGGAGCCAAGCACTTGAAAAACCGGCGTTGTGAGCTTCTGCTTCAAGCAGTTTAAGCAGCCGTTTTCCAATGCCCCTGCCTTGATGAGATGGAAGGACGGCGATCTCGGGTATGTATAGGCCCCTGCCGGAAGCGGATGTGTGCGGGAGGCCGATGGCAAACCCGAGCAATTGTCCGGCCTCAAGGGCGCCGACCCCTATCCAGCCCTGTGTGGTCGACAATTCGCCCATGCGTGCCGTCGCCCCCTCCAGCGACCACTCTTCATTCCAAGGCGGCTCCACATAAGCCTGCACGATGATCGTCGCTGCCTGTGACGCCTGGCCCTCAGTAATGCGCTGAAAGATGACCGGCATCCAAGCTCCGCTTTGCCTGTATTTCCTCAAATCGGCATTGATCCGAGGAGAAGATTGTAATGCGCTGCTGCCACAGAAGCGCCGATTGTTGAGTATTCGAATCCTCGGAGATTAACAACTCTACGGTATCGTTTGTTTCATCTAAAACGTACAAATTGAAAATTGAGTGGTGTCGGCGATGGCCGGTTTCGAGTACGGCGCCAAGGCATCCGCTCTTCCGATCCGGGTGTCTCGTCACGTCATGCGATATCTTTCAGCGACCGAAGATAGCTCGGGATCGTTCGCTGAAAGACCGCGCTAACGGTCTCTTTTCCTTCGAGCAGGCAGAGAAGTCCGCCGCCCTCGATCAATGCCAGGCACTGGTCGGCAACGACCTCCGGCAACAGGCAAGAGCGCAGTCGCCCCGCCTCCTGATCTTGCCGCACGGCGGCGGCAATCTCAGCGCGGGCCGTTGCGATCTGCTGCGTTATCACGGACTTCACCTTTGGCAAGATCGAGAAGATGAAGCGATAATAGGCGTTTACATCGGGTGTGACGGTGGCGATTTCCGCAATGAGGCGCTCGTAGCCGGCGCACAGCTCATTGATCACATGCTCAAGGTTGGCCTCGCCTCCGGGCTGGGCCGCAGTCTCTGCCGGTTCAAAAAAGCGAACAAAGAAATACTCGATCGCGGCGTCGTGCAGCGCGTCCTTGTCCTTGAAGTGGTGATAGACGGCACCCTTCGACAGGCCGGATGCTTCGACCAGATCCGACATGCTGGTATTCTCGTATCCACGTTCCAGAAACAGCCGGAATGCGCACTCGATGATGGAGGTCTTGGTGTCTTTCACGATGTCTCCGCAATGGGTCGGAACTTGGCCTCGGCGTAAGTCCGCCGATATCGACCGGGGCCAACCTGTTGAAACCGCCCTGGAGATCCGCAACGACATTGCCCCCTAGCCTTTGTCGAGCGCCGTGCCGGGCGAACGCGGTTGGTATCCGGATCGCTCGACCGCGCCCTGATGCCAGCTTGTCGAGATCTCGAATGAAGACGCCATCGATCAGGCCCGTCCTTCTGGCGCGCAGGCCGCTTGGGAACAGGAATAGTGATCCACTGCAAAGCTGAAGAGCACCTTCAGCATGAACAGGGCGAAAACGATCGACATGAAGGGGGACACGCCGGGGTATAGCGCAAGCCAGCTCAGGCCCGCGGCCAGCAGAGACCCACCGGCAAACGTCTGTAGCGGGTTTGATTTCAACACGTTGACGACAACGGCACCGGCGATCGTGTAGCCCCACACGACCAACGAGGCCGCGAAGTCGGTGCCCAGCAGAAGGGCGACGATGATCACGTGGACATGGATTGCGATGAAGATCCACCGGTTGCGCGGCCGAGCGGCGTAAAAGTCGTTCGTGGATCGCGTGAAGTTCGCGACGCAACCGGCAGCGATATCGAGCACGAGGATCAGCGCCAACGCGCTTCTCCACAGCGGCACCGACGCCAGAAAATCCGGAAATCTGGTGGCGAGGGCGACAGGCAGAGCGATGCCGAACGAGATTGTCGCGGCCAGTTCCGGCAGGGTTTGCTGCAACCCGAAGACATCGTGGAGGTGGCGATGCACGGCAATGGGCTTCAACAGGTATCTCCATCACAAACCGAACGGTCGGTTTGTCTCATGCTGCATGTCTTCCGTCAATGTCTGTCAGCGTGACGGCGAAGAGCCTCTCTCCGAAAGAGGTACGGCGTGGGGAGCGATGCGGGAGGACGCGCGCTCACGGTTCGCGCCGGGTCGCCCCGTGACTTCGGAAGGCGCGTTGCGAACGCAGGACCGCCGGGACGCCGGCCTCAGCTGCCGATCAAGGGGGTCGCTCGGCATGCGCAGGGTTGCCCGCCGTTGGGCGCAAAAAGGCCGGCAAGAATGCCGGCCTTCGTCGTCCGTTGTACCAATTTTGCAGCCTGAAAAAATCAGGCGGCCTGAAGAACTGCGTCCGGCTCCGGATCTTCAATCGACTTCCCGGCATTGTATACGGTCTCGTCGAGAATGCCTTCGCGCTTGGCAACGATCGTCGGCACCAGTGCCTGTCCGGCGACATTGACGGCGGTGCGGCCCATGTCGAGGATCGGGTCGATGGCGAGCAGAAGGCCCACACCCTCAAGGGGAAGCCCAAGCGTCGACAGTGTCAGCGTCAGCATGACCGTTGCGCCGGTGAGGCCGGCGGTCGCTGCCGAGCCGAGCACCGAGACGAAGACGATCAGGACATATTCCTGGATGCCGAGCGGCACGCCGAAGAACTGCGCGATGAAGATAGCCGAGATCGCCGGATAGATGGCAGCGCAACCGTCCATCTTGGTCGTTGCGCCGAGCGGCACGGCAAAGGCGGCATATTCGCGCGGCACGCCGAGGCTCTTTTCCGTCACGGTTTCGGTGACGGGAAGGGTGCCGACCGACGAGCGCGACACGAAGGCCAGCTGGATTGCCGGCCAGGCGCCGGCGAAGAAGCGCGAGGGCTTCAGGCCATGTGCGACCAGCAGCGCCGGATAGACGACGAACAGCACGATGGCGAGGCCGATATAGACGGCCGCGGCGTACCAGCCGAGCTGCGCCAGCGTTCCCCAGCCATATTGCGCCACGGCGCGGCCGAGCAGGCCGATGGTGCCGAGCGGCGTCAGCCGAATGACCCACCAAAGGATCTTGCGGACGATGACGAGCAGCGACTGGTTGAAGGCGAGAAAGGGCTTGGCTGCGTCGCCCGCTTTCAACGCGGCCGTGCCGAAGACGATCGAGACGACGAGGATCTGCAGGACGTTGAAATTCAGCGACGTGCTGGCGCTACCCTCCGTCAGCTTGGTGCTTGCCTCCAGGCCCAGAATGTTGGCGGGGACAAGGCCCTTGAGGAAATCGAGCCAGGACCCGGAATAGGAGGGTGCCTTGGCAGCTTCCTGCGATACGGTCGAGCCTATGCCGGGCTCGATGATGAGGCCGAGCGCAATCGCGATGACAACGGCGATGAGCGAGGTGATCGCGAACCAGAGAAGCGTTTGCCAGACCAGCTTTGCCGCATTCTGAAGCGTCGCCAGATTGGCGATCGAAGCGACGATCGCGGTGAAGACCAGCGGCGGGACCAGGGCGCGCAGAAGCTGCACGAAGATGGTGCCGATCGTCTGCAATGTCACGGTCAGCCAGTTGGGGTTGCCGGCCGCGTCGACGCCCATGTTGCGGGCGATGAGGCCGAGCAGCAGACCGATGACCATGGCTGCGAGAACCTGGAAGCCGAACGACAGGAAGAACGGCTTCGGCGGGGATTTGATGGAAGCTTGGGACACGATTTACACTCGATTGATTGGTGGAGCGGAGCGTGAGGGAGGCAGCGTCCGCAACGAGGGCAAATTAGTCAAGGTTGTAAGGGAGTTTAAGCAACCGTTTCGCGCGCGACGCATGATAGGCGGAATAATTTTCCCGGCAGGCGGGCGAGCTTCGGTGCACCGCCGCATTTTCGAGCGTCGGCGAGCCAATCCGTGCAGCGTCATACCAATCCGCCGATACCGCCCTATCTGCAAGGCCGTAGATGTCACCCGGAGGAGATGAGCATGCAGATCAATCGCACTGGACAGGCAAAATGGGCCGGCGGTCTCAAGGACGGCAAGGGGCAGATTTCGACGCAGAGCGGGGCCTTGAAAGACTATCCCTACGGCTTTGCAGCTCGTTTCGAGGGCGTGCCGGGCACAAACCCGGAGGAACTCATCGGCGCGGCTCATGCCGGTTGTTTCACCATGGCATTGTCGCTGATCCTGGGAGAGGCCGGGCTCACGGCCGAGAGCATGGAAACGACCGCCAAGGTCACGCTCGAATCCGTCGCCGACGGCTTTGCCATCACCGCGATCCATCTGTCCCTGAAGGGACGTGTGCCGGGCGCGGATCTCGCAACATTCACCGAACTCGCCAACAAGGCGAAAGCGGGATGCCCGGTGTCAAAGGCGCTTGGTGCAGTTCCCATCACACTCGACGTCAGCCTGGCATGATCGGGATCAGCCGGGCATGACTGGCATCAGCGCGGCATGAGCGTGAGCCCGGAAATGAGGCGGGCGCCCATCTCAGATAGACAGGCGCGCCGCGAAAGCGGCGTCCCGTCGATTAGCGCCAGCCGAGCGCTGGTGCCACGTGCTTCAGGATCGCCTCGATGACGTGGGCATTGTAATCGACGCCGAGCTGGTTGGGCACGGTCAACAGCAGCGTATCGGCTTCCGCTACGGCTTCGTCGCCGGCGAGCTGCTTGATCAGCACATCCGGTTCGGCCGCATAGGAGCGGCCGAAGATTGCCCGCGTGTTCTCGTCGATGAAGCCGATCGTGTCCTGTTCCTTGCCGCTCTGGCCGAAATAGGCGCGGTCGCGATCGTCGACGATCGCAAAGATGCTGCGACTGACGGAGACCCGGGGCGTGCGGGTGTGCCCCGCTTCCTTCCATGCTTGCCGATAGGCACGGATCTGGGCTGCCTGCTGCACGTGGAACGGCTCGCCGGTCTCGTCGTCCTTCAGCGTCGAGCTCTGCAGGTTCATGCCGAGTTTGGCGGCCCAGACGGCGGTTGCGTTCGAGCTGGAACCCCACCAGATGCGGTCGCGCAGTCCTTCCGAATGGGGCTCGAGCCGCAACAGGCCCGGCGGGTTCGGAAACATCGGCCGCGGGTTCGGCTGGCCGAAACCGTTGCCTTTCAGCGCTTCGAGAAACACTTCCGCGTGGCTGCGGCCCATGTCGGCATCCGATGCGCCGTCCTCAGGCACGTAGCCGAAGTAGCGCCAGCCATCGATCACCTGCTCGGGCGATCCGCGGCTGAGACCGAGCTGCAGGCGAGAACCGGAGATGAGGTCGGCGGCGCCGGCGTCTTCGGCCATGTAGAGCGGGTTCTCGTAACGCATATCGATGACGGCGGTGCCGATCTCGATGCGCTTCGTCCGGGCGCCGACGGCGGCCAGCAGCGGGAACGGAGAGGCCAGCTGCCGAGCGAAATGGTGTACGCGGAAATAGGCGCCATCGGCGCCGAGCTCTTCGGCGGCGACCGCAAGGTCGATCGACTGCAACAGCGCGTCACCCGCCGAGCGGGTCTGCGACTGGGAGGAGGGGGTCCAATGGCCGAAGGAAAGGAATCCGATTTTTTTCACGATAGCGCCGCCTGGGGATGTGTCATTGCTTGTCTCCTAGATGGCATGGGACTGCCCCGAGCAACAGAGGTTGGGGGCCGAACGCTGTGTTTCCGAAACGCGCAGGAAACGACGTGTGTCCGATCCGTGGCAACGCAACGAGCAGTTTAGGATGTTTCATTGAGGTGCAAGGGTGGCAGGGCCCTTCCTGAACTGCCGGCGGTAGCTTGCCGGCGAGATCGAGAAGGCGCGGGCAAAGTGCTGGCGCAGCGAGACGGTGGAGCCGAAACCCGCGATCTCGGCGACCCGGTCGATCGGACAGGAGCCGGTTTCGAGCAGGCGTTGCGCGGTCGCCAGGCGCTGATTGAGCAGCCATTGTGTAAATGTGGTGCCGGTCGCCTTGCGGAAATGCCGGGTGAAGCTGCGCAGGCTCATTCCGGCCCGCTCCGCCAGTTTACCGAGCGACAAGGGTTCGCTCAGATGTTCGATGGCCCAGTTGATCGTCGCGCCGAGCTGAACCTCGCTGACGGCCGCCGGCATCGGTTTTTCGATATATTGGGTCTGGCCGCCTTGGCGATGCGGCGCCACCACCAGCCGCCGGGCAATGCGATTGGCAATTTCCGCTCCATGATCGCGGCGAACGATATGGAGGCAGCAATCCATTGCGGCGGCCGTTCCGGCCGATGTGAGGATGTCGCCATCATCGACGTAGAGCGCATCCTGATCGAGGGCGACCTGCGGGTAGCTTCGTTGGAACTCTCCGGCCCAGGCCCAATGGGTGGAAGCCGGTCGCCCGTCGAGCACGCCGGCTTCAGCCAGGACGAAAGTGCCGAGGCACAGGCCCACCAGCCGCGCGCCGCGCTCATGAGCAGCCCTCAGGCTCTGCAGCAAGGCTTCGGGTGGCCGCTCGTCCGGATCCCGCCAGGCCGGCACGATGACGGTATCGGCCGCGCCCAGGTAGCTCAGATCATGTGTCACCTCGATGCGAAAGCCGGAACCGGTGGGGATCGATCCGGTGTTTTCGCCGCAGATCAGCAGCCGGTAGCGTGGCACTCCAAGTTTCAACAACTCGTCGCCAAACACGATGCAGGGCACCGAGAGGTGGAAGGCGCTGATGCCTTCAAAGGCGATGACGGCGATGGTGTGCATCGGTGCTGTGATCCCGTTTCGAAGAGTTGGCCAGAACCTAGCATATATTGTCATTCCGGCCACTTTCGTGAGGCCGCCTTATGCGGGATTTTCCCGCGGCCAACAAAGACGCGAAAGGACATTTCCATGATACAGCACCCAACCATCCGCGCCCTCGCCGGTGCCACGGCGCCGCAAAGTCTTGATCCTGACAAGACAGCCCTGCTGGTGATCGATTTTCAGAAGGAGTATTTCAGCGGCAGAATGCCGATCCCGGATGGCGAAAAGGCACTCGTGAATGCCAAGCGCCTTATCGCCCGGGCCGATCAGGACGGCATGCGCGTCTATCACGTGCAGCATGTGACACCGGCGGGCAGCCCTGTGTTCGCCGAGGACAGCGAGATGTCCCGGTTGCACGACGCGATCCAGCCATCCGCGAGCCATGCGGTGATCAGCAAGTCGTCGGTCAGTGTGTTTCCGACCACCGATCTCGACCAACGGCTGAAGGAGGCCGGCATCGATACGCTGATCATCGCGGGTCTCATGACCCATGCCTGCGTCGCCGGGGCCGCCCGCGATGCCGTGCCGCTCGGTTACAGCGTGATCGTCGCCGACGACGCCTGCGCCACGCGCGACCTCGATATGGCGAATGGCAATACCGTTAGCCATATCGCTCTGCACCGCGCAGCTCTGGCCTCGATCGACGACACCTTCGGCGACATCGTCACGACCGATCGGCTTCTGGCGCTGCCGCTGACGGCCAAATGAGGCGTTGACGGTCAGCCAGCCTTGCAAGAAACGCCGCCGCCGACTGATCACGTAGGTGGCGGCGATCGTTAATCGATGCGCAGTTGGCGGCCGTTCCGACTCTGGAGAAATCGGGATCTCGGCCGCCAACCGATTGGGCTTTCAACTCAGCCCGGCTGGAGGGCCACCTTGCGGGAGACCGCCACGAGCGAGGCGCCCAGCAGCGCAGCCAGTGCGGCGAAGAGGAACACACCGGCCGGTCCCTGGAGTTCGACGATCACGCCGCCGAGGATTGCTCCCGTCGAGATGGCGATCTGGAATGTCGTCAGTGTCGCAGCGCCCGCACCTTCCGCCTCGTCGCCGGCAGCCCGGCTGATGAAGGACTGGACGCTGACGGGCAGAGCGCCGAAGGCGAACCCCCAGGCTGCCGTGGCTGCCGCGGCAACGGCCGGCAGCACGCCGGCGACGGCGAGAAGCAGAGCCGTGGCGGCGATACCGGCCGCCGCCAGCATCATCGACAGGCGGGTGTTGCGCTCCGCCAGAAAACCTCCGGCGATATTGCCGAAGAAGCCGCCGATACCGAAGGCGAGCAGGATCGCGGTGATCATCTCGACGTCAAAACGCGGAACCTGTTCGAGATAGGGGCGGATATAGGTGAAGCCAGCAAAGTGACCGGTGACAACCAGCAGGATCGTGGCAAGGCCCAGCCGGATCGCCGGGCGCTTCAGGACCCTTGCGATCGTGTCGAGGCCGGTGGTCCCGATGGGCGGCAACGATGGAACAGTCAGCGCCTGGACGATAAAGGTGATCACCCCGACTGCGGCTGCAAGCAGGAACGCATAGCGCCAGCCGAGCGTGGCGCCGATCCAGGCGCCGACGGGTGCCGCGCACACTGTGGCGATCGACACGCCCGACATCACGATCGCCATGGCCCGCGGCATCAGTCTGCCGGGAACAAGCCGCATGGCGAGCGCCAGCGACATGGCCCAGAAACCGCCGAGCGCGACGCCGAGCAGCACTCGGGCCGCAAGCAGAAAGGGAAGGTTCGGCGCAAAACCCGCCATCAGGCTCGAGACGACGAGCAGGCCGGTCAGAGCCAGAAGAACCGTTCGCCGGTCGAACCGTCCCGTGTAGACGACGATCGCCGGGCCGGCGACCGCCGCGACGACGGCCGTCGTCGTCACCGATTGCCCGGCCGCCCCGACGCTGACCCCTAGATCCGCCGACATCGGCGTCAGCAGGCTTGCTGGTAGAAACTCTGCCGTCACCAGGCCAAACACGCCAAGCGAAAGGGACACCACGGCGCCCCACCGCGCGCGGCTCCGGTCGTCCGTCGGGGCCGCTGATTTTGTCACCAAGCCATCCATATTCTCGATCTCCGCGATTGTTGATGGCGAAAATAGGTGGGATCTTCAGGAGTTTCTATGCTAGAAAATCCAAAAGACTGTGCCGTTTCTCCAAACTTGCCGGTGGGTTCATGAGCGATGCATTGACCGAAATCTTGCGCGGGCTGCGGCTCGACGGTGTTGAATACGGGCGTTGCCAACCCTGCGCGCCCTGGGCGACGGCCTATCCGGCGCAGGAGCCCGCGCGGTTCCACTTTCTCGCATCAGGCTCCGCCCACCTTCGTGCGCCGGATGGCGAATGGATCGAACTCTCGCAAGGCGATGCGGTTCTGTTGCCCAGAGGCGATGCGCATGTACTGGCGAGCAAGCCGGGCATTCCGCCGGTCTCGATCGCCGACCTGCCGAAAAGGCAGCTGTGTGACGGCATCATCGACGTGCAATGCCCGTCGACGGACAGCAAGAACCTCATCTTCTACGCGGTGATGCAGTTCAATGTCGATCGGCTGCATCCACTCCTGCAACTGATGCCGGCCGTCATGCGCACCAGCGATCTTGCGTCGAGCGAACCGTCGATCCCGCCACTTCTCGACGCCATGACGCGGGAAGCCGAGATGCAGCGCGTCGGTTCGGGCGGCATTCTGGCGCGGCTCGCCGACGTGCTGACCGCAACGCTCATTCGAACCTGGGTGGAGCATGGCTGCGGCACGGCGACCGGCTGGCTGGCGGCTGTGCGCAATCCGGAACTCGGTCGTGTGCTTGCCGCCATCCACCTTGAGCCAACACGGGATTGGAGTGTGCCCGAATTGGCAAAGCTGATGGGGGCGTCGCGATCGGGTTTCGCTCAGCGTTTCGTCGACATCATGGGCGAGACACCGGCGCGCTATGTCGCGCGCATGCGAATGCACCAGGCGCATCAATGGCTGCAGGAAGGGCAGAGGGTGGCCCTTGTCGCCGGCCGCCTCGGCTATGATTCCGAGGCTTCGTTCAGCCGCGCCTTCCGCAAGATCATCGGAGCACCGCCAAGCCACTATCGAAGCAAGACCTCGGTCAGGGAGAAACTGGCTTCCTGAGACGATCTGATATTCTTTTCCCCGGTCGCCCGGGGTCAGAACCGCCCGCTTATGCCAACCTTTGCGCCGGCAGATGTCTCGCCGTCGCCTTCGATGTTGAACAGTAATCCGGTGTCGATCGACCAGCTCTCTACAGTTTGCAGCGATAGCGCGGCCGAGAGCGAGCCGAACAGGCCCGCGCCATCAAGCCCGGAATAGCCGATCGTACCGGCGAGCTTGGGCGTCAGCGCCATGTCGTTCTCGAGGCTGAACTGCCGGGCAATCTCCGCCCTCAGGCTGACCCGCAATTGCTCTTCGGTGAAGCCCTTGAGGTCGACGATGTCGCCGGCGCCGTTCTTCACCCCATAGTCGTCAACCGTTTCGGAGAAATAGACGGCTCTCAGCGCCGGCGTAAACACAGTTGCCTCGTCCAGCTGCCATTGCCCCTTGACCGAAGTGTCCATGAGCAGGCGGCGCGTGTCGAATGTGCCGTCCCAGGCATTCATGTCGATGGTGTTGGACGAGCCGCCATAGAGCAGGCTCGAATCCCAGAAGATGCCCTTGCCGAGTTCGAAGGAGGCATAGGGACCGGCGAGCCAGCCATTGCCCGAAAGCTCTGCATCCTCGTCGGTCGGGTCGGTCATGCGGTCATAGTGGAAGGACAGGCCGAGCAGTGCTCTCTCAGACAGCAGATAGTCTGCGCCAAGCGAGACCATGCCGAAGTTGCCCCACTTGTCGTCGTCGTCCTTGCGACGGTGCATTAGGAACGTGCTGTCGAGCCAGATGTTGAATGGCGAGGCTTCGGCCTGGTCAACGCCATCGGCCCTGTCGCGCGCCGCCTCGATCTGGGCAAGGCTTGTGGAAAAGCCAAGTGTAACGCCATCGGTTGAAGGTGTCATACGGGTGGTGACCGTGTCTGATCCCGCGGCCATCCGGCGCCGGTCGATCAGGCCCGGCACCTTGATGGTCGAGGCGATCAGGTTCTGCCGCGTCCGTACGAAGTCGCGCACGAGTGCGTCGATCTCTGCGGCCTGCCCGGAGGTATCGAAGGCGAGATTGTACGTCACGGTCCCGGTGTTGGAGGTGCCGAGCGCACTGACCATACGGAAGCCGATGCGCACCCGGCCGGAATAGGCCTTGTTGGGCGTGAACTTCAGATACCAGCCAACCGGAGCGGCGGCCGGACCAACCTGTGCCAGTTCGCCCTGGATGATGGACGCCGTTCCGGCCTGGGCCGGCTCGACAAAGGTCGCCTCGGCCGCGATGAACGGACCGCCGGTGGCGCCGCGATTGAGATAGACATCCGGCGGTGCCGATCCGGCCGGGACATCGACCACCTTGTCGGTGACGGTGATCGCGCGGGCCTGGACCTTCACGGAATAGCTCGCCGTTCCCGTTGCGCCGTTGTTGTCGCGAACCTCGATCGCGAAGGTGTAACTGCCTCCGGCGTCCGCGGCCAGCGGGCCGGTCAGTTCACCCGTTGAGACGTTGAGGACCATGCCTTTGGGCAAAGCGCCGGATGCCAGGCGATAGAGCATTGGCCCGGTTCCGCCCTTGGCGGCAATCGGCTGGCTGTAGTCCTCTCCGGCCATGGCGTCCGTGAGCGTTCCAGCGGGTGGCTCGAAGCTGAAATCGACTGGGGCGGCTGCAATCGCGATCGAATAGCGTGCGGTTCCCTCAGCGTTGTTGGCATCGGTTGCCGTCACGGTGAAATCGTGGTCTCCGGCTCGGGTCGGGATGCCGCCGATCGCGCCGGTGGCGCTATCGAGCGCGAGCCCCGCAGGAAGCTGGCCCGATGTGACGGCATAACGATAAGGCGCGGTTCCGGCCGAGGCGGTGACGCCGCCGCTATAGGCGGCTCCGGCGGTTCCAGTCGCCAGCGCGCCAGCCGGTGGCGAGAAGGTGAGCGTCGGTGCTGTCACTGTGATCGACACCGTCGCGGCAGGCGAGGTGCCGGTGACGTTGGTGGCCACATAGGTGAAGCTGTCGGAACCGGAATAGCCCGGTGTCGGGGTATAGATGATCGCCAGTCCGGACACCGCGGTGGTGCCGTGCGCCGGCTGGGTTTCGACCGAAACCGTATTCGCTGCGCCGCCGCTCAGATCGAGCGTGATCAGGTTGGCCGCGGAGTTTGCTGCGACGGTTGCACGCACATTGTTGGCTGTCGGTGCCTGGATGACGATGGCGATCGAGTAGCTTGCGGTTCCCGTTGCATTGTTGGCGTCGGTTGCCGTCACGGTGAAATTGGCGGTTCCGGCCGTCGTCGGCGTTCCCGAGATGCGACCGTTGGTGCCATCGAGCGCGAGGCCTGCAGGCAGTGCGCCTGAAGCCACGGCATAGCGATAGGGCGCGGTGCCGGCCGACGCGGAGATGGTGACCAGGTCATAGACCGTCCCGACGATACCTCCGGTCAACGTGCCGGCTGCAGGCGAAAAGCTGAGAGTGGGTGCCGTGACGGTGATCGTCACGGTCGCGGCTGTCGACGTGCCGGTCGCGTTGGTGGCGGTGTAGGTGAAACTGTCGGAACCGGAGTATCCAGGCGTCGGTGAGTAAGTGATCGCAAGCCCAGACACCGAAGCGGTGCCGTGCGTCGGCTGCGTCCCGATCGCGAGCGTATCTGCGATCCCGCCGCCGAGATTGAGCGTGACCGGGTTCGCCGTGGAGTTTGCCGCGACCGTTGCGCTCACATCGCCGGCGGTCGGTGCCTCGACCGCAATCGCGATCGAGTAGGCCGCCGTCCCCGTTGCGTTGTTGGCGTCGGTGGCCGTGATGGTGAAATTGTAGTCTCCGGCCGTTGACGGCGTTCCCGAGATGAAACCGGACGCAGGATCGAGCGTCAGCCCGTCCGGCAGCGTGCCGGTTATGGCATAGGTGTAGGGTGAAGTGCCGGCCGATGCAGCGACGGTGACGCCGCTGTAGGCGGATTTGGCGGTCCCGCCGGCCAATGCGCCGGCTACGGGCGAGAAGCTGAGGGTAGGTGCCGTGACGGTGATCGTCACGGTCGCGGCTGTCGACGTTCCGGTGACGTTGGCGGCGGAGTAGGTGAAGCTGTCGGAGCCGGAGTACCCAGGCGTCGGTGAGTAAGTGATCGCAAGCCCAGACACCGAAGCGGTGCCGTGCGTCGGCTGCATGCCTATGGCCAGCCTATCGGCGATCCCGCCGCTGAGATTGAGCGTGACCGGGTTTGCCGTGGAGTTTGCCGCAACCGTTGCGCTCACATCGCCGGCGGTCGGTGCCTCGACCGCAATCGTGATCGAGTAGGCCGCCGTCCCCGTTGCGTTGTTGGCGTCGGTGGCCGTGATGGTGAAATTGTAGTCTCCGGCCGTTGTCGGCGTTCCCGAGATGAGACCGGACGCAGGATCGAGTGTCAGCCCGTCCGGCAGCGTGCCGTTGACGGCATAGATGTAGGGCGCGGTGCCGGCTGATGCAGCGACGGCAATGCCGCTGTATGGGGTCGCAGCCGTTCCGCCCGCCAGTGCGCCAGCGGGCGGAGAGAAGGCCAGGGTCGGCGCAGAAACGGTGATCGTCACGATCGCGGCGGCGGACCTGCCGGTCGCGTTGGTAGCGGTGTAGGTGAAGCTGTCGGAACCGGAGTACCCCGGCGTCGGGGTGTAGGTGATCGCGAGTCCCGACACCGAAGATGTACCGTGCGTCGGTTGGGTGCCGATGGCAAGCGTGTCCGCCGCACCGCCACTGAGGCTGAGCGTTATTGGATTGGCCGTGGAGTTCGCTGCAACCGTCGCACTCACAGCGTTGGCGATCGGCGCAGGCTTTGGTGTGACCGAACTGGACGCATCGGAGGCCGGACCGGGGCCGATGCTGTTGGTGGCCGTGACTTTGAAGGTGTAGGCCGTGCCGTTGGTAAGGCCTTTCACGGTGATGGGACTTGATCCGCCGGTTGCCGCGGCACCGCCCGGATCAGCCGTCACAGTATAGCTGCTGATCGGTGTGGTGCCTGCATTCACAGGGGCGGTGAAGCTGACCGTCGCCTCGCCGTCACCCGACGCAGCGCTGACGGCGGTCGGCGCATCAGGGGCTGCGCCCGCGCGATTGACGACGATGTCATAGGTCTTCGTGGTAACGGTGTCCTGCGCCGTCACCACGATGCTTACGGCGTTGTCGCCGACCTGGAGGTTGACGGGAAGGCTGCCCGGCGCCGCGATGACGGTTCCGTTGACCGAGACGACGGCGCCGGGATGTGCGCTGGCCGGAGTAACGGCGATGGTGGCAACGCTATTGCCCACCGAGACAGTATAGCTGGTGGTGGCGGCGTCGAAGGTCGGGGCAAGCGTGCCGCTCGAAACGCCGATGCCCGAGAGGTTGGCGTCGCTCGAGGGCGGCGCGACGATCATGGGCGTACCGCCGGTGAACGCCTTGGTCATCTCGTTGCCGGCGCTATCCTTGATGCCTGTGCCGGTGGACAGGCTGAGAGCCAAGGTGCCGTCCCCCGAAACATTCGCGATCTGCACCTGATAGGTCGCTCCCGATCCCGACACACTGTCGATCGTGCCTTGCGCGGTTCCTGTTTTCGCCAGGGTGAACTTGCCGATGTCCACGGCCGTGACCGGTTCGGAAAACGTGACGTCGAAGGTGGCGGCTGTCGCGGTGGGCTTGATTGACGTTACCGTGGGCCGGACGCCGTCGATCCTGATGCCTGATGTATCGGCAATGTTGCGCAGTGTGATATCTGCATCCACTAGGCGGTTGTAGTCCGTGATCGTTGCCCCCCCGCGCGCCATTGACGAGATTGCGATTCCGTCTTCGTCGAGGTCGTTTTCGGCAACAGTGTAGGAAAACGTCATGGTGTTAAAGACGGCGCCGATCAGGTTGATCCGCCGCTCGACAGCCCCAAAGACAGCCTTCAGGTACGGCCCCCCGTTGCTAGCGATGTGCTGATCGAACTCCACGTCGAACAGCAGCGTGGCGCCGATCGCGTAGGTTCGTGCGGGCGTGTTGAGCGGTTTGACGGCGGTGACAACCGGCGCGGCGACATAGGTATAGCCGTTTGCGCGCGTCACGGAACTGTTGCCTACGGTCGTCACGGTCACATCGGCCGGGCCGGCCGCTCGTGCCGGCGCAGTGGCGGTAATCCGGGTGGCACTATCGACGGTGAACGTGGTGGCGGGAACGCCGCCGAATGCAACGGCACTCACACCGATGAAGTTGGTGCCGGTGATGGTCACGGATTGTCCACCGGCACTGCTTCCAATCGACGGCGTGACGCCGGTGATCGTGGGAGGTGCGCTGCGCGTGACGACCACCCGATAGGTCCGCGTGACCGTGCGGTCCTCGGTCGTCACGGCAATGGTGAGTGTGTTGTCGCCAACATTGAGTGGCACGGCGGTCGATGTGCCCGATACGGCGCTGACCCCGTTGATCTTCACCGTCGCGGTGGTTCCGGGCGTTGACGGTGTCACGCCGAGGGTGGAAACGCCGTTGGCCACCGCGGCCGTATAGGTCAGGGTATTGGTGTCGAAGGCCGGCTCGAGGTTGCCGCTCGACAGGGCGAGACCGGAAAGTGCGGCGTCTAACGGGTTGCTTTTCGTGACGCAGACGACGTCCATACGCCAAGGAACGGTTGTCGGGCTTTGGTTTATGAATTCGACATAGATTCCACCGTCAACGAGGTTTTGCCCGGAAATCGATGCGGATTCATTGCCAGTTACAACACCGGCTTCATAACTGGTCATGAAGTATTCGACGCCAGTTTCAGAGATCGCGGTGAAGTACGCGCTGTCCCAGTAGGATGGATTGCGGATCAAATCGATATGAAGCCGGTCCGTCGTTAGAAAATCACTCTTGGGGTAGGTCTTCGAGAGAGCTAGGACGTCCTTCCCGTTCAGGTCGGCAACGATATCCTCACACCCTTTCGACGCAGCGAACGCTTCTCCCGCCACGGCCACGAGGCTGGAAAGAAGGAAGATCAGGGCCGTCATCAGCCGGATCTGATTGCGCCAGAACCGGCGCAACCTTTCAGCCTTCGGCAACGCCTCCACCGGCGTGGCGACGCACACTCGTTCGACGATGTCGTCAGACAGCATCGCCGAGGTTCTGCCGCCGCTTGCCCTACGAACGGCCGGGCTGCGGGAACGTGCGGCGGTGGCCGATAGGTAGCTTGTCATGACGGATTTCTCTCAACAAAAACCGCGCCATGGCAGGCGCGCTTCGTGTTAGCTCGGAGAAAGTGCCGTCTTCAATTGGTGGAGGCGGTCAGGCGTGGAAATGCGCACCACGTGCCAATGACCCTGCGTTTACTGCCAGATCGGCTGTCTCGCCACCACACCAACTTGCCGCTGAGGTCCCTATCGCCCGATCAGGCTGATCCATTGCGACCAGTCGGTCGCCGACAGCCCGGGTGCGGATTTCAGCAGGGCCGGATGGTGCGCCGAAAGATGCCGTAGTTCCCGCGGCGACAGGCCGAATTCCCGACGAAAAGCACGGCTGAAATTTGCCGCGTTGGTAAAGCCGTGTGCTGAGGCGAGGTCTGCAATCGCCATGTGCCTGTACTCCGGCGCTCGAAGATTGATGAAGGCACGCCGCAGGCGCTGCTGCGCCAGGAAAACCGAAAATCCCCCAACCAGTTCCAGAAGCCGATAGACCGTTCGGCGCGACAGACCGAATGCGGCCATGACGCGCTCCACGGTCAGATCGGGTTCGAGCAAGTGGTCGGTTATGTAGCGCCTGACCGCGATCGACAGCGCATGGCCGACGCTCGCTGCATTGCCCTCGCTCGTCTGGCTGTTGATCGCAGCGCCCGCGAGATCGAGCAGCGGAGACAGGACCGCTTCCGCGTCGCCGACGGAGATATGATCCAGTTGCCTATGCAGGCTGCCGAGCGTGTCCCTCAACAGCGAAACGAGCGGCATGCTCGACGGTAGGACCAATTCATGATTGTCGTCCGGGCGCTTCAGACGGGGGGCCAGCATCTGGCGCGGAATGACCAGGCTGAGATGCTCGTGATCGATTGTGGACGTGGCGAGCGGCTGCGCCATATCGATCACGTAGAGGTCACCGGGGCGGGCAATGCTGTCGGAGCCGCCGCGGCTGCCGCTTTGACCATTGAGATAAAACTGCACGAGATACCCGTCCATGCCGTCCCGGGCGATCTTGTAGCGGGAACGATCGAAGTCCTGACCGCTCGATCGAGTGCGCGCGACCCCGACACCTCCGATCAGGGCCGCATCGACGCTGGCGAAGAAAGGCTCGTCGGACGGACCGCGAAGGCGTGTGTCGAAAAGAACGCCGATCGACTCGCGCCACATCAAATGGGCGTCTTGCTGCCGCATGGCTGTCGTGTCGAATCGAGAGCGCGGCAATCCGAAGTGATCGATAGGCGAGGAGTCCAAGCTTGACGTGGCATCAATTGACATGGTCGGAAAACTTCGTTCTTGCGCTGCACTGATGGTCATAAGTTGACAACTGGCAATTGGCTTACCCAAGCATGTCCGCCACAACTCCTGAATACATCCGTTCATGTCGCGACTCTCGTTGGCCGCAAGCTAAACACTAGAGATAGCTGGATATTCTTGCGAGATCATTTCAGCCGCAAGGAGAAAAAAATTCCGAAGCGACAAGCTTCGAGCGGATAAAGGCAGACTGCGGCCGTATGCCGTTGCGGCACATTTCAGCTCTGTTTGCCGGTTTCGCCGTACAGCTTTTGACGGAAAACCGCTCCGCACTTTTCCAGGAAAGGCCCTAAGGGCTTGTCGCGGCCTTAAGAGCGCCTGCAAGCTTTCTGACGGCGACGTCGAGCTCGATCGGCGTATAGGCGGCGAATCCCATCAGGAATCCGGCCTCGCCAGCGCCGGATGCGTGAAGTGCCGACAGGCCCAGCAGCTCGACGCCAACGCGCCGCGCCGCGTCGATCGCCGTGCACTCTGGCAAGCCGCAGGTCAGCACGCAGGGCATCTGAAGACCGCCGATCGGAATCCGTGGCTCTACGAACGCCGAAAGGTGGGTCCGCACGAGGCCGACAAGAGCATCGAGACGTTCGCAGTAGACGCCGCGCATGGTGCGAACGTAAGCGCCGAAATGCCCGCCATCCATGAACCGGGCGAGTGTCAGTTGCGCAATCGAAGCCGTATGGCCGTCAAGCAATGTCCGTGCAACGGTCATCGGTTTGACCAATTGCGGAGGCAGCACGACATAAGCGATCCGCAGCCCGGGAAAGAGCGATTTGGTGAAGGTGCCGATGTAAATGGTCCGGTCGTGAGGGTCGAGGCCCTGCATGCAGGCTGTTGGTTTTCCGGCATAGTGGAATTCGCTGTCGTAGTCGTCCTCGATGATCCAGGTCTGGTGCTTCCTTGCCCATTCGATCAGGGAAAGTCGTCGATCGAGCGCAAGCGTCGCGCCGGTCGGAAACTGATGCGAAGGCGTCAGGAAAACGGCCTTGGCCTTGTGAGGTTGGCTCAAGATCCGTTCGACCGTGATGCCCTGATGGTCCACGGGAATTGGAACACATTCGAGGCCGGCAGCGTCGAATGCCTTGCGCGCGCCGTAGTATACCGGATCTTCGATGAAGATGCGGTCACCGGGATCGAGCAGCATATTGGCGCAAAGTGCCATTGCCTGTTGTGAACTCGTGAGAACCAGCACACGGTCGGCGCTGGCGCGAGCACCCCGTTCCAGGTTGACATAGTCGGCAATCGCGCGTCGAAGCGGTTCTGCGCCTTGTGGATCTCCATGAAGGAGAGCCTGTGTGCCCGTTTCCTTCAGGACCTGGCGCTCCAGACGTTCCCACAGCGAAAGCGGAAAGCTGCGCGTCTCCGGCACACCCGGTGCGAATGGCCGGGGTACAAGTTGTTCGCGGACGCCGCCGCTGCGGAACATGGCGGCACCGCGTTTGCTGAGGCTTGGCTCCTTGTGGCGCTGGAGCGCATCTCGCGGCGGAACTTTTTGGCCCACGGAGAATGCCTTCACCTCGGCGACGAAACTGCCGCTGCCCACCCGTCGGTCGATAAAGCCCTCGGCATGGAGTTGGCAATAGGCGGCCTCGACGGTGTCGCGGGAGACACCGAGTGACCTGGCGAGTGCACGCGACGCCGGCAGCGGTCTGCCGGGGCCAAGCGCACCATCGACGATGAGTTGCCGGACTGCTCGCTGAATCCGTGCGTGGAGCGGCAGCGCTGCATGCGCGGGATGGACGAGCCAAGCCTGCACGGTTTCCAATTGGGAATGCTTGAGCAAATGGTCTGGCCGTCGACTGATAAGTGGATGGGATAATCAGTCCATTTATCGACTAAAAGTCAAGCCGCATCCTGGCCCGGCGCCAGAGACTTTCAGGAGATTTCACCGGATCATGTCGCATACCTCGCCACCATCGCCCTTCCGTTTGGGCGACCTCACGCATCCCATCGTCGCCGGATTGATCTCCGTCATCGTCAACTATGGCGGAACCTTCATTCTGGTCTTCCAGGCCGCAAAGGTCGCGGGTCTGAGCCCGGAACTGACCGCATCGTGGGTGTGGTCTGTTTCCATCGGGGTGGGTCTGACCGGACTGTTTCTGAGCTGGCGCTATCGCGAGCCGATCATCACGGCCTGGTCGACCCCGGCTGCGGCATTCCTCGTGACGGCTCTTGCGACCACGCCCTATGCGGAAGCGGTGGGCGCCTATCTGATCTCGGCAGCTGCCTTCGTCGCATTGGGGCTGTCGGGCTGTTTCGACAGGGTCATCAAGCTGATCCCGCCCGGCATCGCCGCGGGGCTGCTCGCGGGAATATTGCTGCAGTTCGGCATCGGAGCTTTTGGCGGCGCGACGGTCGATCCGCTGCTGGTCGGGCTTCTGATCGTTGCCTATGTCCTGTTGAAACGCTTTACCGCACGCTATGCCGTGGTCGGCATACTGGTGCTCGGTCTCGTGTTCCTGGCCATGCAGGGCCGTATCGATCTTTCCGGGCTGCAGTTGAAGCTGGCCGCGCCGGTTTTCACGATGCCGCAATTCTCGCTGAATGCGCTTCTGAGCGTGGCGCTGCCGCTGTTTCTGATCACTCTGACCGGGCAATACATGCCGGGCATGCTGGTTCTACGCAACGATGGTTTCAAGACCAGCGCCAGCCCGATCTTGACGGTGACGGGCTTGGGTTCGCTTGTCATGGCGCCGTTCGGCTCGCACGCCTTCAACATCGCGGCCATCACCGCCGCGATCGCTACCGGCAAGGAGGCGCACGAAGACCCGAGCAAGCGTTGGGTGGCGGGGATCGCGGCGGGCGTCTCTTACGTTCTTGTGGGCGTGTTCGGCGTGACACTTGCGGCAGTCTTCATGGCATTGCCGGCGACGTTCATCACGACCTTGGCCGGGCTTGCCCTGCTGGGTACGATCGGCGGCAGTCTCGCCGGTGCAATGGCCGATCCGAAATCGCGCGAGGCAGCGTTGATTACCTTCCTCGCTTCGGCCGCCAACATCAGCCTGCTCGGGATCGGCGGCGCGTTCTGGGGCCTCGTGATCGGTATTGTCGCTTCCATCGTGCTGAACGGCCGCCTGCCGCGTCGGGACTGTGGCAAACTGGTTGCTATCGAGAGGGCGGCAGAGTGATATCCGTGGCAGATGTCGTACCGGCCGTCCTCATGATGTCGGATGTGGAACGTTGACCATCTTCTCGACCCCGACCGCTTGAGCGGGGCCAGGCGTGCGCTTCGCCCGCCACTCGGTGGGGCTCATGCCGGTCACGCGCCTGAACTCGCGGTTGAAGTTGGATTTCGTCAAAAAGCCGACGTCGTAGACAATCGTGGTAATGGCGATGTCGCCGCTTTCCAGGAGCCGGCAGGCCTCCGCGATCCGGAAATCGTTGACATATTGCGACAGGTTCTTGCCGCAAACGCTGTTGACGGCTTTCGACAGCTGGCGGGTGGGAATGCCGGCCCTGCGCGCAAGCCGGCTGAGGTTGAGATCATGATCCCGGTAGAGCCCTTGCGTCTGCAATAACGGCTTCAGGCGCACCACGATATGCGCGTCGTCGTCAGACGCAAGCCTTGGCTGCACCGCTTCAGGCGCAGGCGAGGATGGGTTTCGCGATGCGATCGCAGCCGCGGCCCCGAGCAGCATGACGAGAGGGATCGTTGCTGCGGTGACGATCGTGGCGGCATGTGAGCCGTCGAACACGCGAAGATCCATCGCGATCAAACTGTCGGCGATGGCTGCGAGCAGCATCGTCGTGGCCATGACCTGCAGCGACCGATGGACGAGGGGCGCATCGTCGAAACGCGCCAGATCGAGCGCGTCGGTTCCGGCCCAGGCGAGACGTCCGAGCGCCACCGCATACCAGGCGAAGATGGCGATGAGGGTAACGTCGATCCACTGTGGCCGGGCAACGGTGAGGATCGCGACCAGGAACGACGGCAAAAGGTGGGGCCAAAAACGATGGGCGAGTCTGTTGTCCTGCTCGGTGACAAAGGCCGCGAAACAGACCCACGCCAATGGGCCGACGGCTGAGGCAAGGATGGCCTGGGCCGGCAAGACGCGTTCGATCCCATAGCCCCAACGCACGCCGATGACGATCGCAAGCAGGCAGAGCAGCAGCACCAGAATCCGGAAATGCCGGCTCGCAGCCTGCTCACGAAGGCACATCTGTCCGAAAAGGATGAGCAGCAGAAGGGCCGCGACAAACGGCAGCGGAATGAAAAGCATCGGGTCGGTCCTGTTTGGGCGACACTATTGACCAGATCGCGATCGGAGACGACCTGGATCATGATCTTGGTCTCAATTGCAAAAACGTTATGCGAGGTTGGTCCGCATCATTTCAACCGGGCCAGCTCCATGATCTCGTTCAGACCGTTTCTCATCGTTGTTTTCCAGTTCACGCTTTTCATCTCCTCTGCGGCCTGTGCGAGCGTCGGCTTTGCGGAGGTTGAAGTCCCGGATCCTCTCGATCGCCCCATACAGGCTTCGATCTGGTATCCGACGAATGACGAGCCGCGATTGCAACCGCTCGCAGCCTACGCGCAGATCGTCGCCCCCAACGGTCACGTCGCCGGCGAAGGACTGCCGTTGGTGGTTGTCTCGCACGGCACGGGCGGCAGCGCCTATGGCCATCACGATACCGCCTTCGCGCTTGCCGAAGCCGGCTTCGTCGTGGTGGCCCTGACGCATCCCGGCGACAACTATGCCGACATGCGCCACTACGCGAGCCGCAGCCAGCTGACGGAACGCCCCCGTCAGGTCTCGCTGATCATCGACTATATGCTGCGGGCGTGGCCGCACCGCGGAGCGATCAATCCGGATCGCGTCGGCATTTTCGGGTTTTCGATCGGCGGGTTCACGGCGCTGGTCGGGATGGGTGGAAAGCCGGTGCTTTCTGGTCTCATCGAACAATGCGCAGCCGCTCCGCAGCGATGGGTCTGTCGCGAATTCGGTGGGGTGGACAATCTCGCCAGAAGCTTCGGCGCTGCACCTCTTGATGTCGTTCACGATGCACGGCTGAAAGCGGCGTTCGTGGCCGCACCGGCCATCCCGGCCCTCTTTCTAGCCGACGGCCTCAGCGACGTGCACAAACCCGTGGCGCTCTGGGCGGCCGCCTTGGACGACATCGTGCCGGTGGAGCCGGACTTCGCCATCGTCCGCGACGGATTGCCGGTCAGGCCCGTTTCCCATGTCGAGCCCGGTGCGGGACACTACTCCTTCCTCGCGCCGTGCACTCGGAGCCAACGCGCGGAGCTGCACGAGATCTGCACCGATCCGCCGGGCTTCGATCGCGCCGCATTTCATGCGCGTCTGAACGCTGCTGCGGTCGCCTTCTTCAGGGCCAATCTCTAGGCGGATGCTTGGGTGGATGTGAGTGGCGCGAGGCGAGGCGCCCGTATCGATGGGCGACGACGGGGTCGACTGCCTCATTGCGTATGGGAGGCATACGCCGCTGCAGGAGGACGCAATCGCCGCTGCAAGCTAGACACAACAGCAGTTTCAGAGCGGAGGTCGGTCGATGAATGCAGTGGGGCAGAGATATTCCGGGAAGGTCGCGCTGGTTGCCGGCGCAAGCAGGGGCATTGGCGCCGCCACTGCCAGGGCATTTGCGGCGGAAGGTGCGGCGGTCGTGCTTCTCGCCCGCTCGAAACAGGCGATCGATGACGTCGCCCTTTCGATCCGCTGGCAGGGTGGGGAGGCGCTGGCGATAGAGGCGGATGTCGGTGACGAGAGCGCGATGGCACGCGCGTTGGACATCGTCCTGCAGCGCTATGGACACCTGCACGCTGCCTTCAACAATGCGACCGATGGCGGCATGCCAGCGCCGCTTGCCGATCTCGATGTCGAGGCCTTCGATCGCGGCCTGCGAACCAACATTCGTGGCACCTTCATTGGCATGCGCCACCAGATCAGGGCCATGGTGCGCAACGGCGGCGGCGCGATCGTCAACATGGCTTCGGTCGCCGGCGTGAACGGGACATCCGGTCTTTCAGCCTATGTCGCGGGAAAGGCCGGCATTATCGGTCTTACGAAAGCTGCGGCGCTCGACTATGCCGATCAGGGCATCCGCATAAACGTCGTCGCCCCTGGCCCGATCCTGACCCATCATCTGGAAGCCGCCGGTGCGAAGGCTCAGGAGCAAGCCGCCCTTTCGACGCCGATGCGCCGGCTCGGAACGGTCGAGGAGGTTGCCGCGGCCGTGCTTTGGCTCTGCTGCGAGCAGGCAAGCTACATCACCGGGGCGGTGCTTCCCATCGACGGTGGCATGAGCGCCGGCACCAAGCTTTCTGTGAACTACCGACGGGGTGAGCCGCTCGGCAAGGGTGCGGATTGATTGTTCTGCACTTGCATCGGGCTGTGGATGGCGTTCTATGCCGCTGTCGATCTGGACAGAGGTGATCCTATGGACTGGGAAGAACTGCATCTTGTTCAAGTCCTTGCGCGCTACGGTTCCTTAAGTGCCGCGGCGCGCGGCCTTGGCTCGAGCCAGCCGACACTCAGCCGACGCCTGGACGCGTTCGAGGGAAAATGCGGGCAAAAGCTCTTCGAGCGGCAGCCGAATGGATTGATGCCGACGGCGGGATGCCGTTCCATTCTGTCTGCGCTGGACGAAATGGAGGCGGGTGCTCTTGCGGTGGAGCGTCGTCTTGCCGCCCAGGAAGACGATCTGCAGGGAGCCATTACCGTCACCAGTCTCGACTGGTTGGGTGACTATGTCATTGCGCCCATGCTGGCGAGATTTGCGGCCCGTCATCCGGGCATCACGATCAATCTCCTCAACGACAGCAGGCGCTTCAACCTGTCCAGGCGGGATGCCGACATCGCGTTTCGGTTCGGCAGCTTCGACCAGAACGATATCGTCGAGCGCAAGGTAGCGGATATCCGCTATGGGCTGTTTGCAGCCGATGGCTATGTCGATCGTTTCGGACAGCCTTCGGCTGACAGCAGCGGCACACATTCCGTCGTCGAACTGGATGAAGCGCCGGTGCGCGTGTCCCTTTCCGCCTGGCTGCGGGAACTGCTTCCGGACGCGCGGGTGATCATGCGGACAAATTCGATACGCTCGCAGCTGAGCGTCGTGGAGGCCGGGTTGGCTGCCGCCACGCTTCCCTTTTTCCTAGCCGCCGGTCGACCCGGACTAAGGGCCTTGGTTACGGGGACATCGGCGCCGACCCTGCCACTCAAACTCGGCGTCCACAGCGAAGTGCGCAATATCGCCCGAATCAGGAAACTGATCGATTTTACCGTCGCCGAATTCGCCGGCCTTCGATCCAGGCTTCATCCCGCTAATCCTTGAGCCGATGGCGTCGCCGGCGCTTCATCATCTCCCGTCATTCCTCGCGGAAGGCTCTGAGCATCTGGTCGGAGAATGGTTTTGTGAGGTAGGAGATCGCGGTTCTCTCATCGGTCTGGACGAACACTTCGACGGGCATTCCGGGCATGAGCTTGCGGCCGCCGAGCTTGTCGAGCGGTTCGGTGATCTCGACGGTTGCGAGATAGAAGGGTTGTCCGGTGTTGCGGTCGAGCGCGCCGTCCTCGCCGCGCAGCACGTCGCTGCCGGCATCCCCCGACAGGATGTCGCTGCCGCCGCCGCCCAGAAGCACGTCGGCAACAGCACCACCGAGCAGAACATCCGCCGCAGACGTGCCGATCAGCGTGCGCGCCGCAACCGGCAACGGCGTCTCGCCACCGTCCCCATCGCCAGACCCACTGCCATCGCCAAAGCCGCAGGTGTCGTCGTCCCCATCATCATCATTGTCGTCCGGGTCGGAGCCGGCGTCATCGTCATCGTCGTTGACAGGAACCAGGGTCGGCGCAGCACCGTGGAAGGTGATGGTGTGCTGGCCGCTCGCAAGCGTCGTCGTGCCATTGCCGTTGTCGGTCGCCAGATAGCTTGCAGGATCGGCACCTGCCGGGATCTCGACGACATCCTGCGGACGAAGCGTGCCGACGATGGTGTCCCGCCCACCGTTCGAGCGGAAGACGATGCGATGTGCCGAGGTGAGGCTGGAAATGTCGACGATGTCATCGCCGCTCGAGCCTTCAATGGTAATGGTCGAGTAGTTGAGGCTGGTGCTGTCGAAATTGCCGATGACCTGGATGGTATCCGTGCCGCTGGCGCCGCCGTCCGGCGTGCCATTGCCGTTGTTGGCGGTCACGTTCAGATTGCCGATGACGATTTCCTCGATGTTGTCGAGTTCGGCCACAACGGTCTCGACGCCCGCCACTGTGCGGGTGATGACGATTTCTGTCGAGGCGAGGAACGCGGTGTTGAGACTTGCCGCAAGTCCACCATTCTGGCCGTTGGTGACCGCATAGATGCGGAACTGCTCTGCCCCCTGGACGCCCGACAGGCGGTAGGTGTCACTGCCGGTTCCGCCATCGACGATGTCACGGCCTTCGTTGCTCGTTTGGTCGATGACGTCGTCGCCGCCGCCAGCGAGGATGACGTCATTGCCGGCACCGGCGTTGAAGGAGTTGGCCGCGTCGCTGCCCACCAGGATCTGGCTGCCGTTGCCGCCGGTGATCGGTCCCGCCGTGTCGTAGGTGAGCGCGACATTGGCGTTGTCCGCGTTGCTCCCTGTCGCCGTGTAGGTGAACAGTCCGCCGGCCGTGCCGTTGGTCGGATCGGTGAGCGTTACCGAGCCGGGATTGGTGGTGAGGCTGACACCCGTCAGCCCGTTGGCAGCGGATACGGCCGTCACGTCCAGCGCGCTGTCCGGATCGGTGTCGTTATAGAGGAATGCCCATTCCGGAATGATGATCGCCGTGCCACGCGCCACGTTCGTGACGATGCTGTCATCGTTGGCGACCGTCGGATCCTGAACCGCGGTGACATTGACAGTGGCGGTTGCGACCGCGCTGTTGCGAATACCGTCATTGACCGTCACCGCGATGGAACGGGGCGTCGTGTTGGGGTTATCAGAGGTGTTTTCGAAGCGGACGGCATCAAGCGCTCTCTGGAAATCCGCAGCCGTTCCCGTACCCGAAAACTGCAGGACGATCTGGCCATTGGCGGCTGTCTGCTGGACCGAGATGCCGGCCGGGCGGCCATTGCCGGTCGTGGCCGTCAGGACGTCTCCGGCGGCAGCGTTGGTCAGGACGACCCTTGCGGAGACGATCTGCTCGTTGCTCGCAATTCCGGCGAGGCTCGAGATGCCGACTGCGGCCTGATCCTCGACGAAGGTGCTGGTCCAGCCCGTCGATCCATCGTCGATCGGGCGGGTGAACTGGACGTTGACATTGTCGATACGCACGGTTTCGTTGCCGGCGTCGACGCCGCTGAAGAGGAAACGGATTGCGGCGGTGGCGGTGAACGGCCCCGTCAGTGTCAGGCTCGCCGTGCCGTTGTTGGAGGTGCTGTTGAGCGTCTGCAGCGTGGTGAAGTTCTGGCCGTCAGTCGAATACTGCACCTGCAGCGTTTCGCCGTTGTCGAGGTTGGCCTCCTGATAGCTGAAGCTCAGCGTCGCGGTGCCGTTGCCAACGGTCGACAGGTCGACGCTGCGAGTGATCGATGCGCCGGCGGGTGTAGAGCCGACCCCTGTATCCTGCCGGAATTCCAATTGGCCGGCACTGATGCGGATCTCGCCCGTGGTTGCCTCATTGCCTGCCCGGTCGTTCGCTTCGGTCCAACCGGTGGTCCAGGGGATGGATCCGTTGGAATTGGCGTAGCTGGCCGTTGCGAACTGATCGCGATAGTTCTGGGTTTCGAAGGCATGCAGGTCCACGGTCGGCAAACGAAGGTCGAGGACCCGGTCGGCGAACTGGATGCGTTCGATGTTGAAGAGCCGGTCCGTGCCCTCGGCTTCGAGGTTCCTGCCGGTTTCGGGGTCGATGATGCCGACCGTTGGGTTGATATGCGAGACGGTGACGCTGCCGTCGTCGTTGTACGTGATCTCGTAATTCGCGAAATCGTCGTAGTAGACGGCGGTGTCGACATCGCCTTCATTGCCGCCGTCGAGAATTTCCCGGACCACCTGCAACTGCTTCGGCTTGATCTCGCCGGAGAACAGCCGCGCCTGGATGTCGGCGATCGAGTCGATGCTAAACGGTGTCCAGATCTGGCCGCGGGACAGATCCGGCGATACCAGGATGCGCACGTTCAACCACTTGTCGCCGTCGATGATGTCGTTGCCGCCCATGCCGCGGATGATGTCGGAACCGCCGCCACCCAGGATGATATCAGAGCCGTCGGATGTATCCATGACGCCAAGCAGCATCTCGCCTGCCGGATTGATCGGGTTGCCGTTGGCATCGAGGTTGTGCGGATTGTAGATCTCGAAGCGTTGCAGGTGAGCGACGAGGTCGCGCAGGCCGGCAATCCGGTCGACGTTCTTCTCGAGAAGCGCGTTGGAGAAGCTTTCGATCGGCGCATCGGGCTCGACCTGTGCCGCATTGCCGTTCGGATCATAACCACCGATCACCACGTCGCGGCCGGTGAGCCGGTCGTTGTGATCCCAGCCCGACAGGCCTTCGACCAGGTCGTAGCGGTCCCGGACGATGTTGTTTTGCTGATTGACGAAGATGCTGATGTTCATGTTGGCATCGGCGCCATAGTCGTTGTTCTGGAACGACGTCCAGTCGAAGCCGGCCATGCCGTTCGAGCGGTTGATGCCGATGCCCTGCACCATGATGTCGTCGCCGGATTCACCGTCGAAGTCGGTGTCGTTTTCGCCGGCGATCATCACGTCGTGGCCGATGATGCGCGAATTGAAGAACAGTTCGGAGTTGTCGCCGGTGAGCGTCGTCATGTTGCCCTGGGCTTCCATCCAGTCGTCGCCCTCGTTGCCGAGGATGACCCCACCGCCGGTGGGCGCCCGGATGAAATCGTTGCCTTCACCGCCCGACAGCGTCTTCTGGTCTTCGCCACCGGCCAGAACGTCGTTGCCGTCGCCGCCGAAGACGAGGTCTAGGCCCATGCCGCCATTGATGATGTCGTCGCCGCCCTCGCCCTTGATCACGTCGGCCGCGCCGATATCGGTCCCGCTGTCGGTGATGATGTCATCGCCATCGCCGCCATGCAGGTGATCGACGCCGAAGCCGCCCTCGATACGGTCGTCGCCGCCTTCGCCCCAGATGGTGTCGTCGCCGGAGCCGCCGATCAGTGTTTCGCCGGCATTGGTCCCGCCGAGGACCACGTGCTGGTCACCGGTAAACCGGAGATAGTTGGCCGCACGCACGACGAGCGAGGTTGTGCCCGTGATAGCAGAGATGACGTCGGCTTCGCCGGTCGGGTCGGCACTGCCGATCCCCTGGTTGTACTGCTTGGACTGGTCCATCGCGATGATGTAGTCGGCTGTCTGGAACGCGGCCCCGTTGATATGCAGGCCGGTTTCTTCGGTGTCGGTGTTGCGGCGGATCAGGTCGGCGAAGCTGTCGCTTTCCAGTTCGTTCAGCAGGTTCTGACCCTGTGTGCGGCTCAGGTAGTAGAAACGGTCGCCGTTCTGCAGGTTCTGGATTTGCAGCTCGAAAACGTAGGTGAAGGTGGAGCCGAGCATGCCGCCGAACGGCATCAGCGCTTCGGCAAGACCCCCGATCCAGAAATCGACCTTGTTGAGGCCTGTCTCCGTGTTCGCCCAGCTGCCAGTTGAATTGAGATAATCAAGGCGCGCCTGACGCTCGGCGGCTGTCTCCCCGGCAACGCCGAAGACCAGATCCCAGGCGGCGTCGCGCTTGGCTTCCGCGGTCGTAGCGCCGATGATCGCATCATGCGTGCCATAGGCGGCAATGAAGTTGACGACCGAGAGCGGGTTCTTGATATGCTGGGCGAAGTCGGCCCAGCTCGTATAGGGCTTGAGGTAGGTGTCGTTCGTCTGCTCGTAGATCTGCCGCCGGGCCTCGTTGAGTGAGGGCACGCCGGTTTCCCGGGCGCGCGCCATGTTGAGTGCCGCCAGATCCAGCGGCAGGCCCACGAGGTTGTTGCGCAGCGCGCTGGTCATGAATTCGTCGATTTCGTTGCCGACCTGACGGGTCATGCCGCGCAGGATGGCGCCGGACGCCGCATGAGCATCCACACCCGCGCTGTTGAAGATCACCGGGTTCAGGAACGCATCGATCAGGCCGACTTCTTCAGGGGTTGCCGCGTTGTTGCTGAGCTTCAGCATTTCGACGTTCTCGGCGAGCATCGAGTGACCGAAGCGATAGACGACCTGGGCAAATTCCTCATAGATCACCGCGTCGATCTCGACCGAATGCGAGAACACGAACGGATCGATCTGCGGGGCAACGGCGCGGACGAACTCTTCGAAGACCAGGTGCTGGTAGACCATTTCGGTGGAGAAGCGGGCCGCCTGGAAGAGGCGCTCACCGTCCCAGATCAAGCCAGAAAGGTCGGTGGGCAGGCTTGTAACATCGACCAGGAGCCATTCGTTGAGCAGCGCCAGATCGCCTTCGGCCAACACCGTCGCCTTGATGGCGTCGACCTGGCGGTTGTGCTCGCTGTGGAAGATCGAGTGCGTCGCGGTCAGCGCGATGTTCTCGTTGCCGCGGCCGTCGCCGACGATGAAATGCGCGTTCAGCAGCTCGTCATCGTAAGTTAGGTTGAAGCCGAACTGGTTCGGGGTGATGGGGTTGCCGGTCACATTGTCGGCATCCGGCAGCACCGCCACGGGTGCTGTCGCCGGGTTGCGGTCATGGTCGATCGGCGCGCTCGGCACCGCGTTGTGGGCGATGTCGTTGAGGAAGGCCCGGCCGGCGCTGAGGCTGGTCAGCGCATTGAGCGGCGCTGCGAGATTGCCTTCGACGGGTCCCGTCGCCGTCACCATCAGCGGCAGGCCGTTGGCGCCGCGCACGAACTCGCCATAGAGGTCGGTGACCAGAAGCGGCACGCTATGGACGTTGAGATCGCTGAGCTCGATGCCGAGCAGCTCGCGCGCCTGGGCCTTGATGTCGGCCCAGGTCGGTGGTCCGCCGTTGGCGCCCTCGAGCATCTGGCCGGTTGCCATCGGCTTGCCGCCGACCATCACATATTCGCGCAGGAACACCTGGTGCGACGGGTTCGAGGTATAGACCTGGTTGAGGTCGATCCAGGGCGTGGTTTCGTTGCGATGATCACGGATGTCGTCGGACGTCCCGACCTGGCCGTCAGGCCCGGCATGTACGGCGTCGTTGGTCGCGCGGGTGAGAACCATGAAGTTGGTCTGGCTGCCCGGCACGTAGAGCGGGTCATCGGGCTGCAGCGGAATGATGACGTTGCCGCTGCCACCCTTGGCGGTGAGGTCGAGGCCGTGGTCGAAGAACTGGCCGAAAATCGTCATGAACCCGTTAAAGGAGGCGGTGTCGCCAAGGTCGGCGGCAATGTTCTTGATGAAGACGTTGTCGCCGTCCATCGTCACGCCGTGTGACGTGACTTCGGCAATCACGGCAGCATCGGCGGCCGCTGCGGCAGCGACGGCAGCTGCCGTTGCGGCGCCGTCAGTCGGAATGGCATCGCGCGCCTCGATCGCGTCGGCAAGGGCGTCGTTTGCCTGGGCGAGGTCGTTGGTGGCAGCGCTCAGGCTTGCGTCGGCATTGGCAAGAGCGGTTGCCGCATCTGCAGCCTCCGCCTGGGCCACGTTGACTGCGTTGGACAGCACTTGCTGCTCGGCGATGGCGTCCTGGAGGACGGAGATCGTCGCGGCATGTGCCGACTGGGCCGATCCAAGGACAGCAACCGCATCCTCATGATCCTCGACGGCCTGGGCATGAATGATCTGTGCTTCTTCACGGGCATCGACAGCCGCCGCATAGGCTGCGGCATTGGCAGGACTCGGGTCATTCTGGAAGGCGGCGAGCGCATTGGCTTCGGCCTGCTGGGCGAGGCCCAGATTGGCAAACGCAATGTTCTTGGACGCTTCCGCGGCGGCGGCCGCAGCTGCAGCGGACTGGCTGGCGACGAGCGCGGCGGCGACGGCGGATTGGGCGGCGGTGACGACGGAGGCATGTCCATCGCGTGCTGCGACGGCTGACGCCAGCGTCGCGTTGGCGGCGCCGAGGCCCTGTGCGGCGACTGCCTGCCCGGCCGCTGCCGTATCGAAGGCGGACTGTGCTATGGCCTGCGCGGTTTGCGCGCTCGCGACGATAACGTTGGCAGCAGCCACGGCGGCGTCAGCGTCTGCCGCAGCGTCGGCGACGGCTGCATGCGCGGCCCGGGCCACCGCCTGCAACTGCATCACCTCGCCAATGATCTGCAGTGCCTGCGAGCCGGTGATGCCGACGGAGGCAAGTGCGCCGGAAATGGCGGCCGGATTGTTCAGGGACTGGTCGGCCACGATGTTGGATATCATGCGCGGCTGGCTGTCGTAGACCGAACCGCTGAGATCTGCGTAGCTGGTTGGCAGGCCGTTGCGGATGTTGGTTTCTGCGGCCGCATAATTTGGTGTCAGCAGCCGGGCCATCACCTGGTCCGAAGAACCAAAATGCGTCATGTTCGGCTGGAAGTTGTTGTACGAGCCGTCAACGGTGCGCAGGCCGTAGGGAAGCAGCGGGCTTGATACCAGCTGCTCGAGCGCTGTCCGGGGGTCGGCGCCGCCTTCGATGGCGGCCGTGTGCGCCTCAGCGATCTTGATCTGCTTCAGGATGAAGTCGAGGTCGTTTCGGTTAAGCTGTACCATTTTCCCCTCCGTCGGCCGTAACGCAGCCGCGCCCGCCGGTTTTTGCCAAAGTTTCACCGCCCGGCGGGCAGGCGTCGCCTGCGCCCGTCGGCTGCAAATCGTCTTCTTGTCCGATCTCTTGATCAGGACCTTCGTGTTGATGCTCAGATGTTCGGAGGAAACGGCGAAGAAAGAAACGTCGCAAAGTCGGGCGAAATTGCCGACGAATGTCGCACCGGCAGTCCGACCACTGTCGGCGCGGCAGGTAGAATAGGACCGCAAGGGATACTGGACTTAGGTCCAGATATAGTCCAACCCTAAGATGTTGTTCGCCGACGCTCTTTCAATTTATGAAAATACTGCGATCATCATCCAGCAAGGCAGCGTCTTGATTTTCGTGCGCGGACAATTTCGACTTCGCGCACGACCCGAAGGAGGGAGCGGCGCAGTTTGACTGATCTTCTGGGTGGCATGGCGGGCAATACTCCGGCACAGCAGCGGCACCTTGATCCGGTTGCGGGCGGGCGGTGGTCGTTGCCAGGCGCCTGGTTCCGCCGACAGACCTTGTCTGTCCAGTTTCTGCTGGCGAGCAGCGTGCTTATCCTTGTTGCCGCCGCGGTCGCCGGCTATTTGATTTCCGAAGAGGTTTCCAAGAACGCCGCCCACGATCGGGCGGCATCGACAGCACTTTTCATGCAGAGCATCCTGGAGCCGATGGCCCAGGAGTTGGACCAGGCAAAGGAACTGTCACCGGCGACGATCGTGAAACTCGACCACCTCTTCGCCGACGAGCAATTCCGCAGCAGCTTTCCCTATTTCGAGCTCTGGCGCCCGGACGGCACGGTGGCCTATTCCACAACCCGGCAGCTGATCGGTCGCCGCTTCAATCCGCCGGCGGGGCTCGTGCGGGCCTTAGGCGGCGAGGTTGCCTCCGAGTATGCGGACCTGGGCGCCGACGAGCACACGCTTCGCAATTTCAGCATGCGCTATTTGGAAATCTACAGTCCGGTGCGTCGTGCCGACAGCGCGGCGATCGTCGCGGTTGCCGAGGTGCACGAGGACACCGAGCTTCTGCACCGGGAAATCTTCGAGGTGCGGCTTAGCAGCTGGATCATCGTCGCAGGTGCCTCCGCCCTGATCATGCTTGGCCTGTTCGGCATCGTGCATCGCGGCAGTGCAACGATCGAGCGACAACGCCGGAAACTTCAGCAGCGCGCCGACGAGGCAGAGCGGGTGTCGGAAGAAATCCGTATGCTGCGCGACCGCGCCCGCCTGGCCTCCTTGCGATTGACGGATTTCAACGAGAAGCTGACCCGCGGCATCGGCGCCGATCTTCACGACGGGCCGGCACAGCTCATCGGCTTTGCCGTCCTGCAGATCGAACCGGCGCGCCGCGCCAAGACCAAGGGAGAGCGGGAGCATTCTCTGGAAGCGATCGGCCGGACCCTGGAAGAGGCACTGCACGAAATCCGCATGATCGCCCGCTCGCTGCTTTTGCCCGACATCGACAGGCTCAATCTGGAGCAGGTCGTCGCGCGCGCCGTCAAGCTGCACGAAGCGCGCACGGCTACCACCGTTCTCGTCGAGACGTCTGGCGCCCGCATCGCCCTTCCGACCGTCATCAAGACCTGCGCCTATCGCTTCGTCCAGGAGGGGCTCAACAACGCCCACCGCCATGCCTCCGGCAACGATCAACGGGTGACCTGCCACATCGATGGTGCGATCTTGAAGCTGAGCGTGCGAGACGGCGGAAGGCGCCCGGGCGAACCTGCTCCACAAGGGACTGGCGACGGTGGGCTTGGCATTCATGGCCTGCGCCAACGGGTCGAAAGCCTCGGCGGCACGCTGGAGTTCGAACCGCGGCCGGCAGGCGCGGTGTTGACCATGACGCTCGATCTTGGAGGGGGAATGCTTGATGAGTGAAACGACCTCGGTCATCGTCGTCGACGACCATTCCCTGTTTCGTATGGGTGTGCTGCAGGCGCTCCGGTTGGAGGAAGGTCTCTCGGTGATCGGCGAGGGCGGCACGAAGGCGGAAGCGCTCGGTCTTGTCGAGCGCTTGTCGCCCAATGTCGCCTTGCTCGACATCTCCATGCCGGGCAACGGCATCGAGGCCGCGCGCGATATCACCAGCCGGTGGCCCGACACCAAGGTCGTGATGCTGACCGTCTCGGAGGAAGACGACGATGTGCTCGAGGCGCTTGACGCCGGAGCCGCCGGCTACGTCTTGAAGGGCACGCCCGCACCGGAGCTGGTTGCGGCCATCGTCGCGGTTGCCGAGGGGCGGTCCTATATGTCGCCCAATCTCGGCATGCGGCTTTTCGGCGTTATCCGCAACAGGACGGAGGAGCACAAGGCCGGCAAGCTGATCGATGCGCTTTCGCCCAAGGAAGAGATCGTCTTCCGCCTGCTCGGTCGCGGCTACACCAATCGCGCGATTGCCGAGGAAATGGGTGTCCAGATCAAGACCGTCAAGTTCCATGTCAGCCGGCTGCTGGTGAAGCTCGGAACGAAGAACCGCGTTGAAGCGGCGCTGATGGCGCAGCGGCATTTGAGCAATCCGGGCAAGCCGTGACGGCCTCCGAGCGGGTTGTCCGCTCAGTCTTTTGCCACGTTCGAACTGTCGCACATGCCGCGGCCAAGCGGCGGCAGTGGACCGGTTCGGTGCAACGCAACACATCAGCCATGCGTTGTGCTGCACCTCCTCCACGTTTACCCCTCGTTACGCGACCTTGCTTCGGTCCTGTTGCCCTGCGATCCGGGCTTTTCCGGCAAGTCCTCGTGTGATGTCGACGCATTCCCGGGCGGCATACCAGTAACGGGGGTCGAGTTCGATGTTGAAGACAACGCCTTCAGGGAACTCGCACGCCTCAAGGAGCTGCGTCCAGGGAATGTCACCCCATCCGACCGGCAGATGCAGGTCACCGTTTCCGTACGCCAGGCGTTCGCTTTGGGTATAGGCCCAGAGATCGTCCTGGCGGCCGAAACTGTCATGAACGTGCAGATGGCGTGCGACAGGCGCCAGCGCTGCAATCTCCTCCACGAAGCTTTCCCTGCGTCCGTCGGCATCCAGTTTGATGTAGCTGTGGCTGAAATCGATTGTCGCCATGATGTGAGGATGGTCGACGATCGCGATCTCCTGCGCCAGCCGCTTGGGGCTCGAGGCATGCTTCCAGCCGTCATACTCGAACAGGGTCTCGACGCAGATGATCAGGTTGCGCGCCCGGGCAAGCTCGCCTGCCTCGGCGAGCAGTTCGCGCTGGCGGGCATAGGCATCTTCGATTTTCGCCGCCTGGGTCTCATGGGTCAGGCCGGAATGCAGGACATAGTGAACAGCGCCGACGGCGGCGGCGACATCGAGCGACGCTTCCAGCACCTCGATATGGCGCGGCGTATTTGTCGGTCCGTCCATGAGGTTGATCGCCAACGGACCGTGTACCGAATAGGCAACGGCGCGGCCCGCGCAGGCCGTCTTCAAGGCGAAAAGCTGGGGCGCCCTGACCCTCCCACCGATTACGAGGTCGTAGTCGAAGGTCGGCAGTTCGATGAGATCGACGCCCAGCGCCTCGATCATATCCAACTCTTCACCGAGGGTCGTGAGGTCGCCGGCCCGGTTTTTCGCCGAGATGCCAACACCGAAAGCACCGTGTTTCAAGGGCTATTCTCCATTGTGTCTGATTGAGTGTCTTGGCCGCCCTTCCGCCTTCGAGCTGTCACGGCGCGCCGCCGCCCGGGAAGGGAGGCGATGCGTTTACGTTGCCGGTCCTGCCGCAATGCGCTTGCGACGCCGAATGACCTCCCATGCAATCGCGCCAGCAAGCGTGGTGATCATCATCACGAGGCCGAGTGCATTCACGACCGGCGTCAGGCCCGCTCTCACTTTCGACGCGATGAAGATCGTCAGCGGCGTTTCGGTGCCGCGAACAAAGAGCGTGGTGTTGTAATTCTCGAAGGACTGAAGGAAGGCGATGAAGCACGCGCCTACCAGCGCCGGACGCAGGAACGGCAGCAGGATCCGGCGAAACACGTAGATGCGGGAGGCGCCCAAGCCGAGGGCCGCGTCTTCCATCGTTCTGTCGAAGCGCTGCAGCCGCGCTGCGACCATCAACATGACGAACGAGATGATGAAGCTCGATTGGGCAAGAATGCTGAGCGCAACGCCGCCGCCGATGCCGACCTTGCGCCAGAACAAGAGCGTGGCGATGCCGATGACGACGCCAGGTGTGAGCAACGGGGACACCATCAGCGCGTAGAGGATGTTGCGGGCCCGGCCATGCAGGCTGGTCAGCACAAGGGCGGCGGCGGTTCCGACAGGCAGCGAGATGGCGATGACGCCGGCCGCGATCACGGCGGAACTGCCGAGCGCCTTCAGCATTTCTGCATCGCGAAACAGGGCCGCGATCCACATGTCTGTCGTGCCAAGCCAGGGAACGATTGTCGGAAAGCTGCTCCTGTTGAACGTCGCTGCCGCCAGGATCAGCAGCGGCAGCAGCAGATAGGTAAGAAAGAACGCAAAATAGAGGCGAAAGGCGAGGCGCGGCAGTCTGTCGAGAACGCGAGACGCCCGGGTTTTCAGGCGACCTGCAGAGACCGGCCGGACAGGGTTTGAAGCTGGTGTGCTCACATTTGTCATTTGACCGCACTCGTCAGGTTGACCTGGAAAAGGCGCAGCATCCCAAGGACGGCGATGAGGCATAGCACCAGCAACGTGACGCCATAGGCCGCGCCGCGGTTCCAGTTGCCGCTTTCGAAGAACCAGTCGTAGATCAGCTGCGTGAACCAGCGGCTGCCCGGTGCACCGAGCAGCGCCGGCGCCATGTAGCTTCCGGCCGCCAGCATGAAGGTGAAGACGCAGCCGGTCGCGATGCCTACCTTGGCATGGGGAAGGACGACCCGGCGATGGATGCGCACTGTTCCGGCGCCAAGGTCGCGGGCCGCATCGATCTGTGCGTGATCAAGCGTGCTGACGGCGTTGTAGATCGGCAGGAGCATGAACAGCAGATAGGCATAGGCCATGCCCGCCAATACGCCGCCGTCGCCATACCACCGGACGGGTTCGCTAAGCAGTCCGAGGTGGACAAGCGCGGCATTCAGCGGACCGTCGAAGGCCAGGATGATGTACCACGAGAGCCCGCGCAGGACCTCGTTCATCAGATAGGGCACGGTCAAAAGAACGAGCAGGGCCGATGTCTGCCTTGGTGTCGAAACCTGCCCCAGCCAATAGGCGATGGGATAGCAGATGACGAATGTCAGCACCGTCACGAGCGCGCTCGACCAGACGGTCTTCAGGAAGATCCAGCCATGCGATGGATGGTTCCAGAGGTAGAGGAAATTGTCGAGCAAATAGCCGTCCTTCGGGCCGCCGAGCTGGGCGGCAGGCAGGTTTGGTCGAAGGGCGAAGTCGAGCATCGTCAGGTTGGGAACGAGCACGAGACCGGCCAGCCAGAAAAGCACCAGCAAAATGAAGCAGCCACCGAGATGCTTGCCGAAACGTTGGGTAATCTCATTCATGGGCGAGAACGACCGCGTCTTGCCGGGAGAAGCCGGCGACGAACGGCTTGCCGATGTCGGGCGCCTCGCCGAGATGCTGATGGGGAATTGCCAACTGGACGCTGAGCGGATCGCTGTCATGCGGAACGACCGCGTGCGCGGTGGCAAAAGCACCTTCGAAATCGAAACGCTTGGATACCGCCGTCAGACGGTTCTCGGGTTCCTGGCGGTTGAGAGAAAGCGATTCCGGCCGAACATAGAGGCGCGCTTTCATCTGGGGTTGAAGGTTCGCACTGCGGCGTCCGACAAAGCGACCGTGCGCACCTTCAAGAACCGCGTAATCGCCGAAGGTGTCGACGACGGTGCCGGACATGATGTTGTTCTCGCCGACGAATTCGGCGACGAAGGCGGTGGCCGGGTTGGTATAGAGTTCAAGCGGCTCGCCCACTTGCTGCAACTCGCCGGCGCTCATCACCGCGACGCGGTCGGACATCGCCAGTGCTTCCGATTGATCGTGGGTGATGTAGATGAAGGTGACGCCAGTGCGTTTCTGGAGATCGCGAAGCTCGGCGCGCATCCGCTGTCTGAGTTTGAGGTCGAGCGCTGATAGCGGCTCATCGAGAAGCAGCACCTTGGGCTCGATCGCCAGCGCGCGGGCGATCGCGACGCGCTGTCTTTGCCCGCCCGACAATTCGTGCGGCATGCGCTCGCCATAGCCGGGCAGCGCGATGAGTTCCAGCAAGCGCTCGGCTTCCTGCCGTCGGCGGGCCTTGCTCATGCCGCGCACTTCAAGACCGAAGGCGATATTCTCCCAGACCGGCATGAGTGGAAAGAGCGCGAGAGACTGGAAGATCATCGCGGTCGAGCGGCGGTTGGCCGGGATGTCGCGCATGTCCTGACCGTCGATGAAGATCCTGCCCGCGGTTGGCTGCAGGAAGCCTGCAATCATGCGCAACAGCGTGGTCTTGCCGCAGCCCGACGGGCCGAGGATCGAAAAGAACTCTCCCGACCGGACTTCGAGTGACATGCGCCGGATCGCCAGGCTGGCGGCAAAGCGCATTTCGACGTCCAGCAGGCTGACGGTATTGGTCATGACAGCAGATATTCCCGGGAATGAGGAGACGGGCGGCGCTTGCCTTCAAGGCCAGCGCCGCCAACCGCATGCGTGTCGCGCTCGCGCGCTTCGGTTTACGTGTTGTTCGGCGGAAAACCGTCAGGCGCTGAGGAAGCGATCCTGGTACTCGGTGCGCAGTTCGACGAACCAGCTCTCCTGCACCGGCCACCACCACAACTTGTCGAGTGCGTCGGCCGGGTAGGCTGTTTCGAAGAAAGCCTTGGCATCGGCCGGAAGCAGCGCTTCTGCGCCCTTGGCAGTGGTGTTGACCTTGGCATGGCTGGCGTACATGGCGCCCGCCTCGGGCGTCAGCATCCAGTTGATGAACGCATAAGCCTGGTCGATATTCTTGGCGCCGATCGGAAGGGAAATGCCTTCCATCCAGGCGAGCGCGCCTTCCTTCGGCGCGATGTAGCCGATCGGCATGCCTTCCTGCTTCAGGCCGGCAGCTGTCGAATCCCATGTCTGGCCGAGGATACAGCCGTTGGTGCGGAACGCGCCTTGCGCCTCGTTCTGGCTCGACCAGAACTGCGCGACGTTGGCCTTGCGGGCGAGAGCCTCCTCAAGGACGACATCGTAGTTGGCGCGCATGGCCTCCGGATTCTTGAAGCTTTCTAGGAATGGCTTCGGCAACTTGCCTTGCTGCTCCAGCCACAGCGCCAGGCCGACGAGAGCGGAATGGCCGCGGACGGTGACCTTGCCAGCCATTTCCGGCTTCCACAGATCGCTGTAGGAGGCGGTGCCGTACGTGAGCGGTGCCTTTTGCGTATCGAAGGCGATGGCTTCCGTGCCCCAGTCGGTCGGCACCTGATAGCGTTTTCCCTCGACCACGGCGCCGAGCGTCTCGGAGCTCTTCACAGCGCTTTCGATGCAACGGTCCCATTCGACGCGCTTTTCGTCGATCGGCTGAACGAGCGAGGCTTCGACATAGTTCGGAACACGGTCGAGCGCCGGCCAGATGACATCGAAACCCTCGCCCTGATTGACCTTCATCAGGCTGAGTATTTCATCGTTGGTGCCGTAGGGCGTGTAGCTCGCCTTGATACCAGTCGCCTTTTCGAAGGCTGCGAGCATTTCCGGAGAAATGTAACCGGCCCATGCGCTGATGCGAAGTTCACCCGAGCTCGATTGGGCAGCCGCGCTGCGCGCGACGAACGGCGCGCAGACGAGCGAGGCCAATGCGCCGCTCAGGACTGTGCGCCGTTTGAGGTTGAAGGAATGTCTCGTTGTCGCCGGCTTGTCTTGCACCATGGTGGCACGCTCCTGAATTTGGGCCTCATCCGAAAACCGCGGATGAGTTTGCAGGCGGCGAGTAGCATCCGGGTGTAACAGTTGAACGACAGGGAAACCGACGGCACGGCGGAAGCGTTTACACCTCGTCGCGATTGCGCTTGGCCACCGCGTGCGCGACCGGCGGCAGCCGGTACATGGCTGTCGCCATGTCATGCTGCTCGGCTGTTATCTGCTCGTGATCACTGGGCAGAAGGACGGCAACGTCCGTGAAGCCGAGATCGGCCAGCTGGTAGGGCGTACCGTGACCATATTCCAGATGGCCGCGCCCGATGATGCCGACGACGAGCGCGCCGCCATCAGCATGCGCCTCGGCGATGTTGCAGGCAAAGGCGCGATCCCACGTCTGCTGCGCCCGCACGAAGCGGTCGAAGGCGGGGTCCTCAGCCGAAGTGGCTTTCCGTGCCGGCGATCCGCCGCCGGTGATATCGAACAGATACTGCCGATAGGCCGGCATCGCCGGCTTTGCCGGGGTGACACCGTCGCGGTCTTCGGGTGCTATCGCCTCCCAGCCGAGCTTGCCGACTTCCGTCACCAGCGCCCGCCGGCAATTCAACGCCTTCATCGGAACCTTGAACTGCCGGCAAAAATCGAAGATCGGCATGTAGAGATCAGCCGGAAATCCCCAGACGGTTTGCCAGCCGACCTTGTCCAGAAATTCCGCATTGGAAAGGTTTCCCGCCACCCACGCGTCGAGGACTGGCTGGGTGCTGCGCGGAAACATCTCGAAGCCAACGACAAGGTTGGCATTGTGGGCGTAAAGGCCGGCCGTGAAGTGAAGCTGCCAGCGATGGATGTCGTAGCGGTCGTGCGTCTCGCCGAGAAGCACCGCCTGTTTGCGGGACAGGCGGTTCATCAGGTCGTTGTGGCGGATTTCTTCGCCGGTCGAGGGCACGATCCATGTGCCTGGCTTGTGTTCGATTGTAGTCAACGCCGTATCCTCGATCAGTTGGCTGGGCGAAACGCCGCAGCGGTCTTGGCGCGAAGGGTGAGCCCTGTGGGGCGCTCGTCCTTGCCGTATGCGGCAAGCACGACCTCGTCTTCGGTCGCCTCTTCCTGCCAGCGTGAGACGGTGCCGCCGAGCAGATGAAGATGGAAGTCCGATGTCATCACATTGATGAAGCCCATGGCGGGGCTCACTTTCGGGACGACGCCACTCCAGCGCTGCGAGAAGCCGGGCTGATCGAAGGCGATGACGATGGTCTCGGCTGAAGCGAGTGCCGCATTGAGCGGCACGAGGCCTGGATCATCCGTGGCGACGTCGGCTCGTTCGGTTCTTTCTGCCTTTGGCCGTTCAACCGGGTCGACCTCGGTCGCAAGACCGGCAAGGGCTGTCTCGAACGGTTCGAGGCCGCCGAAGCCGACGATGCTGAAGACGGGTTCCCCATCGGCGCCGTTGAAATCGAGCCGCGGATAGACCTGTTCCTGCATAACGCTCGACGTGTCGATGACGACAGTCGCAACAAGCCGCGGATCGAGGCGGCTGTCATGATCCTGTCCCCGACAGACAAGGAAGGCGCCGTCATCTTCAACATGTTCGACGGGGCCGATGCGTTCGTGGGTGACGCCATTGCGTTTGCCGATGATCATCAGCTTGCCAATATCGGGCAGTCTGCGCACGACCGTATCAGGTGTTTCGAGAACGAAGCGGCGGGTTGCGGAAGCAGAATCTGTCATGTGTTGTCTCACGGTTGCGGAAGGGAACGGGATAGGTTGTGCTGCTAAGCGGCGGCCAAGGCTGGTATCGGCATCAGGTCGATGGTTCGGACGTCGAAAGACATTTGTGGCCCGCGATGGGCGATCAGGATCAACGCGGTCTGGGGCAGGCGATGCCGGACCAGTGACAGGAGTTTCGCCTCGGCCGCGGCGTCGAGCGCGCTCGTCGCCTCGTCAAGGATCGCCCAGCGCGGCGCGTGTAGCAGCAGGCGGGCGATCGCCAGCCGCTGCAGCTCTCCGCCGGACAGCCCTTCGGGCGCTTCGAGACTGGTAGCCCCGTTATCGGCCACGCGATGCTCCAGTCCGACATCGCAAAGTGCAGCGCGGATCTGCTCCTCGCCGAAACTTTCGACCGCAGATGGATAGGCGGTCGCTTCGAGCAGCGTGCCAAGTGGCAGGTAAGGCTTCTGCGGCAGGAACATCCAGCCTTCCTGCGGCCGCCTGATCTCGCCGGTGCCATGTGGCCAGAGACCGGCAACGGCTTTCATCAAGGTGGTCTTTCCGATGCCGGATGGACCGCGCAGCCAGACGCACTCGCCGGTGCTGATCGTCAGATCCTCGATGGTCAGAAGACTGCGGCCATCGGGCGTATCGAGCAAAAGGGCGTTCAGATGGAAGACATCGCTTCGTCCCAAGCGGTGAATGCGGGCGTCAGGGCCGGTGCTTGCGGCTGCCGACTGCATGAAATTATCCAGGCGCGAAGCGGTGGCGACGAGGTCGGCAAGGTCGCGATAGGAAAAGATGAACCAGGAGAGCGTTGTTACGACCTGCGAAAAGGCGGTGCTCAACTGCATCAATCCGCCAAAGGCGACATGGCCCGCGAGATAGCCCGGCAGCGCGACGAAGAGCGGTATCCGCAGAACGGAATGATTGAACGGATAGGTGAAGCCGCCGAGGATCAGTTCGCGGATGATCAGCTTCTTCCAGTTCGCCGCAAGTGCGTCGAAGCGGGCGCGGAATATCCGTTTTTCGGCGTCTTCTCCGTTCGAAAGCGCAACCTCGTCAAAGCTTGTACGCCATCGGGCCATCGCATAGCGGAAGTCGGCTTCGCGATGTTGCTGTTCGGAGAAAAGGCCCTTGAGCGGCCGGCCGAGCAGGTGCGTCAGCCCGCTGCTGACCGCGACATAGAGAAACGCCGCCCAGACCATGTAGTGCGGTATTTCGAGGTCGATGCCCATGAACGCAAGCGACAGGGGAAAGTCGGAAAGGCCCCAGAGAATGGCGATGAACGAAACCAGTCCGACGACGCGGGAGATGAGGTCGAGGGTCTCGCTGAGCATGCCACTGACGAACAGCCGGCAATCCTCGGCGATACGCTGATCCGGGTTGTCTATCCTGTCGGTCTTGGCCTGCGCCAGATGCCAGAAGGCCTTGTTGGCCGTCCAACGGTCGATGGCGATATCCGTCAATGTCCGGCGCCAGCGGATTTCGAGAATCTTGCGCAGATATTCTGCCAGCAGATGTCGGGCGGAATTCAAGGCGATGATGGCGGCAAAGATGCCGATCTGCCTCAAGACCCCAGGTGCATCGACCTTTTCGACCGCCGAATAAAAGGCGCCGGTCCATTCGACCAGGCGCACGCTGGCATAGACGCTGCCGAGCGTCAGCGCGGTGATGAGCAGGAACAGCGCCAGATTGACCTTGCCGCCGGGCGAGCGGACGCAGAGGCCGATGAGGCGCTGGAATTGGCCGGCGATCTTGAACATGCTGCGCTCCTGCCTTGGGAAAGAGGGGCATGCGCGGCCGCTGCCGCGCATGCCTTGCTCGTCGATCAGAAGCGCACAGTTGCGCCGAGCTTGAACACCCGGCCCGGAGCGGTCTGCAGCTCGAGTGGGTTGACGTTGGCTGTGGCGACGGATGCGGGGACGCGATCATAGCCAGTGAGGGTGTTGGGGAAGTAGCGGCGATCGAAGATGTTCTCGATGCCGGCCGTCAACTCGACGTTTTCCCTTGGCGTCCACTTCGCATAGGCGTCGAAGACGGCGTAGCCCGGAACCAGATAGTCGGCAGGATCACTGTTCTGCGTGCGTCCCGCTGCGAACGTACCGAAGACTTCGAACTGAAGGCCGTAATCGGGCAGTTCATGCTTGAGGCCGAGGACGGCGGTGAGCGGCGTGGCCCCATCGAAGGCGGTGGTCGCCGCCCCGGCAGATGTGCGCTGACGCCCCTTGCTCCAGGTGATGTTCGCCGATGCTGTCGTGTAGTCGAGAACTTCGTATTCGCCGCCGAACTCGATCCCCCACAACGCCACGTCTTCGACGTTGTTGGAGGTGTAACCAACGACCGGGACTCCGCCAGGACCCGTGACGGTGATGGGTTGAAAGCCGCGAATGAAGTTCGTGTAGTCAGCATAGAAAGTTGCCACGGTGAAATAGCCGCGATCCAGTTCGCCACGGAAGCCGATTTCGTAGCTGTCGACCGATTCCGGCTTCAGGTTGGGGTTCGGCACGAGCGAACTGCCGGTGAATGGGTCGACGCTGGATTGGAAGAGCTGCGCCGACGTCGGCATCTTGAAGCCCTCGCCATAAGAGGCATAGGCCGAATAGGTATCGTCGAATTTGTAGATGGCACCAACCCGCTTGAGAAGTTCGGTATTCTCCTGCTTTTGCGGGCGGAAACCCGGCAGGCCCGGATAGCTGGCGTCACCCGTCGGATCGATCGAGTAGTGCGCAAGACGAACACCGGGATTGACGGTCAGTTGGCCGTCTAGAAACTCGATGCTGTCCTCAAGGTAGAAGTCGGCACGCTCGGTGTCGACACGTGGGAAGCTGAAGCCCTGGTTGATCGCCGTGGTCGTTGTGCCCGTCAGCGAATTGTAGGTCCTGTTGATACCGGCGTAGTCACCCTTGGTGCGGTCGCCGTCGAAGCCGTAGGTCAACGTGTGGTGCGTGGATCCCAGGTCGAAGGACGACTTCATCTGGATATCGGCTTCAAGAAAGTCTTCGCTGTAGTTGCGGTACTGGTCATGCAGCTGGATGCGGTTGGAGTAGACGCGGCGCTGCCGGCTATCGGTCTCGCGCTTCTGCGGTGACCACGAGAGGTTCCAGTTGACGCTGTCGAGCCACGCTGCGCCGACCTGCCAATCATGTTCGAGCGAAATGCGCTTGCGGCTCATTTCCAGATCGCGAACGTAAGGGTCGTTCACATAGGCCGTCGTCGATGGGATCCCGGTGGCGGAGGCCGACATGTCATAGAGTTGCAGCACTCGCGTGTCGCGGCCGAAAAGCTCCCCGGTCAGCTTGAACGTATGCTGCGCGTCCGGTGTCCAGACGACCTTCGCAAGCGCGTTGTCCACGTCGGTGTCGGCGGGGAACAGGCGGTCGCAACCGATGTAGAGACGCGAGCAACCCCAGATGCCGCCGTCAGCGCGCGCCTTGCGGAGTTCCGCTTCGCTTGACGAGACCTGGCCGTAGCTGCCGAGAACTTCGATGTCGCCGAAGTCGTAGGCAGCCGTTACCTGCTTGCGCCAGCTGTTGTCGAGGCTGTCATAGCCGGTCCTGACCTCGACGGCCCAGGGCTTGGTCGGGTCGGTCAAAAGATCCGAGGGATCGAGCGTCTGGAACATGACGGAACCGCCGAGCGCATCGGCACCCCATAGCACCGAGTTCGGTCCGCGGACGATCTCGACGGATTTGAAATTGCTCATGTCGAAGAAGTCGCGGCTACCGTCGGTGATGCCCTCCTGCACACGCGAGCCGTCGACCGTCAAAAGTACGCGGTTTCCGCCCATGCCGCGGATGGTGAAGCTGTTGAGCTGGCCCCACGGGTTGGTAATCGAGGTGGTGCGGTTGACGCTGACACCGGGCTCATGGCGAACCAGGTCCTGGATGTCGCGCACATTGTGATCGGTGATCTCTTCGCGGGTGATGACCGAGATCGACTGCGGCACGTCGAGGACCTTTTTTGCGCCGCGCGTCGAGGTGACGACGATGCGCTCAAGCGGCGTTTCTTCCTGGACGCGCCGGGCGGTCTTGTCCTGCGCCTGGGCGTGCGCCGGCAGCGCCAATGCCAGGGCGGCGACGCCGGTCAACAGTGCCCGGCGATGCTTGCTCGCCAGGTTGTGAAGTTCGAATGTTGCTGCAGTCCCCATGCCGACCCCTCGAGAATTGAATAAAATCAATGCGAGGCCTTGTATTGAAACATGAGTAAAAGAATCAAGTTAAAATATGGCGTGTCCCGTTTTGTCGCACGTCATGTCGCATTTCGACTGCTGGCAAGCAGCGCCGGCAGGCAACGACATGGCGTTGGCCGGCGAGCTCGAAACGGTGCCAAACAAAGTGCTCGCGCCTGTTCGTATGGGCAAATTCGGGCGGCGCGCGAACGAAGCCGTCAACGGCAGCGTCCTCCTGGGCTGCGACGGTTTGACCCGTGGAAACGAGGGCAGCAAGGCTCAGGAATGTTGTGATCTTGGTGGATGGCCGGTTGAATCCTTGTCGGCGTTGGACCATGCCTGCAACTCCCGATCGAAGAGCGCCCGTACGCGGAAGCCCTCCATCACCGGCCAATTGGAGTTATCAGTTTGTTTTCAAGAATTTTCCTGCCGGCAGCCGCCATTGCCACCCTGTCGAGCCCGGCTGCAGCCTTTGCCTCCGGAAACGCCCCAGCCTTCTACGATGGTGCCCTTTGCAAGCCGCCCTACACGATGCAATCGGCAACCGAACTCTATGACGCCGCCGAGAAGCTGGCGAAACCCGACACATCGTTGCTGACGGCTTACGTTTACAAGCTGCCGTCCGACATCGGGCAGGACGGTTTCAAGACCCATGAGGTTGTCTTTGCCGGGAGCTCCGTCGGCGTCCTGATCGAAGGGGCGCGTGCAGATGAGCTGGCGGCTCGCTACCAGCTGGAACCTGAAAAAAGCAGCATTCTCGGCACGTCGACCAAGGGCTATGCGCGGGTTCTGCCCGATGCCGAGCAGCCGACGGCGGACATGGGAATCGTTTCGGTCGTTGCGCGTGAAAGTGATGCCATCCCGGGCAAGACCTTGCTTGCATGCGAGTTCGTATCGCATGCGGATCGGGAAGCACTCAAGAGCCTTGAAGGCGGCAACTAAAGCGCCGTGCATTCGGAGCAACGCGTCAAGGATGCTGTAGTTTGTTGATTCTAAAACATCTTTCCGCTTTCTGTGGTTCCGCTTGAAAGCGGAATGCTCCAAAGCCAAGCGCATGACGGGATGCAGGCAGCATCATGAAGAATGCCTGTATCCCGTCTGACGTGTGCGGCAAGAGCATGTTAGGCTGACCGCGGTATCAACAGTACGAGGCGCCCCGCGCCCGAAGGGAGACTATGTCCGGCTCGGATGGCAGTATTTTCGATTATCTCGGAATACTGGCCGTGTTTCTGCTCGTTGCCGCCAACGGCTTTTTCGTTGCGGCTGAGTTTTCCCTGGTGTCCGTCCGGCGCAGCCGGGTGACGGAGCTTGTGGCGCAAAGGCGCATGAATTCGGGCGCACTCCAGCATGCCGTCGACAATCTCGACGCCAACCTGGCCGCCACCCAGCTCGGCATCACCATATCGTCCCTGGCACTCGGCTGGGTGGGCGAGCCGGCTCTGGCGCACCTGATAGAGCCGCTGTTGAAAGCGCTGCCGATGGCCTGGGCATCGTTCGGCTCGCATGCGATCGCGGTGGCGATCTCCTTCATCATCATAACAGCGCTTCACATCGTGCTCGGGGAGCTGGCACCGAAGAGCCTGGCGCTCCAGCGCAGCGAGGGCACGGCCCTTGCGGTCGTGCGCCCGCTCGGGCTTTTCCTGTTTCTGTTGCGTCCGGCTATTCTCACGCTCAACGGACTCGGCAATCTCGTGCTTCGCCTGGTCGGGCTGCGGCCGGGCACCGGCGAGGCCTCGATGCATTCGCCCACCGAACTGAAGCTGCTTGTCGCCGAAAGCCAGGAGGCCGGTCTTCTCGACGTTGCCCAGCAGGAACTGGTCGAGCGGATCTTCAACATCGGCGACCGCCGGATTTCCGATTTCATGACGCCGCGCATGGAGGTCGACTGGATCGATGCCGACGACACGCGGGAGGAGATCCTTCGCACCATCAGGGATTGCCATCACGAGCAGTTGCTGATCGGCCGTGGCGGCATCGACTATCCGCTGGGCATGGTGCTGAAGAAGGATCTGCTCGATCAGTTGCTCGACGGCCAGACGCTCGACCCGATGAAGGCGATGCGCGAACCGCTGGTGCTGCACGAATCGGCACGCGTCTTCCGCGTCCTCGAAACGTTCAAGACGGCACCCGTCCGGCTGGCGATCATCGTCGACGAATATGGCAGCCTCGAAGGCATCATCACACAGACCGATCTGCTCGAAGCGATTGCCGGCGACCTGCCGGATACGGAGGCGAACGATCCCGACATCGTCACCCGCTCGGACGGCTCGCTGCTGATCGAAGGGCTGATGTCGGCGCACGACGCCTTCGAGCGGCTCGGTATTCGCGATCGTCCCGAAGGCGATTTCCACACCATTGCCGGTTTCGCGCTGCAGATCCTTGGCCATCTTCCGCATGTGGGAGAAACCTTCGATTTTCAGGATTGGCGCTTCGAGATCATCGATATGGACGGCATGCGCATCGACAAGCTTTTGGCGTCACGCCAGGAGTGACGCCAGGGCCTTAGAGTTCGCCTGGTCCGGCCGGCCAGGCGAAGGGACCACTCAAAGGGTCGCCAGCGCCCGGTTGGACAGGGCGCCACCATAGGCCTCGCGAATGGCAAGCTTGTTTTCAAGCGCGATCACGATCTCCTCGGCGAAATCGATCTTGTGCAATGCCTGAATGTTGGGCAGCCCGCCGGGCGTGAAGACGTTGATCTCCAGCACCTTGTCACCGACGATATCCAGCCCCACCAGGAACATGCCGTCGTCGATCAGCTTGGGGCGAAGCTTTTCGGCAATCGCCAGTATCGCCGGGGTAATGGTTGCCGCCTCAGCAGTGCCGCTCGCATGAATGTTGGATCGCACCTCGCCCTTGGCAGGCACACGGCGGAAGGCGGCATAGACGTCGCCGCGCACCAGCGGACGGCCGTTCATCAGGAACAGGCGGATGTCTCCGGCGGTGGCTTCGGGCAGATAGCTCTGGGCGATGAGATAGCCGACCTCGCTGACGGCTTCGAAGATCTGGTTGAGATTGGCCTCATCGCTGGACTTGATCTTGAAGACGTTCTTGCCGCCCGATCCCTGCAGCGGCTTCAGGATGACGCCGCCGCGATGGTCGTCGATGAAGGCGCGGATTTCCTCGATGTTCTTCGAGATCAGCGTCGTCGGGCGCACGGCCTGGGGAAAGTCCTGGAAATAGAGCTTGTTCTGCGCCAGCGAAAGACCGGAGGGATCGTTGACGACGATCGCGCCGCGTTCCGAGGCGAGCCGGCCGAAATTGGCGCCGACATTCGCGGCCCAGGGGCGGCCCTCGGCATCTTCCGAGGGGTCGTTGCGCAGGAACAAGACGTCGACCTCGCTGACGTCGACCACGCTCATCACCGCATCATCGGCCTTCAGCGCCGAAATGAACGTTTCCGGCTTTTTCGGCTTGGTGCCGTTGAGGCTGCGCGCCCGGATCATCAGCCTGTCGTCGGGCCGCAGGATAAAATCCGCCGGCGTAACGTAAGAGATTTCGTGCCCTCGGGAGAGCGCGGCGAGCGCCAGAGACGTCGTCGTGTAGGACGCCGTTTCCAGCTCAATCGAATTGACGAAGAAGGCTATGCGCATCAGGTCTCCTATTCTGCGATCATGTCGAGCGGGGTTATGCCCGCACGTGCCCGGTCCAGCCGGGAGCGTGCGTGGGCGTCATCCAGAAAAATGGGGCGTACCGCCGGTGCAGACAGCAAGCCGCGCAAGCTCAATTCCTGCATGGCGGTAAAATGCGAGGCGGCGATCTTGCCCATCCAGAAGGGGTCGAGGCTGCCGCCAGCGGCGAGATGAGCAAGCAGCTGAACAAGGCCGCGCAGATAGATCGCGTCCTTCGCCAGCCCGCCGCCGCGATAGATCCGCAGCACGATGTTGAAGGCATCGTCAGGCTGAAACCGGTGCTGATCGACGAGCAACCGATAGGTCTCCGGGAATACCGCGCCGCTGAGCATGGCTGCGCAGGCGACCACGCGGGCGGCGATGAGACGCAGGCGGGCCAGCGTCATGCCGCCGCTCAAATATTCGGCAAAGACGGCAAGCCCTTCCTGCATGCCCTCATAGCCGGCAAGACCGGAGCGAAAGAGCCTGAGCCCCTGTGCCGAGCCGTTGAAGTAGGTGAGCAGGTGCACGCCGATTTCGTGATTGAGCAGAGCCTCGACACGGTTCCGGCTCATCGCTGTGCTGCGCGCGATCAAGAGTTGGCTTCTCGACACCAGCAACCCTGCGGGAATGTCGTCACGCAGTTCCACCGACGCGTTGAAGTCGGCGTATTGGCGCTTGTAGGTCGAAACCATCACTTGCGCCCGGTTGCGAATGTAGGCGCTATCGACGGCGTCAATGGCAGGCTTTTGTCCAGGCTTGCTCACCCGGTTTTGCGTCTGCGCCAGGATATCGGTTGCGACATCCAGCAGCTTCGCCTCCACCGGGCCATAAAGCGCGCGGCCGAACTCGACGAAGGTGCGGCCCTCGCGGGCGGAAATCATCGAAAGCTGCAGGTCGAGTTCCTGCTGTTTCTCGCGATAGAGCGCGTAGAGCAGCGGGTCCTCGAGGTGCTCGAAGCCGACGGAAAAGAGTTTCTTCTTCGCCGCCTCGACTTCAAGCGTCAGCGGCCGGTAAAGCAATCGCGGCGCGACCTGATGCCGGCTTGAAACAAATTCTGCCCAGGCGGCATCGGAGTTGATCGGCGTGACGGCCAGGAGAAAATCGAAACTCCCGGCGATTTCGTCGATGGCACGATCGGTGCGGGTCACGGTTTCAACGAAGGTCTTTCGGCCGAAGGCCCTATGCGTCGAAACGCGGATGTCCGTCGTGCTCGCCGTGGCCGCCGCGAGCGCTTCCAGACCGGCATCGAAGATGTTGGCGATTAGGCGTTCGCGCAGTTCCGGGTAGATCCGCTCCGTACCCGTTTCGCGATAGATCGGCGCAAACCGCACGCTGATACCGGGAAATGTCGTCAGCGGCGCGTCGTCAGCCTGTTCTTTCGGAGGTGGCTCCAGCAGGTCCATGTGAGCGGTGCGAAACTTGCCTTCGATCGTGCTGACGGCGCCGAGGAAGGCTTTGGCTGCAGCCTGCGCCGCCGGTTCTTTGCTGGCCACGACTTCGATGGTGAACGGTGGCTGATAGGGCGCGTCTCTGGCGGGGGGATCGTCATGGTCGAGTTCGCCGTACTCCAGCACGAAGAAAGCGCCGAGCCGTTCCTGGATCACGCGCCCCACCGCGGCGATGACAGGTGCGGCGGCCGCAGCGTGCGGCGCGATGAGATAGGATGCATTGGACTGGGTGATCTCGCGTGCCACGACGGCTTGCTTCGCCCCGGCGACAAATACGCAGAGAAACGGTAGTGGTCGATCGATGTGCAGGCGCCCGCCCTCGGCAAACTCGCGTCGCACCGCCTTGCCGGCTGCAAGGCAGGCGATCACTTCGTCGAGCCAGGCGTCATCGGGTGCCAGGCGGTCGGCCGGCTCGGGATGCGGCGTGTCGCGGTCCCTGGGCTTAGCTGCGCTTTTCATCGGCGCGCGTCCAGCGCCTTGACGAGGTCGGGCACGGTCGACGCGATCAGCGCACGCAATGCTTCCAGCATCTCTAAATCCGGCTCGCCGGTCCATTCGTCCATGAAGAATTTCTTGAATTCGATGGCGATGGCGCAGCCTGTCTGCGGAAAGTGTTCGTGGATGAAACGGGTTTGTTCGCCACGCCCCTGAAACGCGACGTTTTCACGAACGTCGAACCGCCTGCCTCGAAATTCGAAACGACGAAAGCCATCAAGCAGCGTTTCAAGCACATCGGCCCAGTAGCTGCGGTCCATCGAATGGGTGCCGATGTTGATTTCCGGCGCGGCCGCCGGGTCGGAGGGGACTGAACCGGGGCCGTCGCGGCGGTGGTTGTAGCTGTGTATGTCAAGCACGACGAAACTGCCGTGCCGCCGCTCGATCGACAGCAGCATGGACCGCAGCATGCGGTAATATTCGTCATGCAGCACGAGCGAACGCTCGTGCAGATCACGCGGAAGAGCGTCCCGCCAGACGTTAAGCCCCCAGGCTTGCGAAGGATCGATGTAGACCGCGCCGTCGCGAGGCCGGTTGAGATCCACCTCGAAGCGCGAGCGGTGCACGATGACCCGATTTGCCAGATCCTGAATGCTGTAGGCCGTGTAGGGATCCTCTTCCCGCAGGCGCTCGTCATCGGCAAGCGCCATCAGAGCCCGCAGATCGGCACGCAAGCCATGCCCGTCGTGTATCGCCGTGGCGACTATGGGACTGTCGCCGCGATGCACCGTCCACCAGCTGTCGTTGCCAGCGTCCGTCAGCGTCTCGCCTGTCCGGTTCAGCATATTCAGGTCCCGTTCCTCCTCATTCATGGGGTTGCTGTCCCGTTACAATTCGCGAGGCAAGGGTTCGGTTCCAAACGCAGGGGAATTCCGCTGATAAAGCAAAACAGGGAGATGGGTCCGCGGATGGGCATGCTGCGCCGTTGTCGGCAATTGTGTGCTCACAGCCGGACGGGTGGCGGAACCAATGCGCCTGCGCCGCATTTTCCGAACACGCAACAACACATAGGGAAGGTGGACATGCTGGGAACTGTGCTGCTTATCGTTTTGATTCTGCTGCTGATCGGCGCGTTTCCGAGTTGGCCGCACTCGACGAATTGGGGCTATGGCCCGTCCGGGATACTCGGTGTCGTGGTCGTCGTTCTCCTGATCCTGCTGCTCATGGGGCGGATCTGACCTTGAGGTGAATCGTGTCCGCCGCGCCGCAAGAACCCGACCTGATCTACGTGACCGACGCCGATCCGGGCATAAAGCGCTTCCGGAAGGGGAAGCGCTTCAGCTATCGCCTTCCGGACGGCTCTGTTCTCAAGGATCCCGATGCGAGGGCGCGCATCGCAGCACTTGGCCTGCCGCCAGCCTATGAGCGCGTCTGGATCTGTCCCAAGCAGAATGGCCATCTGCAGGCTACCGGCTTCGATGCGCGCGGGCGGAAGCAGTATCGCTATCACGATGCCTGGCAGGAAATGCGCCATCACGCCAAGTTCGACCAGTTGATCGACTTCGCCAAGGTTCTGCCGAGACTTCGCCGGGCCCTGCGTCGCCACATGGAGGGGCCGGTTGACGATGCCCGCACGGTACTGGCCGTACTTGCGGCCCTGCTTGATCAGGCGTGTCTACGCGTCGGCAACGTCTCCTATGCGCAGGAAAATGGCACCTACGGCGCAACGACGCTGTTGAAGCGGCATCTCAAGCTAGGCGACGAGGGCATCGAGTTGCGTTTCCTGGGGAAGGGCGGCAAACGTGTTGTTCGCAAGCTGCGCAGCCCGCGACTGCAGCGGCTGCTGGAAGATATTGCGGACCTGCCCGGACGCCAGCTTTTCGTCAGCAGGGATGCGAACGGTGATTTGCACCCGATCGATTCCGGTCGGCTCAACCGCTATCTCGCGGAAATCGCCGGCGCACCGATCTCGGCCAAGACGTTTCGCACCTGGGCGGGAAGTGTCGCCGCTTTCGCCGAGGCGCGCCTGGCGCTTGGCGAGGGACGACGCCCGTCGGTCAAGCGGATGTGCGAAGCTGCAGCCGAGGTGCTGCACAACACGCCTGCCGTCTGCCGCAAGAGCTACGTTCATCCTGATATCATCGCCCTGGCTGACAAGGAGGCCAAAATCAACCTGCGCCGGCTCGAAGCGCAGCCGCGGCAAAGCGCCCTGCTGCGCGCCGAGGAGGAACGTCTGCTGCGCTTCCTCAGATATGCCGCGCACGCGAAGAAACGTTCAACCTGAGCCGGCCGTCATCCTTTACCGGTGAGCAATGCCTCGACGGTGCGAATGAGGTCGCGGCTGTTGAACGGCTTGGAAAGGCGGGGAAGGCTGCGATATTGCTCGGGAAGGTCGGAGGCGGCGTAGCCTGTCAGCAATAGCACGGGAACGCCACGGGCAAGCAGTTCGTCGGCCACGGGATAGACGAACTCGCCGTTGAGGTTGACATCGAGTGTGGCTGCCTGCGGTGTCTCGCGCTTGGCTGCAGCGATCGAGCTGCGCAGGCTTGTGAAGGGGCCTATGACCGAAAAGCCGGCCGCCAGCAGATCGTCCTGGATCTGGATTGCCAGCAGAAACTCATCCTCGACGACAAGGACGCTGCGCTGGTCGTCATTCATTGCTCGGCACCCGCAGAATACGGCATGTTGATGGTGTATCTGAGCCCGGTTCTTGCGAAATCCAGGTCGACGTCGCCGCCGAGGTCGGAGCCGACGACGCGTTCCAAGAGCAGCCTGCCAAAACCATTTCTTGAAGGCGGTGCGACCGGGGGGCCGCCGGTTTCACACCAATCGATGTGAAGTGCCTTGTTGGCGGGGTCTAGGCTCCAGCTGACGTCCACATGTCCGTCTTCCACGGAAAGCGCGCCGTGTTTGGCGGCGTTGGTTGCAAGCTCGTGAGCCGCCATGCCGAGCGCCAGTGCATGCCGTGGCGATAGCCTGATCGCCGGGCCGCCGACGGAAACGTTGCCGGCGTTTTCGTTCCGGTAGGGCGCCAGTTCGTCGCAAAGGATCGTTTCCAGCGAAACGCCGGTCCAGGTGGTCTCCGCCAGGCGGGTATGGGTTTGCGCAAGAGCCCGGATGCGGGCGTGGAAGGATTGCTCGGCGTCCTTGCGATCGGGGGTCATGGCGAAGGATTGCCGTGCGATCGAGGTGACAGTCGCAAGCGTGTTCTTGACGCGGTGACTGAGCTCGGCGACCAGCAGGTTGCGCTGTGCCTCTGCGTCCTTGCGTTCGGTGATGTCCATGCAGACGCCCGTGAGGCGGAGCGATGACGAGCCAGCGCCTTGCAGAAAACGCCCGAACGCTTCCAGCCAGCGAATGGAACCATCGGGGCGGCGGATGCGGTAGGATGTGTGGTAGTCCTCGCGCTTGTCTATTGCGGCCTGGATCTCCAGTTCGACCATGGCAAGATCGTCGGGGTGGATGTCCGCCTTGAAGTCGTCGAGCGTGCCGCCGAAGCTGCCCGGTTCCAGGCCGTGAAGCACTTCCAGACCCGGCGACCAGATCACCTTGCCGGTGTCGAAGTTCCATTCCCATGCGCCCATGCGCCCGGCCTCAAGCGCCATCTGCAGTCGCCGTTCGCCATCGCGCATCGCCTGTTCCGATTCCTTGCGTTCTGTGATGTCGACGAAGGCGGCAACGGCGCCTTGCGGGATTCCGAGCGCGTCGATCAGAGGTGTGGCGTTGCCCAGCAGGTGGCGGGACGTGCCGTCGTCGAAACGGATCTCCTGCTCGAAGCTGCGCACTTCCTCGCCGCGCGCCGCGCGCTGGACCGGCAATTCGTCGGCGGAAAGCAGCCTGTCCTGCGAATAGACCTTGAAGTGCACGGGCCTTTCGCTGCTCGGTGCCGAGAGCGAAGGGTTGCTGTCCGGCGGCAGCCTGAGCAGTTCGAACGAACTTCTGTTGCCGCTGATGACGCGGCAATCTGGCGTCCTTGCAATCCAGATCGGCGCGGGTACCGCTTCCATCAACGCCGTCACCTCCGTCGCCCTGGCACGTTCCTTTGCCTCGTTGTGCCGCAACAGATCTTCGGCCTGCCGCCTTGCCTCTTCGGAGCGGATGCGCTGCACGCTGAAGCTCAGTTGGCGGGCGATGGTCAAGGCGAGATCGATTTCCGAACCGGCGAAATGATGTGCCGTGTCGTAATATGTCATGAACTTGCCGATCAGTCGGCCGACCGAAACCAGCGGGATGAAGCCGAGCGACCCGATGCCTTCGGTCTGAACAGCCTTGCGCAGGTCGTCTTCAAGCTCGGCCAATTCGACGTCTTCGATAAAGATGGGGTTGGGGTCCTGCACCTCCGCGCTCCATGGCGTGTGGCCGTCGACGGCGAGGCGATAGCTCTCCGAAAGCCCGCGGGAAGCGACAAAACGCATGGTACCGGTTGCGTCGATGAGCAGGATGGAGGCCCGGCTGCAGCGCAGCGCCGATTGAATGGCATCGAGCGCCGCCTCATAGACCGTGGCGATCGAGCGGGCCCGATGTACCCGCTCGGTGAACTGATAAAGGGCGGCCTGCTCGCGCAAGCGCTCGGCGAGGGCCTGCTCGGAAGCCTTGCGCTCCGTGATATCGCGGGCGATCTTCGAAGCGCCGACGATGCGGCCATCATTATCGAGGATCGGCGATATCGTCAGCGAGATGTCGAGGAGCGTGCCATCCTTGCGTTGCCTCTTGGTCTCGTAGTGATCGACGCGCTCGCCTCTGCGGATCCGGCCGAGAATGTCCACCTCCTCTTCCTCATGGCCCTTTGGAATGAGCCGCAGGATCGATGTTCCCACCATCTCCTGTACGCTATAGCCAAACAGCGCTTGGGCACCCCTGTTCCAGCTGGTGACGATGCCGTTCAGATCCTTGCTGACGATGGCGTCATCGGAGGATTCGACGATGGACGCGAGATGGCGCGCCGACAGCTCGGCGATCCGGCGACTCTCGGATTGCTTCTGGCTGTCGGCCAGGAGATTGGCGTTGTCTATGGCGATGGCCGCATGCGCAGCGATGGCAACCACCGTCTCCTCGGATTCGGCGGTGAACACCCCGGCTGCGTCATGGCCGAAGAACAACCCGCCGAGCACTGCGCCGGAGCGGGCAATCACCGGAACCGCGAGATAGCTGACGACGGGCAGGTGTCCCCTGGGCATGCCGAAAGGCGGTTCGCTCAAGCCGTAGCGCGGGTCCTTGCGGATATCGTCGCTGCGCACGACCCGTTCGCCATTGAAGGTCGGCGAGAACACTGCGGTGTTGCGGGGAAGGCCGAATTTTTCGAACGCTTCGCGCGGAGCACCGGAGAGGGTGAAGAGCTGAAAGTGTTCGCCGCTTTCGTCGAGGACGTTGTAGAAGAAGGCGCCGAATTTTGCGCCCGTGAGTTCTGTGGCGCTGTCGGTCACGGTCTGGACGATGTGCTCGACATTGAAGTCGCCCGCCAGGAGCCGGGCGATGCGAGCGAGGGCCTCGATACGGTCAGTTTTTGCCCGCAGTTCGAGCTCCGCTGTCTTTCGCTTGCCGATATCGATGAGGACGTTGACCGCGCCGATCATCTCGCCGTCGGCATCGAAGATCGGTGTCGGATAGGGAAGCACCGGCACCATTGCGCCGTCGGGCCGAGCGACGAGCAGTTCTTCGCCCCGAACCGCCTTTTTGCTGCGCAATGCCTCAGCCATCGGGCATTGGTCCGTCGGCAGCGTCGTACCGTCGGGCCGGTGCAGGCGCCAGCAGATGCACCAGCGGTCGGCATGAAGGATAGGTTCGCGTCCGGCCAATTCCGCCGCTGCGTGATTGAAATAGGTGACGACCCCGGCGGCGTCCGTGGTGTAGACCGCGATGGGAAGGTTGTCGAGAACCGCCCTGGATTCGATCGTCTGCGACCCGACCGCTCCCGCCAGCGCTGCCGCCAATGCTTCTGCGCCGCTCATATTTCCCTCCGCAAGCGCTTGCTAACGCAGGGCAACGCGGCACGATGCGATTTTGTTCCGCCGGCCGGCCATGCCGGGAGGCGCGGATGGCGGGCTGCATCCTCTGCCGACGTCTTCAATGCGTCTGCTTTGCTGCATCGCGGATCAGCCGGTTGATGAAATCCAGCTTTTCGATCACCGGCTGGGACAGGACGAAGGGATAGCTGTCAGGTTGTCCCATCGACCTCTGCAGGGCGTTCAGCGCGACGCTGAGCGGCACCCACGCGTCGACAAGCGCATCAGCGTTTGACGCACGATAGGGATCGAAATCGATGTCCGCGTCAAGCGCTTCGTGCCCCTCCGGGTCGAGATTGATGCCGAAGGCGTGACCGGTCTCCAGCGTGTCGACGATATGAAAGAGATGCGCGAAGCACTCGGCGAAATCCTCCGCTGGATGGGCGCTCGCATAGGGACTGATAAACCGCTCCTGCCAGTCCTCGGGCGGCCCCTGTTCATAATGGCGGTCCAGTGCCGCCCCATAGTCCTCGCTTTCATCGCCGAACAGCGCCCGGGCCGCGGATCTCGTCGGCTCGTCGACGATCAGTTGCTGCCAATAGAAATGACCGATCTCATGGCGAAAATGACCGAGCAGCGAGCGATAGGGCTCGTTCATGGAAACGCGCACACCTTCCCGCACCACGTCGTCAGCCTCGGAGGCTCGCAGGCTGATCAGTCCGTTTTCGTGACCGGTCATCGCCGGAATGACATTGCCGTTCGCATCGACGGTGTCGGCGAGGAATTCGAACGCAAGTCCGCCTTCGGGATCTTGCTTTCGCGTCGGATGCGGCAGGCCCCAGCGCAGGAGCGAGTAAAACAGATGACGCTGCGCCACGCCTATCCTGCGCCAGCGCTCCAGACCGTCGTCGTCGCTCATCGGTACAATCGTATTGTGCCGGCAGGCAACGCAGTAGCGCTCGGACTGATCGGCCGGCACCAGCCAATGGCAGACATCGATGGCGGCATTGTCGCAGAAACGAAAAGTTCGCGACGCGTTGCCATGGATCTGGAAAAGCCCGTTGTCGAGTGGCACGAGGGCGCACATCCCGACCCCAACGGGATCGAACCCCAGTTGAGCCCCGCAGCGTACGCAGCTGCGGTTTTCAAAGTGGATCGTCTGGTCGCAGACGCCGCACTCGAAGAGCCGCATCTTTTTCTCCTCACGGATTTTCCGAGCTTCGAAGTCGTGTATCAAATGCAACTATTGCGTGCTTTTACGGCGGCATCGAGGGCCTGTCGCGAGGGGCCGTACTGCTGAAACAGGGGCCGCGCTTCAAGCGGCGGCAGATCATGGGCGCGGATGAATTCGGCCAGATCGTAGATGTTGCTCCAGCCGTAGACGACATCTCTTTGTTCTGCCGGTCTCTTGTCTTGCACGGATCTTGCCATCGTTATCGACGTCTCCCTTGGTTCTGAGCCTGGCAACAACGCCCCGCGGTGCATAAAGTTCCACCACGCCAAAAAAACCCCGCCGGAGCGGGGTTTTCGAGCCATTTGACCGTTAGTGCTGGCGGCCGTACCAATCGTCGATGTCGCGGCGAGCGCGGTCCTTTTCGATGCCGTAGCGTTCCTGGATCTTGCCTTCCAGCTGATCCCGCTTGCCGGCAATCTGGTCGAGGTCGTCATCGGTGAGTTTGCCCCACTGTTCCTTGACCTTGCCCTTGAACTGCTTCCAGTTGCCTTCAACACGATTCCAATCCATCTGTGGATCTCCTGACGTTGTGGTTGCACTGGTAGACAAACGCCTCGCATCGGCTTTGGTTCATTCAACGCTGCAAAAAGTTGGCATGCACGGCGGATCGTTTTGGTCGGCGTGCGGCCCTCCTCTCGTCTTTCCGCTCGATCGCCACAGATAAGCAGCGAGCCGCCGCCCGAACCCGGCGGCGCTTTCTGGAGGAGTGCTCATCATGAACGAGCCCGTCGTGGCTTTCGATCTCGGCCGGATGCTGATCGGAGACGAACCGCCGCTTTTCCTGCTCGAAATCGCGCTGAGGACGGTGATCATCTACGCCTACACGCTGTTCCTGATCCGTTGGATCGGCAGCCGGTCGATCGGCCAGCTGTCCTTGGTGGAATTCTTGCTGGTGATCGCGCTCGGTTCGGCCGTCGGCGATGCGATGTTCTATCCCGACGTCCCGCTGATCCACTGCATGGCCGTCATCACCGTGGTCGTGCTGCTCGACAAATCGTTGAGTTACATCGTCGCTCGCAATCGCAAGCTTGAGGACGTGATCGAGGGTATCAGCGTCGAGGTGGTGCGTGATGGCGGCATCCTGTGGAAGGCGCTGAAGCAGCTGAACGTCGGTCACGATGAGCTGTTCGAACAGCTCCGTCTCAAGCAGGTGCGGCATCTGGGACAGGTGCGGGCCGCCTATTTCGAAACCAACGGGTTGCTGTCGGTCTTCACGTTCGACGATCCGCCGGCGAGGCCGGGGCTGGTGATCGAGCCGCCCTGGGACGTCAGCAAGCCGATGGAGTTTCGATCGGGCGCCACGGTCGGTGAGAAACGCCGTCTTGCCTGTGTGCAGTGCGCCGAGGTCCTCGCGTTTTCGGCGGGAGAGGCCGTGCCGCCGTGTCCCCGTTGCGGGGCGGAGGTCTGGCACGAGATCCGTTAGTATGTTGCTTGTGCGTCGCGGGATGTGGCAGAAATTCGGGCACGCCGAGCTTGACGTCTGCTCGCAATCAGGAGGGATAAACGCGTTGAAGGTCATGGGACTGATCGGCGGCATGAGCTGGGAAAGCTCTGCCCAATACTACCGGATCGTGAACCAGGAAGTGCGCGCGCGCCTTGGCGGCGTGCACTCGGCCAAGAGCCTGATGTGGTCGATGGATTTCGGCGAGATCGAGCGGTTGCAGCATATTGGCGACTGGTCGGCCCTGACAGGGGAAATGACCGCCGCGGCCCGGCGCCTCGAGGCCGGCGGTGCGGATTTTCTGGTGATCTGTACCAACACCATGCACCGGATGGCCGATGCGGTGTCGGCTGCAGTCGGCATTCCGCTCTTGCATATTGCCGATCCGACGGCGGAGAAGATCAAGGCGCTCGGCCTCAGCCGCGTTGGCCTCTTGGGCACGGCCTTCACGATGGAGCAGGATTTCTACAAGGGGCGGCTGATCGAACGGCATGGGCTGGATGTAATCGTCCCCGACGAGGCGGATCGGAAGACCGTGCACGACATCATCTACAAGGAGTTGGTGGTTGGCCGTGTCGAGGATGCGTCGCGGGACGCCTACAGGCAGGTCATTCAGCGGCTTGTGGACCGCGGCGCCCAGGCGATCATCATGGGCTGCACAGAGATCATGCTGCTGATCTCTCAAGGCGACAGCCCGGTTCCGGTCTTCGATACCACCGAGCTTCACGCGCTTGCGGCAGTTGATCTCGCGCTCGCCTGAGGCCGGCGAAAACGGCGGCCACTGTGCGCTGCTCCGAGAGCAGGGGTTGCCACGGCCGGTCATCCGGCCGTGGCTCGTCGACAGGTTCAATGGCCGGAAACGTCAGCCATTGCGGAAGGTGTAGCCATAGCCGTTGAGTGCCGGGGCGCCGCCGAGATGGGCGTAGAGTACCTTTGATCCCTCGGGGAAGTAACCCTTTCGCACCAGATCGATCATGCCCTGCATCGACTTGCCTTCGTAGACGGGGTCGGTGATCATGCCTTCGAGGCGGGCGCAAAGGCGGATGGCCGCCTTGGTCTCGTCGGAGGGGACGCCATAGACGGGATAGGCATAATCCTCGATCAGCACCACGTCCTCTTCTGTCAGATCGGTGCCGAGTTCGACGAGGTCGGCGGTTTTGCGCGCGATGTCGAGCACCTGCGCCTTCGTTTGCGCCGGCGTGAAGGAAGCGTCGATGCCGATGACCCGCCGCTGGCGGCCGTCCCTGGCAAAGCCGACCAGCATGCCGGCATGGGTCGAGCCGGTAACCGTGCACACGACGATATAGTCGAACTTGAATCCGAGTTCTTCTTCCTGCGCCCGCACCTCCTCGGCAAAGCCGACATAGCCGAGCCCGCCATACTTGTGCACGGAGGCGCCGGCAGGGATGGCATAGGGCTTGCCGCCACGCGCCTCGACGTCCTCGATCGCAGCCTCCCAGCTTTGGCGAATGCCGATGTCGAAGCCTTCGTCGACCATCTGCACGTCTGCGCCCATGATGCGGCTGAGCATGATGTTGCCGACGCGGTCGTAGACGGCGTCCTCGTGGGGTACCCAGCTCTCCTGCACCAGCCGGCACTTGAAGCCGATTTTGGCTGCAACGGCGGCGACCATGCGGGTGTGGTTGGATTGCACGCCGCCGATGGACACCAGCGTATCGGCGCCGGAGCGAAGCGCGTCGGGAATGATGTATTCCAGCTTGCGCAGCTTGTTGCCGCCATAGGCAAGGCCCGAATTGCAATCGTCCCGCTTGGCGTAGATCTCGACCTTGCCGCCCAGATGGCCAGAGAGCCGGTCGAGCTTCTCGATATGCGTCGGCCCGAAGGTCAGCGGGTAGCGTTCGAATTTTTCCAGCATGGCGTTCCCTTCCTTTTGTGTTGAAAGCTAGGAAACGCTACCACTGCTCAAGTGAAAGGTGCTCTCTAATGCGCCGTTCAAATTTCGCAGTTCTCCGAACTGGCTGCGCTTGATAATACGTTACTTCCGGCTTTGGCATGAAATAAGGAAGATTCTTCCATGCAGGGTGAACTCGATCGTATCGATCTTAAGATGCTGCGCCTCTTGCAGAAGAATGGCCGGCTGACCAATGCCGAACTGGCACAGATGGTCGATGTCAGCGCCGCGACCTGCCACCGCCGGACGCAGAGGCTGTTCGAGGAAGGCTACATCACAAACGTCCGCGCACTGGTGGCGCCGCAGAAGGTCGATCGCGGCGCGCTGGTCATGGTCGGCGTGGTGCTCGACCGGTCGACGCCCGAGAGTTTTCGCGATTTCGAAAAGGCGGTCGAAAAGCTGAAGTTCATCCTCGACTGCCACCTCGTCGCCGGTGACTTCGACTACTTCCTGAAAATCCGCGTCGGCGACATGGCCGACTTCAACCGCATCCACGGAACGCAGTTGATCGCGCTGCCGGGTGTCCGCCAGACGAGGACGTTTTTCGTCATGAAGGAAGTCGTCGACAACGCCGCCCTCGACTTCTGAGCGACCCGTGCCGGCTAGCCCGTGGTAATCAGGATCAGGAGAACGAAAACCACCAGCACCATAGCGAGCGCGGGAATGATGATGGCGGGGTAACCGAAGGTCACGATCGCCAGTAGCCACATCAGCACGCAGTTGACGAGAAACAGCACCTTGGCTGTGCCGGAGCCCCGCACCGCTTCCTTGAGCATCCAGCCGAACACCGGCACGTGATAGACCATTTTCGCAATCATTGTTTTCAAGCCTTTCTTCTGGGCGGGTCCTGAGCCCACCATGATCTGTTGGGTTGGCTGGCCTTGTGCGGAGAGATCAGTCCCTGCGCGCAAGGCCAGCCAGTGCCCGCAATTGCTGTTCGTCGAGGATGCGCACCGTCTTCGGGTGGTTGAAGTCGATCAGGCCGTCGCGCTTGAAGCGGTTGAGACAGCGGCTGACGGTCTCGACCGTCAGGCCCAGCCAATCGGCGAGATCGGCGCGCGAGAGATAGAGGTTGAAGCTGAACAGGTTCCGGCTGGCGGCGCGGCCGCGCCAGGCGAATTGATCGGCAAGATCGATGAGCCCCGTTGCAACCTTTTCCGTCGCGGTCTTGCGGCCGAGCAGGGTTGCGTGGGCCTGCATCCGGTGCAGCGTCGCCTTCAGTTCGGCAGCGACATCGGGCCCGTGGTCGCCGTCTTCGACCTGACCGCCGGCGAGCGTCTCTATCCGCGCGAAGGTCAGTGTTTCGGCGGTGGCGATGTTGCGGCCGTCATGGGTGAAGCCGAACAGGCGACCGGGGCCAAGCACGTCGGTGATCTGCCGGCGTCCGTCGTCGAGCAGTTGCGACAGCGCGACACAGCCGTCGACGACCCGGTAAAGATGGCGGTTTCGCCCGCCCTGGAAGAGCAGGGTCGCATGCTCGCCGACAAGGCGCTGCCGGTTGGGCGAGGGTTTGGCCGTCGCGAAGGCGGCGGAAGGTGGGGGCGGAAGCGTTGTCTCCGCAAAAGTTATGGTATCGGGCATTGGTGGGCGATCCGTATTGCGATCTCGTCGGGATCGTCGCTATGCGACGCGCCGCAGATCAGGCATCAGCGTTCCGTCACGATCGGCCGTGACGAGGGGCTCAGGCGTGAGATCCTGACGCTGGCGGCCCGCGCGGGCTCGCATTGGGTGGACGCTGCGATCGGGCGGATGCCACCGGATGTGCCGGTGGCAGGACCTTTCCGGTCTTGCGAACGATCGTGTCCGTGGCGTTGGCCGGTGCGGGCAGGAGGGCCCAGAAGATGCGACAGGCGCCGCAGAAGTGGCTGTGGGAGATTTGTTTGCCGCTGCCGTCGTCGCCGGATCCGGGCAGGCAGAGGTCGGGCAGGGACCCGTCGGGGAGCACGAACTGCGCCCGCTCCGCGGGCGACAAAGCCGCGGCGGCTGCGGGCGCCTGGTGCGCGAAGCCGAGAAGCAGCACGGCCAATGCGCAAAACATGCGCATGGCCTGCTGCATTCTGATCCTCGTGCGAGGCTTCATTGCTGTCTGCCTATCCCTATGCCGATCTGTCGGCTCAGGGATAGGCTACGTTATTGACAAAGCTCAATGTGGCAAACTGCGCAGGGGCAGAATGCCGCATCCCCCCATCCCCCATCCCTCCTGGATCAATCTTCCTCGACGAAGACCTGCTCGCGCTTGGCCTTGACGCTCGGCAGGAACACCACCACCAGCACCATGGCGGCGATGAACAGCAGGATGGCGCTGATGGGCCGCGTGACGAAGGTGGTCGGGTCGCCGCGCGACAGGATCATCGCCCGCCGCAAGTTTTCTTCGAGCAGCGGACCGAGCACGAAGCCGAGCAGAAGCGGGGCGGGTTCGCACCGCAGCTTCAACAGCAGGTAGCCGACGAGGCCGAAGAAGGCGACGGCATAGAGGTCGTAGACGTTGGAGTTGACGCTGTAGACGCCGATCGAGCAGAACGCCATGATGATCGGGAAGAGCACGTAGTACGGGATCTTCAACAGCCGCACCCACAGCCCGATCAGCGGCAGGTTCAAGACCACCAGCATCAGGTTGCCGATCCACATCGAGGCGATGATGCCCCAGAAGAGGGCCGGTTGCTCGGACGCGACATTCGGGCCGGGCACGATGCCCTGGATGATCATCGCGCCAATCATCAGCGCCATCACGGGGTTTGCCGGAATGCCGAGGGTCAACAGCGGGATGAACGAAGTCTGGGCGCCGGCATTGTTGGCGCTTTCCGGACCGGCGACGCCGGCAATGGCGCCGTGGCCGAATTCCTCAGGCTTGTCGGAGACGCGCTTTTCGACGGTATAGGAGGCGAAGGCCGCAAGGATGGCGCCGCCGCCGGGCAGAATGCCGAGCGCCGAGCCGATCGCCGTGCCGCGCAGGACCGGGCCGACCATGCGCTTGAAGTCGTCGCGCGTCGGCATCAGGTCGGTGACCTTGGCCATCAGCACGTCGCGGGTGCGCTCATTCTCGAGGTTGCGCAGGATTTCGGCGATGCCGAAGACGCCGACCGCAAGCGCGACGAAGTTCAGGCCGTCCGAATACTCCCGGATGCCCAGCGTAAAGCGCGGCGTGCCGGTGTAGATGTCGGTGCCGACGAGGCCGAGCAGGAGGCCGAGCGCCACCATCGCCAGCGCCTTGACGATCGATCCGTGCGCCAGCGCGATCGAGGATACGAGGCCGACGATCATCAGCGAGAAATATTCGGCCGCGCCGAACTTCAGTGCGATCTCGGTGAGCGGCGGCGCGAAGACGGCGACGAGGAAGGTCGAGACCGTGCCGGCGAAGAACGAGCCGAGTGCGGCGATGGCGAGTGCTGCACCGGCGCGGCCCTTGCGGGCCATCTGGTAGCCGTCGATCGCGGTCACGGCAGACGAGGATTCGCCCGGCATGTTGATGAGGATGGCCGTGGTCGAGCCGCCATACTGCGCGCCATAATAGATGCCGGCGAGCATGATCAGCGAGGACACCGGCTCCAGCTGAAAGGTGATAGGCAGCAGCATGGCGATGGTCGCCGTGGCGCCGATGCCGGGAAGCACACCGATCAGCGTGCCGAGCAGGACGCCGATCAGGCAGAAGAGCAGATTTTCCGGCGAGGCGGCGGTGGTGAAGCCGAGGGCGAGATTGCTGAAGAGTTCCATCATCCGTCTCCTAGAACTGGGTCCAGGGGCCGAAGCGCTGGAAGGGCAAGCCGAGGCCGTAACTGAAGACCGCGACGGAAAAGGCCGTGAGCGCCAGCGAAAGCGCGATGGCGGTCAAAGGCTTCATCCGGCCGGACGCAAAGCAGGCGATCAGAGCCGTGAAGAACAGCGAGGGGACGAAACCGAGGCCACGCACCGTCAGGCCGAAAAAGACCGGCGCCGGCAGGATGAACAACATCCCACGCACCGCGATCGGCCCGATCGGCTCGCCCTCGACCCGGGTCGACTGAACGAGGATCACGATACCGAGAAGCGTCAGGATGACGGCCAGAACCAGCGGGAAGTAACCAGGCCCCATGCGGAATGCGGTGCCGAGTTCGAGGTTGAAGGCCTGCCAGGCGAAGAACATCCCGACGGCTGTCAGGATACCGCCGCAGAGCGCATTGGTGGTGTCGAAGGAGATTGATTTCATCGTGTCCCCATTTGGTTTTTTTGGCTATGCGTGGGCAGGAAAGGCCCAAACGCAAGCTCGGACTGCCAGTTGCCGGCGGTGTGGTGCGATGGCTATGGTCGGGCAACACCTCTTGGGTATCGCGGAAGCCAATTTCCGGCACGATTGCGTATCCACATCACGTGGCTCCGCTGCATAAGGCGGTAAACCCGCCACGATCCTTGTCCCTCAAGGCGCCGGATCGTGGCGGGTATGACTTCGAATTAGTCGGCGTACTGGCCGGCGGCTTCGATCACCGGCTTCCAGCGGGTGATTTCAGCTTCAAGCTTCGCCTTCAGCGCTGCCGAGGTTGCGTCGGCATCGCTCGACGGTATCGTGCCGAGCTCGCCGAAGCGGGCGACAACGTTCGGGTCTTTCAGTGCCACCTGCAGAGACTTCGAGAGGCGCTCGTTGACGTCGGCCGGCGTGCCCTTCGGCGTATAGACGCCGTGCCAGATGCCGACCTGCAGGCCGGAAAGGCCGCCTTCCGTCGTCGTCGGCAGGTCCGGGAAGACCTTGAGACGCTCGGGCGAGGTCACGGCATAGGCCTTGATGGTGCCGCCCTGGATCTGCTTGGTGGTGTTGGTGGTCTGGTCGCACATGATGTCGACCTGGCCGCCGAGCAGATCGGTCATCGCCGGGCCGGTGCCCTTGTAGGGAACGGTCGTCAGCGGTGTTTCGATGGCGCTCATGAACATCATGCCGCAAAGGTGCGACGCGGCGCCGATGCCGGCATTGGCAACTGTGACTGTGTCCTTGTTGGCCTTGGCGTATTCGACGAGGCCCTTGAGGTCCGTCGGCTCAAGATCCTTGCGAGCCACGATCGTCATCGGCACTTCGGTGACGAGACCGACATATTCGAAGGCGTTGAGCGTGTCGTAGGCGAGCTTGCGGTAGAGCGTGGCGCTGGTCGCCATGCCGATGTGGTGGAGCAGAACGGTATAGCCATCCGGATCAGCCTGGGCGACACGACCGGCGCCGAGCGTGCCGCCGGCACCGCCGACGTTCTCGACGATGATCTGTTGGCCGAGATCCTTCGACATGGATTCGGCGACGAGCCGTGCGACGGTATCCGTCGGGCCGCCGGCCGAGAACGGAACGACCATGGTGATCGAGCGGTCGGGATAGGTCTGCGCATTGGCGGAAGCGGCAGAAAGCGACAGGGCGGCAACGGCGCCAAGAAGCGCATTCAGGGTTTTCATCTTTTCCTCCCGGATGAATTATCGACCAGCCGGCAAGGCTCCTCCCATGCCGATTCTGGTTGATCCATTTGCAGACGCAATCCGAGCGTAGACAACGGCCTTGCTGTGCGCCTTCGCGCATTTCCGCCGCCGGTTGTCCGAGTTTGGGTAGAATCTGAAACAACAGGCTCGTTCAGTGGGTGGATTTCCACCCATCATGGGTCGAACCGCCCGACGGGGTGTTGCGGCATCGCGTCCGACTTCGGGCCGCTATTCTTGTCCCGTCCGATGCCGTAAATACTGGACTTCGTCCGACGTCAGCGGACGGCTGGCGCCCTTGGCAAGTGCCCCAAGCACGATCTCGCCGATCGAGACGCGCACGAGCCGCAAGACCTCGAAGCCGAGGACATCGAGCATGCGGCGGATCTGACGGTTGCGACCTTCCTTGAGCTCGACCTCGATCCAGCTGTTCTTTTCGCCGCCTCGCAAGTGCTCGGCGCGCGCGGCACGCAAGTGTTCGCCACTCTCTTCGACGCCATCGACCATCGCCCTGAGTTTGGCATCGCCGATCTCGCCTGAAACCTGCACGTGGTAGACCTTGCCGAGATGGGTTTCCGGGTCGAGCAGGCGCTGGGCGAGAACCGTGTCGTTGGTGAAGAGGAGCAGCCCCTCGCTCGCTTTGTCCAGCCGCCCGACCGGGGAGAGGAACTGCGCGTCGCTGTCCCCAAGGCAATCAAAGACAGTCGGCCGGCCCTCCGGGTCGTGACGGGTTGTCACCAGCCCGCGCGGCTTGTTGAGCATCAGGTAGATCTTGTCTTCCGCCAGAACCGGCTTGCTGTCGACGGTGATGCGATCCTTGTCGATATCGACCCATTGCGAAAGATCGGTCGTCTTGCGCCCACCGATGCTGACGCGCCCCTCGAGCACCAGCTTTTCCGCCTGCGTCCGCGAGCAGTAGCCGAGCTTGGAAAGCGCGCGGGCAACCGTCACGCGTTTGCCGACATCGCCGGCCATGCGGCCGGTGCCTTCACCTCGTCCTGCAATCGGCCGCTTCTGCCTCACTTCGGGTCGTCTCCGTCCATCTCTGTTGTCGGCGCGTCTCGTCACACCCAGGACCTGTCGTTCAGCCGACCTTGATATAGCCGATCTGCCGGGCAAGCCAGCATCCGATCGTCAGACCGGACACGGCGCCCTCACCATCGCGATGGATTCTGACGGTCCAGTCCCCTGGCGCCGGCGCATCCATCGAACGCTTGCAGCTGACAAGCCACATATCGTCCGCAACCGGCTGCATCGCATGCATCGCGCCCTTGCCGAGCAAGCCCTCGAAGCCGGCAAAGAAGACGCCGTTGGTCGACACGATTTCGATATCGGCGTCGAGTTCGGCGGAGTGGTAGCGCCCGGCGATGTCGGGCTTTGCCTTGCCGGCGACCCTCTGGGCCGTCGTTACGAGGTTCTCGCGCCCGCGCCCCATCTGCAGGCCGGTGTCGTTTGCCGAAAGCGAGACCGCGCCGGAGCGGGCGGTACCATCCGTTCCGATCTGCAGAACGTCGCCCGCGGTCGCAAAACGCAGTTCAAGCCGCCCGGTCGCGAGGGGCCGGGTCGACAGCGCAAGACCGGTCTCCGGCTCAAGGAAGGTTCCGAACTGCCGGCTTTCCCAGGCGCCGACCTCCGTCTCGGCATCGCGGTGGCCGAGCGCGATCTTCATCAGGGCGGTGGCTGCGGCGTGGGCGTCGGCCTCGTGGTTGAACATCACGACGATCGATAGGCGTTCGCTGGCCGCATGCAGCCGGCGGCAGCGAAAGCCGCGCAAGGCGCCGCCATGGCCGGTGATCGCGACGTCACCGATCGTCTCGTGGGCAAGGCCGAAGCCATAGGTCGCGGCCCCTCCATCCGCATAGGTCTGTGTTGCGGAAAGCCGGCGGTAAAGGCCGTCGTCATCGTCGCGCGTGCGGTCGATGAAGCACTCCCAGGCCAGCATGTCGTCGAGCGTTGCCGAAATGCCGGCATCGCCCGCCCAATAGATCCGGTTTGCGGCCTCGAAATATCCCGTGGCCTCGTTGCCTTCGTAACCGATCACGCCGTTCGGCGACACGCTGGTGTCGGGGGTGAGGGCGGCCATCGTCATGCCGGCCGGACCGAAAGCGGAGCGATCGTAGAGTTCGGACAGCGACCGGCCCGTATAGTCCTCGATGAGGTCGGCGAGGATCCGGTAGTTTCCGTTCGAATAGGAATAGCGCGTGCCCGGCTCGAAATGGGTCGAACGGGCGCGCGACAGCAGCGGCCGGGCGTCCTCGCGACGAAAGACGCCATCGGCTACGGCGCCCTGCAGTACGGTCAGAGCCCAGTAGTCACGCAGGCCCGACTGGTTGTGGCAGAGTTGCGCAACGGTGGGGCGCTTGCCTTCGATCAGCGGCAGGTAGGCGTCAAGTGCGCCATCGAGCCTGGCGGGATCGCCCACCGTGTCGAGCAGCACCGCGCAGGTGAAGTGTTTGCTGATGGAACAGATCGGCAGCAGCGTGTCGGGTGACATCGGCTTGCGCGCGGCGAGATCGGCATAGCCCCAGACGTGCTTCATGATGACCTGGCCATCCTTGACCACGCCGACGACGCCGCCCGGCCCCCGGTACTGCTGTGGCAAGGCGTGGACGGCTCGTTCGAGGGCGGGAAGATCCAGGGTCGTCATGGTGTGCAATGCCAGTCGGTCGGGAGGGAAATCTGCCGCCCGGACGGGCGGATCGGTTTCGTACCTACCGCTCCGTCAACGCAGTTGCAACCGCGCTCCCACGTCTCCTCAGCGCAATCCGGCCTGTGCGTGATACAGCCGGCTATAGGTGCCCTTGGCGGCGAGCAGAGTGTCGTGCGGGCCCTGCTCGCTGATGCCGTTCGTATCGACGACGATAATGCGGTCGGCATCGCGGATCGTCGCCAGGCGATGAGCGATGACCAGGGTGGTGCGACCCTTGGAAAGCTCGGCCAGCGATTGCTGGATCGCCGTTTCGGTTTCCGTGTCGAGCGCCGAAGTGGCTTCGTCGAGGATCAGGATCGAGGGGTTCTTCAGGAACATCCGCGCGATCGCCAAACGCTGCTTCTGACCGCCGGAAAGCTTGACGCCGCGCTCTCCGATAACCGTGTCCATGCCGTCGGGCAGTGCGGCGATCATGGCGTCGAGCTTTGCCCGGCGGGCGGCATCGAGGATATCCGCTTCGTTTGCGCCGAGGCGTCCATAGGCAATGTTGTCGCGGATCGTGCCGGCGAACAGGAAGACGTCCTGCTGCACGATGCCGATCTGTCCGCGAAGCGAGGCGAGCTTGATGTCGCGGATGTCGATCCCGTCGACGGTGATGCTGCCTTCGGCGACTTCGTAAAAGCGTGGCAGCAGCGAGCAGATCGTCGTCTTGCCGGCGCCCGACGGGCCGACGAAGGCCACGGTCTCGCCGGCCTTGATCGTCAGGTCGATGTTGGCAATGGTCGGCTTGTCGGCGCTGTAGCCGAAGGAGACGTTGCGATAGGTGATGTCGCCGCGCAGGCCCTTGACGTCGACCGCGTCAGGGCGATCCTCGATATCGGGCTCGGTTTCCATCAGTTCGATGAAGCGCCGGAAGCCGGCGATGCCCTTCGGATAGGTCTCGATGACGGAGTTGATCTTCTCGACCGGACGGAAGAACACGCCGACGAGAAGCAGGAAGCCGATGAAGCCGCCATTGGTCAATTGTCCCGTCAGCACGAAATAGCTGCCGGTGATCATGACGATCAATTGCGTCAGCCGCATGCTCATGTAGCTGAGCGACGTGCTGGCGGCCATGATGCGATAGGCCTCGAGCTTCGTCTGGCGGTAATTCTGGTTGTCGGTCTCGAACAGGCTGCGTTCGTGTTCTTCGTTGGCAAAGGCCTGGACCACGCGGATGCCGCCGACATTTTCCTCGATGCGGGCGTTGAAGTCGCCGACACGGCCGTAGAGGTTGCGGAAATTGTTGGCCATGCGGCCGCCATAGCGGCTGGTGACCCAGGCGGTGATCGGCACGACGGCCGCCGTGATCAACGCCAGTTGCCAGTGCACCGTCATCATCAACAGCAGCGCGCCGATGAAGGTCATGATCGCGATGAACAGGTCCTCGGGACCGTGGTGGGCAACTTCGCCGATCTCTTCAAGGTCCTTCGTCAGCCGGCCGACGAGATGGCCGGTCTTCTGATTGTCGAAGAAGCTGAAGGAGAGCTTCTGCAAATGGTCGAACGCCAGGCGGCGCATGTCGGTCTCGATGTTGATGCCGAGCATGTGTCCCCAATAGGTGACCGTCGCCATCAGGCCGGTATTGACGAGATAGACGACGAGAAGGCCGACGGAGGCCAGCAGGATCAGCGTCCATTCCTGGCTGGGCAGCAGCTGGTCGACGAACAGCTTGACCGCGACCGGGAAACCGAGCTCCAAGAGGCCGGACAGCACCGCGCAGGTGAAATCGAGAATGAAGAGGCCGCGATAGGGCCGGTAGAACGCGAAGAAGCGCTTCAACATGACAACCGCACTCACATGGGCAGCCGCTCGGGAACGGCCTTAAAATCTGAGCTCAAATGTCATGTTTTTAGCCGGAAGCCAACAGATATGCGACGGAAAAGCGAAGAGACGCCGTCACAAATGACACCAACCCGAGCGTGTGATCCCCCGATGAGACGGAACGCGGGGCGAGAGGAAGAAAACGTTAACCATAAGCTTCGTAGAAGAGGGAATCACCAGGGGAGAAATTGAAGCAATGGCAGGCGATAGATCAGATGAAGCAGCGGTGTTTGGCGGACGCGAGGTCGTTCCGTTTCCGATGGCGAGAAGACTGAGCACCATTCGCATCTGCGCTGCCGACCTCGAAGATCTCCATGGTGACGACGCCGTAAAATATTGGCGGCGCGAATGCCGGAAGCTTGCCGACGAATTGCTTGCGCTCGGTTGCTCCGAAGAAGACATGCGTGAGCAGGTCATGGCATTTCAGGCTGAGGTGCAGGCCGAACTCTGGCAGCGCCACCAGTCGCGGGCTTCCACCGGCGCGGTCAGCCAGTAAAGCGACAGTCCGCACCCCACATCATTGGTCGGTGGGTCGAACGTATCAGGCAAGGCCGCCATTGGCGCGCAGGATCTGGCCGTTGACCCAGCCGGCGGCAGGCCCCACCAGGAACGCCACGACACTGGCGATATCCCCCGGCTGGCCAAGCCGCTCCAGCGGCGGCATCTTGGCAAATTGTGCGACAAGATCCTCACTTTTGCCCGACAGGAACAGGTCCGTCGCAACAGGGCCCGGCGCCACGGCGTTGACGGTGATATCGCGTCCACGAAGCTCCTTGGCAAAGACGTGCGTCAGTGCTTCGACGGCCGCCTTGGTGGCGTTGTAGACGGCATAGCCCGGCAGGTTGAGGGCAAGCGTCGTCGAGGAGAAGTTGACGATCCGGCCGCCGCTGCGCATGCGCCTTGCCGCTTCGCGAAGCGTGTTGAAGGTGCCCTTGGTGTTGATGGCGAAGTGGCGATCGAACTCGTCATCGCTGGTTTCGGCAAGCGCCGCAGTCTTCAGGATCCCTGCATTGTTGATGAGTACGTCGATGCCGCCGAAGGCGGCCTCGGTTGCGTCGAACATGCGCTTGACCGCTTCGGGATCGGCGACATCGGCCTTGGCGGTCAAGGCGCGGCCGCCGTTTGCTTCGATCCTGCAGGCCAGGTTTTCGGCGGAAGCTGCGTCGCCGGCATAGTTGATGACGACCGTGAAGCCGTCAGCGGCCAGGCGTTCGGCAATCGCCGCGCCGATACCGCGCGAGGCGCCGGTCACGATGGCAACCCTGTCTGTTTGGTCCTGCATCATGCTTCTCCTTGGTCGCGAAGCGGATTTGCTTCGTTGATGAGGAGAAGATGACGTCTTCCTCGCCCCGGATAATCATGCATAATCTGGCAACATAATCCGGAGATGCCGAACAAATGGACAGGTTCGACGCCATGCGCGTGTTTTCACGTGTCGTCGAGAGGCGCAGTTTCACGCAGGCCGCTGATGATCTCGGCCTGCCTCGCTCGACGGTGACGGATGCGGTCAAGCAACTGGAAGCGCGACTGGGCGTTCGCCTGCTGCAGCGAACGACACGACATGTCAGCCCGACATTGGATGGCGCTGCCTACCATCAGCGCTGTCTCTCCATTCTCGCTGATATCGAGGATGCGGAAGGGGCCTTTGCCGGTGCCAAACCCAAGGGCCTGCTGCGCATCGACGTGCACGGCACGCTCGCGCGACACTTCGTGTTGCCGAGCTTGCCCGCCTTTCTTGCGGCCTACCCGGAGATCGAGCTTTACATGAGCGAGGGCGACCGGCTGGTCGATCTTGTGCGGGAGGGCATCGACTGCGTGCTGCGGGTCGGCGAGCCGCAGGACAGCGACATGATCGGGCGACGCATGACGATGCTGGACGAGATTACCTGCGCGGCACCCGGCTATATTGCTCTCCACGGCAAGCCCGAAAGGTTCGATGCCCTGGAAGGGCACCACATGGTCGGTTTCCGTTCGTCGACTTCAGGCGCTCCGATACCGCTCGAGTTCAAGGTTGGGGACAAGGTCGAACACGTCGCGCTGCCGGTGACGGTCGCAGTCAATGCCGCCGAAAGCTTCGTTGCCGCCGCTCGGCTGGGGCTCGGGCTCATTCAGGTGCCGCGATACCATGTCGAGCGTGACCTGCATGAGGGCAGGTTGGTCGAGGTGCTTGAAAGCTGCCGCCCGACGCCGACACCGGTTTTCCTGCTCTATCCGCGCAACCGCCAGCTTTCGCCGCGCGTGCGCGTCTTCCTCGACTGGCTGGCCGGTGTTTTTGCCAAGGGCGGCGTTTGATCCGGGGCATCAGTCCGTCAACAGTTCCGGATCCCAGGTGAACAGTTCCTTGGCGCGGGCAATCCCGCGCAGCGCGAAACGCCCGAGCGAGACAGCGTCCGCCTGCAGCTGCTGCGGGCAGGCCTCGACGAAATCCGCCGACATGATCACCTGCCGCTCGATCGAGCGGCACATCGAGGCGATGCGGCTGACTTCGTTGACGGCGGGGCCGACGACGGTGAAATCGAGTCGGTTTTGGCTGCCGATATTGCCGTAGAATACCTCGCCGATGTGCAGGCCGAGATAGACATCGGTTGTCGGCTTTCCCTCCTCTTCCCGGCGGGCGTTCAACGCCACCAGCATGCGCCGCAATTGCCGCTCGGCGGCGATGGCATTGGTGCAGGCGGTGGTCGGCTCTTCCGCACTGAAGATGGCAAGCACGCCATCGCCGATCAATTTCAGGACACTGCCGCCGTGATCGTGGATGGCCGAAATGACCATGCCCGAATAGTCGTTGAGGAACGGGATGATGTCCTCCGGCGCGGCCGTGTCGGAAATCCGGGTGTAGTTGCGAAGGTCGGAAAACCACATGACGGTTTCGATGCGTTCGGCCTCGCCGCGCACGATGCTGCCTTCGACCACGCGCCTGCCCGCGTCGGCGCCGAGATAGACGTCGGCAAGCGTGCCGATAATGCGGACGCAGGACGTGGTCTTCACGGCAAGCGCCAGGGTCGGCAGCAGAATGCGAAGGGCCGCGATCTCCTCGTCGGTAAAACCGGTTTGCCGGCGCGTGGTCCAATAGGAATAGAAACAGTCCATTTCGCCGACGCGACCCCGGTCGGTGAAATGGTGGATCATGTTGAGGCAATCGGTATGTCCCTCTTCCTTCAGGCGGTCGAGTACCTGGTAGGGGACCGAAGGCTCGTGGGCGAGCCGCACGCGCCGCTCCGGTTCGCGTGCCGTCAGCATGTGGTAGAAGATCGAGCGATGCCAGTTCGCCTGCGCTTCTCCTCCCGTGGTCGCGGAGTATTGCACGACCTCCGGCGTCACATCGCTTTCGCTGTTCCATTGGAACGCGCGGCCCTCGAATTCTGGGTGCAGCGTATCGATCAGGCCCTGCGCGCGCGCAAGGTCGATGCCTGCAGCGCGACATTTCTCACAGAAGCCTGCAAGCATTTCAGGCTCTTCCAGGCCCTTCAGTCCCTCTTCGGACAGCCATAGAACGATGTCGCGGATCTGTTCGTTGTTCATTGCGGGTCTCGCTCTTGAGCTGCCGGTGGTTTGCGCTGGCGCCAGCCGGGCACATTATCAATAGCCGAGTCCGGCATGAGGACAAGCAACCCTTCAGACCTCGCCAAGGTTCCGATGCGTTCCCGCACTTCAGGCCTCCAGCAGGTAGGAAGGCGCTGCCCGCAGCCGCGCAATGTCGCGCAGCGGTGGCGCACCGAAAAGGCGGGCATATTCGCGCGAGAATTGCGACGGGCTGTCATAGCCGACATGGTGGCCTGCGGTCGCCGCATCGATGGATTGACCGAGGATCAGCCGGCGGGCTTCCTGCAGCCGAAGCTGCTTTTGGTATTGCAGTGGGCTCATCGCCGTCACAGCCTTGAAGTGCTGGTGAAAGGATGACAGGCCCATATTGGCTCTTGCCGCCAGATCTTCGATGCGCAGCGGCTTGCGGAAGTCGCGTTTGATGAGGTCGATCGCGCGGTTGACCTGGGTCAGCTTGCTTTCGGCGCGGGCGATCTGGCGCAGGCGATGGCCCTGTTCGCCAACAAGCAGCCGGTAAAGGATCTCGCGTTCCGCCAGCGGCGCCAGCACGGCTATTTCATCCGGCCGGTCGAGCAGGCGCAGCAGCCGGACGATGGCGTCAAGCAGTTCGGGCGTCGCATCGCTGAGAAACAGGCCGGGTTCCGGGGCGCCGACATCGGACGGCGAGGACCCCATCTCGATCACCAGTGCGCTCAACATGGCCGGATCCAGATCGAGGCGCAGGCAAAGATAAGGCTTTTCCGCCGATGCGTCGATGACCTGACCGATGACCGGCAGGTCGACCGAAACGGTGAGATACCGGTTGGGATCGTAGGTTTGCACCGTATCACCCAGCATCACCTGCTTGGACCCCTGCGCAATGAAACAGACGGCGGGCTTATGCAACGTGTGGATCGGTTCGGTCGGGTTCGACGACCGGATCAGGATGAGGTGCGGTATCTTTGTCGACAGCACGCCGTCGATGCCGCTGTTGCGTTCCATCAGTTGCTGGAATTCTTCGAGATCGCCCAAGGCCGTTTTCCTTCGCGGGGGAATGGCGCCCCGAAAAGGTTGGTCTTTTCCGAGCGCAAGTTCAACGGGATATCGAGGGAGCGGCAGATGTCGTCGGCCGCCGCTCCCTCTGTCACTCGTCTTTCCGGCGCAGGGTCATGCCGCCGTGGTGGAGCACGCCGTCGACAAAATTGCCGTCGGCGGTAAAGCCGGTATCGTCGACATAGTCGATATGATCGCCGGTCACCCAATAACGTCCCCGATAGGCGCTCTGCCGCTTGCCGCGCGCTTCGTCATAACGGCCACCCGTCAGGAGGTGGTGGCGGACATGCCCGTCTTCGGTCTCCCACATGCCGACATAGGGGTGCGGCGCCTGCTGCATGATTTTCTCCCGTGCCGATGGCGGATCTGGCGAGATGGCGGAAAGGACAAGGCCGAACGTCGTCCAGGCTCCCGCTGCCATTGCTGTTGGAAAAGTGAGGTTCATCTGCGTGCGCTCCGCTTGAACCGGATCAGTGCGGGCTTGCCGTCGGGCGAACGATGATCTCGCTGACATCGACATCGTCAGGCTGCTCGATGGCATAGGCGATGGCCCGAGCGATGGCGGTGGCCGGGATGGCAATGCGCCGAAAGTCGCGCATTGCGCTGCGGGCGCTTTCGTCGGAGATGCTGTCCGCCAGTTCCGATTCGGTGACGCCCGGCGAGACGACGCTGACGCGGATGCGATCTGTCTCCTGTCGAAGGCCATCGGAGATCGCCCGGACGGCAAACTTGGTCGCGCAATAGACGGCTGCGGTCGGCGACACCGCATGACCGCCGATCGACGAGAGGTTGACGATCTGTCCGCGGCCTTGCTCGTTCATGAGGGGCAGACTGGCAGCGATGCCGTTCAGTACACCGCGGATGTTGACATCGATCATCCGGTTCCACTCGTCGACCTTGAGGGCGGACAGCGGCGACAGCGGCATGACGCCGGCATTGTTGACGATGACGTCGAGCCGGCCGAATTCTGAAACCGCATGGGCGACGAAGGCCTGCATGTCGCTAAGGTCGGTAACGTCGAGCGCCTGGAAGCTGGCGGTGCCGCCGGCCGCGCGGATTTCGCCGGCAAGGGTCGCCAGACGGTCGGTGCGGCGGGCCCCGAGGACGACGTGGGCACCTGCTGCAGCCAGATGGCGCGCAGTCGCTTCGCCGATGCCACTGCTGGCACCGGCGATGGCGACGACTTTTCCTTGAACGTTGGACATGGCTGGTTCCTTTCTAGATGGGCCGAGAACCTCCCCGGCTCTGAAAGTCACCTTGCTCTATCCGCTCCATCGAGCGGTAGAACAGCACTCCGGCATCCTTGCACGATTCTCCGAAAGGTTTGTGACGACGCTGCGCGGCGAGCGGCAGAGCCATGGTGCAGCTGAGTTAGACGGCCAATTGAAGGGCTTGCCCGTCATTTTCCGCCGGCACGGCGCAGCAGATCAAAGCCTCCCCCTGCCTGACCTCGAACGAGGGCTGCTGGGGATAGGCGACTTCGCCCTTGAGGACGCGGGTACTGCAACTGCCGCAGCTGCCGTTGCGGCAGCCATATTCGGGCGAAAGGCCGCGCGCCTCGGCCAGGTCGAGCAACGTGCCTTCGCCCGGCTGCCAGCGTGCTTCCTTGGCCGAGGTGGCAAAGATGACGCGCACAGGCGTACTCGACGGTGGCATTGCCGATGTCGGCACTCCGGGATCAGCGCTGCGCGTCAGCGAGGACAGGCCGAAGGTCTCCGCGTGGATACGGGCGTCGGCGACGTTGAGCCCACGCAACCCGTCATAGAGCGATTGCATAAAAGCCCGCGGGCCACAGAGGTAGAAGTCGTAATCGTCGAACGGCAGGACGGATTGCAGCAACGGCATATCAATGCGTCCGGCGGCGTCGTAGTCCTCGCCCTTGCGTGCGCCATCCGCCTGGCTGAGCACACGGGTCAGGTGGATCTTGCCCTGGCCGGCATCGACGAGGGAGGCAATCTCCTCACCGAATGCGCGTTCGTCCAGACTGCGGGCCGATTGGAACAGCCACGTCGGACGGATCCTCCGCTTGCGCAAGCCCTCATAGAGGACGTCGTGCAACATCGCGATGACAGGTGTGATGCCGACACCGGCGGCAAGCAGCACCGCCGGACGGCGCTCCGTAGCGTCGATGACGAAGCTGCCGGCCGGCGCCCGCGCTTCGACAATGTCGCCCGGTCCGAGATCGTGCAGGAAGGACGAAACCGCGCCTTGGCGCTTGATGCTGAGGCGATAGGCCCCGTCCGAAGGGGCGGCTGAGAGCGTGTAGCTTCGAACCACGGATTTGCCGTCCATTTGCAGCCGGATCGACAGATGCTGGCCGGCGCGGAACGGCGCCAGACCGGCATCATCAGCCGGTTCGAGGTAGAGCGAGCGGATGGTGGTGCTCTCCGATTGTGTCTGCACGATCCGAAACGGGCGCCATTCCCCGGCGCGGGCAGCGGCGCGCTGCCGATCCTCCGTCTGTTGCCAATCGCCGGTCATCAGCGAATTGGGCGACTGACCAGCCTCGCGATCAGACCAGCGAAGTGGCAAACCATCCGGACGGTAGACCACTTGCCGTGGTCGAAAGCGCCAGAGGCGTTCCGCGCCCTGGAATGCGTCGATTTCCGACGAGGCGAGGACGACTTCCGCCTCGCCGGTCATTTGCAGCATGTCTCCGGTGGCAAAATCGACAAAAAGCAGCCCTGCCTTGGGGTTGAGCATGAAATTGCCGAGCGTGTTGAAAAACAGGTTGCCGGCGAAATCGGGGATCGTCAGCACGCCATCCTCGCCGATACGTACGAAACCGGCCTTGCCGCCGCGATGGGAAACATCGACCTGCCGCTCACCGTTGTCGCGGTCGACATAGGAGGCGACGAAAAACGTGTCGGCGTTAGCGATGATTTCTTTCGTGCGCGCATCGAGACCGCCGAGGTGAACGGCGCGCGTCCGCGGTGGAGCGGCTGGTTCACGCACGAACGAGAAATCCCGCAGCTGGATATATTGCGGACAGTTGCCGAAGCTCTGGCCGACGGAGACGGCAAAGCGATCGTCCGCCGGCCGGCGGATGGTGCCGTTCAGCCGGTTGCGGCGCCGGGTTTCAAGCTGAATGCCCAGCAAGGCGATAGCGTCGCCGTCCTCCATGCCATTGTCTGCGGGGTCGTTCCCGTCGCGGGGGAGCTGAAGTTCGAGGGCGTGTGCGTCCGGTGCCTGGATAAAACCCGGTTCGCCCGCCCGCAGGCTTGCCCAGACATCACCGGCGGGATCGACGGCGCCAAGGACGATGAAGGGCAGCATCGGAAAGAACTGCCGGTGCTGTTCGGGCATGAAGGCGCGAACGAAGTTGCGGCCCGGCGCGTCCATGCGTTCGACGACCCCGAGACTGCGTTGAATGGCAAGTTCGCCCTCGTGCCAGGGGGACGCGGCGGCGGTCGGTGCAAGTGTGTCCGGCATCGGCTTTCTCCTTGCTGACGGGAAAGGCCGGGGCGGAGCGTTCCGCACCGGCAGCGCAATCAGGCGGCGAGGCCCGCCGCCGTTTTCTGGAAGCCCACGAAACCGGGCAGGGCCTCGATGCGTCCAAGCCAGGCCTTGACGTTGGCGTAGCCGCTGAGGTCGACGTTGCCTTCGGGCGCACTGGAGACATAGCTGTAGAGCGCGACGTCGGCGATCGTCGGCCGGCTGCCGAGCAGGAAGTCGCGGTCGGTGAGTTCGGCTTCGATCAGTTGCAGGATGCGGTGCGCCCTGGCGATCACTTCCTCCGGCCGAAGACCCGCGCCGAAGACGGTCACGAGCCTTGCAGCGGCCGGGCCATACGCGATTTCGCCGGCGGCGACCGATAGCCATTTCTGCACTTTCGCCGCGCCGGCGGGATCTTCCGGCAGCCAGTCGGAGCGACCGAGCTTCTTGGCGAGATACACGAGGATGGCGTTAGAGTCGCTCACGATCGTGCCGTCATCGTCGAGCACCGGAACCTGTCCGAAGGAATTGAGCTTGAGGAAATCGGGCGCCTTGTGGGCCTTTGCCAGGAGGTCGACGTCGACAAGGTCATGCGGCACACCAAGCAGGGCTAAAAAGAGCTGGGCGCGGTGCGAGTGGCCCGAGAGTGGATGGCGGTAAAGTTTCATCTTTCGTGTCCTCTTGTATCGCGGCCCGCCGACGGATCAGCCGCCGGAAGCACCATGTGCAATCATTCGGCAGCGAAAACCGGTTTTCTCGGAGCGAGCTCAGCGTCCACGGGCGCTTCGGAATGAACCGCCTTCCTCAACAATCTATGCCCTTCCGGAATTTGGTTGTAGAATGTCATTCTGGTAGATGGATTCTCGTAAACTGGAAGGCAAATGGATCGACTGGATGCAATGACCGTGCTTCTCGGCGTCGTCGAGGGCGGGAGCCTGTCTGCCGCATCGCGGCGGCTTCGCATGCCGTTGGCGACGGTCAGTCGCAAGGTTTCGGAACTGGAAACCCATCTCGGTGCGCAATTGCTCACCCGAACCAATCGCCGGATCCAGCTGACGGAGGCCGGGCGAACCTATGTCGACGCGGCGCGAGAAATCCTCGCGCGTGTCGACGAGGCGGAACGGGTGGCGGCTGGGGAATACACGACGATCAAGGGCGATCTGACGATGACGGCGCCAATCGTCTTCGGACGGCTGCACGTGCTGCCTGTCGTCGTCGATTTCCTCAAGGCCAACCCTGACGTCAACATGCGCCTGTCTTTGGGCGACCGGCTCGTCAATCTCGTCGACGATCACATCGATGTCGCGCTCAGGATCGGCAACCTGCCGGACAGCAACCTGATCGCCACGAAACTCGGCACGATAAGGCGGGTCGTCTACGCGAGCCCAAGCTATTTGGGCCGGAATGGACAGCCGGGTCATCCGAGCGAGCTTGCCGACCACGATTGCATCACGTTCGAAGGCTTGATGTCGAACCGGACCTGGAGCTTTGTCGACGGGAAGGACGAGATCACTGCCCCGATCCGGTCACGCCTCGCGGTCAACACCGCCGAGGCCGCAGTCGACGCTGCCGTTTCCGGGCTCGGCCTGACACGCGTTCTGTCCTATCAGGCGGCACGCGCGGTTGCCGATCGTCTGCTTGTGCCGGTGCTGGAGACGTTCGAACATCCGGCGCTGCCGGTTCAGCTGGTCTACCTGCCGCAGGGTCACGTGCCGATGAAACTGAGAGCCTTCGTCGATTTCGCGGCTCCCCGGCTCAGAGCTGTGCTGAAATGACAACGCCAGAACCACCCCCAACGGATATTTCCCCTGATATCACCGGCTGATCTGCGGTGCCTCGCCGATGATGGCGCCTCGGTCAGCCGTCGCGATGGGCAGGTCACCCGCCTGCCGAAGTTGATGCATCGCTTGCAGCGGGCGCGGTCGGTGGACGAGCGTGACCAGCACGAAGGACAGGATCATCAGCAGATACCACGCACCCAGCTTCTGCAGCGACACCAGCGTCCAGCCGGCGTGTTGCGAGGGATAGATCCAGGCGCGCGACCACGTTCCGATATTCTCGGCAAACCAGATGAACAGGGCAATGAGCAGAAAGCCGATCAGCAGCGGCATGCGATGCCGGAACCGGAAGACGCGGTAGTGCACGGTCGTGCGAAAGAACAGGATCGCGATGATGGCAAACAGCAGATAGCGCAGATCCACGACGAAGTGGTGGGTGAAGAAGTTGGCATAGATGGCGAGAGCCAGGAGCACCGTTGCCCAGCGCGCAGGATAATGGGTGTAGTGCAAATCGAGAATGCGGGTCACGCGAGCAAGGTAGGAGCCGACGGCGGCATACATGAACCCTGAAAACAGCGGCACGCCGCCGATGCGAAAGACGCGGGGTTCCGGATAGATCCAGGAACCGACGGACGTCTTGAAGATCTCCATCAGCGTGCCGACGATATGGAAGATCAGGATGACCTTGGCTTCGGCAATGGTCTCGAGCTTGAAGGCCAGCATGAGAAGCTGGATGCCGAGGGCGGCGAGGAACAGGAAATCGTAGCGGGCAAGGCCGATCTCGTCCGGCCAGAACAGCTTGGTTGCAATCATCAGCGCGAGCAGGGCGCCGCCGAAGAGACATGCGAAAGCCTGTTTGATGCCGAAGACGAGAAATTCCGTCAGACCGCCAGGGATGCCATCGCGTGGAAGCCTGTCGAGCAGCCGGTGCGCGGCCGCATCGATGCGCGCTTCCAGTGATGTGAAACGTCTGTCATCCGATCGCTGCGCCACGCGATTCGCCTCCATCCCGGTGTCGCAGGTGCGATGCCGGGGCAATGCGGTCGAATTGTGGATCGGCCCGAACCTGAACGCTCGGGCCTCTGGCTACCGGAAGAGGCTCGGCAGCCAGAGGGACAGGCCGGGGATGTAGGTGACGAGCATCAGGACGGCGATGCTGGCGCCGAAGAACGGCCAGATGGTGCGCATCGCCTCGCGGATCGAAATGCCGCCAACGGCGCAGCCGACAAAAAGTACGGTGCCGACGGGTGGGGTGTTGAGGCCGATGCCGGCGTTCAAAATCATCACCACGCCGAAATGCACCGGGTCGATGCCGAACGCCTTGACCACCGGCAAAAGCACCGGCGTGCTGATGATGACCAGCGGCGCCATGTCCATGAAGGTACCGAGCAGGAGCAGAATGATATTGATCAGCAACAGCACGATGATGGGATTGTCGGAGATCGCGCTGATGGCGGCGACCATGCCCTGCTGGACCTGCAGGAATGCCATCAGCCAGCCGAAGGAGGCGGCGGTGCCGATCACCAGCAGCACCATCGCGGTGGTGCGCACCGCCTGAAGCACCGCCTCGACGAAGCCTTTCCAATCAAGTTCGCGGTAGACGAGAAGTGCTACGAGCAGGGCATAGAACACCGCGATGCAAGAGCTTTCCGTTGCCGTGAAGATGCCCGAGCGTACGCCGCCGAAGATGATGCCGATCAGCAGCAGCCCCGGCAGCGAGGCGAGCAGATAGAAGCCGAGGCGGCGAAGCCCCGGGAAGGGCTCCGATGGGTATCCCTTCTTGCGCGCCACCACATAGGCCGTGACCATCAGCGCTGCGGCGAGCAGAAGGCCGGGCAGGATGCCGGCGGTGAAGAGATCGGCGACCGAGACATTGCCGCCGGCGGCGATTGAATAGAGGATCATGTTGTGCGAGGGCGGGATCATCAGCGCGATGATCGCCGCATTGACCGTGACATTGACGGCGTAGCTGCGGTCGTAACCGCGCGCCGCCATCTGCGGGATCATCAGCCCACCGACGGCGGATGCGTCGGCCACGGCGGAGCCGGAAATGCCGCCGAACAGCGTCGAGGCGACGATGTTGACCTGGCCGAGGCCGCCGCGCAGGTGGCCGACGATGCCAGCGGCAAATCGGATCAGCCGATCGGCGATGCCGCCGCGCACCATCAGGTCGCCGGCAAAGATGAAGAACGGGATCGCCATCATGGCAAAAACGTTCATGCCGGAATTCATCTGCTGGAAGACGACGATCGGCGGAAGGCCCATGTAGATGACGGTCGCCAGCGACGCGATGCCGAGGCAAAACGCGATCGGCATGCCGATCATCATCAGGATGGTGAAGGTGCCGAAGAGAATGCTGTAGGCCACTATGCCGCCTCCTGAATAACGATATCGGCGACCGGGGCCTCACCGAGCACAACATCGGCGAGCCGCTCTGCCGCAAACAGCGCGATCAGCAGGCCGCCGGCGATCATCGGAAAGAAGTCGACGCCACCCGGCCAGCCGAGCACGGGGATCGTCGCGGCCCAGGTGCCGACGGAAAGCAGGGTCGAATAGAAGCTCATCGAAAGGCCAAAGAGCACGATCAGGGAAAGGCTGACGAGATCCATCAGGCGCTGAACAGCTGGCGATGCCGAGTGGCGGACGAAGTCGAGCCCGAGATGCACGCTCTCGCGCACGCCGACGGCGGCGCCGAGCAGGATGAACCAGGACATCAGATGCAGCGACAGAGGTTCGGACCAACTGGGCGTGTCGTTGAGCACGTAGCGGGCAAAGACCTGCCAGCCGACGATGGCCGTCATGGAGACCAGTCCCACACCCGAGATGTAGAGCGAGAGCCGGCTGAGCCGGGTAAGCGCAGGCCTGACGGCCTGCAAAAAATGCCACATTGCCGTATCCTCCATAGGCTGCAGACGAGAGGAGGGCCCGGCCGATGAAACCGGACACTCCGTTGTGGGGGGGGGCTAGTTGATGGCGCGGATGCGCTCGAGCAGATCCTTCATCTGAGGATCGGTGACGAAGCGGTCGTAGACGGGCTTCATCGCCGCGGAGAACTCTGCCTTGTCGACAGTGACGACATTGGCGCCGGCTGCGCGAACCTTTTCCTCAGAGGCCTTTTCGCGCGCGGTCCAGAGCTCCCGCATCTTGACGACCGATTCCTTCGCCGCTTCCTTCAGAACCTTCTGGTCGTCGGGCGAAAGCTTGTCCCAGCTCAGCTTCGAGATCACCAGGATTTCCGGATTGAGGGAGTGTTCGGTGAGCGTGTAGTTCTTGGCAACCTCGAAATGCCGGGAGGATTCGTAGGACGGCCAGTTGTTCTCGGCCGCATCGACGACGCCTGTCTCAAGCGAGGAATAGACCTCGCCGAAAGGCATCGGCGTGGCATTGGCGCCGAAGGCTTCCATCATGGCGATCCAGAGATCCGACTGCTGGACGCGAACCTTCATGCCCTTGAGATCGGCGAGTTTCTCGATGGGCTTCTTGGTCGAATAGAACGAACGCGCGCCGGAATCGTAGAAGGCAAGTCCGACCAGTCCGTGCGGTTCGAAGGCGGCCAGCACTTCGTCGCCGATCGGGCCGTCGACGGTCTTGTGCATGTGTTCGGTCGAGCGGAACAGGAAGGGAAGTCCGAGCACCACGGTCTGCGGTACCAGGTTGTTGAAAGGTGCTGCGTTGACGCGGTTCATGTCGATGACGCCGAAGCGGGTCTGCTCGATCGTGTCCTTCTCGCTGCCAAGCGCTGCGTTGTTGGTGACGTCGATCTTGATGCGGCCGTTGGTGCGCTTGGCGACCAGCTCGCCCATGTATTTCACCGCATCGACGGTCGGATAACCGTCCGGGTGGATGTCGGCCGAGCGCAGGGTAATTTCCTGCGCCTGCAGGCTGCCGGCGCCAAGGGCAACGCCCAGGGCCAGGCAAAGCGTTTTTGCGATATTCATTGTGTCCTCCTCCTTCTTGAAACGCCGAAGCCTCCTCGCTCCGGACGCATGCGGGTGGCTTCAGGCACCTCCGTCCGTGAATGGCTTCAAGCCAAAGAGCCGTTCAGGATTTTCGACGAGCACGCGATGACGGATCTCGGCGTCGGGCAGCCAGCCCAGGACCGTGTCTGTCAGCGCAGCATCGTCGGGATAGTCGGCATTGGTCTTTGCAAGGTTGTGTGGCCAGTTGCTGCCCCAGACGATGCGCTCCGGCGCATGAGCGGCGATCGCTCGCGAAAGGGCTGCCACATCGGCATAGTCAGGACCGCCGGTCTTTGAGGATTCATAGGCGCCGGCGAACTTGAACCAGCAGTTGCCTCCATCGATCAGCCGCTTGACGGCTGCGACCTCGGGACCATCCGGTGCGGCGCCTGAGAAGAACTTGCCGTGATGATCGAAGACCCAACGGGATTTGAGTTTCTTAAGCCTCGGTTCGTGCTCGAGGATATCGCTGCCGTCGAACTGGACGGCGACCATCCAGTTGCGTGCGGCGGCACGGGCATCCACGGCTTCCAGTTCATCGAGGGCAACGCCGCCGCCGGGCAGGTCCATGATCCTTGCGCCGATGATGCCGGCCGCCGCCCAGGCGTCCAGCTCCCTATCCGAGGTTTCCGCGCCGAAGGCGGCGACCCCTCGGGCGATGTCACCCATCGCATTCAGGCAGGCGATCAGGTTGGCATTGTCACGCTGATGGGCATTGCCCTGGGTGATGATGACCCTGTCGATGCCGAGCCAGCGCATGAATTGTCTGTATTGATCCGCATCGGGCAGGGCGCCGGCGGGAAGCGCGGGTCCGCCGGGAAGGGCGGGAAAACCGGGCAGATACATATGCATCTGCGTATCGACCGTGCCTGGTGGCAGCGGGATCTTGGACGGGCGACCGGAGAGCGTTCTGACCAGCATCTCAATCATCCCTCATCCGGAACTCGGCAAGCGCATCGCGGTCGATCTCGATGCCAAGTCCCGGGCCAGAGGGGATTTTGACCACCCCCTGCTCATGCTCGATCGGGGTTTTGATCACCGCCTGTCTGAACGGGTTTTCGGTGCGATCGAATTCGAGGATCGGCTCGATCGGATTGACGCGAACCGGATTGGGCACCATCGCCGCTATGAATTGCAGGGCGGCGGCAATATGGATTGCCGTGCCCCAGACATGCGGCACGATGCGCACACCGTGAAGTGCTGCCATGTCGGCGACGCGGCGCGCCTCGGTGAAACCGCCGACACCGGCCAGATCGGGTTGGAGGATGTCGACGGCGCGGGTCTCGACCGGCTCGCGCATGCCCCATCGGCTGTGCCAGGTTTCGCCGCCGGCAACCGGTATCGGCTGGCCGGCGCGCACTTCGCGATAGGCGCCCAGCTGTTCCGGCACCACCGGTTCCTCGAACCAGTCGATGTCCAGGTCGGCGGCCTTGCGGCCGAATTCGAGCGCTTCGAGCACGTCGTAACCGTGATTGGCATCGACCATCAGCCGCATGTCCGGCCCGACGGCCTCGCGCACCGCACGCACCACGGCAAGGTCTTCTTGCACGCCGAAGCCGATCTTGATCTTGCTGGCGTGAAAACCCTCCGCGCGATAGCGCGCGACTTCGGCGGCATTGTCCTCGACGCGGTCGACGCCGTCGCGCTTGAAGCTGCCGGTGGCGTAGGCGCTGACGGTTTCGCGGAAGCGACCACCGAGCAGCGTGGAGACCGGCACGCCGAAATGTTTGCCCTTGATATCCCAAAGCGCGATGTCGATGCCTGAAAGGGCAGTCACCGCCAGCCCGCGCTGGCCTTGGTCGCGCAGCGCGTTATAGAGCCGTGCCCAGATTTTTTCGGTTTCGAGCGGATCGGCGCCGATGAGCCAGGGCGTGTAGGCCGCGACCACCGCGGCATTCGGCCGGGTCGGGCCAAGGCACTCGCCCCAGCCCGCGGTGCCGTCGTCGCAGACGATCTCCACCAGTACATGGGCACGCCGGTCGAAGCGCATCGAGGCGCTTTGAAACGGCACCGCCAGGTGGTGCTCCAGGAGATGCGTGCGGACGGCTGCGATCTTCATCCTAGCGTTTCCAGGGTGCGATAAGCGTTGCGAGCATGTCTTCTTCCTGGGCTGTCAGGTCGTCGAGCGGCGGCCGAACCCCACCCGCATCGAAACCCTGCAGCCGGACGCCGGCCTTGATCGCGGCGACGGCGTAGCCCTTGCGGCGGTTGCGAATGGCCATGAAGGGGTAGAAGAAATCGCGCAGGATCTCCTCGCAACGCACGCGGTTGCCGGCGCGCAATGCCTTGTAGAATTCGACGGCGAGCCCGGGCACGAAATTGAAGACCGCCGAGGAATAGGTGGTGAAGCCGGCGCCGAGATAGGCTTCGGCAAACAGCTCGGCCGTCGGCATGCCGCCGAGATAGGTGAGGCGGTCGCCCATCGTCGCGGTAATCTGGCGGATAAGGCCGATATCGCCCGTTCCATCCTTGAAGCCGATGAGGTTGGGGCATTCGTCGCAAAGGCGTTTCAGGGTGTCGACGGTCAGCACCGAATTGTCGCGGTTATAGACCATGACGCCAATGCCGACCGACCGGCAGATTTCTCTCACATGAACGAAGAGCCCCTCCTGCGGCGCGTCGATCATGTAATGCGGCAGAAGCAGGATGCCGTCGGCGCCGGATTTTTCGGCCGCGCGCGCCAGTTCGACGCCGATCTCGGTGCCGAAACCGCATCCCGAAACGATCGCGGTCTTGCCAGCCGCCTCTTTCGCGGCGGAGACGATGCCGGGAATTTCCTTCGGCGAAAGCGAAAAGAATTCGCCGGTCCCGCCGGCGGCAAACAGCACCGGGGCGTCGAAACCGGACAGCCATTCGACATGGCGGCGGTAGCTCTCTGAATGGAATTTTCGCTCGGCATCGAAATGCGTCACGGGGAATGACAACAGGCCGGCGCCAAGCGCGGCCTTGATTTCTTGCGGCGTCATGCTCGATTCCCCTGCCTGCCTCCTCTGGCAAAGTTGTCGTACATGTATGATGGGTTTATGTCAATGAATTATCGTACAGGTGCGCGCTGTTCGCGAAGCAGTGTGCGGTAACGCGCCTGGCTGCCGCGCAGATGACGCCGCATCGCCTCGCGGGCGCCTTCTTCGTCGCCGTTGGATATGGCGAAGACGATGTCGTTATGCTCGTTGTCGAGCATGGCGATGTAGGCGGATTGGTCCTGCTCGCTGTCGTCGTTGCGCAGGGCGCCGCGCGGGATGACGTTGCGCCCGATCATGGCCAGGAATTCGCGGAACCGCGGGTTGTTGGTGGCCTCGGCTATGGCGAGATGCAGGGCGAAGTCGGCCTCGACGCTGGAGATGCCGGCATTCAGGCAGGCGCGCACCGCATAGTGCCGTTCGATGATCACCTCTTCCTGTGCCGGCGAGCGGCGCAGGGCCGCAAGCCCCGCGGCTTCCACCTCGACCGCCGTGCGCAGTTCCAGGAGTTCGATCATCGAGGATACGCGCACCGGATCAACGTCCTGAAGGAAAAGCGGTGCGGCGCCGGCAACGGGCGGCGTGTCGAGGACGAAGACGCCAGCACCCTGGCGCGGCTCGACCAGGCGGTCCGCTCGAAGAGCTGCGATCGCCTCGCGCACGACCGTTCGGCTGACGCCATGGATCTCTGAGAGTTGCGCCTCGCTTGGTAACTTGCTGCCTGGTGGGAATTGCCCCCCGGTTATTGCCCGTCGCAAAGTGTCGCCAAGCCTCGAGGTCAACGTGCCTGTTCCGGTGCCCGGCTCCAGCTTCGTTTGAACACTCATCTCGTCTCCTTCTCGTGGCCATTGGCCGTCACGTCAGCTCTCTTTGCTCCACCCATATGCCAGATTATTCGGCCTATGGCATCACAGGACCGATTTATTGACGCAATTGCACCAACATGTATGATGAGTTGGGCTCAAATGCAATGTATCGATAGCCGGACCGACAGCGCGCCGGCGGCGGAGGATGTGACTTGAAGCGATTGTTGATCACCGGGGCCGCGGGGGCACTGGGCCGTGCCATGCGGCCGCGTATTGCCCATCTGGCCGAGGTCGTGCGCGTCTCGGATATTGCCGATCTCGGCAGCGCGGCGCCACACGAGGAGATCATGACCTGCGATCTCGGCGATGCGGCGGCCGTCGATCGGTTGGTCGAGGGTTGCGACGCCGTTCTTCATCTGGGCGGCATTTCGGTCGAGGACAAGTTTTCCAAGATCCTCAATGCGAACCTTTTGGGCCTCTACAATCTTTATGAAGCCGCGCGGGCGCATGGCCAGCCGCGCATTCTGTTCGCCAGTTCCAACCATACGGTCGGCTTCTACCGGCAGGACGAGCCCGTGGCGGCGGATGCGCCGATGCGTCCCGATGGCCTCTATGGCGTGTCGAAATGCTTCGGCGAGGCGCTGGCTCGGATGTACTTCGAAAAGTTCGGCCAGGAGACCGCGCTGGTGCGCATCGGCAGCTGCATGGAAAAGCCGACCAACCACCGCATGCTGTCGACCTGGATGTCCTATGACGATTTCGCCGCTCTGATCGCAGCCGTGTTTCGGGCGCCGATGCTCGGCTGCCCGATCGTCTGGGGCATCTCGGACAATGACAGCCGCTGGTGGGACAATAGTCATGCCGCCTATCTCGGCTGGCGGCCGCGCGACAATGCCGAACGTTTTCGTGCCGAACTGGAATTGTCTCCCGGCCGGCCGGAGCCATCGTCTCCACTTGCCGTCTATCAGGGCGGAATGTTCACACGAGACCCGATCTTTACCGAGGAGTAGGCGGCTGGGCACGGCGGCCGACCTCCATCGCCCGACCATGGCGCGCTGCAGGCTGCCCGAGTCCCGGCAGATTGATATCGTGTCGCAACTTTTCTGCCAAAGGGGTCGAGAAGAAAACCGGCCCTTCGATCACGTCGACGCAACGATTGAGGCAGGTGCGATGCACCTAGGCGCAGTGCGCCATCGAACCTCTCTCGGTCCTCCCCGGGGAAGGCGCCGGCTCGGCCGGTTGGGCCGCCAGCCCCGATGCAAACCGCGCAGCACCGTCCTTGCCGGTGACCCAGACGGAGTTTCTCCCGGCAGCCTTTGCCGCATAGAGTGCGCGGTCGGCGGACGACAGAAGCTCGCTCGCTTCCTGCTCGTTGCCGACAAAGGCGACGCCGATACTGACCGTTGCCGAAAGCGTGGTGTTTCCTGCCCTGACGAGCGCGTGCTCGAAGGCAACGCGGATATCTTCGGCGATCACTGCGGCCTGCGACCGGTCGACCCCGGGGAAGCAGGCAGAAAACTCTTCACCGCCCATGCGCGCGAGGAAGGCCCGGCCGCCTACGGCTAGCGAGATGACGGCGGCACATTCGATGAGCACCTTGTCGCCGACCGCGTGGCCATAGCGATCGTTGACGGCCTTGAAGTGGTCGATGTCCATGTACATCAACGCGCCTTCAGCGGGCTTTGTCGCAAGGTAGGTCTCGAGTTTTGCCATGAAGGCGCGCCGGTTCTGCACGCCGGTCAGGGCATCGGTTTCCGACGCCAGCTTGTACCTGTACTGCGTCCGCTCCTTGATCAGTGCGAAAAACGAGAAGCCGCCCGCCAGGCTATGAATGAACAACTCGAACGTTAGGAGCTGGTACCACAGCGGCTGCTCGGCGCCCGACGCCGTGTTGCCGAAAAGCGGCCAGACGAAGATGAGCGGGATGCGCACCAGATAAAACAGCCCATGCGTCGCGAAGAGAAACGCAACGATGTAGGAACTTGGAAGCTTCCGGAAATTGTCGGAACGAAAGATCTCGACCGCGATCATGGCCGAATAGACGAAGATCAGCGCCGAAAACAGCACGATCCTGCTGGTAACGTCATTCTGGACGTAGTCGGAAAAGCCGGTAACCAGCAGCCACAGTGCCGGTCCGGCCAAGGCGGATGCGATCTTCAGTGGCTGATTGTCGAAAGCACGCAAGCCGAGCCAGATCATCGCGATCCCCAGCACCGCAAGAGCATTGCCCAGCGAAACGGCGACGAAGGAATAGTCGGGGCCTCTGAGAGCCAGCAGGGTAAACCCCAGAGCCGCGACCAGAAACGCACAGGACCACAGCCGCAGTTCAAGGCTGTTGCGCTCCTGACGCGAAGCGAGCGCGAAGAACACAGCAAAGACCACAAGCGTGGCGAAAGAGCTCAGCATGATCGTCGGGGTATGTAGTGCTTCCACCGTCAACTCCTGGATTCCGCGGCACGTTATGCGCCGGAATCTTAAAAGTTTTGCAAAGGGCAGTTGCAAGGATTAGCGGGGGGGGTACGAGTGCGGACACAGTGTTTTCGTCCGGGTTCGGACACCGGTCGCGTGCGACGCGCGGCCTGTTACGACGGCCTGTGCCCTTGCACCGTCAGGTCTGACATCAGTCGCTGCTGGCCCGCCCGGATGACGTCTTCCATCGCCTGCCGGGCGCCCTCGGCGTCACCGCGGCGAATTTCTTCGACAATGCGGATGTGGGTCACGGCGACACGGTCGATTTCGTTACGGTTGGCATTCGGGTTGGTAAGCTTGAATACGCCGATCAGCGCCGCCTCGATCAAATTGCCGACCGTCCGCATGAACGGATTGAGCGATGCATCGAGAAGATGCAGGTGGAACTCCAGGTCAGCATGGGCGAGTGTCTCTGCGCTGTGGTCGTCGTTGCCCATGGCAACGGCAAGCCGCATCATCTGGGCAATGTCGGCGTCGGAGGCGCGCTCGGCCGCAAGCGCTGCCGCCGACGGTTCGAGCGCCAGCCGGATTTCGCTCAGGTGATTGAGGAACGTCTCGTCGACACCGACGCTGAAATGCCAGGAAAGCACGTCGCTGTCGAACAGGTTCCAATGCGCCTGCGGCATCACGCGCGTGCCGATGCGCGCACGGGGGAACACGAGGCCTTTGGCTGCGAGCGTCTTCATAGCCTCGCGAAGCACTGTGCGCGACACCTTGAAGCGTGCCGCCAGCTCGACATCCCCCGGCAGAATATCGCCGGCTGCGAACTCGCCGCCGATCACCGCGCGCCCGAGTTCGTCGACCACATGGCCGTGGCTCGAGCGTTTCACGGGTTGTCTTGCGAAGCGTCCTGGCGACATGACGTGCAACGGGGTCCTTTCCTAGGCGTGCCGCTGTTCGCGGCGGGACACGTAGACGATGCCCTTCTGCATCAGGATGAAGACGAACAGCAGCAGGCCGATCAGGATCTTAGTCCACCAGCTGGAGAGGGAGCCGTCAAAGGTGATGTAGGTCTGGATCAGGCCCTGGATGAGAATGCCGATGAAGGTGCCCGCGACGAAACCGGAACCGCCGGTCAGAAGCGTTCCACCGATGACCACCGCGGTGATTGCGTCGAGCTCGACGCCAACAGCCGCAAGCGAATATCCCGCCGACGTGTAGAGCGAGAAGACGATGCCGGAGAGACCGGCGAGCAGGCCCGACAACGCGTAGATCAGGATGGTGGTGCGCCCGACCGGGACGCCCATCAGCTTGGCGGTGGCTGTGCCGCCGCCAAGCGCATAGACGTCGGTGCCGAACCGGGTGCGATGGGCAATGAGGATGCCGATGGCGAAGACCAGCAGCATCAACCCGCCGATGAGCGTTATCCTGCCGCCGCCGGGAAGCTTGTAGTAGAGCGCTTTCATCGTGCCGTAGAACGGGTGCTTGATGGCGATGCTGTCGATCGACAGCACGAAGGCCATGCCCCGCGCCAGAAACATGCCGGCGAGCGTGACGATGAAGGCGGGCATCTCCAGGTAGTGAATGATGGCACCCATCACCGCACCGAAAAGCGTCGTAATCAAGAGCACCAAGGCGAAAGCCGCCAGTGGATGGATAGCGGTATTGTCCAGCACAACAGCCAGAAACACCCCGGTGAAGGCGATGACCGAGCCGATCGACAGGTCGATGCCGCCGGACAGGATAACAAAGGTCATGCCGACGGCGGCGATGCCGAGAAAGGCATTGTCGGTCAGAAGGTTGCCGATCACCCGCGTCGACAGGATGTTGGGGTATTGCGCGGCGCAAAGTGCGTAGCTCAGCACGAAAATGACGATGGTTGCGGTCAGCGGCAGGTATTTCGGTTTCATCGCGCTTGCCGCTCCGTCGGTTTTCTGCTGGCGCGCAGGAGCGCTACAAAGGTGAAGGCGTTGCGAACCGGCGGCGACTGCAGCACGAGAATGAAGACGATGATCGCCGCCTTGATGATCAGGTTGAATTCCGGCGGGAAGCCGGAAAGCAGGATGCCGGTGTTGATCGACTGAATGATGATTGCACCGAGCACGGAGGCTGCGATGCTGAAGCGACCGCCGAGAAGCGAGGTGCCGCCGATGACCACGGCCAGGATCGCGTCGAGTTCGAGCCAGAGCCCGGCATTGTTGGCGTCGGCGCCCTTGATGTCGGCGGCAGCGATGATGCCGGCAATCGCGGCACAAAGGCCTGACAACATATAGGCAGCGATCAGCAGCACCGGGGTCAGCACGCCGGAGAGCGTGCTTGCCTGGCGGTTGATGCCGATCGCCTCGATCAGCATGCCAAGTGCCGTCTTGCGCACGATCAGCGCGACCAGAATGCCGAAGACCAGCCAGATGATCACGGGCAGGGGCAGCCATGCGAAGGAGCCGCTGCCAAGGAAGATCAGCCCCGGATCGTTGAAGGTGAGGATGGCGCCTTCGGTGACGAGCTGGGCGATGCCGCGCCCGGCGACCATCAGCACAAGCGTCGCGATGATCGGCTGGATATCAAGTATCGCGACGAGGACGCCGTTCCATAGGCCGCAGAGGATGCCGGTGCCAAGGGTGATCACGAGCGTCATCGCCAGCGAGTGGCCTGACGTGATCGACGAGGCGGCCACCGCTCCGCAGATCGCCATCACGGCGCCGACGGAAAGATCGATGCCTTTGGTGGCGATGACGACGGTCATGCCGATCGCGAGCAGCACCACGGGTGCGCCGCGGTTGAGGATGTCGATGAGGCTGCCATAAAGGCGGCCGTTCTGAATTTCGAGGCGGAAGAAGCCTGGGAACACGAACGATACCATCAGGAGGATGGCCGCCAGCGCTATGATCTGCGGCAGAAGCCGGAGCGCATAGCTCTTGAGTATTGCTGTCATGCCGCTCCCCGTTCATTCGCCGATGCGATGGCTTCGATGATCTGGTCCGCGGTGATCCTGTTGCCTTCGAGCGCGGCAACGTGCTGGCGGTCGCGAAGCACGACGATGCGCGTCGAATAGGCGACGAGTTCCTCGATCTCCGACGATATGACCAGCAGCGACATGCCTTTCTCGCGCAGGCCCTCGATCAGTCGGACGATCTCGGCATGCGCGCCGACATCGATGCCGCGCGTCGGCTCGTCGAGGATCAGGAATTCGGGCTCGGTCGCCAGCCAGCGGGCGAGAATGGCCTTCTGCTGGTTGCCGCCGGACAGGAGCCGGATCGGCTTTTCGCGATCGGCCGTGCGGATGTCGAGCGCGCGGATGTAGTGGTCGGCGAGGCGGTTCTGTTCGGTGCGCGAGATCGGTCGGGTCCATCCGCGCCGCGCCTGCAACGCCAGCACGATGTTTTCACGCACCGAGAGGTCGCCGACGATGCCGGCGGTCTTGCGATCTTCTGGGCAGAAGCCGAACCGGTGCGCGATCGCCCGGCGCGGCGACGATAGCTGGACGGGTTTGCCGTCCACCTCCGCCGTGCCGCTGTCGGCGCGGTGCGCGCCGAAGAGGATCTCGGCGGTCTCCGTGCGACCGGAGCCGAGAAGCCCGGCAATGCCGACGACTTCGCCCGCCTTTACGTCGAGGTCGAAGGGGGAGATGTGGCCCTTGCGGCCGTAATCCTTGAAGCGATAGCGCACCGGTCCAGTGACATCGGGCTCTTCGCGCGCTGCGCGGATCTCCGCTGCAAGCTCGCGGCCGATCATCATCGAGATCAGGTCGCGCCGCTCGAGTGTGGCCGTGTCGCGGGTGCCGACCAGCTGGCCGTTGCGCAGCACGGTGATGCGATCGGAGATTTCGTAGACCTGCTCGAGGAAATGGGTGATGAAGACGATGCCGAGCCCGCGGGCCTTCAGCCGGCGGATGATGCGAAACAGCATCTCGACCTCGTGGGCGTCGAGACTTGCCGTCGGCTCGTCCAGGATCAGCACCTTGCCGGAGAGATCGACGGCACGGGCGATCGCCACGACCTGCTGAATGGCGACGGAATAGCTGTCGAGCGCACGGGTGACGTCGAGATCGAGCTCGTAGTTTTCAAGCAGCGCGCGCGCCTGGCGGTTCATGGCGCCGACATCGACGAGCCCCAGCCGGCGCGGTTGCCGGCCGAGAAAGAGGTTCTCCGCGACCGTCAGATTGGGCAGCAGGTTGACTTCCTGATAGACGGTACCGATGCCGAGCTTCTGCGCATTGAACGTGTCGCGCGGATCCACCTCGACACCCTCGAGCAGGATCGTCCCGCCATCGCGCCGATAGGCGCCGGTGAGACATTTGACAAGCGTCGACTTGCCGGCGCCGTTCTCGCCGAGAAGCGCATGAACCTCGCCACGACGCAAATGAAAGTCGACCTTGTCCAGCGCCTTTGCGCCGGGGAAAACCTTGTCGATCCGCGTCGCGGAAAGCAGGCTGTCGCCAATGGTCTGCATGATCCCTCCCTGAGTGGAACGCGGAGCGCCCGAATGGGCGCGCCGCATCGCTTCAGCGTGCCGAAGCACCGGTCCTGCTTCGCATCGATCCTCGTACTCGAGCAAAGCATGCCGGCCCGACGTCAACCCGCGGCGAGAACGAGGTGGGCGTGCCCGTTCCATCGCTCAAACCCGCGGTGCCGATCGCCCGGCTTGCGACAACAGGTGCCGACGGTTTGCGCCGGCGCCTGTCGTGTCTGGGATCAGTAACCGAGTCCCTTCTTGGCTTCGTAGATCTTCGTCGGATCATCGGCCTGGGTGTAGAGCTTCGATTCCGTCTGGATCCACTTCGGCGGCTTCGTTCCGTCCTTCTGGAACGCGGCGAGCGCGTCGAAAGCAGGACCGGCCATGTTCGGCGTCAGTTCGACGGTCGCATTGGCTTCGCCTGCCGCCATCGCCTGGAAGATATCCGGGACAGCATCGATTGAGACCACGAGGATGTCCGTGCCCGGCTTCAGGCCGGCTTCCTTGATCGCCTGGATAGCGCCGACGGCCATGTCGTCGTTATGGGCGTAAAGTGCACAGATGTTCTTGCCGCCGTCCTCGGCCTTGAGGAAGCTTTCCATGACTTCCTTGCCCTTGGTACGGGTGAAATCGCCAGTCTGGCTGCGCACGATCTTCAGGTTGTCGTGGCCGGAAAGGGCCTGCTCGAAGCCCTTCTTGCGGTCGATAGCCGGCGAAGAACCTGTCGTGCCCTGGAGTTCGACGATGTTGCACGGCTTGCCGGCAACTGTGTCGGCAAGCCACTTGCCGGCGACATTGCCTTCATGCACGAGGTCCGAGGTGACGGCGGTCATATAGAGGTCGTCGGAGGCGTCGACGGTCCGGTCGAGCAGGATGACCGGGATTTCGGCGTCCTTGGCTTCCTGAAGGACTTCGTCCCAGCCGGTGGCGACAACAGGGGCAAGCAGGATGGCATTGACGCCCTGTGCGATGAAGGAGCGCAGCGCCTTGATCTGGTTTTCCTGCTTCTGCTGGGCATCGGCGAATTTCAGGTCGATGCCGCGCTCTTGAGCCTGCTGCTTCGTCAGCGTGGTCTCCGCCGCGCGCCAGCCGGACTCCGAGCCGATCTGCGAGAAACCGACGACGAGATCTGCGGCAGATGCGCTGCCGAACGTGCAGGCAGCAAGGATCGTTGCACTCGCGAGTGCTTTGGCGAATTTCATGGTTTCCTCCCAAAGAAAGCTGCTCTCCCAGCAGCAAACTCAAAAAATCATATAATAATACTTTTGTAAACTCACGTTTGAGGACAAGCTCGGCAGAGGCGCACCGGAAGATGCAAAAATCCGGATGCTGGTCCTCGATTGACCCGAAAGTGCGCAATGGATGATGATATGCTTATTGACTCATTATACCAGTTGCGCGTATGACTTCGGTCACAGGATCTGATTGGGAGAGACGACATGACCTCGATTGCTTTGTTCGGCGCTGGCGGCAAGATGGGTTGCCGACTGGCCAAGAACCTCAAAGGCTCGCGTTTCGATGTGCGCCACGTCGAGGTGAGCGAGCTTGGCCGCGCGCGTCTGGCAAAGGAACTCGGCCTCAGCACAGTGAATGTCGAGCAGGCGCTTGATGGCGCTGACGTCGTCATTCTCGCCGTGCCGGATACCGCGATCGGCAAGGTTGCAGCAGGCATCGTCGATCAATTGGCGCCGGGCACGATGGTCGTCGTCCTCGATGCGGCAGCACCTTTCGCCGGCCACCTGCCCGAGCGCGACGATCTCACCTACTTCGTCACGCATCCCTGCCATCCGCCGATCTTCAACGACGAGACGGAGCTTGCCGCGCGCAAGGATCATTTCGGCGGCATCGCCGCCAAGCAGCATATCGTCTCTGCGCTGATGCAGGGGCCTGAGGCCGACTATGCCAAGGGCGAAGAGATCGCCAAGCTCATATGGGCGCCGGTCATGCGCTCTCACCGCGTCACCGTCGAGCAGATGGCCCTGCTGGAGCCCGGTCTGTCGGAAACCGTATGCGCGTCGCTGCTGGTCGTCATGCGCGAGGCGATGGACGAATGCATCGCCCGCGGCGTGCCGCGCGAAGCGGCGCGGGATTTCCTGCTCGGGCACATGAACGTGCTCGGCGCGGTGATCTTCGACGAGGTCGAAGGTGTCTTTTCCGATGCCTGCAACAAGGCGATCGAGTTCGGCAAGCCGATGCTGATGCGCGACGACTGGAAGCGGGTGTTCGAGCCACAGGAAATCACCGACAGCATTCGCCGCATCACCTGATGGTGCGCACGAGACATCGGAGCCGGTGAGGCGGCTCCGATCACCATTCAACCTGGGAGGAGAAAACTGATGAAACTGACACGCAGAATGACCATCGCCGCCTTTGCGGCGTTCCTGGCAGCGGGCTCGGCCATTCCGGCCTATGCCGCTGATTTGATCGCGATCATCACGCCATCGCATGACAACCCGTTCTTCAAGGCGGAAGCCGTCGGTGCCGAGGCCAAGGCCAAGGAACTGGGCTACGAGACCCTCGTCCTCGTTCATGACGACGATGCCAACAAGCAGTCGCAGCTGATCGACACCGCCATCGGCCGCGGTGCCAAGGCGATCATCCTCGACAATGCCGGATCCGAAGCCTCGATTGCTGCGGTTCAGAAAGCCAAGGATGCGGGCGTTCCCTCCTTCCTCATCGACCGTGAGATCAACGCCACCGGTGTCGCCGTCTCCCAGATCGTCTCCAACAACTATCAGGGCGCCCAGCTCGGCGCCGAAGAGTTCGTCCGCCTGATGGGCGAGAGCGGCAACTATGTCGAGCTGCTTGGCCGCGAGGCCGATCTCAACGCCGGCATCCGCTCGAAGGGTTACCACGACGTCATCGGCGAATATCCCGAGATGAAGATGGTCGCGCAGCAGTCGGCGAACTGGAGCCAGACCGAGGGCTACAGCAAGATGGAGACCATCCTGCAGGCCAATCCCGATATCAAGGGCGTGATCTCCGGCAACGACACCATGGCGATGGGCGCAATCGCCGCGCTTCAGGCGGCCGGGCGCAAGGACGTCATCGTCGTCGGCTTCGACGGCTCCAACGACGTCCGCGATTCGATCAAGTCGGGCGGCATCAAGGCGACCGTTCTGCAACCGGCCTATGCCCAGGCGCAGATGGCAGTCCAGCAGGCCCACGACTACATCACGACAGGCAAGGGTCCGGCGGAAGAAAAGCAGCTGATGGATTGCGTGCTGATCAACAGCGAGAACGCCGGCCAGCTCGAGACCTTCGCTCTCGCCGACTGATCCTCAACTGATCCTTCAGGCGCGCGACGACGCAGACCGCCATCGCGCGCCATCGTCCTGTCACGGAGTAGTCCTCGATGCCGAAGTTGAAGGCCGCGGCTGCGCTTGCACTTGTCTGTGCGATCGCTCTGTCGGGTTGCAAGATCATCAAGACGCCCACGGCGGAGGAGGCTGCCGAGGCCGCGTCCGGCGGCTTCAATCCCGATCGTATGGTCGCCGAAAGCTGGGACACGAAAGTGGTGCCCTACCTCGACAAGAAGGCCGGCGGCTTTCAGGAGGTGGCCGCACTAGCTTCAGGCAATCCCGAGGCGGCGGGCGCGAAATACGGCCACAAGGAAAAGCAGGGAAGCGCGCCCTGGACGTTTGCGACCCGCCTCACCGGCACCATCGTTGCAGCCGAAACGAAATCGCGATCGGCCTATGTGGATGTCGACGCGGATGGTGACGGCAAGGCCGATGCCCGCGTGCAGATCGGGCCGGCGATCCGCGGCACGGCGATCCGCGACAGCCTCGACTTCGTCAATTTCAACGAATTCAAGAACCAGATCGAGTGGGCGCAGTACGGCAAGTCGTTCAACACCCATGTCAACGGCCTCGTTCTGGAAAAACTCTCGCGCGACGGGCTCGTCGGCAAGAAGATCGAAGCCCTGGGGGCCTTTCCGCTGCCGACCAAGGGACAGTTGCCGCTGTTCGTACCCGTTCAGTTGACGGTGAGCGAATGACCATGCACCCGGGAAAAGACGACGCGTGCGTGCTACGCCTGGAGGATGTGACCAAGGTCTATTCCGGGATCGTCGCGGTGCGCCATGCCAATCTGGCGCTGCGGCGCGGTGCCGTGAACGTGCTTGTCGGCGAGAACGGCGCCGGCAAGTCGACGTTGATGCGGATCATTGCCGGGGTGGAGAAGCCTTCGATCGGAAGGATCCTCATGGACGGCGAGGAGGTCGAGTTTCATTCGCCGGCCGACGCCCAGCGTCATGGCATCGGCATGGTATTTCAGGAGCTCAATCTTTTCGGCAACCTGTCGGTGGCCGAGAACATCTTTGCCACGCGCGAGATCATGCGCGGCGTTCGCGGCATTGATCATCGCGCACAGGTCGAAAAGGCCAATCATTTCCTCGACAAGCTCGACGCCGGCATCAACGCCGAGACGCTGGTGGAGGACCTTCCGATCGGCCAGCAGCAACTGGTCGAGATCGCCAAGGCGATCTCGCTCGATACCCGAATCCTTATTCTCGACGAACCGACATCGGCGTTGTCGGCGGCCGAAGTCGATGTGCTCTTCAAGGTCATCGGCGAGTTGAAGGCGCAAGGGGTGGCGATCGTCTACATCTCCCACCGCCTCGAAGAACTGATGCGCATCGGCGACTATATTACCGTCCTGCGCGACGGCCAGATTACCGGGCATGCCATGGTCCGCGACATCGACACCAAGTGGATCGTCCGCTCGATGATTGGCTCCGACGCCAAGGATTTTGCCAAGTCCGTCGATCATCGCCTCGGCGAGGAAATATTCCGTGCAGAGGATATCTGCCTGCCGCGCAAGACAGGCGGTCTTGCTGTCGATCACGTCTCGATCTCTGTGCGGGCAGGTGAAGTGCTCGGCATCTATGGATTGATGGGGGCAGGGCGCAGCGAATTCTTCGAATGCGTGATGGGCCAGCATGCCCATTCCACCGGCAGCATTCGTGTCGGTGGCGTCGAGGTCGCCGGTCGCGATACGTCGCGCCGGATCCGGGAGGGCCTGGCGCTGATCCCGGAGGACCGGCAGCGCGAAGGTCTGGTCCAGGCGCTCTCGATCGCCAGCAACCTGACGCTGGCAAGCCTCGATCGTTTCGTGCGCTTCGGTTTCCACATCGCCGGCGAGCGCGAGCGGTCGGCCATCAAATCGGCGATCCGTGATCTCTCCATCAAGGCCCCCAACCCCGACTTCGAAGTGACCTCGATGTCGGGCGGCAACCAGCAAAAGGTGGTCATCGGCAAGGCGCTGATGACGGAGCCGAAGGTTCTGCTGATGGACGAGCCGAGCCGCGGCATCGACGTCGGGGCCAAGGCGGATGTGTTTCGCACGATGCGGCGCCTGGCGGGCGAGGGGCTCGCCATCCTCTTTTCCACCTCGGACCTCGAGGAGGTGATGGCTCTGTCCGACCGCATCGCGGTCATGAGCAACGGCCGACTGGTCGCCGTGATCGACCGCCGGGACGCGACCGAAGAACTGATCGTCAAGGCTTCGGCCGAAGGACACAAAACGACAAGGGAACTCGCCCAATGACGACGGCAACCACGACCACCGACGCGACGGACGTTTCCAGCGGGTCGGTCCTGTTGACCCTGATGAAGCTCAGAACCTTCATCGCCTTGTTCGCGGTGATCGCTTTCTTCTCGATCTTCGCGCCGAACTTCCTGTCGACGGCCAACATCATCCTGATGTCCAAGCACGTGGCGCTGAACGCGTTCCTGGCCATGGGCATGACTTTCGTCATCATCACTGGCGGCATCGACCTGTCGGTCGGGTCGATCGTCGGGCTCTGCGGCATGGTGGCCGGCGGTCTCATCCTCAACGGCATCGACCTGCAGTTCGGTTTCACCGTCTACTTCAACATCGTCGAGGTTTGCCTGATCACGCTTGCCGTCGGCGTCGCAATCGGCGCGATCAACGGTCTGCTGATCACCAAACTCAACGTGGCGCCGTTCATTGCCACGCTTGGCACGCTCTATGTTGCACGCGGGTTCGCGCTGCTGTCGTCGGACGGCCAGACGTTCCCCAACCTTGTCGGCAAGCCGGAGCTTGCGACCACGGGCTTTGCCTTCCTCGGGTCGGGGCGTGTGCTCGGCCTGCCGGTTTCGATCTGGATCCTCATCGTCGTGGCGCTGGCAGCCGCCTATGTCGCCAAATACACGCCGATCGGCCGCCACATCTTTGCCGTTGGCGGCAACGAGCGCGCCGCACGCATGTCGGGCATCCGGGTCGACCGGGTGAAGATGTTCGTCTACATGTTCTCGGGCTTCTGCGCGGCGATCGTCGGCCTTGTGATCTCGTCGGAACTGATGGCGTCGCATCCGGCGACCGGCAATTCGTTCGAACTGAACGCGATCGCGGCGGCTGTTCTCGGCGGCACGTCGATGTCCGGCGGGCGCGGTACCATCGGTGGCACGATCATCGGCGCCTTTGTCATCGGCATTCTGTCGGACGGGCTCGTGATGATGGGGATCTCCTCCTTCTGGCAGATGGTCATCAAGGGCATCGTGATCATCGTCGCGGTGGTCGTCGATCAGGCCCAGCGCCGGCTGCAGCAGCAGGTGACCTTGATGCAGCTTGCGAAGAAGGGTTGAAGGATGACGGAATTGAAAGGTGCACTGATCGGTTGCGGTTTCTTCGCGGTCAACCAGATGCACGGCTGGAATGACGCTGCGGGCGCGCGCATCGTCGCGATCTGCGACCGTGATCCGGCGCGGCTGCAGATCGTCGGCGACACCTTCGGCATTGAGCGACGCTATAGTTCCGCAGAAGCGCTGTTTGCCGATGGCGGGTTCGATTTCGTCGACATCGCGACGACGGTTGCCAGCCATCGCCCCCTGGTGGAGATGGCGGCGGCAAACGGCGTGGCGACGATCTGCCAGAAGCCGTTCGCGCCGACAATGGAAGACGCTGCCGCGATGGTCGCTGCCTGTGACCGGGCTGGCGTCGCCTTCATGATCCATGAGAACTTCCGCTGGCAATCGCCGATCCGGGCGGCGAAGGCCGCAATCGACAGCGGCGCGATTGGCGAAGTCTTCTGGGGACGTGTCAGCTTCCGCTCTGCCTATGACGTTTTCTCCGGCCAACCTTACCTTGCCACCGGCAAACGGTTCATCATCGAGGATCTCGGCATTCATGCGCTCGATATCGCCCGTTTTCTGTTTGGCAATGCGACGGCTGTGACGGCGCGCACGCGACGGGTCAATCCTGCGATTGCAGGCGAGGATGTCGCAACGATGATGCTCGATCACGCGGCCGGCATCACCTCCATCGTCGATTGCAGCTATGCGACCCGGCTGCCGGTCGAGCCTTTCCCGGAAACCTTGCTCGAAGTCGATGGCAGCAAGGGCACGCTCCGCCTGTCGCAGAGTTACCGCCTGTCCGTTCACTCGCCGGATGGAACGGAGGTGAGCGACGTGCAGCCTCGCCTTCTGCCCTGGGCCTCGCGGCCGTGGCACAACATTCAGGAAAGCGTCGGTCTCATTCAGCGGCATTGGGTCGAGTGTCTGCGCGACGGGCGCGAACCCGACACATCCGGTCGCGACAACCTGCAGACCTTTGCACTGGTCGAGGCGTCCTATCTCAGCGCAGCGGAAAAGCGCACCGTGCCGCTCGAGGAATTCCTCGGATGACGCTATCGCGCGCGTTTGTCCTGTTCGGTTCCGACGAGAGCGAGCCGCCCGTGCAACGCCTGCAAGCGGGGCAACTGAGCGTCGACCTGGTGGGCGGCAATCTGCGCACGATCCGGTTTGCCGGACGGGAGGTTCTGCGCGGCATTTCGTTCCTCGTTCGCGATCGCGATTGGGGCACCTGCGAAGCGGTGCTGGACGGCGTGCAGATCGAGGAAATCGCTGGTCACGCTACCGTCCGCTACACGGCCCGGTTCGCGGCGCCGGACGGGGCCGTTCTTCGCTGCGATGCGAGGATCGCGCTCGACCCACAATCCGTCACTTTTGCCGCGGAGTTCACGCCCGATCGCGATTTTGAGACGGCGCGCGCCGGGTTCGTCGTGCTTCATCCGGTCGTGGGCATCGCCGGCAGGCCCGTTGCGGTAGAGCATGGCGACGGCACGATCGAGCGGGCCATTTTTCCTGATTTCATCGAGCCTTGGCAGCCGTTCAAGAGCATTTCGGCCATCACCCATGAGGTCGCGCCCGGGGTCACGGCCGAGTGCCGTATGACCGGCGATGTCTTCGAAATGGAAGACCAACGCAATTGGACGGATGGTTCCTACAAGACCTATGTTCGCCCACTGGCACTGCCCTGGCCCTATATGCTGAAGGCGGGCGAAATGCTTCGTCAGTCGGTTCGGCTGACAATCACACAGTCCGCTCCGTCGGCCGTCGCGGATGAACGGGTGGGTGGAGCAATCGAGATTTCGCTCGCCGAGAACGGCCAGACGCTCCCCGAGATCGGCCTTGGCCTGCGTCCGGAGGATCTGACCGAGGAGCTGCGCCATGCGGGTCTCGTAACCGAGCTTGGTGCCCGGCACCTGATCTGCCATTTCGATCCGGGCGCCCGTCATGGGAGCGAGGCGCTTTCAGGCTTCCGGAGAATTGCGCAGGCGAGCAGCGCCAAGGTGACCCTCGAGTGCGTCTTGCCCTGCCGACAGCCGCTCGACGAGGAACTGCGGGCGATCGCGGCTGATGTCGAAAAGACCGGGCTCACGCTTTCGAGCATTGCGGTGTCGCCTTCGGTCGATCGCCAATCGACGCCGCCCGGAAGTGTCTGGCCGGATTGCCCGCCACTCGAAGCGGTCTATGCGGCGGCGCAGCGTGCGTTTCCCGGACTGCCGCTTGGTGGCGGAATGTTCAGCTACTTCACCGAGCTCAATCGCAAACGCGTACCGCCCGAGCCATTGTCCTATCTTACTCATTGCACCAATCCGATCGTCCATGCCGCAGACGATCTGAGTGTCATGCAGACGTTCGAAGCCTTGCGTCATGTGACGCGTTCAGTTCGCGCGATCTATGGAGAAAAGCCCTACCGCATCGGCCCATCGACGATCGCGATGCGCCAGAACCCCTATGGCAGCGCCACCAAGGACAACCCGCTTGGCCGGCGGATTGCCATGGCGAACAGGGACCCGCGGCACAACGCCCTCTTCGGCGCCGCATGGACGCTTGCCTATGCGGCGACGGTGGCCGATGCCGGGCTGGAGGTGCTGACGCTCTCGACGCTTTGCGGCCCGTTCGGTCTGATTGCCGCCGCCGGAGAACCGGTGAGGGAAGGCGGAAAGCGTCCGCTCTTTCACGTGCTGAAGTGGCTGGCGGAATTGTCGGGCCGTGCGGGCGTGGCGGTCGAAACCAGCGCTGCGGACGCGCTTGTCGGTATCGGCGCGGTTACGGATAGCGGCAGAACGGTGCTTCTGGCGAACATCGGTCCGCAGGCTCAGATTGTGACTATCGGTCGAATCGGTAAGTCAAAACTTACCGTTCTCGACGAGAACTGGATGCGAGAGAGCTCCGGTGAGCCGAGGGCCGTCGACCTTTGCGGAGAAAGCATCCGGTTGCCCGCCTATGCTGTTGCCCGCGTCGACATTCCCCGTTAGCCGTTGGCGCCTTCAGCCTTGCCCTTCAAGGCGTAGAGGGCGCGCGAGCGCTCGAGGTGTTTGATCATCGCCTGTTCGGCATCGTCGGGATTGCCGCGGCTGATGCAGTCGATGATCTCTTCGTGCTCGGCGAGTGTGTGGTTCTCACGGCCTGTCCAGATCAGCATTTCCGTGTGGTATTCCTTTAGCCAGCCCAGCATCGCTTCGCTGACGGCGGTGTAGATGGGGTTGCCGGAAATCTGCGCGATGCAGCTATGGAAGGCCATGTCGGCGGCGATGAAGGTTTCGGAATCGCCAAGCGCGTCGCGTTGGCGGGCGAGCGTGTCCTTCAGCGCGGCGACATCTGCCGCCGTTGCGCGGCTCGCGGCTTCGCGCACCATGCCGCGTTCGAAGAAGATGCGCGCGCTCTTCAGATGTTCGAGCGAATCCGAGGAACCCGACAGCATGATCTTCGCGGCCACGTCCATTTGGCGGAAGAGCGACTTCGGCGTAAGCTTGAGCACCTTGGCGCGTTCGCCATGCGAGATCTCCACAAGGCCCATATTCGCAAGGGCTTGCATCGCTTCGCGGATCGCCGGTCGGCCGACCTGAAACCGCTCCATCAGCATGCGTTCCGACGGCATCTCGTCGCCGGGCTGCAATTCGCCGCTTTCGATCAAGGTCTTCAAACGGGCGAAAACCTCGTCGGAGAGTTTCCTGCGAACAATGGGTTCTGGCTGGCTGATCATGTGAACTCCACCGGTGCCTGAGCGTCTGTCCTATATGCACGATTCCAGCGGATAAGGAATGGTTCGCATGGCGACGCCCGCTCAGAGATTCTTCTTGCACAACTGAGATACTCATTATACCAGTTTGATGGCAAGAGCCACTCCTTTCGAGCCGAAGAGAGAACCGCCCGTGATACGCATGACCTACCGGATAGAGAGCGCCGGCGACGTGGAGGCGCTCGCCGCGAAGATCGCCAGCGACCAGTCGACCGGGACCTTCGTCGCCGTCCCCGGAGAAACCGAGGAACTGAAAGCGCGGGTGGCCGCGCGTGTCGTCGCCATCCGGCATCTCGAGCCGACAGACCGGCCATCTCTGCCGGAGGAAGCCGGGGAGGCGAAGCGCTTCAACCGGGCGGATGTCGACGTCTGTTTTCCGCTCGATGCCGTTGGCACCGACCTTTCGGCGCTGATGACGATTGCCATTGGTGGCGTCTATTCGATCAAGGGCATGACCGGCATCCGCGTCGTCGACATGAAACTGCCGCCAGAGTTCGCGGCTGCCCACCCCGGACCGCAATTCGGTGTCGATGGCAGCCGGCGGCTGACCGGCGTTGCGGGGCGGCCGATCATCGGCACGATCGTCAAGCCGGCGCTTGGGTTGCGACCGCAGGAGACGGCGGAACTGGTGGGCGAACTTTTGTCTTCAGGGGTGGATTTCATCAAGGACGACGAAAAGCTGATGAGCCCGGCCTACTCCCCGCTGAAGGACCGGGTTGCGGCGATCATGCCGAAAATCCTCGATCACGAGCAGAAGACCGGCAAGAAGGTTATGTATGCCTTCGGCATCTCGCACGCTGATCCCGACGAAATGATGCGCAATCACGATCTGGTTGCTGCTGCCGGTGGCAACGCTGCCGTCGTCAATATCAACTCCATCGGCATGGGCGGCGTCGCCTTCCTGCGCAAACGCTCCAAGCTCATCCTGCACGCCCACCGCAATGGCTGGGATGTCTTGACCCGTCACGGCGGACTCGGAATGGAATTTTCCGTGTGGCAGCAGTTCTGGCGCCTGCTCGGTGTCGATCAGTTCCAGATCAATGGCATCCGCGTCAAGTACTGGGAGCCGGACGACAGCTTCGTGAAATCGTTCAAGGCCGTCAGCACGCCGTTGTTTGCGCCGCAGGATTGCCCGCTGCCGGTCGTCGGCTCCGGGCAATGGGGTGGTCAGGCCCCCGACACCTATATGCGGACCGGCGGATCGACGGACCTTCTCTATCTCTGCGGCGGCGGCATCGTCAGCCACCCCGGCGGTGCCGGGGCGGGCGTCCGGGCGGTTCGTCAGGCCTGGGAAGCGGCCGTTGCCGGCATCTCGTTGGCCGATTATGCCCGCGACCACATTGAGCTTGCCCAGTCCCTTGAAAAGTTCGCCGATGGCAAGGGCGCCTGAGCGAATGCAAATCGCAGCGAGACCTTCCATGCAGACACCTTTGCTCAGCTTTTACGGCGACGACCTGACCGGTTCCACCGATGTGATGGAGGCGCTTGCGTCTCAGGGCGTCGACACGGCGCTGTTCCTGAAGATCCCGGATGCTTCACTCCTTGATCGCTTTTCGCATTGCCGTGCCTTCGGTCTTGCCGGCACGAGCCGCAGCCAGACGCCGGGCTGGATGGATGACAATCTCGCTCCCGCCTTCGCCTGGCTGAAATCTCTCGGTGCGGTGATCACACATTACAAGGTGTGCTCGACCTTCGATTCCAGCCCGCAGCTCGGCAGCATCGGCAAGGCCATCGAAATCGGTCGCGACATTTTCGGGGCGGCGGCGGTGCCGCTCGTCCTCGGCGCGCCGCAGATCCGCCGCTATACCGCGTTCGGCAATCTGTTTGCCGCCTATCGCGGTGAGACCTACCGGATCGATCGCCATCCCGTCATGAGCCGGCACCCGGTCACGCCGATGAACGAGGCGGATGTTCGCCTCCACCTCGTTTCGCAGACGGCACTTCGCTGTGGTCTTGTCGACCTTGCGGCGCTTAAGGCGGCCGACGCGGATGCGGCGAGCGATCGGGTTCTTGCAGCCGGCGACGATATTGTTCTGTTCGACGTGGCCGATGAAGAGACCCAGGCGGTCGTCGGGCGGCAGCTCTGGCGCTTGAAGGCGCCGTCTGGCCAGTTCGTCTGCGGATCGTCGGGTGTGGAGTATGCGCTGGTGAGGGAATGGCAACGGCTTGGCCTGCTGCGCGCGGCACCCACTTTTGCTGCGGTCGGGCGCGTCGATCAGATTGCGGTCGTATCCGGCAGCGTGTCGCCAACGACCGAGCGGCAGATCCGTCATGCGGTCGACAACGGTTTCGAAGGCATCGCGCTCGACGCGGTGGATTTTGCGGGCGTAGATGGAGCTGCGGCTCTTGAGGCCGCAGTCGTACGCGGTCTGCAGGGCCTCGCATCCGGTCGTAGCGTGATATTCTATACGGCGCTCGGGCCGGCGGCCGATCGCGGCGCTGCCCTGTCGCTGGAGGACGGCTCCCGCCATCGGCTTGGGGAGCGGTTGGGAGCACTGCTGCAGCAGCTTGTCACGCGTGCCGGCCTTCGTCGCGCCGTCATCGCCGGCGGCGACACGTCCAGCCACGCGCTCGGCAAGCTGTCGGTTGACGCCCTGACGCTGCGGTTGCCGCTGCCGCAATCTCCTGGCTCGCCGCTTTGCGTCGCGCATAGTCACGATCCCGCTGTCGATGGCCTCGAAATCTCACTCAAGGGCGGACAGATCGGCCAGGACGACTACTTCTCGATCATCCGCGATGGCCGCGTGGCTTAGACGTTCCGTCCATCCTCGTGATTGAAGCCGGGAATGGGGCTTGTCACCAATGAACGCGTGTGCAAAGATGCTCGCGTGTGCAAAGGAGCCATGCCCGAATGAACCTGGAACGACCATTCTATCCGAACGATCTGCAGGGTCGGGCAAAACTCTGCCGCGACGTCATCCTGTCGGCCGGTGCGCTCGTGCTGCGGGGCTTCGAGGAGAGTGCGAGCCGCGGCTTCTCGATGAAGGGTCCGCAGGACTTTCTGACCGAGACGGATGCTGCATCCGAGGCGCATATTCGCAAGGCGATTGCCGAACACTTTCCCGACGACGGCTTCTTCGGTGAGGAAGGCGGTGGCTCGATCAGCAATCGTCTCTGGGTGGTCGATCCCGTTGACGGCACGGCCAACTTCGCCCGCAGCATCCCGCATTTCTGCATTTCGATCGCCTATATCGAAAACGGCCGGGCGGAGATCGGCGCCATCTACAATCCTGCGCTGGACGAGCTTTATTTTGCCGAGCGTGGCGTCGGTGCGACCCGCAACGGCCAGCCGATTACAGTCTCGGCGACTACAGCGTTCGAGACTGCGTCGGTGGAGATGGGCTGGTCCGGCCGTGTGTCCAACGAGATCTACCTTGAAACCATCCGCGACCTCTTGGCGCTCGGCACCAATGTCCGCAGGGCTGGCTCCGGCGCGCTGGCGCTCGCCTATGTCGCTGACGGTCGTTCCGATGCCTATATCGAGCTGCACATGAACTCCTGGGATTGCGTTGCCGGCTTGCTGCTGGTTGCCGAGGCCGGCGGCGACGTCTGCCCCTTCATGGAAATCGGCAGTCTTCGCCATGGCGGGCCGGTGCTCGCTTCCGCCCCCGGTATTGCCCCGGGGATCAGCCAGGCGTCGCGGATACCGATCGCGTCGGCGGACGCGCCAGTGGCTGAACTCCGGCTCGCATGAGCGACCGCGTCAAAGAATAAAGACTGAGAATTATGGGTGGCATGTCTCTCGGCGCCGCCCGACCTCGAAAGGATACGGCATGGATGCACCTGTTTACGCGCGACCGGCAATCAGCCTGATCGCCAAGGGCCTGGGTCCGCACAAATCAGACCTCTATATCGGCGGCAGCGATGGCGCACGCGATCTTGATCTGCTCAAGCGGCACGGCATCTCTGTGGTCGTCAACTGCGCGATTAATCTCGATATCAATTGGGTGCGTGAGGCCGACGTTGACGGTGGCGGCGATCTGCGGCCCAGCGGCTATGCCGACATTCGCTACTACAAGCTTGGCCTGATCGACGGAGAAGGCAGCCCTGATACCATGATGCTCGGCGCCTACTACATCCTGGATGGCGCCTTGCGTCAGGCGATGCCGAAGCGTGAAACCTATCCCTTTGCGGATGGCGGCAATGTGCTGGTCAATTGCCGTGGCGGACGCAGCCGGTCGGTCTCGCTCGTGGCGCTGTTCCTGCACAAGCAGCAGCCGGAACTGTTCCCGACGCTCGACGCCGCCGTCGCCCATATCCGCGAACATCGCGAATTGCGTCCCGACGAATGGTTCGAGACCCCCAAGCCGATGCTCTACAACGCGGCACGCCGTGCGTCTGAATGGATCGACATGATCGCCGGCAAGACATCCGGGCAGGACTGATGTTGAAACGCAGCGAGCCGAGCATCGCCGTTATCGCCGACGCGCATTTCCACGACCTTGAAGGCGACTTCGATTTCCCCGGCATGACCGTCGACGGCCAGCGGATGATGGTTCGCAGCTGGGCGGAAACGCGGCAGTCGACCCGTGTTTTCAACGAGAGCGCCAGGGCGCTTTCGGTGGCGCTGGACGCGGTGCGCGAGCGTGGCATTCGACATGTCGTGCTGCTCGGGGATTACACCGACGACGGCCAGCGGCAGACGACGGCGAGCCTGCGCCGCATCCTCGATCGGCATGCGAGCGAGCATGGCACCGCCTTCTATGCCCTTCCGGGCAACCACGACATTTTCGGCCCGACGGGGCGCAACCACACCAAGGAATTCCTGGATCAGGACGGTGCCGGCGTCTGGGTGACGAGTGATCCGGCATCGACGGCCGAGGGCGCCGTCGTGACTCAGCGCATGTATTGCGAGGGCTACCCGTCCGGTCTCGGACCGATGGCTGCCTACGGCTATTTTCGCAAGCCGGACTACCTGCATTGGGAAACGCCGTTCGGTCTTGCCGACGACGTTGAAAGCCGGCGTTACGAGGTGGCTTCGCCGGATGGAAGCAACCGCTATGCGTTGATGGACGCCTCCTATCTGGTCGAGCCGGAGCCGGGCATCTGGTTGTTGATGATTGACGCCAATGTGTTCGAGCCACGGGATGGCACGTTTGAAGGCGGCCAGGAGGCCGCTTTCGTCGACAGCACCGCTGCCGGCTGGAACGCCATGCTGCGTCTGAAACCCTTCATCGTCTCGTGGATAGCCGATGTCTGTGCGCGGGCAGAGGTGCTGGGCAAGACCGTGCTCGCCTTTTCGCACTATCCGGCGCTTGATCCGTTCGACGGCGCGACCGGGGCCGAGCGCGTTCTTTTCGGGGAAACCAATGTCGCCCGGCGCACGCCGCGCGAGGCTGTCGCCGATGCCCTGCTTGGCGCCGGGCTCGCCGTGCATTTCAGCGGTCATCTTCATGTCGAGGGCGTAACGCGGCGCGGGCCTGCCGCGCGTCAGATCACCAATGTGGCGGTGCCTTCGCTGGTCGCCTATCCGCCGGCCTTCAAGATCATTCAGCCTGTGAACGACGGCATCGTTGTTGATACCGTCGAGCTGCAGGCAGCGGCTCTGGATCCGCGTCTTGCGCCGGCCTATCGCCGCGAGACGGAGCAGCTCGCGGAAGCGGACGACCTCGCTTTCGGCGCCGAGGATTACGGCGCCTTCCTGAGGGCTCATAAGCTGGCATTGGTTCACCACCGCTATTTCCCCAAGGAGTGGCCGCAGGATGTGGTGAACCGCGTCTCGAAAGCCACGCTTGCAGGTATCTGCGCGGAGTTTCTCGATGCTGACGCGGCGGCGCATACCTTGCACGCGCTTGCAAATGCATGCGGAATGTCGAGCGAACAAATCGCCGCCTGCCGCATGATTGATGTCATCGCCGATTGGTACTGCCTGCGCCAGGCGGCTCACCTGGCGCTGCCTGCGATACCGCAGGAGCAACTGCGACTTTACCGCGCCCTTTCCATAAACTTCGGCCGCGCGCCGGAAACAGGGTGGGACGGTTCTGTCGCCGGTTTCCTGTCGATCTTCCTGGGTGCGTTTGCTGCCTTTCTCGACCGGGCGGAAAACGGTGCGCGGCAGATCGAGATCACCTTGCAGCGAGACGCGAAGGAGGTTGTTTGCCCATGAACGAACAGTCGCTTGAATTGCCCGGCTGGAGGCTGAAGCCGCCGGCAAGCGTCCCGGAGTTGAAGGAGGCGTTTCGCCTTGGCGCCCGCCGGCTCAAGGGCGGGCGGCTCGAAGTCGCCAAGTTTGCCCTGTCCCATCCCTATGACATCGCCTTTGCCAGCGCACGGGAAGTGGCTGAGCGTGCCGGCGTCTCGACCACGACGGTCATGCGGCTGATCAGCGATCTGGGCTTCGAGAAGTATGCCGCGTTTCAGCAGTTGTTCCGCGAGGAGTTGCGGCGCGGCAGGCAGTGAAACGACGCCCGGCGCGGCGACGGGCAGAAAAGATCGTTCGACTGGAGTGCGTTCATGGAATCGACCATCGTCAGCATCAATCTCTTCGGCGCCGTGGCGTTGCTGCTGTTCGGGCTGTCTGAGGTCAAGAATGGCGTGCAGCGCGCCTTCGGCGCCAGGCTGAAGTCCGGACTGGCCGCCGGGACGCGCGACGGCGTGCGCTCTTTTCTCGCCGGTCTTTTCGCAACGGTCGCGCTGCAGAGTTCGACCGCGACGGCGCTGATGATCGCGTCTTTCGCCGAACGCAATCTCGTGGCGCCGCGTATGGCGCAGATCGTGCTTCTGGGCGCCAATGTCGGCACTGCGATGACGGCGTGGATCGTGTCGCTCGGGATCGGCTGGCTCTCGCCACTTCTCATTCTGGTCGGCGTTATCCTGTCGCGCGGAACCTCGAATGCGCGAAAGGGCGGTGGTGCTGCCCTGGTCGGCATTGGGCTGATGCTGTTGTCGCTGCATCTGATCGGTCTTGCAACGGAACCATTGCGCGCATCTGCGGCGCTTTCGGCCTTCCTCGCGATGCTCGACAATGCCTGGCCTGTCGCGCTCATCTTCTCGGCCATGCTGGCGGTCTTGGCATCCTCGAGCCTTGCCGTCGTCGTCCTCATCCTGTCGCTTGCGGCAACGGGCGGCATTTCCACGGGGCTCATTATCGTCCTGGTACTTGGTGCCAATCTCGGCGGCGCCGTGCCGCCGGTTCTGGCGACGTTGCGCTCACCGATCAGCGCCAGGCGCGTGACGATCGGCAATCTCATCGTGCGCGCCATCGGCTGCCTCGTCGCCTTGCCGCTTGCCGGCTACTCCGCGCAATTTCTCGACATCCTGCCGCTGTCGCATGACAAGCTGCCCGTCGATGCCCATCTCATCTTCAATCTGGCGCTAGCGATGCTGGCCTGGCCACTGTCGCGACCGCTCGCAGCACTGACAGCGCGGTTGTTGCCGGACGCGGCGCGGATGTCGGATGTGCCGAGCTATCTCGACGAGGAAAAGCTCTCGACGCCGGTCGCAGCCCTTGCCGGCGCCAGCCGCGAGGTCCTCGCCGTCGGTGATCTGATCGAGAGCATGCTGGTCCAGGCCAGCGACGCGCTCCAACATGCGGACCCCTCGAAACTGGCCGGCATCAGCACGCTCGAGGGCCGGGTGGACCGGCTGCAGCATCAGATCAAGGTCTATGTCTCGCGCCTCGGCCAGGCGGAGATCGGAGAAGACAACCGGCGGCGGGCAATGGATGTCGTCGACTACGCCATCAATCTCGAGCATATCGGCGACATCATCGAAAAGGGTCTGCTGGCCGAACTGGCAAAGAAGATTTCGCGCGGCTTGGCGTTTTCGCAGGATGGCCATGAGGAACTGACGCGGCTCTTTGCGATTACGCTCGACAATCTGCGCATGGCACAGACGGTGTTTGCAACGCGTGATGCAGGCCTGGCGCGGCGGCTGGTGGAAGTGAAGGAAGATGTGCGCCGGCTCGAGCGGCAATCGGCCGATCGGCACCTGCAGCGCCTGCGCGACGGCCGGGCGGAAAGCATCGAGACCAGTTCGCTGCACCTCGACATGTTGCGCGACCTCAAGCGCATCAACGCCCACATCGCATCGGTTGCGCACCCAATCCTCGACGACAGCGGCCTGCTGATCGAAAGCCGCATCCGCCGGGCCGGTTGATCGCTATCCCTTTGTTTCTCCACGTTTCCTGACAGGAAATCGCTTTGAACTTTTCCTGGAAATGCTTCTAGCGCACCGTCTTCCGCTCGATCATCGAGACGGGCACCACCTGTAGCCGGGTCGCGGGTTCGTCGGTTTCGAGCGCCGTTAGCACGTTGTCGGTCAAGGTCGACAAGGACTGGACGATGGTCGTCAGCTCGTAGCTCTTCCAGCCGGCTTGCGGAATATCGTCAAAGCCGATGACCGAGACATCCTCAGGCACGCGTCGATGCATTTCAATGCGGGCGGCATCGAGGAAGCCGAGCGCCAGGAGGTCGGTAACGCAGAATGCCCCGTCGATCATCTTGTCGCGCAAGATTTCGCAACCGGCCTGATAGCCGCTTTCGTAGCCGGTCGGACCGTCCGACCAGGCGACCACTTCGACGCCGGCCGTCTGCATCCTTTGTGTAAATGCCGTTGCCCGGCGGACCTGGGCGGGCGTCTGGCTGGCGCTGGAGACGACCGCAACCTTCTGGCATTTGGCGGCAATCAGCCGAAGCGCGGCAAGATCCGCGCCGTGCGAATCGTCGCTCAGCACCATGTTGGTGTCGGTTCGGTCAAGCCGCTGATTGACCAGGATCAGCCGCACACCATTGGCAATGCACTCGTCGACGATCGAGGACGGAGGCTCGCCGGACAGCACGACGATCGCCTGGGCACGGAATTCGAACAGCAGTTCGATCAGCGGTGCGATATCCTTGCGGGCATCGGCGGCATTCAACAGCAGGCACTGAAGTCCGCGCCGGAGCAGGCCGATGCTCAAGAGATCGAGTTGTTTGGAAATGAAGGGCGCGCTGAGATTGGTGCCGACGACGCCGATCAGGTTGGAGCGGTCGTTGTTCAATCCTTGAGCCAGCCGGTTGACTCGATAGCCGAGCTCGCGCGCAGCCTTCAGCACCTTGCGCCGGACTGCCTGGGAAACGCTGGCACCCGGTGTAAAGGTTCGCGAGACCGCCGAGCGCGATACGCCCGCACGCTTTGCGACTTCCTCTGCCGTAACGAACCCTCGTGCCATGGTTTTCCTCAAGAATCAGTTCGGGGTCATCTGGGCCACAAAAGCCGTTTCATTCCAACGAAAAAGTGTCGTTGGCCTTGGTTGGTGCTGGCCGCCGAACGCCTCGCGCGCGCTGCAAACCCGACTGTTTGCCTCAATGTTCCGCATGCCGCTGGAGGCGTCTCGGCTGATGGTCGCGATGCAGTGATCACGTGTTCGAAGAAAGTCGTAACAGAGCAAAAAAATATGCAATAAAAACAATGATATAGATCATTGCGCACGTGTGCATTTTTTTGTTGACAAGCGAAGCCTCTCAATGGATCATGCATTCCATAGGCGGTTCTGAAATGGAATTTTCGTTCCGCCTATGTTCGTGGTGTTGGCGACAGCTTCTGAGGAGTGGCTGGAGGCCATAGGACCCGATCCGGACAGGATCGTTTGAACGGGGTCGGTCGCGAACAGGGAGGATTGGATCGATGACGACGCATCGCGTTTTCGCGGCAGATTGCCCAGCCCGACATGGGGCGGGGGTGGTGCCCGTGCGACTTTGCCTGATCTCCCCGTTCGCATGTTGGCTCGGCCGCGAGGCGCCCGGCGCACAGCCGGATCGTGTTGCGAGGCGGGATCTCAAGGGGACAGAGCATGGCTTTTCTAAGTGATTCAGCGAAGGCGTCGCCGACAGCGGGCGGCGAGGCGTCCGCGCCTTCGGCCTGGCAGGTCTGGCGATACCGGTTGAAGGTCGCCTCGCGGGAGCCGACGACATTAATCGGCGTGCTGACGGCGCTGCTCTTCACCTATCTGATCGTCGTGCCGATCATCTCCATCGTGCTCGATGCCGTGCGTGTCCAGTTCGGGCATGAGCGCCGGCTCGGCAAGGATTTCGGCGATCTGACGCTCTATTATCTCGACCGGACATTCACGTCCCCGGTCTCCGTCGATCTCTTCTGGCGACCTCTGTTTAACACGCTGTCGGTTGCCGTCGGCGCGATCCTGCTGTCGCTGTTGATCGGGACAATTCTTGCCTGGCTGATCAGCCGCACCGACATGTTCGGACGGCGCTGGTTCGCGACCGCGCTGATCGTGCCCTACATGCTTCCCGCCTGGACCTTCGCGCTCGCCTGGACGACCCTGTTCAAGAACCGCACGGTCGGTGGCCAGCCGGGCTGGTTCGAGGCGCTCGGGTGGACGCCGCCGGACTGGGTTGCCTATGGCCGCTTCCCGATCACCATCATCCTTGCCCTGCATTACACCCCCTTCGTCATCCTGCTGTTCGGCTCGGCGCTGCGGCGCTTCGATTCCCAGCTCGAAGATTCTGCCCGCATCCTCGGTGCCAAGCGCTACCAGGTGGCAATGCAGATCATCCTGCCGCTGATGCGGCCGGCGCTGATGTCGTCGATGATCCTGATTTTTGCAAAGTGCCTGGGCGAGTTCGGCGTGCCCTATGTGCTCGGCTTGCCGGTCAAGTTCGAGGTGCTCTCCACCTCGCTCTTCCGCAGCATCGCCTCACGCCAGACAGGTGTCGCCGGTGTCGTTGCCGCCTCCATCATGCTGATCGGCATCATCACCCTGATGATCGATGCCCGACTGGTGCGCGAAGCGCGCCGCTTCGTCACCATCGGCTCCAAGGGCTCGATGAACCGGCAGAGCCGACTCGGCAAACTGAGGCTGCCCGCAACGGGTTTTGCCGCAACCATCTTCATGCTGAGCGTCGGACTGCCGCTGCTCACCCTGTTCCTGTCGACGGTCATGAAGCTGCCGGCACAGTTCACGCTCGACAACTTCACGCTCGACTACTGGATCGGGCAGGACCTGCACACGGTGGCGCTGCAGACAGGCGTACTCCTGAGCCCTGATCTCTGGGCGGCGGCTAAGAACACGCTGATGATCGTCGGCCTTGCCTCTATCGCGTCCGGCATCCTCGGCCTGCTTGTCGGCTATGTCGTCATCCGCACCCCGGTTCGGGCGCTGTCGGTCTACCTGCGTCAGGTGACCTTCCTGCCCTATCTGGTGCCCGGCATTGCCTTTGCTGCCGCCTACCTATCGCTCTTTGCGGTTCCAAGAGGCCCGATGCCGGCGCTTTATGGCACGGTCACCATCCTGGTGCTGGCGCTGATGGCGGACCAGATGCCCTACGCCTCGCGGGCCGGGATCTCGGCCATGACCCAGCTTGGTAAGGACCCGGAAGAGGCAGCCCAGATCGCCGGCGCCGGCTGGTTCCGCCGGATGATGTCGATCGTCATCCCGATCCAGAAGGGCTCGCTCGTCACCGGTGTGCTGCTGCCGTTCATCTCCGGCATCAAGGGCCTCAGCCTGTTCGTCATCCTCGCCGTGCCCAGCACTGATGTCCTGACGACCTATTCGCTGCGGCTTGTCGATTACCACTACACCCAGGCGGCAAACGCGGTCGTGCTGATCATCGCGGCAATCGCCTATCTCGGAACACTGGCAGCCCAGAAGCTGACCAAGACCAATCTTGCAGAAGGACTCGGAAGCTGATGCCCACTATCAATCTGCGCGGCGCCCAGAAGAATTATGGCGTCAACTCCGCCAATGCCGTCTCCAACCTCGATCTGGAAATCCGCGACGGAGAATTCATGTGCCTGCTCGGCCCATCGGGCTGCGGCAAGACGACGACCTTGCGCATGATCGCGGGCCTTGAAAACCTGTCGGGCGGCGAGATCCGCATTGGCGACCGGGTGGTCGATTCCATCTTCGAAGGCGTCTTCGTGCCGCCGGAGAAGCGCGAAATGGGCCTAGTCTTCCAGAGCTACGCGCTCTGGCCGCACCTGACCATCGAGCGCAACACCGACTTCGGCCTGCGGCTGCGCAAGCTGCCGAAGGCCGAGCGCGAGGCCCGGGTCGAAAAGGTCATGCAGGCGCTCGACATCGCCAAGTACCGCGACCGCTACCCGTCGCAGCTTTCGGGCGGCCAGCAGCAGCGTGTGGCCCTTGCCCGCATGCTTGCCGTCAATCCGGGCGTGCTGCTTCTCGACGAACCATTGTCGAACCTCGACGCGCGGCTGCGGCTCGAGATGCGCGCCGAACTGAAGCGCCTGCACAAGGAATTCAAGACGACGATCGTCTTCGTCACCCACGACCAGTGGGAGGCGATGACGCTGGCGACGACCATCGCCGTGATGAACGAAGGCACGCTGCAGCAGATGGGCACGCCGAACGACATCTATGACCGTCCGGCCAATCGTTTCGTCGCCGAATTCGTCGGCAGCCCGCCGATCAACATCCTGTCCTTTGACAAGAAGGGTACTTCAGACGTCGCCAAGGAGGCGGAAGCTTACCTGTCGAGCCGCTACCCGAGCCTGCGCGGCATCGGCTCCGTCGGCATCCGCCCGGAGGCGCTCAGCTACGCGACAAGGAAGGAAGACGTTCCGCAGGGCAACTTCAGCGGCAAGATGGTCGTCACCGGTATCCTGCCGACCGGCGGCAGCTGGATCCTGGAGCTGAAGAGCGACAGCCACACGCTGTTCCTGACGACGCACGCGCTGCCGCGGCTCGAACTCGGGGAAAAGGTCCGGTTTTTCGCGCCGCCGGAGGCTCTGCACGTCTTCGACAAGGACGGCCAGCGCATTGCCGAGGCAGACAAGCTGCTGCGCAGCGCGAAGCTCAACTGACGACATTAATGATCGCATCAACCGAAAGACGAACACCGCTTACTGAGGAGGAGCAGTCGATGCATTTTCGGAAGAATGGAAGAACGGACAATACCAGGCGCTGCCTGTTGTGGACGACGGCCTTTGCCGGCCTCATGGCCGGGCAGGCGATGGCTGAGGAGGCCTTCGATCTGAATGCCCTGATCGAAGCGGCCAAGAAGGAAGCGCCGATCACCGTCTATGACAGCACCGGCAAGATCGTCGAAATGGCCAAGGCCTTTTCGGCCAAGTACGGCGTCGCAGCCGAAGGCTCCAAGGTCAAGGCGACGGCGCAGCTGGAAATGATCATCCGCGAGGCGCGCGCCAACAACATCCAGGGCGACGTTTCGATCATCAGCGATGCGCCGGCAGCGATGGCGCAGCTGATCCCGCAGGGCTTTGCCGAGAGCTGGCTGCCGCCGGACATGGTCTCGAAAATCCCGCAGCAGTACCAGAGCCCGCTGACGGTCGTGACCAGCGCCAACGTCTGGGCCTACAACACCGAGCTTTACGACAAGTGCCCGGTCACCAACATCTGGCAGCTGACCGGCCCTGAGTGGAAGGGCAAGGTCGCCATGCAGGACCCGCTCGGCAAGGCGTCCTATGTCGACTGGTTCAACCAGATGGCAAAACATGGCGATGACAAGGTCGCAGCCGCCTACAAAGCCCTCTACGGCAAGGAACTGGAACTCGACGACGGCAGCGCGACCGCAGCCTGGGTGAAGGCGCTTGCCGCCAATGCGCCGCTTCTGACGGATGCGGATGCCGCGGCAGCCGATGCCGTCGGTGCTCCGGGCCAGTCACAGCCGTTCATGGGGCTGATGAGCTCGGCGAAATTTCGCGATAATGCCGAGAAGGGCATGAAGCTCGGGCTCTGCACCGACCTGAAGCCCTGGCTCGGTTGGATGTATCCGGGCGTCGGACTGATCACCAAGGGCACCAACAGCCCGAACGCGGCGAAACTCTTCATCCACTACGTCATGACCGAGGAAGGCATCGCGCCGCAGGCGGCCGACGGCAAGATGTCGACCAACAGCGACGTCGCACTTCCGGCCGACGAACCCTCTGGCATCGGCAAGGTTCTCGATCAGGTTCTGCCCTATCAGATGGATACGAGCCTCGACGATTGGGATGCGCGCGAAACCTGGCAGGATTTCTGGCGGGTTAACTACCAGAAGTGATGGCTCAGCCGGGAGAGTGACGACATGACAGAAATGAAACGCAGCGCGTTGCGCGACCGCCCATTAGCCTGGGCGGTCGCAGGTAGCCTTGCTGCCATGACACTGACCTGTGGGCCGGCGAAGGCTGAAGAAGCCTTCAACCTCGACGCCCTGATCGAGGCGGCAAAGAAGGAGCCGCCGATCACCGTCTATGCGGTCACCGGCAAGATCGTCGACACGGCCAAGGAGTTCTCGGAAAAATACGGCGTTGAGGCGACAGGCAAGAAGGTCAACGAAGCCACGCAGGTGGAGTTGATGATCCGCGAACACCAGGCCGGCAACATCCTCGGCGACGTCAGCGTGGCAACCGACGTGGCATCGGCAATCGGACAGTTGCTGCCGGAAGGCATTGCCACCAGCTGGACGCCCCCGGATCTCGCCAAGGATATTCCTGAAGCGCAACGCAATCCTCTTGTTGTTGTCTCGGACCCTCACGTCTTCACCTACAACACCGAGAAATACGACAAGTGCCCTGTGACCAACATCTGGCAGCTGACCGAGCCGCAATGGCGTGGAAAGCTGGCGATGCTCGATCTCTTCGACAAGCCGCTCTATGCCGACTGGTTCAATCAGATAGAGACGCACCGCGACGCCGATGTCGCCCGCGCCTACCAAAGCCTTTACGGCAAGAAGCTGGAGACGAACGGCGAAAGCGCGACGGCTGCCTGGGTCAAGGCCTTTGCCGAAAATGGCCCGCTGCTGGCGGATTCCACGACGGTCGCCAATGCCGCCGGCGCGCCGGGGCAGGCCGAGCCGTTCTTCGTCATCACCTCGACGGCGAAGTATCGCGACAACCTGACGAAGGGCCTGAAGCTCGGCATCTGCGCCGGTGTCGAGCCGTTTTCCGGATTCCTCTATCCGGGCTTCGGCCTGATCGCGGGCCAAACCAAGAGCCCCAATGCCGCCAAACTGTTTGTCCGTTACCTGATGACGGAAGAGGGCATCGCGCCTCAGACCGAAGACGGGAAGATTTCGGGCAACTCGACGATCGGCCTGCCGGCCGATGAACCCTCGGGCGTCGCGAAGTATCTCGATCAATTGATGGCCTTCGATGCCGCAACGGCCGGCGACGACCTCGACAAGCGCGAGGCCTGGCAGGACCTCTGGAGAATAAACCACCGAAAATGACGTGACGGGCGGTGCCGATCACCGAGCGCTGTTTCCTTGGGAGGGGAAGCGATGACGACAGAAAAGAACAGAGTGCGTGGCATGACGATGACGGCGGCGGCGTTGGCAGCCGGCCTGCTTTCGGCACAGGTCCATGCGGCTGACGGCCTCGATCTGGATGCGCTGATCGCCGCGGCCAAGACGGAAAAGCCGATCAACGTCTATGACAGCACCGGCAAGATCGTCGAAATGGCCGAGGGTTTTACCGCCAAGTACGGTGTCAAGGCGACCGGCGTCAAAGTGTCGGCGAACAGCCAGTTGGAAATGATCATCCGGGAAAGCCAGGCGGGCAACGTGCAGGGCGATGTCGCGCTGATCACCGACGCGCCGGCAGCACTCGCGCAGCTCCTGCCGCAGGAATTCGTCGAGAGCTACCTGCCGGCCGACATGGTCGCGAAAATCCCGGCGGAGTTCCAGAACCCGCTGGCGATTTCGACCAACGCCAACGTCTGGGCCTACAACACCGAAGCCTACGACAAATGCCCGGTGGCCAATATCTGGGAGCTGACGGAGCCGAAGTGGAAGGGCAAGGTTGCGCTCGTCGACCCCTTGACCAAGGGCACCTATACCGACTGGTTCAACCAGATGGAGAAACACGCCGACGACAAGGTCGCCGGCGCCTACAAGACCTATTTCGGCAAGGACCTGGCAACCGAGGAGAAGAGTGCGTCGGCCGCCTGGATCAAGGCGCTGGCGCAGAACGCGCCTCTGGTCACGGACGGTGACGACCCGGTGGCGGAAGCGGTCGGGGCGGCTGGACAGAAGGAGCCCTTCTTCGGCCTGCTCTCGTCGGCAAAATTCCGCGACAACGAAGGCAAGGGCTACAAGCTCGGTATCTGCAAGGATCTCAATCCCTGGGTCGGCTGGACCTACGTCAAGCTCGGCCTGATCGCGACGAAGACGCAGAGCCCGAATGCGGCAAAGCTCTTCATCCACTACATCCTGACGGAAGAAGGCATCGCACCGCAGATGAAGGACGGCAAGCTGCCGACCAACACAGACATCAAGATGCCGGCTGACGAGCCCTCGGGACTGATGACGGTCGCCGATCGCCTGTTCGGCTACAATTCTTCGACCGGTCTTGAGGACTTCGACCGGCGCGAGGAGTGGCAGGATTTCTGGCGTGTGAACTACAGCAAGTGAAACAATGCCGGCGCGCCATCGGGTGGCGCGCCGGCCTTTCTCGATAAGGAATGGATCAGAACGACATGGAAAAGCGTCTCTCCGCAGCGACCTTGCCGACGGCAGGCCCCGAACAACGGCTGGAGCGGTCGAGGCGTCTTGTCGCGATTGCCCGCGGGGCCGCGGACGAAGTGCGCGATCCACTGCTGAAAGCCTTCCGCTCCGATATGGTGGTCGACTACAAGCGCGACCTGCATGATGTCGTCACCATTCATGACAAGCGCGCCGAAGCCACCATTCGCGATTTCATTTTTGCGCAGGAGCCGAATTCGGCCATGCTTGGCGAAGAGGGCGGACAAGTGGGCGACGGCGATATCCAGTGGTATGTCGACCCCATCGACGGCACCTCGAACTTCGCCAGCGGACTGGCGTTCTGGTGCGTGTCGATCGCCGCCGTCGAACAGGGGGAGGTCGTTGCCGGCGTCGTTTATGATCCGGTCGCCGACTTGATGTTTTCCGCCGATCTCGAGCACGCCTATCTCAATGGAGCGGTTATCTCCTCGCAAGCGGTCGATGACGAGAACCGGGCAACGCTGATTACCGGCTATCCCGTGTCGCGCGATTTCCGCCTCGATGGCCGTGAGGCCGCGCTCACCAATCTCGGGGAGTTCGTGGAGACATTTTCAACACTTCGGCGGCCGGGCAGTGCCGCCCTCAGCATCGCCCATGTGGCGGCGGGCTGGGCGGATGCGGCGACCGGCTTCGGCGTCAATTCCTGGGATGTGGCGGCGGCGACGTTGATTTTGAAGAATGCCGGCGGCCGTTACGAGCCGCTGACGCTCGGCAAGGTGCCGGCGGATGCGCCCGACTTCATGTGTCCCGGCTATATCGCCACAGGCGCCGGCGCAAATTATCCGACATTGCAGCGCGTCGCGCGGGCGATCTCGGACAAACGCATTGCCGCGGCGGCAAGCTGAAAAGGCACGAGGAGAATATGTTGGACATTATCCAGGAGACCGAGACGATGCCACAGGCGTCGGCCGAACTTGCCAAACTCAGCCTCGTCTATGAACAACACCCGCTTTATGGCGTCGATATCTATATTGCCGGCAAAGAAGGGACGAGCGACCTCGATCTCCTAAGGCAGAACGGCATCACCACCGTCGTCAACTGCGCCGTCAACCTCGATTTCAATTTCGTCCGCCAGGCGCAGTTGGTGTCGGACCATGAGGGCAGCGTCTACGGCCCGGGCGAGATCCGTTACTACAAGATCGGACTGATCGACGGCGGCGGCAATCCCGACACGCAGATGCTGGCAGCCCACTACATCCTGCGCGCCGCGCTGGAGCAGGTGCTGCCGGAAAAACCGTCCTATCCGCGCCGCGAGATGGGCAACATTCTGATCAACTGCCGCGGAGGGCGGTCGCGTTCGGTCATCGTCGTATCGCTGTTTCTGCACCTGACCCTGCCGGCCGAGTTCCCGACGCTGGATGCGGCGATCGCCTTCGTGCGCAACCGTCGCGGCCTGCCGGAGAACGAATGGTACAAGGCGCCGAAGGCAGTGCTGATCGAATCAGCCGAGCGCGCAGCAGGCTGGGCGAAGATGATCGACGCAAAGTAGGACCGCTGCCGCTTCGGCGTCGGGCTGCTCCCGATCTGAGCGTGGTGACGCAGATCTGCCGGCCAGTTTGGTCTGATGCCTGTTGGTGATTGCCTTTGAGCGCAGGAATCGGGTTGAATTCGCCGGCCGTCCGCACGATTTTCATTGGGTATGAAACGTGAGGACGGTGCGATGGCGCAGACTGTTCACAGCTACCTTGTTTTCGAAACCGACGCCGGATTCTGCGGCATCGCCTGGAACGCCGTCGGCGTCACCCGTTTCCAGTTGCCGACCAAAAAGGCTGAAGAGACCGAACGGTTGCTGCTGCGCCGGCTCGTTGCCGGCGAGCCGGGTACGCCGACGCGCGACGTCGCCGACGCAGTTGCCGCGGTTCGACGCTACTTCAGCGGCGAAGAGGTCGATTTCACCGACATCAAGCTCGACCTCGAAGGCCAGGATCCGTTCTTCCAGCGGATCTATGCCGCCGCACGCAGGCTCGGTTGGGGGCAGACCACCACCTATGGCGCCCTGGCAAAGGAGCTTGGCGTCGGCCCCGAAGCTGCCCGCGACGTCGGCCAGGCGATGGCGAAGAACCCGGTGGCGCTGATCATTCCCTGCCACCGGGTGTTGGCCGCCGGCGGCAAGGTTGGCGGCTTTTCGGCTCCGGGCGGTTCGACATCGAAGATCCGCATGCTGGAACTCGAAGGCGTGCATCTCGGTCCGCCTGAGCCTGCGCAGCAATCGCTTTTCTGATCACGGTCGCCTGCGAGGGGAGAACAACGCGCCGATGGCATCGCCCAAACTATTGGTCGACGTCGCCGCGGTCTATGCAGGCCTTCTAAGCACGGCGCGATAAAGATGGGGGATGAGCCACACATGCGCTGAGGCGGCGGCATGTCTGTTTCAGAAACCCGATCAATCGCCTATACAGAAGATTGAAAAGCGACCTCGGGAGACATCAGGCATTGGCGCATGATTTTCAAGCAGACCTGGATGCCGTTGCCAGCATCTCGGTCGTCCCGACGATTCTTGACGTGATTCAGCAATCGACGGGGATGGGGTTTGTCGCTATTGCCCGGGTCACGCAGGAGCGTTGGGTCGCCTGCCAGACGCTTGATCTCATCGATTTCGGGCTCGGTACCGGCGGCGAATTGCAGGTCGAGACCACCATCTGTCACGAAATCCGCCAGAGTGGCGAGCTTGTGGTCATCGACGACGTCGATGCCAGCGAAGCGTATGCGAACCACCACACGCCGCTGCAATATGGCTTCAAGAGCTACATCTCGGTGCCGATCTATCTGCGCGGCAATGTGTTCTTCGGCACGCTCTGCGCCATCGACCCAAACCCGGCCAAGCTCAGCGGCTCTGTGACGGTGGGCATGTTCCGGCTGTTCGCCGACCTGATCGCCCGGCATCTGGATGCTCGGGCCGATATCGCTGATGCAAAACTGAAGCTCGATCGCGAAATCGAGACCTCGGAACTCAGGGATCAATTCATTGCAATCCTTGGTCACGATCTGCGCAATCCGCTTGCATCGATCTCGGCCGGCACGCGCATCCTGGCACGTGAGGAGCATGCGCCGAAGTCCAGCGCCGTGATCTCGCTGATGCAGCAGAGTGTCGATCGAATGGCAAACCTCATCGACAATGTGATGGATTTCGCCCGCGGCAGGCTTGGCGGCGGCATAGGGCTCAACCGATCCAGTCGGCCTCTCACCCCCGTGCTCATGCAGATCGTGGCCGAGCACCGGAGCATCTATCCGGACAGGCAGATCGAAGCCGATCTTGCGCTTGATGAACCGATCACGCTGGATCACCAGCGCATTGGTCAGCTCTTTTCCAATCTGCTCGGCAACGCCTTGACGCATGGCGCCGCGGACAAACCGATCCGCATCGGTGCCGCGCGACGCGGCGGCACGCTCGAGCTTTGGATCGCCAATACGGGGGAACCGATAGCAGAGGCAGATCTGCCTCGGCTCTTCCAGCCGTTCAAGCGGCGCGAAGGAAAGGGCAAGTTGCAAGGCCTCGGCCTGGGGCTCTACATCGCAGCCGAGATTGCTCAAGCTCATGGCGGTCGGATCAGTGTTTCCTCAACGTCGGAAGAAACCAGGTTTACACTGAACGTGCCAGTGTGTTGAGCGGGTTGCCACGTCTCTTGACGTGAGCCGCTGACGTTCAGCACTGCCTCGGCCAACACTGCTTCGGCTGGGCCGGGCGATGCAGGAGACGTGAACGGTCCGTGGGTTTCGTTCGCCAAGGCTGACGCGTCCAGACGTTTCGGAAATATACGTCGCAAAGATGTGCGGCATTCAAAAAAGCAGCGAACGAATTCGAAAAATGGTGGCCGTCTGCAGGATCCCGCTTTCATGTGAGATCATCGAAGGCGGATATGAGCCTCTAGGCTGGCCTTACGAGGCCGGCCGGGCGCTGCTCGAGATCAGCTGTCAGGCGATAGCTTTCCGCGGGCACAGGCCGGCCGACGTGGAAGCCCTGGACATGGTCGATGCGGAATTCCCGCATCAGCGCCATTTGCTCCTCGGTTTCGACACCTTCCACCAGGATCTTGTGGCCGCGATTCCTGACCAACCCGATGATATCCTTCAGCATCGCCTTGCCCTTTGGCGTGCTGCAATCGTGCAGGAACGAACGGTCGATCTTGACGGTATCGAAATCGATCAGCCGGAGCCAGGACAGACCGGCAAAGCCGGTACCGAAATCGTCGAGCCAGATGCGGATGCCGAGCGTCTCGAGATCGCTGATGCAGCGCAACACGTCCGAGTGCATCTCCATCTCGAGACCTTCGGTGATTTCGAAGGCGAGCCGGCCGCCGGCAACGCCCGTTTCACCAAGGATGGCGGCAACGGATGTTGCGAAACCCGGCGTTTTCAGCTGGATCGGCGAGACATTGACACTGACGACAGGCACGTGGTCGTGCGCCAGAAGCTCGCGGCACACGGTGCGGATCGCCCAGCGCCCGAGATCGATGATGGCACCGGTGCGTTCTGCAATGGGGATGAAAAGGCTTGGGGGAACCGCAGCCCCATCCAGCATCCTCAGCCGCATTAGCGCTTCGACAGCTTCGATGCGGCCGGTCGCGACATTCCTGATCGGCTGGTAGACGAGGGAGACCAGGTCTTCATTGGTTGCGATCTTCAAGAGCGCGGCAATGTTCTCGCTCTCGTCGCTGGTTTGAGGGTCGTTCGGGTCAAAGACCTTGGCGCAGTTGCGGCCGCTTGCCTTGGCGGCGTAAAGCGCCCTGTCGGCCTCGTGGATGATCCGTTCGAGCTTTGAGCCCGTCTGATGCCTGGTGAATGCGGCACCGACGCTCACCGTGACTATGGACGTGCCGTCCCGGCGTTGCCCATGCACCAACGCCAGGCTCTGCACCGTGCGGCAGATGGCATCGGCGAGATCGGCGGCCTCTTCGCGGGTCTCGACGCGCGCAAGGATGATGAATTCCTCGCCGCCGTAACGACCGATGGATGCATCGAACTGCCCGATCGAGTCTTTCAGTGTGTTGGCCACGAGAATGAGGCAGCGGTCGCCTTCCTGATGGCCGTAGCAGTCATTGTATTTTTTGAAGAAATCGACGTCGATCAGGATCGCGGCGAAACTGTCACCGAACTTCTGCCAGTCGCTCCAGTATTCGCGCAGCTTCTGATCGACCGCCCGGCGATTGTCGAGCCCGGTCAGCGAGTCGGTGTTGGAGAGTCTGAGCAGTGCCTTCCCGCGCTCGGTCGCCTCCCGCTGCTGGACCTTTGCCTCGAACGCGTTGAGGAAGACCTTGTAGCGTTCGCGGTTGAGCTTCCAGTTGACGTATGAGGTGAACACGAAACAGGAGACATAGAAGGTGCCGAAGGCGAGCTGGTAATAGGGGTTCTGGGGCGAGAAGTAGATGAGGTCGAGAAAGAACGCGCCCAGAATAATGCCCGACGAGATTACCGACAGACGGAACTGGAAGATGAAGAACAGGTTCGCGCCCATCATGAAGATTGCGCCGAAGATCATGTAGTAGGACATGTTCTGCGTGTGCGCCGTCATCATTGCCGGTATCAGCCAGCCGAGATAGCCAAACACAAGCGCGCCCGAGCACGTCCTGTCCAACCAGTCCGTCTTGACGCTGAAGTGGATCTGGATCTCCAGAACGGCAAGAGCGACCGCGCCGACCACGAAGCGCGACGCGATCGTGTAGTGAGCGACGTCGGAGATGAGCAGAAAGTCGGTAATCGAAAACAGGAGATAGACCGCGACGGCGATCCACAGGCCTTTTCTCGTCGCTTCCCGGCGCGCCGTTTCGCCTTCCTGGCGATAAAGTGAGCGTAGCTCCGCCGGCAGCGGCCTGTGCGGCTGCTTATGCAAATCTATCTCAACGACGTCGGCCAAGGTTTGCTTCATGCACCGGTCCAGAGAGTTACGTCGCGCTCAACGGAAACATGCTCTCGCTTTTCCATCCCTGGGCGTTGCTTTGTACACTCCATGCTTGCCATCCGATTGGCACCACAACAAGGACGAGCAAGCCTCAACGACATCGTAGAAGACGCCCATTAAATTTTGATAAATTAGCCGAGACTGACGGCCGGCACATGGGTGTATCCGAATGGATACGGATCCGCCAGAATTTACCATATACTCTACAAAAACTTGCAATTCGAGAAGCAGTTCGCGCATTGTTACCCATAACGTTAACAGATCATTAAACGGATGGGTTTTGCGTGAGCCAGCTTCAAATCGTATTCGATGGCGAAAGTCTTATTACTCCCCAGTCAATCGCAACCGAGTTCACTTCGTCAAGAAGTGAGTTTTATGATGAGCAGTTTGCAACAGGAAAAGCCGAACTCGCCCTGATTCTCCAAATTGCACAGCAGCAATTTGCCCAAGAACTGGACCCCAAGAAGATAATACATCGATTGGCGGGAGCACTTCACGAGACGCGTGCGAAGTTTCATCCCAGTGTTTGGCAGGAACTGATTCCGATCGCGCAGAATCATCCAGTGTCGGATTTCTTCCTCCAGGACCCTTTTACCCGGTGGTCCTTCGAAAAGCCGCGGGGCTACTCCGGCGACGCGCAATTGCTCGACTTCATCTACGGTCACCCGAGCGTCGCCGGCGAGATCGCCAAGGCATCGCCGGTGGGCAAGGCGCTCTATGACTACACCAAGGACGCTTCGTCGTCGGTTGCGGTGCGGGAACGGCGGGACCTGCTGACGCAGCACGTCGATCAGATCGCGGCCGAGCGCGGCGGAGAGGCTGAAGTCCTGACGATTGCCGCGGGTCATCTGCGCGAGGCGAACCGTTCCGTTGCCCTGAAGGAAGGGCGCATCAAGCGTTGGGTCGCGCTCGATCAGGATCCGTTCAGCGTTGGATCGATCACCAGGGACTTCCGGGGAACGAGCGTCGAGGCAATCGACGGCTCCGTTCGCGGGATCCTTACACGTGCGCACAAGCTCGGCAAATTCGACTTCGTCTATGCGGCCGGACTTTATGATTACCTCCCACACAACGTCGCGGTGAAGCTCACGCGCCGCTGCCTGCAGATGCTGAAGCCCAACGGCGTCTTTCTCTTCGCCAATTTCGCAACCGATATCGGCGTCGACGGCTACATGGAGACATTCATGAACTGGGCGCTGCTGCTTCGCTCGCAATCAGACATGTGGCGCATTGTCAACGAAAGCGTCGATGGCTCGAACTTCGAAACGCATGTGACGTTCGGGGAAAACCGCAACGTGGTCTATGCAACGGTGCAAAAGCGCGCCTGATTGCGACTGACGTAAGAAACAACGGCGCGCGTCATTCTTGGCGCGCGCCGTTTTCGTGCGGTATTGGCGCTGGTTTCGCTGTCGCTGACCATGTCGCATCTGGGTCGGCTCCGGTCGCCGGCAGCGCTGTTTGCGTGCAACGTGCCACGCTCGAACTCTCCATGGGAACGTGCTTCACCACACGGTGCAGCCTCGGGATGGTCAACAGATCGGCCCAGAGCCGTTATGCAATTATTTCATAGCGCCTGAAATTCTATGCATTGGCGGGCCGCTTTCCTTTTCTCTAGCATCCCCAACTGCACAACTTGTGGCCGATCAGGGCGCGCACCGTAACGGATATCGATCCAGTTTCGGCGCGCAACTGATGCGGGCGGGAGACACGGTTTGTGCCAAGAGCCCGGTTTGTGACCAAGCCTGGCTTTGCATTGCAGTGACGGCCGAAGGAGAGGAGCCTTAGATGCCAGCGGGACAGTGTTTTCATGCCGACAGGATCGTGCACAACGGCGTGATTTGGTGCGGGCTGGCGGAGGGCGTCGTAGAGGCTCTGGCGATCTGGCAGGGCAAGATCCTGGCAACCGGCACCAGGCAGGAGATGGAAGCCTATCGCGGCGAGCGGACCGAGCTTCTCGACCTTCAGGGGCAATTCGCGACCCCCGGTCTCAACGACGCACATCTGCACCTGATTTCCGTCGGTCTGACGTTGAACTGGGTCGATGCGACGCCGCAGGCGGCCCCCACCCTCGAAAGCCTTTTGGCGGCAATCAGGCAGCAGGCCGAAAGCACGCCGCCCGGCACCTGGATCCGGGCGCGCGGCTATGATCAGACCAAGCTCGACACCGGCCGCCATCCGCTTCGCGCCGAACTCGATGCGGTTGCGCCGAACCACCCGGTCATGGTGGTGCGCGCCTGCGGCCATGTGTCGATCTTCAATTCGGAAGCCTTCCGTCTTGCCGGCGTCGACGAAAACACCGCCGTGCCGGAAGGCGGGCTGATCGAACAGGCCTCCGGCGCATTGACCGGCCTTGTCGCGGAAAACGCACAAGGGCTGGTTCGTGCCGCGATCCCAAAGGCCTCGACCGACGAGATGATCGACGCGATCGAAAGCGGCGGCAATCTGCTTTTGTCCTACGGCATCACCAGCGTCATGGACGCGGCCGTCGGCCAGGTCGCGGGCTTCGACGAGATCAAGGCCTACAATCTGGCCAAGCTTCAAAACAGATTGCCGGTGCGCACCTGGCTGGTGCTGCTGGGCGATCCCAAGGTCTCGATCGTGCCGCAGAGCTACGAGGCCGGGCTCGTCTCCGGCGTCGGCGACGACATGTTGAAAGTCGGCGCCGTCAAGATTTTCCTCGATGGCTCGGCCGGTGGCCGCACCGCCTGGATGACGAGTCCCTACCTCGGAAACGACAACAACACCGGCGTGCAGATCCTTTCCGATGCGGAACTCGAGGCGATGGTGCTCGACGCCCACACCAAGGGCTATCAACTGGCTTGCCATGCCATCGGCGACGCGGCAATCGATCAGTTGATCACGGCCTACGAAAAAGCGCTTGAGGCGATGCCGGATGCGGACCGCCGCCACCGGATCGAGCATTGCGGTTTCTCCAGCGACGCACAGCACCGCCGCATGATGAAGGCGGGCATCTATCCGTGCCCGCAACAGGTGTTCATCTATGATTTCGGCGACGCCTATGTCTCGGTGCTCGGCGAAGAGCGGGCGCTGTCAAGCTATCCCTTGAAGACCTGGAAGGAACTGGGCTTCAAGCCTGCAACCGGCAGCGATGCGCCGGTCTGCCACCCCAACCCCTTCCCCAATATCTACAGCATGCTGACGCGCAAGACTGCCAAAGGCACGGTGATGGATGCTGGCGAGCGGGTTTCGATCGAAGAGGCGCTGCAGGTCTACACCGAATACGGCGCGTTCTCGCAGAAGCTCGAAACGGTCAAGGGACGATTGGTCCCAGGACAGCTTGCCGACATCGCGGTGTTTTCCAGGAACATGCTGACGGCGAGCCCCGACGACATCCTCAACGACACGCGCTGCACCCTGGCGATCCGGGGTGGCGAAGTGGTCTTCGAGCGACTGAACGCCTGACAACGGCGGACCGAGCCGCTTGCTGCGGCTCCATGCATATCAGCCGATCCGGGAGGTCGGGTGAGATCGCGATCTTGTTCATCCATGAGCAAAACAACACGTGGGGAGGAATACGGGAATGATGAAGAAAATTGCATTGCTTTCGACATTGACGGCAGCGTTGCTGGCCGGCGTGGCGTCCGCGCATGCGGCCGATGCGCCGCGGGCCGGCGGAACGGTCAACTTTGTGGCGCCTTATGGAGACAGTTTCTCGACGCTCGACATCCAGGCGTCGCCGCAGACGCAGGACGAGTTCTACGCCAAGGCGATCCACCGCACGCTTTACGATTGGGACGCGGACAAGAACGTTCCCGTGCTGGCGCTTGCGACCGACGTGGATATCTCGGCCGACAAGCTCGTCTATACCTACAAGCTGCGCCAGGACGCCTACTTCCACAACGACAAGCAGATGACGGCCGATGACATCATCGCCAGCTTCACCCGCATGGCCGACCCGGCCAAGGCCTACCCGCCTTCGCGCTATATCGCCAACATCAAGGGCGGCGCCGACTATATGGCCGGCAAGGCGCAGGCGATTTCCGGCCTGAAGAAGGTCGACGACTTTACGCTGGAAGTGACGCTGACCGATCCGGTCGATCCGGCCTTCCTGTTCATGCGCAACAACACTGCGATCTATCCGGCCGGCGAGGCCGACAAGGAAGGTTTCGCCAGCCACCCGATCGGCCTTGGGCCCTACAAGTTCGCCGAATATGTGCCCGGCTCGCGGCTGACCGTCGAAAAGTGGGAGAAGTACTACGAAAAGGACAAGCCCTACGCCGACAAGATCAACATCCTGATCATGGGCGACGCCTCGGCGCGCGACGTCGCGTTCCGCAACAAGGAAATCGACGTCTCCGTTCTCGGGCCGTCGCAATATGTCGCCTATCAGGCCGATCCGGAACTGGCGAAGGGCCTGCTCGAAGTCGCCGAAGTCTACACGCGTTATGTCGGCTTCAACCTCGACTTTGAACCGTTCAAGGACAAGCGTGTGCGCCAGGCCTTCAACTACGCAATCAATGCCGACCTGATCATCAAGCGGCTGGCGAAGGACAAGGCCTACCGGGCAAGCGGCTGGTTGCCGACCTCGTCGCCCGCCTATGACAAGGACGCCCAGCCCTACGCCTATGATCCGGAAAAGGCCAAGGCGCTGCTCGCCGAAGCGGGCTATGCCGATGGCTTCGATGTCGAGTTGACGGCAACCCAGAACGAAAGCTGGGGCCTGACGATCGTCGAGGCAATCATCCCGATGCTGGAAAAGGTCGGCATCCGAGTGAAGGCGAAGCCGGTCGAGGCTTCGGTGCTTTCAGAAGTCGTGCCGGCTGGCGATTTCCAGTCGTTCATGTGGTCGTCGGAAAGCGGTCCTGATGCCTTGACGGCGATGCAGTGCTTCTACTCCAAGACCTCGCAGGCGGCGTGCAACTACCAGAAGTTCGCAAACGCCGACTTCGACAAGCTGTTCGAGGCCGCCAAGGTCGCCAAGACGGACGAGGAAAAGAACGACCTGTTGCGCAAGGCCAACAACCTTGTCCAGGAGGAGGCACCGGTCTGGTTCTTCAACTACAACAAGGCTGTCATGGCCTACCAGCCCTGGCTGCACGGCCTGCAGCCGAACTCGGCTGAACTGGCGATCCAGTCCTATGAAAAGCTCTGGGTAGACGAAACCGTTCCAGCTGGCCGTTGATCGCCGAGCCCCGATATCGCCTCGGCGATATCGGGGTTCCTTTCGCCGATATCAGGTTCGCGTCACGGTCGATAACGTAAGCATTTTCTTACGGTTTGACGTTTGCGGGGATGATCCGGCGGCGGGACCGCCATCGGTTGGCATTGCGCCTGAGAACGATCGCCCGCGCATCTCTGGATGGGCGCGGCGAGGGGGGAAATGAATGCTTCAGTTCGTCGTGCGCCGCATATTGCAGGTGATCCCGACAGTCATCGCGATATCGCTGTTGATCTTCGTGATCTTCAGCGTCGTGCCGGGCAGCATCGCCACCAGCCTGACGGCCAATGGCAAGGGCGGCGGCGATCCGAAGATCGTCGAGAAGATGACGCGTGAGTTCGGTCTCGACCAGCCGCTGTATGTGCGGTTCGGATCCTACCTGTCCGACCTCGCACGCTTCGATCTCGGGACGTCGTTCCGCAGCCGCCAGCCGGTGGCCCATCTGATCGGCGAGCGCATGTGGCCGACATTGAAGCTCGCCTTCGCGGCCATGGCGATCGCCATGTGCGTTGGCGTGCCGCTCGGCTTCATTGCCGCTTTGAAACCGGGCAGCATCATCGATACGCTGACGATGATCGGCGCGATCTCGGGTCTGTCTCTGCCGCAGTTCTGGCTGGGTTTGCTCGGCATGTATCTGTTTGCGCTGACGCTCGGCTGGTTGCCGAGTTTCGGTTACGGTGACGGCGGGCCGATGAACCTGATCCTGCCGGCCCTGACGCTTGGCGTCGCGCCGATGGCGCTTCTGGCGCGCACGACGCGCGCAGCCGTCCTCGACGTGATGAACGCTGATTTCATCCGTACCGCCCGTGCCAAGGGCATGAACGGCTTTCGCCTCGTCACCTGGCACGTCGTTCGCAACGTTCTGGTGCTGATCATCACCACCATCGGCCTGCAGTTCGGCTCGATGATGGGCCAGGCTGTCGTGGTCGAGAAGCTGTTCTCCTGGCCGGGCCTCGGGTCCCTGCTCGTCGATAGCGTCAGCCTGCGCGACATCCCGGTGGTCCAGGGCGCGATCCTCGTCATCGTTCTCTGGTTCCTGCTCATCAACACCATCGTCGATATTCTTTACGCGGTCATCGATCCGCGCATCAGCCACGGATAGACCCATGAGACTAAGGCTCAATCTCCTCATCGGTGGCGTCCTCTGTATCGTCATCATCTCGGCGGCACTGCTGGCGCCTTGGCTCGCACCGACCGATCCCGTGCTCGACGCCGACCTGATGAATGCGGAGCTTCCGCCGGATGCGCAGTTCTGGTTCGGCACCGACGCGCAAGGCCGTGACGTTCTCAGCCGCATTCTCTATGGCGCCCGCATATCGCTTGCCGTCGGCATCGGCTCGCAGGTCATCAACACACTGATCGGCCTGGCGCTTGGCATTTCGGCCGGCTACTTTGGCGGCTGGTGGGACGATTTCGTCACCGGGCTCACCAACCTGATGCTGGCGATCCCCAGCCTGATCTTCGCGCTTGCGATCATGGCGATCCTCGGTCCCGGCCTCGTCAGCCTGCTGATCGCGCTTGGCCTCACCAACTGGTCATGGACCTGTCGCATCGCGCGAAGCTCGGCGCTGTCCCTGAAGAAGCAGGGCTATGTCCAGGCGGCAAAGACGCTCGGCTACGGCGATATCCGCATCATGATCACGCAGATCCTGCCCAACATGATCGGTCCGATCCTGGTGATCGGAACGCTCGGCATGGGCGACGCAATCCTTGCGGAAGCAGCACTCTCCTATCTCGGCCTTGGCATCAAGCCGCCGTTCCCGAGCTGGGGCAACATGCTGACGGACGCGCGCGAACTCATCGTTATCGCGCCCTGGGCGGCGATCTTCCCAGGGCTGGCGATCTTCGTCACCGTTCTCGGGCTCAATCTCTTCGGCGACGGCCTGCGCGACTGGCTGGACCCGCATATGAAGGCGCGCCAGCTATGACGGACAATTTGCTTGAAGTCAGGGATCTGCGCCTGGACATCGTGTCGGGCGGGGTAAGCCACAACGTCGTCGACAACGTGTCGTTCTCGATCGGCCGTGGCGAAGCCTATGGGCTCGTCGGTGAATCGGGCTGCGGCAAGAGCATCACCGCGCTTTCTATCATCGGCCTCTTGCGCAAACCGCTCGCCGTGACCGGCGGCACGTTGAATTTCAACGGCCGGGATCTGAGGGGGCTTTCGAAGGGTGAGCTGCGGCGGCTTCGCGGCGAGAAGATCGCCATGATCTTCCAGGAGCCGATGACGGCGCTCAACCCCTTGTCTCCGGTCGGGCGTCAGATCGCCGAAATGTTTGTGCTTCACAAGGGCGCAACCTGGAAGGAAGCCGAAAGGCTGGCGATCGAAGCGCTTGGCAACGTCCAGGTTCCAGCGCCGGAGGAGCGGGTGAAGGCCTATCCGCACCAGATGTCCGGCGGCATGCGGCAACGCGTGATGATCGCCATCGCGCTCGCCTGCAACCCGGACCTCCTGATCGCCGATGAACCGACGACTGCGCTCGACGTCACGGTCCAGGCCGAGATCCTCAAGCTGGTCAAGGAGCTTTGCGCGGCGCGCGGCACGTCCGTCCTGATGATCAGCCACGATCTGGGCGTGATCGCCAACATGTGCAACAGGGTCGGTATCATGTATGCCGGGCGCCTGGTGGAAGAAAGGCCGGTCGCCGATCTCTTCCTCCATCCGGCTCATCCCTATACCGGCGGTCTGCTCAAATCGCTGCCGCAGCTCGGTTCGCGCCGACTGGAAGGGCGCAAGCGCCTGCAGGAGATCGAGGGCACGGTTCCCTCCATTGCCAACTTTCCGCCCGGCTGTCGGTTCCAGCCGCGCTGCCACAGGGCGACGCCTGTCTGTTCCGCCGAAATTCCACCGCTATCTGCCCTCAGCCATGATGGCTTCGTGAAGTGTTTCAATCATGAGCGATAACAACGAACCTCTGGTCCGGGTCGATAACCTGAGCGTGCACTTCCCAGTGCGCAACGGCCTCTTCGGCCGCACCAAGCGCACCCTTCGCGCGGTCAACGAGCTGAGCCTGACGCTGAACAAGGGCGAGTGCCTGTCTGTTGTCGGCGAGTCCGGTTGCGGCAAGTCGACGCTCGCACTGTCGATCCTCGGGCTGCAGGAGCCGACCGCGGGAGAGATCTTCTTCGAGGGACGATCGATTACCGGCAAGGCGCAGCCGACCCGGCTCGAGCGCGCCGGCATGGCGCAGATGGTGTTTCAGGACCCTTACGCGTCGCTCAATCCGCGCCAGACGATCTACACCTCGCTGGCAGCACCGCTGAAATTGCATGGGGTCAAGGATCGCGCGGAGATCAATCGGCGTATCGAGAGCATGATGCAGCTCGTCGGATTGAAACCGGAACAGGCCAGGCGTTTTCCGCATGAGTTTTCCGGCGGCCAGCGCCAGCGCATCGGCATTGCCCGGGCGCTGATCCTGAACCCGAAGGTCGTCGTGCTGGACGAGCCGGTATCGGCGCTCGATGTCTCTATCCGCGCCCAGATCATCAATCTGCTGCTCGAGCTCAAGGAGCGGCTGGACCTGTCCTACATCATGATCAGCCATGACCTGAGCGTCGTCGAACATATGAGCGACCGCGTGGCGGTCATGTATTTCGGCCAGATCGTCGAGACTGGCAGCTGGGATAGGGTCTTCACCGACCCGCAGCATCCCTATACGCGCCGCCTGATCGGCGCCATTCTCGACCCGGTCACCGAACTGACGGGCCAAAGCCCGGTGGATACGCGCGAGACGCCGGAGCCGCCGGCGGGCTATGACTATTATCCCAGAGAGTTCGGGAAGCACGACGTCTACAGCCTGCCGCCGGCTTCGCAACTGGTAGCGCTGCGCGAGGATCACAGCGTTCGGCTGATCGCGCGCGGCTGAGCCGGTTTTCGCCCAAGGGCTGCAACACCGGGGGTGAAAGCGGCCCACACCCATGCCTGCGCGGCAGGCCGCAAATGCACGCGCTTGGGGCGATCACTTGATCAGTCGCAGCCGAAGGCTGGTGTTGAGATCCCCGTCTATGGGGCACTTTCTGCCCCGCACAATCTGCATGCCGGCGGTCGGGGTGGCCGCGCGTTCCCCCCATACGCAGGAAACGGGTGGTGCATTTCCTGGTTCTCGCTCAAGCTGACCTGATGCTGCCACTCGTGAGAGCGGCGGTCGTCACGGCGATCGTGTCGCGCTCTGCGTGATCCGGCCGCACCATGGTCTCGCTTTCGGACGCAGACGCGATCCGGGGAACACTTCCGGCATGCAAACCAATCATCGCCCGCTTCAGAATCGTGTGACGCCATTCGGCGACGTTGTCGCCATCGGCCAGCGCGGTCTGTTCACCGGCAACCGCGGCATCATCCACGATCCCGCGACGAAGACCCTTCTGAGACGACGGTGGTCGTCCAAGGCATGGCTGATCTGCGTCTGCGACTACGGGGATCGGCGGCGGGACGTCATGGCCCGTCGAAGCTGGACCGAACTTTTCTTTCTCGACGAGGCCGTCGCGCTGGCGGCCGGCCACCGTCCCTGCTTCTTCTGCAGGCGGGAGGCTGCGTCCGGTTTCAGGGCCACCTGGGCCGGCGGCTCGAACACGCCGCCGTCGGCGGGCGAACTCGATGCGGTGCTCCATCGTGAGAGGCAGTCTCTTGGACGCAAGCGCATCCATCCGCTGCCGTCGCCCGCCGCCGATCTGCCGGATGGTACGATGGTGGTCGCATCCGGTTTTGCGTTCACGGTCGTGTCCGGACGCTGTTTCCGCTGGACCGAAAGCGGTTATCGCGGGCCGGAACCAGAGATTGTCGCTGAAGGCTTATTGACGCCACCATCGACCGTCGAAGCGCTTCGGGCTGGTTATCGCCCGGTCCTGCATCCCAACATCACCAAATTCCTCTCCGGATCGCCATCATGACCGATCTTTTCGCCAAGTTCGCTATCGACCCATTGCGTGAAACCATGGCTGAAGGGGCGATCCTGCTTCGCGGTTTCGCGCTGCCGTTCGAAGACCGGGTTCTGCCCGCACTGCGTGAGGTTATCGCGCAAGCGCCGTTCCGGCATATGGTGACGCCGGGCGGCTACACGATGTCCGTCGCGATGAGCAATTGTGGTGCGGCGGGCAGGGTCACCGACCGAAGCGGCTATCGCTACGACAGGCTCGACCCGGAAACCGGCAGGCCGTGGCCGGCACTGCCGTCGGCCTTCCTTGCTCTTGCCCTCGCCGCGGCGACGGAGGCGGGCTACCCGGATTTCAGACCTGATGCATGTCTGATCAATCGGTACGAGCCGGGCGCAAAACTTTCTCTCCATCAGGACAAGGATGAGCGCGATCATTCCCACCCGATCGTCTCTGTGTCGCTCGGCCTTCCCGCCACGTTCCAGTTTGGCGGGCTGAACCGCAATGACCCTGTTCGCAAATACGCGCTGCGCCACGGCGATGTCGTGGTCTGGGGCGGACCGTCGCGCCTGTTCTATCACGGAGTAACGGAACTGAAGGATGGCGATCACGAGAGCCTTGGTCGAATGCGCATCAACCTGACTTTTCGCGGCGCTCTCTGAGGATCCTCCGGCCCGCTCGGCGGTGCAGCTGCTGAAGAAAGACGTCGTCGAATTCAATGCAGGAACGAGAGTCCGGTCAGGGCGCGCGATCACTCGCCGCCTTGGGCCGGCTAGGAACGGAGTTAGCTCAATGAACCTGATCAATGCACAGTGTCGGGGCATGGAACGCCTCGTCGCGCCAATCGCAAAGGAGGCAATCCGATGAACCCGCATGCCACGATGGCCCTTTCAGAGCCGCTTGACCAATCCGCGGAAGCACGCGTCGCAGCCTATGATTGGCAGGCGATTTCGAGTGAGTTGAACGGCTTTGGCTGCGGGGTCCTGGAAAAGCTTCTTTCTGCGGAAGAATGCCGGCGGATCTCGGCCCTTTACACCCAAGAACAGCATTTCCGCAGTCACATCCATATGGCCAGGCACGGCTTTGGCAAGGGCGAATATCGCTACTTCAAGTATCCACTGCCGGATCTACTGGGCGGTCTGCGCACCGCGCTCTACCCCCACCTCGCCGACGTTGCCAACCAGTGGAACGGCCGAATGGGAATTGACGAACGATACCCCACCGAGCACACGCAGTTCCTCCGCCAGTGCCATGACGCTGGGCAGACCCGGCCGACGCCGTTGCTGCTGCAATATGTTCCCGGCGATTTCAATTGCCTGCATCAGGATCTCTATGGCGATCTGGCCTTTCCGATCCAGGTGGCGATCCTGCTGTCCGAACCGGGTGAGGATTTCACTGGCGGCGAATTCGTGCTGACGGAGCAGCGACCGCGCATGCAGAGCCGGGTCGAGGTCGTTCCCCTTCGTCAAGGTGATGCTGTTGCCTTTGCCGTTCACAACCGGCCGGTGCAGGGCACGAAAGGCAACTATCGCGTCAACCTTCGGCACGGTGTCAGCCGTGTTCGATCCGGTCTGCGGCACACCGTCGGCATCATCTTTCACGACGCAAGATAGCGCCGGTCGCACTGCCCGCATTCATGGTCGGGTTAGTGCCCCTCGCTCTTCAGCGGAGATCTTGTTCGAGATCTCCCGATTGGCGCAGGCGCACTCGGTTTGGCCACATCCGGCTCCTTGCGTCAGTGCGCAAACAGACCGTCGAAATCGGCAACACCCTTGACCTCGATCGGATTGCCGCTCGGATCGAGGAAGAACATTGTCCGCTGTTCGCCTGGCTCGCCTTCGAAACGCACCACCGGCGGAATATCGAAGTTGACGCCTTTACGCTCGAGACGTTCGGCCAGAGCGAACCAATCTGCAAGGCGCAGCACCACGCCCATATGCGGCATCAGCACGAGATGATTGCCGACCTTGCCGGTCCGCGTGACCGCAAAGGGCTCACCGAGATGCAGCGAGATCTGATGGCCGAAGAAATCGAAATCGACCCAGGTGTCCGTGCTGCGCCCTTCCTCGCAGCCGAGCACGTCGCCGTAGAACCTGCGGGCGTCGTCGAGGTCCTTCACGTGGTAGGCAAGATGGAAAAGCGACTTCATCTGTAACTCCTGTCTCTCCGGTTGACACAGGGATACCGTCTTGAGAGGCTAAGAAAAACTATGTAATTCTTTCTCTGAGAATAAGGGTTTCCATTGGATATTCGGTTCCTGCAAAGCCTGGTCGCCACTGTGGAAACGGGCTCGATTGCAGCGGCCGCGCGGCGCGAGAAATTGACGCCCGCCGCTGTCAGCCAGCGCATTCAATCGCTCGAACGTGCGCTGGGCTGCCTCTTGCTCGCCCGCGGCGCCCATTCCGCCCAACCGACGGAGGCCTGTCTTTCGCTGTTGCCGAGGGCGCGTCTGCTGATACGGGAAGCCGAAAACCTCAGATATGACGCCGCGGGTGGCGGGCTTGCCGCCGAGTTGAAGATCGGCGCGATCTCGACGGCGCTGACGGGTATCTTCCCTGAGGTTCTAGACGAACTCTCGCGTCAAGCGCCGCGCTTGAAGTTGATGCTGCGCCCCGGCTCGTCGTCGCAGCTCTACGAACAGCTGCTCTCCGGCGAGCTTGACGCCGCCGTCTTGGTCGAACCGCCCTTTGCGCTGCCGAAAGGATTGACCGCCCGTGTCATCCGCCGCGAACCGCTTGTTTTCATCAGCAGGGATGGGGCGGGGCCTGGCGACATTCCCGAGCGGATAGGCAAGGCGCCGTTCATCCGTTACGATCCGGGATCGTGGGGCGGACGGCTGTCGTCGCAATATCTCGCCGACGCCGGGCTCGATCCGGATATCCGTTGCGACATGGACGCTCTGGAGACCATCGCCATGCTCGTTGCCAACGGAATGGGAAACTCGGTGGTGCCGGCCTGGCAGGGGCTGCAGCGGAATGGCTTTCACCTGACCGAGGTGCCCGATGCTGCCGCCTATGAGCGCAGGATCGTGTTCCTGCATCAGAGCGTGCCAAGCCGGCCGACGCCGCTGGCCCTTTTGGCGCAGGTTTTATCGTAAGGGTTTACCGGGTGAGGGCGGCCGTTTCGCCGACAGGCTGCCGGCTCGGCTGCGGGCACTGTCGGTGGGTGGGCACCGCGTCGTGTGTGAACGCGACGCCCATTCGCCTAGAACATTTCCATAAGAAGTGTGAAGCGGGTCTTCAGGACTTGCGTCAAGATCGACCCTGTCCACGCCCGGAACGGTCTAGCTGAGCAGGAAGGCGGTTACGGGCAACTGAAGCGCGGCGGCGATCCGCCGAAGCTTGCCCGGATCGGCATCGGCACCAAGCTCGATGTTGGTAATTTCGGCGTCGGTCAACCCGCAGGTGAGCGCAAGTTCGTCGACACTATAGCCGATGGCCTGGCGCGAGCGTCTGACGGCATCGCCGATATCGACATGGGCCGAAGCGCTGACGGTAGAAGCATCAAAATTGTTTATCGAAACAGTCATGAAGTGGTCCTTCGGTTTTGCGCGAAGAGGTTCTTCGCGTGAAGGCGGCATGCAGCCATGAAACCCGGGCCAGAAAGGCGGCGTCGAGTGCAGTGCAATATAAGTCCAAAAGATGGCAGCGCAAGGCTTGTCGGACATCGCGCCGCCGCGATCGGCAACATCAGGGTCGTTGGCGAGCGGCGACCTGGCGATCTTGCGCGCAGTGATCCTCGCCCAACCGGTCGCGCCGTTAAAGCGTAGCGTCTCGCGTTGGCCCTACCTGGAGACAGCTGGCCTGGAGCGCGTCGGCAGCTCTTAGACGAGGAAGCGCATGTTTTCGCAATAGCTGATCGGAACCCTTCATCATCTTCGAACCCTTTCAGCGCGCATGGCGATGTACATCGTCGATGAGGTGTTGGTCGGAGACTGTCTCCAGGTGCAGTCCGGTATCGCTGTCATCGAACAGTGTCGTCCAGGATTGCAGACACGACCGCATTTCAACTCGTATTGGCGCCCCGGCGCCGGTCGCCGGCGCGCGCGATGACAACCGCGAGCGTGTTCGTCTCGGATGCTGATGCCACAGGCGTTGTATGGACGGGTGACGGTTCCGCTCCGGTTGCGGCAACAATTCCGGTAGTCCCGCCTTTTTCGTCGAACGCATTTGCGCACCTCGCCCTGTTGATAACTCCCTTATGAATTTCCTTTGTATTTTCAGTTAGTTGTCGTTTCTTGTCAGTTTTTTGAAATTGCCTGTTGACGTGTTCGAGGTGTGGGGTCTATAAGCCCGATCACTGAACGAGGGCGG
>NZ_JABEKT010000019.1 GCF_013283195.1 Ensifer adhaerens | reverse complement strand
TCGGGCGCCGTCATCACCCAGGGCCAGGTCGCCGTTTCCCAGCAGGTCAAGCTGATCCAGCACCGCGACGGCGGCATCGTCTCGGCCATCCCCGTCAAGAACGGCACCCATGTCAGGAAGGGCGACGTGCTCCTGCAGCTCGACGAGACCCAGACCCGGGTCGAGCTGTCGATCGTGCGCGGCCAGCTGCAGCAGTTCTACGCCATGCGCGCCCGGCTGACGGCCGAACGCGACGGCGACGCCACCGTCTCCTTCGGCGAACTCGATATTCCGGACGTGCTGAAAACCAGCGAAGTGAAGCTGTTCGAGGCCAATCGCCGGATGATCACCAGCCAGGAAGAGCAGATGCGGCTGCAGATCGGCCAGTTCGAGGAGCAGATCCGCGGCCTGAAGGCCCAGACCGGCTCCAGCGACAAGGAGAAAGAGATCGTCGAGAAGGAGATCACCAAGCTCGACACGCTTCTGAAGAGCGGCCTGGTGCCGGTCTCCGAACATCGCGACCTCCTGCGCCAGATGGCCCGCATCGACGGTTCCAAGGGCGAACTGCTCGCCCGCATCGCCGAGGCGCTCGGCCAGATCAGCGAGCTGCGCATCAAGCTGATGTCGATCGACCAGAACAACCGCAAGGAAACGCAAGGGCAGATCGTCGGGCTCGAGGCCAAGATCGCCGAACTGACCGAACGGGCGGTGGCGGCAAAGGACCGGCTGTCGCGCATGGAAGTGCGTGCCCCCGTCGACGGTCTCGTCTACGACCTGCAGATCCACACCATCGGCGGCATCATCGCGCCCGGCGCCACCGCCATGTCGATCGTGCCCGAGGGCGAGGACCTGACGGTCGAGATCCGCATCCCGCCTGTCGATATCGACCGCATCGCGCCCGGCCAGAAGAGCCGCATGCGCTTTACCGTCTTCAACCAGCGAACGACACCCGAGCTTGACGGCCGCATCGACGTCATTGCCGCCGCCACCACGCTCGACCGCAACACCGGACAACCCTTCTATCTCGCAACCGTCGAGATCACCGA
>NZ_JABEKT010000018.1 GCF_013283195.1 Ensifer adhaerens | reverse complement strand
GACGGTGTCGTTTCCGTTTCCGCCTTTGACGGTATCGTCGCCGTTTCCGCCGGCCAGCATGTCGTTGCCGTCGCGGCCATCGATGCTGTCGTCGCCGTCATTGCCGATGAGGGTGTTGTTCTGGCTGTCGCCGGAGATCTGGTCGTCGCCCGAGCCGGCGATGACCGCCTCGATGCTGTCGAGCGTGTCGGAGCCGATCTCTTCGCCTGACGCCGTGCCGGCTTCGAGATCGACGGTGATGGTGTTGGTGGCGCTGCTGGCATCGAGCGTGTCGAAGCCGGTGCCGCCGGCATAGTGGTCGTCGCCGTCGTCGGTGTCGGTGGCTGCGGCCGGTGTTGCCTGTGCCAGGCGGGCCTCTTCGCTGCTCGGCCCGGTGACGATGACGTCGTTGCCGGCGCCGGCCAGAACCGTGTCGTCGCCGGTACCGCCGGCAAGCGTATCGTCCTCGCTGCCGCCATCGACCAGATCGTCGCCGGCATCGCCCTCGAGACGATCCTTGCCGTCCTCGCCGAACAGCCGGTCGTCGCCGGTGCCGCCCGACAGCGTATCGTCGCCGGCCTCGCCGATCAGGATGTCGTCGCCGGCCTCGCCATAGAGCTGGTCGTTGCCGGCGCCGCCGAACAGAATGTCGTTGCCATTGCCGCCGAACAGCCGGTCATCGCCGTCTTCGCCATGGATGGTGTCGTTGCCGTCACCGCCCAAGAGCGTGTCGTTGCCGGTGCCGCCAAGGATCAGGTCGTCGTCCTCGCGGCCATAGACGATATCGTCGCCGCCAAGGCCGGCGATGATGTCGGGGTGCGGCGTGCCCAGGAGAACGTCGGGTCCCTCGGTGCCCTTGATCTCATGCGCCGGCCAGTCGATGAGCGAAAGCAGCGCGCCATTGGCGACGCTGCCGGTGCCGTCGGAGACGGTATAGCTGAAGGTGACCTGGCCGATCTCGCCGCGATCCGGCGTATAGAGCCACATGCCGTCGGAGTAGGCGCGCACCGAACCGGAAGAGACAGTGAGATTGGCGATGGTCAGCCGGTCGCCGTCGGGGTCAAGCGTGTTGGCGAGCAGATCATCGAGCAGGATGATCGCCGACAGGTTCATGAAGCCGTTGGCAAGAATGTTGCGGCCGGTGACCACCGGCAGCCGGTTGGCGCGGGTG
>NZ_JABEKT010000017.1 GCF_013283195.1 Ensifer adhaerens | reverse complement strand
AACGTCGAGAACCTCACCAAGAACGGTGCCGGTGCTATTACCGGCGTCGGCAATGGGCTTGCAAACAACATGCTCGGCAACAACGGGGCCGATACGCTTTCGGGCGGTGATGGCAACGACATCATCGACGGTGACGACGGCAACGACAGACTGCGTGGCGGAGCCGGCAACGATACCTTCAACGACAACAGCGACAACGATGTCTACGTCTACGATACGATCAATTTCGGCGACGACACAATCAACACGTTCGATGCTAACCCTGCCGGCGGTGGCCAGGATTTCATCGACCTGAGCGGCCTCGGCATCACCGCAGCCAACTTTGCGACACGCGTTCTGGAAACACGTGTGGTCGTTCCCGGGACGGACGATACGTTGTTGACCATTCGGGATGCCACCGGCACGACCACGATCGGTACGATCCTCGTCGATGCCGTTGATCCCAATGACATCACTATCGCCGATTTCATCCTCGCCGATACACCGGCTCCGGCTGCCATCAACGGTACGATTGCAGGCAACGCCCTGACCGGATCGACCTTTGCCGATCAGATCAACGGCCAGGGCGGCAACGATACGATCAATGCCGGCGCGGGCGATGACACGATCACCGTCGATGTCGGCGAGGGTCGTGACATCATCAACGGCGAAAGCGAAGATGCGAATGGCGATACCGTGGTCGTCAACGGCGACGCTTCCAACGAAACCTTCCGGGTTTACACCCGCACCGAATGGGCAGCCGTCGCCGGTAACAACGTGGGCAGCCTCAACGCGGCGACGGAAATCGTCATTACCCGCAACGGCACGAACTTCGCTTCGGTCATTGCCGAACTCAACGACATCGAAGAGATCGTCATCAATACGGGTGCAGGCGACGACACGGTCCTGACGATCGGCGATTTCTCGCCCACCGGCCTCAGCGTCAACACGATCACGATTGATGGCACGGCTGGGGACGACACGGTCGATATCAGCAGCCTCCAGTCAGCCCACCGCATCCTGTTCCGTTCCAATGGCGGCAACGATACGATTATTGGAACACTGCGGCCTCAGGACGTGATTGAGTTGGTGGAGGGCGCGAACCTCGAAGATTACACGGCCACCGAAGCCGATGGCATGACAACGCTGACCAACGGCACGCACTCGATCACCTTCTCCAGCGGTGTTCTGCCGACCCTGCAGGTTCACGGAGGTTCGGACGACGATGACGACGACACTGATGATGATGATGATACGGTCGGCGGCGGTGACGACGACGACGACGATGATGACGCTGGCGGCGACGACGACGGCAGCGACGATGGCGACGATGACGGCGACGGTTCGGGTGATGGCGACGGTGGCGAGACGCCGTTGCCGGTTGCGGCCCGCACGCTGATCGGGACGTCGGCCGCGGATGTTCTCCTGGGTGGTGGTCTTGCCGACGTGCTTCTGGGCGGCGGCGGCAGCGACATCCTGTCGGGGGATGCCGGCAGCGACGTGCTGCGCGGCGAGGACGGCG
>NZ_JABEKT010000016.1 GCF_013283195.1 Ensifer adhaerens | reverse complement strand
AGTACTGGCCGAACGCCATGAAGAAGATGTTGGCGTCCTTATCGTTCTTCGGCAGATCGAGTTCCTGGCTGCCGAGGATATTGCTGATGTTGCGCGGGTCGAGCCCCGAGAAGATCGGATTGATGTTGTTGTTGCCGGTCGTCGGGTTGTAGGCACCGTAGTGCGCATCGGTGATGCGAATAAACGGCGTGTCGGCCGAACCCCAGGTTGGATTGTCTTCGTTGTTGCCGTGACCGGAAAGTGTCCGCACGCCGGAGAAGTCGTTGGTGTCATCGTCTTCGTCGAAGGCCGGAAGCCCGTTGACCAGGTTCTTGAGGCCGGCAAGGTCGTTCGCGGTGTATTCGAAGCGACCCGAGACACCTTCGTCATTGCCAGGTGTCGGCGGTGTATTCTGGAATTGCGGCGGCACCGCACCGGCAAACGTGATCGAGTGCGTTCCGTTCGAGAACGTCTTCGTGCCGTTCGCATTGGTGGTCATGGTGTAGTCGGAAATGTTGCTTCCCGGCGCCAGTTCCACCACGTCCTGTGGCCTGAGGTTGCCGACGATCGTATCGTTACCGCCATTGGTGCGGAACAGGATACGGTGCGAAGACTGCAGCGCGCTGAAGTCTACGGTGTCGTCGCCTGCATCGCCATTGATCGTGATCGTGTTGACGCTGAGGCCGGTCGGCGAGAAATCGCCGATCGTCTGCACAATGTCCGGGCCAACACCCGTATTGATGACGATCTCTTCGATGTCGTTGAGTTCGGCAATGACCGAGGCGTTGTTCGTGCCGTTGCGGGTAATGACGATTTCCGTCGCCGCGTTGAGGGTGCCCACGGCGTTACCGGCGGCAAACCATTCGGCGCGGGTGTAGATCCGGAAGGTTTCGTTGGAAGTGTCGCCGTTGATGACCACGGTGTCGCCGCCGGCATCTTCGCTTTCGCCGTTGATGACGTCGCGACCCTCGAGAACATCGACGGTGATCGTGTCATCGCCCGCACCGGCATTGATGGTGTCGTTGCCGCCCTGGCCGTTGATCTGATCGGCAAAGGTCGACCCGGTCAGGGTATTGCCTGCAGCGGTGCCGTTGATGGCAGCGGGAGCCGGCGTATCGGCGAGGATGAAGTCGGCGATGCTGATGTCGTTGGGATCAACGGCATCGACGAGGATCGTACCGATCGTGGTCGTGCCGGTGGCATCCCGAATGGTCAGCAGCGTGTCGTCCGTTCCAACAACAACAACACGGGTTTCCAGCACACGGGTCGCAAAGTCGGCTGCCGTAATGCCCAAAGCGCTCAGATCGATGAGGTCCTGGCCCCCGGCAGGGTTGGCATCGAACGCGTTGATGACGTCATTGCCGAAATCGATCGTGTCATAAACGTAGATATCGTTGCCGTTGTTGTCGTTGAAGGTGTCGTCACCGGCACCGCCACGCAGCTTGTCATTGCCATCGTCGCCGTCGATCGTATCGTTGCCGTCACCGCCCGAAAGCGTATCGGCTCCGTTGTTGCCGAGCATGGCGTTGGCGAGCGCATTGCCGACGCCGGTAATAGCACCGGCACCGTTCTTGGTGAGGTTCTCGACGTT
>NZ_JABEKT010000015.1 GCF_013283195.1 Ensifer adhaerens | reverse complement strand
ACGATGACGGCGACGACACATACGAAGGCGGCGCAGGAACCGATACGCTCGATGCCAGCGCCACCACCGAGACCATTGTCGTCGATCTCGAACAGGGAACGGCGACAGGCGAAGAGATCGGCTCCGACACCGTCGACAGCATCGAGACCGTGATCGCTGGTTCCGGTGATGACCAGCTCTCCGGCGACGCCGCCTGCAACACGTTGGTCGGCAATGACGGCAACGATGTCATCGATGGCCGCGCCGGCGACGATACGCTGGCCGGCGGCCAGGGCGACGATGTCGTCTCCGGTGGAGCCGGCGATGACACCATTGTCGTCGAGGCTCCGGCCTGCGCGCCGGGTGAGGCGACTGACGGCAACGATAGCTATAATGGCGGCTCAGGCTACGACACGCTCGATGCCAGTGCAGTCACCGAGAGCATCGTCGTCGACCTTGAAGAGGGAACGGCCACGGGCGACGAGATCGGCTCCGACACCGTCGACAGCATCGAGACCGTGATCGCCGGCTCGGGTGACGACCAGCTTTCGGGCGACGCCGAAGACAACACGCTGATCGGCAATGACGGCAACGATGTCATCGATGGCCGCGCCGGCGACGACACGCTGGCCGGCGGCCAGGGCGACGATGTCGTCTCTGGTGGCGCCGGCGATGACACCATCGTCGTCGAGGCTCCGGTCTGCGTGCCGGGGGAAACGACTGACGGCAACGATAGCTATAATGGCGGAACCGGCTACGACACGCTCGATGCCAGCGCCACCACCGACAGCATCGTCGTCGATCTTGAACAGGGAACGGCCACGGGCGAGGAGATCGGCTCGGACACACTTCAACGGATCGAAGCCGCTATCGGGGGCGCCGGCGACGACCAGCTCTCGGGCGACGCCGAGAGCAACACCCTCATCGGCAATGACGGCAACGATGTCATCGACGGCCGTGCCGGCAACGATACGCTGTCCGGTGGCCTGGGGAACGATACCGTCCTGGGCGGCCTGGGCAATGACACAGTCGTTGTTGTCGTGGCCGAAGGTGCCGGCACTGATGGCAATGACAGTTATTCGGGTGGGGACGGCATCGATACGCTCGACATGTCGGCGCTGGTGCAGGCCGTGCTTGCCGATATCGAGGCCGGCATTGCCGAAGGCGAGGAGATCGGTTCGGACCTGATCGAAGGCTTCGACATCATAGTCGGTGGCGAAGGTGGCGACCGCCTGTCCGGCGGCGCCGGCAACAATATCCTGTCGGGCGGCGACGGCAACGACATACTGCGTGGCCGCGGCGGCGACGATGTTCTCGTCGGGGGCGGCGGCAGAGATACGCTGGAGGGTAACACCGGCAATGACACGTTCCTGGTGGTGATCGCGCCGGATGCGAACGGCGACGACGGCAACGACCTGATTGACGGCAACGAGGCGATCGACACCTACGACGCTTCGGCAGCGATGCAGGCCGTCGTGATCGACCTCGACCGCGGCACGGCCGAAGGGGTTGAGATCGGCTCGGACCTGTTGACCTCGATCGAAGGCGCTGTCGGCGGCAAGGGCGACGACGTGCTCGTCGCCGGCAATGCCGTCAACTTCCTCGCCGGCGGCGACGGCGCCGACATCTTCGTCTTCCGCACGACCGCGTCGCTCGCCAATGACGGCAGCG
>NZ_JABEKT010000014.1 GCF_013283195.1 Ensifer adhaerens | reverse complement strand
GTAAGCGCGAATTTCTCCGCACCTTCTGCAATTGAGTGAGCTTTGGCATGAGGTGTCCACCTAAAAGAGGTGGACACCAAGTGATGGATGAAGGTCAAAAACTCGCGGTACGACTGGTCGGTCGGAATGGAAGGCGGCGCTTCGATCAAGGGTCGAAAGATCGCCTTGTTACAGCCTGCCTTGGGCCCGGTGCATCAGTATCGAAACTTGCGCGAGAACACGGGGTCAATGCGAACCTCGTTTGGAAATGGATCAGGAAACACACCCAGGCACATCCACCATCGCCGTCTTCGACATCTGCGTTTATTCCGGTCCAGATCGCCGCCGCGAGCAGCAAGTTCGACCATGAGATGCCCGCCACGGATCGCGAAGAGGTATTGCCGAAGGCGGAGAGGAGCGGCCCGCTGTCCTCTCCAGCAAAGGTGAGCGCGTCACTGCCGAATGGTGTGAGATTGACGCTGGAGTGCGACGATCTCAGCGGATTAACAGCGATCATAGGAGCGTTGGGTCATGTTCAGACTAGGCGCTGATCTCAAGGTCTACCTGCATCGGGAGCCGATCGACTTCCGCGCGGGCATCAACAGTCTTGCGGTCCTGGTGCAGGAGGTGATGGAGCTTGACCCGTTTGCGCCTGCGGTCTTTGCCTTTTGCAATCGCCGTCACGACCGGATGAAGCTCCTGTTTTTTGATCGGTCCGGTTTTGTCATGATCCTGAAGAAATTGACCGAGGACAAGTTCCGATGGCCCCGTCGCGAGGTGCCGGTGGTCATGCTGACGACAGAGCAACTGCATTGGATACTAGACGGCATCGATATCGATGCGATGATCCGCCATCCGGTGCGGCAATATCAGATCGTCGGCTGAGGATGGCGAATTGAGCTGTTGACGCGCAGAAGCGGTTCAGATTCAAAACTAGGATGACTCGAACCGGCGATCCTAGTGTTGCAGAGCTGATGGCGCAGTTGGCGGCCAATGCTGCCGAAATCGCTGCGCTCAAAGCCGAGAAGGAAGTGCTCTCGCGGCGGGTCGTCAAGCTGGAAGAGGAACTGGCACTGGCAAAGCTCCATCGCTTTGCCCCACGCAGCGAAAAGCATATTGATCGCCTCTTCAACGAGGCCGAAGAGGCTGACGTGGATGGCAGCGAGGAAGGCGATTTTGTCGGGCTTCCGGACACAGGCCTACCGGCGGTCGAAGGCACAACGGGAAAGAAGCGTGGCCGCAGGCCTCTGCCGGAAGACCTGCCACGCGAGCGTGTCGAATATGACCTCCCCGACGATCAGAAGGCTTGTCCCTGTTGCCAGGATCAGATGCATCGCATGGGCGAGGCTGTTACCGAGCAGCTCCATATCGAGGTCAAGGCAAAGGTCCTACAGAATGTGCGGTTCAAGTACGCTTGCCGCCATTGCGACCGCACCGGGATCAACACGCCTGTCGTGATCGCCCCCATGCCGACGCAGCCCCTGCCGGGCAGCATCGCTACCGCCTCGACGCTGGCCTTCGCGCTCGTCCACAAATACGTCGACGGTACACCGCTCTACCGCGTGGCGCAGACATTCGAGCGTGCCGGTGTTCCGATCAGCCGCGGGGCTCTTGCTCATTGGGTCATCGGTTCGAGCGAGAGGCATCTGCACCGCATCTATGACGCTCTGAAACTGCGGCTTCAATCGCAGCCTCTCATTCATGGCGATGAGACGACGGTTCAGGTCCTCAAGGAAAGGGACAAGGAGGCCACCAGCACCTCGTATATGTGGGCCTATCGGAGTGGTGAGGATAGTGAAGAGCCGATCGTGCTTCTCGACTATCAGCCTGGCCGCGGCCAGATCCACCCGCAGACCTTCCTTGGTGACTACCGCGGCATATTGGTGAGCGATGGCTACACCGCGTGGCGCACATTGCATGGCGCAACCCATGTCGGATGCATGGCTCATTCCCGGCGGCGCTTCGTTGAGGCCCTCAAAGCCAGAAAGAAAGGCGGAGGCCCGCCGGAGCAAGCTCTCAGGTTCTTCGAGCAGCTCTACCGGCTCGAAACGCGGGCGCGAGACGAAAAGCCCGACGTCGGTGAAACTCAGGCCGACTGCATTCACCGCTTCCGGCAACAGCACAGCTTGCCTGTCCTGGCCGCCCTGAAGGCGTGGCTCGACAACATCGCGCCGAAGGTCGTGCCAGATACCAAGCTCGGCGACGCCGTTTCCTACACTCTAAACCAATGGGATTATCTGACTCGCTACACCAGCGATGGCAGGATGCCGATCGATAACAATATTCTGGAGCGGGATATCAGGGTCTTTGCCACCGGAAGAAAATCGTGGCTGTTCAGCGATACCGCTGACGGAGCCAAGGCCAGCGCAGTGATCTATAGTTTGATGCTGACGTGCCGCGCCTGTGGCGTCGACCCACTCACTTGGCTGCGCCACGTGCTTGCAGAGTTGCCGCAGCGCGACGAAGCGGCCGAGATCGGCGACTTGCTACCGTTCAACTTCTCCAAAACATCCGTGGCCTAGTGGAGCCGGATATCGCTCCCCATGCGGGGGCGATTTAGCCGTGAAGCAAGCCGTCAATGCGCATGGAAAATCGCGCTTAC
>NZ_JABEKT010000013.1 GCF_013283195.1 Ensifer adhaerens | reverse complement strand
GGCATCCGCCCTGCGGTTCTTCTCCACCACCAGCGGCCGCATCTTCTGCGACGGCAGGATCTCCTCCTTCGGGCCGAAGGCGACCAGCCGGCCGGCCTGCACCAGGCCGATCATGTCGACCGTCTGCAGCGCGCTCGGGCGGTGGGCGACGATGACGACGATGCCGCCGCGCTCGCGCACCTTGAGGATGGCCTGACACAGTGCCTCTTCCCCTTCCGCATCGAGGTTGGAGTTCGGCTCGTCGAGCACCACAAGAAAAGGATCCCCGTAGAGTGCACGAGCCAGGGCAATGCGTTGCCGCTGGCCTGCGGACAGTGCGGTTCCATGAGGACCAAGTTCGGTCTGGTAGCCGTTCGGCAGGTGCACGATCATCTCGTGGATGCCGGCGGCCTTGGCGGCGCGGATGATGGCGCGCGCGTTCGGCGCCTCGGCAAAGCGCGAGATGTTGTCCGACACCGTGCCGTCCATCAGCGCCACGTCCTGCGGCAGGTAGCCGACATGCTGGTTGAACAGCGTCTCGGGCCATTGGTTGAGATCGGCGCCGTCGATGCGCACTGCGCCGCGCAAGACCGGCCAGATGCCGAGCATGGCGCGTGCCAGCGTCGTCTTGCCGCCGCCCGACGGACCGATCAGTCCCAGCGCCTGTCCGGCTTTCAGTTCCAGGCTCACTTCGCTCAAGAGCACCGCCCCGGTCGACGGCGCCACCGTCGTCACCTTGTCGAGCGACAGGCTTTCCGTCGGCGCCGGCAGGTCGAGGCTGCCGGAGCGCTCGTCGAGCACGCCGAGCGTCTCGTTGAGGCGATGATAGCTGCGCCGTGCCGCCACCACGCCCTTCCATTGCGCAATCGCCATGTCGACCGGCGCCAGTGCCCTGGCGGTCACGATCGACGAGGCGATGATCGAACCGGCCGACATCTGCCCGCGGATCGCCAGATAGGCGCCGAGCCCGAGGATCGCCGATTGCAGGATCATGCGCAGCACCTTCGACAGGCCCGACAGCGTGCCGCCGATGTCGGACGTCTTGGTCTGACAGTCGAGATGGCGGCGATTGGCCTTCTCGAAGCGATCGACCGCCCGGCCGGTCATGCCCATGGCATGCAGCACGTCGCTGTTGCGGGCATTGCTTTCGGCCACCGAGCTGCGCGCCACCGAGGCCTTGATCATCGAGCTGGAATGACGCCGCGTCAGCACCTCGGCAATGATCGTCAGCACCGCCAGCACCAGCGCGCCGCCGACCGTGAGATAGCCGAGCATCGGATGCAAAAGCCAGACGAAGACGAGATAGATCGGGATCCACGGCAGGTCGAACAGCGCCACCGGCCCCTGGCTCGCCAGGAACCCGCGCAGCGTGTCGACGTCGCGGCCGCGTTCCGTCGCCTCCGCCGTCGAATAGCCGAAGCGCGGCATCTCGATCACCACCTTGTGGGCAAGCGGCGCCAGTTGGCTGTCGAGCCTTGCACCGAGCCGGACCAGGATCTGCGAGCGGATGACGTCGAACAGGCCCTGGAACAGATAGAGCCCGACCGCCAGCACCGACAGTGCCACCAAAGTGGAGATGCTGCCGCTGGTCAGCGCCCGATCGTAGATCTGCAGCATGTAGAAGGCGCCGGTCAGCGCCAGGATGTTGATCAGGCCGGAAAGGCCGAAGAGATAGATCAGGATACCGCGCATGCCGCCGATCTTGTGTTGCGGCTCTTTCTTCTTGCTCATGATGAGATCCCCTTTTGTCCGCCCGCATGCTGTCCCGGCCGGTCAGAGCGACCGGCCGGGAATAACGCTTCCTGCTCAGGAGACGCCGTTGAAGTCGGCGACCTTGAGGTTATGCGTGCCGGCGATCGAAAGCTCGAAGTCGGCATCCGGGTCGGCATCGACACTGCCGCGGATCACCGTGACGTCGGCGCCGTCCTGGGTCTCATGCGTCACCACGATCTGGCCGGCGCCCGAGAGCGTCGTTCCGGCCGAAAGCGTGAAGTGCTGCAGACCCGCCTGTCCGGTGTTGGCATCGATCGAGGAGAAGTCGATCCGGTCTCCCGGCGTAAAGCCGTAGATCGTGTCGCCGTTTGCCGCTGCCACCGAGGTGAAGCGGAAGACGTCCTCGCCAAGGCCGCCGTCGATGATGTTGACGGCATTGGATGCGGTGATGACGTCATGGCCGGAGCCACCGATGAAGTTCTCGAAGCCGTAGACCGTGTCGGTGCCGACCTCGACGCCCGAGACCTGGCCGCGGCCCATGAAGCCGGTGCCCATGTCGACCGTCAGGTTGCCTGACGCCACGGAGTAGTCGAGCGTGTCGACGCCGCCATCGCCCCAGTAGCTGTCGTCGCCGTCGCCCTTGGCGGCCAGCACGATGTCGTCGCCGGCACCGCCCCAGGCCTTGTCCGAGCCCGCCCCGCCTTCGATGACGTCGTTGCCGGCGTCACCGAAGATCAGGTCGTCGCCGCCATTGCCGAACAGCATGTCGGCACCGGCACCGCCGTGGATCTCGTCATTGCCCGATCCGCCCGAGGCAACGTCGTCGCCGTCACCACCCGACAGCACATCGTCGCCGTCCTCGCCGCGCAGCACGTCGCTGCCGGCATCCCCCGACAGGATGTCGCT
>NZ_JABEKT010000012.1 GCF_013283195.1 Ensifer adhaerens | reverse complement strand
GAAGCCCCGGCTCGATCTCCAGCGGCACGCCGGCATAGAAACGGATCCTGTCGCTACCGGTAACGAAAGGGTTTTCGGCAAAGCGGACATCGCGAGCGGCATCCGGCACGACGAAGGGCCTCGACGACCGGATTGTGTGGTCGCAGAAGGCGTCCGCTCTGCAGGACCCGTCCCCTTCGATGCCCCGCTTCGACTTGAACCATTGGCGTTCGCCATCAAGCAAGGTGATGAGGCCGATCGGCGTATCGGCCGCAAGGCAGGCGGCATCGACCAGTGCATCGAGCACCGGATCCGGGTCGGACGACACACTGGACAGTTCTCTCAGACGTTTGAGGCGAGCCGCTTCGCCCGGCAGGGCGTCTTCGGGCCCGAACGTTTCCGCGGAAATCACATGACGGTCAACACACTCAAGCATATGGCTCTTCTACTCTGACCGTTGTTGGATTTCGCTCAGGCGATAGCCCACGCCGCGGATCGTCTTGATAGCATCCCCGCTCGCGGCATCCAGTTCCGCAAGCTTGCCGCGCAGCCTGTTGATGTAGACGTCAATCGTCTTGTCGCGCGGGTCGTGTTCACGAAAGAGCGCCTGGCGTGCAATGCACGACTTTGAGCAGTCTTCTCCCACACTGTTGAAAAGGACCTGCAATATCCTTCCTTCGAGTGCGGTCAGCGACAGACTGGCGCCGTCGAAATCCATCGACAGGCGTCCGATGTCGCAATCGATATTGCCGATCTTGAAAGCAACACTCCGCCGCAAGGCCCTGCGGCCCATCCGCGCCTCGTGCAGGCGATGGACCCGGGCGCGCAGTTCCTTCACGCTGAACGGCTTCATCACATAGTCGTCCGCACCGACACTGATGGCGTCCGCCCGGCTATCCGCGTCTCCAGCGCCCGAGATCATGATGATAGGAACGTCCGAGCGTGAGCGCGCCTCGCGAAGCACTTCCAGCCCGCTACCGTCTGTCAGGTTGATGTCGATGAGGATGCAGTCATAGGCAGCGAGCTCGTTTGAGTGAATGAAGCGGTTCGCTTGCCTTACGGATGCAAGGCAATCCAACCGGTCCCTAGAATCCGACCAGTTCAGCCGCAACATATCAACGACGTCTCGCTGATCTTCGATGATCATTATGTTCATAGTCTCTTCGATTGTTTGGCGGGGTGGCCCAAGCCCCTTTCCTGCGCGCCATAGAGCGGGGATGGCATTGGGCGCAGCATTGGCTGCACATTTTCGCCAACTTATATGGTTCTCGGATTGAGACTTTCCAAGGTGGCAAACGGGGAGCTCATGTGTGCCAGCCGATTGACGAAGTCCGGTCTCAACTGTTTTACAAAGCAAAGATGCAGGTGCCCCGGATCGCGCTGAACGACGATGCTGCCGACCACGACATCAAACTTACCGAAAACAAGGTAAGCGTGATCTGGAATCAACGACTTTCCTATGCGCACGGTCGCCCCACCTTCGCTGATCTCCACAACGAGACAGCGTACGATCTGCGTCTTGCGCATCCATTTCCCGGTGAAGAGCAGATTGCAGAAAAGCGTGACGCTTCGGCGGCACCATTGACGGCTGAAGTAGTCGGATTCGACACGGCTCAGATAGGTCGTTCTCTTTGTGGTTTTCACAGGTTGACCTCGATGCTTGCCGAGGTCCCACCCCATCGGTAGGGCAGGAACGCGGCAGTTGGATGCATCGATTAAACCGGCGCACCGTTAAGCGACCGCGGCGCCAAATTTAAATAAGGTAAAATTAAGCGATCTCTCATGGATTGCGGCATCGCTTGAGACTATCGAGGTTGAAATCAACGGCGGCTGAGGACGATGCAAATCATGCGACGGGAAAACGCAAATGCTGGCAATGGCTTTCGCATCCTGGTGACCGGTCTCAGGCAACGTGCGACGGATCGGTTTTCCGCTGGAATTCTGGTCGGCGGCATCTCCGCTTTCATCGTCGCCTGGCTCCCGACAACTGCATGGCTCTGGGTCGTCGGCGCAACGCTGATCATCGCTTGGCGACTCCATCAAGATCGGGTCGTACCTCGCGACGCTCGCCGACAGTCGCAAGATCTCTATGGAAACCAGGCTCTTATCGAGATCGCCGGCAAGGCCGCGAAGCTCGGTGGATGGGTGGTGCACCTACCCGATCGGAGAATCGTATTGGCGGATGAAACCTGGGCGATCCACGAGAGACCAAGGGGCAAGACAATCGCCTTCGAGGAGGGGATCGGCTATTTTGCGCCGGAGTGGCGAGATGCGATCACTCGGCATTTCGAAGCCTGCGTTGCCACCGGTCTGCCCTACGATATCGAGGTGAAGATCATTGATGGCACAGGTCGGCGGAAATGGGTTCGCGCAATCGGCGTGGCGATCCGCGACGAGATGGGCCAAATCTTCCGAATACAGGGCGCCCTCCAGGATATCGATGAGCGCAAGCGGCTGGAGAATACCGCCAGGGATCTTGAGCGGCGCTTGGCCGAGTCGATGGAGAACATCAGCGATGCGTTTTTCCAGCTTGATACCGATTGGCGCTTTACCTACCTCAACCGTCAGGCCGAACGTCTGCTCGCGCGCCCGCGATGGGCGCTTATGGGCCGCCTGATCTGGCAGGAATTCCCGGAGGCATCCTCGGGGATCATCCGGCAGCACTACGAGCGTGCCGTCCGCGAAAGCGAGACAGCCGATTTCGAAGTATTTTACGAGTCCCTGAACGCATGGTTCTCGGTCACCGCCTATCCGGGGCCGGGAGGGCTGACCGTCTATTTCCGGGATGTGACGAAGCGGCATGCTGCCGACCAGCACTTGCATCTGCTGGAAATGGCGATCTCGAGAATCGACGACTTCGTCATAGTCACAAAGGCAGCATCGCAGCCCGGAGGCAGGCAAACGATCGTCTACGTCAACGACGCCTTCATCAGGATCACCGGCTATTCACGGCCTGACGCACTCGGCCGATCTCCCGGCTTTCTGCAGGGTCACGGCACCGAACTCGCCACCATTGAAGCGATTGACCGCGCGATCACGCGGTCAAGGGCGATTCGGGCCGAACTTCTGAACTACGCCAAGGACGGCCGCGAATACTGGGTGGACATGAGCATCGCACCCATTGTCGGTTCCGATGGACGCGCGAGCCATTTCGTCGCAACCGGTCGCGACATCACCGACAAAAAGCGAGCGGCGGAACGGCTGACGGAAAGCGAGGAACGCTTCGCAATTGTTGCCATGATGACGACGGACGCGGTCTGGGACTGGGACATTGCGACCAGCCGTGTGCAATGGAACAGCAACATCAAATCCGTCTTCGGGCACGACGACGTGCCGATCGAGGATGGTTTTCGGGAATGGGAATCCAAGATCCACCCGGACGACCGCGCACGTGTCGTTTCCACCGTGCTTGCCGCGATTGAAGATGGGGTCGACACATGGCTGGAAGAATACCGCTTCCGTCGTGGAACGGGGACCTATGCCGAGGTTCTCGATCAGGGGCACATCATCCGCAACGCCGCAGGCATGGCAACCCGAATGGTTGGTGGTGTCCGCGATGTCACCGAGACACGGCTGAACGAGGCAAAACGGCTGCAGGCACAGCGGCTTGAAGCCATAGGCCAACTGACGGGCGGCGTCGCCCATGATTTCAACAACCTGTTGACGGTCATCATCGGGACAGCCGAGACGCTGGCCGACGAAGTTGCCGATCCGCGACTTTCTGCAATCGCACAGTTGAACCACAAGGCCTCGCGGCAAGGCGCCGCCCTCACACGCCAGCTACTCACCTTCGCGGGACGGCAACCCCTAGAGCCGGCGTCCCTGAACATCAACAGGACAATCCGGGCCATGGAGGGATTGCTGTCTACGGCTTTCGGCGAAACCGTCATCCTGCACCTCGCACTTGATCCGGCGGCAGGTCACGTCAGAGCGGATGCTGCACAACTGGAAGCGTCCATAATGAACCTCTGCATCAACGCACGCGATGCAATGCCGGATGGCGGCAGGGTGACAATCTCGACGACGCTAAGCGATGACGACGCGGTGATCCGAATCTCCGACAACGGCTTCGGAATGGATGCGGAGACGCGGGCAAAGGCCTTCGAGCCGTTCTTCACGACGAAGCCCTTCGGCAAAGGCAGCGGATTGGGTCTCAGCATGGTGTATGGGTTCGTGCGGCAATCAGGGGGCCGGATCGAAATTGAATCAGAACCGGGCAAGGGAACAACCATTTTCCTGTCCTTTCCTCGACTGGCGTCTACGGAAATAACCGCGGAGCCCATCTCGAACGGAGTGCTGGAAGGTGGCAGTGAGCGCATTCTCGTCGTGGAGGATGATCCAATGGTCCGTGAATTCGCCGCGGGCACACTCGTTTCGCTTGGCTATTCCGTCACATGCGCGGACGACGCAACGGAAGCATTGCAGCTACTCAAGACAGACGGACCGTTCGATTTAGTTTTCTCCGATGTGGTCATGCCCGGCCCAATTGACGGCGACGCTATGGCGGCCAAGATCATGACGCTGTATCCGAACGTCCCGGTTGTCCTGGCCACCGGCTACGCGGATGTCGAACGCATCGGCACCACGTCGCGATTCCGGCCGCTTGCAAAACCCTATACCCGACGACAGCTTGCGGAGACTTTGCGGAGGGCTATCGACGCATCGCAAGACAATCGATGAGCGCCTGTGTCGGAGA
>NZ_JABEKT010000011.1 GCF_013283195.1 Ensifer adhaerens | reverse complement strand
TTCCATGGGCTCCGGCTCGGCTGCGACGATTGCGTCGGCTGCCTGTGCGCCGGATGTCGCGGCCAATGCGGCGGCGGAGCCGAGGAGAAGGCTTCTGATGCTCATGCGAGAGATCTCTCTATGTTTTTTAGGGTCAACAAGGGCCGATCCTGGATGTCCCCCAGAGAACTACCGGCAACCTCGCTCGCGCTGCTGCGAGACATACTCATCCGTGATTGCTCTCGGACGGACAGCGCGGCGAGGATTAACATGGAGGAACAGAAAATATACAACAAGTTTAACCAAGTCACAGCTTCAGGCATACAAAGAATAATGGTGTTGCATACGCGCAACGTCACATTGTATCAGATTTTTTTCAGTTTAATGACAGCAAGTTACTCATTTATATCATAATTATATATTAAATATCTAAAATACAGTTGTGATGAAAACTTCACGTTTCCTTCATTGACGGAGAATGCGCGCTGAAATAACTAGGGGAAGCCTTTGAGAAGAAGGGCTTTCGGTGAGCGGCGCCGTCAATGATCAATCGTTGGCGGCGCTTTGCTTTGCAAGACGACATGGGCTCAGCGCATCGCTGTCGACAGCGTACGCCCATCATCGACGCCGCCGGGAATTCGATGCTTTCAGAATAGGTTTCGTCCACCACGAGGATGATCTTCAGGCCGACAGCCCTGGAAGACGTCCCACGGTATCTCCCAGCATCTCGAAGATACGAGCCAGATCGGCTCGGAGGCATCCATATCGTCGAGTTGCTCGAGCACTGTGAGCAGCGCGGGATGAGAGCGTTCGACAGCGTGTTTTTGTGCGGCCGGCACAAAGAGTGCCCGTCTCTTAGGCCGACGCGACCTCACGCCGGACCGCAGGCTCGCCAGACATCGGCCCACTGCGCAGGAGGAGGCATGACGGCGTCTCTATCGGATAAGGGAGGGTGGTTGGTCGTTCCCCCTCTTTGACAAGGGGAACGATGAGCAGGGAGGCGTGTTTGTGCGCAATTTTTGCCACACGTGACGATGCGAGCATTTGCAACGTGGAGCACCTTCATGGTGGAGCCGTTCTGGCCCCACTGCTTCGTACCATTCGTCGACGTCTATCCGCACGTAGCGCGGACAATCTTGCCCGTCGCCGGGTCCGTTTCGATGGTGACGCGCTCCTGTCGGAAGTCCATGGTGGCTGGATCCCCGGGCTTCAATTGCCTGACGATCGTCGCACCCGTCATTTGTTTTGCGTCCTCATCGGAAATTCTGTCCTTGCCTGCCAGGGCTTCTGCAGCATTTGGCTTGCACAACCCCTCTGTCTGGCTCGCGGTGGATTCCGGCTCCTTCTGGCAACCGGCGGCTCCAAGCAGGAGCAGACCTGCGCCGAGCGCTGCGAAATGACGGGCGTAAATCAAGGGCATCATCCTTTCACTTCTGAAAATGCCGAACAATCAGAGCAATAAGGCGGCAACGAGACCATCGATCCATTGCGGCAAGGTCCGGTTGCAGGGCCGGCCAACCTGGCATGGTAGCCATTGGCATGTGTCGCTTGCCTAGAAATTCACGATCAGGTTTGCCCGAGCGGCGCTCGATTGCACGCCGCCCGCAAATTCGCCCAGATAGGTTAGCGTCACCTGGGCGGTTGCGGATAGTTTCGCGGAAATGCCTGCCTCCATCACCAGAGCATCGCCGGGCATGGTGACGCCGCCGATTGTGAAGAAGCTGCTGCCGGCAAATGCAAGCCGCGCCGAAGGCGTCAGGTCTCCCGCGGCATGCCGCCAACCCAGCATGCCGGTGGCCGCGATTGGCAGCTCGCTGCCGGGAATGTCTGCCGACCAGCGCAGGCCAACCGTCGATACCGTCACGGCGTCCGAGCCCTCGGCCGCTGAGACCGCGGCCGTGCCGCCCGTCTCGCTGAACGCGTCGGTATCGAGATCGACATAGGCGATATTGGCGAAAGGCTGGAACTTGATATTCTCCGCCGCAAACGTCCAGGACAGATCGGCAAAAGCCTGGCGGGTGGCGCTGTCGTAGTCCGCCGTCAGGCTCTCGGCGAGGGAACCAAAGGCAACGCCGCGTCGGGTCGAGATTTCGTTATGAGAATAGATCGCCCCCGCCATCAGATCCAGCAGTCCGATTTCGCCGGAGACATAGAGACCGGCATGATAGGAATCAGCGCGTACTTCCGGTTGCATGGCGAGATGGCTGTAGCCGAGAAGGCCGCCGAGGCGCCATGTGTCGGAGATCGCCGCATCCGCCCCGAACAAGACACCCGCCGTTCGACCATCGACGCCGGCTGCGTTGCCGTCACCGGCGAGTTGGTTTGCGGCCGCATAAGCGGATGTCCAGAACACCACGTCGTCCGATTGCCGCAAGCCCTGGCCTTGCGCCGGGCTCTTGCGATCGAGAACCGCCTGCCGCGGAAAACGGCTGTCCCAGAGCAGTTCGCTCTTGAGAGAAGCATGGGCTTCGCCGCTCAGTTGCGAAAAGGCGCTGCCGGCGGATTGCTCGTCCAGTGACACAACGTTTAGGAACAGCGAGTTCGACGGTCCTAGCGCCTCGACGGCATTCGCTGTCGCACGACCGTTCGCTGTCTCCGCCACATCGGCGAAACGCACGCCATTGCGATCAAGGGTGAGATCGACGCTGGTGGTGCCGTAGCTCAGGCTCGGCAACAGGAAGGCAAAGTTGCTGATAACGTCGTCAAACGCACCGGTGACGCTGCCGCCCGTCAGGATCGTGTAGTCGGTCGTCGGGGCATAGGTGCCGCTTCCGGCCAGAATTCCGAGCGTTCCGCCTTCGATGCTGATGGCACCGGACGCATCGAGGCGGTCGGAGAGGCCCGTGGTATCGACCTCCACCCGGTAAGTCGATCGAGACCGGAATGTCACGTCTCCATCGACGGTGGCGGTCTGGATGCCTGGGCCGGGAGAGAACACGCCACCCGCATTGACCGCCAGTCCGCCGATGACGCCGGTGCCGGACAACAGGCCGCCATCGAAGACGTCGACGCTGCCGACGACCACGCCGTCGTTGACGAGCGCGCCGCCCGTGACTGTTGCCGTGCCATTGATCGTGCCCGTGTTGGAAAACAGGCCGTCGCTCACCGCCAGTGAGGCGATGGTTCCGTCGTTCGAACCGGCGCCGGCATTTTTCACGACACCGGCAGTGGAGCCGTTGTTGTTGGTGAACGTGCCCCCGGAGCCGACATCGACGTCAGCGAGCACCGCATTGTTGACGACGCTGCCGCCCGATATCGCAGTCGCGCCGGTGACGGTGCCGCCGCCGTTGTTCGTGAACGTGCCGGCGGTATTCTTCAGGGACGCGACTGTCCCCGCATTCGAGGTGTTGCCGGCATTCTCAAGCGCGCCGACTGTCGCGCCGCTGTTGTTGACGAAGGCGGCCGCCGCCGCGACATCCGCTTGCGTCACGACGAAGTTGTTCGTCACCGTCCCGCCTGCAACGGTTGCCTTGCCTGCAATCGTGCCGCCGGAATTGTTGGTGAAGGTCCCTGATGTGTTGGTGAGGGAAGCGATCGTGCCGGCATTGGAAGAAATGCCACTGTTTGCGACCGCACCGGCGCTGGCGCCGGAGGTGTTCGTAAAGCTGCCGCCGGCGCCGACGGCGACAGCGGCAAGCGTCGCATTGTTGGTGACGTTGCCGCCCGAGACCGTCGTCTCGCCGGTCACTTCGCCGCCGAAATTGTTGGTGAAGCTTCCGTCCTTGTTGTTGACGGAGGCGATCGTGCCGGCATTCGATACGGTGCCCGAGTTCGTGACTTTGCCCGCTGTCGCGCCATTGTTGTTGACGAAGGTGGCTGCGGCTTCGACATCCGCTTCCGTGACGATGAAATTGTTCGTCACGGTGCCGCCCGAAACGGTCGTTTTTCCCGTGATCGTGCCGCCCGTGTTGTTGGTGAAGTTTCCTGCCGTGTTCGTCAGCGCGTCGAGCGTTCCGGCGTTGGAGCCGGTGCCGGCATTGGTAATGGCGCCGGCGGTTGCGCCGCTGTTGTTGACGAATGTTCCAGCGGTAGAAACATTCACGTCGCCGACCCGGCCGTTGTTGGAAAGCGACGTCGCCGAACCGATCGCGGCGCTGTCGAGCGTCCCGTTGACCGATACGTTGCCGTTGTTCAGCGTCAATTTTCCGTTGAGGTCGCCGTCGATGGACAGGCCGCCACCGTTCAGGTCGACATCCGAGTTCAAGGCGCCGCCGGCGTTGATGCTGATGCTGCCCGAGGCGATCGTGCTGCCGCTGGTGACGGTGAGCGCACCGGTATTGGTGATCGTGACATTGCCGCCGTCGACGCCGAGTTCGCGGATTGTCGAGGAGTTGGTGACCTGGGGAGAGCCGTCGTTGACGGCAGCTGCATCGTCGGCACCCGGCAAGGCAGGATTCCAGTTCACGCCGTTGCTGAACTCATTGTCCGAGGCGCCGGTCCAGACCGACTGGGCAAGCGAAGGCACGGTCAGAGCGAGCGAGGCCAGTGCCGTGTAAAAGCCGATACGCCGGGAAAATGCCGCAAGCGGTGTCTTTTGCATGGAAAACGGCCAATGCTGATGAACGCTCGCGAAGCAGCCAGCGGTATTGGTGACGATACCTAGCTAACCATGGTTAATGATTCTCTACCATAGCCGGCGCAACCAACGGTAACGAACTCGAAACAGCAGTTGCATCGGATGCGTGAGCCGCGTCACATGTCGGAGGCAGATGTCATCGGATCAACGGATCCATGTCGAAACCTGCGATCGCCGATGACGGGCTCTGAACGTGACACTCTGTCGTTCTGTTGGGTTTCGGGGCGATTGCGCGACGGCGTTCGCCGAGGACGTGCGGGAGGAAGGCGAAGCTGCGATGATGGCGCCATTTCACCCGCGAAAGGCATTGTCGGCGGCGTCGGCTGGTCTTTCGTTACAGCCGTGATCTCGTTGCGGTGCCGCGGGTGCGTGCGGTGCGTGAGTTCCTGATGCAGATCGTGCGGGAGAACT
>NZ_JABEKT010000010.1 GCF_013283195.1 Ensifer adhaerens | reverse complement strand
ACATGCTTTTCGGCAAGGCCGCCGACCCAGAGATCGACGCGGTCGATGCCCTTGACGATGCCGGTGCCATTGGCCTGCATCGCCACCTGGATACCCGGGTTGATCGACTGGAACGCGGCGATATCGCCGGGCTGCAGCACGAGATCCGGATAGGCCTGGCGGAACTGGTCGATCACCACCTGGCTGAGGCCGTTGCGGGCCTGGAAATCCTCCCAGGACGTGTAGGCAGACATGTCGCCGGCAAAGCCGCGTGCTTCCGAGACGTAAGGATCCTGGGAGGCCGCCAGATCCATGCGGACCTGGTTGAGCGTTCCGAGCCCGACATCCCATCCGCGCGCCACATTGAAGGCGAACAGATCGGCATTGATGCGAACGAGGTCGTTACGAACAGCGTCGACGATGTTGAAGTCCACCTCTTCGGCCTGCTGGGTGATGATCCCGCCGAGAATGGAGTTGACGCCGAGCTGTTCGTAGCCCGGTTGCGGCACATATCCCGGAGGCAAGGGACCGGTGAACACGCCGGCCTCATTGCTCGGGTTCAGGAAGGCATCGAACAGAGCCACCTGCTTGGGCTGCCCGTCGGTGCCGATGACGGTCATGGTCTGGCCGATCAACGAATGTCCGACGCGATAGACCGCCGCTGCGAACTCATGCGAGATGCTGGCCGATGCATCCGGGTTGTATTCGTCGAAGCCGTGGGTGCCGTCACCACGCATGCCGCCGAGCAGCATGTCGGCGAACTCGTTGAAGACCACCCGCTGGTATTCGGCCTCGTTGATCATCTTGGCCGCCTGGAACAGCTCTTCCGCCGTTCCCTGGAAGCCGGCCGCCTCCAGACCTTCCACATGGAAGTTATGGTTGCGGGCCCAGATGGTGTGCATCGAGGTCAGCGCGAAGTTCTCGTTGCCGCGCCCGTCGCCGACCACATAGTGATCGAGCAACTTGATGAAGGGGTTGGTGTCGAGAAGCAGCGCATGGGTGCTGCCCATGAAGTTGGACGTCATGGCCGGAAGCATCGCTTCGTTGATGACACCGTTGTCGACCAGCCCGGCAAAGTAGGTCCTGAATGCCACCTGCCCGCCCGGCAACGAGGCCGAGTGGAAGAGCGTGTTGTTCTGCCAGTGGTGCAGGATCAGTTCACGCAGCGTCGGCAGCAGATTGAAGTTGCTGTTCGACGGATCCGTCGCGCCCTGAAGCAGATGCGAGCCGAGACCGCCCGAACCGTTGCCTTCCCGCAGGAACTGGCCGACCAGCTCGTTGGAACCATAGGCCTGGTTCTGGTCAGCGAAGGGCGAGGTCTTGTTCAGGTGCTGCGGTACGCCGTCGACGATCGAGTTCACCGTCCCGCGGGTCAGATCGGCCGGGTTGCCCGATCCCGGTGCGCCGTTGCCCGGTGCGCCGATGCGGATCGTGCCGTTGCCACCCTTGCCGAGGAAGTCGAGCCCGTGGTCGAAGTACTGGCCGAACGCCATGAAGAAGATGTTGGCGTCCTTATCGTTCTTCGGCAGGTCGAGTTCCTGACTGCCGAGGATGTTGCTGATGTTGCGCGGGTCGAGCCCCGAGAAGATCGGATTGACGTTGTTGTTGCCGGTCGTCGGGTCGTAGGCGCCGTAATGCGCATCGGTGATGCGGATGAAAGGTTCGTCAGCCGCACCGAACGCGGGATGGGCGGCATTGTTGCCGTGGCCGGACAGGTCACGCACCCCCGGAACGGAGTCGTCGTTGCCAGGAATCTCCTGGCCTCTGACCAGGTTCAACAGCCCCGAAACGTCGCGATCAGTCAGCGCAAACGCACCGGTGATACCATCGCCGTCGTTACCGCCACCTCCACCACCGTCGGCACCTCCGTCGTTACCGCCACTTCCGCCGCCCCCGTTGCCGGACTGCACAAACGTTGGCGAGGCCCCGTTAGGCAGAGTCGGGAACGTGATCGTATGGTTACCGTTCGACAGGATCGTCGTGCCGTTGGCGAGATTCGAGCGCGTGTAATTGGCAAGCGTCGAACCGGGCGCCAACTCGATGACATCCTGTGGCCGCAGCGTACCGATGATGGTGTCATGGCCACCCATCGACTTGAAGACGATGCGGTGCGCCGAGGTCAGTGTCGAGATATCGACCGTATCGTTACCCGTCGAACCATCGATCGTGATGGTGTTGGTGAACAATGTGGTCGCCGCGAAATTGCCGATGACCTGGAAGGAATCGATACCACCGCCACCGGTGATCTGGATCTCCTCGATATTGGCAAGTTCCGCGACAACCGCGGCACCGCGCGTGATCACGATCTCGGTGGCTGCCGCGACCGTGATGCCGGCCGCGATTGCATCGGCCCGGGCATAGACCCGGAAGGCCTCGGCGTTCGCGTTGCCCACGATCCGAACGGTGTCGGTGTCGCGGCCGCCATCGATGATGTCACGCCCTTCGGTGGAGCCGACGATGATCAGATCATCGCCGCGATCGCCAAGGATCGTGTCGTTGCCCGCACCGCCATTGAGAATGTCGTCGCCACGGCCGCCGTCGATCGTGTCGTTGCCGGCCCCGCCATTGAGGATGTCGTTGTCGCGATCGCCGAGAATGGTGTCGTCGCCATCGCCACCATCGACAGTGTCGGCCCCGCGGCCTGCGTCGATCGTGTCACTGCCGCCAAGGCCGGTGATGGTGTCGTCGCCACGGTCGCCCGTGATCGTATCGGCTCCCGCCGTGCCCACAAGAACATCGGCGGCACGGGTGCCAACGATGGTGGTTGGCGGCACCGGTGGAATGTTGGTGCCGACGGTTGCCGTCGGAAGCGAGAACACCTCCTCAAGCACGCCGTGGGCATCCTGATAAACCATGCGCAGCCTGATCGGCAGTCCGTTCTCCGCGTCGGTGATCGTGAAGCTCGGGCCATGCGCGCGCTCCACTTCGCCGGCTCCGAAGGTTTCGATGTCTGCGAAACCGGTGCCGTCATCGACCTGCCAGAAATAGGAGACCGGGAATGCCGGGACGACTCCGCCCGGATTGTCCGCATCGGTCAGGCCGGCCATGCTTACTGTCAGCACATCGCCGATCTGGATGCCGTTGGCGGGCGTGTTGTCAACGAGAACAGGCCTGCCCAGGGGCTGGTTGTTCCCGGCGCCGAGCACGACGGCCTGATCGCCGAATTCCAGCCGCTCGATGTTGCGGAGCGTGTCCGTCCCATCCGTCCCGACATTGTCCCTGACCGTCAAGGAGCCGTCAGCGTTGGTCGTGACGGTGTAGTTCGCGCGCGGGCCAGAGAACTTGGCCGTGTCGAAATCGGCGGTCGCCGATGTCAGGATCTCGCGCACGATCCGGAGCTGGCCCGGATTGTAGGTGCCGTTCAGCATGAACGGGACCATCGGTTCCATGCTATCGAACGAAGCGATTTCATCGCCCGTGCCGTCAATGTTTGCCCGCACGCTGATGCGCACGTTCAGCCAGCGATCGCCATCAATGATGTCGTTGCCGCCGCGGCCCTGGATGATATCGCTGCCGGCCCCCCCGAGGATGATGTTGCCACCATCGAAGAAGGTCGCGCCGGCAGGAAGCAGCGCCCGCAAACCGGCGATCAGGTCGATATTGGTCAGCACACTGCCCGTGGCGCCTGCGGTGCCAAGCGTCGTGGCATCGGAATCGTCGCCATTGAGGACATCGCCGAAGCGCGAGCCGGAAAGGCCTTCGACGAAATCGAAGCGGCTGAGCGAGGTCGACCCACCCGGAACCGGCGGTTGATCGAAGAAGCGATCGGAGATGTCGATGTAGACGCCGGCGTTGTTGTATTTGTACATCGCCCAATCGTAGCCGGAGCCGCCGATGTAGCGATCGCCGAAGCCGGTCTTGCCGGCCATGATGTCGTCGCCGCCTTCGCCGTTGAACTTGTCGTTCTCGCCGTCGCCGATGAAGACGTCGTTGCCGATGATCGGGTCATTGCCGAGCGGATCGAAATTGTCTCCAGGGGCGCCGTCGGAGGTGCCCTTCTCGATCCAGTCGTCGCCCTCGTTGCCCATATCCTGTTCGTTGGCCTTGCTGCCCAGGATGAAGTCGTTGCCCTGGCCGCCAATGGCCTCCGATGCGTCTTCGCCGGTGACGATGAAATCGCTGCCGAAGCCGCCGATGATCAGGTTGATGCCGTTGCCGCCATGGAGGACGTCGTTGCCGTCGCCACCCTGGATGTTGTCGTCGCCACCCGTGTCGGTGATGATGTCGTCGCCGGTGCCGCCACGCAGCTGGTCGTTGCCATAGCCGCCGTCGATGCGGTCGTTGCCGGCATCACCCCAGACGGTATCGTCGCCTTCGCTCGAGATCAGGATGTCATTGCCGGCAGTACCGCCGAGAACGACATGCTCGTCACCGGTGTAGCGGAGATAGTTGCTGTCAGGTCCGGCAGTATCCGGGTTGTCGCGGATGACGAGCGGCAGCAGCGGATCGCCGTTGGTCGGGTCGTCGTTGCCGTTGACGCCAAGCCCGGTGTGCTGCGCCGCCTGGTTTACTTCGAGCGTGAAGCCGGGGGTCGTGAAGACGACACCGGGCAGATGCGTCGCATTCGAGTTCGCCATGATCAGCTTGGCGAAGGAATTGCTCTCGAGTTCAGCATTGAAGCTGAGACCTGCGGTGCGCTCGAGATAGTAGAAGCGGTCACCATCCTGCAGCTTTTCGAGCTGATTCTCGAAAATGAAGTTGAAGGTGGAGCCCAGCATGCCGCCAAACGGCATCTTCTCCTCGGCGAGACCGCCGATCCACAGATCGATGGCATCGACGCCAGTGATGGTCACGCCGTTGGCGCCGCTCACCCAGTCTCCCGTACCGTTCAGGAAGTCGAGGCGGTCGGCCGGTGCACCGTCTCCGCCAAGGACCAGCGCCATGGCCGCAGCACGCTTGGCCGCCAGTGTCGTGGCGCCCGTGATCGTGGAATGCGTGCCGTAAGCGGCAATGAAGTTGATCAGCGAATCCGGGTGTTTCAGGCTCTGAACCAGGTCCGCCCAACTGGTGTAGGGCTTGAGCAGGACTTCGCCGGTCGACGTGTAGATCTGCCGACGGACCTCGTTCAGCGATGGAATGCCGGTGTCACGACCGCGCGCGAGGTTGATCGCGGGAAGGTCGAGCGGCAGGCCGAGCAGGTTGTTGCGCAACGCCTCGGTGACGAACTCGTCGATCTCGTTGCCGGCCTGGCGGGTCACGCCGCGCACGATCGCGCTGACTGCCTCTTCCGGATCGGCGCCGCTGGCAGCAAAGGCAAGCGGGTTCAGGAAGGCAGCGATCAGCCCCAACTGTTGATCGGGATTGCCGGGGTCGGACGCGACGACACCGAAGTCGGCCGTGAAGCGGTCGACCGTTTCGGTCAGCATCGAATGGCCGAAGCGATAGACGGTGTGCGCGAACTCCGCGACGATCGAGGCATCGAGGTCGACGTCATAGACCTGTGTCGGTGCGAAGAAGAGATCGACATTGGGCTGGATGGTCCGGGCGAACTCCTCGAAGACCAGATGCTGATATTGCATCTCGGTACCGAATTTCGCGGTCTGGAACAGGCGCTCGCCATTCCATTGCAGAGCCGCAATCTCTTCGGGTGTCGTCGGGAATGTGGCCGGTCCGGTGTCTTCAATCAGCCATTCCTTGAGGAAGGCGAGATCGCCCGAGCTCAGCACCGTGTTCTTGGCCTGCTCGACCAGCCGGTTATGCTCGGAATGGAAGATCGCGTGGACCGCGGTGAGGCCGATATTCTCGTTCACGCGGCCGTCGCCGGCGATGTAGTGCGCGTCGAGAAGCTCGTTGTCATAGGCCAGATTGTTGCCTCCCGGTCCGACGGGAACGGCATTTCCGGTCTCCGTATCGCCATCGGGCGCAAGCACACCGGCGTTGAACACCGGTACGGCATTGTGCGCGATGTCGTTGAGGAAGGCATGGCCGGTGCGCACCGCGTTCGCGAGGCTGATCGGAGCTGCCGGATTGCCTTCGACAAGCGTGGTGACGTCGTCAGCGTTGCCGGCAATGCCATCCGGCCCATTGTTGACCCGCATCACAACCTGCGGGAAGCCATTCGGCCCCTTGATGAAATTGCCGTAGGCGTCGGTGGCCAGCAGCGGGACGTTGTCGAAATCGGCGTCGGTGAGGTTGATGCCAAGAATGTCGCGCGCCTGGGCCTTCACCACTTTCCAGGTCGCCATTCCACCGATTTCGGTGTCGTCAGCGGTTCCGAACGTCCCGTCGGCGCCGAGGTCCCGATTGGTGATCAGCCGGCCCGTCGCAACCGGATCACCGGCGGCGTTGAGCTGATAGCCACGCAGGAAGACCTGGTGCGAGGGATGCGAGGAATAGGTCTGGTTCTGGTCGACGAAAGGCGTGGTCGTGTTGGTATGCTCGTGAATGTCGTCGGCTGTCCCGACAACCCCGTCTGGACCTGGCTGGTTGGTCGCCCGGGTCAGGATCATGAAGTTAGTCGGGCTACCGGGAACAAAGAGCGGGTCATCCTGCTGGAGCGGGATGAACACCGTGCCGGAGCCGCCCTTGGTCACGAGATCGAGACCGTGGTCGAAGAACTGGCCGAAGAAGGTCATCCAGGCGTTGAACGGCGCGGACAGGCCTGCATCCGGCGCGATGTTCGGGATTTCGAAGACCTGCTTGTCGTCGCCCGTGCCGAACTGACCGTCGAGACCTGGGCTGGTGACGACCGTCAGGCCGAGCCCCTCGGCAACCGTGTTGAAATTGGTTTGCGCCGCCGCAATCGCCGCCGGATCACCGCCGGCTTTCGCCTGGGTAAGCGCCTGGAAGGCGACCGTGACCGCTGCGGAATCCGCCGCAATATTCTCCGATCCGGCATTGCGCAGCGCCGCTGCGATGGCGGCAGGGTTGTTCATGGTCTGGTCGACGATCAGGTTGCTGATCGTGCGCGGCTGCGAGTCGATCACCAGTCCGCTCGTCTGCTGGTAGGTGGTGCCCCCTTCTGCGGGCTTGAACACCGGTGTCGTGACACGCGGGAAGACGTTGTCGGCCGCGCCGAAGGTCTCGCTCTGGGCGTTATTGAGCAGGTTGTTGCCGGAACCATCGACGGTACGCAGGCCCAGCGGCACACGCGCGTTTGGCAGCAGAGAGGTCAGCGGCGTACCATCGGCATTCGCCTCGGCGATCTTGATCTGGTCGAGGATGAAGTTGAGATCCGAGCGCACCAGCATGATGCCCTCGCCGCCCGCCGTTGCATCGACGACCGGGATGGGCGCGACTGGCGGGGGAACCGGGGCTCCCGCGGCGACCGCCACAGTCGGAGCCGAGAACACTGTCTCGGTGACGCCATGGCCATCGGTAAAGATCGCCTTCACGCGCAGAGCCGTTCCAACGAGATCGGGGGTCACCCGGAAGGTGGTGCCATCGGCGCTTTGGAAAGCGAGATCCCCGAGCGGGAGCAGGATGATATCTTCGAAGATGCCTGAGCCTGGGTCCGCCTCGAACTGCCAGTGATAGGAGATCGAGCCGGGTATAATGCCGTTGACCGCACCGGGACCGGTGTTAGCGTCGGTTACCCCCGCAATCGAGACACGCAGCAGCTGCCCTGAGGTCGGCGTATTGTCGGCCGCGCTCGTTGTCGCGTCGAGAATGGCGAGCTGGCCGGTCGGGTTGACATTGAGGCCCACGCCGTTGGGAAGCGTCAGGCTCTGATTGGCAAATTGCAGCCGCTCGACATTGACGAGGGTGTCGGTGCCGTCCGTGCCGACATTGTCGGTGACGGTGGTGATGCCATTGACCGTCGTGACCGTGTAGTCGGCAATGTTGCCGGAGAAGATCGCCGTATCGAAGGCGTTGTCATCGTCTCTGAGCTCGCGAACGGCCACGAGCTGGCCGGGATTCCAGACCCCGTTCAGCATGTTCTGCAGCAGTTGCGGCGCCACCATGCTGTCGAAGGTGGCGATTTCCGCGCCGGTTCCATCGACGTTGGCACGCACGCTGATGCGCACGTTCAGCCAACGGTCGCCGTCGATCAGATCGTCGCCGCCACGACCCTCGAGCAGGTCACTGCCGGCGCCGCCGAGCATGATGTTGCCGGTGGCAAAGCCGGCGGTCGAGAGGCCCGCCTGGGCCAGGAGTGCACCCAGCCCGTTGATCAGGGCGACATTGGTCAATGCGCCCCCCGTGGCGCCGCCATGGTTGAGGATCGTGACCGCGTCTACGTTGTCGCCGCGAAGGATGTCGGCAAAGCGCGAGCCGGAAAGGCCCTCGACCTCGGCAAAGCGGTCGAGGATCGATGCCGGGGAAGCAGCCACGGGCTGGACGACGCCGGTATTGGCCGCAGGCGTCTCGCCATGCGGCTGGGCCAGCGCGGCCAGCGTCAGGTCGACCGTGACGCCCTGCCTGTCGTTTCTGTAGGTGACCCAGTCGAAGCCGGACATGCCGTCCATCTTGTCCTGGGCATCGCTGCCGACGAAGATGTCGTCGCCGCCCTCGCCGATGAACTCGTCGAAGCCGCCGCCACCGATGAAGATGTCGTTGCCGATGACGTTGTCGGCCAAAAGGGGCGCGAAGTTATCGCCAGGGGCGCCGTCCTGGGTGCCCTTCTCGATCCAGTCGTCGCCTTCGTTGCCGGTCGGCGGCAGGCTGGTCTTGGCGCTGTAGATGAAGTCGTCACCACGTCCACCGAAGGTGGTCGAGATGTCCTCCATGGTGACGATAAAGTCCTTGCCGTCACCGCCGAGAATGAGGTTCCCGGCGCCGCCCACCATCATGTTGCCGGCGTGGATGACGTCGTTGCCGGCGCCGCCCTCGAGGCGGTCGTCGCCGCCGAGATCCTCGATGATGTCGTCTCCGTCACCGCCCAGGATCGTGTCGTTGCCGTAGCCGCCTTCCAGTCGGTCGTTGCCGGCGTCGCCGTAGAGGGTGTCGTCGCCGTCGCCGGAGATGATGATGTCGTTGCCCGCCGTGCCACCGAGAACGACATGGTCCTCGCCGGTGTACTTGAGGTAGTTGGTGTCCGCGCCCGCCGTCGCCGGATTGTCACGGATGACGAGCGGAAGGATTTCGACGCCGTTGATCATGATGCCGCCCGTCGGGTCGGCGCGGCCATCGGCACCAAGCCCTGTATGTTGCCGGGTCGGGTCGACTTCGAGCGTGAAGGTCGGCGTCGTGAAGATCGCGTTCGGCAGATGCGTCGCGTCGCTGTTGAGCATCACGAGCTTGGCGAAGGAGTTGTTCTCGAGTTCGGCGGCGAAATTCATGCCGGCCGTGCGCGACAGGTAGTAGAAGCGGTCGCCGTTCTGCAGCGATTCAAGCTGGGTCTCGAAGACGAAATTGAAGGTCGAGCCGAGCATGCCGCCAAACGGCATCTTCTCTTCCGCAAGGCCGCCGATCCAGAAATCGACGTCGTTGAGCCCGCCAAGCGAGCCGCCGGCAAACTCGCCGGTCGCGTTCAGGAAGTCGAGACGGTCTGCGGGCGCATTAACGCCATCCAGCACCAGCAAGGTCGCGGCCGCACGCTTGTCGGCCAGCGTCGTCGCGCTCGTGATCGACTCATGTGTGCCATAGGCCGCGATGAAATTGATAAGCGATTCCGCGTGCTTGAGATGACCGGCGAAATCGGCCCAACTGGTATAGGGCTTGAGCTGGCTGTCGCCGGTCATCGCGAAGAATTCGGTCCGCGCGTTGTTGAGCGAGGGAATGCCGGTGTCACGGCCGCGGGCGATATTCAGCGCCGGCAGGTCGAGCGGCAGTCCGAGCAGGTTGTTGCGCAGTGCTTCGGTGACGAACTCGTCGATTTCGTTGCCAACCTGGCGGGTGACGCCGCGCACGATCGCGCCGGTCGCCTGTTCTGGCGTAAGCCCGCTTGCGGCATAGGCAAGCGGATTGAGGAAGGCCGCGATGAGGCCGAGCTGCGGGTCGCCTCCGACGGTATTGAAGTTCGGGTCAAAGCGGTCGACCGTCTCGACCAGCATCGAATGGCCGAAGCGGTAAACCGTATGCGCGAACTCGGCGAGGATAGCCGGATTGATCGTCGTATCGTAGCCGTTGGGCGCCAGGAATTCATCGACCTGAGGCTGGACCGTGCGAGCGAACTCTTCGAACACCAGATGCTGATACTGCATCTCCGTGCCGAACTTCGCAGACTGGAACAGGCGTTCGCCATTCCAATCGAGTGCGTCGATCTGTGCCTGCGTCAGCGGAAATGTCGTGTTGGCTGCAAGCGGGGTGTCGAGCCATTGGTTGAGGAAGGCGACATCGCCCGTCGCCAGCGCAACGTCCTTGGTCTCTTGCACCAGCCGATTGTGCTCCGAATGGAACACGGCGTGCACGGCGGTAAGGCCGATATTCTCGTTCACGCGGCCGTCGCCAGCGATGTAGTGGGCGTCGAGAAGCTCGTCGTCGTACTGGCCGGCCGCAACCGGACCGGTGTTGATGACGTTGTCGGCATCGGCAGTCTTGCCCGTTGGATCGGCACTGTGCGCGATGTCGTTCAGGAAGGCATGTCCGGTGCGGGCAGCACCTGCGAGACTGATCGGCGCGGCCGGATTACCCTCGGTGAAGGTGTTGTCCTGCATCATCACCAGGGGGAAGCCATTGGGCCCCTTGATGAAATTGCCATAGGCATCGACGGCCAGGACCGGCACGTTGCCGACGTCGGCATCGGTAAGATCAATGCCGAGGATGTCGCGGGCCTGTGCCTTGACCACGGCCCAGGTCGCCATGCCACCAATTGGCACATCGTCACCGGTGCCGAACAGGCCATCAGCGCCGAGATTGCGGTTGGTGATCAATTCACCGGTCGCCACCGGATCGTCATTGGCATTCAGTTCATAGGCACGCAGGAAGACCTGATGCGAGGCATTTGAGGCGTAGGTCTGGCTCTGGTCGACGAAGGGCGAGGTCGTGTTGGTCGCGGCCTCTCCCCCCGCAGCGCGCTGCAGGACCATGAAGTTCAGGGCGCCAGGCGCCGTGCTGAACAGTGGGTCATCGGGCTGCAGTGGAATGAAGACGGTTTCGGTCTGGCTCTGGCTCTTGGTCACCAGATCGAGACCATGGTCGAAGAACTGTCCGAAGAAGGTCATCCAGGAGTTGAACGGCGCCGACAGGCCCACATCAGGAGTGACGTTCGGGATGAAGTTGACCGGAACGTCGTCGGCTGTGCCGAACACGCCGTCCAGCCCGGGGCTGATGACGGTGCTTGACCCCGGGTTCTGGGCGGCCGCGGCCTGAGCTGCCGGGTTGCCGTCCGTCTGATCGACGATCAGGTTGCTGATCGTGCGTGGCTGGGAGTCCACGACCCCCGCCCCCGGCGTCGCATAGGTGGTGCCCGCCTCCGCGGGTCGAAACGATGGGTCGGTAAGGCGCGGAAACGCCAGGTCAGCAGCCCCGAATTCCGGGTGGGCCAGATTGTTGAACGAGCCGTCGACGGTCCGCAGGCCGAATGGCACCTGGGCGCTTGGCAAGATGTCAGTAAGGTTCTCGCCCCGAGCATTCCGCTCGGCAATTATGATTTGCTGCAGGATGAATTCCAGGTCCGAGCGAATATACTGTACCATGCCACCCTCCCAAAGATTGCGTTCACCTTGGACAAAGCTTCGCCGCCGCACCAAACGAAGTGCGTTACCGGCGGAACACGCCGTCGAAGCTATGGCCGAGACAGTTGGTGGCCCTCCACGGACCAATTATCGCGGATTATGCAAGCTCGTGCGTCTGAAGGCGAGGGTCTTAGGTCTAGCGATTGCAGAGACTAAGGTCCACGTTTGGATCCCTTTGGTGCCACAAGGGCCCTCATTCGAGCGCCGAAAGACCCAGGCTGGCACAGCTTGGTCGCATGAGCCTTGGCGGGAAAGCGGCCTTCGAACTCGAAATCTGAGTTGTCGCCAGTCAGCTGAAACTGAAGTTCACGGCATTGAATGCTTGGTCTTCATTGAAGGTTGGGCATGGCGCGATTGCTCACTCTGGCGACGAAAGCATCAAGCCTTCGCAAGAAGCGCGCATTACAAACCGAGATGCAATAATAAATTGCAGCACTAAGCTCAAGGAAACTGTAAAATCATAACAGAAACCTTCACTTGAGAGCGACAAGAACTATGCATTGCAGAACTTATCGAGAGTTAACCCAGAATAGTTACAAAAACCAAGACCTGATCTAAGCATTGTGACTTCAAGTCTTTAGGCGTATTTTCAGACATATTCAGATCGGAGGACCATGCACTACATTTTATAGGGGCGGATTAAATGTACATCTCCAACGATGCGTCGCGGGCGCGACAAAGAGAAGCGCAGCTCGCACGGGAAAACCGTGCCGAGATTGCAAGAGCGATCAACCAGGAACAGGTGACACGTCGCGAGCTGTTGCGATGGGGCATCTTCACCGCGAGCGGAATGCTCGCGATGAAAAACGGGCTTAGTCCCTTTGCGAAGAGCGCCTATGCGGCGATCCCCACCGGGGTGCCGCGCACACCGCTTTTCGGCGTCAAGAAGTTCTCACAACCCATGCACCGTCTGCACCTGCTCAGTCCGGTTGCGATGACGCGCACTGCAGAGGGTCATGCGGCGTTTCCAGCGCATCTGGCTGAACGGCCGGCGAAGCGCTTGTCCTATCACACCGACTTTTCGGCCGATCCGACAAACAGGCAATTCATCAATCCGAGGACCAATCGTGGCCCGATCGAAGGGCGCCCACCGGGAGAGATCTTCGCGCATCAGCGCTGGGACGAGTTCTTCCCCAAAGTGGGTTACATCATGAGGCTCGGCGAAATTACCCAGGCCGGCAACGGCGGATACTTCCACGAACACTTCCCGGTGCAGCAGCCAGACAGCGTCTGGTGCTATGGTAGCGGCAGGGCCGGCGAATGCAGCCTGCCACCGTTCCTGATCAAGGGTCGCTACGGCGAACCCATCATGACGCGGATCTACAATGACCTGCCCGTCAACCGGGCACAGAACAACGGCTTCGGCCGCAACGAGACCCAGCTTCACTTCCACAATGCGCACAATGGCGCGGAAAGCGACGGCGCGGCGAATGTGCACCACTTCCCAGGCACGTTCTACGATTACCGCTGGAGCACCACGCTTGCCCGACGCGACAAGATCAACACCCAGGCCACCGATCGGCGGGCGTCAGGCCCGGATGACAGCACCGGCCTCGTGAACGTCGCAGGCGACTTCCGCGAACTGCAGGGAACGTTGTGGGCGCATGACCACCGTTTCTTCTTCACGGCGGAAAACGTCTACAAGGGCAATCTTGGTTCCATCAACTATTACAGCGGCCCTGACCGCGGCAACGAAGAGCTTGCGGATGGCGTCAATCTGCGGCTGCCCAGCGGCAAGCTTCTCGGTTGGGGCAACATCGACTTCGATGTCAACCTGACCTTTTCCGATTGCGCGTGCGACGCGTCGGGCCAACTCTTCTTCGATATTTTCGATACGGACGGGATGCTCGGCGACGTGCCGCTGGTCAATTTCGGCTATGCGCCATTCTTCGAAGTCCTGCCGCGAAAATATCGCTTCCGCATCCTCAACGCCTGCATGTCGCGGTTCCTGAAGCTTGCGCTGGCGGATGCCAAAGGCAATCCCGTGCCGATCAAGTTCATCGCCAATGATGGGAACCTCGTCGTCACGCCCCTCACCCTGACCTCCCTGCCAATGCAGGGGATCGCCGAGCGCTACGATATCGTCGTCGACTTTTCCGGTTTCCGGGTGGGCGACAAGATACAAGTCGTCAATCAGGTCCGCCATGAGACTGGGCGCGGCCCCAAGGAAGAACTCAGCCTGGCCAAGGCGATCAAGGGCGACACCAGGGATCCGCTCGTCGGGCCGATGCTTGAGTTTCGGGTGGTCGGTGCCGTCGAAAGCGTCGATGTGCCCGGCGTCATCCACCGTGCCACCGACCCGGACGTCAGCCGCGTTCAGCCCAAACTCACCGAACAGATACCGATCGTTGCACCGGTACGCACCAGGCTCGTCGAGTTCGGCAGATCAGGAGATGGCGATTCCCGCGGGCCTGACGGCTGTACGCCGGATTGCGGCGAAACCGTCGATTTCCCCTGGACCATTCGCATCAATGGCGAAACGGCGCATTCCATGAATGCCAATAGGATTTCCCTGCTGATCCCGAAGGCCGGTGAAGTCGAGCATTGGACCTATCGGAACGGCGGCGGCGGCTGGGATCACCCGATCCACCTCCACTTCGAGGAGGGCATCACCATGTCGCGCACGGGAACGACGCTCCCGGCGACCGAGACCCTCCAGCGCAAGGACGTCTGGCGGCTGGGCGAAAGCGGCAGCGTCACCTTCCAGGTGCAATTTGGTGAGTTCGGCGGCGCCTATGTCAACCATTGCCACAACACCGTGCATGAGGACTTTGCGATGCTGGCACGCATCCAGTTGCTGACCGGTGTCGCTGGCTCACCTCAGGCCGCGGTGACCCCGACCCCCAATCCCACCCCGGACGGCGTCGTTTTCACCACCCCGGAGATCCTGCCGGAAGGTGCGCCCAAAGGCTGGAAGGACAGCCAGCCGACGCAGGCAGCGCAGCTCGCAGGTGTGGTTACGCCTTGAAGGGTTGACCGCACCGAAACTCGGTCAACCACAAGGCATTCGGTCCCGATGCAGGAACTTGGCGCGCGTTCCGCGCCGGCCTGCCCGTTGTTTGGAGATCCATATGAAACGATGGTTGGCCGCCGTCGCGGCGATAACTGCGATCCTTCTGTTCAGTCCAGGCGGACCGGAGGCCAAGAGCTCGCGTTGGGGAAAGGACTATTTCCCCAATGTCGACGTCGTCACTCAGAATGGCGAAAGGGTTCGCTTCTATGACGACCTGATCAAGGACAGGATCG
>NZ_JABEKT010000001.1:2863472-3470510 GCF_013283195.1 Ensifer adhaerens | reverse complement strand
TCCACGTGCCCTTCGGCGGCCGCAAGGGCTCCTCCCATGGCTCGCGCGAGCAGGGGCGCTATGCCGCCGAATTCTACACAACCGTCAAGACGGCCTACACCCTGGCATAAGGGCGCCGTCCAGGGCCCGCGTTTCGGCGCGGGCCGCTCAAGGAAGGACAACATGAAGAAGAAAGCTGAGTGGCCGCGCAAGTTGCGTTCGCAGGAATGGTTCGGCGGCACGGGCAAGAATGCCATCATGCACCGCTCCTGGATGAAGAACCAGGGTCTGCCCGCCGACACCTTCGACGGTCGGCCGATCATCGGCATCTGCAACACCTGGTCGGAACTGACGCCGTGCAACGCGCACTTGCGTGATCTCGCCGAGCGGGTGAAACGCGGCGTCTACGAGGCTGGCGGCTTCCCGGTCGAATTCCCGGTCTTCTCCGTGGGCGAAAGCACGCTCAGGCCGACCGCGATGATGTTCCGCAACCTGGCGGCCATGGATGTCGAAGAGGCGATCCGCGGCAATCCGGTCGATGGCGTCGTGCTTCTCGGCGGCTGCGACAAGACCACGCCGAGCCTCTTGATGGGTGCGGCCAGTGTCGACATCCCCGTCATTCTCGTTTCCGGCGGCCCGATGTTGAACGGCAAGTGGCGCGGAAAGGACGTCGGCTCCGGCACCGCCATCTGGCAGTTTTCGGAAATGGTGAAGTCCGGCGAGATGTCGCTGGATGAGTTCATGGATGCGGAGCAGGGCATGGCGCGTTCCGCCGGCAGCTGCATGACCATGGGCACGGCCTCGACCATGGCCTCCATGGCCGAAGCGCTTGGCATGACCCTTCCCGGCAATGCCGCCATTCCGGCCGTCGATGCCCGCAGACGGGTGATCTCGCAGCTTTCCGGCCGTCGCATCGTCGACATGGTCAAGGAGGATCTGAAGCCGTCCGATATCCTGACGCGAGAGGCGTTCGAGAATGCCATCCGCGTCAACGGCGCTGTCGGTGGCTCGACCAATGCGGTGCTGCATCTGCTGGCGCTTGCCGGCCGCATCGGTGTCGAACTGACGCTCGACGACTGGGACAAGCTTGGCCGCGACGTGCCGACAATCGTCAACCTGCAGCCATCGGGCAAGCACCTGATGGAGGAATTTTACTACGCCGGCGGTCTGCCGGTGGTGATCAAGGCCGTCGGTGAAATGGGCCTCCTGCACAAGGACGCCCTGACCGTCACCGGCGACACGATCTGGAACGGCGTCAAGGACGTCACCAACTACAATGACGACGTCATCGTTCCGCGCGAAAAGGCGCTGACGCAGTCAGGTGGTATCGCGGTGCTGCGCGGCAATCTGGCGCCCAAGGGCTGCGTGCTGAAGCCGTCGGCGGCATCGCCACACCTGATGCAGCATAAGGGCCGCGCCGTGGTCTTCGAAAGCATCGAGGACTATCACGCCCGCATCAACCGCGACGATCTCGACATCGACGAGACCTGCGTGATGGTGCTGAAATATTGCGGCCCCAAGGGCTATCCGGGCATGGCCGAGGTCGGCAACATGGGCCTGCCGCCGAAGGTGCTGAAGAAGGGCATCACCGACATGATCCGCATTTCCGATGCGCGCATGTCGGGCACCGCCTATGGCACCGTCATCCTTCACACCGCGCCGGAAGCCGCCGACGGCGGTCCGCTGGCGCTGGTGGAGAACGGCGACATGATTGCCGTCGACGTTCCCGCCCGCACCATCCAGCTCGATGTTTCCGATGAGGAACTGGCCCGGCGTCGGGCGGCCTGGATTTCCCCGGTCAAGCCGCAAAAGGGCGGTTATGCCGGCCTTTACATCAACACGGTCATGCAGGCCGACACCGGCGCCGACCTCGATTTCCTGGTTGGGGCGCGCGGTTCCGTCGTCGAACGCGACAGCCACTAAATCGGGCCGAGCACGAGCGACATCATCGCTCGTGCTCGGCCCATGCTGTTACGACTGTCGCACCATGATAGCGGTGCGACAGTACCGCCGTGGGCTCAGTGACACTGGTCACCGAAGGCTACTGCATGTTTCCGTAAATCGTATTCGATTTAGGGATAAAAACATGCAGCAATTCAAAGTGCTACAGCGACCTTTGCGCGTCCAATAAGACGCGCGGCGGTAGACAAGCATGTTTGTCGAGCGCCGTTAAGCATCGGCACGGGATGGGAACTGTTCAGCCCAGAGGCACAACCCCTCTGCGCCGGCGTTGAGTGCCGCTCCGCTTTCCGTCAACGAGTAGACGACCTTTGTCGGAGAGCCCGGATAGACCTTCCGGTTCACAAGCCCGTCGGTCTCCAGTTCCCGCAACTGCTGCGTCAGCATCTTTTCACTGATCGCCGGAATCGACTGTCGCAGCCGGCCAAATCTGCGAGGCGCGACGCCGAGTTCGCAAAGGATGTTTATCTTCCACTTACCCGCGACCATCTTCATGGCTGTCGAAAAGCCATTGTCCGCAGGCTTGTTCACCTCATTCTCCTTACCGGCAGGTAACCACTTGCGGCTCCGTACGTATTGCGTCGCCCCGTCCACATCGTAGGTTCCTGCAACGACCGGCGCGCCGAGCATCGCGCCGATCAATATGGAGTGCGGGAATGAAGCCTTCAATCCGTGTCTTGGCGAAACGCACGTACGGGATCGCCGCTCGTCCTCGCGTGGATTCGGGCGGGCTGCAGCCGGCACGGCCGCCGCGGCAGCTGATCCTATGGCTTCCAGCTGATTGCGACAAAACAAGCTAGATGTGCTCGGGCCCGTTGTCCGTGCATGGGTCAAGTCAGACCAATGGGTTACAGGAGCGGAATAGAATGTCTTTAACGCATCTCATTGATTCGTATTGTGCTGCCTGGTCGAAGGAGGACGCCGAGCAGCGGCGGGCGTTGCTGCTCCCGATCTGGAGCGATGGCGCAACGTACACGGATCCAACGGTTCACGCTGCCGGCGCAGAAGCATTGCTCGCGCACATCTCAGGAATTCAGGCCAAGCATTCGGGCGCATGCATCACGCGGACAAGCGACGTGGATGTTCATCATGGGATCGCACGCTTCGCGTGGAAATTCGTGATGCCCGATGGGTCCTCCTACCCTGAGGGGCTCGACATCGTCTTCCTCGACGCTGACCAGAAGCGAATAACACGCGTCGTCGGCTTTTTCGGGCCGCTCGCAAGGTCGCCCGTGTCCTAAAGCGCGTCGCGATCTTTCAGATTCGCTTGGCGCGCTTTAAGTTCTTGTTTTTGCGCATGTCGTTATCGCAAAACCGCGGCACACTTTTGCGCGACATGCTTTGGGACAGAATGGCTGCAGCCGCGGCCTCGACCCGCGATCAGGGCTTTGGCCGGCGAGGATATCCTACTGGCTTTGCGTCTGGCTCTGGCTTTGCGTCTGTTGCTCGACGGTCACCGAAACCTTCAGCGTTTCGTTGGCCTCACCATGGATCAGGCCGGATATCGGGGCCGCATCGCGGTAGCACAGGCCCGAGGCGATGCGCACGTAGCGGTCATCAGGGCAGATCTTGTTGGCCGCATCGAACCCGACCCAACCGAGGCCGGGCAGGTGCACCTCGGCCCAGGCGTGGCTGGCGGTCTGCGCCGTTTGCCCCTCCATCATCAGGTAGCCTGAGATGTAGCGCGCCGGCATGTCGAGCGCGCGCGCGGCCGAGATCATGATATGGGCATGATCCTGGCAGACGCCGCGACCGGCCTCAAGCGCGTCCTCGGCCGCCGTTTCCGCGTGGGTCTCCCCGGCCTTGTATTCCACCGCCTCGTGGATCATCGCCATCAGCGCATGCATGCGGGCAAGGTCGGTGTCGCCCTCGGCCGATTTCGCGAGATCGCGGATCAGATTGCCCGCCTTGGTCAGCGGCGTTTCGCGGGCATAGAGCCATAGAGGTACATAGGATTGGTGCGGCCCGAAGACGCCGGCGCGATCCTCTGTGTGGACCTCGCCGCTTGCGGTGATGTGGATCGCCTCCCGGTCGCCGTCGACGCTGACGAGATGGACGCGGTTGCCGAAGTGATCGTCGTAACTCACCTCCATCGCGGCGCCGTCGACGAGCGTCTGCCAGCCGAGCACGGTCTGGCCCACCCCTGTGACCGGCGTCAGGCGCAGCCGCTGCAGCGCATACTGCACCGGCTCGTCGTAGTGGTATTCGGTCGTATGGCTGATTTTCAGGTGCATGCTGTCCTCCCGAAACTCAGTTGAAACGATAGCCGTCGGAGATTTCCTGGCCGAGACGGTTGTTCTGGCTGATGAAATCCTCGAGGTATTCGTGCAGTCCCTGGTCCATGATGTCGGTGATCGAACGGCTGCGCAGTGCTGCCAGCGTACGGTCCGCCGTCTCGTGCGCCTGGTGGCGCTCGCCATATTCCCGCTCGAGATAGCCGAGGTTGCTGGCAATCTTCTCGTAGCAATAGGCCAGCGACCGCGGCATGCGGCCGTTCGAGATCAGGAAGTCGGCTATGTTGGCCGGTTTCAGTTCGGCGTCATAGACCCAGCCATAGGCGCGGTGGGCTGAGACCGATCGCAGGATCGATTCCCACTGCACATTGTCCATCGACGAGCCGACGGCGGCGACCGCCGGCAGTAGCACGTAGTATTTGACATCGAGGATGCGCGCGGTGTTGTCGGCCCGCTCGATGAAGGTGCCGATGCGAGAGAAGTTGAAGATCTCGTTCCTGAGCATCGTGCCGTGGAACGCGCCACGGATGAGGCCGGCACGACGCTTGATCTGATCGATGATCTCCGGCATGTCCGTCGGACGCGCCTTCCTGGAGAGGATCGCCTTCATCTCGAGGTAGCATTCGTTGGTGGCTTCCCAGGTCTCGCGCGTCAGCGCCGTACGCACCATGCGGGCGTTGTGGCGACCCGCCTCGATGCAGGACATCACGCTCGACGGATTGGCGCGGTCGCGCAACAGGAAGTCGATCGCGTCGATGCTCGTCAGCGTCTCGTGCACCTCGTCGTAGAGCTCGCGCACGCCGGCACTTTGCAAGACGCCGTCCCAGTCGCCCTCTGTCGCGCCGCTGCGGGTCAGCGCCATGCGCAGGCCGGCATCGATCAACCGAGCGCTGTTTTCGGCGCGTTCGATGTAGCGGAACATCCAGTAGAGACCGTTTGCAGTTCTTCCCAACATGGTCTCAGTCCTCCAGCACCCAGGTGTCCTTGGTCCCGCCGCCCTGGCTGGAGTTCACGACGAGTGAACCGGCCTTGAGGGCGACGCGCGTCAGGCCGCCGGGAATGATCTGCACCTTGTCGGAGACAAGGACGTAGGGACGAAGATCCACATGTCGGGGCGCAATGCCCTTGTTGACGAGGATGGGCACGGTCGACAGCGACAGTGTCGGCTGGGCGATGTAGTTGGTGGGGCGGGCTTTCAGCTTTTCGGCAAAGAGCGCGCGCTCCTTCTTGCTGGCGGTCGGGCCGACCAGCATGCCGTAGCCGCCGGAGCCGTGCACTTCCTTGACCACCAGTTCTTCCAGGTGTTCGAGCACGTATTTGAGGCTCTGCGGCTCGGAACAGCGCCAGGTCGGCACGTTTTCCAAGAGCGGTTTGCGGCCCGTGTAGAACTCGACGATCTCGGGCATGTAGGAATAGATCGCCTTGTCATCGGAAATGCCGGTGCCGGGCGCGTTGGCGATGGTGATGTTGCCGGCGCGGTAGACGTCCATGATGCCGGGCACGCCGAGCGCAGACTCTGGGCGGAAGGTGAGGGGGTCGAGGAAGTCGTCGTCGACGCGGCGATAGAGCACGTCGATAGCCTCGTAGCCGCGGGTGGTGCGCATCTTCACCTTGCCGTCGATGACGCGCAGGTCCGATCCCTCGACCAGTTCGACGCCCATCATGTCGGCAAGAAAGGCATGTTCGTAATAGGCGGAGTTGTAGATGCCGGGGGTCAGCACCGCGACGCGCGGCTTGCCGCTGCAGCCGGGGGGCGCGAGCGACGCCAGGCTCTGGCGCAGAAGGTTGGGGTAGTTCTCCACCGGGCGGACGCGGTTCTGATGGAAGAGTTCAGGGAACATCTGCATCATCGTTTCGCGGTTTTCCAGCATGTAGCTGACACCTGATGGCGTGCGGGCGTTGTCCTCCAGCACGTAGAACTGATCTTCGCCGGTGCGCACGATGTCGGTGCCGACGATATGAGTGTAGACGCCGCCTGGCGGCCTAAAACCGATCATCTGCGGCAGGAACGCGACGTTCTTCTCGATCAGTTCGCGCGGCACGCGGCCTGCCCGGATGATTTCCTGCTTGTGGTAGATGTCGTCGAGGAAGGCGTTGAGCGCGATGACCCGCTGTTCGATGCCCTGGGCGAGCTTGCGCCATTCGCGGCCGGAAATGATGCGGGGGATGAGGTCGAAGGGGATGAGCTTTTCGGATGAGTCTGCGTGTCCGTAGACCGCGAAGGTGATGCCGGTTTTCCGGAAGATATTCTCGGCGTCCTTGGATTTCGCTATGAGCCGATTTCTGTCCTGGCTGGCATACCATTCATGATAGGTCGAATATGGCTGGCGCGGACTGCTGTCCGCATTCATCATTTCGTCAAATGCCAAAGGCGTGGTCCCCTTATTTTTGACCATTTGAGTACAACGCTGGATGCAATGCAAGAAGCGTGCACAGTCGGGGGACAAGAAAGTTCTGACGCGTTATTCCGGCTGTTGCGGCCAAAGTGACGCCCAACAATGGGGCGGACTTCGTCCGTCGGACGGGCCGCCTTGAATCTGGTGTCTTAGAAAATAGGCAAATGCTTGAAATTTGGGTGCGCCTGTGAGGCTAACCCAGGCCGAAAACAACGATGGCCGCGGCTGCCAGGCTGGCCAGAACCAAGAGTGACAGCATGGCGGCCGCGCTTGCGCGCGGGCCGGCATCGGCGAGCTTGCGAATGTCGACCTCCAGGCCAAGCGCCGCCATGGCGATGACGGTCAGCCATGTGGCGAGATGTGCTGCACCGGTTGCGGCGACATCGGGGATCACTCCGCTGTTGCGGGCGACTGCGACTGCGAGGAAACCGAGAATGAACCAGGGAACGAAATGCGCGAATGTGGCGAGACGGGCCGGCTGCTTGCCTTCGGGCCGGCTTGGCGCCAGGGGATGCGCTTCGCCCCCGCGGTTGATGAGCGAGAAGCAAAGGACAACGGGGCCAAGCATCAGCACACGCACGAGCTTGACCAGCGTGCCGACCTGTACGGACAGTGCGCTGAACGGGGAGGCCGCCGCCAGCACCTGGGGCACGGCATAGACGGTCATGCCAGCCAGAACGCCGAAGCCATAGGGCGACATGCCGAACCAGCCGCCAATCAACGGCAGGGTGAGAACGACGGCGATGCCGAGGATTGCGGTAAAGGAGATGGCTGCAGCGACCTCATCGCCCTCGGCGCCGATGGCCGGCGCGACGGCGGCGATCGCCGAATTGCCGCAGATGGCATTGCCGCAGGCAATCAGCGTCGCCATGCGCTTGGGCAGGCCGAGCAGCCGCGCGATCAGATAGCCGGAGACGATCGAGAGAAAAACGATGCCGACGATGGTGGCGAGCAGCACCGGGCCGCTTGCCAGGATCGCCTCGAAGCTCAGGCTTGCGCCGATCAGGACGATTGCCGCTTCCAGAAGCAGCTTGGAGGAGAAGCGGATGCCCGTCATCCAGCGATCTCCTGGCGTCCAGAAAATGCGCGCGAGCGCCCCGAGGAGGATGGCGATGACAAGCGCTTCCAGCCAGGGGCGACCGGTCCACTTTGCCTCGAACCGTTCGAGGACGAAGGCGGCGAGCGCAACGAGACAACAAAGGATCAGGCCCGGCGCGATACGCGCTATGCGGGAAGGGAGCGTGGTTACGAAGGTGGTGGATATGGGATGCGATCTGGACATGACCACACCCTAATCCGATTGATAAATCAGTCTAACGGATTGTTCTTGTCAAACCGATCGCTTTTTGCGATTGATTTTCTATGACCCTCGACCAACTTCGCATTTTTGTGGCTGTCGCGGAGCGCCTGCATATGACGCGAGCGGCCGAGGCCATGAATGTCACGCAGTCCGCGGCAAGCGCTGCCATCGCAGCACTCGAAACGCAGCACGACGTCAGGTTGTTCGATCGTATCGGTCGCGGGCTGGCGCTGACGGAGGCCGGAAAAGCGTTTCTGCCGGAGGCAAAGGCCGTTCTCTCACGCGCAACGGTCGCCACCGCCTGCCTCAACGACCTCTCGAACCTGCGCCGCGGCACGCTGGCGATCGCCGCAAGCCAGACGGTGGCAAGCTACTGGCTGCCGGCCCGCCTGGCGCGGTTCACCCATGACTATCCGCATATCGACGTGAAGTTGACCGTGCGCAACACGGCCGTTGTTGCCGAAGCGGTCGAGGAAGGAACGGCGCAGCTCGGTTTCGTCGAGGGCAGGGTCGAGGAGGAGAGGTTGGACCATCGCAGTGTCGCTGTCGACCGCATCGCCATCTACGCACCGCCGCGCCATTCGCTTGCCGGTGGGCCCGTCGATCTTGAAGCGCTGCTTGCCGCGCGCTGGGTGCTGCGCGAAGAGGGATCGGGGACGCGGGCAATGTTCCTGCAATCGATGCAGGCGCAGGGTGCGGATACCGATCAGCTGAAGATCGAGCTAGAACTGCCGTCGAACGAGGCAGTGTTGACGGCCGTCGAGAGCGGCCCGTTCATCACCGCCGTGTCCAGGCTTGCCGCCCAGCCGTTTGTCGACAGCGGCCGGCTGGTCGAGTTGCCGTTCGAGCTTGCCGAGCGCAGTTTCGAGCTGTTGACCCATCGCGACCGCCAGTTCAGCCGCGCGGCGCGCGCCTTCGTCGATCTGCTCTGACAGCCGTGCTGGCAGAAACGATTGCCATCTGACGCGGCTGGATTATCAATAGTCGCGGCTGCTTGAGGCGGCGGCCATTCCCTTTCTTGGCAAGAGGTGCATCGTGTTCGAAATCGTCGAAAGGCCGGCGCAGCGCGTTGCCGGCTCCTTCTGGGAGGGAACCTTCGTCGAGGCGGCTGATGGTGCCGTGCGCCGGTTGATCGCGGAGATGCAGGAGCATCATCTGCGGCTGCATCCGAAGGATCATCCGATGCTCGTCGGTCTCTCCTGGAACGATCGGCCGGACGGTTTCCGCTACCTCGTCGGCTTCGTCTCAAAGACGGCGGAAACGACCCGCCACCCCGGCCATGTCGACCTGCCGGCCATGCGCTTCGTCAGCGCCATGCATCACCCGGAAGCTGGCGACGTCTTTGCGCATTATCAGCACATGTTCGACTGGATCGCGTCCGAAGGCCTGGTTGTCGATACCAGCAGGCTGCACTTTCGCGAGGAATACGAACCGGGCTTCGTTTCGCTCTCGCTGTCGTCGCTGCGGTTGATGGTTCCAATTCGCTGATCGTCACCATCAGAAAAATTGCTTTGACCATCAACGTCGCCGCGTCTATCGCGGCTGACCTCCCTTTGCCCATTCGGATAGGTCAATGACACTCGCCCGCCTGGCCCCGGCCATCTTCGTACTGCTCTGGTCGACCGGATGGGTCGTCGCCAAATATGCGGCTGTCTATGCCGATCCGCTGACGTTTCTGGTTCTGCGCTATACGCTGGCGATCCTGCTGTTCATCGGCTTCTGTCTCGTGACCCGGGCGAAATGGCCGACGTCATGGTCGGCGGCTGCCCACGCGGTGGTCTCGGGCATGTTTCTGCACGGGCTTTATCTCGGCGCCGTCTGGTGGGCGATCGGACAGGGCGTGCCGGCGGCAATCTCCGGCATCATCGCCGGGCTGCAGCCGCTGATGACGGCTGTTGCCGCCTCCGTGGTCATCGACGAGCAGCTCAGCATTCAGCAGAAACTCGGGCTGGTGCTTGGTTTCTTCGGAATCGCCCTTGCCGTGTTGCCGAAGGTGCTCGTCATCGATACCGGTGCAACGCCGATCCACCTGCTGCCGGTGATCATCAACGTTCTCGGCATGGCCGCTGTGACCTATGGCACGCTCTACCAGAAGCGGCACCTGCAAAGCGGCGACATCCGCACCATTGCGGCGCTTCAATATCTCGGCGCTCTCATCGTCACCATTCCGCTCGCGCTGATGCTCGAGGATCTGCATGTCACCTGGAACCTGCAGATCTTTGCAGCCCTCGCCTGGTCGGTGCTCGGACTTTCCATGGGTGCGATCGCGCTGCTGCTCTATCTCATCCGCCGCGGCCAGGTGTCGCGCGCAGCCTCGCTCATCTATCTGGTGCCGCCGCTTGCGGCCGTGCAGGCATGGCTGTTCTTCGGCGAGGCGCTGACGCTGCCGATGATCATCGGCACGGTCATTGCCGTTGCCGGCGTCTACCTCACCAATCGCAAGCAGCAGGCATAAAAAACGGCGGGCCGAAGCGACCCGCCGTTCTCAATTCTTTGATTTTCCGACAGTTCCGGACGAGGCCGCTTCACACGGCTCGCCTGAAATGCACGCTCAGATCAGCCCTGCTGGCCGCGATTGCCGCCACCGGCGCCACGGCGCATGCCACCCTGGCCGCCTTCGCGGCGGTCGCCGCCCTGGCCTTCAGGACGCGGGGCCTTGTTGCGCCATTCGCCCGGCTTCTGGCCGGGACGACCGTGGTGCTTCTTGGGCTCGTGGTTGCGGTTGCCTTCCGAACGGCCGTCGGCATGACCCTGGCCGGCCGGGCGCTGGCCACGGTGTTCCGTCTTCTGCGGACGGTCGTCGCGCAGGAGGTCGTCACCGGCAAAGCTGCTCGGAGCGAGTGCCGACTGGCGAGCCGGGCGCTCGCGGCGCGGGCGGGCTTCCTGGCGCTGACCGCCGCCGCCATTGCCGCGGTGCTGGCCGTTGCCATTGCCGTTGCCGCGACCACCGCGTCCCTTGGACGGGCGGGCCTGGTCGGCAGGTGCTTCGCCGCTGGCGACAGCAATGTTGATGCCCATCAGCTTCTCGATGTCGCGAAGCAGGCGGATTTCGTCCGGTGCGCAAAACGCAATCGCGATGCCGTCGCGGCCGGCGCGGGCGGTACGGCCGATGCGGTGAACATAGGCGTCCGGAACTTCCGGCAGGTCGTAGTTGTAGACGTGGGTGACGCCGGGGATGTCGATGCCGCGGGCAGCGACGTCGGTGGCGACGAGCACGCGGATCTCGCCGTCACGGAACGCCTTCAATGCGCGCTCGCGCTGGCCCTGGCTCTTGTTGCCATGGATCGAGGCGGCCTTGAAGCCGACGTGGTCGAGATGCTTCATCAGCTTCTCGGCGCCATGCTTGGTGCGGCTGAAGATCAGCGATAGACCATCCGGGTTCTCGGTCAGGGTCTTCTTGAGGATAACCGTCTTCAGGTCCTTGCCGGGAACGAAGTGAACATACTGTTCGACCTTGTCGGCGGCCTTGCCCGGAGGCGTGACCTGAACCTTGACCGGGTCGGTCAGGTACTCGCCAGCGAGTTCGGCGATCAGCTTCGGCATGGTGGCGGAGAACAGCAGCGTCTGGCGGTTCTTCGGTACGAGCTTGGAAATCTTGCGCAGGTCATGGATGAAGCCGAGGTCGAGCATCTGGTCGGCTTCGTCGAGCACGAGGTAGCGACCCTGCGTCAGGGTCACGGCCTTGCGGTTGATCAGGTCGAGCAGGCGGCCCGGCGTTGCGACCAGGATGTCGACGCCGCGGGCGAGCTGTTCGGTCTGCTTGTTGATCGAGACGCCGCCGACGACAACGCCGATCTTCAGCGGGGACTTCTTGACGAACAGCTTGAGGTTGGCAGCGATCTGGTTGACCAGTTCGCGGGTCGGCGCCAGCACGAGGGCGCGGATGTTGCGCGGGTCGGGGCGCTTGCCGTCGGCAACAAGCTTTTCGATCATCGGCAGGCCGAAGGCGGCCGTCTTGCCGGTTCCGGTCTGGGCGAGACCGATCAGGTCGTGGCCCTTCAACACCAGCGGAATGGCCTGCGCCTGGATCGGCGTCGGCTTTTCGAAGCCGTTGGCAGTCAGGGTCTCCAGAATGTGTTCGGAAAGACCAAGATCTTTAAAGGTGGACAAATGCATATACCTTTTGGGGGCGCCAAACGCATTCGCCGGAACCGCAGTCTGCTGTTCCGGTGTCGTTCGGCGTCAAGAACCCCGCGTGAATTGGGAACTTGTGGGTTAAGAAAAAGTCGTCAAGCGCCTGTGCTGTCGCCGCTTACGGCGTATGGGTGCGCTTTTCCTTCTTCACGGCTTTCTGTGTTGCCGAGGGCGCGCTCACGCGGCGGCCTGAAGGTGACGCTGCGTCCATGTCGTCGTTTTGCGCCCAAAAGTCAAGGTCCATCTTTTCGCAGGTGCGAAATGAGATGGGGTTATTCGTCAACCGACAGCTGAAAATCGGCATCGGCTGCCTCCTGGCCGTTGACGAGGATGACGACGCGATGGGCGCCGGGATAATAACGGCGGGTTGTGATCGGCCGGATGGCGTGACGCTTTTCGATCTCGATCGTCGTCCCCGGCTCAAGCGTTGCGGATGTCCACTTGAACACCTTGGGCGACGTTGTGCCGTTGGCCTTGCGGTGGTGCACGGCGTAGTCGATCATGATTTTCTGGGCGGTCGGCGCGCTGTGGCTGACCGCCAGCTTGAAGATGAGGCTTTCGCCCAGCGCGATTTCCGAACGGTCGAGCGAGAAGGCGGCCTCGATGCCCGCCGGTGCGGCAAAGCCGAAGTTCGAAAGCGCAGCCCCGTGGCCCTGTTTTAAAAGCGTTCGCGAGGCGTGGCGAAGCAATTGCCGTCGCTCCGGCGACGCGCCCGCGATGTGTGCGGCGACGAAACCGGCCACCAGATCGGGGTGATCCTTGGCGATGTCGTTCAGGCTGTTGGCGACCGATCGACGCACATAATCTTCCGGATCGTCGATCAGCGCCTTAAGGATCGGCAGGATCGGCTGGGGATCGCGGATGAGTTTCGGCAGCCGCATCGCCCAGGGCAGGCGCGGGCGGGTGCCCTCGCTCGCCAGACGCCGGACATGGTGATCGGCGTCGCCGACCCATGAGCCGACGATGGCAAGCGCCCGTTGCTGATCGCGGTCGATAAAGACGCGGATGCCGAACTCTGAGGTGAAGTGCGATGTCAGCGCCCGCAGCAGCGACAGCGACAGTTCGAAATCGTCGAGCCCGCATGCGGCGACATATTGACTGACGGGCAGCAGGGCCCAGCCGTTGAGGCCGGTCCTGTCATCACTTGGCAGGCAATCGCCAAGAATGGCCGCGGCCTGCGGAAACGACGCCGGCAGGGTTTGGATCAATGCGTCACGGATCTGGATCGACCGTTGCATCAGCTCGAGCGCTTCGAGCCCGTCGCTAGCAAGCGCGACGAACCGCGTGCGCTCGAAGGTCGGGCATGCGGCACTCAGGCGGTCGGCGATGGTCGTGACGACGCCGGGATGCAGCAGGTTTTTCAGTGGTTCGGCCATTCCCCGGTAATCTTTCCGCTCAGATCTGCTGCTCGACGGCAAAATGCTGCATCAGCATTACCGCGCTGATGGACGCCATGTAAGGGGCGAAATCCGGGTCGCGCCGCACCCGCTCGCCGGCCGATCTTGCCGCCTCGAGCGTTTCCCACTCGACCAGATCGGCGAGCATGTCGGCCTTTTCGCACGAGCCGACGGCACGCCAGGAAATGAAGCCCGGATAGCGGGAGACGGCTTGCATCGCCCGTTGACGGGCGGCTGCGGCGGCCGGTTTGTCCGCGACGATGCAGACAGCGAGTTCGAGGATGCTTTCGCTGGTCATGTCATGCTCCCTGTTGTTTGCCGCTTGACTTAACCACAGGCCAACTGACAGCCTTATGGCCATAACCTCGCCTGCACTTAGCATTCGCTTGGCTGGAGCACTGGAGCACACGCATGAGACCGGCTGACCGGCTGTTTCGAATCATCCAGCTCATGCGGGCGACCGGCCGGGCCATGACGGCGCAGGAGATCGCCGACAGGATGGAGGTGGCGCGCCGCACCATCTATCGGGACATGGAGCATCTGATGGCTTCAGGCGCGCCGATCGATGGCGAGCGCGGTGTCGGCTATCTCCTGCGCGAGACATTTGACGCGCCGCCGCTCGCCTTCACCTTCGAGCAGCTGGAAGCGCTGGCTTTCGGCGCGCGGGCGGTGCAGATGCTCGGCGACAGCAGGCTGGCGCAGGCCGCCCGCGAGGCGATGGAAAAGATCGAGCATGGGCTGCCGCCCGAACACGTCACGCGTCTGCGCAGCGCGCCGATCCGCGCCTTCCGCTCGGCGCTGCAGCCGCAGACGCCGCCTGTGCTCGGAGACCTGCGCCGGGCGATCACGCAGGAGCGCAAGGTGACGATGGCCTATGAGAGCCTCGCCGAGCAGAGTTCGAAGCGCACCGTCTGGCCGCTGGGCTTGAGCGTCTTCGGCCATCACTGGCTTTTGACCGGCTGGTGTGAACTGCGCCAGGATTTCCGGGATTTCCGGGTGGACCGCATCCGGGAGATGAAAGTCGAGCGCGACCATTTTCAACCATCCCCCGAGCGCAGCTTCGACGCCTATCTCGCGCGCATGTGAGGCGGCGAGTACACCAAAAAAGTGCGCACATCTTCGGAAATGCATGGAACCGGATCGGGCCTCATCCGTTTCTATTACTGGCCCATTCTGGCCTGCCCACGAGCAACATCATTTCATGGGAGACAATCGTGCAAAACCGGACTTGGATACTGGCCGCGGATGGCAACACGGCGCGCTTCGTCAAGGGCGTCAACCTGCGGAAGGACGAACGTCAGCACCCGGAGGAGGAGGTCATTCACACCGATCCCAAGCGCGCCCAGGACATCATGGCCGACAAGCCGGGGCGCAGTCATTCCTCGGTGGGGCATGGCCGCTCAGCGATGGAATACAGCAGCGATCCGGTGCGCGAGGAAAAACACCGCTTTGCCGCCGATGTGGCGAGCAAGATCGAAGGTTATCTAAACGACAACGCCTTCGACAGCCTGGTGATCTGCGCGGCGCCAAAAACGCTCGGTGATCTGCGTAAACTGCTGTCGGCCAATGTGAAGCAGAAGACGGTCGCCGAAATCGACCGCAACTGCGTGACGGTGCCGATCGAGCAGCTGATCGCTACCGCCCGCTCGGCAGTCTATCCCTGAGGCTTTTCCCGCAAACCGAAACACCGCGTCCCGTCAGAAATCCGTCGGGACGCCGCCTTCCTCCTTGCGCTTGGCAACGAAGGCGTCGAGTTCGTCTTCGATCGCCGGATCCAGCGGCGGCCGTTCGTACTCGTTGAGCTTCTGCTTGAAGACGCGGTTGGCGTGATCATAGGTGGTCGGGCGGCCGGCCTCCGTCCAGGTCTCGAAGTTGCGCCAGTCCGACAGGATCGGCGAATAGAAGGCGGTCTCGTAGCGCTGCAACGTGTGCAGCGTGCCGAAGTAATGGCCGCCCGGTCCGACATCGCGCACCGCGTCGAGACCGAGCGCATCCTCGCTGACATCGAGCGGCGTCAGGAATTCCGCCACCATCTGCAGCATGTCGACATCGAGGATGAATTTTTCGAAGGAGGCCGTCAGCCCGCCCTCGGTCCAGCCGGCCGCATGCATGATGAAGTTGCCGCCTCCTTGCGTCAGCGCCCACAGTGAGAGTGCCGATTCGTAGGCGGCCTGTGCGTCGAGCGTGTTGGCCGCATTGGTGTTGGAAGTGCGGTAGGGAATGTTGTAGCGCCGCGCGAGCTGGCCGCCGGCAATCACCGCCTTCATGTATTCAGGTGTGCCGAAGGCGGGGGCACCGGTCTTCATGTCGACGTTCGAGGTAAAGCCGCCGTACATGACAGGCGCTCCGCGTCGCACCATCTGGGTAAAGGCAATGCCGCAGAGCGCCTCGGCATTCTGCTGCACCAAAGCGCCGGCAATCGTCACCGGCGCCATGGCGCCTGCGAGCGTAAACGGCGTGATTACCACCACCTGATTGCGCGACGACATTTCGATGATGCCCTGCAGCATCGGCCCGTCGAGGCGCAGCGGCGACGAGGTATTGATGATGGTGAACAGCGATGGTTCGTGCTCCATCTGCTCCATCGATACGCCACGGCCGATGCGGGCGATCTCGATGCCGTCGGTGTTGCGCTGGCGGCCGAGCGAATAAACGTGAAAAACCTTGTCGGTGAGCTTCACCATGTCCGAGAGGCAGTCGAGGTGCCGGACGGAGGCGTGCAGATCGACCGGCTCGACCGGGTAGCCGCCGGTGGTGTGAATGATGTCGTAGGACTGGGCGAGCTTCACCAGCTTGCGGAAATCCTCCTGGTTGCCCGTGCGCCGGCCGCCTTCACGGTCGGCGACGAACGGTGCGCTGGCAATCTGGGCGAACACCAGATTGTTGCCGCCGATTTCGACATTGCGGGCCGGATTGCGCGCATGCATGGTGAAGGAGGAGGGGGCCGAGGCGATCATGTCCATGATCAACCCGCGGTCGAAGCGCACGCGGTCGGTCCCGGGGGTTACATCAGCGCCGGCTGCCTTCATGCGCTCGCGCGCCTCAGGCAGAATGACGTCCATGCCGATCTCTTCCAGGATCGTCAGCGACGCATCATGGATCGCCTCGAGCGCATCGTCCGACAGCACCGAGGATTTGCTCTGGGTGTTGACGAGATTGAGATATTTGCCGCCCGTGGACTTTCGTGTGCGCTCGCCACCGCGGCCGCCTGGCCTGCGTCGTCGCTCGAGCGGGGAGGAATTTTCGCCTGTCGCAGCATCCGGAAACTGATCGTCGTTCATGAAAAACCCACCGCGTTGCCGATGGATTTTTGTCGCAGATTATTCGCAGGCATGCCCCCGCCATTTGCGACAGTTCAGTTCTCTGGTGGAGTAAAGGCCGTGAAAACGTCTTGCTCAGACCTTGTCGCCGCGCAGCATCTCGCGTTTACCGGCGAAGCCCTTGCGCTTCTCGACGGCAAAACCGGCTGCCTGCAGATTGCGGCGAACAAAGCCGGCAGCGGCATAGGTGGCAAAGCTGCCGCCGGGTGCGGTCCTGTCGAACACCAGTCGCATCAGCTCTTCAGACCACATGTCGGGATTGCGCGACGGCGCGAAACCATCGAGAAACCAGGCATCGAAGCACTCGGCCGCCTCGGCGAGGCTCTCCAGCGCGGGACCGCAGACGACGGTCAGGCGAACGCCACCGCCGAAATCAATCTCGATCCGGCCGTCGTTCGCAGCCGGCCATCGTTCGACGAGAGCCAGCCGCTCGGCATCGATCTCTGGCCAATGGGCAAGCGCTCGGGAGATTTCCTCCGCCTGCATCGGGAACCGCTCGAAGCTGACGAAGTGCAATGCCCCGCCTGTCGCTGCCGCTTTCCATTGCCGCCGGGTTTCACAGAAATTGAGGCCGGTGCCGAAGCCCAGTTCGCCAATGGTAAACGCGTCGCCGGTGGCCCAGCGTTCGGGCAGGCCGTTGCCGGCAAGGAACACGTGCCCGCATTCGAGCCGGCCATCGGTGCGGCAATAAAAGTGATCGCCAAATTCGCGCGAATAGGGCATATCGCCCTCGTGCCAATCGAGGCTTTGATGGGCCGGGGGCTGGTTCGGTTCTGCGGCGGATCCTGTCATGCGATGGCGATAATCCCGCCACCGGAGAAGGTCAATCGATGAGCGAAGTTTTGATCATCGGCGGCGGCATCATGGGGCTTTGGGCCGCCCTTACGGCGGCGCGCGCGGGCATGAGCGTCTGCCTTGTCGAAGAGCGCCACATCGGCGCCGGTGCCAGCGGCGGCATCCTCGGCGCGCTGATGCCGCATATGCCCGACAAGTGGAACGCCAAGAAACAATTCCAATTCGAAGCGCTGGTGTCGCTTGAGAGCGAGATCGAAGCGCTCGAGGCTGAAACCGGGCTTTCGGCGGGCTATCGCCGCAGCGGCCGGATCATGCCACTCGCCAAGCCGCATCTGCGCGATATCGCCCTTCGCCACGAACAGGATGCATTGGCAAACTGGCGGGCAGGTGACCGCCGGTTCTTCTGGCATGTGCGAGACGAGGCGCCCTCCGGCTGGCTCGGTGCGGAAGAGATGGCCCACGGATTGGTGTTCGATACGCTTGGCGGCCGGCTTGCGCCTCGCCAGATGCTGGCAGTTTTGCGCGCGGCTCTGGCGCGAGCGCCGAAGGTGCGGATTGTTGAGGGAAGCGGCGTTCGGGGCATCCACCCCGGCCAAGGCCGGGCGGAACTCGATGACGGTACGGAAATCGCATTCGGCCACTGCATTCTTGCCGCCGGTATCGGCAGCTTTCCGCTGATCGACACGCTGTGCGGACCGATCCGCGGACCGAGCGGCACGGGGGTCAAGGGCCAGGCGGCGCTGCTGCTGGCCGATGTCGATCCGCAATTGCCCGTCATCTTCACCGACGGCGTCTACATCGTCGCCCATGACGACGGGCATGTGGCTGTCGGCAGCACCAGCGAAAACAAATATGCCGATCCGCTGTCGACGGATGAACTCTTGAATGAGCTGCTTGGGCGGGCCGAGGTGCTGGTTCCGGCTCTACTCGGGGCGGAAGTGGTTGAGCGCTGGGCCGGCATCCGGCCGAAATCGACCGAACGGGAGCCGATGGTCGGGCGGCATCCGGATCACGAAAACCTGTCGGTGCTGACAGGCGGCTTCAAGGTGAGCTTCGGCATCGCCCATCGCCTCGCGCGCTTCGTCGTCGATGAGATCACGGGTCGCCCGTCAATCGAAATTCCGGACACCTTCCTGTGCCGGACACACATAGCGGCACTTCGCGAGAAACATCTTTAAGGCGTCGTCATTCAAAGGGCCCCGCCGCTGGCGGAGCCCGTAAATCCTGTTTCGGGAAAACCCGGTCGTTACATCCAGTAAGGCGGCACGCCGTAGTAGTCGTAGACGCGGCGGCCGTTCTCGGCGTTCCAGTCGTATTCATCGCTGCCATGATACTTCGGCGCGCGCTCGACCTGTTCGCGGGTCACGTCAGTGCGGTAGCCACCGAGGCTCTCGTCATAGGTCAGCTTCGCCCAGGGCAGCGGATAGTGATCCTCGCCGATGCCGAGAAAACCGCCGAAGCCGAGCACGGCATAGGCCACGCGACCACTGCGCTTTTCGATAATCACGCGCTCGATCGAGCCGATGTGCTTGCTGTCGGCGCCATAAACCTTCGTGCCTTCAACCTTGTCGCTCGCGATCAGGTCATGGGTTTCCTTGATGCTGGCGTCCTGAAGGTTCGCATTGTGATAGGTCACACTTCTTCTCCATCGTTGTTGGCTACATCAGGGGAACGGGTGTTGGCCGCGATGGTTCCGAAAGAGTTCGGTAGAGAACCTTGGGCGTGATCCCCAGGCATGCCCCGCCTACTTCGTCAATCTGTCACGCAAATCACCTAAGACGCAGGCAGTAGAGCGTCGCGTTTCCTCGGGGAAGCATTGTTGACGCTCTCAAGGTTTTGAACCTGCGCCAGCCCTGGCGACGATCGAGATCGGTTGTCGCGGGCAAGTGCCAGAACGGATTTCCGGAGCATGCGCATGCGTTACGCCATTTGTTTCACGCCGCCGATGGCCGATCCGCTCTCAACGGTTGCCGCGAGCTGGCTCGGTCGCAACGTCTACTCGGGCGAGCCTACCGAACTGCCATCGATCTGCGGATTGAGCGCATCCGAGATTGCTTTCCACACGGCCGTTCCACGTCGCTTCGGGTTTCATGCGGTGGTGATGTCGCCCTTCAGGCTCCACCCTGATATGGACGAGGCGCAGCTGCTCAAGGCGCTGATGCACTTTGCCGGCGCCCAGATGCCGTTCGAGATCGAGCGGCTGGAAGTGGCTCGGCTCGGCCAGTGCTGGGGGCTGATGCCGCAGATCCCGAGCACGGCGATGCACCTGCTTGCCGCCAGCATCATCCAGGAGTTCGACGCGTTCCGCGCGCCGCTGAGCGAAGACGAGATCGAACGTTCCGATCCGGACCGACTGACGGCGCCGCAATTCTCGAACCTGCATCGCTGGGGCGATCCACATGTGATGGACGAATATCGCTTTCACATGATGCTGACTGGGCCGCTCGGTCAGGACGCGATGCGCCGCATCGAGGCGCCGCTTCGCGACCTGTTCGAGCCGTGCCTGATGCAGCCCTTGACGATCGGCAGCCTGGCGCTGTTCGTCGAGCAGGAATCGGGTGCGCCGATGCGCGTTCACTCGCAGCACCCGCTCGGCAAGATTTCCGCGACCAAGCGGGCGGACCGGATCAAGCGTGCTGCCACTGAGGCGACGCTTGCGCCGAGCCCGGTTCCGCCGTTGTCGCGGATGGTGGCCGCGTTGATGGCCGGTCGCTAACCGTCTGCACTGACGTCATTTTGTCTCGACAATCCGGGCGGCGATGATACCGTTCCGGAAAATTCGAAGGGTGATTTGATGTCTGAGACTACCTATCCACGCGATCTCGTCGGCTATGGCCGCAACCCGCCCAAGGCAAACTGGCCGGGCGATGCGCGTATCGCCGTGCAGTTCGTGCTTAACTACGAAGAGGGCGGCGAAAGCTGCATTCTCGATGGCGACCCGGCGTCGGAAAACCTGCTTTCGGAGATCGTCGGTGCGCAGCCCTGGCCGGGGCAGCGCAACCTCAACATGGAATCGATCTACGAATACGGCTCGCGCTCCGGCTTCTGGCGGCTGTGGCGCATGTTTACGAGCCGCGACGTGCCGTTGACGGTTTATGGCGTAACGCAGGCGATGGCGCGCAATCCGGAAGCGGTCGCCGCCATGAAGGAAGCCGGCTGGGAGATCGCCAGCCACGGGCTGCGCTGGCTCGAATACAAGGATTTCCCCGAAGAGGTGGAACGCGAGCATATCCGCGAGGTGGTGCGCCTGCACACCGAGCTGACCGGCGAGCGTCCGCTCGGCCTTTACCAGGGCAAGCCGTCCAACAACACGCTGAAGCTGGTTCTCGAAGAGGGAGGTTTCCTCTATTCCAGCGACAGCTATGCGGACGAATTACCCTACTGGGTTCCGGGGCTTAACGCCGACAAGCCCCATCTGATCATTCCTTACACGCTCGACGCCAACGACATGCGTTTTGCGACGAACCAGGGTTTCAACTCCGGCGACCAGTTCTTCACCTATCTCAAGGACACGTTCGACGTGCTCTACGAGGAAGGCAAGGAAGGCGACGCCAAGATGATGAATATCGGTCTTCACTGCCGCCTCGTCGGCCGTCCGGGCCGCGCGGCGGCGCTGGCGCGTTTCATCGACTACGTCATGTCGCACGACAAGGTCTGGGTGCCGCGGCGCATCGATATCGCCCGCCACTGGTATGAACACCACAAGCCGGAAGGGGCTCTCTGATGTCCGATCGCGACGCCTTCGTCAGCCGCTTCGGCGGCGTGTTCGAGCATTCTCCCTGGGTTGCCGAACGAGCCTATGACCGGGCGGCCGCGACGGGACTTTCAGCGGGCAATGTACACTCGGCCCTTTGCCAGGCCTTTCGCGCCGGATTGCCGCGCGAGAGGCTCGCGGTGCTACGGGCGCACCCGGATCTTGCCGGCAAGCTGGCGATCGCCGGCAAGCTGACGGCGGACTCGACCGCCGAGCAGGCGTCCGCCGGGCTTGATCGTCTTTCGGCCGACGAGCATGCCCGCTTCACGGCGCTCAACGAGGCCTATACGCAGAAGTTCGGCTTTCCCTTCATCATCGCCGTCAAGGGTCTGACGAAGAACGATATTCTCGCCTCGTTCGAAAGGCGCATTGACAATTCGACCGAAGAGGAATTTGAGACCGCCTGTGCGCAGGTGGAGAAAATCGCTCGTCTGCGGCTGCAATCCATGCTTCCAGGAGACGAAAATGCCTGACTTGCCCGTTCGCACTCTGCTCTCACCGCGTCGGAGGGTAGTCGAACCGGATCATGCCAAGACCGCCGGCTGCAACAGCCGGGGGGGTATTGTCTGATGTCACGCATTCTTTCGATCGAACCCCTGACGCAGGACGCCTTCGCTCCCTTTGGCACAGTCATCGAAGCGGATCCTGCTTCGATGCGCTATATCAACGGTGGCAATACCGAACGCTTCCACGGCCTGGCGCGCGCCGACGTCACCGGCGAAGGCGCCAATGTCATCATCAACATTTTTCGCGGCCAGCCGCGGGCCTTTCCCTATTCGGTCGCGATGATGGAGCGGCATCCGTTCGGCAGCCAGAGTTTTTCGCCGCTCGACGACCGGCCCTGGCTGGTGGTCGTGGCTGAAGATGAGGGCGGCAAGCCGGGCGCGCCGCGGGTGTTCCGGGCGCGGGGTCGGCAGGGCGTCAATTACGGCCGCAATGTCTGGCATCACCCACTGATGACGGTGGGCGCCGTCAACGACTTCATCGTCGTCGACCGCGAGGGGCCGGGTAACAATCTCGAAGAGTATTCTTATGAAGAGCCCTTCGTCATCGAGAGCGCAATCTGAAGGAAGAGACGCGATGAGCAGCACCGGCCGTCTGACCACCCATGTCCTCGACACCGCGCTCGGCAAGCCCGCCGAAGGCTTGCGCATCGATCTCTTCTGGCTCGAAGGCGAGGAGCGGCAACTGATCCGCACCGTCCACACCAACAGCGACGGGCGGGTGGATGGCCCGATGGCCGAAGGCGTCGGCTTCATGGCCGGCAGCTACGAGCTCGTCTTCCACGCCGGCGCCTATCTGCGGGGAGCAGGGGTGGAGCTGCCGGAACCCGCCTTCCTCGACCTGATTCCCTTGCGCTTCGGCATCGCCGATCCGGGCAGCCATTATCACGTGCCGCTGCTTCTCTCGCCCTACGGCTATTCTACCTATCGCGGCAGTTGAGCGCTGGTTTTCTGCATGCTTGGAGAACGAGGTTCCGCAGGCAATCTGCTGAGCGGAGGCAGCTCTGATTTCGCGCTCACCTTCTCCGACCGTCATCCTCGGGCTTGACCCGAGGACCCAGCCATGCGCCGGACGCGGAAGAGCTTGAGTTTGGTGGGTGCTCGGGTCAAGCCCGAGCATGACGGTGAGAGCTGGGGCTGCCCTTGACCGGCGTTGAACCGCCGGAATTTTTGAGCAAGCTTAGCGCGTTGCAGTGTCTCGAGCGCGCCATGTTTGACGCGCTGCGCTCTTTGAGGCCGATCCTGAGGCTGTCTCCATGGAGAGTAGTCGAAAGGCCGTGCCTCAATCCGCGAGAATGTCGCGGTTGACGTCGTTGATATCGCGCTTGCCGCAGAGGGCCATGGTGATGTCCATCTCCTTGCGGATGATTTCCAGCGTCTTGGTAACGCCTTCCTTGCCCATGGCGCCGAGGCCATAGAGGAAGGGGCGGCCGATATAGGTGCCCTTGGCGCCCATCGCCACCGCCTTCAGCACGTCCTGGCCGGAGCGGATGCCGCCGTCGATGTGCACCTCGATCTGGTGGCCGACCGCATCGACGATGCGCGGCAGCATGCTGATCGAGGAATGGGCGCCGTCGAGCTGGCGGCCGCCGTGGTTGGAGACGATGATCGCGTCGGCGCCGGTCGCAGCTGCCATCTTGGCGTCTTCCGGATCGAGAATGCCTTTCAGGATCAGCGGGCCGCCCCAGCGCTCCTTGATCCACTCGACGTCCTTCCAGGAGAGTTGCGGGTCGAACTGTTCCGTCGTCCAGGCGCCGAGCGAGGAGAGGTCGGTGACGCTCTTGGCGTGGCCGACGATGTTGCGGAAGGTGCGGCGGTTGGTGCCGAGCATCTTCATGCACCAGCCGGGACGCGTCGCCATCTGCCAGAGATGTTTTGGCGTCAGCTTCGGCGGGGCCGACAGGCTGTTGCGCAGGTCCTTGTGGCGCTGGCCGAGGATCTGCAGGTCGAGTGTCAGAACCAGCGCCGAGCACTTTGCGGCCTTGGCGCGGTCGATCAGGTTCAGCACGAATTCGCGCTCGCGCATGACGTAAAGCTGGAACCAGAAGGGCTTGGTCGTGACCGACGCCACGTCCTCGATCGAGCAGATGCTCATGGTCGACAGCGTGAAGGGCACACCGAAGGCCTCGGCCGCCTGGGCCGCCAGCATCTCGCCATCGGCGTGTTGCATACCGGTGAGGCCGGTCGGCGCCAATGCCACCGGCATCGACACCTTCTGGCCGATCATGGTCGTTTCCAATGAGCGATTGGTCATGTCGACCAGCACCCGCTGGCGCAGCTTCACCTTGGCGAAATCTTCCTCGTTGGCGCGATAGGTGCCCTCGGTCCAGGCGCCGCTGTCGGCGTAATCAAAGAAGAGTTTTGGCACGCGGCGCTTGGCAAGGGCCTTGAGGTCGCTGATTTCGAGGATTTGCGTCATGGAAACGGCCTTCATCTGAAACGCAGGGGTCAGAGCGGATGTCGGCGAAAACCGTGCACGCCTGCTCGAGGACTGACTTCACAGCCCTTATCATGTTTGCCGAAGGCTTGTTAATAGCGCTTGGAAAAAGAGGTCAATTTTTTTGACCTCTTTTCGTTCTGTGGCAAAATCAGGCGGCAGCGAGTGCCGACTTTGCCAGTCTTCCCGCCACATAGGTCTCGACCACAGAGCGGTCGTCGCCCATCGTTTGCAACAGGAACAGCTCGTCGGAAAGCGAGTTGACCACTTCGGCGCGCAGCGCCATCGCAGGCGTTGCCGCCATGTCGAGCACGATGAAGTCCGCATCGGTGCCGGCCTCGAGCGTGCCGATCCTGTCGACTAGCGACAGCGCCTCGGCATTGCCGCGGGTCATCATGAAGAAGCTGTCGAATGGGTTCAGGCGCTCGCCCTGCAACTGCAGGATCTTGTAGGCCTCGTCGAGCGTCTTCAGCATGGAATAGCTGGTGCCGCCGCCGATATCGGAGGCGACCGAAGTGCGCACCGGCTTGTCGCGCCGGTTGAGCGCCCGCAACGGAAAAAGCCCCGAGCCGAGGAAGAGATTGGATGTCGGGCAAAAGACCGCGACCGAGCCGGTCTCACTCATCACATCCGCCTCGCGCTCGGAGAGGTGGATGCAGTGGCCGAACAGGCTTTTGGGCCCAAGCAGGCCGTAGCGGGCATAGACGTCGGTGTAGTCGACTGCTTGCGGGTAGAGTTCGCAGGTGAAGGCGATCTCGTCGCGGTTTTCCGAAAGATGCGTCTGGACGTGCAGTTCGGGGAATTCGTGCACCAGCGACTTGGCCACGTCCATCTGCTCCGGCGTCGAGGTGATGGCAAAGCGCGGGGTGATGGCCACATGGTTGCGGCCCTTGCCGTGCCAATCACGGATCACCGCGCGGGTCTCGTCGTAGCTCATCTCAGGCGTGTCGAGCAGGCCTTGCGGGGCATTGCGGTCCATCATCACCTTGCCGGCGATCATGCGCATGTCGCGGCGCAGCGCCTCGGTGAAGAAGGCATCGGCTGATGCCTTGTGGACCGAGCAGTAGGCGGCCGCTGTGGTCGTGCCGTGGCGGACCATCTCGTCGAAGAAGCGGCTGGCGATACGCTCGGCATGGGCGGTCTCGACGAAGCGGCATTCCTCCGGGAAGGTGTAAGTGTTCAGCCATTCCAGGAGATTGGCTGCGTAGGACGCCATCACCTGCATCTGCGGGAAATGCAGGTGTGTGTCGATGAAGCCGGGCACGATCAGATGCGGGCGGTGGTCGATCTCGACACTGTCATCCGCTGCCTCGGACTTCACGCTCTCATAAGAGCCCGACGCCTTGATCAGGCCACCCTCGACCAGCAGCGCGCCATCGGCTTCATAGGCATAGGCGGCGCTGTCGTCGATGGCCAGTGGCGCGCGGTGAAAGCTCAGGAGGCGGCCGCGGATGAGCGTCGATGTCATTGTGTCTTGCCTTCCTCGACGGCGCTTTCGAACCAGGCTGTCAGCAACTGGCGCTCGTCCGTCGTCATGTCGGTTATGTTGCCGGGCGGCATGGCATGGCTGCGCCCCGCCTGGATATAGATTTCGCGGGCGTGGGCGGCAATCTCCTGATCGCTTTCCAGCACCACGCCCTTCGGCGCCCGGACGATGCCCTCATAGACCGGTTCGGCTGCGTGGCACATGGAACAGCGGGTCGAGATCGCGTCCTTGACGGCGGGGAAGTGCGCATTCTCGGCAAAACGGACAAAGACTGGTGCGATCTCGGCTTTCTCTTCGCCGGTCAGCACCTTCGGGACGGTCGACAGCCACATGATCAGGATGAAGAGGAGCACGGTGGCAAGCCACGTCCAGGTGGGCCTGCCCTTGCGCGCGTGGGTGGTGTTGAACCAATGCCGGATGGTGACGCCCATCAGGAATACGAGGGCCGCGATAATCCAGTTGAAGGCGGTGGCAAAGGCCAGCGGGTAGTGGTTCGACAGCATGAAGAAGATGACCGGCAGGGTCAGATAGTTGTTGTGCAGCGAGCGCTGCTTGGCCTGCGCGCCGAGCTTCGGGTCCGGCGTGCGGCCGGCGATCAGGTCGGCAACCACGATCTTCTGGTTGGGGATGATGAGGAAGAAGACGTTGGCCGACATGATGGTCGCCGTAAAGGCGCCCAGGTGCAGGAAGGCGGCGCGGCCGGTGAAGACCTGCGTATAGCCCCAGGCCATGATCACCAGCGCCACGTAGAGAAGCGCCATCAGGCCCCAGGTGTTCTTGCCCAAAGGCGACTTGCAGAGCAGATCATAGAAGATCCAGCCGATGCCGAGCGAGGCGAGCGAGATCAGGATGGCCGTGGTCGCGGAGATGTCGAGCACATGGCGGTCGATCAGGAAAAGATCGGCGCCGCCGTAGTAGACGAGACAAAGCATGGCAAAGCCCGAAAGCCACGTCACGTAGGATTCCCATTTGAACCAGGTCAGGTGCTCGGGCATGGAAGCCGGCGCCACCAGGTATTTCTGGATGTGATAGAAACCACCGCCATGCACCTGCCATTCCTCGCCGTAGGCGCCAACGGGCAAGTGGTCGCGCTTCACCAGGCCAAGGTCGAGCGCGATGAAATAGAACGATGAGCCGATCCAGGCGATGGCTGTGATGACATGCAGCCAGCGCACGGCAAAGGCCAGCCATTCCCAGGCGATGGCGAACTCGTACATTCGGGGTCCCCTTTATTCTCTCCGTCGGCGCACCTTGCGCAAAAACCGGGAGTTGGGGAAGGGGGAGCATGCACCTGTGGTCGTGTTTTGCAGGGATCGGGACGATTTCGCGGTGAAATCTGCCTGACGATAAACCTGATGGATTCTAAGGGGTTACCCTAGAGCGTTTCCGATTTAGACGGAAACACAGAACCGCTCTATGTCTCCGCCTTTACGCATTTCCTGACGGAAAACCGCTCCGCACTTTTCCTGGAAATGCTTTAGCGCGCGGAAGCTGCTTTGCGCTGCTCCACCCAATCGGCTCCGAACTGCATCGACGGGCAGAGTTCGCTGAGGATCCAGTCGCGGAAGATACGGATCTTCGGGGTGTTGCGGCGGGCATGCGGGTAGGCAAGCCAGTAATCGCAGCCGTCGCTGCAGCGCAGGTCGAAAGGCTGGTAGAGCCGGCCAAGCGCCACGTCGTCGCCGTAGAATTCCGGCGTCAGGATCGCCACGCCCTGGCCCGCGATGGCCGCGCGCGCCTCGAAGGATTGTGCCCCGAGCCGGCTCGTCGGCCGACCTTCCAGATCCGGCTCTTTCACGCCGGCTGCGGCAAACCAGAGCCGCCACCAGGGATCACCGGCATCGATGATCCTGAGCTTCAGGAGATCGCGTGGTTCGTGGATGCCGCCGATGGTTTCGGCGAGTGCCGGGCTCAGCATCGGGCTGAACTCGACGCGCATCAGCGGATGCGTGTCGAGACCGGGCCACACGCCCGCGCCGGAGCGGATGGCGACATCCGTGAATTCCTTGGCAAAATCGACGAGGTTGTCGTTGGTGTCCAGGCGCACGGCGATGGTGGGGTGAGCGAGCTGAAACGAGCCGATGTTGCGAGCGAGCCATTGCGAGGCGAAGGTCGGGGTCGAACTGATCAGCAGCGTGCTGTCGATGTCGCCGCGCGCCGACGAGACGGCTTCCTGCAGCATCTCGAAGGCTTCGGTGACCCGCGGCGCCAGCCGCTGGCCGACGTCGGTGAGAGCGATCTGGCGCGGACGGCGCAGGAACAGGGGCTCGCCGACATTCTCCTCGATCAGCTTGACCTGGTAGCTGACGGCGGTCTGGGTCATGCCCAGCTCTTCGCCGGCCCTGGTAAAGCTGCCGAGCCGGGCGACGGCTTCGAAGACCCGGAGCGCATTCAGCGGAAACTGCTTGGACATCTTCATGGATAAGTCCTCTTGATGCATGCAGACGGATGTTCGATTGGATTTCAATCCTCTTCCACGTCATCCTGCAAGTCAACTTCCCAAGACGAACAGGTGATAAAAATGACTTGCGACGTTATCGAACATACTGAAAGAAAACAGGTTCTTTCGCTGGATGCGGTCGTGCGGTTCACGTCCTCCCTGTTTCGCGGCACTGTTGCCGCCAAGCCGGTGCTCGATGTCAATGCACTGTCCGACCACATCAAAAGAGACATGGGTTTCATGGATGGCCGCGGCCCCTATGGGCACGACGCCGAGGCACAGAAGGATGCCCATCGGCTGTTCAACAGCGACGAACTGCCCCGGATCTGACCAGACTTTTCGAAAGCGCCGCGCATCGGACAGGATGCGCGGCGTTGTCTTGTTTCAAGGGGATTTGCGAAGACGTTCGATGGCCATCAAGACGCGCTCCGGCGTCGCCGGCGCATCGAGGCGCGGGCATTCGCGATAATCGGCAACACTTGCGACCGCCATCGACAGGGCCTCGAGTACCGAGATCGGCAGCATGAACGGCGGTTCGCCCACCGCCTTCGACCGGCCGATGGTCTTTTCCGCATTCTCCGCCCACTCGGCCAGCTTGACGTTGAAGATCTTCGGCCGGTCTGAGGCGAGCGGGATCTTGTAGGTCGAGGGCGCATGGGTGCGCAGCCGGCCCTTGTCGTCCCACCACAGCTCCTCCGTCGTCAGCCACCCCATGCCCTGGACGAAACCGCCCTCGATCTGGCCGAGGTCGATTGCCGGATTGAGCGAGCGGCCGACATCGTGCAGCACGTCGACGCGGTCGACCATGTATTCGCCGGTCAGCGTATCGATCGAGACTTCCGAGACCGAGGCACCGTAGGCGAAGTAGTAGAACGGCGTTCCGCGGCCGGTCGCGCGATCCCAGTGGATCTTCGGCGTCTTGTAGAACCCGGCGGCCGAGAGCTGCACACGTGCCATATAGGCAAGCTTGATGAATTCCGGAAAGGCTATCCGTTCCTCGCCGATCTTGACGTGGTCTGGAACGAAGCTGACGTTTTCCGCCGTCGTCTGCCAGCGCTCGCAGGCGAAGGCGATGAGCCGCTCCTTGATCTGGCGCGCGGCATCGAAGGCAGCCATGCCGTTGAGATCCGTGCCGGAGGAGGCAGCGGTCGCCGAGGTGTTCGGAACCTTGCCGGTGGTGGTGGCGGTGATGCGCACGCGGTCGAGATCGACCTGGAAGCTGTCGGCGATCACCTGGGCGACCTTCACATAGAGGCCCTGGCCCATCTCGGTGCCGCCATGGTTCAGGTGGATCGAGCCGTCCTGATAGACATGCACCAGCGCGCCCGCCTGGTTGAAGGCGGTGAGCGTAAAGGAGATGCCGAACTTCACCGGCGTCAGCGCGATGCCCTTGCGGATGACCCGGCTCGTGCGGTTGAAGTCGACGATCGCCTTGCGGCGCGCCTGGTAGTCGGCGTCGGCTTCGAGCTCGGCAACGACGCGGGCGATGATGTTGTCTTCGACCTGCTGGTGGTAGGGCGTGATATCCCGCCCCGAACCCTTTTCGCCGTAGAAATTTAGCTTGCGGATTTCGAGCGGATCTTTGCCGAGCGCGTAGGCGATCTCCTCGATCATGCGCTCGCCTCCAACCATGCCCTGAGGTCCGCCGAAGCCGCGATAGGCGGTGTTGGAGACTGTGTTGGTCTTCAGCGGCTGCGACGTCAATTTCACATGCGGGTAGAAATAGGAACTGTCGGCATGGAACAGCGCGCGGTCGGTGACCGGCCCGGAAAGATCCGAGGAATAGCCGCAGCGCGCCGCATAATTGGCATGCACCGCGTGGATGCGGCCCTCGTCGTCGAAGCCGACGTCATAGTCGACGAGAAAGTCGTGGCGCTTGCCGGTGGCCGTCATGTCCTCGTCGCGATCGGGGCGAAACTTGACGGCGCGGTTGAGCTTCTTTGCCGCCACCGCCGCAAGCGCTGCAAACTGGTTGCCTTGCGTTTCCTTGCCGCCGAAGCCGCCGCCCATGCGGCGCACATTGACCGTCACTGCGTTGGAGGGAACGCCGAGCACGTGTGAGACCATGTGCTGGATTTCGCTCGGATGCTGGGTCGACGACCAGACGGTGACCTCGTCGTCCTCGCCGGGAATTGCAAGGGCGATATGACCTTCGAGATAGAAATGCTCCTGGCCGCCGATGCGCATCCGGCCCTTCAGCCGGCGCGGCGCCTTTTCCAGTTCGGTTTCCGCGTCGCCACGCTGCAGGGTCAATGGCTGGGTCACGAGTTCGCCGCCATGGGCGACGGCGTCGGTGATATCGGTGAAATGCGGCAGGTCGCGATAGCTGATCTTTGCCAGCCGGGCGGCGCGGCGGGCGATGTCGCGCGTCTCGGCGATGACGGCAAAGGCCGGCTGGCCGTGGAACTGGACGATGCCGTCGGCGAGCACCGGCTCGTCATGCAGGTGGCTGGGGCTGATGTCGTTGGAATGCGGCATGTCGCGCGCAGTCAGCACGCAGACGACGCCGGGCGCCGCGATGACGGCCGACAGGTCCATCTCGGTGATTTCGGCATGGGCGCGGTCGGTCATTCCGAGCGCGCCGTGCAGGGTGCCCGCCGGTTCCGGCATGTCGTCGATATAGTCGGCGGTGCCGGCCACATGCTTGTGGGCGCTGTCATGGCGCTGGCGCGAATGCATCTGGCCGTTGATCGCCTTGCGTTCCTCGAAGGTCGACTTGTCCATGATCACTTCTCTCCCGCTGCGTAGCGCACGAGCTCTGCCGGTTCGCCTTCGCTTTCGAGGAAGAAGCGCATCAGCAGGTTCTTCGCGGCAAGCATGCGATAGGTGCTCGTGGCGCGCCAGTCGCTCAACGGCTGATAGTCGGTCTCGAAGGCACCTTGAGCGGTGCGCACGGTTTCTTCGGTCCAGGGCTTGCCGATGAGGGCAGCTTCCACGCTTGCGGCGCGCTTCGGCGTACCGGCCATGCCGCCGAAAGCGATGTGGGCGGACCTTACCCTGCCGTCTTCAATCGAAATGCGGAAGGCTCCGAGCAATGCGGAAATGTCCTCGTCGCGGCGCTTGGAAATCTTGTAGGCGGCAAAGAGGTCCCCCTCAGGCAGCTTCGGCACGAAGATGCTCTCGACGAATTCGCCTGCCTTTCGATCCTGCTTGCCATAGGCGATGAAGAAATCTTCGAGCGGTAGCGTGCGCGCACCCTCCGTCGAGCGCAGCGTCACGGTTGCGCCGAGCACGATCAGCGGCGGCGGGCTGTCGCCGATCGGCGAGCCGTTGGCGATGTTGCCGCCGATCGTGCCCATGTTGCGCACCTGTTCGCCGCCGATGCGGTCGATCAGCCGGCCGAAGGCGGGAAAGGCGCTGCTCAAGGCTGCAAAGGCCGCTGAATAGCTGACGCCGGCACCGATGGTCAGGCCGGTGTCGCTTTGCGTGATGTGCTGCAGTTCGGCGATGCCGTTGATGAAGATGACCGGATCGATCGGGCGCATCTGCTTGGTGACCCAGAGACCGACATCGGTGGAGCCGGCAACCACCGTCGCGCCCTCGTGTTCGGCAAGCGCGTTCGCGAGGCCGGCGGCATCTGCCGGCACGATCAGACAGTGCTCGCCGTGGCGGATCGTGATCGTCTCTTCGGGTTGCAGCGCCTTCAGGCGGGCAATGGTCGCCTCGCGCGCCGCCGTGATCGGATCGAAGATGGCGGAGGGTCGCGCGCTGGCCGCGGCTTCGGCGGCCTTGACGATCGGCTCATAGCCGGTGCACCGACAGAGATTGCCTTGCAGCGCCTTTTCGATGTCTGCCCGACTGGGGTCATCGTTCGACAGCCACAGACCATAGAGCGACATGACGAAACCGGGTGTGCAGAAGCCGCATTGGGAGCCGTGGAAATCGACCATCGCCTGCTGCACCGGATGCAGCGTCCCGTCACGGGCGGCGAGATGTTCGATCGTTACCACATGCGTTGCATGCAGCGATCCGACGAAGCGGATGCAGGCGTTGACGCTTTCATAGACCAGCTTTTCCCCGGCAAGTCGGCCGACGAGCACGGTGCAGGCGCCGCAGTCGCCTTCGGCGCAGCCTTCCTTGGTGCCGGTCAGCCGGCGCTCGAGCCTCAGGTAATCGAGCAGCGTCGCCGTCGGCGCGACATCGGAAAGCGCGACCTCGCTGTCATTGAGAATGAAGCGAATGCTGTCGTTGTTCTTGCTTTCCCTGTCCTGGGGCATGCCGTTCATTCCTGCTGATGCAAGGCCGCGAAAGCCGGAATCGTTCCTGGCGGTGGACCCTTGCGCATTGTCATAAAGTTAGGGCGTCTTGCGCCTTGTCTCAATGGACGCGCCGCGCACTATTGCGCCGTCCAGCCGCCGTCCATGGAGACATGGGTGCCGGTGATCTGTGCGGCGTCGTCGCCGGCGAGGTAGACGGCGAGTGACGCCACCTGCTCGACGGTGATGAATTTCTTGGTCGGCTGCCCCTTGAGCATTACGTCGTTGATCACTTGCTGCTCGGTAATGCCGCGGGTGCGGGCCTGATCCGGGATCTGCTTTTCGACCAGCGGGGTCAGGACATAGCCCGGGCAAATCGAGTTGGCGGTGATGCCATTCTCGGCGACTTCCAGCGCGACTGTTTTCGTCAGGCCCATCACGCCATGCTTGGCGGCGACATAGGCCGACTTGAACGGCGAGGCGACGAGCCCGTGGGCAGACGCAATATTGATGATACGGCCCCAGCCCCTGGCCTTCATGCCGGGGAGGGCGGCGCGAATGGTGTGGAAGGAGGAGGAGAGGTTGATGGCGATGATCCGGTCCCATTGTTCGATCGGGAAATCCTCGACCTTCTCGACATATTGAACGCCGGCATTGTTGACGAGAATGTCGACGCCGCCGAAGCGCTTTTCCGCCGTTGCCATCAGGTCGGCGATCTCGTCCGGCTTCGTCATGTCGGCCGGATGATAGATCACGGTTCCGGTGGCAAGTGCGGCGACTTCCTCCATCGCAGCCTTGATGTCGTCGGGCGCGCCGAAGCCGTTCAAGACGATATTGGCGCCGCCCTTGGCGAAAGCCTTGGCAATGGCAAGGCCGATTCCGCTCGTCGAACCGGTGATGACCGCAGTTCTCGTCATTCCTGATTTCTCCCTTTGCAGCGTCGCCTGATCTTGCCCGGTTTTTGCGACGCAACAGCGTCAACCTACGCGTAAAACCGCTGAGGTGACAATTGTGTTTTTCAGGTCGCCGACGCAGAGTTGCGGCTGCAGGCTTCGTCACGGTTCCTTGCGTTTTGTTTTCGTTTGACATTCGTTTTGCCATCGTATTGAAGTTTTTCGAAATGGACGCCACGCGCTCGAGGAAGCGCGTCGAAACACGTGATGTGAGGCCGGGGAGGGGCATATGGGCGGATATATTCTCGCGATCGATCAGGGCACGACATCGAGCCGGGCGATCGTCTTCGACGGCAAGCAGCAGGTGGCGGGCGTCGACCAGAAGGAATTCAAGCAGCATTTCCCGAAATCCGGATGGGTCGAGCACGATCCGGAGGAAATCTGGGAGACGGTTATCGTCACCGTCAAAGAGGCGATCAAGAAGGCGGGGATCTCGGCCAGCGATCTCGCCGGCATCGGCATCACCAACCAGCGCGAAACCGTCGTCGTCTGGGATCGCCAGACCGGAAAGCCGATCCATAATGCCATCGTGTGGCAGGATCGCCGAACCGCTGCCTATTGCGACAAGCTGAAGAAGCAGGGGCTGGAAAAGACCTTCGCCAAGAAGACCGGGCTGCTGCTCGATCCCTACTTCTCCGGCACGAAGCTTCAGTGGTTGCTGTCGAATGTGAAGGGCGCCCATGCGCGTGCTGCCAGGGGCGAGCTCTGCTTCGGCACGGTCGATACGTTCCTGATCTGGCGGTTGACGGGCGGCAAGTCCTTCGTCACCGACGCGACCAACGCCTCGCGCACGCTGATCTACAACATCGCCGAAAATGCCTGGGATGACGAGCTGCTCGACATCCTGCGCGTTCCCCGCGCCATGTTGCCGGAGGTGAAGGATTGCGCCGCCGACTTCGGCGTCACCGACAAGGCACTGTTCGGCGCAGCGATCCCGATCCTCGGCGTTGCCGGCGACCAGCAGGCCGCGACCATCGGCCAGGCCTGCTTCAAGCCGGGCATGCTGAAATCGACCTATGGCACCGGCTGCTTCGCGCTGCTCAACACCGGCCGGGACATGGTGCGCTCGAAGAACCGGCTGCTCACCACCATTGCCTATCAGCTGGATGGCGAAACCACCTATGCTCTCGAAGGCTCGATCTTCGTTGCCGGCGCTTCCGTACAGTGGTTGCGTGATGGCCTGAAGGTGATCAAGGCCGCGCCCGACGCCGGCACGCTTGCCGAAAGCGCCGACCCGTCGCAGGAGGTCTATCTGGTGCCGGCCTTCACGGGTCTCGGTGCGCCGCATTGGGACCCCGACGCCCGCGGCGCGATCTTCGGCATGACCCGCAACACCGGCCCGGCCGAGTTCGCCCGTGCTGCGCTCGAGGCGGTCTGCTACCAGACACGCGATCTGCTCGAAGCCATGCACAAGGACTGGCGCAGCCACGGCAAGGAAACGGTGCTGCGGGTCGATGGCGGCATGGTCGTCTCGGACTGGACGATGCAGCGGCTTTCCGACCTCCTCGACGCACCCGTCGACCGGCCGATCATTCTCGAGACGACGGCACTCGGCGTTGCCTGGCTTGCCGGCAGCCGCGCCGGTGTCTGGCCGAAGCAGGAAGACTTTGCCAAGTCCTGGGCCCGCGATCGCCGCTTCGAGCCCGCCATGGACGAGGCGACGCGCAAGGTGAAGCTCAAGGGTTGGCGCAATGCGGTCAAGCGCACGTTGACCCAGGCCTGATCAAAGCGCCGTTTGGATCCATTCGGGAAACACAGTGTTTCCCGAATGCGCATTTGCTGCTTGTCCCCGCGCCAACTATCTGTCGGTAAACAAGGACAGGATGGGCACCATGGAACTCGGGCTTTACACTTTCGCGGATGTCGATCCGAACGCAGCCGACAAGGGCCGGGAAGGCCAGCGCCGGCTTGCCAATCTGCTTGAAGAGATCGAGCTGGCCGATCAGGTCGGCCTCGATGTCTTCGGCCTCGGCGAACATCACCGCCCCGATTATGCGGCTTCAGCGCCGGCCGTCATCCTGGCCGCCGCCGCCGCGAGAACCAAAAGCATCCGGCTGACGAGTGCGGTCACGGTTCTCAGTTCCGACGATCCGGTGCGCGTGTTTCAGCAGTTTTCGACGCTCGACCTCATCTCCAATGGCCGGGCGGAAATCATGGCCGGGCGCGGTTCGTTCATCGAGTCCTTCCCGCTCTTCGGTCAGTCGCTCGATGATTACGAACAGCTCTTCGCTGAAAAGCTCGATCTGCTGATGGCGTTGCGCGAAACGGAGAAAGTGTCCTGGGCAGGCGAGATGCGCCCCGCGATCAGCGACCGCGGCGTCTATCCGCGTCCGCTGCAGCAGATGTTGCCGTTGTGGATCGCCGTCGGCGGTACGCCGCAGTCGGTTGCCCGTGCCGGCGCGCTCGGGCTGCCGGTGGCGCTCGCCATCATCGGCGGCGAGCCGCGCCGGTTTGCGCCGCTGTTCGACCTCTATCGCGAGGCGGCCCGCCGCGCCGACCAGGATCCGGCCAAGCTGAAGACCAGCATCAACGTGCATGGCTTCATCGCGGATACCACCGATCTTGCCGCTGACCAATTCTATGGTCCGCAGGCCGAAGTGATGAACCGCATCGGCCGCGAGCGCGGCTGGGGACCGACCAACCGGGCGCATTTCGACCAGGCGCGCAGCCCTGCCGGCAATCTCTTCCTCGGCGATCCGGAAACCGTGGTCGAGAAGATCGTCGAGAACTGGAAGCTGTTCCGCAACGACCGCTTCCTGTTGCAGATGGCGATCGGCCCGATGCCGCACGACCAGATCATGCGCGGCATCGAACTCTACGGCACCAAGGTCGCGCCGCTGGTGCGCAAGGCACTCGCTGACGAGAAGGCCGGACAGGCCGTTTCGGCCTGAACATCGCGAGCCCAACATGCATAGCTGTCGGCGCTGGAAAATCCGGCGCCGACGGGCTACATGTGGGCACGAAAGCGAGACACGGATGACCCTCAACAACGAAGAAGATCTGCTGCGGCTGAAGGAAATCGGCCGCATCTGCGCCAATGCGCTGCAGGCGATGGGCGAAGCGCTCGAGCCCGGCATCACCACGGCGGAGCTGGATGCCATCGGCCGCAAGGTGCTGGAAGAGGCGGGTGCACGCTCAGCCCCTGAACTCTGCTACCAGTTTCCGGGCGCCACCTGCATCAGCGTCAACGAGGAAATCGCCCACGGCATTCCCGGCAGCCGCATCATCCGCGCCGGCGATCTCGTCAACATCGACGTCTCCGCCGAGAAAGACGGCATCTTCGCCGATACCGGTGCGTCCTTCCCGGTGCCGCCGGTGTCGGCTGCGATCGACCGACTGTGCCGGGACGGCAAGCGGGCGATGTGGGTTGGCCTCAAGCAGGTGCGTCCCGACCAACCGCTCGCCGCAATCGGCAACGCCATCGGCGATTTCGCCCGCAAGAACCGCTATTCGCTGGTCACCAACCTCGCCAGCCACGGCATCGGCCGCTCCCTGCACGAGGAGCCGAAGGAGATCGCCACCTGGCCGGATCCAAGCGAACGCCGGCGCATGACCGACGGCATGGTCTTTACCGTCGAGCCCTTCCTCTCGATGGGAGCGGACTGGGCCGAGAGCGGCGACAAGGACGACTGGACGCTCTACAGCGAGCCGCGGGCGCCGACCGTACAATACGAACACACCGTCATCGTCACCCGCGGCGGGCCGCTGGTGGTGACGCTGCCCGGCTGACGGGCAGCGTTCGATTCCTTCAATAGGTCCTTCAATTTTAGTGATTTGTGGTCGTCGTTTTGCAGTGCAATAAACTGTTATGACCACGCTCGACCGATCCCATTCGCCCAGTCTCGCCTCGACCGCTGCCGCCGGCGCCATCGCCATGGCGGTTGCGATGGGGTTTGGTCGCTTCTCCTACACGCCGATCCTGCCGGCGATGATGGCGGACCTCGGCCTGACGCCGGCCGATGCCGGTGTCATCGCCTCGGCGAACTTCGTCGGCTATCTCGCCGGTGCCGTGCTCGGCGCCTATGGTTGGGCGCATGGGCATGAACGCCGCATCGGGCTCGCTTCGCTTTTGGCGACCACGCTGCTGCTTGCGGCGATGGGGCTGTCTTCCTCTGTCGTTGTTCTGAGCCTCATCCGCTTTCTGGCCGGTCTTGCGAGCGCGTTTTCGATGATCTTCATCTCCGGCATCGTGCTTGGCCACGGGCTGCTGGCACGGTCCGAACATGTGCCGGCGGTGCATTTCGGTGGCGTCGGGCTCGGTATCGCCTTCTCCTCGCTCTGCGTCTGGGCCGCACCACTTGCCGGTATCGCCGGGCTGAGCGCGTCGCAGGCCGACTGGTTCACCGGCGCTCTTGTCGGCCTGATCGGTACGATCGTTGTCGCCCTCATGCTGCCGTCGGGTCCTGTCTCGGGCAACGGCGCCGTGCGCGAAAAGCCGCTTATCTGGACGCGGCCCCTGACGGTGGTGACACTGACCTATGGTCTGTTCGGCTTCGGCTATGTCATCACCGCGACCTTCCTCGTCGCCATGGCCCGGGATGCCAGCGGCGGTCACAGCATCGAGTTCCTCGCCTGGCTGATCACGGGCCTGAGCGCTGCACTATCGGTCTATCTCTGGCGCTTTGCCGTGCCGCGCTTCGGACTTGCCGGCGTCTATGCAATCGGTCTTCTGGTCGAGGCCGTCGGACTTGTGCTGACCGTCAGTCTGCCGCTGCCCTATGCGCCGCTTGCCGGCGGGCTGATGCTCGGCGCCACCTTCATGATGATCACCGCCTACGGCCTGCAGATCGGCCGGCATCTCGCGCCGGCAAGCCCGCGCAAGGCGCTCGCCTTGATGACGGCCGCCTTCGGCATCGGCCAGATCATCGGCCCTGTCGTTGCCGGCTGGCTCGCTGAGCGTACCGGCAGCTTTTCAGCGCCAACATTGATCGCGGCTGCCGTGCTGTTTGTCTGCGGCGGCATCATCATGGTGGAGTTGAGGCGGATCTCAGCCGCCTTGCCGCGCTGAAGAGCTACTCCGATGACGGCCCATGGGGCGATGGTTGGATGCGGCAAGGTATCCTCATCCGGTATCATGAAATAACAGTAAGGTTCATATTACCGGATTGTTGAAAATGGCGCTTTGCCCTAGTTTCGGCGCTTCGGGAGGCGAGTTGTTCTCCTCCCCCGAAACGAGAGTGCCGTCCTTTGTTCCTATCCTTCTTTCCGAAGCCGAAGCTCTTTTTCAGTTCCTTCGTCGCCTGGTCGCTGGTCGCCATTGCCTTCTGGTATGGCGGGGGCGAGCAGTTGGGCGCGGTCTTCGGAATGCCGCCTTTGCCCTCCGATGCGCCGCCGATCACCGGCATTTCGGCCTTCTGGTCGCCTGCCTTCCTCTGGTTCTACCTGTACTTTGCGCTGGTCGTCGGGTTGTTCGCCGCATTCTGGTATGTCTACTCGCCACACCCCTGGCAGAACTGGTCGATCCTCGGATCGGCCCTCATTCTGTTCGTCACCTATTTTCAGGTGCAGGTGAGCGTCGCGATCAACAACTGGTACGGGCCGTTCTGGGATCTGATTCAGGCAATCGTCTCGAAGACGAAGGTGGTGACCGCGGCGGAGTTCTATGGGGAAATTGCCGTCTTCCTCGGCATCGCCATGGTCGCAGTCGCGGTGGCGGTCATGACCCGCTTTTTCGTCAGCCACTATATCTTCCGCTGGCGCACGGCGATGAACGAATATTACATGGCCCACTGGGGTAAGCTGCGGCATATCGAAGGGGCATCGCAGCGCGTTCAGGAAGATACGATGCGCTTTTCCACGACCGTGGAAGGCCTCGGCGTCAGCCTGATCGACAGCGTGATGACGCTGATCGCGTTTACGCCGGTGTTGATCCGGCTTTCGGCCAACGTCACCGAACTGCCGATCGTCGGCGCCATTCCGTATCCGCTCGTGACAGCCGCCGTGCTTTGGTCGCTGTTCGGTACGGTGTTCCTGGCGATCGTCGGTATCAAGCTGCCGGGCCTCGAGTTCCGCAACCAGCGTGTGGAAGCTGCCTACCGCAAGGAACTGGTTTATGGCGAGGACCACGCCGATCGCGCCCAGCCGCCGACCGTCGCCGATCTCTTCGAAAACGTTCGCCGGAACTATTTCCGGCTCTACTTCCACTATCTCTACTTCAACATCGCCCGCATTTTCTATCTGCAGATCAACGGCATCTTCTCGCTGCTGATTCTGGCGCCGTCGATCATCGCCGGCAAGATCACGCTTGGTGCGTTGAACCAGATTTCAGGCGCCTTCGGGCAGGTGACGTCGTCGTTCCAGTACCTGGTTTCGTCCTGGCCGACCATTGTCGAGCTTTTGTCGATCTACAAGCGTCTGCGCGCCTTCGAAGCGGCAATCGACGACGAGCCTCTGCCGCAAATCGAGCAGAAGTTCATCGCGGTGGGTGGCGAAGAAGAGCTGGCCTGAGCCAAATCGAATGAGTAGCGATCAGAAGGCGGAGCGATCCGCCTTCTTTTTTGCCTGCTCGATCATCGGTAGCGCCTGAGCGTAGTTGACGCAGGCAACATCCGGCTTGCCGCAGACCTCGGTCAAGAGCCGGTCGAGTGCGCGCCAGTAGGCGCCGCCGTTCATTTCGACGAAATGGAAGCCGAGCTGCAGCGGGATGCGGTCGCCGGCATATTCCTTGTCGAAGGCTTTCCTGTAGGCCTCGTAGGTGCGGGCTTCGAAGGTGGCGCTGTCCTTCTTGTTTTCCACACCCATGGAATGGCGCACGAACAGATTGTAGTCCATGCCGATGACCGGGCGCTTGGATGGTCCCTCGGGGATCAGCGGCAGGCCGAAGCGCGGCAGGCCGTCCTTCTCCGTCGGCCAGCCCGGTCCCTTGGTCACCAGACTTGCGTCATAGGTGAAGCCGGAGGCCTTGAGCGCCGGCAGCAACCCGTCGCTCAGCGAAAGGTAGGGCGCCCGGAAACCCTTGATGCCGGTGCGGGCAAATTCCGCCCAGCCTTCCGGTTCGGCGTCCGTCTTGTCAGCCTTCTTCCAGGCATCGCGCAAAGCCACGTCGAAGGTCGTAAATTCGCTCTGCCAGTCGGCCTTCGTCCAGCCCTTGCCGTCGAAATGGCCGCAGGCGTGGCTGGCGATGTCGTGGCCGTCGAGGTGGGCCTGCCAGATATGACCGGCGCGAGCAGCGATCTCATCACGGCTCTGGGCAAAGCCGACATTGGAGCGGCCCGGTTTCATCCCGGGCGGCTTGTAGATCTCTCTGCCGTCGGCACGTGTCATCAGGAACGTACAGGAGAGGAAATAGGTGAAATGCGCATTGGTGCGCTTGGCCATATCAAGGCTCTTTTCCCACAGCGCATTGTCATGCGCCCCATCGAAGGAGACGATGACGAGCTGCTTTTCCTTTGCGGGAACGGTAGCCACGGCACTTTCGGCCGCAGGTTCGGTGGCCGAAGCGAGGGCAGGGGTAAGGGCGAGGGAAAGGGCAATAAATGTTCGGATCATGATATCTGCGACGATTTGCGTATGCCGTCCCTTTATCCAGGAATGCGGCAATCCTTTGATCTGTCTGGAAATTTCTGTCCACTCCGGCTATGCCTCATACCAAGTCCCGAGTGGACAGAGCAACAATGAAGGACGGGTGACGACATGGCGCTGCTGATATTGGGTATCGTGATCTTCCTGGGCATCCATCTCGTTCGCAGTTTCGCGCCCGGCCTGCGCGCATCGGTGATTGCGCGCAGCGGCACCGGCGCCTGGCATGCGATCCACGGCGTCTCGGCGCTCGTCGGTCTTGGCCTGATCGCCTATGGCTTCGACCAGGCACGGGCCACCACCGGCATGCTCTACACGCCCCCGACCTTCCTCGCCCATATCGCGCTGACCTTGATGCTCATCGCCAGCATCTGTCTCGTCGCCGCCTATCTGCCGCCGGGCAAGATCAGGACGGCCACCAAGCATCCCGCCATTCTCGCCATCAAGATCTGGGCGCTCGCCCACCTGCTTGCCAATGGCGAGACGTCGTCGGTGCTGCTGTTCGGCACGTTCCTCGTCTGGGCCGTCATCCTGCGCATCTCGATGAAGAAGCGCTGGCGCGCCGGTGAAATCTCCTATCCGGCCTTCGTTTCCTATCGCTATGACCTCATCGCCATCGTGCTCGGTGCTGCCCTTTACGGCGTGATCGTCTGGAAATTGCACGAACTGGTGATCGGTGTTTCGCCGATGGTTGTCGGCTAAATAACGCGCGCCCCCTTACAACTGCCGCAAAATCGGGTAGAAGGCGCAAAATCCTATTAGCGTGCAGGGAAGGCCGAGAGGCCGGGGCAATCGATGGCGAACCAAGACGACAGCTTTATCCGCGAGGTGAATGAAGAACTGCGTTCGGACCAGATGAAGAACATCTGGGCCCGTTTCGGCAGCGTCATCGTGGCAATCGCCGTGCTTATCGTTCTGGGAACCGTCGGCAAAGTCGGCTACGATTACTGGAGCGACAACGCCTCGTCGAAGTCTGGCGACGAGTTCCTGCAGGCACTGAACCTTGCCAAGGAAAACAAGGCAGACGAGGCGCTCGCCGCTCTCGACACCCTGCAGAAGGATGGCTACGGCGCCTATCCGGTGCTTGCGCGTCTTCGTGCAGCAACACTGCAGGCGGAAAAGGGCGAAACCGATGCCGCCGTCAAGGCGTTCTCGGACATCGGCAAGGATACCAGCCTGCCCGAAGCCCTTCGCGATGCAGCCCGTCTGCGTGCCGCGTACCTGCTGGTCGATGCCGGCACCTATGATCAGGTTTCGGCCGAGGTCGAGCAACTGGCGGTGCCGCAGAACACCATGCGCCACTCGGCCCGCGAGGCGCTTGGCCTGTCGGCCTACAAGGCCGGAGATATCGCCAAGGCGAAGAGCTGGTTCCAACAGATCGTCGATGACGCCCAGAGCCCGCGCAATGTCGCAGGCCGGGCGCAGATGCTGCTCGACGTCATTGCCGCGAGCGGCAAAGCCTAAGCGCATATCCCTGGAGATCGGGTCCGGTCTCTGGAAAGGATATGTTGATTTTCAAAGTGTTGGAGCGCTGTATGTCTTGAGGACATGCAGCGCTTTCAGTCGGAAACGGATACGTTCATGAGTTTCACCGTCGCCATCGTCGGGCGCCCCAATGTCGGCAAGTCCACCTTGTTCAACCGTTTGGTCGGCAAGAAGCTGGCGCTCGTCGACGATACGCCGGGTGTCACCCGCGACCGCCGCCCTGGAGATGCCAAGCTCATCGACCTGCGGTTCCGCATCATCGATACCGCCGGTCTGGAACAGTCCGCACCCGACAGCCTTCAGGGCCGCATGTGGGCGCAGACGGAAGCCGCGATCGACGAGGCCGACCTGTCGCTGTTCGTGGTTGATGCCAAGGCCGGCCTGACGCCTGCCGACGAGACGCTGGCCGAGATGCTGCGCCGGCGCGGCAAGCCGGTCGTGCTCGTCGCCAACAAGTCCGAAGCGCGCGGTTCCGACGGTGGATTCTATGACGCCTTCACGCTCGGGCTTGGCGATCCTTGCCCGATTTCCGCCGAACACGGCCAGGGCATGCTCGACCTGCGCGACGCGATCGTCGCTGCGATCGGCGAGGACCGGGCCTATCCGCCGGAAGACGATGTGGCCGAGACCGACATCGACCTGCGCCCGACCACCGGCGAGGCGGGGGAAGAGGACGACGAGGCCGAGCCTGCCTATGACGAGACCAAGCCGCTGCGCGTGGCGATCGTCGGCCGCCCGAACGCCGGAAAGTCGACGCTGATCAACCGCTTCCTCGGCGAGGACCGGCTTTTGACCGGCCCGGAAGCGGGCATCACCCGCGATTCGATTTCGGTCGAGTGGGATTGGCGCGGCCGCACCATCAAGATGTTCGACACCGCCGGCATGCGCCGCAAGGCCAAGGTGCAGGAGAAGCTCGAGAAGCTCTCGGTCGCCGATGCGCTGCGCGCCATCCGCTTTGCCGAAACGGTGGTCATCGTCTTCGACGCGACCATTCCGTTCGAAAAGCAGGACCTGCAGATCGTCGACCTCATCATCCGCGAAGGTCGTGCCGCCGTGATCGCCTTCAACAAGTGGGATCTGGTGGAAGACTGGCAGGCGGTGCTCGCCGATCTTCGAGAAAAGACCGAGCGGCTTTTGCCGCAGGCGCGCGGCATTCGCGCCATCCCGATCTCCGGTCATACCGGCTACGGTCTCGACAGGCTAATGCAGGCGATCATCGACACTGACAAGACCTGGAACCGCCGCATCTCGACGGCGCGTCTCAACCGCTGGCTCGATTCCCAGCAGGTGCAGCATCCGCCACCGGCCGTGTCTGGCCGCCGGCTGAAACTGAAATACATGACGCAGGTGAAGGCCCGCCCGCCGGGCTTCATGATTTCGTGCACGCGCCCCGACGCGCTGCCGGAATCCTATACGCGCTACCTGATCAATGGCTTGCGCAACGATTTCGACCTGCCGGGCGTGCCGATCCGCATCCACTATCGCGCGTCGGAGAACCCCTTCGAAAACAAGCGCAAGAAGCGCTAAGCCGCAGGCGTCAGCGCCTGTGGCCGCGGATTGCGCTCGGCGGAAAGCCAAAGCGTTGGCGGAAGCGGGCGGCGAAGCGCGATTGCGATTCGTACCCGACCTGCTGGGCGATGTGCAGCACGGGCACATCGGATGACTGCAGCATCTGTATGGCTGCGGACATGCGCACGTCGGTCAACAGCTGTTGAAACGACCAACCCTCGGCGGAAAGCTTGCGGCGCAAGGTCGCCTCGCTGACGCCGAGCCGCTTGCCAAGGCCGCTGCCCGTCCATGGCGTGCCCGGATCGCCCATGAGGTTCTGACGAGCCTTTTGGGCAAAGCTTGTCGTGGCGACGGGACGGAAGAAGCAACCCATGACATTCAGCCAGATGAGCAGCTCGCCGATCCGGTGTCGGGCGACGGGCAGGGGAACGTCATCGGCCTCGGCAACCGATTTGGCCGCCGCGTCGAAGGCGTCGACAAAAGCAGGTTGCAGGCCGGTGAGGAGATGCGCCTTATCGATCGGCGTGCCGATATCCTTCGTTGGACGGAAGGCGGCGACGATCTCCGGATCGAAGGCGACCCATTGTGCGAGATAGGCGGCGTCCTTCTCGGCAGCGTTGACCACATCGAACACCTGGCCCTGCTGAAGGGCCACAGCTTCGCCGGGCGCAATCACACATTCGAAATCGCCCTGGCGCAGGACCTTCGTGCCGCGCTTGACGACGATGATGACCGGCTGCTCGATCAGGATGTTTGAATAGCGCAGCCGGTTATACTGAACGATTTGGGCCGCGGCGCCAGCGCCAGGGCGAACGGAGATCTTGTGGTTCACGCGGCTTCATTCCCTCGGCGAGCGGCCCGGAGAGCGGTGGTAGCGCGGAAACGCCGCTGCGGGCAAGCCGAGCGGCGTTCGATCTCGGCTTGCGGATGGGCTAGTTTAACGGCTTCCCTTGGCGGATATCGTCGCTGAGGCGAGCGTGTTCATATTGCTGACGAAGCCGACCAGAGCGGCCGATGCTCCCGGTGGCACCGGCAGTTTCGCGACACTCAGCGCCTTGACGGTGATGGTGTAGTCATGGACCTCGCCTACGGGCGGGCAGGCGCCGCCAAAGCCGGCGACGCCGGCGTCGTTGGCGATCGTCACCGCTCCGGCCGGCATTTTTGTGGTCTCGCTGCCGGCGCCGCCATCGAGTGCGGTGACGTCGGCCGGGATGTCGATTGCCACCCAATGCCACCAGCCCGAGCCGGTCGGCGCATCCTTGTCATAGAGGGTGACGACGAAGCTCTTGGTCCCCTCAGGCGCATTGGCCCAGGAGATTGCCGGCGACAGATCCTTGCCGGTGCAACCCATGCCAGCGGCAAATTGCGCCTGCTGCACCTTGCCCTCGGCAAAGTCTGGGCTGGTCACGGTGAAATCGGCCGCCTGGGTGGCGTGGGCGGCGAGCATCGAGGTCGCAAGCACCAAATTACGAAAACGGTTCATTCCCTGCATCTCCTTCATGTGGATGCGGGAAAGTTAGCGCAAACAGGGATCCGTTCGGCGCCAAACGGATCAAACTTGGCGCCGAAGCGATCAATATGTGCGGTGATGGCAACGCCGATGCGGGCTGTCAGCCGACGAGCTTGGCCTTGTCGACGAGCGCGCCGTGATGGCCGATGACGCCGGCAGCGATGCGCGCCGCAAAGGCTGCAGCCTCGCTCGGCGAGCCGCCCGTGACAAGACGGGAAAGGAAGGCGCCGTTGAAGCTGTCGCCGGCGCTGGTGGTGTCGACCACGCGCGCGACTGGTGTGGCCGGGACGTGGCTTTCTTCCGACCCCTCGAACGCGAGCGTCACGCCCTTTTCCCCGTCCTTGACGACGACATCCGCCACACCCAGCGCCTTGTAGCGCGCGATCGTCGCCGTGATCGAGCTGTCGCCGAAATGCGTCACCTCGTCGTCGAAGCTCGGCATCAGCAGGCTGGCGGCGCGGGCGCCTTCGGTCAGTGTCCGGCGCATGCGCTCGGCATCGTCCCAGAGGCGGGGGCGGATATTGGGGTCGAAGACGACGCGCTTGCCCGCGGCCTTGGCGCGGCGCAGCTCGGCAAGCAGGGTTTCCACAGCGTCGGGCGAAAGGATCGCAAGGGTAATGCCGGAGAAGAGAATGAGGTCGGCGCCCTCGACGGCGCGGCGCAGATGGTCCGGGTCGTCGGCAAGCAGCCGTGCAGCAGAAGCCGAGCGCCAATAGGAGAAGCTACGCTCGCCGTCCTTCAGATGGATCATGTAGAGGCCGGGCGTGCGGCCTTCGATCTTGCGAACTGGGCCGGTATCGATGCCTTTCTCGGCCATGAAGGCGAGCATTTCGTCGGACACGGTGTCGGTGCCGACGGCGGAGCAATAGGCGACCGTCCAGTCGCTCGGCAGGAACAGGCGCGCATAGTAGGCTGCATTGAAGGTGTCGCCAGCATAGCCCTTGCGCAACAGACCGCCCTCGGCCTGCATCAGTTCGACCATGCACTCCCCGATCGAAAGCATCGTTCCGGCCAACGTCTTCTCTCCCTTTCGTTTTTCCCGTGCTGACGGGATAAGGTTCAAGGCCGGTCTCGGCAAGAGAATGTTTTCCGGCATTGGCGATTTGAGCGATGGCATGGCTCAGTCCGGCGTTTACTCATGCGCCGCGCAAGGCTACATCTTTGCGCACAGATCGGTTTCACGGGGGCAGGGCATGGCGTCTCAGCAGGGTTCGGGTGACGATTGGTGGCGCGGCGCGGTGATCTATCAGGTCTATCCGCGCTCGTTCCAGGATACCGATGGCGATGGCATCGGCGACCTGAAGGGTGTCACCCGCCGGCTCGGCCACATTGCCTCGCTCGGCGTTGACGCCATCTGGCTGTCGCCATTCTTCACCTCGCCGCAGGCGGACATGGGCTATGACGTCTCGGACTATTGCGATGTCGACCCGATGTTCGGCACGCTTACCGATTTCGACGACATGCTGGCGGAAGCGCACCGTCTCCACCTCAAGGTGATCATCGACCAGGTGATTTCGCATTCGTCCGACCGCCACTCCTGGTTCGTCGAGAGCCGCTCCAGCCGCGAAAACCCGAGGGCAGACTGGTATGTCTGGGCGGATCCGAAGCCGGATGGTACTGCGCCCAACAACTGGCTTTCGATCTTCGGCGGGCCTGCCTGGGAGTGGGACGGGGTGCGCAAGCAGTATTACATGCACAACTTCCTGGCCTCGCAGCCGGATCTCAACTTCCACAATCCGCAGGTTCAGGATGCTGTGCTCGATGCCGCGCGGTTCTGGCTCGACCGTGGTGTCGACGGCTTTCGGCTCGATACGGTGAACTTCTATTTCCACGACCGCCATCTCAGAGACAATCCGCCGCTGGTGCCGGATCCGGATGCCACCAGCAACGACGCGCCCGACGTCAATCCCTACGGCATGCAGGATCATCTCTATGACAAGAGCCAGCTGGAAAACGTCGCCTTCCTGCAGCGCTTCAGGGCTCTGCTCGATGGCTATGGCGGGCGCACGACGGTGGGGGAGGTCGGAGACGGCGCCCGCTCGCTGAAGACGGTGGCCGCCTATACCAGCGGCGGCGACAAGCTGCACATGTGCTACACCTTTGATCTGCTCGGCCCGGATTTCACCGCAAGCCATATCCGCCGTTGCGTCGACAATTTCCAGAAGGCGGTCACTGACGGATGGGTCTGCTGGGCCTTTTCCAACCACGACGTCATGCGCCATGTCAGCCGCTTTGCCGAAAGCGAGGCGGAACGGGAGGTAGTCGCCAGGCTGGCGATCACGCTACTCGCGACCCTGCGTGGTTCGGTGTGCCTCTATCAGGGCGAAGAGCTCGGCCTGCCCGAGGCCGACGTCGCCTTCGAGGATCTGCGCGATCCCTACGGCATCCGCTTCTGGCCGTCCTTCAAGGGCAGGGATGGTTGCCGCACGCCGATGGTGTGGGAAGCGTCTGCCACGAATGCTGGTTTCTCCGCCGGAAAGCCGTGGTTGCCGGTGCCGGCGGATCAGGCGCGGCTGGCGGTCGATACGCAGCAGTCTGGCGCCGACAGTGTGCTCAATCATTATCGTTCCATGCTTGGCTTCCGCCGGTCGCATGCAGCGTTGCACGATGGCGACATGTCGTTTCTTGAGAGCAACCGCGATCTTCTGGCGTTCACCCGCGAAAAGGACGGTGAGCGACTGCTCTTCGTCTTCAACCTGACGCGGGAGCCGCAGGAGTTCCTCGTTTCCGACACGTCCGTCGAGACCGTTCCACTGCCGGGCCAATTGGCTGAGGTTGTCGGTGGCGTGCTGAAGCTCGGTGGCCTGAGCGCCTATTGCGGGAAACTGTGATGCGTGTGTTGCTGATGGACGTCGAGATGGTGGGACGCTGGCTGGAGATGCGGCTGGCGCTCTGGTCCGATACGCCGGCCGTGGTGCACCGTGAGGAGATCGACGGCTGTCTTGCGGCGGCCGAACGGCAGGCGGCGTTTCTGTGCGAGGACGATGCAGGGGTTGCCGCAGGCTTTGCTGAGGTGTCGTTGCGCACGGATTACGTCAACGGCTGCGAGACGTCGCCTGTCGCCTTTCTCGAAGGCATCTACGTGCTTCCACGCTATCGTCGCCATGGGGTGGCGCGGGCGCTGATCACGGCTGCAGAGCGCTGGGCGATCAGCCATGGTTGTCGCGAGCTGGCGTCGGACACCGACATCGACAACCTTGAAAGCCACGGCCTGCACATGGCGCTCGGCTTCGAGGAAACCGAACGCGTGGTGTATTTCCGCAAGGAGCTTTCCGGCTCCTCCGCCGATAACTGAGCGACGCTAATCCGGCTCAGCCGATCAGCATGAACTTGTCAACGTCGACGAGCCCGCGGTCGGAGATCTTCAGATGCGGGATCACCGGCAGCGGCAGGAAGGCGAGCTGCAGGAACGGCTCTTCCAGCGTCGCGCCCAGCGCAAAGGCGGCCTGGCGCAGGTGATGCAGGGTATCGCGCACGGATTCATGTGGCTCAAGGCTCATCAGGCCCGCGACAGGCAATGCGATCTCGCCGGTGACCTTGCCATCCTCGACGACGACGAAGCCGCCCTTGATCTCGCCAAGCCGATTGGCAGCGGTCGCCATGTCCTCGACATTGACGCCGACGACGCAGATGTTGTGGCTGTCATGGCCGACCGTGGACGCGATCGCGCCCTTCTTCAGGCCAAAGCCCTGGACGAAGCCATTGGCATGGTTGCCGTTGACGCCGTGGCGCTCGATTACCGCCACCTTGATGATGTCGCGGCCGAGATCGACGCCGGTCTCGTTGCCGTTTGCCGGCAGCTTGTAGCGGCGGTGTTCGGTGATGATCTTGCCCGGCAGAACGCCGATGACGGACGTGTCATTGTCGGAATAGGGCACGCCGAAGTCGCTGGCGTTGACATGGCCGGCCTTGACGCTGTCGAGCCCGACCGGGGCGACAGGCTTGCGGGTGGCAAACAGGGCGTCGCTCACGCGCCGGCCGCCGGAAAACACCATCTGCGCGCGGCAGCTTTCCAGGCTATCGAGCACCACGAGATCGGCGCGCCAGCCTGGCGCAACAAGGCCACGGTCGCGAAGGCCGAAGGCGCGTGCGGCCGAAATCGAGGCGGCGCGATAGATCGCCAACGGCTCGACGCCGGCTGAGATCGCGGTGCGGATCATGTAGTCGAGGTGGCCTTGCTCGGCGATATCGAGCGGATTGCGGTCGTCGGTGCAGAGCGCGAGATAGGGCGACAGCCGTTCGGTGATAATGGGCATCAGCGCATGCAGGTCCTTGGAGACCGAGCCCTCACGCACCAGAATGTGCATGCCCTTTCGGATCTTCTCCATCGCCTCTTGCGCCGTGGTGCATTCGTGCTCCGTGCGGATGCCGGTCGACAGGTAACCGTTGAGGTCCTTGCCGCTCAAGAGCGGCGCGTGGCCGTCGATATGGCCGCCCTGGAACGCCTCCAGCTTGGCAAGGCAAACGGGATCCTTGTGCACGACCCCGGGGAAGTTCATGAACTCGGCAAGGCCGATCACCTTCGGATGATCGCGGAAGGGCAGGAGCCGTTCGATCGGCAGGTCGGCGCCTGACGTCTCCAGGTGCGTCGCCGGCACGCAGGACGACAGCTGCACGCGGATATCCATGATGGTCTCGAGGGCGGAATCGAGAAAGAACTGGATGCCCTCGGTGCCGAGCACGTTGGCGATCTCGTGCGGGTCGCAGATGACGGTGGTGATGCCGAGCGGCAGCACGCAGCGATCGAACTCATGCGGGGTGACGAGCGAGGATTCGATGTGCAGGTGCGTATCGATGAAGCCGGGCACGACGATGCGGCCGGAGATATCGATCTCCTCGCGTCCTTGATAATCGCCATAGGTGCCGACGATGCGGCCACCTGATATGGCGATGTCGGAGGCGACGAGATCGCCTGTCACCAGGTCGAAGAAGCGCCCGCCCTTGAGCACGATGTCGGCCGGCTCGCGGCCGACGCCCTGGTCGATCATTCGTTCCAAAGCTGTCGACATCTCTGCACCCTTTATTTCGGTCTGTAGATAAGATTAACCCTCTCCCCGTTGCCGGGGAAAGGGTCCTGTTCGCCGGTGGCGACGTTATCAGATATTGTTGACGAGCACGTCGCGAAGCTTGTCGAACAGCTCGTCGATCTCCGCCTTGGAGATGATCAGCGGCGGCGACAGCGCAATGATGTCGCCGGTGGTGCGGATCAGGAGGCCCTTCTCATAGGCCTTCAGGAAGGCGTTGAAGGCACGTTTGGTCGGTTCTCCGGCGATCGGCTGCAGCTCGATCGCGCCGATCAGGCCGACATTGCGGATGTCGATCACATTCGGGCAGTCCTTGAGGGAATGCAGGCCATCCTCCCAGTAGGAGGCCAGTTCTGCGGCGCGGGTCAGAAGGCCCTCTTCCTTGTAGGTGTCGAGGGTGCCGAGGGCTGCGGCCGAGGCGATCGGGTTGCCGGAATAGGTGTAGCCGTGGAAAAACTCGATCAGGTGTTCCGGGCCGTTCATGAAGGCGTCGTGGATTTCCGACGTCACGAACACCGCGCCCATCGGGATAACGCCGTTGGTGAGGCCCTTGGCGGTGGTGATGATATCAGGCGTCACGTCGAAATACTGGGCGGCGAAAGGCGTGCCGAGGCGACCGAAGCCGGTGATGACTTCGTCGAAGATCAAGAGGATGCCGTGCTTGGTGCAGATGTCGCGCAGCTTCTGGAGATAGCCCTTCGGCGGGATCAGCACGCCGGTCGAGCCTGCCACCGGTTCGACGATGACTGCGGCGATCGTCGAGGCGTCGTGCAGGGTGACGATGCGCTCGAGCTCGGTCGCGAGATCACCGCCATGTTCGGGCTCGCCGCGGGTAAAGGCGTTCTGGGCTGGCAGGTGGGTGTGCGGCATGTGGTCGACGCCGGTCAAGAGCGTGCCGAACATCTTGCGGTTGGAGACGATGCCGCCGACCGAGATGCCGCCGAAATTGACGCCGTGATAGCCGCGCTCGCGGCCGATCAGGCGGGAGCGCGAGCCGTCGCCCTTGGCGCGGTGGTAGGCGAGCGCCACCTTCAGCGCGGTCTCGACCGATTCCGACCCGGAATTGGTGTAGAGAACGTGGTTCATGCCCTCAGGTGCGATGTCGACCAGGCGGTTGGCGAGTTCGAAGGCCTTGGGGTGGCCGAGCTGGAAGGCCGGTGCATAGTCGAGCTCACCCGCCTGTTCGCGGATCGCCTCGGTGATCTTCGGGCGACAATGGCCGGCATTCACGCACCAGAGACCGGCGGTACCGTCGAGCACCGTGCGACCGTCATGGGTCGTGTAGTGCATGTCCTTGGCGCCGACGAACAGGCGCGGCTCCTTCTTGAACTGCCGGTTGGCGGTAAACGGCATCCAGAAGGCGCGCAGATCGTTCGGCGTGGTATTCAGACGGTTCGACATTCCAGTTCTCCTCGGCATGGTCCTGTGTCGGGCAGTCGCGCCCGTTCGGATTTTTTTACCCTTTGGTCAAACTATCAGGGCGCAGGTTCGGGTCAAGTCTGGAGAGCCGGCGCGTGAACGGGTTCAGGGCTCGCACCAGTTTGGTGGGTGGGTGTGATTTGCCGAAAGAATCACCTGTTCATTTCCGGCGGTGGGCGGGATTTTTCGTTGCAGGCGCGGACGTTTTCTCAAGTTTAACCTGTTTGCGTCAACGCTACCGCGCCGTGTATCGCCGGATCCATGGCTCGTGCTTTTGGCCGTCGTCCGGACGGTGCGATCCGGCGCCGAATGAAGCGGAGTGCGAGACGGTGTCGAGGTTGGGGATCGCGCAGGCGGCCATGGTCGTCCTATTTCTGCCCGGCGTGGCAGCAGGCGCCGACCTGATCGTCGACGGCCGTTTCGAGCATGGCCAGGACGGCTTCTGGGCCGGTGAGGGTGTGGCGCTGACGCGGGGCGGGGGCGAGCTTTGCGCCGACGTTTCGGCGGGCGGCGGTCCCTGGGACAGGCTCATCGGCGTCAACGGCGTGAAACTTGAACCGGGACTACACTACAGGCTTTCATTGTCGGCCGCGGCCGATCCTGTCCGTGCCGTGCCGGCCCGCATCCAGCGCGCGGCCGAGCCCTGGACGGTGCAGAGCGAGTTCAGCGTCGGCGGCGAGTCGGAGCGCGCATCGTTTTCGGCGGACTTCATGGCGTCGGACGAGGAGGAGGCTCAACTGGTCTTCCCGCTCGGCGGAGCCGACAAGCCCTCGCGCTTCTGTATCGACAACGTGTCATTAGTGGAGATTGCCGCACCTCCCGCTGCCACCAACCGGGCGAACAGGGGCCCGACCATCCGGGTCAACCAGCTCGGCTATTTCACCGATGGCCCGAAGCGGGCGACCGTGATCTCGGACGCGCGCCGCGCCATATCCTTCCAACTTGTCGATGCCGGCGATGTCGTCGTCGGCGAGGGGATGACCCGGCCGAGCGGGTTTGATCCGTCCGGCGGCGTCAGGACGCATGTGGCGGATTTTTCCGCCTATGCCGTTCTCGGTGACGGCTATCGACTGGTCTCCGGCGACTGGACGAGCGACCGCTTTTCGATCTCCGACAATCTCTATGGCCGTCTCACCGTCGACGCGCTCTCCTGGTTCTATCCGCAGCGCAGCGGCATCAAGATCCGCGGCGATATCGCCGGCAAGGCCTATGCGCGGCCCGCCGGCCATGTGGGTGTCGCACCGAACGAGGGCGACAAATCGGTTGGCTGCCTCAGTGGCGACGAAGCCGCATCACTCTACGGCGACTGGTCCTGCACCTATCGTCTTGATGTTTCCGGTGGCTGGTACGACGCCGGCGATCACGGCAAGTATGCGGTCAACGGCGCGATCTCCGCTGCTCAGCTGCTGGCGACCTACGAGCGCGCCAGCGCCTTCGGCGGGGCCAAATCGCCAGCCCTGCGCGATCAGCTTGCGCGCATTCCGGAAAACGGCAACGGCATTCCCGATCTGCTCGACGAGGCGCGATGGGAGCTGCAGTTCCTGCTTTCGATGATGGTGCCGGATGGCGAACCGCTTGCCGGGATGGTTCATCACAAGATCCATGACACCGAGTGGACGTCGCCGCCGATGCTGCCGAGCGAGGATCCGAAGCCGCGGGCGCTGCACCGACCCTCGACGGCTGCGACCTTCGACGTGGCAGCTGTTGCCGCACAGGCCTCGCGGCTGTTTGCCAAGGACAATCCGACATTTGCGGCAAAGCTGCTTTCGGCCGCCCGCAAGGCATGGGTGGCGGCCAATGCCAATCCGGTCCTGCTCGCGCCGAAATCGGACGGGAATTCAGGCGGCGGCGACTATGACGACGACGACGTTTCGGACGAACTCTATTGGGCTGCGACCGAGCTTTTCCTGACGACCGGAGACGCGAAGTATCTCGACGTCCTGCGCGCATCACCGCACTGGTCGGGCGATGTACTGCCGCCGAGCGGCGCCTTCCACTGGCGCAATGTTGCCGGCTTCGCCCGGCTGCAGCTGGCGCTCTACGGTGAAGCCTTGCCCAAGGCCGATCTCGACATGGTGCGACGCACGGTTCTGAATGCGGCCAGATCCTTCCTGCCGCTGCAGGCAGCCGAGCCGTTCGGGCAGATCTATCGCCCTGGAAATCACCAGTACGACTGGGGATCGAACCAGCTTATTTTGCAGAACATCATCGTCCTGTCGGCGGCCTTCGACCTTTCGGGCGAGAAGACTTTCCTCAATGCCGCGCGGGAAAGCATGGACTATCTTCTTGGCCGCAATGCCATGGCGATGTCCTACATCACGGGCTACGGCGCTCGCTCGCCGCAGAACCAGCATAGCCGCTGGTACGCGCATCAGCTGGACCCGGCCCTGCCTAACCCGCCGGTCGGATCACTTGCCGGCGGACCGAATTCGACGCCTGTCGATGCGATCGCCAAAGAGCGCCTGAAGGGCTGCGCCCCCCAGACATGCTATGTCGATGATATCGAGGCCTACGGATCCAATGAGATCACCATCAACTGGAATGCGCCGCTCGTCTATGTCGCGTCGTTCCTTGCCGACGCACGCTAGGAGGCTGCAGCGATGACCGGGATAGCCTTTGTCGGAACCGGCTTCGTTGCCGACTATTACATGACGACGCTTGCCAACCATCCGCAGTTGCGGCTCGTAGGCGTTTGGGACCGCGATGAAGCCCGCCTGACGGAGTTTGCCGACTATTGGAAGGTCAACCGCTACGCGACGCTGGAAGAGGCGCTGGCTGATCCGGCGGTCACGATCGTCGTCAACCTGACGACGCCGGAAAGTCACTACACCGTAAATCGGGCATCACTTCTCGCCGGCAAGCATGTCTATTGCGAAAAGCCGCTGGCCATGGACGTCGATGAGGCGAGCGAGCTGGTGGAACTGGCGCGCGAGCGGGCGCTGGTGCTAGGCGGCGCGCCGGCCAATGCGCTCAGCGAGGCGCACGCGCTTTGTGCCTCGCTGCTGGCGGCTGGTGCCATCGGCACGCCGCGCCTCGTCTACGCGGAAATGGAAGATGGCCCGGTGTTCAAGGCAAACTGGCGGGAATGGCGCAGCCGTTCCGGCGCCCGCTGGCCGGGCGTGCATGAGTTCGAAGTCGGCTGCACACTCGAGCACGCCGGCTACGCCGCAAGCTGGCTCGTTTCGCTCTTCGGCCCGGTTGCCGAGGTCAGCGCCGTTTCGGCCCTGACCTTTCCGGACAAGGGGCCGGGTACGGAACGGTTGCTGCTCGGTCCGGATTTCTCGGTCGGCTGCCTTTCCTTCCGCTCAGGCGTGACGGCGCGGGTGACCTGTGGGCTTGCGGCTCCGCGCGACCGGTCGCTGACCATCATCGGCGACAAGGGCACCATCGTCGTGCGCGACCTCTGGGACAACCGCTCGCCCGTTCATCTCGAGGCTTTCGGCGCCAGGCGCTCGCTGCAACAACGCATCCTCGACTGGGTCGAATGGAAGGTCGGTCGCAAGCTGCCTGTCCGGCTCTATGCCGGCAACAGGGTGCGCTATCCCGCCAAGGCCAGGACTGCAGCCTTGCCCGCCTATCCCTCGAAGATCGATTTTGTCGGCGGCATTGCAGCCCAGGCCGAGGCGATCACGCGTGGGGAGGCGCCGTTCTTTTCCGGAGCCACGGCACGTCACCTGACCGAAATCGTGCTTGCGCTCAACAACGGCCGCCAGGCCTACCGCCCACGCGATCTATGACGGAAGCAAAGCGCGGATCGTTTCGATGATTTCGATCGCCTGGACGCTGCGCGACGTCGGCATCAGGATGTGTTCGTGCCAGCCTTCCAGGATTGCAGCACTTGCCGCCTCGATCTCGAATTGCAACCCGTTGCCCGGGAACGGCAGGTCGAAACGCTGAAGACCGGGCAGGGAGACGCGTCTGGCAACCCGCGTCAGCGTCTTCGCCCACGGGCCCCTTCCTCTGGGTGCGATGGCCTTGCGCACCAGGCCGTTGCTGGCGAGAAACAGCCGACTGGCCTTCAGAAACGGAGCGTCGATGACGAGCGTTCCGCGGTCTCCATCGATGACGAAGCGGTTGTCTCCGTCACGGTCGAAGCCGCAGGAAAGATGTGCGTTGAAGCCGGTATAGGCGAGGCGCATTTCCGCCGAGAGGTCGACGCCCGTCGGCGCGCTTTGCCAGCGGCCGTCGATCGTATGCGGGCGCCCGAACAGGTTCAGACACAGCGAAAGCGGATAAATGCCGAGGTCGAGCAGCGACCCACCGCCGAGCCTGGCGTCGAAAAAGCGGTCTGTGGGGTCGAACGGCTTTTCATAGGCGAGCTCCGCCGTCACATGCCGAATGCGCCCCAGCGCCTCACCATCGAGCAGTGCGCGTGCCTTGTTGATCGCCGGCAGGAAGCAGGTCCACAGGCCCTCCATGGCAAAGAGGCCCTTGGCTGCGGCCAGTGCCGATAGCGAACGCGCGTCGTCGAACGAGGTCGTCAGCGGCTTTTCGACCAGGACGGCCTTATCCGCCGAAAGAAAGACGATGGCGTGTTCCAGATGCACGGCGTTCGGCGAGGCAACATAGACCGCGTCGATTTCAGGATCGGCGGCAAAGGCATCGATGCTGGAATGGGGGGTGATGCCGCCGAAGCGTTCGGCGAAGGCATCGGCCTTCTCCTGGCTTCGGGAATAGACAGCGGCCAGCACGGCGTTGCCGGTAAACTGGATGTCGGACGCAAAGCTGTTTGCGATCACGCCGGTACCGGCGATGCCCCAACGGACCTTGTCCTTCATAAACCCGATGTCCCGGCTGTTTCGCTCGGGGCGCATCCTGACCCGGAAACCTCAAGGCCGCGTAAACAACGGCGGCAAGCCCCAAGCAACCTTCAGAACGGAGGTTGCTTGGGCAGCGGGGCGCTTCGGCCGGGCAATGGCCTTGCCCCGTCTGCCGATCTTCCAGAAAAGAATAAGCCCCGCGCGATTGCTCGTGTGGGGCTACTTCAGGGCATGATCCCTGTTGCGGACTGATAAGGTCAGGCCGAGCGGCGGACCAAGGTCTTTTCTTCCACGGCATTTGCGTCGACGCCGTAGATATCGGAGAGCGTACCCAAAATCCTCATGACGGCGTCGGACGAACTGGAGTAGTAGATCGTCTGAGCGTCACGGCGAGTGCTGACCAGATTCTGGGCTCGCAGTTTGGACAGGTGCTGGGAAAGAGCGGACTGGCTCAAGCCCACCTTATTGGCCAATGCGCCGACTGCCATCTCTTCCTTGACAAGGGAATCGAGGATGAGAAGGCGCTTAGGGTTTGCCATGGCCGAGAGGAAGCCGGCTGCTATCTCGGCTTCATCATGTTTTTCAGGCGAAAGTGGCTGCATTGCGTGCTCCATGCGAAAATTACATCACACGTAGTTATGGTTGACGAAGGACGATAATTAGTCGTGATGCATAAAAGGGCAACTACCTACTGCAAGAAATGGGGGTATCTGGCGAGCGATTAACCGTAAAGTTCGCGCAAAAGTGGCCGTAACTCCGAGCTGTCCCGCATTGGCGCAGGAAACTCGAGCCGCTTCAATTGGTCGCCATAGGCCAGATCCAGGCCGGCGGCGTCGATGCCGACGACCTTCCAGTCGCCTTCCGGGGCGTTACAGAGCTTTTCAGCGTAAAACTTGACCGCTTCGGCGTGATCGGCGTTCATATGCTCGATGGCACCGGCTTCCATCGCTGCGAGTGATGCGGTGGCCGGTGATTCGATCACCAGATCCTCCGCCGTCAGCACGTAGGCGCGCCCGAAACCACCGTTAAGGCTCGCGCGTAACGGATTTAGACGGAAGAAACCGAAATCGGGGAAGTCGACATAGAGCTTCGATTTGGGGTGACGACGGACGAACCGCTCGCGGATGCGGGCGTGAGCGTCCGAATCGCGTTCAACCGCTTCGGCCTCGCACTGCACTGTGAGCCTTGGATGGGCGAGGGGATCGCCTTTGCCCGGTTCTCCCGTCAGCAGCGAGGCGCGCGTGTCGGCAAGCAGAGCCTTTGTGTGGGTCGACAATTTGGAAATCAGGATCAGCGGCACACCGTCGACATCCATGCCGACGAGGACGCGACTGACGAACGGGAAGCCGCCGCTCTCCGGTTCGATTGCCGCAAGCGAACCGCTGCGCGCACCGCGCAAGAGCGTATGCGCCAGCTTGCGCGCCTCGTCATCGGTTTCGCGCAATACGTTCGGCTTGTCGGTCATTCGTCTTCCTTCCTGAGCTTCGGTCCGGTTCCAGACGAAAAAGCCCGGAACAGGGTCCGGGCTTTTATTGGCTTCTTGTGCGCTTTCGTCAACTTTTGTTGCGGTGTCGCGTCAGGCCTTCAACGATGTTTTGCGCGTTGATCGTGCCGACCACGGAGCCATTGTCGACGACGCCGACGCTGCCCGGCTGGCGGGACATGGCGTCGAGGATATCGACGAGCGGTGTCGTCGGCTTGGCGGTTGCCGTCACGCCGGCAACCGTTGCTCCGCGTTGGACGCCGGTCTGCATCACGTCCTTGGCCGTCAGCATGGTGATCGGGTTCATGTGCTGAACGAAATCGGCGACATATTGGTTCGCCGGGTTTCTGACGATGTCTTGCGGCGTACCGCACTGGATGATGCGGCCGCCTTCCATGATGGCGATGCGGTTGCCGATGCGGAACGCCTCGTCGAGGTCATGACTGACGAAGACGATGGTCTTCTTCAGGCGACGTTGGAATTCGAGCAGTTCGTCCTGCAGCCGGGTTCGGATCAATGGGTCGAGCGCCGAGAACGGTTCGTCCATCAACAGGATCGGCGCGCCGGTCGCAAAGGCGCGGGCCAGGCCGACGCGCTGCTGCATGCCGCCCGAAAGCTCGTTGACCTTGCGGCCTGCCCACTTCGTCAGGTTGACGAGTTCGAGCTGCTCGCCGACGCGGGCCTTGCGTTCGGCGTCGGGCATGCCGGCAAGCTCAAGACCGAAGCCGACATTGTCGGCAACGGTGCGCCAGGGCAACAGCGCGAACTGCTGGAACACCATCGACACGGTGTGCATGCGGAAATCGCGCAGCGACTTGGGCGTGGTTCGATAGGGATTGAGCGGTCCATTGGCGGTCTTGACCTCGACCTCGCCGCGCACGACGGGTGCCAGGCCGTTGACGGCGCGAAGCAGCGTCGACTTGCCGGAGCCGGAGAGGCCCATCAAGACCAGGATCTCGCCCTCGTTGATCGACAGCGTTGCACCGGCGACGCCCAGCACCAGGCCGGTGGCCGCGCCGATCTCGTCGCGGGTCTTGCCCTGGTCGACCATCTGCAGCGCGGTCTGCGGATTGTTGCCGAAGATGATGTCGACATTCTTGAAAACGACGGCGTCGGTCATGCACCCTCTCCTTCGTCGGACGAGCGGAACAGGCGGTCGAGGATGATAGCCAGGATGACGATGCAGAGGCCGGCCTCGAAACCCTTGGCGACGTTCACCGAGTTCAGCGCCCGCAGCACGGGAACGCCGAGCCCGTTGGCGCCGACCAGCGCCGCGATGACCACCATCGACAGCGAGAGCATGATCGTCTGGGTCAGGCCCGCCATGATCTGCGGCATTGCGAAGGGTAGCTCGACCTTGCGCAGCACCTGGCCCGGTGTTGCGCCGAAGGCCTGTGCCGCTTCCACCAGCGACGGCGGCGTGGAGATGATGCCGAGGCGGGTGAGGCGGATGGGGGCTGGAATGGCGAAGATCACCGTTGCGATCAGGCCCGGCACCATGCCGAGGCCGAAGAGAATGAGCGCGGGGATCAGATAGACGAAGGTGGGGATCGTCTGCATCAAGTCGAGGATCGGGCGCATGACGGAATAGACCCAGGCGCGGCGCGCAGCGGCAATGCCGAGCGGAACGCCGACGGCCATGCTGACGACGCTGGCAGCCAGCACCAGAGCCAGTGTCTCGGTCGTTTCCTTCCAGTAGCCCTGGTTGATGATCAGCAGCAATCCGAGGCCGGTGAACAGCGTGATGCCGAGCGAACGGCGGAACCACCAGGCAAGCCCGGTGATGACTGCCACCACGATCAGCGGATGCGGCGTCTGCAGGATATAGAGCAGAATGCCGACGACGCCGGACAGGAAGCGGGCAAGTTGGTCGAAGAACAGCTCGAAGTTCGTCGTCAGCCAGTCGACGAACGCCTTGGCCCAGCCGCCGATGGGAATGCGGTATTCGGTCAGAAATTCCACAGGGGTGAATCCGTCTCGTCAGATCAACAATATCGCGCGATGCGGTGAAAAAAGGCGGGGTCCCCCCGCCTTGTCGTCGCTCAGAGCCCGAGCGCGGTCTTGGCCGCCGGGAGGCCTTCGCCGCCATCCTTGGTGGTCACGCCGGCGAGCCACGGTTCGATCGCCGTCGGGTTGGCCTTCAGCCATTCCGTGGCGGCGGCATCCGGTTCCTTGCCGTCGTTGAGGATCTTGCCCATGATCTCGTTTTCCATCTGCAGCGAGAACTTGAGGTTCGTGAGCAGCTTGCCGACATTGGGGCATTCGGTGGTGTAGCCGGCACGAACGTTGGTGAAGATGGTGGCGCCGCCGAAATTCGGGCCGAAGATATCGTCACCGCCGGAGAGGTAGGTAAGCTTGAAATTGGCGTTCATCGGATGCGGCTCCCAGCCGAGGAACACGATCGGCGCACCGTCCTTTTCGGAGCGGGCGACCTGCGCCAGCATGCCCTGTTCGGAGGATTCGACCACTTCGAAGCCCTTGAGGCCGAAGGTGTCCTTGTCGACCATGTCGATGATCAGGCGGTTGCCGTCATTGCCCGGCTCGATGCCATAGATCTTGCCTTCGAGCGCGTCTTTCTGGGCGGCGATATCCTTGAAGTCCTTGATGCCGAGTTCGGCACCCTTGGCGTTGGTCGCCAGCGTGTATTTCGCGCCTTCGAGGTTCGGGCCGAAGGATTCGACCGACTTGTCGTCGAGATAGGGGCGAACGTCGTTTTCCTGGGTCGGCATCCAGTTGCCGAGGAAGACGTCGATGTCCTTGTTCTTCAGCGAGGTGTAGGTGACCGGAACCGAGAGAACCTTGATTTCCGTCTGATAGCCGAGGCCCTTGAGCACGGCGGAAACCGTGGCGGTGGTGGCTGTGATATCCGTCCATCCAACGTCGGAGAAACGGACCGTGCCACAGTTTTCAGGCTCGGCCGCCGCGGCGTTTCCAGCAACAAGGGCAGCCACCGAAACGGCGCCAGCGAGCATGAATTTGAGAGAGAGTGCTTTGTTCATCGTTGTCGTTCCCCTGCCTCTATTATTGTTTTAGCCAAACACCATTGGATAGCGAATTCAAGCGCTTTGATGTCGAAGGAAGTGTATTGCGTCAATACGCGGACGGGATGCACGCTGCGACGCAGAATGTCGCAATGCCCACGAAATGGTCAAGTCGGGCGAAAAACTGTGGGTCGCGCAAACAGGCTCTGGCCTTCGGGGCCAAGCCTCGTCATGTACCGGCGAGACGATTCCGGAAACGGTAGGATATGGCCAAACTCTATTTTAGCTATGCCACGATGAATGCGGGCAAGAGCACGTTGCTGCTGCAGGCATCCTACAACTATCAGGAACGCGGCATGCGCGTCGTCATGCTGATCGCGGCATTCGACGACCGGGCGGGCACCGGACGCATCTCGTCGCGCATCGGTCTCGATGCGGACGCCATCCCCTTCCATGGCGGCGACGATCTCCACGCGTTGATTGAAAAGCTCAACACCGACGGCATGGGCAAGATTGCCTGCGTCTTCGTCGATGAAGCCCAGTTCCTGGACGAAGAGCAGGTCTGGCAGCTGGCGCGGGTCGCCGACCGGATCGGTATCCCCGTCATGGCCTACGGGTTGCGCACCGATTTCCAGGGCAAACTCTTTCCGGGCTCGATGGCGCTTCTGGCCATTGCCGACGAACTGCGCGAAGTGCGCACGATCTGCGACTGCGGCCGCAAGGCGACGATGGTCGTCCGTCTCGATGGGCACGGCAACGTCGTTCGCGAGGGCGCCCAGGTCGAGGTCGGCGGCAACGAGAAATATGTCTCCTATTGCCGGCGCCACTGGGAAGACAAGATGCGTTGCGACCCCGCCTGACGCCTGAAACCGGATTCGTTTCGCGGCCGCCTGTCTGGCGTTTGGAGTGTTGCGGCACTCCTTGGGCCCACTTGGCTGCAGTGCGACTGCATAGCGCCTTGAAAGCTGCGCAGTCGGGGGATCATGCTGATCCGGTTTCTCCTCGATGAGGTTCGCAATGCTGCGTCTGCTTCCGTCTCTTTTCATCTGCCTCTGTCTCGGGGCGACGCCCGGCCATGCCGGCGGCGACGCCAAGGCGGGGGCTGCCGTCTTCCGCAAATGCGGGGCCTGCCACACGGCTACCGAACCTAACAATCGTGTTGGGCCGAGCCTTATGGGCGTCATCGGCCGTCCGGCCGCGTCTGTCGCCGACTACAGCTATTCGGAAGCCATGAGGGCTTTCGGTTCACAGGGGCATGTCTGGGACGAGGCGACGCTGAGCGAGTATCTGCTCAGCCCGAAGGCGATGGTGGGCGGCACAAAGATGAGCTTTGTTGGCCTGAAGAAGCCGCAGGATATTGCCGACGTCATTGCCTATCTCAGGGATCCGGCGGCCGCCAGGTAGGCAATGCCTTCGATATCTCAAGCACTTCGACGGGACGGTTGACCAAAAAAGCCGGCCGGCTAGACTTGTTCTCTTTCGATAAACACCCTTTATATAACTGCAATCGAAGGCTGAATAATTTGGCCCGGATGGCATCTGTTGCCTCGATCGATCCAGGGGGATGATATGGCTTCGCTTCAGAATTTTGACGCGGAAATCGAGAAGACGAAAAGCGTTGTCGAGCAGATGCGCGGCAAGCTCGAACAATCAGGCGTCGTGCTGGAGCAATTTGCCAAGTCGGAGACCAAGCTCGGCGACGTCAATTTCGATATCGAGAACGCCCGCATTCAGGACGTGATCAACCAGCAGAAGGTGATGGAGGCCAACATCGCCGACCTGATCATCGGGCTGGAAGATGCGACGAACATCTTCGGTACCGAGTTCGAGAGCATGAAGAACTATACCGGCTACGAGAAGTTCATCGGTATCTTCTCCAAGCAGAAGATGCAGCGTTTGCGCACCGACCGGGTGCGCAACATGTCGCTTGCCGGCAACCTGCAGGAGTTGCTGTCGAAGTCCGACACCATTGTCGGCATCCTCAAGGACCAGAAGTCGATCCTCGACCAGCGTTACAAGACCTCTGAGCAGAGCCTGATCCAGGTGATCGAGCGCCGCAAGGGCACCATGGCCAATCTGGAAACGGTGCAGAAGCGCATCGAGGAATTGAACCCGCTGCTGCTCGACATCGAAAACCGCATTGCCGCATCGACCGAACAGAAGGTGCGCACCGAGCTTGAAGGCGAACGCTCGGCACTGGCGACGGAATACAACGAGAAGCAGGCCAAGGAGCAGGAGCTTCTGGCCGAAAGCCAGACGCTTGAGCGCTACACCTCGATGTTCCAGACCTTCGTCGATTCGCTCAACAACCAGATCGCGGCGCAGAACACGCTCATCAACAAGCTGACGATCGATACCGAGCAACGCATCGTGCTCTACAAGGCGCTGGAAGATTCGTTGAAGACCGCGGCACAGCAGGATGTCGCCCACAAGATCAACACGCTCGGAAGCCAGGTCGACACGGCCGCTGAAGAGACGATGGCCGGCATCGGCGCTGCCGCCCAGCGCCATATCGGCGACCTCCTGGAAATGCATGAGAAGAACATGCTGTCGACGCAGGACATCCAGCGCCGCAAGAAGCTGGCCGACGACGCCTTTGCCCGGCGCTTCCAGGCGGTCATGGACAAACACAACACTGCCAACTACGTGAAGCAGTGATCGGCGCGAGCACATGGGCATGCGCATGAAACGGTTCGACTTTGCCTTGCGCTACACGCCAGGGGGAACGGCATGAAAATTGCCGCATCCCCCGCCGTTGCGCAGTATTTTGCCTCGATCCATTCGGCGCTGGCCGGGCTAGAGCTGTTTCTTGGCGACCGCAATTCGCCGCTCTATCGCAACACCGTGGTCGGCGAGGTGATCGTTCCATATCTGGCCCGGCTGAAAGCTTCGATCGCCTGCTGGGAAAACCGCATCGGCTTCGTCGACCAGTTCCGGATCTCCCGGGCCGAGAGTGGCTTTCCGGTTTTCCAGAACGTGCTCGAACTCGAAAACGACCGCCAGACGGCCGCAAAGCGGCTTGCGGACATTCCGTCGGCCGATGCACTGCGCGAGGAGATGGCCGATTTCATCCTGCGGCAGAAAGCGTTTCCCGAGGCGCTGCAAGCGCGCATGGCGGAGCGCCTCTACCTCGAGCAGATCGGCAAGGGCGAGATCTTTTCACCCTTCATCCTGCCGGAAACGATCCGCGTCGCCGTCAACCCGAAGACGATGCGGCCCTATTACGTGGTGAGCTGGGGCGCCTTCGACGGCACCCAGACCCTGCCGATGGTTTACATGGCGACGATCGAGGATTCGTCGGAGAAGATCGTCGAGATGCTGGTGACCGAAGACGGCAAGCTCAATCCGCAGGTCGAGATCCCGCTGCCGGTCGGCGGCCTGCTCAATCCGGAGCTTGCCAGCCGCTTCGATGATTTCGCCTCGAAGAACAGCACCTATTCGCTGACGCCGGTGACGATTGCCACCAACATGGACAAGGATTTTCCCGAGCTGCACCCCAAGCAGTTGCGGCGCATCGTGCTTGGCCCGTTCTATTCGGCCGGGATCACCGAGAACAATGCCAAGATCAACGAGATTCTGTCCAAGGTGCGCAAGCCGGAAAATGCCTGGCTGCTGACCTGGACCGTGCAGGAGGTGTTTTCCAAGGCCGAACGCGCCGCCAAGCGCGGCTTCTGGTCGACGACGCCGGCGCAGGAAGAGTTCCACATCGACACCGACAATCTGGAGGCGACGCGCATGGGCGTCTCGTCCTACGAGAAACACGCGCTGGTGCCGCACGATGCCTACCAGGCGCTTTATGCCGCGGGCGAAGCGGAGCAGGTCTTCGGCGACTACAAGGTGCATGTCATCTCCGGTAACCAGGTCGTGAGCGAGGTTTAAACATGACACTCAATGCCGGGCTGACGACGCTGCACGAAGACGAGATCGCCAGGCACCAGGCAGTCGCGCAAGGGCTGGTGACCAAACTGGTGATCCTCGAGCGCGACGAGGGCCCGGCCGGCGCGCCGCTCGCCGGCACCGGACGGCGGTTCGTCTCGACGGTATCGACCGGTGGCCAACGCCGCACCCGTGAGGTCGAGCTTGCGCGCACGGTCCAGGCGGTGCGCCAGGGCGACCCGATGCTGTCGCCGGCACAGCACGCAGTTCTCTACCGCGCCCGCCGCGGCATCCAGGTGGCGCTCGCCGTTGCCGACGTCTTTGCACGCCAGACGAGCCTCGAGCAGTTGCAGGCCCGCAACTTGACCGCGCCGCTTGCCGGAGAGGATGGCAACCAGTTCAAGGCGCTGCTGAACGCCTCTGCCTATATCTCGGCCTTCACCCTTGCCGCCTATCTCGGCGCGACCCTCTCGGGAGAAGGCGAGCCGGTCGACGATGCGGTCGAGCCGGACTTCCTGTTCGACACGCCGCAGGACGCCTTGAAGGGGCTGATCGCCGCACTCGACCGCAGCATTGCAGGGGCGGCCGACGATCTGGCGCTGACGGCGCGTGCACGCGCCTTTTCGCGCGTCGCCATCGAAGGGCTGATTGCGCGCAAGGGCCGCTTTACCGGTCTGCAGAGCTTCGAGAACGTCCATATCCGTCTCGATCAGGACGATTTCACGCTCAATGGCTTCGACGTGGCGCCCGGCCAGAAGCGCAAGCCGCTTGTCATGACGTTCAAGAAGCCGGAAGAGATCATCGGCAACCATATCGCCAAGTATCAGGCGCTGAAGCTCGCCAAGATGCTGATGGCCTATGACTTCGACCGGCAGATGAACCCCTTCGTCGAACTCGGCGGCTTCCTCTTCACCTTCATCGGCGACGGCATGCCCGGCACCGGCAAGACGATCCTGATCCAGATGCTCGCCGGCATGCTCAACGAATATTGCGAGATCGCCGGCTATGCCTTCCATTACGAAAACTTCGGCGTCGACCAGATCTCGTCCTATCAGGGCAAATCAGGCCAGAACTGCAAGGAATTCGTCAACAACGTCATCAACCCGCGCGCCATCGGCTTCGGCACCATCGACGACGTCGACCAGGTGGCGGCCAAGCGCTCCGACGACCGGGCATCGGCCGGCCAGCATGAGGTGACGGCGGTGCTGATGGAGAGCTTTGCCGGCGCCTCGACGGTGGTGCGCGGCAACTGCACCTTCGGCATGTTCTCCAACTACCCTGAGAATGTCGACGATGCGCTGAGGCAGCGCGCCGGCGCCCGCTGGCTGGTCGATGGGCCGCAGACGGAAGACGACTACATCGACATCTTCGCGCTGCTGGTCGGCAAGAACCACAAGATCCCGCTTGGCGAACACGCGCTGTTCGAAGGACAGGAGATCAAACGCGCCGTGTCGCAATCCTACGAGGCGCATTCGCGACCGCAGGAAGAGGGCCTCGTTTCCGTCTGGGAGCGATACCAGAAGGAGAAGGGGGCGCTCGCCACGCTTGCCGACGTCGGCGCCTATTTGCACATGATCAAGGAAGCGGAACCGCGCTTCACCGGCCGGGCGATCAAGAACATTACCGATGCGATCAAGCTCAGGGCGATGGATGTCGAATTGCCCGACGAATGGTTCAAGGACGCCGGCTCGTTCATGCACAAGGGCTATGACGAGAAGAAAGCGATGATCGAGGCGCTGCGCGGCCCGATCTCCATCGACATGGTGCTGCAGGAAATCAACCGCTACGCCGACAGCGAATTCCGCTACACCGACAAGTCCGACGATGCCGCCGTCACCGACATCATCCGCCGCGAGCGCCAGCGCGAAAAGGCGATCCGCGAGATCGAGGCGATGAAGCGCGACGGCCGGTGGCAGGGGTGATGGCGGGGAGCACTGACCGATGAAACGTCTGCTCGAAGCCGAGCTCATCTATGGACGGCTGCTCGATATTTCCGAGCCGCATCTGATTGCGCGCTACAACAAGGCGCTGCAGGGCTTTGGCTTGCGTCCCACAGCCTTGGAGCGCTTCAGCATCGACATGACCGGATTTTCGCCGGAGATTGCCGACGAGCTCGGTGACCGCGACTATCTCGACCCGAACCGGGTGAACCGCCGCTTCATCATTATGACGCCGGATCAGGCGGAGCTGCCGGTGGTGCATACGAGCTTTTCCAACACGGCGGCGTTGATGCACGAGTTCTTCAACGCCAACAGCCGCGCCATCAACGCGGTGACGATCAAGGATGCGCTCTACGGCGAGATCGAGGATTCGGTTTCGATCGTCGACGATATCGACGACCTCTTGTCGATCAATGAGGTTCGCTTCCGGGTGCTCTCAGCTGAGGACATGCTGGGCAAGGCGGCAGAACTGCGCGGTCTGGTCGACCGCCTGAAGAAGGTGCCCACCGCCTGGACGGACGACGTGATGCTCAACCGCATGGTCGAGCTGGCGAAGGTGACGGGCGATATCCGACAGAATGCGCTGGTGCCCGATCAGCTGGTTTTCCGCCACGATGCCTTCTGGGCCAATCATTTCGGCGGCGTCTATGTCTTCCTCGACGACAAGACAACGACGGTTATCTGCGACCCATCGGTTCCCGGTTTTCGCCGATCGCGGCCCTGGCAGGTGAGCTACATCGCCATCGACGATCACGCCCGCATTTACGATTTCCTCGCCTCGACCAAGCGGCTGCAACTGCCGCAGGCGTCCTGGGTCGAGGAATCAGGGCTCTACCAGCATCGGGCCGACATGGTGGTGCGCGGGCTCATCAACGACGCCGACCCGACGGCGGATTTGGCCGGCGCCGACCGGATCTGGCTGCAGACCTGGATGCACCGCAATGCCGCACTCGTTGCCCGGGACGGCGCCTATCCTTTCCTGCAGGAAATGCTGCGCACCGTGCAAACGACCGGCGGCATCCGGATGCAGGATGTCGCTCCGGCCAACCGCTTCATGCTGGTGAGGGCATCGCCCAGCCATCCCGATCAGTGGCTGGTCAATCGCCTGATCGCCCAGCTCGTTCCTCGCGATTTCGTCTCCCGCTTCGTCTTCGACAAGCAGGGGTTTTATGACGCCTACGAGCGTTACAGCGAAAAGTTCAGGGAATATGTTGTGGCGACACTGACCGGGACATATCTCAAAGACAAGGCGGCCTTCCGCCGCAAGCTTTACGGCCTCAGAGAGGAATAGGACATGTTTGATCCGATCGTCGCGTTTTTCCAGCGTGTCTTTACCGCGATCGGCCGCGGCATCGGCCTGGCCGTTGCGTGGCTGCTGTGGCCGTTCGTGGCACTTGGAAACTGGTATCGCCAGCGCAGCTGGATCATCAAGGGACCGATCGGCATCATCCTGCTCGGCCTGATCTTCTTCTATGGCTACTTCGTCTGGCAGACCCAGGCCTGGACGAACTTCAACCCTGACTACATCGACCGTTACAAGCTCGCCGAGCGCAAGGTGCCGGCCGGTTCGCCTGTGAGCGGACCGGGGGCGACGACAGGGCAGACGACGACAGGCGCAGCTGCAGCCAACCAGGCGGCAGTCGCCACGCCGCCGGCCGAAGTGACGCCCGAGGCGCTCGCCGCCGTGCAGCTGCCGGCCGGAACCCAGTGCCAGACCTCGGCGATCGTCGATGTCACGGCCGACCTCATCGATTTCAACGTCAACGAGAATGCCTGGATCTCGTCGATGCTGCTCTACAAGACCGGCTTCTTCGGCCTCGACTGGGACGATACGCCCTGGCTCGACAACAAGGCATCGTTCCAGCGCGGCATCAACCAGGCGGTCCGCCGCACCTCGGTGGAGCTCGTCGATTCGCTCGGGCGCGTTCGCGGCACCTCCGGCATCAACAACGACCTGCAGCGCGCGCGGGGCAACATCCAGTTCGACGAGGAGACTTGGTACTTCGGTCTCAATCCGTTCGGCCCGAAGACGCCGACACCGAGCTTCTATCGCGCCGCCATGAAGGACATGCGCGCCTTCAACGCTTCGCTTGCCAAGTGCGACGCCGTCTTCGACGGCCGCGCCGATAACCTGGTCGAATTCCTCGACCGCATCGCCAACGACCTCGGCAACACCTCGGCGATCATTCGCGAGCGCTCGGAAAACCACAATGGCGGCTGGTTCGACACGCGCGCCGACGACCGCTTCTGGTTCGCCTACGGCCAGCTCTATGGCTATTACGGCATCCTTTCGGCTGCCGGTGCCGACTTCGAGAACGTGGTTGCCCAGCGCGGCCTGACGCCGATCTGGACGGAAACGATCAAGCAGCTGCGCTCGGCGCTTCGCATCCAGCCGCTGATCATCTCCAACGGCGAGGAGGCCGGCTGGATCATGCCGACGCATCTGGCGACCATGGGCTTCTATATCCTGCGGGTGCGCTCCAACATCGTCGAAATGCGCGACATTCTTGCACGCTGAATTTTATGCCTGAAGGCGGCGGCTCCGACCGGAGCCGCTGGAAACAAGCTTCATCCCATGAAGGGGTGCGGCAAAAGAAAAAATGCAGCTTGGGGGGAGGGGAAAACCCATGGCGGAGGTCAAGTCCGATATCGAAATCGCGCGTGCCGCGAAGAAGAAGCCGATCCTCGAGGTGGGCGCAAAGCTCGGCATTCCGCCGGAGCATCTGCTGCCCTACGGGCATGACAAGGCGAAAATCAGCGCCGATTTCATTGCAGCCCAGAAGGACCGCAAGAACGGCCACCTGATCCTGGTGACGGCAATCAACCCGACGCCCGCCGGCGAAGGCAAGACGACGACGACCGTCGGTCTCGGCGACGGGCTCAACCGCATCGGCAAGAGGGCGGTCGTCTGTATCCGCGAGGCGTCGCTCGGCCCCTGCTTTGGTGTCAAGGGCGGGGCGGCCGGTGGCGGCTATGCCCAGGTGGTGCCGATGGAGGACATGAACCTTCATTTCACCGGCGATTTCCACGCCATCACCTCCGCCCATAACCTGCTTGCGGCGCTGCTCGACAACCACATCTACTGGGGCAATGAGCAGAACATCGACATCAGGCGCATCACTTGGCGACGGGTGATGGACATGAACGACCGGGCGCTGCGCAGCATCGTCGGTTCGCTCGGCGGCGTCGCCAACGGCTACCCGCGCGAGACCGGCTTCGACATCACCGTCGCCTCCGAGGTCATGGCGATCCTCTGCCTCTCGACGGATCTGAAGGATCTGGAAAAGCGCCTGGGGAATATCATCATTGGTTACCGGCGCGACAAGAGCCCGGTCTTTGCCCGCGACATCAAGGCGGATGGCGCAATGACGGTGCTCTTGAAGGATGCGATGCAGCCGAACCTGGTGCAGACGCTGGAGAACAACCCGGCCTTCGTGCATGGCGGCCCGTTCGCCAACATCGCCCATGGCTGCAACTCGGTGATCGCGACCACGACGGCGCTCAAGCTTGCGGATTACGTGGTGACCGAAGCCGGTTTCGGCGCCGATCTCGGGGCGGAAAAATTCTTCGACATCAAGTGCCGCAAGGCGGGGCTCAAGCCCGATGCCGCTGTCATCGTCGCCACTGTGCGCGCGATCAAGATGAATGGTGGGGTCAAGAAGGACGATCTCGGCAAGGAAAACCTGGAGGCGCTGCGCAAGGGTTGCGCCAATCTTGGCCGCCACGTGCAGAACGTGAAAAAATTCGGCGTGCCGGCGATCGTGGCGATCAATCATTTCACCTCCGACACCGAGGCCGAGGTGCAGGCAATCAAGGATTATGTCGCAACGCTCGGTGCCGAGGCCGTGCTCTGCCGCCACTGGGCCGAAGGCTCAGCCGGCATCGAGGAACTGGCACGCAAGGTGGCCGAGCTTGCCGAGGGCGGCCACTCGCAGTTTTCGCCGCTCTATCCCGACGAGATGTCGCTGTTCCACAAGATCGAGACGATCGCCAAGGACATCTACCATGCCAGCGAAGTGATCGCCGACAAGTCGGTGCGTGACCAATTGCGCACCTGGGAGGACCAGGGTTATGGCCACCTGCCGATCTGCATGGCCAAGACGCAATATTCGTTCTCGACCGACCCCAACCTGCGCGGCGCGCCGACCGGACACGCGGTTCCTATCCGCGAAGTCCGGCTTGCTGCAGGAGCGGGTTTCGTCGTCGTCATCACCGGCGAGATCATGACCATGCCCGGCCTGCCGAAGGTGCCGTCGTCGGAGAAGATTTATCTCAACCAACAGGGCTACATCGAAGGGCTGTTCTAGAGCGTTTCCGATTTAGACGGAAACACAGAAACGCTCTATGTCTCTGTTTTTACGCAATTCCTGACGGAAAACCGCTCCGCACTTTTCCTGGAAATGCTTTAGCCGATCGCAAGGATCGACAACGCCTCAAAACGAAATCGATTTGAGGCGTTGTCGACTGACGTTACAGCTCCGCACCTTCCATTTCATGCACAGCCTCAGCTGAGGCTGATGAAGTCTGCCTTGCCGACCGGAACACCCTTGTGGCGCAGGATGTCGTAGGCCGTGGTCAGATGGAAATAGAAGTTCGGCAGAACGAACTTCAGCAGATAGTCCTCGCCGGAGAGCGTCATCTTCAGCTTGGTGAAGTTGAGTGTGACCTCGCGGGTCTCGCTGCCGTCGAGGTCGGCCGGCCGGACCGTTTCGAGGAACGCCACCGACTTGCCGATGCGCTCGCGCAGATCCGCAAACGTCTTCTCCTCGTCAGGAAAGCTCGGCACTTGGAGATCGGTCAGCCGGGCGATGGTGCCCTTCGACGTGTCGCTGGCGCGCTGGACCTGGCCGGAGAACGGCAGCATGTCGGCGGTGAGCCGGGCGTTGACGAGATCGTCGAGCGAAAGGCCCGTTTCGCCGGCATGGGCCTCGGCCTTGTCGAGCAATTTGCCGAGGACAGCGAAGCCATGGACGAAAGTGGGAACGGAGAGCCGGTACATTGTGAGTGCCATGGTGGTTCCTCGGGTGTTGGGGGATTGCGATTTGCCTGGACTGCTATCTGGGAAAGGAAACCGGATCCGACAAGGCGCCGGCGTTGCCTTTGTTGGCCTGGGTGTGCTGCGGAATGTTCATGAGAGGGCGCCAAACGTTCAGACTATTGTGGAGGGCGGCGTCGCCGTGCTCATCTCTTCAGGTGACCTGCCATCCAAGACGTCCTCAGCCGAATGGAAAAGCCGCCCATGACCCCGCTCAACCTCGAAGCCTATCTTCACGCCCATATTCCGCTGTCCGCGGCGATGCAGGTTCATGTCGACGAGGTAACGGACGAGCACGTGCGGCTCTCGGCACCGCTGGCCCCGAACATCAATCATCGCGAAACGGTGTTCGGCGGTAGTGCCTCGGCGCTGTCGATCCTGTCCGCATGGTCGCTGCTGCATGTGCGGCTGACCCGCGCCGGCGTTCCGGCACGCCTGGTGATCCAGAGCAACCGCATGGAGTATCTGAAGCCGGTGGCCGGTCCATTTGCGGCTTGCGCGACCCTTGCAGACATCGGGCAATGGCCGGATTTCCTGCGCATGTTTCATCGTCGGGGCAAGGCACGCATCGTCGTTGCTGCTGAATTGCTCGATGGTGACGAGCTTGCGGGGCGTTTCGAGGGCGAGTTCGTCGCCCTCGGACACGGAAAGAGTTAGCGGCAGTAGCGGTATTCGTTCCTGCGGTCGATCACGTCGAGATGCAGGTGCGTTTCGTGCGCTGCGTCGCTGCCGGGATCGAGCACGGTCTTGAAATAGAGGCAGGCCGATGCGGTGATCGCCCGCTGAAAGGCGCCGGTCATGGTGCCGTCCTCGTCGCGCGGCTGGATCTCGATGATCTTGCCGTCGCTTAAGGTGAAGGACGCGATGTCGACGGCGTTGCCGTGCGCATGCTCCGAAATCTTGCCGGTCTTGGCATTGTTGCGCAGGCGGCAGATATAGGTGGAGGCCTGGTTCAGCGTCTTGACCGTCGTGCCCTTGGCAAAGGCCACGTCAGACGCCGGCTGCACCGCTTCCTTGGTCCAGCGCGCCAGCGCCAGTGCCGCCTCGCAGCGCATCAGCCCTTTCGGCGCCAGCGTGACGTCGGGCAGCACGCTGGTGACATCGAGCGGCTTGTCGATGCCGCAGCCCTTACCATCGTCGATCCGCTTGGCCTCGGTGAAGACCGCGCCCAGTGCCTTCAGCTCCGACAGGCATTTGGCGTAATCGGCCGGGTTCTCCTTTTCGACCGGCGGGTAGGTGATCGGGGGTGCTTCGACTTTGTCGTCCGCAGGTTTGCCCTTCTCCTTTTCCCCTACGGCTGTGTCGCCCTTCTTGTCGTCGGCTCCCTTGTCGTCAGCCTTCTCGGTGTCCGTGCCTTCTGACGGCTTCGGCTCAGGTGTCGGCGTTTGGCTGTCCTGCTCTTCTTCTGGCGGCGGTTGGTTCTTGTTTGCCTCACCATCCTTTGCCGGCGTTCCAGGCTTTTTTTCAGGCGCCGGAATTGGCGCGTCGGCCTGCGCTTCGGTCGGCGGTTTTTCGGAAGGAAGAGGTCCGGATTTAGGAAGGCTCGCGCCAGTGAGGAGCAATGTCGACAGGAAAATCAGAGGGATATGGCAACGCATGCGTATCCTTTCACGGGGTCCGGAGCGGTAGCCCAAGAGGGGGAGGAACGCATGGGAGGCGATCTGGTTTCATCGGCCTCGCCCAAAGAGCGTTGCAGTTCGGCAACGCCCCGAATTGGGACGATCCCATAAATTGTGGGGGAAGCGTTTCTATGTTGACAACAATAGTCATGTTTTTTATGCGGCATAAATGAGGCGACGCAATGTCGCAACGCTTTCGACCCCACGCCCAGCCAGCCCCTTGAGTTCGCCGCTCAACAGCAAGCCCGGCCCATGATTTCAAAGGATTGGTCCATGCTTAACCGGCACCGTCGCCTGGCACTTCTGGCTTGCACGACTACACTTGCTCTTTCCGCTGCAACGGCTGCCTTCTCGCAGACCGCGACGACCGAACAGAAGGCAAACGAGCAGACGGCTGAAGCTGCAAAGAAGGGTGAAACCTTCCTGTCGCCGATCGTCGTCAAGGGCGCACGCACCAGTGACCCCTATGCGAAGGCCGGCCCGGTCAGCGTGGTGACGACCGACCAGATCGACCTTCAGTCCGGGCTTGAAACCGACGACCTCTTGCGCGGCGTTCCTGGCACATCGACGGCGAACAACCCGCAGAACCCGGGCGTGGCCGTCAACATCCGTGGCTTCGAAGGTTCCGGCCGCGTCAACATGATGATCGACGGCGTGCGCCAGAATTTCCGCTTCACCGGCCATGAAGCGCAGGGCTTTGCCTATTTCGACCCGGCGTTCCTGTCCGAGATCGACGTGACCCGTGGCGCGGTCAACGGTGTTGGCGGTGGTGCGCTGGCCGGTTCGGTCAACTTCAGGACCTATGACGTCGAAGATCTGATCCAGGACGGCAAGAACTATGGCGGCATCGCCTCGGCCACCTACGGCACCAACGGTGCCGGCTGGTCGGAATCGCTGATCGGCGCCTATCGCTTCAACGACGTATTCTCGGTATTGGGCGGCATCAGCAAGGCCGATCCGGGCAACTACGACAATGGCAACGGCGTTAAGGTTCCCTACACCGAGGAGGACCTGCTGTCGGGCATGCTGAAGTTCGAAGTGACGCCGGACAAGGATCATACCTTCAAGTTCAGCGGCATCACCTATGACAACGACTTCTTCGCCAACTCCTACTTCCAGAACGTGAACAACCAGACGCTGGCGGCAAGCTATTCCTACACGCCGGACAACGAGCTCATCGACTTCCGCGCCAATGCCTACTGGAACCGGCTGAAGATGAAGTACGACGCCGATGTGAACGGTGCCGGTACTGCCGCAGGTCGCCGCATCACCGATACCGGCAAGGGCTTCGACGTCTCCAACACCTCGCTGTTCGATCTCGGCGAAGTGGCGGTCCGGGCCAATTACGGCGTCGAGTATTTCCGCGACGACTACGACGTCATCAACAGCACGGCGCGGCCGGGCGCTGGCGTCAACGGCAGCGGCACCAATGCCACGACGGGCGTCTTCAGCAATACGACCTTCACCTACGGCATCGTCGACCTGACGGCCGGCCTGCGGTGGGACCACTACAGCCTCGACGGTTCGGGCGCTGTCGTTGCCGGCAACCCGATCGGTCTTCCGGCTGGCCCCTACACGGTTGACAAGTCCGACGGCCGCCTCAACCCGAGCATCACGCTTGCTCTCAACCCGACCGACTGGTTCCAGCCCTACGTGACCTACGCCGAGACCTCGCGCTCGCCGACCGTCAACGAAACCTTTGCCGGCGGCACGCATCCGGGTCCGAGCGGCCAGTCCTTCTTCCCCAATCCGTTCCTGGAGCCTGAAACCTCCAAGGGGTGGGAAGTCGGCGCCAATTTCTCCTTCGACGGCTTGCTCGATTCCAGCGACAGCCTGCGGGTGAAGGCCAACTACTTCCACAACAGGATCGACAACTACATCACTGCAGTCCTGCTCAATGGCGGCCGTCAGATCTTCTTCGCCAACAACCCGGGCACCTCGACGGTTCAGGGCTTCGAACTGCAGGCGGCCTATGATGCAGGCTTCGTGTTCGGCGACCTTGCCTATACCTACACCGACAGCAAGCTGCCGTCGCAGGTCAACGGGTTCGGCGTGCAGAGCTATCTGCCGGACAACATTGTCAGCGCGACGCTCGGCGCCCGCTTCCTCGAAGATCAACGCCTGACGGTCGGAACGCGCTTCTACGCCGTATCGAGCGCCGACGTCGGTGCGATCAACCGCACACCGCCGACCGTTCCGGGTTACGGCCTGGTCGATATGTTCGCGAACTACAAGTTCGAGAATGGCTTCGAGGTGACCGGAACGGTGACGAACCTGTTCGACAAGACCTATACCCCATCGTCGAGCACCATTGCCGGCAGCACGATCGACACCGGTCGCGGCCGCACCTTCCTGGTTACTGCCAAGGCCAAGTTCTAAGCGATACCAGACGAACTCCAGTCGAAAAGGCGGTCCTTGTGGCCGCCTTTTCTTTTGCCTCTACGGTGCCGCTTTTTCCCGCTTGCGCAAGGGCGCAACCCGCGCTAACACTTTCGCCCATGACAAATGCACGCAACATTTCGATCTGGTGGTGGGCTCGCTGAGGCGGCCTTGACCAGTCATGCGTGATTGAGACACCAAGCCGCCCGGAGATTTCGAGGCGGCTTTTTTGTATTCTGGCCGCATGGGAAAACCGGGCTTTTACGGAGCGAGACGAATGGCAACGGCAATTCTCGAAGACGGCGCGGAAAGCTATACCACCAGGGGCGGCATCGTCGTCACCCGCAGGCGGCGCGAGGCCTCCTATGCGGATGCGATCTCCAGCTATGTAGACAGGCTGGATGAGCGCCGCGGCGCGGTGTTTTCGTCCAACTACGAATATCCCGGCCGCTACACCCGCTGGGACACCGCCGTCGTCGATCCGCCGCTCGGCATCTCCTCCTTCGGTCGCGCGCTCTGGATCGAAGCCTATAACGGCCGTGGCGAAGTGCTGCTGTCGATCATCGCAGAACATCTGAAAACCGTTGCCGACATCACGCTCGTCTCCTCGACGGCAACCCGTCTCGACCTGACGATCAACGTGCCCGACCGTGTCTTCACCGAGGAAGAACGCTCGAAGATGCCGACGGTCTTTACCGTACTGCGCGCCGTCACCAACCTCTTCCATTCGGCAGAGGATGCAAACCTCGGGCTCTACGGCGCCTTCGGTTACGACCTTGCCTTCCAGTTCGACGCGATCGACCTGAAGCTGAAGCGTCCGGACGATCAGCGCGACATGGTGCTGTTCCTGCCGGACGAAATCCTGGTCGTCGACCACTATGCCGCCAAGGCCTGGATCGACCGCTACGATTTTGCCAAGGACGGCGCTTCGACCGAGGGCAAGACGGAAGAGATCGCCAGCGAACCCTTCCAGACCGTCGACAGCATTCCGCCGCATGGCGACCATCGCCCTGGCGAATATGCCGAACTCGTCGTCAAGGCGAAGGAGAGCTTTCGTCGCGGTGATCTCTTCGAAGTCGTGCCCGGCCAGAAGTTCTTCGAGCGCTGCGACAGCAAGCCGTCGGAAATCTCCAACCGGTTGAAGGCGATCAACCCGTCGCCCTATTCTTTCTTCATCAATCTCGGAAACCAGGAATATCTGGTCGGCGCCTCGCCGGAGATGTTCGTGCGCGTGTCCGGCCGCCGCATCGAGACCTGCCCGATCTCGGGCACGATCAAGCGCGGCGACGACCCGATCGCCGACAGCGAGCAGATCCTGAAGCTCCTGAACTCCAAGAAGGACGAATCCGAGCTGACCATGTGCTCGGACGTCGACCGCAACGACAAGAGCCGCGTCTGTGTGCCCGGCTCGGTCAAGGTCATCGGCCGCCGCCAGATCGAGATGTATTCGCGTCTGATCCACACGGTCGACCACATCGAGGGCCGCCTGCGCGACGACATGGACGCCTTCGACGGTTTCCTCAGCCATGCCTGGGCCGTAACGGTCACCGGCGCGCCGAAGCTGTGGGCGATGCGCTTCATCGAGAGCCACGAGAAGAGCCCGCGCGCCTGGTATGGTGGCGCGATCGGCATGGTCGGCTTCAACGGCGACATGAACACCGGCCTGACGCTGCGCACCATCCGCATCAAGGACGGCATTGCCGAGGTGAGGGCGGGAGCAACGCTGCTCTACGATTCAAACCCGGAAGAAGAAGAAGCCGAAACCGAACTGAAGGCCTCTGCCATGATCGCAGCCATCCGTGACGCGAAATCCGCCAACGCCGGCAAGGCTGGCCGCGATGTCGCTGCCGTCGGTGCTGGTGTCAACATCCTGCTCGTCGACCACGAGGACAGCTTCGTGCACACGCTGGCGAACTATTTCCGCCAGACGGGTGCCACGGTCACGACCGTGCGTACGCCGGTGGCCGAAGAGATCTTCGACCGGGTGAAGCCGGATCTCGTCGTGCTTTCGCCCGGTCCCGGCAATCCGAAAGACTTCGATTGCAAGGCGACGATCAAGAAGGCGCGCGCCCGTGACCTGCCGATCTTCGGCGTCTGCCTCGGCCTGCAGGCGCTTGCCGAAGCCTATGGCGGCGACCTCCGGCAACTGGCGATCCCGATGCACGGCAAGCCCTCGCGCATCCGCGTGCTCGAGCCCGGCATCGTCTTTTCCGGCCTCGGCAAGGAAGTGACCGTCGGTCGCTACCACTCGATCTTTGCCGATCCGTCGAGCCTGCCGCGTGATTTCATGATCACGGCTGAAAGCGAAGACGGCACGATCATGGGCATCGAGCACACGAAGGAGCCGGTTGCGGCGGTGCAGTTCCACCCGGAATCGATCATGACGCTCGGCGGCGATGCCGGCATGCGCATGATCGAAAACGTGGTGGCGCACCTCGCCAAGCGGGCGAAGGTCAAAGCCGCCTAACCATCGTCACACAATCAAGCGCCGCCTCCTTGACCGGGGGCGGCGCTTTTCGTTGTGGAACCGGCCGTCGTTCTCAAGGGGCGCTTGGGCCATCGGGGATTTCGCAGCGATCGGCAAACAGCCGTTCGCTGAGGAAATCGACGAAGACGCGGACTTTCGGCGACAGATGCCGGTTCGATGGCCAGAGAAGATGGAACTGGCCGGGCGCATCGAGATGGGCATCGAGCACGGTTTTGAGCGTGCCGTCGGCAAGTGGCCCGCGCGCCAGAAAATCCGGCATGCAGCCGATGCCGAGGCCACTGACCACGGCGCCCCGCAGGGCTTCCATGTTGTTGCATGTCAGCACCGTCTGCATCGGTGGCAGGAGGGCCTGTGCCGGCAAGGCGATAGGCCAGTCCTGCAGCTTGCGGCTGTTGGGAAAGCGGAACCGGATCGCCCGGTGACCGTCGAGATCCCGCGGGCATTCAGGAGTGCCGCGGTCGGCGAGGTAGGAAGGCGCGGCGCAAAGCAGCAGCCGGAATGGCCTGAGGGCCCGCGACATCAGGCGGGAGTCGGGCAGGTCGCCGCTGCGAATGGCGACGTCGACCTCCTCGTCGATCAGGTCGACGATGCGATCATTGAAGTCGAGGTCAAGTTCGACCTCGGGGTAGCGCTCGACAAACGCAGGTAGCACCGGCAACAGCAGGTGATAGCTGACGATCGGAACGCTGACGCGCAGGCGGCCGCGCGGGGCGGCGACAGCCTGTGCGAGCGATGCCTCGGCATCGTCGAGATCGTCAAGCACGCGGCGGCAGCGCTCATGAAACAGCCGGCCCTCCTCGGTCAGTCGCAGGCTGCGCGTCGAGCGTTGAAAAAGACGGACGCCCAGTTGCTTTTCGAGGCCCGTCACCGCCTTGCCCACAGCCGAAGCGGACAGCCCAAGCACGCGTCCGGCCGCAACGAAGCTTCCGAGATCAGCGGTTCGCACAAAGGCCGTCAGCCCGCTCAGGCGATCCATGGCTTCTCCTATTCGAGCGTTTTCTTCCGCCATGAGTGGAACAATGGCGGTATTTTCCCGCCACTGTGTCCAATTTATCCTCTTCAAGTCAATCGATAGTCACTGACACGGACCATATGGCCGGCCAATTTGCGTGCGCCGCGAGGTCCTTCCTTTGCTCGAACACAGCGGACTGACAGATATGAGAGAAGAGATTGGATGTGAGGGCGGGGCGGGACGTTTGTTCGTGCTTGTCGCCGTTTGCTGTGCCGCGGCGGCGATGCCGCTGACCTTCACCGGACCGGCCGTGGCGCTGCCCGCGATCAGCCGGAGCCTGGGCGGAAGCCCGCTGGCGCTCAACTGGGTCACCAACGCCTTCATGCTGACCTTCGGCAGCACCTTGATGGCCGCCGGCGCGCTTGCCGATGCCTACGGCCGCAAGCGCATGTTTCTTGGCGGGCTTGCAGCCTTCGGGCTGTTCTCGTTCGGCCTGGCCTTCGCCGGAGACATTGTCTGGTTTGATAGTCTCAGAGCGCTGCAGGGTCTCGGCGCCGCAGCCGCCTTTTCCGGCGGCATGGCATCGCTGGCGCAGGAATTTGAAGAGGGCGAGCGGCTGCGGGCGTTCAGTATCGTCGGTGCGAGCTTCGGCGTGGGCCTCGCCTTCGGCCCGATTGCTTCCGGTCTCGTGGTCGAGGCATTCGGTTGGCCGGCAATCTTTCTGCTCGTCGTTGCGCTTGCCGGCTTCGCCCTTGTGCTCGGGGCCATCTTCTTGAAGGAAACACGCGATCCGAATGCCAGAGGGCTCGATTGGAAGGGCGCGGCGACATTCACACTCGCGCTGGCATTCCTGACTTTCGGCATCCTGCAGATGCCTGAGGCTGGCTGGAGCGATCCGTTTGTCCTGGCAATGCTGGCAGCTGCTGCCGCCTTCTTCTTCATCTTCTACCGGATCGAGCGCTCCGTAGCGCGGCCGATGCTGGACCTTTCGCTGTTCAGATATCCTCGTTTTGTCGGCGTACAATTGCTGGCAGCGGCACCTGCCTATGCTTTCGTCGTGCTGCTCATTCTGCTGCCGGTGCGTTTCATCGGCATCGAAGGCATGAGTGAAATCGAAGGCGGGTGGATGATGATTGCGTTGTCGGCGCCGCTTCTCGTCCTGCCGATCGCCGCGGGCCTGTTGACACGCTGGTTCGCGCCGGCGGCCATCTGCGGGGCCGGATTGCTGGTGTCGGCGGCCGGTCTTGCCTGGCTCGGTCAGTTTCCCGTGGGGGCCGACCCTATGTTGCTGGTCGCACCCTTGCTCACCATCGGCATCGGCATCAGCCTGCCCTGGGGCTTGATGGATGGCCTTGCCGTCAGCGTGGTGCCGAAGGAGCGCGCGGGCATGGCGACAGGCATCTTCAGCACCACCCGCGTTGCCGGCGAAGGAGTCGCGCTTGCGGTGGTGACGGCGCTTCTCTCTGCCTTTGCGCAGATGAGCCTGGATTCGGTTGCGGGCGTGCACGCTGCCGATATCGCCCAGAGGCTCGTCACTGGAAACGTGGCTGCGGCCGGCAGCGTCGTGCCGTCGATCGAGCCTGGTGTCCTGCTTCAGGCCTATGGCGATGCGTTCGGCGCGCTGCTCTGGCTGTTGACGGCCATTACCGCGGCCACGGCGGTGATCGTCTTCCTCTATCTCGGCAAGGGCGCAGACGTGGTGGAAAGTGCAGCCGAAGACCCTGATCTGTTGCCGAGCACAGTCATGGACCCTTAGAAGGTGCGGATGGTCCGATCAAACCTTTGACAAGCCGCCACTGATGGCACATATGTCTGCCATTGACCGCCTGCGCGAAATTCGCGCGGGCGGTTTTGCGTTTCAATGGGCTTGCGTTTGCAACTCGTTTGCATCTGCATGAGGAATGATGAAAATGTCCGTATCCGATAACAGAACCGTGCTCCGACTTGCCTTCTGGGGCATTCCGCTTGCTTTGGGCGTCATGGGCCTGAAGATGTTGGCGTGGTGGGTGACAGGTTCCGTCGCGCTTCTGTCCGATGGTCTTGAATCGACCGTCAATGTGATTGCGGCTGTCATCGCCTATGCCATGATCGGATATGCCGCCAAGCCGGCGGATGCCGGGCATCCTTTCGGCCATCACAAGGCGGAATACATTTCCGCCGTTATAGAGGGCGTGCTGATCGTCGTTGCCGCGCTGCTGATCGTCTGGGAAGCGGTTCCGGCGATGATGGCGCCGGTTCTTCTCGATGCGCCCGCCCTCGGGCTCGCGATCAACTTTGTCGCCGGTGTCATCAATGCCGTCTGGGCCTATGTGCTGATCCGCGCCGGCAGGCAATATCGCTCGCCTGCGCTCAGCGCCGACGGGCATCATATCCTGTCGGATGTCGTCACCTCGATCGGCGTGTTGATCGGCCTTGTTCTTGCCATTGCGACCGGTTACGCGATCCTCGATCCGCTGCTCGCCGTCATCGTTGCCTGCAACATTCTGTTCCAAGGCTGGATTGTCATCTCACGCTCGATCGACGGGCTGATGGACCGAGCCGTGCCGGATGATGAAGAGGAGGCGATCAAGCAGGCGATTGCCGCCAATGCCAAGGGTTCGCTTGGCGTGCACGACTTGAAGACTCGCCAGGCGGGTGCGGTGATCTTTGTGGATTTCCACATGGTCGTGCCGGAAAAGATGGCGGTTGGAGAGGCGCATGATATCTGCGACCGCATCGAAGACGCGATCCGCACGGTTCATCCCGGCGCCAAGATCGCCATTCATGTGGAGCCGGAAGGCGAAACGGCGCACGGTGTGCGCGTAAAGGTAAGTGGAGTTCGGAAATGAGCCAGACTGACGTATCCGGCCTGTCGCAACTGGGCGCGAAGGTCGATCTGCCGCAAAGCCCTGACGAAGCGGTGCTCGAGCGTGTGCCGAGCGGCAATCGGGGCGCGGACTTCCTGGTGCGGTTCACCGCGCCGGAATTCACCTCGCTTTGCCCGATGACCGGACAACCGGATTTCGCCCATATCGTCATCGACTACGTGCCCGATGAATGGCTGGTGGAATCAAAGTCGCTGAAGCTTTTCCTGCATTCCTTCCGCAACCACGGCGCCTTTCACGAGGATTGCACCATCGACATCGCCAACCGGCTGGTGACGCTGTTGTCGCCGCGCTGGCTGCGCATTGGCGCGTATTGGTATCCGCGCGGCGGCATCCCGATCGACGTGTTCTGGCAGACCGGCAAGCCGCCCGAAGGGCTGTGGCTGCCCGATCAGGGCGTGCCGACCTATCGCGGACGGGGATAAGAAATGGCGGGCCTGGCCCGCCATTTTCATTTTGCCTCTCCTCGCGATCGTCAGCCGAAGATCAGGGCCGTTCCGGCCAGAGCCGTGATCCCGCCGAGCACGCGCGCCAGCGTGCCGCCGCCGGAGAGGCGGCCCAGCATCACGCCAAGGCCTATGCCGGCTGTGTGCAGGGCGGCGGTGGCGATCATGAAGCCGACGGCGAAGGGCATGGCGCCGGCGCTGCCGAGTTCGCCGCCATGGGCATGGCCGTGGAAGAGCGCAAAGAGGCCGACGACAGCAGCCGACGCAGCCGTATCGAGGCGCACGGCCATGGCCACCAGCAGGCCCAGCGCGACAACCGATGCGAGGATCGCGGGCTCGACGAACGGAAGGTCGATGCCGGCGGTTGCCAGCGCGAAACCGACTGCCATCATGGCGACGAAGGCTGTCGGCACCGCCCACAGCGCCCGGCCGCCGATCTGGGCGGCCCAGAGCCCGACGGCGACCATGACCAGAATATGGTCGAGGCCGAAGAGCGGATGCGAGAAGCCGGCGGCAAACGAGCCGTGCTCTTGCGGGTTGAGGTGTGCGAAGGCGGGTGCTGCGGATGCCATCAGTGCTGCGGCCGCAATCAGGATGCGTTTGTTCATGCTCGTCCCCATGGATCGACAGGGCCTGGGAGGAAAGCCCCGTTCTTGCTGTTCGTTGACGCGCTGATCTTATTGCCGCTTGTCGGGCTGTCCATACGGCATTTGGCGGTGGCGGTGTTTACCATAGACACAGTCCTGACTGCCGCTTTGTCGCCCCTTCGGTTTGTTGCATTGTCTTCGCGGTCGAGTCGCATTATCTGACTTTGACAAAGAAATTCATTGGACGCCGGAGAATCATCGATGAGCGACGAGGAAGACAAGAACACCGAACTGCCCTTGGGCAAGGAAACGGAGGCGAACCTTTTCAAGTCGCGCTCGATTTTCATCTACGGCACGATCACCCAGGAACTGGCGCAGAAGGTGTGCTCGCAGCTCGTGGCGCTTGCGTCGGCCAGCGATGACGATATCCGCCTCTTCGTCAGCTCGCCCGGCGGCCACGTCGAATCCGGCGACAGCATTCACGACATGATCAAGTTCGTGAAGCCGAAGGTCTGGACAATCGGAACCGGCTGGGTCGCTTCCGCCGGCGCGCTGATCTATGTCGGCGTTCCCAAGGAGCGTCGCCTTTGCCTGCCGAACACCCGCTTCCTGCTTCACCAACCGTCTGGTGGCACCCGCGGCATGGCGTCCGATATCGAAATCCAGGCGCGCGAAATCATCAAGATGAACGAGCGCCTCAACAAGATCTTCTCCGAGGCGACTGGACAGTCGGTCGAGAAGATCGCCAAGGACACCGAGCGCGACTACTGGCTGTCGGCTGAAGAGGCCAAGAGCTACGGTCTCGTTTCGCGCATCATCACCTCGGTTTCGGATATCTGAGGCCGATACTCGCCGGAAGCGGCGGTTTGATGTGAAAAGGGCATCGGCGGTCGCGCCGGTGCCCTTTTTGTTTTGCGGGTCAACGGATTGAAGAGCCCGTGGAGCCACCCAATGTTTCCTGAAGGCGACGCCTTGCTCCGTTCCGGCAAGCCGTGTATAGGCTTTGGCATGACCAAGGCCAGCGCATATCGGATCGCTACGATCTCTGCCGCACACGATGACAATCGTGCGCCGCTGCGCGCCTTCGCCTCGCTTCTTCTTCTCGGCCTTACTCGCGGTTGCCGGGTTCGCTGAGGAGCGCCCGGCGGCCGAAAAGCCACGCCGGCAGATGCTCCTCGAATCCCATAGAGTTTTAGGACAAAGGCGCGCCCGCCGCGGCATTTGCCATCGCAATCCGATCCTCGATCGGTTATGGCAAAGCGGCCAGAGCGCTCAGTGATGAAGAGAAGCTGCAATGATCCAGAAATCCCATTCCATCAAGAACGGCATGCCGGAAGCGGCGGTCAAGTATCAGCCTTACCCGCAGGTCGCGCTGACGGACCGTACCTGGCCTTCGAAGACGATTACCAAGGCGCCAATCTGGTGCTCGGTCGACCTGCGTGACGGCAACCAGTCGCTCGTCGACCCGATGGGCCATGACCGCAAGGCGCGCATGTTCCAGCTGCTCCTGGACATGGGCTTCAAGGAAATCGAGATCGGCTTTCCCTCTGCCTCGCAGACGGACTTCGACTTTGCCCGCTGGTGCATCGAAGAGGGCAACGTCGCCAAGGACGTGTCGCTGCAGGTGCTGGTGCAGTGCCGGCCGGAGCTGATCACCCGGACCTTCGAAGCACTGCAGGGTGCCCACAAGCCGATCGTGCATTTCTACAATTCCACCAGTGAGCTGCAGCGCCGCGTGGTGTTTGCCAAGGACGTGGCCGGGATCAAGCAGATCGCGACCGACGCCGCCAAGATGATCACCGACATGGCGGCCAAGGCCGGCGGCGGCTATCGTTTCGAATATTCGCCGGAGAGCTTCACCGGCACCGAGCTTGAGGTGGCGCTGGAGATCTGCAACGCCGTCACCGAGATCGTCAAGCCGACGCCTGACAACAAGCTGATCCTCAACCTGCCGTCGACCGTCGAGATGGCGACGCCGAACATCTATGCCGACCAGATCGAATGGATGTGCCGCAACCTCGACAATCGCGAGAGCCTGATCATTTCGCTGCATCCGCACAACGACCGCGGGACGGGTATCGCGGCGACCGAGCTCGGCCTGATGGCCGGCGCCGACCGCGTCGAAGGCACGCTGTTCGGCAATGGCGAGCGCACGGGCAATGTCGACGTCGTGACACTGGCATTGAACATGTTTACCCAGGGTGTGGACCCGAACCTGGATTGCTCCGACATCGAGCGGATCAAGGAAGTCTACGAGTATTCCAACCAGATGGTGATCCCGGAGCGCCACCCTTACGTCGGCGAGCTGGTCTATACCGCGTTTTCCGGTTCGCACCAGGATGCGATCAACAAGGGCATGAAGGCGATCAAGACCGCCAACAAACCGCAGTGGGAAGTGCCCTACCTGCCGATCGACCCGCGTGACGTCGGTCGCTCCTACGAGGCGATCATCCGCATCAACTCGCAGTCGGGCAAGGGCGGTATCGCCTATATCCTGCAGGAAGACTACGGCATCAACCTGCCGCGCAACCTGCAGGTCGAGTTCCGTGAAGATATCCAGCGCATCACCGACGAGGAAGGCAAGGAGCTACCCTCCAAGCGGATCCATGAGCGCTTTATCGAGCGTTACGTCGACCAGCCCGGCGCGCGGATAAAATTCGTCGATCACCACACCTATCCGGTCGGTGAGCACAAGGGCGTGCGCGTGGTTGCAGCCGAGATCACCGACAATGGCGAGACGAAGCGCATCGAGGGCAAGGGCACCGGTCCGATCGATGGTTTCATTAACGCGCTCTCGATCTACCTCGGTGTCGACCTCTCGGTTGCCGACTATTCCGAACATTCGCTGCAGCACGGCTCGAACGCCGCCGCCATCGCCTATGTCGAGATGGAGCATCCGGGCGGAAAGCTGTTCGGCGCCGGTATCAACACCAACATCGTCGCCGCCTCGCTGGAAGCGATCGTTTCGGCCGCCAACCGCGTGCTGGAGATGAAGCTCAGCTGAGCATTAAAAAACACCGCGCGTCGAGGTCGACGCGCGGTGTGTTCAATCGGAATGCAATGCAATGCCATGCGGGTGTGCCGACCGGCCGCTTATTTCGGGCCTGGAGGCGGTTAGCCCTGCCGGGCCTTGCGGTTGGCGTAGCGCCGATCGCGTTCGGCCTTGCGCGCAGCTTCGTCTTCGATGACGCGCGAAATGCGGTTCTTGTCAGCTGCTTCGCGTGCTTCGGCCTCAGCCGTTGCTGCAGCGGCGATTGCTGCCTCGCGCTCGGCGGCCTCTGCCTGCGCGCGCTCGCGCTCCTCGGTCTTTACCCGCTCGCGATTGATACGCCGTTCCTCGCGGGCGGCAGCGACCGCCTGGCGTTCGGCCTGTCGGGCGAGCTGGGTCGGTTCGGCTGCTTCCTTTGCAGCGCGATAGGCTTGGAGAAGCGCTGCCTTCGCATCGTTGGCGGCGCTACGACGGTCGGTGAGTTCACTGTTTCTGATGTTTCTCAAGTCTCTATTCCAGTTGAGGTGTCACCCTGACTGAAAGTCAGGCCTTTCTGACACGTTTCGAAACGGGGGCGGCGGCGGCCGCCAGGCGATCCTGCAACTCTTTTGCCAGGCGGGCTTCCCGCAGGCGCAAGGTCTTCTCCTCGCGAGCCTGGACGATCGAGTCAAGCTCTTCGACCGCGCTGTCACGGGCAAAGAACTGCGATTGCTCCTTGGCAAAGGCGATCTCGGCCCGCTGGCGCGATTTGTTGTGTGTGTCTGTCATGGGGTTTCCCGACTTAAAAGGGGTTCGCCTGCAGTGGCGCACCTCCATCGAGGTATGCGACAACTGCGCTATCCCTTTGGTTCCCACATGGTTTCATCTCCGGCGCGATTTCGATCGGCGGGATCATGCAGGCAACACGTGCTAACAAAAAAAGGCCAGGCATAATGCCTGACCTTGATGGGTATCATGCTCTCGACAGTGCCAGTACATCCGTGGTCAAGGGAGAGCCGATACCGATTTAAGCTGCCTGAAGGTTGCAGGCAGACATCTTGCCCGACTTGTTGTCGCGCTCCATGTCGTAGGCGATCTTCTGGCCTTCGACGATTTCGCGCATGCCAGCGCGCTCGACCGCAGAGATGTGGACGAAGGCGTCCGGGCCGCCGTTGTCAGGCTGAATGAAGCCGAAGCCCTTGGTGGAATTAAACCATTTAACTGTGCCAGTGGTCATGATGAACCCTTTCATAGCGTATTGAATGACCGCGGCGCGGAAGCGCTGCGGATGATGATAGCGATTTTTGAAAGGAAGGTTCGTTCAGGGCGCGGTTGCTAAATGCGCGGTAACCAAAGCTCAGCAAGCAAATATCGATTTGCCAGAGATAGAGATAAAGTATTGCAATGTCAACCTTTGGTTTTTATTTGCTGAATTTTGCCAATTTTCCGGGCGAGACGACACCGCAATTCGGAGTCAATATTTGCCCACGGCGGCAGATGTATTTTCTGTATCAAAAGCGGCTTTAACTATTTGGTTGTGTGAATAAATAACTGCCTGGGGTTCGGGCATTCTTGCTTTCTGCCGGACCGGCGAGCGAGCCGGCTTTCACGGCGACGCGATCCAGCCTGACAAATGGCACGCCAACACGAAGGCGACAGAGCGGCGGGGCGGTGTGAAGGTGCAGGGTCAGATTGTCGTCGAGACCGCTTCGGCCAGATCGTGCAGGCCGGGATTTGCGGACGGACCGACAACGACGAAGGATGCGCCGCCGCGCTGCCAGGAAACCATACCGAGATCGTCGCGGATGCTTTCGGAGAACTTGTCGGATTGCGGGCTGTCGCTGTCCTTGAGGAAACAGATTGCAAACACGTCGCCATCGGCATTGCGATAGATGAGCTGGGCGACGGGTTTGCCGTTTGCGACGAGCAGGCGTGCGCCCTCGAAGTTCAGGCCCTTGCCGGTGAGGTTGGGGATGGTGAACGGCACGCCGACGCTGGAGGCGAGCCAGGTCTCGATAACAGGAGCTTCGGAGGCAGGAACCTCGACGAGGCGTTCCTTCTGGCGTGAATAGATGCGGTGGTAGTCGGCGATGTCGTCGAGCCAGCTACGTGCTGAAGCAAGCTTCGTCGGCTCGCCGAGGCCGTTTGTCGTCCCGACGATATAGCCGGCGGTGCCACCGAGCAGAGCCAGCGCCACGGAAGCGGCCATCACGCGCGGCCAGACGCGCACGCGGCTGACATTGGCGGCAGCGATCGTCACCCGTTCCGCCTTGGGATTGATGCCGGATCCCTGCTTGATCTGACGCACCAGCGCCAGTGGCACCGGATCGTGCAGGAAATCCTCGAAAGCCGTGTTGCCGAAGGCGCTACCGGCCTTCAGCTTTTCGAACAGAGCCTTTGCGTCCTCGTCGCGGGCGAGGAGCGCCTCCAGCTCAGTCTTCTCTGCCTCGCCGAGTTCGCCGTCGATATAGGCGCACAACCGAATCTCGAGCGCGTGACCTTTCGTCTGCTGCAACGGTCATGCCCTCCTTTCGGTGTTTTCGGAAATCATCGCGGCGAGCCTGAGGCGCGCTGTCGATAGCCTGCTCATGACCGTGCCGATGGGGATGCCGAGGATATCGGCAGTCTCGCGGTAGCTGTGGCCTTCGACGTTGACGAGGAGGAACGTGCTTGCCAGGCCTTCGGGCATGGAGAGGATCATTTTCTGCAATTGGTTGGCGTAGACGGCCTTTTCGGCGGAGGCCTCGACGCTGAGTTCGTCCTGGTCGGACGCGTCAACCGTGCCACTGCCGGTGCGGACTTTTCGCTTGCGGATCTCGTCGACCCAGAGATTGCGCGTCATGGCGTAGATCCAGCTTTCGAGTCGGCCTTCTCCGTTCCAGAGGTGACTGCGCGTAATCGCTCTTTCGCAAGCTTCCTGGACAAGGTCATCGGCATCATGGGCATTGCGCGTCAATGTCATTGCGAAACGGCGCAATTTGGGCAGCAGGCTGACCAAGTCGCGTCTGAAGTCCTTCGTTTCTGCCGCTGGGCGCATTGCTCTTCCAAATGAAACGTGCGGGATCGTGTCTTTATTCGCCAGATAGTATCCACGGCCAATGATATGAAACATTTGAGCGCCAGTCTGCAAGGGAAGTCCCGGATCGGAAAGCGAAATCTGTTCTTTCTTGCGCCGTAATCCCAAAAACCTTCGCTCACCCGCACCCCGTCTCGCGAGGCAGTCGTTACCGTAAACTGCGAGCTTGCGCCGGCAGTGCGTCAAAGTTCAGCCCGAATCTGACCGGTACTCATCCGTGCAACTGCAAGTCGTTGTCGGGGGAAGTGTCAATGAACAAACAAGAATGCGATCGTGCAGGCCGTAGCGGCTGGCGATCCTCTGGGCGCGTGCTGGGTGAGCGGTTGCGATCGGCGTCGCCGTTCCTTCGCGTTGCGGGCTTAAGCGTATCGCTTGCGGGCCTTGCTGCCTGCCAGAGCGCGTCGCTCAGCGAGACCGGCTCGCTGTCGTCCTACAAGGATTTCGTCGCCAGCGACGGCATGGTGACCAAGACGAAGTACCGGGTCGATTCCGCCGCGACCAAGACGGTGAAGACCGTGCACCTGATCCCGACGACCTTTGCCTCCAATGCCGACGTCGGCACGCTCGGCGATCCCCAGAAGAAACTGGTGGCGACGGGTATCGACCGGTCGCTGTGCGAGGCGCTCAGTGCCCATTTCGACGTCGTGCCGGTCTCGAAGCCTGCGGATATGGCGGTGCGCTCGGTTGTCAGCAAGGTCAAGGCGACCAATGCCGTTGTCGCCGGCGTGTCGACCGTCACCTCGGCGGTGGCGCCGGTGCCGGTCCCGCGTATTCCGATCGGCCTTGGCAGTCTCGCCGTCGAGGCGGAGGCCTTCGATACACGGGGCAAGCAGATCGCCGGACTGACATGGGCGCGGGGCGCCAATATCCTGACCAACGGCTCGCGCGCATCGACAGCGGCCGACGCCTTCGAACTGGCCGGCGACTTCTCCGAGGACTTCAGCGCGTTGCTGGCAAAATCCAACGACCCGATGAAGTCGGACTTCGAATTGCCGTCGATGAAGGCCGTCTCGAACAGCCTGTCCTATGCGGTCACCGGCAAGCCGACCGATCCCGATTGCGCGGTTTTCGGGCGTGGTTCCGGGGTGACAGGCATCGTCGGCGGCGGGCTGGGCTTGCCGCCGGAATGGACCGAAAAGAAGCGTAGCTGAGGAGGCGCTTTCAGCCAGGGTGCGGAACTGCCTTCCCGGTTGCGGGAAGGCAGTGGGACTGCGTCAATAATGCCTGACGCCGCCGAGCGACTGCAACAGCGAGCGATAGGCCCAGGTGTCTTCGCCACCCCGGTCGCGGATCTCGACCAGTTGCACGCGGGCATCCTCGATCTGGCCCTGCTCGATCAACGCCTGGCCCATGTAAGAGCGGGCGAGGATATAGTTTTCGTCGGCCTGGAGCGCGCGCTTGTAGTATTGCATGCCGAGTTCCATCCGGCCCGCCTTGCGATTGGCGTAACCGAGATAGTTCAGTACCCGGGCGCTCTTCTGATCCCTGACGGCGCCGAGAACCTTGATGGAATTCTCATACTGGCCGGCATAGGCGAGCTCGCGGGCGGCCTGGAAAAGGATGTCGTCGCTCAGATCGCTCTTCTTGGCGTTAACGCAGGCATTTTTCCTGGCATCCCAGACCTTGCCTTGGGTGCATTCGCTGCTCGTCTTGGTTTTCTTCGGCGGCTCGCTGCTATCCTCGCCGGCGGCCATGGCCGTCTGCGCTGAGAAGATGGCCGCGCCGGCGGCAAACAGGGTGCATAGAATGGTCTTGCGGTACATCATGCCTATCTCCCAACTGATACAATGGCGCCGAGCACGCCATCTCCGGCACAGAGAATAGATCGCTCTGCCGGTTGTGGGAACCCGAACGGGAGTGTGACGCGCAAACAGGCGTATTTATTCCTCTCGGGGATGGGATTCCGGCAAATTTCGGGCCGGCCGCTCCTATGATCGTCCCGTCCCTAGAAACGGGTGGTCTCAACCAGCGTGGCGCCCGTCGCGTCGGCGTTGAGCGCGTATCGCTCGCGGGTGAGGTGCCAGTTGCCGGCCTCGCCGGCGATGGTGAACAGGTTGTAGGCAGCCGGCGGCTTGTGGCCGCCCGGGCCCTGCGATGCCGAGGAGATGCCGACAACCGGTACCGGGCCGTTCTGCCCCTTCAGCCAATAGACGGTGTTCAAGTGCGTGTGGCCGTGGATCACCAGTTCGGCGCCGCCAGACGAGATCGTCGCTGCAAAACGACGGATGCCGAGCATGCGCTTGTGCAGCGACGTGGCGCCGCGGATCGGCGGATGGTGGATCATCACCACGCGGAAGAGGCCGGCATCGCCCGCCTGGCGCAGCAGTTTGACGGTGGCGCGGGCCTGCCGCTGGCCGAAATAGCCGCTGGCGGCGAAGGGCGGTGTCGCGACGGCCGTCGAGCAACCGATCAGCGCCACCGGGCCGCGCACCCGCATATAGGGGAAACAGCGATGATTCTCATGCCAATCGGCCGGGGCGCCATCGGCGCGCATGAAGGGATACCAGGCGCGCGTCGTCTTCTCATAGGCGCCCGGCACATAGGCATCGTGGTTGCCCGGGACGATCGAGATGTTGGCCGGGTCTCCAGCGTCGTCGAGCCAGTCCGTCACCGCGGTGATCTCCCGCGATGAAGCGAGGTTCACCAGGTCGCCGGTGATTGCCATATGGTCCGGATCGCGCTTCTCGATGTCGGCCATCAGGCAATCGAGCGTGCCCGTGAACAGGTGTCGCCTGCGGTTCCGGTGCCAGTTGACGAAGCCGGTGATGCGCTTGGAGGCGAGTTCCCTCAATGAGAGATCGGGCAGGGGGCCGAGGTGGACATCGGAGATATGGGCAAGTTTGAACATCGTCCCCGTCTAGCGCATATTCCGGTTGAGGGGAATCATGTCGCCGGATTAATCCCGGCCAACGGCCTATTCGGAAGGATAAACACCTGGAGAAACAGCAGCCCCGGGAGGTGCGGCGCTGGTATCACCGCGTCCTGATGCGCCTGGCTCACGGCTACTACGCCTTGTCGCGCGGCATGACGATCGGCGTGCGCGCCGCCTGCTTCGACGATCAAGGCCGGGTCTTCCTGGTGCGGCACTCCTATCTGCCCGGCTGGCACCTGCCGGGTGGCGGCCTCGACCGCGACGAGACGGCGCTCGAAGGCCTGCTGCGAGAGTTGCGCGAGGAAGGTAATCTCGAGGCGACGGTCCCGCCGGCGCTGGTGCAGGTCTACTACAACAGGCGCACGAGCCGCCGCGATCACGTGGTGTTTTACCGCTGCGACGATGTTCGCCAGTCGGCGCCGAAGACGCCGGATCTGGAGATTTCGGCGAGCGGCTTTTTTGCGCTTGATGCCCTGCCTGACGATACGACGCCCGCCACGCGCCGCCGGCTTGGAGAGCTGGCGGGCGCAAGCGTTTTCGACAGCTACTGGTAGATCTGGCTGTGCAGCGCCTGACCGAGGCCATGGCAGCGCTTTGTCGGGTGTTTAGATGGCGCCTCGCCCATGCGGAGCATCCAGATCGAGGATCGGGCCGACGGGCACGACCCCGGTCGGATTGATCATCGTGTGGCTGCGGTAGTAGTGCTCCTTGATGTGGCGCATGTCGACCGTCTCGGCCACGCCCGCCACCTGGTAGAGGTCGCGCAGGTAGCCCTGCAGGTTCTTGTAGTCGGCGATCCGGCGAATATTGCACTTGAAGTGGCCGACATAGACGGGGTCGAAGCGCACCAGCGTCGTGAACAGCCGCCAGTCGGCTTCGGTGATCGCGCTGCCGGTCAGGTAGCGCCGGCTCGCCAGCCGCTCTTCCAACTCGTCGAGCATGTCGAACAGCGGGGTAACGCCTTGCTCGTAGGCTTCCTGGCTCGTGGCGAAGCCGGCCTTGTAAACGCCGTTGTTGACAGTGCCGTAGATGCGAGAGTTGAGTTCGTCGATTTCGGTGCGCAAGTCTTGCGGATAGAAATCCGCATTCGAACCGGTCAGCTCGTCAAAGGCCGAATTGAACATGCGGATGATCTCGGCGGATTCGTTCGAGACAATGGTGTTCTTCTGCTTGTCCCAGAGGACGGGCACCGTCACCCGGCCGGAATAGGTTGGGTCGGCGCGGGTGTAGACCTGCCAGAGCGCTTCGGAGCCGAAGAGGTGGTCGACGGTGCCGCCGTCCTTGCCCTTGAATTCCCAGCCCTTTGACAGCATCAGCGGATCGACGATCGAGACCGAGATCAGGTCTTCGAGCTTCTTCAGCTTGCGGAAGATCAGCGTGCGGTGTGCCCAGGGGCAGGCGAGCGAGACATAGAGATGATAGCGCCCGGCCTCGGCCTTGAAGCCGCCTTCGCCCGATGGGCCTGCCGATCCATCTGATGTGATCCAGTTGCGGAACTGCGATTCGCTGCGCTTGAAGTGGCCCTTCGTCGCCGCCGTGTCATACCAGACGTCCTGCCAGACGCCGTCTACAAGCCTGCCCATGGGCAATCTCCTTCGTGGTTTCGTTGTTCATAGATAGCGGCTTTGTCGACCTGCGGAAGGTATCGATTTCTGAACAGTGCGTTTTGGGCTTTGACATCGGGCAATTTTCTGGTATCGGCGATTTCAGAAAATTTCTCTGTGTCCGGAACGAACCGTACTCATGACCTTCTCGGGAAACCTGCGACGACGCTGATGCTGCCAACGCCCCCTCGGGCGAAGCCATCCCCATGTCTGTCTGCATACGGTTCCTGATCCCATGAAAAAGCATGACCTCGTCTACCTGACCGAAGACGCGTCCCATGACGCAGCCATCGAAATCATCAACGAAGAAGCCTTTGGTCCCGGCCGGTTCGCCCGGGCGGCTGCACGCATTCGCGAGCAGGGCGCCCACGATCGGTCGCTGTCCTTCGTCTGCGCCGATAATGGCGAGACGATTGCCTCGGTCCGGATGACGCCCGTGATGGCGGGTTCGATCAAGGGGCATCTGCTTGGGCCGCTCGCCGTACGGCCGTCGCACAAGAACATGGGCATCGGCCGGGAGCTGGTGCGTATCGCCGTCGAAGCGGCACGGCGGAAGGGCTCGCACGCCGTCATCCTCGTTGGCGACCCGCCCTATTACCAGCCGCTCGGCTTCGAGAAGGTCCGTTACGCGGCTCTCGAATTCCCGGGGCCGGTCGATCCGGCACGGGTGCTGGTGGTGCCGATGGCTGAAGGCGTGCATGCCGGCCTTGCCGGCGTCATCGGCTGGCGGGACGACGCGGCAGTCGAGGAGACGGCCGAGGTCGAAGACATAGAACTGGCGCTTGCCGTCTGACAATACCGTCTGTCGGCGACCTCTAGAGCGTTTCCGATTTATACGGAAACACAGAAACGCTCTATGTCTCTGTTTTTACGCATTTCCTGACGGAAAACCGCTCCGCACTTTTCCTGGAAATGCTTTAGCCCAGCTGCTTTTTCAGAAAGACCCGGCTGCGGCCCGGCGGAAAGTCGGGCAACTCGCCGAAGGCCTCGTAACCCTGACGCTCGTACGCGCGGCGGGCTTGCGGATTGAACGTGTCGATCCAGGCGCCGTGGCAGCCGCGACGACGGGCCTCGTCTTCGGCCGCCGCCAGGAGCCTGACCGCCAGACCCTGGCCGCGCAGGTCTTCGGGCAGCCACAGCCATTGCACGAACAGCCAGCCCCAGGCGGTATAGCCGCTGAGGCCTCCGCGTTTTCCGCCGGCATCGGAACCACCGATGAGCACTGCCAGTGGCCGCCGTTCGGACGGGCCGACATCAGCGGCGTTGAAGGCCGTCAGGCCGTTGCCGATGGCTTCAAGCGCTTCGGCCGGCGGTTTGTCGGTGATCTCGAACATGGACACTCCTACCTGGCCAGCCGTTTGGAGATCGGTTCGAACTCAGGCGTCGCCGTGCGCTTCACTGGATCGGGCGTGCCGGCATCGATCGCGTCCCAATATTTCCAGTGGACCTTCTTCGATCCGAGTTCATAGTCCATGCCGTCCCAGCTGTCTTCGCGGAAGCTGTAGAAGGCCCAGTGCAGGCTGTCCTTGTCGAGCGTCGTCAGCACGTCCTCGAGATAGGCCTTGCAGCCGGTCCAGCGGCGCATGCAACCGAACTCGCCGGCAACGACGCGATTGAGCGCAATGCCCTTGTCTTTCGCCCATTGCACCGGCCGGTCGAGATAGGAGGCAACCCGCGCCTTGTCCCAGTTCTCCTCGCCTTCGCCGAACGGGACCTTGCCGGGATAGCCATAGGGTTTCTCGCGCTTCATGTTGGGCGCGCTGGTGGCCGCATAGGGCTCGTACATGTGGAAGCTGTAGAGCACCTTCTGGTCGCTGAGGCCCGACGGCCAATAGCTGAAGGCGTCGGCTGCGGCGTACCAGCCGGCGTCAGCCATGATCGGGGTCGCGGGATCGACCTCGCGGATGGCGGCGATCACCGTCTCATAGAAGGCGACGAGGTCGGAGGCGCTGCCCTTCTTGCTCGCATACCAGTCCTGCATCGCCTTTTCGTCGGCGTGTTCTGCAAGGCCGTTCTGCTTTTCAGGCGCCGGTTCGTTGATGATGTTGTAGGCGGCAACACCAGGGTGATCCTTGAGTTCGCGGGCGAGGTCGCGCCAGAAGCTTGCGGCCTCAGCCCACCAGGCCTTGTCCTGCCATATGCGACCGTCGAACTTGTTGCCGTTGTTCTGCGACCAGCGCATGCCGGGCAGCGACAGCGGGGTAATGACCACCTTCAGTCCGGCCTTGTCGGCGCGATCGAGCGTTTCCTTCAGCGTCTTCAGGTCGGCCGCCGGTATGCCTTCGTATTTGTCGGCATTGCCGATCAGATAGTCGCGCTTGGCCGGCTTCCATTTGTCGTAGGACAAGCGAACCCAGGTGGCGCCGTAGCCGGACAGCGCCTTGAAATAGGCCTCGTCCGGCGGAAGCCGGTTGAAGCTGTTGCCGCCATGCTGCGGCTTGTCCCAAAAATCGATAAGGTCGGCCGCGTGAGCGGGCCCGGTGATGATTGCGCCGGCAAGGGCGAGGGCAAGGAAGGAGGAGGCTATCAAACGCATCTACAGGGCTCCAAAGAATGTCCCTGCGATGTCGACAGTCATTGTGGCCTAAATCAGGAACGGCGCATGCTGAAAACGTCGAGCCGGCTTTCACCCACATCCTTTTCATCGAGCTGCCAACCGCCGCGCTGGTAGAAGGCGCGCTTCTGCGGCAAGGCGCAGAGATGCACGGTTTCGACGCCGGTCGCCAAGGCCGCCTCGGCTGCGTGACGAACGATGCTCGCGCCAAGGCCGAGACCGCGAAATGTCGGCTCCACCCACACGGCTGCCACCCAGGGACCAAGCTCGGGGCGCTCCTCCAGGTCGGATTCGATCACCGAGGCGGTGCCGATAAACATTGCGCCGCGATGGGCGACGATGGCGAAAGGAATGTGATGGTCGCCGAGGGTTCCGGCAACCAGCCCGGCGATGTGATCGAGTGGAAAGCCGCGCGGTTCCCACCAGGCCCGCCAGACGCGGTCGGCGATATCGTCGGCGAAATAGGGCACGTCGCGCAGGTTGCTGATGGCGACGCTCGGATCGGTCATCGACCCTCGCGGTACCATGTCGCCGAGATCAGCAGGAGCAGGGCGGCAAGGCCGAAGAGGCCGGTGAATAGCGACAGCGAATTGATGCCCCTGAGCACGGTTTCGTCGGTCAGGCGCAGCGACAGCCGCTGGTCATCGGCGACCCGCACGGCGCCGCGCACCGGCAGGATCGACGGCAGGTCTATGGCGCCGTCGGCGCTTGCCAGCCGGCGCACCAGGCCCTTGGTCTGTTCTGCCCAGGGGCGCAGCTTGTCCTCGGTCGAGATCGCCGCCTTGAATTCCGGTGCGTCGACATTGCCGACATGGACGAGCGTGGACAGTTCGTCGTTGGCAACTTCGAAGAGGCCGGTTTCCGTGGTCTTCACCTCGGCGCTGTAGAGGCCCGGTTCGCGCTGCGTCAGCGTCAGCTCCTCGGTTTTGCCGGAGGGATAGGTGAGGGTCGCGGGGCCGGGGTCGCCCTCGATGGTCTGGCGGGTGATTTCGAGCGTGCGGCCTGCGGCGCGGGCCGTCAGCGCTTCTTCTTCCAGCGCCGGCTCCTGCATCAGCCAATGGGCGGTGCGACGATAGAGCGAGACGTGCGGACCGCCACCTTCAAAGCCCCGGGCCCAAAGCCAGCCCTGGTCGGACAGAAGCATGGCGACGCGTCCCTTGCCGACACGATTGAGCACCAATAGCGGCTTGCCGTCGGCGGCTTCCATCACGGTCTGGCCGAGTGGCCGGTCGACGTCGACGGTGCGGAACCAGCGGCCCCATTGCGGCGGTTCGCTGGCAGCCCCTTCGAGGCCGCGGGTGACCGGGTGTTTCTTGCCCTCATCCGAAAGGCGCGGATAGAAGCCCTTTTCATTCATCACGCCGGTCGGGTTTGCGGGCAGTACCGCCGAAAGCGGCGTGGCGGCGATCGAATCGTTGCCGGCATGCTCAGGCCCGGCTGCGATCAGAAGTGCGCCGCCGTTCTGCACATATTGCGCGATGTTGTCGTAGTAGAGGATCGGCAGGACGCCGCGGTGCTGGTAGCGGTCGAAGATGATCAGGTCGAATTCGCTGATCTTGTCGACGAACAGTTCGCGCGTCGGAAACGCGATCAGCGACAGCTCGTTGATCGGGGTTCCGTCCTGCTTTTCCGGCGGGCGCAGAATGGTGAAATGCACGAGGTCGACGGCGGCATCGGACTTCAAAAGATTGCGCCAGGCGCGTTCGCCCGCATGCGGCTCGCCCGAGACCAAGAGCACGCGCAGGTTTTCGCGGATGCCGTCGAGCACATGGACAGCGCGATTGTTGGTTTCTGTAACTTCGCCGGGGACGCCGTTGACCGCGAATTCGAGGATGTTGTTGCCGCCGCGCGGCACGGTGAAGCTGAAAGGCACGTCGGTGCCGGGTTCGGCGACTTCCGTTGCGATCTCGTTGCCATTGAGGCGGATGGTCACCTCGGCGGTGCCGCCCGGCGCCTTGCCATCGTCGACCACGCGGAAGGACAGCTTCTGCTGTTCGCCGACGATGCCGAAGCGCGGCGCGCTGACGATCTCGATGCGACGGTCGAATTCATCCGGCCTGCCGCTGATCAGCCCATGGATCGGCGCGTCGAAGCCGAGCTTCTGGTTGATGTCGGGCACGTCGTGGATCTGGCCGTCGGTAATGAAGATCGCACCGCCGACCCGCGCCGGCGGCACATCGGCAAGCACGGAGGTCAAGGCGGAGAAGAGGCGGGTTGAAGGCGCTTCGCTCTCCGGGCTGTCGGCGGCTTCGACGATGCGGGTCTCGATCTGCGGGAAGCGGGCAAGGCGGTCCTTGAGGTCGGCAAGCGCCTTGTCGGTCTGCTCGCGCCGGCCGGCATAATCCTGGCTCTGGCTGCGGTCGACGACCACGGCTACGATGGTCGACAGCGGCTCGCGCTCCTCCTGGAAGAGGATCGGGTTGGCGAGCGCCAGACAGAAGGCGGCAAGCGCAGCGGCACGGACCCAGGCGCCGCGCACGCCGCGCCAGATGCCGAGTGCGGCCAGGATCGCGGCTGCGACGGCAAGCACCGCCAGATAGGGCCACGGGATGAAAGGCGAGAAGTCAGCGGTCATCGATCGGCCCTCATTGTCCGAGCCGTTCGAGCAGGGCCGGCACGTGCACCTGGTCGGCCTTGTAGTTGCCGGTCAGCATATACATCATGATGTTGACGCCGGAACGGAAGGCGTATTCACGCTGCATTTCGTCCGGCGGTACGGTTGGCAGCAATGCGACGCCGTTGGCATCCACCGCCCAGGCGCCGGCAAAGTCGTTGCCGGTAATCATGATCGGCGTCACGCCATCGCCAGAGCGAGCCGGGCGATTACTCGCCTCTTCGCGATTGTCGAGCTGCGCCTCGATCCACAGCGGGCTGCCGGTGTAGCGGCCGGGGAAGTTCGACAGCAGGTAAAATGCTTTGGTCAGCACGTGGTCGGTCGGAACGGGCTCCAACGGCGGGATGTCGAGGTTGGCAAGGATCGCCTGCAGCCGCTCGGTGTTGGGGCTGGTGCCGCCGGACGATGCGCCGAGCGAGGAGAACTGGTCGCGCGTGTCGAACAGCACCGTGCCGCCGGCGCGCATATAGGCGTCGATGCGGCTGACGGCCTGCGGGCTCGGCATCGGCGCCGATGCGGAAACCGGCCAATAGATGATCGGATAGAACGACAGTTCGTCCTTGGCGATATCGAGGCCGACAGGCGTGCCCGGCTCAAGCGTCGTACGATAGGTGAGGAAGTCGGTAAGTCCCGCAAGCCCGCGTTCGGAGAGACGGTCGACTTCGCCTTCGCCGGTCACCACGTATGCCAGATGCGTGGTGTCGAGGCGCTCGAGAATGGCGGCGTCCTCCGGTCGGCTGTCGTCGGCCAGACTATCCGGCGGCGAGACGAGGAAGGCACTTACCGCCAGCAGGAGGCCTGCGGTCATCGCCTTTGCTGCGCGCAGACGCGAGAAGGCCCCGCCCATGAACAGCACGATCAGCGCGTCGACGAGGAGCAGCAGCATTGCAAGGGTGAACAGGGCCGGCTTCAGCGACCAGCTTTCGGAAGCGGCCAATTGCTGGGTGGTGTGAGCGCCGGCGGCGGTCATGTCGATCGGCGTCAGCTCGGCATTGCGCGGCAAAAGGTTGAGCGCGGTAAAGCCATCTTCCGATCCGTAGAGACCCGGCGGATTCTCAGGCGTCGACACCGGCACCTGGCCCGGCACGACATCGAGCGGCCGGGCATTGCCGGTCTCGGCGACAAGCACGCCGTCGGCGTTCAGCAGCCGATAGGGCGCGAGCGTCTGTTGCTGCGCCTTGCCCTCGTTGGCAACGCCACCGCCGCGCGACAGCTGGACGCTGCGGCGCAGCATCTCGACGAAATCGCCCGAGATCGGCAGGTTCGACCAGGTGGCTTCGGCGCTCACGTGGAAGAGGATGATGCGCCCGGCGCCGTGGGCCGACGTCGTCACCAGTGGCGTGCCATCGGCAAGGCTTGCCCAGGTGCGCTCGGCAAGATCGGCGGTCGGTTCGGCCAGAACCTGCCGCTTGACCAGAATGTCGGTCGGGCGCGCCATGCCGGCAAACGGGCTGTTGGCGGGGTAGTCGGCGAGCGGTTGCGGTTCGGACCAGGAAAGCGCGCCGCCGAGCGCCCGTTCGCCCTGGCGCAGCGTCACCGGCACCAGCGGATCGTCGGCGGGGGCGGCTGCAAGCCTGGGGCCGGCGAAGCGGATGAGCATGCCGCCATTGTCGATCCATTTCGTGAGCTTCGGATAGATCTCTTCCGGCAGCCGGCCGATATCGGCCATGATCAGCACGGAGGGCTTCTGCTCCAGGAGCTCCGGAATGGCGACGGCGAGATCGGTCTCGTGCGGCTCGACGAGATCGGCATAGGGAGCGAGCGCGCGGTTGATATAGTAGAGCGGCGACAGAAGCGGCTGCGACTGATCGCGGGCCTCGCCGCTCAGAAGTGCTACGCGACGGCGGCGGAAACCATCGTCGAGCAGGTGCACGCTGCCGGCGGTCGCGGCATTCTCGATGCCGATGCGGGCAAAGTCGTTGCGCAGTTCGAAGGGCGCCTCGATGCTGCCCTTGGCGACGCCTTCGCCGGGGCCGAAGGCGATCTGCCCGTCGGCAATGGCGCGGCCGCGCGTGTCATAGGCGACGATCGGCAGGGTGAGCGCCCCATCCTTGTTGAGGCGCGTTGCCGTCACCGACATGCCGGTCGAGCCGTTGCTGCTATCGGTCAGTGCCACGGTGCGGCTGCCATCGGCCTCGATCAGCCGCAGTTCGGCGGCTCCGACCTCGGATAGCGCCGCCATGGTCTTCTGGTCTGCTGCCTCGATGCCGTCGCTGACGAAGGCCAGCGTGCCGGGCTTCGCGCCTTCAAACGCGGTTTTCAGTGCGGCAATCGCCTGGGTGCGGTCGACGGCGAGCGGGATGGGGGCGGCGGCAGCAAGCCTGTTGCGCGCAGTCGCTGCCGAGCCCGGCGTGGCGTCGTGCTGGCGGTCGCCGGTGAAGGCGATCGAAACGGCAAGGTCGCGCGCCTCGGCATCGTCGATCAGCGTGCTGACGGCATCCACACGTTGCTCCCAGTCGGTGGCCGTTGCCCAGCTGTTGTCGACGACGATGGCGAGCGGGCCGCTCGTTGCCAACGTGTTCTGGCGCGGGTTCATCACGGGGTCGGCGATGGCGAGAATGACCGCGGCCGCCAAAAGCATGCGCAAAAGGGTCAGCCACCACGGGCTTTTCGACGGTGTTTCCTCGCGCTTCAGCACCGAGGCGAGAATGCGAAGCGGTGGGAACACTTCGGCCGCCGGCTTCGGCGGGGTCATGCGCAAGAGCCACCAGATCACCGGAAGGGCGATCAGCGCCGCAAGCATCGCGGGATTGGCAAACAGAAAGGGAAGGCCGGTCATAGCTGGCCTCCATGGGTGGCGCGACCGGGCATGCCCGAGAGATACATGTGGACTGCAACCAGCGCCTCGGAGGCGGGTCTGTCCGTCCGGTGCGGCGTAAAAGTCCAGCCGAGATGGCGCAGCGTCACCCCGAGGCTTTCGCGGCGCGCGAGGTAGGCGCGCTGATAATCTTCGCGCAGGATCTCGGCGCGCCCGGCCGTCAGCTTCTGGCCGGTTTCCGGATCGCTGAACTCGGTTCGGCCGGCATAGGGAAAGACCTCCTCGGCCGGATCGGCAACCTCGACGACATGGCCGCGCAGGCCACGGCGGGCAAGCGGACCCAGTCGCTCCATGATCCTGTCGGTCGGATCGAGAAAATCGCCGATCAGCACCAGATCGCTGGCGTTGCGGATCATGCCTGTCTCCGGCAACCCTTCGGAAAGCGGCGTTAGCATGATGGCGGTTGCCAGTCGTTCGGCTGCGTTGCGGGCGGAGATCGGCTCCATCACCCCAGGACATCCGATGCGCTCGCCGGAGCGCGCGAGGATTTCGGCGAGCGCCAGCATCAAGACCAGCGCCCGGCTTTCCTTCGACACCGATCCGAGCGTCGACTTGTACATCATCGACGGCGACAGGTCGGCCCAGAGCCAGATGGTGTGGGCTGCCTCCCATTCGCGGTCGCGCACATAGGTATGATCGTCGCGGGCGGAGCGGCGCCAGTCGATGCGCGACAGGCTTTCGCCGTCGCTATAGGGCCGGAACTGCCAGAAATTCTCGCCGATCCCGCGCTTGCGCCGGCCGTGCCAGCCGGAGATCACCGTGTTGGCGATGCGGCGGGCTTCGACGAGGCAGTCAGGAACGAGCATCGCGCGCTGCTGCGCACGGGAAAGAACCTCACCAGCGGGGGTACGCGCAACTATGTGCCCGATGGAGGCCATTCTTTATCCCTTGGCTTGTTTCACCAGTCCGGCGATGACGTCGCGCACGGTCATGCCTTCGGCACGGGCGGCGAAGGTCAGCGCCATACGGTGCTGGAGAACGGGCTCGGCGAGCGCCATGATATCGTCGATCGACGGCGCAAGCCGCCCATCGTAAAGCGCGCGGGCGCGGGCGCACAGCATCAGCGCCTGTCCTGCGCGCGGGCCCGGGCCCCAGGCGACGTTCTTGTCGGTGGCGGCATTGCCGTTGCCCGGACGGGCGGAGCGCACCAGCGCCAGGATCGCATCGACCACCTTTTCGCCGACCGGCATCTGGCGGATGAGGCTCTGGATCTGCTGCAGGCGGGCGGCATCAATGACGGGACGGGCAGTCGCTTCGGCGGTGCCCGTGGTTTCAAGCAGGATCTGCCGTTCTGCGGCAAGCTCGGGATAGCCGACGTCGACCTGCATCAGGAAGCGGTCGAGCTGCGCCTCGGGCAGGGGATAGGTGCCTTCCTGCTCCAGCGGGTTCTGGGTCGCCAGCACATGGAACGGCTGCGGCAGGTCCTTGCGGGCGCCGGCAACGGTGATGTGATACTCCTGCATCGCCTGCAACAGCGCCGACTGCGTGCGCGGCGAAGCGCGGTTGATTTCGTCGGCCATCAAGAGCTGCGTGAAGATCGGGCCGGGGATGAAACGGAAGGAGCGATGGCCGGCGGCATCCTGGTCCATGACTTCGGAGCCGAGAATATCCGACGGCATCAGGTCGGGCGTGAACTGGACGCGGCTGGAATCGAGCCCGAGAACGGTGCCGAGCGTCGCCACCAGCTTGGTCTTGGCAAGGCCGGGCACGCCGACGAGCAGGGCGTGACCGCCCGACAGGACCGCAAGCAGGGTCTGCTCGACCACCGTTTCCTGGCCGAAGATGACCTTGCCGACTTCGGCGCGCACGAGCGCGATTTCCGCAAGCGCGTTTTCCGCCGCGGCAACGATCGCCTTTTCGTCGGTCGCGTCCGTCGCGCCCTTCATCACACTCATGGTCATACTCCCCGGTCGCCCGTTGTTGAACCGAATCGCCCCGCCGGGGAATTTCAGTTGCCTTATTCCAATTTAGACCCTGGCTGACGGCTGACAAGTCGCCGCAGACGCACTATCTCGTGACATCATACACGCCGCATCTCGCGACGGCATACACGCCTCCGGTGCAAAATCGGGGCCAATCGGGACGGAACGATGGCAGAAGCCGAAATTCAGCGAACCGGGGACGCGGCCGGACTAGCGGCGCTGATATCGCGTGCAGCCGGCCAGACGGGCGACGGCAAGCGCGGATTGCCGCCCGTGGAGCGCTGGAATCCGCCATTCTGCGGCGATATCGACATGGAAATCCGCGCCGACGGCACTTGGTTCTATCTCGGCACGCCGATTGGCCGGCAGCCGCTGGTGCGGCTGTTCTCCACAGTTTTGCGCAAGGACGAGGACGGCGTCACCTATCTGGTGACGCCTGTGGAAAAGGTGGCGATCCGCATCGTCGACGCCCCTTTCCTTGCCGTCGAAATGAGCGTCACGGAGAAAGACGGCGTGCAGGTGCTGACCTTTCGCACAAATGTCGGCGATGTTGTCGAGGCGGGGCCGGAACACACCTTGCGTTTCGTCATCCACGGCGACAATCGCGAGCTGAAACCTTATCTACATGTGCGCGGCCGGCTGGAAGCGCTGGTGTCTCGACCCGTCATGTATGATCTCGTCGACCTCGGCGAAACTCTAATGGTCGACGGCGTCGAGATGTTCTGCGTACGGTCGGGCGGCTCGGTCTTCCCGATCATGCCGGCTGGCGAACTGGAAGCGCTGTCGCGATGAACGGGCATCCCTATTCCGCTGACGAATTTCGCCGCCGGGCGCTGACCCAGATGGGCGGACCGGTGGAAAGCTCCTGGCGGGAGCACGGCGATTTCCTGCTCAACCCCGGCATCGTTCCGCATCTCGAGACCCTGCATCTGAAGGATGCGGCGGTGCTGGTGCCGGTGGTCGACGACGGCGAGGATGCGCATGTCATCTTCACCCAGCGCACCGCCAGCCTGCGCAAGCATTCCGGCCAGGTGGCGTTTCCCGGCGGCGCGGTCGATCCCGAAGACCGGTCGATCGAGCTCGCCGCCCTTCGCGAGGCGCAGGAGGAGATCGGTCTCGATCCACGCTTTGTGGAAACGATCGGGCGGCTGCCGCATTACATGGCGTTGTCCGGCTTCAAGATCACGCCGGTTCTGGCGGTGGTGCAGCCGGGCTTCGAGCTGGTTCCCAACCCCGATGAAGTCGAAAGCGTCTTCGAAGTGCCGCTGTCGTTTCTGATGAACCCCGGCAACCATGGGCGCGGAAGCGGCCACTGGCAGGGCGAAGACCGGCATTTCTATCGCATGCCCTATGGCGACAGGAATATCTGGGGTATCACCGCCGGCATCGTCCGAATGCTTTATGAAAGGCTTTATGCATGACCTCGGTTGCCGGTGAGAGCTGGTTTTCAGCTCCATCCCTTCGCCGCGTCTTCGACGTCCTGAACGCCGAGGGCGGGGAGGTGCGCGTCGTAGGCGGCGCCGTGCGCAACAGCCTGATGGGCGTGCCCGTCGGCGATGTCGACATGGCCACCACCTGGCATCCGCAAGACGTGTCTGCCCGCGCGAAGGCTGCCGGTATCAAGGTGGTGCCGACGGGCATCGACCATGGCACGGTGACGCTGGTCATCGACGGAACGCCCTATGAGGTGACGACGCTGCGTCGCGACGTCGCGACCGACGGGCGCCGGGCGGAAGTGGCCTTCGGAACCGACTGGAAGGTGGATGCCGAACGGCGCGACTTCACCATTAACGCACTCTACGCGAATGACAAAGGCGAGGTCATCGACGGAGTCGGCGGTTTGGCCGATATCGAAAGCCGGACCCTGCGCTTTATCGGCAACGCGGCCGAGCGGGTGGCAGAAGACTATCTGCGCATTCTCCGTTTCTTCCGCTTCTTCGCTCATTACGGCAACGGGCGTCCCGATGCCGATGGCTTGAGGGCCTGCGCGCAGGCGCGTTCAAAACTGTCGACGCTTTCGGCAGAACGCGTGTGGGCGGAGACGAAGAAGCTGCTTTCGGCCGAGGACCCGGGCCGCGCGCTACTCTGGATGCGCCAGGCGGGCGTGTTGACCGAGATCCTGCCCGAGACCGAAAAATGGGGCATCGACGCCATTCCGGAACTGGTTGCCGCCGAGCGAGCATTCTCGTGGGTTGTCGATCCGCTGTTGCGCCTTGCGGCGATCGTGCCGCCGGACGCAGAGCGACTCGAAGCCATGGCCGCACGGTTGCGCCTGTCGAAGGCCGAGGCGGCCTATTTTGCGCGCTTTGCCACTGCACCGACGATACCAACCAAGACGGTCGACGCGGCGCTTGACCGGCTGCTCTACCGCCACGGTGCCGAGGGGATTTCCGTCCGGCTGCGGCTGGCGCTTGCCTCGGCCAGGCGCAAGTCCGAAAACGATCCGGCACTGCTGGCCGAGACCGCGTCCTTCCAGCGCCTCTTGACGCGAACCGAGGCATGGAAACGTCCGAGTTTCCCGCTGTCGGGTGCGGATGTGCTGAAGGCCGGCATCCCCGCCGGGCCGCGGGTCGGCGAAATTCTTGGCGAGTTGGAGACATTGTGGGTCGAACGCAACTTCAGCGTCGACCGGGCGAACCTCGTCGCAAGGCTCGAAGCGTTGGTGCCGCGCGCCTGAAGCGCGCGGCGTAGCTTTGCGAGAAAGCCGCAAATACGACCGTCCAGTGACCGCCTCTATGCACTACGGCAGTCACTTTTCCTGAGGACGCCGCCTAGCTAGGTTTGGGGTGAATTGTCGAATCTATCAACATGCGAAACTCGAGATAATCAACGAGCAACCCTGCTCGGCCACCTATCGCTATGAGCTGGATGTTCTCGAATGTCTTGAGCATCCCGCCAGGACCGCCTCCGGCTATCCAGCGTCCCTTGTTCGTCGTGAACTTGAGGTAGTCAATATATCCTCCAGATCTTACTTCCATGCTCGTGATAATTTCATCACTTGAAAGTACAAGCCGGGGTGTCTCAATTCCGCCCTGTCCGCCATTTCGGACGCCGTTGATATAAATTGCGTCTACAAAACTACCTGTTGAAAGGCCGATTTCTTTAATCTTTTGCTCTTGAAACGGCGCGCCGCCTTTCCCGCCAATGGGGTAGATTTTCTCCAAATATTCTACCATCTTCGATGCTCCAACTACCGTTAAATAACATTAAGTCGTTTCAACGAAGTAATAGTTGCTCGAATGGTGCCGATGAGTCTAGGAAAATCTATCTAAGGTTGCGTTTTTGTTGGATCAATCTCTCCGAATGCTAAGTCGGCTTGGCGCGGCCCGGTACACTTGACAGTCCTTTAGCGAAGCACCGCAAATTGCCTGGAATCGAGACGCAAAAGCGATACGCCGTACAAGGCGCACAACTCTTCTGGATTTCGGCAGGGGCCGGATGCAACAGTAAAATATGAGTGCCGAGAGGCTGCTACTTAGTCGGCCTCACAAGCGAAATGACCCTTGGCTTGGATGGCGCATCCAGCCATTCGATCCACTTGTCTCTTTCCTCGGTCGTATCGAAGAACCGCCAGAGCTTGTATTCTTCTTCGGTGGTCTGCAACATCTCGCCGATGGATACGAGTTCCAGGGGCAGCGTCACCTCATTGCCGTCGAAGCGAACGAAATAAATCCCTTCGGCAGCAAGACGAATAACTTGACCAGTGCCATAGCTCCCATCGGGGTCGTCGACCGTGAAGTACATGCCGGTCAAAGTGTCAAAAGCTTTGTCGTTCATAGGTTCCGAGTGCCAGTTAAAAGAATCCAGGGCATGAGACGTTCGCGCAGGCGGCCGGCAAACGCAAGTGATCACCACGACAGGCGAGGGCGACACGCCGCGTGCTGATCAGGAGGCTATAGAGCGTGAGGGCCGGGCGGGTCAAATCTCCTTCGCGCATTACCGCTCGTCCACGGGACAACAGAACGCGCGTTCCGGCGGTCCTAAGAGCTGGCAGGAGAACGTCGCAAATCCAGATCGGGTGGTCGCGATCGTTTTGTCTCTCGCACCAGTTCGTCGACAGGCACCTCTGGCGGGCGGCAACACGAGACGCGTCGCGGGTCTGTGTCGGTGTGAAACCCGCGCGCGTTCGGGCATCTGCAGCTTTGTCAGGCCGCCTTGGTCTCTTCGACGATGCGCGCCTTGATGTTGTCGATCATGTTTTCGCGGATCATGGTTTCGCCGTGGGCCTGGCGCATATGGTCCACCACGCGGCGAACGATTTCGGCGTCGTTATCGGCGCGGGTGTGCCATTCGCAACCCGGGACAAGAGAACCGCATTCAAACAGGCGCATGATGTTCCTCCTTCCGATGTGAGCTCAATGCAAGGGGCAGGTCACGCGCATCTCCTCCGCGCGTCACGGCTCCCAGCCTAACATCAACCCCTGGGCCGACCAAATTGTTCCAGCCTGCCGTGCGGCAAGAAACCGTTATAGACATGTCGGTCGATGGTGTTATGGGTTTGCGGTAACAAGAGACACAAAGGCCTTCTTTGCCCATGACCACTACCGTTCAATCGGAACTGATCGCCGCTATCCGCAATATTCCCGACTATCCGAAGCCGGGCGTCATGTTCCGCGACATCACCACGCTGCTCGGCAATCCCCGTGCGTTCCGCCGTGCGATCGACGAACTGGTGCATCCCTATGCCGGCACCAAGATCGACAAGATCGCCGGTATCGAGGCGCGCGGTTTCATTCTTGGCGGCGCCATCGCGCATCAGCTTTCCTCCGGATTCGTGCCGATCCGCAAGAAGGGCAAGCTGCCGCATGACACGGTGCGCATCGCCTACAGCCTCGAATACGGCGTCGACGAGATGGAGATGCACAAGGATGCGCTCAAGCCGGGCGAGAAGGTCATTCTGGTCGACGACCTGATCGCCACCGGCGGCACGGCCGAAGCCGCCGTCAAGCTGTTGAAGCAGATGGGCGCCGATATCGTTGCGGCCTGTTTCGTCATCGACCTGCCGGAACTCGGCGGCCGCAAGAAGCTAGAAGCGCTCGGCGTCAACGTCCGCACGCTGATTGAATTCGACGGCCACTGAGGGCCCGCGTCCTCAGGCGCGATTGATCGTCGGCAGCATCAGTTGCACTTCGCGCTGCGTTGCCGGTGTCAGTGTTTCGACCTCCCTCCGCCAGAAGGCGTCGGCCTCCGGCGGCTCGGCTTCCCAGCTTCGGATCGAGGTTTCGTTATCGTCGATGGCCACGCGCCGGTGGCCGCCGAGGCGAAGGTATTCCTCCGCCAGTTCGCGGACATGGGTCTTTTCCATAGATTGCCCTCCGGTTCTCCCTGTCAAAGCTCCGCTAAACCAGGGCCTATCGGCAACTGGCGTGAAGCTTGGAAGGTCCGAACGGATTTTACGCCCAAATCGTTCCTGACTTAAGGAATTAGATTGTTGTCCGCGCGTGGCACCGTCGGCAATCGTGGCGATCTATACGAACTCGATGACCTTGCTCTCGAAGCGGATCACTGCTTCGCCGTGCTGGTTTTCGCCTTCGCACAGAATGGTGTTGATCCGCCAGCCGGGCCGCGAGGCGAGCGCGCGGCTTTCGAGGAACGTCACGGCATAGGTCACGGTGTCGCCGGCATAGACCGGCTTCAGCCATCTGAGATCCCTGAAACCGGGCGAGGGGCCGAGCCTTGGCGCCTGCAGGCCTTCGGCGGCAAGCCGACGCTGCTCGTCCTTCCAGAACCGGACGAAGCACTGCATCCAGCCGGCGGATGTGTGCCAGCCGGAGGCGCAGAGGCCGCCGAACAGCGAATGCCGGGCTTCTTCGGCGTCGAGATGGAAGGGTTGCGGATCGAAATCGCGCGCGAAGCGGACGATATCCTCCGCCGAAAACGTCAGGCTGCCGATGACGGTCCTGCGGCCGGTGGCGTAAAACTCCTCCATCGTCATCATCAGTGTTGGACCTTGTCGCGGCAGCGGAAGAGCACGGAACATTCGGAAACCGCCACCGGTTCGCCGGCCTGGTTGACGATTTCGTTGCGGAACTTGACGATGCCGAGGCCGGGCTTGGACTTCGAGCGGCGGGCCTCCAGAACTTGGCTGAAACCTGTGAGCGTGTCGCCGGCAATGACCGGCTTCTTCCAGTCCATGAAGTCGATACCGGGCGAGCCTTGCGACGAGGACTGGCCCATGAAGGCATCGAGCATCATGCGCATGCCGACAGCGCTGGTGTGCCAGCCGGAGGCCGAGAGGCCACCGAGGATGCTGCGCCTACCGGCTTCCTCGTCGAGATGCATCGGCTGCGGATCGAATTCACGCGCAAAGGCGATCATATCGGAAGGTTTCATTTCGACCGGTTTGTAGTCGAAGCGTCGCCCTTCGGAAAAATCCTCGAAATACAACATGCTGCGTTGTCCCGTCTGATTTGCTGCCGCTCTACGTACTGCATAATTTCTCAAATCGGAATCGCTTTGAGCAAGGTTTGAAGCGTGGGCTCTCATGCCAAGTGATCGGCCGCAGCAAGGAATTTCCAGGTTGCGCGTGCCGCATGTTCATGCAACCACCTGTTTTGGAAATGCAACGATGCGCGTTTGATTGAGGATGCTCGTGACCGAACTGAACAGAGCGCTTGCAGGCGCCGCCGAAAAAGGGATCATCTCTGCCCATCAGGTGAGCGATCTCGAAGCCTATCTGGCCGATCGGGGCATAATTTTCGGGCCGACGGCGCCGGATGCCGCAGCGGAGCGGGACGATGCCGCTCTCGACGCGCGCGCGGCCGAAGACAGCGAGCAGCCACGGTTCATCCGGGGATTTCACGACATCCTGATCACGATCGGTGTCGTCGTCGTGCTGATCGGTCTTTGGGGCCTGGGTGGCCCGTTCTTGACGCTGCCGGTCATTCTGGTCCTTGCCGAGATCCTGGTGCGGCGCCAGCGGCTGGCGCTGCCGTCGGTGGCGCTGACGGTTGCTCTCGTGCATTGGGTCGGGATTACGGCACTGTGGTTCGTCAGCGAGCATGAGGATGCCTGGAGGCCACTGGTCTTTGTGCTCGCGTTTCTATCAGCATTCCCGATCCCGCTCGGCCTGTTCTACTGGCGCTATCGCGTGCCACTGGCTCTGGCCGGCCTGATGGTGTCGGTCGCCCTCATCGGCGTGGTTGCGGCCCTTCTTGCCTTGGAGAAGAGCCTTGGGATCGACCTCGCCAATGAGAACCATTTCATGCTTCTCGCGCTCACCGTTCTTGTCGGCGCCTTGGGCGTCTTTGCGGTCGCGATGCGCTACGACGTTTCCGATCCGCAGCGCGTGACCACGCGCTCGGATACCGCGTTCTGGCTGCATCTGGCCGCAGCACCCGCGTTGCTCTACGGGCTGATCGCTCTGGTTTTCCTGTCGAGCGACGGTGCGACGTGGTGGGATGGGCAAGCCAGCCTTGGCCAGGCGGCCGCCGCCATTCTGATCGTGGCCCTGTTCATGCTGGTCGGGCTCGTCATCGACCGCCGAGCCTTCGTTACATCAGGGCTGTTGTCGCTGGGCGGGGCCGTCTGGACGATGCTCAACCAGACTGGAGCGTCGCTCGACAACTACGTGTTCGTCGCCTTCGCTGTGGTCGGCGTCACCGTGCTCGTCATCGGCATCTTCTGGCAGAAGCTGCGGCGCATCGTCGTCAGCCTGTTGCCGGAAACGATGACGGCGCGGTTGCATGCCGCGCCGTAATATCGGGTCTTCTATCGATCGTTCCTGAAGCGCCTCGGCGCGTCAGGCCGGGGGCCGTCACGCCGAATTGCTGTGCCCTTTGGGGCGACAAGCCTTACGTGTTGAAGCGGAAGTGGATGACGTCGCCGTCCTGGACGACGTATTCCTTGCCTTCGTCACGGGCCTTGCCGGCTTCCTTCGCACCGACTTCGCCGCCGAGCGCGATGTAGTCGTCAAACGCGATGGTGTTGGCGCGGATGAAGCCGCGTTCGAAGTCGGTGTGGATGACGCCGGCTGCCTGCGGTGCCTTGGTGCCGCGCTGGATCGTCCAGGCGCGCGTTTCCTTCGGACCGACGGTGAAGTAGGTGATGAGGTCGAGCAGCTTGTAGCCGGCGCGGATCAGGCGGTCGAGACCGGCTTCGTGCAGGCCGAGCGCGCTCAGGAATTCCTTGGCTTCCTCTTCCGGCAGCTGGGCCACCTCGGATTCGATCGCCGCCGAGATCACGACGCTTTCAGCGCCCTGCGCCTTGGCCATTTCGGCAACCGCACGCGTGTGTTCGTTGCCGTCGACGGCATCGCTTTCCGCGACGTTGCAGACGTAGAGCACCGGATGCGCGGTCAGCAGGTTGAGGCCCTGGAGGATGCGCAGCTCTTCGGCGTCGAGCTTGGCAAGCAGCGTGCGCACCGGCTTGCCGTCCTGCAGCAGCTTCAGCGAGGCTTCCATGATCGGCAGCTGAGCGACCGAATCCTTGTCCTTGCCGCCGGCGCGCTTGCGGGTCTGGTCGGTGCGGCGCTCGAGGCTGTCGAGGTCGGCGAGCATCAGCTCGGTCTCGATCGTCTCGGCATCGGCCACCGGGTTGATGCGGCCTTCGACGTGGGTGATGTCGTCATCCTCGAAGCAGCGCAACACGTGCACGACCGCATCCACTTCGCGGATGTTGGCGAGGAACTGGTTGCCGAGGCCTTCGCCCTTCGACGCGCCGCGCACCAGGCCGGCGATATCGACGAAGGAGATGCGCGTCGGGATGATTTCCTTCGACTTGGCAATGTCGGCCAGCTTGCGCATGCGGGGATCGGGAACCGCGACTTCGCCGGTGTTCGGCTCGATCGTGCAGAACGGATAGTTGGCAGCCTGAGCCGCCGCCGTCTTGGTGAGCGCGTTGAAGAGGGTGGACTTGCCGACGTTCGGCAGCCCGACAATACCGCATTTAAAGCCCATGGCTAAAACCTGTCGTTCTCGAATTCGTTGGGCGTGGCTATGGGATAAAGGAGCCGAACGGTCAAGCCTTCGCGCGGTTCGACGCGGCGAAGGAGCGGGCTTTTGCTTGATTGCCGGCGCTTAGCGTAGGATATTGAACGTCAGCGTCCCGGGGCCGCATGGCCGACTGCGACCGCCTTCCTGTCATCAACGGGTGGATTTCCGATGAGTGACGATGGTCTTGCTGCAAAACCGAAGCTGAAGCCGAAACCGAAACTGGAGCGGCCGAAGCTCTACAAGGTCATTCTCGTCAATGACGATTACACGCCGCGCGAATTTGTCGTGATGGTGCTGAAGGCGGTTTTCCATATGAGCGAAGAGGCGGGCTACCGGGTGATGATGACGGCGCACAAGCTCGGCGTTTCCGTCGTCGTCGTCTGCGTGCGCGATATCGCCGAGACCAAAGCCAAGGAGGCGACCGATCTTGCCAAGGATGCCGGCTTCCCGCTGATGTTCATGACCGAGCCGGAGGAATGACGGCCAGGGGGGACGGTCAGGGGCGGCGGATCTGATAACCGGTCTTGTCCTGCCGGAAGCCGCAGTTCTCGTAGAAGCGCAGCGTCGCCGGATCCTTCGATCCGGTCAGCAGCATCACCTTGTAGCAGCCGGCCGCCCAGGCCGTGGCGAAGGCGTGTCTGATCAGCGCGCCAGCAAAACCGCGCCTGCGGAATGTGGAGGCTGTGACGACGTTTTCGATCAGGGCATAGGGTGCGCCGCCCCGCGTCAGGTTCGGTACGACCACCAACGTGACCGATGCGGCGGCGATATCGCCGGCAAGGCCGATGAAAATCGTCATGCCGGGATGGTCAAGGATCGCCGCGAAGCGGTCGGTGGCGACTGCTGTGTCCAGCGCCGGGTCGTCCGGGTTCAGCTCGCCATAAAGCGCAAGCAGTCCGGGCAGATCGACTGCCTGCGCGGCACGGATCGAGAAGGGCGCAGGCGACACGGTTCAGTCGCCCTTCGGGCCGAACAGCTTCTTCAGCATGTCGGCCATCGGGCCGCTTGTCGGCAGCTTCTTCGGCTGGGCCGAATTGCGCGCCTGATGGATATGGGATTGAGCGCCCGGCTTCTTCTGGGCCTGCGGCTTGTCCTCGTCCGCCTTGCCGCCGGTGGCAAGTGCGATCTTGTTGAGGATCTGCGAGTCCTCGCCGCGCACCAGCATGTCGGCATTGTCGGCGATGGCGTCGAGGAGCGGCACCAGCCAGGTCTGATCCACCTTGGCAAAATCGCCAAGCACATGGGCGTGGACGAGATCTTTGACGCCAGGGTGGCCGATGCCGAGCCGCAGGCGACGATACTCCTTGCCGCAGTGGGCATCGATCGACTTGATGCCGTTGTGGCCACCGTGACCGCCGCCGACCTTGATGCGCGCTTTCGCCGCCGGCAGATCCAGCTCGTCATAGATGACGGTGATGTCCTTCGGCGCGAGCTTGTAGAAGCGCATGGCCTCGCCGACCGCCTCGCCTGAGAGGTTCATGAAGGTCTGCGGCTTCATCAGCAGCACGCGCTCTCCGCCGATCTCGCCTTCGGCGATCTCGGACTTGAACTTCTTCGACCAGGAGGAAAAATTGTGGCGGCGATGGATGACGTCGACGGCCATGAAACCGATATTGTGGCGGTTTGAGGCATATTTCGAACCTGGATTGCCAAGTCCTGCGATGATCAGCATGTCGTTACGCTCCGTCGGGCTTTCCCCGCTTCACGACCGCGAAACGCTGCCGGAGTCAATCCTTATTTCGTCGCCTGCACGCTTCCGCTCGGCCGCAGGCCGTAGCGATCGAAGATCGCATCCTGGGTGCCGTTGCCGATCAGGCGGTCGAGTTCGCGCTGCATCTTCTCGACCGTTTGCTTGTCCATGTCGCGGTGGCAGGCGATGCCGTAGTATTTTCCTTCCAGCATCAGCGCCGCCTCGACGGGCTTGCCTTCTGAGCGCATGCTTTCGAAGGTCTTTTCCGACGTCATCATCAGATCGATGCGGCCGGCGATCAGCTTTTTCAGCGTCGAGTCCAGGTTGGTCGCATAGTCGATCTTCTGAAAGCCGTGTTCCACGAGGTAGGTGGCGGAGAAATCTTCCCGTTGGGTGCCGATGGTGAACCGCTTTGCCGCATCGATGGTATCGGGGGCGATGTCCGATCCCTTGCGCCGGACCATGATCATGTGGTCGACGAGCAGCGGCTGCACCCATTGAAACCGCTTCTCGCGCTCGGCGTTGAGGCCGGTGGTGAAGACGCAATGGGACGCATCGGTTTCAGCCAGCATGTAGGCTCGCGCCCAGGGCAGGACCTCGATCGTATAGGGGAGTTTGAGTGCGTCCATGATTGCCGCTACCTGCTCGACCGAGGAGCCGTTGGCACCGCTCGGGGTCGAGAAGTTGTAGGGCGGGTATTCCTCGGTGACGAATTTGATCGTCTGCGCTTCGGCGGCAGTGGACAGGCCGAGGAAGAATGCCAGTATCAGCTCTTTCACGCCCTGCTCCTTTGCGCCAGTGTCCGGCCGCTATCGTTGAGTGTTTGCTTTGACTTCGGAGTCGCTCTCCAGCATGGCCAGCATCTTGCCGATCGGCATGGGGCGGCTGAAAAGATAACCCTGCCCACAATCCACACCAAGCTTGCGCAGGAGTTGCCATTGCTCCTGGGTCTCGATGCCTTCGGCGACGACGGTGCAGCCCATCTGATGCGAGATCGTTCGGATGCCCTTGATCAGCATCCGGCTCTTGCGGCGGACATCGGCTGTGCCTGAACTGAGCGAGCGCGTGAAGGACTGGTCCACCTTGACGATATCGACGGGGAAACGGTTGAGATAGCTCAGCGACGAGTAGCCCGTTCCGAAGTCGTCAAGCGCAATCCGGCAGCCGAATTCGTTGAGCTGCTTCAGCACGCCATGCACTTCGGGATTGTCGAGCATCAGCACCGCTTCGGTGATTTCGATGACGATCCGGTTCGGTGAAATGTGGTGCTTGAGGAGCAGGGCGGCGAGCTTGTGCGGCAGCGTCAGCTCGAACTGCAGCGGCGAGAAATTTACGGCAAGATAGGTGTTCTGCGTGCCGTCGAGGGCGGAGATATCAGCCAGATGCCGGATCGCCTTTTCCAGAATGCAGTCGCCGATGCGGGCGATCGTCCCGGTTTCCTCGGCAATGCCGATAATCTTGCCGGGCGGCATGATGCCTTTTTCCGGATGATTGAGGCGCATCAGCGCCTCGAAGCCGGCGATCTGGCCATCGCTAAGGCTGACGATCGGCTGCAGCCAGGCCTCGAAGTGATCGTCCTTGAGGCCGGCTTCAATGCACTGCTCGATCTCGTGGCGCTCGCGCGCCGTATCGAGCATGCTGGCGTCGAACACCTGCAGGCCGTTCTTGCCGTCATGCTTGCGGGCATACATCGCCATGTCGGCCTTGAGCAGCAGGTCGGAGGCGTTTTCGGCGTGCTCCGGATAAACGGAGATGCCGACGCTGGCGCTGACGAACAGTTCGTTGCCGGCAATGTGCATGGGTTCGCGCAGCGCATTGACGATGCGCTCGCCGATTTCGCTGGCGAGTGCCGCGACATCCAGGTCCGAGACCAGGATTGCAAACTCGTCGCCGCCGAGTCGGGACATGATGTCGTCAGGGCGCAGGGTGGCGCGGATCAACTCGACGGTCTGGCGCAGAACCTCGTCGCCCGCCGCATGGCCGAAATTGTCGTTGATCCACTTGAAGCGGTCGAGATCGATGAACAGGCAGCCGACCTGGATGCCGGAGGCATCGGCAGTCACGATCGCTTCGTCGAGCGCTGCCTCGAAGCCCTGGCGGTTGAGAAGTCCGGTCAGGTGATCGGTGATCGCCTGGGCATGGTTGCGGCTTTCGGCCTGCTTGAGGGCGGTGACGTCGGTCATGACCGACAGCGACAGGTCGCCATCGCCGGTCGTTTCCGTCTCCAGGATCAGCACGGTCATGAACTCGCCGTCCGCCTTGCGGAAGGGGACGGTGACCTCGCAGATGTTGTGGTCGCCGACGGCGATTGCCTTGGCATGGCTGCGATAGGTCTCGTGCCAGTGCGGATCGATGAAATCGGTGAAGTTCTCGCCGATCACCTGTTCGCGGGCATAGCCGGTCGCCAGCAGCCAGTAATCGCTGACGGCGCAGAGGCGATTGTCGGTATCGAGCGAAAACAGCATGGCCGGGGTGAGGTTGTAGATGTCGGTGGCGCGCTCATGGGCGCTCTTCAGCTCCATCGACTCCCGCTCCAGCCGGTCCTGCATCTCGTTGAAGTTGGCGGCAAGCGCTCCCATTTCGTCGTCCGCGGTCCAGTCGACGCGGTGGCGCGAGCCCAGGCGCCGCGTTGCCTCGATAGCGGCCGTGAGGCGCATCAAAGGACGGATGACGGTGAAGCGGTTGCCGATGAGCGCGGCGGCAAAAACGGTGGCGACGGCAATGAGCAGGATGGCGAGGATCGCCAGCTCGTCCTTGCTGAACTGCGACAGCAGACCGGGTGTCGGCGCGCGCACTTCGAGACTGCCGATTTCCTTGGTGCCGTCGATTGCATCGTAGGATACGGGTGTTTTCAGCGTGCGGCTGTCGCTATCGACGCCGAGGCCGCCGGAGGGCATCTGCGCGAGGATCGAGCCGGAATTGTCGCGGATGGTGACGGCCAGAATATCGGTGTCGTTCATCAGCGAGCGGGCGATGCGCTTGATGCCGTCGCTGTCAAAATCCCAGATCGGCTTGCCGAGCGCCTCGGCGCTTGCGCCCATCAGCAGCTCGATGTTGTGCAGGCGCTCCCGTGCGACGCGTTCACTGGAGATACTGAGGAAAAGCACGAAGAGTGGGGCAACGAAAACCAGCATCGCACCGCATACAATCGCAATAAATCGGTTTTCGACGGAATGCATCATTGGACGCATCCCCCAGGCGTTGCCACTCGTGTCATTTCTTATTCTCTTTAGACGCTTGCTTACAAATTCCCCGCTGCAAGAACATCATCAAAACCTTAAATGTTGCTGAAATTGCTACATTACAATTCGTGAGGAGGCGCGATCGATTGTATGGGAGCGACAGCGCCGCAACCGGCAGGTTCAACGCAAAAGGCCCGCCCCGGTTGCCGGGACGGGCCTTTCAATGGGTATCGCAGGGGCCGGCAAATGCCGGCCGCCGTTCACCTTGCGGTGAATCAGGCTTCTGCTTCGCCTTCTTCTTCCTTCAGACCGCCAGCCGGAGCAGCGATCGTGGCAACCGTGAAGTCGCGGTCGGTGATAACCGGGGTCGCGCCCTTCGGCAGCTTGATGTTGGAGATGTGGATCGCGTCGCCGACCTTGTGACCCGAAAGGTCAACGGTCAGGAATTCCGGGATGTCGTCGGCAGCAACGGCCAGCTCGACTTCGTGGCGAACGATGTTGAGAACGCCGCCGGCCTTGAGGCCCGGGGACTTCTCTTCGTTGACGAAGTGAACCGGAACCTGAACGGTGACCTTGCTGTCCTTGGAGACGCGCAGGAAGTCAACGTGCATGGTGAAGTCGCGGACCGGATCCAGCTGGTAGTCCTTCGGCAGGACGCGGATCTTTTCGCCCTTGACGTCGATGACCGCAACGGTGGTCATGAAACCGCCGGCGTGGATCTTCATCGTCACGTCCTTGGTGGACAGAGCGATCGAAATGGGGGCCTGCTTGTCACCATAGATGACAGCCGGGATAAGACCGTTGCGACGAAGTTCACGGGAGGACCCCTTACCAACCCGTTCGCGCGTCTCGGCCTTGAGCTCATAAGATGCGTGGCTCATGGATAGACCTTTCTGTGTCTAATTCTGGAGAGTTCATCCGCAATGGCAGAAGAACCGAAGCCGCATGGGCTTCATCCGCGTTGCCTCCAAGGGTGTCTACGCGGACGGGCGGTGCATAGACGAGAACACCCGCAAATGCAAGCTTTGCCGCGGTTTTAAAGCATGTCGCGCAAAACTGTGCAGCGGTTTTGCGACAACGACCGCCACGAATTCAACCGGCGAAGGCGGCGCTCTTAAGCCTTTTTGCGTGTGAAGCGCGCAAGTGCCAGCATCAACCCGCCGGCGATCAGCCCCCAGAAGGCGCCGGAGATACCGCCGAAACTGACGCCTGAGGCCGTCACCAGAAAGGTGATCGCAGCGGCTTCACGCGTTCGGGCGTCGGTAAAGGCCGCCATGGCGGAGCCGGCAAAGGCGCCGACCAGCGCCAGACCGGCGACCGCCTCGATCAGGACCGACGGTGCGAGGCTGACAAAGGTGGTGACGGCGCCGGCGAGCAGGCCGAAGATGACATAGAAGATGCCGGCAATGATGGTCGACCAGTAGCGTCGCGCCGGATCCGGATGGCTGTCGGCGCCGGCGCCCATAGCGGCGGTGATCGCCGCAAGGTTGACGGCGTGGCCGCCGAAGGGGGCGCTCAGCATCGAAAACAGGCCTGTTGTCGCAAACAGCGGACCGGGCGTGGGGTCATAGCCATTGACCTTCATGACGGCGATGCCGGGAATGTTCTGCGACGCCATGGTGACGATGAACAGGGGCAGCGCGATGCTGATCATCGCCGGCGTCGTGAACGACGGCATGACGAACTCCGGCCGCGGAACCAGCGCTGAAGACAGCGCGCCCAAGGCATCGACAGGCATGTCGACACCGAAGGCAATGACGAGCACGAAGGCAAGCAGTGCTGCCGGCACCGCATAGAGCTTGTTGACGCTGCCGACGATGGCCCAGGCCAAGAGGATGGGCAGGCCGAACAGCGGATTGAAACCGATTGCCTTGACCGGGGCAAAGCAAAGGCTGAGCAGCACGCCGGCCAGCATGGCGTTGGCGAGTGCGGCCGGGATGGACGAGACCATGCGCCCCAATGGCTTCCAGAGACCGGCAACGACGATCAGCAGGCCGCAGACGAGGAAGGCGCCGACGGCGGCGTTGAAGCCACCCTCGACAACGCCGGAGCTGACGAGAAGGGCGGCGCCGGGCGTCGACCAGGCGATGCTGATCGGCAGCCGGGTGGCGGCGCTGAGGATGATGGCGCAGACGCCCATCGAGATCGACAGCGCCATCAGCCCGGAGGCGGCCTGTGCTTCCGTTGCGCCGACACCGCCAAGTCCATGCAGAACGACGGCAAACGAACTGGCGAAACCGACAAAGGCGATGAGCAGGCCCATGAACAGGCTCTGGAGCGAGAAGTCACGAAGCATGGCTGGCAACCGGTTGTTGTGAATGCGCGTCGGATGACGCTTGAACTCGCCTATCATATTCCGCCGACGTGTCGATACCGCCGGCGTGATGAACGCATCAAACGCGCTGATGCGGCATGGACGGTGGACCTTCGTCTTGCTGGACCTCCCGTCCAATCGATGCCTATAGTGCGGCCAAGGCAGTTGCCGCCGTTTGGGAGAGCGGTCGGGACCTGCCGTTGCCGGACGTCGCTTGCAGGGAGGAAACCGATGCCTGCCGTCAGGGATCATACGGAATACGTCTACCAGGTTGCGCACCAGTCTTCCGCGGCTGCAAGCTCGCCGGTGGCTGCATCCTGGCGTCGCTGCATGACGCTGCATGGCCTGGCGCCCGAGGAGAGGCGAACGCCGCTTCGACTGTCCGACACAGAGTTCCGATCGGCGCGACAGCGTTCGGCCGAGTTGATCGCCGAGGCGGGCGGCGAGCTTGACCGGCTGTTTGCCACAGTCGGCAAGGCCGGCTGCTGCCTGCTTCTGACCGACGACAAGGGCGTGGCGCTGGAGCGGCGCGGGGCGGTCGGCGACGATGCGGATTTCCGCGGTGTCGGCCTCTGGTCGGCAACGGTGTGGAGCGAGGCGAGCGTCGGCACCAACGGCATCGGCACGGCGATTGCCGACGAGCGCGCCGTCATCATCCAGCGCGACCAGCATTTCCTCAGCAGCAACATCGGGCTTAGCTGCACGACGGCACCGATCCGCGACCATCTCGGCCGTCTGGCGGCGGCGATCGACATCTCCACCTGCCGAGACGACGCGTCGGAGATCACCCTCTCGCTTTTGTCGCAGGCGGTGCGGGATGCTGCAGCCCGCATCGAGGCAGGGCTATTCCGCCGGGCCTTTGCCGGCTCGCGCATCGTGCTCGTGCCGGTCGACCGGGCAGGGCCGGCGCTCCTGGCTGTCGATCGCGACGATCTGGTAAAGGGCGCGACGCGCGCGGCGCGGCAATGGCTGGGGCTCGACGACAAACGCATCGCCGCGGGCATTCCAGCCTCCGACCTTCTGAAGGAAGGCATATCCGACGACGGCGCTGAGCTTCCAGACGCCGAGCGTGCCGCGCTCAGGCGCGTGCTCTCGCGTGCCAACGGCAATGTCTCGATGGCAGCCGAACTGCTCGGCATCAGCCGCGCCACGCTTTACCGCAAGATGAAGCGGCTTTCCGTCAACTGATCTTACTCAGGCATCCGTGGCTGCCCCTCTCCTCGAGTTTAACCCGAGGACTAACCCTCTCCCCGCCGAGCGGGGAGAGGGGACGTGCCCGGCAATCGCGGGTCGGAGCCTGATGTGGCGCGGAGAGCGAACCGCTTGCCCCTTCTCCCCGTGATGACGGGGAGAAGGTCCCGGCAGGGGGATTAGGGGCGTGTCCGAGTCGAAGCGATTGTCTCTGTGACGCATTGCATGCTGCACCGCAGCACAGTGACCCGACCCCACCTGTCTCACTTCTGAAACAGATCGAGTCGCCGGCATTCGCACCTCCCTATCGAAGACGCACGTTCGCGATCACCTTCCTCTCACAGCTTTGGTTGCTGGTTCACAGGGAGGAATGAACATGTTGCATCAGAAGATCGTCGAGAGCCCGTTCAAGCAGAAATACGGCAATTTCATCGGCGGTGAATGGCGCGAACCGGTGGCCGGGCGCTACTTCGACAACACGACGCCGGTGACCGGCGGCGTGCTGTGCCAGGTTGCGCGGTCGGATGCAGCCGACATCGAGTTGGCACTCGACGCTGCCCATGCGGTCAGGGACAAGTGGGGGCGCACGGCGGCTGCCGAGCGGTCGAACATCCTCATGAAGATCGCCCAGAGGATGGAAGACAATCTGGAGCTTCTGGCGCGTGCCGAGACTTTCGACAACGGCAAGCCGATCCGCGAAACCATGGCGGCCGACATTCCGCTGGCGATCGACCATTTCCGCTATTTCGCCGCCTGCATCCGCGCCCAGGAAGGCTCGATCGGCGAGATCGACAACGACACGGTTGCCTATCACTTCCACGAGCCGCTCGGCGTCGTCGGCCAGATCATTCCCTGGAACTTCCCGATCCTGATGGCCGCGTGGAAACTCGCCCCGGCACTTGCCGCCGGCAACTGCGTGGTGCTGAAGCCGGCCGAGCAGACCCCGGCCTCGATCCTCGTCTGGGCGGATCTCATCGGTGACCTCCTGCCGGCGGGGGTGCTCAACATCGTCAACGGCTTCGGCCTTGAAGCCGGCAAGCCGCTTGCCACCAATCCGCGCATCGCCAAAATCGCCTTTACCGGCGAGACGACGACCGGGAGGCTGATCATGCAATATGCCAGCCAGAACCTCATTCCCGTTACCCTCGAGCTTGGCGGCAAGTCGCCGAACATCTTCTTTGCCGACGTGCTCGCCGAAGACGACGACTATTTCGACAAGGCGCTCGAGGGCTTTGCGATGTTCGCGCTCAACCAGGGCGAGGTCTGCACCTGCCCGAGCCGGGCCCTGGTTCAGGAAAGCATCTATGATCGCTTCATGGAGCGAGCGCTGAAGCGTGTCGAGGCGATCCGCCAGGGCAACCCGCTCGACAGCGCCACCATGATCGGTGCGCAGGCGTCGAGCGAGCAACTCGAAAAGATCCTCTCCTATATCGATATCGGTAGGCAGGAGGGCGCCGAGGTGCTGACCGGTGGCGGGCGAAACGTGCTGGAAGGTGAGCTGGCGGAGGGCTTCTACGTCAAGCCGACGGTCTTCCGCGGGCACAACAAGATGCGGGTGTTCCAGGAGGAGATCTTCGGGCCTGTCGTCTCCGTCACCACCTTCAAGACGGAAGCCGAGGCGCTGGAGATCGCCAACGATACGCTCTACGGCCTCGGTGCAGGTGTCTGGAGCCGGGACGCCAACCGTTGCTACCGCTTCGGCCGCGAGATCCAGGCGGGCCGCGTGTGGACCAATTGCTATCATGCCTATCCGGCCCATGCGGCCTTCGGCGGTTACAAGCAATCGGGCATCGGCCGTGAGACCCACAAGATGATGCTCGACCATTACCAGCAGACCAAGAACATGCTGGTGAGCTACAGCCCGAAGGCGCTCGGCTTCTTCTGAGCCGATTGCATCCCCCTCTCCGCCTTTGGCGGGGAGGGCCTCCCAGGTGCGGCCGAGGGTTCTCCTCCAGCACTCGCCCTCGGCCCCCTGAACTTGAAACCGAAAGGCGCGACACTTGATTTCGCGCATGTCGTGATCGCGAAACCGCTGCTCACTTTTGTGCGACATGCGCAAGGAGGCTCGACATGACCGCCACCGAACCGCGGGTGCTTGCGACCGACGCCGCGCTCGACTTCATCGCCGAGATCAGGCGTGAACATCCGGACATTCTGTTCCATCAATCGGGGGGCTGCTGCGACGGCTCGTCGCCCATGTGTTACCCCACCGACGACTACATCGTCGGCGACAACGACGTGAAGCTCGGCGAGATTGGCGGCGTACCCGTCTATATCAGTGCCAGCCAGTTCGAGGTCTGGAAGCACACGCAGCTGATCATCGACGTGGTGCCGGGCAGGGGCGGCATGTTCTCGCTCGACAACGGCCGCGAGCGCCGCTTCCTGACGCGCTCTCGCCTGTTCGGCGGCGCTGAGGCCTGCCCACTGCCAACCACAGTCACAAGCGCCGGCGCATGACCGCACCTTCCGTCAGGGTGTCCTGACAAGCCGGTTCCTCGGTCGCGCGGCACGCGCGGACCGCTTTCGTGCGATCCGCGCGTGTTCTACTGCAGATTGCCGTCGCCGCCACGGTCTGCGGCCTTGAAATCGGCCATTACGCTGTTCAGGAACTCGCTCTGGGTGATCTTGCCGTCGCGGTTTACGTTGATGGCGGCAAACTGTTGCGCGTTCAGGACAGGCGCTACCTCGTCGGCGCTCAGGGTGCCGTCCTTGTTCTTGTCCAGATTTGCGAAGGCCGTGGTCATGAAGCCCTGATATTCGGACCGGCTGATCACGCCGTCTCCGTCGCGGTCGAGCCGATCCATTTGCCCCTGATACATCGCCGCAGGCCTATCCTGGGCGGCGACCGGAGCGAACTGGCAAAGCACGGATGCCATCAGCAGCGCTACTTTTCGCATCTCGTAACCTTTCGCAATCAGCGGCAAGTCAAGGCAGCACCGGCCGCACCGCCAAGCGTGGCGCCGCCGCCGACAGCCCAGAGCTGGCCGCTGCCCGCGCCGATGGCCGAGCCGGCGAACCCGCCAAGGATTGCGCCGCTGACGGTTCCGGCAAGGCAGCCGAAATCGCCGGTGCTCGTCCGGGAGGACGTAGCAGTATTGCAGCCAGACAAGGCAAGGCCGCTTGCAAGAACGAGGGTTAGCGTAAAATTACTCATCTTTTCCTCCAAATTATCCGTGCGTGATCGGCATAGATCGGTGGAGCCGCCACCGGGGTGGCGCTGCATGAAAGTAGCTTTCCGAAGATATCCTTCGAAGTATCAAGAGGTCTTCTATTCGAGAAGAACCTTATCGATGAACTATGCAGTCTGCAGAGAAAGACGTTGGCTGCAGGGGGCAAATGCTACCCCTACGGATGGAAGATGACAACTCTTGGGGTGGGCAATTAAGCGCGCCGCCGCCTGGCCAGACGCGCAAGTATCACTGTAGCACTTTGATTTGTTGCACAATTTCATCCTTAACTAGTTTCCGATTTAAGGATCAAATTATGCGACAAGGCGTGCCGCACAAAAATGCGCAGCCGTTTTGCGACGACGACATACGTGAAATCAAGCTGTGGAAGCGCGTTGCATAAGGCTTCTTAAACGCAACGCGCTGGTCCGGAGCCACGGAAAATGACGGCCCAATCCCGCTTCACGAAAGCGGTTACTTTTGCCGGCGGTCGAGCCTGCCTCAGTCGAAGAGGCTCGAAACCGATTCCTCCTGGCTGGTGCGATTGATCGCTTCGCCGAGCAGCGTCGCCGTGGTGATGACGCGGATGTTGTGGGCGGACTGGACGGCCGTCGTCGGCTGGATCGAGTCGGTGATGACAAGTTCCTTCAGCATCGACGAGGTGACGCGGGCAACCGCGCCGCCCGACAGCACGCCATGGGTGATATAGGCGGTGACGCTGGTTGCGCCGTTCTTCAGAAGGGCTTCCGCGGCGTTGCAGAGCGTGCCGCCGGAATCGACGATGTCGTCGATCAGCAGGCAGTCCTTGCCCTTCACGTCACCGATCACGTTCATCACTTCCGATTCACCCGGGCGGTCACGGCGCTTGTCGACGATCGCCAGCAGACAGTCGAGACGCTTGGCAAGCGCACGGGCGCGCACCACGCCGCCAACGTCGGGCGAAACGACCATGACGTTCTTCAGGTCATAGTTTTCCTTGACGTCGCGCGCCAGGATCGGGATCGCATAGAGGTTGTCGGTCGGGATGTCGAAGAAACCCTGGATCTGGCCAGCGTGAAGATCGAGCGTCAGAACGCGGTCGGCGCCGGCCTCGGTGATCAGGTTGGAAACCAGCTTGGCCGAGATCGGCGTGCGCGGACCGGGTTTGCGGTCCTGGCGGGCATAGCCGAAATAGGGGAGCACCGCGGTGATGCGACGGGCCGAGGAGCGGCGCACCGCATCGATCATGATGAGCAGTTCCATCAGGTGATCGTTGGTGGGGAACGAGGTCGACTGGATGATGAAGACATCCTCGCCGCGCACGTTTTCGCCGATCTCGACGAAAATCTCCTGGTCGGCAAACCGCCTTACGGTCGCTTTTCCAAGAGGCAGGTTGAGATAGTTGCAGATCGCTTCGGCCAGCAGCCGGTTCGAATTGCCTGCGAAAACCTTCATTGACGGACCGCCTTGAGCTGGCGCGGCTACCGTCCGGGTTCATCCGGGAGCGGCATTTTCCGCGCAGATTCCGAGAGCCATTCCAATCGCGGACAATCTTTGCGGGATGGCCGCCGTTCAGAGCTGATCGGCCGCTTTTTAGCGACACTGAACTTGAATGCAAGCGGAATGCTGCGCCGCGAAGCGCATTATCCTAAAAACTTTGTATCAACCGGGTCTGGATTGCCGCCATTCGAGATAGGCGTTGATGGTTTTGGTGGCGATGGCCTGCATGGTTTCGGCCGGAACGCCTTCCCACAGATCGGCACCGGCGGTTGCCACCGAGTCCTGGCCCTGAATGCGGTGGAGCCGATTGCCGCTGCCGTCGAGCACATCCCAGACATAGACGACCGTCGTCTTGCCGTTGTCCTTCAGCGCCGAGAAATAGCCCTTGAGGATGTGTTCGCTGCTGGCGTCGGCCGACCCCTTGATCGTCAGGCCATGGCTGCGCGCCTCTGCGCCGAGCTGTTTCGAAAGCGGCGTCACGGCTTCAACCGGTGCGCCGATGATCGGCAGGAAGCGGATCGTGCCGCCCGTCGCCGTGCTGGCGGAAGGAACGGAGGCGACGGCCGGCTGCTGTTGCGGTTGTTCCTGAACCTCTTCCGCGACGGGCTCGGATGTTTCGACAGGTGCGGGTTCGGCGAGCATCGCCGTGTTCTGGACCGGTTCAGTGCCGGAGGCGAGCCGGTTCGCCTGCGCTTCAAGCGAGCCGGCGGGATCGGTGTAGGTGCTGTCGCCGGTCGCATATTGTGTCGGCATACTGGCGGGCGCCGGCTGGGAGGCGAAGGCCTGGGTCCGTTGCACCGGCGAGCTTTGCACCGGAACGACGGCCGTCTGCGTCGACATCGACTCGAGATCGGATTGCGTCACCGGCGGCGAGCGGAACGTTCCTCCGCCGACGTCGACCTGCGGTATCAGCGCGTCCGTGCTGTTGCAGCTTGCCAGGGCGATGACAAGGCTGAGGCTTGCAATGGGCGTGAGAAGCTTTCGCATCGTTCAAACCGTCCGTCTTTCCTTCGCGGCAGGCCTGTGAAGTCATCTCCTGTTGTCTGCCATTTCAGCGGCAGTGTAGGCGGATTTCCCTAAGCAGAAATGAAGTCCAGCCCATAACGCGAAAGGGCGCGCGGCGTATCGGTGGTTGTGATGTAGGTCTGGCCGAGCGTCATGGCGGTGCCGCTGTCGGAATCCATGATGATCATGTGCACGAACAGCGACATGTCGGGCTCGATTTCCTGCGGGTTGCCGACATGGAACATCTGGTGCTCCATCCACGAGGGAGAAAAGCGCGCGCCGAGCGAATAGCCGCAGGCGTTCAGCCGATGCCGGGCAAGGCCGCGCTCGTCCATGATCTTGGCATGCACGTCGAAGACGGTGCCGAAGGTGTTGCCGGGGCGCAGCACCATCTCGATCGCCTGGATGGTTTCGCGGCAGGCGCTGTAAAGCTCGCGGTGGCGGTTGGTCGGCTCGCCGATGACGACGGTGCGCATCATGGCGGCGTGGTAATGGGCGCTGACGCCGGCCCATTCGAGTGTCAGCTGATCCTGGCTATCAAGCAGCCGGCGACCGGCCTTGTAGCGGCAGAGTAGCGCGTCGGCGCCGGAGCCGATGATGAAGTCGTTGGCCGGGTAGTCGCCGCCGCCGGCAAGGATCGCACCCTGCATTGCCGCGAGGATATTTGCCTCGTTGCCCCCCGGGCCGATGAGCGGCAGTGCCGCGTCGAGCGCGTCGTCTGCAAGGCTTGCCGCCCTTTCCACATGGGCAATTTCCGCCGGGCTCTTGATCAGGCGCAGGCGGCTGACGAGCAACGAGGCATCGATCAGCTCGCCGAAGGTCGAAAGCTGGTGGTCGACGAGGCGCGCGGTGCGGCCGGTCATGCCGTGGGTGTCGTACTCGACGCCGATGCGGTTGCCGAGCAGATCCATTTCACTCAAGAGGTTCTTCAGGTCCATCGTCGGGTCGGCGTTGACCCGGTCGACCCAGATCTCGATGCGCTCGATGTTGGAGGTGTGGCGGGCCTGGCGCAGGTCGGCCGAGCGCGTCAGAAGCACCATCGAGCCGTCCTTCTTGACCACCAGGGTCTGGAAGAAGCAGTAGCCGAAGGTGTCGTAGCCCGTCAGCCAGTACATGCTTTCCTGGGCAAAGAGCAGGACCGCGTCGAGCTTGTCTTCGCGCATCTTCGCGGTCAGCCGCTCAAGGCGGGCGGCATATTCCTCCTGGGCAAATTGCAGCGCCATTTCAGCTCTCCCGTATGCAAATTGCAGATATCTGCCGGCCGTAGTCCGGCTCCTGCCGATGCGTGGTGCGACGGTAGGAGAAGAAGCGGTCCTCGTCGGCATAGGTGCAGATGTCGAGGTTTTCGGCGGTAACGCCGGCAGCCGTCAGGCGCGCAATCGTCAGGCCGGGCAAGTCGAACATCGCGTGCCCATCGCGCTCCGATGGGCCGAAGAACTTGTCATAGCTGCCATCGGTCGCGAGGAACCGGCCGACGAACTCGGCGCCGACTTCGTAGTTGCGCCGGCTGATCGAGGGGCCGAGACAAGCAACGATGTGGCTGCGACGCGCACCGAGCGTCAGCATCGCCTCGATGGTGCTTTCGAGCACGCCGCCAAGCGCGCCCTTCCAGCCGGCATGGGCGGCGCCGATGACGCCGGCGTCGGCGTCCGCAAACAGGATCGGCCCGCAATCGGCCGAGAGCACGCCAAGCACCACACCGGGCGTTGCCGTCACCAGCGCGTCGGCATCCGGCCGGCTGCCGTTGTAGCTGTCGTCGACGACGACCGCATCGGGAGAATGGACCTGATGGACGGTGGCGAGCCGTTCCGGATCGGCGCCGAACCAGCGGCTGACGCGGGCGCGGTTTTCACCGACCCTGGCCTTGTCGTCGTTCGAGCCGAGGCCGACATTCAGACCGCGATAGATCCCTTGGGAAACGCCGCCTTGGCGGGTGAAATAACCATGTGCGATCGCCGGACCGGCTTTGTCGCTGAAGAGCGAGCTCTGCACGGGGGAAAGCGCGGCATCGTGCTGCATCGGTGTCTTCGCCCTTTGCTTTGACGTGAGTTTCAAATGGGGTTGGGGGCACGTGCGGCCCGGTGAATGGCGGCTGATTTGCCGGCGCGATGTTGACCCGCGACGGCTGGGCTGTCAATTGCCGAACGACAGGGGGGCCGTCCGAAGGAGGCGCCTTGACCGTGGCGGCGAACGTCAAACTCCTGGAGCAATGGGTGCTGCGGATACCCCAGGACGGCCGGCGAATTTACATCTGGCCGGCTGCGCCCGGTGCATTCAGCTCTTGGGTTTTCGGAACGGCGGAAGCGCGATCGGCGGGCTGCTGACGGCAAGCACCTTGAAGAGTTCGCCCATCTTGCCTTCGCCGGATCCGGCGAGCCTCTCGACATCCTGGCGGATGCCCTCCTGGGTCACGGCATCCTTATCGCGACCGAGTGCTGCGGCACGTTCAAGAAGGCCGAGGCCGATCAGGAAATCGCCCTGGTGGACAAGGCCGTTGATCTGCAGGCCATCGTTCTTCGCGCGGCGTGCGAGTTGCTCGAAATCGACGTGGCTGGTGAGATCGGCGCGGCCGGGATTGGCGAGTGGCGGGTCATACTGGTGATCGAGCAGCGCCTGCAGCGTGTCACCGTAATTGGTGGCCAGGTATCCGTAGTCGATGATGACGGCGGTGCCACCACCGATCTTCAACCGCTCGCAAAGGGCTGCCATGACGGCGTCGCGGGCTGGGGCGATCTCGAAGATCGTGCCTTCGGCAGCCGCGTGCGGGGGCGATGGCAACAATGTGGGGTCGATGCCGGCGATGCCAGCCGCAAACGCCAGTTCATCCTCGGCATCAAGGCCGACCATGCGTTCGCGGAACCCCTGCGGTGTGCGCACGAACTGGCGGATCGGAATGGCGTCGAAAAGCTCGTTGGCGGCCAGCAGCAGGAAACCTTCCGGCAGGGTGTCGAAACTGCCGTGCCATTGCACTTTCTTGCCATGGGCCACCAGCGTCTCCGCCTGGACCTTTCGCAACCGATCGCTCGTCTCGACCAGATGCACGCTGGCGGCGGCATAGAGCTCGGGCGAAAGGCGCCTGACGACCCGCAGGACGTCTTCCATCATCGTGCCGCGGCCGGGGCCGATCTCGACGATCACTGTTTGCTCCGGCGTGCCGTGCTGTTGCCAGGCATGAACCAGAAAGATGCCGATCATCTCGCCGAAAAGCTGGCTGATCTCCGGCGCCGTGGTGAAGTCACCCGCTTTGCCGAAGGGTTCGCGGACGCGGTAATATCCGTACTCCGGGTCCGCCAGGCACAGCGAGAAATAGTCGGTAACGCTGATCGGGCCGTTGGTCCGGATCAGCGTCTTGATTTTGTCCGCGAGTGGTGTCGTCATGCGTCCGTCCCGTTATGCGGCGGCGACGGCCGCCCGGCGTGCCCGGGCAATCGCCCAGATGCCGGCAAGCGCCATCGGCAGCGATAAAAGCATGCCCATGGTCAGCCAACCGCCGGCAAGATAGCCGATCTGCGCGTCCGGTTCACGGAAGAATTCGACGAAAATGCGGCTCGCCGCATAACCGAGCACGAAGATGCCGGTGACAAGGCCAGGCGATTTCAGCGCATGCCGGCGATAGATGAACCAGGCGATGACGGCGAGCAGCACCAAGCCTTCGAGGGCCGCCTCATAAAGCTGGCTCGGGTGGCGGGCAAACGGGCCACCGGTCGGAAACACCATGGCCCAGGGCGCCGACGACAGCCGGCCCCAGAGTTCGCCGTTGATGAAGTTGGCGATGCGGCCGAAGAACAGGCCGATCGGCACCACGGCCGCGACGATGTCGAACATGCTCCAGATGGCAATGCCATTGCGGCGCGCAAAGATGATCATCGCCAGCGTCGTGCCGATAAAGCCGCCGTGGAACGACATGCCGCCGTTCCAGATCTCCAGCGCCCGGATCGGGTTTTCGAGGACGGAGCCGAGATCGTAGAAAAGAATGTAGCCGATGCGGCCGCCAAGCACGATGCCGCCGGCCGCCCAGAGCAGGAAGTCGTCGAGCTGCGCCAGCGTCGCTGCCGGTTCGCCATTGCGCCAGAGTGGCGTGTTCTGAACCAGGCGCCGGGCGTAGTACCAGCCGATCAGGATACCGGCGACATAGGCAAGACCGTACCAATGGACGGCAAGCGGGCCGATCTGGAAGATCACGGGGTCGATTTCAGGGAAGGGGAGAATGGCGAGGCGGGTCGCGATGGTTTCCAAAATGTCTTCTCGTTCCGGACCGGTTGTTTTGCCGGAACATGGCGATCGAATCCGGCGGGGTCAAGGCCGGTTACCACTGGTGGCCGGGCACAGTTTGGTGATTTTTCTTGCATCCGTCCGCGCCTGACCCTACCTGAAAACCAGGACCGCATCGCAATGCGAAGCGGCGGCTGAACATGGAGATCAGGACGATGAGCACAGGCGCCAACCGCATCATGGATGATTTTGCCAAGCTGATGACCGATGCCGCAGGGGCAGCCCAGGGTGTGCGCCGCGAAGTCGAGACCGCCTTTCGCGCCCAGGCCGAACGCGCGATGAATTCGCTCGATGTCGTCAAGCGCGAGGAATTCGAGGCGGTGAAGGAAATGGCGATCAAGGCGCGCGAGGAAAACGACGCGCTGCTGGCGCGTATCGAGGCTTTGGAAGCGCGTTTCGCCGAAAGCGGCAAGTAACGCGATTCCTGCCAAATAACGGCTTTTCAACGTTTTTACTTCGCCCGCGGATCGATTCTGCGGGCGTTTTGCTGTCGATATGCTTGGCGGTGTGAAACGCCGCACAGGGAGGTTAATAAAACCTGAAAAGTTTTCCACCTGTGGACACTGGCAAAAAACCCTTATGCCAGAGTCGCTTAAGCATCAGGGCTGAATGGAAATGACAACGCGCAACCGGTTGTACCCGGCTATTTTTGGGTCGGGGGGCTGGCAGCCTGACTCCGCCATTATACACTGATTTTAAATGATGATTCGAAACGGACCACACAAGCTCCAGGCAGGGTAAGTCAGCCAGGATGGATGTGAGTTCAGCAATCATAGTGTGTTCTTATTCAGTGCCAGGTTTGCAGAGTTGCGTCTTGTGAACGTGATAACGCGCGCCTGTGTCGCGCCTACTAGGGTGATGCATGAGCCTTTTGGAAATGGAAATCGAGCGTCAGTCCAACCCGGTCGATATGATCGAGTTTGTGGCCGCCACCAATGACTGGTCATTCGAACGGTCGGGCGAGGACGAGATCGCCATGACCGTCGAAGGCAAGTGGGCGGATTACCACGTGTCCTTCTCGTGGATGGAAGAGTTCGAGGCGCTGCATCTTGCCTGCGCCTTCGACATCAAGGTTCCCGACAGCCGCGTCAACGAAGTCATCCGTCTGCTGTCGCACATCAACGGTCAGGTGCTCATGGGGCATTTCGATCTGTGGCGTCAGGAAGAAGTCGTGATCTTCCGCCAGTCGCTGCTGCTCGCCGGTGGCGCCGAGCCCACCAACCAGCAGGTCGAGGTTCTGCTCTCGAGCGCGCTCGATGCCTGCGAATCCTATTTCCAGGCATTCCAGTTCGTCGTCTGGTCTGGCATGGATGCGCAGCGCGCCGTCGACGCGGTGTTGTTCGAAACGGTCGGGGAGGCCTGACATGACTGCCGTCGCTTCCGGTCCCATCGTTCTCATCGGCGCCGGCAACATGGGCGGCGCCATGCTCAGCGGCTGGTTGAAGAGCGGCGTCAAGGGCGCCGACATTCTGGTGATCGATCCCGGCCCGCCGCCGGCGATGGCACAGCTGATCGCCGACAATGGCGTCCGCCACGCGACCTCTGCCCCTGAAGGCATCGAGGCTGCGGTCATCTTCATTGCCGTCAAGCCGCAGGTCATGGAAGCGGTGCTGCCGCCGCTGAAGACGCTGGTTGGTGCGAGCACGGTCATCGTCTCGGTCGCGGCCGGCAAGACGCTTGCCTTCATCGAAAGCCATCTGGGTGCCGCCGCCACGGTGCGAGCCATGCCCAACACGCCGGCCATGATCGGCCGCGGTGTCACCGGCGCCTTTGCCAATGCCCGCGTCAGCGCGGCACAGCGCAGCCAGGTGCACGATCTCCTCAAGGTCAGCGGCCCGGTCGAGTGGGTCGAGACCGAAGCCGATATCGATGCCGTCACCGCCGTTTCCGGCAGTGGCCCGGCCTATGTCTTCTACCTCGTCGAGTGCATGGCGGAGGCCGGGCGTAAGGCCGGTCTCCAGGCGGACCTCGCCATGCGGCTCGCGCGGGAAACCGTCGCGGGGGCTGGTGAACTGCTTCATCAGTCCCCCGACGACGCTTCGAAGCTGCGCCAGAACGTAACATCGCCCGGTGGCACAACCGCCGCAGCCCTCGCGGTGCTGATGGCCGATGACGGCATGCAGCCGCTTTTCGATAAGGCCATCGCCGCTGCGCGTCAGCGCGCCGAGGAACTGGCCGGATAATTCCAGAGCATTGTCATGTCGGAAACGATTACTTTTCCAGATTTCGAACGCGTCGATATTCGAGTCGGTACCATCATCGAAGCCGAGGCTTTCCCCGAGGCGCGCAAACCGGCCTACAAGCTGAAGATCGATTTCGGCCCCGAGATCGGCATAAAAAAGTCATCAGCGCAGATCACCGTGCACTACCAGCCCGAGGATCTCATCGGCCGGCAGATCATGGCGGTGGTCAATTTTCCGCCACGCCAGATCGGCCCTGTCCGTTCCGAGGTCCTGACGCTGGGCTTTGAAGACGAGGCCGGCGCGATCGTGCTGGCTGCCATCGACAAGCCGATCCCCAACGGCGGAAAGCTGATGTGACCTGATGACAATCCATGTTGATCTGATACCCGAGCGCGTGAAGGTCTCCTGCCTTTGGCGTGCATCCGACGCGGCGCGCGACTGGCGTGCCAGTCATGTCCTCTCGCTGCTCGATCCGGAATTGCCCGAGACAGACGTGCCTGTCATCGCTGACGCAAGCCACCGCGTCGTGCGCATGCGCGACCAGGAAAACGTCGTCGCCACACAGCACTTCCCGGATCTGGTCCTTGAAGTGTTCGAAGCGATGCGGCCGGCCGCCGACGATGCGTCGAGCCGCATTCTGGTGCATTGCCACGCCGGCGTCAGCCGGTCGACCGCCTTTGCCTACGGCCTGATCGCCCACCAGCTCGGTGCCGGCCGCGAGGACGAGGCTTTCCGCGCGCTGCTGACGATTACCAGAAAGCCTTGGCCGAACCGCAGGATCATCGAAATCCTCGATGCATCGCTCGGTCGCGAAGGCCGGCTGCTTGCTCCGCTCGATGCCATGCGCGCACGGCACCCGCGTCGCATCGATGCGTGGCATCGCTTCAACGAGCGGCGTGGCCTGGTTTCCATCTATACGCGCTAGCGAGCCGAGTTCGCTCTGTGTCGCTCATACGTCCGGCAACAACGCGTCGGCGTAGCGCCTGAGTGAGCCATTGTAGCGGGGCAGGTGACGCGCCAGCCGGCCGAGCGCCAAACCTGCTGCTTCGGGCGCCCGCCCTGCATCGACGAGCGAGAGCGCGAGAAAGGCGGCGACGGCATCATCGAGGTCGTCCGACGGCATCGTGCGCTCGGCTTCCAACAAGGTTATGCTCTCGTCGATCTGCCCGAGATTGCGAAGTGTGCTTGCAAGCTGAATGGTCGCGCGGCGACGGCGAATACCCGTGAGACCGCCGGCAAGCGCCTGGCGGTAGAGGGGGGCGGCATTCGCCTCGTGTCCGAGGGAATCCTGAGCCGAGGCGCGCTCGAAGAGGCCGACAGGGTCGCCGTGGGGCAACTCCGCCGCCAGCGCGTCGAGCCGCTCGACGAACATTCCTGCATCGATGCGGCCGAAATCGGCCCAATGCAGGGCCAGCCGCTGCTCCCAATCGTCCCAGTCTAAAGTGTCGGGCACGTCCGGCGTCTCCTCAGGCTTGGCATGTGTAAACGAAGCTGTTGCCGAAACAGGGATGGTCACGCCGGCACGCGCACAATTGCTCTCAGACCGCCAAGCGGGCTGTCGCCGAGCGTGACATTGCCGCCGTGGCTGCGGGCGATGTCGCGGGCGATCGCGAGACCCAGGCCGGTTCCGGAACTGTCGAGATTGCGGGCCTCGTCCAGGCGGAAGAACGGCTTGAACACGTCCTCGCGCGAGCGTTCGGGAATGCCGGGGCCGTCGTCGTCGACGGTGATCGTCACCCATTTGGCGCTGTGGCGCGCGTCGATGTTGACGCGGTTGGCGTAGCGATAGGCGTTGGAGGCGAGATTGGCGACAAGGCGCGTGAAGGCGTTCGGCCGGACGCGGACCTCGTCCTCGCCCTCGATGGATGTCGTCAGCGTCTTGCCGTGCAGCTCCGCTTCGACGGCAAGGCGCGTCATCAGGTCACTGAGCTTCAGTTGCCCGACGTCTTCCTCCGCCTCTCCGCGCGCAAACGCCAGATAGCCTTCGAGCATGTTCTGCATATCGTCGACATCCTGGTTGAGGCTGTCGAGATCCGGGTTGTTGCCGGCAAGCGCCAGCTGCAGCCGGAAGCGGGTGAGGATCGTGCGCAGATCGTGGCTGACGCCGGTGAGCATGGCGGTGCGCTGCTCGATCTGGCGTTCGATACGCTCGCGCATCTGGATGAAGGCGAGGCCGGCGCGGCGGATTTCGACGGCGCCGCGCGGGGCGAAATCGTCGATCTTCTGGCCCTTGCCGAAGGCTTCCGCGGCTTTGGTCAGGGCCAGGATTGGTCGGATCTGCCCACGCAGGAAGAGGATGGCGATCGACAGAAGCACCAGAGAAGCGGCGACCATCCAGACGATGAAGATATGGGTGTTGGAAGCATAGGCCTGGTTGCGGCGGGCATAGACGCGCAGCATGCGGCCATCGTCGAGCTTGATGCGGATTTCGACGAGATTGGAATTGCCGACGGTATCGATCCAGAAGGGGCGGCGGATCTGGTTGGAAATCTCCTCGCTCAGGATCTGATCGAGGATCTCGAAAAAGGGTTTGGGCCGCGGCGGCGGCAGTTCGCCGCCCGGTTCGACCGAGATGCTGAGATCGAGCTGATCGCGGGCGATGCGGACGATTTCCGAGATATCGCGATCGGCAGGGAAGGTGGCGATGAGATCGACGATCGCGGCGACATCGCCGGTGACAGCGGCCGACAGGCGCTGCGTCACCAATTGCCAGTGCCGCTCCATGAAGACGAAGGCGACGACCGACTGAAGGAGGACCATCGGGATGATGACGATGAGCAGCGAGCGGGCATAAAGGCCCATCGGCAGCCGCCGGCGCAGCCAGCGGGTGAAGCGCTTCCACGGGTTGTCGGCCGGGCCTGCCGTCTCGCGCCGGATGCTGTCAAAGCTTGCCATCGGTTTCCGCTACGCTCATCTAGGAGATCACCACCCTAAAGCGCACCGCGACCGCTGGCGGTCGCTCCATGCGCCTTGATTTCTTTTTTCCGCGCATGCCGTTATCGCAAAACCGCTGCGCACTTTTGCGCGCCATGCTTTAGTCCACGCTCAACCTATAGCCGATCCCGCGGACCGTCTGCAGCCAAACTGGATTGGACGGATCGTCCTCGATCTTGCGCCGCAGGCGATTGATCTGGACGTCGATGGTGCGCTCGCCGACCTCGGCGTCGTCGCCGATCAGTTCATGGCGCGGGATCGTCTCGCCGGCGCGCTGGGAAAACAGCGTCATGATCTCCTGCTCCCGGTCGGTCAGGCGGATATGATCGGCGCCGCGCCGAAGCTCCTTGCGCACCACGGAAAAGGTGTAGGGGCCGAAGATCACTTGGTCGACCTTGGGCGCCTGCGCCGGCTGGTTGCGCCTGAGGATATTGCTGATGCGCAGAACCAGTTCGCGCGGCTCGAAGGGTTTTGACAGATAATCGTCCGCGCCTGCCTCAAGGCCCTCGATGCGAGAATTCGATTCCGCCAGTGCCGTCAGCATCAGGATCGGCACGGTCTTGATCTGGCGCAGGCTCTGCGTCAGTGAAATCCCGCTTTCGCCGGGCATCATCACGTCGACGATCAACAGGTCGAAATCGAGACCGACCAGCTTGCGCCGCGCTTCATCCGCGTCGGCAGCCGTCGTCACGCGAAAACCCTGTTCGACCAGATAGCGATTGAGCAGATCGCGGATACGCCGGTCGTCATCGACGACCAGAAGATGGGCCGCATCGTCGGAGACTGTCGCTTTTGTTGTCATGCCTAGCATTCCCCCCCGTCGCCCGCCGACCGCGGGCTTTCGACATTTCAGTCCCCGGCGCCGTTCTTCATGCAGGCAAGGAAGCGTTTGACGGTTTCGCGCGCGCCGGGACCCGTCTTTGCCAATGCATGGGCTATGCGGCGGGACTGTGGCTCGGCAAGCGCACGGGCCAGCGCCTGGCCTTCCTCGGTGGTATAGAGCATGCGCTGCCGCCGATCCTCCGGCCCTGTGACCTGACGGATGTAGCCGGAATCGATCAACTGCTTGAGCACGCGGGCCAGGCTCTGCTTGGTGATCTTCAACGTGTCGAGCAGGTTAGCGACCGTCATGCCGGGTTCCCGGTCGACGAAGTGCAGGACGCGGTGATGCGCGCGGCCAAAGCCGCCTTTTTCCAGGATCGCATCCGGGTCGGAGGTGAAGTCGCGATAGGCGAAGAAAAGCAGCTCGATGATTTCGAAGTCGATCGTATCATCGTCGTGCGCGACCGTGTCGCCCACATATCGGGTGTTTTCTTTGGATTGGCCGGCCACGCGGTCATTTCCTTTCAGCCAAGTTGCAACTTACGAAACAATCGTAAAAATATGTCAGCCTTATTGACATATTTTTACGGCGTTGGTAGCGTCCATGCTCGGTAAGCGAGACATTTGGCGGCGGTAACACCTCAGGAGGATATGCCGCGCCGCACTGATCGCAAATCCAAAATCTCGAAATTGAATTTTCCCACAATCAGTTTGCCGATAAACTGAAAGCGGGACGATAATCAACAGCAAGAATGGCGCACCAGCGCCGGAGGACGACATCATGGCAGCGGTTCCTTTTGATCAGTTGGACGGCGAAATCTGGTTCAATGGCGAGTTCGTCGCGTGGAAGGATGCCAAGATTCATGTGCTGACCCACGGGCTGCACTATGCAAGTGCGGTGTTCGAGGGCGAGCGCGCCTATGGCGGCCGGATCTTCAAGCTGACGGAACACAACCAGCGCCTTCACAACTCCGCCGACATCCTGGGCTTCAAGATCCCCTATTCGGTCGAGGAACTGGATGCCGCAAGCGTCGAACTTCTGAAGCGCCAGGGCTTTTCCGAAGCCTATGTCCGGCCGATCGCCTGGCGCGGCAGCGAGATGATGGGCGTTTCCGCCCAGAACAACCGCATCAACGTGGCCATCGCCATCTGGCAGTGGGGCAGCTATTTCAACCCGACTGAGAAGCTCAAGGGCATTCGCCTCGATATCGCCGAATGGCGCCGCCCGGACCCGAAGACGGCGCCGTCGAAATCGAAGGCTGCCGGTCTCTACATGATCTGCACCATCTCCAAGCACGCCGCAGAAGCCAAGGGCTATGCCGATGCGATGATGCTCGATTACCGCGGCCAGGTGGCCGAGGCGACCGGCGCCAACATCTTCTTCGTCAAGGACGGCGTCATCCATACGCCGGTGCCGGACTGCTTCCTCGACGGCATCACCCGCCGCACGGTGATCGAGCTTGCCAAGCGCCGCGGCTACCAGGTGGTTGAGCGGGCGATCATGCCGGAAGAATTGTCTGATTTCAGCGAGTGCTTCCTCACCGGTTCTGCCGCCGAGGTGACGCCGGTTTCCGAGATCGGCCCCTATCGCTTCACGCCGGCCACCATCTGCGAAACGCTGATGAACGACTACATGAAGGAAGTCTATCCGGTTGCAGCAGCGGCTGAATAACCGGTCATAACCTAATGCATGTCGCGCAAAAGTGTACCGCGGTTTTGCGATAACGACATGCCCAAAAACAAGAACTTAAAGCGAGCCAAGCGAATCTGAACGATCGCGACGCGCTTTAAGTGCAGAAAAGGCGGCCCTCGGCCGCCTTTTGTCTTGCTACGGATATCGTTCGGAAGGCGTCAGGCTTGTTTGCCGAGGAACTGACCGACGATGCCGCTGAGCACGCCGCCGCCGACGAGGCTGCCAAGCGCCTGCATCGCAAGACCGGTCGCGGCCGCTTCGCCGCCGAGCATCTGGATCAGGAATCCCCCACCGAGGCCGCCGATGGCGCCGACGATCGTGCGTGCGACGACACTGAATGCCCCTTGCTTCAACACTGCGCTGGCCGCGTTTCCGCCGGCCGCCCCCGCGATCAATTGGGTAATGATTGGCATTAATGCTTCCATTGATCCCTCCGTATCGAGGCCCGTCGAAGACGAGCCGCCATATGCCGATGATCCGGCAAGGACAGGTTGAAGCCGAATCTTGAGTCTTGTCAATTTAGGGAAGTCACGGGTGTCTTCAGGGGAGGCTTTGCTCGCCAAAATGTTGCGATTTCACGCGGAAAATGGCGCATTTCGCGTTCTTCCACGCGAAAAGCGACAAAATTACTACAGGGTTTGAGTAGAGGCGAGGGCAACCGCAGCTATAGATCCGGGTGATTCGCTGCGGTGCAAACGAAAACTCCAGCGACGCGGGCCGCTGGAGTTGATTGTGATTGCCCACCCAGGGCGCGTCTTGCTTATCGATAGACGTAAACGATACGGCGCGTCGCCGGCTCGACCAGAACCGGCTGGCCGTTGATGCTGGCATAATCGTAGGTGTAGTCGGGCACGCGGCGCACTTCGACAGCTTGCGGAAGCTCGGCGCCCACCACGACTTCTCCGTCGAGATAGACGGTATCGCCCGGATTGGTGGTGATATAGGTGCGCACGGTGTCCGGCGGCACGATCGGCTCGACGTCTTCGACAGGGCCAAGCAACTCATCCCCGGGCGCGGGCATCGGCGGGTCGCCTGCCTGCACCTCATAGGTCACCACGGGCACGGCAAGATCGGAGCGCCGATCCTGAACGACGACGGCCGATCCGCCGAGATCGGTTGTCAGATACTGGGCATAAACCCAGCCGCGAAGGCCGTTGACGTCGATACGGCACCACTTGCTGCCTTCGATGCAGCCGTCAAGCACGGCCGTGCTGCCACGTGTGGCCAAGCCAACGGTCGGATATTGCGGGCCGGGGCCAGCGCGGACGTTGAGGTCGGTGACGGTGGTGGCGGTCATGGCCGCGAAGGCGGCCGAGCCGGCTACGAGTACGAAACCCGCAGCCGCGGCAGTTCGCAACAGGGGGCGGGTAAGGTTCTTCATCATCATGCTCCTTCGTTATGGCTGAGGGGCAAACGCGGCGATGGTGGGGATGTTCCCTGGGGAACGTCACGAAATGTGAAGGTGCGACATACTCAAGCTGCAACGGTCGACCCGGCGTTCGATGCAGGGAACCGTTTCGCGATCGAAGTGTTCTCCTGTCCATGTCGGGCGGGTGCCCGAGGGAAACGATCAGCGATATGCCCCGCGAAAAGACTATGGCGGCGGCAGGAGAGGGAGGTTCGATGTCGAATTCAGCTGTTAATCCGGTAAACCCCGCCGTCCACGGATTGCGCCCGGTGGTGGCGATCGTCGTTGCCGCCGAGGTGTTCGTTGCAGCCTTGCTGCTCACCACCGTCCAACTGCCCACACCCCAATCCCCTTCAGCGGAAATTGCCAGCCTACGTTAAAGGGCACTGTGCCTTCTGTCGTTTGGCGCTATAGGTGTGGCAACGACATCTGAGCGAGGCGCTGACGGCATGCTACAGGCGGGCATCATCCCGGTTACCCATTTCCAGCAGAACTGCACGGTTCTTTTCGACGCAGAAACCAAGGAAGGCGTGATCGTCGATCCTGGCGGCGACGTCGACGTGATCCTGCAGACGATCAAGGAGAACGGCATCGCGCTCAAGGCGATCTGGCTGACACACGGCCATATTGACCATGCCGGCGGCGCCAAGGAGCTGAAGGAAGCGCTCGGGCTTTCGATCATCGGCCCGCACAAGGACGATCTGCCGCTCCTGTCGCGGCTGGAAGAGCAGGCCGAGAAATTCGGTCTGGCGATGAAGGTCGAAAACGTCGTGCCCGACCAGTGGCTGGAGGACGGCGATACCGTCTCTTTCGGCAATCATGTGTTCGAGGTGCTGCATTGCCCCGGCCATGCGCCCGGCCACGTGGTCTATTTCAATCGGGCGCAGGGCTTCGCTCATGTCGGCGACGTGCTGTTCCACGGTTCGATCGGCCGCACCGATCTTCCCGGCGGCAATCACCAGCAACTGCTTGATTCGATCCGCGACAAGATCCTGCCGCTTGGCGATCACGTCGGCTTCATCTGCGGGCACGGTCCCGGCGGCCAGATCGGCGAGGAGCGGCGTACCAATCCCTATCTGCGTGGTCTCTGACCCCTTACAGCGCCGCGCGCCAAATATGGCGCGCGGCGCTGTAACACTGTAAATTATGCAGTAAGGCGGCGATCCTGTTTCGAGGATATCGACCGGCAGCAATGAAAAAAGCGCATGCCCGGGAAAGGCATGCGCTTTCTTATTTGTCCGCTTAGCGGGCTGTTCGATCAGCCAGCGTTGCAGAAGTAGCTGCGGCCATCGTAGCCACGGAAGGTGCCGTTGTCAGGGTTGAACGAGCGGTAACGCTGCGAGCAGTAACGGTACCAGGACGGGGTCCAGGGCTCGAGCGAGCCGTAACCGCCGCCGTAGTTGTCGACGACCACGGGACGCGGGCGATAGACGGGGCGCGGACGGTAGACCGGGCGCGGCTCATAGTAATCGGGTTCCGGGTCGACGTAGACGCGTTCGCTGTAGCGTGGCTGCGAGGCGATCGCGCCACCGATGATCACGCCGGTCGCCAGACCAAGTGCGCCGAGTGCAACGGCGTCACCGTTGTCATGGTGCCGGTGGCGGTTCCAATCACCAGCCTCAGCCGTGCTGAGGGTCGGGAGAACCGAGGCGGCGGCGATGACCGAGAGAACCGTCGCTTTGATGAACTTGTTCATGGCTTCAATCCTGTGCATGGACCGGAGTGGTTCCGGCCTTCATGATGAAAGAAGGTTAACCGCGCCAAACTGAACGGAGCCTGAACAAAAAAACCCGGCATCGCTGCCGGGCTTCAACTTGAATCTTTCAGCAGTATCCGGTGTTAGCCGGAGACCTGCAGGTTGACCGCCTTCGGGCCTTTGCCGCGGCGATCCGGTTCGGTGTCGAAGCTTACCTTCTGATTTTCCGACAGGCCGTTCAGGCCGGAAGCCTGGACAGCAGAGATGTGTACGAAGATATCCGCACCACCATTGTCAGGCTTGATGAAACCAAAGCCCTTATCGGTGTTGAAGAATTTTACAGTGCCAGTTTCGGCCATGCGTCAGGTCCTTTTCTCTCCACCCGTTTGACGGACGGGTAGCATTGCAGTTTGCCCGGTTGGGCGTTGGGCAGGCAGTTCTCGATATTTGAGGAAAGGTTCCTGTTACCGCAGCCAGCCATCGGAAAGGTTGCAAAAAGCGTCCCCCCAGTCTGGCCACCCGGAGTTTTTGCGTCTCCGGCCCGCTTTTATTTCAAGATCTTCCCGTGCTCGTAGATTGCCCGAACAGAGTAAGATTGATGGGTTTATTTTGAATTGGCAAGCAAAACTTTTTAGAAGTGGTATTGCGTCTTGCCATTGCTCAAAAATCGGTCAGTTGCGGTTTTTTCAGGTGATATCTAGGATGCATCGCAAGCTGTTGAAATCACAGCTTTTTGAACGAATGTATCGAGAAGTTGAGTGGTTTGCGCCCAATTTTGCCGCAAGAGACGTGGCCGCCATCGGCGCGCTGTGCGCAGCATAAATTCGCAACTGACTGATATGTTTGAAGCTTCTTGCTGTCGCGCTGCCCCGACTCGAGTCTTCAGTCTTCTCTGCAGAAAACATGCAAGTAATAATGGAAAAATTCTACGGCGCGCGGAAGCGCTTCAAAGTCAAGCAACAGCTTTCCAGGTGGGGGCAGCAACAAGTAACGCAGCAGTTCAGTACCCGTCAAATTCAACGGTTATAGTTCTGCCTATCTCCCGACCAGGGCGTGTCTCGCCTTAGGCGGGAGCCTGCACGCGCCGGTTCTTTGTAAGCTCCGGCACGAGTTCGACCACCAGCATTGCCGCAAAAATGATGGCGCAGCCGACATAGCCGATGGGCGTGATGATCTCCCCAAGCAAAAGCACGCCGAACAAGGCTGCAAACAGCGCCTCGCTCGACAGGAAGATCGCTGCCTGCGGTGCCGTGGTATAGCGCTGGCCGACGACCTGGCAGATGAAGGCGACACCGCTGGAGAAGATACCGGCATAGAGGATTTCCGGCAGCGCGCCCTTGATCGCCTCCATGCTCAAGGGTTCGCTTGCCAAAGCGGCGGCACAGGACAGCACGGCCACGACGGCGAACTGCGTCAGGGATAGCATCATCGGTCGGCCGCTGCCGGCTGCGAAAATGCCGACCAGCATCATCTGCAGTGCCCAGAAGAGCGCGCACACAATGGTCAGATAGTCACCGCCGGTCAGGCTCGACAGCGCCCCGCCGCTCAGCAGGAAGATGCCGAACAGCGCCATCAGTGCGCCGGGCCAGATGATCCAGTGCGGCTTGCGGCGGAGGAAGATCACCGTCAGCACCGGAACGAAAACGACATAAAGGCCGGTCAGAAAACCGGAATTGGTGACGCTGGTGGTCAGCAGCCCATATTGCTGGGTGACTGCGCCGGCGAAAAGCGCAAGTCCGACAAACGCGAAATTGCGCACTGTCGTGCCGGTCAAAGGCTGCGGTGCCCGCCGGGTTTCGACGATGGCAAGCGGTAGCGCGACCAGCGTTGCGATCGCAAAACGCAATGTGATGAACCAGAGCGGGCCGATCGCCTGCATCGCCGTCGATTGGGCGACGAAACCGGCACCCCAGATGGCACCGGAAAACAGCAGGAACAGATTGGCCTGAACGCGGGTCATGATTGCATCTCCTCAGATGCACCGCCGTCTATCAGTTGCGATTTTTCCGGGCAAGGCTCATCGTTGCTGACCGGGCTGCGCGAGATGCCGGAAATGCCCGCGATGACGGGGAGGGGGAAATGGGCGACAGCGGCTATTCCGGAACACCGCTTGTCCGCAAGCTGGGCTTGAGGGACGGCCAGTCGGCGTTGTTGCTTTGCGTTCCCGATAACCTCAACGACATCGCTGGCTTTCCCGGGTTCGCCATCTGCGACACCGCCATCGACGGCCCGGCCTTACGCAGGTACGACTACATCCACGTCTTCGCCGTGGAAAGGGCAGATTTGGAGGCCTCGGCGATGCGTCTTTCCGCAAGTCTGAAGCCTGACGGCATGATGTGGATCTCGTGGCCGAAGCGTGCATCGAAGGTACCGACGACGCTGACGGAGGACATCTTGCGCGAGATCTTCCTGCCGCTCGGTGTCGTCGACACCAAGGTCTGTGCCGTCGATGCGGTCTGGTCCGGCCTGAAGTTCATGTTCCGCAAAAATGTTCGCGCCGGCCTGTGAGGTCGAGGCTCTTACTGCGTCGGCGCCTTGGAGACCCTGAGCAGCGCGCCATCCTCTTCGTCGGTGACCATCAGCAGCGCGCCATCAGGCGCCACGATGACATCGCGGATGCGGCCGAACTCGCCGTCGAACAGCCGCTCTTCGGCGATGACTGCGCCGGTGTCGTCCCGTTCCAGCCGGGCGAGCAGCTGATACTTCAACGCCGCGACCAGCAGGCTGCCGTCCCACTCCGGAAACATCTTGCCGCGGTAGACCGCAAGCGCGCCCGGCGCAATCGAGGGGTCCCAATAGTAGAGCGGCTGGTCGAAGCCGTCCTTTGCCGTGCCTTCGCCGATCTCGGCACCGGAATAGTCCTTGCCGTAGGTGATCACTGGCCAGCCGTAGTTGTGCCCGGGCTGCGGGTTGTTGATCTCGTCGCCGCCGCGCGCGCCGTGTTCAACGGTCAGAAGCGTGCCGTCCTTCGGATCGGTGGCGATCCCTTGGGGATTGCGATGCCCCTTCGACCAGATTTCCGGCAGGCCCTCGGTGCCGCCGCGATAGGGGTTGGCGGCGGGAATGCTGCCATCCGGGTTGATGTGCAGGATGGCGCCGGCATGATCGTGCAGATCCTGGGCGCGGTTTCGATCGCCGCGGTCACCGATGCCGAAGAATAGGCTGCCATCAGGCGCGAACGCGATGCGCGAGCCGAAATGCTGGCCCTTGCGGGTCAGCCTGTTCATTCGGAAGAGTTCCTTGATATCGGTCAGGCTCTTGTCATCAGCCGCCAATGTCGCCCTTACCAGCGCCGTGCCAAAGCCGCCGTCGCCATTGGCCGCAAACGTCAGGTAGAGCGTGCGGCTGGTGGCAAAGTCGGGGGCGAGCGCAATGTCGAGCAGGCCGCCCTGACCCTGTTCTGCCACTTCAGGCACGCCCGCCACCGGCGCCGAGGCCTTGCCGTCGCGGATGATGCGCAGCCGGCCGGCACGCTCGCTGACGATGTAGCCGCCATCCGGCAGGACTTCGACCGACCAGGGGTGTTCGAGCCCGGCAGCCAGCGTCTCGACCAGCACGTCACCGTGCTGAGAGGGGAATTCGCGTGTTTCCTGCGCGCCGGCGGCAAATGGAGGGGCAAAGAAAGCCAGGCCAGCCAGCAGTGGCAGAACCGTCCGTTTCATCGGGGCCGTTTTCAGCCTGGATGCCTGCGCTTGCCGCATTCGATATCTCCGATCTTGCCATGCCGTTGCATGGCAAGCTGGAGCGGTCGTCCGCTTGGTTCAAGTCACATCGGATCAAAAAGGCTTTATTTCGAGATCGAACCTGTGGTCAGCGGCACCGGATGCTGCTCGCCCACCAGTTCGGCGGTCACGATGTAGCGCATCGGTCCGGGCTCGATCGCATCGAAGGGGAAGCAGGTGGCAAGCGCGAGTTTGTGGCCGCTGGCGGCAGAATTGATGCCGCTTTCGTCCCAACGCGCGACCCGGCCCTCGCCGGCACGAAACAGAAAGCGCCGCCCGTCCTTGCGGGTCAGCACCAGTAGATCGCCTGGGGATACGTCCTTCAGCCAGCGGAAATGTGTGTCTCGGTGGGCGGCGATAACGGAGGTGCCTTCGTCGCCGGGAAGGGGAGTGTTGGCAAGCCAGGCAGGCCCGAAGGCAAGCGCCTGGCCGCTTGCTCCCTTCAGCACGATCGCCGAACGGTTGATGCGCGGCGCCGTGATTTCGGCGGTGGTTTCGAAATCGGCCCAGGGCCAGGGCTTGCCGTCGGCCTCGCCGTGCAACTGCGCCTCGAAACTCTTCTTCAACAGCACCTGGGAAACTTCGGCCTTGGCCTTCATGTAAAACCCCTTGCCGACCAGCATCAGGCCGGCAAGGGCGATCAGGGCAATGATCGCGACGACGATGGTCTCGATCGCCGAGAGACGGGCGAGGAAGCCCGGGCGTGGCCCGGGCAGGCCGTCGTCAGCGGCCATGGCGTCGAACCCCTGCGATGACGAGGGCGGCGATCTGGCCGCGCCAGAAGACGAAGGTGCTGCCGGCAACAAGCGCAAAGGCGAGCAGCGTCAGGCCGATGAGGATCTGCTTGTCTGCCTCGGTCGCCGTCTGCGGCAGGTTCACCTGGTTGTTGGCCTCGGCAATCAGGCCGGCCGCGCGCGCGGTCGGCGCCGCCAGCATGCGGTCGGCGGTCACCATCGCCAGCTTCGTCTGACTTTCGGCCGAAGCCTCACGTTCGTCGACTGCGCCGTTTGGATCAGGTTTCTCACCAAAAACCTTGCCGAAGTCCCAGCCGGCCGGAAGGTTGAGCGGCACATCGGTTGCGGTCAGGTTTTCACCAGAGGGCCGCGACGGCGTGGCATCGACGGCGACGAGGCTGGTGACGCGCGAGACCAGATGGTGGGCAAGGGCCACCGTTTCGATCCGCCTGTCGAGCGATGCGGGGTCCGCGATCGATGACGCACTTGCCTCGAGATCGTCAATCTTGCGGCGGGCCCAGAGCTTGGCGATGCCTTCGCCGGTTGCGGCCTTGGCGATGTCCATCTCGACGCGGAAGGGCTGGTCGCCGGCCTTGCCGACGATGCGGATCGTGCCTTCCGGTGCAGTCCCTGCAAGTTCGGCCGTCAGCACGACCGGTTCGCCGCGATAGAGATCGGGCATCGGGTTGGGCGTGATGTCGCCTGTGGCCGCACCTTCGAAGGTCGCGGAGATGTCGGTCATGACGGGGCTTTCGAGCTTGGTGAAAAGCTCGCCCATGCGGGCTGCCACCTGGCTCTCCGAACCGATCAGCGTGAAGGTGCCGCGACCGTACTCGGCGGCCTTGGTCATGAAGTGGCTGTTGGGTGCCGAACCGATGCCGACCGTGAAGACGCGGGCGTCGCCGCGGTTATTCTGGATTTCCTGGAACAGCTGGCCTTCGTTGCCGATGGCGCCGTCGGTGAGGAACACCACCTGGCGAAGTGCTCCCGGTGCGACCGGTCCCTGCGTGCGCAGGGCCGCTTCCAGCGCCGGCAGCATTTCGGTGCCGCCATCGGCGGTCAGGCCGCGCACGAAGGCGATGGCATTCTCGCGCTTGTCGGGCGTCGCCTCGACGAGCGCGGGGAAGTGCACGGTCATCGTGTCGTCGAAGCGGATGACGTTGAAACGGTCCTCCGGTTTCAGCCGTGAGATCGCCAGTGCCAGGCTTTCCTTCGCCTGCTCCATCGACGGGCCGGCCATCGAGCCGGAATTGTCGATGACGAAGACCACTTCGCGCTTGACCGGCTTGTCGGCCTCGGTCGCTGTGACCGGAGGGGTGACGAAGGACAGGAGATAGGTCTTGCCACCCACGGTCTCACGGAAGAGCCCGGCATAGGGGCTCTTGCCTTCGACCGCCTTCCAGCTCAGTTCGAAGTCCCGGTCGGCCGGGACGCTGCCGGCTTTCAGCGTGATCCGGCGGCTCAACTGGTCGATCGTGACCGTATCGATCTCATGTAAGGCCGAGGTCACCTCGGCGATCGGGAAGCCGGCCTTGAGGTTGACCGTCAGCGTCACCGGGTTGATCTTGGCGTTTTCGCGCGGGTCGAGCACCGGCGGCTCGATCTTCTGGCGATCGGGAACCGGATCGCTGACGGCATAGCCCGAGCGGCTGTCGAGATCGACGGTCTGGACGATCGGTTGCGGATTGTAGCGGGGCGCCACCACCATCGGGAAACGAAAGGTAAAGGCGTCGTTCGACTGGTGCACGCCGCTCTGGTACTCGATCTGCACCACCACGGTCTCGCCCGGGCCGATATTGGCGACCTGATTGGTGAAGAGGTTCGGGCGCTGCTGTTCGAGAAGCGCTGCCTTCTTGCCCTCTGCCTTGGCCTGCTCGTAGATTTCCTTGGCGGCCTGGCGCGGCTTGATCTGGCCTTCGATGAAACGGTCGCCGATCTGCATCTTCAGGGTGTCGACCGCGGAATCATCGGGAAGCGGGAAGACATAGGTGCCTTCGACCCAGCCCTTGCTCGGGTTTTCGAACCGCTGCGTCACGCGGGTGCGCATGATCGGGCCGTTGACGTCGATCTGAACGTCGGTCGCCAGGCGCGGCGCCTCGACGAAATAGCCCGGCTCCTTCGATGGGAAGAGCAGTGCGCCGGTGCCCATGTCGTTAGGCCTGACATAACCCGCCATCTGCTGCGGCTGCGGATTTGCTGTCTGGGCGGAGGCCTGGGTCATCAGGCCGAGGAACATCACGATGCAGGCGGCAAGCGCTGCCAGCGCCAGATACATGCCCCAGCGTGCTTCATTTTGCCGTGTTCGTGATTCAGCGATTTCGTCGTCGAGAAACATTGCATACCCCCGTGATGCCATGCGTTCGGATCATGCGAGGAAAGGCCCGGAAACCGGCTGTTGCGGGACGGAATTGCGGCGGACCGCGACAGTTGTCGTGGCCAAATTATGGCATTGCGAAAATTGCGGAATTCCGCTGATTTTTTTGAATAAATCAGGATCGCGGGCCGTTCCGGATCAATCCCATCCGTGCGAGCTGGAGCGCCCGCAAGAGACGAGGCGTGATCACGGGTGCCGCAGGACATGCATCCCGTTGTGGTTGCCGACGGACGCCCGTCAAGCATCGGGCGGCAATCGCCTTTGCTGATCGCACTCATGAAACTTTGTCATGGTGACGCATTTTGCCCGCATTCGCGCGGTTTTTCAGGCCCTGGCGCTTGCAAGACCGGGCGTCTTTCGACATAGACCTAACCGCTATGGAGCCTGGCTTTTTCGTTCCGTAGCGCTCACCGCGTCTCGAAACGATCAGGACCTTTCATCATGGCCTTCCTTGCCGATGCTCTTTCCCGTGTAAAGCCTTCCGCCACCATCGCCGTTTCGCAGAAAGCCCGCGAGCTGAAAGCGAAGGGACGCGACGTGATCGGCCTTGGTGCAGGGGAGCCGGATTTCGATACGCCTGACAATATCAAGAAGGCGGCGATCGACGCGATCAACCGCGGCGAGACGAAGTACACGCCGGTTTCGGGCATTCCGGAACTGCGCGAGGCGATCGCCAAGAAGTTCAAGCGCGAGAACAACCTCGACTACACCGCTGCCCAGACGATTGTCGGCACCGGTGGAAAGCAGATTCTTTTCAACGCCTTCATGGCGACGCTCAACGCTGGCGATGAAGTCGTCATCCCGGCACCTTACTGGGTTTCCTACCCGGAGATGGTGGCGCTGTGCGGCGGCACGCCGGTGACCGTTGCGACGACGCAGGAAAACAACTTCAAGCTCCAGCCAGCTGATCTCGACAAGGCGATCACGCCGAAGACCAAGTGGTTCATCTTCAATTCGCCGTCGAACCCGTCAGGCGCTGCCTACAGCCATGCCGAACTGAAGGCGCTGACCGACGTGTTGATGAAGCATCCGCATGTCTGGATCCTGACCGACGACATGTACGAGCACCTGACCTACGGCGACTTCAAGTTCGCAACCCCGGTCGAAGTTGAGCCCGGCCTCTATGACCGCACGCTGACGATGAACGGCGTCTCCAAGGCCTATGCCATGACCGGCTGGCGCATCGGCTACGCAGCCGGCCCGCTGCAGCTCATCAAGGCTATGGACATGATCCAGGGCCAGCAGACTTCGGGTGCGACGTCGATCGCGCAGTGGGCTGCAGTCGAGGCGCTCAACGGCACGCAGGACTTCATTCCCGAGAACAAGAGGATCTTCGAAGGACGTCGCGATCTGGTGGTGTCGATGCTGAATCAGGCCAAGGGCATCGCGTGCCCGACGCCGGAAGGCGCCTTCTACGTCTACCCGTCCTGCGCCGGCCTGATCGGCAAAACCGCGCCTTCGGGCAAGGTGATCGAGACCGACGAAGACTTCGTCTCCGAGCTGCTCGAATCCGAAGGCGTTGCCGTCGTGCACGGCTCGGCTTTTGGCCTCGGCCCGAACTTCCGTATTTCCTACGCGACGTCGGAAACGCAGCTCGAGGAAGCCTGCCGCCGCATCCAGCGTTTCTGCGCAGCCTGCAAGTAAGTTTGAGGCACTGCAATACATAGAAAAAGCCCGCCGGCGACGGCGGGCTTTTTTGTTGGTAAAAGGATTCAAGACACGGGCAAACTGATTCAGGTCGACCGGTTAAGGAGTTGAAATCAGTTTTGAATCGGCACTTGCTTTACGCGCCCGGCACTTCGTCGTCGCCAACGACACCGCCTTCGCTTTCGAGGATGGAAAGGCGGCGGGCCTCGGAGCGGGTGAACTTCAGGCAGACGCCAATGCCACGCTCACCTTCCGGCAGGAACATGGCGCCAGCATTTTCGAGCGCATGGGTTAGCGACTGGACCACCGTGTCGGCGGGCGTCTCCAGCTTGCGCTCGAACTTCAGGATCGTATCTTCGTTGACGCCTGAAAAGCTCGCCAGCATTTCGCGCGAAATCTCGATCAGCGCCCGTGCGGCGCGGCACTGTGAACCTGTAATCATCGTCACCTCCAGTTGCAGGGAGGATGCGCGAAGGGCTGCAGCGGGTCAACTGCAAGCAAGGGCGCCGCGGCGTTTCGACCGCGGGCCCTTGCTGCGCCGTTTGTCCGAGCCGGTCTGTCGGTGATCGGCCAAGCGGACTTTTGCCCGTGCCTTGCTACCGGCTGAGGCCAGCGTCCTCTTTTCCTCTCATCGCCTCGATGATGCCGGAGATCTCGTCGCTGCCGAAGCCGCCTGCAAGACGCTTTTGCGCCAGCCTTTCGATCGGCTCCATGAATGCCGGATCGATACCCTGGCTGCGGCTCGTCGCGACAATGTTGCTGATTGCCACCGATTGCATCGCGAGGTTCGACATGACGTCGCGGGCATGATCGCCGCTGTCGATCCGCTCGGCATAGTCGGGCAGCGCCGTCATCATCGCGGCAAGCCAGGGCTCTACCAGCGGCAGGAACTGCCTTGCCGTAAAGCCGACGCTACCGGCAAGCGCTGTTGCGTGCAGATAGCCGCCGAAGAGGCCGTACATCGCCGACAGCAGAGCGAGGTCGCTGACCGCGGCGAGGATGGGGTCTTCGCCGAGATAGTGGCTCTGGCCGAAGGCAGCCAGTTGTTCCTGTGCCGTCTCGAAGGCATCGCTGCCGCCGCTATAGAGGATGAAGGCGTCCGGCGTCCCGATCATCGGTGGCGTCGCCATGATGCCGCCATCGAGATAGCGCGCGCCGTGTCCGCCTAGTCGGGTGGCGACCGCCCGGACTTCGTCCGGACGACCATTGGTGAGGTTGATGACGGTCTTGCCGGCAAGCATGGGGGCGACCTCGGCAAGCGTGGCTTCGACGGCGACGTAGTCCGTGAGGCAAAGGACGATCAGATCGCTTGCTACGATGGCCTCACCGACCGTTTCGGCCCGGTGGGCGCCGCGGGCAACGAGAGCGTCAGCTCGTGCCGGCGTGCGATTCCACACGGTGGTGCTATTGCCTGCGGCGATGAGCGCGTTGGCAAGCGCCGTGCCCATGGCACCTAGGCCGATGATAGAAATGCTTTTGGACATCTGATTTCTCTACTTTGGTAGGGTTCAGGCTGCAGGCGACAATTGCTGGCCGAGGCCGCCGTCGACGGTGAGGCGGGCACCGGTGGTGAAGGTGGCGTCGAACGCGAGGAACAGCACCGCGCGGGCGACTTCATCGGCTGTGCCGTTGCGGCCCATCGGCGTGATCGCATCGCCCAATGCCTTGAACTCGGCGCGCTCGGCGTCGGTGATGCCAGACACGCCCTTGGTGGGCGTATCGATGAAGCCGGGGCTGACCGAATTCACCCTTATGCCGCGCGGCAGCAGTTCGGCGGCAAAGACCGAGGCAAACGAGATCAGCGCCGCCTTGCTGCCGCTGTAGACCGCCATGCCCGGATGGCCGCCGACATCGGCGACAGACGAGGTGAAGACGATCGAGCCGCCGTCGCGGATCAGCGGCGTCAGCCGCTGGACGGTAAAGAAGGCGCCCTTGGTGTTGATGGTGAACTGGCGATCATAGGAGGCCTCCGTTACCTGATCGAAGGGCTCGAGCAGTGATGTACCGGCGTTGACGTGCAAAAGGTCGATCGAGCCCAGTTTCTGCCCAACCGTCGCCCCGAGCACGGCGATTGCGCCAAGATCGGAGATATCGGATTTGACCGCATGGACGCGTGAGCCGAAGCGCTCCTGGATCCGGGCGAGGTTGGCCTCGTTGTTGCCGGTCAAAAGCACCTCGGCGCCGCCGTCGACGAGGCGCTCGACTGTGGCGAGGCCCATGCCGTGCGTGCCGCCGATGACGACTGCTTTCCTGTCCTGATAGATACCCATTGTCTCTTCCTTCGATGTTCGGTTTCGATAGGGAAGAGATAATTTCGTGGACGATATTGCGTAAGATAGGCAAATGTGGATCTATCGTCCACATTTGTAGACAATGGAGCCTGCGATGCGCAATCTCAATGACTTCATAGTCTTTGCCCATGTTGTCGATCACAAGGGGTTCGCGCCGGCGGCGCGGGCGCTGAACGTGCCGAAATCGACCCTGAGCAAGCGTGTGGCCGAACTGGAACGAACGCTCGGCGTGCGGCTGATCAACCGTACCTCGCGCCGCTTCACCGTGACCGAGATCGGCGAGGATTTTTATCGGCACGCCGCGGCGATGCTGATCGAGGCTGAGGCAGCCGAGGCTGTCGTCAAGGGCCGGCTTGCCGAGCCGAGCGGCACGGTCAGGATCACCGCTTCGGTGCCGACGGCGCAGATGATGCTGGCGGACCTCCTGCCGCCGCTGGCGCTCGCATACCCCAAGATGCGGGTGATGCTGCACGCGACCGACCGCTTCGTCGATGTCGTGCAGGAGGGCTTCGACATCGCCGTGCGCGACCACTTCGCGCCGTTGCCCGATTCCGGCATGGTGCAGCGGCGGGTGGCGACGGATGCTATCCTCTTGGTGGCGTCACCGGCCTATCTGGAAAATCGCGGACACCCGCGCGACCCCAGCGACCTTTCCCGTCACGACGGCCTCCTGGCATCTTTGACCTCGGAGGGATGGACGATGCGCAACGAAGCGGGTGTGGTCGTCCGGGTCCGCCCGATGCCGCGTTTCCTCGCGGACGAATCCCATGTGCTGCTTTCGGCCGCGGTCTCCGGCCTCGGCATCACGGCATTGCCTCGAAAGATCTGCCGGACGGAAATGGAGGCGGGCAGCCTTGTGCGCGTGCTGCCGGACTGGGAGGCGGGCAGCGTCACCACGACGCTGTTGATGCCGCATCGGCGCGGTCAGTTGCCGTCGGTACGCGCGGTCGTCGATTTCATTGTCGCGCGTTTGCCCGCCGGATAGGCCCCGATGGATAGGCATTGGCAGCAGCGAAGGCGGATGCTCGAAACGAAAAGGCCCGCTCGGAGCGGGCCTTCAATACCTGTCTCGGTCGTGCGCTCAGCGCTCGGCGAGTGCCGGTTCGCCCTTCTTCTCGCGCACCAGGTTCATGAACCGGCGGAAGAGGTAGTGGCTGTCCTGCGGGCCTGGCGAGGCTTCCGGGTGGTGCTGCACCGAGAACACCGGCTTGCCGGCGACGCGCAGGCCGCAATTGGTTCCGTCGAACAGCGAAATGTGAGTCTCTTCAACGCCTTCCGGCAGCGACTTCGAATCGACTGCGAAGCCGTGGTTCATGGAGACGATTTCGACCTTGCCCGTCGTGTGATCCTTGACCGGGTGGTTGGCGCCATGGTGGCCCTGGTGCATCTTCTCGGTCTTGCCGCCCAGCGCCAGCGCCAGCATCTGGTGGCCGAGGCAGATGCCGAACACCGGAATGTCGCTCTTCAACAGGTCCTGGATGACCGGCACGGCATACTTGCCGGTTGCCGCCGGGTCGCCCGGGCCGTTCGAGAGGAAGATGCCGTCCGGCTTCTGGGCAAGCACTTCTTCGGCGCTCGTCGTTGCCGGCATCACGGTGACGCGGGCATTGAGGCCGGTGAAGAGGCGCAGGATGTTGCGCTTGACGCCGTAGTCGAGTGCGACGACGTGATAGGCGGCCTCGGTCTCGCCGAGCGTGGAATAGCCTTCGTCCCAGACCCAGGGCTTCTCGGTCCACTGCGACGACTGGCCTGACGTGGCGACCTTGGCAAGGTCGAGGCCTTCGAGACCGCTCCAGGCCTTGGCTTCTGCCTTCAGCGTCTCGATGTCGAAGACGCCGGAGGGGTCGTGGGCGATGACGGCGTTGGGCATGCCGTTTTCGCGGATCCAGGCGGTCAATGCCCGGGTGTCGATGCCGCAAAGGCCGATGATGCCGCGCGCCTTCAGCCATGCATCGAGGTGCTTGACGGAGCGGTAATTCGACGGTTCGGTGATGTCGGCCTTGAAGATGACGCCGACCGCGCCGTGGCGTGCTGCCGGCGTCAGGTCTTCGATGTCCTCGTCATTGGCGCCAATGTTGCCGATATGGGGAAAGGTGAAGGTGACGATCTGGCTGAGATAGGAAGGGTCCGTCAGGATTTCCTGGTAGCCGGTGAGCGCCGTGTTGAAGCAGACTTCGGCCTGCACCTTGCCGGTTGCGCCGATGCCCTTGCCTTCGATGACGGTGCCATCGGCAAGAACGAGCAATGCGGTGGGTTTTTCAGTGGTCCATGCGGGTGTCGCGGTCATCGTTCCTATCCCGTTGCGGCGTGGAGCGCGGGGCTTGAAAGCCCGGCGGCTGATCGCCATTTCATGTGCTCAGGCATGGACGCGCGGAATCCCCGCGAAAAGTGCTCACATGCCGATGTCGTGCAGGTGCGGGAAAATAGCCAAAGCGCAAAGCCCGGTCAACCGGCCGCCGTGAATTGTCCGGAAATAAAATTCCTTATAATTCAAGGGGTTGTGTAATCCGTTTGATTGCACCTGCCACACTGGTTTAAGACGACGACAACATTGACGCATCGAACCGGTTCCGGGCATGAGCACCGCGGGCCGGCTTCGACATGGAGAAAGACATGCGCGACCAGTTCGCTGAGGTACTGAAAGAAGCCCTGAAGGCCAAGGATACGCGGCGCACCTCGACCGTGCGACTGATCCAGGCTGCAATCAAAGATCGTGATATCGCCAACCGCGGTCTCGGCAAGGATCCGGTCGGCGATGAAGAGATCCTGCAGATCCTCGCCAAGATGATCAAGCAGCGCGAGGAATCGGCCCGGATCTACGATCAGGGCGGCCGGCCGGAGCTTGCCGAGCAGGAGCGCCAGGAAATCGTCATCATCAACCAGTTCCTGCCGGCGCAGCTGCCGGAAGACAAGGTTCGCGAACTCTGTGCCTCCGTCATCCAGGAAACCGGTGCGCATGGCCTGCGCGACATGGGCAAGTGCATGAACGCTCTCAAGGAGCGCTATCCCGGCCAGATGGACTTCGCCAAGGCTTCGGGCCTGGTCAAGGACCTGCTGAAGTAATCGACAGCGCCCGCTCACCTGCAGCGGGCGCCGTTGCGGCACTGATCGTGCCGGCAAGCCCTGCATAGGCTTGGTCGATCAGCGCGAATTTCTCCGCCTGATATTCCCAATATTCCCGGATGAAGCCCTTGGACAGCCAGACGCTGCCACGCCCAGGCAGGCCATCCCACCCCATGCTGCCAAGTTCCGACGCCTTGCCGAAGATGCGCTTCAGATGCGTCTTCGAGATCATGAAGCGCTCGCTGAGATCGCTCGACGACACGACGCCGATATCGGCGCTTTCCGCCTCCGGATCAAACGCCGTGATGCGCGAGAAGAGGTCGTCCATGACGACGCCGCCGGAATTGACCCAGGTGAAGAGATCGAAGGTCGGCCCGGGCCGGCGCACCCGGTCGTTGCCGACGAGGGCGTGGGCGATGGCCGGCTGCAGCCGGGCAAACAGGTGAGGGGTCTGCTCGAGCGTAACCGTCCTTGTGCCGCCGTCGAGCGCGTCCAAAATCGTCAAATGGGCGTGCAGCCATTTCCAGACGTAGTCGAGGGCTGCCTCGGTCGGCTCCAGCGGCCGGGCTCGCTTGTCCGGCCGATCGGCGATATGGCGGGCGAAGCGATAGGCGACCATCTCCTGCGTGAACGAGGCGGCCGTGTTGCGGCTGGCGATGTCGTTTGCGACGATATAGTCGATGAACCGCCCGGAATAGAGACCGCTTGCCGGATCCTGCGGGTTGCGCTCATGGTAGAGGGCAAGGCCCGACTGGGCCATCAGCCAGCGCTGCTGCGAGGCGAAGATCGAAGCCAGCCGCGGGTTTGCGCCATACATCGCGACCATGCCGCGCGCATAGCTGAGCACGGCATTGAAGAAGCCGGCGCTGGATGCAAGTGCTTCGACGGAGAGGGCCATGATGCGGGATCCGAGGTCGGGAGGCGAATTCATCCTATCGGGCCGGACCGGAGTCAAGGTCGAGACACGGCCTGCGTGTAGAAATAAACTCTCGTTTAACGTGTGTTGATCGCGGCGCACAGCAAGCCGGGTTTACAATTGCCGTTGTCATGGCCTGTGAATTGCGGGCATGGCCATTGTGCCCTGTGGCGTCCGGCGGTCTGCCCGCTTATATGGAGGATCGACCAGAGGTATTCATGCGCTTTTCACAGACCTTTCTTGACGAGATACGCGACCGCGTGCCGATTTCGGACGTGATCGCTAAGCGCGTCAGCTGGGATCGGCGCAAGACCAATGTTTCGCGCGGCGACTACTGGGCCTGCTGCCCGTTCCACGGCGAGAAGTCGCCGAGCTTCCATTGCGAGGACCGCAAGGGCCGCTACCATTGCTTCGGCTGCGGCGTCACCGGCGATCATTTCCGTTTCCTCACCGATCTCGAAGGCCTGAGCTTCCCGGAGGCTGTGCAGCAGATCGCCGACATGGCGGGCGTTGCCATGCCGCAGCCCGACCCGCAGGCCGAGAGGCGCGAGAAAGAGCGCACCAGCCTGCTCGACGTGATGGAGCTGGCGACGCAATTCTTCGAGGATCAGCTGCAGCAGGCCAATGGCGCCAAGGCGCGCGCCTATCTGCGCGAGCGCGGGCTGACGGGCCGCACGATCGAGACCTTCCGGCTGGGATTTGCGCCCGACAGCCGCAATGCGCTGAAGGAATTTCTGGCTGGCAAGGGCATCGGCAAGGAGCAGATCGAAGCCTGCGGCCTGGTGGTGCATGGCCCCGACGTGCCTGTTTCGTACGACCGTTTCCGCGACCGCATCATGTTTCCGATCCTGTCGTCGCGCGAAAAGGTGATCGCGTTCGGCGGCCGCGCCATGTCGCCCGATGCGCCGGCGAAATATCTCAATTCCAACGAGACCGAGCTCTTCCACAAGGGCAACGTGCTTTACAACTTTGCCCGGGCGCGACGGGCGATGTCCGGAGCCAGCCGCCCCGGCGACGCCGGGCACAACGAAAATGGTGCCGCGACGATCATCGCGGTCGAAGGCTACATGGACGTGATCGCGCTGCACCAGGCGGGCGTCGAGAATGCCGTCGCACCGCTCGGAACTGCGCTCACCGAAAACCAGCTCGATCTGCTCTGGAAGATGACGTCGCAGCCCGTGCTCTGCTTCGATGGCGACGGGGCCGGCATTCGCGCCGCCAACCGCGGCGTCGATCTGGCGCTGCCGCATCTGAAGCCCGGACGCTCCGTGCGGTTTGCCATGCTGCCCGACGGCAAGGACCCGGATGACCTCGTGCGTCAGGAGGGGCGGGCGCCGTTCGATCAGGTGCTGGCCAATGCCCGTTCGCTTGCCGAGATGGTCTGGCAGCGGGAAATCCAGGGCGGTTCGTTCGACACGCCGGAAAAACGCGCCGAGCTCGAAGCGAAGCTGAAGCAGGTCACGGCCGTCATCGCCGACGAGAGTGTGCGGCGTCACTATGGTCAGGACATGCGCGACCGGCTGCACGCCTTCCTGCAGGCGGCAAGCCCCGGTCGCGGCGGCGAGCGGCGGCAGTTCGAGCGCGGCGGCCGACAGGGTGGCGGCCAGCGCGGCGGGCAGGGCGGGCGTCAGCAGAACACGTCAGGCCCGACGGCGATTTCGGATCGGTTGGCGCGCTCGTCGCTGGTCAGCGGCCAGCAGGCCGTGCCGTCGCTGCGCGAAAGCGTGCTGGCGCTGACCATCGTCAATCACCCGCAGCTGCTGTTCGACGAATACGACGAGATCTCGACCATCGAGTTCGATCACCGCGATCTGCAGCGCTGCTGGGCGGCGGTGCTGAATGCCGCTGCCGCCAACGGCCCGCGCCTGACGCGCGAGGGGTTGGTGGAGCAGCTCGACGCCGAAGGCTTTGCCCATCTGATCGCGGCGATCGACCAGCAGATCCGCTATGCCCGGCTTTGGACTGCGACCGCCGCTGCCGCACCAGAAGATGCGCGCGAAGGCTATTTGCAGGCGCTGGCGCTGCACCAGCGCTCCAAGGCGCTGCATTGGCAAAAGCGCGAACTGGAGCGGGAGTTGGCGCACGCAACGGAGGAGGGAGACCTTGACGCCGTGCCGCAACTGCTGCGCACTCTGCAGGAGGTTCAGTTCGAGGTGACCCGGCTTGAGAATCAGGAAGCGATCATCGAAGGTTTTGGCGTGCTTTCGGGCCGGGTGAAGGGGCCGGCGGCCCGGTAATATCGGCGCAGGTCGGTATAACCGCCGAAAAGCCGTTCAGCGAGGTCGAGATCCGGTCCGATCCTGATCCGGGCAGGATCCCGATTATTCGCGCCAGTGTTCGGCCACCCATCGCGCCGGGTGGATGTAGTGGCGCAGGTGGCTGATCGGGCTCTTTTCGCGGTAGTCGCCGGTAAACAGCCGGCGAATGTGCCCAAGCGGCGTGTCCACGTGGCCGCGTTCGCCATATTGCCCGTCGATAGCATGTTGCGGCAGCAGGTTGCGAGGGAAGAGCACGACGCGCGCATCGGCCGGCAGGCGCGGTTCCAGGAAGTAATTCAGAGGAAAGACGTGGCGACAGTCCCGTCGAAAATGCAGCACCCAGCGTCTGGGATAGAGCTTCACGCCACCCGGCGCATTGCGTGTCACGAAGCGCTGCTCGAAACGATATTCGTCCGCGATAGCCTGTGGGTTGGCCCTGAACTTTTCCTGAAGCGGCACGAGCTTGCCCACAGGGAAGCGGAAAACCGAGGTTTGACCGAGGCGCTCGAAAGGCGTCGTCTGGTTTCTCGCCAGGACAACATCGTCAGGTCCCTCCATCTCGAAGAAACAGTCGAGCGATCCGACAACGACGATGTCGAGATCGAGAAAAAGGACCGGTCCCTTGAGATTGCCGAGATTAGGTCCCCACAGTCGCGATTTCTGCCAGATGCCCGGCGTCTTTGTGGGCATGTTCTCAATGTCGAGCGGCGGCAGATCCTCGCAGAGAATTTCGCCGCGCAGTCCGTCGCGATTGTCGGTAAAACAGGTGAAGGTGAAGGGTGGGGTGATGTTGCGCGCCACCATGGCATAGAGCCGGTTTATAAACGGAACGCCGTATTTCGTACCCCAGTTGATGCAGATCACTTGCTTGACGCCGCCGCTTGCCGCCAGAATGTTCGCCATGATGCCCTTCCGGTTATATCGGTTCCCTAAAGTACCGATGCATCAATAAGGCCGCCCTGTCAAAAGCGCCAATCCCCGACCGAAAACGCCTGCCGATCCTACCGGATATCCCCCTTGCGTCTTCAAATAGGCTGACGCCTATGGCATTGCCGTCGCATCTGGCGATGATGGCAGTGTGTGATTCCCCGAAGGAGATGCAATGGAGTTCGTCGAACGTGCGCAGCACGACAGAAGTGCTGCCAGCCAACTCTTCGACGACGCCGGCCGAGCGCCGCTCGATGTGCTCAAGCGTGTCTACGGCTATTCGGCCTTTCGCGGCCGGCAGCAGGAAGTGGTCGAGCATGTGGCCGGCGGTGGCGATGCCGTCGTTCTGTTTCCGACCGGCGCCGGCAAGTCGCTCTGCTTCCAGATTCCTGCTCTCTGCCGTTCCGGCCTTGGTATCGTCGTTTCGCCGCTGATCGCGCTCATGCGCGATCAGGTGGAGGCGTTGAAGCAGCTTGGCGTCAATGCGGCCGCGCTCAATTCGTCGCTGACACGCGAAGAGGCGGTCGCGGTGCGCCGGCAGATTGCCGACGGCACGCTTGAGCTGCTTTACGTCACGCCCGAGCGCATTGTGACCGACGGCTTCGCCGACCTCATCGGCAATGCTCGCATTGCGCTTTTCGCCATCGACGAGGCGCATTGCGTTTCACAGTGGGGCCATGATTTCCGGCCGGAATACCGCACGCTCGGCCTGCTTGCCGAGCGTTATCCCGGCGTGCCGCGCATCGCGCTGACGGCGACGGCCGATCCGCACACCCGCGAAGACATTATCGAGCGGTTGTCGCTGCAGGGTGCTGAAGTCTTCACCACCAGCTTCGACCGTCCAAACATCGCCTATGAAATCGTCGAGCGCGACCAGCCGCGCCAGCAGCTGTTGCGGTTCCTCAGCCGCTTTCGCGGTTCCTCCGGTATCGTCTACTGCCTGTCGCGCGCCAAGGTCGAGGACACGGCGGAGTGGCTGAACGGGCAGGGGATCCGCGCGCTTCCCTACCATGCCGGCATGGACAGGACGCTGCGCGACGCTCATCAGGACGCGTTCCTGAAGGAAGAAAGTCTCTGCCTGGTCGCGACCGTCGCTTTCGGCATGGGCATCGACAAGCCCGACGTGCGCTATGTCGCCCATCTCGATCTGCCGGGTTCGATCGAGGCCTATTACCAGGAGACCGGTCGCGCCGGCCGCGATGGTCAGCCGTCCGAAGTCTGGATGGCCTATGGCATGGCCGACGTCTTGCAACGCCGCCGGATGATCGACGAGGGCGGTGCGGCCGACGACATCAAACGCATCGAGCGCGGCAAGCTCAACGCGCTCTTGGCGATCTGCGAGACGGCCGGCTGCCGCCGCCAGGCGATCCTCGCGCATTTCGGCGAGGCCCATCCCGGGCGCTGCGGCCATTGCGACACCTGCCTGAAGCCAGTGGAAACCTGGGACGGAACCGAGGCTGCGATCAAGGCGCTTGCCGCCGTCTACCGTACGGGCGAGCGTTTTGGCACCGGGCATGTCGTCGATGTGTTGATGGGGACCGTCAACGAAAAGACCGAGCGTTTTGGCCATGTCGACATGCCGGTTTTCGGTGCCGGCAAGGATCTGCCGGCTCGGACCTGGCAATCGGTGTTTCGACAGTTGCTGGCCGCCGGTCTCGTCAGTGTCGACCACACGGCCTTCGGCGCGATCAAGCTGGAGCCGGAAGCGCGCGCCGTGTTCAAGCGCGAGCGCCAGGTGCTGTTTCGCAAGGACCGCCCGCAGACGGGCAAGGCGGCACGGCAGGCAAAATCCGGCAGCCAGCGCGAACGCGCCGACCTTGCCGGCTCCGATCTCGAGCTGTTCGAACGGCTGCGTGCCGAGCGCTTTACCATCGCCAAGGACCTGAACGTGCCGCCCTATGTCGTCTTCCCGGACGCGACGCTGATCGCGCTCGCCAAGGAGCGCCCGCGCGGCTTCGACGAACTGCTCGATATTCCCGGCATCGGCGAAAGCAAACGCGAGCGCTACGGCGAGGCGTTTCTCGCTGTCATCGACGGATATCTGGAGGGGTGACGCTGCCCGCCGGAGCGCTGTCTGGAGCGGCATTCGTCCGTTGCATCTATCGCGCCGCCGACGCGGCGCGATAGATGGTGCCCAAGTGGACACACGGTTCCAGCCTCGCCGACCGCGCACTCAAGCCTAACGGCAACCGTAGCAATCTGTCTTGCACGACGAAGGCTACGACATAAAATGTCGAGCAAACCGTCTCGCCATGCAATGCCCTGTCGTTTTGCCTAGGGAATGCCGCCCGGAGCTTTGGATCCGCTGGAATTTGCTGCAACGGGAAAGCTGGCGTGGTACTCGTTTGACACGAAACGTCCTTTTCACAGTGAAAGCGGCCAGCCATGACCTCAGCCTTTTTGTCCCACCTTCGTTCTGAACTCGATCGCCTGAAGTCATCCGGTCTCTACAAGTCGGAGCGGGTGATTACCTCGAAGCAAGCGGGCGAGATCGAGGTTGCCTCGGGCGAGCGGGTGCTGAACTTCTGCGCCAACAACTATCTTGGCCTTGCCGACAACGCGGAGCTGGCCGAGGCTGGAAAAAAAGCGCTCGACCGCTATGGCTATGGCATGGCGTCGGTGCGCTTCATCTGCGGCACGCAGGAAGAGCACAAGCAGCTGGAGGCGCGCATTTCGTCGTTCCTCGGCCTGGAAGACACGATCCTCTATTCCTCCTGCTTCGATGCCAACGGCGGCCTGTTCGAGACGCTGCTGGGCGAAGAGGATGCGATCATCTCCGATGCCTTGAACCACGCCTCGATCATCGACGGCGTGCGCCTCTCCAAGGCCAAGCGCTTCCGCTATGCCAACAACGACATGGCAGCACTTGAAGAAGAGCTGAAGAAGGCCGAAGGCAGTCGCTTCAAGCTGATCGCCACCGATGGCGTGTTCTCGATGGACGGCATCATCGCCAATCTCGGCGGCGTGTGCGATCTCGCCGAGAAATACGGCGCCATGGTCATGGTCGATGACAGCCATGCGGTTGGCTTCGTCGGCAAACATGGTCGCGGCTCGGCCGAACATTGTGGCGTCGAAGGCCGGGTCGACATCATCACCGGCACGCTCGGCAAGGCGCTCGGCGGCGCCTCGGGCGGCTACACCTCTGGCAAGGCCGAGGTGGTCGAGTGGCTTAGACAGCGCTCGCGCCCCTATCTCTTCTCCAACACGCTGGCGCCGGTGATTGCCGCAGCCTCGCTGAAAGTCTTCGACCTGATCGACAACGGCGATGCGTTGCGTCAGCGGCTCTATGCCAATGCGGCGTTGTTTCGCACCGAGATGTCGAAGCTCGGCTTCACCCTTGCCGGCGAGGGGCACCCGATCATCCCGGTGATGCTTGGGGATGCGGCACTCGCCCAGGAGATGGCGGCGCGCATGCTGAAGAAGGGCGTCTATGTCATCGGCTTCTCCTTCCCGGTGGTGCCGAAGGGGCAGGCGCGCATCCGCACGCAGATGTCGGCGGCCCACAGCGAGAACGACGTGCGCCGGGCGATTGCCGCCTTCGAAGAGGTCGGCCGCGAGCTTGGCGTGATCTGAGGGCAATTCGGCCCCTCACCCTAGCCCTCTCCCCGCAGGCGGGGAGAGGGGACTTATCTCTGGTCGGTGGTTGAAGAGGGACGCGAAGTTTGCGGCATCGTCCTTCTCCCCGCGAGCAGGGAGAAGGTGGCGGCAGCCGGATGAGGGGCACCCTCACCGGGCGGATGAGGGGCTGCGGTTAAAGGCGCGACGGCAAGGTTTGTGCGCCCGAGAGAGGCGCGGCGCCTGAACGGCGATGATTTTGGAGGCGATCGATGACGAACATGATGAAGGCGCTGGTGAAGACGAAGCCTGAGGTCGGGCTGTGGATGGAGCGCGTGCCGGTGCCGGAGGTCGGACCGAACGACGTTTTGATCAAGGTGAAGAAGTCGGCGATCTGTGGCACCGACGTGCACATCTGGAACTGGGACCAGTGGGCCCAAAAGACCATTCCGGTGCCGATGGTCGTCGGTCACGAGTTCATGGGCGAGATCGCCGGGGTCGGCTCGGCGGTGACGAAATACCACGTCGGCGAGCGCGTCTCGGGCGAGGGGCATATCGTCTGCGGCAAGTGCCGCAACTGCCGCGCCGGTCGCGGCCATCTCTGCCGCAACACGCTCGGCGTTGGCGTCAACCGGCCGGGCTCGTTCGGCGAATTCGTCTGCCTGCCGGAATACAACGTCGTGCCGATCCCTGAAGACGTTCCCGACGAGATCGCAGCGATCTTCGACCCCTTCGGCAATGCAGTGCACACCGCCCTTTCCTTCGATCTTGTTGGCGAGGACGTGCTGGTGACCGGTGCGGGCCCGATCGGCATCATGGGGGCGCTGGTTGCCAAGCGCTCGGGCGCGCGCAAGGTTGTCATCACCGATATCAACCCGACACGGCTTGAACTTGCCCGCAACCTCGGCATCGACCATGTCGTCGACGCATCGAAGGAGAACCTTGCCGACGTGATGAAGGCGATCGGCATGACCGAGGGTTTCGATGTCGGGCTGGAGATGTCGGGCGCGGCACCGGCGTTCCGCGACATGATCGACAAGATGAACAATGGCGGCAAGATCGCCATTCTCGGCATTGCGCCGGCCGGCTTCGAGATCGACTGGAACAAGGTGATCTTCAAGATGCTCAACCTCAAGGGCATCTACGGCCGCGAGATGTTCGAGACCTGGTACAAGATGATCGCCTTCGTCCAGGGCGGGCTCGACCTTTCGCCCGTCATCACCCACCGCATCGGCATCGACGACTTCCGCGACGGCTTCGAGGCCATGCGCTCCGGTAACTCCGGCAAGGTCGTCATGGACTGGTGAACGGGGACCGGCGAGGCGGCTCGCTTCGCCAGAACGCTGAAATCCACAAGGCCGCGTATCGCCATCGATGCGCGGTCTTTTTGTCAATTGGCAAGGCCGAACTGGATCTCGATCTCGTGGTAGCGAGAGCCGGGGCCAGCCCAGCGGTGATAGATCTCGCGGCTTTCGCCGGAGAAATTGTGCCGGCTCATCTCGATCTTTTCGACGAGCGGCGCATAGCCCTGGGTGAAGAGGCTTCGCATCGGCCCCTGATGCAGGGTGGAGGCGACCATGATCGGCTCCAGCTCGATCATGTCGAGCGTGCCGTCATAGGCTTCACCGTCTTCCACCGGCCGGCAGATGCGCCAGTCAAATGCGGCCTTGGCGTTTTTCGGCAGGTTCTGCGCGATGAAGATCCATGGCCCTGAGGGCTTCAGCCCTGCGCGGTCGATTTCCGCGTCGATCAGCGGCGCAAGCTCTGCGCTTGCATGTCTGACGTCGGGAATCGTCAGCCTGCGTTGAATGCTGATGACGCGCATTGCGCCGGTTTCCTTGATGTTCAAGAGTGCCTCCATTTTCTCGGTCGGAAGGTCAGTCGAGATCGGGTCGAGGGCAAGCGGAAAACCGGAATAATGTTGCGAACACGCGGGCGAAGTTCGGGTTTTCGGGAATTGTTTTGCGTCTTGGCACGCGTTGTTCAATCCGGCTTGTTCGCCCGTGTTCACGCACTATCTTTGCCGACAGTTGCGGGCGACCGCGATCGACGGTTGTGGCGGCCAAAGGAGCCAGTGCATGCGTTACGAGGGAAGTTGCCATTGTGGCAAAATCGCTTTCGAGGTCGAGGGAGACTTCGCCGAGGCGATCGATTGCAATTGTTCGATGTGTCGCCGGCGGGGCGGCCTGCTGGCCTTTGTTCCACGCGACAGTCTGAGCCTGAAGACATCGGAAGCCGATCTCTCGACCTATGAGTTCAACAGGCATGTCATCAAACATCACTTCTGCAGCCATTGCGGTATCGCGCCTTTCGGCGAAGGAGCCGGTCCGAACGGACCGATGGCGGCCGTCAACCTGCGCTGTCTGCCGGAGTTCGATATCGAGGCGGTGAAGATCGTCAAATACGACGGGCTATCGGTATGACCGGCGGTATTGTGCATAGGTATGGTTGCGCGTGCGGATGCGACGCAATCTTGCCTTGCCGATAGGCAGTATCGACCCTTGTCTTTTTATGGGCAACGCCTACATGTTCAGCGGAAGCTGATAAACACCCGAAAACGTGAACTGAGGCGATTTTTGCCGAATCAGGCGGTTTTTCAGCGGAAATGCTTGACGGGATCGAAAATTCTGGGAATCACCATTTCCAAGCAAGAAATGGCGAAATGACACGGCGGTTAGGATATCATGCCAGTAGTGCTTCAGTGGCAGGACTGTCGAAGCTTGTCCGCTTTGCCACGATCGCTATCGTGGTTAATCAGGAATTAAACATCATCCCGTTACGTCAGGGGAAATGATTCGGTGGCGGGTGCGCGGCGCACCCGGACCTTCGAGCGGCATTTGCACCGGGCTCACGCCGGTTGCGACAAGGAAAGCGACGAACTAAATGGCAACCAAAGTCAAAGAAAACGAAGAAGCTGACGTTGAACGCGAAGGCGCTCCGGACGGCCCGCTTCTCGATCTTTCCGATGACGCTGTCAAGAAGATGATCAAGGCCGCCAAGAAGCGCGGCTATGTGACGATGGACGAGCTGAACTCCGTCCTGCCGTCCGAAGAAGTCACCTCCGAGCAGATCGAAGATACGATGGCGATGCTCTCCGATATGGGCATCAACGTCATCGAAGACGAGGAAGCTGAGGAAGCCGCCGGCGGCAGCAGCGACGACGAGAGCAGCGACGACGACAACGACGGCGAAGGCGGCGAACTGGCCACCTCCAGCGGCGGCACGGCGCTTGCGGCAACCAAGAAGAAAGAGCCGACCGACAGGACGGACGACCCGGTGCGCATGTATCTGCGCGAAATGGGTTCGGTCGAGCTTCTGTCGCGCGAAGGCGAAATCGCGATTGCCAAGCGCATCGAGGCTGGCCGCGAGACGATGATCGCCGGTCTCTGTGAGAGCCCGTTGACGTTCCAGGCGCTGATCATCTGGCGCGACGAACTCAACGAAGGCCAGACGCTGCTGCGCGAGATCATCGATCTGGAAACCACCTATTCCGGACCAGAGGCAAAGGCTGCGCCGCAGTTCCAGAGCCCTGAAAAGATCGAGGCAGACCGCAAGGCCGCCGAGGAAAAGGAAAAGACCCGCAAGGTTCGCTCCCCCAGCGACGACGACATCACCAATGTCGGCGGCGATGTCATGCCGAGCGAGGAAGAAGAGGAAGACGAAGACGAGTCGAACCTCTCGCTCGCAGCCATGGAAGCGGAACTGCGTCCGCAGGTCATGGAAACGCTCGACATCATCGCCGAGACCTACAAGAAGCTGCGCAAGCTGCAGGACCAGCAGGTGGAAGCCCGCCTTGCTGCCACCGGCACGCTGTCGCCTGCCCAGGAGCGCCGCTACAAGGAGCTCAAGGACGAGCTGATCAAGGCGGTCAAGTCGCTGTCGCTCAACCAGAACCGCGTCGACAGCCTCGTCGAGCAGCTCTACGACATTTCCAAGCGCCTGATGCAGAACGAAGGCCGCCTGCTGCGGCTTGCCGAATCCTACGGGGTCAAGCGCGACTCGTTCCTCGAGCAGTACTCCGGTGCCGAGCTCGATCCGAACTGGATGAAGTCGATCAGCAACCTGGCCGGCAAGGGCTGGAAGGAATTCGCCAAGAGCGAAAACCAGACGATCCGCGACATCCGCCAGGAGATCCAGAACCTTGCGACCGAAACCGGCATCTCGATCGCCGAATTCCGCCGCATCGTCTCGATGGTGCAGAAGGGCGAGCGCGAAGCGCGCATCGCCAAGAAGGAAATGGTCGAAGCCAACCTGCGCCTCGTCATCTCCATCGCCAAGAAGTACACCAACCGTGGCCTGCAGTTCCTCGACCTCATTCAGGAAGGCAACATCGGCCTGATGAAGGCGGTCGACAAGTTCGAATACCGCCGCGGCTACAAGTTCTCGACCTATGCGACCTGGTGGATTCGCCAGGCGATCACCCGCTCGATCGCCGACCAGGCGCGCACGATCCGCATTCCGGTGCACATGATCGAAACGATCAACAAGATCGTTCGCACGTCGCGCCAGATGCTGCACGAAATCGGTCGTGAGCCGACGCCGGAAGAACTGGCCGAGAAGCTGGCCATGCCACTCGAAAAGGTCCGCAAGGTCCTGAAGATCGCGAAGGAGCCGATCTCGCTCGAAACCCCTGTGGGTGACGAAGAGGATTCGCATCTCGGCGATTTCATCGAGGACAAGAACGCGCTTCTGCCGATCGACGCCGCCATCCAGGCGAACCTGCGCGAAACGACGACCCGTGTCCTCGCCTCGCTGACGCCGCGCGAAGAGCGCGTCCTGCGCATGCGCTTCGGCATCGGTATGAACACCGACCACACGCTCGAAGAAGTCGGCCAGCAGTTCTCGGTTACCCGCGAACGTATCCGTCAGATCGAAGCGAAGGCGCTGCGCAAGCTCAAGCACCCGAGCCGCTCCAGGAAGCTGAGAAGCTTCCTGGACAGCTAAGCGTTCGAAGAGCAAATCATCCAGAAAGCCGGGCCCAGCGCCCGGCTTTTTTGTTTCCATGCAAGCGCTTCACCGGTTTTCTTGTGGGGGCTTGGCCGGAGGACTATACTCTCCCTTTCCGAGCAATCGGGGCACCCGGCCAAAGCGCGGGAGCAGTCGCACCGCGGGCGTGAAACGTGTCCTCATGGAGGTGTGAAATGACCACTTATGTCGTGCTCCTCAACTGGACAGAGCAGGGCGTGAAGAATGTGCGCGAGTCTCCCAAGCGGCTCGACGCGGCCAAGAAGATGCTCGCCGACATGGGCGGCTCCTTCAAACATTTCTTTCTGACCATGGGCGAGTACGACATGGTGGCGATCTGCGAGGCACCTGACGATGCGGTGGCGGCGCGTTTTGCCATGACGCTCGGTATGGGCGGCAATGTGCGCACCCGCACCCTCAAGGCATTCCCGGAAGCGGCCTACCGCGAGCTGGTTGCGTCTCTCGGGTGAGATCAGCAGCGCTGAGCAACAGCCGGCAAGCGCGCAATGCCCGTCTACGGCGGGCCGTTGCCGGAGAGAACGCGTGCGGCGCCCCGCATGGCGTTGCGAAATGCGTCATCGAAGCTGACGCCCCTGATCTGCCAGCGATACGCCTTGCTGTTTTCGATGAGGCGCCAGTCGGCGACCCAGCCACGGGCGGCGTCGGACCAGACGAGCGTGCCGGCGAGGGGGATGTCTGCGCCGACGTCGATGGCTAGCCGCTTCAACTCGGCCGGTTGCATCCGCGACAAACGCTCGAAATCCAGCCCGTTGGCGGCAAGCGTTGCCGCATCGGGAAGGCTTGCCGTAAGGGCCAGCGGAACCGTGGCGGCCGCAAGCGATTGCGCCATGTAGGGGCTCTCGCCGCCGTCGCGCGCCAGAACGAACCGACGCCTCTGGTCGTGAACGGCCAACAACACGGCGATCACCGGGCGCGGCGACAGCCATGGTTTGCGCTCGAGCTTTGCCAAAAGTCGATCGATTGTGGCGGGATCGAAACGGCAGGTGAGATCGTGCGGCCGGTCGTGCGTTCCCTGCTCGTCGTGGATCGGGATGCCTTGCAACCGGTCGCGATAGGAGAAGGTGGCGACGAACTCCGCTGCCCGCGCCTGGAGGGCGGCAAGTGCCGCGCTATCGGTGAGGGTGAAATCGCCGGAGACCTTGACGAGCACCTCGCTCAGGCATTCGCGAAAGCCGATCTGTCGGTTCTCTTCGCCGGTGCCGGTGACGATCGCATCGCTGATGTAGAGGTGCGATGGCTCGGTTGCCTGTGCTGCGCCGCAAAGCCACGCACTGACAAGCGCGACCGCGAAGACGCATGTCTTCGCCGCCTTCGTCACGCGGCAGGCTTCAGTTGGCTGAGGGCACGGGGCAACTGAGGTCGCCTTCCTCGCAGCTCAGATAGGTCTTGAAGTCCTTGACGCGGCTCTGCGTCAAGCCATCCCTGCATTGCAGAACGATCATCGGATAGACCGAGCCTCCTGCAACGCCAGCTGCGGAAAAGTCGCACTCGGCATCGCGGAAGGCGATCCATGCCTTTTGTGCCGCAACCAGCAGTCTGGTTTTGTCCTGATCGTCCTTCAGGCGCGCCTCGATCTGCTTGTAGAGGGTGTTGAGTTCGCCGTCGGAAGCCTTGAGGGCCTTGTCGGCGCATTCGTTCATCGTCGCCTGGTCGCTGGCATTGGCGCAATTGTCGGCCCATGCCGCCGGTGCAATGCCCGTCAGTCCGACAAAGGCTGCAAACATCAAGGAACGAAATCGCATGCGTTCGCTCTCCTCGTTTTGCGCATGGCGCCTTTGGCGTTCCCGCGCTCTCCCATCGCCTTCGAATGCCTGCTGGCCTCGGGAGGCCGCCCGTCTTGCCGCCATCCTTCCGCACGCGCAGAATAGGCCAAACCTGAAACGTCAGATAGCACAATCTCGGGCGCTGCGCGCGTCAACCGCGATCACTCGCATTCGATTCAAAACCGATCCTTAACGTTTACGTTTTATCAATCTCTCGGAAACGAGAGGTTCGAAGATGCGTTGCGTTTTTGTCGTCGTCCTCCTGTTGCTGGCCGGTTGCGCCACGGTGCCCAGAGACACCCGAAACGCATGCGCGGTTTTCGAGCAGCGAGATGGCCTTTTCAACAATTGGCGCCGCGCCGCCTATCAGGTGGAGCGCGAATACGGCGTGCCCGTGCCGGTGCTGATGGCGACGATCTATACGGAATCCGGCTTCCGCCATAATGCCAAGCCGCCGCGCACCAAACTCTTCGGCTTCATTCCGTGGACGCGGGTTTCGTCGGCCTATGGCTATTCGCAGGCGCTCGATGGCACCTGGGCGCGCTACCAGAGCGAAACCGGCCGCTGGACGGCACGGCGTTCCGACTTCGGCGATGCCATCCGCTTCATCGGCTGGTACCACCGCGAAAGCGCCCAGAAAAATGGCATCGCGCTCAACGACACCTATCGGCTCTACATCGCCTACTACCATGGCCATGCCGGCTACGCCCGCGGCAACTGGAGCGACACAGCCAAGAACGGCGCCAAACGCGCCACCGGAATGGCCTCGCTTTATAGCCGCCAGCTGAAAAGCTGCGGTGGCTAAAGCGCGTCGCGATCTTTCAGATTCGCTTGACGCGCTTTAAGTTCTTGTTTTTGCGCATGTCGTTATCGCAAAACCGCGGCACACTTTTGCGCGACATGCTTTAGGACAAGGCTCAGCCGGCGGCTGCCTTTTCAAGGCCTGCGACGTCGATCTTGACCATGCTCATCATCGCCTGCTGGGCACGGCCGGCGCGTGCCGGATCCGGATCGCTCAGGTGCCGCATCAGCGCATCGGGTATGATCTGCCAGGCCAGGCCGAAGCGATCCTTCAGCCAGCCGCAGCGCTGCGGCGTGCCGCCGTCGAGCAGGTGTTCCCAGTAATAATCGACCTCCGCCTGATCGGCGCAGCGCACGAAGAACGAGACGGCTTCGGAAAACTTGAAATGCGGCCCGCCGTTGAGCCCCATGAACGCCTGTCCCTCGAGCTCGAAGGCGGCAGTGAACGCCTTGCCATCAGGCCCTTTCTTGACGTCGGTGATCCGGGCATTGCGGAAGATGGCGGTGTAGAACTTTATCGCGTCTTCAAGCTGGTTGTCGAACCAGAGAAAGGGCGTGATCTTCTGCATGGCGGTTGCTCCCTTGGTGATGGTCTGTGCCAAGGACGAACGGGAAGGGGACTTGCCGACAGGCGGTCATAATTATTTCGCAAGGCCGTGCGCGGCCGCCGACGACAGCCCTTGAAGGGCGGCAAACACGCATCAACCGGAAAATCTGAGGCTAGTGTCGGAACTTTTCGATCCCGTTCGTCCTTTGGTGGTCGAAGCAACCGAGGAGGATATCGACATGAGCTACGTGGATGGTTTCATCGTTGCGGTGCCCAAGGCCAATATCGAGGCATACAAGGACATGGCGCGGCAAGCGGGTGACGTGTGGATGGAGCATGGTGCGCTTTCCTATGCCGAGTGCCTTGGCGACGATGTGCCCTATGGCGAGGTGACGTCCTTTCCCCGCGCCGTGCAGGCCAGGGAAGACGAGACCGTGGTTTTCTCCTGGATCACCTACAAGTCACGTGCCGACCGGGACGCGATCGTTGCCAAGGTGATGGAGGATCCGCGGCTGCAGGGCGAGGCCTGGAGAGACGTGTTCGACGGCAAGCGTATGATCTATGGCGGTTTCGAGGCCTTTCTCGAGAAATAGCTTTCGAGAACAGGCGCCGTTTGCTTGACTTGGCGGCGGGTTTTGTCGGATCCGTCGCGATGGCGGCGCGCATGCCGCCGCCGCGCGCCAAGGGAGACGGGCAGCCATGCCGCAGACCACGATCGTCATTTCCACCCGCGGTCAGGGGCTCTACGAGTTCACCGACGAGGCTGCAGAGTTTGTCGGCGCCAACAGCGGGGGCGAGGGGTTGTTGACCCTGTTCGTCCGCCACACCTCTTGCTCGCTCCTCATCCAGGAAAACGCCGATCCTGACGTGAAGCGCGACCTCAGCGAGTTTTTTGCCCGGCTGGTGCCGCCAACCTCCGATCCATCGATGCGCTGGGTGGTGCACACGCAGGAAGGGCCCGACGATATGCCGGCTCACATCAAGGCGGCGCTGACGCAGGTCTCGATCGGCATCCCCGTCAATGCCGGCCGCATGGCGCTTGGCACCTGGCAAGGCCTCTATCTGTTCGAACACCGCGACCGGCCGCACCGCCGCGAGATCGTGCTGCATCTTGGCGCCTGACGCGGCCCGATCGCCCGATCGATCGTGGCGGCGACTTGAAGGGCGTCGTCGCCCCTCCATATTCGTTGGAGGGCGGCGCATGGAACCGACATTGGCTTTCGTCGTTTCCATGGCTGCAGTCCAAAAGACATGGACGAACCCGACATCAGCATCCGAGGCAGATATGACCGACGCCCAAACCATCGCCAGCCGCTTCATCGACGCATTGAACGACCGCGATTTCGACGCATTGGCGCGGCTTGTCGACGAGGATGTGGCGCTCGATTCTCTGACCGGACAGCGCACCGTCGGCGTCGAACCGCTCAGATCCAGCATCATGACCTTCCTGCGCCATTTCGACGAAACCTATGGCGACATCGTGCTGATGCGCGACAATTTTGGCCAGCGGATCGCCGCCGACCTGACGGCGCGTGGCACTTACCGCGAGACGCTCGACGGTTTCCCCACCGCCTCCGGCCAGACCTATTCGATCCCGAGCGTCTTCGTCATCGAGATCGAGGATCAGTCGATCACGCGGGTCAGCCACTATCGCAACATGCGCGCTTTCGAAGCCGAACTTGCCGGCTGAGCCGCGTCTTCGCATCGCAACCTCCTCAGGAAGATCGCGCCGCATTTCACGCCGCCTGTCGCGCAGGGGATGGCAACGCCATGTGTCGGTCAATCCTCTAGCATATTGATATCACTCGAAAATGCTGGGTCAGCGCTTGCCGGCCACTCGCCGGGGCACCTCGCCTGGAAGTCGAACGAATCTTCGTTGCCCGCGCGCTTGCGTCAGGCGCCCGCAATCTGAACCCTGCATGAATGTGTAGTTCCGCCAGCGTTCAGTTTGGCGCCGCTATTGTCCGATCAATCGCTTGGGACGGTGATTGCAGATCGAACCCTTCAAGCCCTCGGAGAAAGACCATGAAGAACATCCTTATCAACGCCGCCGCAGCCGCCGTCATCGGTTTGACCGGCCTTGTCGGTGCCGCCTCCACCGCGTCCGCAGACACCGTCGAATTCGGCTTCGGCTCGGGCGATGGCGTTCAGGTTCAGTATCGCGATTTCGACCGTGGTTACGACGACGAGCGCGACTGGGGTCGCGATCGCCGCGGTCCGGACCGGGGCTGGGATGGCGGTGGCCGCCGCAGCCGCTGCGCCCCCTGGATGGCTGTCGACAAGGCCCGTGACCATGGCCTGCGCCGCGCCTATGTCGCCGACGTCTCGCACCGCCGCATCGTCGTCGAAGGCAGCCGCCGCGGCTACCGCCAGACGATCGCGTTCGCCAACGTTCGCGGTTGCCCGGTTATCGGTCGCTGGTAATCCCCGTCTTTCCGCCTTGTCTCCCCCGGCCGGCGGAAATGCGCCCCTCACGCCCCAGGTGTGAGGGGTTTTTCTTTGTCCGGATCATGCCAACCCGCTTGCACAGGTCCGTCGGAACCGAAACGGACCTTCCTCGTGCTTGCAAACGGACCCGGTGTTGCAATCGGTGCGATCGCCTCGCGGTGATGCGAAACGGCCGCATGAGCAAGCGACTGCCTTGCGCAGATTTCCGCGCACAAAAGGGACGCGGCTGCGCGGGCTCGGCGCTGTGCCGGGAGATCGCCGTTCGCGTTCCTGGCATCGGCGACGGAACTGGCTGCGGCATAAGCCCGACAATCCGATCTAAGGGTGAAACGATGCAGCGGGTCGAAAGGGTTACAGTGTCCTCTGCACGCCGCATCTGACGCGCGGCGCTATCAGCGAACGGTGCAAGAGCGGTTCTGCGGGCCGAAGCCCGTCGTTGCGATCATCGAGAATTCCCTGCTGCGCCTCAAGCTGCTGTTTCCGCAGGTTATCAATGGCAAATTCGTACACGACGAGCATGCATCGAGCTTCAGCCAGACACGAAAAAGCCCCGCGCGGTTTCCACTGCGCGGGGCCTTGTCCGGTGCCGGTCTCCGAGCGTCGTCCGAGGCCGGTCGCAAACCGCAAAAGCCCGCCAGCGCTGTTGGCGTGCGGGCTTCTTGCGGCAGGCGTTACTGCTTAATCGCGAAGGTGACGTTGACCGTGACGTTGTAGCTGTTTTCGCCGGTTGCCATCGGCACGGAGTCGGCTGCAAATTCCTTGGCCATGCCGGCGCGCATCATCGGCACCGGCTCCGGTCGGAAACCCTGCTCGGTGATGTTGACGACGTTGCCGAGCGAAACGCCGGCAGCTTCCGCCAGGACCTTGGCCTTCTCGATGGCATCGGCGACAGCAGCCTTGCGCGCTTCGGTGATCACGCCTTCCGGCTTGTCATTGGTGAACTGGATGCCACCGCCCTGGTTGACGCCGAGCGTGACCGACTTGTCGATTATCTCGCCGAGCTTGTTAAGGTCGCGCACGCGCACGCTGACGCCGTTGGCCACCTGGTAGCCGATCAGCTCCGGCGGGCGGTTGCCGCCGTCATTGTTGGTCGGGAAGTTGAACTGCGGGTTGATCGAGAAGCCGCTCGTCTGCAGGTCGCGGTCGGCAATGCCGCTTGCCTTGAGGGCGGTCAAAACCTCGGCCATCGTCTTGTTGTTGGCGTCGAGCGCCTCACGGGCGGTCTTGGCGTCCTTGACGACGCTCAGCTGCAGGATCGCCATGTCGGGCGCGATCGACGAGCGGCCTTCGCCGGCAACCGTGATGATCGCTTCGCGGTCCCTGGCGGCATCCTGCGCGTGCGCGCCGGCAGCGGCAATACCCGCAAAGGCGGCGGCCAAGGCAGCGATGGAAAGCGTGCGGGCAGTGCGTGTGGAAGTCATGGGTCGTGTCTCTCCGGTTGTTTCTGTCCCTGCTCACTTCATGCTTATCGATTGTGTGGGCATTGCGGCAATGGCTTGTCGTCAAAAAGGTTTTCGGCTAGAGCCATTGCCGATCACGAACTGCCATTGGTTCGCTGAGTCCCGGACCAAATCCGGCGTGGGCCTGTAGCTCAATGGTTAGAGCCGGCGGCTCATAACCGCTTGGTTGGGGGTTCGAGTCCCTCCGGGCCCACCAATAAAATCAAAGGCTTAGAAGAGTTTTTGCTGTAATTTCCAAGCCTTCGCAATTTCGGGGCAACATTTCGGGCAACGCGTGAGCTTATGTTAACTGCCGGCGCCCCTGTTCAATCGTCTCCATTGCCTCGTTCAGTTCCTTGCGAATCTGCGAGACTCCGTACTGGATCGAATTGATTCCTTCGTCATTTCCCATGCTGTCGAGTGCGTTCGAGACCAATTCAAGCGCCGATCGCGCCAGGCCAAGCTGATCGACGCCGGCCAAGAGGAGGGAGTGAAGGCCATCAACTCGAGCTCCGATTTTGGGTATGAGTTTATCGTTGTCTTCGCGGCCCATGGTGATGTGATGCCGCATAGGCTTTGAAGCCGCGTGGATCAGCACGAATTGCTGACGCGGAACACGGTCGAGCAATGTCGATATCTCGCGCGCCAGCTCCCAAATGCGGTTTTCGGCGAAGGTTTCGCTAGGCACGCCTTCGGCGGCGGCCGAAACGGATGTGTTCGGCATCTGCTTTTCTCCCATTGAGTTTCGATGTGCATAGTTATTGCCAAAATTAACCATTCGTCAATATCTATTGCCATAGTTATTGCACAAATAACTTTCTACCCGTAGTCTCGGGCCAAATGTTTAGGAGAACGATCGATGGGCCGACCTCCAGTCCCCTTACACCTCAAGCGCGACAAGCGCTTGGTGGTTATGCTTACTGTTGAAGAAGACAGGGTACTGATTGAAGCTGCGACGAGGGCCGGGGCGCCTTCCGTCAGCGATTGGGTTCGCGATACGTTGCTCTCAGCCGCTAGAGGAGGGGCGAAATGAACGCTTGGGCCACAACGATGATCAGTGGTTTGGTTTTTGTCGTCGCGTATTTGCAGTGGCGGACAGCCCACCAAAAGGTTGTTCTTGATCTCTTCGACAGGCGCCTTGCTATCTATGAGAAGCTCCGCCAATCCATGCGCATCATCAACCAGACGGGGAAGGTCTCCGACGAGGCCGATCGGCTGCTGCTGGAGGCTGAGAGCGAAGCGGCCTTTCTATTCGGCCCGGACATTCAGGAATACTTCAGGGATCTTTGGATGCTGTACGTACAGTCGCGATTGATTACCCGGGATAATGGTTACCTGAGCCAAGACGCAGTCGAGCAGAGTCGAAAGCTAATGAAAACTGTCGGCGAATTCTATAATTCCGGGCATTATCGTTTTGGGCGGTACATGCGCATGGACCAGATGCTCGTGCCCACCCCTCTCGAGTGGCTGGTCGAGCGCAATCGTCAGCGCCTTAGCTACGCCGACGAACATCAGCGGTAGCTTGACTTTCTCCGACGGATGCAACAACTCTCAATTTCAATTGGGGGTTGGGGGCCGCATGAGAAAGTTGAATGCTGTCACCGTGCTGTTCCGCGGGGCGGTCGCCGGTGTGGCGCTCGGATGCATGAGCGAGCCCGCTCGTTCATTTGACTTCGAATGTCAGGAGTTCAGAACCCTTCCGATTTCTGATGAAATCAAGCGGCCCAAACCTCCGTATTGTGCAACAAGTGCGATTTCCCTGTTCGACCAATACCAGTTTCAATCCTGCCGTTCGGAGATGCAGGATTATCAGGCGAAGATCGAACGCTATGGAAAGTGCTTGGAGCGCGAGTATTCGGAAGCGATCTCGGAATTGAATGGGGCTATCGAGAGCTTCAACCGGCTCGCGTCCCAATAACGTTAGCAAACCCCCAGCGTGCCTGACAAAGAACGAGCCCAGAAATGACCGATAAACCAAAGCTCCCCTCAGATCTCGCAAAACAGCTTTCAAGCATGCAGGATCAGGTTCGAAAAGCCACGGAGGGCGTCGACTTTGCAGGAATGTCCAGGCGCTTAGCAGATGCGACTTCGGGGCTCAATAATTTGGGAGACTTGTCTCAAAGGTTCAATGAGCAAAACCGGCGGCTGGCTGAAATGAGAGATGTGATGCCGGCTCTACAAGCGCCCCGTCTGTCGAATATGCCGCGCAATCCAGCATTCGAAACAAACGAACGCCTCGGCCGGATCGAGGAGCAGTTCGAAGAAATGCAAACAGTGCTGATTGAGGCGGCTCAGATTGCAACAACGATCCAGGCACATGCCGCAGATTTTCTTGTGTCTTTTGAAAAGGCGTCCATCCAAACCGATCGCTCGGCGTCACGTGCTATTTTGATCGGTGTAATCGCCATCGCTATTGCGATCGCGACACCTTTTCTCCAGGCGGGAGTGGATCGATTTGTCTTTCCTGATAATTCTGCAGCAGAGCTGAAGGCGGCAGTATCGGATGTTGGAACGGCACAGGCCACGTCTACTCGAACGCTGGCCGAGCGAGTAGACTCGAGCAGCGCGGCTGAGGCTGCAATCCTGCGCGATATTAGTCGCTTATTGGAAAAGCAGGCGTTGACGGAGAGCTCACAAGCCGAAGCGCTACAGGGCATAGCCAAGACACTGCGGAACGCGCCAGGGAAGTGAGGGCGCGTCGATCAATCCCAATTTTCGTTGCCATCGAGACCTGGCGGAGCTTTGATCCGGTTGCCATCTGGCGGTGTTGATGAACCGTTGATCCCATATCGACGATCGCACCAGCTTTTCACGGCCGGCCAATATCGGCGGTTGGCGAATAGTGGATCCGGCATGGGGAAGCCGGACTTCGACGCCGCCAACAGTGCCATTTTGAACTGATCAAGGGAAAGGCCCAGGCGTTCTGCGCACTGGGCCTCGGTGACGAATAGCGCATCTGATTTGGCCATGTGGAACCCTCCGTTTTGACGGCGAGTATCAGGTCAAGCCGCAGCGGCTGCGTCAACCTTCTTCCCGTTTCGTCGCACGTACGGCCGCCGCGGCAGATCGACAAGAACAACCCCAACCCGTAATCCACCGAGCCATAGCGGGAAGATCTCGGTGCCCATGCCCCGGCCGTAAGGCTTCCGCCAGTTCTCGAGCTTGTTGGCGTAACCATCGTGCATCCCGGAGCGCATATCCACTTCGAGGCATGAGATGCCGAGCTCGTTTCGACGCGCAGTCATCGCTTCCACGAAATCGGCATAACTACTGATGATCCCAGAAACCACGGGGCAGCCTGCAACAGTTTCGGGCTCATGGTGCTGGGACTTGCCCCGCGCTTCCTCCCAAGCCTCGATTGCGCTCTCCGGGAAGTAGTATCGTTTCTTGATCCGGACGGGCTTCGGGAATCCCATCTCAGGGTCGTTCATCCATCGGTACAGTGTCGGCTTCGATATGCCGAAGCGCGCCCTGACCTGTGCGCTATCCAGGTGACGTTCCGCCGGCTTCATGACCGAGCTCCCTAAGCGGCCGCGGCCGCGCGCAGCTCGTCGATGCGCATTCGCAAGCGGTATGTGCAGGACCCAAGTAGCGCCGTGATGTTGCGACCTTCTTCCTCTGTCCATGAGGACAGCCATTTATCAGAATCCACGCGAGGAGAACGGTAGGGATCCAATGGCAAAAATTCCCTATCCAGCGTCTCGGCCATGCGGGCAAACAGGCGCCGATCGCAATTGTCGCGGCCGAAGAGTGGTTCATTCTGCTGGCCCGTCATCGATCGCACGAATTCACCGGCCTCCGGAAGCAGCGTGTGAATGGCGGTGAAAGCGGCTCTCATCTCTGTGGTGGCCGCTTCCAGCTTGGCAACCTGCTCGATGTACAAGCCAGTGACCTGTTCGACAGCCGCCAACTGGCTCTCAATGTATTGCGCTTGGGCGAGCGCCTGGTCTCGTGCGTCGTCAGCATCTACGAGTTGCTGCACGATTGGGATTGCCTCGTTGATCTCTTCGAGTTCGGTGTTCACCGCATTGATGCGATCAGCATTCTCGAATTTGCCGCCGCTGATCCTCGCTTCGGCGCGCTCCTTCTTCAGCGCATTGAGCTCCACTTCAAGTGCCGCAATTTGCGTCTTGAGGTGATCGAGCTTTTCACGATTTGTCTGAGCCATTGCTTTCGTCTCCAATTGGTCTCACCGGATGGTTTCAAAGAGTAACAATTGGAGTTGCAACAGCACAAAGCACACATTCCGTGTACGTAAGCCGGGCGGTTTTCTGTAACAAATTCAGCCTTAAAAGCCGCCGCGGCGCCGGGATTTTCTTTTCGGCTTCTGCCGTGGAGGCTTGCGCTCTCCGCTGCCGCCGAACATGTCGCGACCCGGCTGTTTGTGAGGGATGATAAGAAGCATCGGCCGATCTGGCCTCGTGGCATCGACCCACCGATGACCATTGTACCGCATCCCATCGATCTCGGGGTATTCGGTGACGCAAAGGGTGGTGTCGTCCGGATGTTGCGGGATGCCACTCATGTGCAGCCATTCTAAATAGTGTTCACCACGCGCTGGCGCGGCAGGGGATGCGGTAGACGGTGCCAGCGTCGTCTTTGAACTGAAGGATGCGGTCGGCAGTGAAGTTTCCTGGCGTGGTGGCTGCAGCCGTTGCGTATCCAAGACGAAGGACCCCAGAGCCTTGGGGCTTCAGCCAGGCGTCGAGGTTGGCGGTTGAGCCTTCGAACACCAACTGAGGGGCAAAGAGGCTGCTTTGCACCATTCGGACGTGATTGCCGAGGCTAGAGAAGCCGGCCTCGTGATTGCCGAAGATCCGCAGATCAGACCCACTGACCACGAAAAGCGTTGCAGTCGCGGTTGCGCCGGTTCCGTCGCCGCTAATGGTCACTGTGGGAACCGAGGTGTAACCGAAGCCATAGCTGGTGATCGTGATGCCCGTGACCACCCCACCGACGACGGTAGCCGTGGCCGTCGCAATGCCCGAGCCGCTGGCGCCCCCCCCCGTGATCGCCACCGTAGCCGAGGTGTATCCAGATCCACCGTTGGTGATTGTGATCGTGTCGATGCTGTTGACATCGAGGCGATGAGCCGACGAGCCGCCGTTGCCGATCATGACGTTGCCGGTCACGACCACGTTGCGCAGATTGCGCCTGTACCAGAACCCGAAATTCGTGCAGCCGATGAGTGTGTTGCCCGTTGCTGTCAGCATGTCGAGCAGCGGGGTCTGGCCGAGGCCCGCGATCTGGATGCCAGCGTAGGCATTCTTCACGATGTTGCCGGTGACACATGCGCCGATTACATCCCGCATGACGATGCCGACGTTCGAGCTGGTCGGCGTGCCATTGAAAACAACGGTATTGCCTTCCACTACGACCATCGCCGAGGTGCGCGGCAAGACATTCTCTTTACGCGCGATCACCAGGCCGGCGTTGACCGGTGAAAGGATGATGTTGCCGATTACCACCAGGTTGTCGCTGCCGAGGTGTATGCCGTTGTTGACGGAACCCTTGCAGGTGTTGTTCGCGAATATCCCCGAGACGCCGCCGTCGAGAGAATAGAACGTGATGTTGTCCGAGATCCCGTCGCCGATATCGCCCGCGCCATAATTGTTGTTGTCGAGATCGTTACCGACGACGGCGATCCGCTCCGGCGGCACATAGCCTTGGATGTGCGCCTGGCGAACGTCCTTGATCCGGTTTTCGGAAATCAGTGACAAGCCGGTACAGGATAGCGTCGATCCGACAAGGATGCCTGCACCGCGCCACATCCGTTCGATCTGGTTGCCCTTGGCGGTCGGGTCCGCACAGCCCTCGAACAGTATCCCGTGACGCGTGAAATCGGTGATGACGCAGTTGAGAACGCGAGGCTTGGTCGATCCGGTAAATATAAGACCGGCAGATCCGGACGATGCGCTGGTCTGCGTTGCCGCATTACCCTTCAGCGTCAGCCCATCGACGAGAACATTGCTCCCTGAGCTGATGAACATCGGGTTCAGCGTCGTGTCATTGAGCCGGATCTCAGCGACAGAGCCCCGAAGAACAATCCCAGACGGCAAATTGATGTTGCCATCGGCGGCGTCGTAAAAGCCACCAGCGGGCAACACGTCGAAGCGCAGCGGGCGCTTGTTGGCGGCAGCTTCGGCGATTGCCGCGACGATCGCGGCCTTGTTAGTGCCATGCTCGGAAACGTAGACTTCCGGCTTCTCATAGACCTTGTTGAAAGGCACTTCTTCGACCGGGTCGCTGGCCCGGCCGGCCGCTCCCTTGGCGTACAGACGTAGACCTGACAGAGGCACGAACGAGAACTGGATCTTCGTGCCCGCCTCGACGATGCGGTAGGGGATGTTCGGCCAGTCAGCTGGCGGAAGAGATGGCTGCGGCGCTCCGCCGACGTGCACATTCAGGAAGAACTGCCCGTCGACCACGGAGACAGGCTTGGGACCGTTCTCATCGGCGAGCAGATAGGTGTCATTCACGCCGTCGGCGATGACATCGAGGAACACCGTCCACGCCTTGTCGTACCCTGCGACTTCCTGCGCTGCTGCCTCAGCCCGAGCGGCGTTCTCGCCTGCGTTGGCCAGGTCGTTGGCGTCGAAGACCTCGCCCGAAACGCCATAGTTGGCTTTATGGGATCGGTCGGCTTCGCGCTTCAGTTCTTGAACTTCCGCTTCGAGGGTGTTCAGCGCTAGGTTTTGATCGGGGATCGGGAGAGGAGCCCCAGGTTTGAACAACGACGACCTGCGCGGCGCGCGGGTGCCGATGACCTGAACCTTGCCGGTTACGCCGGTGCTGAAGACTGCCTTCGCGTCGGTAGACGTGCCCTGGATATAAGTCGCCGACACCGTAAAATCTTCGCGCGGCTGATCGTCTACGTAGACCGACAGATCGGCATTGTCGAAGATCGGAAACGCCGCCGGAAATTCCGTCGTCGGGACCACAGGGCTGTAGTTCGAGATACGATCATCAGGCGAGGTGATAGACATGGGCGCGAGGATGCCCGCACCCGAAAACCCCCGCAAAGCACAGGGTTAAAAGCCGCTGCACCACTCTTAAGACGAGTGTAATCCTTGGTGAGCTATCTAGGGCCGTCGGAGCGGGAGGTGGTCTTGGACAACCAGTTGTACGAGCTTGTGCGTCAGCCATTCAGAGAGTCACTGAATATGGTGAAAATCGGAGGGCGAGGACATTCGGAAGCATTAACCTCAGCAGCCTTTGATCGGTTGATCGACTTTGGCCGTAGTTTGGTAGCCAACGCTCATCCGACAGTCGGACTAGTCTCTCTTTTCAGCGAGCTCCAGACCAAGCTCCATCGCGAGAGACCGGAGCAGAAACTTCACAAAAGATCCATTATTTTGTTCACCGATCCCGTTGAGGATCGCATCGCTGAAATATCCCAAGGGTTCTTGGCAAGATCGGAAGCCGATGGTTTGATCGTCGGCATCGCGATTTTTTGCGCAATCTGTGTGGAGACATCCATACAACCGTCTTACGGCTTGGAATTTGAAACCTCCAATCTTTCGTCCACCATCATTATAGAGTGCGCCAGCTATGCGGCTTGGAAAGCAATCGAAGAGTCGGACCCGCGATTGCCGTTCAGTATGGATACTGCTGTCGTCGAGATGAACCACCGGGTCCAGGACTTGGTGACCACCGCACAACAACAACTGCAGACTGCACTCGAAAAAAGCACCGCTTTACAGCAGCAGGACGCCGCGCTCAGACAAAAGCTCGAGGGTGACCTTACGCTTTGGCATGCTGCGGTCCAAAAGCTTGAAAGCGACGCAACCGCAGTTCGCCAGGTGACAGAAGAGACATTCAAACGGGTGTCAGCGAACGAGACTCGCATCGCTCTCACCGATGAAAACGTCCGTTTACAGGCTGACGCCATCCGCCAAGAGTTGGGCATTTACACCACCAAGAAACTCTGGAGGAATCGAGCGTTTTTTAGCGCCATTGCCTTTTGGTTGTCAGCGCTGGCAATCGCGACGCTTCTGGTTGGACCAATCTGGTACGCATTCAGCCACCTCCAGTCCTTAATCCAAACTCTTCGCGAAATCGGCGACGCGGCGACCGCGGGATTGGATGTTGCTAGCGGCAGTCCTGCTCAATTGACGGCAAACGCAGTTGCAAGACTTGCTGTTATAACAATTCCGGTCGCTATTTATCTTTGGGGCGTAAAACTCGTTGTTCGTTATAACTCTCGCTCCATGATGCTGATGGACGATGCACGTCAGCGCCAAACGATGATGGACGTGTACACCTTTCTCATTGAGCAGGATAAGGCTTCTCCGGAGGAGCGGGGTTTGGTTCTAAATGCACTGTTTAGGCCGGCACCGGGACATGGTGCCGAAAATGTGGAGCCTCCAAACTTTACAGAGATCCTTGGAAAGGCGACGGGCAAGTAGCCTAGACCCCGGGGCCGCGCGTCGGCAGAGGATTGCCGGGGCGCCACCAGAAACCTTGCCCGAAATCCTTCTTCATGCGCCGCTCATACCGCGCGAAAGACTCCCGATAGTTCGGATCAATCATCGATTGCAGCTGGTCGAACATGATGCGGTCCGTCGCGATCTTCGAGAACCACAGCGACGATCCGGGCGTCCATGCCTTGATATGCTGCGCCAGCATCTTGCCTGTCATGTCCTTGTTGCCGGCCAGCGACTGCAGGAGGTCGCCAGTACCGGAGATGACAGCACCCGGGCCGGGGCCAAGCGCATACTCGGTGATGCCATCGCCGCCCCGCGTTGTAGACGAGTAAATCAGGTCTCCCAGCATACCGAGGCCCCCACCACGGATGGCGGCTTGGACCCAAAACCTCGGATCGCTCATGTCTTGCGGATCTTTTCCCGAGATTACTGACTGCATCTGCGAAGTTACAGCTCCTGCGATTGTCATCAGCGTGAATAGTTTCGTGCCGGCAGCAACCTTGCCCCAATTCCCATCCTGAATGGCCGAGCGCATCATGTGCGTCATCATGAAGGTGAGGGGGAAGGATTTGAACTGTGTCGCGGAACGAACGATTTCCCCCATGAAGGTCCCGCGCTGCAATCCGGCAGACATTGCGCCGCGGATACGAGCATCCGGTTCGATCACGGCGAAACGGCGCTCGTCGAGCATGGCCGACTGCAGCCGGTCCGCAAGCTGCTGATCCTCAACGCCGTTCACATCGAAGAACCGGGCGCCATCCGCTTCGAGTTGCGGTGTCGCGCGCAGCTTGTCCCATTGTTCCGGCGTGAAGCCGTATCGATCGAGAAAATTGCGGAAGGCAGGATCGAGCTTATTGAATGTCTTGTCCGCCTCACGCGCGATGAGCCCGTTAAACTCCATCGCCCAGGCGCGCTTGAGCCCTTCAGTCCAAACGTTGATACCAGACAAGCGCATCGCGGTATCGGCGACACGGCCAGTTAGCCCTTGTCCGACCACCTCATCGGCAAATCGCTTCGAGCCGATGGCATGATCCATGACAGATGCGGCGGTTAGGTTGATCTGGCGGGCCAACTCTTCGGCGCCTTCGCTATTTTTCAGATCCTTTACGAGGCGGCTCAGGACGGCGGTGGCAGGAATGCCGTTGTAGTTTGCGGCGAGGGACGCGGTGAAGCTGTCACCGGGGAGGGCGGCGATCGTCGCCGAGCCGAGCCGGGCCGCCGTCTGCAGGTTGCGCATGCCGCCGCCGATGCCGGCGATCAGGTCGCTTTGAGCCACGCCGAGCTTGCCGGTCACCGCATCATAGGTGCGCTGCACCGCCGCCGGGCTGTTCATCGAGATCGAGCGCTTCAGCTTCGATCCGACCGAGGTGTTCCTTGTCGCGTCGTCGGAGATCGCCGCGTCGAGCAGGCGCTTGAAATTGTCCTCGTAGTTGGGGCCGAGGATTTCAGTGGTCGCGATCTCACGGCCCATGCCGCCGAGATGGCCCATCATCGTGTTGTAGAGCCCGCCGTCGCCGATCCCGTATTTCTTCATCAGCCGGATATAGGATTCCGGGTCTTGGAACCGGAACACGCGGAGCTGATTGGAAAAGCCGCCGGCGCCACTGTTCGCCTTGCCGAGCGTGATGTCCTTGTAGGCGTTCGCGATGATGCCGGAGACCGCGCCCTTCGGCGCATCGCCTTGGCCCTGCTTGTCCATGACGCGCAGGTTTCCCGCCTCGTATTCGGTCATGAGATCGTCGACGAACTGCGCCTGGCTGAATTTCTTGACCCGCGAGCTGTCCCAATTCTGCGGAAGGCGCCAGTCCTCGAGCACGGACAGCGGCTTGCCGGCCCGCTTCACGCGGTCGACGGCATATTGCGTCGCCTTTTGCCAGCCCGCCGTTGCAGCCTTGGCCGCGTCGTCGCCGGTATCCTTGCCGAACAGTTCGCGCACGATATTCCAGATGGATTCGGTGTCCTGGCTGAGGCCGGCGAGGCGCGAGGTATAGGGCTTCATCGCCCCGTCCATCATGCCGAGGAGGCGCTTCGTCACGTTCTCGCTATGGCCGTCGATGTGGATGGCGTTCCCCATCGCCGCGCCACCCTCCATGTTGTCACGGACGAGCATGCTCTGAAGTCCGACGGTCTTTCCGTCGGGATGCTTTTCCATGCGGTTCAGTGCGGTGGAATAGGCGATGGCCTGCTTTGCCGCCATCAGCTTGCGTTCCTGTGCCGCCTGCGCCATCACACGCGCCGCCTCGAGCGCGCTGGCAGCTTCCGCCGACGCTGGGCCCATCGCGGGATACAAACGCCCCTGCAGCCCCTCATGCAGGGCGAGGGCGTCGTCGGCTTGCTTCTGGGTGATCCGCTTCGATTCAACGAGGCGAGCAAGGCATTTCGCGACAAGGGCCATTTCCGAATCCTTTCAGGGATTGAGAAGCTCAGTTCCGCCCGCTTCCGTTACATCGATCAGTGAATGGTCGATAGTCGTTTCGCGTTCATCGCTTTCCGAAAGATCGATCACATAGCCCGGCGTCACGTACTGTCCGTTCAAATTGACCTGCGTGTTGATCTGCACCTGATGGCCGACTGGCTCATACGCCAGCGCTTTCGCGGCATCGAGTTGGACCTTTTGTCCCGCCGCAGTGCGTCGAAGGCTCTGATCGTCCCGGATAGCGGCCATCACACGAACGCTCGCGGGCTTTTCGCCCGAGCGCAGCGCGGCATACATCTCTTGATGAAATCTCATCACCGCCGGTTTCAGCAGGGCCTCGCGCAGCGTCCGGGCCGACAAACCGACGGCGGAGGCCGCATCATCGATCGCCACGTTCGCTCGGCGGTCCTCTTCCTTGCCAAAAACCATGAGCTCGACGGCTTTCCGAACCCGCGGCGTAAGCCCGCTTCCCCGCCCGACGTTTTTGTCTCGACCGGGCTTCATTGCCTCACGCTTCAGCGCTCGTTGCAAGGCTATTGGGCTATTGTCATGCCGGACGGCCATCGAGGGAAATCCTCAGGGGGGTGAAAAAATCATGCTGCGCGAGTTTTCGGGGTGCAGATGGCGTGTGTGAGGGTCGACTGGAAACATCGAGCCCAATTTTTGCCCCCACCCCCTCTGACGGCCTTTTGACCAGAACAAAGGGGGTGGGGCCTGACTTCAGCAACGCGCGCACCTCGCTAGGCGCTGCGATGCTAAGCCGATGCTGACATGGCCTTGTTCGCGACTTTGTGCGCGCGAACCTGCTCTTCGCTGAAGGGTTCGAATGACCATTCGTTGGGATGGCGTTCCACGGCACTGCGGGCGTCGATGGAATAGGTCATCTCCGCGGTTTCGCCGCTGATGTGATAGATCGTGACCGGGCGGTTCATCGTCGTCAGGCTCCAAGCACCGGCATATGTTTCAGCGCAGCCTTCTGGTCGGCGGCGCTAAACGGCTTGAGAGCCCATTCGTGCGGGTGATCGCGCACGACGCGGCGAGCGTCGAAAGCGTCCTGCCAGGACTGTTCACCGTTCACGCGATAAATCAGGATCTGCGTGCGGCCTTGGAAATTACGGATGTTTTCATCGTGGTTCATGGCGGTTTCTCCGGAAGCTCCTGTGACGCCTTCAGGTGTAAATCGCGAAAAACGGAGCTGCAAAGCACACCTCGATGTTGCCCCGCCGTTGCCCTCCGCACACGGTGCTGGTCACCATCAGAGCGCAACTCTTTGAATTTGCGCGAAATTCCTTGATTTAGGCATGCGGATATAAACCGCTTGCTCAAGGCGGGGGGCTCCTGAGAGGGCAGGGGGAAGCAGCCGAAAATCCTGCCGGGCGTCTCCCGCGCGATCGAGACACCTCCTGCTGGTTGCCCGTCGGGGGAAATGAGGAGGGATATGGTATATTAATAGTGCCCGCTTTGCGCGTACCATCACCCTTGTAGATGCCTCAGCAATGGTACGCTTTAAGCGGTCCATGGGTACGCTCTGGGCGTGCCATGAAGCCGTGAATGATGCGCTTTAGGCGTACCATTGGTACGCTCGTGGCGGGCCGTTATTTTTTCTGATCCGGCCGCCACGCCATGAAATCCTTTGTTGGAATGAGCGATCGGATGGGCGAGTCCTGAGGATATTCCGTCAGGATCCATGTTGTTGCTCGACGTCCCCCTTGGCCATCCCGGCGGGTTTTCCAGTGGAACGATCCGCGCTCGGCGGCCTTAATGAAGCCTTTGACCTCAAGCTCTTTAAACGCAGCCGGAATTGGTTTGTTGCTACAGCCCATAAGATCTTGGGCCTCGCGATGACTTAGTGAAATGTCGCCATTGTTGTTGCCGTTGTACCGGCGCTTGATTTCGATGTAGAGCAGCTTTGAATAGACGCTGAGTGATCGCCAGGCGGCAGACGCAAGCAGCCACTCCGGTAGGCGGACATGGCGCTCGCCGCCACTGGATCGGCCGCGTTTGTCCTGTTTGCTCATCTTGTACGCTTCCCGCATTTGCTGCAGACGAAAGAGCAGGATAGTCGTCTAGACGAGACCTTTACCCTGCCTTGATGACCACAGGCGCAGGTGATGATCTTGGTTATGAATGCCGCCGCAGAAAGCGCGGCGGCCGCCTCCGCCCGGAGTTGAGCCTTCGATTGCCGCGGGGCAGGCGGGCCAAGATCGACCCGGCCGCCGGTGATTGCTTCTGCGCCCTTGCGGGCTATCCTCTGCCGCATTCGGCTCTTGGCAAAATCTCGCGACGTCATCCGAAGGCCTTTCGGCAGATCGTCATCTGTCGCGCCCTGCTGATGGCCTCGCAGCACTCAAGGGCTGATAGGCCGAAGCGTGAGCGAAGTTCTGGAACGATGGGGTGAGGAGGGTCACGCTGATCGGCTAGCCACTGGGCCGCGATGGTGACCGTTTCGCTGTGCTCGTGATCGGTGCCGGTCATGCTGCACCTCGATCGCGCTCGTCGACCCGGCTTTGGATGAACTTTTCGATTTCCACTTCGATCCAAGCCGATCGTTGACGGCCGACTTTAATGGGCTTCGGGAAGTCGCCGGCCTTGATCAGACGGTAAATGTGCGTCCGGGAAAACTTAATTCCCTTGGCGTGGAGATCGGCGAGCGAAAGAAGGTTCATTTTCCACCTCCTGCCGCCTTTGGCGGGTTTCTGCCCATTTTCTCTTTCAGGGCAAGCAGAATCTCGGCGTTCATGGAACGCAAGTTCTGTTGTGCCTCGGCTTCAACCCATGCCCGAACCTCCGCGGGCATGCGCAAGCCAAACGGCGTGATGTTCTCGGCTGGCATCTGCGAATCACTCCATATCAACTCGATATCCTTAACTACATATCAACTTGATATAGCGTCAATGTAACTTGCAAAAATATTGCGAGTTGATATGGAGCAGTGATGGCAGACAGATCATCTTATCCGAGCGAACAAGCGGACAAATATCTCCTCCGGCTCCCCGACGGCATGCGAGAGCGGCTGAAGGACTCTGCAAGGGAAAACAACCGCAGCATGAACGCGGAGATAGTGGCCCGCCTGGAGGCGAGCTTCCTGAGCTACAAGCGCGAAGATGGCGTGGTCGAGGTTGGTATGAGTAGGAGCCAGGCCGACGAACTGATGAAGCGCCTGGACAGATTGAACGAGCGACTAGGCCTCGATCCGCTTCCCGAGGCTAACGATTGAGGCCCTAAGCCGGCCTCGCGAATTCCACCACGTTGCCTGCAGGATCGCTCGGCGAGACGATACGCTTCAACTCGGCCGCCCACCGATCCAGAGCCTCGCGCATCTCCGGCTCGAACGTGTGCTGATCGTAGACGCGCTGAAGCCCCTTTTTCCCGTGGCCAATGACCATTTCTGCGACCTCCGAGTTGACGCGCAGACCGGATAGGCGTGTTCGCACGGTCCGGCGCACATCGTGGAGAACCCAGTCCGGCAAACTTGCCTCCGGATCTGCTGCTCTGAGTGCCTTCAACATCTCTTCGTCGAGAGCCGATTTTGCCCGGCTGAAACCGTTAATGGGTTTTTTCCCGTCGGTGGTGCTGAATAGGCAATCACCGGATGCTTCACCATCGAACCGATCCAGTGCGTTGAGAAGGGCTATCGCGTCCTCAGACAACGGCAAGATGTGCGAGAGATTATCGTCCCCGGATTTGAAGCGCTCCGGCGGAACCGTCCACAAGCCGCGATTATGCGAGATCTCAGGCCATCGGGCGCCGGCCACCTCGTTTTTGCGTTGTCCCGTCAGCATAAGCAGCTTGAAGAACGGGCCGAGAGGATAGGGTGTCGCATCGGCCGCGGCCCAGTATGCGCGAATTTCGTCATCTGTTAGGACGCGGGTTCTGATAGTCTTGGAGAGCTTGAAGTGTTTGGGCTGCAGATTCAAGGTGGGATTGATCGTTAGCCCATAACCCTGCCGGCGCTCGGGTCCCATGGCCCATGAAAAGATGGCCTTGACGTGTCCCCAGGAGTTGTAGGCCATGCCGGGTGCGGGTCGATCACGTATCTCGCCTATCAGTTCTGCAATATCCGCGTCGGTCACGTCCGCGATTGCCTTCTTCGCCCAAGGATTACTCCAAACGAGCTTGCCAGCCTTGTCTTTTCGTTCAAGGAGTTCGCGGCGGATCTCTCGCTCGTCTTGCTCAGCATGCCGGTTGCGCTTCCGGGTTGGTATGTCCTTCAGATAATCTTCGACCACTGCCAGAAACGAGTTCTCACGCTTCCTGGCGTTTTCGGCTCTGGTGCGCTCGATATCCTCTTTGGGGTCAACTCCCTTCGCAATGAGGTGCAGCCATCGGCGCGCCTCCTCGCGTGCGCCTTCGAGCTTCACGGCTGGATACTCGCCGATCGCGCGGCGCGTCGGGTTCTTGCTCGGAGGGAACCTGGCGACGAGCACGAAGGTCTTCTTCCCCTTGTCAGTCACCCGCAGCGCCAAGCCGCGGAGAATTGCGTCCGGATACTCGTCGCGGTCTCCCGCTTTGGCCGCCTTCAGGGCGGCAATACCGAGTTCAGTTAGCTTTTTCGGAGGATGTCTCATTCAAGCCTCGGGCAACATGGGGCAACAAAAGTCAGGGGCATCTATGTTACTGGATGAAACACGGTGAAACATGAATGCGGAAAAACGTCAATGGAATTCGCCATTTACGTTACATGTCGATACCGGATGTTTACTGATGTAACAGGGTACCAAGCGGCTCATAACCGCTTGGTTGGGGGTTCGAGTCCCTCCGGGCCCACCAATCCCCTCTGAGTATTAAATTTGCTAAGTTTTCTGGCTACGTGTGTCCCACATTTGATATGCACGCCGGCGAGGGACACTTTCCAGCGATTTTGTTGCTACGCGATATGGCGCAAGATGTGTTCCTCCAACGTCGGATAATCCCAACCCCTTTCCTCGTCGTTTCTGCTACGATGTCCGATCAGGCATCAATGGAGAATTGCGATGGCTGGTCTGGGCGCGGACATGATGCGAATAGTACGTCGCAACAAGCTGGTCGGTTTCTGGGCAGCGGAGAAACTGGCCCTTGCCGGCGAGAATGCCAAGACCTACTCGGATGATCTTGCGATGGCGGCGCTGGACGTCGAACGCAGTAACATTCTTGCGATAATTCGAAGAGACTTTGATGCGGCAGGAGTGACCCAATCCGATGAGGACATTCTGGCGGTCATGACCGTCTGCTGGCTGGAGGCGGGAAAACCAACAAAGGGGTCAGACTGCAGCGATTCAGCGCTGCTGCACATTGCGCGTAACCTCATGAAAGGATCGTGAACGGAAGCACACCAAGGCCCCACGTCGACAAGCGAAGTTTCAGCCGGCCAATGCGCCACGTGAACAGGCGATAGCGCAAAATGCGGCGGCGTTCCAAGCTGGACGCAGGAGTAGCCGATACCGGGACCAGAGCTTTCTCTGGCCCGCGCGGTGATTTGTTGATCCATCAAGATGCCTGGCACAATTAGCCGCAAGGATCGCCGCGCGTCGGACATTCTCCATAAAAAGCCCGACTTCAGGCACAGGACTTTTGCGCCAAATTTTTCTAAATACCTGAATTGACGAGATTTTCAGAATTCCTCCGGGCCACCAAAATATAATGATCTCAATTGGTAATAGGTGCGTTGACGGGTTGGGTTAGACCGTCGGCATGTTGCGGTGAACTCGCATCGTCCTCGGCGTCATTGGTCGCTGATGCGGAGAACTGGACTCGAGAGCCTGACGACGACCGCAATACGACCGTGGCCTGATCAATCTGCTTAGAGCTATGTAGCTTTTCACCTGAGCCCACCGATTTGGGGTTGGGTGGGCACACCATTGTACGACAGCCGGCTTCTTGGCCGCCAAAAAAATGCCCGCCAGAAGCGGGCAGTTTTGGAGTGGGCGCATACGCTCAAACATGTTGCGCCTGGAAGCCAAGGTGCGTCACAGAGGTCAACACTGTGTAAACGGCGGGTGGCCAGAAATGAGGGGGACTTTGGTCGGAGCGGGTGCGCGTGCCGTCCCTTGCCTGCATCGAGCATCCCGCAGGAGAACGTTTGTTCCGGCTTGACAGGGCGTCGGCGCGCACGGCTTCGATGGCGGATGCCTCGGTCTGCACCATGAGAGGCGGGGAGTGCGGCCGATAGCGCTATCCCCTTGTCTTTGGTGCGTGCGGATCGGTTGTCTAACCTCATGATTTCGTGGCGGCTCTTTGTTGTGGTTGCGGGTCTCGACGCCGCTGGAGCGCGGTCGGCAGGGTCGGGACCGGTGCGGGCGGCTGCGGTCTGGCAGCGGCCTCGCGTTCGAAAAGCCGGCGCTCAGAAAGAAACTCTTAATTTTAGCTGTCAATAATAAGAAGTGAGGGTTGAACTTCACGGTCGATTCCCGCTAGGGAAATTGCCAGGCGGCGATGGCCGCTCGTTCGAAAGGATGCTTATGCGAAGCCTAACCGTCTTGGGCGGTCTCCGCCGCACCACCGTTTCAGGTTTCAAGTATCTCGTACCTGCCTCGTTTCTCGGTCTTCTGCTTGTCTCATCCGGCTGTTCGTCGGCGGGCATGGCGGAAAGCCCCCTGTTTGCGTCTGCCGGCCCGAAGGCCGTGACGGGCGTGCCGGGTATCGCCCCGAAAGCGGGTAAGTTGATCAGGGTTGCGCAGGATGACGATATCGTCGAGCCGCTGCCGGCAAGCAAGCGGGTCACCTCCTATCTCGGCCGTGCGCCCTACATCTGCTCGCCGAGTGGCTTCGGCCATACGTCGCGCTGCTTCCTCAGAAGTTCGCTGTAAAGCCGTTCCCATTTGGGTGATGCGCTTGAATTGGTTCGTCTTCATATAGTGTCGTTAGAGTGTTTCCGCTTGGGGTTTTGAGCGGCGAAATACTCCAGTTCCTTGCAGTCATGCACCTTTTGGGAAGAGCCTTTTTCGCTCTGTTCCGCGAAACGCTCCAGATCCTCAGACGGAGACATATCGTGTCGATTGCGATGTTCAGATCGCTGGTGCTGGCCGGCCTCGTTGCGCTTTCGCCGGCGTTGGGGACGGCGCATGCCGCGGCTGCCGATCTCGGTGACACGGTTGACCGGGTGCTGACGACGGCCTCTATCGGTACGGCCGGCAAGGCCGCGGGCAGATCCGGCGGCGCGGTCGCGATCGGCGTCTATGATCCGCATGACGCGGTGACGAGCAGCGATGCGCTGACGATCGAACATGTGTTCGTCTACTGGCAGGCGCTCGACAAGGCGATGCTGAAGCGCAAGATCGCCATTGCCGAGGCGCAAGGCCGGGCGCTGATGATCTCCGTCGAGCCCTATACCCATGCGAGCGACTGGCGGGCGGGTGGCGAGCGGCTGTTTGCCGATATCGGCCGCGGCCGCTTCGATCGCGAGATCCGCGACATCTGCAAGCGCGCCGGTGCGGTGGCTGCCCCGGTCTACATGCGCTGGGGCCACGAGATGGAAGATCCTGACGGGCGCTATCCCTGGGCGCGGCGCGATGCGGATGGATACAGGAAGGCGTTTCGTTACTTCGTCGAAAGCTGCCGCGCACTTGCGCCCGACGTGCGCTTCGTCTGGTCGCCCAAAGGCCATCGCAACCTGACCGGCTATTATCCCGGCGACGATGTGGTCGATGCCATCGGCATTCCCGTCTGGGGCCTGCAGAAGATGGATGTGGACTATTGGGGCCGCGAGCGCAGCTTCGGCGAGACGCTTGGCGAAAAATATCGGCGGGTCGAAAGGTTCGGCAAACCTGTGATGGTTGCAGAGCTCGGCGTTTCCGGCTCGCCCGACTACAAGCGCGCCTGGTATGCGGAGATCTTCGATCGCAACACCTATCGCGATCGGTTCCCGCTGCTGACCGCCGTGGTGTTCTTCAACGACAAGGAACCCTACAAGTGGCCGCTCGGCTATGGTTCGCCGGATTGGCGGCTGGACAAGGCGTCACTCGCCGCACTTGTTTCCGACAGGGATGAAACCCTCGGCAGGCCGACGCAGTAGCGGCGGTGGACGCACCGGCGGTCCAGCCGGTGCGTGAACTTCGGAAAACTGGAGTTTTTCTCAGGCGAGCAGGAGGCCTGACTCACGGGCGGCTGCGGTAAAGCAGCGGCTTGCCCTGTTGACGCTGGTCAGCCCATCGAGCGCATCCAGGCAGCGCTGAAGGGCGGCACGATATTCCCGTCCACGTCTGCCCGGCCATTGCCGCAGCAGCTCAAGCGCCTCCCAGACCGTCCTGACGACGGTCTGCCGCTTGGACGACAGTTTCAGGTGGATCGGCGTTGCGAAGGTTTTTTCGCTCATCTTGCATTCCTCATTCATAGTCTTTTGAGCGGGAGGGCAACGCCGGGGATCGCCGATGGTTCCCTCGGCGAATGCAGATTTTTAACCATGAGGACGGCGACCCGACATGGGCGGTGCTGCCGCGGCTGCCGAAAGTCCCCAAAGCCAAGGCTTTCGGACGAACGCGGCCACGCTTTGGCTATGACAGATTTCGCCAAAGATTTTTCGGTTGATGGAGGTGCTGGAGGGAGGGGTGATGGTCGGCCCCAACGCAGGTCGTGCGCAAGCGGCGCCACATGATGCGCGTCGATGGACCGCTACCGCTGTGCCCTTCGGGCGGCAGGCATCAGAGATCGAGCGCGGCCCTGAGGTCGGTCGGCTTGCGCTCCCTGAGGTCGAGATCGGCCTCGATGTGGTCGATATGATGGATCATCAGCGCTGCGGCAGTCTCGATGTCACCGGTTTCGATCGCGGTCAGGATGTCGTCGTGTTCGCTGTGGCCGCAACTCGAAACGGTCGATTGTCCGTAGAGCGCGATGACGAGCGAGGAGCGGGCGACCAGCTCGTCCATGAAGCGCCTGAGGATGGTATTGCCGGTGAGGTCGGCGAGCGCCAGGTGGAAGTCGCCCGACGCCTTGATCTCGGCGCGGCGGGCCGAGCGGCCGCGCTGCGCGGTCAGGTGCTGTTCGGTGGCGAGCTGGCGGCGCAGTTCCTTGATCTCGACGGGGCCGATCCGGGCCGCAGCCGCGCGCAGGAGGCCTGGCTCGATGAGCCTGCGGGTCGCAAAAATCTGGCGGGCTTCATCCGGCGAGGGATGGGCAACGAAGGCGCCGCGGTTTTTCTCGACAGTGACCAGCCCTTCATAGGCCAGCGCCTGCAGGGCGGCGCGCACCAGCGTGCGGCTGACTTTGAAGAGCTCGCCGACATCGCTTTCCGACAGCTTGGTTCCCGGCGCAAGCCGTCGTTCGACGATCGCATCGCGCAGCTTGTCGTGGATCTGGCGGGTGCTGGTGTCGGTGGGTACGTCGGCAGGTGCCGAATGGGTGGTCAGAGGCATGAAGGAGATCGATCCGCGAATGAGTGCGGCATCTTATCGTCGCGCGCGGTGAAGGGAAACGACAATCTGGCATGGTGGTGGATCGACACCATGCCGCCGTCTTCGAATGGCCAGCTACTTGTCGAGTTCGGGGTACACCCGATCGAGGAAGCCGGGCCGTAGCTTTTCGCCGATCAGGCAGTCGGGCGCCGGCGTGGCATCGACGAGGCGCACGCGCGGCGGTGGCGGCAGGCCGCTCACCTCCAGGATCAGCTTCTGGCGGATGGCGATGGCGAAATCTTCCGGCTCGTGCACCGGCAGCACGAAGGAGCCGGGTCCACCGACGACGCATTCGGCATAGTACTGGTCCAGCGGCCCGGTCGAGACCGACGGCCTGATCAGGATCGCCAGCCCATTGATAATGATACCGCGGGCAATCGCGATATCGCGGGCAGGGGTGACCGGTGGGCCGATGTTGTTGGGGCCGTCGCCGGAGACATCGATGACCCGGCGCATGCCGGAAAAGGCGTTGGAATCGATCAGCGCCGTTCCATAGCTGATCGCGTTTGAAATCGAGGTGCCGCGGCGTGTGCCGACCGGACGCGCCTCGATCATCGCGGCAAAGGCGTCGGCCTCTGCGGCGTTGGAAATCACCCGCCAGGCGACGACGGAGGATTCGTTGACCGTGCCGGCCCATTCGAAATAGCCAAGGGCGATGCGGCCATAACGTCCGCTCTTCACCGCATTGAGGAATTCCGCATGGCGCAGCGCCTGCACATAGCCGGAGCGCTGGACCCGTGCTTCGTCCAGATCCATCGAGCCCGACATGTCGACGGCCAGCACCAGTTCCACGTCGACATCGGTCGGCGCAGCGCCCGATTGGGTCGGGCTGCCCGTCAGGGAAAGGATCAACGCCAGCATGCTCAACATAGCTTCAACCCGTCATTGCGAGCCGCGTTATCTGACGAAATGTAGCACAGGATTGGCTGTCGGCGACTGTCTGGGGTTGGCCGACCTTCAATAAAAGGTGATATCGACATAGGTGACAGCCGATCGATACTGTGCCAGCGGATCCAAATGAGCCGGTAAAATGCTTCAGCAGACACGGAATACGGAATGTTTTCAGGTCGATAGGCTGCAAGCCGCCGCCTTCGATTATTTCCTGCGCTATAGCGACACCGAAACGGGGCTTGTCGCCGATACCTCGCTTGCCGATGCGCCCTCGAGCGTTGCTGCGACCGGTTTCGGGCTTTCCTGCTACCCCGTTGGCGTCGAACGCGGCTGGATCGGGCGCGGCGACGCGGCCAGGCGGGTGCTGACGACCCTGCGGTTTCTGGCGCAAAGCCGGCAGGGGAGAGATACGCTCGCCAGCGGCTATCGCGGCTTTTACTATCACTTTCTCCACATGAAAACCGGCGAGCGGGTGTGGCAGTCAGAGCTTTCCACCATCGACACCGCGCTGCTGATTGCCGGCGTCCTGACGGCTGCCGCCTATTTCACCGGCGAGGATGCGACGGAGACGGAGATCCGGGCGCTGTCGGAAAAACTCTATGCCCGGGTCGACTGGCGCTGGGCGCTTGGCCGCGGCGAGACATTGACGATGGGCTGGCGGCCGCCGGGGCGGTTTTTGAAATATCGCTGGCAGGGCTATAGCGAGGCGCTGCTGCTCTACGTGCTGGCGCTCGGCGCGCCGCACCATGCAATCGGGTCGGAGCATTACCGCGCCTTCACCGCCGCCTACGACTGGACGACGGTCGACGGTGCGCCGCATCTGCAGGCCGGCCCGCTGTTCATCCATCTCTTTCCGCAGGCCTGGATCGACCTTCGCGGTCTTCGCGATCCGCCGATGCGCGACAAGGCGACGGATTATTTTGAGAACACCTGCCGGGCGATCGACCTGCAGCGCCAGTATGCCGACGACAATCCCCGAGGTTTCGCCGGCTATGACCGGGTTGGATGGGGCCTCAGCGCCGGTGACGGACCGAAGGGGCGGCTGCGGCTTGTCGATGGACGCTGGCAGCAGATGCTCGGTTATGCCGCCCGCGGTGCGCCCGGTGGACCCGATGACGGCACGCTGGTCCCCTGGGCGTCGGTTGCCTGTCTGCCCTTCGCTGCGGATGCTTCACGCTCGGCGCTGGCCGCATTCGAAAACCGCTATCCCGACCTCCTATGCGAAGGCCGCTTTCCCGGCGGGTTCAATCCAAGCCTGTCCGGCGCAGGCCCTGAAGGCTGGGTCGACGACCGCGTGGTCGGGCTTGACCAGGGGCTTATCGTGATGATGATCGAGAACGCCAGAAACGGTTTTGTCTGGCAGCTGACGCGTAGCGTCCCGGCCATCCGGCGCGGCTTGCAGAAGGCCGATTTTCGCGGCGGTTGGCTTGCGGCAAGGGAGACGGCATGAGCTTCGCTCACGAGCGGCAGGACGATCGCCCGGCGGCAGAGGGCATGGACGCGGCGCAACGCCGGAGCGCTCTCGACCTGCTCGCGCGCCTGCAGCCATTCTTTCCCGAAGTCGGCTTTTCGCTGGACGCTGCCGGCGACGACGGTCTTTCCGCGGCGCAGTTCTGGGCCGAAGATGGTGCGGGGCTCGAAGCCGGGCTCGCCTATCAGGATTGTTTCGCCGTCGGTATGGACGACAAGATCCGCGCCGCCCATCTGATCGCGTTTTACGGCAACCAACTGGCGCTCGCGCTTGGCAGCCTCTATCTCGGTGCGGGAATCGTGGCGGGGGTTCGCCGACTTCGCTTCGAAGAATTTTCGCGCGCCTATGGTGAGCGGCTGGTGGCGGCCAAACGGTTTCATTTCAGCCTAAGCATGCCTGCGGTCGGCGATAATGCCCCAGGCGATGCGGATGCCTTCGGTGAAACCTTCGCCGTGCATCTGGCGCCAGTCATCGCCATGCTGAAGCGTCGCACGGGTCTTTCGTCCGGCGCGCAATGGCGGCTGGCAGCGGATTCGCTGGCGGGTGGTTTCCTGGAGATCGGTCGCGCGCTCGGCGACGAAGAGGATGCGATGTCCAAGGCGCTGGCGATCGTCAAGCGCCAAGGCACGCCGCTCTATTCCGACAAGCTCTGCTATGAGGCCATCAAGGTCGAGTTCGGCGAGGGGAGCGGCGATCAAGCGCTGTCGCGCGTCTATCGCCTGCGCGGCGGCTGCTGTCTCTATTATCGAACCGAAGGCGGCAGCTTCTGCGACAGTTGCGTGCTGTTGGCGCCGCAGGAGCGTCGGGAACGATTGCAGGCGCATCTGCTGGCATCGCAGGCTGGCTAAAGGTGTCAAACGACAGAGCCCCTGATATCGGCGATATCAGGGGCTCGTTTGTCACGGTGGCCGGTCGGCTTATGCCTTGGCGAAACGGTCGTTGATGAAGCCCGAGACGACGCCGAGCACGATCCAGAAGGCGAGCGTGGTGGCGAGCGCTGCCACGGCGAACTCGGCGCCGAGTACGGCCGGAACATTGCTGGAAATATCCGACGGCTGCGGCGCGCCATAGACGTGGGGTGCTGCGATCAGCACGAGGCCGATGATCTTGGCAACGATCTCTTCGCGCAGGACCAGCAGATAAAGGCCGACGGCGGAAAGCGCCACCGTTGCCAGCCACCAGACCTGGCGGTCGCCGAGTTCGGCCGCCGGGAAGCCCGGTAGCTCCGGCGGCAGGCCGATGGCCGGCAGCATGTGTACGGCAAGCCAGCCGCAGGCGCCCCAGAGCGCGCCGTTCCTGAGCGTGATCGGATAGCCGATGACAAGGCTGACGCCGGCCAGCAGCAACGCAAAGCCGGAGCCGGTCACCAGATTGGCGATCAGCGTGCCGGAGAAGCGGCTCATGCCGAACATGATGCCGCCTTCCTCGTGTTCGCCCTCATGGGCGTAGGCGGGCGTGATCGGCGACAGCGCGTCGAGCAGGGCGCCAATCGGCGAAACCGCCTTCAGCGACGAATGCTGCTCGTGGTTGGCGGCGGCCGGATCGGCCGTTCCCGGCTGGGCGGCGGGCTGTTCACCGGCGGCGGGTGCTTCGCCTTCGAATTCTTCCGCGTGCAGGATCAGCGGTACGACGCGCAGTTCCTGGGCGCCGGTCATGAAGACACCGGCAATCAATCCAGCCACGATCGCGGCCAGAAGCGTTCTGACAATCATTTTCGATATCCCTCGATATCGGCGCGCCATGCGCCTTGCAGGCAGCGCCGTGTCCCATTGGCAATCCTGCGAACGGCTCCGGCCCGCAGATCTTTGGTCTGCATCAGACGCAAGCAAACGCGTCCGGCTGTTTGCCGGAAGCGTTTTTGTCCGCAGCTATGTCGACGCGGAACGCATGTAGCGTCCCTCCGCATCGCTTAGTGGCAGGGGAAGCCGTAGGAGTGGCGGGTGTCGTGCGCGGTGTCGTGCAGCACGGCCGAATTCGCCAGGCCCGCGCCGAAGACGAGGAAGCCGCCGATGAGAAGCGCGATGATACCCGCGGTCAGACGATCGCTGAGGGAGAGCGGAATGCTCGAAACTGTAGACGTAGCCATGACAACCTCCGTGATGGCATCGGGAAATTTCCCGGTTTGGGCCCTATGCCCGCATCGACTGGCAGGTTTCCTGGCTCAGGACGTCGGGTGAAATCACCCTGGATTTGCCTCGCCTTCCCAGAGCCAAGGTCCGCCCTCTCGCGGTCTCGTCTCCAGTGGCTTCTTCCGGATCGCTCCGGAACGGCGCATTCACGTCGCTCTACAGTCGCGGGGTCGGCCGTGATTTGAATGCCCAGCATGGGTCCATCCGTCACGTTCCCGTTTACTCCCGAAACGCGTTCGCGTTGCGGGAACCAATCGATCTGATGATGATTAGGATCGCACCCCGGAGATGTCAATTAAACTTGCGCCGCCGCCCGGCCCATCCGCGACAAAATCCCGAAGGATCATGCGTTTATAGGCCTCGACGATCTGGTCGCCCTCGGCCCGGTCCACCGAGACCGCAAGCCGCATGGTGCAATCGCCGAGATGCATGATCAGGAAGGCGGCGCTGTCGATCGTTTCGCGCGGCGTGTCGGGCACAAACCGGGCCCAGACGTCGGCGAGAAGCTGGCCACCGGCGCGGCTTTGCTGGAGGTCGATTTCCCGCAGCGCCTTGTCGGCCTGCATCGCCGACCAGATATCGCGCATGACGGGCTCGGCCAGGAACATATCGTAATAGATGTCGAACAATACGGCGAAGGCTTCACGCAGCTCGGCGAGCGACGTCACCTTGGCAAGCTCGGCCGCGATACACTCGTTGCACACCGCATTGTAGCGCTCGGCCAGCGTGCGCACGATCGCCGCCTTGTCGGGAAAGTACTGGTAGAGCGATCCGATCGAAATTCCAGCCTTTTCAGCGACTTCGCTCATGCGCATGGCGTCGCTGCCCTTCTCCTGGATGAGTGCCGTCGCGCAGGCGAGGATCTGCCCGACACGCTCTCGGCTGCGCTTCTGGCTCGGCGTGCGGCGCAGCGCGGTCTCGTCGTCGGGGGGAGCCGCGGCTGGGCTTGTCTCTTGATTCATGAGTGATGCTCACATTTTGACTTGACTCCTAAAATACGAGGATTTATCACATTTGCAAATGTGAGAGATGCTCATGTTTGTAGGCCAACCTCAGGAGGAAGCGATGACGGACAAACTGACACTGGTTCTGGGCGGTACCGGCAAGACGGGGCGGCGGGTCGCGGCCCGCCTTCAGGAGCGGGGCGTTGCGGTGCGCATCGGCGCGCGCTCGGCGTCGCCTTCTTTCGACTGGACCGACGAGGCGACCTGGGCGCCGGCCCTTGTAAATGTCGATCGCATTTATGTCTGCTTCCAGCCCGACCTGGCGGTGCCGGGCTCCGTCGAGATCATCGCCAAGTTTTCACGCCTTGCCGTCGACGCAGGCATCAAGCAGCTGGTGCTTTTGTCGGGCCGCGGCGAGGATGAGGCGGAAGCCGCCGAGCGTGCGCTTCAGGCCTCCGGCGCTGACTGGACGATCATCCGGGCCAGCTGGTTCTTCGAGAACTTCAGCGAAGGTTTTCTCGCCGATGGCATCGTGAGCGGGTCCGTCTTCCTGCCGACGGATGAGGTCACCGAACCCTTCATCAGCTGTGACGACATCGCCGACGTTGCGGTTGCCGCTCTTCTGGATGAAGGCCATGTTGGCCAGGTCTATTCGCTGACCGGCCTGCGGCTCATGACCTTTGCCGACGCTGTGGCCGAGATCGCTGCGGCTGCCAATCGTCGGATCAGCTATCAGTCCGTTCCGGTTGACGATTTTGCCGCGCAGCTGAAGGCCGACGGCGTGCCGGATGACTATGTCGAATTGATCCGCTATCTCTTCACCTCGGTGCTCGATGGGCGCAATTCGAGTGTGACGTCCGATGTCGAGCGCGTGCTTGGGCGCCGGCCGCGCGACTTTGCAACTTACGCCCGGGAGACCGCTGCAACCGGTGTCTGGAGTATTGCCGCATGATCCCGCTCATCCCCGCTCTGGCGTTTGCCGCCGCGATCGGTTCCGGCCTGATGGCCGGGCTGTTCTTCATCTTCTCGGTCTGCATCATGCAGGCGCTATCACGGCTGCCGGCCGAGCAGGGGATCGCGGCGATGAACGCCATCAACGTGGTGATCCAGAACCCGCTGTTTCTGAGCGTCTTCATGGGCACTGCGCTTCTTGCGCTTGCCCTGGTGATTGCCGCCTTCGTCTGGGGGGGCAATGGCAGCCTGCTCCTAGCTGCCGGCGGCATCGTCTATGTCGCCGGCGTGCTGATCGTCACCATCATCTTCAACGTTCCGATGAACGATGCGCTGGGTGCTGTCACGCCCGGCCAGGCTGCCACTGAATTCTGGCAGCAGCGCTACCTGACCGACTGGGTCTGGTGGAACCATGTGCGCACGGTGACTTCGATCGGGTCGCTGGCGCTGTTCATCCTCGGATTTGCACGCGCCTGACACGCGGCGACCGGCGGACCTTGACGAGGGTGCGCCGGTCGTTCCCGTCAATCGACGAGCGAACCGCAGGTGAGATTGGCGATTGCGCCTGTCATGGCGCCCGCCCGGTCCGAGGCGACGAAGGCCGCATAGTCGGCGACTTCGTCGAGCCTCGGGAAGCGCCCGAGCAATGTCCCAGTCTTCGCGCGACCGTCGAGCATCTCCTCCACCGTCGTGTCGAAGCGGTCGGCAAAGCCTTGAAAGACGGCACGTGCGTGTGAAACCGGCAGTGCCTCGGGAATGGCATCGGGGCGCAGGCAGATGACGCGGATGCCGTGGCTGCCGACTTCGCCCGCCAGAATGCGCGAGAAGGTCTCGATGGCGCCGCAGGTGGTGCCGTAGCCAAGAAAGCCGGAGCCCGACAGGCGTGAGCCTGGCGTCGAAACCGTCAGGATGACGCCGCCGCCGCTTCTCTCCATATGCGTTGTGGCCGTCTTGGCGGTGATGAAATTGGCGCGGGTGTAAGCGGAGATCGGACGTTCGAACTGTTCCAGCGTCAGCGCCGAAAGCGGCGGACCCTGAACATGGGCAAAGCCGACTGCTGTCAGCACCACGTCGATCCGGCCGGCGCGATCGACGACCGATTGCGCATGTTGCTCGACGGCGGCCTGATCGAGCACGTCGAGAACGTCGAACTCTGCCTTTCCGCCCGCCGCTCGAATTGTCCCGGTCGTGCGGCTCAAGGTTTCGGCTGTCCGTCCGACCAGAAAGACATCAGCACCTTCGCGGGCAAAGGCAGACGCCGCAGCGCCGCCGATCGCGCCGCTGCCGCCATAAACGATGGCCACCTTGTTTTGAAGCAACATGTCAAACTCCGTTGATCCTGCCTCGTTGAATGGACGTGCGGCATGAGGCCCCTGGGTCGGCAGGGATCCCAGGTGGAAAATCACGCAGCAATTTCTGATGGTTAAAAGGGTGCTAGGGCGGCGACAGCCGCCGGGCATATTCCAGTTCGAGCAGGGTATGCTTGTTCCAGAAGCCGCGCGACGTGCGGCCGGAAACCACATTGGCGAGAATGTCGAGATGGGTATGCCAGCCCGCGGCAAAGCTCGCCATCGTCTCCTGTTTCGCGATGCGCGAATGGGTGACGACCAGCAGCACGTTGGCACCCCTCATTTCCAGATCGAACCGCACCTGCGATGGCGTCGGCGTGCCTTCGCCCCAGCTATAGGCGAGCAGATGCGGCGGTTCGCAGGCGATGATGCGGCCATGGATTCGGCTCTCGCCGGCAAGGGCCGCATATTTGGCAGGCGGTTCGCCGCAATCCGTGCCGAGTTCCTCGTGACGGAAGATGTGCTCGACCTTCGTCCCGGCTGCGGCCCCTACGGTGCCGGCTGCCATCCACAGGCGGCGCTTGTTCTCCTCCGTCAGATAGGCCCAGATGCGCTCGATCGGCCCCGGCAACAGCCGCTCGATGCGCGCCGCATCCGGCGCGACGATCCGGGCATATCCGTCGTCGTTGCCGGTTGACGAAATCATCCCTTCTTCTCCGTCGTTGCCTGCGCATCCGCACCCTTTGCCGCATCGTCCGCCAGGAGCAGCGCTTCCAGCACGTCGATGCGCTGGCGCCAGAAGGCTTCGTAATGGCGCATCCACTCCATGCCGGCATGCATCGGTTCGGCGTCGAGCCGGCAGACATGGGCGCGGCCGCGCACCTCGCGCCGCACGAGGCCGGCGCCCTCGAGCACCTTGATGTGTTTCGAGGCGGCGGCAAGCGAAATGGAGAAGGGGGCGGCAAGCTCGCCCACCAGCCGTTCGCCCGCCGACAGATCCTCAAGCATCGCTCGCCGCGTGGGGTCGGAGAGCGCATGGAATACGGCGTCGAGCCGATCGTTCTTATATTCAACCATGTCGTTGAATATTGCCGATGCGATAGTTATTGTCAACCGTTTGGTTGAATTTAGTAGTAGCGCGAGAAGGAGCGGTCACGCGGCGGATCATCATGGATATGCCGTCCCTTCCAGGCGGCGAGCGCATCGGAGAGGTCGTCGGTCGGCACCATCTGGGCGAACTGCTCGCTTTCCACCAGCAGCCCTTCCGATATCGACATGTTGAGGCCGCGGGTGACGGCGGTGATGATCGAGCGGACGGCGAGCGGCGAATATCCCATGATGCGTCTGGCAAGGTCGCGGGTGGCAGGCATCAGTTCCTCATGGGCAACGACGTGGTTGACGAGGCCCATGTCCCGGGCGCGGTCCGGCGAGAAATCCTCGCCCGTCAGCAGCAGCTCGAGTGCGTGTTTGCGGCCGGCAAGCCGCGGCAGGCGCTGCGTGCCGCCGAAGGTTGGGGGCATGCCGAGTTTGATCTCGGGCTTGGCAAAGCGTGCCCGCTCGCTGGCGATCGCCAGATGCACCGCCTCGGTGATCTCGCAGCCGCCGCCATAGGCGATGCCGTTGACGGCAGCGATGACCGGCTTCGGGAAGGACTCAAGCCGCGCGGTCAGCCGCTGGCCCCGGCGAACGAAATCGCGCACCGCCGGGTTCACGCCCTTCGCCACGCTTTCAGAAAATTCGTGAATATCGCCGCCAGCGGAGAAGGCCCGCTCGCCCGCGCCGGTGATGATCACCGCGCCGACCTTGTCGTTGACCTCGATGGTGTCGAGCAGGGCCAGTAGGCGGTCTATCAGCTCGTAGTTCAGCGCATTGAGTTTCTCTGCCCGGTTCAGCGTCAGTTGGGCAATGCCTTCGGAAATCTGCATCAGCACGGTGTTGGACATGGTTGCTCTCCGGCAAGTGTTGACACGGAGAGGTTAGGTGAGGGAGGATACCATGTATATTCACTAGTCGGTATACATTGTGATGGCGAAGGCTCAGAAATCGACCCGGGAAACGATTGTCGCGTCCGCAGCAAAGCTCTTCTATGCGCAGGGTATCCGCGCCGTCAGCGTCGATGCGGTGGCCGAGGCTGCAGGGGTGACGAAGCGCACGCTCTACTATCATTTCGAAAGCAAGGACGAGCTGATCGCCGCCTATCTCGAAGGCCGCGACCAGCCGAACCTTTTGCTTTTTCGCAAATGGTTCGAAGCGGCAGACGGCGATCTGGCCGAAAAGGCCGAGGCGATCTTCGTCAATCTCGCCCGGGCCGCGCGACATCCCAAATGGAAAGGGTGCGGTTTCCTGCGCACCTCGGCCGAGCTCGCCAATATGCCCGGCCATCCGGCGATCCGCATCGGTGCCAGCCACAAGAAGACTTTCGAGGCCTGGCTGGCGCAGGTGTTCGCCGAGGCAGACATCAATGATGCCGGTGAACTGGCGCGCCAGATGCTGCTTTTGCTCGACGGCAGTTTTGCCGTCGTCCTCCTGCATCGGGATGCAAGCTACATGGAGAGTGCCGGCAAGGCGGCGGCAATGCTGGTCCGCGCGGCGATGTCCGCCCGCTGATTTCCGGCTTCAGGGTTTGCCGTCGGCCTCGACCTTGGTGGTGCCGCAGGGGTCGAGTACGACGCCGTTTTCGAATGTGCCGGACACCAGTCCGCTGACGTCGACCCGATCTCCCGGCTTCAGCGCGCTGTTGTTGTATTCGAGGCAGACGACGCGGGTCTTGGTGTTCGGGCAAAGCGTGGTGACGGCGATCGGATCCTGGACCTCCAGCGATACAACTTCGGCGGTCAGCTCGACATCCGGCCATTCCGGTGGCTGCTTCTGCCAGCCGGCAACCATAGGGGCGATCGCCTCGCAGCTGGTAACGTGCGGGCCGCCATCTTCGGCGATCGATGGCGTCGGCAGCAACAGAAGCGTCAGGAAAGTGCTGCGGGCGATCCGCTTCAGGTCAAGCATTCAGGTCTCCTGTGTTAAGGAGGCGCTCTAGCAAAGCCCGTGATCGCTGGAAAATGATTGCTCCTCATCTCGCATTGAATGGAATTCAGCATGCTCGACTGGCGTCGGATCGACCTCAACAACCTGAAAGTGCTGCATGCGCTGATGCTGGAGCGCCATGTCGGCAGGGCAGCCGACCGGCTGGGGGTAACGGCATCCTCGATCAGCCACAGGCTCCGTCGCATGCGGGAAGACTTTGCCGACGATCTGTTCGTGCGCACGCCGAGCGGCATGGTGCCGTCGCCGCGCATGGAAGAGATCGCGGTGCCGCTCAGCGAAATGATCGCCAGCATCACCCTTGCGGTTTCATCGGGCGCACTGGAGGCATTGCCGCAGGCGCGGCGTTTCACGCTCGTGGTGCCGGACGGTCTGCGCCAGCAACTCCTGCCGGTGCTGATACAGAGCCTGGTTCAGGACCATGCGGGCCATAGCCTGGAGATCCGCGTCTTCGAGCGCCGCTCCTATGCCACCGAGCTGTCGCAGGGCGAGGTCGATGCGGTCATCTCGGTCGGTGGCGATCGGGACGACCGCAGTCTCGTCGAGCGGATACCGGTTGCATGCGACCGGCTCGTCTGTCTGTTCGGACCGCTCTGCCCACTTGCCGGCGCGGATGAGGTGGCGGTCGACGACTATCTCTCGGCCGCGCATCTCTATTCGCTGCCCTGGCCGGCGTCGGACAATCACTTCGACCGGCTGCTGGCGCGCGATGGGCGCTCGCGCCGGATCATGCTCACCATGCCATCGCATCTGGGGATCGGCGACGCGCTGATTGCCAGCCGGCTGGTCGCCACCGTCCCGTCGTCGCTTGCGCGTCATCTGACGGCGCTGCACCCGCCGCTCGCCATCCGCCCGCTCGCGATCGACGGCACCGAGGGAACGGTCTTTCTGGAAGCCTCGCGCCAACAACAGCGGCGGCCGGAAATCGCCCGCTTCAAGGCCCTGGTGGAAACGGCGATCCGCACGGTGCTGCCGCGATCGCCGGCGGCACCGGGCGTCTGACAGGACGCGAAAAGGCCGCTCTATCCTTTTGCAGCACGTGACGGCGCTGTAGCACTATAAATTGCTGCATAATTCCTTAAATCGATTCTGATTTAAGGAATTATGCAGTAGGCAAACGCGTTGCCGCGATACAGATTGCGCCCGAAAACCGGGAGAGCGACATGGCAGTCAAACGCATCGTTTCCAATCTATACGCGCCGGATCCCAAGGCCGCGCACGCCTTCTACGCCGACCTGCTCGGGCTTGAGCTGGTGATGGATCATGGCTGGATCCTGACATTCGCCGCCAAAGGGCAGACCGCGATGCCGCAGGTGGGCGTGGCGAGCGAGGGCGGAAACGGCACGTCGGTGCCGGTGCTGTCGATCGAAGTGGACGATGTCGATACGGTCTATGCGCAAGCACGGAAGAAGGGCGTGGACGTCGTCTACGAGCTTACCGACGAGCCCTGGGGCGTGCGGCGCTTTTATATGCGCGATCCGTTCGGCAATGTGATCAACATCCTGTCCCATTGAGGAGGCCGGTCGCCGAAGGGGTCGGCGGCCAGCCTATCAGATCAGGCGAGCGTCAGCGCGTTCGCGAGGTCGGCGACCAGATCGTCCGGATGCTCGATGCCGATCGAAAGCCGGATCGTCGTGTCGAGAACGCCGATGCGGCGGCGAACGTCGATCGGCACGCCGGAGTGGGTCATCGCCGCCGGATGGCTTGCCAGCGATTCCGTGCCGCCGAGGCTGACGGCGAGCTTGAAGATCTGCAGCGCATTCAAAAAGCGGAAGGCCGCCTCCTGGCCACCTGTGATGTCGAAGGAGAAGGTCGAGCCGGCCCCTGTGCATTGCGCCGCATAGGCCTTGCCGAGCGGCGAGGCTTCGTCGTGGAACGGCAGGTAGTGAATGCGCTCGACCTTGGGATGGTCGCGCAGGAATTCCGCCACCACCAGGGCATTGTCGTTGGCCTTGTGCATGCGCACCGACAGGGTCTCGAGCGAGCGGCCGAGCATCCAGCAGGAATGCGGGTCGAGTTGCGTGCCGATCGCGCCGCGCAGCGCCTTCACCTGCTTCATGACCGCCTTGGACCCGAGGGCGGCGCCGGCGATCAGATCTGAGTGACCGCCGACATATTTGGTCAGCGAGTAGAGCGAGATATCGGCGCCGTGCTCGATCGGTCGCTGGAACACCGGGCCGAGCAGGGTGTTGTCGCAGGCGATGACCGGCGTGTGGCCCTGTTTGGCGCCAATGGCGTCGGCGACGCGGCGGATCATGGCGACGTCGACGAGGCTGTTGGTCGGGTTGGCGGGCGTTTCGATCAGGATGACCGAGACACGGCCTTTCGCCATCGCCGCTTCAGCAGCTTCCGTCACCGCCGCTTCGTTGACGCCATCGGCAAAACCGACGGCCGAAACGTCGAGATTGAGGAAGGTTTTCGCCAGCAGCGTCTCGGTGCCGCCGTAAAGCGGCTGGCTGTGCAGCACCGCATCGCCGGGCTTGACGAAGGCAAGCAGCGTCGTTGCGATCGCCGACATGCCGGAGGAAAACAGCGCGCAGCTTTCCGTGCGCTCGTAGACGGCAAGGCGATCCTCGACGATCTCGCTGTTCGGATGGTTGAAGCGCGAATAGACGAGGCCGGCACCCACACCCGCCGGCGGCTCGCGACGGCCCGAGACGAAATCGAAGAAATCGCGGCCTTCCTCGGCGGTGCGGAAGACGAAGGTGGAAGTCAGGAACACCGGCGGCTTGACGGCCCCCTCAGACAGTTCAGGGTCGTACCCATAGTTCAGCATCAGTGTTTCGGGATGCAGCTTGTGGTTTCCGATATGGGTCTTGTAGGGGTGCGGCGCGGTCATGGCTTTCTCCTGAAGCGAAACGGGGCGACTGGCAGGCAAATTATATCAGACGCTTGGACCGATCCTTGCTATTTGCAATCACATACCCTTGAGTTGCGCAAACTATTGCCGGGATTGAAGAGATATGACGCAGAAAATTGCCGACGAGACTGACCGCAGAATCCTGAGGGAGTTGCTGGCCGACGCACGCATCACCAACAACGACCTGGCCGAGCGTGTCGGCCTGTCGGCTTCGCCCTGCCTCAGGCGGCTGCGGCGACTGGAGGAAACCGGCGTCATCCGCGGCTATACCGCGCTCATCGATCCGGCAGTCGAGGGCTGGACGATGACGGCGATCGCCACAGTCCGCCTCAGCCGCCAGCACGAGGACGAGATCGTCATGTTCGAGCAGGCGATCCGTGGTTGGGACGAGGTGCTTGAATGCCATCTCGTCACCGGCTCGCGCGACTACGTGCTGAAGGTGATGAGCGCCGGGCTCGAGCAATACGAACGGTTCATCAAGGAGAAGATCGCCCGGCTCAAATGCGTGGCCTCAATCGAGACAAGCTTCGTGATGAACACGATCAAGGAGCGGCGGATCTGACCGACAATTGCCTTTAGGCAATTGTATCCAGGACAACAGCGAACTTGTTCGGTTCGCCTCTGCAAGGTCCGCGTGCGTGGGGCATCGATCTCGCCTTGCCAAGCGGGCGCAGGCATTGTCTACTGCCGGAAATTGCACACCATATGACCTTTTGGGAGCATTGCGATGCCGCCTATGGAATTGCTTCTGGCCTTCGTCGTGACCACGGCAATTTTCGCCTATATCCCGGGTCCTGCGATGCTTTATGCGGCGGCGCAGACGATGGCGCGCGGCCGCTGGTCCGGCTTGATGGCGACGCTCGGCATTCACCTCGGCGGTTATGTGCATGTCGTTGCGGCGGCCGCCGGCCTGTCGGTGCTGTTTCATGCGGTGCCGGTGCTCTACATGATCGTCAAGTTTGCCGGTGCCGCCTATCTCGTCTGGCTCGGGATTTCGCTGTTTCGCGCCAAGGCGCATGGGACCGGCGACTTGCCCGGCATCGGGGCGAAATCCGGCCGGCGCGCCTTCTTCGAAAGCATCACCGTCGAAGTGCTTAACCCGAAGACGGCGATCTTTTTCGTGGCCTTCCTGCCGCAGTTCATCGATGCATCCGCGGCGTTCCCGGTCTGGCTGCAGTTCGTCATCCTCGGCACGATCGTCAACCTGATGTTTTCGTCGGCCGATATCGTCTGCGTCATTCTGGCGGGGGTACTGATGGCAAGGCTCAAGCGCTCGAGCATGGCGCAGCGTGCGATGCAGCGCGCCGGTGGCGGCGTGCTCGTCGGACTCGGCGTGCACCTGGCCTTCCAGAAAAGCTGATCCGCGCATGCCGCGTGTAGGGGATGGCGTCGGTGGCGGTGACACTGCCGACGCGAGGTGGTCGCTGCTGCGGCTGGCGGCTATCAATCGGGCACCGCGCCAACCCGAATGGCGCTCTTGACGAACGACTGACAACAAGGAGCCTGCCGGTGGATCACCTTGAAGAGATAGGCCTGCGCAGGACGAGGTGGCCCGTTCCACGTTTCGTGTCCGGGCTTTGGGCGTCGTTGTCGACGACGGGGCTCATCGTCGCAGTGCTGTTCTTCGCCGCGTCTCTGACGCCGAGCCTGATCCCGCGGCCCTATGTCATTCAGGCGTTGATCTCAGGCCTTTCGCTGTCTGCCGGCTATGCCATCGGCGTGTTCCTGCGCTGGCTCTGGTCCTATCTCGAACTGCCGGACGTACGGTCGAAGACTGGCCTGTTCCTCAAGATTGCGGCGGCCCTCGGCTGCGCAATTTTTGCGCTGACCTTTCTTTGGCGGGCGGCGGAATGGCAGAATACCGTGCGCAGCCTCATGGGGCTCGATCCCGTCGAGAGCGCCGAGCCGTTCAAGCTTGGCCTCATCGCCGCTGTCGTCTTCATCCTCATCGTGTTGCTGGCACGCCTGTTCCGGCTGACATTCCGCTTTCTTGCCGGGCGCTTCGAGTATGTGCTGACGCGGCCGCTGGCAAAGGTCACGGCTATTGCCGCGGCCATCGCTCTCTTTTGGTCGGCGACCGACGGGGTGATCTTCCGCTTCGCTCTGCATGCGGCCGACAGCTCCTTCCGGAGGCTCGATGCGCTGATCGACCCTGATGTGGCGCCGCCGAGCGACCCGCTGAAGACGGGCAGCGGCGCGTCGCTTATGACCTGGGACGAACTCGGCCGGCAGGGGCGCCAGTTCATCGCCTCGGGGCCAAGCGCCCGGGATATCGGCGCCGTCTTCAGTGGTGAGGTGAAGGAGCCCTTGCGCGTCTATGCCGGGCTCAATTCGGCCGAGACGGCGAAGGAACGGGCCAAGCTGGCGCTCGAAGAACTGAAGCGTGTCGGCGGGTTCGAGCGGTCCAACCTGATGATCGTCGTGCCGACAGGCACCGGCTGGGTCGATCCGCCGGGCATCGATTCTGTCGAGTATCTCTTGAAGGGCGACGTCGCGAGTGTCGCGGTGCAGTATTCTTATCTGGCGAGCTGGTTGTCGCTTCTGGTCGAGCCGGAATATGGCGGCGAGACTGCCAATGCCTTGTTCGACGCCGTCTACGGTTACTGGACGACGCTGCCCAAGGACAAACGTCCGCGCCTCTACCTCTACGGCCTCAGTCTCGGCTCGATGAACTCGCAGGGCTCGGTCGACCTGTTCGACATCATCAGCGACCCATTCCAGGGCGCTCTCTGGGTCGGCACGCCGTTCCCGACGCGGACCTGGCTTTCGGTGACGGCGGCCCGAAATCCGGGCTCTCCGGAGTGGCTGCCGCGCTATCGCGACGGTTCGGTGATCCGCTTCACCGGCCAGAAGAATGCGCTGGATATCCCCGGCGCGGTATGGGGTAATGTCCGCATCGTCTACCTGCAATATGCCAGCGACCCGATCACCTTCTTCGATCCGCTTTCCTTCTATCGCGAGCCGGACTGGATGAAGGCGCCGCGTGGCCATGACGTCTCGCCCGACCTTAGATGGTTCCCTGTGGTAACGATGTTCCAGCTTTTGGCCGACGCGGCGACGGGTACGACGACGCCGATCGGCTACGGCCATGTCTATGCGCCGGAACATTACATCGATGCGTGGATGGACGTGGTCGATCCGCCTGGGGTGACGACTGATGACGCGACGCGGCTGAAGGCGCTGCTCAAGGGGCGCTACTGAAAGCCGGCCATGTCAGTCACCGCGCAGATGGGCGGCGATCTGATGGGCAAGCGCCTGGATCAGCGGCGCCTCGGCCTTCTCCGTCGGGCAGAGCAGGTAGTAGCCTGCCGATGCGGGTATCGCCGTCGGAAACGGCTGGATCAGCCGGCCCTCTTGCAGATAAGAACGGGTCAGCACATCCGAGACGAGAGCCATGCCCTGTCCCTGTAGGGCGGACGCCACCGCGACGGCGACTGAAGGCACCCGGACGCTGCGGCTGCCTTCAAGCGATATGCGCGCGGCGGCCGACCAGCGCGTCCATTCCCGGCCGTCGTCCTCATGCAGCAAGGTGACGTCGCGCAGCTTCCGGTCGCGGTGCGACCCTTCCAGCCGCGGGAAAAGAAGCGGCGAGCAAATCGTCCTGAGCTTCACGTCGCTGACCACCTGCCACCAAAGCCCGTTGAAGGGCGGATTGTCGTAGACCACGGCCAGGTCGACATCGTCCCATTGCACGTCGCTTGCGCGGATACAGCTGCGCATGGCGAGATCACTGACTCCGCGCGCATCGGCGAATTGCACCAGCAGGCTCGCCATCCAGGCGATTGCCAGGGCCGGGGGCAAGGCGACCGTAAGCTTCGTCTGGTGGTTTTCGAGCTGACGTTCCGCATTGTTTTCAACGGCGATGGCGAGATTGCCGATGGCGTGGGAAACGGTCTGGGCAAAATCACGCCCGGCTGCGGTCAGGCGGATATTGCGCCCCGATTTTTCCAGAAGCGTCAGGCCCGTCGTTTCAGAAAGCCTGCGCAGCTGCAGCGATACGGCTCCGGGGCTGAGGCCGAGTTCATCTGCTGCCTGGCGCACTGATCCGATCCGGGCAACGGCTTCGAAGACCCTGAGATAGGGCAGGAAATGCAGCGCTTTCATTTTAGCTCCAAGCCCTGATTTGCAGTCGATCGATGCGTTTGCGTCATCGATAATTGTTTAGTTAAACTAGACAATATCAAGCATAAAAAATCGCTATTCCCAATCGATTTTTACTCCTATGAATCGGATCGGAGAGAGGGAGTAAGACCATGATTGCAGCGCAACCATTTGATTTTCCTTATGACGGCAGGCTGGTTCCGTCACAGACCGCGCTGATGGTGATCGACCTTCAGATCGACTTCTGTTCGCCCGATGGATACTTCGCTTCGATGGGCTACGATCCGGCGCCGCTCGCCGCCATCGTGCCGGCGGTCAACCGGGTGATATCGGCGGCGCGTAAGGCCGGCTGCCTGATCATCCATACACGGCAGGGCTACCGTGCCGACCTCGCCGATATGACGCCTTACGAAATATGGCGGCGAAAGCGTTCGGGCCTCGAGAATACGCAGGTGCTGCTGCGCTCGAGCCCCGGCTTCCAGCTGCTGCCGGAACTCGATGTCGCCGACACAGACGTCATCATCGACAAGACCTGCAACAGCTCGTTCACCTATACGGATCTTGAGCATGTGCTGCGGGCGCGGGGCATCACCCATATGCTCTTTACCGGCTGCACCACCGATGTCTGCGTCCACACGACGCTGCGCGAAGCCTGCGATCGCAATTTCCAGTGCCTGACGATCTCTGATTGCTGCGCCAGTGGCGAGCAATGGGCGCATGAGGCGGCGATCAACATGATCTCGATCGAGAACGGCATTTTCGGCACGGTTTCGACCAGCGACGCCGTCATCGCCGGTCTGGCCAAAGCCAGCGGCTAACGCCGACAGCACACTCCCATTTCAAAGCGTTCTGCCAACCGTTTCAACGGAATGATGCCCCATGCAAAGATATATCTCGCTGATGAGACTGACGGCCAAGGGACTGGCCGAACTTGCCGACAGCGGCGCGCGGCGCAAGGTCAGCGAAGACCGCGTTTCTGCGCTCGGCGGCCGCTCGGTCGCCTTCTACGCCACGCTCGGAACCTACGACTTCGTCCAGGTTTTCGAGATGCCCGACAATGCGTCGATGATGCAATACGTGCTGACGGCGCGGCGCGACGGGTTCGTCGACCCGCTTATCCTTCCCGCCTTCGACAGCCAGGCCTATGGCGACATCGTCGGGCGTGTTTCACCAACCTAATCGAGGGGAATACAGATGATCAGACTGGCATCGCATGCAACCCTTCTCTGGACCATTCTGCTGTCGGCGGGGCTTGCCCATGCGGAAGTACCAGCCTTTGCCGCCGATGGCGACATCGGCGTGTGCACCACCGCTGCCTTTCCGCCGCTGACCTTCAAGGAGAGCCCGGCCGATCCAAAGCCGACCGGCATCGATATCGAGATCGTCGAGGCGCTTGCCGGCCTCTGGAACGCCAAGGTCGGCTATACGGTCACGGAATTTGCCGGGCTGTTGCCGACGCTCGGCGCCGGGCGCTGCGACGTGATCATCAGCGGCATCTACATCAACGCCAAGCGCCGCGAGACTTATGACGGCGTATCCTACATGAAATCGGCGACCGCAATGGTGACCAAGGCCGGCACCGACACCATCAAGGTGCCGGAGGATCTGAGCGGCAAGGTGATCGCGCTCGAAGCCGGCGCCTACTACAAGCAGGAGCGGATCGAGCCCCTGAACAAGGCGCTCGCCGCCAAGGGCCAGCCGCCGGTCGAGGTGCAGGAATATCCGACCCAACAGGCGGCCTACCAGCAGGTTCTCGTCGGCCGCGTCGATGCGACGATGACCGAAGAGGCCGAGGGCGCCTATCGCGCCTCGCGCTCCGACGGGGCGCTGCAGCTCCCCTATACCTGGGCGTCGGATTTCACCTACGGAATCTACTCCAGGCGCGAAGGCAGCGATGCTGCCGCGGTCAAGGCGGGGCTCAAGACTTTGAAGGAACAGGGCTTCTTCAGCGGCATCGCCAAGAAATATGGCCTCGACCCGGCGCTGTTCGACGTCGATTACGATCGTTGATGCTGGAGAGCGGGATGAGGAAAAGTGTGCGCGGTTTGCCGCCCGCATCCCGCGCTAACTTAATCCAAGGAAGCGGGCAGGGCATGAACTTCGACACCAAACTGTTTTTCGATGCCCTGACCATGCCGGTCATGCTGCAGGGGGCGGCGATCGCGATCCTGCTCTCCATCCTGGTTCAGGCCGCCTCGTTCCTGCTCTGCCTGCCGCTCGCCGTCGCGCTCAACTCGATGGCGGCGGTGCGCCGCACGGCGGCCCAGATCTATGTCTGGCTGTTTCGCTCGGCCCCGCTGATCCTCGTGCTGCTGATCGTCTGGAACGGTGCGCCGCAGCTCTTTCCCGGCCTGACGCGGGCGCCCTGGTACACGCCTTTTGCCGCCGCCTTCATCGCCTTCACGCTGGTCACCACCGCCTATATGGCGGAGGCGATGCGCGGGGCACTGGCAGCGATCGGCCAGGGGCAGACGGATGCGGCCCGCGCCCTCGGGCTCAACCGGATGCAGACCTTTTTCCTCGTCGTCCTGCCGCAGGCCCTGCGCATCGTCATGCCGGTGCTCGTCAACGAGTTCATCAACCTGATCAAGCTGACCTCGCTTGCCTACGTCATCTCGATGCGAGAGATCATGGCCGTCGTCAACGACGCGATCGCCTCAAGCTTCCGCTTCGTCGAATGGTATTCGGCAGCGCTCGTCTATTATCTGGCGATCGTCTCCATCCTGATGGTCCTGCAGCGCTTGATCCAGCGCCGCATGGCCTAGCTTCAGCCCAGGGCCTCACTTCCTGCGGAAAGCAGAGCCTGCATCGCGCCGATGATCTTGCGGTGCTGGTGCGCGTGGCGGGTGCGAAGGCTGGTGGCGGCATAGATCGACTGCGGGATCACCGGCGCATCGGCGACGAGCTTTGCTCGGCCGGACTGGACGAGCCGATCGGCCGTTGCCGCGGTGACATAGGCGGCACCACCGAGGGAATGCAGCAGCATGGTGATTGCCATGTTCTGGCCGGTCGCCACCGGCGCTGCGGAGAGATGCGGCAAGGCGAGCCGGTGGGCACGATCGAAGGCCGGCGAATAGATTGCCTGGATATAGGTCTCGACCTTGATATCGGCTAGCGAGGCGGAATCGGTGCCGACCATCACGTAATGCACATCGCCGATCCTTTCGTAGTGAAGATCGGGCAGGTAATGCGGGGTGTAGAGCAAAGCGAGGTCGAGATCGCCGGCGCCGAGATCCCGGTTCATCTGGTTGGAGTAATCCGCCTCCATGTAAAATTCGGTGGTCGGCAGCTCCAGCCGGATGGCAGATAGCCATTCGCCGGCAAAGGCTTCGGCGAGATCGTGCTGGATGCCGAGCCGCATCGAGCGCTCCAGCGCGCCGGCACTGGTGACCGCGCGTGTTGCCTCATGCCACTGGTTTTGCAGGGCTTTTGCGTAATCCAGAAACCTGAGGCCTGCGGCCGTCGGCACGGTCCCGCCCTTGTTACGGGTGAAGAGCTTGCGGTTGAACTGGCCCTCCAGCGCCTTGACCCGATGGGACACGGTGGACTGGGTGATGTTTAGCCGCTCGGCGGTGCGGTTGAAGGAGCGGGTCTCCATCAGGTCCAGGAACGTCTCGATCAGATCCACTTGCATCGGCATTGCGTCCGGTTTCGAAGGTCCGTCCAATCTAATCGAATTCATCGATCAATAAAGCCTGTTTCCGTCGCTTGATGGCGCCTCGTTTCACCGGCAAGAATTCCGGCAAAACGAGGGAACAGTGCATGTCGAATTTGCCGTCTCACGCGCGTGTCGTGATCATCGGTGGGGGAGCGATCGGCGCTTCCTCGCTCTACCATCTTGCCAAGGCCGGCTGGACCGACTGCGTGCTTCTGGAAAAGAACGAGCTGACGGCCGGCTCGACCTGGCATGCGGCCGGCAACGTGCCGACGTTTTCGTCGTCCTGGTCGATCATGAACATGCAGCGCTATTCCGCGTCGCTCTATCGCGATCTCGGCGCGCTCGTCGATTATCCGATGAACTATCATGTCACCGGCTCGATCCGGCTTGGTCACTCCAAGGAGAGGCTGCAGGAGTTCAAGCGCGTCGTCGGCATGGGCCGCTACCAGGGCATGGACCTCGATATCCTGTCGCCGGACGAAATGCGCAGCCGCTACCCGTTCCTCGAAACGCATGACCTGACTGGTGCGCTCTACGACCCCTATGACGGCGATATCGATCCGGCGCAGCTGACGCAGGCGCTGGCCAAGGGCGCGCGCGACATGGGCGCAAAGATCATCCGCTTCTGTCCCGTCACGGCGGCGCGCCGCGAAAACGACGAGTGGGTGATCACCACGCCACAGGGCGAGATCCGCTGCGAATACGTCGTCAATGCCGCCGGCTACTACGCCCGCGAGGTCGGCAAGATGTTCGGCCGCGACGTGCCGATGATGGTGATGAGCCATCAGTATATCCTGTTCGACGAGATCCCGGAGCTCGCCGCCTGGTCGAAGGAAGCCGGCCACAAGCTGCCGCTCTTGCGCGACGTCGACAGCTCCTACTATCTCCGCCAGGAGAAAAACGGCATGAACCTCGGGCCTTATGAGCGCAACTGTCGCGCCCACTGGGTCACGCCCGACGACCCGATGCCGGAAGACTTTTCGTTCCAGCTCTTCCCCGACGATCTCGATCGGCTGGAATGGTACCTGAACGACGCCGTCGAGCGCGTGCCGATCCTCGGAACCGCCGGGCTGTCGCGGATCATCAACGGCCCGATCCCCTACGCGCCTGACGGCAATCCGCTGATCGGGCCGATGCCCGGCGTGCCCAATGCGTTTGAGGCCTGCGTCTTCACCTTCGGCATCTGCCAGGCGGGTGGTGCCGGCAAGGTGCTCGCCGAATGGATCACCGAGGGCCAGACCGAGTGGGACATGTGGTCCTGCGACCCGCGCCGCTACACCGACTATACCGACCAGGATTATTGCATCGCCAAGGGCATGGAGATCTACGGCCACGAATATGCGATGCACTTCCCCAAACATTACTGGGCGGCGGGTCGCGGCAAGAAGCTGTCCCCGATCCACGACCGGATTGCAGCACTCGGCGCGCAGTTCCAGCCCTATAACGGCTGGGAACGGGCGATGTGGTACGCCAAACCGGGCGACGACACGTCCGAGGAGGCGACCCAGACCTGGGGGCGGGCAGGGCCCTGGGCCAAACGCATCGAGGAGGAGTGTCTCGCCGTGCGCGATGCGGCAGGCATCCTCGACCTGCCGGGCTTCTCGCGCTTCAGGGTGAAGGGCAAGGGCGCGACCGAGTGGCTCTCAGGCCTGATCACCGGCCGCGTGCCGAAGCCCGGCCGCATCGGTCTTGCCTATTTCTCCGACGACAAGGGACGCATCGTCACCGAAATGTCGGTCATGATGCTGGACGAGGATTTCTTCTTCCTGATCACGGCGGCAACGGCGCAGTGGCACGATCTCGAGTGGCTGCAAAAGCACCTGCCGGCAGATGCCGCCTTCACGCTCGACGACGTCACCACGCAATTCAGCTGCCAGATCCTGACGGGGCCGAAATCGCGCGACATCCTCGCAGAGGTCAGCGACGCGGATCTCGCCAAGGGGTGGCTCACGCACCAGACGGCGCAAATCGCCGGGCGTTATTGCCAGCTGGTGCGCGTCTCCTTTGCCGGTGAACTCGGCTGGGAGATCCATACGAAGGTCGAGGACACGGCAACGATCTTCGACGCAGTGTGGGCGGCCGGCGAGAAGCATGGCCTGAAACCCTTCGGCATGGAGGCGCTCGACAGCCTGCGCATCGAGAAAGGCTACCGCGCCTGGAAGGGCGATCTCTCCACCGACTACACCATCCTGCAGGGCGGGCTCGAGCGCTTCGTCGACTGGGCAAAGCCGGGCTTCAAGGGCAAGGCGGCGCTGGAGCGGGAGAAGCAGCAGGGCGTTTCCAAGCGCTTCGTCACCTTGACGGTCGCCGCCGACGGCTGCGATGCGCCCTACATGTCGACGCTCTGGTCGGACGGCCAGGTGGTCGGCGAGACCACCTCGGGCAACTGGGGCTACCGCGTCGGCAAGTCGATCGCGCTCGGCATGCTCAGGGCCGATCTCGCCGTACCCGGCAACGAGATCGAGGTCGAGATCTTCGGCGACCGCTTCAAGGCGACGGTCGAGGCCGACCAGCCGCTCTGGGATCCCTCCAATGAAAGACTGCGCGCATGACCAAGCCCATCCCCTCGAAAGCCCGGGCCGTCATCATCGGCGGCGGCGTCTCCGGCTGTTCCGTCGCCTATCACCTCGCCAAGCTCGGCTGGACCGACGTGGTGCTGCTTGAGCGCAAGCAGCTGACGTCGGGCACCACCTGGCATGCGGCCGGCCTGATCGGCCAGCTGCGCGCCTCGCAGAACATGACGCGGCTCGCGAAATATTCCGCCGACCTCTACGTCAAGCTTGAGGCCGAAACCGGCATTTCCACCGGCATGCGCCAGAACGGCTCGATCACCGTGGCGCTGACGGAGGAACGCAAGGAAGAAATCTACCGTCAGGCGTCGCTGGCGCGCGCCTTCAATGTCGACGTGCGTGAAATCACGCCCGACGAGGTGAAGGCGATGTATCCACACCTCAACACCTCGGACGTGAAGGCGGCCGTGCACCTGCCGCTCGACGGCCAGTGCGACCCGGCCAATATCGCCATGGCGCTTGCCAAGGGCGCGCGGCAGAACGGCGCAACTATCATCGAGGGCGTCAAGGTGACGGCCGTCTTGAAGAAGGATGGACGGGTGACCGGGGTCACCTGCGAGCAGAACGGCGAGACCTACACGATCGAGACCGATTATGTCGTCAACTGCGCGGGCATGTGGGGCCGCGAGTTCGCGCGGCAATCCGGTGTGACCGTGCCGCTGCATGCCTGCGAGCATTTCTACATCGTCACCGAGGCGATCCCCAACTTGACCCGCTTGCCGGTGCTGCGGGTGCCGGACGAGTGCACCTATTACAAGGAGGATGCCGGCAAGATGCTGGTCGGCGCCTTCGAACTCAAGGCGAAGCCCTGGGGCATGGACGGTATCCGCGAGGACTTCTGCTTCGACCAGTTGCCCGATGATTTCGACCACTTCTCGCCGATCCTCGAAATGGCGGTCAATCGCATGCCGATGCTGGAGACGGCGGGGATCCATACCTTCTTCAATGGCCCGGAGAGCTTTACGCCCGACGATCGCTACTATCTCGGCGAGGCGCCGGAGGTGAAAGGCTACTGGGTTGCTGCCGGCTACAACTCGATCGGCATCGTTTCTTCCGGCGGGGCGGGCATGGCGCTGGCTCAATGGATGAACGACGGCGAGCCGCCCTTCGATCTCTGGGAGGTGGATATCCGCCGAGCGCAGCCGTTCCAGAAGAACCGCGCCTATCTCAAGGACAGGGTCTCCGAGACGCTCGGCCTGCTCTATGCCGATCATTTCCCCTATCGCCAGATGGCGACGGCCCGCGGCGTGCGGCGCTCGCCGCTGCACGAGCACCTGAAAGCCCGCGGTGCCGTCTTCGGCGAAGTCGCAGGCTGGGAGCGGGCAAACTGGTTTGCCAATGACGGCCAGGAGCGCGAATACCGCTATTCCTGGAAACGGCAGAACTGGTTCGAGAACCAGAAGGCCGAGCACCTGGCGGTGCGTGAGCGCGTCGGTCTGTTCGACATGACCTCCTTCGGCAAGATCCGGGTGGAGGGGCGCGACGCGCTTTCCTTCCTGCAGAGGCTCTGCGCCAACGAGATGAATGTCGAGGCCGGCCGCATCGTCTACACCCAGATGCTCAACGGCCGCGGCGGCATCGAAAGCGACCTGACGGTCACGCGTCTCTCGGAGACCGCCTTCCTGCTCGTCGTGCCTGGCGCCACGCTGCAACGCGATCTCGCCTGGCTGCGCAAGCATGTGCGCGACGAGTTCGTCGTCATCACCGATGTCGGTGCCGGCGAAAGCGTGCTCTGCGTCATGGGGCCGAAATCGCGCGACCTTCTGCAAAAGGTGAGCCCGAACGATTTCTCGAATGCCGCGCATCCCTTCGGTACGGCGCGCGAGATCGAGATCGGCATGGGGCTCGCCCGTGCCCACCGCGTCACCTATGTCGGCGAACTCGGCTGGGAGCTTTATGTCTCCACCGACCAGACGGCGCATGTGTTCGAGGCGCTGGAGGCGGCGGGGCAGGATCTCGGGCTGAAGCTCTGCGGCATCCACACGCTTGACAGTTGCCGCATCGAAAAGGCCTTCCGGCATTTCGGTCACGATATCACCGACGAGGACCACGTGCTCGAAGCCGGGCTCGGCTTTGCGGTCAAAACCGACAAGGGCGATTTCATCGGACGCGAGGCGGTGCTTGCCAAACACAATCGTGGGCTGTCGCGCCGGCTGGTGCAGTTTCGCCTCGCCGATCCGGAGCCGCTGCTCTTCCACAACGAGGCGATCGTGCGCGACGGCAAGATCGTCGGCACCATCACCTCGGGCAATTACGGCCACCATCTCGGCGGCGCGATCGGCCTTGGCTACGTGCCGTCGGAGGGCGAGAGCGACGCCGATGTGCTTGGCTCCAGCTTCGAGATCGAGATCGCCGGCACGCGGGTGAAGGCCGAGGCGTCGCTGAAGGCGATGTACGACCCGCGGGCGGAGCGGGTGCGGATGTGAACTCGCGCTTGGAGTTGCCCCACACCCTATCCCTCTCCCCGCAGGCGGGGCGAGGGGACGAGAATGCGGCACGCTTGCCATACGATGGCAGTCGTCGAAATGGCGGAGTCGCAAATGGTTTTGGGGAACGAGTGGGTGCTGCGATGTCCCTTCGCCCCGCCTGCGGGGAGAAGGTGCCGGCAGGCGGATGAGGGGCTTTTCGAGGCACAACGAAAATACGCGCGCCGGAACGCGGTTCTTCCGGTCCATCTTTCGGGAGTACAGGCCCATGTTCGCATCGGACCTTTCCAATACCACCGTCGCGGGCGACCGCATCGATCAGCTGGTGGCGGCGCATCGGCCGGGTCATGGGCTCGTCCGCGCCTTCTACCATGACGAGGAGATCTACGAGCGCGATCTTGAGCGGGTGTTTCGCCGCCACTGGCACTGCGTCGCGCATGAAAGCGTGATCCCAAACCCCAATGATTTCGAAGTCTTTCGCATGGCCTCAGAGCAGGTGATCGTCACCCGCACCGCTACCGGCGCGATCCATGCGATGCTGAATGTCTGCCGCCATCGCGGCGCCGAGGTCTGCACCAAGGACAAGGGCAATGCCCGCGCCTTCGTCTGTCCCTATCACGCCTGGACCTATGGCAACGACGGCGCGCTGAAGGCGGCGCGGCTGATGCCCAAGGATTTCAAGCGCGAGGACCATGGGCTGAAGAAGCTGCATGTGCGCGTGGTCGAAGGTCTGATCTTCATCTCCTTTGCCGAACAGCCGCTCGACTTCTCCGAGGTCGAGAACCTCTTGCACGCTACCTGCGGCCAGTATGGCTGGGCGGAGGCCAAGGTCGCGCACCGGCAATCCTATCCCGTCGATGCCAACTGGAAGCTCGCAGTCGAGAACTATGTCGAGTGTTACCATTGCGGCCCGGCCCATCCGGAATATTCCGAGACGCATGCGCTGGAACAGCCGCTGCACATGATCGAGGAGCTGAATGCCAAGATGGAAGCGCGCACCTGCGCTCTCGGTATCGAGGTCGGCTCCGGCGATCACTGGCAGTCCTCGGCCGGCGGCAAGGAGACGGTGCATGCCTTCCGCTACGCGCTCTATGATGGCGTCAAGACCGGCAGCAAGGACGGCCAGCCGCTCAGCACCCTGATGGGCCGCTTCAGCGATTTCGACGGCGGCGTCACGTCCATCCATCTCGGTGGCACGACGTTCCTCGTCTGCTACCCCGACCACGGCATGATCTACCGCTTCATTCCGAAGACGGCAGGCACCTGCGAGATGGAGCTGATCTGGCTCGTCGACGGCAAGGCCGAGGCGGGGCGGGACTACGACCTCGAAAGGCTCATCTGGCTGTGGACGGTGACGACGGACGAGGACAAGACGATCATCGAACACACCTCGCGCGGCGTGCGCTCGCACTATTTCGTGCCGGGGCCGATCGCGCCGATGGAGCAGAACGAGCTCAGATACATCAACTGGTATCTGGACGAGATCAGCCGGCCGACCCTTGTGTCGTCGGCAGCTGCGCAGGGTGGGAGTGTTGCCGCTGCGGCGGTGTGAGAGACATTCGAACACTGCGGCTTGGCGAAGCCTATGGCTGACGGCGCGGACGCGCCGTCGCTGGATTTCTGTGACGAGCACAGGAATGAGGCTCCATGGCCCAGCGGCGGATTGAGGCCGGAACAGTGCCCGCCGTCGTGGTGCGCCAGTGCGCGATCACTCCCGTCGGTCGAAATGAGTGCGCAGCGCCACATGGGTCTGCACCGTGGCCACGCCCGAGATCAGTGAAATCTGGCGGCGGATGGTGTCGAGGTCGCCGTTGGACGCACATTCGATCAGCAGCATCAGGTCGGTTTCGCCGGCGAGCGACCAGCAGCTGACAACCGGCGGCATGCCGGCCAGATGCGGCACGATGTGGTCGCAGTTCTTTCCGGGCTGGAAGGAGACGGCGATCAGCGCCCGCACCACCGGTGCCTTGTCCTCGATCCCCAAGCGAATGGTGTAGCCGGCAATCACGCCCTTCGTTTCCAGCCGGCGCAGGCGCTCATGGGCAGCACTGCGCGACAGGCCGGCATGGCGGGCAAGCGCCACCAGGCTCTGGCGCGAATCCTGTCGAAGCGCTGCGACCAGCAACCGGTCCTTCTCATCCATTTCTGTCAATGTGTCGTCCTCTTGGTCATTCAGCCGGAAGATCGTCCAGTTGAACGTCATCTTGTCCAGTGAAACCGGACGATAGGGCAGCTAGCTTCCTCAGGCAACCAAAGGAGCGTTAGCCATGACCAAACAGCTACTTCCCGACAATGCCGTGCTTATCCCGATCGACATGCAGCAGGCGTTCGATGTCGCTCCCTGGCCGCCGCGCTGGAACGATACGGTCGATGAAAATGGGCGCGCGTTGCTTGCCGCCTGGCGCGGCGCCCGCCGGCCGATCATCCACGTGCGCCACGACAGCGTCGCGCCGGGCTCGACGCTTGCGCGGGGTGCGGCCGGCAATGCACCCCGTCCGGGCTTTGCGCCCGTTGGCGACGAGCCTCTGGTCAGCAAGAGCGTCAACGCCGCCTTCATCGGCACCGACCTCGATCTGCGCCTGCGGCGGCTCGGCGCCGATACGGTGGTGCTTTTCGGCATCTCGACGGACATGTGCGTGTCGACTTCGGTCAGGGTCGGCGCCAATCTCGGCTACCGGGTGATCCTGGTGGAGGATGCCTGCGACTGCTTCGACCAGCCGGATGGTGCTGGTGGCACGATCCCGGCGCGGGATATCCACCGGGCGCATGTCGCGACATTGCGGGCTGAGTTCGCCGAAGTGACGACGACAGCCGAGCTCGTCTCCGCCCTGCGGCTGGCATCGGCGGCCTGAGGGGATCGCAACGCTGGCTGAGGCCTACTTGCTGGCGGCGCCGCGGACTTCCATCACCTGGTAGGTCCATTTCGGCGTCGTCAGGCTCTCGCCCTCGCGGCTTGGAAAGGTGAGGAAGGTCTCGAACGGTCTTGCCTGGCCGACGGGCACGCGGGACAGAACAAGCGCGCTGTCGTCGCCGATCTTTTGGCAGGCGTCCTGAGGGCAATCCTCAAGCGTCACCGACAGCCGGAAATACTCGAGCGGCGTGGCGCCGTTGTTGGTGACGGTGCCGCGCAGGCGAAAGCTTCGCTCCGGTTGGCTCTGCTCGAACGTCATACCGTCGAGGCTGATGTTCTGGGCCGCGGGAACCGCCGGAGCTGTCGCCACCGGTTCGGATGCCGGAGCCTTGCGCTCACCACGGTCGCTGATCCAGACGATGAAGGCGGAAAGCAGGGCGATTGCGACCGCGACAGAGAGGATGGGCTCTGCCCACCGGCGAAAGCGGCTGAAACGCGCCGCCAGATACACGATCGCCACGCCAACCAACGCTACCAACCAAAGCATGAAGCTCCTCCTTATCAACCCTTATATAGGGTGCGGAGCGGGTGGCAACATCGCCGGGCGCGCTCGAAGGTCACGCCTTCGGCATTTCCTGGTCTGGATCGCACGTCTTTTCGCCAACCCCTTGCTGCCATTGCAATTGTGTTGGGTTTCGCGGGGTCTCTAACGCGGCGTATCGGCGCCCAGGCTGACGGTATAGGTGCCTTCGAAGGGCACGGCGGCAAAGCGTTCGTTGATCTCAGCGAGGCTCTTTTCCGGGTCGAGATCGGCAAAGATGTCGGGGCGCAACCAATGGGCGAAGGCTTCGGCAGCGACGATGTTGAGCGGGATGGCGTTGAAGAAGTTCCAGATGCCATGGACGCGGCCGCTCTCGACCGCTGCGATACCGGTAAGGACCGGCGCCTTGACCGCAGCGGCCAGCGTCTGTTCGGCCTCATCCCTGGCAACGCCGGGGCCGATCGAGAAGCTGCTGTAGGTTCCACCGGGAGACGAAGTGGCAATGTAGACGTCCGGATTTGCGGCGATGACGGCTTCGGCGCTCACTGTGCCGCCCGGGCGCGGCAGCGCGCCTTCGGCGATGTTGCGGCCGCCGGCGATCGTCAGGAACTCGCCGAGGCCGCCGACGCCATAGGCCCAGCAGCACTGGTCGGGCTTCGGGAAGGCATCCATCAGCACGCTCGGTCGCGGCTCGGGCTTGGCGGCGACTCTGGAGCGGATGAGCGCCAGCTTGTCTTCGTAAAAGCGGGCGAAAGCTTCCGCCTGCTCGTCGCGCTCCAGGATCCGGCCGAGAAGCCGCATCATGTCGGGCGTGGTCTTGAGCGGATCGCTGTTGAAATCGACGACGATGACAGGCACGCCGGTGCTGGTGAGATAGTCGATGGCGCGCTGGCCCGGCTCGTTGTCGGCCTGCCAGTTGGCGAGGATTGCGAGGTCAGCCTTCAGCGTCAGCACTGTTTCGTAAGACAGGCCCGGAATCGTGCCGTCATCGATCAGTGGCACGTCTGATATCGCCGGGAATTTCTGGCGGAAGCTCTCGTAGATCTCGGGATTGGCACCCTTCATGTCGCCGGACCAGCCGGCGAGCAGGCTGACGGGATCTGGGTGGATGAGCGACAGGGCGACGAGGTTAAAGCCGCTACCGAGCAGGATCGCCTTTGGCGGCGCTGAGATCGTCACCTCGCGCCCGGCTGCGTCCTTCACTGTCATCGGCCATTTGCCTTCGGCCCGTGCGGCCATGGCGAAAAGCGGGATGGTGACGAGGAGGGCCAGTATAATCCGGACCGCGGACCGCAAAGCGAGATGAAGCAAACTATTGATTCCGTTGGCTGGGGAGGGCGCAGAGGCTGCCGCAGCTGCGCACGCCCGGAAGCAGGTAACGCAGGCAGCAGATCTTGCGTCGGCACACGCGCGCGCCGTCCTCTTCCTCGTGGCGCAGGCAATCGAAGAAGGGATTGGGAGAGCCGTCGGGCAGGGATTTGCTGCCAATCAAGGCTTCAGCCTGGGCATGAAGCGGCTCGACGCCGGCAGCGCGCAGGGCATAGTCGATGTATACGAGCGCGTTGTTCCAGGCGAGTTTCGGGGCGATGCCGCCGCTCGACTTGAGATAGCCGACGACCTCGCGCAGGTGCTCGCCCATCAGCGGCGCCAGGGTGGCAAAGACGTCGTCGTCATCACCCGCCTGCCAGTCGCCGGCATCGTCAACGCCAAAGGCGCGCGGCAGGCCATCGTCTGCCAGCGCCACCTTCATGCGGTTGAAGGCGACCGGCAGCACCTGATGATCGAGCACGCGGGCGACGAGGTAGGGGATGGTCAGCGCCGAGAAATAGTAGAGCGACCACATGGAGGCGACCGCGCGGCGGTCTGTTCCCCCTGACTTCTCGGCGTAGGTGTCGAGCGCGCGGTCAAAGGCGCCGGAGGCGAAGAACTCCGGCAGCGCGATGCCGTCGGAAAGATCGCCCGACAGCATCATCTTCTCGTTGCACCAGGCATGTGGCCCGGAAAAGGCGGACGAGAGCACCTTGGTGCCGCCCGTCTCCATGATCGCTTCGGACGCGGCAGCCGTCATCGCATCACCTTACGCGAGCGAGACACAACCGGGCGCCCGGCTGAAGCAGCGAACCTTGTTGCAAGCATGCGATACACCTTCTGAGCAACGGTCAGAAACTCATAAGGTGATCGTGTTACTCATGATTTCTTCAGGCGCAAGTCATTTTATGATTTGCGACCATGTTTCGATGCTCGGGAAGAACCGCAAGCCTTCACTCGCGGTTTGCCAGTGGCCGGTTTTGTTCTCGGTTACAGCAGGCCGAGCTGTTTGTAGAAGCCGAGCGCATCGTAATAGTCGTTCTGTGCGGCGATCTTGCCGTCCTTGACCGTGAACACCGAGGCGCCGGTGAACTTGAAGGCCTTGCCGGTTGCGGCCGTGCCATCGGCCCAGGCGCCCGAATTGGTGCCGGAGAACTCCCATTCGAAGGAGACCTTGTCGCCGGCGGCGATAGGATCACCCTTCATGGCCCAGACGGCATCCGGAGCTGCATTGAGAAAGTTGTCGATGACGCCGGTCTTGGCGGCGTCCTTCCCGTTGACCGGCTTGCCGACGGATGCGTCGTAATAGGTGACGTCATCGGCGAAGTAGGATGCGGCCTTGCTCGCATCATGGGCGTTCCACGCTGCGACATAGGCTTTGACGACATCAGGCGCCGCATCGGCGGCAAAGCCTGAGGGCACCTGCAGAACGGCGCTCAGACCCAGAGCACCTGCAGCAACAAGCAGTTGGCGGCGGTACATGGTATTTCCTCCCGTTTGTGGTGGCCTGAGGGGGCGGGCGCTGCCTGAGCGAAGGCCGCGCCACGCCCTTAACTCCTAGCCGTGGTTGATCATGATGTGGCGCACCGCAGTGTAGTCCTCCAGCGCATAGACGGACATGTCCTTGCCGTAGCCAGACTGCTTGACGCCGCCATGCGGCATCTCGTTGGTCAGCATGAAGTGGGTGTTGATCCAGGTGCAGCCATATTGCAGGCGCGATGCGGCGTTCATCGCCTTGGAGATGTCCTTGGTCCAGACAGAGGAGGCAAGGCCGTAATCGCTGTCATTGGCCCAGGCGACGGCATCGTCCTTGCCGGTGAAGCGGGTGACGGAGACAACCGGGCCGAACACCTCACGCCGGACGATCTCGTCCTCCTGGGTTGCACCGGCGATCACCGTCGGCTGGAAGAAGAAGCCATCGGCGCTGCCGGGCGCACCGCCGGTGGTGATTTCGATGTGCTTTTGGTCGGCGGCACGCTCGACGAAGCTCGCGACCCGGTCGCGCTGGCGGCGCGAGATCAGCGGGCCGATCTCGTTTTCGGTGTCGTCGGCAAGATTGTAGCGGATAGTGGAGACGGCCGAGCTGAGGTCGGCGACGAGCTTTTCGTAGATGCCGGCCTCGGCATAGATGCGGCAGGCGGCGGTGCAATCCTGGCCGGCATTGTAGTAGCCGAAGGTGCGGATGCCGCCCACGACCGCTTCGAGGTCGGCGTCGTCATAGACGATGACGGGCGCCTTGCCGCCGAGTTCCAGATGGGTGCGCTTCACTGTCTTGGCGGCGGCCGTCAGCACCTTCTTGCCGGTGGCGATGTCGCCGGTGATCGAGACCATGGCGATCTTCGGGTGGTTGATGAGCGCATTGCCGACGGTTTCGCCACGGCCGGTGACGACGTTGACCACGCCTTCCGGCAGGATGTCGGCGAGAAGGCGGGCGAGTTTCAGCGCCGTCAGCGGCGTCTGTTCCGACGGCTTGAAGACGACGGTGTTGCCACCGGCAATCGCCGGCGCCAGTTTCCAGGCCATCATCATCAGCGGATAGTTCCAGGGCGCGATCGAGCCGACGATGCCGACCGGATCGCGGCGGACCATGGACGTGTGCCCCGGGAGGTATTCGCCTGCCGTCGGCGCATGCAGGTTGCGGATGGCGCCGGCAAAGAAGCGCCAGCAGTCGACGATCGCAGGCAGTTCGTCATTCCTTACCGCATTGATCGGCTTGCCGCAGTTCAGCGCTTCGAGCGCCGCGAAATCGTCGGCGTTCCTTTCGATCGCGTCGGCGATCTTCAAGAGGTAGCCGGAGCGTTCGCCCGGCGTCGTCATCGACCAGGAAATGAAGGCGCGTTCCGCCGCGTCGACGGCCGCCTCGACCTGCATGTGCGAGGCTTCGGCGAGATCGATGATCTTCGCGCCGGTGCGCGGGTTGAGGATAAGCTCCTCGGCTTCGGTGCCGGCCTCGAAACGCGATCCGATCAAAAGCTGGGTGTCCATGTCTGTTCTCCCTTGAAAGTCTTGTTCATTTGCCGGCGCCGGCGATCTGGTCGCCGTCGCGGGTCAGGTAGTAGGCGCCGAGGATCGGCAGGAAGGTGACCAGCACCACGATCATGGCGACCACGTTGGTCACCGGTCGCTGGCGCGGGCGGATGAGCTCTTCGAGCATCCAGATCGGCAGCGTCGACTGTTGGCCGGCGGTAAAGGTGGTGACGATCACCTCGTCGAAGGACAGCGCGAAGGCGAGCATGCCGCCGGCGAGAAGTGCCGTGCCAATGTTCGGCAGGATGATGTAGCGGAAGGTCTGGAAACCGTCGGCGCCGAGATCCATAGACGCCTCGATCAGCGAGCCGGAGATGCGGCGGAAGCGGGCGACCGCATTGTTGTAGACGACGACGATGCAGAAGGTCGCGTGGCCGAGCACGATCGTCCAGAACGAAAACGGGATCTCCGCCATGGAAAAGGCCGAGCGGAGCGCGATGCCAGTGATGATGCCGGGCAGCGCGATCGGCAGGATGACCAGGAGCGAGATCGTCTCGCGGCCGAAGAAGCGCGTCTGGCTGACGGCGGCGGCACAGAGCGTGCCGAGCACCAGGGCGACGGCGGTCGCGATCGAGGCGACCTTGACCGACAGCGTCAGCGCCGCCCAGACATCCGGCCGGTTCCAGGCAACCGCGAACCATTGCGTCGTCAGGCCCGGCGGCGGGAACTGGTAGCTCTTTTCCTCCGTGGTGAAGGCGTAGAGGAAGATCAGCAGGATCGGCACATGCATGAAAGCAAGGCCGGCGGCAGCGGCGATCTTGAGGCCGAGAGGGGAGCGGTTGCGTTCAGAGCGCATCGAAGGCCCCCATGCGTTTGGCGACGAAGAGATAGGCGCCCATGATGACGATCGGCACGACGGTGAAGGCGGCGGCAAGCGGAATGTTGCCGGCCGTGCCCTGCTGGGCATAGACCGCCTGGCCGATGAACAGCCGGGACGAGCCGATGATCTGCGGAATGATGTAATCGCCGAGCGTCAGCGAAAAGGTGAAGATCGAACCGGCGACGATGCCGGGAAGCGCCAGGGGGAAAAGCACGTGGCGGAAGGTTTGTGCCGGCGTGCCGCCGAGATCGGACGAAGCCTCGATCAGGTTGCCGGGCACGCGTTCCAGCGCTGCCTGGATCGGCAGGATCATGAACGGCAGCCAGACATAGACGAAGACGATGAAAGTGCCGGTGTAGCTGACGGAGAGCGAGTTGCCGCCGACGACGGGAAGCGAGAGCCAGGCGTCGAGCAGCCACTGCAGATGCAGCTTTCCCAGGAACCAGGTGACGATGCCTTCCTTGGCGAGAATGAGCTTCCACGCATAGATCTTGACGAGGTAGCTCGACCAGAGCGGCAGCATGACGCCGAGATAGAACAGCACCTTCCATTTGCCTTGCGCGTAGCGCGCGGCGTAGTAGGCGATCGGGAAGGCGATGAGCGCGGAGGCGATGGTGACGATGGCCGCCATCGACACGGTGCGCAGGATGATATCGAGGTTGGTTTCGCTGAGCAGCTGGCGGTAGGTGGCGAAGGTGAACTCGTAATTGATCAGGCCGGAAAAGTCGTCGATCGAGAAGAAGCTCTGCAGCAGCAGGGCAAAGAGCGAGCCGACATAGACGACGCCGAGCCACAGAAGCGGCGGCGCCAGCAGGACGGTGAGCAATACGTGCGGATGCTTCCAGAAGAAGTCCGACAGCCGGCCCGCTGGGCCGCGGCGGTCCGGCAGGACGATATTTTCAGTGACGGCGGTCATGCGTCCTCCATCGGGTGCAACTCATGCGCCGCAAAGCTGATGGTGACGGGGCTGCCGACCTTGGGCACGGCAAGTGCGGCCGGGCTTGCGACCGCGATGCGCGCGCCATCGACATCGACGACGACGCGGTTGACTGCGCCAAGGAAACTATGGGCGGAGACGGTACCGTTGAGGCTGAGTGCGCCTTCGCCCGGGGCCGACAGCGCGATCGCCTCGGGGCGAAGGCTGGCATAGGCGGATCTGACGCCAAGCTTCTGGCAGAGCTTTGCCGGCAGCACGTTCGACGAGCCGACGAAATCGGCAACGAACCGGGTCTTCGGCTGCTTGTAGACTTCTTCCGGGCTACCGAGCTGCTGGATGCGGCCATCGTTGAAGACGGCAATGCGGTCGGCCATCGACAGCGCTTCACCCTGGTCGTGAGTGACGAACACGAAGGTGATGCCGAGCGATTTCTGCAGGGTCTTCAACTCTTCCTGCATCTGCTCGCGCAGCTTGAGGTCGAGCGCGCCGAGCGGCTCGTCGAGGAGCAGTACCTTCGGTTTGTTGACGAGGGCGCGGGCGAGCGCCACGCGCTGGCGCTGGCCGCCGGAAAGCTGGCCGGGGCGGCGGCTGCCATAGTTCGGCAGCTTGACCATGGCGAGCGCGTCTTCGGCTGCCTTGCGACGCTCTTCACGGCCGACGCCCTTGACCATCAGCCCATAGGCGACGTTGTCGAGGATCGAGAGATGCGGGAACAGCGCATAGTCCTGGAAGACGGTGTTGACGCTACGGCGATAGGGCGGCACGCCCTCGGCCGTCTCGCCGAAGATTTCGATATGGCCGCCGGTCGGCTGCTCGAAGCCGGCCATCAGGCGGAGACACGTGGTCTTGCCCGAGCCCGAGGGGCCGAGCATGGCGAAGAATTCGCCCTCGGCGATCTCGAGGTTCACGCCATCGACGGCGCGCACAGCGCCGAAGTGGCGGGAAACATTGTCGAAAAGAACGGCGGTGGACATCAAATTGCTCCAGGATTCCAGCCCCTCATCCCGCTGCCGCGACCTTCTCCCCGCTCGCGGGGAGAAGGGGATGTGCGGTCGGCGTCTCGCCCAAAGCTCATCCGGCGGGTTTGCCGGGGGCGTTCCCTCTCCCCGCGAGCGGGGAGAGGGTCAGGGTGAGGGGCTAATGCTTGCGATGCGGCTGAGGCTCAGCGGCCGCCGATGACGCCGATGTAGTCAGAGACCCAACGGTGGTAGGGCACGCATTCGCCCTGGCTTGCGCACTTCGTCACCGGCGTCTTCCAGAACTTGACCTTCTCGAAGTCCTCGTAGCCGTTGGTCTTGCAGCCGGCGTCGGTCAGAAGCTCGTTGCCCTTGCAGGCCGCGCCGACTGAAGGGTTGGCGCCGAACCAGGCGGAGACGTCACCCTGGACCTTGGGCGAAAGCGAATGTTCCATCCACATATAGGCGCAGTTCGGATGGGCGCTTTCGGCGTGCAGCATGGTGGTGTCGGCCCATCCGGTCACGCCTTCTTCCGGAATGGTCGAGGCGATCGGCAGCTTTTCGGCTTCCATCAGGTTGACCTGGAATGGCCAGGAGCCGGAGGCGACGACGCCTTCGTTCTTGAAATCGTCGATCTGGATCATCGCGTCGTGCCAGTAGCGACCCACGAGCGTGCGCTGGGTGCGCAGCAGCTCGAGCGCTGCCTTGTACTGGTCTTCGTTCAGTTCGTAGGGATCCTTGATGCCGAGTTCCGGCTTGTGCTTCATCAGGTAGTTGGCGGCATCCGCCACGTGGATCGGGCCGTCATAGGCCTGGACGCGGCCCTTGTTGGACTTGCCGTCAGGCAGGGTCATTTCCTCGAAGACGACGTTCCAGCTCTTCGGCGCTTCGCCCTTGAAGGCGTCCTTGTTGTACATCAACACGTTCGGACCCCAGACATAGGGGGTGCCGTAGTGAACGCCGTTGACCGTGTGCCAAGGCGCGCTCTGCATGCGCTCGTCGATGGTCTTCCAGCTGGGGATGAGATCGGTGTTAACAGGCTGGACGCGCTTGCCGGCGACGAGGCGCATCGAGGCGTCGCCCGAGGCGGTGACGAGGTCGAAGCCGCCCTCGTTCATCAGCGCGACCATTTCGTCCGAGGTGGCGGCCGTCTTGACCGAGACCTTGCAGCCGGTCTGCTTTTCGAAATCGGTGACCCAGTCGTAGTTCTTGTCGGTCTCGCCGCGCTCGATATAGCCGGCCCATGCAACGATCGACAGTTCGCCTTCGCCCTTGCCCAGTTCCTTCAGCGGTTCCTGCGCCAAGGCAGGCGCCACGAGGCCGAGCGACAGCGTCAGCGCAGTGCAGGATTTCAGGATCTGCTTCATCTGAATTCTCCCAGTTTTGAGCCGCATTTTACGGCTTCGTTCCCAGGTTGAAGCGTGCCTTGATTTCTCCGCATTCGCAAATTCATTAATCAGAATGCCGCTATCGGTTTTTCCGATATATCAACGTGAGTGAACAGGAGCGCACTCATCCGTGGTGACGCATCCTCATGGTTTTCTGTGTATTTTTGACCTGTTTCGGATTTTTAGCGTGGACGGGCGCTGCGCAGAGCTTCGGCGATACCGACGAAATCGCGTGCCGATTGCGGCAGGCTGGAGCCCTTGCGCCAGACCATGCCGACCTGGACGACGGGAAGGGCGCCCGAGACGTCGCGGCTCTCGATGCGGTCGCCTTCAAGAGACCATGGGCGGTAGACGAGGTCGGGCAGAAGGGCGATGCCCGCGCCTGTCGCCACCAGGCTGCGCACGGCCTCCACCGATCGGGTGCGGAAGGCGACATGCGGCCGCGCGCCGAGCGCCGACAAGAGCTTGCCGGTGTTCTCCTCGATTTCGTCGACCGTCAGCATGATCAGCGGCTCCTTGGCAATATCGCTGATCGAGATGATGTCGGCGCTAACCAGCGGATGGCCGATCGGCAGCCAGAGGCGGTAGGGCGAGGTTTCCAGGATCTCGGCCTGCAGCGCCATTCGGTCGCGCAGGTTGGAGATGACCATGACGGCGACGTCGAGTTCACCGCCGATCAAGAGATGTTCGAGATAGGAGCCGTTGTCCTCGATGGCACTGACATCGACGCCGGGGCAGGCGCGGCGATAGCGCGCGAGCAGGTCCGACAGCACGTAGCCGGCCACCAGCGATGTGACGCCGAGATTGAGCTTGCCGCCCGTCTCCTCGCGGCTGTCGGAAAAGCTGCGCCTTGCGTCGGAGACATTGGACAGGATTTTTGTCGCGTGCCGCAGAAACTGGTGGCCATTGTGGGTGATCGAGAGGCCGCGTGGATGTCGGTCGAACAGTTCGACGCCGAGGTCGCCTTCAAGCTCCTTGATCGCCTCGGTGATCGAGGATTGCGAGATCGACAGGTTCTGGGCCGCGCGGGTGATCGAGCCTTGCTCGGCGACGGCGACAAAATACTGCAACTGTCTGAAGGTGAAGGCCATCCGCGCAGTTAATCGCTGTGAAGGCGCGGTTGCAAGCGCGGCCACGAGATCGTCCCCGACAATGCAACTGCGGCGGGATTTTCCGGATGATGTCGGTTTCCGGACAGAAGGCGGGCCGGCCGATGCTAGACTTGCGCCGGTAAGATCAGGGAGGCGGACTTTGGATCAGGGCGTATTGAAACCGATGCCGACGGAAGAGGGCATCCTCGCCTTCCATCGCCGCTGCGAAGCCTTCTATCCCGCCGATGCGGTGGATGCGTCGATCGAACAGCAGCGCAAGTGGTACGATGCGCTCTGCGCCGAGTTCGACGCGCCATCGCCCGAAGGCCTGACGCGCGAGGATGCGCTTGTCGAGGACCGCATCCCGATCCGGCGCTACCGGCCGGCGACGGTCTCTACCGACACCCGGATCTACTACATTCACGGCGGGGGCTTCGTCGTCGGCTCGCTCGACAGCCATGATGCCATCTGCGCCGAACTTGCCGATTTCGCTCACGCCGAACTCGTCAGTGTCGATTACCGCCTGGCGCCGGACCATGTCTGGCCGGCTGCCTTCGAGGATTGCTACGCGGTGCTTCAGGCCCTGCTCGCGGATGGCCGTCCTGTTGTCGTTGCCGGCGACAGCGCCGGCGGAAATCTGGCGGCGGGCATTGTGCTCAAGGCACGGGCAGACGGACTGCCCGGTATCGTCGGGCAGGCATTGATCTATCCCGGTCTTGGCGGCGATCTCGTTTCCGGCTCCTATATCGAGATGTCCGAAGCGCCGGGGCTGACGACGGCCGATACGAAGTACTACCGGGACATACTGCAGGCGCCGGCCGATAATCCGTTTGCAGCACCGCTGGCGGAGACGGATCTTTCGGGTCTGCCGCCGACCTATATCACCGGCGCGTTCTTCGATCCGTTGCGCGACGACGCCCGCATCTATGCTGCACGGCTCGCGATGGCTGGCGTCAACGTCACCTTTCGCGAAGAGCCGCAGATGATCCATGCCTGGCTTCGCGCCCGGCACATGAGCGAGGGTGCGCGCGAAGGCTTTCGCCGTCTGGCCGGCGGTATTGCCGTTCTTGTTGGAACCAGATGAACGTTTCGGTCCTGATGGATGCGTAAATCCGGCTTCAGTGCGCCTCGGTTCTTTCTGGGTCGGGCTAGCTCTTCGCCTTGAACACCAGCGCTGGATTGGTGCGGAAGCTCTGCGGGAACAGTTTGTGCAGGTTCTCGATCTTCGGCATGTCGTTATAGACGATGTAGGGGTAGGTCGGATTGCGCGTCAGGAAATCCTGGTGATAGGCCTCGGCGGCATAGAAGCCTTTGAGCGGCGAAATCTCGGTGACGATCGCGGCCGGGAACGCGCCGGATTTGCCGAGTTCGGCGATATAGGCCTCGGCGATCTTCTTCTGCTCCGGCGTGGTGACGAACAGGGCCGAGCGATACTGCGTGCCGTGATCAGGCCCCTGATAATTCAGCTGCGTCGGGTTGTGGCCGACAGAGAAGAAGATCTGCAGCAGCTTGCCATAGCTGACCTTGCTCGGGTCGTAGGTCACTTCCACCGACTCCGCATGGCCGGTATCACCATTGCTGACGGCCTCGTAGGATGCTGTGTCGCGGCTGCCGCCGGCGTAGCCGGAGACGGCTTTGCTCACACCCTTCACATGCTGGAACACACCCTGGACGCCCCAGAAGCAGCCGCCGGCAAACACCGCCGTCTCCGGTCCGCTGGCGGTTTTTTCGTCGAGTGACGGCGGCGGAATGGATATGGCCGGTTCGGCGGCTCTTGCCATCGATGCGCCGGAAATCGTGGCACTGAGTGCGAATGCGCGGGCAATCCATTGCAAGCGTCGGCCGGCCTTCACAGTGCGTGGCTGACTGTCGGGTTTTGCAAACATCGGTGGGTTCCTCTGCCGCGGTCGGGCGGCGGCCGTGTTGCGCCCATGTTTTTCGCGAGATCATTCGAAAGCAAATCGCAAGAGCGTGCTTCACGGCAATGTGACGATCCGCTACCACAGTCACGAGGACACGGCGGTCCCTCGAAATGAGGATCGCGAGACATTGCGGGGAGGGACGATGGTCGGGGAAACGGATCTTGCGAAGCTGCTGGCGACGATGGCGCCGGTTTTGTTTCCGCAGACTTACGTCTATTGCACCGTGCCCCATGACGAGGCGCAGCGTTACATGACACTTGAGCCGCTTGCGACCTATCGCGAGGACGAAGGGGTGACCCTGATCCTGGAGCGCCCGGCGGCGGATGCCGCCGACCTTTCCTATGGGCCGTTGCTTGCTCGCATCACGCTCAACGTGCATTCGGCGCTCGAAGCCGTCGGGCTCACGGCAGCGGTGGCGACGGCGCTGACGCGCGAAGGCATCAGCGCGAATGTCGTCGCTGCCTATTATCACGACCACATCTTCGTACCTGAGGCGGACGCCGAACGTGCGCTTGAGGCACTGCGGGCGCTGAGCCCCGCCTGACCTGACCCCGCTTGGTACCTTACCGGCTTTCCGGGCTTTGCTGATCACATGAAGCGGATGTCGGCGGGCGGGTTTTCGTAGTCGTCGTGACGGCCGTTCTCGTAGATGATGGGGGCCGCGCCCAGTTCCTCATCGCTGACGCCGTCGAGGCAGGCGACGTTGACAGCGTAGAAATGGCCGAGGAAATCCTTGAGGTAGCCGCGGGAAAACGGCCTGACGCCGCAGCGGCTGCAGAAATAATGGTCGACGTCGCCCTCGCGCCAATTCGATGGCACTGCCCGGTAGCTCGTCAGCGCTTCCTTGCCCTTGGTGATCGCGAACTCGTCGCGAAGCGCGAAGGATTTCTGCATGCGCGTCTTGGCGCAGAAGCTGCAATTGCAGCGGCGGATGCCTTCGGCAAAATCGAGCTGGCATTCGAAGGCAACGGCGCCGCAGTGGCAGCTGCCGCGATAGGGCTTTTTCATCGGAAGGTCTCCTGTCGTTAGGCAGAGGTCAGCCGGCCCCGGTCTTTCGGCCGGGGACGATGACGCTGCAGAGATGGACGTTGATGCAATTCATGTGCTGGCGTCCGCGACGCGGACGCGACTTGCTATCCTGCCTTGGCAGAGACTTCCGCCTCGTCGGCGATCACAGGATCGTTGTCGGCGCCGTTGCCGGTCGCCTTGCGCAGAAGCAGGAAGGCGAGCAGCGCCGTCAGCAGCGACAGGGCGACGCAGATCGATGCGGTGAAGGCGAAGGAATTGGTGAAGACGTCGCGGGCGGCAGTCAGCAACCGTTCGGACTGTTCCCCCGGAAGCTGTTCGGCGATGGCGACGGCACCGCCCAGCGTCTGGCGTGCAGCCTCGACCGTGTCTTCGGGAAGGCCGGTGACGACCACCGCGTCCATGCGGCTGCGGTAGGCTGCCGTCAACATGCTGCCAAGCACGGCGATGCCAAGCGCGCCGCCAAATTCGAAGCTGGTTTCCGAGATCGCCGAGGCGGCACCAGCGCGCTCCGGCGGGGCGGAGCCGACGATCAGGTCCGTGGTTAATGTGCCGACCGGCGCAAAACCGAGGCAGAGGACGACCAGGCCTGTCGTGACGAGCAGGGGGCTGCTGGTCGTTTCGACCTGGGTGCAGATGGCAAAGCCGATGGCGGTCAGGACGAAGCCGGCCGCAATCAGGTTGGAGGCGGCGTAACGCGTGGCCAGCGACGGCACCAAGATCGAGCCGAGCACCATGGCCACACCCGTCGGCACCGACCAGAGACCGGCGACGAACGGCGAGAGGCCGAGCACGAGCTGTAGGTACTGCGCCACGAACAGGAAGGCGCCGAAGCCGACGAACAGGCCGAGAATGTTGACGCCGAGCGCCGCGCTGAAGGCCGGGGTCCTGAACAGGGCCAGGTCGATCAGCGGATCGGCAAGCCGGCTCTGGCGCCTGGCAAACAGGAGGGCGACCGTCAGCCCGAGCAGGATGAAGAACACGGCGGTGACGTCGAGACCATCTTCGGCGATCCGCTTCATGCCATAGATCACCGACAGAACGGCGACGAGCGACTGCCCGGCGCTGACGAAATCGAGCCGGCCGGCATTGGGGTCGCGGAATTCCGGCAGCAGCATCGGGCCGAGGATCAGAAGCAGGATCATGACAGGGACCGCCAGCAGGAAGACGGAGCCCCACCAGAACTGCGACAGCATCAGCCCGCCGACGACAGGGCCGATGGCGCCGCCGGCTGAGAAGCTGGCGATCCAGATACCGATCGCCAATGTGCGCTGCTTGTCGTCGAGAAACATGTTGCGGATCAGCGATAGCGTCGAGGGCGCGAGCGTGGCGGCGGCGACGCCAAGGACTGCGCGCGCCAGGATCAGCGTTTCCGCACTCCAGGCAAAGGCGGCGAGCACCGAGGCGATGCCGAAGGCGATCGAGCCGATCATCAGCAGCCGGCGCCGGCCGATGCGGTCGCCGAGCGTGCCCATGGTGATCAGCGAGCCCGCCACCATGAAGCCGTAGATATCGACGATCCACAGCAGCTGCGAGGCAGTGGGCTTCAACTGTTCGGTGAGCTGGGGAACCGCGAGGTTCAGGACGGTCAGGTCCATGGAGTAGAGCATGCAGGGCAGGGCGAGGACGGCAAGGCCGATCCATTCGCGCCGCGTCGCCTTCGGGCCTGGTGCGGTCTCTGCCGTGTCGGGTGCGTCAGACATCAGAAAGATACTCCCGCAGCCTTTCGAGGCACTCGCCCCAGCCTTCCTGGTGCGAGTCGCGCTCGTCGACACTATCGAACGGTGTCTGGTGGAAGGTCAGGCGCGTCTTGCCGCCGACATCGGCGAAGGACACCGTGATCAACGTGTCAGCTCCCGGCTTGCCCTCCTCGTCCCAGGCAAAGGTGAAGATGAGTTTTTCCGGCTCGATCACTTCGCGATAGATGCCGCCCATCCAATAGTCTTGTCCTTCCGGCGAGCGGATGCAGCCGCGCCAGGCGCCGCCGGGGCGGAAGTCCATCTTCATGGAATGGGCGGTGAAGTCGCGCGGCCCCCACCAGCGCAAGGCGTGCTCGGGCGTAGACCAGACCTTGAAGACGAGGCTGCGCGGCGCATCGAAGATCCTGGTGATTTCGAGGCTCAGTCTGTGTTCGCGCGATGCGCTTTCCCCGGCCAATGCCATGACAAACCTCCCGCGGCCAGCGCAATCGTCGTGCGTGGCGGTTCTTTAACTCGAAAGTTATTTAACTTGAAGGTTAATAACTGGACGAGCAGAGAATTGTCAAGGCGCGAGGGGCCCGGACCTGATGTTTGTCAGTTTTGTGATGGCTGGCAGCGCGCCTTGAGGCGGGCGAGGATCCGGCTGAAGGCCTGGGGATCATCGAGGCTGCGCGCAAGGATGAGCGCGCCCTGAATGCCGCCGATGACCTCTTCGGCGAGCGCCTGCCGTTCTTTTTCCGCCATGCCCTGGCGGCCGAGCGCTTCGGCCAGCGCCGTCCGCCAGTCGGCGAAGTAGCGGTTGAGCTCGACCGAGAAGCGATCATGGGCGCCGCTCGCGGCAATGACGCCCATCAGGCAGAGGCGGCGGCCCTGGCGAAAGTAGCCGTCGACGGAAGCAAACATGTCGTCGATCGCCGCTGCCGGCGTTTCGCTGTCGTTCAGCCGGTCGAAGATGTGGGTCTGGAACCATGAGGCGATGTCGCCAAGCACCGCCTCGGCCATCTCTTCCTTCCCGCCGGGAAAGAAGTGATAGAGGCTGCCCTTGCCGAGCCCGGTCTTCTCGGTGATCAGGCTCAGGCTCGCGCCGTCATAACCGTGCTCGCGAAAGACCTCGGCAAGCGTGGCGATGACGTCCTGGCGTTCGGCGACGACGCGGCTCATGCGGGCTTCCTCAAGAGCGGATACTCGACCTTGCCGAAACGATGAAACAGCGTGCCGACGGCGACCAGTATCAGCGAGCCGGTCAGCACGGGGAACAGTAGAAATTCGAAGCCGGGGTCGCTGGCAAAGACCACCAGCGGGTTGGCGCCGGCCGGCGGGTGGGTGATGCGCAGCGCCGCCATCAGCGCGATCGCCGCGCCGACGGCAAGGCCGACCGCCCACCATTCGTTGGGGAAGAGCGCGCGCAGGACGAGGCCGACGAATGTCGCGACCAGATGGCCGCCGACGACGTTGGCGGGCTGGGAAAGCGGGCTGCCGGCCACCGAGAAGATCAGCACGCAACTGGCGCCGAACGGCGCCATCAGCAGTGGCTCGCCGACGATGTTGGTGAGGGCGCCGACGGCGGCGATGGCGACAAGGCCGCCGATGCCGGCGATCAGGCCACGGCCGATGTGGATGGGAGGCTGGTGACGAAAGAAGAAATGGCGCATGACTGTACCGATCAGTAAATTGTTTACCGATTGGTACAGTCATGCGCCGTTGGAGTCAAGATGCGCTTACATCAGGTCGCGCGCGACCCGCTTGGAGAAGGTCTTCTCAAAGATCGGAGCGTCGTTTTCATAGGCGACGATCTTGGCTTCGGTGATCCAGTCGTTGGCGTCACAGGTGAGCACGGACGTCGAGACGGTGCGCACCGACCAGCCGTCGCGCCTGGCGATGCAGGTCCATGTGGAGGTCCCGACCATCGAATGCGGATCGTCGGGGGCGATCGACCAGGTCTCGTCGCGGATGTCCTGCGTCGAAAGACCGGTATCGGGGTGCTCGCTCAGGCCGCCATCCTCGTAGATCCGGTAGTGCGTGACGCCGTTGGTCATGTCGCGCTCGACGGTGCGGCTGGTGCTGCCGGCCGTATGCTCGATGTATTTCGGCAGCGGATCGGGGTTTTCCGGCGCCGGCACCACGACCTCGTTGTGCTGGCCGAGCAGCGGGAGAGACAACGCCAGGGTGGACGTGTCGATTGTCAGGCCGGGATCGCTCGGCGGCGGCAGGATCATCGGCCAATATGAGGTCGACAGCGACAGCCGGATGCGGTGACCGGCGCGCACGCGGTAGCCGCAGGCGTCGAGCACCAGGGTGATCCGGGTCCGCCGACCTTTTTCCATCGCTCGCGGTTCGGCATTGCCGTCGCGGTGCGCCAGGTTGAGCACGCCGAAGGCGATGCGTGTGGCGGTGCCATCCGGATGCACGTCGACGATGCGGGCAACGAGGTTGGCGGTGTCGGCGGCGCAAGTGACATCGACGGAGACGCGTGCCTGGCCGAGGTAGTCTTCGGCCTCCAGCAAGGGACGTGTTTCGAAGGTCAGCGCACCGGCATCGTCGATGCGCTGGTCGCCGGCCATTTCGGCGTCGGGCTTCAGGGTGAAGTACTCGCCCGATGCCGTTCCGGTGTCGAGCGGCGACTTCAAGAACACCTCGCCGATACCCGCGGCTTTCGTGTTGATCGCAAGCCGGCCGTCGAGTGTGACGCCGAGAACCTGCATCACCGGCGTCTGCCAGACATCCTTGGCGACCCAGCGGCCGGGGTCGTTGTCGCGCCGCACTGCCGGGCGCGGGCCGTCGAGGATGTAGGCGCGCACCTGCGGTCCGCCCTCGGCGCCGTTGTTCTCGTCGCGCAGCCAGCGGTTCCACCAGCGGATCGCCTCGCCGTGGAAATCGGCGCGCGGCTTCGGCCAGGCGAAATGCGGATATTTGTGCACCCAGGGGCCGATCATCGCCTTGGCCTTCGTGCCGAGACCCTCGACGGCTTTCAGCGGCGTGTTGCGATAGCCGTCGGCCCAGCCGGCGATGACGAGCGCCGGCGTGTCGAAGCTGTCGAAATTGTCCGAGATCGAGCCGTGCTGCCAGAAGGCGTCGCGGCGCTGATGCTCAAGCCATTCCTCCATGAAATAGGGCTCGTTTTCCAGGCGCTCCAGCCACATTTCCTTCCAGCGATCGCCGACGATTTCAGGGTCCGGCGAGCGTGATTGATAGGCCAGCATCGTCGCTGCCCAGGAGAGTTGGGCAGAGAGATGGCAGCCGTTCTTGTAGTGGATGTCGTCGTTATAGCGGTCGACGGTGGAGGCGATGGAGATGACGGCTTTCAGGGCCGGCGGCTTCAAGGCTGCGACCTGCAGGCAGTTGAAGCCGCCCCAGGAGATGCCCATCATGCCGACCTTGCCGTTTGACCAGGGCTGGGCGGCGATCCACTCGATGATCTCGCAGCCGTCTGCAAGCTCGCGCGGCGTATACTCGCCGTCGATGACGCCGTCGCTTTCGCCCGAGCCGCGGATGTCGACACGCACGCCGGCAATGCCGGCGGCGGCAAACACTGGATAGGTCGACTCATCGCGAAGGCTGGTGCCGCCGCGCTTGCGGTAGGGCAGGTATTCGAGCACAGCCGGCACAGGATCTGCGTCCGTGCCGGCGGGCATCCAGATCCGGGCGGCAAGGCGGGTGCCGTCCTTCAATCGGATCCACTCGTTCTCGATCAGGGTGAAGTCACGGTCTGACATATCGCTTGTTCCGCTCATTCTCATGGTTTTCAGGCATTTCCGGCAAGACCGTCACGCGCTTTTGCTGGAAATGCCCTGTCTCTTTCTTTGCCGGCCAAAATCCGCCGTCTTAGCTGTCGAACCACACGCGGCTTGCGACATAGCCGTTCGACAGGTCGTTGCCGATGTCGTGCACGAAGCCCTTCAGCGAGGCGGTGGCCGCGTTCACGTAGTCGTTGAACACCGGCAGGATCAGGCCGCCTTCGTCGCGCACGGTCATCGCCATCGTCTTGTACATCTCCTTGCGCTTGGCATCGTCGAGTTCCGAGCGGGCCTGGAGCAGGAGCTTGTCGAAGTCTTCGCGCTTGAAGCGGGTGTCGTTCCACTCGGCGCTCGAGAGGTAGGAGGTGGAGTAACGCGAATCCTGCGTTGGGCGGCCGCCCCAGTAGGAGGCGCAGAAGGGCTGGACGTTCCAGACATTGGTCCAGTAGCCATCCTCCGGCTCGCGGCGAACCTCGAGCTCGATGCCGGCCTTCTTGGCGCTTTCCTGGAACAGGACCGCCGCGTCGATGGCGCCGGGGAAGGCGGCATCCGAGGTGCGCAAGAGGATCGGCCGGTCGTGGCCCGACTTCTTGAAGTGGAAGGCGGCCTTGTCGGGGTCGTAGGCGCGCTGCTCGATGCCCTCGGGCGCCAGCGCATAGTTCTCGTTGACGGGGTAGTCGTTGCCGAGCGTTCCGAAGCCGCCGACGACCCGGTCGAGGATCGCCTGACGGTCGATCGCATACTTCAGCGCCAGCCGGAGGTCGTTGTTGTCGAAGGGGGCGGTGTCGCAGTGCATCAGGAAGCTGTAGAAGCCCTTGCCGGCGGTGCGCAGGATTTCGACGCGCGGCGCGCGCTTCAAAAGCGGCACGGTCTTCGGATCGATGTTGTTGATGAAGTGCACCTGGCCGGAGGAGAGCGCCGCGATGCGGGCGGTCGTGTCGTTCATCACGATGATTTCGACGCTGTCGACGAAGCCACGATCCTGGCGCCAGTCGTTGGCATTCTTCTCGAAGGTCGAGCGCAGGCCCGCCTCGTAGCTTGCAAGCTTGTAGGGGCCGGTGCCGATCGGCGAGGCGGGGTTGTCGACGCCGCCGCGCGGCTGGATGATCAGGTGGTAGTCGGTGAGCAGCAGCGGCAGGTCGGCATTGCCTTCGGTCAGCGTCAGCACCAGCGCGCCGGCTTTCTCCTCGATGGTCTTGATCGAGCGCATCAGGCCGAGCGCGCCCGACTTCGAGCCTTCGTCCGAATGCCGCTTCAGCGTGGCGACGACGTCGGCAATCGTCATCTTGCTGCCGTCGTGGAAGCTGACGTCGCTGCGGATCTTGAAGGTCCATTGCGACGCATCCGCCGAGGGCTCCCAGGATTCGGCAAGGGCCGGCAGCGGCGCGCCGGTCTTCGGATCGGATTCGACCAGCGTGTCGCCCCAGAGATGGCCGATGACGAAGGAGACCGAGCCGCTGTAGCCGGCGGGATCGAGCGTATCGGTGGTGGCGCCGCCCTTGAGGCCCAGCTTCAGGTGGCCGCCGCGCTTGGGCTCTTCGGCGCGCGCATCGCCCGCCAGCATCGTGCCGCCAAGGCCTGCCGCCAGACCGAGGGCTGCGGTGCCGGCCAGAAAGCCGCGGCGGTTGATGCCGGCCGGTACCAGAAGGCCGTCGGGACGCTTGGTGAAATCGGTCATGTGCAGGTTCCCTCTTATGTGTTGTTTCAAGGGAAAACCTAACGGCTGCTGCAGGTCACACAATTTCGCGACTTGACGCTGGTTTACGCGACTTTACGCTACCCTCTCCAGACCATTGGGGAGCCGCACGTGCACGACGCCGACCTCTTTGCCGCTAACCTTCGTTTTGCCTGCGCGACGCGACGTTCGATCTCGCAGATCTGCCGCGAGATCGGCATCAACCGTCAGCAGTTCAACCGTTATATCAGCGGCGAGGCGCGGCCTTCAGCGCACAATGTCGCGCGCATCGCCAGTTTCTTCGGGCTGCAGGCGCAGGACTTTTCGCTGTCGCCGAAACTGTTCGAAGCCCGGGTGGTCAGGCCCGATCGCGACCGCTCTGAAGCCGGGCTGCTGCTCGAAGGCTTTCCAGGTGATCTCGCGAGCCTTCGCCGCCATGTCGGCTATTACCAGACCTATCATCTGTCGCCGTCCTGGCCGGGCCGCGTCGTCTGCTCCTGCGCCCGTGTCCATGAGGAGAGCGGCTCGATCCGGGTGAAATCGATCGAGCGCATCCGCGACGCTGCCAACGAAATCCAGCAGTTTTCCAAGTATGTCGGCCTCGTCACCTTCTGGCGCAACCGCATCTTCATCGCCGAGCGCAGCGTCGGGCGCCAGCCTATGCTGTCGCAGACGATCCTGATGCCGTTCGAGGTGCATCAGCGCGTCTATCTGCGCGGCACGACCATGGGCGTCTCCTGGCGCAAGGAGAACCTGCCCTATGCCTCGCGGATGATCTGGCGCACGCTTGGTCAGGAGCCGGATCTGCGGCAGATGCTGTCGCGCTGCGGGGTGCTGGCTGCGGGGTCGCGGCAATTGCCAGCGACGGTGCGAACCTTTCTCGAAACGCCTGACGCCGACGTGCTGACGGTGCCGACCGATTATTGAGGTGGCGGCCTTGGCGTTGCCGTCCTAGATTGCGCCAGGAGCAAGTGACCGTATCGTTGAGGGAAGCCGATGAAATCTGCTGTTGTCGGGTCAGGATTTCTGTTCGTGGTCTCGGCCATGCCGTCGGAGGCGCAAGACGCGCGCCCACCGATCCCGGCCTGCGCGCTTTCGGGCTCCACCAGTGTCATGATCGGCGGCCAACCGGCGCTCAGGCTTTCCGACGTCGCCAACTGCCCGCCAGAGCTTTACGAGGTGGTGCCGAGCATCATGATCGAGGGGCAGCCGGTGGTGCATTTTCGCTCCGGCAGTGGTGCTGCGGGAGATTGCACCGCCAAGGGAGAACCGACGGTGACATTCGAAGGCCAGGCGGCGCAGCGGCTGGGCGATGTCGCCTGCAAGGCGAAATGATCGCTGCTTTCTCCCCTCCCGGTGAGCCGGGAGAGGAGACCGTGTCGGTCCTCAGTTGCCGGCGCTTTCCATGCGCCGCGTCTTCAACACCCGTTCCAGCCAGCCGATTTCCATCTCGGGCACGGATTTGAGCAAGAGGTCGGTATAGTCGTCGAAGGGGGGCGCCAGTACTTTCGACTTCGGCCCGAACCGCACAAGCTTGCCGCGATGCATCACGGCGACGCTGTCGGCGATCGCCCGGACGATGGCGATGTCATGGGTGATAAAGACATAGGAAACAGCGGTTTCCTCCTGCAGCTTCAGAAGCAGATTCAGGATGCCTTCGGCCACCAGCGGATCGAGCGCCGAGGTCGGTTCGTCGCAGAGGATCAGTTCCGGCTCTGCGGCAAGCGCCCGTGCAATGGCGACACGCTGCTTCTGTCCGCCGGAAAGCTCGGCCGGATAACGATCGAGGAAACGCGTTCCCATCTCGATCTGGTCGAGCAGTTCCTTGACCCGCGCCGTCTTCTTGGCGCCATGCATGCCGAAGTAGAAGGAGAGCGGCCTGCCGACGATGTCGCGCACCGTCTGGCGCGGGTTCATCGCCGTATCGGCCATCTGGTAGATCATCTGGATCCGGCGCAGCTCGTCATTGCTGCGGCCCTTCAGCGCCCGCGGCAGTTCCTTGCCTTCGAAGGTGATGCGGCCCTCGGTCGGCGGTAGCAGGCCAGTGATGACGCGCGCCAGCGTCGACTTGCCAGAACCGCTTTCGCCGACGATCGCCAGCGTCTGGCCCTTGGGCAGATGCATGGACACGTCATGCAGCACCTTGAAGCCGTTGGCGTAGCCGGCGCTGATATGCTCGATCTTCAGCTGCGTGCCGGTCTGATCAGGCGCCTCGTCGCGCTTGGTTTGGCGCACGCTGACGAGGGCGCGGGTATAGTCTTCCTTTGGTGCCTCGATGATCTGCTGGGTCGTGCCATATTCCACTGTCTTGCCGTGGCGCAGCACCATGATGTCGTCGGAGATCTGGGCGACGACCGCGAGATCGTGAGTGATGTAGAGGGCTGCGGTGTGCGTTTCCTCGATCGCGTGCTTGATGGCGGCAAGCACGTCGATCTGGGTGGTGACGTCGAGCGCCGTCGTCGGTTCGTCGAAGACGATCAGCTCCGGGTTGGGGCAGAGTGCCATCGCGGTCATCGCCCGCTGCAGCTGGCCGCCCGAGACCTGATGAGGGTAACGGTCGCCGAAGGTCTCCGGGTTCGGCAGGCCGAGCACCCGGAAGAGATAGAGTGCGCGCTTCTTCGCTTCTTCGCGGTTCATGATGCCGTGGCGAAGCGACGCCTCGATCACCTGGTCGCCGAGCCGGTGCGCCGGGTTGAAGGCGGCGGCTGCCGATTGGGCGACGTAGCAGACACGCGCGCCGCGGATCGAGCGGATGCCGTTCTTGTCAAGCGTCAGGATATCCTTGCCATCGAGCAGGGCCTGGCCGCCGGTGATGCGCACGCCGCCGCGGCCATAGGCGAGCGCCGACAGGCCGATGGTCGATTTGCCGGCACCGGATTCGCCGATCAGGCCGAGTACCTTTCCCTTCTCAAGGTCGAAGGACACACCTTCGACAAGCGTCACGGTTTTCGGCGGTTCGCCCGGTGGATAGCTGGTTGCTTCGATCTTCAGGTTTCTGACGGAAAGAAGCATGTTCTTTGCAGATGAAGACTCAGGCATCGCCGCGTCCTCCCTTGAGGCTGGAGGTTCGCTTCATCAGCCAATCGACCACGAGGTTGACGCAGATCGCCAGCGTCGCGATCGCCGCACCCGGGATGAGGGCTGCGGAGATGCCGAAGATGATGCCGTCCTTGTTGTCCTTGACCATGCCACCCCAGTCGGCTGCAGGCGGCTGGATGCCGAGGCCGAGGAAGGAGAGGGTGGACAGAAACAGGATGGAAAAGGCAAAGCGCAGGCCGAACTCGGCCAAGAGCGGTGACAACGTGTTGGGCAGGATCTCGCGGAAGATGATCCACGTGCTGCCTTCGCCGCGCAGCCGTGCCGCCTCGACGAACTCCATGACGGCGACATCGAGTGCGACGGCTCGGCCGATACGGAAAACGCGGGTGCTATCGAGCACCGCCATGACCAGGATCAGGATCCACAGATGCTGCGGCAGCACCGCCAGTACGACGAGGGCGAAGATCAGCGTCGGGATCGCCATCATCAGATCGTTGAAGCGGGAAAAGAACTGGTCGACGAAGCCGCCCATGACAGCCGCCGTGAACGACAGGATCATGCCGAGCGAGAAGGACAGCACAGTTGCCGCCAGCGCCACGAAGATGGTGGTGCGGGCGCCATAGATCAGACGCGACAGCAGGTCGCGACCGAGATTGTCGGTGCCGAGCAGGAAGTCGCCGCCGGCAGGAAGCCAGACGTCGCCGACGACTTCGCGTTCGCCGAACGGGGCGATAACAGGCGCAAACAGCGCGCAGAAGATCGCGATCGTTATGCCGGCAATGCCGATCCAGGCGCTCAGAGGGATGGATCTCAGGTTCATCGCGGGTGCCTCAGTCTCGGATTGGCGAGAATGGCGATAATGTCCGCCGCCATGTTGAGGAAGATGTAGAAGGCCGCAAAGATCAGGCCGCAGGCCTGAACCACCGGCATGTCACGCACGGTCACCGCATCCACCATGTACTGCCCCATGCCGGGATAGACGAACACAACCTCGACCACGACGACCCCGACGACGAGATAGGCGAGATTGAGGGCGATGACGTTGATGACGGGCGCCACGGCATTGGGAGCGGCGTGGCGGGCGATGATACGGAACATGCCGAGGCCCTTGAGCTCGGCCGTCTCGACATAGGCCGACGACATGACGTTGAGGATCGCGGCCCTGGTCATGCGCATCATGTGGGCGAGAACGACGAGCACGAGGGTTGCGACTGGCAGCGCGATTGCGGAGAGGCGCTCGGTGAAGCTCATGCTGTCATAGACCGTCGCGGGGAAGGTGGCGACGCCGAATTTGACGGCGAAAAACATGATCAGAAGATAACCGACGAAGAACTCGGGCAGCGAGATGGCCGCAAGCGAGACGACGTTGATGATCTTGTCGGGCAGCCGGTTTCGGAACTGCACCGCGAGCATGCCGAGGCCGACGGCAAGCGGTACGGAGACGATTGCGGCGAAGAAGGCGAGGAACAGCGAATTGCCGAGCCGCTTGCCGATCTGTTCGCCGACCGAATTCTTGCTGGCCCAGGAGGTGCCGAAGTCACCCTGCACGGCACCACCGAGCCAGGAGAGATATCGCTCGCTCCAAGGCTTGTCGAGGCCGAGGTCCTTGCGAATGTTTTCGACGGCCTGCGGCGTTGCCGACTGGCCGAGATAGGTGGTGGCGAAATCGCCCGGAAGCGCCTCGATGCCGCCGAAAATCATCAGCGACACGGCAAAAAGCAGCCCGACGCTCAAGCCGAGGCGCTGCAGGATCAGCGCCGCGAGCGGGCGGCGAAAGACAAAGCGCCGCCAGAAGGTGCCGTCGATTTCACCCTTGGCATCGGCGGGGTTGGGTTTTGCTGGTACACCGGAAAGAGCGGCAGACCGCGGATGTGTTCCATCCGCGGTCCCATCCGTCGGAACCGGACCAGTGAGCGGTCCGCTTTCCATCATCAGGCGTCGAGCCAGACGCGGGTGGCGACGTAGCCGTTCGACATGTCGTTGCCGATATCGTGGACGAAGCCCTTCACCTGCTTGGTGGAGGCGTTCACGAAGTCGTTGAACATCGGCAGGATCAGGCCGCCTTCGTCGCGCACCATCATTGCCATGGTGCGATACATGTCCTTGCGCTTGGCCTCATCCAGTTCGGCGCGGGCCTCGAGCAGGATCTTGTCGAAGTCGGGCCTGAGGAAGCGGGTGTCGTTCCAGTCGGCGGTCGACAGATAGGCCGTCGAATACATCTGATCCTGGGTCGGGCGACCGCCCCAGTAGGATGTCGAGAAGGGCTGGACGTTCCAGACGTTGGTCCAGTAGCCGTCGCCCGGTTCGCGCTTGACCTCGATCTCGATGCCGGCCTTCTTGGCGCTTTCCTGGTAGAGAACGGCCGCGTCGACCGCGCCCGGGAAGGCGACGTCGGAGGTGCGCAGCAGCACCGGGCCGCTGTGGCCGGACTTCTTGTAGTGGAAGGCCGCCTTGTCGGGGTCGTAGGCGCGCTGCTCGATGCCTTCGGGGAAGAGGGCATAGGTGTCGTTGATCGGGAAGTCGTTGCCGACCTTGCCGTAACCGCCGAGGATGCGCTGGACCATGGTTTCGCGGTCCATCGAATATTTCAGCGCCATGCGCAGGTCATTGTTGTCGAACGGCGCGGTGTTGGCGTGCATGATGAAGACGTAATGGCCGCGGCCGGACGTATTCAGGATTTCGACGGTCGGCGCCTTCTTCAGGAGGTTGACTGTTTTCGGGTCCACGCGGTTGATGAAGTGGACCTGACCGGAGGAAAGCGCCGCGATGCGGGCCGTGGCGTCGTTCATCGCGATCAGTTCGACCGAATCGACGAAGCCGCGATCGGTGCGCCAGTCGTCGGCATTGCGCTCGAACGTGGCGCGCACGCCGGCTTCGAAGCTTGCCACCTTGTAGGGGCCGGTGCCGATCATGGCGTCGGGAGCGTCGAGACCGCCGTTCGGCTGGATGATCAGGTGGTAATCGGTCAGGAGCAGCGGCAGGTCGGCATTGCCTTCCGTCAGGGTCAAGACCAGCTTGTCGCCGTCCGCCTTGATCTCCTTGATCGACTTCATCACGCCAAGCGCGCCCGACTCCGACTTTTCGTCGGTGTGGCGCTGCAGTGTCTTGATGACGTCGTCGATTGTCAGTTCCTTGCCGTCGTGAAACTTCACGCCCTTGCGGATGGCGAAGGTCCAGGTCGAGGCGTCGGCTGACGGCTCCCAGGATTCGGCAAGCGCCGGCACCGGCGCACCTGTGGTCGGATGGCTTTCGACCAGCATGTCGCCCCAGTTGCGGCCGACGACGAACATGAATTGCGAGAGTGCTTTTGCCGGGTCCTTGCTGTCGGTGGCGGCAGCGCCTTCGAGGCCAAGCTTCAGATGGCCGCCGCGCTTGGGCTCCTGGGCCTCTGCGCTTGTGGCAAACAGCGTGCCGGCGGTCGATGCGAGGATGCCGGCTGCAGCCGCGCGTCCGAGAAATTCACGCCGGTTCATCTTGCCGAGCATGACCTGTCGTGTGAGGTAATCCTTGTAATCGCTCATTCCCCTGTTCCCTTCTTTGTCGGCATTCGCCGTTCGTTGTGGTTGGTAGAGATTGCTGCGTACCGCCACCTTGCGGATGGCTTTCGGATCGGCCGTTCGGGCCATTTTTCATCTTCGATTGCCTGTTGTCTCCTTTCCCGGGCGGACGCTTTTGGCTTCAGATCGATAAGCCTAATCGCTTGGATGAACCTTGTAACGTCCTAAATTATCATTTATTTCCATAAGCATGACTTATGCATGACCTTCGGCGGCGCGCGAGTATGCCCCCGCGCGTTCCATGCCGTCGTTTGGCCGGATCACCGGCACGTTTTTCAGTCCTGCGTCGCCGCACGCAGCGTGTCAGCGCCCCTTCCAGACCGGGTCGCGCTTTTCGGCAAAGGCCTTTGCGCCCTCCAGCTGGTCCTCGCTCGAATAGAGAATGTCGACGGTCTTGAACTGCCGGCGGGTGATCTTGTTCATCGTCGTCTGGAAGGTCTCGCCCTCGGCAGCGCGCACCACTTCCTTGATCGCGGCATAGACGAGCGGTGGGCCGCTTTCGAGCAGCCGTGCCAGCTCCCAGGCGCGTGCCATCAGCTTATCCGCGGGCAGGATCTCGTTGACGAAGCCCCAGCGGTTTGCCTCGACGACATCGAGCCAGCGGCCGGTCAGGAGCATGTCCATGGCGATGTGATAGGGGATGCGCTTCGGCAGCTTGATGGAGGCGGCGTCGGCAACGGTGCCCGAGCGGATTTCCGGCAGCGCGAAGGTCGCATGCTCTGCCGCCAGGATCAGGTCGGTGGAGAGCGCAATCTCGAGACCGCCACCGCAGCAGATGCCGTTGACGGCGGCGATGACCGGCTTGTTGAGGTCGCGCAGCTCCTGCAGGCCACCGAAGCCGCCGATGCCGTAATCGCCATCGACCGCATCGCCGGCGGCAGCCGCCTTCAGGTCCCATCCCGGACAGAAGAATTTTTCGCCGGCGCCGGTGATGATGGCGACGCGTAAGCTGTCGTCGTCCCGGAAGTCGGCGAAGATTTCGCCCATGACCCGGCTGGTCTTCAGGTCGATGGCATTCGCCTTCGGCCGGTCGATCGTCACTTCCAGAATGCCGCCTTCGCGGCGTGTCAGGATCGGTCCGGTCATGGCGTCAGTTCCTCCGGCGTATCAGGGCGTCGGCGGCGATGGCTCCATGGCCTTCCGGTAACACCATCAAAGGATTGATATCGAGTTCTTCGAGCATTGAAGCGTTTGAAACGACATAGGATGCTGCAGCGGCGACAGCGTCGGCAAGGGCGGCAAAATCCCCCTTCGGTCCACCGCGATAGCCGTCGAGAAGCTTGCGGATCTTCAGGCCGTCGATCGCCTCGCGGATGAGAGCCGGCGTCGTCGGCAGCGTCAGGATGGCGGAATCATCCAGCAGTTCCACGAGGATACCGCCGGCGCCGATGGTCAGCACCGGGCCCGCGACCGGATCGCGCATCGCGCCGATGATCAGTTCGGCCACGGGCTTCGCAACCATCTTCTCGACGAGATAGCCGGACGCGACCGAAGCCATGGCTTCTGCTGCCGCAAGCACCTCTTCGCGGCTCGTCAGGTTGAGCTTGACAGCGCCGGCCTCGGTCTTGTGGGCGACACCCAGGCCCTTGAGCACGACTGGGAAGCCGAGGCTTTCGGCAACTGCGGCCGCCTCCTGTGGCGTCGATGCGATCTTGCCCGGCGGGATCCTCAAGCCCGATGCGGAAAGCTCGGTCTTGGCTTCATGTTCACTGAGCGTGATCGAACCACCACCACCGCCGGAAACGCCGCCGTTCAGCAGTTTCGGCGGCACGGGCTTCGCCCAGGCAGCGCCGATGCCTGCCGCGGTTTCGACCGCCGCCAAGGCCTCGTCGATGCCGAAGAAGGGGATGACGCCGGATGCCATCAGCGACAGCGCCGTCTGCTCCGGCATGTTTTCGCCGAGGCTTGCGACGATGCCGGCGCGGGCGCCGGTCGCTTTCGCCGCGTCGATCACCGCGTCGCAGGTCGTCACCCAGTCGGCCGCGTCGCAGCGATCCTGGCGGGGAAAGTCGAGCACGATGAGGTTCAGCGCATAGCCGCCCTTCATCATCGCGCTGAATGCCGTGGTCTGCTTCTCGCGGTTGCCCCAGACGAAGGTGTGGTAGTCGAGCGGGTTGGCGATCGTCACCATCTCGCCGAGCGCTTCCTTCAAGGGGCGGCGCTGCTCATCAAGCAGAGCACGATAGTTCACGCGGTAGCGCACGCCGGCGTCGGCCATCAGCGAGGCCTCGCCGCCCGAGCAGCTCATCGAGGAGATCTCGTTGCTTCCGAGCGGGCCGGCCACATGCAGCAGCTTCAACGTTTCCAGCAGCGCCGGCAGCGTATCGACACGGCCGATGCCGAGGCGGGCGAGCAGCGCCGAGGAGACCCGATCGTTGCCGGCAAGCGAGGCGGTGTGAGAGACGGTGGCAAGCTGGGCTGCCTCCGACTTGCCGACCTTCAATGTTACTACCGGTTTGCCGAGTTCGCGGGCGCGCGTCGCCAGCCGCTCGAGGCTGGCAATGCTGTCGAAGCCCTCGATATGCAGGCCGACGGCAGTGACGCGCGGGTCTTCGAGCACGGCACAGGCGATGTCGGAGAGGCCCGTCTGCGCCTGGTTGCCGGCGGTCATGAGGTAGGCGAGCGGCAGGCCGCGCGTCTGCATCGAGATGTTGCAGGCGATGTTGGAGGATTGCGTCAGCACGGCGACGCCCCTGTCAACGCGCTGCATGCCGTGCTGGTCGGGCCAGAGCAGGGCGCCGTCGAGCATGTTGATGAAGCCGTAGCAATTGGGGCCGACGATCGGCATGTTGCCGGCGGCCTTGACCAGCGCCTCCTGCATGTCGTTGCCGTCGTCGAGTTCGCTTGCCGCCTCGCGGAAGCCAGAGGCGTAACAGACGGCACCGCCGGCACCGCGTGCAGAAAGGGATGCAATGATGTCGATAGTCAGCTGCCGGTTGACGCCGACAAAGGAGGCGTCAGGGGCACCGGGAAGATCGGCGACCGAGCGGTAGCACTTGCGGCCGAGGATCTGGTCTTCCCTGGGGTGGACCGGCCAGATATCGCCGGCAAAGCCCATCTTGTCGCATTGTTCGATGACCCGCCGCGCCTCCTTGCCGCCGAAGACGGCGATGGATTTCGGTCGGATCAGGCGGTCGAGGGAGCGGGGTGTGTGCGTCATGCCGCTTCGCACTCCCTCATGTGGATGGCCTCAGGAGCACCTGGCGCCGGGCCGCTGGCCGTCTGACTGCTGGCCGCCAACACCCTCATTCCGGTGCTTGTCACAGGAATCCAGCCGGCTTGCGTCGGCAAGCCGGTAGGAGCGCTCTTTTTCACGGCGCCAACGCCGGTCCGGTTCTGGTCAAGCGCGGCACGTCCGTGCCGCTGCTGGATTCCTGTGACGAGCACAGGAACGAGGGAGGGAGAGGACGCCTGCTCGATCATCCCATCACGCTCCCAGTGGCCTGAGCAGGTCGCGGCTGATGATGTGGCGCTGGATCTCCGAGGTGCCGTCCCAGATGCGCTCGACGCGGGCGTCGCGCCAGAAGCGGGCGAGCGGCAGGTCGTCCATCAGGCCCATGCCGCCGAAAATCTGGATCGCCTCGTCGGTGACGCGGGCGAGCATTTCCGTGGCGTAAACCTTGGCAGACGCGATCTCGCGGTTGGACGGCAGGCCCTGGTCGAGGCGCCAGGCGGCAGACAGCGTCAAGAGGTCGGCTGCGTCGATCTCGGTGATCATGTCGGCGAGCTTGAAGGAGACGCCCTGGTTGGCGCCGATCGGCTTGCCGAATTGCTTGCGCTCGGCCGCATAGTTCAGCGCATAGTCGAAGGCGCGGCGGGCGCGACCGACCGAGGTTGCTGCCACCGTCAGCCGGGTTGCGAACAGCCAGTCGTTGGCGACGTCGAAGCCCTTGTGCACTTCGCCGAGGATCTGGGCGGAGGGCAGGCGGCAATCGTCGAAGGTCAGGACGCAGTTGTTGTAGCCGCGGTGCGAAACCGAATTGTAGCCCTTGCGGATCTCGAATCCGGGCGTGCCGCGATCGACGAGGAAACAGGTGATCTTCTTCTTCGGGCCGCGCGGCGTGTCTTCCTCGCCGGTGGCGATGAAGACAATGACGAAGTCGGCGATGTCGGCATGACTGATGAAATGCTTGGTGCCGTTGACGATCCAGTCGTCGCCGTCCTGGCGGGCAAAACACTTCATGCCGCGCACGTCCGAGCCGGCATCCGGCTCGGTCATGGCGAGCGCGTCGAACTTGTCGCCCTTGACGGCCGGCAGCAGATATCTTTCGCGCTGCTCATCGTTGCAGGCCATCAGGATGCCCGAGGGCCGGCCGAAAAAGACGGTGAGGCCCATGGAGCCGCGGCCGAGTTCGCGCTCGACCAGTGTGAAGGACGTGTGATCAAGGCCGGCGCCGCCGACCTCTTCGGGGAAATTGCAGCCGAAGAAGCCGAGTTCCTTGCACTTGCGGGCAATGTCCTGGCCGAGTTCGCGCGGCACGATGCCGGTGCGCTCAACCTCGTCCTCATGCGGATAGATTTCGGTTTCGACAAAGCTCCTGACCGTGTCGACGATCATCTGCTGTTCTTCGGTCAGTGCGAAATTCATGTGTTCTCCCTCGCAATTCGTTTGGCGCGTTCTGCGGTCAATCTCCCCATCGACCGCAGGCGTGCTTATTCTGCCCCTCACCCTAACCCTCTCCCCGCAGGCGGGGAGAGGGGACGCCTCTCGCGCAACTCATCGCTGCGGCCACCAGAACCGCTGCGACCTTTGAAGGAGCCAGCGGTTGCGGCATGTCCCTTCTCCCCGTCTACGGGGAGAAGGTCGCGGCAGCGGGATGAGGGGCTTGACCCGACGTTACCCGCGATCCCTCCGAAGGTGGAGGCCCAATCTCAGCGCTTCTGCCCGACGAACCGTCCGGCGCCTTCGGGTGTCGGCAAGCCGGCATGCGCCTCGGTGATCGCCTTCAGCTTGTCGAGGACCTTGGCAGGCGCTGCGACCGACTTGCCGGCCTTGCTGTCGACATGCAGCATCATCTGCTCGGCGGTCGCGACCGCTTCCTTCGTCGCGGCATTGTAGATCGTCGAGAACAGATGCAGGCGCTTTTCGTCCGAGGACAGGAGCTGGCAGGTCGAGTAGAGCGCGTCCCCAAGCTTGGCCTCGCCGAGATTACGGATATGGGTCTCGACCGTATAGTAGCTGTGGCCGTCGCGGACGTATTCGAGGTCGACGCCGATCAGGCGCAAGAGGCCATCAGAGGTGTCGCCGAAGACCTGGAGATAACGATGTTCGGTCATGTGGCCGTTGTAGTCGACCCAGGCAGCGCTGACCTTGGTGTCGAGAATGTGCAGCGGCTTGACGTCGCCGAGATCGGCTTCAGGTTTCTTGGCGTTGGCCCAGAGCTTCGCCTCGAAATCGGCGAGCAGTTTGCCGGCCCCCCAGCCTTCGCCGCCATTGCCCGATTTCAGCGCATGCATGATGCCGACGAGGTTTTCGTCGCGGATGCGTTCGAGTTCGCGGATCGAGCGGCCGGCGGCCTGCGCGTCCGACTGGGCGCCGATCTTCTCCACCAGTGCATCGTCGAGGTCGACGACGTCGGTGAACTTGGTCCAGGGCCATTTCAGGCAGGGTCCGAACTGGGCGAGGAAGTGGCGCATGCCGGCTTCGCCGCCGGCAATGCGGTAGGTCTCGAACAGGCCCATCTGCGCCCAGCGCATGCCGAAGGAATAGCGCATGACGTTGTCGAGCGTCTCGGTATCGCAGATATCGTCCTGGATCAGCCACAGCGCCTCGCGCCACAGCGCTTCCAGCAGGCGGTCACCGACGAAGGCCTCGATCTCCTTGGCGATGACGACGCCCTTCATGCCGATCTGCTCGACGCCCTGCATGGCGCGCTCGATCGTCGCCTTCGAGGTCTTCTTGCCGCCGACGAGTTCGACCAACGGCAGCAGGTAGACGGGGTTATAGGGATGCGCCACGAACATGCGCTCGGGATGTTTCATCTCAGCTTGCAGGTCGGAGGGCAGCAGGCCCGAGGTCGACGAACCGATCAGCGCGTCGGGCCTTGCCGCCGCGTCGATCTGCGTGATCACGCCACGCTTGAGCTCGAGCCGCTCGGGCACGCTTTCCTGAATCCAATCAGCGTCCTTGACGGTTTCTTCGATGCTTTTGCAGAAGGTGAGTTTTCCCTTCGGCGGCAGCGGCGCCATGGTCAGCATGGCATAGGCGCGCTCGGCATTGGCCATGACTTCGCCGATGATGCGCTCGGCTTCCGGATGCGGATCGAAGATCTTCACGTCGATGCCGGCAAGGGCGAAGCGCGCCACCCAGGCGCCGCCGATAACACCGCCACCAACGCAGGCTGCATTCTTGATTTCAGTCATTCCTCACCTCGACTTGTAAAATGGCAAACTGCTCTTGACCTGACCCTGTCCCCGCTCCCGTGGAAAGGGGACTGTGCGCCTTCGGCGTTCTGGCTTCTCCCCGTCCTGCGGGGAGAAGGTGCCGGCAGGCGGATGAGGGGCCTCCCTCACCGTGCGGATGAGGGGCCGCGGCAGGCTCAGCGCTTCGTCAGCTTCAGTTTCTTGCGGACTTCATCCGGCCCGATGATCTTGGCGCCCATGCCCTCGATGACGCCGACAGCCTTTTCGACGAGCTGGCCATTGGTCGCGAGCTGGCCCTTGCCGATATAGAGGTTGTCTTCGAGGCCGACGCGAACGTTGCCGCCGGCAAGGACGGCTGCTGCCGGATAGGCAACCGCGTTGCGACCGATGGAGAAGGCCGAGAAGGTCCAGTTGGAAGGCACGTTGTTGACCATGGCCATGTAGGTGTTGAGATCGTCGGGCGCACCCCACGGAATGCCCATGCAGAGCTGGATCAGCACCGGATCCTCGATCAGGCCTTCCTCGGCGAGCTGCTTGGCGAACCAGAGATGGCCCGTATCGAAGGCCTCGATCTCGGGGCGAACGCCGAGCGCCGTCATCTGGCGGGCCATTTCGCGCAGCATCGACGGCGTGTTGGTCATGACATAGTCGCCGAGCGAGAAGTTCATGGTGCCGCAATCGAGCGTGCAGATCTCCGGCAGACATTCGGCCACATGGGCGACGCGCTCGGTGGCGCCGGCCATGTCTGTGAATTTCTCGTTGACGGGCAAGGGGCTCTCGACATTGCCGAACACCAGGTCGCCGCCCATGCCGGCCGTCAGGTTCAGCACGATGTCGATATCGGCGGAGCGAATACGGTCGGTCACTTCCCTGTAGAGATCGAGCCTGCGGGAGGGTGCGCCGGTCTCCGGATCGCGAACGTGGCAGTGGATCACGGCGGCGCCGGCCTTGGCCGCCTCGACTGCCGCTTCGGCGATCTGTTTCGGCGTGATCGGAACGTGGCTGGACTTTGAAACGGTGTCTCCCGAGCCGGTGACGGCACAGGTGATGAATACCTCGCGGTTCATGCTGAGCGGCATTGCTGTCTCCCTTTTATTGCCCTCATTACGAGCCAAGAAAGACCGCGCTGCTTTTCATTATCGGTTCCATCCTATACATTATCGGCGGTAGGCTGGAGAAGTTTGGGCATGGATCAGAACGTTTCGCAGGTGCAGCACGTCGATATCCTGGTGCTGCCGGAGACCAATCTGATCCTGGTTGCCTCGGTTATCGAGCCGATGCGCGCCGCCAACCGCATCGCAGGGCGGCCGCTCTATGACTGGACGATCTACAGCCCTGACGGCGAGCCGATCGAGACAAAAAGCGGCATTCCTATTCCCGTCTCCGGCGCCTTCCGGCCGCAGCGCGAGACGGCGCCACTGTTCATTCTCTCAAGCTACAACTGGCAGAGGAGCGCCACCTCGCAGCTGAAGATGATGCTGTCGCAAACGGCCCGGCACCGTGAGATGATGGCGGGCATCGAGTCCGGCTCGTGGCTGCTGGCAGAAACCAGCTTACTCGACAGTTCGAAGGCCACCACCCACTGGGAAGACTTCGAGGATTTTACCGCCAGCTATCCGCAGGTGACGATGGTGCCCGAACGCTTCGTCATCGACGGCAAGCGCATCACGACGGGAGGATCGCTGCCGACGCTCGACCTGATGCTGGAGCTGATCCGCCGGGCGCACGGCTACTCGCTGGCGCTCGAAGTGTCGCGACTGTTCATCTACGAGCAGGAGCGCACGCGCGGCGACCTCCTGCAGATGCCGGCAATCGGCAACATGCGCATTCTCGACCCCCGCGTCGGCACTGCCGTCAAGCTTATGGAAGAAACAGTGGAAGCGCCGCTGACACTCGCGCGTCTCGCCCGCCGCATCGGCGTCAGCGTCCGTCACCTGCAGGACCTGTTTCGCGACACAATGGGGGTGGGGCCGCACGAGCATTACCTGGCGCTGCGGCTCAACGCTGCACGGCGCAAGGTGATCGAGACGCGCATGGAATTTGCCGATATCGCCGCGATTTCCGGCTTCAACTCGTCGTCGTCCTTCTCGCGCAGCTATCGTGCCCATTATCGCGAAAGCCCGAGCGAGACGCGCAGGCGACTGAAGCTGAAGGGCTGAAAGCGCACTTCAAGTACTGATTCAGGGTACGAATTCGGGAGTCGTTTCAGGTGGTTGGCCGCGGATGATCAGGAATTGATTCCAAAGCCGTTGCTTCAGTCATTGGGCCTGCCTTCGTCGACGATGGGTTCTCCATCCCTCATTCCTGTGCTCGTCACAGGAATGAGGGATGGAGAACCCGAGTTCGCGAAATTTTGTGCTGAACCCTGCGTGACAGCGCACGCCGTCACGTCTGCGCGCTTGTTCGCATCATCGAAATCATCAGCTCGCCGACCTCACTGGAAAAGGCGCCACGCGGCCAGATCAGCGTCAGCGACTGGCGGTATTGGGGCCCGAGCCTGATCATCGCGGGTGGACGGTGGATACGCGACAGGGAGGTTTCCGGCAGCACCGAGAGATAGCCGTGATGCGTGACCAGGTTGATGATGACGGGAATGGAATCGACCTCGACCAACGTCACCCGGCGCCGCTCCGCATCGCTCAGCCTGTCTTCGAGAAAGCGCGTGACCTCGCGGCGCAGACCGCTGCGGGCGCTCGGCACGGCGATCGGGCAGGTGGCGAGCAGCCGCGGGAAATCGCCACCCATATCGGACAAGGCCGGCGCCGGGCCGGCAAGCACCAGCGGTGTCTCTGTGACGAGCCGGCCGTCGAAATCGGGGGGGATGCCGGCGATGTCGAGCAGGGCTGCGTCGAAGCGCCGGCTCTTGAGGCCGGCCAGAAGCTCATCGGCGGTGGTGCTGGAAATGAACAGCGACTGGCGCGGGCGGGAGCGGTGCCAGGTGGCCGTCAATGCCGCCAGCATGCGGGCGATCTCGCTTTCCGGCCCGAGCGGCATGACGGCGCCGAGGCGCCAGGTGGTGACGTCGCGCCGGAAGCGGTCGGCAGACGCGCGCGTCAACCGCGCCCAGATGTCGAGCAGGCGTTCGACGTCGGGAATGAGGTCGAGAGCGGTCTTCGTGCAGGCGATGCCGCCATGGGAGCGTTCGAACAGCCGGCATTGCAAATGGTGTTCGAGATCGGCGATCTGTCGCGTCAGTTGTGGCTGGCCTAGGCCGAGGACGCGGGCGGCAGCTCGGATGCTGCCGGCGCGAGCGATGCGCACGAACCGATCGAGCGCGACGAGGCCGACAGGTGGGATTGCCGCTGTCGGTTCGGTGTTGGCGGTGGCGAGCAGTGCCCGGATGGTGGTGCTCGCCGCCGCCACATCGGCCTGGCGTGAGCGGGCCTCGAGGGTGAGCGCCAGGAGGTTGCCATCGCGACGAAAAAGCGGGATCGAAACGGCCTGCTCGAAGCGGCGAACGGCGGCGCTGACACTCGAGGGTGCACGGTTGGTCGAGGCGGCAGCGCGCCGGATGCCGCCTTCGTTCATCACGGCCTCGACGAGCAGGATCGTGGCAATATCCATCGCAAAGGGTTCTCCGCCGGTAGCGCCACCCGAACCACGTTCGGCATTAGGCATCAGCCGTTCCGGATTTGGGATATATCACGGGAGCGAACAAAACGCATAGCATGCCTGCAGGCGATCCCTCGTCCAACGGGGCGGGATAGGATCAAGTCTTTGCATCCACGCATCGTTTCGACGTCGGGGCGGCTCGCGTGGTAAGGTTCTCTAGGCATGCTGCAACAGGTCAAGTCCATCGTCCTCTGCGGGAAACCGCTCGACTTCGCGACGCTCGAGGAAATCGGCTCCGGGGCGGCGCGGCCTGTTGCGGACGAGGGCGGCATGGAGCGGGTAGCGGCTGCCCATAAGGTGATTGCCGATCGCGTCGCGCTCGGCCTGCCGGTTTACGGCTCCAACACCGGCGTCGGCTCGATGAAGGACCGGCTGTGGACGGCGGACGATCTGGCCGAGTTCAACACTTCGCTGGTGCGCGCCCACCATTTCGGCACCGGCGAGTTCTTCACGGTGCCGATCGTGCGCAAGGCGATCGCCATCCGCTGCAACACCGCGATGCGTGGGCATACCGGCTGCAGCCCCGACCTGATCACCGCTTTCCTCGCCCTCATCGAACACGACATCATTCCGGCGGTGCGTCGCCACGGCTCGATGGGCTGCGCCGATATCGGCCTGATGGGGCAGATTGCCGCCGTGTTGACCGGGGTCGGCGAAGCCTATCATCGTGGCCGTCTGGTGCCGGCCGAAACAGCCCTTGCCGATGCCGGGCTTGAACCCCTGGTGATGCGGCCGCGCGATGCGCTGGCCGCCCTCAGCGTCAACGCAATCGCCTATTCGGCAGCAGCCGACGTGCTGCGCGAGGCGGCAGCGGCCATTCGCGTGTTGCTCGTCACCGGCGTCATGTCTTCCCAGGCACTCGGTGCCTCGGCCGATCCGTGGCGGGTGGCAGCGACGCTGTCGACGCGCGGCGAGGCGCTGGTCGGCTCCTGGCTCTACGGCCAGTCCGGCGTTGCCGACTGGCCGCTGCCGACGGCGATCCACGATCCCTTGAGCCTGCGCATGACTGCCCAGGTGTTCGGCGCCGTCGTCGATACGCTGCTGGTCGCCGCCGGCCGGCTGGTCGAGGCGACCTATCTTTCCGACGACAATCCGGTGGTGCTCGGCGGCCAGGTGCATGCCTCGGGCGCGTCGCTGCCCCTGACGACGACGCTCTATGTCGAGACGGCGCAGATCGCCTTTTCGCATGTGGCGCGCAACGTGCTCAATCGCTGCATCCTCCTGTCGAACGGCGGGCGCCGCAACCTGTCGGTCAATCTGGTAGCACCGGGGGAAGTCGCGACTGGTCTCGGCCCGCTGATGAAGCTTGCCGTCGAACTCTACATGCGCGTGCAGTCGATGGCGGTACCGCTCTCTGCCCAGTCGATCGTTGTTGCCGGCGGGCTGGAAGAAGAGGCGACGTTCCTGCCTCTGATCGTCGAACGCATGGAAACCCAGGTGCGCGATCTCCGACAGCTGGCGGCGATCGAGGCGATCCTGTCGTCGCAGGCAATCGACCTCGTCGGCGACGCGCCGCAGGGGATCGTCAAGCTTGCGCATGAGCGCACCCGGTCGATCAGCCCGATGTACATCAAGGACAGGCCGCTTTCGAAGGAGATCGAGGCGCTGCAGCAGGCCTTCACCTGCCATGACCTCCTGCGGACCTTCGTTGCCATGGCGCCGATGCCGGAGTTCGACGACTTCTTTGCGCTGAGCAAGTGACCGAGCACTGATCCAACCAGCCTGATCCGAGGGAAGAGCACGATGTCCGATTTCGATCTTGTCCTGAAAGGCACCGTGGTCCTTCCGCACCGGATCGTCGAGGGCGGACATGTGGCGGTGCGCGACGGCAAGGTCGTGCATGTCGGGCAGGGGGTGGCACCCGCAGCCCGCGAGCGCCACGATCTCGGGACCGCGATGATCCTGCCCGGCGCCGTTGATGCGCAGGTGCATTCGCTGTCGCAGAAGAACCAGGAGGATTTCGTCTGGTCGACACGGTCGGCTGCGGCCGGGGGCGTGACGACGATTGTCGACATGCCCTATGACGAGGGCAATCTCGTCTGCTCGGCCGAGGCGGTTGCCTACAAGGTGGAGCATGCGAGCCCGCAGGCGCGCGTCGACTTCGCACTCTACGGCACCGTCGATCCCGAGGAGGGACCGGCCCGCATCCTCGAAATGGTCGAGGCCGGCGTTGCCGCCTTCAAGTTCTCCACCTTCGGCACCGATCCCAAGCGCTTTCCGCGCATTCCCGCAGCCCTGCTCGAGGATTGCTTTCGCGCCATCGCGCCGACGGGACTGGCCGCAGGCGTGCACAATGAGGATGACGAGGCGGTGCGCGCTGCGATCGAGCGCGTGAGGGCCGCTGGCATTGCCGACTATCGCGCCCACGGCCTGTCGCGCCCGCCGCTGACGGAGCTGCTTGCCACCAACCAGATCTACGAGACCGGGGCTGCGACCGGATGCCCGGCGCATGTGGTGCACTGCTCGCTCGGCCGCGGCTACGAGATTGCCGCCGCCTACCGCGCCCAGGGCCATGCGGCGACGATCGAGTGCTGCATCCACTACCTGACGCTCGACGAGGAGAACGACGTTCGTCGCCTCGGCGGCAAGGCCAAGATCAACCCGCCGATCCGCCCGCGCGCCGAAGTGGAAAAGCTCTGGCGGCATGTGGCCGACGGCACGGTGACGATGGTTTCGACCGATCATGTGAGCTGGTCCGAGGATCGCAAGACCAATCCTGATATGCTCGCAAATGCTTCTGGCGTGCCGGGCCTCGAAGTCATGGTGCCGCTCTTCGTCAAGGGCGCGCTGGAGCGCGGCATCCCGCTGACGCGGGCAGCCGAGTTGATGACGCTGAACCCGGCGCGGCACTTCCGGCTCGACCACCGCAAGGGCGCGCTCGAAGCCGGCAAGGATGCCGACATCATCGTCATGACGCCGGAGCCCTACACGTACGACGCGGCGACAAGCGGCAACAATGTCGTCGGCTGGTCGCCCTATAACGGCATCCAGCTGCCCTGGCGGGTGTCTGCCACCTATCTGCGCGGGGCGCTTGCCTTCGATGGGCGCACCGTCGTTGCCAAGCCCGGCACCGGCTTCTTCGTTCGCCCACTTCAGACCCTTGCCCTGCAGGAGGCCCGATGAGCACTAGCGTCAAGACCAACCTGCCGGTGGATGCGAGCCGGATCGCCGGTATCGTCAACGGGCTTGCGGGTATCACCGAACCGGACCGGCCCTATACCCGCCGCGCCTTCACGCCGCTGTTCCTCGAGGGCCGCGCCTTTCTCGATCGGCGCTTCCGGGCGGCGGGACTGGAGACGCGCATCGATGCGGCCGGCAATCTTATTGGTCGGCGCAAGGGGCGAAAGTCGGCGCTCGGCACGCTGATGCTGGGGTCGCACTCCGACACGGTGCCGGAAGGCGGCCGTTTCGACGGCATTGCCGGCGTCGCCGCCGCGCTTGAAGTGGCGCGCGCATTGACAGACGCCGGCATCGAACTCGACCACGATCTTGAGATCGTCGACTTCCTGGCGGAGGAAGTGTCGATCTTCGGCGTCTCCTGCGTCGGCAGCCGCGGCATGGCCGGCATCCTGCCGGATGGTTGGCTGAGCCGGATGCAGGGGGATCTCAGCCTGCGGCAGGGCATCGTCGAAGTCGGCGGTGATCCATCGCGGCTGTCAGCGCTGAAGCGCTCCGACATCAAGGCGTTTCTGGAGCTGCATATCGAACAGGGGCCGGTACTGGAGAAAGGGCGGCTCGATATCGGCGTCGTCACGGCCATCTCGGGCATCACCCGTATCGAGATCATCGTCGAGGGCCAGGCAGACCATGCCGGCACGACGCCGATGGGCCACCGGCGTGACGCGCTGGTTGCGGCCTCGCGGCTGGTGCTCGCGATCGAGGCGCTGGCGACAGAGTTTTCCAAGGGCGAGGGGCATTTCACCGCTACGGTCGGCGAGTTCTCGATCGAGCCGAACGCAGCCAATGTGGTGCCGTCGAAGGTGCGGTTGCTGATCGACGCCCGCGCCGAGTTGCGGCCGCAGATGGAACGGTTCCTCGCGGAGCTCGGGCCGCTTTGCCTCGATGTCGCCGGCGATGCCGGCGTGACGATCGCGCCTGCCAATGTGATTTCCGACAATCACCCGACGCCCGGCGATGCGCTGTTGCTGTCGACGCTGGAAGAAAGCTGCGACGGGATCGGTGCCCGGCACCGGCGCATGGCATCGGGCGCCGGACACGACACCGCCTGGATGGGCCGTATAACCCGCTCGGCGATGATCTTCATCCCGTGCCTCGGCGGGCGCTCGCATGCCCCCGAGGAGTGGGCCGAGAACGATGACATCGCGCTCGGCGCCGCCGTTCTTTTGGAAACGGTGAAGACGCTCGACAAGAGATTGCAGGAGAAGGTTTGAGATGGGCCGGATACTCAAGGAAAAGGATGTGGAGGCAGCGGTCAAGGGCGGCTCCGTCTATGCTGCCGGCGGTGGCGGCTGGGCCGATCATGGCCGCATGCTCGGCTATGCCGCGGTCTCGATCGGCAAGCCGGAGTTGGTGTCGATCGACGAACTGGATGCGAACGACTGGGTGGCGACGGCGGCGGCCATCGGCGCACCGGCATCGACCACGCCCTGGGAAATGCGCGGCGTGGACTATGTGAAGGCGGTGCAAATGCTGCAGGAGGCGCTGGGCGAAAAGCTCACCGGCCTGATCATCGGCCAGAACGGCAAGTCCTCGACGCTGAACGGCTGGCTGCCATCCGCAATTCTCGGCACCAAGGTGGTCGACGCGGTCGGCGACATCCGCGCGCATCCGACCGGCGACATGGGCTCGATCGGCCTTGCCGGCTCGCCCGAGCCGATGATCCAGACGGCGGTTGGCGGAAATCGCGACGAGAACCGCTATATCGAGCTGGTGGTGCGCGGCGCAACGGCCAGGGTGTCGCCGATCCTGCGCACGGCGTCGGACATGTCCGGCGGGTTCATCGCTTCCTGCCGCAATCCGGTGCGCGCCTCCTATGTCAGGGACAATGCGGCGCTCGGCGGTATCTCGTTGGCCCTGTCGCTCGGCGAGGCGATCATCGCGGCCGAGGCAAAGGGTGGTAGCGCCATAATCGATGCGATCGTCAAGACGACCAATGGCGCGCTGCTTGCCGAAGGGGTGATTACCGACAAGTCGGTGGTCTACACCAAGGAAGCCTTCGACATTGGCACCGTGACGTTGGGGAAGGGATCTGACTCAACCGTATTGCACGTGATGAACGAATACATGGCGGTTGACTCTGCGGAAGGCACGCGGCTTGCGACCTTCCCCGACGTCATCACCACGCTGTCGCCGGAGGGCGAGCCCTTGAGTGTCGGTCAGTTGCAGGTCGGCATGAAAATCTTCGTGCTGCATGTGCCGAAGACCGTCATTCCGCTTGCCTCGAGCGTTCTCGATCCGACGGTTTATCCCTCGGTGGAGAAAGCCATGGGCATCGAGCTTGCCCGCTACGCGCTCGCTGGGCGGTAATCAAGGGAGCGCCGTCATGGCACGGGATGCGGGACTTGAGGAACTGATCAAGGACGAGCTCGCCGGTCGACCGGGGCTCTCGGAGAAGGCGATGTTCGGTGGCTGGGCGTTTCTGCTGAACGGCAACCTGCTCTGCGGTGCCCGCGAAGGCTCGATGCTGGTCAGGCTCGGCAAGGGCAATGACGGCTGGGCGCTGGTGCTACCCGATATCGAGCTGATGGTGATGAACGGGCGGGCGATGCATGGCTGGGTGCGGGCCGGGGCGGAGGCCTATGGCGACGACGCTTTGCGCAAGCGGCTGCTCGATGGCGCGATAGCGTTCGCGGAGACGTTGCCGCCGAAGTGAAAGCCGGTTGTCTGTTGTGCCAACGAGCGTTGGCGATTGGCCCCTCACCCTAGCCCTCTCCCCGCAGGCGGGGAGAGGGGACACCGCTGCGATCCATAAGATCGGTCGCGGCAGGCAATGAGCCGGTTACTCGCCCGATACGGGCGTGAAACGTTGCAATCTTTATGCCGCAGGTGCGGCGAGCACAACGCGATCCCCTCTCCCCGCTTGCGGGGAGAGGGCTAGGGTGAGGGGCAAACGCTCAATCCCCAAGACAACAAAGAGGAACGAGACGATGCCCAAGGCCAACCCCCGTCATCCTGACTTTCCCATCCCCGGCGGACCGGAGCTGCGCGCCAGGGGCTGGCGGCAGGAGGCGTTGCTGCGGCTGCTCGAAAACGTGCTCTCCGTCGGCGAGGATCCGGATAACCTCATCGTCTATGCCGCCCTCGGCAAGGCGGCGCGCAGCTGGCCGGCGCATCGCGCCATCGTCAAGGCACTCACCGAGATGGATGAGGACCAGACGCTGATCATCCAGTCGGGCAAGCCCGTGGGATTGCTCAAGACTCATGCCAAGGCGCCGCTCGTCATCATGGCCAACTGCAACATCGTCGGCCAGTGGGCGAAGGCCGAGGTGTTCTATGAATTGCAGCGCAAGGGTCTGATCTGTTGGGGCGGGCTGACGGCCGGTGCCTGGCAGTATATCGGCAGCCAAGGGGTGATCCAGGGCACCTACGAGATCTTCATGCGCATCGCCGAGCGCCGCTTCGGAGGCGACCTTGCCGGCCGCTTCGTGCTGACGGCAGGCCTCGGCGGCATGGGCGGGGCGCAGCCGCTTGCCGGCCGCATGGCCGGGGCTGCCATCCTTTGCGTCGATATCGATGCGGAGCGGGCCAGGAAGCGCCGGGAGATCGGCTATCTCCAGGAGATCGCGCCGGATCTCGATACGGCACTGTCGATGATCGACGCGGCGGTGAAGGACAAGCGGGCGCTGTCCGTTGGCCTCGTCGGCAATGCTGCGGAAATCTATCCGGAGATTGCCCGGCGCGGCATCGTGCCCGATGTGGTGACCGACCAGACTTCCGCGCACGATCTCGTCTACGGCTACGTGCCGAAGGGCATGACTATTGATCAGGTGAAATCGCTGCGCGACGACGGCCAGGGACAGTTGATGGCGGCAAGCCGGGCCTCGATCGTCGAGCACGTCAAGGCGATGCTCGACTTCCAGAGGAAAGGCGCCGAGGTCTTCGACAACGGCAACCTGATCCGCACCCAGGCGCGCGAGGGTGGCGTCGCCAATGCCTTCGACATCCCGATCTTCACCGAGGCCTACCTGCGCCCGCTCTTTGCCCGGGCAATCGGCCCCTTCCGCTGGATGGCGCTGTCAGGCGAGGAGAGCGACATCGCCCGCATCGACGACCTGCTGCTCGACATGTTCCCGAACAACAAGATCGTCACCAACTGGATCAGGCTTGCGCGCCAGCATATCCCGTTCGAGGGCCTGCCGGCCCGCATCGCCTGGCTCGGCCATGGCGAGCGCACGGCGCTGGCCCGCCGCGTCAACGTGCTGGTGGCATCCGGCGAACTGAAAGGCCCGGTCGCCTTTTCGCGCGACCATCTCGATGCCGGCGCCATGGCGCATCCCAACATCATGACCGAGCGGATGAAGGACGGCTCGGACGCGATCGCCGACTGGCCGTTGCTCGACGCGATGCTGCTCTGCTCGTCGATGGCCGATCTCGTTGTCGTGCATTCCGGCGGTGGCGGCTATGCCGGGTATATGACCAGCTGCGGCGTGACGGTAATTGCCGACGGCACGGTAGAGGCCGACGAGCGGCTCGACCATGCGCTCACCAACGATACGTCGCTCGGTGTCATCCGCTATGCCGATGCGGGGTACGAGGAGAGTTTCGAGGAGATTGCTGCAAAAGGCATCGGGCATGTGAAGGTGTGAGGGCCTTTGCTGCACGCCGACCCTCATCCCTGTGCTCGTCACAGGGATCCAGTGGTGTCGCGTCGGCGGCGCCAGCGACTCGCTCGCCCCGTGTCCCGCAACAGTCATTCACGGCGCGGACGCGCCGTGGCTGGATCCCTGTGACGAGCACAGGAACGAGGAGGTGTGGGACCGCTGCGGGCCTACTAGGCACTCACCAACCTGAGGCGGCGGGATGTACTGCATCCCTGCACACCTGACCATCACACCACCGTCTCGCCGCCATCGACCACCAGGATCTGGCCGGTCATGTAGGACGAGCGGTCGGAGACGAGAAAAAGGACCGACTCGGCGATCTCCTCGACGCTCGCCCAGCGGCCGAGCGGCACCTTTTCGCGGATATAGGCCTCGATCGCGCCGCGGCCGCCCATTTGTGCAATGAAGGGCTCGTTGAAGGGCGTATCGACCCAGCCGGGGCAGAGCGCGTTGACGCGGATGCCATGGCGGGCGTAATCGCCGGCCATTTGCTTGGTCATGGCGATAACGGCGTGTTTCGTCGTGGTGTAGGCGATCATCTCGCGGTCGTAGAGCACGCCCGACGATGACGAGGTGTTGACGATGACACCACGGCCGGCGGCCTTCATCGACGGCACGACCAGGCGGGCGGCCATGAAATGGGCGCGGACATTGAGGCTCCAGGAGCGGTCGAAGCCGGAGACCTCCACGTCCTCAAGGCTGCCCGCAACCTGTGCGCCGGCGTGGTTGTGCAGGATGTCGATGCGGCCGTGGCGATAGAGGACATCAGCGATGCCGTCTGCAAGTGCTGCGTCGTCGGTGACATCGAGGGTGACAGCCTCGGCCTTGCCGCCCATGGCGCGAATGGTGTCGACGGTCAGGCTGCCGGCCTCGACGCTGCGGTCGACGACGACGACGTGTGCGCCCTCGCGCGCCATGATGGCAGCGCCTGCCTTTCCAATCCCGGAGCCCGCTCCGGTCACGATCGCGACCCGGTCTTTCAGGATCATCTGTTCACTCCCCGGATTTCGGTTTTTTATCCCGCATCAGGATGCGGGCGGTCAGGATCAGGAGCAGCGAGGCGACGAGGACGAGCGTCGCGATCGCGTTGATCTCCGGCGTCACGCCGCGGCGGATCGAGGCGAAGACGTAGATCGGCAAGGTCGTCTTCGAGCCGGCGACGAAGAAGGCGATGATGAAATCGTCGAAGGAGAAGGTGAAGGCGAGCAGGAAGCCGGCGAGGATCGACGGCAGGATCTGCGGCAGCACGATCAGCCGGAAGGTGGTCAGCGGTGTCGCATAGAGATCGCTGGAGGCTTCGACGATATCGCGTCCGAGGCTGGCGATGCGGGCTTTGACGATCATGGTGACGAGCGCCATCGAAAACAGCCCGTGCGCGGCGATGATCGAGCCATAGCCGAGCCCGAGTTGCGGCGGCTGCTCGCCCGGCCAGATCGTGGCGAGCGCCGGGTTGACGAAGGAGAAGACCGCAACGAGGGCAACCAGCGTGGCGATGCCGATGACGACGCCCGGCACGACGATTGCCGCGGCAAAGAGCGCATCGAAGATCGCCCGGTTGCGCGGCGCCAGCCGCTCCATGCCGAGGGCGGCCATGGTGCCGAAGATCGCGGCAAGGGTCGCACTGGTGAACGCGATCATCAGGCTGTTCTGCAGCGCCGAGACCAGGAAGGTATTGCCGAGCGCCTTGCCGTACCAGGCGGTCGAAAACCCGGTGAACTCGCTGGCGCTGCGTCCGGCATTGAACGAGAACAAGACGACCAGTGCGATCGGCGCGTAGAGGAAGATGTAGACCGAGGAGATGAAGGCGCGCATCAGACGAGATCCACTTGTCTTGTACCGGCGACCCTGAAGGCGATGCGCATCGCCACCATCAAGATCACCACGACCACGGCCACCAGCGTTACGGCGATCGCCGAGCCGAAGGGCCAGTTTCGCGATTGCAGGAAGAGATCGACCAGCGCATTGCCGATGAAGAACACCTTGCCGCCGCCAAGCAATTGCGGGATCAGGTATTCACCAAGCAGCAGGATGGTGACGAGCGCGACGCCGGTCATCACGCCCGGTAGCGACAAGGGCAGAGTGACGCCGAAGAACGTCGAAACCGGTTTGGCGCCGAGATCGGCGGAGGCTTCGAGCAGTCGGCGATCGAGCTTTTCGAGACTGACATAGATCGGCATGATCATCAGCGGCAGATAGCCATAGACGATGCCGAGCAGCACGGCGCCGGGCGTATTCAACAGCCGCACATCCTCAAGGCCGATCATCGACAGGAGGTTCGGGATGCCGCGCGAGCCGAGGATGTACATCCAGGCATAGGTGCGCACGAGCAGGCTCGTCCAGAAGGGCACGACCACCAGCGACACGAGGATCAGCCGGTAGCGCGGGTTGGCCTTGACGGCGAGGTAATAGGCGACTGGATAGGCGACCAGCAGGCAGACGAGCGCACCGACCGGCGCCAGCACCATAGTGTTCCAGAAGGCGGCCGCCCGCGTCGGCAGTCTTGCAAACTGGGCGAAGGTGAAGGCTGCCTGATAGCCGCCTTCCGGCGCGCGTTCGCCAAAGGCGAAGACCAGCATGGCGATGAACGGCAGCACGAGAAAGATCATCAGCCATGCCGCCGCCGGCGCCACCAGCGCCGCCGTCACCAGGTTTCTCTTCGTGTTCGTTGCCACAGGCATAAAACTCATCCGTTCGCGTTCAGTCGTGTTTTCGGGCCCATCGGCGCAGCGAGGGAGCCCCCTCATCCACACGGTGAGGGAAGCCCCTCATCCGGCCTGCCGGCCACCTTCTCCCCGCAGGCGGGGGGAAGGAGACTCGTGGCGCTCGCCCGGTCCCACGCATGAACAGCGGGAAGGGGAGCGGTGAGCCCGCCACTTGTCCCTTCTCCCCGTCAGAACGGGGAGAAGGTGCCGGCAGGCGGATGAGGGGCGCTTCCCTCTCGACGCAAGTGAGGACAGTACGGTCCGGGCGCTGATCAAGCCGACTTGAACCGCGCCATCAGTTCGGCGCGGCCCGGATCGGTCAGCGTCACGGCGGCGCCGAACTCGAGCGGCGTCAGCGAAGCTTCGTCCGGATAGACGATCTTGTTGCCGGTAACATCAGCCGGAAGCAGCTTCAGCACACGGCTGTCGGTGGTGGGCGCGCCGTTGGCGATGTGTTCCTTGACGGCGTTTTCCGGCTTCATCAGATAGTTGAGCAGCGCATAGCCGGCCGCCTTGTTGGCGGCACTCTTCGGGATCGCGTAGAAATCCGACCAGATCTCGCCGCCGTCCTTGCCGAGCACGAACTGGATTTCCGGCATGTCGCGGTTGAGCTGCGCGCCGTCGTTGGTCCAGCACATGGTCATCCAGGCATCGGTCGCGCGCATCGACGGCTGGTAATCGCTGTTGATGGCGTAGAGATGCGGCTTCACCTTGATCAAGAGTTCCTCGGCCTTGGCGAGTTCGTCCGGCTTGGTCGAGTTGAAGGAATAGCCGAGCGATACCAGCGCGTTGCCGATGGTGGTCAACTGGTAGTCGTGCACCATGGCGCGGCCGTCAGCCTCGGTCATGGCCACCTCGAAGAAGTCCTTCCAGCTGGCGATCGGGGTCTTGATCTTGGTCGAGTTGAGCGCAATGCCGGTGGTGCCCCAGTTCTTCGGCACGGCATAGGTCTTGCCGTCGACGACGCCCTCGTTGGTGAAGCGCGCGGTCTCGGTCGCTGCGTCGTAGTTGGGCAGCTTGGAGAGATCGAGTTCGTCGATGAGGCCGAGCTTCACATAGGTGGAGATCGTGTAGTTGGTTGGCACGAACAGGTCCCAGCCGGTGCCGCCGGCCTGGAGCTTGGCGAGCATCTCCTCGTTCGAGCCGAAGACGTTGACCTCGACGGCAACGCCGGTTGCGGCCTGAAACGCCTCGAAGGTGGCGGGGTCATGGTAGTTCGGCCAGGTGGCGATCGACATCTGGGTGCCGAGATCCTGCGCGAAAGCGGTCGAGGAGAACAGGCCCGGCTGGCGCGCCAGCACTGCGGTTGCAAGGCCAAGGCCGGTAACGCCGAGGAAATGACGGCGGGTGACCGAGCCGCGCTTCAGGCGCATCAACTCGTCGGCAAGCTGCTCGGCGGTGATCGGGGCATTTTCTCTGTACCATTTGGTCATGACGCTGTTCCCTTTATTGTTTGACGTTCATGCAAGGTCCCGGCCGTTTTGGCCGGGAAGAGATTTCAGGCCGGAAAGACGTGAAGCGCGTTGGGATCGAAGGCGAGCCCGACCTTGTCGCCAGGTTCGACGAGATCGCTGTCGCCGAGCGCCCTGCGATCGGCGGTAACGAGGAAATCACCGAGGCCGTCGACGTCGACGGAATATTCGACCGACGATCCGAGGAAAATGCGGTGCGTGACGGTGCCGGAGAGGGCAGCGGTGCCTGCCGCGCCGTTGCGTTTCAGGCTGATTGCTTCCGGGCGCAGGGCGACCATGGCTGAACCGGCGCTCGGCGTCGCCGTGGCGGGTGATGCAATCCGGGTGCCATCGGCAAAGACGAGCGAGGCGCCACCGTTGTCGACGGTGGCAGCGATCCGGTTAGTCTTGCCGACGAAATCGGCGACGAACAGGCTTGCCGGGCGGTCGTATATCTCCTGCGGCGGCCCGACCTGGACGATACGGCCGGCATTCATGACGCAGACGAAGTCGCTCATCGACAGCGCTTCCTCCTGGTCGTGGGTGACGAGCACGAAGGTGATGCCGAGTTCGCGCTGCAGGGTCTGCAACTCGATCTGCATGGCGGTGCGCAGCTTCTTGTCGAGCGCTGCCAGCGGCTCATCGAGCAGGAGCACCTTCGGCTTGTTGACGATGGCGCGGGCAAGCGCCACGCGCTGCTGCTGGCCGCCGGACATTTCATGAATCCGGCGTTTGCCGAAGCCGCCGAGGCGGACCATCTCCAGCGCCTCCTGGGCGCGGCGCGTAATCTCGGCGCCCGCAATGCGCGGCCGCATCTGCCTCAGGCCGTAGGAGACGTTCTGCTCGACGTCGAGATGGGGAAACAGCGCATATTGCTGGAACACCATGTTGACCGGGCGCCGGTAGGCGGCAACGCCGTTCATCGCCTCGCCGCTGATGTAGACGGTGCCTTCGCTCGGCTGCTCGAAACCGCCGATCATGCGCAGGCAGGTGGTCTTGCCGCAGCCGGATGGGCCGAGCAGCGCCATGAAGGCGCCCTTGGGCACCGCGAAGTTGATGTCCGAAACGGCGGTCACGCTGCCATAGCGTTTGGCGACCGAACGGAACTCGATGTCGTTCGTCGAAGCGGATGTCACGTCTGTTCCCTGCGGTTGTTGTCGGATACCGCCAAGGCGCAGATGCCCTCGCGTTCCACCGTCATTGATAGGCAGCCTAGTCAAAGCGCACGGTGCCGGTATATACCCCGAGAGAGGTATTTTCACTCAGAATGGCTTGTGGGAGGAGTATACCCCTAAACAGGGCCGGATCGGCGGGAGAGCGGTTTGGGTATCGATCTCGAGGGGTTGTTTCAGGTCTTGGCGCCTATGGTCGACGGGGCGGCGATGGATGACGAGGCCGTGGGCTCGACCTATCGGCAATTGATGTCGACGCTGATGACATTCGACTACGTGGTCGTGTTTGCCTATCGCGGCAAGGATCGACCGATCGACCTCTACAGCACCTTCAATGCCAGGGATCATGTGCTGTTCGTCAGCCTCTACCAGGCCGGCCCCTATCTGCTCGACCCGTTCTACCACGCGGCCTGCGAGGGTAAGCCGGGCGTCTGGCGCATGCGGGAGCGGGCGCCGGACCGGTTCTTCTCCAGCGAGTATTACCGGACCTACTACGTGCAGACCGGCCTGGCGGAGGAGGTCGGCTTCTTCGTGCCGATCAGCGACGAGATCACCGTCGTGCTGTCGCTGATGCGGCGCGAGGCGACCGGGGCCTTCAGTCCTGCAGAATTCGCCCTGTTGAAGAAGGCCGAGCCGCTGGTCTCGGCACTCGTGCGCCACCATTGGGCCGATCTCGGGCGCCGGTTCGATGCGGCGCTGGCAAAGACCGGGCGCAGCCGCCGGAAGTCCACGCATCCACCGGCCGACGGCGTCTGGCAACATCTCAATCTGACCGAGCGCGAATCCTCGATCATCGAACTGGTGCTGCAGGGGCATTCGTCGGAATCGATCGGGCTGAAGCTCGGCATCTCGACCGGGACCGTCAAGGTTCACCGCCGCAATGTTTACCGCAAGCTCGGCATCTCCTCGCAGACGCAGCTTCTCTCGCTCTATCTGCGCAATCTCGGCCAGTAGGGGCGCGGCGGCAAACCGGCGTTTTGGTCGACCAGCGCGCTGACGAACTGCTGAGAGTGCCTTGATTGAGGTGCGGCGCATCCCACTCTCCCTCATCCTCGCCCTCGTGGCAGGGGATCCAGCGGCCCGGAGTATGTAGGGCCAAAAGACCTTTCAGCCCAAAGACTTGGGCTAACTGGATTCCTGTGACGGGCACAGGAATAAGGAGGATTTGGCCTTCGTCCGTTTCCGCAGCGGGCGGCCCGCTCGTGCCAGCAGTGTAGCCGCCATTCCTATCGTCGATACGCATTGGCACTGCTTTCGCCGACGATCGATGTATTCAAGTCTTGCGTACGGTTTTGCGCCGTTACCGCCACCATTTGGCTTCGCCTCTTGGCCTCCTGACCCCCGCATCTAACCAGTCTTACTCCCCATTGCTCCCACCGATCCACAAACCGTGATTGCCGCTTGCGCGTTCTCGCTTGACATTTTTTTCACGACATGAAATTTCTTTCATCAACGAGATAAAAATATCATGCAGTGCAAAAAATATCGGGCACTGCAACATAAAATCGGGTGGGAACGATGGCGATCATCGGCGGTACAAACCTTCGCGACGACGAAACCAGCATGGCGACGCGGGCGGCTTGGCTGCACTATGCCGGCGGTCTAACCCAGGCGGAGGTCGCCAAACGGCTGGGGCTGACATCGCTCAAGGCCCACCGCCTGATCATGAAGGCCAACCAGGAAGGCCTGGTGAAGGTCTATATCGACGGCGAAGTGTCGGAATGTGTCGAGCTGGAGCAGAAGCTCTCGGCGCGCTACGGCCTCGACTATTGCGAGGTTGTTCCGGATTTCGATGCGGACGACCTGCCGCTGAAGGCGCTCGGCATATCCGGCGCGCAGTTCCTCAAGCGCGAGATCGAACGCGGCGAGACCGCGCTCGTCGGCGTAGGCCATGGCCGTACGCTTGCCGCGTGCGTCGAATATCTGCCGCGAACGACCAGCAACAACACCCGGTTCGTCTCACTGCTCGGCGGGCTCACCCGTAAGTTCTCGGCCAACCCGCATGACGTGATCCACCGGCTGGCCGAGCGCACGGGTGCCGAGGCCTATGTCATGCCCGTACCGTTCTTCGCCAACACGGTCGAGGATCGCGATGTGCTCTTCAGCCAGCGCGGCGTGCGCGAGGTCTTCGATCTCGCCAAGACAGCAGACCTGCTGATGGTCGGCATCGGCACGGCGGAGCGTGAGGCGTCGCTGGTTTCGACCGGCATGATCGAAATGAGCGAGATCGAGGAAATTCAAAGGGGCGGCGGCAAGGGCGAGTTGCTCGGCCACTTCTTCGATGAGGATGGCCGCCCGATCGAGACGACGCTGTCGAACCGCACCTTCACGCTCAGCCGCGACGACCTGAAGGATCGTCGCACGGTGGCGGTCGCCGGCGGCAAGATCAAGACGCCGGCCATCCGCGCCGTGCTTGGAAGCGGCCTGTTGAGCGGGCTCATCACCGACGAAAAGACGGCACGGGCGCTCGCCGCCGACGTCAAATGAGGAGTGTCTGACACGTCGAGGGGCGAGGGCGAAGAGGTGTCGCTCTCAAGCCTCAAGGGGAGGAATACCGGTCGGGTAGCCGGTGATCGCATGATGCAATCATACCCGCAACGGAGGAGAAGACTTATGTACGAGAAGGAGAAAGACCTCATCAGCGCGTTTCTGCGCGGAGAGGTAGATCGTCGCGGCATGCTCAAGGGTCTCGGTGCTGCGGGCCTTGCCGCCGGCACCGCCGGTACGCTCTTCAACATGATGTCGACCCAGGCGCTGGCCGCCGACTTCGACTGGAAGGCGCATTCCGGAAAGTCGCTGAAGCTGCTTTTGAACAAGCATCCCTATGCCGACGCGATGATTGCCAACCTTCAGGCCTTCAAGGATCTGACCGGTATCGAAGTTACCTATGACGTGTTCCCGGAAGACGTCTATTTCGACAAGGTGACGGCAGCGCTGTCCTCGGGTTCCACCGAGTACGACGCCTTCATGACCGGCGCCTACATGACCTGGACCTATGGCCCGGCCGGCTGGATCACCGACCTCAACGAATGGATCAAGGATCCGACCAAGACCAACCCGCAATATGCCTGGGACGACTTCCTGCCGGGCGTGAAGAACTCCTGCGCCTGGAACGGCCAGCCGGGCGGCGCGCTCGGTTCGGAAGACGCCAAGCAATGGTGCATTCCGTGGGGCTATGAGCAGAACAACCTCTCATACAACCAGGAAATGTTCGACAAGGCCGGCGTCGCCGTTCCGAAGAACCTCGACGAGCTTTCCGCAGCTGCGGCGAAACTCACCAAGGATGTTGGTGGCGGCGTCTACGGCATCGGCGTGCGTGGTTCGCGCTCGTGGGCGACGATCCATCCGGGCTTCCTGTCTGGCTACGCCAATTTCGGCCAGAAGGACCTGAACGTCTCGGCTGACGGCAAGCTTTCCGCGGCGATGAACACTGCCGAATCCAAGGCCTTCCACACCAAATGGGTGTCGATGATCCAGGAAAGCGGGCCGAAGGACTGGTCGACCTACACCTGGTATCAGGTCGGCACCGATCTCGGCGCCGGAGCCTCGGCGATGATCTACGATGCCGACATTCTCGGCTACTTCATGAACGGCGGCGACAACAAGATGGCGGGCAAGCTGGCTTACGCTCCGTTCGCCGCCAATCCGGCGGCTTCCGCACCGACGCCGAACATCTGGATCTGGTCGCTTGCCATGTCCAACTTCGCCAAGGACAAGGACGCGACCTGGTACTTTCTGCAGTGGGCGACCGGCCTCGAGCATGCCATCTTCGGCGCAACCAAGATGGACTTCGTCAACCCGGTTCGCGCATCGGTCTGGAAGGACGAGATCTTCCGCGAGCGGCTGAACAAGAGCTATCCGGGTTATGTGGAGATGCACGACATTTCCGCACCGGGCGCGAAGATCCACTTTACCGCGCAGCCGCTGTTTTTCGACGTCACCACCGAATGGGCGGCGACGCTGCAGAAGATGGTCGCCAAGCAGGTGCCGGTCGATGAAGGTCTCGACCAGCTCGTCGAAAGCATCGATCGCCAGCTGAAGGAAGCTGGTCTCGGCTGATAGGCCTCCCAAGCGATGCCCGGCGACTTGAGAGCCGCGTGTTCACATGAACGCAAAAGGCACTTGAGCGTCGGGCGTCCCGCGACCGGCCGGTGGCCGACCAAAGCAACCTGAGATGCCGATGGACTGGCGCGGGCGCGAGACGCCTCGCGTGCCGCGTGCTTTCTTCAAGAGTTAGAGAACGGAGCTCGACATGGCTTCAACAGCAACCCTCCGCAAACCGGCGTCAGGTTTCAGGATCAGCAGGAAGATGCTTCCCTATGTGCTGAGCCTGCCGGCGCTTCTGGTGTGCATCGGCATTCTCATCCCCTTCTTCACGGCGGTCATCTATTCGTTCCAGCGCTACCGGCTGAGCCAGCCTTGGGCGCGCCAGTTCAACTGGGGCGAAAACTACCTGAACTTCGTCACCGATCCGGCCTTCTGGAACACGCTGAAGGTATCGCTGCTTTATGCCGGCATCACCGTGACGCTGGAACTGCTGCTCGGCCTCGGCATCGCGCTGCTCCTGCAGCGCCGCTCGACCATCAACAACTTCATCTCGATCATGCTGCTTCTGCCGCTGATGATCGCGCCGGCGCTGGCGGCGCTGATGTGGAAGCTGATGACCAATCCGAGCTTCGGTATTCTCAGCTATCTCGCAAGCCTGATCGGTCTGCATGATTTCCGCTGGGCCTCGTCACCGGACACCGCACTTCTGACCGTGGTTCTGGTCGATATCTGGGTCTACACGCCCTTCATCATGATCCTGCTTCTGGCCGGCCTCCGGTCGCTGCCGACCCAGCCGTTCGAGGCGGCTGCCCTTGACGGCGTGCCGAGAAGCTTTGTGTTTTTCCGCATCACCTTGCCGATGCTGACGCCCTATATCCTGACGGCGACCTTGTTCCGCCTGCTCGACAGCATCCAGCAGTTCGACATCATCTATGCGATGACGCAAGGGGGGCCCGGCAATACGCTGACCGTCTTCCAGGTGGAGGCCTATCTCAATTTCTTCCAGTCGACCAATGTCGGCCGTTCGGCAGCGCTTCTGATCATCCTGTGGGCGATCACCTACACGCTCTCCAACGTCTTCATCAAAAACTGGCTGCGCCTGCGCGAACGCGCCCGCGGCGAAGCGTAAGGAGGTTCCAATGGATACCATGTCTCCTGTCGAACGGGTCTTGCGCGCACTCGCCCTGACGCTCGTCGTCGTCTTCTTCATGTTCCCGATCTTCTGGATCTTCCTGATGTCGTTCCAGACGAACGAGACGATCCTGTCGATCCCGCCGTCGATCGTGTTTTCGCCGACGCTGTCGAACTACGCCGCGCTGATCACCGGCAAGCTGCAGACGGCGGCCGGCACGCTCGACATCGCCTTCATGCGCAACCTCGGCAACTCGATCTTCCTGTCGGTGACCTCAGTTGCCGTGGCGCTGGTGCTCGGTGTCCCCGCCGCCTATGCCTTTGCCCGGCACAAGTTCAAGGGATCGGAGGACATCGCGTTCACGCTGCTGTCGTTCCGCTTTGCGCCGCCGCTGCTGGTGCTGTTGCCCCTGACCCAGTATTTCCAGTGGCTGGGCCTCTCCAACACCTATTTCGGCCTGATCTGGGTTTACCAGCTCATCTGCCTGCCGCTGATCCTGTGGATCGTGCGCGGTTACTTCGAGGATATCTCGGCCGACGTCGAATATGCCTACCGCATCGCCGGCCACTCCTGGTTTGCGACCTTCCGCAAGATCGCCCTGCCGCTTGCCGGTCCGGGCATTGCGGCGGCCGGCCTGCTCGCCTTCATCTTCGCCTGGAACAATTTCGTCTTTGCGCTGGTGTTGGCATCGGCCGACAAGCAGCCGGTGACCGTGGGCGCACTTGCCTTCATCACCTCTTCGGGCATCCAATACGGGCAGATCGCCTCGGCCATCGTTCTCTCGGTCACGCCGACGCTGGCGCTCGCACTCTACGCTCAGCGCTACCTCGTCGAAGGCCTGTCGCTTGGCGCGGTGAAAGGGTAAGACATGACGACGCTTCACTTGCAAAACATCGTCAAGCGCTACAAGAGCCATACGGTTCTCGACGACCTGTCGCTCGACGTCGCCAATGGCGAACGCCTGGTGCTCTTTGGCCCGTCCGGTTCCGGCAAGACGGTGCTCCTGCGCCTGGTCGCCGGCGTCATCGAGCCGGACGAGGGCAGGGTGCTGATCGGCGGCGAGGACATGACCGATGTCGATGCCGAGCATCGCGGTGTCGGCATGGCCTTCCAGAACTTTGCGCTCTTTCCGCACATGAGCGCCTTCGACAATATCGCCAGCCCGCTGACGGCGACGCGGTCGTCGAAGGATGCGATTGCCGCCGGCGTGCACAAGGTCGCAAAGCTGCTCAAGATCGACCATGTGCTGAGCCATCACCCGAAGGCGCTGTCCAACGGCCAGAAGCAGCGCACGGCGCTTGCCCGTGCGCTCGTCGGCTCGCCGCCTTTGCTTTTGCTCGACGATCCCTTGCGCAATGTCGATGCGAAACTGCGCTTTGAGATGCGGTTGGAACTGCCGCGGCTGTTGGCCGCCCAGGGCGCAACGGTCGTCTACGTCACCCAGGACTACAAGGAAGCGATGGCGCTCGGCGACCGGATCGCCGTGATGTCGCAGGGCCGCATCCGCCAGATCGGAACCCCGCAGCAGATCTACAACGCGCCCGCCGATATCGAGATTGCCCGCCTCTTCGGCGATCCGACGATCAACCTACTGGATGTGACGCCGCAAAAGAGCGGCGACGGCGTCTTCGTCGAACTTTCCAACGTCCGGGTGCGGCTTTCTGATTATGACGGCGACGTCTCGGGTCAGTCCTGCGTCCTCGGTCTTCGCCCGGAAACCATCGTCTTTGTCGATGCCTCGACGCCCGGGGCCATTCCCGTGACGGTCGAGGCGGAAACGCCGCTCAACGAAAAGACCGTGACACTGGCGATGACGGCGCGCGGTCGCGAAATCCTGGTGTCGCGCCCGGCCGGAACGCCCGGGCCGGTGGCGGGCCCCGCGCATATCGCCGTCAACGGCGCCCAGGCCTTCCTCTTCGACAAGGCGAGTGGCCGGCTTCTGCCGCGCGCCGACATGGAATCCAAGCGCAATGGAGAAGCGGCATGACTGACACCGCTCTTTTGATCCGGGACGTCGACAAGTTCTATGGACCCGTCGATTACGGCGTGCACGCCGTCAAGAAGCTCAACATGGACGTCAGGAAGGGTGAGATCATCGCGCTTCTGGGCTCGTCCGGTTGCGGCAAGACCTCGACGCTGCGCATGATCGCCGGTTTCGAGGCTGTGTCGCGCGGCACGATCTCGCTTGGCGGACGCGAGGTGCAGACCTTTGCACCGGTGCGTCGCAACGTCGCCATGGCCTTCGAGGGCTATTCTCTCTACCCGCCGCTGACGGTGCGCGAGAACATCGCCTTCGCGCTCAAGGCTTCCAAGCTGTCGCAAAGCGTCGTCGACGACAAGGTGGCCGGTATCGCCAAGCTCTTGGAAATCGAGGACATTCTCGGGCGCTATCCGAGCTCGATCTCCGGCGGCCAGCAGCAGCGCGCCTCGCTCGGCCGAGCGCTGATCCGCGACGCCAGCCTGCACCTGCTCGACGAGCCGATGGGCCAGCTCGAGCCACAGCTGCGCGCCGTGTTGCGCGGCCGCATCAAGCACTACATCAAGGAGCGCGGGCTGACGGCGATCCTCGTCACTCACGACCAGACGGAGGCAAACGCTCTTGCCGACCGCATTGCCGTCATGGAGGGCGGGGTGCTGCAGCAGTTCGATACGCCGCAGAAGATCAAGGAGCGTCCGGCCAATCTCTTCACCGGCACCTTCGTCGGCGAGCCGCCGATGAACGTGTTCGAGGCGAGCATCACCGGTTCCGAGACCAGGGTCTCATTCGGCCTCAAGGATGGCGTCAGGCTCGAATATCCGGCGTCGGACTTTTCCCATGCCGTGCGTGATGCGCTGATGAAGCGGCAGAAGGTGGTGCTCGGCATTCGGCCTTACTCCGTGCGCCGCAGCGCCGACGGGGTCGCCGGCCGGGTGGCCGTCAACCAGTGGCTCGGCGACCAGACGCATATCGCCGCGGATTTTGCCGGTGGCACCATGGTGCTGGTGGAGCATGACCGCACGGAACTTGCCGTCGGTCAGCCGATCGGCATTCGCCTCGACCCGTCCAGCCTGCACGTGTTCGACGGCGACAGCGGCAAGGCGATCAGCCATGGCGAGGAGCTTGCCTGATGCGGGACATCCTCATCGGTATCGATGCGGGAACGTCGGTCATCAAGTCGGTGGCCTTCGACCTCGGCGGGCGGCAGCTCGCCATGGCCGCGGTGCCGAACACCTATGAGGCCGTCGGCAGGACCGGCAGCGTGCAGGATCTCAACCGCACTTGGGCCGATACCGTCACCACCCTGACGGAGCTGTCGGCCAAGATCGAGAACCTCCCGGGCCGCGTTGCCGCGATCGCGGTGACAGGCCAGGGCGATGGCACCTGGATGATCGACAAGGGAGGCGAACCGATCGGCAAGGGCTGGCTCTGGCTCGACGCGCGCGCCGGCGACACCGTCTTGCGGCTGCGGGGTGATAGCGGTGATGTCGAGCGTTTTGCCAGCACCGGCTCCGGGCTTGCTGCCTGCCAGCAGGGCGCGCAACTGCGCTGGATGAGCGACAACGCGCCGGAAATGCTATCGGGTGTCGCGACCACGTTCCACTGCAAGGACTGGCTCTATTTTAAGTTGACGCAGATGCGCGCGACGGATCCGTCCGAAGCCAATTTCACCTTCGGCAACTTCCGCACCCGCAGCTATAACGACGACGTCATCCGTTTTCTCGGCTTGCAAAAGCTCAAGCATTTCCTGCCGGAGATCGTCGACGGGGCGACATCGCATCATCTGCTCTCGACGGATGCGGCTGCCGCCAGCGGCCTTCCCACGGGCACACCGGTGGTGCTCGGCTATGTCGACGTGGTCTGCACGGCCCTTGGCGCCGGGCTTTACGATCCCGGCACCGACACCGGCTGCTCAATCATCGGCTCGACAGGCATGCACATGCGACTTGCGACCAGCGCCGACGACGTGCGGCTCAACCGCGATCTCACCGGCTACACCATGTGCATGCCGATCGCAGGCACCTACGCGCAGATGCAGTCGAACATGGCGGCAACGCTGAATATCGACTGGATCCTTTCGGTCGCGGGCGGGCTCCTGAAGGGCATGGGCGTCGAGAAGACCAAGGCTGAGCTTCTGTCCCACGTCGACGGCTGGCTGGCTGAGGCCAAGGATAGCTCGCTCATGTTCCAGCCCTATATCTCGGAAGCCGGCGAACGGGGGCCCTTCGTCGACGCTTCGGCGCGGGCGTCCTTTGTCGGGCTGTCGATCACCCACGGTTTCGGGGACATGGTGAAGGCGGTGTTCGACGGGCTCGCCATGGCCGCGCGCGATTGCTACGCCGAAATGGGGCCGCTTCCCGGCCGCATCCGGCTGACCGGTGGTGCGGCGCGCAGCGCCTCGCTTCGGCGCATTCTTGGGGGCGCCCTCGGCGCCAGCGTCCAGACCAGTGAGCGGGAGGAAGCGGGGGCGGCGGGTGCCGCCATGATCGCCGCCGTGTCGCTCGGCATCTATCCCTCGATGGCAGACTGCGTGCGCGACTGGGTGTCGCCGCACCAGCGTGCCGCCGAACCGGCCGACGAGGCGCTGGCGCGCCGTTACGACGGTCTCTTCCCCTCCTACCAGCAGTCGCGCATCGCGCTTCGCCCCGTGTGGCACGCCCTATCTGAGGGTGCGGCCGCGGGACCACAACAGGAAAGACTGAAATGAAGAAGATAGCCATCATCGGCGACCGGTTCATGCTGCCGGACGTGTTTCGCGACAAGATCGTCGAAGCAAGCGGCGACGGCCATGACATCCGCACCCTCGAACTGCCCTGGCCGGATGTGCCGATGGAACATGGCTACGCCGTCGAAGGCATGGACGGCCTGAAAGAGTATCTCGGCAAGGCGGACGATATCATCGAGTTCATCGGCGACGCCGAAATCCTGGTGACGCAACTGGCGCCCCTGTCGCGAGGCATGCTGACCTCGCTTCCCGAGCTGAAGCTCGTTGCCGTCTCGCGCGGCGGCCCTGTCAACATCGACATGGCGGCCGCACGCGACGCCGGCATCAGCGTCGTCAACACGCCCGGCCGAAATGCCAGTGCCGTTGCCGAATTCACGCTTGGCGCGATCCTCGCCGAGACGCGGTTGATCCGCACCGGCCACGAGGCGTTGCGCAAGGGGGAGTGGCGCGGCGATCTCTACCGCGCCGACCGCACCGGCCGCGAACTCTCAGAATTGACCGTCGGCGTCATCGGCTACGGCAATATCGGCACCAAGGTGGTGCGGTTGCTCCGGGCGTTTGGCACCAAGGTCCTGGTGCACGACCCCTATGTGCAACTGTCGGCCGACGACCTCAACGGCGGGGTCGAGCACGTCTCGCTCGACAACCTCCTGTCGCGCTCCGACGTCGTGACGCTGCACCCGCGCGTGACCGAGGAAACCCGGAACATGATGAATGCCGAGACCTTCGCCAAGATGAAACCCGGCGCGATCTTCGTCAACACGGCGCGAGGGCCGCTCTGCGACTATGACGCGCTCTATGAGAACCTGGTGAGCGGGCATCTCTCGGCGGCAATGCTCGAGACCTTCTCGGTGGAGCCGGTGCCGGAGGACTGGCCGCTGCTGCAGCTGCCGAACGTGACGCTGACGCCGCATATCGCCGGCGCCTCGGTGCGCACCGTCACCTTTGCCGCCGAGATGGCGGCGGAAGAAGTGCGCCGCTACATCGCCGGCCTGCCGCCGGTCAATCCGTGCTGATGACGGGGGACAAGACCGTGGGTTCCGAGACTGCACTCTATGATCTTTTCGTCGTCGGCGGCGGCGTCAACGGTGCGGGCATCGCGCGCGACGCCGCCGGACGCGGGCTCTCGGTGCTTTTGTGCGAGAAGGACGACCTGGCGCAGGGCACGAGTTCGCGCTCGGGCAAGCTTGTGCATGGTGGCTTGCGCTATCTCGAATATTACGAGTTCCGGCTGGTGCGCGAGGCGCTGATCGAGCGCGAGGTGCTGCTCTCTTCCGCGCCGCACATCATCTGGCCGATGCGTTTCGTGCTGCCGCACAATCCGGCCGACCGGCCCGCCTGGCTCGTCCGGCTCGGGCTTTTCCTCTACGACCACCTCGGAGGTCGCAAGCGCCTGCCGGGCACGCGCAGCCTCGACCTGAGGACCGCACCGGAGGGCGCTCCGATCAAGCGGGATTATCGCAAGGCCTTTGAATATTCTGACTGTTGGGTGGATGACGCCCGGCTCGTCGTGCTCAACGCGCTCGATGCGCAGAAGAAGGGCGCGCGCGTCCTGACCCGTACCGCCTGCAGCGCCATCCGCCGCGTCGACGGCCTCTGGCAGGTGGAGATGACGGATCTGCGCACGGGTGTGAAGTCCGACGTCAAAGCGCGCTCGGTCGTCAACACCGCCGGACCCTGGGTCAACGACATCATTGGCAGGGTCGCCGGGCTCAATTCCAGCCGCAGCGTGCGGCTGGTCAAGGGCAGCCATATCGTCGTGCCGAAATTCTGGGAGGGGCGGCAGGCCTATCTGGTGCAGAACCCGGACAAGCGGGTGATTTTCATCAATCCCTACCAGAACGATCTGGCACTGATCGGCACCACTGACATCCCCTACGAGGGACGCCCCGAGGACGTGTCGGCCGACGGCAACGAGATCGCCTATCTCCTGAAATCGGTCAACCGCTACTTCAAGCAGCAACTGACCGAGGACGATATCGTCCATTCCTTCTCAGGCGTGCGGCCGCTCTATGACGACAATGCCGAGAACCCGTCGGCAGTGACGCGCGACTATATCTTCGAGGTGGATGCCGCAAACGGCCAGGCTCCGCTGCTCTCCGTCTTCGGCGGCAAGATCACCACGTTCCGCAAGCTGTCGGAGCATGCACTGGAGCGGCTGAAACCGTTTTTCCCTCAGATGGGCGCGGCCTGGACGGCAAAGGCGCATCTGCCCGGGGGCGACATGGCCGATGCGGATTTCGAGCAGTTTCTTGGCGATCTCAGGGCACGCTATCGCTGGCTGACGGCGGATCTCGCCAAGCACTATGCGCGGCTCTACGGTACGCGCGCGCATGACCTGATCGGCAATGCCCGGTCGCTCGACGATCTCGGTGCCGTCTTCAGCCCGCTGTTTCGCGAATGCGAGGCCCGCTTCCTGATCGACAACGAATGGGCCATGACTGCTGACGATCTGCTGGAGCGTCGCACGAAACATGGCCTGCACATGACGCCGGCCGAACGACAGGCTTTCACCGGCTGGCTGGAACGCCAGCAGGCGGCTGCCTGAAGGAGAGTGGGAATGCGCAGTCTGGAATTCGAGGCCTTGCTGGATATCTCGGCGCGTGTCGGCGCCGATCCACTACTGGTGCAGGGGGCGGGCGGCAACACGTCGATCAAGGAGGTCGGCACGCTCTGGATCAAGGCCTCCGGCCTCTGGCTTGCCCATGCCCGGCAGCGTGATGTCATGGTGCCGGTGGCGCTCGACCCTTTGCTCGAAGCGCTGGATCGCAACGATCCCGCCGCCGAGAAGGCGCAGGACTTCGTCATTTCCGAGATGAACCCTTCCGGCCTCAGGCCCTCGATCGAGACGACCGTGCACGCGCTGATGCCGCAGAAGGTGGTGATCCACGTCCATTGCGTCGAGACCATCGCGACGGCTGTGCAAACGAACGGCGCCGCTATTGCCGCCGAGCGTCTCGCAGGCATCCCACATGTCTTCGTGCCCTATGCGCGGCCGGGACTACCGCTCGCCCGGGCGATTGCCGAGCGAATGCAGGAGAAGACCTCAGTGCTGATCCTCGGCAATCACGGCCTGGCCGTTGCCGCCGAGACGGTCGCCGATGCGGCGATCCTTCTGACCGATGTCTCTCGGCGGCTGACCGTACAACGCCGGACGGCGCCCGCGGCGGACCTCGCGGTGTTGTCGCGCCTTGCCGTTGATAGTGGATATTGCCTGCCCGACGATATCAGGCTGCATGCGGTCGCAACCGATCTGGAAAGCTGCCGGATTGCCGCCGGCGGCAGCCTCTATCCAGACCATGTCATCTTCCTCGGCAAGGGGTCCGTTATCGCCGCGCCCGGCGAGACAGCGGCTTCGATCGAGAAGGGCAGGACGGAGCGGGGCGAAAGCCTGCCGCCGCTTCTGCTCTTTCCCGGAAAGGGCGTGCTGGTCGAGAAGAGCATTTCCGCCGGTGCGCTTGCCATGGCGCGTTGTCTCGCCGACGTTACGGCCCGCATCCCGGCGAGCGGGCGGCTGCGCTACCTGAGCGCCGCCGAAAATGCGGAGCTGCTCGGTTGGGACGCGGAGAAATATCGCCAGAAACTCAACCGGGCAGGGCAGGCGCTGCAATGAACGCAAGAAACGACGCTCTCGTCGTCGGTATCGATATCGGCACCTCGGGTGCGCGCGCCGTCGCGATGGCATCCGATGGCGCGATTGCCGCGTCTGGCGCCGCCAGGCTTTCTGCCTTCTCGGACGATCACCGCGATCCTATCGGTTGGTGGAAGGCGGTGCGGGCGGCACTTGGCGACGTGCTCGCCGCGGTCGATCGCGGTGTGATCCGGGCGATCAGCATCGACGGCACCTCTGGAACGATGCTGCCGGTTGCCGCTGACGGCGCGCCGCTCGCTCGCCCGATGATGTACAACGATGCGGTTGCCGATGCTGCAATCCTGCAGGCGATTGCCGCCCATGCGCCAAAGGAAAGTGCCGCTCACGGCGCGACATCAGGGCTTGCCAAGGTGCTGACATTCCAGTCGGTGCCGGGCGTCTTCCGTGTGATCCACCAGGCCGACTGGCTGGCCGGGCATTTTACCGGGCTTTACGATGTGTCCGACGAGAACAATGCTTTGAAGACCGGCTACGACCCGATTACGCGATGCTGGCCGGACTGGCTCGAGAAGACCGATGCGCACACAGGGCTGTTGCCGGAGGTGCTGCCTGCCGGCGAGCCGGTGGCGACGATCTCGCCGGCGGCTGCCGAAGCTTTCGGCCTTTCGCGAGAGGTGGTCGTCGTTGCAGGCACCACTGATGGCTGCGCCTCGTTCCTGGCGACGGGCGCTGACCGGCCAGGTGATGGCGTCAGCGCGCTTGGCACGACCTTGACGGTGAAGGTGCTTTCCGACCGGCCGCTGTTTGCGCCGGAATACGGGCTCTACAGCCACCGCATTGGCGACATGTGGCTGGCTGGCGGCGCGTCGAACACCGGCGGCGTGGTTCTGGCGGCGCATTTCTCCGGCGAACAAATCGAGGCGCTCTCCGCCCGCATAGATCCGGCCAGCGATACCGGGCTCGACTATTATCCGCTGACCAAGCCGGGCGAGCGCTTTCCGATCGCCGATCCGCACTTGGCACCGCGCATGACACCGCGGCCTGAGGATGATGCCGTGTTTCTGCAGGCGATCTTCGAGGGCATCGCCGGTGTCGAAAGCCTCGCCTATGACAGGCTGACAGCACTTGGCGGGCCGAAGCTCGGCTCCATCCGCACCGTCGGTGGCGGTGCTAAAAATGGCGTGTGGTCGTCAATCCGCGCACGCAAGCTCGGCGTGCCGTTCCTGGCGGTGCGCTCCGAAGAAGCCGCGGCCGGCGCGGCGCGGCTGGCGCTCATGGGCGCAAGACAGGCAGGTATATTATGACAACCGACATCACCGGCCTTGCCGATATCGCCGATCGTTACGATGCGTTCCTGATCGATCAGTTCGGTGTGCTGCGCGACGGTCGCGGGCCTTATCCCGGCGCCGCCGAGACGCTGGTGCGGCTGAAGGATCAGGGCAAGCGCATCGTCATTCTCTCCAATTCCGGCAAGCGCTCGGCGGAAAACGATCGTCGCCTCGTCGACCTCGGCTTCGTCGCCGGCAGCTGGGACTGGTTTTTAACTTCGGGCGAGGTGGCCTGGCAGATCCTGAAGCGCGAAGGCAGGCAGGCAAGCGGGCTGCCCCGCAAATGCCTCCTGGTCAGCCGTGACGGCGACCTCTCGCCGCTGAAGGGGCTCGATCTTGAACGCACTCACTGGGGTGAAGAGGCGCACTTTGTGCTGCTGGCGGCAAGCGAAGGCGATGTGCTGCCGCTGTCGCACTACGAGGCGCTGCTGGCGCCGGCGGCGCGACGCGGCGTGCCGTGCCTCTGCACCAACCCCGACAAGGTCATGCTGACGAAGACCGGAACGGCCTTCGGCGCCGGGCGGATCGCCGAGCTTTACGAGGACATTGGCGGCAAGGTGCGCTGGATCGGCAAACCCTTCTCCGACATCTACGATTTTGCCCTCGACTTTCTCGGCCGTCCCGATCCGTCGCGTGTCTGCGCCATCGGCGATAGCATCGAGCACGATATCGCCGGCGCGGCGAGTGCCGGGCTCGGCTCGGTGCTGGTGACCACGGGCATATTGGAACATGCCTCCGACGCGGAGCGGCAAGCGCTTTTTGCCGACCATGGCGCTACTCCCGATTTCATCCTTCCGAAATTTCTCTGGTAGTCAGGAGTGCTGCCTTGGCCTTCACGCTGTCGCTCAACACCAATCCGCTGGTCAACCGCTTTGCCGAACCCGACGACCTGATCGAGACGATCGGCGAACAGATCCGCATCGGCTACGTGCAATTGACGCACGAGTTCGTCAATCCGGGCTGGCCGGCGGCGACGATCTCCAAGACCATACGCCAGTTCAGGGCGGCACTCGCCCGCACCGGCGTGAAGATCACCTCGGGCATGACCGGGCCCTATGGCAGGCTCAATCATTTCGGCCACCCGGATCCGGATGTGCGGCGTTACTACGTCGACTGGTTCAAGACCTTCGCTGATATCTCCGCCGAGCTCGGCGCTTCCGGCATGGGCACGCAGTTCGCGATCTTCACGCTCCGGGATTACGACGACCCGGCGCGGCGCGAGGAGCTGATGAAGATCGCCATCGACTGCTGGCGCGAGGTGGCGGAGCACGGCAAGGCGGCCGGTCTTTCCTATGTCTTCTGGGAGCCGATGTCGGTCGGCCGCGAGTTCGGCCACACGATCGCCGAGTGCCGTGCGCTCGACCGGCGGCTGGCAGAGGCCGGCCTGCCGATCCCGATGAAGATGATGGTCGATATCGACCACGGCGACGTCACCTCCGACGATCCCGATGATATCGACCCCTATGCCTGGGCTGGCGCCTTTCCCGAGCGCTCGCCGATCATCCACATCAAGCAGTCATCGATGAACAAGGGCGGGCATTGGCCGTTCACCGCCGCCTACAACAAGGACGGACGCATCACGCCGGAAAAGCTGATCGACGCGGTCAAGGCTGGCGGCGGCACCGACAACGAGATCTGCCTGGAGCTTTCCTTCCGCGAGCGTGAGCCAACGGATCACAATGTCGTCGATATGATCCGGGAATCCGTGGAGTTCTGGGAGCCCTACATCGACACGGGCTTCAATCGATCATCAAGATCACATTAAAAAATCACAAAATCTCACCATCGATATTGAAATATAACATTACGATGTTATCTTCCCGGGAGTGATGGCGTACTCCTACGCCATCGGATCGAGGCGGATGGCGATGAAGCCGGAAGACAGGCGACAGGCGATCATGGATGTTCTGATGGAGGCCGGCACGGCGTCCGTCGAGGATCTTTCGCTCCGTTTCGGCGTCAGCAAGATGACTGTGCATCGCGACCTCGACGACCTTGAACAGGCCGGCCTGTTGCGCAAGGTGCATGGTGGCGCCTCGATCCAGTCGAGCCCGCAGTTCGAAAGCGATTTCCGCTACCGTGAGAAGATTGCCGCCGCCGAGAAGAACCGGATCGCCGAATATGCGGCTGGTCTGATCGAGCCGGGGCAGAGCATCCTCATCGACGACAGTTCGACCGCTGGCGCGATTGCTGCCTGCATCCGGGACATCAGGCCGCTCACCGTCATCACCAACAATCTCGGCGTCATCTCAGGCCTCTCCGGCGCGCCGGGCATCAACGTGATCGCGCTCGGCGGCCAGTACAGCAAGAAGTTCAATGGCTTCTTTGGCATTGTGACGGAAGAGGCGCTGCGCTCGCTGCGCGTCGACATCGCCTTCCTCTCCAGCTCCGCCGTCGCTGGCACGGCAGCCTTCCACCAGGACCAGGAGGTCGTGCAGGCGAAGCGCCTGATGGTGAAATCGGCGGCGCGCAAGTATCTGCTTGTTGATCACGACAAGTTCGGGCGATCCGCCCTGCATTTCCTGACCGGGCTCGACGCCTTCGACGCGGTGCTGACAGGCGCCGAAGTGGCGGATGAGCATGCCGACGCGCTGAGCGAAGCCGGCGTACGCCTGGTCAAGGTCGACACACAAAAAGTATCGGAGAAAACATGACCAAGCCGCAGCTCTGGGTGGGCACAAGCTGGAAGATGAACAAGACGCTGGCCGAGGCCATGGTCTTTGCCGACGGACTGGCGGCAGCGGACGCAGCGCGCGACGATCGCATCCAGCGTTTCGTCATTCCGCCCTTTACCGCCGTTCGTCAGGTCAAGGACCGGCTGGCTCAAACCAGCGTCAAGGTCGGCGCACAGAACATGCATTGGGATGATGCCGGCGCCTGGACCGGCGAGGTGTCGCCGGTGATGCTGAGGGACTGCAATCTCGACGTGGTCGAGCTCGGCCACAGCGAACGGCGTGAGCATTTCGGCGAGACCGACCGGACCGTTGGCCTGAAGACGGCGGCAGCCGTGCGCCACGGCCTCGTGCCGCTGATCTGCATCGGCGAGACGCTTGCCGAGCGCGAGGCGGGCGAGGCGGATGCCGTGTTGAAGCGGCAGGTGGAAGGGGCGCTGGCGCTTCTTGACGGCGACGCCCGCAAGGCGACGATCCTGCTTGCCTACGAGCCGGTCTGGGCGATCGGCGTCAACGGCATCCCGGCAACATCCGATTATGCCGACCAGCGCCACAAGCGCATCGCCGATGTGGCTGAAGCCGCACTCGGCGTGCGCGTGCCCGTGCTCTACGGCGGCAGCGTCAATCCCGGCAATTGCGAGGAACTGATCGCTGAGAAGCATATCGACGGCCTGTTCATCGGCCGCTCGGCCTGGGACGTCAACGGCTATCTCGACATTCTCAAGCGTGTCTCCGGGGCGATCTGAGCCCCTTGCACGCCAACCAAAACGACGGAAAGGAACCATCATGAAGATCGCAATCGGAGCAGACAGCGCCGGCAAGCCCTTGCTCGACGTCATCGCCGCGCACCTGAAGAGCAAAGCTGGCCTCGAGGTCAGCGACCTCAGCCAGTCCGGCTTCTACGCCGACCTGTCGCAGAAGCTGGCGCAGACCATCGTCGACGGCGAGAACGAGCGCGGCATCCTCTTCTGCGGCACCGGCATCGGCGTCTGCATCTCGGCTAACAAGGTGCCGGGCATCCGCGCCGCGCTGACCCACGACACCTATTCCGCCGAGCGGGCTGCTAAGTCGAACAACGCCCAGATCATCACCATGGGCGCACGCGTCATCGGGCCGGAACTGGCCAAATCGATCGTCGATGCCTGGCTCGCCTCCGAGTTCGACCCGAACGGCCCGTCGGCCGGCAATGTCGACGCGATCGATCGTCTCGACGCGGCGAAGTAATTCAACCGGGCAAGAGAGCGTTTCCGGCCTGAACCGGGCCACGGAGACGCTCTCTCGCATCGTTTTACGCAATTCCTGGCGGCGAACGGCTTCGCATGTGTCCTGGAAATGCGCTGATACCGCCATGCACGTTGATCCTCCCTCGCGCATTGCGGCGAGACGCCCGGCAGAGATGCCGGGCGTTTTCATGTTCAGCCAATGCTGGGTGATCTGGCACTGCCCGCTTGACGAAGCTTCTGAAAATATTTGAATATTCTTGCATATCATCCCGTCTGCGAGGAATGCCGATCCATGTCCGACGCCACCACGACGCCACCCCGTGCCACAGCCCATCGCCTGGCGCGCATGAGTGGCCGCGACACGCATGAACACCACCGCACGGCAACGACGCTCGAGCTTCTGTTCGATCTGACCTTCGTCATCGCCTTCAGCCTTGCCGCATCGCAACTTGCGCATCTGATGGCCGAAGGACATTTCAAGGCAGGGCTGATCGGCTTTACGCTCGCGATCTTTGCCATCTGCTGGGCCTGGATCAATTTCACCTGGTTCGCCTCCGCCTATGACACTGACGACTGGGTGTTTCGCTGCGTCACCATGGTGCAGATGGTCGGCGTGCTGATACTGGCAATCGGCCTTCCCGCCATGTTCCACTCGATCGACGTGGGTGGGCATCTCGACAATGGCGTGATGGTGCTCGGCTATGTCGTCATGCGCGTGGCGATGATCTTCCAGTGGCTGCGCGCCACCCGGCAGGATCCGCAGCGGCGCGGTGCCTGCATGACCTATGTGATCGCCATCGGCATCGCCCAGCTCGGCTGGATCGTGCTGATCTTCTTCGATTTCTCGCTCAGCGTGTCCATTGCGATGGTGGTGGTGCTGACGGCGATCGAGATGCTTGGGCCCTATATCGCCGAGACGCGGTATGGTGGCACGCCTTGGCATGCGCACCATATCGCCGAGCGCTACGGCCTTCTGGCGATCATCGCGCTTGGCGAAGGTGTGGTCGGCACGGTCGCCTCGATCACCGCCGTTGTCGACGGGGAGGGCTGGAACCTCGACGTGGCGCTCGTCTGCCTGGCCGGCACCGGCCTCACCTTCGGCATGTGGTGGATCTATTTCCTGCTGCCGAGTGCAGAGGTGCTACATGCGCACCGCAAGCGGTCCTTCGTCTGGGGCTATGGCCACATGTTCATCTTCGCCGCGATCGTAGCGACCGGCGCCGGCCTGCATGTCGCTGCCTACTACATCGAGCACAAGGCACATATCGGCTCGCTGGCAGCGGTGCTGACTGTGGTCATCCCGGTCGGCGCCTACATCGGCCTGGTCTACGGCATGTATGCCTATTTGCTGCGGCAGGCGGAGCCGCTGCATGCGTGGCTGCTCGCCGGAACGGTGCTTGTGCTGGCAGCGTCGATCGCAGCGGCGATGGCAGGCGTCGACATGGCGGTCTGCCTGATTGTCGTGATGTTCGCGCCGTTCGTGACAGTCGTCGGCTTCGAGGCGGCGGGCCATCGTCACCGCATGGCGGCGTTGGAACGTTGCCTCGCCGAGGCCGAGCCGGCGCAGTGAGCCGCTGGAATTACTGAGTCGAAACAGCGGTTTGAGGGCCGTTGCTGGCGGGTCGATTCAGGTGGTTCAGAGGTTGATTCAAGAATGGGGTCGGGGCCTTCACTTGGATTTGTTCTTCACCCGTTTTGCGCAAAGCTGCCCCTCACCCTAGCCCTCTCCCCGCAGGCGGGGAGAGGGGACGGTCGCGTGCGCTTTCACTCGCCGTAAGCCCTGCGGTGCTATTTCGTCCGACAGCCTTGCCATCCGCTTTGCCGGTACCGACGACCGCAGCGTAGGGTGGCAAAGGCTGTGGCCATCGGATGACGGTGCTTGGACGCGAGAGCGCGCGACGCACGTCCTTCTCCCCGCCAGGCGGGGAGAAAGGTGGCCGGCAGGCCGGATGAGGGGCTGCCGGTTACGATACGGTGTGGCGTCAGATCAGGCGTTGACCAGCGCCAGCTTGGCGCGGGCGTCGAGGATCTGGGCGCAGGCATTGGCGGCTTCTTCGCCCTTGGTGACGAAGTGTTCGCGGAAGAAGGCGATCAGCGGCGCGCTTTCCTGGAAATTGTGCGGGGTCAGCACGGCGGAAAGCACCGGCACGTCGGTGTCGAGCTGAACGCGCATCATGCCGTCGAGCACGGTGCCGGCGACGAAGTCATGCCGGTAGATGCCACCGTCGACGACGAAGGCGGTGCCGAGGATCGCGGCGTAGCGGCCGGTCTTGGCGAGCTTCTGGGCATGCAGCGGGATTTCGAGTGCGCCCGGCACGTCGAAGACCTCGACATCGGCAGCCGAGCCGCCCAGCTTCGCCCAATGCGCGACGAAGGCGTCGACGCAGCGGTCGACGATGTCGGCGTGCCAGCGGGCACGAACGATCGCGATCTTGGCGGTGGGGTGGGAAAGAATAGTCATGGTCTCAAGCCTTCCAGGGTTTGGCGTTTCCAATTTTCCCGTCGGGCGAACATGCATGCGCGCGAAACCCCGCGATGGGGCCCACGTTCCTGCTTGCTCTCTTCCATCCGGACTCTAACCGTCGGCTCCGGAATCTGACCGGATCTGCTGACCCCTGGAACCACTGCCGGCTCCAAGGCGCTCGCGGGCTTCGATCACTGCATGTTTCCTTAAATCTCACCGATTTAAGGGCAAAACATGCAGCACGTTCAAGTTCTACAGCGACCTTTGCGCGTCTTTAGGACGCGCGGCGCTGTAGCGATCGCTACCGCCGGTGGGGACTTTCACCCCGCCCTGAGAACAGGGCCGACTATATAGATCGGCCACGCGTGGTCAAACGCGTGGCGCGACGAAAATCCTGGAAATTACGACAGATTTTTCCAAGGCCGGCCGCCGCCGGGCGAAATGATTCCAGCGACGGTTGACCTTTCAACGCTCGGCTACTCGCGGATGACCAGCAGATCCTTGGCGGCGAAACGCAGCGTGACGTTGTCGCCGAAGGTCGGCGGCGTCAGGCCGGGGTCGTTGAACATGTCGAAAGAGATGACATCGCCGCCGATCCGCAGCTTGGTGCGGATGACCGAGCCGAGGAAGCTGGTCGAAACCACTTCACCGGTCAGTGCCGTATCACCCTTGGCGCTGTCGGCGATCGAGCCTGCCTCCGGGCGCAGCGCCAGCGAAATCGGGTCGCCGCCCTTCATGCCGGCAATCTGCTCCTTCAGCGAGACCTGCTGGTTGCCAATGGCGACGGCGCCCGTGGCCGGGTCTGCGACCTTGGCCTCGATGATGTTGAGCGTGCCGACGAAGGAGGCGACGAAGCGGGTGGCAGGTGTGTTGTAGATCTCGAACGGCGTGCCGATCTGGTCGGCACGGCCGCCATTCATCACGACAATGCGATCCGAGATCGACAGCGCCTCTTCCTGGTCATGGGTGACGAAGACGGTGGTGATGCCGAGTTGCTGCTGGATCTGGCGGATTTCCTCGCGTAGCGACACGCGGATCTTGGCGTCGAGCGCCGACAGTGGTTCGTCGAGCAAAAGCACCTGCGGCTTGACTGCGAGCGCGCGGGCGAGCGCCACGCGCTGCTGCTGGCCGCCGGACAGCTGGTAGGGGAAACGGTCGGCCAGGTGCTCGAGCTTGATCAGGCTCAGCATCTGCTTGACGCGCGTGTCGGTCTCCGCCTTCGGAGCACCGGCGACCTTCAGGCCGAAGGCGACGTTGTCGTGCACGTTCATGTTCGGAAACAGAGCGTAGGCCTGGAACACCATGCCGATGTTGCGCTGGTTCGGTTTCAGCGTGCCCTGGTCCTTGCCATTGATGACGATGGATCCGCTGGAGGGCGTCTCGAAGCCGGCGATCATGCGCAAGACGGTGGTCTTGCCGCAGCCCGAGGGCCCAAGGAACGAGACGAACTCGCCCTTCTCGATCGCCATGTCGAAGCCATGCACGACTTGCACGGGGCCGAAGGATTTCTGGATGTTGGTCAGTGTCAGGAAACTCATATGAACCGATCCTCAGGCCTTGGGAGGCGCGCTTTTTTGGAAGCGCGAGACGAGCTGGATGAGGCCGAGGCAGCCCCAGGTGATGCCGAACGCGATGACGGCGAGGGCGGCTGGCTCATAGGCGCGGTTGGCGCCCAGAAGCTGCATATACGGACCGAAGGCCGGCCTGTTCAAAAGCGCTGCCATGGTGAATTCGCCGATGACGATGGCAAATGTCAGGAAGGCGCCGGAGAGCACCGCAACCAGGACATTCGGCAGGATGATCCGGCCGAGAATGGTCGCCCACCCCGCGCCGAGGCTTTGAGCGGCCTCTGTCAGTGTGGCGATGTCGATCGTGCGAAGCCCGGTGTCTACGGCCCTGTACATGTAGGGAAGGGCGAGGATGGCATAGCCGAACATCAGAAGCACATTGGTGCCCGCGATCGATCCGGTCAGCGGCAGCCAGCTCGAGGTGTTGTAGAGGCGGATATAGCCAAAGACGATGACGATCGCCGGGATGACGAGCGGCAGCAGCGTGATGAACTCGATGTAGGGCCGCAACCGCGGCAGCTTCAGGCGAACCCAGTAGGCCGTCGGCACCACGAGCAGCACGCCGAAGGCGATGGTGAACAGCGCCTGCATGATGGAATAGGTGAAGGTCTCCTGGAAGCGCGGATCGCTGAAGACCTTGCCATAGGCGTCGAAGGAATACTCGCCGCGACGCATCTTCAGTGAGAAGTTCGTCATGCCGATGAGCGGCAGGGTGAAATAGAGGAGGCCGAAAATGAGGGCCCCCCAGGCCCATATCTTCTTCATTTCAGCCACCTCTCGCTGCGGGCGCGAAGCCAGATGTAGATCGCGTTCGCGATGCCCGTGACGACGATCATGCCGAAGGCGAGTGCGTAGCCGAGGTGCGGATTGCCGAGAACGTCGCCGCGGATCTGGGCGAAGAGCAGGATGGGGACGATCGAGAGCGACGAGCCGGTGAGCGCGATCGCCGTCGCGACGGCTCCGAAGGCGTTGGCGAAGAGGAGCGCGAGGGTGCCGAGAAGTGAAGGCAGCAGGATCGGGAAGGCGACCATGCGCCAGTACTGCAGGCCGGTGGCACCGAGAATTTCGGCAGCCTCGCGCCACTCGCGCTTCAATCCGTCGAGAGCCGGGGTGATGATGAGGATCATCAGCGGAATCTGGAAGAACAGATAGGTGACGGTCAGCCCCCAGAAGGACAGGAGGTTGAAGCCGAGCAGCCTGAGGTCGAGACCGAAGTTCGAGCGCAGGAACACGGTAAGGATGCCGACGGGGCCGAGCGTTGCGAGAAACGCGAAGGCGAGCGGGACGCCGGCGAAGTTCGAAGCGACGCCGGAAAAGGTCAAAAGCGGTCCGCGGATCCATTTCGGCAGACTGCCGAAGACGACGGCAGACGCAATCGCAAAGCCGATCAGGCAGCCGAGAAGCGCCGAGGCGATGCTGATCTTGATGGAGATCCAGTAGGCCGACAGGATCGACGGCGTGAACAGACCGATGATGTTGTCGAAGGTGAAGCTGCCATCAGGCGTCTGGAAGGCGCCGACCACGATCTTCATCGTTGGCAGAATCAGAAAAAGGAACACGAACGCTGCAAAGGGCAGGACGCCGAGCCAGTGAAGCGGAAGACGGCGCGCAGGTGGCCTGGCGCCGGTGTGAGCAGATGACATTCCGTTCGCCCCGAGAAGCCGCGTTACGGACGCGGTCGTTCATTGAATTGCTTATCGATATCGCATCTGCCCCGGCCGGAAAACCGGCCGGGGCAGCATGATTGTGGAAACGCTTACTGAACGTTGGCGCCGACCACGGAATCCCAGGCGCCGGTGACCGCTGCCTTGTTGGCATCGACTTCTTCGAGCGTCGGGAAGTAGGCCTTTTCGTAGGCAGCTGCCGGCGGCAGGGCGTCGATCAGCTCCTGCGGAACCTTGCCGGCCTTGACCATGGCGTTGAAGCGGGTCGGGTGGCAGAAGCCCTTCAGCCAGCCGAGCTGACCTTCGTCGGAGTAGAGGTGTTCCATCCACAGCTTGGCGGCGTTCGGGTGCGGCGCATAGGCCGAGATGCCCTGAACGTAGACGCCGGCGAGAACGCCGCTTGCAGGAACGACGACTTCGGTCGGCGGGTTGCCGTTAAGCGTCTTCGCCCAGCCGAGAGCGTTGTAGTCCCAGGCAACGACGATCGGGGTCGAGCCCTGGGCGAGCGTGCCGGACTTGCCGATAACCGGAACGAAGTTGCCGGCCTTGTTCAACTCGGCAAAGTAGGCGAGACCGGCTTCACCGGCTTCCTTGCCGGATTTGGCGCCCTTGGCGAGGCCAGCAGCGAGAACGCCGAGGATCGCCTGGTTCGAGGCGCGCGGGTCGCCGGCGAGTGCCACCTGGCCGGCATATTCCGGCTTCAAGAGGTCGGCCCAGTCCTTCGGCGCGTTGGCGACGAGGTCCTTGTTCACCAGGAAGGACATGACGCCGTAATAGTCGCCGTACCAGTAGCCTTCGGCATCCTTGACGCTGTCAGGAATTTCGTCCCAGGTCGACACCTTGTAGGGCTGCAGCAGGCCTTCGGCCTTCATCTGCGGACCGAAAGCAAGGCCGACGTCGACAACGTCAGGCGCCTGCGGGCCCTTGTTGTCCTTGTTGGCCTTGACGGCCTCGACTTCGTCGGCAGAGCCGGCGTCGGGGTTCAGTTCGTTGACCTGGATTTCCGGATACTTGGCCTTGAAGGCGGCGATGACGTCGCCATAGCCGCACCAGTCGTGGGGCAGGGCGACGGTGGTCAGCATGCCTTCCTTCTTGGCAGCTTCGATGAGCTCTGCGCTCGGCTCGGCAGCGGCAATGGCCGTCGTTGCCAAGAGAATGGCGGTGGAAAGCGAGAGCAGGCGTTGAGTCGTTGAAATCACTGGCGTTCTCCTTATGGGTTTTCAGTCAATTTCGGCGATGCTGTTAAAGAGATGCTATGAAACTTGTGTGACAGCGATCTGTCTGTTCGCGCCGCCCATGTCGTTGGAAGAACAAATCTTTTTCCGACACGGCGCCTTCACTGAGACACATGTGCATAAAACTTCGTGAACGTTCCGGCTGTCCCTCCTAAACCGGTTTGCGAAAGATGCGGGTCGAATCGAACAGCCCTTCGAGCGTCTTCATCCGGTCGCGTGTCGCGTCCCAGTTGGAGCTCTGCACGGCTTCGATCAACGCTTCGACCAGAAACAGGATGACCACCGAACTGTCCCAGGCGGACGGCACTTCGATCTGCGAGCGGAAGACCTTGGAGGCGGATTTGGCGACCGGTGAACTCCAGCGATCGGTAAAGAGCACGATCTCGACGCCGCGGTCGCGGGCGGATTTCGCGAGTGTCTCCATCTCCTGCTCGTAGCGGCGGATGTCGAAGAGAATCAGCACGTCGCCATGGCGCATGTCGAGCACGTAATGCGGCCAGGCGCTGGCATTGGAGGCGATTTCGGTGACGCCAGGGCGGATGACCTGCAGGTGGGTGAAGAGATAATCGGCAACGGCGCGGGTGATGCGGCCGCCCAGCAGATAGACGTTGCGCTTGCGGTCGGCGACAAGGGCTACCGCCTCGTCGAATTCCTGCGGTTCGATCTGCGACAGCGTCTCGCGCATGTTGTTCATGGCGGCGTCGGCAAAGCGGTTGAGCGTGTGGGTACCCGGCGCGCTTGCAGCCCAGCGGTCATGCTTGGTGATCGGGTTGGAAATCGTCGCTTCCAGCTCCTGGTGCAGCCGCGACTGAAAATCGGGAAAGCCTTTGAAACCAAGCTTTTGCACCATGCGGGCGACTGTTGGTGTCGACACGCCGGCGTTCTCGGCGACCGTGGTGATCGAACCGAGTCCCGAGACCGGATAATTGTCGAGAAGTGTCTCCGCCAACTGCCTTTCCGCGCGGGTCAGCGCGGTGAAGTGGGCATTGATCACATCCGACACCGTCGTGGATGTCGCCTTGCTGGTCAAATCGGTTCCCCTGAACTGGTCTAATGCCAGTTTGTGACAGATTAAACATCGCTGTCACAATTGGAGTCAATCGCAATTTTGAAGAGATCGTTTCAGATTTCGATTGACACTGGCTAATCTCTGAACAAATCTTTTCATTAATGAACGTCTAACGGGGCAAGAGGGGATGCCGGTGTTGACGCGACTTTTGACCGATACAGATGGCGATCCGGTTGCGATCGAGAATGCGGCCGGCAGAGGCGAAATCGTTCTCGTTTGCGAACATGCATCGCGCCGGGTGCCCGAACGGCTGGGGTCGCTCGGCCTTTCGCAGCAGGCGCTCGAAAGCCACATCGCCTGGGATCCCGGCGCGCTCGCCGTTGCCGAGCTCCTGTCGCGCAAGCTCGATGCGGCGCTGATTTACCAGCGCTTCTCGCGCCTTGCCTATGATTGCAACCGTCCGCCGGAGGCCGACGGCGCCATGCCTGCCGTCAGCGAAGTTTTCGAGGTTCCCGGCAACCGCGATTTGGCAGAGGACGAGCGGCAGGCGCGTGTCGACGAGATCTACCTGCCGTTTCACGACGCCGTCAGCCGGTTCGTCACCGAGCGCAAGGCGAAGGGCAAGCCGCCCGTGGTCGTCACCATGCACTCGTTCACGCCCGTCTATTTCGGCAAGCCGCGCTCCGTCGAGGTCGGCATATTGCATGACGCCGACAGCCGGCTCGCCGACCAGATGCTGACCTTCGCCACCAAGGGCAAGGTTGCCTACGACATCCGCCGCAACGAGCCCTACGGGCCGGCCGATGGTGTCACGCATAGCCTGATCGAATACGGCGTCCACAACGGATTGCCGAATGTGATGATCGAGATCCGCAACGATCTCATTCGAAACGAGATCGGCCAGAGGGTCATGGCCGATTATCTGGAAGGGTTGCTCAGCCAAGGCGTGGCGGCACTTTCAGCACAATAAAAGACCCTGGGGAGCGGCTTTGCCGCGGTCCTGTTCCGGCTTGCCGGGGCAGGTAGTGATGGGATCCTGCCGCAATGGGGCGGCCGGGTCTGAAGAAATCAGGGGAAGAAAAATGTCAGACTACAGTGATCTCGACAAAAAGCAGGACATGCAGGTCCTGCATTCGATGGGCTATGCCCAGGAGCTCGAGCGGCGAATGAGCCGGTTCTCGAACTTCGCGGTCTCGTTCTCGATCATCTGCATTCTCTCCGGCGGCATCAATTCGCTGGCCCAGGCAACGTCGGGTGCGGGTGGGGCCGCCATCGGCATCGGCTGGCCGCTCGGCTGCTTCATCTCGCTCGTCTTTGCCGTTGCCATGGCGCAGATCAGCTCGGCCTATCCGACCGCCGGCGGCCTCTACCACTGGGGTTCGATCCTCGGCAACCGCTTCACCGGCTGGCTGACCGCCTGGTTCAACCTGCTCGGTCTCGTTACTGTGCTGGGCGCCATCAATGTCGGCACCTATTACTTCTTCATGGGCTCGTTCGGCACACCGTATTTCGGCCTTGAGGATACGACGCTGACGCGGATCATCTTCCTGGCGGTCATCACCGGCGCCCAGGCTCTGGTCAACCACATGGGTATTGGGCTTACGGCCAAGCTCACCGATTTCTCGGGCTACCTGATCTTCGCAACGTCGATCCTGCTCGCTGTCGTGTGCCTCGCCGTTGCCGACAGCTACGACATCGCCCGCCTCTTCACCTTCTCCAACTATTCCGGTGAAGCCGGCGGCAATGTCTGGCCGGCAACCTCGGGCTCGTGGGTCTTCCTGCTCGGTCTGCTTCTGCCGATCTATACGATCACCGGCTACGATGCGTCGGCGCATACCTCGGAAGAAACCGTGAAAGCTGCCGAATCCGTGCCGCGCGGCATGGTCTCGTCGGTGCTGTGGTCGGCGCTGTTCGGCTACATCATGCTGTGCTCTTTCGTGCTGATGATCCCGAACATGGACGAAGCCGCCAAGCAGGGCTGGAACGTGTTCTTCTGGGCCATGGACGCACAGGTCCACCCTGTGATGAAGGACGTGCTCTACCTCGCCATCCTCGTCAGCCAATGGCTGTGCGGCCTGGCAACCGTGACCTCGGTCTCGCGCATGATCTTCGCCTTCTCGCGTGACGGCGGTCTGCCGGCCTCCAAGGCGCTCGCCAAGGTCAGCCCGACCTACCGCACGCCGGTGGCAGCAATCTGGACCGGCTCGATCCTCGCCGTGCTCTTCGTCTGGGGTTCGTCACTGGTCGCGATCGGCGAGACGCCCGTCTACACCATCGTCGTGTCGTGCACGGTCATCTTCCTGTTCTTCTCCTTCGCGATCCCGATCACGCTCGGCCTCTTCGCCTGGGGCACGTCGAAGTGGGACAAGATGGGCCCGTGGGACTTGGGCGAGGGTATGTTCAAGATCTTTGCGGTGCTCTCGATCATCGCCATGGCGCTGATCTTCGTTCTCGGCATCCAGCCGCCGAACGACTGGGCGCTCTACATCACCGTCGGCTTCCTGGTCCTGACCGCGATCATCTGGTTCGGTTTCGAAAAGCGCCGCTTCCGCGGCCCGCCGATCGGCGACGAAGTCGCACGCCGCCAGGCGGAAATCGCTGCTGCCGAAAAGGCGGTCGGCCAGATCTAAGCAACAATAAAATGGGCGGAAGCGCAACTGCAGCTTCCGCCTTTCTTTTTGCGGCCACGGGAACGGCCGCTTGCCGAAACATGGGATGAATTTTGATGAGCTATTCGTTCGAGCAATTGAAAGAGGATGTTGCCGCGGGCCGCATCGATACGGTTCTCGCCTGCCAGGTCGACATGCAGGGCCGGCTGATGGGCAAGCGCTTCCACGCGCAATATTTCGTCGACAGCGCCTGGCAGGAAACGCATAGCTGCAACTACCTGCTGGCAACCGACATGGAGATGGAAACCGTCTCCGGCTACAAGGCGACGAGCTGGGAAAAAGGCTACGGCGACTATACGATGAAGCCGGACCTTTCGACGCTGCGCCGTATTCCGTGGCTCGAGGGCACCGCGCTTGTGCTGTGCGACATGCTGGACCATCACACCCACGCCGAAGTGCCGCATTCGCCGCGCGCCATCCTGAAGAAGCAGATCGCCCGGCTGGAGGCCATGGGTCTCAAGGCCTTCATGGCGAGCGAGCTCGAATTCTTCCTGTTCGACCAGACCTATGACGATGCGCGCCAGTCCGGCTACCGCGACCTGCAGCTCGTCAGCGGTTACAACGAGGACTACCACATCTTCCAGACCACCAAGGAAGAAGACGTGATGCGGGCGATCCGCAACGGCCTACAGGGCGCCGACATTCCGGTCGAGAACTCCAAGGGCGAGGCGTCTGCCGGCCAGGAAGAAATCAATGTGCGCTACGCCGACGCGCTGACGATGGCCGACCGGCATGCGATCATCAAGAACGGCTGCAAGGAAATCGCCTGGTCGCGTGGCAAGGCGATTACCTTCCTTGCCAAGTGGAACTATCAGGCCGCTGGCTCGTCGTCGCATATCCACCAGTCGCTGTGGAGCGCCGACGGCAAGACGCCGAAATTCTTCGACAAGGACGGCAAATACGGCATGTCGGAGCAGATGCGCCAGTACGTCGCCGGCCTCTTGAGCCACGCCAGCGAGATCACCTATTTCCTCGCGCCCTACATCAACTCCTACAAGCGCTTCATGGCCGGTACGTTTGCGCCGACGAAAGCGGTGTGGAGCAAGGACAACCGGACGGCCGGCTATCGCCTGTGCGGCGAGGACACCAAGGGGATCCGCATCGAGTGCCGCGTTGGCGGCTCCGACCTCAATCCCTATCTCGCTTTCGCCGCTTTGCTCGCCGCCGGCATTTCCGGTATCGAAGGCAAGATGGAACTGGAAGCGCCCTTTGTCGGCGATGCCTATGGCGGCAAGAACGTGCGCGAGATCCCGCGTACCTTGCGGGCCGCGACAGAAGCGCTGACCGGCTCCAAGATGCTGCGTGCCGCCTTCGGCGACGAGGTCATCGACCACTATGTCCGCGCTGCCGAGTGGGAGCAGGAAGAATACGATCGCCGCGTCACCGATTGGGAGGTCGCACGCGGCTTCGAGCGGGCCTGACAGGGCCGGAATTTCAAGTTTCAGTGGCCGGCCCGCTACCGGGGCCGGCCACGCCGTCATTCGAAATGGAAGCAGGAAGACGATCATGAGCATGATCAAGTGTATTTCTCCGGTGAACGGGGAAGTTTATGCCGAACGCCCGGCGTTGCCGCTGGAGCTTGCCAAGCAGGCCGTCGCCCACGCCCGCCAGGCGCAAAAGGCCTGGGCCCGCCGTCCGCTGGACGAGCGCGTCAACCTGGTGCTGGCCGGCGTCGCCCGTCTCAACGAGATGGTCGACGAGGTCGTGCCGGAGCTTGCCTGGCAGATGGGCCGGCCGGTGCGCTACGGCGGCGAGTTCAAGGGCTTCAACGAGCGCTCGAACTACGTCGCCTCGATTGCCGCCGATGCGCTGCAGCCGATCCTCGTCGAGGACAGCGACCGCTTCGGCCGCCGTATCGAACGCGAGCCGCATGGTGTGGTCTTCGTCATCGCGCCGTGGAACTATCCTTACATGACCGCGATCAACACGGTCGCGCCGGCGCTGATGGCCGGCAACACCGTCATCATCAAGCATGCCAGCCAGACGATCCTCGTCGGTGAGCGCATGGTGCGCGCCTTCGTCGAGGCCGGCGTTCCGGCCGATGTGTTCCAGAACGTCTTCCTCGACCACGAGACGACGGCAGCACTGATTGCGGCGAAAAGCTTCGACTTCATCAACTTCACCGGTTCGGTCGAAGGCGGCCGGTCGATCGAGCGCGCGGCTGCCGGCACATTCACCGGCCTTGGCCTGGAACTCGGCGGCAAGGATCCGGGCTACGTCATGGAAGACGCTGATCTCGATGCGGCGGTCGACACCTTGATGGATGGCGCCACCTTCAATTCCGGCCAGTGCTGCTGCGGCATCGAGCGCATCTATGTGCATGAATCGCTCTATGACGCTTTCGTCGAGAAGTCGGTCGCCTGGGTGTCGAACTACAAGCTCGGCAATCCACTCGATCCGGAAACGACGCTGGGGCCGATGGCGCACAAGCGCTTTGCCGCAACCGTTCGCGAGCAGATCGCCGACGCGATCTCGAAGGGCGCCAAGGCGCTGGTCGACCCGAAGCTGTTCCCGCAGGACGATGGCGGCGCCTATCTCGCGCCGCAGGTGCTGGTCGACGTCGATCACTCCATGGCCTTCATGCGCGAAGAAACCTTCGGCCCGGCCGTCGGCATCATGAAAGTGAAGAGCGACAGCCAGGCGATCGAGCTGATGAACGATTGCCAGTACGGGCTGACGGTGTCGCTGTGGACCAAGGATGCGGACCGCGCCTCGCGCATCGGCCGCGACCTTGAAACCGGCACCGTGTTCATGAACCGCGCCGACTATCTCGATCCGGCGCTTTGCTGGACCGGCGTCAAGGAAACCGGCCGCGGCGGCTCGCTTTCGGTCATCGGCTTCCAGAACCTTACCCGTCCGAAATCCTACCATCTGAAGAAAGTCACAGCATGACGATCACCGCGAACTGGAGCTATCCGACCGCCATCAGGTTTGGCGCCGGCCGGATCAAGGAGCTTGCCGACCATTGCAAGGCGGCCGGCATGAAGAAGCCGCTCTTGATCACCGACCGTGGCCTGGCGCCGATGGCGATCACGCAGAATGCGCTCGATATCCTCGAGGCCAACGGCCTTGGCCGGGCGATCTTCGCCGATGTCGATCCGAACCCGAATGACATCAACCTGGCCGCCGGCGTCAAGGCGTTCAAGGACGGCGGCCATGACGGCGTCGTTGCCTTCGGCGGCGGCTCCGGCCTCGACCTCGGCAAGTGCGTGGCCTTCATGGCCGGGCAGACGCGGCCCGTCTGGGACTTCGAGGATGTCGGCGACTGGTGGACGCGGGCGAGCGTCGAGGGTATTGCGCCGATCGTCGCCGTGCCGACGACGGCCGGCACCGGCTCAGAGGTCGGACGCGCCAGCGTCATCACCAATTCCGCAAGCCATGTGAAGAAGGTGATCTTCCATCCGAAGTTCCTGCCTGCCGTTACCATCTGCGACCCGGAACTGACGGTCGGGATGCCGAAGGTCATCACCGCCGGCACCGGCATGGACGCCTTTGCCCATTGCCTGGAAGCCTATTCCTCGCCGTTCTATCATCCGATGTCGGCAGGTATCGCGCTCGAAGGCATGCGGCTGGTCAAGGAATACCTGCCCCGCGCCTACAAGGACGGCACCGATATCGAAGCCCGCGCCAACTTGATGAGTGCGGCCGCCATGGGCGCCGTCGCCTTCCAGAAGGGGCTCGGTGCCATCCACTCGCTCTCGCATCCGGTCGGCGCGATCTACAACACCCATCATGGCATGACCAATGCCGTGGTGATGCCGCCGGTGCTGCGCTTCAACCGCTCGGCGATCGAGGACAAGATCGTGCGCGCGGCCGCCTATCTCGGCATCTCCGGCGGCTTCGACGGCTTCTACGACTATGTCTTGAAGCTGCGCGAAGAACTCGGCGTTCCCGACAAGCTCGCAGCACTTGGTGTCGGCACCGACCGCATCGATGAGATGTCGGAAATGGCGATCGTCGATCCGACCGCCGGCGGCAACCCGGTCGAGCTGACGCTCGATGCGGCCAAGAAGCTGTTCAGGGAATGCATCTGAGGCGGGGCGCATTGCCCAAAAGCCTCTGAGCGTTAATTTTCTTGAAGCCCGGGAAACCACCAGTTTTCCGGGCTTTTTTGCGTCCTGCCTGCGGATTGGGCAGGATGGTGTTAATCTTCGCCAGCGAAAATTTCCAATTCGTTAACCATGTTCTGAAAGGTTCTATTAAGCGGCACTGCTCGCTCGACGCTTCGGTCGGGCAGGGCGCGGGAACACAGGATAGAATGAGGAATAAGATGGCGGTCATCACTTTCGCCAATGCAAAGGGCGGCGCGGGCAAGACGACGGCGGCGCTGATCCTGTCGACGGAACTGGCAAGGCAGGGACACCGCGTTGTGGTTCTTGACGCCGATCCGCAGCGTTGGATCACCAGTTGGGCGGAAGTCTCCGGCCAGATCGCCAATCTCTCGGTCATCTCCCACATCACCCCGGCATCGCTGGAATGTCATATCCGGGAAATGAAGGACGAGGCCGATTACATCATCATCGACCTCGCCGGCGCCAAGGACCAGATCGTCGCGCTGGCGCTGGCCCTTTCCGACCAGGTGCTGATCCCGGTTCAGGGCTGTGCCATGGACGCGCGCGGTGCCGTGCAGATCCTCGAACTTATCCGCCAGATCGAGGAGAGGGCCCGGGTTCGCATCAACCATTCGGTCGTGCTCACCCGCGTCAATTCGCTGGTGACGACGCGGGCGCTGCAGACCATCAAGACGCTGCTTGCCTCGCGCGGTGTCTCGGTGCTCGACACGCCGATCGTCGAACGTGTTGCCTATCGCGAAATCTTCGACTGCGGCGGAACGTTGCAGTCGATGGACGAGGCCCGCGTCAGCAACCTCGACAAGGCGCGCGAAAATGCATTGGCGCTTGCTAAGGAAGTGCAGGCCCTGACGCCGATCAAGGCGCGGCGCTCCTGGGCTTCGCGTGCGCCATCCTGGGCTTCGCGGCGCGCCGCCTGATCAGGGGCTCAGGCCCCGACGCCACATGCTTTGAAGAATTTGAACAACCGGAATTGATGTTCGTCAATTCCGGTTGAAGTGCGTGGCGGGTACTCGAAATGGCTGTTTCCCGTAAGGCTTCCTTTACCATGGGCTTATACGAGTGCTGATGGAAAGTGACTGCAGCTCATGGCTTTTGCCTGGGTGCAGATAGCCGCCATGATTGCGGCAAGGATTGTGGATCTGACCTCGTTCGCCCGGTCTCCCGTCCAGCTTCCATGATCCAGAAAGAGCATGCAGGGAAGTCGCGCATGAAAACGGAACACGTCGCTGCCGGCAAGGAAGATATTGCCGGTCGTCTCAATTTCATGGCGCTTGATGATGCTGCCAAGGCGAGCCTGAAGGCCCTGAAGCCGATCCTTGAAAAGGAGATGGCGCCGGCGCTCGACAAATTTTACGCCCGGGTCAAGAAGACGCCGGAGACCAACCGCTTCTTCTCGTCGGATGCGCATATCAACCGCGCCAAGGGGGCGCAGGTCGGCCATTGGGCGAACATCGCCGACGGCAATTTCAACGACGAATACGGTGCGAAGGTCCGCACCATCGGCCAGGTGCATGCCCGCATCGGGCTTGAGCCGCGCTGGTACATCGGCGGCTACGCGCTGATCGCCGAGCACCTCATCACCGAAATCGTCAAGGCGCATTGGCCGAAAGGCGGCCTGTTCTCCAACCAGAAGACCTCGGCCGAAGACATGAGCGCGATGCTGTCGAGCCTCGTCAAGGGCATGTTCCTCGACATGGACCTGTCGATCTCGGTCTATATGGACGCCTCCGACGTCACCAAGCAGCGTGCCGTGCAGGAAGAGGTGCTCGCGACCGAACGCAAACTCGTCAGCCAGACCTTCGGTGTCGCGCTGAAGAAGATCTCCGACGGCGACCTGACGGCGCGTATCGCCGCTGACCTTCCCGTGGCTTACGAAGAGCTGGGCGAAAACTTCAACCATGCGATCAGCGAGCTTGCCCGCGCGATCGGCGGCATCGAGGCCGGCGCCAGCCAGATCCATCTGAGCGCTAAGGAGATCGCGGCGGCTGCCGACGATCTCGCCAAGCGCACCGAGCGCCAGGCGGCCAACCTCGAAGAGACGGCAGCTGCCGTCGAGCAGGTGACGCGCACTGTCAAGCAGACCGCCGAGGGTGCCGACCAGGCGAATTCGACGGTCATTGCCGCCCGCGCCAATGCCGAGCAGAGCGGCGAGATCGTCACCCACGCGATCGAGGTGATGCAGGAAATCCAGACGTCGTCGGCAAGCATTGCCCGCATCGTCGACGTCATCGACGAGATAGCCTTCCAGACCAATCTACTGGCGCTGAACGCCGGCATCGAGGCGGCGCGCGCCGGCGAGGCGGGCAGGGGCTTTGCCGTTGTCGCCTCCGAAGTGCGCGCACTCGCCCAGCGCTGCGCCGATGCGGCCAAGGACATCCAGGGCCTGATCGCCAAGTCGCGCGGTCAGGTTGACGATGGCGTCAACTCGGTCAACCAGGTTGCCCAGTCGCTGCAGCAGATCGTCTCGCAAGTGGTCGAAGTCAGCTCCGTCTTCGGCAACATCCGCGCCAGCACCGCCGAGCAGGCGCAAGGTCTGCAGGCGGTCAACACGGCGATCGGCCAGATGGACCAGATCACCCAGCAGAACGCCGCCATGGTCGAAGAGGCCAATGCCGCAAGCCAGGCACTGACGGTGGAATCAGAGCAGATCGCGCTGAAGCTGAAGGCGTTCCAGACATCCACCCAGGTTCACGTCGGCACTGCATCTGGCTATCGCCGCGCGGCCTGAGCCGGACAGCAAAGTATGAAGCATTGACGCCTCGAACCATCCCGGTCCGGGGCGTTTTTTTGTGGCGTCTTGTTGTCTGCGCAGTTGGACTGTCGGTGAAGCGCACGGTCTGTTCCGACTTCACCCACGCGTTGTCGGCATGATTTGGTCTCGCAGTTGCTACGTCGGGCTTGGCCATTGGCACGGGGCCGTGAGGCCCAAGCTTTCAAAGTGTCATCCTCGGACTTGACCCGAGGATCCAGCTCTGTGGTCCTCGACAGATCTGCGAGCTCCGCGCGGGGCCTGTGGATCCTCGGTTCATCAAGAACAGATGATTGTTCGCGTGGCGCGACATGGATCCTCGGGGCAGGCTCGAGGAAAACGGGGAGAGTGGGTACCACCAGCGGCTCGATGCGTGCCTGCATGGAGCATGTTCAGCAGATCAGCTCTCTATCTCGGCGACGCGGTCGCGCCGACCTACTGAGATCGTTCAAAACCGGTGGTCGACCAGGTGCTTCGCCTGCGCGCCGGCATGGTAGAAGGCGGATTTGACGGTGCGCCAGCTGTCGGGGGTAACAGGCGTTTCGGCAAGGGGGATTGCCGAGGTCTGGCCGGTGACGTGGTTGGCGAGCGCCTTGCCGAAGACGGTGCCCGGCGCGATGCCGCGGCCGTTGTAGCCGCTGACGGAAAAGACGTTTGGCGCCAGCGTATGCATGGCCGGCAGGTTGTTGGTCGTCATGCCGATGCGGCCGTCCCACCAGTATTCGAAGCGGAAATCGCCGATATAGGGGAAGAGCTTGCGCACGGAGCGGGCGGCGAAGGCGCGGTGCGTGCCTTCGGCGATCGCATCGAGCCGGCCGATCGAGCCGAAGATCAGGCGGTTCTGCTGGTCCATGCGGAACGAGGTCATGACGAGACCGGTGTCCCAGGTGCCCTGGCGCTCCGGCAGGATGCGATTTGCAACCTTTTCCGGCAGCGGATTGGTGGCGAACTGGAAGTAGGGCAGGATCGTCAGTTCCTGCGTGTGCTGCTGCCAGGGCGCCTCGGCGAACATGCCGCCATAGGCATTGGTGGCGAGGATCACCTGCTTGGCCTTGACGGTATTGTCACCCGCCTTCAGCACCCAGGTCTCGCCCTGCCGCTCGGCGCCTCTAAGCGGCGTGTCGGTGTAGATCTCGGCGCCGGCGGCAAGCGCTGCGCGCGCAAGGCCGCGGGCATAGGCAAGCGGCTGGATCGTGCCGGCGCGGCGATCGAGCAGCGCGCCTGAGAAGCCTTTGGCACCGGAGAGCGTTGCCGCCCGCTCGGCCGAGAGAACCTCGACCGGCGCGCCGCGCTTCTTCCACTGGGCCTCGCGGTCGCTGATATCCTTCAGGCCCTCGGCGCCGACGGCCATGTGCAGGGTGCCGTTGCGAACGGCTTCGCAGGCGATGCCGTGCTTCTCGACGAGGGCATAGACCATGGCAGGGCCGTCGCCGAGTTCGCCGAGCAGGCGGTTGCCAGCGTCGGCACCGAGCGTCGCGATCAGGTCGTCGGGCTTCACCCACATGCCGGCATTGACGAGGCCGACATTGCGGCCGGAGCCGCCGAAGCCGATCATCTTCGCCTCGATGACGGTCGCCTTCACGCCTTTTTCGGCAAGGTGAAGGGCTGCCGAAAGACCGGTGAAGCCGCCGCCGATGATGGCGACGTCCGTTGTCAGGTCGCGGCCAAGCGGCCGGGTCTCCGGCGCTGCAGGCGCCGTCGCATGCCAGAGGTTGGGCAGGGTGCGCTCGGTCGCCATAGCGGACATTCCTTCGGTAAGGTCTGAAATTTAGAGGTGGCTAAGTGATAGGACCAATGCCTTCAAATTTCTCATGACAATGTTTCATGAGGTCATGATGGCTTCTATCAGGTCGTGACGACCGGGCGCCTTGCAGCATGGTGCAGGGTGCTCCTGCAAAAAAAATGACCGCAGCCGGTTCGTGGGCGGCCGCGGTCTGGGTCGTGTCGGTGGAGTAGTCGGGTGTAAATGTCTTTGCCGGGACGGTGGTCCGCCGCACCGGCCCTATGGGTTCCGATGAAAATAGCCTGACCAAGAAGTCCCTGGGCAGACAGGGCCATTTTCAACGCAGGCATGTCGGAGTCACTCCCCCAATTGGGTGACGCAGGGCACAAAAAGCTGCGATTTCAAGGGATTCGCGAGGGATTCTGGGGCGTTGGAGATATCCGTGCCGAGGCATCGACTGAGGCGCCGTTGCGCATGTGACGACATAAGGGCTTGGGACGGTGTCACTCTGTGTCGTCGGCCGATCGCAATGAAGGCTTAGGAAGAGCTGCTTAGGAAGAGCTTAAGGCACCACATTTCTTTGCTTGTCACAGAGGTCCCCAGCAGTTCCGCAGGAACTGCGGGACCATCCCAGGTCTTCGGCATGAAAGGTCTTTCGACCTGACGGACGTCAGGTCGCTGGATTCCGGCACGAGGCCGGAATGAGGGAGGCGGGGATGCCTTTTGAGCAAGACGCGCTCTAGACGCTTCTCGTGGTCTGACGCCTGCGCAAGGCTCAAGCTCACGACAGGCCCCAAGATCGCTCAGATATGACGTCTCAATCGACGAATTCGACCGTGACGCCGACGCTGACCATCTTGGCGAGTTCGGTCGCGTCCCAATTGGTCAGGCGCACGCAGCCGTGGCTCTGGGTCTTGCCGATCTTCGAAGGTTCCGGCGTGCCGTGAATGCCGTAGGTTGGCCTCGATAGCGCGATCCAGACCGTGCCGACCGGGCCGTTCGGCCCCGGCTGCAGCGTCAGGATCTTGTCGTTGTCGCCCTGCTTGAAGTTGATCTTCGGGTTGTAGGTGTAGCCGGGATTGAGCGCGATGCGCTCGACATTGACGGTGCCTGATGGTGACGGCGTGTCGGACGAGCCGATCGTTGCCGGGTAGGCGGCGACCAGCTTGTCGGCGGCGTCATAGGCCAGAACCTGCTTGCGGGCCTTGTCGGCGACAATGCGCGCGACCTTTTCCTTGCGGTTTTCGCCGGGGTTGATGACCTTGATGATCGTGCCGGGAATGGTGAAGTCGACGCCCGGGTTGAGCTCGCGCAGATAGGTCTCGTCCATGTGGAACTTCTCGCCGAGCATTTCCGTCGTCGAGGTGAAGGACATGTGCGGCAACATCGCCTTGTGGGCGTAGTCGTCGGGGATCGAGGCGACGTATGGGCCGGAGGCGTCGGCGGCCGTGATGGTGTAGCTGGTGATCGGCAGGCCGCCGTTCATGCGCAGCCGCTCGAGGATGTCCTCGGTATTGTTCGGGTCGAGCGTTTCGCCGGTCGATTGCTGAAAGGCCTCGATCGCCTTGGTGACGTTCGAGCCCATCTTGCCGTCGATGACGCCGGGCGAAAAACCTTCGCGGTCGAGGAACACCTGCAGCGCGGTGATTTCGGCGCGCGACTTGGACTTGACCGAGATGGCCGGCGGCATCGACTGCCTCATCGGCTGGTCGTATTGCGGGTCGATCGCCGCCTGTTCGTCGCCATCGATCAAGCCGGGCAGGCTGTTAGGCAGTTCGTTGCGCTCGACGGAAGGCGGCACCACGTCGCGATAGGCCGGGTCGCGGTAATCGGGAATGGACCCGGTGACATCGCCGGGCTCGGAATAGCCGTAACCGCGATCGCGGGTGCGACGGTTGGAATAGACATCTGCTTCCTGCTGGCGCCGATAGGCACCATACCCTTCTGATGGCACGACGGTCGCGACCACGTTGCCCCAGTTGTCGACCAGCACGGTGCGGCCGCGACGGTCGCGCATGGTGCGCACCTCGTCGGACCCCGGCATGTAGTCGAGGATTTCGCCTTCCGGCGTCACCAGCATCACGTCGCCATTGCCACGCCGATTGCGGCCGTAGCCTTCCTGAGCAAAGGCGGATGCAAGATCCACGGCGAGGAAGCTGGCTGCGGCGAGGAGCGAGAGGCCGGTGCGGGTCGCTGACGTCACGATAAAACCTGTTCTCATGGTGGTTGATGTGGCGCGGTACATTCCGATTTCGACGTTAATGTGAAAAAAATGAATTCATCATGAATAAGCGGTTAAATTCTATCTAGGCGCAGCCATACCAGCTTTCAACCGATGAAAAACAGGCCCCATCGGCTATCATGTCTTTGTGATCGCTGTGATTCCCGTGGGTTGGAGGTGGAGGGCCGGTGCATGCGAACGAGATTTGATGCACCTGACGACGCACAGGAGAATCACATCCTGTTCGACCGGTCGTCGGCGCTCGACATCGCCGCTTTCGTCGTCGATGGCGTCGACCTTTCACCGGGGGCGGCGATCCCGTCCGATGGCGACCCGCGCATCGACAGGGCGCTTTCCGGCTTTCTCTTCACTTGCGGACCGGAGCACATCCGCCATCCCGAGCCGATTGCCGCTGGCGCAGACGGCGCGCGTTACCCGCTTCACGGTTCACTTGCCGGCACGCCGGTCAAGCACACGCACATGTCTGCGGACAGCACCCTTTGCATCGCGACGGTCGAGATAAACCTTGCCGATGGTGGGCATGCGCTGCTGGAGCGGCGCTGGCATGTGGACGCCGACCGGCACGAAGTGATGCTGGAAGACAGGCTTACCAACACTGGCGCCCGCGCCTTTCCACCGATGATGATGTACCACCTCAATATTGCCGGCAGGCTGGTCAGAGACGATACCCGGATCATCAGCCCGTCCTTTGCCGAGCGGGAGCGCGGCTGGCGCTTCGGCGAGGGGGAAAGTGCGCATTTCTGCATTCCGGCAGAGGTGGAGGCGGATGGTTGGTCGGATGTGACGCTTGCCCCGCTTGCCGGCGGTAAGCGGCTGACAGTGCGCTTTCGCGCCGACACGCTGCCTTTTTTGCAGATGTGGCGCTGCCAGCGCGGGGTAGCCGACGTCATCAGCATCGAGCCTGCGTCGCATCGGCTGGCCAAGCGGCCGGAGCTCGGCGCTGCCGGTGAGCTGAAACTGCTCGAACCCGGCCAAACGCAGACCTATGCGGTTGCTTTCGGCGTTGCCTGACCCAAGCGTTTGGAATTGACGCCGGCGGGCACCGGGCCTACATCAGTCGCCTCAGGTTTTTTCAAGGGTAAAGCTGCCATGGACATCCGCCCGATCAACGATGAATACTCGGTTTCCGGCCAGATCACGGTCGAGGACCTCGACCAGATCAAGGCGCTTGGCTTCAAGTCCATCGTCTGCCACCGCCCCGATTTCGAGGCGCCGGACCAGCCGACCTTCGATTCCATCGCAGCGCGCGCGCAGGAACTGGGCATCGAAACCATGCATATCCCCGTCGGCCCGATGGGCGTGACGGCGGACGCAGTTCAAAAGATGGTCGACGCGCTCGACGAATTCCAGCGGCCGATGCTCGGCTATTGCCGCTCTGGCGCCCGCTCGACGGCGGTCTTCCAGCAGACACAGCATATTCGCGGCTGAGCCGGCTCTCTGCAGCAGAGGGGCGCATAGCGCCCCATGACGCCTTGCGTCTTCGGGGTTGCCGGCTCGTCCGCGGTTCGAACAATCGAACGGCGGAGGAGCCGGTATGGCGGCAGTACATCTGATTGACCGCGAGCAGTGGGCTGAAAAACCCGATGTCTGGCAGGGCGAATTCCAGGGCGGCGCCTATGGCGCCGACGTCTCGGTGGTGTTCTTTACCACCGACAAGATCGGTGGCGGCCCGAAGCTGCACCGCCATCCCTATGCCGAGACGTTCATCATTCGCACCGGACGTGCGCTGTTTACCGTCGGCGATCGCAAGGTCGAGGCCGAAGCCGGCCAGATCGTCGTGGCGCCGGCCAACGTGGCGCACAAATTCGAGAACCTCGGACCCGGGCGACTGGAGACAACCGACCTGCACGTGGCCGGCGCGTTTGCGACCGAGTGGCTGGAGGAGTAGGAAGCTGGATTCCTGTGACAAGCACAGGAATCCAGCCACAGCGTGTCTGCGCCGTGATTGAACCTTCCTGGAGAGAAGAACCCGCTTAGCCGTTCCTGATCTCGCTCAGCGTGCGCGTCGGCGTAATCGCTTCCGGATCGAGCTTGATCTCGATGATCGCCGGCTTGCCGCTGGCGCGGGCGCGCAGGAACGCATCGGCGAACTCTTCCGTCTTTTCAACTGTCTCGCCGTGGCCGCCATAAGCGCGGGCAAGGGCGGCAAAATCAGGATTGGTCAGGTCCGTGGCGCTGACGCGGCCGGGGTAGTCGCGCTCCTGGTGCATGCGGATCGTGCCGTAGATGCCGTTGTTGACGACGACGGTGATGATCGGCAGGCGGTAGCGCACCGCTGTCGCGAACTCCTGGCCGTGCATCAGGAAGCAGCCGTCGCCGGCAAAGCAGATGACTTCGCGCTCCGGATGCAGGTGCTTGGCGGCAACCGCTGCCGGAAGGCCGTAGCCCATCGAGCCCGACGCTGGCGCTGCCTGCGTCGCATACCGGCGGAAGCGGTGGAAGCGATGCACCCAGGTGGCGTAGTTGCCGGCGCCGTTGGTAAAGATCGTGTCCTCAGGCGTGTTCGCCTCGATCCAGTTCATGATCGGGCCCATCTGCACGTCGCCGGGGCCGGTTTCCGGCGGTGTCGACCACTTGAGATAGCCTTCGTGCATCGCCCTTGTGCGCGCCGACCAGACCGGTTCGGCTGCCGGCGCAAGGCCTTCGAGGGCGGAAACGAAATCGCGCGGGCTGGCGGCGATCGGCAGTTCCGGTCGGTAGACGCGGCCGAGTTCGGCGGCATCCGGATGCACATGAACCAGCGTCTGTCGCGGGTACGGGCTATCCATCAGCGTGTAGCCGGACGAGGGCATTTCGGAGAAGCGCCCGCCGACGAGAAGCACGAGATCGGCTTCCTTGATTTCCTTCGCCAGCGCCGGGTTGATGCCGATGCCGACATCGCCGGCGTAATTCGGATGCAGATGGTCGAACAGCATCTGGCGGCGGAAGGAGCAGCCGACCGGCAGGCTCCAGCGCTCGGCGAAGCGTTGGAATTCGGCGACGCTCGCCGCCGTCCAGCGCGTGCCTCCAAGGATGGCGATCGGGCGCTTGGCGCCTTCGAGGAGCGCGCCAAGCGTCTTGATCTGGGAGGGGCCAGGATGGCCCTCGACCGGCTGGTAGGCCTTTGCCGCCGGCGCATCGGCGCTGCGGGTCAGCATGTCCTCAGGCAGCGTCAGCACGACGGGGCCCGGCCGGCCGGAGGTTGCGACCGCAAAGGCGCGGGTGACGAATTCCGGGATGCGGGCGGGATCATCGATCTCGCCGACCCATTTGGCGACTTCTGTGAAGGCGCGGCGATACTCGATCTCCTGGAAGGCTTCGCGCTCGCGCGCCTCGCTCTGCACCTGGCCGATGAACAGGATCATCGGGATGGAGTCCTGCTTGGCGACATGCAGGCCGGCGGACGCATTGGTGGCGCCGGGGCCGCGCGTGACCATGCAGATGCCGGGCTCGCCTGAGAGGCGGCCCCAGGCATCGGCCATCATCGCAGCGCCTCCCTCCTGGCGGCAGACGACGACATCGATGTCGGTGTCATAGAGCGCATCCAGCACCGCCAGATAGCTTTCGCCGGGTACGCAGGCGATACGCTTGACGCCGTTGGCGACGAGTGCGTCGACGACGAGCTGACCTCCAGTTTTCATGTTTTCCTCCCGATAGTCATTCTTTTGTTTTCAGATTGCTTATTTCAGATTGCCGGCGAAACCGGAGCGATGCTCGCAGTCTTGTCGATCCGGCGCTCCCGCCAGATGATGTAGAGACCGGAGCCGATGATGATGGAAATGCCCAGCCATTTCAGCGCGTCGGGCAGGTCGCCGAAGACGAGCCAGCCGAAGATCGTCGCCGAGACGATTTCAAGATATTGCAGTGGCGCCAGCACGGAAGCAGGGGCCGAGCGATAGGCATAGACGCCGAGCACGCCCGAGATGGTGGCGGTGACGCCGACGCCGAGCAGGTAGTACCAGGCATTGCCCTCGGGCCAGACCGGATCGAGAACAGCGGATCCGGTGCCTTCGCCCAGCCACAGCAGAACGAGGCAGAAAAGTCCGCCCCAGATGCCGGCATGGAACTGCATCGACCACGGGTCTTCGTTCTGCGCCACCATGCGCGTCACCAGCAGGAACACGGCAAGGCCGAAGGCGGCGACGATCGGCAGCAGCGCGATCAGCCCCACTTCCTGCATGCTCGGCTGGATGACGAGCAGCGCGCCGAGGAAACCGACGGCGCAGGCGGTGTAGCGCCGCCAGCCGATGGTTTCCTTCAGGAAGATGCTGCCGAGGATGGTGAGGATGATCGGCTCGACGAAGAAGATGGCGATGGCATCGGCCACCTCCATCACCTTCAGCGTGGTGATGAAGGAGAGCATTGTGACAACAAGCAGGCCGCCGCGCAGCGCATGCAGACCCGTCTTGCGCCAGGTGAGGTCGAACAGGCTGCCGCGCACGAGCACGATCGGCAGGATGAAAACGACCTGCAGGATGAAGCGCACGGCGGTGATCTGTGCCGACGGCACGGTGGAAATCGCCAGCTTTGCGAAGATGTCGATCAGTGGCGACAGGAGTACCGAAAGGACCATCAGCGTCAGCCCGAAGGAGATGCGGTCGTTGGCATTGGCGGTCTTGGGGAGGGACATGTCTGCCATGGTGATTTCGGGTCAGGACCTCTTGCCGACGGCGACCTTGTCGGCCACAGCCTTGGCGGCGGACCTGTCGACGGCGGATTGGCACCAGGCCGCAAAATCCGCGGTCGCCTTCTCGCGGCCGATCTCGTTTAGCGTCTCGTGGCGCATGCCCTCGTGAATGGTCACCGACACATTCGTCATGCCGCGCGCCTGCATGCGCTCGCCGAGCCAGCGAATGGCGCCGCCATTTTCCGTCGAGGGGTCGGCGCTGCCGCCGACGAGATGGACGGGCAGGTTGGCCGGCAGGCGCGCCAGGCGGTCTGCTCGGGCGCCGGCAAAGGCGAGCCGCATCAGGTCCAGCCACAGCGATACTGTCGCGTCGAAGCCGCAAAGCGGGTCGGCGATATATTTCGCCACTTCCGCCTCGTCGCGCGACAGCCAGTCGGAATCGGTCTTGCGATCCTTGATCGCCTGACCCCAGGCGCCGAAGGTGAGCTTGGAGAGTAGCGGGCTCGGCACATCCGAACCCTTGAGCGCCTTTTCGATCTTCAGGATCAATTGGCCGCCGCGCCCGGCAATGCCCGGACGGAAATTCGAGTTCCAGACAGCAAGCGCGTCATAGAGATCAGGATCGGTCTCGGCAGCGTTGAGCGCAATCAGCCCGCCCATGGAATGGCCGAAGAGAATGACCGGCAGGCCCGGATGGGCGGCAGTCGCAAGGGCGCGCATCGCCTTGATGTCGGCAAACACCTTGTCGAGGCCATTCCGGTTCGAGAACATCGCAAGCGGCGCATCCGGCGCGCGGGTCGCGCCGTGGCCGCGATGGTCATGGGCGTAGACGTGGAAGCCGTGGGCGGCCATCACTTCCGCGAAACGGGCGTAGCGGCCGGAATGTTCGGCAAGCCCGTGGCTGACAAGAACAATGCCGCGCGCGTCGATCGTTGCCGGAAAGTGGCGCCAGCTCAAGGTAGCGCCTGTCGGGCTTTGATGCGTCCTCACCTGCCCGAACATGCCTTCTCCCGGACCAATCGTCAGCTTTGTCGATATCAAATCGATTTGCATGGGAAAGGCAATCGCTGCTTGGTGATCTCTACGCATGAGGTCACAAGCGATTTCCCGGACCTGTAATTACCAGTTGCAATTTTCCCGTTTTGAGCGATATTTGTTCCCGTTTTGTTTTATTGGGAGAGTGTCATGGCATGTTGGAGTAAAGCGATATCAAGTCCAATGACAATTGTTGCGATGGCGCTGGCGATGCTGCTTGCCCCGTCGTCCTTTGCCTTGGCGCAGGAGAAGGTCAACGCTGGAGCGGATAGTGGCTCGTCCCGAACGGACTACGTGCTCGCCGTCAGCTGGCAGCCGGGCTTCTGCGAGACGCGGCCTGAGCGCAAGGAATGCGCCAGCCAGACGGCGGAACGGTTCGATGCCACCAACCTGTCGCTGCATGGGCTTTGGCCGTTGCGCAAGAGCTATTGCGGCGTGGCGGCCGAGATGCGCAGCCAGGACCGCAAGGGTGATTGGCTCGATCTGCCGAAGCTTGCCATGGCTGATGATACCGCTGCGCGGCTGCTGATCGCGATGCCCGGTGTCCAATCCGGGCTCGACCGTCATCAATGGTTGCGCAGCGGAACCTGCCAGGGGGGTACGGTCGACGACTATTTTGCCGCGCAGCTTCGCATGCTCGAGGAGCTCAACCGGTCGGCCGTGGGCGCGCTCTTCAGAGGACGCATCGGCTCAGAGCTCGACGAGACGGCGATCAAGCAGGCGTTCGACCAGAGCTTTGGCCAAGGTGCCGGCGATCGGGTGCGTATGCGCTGCCAGACCGTCGCGGGGCGCAGCGTCATCACCGGCCTGACGATCGGGCTGACTGGAGACATCTCGGGCAAATCCGCCCTCACGCCGCTGATCCAGGCGGCGGGGCCGACGGAGTTCAAATGCGCCAAGGGCTTTGCCGACGCGGCTGGCCGAGGATAGCGGCTGACAAGCCTCACTGGCATGGGATAGGCAGGGGCAAGCGCCTTTGGCGATTGCCCCTTTGCACTAATTCGCCTACATAGCGGGCAAATTTCCTTCCATGCGGAGCTTTCCTTTATGGCACGTCAGTTCATCTATCATATGGCCGGGCTCAATAAGTCCTACGGCGCTAAGAAGGTCCTGGAGAACGTTCATCTGTCGTTCTACCCGGACGCGAAGATCGGTATCCTCGGCCCGAACGGTGCCGGTAAGTCGACCGTGCTGCGCATCATGGCCGGCCTCGACAAGGAATACACCGGCGAGGCCTGGATCGCCGAAGGCGCGACCATCGGCTACCTGCCGCAGGAGCCGCAGCTCGACCCGACCAAGACCGTGCTCGAAAACGCCATGGAAGGCGTCGCCGCCAAGACCGCGATCGTCGAGCGCTACAACGAGCTGATGATGAACTATTCCGACGAGACGGCGGAAGAGGGCGCAAAGCTTCAGGACATCATCGACAGCCAGAACCTCTGGGATCTGGAAAGCCAGGTCGAAATGGCGATGGAAGCGCTGCGCTGCCCGCCTGGTGATGCCGATGTCACCAGCCTTTCGGGCGGTGAAAAGCGCCGTATCGCACTCTGCAAGCTGCTTCTGTCGCAGCCCGACCTGCTGCTGCTCGACGAACCGACCAACCACCTCGACGCCGAGACGATCGCCTGGCTCGAAAAGCACCTGCGCGAATATCCCGGCGCCGTGCTGATGATCACCCACGACCGTTACTTCCTCGACAACGTCACCGGCTGGATCCTCGAGCTCGACCGCGGCCGCAGCATTCCCTACGAAGGCAACTATTCGGCCTACCTGATCGCCAAGGCCAAACGCATGCAGCAGGAAGGCCGCGAAGAAGCGTCCCGCCAGAAGGCGATCGCCCGCGAACAGGAATGGATCGCCTCCAGCCCGAAGGCCCGCCAGGCCAAGTCGAAGGCGCGTATCCGCTCCTATGACGAACTGGTCAACGCGGCGGAAAACCAGCGTCCTGGAGATGCGCAGATCATCATCCCGGTCGGCGAGCGTCTCGGTCAGGTGGTCATCGAAATGGACGGCGTCACCAAGGGCTACGGCGACCGCCTCCTGATCGACGGTCTGTCGCTGAAGTTGCCGCCGGGCGGCATCGTCGGCATCATCGGTCCGAACGGCGCCGGTAAGACGACGCTGTTCCGCATGATCACCGGTCAGGAACAGCCGGACAGCGGCTCGATCCGTATCGGCGACACGGTGCATCTGGGCTATGTCGACCAGAGCCGCGACGCCCTCGACGGCAACAAGACCGTCTGGGAAGAAATTTCCGGCGGCGCCGAAGTCATCAAGCTCGGCAAATACGAAATGAACTCGCGCGCCTATTGCTCGACATTCAACTTCAAGGGCGGCGACCAGCAGCAGAAGGTCGGCAATCTCTCGGGTGGTCAGCGTAACCGCGTTCACCTCGCCAAGATGCTGAAGAACGGCGGCAACGTGCTGCTGCTCGACGAACCGACCAACGACCTCGACACCGAGACGCTGGCGGCACTTGAAATCGCGCTCGAAAACTTTGCCGGTTGCGCTGTTATCATCAGCCACGACCGCATGTTCCTCGACCGCCTGGCGACCCATATCCTCGCTTTTGAAGGCGATAGCCAGGTCGAATGGTTCGAAGGTAACTTCGAAGACTACGAGAAGGACAAGATCCGCCGCCTCGGCCCGGATTCGGTCAACCCGAAGCGCGTCACCTACAAGCGCCTGACGCGCTGACAATCCTGTGCGTCGCGTGAGCCCGGCCTCGCGCGACGCACCCATCTTCTGCAGCATGGGTAGGCGGCAACCGTCTGCGACGTTGGGGCGCTGTGCGTCCAGAAGAACGCACCAAGGCTGCACCAGCACTCTGATTCGAGAGCATGTATGCGCCTTCAGAGATTCCGCTTGAAAGCGGGATGCTCAAGGGAGGCATGACGGTGGGTGTCGCGCCACGCGTCGACTTAGAGCGTTTCATCTTTAAACGGAAGCGATTCTGTTGGCTCAAAACGGCCGTTCCACACGAAGGATGGCGCAGAGCGATGCGGACCCATCGGTCAAGCCATCCGACACAGTGGACGGCCGTTTTCAGCCAACCCGAAGGGCCGGATGAATTTCGGCCATTACCGGCGGCGTCCGTCTCGACCGCAGCTTCTGCTGCGCTCTTCGCCAGCCGACTTGGTTCTGGCCGAAATTCCTTCCGGCAGAATGCTTCCGTTTAATGATGAAGCGCTCTAGCTGAAAAGACTTGAAACGCTTTGTTCTCTCGCCGTCCGGGCCAGGGCCTCGCCTAACAAAGGTGCGATAGTGATGCGTCTTATATTGGGGGTCTGACGTTGAGCTTCGGTTTCGCGAATGGAATCGGTCACCACCAGTTCCTTGAGGCTGCTGGTACCGATGCGTTCGCAGGCACCCTCGGAAAGAACGCCATGGGTGATATAGGCCGAAACCTCCTTGGCACCGGATTTCAACAACGCTTCCGCCGCGTTGATCAACGTTCCGCCACTATCGACGATGTCGTCGATCAGAAGGCAGCTTTTGCCTGAGACATCGCCGATGATGTTCATGACTTCCGATACTCCTACGCGGGGTCGCCGTTTGTCGACGATCGCGAGATCGGTGCCGATGCGCTTGGCGATGGCGCGAGCGCGCGCCACGCCGCCGACGTCGGGCGAAACGACCATTAAATTCTTGGCGTCGTAGTGCTCCTGAATGTCGCGGGTCATCACGGGCGCTGAATAAAGATTATCAGTCGGAATATCGAAAAAGCCCTGAATCTGGTCCGTATGGAGATCGACTGTTATGACGCGATGGACACCTGTGCCCGCGATCATGTTGGCTACCAACTTCGCCGAGATCGGCGTGCGGCCAACGGCGCGGCGATCCTGACGGGCATAGCCGAAGTACGGGATTACGGCGGTGATCCGGCGAACTGACGAGCGTCGCAGCGTATCGGCCAGGATCAGCAGCTCCATGAGATGGCCGTCGGCCGGGGTGCTTGTCGACTGGAGAATATAGACGTCCTCACCGCGCACATTCTCATGAAGCTGAACGTGGACTTCTTGGTCGGCGAAGCGCTTGACCGTGCAATCTGTCAGGGGAAGATCCAAGTGGTTGGCAACAGCTTCGGCAAGGGCGCGGTTGGAGTTGCCGGTCACCAGCTTCATGAGCGCGATCCTGTTTCGAGGAGCCTTCGGGAGCAGAAGTTTGCGTCTTCGGCACCTTTAGAGTCTTGCGTGTGGAATCACAACCAAGCGCCTTGCATTTCTTGCGAGATGATCGGTTTGGCTTGACTTAACTACGGGCTTGTCCCGATTGCCGCTTGCGGACCACGACCCTGCTTACGCCGTCGTGTCGAGATCAACCGAATGCAATCCGACGGCGGAGAGCGCGAAAAGCGGTTGACCTCCTGCTGCGATTGGCGAGGCGCCGCGCCCGGCAGGTGCACACAGTCGCGCTGCAACGTGTTGACGTGACGCCCGTTTTCCTTCAACGGCATTCGCTTCAAGGCAACAGGGAACAAGGGACGCCTCGGGCTGCATTGCAACCCGTGCGCAAGGCGGCGACGTCTGGGCGCCGCGGGCAGGTAAGCTTCGCCCGCCTGACGGAACGGTGGAAAGTCCTGTTCCTTGAGCGGCATAGTTTGCTCTGTCCGCGCAAATCCGCTTGCGCTACATCCGTAAATCACATAAACATATCTTTATGTGTTGATGGGGATTGGTATGGCGGATCAGAGAGAATTAAGTCTCGACGCGCTGGTGGATGTGCTGAAGGCTGCGGGTGAGCCGACCCGCATGCGCCTGCTCGCGCTGCTTGGCGCGGGGGATCTCACCGTCACCGATCTTACCGAAATTCTCGGACAATCGCAGCCCCGCATTTCGAGGCACCTGAAGTTGCTGGCCGAAGTCGAGCTCGTCGACCGCTACCAGGAAGGCGCATGGGCCTATTTCCGCCTTCGCCAGGAGGGTGCACGTGTGTCGCTGGTGCGCGCGATGCTTGCGTCTGCCACATCGGACGACGCGGTTCTGTCGCGCGATGCCTCAAGGCTCGTCACCTTGAAGAAGGCGCGGGCCGAAAAGGCCCAGGCCTATTTCAGCCGCAACGCGGCCGGTTGGGACGAGCTTCGACGGCTGCATGTCAGCGAGCGGGACGTGGAGACGGCGTTGCGCGACATGGTTGGCGACGAGCCGGTCGATAGCCTGTTGGACCTGGGCACCGGAACGGGACGTATTCTACAGCTGTTCGAAGGCCTCTACCGACGCGGCATCGGCATCGATGCCAGCCGCGACATGCTGGCCGTTGCCCGCTCAAATCTGGACCGTGCCGGCATCACCAAGGCGTCGATCCGCCACGGTGACATCTTCAACCTGCCGCTCGACGGCCAGGTGTTCGATCTCGTCACCATTCATCAGGTGCTGCATTTCCTCGATCAGCCGGAAGCCGCGATCGCCGAAGCCGCCCGCATGCTGACACCCGGCGGACGGCTGGTGATCATCGATTTTGCCCCGCACGGGCTGGAACACTTGCGCGACGAACATGCCCATGCGCGGCTCGGCTTCTCGCATCAGGCCATGACCGATTGGCTGGCCAAGGCCGGGCTCCAACTGGAAAAGACGACCGATCTGTCGCCGGAAGGCACGGACGGAGGAAAATTGACGGTGACAATCTGGCTGGCGCGCGATCAGCGCGCCGTCGAGGAGAGCGAAGCGCCACATCAGCGCATGCAAGCAGGGGGACTTTGAGAATGACGGCACAGACGCTTTATCCTGCCGAGCGCGGCAATCTGCGGCTTTCCTTCGAATACTTCCCCCCTAAAACCGATGAGATGGAAGCGCAACTCTTCCAGACGGCCGAAGATCTCTCTGTCTTTTGTCCGGCCTTCGTGACCGTCACCTATGGTGCGGGCGGTTCGACCAAGACGCGGTCGCTGACGACAGTCAAGCGGATGATCGAGGAGAAGGGCTTTGCCAACACGGCAGCGCACCTGACCTGCGTCGGCGCGCCCAAGTCGGAGGTGGACACGGTTATCGACGAGTTTCTCTCGTTCGGCGTTCGTCACTTCGTGGCGCTGCGCGGCGATCCGCAGGGCGGAATCGGCAGCACCTACCAGCCCTTTCCGGGTGGTTATGAGAGCAGTTCCGATCTCGTGCGGGCGCTCCGCGATCGCGGCGATGTCGAGATCTCGGTATCGTCTTATCCGGAAAAGCACCCGGAAAGCCCTGACGTCGATGCCGACATCGACATGCTGAAGCGCAAGGTGGATGCCGGTGCGACCCGGGCGCTCACCCAGTTCTTCTTCGACAACGACGATTTCGAACGCTACCTCGAGCGCGTGCGCCGGGCCGGCATCGATATCCCGATCGTCCCGGGCATCCTGCCGATCAACAACTTGGGCCAGGTGCAGAAGTTTGCCGGCCTTTGCGGCGCCAGCGTGCCGGAGGTGATCGTCACCCGTCTTGCGCATCTGGAAGACCAGCCGACCGAGCGCTTCAAGGAGGCGACCCATATCGCCGCCGAGCAGATCGTCGATCTTGCCCGTCGTGGCGTCAGGGACTTCCATCTCTATACCATGAACCGTTCGCCGCTGATCACGGCCGTCTTAGACCTCGTCGGGTTCGAGCGCGCGGACGAGACGGCGCAAAGCGAGCATGTTGCGCTGAAGGCGGTTGCCGGCGCGGCGGCGTAAAGCCCCGCGATTTCGCCCGCAAATGTGGAAAGGGTCGATTTCCTCGGGTCAGCACGGATGTCCCGGCGGAAAGCCGACCTTGAAAAAGCGAAAGCGCATGAAGGTGTCCTTCATGCGCTTTCTTTTTTCCTGCAGCGTCGAGGCAGATTGCTGTGTTGGCCTACCTCAAAAATCTCTGCTGCAAATTGAATTCCCGGAAAATTAAAGTCCCTATTTCGGTTTGGACTCTCAGCGGCCTGACTTCAGATGAAGAGCATTGTGGCCACGAATACGAACGCTGCACTAATCATGAGGACATTCAACGAATGTGTAAGTCCCATCGAAGACCCTCCTTGCGCTGACCGTTAAAACATAGGGCGAATTAACGGCGCTTAAAAGGGAAACTTGTGCTGCAGTGCAAAAACACGTGATCACATTTGCCTTATCAACAGGGCTAGTCGTTTGAAATTAAATCACATTTTAACGTGCCACATTTTTTTCACAATCGCTGCCGGAAGGTTAATGTAAACGTTTGTAACCGAGCGTGAGTGCTTCGGAAGGCCACGTTTCCTGCCATTCCCGGCCTGTTCGATTCCTCCTATGCGGCGCGTTTCATCCTGAGGATCCGGCCGTCGAGTACGGCAAGGCCGGCGGCAATCAGCGCCATGCCGCCCACATCTGCCGGCTGCAATGTCTCGCCCAGGAAGAGATAGCCAAGCAGGATTGCGCTCGGTGGAACCAGAAGCGTGACCAGCGACGTATTGGTGGCGCCAACCTCGCCCATGATGCGGAAGAACAGGATATAGCCATAGGCAGTCGAGACGAGCGCGAGGCCGAGAATGGCAAGCGTCGCCTCGATCGGCGGCATCGGCAGGGCCCAGGGCGTGTCGATGAGGCATGCGACCGGCAGCATCATCAGTGACGAGGCGGTCAATTGGCCGGCCGCGGTGACGGGTGGTGCCAGGCCGCGGAAGCGCTTGCCGTAGGTTGCCGCCAGGCCATAGCTGACGGCGGCCAGTACCGGCAGCAGCAATGCCCAGAGCGGCACGCTGCTGGCGTTGCCGAAAAGCCCGGCGATGGCGCTCGGCCCGATCAACACCACCGTGCCGGCGAGGCCGAGCAGGCAGCCACCGATCTTGGCGGTGCTGAGTTTCTCGTCGTCGGTTGCCATGTTGGCGATGATCACGGTCCAGACAGGCGTGGTTGCGTTCAGGATCGCCGCAAGCCCGGCGCCGACCTGGGTTTGCCCGAGGAAGATGAAGGCGTGCGGAATGGCGTTGTTGATCAGGCCCATCAGCAGGAACTCGCGCCAGCGGCTCGCAAGCACCTGATAGATGCCGAAGCGCCCACGAATATAGATGTGCAGCGCCAGAGCCGCGAGGCCGAGCCGCAGGAACACGAGCGTGAATGGCGGTACATGCGCGACGGCGACTCGGGCAAAGAAAAAGGATCCGCCCCAGATGAGCCCGAGCAGGGCTAGAAGCGCCCAGGTCCGCATGGTCATCTGCTGGCTGGCTGCCTGTGATGGTGCATTCATCGTACTGCTCGCGCTTTCTGCGCGGCCGCTGCCGATCCATTCGAGCAATCGGGATGCGCAACTGATTAGATCACGTCTCCACGGTGCGCCGATGGCGGTTCACTGGCCCCGGGGAGAGGCATCACACAGGTCTAGCGCGGCGAGATGCAGGACACCACCCACTTCTTGCGGGGGGCAGGCCATGAGGATCTCGGTGTCTATCGCTGGTCGGTGAGGGAGGCGCCTGGCGGCTTCGGCCCGTTGCGATCGGGGGAGCAAGGGCGAACATCTGCCCGGCCAGATCCCGGCCGGGCAGATGTGCATTCGGTTCAGGCGGAAATGCTGAAGCGCGCGATAGGATTGTCTTCAGGCATTTGCCGCGCTGCTCTTCTTCCGGAAATGCTTAGAGCGAGTTCAGCAGTTCGAGCGTCGCCCAACCGTCGGCGGGGCGGCCGAGGCGCAGCTGTTCCTTCTGCAGCGCTGCGCGGGTGCCCGAGCCGAGGATGCCATCGACCTTGCCGACGTCATGGCCGAGCGTCTGTAGCTTGGTCTGCAGCGCCTTCATGCCGGTGTCGTCGAGGCCCTGTTCCGGGTTGCCGCCCTCATAGGTCGGTGCGCCGCCGAGGCGGGTCGCGAAATAGGCGGCCGAGGTCGTGTAGATGAACGACTGGTTCCACTCGAGATAGACGTTGAAATTGGGGTAGGTCAGGAACGCGACGCCCTTGCGGCCCTGCGGCAGGACAAGCGAGGCTTCCAGGTTGCCGAAGGACGTGTCGCCATTGCGCGGCTTGACGCCGAGCGCGAACCAGTCGCTCGCCTTCATGCCCGGCTGCAGGCCGGTCTTTTCCCAGGGCAGCTGTTCGGGAACGCTGACTTCCTGGATCGCCGGCTGGCCGGCCTTGAAGCCGAGGCTCTGGATGAACTTGGCGGCGGTCAGGATCGCGTCCGGCGAGCTCTTCTTCAGGTTGACGTGGCCGTCGCCGTCGCCATCGACGCCATAGGCGATGATGTCTTCCGGCAGCATCTGCACCTGGCCGATCTCGCCGGCCCAGGCGCCGGTGGTCGTTGCCGGGTCGAGGTCGCCGTGCTGGACCATCTCGATGGCGGCGATCAGCTGCGGGCGGAACATTTCCGGCCGGCGGCAGTCATGGGCAAGCGTGACAAGCGCATCGCGGGTGTTGAAGTCGCCCTGAACGGCACCGAAATCGGTTTCCATCGCCCAAAAGGCGGTGATGACAGGGGCGGGAACGCCGAATTCCTTCTCGGCGCGGGCGAAGACGTCGGCATATTCCTTCATCTTCTGGGCGCCGATATCGAGGCGCGACTTGCTGACGGTGCGCTTGGAAAACTCGGTGAAGGTCTGCTTGAACACGCCCTGGGCGCGGTCGCGGCTCAACACCTTCTCATTGATGGCGGCGCCGGTAAGTGCGCGGTCGACCACGTCGGCCGGCACGCCCTTGGCGACTGCCTCGGCCTTGACGCCCTGCAGGAACGCGCCGAGATCGCCGCCGCAAGCCGGTGCCTGCTGCGCGAAAACGGGCGAGGCCGTCAGCGCGAGAAGGGCTGCGGATGCAAGAGCATGCCGGGTTTTGAGGATCATGATAATTCCTTTCTGTCGCCGCACGGCGCGATGCGCCGCCGCTGGCGGTCAATGTACCAAAGATGCAATCTGCCGCTCGTCTCTCAGAGCATTATGACGGAAAGAAGAAAATGGGTCGGTTTGCCGCGCTAATGCACAGAACCGTGGCCGTCGTCATTTCGGCTTGGAGACGGCCGCAACCCAATTCTTCCAGTTCTTTGGCGAGCCGGCAAAGACATTGATGTCGGTGGCGCCGTCGATGCCTGGTATCACGCCGGTGCTGGTATATTGCCAGAAGGCCCAGCGGCGCTCGACATAGACTTCGCCCGGATGCTTGGCGACGGAGCGGACCCAGAAGTGGTGTTCCTTGAACTGGTCGACGAGATTGTCGCGGTGGAAGTCGACCGAGGTGTAGATGATCGGTCGCTTGCCGTAATGGGCTTCGAGCCGGTCCATGAAGCGCTTCATCTCGACGCGGACTTCGTCCGGCGAGGGGCGGGTGCGGCAGGTCTTGGATTCGCCGTTCCACTCGACGTCAAGAACCGGCGGCAGATAGACGGCGCTCTTTGGCACATTGGCGATGAACCAGTCGGCCTGGGCGTCCGCCGTCGAGCAGAAATAGTAGAAGTGATAGGGCGCATAGGGAATGCCGGCGGCGCGGGCGCGCTGCCAATATTCGTTGAAGCGCGTGTCGACCCGGTCCTTGCCCTCCGTCGCCTTGATGAAGGCAAAGGAGACGCCGGAGTTTTTCACCTTCATCCAGTCGATATCGCCATTCCATTTGGAGATGTCGATGCCGTGGATATTGTGATGCTGAGGTGTGCGGTCGCCGAAATCCTGCGGATCGGTATCGTTGAAACGCGGCGGGATCGATGCGGTCTGCATCAGATCGTAGTCGGTCGACGAACAGGCGGAAAGGAGGGTGGCGATAGGCAGCAGTGCCAGGAGAAGCCGGCGCATGGAGGTCCTGTTTCGAAACGATCGACGATCCTGCCTCACACGATGGCTTCCATGATGGTGATGTCCCCCAGCGAGGCGTGAACCTCATTTTCACCATATCATCGTAAAAATTGGGTTAGCTCAAGCGGGAATTGCGGCAGCCCTCTGATCGTCAAGCAGTGCGGCGGCCCGATTTGCCTGCAAGGATGCCGCGGCCGAAGGGCGGTGGTAGACTGCAAGCCAGGCATAACCACGACCGATGGCCCGGCGCTCGAGCTGTGCGCCGTTGCGCCTGGCGCGCTCTGCCAGCACCTCGAACAGCGTTTCGCGCGGCGTCACATGGAAACGTTTGAGCCAGCCGCGCAGCAGGCGACGGAAGCTTTCCGGCAGCCGTTCCTGCTGGCCGAAATCGGCGATATGCAGCGAGCCGCCGGGTTTGAGCGCGGCAATTGAAGCGTCGATCGCGCCCTGCCAGTCCGGTATCATCGACAGGGAATAGGAGATGACGATCCGGTCGAAGCCGACTTCGCCGAACGACCGCGGCTCGAAGCTGGTCGCGTCGGCCACACGCAGCATGGCGGGGGATCTGCCGCGGCGGCGGAGCTTGGCTGCGGCCGAGGCGAGCATCTCTGAGGAGATGTCGAGACCGAAGAGCCGGGCTCGCGGAAAGCATGTGCCGATCAGCGCGAGGTTGCGTCCCGTGCCGCACCCGACTTCGAGAACGGAGGCGCCGGGCTCCACGTTCAGCTCGCGGATCAGCGTGTCGCGGCCGAAAAGATAGTATTTGCGCGTCAGATCGTAGACGTGCCTCTGGTAGCGGTACATGTGGTCCATGCGCCGCTGATGGCTGATCTCGCTCTGGTGCACCTCCCTCATGCCTTCTTCCTGTAGATGTGGAAGCCGCCATAGATGGCCGAGCGATCGGCGTTGCCGAGCTTCAGCGATGTCTCGGCATCATAGTGCCACTGCTCCATCAGTGCCGGCGAGAGACGGCCGGTGAGGATGCTGTCTTCGGCAGCAGTGCGGAAGATGACGGTCGCGTCTGCAGCAGCGGTGCGGGTGATCTCGGTCCACAGGTCGTTCAACTGCTGGTCGTTCATCCAGTCCTGCGCGTCGAGCAGGACGTAGCGGTCGACCGATGCGGCCGGCTTCTTCGCCAGAAGTTCGGTGAAGCTGGCATGATGGACCTGAACGTCCTCGGCGCGGTTGCGGATCGTCTCATAGTTATCGGTGTGCAGGTAGGCCGGAAGGTCGCCCTCATGCGGCAGGGGATAGCGTCTCGCGAAGGCCTGCCAGGCGAAGTAGTTTTCCCTGAGCGGAAAATGGCACGTCAGCTTTTCAAGGCGATGGCGAAGCACGGCGGCCAGCGACTTGTCGGCGCTGAGGCTTGCCAGTTCGTCGAATTGCTGCGGCGGGATGCCAAGGCCGAACAGCGAGCTTTTCTGGCTGGTGATCCAGCGGATAAACGGACGCTCGAACAAAGGCGCCAGCCGTGTATCGAAAAACTGGCGCTGCTCGCGCATGGAGCGTGCCTGGACGAACTCTTCCGGGTTGACACCGTGCAGACGTGCCAGGATGTGGCTGGCAGCGATGAAGCGGCCGAGCAGGCCGGTGCGATAGATGTTGCGCCCGAAGACGCCGATGCGTCGACGCCCGCTGACGCTGCGGCCGTTCCAGTAGCTTCGGGTCGCCTGGTCGACCTTCGGGGCGATGAACAGATCGAATGCCTGGACGTTCGATTGGGTGCCCTGCGTCGCCAGGAACCGCACGACGTCCTTATGACCAGGCAGGTGGCGGAAGGCGGCAAGCTTCAATCGGTTGAGCGCGATGTGGTGTGGGTTGAGATCGACGACGTCGATGCGGCTGGGGCCGGCCGAGAGATAGGTCAGCATGTTGCAACCGCCGGAGCCAATGGTGACGATGCGGTGCCCCGGGCGAAGCTGCATGGCTTCCATGTCGACGATAGGGTCTTCCCAGATCTGCGGATAGACGAGGCCGGAGAAGAGCAGGCCGAACAGGCGCTCGGAGAGGCCAGCAAGCGAGAAGGTCTTGTGTTGCAGGAGGGCGTTTTTCAGCTTCGGATTGTTTCTGCCAAAGCCGACATCAGGGGCAAGTTCGGTCATCTCTGCCGCTCATCCAGTTGAAACTTAGCCGCTTCTAAAGTGACTCCGCTACACTTTGATGACGGGGTTTTTCACAGCTCCCGCACTGCACAAAAATAGCTGACTACGATTTTTCACCCATAAGAATTCATTAAACCCTGGCGTGCTAGCTCCTTCTCATATTCGGGGGGCGTCGACATGATGTTAAGAACGTTTCTGCCGAAGCCCGAGCAGCGATTTGCAGCTGCCGGCACGGCATTGGGGGCTTTGTTTCCGGCGATCTGGTTGACCACGGAAACGTTTTTTTCGGATGGATCCTTCACCCATTGGAACTTTTCCGGAGCGCTCGCGGCGGGCGTCATGCCCTTCGTCGCTGGAGCCTCCTTCTACCGCTGGTCCTATTCACGACGGCTGGAACGCGAGCTCAAGGCCGCGCGCCGCGCCGAGCGGCGGCTGCGCAACGAGGTTCATCGCGATCGGTTGACCGGGCTTGAAAACCGCTCCGCACTGGAGGCAGACGTGTTGCGCGCTCTGCGCTCTGATGGTGCGCCGTTCGAGCGCCGGCCGCTGCTGCTGATCGATCTCGACCGGTTCAAGGCGGTCAACGACACCATGGGCCATGATGCGGGCGACCGGCTGCTGAGCGGTATCGGCCTGCGGCTGAGGCGAGCCTTCGCCGGCGAGGCGACGGTCTATCGCCTCGGTGGCGACGAGTTCGTACTGCTTGGTCCGGGTTCTCCGTCGGATGCCGAGGTCGCAACCCTTGCCGGCCGGGTGAAGGCGTTGTTCGACGCGCCCTTCGATCTGGTCGATGGTCAGGCGGCTTCTGGTTGCAGCATCGGCGTCACGTTCCTGGAACAGGGCGATCTGTCGACCGGCGCGGTCTTGAAACGGGCGGATCTGGCGCTTTACGAAGCCAAGGAAATGCGTGGCAACAGCCACGTCTTCTATGCGCCGCATCTCGCGCAAGCCGCCGAAATGCGCGCCGAGGCCGAGCGCGACCTTGCCCGTGCCGTCTCCCAGCGGGAGTTTTTCCTGGAATACATGCCGATCGCCGGCACTGCGAGCGGCGTCATCCGGGGCTTCGAAGTCTTGCTGCGCTGGTCGCACCCGATCCGCGGCATCATCGGCACCGAAGCCTTTGCTGAACCGTTGGAGCAGGGAACACTTGCGTTGACGGTCGGCAACTGGGCGTTGCGGCAGTCTTGCCGGCAGGCGGCGAACTGGCCGTCTCCAGTGGGTCTGACGGTGGCACCCTTCGCGCTGCAACTGCGAGATCGCGATTTCCTCAGTCATGTGAAGACATGTCTGGATGAGGCCGGGCTGGCGCCCGGCCGGCTGACGATCGAGGTGTCGGAAGCGCTGTCGACCGGTGACATGGCGTTGATCGGCGAAAACCTGCATGGCCTGCGCGCGCTCGGGGTGCGCGTGGCGCTGAGCGGCGGCGCTGCGGCCTCGCTGCCGCTCAACCTTGTCGGCGAACTTCAGCCGGACCAACTGACGGTGGACCTGCCGGCGATCCGCGACATCCATGGCAGCGAACGTAGCGTCGCCCTGCTCGCCTGCCTGGTCAAGATGGGGCAGGTTCTGCGGCTGCCGATGGCGGTACGCGGCATCGCCAGGGAAAGCGAAATGGATTGCGCCCGCACCGCAGGCGCGGTGGAGGCCTGGGGTCCATGGATATCACCGGCCTTGCCGGCACGGGATCTTCCGCCGCTGTTGCATGGTGCCGGCGACGGCGACGCCCGCCAGCTGGCATAGCCGGACGGCAGCCAACAATCCGAAGCACGACGCAAGGGCTTTTCCTTTCGGTCAAATGCTGCTTCTCTCTCGCGTCAGACGGGAGGATGCGATGGCACGCCTATTGAAGACTGTTGGGACCGCGGTTGTGGTCGCCATTGCCGGCGTCGGCGGATGGCTGGCCATGGCGCCGCCGGAATTGCTGAAGGTCGGCGATGGATACGCCGCCAAGATCGTCTGCTCGAATGTCTTCATCGCCGGACGTGACGGACAGGCGGTGCTGGCCGACGACGTGCAGGCGCCGGGCCATCCGCTGCTGAAGTTCATCACCGTCTCGGTGGACCGCGACAAGCAGTTGGTCTCTGCCCGCATCTTTGGCTTTGCCGCACCGGCGCTTGCCGCCTACCGCCCGGGGCTTGGTTGCGCCAACGTCGACGCAGACGATCTCGCGGCCCCTGTGGCGACCGCAGATCCGCCTGTCCCTGATATCGCACGGTCTGCCGACATCTCCTGGCCGGACGGCGACAAGGCCGATATCGACCCGGCCGTTCAGGCGTTGATCGAGGATGCCAATCTCGCCGGTCCCGGCGTGCGTGCGGTCGCGGTGGTGCGCGATGGACATCTGATTGCCGAGACCTATGCCGCGGGCTTCGATCGCTCGACGCCGCTTCTCGGCTGGTCGATGACCAAATCGGTGACATCAGCGCTGATCGGCATGCGCGTCGCCGAGGGGCGCATGGATTTGACGCGCGCGGGCCTCCTGCCGGAGTGGAGCGGCGATGCGCGCGCCAAGATCCGGCTTGCCGACCTGATGGGCATGGAGAGCGGCCTGGAATTCAACGAGGGCTATGGCAATGTCAGCGACGTGACGCGCATGCTCTATCTCGAACGGGATATGGCCGGATTTGCCGCGGGCAAACCGGCGACACCCGAGCCCGGATCGACCTTCAGCTATTCGAGCGGCACCAGCACGCTGTTGTCGCGGCTGTGGATGCGGAGCTTCGACGATCCTGCCGCTGCACTCGCCTATCCGCGCGATGCCCTGTTCCTGCCGCTCGGCATGACGAGCGCGGTGCTCGAGACCGATGCCAGCGGCACCTTTGTCGGCTCATCCTACATGTATGCGACGGCGCGCGACTGGGCGCGTTTCGCGCAGTTCCTGCTTCAGGACGGCACCTGGAAGGGGAGGGCGCTCTTACCGAGGGATTATGTAACCTTCATGCGCACGCCGACGAAAGCCTCCGCTGGCGAATATGGCGCGGGTCAGGTGTGGCTTCAGGAGAACGGGGTCCGCGCCGGTACCGGTGTCTTTCCGGCGGATGCCTTCTGGATGCTCGGACATGACGGGCAGGCGATCATGCTGGTGCCGTCGCTCAAGCTTGCGGTCGTGCGCCTGGGGCTGACGCCATCGCGTGGCGGCTATGACGTGCAGCAGCTCAACGCCAAAATAATAGAGGCGCTCGATTGAGCGCCTCCTGAAACTTTTTGTCGAAACGATCGGGCTTGCTTACTTCATGCCCAAGTCGTCGAGCAGGCCTTTGCGCTTGGCATGGTAGTAATAGCCGCTGGCATAGAGCTTGACCGCGCCGTCGTGCTTGTTGTCGGCAACCATCCAGGCGCCGTGCAGGTACTTCGTCGCATACATCAGGTTGGTTTCCGCATCGAACAGGCCCTCGGCCGGGCCTTCGTAGCCGAGCCCCTTGGCGGTGTTGTAGCGGATCTGCATCAGGCCGTAATTGCCCTTGCTGTAGGCGCGCGGATTGTAGTTGCTCTCGCGCTTGACGACGCGGTGCACAAGCTCGACCGGAATGTCGTTGAGATCGGCGTAGTGCTTGATGAGCTTGTCCAGGTCCGGACGCGAGCTGGACGGCGCGTTGGTCAGCTTCAGCGATTCGGGAATGACGCTCGCAACGGCGGCGACGCTCGAACCGATCACACCCATCTTCGGCTTTTCGGTCGGAACGATCATGCGGTTGGCAACGAGCGTTTCGAGGCCGACGGGCTCGCCGGTGTCGAAGTCCGATTCCATCGCAGCAGCAACCGCAAGGGTCGAAACGGGAAGATCCTGAACGCGGCTCGTCTTCGGTGTGACAAGGGCAGATGCGGTTTCCGGCAATGCCGCGGCATCGGCCGAAGCTGCTACCGGCGTCGCCATGGCGACAACCTGGGCTTCACCCGGCTTGCTGCCGGGGACGGCCACGACTGCCGGTGCCGGACCGGCAGCCTGCGCGAGGTCGGTGCCGACGGGATAGGTGGTTGCCATGCCGGCCGTCTGTGCCGACAGGGCGGCGGCCGCCGCGGTTGCCGCGCCATCGGGCGTCGGCAGGGCATAGGCCGTCATTTCCGTGCCGGGCTTTGCCAGCGGGGTGACCGTCTGCACGGCCGTAAGCTCTTCCACCGAGGTATGCTCGACAGTGGAGCACCCCGAGACGAGTGTCGCCGACAGAATAGCTGCCACGCCAAACGTCTGTTTTGAAAGGGAAATACGGAATTTCGCCATGCTGTCACTTTCGTGCTTCTGGGCCCCGCAGCCCCTGCAAATCAACGGCTGCCAGCCGCCATGCGTGAATCTCCATTAACCCATGGGGCGGCCGGCAGCAAGCGCAGGGGCGAATTTCAGGCCGATGCCCGCTTCATGGTTGCCGTCAGAAGCCCGGCGCCGATGAGCAGCGAACCGCCTGTACGGTTGACGATGCGCCGGATATTCGGCTTGGAAATGGTGCTCTTGGCGGCGGTCGCGAGTGCGGCATAAAGGCTGGCATTGAGGATGGCGAGGGTCAGGAACGTCACCTCGAAAATCGCCATCTGGGTAAAGAGCGGCTGCGACAGATCGAGGAACTGCGGCAGGAAGGCGACGAAGAAGACGATGCTCTTGGGATTGAGTGCCGTGACCGCGTAGGCATGCAGGAAGATGCGCAGCGGTCGTTCCCTGGCAGGCGCCTCGCCATCGGCGCCGTAATTTCCGGCGACCGGTGCCCGCCAGAGCTGGATGCCGAGCCAGACGAGATAGGCGGCCCCCACCCACTTCAATACGGTGAAGATCGCAGCCGAGGTGGCAAGCAGCGCGCCGAGGCCGAGCATCGACGCGGTCATGGCGGTAAAATCGCCGAGCGCGACCCCGGCAACGGTCGCGCCCGCCGTCTTGCGGCCGTGACCGAGCGCATAGGAGATGACGAGCAATATGGTCGGGCCGGGGATGGCGAGCAGCACCGCCGAGGCGGCGGCAAAGGCAAACCAATGTTCGAACGACATGAAAAAGGCTCCGCGCTTGAGGGCTTTCCGAGACTGATCTCTGGAGGGAGCCACCAAGGCGCGGAACCGTCAACTGCCAATCGAGGGGCTCGGCTTGCCAATAGGCAGTCGCCCGAAGCCGATGGTCAGCTTCGGGCGCTTCGTTCCTAGAGCGCCGTGCGTTCATATGAACGCACAAAGGACGCTCCAGCACTTTAATTCTAGAGCAACTTTCTGCCCTCAAGTGATCCCACTTGAAGGCAGGATGCTCTAGTCTTCCGCCTGCCACTTCTGGCCGATGACGTCCATGACGTCGCCGAACCACTTGGTCGAGGTGTCGAAGTGCTTGCCGCCCTTGATGCGCGGGAACTCGATGGTTCTGAGCTTGCCTGCCTGGTCCTCGTCGTGGCCGGTAACGCCGGAGACCTTGTTGAGCGCGCTTTCGACGGCGAGATCGACCATGCTCTGGATCAGCCGCAGGTCGTCGCCGTTTGCCGGTGCCGAGCGGGCGTAATAGCCCGACTTCTGCACCATGGAGCGTTCGGCGCCGAGAAGGGCGGCAAACTGCTTGGTGAACCAGTTGCCGACATTGATGGTGTCGATCTTCACGTGGCCGAAGGCATCCCGCTTGACGGTTTCGCCGGCGGCTTCCCGCTCGGCGACGATCGCGTCGAGGCAGGCGCCTTCGCTGACGAACAGCGTGACAAAGCCCGAACGGTTCATGACACCGCGCAGGCGCTCGGCTTCTGCCTCAAGGTCGAACTTGATCTCGGGCAGGTAGAGACCGTCGATGTTCTTCAGCTGCCTGTTCATCATGAAGCCGTCGACGAACTGCTTGTCCTCGGTCATCTGGACGTAGGAGCGCGCGGTTGCTGCCGTCAGCCAGCCGCAGTGGCGGCCCATGACTTCATGGACGACGAGCGTGCGCGGGGCGGCACTCTGTTCGTTGCTGACATGATCGAAGAAGCGGGCGCCGTATTCGGCGGCCGTCCAGGCGCCGAGCGTCTGGCGGATAGGCACCACGTCGTTGTCGACCGTCTTCGGCAGACCGACGACCGTCAGGTTGTAGCCGTTGGCGCCAAGATAGGCGGCAAGGTCTGCGGCGGTGGTGTTGGTATCGTCACCACCGATCGTGTGCAGGATAGAGATGCCGTCGGCGGCAAGCCGTTCGGCGGCGACGCGCAACGGGTTTTCACCTTCCTTGACCAGGCCGCGCTTGACGCAGTCGGCAGCATTGGTGAGCTTGACGCGGCTGTTGCCGATCGGCGAACCGCCGTGGCGGTGGAGGATGTGCGCGTTCTCGCGCATGTCCCTGGTGATCTCGATGCGGTCGCCAAGCAGGACGCCCTGGTAGCCGGAGCGATAGGCCACCAGCTCGTAGTCGGGCGCGATGTCGGTGTAGCGCTCGATCAGGCCGCCAACGGCGGATGACAGACAGGGCGCGAGCCCGCCCGCCGTCAGCATTGCGACTTTCTTCTTGGCCATGTTTCCTCCTCGGGATTCGGCACGCAATTGGTGGGGCCTCTCTAGCGCAAAACGGATGGAAGTTAAATGACGGCTCTGTGGATGTCCTGTCGGCAAGCGCGCAGGTTTCGCCGCATTCGTCTCCATTGCCGCCGTGGACATGATGTCGCGCAAGGGAAGGGGACGGGGCAACGACGCCAGCGTCAATGCGCTGCGGGGCAGGGGCTCAGGCGTTTATCCGCCGCCGCGGGTGTGTTCCCCAGGGAACAGGCGGGAACCCTTGCGCCATCGCAACGTTACTCAAACGGATTGACAATAGTGAGGGGCCATCACAAATTCGTCATTCCCGTGGTTCGCCGCAGGCCACCGCTTGCAATTTGCCACCACAATAGTCCATGCTATAGGCTGGAGAGACAGGAAAATCGTGCATGTCATTCTGGGATAGCCTCCTCAAGATCGTCACCGCCACGGGCAACGCGCTTGCCGGTGTGGTCGAGGCCGTGCGCACCCTGTTCGAAGGCGACCCCGAAACGCGGCGCAAGGTGGCTTTCTCCGTGGCGATGATCGCGCTTTCGGCCAAGATGGCGAAGGCTGACGGCGTGGTTACGGAGGCGGAGGTCTCGGCCTTTCGCGATATCTTCGAGTTTCCCGCCGATCAGGCGCAGAACGTCGCCCGTCTCTATAACCTCGCGCGCCAGGACGTTGCCGGTTTCGAAGCCTATGCCGAAAAGATGGCGTCGCTCTGCTCGTCCTGCGAAAACAATTGCCCGATCCTGGAAGACATCATCGACGGTCTGTTCCACATCGCCAAGTCCGACGGCGCAGTGCATGAGAAGGAACTGGCGTTCCTGATGCGGGTTGCCGAGATCTTCAAGATGGACGAAGCGCACTTCGAACAGATCATGGCGCGTCACGTCCATAGCGACGGCCGCGACCCTTATCTCGTTCTCGGCGTTTCGCCCAAGGACGATTTCGCCAAGATCCGCAAGCATTACCGCGTGCTGGTGTCGGAGAACCATCCCGACAGGCTGGTTGCACGCGGCGTGCCACAAGAGTTCCATGCGATCGCCAATGATCGCATGGCTGCGCTCAATGCCGCCTACGAGGCGATCGAGAGAGAACGCCGCGCCGCATGACGTCGAAATACTGCGACTACTCGGGTGCCCGCTTCATGCCGTCGCCCAATTTCGGCGACCGTGCGGACGGCAGGCTGCCCGATATCATCGTGCTTCATTATACCGGCATGCCGACGGCGAAATCTGCGCTCGAATGGCTGTGTCGCGAGGAAAGCCAGGTTTCCAGCCACTATTTCGTTCATGAGGACGGCCGTGTCGACCAGCTGGTGCCGGAGGCGCGGAGGGCCTGGCACGCGGGGAAAAGCGTGTGGAAGGGCGAGACGGACATCAATTCCAGTTCGATCGGCATCGAGATCGCCAATGCCGGTCACCCGGGCGGGCTTCCCGAATTCCCCGAAAAGCAGATCGCGGCGGTCGCCGAATTGTGTCGGGACTGTGGCGAACGGTGGTCGATTGCCCCTGAGCGGGTGCTGGCACACAGCGATATCGCCCCGATTCGCAAGGTTGACCCGGGCGAAAAATTTCCGTGGCATCAGCTGCACCGCGAGGGCGTCGGGCACTGGGTCGAGCCGGCGCCGATCGGCGGCGGTCGCTTTTTCCAGCGCGGCGACCGCGGACAGCCGGTCGAGGCGATACAGTCGATGCTGTCGCTCTATGGTTACGGCGTTGAAGTCACTGGCGATTTCTGTGACAAAACCGAGGGAACCGTTGCTGCGTTCCAGCGGCATTTTCGTCAGCAACGGGTCGACGGCATCGCCGATATCTCGACGCTCGATACGTTGCATCGACTGCTCCAGGCGCTACCTCAGTTTGGTGCCTGACGCGCAAAATTTTTGCGTTCTAAATTAGCTTTTCCGGTCATTTCCGCACAAATTTGCTGCGTTGCCACATGTTTACCATGATGCGGCATTCATTTGCCGCTCATTGAAACTGCAGGAAACGCAAGGGCAAGACGCTCCTTCCTGTCAATGAAACGATCGGGAAGTGAGGCTCGAACGGCGGGGTGCGCCGTGCTGTCCATTCCCCAGACCGGAGACTTCAAGCTACATGAGAATATCGTCTGTTGCTGCGGTGGCGGCATGCCTTGGCATGTTCTTCGCCGGGATTGGTACGTCGTATGCGGGGAACGTCGACAAGACCATCAAGACCTCATCCCTCAAGTCAGTTACACGGACGACAGGCTACCCGAATCCACAGCTCGCACAGGGCACGCAGTACACCATCCTGATCCAGTCCTATGCCAAGCAGTACGGCGTTCCGATCGATCTGGCCCATGCGATCGTCAAGGTCGAAAGCAACTTCAACCCGAAGGCTCGCGGCAGCGCCGGTGAAATCGGCCTGATGCAGATCAAACCCGCAACGGCACGCATGATGGGCTACTCCGGCTCCTCCAACGGTCTCTACGATCCGGAAACGAACATCAAGTTCGGCATGAAGTATCTCGCCATGGCGCATGAGCTTTCCGGCGGAACCACTTGCGGCACGGTCCTGAAGTACAATGCCGGCCATGGTGCCAAGCGCATGAACCCGGTTTCCAAGCGTTACTGCGGCAAGGTTCAGAGCATCATCGACTGATCGATGCCGATCGTAGGGCGCGCCTGATCGTGCGCGCAAAGCACGCTTCATCGATTGAAGCGTGCGGCTTCATCGGTCGAAGCGTGCAGCATGACCTCCTCGCATCGGTCGACGCCGGCACGAGGAAGGGCCCCGGTTCAGGGGCATTGTTTCCGTCGAATACCGAGCATCAACCGCCGGCTGTCTTCAAGCGGTGGCGGGTGCTCCAGCCGGACAGGTCTCGCGTTCCGGCGACCTTCAAAACGTAATGCAACCGCAGTGCCATATCTGCGCCGGCATGCTATCCAGACCTGATCGAAATGGTGAGGACGGACATGTCGGAAAGCTTTGATTTCATCGTTGTCGGCAAAGGCATGATGGGGGCGGCGGCAGCGCGGCACCTGGCGCTCTCGGGCGCTCGGGTGGCTCTCGTCGGGCCGGACGAGCCCGGCGACTGGGCCAATCACGGCGGCGTCTTTTCCAGCCACTACGACAATGCCCGCATCACACGCACGATCGACGACGATCCGGTCTGGGCGCGGCTCGCCAAGCGTTCCATCGACCGTTACGACGAGATCGCCGCTCAAAGTGGCGTCGACTTCTATGCCGAAGTCGGCTGCCTGATCGCCGGGCCGGCGCCGGGCGGCAGCTACGACTATATCGAGAAGGTGGCCAAGGCGCGCGACGCGCTTGGCGTCGAGGCGCCGCTTCTCGAGCAGGGCGCCCTTTCCGAACGCTTTCCCTGGTTCCGTTTTCCCGAAGGTTTTGCCGGCATTCACGAGGCGCAAGGGGCCGGATACATCAATCCGCGCGCGTTGGTGCTGGCGCAAACGATCTGCGCGGGAAAGGCCGGCGCACGGATCGTGCGCAGCGAAGTGGCCTCGGTATCCGAGGCCGGCGACCGCGTCGTGGTCACAACCGTCGATGGCGCCACGTTTGGTGCTGGGCGGGTGATCGTTGCTGCGGGCGGGTTCTCTCTTTCCGACACGCTTCTTCCCCGGCCGATCGACCTTGTCGTCAAGGCGCGTACCGTATTTTTTGCGGAGGTCGCAGCCGGCGATCTTTCGACCTATGACCACATGCCATCGCTGATCGGCGCGGCACCGGAGCAGGCCAAGAGCTACTATCTGCTGCCGCCGGTCGCTTACGCCGACGGCAAGCACTATATCAAGATCGGCGGCGATCCGACCGATCGCGTGCTCGACAGCGAGCCCGCGGTGCGCGCCTGGTTCCGCGGCAGCGCTGGCGCCGGGGCGGCTGCGCACATGGGCGGGCTGCTTGCCGAGGTGATGCCCGGCTTCAAGCCGGCTTCGACGCATTTCAGACCCTGCGTGACGTCGTTCACCCGCCATGGTTTTCCCTATATCGGCTTTGCCGGCAGCGACCGCATCGCTGTGGTGACCGGCGGCAACGGCCAGGCAGCGAAAAGCTCCGACGAGATCGGCCGGCTCGGCGCCGTGCTGGTGGCCGAGGGCCGGATCGACGACCCGGCCTATGAAACGGATTTCGCCGTGGCTTTCCGCTGAACGTGAAAGCGCGGGTGGGCGAGCGTTGAAACGCCGGGCCTGCCGTTTTTCTCTGGCGCTCGGCTTCCCGGTCGTTTAAGGACCGCCTGCCAGTTGGCCGGGCAGCCGCGCTCCGCAAGTGCCGAAAGGCCGCGGGGGGAGGAAAGTCCGGGCTCCACGGAAGTACGGTGCCGGATAACGTCCGGCGAGGGCGACCTCAGGGAAAGTGCCACAGAAAGCAAACCGCTCCGCTTGCGGAGTAAGGGTGAAAGGGTGGGGTAAGAGCCCACCGCGGACATGGCGACATGGACGGCACGGCAAACCCCACCGGGAGCAAGACCGAATAGGGATGACGCGGACGCGCAAGCGTCCAGCCTGTTTCCGGGCCAGTCATCCGGGTGGGTTGCAAGAGGCTGCGTGCAAACGTAGTCCCAGATGAATGGCTGCCACGTTCCGTTGTCTTCGGGCAATGGGGCCATACAGAACCCGGCTTACAGGCCAACTGGCGATTTTTCCTTTTTCTCAGCGGTGTCGCGCGCTTCGAGACGCGCAGGCGCAACCATGTTCAGGCGGGTATCGTTTCGATGCCGAACCGGATGAAGCGATCAGAAATCGCGCAGGGAAATCCTGCTCCCCCGCTTTGCTGCATTCTTTCTCACATTCTGATTTCTCAACGATTTGAAGCCGTTTGACCGTCGCATTCCAGGGCAGCGGGGGTCGCTTCGTAACGCTTCGTTAAACTTAACAACCTATCAATATTTGATCAGCTACCCGGCTGTTCAAGAGCCAATCCCATTGACGCCCATATGGTCCCATGATATCCCATAATGGTACTGCGCAAGGGCCGCTTCGTGGCCCATCATCGCAAGATTCCAGGGTCTCCCGGCATCGGGAGATGGGCGGGCATGTTGGTGTCCGGCGGGGGCGTTTTGTGAGCGTGGTCGAGTGTTCTCGCGGGTCGATGATTATGGCCCGTCAGTCTTGGGCGGCCGTTTCGAGTCATGAACCGCTTCTTGTCAAATGCCACCAATCGGATCGATGCAAAGGGGCGGGTGTCCGTGCCTTCGGCGTTTCGTTCCGTTCTGTCGGATGGGGGCGTCCGGGAGCTATACTGTTTTCAGGACTTCGTCTTTCCGGCGATCAGTGTCGGCGGGCCGGAGCTTCTGGACCGGTTCGAGAGGCAGATGGCGGTCGAGGATCCATTTTCTCCGGCTGCCAACGAGATGTCGCTGCTCGTTCATGGGGGCGGGGTCTTCGTCAAGCTCGATCCGGAAGGCCGGTTGATGGTGACGGATTTCATCCGCGACTTCACCGGTATCTCGACCGACGTGATGTTCGTCGGGCGGGGCGATTATTTTCAGCTCTGGGAGCCGCAGGCCTTTCAAAAGGCGCAGGCGGCAGCCCGGGAAGGGCGCAAGTCACGGGGGCTGCGTCCGGAATAGAATGGAGAGGCGGAATGGTGACGGAACAAGGCGGAGGAGCTTCTGAAGCCGATGGCGGACCGGTTCGTCACATTCCCGTCCTCCTGAACGAGGTTCTCGCAGCACTCGAGCCGGCTCCCGGCAAGGTCATTCTCGACGGCACGTTCGGTGCCGGCGGTTATGCGTCCGCCATCCTTAATGCCGGTGCCGATGTGATCGCGCTCGACCGCGACCCGACGGCGATCGCCGCGGGCCAGTCGATGGTCGCGGCCTCCGGCGGCAGGCTCAAGCTCATTCATTCGCGCTTTTCCGAACTTGCCGAGCATGCGCCAGCTGGCAGCCTTGACGGCGTGGTGCTCGACATCGGCGTGTCGTCGATGCAGATCGACGAGGCCGAGCGCGGCTTCTCCTTCCAGAGGAAGGGTCCGCTCGATATGCGCATGTCGGCCGCCGGTGTCTCCGCTGCCGACGTTGTCAACCGGGCCAAGGTTTCCGATCTCATTCGCATCTTCGGTTTTCTCGGTGAGGAAAAGCAGTCGGGCCGCATTGCCCGCGCCATCGAGAAGCGCCGCGCCGAAACGCCGTTTGAAACCACCCGCGATCTCGCCGGGCTGATCGAAATCGTCACGCCGCGCAAGGCCAAGGACAAGATCCATCCGGCAACGCGCGTTTTCCAGGCGCTGCGCATCTTCGTCAACGACGAGCTCGGCGAACTCGCCCAGGTGCTCTTTGCTGCCGAGCGGGCGCTGAAGCCGGGCGGTCGGCTCGTGGTCGTCACCTTCCATTCCCTTGAAGACCGGATCGTCAAGGCCTTCTTCCAGGATCGCTCGGGCAAGGCCGCCGGTTCGCGGCATCTGCCGCTGGTAACCGCGCGGCCGGCAACCTTCACACCAGTTGGAAAGCCTATGGTGGCAGCCAGCGAGGAAGAAGCGTCCCTCAATCCGCGCGCCCGGTCTGCCAAGCTCAGAGCCGGTATCCGCACGGAAGCGCCATCGCCGGGAAACGATCTATCCATTTTCAATCTGCCGGAACTGGCGAGCCTTGCACGGTTGGGGGGCTGAGAGAGATATGCTGCGAACACTCGACATAGTCCTTATCGTCGTCATGACGGCAGCCGCCACGGTCACCTACACGATCAAGCACCAGGCCGAAAACAAGCTTGAGCAGGTGCGCAAGCTCGATGCTGCAATCAAGCTGGAAGAAGACACGATCGATCTTCTGCGTGCTGACTGGGCGCTGCTGACGCAGCCGAACCGGCTGGAGCGTCTGGTCGGAGCCTTCGGTGCCGACCTGCAGCTGGCGCCGACGCCATCGACGCAGCTCGTCCGCCCGCAGGAGCTTCCGATGCTGAAGGCAGACGTTCCGCCGACGGAAGAAGAAAAGAAGCTCGCCGCCGCCAAGGCAGCGGAGCAGACGACCGATAATATCGAAACAGGTTCGGTGGCGCGCTGATGTCGTTTCTCTCCCGCATCATGGTTCTGAAGAGCAAGGCGCATTTCTCCGCCGGCGGCAACAACCTGCCGGCCGAGGCCAAGCTCAACGTCACTTTCCAGGGCACGCGCAAGAAGACCACCAATCAGGCGAAGAACCGTGTGGCGATCATCATCGCCAGCTTCGGCATCGTCTATGCGGTCATCGGTGGCCGGCTGGTGCAATATGGCATGGCGCAGCCGGAGACGGTGTCTAGCATCGGCCGTGCCGACAACCTGATGGCGTCACGCCCCGATATTCTCGATCGAAACGGCGAGATCCTCGCCACCGACATCCGCACGGTTTCGCTCTATGCCGAGCCGCACAAGATCGTCGATGCGGACGAGGCGGTTGAGCGGCTGGCAACGGTTCTGCCTGACATCAACGCCCGCGAAATCTACAACAAGCTGAAGTCGAAATCGCGCTTCCAGTGGCTGCGCCGCCAGCTGACGCCGAAGCAGCAGAGCGAGATCCTGGCGCTCGGCATTCCCGGTGTCGGCTTCCGGCCGGAGAAGCGTCGCTTCTATCCGGGTGGCCCGACCGCCGCCCACATCCTCGGTCACGTCAACATCGACAACCGCGGCGTTGCCGGCATGGAGCGTTACATCGACGGGCAGGGGCTCGCCGATCTCGCCGCCATCGGCATGACCAGCGATGCCAAGCTCGAGCCGGTCAAGCTGTCGATCGACGTCCGCGTGCAGAACATCGTCCGCGACGTCATCGATTCCGGCATGAAGAACTACCAGGCGCTGGCCGCCGGCGCCGTCGTGCTCGACGTGCATACCGGCGAAGTGCTGGCGATGGCGTCCGTCCCCGACTACGACCCGAACAAGCCGGCCGAAGGCGCCGAAGAGGGCTGGATGAACCGCATGTCGAACGGCACGTTCGAAATGGGTTCCACCTTCAAGACCTTCACCATTGCCATGGGTCTCGATTCCGGCAAGGTGACGCTCAACGACAGTTTTGACGCCACGGCGCCGATCCGTATCGGCGGCTTCACCATCAAGGACTTCCACGGCAAGCGCCGCGTGCTGACCGTGCCGGAAATCTTCCAGTATTCGTCGAACATCGGCACGGCCAAGATCGCCGACCTCATCGGCATTCCCGGCCACAAGGAATTTTTGACCCGCATCGGCCTGCTGTCGAAGCTGCCGACCGAGCTGCCGGAGGTCAAATCCCCGAGCCAGCCGCGTGAATGGAAGAAGATCAACTCGATCACCATTTCCTTCGGCCACGGCGTTTCGACGACCCCGTTGCAGACGGCTGTCGCCGGAGCAGCGCTCGTCAACGGCGGCAAGCTGATCCCGCCGACCTTCCTGCCGCGTTCGGAAGAGCAAGCGGACGAACTGGCAACCACGGTCGTCAAGAAGAGCACCAGCGACGACATGCGCTTCTTGCTTCGCTGGAACGGCATCGCCGGCTCGGGCAAGCGCGCGCAGGTGCCGGGCTTCAACGTCGGCGGCAAGACCGGCACGGCCGACAAGGTCGTCAACGGTCGCTATGCCAGCGACCAGAACTTCAACGCCTTTCTTGCAGCCTTTCCGATCGACAATCCGAAGTACATCGTGCTGACCTTCATCGATGCGCCGAAGACCGGCGAAGGCGGCGGACGGACCGCCGGTTCGAATGCCGCGCCCATGGTTCGCGACATCATCAGCCGCTCCGCACCGCTTCTCGGCGTCGAACCGAAGTTCGGAGAAGATGGTTCTGCCATGCTTGTGTCTTATTAGGCATGAAATGAGAATGCGGGACGATTCGCGATTCCAGCGGATCGAGAGCGATGTGAGACGTGCGGTTCATGAAGATAAAAGACCTGGCGGGAACGAGCTTCCCTGAACTTTCTGCGCAACTGGATGGCGCTTCCTCTGCGATCGAGGTTGCCGGCATCACGGCCGACAGTCGGCAGGTGCAGCCAGGAGATCTTTTCGTCGCCGTTTCCGGCAGCAAGGCAAACGGCAACACCTATATCGCCGATGCGCTTTCGCGCGGCGCAGTCGCCGTGGTTGCCGAGAGCAATGCGAAACCGGATGGAACCTCCGCGCCCGTTCTCTCGCTCGCCAATCCGCGCGCCTTCCTCGCGCGCGCTGCCGCCGCCTTCTACGGCCGCCAGCCCGAGACGATGGTGGCGGTGACGGGGACTGCCGGCAAGACCTCGGTCGCTTCCTTCACCCGGCAGATCTGGGCGCATTCCGGCCTTGCCGCTGCGATGATCGGCACCACGGGCGTGGTTGCGCCCGGCCGCAACGACTATGGCTCGCTGACCACGCCCGACCCTGTCTCCCTGCACAAGCTTCTGGCCGAACTCGCCGACGCCGGCGTCACCCATGCTGCGATGGAAGCTTCGAGCCACGGCCTCGACCAGAGCCGTCTCGACGGCGTCAGGCTTTCGGCCGCCGCCTTCACCAATCTCGGTCGCGACCACATGGATTATCATCCGACGGTCGAGCACTACATGGCCTCGAAGATGCGGCTGTTCGATGCGCTGTTGCCGAAGGGTGCTCCGGCGGTGATCTTTGCCGACGACCAGTGGTCGGAGCAGGCGATCGCCGCTGCCCGCAAAGCCAAGCTCGACGTGCGCACCGTCGGCCGCAAGGGCGATTTCATCTCGCTGAAACGGGTCGAGCATTTCCGCCACAAGCAATCAGCCGAAGTCCATGTCGGCGACGACATCTTCGAAATCCACATTCCGCTGGCTGGCGATTTCCAGGTGGCCAATGCGCTTGTCGCCGCCGGCCTTGCGATCTCCACCGGCATCAGCGCCAAGGCGGCGTTCTCCGCGCTTGAAAAGCTGCAGGGCGCCTCCGGCCGCCTCGAACTGGTCGGCCAGACGCGCGATGGCGCGCTTGCCTATGTCGATTATGCCCACAAGCCGGATGCGCTCGAAAACGTGCTCGCCTCCGTGCGACCGTTCACGACGGGTCGCGTCATCGTTGTCTTCGGCTGCGGCGGCGACCGCGATAAGGGCAAGCGCCCGATCATGGGCGAGATCGCGACGCGGCTTGCCGATGTGGTGATCGTCACCGATGACAATCCGCGCTCGGAAGTCCCTGATGTTATCCGCTCCGAAATCATGGCTGCCGCCCCGGGCGCGACCGAAATCGGCGACCGCGCCGAAGCGATTCGCGCCGCCGTCGGCATGCTTCAAAGCGGCGACACGCTGATCGTCGCCGGCAAGGGACACGAGGAGGGCCAGACGGTCGGTTCCGTCACGCTGCCATTCTCGGATCATGCAGAAGTCCGCAAGGCACTGGGAGGTCTTTGATTTGAACTGGCTCTGGACAAGCAGCGATCTTCTGGCCGCAATGAACGGCCGACCGGTTGGAAACCTGCCCGAAGGAGTAAGCGGCATATCGATCGACAGCCGCTCTGTCGGCAAGGGCGAAGCCTTCTTTGCGATCAAGGGTGACCGGGTCGACGGCCACGATTATGCCGGCCTCGCGCTTGCCAACGGCGCGGCGTTGCTCGTCGTCAGCGAAGGCAAGCTGCCGGCGCTCGGCCGCCTCAGCGCGCCGATGATCGTTGTCGACGACGTGCTCGAGGCAATGATCCGGCTTGGATGTGCTGCGCGCGATCGCAGCGCCGCCAAGATCATTGCCGTCACCGGTTCGGTCGGCAAGACCACCACCAAGGAGATGCTGCGCCACGTGCTGGTGCCGCAAGGCCGCGTGCATGCGTCCGTCGCCTCCTTCAACAATCATTGGGGCGTGCCGCTGACACTGGCGCGCATGCCGGAGGCCACCGATTTCGGCATCTTCGAAATCGGCATGAACCACCCGGACGAGATCCGGCCGCTGACGAAGATGGTCCGCCCGCATGTGGCAATCGTCACCAGCATTGCCGCTGCCCATCTCGGCAACTTCGAAAGTCTCGACCAGATCGCCGAGGCCAAGGCCGAGATCTTCGAGGGCGTCGTCAATGGCGGTCACGCTGTCATCAATCACGACAGTGCTCAGTACAGGCTGCTCGAGAAGGCGGCGGGTGCCGCCGGTGTCAGCTACATTCATTCGTTCGGCGTCAACCCGAAGGCGGAGTTCCGTCTTGTGGAATTTGCCGGCGCTGCGGATGGATCGGTGCTCTGGGCAGCGCTCGGTGGCCGGACGATGGAGATCACCATCGGCGCAGCTGGCCGTCACATTGCCGAAAACGCGCTGGCCGTGCTCGCAGCCGTCAAGCTCGTCGGCGCTGACGTCGATTACGCCGCCTCGTCGCTTGCGACCATGCAGGCCGAAACCGGCAGGGGACGCAGGCATCAGTTGCTGGTCGGCCCCGGCACGCTGACTCTGATCGACGAAAGTTACAACGCCAACCCGACCTCGATGCGCGCGGCGATTTCGCTCTTGCAGGATTCGACACCGGCACCGGGCGGGCGTCGCATCGCCGTGCTCGGCGACATGCTGGAGATGGGCGACCATGCCGTCGAGGTTCACGCGGCACTCGCGAGGCCCCTGTGCGAGGCCGGGATTACCGATGTGTGGCTCGCAGGGCCGTTGATGGCCCACTTGCGCGACGCGCTGCCGCCGGAAGTCTCGGTCGTTTACCGCGAGAGCGTGGAAGAACTGAAGGCCTACGCACTCGGCGCGGTTGCGGCTGGCGACGTGGTGATGATCAAGTCGTCGAAAGGCACGGGCTGCGTCAAGATCGTCCACGCGCTGATCGAAGCCTATCCCGAGCCTGAGGCCGAGGAGAATGAACCGACGGCATGATTGCCCCGGCCGCAGGCGGTCGGCGGGCAATGATGCGACCGAAGACATGACGATAGCGACCGTTGCGCGCCTCATGGCGCGCGCAGCGTTGAGGGTCGCCGCAGATGCCGGTGACGGTGGATACAGCTTTGGGTTAGGCAGCGCGACCTAACACTTTTGTATACAAGCGCGTATCGTTTTTCAGATGATTCTGTTGGACGGTGTCCGATTTTAAACCTTTGGGGAAAGGTCCCTTAATGCTCATCTGGCTCGTGGAACTGGCGGACCACTTTCAATTTTTCAATCTCTTTCGCTACATCACGTTCCGTACCGGTGCAGCGCTTTTCACGTCGGCCTTGATCGTATTTCTGTTCGGACCGCGCATGATCGATTCGCTCCGTATCCGTCAGGGCAAGGGCCAACCCATCCGCGCCGACGGACCCCAGACGCATTTCAAGAAGGCCGGCACGCCGACGATGGGCGGGTTGATGATCCTTGCGGGCATCGTTGTCTCATCGCTTTTGTGGGCCGACCTTTCGAGCGTTTACGTGGTATCGACACTGCTCGTCACGCTCGGCTTTGGCGCCATTGGCTTCTACGATGATTACCTCAAGGTTACGAAGCAGTCGGACAAGGGCTTTTCCGGCAAGGCGCGTCTCGGCTTCGAGTTCATCATCGCCGCCATCGCCGTGTTCTTCATGATGCAGGCGTCGCTTTCGGGCGGCGCTGCCGGTTCGACCTTCGGCTCCTCGGTCACGTTCCCGTTCTTCAAGGACCTGGTGATCAACCTCGGTTACTTCTTCGTGCTGTTCGGCGGTTTCGTCATCGTCGGCGCCGGTAACGCGGTGAACCTGACGGACGGTCTCGACGGGCTTGCCATCGTGCCTGTGATGATTGCGGCGGCCGCCTTCGGCCTCATCGCCTATCTCGCCGGTAACGCCGTTTTCGCCAACTACCTTCAGATCCATTTCGTGCCCGGCACGGGCGAACTGGCCGTCATCCTCGGCGCCGTCATCGGCGCCGGGCTCGGCTTCCTGTGGTTCAACGCACCGCCGGCCGCCATCTTCATGGGCGACACCGGTTCGCTGGCGCTCGGCGGCCTGATCGGCACTGTTGCCGTCGCCGTCAAGCATGAGTTCGTCATGATCATCATCGGCGGCCTGTTCGTCATGGAAACCCTGTCGGTGATCATCCAGGTGTTCTGGTTCAAGCGTACCGGTCGCCGCGTCTTCCTGATGGCGCCGATCCACCACCACTTCGAAAAGAAGGGCTGGACGGAAAGCCAGGTCGTGATCCGCTTCTGGATCATCGCCGTCATCCTGGCGATGGTGGGCCTCTCCACCCTCAAGCTGCGGTGATCGGACGATGATCGCGGTCAGCACATTCAAGGGAAAGAAGGTCGCGCTCTTCGGGCTCGGAGGCTCGGGGCTGGCGACCGCCCAGGCACTCGTTGCCGGCGGAGCCGAGGTTACGGCGTGGGACGACAATCCCGATAGCGTCGCCAAGGCCGGCGCGGCCGGCGTGCCGACCGCGGACCTGCACGGCATCGACTGGCGCACCTACGCCGCCTTCGTTCTGTCTCCCGGCGTGCCGCTGACCCATCCGAAGCCGCACTGGACCGTCGACCTCGCCCATGCGGCCGGCGTCGAGATCATCGGCGATGTCGAGCTCTTCGTGCGCGAGCGCCGGGCGCAGGCGCCCGATTGCCCGTTCATCGCCATCACTGGCACCAACGGCAAGTCGACGACGACGGCGCTGATCGCCCATATCCTCAAGGAAAGCGGTCGCGACACCCAGCTCGGCGGCAATATCGGCACGGCCGTGCTGACACTCGATCCGCCGAAGGCCGGCCGCTTCTACGTGGTCGAGTGCTCGTCCTACCAGATCGATCTCGCGCCGACGCTCAACCCGACAGCCGGCATCCTGCTCAACCTCACGCCCGATCATCTCGACCGCCACGGCACCATGCAGCATTACGCCGATATCAAGGAGCGGCTCGTGGCGGGCAGCGGCACGGCGATCGTCGGCGTCGATGACAGTTTCTCAGCGCTGATTGTCGACCGCGTCGAGCGGGCAGGCACCAAGGTGGTGCGCATCTCGCGCCGGCATGTCCTGGCAGACGGCATCCACGCCGAGGGATCACGCATCCTGCAGGCGCAGGGTGGAACGTCGCGGCTCTTCGTCGACCTCGACGGCATCCAGACGCTGCGCGGCGGCCACAATGCCCAGAATGCGGCAGCCGCAATCGCCGCCTGCCTCGCCGTCGGTGTCAGCGAAGACGAGATCCGCCAGGGGCTGGCAAGTTTCCCCGGGCTGAAGCATCGCATGCAGCCGGTCGGCCGCAAGGGCGCCGTCGTATTCGTCAATGACAGCAAGGCGACCAATGCGGATGCCGCTGCCCCGGCGCTGTCGAGCTATGAACGCATCTACTGGATTGCCGGCGGTCTGCCCAAGGAAGGTGGCATCACCTCGCTGTCGCCGTTCTTCCCGAAGATCGTCAAGGCGTATCTCATCGGCGAGGCGGCACCTGCATTTGCCGCGACGCTCGGCGAGGCGGTGCCCTACGAGATCTCAGGCACGCTGGAAAAGGCCGTGGCGCATGCGGCGGCGGATGCGGAAGGCGACGGCAAGGGCGCTTCGGCGGTGATGTTATCCCCGGCTTGCGCAAGCTTCGACCAGTATAAGAACTTTGAAATACGCGGTGATGCCTTCGTGACCCACGTCAAGGCATTGCAGGGCGTGACGATGCTGATCTGACGCTCGCCTGCTGGCGCGCTCCCGTAGCGCGCGGCAGGTGGCGGTGATGCCGGGGTTTCGGACGTTTGGCGCAATCGCGCCTGATAAAGGGGACTGACAAGATGGTAAGCCGAGCCGAACGTGGCCCTGTGGCCGACTGGTTCTGGACGATCGACAGGTTCTTCCTGGCGACCTTCATCCTGTTGATGGGCGTCGGCTTCATGCTGTCCTTCGCGGCAAGCCCCGCGGTCGCCGAGCGTATCGGCCTCGACAGCTTCCACTTCGTCAAGCGCCACGCCGTGTTCCTGTTGCCGTCGCTTGTGGTGATGGTCGCGATCTCCTTCCTCTCCCCCCGTCAGGTGCGGCGAGCGGCGATCATCCTGCTCGGCGTGTCGCTCTCGATGATGGTGCTGGTCCTGTTCATTGGCCAGGAGGTCAAGGGCTCGATGCGCTGGATCTCGATCGCCGGCATCTCCATCCAGCCCTCCGAATTCATGAAGCCGGCCTTCGTGGTCGTCTGCGCCTGGCTGTTTTCCGAACATGCCCGCCAGCCGGAAATTCCCGGCAACCTTTTTGCCATCCTGCTCTTCGGCATCGTCGGCGCCCTGCTCGTCGCCCAGCCCGACCTTGGCCAGACCATCCTGACGACCGCGGTCTGGGGCGGCATGTTCTTCATGGCCGGCATGCCGTGGCTGTGGATCATCGTGCTTGCGGGTGCTGCCTTCGGCGGCTTCTTCGTCGCCTATACCATGCTGCCGCACGTCGCCGGCCGTATCGACAAGTTCCTGACCGGGGAAGGCGACACCTTCCAGATGGACACGGCGCGCGAGGCGATCATCCGCGGCGACTGGTTCGGTCGTGGTCCGGGCGAAGGCATCGTCAAGCGCATCATTCCCGATAGCCACACCGACTTCGTGTTCTCGGTGGCCGCCGAAGAGTTCGGCATCGTCTTCTGCATGCTGATCGTGATGATCTTTGCCTTCCTGGTGCTGCGCGGCCTCAACCATGCCTTCCGCGAGCGCAACGACTTCAACCGTTTTGCCGTCGCCGGCCTCGTGCTTCAGATCGGCATCCAATCGATGATCAACATCGGCGTGAACCTCGAACTGCTTCCGGCCAAGGGCATGACCCTGCCGCTGATCTCCTATGGCGGTTCGTCCATGGTGGCGATCTGCGTCACCGCCGGCTTCATCCTGGCGCTCACGCGCCATCGCCCGGAGAAGCGCGCCGTGGAGCGCAGCCTGTTTCGGTCCGGCATCGGCGTGCCGGCGGAGTAAAGTATGACCAAAGGCATCATCCTTCTTGCCGCCGGGGGAACCGGCGGCCATCTGTTTCCAGCCGAGGCGCTGGCCCACGAGCTGAAAGCCAACGGCTATTCGGTGCATCTGGTGACGGACAGCCGTGCGGAACGTTTCGCCGGCAAGTTTCCGGCCGACGAGGTGCATGTGGTACCGTCGGCGACCATCGGCTCGAAGAACCCCATCCATGTCGTGCGTTCGCTGTGGACGCTGTGGACCGGCATGCGCGCCGCGCGCCGGCTGATCGCCCGCCTGCGGCCGAAGGCCGTCGTCGGCTTCGGCGGCTACCCGACCGTGCCGCCGCTTCTGGCTGCGACCGGCATGGGCGTGCCGTCGATGATCCACGAGCAGAACGCTGTCATGGGCCGCGCCAACAAGGCGCTCGCCTCCCGCGTCAAGGCGATTGCCGGCGGCTTCCTGCCTGAAGGAACCGGCGCCTTTGCAGCAAAGACGGTGACGACGGGCAATCCGGTGCGCCCCGCGGTGCTCGAGGCCGCCAACGTTGCCTATGGCGCTTCAGCGGGCGAAGCACCGTTTCACCTCGTCGTCTTCGGCGGCAGCCAGGGCGCGCAGTATTTCTCGAAGGCTGTTCCGCAGGCGATCTGCCGTCTCGACGACGCGCTGCGCCAGCGGCTGAAGGTGACGCAGCAGGCGCGTCCGGAAGACCGCGACGGCGTCATTGCCACCTATGAGAAGCTCGGCGTTCCCGCCGACGTCTCGCCGTTCTTCACCGACATGGCCGAGCGTATCGCCGATGCCCAGCTCGTCATCTGCCGCTCCGGCGCATCGACGGTTTCCGAGCTTGCCGTCATCGGCCGGCCGGCGATCCTCGTTCCCTATCCCTATGCGCTCGATCACGACCAGGCGGCCAATGCGGCGGCCATTGCTGCCAAGGGCGGGGCCAAGGTGATCGTCCAGGCGGAGCTGACCGCCGAGCGCCTGGCCGGCATTCTCGCCGATGCCATGGCCAATCCGCAATCGCTGGCGCAGATGGCCGCGCATGCGCGCGAAACCGGAAAGCCGGACGCCGCGCGCTTGCTTGCGAGCATGGTAGAGGCTATTGCCAGCGGTTTGACAGTCGAGACATTCAAGGAAAAACGCTCATGAAAATGCCGAAGACGATCGGTCTGGTCCATTTTATCGGTATCGGCGGTATCGGCATGAGCGGCATTGCCGAGGTTCTGCACAATCTCGGTCACCGGGTGCAGGGCTCCGACCAGTCCGATAGCGCCAATGTCCAGCGCCTGCGCGAAAAGGGCATTGAAGTGTTCGTCGGTCACAAGGCCGAAAACATCGGTGACGCCGAAGTCGTCGTCGTTTCGACGGCGATCAAGAAGGACAACCCCGAACTGATCGCCGCGCGCGAAAAGCTGCTGCCGGTCGTGCGCCGCGCCGAGATGCTGGCCGAGCTGATGCGCTTCCGCAATGCGATCGCCATCGGCGGCACGCACGGCAAGACGACTACGACCTCGATGGTCGCAGCCCTTCTTGATGCCGGCGGCCTCGACCCGACGGTCATCAACGGCGGCATCATCAATGCCTACGGCACCAATGCCCGCATGGGCGAGGGCGAGTGGATGGTGGTGGAGGCCGACGAATCCGACGGCACGTTCCTGAAGCTGCCGGCAGACGTCGCTATCGTCACCAATATCGACCCCGAGCATCTCGACCACTATGGCAATTTCGACGCCGTGCGCGCAGCGTTCCGCCAGTTCGTCGAGAACGTGCCGTTCTACGGCTTCGGCGTGCTTTGCCTCGATCACCCCGAAGTGCAGACCATGGTCAGCAAGATCGAGGATCGCAAGGTCGTCACCTACGGCGAAAACCCGCAAGCCGACGTGCGCTTCCACAATATCCGCATGGATGGCGCCACCTCCGTCTTCGACGTCGAGATCCGCCGCCGCCGGACCGGCCAGGTGATCACTATGAAGGATCTGCGCCTGCCGATGCCCGGCCGCCACAACGTCTCGAATGCAACGGCTGCAATCGCGGTTGCCCAGCGCCTGGGTGTCAGCCCGGAAGCGATCGCCAAGGGGCTTGCCTCTTTCGGCGGCGTCAAGCGCCGCTTCACCTTTACCGGCGACTGGAACGGCGTGCGCGTCTATGACGACTACGGCCACCATCCGGTCGAGATCAAGGCGGTGCTGCGGGCCGCGCGCGAGGCCTGCCAGGGCCGGATCATCGCCGTGCACCAGCCGCACCGCTACTCGCGGCTTGCGAGCCTGTTTGAAGATTTTTCCGCCTGCTTCAACGACGCCGATACGATCCTGATCGCGCCTGTCTATGCGGCGGGTGAAGATGCCATCGACGGCATCAACGCCGAAGAGCTTGTCAATCGCATCAAGGCGGGCGGTCATCGCGACGCCCGGTATGTGGTCGGCCCCGAAACAATCGCGCCGGTTGTCAGCAAGATTGCGCAGCCGGGTGATTTTGTGGTTCTCTTGGGGGCTGGCAGCATCACCTACTGGGCTGCCGCATTGCCACGGGAACTCGCAGACATTTCAGGAAATTGAGTATGAAACAGGTCAACGGTCAGAAACTACTCGAAGCACTCGGAAGCGGGGTCAGCGCCGTTCGCGGCCGCATCACGCCCGATGCGCCGATGGATCGCGTGACCTGGTTCCGCGCCGGCGGTCTTGCCGAGCTGATGTTCCAGCCGCACGACACCGACGATCTCGTCACCTTCCTGAAGCTGGTTCCGGCGGACGTGCCCGTCATGGTCATGGGCGTCGGCTCCAACCTGCTGGTGCGCGACGGCGGCATTCCCGGCGTCGTCATCCGGCTGTCGGCCAAGGGTTTTGGCGATCTCGAACTCGTCGGCGAGAACCGCATCAAGGCCGGCGCGATCTGCCCGGACAAGAACATCGCGGCGATGGCGCTCGATAACGGCATCGGCGGCTTCTACTTCTACTACGGCATTCCCGGTGCCATCGGCGGCGCTCTGCGCATGAATGCCGGCGCCAACGGCTCAGAGACGCGCGAGCGCCTCGTCGAGGTGCATGCGGTCGATCGCCAGGGTAATGCCCATGTGCTGTCGAATGCCGATATGGGCTACGGCTATCGTCATTCCTCGGCGGCGAAGGATTTGATCTTCACGCATGCCATCTTCGAAGGCTATCCCGAGGACAAGAACAAGATCCGCACCGACATGGACGCCGTGCGCCAGCACCGCGAAACCGTGCAGCCGATCCGCGAAAAGACCGGGGGATCGACCTTCAAGAACCCGGAAGGTCACTCTGCCTGGAAGCTGATCGACGAAGCGGGTTGCCGCGGCATGATGATCGGCGGCGCGCAGATGTCGCCGCTGCACTGCAACTTCATGATCAACACCGGCCAAGCGACCGGCTACGAGCTGGAGTATCTCGGCGAGACCGTGCGCAACCGCGTGCTCGAACATTCCGGCGTCCGGCTGGAATGGGAGATCAAGCGCATCGGCACCTTCATGCCGGGCTACGAGATCAAGGAATTCCTCGGCCGCGGCATCGCCTGAGGCTGGAGAGGGTAGCCCAAAAGATTAGGCCGCAGTGGCGACACTGCGGCCCTTTGCTTATCTGGCGAACGGTAGAGCTGCATCACTCTGCTCTGTGGAAGAACTCTGGAATCCCAGCTCTATGATGACGTCCCAGGAGGGAAGCCCGAGTGCGTTGCCTGCAAAAACTGTCACGCGTGAGGTCGCTCTTTTTTCGCGCCCTGTTGGTCAATTTCGCACTCGTCGCGCCAGCCAAGGCAATGGACGAGGTGCGCCTGCGCGCTGCTGTGGCTTCGCTGGGCGACGGTGCTGAAGCGCAGCGTCTCGAAATCGAGGTTGCCGATTTCGTGAAATCAGGCGATCAGGCCGGGCTTATGAAGCTGGCCGAACAGATCGACATGAAGATTTCTTAGGCCGTCTGGATAAGATCCCCAACTTGGAGCAAATCGGGCTTTCTATAGGGCCATGCCATCACGCCAACATTGGCATCAGGCTCATTGCGATATTGATCGCGGACGGCACCCAGCCAGCCATTCGAAATGGTGTGATAATGATCGACGGCACTGAAGTCGATAACACGTTTGCTGAATCGATGCATCGTTGTGAGCTGATTGCCCGACTTCCCAAACCGGCTCGGCAGATCGGTTCGAGCTGTGCAATGACCGGGGACTGTGGCGACGATCCAGACCTCACGACACCACATTGACGAAGATCGAGGTTTTCTGGTTCGGGAACGGGAAGCCCGCACAGATTTGGCCGTCCGTCGGAAGCTTTGCCGGCAGAGCCGGGCAAAAAAGAAGGGCCGCAGCGTCGCCGCTGCGGCCCTTCTTTTTGGTGTTCCTGACGCGCCGAAGCGCAACAGATGTTTGGCTCAGGCCGAAACCTCTTCCTCGGTCGACAGCACCAGGCACACCAGTGTGATCGCGGCGGCTGCCAGCAGGTAGTAGCCGACATAATCAAGGCTGTAGTTGGTCGCGAGCCAGGTGGCGATATAGGGCGCGAGCGACGCGCCGAAGATGCCGGCGAGGTTGAAGGTCATCGACGCGCCGGTGTAGCGCACCGAGGTCGGGAACGGGGCGGCAAGTGCTGCGCCGATCGGACCATAGGTGAGCCCCATCAGGCCGAGGCCGAGGATGGAGAACAGGAAGGCGCCGCCAAGACCGCCCGCCATGAGCGGGGCCATGACGAGGCCGAATGCACCGATGGCGATGGTGGTGACGATCAGCACCAGGCGGCGGCCATAGCGGTCCGACAGGATGCCCGAAACCGGGATCATCAGGCCGAAGAACACGACGCCGGTCATCTGCACCACGAGGAACTGTTCACGCGAATAGCCGAGCTTGGCCGTGCCCCAGGACAGCGAGAACACCGTCATCAGGTAGAACAGGACGAAGGTGGCGAGCGCCACGAAGGTGCCGAGCACGAGGCTGCGCTTGTGGAAGCGGAAGATCTGGGCGATCGGAACCTGGACGCGCTCGTGCTTGTCGATCGCCTTCTGGAATTCCGGCGTCTCGGTGATCTTCAGGCGGACATAGAGGCCGACGATCACAAGCAGAATGCTGGCAACGAAGGGCACGCGCCATCCCCAGGCGAGGAAGGCCTCGTCGGTCATGACTTCGCCAAGGATAAGGAAGGTGCCGGCCGACAGGATGAAGCCGATCGGCGCGCCGAGCTGCGGGAACATGGCATACCATGTGCGCTTGCCTTCCGGCGCATTCTCGGTGGCAAGCAGCACGGCGCCGCCCCATTCACCGCCGAGGCCGAGACCCTGGCCGAAACGGCAAAGGGCAAGCAGCAGCGGGGCCGCGACGCCGATCGACGCGTAGGTCGGCAGGAGGCCGATGACGACGGTGGAGATGCCCATGGTCATCAGGGCGGCGACCAGTGTCGCCTTGCGGCCGACCTTGTCGCCGAAATGGCCGAAGATCACCGCGCCGAACGGCCGGGCGAAGAAGGCGATGGAGAAGGTGGCAAAGGACTGCAGCATCGCCGATGTCGGGTCTGACGTCGGGAAGAAGAGGTGCGGGAAGACCAGCACGGCTGCGGTGGCGTAAACGTAGAAGTCGAAGAATTCGATGGTGGTGCCGACGAGGCTGGCGAACAGCACCCGGGCAGGGGAGTTCACTGCCGGCGTCTGCAACGCGCTATCCTTCGGCGACAGGGAGGGTGTCGCGTCTGTCATTGTTGTCGTTCCTGATGTGGATGTCATGCCGTCTTGGGAGGCGGTTTGGGCGTCTTAACGCAAGTTTCTGTGCGATGAAACCCTGAATTCGTAAGAAGTGCGAACGAATCCCTGAGGTGACGCAGCATTATTCCGAGGCTGCATGGCTTCGGCGGATCGAGGGATTCGTTGCCGCCGAAATAGGCACTGCAGCGCGTGTGCTGTGTCCGATTTCGTGTTTTGCGGGCGCTGGCGGTCCGCCGCAACCGGGGTTGACCGGAATCAAAATGTGGCAAACTCTGGCCGACTGAAGCAATGGGCTTCGGTTTTCGGGAGAGAGTGCATGTTCAAGAAGCTTTCTGCGGAATTTCTCGGTACATTCTGGCTCGTTTTCGGCGGTTGCGGCAGTGCGGTGCTGGCGGCTGCCTTTCCTGAAGTCGGCATCGGCCTGCTCGGCGTCTCCTTCGCTTTTGGTCTCACCGTTCTCACCATGGCCTATGCCGTCGGCGGCATTTCCGGCGGACATTTCAACCCGGCCGTTTCGGTCGGGCTGACCGTTGCCGGCAAGTTCCCGGCGTCCAGCCTGATCGGCTACATCATCGCCCAGGTGGCGGGCGCCATCGTCGCTGCAGCGGTTCTCTATGTCGTTGCCAGCGGCAAGGCGGACTTCCAACTCGGCGGCTTTGCCGCCAACGGTTACGGCGAGCATTCGCCCGGCGGCTATTCGCTGACCGCGGCGCTGGTCATCGAAGTGGTGATGACCTTCTTCTTCCTGTTCATCATTCTCGGCGCCACCCATGGCCGCGTGCCCTCCGGTTTCGCACCGATCGCCATCGGTCTGGCGCTGACGTTGATCCATCTGGTATCGATCCCGGTCACCAACACGTCGGTCAATCCGGCCCGCTCGACGGGGCAGGCGCTGTTCGTCGGCGACTGGGCGCTTTCGCAGCTCTGGCTCTTCTGGCTGGCTCCGATCGTCGGTGCGGCGATCGCTGGTATCGTCTGGAAGATTGTCGGTGAAGACGAGGTATCGCTCGCGCATAATTCCCTTAAAGAGAAATTGGCCTGACGAGAATATCGTGCAGCAAGTCTGAGCTGTTCGGCGTCTTCACACATCACGCCTGACGCTTGGCGGTCCGCTGAAAATGCCGCCAATCACCAAGGCCCCGCATCGAACTGGTGCGGGGCCTTCATTTTTCAGTAGTTTGTGTTCTGTGTAAGCAGGTCGCGGCAAGTCGCTGATTTCGCGCCGGAAAGTGTTGTATTCACTGCGTTTTCGCGCGCCGCTGCCGATCGTTTCCCGACTAAGGTTAATAAAAGTAAACGGTTCATTAACTATAATGCCGCTCTAGTGCCCCCAATGGCCACCGGCGACTCGCGATGCCGGAACAAGCCAGACGCAAGCAAGCGCTGCGATAGTGGCGTATTTTCGGGGGTATGAATGAACGGCAAGCATGTAGCTGTCCTTATGGGCGGATTTTCTTCGGAGCGACCGGTTAGCCTGTCGTCCGGGGCTGCGTGCGCCGATGCTCTGGAAGCGGAAGGTTTCCGCGTTACGCGTGTAGACGTCGCGCGCGACGTCGCTTCGGTTCTTGCCGCGTTGCGTCCGGATGTCGCCTTCAATGCGCTGCATGGTCCCTTCGGCGAGGATGGCACGATCCAGGGCATTCTCGAATATCTGGAAATTCCCTACACCCATTCCGGCGTGCTGGCCTCGGCGCTCGCCATGGACAAGGCGCAGGCAAAGCATGTCGCTGCCGCGTCCGGCATTCCGGTTGCCGAAGCGCTCGTCATGGATCGCCAGGCATTTGGCCCGAAGCATCCGATGAAGCCGCCTTACGTCGTCAAGCCGGTCTGCGAGGGCTCGAGCTTCGGCGTTGTCATCGTCAAGGAAGATCAGTCGCACCCGCCGCAGGTCGTGACCTCCAGCGAGTGGCGTTATGGCGACCGAATCATGGTCGAGCGTTATGTCGCCGGCCGCGAACTCACGTGCGGCGTCATGGGCGACAAGGCGCTTGGCGTCACCGAAATCATCCCGCAGGGCCACGCCTTCTACGATTACGATTCCAAATACGTAAAAGGTGGCTCGCAACACGTCATTCCGGCACAGATTTCACCAAATATTTACCAAAAAATACAAACACTCGCATTGAAGGCGCATCAGGCAATCGGTTGCCGCGGCGTCAGCCGATCCGACTTTCGCTTCGACGACCGTGGTTCCGATGAAGGCGAACTGATCTGGCTGGAAATCAACACCCAGCCCGGCATGACCCCGACCTCCCTGGTGCCTGAAATGGCTCAGCATGCGGGCCTTGGCTTTGGCGAGTTTCTGACTTGGATGGTGGAGGACGCTTCGTGCTTGCGGTAAGGGGCAAAAGGGGCAAGAGAGTTCGTGATCCGCTGGGCGCAGTTGCCGCCGAGGCGGATGGCGCACGCGTTCTGCCGCGTCCGCTTCGCAAGGCCGTGCGCTTCCTGGTCAGCCTCGGTAGCGGCCGTGTCCGCTTTCCTGCCCACACCGGTACGATCGCCGCCATCGCCTTTTTTGCCGCTACCGGTTTTTACGGCATGTCGCTCGGCGGTCACACGCAGAACGTCGCGCAGGCATCGACGACCGCGGCCGGCTTTGCCATCGAGGATGTGCGCGTCTCCGGCAACGAGCAGACTTCCGAGATCGATATCCTTCAGCAACTCGGCCTTGACGGCACGACGTCGCTGGTGGCGCTCGACATCATCGAAGCTCGCAAGCTGATCGCCGAACTGCCCTGGGTTCAGGGCGTGACCGTCCGCAAGGTCTACCCCAGCACGATCGAAGTGACGCTCACCGAGCGCAAGGCCTTCGGTATCTGGCAGCACGGTTCCGACCTGTCGCTGATCGAGCGCAGCGGCAGCGCGATCGCGCCGCTGCGCGACAACAAGTTTGCGGCCCTACCGCTGTTCGTCGGTCGTGACGCCGAGACGGCGGCGGCCGATTTCTACGACGAGTTTTCCCGCTGGCCTGAAATCCGCTCGCGGGTGAAGGCCTTCGTGCGCGTTGCCGGCCGTCGCTGGGACCTGCGTCTCGATAACGGCATCGTCGTCAAGCTGCCGGAACACGATGTCGCCCGCGCGATGCAGGTTCTGTCCGGCATGGAAAGCCAGCATCAGCTGCTTGAGCGCGACATCGCAGCCGTCGATCTCAGGCTGGAAGATCGGACCACAGTTCAATTGACGCCGGGTGCGGTCAGCCGGCGCGAAGTTGCCTTGAAGGCGAGGGACAAGATGTTGAAGGCGCAGGAGACGGAGAAGAAGAAAGAGGGGCGGATATGAGTTTGTTCGGTTCCTCCAGCTTTGGCCTGCCGCGCCTGAAGCCGCTTTCTTCGAAGCGGTCTCATGTCGTCTCGGTGCTGGATATCGGTTCGACCAAGATCGTGTGCATGATCGGCCGGCTGACGCCGCGCGCCGAAAGCCAGATCTTGCCCAATCGCACGCATAGCGTCGAGATCATCGGCATCGGCCATCAGAAATCCCGCGGCGTGAAGAACGGCGTTGTCGCCGATCTCGATGCGGTCGAAAGCGTCGTGCGGCTTGCCGTCGATGCGGCCGAGCGCATGGCGGGCCTGACGATCGACAGCCTGATCGTCAACATTTCCGCCGGCCGCCTGCAGAGCGACGTCTATACCGCGACCATCGATCTCGGTGGCCAGGAGGTCGATGCAAGCGATCTGAAGCGGGTGCTTTCGGCCGCCGGCCAGCAGTCGCTGCGCTCCGACCGCGCCATCCTGCATTCGCTGCCGACCGGCTTCTCGCTCGACGGCGAGCGCGGCATCCGCGATCCACTCGCCATGTTCGGCGACGTTCTGGGCGTCGACATGCACGTGCTGACGGCTGAGCGGGCCGCGCTGAAGAATCTCGAACTTTGCGTCAACCGAGCGCATCTCTCGGTCGAAGGCATCGTTGCGACGCCCTATGCCAGCGGTCTGGCGGCTCTCGTCGACGATGAAGTCGAACTCGGCTGTGCCGCGATCGACATGGGCGGCGGCACCACGACGATCTCGGTCTTTGCCGACGGCAAGCTGGTTCATGCGGACGCGGTCAACCTTGGCGGCCACCATGTGACGACGGATCTGGCGCGCGGTCTTTCGACCCGCATCGAAGACGCCGAGCGGCTGAAGGTCGTGCACGGTTCGGCACTTCCGAACAGCGCCGACGAGCGCGACATCGTCTCGGTCCCGCCGATCGGCGAGGACGACCGCGATCAGCCGACCCATGTGCCGCGCGCGCTCGTATCGCGGATCGTGCGTGCCCGCATCGAGGAAACGCTGGAACTCATCCGCGATCGCATCCAGCGCTCGGGCTTCAGCCCGATCGTCGGCAAGCGCATCGTCCTGACCGGTGGCGCCAGCCAGCTGACCGGCCTGCCGGAAGCGGCGCGCCGCATCCTCGCACGCAACGTTCGTATCGGCCGTCCGCTCGGCGTTTCCGGGCTGCCGGCTGCTGCCAAGGGACCGGCGTTCTCCACGGCCGTCGGCCTGATGATCTACCCGCAGGTCGCCGACCTCGAAACACATGCGACCCATGGCGGCATGTTTTCGTCGATCGGCAACGGCAACGGCCGCATCGCCCGCATGGGCCAGTGGCTGAAGGAAAGTTTTTGAGTAACGCGGGTGCCGAACAGGGACGGCGCCCGGTGAAGACAAAGTTGGAATTTCAAGGATTTGGTCGGCTCGGCAAGGCGGCCAGAAAACAGAAGGAACGGGTACTATGACTATCAACTTGCAGAAGCCGGATATCACGGAGCTGAAGCCCCGCATCACCGTCTTTGGTGTTGGCGGCGGCGGCGGCAATGCCGTCAACAACATGATCACCGCGGGTCTTGAAGGCGTCGACTTCGTCGTTGCCAACACCGACGCGCAGGCGCTGACCATGACCAAGGCAGAGCGCGTCATCCAGATGGGTGTCGCCGTGACCGAAGGTCTTGGCGCCGGCTCGCAGCCGGAAGTCGGCCGTGCGGCTGCCGAAGAGTGCATCGACGAGATCATCGATCACCTGCACGGCACCCACATGTGCTTCGTCACCGCCGGCATGGGCGGCGGCACCGGCACCGGTGCAGCCCCGATCGTCGCACAGGCTGCCCGCAACAAGGGCATCCTGACGGTCGGCGTCGTCACCAAGCCGTTCCATTTCGAAGGCCAGCGCCGCATGCGTCTGGCTGACCAGGGCATTGCCGAACTGCAGAAGTCGGTCGACACCCTGATCGTTATCCCGAACCAGAACCTTTTCCGCATCGCCAATGACCGCACGACGTTTGCCGATGCGTTCGCGATGGCCGACCAGGTCCTCTATTCGGGCGTTGCCTGCATCACCGACCTCATGGTCAAGGAAGGCCTCATCAACCTCGACTTCGCCGACGTCCGCTCGGTGATGCGTGAAATGGGCCGCGCCATGATGGGCACCGGCGAAGCCTCGGGCGAGGGCCGTGCAATGGCCGCCGCCGAAGCTGCTATCGCCAACCCGCTGCTCGACGAAACCTCGATGAAGGGCGCGCAGGGCCTGCTGATCTCCATCACCGGCGGTCGCGACCTGACGCTGTTCGAACTCGACGAAGCTGCAACCCGCATCCGCGAAGAAGTCGACCCGGACGCCAACATCATCCTCGGCGCCACATTCGACGAAGAACTCGAAGGCCTGATCCGCGTATCGGTCGTTGCGACCGGCATCGATCGCACGGCCGCGGAGGTAGCCGGTCGTTCGGCTGACTTTCGTTCGGTAGCAGCCCAGAAGCCGATCATCCGCCCGTCGGCAGCCATTCCGGCCCAGCAGCCGGCTGTCGCTCACCACCAGCCCGCTCCGGTTCAGCAGCCGGTCGCCCAGCCGGTGCAGCAGCAGAACTCCGTCGACCAGATCGCGCTTGCGATCCGCGAAGCGGAAATGGAACGCGAACTCGATATCGCGACCCGTGCCGCCACCCAGGCACCAGCACCGATGCAGCAGGCCCATGAGGACTTCCGTCCCCAGAGCAAGCTTTTTGCCGGTGCTGCACCGGTAGAGGCCGCTCCTGTCATGCGCCAGCCGGCCCCGGTTCAGCGTCCGGTCGAAATGCCTGTTCACGCACAGGTCCAGCCGCAGCCGGTTCAGCGCCAGGAGCCGATCGCTCCGGTCATCCGCCAGCAGGCCGAGCCGGTTCGCATGCCGAAGGTCGAAGACTTCCCGCCGGTCGTGAAGGCCGAGATGGACCAGCGCGCCCAGCCGGCGCCGCAGATGCCGGAAGAACGCGGCCCGATGGGCCTCTTGAACCGCATCACCAGCTCGCTCGGCCTGCGTGAAAAGGAAAGCCACAGCGTTTCCGCCGACATGACGGCCGGTGCGCCGGCTGCTGCTTCCCAGCAGCGCCGTCCGCTGTCGCCCGAAGCCAGCCTCTATGCGCCGCGTCGCGGCCAGCTTGACGATCACGGTCGCGCCGCACCGCAGGCGCGCTCGCACGAAGATGATCAGCTCGAGATCCCGGCGTTCCTGCGCCGTCAATCGAACTGATCTTGAAGGCCCGTTCCTTCACCTTGCCGAGTGCCCGGGCTAACGCCCGGGCATTTTTGCATTTCCGTCATTTTTTCAATAGGTTGCTTCGGCTGCCTCGTCCGTCGCAAATGCGTAACAAAGCGAAACGAACAGTGATTTGGAATGGTGCCTCAGAACCTCTATTTTCAGACTCGGAATTGGGGATGCATGCGATTCGATCACGCGCTGTCTGTTCGAAACGCAGAGTTCCGACCTTTGTGTCGAAACTCTCGGGCGCCTTTCTTGTGCCCTGAAAACCGCTGCATCCGCCTGATGTTTGGGCCTTGGGGCCATAGGTATTGAAAGTGACGACGAGAATGGGAATCGAATTGCTCGGGTTTCAGACCACGATTGCTAGCCCGGTAACGCTCAAGGGAATTGGCGTTCATTCCGGCGCTGAGGTGGAAATCACCTTCCATCCGGCCGAAGCCGATGCGGGCATCGTTTTCCAGCGCGTTCTTTCCAACGGTCGCCTGAGCGAGTTCAAGGCGGTGTCGTCGCAGGTCGGCAATACCGATCTCTGCACTGTTCTCGGCATGTCGCCGGCCACCTCGATCGCGACGATCGAGCATGTGATGGCGGCTATCTACGCGCTCGGCCTCGACAACCTCACCATCGAGGTTCACGGCGCCGAGATGCCGATCATGGACGGCAGCTCCGAACCCTTTATCGACGCGATCGAACAGGTCGGCGTTCGTGCGCTTGCGGTCAAGCGTCGCTACATCCGCGTGATCAAGCCGGTCAGAATCGAATCGGGCGCGTCCTGGTCGGAGTTCACGCCCTATGACGGCATGCGCTTCGAGGTGGAGATCGATTTCGATTGCCCGTTGATCGGACGCCAGGCCTGGAAGGGCGACATGACGCCTTCGGTGTTCAAGCGCGAACTGTCGCGTGCCCGCACCTTCGGCTTCATGCGCGACGTCGAGCGCCTCTGGGCGGCCGGCTACGCTCTGGGTTCGTCGCTCGAAAATTCGGTCGTGATTTCCGACGACAATTCGGTCATCAACGTCGAAGGCCTTCGCTACACAGACGAATTCGTGCGCCACAAGACGCTCGACGCTGTTGGCGACCTGTCGCTTGCCGGCGCGCCGTTCATCGGCTGCTACCGTTCCTACCGCGGTGGTCACAAGATGAACGCAAATGCGCTCAAGGCTCTGCTCAGCGATCCCTCGGCCTACGAGGTTGTCGAAACCGCCACACCACGCCAGCGCACCCGTGCGCGCGACATGGTTGCGGTTGCAGTTCCGGGCTTCGCGCCCTGGTCCGCATAACAACAAAAGGACACTCTCCTCCAGTCGCCGGCCGAAAGGCCGGCATTTTCATGTCGGCGCCGCCACAAATTTGCATGAATCACCGATCATGACGTTGCGGTCTTGAGGCAACTTGCTCTAAAAGCGCATGTCTGGCGGGGTCCATGCCCGCAGAATGGAACGGGAATATCCGATGGTTCTTGCAGTTTCTGTTGATTTGAAGAAGTCAGCGCGTGTGTTCGCCGTGGTTGTCGCGGCCGTTGCCGGCAGCGCCCTGATTACCGCCTGCCAGAACGATCCCGATATCGACATCACCAAGCTGACGGCCGAGACCGATCCGCCGGAAGTGCTGTACAACCAGGGTCTTGCCAACCTCAATGCCGGCAAGACCGGCGAGGCGGCGCGCAAGTTCGAAGCGCTCGACAGGCAGCACCCGTTCTCCGAATACGCCCGCAAGGCGCTGGTGATGAACGCGTTCGTTTCCTACCGTAACGGTCAGTACCAGGAGGCGATCAACGCCACCGGTCGCTACCTCAACCTCTATCCGCAGTCCGAAGATGCTGCCTACGCGCAGTACATCCAGGGCCTTGCCTATACCAAGCAGATCCCGGCGGTGACGCAGGATCAGAAGCCGGCCTTCAAGGCGATCGAGGCGATGCAGGCCGTCGTCGACAGGTATCCGGACTCGCAATATGTCGAGGATGCGCAGTCGAAGATCCGCTTTGCCCGCGACCAGCTCGCCGGCAAGGAAATGCAGGTCGGCCGCTACTATCTCGAGCGCAAGGAATACCTCGCCGCCGTGTCGCGTTTCCGCACCGTCGTCGAGCAGTATCCCAATACCAACCAGGTCGAAGAGGCTCTGGCCCGTCTGGTCGAAGCTTACTACGCCATGGGCGTGACCTCCGAAGCGCAGACCGCTGCCGCCGTCCTCGGACACAACTATCCTGACAGCCAGTGGTATGGTGATTCGTTCAAGCTGCTGCAGTCGGGTGGTCTCGAGCCACGCGAAAGCGGAAGTTCCTGGATTGCGCGCGCAGGCAAGAAGCTGATCGGCGCCTGATACGGAAGATTTGACCCCGGATGCTCGCCCAGATTTCGATCCGCGATATCGTCCTGATTGAACGGCTTGATCTGGCGTTCGAGGCCGGACTGTCCGTGCTGACCGGTGAGACCGGCGCGGGTAAATCCATTCTGCTCGACAGTCTGTCGCTCGCCCTTGGCGGGCGCGGCGACGGCTCGCTGGTGCGTCATGGTTCCGACAAGGGGCAGGTGACGGCGGTGTTCGACGTGCCGATGGGGCACTCGGCGCGGCTGATGCTGCGCGACAATGGCATCGACGATGACGGCGACCTGATCTTCCGTCGGGTGCAGTCGGCCGATGGCCGCACAAAAGCTTTCGTCAACGACCAACCGGTCAGCGTGCAGCTGATGCGGCAGCTCGGCCAGACGCTGGTCGAAATCCACGGACAGCATGACGACCGGGCGCTGGTCGATATCGACGCCCACCGCACGCTGCTCGACGCCTTCGGCGGCACGACCGACGAGGCCGAGCAGGTTTCCGGTCTCTACCGTGCCTGGAAGGACGCCGAACGCGGGCTGAAGAAACACCGCGAGCGCGTCGAGGCCGCGGCCCGCGAGGCCGACTATCTGCGCTCGTCGGTCGAAGAACTGGAAAAACTCAATCCGCGCGACGGTGAAGAGGATGAGCTCGCCGAAAAGCGCGCCCGAATGATGAAGTCCGAGCGCATTGCCGGCGACATCAACGAAGCGTCCGAATTCCTGAACGGCAATGGCTCGCCTGTCCCGCTTATCGCCTCTCTCGTGCGCCGGCTCGAGCGCAAGAGCCATGAGGCGCCCGGCCTGCTCGAAGAAACCGTCGAGCTGCTCGACGGCGCGCTCAACCAGCTTTCCGACGCTCAGATGGCCGTCGAGCGGGCGTTGCGCAACACCGAATTCGATCCGAAGGAGCTGGAGCGGGTAGAAGAACGCCTGTTTGCACTTCGTGGCGCCAGCCGCAAATATTCCGTGCCGGTCGCCGAGCTTCCGGCACTGGCCGTCCGGATGATTTCCGATCTCGCCGACCTCGACGCCGGTGAAGAGAAACTGAAGCAGCTCGACGCGCAGGTGGGCGCTGCAGGGGTGGCCTTCGACGCTGCCGCGCGCACGCTGTCCGACAAGCGCCAAAGCACCGCGTCGGCGCTGTCGGCCGCCGTCATGGCCGAGCTGCCGGCACTGAAGCTCGAGCGCGCCCGCTTCATGGTGGAAGTGCAGAGCGACGCCGCGCAGCCGACCGCAGACGGAATCGATCTCGTCGAATTCCATGTCCAGACCAATCCGGGCACCCGGCCGGGACCGATCATGAAGGTGGCGTCCGGGGGCGAGCTTTCGCGCTTCCTGCTGGCGCTGAAGGTGGCGCTTGCCGACCGCGGCTCGGCGCCGACACTCGTCTTCGACGAAATCGATACCGGCGTCGGTGGCGCGGTTGCCGATGCGATCGGCCAGCGGCTGAAGCGGCTTTCCGGCACGGTGCAGGTGCTTTCCGTCACCCACGCGCCGCAGGTGGCCGCACGCGCGGCAACACATCTCCTGATCTCCAAGGGGCCATCGGCCGAGAAGGCCGAGATGATCTCGACCCGCGTCGCCCGCATGGACGACAAGGCCCGCACGGAGGAAATCGCCCGCATGCTCGCCGGCGCCTCGATCACCGAAGAGGCGAGGGCGGCTGCCGCAAGGTTGCTGTCCGGCAACGGTTAGGACTCCTACGTCTTCTCGCCAGGTTGCCGGGCCCTCCGCGTCCGTGTTTTTATTCGTCTTTGGCGGATTGGCGGGCGGCATAGCGCATGTGGGAGAGACTACAGCAGCGACTTCAGCTTCGGCTGGAGCAGATGCGTAAGCATCCAGAGCTGATCGTGATCTATTCGCTCGCCTTCGTCGGTTACATCCTGACGATAAAGGAAGCGGACAAACAGCTCGGAGCGCTTGGTATTCTGACAGTGGTCGGCGCGACCGCGGTCCTTCCTTTTGTGGTCGCGCGGCTTTCAGGTCTGCGCAGCATCGAATTGCCGGAGGAAAGCGATGGCTGGATCGAGTCGCCCGGCCTTCTGCGTTCCAGCATGGAGGACGAGCGTCCGTATCTGGTTCGTATCCCGCCTTCGACCGCGGTTGCCTATGATGTGATCCGCAAGGCGCAGGATGTCTTCCAGAGCGACGCGATCGATCCGGAGGAGGATATGAAGGCCTTCTTCTCCGATCCCTACAGCCTGATCTGCCTGCAGGATTCTGACGACCATATCTTCGGTTTCACCGACTACTACGTCTTCGAGAAGAACCACTTCAAGCTGTTCCTGCAAGGCGACTACGGCTTCGACGATCTGCTTGCCAACGGGCTGCTCGCCCATCCGAAGGCGCGCAAGGCCAAGGTGGTCTATCTCGCCACCATCCTTAATCTGAGCTACCTGCTCGATTCCATGCGCAGCGAACGCCGACGGCAAAACGGCATTCTTGGCTGGGCGACGGTGTCGGCGATCCTGGAGTACCAGGAGTTTCCGCCTGAAGGTATCGACCTCTACGGCATCGGCTGGGACAAGGGCGGCGCCGCCATCCTGAAGATGTTCGGGCTGGAGCCGGTCGGTCGTGTCATGCGAGGCCTTGCCGAAGGCAAATGGATCTACACCCGACGCGGCATTCACCGGCAGGATCTGGAGGTGATACGCGCCCGCTACCAGAAGCGATATGAACGCTGGTGCGAACTGGAGATCCGCCGCTGCGCCGATGTCGCACCGAGTGTCGTTTCCGCCGGATGATCAGGGGAGCTTGCTCGCGGTCGCTCTTTTCTTTCCCGGCAGTTGCTCTAAAAAACGACTCCCAATCCGGAGTCGTCGCGCATGTCCAGTGAACTGAAACCCGTAGAGAACCTCACCGAAACGGAAGCTGCCGGGGAACTGGCTTTTCTCGCCTCCGAGCTCGCCCGTCACGATGCGCTCTATCACGGCAACGACGCGCCGGAGATCACGGACGCGGACTATGACGCGCTGAAACGGCGCAACGACGCGATCGAGGCGCGGTTCCCGGCACTCATTCGCGAGGACAGCCCGTCGAAGAAGGTGGGTGCGGCACCCTCCGTCACGTTCCAACCGGTCGTCCATGCCCGGCCAATGCTGTCCCTCGACAACACGTTTTCCGACGAGGATGCGCGTGATTTCGTGGCGTCCGTCTATCGGTTCCTCGGCCAACTGCCCGACAACTCGATCGCTTTTACCGCCGAGCCCAAGATCGACGGTCTCTCGATGTCGCTGCGCTACGAGAACCGGCGGCTGGTGACGGCAGCGACGCGCGGCGACGGCACGACAGGTGAAAACGTCACCGCCAATATCCGCACCATCGGCATGATCCCGCAGACGCTGCCGGCTGGCGCACCTGAGATTGTCGAGGTGCGCGGTGAAATCTACATGGGGAAATCGGACTTCGCCGCCCTCAACGCCGAGATGGCAGCACTCGGCAAGCCGCTCTACGTCAATCCACGCAACACCGCGTCAGGCTCGCTGCGCCAGCTCGACGCCAAGGTGACGGCCAGCCGCAAGCTGCGGTTCTTTGCCTATGCCTGGGGCGAGATGTCGGAAATGCCTGCAGATACCCAGTTCGGCATGGTGGAAGCGTTCAAGGCCTGGGGTTTCCCGGTTAACCCGCTGATGCAGCGGATCTCGTCCGCCGACGAACTGCTCGCGCACTACCATCACATCGAGCGCGAGCGCCCGGATCTCGATTACGATATCGACGGCGTGGTCTACAAGGTCGACAGGCTCGACCTGCAGGCCCGCCTCGGCTTCCGCTCGCGCTCGCCGCGCTGGGCGACAGCGCACAAGTTCCCGGCCGAGCAGGCGTTTACGCGGCTGACGGCCATCGACATCCAGGTGGGCCGCACCGGCGCGCTGACGCCGGTGGCACGGCTGGAGCCGATCACCGTCGGCGGTGTCGTCGTCACCAACGCCACGCTGCACAACGAGGATTACATCAAGGGGCTCGGCAACTCAGGCGAGCCGATTCGCGAGGGCCGCGACATCCGCATCGGCGACATGGTCATCGTCCAGCGGGCCGGCGACGTCATCCCGCAGATCGTCGACGTGGTGATGGACGAGCGCAAGGAGGGGAGCGAACCCTATCGTTTTCCAACGACATGCCCCGTCTGCGGCAGCCATGCGGTGCGCGACATCAACGAGAAATCCGGCAAGGTTGATGCGGTGCGCCGCTGCACCGGCGGGTTCGTCTGCCGGGCGCAGGCGGTCGAGCATTTGAAGCATTTCGTCTCGCGCAATGCCTATGACATCGAGGGTCTCGGTTCCAAGCAGATCGAGTTTTTCTTCGAAAGCGAGGATCCGACGCTGTCGATCCGCACGGCCGCCGATATCTTCACGCTGGAGAAGCGCCAGGAGGCATCGCTGACGAAGCTCGAGAATATCGACGGCTTCGGCCGTGTCAGCGTGCGCAAGCTCTATGATGCGATCAATACGCGGCGCTCGATCGCGCTCAACCGCTTCATCTATGCGCTCGGCATCCGTCATGTCGGCGAGACCACGGCCAAGCTGCTGGCGCGCTCCTACGGCACATACGAGGCTTTTGGCGCGGCCATGAGCGAGGCCGGCACCTTTTCCGGCGATGCCTGGAACGAGCTCAACAGCATCGACGGGATCGGCGAAGTGGTCGCGCGCGCCATCGTCGAATTCTACAAGGAGCCGCGCAATCTCGAAGTGGTGACGCGGCTGCTTGCGGAGGTCACGCCTGAAGACGCGGAAAAGCCGGTTGCAAGCGATAGCCCGGTCGCCGGCAAGACCGTCGTCTTTACCGGTTCGCTCGAAAAGATGACGCGCGACGAGGCCAAGGCCAGGGCAGAAAGCCTTGGCGCCAAGGTGGCAGGTTCGGTGTCGAAAAAGACCGATATCGTCGTCGCAGGCCCGGGGGCGGGCTCCAAGCTCGACAAGGCGCGAGAGCTTGGCGTGCAGACGATGGACGAGGACGAGTGGCTGGCGCTAATCGCGGGCTGATGCATTTCCAGGAAAAGTGCGAAGCGGCTTTTCGTCAAGACATGCGTAAAACAAGGAGATAGAGCGTTTCCGCGGGGTCGTTCGGACTGGAAACGCTCTGATGCCTGCCGATCAGGCGCGACCGGCAGGCGTCGTGGTTACGCCTGCTCTCGATCGTAGGCTTCTGATGCGGCTTTCAGCGCGGAAATGTCGTCGGCGCAGATAAAGCGCCGTAGCGCTTCGAATTTCGCCTTCTCCCATTGGTAGATGCCGAGACGGAGCAACGTCTCGATGTCGGTTTCGGAAAAGCGCTGGCGCACCGGCCGGGCCGGATTGCCGGCAACAATGGTATAGGGCGCCACATCCTTGGTGACGATTGCGCCGGATGCGATGATGGCACCTTCGCCCAGCGTGACGCCCGGCATGATCATGGCACGCATGCCGATCCAGGCGCCATCGCCGATGACGGTGTCGCCCTTGCCGATATAGGCTTCGCCGATGACGTCGAGGAAGGGATAGAGGCTCACCCAATCGGTCCGGTGGGTGTGGTTGCCGCCCATCAGGATCACGGCCTCGGCGCCGATCGCGACGTAGTCGCCGATGCGCAACTGGTCGATCGGCCATTGCGGCTCCCAGGCCTTCAGGCTGTAGTCGTCGCCATAGAGGTAGCGAACGACGCTCTCTTCGAAAGAGCCCGTCCAGGCGTTGCTATAGTAGCTGTTGGTGCCGCGCACGTGGATGTTCGGGTTGCGCACGGTCTCGTGCAAAAGCTCGACCTTGGACCAATGCTTGGCTTCGACAGTCGTGGACATGGGGCTTCCTCTTTCTACATGCTTGCAAGCGGTGGCTATCATTCGCTTGCCATTCGTATCCGCTCCCCAACTATCGGATTTCCGGTGCAACTTCTTCCAGAAATGGCCGCCGAGCGACGGCTTCGGCCGGTGCTGCGGCCATTCGATCACACAAAAACGCCCGCCGCTGAAAGCGGCGGGCGCAAGGCAGGGGCATCGCGTCAGATCAGGAGGCCTGCTGCTGGGCTGCCATGTCCATCCACATATATTCCCAGACGTGGCCATCCAGATCCTGGAAACTGATGCCGTACATGAAGCCGTAATCGATGGCCGGCTTCCAGGGCTTGGCGCCGGCGGCGAGCGCCTTGGCGAGCAGGTCGTCGCATTCGGCACGGCTTGAAGCCGACAGCGCCGTGATGACTTCCGTGCCCTTTGACGTGTCGCTGATCTCGCCGGTGATGAAATTGCGGAACTTCGGTTCGGTCAAAAGCATGACGAAGATGTTGTCCGAGATCACCGTGCAGGCGGCCGTGTCGTCGGAGAACTGCTCGTTGAAGGTATAGCCGAGTGCCGCGAAAAAGCTCCGCGACGCCTTCAGGTCCTTGACGGGCAGGTTCACAAAAATCATGCGCATGGAATGCTCCTCATAAGGGATTTTCTTGGTTGGACATTACTAGGACGAACGGCTGGACACGCAGCCGACAGCCGGTCAGACATTTTTTTGAGGAATGCGATGTGTCAGTGCTGAGGTGGTGCGCAATCAGCGGTTTTCAAGAATTCCTGGCTCACCCAAGGCTGCCGGCAAAGCGCTCGGCGAGGCGGTGGCGTTTGAAATGCTCGGCGATGAAGTCGACGAAGACACGGGTCTTTGCCGGCAACAGCGTCCGGCTGCCGTAGTAGATCGAGATCGGGCCTGCATCGGCATACCATTTGGGAACGAGCCGCACGAGGGCGCCGCTTTCGAGGTGGCCGAGCACATCGGGAACGGCGATCAGGGTCACGCCGAGGCCGATGAGGGCCGCCCGGCACATGGCGGTCGGGTCGTTGACGACGAGGGATTCGCGCGGCGTGGCGCTCATTTCATCGCCGCTCACGTTGCGCATCGTCCAGTGGCGGATGCGTCCGGTGCCGCTGGCACGCATGACGATGCCATCAAGGTCGGCGAGCCCCGAAGGGTCCAGCGGAAAAGGATGTTTCTTCAGGTAGGCGGGCGAGGCGACCGCGATGATGTGCGCCGGTGCGATCGGCCGCGCGATGATGCCGGGCGAAAGCTCGAAGCCGCCGCCGATCGCCGCGTCGAAACCTTCGGCGACCAGATCCACCTGCCGGTTATCGAATTGCCAGTCGAGGCGGACAGCCGGATATCTCTCCAGGAACGCCGGCACCAGCGGCAGGATGTGATCGATGCCGAAGGTAGGGCTGAGGCTGACCTTGAGCAGGCCCGCGGGTGCGCCGCCTTCGGCCGACATGCCAGCGATCGCGTTTTGCAGGCCCTCGAGATTGTCACGGATGGAAGCGAGGAAGCGCTCGCCTTCCTCGGTCAACGTCAACTTACGCGTCGATCGATGAAACAGGCGAACGCCTAGGTTCCGCTCCAGCATCGCGACGTTGCGGCTGACCGCCGCCGGCGTCAGCGCCAATTTTCGCGCCGCGCCGGAAAAGCCGCCGAGTTCGGCGCTGCGCACGAAGGATTCGAGATTGGCGAGTGTTTCCATGGTCAAATATTCAAGCAATCGTTGAAGATGATGAAAGCGATTGCCAGCTTATGCTGGCGGAATGAAATGGCAATATCCACTCCATCGAAACACTGAAGGAGTTGATGTCATGACCGAGAATAGAAAGACGCTGGAAGGCAAGGTGGCGTTGGTGACGGGAGGTTCGCGCTCGATCGGCGCCGCCGTCGCAAAGCGCCTCGCAACCGACGGTGCGGCTGTCGCCATCACCTATCACGGTTCGCCGGAAAAGGCGGCCGCGGTGGTCTCGGAGATCGAGGCTGCGGGCGGCCATGCGCTTGCCATCAGGGCGGATGCCGGCGATGCCGGTGCGGTGCGCGCCGCTGTCAACGAGGTGGCAAAGACGCTCGGAGGCGTCGATATCCTCGTCAACAACGCCGGCATTGCGCTGGGCGGTCCGATCGACGAGATCACTGACGCCGATTACAACCGCATGATCGCCGTCAACGTCACCGGCGTCTTCGTCGCCACGCAGGAGGCCGTGCGCCGGATGAAGCCGGGTGGCCGCGTCATTCATATCGGCTCGTCGATGGTGCGTTACGCCGCCTTTCCAACCGCCTCGCTTTACACGCTGACCAAGGGTGCGGTCGCCGGCTTCAACCGCAGCCTGGTGCGCGATCTCGGCCCTCGCGGCATCACCGTCAACACGGTGCATCCGGGGCCGACCGATACCGACATGAACCCGGACGGCGGACCCGTCTCCAAGATCGTCGGTCCCGGCATGGCGATCGGGCGCTATGGCAAGCCGGAGGAGATCGCCAGCGTCGTCTCTTATCTGGCAAGCCCGGAGGCTGCCTTCGTCACCGGCGCCGACATCGTTGCCGACGGCGGCTTTACCGCCTGACCGGTCCACGTCGATGAGAAACGGGTGTGCCGGTCGGCGCCCCGTCAACACTCCTCAACCCTGATCAGCGTCGCCGCAGCCCCAAGAAATCGGCTGCTACCAGCGGCGCGTACCAAGGAGAATGTCCATGTCCATCGGTATTATCGGATCCGGCAACATCGGGTCGGCCTTCGCCCGGGCGCTCGCCAAAGCGTCGATCCCTGCAACCATCGCCAACAGCCGCGGGCCGGAAAGCCTGAAGGCGCTGACAGATGAACTTTCGCCATTCATCACCGCCGGCACGCGGGAGGAGGCGGCAAGCGCCGACATCGTGCTCGTTGCCGTCAACTGGTCGAAATTGCCGAAAGCACTTGCCGGCCTGCCAGCCTGGAACGGTCGCATCGCCATCGACGCCAACAACCCGATCGAGGCGCCGCTGTTCAAGCCGGCCGAGCTTGACGGCCGATTGTCGAGCGAGATCTTTGCCGACCTCGTGCCCGGCGCCCGCGTCGTCAAGGCCTTCAACCATCTGCTGGCACAGCTCCTCTCGGGTGATCCGGAGGCAGAAGGCGGCAACCGCGTGCTGTTTTTCTCCGGTGACGACCAGAGCGCAAAGGCCGACGTTGCCCGACTGATCGACCGGCTCGGCTTCTTCGGTATCGATCTCGGGTCGCTTGCGGTCGGGGCCAAGCTCGCGCAGTTTCCGGGCGGGCCGTTGCCGGCGATCAATCTCGTCAAGTTCGGCTAGGGGGCGCCGGAGCCGATCTCTGCCCAATCCCGCGGGTGTGTCGCGCCGATTTTTTCGGCGCGACACACTGAACTTTGCCGGCTTTGCCGCCCTTCGGACCAACGGTTTCCGGCAGGGCGCTTATCATTTGCACCGCGAATGTTTCTGACCGATGTTCCGTGGTCTCCAGACCCTGCTGAGGGGTGCTGCGAGACAGGAGGAACCGGGCCGCGGGCCTTTGACATGAGGAAACATCATGCGCTTGAACCAGGTAACGGTGACGATGCCCGATCTCGATGCCGGGTGGAAATTCTACCGGACACTCGGCCTGGAGCCGATCGTCGATGCAAGGCCGCATTATGTGCGCTTCGTCTGCCCTGACGGAGGCAGTTCATTTTCGCTGCATCAGGGCGAGGCGAGGGCGGGCGGGACCACCGTCTATTTCGAGTGCGATGATCTGGATCTGACCGTCAGCCGGCTGATCGAGGCCGGCATCCTGTTTGCAAGCGGCCCTGCTGACAGAAGCTGGCTCTGGCGGGAAGCCGAAGTTTTTGATCCCGCCGGCAACCGTATCGTGCTCTATTTCGCCGGAACCAACAGGCTCGATCCACCTTGGCGGGTGCCAGCGTCTGCGGCTCAGTGAGCCTCAGCGTGCCAAGGGGGCGCAAGTTCATCGGAGCGGTACCGCACTTTTGCGTCTGGCCGGTGCGACGTCGATGACCGGGTTGTTCCCATTCGCAGCGGCACCATTTCCGTTTGTCTTTTTGCGCTGCACAAGATAGAGGTTTGCAGCCAAATTTTGTGCAATTGCCTTTTCGCGGAGCGGGCCAAGCGCCATATGCCGCGGGGCGGGGCGCGATCGGCGCCTTCGCGGATTGGAGGGTCCGGATTTGAAGACCATCACCACCATTGCCGAGCTGCGCGCAGCCCTTTCCGAGCACCGCCGTGCAGGCCGAACGGTCGGGCTCGTGCCGACCATGGGCTATCTTCATGTCGGCCATATGGAACTTGTGCGACGCGCGCGTGAAGACAACGATGTCGTGGTTGCCAGCATCTTCGTCAACCCGCTGCAGTTCGGCCCCAACGAAGATCTCAGCAAGTATCCGCGCGATCTCGCACGCGACCAGGCGATGCTGGAGCAGGGCGGCGTCGACTTCCTGTTTTCGCCTGACGTGTCCGACATGTATCCGCGCCCGATGGAAACGGTCGTCGACGTGCCGAAGCTCGGTTCCGAGCTCGAAGGCTCGGTGCGTCCTGGCCACTTTGCCGGCGTTTCGACCGTCGTCACCAAGCTGTTCAACATCGTTCAGCCGGACCGAGCCTATTTCGGCGAGAAGGATTTCCAGCAGCTGCAGATCATTCGCCGCATGGTCGAAGATCTCGCTCAGCCGGTTTCCGTCGTCGGCGTTCCGACGGTGCGCGAGGCCGACGGGCTCGCCTGTTCGTCGCGCAATGTCTATCTGACGGCAGAAGAACGCCGGGCGGCGGCCATCGTGCCGAAGGCGCTTGCCGAGGCCGAACGGCTGGTGGCGTCCGGCATCACCGACGCTGCCGAGGTGGAAAAGGCGGTTATCGCATTTCTCTCGACCGAGCCGCTCGCACGGCCCGAAGTCGTGGCGCTGCGCGACCCCGACACGCTCGAAACCATTCACGAGGTCGGTAAAAAGCCGGTCCTCCTGTTGCTCTTCGTCCGCTTCGGCACGACGAAGCTGCTCGATAACCGCGTGATTGCGTCCAAATCCGCACGTTTTGCAAAGGTTGCCTGAGAATGAGCGTACAGTCCTCGAAACGCCGCCTGAGCCCCGCCAGCATCGAAGCGCTGAAGGGCGAACGCCCGATCGTCAGCCTGACGGCCTATACGACGCCGATCGCCCGGCTGCTCGATCCGCATGTCGATTTCCTGCTGGTCGGCGATTCGCTCGGCATGGTGCTCTACGGTCTCGACACCACCGTCGGCGTCACGCTCGACATGATGATCGCCCATGGCCAGGCGGTCATGCGCGGTTCGGAGCGCTCCTGCATCGTCATCGATCTGCCGTTCGGCTCCTATCAGGAATCCAAGGAACAGGCCTTCCGCAGTGCCGCCCGCATCCTGAAGGAAACCGGCTGTAGCGCGGTGAAGCTCGAAGGTGGCGCCGAGATGGCCGAGACCGTCGATTTCCTCGTCAGCCGCGGCATTCCGGTCCTCGGTCATGTCGGCCTGATGCCGCAGCTCGTCAACACCACCGGCGGCTATCGCTCGGTCGGCCGCAACGAGAAGGAAGTGGCGAAGATCCGCCGCGACGCCAAGGCGATCGATGATGCCGGTGCGTTTGCGATCGTCGTTGAAGGCACGGTCGAGCCGGTTGCCCGCGAAATCACCGGCGAGTTGCGTTCGCCGACGATCGGCATCGGCGCGTCGCCGGCCTGTGATGGCCAGATCCTCGTCTCCGACGACATGCTCGGCCTGTTCAACGACTTCAAGCCGCGCTTCGTCAAGCATTTCGCCGAGCTGGCTCCGGCGATTTCCAAGGCGGCCGAGGAATATGCGGCGGAGGTGAAGGCGCGCAGCTTCCCGGGCATCGAACATACGTTCCAGGTCAAGCGCTAAGGCGTTCCGCCTTCACGCGACTTTGCCCGTGCCGAATGAAAGCACGGCGCTTGTGACAAGGGGGCAGGTCGATGCGGCCTGCGCCCCATCCCACCGGGGTGATCCCGGATGGGCCTCAGGCTGACCTCATGTTGACCTGACGGTTGTCTGGACATGGGATGTCGGCGGCAACGAAACGCCAGCGTTTGCCGGCCTCATGCGCATTTCGTTCAAGCCTGCAGCCGCCAGGCATCATAAAATTCAATCATTGTATAAGCGCAATTGAATTGTTGGGCAGGGGCGAAGCGCCTATCTGTCCGGCACAGGACGATAGCCGTGAGCACCAAGGCGCGCGACGGCCGTTACACCAAGTTTGAAATGCTGCATGTGGCCTCGATCGATCTTGATCGAAGGCAGCATGCCGCGGGCGCCGAGACAAGGCGCCGCGGGAGGAACCCATGAGAAAAGACGAATTCTGGGAGGGCGTGCGCGGCGGCTTTCCGATCATGCTGGCGGCTTCGCCGTTCGGCGCGCTGTTCGGCGCGCTTGCGGTCGACAACGGCTTTACCATCGCCGATACCGTGTTCATGAGCGCGACCGTTTATGCCGGCGCGAGCCAGATGGTCGGCATCGAGCTGTTCGGCAACCACGTCCAGCCCTGGCTGGTGGTGCTCTCGGTGTTCGCGGTCAACTTCCGCCACGTGCTCTATTCCGCCTCGATCGCCAAATACATCCGGCATTTCACGCCGATCCAGAAATTCTTCGCCTTCTTCCTGCTGGTCGATCCCCAATATGCCGAGACTGAGAAACGCGGCGAGCGCGGCCTGCCGGTGACCTTCCCCTGGTATCTCGGCTTCGGGCTGGTGATCTATTTCCCCTGGATCTTCAACACGCTGCTGGGCGCGATCTTCGGCCAGATGATCGGTGACCCCAAGGCGATTGGCCTCGACGTGCTCTTGCCAATCTATTTCCTTGGCCTCGTCATGGGTTTTCGCAAGCGCGACCGCTTCCTGCCGATCGTTGCCGTTTCGGCCGTCGCATCCGTTGCCGGCATGCATTTCGTCGGCTCGCCCTGGCATGTCAGCATCGGGGCGCTGGCGGGTGTGCTGCTCGCTGCCTGCCTGCCGCCGGTCGAGACTGTGGCTGCACCGCCCGTCGCCATCGAGAAGGAGGCCTGAGCCATGGATCCGCAGCACCTCAACCTTATCTATCTCATCATCGCGGCGGCCGTTGCCACCTTCGTCACCCGCATCGGCGGTTATGTGCTCATCACCCAGATGAAGCAGATCCCGCCGCGGCTGGAGGCGGCGCTGAATGCCGTGCCGGCCGCAGTGTTGACGACGCTGGTCGCGCCCGCCTTCGTCTATGGCGGCTTCGACGTGGCGGTCTCGATGTTTGTCGCCTTCGCCATTGCGCTCGGGCTCAACCTGTCCACCCTGCGCATGCTGGTCATCGGCTGGGTGGTGGTGATGCTGCTGCGCCACCTGGTGCTGTAGGCGAGCAGTCCCGCATCCAAAACGAAAACGCCGCGGTTCTGATGAACCGCGGCGTTTTCGTTTTGTCTCTGATCGTATTCCGGCTTAGCGGCTCAGCGCCTCGGTTGCTGCCTTCAACCAGTTGCGGGTCTCGTCGCTGACCAACAATGGCATCAGCTTTTCGCGCGTCTCGGCATGGTAGGCGTTGAACCAGGCGAGTTCCTCGTCGGTCAAAAGCGCCGGCAGCACCAGGCGGCGGTCGATCGGGCAATAGGTGATCGTATCGAAGCCGAGCATGGGCAAGTCGCCGCCCGCGATCTCTTCGGCCGGCTGGACCACGATCAGGTTTTCGATGCGGATACCGAAGGCGCCAGGGCGGTAGTAGCCCGGCTCGTTCGAAAGGATCATGCCGGCCAGCAGCTCCTGGGTGGAAAGCCGGGCGATGCGCTGTGGGCCCTCATGCACCGAGAGATAGGAGCCGACGCCGTGGCCGGTGCCGTGCGCGTAATCAGCGCCCGCCTTCCAGAGCGCGATGCGGGCCAAGGGGTCGAGGTCGACGCCGCGCGTGCCCTTGGGGAAACGCGCCGTGCTGATGGCGATCATGCCCTTCAGCACCAGGGTGAAGAAGCGCTTCTGCTCTTCCGGCACCGCGCCGATCGCGACCGTGCGGGTGATATCGGTGGTGCCGTTGATGTATTGCGCGCCGGAATCGATCAGGAACATGGTTCCGGCTTCGATGGCGCGGTCGGTGTCGGTCGTCACGCGATAGTGCATGATCGCCGCATGCGAACCGGCGCCAGAGATGGTGTCGAAGGAAATGTCTTTCAGCGGGTTCTGCATGCGCTCGCCGACAGTGGCGCGGGCGGCTTCCAGCTGGTTGGCGGCGCCGATCTCGGTGACCGTGCCGGGTTCGGCCCTGTCGAGCCAGGCGAGGAACTCGACCATGGCAGCGCCGTCCTGCAGATGCGCGCGGGTGGAACCCTCGATCTCGGCCTTGTTCTTCTGGGCGCGGGGCAGGCGGGCCGGATCGACGGCTTCGACTACCTTGCCGCCGTTGCCGCGGATCAACTCGGAAATGGCAAACGAAGCGAGGTCCGGGTCGAGCATCACGGCGGCGCCGGCAGCACCGAGCGCCTTCAGGCGATCGTCGAAGGTCGAGGGTGCGGCGATCTCGGCGATCTGGGTGAGATAGGCTTCCTGCTCGATGCCGGTCTTGCGCTTGTCGAGGAAGATTTCGGCGCGGCCATCGGCATGGACGATGGCGCGGGCGAGCGGATGCGGCGTGTGCGGTACATCGGTGCCGCGGATGTTGAAGGTCCAGGCGACGGACGAGGGGTCGGTCAGCACCACGGCACCGGCGCCGGCCTTGCCGAGGCCGGCCGCGATGATCGCGATCTTGTCCTTGGCCAGTTCACCGGCCTGTTCGATCGGCTGAATGGAGACGCGGCCGAGCGGGGCCGCCGGGCGTCCGGTCCAGATGCGGTCGAGCGGGTTGTGATCGAGGAAGACCAGCGAGCCGCCGAGCGTGGCAAGGGCCTTTTCCAAGCGGCGCACTTCAGCACCGGTGTGCAGCCACGGGTCGATGCCGAGCCTGAAGCCCTTGGTGCCGTTGTTTTCCAGCCACAGATGCGGCGGCTCGCCGATCAGGTCGCCGCCGGTAAAGACCTGCCCGTCGACCTGCTCTTTCAATTGGGTGACGTAACGTCCATCGACGAACACGACGGCCTGACTCTGCGTGATCAATGCGATACCGGCCGAACCGGTAAAGCCGGTCAGCCAGGAAAGCCGCTCGGACGAGGCCGGCACATACTCGCCCTGGAACTCGTCGGCACGCGGCACGAGAAAGCCGTCGATGCCGAGGCTCGCGAAGGACGCGCGCAACGCTTCTGTGCGCTCCTTGCCGAACTGCGGCGTGGAGGTGACTTCAAAGGACTGAAACATGAGGGATTTCCGGTAAATTGGGCGGAGAACCGCGGGAAAGATGCGCGATCTTAGCGGAAACGACCCTTATGAGGAAAGAGGCGACTTCCTGCCGGGCAAGTGTGCCGCATGGCGTGCACAGATTTGAAGGGCAATTGCTCATTTACCATACATATGCGCTTTGTGCATGGCTCCTATGCCAAGAAGCCGCTTTCTCTATCGGAATAATAGTTTATAAGCCGCCTCAACGAACACGGACGAACATCCGGTGGTTCAAAAGCCTGCAGTTCCGAGAATAGTTGATCATTCTGTTCTCCTCCTCCCTCAAGGGTGGTCAATTTCGGAACGGTAGACGCCCGCTCGAGCGCTCCTCCTCCTCAGGCTCGCGGGCATGGTCGGTCTCAAGCCGACCAGCAGGCGATGCCCCTGGCATCGCCTTTGTTTCGAAGGGCCGCCCGTCATGATGGACGTGGCGGCCTTTTCGTTTTCTCCGGGTTTTGAAAGTGTGTGCGCGCGAAGCGCATCAGGCGCGACGGTTGCGTTGATATCGCTTTTTCCTTCGGGCATCCGTGCGATGCCGGCTCTCATTGTGGTTTGCGAATGCCCCTCACCCTAACCCTCTCCCCGCAGGCGGGGCGAGGGGACGTGCGCGATGGCTGGCGCAGCGGAAGGCGGTGGGCTGAGATGCTTGTTTATCGGACGACAGGACGTCTCTGCGCATAGCCCTGGCTCGAAGACCGCCAGTGCGCGGGAAGGTAATAACGTGGCGGTGCGGTGCCACAGATGCCTTCTCCCCGCGTGCGGGGAGAAGGTGCCGGTAGGCGGATGAGGGGCCGCTGCGCGCGCGTCGGCGAAGTTCGAAATTACTTCTCCAGGTGGATCGTCACCCAGCCGTTGCGCCAGATGGTGCGCACGTGGCGCAGGTGCTGGCCGTTGTAGTGGGCAAGCACTTTCCAGCGCTGTTCAGCGAGAATACCCGAGAGGATCACCGAGCCGCCGGGGGCGAGGTTGGCGGTCAGCTGCGGCGCCATCTTCATCAGCGGGCGGGCAAGGATATTGGCGATGATCAGGTCGAACGGGCCGTTGCCGCTGAAGGCGGTCGAGTGAAAGCCGGGGGCGGTCGCAAAGGTCATGCCCGTGACGACACCGTTGCGCCGTGCGTTTTCCTCGGCGACGCGGGTTGCGATCGGGTCGATGTCGGTGGCAAGCACCGGCACGTGCAGGAGCTTCCAGGCGGCGATCGCGAGCACGCCGCTGCCGGTGCCAAGGTCGAGCACATTGCGCACCGTGCGGGTGCGCGCGACCGTTGCCAGCACCTCGAGGCAGCCCGCGGTGGTACCGTGGTGGCCGGTGCCGAAGGCCTGGCCTGCCTCGATCTCGATGGCGATTTCGCCGGTGCGGACCTTGTCGCGATCATGGGAGCCGTGCACGACGAAGCGGCCGGCACGCACCGGTGCCAACCCCTCGAGCGACTTGGCGATCCAGTCGATATCCGGCAGCACTTCGCGCGTGATCGCCAGATGGGCAAAGCCATCGGCCAGCGCCTCGGTCAGGCGTTCGTTCACGCCTTCCTCGTCAACCCTCATCATGTAGATCGAGGCTTCCCACACATCACGCTTTTCGTCGACTTCCGTCGTGCCGATGGCAAAATCCTCTTCGCCGAAAACCTCGCTCAAGCGGTCGAGCACGGCTTCCGCCTGCTTCTCGGTGGTGGTGACGAAAAGTCTGATCTCGCTCAAGGCTCTGTCCTTCGGCTGACACTGCATAATCTTCGCGCGCCCGTTCTGGCGCGCGGCGCTGCAAGCCCCCGCCGCTAGCATGAATGCCGGGCAAACGCAAAGCGCCGGGCGATGCCGGCGCTTGCAAAAGCATTCGATTGAGGCTGGAGCCGTCCTCAGCCCTTGGCGAGGTTCTCGAGCTTCTTGATCGCCGTCTCGGGGTTCTCCTCATAGGCGATGGTGCCGGAGAATTTGCCGTCGGCGTCAAGCAGGAACACGGACGCCGTATGGTCCATGGTGTAGTCTCCGTTAGGCTGCTTCTCGTCGAGCGGCACCTTCTTGGCGTAGACGCGGTAGCCCTTGACCATGTCCAGGACCTTTTCGGCCGGGCCGGAAATGCCGGTGATGCGCTTGGAGACGTTGGACACGTACTGGCCGAGAATGTCAGGCGTGTCGCGCTCGGGGTCGACGGTGATGAAATAGGCCTGCAGCTTGTTGCCTTCCGGATCGACCTTTTCCAGCCAGCCGTTCAGCTCGAACAACGTGGTCGGGCAAACCTCCGGGCAATGGGTGAAGCCGAAGAACAGCGCTGTCGGTTTGCCGGTGAAGGCCTTTTCGGTGATCTCCTTGCCGTCCTGCGCCACCAGTGTGAAGGGCACGCCGAAGGGGCCGGAGGCGGCCTGCTGCTTCGACTGGGTCATCTCGTAGGTCAGCCAGCCGAGAACGCCGGCCATGACGACGACAGCGGCCCAAAGGGCGATGCGAATGGTTTTCATGCGTGCTACCGATTTGTTGGGGCCTGAGCCGGCCCTATCAGGTTGATCGGCTTTTGATACCGTCTCCATCGCGGCCGCGCAAATGGGAGAATTGCCGCAGGCAAGTTGACGCATTTCCAGACGAAAACCGCTTCGGACTTTTCCTGGAAATGCTCAGGCGGTCGGCTTCATCAGGTCACAGGCACCAGGCAAGGCCGGATTGGGCAAGCGCCAGGAACATGTCGGCGCCGTTCGCCATCCAGCCGCGGAATGCAAGAACCGACACGACGGCGAGCGTCATCGCGACAGCTGCAAGCAGCGGGAGCCGGATCGATCTCTGCGGTTTCGTGTTCATGGCCCCATCATAGCATCTGAACCTGCGCGGGGAAGGGGTGGTGAACCGCGCTTGTCCCCAGACTTGCGTGCCCGTCTTAGCGAATGCTTAAGGTCTGTTTGCCAGTGTTTCGACAACGCGGGTGAAGTGCTTCACCTCTACATGACATGACGTCATCCGGTTTGATCGAGCCCGGCTTTCCGCATCGATTTTAACGGAGGACTTCGCCTGGCTTTGGGCAGGTCCGTGACCATGGACTGCTCTATGACCGCAACGTCTGCTCCTTTCAAGAAGAACCTCTCCGTCAGCCAGCGGCTCGCAACGCTTGCCGGTGCCGCCTTCGTCGGCTTCGGCTCGGTGCTCGGCGTCGGCTGGTACGAAGACATGCGCTCGAACGAGGCGCTGAACGGCGCGATCACCGCGCAACGTGGCCTGACCACCGTCGATGAGATGCGGCTCGCCACCACCAACCTCGTCCTCAACGCCATGGATACGATCGTCGACCGCGACGAAGGCGTCGTCCATCCTGAGCGTGCCGCCGGCATTGCGACCACGCTCGGTCTGTTGGAGGCGAGCAAGGCCGATATCAAGACGCTGGCGAGCTTGCTTGGCCGTGCCGACGCGCTCTCCACCTTCGACGCGGATCTGGCAGAACTTCGACAGGCGATCGGTGTCGACCTGAAGGCGCTGGTCGAAGGCAAGGCCTCGACGGAAGAATTCGGCAAGATCGACGACGCGATCGACGGGGCCGGCGAACGGCTGGGCGCTGCACTGGCACAGCTCTCTGAGACTGCGACCCAGCTGGTTCAGACGCGGGTCGACGAAGCGCGCGCCGTTTCGGCCGATGCGCTTCTGCTCCAGACAGCCGCCGGCCTGCTCGCCATGGCGACCTTGCTTGGCCTGCTCTGGTTCCACGGCTCAACGCTTCGCCGCGGTATCCTCGGGCTTCGCGACAGCATGCAGCGCATCCAGAAGGGCGAGTTCGGCTCCAAGGTCGAAGCGCTCGATCGCGGTGACGAGATCGGGGTCATGGCCCGCTCGGTCGATCTTTTCCGCGTGTCGGCCATCGAAAAACAATCGCTCGAGCAGAATGCGGCAGCCAGCCGCCGCGAGATCGAGAAGGAGCGCGAGCAGCAGCAGGGCGAGCGCGACGAAGCGGTGCGCCGCATCCAGGCGGCCGTCGACAGCCTCGGCCTGGCGCTGACGCAGCTTGCCGATGGCGATCTGGCCGTGACCATCGATCGGCCGTTCGACGGCAATCTCGACACGCTGCGCCGCAACTTCAACCAGACGGTCGAGCGCCTGCGCGACGTGCTCTTCAACGTCAAGGAAAACGCGCTTTCGATCGAATCGAACGGTCGCCAGATGCGCAGCGCCGCCGACGACCTGGCGCGCCGCACCGAAAAACAGGCAGCCTCGCTGGAGCAGACCTCCGCAGCCCTCGACGAGATCACGGTGACCGTGCGCACGGCGACACAGCGCGCCGAAGAGGCGAGCCGCATGGTCGACGACACCCGCACCAATGCGCAGGAATCCGGCCGGATCGTCGGCGAGGCGATCGACGCCATGGCCCGCATCGAGGATGCGTCGAAAGAGATCGGCAAGATCATCAATGTCATCGACGAGATCGCCTTCCAGACCAATCTGCTGGCGCTGAACGCCGGCGTCGAAGCGGCGCGGGCAGGGGAAGCCGGCAAGGGCTTTGCCGTGGTGGCACAGGAAGTGCGCGAACTGGCGCAGCGCGCCGCCGGTGCCGCGAAGGACATCAAGACGCTCGTCAGCCGCTCCGGCAACGAGGTCGGCACCGGTGTCCGGCTGGTGCAGGCGACGGGTGAAGCGCTCGGCCGCATCGGCGTCGATGTCGCCCGCATCAACGAACATATGAGCTCCATCGTCATGGCGGCACGCGAGCAGTCGACCGGGCTCAACGAAATCAGCACGGCCGTCGGCCAGCTCGACCAGATGACCCAGCAGAACGCCGCGATGGTCGAGCAGACGAACGCCTCCAGCCACACGCTGGCGCAGGACGCGGAAAAGCTGACGCAGCTCGTCGGCCAGTTCCACGAAGGCCGCGCCGCTCACGCTTCGATGCGCTCCAGCGCGCCTTCGCAGGCGACCTCCGGCGTGAAGCCGGCAACACCTCCTCCTGTTCAGACGAAGACGACAGCGTCGCCGGCATCGACGCCGGTATCTGCAAGGCTGGTGCCCAGGGGCACCGACAGGGCCGTGCCTCTGCGCAACCTTGCCTCGGCAAAATCGACCGCGCGTCCAGCTCCATCCCCCGCCAAGGCCCTCATGGGCAAGCTTGCGGGCGCATTCGGCAACCAACCGGGCTCCGTGCCATCGACTTCGGCCTCCGGTGAGAATTGGGAAGAATTCTGATCATGTCCAACGCAATCAAGCAGTCCGGCGCCTACCTCGAAATCGTTTCGTTCCATCTGGGCGACCAGGAGTTCTGCATCGACATCATGGCGATCCGCGAAATCCGCGGCTGGGCGCCGGTAACGCCGATGCCGCATACGCCGCCCTACGTGCTCGGCCTCATCAACCTGCGCGGCGCGGTGATCCCGGTCATCGACATGGCGGCCCGCCTCGGCATGAAGATGACCGAACCGTCGGAACGGTCGGCGATCATCGTCACCGACATCGCCGGCAAGCTCGTTGGCCTCCTGGTCGAGCAGGTCTCGGACATGATGACGATCAAGAGCGAGGCGCTGCAGCCGGCGCCGGAGATCATCCCGGAAGCGCAGCGCGCCTTCTGCCGCGGCATCGTGGCGCTTGAGAAGACCATGGTCTGCTTCCTCAACCTGGATACGGTGATTGCCGACGAGCTGGCCCAGGCGGCCTGATCGCAGTCAGTCGCGTCTTTCTGCGCCACGGCCCGGAGCATTGTTCCGGGCCGTTTTCGTTTATTTTTTCTGCGGAACCTTCGGCGACGGCGAGCGGTTTCCCTCGAAATAGCCGATCATTCCGGCGACATCGCTCGCGGCACTGCGCTTGCGCGCGCCGTTTCGGCTGCGAAAAATTCCACTCTTTCAGATGCTTGCTGACCCGACCCCGCGCCGGACGCGTTTGGCGTGCAAACCGGTCAAGTTACAGTCACGTAATGTCCATCACGGTTGCACGAGATTATGTGAGCGAAACGTCAACTACATCAGAGGAACAAGTGGGTGTATGGTACGTTCTTGCTCGTACCCGAACGGAGGCCGGGTGGTGCAAGGACAACGACATAGGAGTTATGTCATGAAAACGTCTCTGAGAAACTCACTTGCTGTATTGGTTCTAACGACGGCGGTCGCCGGTATTGCAGCTCCGGCATTTGCCGACAGCTACTACCAGGGTATCGACGCCCATGCCATGAAGCCGCGCACGACAACGGCGCAGCCGAGGATGATGTATGACAACGGATCCGTTGATCGCATGTCGACCGGCAGCATTTACAGAACCGCTCCGCCGCGTGTCATCTACCAGCAGCCCAGTTTTGAAAGCTATCAAGGTGGCGACGGCGAATACTACCAGGGTATCGTCCCTCCTAACTCGTACTGAGCATTGAAGACTTTCGGCCAGTTGTGGGGACTGGCCAGTGACAAAGCCCCCCGGAACGTCGTTCGGGGGGCTGTTTTTCAACCAAAATCGTCTGAAGGGTTGGCGGCGGGACGCGCGATCAAGGCGCAGGCTTGCCTTCCTGCCAGTTGACGGTCTGTCCGTAGAGCGGGATCGTCGTGATCGACATCTTGGCCGAGCCGTCGGTCAGTTCGCGCGAATGGGCAAGGTAGATCAGCGTGTCGTTCTTGCGGTCGTAGATCCGGGTGACGAGCAGGTCTTTCCAGATCAGCGACAGGCCGGAGCGGAAGACTTCCTCGCCTTCCTTTGACAGCTCGATGTCGCCGATCTCGATCGGGCCCGTCTGGCGGCAGGCGATCGAGTTGTTGGAAGGGTCCTCAAACCAGTTGCCGTTCTTCAGCCGATCGATGACGCCGCGATCGAAATAGGTGACGTGGCAGGTGACGCCCTTGACCTTGGGGTCGCTGACCGCGTCGACGATGATGTCGTTGCCGAGCCAGTCGACCCCGACTTCGCCGACGGTTTCGGCGTGGGCGAGGGTCGTCACGAGGGCGGCAAGGCCGGCAAGCATCGAGACGCGGAACGAACGGGACATGGATTTCCTCCGGTGGATTGCACCGTTCACATAGGTTCTGCCGCGGTCAATGCAAGATGAAACTGCATGGCGGCCCGGCGGTTCAGGCTTTGACAGGACAGGCTGGTTCAGCCGGTATCGCGCAGCAACTGCGGCGTGAGAGAATAGTCTTCGGCAGCACGAAGCTGGGCTGCGGCAGCGGCCAGCACGCGGGCGCTCGCATCCGGCTGCAGCCGGCCTGCGATGGTGCAGCGGTCGCGACCGTCTGCCTTGGAAGCGTAGAGCGCCATGTCGGCCCGAACCATCACGTCGGTCATGGTATCGCCGGTGCTCGCACTGGCAATGCCGATGCTGACCGTCAATCGGATCGGTTGGCCAAAGCGGCCGACCGGCGTGTCGCGGACCGTGCGCCCGATCTCCTCGGCCAGGAGAAACGCTTCCCCTTCGGTATGATCGGACAGGACGATGCCGAACTCCTCGCCGCCGATGCGCCCGAAAGTGCCGCGCCCGGCAAGGCAAGCGGTGACGATACCGGCGAAGTGACCAAGTGCCGCATCGCCGGCAGCATGGCCGTAACGGTCGTTGATCTGCTTGAAATAATCGAGGTCCAGCAACAGGAATGCGGCCGGGCGCGTTCGGGCGAGGCACGATGCGAGCAGGCGCTCGCCGAGGTCGGTAAAGGCGCGTCGCGACAGCGCTCCCGTCAGCTCGTCGCGGGCGATCGTGGACTTGAGTTCGGCGATGACGCGATCATGCGCCATGAGGACGACGCCGAGATAAAGGATCGGCATGTAGAGCAGCCACATGGACGCCAGCGCGAAATTCCAGGCGACCTCGGCGACCGGGCCTGTCTGGTCGACGGTGGCAGCCGGCAAATGTGCAGCGATATGCAGAAGCGTTACACCGGCAACCGCACTTCCGATGACGATCGCTCGGCGTGCCGTCGGGTCGCTGGCGGTGCGCAATCTCAGGACGGAAATGGAGGCGATCACGAACACGGCAGCCGCTATGCCGAGCGCGATCAGCGCCCGAGCCGCGAAACTGTGCGAGCCTGATGCGGCCAAGACCGAAAGGGTGGCAGCCAAGGTCGTACCGAGCGACAGGATTGCCGGCCACCAGCTGGGCAGCGCGAAGAACGCCCGGAAGCCGGCGAGCACGAAAAGACAGGCGATGGCAAGGAATGCATAGCCGACCAACGCCAGCGGCTGGAGCGACGGAAGCCCGGATACCATCACCAACGCCATGGCCACAGCCGTGGTTACACAGCCTGAAGCGAACTCCGCAGCCCCTGGCGTCGCGCCTTTCCGCAGCGACAGCAGAACCGGTAGCATCACCAAAAGGGAGATGATCGATAAGGCAGGAAGAAAGCTCATTTCGAAACGGCCTGTCGTGCTAAAATCGAGGAAGGCGGCTTGCGGCAAAGTCAGATATGCAGGGTCAATTGGTAGCTTTGGCGCCTTAATGAAATCCGGCGAAAATCGCTGCAATTTTAGCGATTGCCGTGATTGGAACGGTTGTCCACCGACGCCGAGTGACAACTGACGGACGGTGCGTTGTTTTGCCGGTTACGACCTTGCACGGGACGGTTCAAGCGGCCTTTTTCCGGCCGGGAGAGGCGATATGTTCACGGGACCGGTGTTCTTCGAAGACAGGGCCGATGCCGGCCGTCGGCTGGCGCTGGCGGTGGCAGCCTCCGTCCCGCCGGCTCCCCTGGTGATGGCGTTGCCGCGTGGCGGCGTGCCGGTTGCCTTCGAGATCGCCCTGCACCTCGACGCACCGCTTGAAGTGCTGATCGTGCGCAAGATCGGCGCGCCCGGACACCAGGAGTTCGGCCTTGGCGCCCTGGTCGACGGCGAGGAGGCGGAGCTGGTTCTGAACCGCGAGGCGGTGCGCCTCGTCCGGCCGGCACGCGGCTACATCGCCGCCGAAGCCGAACGACAACGTGCCGAAATCGCACGGCGGCGGGTGCTCTATCTCGGCGACCGTGAGCCACTGTCGCCAAAGGGGCGCAACGTGGTGCTCGTCGATGACGGCATCGCGACCGGCGGCACGATCCGCGCCGCGATCCAGGCGCTGCGCCGCGCCGATGTGGGTAGTCTGCTGCTGGCGGTTCCGGTCGCGCCGGCGAGCGCAATCGCAAGCCTGCGCCCGTCGGTCGAGGCCATCGTCTGTCTTTCGACGCCAGCCTTCTTCCGCGCCGTCGGTCTGCACTATCGCGACTTCGAGCAGACCTCGGATGCGGAAGTCATGGCCTTGCTCCGCAAGGCGAGGCACGGCGAAGGTGAGGGCGCTTGAGACGGTGGTGCCGCCGCCGTCCTCAGATCCGGACCGTATTGAAACCTTGCAACCGCCGCGCCACATTCCCAGTGCTTGATTGAAGCGTGGGGGACGGCCGCCTGAGGAGGTGGGCCGAAAGAGGGGAATGATGGTAGTTTCACGGGACATTGGGAAAACGCTTGCCGATTTTTGCCGGCCGGAGCGGATGGCGCTTGTCGTCTATGACATGCAGGTGGGGATCACCAACCAGGTCAAGAATGGTCCGGCGATCCTGGCCGAGGTGCTGAAGGTGCTGGAGGCGGCGCGCGCCGGCGGCTATCCCGTCATCTTCCTCAGGCACCTGTCGATGCCGAAGCCGCTGATGGGCGCGTTCCAGATGCGCCAGGCGATGGCCTGGCAGCGCACGGACGATCCGGATGCGGTCAGGCCCTGGTTCCTGCGCAACACGCCCGGCTTCGAGCTGGTGCCGGAACTGGCGCCACGCGAGGATGAGGCGATCCTCGACAAGATCACGTTTTCCGCCTTCGAGGGCACGCCGCTTGCCATCATCCTGCGCGATCTCGGGCTGACGTCGTTTGCCATCTGCGGCATTGCTACGGAAATCGGCATCGACCCGACCGTGCGTCATGGCGCCGATCTCGGGCTCGTGCCCATCGTCATCCGCGACGCCTGCGGCGCCGGGCATCACGAGGCTGGCGAACGGTCGATGGACAACATCGCCTTCATGGGCGACGCGATCCTGACCGGCGTCGACGAGATCATCGGGCAGATGGCAAGGGGGTCGTCAACGGGCCGGCGTGTCGCCTGACGGCCTCTGCCCGCAAAGCCCAGTGTCCGGCATGAAGATGCGCTGTTAGCGGACCGGTTCCGGTCGGTCTGCCGCGCACGGTTCACTCAGGCTCGGTTCCGCCAATCCACCTATCGTGCTTGCGCAAGGCATGTCGCCACCTGATCGTTGAGACAGGCAGTTCGCGACAACATCAGTCGCGCCTAATGTTTTCAAATTGCAGGGGAAAAGTCAGTCTCAAAGATGCGTTGCGCGCACAATTCGCAGATGCTGTCGGGCAAAGGCCCGTGCTCAACCAAAAACAGGAACCGACATGACCGACGCACTTAGCATCCGCCCGATTGCCCGCGATGATTACGAGCAATGGCTGCCGCTCTGGGATGGCTATAACGCCTTCTATGGCCGCTCCGGCGCAACGGCGCTGGACCCGGCGATTACCGCGATGACCTGGTCGCGCTTCTTTGACGGCTATGAGCCGGTGCATGCGCTGGTGGCTGAAAGTCATGGGCGGCTCGTTGGGCTCACCCATTATCTCTTTCACCGCAACACGACGGCGATCGGCCCGAACTGCTATCTCCAGGATCTGTTCACCAGCGAGGCTGCGCGCGGCAAGGGTGTCGGCGCAGCGCTGATCGAAGGCGTCTACGAGGCTGCTCGCCAGGCCGGATCGACGCGGGTTTACTGGCAGACGCACGAGACCAACGAGACGGCGATGAAGCTCTATGACAAGGTGGCGGAGAAGTCCGGCTTTCTCGTCTACCGAAAGATGGTCTAGGCTTCAGCCGGGCTGGGGCCACGGACAGGGGGAGCGCCATGGGCAACGTGCAGGTTTCGACGATCGGCTTCACGAAATCGTCGGCCGAAGATTTCTTCGATCGCCTGCAGAAGGCCGGCGTCAGGACGATTGTCGATGTCAGGCTGCACAACACCTCGCAGCTCGCCGGCTTTGCCAAGGCCGCTGATCTTGCCTTCTTCCTGAAGCGGATCGGCGGCATCGACTATGTGCACCAGCCGCTTTTCGCGCCGACCGAAGCAATCATGAAGGCCTACAAGACCGACAAGGGCGACTGGAAGACCTTTTCTCGGGACTTTCTGGATTTGATGGCCGAGCGCAAGATCGAGCAGCAGGTAAAGCCGGAGGCGCTTCAGGGCGCCTGCCTGCTCTGCGCCGAGGACAAGCCGCACCGCTGCCACCGCACGCTCGTCTGCGAATACCTCAACGACCGCTGGGGCGGACGGCTCAGCGTCGAGCACCTTTAGGCGGCTGGCCGCCGCCTAGACCAATTGCTCACACCTTCTCGACGAACCCATCCAGCACGCGCTTCTGCCCGGCCTTGTCGAAGTCGATCGTCAGCTTGTTGCCTTCGATCGCCGAAATGTTGCCGTTGCCGAACTTCATGTGGAAGACGCGGTCGCCGACGGTGAAGCGCGAGGGCTCGGTGCTGGTCGATTTTGCCACCAGTTCGCCGTCGATGGTGCGGCTGCGCGGGCCGCTTTCGCCGTAGCCGATGCGTTCGACGGCGTGGCCGGAGCGTGAGCCCCAGTTGTCGCGCGTCGCATCCGAACGGTTCTGCTGGGCGCGCTTCCAGCCGGGGGTCGAGTAGTTGTTCTGGAACGGGTCGGCCTTGTCGAAGCGCGACTGGCCGTAGCCGCCGCGGCCGTACCCGCCATAGGATTGCTCGCTCTCGGCGACGTCGACATGGGTGATCGGCAGTTCGTCGAGGAAGCGTGAGGGCAGGGTGGATTGCCACAGGCCATGGATGCGGCGGTTGGAGACGAACCAGATGTGGCAGCGGTGCTTTGCCCGGGTGATGCCGACATAGGCAAGGCGCCGTTCTTCCTCGAGGCCGGAGCGGCCGCCTTCGTCCAGCGCGCGCTGGTGCGGAAACAGGCCTTCCTCCCAGCCGGGCAGGAATACGGTGTCGAATTCCAGCCCCTTGGCCGAATGCAGCGTCATGATCGAGACGGCATCGAGGTTTTCGTTCTGCTCGGCGTCCATCACCAGCGAGACGTGTTCGAGGAAGCCACGCAGGCTCTCGAAGGCTTCCATCGAGCGGATGAGTTCCTTCAGGTTTTCCAGCCGCCCCGGCGCTTCGGCCGATTTGTCGTTCTGCCACATCGCGGTATAGCCGCTCTCGTCGAGGATCTGCTCGGCAAGTTCGGTATGAGGGGTGGTTTCGAGCAGGCCCTGCCAGCGGCGGAAATCGGCAACGACGTCGAACAGGCCTTTTCGGGCCTTCGGCTTCAGCTCGTCGGTCTCGATGATATCGGTTGCCGCCGCCAGCATGGGAATGTCGCGGGCGCGGGCATAGTCGTGCAGGGTGCGGATGGTGGTGTCGCCAAGGCCGCGTTTCGGCGTGTTGACGATGCGTTCGAAGGCGAGATCGTCGGCCGGCTGGCAGACGAGCCGGAAATAGGCCATGGCGTCGCGGATCTCGAGCCGCTCATAAAAGCGCGGGCCGCCGATGACGCGGTAGTTGAGGCCGAGCGTGACGAAGCGGTCTTCAAACTCGCGCATCTGGAACGAGGCGCGCACCAGGATCGCCATGTCGTTGAGCTTGTGGCTCTTGCGCTGCAGCTGCTCGATTTCCTCGCCGACGGCGCGGGCTTCCTCCTCGGAATCCCAGGCCGCGTGCACCTGCACCTTCTCGTCATCCGGGTCGGTGCGTTCGGTGAACAGCGTCTTGCCGAGCCGCCCCTCGTTATGGGCGATCAGATGGGCGGCAGCACCGAGAATATGCTCGGTCGAGCGGTAGTTGCGCTCGAGCTTGATCACTTTGGCGCCCGGGAAATCCTTCTCGAAGCGCAGGATATTGTCCACTTCCGCGCCGCGCCAGCCATAGATCGACTGGTCGTCGTCGCCGACACAGCAGACGTTCTGCGGCACGCCCTTGGGGCGCTGCGCCAGGAGCCGCAGCCACATGTACTGTGCGGTGTTGGTGTCCTGATACTCGTCGACGAGGATGTAGCGGAACTTGTCGTGATACTCCTTCAGCACATCCGGATTGCTGCGGAACATGCGGATCGGGTGCAGCAGCAGGTCTCCGAAGTCGCAGGCGTTCAGGGTGCGCAGGCGGTTCTGGTAAGCGGCGTAAAGCTCGCGGCCCTTGCCGTTGGCAAAGGCGCGAGCATCGCCCTCGGGGATCTGCGCGGGGTCGAGCCCCTTGTTCTTCCAGCCGTCGATCATGCCGGCGAACTGCTTGGCCGGCCAGCGCTTGTCGTCGAGACCCTCGGCCTGGATGATCTGCTTGATCAACCGGATGACGTCGTCGGTGTCTAGAATGGTGAAATCGGAGCGCAGGCCCACGAGCTCGGCGTGGCGGCGCAGAAGCTTGACGCCGATCGAGTGGAAGGTGCCGAGCCAGGGCATGCCCTCGACCGCATGGCCGACGAGCACGCCGATGCGTTCCTTCATCTCGCGCGCAGCCTTGTTGGTGAAGGTCACCGACAGGATCTGCGAGGGGAAGGCGCGGCCGGTGGAGAGAATATGCGCGATGCGGGTGGTGAGCACACGGGTCTTGCCCGTGCCGGCGCCAGCGAGAACAAGCACCGGGCCGTCGAGCGATTCCACCGCTTCGGCCTGCTCCGGGTTGAGGCCGGAGAGATAGTCCGGGCGCTGCTGCCGGTCGCGCGCTGCCATGGCGCGCGCGGCGATGCCGCCCGTTGCCGGCGGCTGCGGCTTACGCGGGGCCGGCTCTTCGTCGAAGAAGGGTATGTCGTCGAAACCACTCATCATGCGGCTCAATGTAGTGATTCGGAGGCGAAAGGCCAGAAAGGATGTTCTTCTTTTATTCCGTTTTCTGCGCCAGCCGCACCAAGCCTGTGGAAAGACAGGCGATTTCGAAGCCGCTTATTCTCCCTCAAGTTCGACTGCGAGCCGTCGTCAGGCCGTCCTGTCGAAGGCGGAGTCCACCGGCACCTGCAAGGCGGTCGCCAACTGGTTGGTTCTGGCGGCAAGCGAGATCACCCGGAGGAGATCGGCATGTTCGGCGTCGGTCATGCCCTTGGCCTTCGCTGCCGCCGTATGGGAATGGGCGCAGTAGCCGCAGCCATTGCTGACGGAAACGGCGATGTAGAGCATTTCCTTGACCAGCGGATCGAGGGCCGAGGGCGTTGCCATCACTGCCTTGACGTCGCGCCAGGTCTGCTCCAGCAGATCCGGATCGAAGGCGAGCCACAGCCACATGTTGTTGATGAAGTCCGATTTGCGGGTGGTGCGGATGTCGTCGAACACGGCCTTGACGCGCGGGTCGGATTCCGGATCGGCGGGTGGGGTAATGGTGCTCATGATGTCTCCGGGTCATTGTCCGGCGGCGCGTGCCGCCGGATCGGTAGGAAAACGGGTTCAGATGAGCGCAAACACGCGCGCAGGGCCGCCGGTGCCGCCACGATGCTTCGGCGCGCCGAGCACCAGGGTCGCGCCCTTGGCCGGCACCTTGTCGAGGTTGGCGGCGGCCTCCAGCCCCCAGCGGCCTTCCGGCAGCCAGGCATAGTGGGTGGCGAAATCGGGCGAAGGGCCGTGATCGAGCGACAGCGTGTCGACGGCGATGCCGGCGGCCTTGGTCTCTTCCAGCAGATACTTTGCCGCCTCGACGTGGAAGCCGGGGAAATGGAGCTTGCCGTCGGCATCGGCGTTGCGGAACTTGTCGGTGCCGAGATGCACGCCCCAGCCCGAGAGCATGGCGACGCAGGCGTTTTCAGGAATGTCGCCATTGGCGGCGACCCAGGCCTTGATGTCGTCGGGCGTCACTTGGGCATCGGCGTCGGCAGAGGCCTTCTGGCGGATGTCGATGACTGCGAGCGGCACGACCAGCTTCTCGACCGGCAGTTCGGCCACGGACAGGCCGTCGGCGGAGAAATGCAGCGGCGCGTCGACATGGGTGCCGGTGTGCTCGTTCACCCGGAGCTCGAACATGTTGAACTTGTCCTTGGCGTAGTTGAATTTCTCCTCGCGGAAGAATTGCTGCTGGCCGAAGAAGGTCGGGAACTCCTCGTAGAGTTCGTGGGTGAGGTCGGTAACGCTGGCGTGTCCCTGGGCCAGCGCCGGCGGCGCGATGCCCGCACTTGCCGCTGCGATGCCCGCCGTTCCGACGGCTGCAGCTTTAAAGAAGCTGCGGCGGGACAACATTTTCTGCTTTACGGATTCCATGACACACGCATCGCACATGACTTTGCTCCCCTCTCAAGAACCGGTCGAAACCTGATGGCAATGGCTGCCGGCGGTTGCAGGATACCTCAGTCGCCGTGACTGTAAACGGTGATTGTCTAGTGTTTTTCTAGGGAATAACACGATATCGCCGCTGCTGGTGCGATGATGGTCCGGATGACATCATACCGCCAACAAATTCGCTTTTATTACAATTGCGTAATGATGGCATTCCGTCGTTGCCCCCAAAGGCCCGAACAACGATACTTGGGGCAAATCGGAACGTTCCGCCGGTGCGTGCCGCGCTGGAGCGTGTTTTGCATATTTGGAGACATGAATGCGGGTTTGGAAACAGCTGGCGGTCAGCGCCGTTGTGCTTTTGGTGGGTGCCGGCGTCTGGGTGCGGTTCGTGCCCGGGGCAGGCGAAACGTTGGCGGCGATCGGTGTTTCGCACCCTTTGATCGATGCTCTCTCCAAGCAGGACGGCGGTGCTGGCGGCGAGGGCGGTCAGGGTGGCGGCGCGCGCAGGCAAGGCGGCAACGATGCCGTGCTCGTCATGGTGCGTCCGTCGGCAACGGCCGTCGTCAACGACCGGCTGAACGCTATCGGCAATGGCGAGGCGATCCACTCCGTCACCGTGACACCGACGGCCACAGGCAATCTCACCGAAATTCTCGTGCGTTCCGGCGATAGGGTGGCTGAGGGCCAGGTGATCGCCAAGCTCGACAGCGACGACCAGAAGATTGCCGCCGACCAGGCGCGTCTGACGCGCGACAGCGCAAAGGAAAAGGTGGAACGCTACCGCAACCTCAGCACAGCGCGCGCGGTGACGGCCGTCGAAGTGCGCGACGCCGAAATCGCCATGCAGACCGCCGAACTGGCACTCAAGACAGCCGAGCTCGATTTGAAGCGCCGCGATATCGTCGCGCCGTCGAAGGGCGTCGTCGGCATCATCACCGTCAATGTCGGCGACTACGTCACCACGACGACGCCGATTGCCGTCGTCGACGACCGTTCGGAGATCCTCGTCGACTTCTGGGTACCGGAGCGTTTTGCCAACAAGATCGTCGTCGGCCAGCCTGTGACGGCGCATGCCATCGCCCAGCCGGGCAGCCAGCTCGACGGCGTCATCCATGCCATCGACAACCGACTGGACCAGGCAAGCCGCACGTTGCGGGTCCGGGCACGTCTGGAAAACCCTGACGACACATTGCGGGCGGGCATGTCCTTCTCGGTAACGATGGCCTTCGATGGCGACACCTATCCGACCGTCGATCCGCTCGCCATCCAGTGGAGCTCCGACGGCTCCTATGTCTGGCGCGTGAGCGCCGACAAGAGCGAGCGTGTTCCAGTCAAGATCATCCAGCGCAACCCGGACAAGGTGCTGGTCGATGCGGCCTTGAGCGAAGGCGACGAAGTCGTCACCGAAGGCGTGCAGCGGCTGCGCGATGGCGGCGAAGTCCGCATCGCCGGGCGCGAGCGCCGCGATACCGCGCAGAAGGTCGCGGAGGACGTGAAGTGAGCGGCGCCAAGGAACCGGGACACCAAACCGCCCGCGAGGCCGGCAAGACCGGCTTCACCGCCCTTTTCATTCGCCGGCCGATCTTCGCGCTGGTGGTCAATACGCTGATCGTCGTTGCCGGCCTTGCGGCCTGGAACGGCATCGAAATCCGCGAGCTGCCACAGGTCGACCAGCCGGTCATATCGGTCACGACGACGCTCGATGGTGCTGCGCCCGAAACGATGGACCGCGAGGTGACCTCGGTGGTCGAGGGCGCCGTCTCGCGCGTTCAGGGCATCAAGGACATTTCCTCGACATCGTCCTTCGGCCGCAGCCGGGTAACGCTGCAGTTTTCCGACACCACCGATATCGGCCAGGCGGCCAACGACATTCGCGACGCGCTCGGCCGCGTGCGCAACCAGTTGCCGGAAGATGTCGACGAGCCGAGCATCGTCAAGGCGGATGCCGATAGCCAGCCGATCATGCGCCTGGCGCTGACCTCCGACACCATGTCGATGGAAGACATGACGCTGCTGGTCGAAAACGAGATCAGCGACCGGCTCGCCGCTGTCGAGGGTGTCGCCGACGTCGCCGTTTACGGCGACCAGGAAAAGATCTTCCGCATCGACCTCGACCAGGCCAAGCTCGCCGGGCGCGGGGTGACGGTGGCAAACCTCAGGACGGCGCTTGCCAACGCCTCCTATGACGTGCCGGCCGGCAAGCTGACGAGCGCCAGCCAGGACATTTCGGTGCGCGCCACCGCCGACCTGCAGACGCCGGAGCAGTTCGAAAACCTGATCCTTGTCAACAATGTGCGGCTGCGCGATATCGGCACGGTGACGCTCGGGCCTGATACCGGCTCGACGGCGCTGCGCTCCAACGGTCGCCAGGGCATCGGCCTTGGCATCATCCGCCAGGCACAGTCCAACACTGTCGATATTTCGGAAGGCGTGCGCAAGGTTGTCGAGACGATCCAGACGGAAATCCTTCCCGAGGGCACGCAGCTCAGGATCACCAGCGACGATGCGGTGTTCATCAACGGCGCCATCCACGAGGTGGAAATCGCGCTGGTCGTGGCGATCTTCATCGTCACACTCGTCATCTACATGTTCCTGCTCGACTGGCGGGCGACGCTGATCCCGACGATCACCATGCCTATTGCGCTGATCGGTACCGTAGCGGCGATCTACATGGCCGGCTTCTCGATCAACATCCTGACGCTGCTCGCCATCGTGCTTGCGACAGGTCTTGTGGTCGACGACGCGATCGTGGTCCTGGAAAACATCGTGCGGCGACGGGCCGAGGGGCTGGGGCCGAGGGCCGCGGCCGTGCACGGCACGCTCGAAGTGTTCTTCGCGGTGCTGGCGACGACGGCGACGCTTGCCGCTGTGTTCATTCCGCTGTCGTTTCTTCCGGGGCAGACCGGCGGTCTTTTCCGCGAGTTCGGCTTCGTGCTCGCTTTCTCGATCCTCTTGTCATCCTTCGTGTCGCTGACGCTCTGCCCGATGCTGGCATCGCGCATGCTGACGCAGGAGAACCATTCCAAACCCGGGCCGATGCGCCGTTTCGGCGCGCGTGCGTCCGAATTCTATCGCGTCACCCTGCGCGGCTGCCTCAATGCGCCACTGATCGTCTTCGTCGTTGCCGCCTTCTTCACGGCCATGGGCGGTATCGGCTTCATGACGCTGAAATCGGAGCTGACGCCGAGCGAGGACCGCTCGCAAGTGATGATGCGTATCAACGCGCCGCAGGGCGTGTCGCTCGAATACGCGCAGGCGCAGATGCGCCGGATCGAGGACGGGTTGCAGCCGCTGGTCAAATCCGGCGAGATCGACAACATCTTCTCGATCTCCGGCCAGGGCGGCTCGGCCAATAGCGGCTTCATGGTGCTGACGCTGGCGCCCTGGGGCGAACGCGAACGCAGCCAGCAGCAGATCGTCGCGGAGATCAACAAGGTGACCGCGCGCATTCCCTCGGTGCGGGTGTTTGCGATGCAGCCCAACAGCCTTGGCATTCGCGGCGCCGGCAGCGGCCTGCAGGTGGCGCTGGTCGGAAACGACTACACCAAGCTTGGCGATGCCGCCGCAAAGCTCGTGCGCCAGATGGAAGACAGCGGTCGCTTCGAGAACGTGCGGCTGAACTACGAGGCCAACCAGGCGCAGCTTTCGATCACCATCGACCGCGAGCGCGCATCCGACATGGGCGTCGATATCGGTGGCCTGGCCTGGGCGTTGCAGGCGATGCTCGACGGCAACAGCGTCGTCGATGTCTTCGTCGACGGCGAATCTTACCCGGTCAAGCTTCTGTCCTCGACCAATCCAGTCAATGACCCGACCGACCTGCAGAACATCTTCCTGAAGGCCGGCGACGGCAAGATCGTGCCGATGTCGACGATTGCCAGCGTCGAGGAAACGGCCGTGGCGCCGCAGCTGTCGCGGGAATCGCAGCTTCGCGCCGTGTCGCTGTCGGCGGGGCTCAAGTCTGACCTCGCGCTCGGCGAAGCCTTGACCATGGTCGAGCAAATGGCGGAACCGCTGTTGCCGCCGGGCTCGCGCATCATGCCGCTTGCGGAAGCTGCGACCCTCAACGAGAACGCCAACGGTCTCATCGTCACCTTCGGCTTTGCCCTCGTCATCATCTTCCTGGTGCTGGCCGCACAGTTCGAAAGCTTCGTCAGCGGCCTGATCATCATGGCGACGGTGCCGCTGGGGCTCGCCTGCGCGGTCTTTGCGATGATCCTCACCGGCAATACGCTCAACATCTACAGCCAGATCGGCCTGGTGATGCTCGTCGGCATTATGGCGAAGAACGGCATCCTGATCGTCGAATTCGCCAACCAGCTGCGCGACCGTGGCCAGGATGTGCGAACCGCGATCGAGAATGCTGCCAACATCCGCCTCAGGCCGGTGATGATGACAATGATCGCCACCATCGTCGGCGCGGTGCCGCTGGTGATGGCAAGCGGTGCCGGTGCGGAGGCGCGCATCGCGCTCGGCTGGGTGCTGGTCGGCGGTCTCGGCCTTGCGGTGGTCGTGACGCTTTACCTGACGCCGGTTGCCTATCTCGTCATTGCCGGGCTTACCAAGCCGCATGCGGACGAGGAGCGCAAGTTGCACGAGGAAATGGAGGCCGCCGCCGCGCTCGAAGCGAAGTAACGGCGGCCCGCGTGGCGCAACCGGCCCAAGGATGCGCCAGCACTTTGGCTATAGGGCAGCTTGCCGGCCTTCCATGGCTCCGCTTGAAAGCGGGATGCGCTAGCCCCGAAGCTCCAGCCAGACGGCGAGGAGGTAGACCAGCATGGCGATAGCGCCGAACGCGCTCCTGCCGGCGTGCAGCCTGCCCCAGTGAACGAGAAGCCCGCGGGTTTCCTCGTTGACTTCCTCTGGCCGCGTTGCCTCCAGGCGCCGGTTGATCGGCATGATCAAGAGGATCGTAAAGGGCCAGTTCAGGAGAATGACTGCTGCGCCGAAGCCCCAGAGCCCATTGCCGCTCTGCCACCAGGCGGCAAGACCAAGCAGGCCCGAGATGATCGCGAGCGAGGCCTGCATCTGGAAACCGCGACGGTAGGCCGGGACCCATTGCGTCAGCGCTGCGCGGTTGTCGAGCCGAAGCCTTGCCGGCTGTTCAGCCACGTTGATGTAGATGGCGGCGCCGAAGAATATCGAGGCCGTCAGCAAAGCGAGCAGACCGAACATAGTTCTTTTTCCTCATGTAGTGCCGGGAGCGGCCAGCCGACCGGGCTTCTTCTCTATCCCGTTTGTCGCAGGAAAGGGCCAGATTGTTGTGTTGGCAGGATGTTGTGACAGGCCGGTGTCGTCGGCACAACGCCTGCTGCCCAAGGTCCGCCCTCGGGGGCGTTTCCCGTCACAAGACGAAAGCTTTGTGACACTCAGGTCTCACCACCGGCGTTTTCACGCGATAGTCTGCTAGAGACTGCGTCAACGTCTGGACAAAGTGATTCCGATTTGCACAGTAGCGCCTTGAAATGAAAGCGCTTCCCCAAGGTCGGAACGGGGCGGTGCGGATGGCATGAAGAAGGGACGTTTTCCGTGGCATTGAAGGCGATCAGGGCTGGCTCGCGAAACGAAACCGGGATCGATACCGTAAAGGCGCAGCTTGCCGCCCGATTCGGCGATCGGTTCCAGACGGGCGAAGCGATCCGCGCCCAGCATGCCCACACCACCACCTATATCCCGGCGCAGCTTCCCGACGGCGTCGTCTTTCCAGAAAGTGCAGACGAAGTCCGCGAGATCGTCGCAATCGCCGCGGCCAACACCGTGCCGCTCATTCCCTTCGGCACCGGCTCGTCGCTCGAGGGCCATGTCAACGCGCCGCACGGCGGCATCTCCGTCGACATGATGCGCATGAACCGCGTGCTCGAAGTCAACGCGGAAGATCTGGACTGCCGGGTCGAGCCCGGCATCACCCGCGAAGAGCTCAACACCTATCTGCGCGACACGGGCCTGTTCTTCCCGATCGACCCTGGCGCCAACGCCTCGATCGGCGGCATGGCCTCGACGCGTGCATCCGGCACCAATGCGGTGCGCTACGGCACCATGAAGGACAATGTGCTGGCGCTGACAGTGGTGACGGCAGACGGTCGCGAGGTGCGCACGGCGCATCGGGCCCGCAAGTCGTCGGCCGGCTACGACCTTACCCGGTTGTTCGTCGGTGCCGAGGGCACGCTTGGCATCATCACCTCGATCACGCTCCGGCTCCAGGGCATTCCCGAAGTCATCTCCGGCGGCGTCTGCCCGTTCCCGACGATTGCGGATGCCTGCAATGCGGTGATCCTGACGATTCAATCCGGCATTCCGGTTGCCCGCATCGAGCTGTTGGACGCGCTGCAGATGAGGGCCTGCAACAACTATTCCGGCCTTTCCTACGAGGAGACGCCGACGCTGTTCGTCGAATTCCACGGCAACAGCGAGAGCGTCGAAATGCAGTCGCGGCATTTTGCCGAAATTGCGGCCGACTTCGGCTCCAGCGGCTTCATCTGGACCACCAACCCCGAAGAGCGGGCGCGGCTGTGGAAGGCGCGGCACAACGCCTACTGGGCCCAGAAGAGCCTGATCCCCGGGGCAGCCATTCTTTCCACCGATGTGTGCGTGCCGATCTCGCGGCTGGCCGATTGCGTGGCGGCGACCCATGAGGACATCGCGGCACACGGCCTGACGGCCCCGATCGTCGGACATGCCGGCGACGGCAACTTCCATGTCGGGCTGCTGTTTGACGACAAGGACGCCGCCGACGTGGCGCGGGCCGAGGCCTTCGTCGAGAGGCTGAACGCGCGGGCGCTGTCGATGGATGGCACCTGCACCGGCGAGCACGGCATCGGTCAGGGCAAGATGCCGTTTCTCGAAGCCGAGCTTGGCGACGCGCTGGATCTGATGCGGCAGGTCAAGCGTTCGCTCGATCCGCAGGGCATCTTCAACCCCGGCAAGATCTTCGCCTGACGCGAGTGGACGGACGAGGGGAGAGCGGTGCTGCAGCCGCCCGGTGGGGCGGCAGGCAACGCCCTCGCAATGGATAAGGACGAAGGCGTCCAAATGTAATGGACGAAGACGTCGCTTTGGCGTTCATATGGACGCAGACGGCGCCGACGGGCGCCTTGAGAACTTGATGGGAATGTAGGCACGGTGCTTTCGCGAATTCTGGTTGCCATCGGCGGTCTTGTGGTCATTGCGCTTTTTGCGGCGCTGATCGCCCCGTGGTTCATCGACTGGACGGGATTCCGCAAGGAATTCGAACGCGAGGCAAGCCGCATCATGGGCAAGCCTGTCGTCGTCCACGGCAGCGTCGACGCACGGCTGATCCCGTTCCCGACGGTCACGCTCAATGACGTGCGCGTCGGCGGCAGCGACAAGGGCGAGCCGCTGATCCAGGTCGCGCAGTTCTCGATGAGCGCGGAACTGGCGCCGTTCCTGAGCGGCGAAGCCCTGATCTTCGATATGCGCCTCGACCGGCCGAAGGCCAAGGTCAGGCTTCTCCCTGATGGCACCCTCGACTGGGCGCGCGGCACGCGCACGGCGATCCCCGCCAAGACGGTGGTGCTGGAAAACGTCGAGATCACCAACGGCGAGATCGAGTTCATCGACGAGCAGACCGGCCGCACCCGGCGCGTGACCGACCTTTCCGCCGATCTTTCCGCCCGTACCCTGGCTGGCCCCTGGAAGGTGGAGGGGCGGGCTGCGCTTGATGGCGAGGCCGGCAGTTTCGCCTTTTCCAGCAACGAGGTGGACGAGACGGGTGCGCTGAGCCTCAAGGCGCGGGTGACGCCGGACAAGCGTCCCTTCGGCGTCGAGCTCGACGGTGCATTAAAGATCGTCGACTTCAAGCCGGTCTACGGCGGTCGCTTCACGCTGACCGAAAATCGCCCGCAGGGCGAGGCAAAGGATGCGGACGGCCATGCGCCGCTGCGCATCAACGGTGATTTCCAGCTGACCAATGAGAGTATCCGCGTGCCGGAATACCGGTTCGAGATCGGCCCCGCGGACGATCCTTACGTGGTGACCGGCGAGGCGACGCTTGATACCGGCAAGGATCAGAAGTTCCTGCTGATCGCCGACGGCCAGCAGATCGACGTCAGCCGCATCGGCAATTCCGGCAGCAACGGCAAGACCGGGCGCGACCCGGCGATTTCCATGCGCCAGCGGCTGGAAGCGATGCTGGCGATTGCCGCCGACATCCCCATTCCGCAGGTGCCGGGACGGGCCAGCCTGAAACTGCCGGCGATCGTCATCGGCGATACGACCGTGCGCGACGTGCGCATCGACGTGCAGCCGGATGGTGCCGGGTGGGTGATCGACAATGTCGTGGCCCTTCTGCCCGGGCGCACCCAGCTGGAGGCCAAGGGACGGCTCAACCTCAAGGGCCAGCGCTCGTTCCGCGGCGACCTGCTTCTCGCGTCCAACCAGCCTTCGGGCCTGGCGAGCTGGCTGGCGGGCTCCGTCGATCCGGCGATCCGCAAGCTGAAGACCGCGGGCTTTTCGGCAACCGTCAACCTGACCGACACGCTGCAGCAGTTCGAAAACCTGGAAGTGGCCGCCGGCGACGCCAGCCTCAAGGGGCGGCTCGAGCGTCAGTCCTTCGCCGAACAGCAGCCGAACCTGTCGCTGCAGCTGAACGGCAATCGCATCGACCTCGAAGCCCTGCAGGCGCTGGCGGGTCTGGTTGCCGGCGATGCTTCGGCCTCGACGCTGATGCAGCATGCGATTGCCGCCGACCTTTCCGCCGACGAGTTCTCCGCCTTCGGTGAGGACGCGCGCGACGTTCAGGCGGTGGTGACATTCAAGAATGGCCAGCTTCAGGCCGAGCGCGTGGCGATCGGTTCGCTTGCCGGCGCGCAACTTGCCTTTTCCGGGCGCGCCAGCGGCGATCTCGAAAAGCCGGTGATTTCGGCCAAGATGAAGCTGGCGGCCAAGGACCTGACACCGTTTCTGGAAATGATCGGTCGGCACGCCGTCGATCATCCGGCCCTTCGCCGCCTGACCCGGGCCGGACCATTCTATACGGACGCTGCCTTCGACGTGACGCTGACTGCCGGTAACAAGGAAGGCAACGCGCCGGCGACCTTCGGCATTTTCGGCACGGCCAACGGCACAAAGATCGCTGCCAGCTATCAGGCGCCCGACATGGCACAGGCGCTTTCCGGCAAGGGCATGCTGCTCGAAGCGACGCTCGAAAACCCGCAGACGCTGCTGCTTCTCGGCCAGGCCGGGTTCGACCCGCTGCCTTTCGATGCCGATGCCAATGGCATCCTCTCCATCAAGCTGCAGAGCACCGATGGCTCCAACGCCAATGGCACGGTGACCTTTACCACCGAGAAGACGTCGCTTGCCGCCAAAGGCAGCTTCGATCTCTCGCGAGACCATTTCCTCGAGGGCCAGGCCAAACTGACACTCCAGACCGAAGACCTCGAACCCTATCTGCTGCAGCAGGGCATCGCGTTGCCGCAGACGGGCACCGGCCTGCCGATCTCGGTTTCGGCCGACGTGGCGACGACACCGGAGGCGATCGCCTTTACGACCGTCGAAGGCAAGGCCGACAACAACGGCTTTGAAGGCGCCCTGACGATCGACCGCAAGGTGCCGGGCAAGGCCGAAGGCCAGATCAGTGTCGCAACGCTCGATCTCGCCTGGCTGGCCGAGGGCATCCTTGGCCATGTTCAGGACATGTCGAGCGGAGCGCTGTCGAAAACCCCCGTGACGCAACCCGCCTGGACCGGTTTCAACGTGGCGCTCGATGTGCAGGCCGCGAACTTCTGGCCGGGGTTCTACGGCGCCATCGGCAACTTTGCCGGCAAGCTTGAGTGGAAGGGCGACGAGATCGCTTTTACCGATGCGACCGGCGACTGGCTCGGCGGCAAGCTCGAAGGCCGGTTGCAGCTCGGCAATGCCAATGGCTCCGGCTTCCTGCGCTCGCGGCTCGACGTCAAGGGCGGGGATCTGGCGCAGGCTGGTTGGACGCATGCGGGCGCCCCGGTCGCCACCGGCACCTTCGACGTTTCGGTAGCGCTCGAGGCCTCGGGTGCGAACGCGCAAGCCATGGCCCATTCCGCAAGCGGCTCGGGCACCGCCACCTTCAACGGCGTGACGCTCAACGGCGTCAACAGCGCGGCGCTGCCGCAGCTGATGGCAACTGCCGACGCCATGAAGACGGAGATTTCGGCTGACGCAATCCGCCAGGCGGCGGAGGCAGCCGTGTTTTCCGGCCAGTCGGTCGTCGGTGTGGTCAAGGTCCCCTTCAGCATCGCCGGTGGCGTGCTCAGGGCGCAGAACGTCACGGCTGCCGACGGCAACGCGGCCTTTGTCGGCGAAGCATCGGTGGATCTGGCGGCGGAGCGTCTCGACGCGAACATCGACATGACCTTCCGGCCGGGCGACGAGGCGCTGGCCGGGGCCGAGCCGCGTGTGCGGCTGAGTTATGCCGGCCTGCTTTCGTCACCGGGCGTGAACCTCGATGTTGCCGATCTCTCGAATTTCCTGTCGCTTCGGGCGTTTGAGCGCGAGCGCCGGCGCGTCGAGACGCTGCAGGCCAACGTGCTTGAGAAGCAACGGCTGCGTCGCGAGGTTCAGCTTTACAAGGCAAAGGCGCAGCAGCGTGAAGTCGAGCGCCTGCGGGCGGTCGCCGAAGAGCGCCGGCGTGCAGCGGCGGCAGTTGAGGCGGAACGGGTGAAGGCGGATCTGGCGGCCCGCGCAGAGGCTGAACGAAAGGCGGCGGAAGAGGCCGCGCGCAAGGCAGCGGAAGAAGCCGCACGTATCGAACGCGAACGCCAGCAGCAACAGCAACTGGGCGCCCCGTCGCAGGTGCCGCCGGGAACTGTCGACGGGCCTCAGAAGCCGGGTGGGCAGGGGCTGAATTTCGACGTGCTGCCCGATGTCACGGTGCAATAGGGCGCTATAGCGCTTTGAATTGCCGCATGCTCATCGTTAAGCCAGGTACGATTTAAGGAAACATGCAGAAGGCGGGCCGGGGAAACGCGCGATCGCTTTGTTTTCACGTCTTTCCTGCTGGGCGACGCTTTGCATTTTTCCTGGACTGCGGCAGTGGAGCGGAACGCAGAGGCAGAGATGCTGTGCGTCTCTCCATGTCGCGGCAGCGGCTTGATCGCCGGCGCTTGGCTGACGCGTCCGGGGGCCTTGCAGGTGCCACTTGTCAGCTGTGCGCGCCGAGGCTGCTGTCGAACTTCAGGCATTCTGCCGCCTCCCCAGGTCGCGTGCGACTTGAGGAGAAAATGAAGCGGAACACCTGCCGTGCCATAGATCGCTCGTCGCCGACCGCCGCAACGCGTCGGATCAGAAGCGGATGGCGACCCCCAGGATCGGTCCGTGCTGCACCGTATCGTATTCGAAGCCGTCGTTGCTGTAGTTGACGCCGAGCGCGCGATAGCCGGCGACGGCCGAGATCGTATCGGTAAACTTGTAGCCGAGGCCGAGTGCCGCATCCCAATCGAGATCCGCGCCGCCACCGCCGACCAGCCCCCAACCGGTCAGATAAAACTCGGGCGTGAAGTTATAGGTGCCGCGCAGGCCGGCGACCGCATCGACCCAGGTGGCACCGTCATCCCGGCTGACACCATCCAGCGGGCCGCCGGAGAACGAAAGTGTGGTGTCGACGGACCAGACTCTCAAGCCACCGACGATATCGAGATTGGATGACTGGTCTTCGTAAATGGCATAGCCGACGCCCAGCAGCGCGGCAAAAGACGTCGAGTCCACATCCACGCTATTGGCGAGGATACCGTTCGGCGTGCTGCCGTCGGCGGACAGCTTGGTGTACATGACGTCGCCGAAGATGCTGTAGGGTCCGTTGCGCGCCTCGCCCATCGCCATGAAGGCAAAATCGAGATTGTCCCAGATGTCGCTGAAACTGGAATCGATATGCACCTCGGGCAGCCCGAACTGGGCCGTATCGCCCCTCAGGCCCGCCATCCAGAAGTAGGGTGCGACGGTGAACTGCCAGCCGCTTTCCGTCTCCTGCGGCTGCGCCGTGGGCGCAAGGAGCGGCGCGATGTCGGCGGCGCTGGCGACCGCGGCCGATGACAGGGTCAAACACGTGGCCAGACCGATCCGAGCATAGAGCTGCATGCCTTCCTCCCTCTCATGTTGCATGAGCGCCAGAGGTTGCGGCCACTGGCAGCACCTCGATTGTTCGAAATTAGATGATGCTAAACAAGCATATTCGCGTCAAATTCCGTTTCGGCACGCGGGAATTGTGCGAGGTGTGGCGCAAGGCACACAGAAGGCGAGGGGCGGGTTCCCGTTGCAATCAAAAGTCTATGTTTCAGCGGGCTGGCGCGGCCTGCTTTGCCCGGTGTGCGGCTCTGGTGCAGCGATCGAATGCCAATCTGATTCGGCTGCCGGCGCCTGTTGTGGCAGCAGTGAAGCGCAAAACCCCTAAAATCCTAATGGATTGATTGAGCAGGAGTTAGCATTCTGCCTTCACAGTGTGGCTTGCAACGGGGGGTGGCATGACGTCGCTGGATGAGGGCCTTGATCGCCGCGCGATCATCTGGATCGTGAACTGGACGTTCTCGGGCGCCGTCGGTTGCACGACCGTTGCCGTTCTCGTCACCTATTACTACATCGCCCCCTTCGGAGCTGAGGTGATGGCGACGTCGATGCGCCTTGCCCTGTTCATCCCGCTGCTCTTGGCGATCCCGCTTTTCGCCGTCATCGGCATCAAGCTCCAGCAGCTTGCATGCGCCAACGATCTGCTGACACTGGCGAGCCGCTACGACGGCCTGACCGGCTGTCTCAATCGCGCTGCGTTCACGTCGGATGTCACGGCGTTCGTTGCCGAACAGGATCTCAAGCCATTTCCAGCCACCTCCGCGCTGATGGTGTTGGACGCCGACCACTTCAAGCGCATCAATGATCGCCATGGCCATCTCGCCGGTGACGATGCGTTGGTGGCGATAGCAACCGAGATGCGCTTGGCGGTTGGCGATGTCGGCCTGATCGGCCGTCTCGGCGGTGAGGAGTTCGGCGTGTTCGTTCACCATGCCCACCCCGCAACGATCGGGGCGATGGCCGAGCGCATTCGTCTGGCGGTGGCCGAGCATGGGCAGGCGATTGCTCCGGATGCCGATCCGGTGACGGTCAGCATCGGCGTGGCGCTGTTTACCTATCCGGTACAGTACGAGGACATCTTCAAGATCGCGGACGACCAGCTCTACCTCGCCAAGAACACGGGGCGCAACCGGGTGTGCCTGATCGAGTATTCACGGCTGCCGGGCGGGATCAGGGCGATGGCGACCCAGCTGCGCGAGGGCCTCGCCGGCGCCCTGACCGACGGGTTCGCAAGCCAAGGCGACGAGGTGTCACGTGTCGCCGGCCGCTGAGCGCGGCACGTTCGACTTGATCCAGTCGAGAACGTAGACCCGAAGTGCCGAGGAGAGGTTGCTGTCACTGCCGCGCGCGTCGTCAATCTCGACGATCAGCTGGGCGATCGGCATGGCGCGGGTCGCCGCGATCGTCTTCAGCTCCAGCCAGAACGGGTCCTCGAGCGAAAAACTGGTGCGGTGCCCGTGCAGGGTGGCGGAGTGTTTTCGGATCATCGCCGGAGCTCGCAAATTGATTCAAGTCGTTGGCGGTTTGATTCGGGACGCTGCTGCAAGTCATTGCGGCAGAATCGCTTTTGCCGAGCCGTGCGCCGGCTTTGATGCTCTAGCAACGCATTCACGCGTGAGACGTTCCGCACAATCTGTTTCGATGATGATTTGAAGAAGGTCGCAGCCGCTTACGCGCCCTGTGCCTCAGTCCTCGGCCTCATCGGGTCGATCGGCTGCGGGCTGGCGGCGCCCCTGGTCGAGGGCTTTTGCCGCTTTCGCGTTCAAGGCTTCGGTCAGCGATTTCTCGGCCTTGGTGCGGCCGAACGAGATACGGTTCTGTTCGGCCTGCTTCTCTTTTTCGGCGCGGGCATTGCGCTTGCGGAACTGGCGTAGATTGACGACGTCACCACTCATGCCGCGCCCTTTCAGCTGCCTCAGTTCTTCTTGCGGAAGGAATCGAGCGAAACGACCGAGCCGCCGCCATTCTTGGCTTCGCCGGATTTCTCCGCGTCCTTGGGCGGCACTTCGCCGTCGGTTTCAGGCACGGGGTAGGCGGTGATCTCCGCCGATTCGAGTTCTTCCTCTTCGGCCACGGCCACGTCGAACTCGAGTTCGAAGTTGACCGAGGGGTCGTAGAAGCCGCGAATGGCATTGAACGGAATGACGAGCCGCTCCGGTGTATCGGAGAAGGAAAGGCCGATCTCGAAGCCGATATCGGAGACCTTGAGTTCCCAGAACTGGTGCTGGACGACGATGGTCATCTGCTCGGGATACTTGGACTTCAGGTGCTGCGAGATGCGAACACCCGGCGCTCCGGTCAGGAAGGTGATGAAGAAATGGTGTTCGCCGGGCAGGTGGCCGGTGGCGGCAACCTCGGTCAGCACCTTGCGGATGACGCCGCGAAGCGCATCCTGTGCCAGAATGTCGTAGCGAATGTGGTCCTGGCCCATGGGATTCCCGTCTTTCTCGAACTCAATTCTACTGTCGGCTTTCCATTGCCCGTCAGAATATGACGAGTCAATTATCCAAGCATCTATAGACCATTTCGAAGCGGGGGAGAAGGTGAAGGCTTCTGTTGCCAGGTGCCTTCGGACCCCGCCTTACGGTGCTACCCGGAAGGACTTGATTTGAAGTGTCGCACCGCCGTTAGGCAGCGAGACGTGCTTCAGCATAGTTGTCGTTTGCAACTATAAGTTTAGCCCGATAACGGTGGTACAATGCCGAGCAAAAAGTCGATCTTTACGCCCTTGTCGATCCTATTTCGCCCCCATCAAAAGCCGGTCATCGACGTGTCGACCGGTTTTTGGTGGAGGCGCCGGGTACCGCCCCCGGGTCCAATGGGTTTATTTCACCGCCCGTTTATTGCCATAGCCGCCCGAAGACGGCATCTGTCATATAGGTCTTTCCAGCGCCCAAGAAAAGGGGAGCAAGCGGATAAATCGCTGCTTTTCCAAAACGCTTGACATGATTGGCAGCCATGAAAAACTCCGGCTGCTGCAGGCGGGCCGCTGGGGCATGCGGGGTACGGCTGCGGTTTTTCGAGCAATCCCAACGTGGAGGCATCATGACCGACTATCTCGCAGATGTGCAGAAGTATGACAGCGGCGCCGATGAAGCCGTTGTGAACAAGATCGTGCGCCATCTCGGCATTGCGCTTCGCAACAAGGATTCCTCGCTCGTATCGGCCACCGACCCCAAGGAGCTCGATCGCGTCAGGGAAAAATGGTGCGAGAAGAAGCTCGGCGTCGCGGGTGCGGACGCGGACGCAGCCATCTCGGCCACGGCGAAGGCGATGTCTGCGGACCGCTCCAAGTCGCGCGTGACCTTTTACTATCTGGTGGCCAAGAACCTCGGCAAGCTGCAGACGCTGTAGGTCGCGGTGAGGTCGGGTCGGATCGCCCCGGGGTCATCAACCGAACCGATGCCTTGAGGCGGGATGCCGGTGGAAAACGCGCAGGTTTCCTCAAGGTCCCGGCTCGAGCGCGGCTAAATTTGCGGGATAAACATCCCCAAGACATTGGTTTGCCGCCGGCTTCACCCTAAATTTGGGACAACACGAATCGGCGGCGCCAGACCATGCAGCAATATCTCGACTTCCTCGATCATGTGATGACCAGCGGAACCGACCGGGGCGACCGGACGGGAACGGGCACGCGCTCGGTCTTCGGCTACCAAATGCGCTTCGATCTGGCGGAAGGCTTCCCGGTGCTGACCACCAAGAAGCTGCACCTGCGCTCGATCATTCACGAACTGCTCTGGTTCCTGAAGGGCGAGACCAACATCGCCTATCTCAAGGACAATGGCGTCAGCATCTGGGACGAGTGGGCGGACGAAAACGGCGATCTCGGCCCTGTTTACGGCTACCAGTGGCGCTCCTGGCCGGCGCCGGACGGACGGCATATCGATCAGATCGCCGGTCTCGTCGAAAGCCTGAAGACCAATCCGAATTCGCGCCGGCATATCGTTTCGGCCTGGAACCCGGCGCTGGTCGACGAGATGGCGCTGCCGCCGTGCCATTGCCTTTTCCAGTTCTATGTCGCCGACGGCAAGCTTTCCTGCCAACTCTACCAGCGCTCGGCCGACATCTTCCTCGGTGTGCCCTTCAACATCGCCTCCTACGCGTTGCTGACGATGATGGTTGCGCAAGTGACCGGGCTGAAGCCGGGCGATTTCGTCCACACCTTCGGCGACGCGCACATCTACCACAACCATTTCGACCAGGCGCGGCTGCAGCTTGCCCGCACGCCGAAGACATTGCCGACCATGCAGATCAATCCTGATGTCAAGGATCTGTTTGCGTTCCGTTTTGAAGACTTTACCCTTGTCGGTTACGAAGCCGATTCAACGATCAAGGCGCCGATCGCCGTCTGACTGCTCGCCGCTTCGGGCAGTGCGGGCGGCGTGATCGATACGGGCATTCGCGTGATGGCGGCAGACCGGGAGGTCTTCCGCCTATGACGTAATTCAGGCGTTGCAGCGACCTTGGCGTGTTCTGTTTTACGCCGCGCTGTCGGGAGGTTTCGATGCTGACGCTCATCCACGCACCGCAGTCGCGCTCCTCGCGGATCGTCTGGCTGCTCGAGGAGATCGGCGCGGAATACGAGATCCGCTATGTCTCGATCCGCCGCTGGGATGGAACCGGTGCGCCCGACGAAAACAATCCGCATCCGCACAAGCAGGTGCCGGCGCTGCTGCACAAGGACGCTCTGATCTGGGAATCGGCGGCCGTGGTGCAATACCTCACCGACCTTCATCCCGAATGCAGCCTCGGGCGGTCGCCCGGCCATCCCGAGCGCGGCGCCTATCTCTCCTGGCTCGCCTATTATGCCGGCGTGATCGAGCCGACGGCGCTGGCGCACATCACCGGGGCGACGATCAGCAATCCGGCGCAGGCGCGGCTCTACAGCGAAATGTGCGGGCATGTGATCGACGTGCTCAGCCGGCAGGCCTATCTGCTCGGCGCGACGATGAGTGCCGCCGATCTGCTTTTGGCCAGTGCGCTGCAATGGATGCGCAAGATCCTGCCCGAGAGCGAGGTCGTCGACCGCTACATAAGGGTGGTGACGGACCGTCCGGCCCTTGTCAGGGCAAGTGAAATCGACAGCAAACCGAATGGGTTCCATGACTGATACCAGCACCAACGAACCGAAAGTCTCCCTCATTGCAGCGGTTGCCGCCAACGGCGTGATCGGCCGCGAGGGTGATCTGCCCTGGCGGCTTCCGACCGACCTCAAGCGCTTCAAGGCGCTGACGATCGGCAAGCCCGTGATCATGGGGCGCAAGACCTGGGCCTCGATCGGGCGTCCGCTGCCGGGCCGGGCGAACATCGTCATCAGCCGCAGCGCTGATTACTCCGCCGAGGGCGCGATCGTCGTGCATTCGCTGGAAGAAGCGCTCGCCGCGGCGCGGCGAGAAGCTGAGGCAACCGGTGCGGACGAGGTCTGCGTCGTCGGCGGCGGCGAGATCTATCGCCAGGCGATCGGTGCGGCGGATATCCTTCATATCACCGAGGTTCCGGCCGAAGTCGAAGGCGATGCGCGCTTTCCCGAAATCGATCCCGCCGTCTTCGACAAGGTGTTCGAAGAGGATCTGCCGCAGAGCGAGAAGGACAGCCATGCCATGCATTTCGTGACCTGGCGCCGGCGTAGCGCAGGTTGATCTGGGATCATTGATCGGCGCCGGCCGACGGCGAAGGTGCCGCTGCACGTTCGAGGTGTCACAGCGCTTTGGTGCGGCAGATGCGACGCGCGGCGCTGTAACGGCCTATTCGTCAACTATTTTGAACCATTTACGGTGAACTCTGGCCTATCGCGTTGAAAGCGATGCATGTCATACCTATAACGGGTTCACATCGTGGACGTCCGTGCATTCGCGCGGCAGTTCATCGTGAGCAGTATTCAAAAGAGAGGTTTTGATGCCCTGGAGCAATCAGAATGGCGGCGGCGGCCCTTGGGGTGGCGGCGGCGGCGGCGGAGGCAATCAGGGTCCATGGGGCCAGGGGCCGAACCGCCCGCGCGGTGGTGGTGGCAAAGGCGGCCCGCCGGATCTCGAAGAGATCATTCGCCGTGGCCAGGATCAGCTGAAGAACGTCGTTCCCGGCGGCTTTAACGGCGGCGTCTTCGCCATCGTCGGCCTGCTGATCGTCGGCTTCATCCTGATCAACTCGATCTATACCGTCCAGCCGGATGAACGGGGCGTCGAAATGCGCTTCGGCAAGCCGAAGGACGAGATCTCGATGCCGGGCCTGCACTACCATTTCTGGCCGCTCGAAACCGTCGAGTTCGTCAAGATTACCGAGCAGCAGCAGAACATCGGCGGTCGCAACAGCGGTCAGTCGAATGCCGGCCTGATGCTCACCGGCGACCAGAACATCGTCAACGTCCAGTTCTCGGTGCTGTATTCCGTCACGGACCCGAAGCACTACCTGTTCAACGTCGAAAATCCGTCCGACACGCTGCAGCAGGTTGCCGAAAGCGCCATGCGCGAAGTGGTCGGCCGTCGTCCGGCCCAGGACATTTTCCGTGATAACCGTCAGGCGATCGCCGCCGACGTGAAGAGCACGATCCAGGCGACGATGGACAGCTACGGTGCCGGCATCTCGGTCAACACCGTGGCGATCGAGGATGCGGCTCCGCCGCGCGAAGTTGCCGACGCGTTCGACGAAGTGCAGCGCGCCGAGCAGGACGAAGATCGCTTCGTCGAAGAAGCCAACCAGTATGCCAACCAGATCCTCGGCAAGGCCCGCGGTCAGGGCGCGCAGATCCGCGAAGAGGCAGCCGCCTACAAGGATCGCATCGTCAAGGAAGCGGACGGTGAAGCCCAGCGCTTCATCTCGGTCTACGACGAGTATTCCAAGGCGCCCGACGTGACCCGCAAGCGTCTCTATCTCGAAACGATGCAGGGCGTGCTCGGCAAGTCGAAGAAGGTCATCATCGACGAGAAGAACGGGCAGGGCGTCGTGCCCTATCTGCCGCTGAACGAAATCGGTCGGCCGGCACAGACGGGAGCCGCACAGTGATCAACAATCGTACTTCAATCATCCTGATCCTGCTCGCGGTCGTCTTCGTCGGTCTCTACTCGTCGGTCTTCGTGGTCAACGAGCGCCAGCAGGCGGTCGTCGTCCGCTTCGGTCAGATCCAGGACGTCAAGACCGAGCCGGGCCTCTACTTCAAACTGCCCTTCGCCTTCATGGATGCCGATCGCGTACAGTACGTCGAGGACCAGGCCCTGCGCTTCGATCTCGACAACATCCGCGTCCAGGTCTCGGGCGGCAAGTTCTATGAAGTCGACGCCTTCGTCGTCTACAAGATCGCCGACCCCCGCCGCTTCCGCGAAACCGTTTCGGGCGACCGCGACTCGGCCGAGGCTCGGTTGCGCACTCGTCTCGACGCATCGCTGCGTCGCGTCTACGGTCTGCGCGGTTTCGAGGCAGCACTCTCCGACGAGCGTGCATCGATGATGCGCGAAGTTCGTGCCGACCTCCAGGCCGATGCCGAAACGCTCGGCCTCAGGATCGAGGACGTTCGCATCCGTCGCACGGACCTGACGCAGGAAGTCTCGCAGCAGACCTTCGACCGCATGAAGGCCGAGCGTCTGGCGGAAGCCGAGCTGATCCGCGCCCGTGGTAATGAAGCCGGCCAGCGTCGCCGCGCCATCGCCGACCGTCAGGTCGTCGAGATCGTCGCCGACGCCCAGCGCGAATCGGAAATCCTGCGCGGTGAAGGCGAAGCCGCACGGACGAAGACCTTTGCCGACGCATTCGCACGCGATCCGAAGTTCTTCGAATTCTACCGTTCGATGACCGCCTATACGGAGTCGATCGGCAGCTCGGACACGACGCTCGTGCTGTCGCCGCATTCGGAGTTCTTCCGTTATTTCAATGACTCGGAAGGCAACCCGCCGGCTGCGACAACGACGCAACCGGCGACCGGGAACTAAGCGGACTATGTCCGACTTTCTGACCGGGATCGCTTTCTTCCTGATCATCGAGGGGCTGGTGTACGCACTGGCCCCTTTGGTTTTAGTGGAATTGGCGAAGCGTTTGCCGTATGTCCCGGAGCATCAGCTTCGACTGGCCGGGGTATTTTCCGTTGCCGCCGGTGTCGGACTTGTCTGGTTGCTTCGAGGATAATGCGAAATGCCACATAAACTGCTGATCCGGCTGGTCGATGCCGAATATGCGATCACCCGTCTCAATGTCGGTTCCCAGATGCCGGAATGGCTGCCGGGGCCGGGTTTCTGGACCGTGTCCAGCTCGCGAGAGGAAATGACCCTCGTCTGCCGCGCCGCGCGCGTGCCTTCCAGCACCCAGAGCTCGCTCGGCTGGCGCTGCTTCCGCATCGAACAGCACTTCAGCGTTGACGTGCCGGGCGTGCTTTCTTCCGTGCTCAGGCCGCTTTCGGCCGCAGGCATCGGCGTCTTTGCCAATTCGACCTTCAGCACCGACTACATCTTCGTGCCCGGTTCCGATCTCGACAAGGCGGTGCAGGCGCTGAAAGAACATGGGCACGAGATCACGATCTGATCGTCGGTCCCTATCCGCTCTTTTGGGTGGATCAGAAAATCGTGTCTGGACGCTTCTGAATTCCGCCGTATCTTCAAAGGAGGATCGGGCGGAACGGGATCCCCGGATCGCGTCGCTGTTACCAGCTGCATGACGCCTACGACCGGCATCGGTCGAAGGATTAGGGTATGCTGAAAATCAAGGTCGCTGCAGCGATCCTTGCGTCTGTTGGGCGCGTGGGGCTGCAGAGCATCGCATGACGCGCTATCCTTTGAGGTATCGCACCGCCGAGACAATGTGAGGAGCTCCGCGAATTGTCCACTCGATCGAAATCCCTCGGCGCCCTGGCGCTGGCCGCCTCGCTGCTTCTGTCCAATGTCGCGATGGCGCAGACGGCCGCCGTTCGCCCGCCGAGCAATGGCCCCGCATCCGTCGCCGACCTTGCCGCCGGCCTGCTTGATGCGGTCGTGAACATTTCGACGTCCCAGCGCGTCAAGAACGACGACGATGCGCCGACGCCGCAGGTGCCCGAGGGCTCGCCCTACCAGGACTTCTTCGATGAATTCTTCAAGGGGCAGGCAGACAAGGGCGGCAACCGCCAGCGCACCGTCAATTCGCTGGGCTCCGGCTTCGTCATCGATCCCGCCGGCGTCATCGTCACCAACAATCACGTGATCGAAGGTGCCGACGATATCGAGGTGATCTTTGCCAACGGCAGCAAGCTGAAGGCCAAGCTCGTCGGCAAGGATACCAAGACCGATCTCGCGGTGCTGAAGGTCGAGCCGAAAGCGCCCCTGAAGGCGGTACCTTTCGGCGATTCCCGCAAGATGCGCATCGGCGACTGGGTCATGGCGATCGGCAACCCGTTCGGCTTCGGCGGCTCGGTGTCCGTCGGCATCATCTCGGCGCGCGGTCGCAACATCAATGCTGGCCCCTACGACAATTTCATCCAGACGGACGCCGCCATCAACCGCGGCAATTCCGGTGGCCCGCTGTTCAACATGCAGGGCGAGGTGATCGGCATCAACACCGCGATCATTTCGCCTTCAGGCGGCTCGATCGGCATCGGTTTCTCCGTTCCGACCGAGCTTGCCGCCAATGTGGTTCTGCAGCTCAAGGACTTCGGTGAGACACGGCGCGGCTGGCTCGGGGTGCGCATCCAGCCGGTGACGGACGATATCGCCGAAAGCCTGAAGCTGGCCTCGCCGCGCGGTGCGCTGGTCTCGGGTATCATCGAGGGCGGGCCGATCACCAAGGGTGAGATCAAGGCTGGAGACGTAATCATCAAGTTCGACGGCAAGGATGTCTCGGAGATGCGCGACCTGCAGCGGGCAGTCGCCGAGAGCGGCGTCGGCAAGGCCGTGGACGTCGCGATTATCCGCGACGGCAATGAGCAGACCGTCAAGGTCACGCTCGGCCGGCTGGAGGATGGCGAAGACGTCGCCAATGCCTCGGCAACCACAAGCGACGAGGGCAGTGACGACAAGAAAACCGACCAGCCACCAGCCGCCGAGATGCCGGCCTCCGACACGGTGCTTGGCATGAAGCTGACCACGCTCAATGCCGAAAGCCGCAAGAAGTTCGGCATTGCCGACGATGTCGACGGCGTCGTGATCGCCGAGGTGCAGGCAGGCTCGGCCGCAGCCGAGCGCCGGGTCGAGCCGGGTGACGTCATCGTCGAGGTGGGGCAGGAGGCGATGGATACGCCTGACGACGTCTCCGAGCGTGTCGAGGAGCTGAAGTCTGACGGTCGGCGCAATGCGCTGCTGATGCTTTCCAACAAGACGGGCGAGCTGCGCTTCGTCACCGTTCGTATGGAATAGCGCGGCACGGCGCGATGGCATTTTCCTGAATCCTTTCAGGTTCATCGCGCCGCTTTCTCCAAGGCTGATTCCGGCTCTTCAGATTCCGATTCAGGATCACTTCTTCTGCCGAGCGCCGTCGGCTGGATCGATGAAGCCGCGAGCATTGTCGTGGGGTACCGTTGCCGCGCCACCCTCTCTTGTCCGTCCGTCGTTTCAACCAGACGCGCTTGACGCCAGATCATGCCACCTGCCCATCGGGGCGCGCGTCGGTCGCGGTGGCGATTGCGTCGCTGCTGATGTTGCCCTCGGATCGGTGCGGATCTGAGGCTTCATGCATGAGAGGTGCTTTCTAACTCATGGTAGCAGCTTCGAATTGAAGTCGGCATGGATCAGCGGGCGTGGTGCTCCGGAGTGATCAGTCGCTGCTGCAGCCTCGGCATGCGCCCGATGCCGCGTGTGAACCGCTGCCGTGTTTCTGGCGCCCTGGCGGTTGAAAAGTCATCAGGCGAAGGGCGTCGATCAGGGTCTCGAGGATGGCGTACATGGCCGGATCCTCCTTTCTGTCCTTCATTTCAACGCACTTGCCGCCAGCGCTCAAACGAGTTTACAGTCTGCTTCGGATGACTTGAGGTTATGCATGAAGCGCGGCCGCCTACCCCTGACAGCGTTGCGGAGTTTCGAGGCGGCGGGCCGGCTCGAAAGCTTCACGCTGGCTGCCGGCGAGCTTTTTGTCTCGCAGGCGGCCATCAGCCGGCAGATCCGTGAGCTGGAGGACCTTGTCGGTCGGCCGCTGTTCGAGCGTCGGCATCGCAGCGTCAGCCTGACGGCGGAGGGGCGGTCGCTGCTGTCGGTGCTGACGTCGGCCTTCGACATGGTCGGAGACAGCCTGGAGGCGCTCTCAGGCCGCAAGGCAAGCCAGATATTGAAGGTCAGCGCCGAGCCATCCTTTGCCGGCTGCTGGCTGCTGCCGCATCTGGCTGAGTTCCAGGGCGAGCATCCCGAGATCGACTTGGTGATCGACGCCGATCCCCGGCTGGTGGGGTTTCGCAGCGGTGACGCCGATATCGCCATCCGCCACAGCTTGAACCTCTCGTCCTGGCCGCGCGTCGAGGCGCGGAGACTTGCTCAGGTGGAAATGATCCCGGTGATTGCGCCGGAGCTTTCGCGGTCCGGCCGGCCGTTGTCGACGCCTGCCGATCTCCTGCAGCATGCTCTCCTGCACGAGGACAACCGCGAAGCATGGCAGCAATGGTTCGCCGCTGCCGGGGCAGGGCCGGTTCGCATCGAGCGGGGCGCGATCTTTGCCGATGGCGCCATGGTGCTGCAGGCGGCGCTACGCGGCAACGGCGTCGGGCTGATCGACCGCGACCATGTGCGTGACGAGCTCAAGACTGGACGCCTGCTGCAGCCGTTCGACATCTCGGTGCCCTACGGTGCCTTCTTTCTGGTGGCGCGGCGGTTTGATGCGCTGTCGCAGGCAGCGCAGTCGTTCGCTGCTTGGGTCGAGAAGAATTATCCGGGGGTAGGGCGCGAGCGCTGATTCCTCAGCGAGGGTGGTGGGGGAGGCTGCCCCTCATCCGCCTGCCGGCACCTTCTCCCCGCGCGCGGCAGAAGGGCGATCGTCGTGACCGTCTCGCAGGCGCTATGGACTGGCTATTGTTCACGTCGAGTGGGTGGCAGTTGGAACTCTCCGCCGCCACACACAGTGGCGCACGGTGGTGGCAAGTGGCGCCATCTCTGAGGGTGAATACGCCTATGAAGGCCGGCAACGTCACGCCCAGCGTCTCTCTCCCCGCTTGCGGGGAGAGATGTCCGGCAGGACAGTGAGGGGCAAGCCCCAAGCGATGAGCGCAGGGCGGCATGCGGATGGAGCGTGTGCGAGAAACCTTACCGGCGTTGCGGCGTGATCACGTCCCGGCTTTTGCCGGCTGCGCCTGCCAGTCCGCCCGTGTCATCGCATAAAGAACGTGGCGAACGAGCTCAGGTTTGTCGGCGGGGATGCGTGGGTGGTTGAAGTCGCGGGTGGGGTCGCGGTGCATGCCGAGGCGGACCATCACCGCCGTCGAGCGGTTGTTCTCGGGAATGGCGAACGAGACGATCTCACGCAGGCCCTTTTCCTCGAAGCCGAAGCGGAGAAGGTCGAACGCCGCCTCGGTGATATACCCTTTGCCCCAGAAGGGGACGGCAAGCCGCCAACCGATCTCCACCGTGCCTTTCGGCAGGAAAGGGTCGAGGTCGGTGTAAGCGAGACCGCAGAAACCGATCGGCCGATCGTCCGCCTTGAGGGCAACTGCGAAGAAGCCAAGTCCGGTTTCTGTAATGCCGCGGCCGACGCGGTCGAACAGTGCATCGGATTCCTCGCGGCTGCGGCGATGGGGGAAGAATTCCATCACTCTGGGATCGTTGTTGATCTCGAAGAAGAGATCGCGGTCGGTCTCCCTCCAGGCGCGGATGCGCAGCCGCTCGGTTTCCGAGACGATCATCGCACGAAATCGGTCTTGCGATAGCCCTGCAGATAGAGGAGGGCCGTGAGGTCGCCATGGTCGATGCGCACCTTCGCCTGCTCGGCAACCACGGGCTTGGCATGGAGCGCAACGCCGGTGCCGGCGAGCTGCAGCATGCCGAGGTCGTTGGCGCCGTCGCCGACGGCAAGCGCCTCGTCGGTGGAGATGCCGAGGCGGCCTGCGATGTCGATGAGCGCGTCGACCTTGGCCTGCTTGCCGAGGATCGGCTCGGCGACTTCGCCGGTCAAGGTGCCGTCCTTCTCGATCAGGGTATTGGCGCGGTTTTCCTGGAAGCCGAGCATGTCAGCGACGGGGCCGGTAAAGACGGTGAAGCCGCCGGAGACGAGCGCGGTGTAATAGCCCTTCGCCTTCATGGTGGCGATCAGCTCGGGGCCGCCAGGCGTCAGCGTGATGCGCCGGGCGATGACATCGCCGACGACGCTCGAGGGCAGGCCCTTCAAAAGCGCGACGCGCTCGATCAGCGCCGGCTCGAAGGCGATCTCGCCGTTCATGGCGCGGGCTGTGATGGCGGCGACCTTGTCCTTGAGGCCCACTTCGGCGGCAAGCTCGTCGATGCATTCCTGGCCGATCATGGTGGAATCCATGTCGGCGATCAGAAGCTTCTTGCGCCTTGTGTCGGCGTCCTGGACAGCGACGTCGACTGCCACGCCGTTGAGTGCGCCGCGTAGCGCCGCCTCGGCGGCGAAGGGGTCTGTGCCGTCCCTGAGCGCGAGGTCGCAGGCGATGCCGTCGGCGAGCCAATAGAGGCCGGATGCCTTGACGGCGTCAGCGGCGGCTTCCGCGAGCGCTGGCGTCAGAACAGGATTTGACGGATTGGCGATAAGCGTGGCAACGAGAGCCATGGACAACAACCTTGAAACCGATACGGACGCGATCCTGATAACCGGGCCGACCGCCAGCGGCAAGTCCGCGCTTGCGGTCGAATTGGCGCGCCGGCATGGTGGCGTGGTTATCAACGCCGACAGCATGCAGGTCTATGATACCTTGCGGGTGCTGACCGCCCGCCCTGACGAGGCCGACATGGGTGGTGTCGAGCACTGTCTTTACGGCCATGTGCCGGCGGGGGAGCCCTATTCGACCGGTGCCTGGCTGCGCGAGGCCGAAGCGCTGGTCGACCAACTGCGCAAGGCCGGCCGACTGCCCGTCTTCGTCGGCGGCACCGGGCTCTATTTCAAGGCGCTGACCGGCGGGCTTGCCGACATGCCGCAAATTCCACCAGCCATCCGCGAGCAGTTGCGTGAGCGGCTGAGGCAGGAGGGGCCGGAAGGGCTGCATGGCGAGCTTGCCGCGCGCGATCCTCAAACGGCAGAGGCGCTGAAGCCCGGCGACGGCCAGCGCATCGTGCGCGCGCTCGAAGTGATGGAGGCGACCGGCCAGTCGATCCGTGTCTACCAGCAGAAAAACGGCCCTGAGATCATCGATCCAAAGCGCGCGCGAAAGCTGGTGGTTCTGCCGGATCGCCAGGTGCTGCATGAGCGCATCAACCGCCGCTTCGGCCTTATGCTGTCAGGTGGGGCTATCGACGAGGTGGGTGCGCTCATGGCGTTGAACCTCGGTCCGGATATGCCTGTCATGAAGGCGATCGGTGTCAGCCAGATTGCAGCTCTCTTGCGCGGCGAGATGGATGAGGCCGAGGTGATCGAGACCGGCTCTGCCGCGACCCGGCAATATGCGAAGCGCCAGATGACCTGGTTTCGCAACCAGCTCGACGACAGCTGGCAGCGCATCGCGAATGCTGCCGAGTTACTTTGAACTCGGGGCGGGCGATCGCGCAGTCAGTTGACGATAAGCGTTTGAATTTGTTGGGAGGAAATTCAGATTTGCAGCGTAAAGCCGCCGGTCTCGGCGGCTTTGTCGTTCGGTGCGGGGACGTTTAGTCGTCAGCACAACGGCCCGTTCTCGCTCTTCCTCAGACCTCACCGGGGAGTGCGTTTAGTTGCCTGTCGGCATTGATAAGGTGAACCCTTCTTTAGACAACTGATCGCGCATCCACTGGAATTGCTCATATTTCGAGATTTCGATCGGACCGGCGTAGCTCTGGCTCTGCAGCTTGCGCGGCGGATACTTCACATAGGTTTGCATCAGCTGTTTGATCGCGTCGCTGATGGTTACCATCGTCCAGGTCCGCTCCGTATAATTGTTCATGAAGATGTCGTAGCGCTCCTGCGGATCCTGCCAGAGATCGAAAACCTGCGGGACCGTTGCGACATATTTGGATGGACCTTTCCAGCCAAGGTTCGAATCGACCGCCAGCCCCCCTGTCGACTGACCGTCGTCGCCGCGCAGGTTGAAAACGGCCTTGTAGTTGCCGACACGGGCAGCGCCGGGCGAAAGTTCGTTCTCGGTGAAGTAGAACCAGGATGTGCGTTCCGACTTGCCCGTACCGAGCAGGATCGGTGACATGTCATAGCTATCGAAAATGGTCGGCTGGCCCTCGCGGTCCTTATCCGGCAGGGCGACGCCGGCGACGGAGGCGAATGTTGCCATCAGATCAAGGCCGCCGACGATATCGTGGTTCTTGCTGTTGGGCTTGACCTTGCCCGGCCAGACAGCGATGGCGGGAACACGATTGCCGCCTTCACGGACGGTACCCTTGGTGCCACGGAATGGCGTGTAACCGGCGTCAGGGTACACATCCTGCCAGGCACCGTTATCGGTGGTGTAGAACACGAGGGTATTTCTGTCCAAGCCGGTCTCATGGAGCTTATCCATGATGCGGCCGATACGGGTGTCCAGTTCGACGATGCTGTCGGCATACTTCGATTTCGACATCGACTTATGCTCGAACTCGGGTGCAGGCATGTTCGGCTGATGCACCTTCATGAAGTTGACGCTGATGAAGAACGGCTTGTCGGATTTGGATGCGTCGTCAAGGAAGCCGACTGCGGCCTTCTCGACATAGCTATCGAAGAACGGGATGCCGACAACGCCCGGTGCACCGTTGATCGTCGGCGTATCGACGTACTGGCCGTTGATCTTGAACTCTTCCACGGCCTTTTCACCGGTTCTGCCCGATAGTGCGCCTTTGGTCACGCGCTGGAACATCGCTCGCAGCTTCGGATCCATGTCGGGGAACCAGGTTGGATCGGCGTAGGTATAGGCGTTCAGGTGATAGAGCCCACAATATTTCATCACGTCGAAGCCCTGGGCGTTCGGTAGCGCGTAGTCGGCCTCCCCAAGGTGCCACTTGCCGGTGAAATAGGTATCGTAACCGCCAAGTTTGAGAACGGACGCAAGTGTCCATTCGGCGGCAGGCAGGCCACCGCCTTCGCCTTGAAACGCGACCGTTGTCATGCCGCTGCGATTGGGAATTCGCCCCGTAATCATCGCTGCACGGCCGGGCGTGCAGCTCGGCTGGGCGTAGAAGTCAAAGAACGTCATTCCACTGGCCGCCATCTTGTCGATGTTAGGTGTCGGCATGCCGCGTCCTTCTCCGCCGCCATAGGGTCCAAGGTCGCCGAACCCGGTGTCATCGGAGACAATCATGAGAATGTTCGGCTTGGCCGATGGCGCAGTCTGGGCTGTCGCCGATCCACAAGGGACGGCGAACGTCAGCACTGCAGCGGCTGTCGCGAGGAGGGCCATTCGCGTTCCGGCGCCCAGTTCGAACCTTGGAAATGAGTGTGGTCTATCAGCGTGGTCTATCATGATCTGTGTCCTCATCTGTTGCATGGATGTGACCGTGAATTAGATAGGCGGGAATACGCGCAGCCCGGCTGGATGAGCCAGGCGGCGGGAAGCCCGATTGCTGTTCTGGCATTGTGCGCACCGTTGGTACGCGGCGCACCATCTCCTTTTTTAGAGTTTGCGCAAGTACGTTACGGTAACGAAGAAGATCACTCGTCGGTTGGCCCTCCGATGTGTCCCGTGTGCGGTAGCGCGAGAGCTTCCATGCCGACAACGTGCACCACAAAATCCGGCCGATGACCGACGCTGTCGTAACCGTTACAGAGTTGACATCTCGCCACATTAGATCACCCTGAATTGCAAGGGGACTGGGGCAGCGACGTTGTCGTCGGCATCAGCATCAGTGGAAATGTCTTTCAGGCGATCGTCGCAGGGATAACCGGCGTTCGTTTCTCGGGCGGGGTCCGATGAAGTCCAGACAAACGAGACTCTTCTTCTTCAAAGAGTTCTATCGCCAGCTTGGCGTTGTCTGGCCGATCTTGTCCGGTATTCTTTGTGTGATGGTCGGCTGCGGCGTGGTGATCGGGCGAATAGAAGACTGGCGGATAACCGACGCCCTGTATTTCACCTTCGTTACCGGTCTCACCATCGGATACGGAGATCTAGCACCGAGCCACACGTCTTCGCGCGCTTTGGCTCTCGTGATTGGCCTTGCAGGGATTGTTCTGACGGGTCTCGTTGCCGCCGTCAGCGTCCAGGCGCTGAGGGCCACAGCCGATAAAAACAACGAATGAGGGCCGCTACAACAGAGCCCTGTTTTCTTCATCTGTCTGCAGTCCGGTCGAGACGCCTCGGTGCTTTTTGGGGGGTATCATGAGCCAGCTTTGGCATGAAATTCGGCACACTCCGCTCCTTTGGCTGCTGGTTCTGGCGCCGCTGGTGTTGGTGGCCCATAGCGCAGTGCCCGAGGCGCACACGCTGCTGTTCCTGTTGTCGGTGTTGGCGATCATTCCATTGGCAACCTTGCTCAGCCACGCCACCGAAGCCGTTGCCGCGAGAACGGGCGACACGGTCGGCAGCCTTCTCAACGCGACGCTCGGCAATCTGACCGAACTCATCATTGCGCTCGCCGCATTGCGGCTTGGTCAGTACACGCTGGTAAAAGCCTCCTTGGCCGGCGCGATCGTCTGCAACACGCTCTTCATGCTGGGGGCGTCATTCCTGCTCGGCGGCCTGAAATACCATGTTCAGGACTACAACCGCGTCAGCGCTCGCCTGCAGACGAGCCTGCTTTTCCTGGCAACGATCGCGCTGATCGTACCCTCGGCAATGGCCGAAGCCGATAGTCTCGCGGCGGCGCCGGACTTCATGCAGGATCTGAGCTTCGGTCTGGCGATCCTGCTGATCATCACCTACGTGTTGGGGCTGTACTTCTCCCTGAAGAGCCATCGCGAATTGTTCGGCAGTGCGGAGCACGCTACCTCGGATGAGCCTCCCTGGCCGTTGAGTGTTGCGCTCGCTACGCTTGCCGTCGTGACGGTCACGGTCGCCCTGGTCAGCGAAGTGTTCGTGGAATCGGTGCAGCATGCGGCAGAGACGTTCGGAATGACGCCCGCATTCGTGGGCTTTATCGTCGTTGCGCTCGTCGGGGCAGCCGCAGAAATGACCTCGGCGTTTTCCGGCGCTCGCAAGAACCGGCTGGACCTGAGCGTCGGCATTGCGCTCGGCAGTGCGGCCCAGATCGCCCTCTTCGTTGCTCCTGTTCTCGTGCTTTTGAGTTACGTCATCGGCCCGGCGCCGATGGACCTGCAGTTCTGGCCGGGTGCAGTAATCATGGTGCTGGTGGCCGCAATGACGGCCATCATCGTCACGAACAGCGGTCGTGCCGCTTGGTTTGTGGGCGTGCTGATGCTGATGGTCTATCTGATCTTCGCCATGACGCTGTATCTGCTGCCGCCCAAACTGCTGTGAGTTCACGCGCAGGCACGCAACCCCGACGACGGCCGCGGCATTGCGGTACGCCCGATCTCGGGCATTACTTCGGAAACAGGAATGTCATCGTCAGGCGGACGCCGAGGCCCTCCGGGCCATTGTCAGGCGCTGCCGCCCAATAGCGCACGCCGGCGCCGAGGCTGATCGGCTGCTTGTCGATGGTGATCAGCTTGGAGATGTTGAAGTTGATCGGGACGCTCCATTCGTCCGCCTTCCAGTCGTAGGTGGATTCGGTGTTGAGCGTGAAAGTCCAGGCGTCCGGCGTGGTGTAGGACAGGAACGGCTGCAGGAAGGTGGAGCTGATGTCGTTGCGCTCGTCGCTGCCGGCAAACGACCAGATATGGTTGGCGAGCGCGCCGTAGGTCCATTCGCCCTCCTGCTTGAGGATAACAACGGTCGGGCCGATGCCCCATTTTTCGCCGCCGAGCAGGTCGTCGGTCGCCGTCGGGATCAGGAAAGCCGGGCCCACGCCCCAGATGATACCGCTTTCGGTGGGCTTGGCGGGCGAAAAAAACAAGCTCTGCAGCGTATCGCCAAGGCCGAACTGCGAGCCGCTCGGGCCGGCGATGTCGTTCTGAGACGTCACCGGCAGAATGGTTCGCGAAATGACGTTCCAGTCCGCGTTCAGCGAAAAGGGGATGACCGGCTGGATGTTGACGGTCGTCTTGTTGCCGTCATCAGGGCCGTAGCCGTGGTCGTAATTGAACTGGAAAGGAACGCTGATCAGCGAGGCAATCGGGTTTGAAAGCTTCTTGGCGAGATCCGCATTCGAATCCTGCGCCTGCGCCTGCGCCGTCGTCGCGAATATGGCGAACAAGGCTGTGGCGTACTTCAACCTGGCATATCGCATGATCGACCCCCTCAATCGACCGACATGCATCGATTCTTGTGCACCCCGGCCATGATTCTCAGATGCGTCCAGTGTGGCTGCGTCATCGTATTTTAGCAACGGCAAGAAAACGCGAGGCAGATCTTAGGTTGCATGACGGTGCCGCGCGCCCGTTTGGCCAGGCGGGATTGGTCCGCTGGCGATGTCAATACGCCCTTGGTCGCGTGCCATGTCCCAGCCGCCGACGATCCGGCGGACAAGCCCGGAACCACCTTCAGGGCGACACCGGGACGAGGACCTGCCAAGGCACGCTCGGCCTCAGGGTTTGCGGATGATGCTGCCGAGCGGGCGCTTGAGAAGGCTGTCGCGCAGCGAGCCTTCGCGCCGCGGCTCCGCTGCGGGGCGGGCGGCATTGGGATCGGCGGGTGACAGCGGGCGATAACCGGTCGTCGGCTCGGGGGGCTCCGTCAGAAGCTGCTGGCGGATCTGATTGAAGCGTTCAAGCTGCGGATTGCCGGGCTCCGGTGCGCGCGGCAGCATATCGGGGCGGTAGGGCTCGATTTCGTCAGGGCTCTCTGCGAAGTCAGTCTCTGCCGGCTCGTCGCGGGCCTCCGGTCCCAGTTCCGTGGCCCAGAGCCGCTCTTCCTGTTCACCGGGGTCGGTGGCCGCCAGATAGCTTTGCTGGAAACTGGAGATGTTCGGGCCGGTGATCGCCCGCATGCGGTTGACGATCGAGCGAATGTCGACGGTCGGTGGCGCGTCCTCATCCACGCGGTCGGTGATCCCGTGGGCGCGCGGCAGCCGCTCCTCCTTGACGCGGTCGAAGCGCATGCGCATGGGCACCGCCACCGCCTCGCCGAACGCGATGGCTTCGCCGTTGCCGATCGACGAGATAAAGCTGGTGGTCGAGATCGACGAGTTGGGAATGGCCGAGCGGATGATGTCCTGGTCGCGGTCGTTGGCAAGCCGCATGGCAAAGACCGTCGAGCACTGCGACAGGATCGTCGGGTCGAGTTCGCCCGGGCGCTGGGTGATGATGCCGAGCGAGACGCCGTATTTACGGCCTTCCTTGGCGATGCGGGCGATCGCCTGGCGCGTCGGCAGGAAGCCAAGCGAGGGATCGGCGGGCACGTAGCGGTGGGCCTCTTCGCACACGACCAGCATGTGGATGCCGCCATTGCTCCAAAGGCCGATTTCGAACGCCATGCGGCAAAGGACCGAGGCGACGGAGTTGACGACTTCGGAAGGAATGCCGGCAAGCTGGAAGGTGGAGATCGGCCGGCCTTCGCCGGGAATGCGGAAAACCTTGGCGATCGTATCCTGGATCGTGTCGGAGATCGTGTTCGACGAGAACATGAAATGGTAGCGCGGGTCGTTGATCGCCGAGATAATCCGGACTTTGAGCGAGCGCAGGTGCGGCTTGTCGTTTCGCCCTTCGAGCCGTCCGATGCGCTCCTCGATCAGCGCCAGCAGATCGGCGATGCGATAGGGCACTGGCGTGTCGGCGGTCACCGAGCTTTTTTCCGACTGGCGCCGCATCAGGCCGGATTCGGCGCTGCCCTTGAAGGCCTTCTTCGCGTCCGGGATGACGTCGCGCAGGATGTCGAGCTCTTCGGGAACGGCCGGTCGGCCACGGAAAATGACTTCGGCGAATTCTTCCAGCCGGAAGAACCAGAAGGGCAGGTCGAGCGTTTCGGGGTCGATGACGACCGAAAGCTCGGGGAAGGCGGCGGCGAACTCGTTGTGCGGATCGAGGATCAGCACGCGCAGCTTCGGATCGGCGGCAATCGCCTTGTTGAGCAGCAGCGTCACGGCGGTCGACTTGCCGACGCCCGTGGTGCCGACGATGGCGAAATGCTTGGCGAGCATCGACGGCACATGGATCGTCGCATCGAGGCTTTCGTCCTGCGTCAGCTTGCCGATGATGCAGCAATCGTCCTGGCCGGAATCGTAGATGCGGGCGAGATCTGCGGCGCGGATGCGGTGGGCAACCGCACCGAGATAGGGGTAAACGCTGATGCCGGCGGAAAACTCCTCGCGGCCGCTTGGGCCCGGATGGACTTCGCCCATCAACTCGACTTCGATGCGGAACGTGTTGTTGGTGTCTTCGCCCCATTCGGAGCCGACAGTCTGCATGGAATAGACGAGCGCGACGACGCGGTTCCTGCCCACGGTGATCGAAATCAGCCGGCCCACCGACCAGAGTTCGGTCAGCGACGTTTCGCCCTGTTCGGCGACGGCGGCGATGGTTGCGCGCGAACCGCTGCACGCAACGACGCGGCCGAGGAAGCGATTGCCGGGCTTCAAGCCGTCGCGGCGATCCTGCTCTCCGGCACGTATCGAGGAATGAAGATCATTGTTCAGCAACGCAAAACCCCGCACAACGGTCCTTCATGTTAGCGCTGGGGATTTAACAACTCGTTTCGACACAGGCTGCGAGCGACGCGGGCCTGATCTGGTGCATTGTTCGGATTGTTATATGCGAGTAAACTAATATAGCGAATTCAAAAATCTGCCTGCCACGGGAGATTTACATCATGAAAATTCGTGACAGCGTGCTTTGGGGCGCAGGTTTTCTCGCCATCAGTTGCATCTCGGGATTGGCGCAGGAAGTCAAAGGCGTCCCGGGCTCTCCGCAAGCCACAATCACGATTGACGGCAAACAGCTTCCCCAACCTGATCCCAGCTTCGGCGGCGTGATCAATCAAAAGGCCACGGAATCGCAGCCCTGGTGGGCCCCGCGCATCGTCCCGCCGCAGGGTGCTCCCAACGTGCTGCTCATCATGACCGATGATGTGGGATTTGGTGCGCCCGGCACCTTTGGTGGTGTCGTCCCGACGCCTGCTCTTGATCGCATCGCCCAAGAAGGCCTGCGTTTCACGAACTTTCACTCCACGTCGCTGTGCTCACCGTCACGCGCGGCGCTGATTACCGGCCGCAACCATCACGTCGCCGGCTTTGGTGTCGTTGGCGAGATGGCGACAGGATACCCAGGCTATGACTCGATCATCCGCAAGGAGAACGGCACCATAGGCACCATTCTCAGGGACCATGGCTATGCCACCTCGTGGTTCGGCAAGAACCACAACACGCCCTTCTATCAGTCAAGCCAGGCGGGCCCGTTCGACCAATGGCCAAGCGGGATGGGTTTCGATTATTTCTACGGCTTCGTCGGCGGCGACGCGAGCCAGTGGCAACCGAACCTGTTCCGCAACACCACGGCCATCTACCCGTTTGAAGGCAAGCCCGATTGGAACCTGACCACGGCCATGGCCGACGATGCCATACAGTACATGAAGCAGCTGAAGGAGATTGCGCCAGACAAGCCATTCTTCGTCTACTACGTGCCCGGCGGCACCCACGCGCCGCACCATCCCACGCCGGAATGGATCAAGAAGATCGGCGATATGCATCTCTTCGACGAGGGGTGGAACAAGCTTCGCGAGACCATCTTTGCCAACCAGAAGCGGCTGGGCATCATGCCCGACAATGCCAAACTGACACCTTGGCCAAAGCAACTGCCGGAATGGGATACCCTCAGTCTCGAGCAGAAGAAGCTCTTCACCAAGCAAGCGGACGTCTATGGAGCGTACCTCGCCTATACCGACAACGAGATCGGCAGGGTTATCCAGGCTGTCGAGGATCTGGGCGAACGCGATGACACGCTGATCATCTACATCAGCGGCGACAATGGCGCGAGTGCCGAAGGCACGCTCAACGGCACGCCGAACGAGTTCACCACATTCAACGGCGTTCCGGTGCCGGTGAAGGATCAGTATCTCTGGTACGAATTCTGGGGCTCGGACCGCACATTCCCGCATTTTTCCGCTGGTTGGGCGTGGGCGATGGGCACGCCGTTCAAGTGGGTGAAGCAGGTCCCGTCGCACTTCGGCGGGACGGCTCAAGGCATGGCGATGTCGTGGCCGGGCCACATTGCCGACGCCGGGGGCATCCGCCGGCAGTTCCACCATTTCATCGACATCGTCCCGACGATCCTTCAGGCGACCGGTATCCAGGCGCCGGACACGATCAACGGTGTCCAGCAACGCCCCTTCGATGGCGTGAGCATGATGTACACATGGGACAAGGCCAATGCCGAGGCGCCATCCGCTCGCACGACCCAGTATTTCGAGATGCTCGGCAATCGCGCCATTTATCACGATGGCTGGGTGGCGGCGACGACGCCAGCGACCCTGCCGTGGGAACTGAGCTCCAAGACGCCTCCCGATGTGATCTCAGGATACAAATGGGAGCTCTACAACGTCGAGGACGACCCCACCCAGTTCGACGATCTTTCTGCCAAGATGCCGGACAAGCTCAAGGAAATGCAGGCGCTGTTCTATTCGGAGGCAGCAAAGCACGATGTGCTGCCGCTGGATAACTCCACGCTCGCCCGCTGGAACGCGCCTCGTCCGAGCCTGACGGCGGGAAGAGCGGAATTCACCTATTCGGGCGAACTCAGCGGCGTGCCACCCAGTGCCGCTCCGAGAATACTGGATAAGTCCTACACGATCACGGCCGAAGTCGAGATACCCGAAGGCGGTGCGGAAGGCATGATCGTTACCGAGGGTGGGCGGTTCGGCGGTTACGGGCTGTTCCTCAGCAAGGGAGAACTGGGGTTCGGCAGCGGAAAGGTCGTCTTCCTCTACAACCTGCTCGACCTCAAACGGACCACATGGGAAGGGCCGGCACTGGGTGTCGGCAAGCACACCATTGTCTTCGACTTCAAGGCGGACGGGCCGGCATTGGGGCAGGGTGGCACGGGTATCTTGACGGTGGATGGCAAGGAAGTGGCCAGGAATTCGATGGATCACACCACGCCAATTACGTTTCCTGAGGACGAATCGTTCGACGTCGGCCTGGATACGCGCTCCGGCGTCGCCATGATCGAGTATCGCTACGATCCACCTTTCAGGTTCACTGGCAAGATCGACAGGCTGACGTTCAGATTGAACGAATGACCGACGATGAAGCCTTGGGTCTTCGTGCCGCTCCAACGCCCATGATCGCAATGAAAGGCAGATGCCGGAGAGCGCGATGAAATCGGTTCTGATGTTTTCGGCCGTCGGCGAGGCGGCCACGGGGATTGCGCTGCTCATCGTTCCGTCTGTTGTGGCGGAGCTATTGTTCGGTGAGCCCGTCGTCGGCGCAGGGGCGGCGGCGGCTCGCGTCGCCGGGATCGCCCTGATCGCATTGGGGCTCGCCTGCTGGCAGCGTTCGCCTCTGGTCGGCATGCTCGCCTACAATGTGGCCGTGACGCTGTATCTTGCTTATCTCGCTGTCGCAGGTGGGCTGACCGGTGTCCTCCTGTGGCCGGCCGTCGCGCTGCATGCCATCTTTTCCATCCTTCTGTTGCGCGCCTGGCTCGCTGCTCCAGAGCGTTGAACACAGATCCCGGTTCATGACGCGAGCCCTCGGGGCAACAGCCTAATTGATGGCGTCTGTATCTAACCTGTTGGCAGTGTTGAGAAAACGGCAGCTGAAGAGGCGGCGATCGCCGGCCCGGCAGCTAAGCCGTTCGGGAACCATGCGCGCAGTTGCCAATGTAATTCAACCAATTGGTTGACTATTTGTTGGAGTGGGCGTACGTTCAACCAAATGGTTGAATTAAAGGTGCCCGAGATGCTGTTCGTCTTTCACCCCGACCACGAGCCGAATGCCCAGGAACGCTTCTGGATCGCCCGTCTCGACAGGCTCGAGACGGTGCTGCGCCAGCGCGTGCCTGCATCCGCAGAAGGCGATGGCCTTATCGGCCTTGGACAGGTCAACGCCCGTTCAACCAAACCTCACCCGACTGACGCCGGCCTGATCAATCCAGACCCGGTGGACCCAAGCCAGAAAAACCGAAGCACGACAAACCCAAGAAGGAGACGGCAGATGAATGATCTTGCGACCCTCGACGCCTATGGCGTGCTGAGCCAACCGGACACTTTGAAGTTGACGCGGCTCTTGCCGGGCCCGATCGAGCGGGTCTGGGCCTATCTGACCGACAGCGACCTGCGCAGGCAGTGGCTGGCGTCGGGTGAGATGGAGATGAAGGTCGGTGCGCCGGTCGAACTTGTCTGGCGCAACGACGAACTCACAAACCCGCCCGGCGAGCGCCCGGCCGGCTTTCCCGACGAGCACCGGATGGCAAGCCAGATCACTGAGCTCGATCCGCCGCGAAAACTCTCGATAAGCTGGACCGGCAGTGGCGACGTTTCCTTCGAGCTGGAGCCGGTGGGCAACAAGGTGCTCTTGACCGTAACCCATCGCAGCATTGCCGACCGCGCCACCATGCTGATGTTCGGTGCCGGCTGGCATATGCATCTCGACATCCTGGCGGCCCGTGCGACAGGGACCGAGCCGATGCCCTTCTGGGACGGCTGGAGCCGGCTGATGAAGGACTATGATCAGCGCCTCCCGGCCTGACCGGGCGCAGCCGGCCTGTGGCGCTGTGAGGGCGCCGCGTGCCGGCTGTCCTACCGAAATCCCTTCAGACAAAAAATGTGGCAATGTGTCGGATCTCCGGACCCGGCAACGTCCTTGTGCCGAGGGGTGGCGCGTGTTGCGCGGAGATGCCGCCCGGCGGCGCATGTCGGGCCACTCGAAGCACAGGCGCCAAGGTGAGGTACGAGGAGATGCACATGCGTGAATCCCGATATCGCTGGGTGATCGTCGCTGCGGGCGGCCTTTTGGGCTGTGTCGCCATCGGCGCAATGTTCTCTCTACCCGTGTTTCTTCGGCCGATCTCTCAGGACACCGGCTGGTCGGTCACCGGCGTCTCCAGCGCAATGACGCTTGGATTCGTTTCCATGGCGGTGGCAAGCATCGCCTGGGGCAGCCTGTCGGACCGGCTGGGAGCGCGGTCGATCGTGCTGATCGGATCGGTCATTCTTGCCGGAAGTCTGTTTCTGGCGAGCCGGGCGACATCGCTTATCGAGTTTCAGATCGTCTTCGGCCTCCTCGTCGGCGCGGCGACGGCTGCGATCTTCGCGCCGATGATGGCTTGCGTCACAGGCTGGTTCGATACCCATCGCAGCCTGGCGGTATCCCTGGTTTCTGCCGGGATGGGCATGGCGCCGATGACGATGTCGCCGCTGGCGGCATGGCTCGTCTCCATCTACGACTGGAGAACGGCGCTGCAGATCATAGCCGGCATCGTTGCCGTCGTGATGATACCGACGACGCTGCTGGTGCGCCGCCCGCCGGCTCAGGACGATCAGGACACCGATGCGACAATGGATAGCGGACCGCAATCGGCATTATCGGTCGGTCAGGCGGTGCGGTCTCCGCAGTTCATTGTGCTTCTGTTGACGAACTTCTTTTGCTGCGCCACCCATTCGGGTCCGATCTTCCACACGGTGAACTATGCAGTCACCTGCGGCATCCCGATGATAGCCGCCGTTTCGATCTACAGCGTAGAAGGGCTCGCGGGCATGGGCGGACGCGTCGTCTTCGGCCTGCTCGGGGATCGGTTCGGAGCCAAGCGCATCCTGGTATCGGGACTGCTGATCCAGGCATTCGGAGCGCTTGCCTATGTCTTTGTCAGCGCGCTGGGAGCGTTCTACGCGGTGGCGGCTCTGTTCGGATTCATCTATGCGGGTATCATGCCGCTTTATGCGGTGCTGGCGCGCGAGAATTTTCCGCAGCGGATGATGGGGACGGTGATTGGCGGTACGGCCATGGCAGGGAGCCTTGGGATGGCGACCGGACCCTTGGCCGGTGGTCTGATCTATGACGCTTTCGCCAGCTACGCCTGGCTCTATATCGGTGCCTGGGGCATCGGCATCGGCGCCTTCATGATCGCCTTGACCTTCAGCCCATTCCCCAAAGCCGTGCTGGTACCTGCGCCGGCGCAGTGACAGTGGCGCGACAGCCGGAGCGAGCGGCAGCGAACCATGGCCGAACGGGGCGAGGGTGCGAACGTCGCCAATCTTGTGCTGCCGCCTTCTCCGACCCGGATGCCGTCAGGCCCGTGGTCAGCGGGCAGCCATCTTGCGGGCTGCGCGGCCGTACCGCCCGCGGGTGACGCGATGGGAGATGGAGGCGACGATCAAGAGAGACGAACGGTGGGCCGGCCTGGGTACATTCGCCCTATTCGTGCGAGTTCATGTCGAAGACGACCCAGCGGAAGAACAGGTAGATTGCGGCCGCGCTGATGACCAGCGGCGAGAGTACGGAAAGATCAAGCATATCATTGCCTTGTTTTTTAGAACTGCATCATGCAGTGGAGCCATCTTTCCTCAGCCCCCTTAAATTTAAGTGGAACAATATGGTAAACGGAATTGATTGATGGCGGCGGCGCGCAGCGGCGTCACCAGTGCTGGCCGCGGCAGTGCCGGCCCGCTTCAGGACGATCGGATATCCTCCGGAAAAAGCGTTGACGCTTTAGCGCTTTGTGTTTATCAAATCGTCCCATGATAAATTTTGCGATTATTCTTGTGGTGGGACGGCGCATGGGCAGGATGGTGTAACCATCCGGCGGTAGCCACCCATGCGCTGAACGAGGCTCCTGACGGGGCCTTTTTTTATGCCTTCAAACAAGCTAAGCACCCAACTGGGAAAAGGGACGGAAGCAAGTCAATGAGCGGTACAGAAAACCAGATGACAGGCGCGGAGATCGTTCTCCAGGCACTGAAGGACAATGGCGTCGAGCATATCTTCGGCTATCCCGGTGGCGCCGTGCTTCCGATCTACGACGAAATCCACCAGCAGGAGGATATCCAGCACATCCTCGTTCGCCACGAGCAGGGCGCCGGCCACATGGCCGAAGGCTATGCCCGCTCCACCGGCAAGGTCGGCGTCATGCTGGTCACCTCGGGTCCGGGTGCTACCAATGCGGTCACGCCGCTGCAGGACGCGCTGATGGATTCCATCCCGCTGGTCTGCATTTCCGGCCAGGTCCCGACCTCGCTGATCGGTTCCGACGCCTTCCAGGAATGCGACACGATCGGCATCACTCGGCCGTGTACGAAGCACAACTGGCTGGTTCGCGACGTCAACGATCTCGCCCGCATCATCCATGAGGCCTTCCGCATCGCGCAATCCGGCCGTCCGGGTCCAGTCGTCGTCGACATCCCGAAGGACGTGCAGTTTGCGACCGGCACCTACACGTCGCCGTCGGCCGTCCCGGCCCAGAAGAGCTACCAGCCGAAGACGCAGGGCGACCTGAAGAAGATCGAGGAAGCCGTCGAACTGATGCGGACGGCCCGCCGTCCGATCATCTATTCCGGCGGTGGCGTCGTCAATTCCGGCCCGCAGGCCTCGACGCTCCTGCGCGAACTGGTCGAGCTGACAAACTTCCCGATCACCTCGACGCTGATGGGCCTCGGCGCCTATCCGGCTTCGGGCAAGAACTGGCTCGGCATGCTGGGCATGCACGGCACCTACGAAGCCAATATGGCGATGCATGACTGCGACGTCATGGTCTGCATCGGCGCGCGCTTCGACGACCGTATCACCGGCCGCCTCAACGCGTTTTCGCCCAACTCCAAGAAGATCCATATCGACATCGACCCGTCGTCGATCAACAAGAACGTGCGCGTCGACGTGCCGATCCTCGGCGATGTAGGCTCGGTTCTGGAAGACATGGTTCGCCTGTGGCGCGCGGCCAAGAAGGCCGACGACAAGACGCGGCTCGCCGAATGGTGGGAAGGTATCGTCAAGTGGCGGGCGCGCAACTCGCTGGCCTATGCCGCCAACGACGATGTCATCATGCCGCAATACGCCATCCAGCGCCTCTATGAGCTGAGCAAGGGCCGCGACACCTACATCACCACCGAGGTCGGCCAGCACCAGATGTGGGCCGCCCAGTTCTTCGGCTTCGAACAGCCGAACCGCTGGATGACCTCGGGCGGTCTCGGCACCATGGGCTACGGCTTCCCGGCCGCCATCGGCGTCCAGGTCGCGCATCCAAACAGCCTCGTCATCGATATCGCCGGCGATGCCTCGATCCAGATGTGCATCCAGGAAATGTCCTGCGCCGTCCAGTACGGCCTGCCGGTCAAGATCTTCATCCTCAACAACCAGTACATGGGCATGGTGCGCCAGTGGCAGCAGCTGCTGCACGGCAACCGCCTGTCGCACTCCTACACCGAGGCGATGCCTGATTTCGTCAAGCTGGCGGAAGCCTACGGCGGCGTCGGCATCCGCTGCGACAAGCCGGGCGAGCTCGACGCTGCGATCCGCAAGATGATCGATACGCCGGCACCCGTCATCTTCGATTGCCGCGTCGCCAACCTCGCCAACTGCTTCCCGATGATCCCATCGGGCAAGGCGCACAACGAGATGCTGCTGCCGGATGAGGCCACGGACGAAGCGGTCGCCAACGCGATCGACGCCAAGGGCCGCCAGCTGGTTTGAGATAGGGACAGGAAACAACAAAATGAGCGCACACCTTCAACCGACCGGTTCCGCCTATTTCATCGCCAAGGAAACCGAAGTCGCCGAAACGCACACGCTTTCGGTTCTCGTCGACAACGAGCCGGGCGTTCTTGCCCGGGTCATCGGCCTGTTCTCCGGCCGCGGCTACAACATCGAGAGCCTGACCGTTTCGGAAACGGAACACGAAGCGCATCTGTCGCGCATCACCATCGTCACCCGCGGAACGCCGCACGTGCTCGACCAGATCAAGAACCAGCTGGAAAGGCTGGTTCCAGTCCACCGCGTCGTCGATCTGACGGTGCGCGCCGGCACGCTCGGCCACGACCGCCCGGTCGAGCGCGAACTGGCGCTGGTCAAGGTGCATGGCTCGGGCGACCATCGCGTCGAGGCCCTGCGGCTGGCTGACGCCTTCCGCGCCTCGGTCATCGACGCCAACATCGATCACTTCGTGTTCGAGATCACCGGCAAGCCATCGAAGATCGAACAGTTCATCGCCATCATGAAGCCGCTCGGCCTCATCGAAGTCTGCCGCACCGGCATCGCCGCGATGAACCGCGGCCCGCAGGGCATGTGATTTTCGCGCGGTGAGGGTGGCTAGCCTCGCGCTGCGTGCGCGAGGTGCCGCTAGCGGGATCGTCGGCTTACGCTTTAGCGCCCGAGCTGCCCCTCACCCCAGCCCTCTCCCCGCAGGCGGGGAGAGGGGGCGATGGCTCTGAGCCAGCCTCATCTTCTCCCCTCTCGCGAAAAAATCTTCAAAATCTGTGACGCATGGTGCGTTGCGATCCACCGTCACGGCCCACGCGAACTCAGTCGCAAACGGTGCGTTTGCATCGCGGGCTAGCCACGCGTGTCCTTCTCCCCGCAGGCGGGGAGAAGGTGGCCGGCAGGCCGGATGAGGGGCAGGCGAAGCCCACGCACCGACCCGCTGTTGACTTCGCCGGCATTTCTCGCCGACTAATCGTGGACAGAAACCCCGGAGATATCAGGTGCCGGATGAGCTCGACGACGATGCAGGCGTTTGTTCTGACGCGATACGGTGGTCCCGAGGCTGCGCAGTTGCGCGCGGTGCCGCGTCCGCGACCTGCACGAGGCGAAGTGCTCGTCCGTGTGCATGCTGCCGGTCTCAATCCCGTCGACTACAAGACCCGTGAAGGCATGCTCAAGGTCGTCCAGCGCTATCCGTTGCCTGTTGTCATGGGCAACGAGATTGCGGGCGTCGTCGAGGAGTTGGGAGACGACGTCACGTCCTTCAAGCCGGGAGACCGCGTTTTTGCGCGCATGCCCAAGGGTGCCATGGGGGGCCTTGCCGAATATGTGGTGGTGCCGGCGCAGTTCCTGGCGAAGATGCCGGCGTCGATCGATTTCACCACGGCGGCCGGTGTGCCGCTCGCCGGCCTCACCGCGTTGCAGGCGCTGCGCGACGAGCTTCATGTCGGCCCAGGCAGCAGGATCTTCATACCCGGCGGCGCCGGGGGCGTCGGTACCTTCGCCATCCAACTGGCGAAATGGCTGGGGGCGGAGGTCACGACCACGGTATCGCCGCGTGGCCGTGCGCTTGTCGAAGGGCTCGGCGCGGACGTGGTGATCGACTATACGACTGAAAGCTTCGAGGAGCAGTTGCGCGGCATGGATGGCGTCTTCGATCTGCTTGGCGGCGAAACGCTTCTAAAGTCATTCAGCGTCGTCAAGCGCGGTGGAAAAGTCGTCTCAATCGCCGGCATGCCCGAACCGGAAACGGCCCGCAAGGATCTCGGTCGCGGCGTGTTCTTGCGAACGCTCTTCTGGCTTGCGTCCTACCGGATACGCGCAGTCGCGAGGAAATACGGCGTCTCCTACCGCTACCTTTTCATGCATCCTGATGGTGTCGAGCTTGCCGAGCTTGCCGGTCTCATCGAGTCAAAATCGATCACGCCGGTCATCGATCGCGTGTTTCCGCTCAAGGACGTTGCCGAAGCCTTTGCCTATCTGGAGTCCGGCCGTGCCAAGGGCAAGGTGGTGGTGGAGATCGCAAGCGGCTCGGTTTCATAAGCGCCTGCCGTATCGGCACCGTTTCGAGGGCCGCGAGCTGCAGGGCATGTGCTTTTCAGCCAGCGGACAGGGCGGCCCTTGCCTGGTTTATCGGAGCCAGGCAGGCGAGTTTGCCCTCACGCCGGCCCTCTCGTCGCAGGCGGGCTGAGGGGGCAGCCTCGAGTTTGTGCCATTCGGCTGCAACTGCGCCGGTCTCCCGATCCTTGTCCGACAGGCTTGCATCTTCGCTCGGTCTTGCTGCGCCCGTCAAAAGGGATCAACATCCGCTTTTGATGCCTGTTCATCGGGGGAAATCGGACAGCCAGCGCCGGGAAGCCGGTAACCTTCCACTTGCCCGAGAACACAAATTGCCCGCTCCGTTGCCGGCAAACATCGATGGTGAATGAACTCTCGACAATTTTCAGGAGCGCACAAAATGCCAAGCACCAAGCGGCCTTACGATGAGTCCCTTTTGCGCAAGGCCTTCGATGTGGCGCGGCGTTCGCGCGAAGGCGGGGATCACCCGTTCGGTTCCATTCTCGCCGACAGTGATGGCAATGTCCTGCTGGAGCAGGGCAATGGCTACACTTCGGAAGGGGGCGACCGTACGGCGCACGCCGAGCGACTTTTAGCCACGCGCGCCGGCAAAGCCTATGATCTGTCGTTTCTTGCCGAATGCACGATGTACACATCCGCCGAGCCATGCGCCATGTGCTCGGGCGCGATCTATTGGGCAGGCATCGGGCGCGTCGTGTTTGGCCAGTCCGAGAAGGAGATGAAGCAACAGATTGGCGAGAGCGAGGAAAATCCGACGCTGGATCTCCCCTGCCACATCGTGTTTGCCGCGGGCCAGCGCCCGACGGAAGTTGTAGGCCCGATGCTTGCGGGCGAGGCGGCGCAACTGCACGAAGAATACTGGTCTGGCCGTTAGAGTTCCGTGCGTTCAGACGATCAAGCTGTCGTCCGACACCAGGCCACGCGCCCGCTTGAGGCGCATCGAGCGGGTCACGGCGATGTTCCTGCCTGTCGATGGCGAAGGCGGGCGGCTATCGACGGAAGCGGCCCGCACAGTGAGACCAAAAAGCCGCTAGATCATCTCCAGCGACCTTTTGCGCTTCGGCGGCGGGAAGGCGGCGTCGAGGGCGGCGAGGTTTTCGCCCGTCAGGTGAATGTCCATGGCGTCGCGGTTTTCGCCGGCGCGTGCCGGTGAGGCAGTCTTGGGGATAGAGATCACGCCGGGCTGTGTCTTGAGGAAGGCGAGTGCGATCTGTGCCGGCGTTGCCTGATGCGCCTTGGCGATGTGGACGAGATCGGCGTTGCGCAACAGCCGGCCCTCGTCGAGCGGCGAATAGGCCATGACGGCGACACCGCGGCTCTGGCACCAGGGCAGGAGATCGTATTCGATGCCGCGGCGGGACAGGTTGTAGAGCACCTGGTTGGCGGCAACGTGTCTGCCATCCGGGACTGCAAGCAACTCCTCCATGTCGTCAACATCGAAATTGGACACACCCCAGGCACCGATCTTGCCGGCCCGCTTCAGGGCTTCGAAGGCGGCAACCGTCTCGGCGAGCGGATAGCCGCCGCGCCAGTGCAAGAGGTAGAGATCGATATGGTCGATGCCGAGATGTTTCAGGCTGCGCTCGCAGGCAGCCTCGGTTCCATCACGGCTGGCGTTCGACGGCAGCACCTTGCTGACGATGAAGGCCTCGTCGCGCCGGCCCTTGACCGCTTGGCCAACGATCGCCTCGGAGGCGCCGTTGCCGTACATTTCGGCTGTGTCGATCAACGTCATGCCGAGGTCGAGGCCGGCCTGCAGGCTTCTCACTTCGTCTGCGGCACGCGAGCGCTCGTCGCCCATGCGCCAGGTGCCCTGGCCGAGAACCGGGACGCTGCGGCCGTTGATGAGCGTGGTGGTCGGGATCGGATCGTGCATGCGGTTTCCTCTTGGTCGGATGTCGCGTCGCGTTCGGCTTCGGGCAGGGACACGGCGTTTCTCGCGTGGCAATCTAGCGCAATCGGCTGGTCTTTCGAGATGTCATTCGAAGGCAGCGGATCGGGCTCACGCAGCCGAGCGGCCGCGCTCCTTTTCCAGCTTCTGCAGGATATCGACGAAGGCGCGCACGCGGGCGGGGCGGTAATGCGACGGCGGGTAGACGACGTGGATGCCGCCTGATGGCAGCGTCCAATCGGTGAGAATACGGACAAGGCGGCCCTCGGCAAGCTCGCTGCGCACCTGATAATCTGGCAGCACGGCAAGGCCGATACCGGCAAGGGCGCAGCAATAGGCGGCATCCGTGCTGTCAACGGCAACGACGCCGCTGCCGACGACCGACGCCTGTTCGCCGCCGGCATGGGAGAACGTCCAGTTCAGCGGCGCCTTCAGCGCGCCGTTGGCGATCCAGCTTGCCTGAGACAGCGCCTGCGGGTGCTCGACCGTGCCGAGGCGGACGGCGTAGGCGGGCGATGCCACCAGATATTGCTCGAAGGTGCCGATGCGCCGTGCCCGCTCGCTGGAATCCACCAGCCAGCCGGCGCGGATGGCGATATCCAGCCGCTTCTCGATCATGTCGAAGACGATGTCGTTGAAGGACAGGTTCACCTGCATGGCCGGGTAACGCGCGACGTAGAGGGCGACTGCGTCGACGACGACGCGCATACCATAGTCGAGCGGTGCGGTCAGCGTCAGCGTGCCGCTTGGAATTTCCGCTTCCTCCGAGACTGCGCCGACCGCCTCATCGGCGTCGCGCAGGATCAGCACGCAGCGCTCGTAAAACCGCAGGCCGCTGTCCGTCGGCCGCAGCCGCCGCGTCGTGCGGATCAGAAGGGTGGTGCCGAGCTCCTTTTCCAGCTGCGCCACCTGATGACTGACAGCGGCCTTTGCAAGCCCGAGTTTTTCCGCCGCCGCGGTAAACGACCCGGTCTCGACGACGGCAACAAAATGGGAAAGGCGGTTCAGATTGACGGTCATGCGACTTTTCTTGTGATTGTCTGAAATGATCAGACAATCTGTTCAAGCTGCCGGGCTTTTTCAAGAGGGTTTCGCCCGGCATTGTCGCGCCATCGACAATTGGCCTGGTGAAGGAGACCTCATGCACATCCTGATGACGCGGCGCGCCGCATTGAAGACGGCCGTTGCCGCTGGCGCAGTTGCCCTGTTGCAGCCGGCCGGCAGCCTTGTGGCCCATGCTGCATCAAAGCTCGAATGGACGTACTTCCAGGCGAACGAAGTCGGCTTCAGCCGTACGCCAGTGCTTCTGACCGGCGAGAAGGAGGCAATCCTTATCGACGGCGGCTTCACGCTATCGGACGGCAAGGCTGTTGCAGACGCCATCAAGGCGACGGGCAAGAGGCTGACGACAATCTATGTCAGCTGCAGCGACCCGGACTTCTATTTCAGCCTGCGCCCTGTCGTCGAGGCGTTCCCGGATACCAAGGTCTTGGCGGCGCCGGCGACCGTTGCGGCGATCAATGCCAATGTCCAGACCAAGCTCGATACCTGGAGCCCGCAGCTCGGCGACAACGGGCCGAAGGTGCTTGCCGATGTCACCATCCCCGAGGCGTCTGATCTTTCGTCGCTGTCGCTCGAAGGCAATCGGATCGACATCGTCACCATCGATGGCTTGAAAGATCGCCGCTACCTGCATGTGCCTTCGCTCAACGCCATCTTCGGCGGCGTGCTCGTCTATTCCGGTTCGCATGTCTGGGTCGCCGATGAGCCTACGGCGGAAGGCCGGGAGAAATGGATCGAGGCGCTCGAGGCGACGGCGGCACGCAAGCCCGATATCGTCGTGCCGGCGCACAAGGGCGCGGGCGGGCCTGATGGCATCGAGGCGATCCTGTTTACCCGTGACTACCTTATCGCTTTCAACGCGGCGGAAGCCAAGGCCAAGGACAGCGCCGAACTGATCGCTGCCATGACCAAGCTCTATCCGGATTTTACCGACGTCTCTTCGCTCGAGCTTGGCGCCAAGGTCGCCAAGGGCGAGATGAAGTGGGGCTGAACCCATCCGACACCATGGCGACCCGTGCGTCTTTTGAGGCGTGCGGGTCGCTGCGGCACCTTGCGTTTCCGCATGTTTTCATCGTGGGGTCGGGCGGATAAGTCCCTGTTCGATCTAAGTCTGGTCCTCGAAGCGGCTGGTCTCGTCACGATCGCGCTCGTATCGCCTCATGAGCGGAAACGGCGGTAGCCAGGATTCGCGACGGATTGTCCAGAGTTCATAGGTCGGCGTCAGCTGGTCCGGTGCATCCAGGGATCCGAGGTTCACTTCGATTTCGTCCGCAGAGCGCGAGAAAACGGGCGAGCCGCAGCGGGGACAGAAAAACCGGCCGGCGTAATCGCGTGTTTCGCCATCGATCGCTACGGCATGCTCCGGAAAAATTGCGGAGGCGTGAAACAGGGCGCCATGATGCTTGCGGCAGTCGAGGCAGTGGCAAAGCCCCACCCGATAAGGACGACCCGACGCCACGATCCGCACCTTGCCGCACCGGCAACCGCCCGTGAACCGGTCCATGCTGCACCTCCTCCAAAATCAAGCGGGCGGAATGTTTATAGCCAACGGCGCTGCCATTGCAATTTCCGGCCCAGGCAGGCTTGCATCGCACAAGTTGTCCCTCGATCTTGTCACCGTGACAAATATCCGGCTTCGCGTCGGAATTAGGTCAACTATGTTGACCTAATTCAACTGGAGAAAGACCATGCAGGCCGATACGCTTCTGGCGCTGTTTCTGTTCGCATTCACGACGTCGATCACGCCGGGTCCGAACAACATGATGCTGTTTGCCTCGGGCGTGAACTTCGGCTTCGTGCGCACCATCCCGCATATGCTGGGCATCGGCGCCGGGTTCTTCTCGCTGCTGATCGCCGTCGGCCTGGGGCTCGGCGCGCTCCTGCATTCGGTGCCATTGCTTTACACCGTCCTGAAATTTGCCGGCGGCGCCTACCTCGTGTGGATCGCCTGGAAGATCGGCACCTCGCGCTCCCTTGGCGAAGGCAAGGCCGGTGCCGCGCCGATGAGCTTCCTTTCTGCCGCCGCATTCCAATGGGTCAACCCCAAGGCCTGGGTCATGGCCGTCTCGGCCATGGCGACCTATACGGGCGGCGCGAACTACCTCATGAGCGTGCTTGTCGTCGGCCTCGTCTTTGCACTGGTCAACGTGCCGAGCGTCTCCACCTGGGCCGGCTTCGGCTCAGCGCTCAGGCAATGGCTGTCGGAACCAGCACGGCTGAAATGGTTCAACATCACCATGGCGGTGCTGCTCGTCGTCAGCCTGTGGCCGATGCTAAAATAGTTGGAACTGCGGCTTTGCCAGCATCAGCCAGAAGATGCCGATGACGGCAAAGAAAGCCGGGAAGCCGCAGGCAAACCAGATGGCATAGAGGCGATCGAAGGCCGCCGGCAGCGGGGTATTTTCTGCCACGGCCAGCCGCGCCAGATTGCGTAGCCGGATCTGGATCCAGACCACGGGAAGCCAGAACAGGCCGGTGATGACATAGAGGATCAGCGACAGCGCGATCCAGCCTTCGCTGAGCGACCAGCCGACCCCTGTCGCCAGCAGATAGCCGGTGATCGGCTGAAACACCACGGCGGTGGCGGTGAAGACCGTATCAGCAACGACCACCGTGCCTGCAACATGGGCGATCAGCCGCGCATCGCGGGTCCGGCGTGCCATCACCATGAAAAAAGCAATGCCTGCACCGGTGCCGAAGAGCACGGTGGCGCCGATGACATGGGCAAGGCGCAGGAGATCGTCCGACAGCATCAGCGTTCATCCAGGATGGCGAGAGTGGCGAGCGAAAGCAGGATCGACGGCAGCACCTTGACCAGCGGCCCGAGCGGATCGGCCCAGAGCTGAGGTTCCACGAGGGTTGCAGAGACGAGATAGGCTGCGGTCAGTGCAAGCATGCCGACGAGAGCCCGTTTGGCGTAGGGGCGGACGAGCACTGCGATGCCGAGCACGATATCGGCAAGGCAGGTCAGGAGCGTCAACGATGTCGCCGGTCCTTCGCCCATGAACCGCAGGAAGTGCTGCCGGGCGGCATCGAGGTCGAGAAGCGGGATCAAGCCTGACAGCAGCCAGAACGCCGAAAGCCCTGTGATCATCAGCGGCTTCAGGAGATAGAGCCGGGCAAACCAGAGATCCTGCACCCCTGCCGGGTTGGCCGAAAGCGTCTGCCTGGCCGAGAGCAACGGGATCGCCGCACGGTTGCCTTGATCCGGTGCCGCACCGACGCCGCCGGCCATGACGGCAAGCGCCGTCGAGCGCAGCGGCGAGCGCCAGCCGAGGCGTCCGGCGATGTCGGCAACGAAGCCGGCCGGCGCGGCAAAGGCAGCCGGCAGCGCCACGATGCGGGCGGCGGGCAGACCGAGCCAGCCACTATGGAGCGCCACAAGTTCGCCAAGCGTCAGTCGCTCGCTGTTGCCGAGCACGAGGTCGCTTCGATCGGGCAGGAGATCGGCGACCGCGGCGCTGACGGCTTCCGTGACATCGCTCAAGGCAACCGTCTCGACGCGGGCATCCGAATGGACGAGCGGGATCGCCAGGGGCAGGGCGGCAAACGCCCTGATGAGCGCCGAGCCGCCATGGGCGTTGCGGCCGAGCACGAGTGCCGGGCGCAGGATGACATGCGATATGCTGCTTGCGGCAAGTGCGTCATCGGCGCGAAACTTGGTGGCGAGAAAGGCTCGCTCCGCGCCGGCACCGCCGCGAGGGGCTGAAATCTGCACGATGCGCATCGACGGCTTGTTTTTGGCGGCGACATAGAGCGCCAGCATTGCCGCTTCCTGAGTTGCGGCTACATCGTCTGAAAGCCCGTCCTGAAGCGCGCCGGCGCAATTGACCACCACGTCGTGGCCTGCGACGAGGGGCTGCCAATCCTCAGGCGTGCGCATGGTCGCAAGATCGGTCGAAAGCCACTGTGCATCGGGCATCCTCAGACGGGCGCGGCCGACATTGCGGCCAAGGCCGGTCACCGCATGTCGGTCGCTTTTCAGTCGATCGAGGATGGCCGAGCCGATGAAGCCGGTGGCGCCGAGAATCAGAATTTTCATGGCATCAGATTAGAGGGCCGCGGGTTACAATTGACAATCGAAGGTAGCCGGAACATTCGAAATGTGCAGCGTAGCTTCACGCGTTGAATGGGTTCCGTCTTGCTGAAGGACGCAAGGGAAGGCGTTCGCCGCGCCGAGCTGGCGCCATTCCATGGCCCATGCGGACATGGCTAGGTCTTCAGTCGCCGAAAACGTCGAGCCAGGGCGATATGATAAGGAGCAGAATCGCGACCGCAGCGGCCCCGCTAATGGCAAGCCGGTATGCCCATTTTGGCGACAATCGCGGTCCATCGAGGGGCTTGCGTCTCAACAAAGGCCGGATGAGCCTCTCCCGCACCGAAGCAGGGGTTACGATGTCTCCGTCGGACTGCCCGATGGTTTCGTCGATGGCCGCTCGAATGAGCTTGCGCTCCGGCTCGCTCAGATCTAGCCGGGTGAGCTTGTCGTCAAGCAGGATCGGCAACGACACGCCTTCGGCGACAACGGCAAGGGCGGGGTAGTCGTGACCGGCAAAGGCGGTTGCCGGCAACGTTCCGTTGTCGCCGGTCGGCCGGAGGTACAGCGGGTGCTCGCCCGGTTTCATCCGGGTATAGGCTGTCTTGATCGCACCGCGCGCCAAGGGAAGGCTCGTCGTGTAGCGCAGCACCTGGCTGCCGCTGAGATCGACGATGACCGGTTTCAGCAGATACTGCCGGCCGGCCACGCGGCGAGCAAGGAAAATGGGCATAGCATTGAGCAACATGACGAGACTGAACAGCGCAAGGCCGGCGCCGAGGATAAGTCGCTGCGCAGTCGACCGCATGATGCTGCGATAATCATGGGTGAGGCTGATATGCTCGGGGTTGTCGCCGGCGATGGTAATGTTGCCCTGCCGGCAAGTGCCGGGTGGGCCGACCGAACGGGTGCTCAAGACATGCTCTTCGGGCCTGCCATCGTGCTGAAAGCGAACCTGCGTTTTGCAGAGCGGCGGCTCGCCGCTGCCACGCACGCAATCGACCGTGCAAATCTCCGCGCCGCTGACGAGAACGGGATTCTGGCTGATGGCGTAATCGCGCCTGATCTCGTCGATCGGCAGCCGCAGCAGCCCGACTGCGAACGGCAACGGGAAAAGTGCCAGTAGCAAGAAAAAGAAGCCAAGGGAAAACGACGGCGCAACGATCCTGATCGCACGGGATGGGAAAGCACTTTCGATTGGTGTCGTCATCCGCTGTCCGTTCCCTCATGCCTCGTCCCGAATCCGCCGCCACTGGAGGGTCGTCGCGTCGAATCACCGGGCGTGCGAAGACCTTAACGCAACCTTGGACTTGTGACGGCCGCGGATTGCAATCATCTCGTCGTCGCTTGCTTGATGATGACTTGCGGTCGAGGTCGTCGGGTTGGCTTGGGTGGCAGGACCATGTCGAACCGGACTTGTTACGGTGACAATTCTGGCCCACGGCCGCTGGTAAAATCGATTTCGAAATCGGCGTTTATTCGCTACGACTGTTGCCTCAGGGAGGCAGCGGCGCCATCGGCGTGGCCGCGGGGCGCCGTGCTGCGAGGAGCCAGGCAATGTCCGAACACCATCATGGCCACGATCACCATGATCACGACCATCACCACGACAACCATTTCACCGACATGGAAGCGCGGGTAAAGGCGCTGGAAACGGTGCTGACGGAGAAGGGGCTGATCGACCCGGCGGCGATCGATGCCATCGTCGAGACCTACGAGACCAAGATCGGCCCGCGCAATGGCGCCCGTGTCGTCGCCAAGGCCTGGAGCGATGCCGAATTTGCCGACTGGCTGAAGCGTGACGCAACGGCGGCAATCGCCAGCCTCGGCTATACCGGCCGGCAGGGCGAGCACATGCGTGCCGTGTTCAACACTGCAGACACCCACAATCTTGTCGTCTGCACGCTCTGCTCCTGTTACCCCTGGTCGGTTCTCGGCCTGCCGCCGGTCTGGTACAAGGCGCCGCCCTATCGCTCGCGTGCGGTCATCGACCCGCGCGGGGTGCTGGCGGAATTCGGGCTGACGCTGTCAGACGAAACCCGCATCCGCGTCTGGGATTCGACGGCGGAGCTGCGCTATCTCGTGGTGCCGGTGCGGCCTGCAGGGACCGACGGCCTTGACGAGGAGCAGCTTGCGGACCTCGTGACCCGTGACGCGATGATCGGCACCGGGCTTGCCCTTTCCCCGGAGGTGCTGCGATGAACGGCCCGCACGATCTCGGCGGTCAGCATGGCATGGGGCCTGTCGCGCCCGAGCCGAACGAACCCTATTTTCACGCCGAATGGGAAAAGCGGGCGCTTGGCGTGACGCTTTCCTGCGGCGCATTCGGCGCCTGGACGATCGACGAGAGCCGGCATGCGCGCGAAAATCTGGCCCCGGAGACCTATCTCTCGGCAAGCTATTACGAGATCTGGACGCGGGCGCTGGAAACGCTTTTGAAGCGCCACGGCTTCGTCACCCAGGCCGAGCTCGACGGCGGCCACATGCTCGAAAAAGGTGCGGCACCCAAGCGCGTGCTGAAGGCCGAGATGGTGCCGGGCGTGCTTGCCAAGGGCGGCCCCTGCGACCGCCCGGTCGATCAGCGCCCGGGCTTCGTCGTCGGCGAACGGGTGCGCACGAAGAATTTCAATCCGACGACCCATACGCGGCTGCCGCGCTATGCGCGTGCCAAGGTCGGCACGATCGAGGCGGTGCAGGGCTCCTTCGTCTTTCCTGACGACAATGCACATGGCCGCGGCGAGAGCGCGCAGTGGCTCTATACCGTGGTGTTCGACGGGGGTGAGATCTGGGGCGAGGGCGCCGACCCGACGCTGACGGTCTCGATCGATGCCTGGGAGAGCTATCTTGAACATGTGTAAGGTGGCGTCGCCACTGGTTGCTTCCGCAGAGCTGCCGAAATCGCCGGAGGGCGATCCTGTTTTCGCCGAGCCATGGCAGGCCTCTGCCTTCGCCATGACAGTGCGGCTGCACGAAAAGGGCGTGTTCTCCTGGCCGGAATGGGCCGAGGCGCTTTCGGCCGAACTCTACAAGCCCGGCCGCAAGGCGGATGCCAGCGACTATTTCGATTGTTGGGTGGCGGCGCTATCGCGGCTTGTCACCGAGCTTTCGATCGTATCCGGTGGCGAGTTGGAGCATCTGACGCAGCGCTGGCAGCGCGCGGCCGAAGCGACGCCGCACGGGCATCCGATCCTCATTGAGAACGATCCGCTGCGGTAGCGGCCGGGGTGCGCCCATGCTGGCACGCAGCGTCCGACCCAAGCAGGCAGTCACGGACTATGCAAATCCAGTCAGCGCGGCCAGGCGTGGGCTGATCGGCGGGCTCATTCCTTGTGCCGGGCCGTTTTGGGAGCCGGATGGGTTGCTGAGAGCTCGACGCCGATAGCGCAAGGGCAGTGCATTCATAGATGACCGCAACGCCAAGGGCGACTGCGCAGCCCTGGGTATGCGCCCGATAACCCGTGCCGATGGAAAAAAGAAACCAATGCAATCCGGCGCTTGAACGATGGCGCGGAAAAGATGTTGGCGAACGCGATTTTGTCAACGATGATCACTCGCGGGGATGAGGTTGCAGACTGTTCACATCCCATCGAATTGCGCGATCAGACGCCGGCCGTCCTGACATCGCTCCCGACCGGCAAGCTGCTCAAGACCATCCATGCAAAGTCCCAGCGATTGAGTCCATTCAGGCCGTTTCAATGGTGGAGGAAACCATGAGAGCCGAAAGTCGACTAGCAACAGGAATACTCGTCTTGGCACTGTTCGTGCCTGCTGCGCATGCGGAGGATAATGCCCGCGCCATTCTGAAATCCATGTCGGATTACCTGGCGAAACAGCAGGCCTTTACCGCAACCTTCAACTCCGACATCGAGGTTGTGACGCCCGAAATGCAGAAGGTTCAGTTCGCAAGTTCGGGTGAGGTGTCCGTCAGCCGCCCGGACAAGGTTTATGCTGCCCGCACAGGCGGTTTCGCCGATGTCGAGATGTTTTTCGACGGCAAGCAGATGACCGTTCACGCGAAGAACGCCAAAGTGTTCATGCAGGCCGACATGCCCGGTACGCTCGACGAGCTTGTTTCGAAGCTTGAAGCAGATGGCCAGGCGTTGCCTGGAGCCGACCTGCTTCTGTCCAACGTCTACGATGCGCTCAATGCCGGCATCATCGATGCCAAGCATATAGGCACCGGTGTGGTTGGCGGAATCGAGTGCGAGCACCTCGCCTTCCGTAACGCCGATACGGATTGGCAGTTGTGGGTGCGCACCGGGCCGGAACCAATCCCTTGCAAGTATGTCATCACCTCCAAGGCTGTGGGGCAGGCGCCGCAGTACACGCTCGTCATCAATTCCTGGAGTGGAGAGGCGAAGAATGACTTCAAGTTCGCACCGCCGGCCGACAGCAAACGGGTGGATGCGAAGGCGATGCCCCATATAGATGAAGTTCCCGAAGGAGGCAGCCAATGACCCGCTATGCAAGACTAGCCGCCCTGGCAATCGGTATTGCCGCGATGCTCCTGGGCGATATTCCGACGGATGGAACCGGCTCCTTCATCTCCGAAGCCCAGGCCATTGTCGGACGCCCGCTGACGCCGGTCAGCTACGCCGGAGTGGCGCGCCGCACGACACGCCGGACAATTGCAGCGGGAGCTGCGGTGGGCGCGACGGTCTACGCGCCCGGCTGCGTGCAGGTTGTCGATGCCTACGGGCGGATCTATACCCGGTGCCGCTGAAGGCTCAAGCCATTGACCGAACACGGCGTGCAGCGAACCTTAGTTCCGGGCGCTGCCGCCAAATGTGCGATCCTCCCGGACGCCGGCGAACGAACTGCGTTCAGGACGCAGCCGGCTTCTCGAACTGGCGGTAGCATTCGTCGGCGACTTTCTGCAGAAGCGCGCGCGGCACTTCGCCGGTGACGGCGTAGCCGATCGGGCCGTCGATCCAGTAGAAGGTCTCGACGCCACCGCTGCTGTCGATGCGGAAGCTCGTCTCGCGGTTGTCGGGATTGCGGCCGAGCAGAACCGTCAGCCGCTGGCCGCTTGCATCCTCATACATGAACAGCGCGCCCGCCTTGCCATTGACCGGCAGCAGCCGGCCGCCGACGAGTGAAAAGCCGAGGCTCGACAGATCGGGGATGTTGAGCGGATGATCGAGGCGCTTGCCGAGCCAGTTGGCAAGGTGGGTCTGCTGGTCCGGCCCGACCTCAACGGCGTGGCGCACTTCGCTCGCATAGATGAGAAATGCCGATTGCGCCTGGCGCGGCAGGCTTTCCGCTACCTGGGCAACTTGCTCTGACCGCTGGGGCGTAAGGATATGCGGAGCATAGAGCCCGGTGAGGGCGCCGGCGGCAAAAAGCAGGAGACCGGCGGCAATACGGCTGCCAAGGCGTTCGGTCCAGCGATCGCCCGAAGTGGCAACCTCGCTGACATTTGTGGCTGACAGCAACGCGCGGTCGCGCTCGTCGCTGCGGGCATAGGGGGAGAACATGGCACGAAGCTCGGTTGCCTGGGCCTGCCATTGGCGAACGTCTTCGGCGCGCGCCGGATTGCGCTCGAGCCATTGCTCGACCCGCGCCCGGTCCGCCTCGCTCAGGAAGCCGTCGACATAGGCGTTGAGGTCGTCTTCGGAGACGGTGTTCAATTCGTCCGTCATTTCGGTCTCCGCATGCTGATCACGTTGTCGTCCTTCATCGCTTCGGCAAGCTGGTGGCGCGCGCGCGACAGCCGCGACATCACCGTGCCGATCGGTATGGCCAGCATGTCGGCCACATCCTGGTATCGGTATCCCTCGATCACCACGAGCATCAGCACCGAGCGGTTTTCCGCCGAAAGCCCGTTGAGCGCGCGCTCCAGCCGCGAGCGCTCTAGCGGATCGCTCTCATAGGTTTCGGCCTGCAGTCCGAGGTCGTCGTCGAGTTCGACCTGCGGGTGGAGCGCCGTGTGGCGGTGCCGGTTGCGGCTGAGATTGGTCATGATGGTGAAGGCCCAGGCGCGCAGGTTGACCCCGCGCCACTGGGCGCGGCGCGCCAGAACCTTCTCTACACAATCCTGCAGCAGGTCTTCACCATCCGGATCCGAACGCACGAGGCTGCGCGAATAGCGCCGAAGCGCCGGCATCAGCGCCAGCACGTCCTCCTCGAACCGGTCGGGCGCGGCGGCATTCGCCTCCGCACCCTCGCTCATGCGGTCACGGCTTGACGACATCCCAGACGCCCTTTACGCCATCGCCGGTCGCGTCACCCATCTTCTTGTCCTTGATCCAGAAGTACAGCGGCATGCCGTCCTTCGCCCATTGCTTGGCTCCGTCCTTGCGCTCGACGATCGTAAAGGCTCCCTCGGCCTTGGCATCGCCTTCGACCATGAACGGCGGCCAGTTGGTGGCGCAGGAATCGTAGCAGCTGGACTCGCCCTTCTTGTCGTTCTTGAACGTATAAAGCGTCATGCCGTTGGCGGCGGCGAGCACATTGCCCTTCGCCGTTTCGACTGTCTTGACCGGCGGTGCCGCAAAGGCGACGCCGGCGACAAGAGAAATAGCAATCGCTAGGGGTAACGGTCTCATGGGAGCTTTCCTTCCTCAAGTTGTTTCTGATGGAGTGCGCGGGGTGCGTTTCCGAACATGAGACACGAGGAGGGTGGCGATTATTCCCGGATGTGTTGCATCGTCGTGATTTTCTTGAAGGCGACGATGCTGGCCGCGCTCAGGCGCGATCCGCGACGAAGCGGGCGAGCGCCGGGCCGATCATGGTGATGATCATCAGGCGGGCGGACTGCAGCGCCATGACGAAGGAGAGGTCGACATTGCTGGAGGCCGCGATCACCGCGATGGAATCGAGGCCACCCGGGCTGGTGGCGAGATAGGCCGTCAGCGGATCGATGCCGGCCACCTTGATCAAGATGAGGGCGAGCAGACCGGAAAACGAGATCAGCACGACGATCGAGATCACCGTCGGCACCAGGGCGCGGCGGGCATGGGCAAGGATCGAGCGGGTGAAACCGAGGCCGATGTTCCAGCCGAGCAGACCATAACAGAGCGCCAGCAGCCATTGCGGCAGCTCGGTGGTCATGACGCCGCTGACATTGAGCACCGCGCCGACGAGAAACGGCATCAGGAATGCGCCGGCCGGCACGCGCAGCATCCGGCCGGCAAAGGCGGCGCCAAGCCCGACGGCAAGCGTTGTCAGGAAGGGAAGCACAGAGACCGGCTCGAACCAGACGATCGTGGTTTCGGCCTCGGTGCCGGTGACCCAGAGATGGGCGACCATGGTCGCGGTGCTGGCCACGAAGATGACGCGCAGATACTGCATGAAGGCGACGAGGCGCGCATCGGCGCCGTAGGCGTCCGCCATCATCAGCATGGTGGAGGCAGCGCCCGCCGACGAGCCCCAGATCGCGGTCGTGCCCGGCAGGATGCGCATGCGGGTGATCACCCAGCCGCACAGCGTGCTGACGGCGATGACGGAAAGAATGACGCTGAGGAACAGCGGCCAGTTGCCGGAAAAAGTGCCGAGCATGCCCGGCGTCATCGCGCCGGCGATCATCATTGCCAGAATGAACTGCACGCAGAAATACACCTGCTTGGGCAAGCGGATGGTGCTGCCGTTCATGCCGAAGAGGACGGCCGCGAACATCGGCCCCATCAGCAAGCCGGCGGGGATGCCGATCAGTTCGAGGGCCACGGTAAAGACCAGGGAGACCAGCGTGAGAAGCAACCACTGCAGCGCCGGTGCGAGCCGGCCGATGCCGACGGGTGCCGAAGGGGTGGGCATGGCGGGCTGGTCGGGCTTCAAGGGCATTCTCCGGCATTGCTTCAGGAGCTTTGCGCGTTCGCGCGTGCCTGATCAGTTTGGCGCGGACAGCCCCGTCGATGGGGCGATATGCCGCGCAACCGCTCGTTAGCAGCATTGCGCGCGGGCATTCAAGCGGCAGGCAGCCCACAGGGCAAGAAATGGCCACAGCCGAGACGGCGGGAGATCGAGATCTCAGGTCGAACAGTACCGGGGCGTTGCCATTGCGTTGGGCAGTCGTGATGTGTCGCCGTGCACCCGGACGTCGGATAGACCCGCGATATCCGGGCGATCCGGTGCAGGAATTGGCGATCGGGGCCGCTCAGAGTGCAGCCGCCGGCTGCCGGCCGGAAATCCGGGCTTGCTTGTGCACCCCGAATCCTGACACTTCGCGTCATGCAATTTGCTCCGCAACAGGACGAGGCCCTCAAGGCCGTTTCGCAATGGTTGAAGGAAGGCCGCTCGCCGCTCTTCCGGCTGTTCGGTTATGCCGGCACCGGCAAGACGACGCTTGCGCGCCATTTCGCCGAACATGTCGATGGCGACGTGCTGTTTGCCGCCTTTACCGGCAAGGCCGCCCAGGTTCTGCGCTCCAAGGGGGCGAGCAACGCCAAGACCATCCATTCGCTGATTTACCGGCCGCGCGGCGAGGAAGAGGTTTCCGACGAGGAAACCGGCAAGACCTCGATCGCGCCGATGTTTTCGATCAACCGCCAGAGCCCGGTCGCCAAGGCGGCGCTGATCATCGTCGACGAATGCTCGATGGTCGACGAGGCGCTCGGCAAGGACCTGATGAGTTTTGGCACGCCGATCCTGGTTCTGGGCGATCCCGGCCAGCTTCCGCCCGTTACCGGCGGCGGCTACTTCACCAACCAGGAGCCGGATTACCTGCTCACCGACATCCACCGCCAGGCGCGCGACAACCCGATCATCCGGTTGGCGATGCAGGTGCGCGAGGGCAACGAGATCGCGCATGGCGACTACGGCACCACGCAGGTCATCGGCCGCGGGCAGGTCAACCAGGAACTGGTGCTGGAGGCCGACCAGGTGCTGGTCGGCACCAACAAGACGAGGCGGCGCTACAACCAGCGGCTTCGCGAGCTCAAGGGCTTTACCAGCGAGTATCCGCAATCGGGCGACAAGCTGGTGTGCCTCAGGAACGACCCGGCCAAGGGCCTGCTCAATGGCTCGCTCTGGCAGGTCATGAGTTCGTCGAAGGAAACGGTGAAGCCCGGCATCAACCTGATGATCCGCCCTGAAGACGATGACATGGATCGCGGTGCGGCCAAGATCAAGCTGTTGAAGGCGGCCTTCGAAGAGGTCGAGGGCGAAATCCCCTGGACGACCCGCAAGCGCTACGACGAATTCGACTTCGGCTATGCCCTGACGGTGCACAAGGCGCAGGGTTCGCAGTGGAACAACGTCGTTTTGTTCGACGAGAGCTGGGCCTTCCGCGATACCCGCGAGCGCTGGCTCTATACCGCGATTACCCGCGCGGCCGAACGCCTGACGATCGTTCGCTGACTTCGGGCGGTCGCCGAGGCTTCGAGCGGAGGAGACCCCGTGCCGATCAACCGGATCATCCTTTACGCCCATGATGTGGAGGCGACCGTTCGCTTCTACGAGATGCACTTCGGTTTCGAGGTTTCGCGGGAGCCCGGCGACCGGATCGTCGAGCTCATCTGCCGGCAAGGCGGCGCCAGCCTGATGGTCCACCCGGCCGCCAAGGGGCAGCGGCGCGGCCAGTCGCTGGTCAAGCTGGTGTTCGATGTCAGGGATGTCGAGGCGTTCTGCGCGCGCTGCGCTGCCGAAGGGCTGGTGTTTGGCTCGATCCATCAGGCTGACGGCTATCAGTTCGCCAACGCGAAGGACCCAAGCGACAACCCGATCTCGGTGTCGAGCCGGGCCTTCCGCAAGGTGTGACGACCGAGATTTATTCCGCCGACATCGCCGTCGTAGGGCCCGATTGGCAATGGACGGCTGGCAGCAACCTGACGGTTATCGCTTGGTCGCCATCCACAGCACATGGCGTGCGCCGCCACGTTTGCCATTTGCGCGCACATTCACCTCGTCGGTGGCAAAGCCGACTTCGCGCAATCGGCGGGTAAAAGCGCTATCCGGCGCCGAAGACCAGACGGCAAGCACGCCGTTGGCGCGCAACGCAGCCTTGGCGGCACGCAGGCCGGTGTGGTTGTAGAGGCTGTCGTTGGAAGGGCGCGTCAACCCGTCGGGGCCATTGTCGACATCGAGCAGGATGGCATCGTAAGCGGCCGATTTCGAACGGATCAGCCCACCGACATCGCCGACATGGATCTCGACCCTGGGATCGTCGAGCGTGCCCTTGTGCAGATCCGCCATCGGGCCGCGCGCCCAGTCGACCACGGCAGGCACGAGCTCGGCGACGACCACTCTGGCATCGTCCGGGAGGACGCCGAGGGCGGCGCGCAAGGTAAACCCCATGCCGAGCCCGCCGATCAGCATGCTGGCATTCTTGCGGCCGGCGATCCGCTCATAGCTCAGCGTCGCCAACGCCTCTTCCGAGCCGCTCAACCGGCTGTTCATCAATTCGGTCGAGCCGAGCATGATGGAAAACTCGCTGCCGCGCTGCTTCAGGCGCAACTCGTCGCCATCGCCGGGAATGGTTGCGCGGTCTAGCTGGATCCAGGGAAGCATCGGGGTGTCTCGTTCATGTTGTTTCGGCGCCTCGTACCATGCAGGTGGCGCCGAGAACATCATATTATCCCTGACCGCCAGAGAATTGCAGCCGAATGGTCCCGCGAAAACGGCCGATAATCGTTTGCCTTCGGCACGCGGTGGGCAACGCTTCTCGCCATCCCCTGGCGAGTTGGGGGCGCCGGCGCGGGGCCTTTACCCCATTTATTCCGCGGCGATCATGCCCGAAAGCACCGCCTTGGCGATGGCCTGGAAGCGGTTATGGGCATTGAATTTGCGGATGATTCCGGCTTCGAGCGTCAAGGCTGCCGCCAGATCCATCTCCATCAACCGGGCGATGCGAGAGGCGGGATAGCCTTCGGCCATGAAGGTCAGGCACTCGCTTTCGATCGGTGAGAGGTGCACGTGTGCGGCGTCATCGGGTGAGGGCTCGCCATTCTCTGTTTCGCTTTCCAGGAGTTCGGATATGCGTTGCATCTGTCGGCGCAGGTTGGATTGCTGGGCGGCCAGTTCCCGCCGCCGCGACAGCAGCGCCTCCTTGAACAGCCGGTCGGCTTCGGTCTGGTCGTCGGCTCCAGCGAGGCTCGAGAGCAGCTCCTGGATGGCGGCGATCGGCATGTCGATTTCGCGGCAGGCGTTGATGACGGCCATGCGCCGGATATGGTCCGCTCCATAGACCCGCATCGGCCCCATGCGGGCGGCGATAAGCAGGCCCTTCTCCTCGTAGAAATGCAGGGTGCGGTGGGTGACGCCGAAGGCATCGGCCATATCGGCGATTGCAAGCGGGCTTGAGGGGTCGTGGTGGGGCAGCGGCAGTTTTGGCAGGTAGCCGACACGTTCGGGCGCCGCCAGCACGCCCTCGTATTTCCAGTGGTCTCGCGGCATATCGATTGTCCCCGGTTTACGGCGCCGCGCGCCCGATCAAGGGAGGGCAGGTCGTCGTAACGCTTCGATTTGCTGCATAATTGGTCCCGATATCGCTGCCGATTTACGGAATTATGCCGCAGGCATCAGGACGCCGCCACGACCGTCCGTGACCGGGAGCGGAACGGATCCGCACTCCGAAGCCACCGTCTGGAGTCGACGATGGCGCCTGCTGCTCGGCTGGGGCACACAGCGCCAAGGGCGCGATTACTGCTGACAATTGTGCTTGCCTGACGAGCAACCAGGCACCAATTCCCAACGCATGACTACACCGTATACGCGAATCGCATATATGAATAGTCCTTAATATTGCAGGGGATATGCTGGTTTGAGCGGTGGCGGCCGAACGCCTCCCGGCGCTCGGAACCATGGTTTTCGTCAGTGTCCGACGACCTTTAGCGGGCTCTTGGCGCTGAGGATGAAGAGAGGCTCGTCGCCGCGCAGGGGCGCCAGCTGCTGCTGGCAGGACCAGGCCTTTTCGAAGCTGTCGCGGGTCAGCAGCTTGCGGTATTGCGCGGTCGCGGTCATGCAATCCATCAGCGGGCTCTGGATCTGTTCCTCGCTCGCGTGGGTGTAGATCTCGCCATCCAGAGAGAACAGTTCCGATGCCAGCGACATGCTTTCGAACAAAAGGTCCGGCTCGCTCTTCAACCGCTCGATGGTGATGAAATCCTGCCGCAGCGGCACGCCTTCACCGTCATGCTTCAAGGTCACGCGTACACCGGCTGCGGGCGCATCGTACCAGGTCAGGTCGAGCGAAAACGACAGCGCGGCATTGCGCGACACCGGCCGTCCCGTGTCGCCATCGGTGGCGCGCGCCAGCGTCTTGTGGCGCTGTGCGGCGGTGCGAAGGGCGGTGGCGAAGGCCTTGATATCGCCGTTCTGGTCGCCCGAAACAATGACGTTGACCGACGGCAGCACACGCTCGGTCGCATAGCGGCCGTTGAACAGCTTCGCCTGCGCATCGATATCCAGCGTCATTTCCGGTGAGGGCAGGGGCGCAAACAGGAGCAGCGGCAACACGGACAAAACGGCGAGCGGCGAAGACAATGGTGCCGGCGGCCAAGCTGTCTTCTGGCCGGGAAGGCGCTTCCTCGTCAGCTTCGGCTGACGGGCTTGCGGCTCGGCAGCACCAACCGCATCGATCCGTCCACGGCTGTATTCGGGTACATAGGTGCCCTTGGGAATGACCAGATGCCATTCGTCTCTAGCGCCGTCGGTCTCGTAGTAGGTCTTGAGCAATTTGCGCAACTTGCCCGCATGCACCCGCACCAGGGGGTCGCTGTCGGCATTGAACGCCTGGGGGCGATCGAAGACGTCGATGGCGATCGAGTAGCCCTTCAACTGCGGACCTTCACCGATCATCTCCTTGTCGACGACATAGGCGAGAAAAGCGCGCAGGCGTTCGGAACGTGCAAAAGCCTTGCTCTCGAGGATGCGGCGCAGAATCTGCCGGATCGTCTCGTTGCAGGGTCTTTCGACCGTCGTCATCGGTTGTTGCTCCAGGTTCATTCGCCGCGAAACTTTATGAAGGTGATCGAAGGGCAGACTATGGCCATTCGATGTGATTCGGAAATTTAGGCTCAAAAAAAGCTGTTGTCAGGAGTGCTTTGCTCCAAACTTGAGTTTTATCTGAAATAAAAGCAGGAATTGCGACCATCTCCCTGTGGCAGAACGTAGCGGTACCATGTTTGCGGGTCTTGCGCCGCCTGAATCCATACCGGTCGAGTGCTCTGGGTCGAGCCAACCCCATGGGTCTGATTGCATGTTAGGTCCCACTAATGTCAAGGTTTCGTCAAGAGATGGCCGGCAATCAGGCGACGCCGGGCCCGACTTTCGCCGGCGGACGTACTCTTTGGAATTGCTGCATAATCTTGGCCTCAAACCGTTTTCGGTTTTTGCAATTATGCAGTAGAAGATTGCATTGACATTGCCCGCCTCTGGAAAGTTCCGACATGCCCGCAAAACTGTCCGTGAATCTGAATGCCGTTGCCATGCTGCGCAACCGGCGCGATCTTCCCTGGCCGTCCGTTACTGCGCTCGGCCGTATCGCTCTCGAGGCCGGCGCAAGCGGGCTGACGGTGCATCCACGCCCCGACCAGCGGCATGTGCGCTTTTCCGACCTGCAGCCGATCCGCGATCTCATCGACGACGAGTTTTCCGAGACCGAATTCAACATGGAAGGCTACCCGAACGAGGAGTTTCTGCGCCTCGTCGAAACCCATGAGCCGGAGCAGGTGACGCTGGTGCCCGATGATCCGGCGCAGGCGACCTCCGACCACGGCTGGGACTTCCGCAAGAACCACAACCTTCTCGGCAGTGTTGTCGGCAGGCTGAAGAAGAAGGGATTCCGGGTTTCGCTGTTTGCCGATGGCGACGAGGACGCGGAGGCGCTGCGCATTGCCCGGGAAACCGGTGCCGACCGCATCGAGCTTTACACGGGCCCCTATGGCGGCTGCTATGACGACCCGGAAAAGGCGGAGAAGATTGCCGCCGAACTGGGGCGCACCGCCGCGATCGCCGCCAGCCTCGGCCTCGAAGTGAATGCCGGCCACGACCTGACGGTCGCCAACCTGCCGCTGCTCGTCAAGCATGTCCCTAATATCGCCGAAGTGTCGATCGGCCACGGCCTGACTGCCGACGCGCTGGAATACGGCATGGCTGAGACCGTGCGCCGCTTCCGCCGCGCCTGCGGGCAGGCGGTGTGATGCAATGCAAGCGGTCGCGGATCGCGAATATGCCTATTTCTGTGCCGTAGGCGCCTTCGACCCGACAGATATCACTAATGCAATCGGCCTTGATCCCAGCGAAAGCTGGGCAACGGGGGAAGGGTTTTTCGCACGGGGGCATGCCTTCAGGCGGGCGCAGTCACGCTGGAAGCTGAATAGCGGGCTGGACGATACGCATCCGCTGAACCAGCATGTCAGATCTCTGTTGGATGCCCTCTCGCCCTATCGTGAGGGGCTGCTGCACGCCGCGACCATGGCCAGGCTTCAGATCGCCTGCGTCGGCTACTATCAGCAGAGTTTCGGCTGGGAGTTGGACTTTGAGCTTCAGAAGCTTGCCACCGCCTTGAGCATTGGCTTCTGTTTCGACATGTACAGCTTTGGCGATCATCACGAAGAGATCGTCGCGTTGCGGGAACAGGTGTGCGTTCGCAGCCAAAGGCCGTAGGGCCGCGGTCAGCGGCGGCGATTTGAGCCGGATGATTGCGGTTCGCACGATACGAGAAGCAACTGCAGGACGTCCGGCCCTTCGCTCCCAGAACAGTCTCGGCATCTCTGTTTTTCAGAGCGTCCTGCAAGACGCGAATTTGATGAGACGACCGATATGAAAGACATTTTCGTCGTTACCCACACGCAGTCCATCCATCACGAAGAGGATAGGGTGGGAGGCTGGTACGACACCGACCTGACGGCGCGGGGCCAAGAGGATGCGGCGGCGACGGCCGAACGGCTGCTGGCGTTGATTGGTGACAGAGACGTGGAGATCCACAGCTCGGATCTTCGTCGGGCTTCGCAGACGGCAGCAGCCATTGCCAGGCGCTTCCAACGGCCGGTGGCCGAGACCGCGGATCTCCGGGAAATCAGCTACGGCGTGGCCGGCGGGAAACCCCAGGCGTGGCTCGACGCGCGCTATAGCCCGGCGCCCGACGACAACCGGCTCGATTATCCCTGCGGGATCGATGGCGCGGAAACGCGCCGCGACGTGGCCGCCCGCGTCTATCCCCGCGTGAACGCGATCGTCGAGCGGCCGTGCGAGACGCAGATCATCGTCACCCATGGCTTCACGTTGACGCTGGTTCTCGCGGCCTGGATGAAGGTGCCGATCGATGCCTGCGGCTTCCTGAGCTTCCCGGCAAAATCGGGGAGCATCACGCATCTACGCCAGGATAACTTCTTCCGAAATCGGGCGGTCGTCAGCCTGGCGGATGCTTCACACCTGACCTGCTGAGCGCCGATCGCCCTTGCAAGGGGTGCTCAATTTCCACCACAGATATCAGCGGCAAGACTGCTATAGGTTGAGCCAATGTTTTCCCATATATGCGGCCAATGACATCTCAGACCAGTTTCCGTGAGCGCATCGCGCTCTATGCCCTCCTGACCTCGCTCACCTCCATCAGCGTCGATGCGCTGTTGCCGGGTCTGCGCCAGATTGGCGCCGATGTCGGCGTCGCGCCACCGCTTTCCACCCAGCACATCATTTCGCTCTTCATCCTCGGCATGGCGTTCGGGGAATTGCTGCTGGGCCCGCTCTCCGACGCTATGGGGCGAAAGAAGGCGCTTGTTCTCGGCCTTGGCGTCTATGCGCTCGGCACGGTTATCGCCATGGTGGCGGGCTCGCTCGAGATGGTCATTCTGGGCCGGCTGCTGCAGGGGGTCGGCGTGTCCGGGCCGAAGATCGCCACGCGCGCCATGATCCGCGACCAGTTCGAGGGCGACGCAATGGCCCGGGTCATGTCGTTCATGTTCACGCTCTTCATTCTCGTGCCGATGCTGGCTCCGGCTATGGCGCAGGGCATCATCGCCATCGGCGGCTGGCGCAGTGTCTTTGCCGTCTATCTTGCAGTGGCGGGCCTTCTCGGGGTGTGGCTGGTGCTGCGGCAGCCGGAAACGCTGCCGCGAGCCAAGCGCATTCCCTTTCGCCCAAAGCTTCTCCTGCTGAACGGGCGGCGCATCCTGTCGAACCGGCGCGTGACGCTCTTGATCGTGGCGACCGGAATGGTTTTCGGGGCGCAGCTCCTCTATCTCAGCACGGCGGCGGATCTGTTCTTCGATGCCTACGGGATCGGCCAGACCTTCCCGTTGTATTTCGCGATGCTGGCGACGGGCATCGGGCTTGCCTCGCTCCTCAACGCGAAGCTCGTGCAGCGCTTCGGGGCGGAGACAATGGCGCGATATGGCTTTCTCGGTCTGGCCGCAGCCGGACTGGTGATGCTCGCGGTATCGGCTTCCTGGGGCGGACGGCCGCCCTTACCTCTGCTGATGGCGCTCGGCTTTGCGGCGTTCTTTGCGATCGGGGTGCTGTTCGGCAACCTGAACGCCATGGCCATGCGCTCGCTTGGCCAGGTCGCGGGGCTGGGCGCATCGTTGATCGCTTCCGGATCCAGCCTGGTGGCGACCCTGTTTGCGATTGCAATGGGTGCCTTCTACGACGGTACGACGCTGAACCTGTCGGCCGGCTTCTTCCTTGCCGGCATCAGCGCGCTTGCCCTGGCCGAGATCGCGGTGCGAGGAGACGTGGCGCCGGTAGAGGCCGCTCGATAGACGGCGACGCAAGCCGCGCAGCGCCGATGGAGTCGCTGTCGCCGTTTCGCAGGGTCTGCCTCGAACGCGCCGCATCTCGGCTTTCGGATGTTTCACAAACTGGGTGAAACGCTAATCGTTATGGACGACGGAAATCTTGTTTCCCGAGGGGTCGCGCATATAGGCGGCGTACCAGGTGGGCCCGTAATGTGGGCGCGCGGCGGGCGCGCCTTCATCTGCTCCGCCATGGGCCATGGCCGCTTCGTAAAAGGCATCCACTTCCGCACGGGATTTGACCATGAAGCCGACCATGGCGCCATTTCCGGCGCTTGCCGGTTCGCCGTTGAAGGGTTTGCAGACCCACAGGACAGGTCCTGCGCCTGCTCCACCTTCGGAATAGGCGCGCCAGCCCGGAAAATCCGTGTGCTTGCTCCAGCCGATGGTCGCCAAGGCTGCGTCATAGAAGGCATTGGACGAGTCGGAATCCAGTGCGCCCACTGTCATGTAAACGGTCATGATCTCCCCCATTTCTCGGTTGCGGAACCGACGGGATCTATATCGTGATGTCGTGAACATAACAAGAACAAAAACGCGGAGGCGCTATTCCTGGTTCAAGACCCTAACCGGTCGTCGGCAGGGCAGGCCGATCTGGAACAACCGTTCCCGGACTTCGCCGCAAACGATGAGCCCGGCGCAAACGGCCGGGCCCACCTCGCTTCTATGAGCGCCGATCAGCCGGCAAGTCTTGCCCTGCTGGCGTCGAGGAAAGCGGTGAGCGGCAGTGGCGTGGCGCCGGTCAGGGCACTCACGTCGCTCGTCACCATATCGATATGGCCTTCGCGGGTGTTGGCGTCGAAAGAGACGACGATCGGGATCAGGAAGTCGGGCAGGCCCGCGCCCTTCAAGCCGCCCGCCAGCGCGTCGTCGGAAATATGCACGACGTCGAGCGGTTTGCCGGCCGCCTTGGAGACGAGGGCTGCGATCTCGTCGGTCGAGCGCAGCTCGGGTCCGGTCAGCGTGTAGGTGCGGCTTTCGCTACCTGCGGAAAGCAGGGCGGCTGCGGCGGCCTTTGCCGCGTCGGCGCGGGCGAGGTGGGCGAGGCGACCCTGGCCGGAGGACGAGTACCACTGTCCGGTTTCAAGCGCATGCGGCAGCGCCATGAACAGGTTTTCCATGTACCAGCCGTTGCGCAGGATGGTGTAGGGGATGCCGGTCGCCTTGATGGCGTTTTCCGTGCCGAGGTGGTCCGGCGCAAACGGGATGACCGAGGTTTCCGGATTTGGCATCGAGGTGTAGAGAATGTGCTTCGCGCCGGCCTTCTCAGCGGCGGTGACGGCGGCCAGGTGCTGGCGCAGGCGCTTGCCCGGCTGGTCGAGTGCGTCGGTGGAGATGATCAGGATGCGGTCGGCGCCGGCAAAAGCCTCGTCGAGGGAGGCCGGATCGTCGAAGTCGGCAACGCGTGCCTGTACGCCCTTGCCGACATAGTCGGACAGCTTTGCCGTGTCGCGGCTGGTGGCGATGATGTTGGCGGGCTCGACCTTGCCGGATGCCAGGAGCGCATCGAGCACGAGCTTGCCGAGCTGGCCGGTGGCGCCGGTCACGAGCAGTGTATCGGACATGAACTTTTCCTTTTCTCTGTGGTGCCAGCCGATCGGCTTCGGGAGGGAAAGCGGGTCTGCCGGTATTGGTCTCTTTTTGAGAGTTGCTCTAATCTAGTAATCTGGTAAGAGCTGTAAAGGAGGCAGTTTTTTCTGCTGTGGTTACAAAAAGGGTACCGTCCCCCGCGTCGAACAGGCCGAGAAAGGCAGATACCGATGAACAAGCTGACCGGTGATGTGAAGGGCAAGCGCGTGGCGATGGTCTGCGGCGTGCCGATGGATGTCGAAAACTGCCCGGTGCGCGATGTCATGGACAATATCGGCGGCAAGTGGAATTCGCTGATGATCCTGTCACTCGCCGACGGCGCCCTGCGGTTTTCCGAACTGCGAAGGCTGATCCCCGATATTTCCCAGCGCATGCTGACGCAGACGCTGCGCGACCTGCAGCGCGACGGCTACATCAGCCGCACGGTGTTCCCGACACAGCCGCCGAGCGTGGAATATGCGCTGACCGATCTCGGGCGATCGCTGTTGGCATTGCTGAAGCATTTTGTCGACTGGTCGCTTGCCAACCACGGGGCCATCCGTTCGGCCCGCGAGGTGTATGACGCGGCGTCCTGAGGGGGCGTTTGTCCGGTCTGCCGGAGAGGCTCGTTCAGCCGCCTCACCTTTGGGTGCGCTCTGCCCCTCACCCTAACCCTCTCCGCGCGTGCGGGGAGAGGGGACGAGCGATGCGGCTGCATCATCACCTGGCATCTATTGTCAAAGAGCGGTGTGACTGAGAGGCGCTGTCGTGGGACGAGCGTGTGCCGCGATGTCCCTTCTCCCCGCCAGGCGGGGAGAACGTGTCGGCAGGCGGATGAGGGGCGGTTGCGTCTGGCCGCGCGGTGCGCGACGCCATGTCCCGGCAAAGCGAGCTTGCCGTAGCGCTTTGATTTTCCCTATAGTTTTCCGAGGAAACAAACGCAGCGCTTCGATCTCGCGCCATCTTGGGGACCCATGAAGACATTGACCATCGGCATTGCGGGTGCCGGCCCGGCGGGGCTTGCGGCAGCCCTGATGCTGTCGCGGCAGGGCCATCGGGTTGAACTCCTCGAACGTTTCCAGGAGCCGTCACCTGTCGGTTCCGGGCTGATGCTGCAGCCGACCGGCCTGACAGTTTTGGGTGCGCTTGACCTGTTGCAGCCGATGCTGTCGCTCGGCAGCCGGATCGACCGGCTTTATGGTGCCGACGCGAAGTCCGGCCGGACCGTGCTCGATGTGCGTTACGATGCGCTAGCCGGTGGTCGTTTCGGGCTGGCCGTGCAGCGGGCGGCCCTGTTCGGCGTGTTGCACGATGCCGTCATTGCCGAGGGCATTCCGATACGCACGGGGGTGACGCTGGCCGCGGCCAGCACGGTGGGTGAAAAAGCGCTGCTGCTCGACGCCTCGGGCCAGGAGGTCGGACGCTACGATCTCGTCATCGATGCGACCGGTGCGCGCTCGGCGATCGCAGCCGGGGCAGAGACGGCGCCCGGCGTGCGCGAACTTGCCTATGGCGCCTTCTGGGCGACGCTCGACAGCGACGGCCTTGCCCATGACCCGCACGCGCTGACGCAGCGCTATGACCGAGCCAAGGTGATGATCGGCATCCTGCCGGCGGGCCGGGCGCAAGCCGGGGCGCGCAACCGCGTCGCCTTCTTCTGGAGCGTCAAGGCCGGCGATGCCGATGCCGTGAAGCGCGCGGGTCTCGACAAATGGAAGGCGGGCATTCGCGGGTATTGGCCTGAATGTGCGCCCTTGCTCGACCAGATCGACGATTGGGAGCAGCTGACACTGGCGCGCTATGCCCACCGCACCATGCGCCCGCCGGCGTCGGGCCGCGTCGCCTTCGTCGGCGACAGCGCGCATTCGACAAGCCCGCAGCTGGGGCAGGGCGCCAACATGGCGCTGATCGATGCGGCGACGCTGGCCCACACGCTTTCCGTGACTGATGATCTCGCCGCCGCACTCGCCGCCTACGGTCGGGCGAGGCGCAACCATATGGCGCTGTTCCAGATGCTGTCGCTGGCCTTCACCCCCTTCTACCAGTCGGATTCGGTGGCCCTTGCCTGGCTGCGCGACCGGTTGGTGGCGACGATCGCCCGCATTCCGCCTTCGCCGGCGCTGCTCGCCTCGATCGTCTCGGGCACGCTAATCGATCCCTTCGCGGCCGCGGGGCTGAAGGAGTGCGACTGGGCGCGTGTTAAGGACGAAGGTCATCGGTCGAGCGTGGCAGCGGCGGTGCCGGTGCGGGCCTGAAGCGTCCTGCCTCAGAGCACATTTACGGCGCGCGCCTGTCAGGCGCGTCTGCTTGCCTCCCTCGTCTTTCGCCTTGCCCATTTCCTTGCCCGGAGAGGTTGGGCAGTGTCGGCTGAAATGCGTTGGGGGCGGCGCATCCAGGCTGTATAAGGCCGGCCTCTTTCGACGAGGCCGTAAGGCTCGATTCGCCCCATGACGAGGATGCCCATGACTGTATTCGTGTCTGCCGTTCTGGTGCATGTCGCCGATGTGGAGGCGGGGCTTTCCTGGTACCAGCGTGCCTTCCCGAGCGCCGAACGGCGTCGGCTGGAGGCTTTCGATTTCGAATATCTGAAGATTGGCTCGACCCATCTGGAAATCGTGCCGGCGGATGAGAAGGTGGCAAGCGGCGCGGCCGGTACGGTCGTCTATTGGCAGGTCGAGGATTTCGACCGGGCGCTTGCCCATTTCAACGATCTGGGCGCGCCACTCTATCGCGGTCCGCTGGCGATCGAGGACGGGTTGTGGATGTGTCAGGTCCGCGACCCCTGGGGCAATTGCATTGGCCTTCGCGGGCCTCGCAGCGGGGCGAAAGGCCTTTAAGGGGTAAGGTTCGCCGTTCGCAAGGTGAATCGCGAAGGCGTCGTAGCGCTTTGTTTTTGCATATGTTCGTGGAGTTAGGCGGCCTTGGCTTCCAGGCCCTGCAAAGCGCGCGTCAAGGCGTCGTAACAGGCGGGGTCGAGGCCGACCCCGACATCGGCTGTCATGATCGCCAGCGCCTTTGAGGCCGGCATGGCAGCGCGGTAGGGCCGGTCGGCCGTCAGCGCGTCGAAGATATCGGCGACCGTGACGATGCGCGTTTCGAGGTCGAGTTCGCTGCCTGACAGGCCGTTGGGATAGCCGCTGCCGTCGAGTTTCTCATGATGATTGCGGGCGATTGTGGCGAGCCTGCGAAAAGCGTCGATCCGCTCCAGGATGGCGGCGCCGAGGTCGGGGTGGCCCTTCATCGCGGCCCATTCCTGCGGGTCGAGCTTGGCAGGCTTGTCCAGAACCTCGTTGGAAACGCCGAGCTTGCCGATGTCGTGCAGCAGTGCGCCGCGCACCAGCCAGCGTTTGCGGGCGCGGCTGAAGCCGAGCTCCGTCGCGATCAGGTCGGCAAAGAGCGCCACGCGCTTGCTGTGGCCGCTGGTAAACGGGCTCTTGGCGTCGATGACCTGGGCGAAGCCGTCGGCGATGTCGTCGAGCAGGTCCTCGTCCACGGCCTGTGAAAACCCGGCGGGCTCAAGGGCAAAGACGCGGTTGTCGAGCTGTGGGTTCTCCAGTGCCGACCAGAAATCGGGGTCAGCCGCGACGTCTTCGAAGACCGAAGCCAGATGCGGGTCGAACCACTTTCCCGCCCGGCGGTGCACTTCGCGACAGGCGGCCTTGCGGCCTGATGTAATGAAGAAGACGTCGACGACCTGCGCGAGGAGTGCGATGCGCGCCAGCAGAGAGATCTCCGCACCCTTGCGCCCGAGCGGCTGGCCGCGACCGTCCCAATGCTCGTCGAGATCGAGGATGGCCTGCGCGACCGGCTCGGAAAAGCGCATGCGTCGCGCGATCTCGGCGCCGCGTTCGCAGCGGGTTTCGATCAGCTCCCGGTCGATCTTGCCGCCGCTCATCGCCAGGTTCAGCACCGTGCGCAGCTTGACGGCGAGGCCGGAGCGCACGGCGGTGTTGGCCGCGATGAAGCCGAGAACCTGGGTGAAGCTGTTGTCGATCAGTTTGACGTTGCGCTTGAAATCATGGTCGCTGGTGGCAAACAGCTTGCAGATGCGGGCCGCGTTGCTGCTGCAGCCGAGGTCCTTCAACAGCAGGGTGTAGTAGAGATCATGTTTCTCGGCGTCTGAAAGGCCGAGCCTTTCGCCAAGATGCATGCCGATCCAGCAGCAGCGCACGCTATGGCCCGCCGGCTGGCCGTCCGTCAGGTCGAGCGCGTAGCTGAGCGCGCTGACGATTTCCGCAAGCCGCAATTTCTGCGGCTGACGCTCCGGCCCCGATATGCCCGCCATGCTCACGCAATCCCCAATCCCTGCAATCTTTCCTTAGCCGCCAAGGGGTTAAGGCGGGCTTAGGGCTTGTCACGAAAAGCGCCTCAGTCGGGTTTCCCCGGTAGCAGGCCGATCCGGACGTGTCTGGCCGTGATTAAGCCGGTCACTCCGTAGCTTGCATCCCACTCAACGCGGAAATGCTCGTCCACCTTGGTGATTTCCAAATCGAAGATGATGCCCGGTACCATATCGAAATCGGTACAATTGATCGCGGTCACGCCCTCAAGGGTAAGAGTGACTATCGCGTGCTTGTCGAGGACGAAGTAGCCCTTGGCATCCACCTCGTCCGTCATATTCCAGGCGTGAATGCGCAGCAGCCCGGCTCCGTTACTGGAGACGGTGATCTCAAGCAGTTTGGAATCATGGAAGCGGGGTACGCGCCCGAACCACTCAAACAGCGCATTTCCACCAGGGATGTCGTGCAGGACGGACGTAGAAGGCATTGCAGCTCGCGAACGGGGGGGGGAGTGGTCGGCATAACCCTGTATCAAAAGGGCCATCGAAGCTTTTTGGGGGTCCTGCCACGTGAATTGCGACAAGCTGTCGGCAGCGTAGCCGAAAGAGCTGCGTTGTGCCAGCGACGTGACCGACGCCGAATGAGGGGCTTCTCGAACCGCTTCCAGCGCGTTCCTGCTATCAGCGCCGATCTTGTTCCTAGCCGTTGAAAGAGAGCGGCAATGCAATCTCTTCTGCGCGCTGCTCGGGCAGCCTCTGCGCTTCCGAGACGACCTCATGTGGAAGAAGGCCAACCACTGACCCCGATGGTGGGCCGGGAGCGCTGCGGGCGCGAGGCCTCAGCCGCCGGCTCGATCATCAATCGCCAGACGGCCAAGACCTGCGAGAGCGAAGGGCCGCGCGCCTATGGTGCCGGCAACTAGATCAAGGGGGCGAGCGCCGGGCGCCCGTCGAGCATCGCTAGATGCCTGCCTTACGCCGCCCGACGGAGATCCTCTTCGCCGAGGGCAAATTCTACGGCGGCGTCTGCGTGGATCGCGGTCGAATCGAAGCCCGGCAGCGGCAGAGCCTTCGGGTCGAGGATCAGGCAGATCTCGGTGCAGCCGAGGATGACGGCATCCGCCCCTTCGGCCTCGGCCTTGTCGATCAGCTCGACCAGCGCCCTGCGCGAGGTGCCAAGCACCTTGCCGGCGCAAAGCTCGTCGAAGATGACGTTGTGCGTCAGCGTGCGACCGTCCGCGTCGGGCACCATCACCTCGATGCCGTGGCTCTTCATACGCTCGGCGTAGAAGCCGTGTTCCATGGTGTAGCGGGTGGCAAGCAGCAGCGGCTTGCGGATGCCAGCGGCCTTGAGGCGGGCGGCAGTCTCGTCGATGATGTTGATTAGCGGGATGTCGACGGCCGCCTGAACGGCATCGGCAATCAGGTGCATGGTGTTGGTACAGATCAGCACGCAGTCGGCGCCGGCGGCCTTCAGCCCGCGGGCAACCTCGGCGAGCCTTCCTGCGGCGTCATCCCAGCGGCCGGCCTTTTGCAGGTCGACGATCGACTGGAAATCGACGGAGTGCAGCAGCACCTCTGCCGAATGCAATGCACCCAGCCGCTCGCGAACGGCCTCGTTGACCATGCGGTAGTAGACCACCGAGCTTTCGAAGCTCATGCCGCCGATAAGGCCGATCTTGCGCATTTCCATCATCGCTTTCCCTGTGCCTGTCGCCACTCGCTTTGGTGCTTTGCGGCTGTCGTTCGATTGAGGGAAATATGCCGGATCTTCTTCCGCAATGGTTTGCTTATATAGCGAGAGAATGGCATTTTGGCGCGAACGATTTGCGTCATGTTAGTGGATTGTGCAAACATGCCGCGTGCATGCGAATTGAAATGGGAGTGATCAGCGTGATTGACGAGAGAGACCGAAAGCTCCTGGCGCTGTTGCAGCAGGATGGCAGCATGCCGGTCGGCGAACTTGCCGACCGGGTGAACCTTTCGCTTTCCGCCTGCTCGCGCCGTATCCAGCGGCTGGAGGAGGCGGGCTACATCGCCAGGCGGATCGTCGTTCTTGACCGCGAGCGCATGGGCGTGCCGACCACCGTGTTTGCGATGATCAAGACCGCGCATCACTCCGACGAATGGATCGAGACCTTCCGCAGGGCGATCAGCGACATTCCCGAGATCGTCGAAGCGCACCGGCTGACCGGAAACTACGACTATATCGTCAAGGTGGTGCTGCCGCGGGTCGAGCATTACGACGTGGTCTACAAGCAGATCGTGCGCAAGGTCGAGCTGTTCGACGTTTCGGCGTCGATCTCGATGGAAATCCTGAAAAGCGGCACGGCGGTGCCGGTCGATTATGCGGAGTGACGGCGCGGACGCGACAGCCTCTACCGTTACGATTGGACCAGGAATACCAGCGTTTCCGGCAGCACGCCGTCATGCGCCATCGCATCGGCCGCCGGTTTGGTCTGCATGAAGGCGTCCAGCTTTGCCATGTCGGCAACATCCATGACCAGGCCGACGCGGTTGGACGCCTTGATGTCGACGAATGTGCGGATATTGGTCACGCCGATCGGTTCGAATATCTGCTTGCGCAGAGGGGATGCCAGCCAGTGTTTGGTGTCCTTGACATCGTGATAGACCATGATTGTGGGCATGGTGGCCTCCCTTCGGGGTTGGACGCAAATCCAGGTGCACTTCTGCGATGTGTTGCCTTCCCTTAAACGACAAGACGAGTGTGGCTGTTTTCGGCCAGTCATCCCAAAGATATGTCGGACATCCGTTCGGATTAGCTCGGACATAATGCGACTGCGGGCGCGGCGACTATCCGACCGGCCGCGATGACGGTCCATTCGACGCTGCCAAAAAAATGACGGACCCGAACCATGATCACTGGTTCCAAGGGTCCGTCACGCAGAATGGGTGAATTTGGTGTGCCCCGACCCTTGGTGGGGTCTCGGGCGACCCCGGTCGGGGCCGCCTGTGCTGGCATGCAGGCTGTCGTGTGGTTTAAAGCGACAGGCCTGATGCGTTGTCCTTCGAGTGTTCCGGCGCATTCACATGTCGGTGCCGGCAGTGTCGATCCTGGGGGCAGGCTGTTTGTTTCAGATAAGGTTGGTCTCGACGTCGATGTTGCCGTGCGTTGCCTTGGAATAGGGGCAGATGGCGTGGGCCGCATGGATCAGCTCGTGGGCGACGTCGCGGTCCAGTTCCGGCAGGCTGACATTGAGCCGTGCACGCAGGAAGTAGGAGCCGTCATTGACGTTCAGATCGATCTCGGTGTCGACAGCGAGACCTGCCGGGAGCTTGATCTTTCTCTGCAAGGCGGCGACCTCGATCGCGCCGATGTAACAGGCGGACCATGCAGCACCGAAGAGGTTTTCGGCAGCCGGGTGCGGCTGTGCCAGCTTGAGTTCGAGCATGCCGTCGCTGCTCTTGGTGCCGCCGTTGCGGCCGCCGGTGTTGTGGGTCTTGCCGGTGAAAAGAAGCTTCTCGGTCATGGTGGTATCCTTTCTGGTTAAGTTTTATCGCATCCGCTTCAATCGGATGCGAGATAAGTATGCCAAGTGAAGCGGGATGTCAATACCGTTGCGATTTAATCGGATACGATTTATATGGAGGCGACACAGAGGACAATGGAACAGGATATACCGATGCCTACATCCCCGACAGCAAAAGGTGCGCAAGCCGCTCAGTCTTCCGCAGCGCAGGCCGAGACCGGCGGCAGGAAGCTTTCGAACTTCCTGTGCTTTGCCGTCTACTCCGCCAATCTCGCCTTCGGCCGCGCCTACAAGCCGATCCTCGACAAGCTCGGCCTGACCTATACCCAGTACGTGACGATGGTGGCGCTTTCGGAAGAAGACGAGCAGACCGTCGGTGCGCTCGGCGAAAAGCTCTTCCTGGAGTCGAACACGCTGACGCCCATCCTCAAGAAGCTCGAGGCCGAGGGCTATCTGCAGCGCCGGCGCGATCCGGCCGACGAACGGCAGGTGCGCGTGACGCTGACGCAGGCCGGCCACAGGGTGGTTGAAATGGACCCGGGTGCAGCGCTGACGGATGCGACCGGTCTTGGGGACGATTTTCCGGTCGTGCAGCAGACGGTGGCGACGCTACGCGACAATCTCCTGCGCGCAACGCAGGGCGGTTCCGGGAAAGTATAGCGGACGGTGGCGGGGGCGGGCAGATCTACCACGGCCCCGCCCGTGCGAGATGCTGAGGGGCGGCCAGGGCCGCTCCAGAGCCACACGCGTGGCTGGGTGGACGTCGCATAGCGTCGATGAAGAGAGCGGGTTTGCGTCCTTGCGCCGACCTTGAAGGCGAGGCTCAATAAATGCGTTCTTAGCCAGGCCGGGAGAAAAGGCCTGGCGAGGAGATCAGCTGGGGCTGCGTAAGCAGCAGAGGGGCTTCTCCCGTCCTCCCAGCATCAAGCCGGCTCCATTGGGCATGGCCGATGACTTGGGAAACGCGTGGACCGATCTGCCCTGCCGACGTCGAGCGGCATGCAAACACACCGCCATTGTTCGACACAGGGCAAGGTATACCCCGCCTGCCTCAATGTGTCGGTGGCTGCGAAATTCATGCGTCCTCTTCTTGGCATCATCACGCCGCAGCAAGCCCGGCTGGCGCCAGCATCTCGGCGGCCTTGGAGTAGCCGCCGTCCATTCCATCCAGGAAATGCAGATGCGAATCCGGCTTGGCCGAGGGAACCAGGCAGGTCATCAGCGCGTGAGACTGGCGATGCAGTCCGAAATTGACCTCACCACGGTGCCTGGCCGCGACAAGAAGGGTTTCGACCCGATCGATCTGTTCGCGCGTACAGTCGAGCGTCAGGCGCAAGCCATCGTCGTACTTGCGGAAATCCGAACCGGCCGCGACCGTCGACCAGCGTTTTGGATCGACTTGCGTGCGCTCGTCCTTGGGTATGCCGATGGCATCCGGTACCGGATTGGATTGCCGCGGCCCGGCCTCGAGCACGGAGAGAACGCGTCTCGCCAATGAGACGAAACCTTGAGCGCCTGACTGTGCCGTCGGCTCGACCAGCAAGGATAAGATTTCACCGCGCTGGCTCGCAAACGGCTTCCACTCGCATCTGAGGCCGGTCAGGTTCGGCTGCGCCGTGTCCATGTGCGGCTTTACCAGATAGCGCCCGCGCTTGATCTCGTTCTCGGCCCACTTCAATCCCCCGCCGGCAAACATGGTGTAGGTGGCGTCCTGCGAGGCCGCGTAGCGCGCGATCGTCACATCGCGCCCGTTGGCGCGAACGTCGCGCACGGACAGCAACCCCGTTCGAAGGGCCAGGCCAAGGCTGCGCTTTGCAAAGGCGGCGACCTGCCGCAACGCCGATGTGGCGGTTGCGGCAGCCTCAGGCGGCAACGCGAATGCTGCCCCATCGCCGCGAAAGACGAAGGGAAAATCGAACGTGCCCCAGGCATTGCCGAAAGCGGCAATCGCCGAGGCGCCGGCGAAGTTGACGTCCTCGTAGCGACCCGACCGGGTTGCCGAGGTCGAGTCGACGACATCGGTGATGGCAATCAGCCAATCATCGGGCAATGGCTCATAGATGGCCGGGTCGAGCACATCGGAGAATTTGCTGTGGGCTTGCTGTGGCTGAACTTGGTCACTGTTCATCATGTTCTCCTGGTCGACGTGAAGGCGGTCAGGTCTGCCGGGCAGGAGGCGGACCTGACCGGATCGCGTTCAGACCAGATTGGTCGCGACATCGATGTTGCCGTTCGTCGCCTTGGAGTAGGGACAGATCTTGTGGGCGGCATGGATCAGTTGATGGGCGATATCCCGGTCGAGGCCGGGAAGGCTGACATTCAGCCTGGCGCGCAGGAAGTAATTGCCGTCATCGACGTTGAGATCGATCTCGGCGTCGACCTCGGCTCCCGCGGGAAGCGTGATGTTTCTTTCAGACGCGGCGACCTGAACCGCGCCGATGTAACAGGCCGACCAGGCGGCGCCGAACAGGCGTTCTGCGGCCGGATGCGGCGCGGATAGCCGGATGTCCAACTGGCCGTCGCTGCTGCGGGTGCCGCCGTTGCGGCCGCCGGTGTTGTAGGTCTTGCCGGTGAAAAGAAGCTTCTCGGTCATAGCTGTATCCCGTTTTTGGATTAATTCATGTCCGATTAGTTCGGATGCGATGTAAATACAGAAACGAAATTCGAATGTCAATCAAAATCCGATTTAATCGGATGCGAGGTATTTTGAGGAGAGCTGACTGGCCAAACCAACGGGCAGGCAGCTCTCCATGGAATTGGCCGAGCAGACGGTCCTGCGCCTCACGCCACCCGTGTCCTTTCCGGGCCGCGATCGCCTGGCGGCAGCGCCTGCCGGCAGAAGCCGTCTCATCCCGGCGAGGGGTGCCTTGCGTGACCTTCGTGGCGTCCAGCCGATGGCGGACGTTGGGGGCTCACGGGCCGCTAGGGGGCGGAGGGGGAGGAGCGATTGTCCGGGCTGCGGCATGCGGCTGTTTTCCGGCGGTTCAAGCCGTCAGCTCGGCAAAGACCAGCCGGAAGCATGCCCCGCCACTTGGCGAGGTGAGAATGCGGATTTGCGCGCCGTGGCGCTGAACGATCTGCAGAACAAGGTTCAGGCCGAGACCGGCGCCCCGATCGCGCGGCTTCAACCGATGAAACGGCTCGAAGACACGCTCCCGCTCCGCTTCCGGAATTCCAGGCCCATCGTCACTGATCTCGATCACCCGGTCGCATGCCACTCGCACGATGATCGAGCCCTGGTTTCCCGCATGCTCGATCGCATTCTGGATCAGATTGGCGATGGCGCGCGCAAGCGACGCCGGATCGCCCTGGATCGGCGACCGCTCCACCTCGGGCTCGAAGGAAAGGTCATAGCCCTGGTCGATCGCGAGCGGGGCGAGGTCGGCAGCGACGTCGCGGCACAATTCGACCAGATCGACCGGCGTCAGCGGCTTGGCATTGGCTTCAAGCCGCTGCAGGTCGAGCAATTGTTCAGCAAGCGCCGAGATCCTCTCGCAATCGGCGATCAACCGATCGCGATCGGGGCCAGCCGCCAGAGAATCGAGCCGCGCCTGCAGGATAGCCACCGGCGTGCGGATCTCGTGCGCCGCATCGAGGATGAAGCGCTGGTGTCGATCATAGGCGAGGTCGAGCCGATGGAGCGCGCCGTTGATGCCCTGAACGAGGGGCCGGACTTCGCTCGGAATGGCCGTTTCCGTCAGCCGGTAACTCCGCCGGGCAATATCGATGCCGTCGGTTTCGCGCGCCAGCTGCGAGATACCCTTGATGGCACGATTGACGATCAAGGGGACGCCGATCACCGTGACGAGCGCCAGCAGAACCAGCATCGGGGCGAGCGACACCTTGGAAAAGGTGAGAATGAGGGATTGCTCGTTCATGAGTTCACCCTGTCCGAAGACGGTGAAATCGCCGGCCGGGCTCGATCGGCGCCTGAGGACTGCAAGATAGGGCGAGGGATCGCCGACATCGCGGATATCCGAATAGGTCATCCGGTCGAGTGTCTGGCTGATGCCCTTGTAGATCTCCGGGATCTCGCCGATCCGCAGGATCTCGCCCCGGTCGCTGAGGGCGATGAACCAGAATTTGGGATGTCTGGCGAGCACATCGGCCAGCTTGTCGGTTTTGGCGAAGGCAAGCTTGCCGTCCGGCCGTCTCTCTATCGCCGCAAACGCCGTCTCGACCGGTGCCGGGCCGATGAGCACGCCGCCTTCGTCGGCAACGACCAGCAGGGTGACGAAGGAGAGACCGAAGACGAGCAGGATCGCCAGTTGCAAGACCAGAAGCTGCGCGATCAGGCGCTGCTTGAGGGACCGTGGCCAGAGCTTTCTCACCATCTGCACCCCATTGTTAGACTGGCAACGCGGTGCATCGAGCGCTTGCGGCCAATGCAGTTTTTATCGCATCGCGACGTTTGCAAACACTGGATTGCACGGACATTGCACGGATATCTTTGACCGCGTTTTGCGGCGGCTGAGGCGTGTCGGCGATATCGGGAGATGGTGGGATTGGCGCAAGGCGCGCCATGCGCAGGCGCACTGCACGGTAGCCCATCAGCCTATTGCAGGTCCGCGCCAAGCGCCATATCCGATTTTGCAAGGGTGACATCCAAAGCGGGCTGTTGTGCTGGTGCGCGCGTGCTCCACATTTGAGAAAAGTCAAATCGGGATCAGGACCATGCAGGACAGGCATCATGTCGTCGTCGTCGGTGGAGGATTTGGCGGGCTGCAGCTCGTCAACGGGCTTGCGGGTGCACCGGTACGCATCACGCTGATCGACCGGCGAAATCATCACCTGTTCCAGCCGCTGCTCTATCAGGTCGCCACCACGCTGATTGCCACCTCCGAAATCGCCTGGCCGATCCGCAACCTCTATCGCGACCGACCGGAGGTGACGACGCTGCTCGGCGAAGTGACCGGTGTCGACGCCGGCGCCAGGACCGTAACGCTCAAGGGCGGGCAGGCGATCGGCTACGATACGCTGGTGCTTGCGACCGGCGCGACCCACGCCTATTTCGGTCATGACGAATGGGAGCCGGTGGCGCCGGGGCTGAAGACGCTCGAGGATGCAACCACGATCCGCCGCCGCGTGCTGCTTGCCTTCGAGCAGGCGGAACTTGAAGAAGACCCTGTCATCCGCCAGGCGCTTTTGACCTTCACCGTGATCGGTGCCGGGCCGACGGGCGTCGAGCTTGCCGGCATCATCGCCGAGATGGCGCACCGCACGCTGCCCTCCGAGTTTCGCCGCATCGATACGCGCCAGGCTCGCGTGATCCTGGTTGAGGCGGGACCTCGCATCCTGGCTGCCTTCAGCGAGGATCTGTCCGAGTACGCCCGGCGCGAACTGGAGCGGCTGGGCGTGGAGGTTCGCACCGGTACGCCGGTGACGGCCTGCACGGCGCAAGGCGTGACGATCGGCGAGACCTTCGTGGCCAGCCGCACGCTCGTTTGGGCCGCCGGTGTCCAGGCATCACCTGCCGCCCGCTGGCTCGGCATTGCCGAGGACCGGGCGGGAAGGGCAATCCTCGGTGCCGACCTCAAGGCGCCCGGCCATGACGATATCTTCGTCATCGGCGACACGGCCAGTGTCACCTATGACGGCGGCAAGCCGGTGCCGGGCATCGCACCCGCCGCCAAGCAACAGGGCGCCTATGTCGCCAAGGTCATCCGTGCCCGCCTTTCAGGGGCCAAGCAGCCGGGCGACTTTCGCTATCGCCACCAGGGGAGCCTGGCGACGATCGGCCGGCGGGCGGCGATCATCGATTTCGGTCGCTTCAAGATGAAGGGCGCGCTTGCCTGGTGGATCTGGGGCATTGCCCATATCTACTTCCTGATCGGCACGCGCAGCCGCTTTGCCGTCGCCTGGAGCTGGTTCTGGACCTATCTCAGCGGCCAGCACAGCGCCCGGCTGATTACCCAGAAGGAGACGGTGCGGGAAAAGGACTGACATCGCCCGTCGGTTGCAAGGGGTCCCTTGCGGGATTGTATTGTGACATGTACCTGGCGGCGCAGGCGTTTGCGCCAGGCGAGGAGATTCGTTGATGACAAGCCGGCCCTTAGGCTGCATCTGCGCAATTGTGCTTGCGCTCTTTTCCTCGAGTGCGACGGCGGTGCTTGCCGCTGGCGCTTGCCCGAAAGTCAACTACGCTACTGAGTACGCCAAACTGCAGAAGGTGATGTCAAAGAGCGCTTTTCCCCGAGATGAACAAGCATTTCTCCTCGGTGGCGTGGAGCGACAGCTGAGCGACCTGTCGCAACGGCAATTGAACGTCCGCGGCCAAGAATGCGGTACAAAGGCGGTGCGCGCGCACGTCATCGGCTGCGTGAATGCAACCTTGCTGCCCGCGCTGGGGTCGATCCGCTCACCCGGCAGCAAGTCGGGAAAGGCATTGTGGGGCAAAGCGAATGTTTCCCGTCGGGAAGCCATCACGATCGGCATGTTTGATGCCTGCCGCCTTGCGGCGATGGATACCTTTGTTTCAGGGCCATGAAAGCCGGTCGAGCGGGCTGCGATCACCGATTTCGGCCGCTTCAAGCTCAAGGGGGGCAGCCGTTTTGCCGTCGCCTGGAGCTGGTTCGGGACCTATCTCAGCGGACAGCACAGCGCCCGGCTGATTACCCAGAAGGAGACCCTGCGCGACGGGCAATAGCGCCAAGGCAGGGCTGCGGTTCGAGCGATGCTGGCGGCGGAAGTAGCGCGCCCAACACGCTCGCGGCCACCGTCCGATGGGCCGATGACGGTGGCCGACGGGCGTCAAGGCGCGCCCAGGTGACGCCAACGATGGTCGCATGCGGTGTCAGAAAGTCTTTGCTTTACAAGCATCAATTGTATGCTAACTCTCTGATGTAGGATCGATAATCTGATCTGCGTTGGGGAGACGGAGATGGACGCAACAGTGCATCCGAAAGCGATCGAACATCTGCCGATGTTCATCACAGCGCCTGGGCAGACCGATGTTCTGTTCAATGTCGTCCTGGTTTTCCTGCTGCTCGCGATCTTCTTGCTCGGCACCTTCTACCTGCGCCTGCATGCTCTGCCCGAGCAGATGGCGCATGGGGCGAGCAAGGCGAAGTTCGAGGTCGTGGCGGTGCTGGCGCTCATCGCGCTGTTTACCCACAACCATCTCTTCTGGATCGCGGGGCTGCTGCTGGCGCTGGTCGATCTGCCAGACTTCTGGTCACCCCTCAGATCGATCGCGCGTTCGCTGGAGAAAATGTCGGGCCGCGAGCCGGAGCCGGAGCTGGACGCCCATGGGCATGTCCCTGCCGCCCACACAGCCGTTGGCGAACCGGCGCTGCCTGTCGCCGAAACCACGGTCGTTTCGACCTCGACCGACGGGAGGGCATGAGCCATGTTCGAGTTCCTGCTCTGCTCCATGCTGACCATCCTTCCTGATTACCTTTATCGCCGCTATGTCCAGGGCAGGCGGTTCGGCCGCGAGATCACGCTCTATTCCGTCTGGTACGAGCTTCGGTACGGCATTACCGCCTGCGTGATGCTAACGCTGACATTGATTACGCTGGTGTTCTATTTCCATCCGTCGACGAAGAACGTCACCTCGGCTTTCCGTACGGTTGCGATCCTGCCGGAGACGGGCGGGCGTGTGGCCGAAATCTTTGTCGGCCTCAACCAGACGGTCGAGGCAGGCACGCCGCTCTTCCGGCTCGACAGTACCGAGCAGGAGGCGGCCGTAGAGCTGGCGCGCCGCCAGATCGCCGAGGTGGAAGCCGAGACGACAGTGGCGCAGACCGAGCTTGCCGCAGCCGACGGCGTGATCGTGCAGGCCGAAGCCGCCGTGAGGCAGGCTCAGGACGAGTACGATACGCAGGTCGAATTGAACCGGCTCAATGCCAACGTGGTCGCACGGCGTGAGATCGAACGCCGGCAGGTCGCGCTCGAAGGACGCAAGGGCGCGCTTACGGCTGCCCTTTCCAGCAGGCAGACGCTGGAGACGAAGATTGCGTCGCTGCTGCCCTCGCAAAAGGCGAGCGCCGAGGCGGCATTGAAGCAGGCCTCTGCAGAACTCGACAAGACGACCGTGCGCGCCGGTGTCACGGGCACGCTGCATCAGTTCACGCTGCGCGTCGGCGAAGTCGTCAATCCGATGCTGCGCCCGGCCGGCGTTCTGGTGCCGTCCGAGGCTGGCAAGGTGGCGCTGATTGCCGGTTTCGGCCAGATAGAGGCGCAGGTGCTGAAGGTCGGCATGATTGCCGAGGCGACCTGCGTCGGCAAGCCCTTCACCATCATTCCGATGGTGGTCACGGAGGTACAGGACGTGATTGCCGGTGGGCAGATCAGGGCGAGCGACCAGTTGGTCGATGTCACGCAACTGGCGAGACCCGGAACGCTGACGGTCTTCCTCGAACCGCTCTTTGCAGGCGCGCTGGACGGCATTCCGCCGGGCAGCAGCTGTATTGCCAACGCCTACACCAACAGCCACGACGAGCTGGAGTCGCCCGATATCAGTTCGCTGCGCTGGGTCTATCTGCATGTGGTCGATACGGTAGGTCTGGTGCACGCGATGATCCTGCGCATGCAGGCGGTGATGCTGCCGGTGCAGACGCTGGTGCTGGGCGGGCATTGATGGCGCTGCCCTGTCTGGAACGGCAGGCGGTGCAGCCTTCACTGTCGAACAAGGGGTGTTGCTTGACGTGAGGCGCACGCTGCGGGGCGTTCCGTACCGTTAGGGTACCTGGCCCGACGGTTGCCGCACCTGCCAAAAAATGGGCTGCTCGACAACCAGCGTCGCCTGCTTCAGTCCCTGCGCAAGGTGAACCGCAATGTGTTCGCCCGCAAACAGATGCGTTCAATCCGGCGGCTCTCGCCGATCATACCGGGCAGGCGGTAAGATAGTCACGGCCTGAAGCACGCGCAGGGACCGGCCAGCGGGTCACGCGTCCTTGCTTTTTGCCGCTTTTGCTCGCGTTCCCGAAGACGTCTTCTTCTTCGCCTTGGCCTGGTTGAAGTCGATGGCAGCGCGGATGAGGTTTTGGAATGCGCGCTCGTCGATTTCGTCGCCCTCGAAGAGATCGATCGCCCGCCACACCTTGCCGTTCAGGCCGTTGTTGAACAGGTTTTCAGGGTCCGGCAGGCTGGCGCCGTGGGAGAAGGTCAGCTTCACCTTATCCTTGTGGGCGTTGCCGACGGCGATGATGCCGTCACGAGACCACACCGGGCTCCCCATCCACTTCCATTCCTCAACGATGTCCTTGTCGGTCCCAAGGATGAGCTTACGCACATTGGCGAGTGTCTTGCCGCGCCAGTCGTCGGTGTTGGCGATCAACTGGTCGACATGCTCAGATGCATTCATTGGGTCTTCATCCTCCAACTTCCGGCGCGGCTTCATCTGACTGCAACAACAACAACGCCTGGTTTGGCTGGGCGCAAGACGTTGTCTTAGCTTTTTGACGTGTGGACTGACAAAATACTGCCGCACAATGCCTCAAATCGGAATCGATTCAAGGCATTGTGCGTGCGGATTAATGCGTTTCTGCGCCGTAAAGCCCAACGCGGCACCGTCATCCAACCAAGCCGAAAGCGGTGCGCTACCCGGACCCCCGGAAATGGATTGGCCACGTCTCGAGGATTGATCGGGTTGGCGTGCGTTCTTTACATCAGCCAATGGGTTCGGGTGCTGCGTCGCGCTCAAGCAGCCGTTGCGCCATCGGTCGCAAAGCGCCTTCAGCTTTCATCGCCGGATGATGTCGCCATCGTCCACGGTTCCCATAACTCGTCGGGGCTGCCACCCTGGCGACGGTAGAAGCGTTTCGCAGGCTCGTTGCCGGCAAGCACGGTCCAGTTGATGCGCGGCGCGCCGATAGCGGCGGCGTGGCGTTTCAGGGCGGCGATGAGGGCAGCGCCAGCGCCTGATGAGCGTGCGCCGTCCTCGACGAACAGTTCCTTCAACACGACCGTCGGTTTCAGGTCGTAGGTCCAGGGAATGGCATAGTGCACGGCGATGCCGATCACGCGACCGTCGAGTTCGGCGACGAGGACACCGAAGCGCGGGGTGTCGCATAGGCCATGGTCGATCAGGTCCTGTTCGGTGACGGCGAACCTGTCGATGTAGCCCTCGAACACGGCGAGGCCGCGCATCAGCTCCAGCACCTTGGGCACATCGCGATGGTCGAACGGGCGGACGGAAAGGAAATTGGTCATCGGGTTCCTTAAAGGGGCAGGGTCGGCGTCGATGTTCCTGCCGTCTACCTTGGCGTGTTTGCGTTGATCCGCCAAGGCCGCCTGATGGCGGCCCTTCCGTCTCGTATCCGCCGCCGTCAGGCGGCCAGCAGCAACTGCGGCTCGCCGGGGGCTGTACCCGAAGCGAAGGCGAAGCCCTCGTCTTCCCAGCCGGTGATGCCGCCGATCATGATCTTTACCGGTCGTCCGAGACGGGCGATCTTCAGCGCCGCCTGGTCGGCACCGTTGCAGTGCGGACCCGCACAATAGGCGACGAACAGGGTGTCATCAGGCCATTCGGCCATGCGCTCGGCGGTGATTTCGCGATGCGGCAGGTGGATCGCGCCCGGCACATGGCGGCGGGCGTAGGCTGCCTCGGTGCCGACGGCGTGCAGCAGCACGAAATCCTGCTCGCCGCTCTTGAGGGCATGGGCGACATCGGCGCAATCGGTCTCGACGCTGAGGCGCCCGGCGAAATGGGCCATGGCGATCTCGGGCGCTGCGGCTGGGGTTTCGGTGACGTAGCTCATCTGGCTCTCCTGTGGCTCTGGTCTTCAGCGGTTGACGAGGATGGTTGTAACAACGTCGGAGAGGGGCTGGCAGATGGCAGGTTTGCCATATATGCTCAAGATCATGCCAAAACCATCCACCTCACCCCCGTCGCCCGCCAACCCGCTTGTTGTCGCTCTTGCCTATGACGGTCTCTGCACCTTCGAGTTCGGCGTGGCGGTGGAAATGTTCGGCCTGCCGCGTCCTGAAATGGGCGAGGGCTGGTATCGCTTCGCCGTCGCGGCGATCGAGCCGGGGGAGTTGAGGGCGACCGGCGGCATCCGGATGGTGGCCGATGGCGGGCTCGATCTTCTGGGTGAGGCGGGCACCATCATCGTGCCCGGCTGGCGCGGGGCCGATACGCCGGTGCCCGAAGCCCTGTGCCAGGCGCTGCGCGCCGCGCATGCCCGCGGCGCGCGGGTGCTTTCCATCTGCTCCGGCGTCTTCGTGCTGGCGGCAGCCGGCCTGCTCTTTGGCCTGAGGGCAACGACCCATTGGCGCTATACGGACAAGCTGAAGGCGGCCTATCCCGACATCGAGGTGGTGCCCGATGTGCTCTATGTCGACAGTGGCACGGTGCTGACGTCTGCCGGCAGTGCCGCTGGCATCGATCTCTGCCTGCACCTCATTCGCCGCGATTTTGGCAGCGAGGCGGCCAACCGGGTGGCCCGCCGCCTCGTCGTGCCGCCGCACCGCGATGGCGGGCAGGCGCAATATATCGAAAGGGCGGTGCCCAAGGTGCACGAGAGCGCACGCCTCGGCCCGCTGATCGACCGGATGCGCGCTGAGCTCGGCGAGGATTCTTCGACGGCCGTGCTTGCCAGATCCGTGGGCATGAGCGAGCGCACCTTCCTGCGCCGCTTCGAGGCGGCGACCGGCACCACGCCGGCACGCTGGCTGCTTGGCGAACGGCTGGCGCGGGCCCGGCAACTGCTAGAGGAAAGTGCGCTCGGCATCGAGCAGGTGGCCGACATTTCCGGCTTCGGCTCGACCCAGACGCTGCGCCACCATTTTCGCCAGCAGCTTTCGACGACGCCCGCCGCCTATCGCGCCATGTTCGGGCGGATGGGGACGCCTGCAAGCGCGCTTGCCGAAGCCAGCGTGGAGTGATCCGTCAGCGACCACGCTTCTGGAGCGCTTCCCTTGCAAGCGGAGCCGTCGAAACCCTGTATCTGTTTGTTTCTCCGTAAATCCTGGCGAAAAATCGCTGCGCGCGTCTGCCGGAATTGCTCGAGGAATGCATAGCCTTGCTCTCGCCGGAACAGGCGACGTGCACATGCACTTTGCTTCCTCAGCGTGACGATCCCGGTGGCAGACCGTTTTTCAACGCTCCCATCAAGACCTGTCGATTGATCACCGGATACGGCGATCAATCTATCCTCCCTGCTGTCACTTTTGCGATTGCAGCCTTGATGGTCGCCCGGACATCGAAGGTGTGGCCGCCTTGGGTGGGCGGGTTGATCTTCTGTTTCTTCGCAGGCCCCGCGGGACCACATCATATGTTGGGCTCCGGGTGCACGCTCCCGGAGCCCTTCGTTGGATTTACGGCTGCAGATTGACGGTCAGCCTTGCGATTTCGCCATTGAAAGCAAAGGGCACCTGATAATCCGTTTCTTCTACGCCTGTGCGGGTATCGACGCCGACATCGAAAGTCTCATCCCAAGGCATGAGCGCTGGAATCGTGTGCGGTATTTTCGCATTCGCAACCTCCTTGCCGTCGACCTTCAGGACGCCAGTGCCGCCCTTGCCCATGCCGGGACCATCAGATTTGAAATCGAAGACCAGTGTGTGCTTGCCCGATGAAAGGGTGTCCTGACCCTGCCAACGGAAGCGCTCCATGTTGACGAAATTATACAGAAACACGGGCTTGCCCTTGAGCAGATAGAACCCGTATCCACCGAAGCGGCCCCCTGTGGTGACGAGCATACCTTCGCCGCCGTCTTCAGGAACGGTTATCTCTGCGGTGATCGTATAGGACTTGTTGATGACGTTTGGCGCATTGCTCGTCGGGATACCTGACATCAAGCCGCCGTAACTGAACTCCGTCCGCCCGGCAGTGGCGCTCGGTCGTGGCGTCGTAAGGCGCTCCAGGATTGAGTTGTCCAATGGGAAGACGTCGTATTTTGCCGCTTCCATCAGAAACAGCTCCTGCATCTGATGCAACTTTTCCGGCATTTTTGCTGCAAGGTCGTTGTTCTGCGAATAATCCTCCGTGAGGTTGTACAGTTCCCATTTGTAGCCATCGACGACGTCGGGCATCGCGGTCGTGCCCATCAACCAGGGTGCTGCAGGCGGCGTCGTGCAAGCATACCAGCCATCGCTGTAGATCCCGCGATTGCCGAACATTTCAAAGTATTGGGTTTTGCGGGCAGATGGCGCCTGGGCATTGTCCCAGCTATAGGCCATGCTGACGCCTTCGATCGGTTTTTGCGCAACGCCATCGACCATCACCGGCGCTGGAATGCCCGTCGCTTCGAGGATGGTCGGAACGATATCGATCATGTGGTGGAACTGAGTGCGAACGCCACCGGCCTGCTTGATCCGTGCCGGCCAGGACATCGCCATGCCCTGACGCGTGCCGCCGAAGTGCGAGGCAACCTGCTTTGTCCACTTGAACGGCGTGTCAAAGGCCCATGACCACGCCACCGACATATGCGGATAGGTCTGGTTCGAGCCCCAGCTATCAAAGAACTTCATCTGAGCCGCAACCGGCATCTGCATGCCTTCGATTGTGATAAGCTCGTTTGGCGTTCCGAGCACGCTTCCCTCGGCGCTGGTTCCGTTGTCACCCTCGATATAGATGACCAGGGTATTGTCGAGTTTTCCAAGGTCATCGACGGCCTGGATCACCCGTCCGATCTCGTGGTCCGAGTAGGCCACGTAGGCAGCATACACCTCGGCCTGGTGGGCAAACAGCTTCTTGCTTTCTGCGTCGAGAGAATCCCATGTCGGCAGGCTATCTGGCCATTCGGTTAGCTGCGTGTTGGCGGGAATGACGCCAAGTTTCTTCTGATTGGCGAAGATCTGCTCGCGCAACTCGTTCCAACCCATGTCAAATTTGCCCTTGAACTTGTCGATCCATTCCTTCGTGGGATGATGGGGGGCATGGGTGGCGCCGGGCACGTAGTAGACGAAGAACGGCTTGTCAGGTGCTGTCGCATTTAGTTGCTTGATATGATCAATCGCGTTGTCGGCTGTGTCCGTTACGAGATTGTACCCGGGCTTGCCGGTCCAGGGAAAAATCTGGGTCGTGTTCTGAAACAGGTACGGCTCCCACTGATTGGTATCTCCTCCCATGAAGCCGTAGAAATAGTCGAAGCCCATTCCCGTCGGCCATTGATCGAACGGACCAGCGGTGCTGTATTGAAAAGCGGGGGTGTTGTGGTTCTTTCCGAACCAGGACGTGGCGTAGCCGTTCTGCTTCAGGATCTTGCCGATCGTCGCGTTCTCGATACCGATGATCGAGTCATATCCGGGATAACCGGTCGCCTGCTCAGAGATGACGCCGAAGCCCGCCGAATGATGATTACGGCCGGTGATCAGCGCGGCGCGCGATGGGGAACAGAGCGCGGTGGAGTGGAACTGGGTAAAGCGCAAGCCGGCGTTTGCAACACGGTCCAACGCTGGCGTCGGTATGACGCCTCCGAAGGTGCCTGCAACACCGTAGCCGGCGTCGTCCGTCATGATCAGCAGGATATTTGGAGCGCCCTTTGGGGGCACGATCTGTGCTGGCCAATAGGGCTTGGAGGTCTTCGCGTCGAGACCGATTTCTCCACCGAAGGCCGCTGGCGGGTTCGGCAAGTATCGGCCGTCGATCGTCGTTGTTGCACTGGGCGAGCCAGGCACGCCAGTGGTTTCCTGCGCATTGGCGTTGAAATTCGGAGTTGCCGTCAAACTCAAGGTAGCAAGAAACAGCGTTCCAAGTCTTAACATTGTCGCTTCTCCTCTGCTGAAACAGAGAGAATTACAGAATGCTAAAATTAGACAAGGATGTAACCGTTACGATGGGGCTTCGAAGGCGGGAAGGGCAACGCCGTGCTGTTGCGCGTGGCCTTGTTTCGCTGGGATACCGCACGATCTCCATCAATGCGCCTGCGCCGCTCCGCCGGTTCGTCGGATGAGATAAGGCTTCAGGGCGGCGCGAACCGCGCCGCCGAGCCGTGCGCCAAGAGTCAGGCTTCCGACGGCGCGAGTGTCACACGCTCCTTTCGGAAGCACCGTGTGAAGAACACCCTGTCGGGTGCCGAACCGATGGCTTTGGCGATCACGGCCGTCGCAACGATCGCAAAGACCAGCCGGCCGAAGAAGACACTCGCAAAATCGGCGCCGAGTGCGACAACGAGCAAAGTGTCCTCTATCAGACTGTGGGTAAAGCCCATGAAGACGCAGGCGAGGAAGACCTGTCGCGGCGCGACGCTCGCCGCGCGTGCCTCGCGGATCAAAAGCGCGCCGCCATAGGAAATGCCAAGGAGCACGCCGACGGCGGCGAAGGGCACCGTCTGCTGCTGGATGCCGGCTAGCCGAAACAGTGGCGCCATGCCCCGGTTCAGCCAGCCGAGGATGCCGACCATCTTGAGGATCTCGATCAGCCAGCTGAGCGCCAGCAGCACGACGAGCATGGTGCCGAGCGTCTTCAGCGTGCTCACGACGAAACCGATCCAGTCGGCGCTCTGGCTTACCGGTATCCATGTTGGCTGCAGCGGGGTGGAGAGCCAGCCGGTCGCGGCGAAGAGTTGGTGGAGCAGTGCCGCGAAGATCAGGCCGCCGCCTACGCGAAGCGCTGCGGTGACCACGAAGCTCGGGCCGGCCTTCTGGATGATCCGCTGCTCGATCGGAATGGCGTGCGCCACCAGCAGCAGCGCCGAAAGCACGGTCATGTCGGCGGTGGTCAGCTCTGACACCGGCACGAGAGTGAAGACGACCACCACCGCGCCCCAGATCCCCACCAAAAGTCCCGTCAGCCAGGCAAAGGCAAGCTCGGGCGGCAGGCCGACGAGGGTCATCAGCGGCTCGAAGGCCGGCGCAACGGCGCGGATCACGCCAAGCTCCTGCAGGACATGCGTTGCGACGGTAACGGGCACGATGATGCGCACGAGGTCCCAATAGACTTCAAGCGTATCCAGCGTCTTTCGATAGAGGATGATGTGAAAGGTCATGGCGATGTCTCCCTGGTTGTCCTCCAAGGACTAACGCGAGGTCGTTCGCAGTTGTGGTCAAAATATGCGAGTTTGTGCAATAAAATTGCATGCGACGACAAAGGGGAATGAAATGGACCGGATCGACAAGAAGCTGCTCACACTGCTGCAGCAGGACGCGTCGCGAACCAATGCCGATCTTGCGGCCGAAGTCGGGCTCTCGCCATCGAGCTGCCTGCGTCGCATCCGGCGGTTGAACGCGGCTGGTGTCATCGAACGCGTCGTCGCGGTCCTCAATCCGGCCAAGGCCGGGAGGTCGGTGAAGGCGATCATTACCGTGGAGCTCGAGCGCCACGGCGAACAATATGTGCGCCGGTTCCTCGACATGGCCGCCAAGGAACCGGCCGTCACCCAGGCCTACAGCGTCAGCGGCGCGACCGACGCGCTGCTGATGCTGCGGCTGAAGGACATGGAGGAGCTCGATGCCCTGACCGAGCGGCTCTTTCGCGAGGAGAGCAACGTTGCCCGGTACTACACGACATTCGTCATTCGCACGGGCAAGGACACGACGGAGATACCGATCTGATGCGTGACGGCCGGGCGGCTTCGCCGACCGCAAACCCGATGCAAAGGGGACGCGTAGGAAGCGCCGGGGCGATCTACCCCGGCGCACAAGGACGGCGTTGCCGCCGGCGTCATTTGACCGCGGCATTGCCCCCATCGGCATAGAGCGCGGAGCCGGCGACGAAGCTTGCCATCGGGCTTGCCAGAAACAGCGCCGCCCGTGCGATCTCGTCGGGCTGGGCGATACGCTTCATGGCATGCAGGCCGGCGGCCCATTCCTTCTGCTCCCTGCTGCCGCCCATCGGCGTGTCGACACCGCCTGGCAGAAGAGCATTGGCGCGGATGCCGCTGGCGCCATAGTCGGCGGTTATGCCCTTGACCAGCCCCATCAGTCCTGCCTTGGAAGCGCCGTAGGCGGCCATGCCGGGAATGCCGACGCTGGTGCCGACGAAGGTGGAAGTGAAGACCAGCGCGCCGCCGCCGCGCGCGAGCATCGCCGGGATCTGGTGGCGGGCGCCGAGGAAGGCGGAGGTGAGGTTGGCGGTCAGCACCTCCTGCCATTCCGCGGCCGTTATCGCCGCAAGCGGCCTGACCGCGCCGACGGCGCCGGCATTGTTGATGGCGATGTCGAGACCGCCAAACCGGGTGACGGCGGCGTCGACCAGCCGGGCATGCGTGTCTTCATCGGCAACGTCGCCGCTGACGGCGATCGCTTCACCGCCTTCGGCACGGATCGCCTCGACCACGGCTGTGAGCGGCGCCTCGGCGCGGGCATTCACAATCAGCTTCGCGCCCTCGGCGGCGAAAAGCTCCGCGACCGCACGGCCGATACCCGACGAGGCGCCGGTGACGATGACGATCTTGTTCAGCAACATGGACATGGACTTGCTCCTCTTGGTTGAGGGCCCTGGCGTATCGGCGGCAAGGAGCAGCGCCCACCCGATTTCCGATCGTTGCAAAGGAAAGACGGGGGTCGTCGAGGATTTGAGCAGCCGGGAGGTACTGAACACCGCGCGGCGCGGAAAGCCGCGTCGGGGCCCGGCCGCTGCCACGATCCCATGTTGCCGTGCGCGCTTGAAAGCTCGGCGTGGCGATGAAGCGGCTCAAGCACTCTCATGCCAGGGCCGACGGTTGATGACCTTCAGCGGAAGACGAAAAACCAGACAGCGAAGGCCAGTATCCAAATCAGGACATAGTAGAACGCTTGCCCCTCGACCATGGCGAGATCCCCGTTCGGCTCCATTTTAGCATTGATGCAAGCAAAGGGTAGCTTTAGCGCCCGTCCAGGAGCGCACTGAAGGTTTTGAGATCGATATTGCCGCCGCTGAGCAGAATGCCGACCCGCTTTCCGCTACAGGCGATTGCGCCATGCAAGACGGCCGCGGCCGCCAGGCAACCGGTCGGCTCCACGATCATCTTCATGCGCTCGGAAAAGAACCGCATCGTCTCGACCAGTTGGGCATCGGTGACCGTGACGATATCATCGACCGTATTTTTCAGGATGGCGAAGTTGTGGTCGCCGACATGCGTGACGAGCGCGCCATCGGCGATGGACTTCGGCACCGGGATCTTGACCACTTCGCCCTTTTGCAAGGATTGCTGGCCGTCATTGCCTGCCTCGGGCTCGACACCGACAATGGTGCAAGTGGGCGAAAGCGCCCGGGCGCTGAGCGCGCTGCCGGCAAGCAGACCACCGCCGCCTAGGGGAACGACGAGCAAGTCGATCTCCCCGACCTCCTCGATCAGCTCCAGCGCCGCGGTGCCTTGTCCGGCGATAACGTCCGGATGGTCATAGGGAGGGATCAGGGCCGCACCCTGTTCGCGTGCAAGGCGCTCGCTTATTTCCACGCGATCTTCCGTGTACCGATCATAAAAGACGATCCGGGCCCCGTAGCCCTTCGTCGCCGACACTTTTATCTCCGGTGCGTCGCGCGGCATCACCACCGTTGCCGCAACCCCCTGGAGCCCGGCGGCATAGGCAAGTGCCTGGGCGTGGTTGCCGGAGGAGAAGGCGACCACGCCATTCTTCCGCGAGAGCGTGTCCAGCGCCGCGATGGCATTGTAAGCGCCGCGGAACTTGAAAGCGCCCGCACGCTGCAGAGGCTCCGCCTTGAAAAAAAGCGCTGCTCCGGTTCGGGCGTTGGCAGTCCGCGATGTCAAGACGGGCGTGCGGTGCGCTACGCCAGAGATGCGTTCTCGTGCGGTCTGGACATCGTGGAAGGTCGGGATATGCAACAAGGCGGATGCCGGTGCAGGATTGATCAAGGGAGCCTCCGTTGCGCGCTCGGTGGACCCGGGCGAGGAAGATTTGTTCAAGGCACGACAATGCACTATCGCGCGCGTGTTTGCACGAGCAAGGTCGAGCGGTCATCGGTGACGGTCGCTGCGTGATCGCCGGCCCCAGGCTGCGTGTGGCTCAGGCTCTCCGGCTCCGCGATTTTCAATCGGTGGGAGTGGTGGCATAGTCGCGCTTGCGGGGCAGCATCGAGCCGGCCGCGTCGGGCGCGCCCAGATCCTGGGTTCCAGGTGCATTCAGGCGAGGGAGGGGAACGAGATGCTGAAAACCTACACCGGCAGTTGCCATTGCGGCGCGGTTTGCATCGAGGCGGATATCGACATCAGCGCCGGCACGGGCAAGTGCAACTGCACGCTCTGCACCAAGATGCGGCTCTGGTCGGTAGAGGTCAGGCCGGAGGCCTTTCGCCTTGTTGCCGGCGAGGAGGCGCTGACGGATTATCGCGGCCGCAATCCGGTCGCCCACCACTTCTTTTGCCACCATTGCGGCGTGCGTCCGTTCGAGCGCATCGAGATGCCGAACATGACGGGGCACATCTACTACAACATCAACGTGGCGTGCCTCGATGGCGTCGATATCGACGAACTGGTCGCAGCACCCGTCACCTACTTCGACGGGCTGAACGACGATTGGGGCTCGACACCATCAGAGGTGCGGCATCTCTGAGCGTTGCGGCTGCTTGAGCCTGCCTGCGTGAGCGCTTTTGCGCGCTTCCTGCTCTGTCCGTCTGTTTCCACGCAATTCCCGACGCAAGACCGCTTCGCGCCGTTTCTGCAACTGCCCTAGCGCCCGGGCTGCTCCAATGCGGCCAGCGTCTTCAGCGCCGCCAGTGTTTCCCGGAGCGCCCGATCAAGGCGTTTGTCGCGGCGAAGCACGAGGGCGAAGCGGCGCGAGAGTGGCGGCGACAGCGGGCGTACGACCAGCCGCTCCCGATCGGTGGCGCGGAGCGCGATTTCCGGAACGAGTGCCGCGCCGAGGCCAACGGCGACCATTTCCTTGATCGCATCGACACTGCCGAGCGCCATGACCGGTTTGACCGTTGTGCCGCCGGAAGCAAGCCATTCATCGGTGATCCGGCGCGTATTGGCACCTGGCTCGTAAAGGATCAGCGGTCGCTGCGCCAGGGTCTCGGGTGTAACGGTGTCGGGCAGGGCGGTTTCCGCCGGGGCGATGGCGACGAAGCGTTCGTCGAACAGCGGCGTGATCTCGAAGATGCGGCCGGCGACCGGCAGGCTGACCAGCCCGATGTCGAGCAGGTTGTCATCGACGGCCCTGACGATGTCGGCGCTGTTGCCCGTCGTCACGGTGATATCGAGGTCGGGAAAGCGGCGCTTGAGATCGGCGAGAAGGGGCGGCAGCAGGAAGGCGCAAGGGGTGGCGCCGGTGCCGAGCCGCACGCGGCCGAGAACGCCCTTGGCATGGCGCGCCACCGCTTCGACGGCCTGGCTCGTCGCCGCCTCGATGCGGCCGGCATGCGCCAGCAATTCCTCGCCCGCCGCACTTGGTCTCGCCGTGCGGCCGACGCGCTCGACCAGGCGCACGCCGAGTTGTCTTTCCAGCGCCCGTACCTGCAGGCTGATCGCCGGTTGCGTCAGCCCCAGGCGCTCTGCGGCGGCAGAAAAACTGCCGAGCTCGGCGACCAACGCGAAGGTTTTGAGATAGTCGAGGTTGAGGGCGCTCATATCAAAGTTTCTCTTATGCGTTGGATATGAATGCTAATCTTCATTTATGGAATGTCGAGGCGCAGACTGCGGTCATGATTGGCAACAGAACACGGGTGTTCGACATGATCCGGGAACTTGGGCTCTACCTCGCCGCTTCGCCGCGCTCGCGGTACTGGCAGTTGCAGCAGTTGCGTGAACTGGACGCGGAACGTCTTGATGACCTTGGCATCACGCCTGCCGAGGCGCGGCACGGAAGGTGCTCAGAGCGCGCGCCGGCCTCCTCGCGGCCGGTTGCGGTTACGGTACGGCATGCGGAGGCGGCACGGGCGGGGGCGATGTAGGCGGCAAAGCATCGGAGATCGCCTCGTCGACCGGTCGGCGACGCAAACGCTGCGCCCTCAGAGACCGTGCGCTACCGACAAGCCGTGGAGCTCGATCTCGCCGGCGGCAAGCACGGCGCCGCCGTAGATCCACAGCGGATTTCCCACGCATTCCACGCGCCCGCCCGTCACGACGATGCCGTCGCCGTCGTCACAGGCGACGATCGGCCGTGCCGTATGCATGCTGTAGCGCAGGAGTGCGGGCAGGTAGGCGGCTTCGTCGCTCAGATGCGGGAAGAACTCGAACTGCACGAGATCAAGCGCGTCGCCATCGGTGATGTCCTCCGGTTTTCGTCCGACAAACAGGGCGTCCGTTGCGATCGTCGGGGCCATGAGAATGGCGCCGGCGCTGACGCCGACCAGGATGCCGCCGGCGAGGGCCCAATTGCGGAGCCGCTCGAGCATGCCGCCTCGCTTCAGCCGCTCGAGAAATTCGCAGGTATGTCCACCCGCAAGATGAATGGCGTCACAGGCGAAGAGTGCGGCGATCTCCTCCTCGGCGTGCGGTTCGTCGAGATCGAAGAACAGCGGCAGATCAAGGTCGGACCGGTCATAATACGACTGAGCGTTCATGAAGAAGTAGCGATCCGGCTCCGGGCCGGATGCCACATAGGCAAGCCGATTTCCGGTTCCTTGCGCCTTCAGCAATTCGACAAGTCTGCGATCGATTGCAGAGCAGTCGGGGAAAATCTGATCGCTGTAGAGGATGAGGTTGAGCAACTTGGCCTCTTGCGTCGCTGTGCCGTCCGATTTGCGCCAATTCACCGTCGCGCTGTGCAGTGAGCTTTGTCGATCAAGAGGGGAGCCGTGGTCAAGTTCGGTCCGCGATGAGCGAGATGGTGTGAGCAGGATTGTAGGTTCGTGCGCTTGTGCCGGTAAAGTTGCCATGCAGTCCGGCGTCATGTAGCGGACACCACAAGAAAGCCATTGACGGTCTTGAACAATCGCAGCGTGTTCAAGCTGCCGCGGTGTTGCGCAATTCCGATGACGACCTCGATGTCCTGTGAGTGCCTATGATTTTTACAGTTATCATGTTGGTGGCGCTCGCCATTCCCTTTTTGCTCGCCATAACCGTCATTGTCCTTGTCTTTCGCGGGTTGCGCTACCTCTGGCGGCGGACGCGGCCTGACCAGATCATTCGGCGCGGTCTCATTGTCGCTGTTGGACTGGCGGCGATCGCATTGCCGTTTGTTGCCAACAAGGTTGGGGAGCGAAACCATTTGCTCGGGCGCGTCCCTGAGCCACTCGAAGTCGCGGAGATCGAATATCGCCTGGAGGAATTGTTCGGTGTGGGTTTCATGCCCGCGACAATGAAACCGGTTTCGTTGTCTATCGGCTGACGGACAAGAGCGCATCCTGGGCACGAGAACAGGGAAGCCGGCTCGGCGAGACGCTTTCTGGCGCAGAACGAACTTGGCGCGCAACACCCGTCGACGACAGGATCGACGAATGGCATCCCTACGACGACGAACCGGGGATGATCGAAGTGGAGCTTCCTGCGCGCCATCCGCCGAACCTGGAGGAATACCTGGAAAAATACGGCTTTTCGATCCCGATTGAAAAAGGGCGGACAGACGAGGCCAACAAGGCGATCCAGTCCGGTGGATCGTTTTATTCCTACGGAGGGGGCGGCAGCGTCACGATCGTCGATCCCGCTCGCGGCAAAGTCTACTTCGCCTACGCGGGGTAGCGGTGCACGACCATACTAGGCGGCCGCCGACACACGGCGGCCATAGCGCCAGACGCCGAGCCAGCTGAAGCCATGGATGGCAAGAGCAAGGGACAGCCAGAGAACATTGGTGATGAGATCGTTGCCGGACGAACCCGCGGCCACTGACAGGAACTTCGTGAAGCTGGTGTAGGACGCAAAGAGCGCCCAAACCCCGGCAAGCCAGCTGAACGGCCGCCAGAGTGCGAGTGGAGGGACGTTCAGATTGAAGGCGTGGGCAACGAGGCCAATTGTCGTGCCGAGCGCCATGACCATGCTCGCGGAAATCACGATCCAGCCGAGGGACGTCAGGCCGACCAAAGCGTCGATCGCGACCAGATAGCCGACGAAGACCAGGCCGAAAGCAAAGGCCAGGCTATAGAGAACTGCAAAGATCTTCCACATCGCGAATCACACCCACAGGCTGCAAAATGCCATTGTCGGTGGTGCAGTGCGTCTTGTCCATTGGCTGGTGCGCGCAAGTGCCTCAATCGGCACTCAGCGCCACAGCCGGCTGCAGGCGCGAGGCGTTGCGGGCGGGGAGGAAGCCGAAGACGAGGCCCGTCAGGAAGGCGCAGGCAAACGCAAGCGCCACGGGTCCGAGCGTGAAGGCGACGGGCATGCCGAACTGGCCGGCGAGCGCGCCGACGCCGAGGCCGAGCAGGACGCCGAGCGTGCCGCCGATCGCCGAGACCACCAGCGCCTCGATGATGAACTGCAGGAGGATGTCGCGCTGGCGCGCGCCGGTTGCCATGCGCACGCCAATCTCGCGGGTGCGCTCGCTGACCGAGACGAGCATGATGTTCATCACGCCGATGCCGCCGACCAAGAGCGAGATGGCGGCGACCGAGCCGAGAAACAGCTTCATCGTGTTGGAGGTCTCGGTGAAGGCCTCGCGCACCGACGACATGTTGGTGATCTGGGTGTCTTCGCGCTTGTGGCGCTGGTTCAGGAGCGCCTGGATGGTCTGCTGCGTGATGTCGATCGCGGCGGCGTCTTTCACCTGTACGGTGATGGTGCGCACGTTGCGCTGGCCGAAGAGGCGCATGCTGCCCGTCGTCAGCGGCACGAGCACGACGTCGTCCTGGTCGTTGCCGAAGGAGGTGGCACCCATTTCTGCCATCACGCCGATGACCTGGAAGGGGATCTTGTTGACCAGCACATATTGCCCGAGCGGGTTGTCGCCATCGGGGAACAGCGTCTTGACCACCGTCTGGCCAAGGACCGCCACCGGCGCATAGGTGTCCATGTCGTCCTGGGTCAGGAATTCGCCCTGCTGCATCTTCCAGGATTTGGCGGTGGTGAACTGCGGCACCGTGCCGTTGGCGCTGGTTTGGTAGTCGACATTGCCACGCCGGACCGTGACGTTGCTGGTCAGCTCGGGCACGGCGAAGGCGACGTTCGGCACTTCGAGAATGGCGTCGGCATCGGCCGGCACAAGGGTGACGTTGCTGCCGCCGGCGCTGCCGCGGAAATTCGCCATGCTCGGCCTGACCACAAGCAGGTCGGAGCCCATGGAGGAAATGCGGTTGAGCACGGAATCCTGCGCCCCGGTGCCGATCGCCAGCATGGCGACCACCGAGCCGACGCCGATAACGATACCGAGCAACGTCAGGACGGTGCGGAAGAGATTGGCACGCAGCGCCCGAAACGCCATCTTGACGGCCTCGGTGACATCGGCGATCGCCGCCGAGCCTTCGCTCGCCGTCTGGCTCAGCGCCCGCGCGGCCTCGGGGTTGGCGCGGCCCTTCTTGGTGCGGTCGGCGACGATGCGGCCGTCATGGATCTCGATGAGGCGATCTGCCTGTTCGGCGACCTCGCGCGAGTGCGTGATGACGATGACCGTGTGGCCCTTGTCGTTCATGTCGCGCAGCAGCGCCATGACGTCGGAGCCGCTCTGGCTGTCGAGCGCGCCGGTCGGCTCGTCGGCCAGCACCACGCGGCCGCCGTTCATCAGCGCCCGGGCGATCGACACGCGCTGCTGCTGGCCGCCGGAAAGCTGGTTGGGGCGATGGTCGAGCCGTTCGCCGAGCTTCAGCTGGTGCAGAAGCGCTTCGGCGCGGTCGTGGCGGTCGCGCGCCGACATGCCGGCATAGACGGCGGGCACCTCGACGTTTTCCTGGGCACTCGCGGTCGGAATGAGATTGTAGCTCTGGAAGACGAAGCCGAAGGTGCGGCGCCTAAGCGCCGCCAGCTCGTCGGTGTCGAAGCCCGACACCCGCTCGCCGTCGATGAGATAATCGCCCTCCGTCGGCTGGTCGAGGCAGCCGAGGATGTTCATCAGCGTCGACTTGCCCGAACCGGACTGGCCGATGATCGCGACGAACTCGCCGGCCTCGATGTCGAGCGAGACGCCGTGCAGCACTTCGACGGCGAGATCGCCGTTGAAATAGGTCTTGCTGACGTGCCGGAGCGAGAGGAGCGGGGTCATGGCGAACTCTTGAATTGGCCTTTAGAACATCGGCGGCATGCGCATGCCGCGCTGGCCGCCGCGGCTGCCTGCTGCCGGGGTGTCGGAGCCGGTAGCGACGACGACGGTATCGCCTTCGTTCAAGCCGCTTTTGATCTCGGCATTGACGCGGTTGCGGATGCCGACCTCGACGGCGCGGGTTTCAAGCGCGCCGGAGGCGGTGACGACAGTCACCTCGGCGCTACCGCCGGCAGCGCCGGCGCTACCGCCGGAAGCGCCGGCCTTGCCGCCGGCAGCGCCTGCGTTGCCGCCACGTTTTCCGCCAGCTTGGCCCGTGCCTTTTTCACCGCTCATCCGCAATGCCGCACTCGGCACCACCAGCACGTCCTTGGCCGCGGACTGGACGAAGAACACCTGGGCGCTCATCGACATCATCAGCTCGCCTTCAGGATTGGGCACGTCGAAGAGGGCGTAATAGAGCACGACGTTGTTTGCCGTGTCCGGCATCGGCTGGATCTGGCGCAGCTTGCCCTCGAAACGCTTGCCCGGCTGGCCGAGCAGGGTGAAATAGGCATCCATGCCGACCTTGAGCTTGCCGACATCGGCCTCCGACACCTGCGCCTTGACGGTCATGGTGGAGAGATCGGCGATGGTGACGATGGTCGGCGTCGTCTGGTTGGCGTTGAGCGTCTGGCCTTCCTTGGCCGGGTTGGCGACGATGGTGCCGCCCATGGGGGCAAAGATCTTGGTGTAGCCGAGATCGACCTTGTCGCCGGCAAGCGTCGCCTGCTGCTTGCGGATCTGCGCTTCGATGGCGTTGACGTCGGCTTCGGCCGCGGCAAGATCGGCGATCGCCTGGTCGAGCGTCGACTGGGCGATGCTTTTAGCAACCACCAGGTTGCGCTGGCGGTCGATATTGGCCTGCTTCAAGACGAGCTGAGCCTTCTTCGAGATCAGCTGCGCTTGCAGATTGGCAAGCTCGGCCTGGTCGATCTCGATCCGGTTTTCGATGGTCGCGGGGTCGATTTCGGCAACGAGCTGGTTCTGTTCGACCTTGTCGCCGATATCGACGTGCAGGGCCTTCAGCTGGCCGGAGACCTGGGCGCCGGCATCAACCGACTTGATCGCGTCAAGGGTGCCGACGGCGGTCACGCTGTTTTCGATATCGCCGCGCGCGACGACCTCTGTGACCATGGCAGTGGTGGTCGGGTTCGTCGCATAGCGCGTCCAGCCGTAATAGCCGGCACCGACGACGGCAAGCACGACGGGAACCCAGAGCCAGGTGCGCGAGCGGCGCTTGCGCCTGATGGGGGCTACGCCAGGAATGAAGGTGACGTTGGGCGTCGCGTCGTCGCGCTGCGTGCTCTCGGTGCGTGCCGTCTTGCCTGTCTTGTTCATGCCCATTCCCGGCTTTTGCGCGCCATCATCACAGGCGCAAATCATCCTAGCAGCAAATAGGCACAAACGGCCGGGCCGTGAAGCATTGAGATCATTATATTATTGTAATGTTTTGGCTGCGGGGAGGCGCAATGTTCCCGCAGCCAAGGGCTCCCTGGTGTTACCCTTTCAGCCCCGAGACCGTCAGGAAGGTGCCGATGACGGCCAGACCGTTCGGCATGCCGTGACCGATGATGGCGCACCAGGTGCTCTTGCGGCGCTGCGTGACCCAGCAGAGCAGCAGGCTCGTCAGCAGGAGCCCCGGCAGAACGTGGAACCAGAACCAGTGGAAGGCGGCCCACTGCAGGCCATTCAACATCCAGGCATGGCGGTAGCCGGCGGCCTCCTGACGCGGAAGCAAATAGCCGCGAAACAAGAGTTCCTCGCCGAAGATGTTGAGCGCAAACAGCATCAGATGCAGCGCCAGGAAATCCCAGCGCCCGAGCCCAGGCGCGCCGAAGACGGTGCCGGAGGTCTTCAGCACATCGAGGAACCATTCCGGCGGGCGCATCGGCACGTTATCGAGGATGAAATCCTGCACATACCTTTCGAGGAAAACGATGGAGACGATCATCGACAGGCCGATGAAGACGCCGCTCGCGATATCGGCCCCCGAGGGCCGGGGCAGCCGGAGGCGCTCGCGCCAGGCCTTCGTTGCGCCCTCCCGGCGCAGACCGGCGAAGGTGATCGCGAACATCAGGAGGAAGTTTGCGCCGAGCGGCACCATCACAGCGTAGGGGCCGCTCCAGCCGCGCTCGAGAAGAAAGGGAATGAGCAGATAAATGGTGGTGCCGGCGGTGAGCGAAAGCCCCATGAAGATCGCCCAGGACTGGAGCGCATAGATCGGGGGCAGGGAAGAGGCAGAGGTTCTCAAATCAATCTCCATAAAACGAACGTTCGTTCTTTATGATCGGTTGACAGGCCTGTCAATTGCATGAGAACAAACGTTCGTTTTTACCGGGAGGATCTCTTGCCACGCCTATCCAGCGACAGGGCCGAGGAGCGCCGGCGCCACATTCTCGATGCGGCGATGCGCTGCTTCATCGCTTCGGGCTTTTCCGCGACGTCGATCCGCGACATCTGCCGCGAGGCCGACATGAGCATCGGCGGCGTCTATGTGCATTTCGACGGCAAGGAGGCAATCGTCGAAGGGCTGGTGGCTGAGCTTCTGCCGGACCACGCATTTCCGCAGACCATGGCAAGCGATCTCCAGGGGCTCGAAGAGGCGCTTGTTGCCGATCACATCGCCTCGATGCGGGACTGGAACGCCGGCGAAGTGGCCGCCTGGCTGGAAATCGTCGGGGCCAGCCACCGCAGCCCGCGCATAGCGGCAATCTTTTCCGCCCGCTTGGAGCGGGCAACGCTAGCGCTTTCGATGGCGCTTGCGCGTCTTGGCAGTGGCGACATGAGCGGTAGCGCAGCGCGTGTTCACGCGCAAGCCCTGCTTGCCGCGCTGGAGGGCCTGTCTTTGGTCGCGCTCCTGCAGCCTTCGGCGAACGATGAGGGGCGGGCGAAGGCAGCCCGCATTCTGGTTCGTGGCGTCCTTGGCAGCGTCATTCCAGATGTGCGGCGCGCCGGCGCCTGAGGCGGGCGCACTCGCTCTGCTCAAGCGCCCGCGAGATTTGCCCTCACCCTAGCCCTTCCCAAGAATGCGGGGAGAGGGGATTTGGCCATTGTCGCCGCCCGGTTCGCAAAGAGCTGACGAAAAGCCTGTCGCATCGTCGGTCGCCCTGTTTACTGTGGGGCAGACGCCGGCAGGTGAAATGGGGCACGGAAGCTGAGCCTCTAGCTGCATGAGCGTGGTGGTGGCCAGCAAATGCAACCAGTGGCCGCGCACGGCACATTCGGTGTCCGGAACAAGCAGTGCTCAACCGCGCGAGGTCATCCACACACCAACCAGCGTCACCGCGAGCCCCGCAAACATCGCGCCCGTCAGCGGTTCTGAAAACAGCATCCAGGCCCACAGCATCGTCACGGGTGGACTGAGGTAGATCGCGGCACTCACCTTGGCCACCGGGAACAGCCGCAGGCTGGTGTAGTAGACGGCATAGGCCAGGAACGTTGCGATCAGCACCAGCCAGATCATCCCGATTGCGAAATCACGGGTCATCGGTGGCGCTAGGCTGCCCTGCGTCAATGCGCACAGGCCGAAGAGAACCGAACCCGTCAGTGTATGGATGCACAGGCTCTGGTGGACAGGCATGGCTTGCGTCTTGCGTCGCCTGTGCAGGACCGAGGCGACGGCGAAGATCAGCATCGAACCAACCGTCAGCCCGTAGGCCCAGACCGGGGCCGTGCCGAAGCTGAGGCTATCGAAGGACACGATCAAGACGCCGACGACGGCAATCGCGGTGCCCAGCCATTGCCGCCGGGTCAGGCGCTCGCCGAGGACGGGCTGCGAAAGGGCAGCGATCGCCAGCGGCAAGAGGTCGGCGATGAGCGCGACCAGGCCTGTCGGCACTTTCTGTTCGATGGCCAGCGCGAAGCCTCCGAGATAGAGGAACACGGCCATGATGCCGAACAGGGCCTGATCCCTGATCGCGCGCATGGACAGGCGCGGCCCGATGGCCAACGCGAAAGGCAGAAGGATCAGTCCCGACAGCAGCGTGCGCCAGAAGAGGAGGAGCATGACGCCAGCCTCCTGGTTTGCATAGCGGATGCCGACAAAGCCTGAACTCCACCCGATGATCAGGAGGGTGGCGAGCAAAGGCCAGAGCAGCGGATGGCGGCTCGCGTTGGCGGAAGGAAGCGCAATGTCGGTCATCGGGGTCTCTGGCTGTGGGAATATGAGCAACCAATAGGCGGATAGTGCCAAGCGCGCACATGACAAATTTCGATGGATGCATGACATCGCGCAAATCTGTGTCATGACGGGCGTCGTTCGTGATAAGTCCATTTCGGAAGAGATTGGAACGGAGATGGCCATGACCGAACTCAACAGTCGCCGCCTCGAGATCGACGCATTGCGGGCGCTCTGCGCAATCCGCCACCATGGTGGCATTACCCGCGCGGCCACTGCGCTGGGCCTCTCGCAGTCTGCCGTAAGCCACAAGATCAGGAGGCTGGAAGTCAGCCTTGACTGCGAGCTGCTGAGCCGGAAGCCGGAGGCTCCGATGTTCACTGCTGCGGGGGAAGACCTGCTCGACTATGCCAGCCGTATCCTCGGGTTGCACGACGAGGCTCTGCTCAGCCTCTCGAAGACCCCGCTGGCGGGCAGGCTTGCCCTCGGTCTTACCGAAGATACGGCGTGTACCGACCTTGCCCGCATCCTGGGGCGGTTTCGGCGCCTGCATCCCAATGTCTCGGTTCGCACCAAGGTGCGCATGAGCCTCGTCCTGCGCGCCATGCTCGAACGGGGCGAGCTCGATGCCGCCATCGTCCAGGTCTTCAGCCATGAGGTGCGTCCCGCCGACGTCGTGCTGTACCGTGAGGAGCTTCATTGGGTGAAGCATCCGGATCTGGCGCTCCCGCAGGACGGCCCGATCCCGTTTCTGTCGTTCGACGATGAGTGCTTCTACCGCCAGTGGGCACTCGACATCGGCCAGGACGATGCGGTTCTCGAAACCGTCTTCGAGTGCTCGAGTGCCGCCGGGATCGTCTCGGCCGTCAATGCAGCCATGGGCGTGGCGTTGGTGAGTGACCGGCATATCCGTGGCGAGATGCACGTCGTCACTGACCGGCTGCCTCGGCCGCCATCGCTCGCCTATGTCGTCCGCCGTGCAAGGAAATCGAGAAACCCGGCGCTGGACAGCCTGGTCGGCGAGATCGAGAAGGAAACCGGCCGATACGGAGGTTTGGCCATCGCCGGCTGATGGCGGTACGCCGCAGCTATCGCATGCCTTTCGTTCCGGAAGGAGCGTCGTTGGAGGAGGGAACGGCGGAGACGCGCATAATGGATGGGCGGGATGCTTTCCGATGCCGACGGGTGCATTGACCCCGTCCGGCTTGCAGCCGCGGCCCAGGACCAGCTTCCGCCGCCGCCACCGAAATTTCACGCCGCCGACAAAATCGTCTTGACGCCTTCCGCGCGCTTCACTAGAAGAATGCGAACCGTACCGTACGGTACTGAAATGGGTGGAGCCAGGTGCAAAGCGTTGCTGCGACAAGAGAGGCGAATGCCGGGAACGGCCTGACCGAGCGTCAGGGCGTTGTTCTTGAAGAGGCGTTGCGTCTGCTGGTCGACGGCGGCGAGAAGGCGCTGACGACAGCAGGCGTCGCCCGGGCGGCCAACTGTTCGAAGGAAAGCCTCTACAAGTGGTTCGGCGATCGCGACGGGCTCTTGTCGGCGATGATCGGCTTCCAGGCGAGCAAGGTTCGCACGCAGGACGTTGCCGCAAGTGCGCTCGACGCGGAGAGTCTCAGCCGGCACCTGGTGGTGTTTGCTAAGGATCTGCTTGAGGTTCTCTCCGGCGACGTGTCGCTGGCCTTGAACCGGCTGGCGATCGGCCAGGCAAGCCGCGAAGGCTCCAAGCTCGGCCACATGCTGCAGGAGCGCGGCCGCCGGCAGATCGGGCGGCGGGCCGCCGCTCTGCTTGAGGCCGGCCGCAAGGCGGGGCTCCTGGCATTCGACGATGCCGACGAGGCCTATGGCGCGCTTTACGGGCTGGTCGTTTCCGACTGGCACCTGAAGATGCTGCTGGGCGAGGAGGCCGGCGAGATGAAAAAAGGTTTCAGCCGCAAGGCGGAGCAGGCGGTCAGCGCCTTCCTCACGCTTTACGGCAAGAAGGTCTAACGGCGGGGAGATCTCTGCCAGCAGCGCCGGGTGTCGAAGAGACGCAAAGGTCGCTGCAGTACTGGAATTGCAAGACTGTGCGCTGGCAAGCGCCGCAGTTTCTGCAGAACACGGAATTGCTGGGTGATGTCTGGATCGATCGGTTCAGATGTTACGCAGCGGAAACAACAGACAACTAACGGGAAGGACCACCAAAATGCGCGTCTATTACGATCGTGATGCCGACATCAACCTCATCAAGTCCAAGAAGGTCGCTATCGTCGGCTACGGCAGCCAGGGCCGCGCCCACGCGCTGAACCTGAAGGATTCCGGCGCCAAGGAAATCCGCGTCGCTCTGAAGCCGGGCTCGGCAACCGCTGCCAAGGTCGAGGCCGATGGCCTTTCCGTTCTCTCGGTCGCAGAAGCCGCCAAGTGGGCCGACCTGATCATGATGGCAACGCCTGACGAACTGCAGGCCGAAATCTACAAGGCCGATATCGCCGGCAACATCCGCGACGGCGCTGCCATCGCGTTTGCCCACGGCCTCAACGTTCACTTCGGCCTGATCGAGCCGAAGGCGACGCTCGACGTCGTCATGATCGCGCCGAAGGGCCCGGGCCACACGGTTCGCGGCGAATACCAGAAGGGCGGCGGCGTTCCCTGCCTCGTTGCCGTTCACCAGGACGCTTCGGGCAACGCCCTTGACCTCGCGCTCTCCTACGCCTGCGGCGTCGGCGGCGGCCGTTCGGGCATCATCGAAACCAACTTCAAGGAAGAGTGCGAAACCGACCTCTTCGGCGAACAGGCCGTTCTGTGCGGCGGTCTCGTCGAGCTCATCCGCGCTGGCTTCGAAACCCTGGTCGAAGGCGGCTACGCGCCTGAAATGGCCTATTTCGAGTGCCTGCACGAAGTGAAGCTGATCGTCGACCTGATCTATGAAGGCGGCATCGCCAACATGAACTACTCGATCTCCAACACGGCAGAGTGGGGCGAATACGTCACCGGCCCGCGCATCATCACGGCTGAAACCAAGGCTGAAATGAAGCGCGTCCTGACCGACATCCAGACCGGCAAGTTCACCTCGGAATGGATGCAGGAATACAAGTCGGGTGCAGCCCGCTTCAAGGGCATCCGCCGCGTCAACGACAACCACCAGATCGAAGAAGTTGGCGCCAAGCTCCGCGGTATGATGCCGTGGATCGGCAAGAACAAGCTGGTCGACAAGGCGAAGAACTAAGCCTTATCCGACAGTTGAATGAGGAAAGCCGGGGTGGAAACCTCGGCTTTTCTGTTTCGGTAGGGCGTTATGCGGCGAGAGGCGTTTTGTCGGCTCATCGCGGAAACATCCGCCGGCAGCCGGCAGCGCCTCATGGGTGCCACTCTTTCCGGTATTCAACTGAGGCTTGCGCGCCGAGGGAGAGCCTGGATGAGATCGTATCTGACGGAATTGCGCGGCCTGATCGGAAACCGCCTGCTCCTGCTGCCCTCCGTCGCGGCCGTCGTCCACGACGATGCGGGCAATTTGCTTCTGCAGGAGAAAGCGTCGGGCGAGGGATGGAGTCTGCCGGCCGGCGCGATCGAGCCGGGGGAGACGCCGCAGGAGGCCATCATTCGGGAGGTGATGGAGGAAACCGGCCTTGCGGTCACCCCTGCCGCCATTCTCGGCGTCTTCGGCGGGCGGGACTTTCGCTATACCTACCCGAATGGCGATCGGGTCGAGTATGTCGTCACGTTGTTCGCATGCCGGGTCGTCGAATACGGAAGAGCGTGGACGGACGAAGAGACGCGGTCGCTGCGATTTTTTGCGCGCGACGAGATGCCGCCGCTTGCATTGCCGTACCCCGCTTCGGCTTTGTTTTCCTAAGCGAGCGCTGAAGAATGCGCTGGTCGACGTCACCGTCGAGGCGGTCCTGTGTAGGGCGGCGAAGATCAGGGTATATCTATAGCGGCGCGCGGGGTGTCGCGCCCTTTGAAAACGAAGGAAGCCGGGGCAAAACCCCGGCTTTCCCTTTTGAGCCAATGGCCGTGACGGCCAGATTTCAGTTCAGATTCTCGGCTTGAAGCAGCGGCATTTCCGCCTTGCTGCAAGAGAATGGAACGTCCAGTCCGCAATCGGGGTGGGCAATGCGCCCGGCTTGGGCATGATGCCCGGCACCGCCGCTATCGCATGGCGGTGAAGGTGGTAGGCGGTACTTGCAAGGCAGCGGCGATGCGCTGCAGCTTGACGGGATCGGTATCTGCGCCGAGTTCGACCTTGGAAATTTCGGTTTCCGTCAGGCCTGTGGTGACCGACATTTCATCGACAGTGTAGCCGTGGGATTCACGCGAACGCTTTACGGCGGCTCCGATGCTGACGCGGGATACGGTGGCGTCGGTAGCCTTATTCAGATTTTTCTTAAAGGACATGAAGTGTCTCCTTCGTTCGTCCACCGACAAGGAGTTTTGTCGGGTGAAGGGGGCCCGAAAATATCGTGCGACTCGAATAATGAGTGGCGTTCAGGCATCGCTAATATAGCCAGGGCGACCGTCAAGGCAACCTGGCCAAGGCATTTTTGAGTGGATAGAGCGGTATCACCGGCCGGCGGGACCGCGGTCGCTCCTGAAAAAATCGTTTGGAAACCTTACGATACAGGGCCTTGGGCGAGGCAGCCGCCCCTCCGAAAAAAGTGCGCCGAGCGCGTGCTGTGGATGGGAAATGGCACTGTTTTCGATGCGAATACTGGCCGCAGGCGGGCCTTTGATCAAAGATTTTCCGAGGTCACGGTCAGGAAGCGAACGGGTTCGGAGCTGACCTCGACCTCCATGAGGCCGAGACTTTTCAAGGTGAGGTCGATCGAGCGCCGGGCCTGGATCTCCGGCGCCTGGTCGAGCACGATTGCCATCAGCCCTTGTCGCAGGTAGCGCCGCGTCTGGTCGGTCAGTTCATGACCGACCCAGAAGATTGCGTCCCTGGCCCTGCCGTTCAATATCCGGGCGACGCCCTTGTTGTCGCCGCCGGCGCTGTAGACGCCGACGATATCCGGGTCGCGGGCAAGCGCCTTGCCCAGAAGCTCCATCGCATCATGTTCGTCGTCGCGGTCGAACATCACTTCGGCGAAACGGTGCGCGGGGCTGCCCCGTTCGGCGAGATAGGTGGAAAAGCCGCGAATGCGCTCCTTGTGGTTCTCGTAGGCACCGCTGTGGCAAAGCGCGACGAGGGTGCCGGCGCGTGCCGACAGCATCTGCGACATGTAATGGGCGGCGGTGCGGCCGGCGGCATAGTTGTCGATGCCGACATAGGGCAGTTCCGGGGCGGGACGGGTCATGATCTGGACGACGGGAATGCCGCGGCTTGCGGCCTTCCTGACGCTCTCCACCACGTCGGGGTGATCCGGCGCCACGACGATCAGCGCCGAGCGCCGCAGCTTCGGATTGGCAATGATGCGGGCAAAATCGACCGGGTCGTTTTCGCGGGCAAAGGTGCGGTGGACGGCGATATCGTGGTCGAGTGATGCCGCGATGCGCTCGAAGGCCTCGTTCATGCGCGAATAGAAGCTGGTTTCCGGGCGAACGAGAATGACCTCGATACGAACAACGCCGTGATGTGCCTCCGGCAGGGCGCGGCCATAGCCGAGCCTTCTGGCGGCAACGAGGACCTTCTCCACCGTTTCCGGCCGCACGCCGCCGCGGCCGTTGAGCACGCGCTCGACCGTCGCCGTGCCGACGCCGGCTTCGCTGGCCACATCCTTCAACGTCTTCTTCGCCACCGTCACCTCCGGATCCGCAAATTGAGATCAGCATTCGCGGCCCGTGCGGTCAATGATCAAATTTGATCATCGAAGCATTGGAACCGGGCCGTGGGGCAGGGCTATCGTATTGGCAGTTCGGGAGGACACACCGAAGTTCGAAACGATCCCGCGAAGGAGCATCCCGCTGCGCTCATGGCCAAGGGATGACGGAGGAGCACCATGAAAATCGCACTCGACCCGCATATGCATCGCCACCTGCCGCTGGATCAGCTTTGCCGCAAGGCGGCCGACCTCGGCTACGACCATATCGAGCTGTCGCCGCGCGACGATTTTCTGCCCTGGTGGGTGCGGCCGCGGGCGCACAAGGCGCGCATCGCCGAGTTCAAGAAGGCGCTGGCCGACCATGGCGTCAAGCTCGCATCGCTCCTGCCGATGTATCGCTGGGCAAGCCCGCACGAGGACGAGCGCCAGGCGGCGGTGCGCTACTGGAAGGAAGCAATCCGCATTGCCGTCGAGATGGATTGCGACACGATGAATTCGGAGTTCGGGCGCGGGCCATCGCCCGATCGCGGCCACCGCTCCAGCTGCTGCGGCGGCATGCACAGCCACGAGCACAGCGAGGCCGCATGGTGGCGGTCGATCGAGGAACTGGTGCCGGTGTTTGAAAAGGAGGGCGTGACGCTCAACATGGAGCCGCATCCCGAAGACTGGTGCGAGACGCTGCACCCGGCGATCGACATGCTGAAGACCATCGGCTCCGACAACGTCAAATTCCTCTATTGCGCGCCACATACCTTCTATTTCGGCGATGACATGGCGAGGATGATCCGCGACGCCGGGCCTTTGATCAACCACGTCCATGTCGCCGATACCTACAATCACAAGGCCTCCTCGGGCCTGCGCTACATCGTCAATCCGCCGGGCGCCAAGGTGACGATCCACCAGCACATGGACATGTACCAGGGCGAGATCGACTGGGACGTGTTCTTCTCCTCGCTCGCCGCGGTCGGCTTCGACGGCATCGTCACGGCTTGCGTCTTCGGTTGGGAGGAGAGGGCCGACCAGTCCGGCCGCTTCATGCGTGCCGAGATCCAGAAATACGTCGACAAATACTGGCCGCGCGGCTGAGCCGCGGCCTGCCGACACCCTTTCGATCAAGGAATGAAGCCGTGAGCATCACGATCACGACCGCCCCCTGCTGCTGGGGCGTGGACGACGTCAACAATCCCGACCTGCCGGCCTGGCGCCGCGTGTTCGACGAGGCGGCCGCTGCCGGCTATGGCGGGCTGGAACTCGGACCTTACGGTTATGTGCCGCTCGACGACCGGCTGGTTGCGGCAGCCCTTGCCGAGCGTAACCTCTTCATCGTCGCCGGCACGATCTTCGACGATCTGGTTTCGCCCGACAACCGCGACAGCCTGCTGCGTCAGACGGACGAGATCTGCGCCGTCATCACAAGGCTGCCTCAGCCGCCGCAGGTGGCCGGCCAGCGGTTTGCGACGCCCTATCTGACCGTCATGGACTGGGGGCACGACGAGCGGGACTATGCGGCCGGGCATTTCGACCGCGCGCCGCGACTTTCGGACGAGGCCTGGGCCGGCATGGTCGCCAATATCAAGGCGATCGCCGAGCGCGCCGATGCCTATGGCGTGCGGGCGGTGATCCATCCCCATGCCGGCGGCTATATCGAATTTTCCGACGAGATCGAGCGCATCGCCCGCGACGTGCCACAGGAGATCGCCGGCTTCTGCCTCGACACCGGCCACACCTTCTACGCCGGCATGGACCCGGTGGAGACGCTGAGGCGTTATGCCGACCGGCTCGACTATGTCCATTTCAAGGATATCGACCAGACGGTGTTCGACCGGGTGATGGGGGAAAGGATCCGCTTCTTCGAGGCCTGCGCTGAAGGCGTCATGTGCCCGATCGGCCGAGGGGTGATTGATTACCCCGCCATCAGGCAGACGCTTGCCGACATCGGCTACCACGGCTTCATCACGGTCGAGCAGGAGCGCGACCCGAGAAGCGTCGCGGGCAGCCTGGCGGATGTCCGGGAGAGCCGCGACTACCTCGCTTCAGTCGGCTTCTGATTTGTAATCAGTACGCACAGAGCCGTTCAAACTTTTGATTTCATGCATGTCGGTGCCATCAGGCACGCCATGCGTCATAGACAGGATACTTGACCATGACGGAAGCGAAGAACAGGCCGATCCGCTGGGCGATGGTGGGTGGCGGGCGCGGCAGCCAGATCGGCTCGATCCACCGCTCCGCGGCGCTTAGGGACAACACCTTCGAGCTGGTCGCTGGCGCCTTCGATATCGACGCGGCGCGCGGCCGCGCCTTCGGCTTCGATCTCGGCCTCGATCCGGCGCGCAGCTATCCGGATTATGCGACGATGTTTGCCGCCGAGGCCGCGATGCCCGATGGCATCGAGGCGGTGTCGATCGCCACGCCCAACAACACCCATTTTGCCATCAGCAAGGCGGCGCTGGAGCATGACCTGCATGTGATCTGCGAAAAACCGCTCTGCTTTACGGTGGCCGAGGCCGAGGAGTTGAAGGCGTTGTCGGAGGCGCGCGGCCGCATGGTCGGCGTCACCTACGGTTACGCCGGCCACCAGATGATCGAGCAGGCCCGCGCCATGGTGAGAAATGGCGATCTCGGAGAGATCCGCATCGTCAACCTGCAGTTTGCCCATGGTTTCCACAGCGCCGCTGTCGAGGAGCAGAACCCGTCGATCCGCTGGCGCGTCGACCCGAAATTCGCAGGGCCGAGCTATGTGCTCGGCGATGTCGGAACGCACCCGCTCTACCTTTCCGAGGTGATCCTGCCGCACCTGACGATCAAGCGGCTGATATGCGTCCGCCAGAGTTTCGTCAGGAGCCGGGCGCCGCTCGAAGACAACGCCGTGACCCTGATGGAATATGACAACGGCGCCATCGCCAATATCTGGTCGAGCGCCGTCAATGCCGGCGCGATGCACGGACAGAAGGTACGCATCGTCGGCTCGAAGGCCAGCATCGAATGGTGGGACGAACGGCCGAACCAGCTCTCCCATGAGATCCAGGGCGAGCCGGTGCGCATCCTCGAGCGCGGCATGGACTATCTCTACCCGGAAGCCCGGATCGATGACCGCATCGGCGGCGGCCACCCGGAAGGCCTGTTCGAGGCCTGGGCCAATCTCTATCGCCGCTTCGGGCTGGCGATCAGCGGCACACGAGGCCTTGCGCCCGAGGGCCTTGAAGATCTTGTCTTCCCCGGCGTCGACGCCGGGCTCGAAGGTGTGCGCTGGGTGGAAAACTGCGTGCGCTCGGCCGATGCCGGCGGCATCTGGGTGGACTATCGCTAAGGTGCGGGCGACCGATCGCGAGGGCAGGCCTGCGCCTAAACCAAGGTGCTGGCCTGCCTGTGCAGATTAGCGAAGGGGCGTGCAGCCCTTGACGTGAGGGGCCTTGACGCGGCCGGCCTGAAGGTCGCTCCAGAGCGGCAGAGACGGATCGGGCCCACCCAACGTCGCTTCGTAGGTGGCGCGGTTCATCTTAACCAGGCGCCCGCCCGCAGTGATGCCCACCAGTTCCTTCTTGCTTACAACGGCTATGCTGACATTCATGCGGCAGAAAAACCGCTTGTCGCCGTTCGACGCGATCCAGCCCTGCGAACCAGCCTTGTTCTTTGTGAGCTTGCTGACCTTGTAGCCCTGCTTTTCGAGCTGGGCCAAGGCTTCGGCGTTGGCGAGGCCCGGCACGAGGAAGAAGCCGACGACCGCCGCGGCGAGCAATGTTTTGACTGAAATGGACATAAAATTTCAACCCCTGATTATACTATGGCAACGTGCTCTACGTTCAGACGACGTAGCGTGCAACCTGGATTTGTCGCGTTGCTTAACGCAGAAAACAGCATGGGTGATTGGCGCTTGTCCTTCGTTCACGCGGCAACGAAGCGGGCGGGCAGGCGGTCGCGGCAACGCCGATTGTGACAATGCCGGTACATGTCCCGCAACGCAGACGCCTGCGCGCAAACGCTTGCCGCGCCTGTTCGTGCCGCGCCTGTCTTGCCGATCCTGTCGCCCGCCAATCCGGTGGTTCTTCCGGGCCGGCGTTTCCTTGAGGAAATGGCATTTCGTGCCGTCTTTCGCTCCGGCCTTGCCATTCCCGCGAATCCGGCTAAACGGGAATTCCGGCCACCTCAAAGGAAGATGTCATGCCGGATTTTTCCACACTTGCACTTTTTGCCGCCGCCTCGCTGGTGCTGACCGCCACGCCGGGTCCCGATATGCTGCTGATCGCTTCGCGCAGCGTCAGCCAGGGGCAGGGGGCGGGGTTTCTCACCTATGCCGGCATTGCGCTTGGCACCTACTGCCACGCGCTTGCCGCGGCGCTGGGGCTGTCGCAGCTGATCGCCACCGTGCCGATCGCCTATGAGATCGTGCGCTGGGCCGGCTGCGCCTATCTTCTCTATCTCGCCTTCAAGACCCTTCGTTCTCACGCGATCGACTTTTCGCCGTCCTCGTCGCTGAAACGCCTGTCGCTTCGGCGGATCCTGGGTGAGGGGCTTTTGACCAACCTGCTCAATCCGAAGATGGCGCTGTTCGTGCTGGCGTTGTTTCCGCAGTTCATCCGGCCGGAAAACGGCGCGATCATCGTGCAGACGCTGGTGCTGGCAACGGTGCTGAACGGCATCGGCTTTCTCGTCAACGGCACGGTGATCCTGCTCAGCGGCCAGATCCGCAGCCGGCTTTCGGCACCCGCCCGGTTCAGGAGGCTGCCGCAATATCTGCTCGCCGGCGTCTTTGCCGGCCTTGCCTGCCGGCTGGCGCTCGGTGCCAAGAACTGACGCGACCTCCTCGTCGGTTCGGCGCTCATGCCTGCAATGCCTGAGCACACGGTGTCAGGATAATTGCATGTTGACTCAATCAACAAATCATTGTTGATTGAGTCAACTTAAGGCTGGATCACCCCGATGACACTCCCCAACGACCACCCCGACGTGGCGGCGCTGCGCGCCTTCAACCGCCTCTATACCAACCGTCTGGGCCTGCTGAACGCCCATCTCGACCAGAGCCCGTTCACGCTCACCGAAGCCCGCATCCTCTACGAGCTTGCTCATCGCGACGAGCCGACCGCGGCCGACCTCATGCGGACGCTTCAAGTGGACCGCGCCCAGCTGAGCCGCACGCTGAAGCGGTTTGCCGATCGTGGGCTGGTGGAGAAGGCGGAGCGTCCGGAAGGCGGCCGCCGGCAGCCGATCGCGCTCACGCCTGTGGGCCGCACCACCTTCGCCGCGTTGGAGCAGAACACCTGCACGGCCATCGGCGCGTTGCTCGATACCCTTGCCCCGACCGAGCGCAGGCGGCTGATCGCGGCCACCGGCATCGTCAGTGAAGTCCTGGGGGAAAAGGCAGGAGGGGCGCTGCAGTTGCGCGATCTGAAGCCGGGCGATCTCGGCTGGATCATCCACCGCCAGACGGTTCTCTATGTCGAGGAATATGGCTGGAACCAGGAGTATGAGGCGCTGGCTGCGGGCATCCTGGGCGACTTCGTCAAATCCTACGACCCGGCCCGCGAGGCCGCCTGGATTGCTGAGATTGACGGGCGCATCGTCGGCTCGATCTTTCTGGTGGCGAGCGACAAGCCCGGTGTCGCCAAGCTCAGGCTGCTTTATGTGGAGCCGGATACGCGCGGACGTGGCGTTGGTGCAGCGCTGGTTGCCGCCTGTATCGAGCGCGCCCGCGCCGTCGGCTACGACACGCTGGTGCTGTGGACCAACAGCGTTCTGACTTCGGCCCGCCGCATTTACGAGCGCGCCGGCTTCACGCTTGTCGAGGAAGCGCCGCACCATTCCTTCGGCAAGGATCTGGTGGGCCAGACCTGGTCGCTCGATCTCGGCCAAGGGCTGAATCGCGAGGCGCGTATCGAAATTGGAAGGTGAAACAGATAGGGTTGCAGGCGTTTTCTTCCCGAGCGTGTTTTCGAAGGGCATTCTTTTGAACTCAATTATCCGAGAATGGGCGTTTTGCGAGGGCTTCGCCGGTCTTGGTTTTCAGAGGTGATGGGGATGAAGCGATCTGGCGAGACATTGCTGAAGGCATTGGAGGCTGAGTACCTCACATTGCTGATTGAAGCGCTTGAGCGCTGCGTCGATGGCCGGTCAGGGCTATTCGGACAAAACGATGGTGCCTTGGCCTCCCTCGGGAAACGGCTCAGGAAGCGGCTCTCTTCCCACGATGCGTCAGAGCTGCTGGATCTTGGATCGCATGTTGACGCTCTCCGGCGCAAACTTGGTTATGCCGAACCATTTCCTCTCAATCAGCGCTTGCTGAAGATGCGTTCGTCCAACACCGCAAATTCGATGGGAGAACCCAAACTGGCACGCGCCTGGTTGGAGGAGTTGTCACAAGAACCGGGCTTGTGAGGCAGGTTTTCGAGATTTTGGACGTTCCGCATCCAAGTCAGCGGTTGGAGCAAAACGGGAAATCGCCGGCCGCCGGGTCGAAGCCGGGCGTTGAAGGCATACCGGAATACGCAATGGGTGGGTTGAGATGGCGTCGGGCAAAGGCTATCTGGTGCCAACCGCAAACGCCCCTCGGGCGTACCCTTTCAGAAAACCACAAGGCGCATCCCGGCATGACCCCAGATTTCCTCGTCACCCATTCCGGTGGCTTCCATGCCGATGAACTGATGTCGAGCGTCATCCTGACCCGGCTGTTCCCGGAAGCGAAGATCGTGCGCAGCCGGGCGCCGGAGTGGATCACGCCTGGCGCGGACCGCATCATCTACGATGTCGGCGGCGCTTATGATGCGCAAGCGCAGATCTTCGATCACCACCAGCGCGGCGCGCCGCTGCGCGAGGACGGCCAGCCTTTGAGCTCGTTCGGCCTGATCTGGAAGCATTATGGCCGCGATTACCTCGTCGCCTCCGGGGTCCCGGAAGCGCATGTCGAGGCGGTGCACGCCTCCTTCGACCGGAGCTTCGTGCTGCCGGTCGATCTGGTCGACAACGGCGCGCTCAGCCCCTCCATCGCCGGGCCGCTTGCCGGCCTGACGCTGCCGGCGCTCTTGGAAACCCTGAAGCCCGTTTTCGACGAGACCGATCCGGATGCCGACGAGCGCGCCTTCCACGCAGCGCTTGCGATCGCCCGCAGCTTCGTCGAGGCGAGCGTCGGACGGAGTGCTGCAAAACTGCGCGCCGAAGCCGTCGTGCACCAGGCGATCGTTGCGACCGGCGAGGGCCGCGTGCTGGAGCTGCCGATGGGCATGCCCTTCCGCCCAGCCATCGTAAAAGCCGGCGCCGACCACCTGCTGTTCGTCGTCCACCCGCGCGACAAGGACTGGACCCTGACCGGCATCCGCCGCGCCGACGAGGGTTTTGAGCTGCGCGCCGACCTGCCGGCCGCTTGGGCAGGCCTCACCAACGAGGCGCTGGAAGCCGCCTGCGGCGTTGAGGGCGCCACCTTCTGCCACAACGGCCGCTTCATTGCCGCCGCCAGGACCCGCGAGGCGGCATTGGCCATGGCGGAGCTGGCGGTCGCTGAGGCTGTGGCCGTCGAGCCCGCTTGACGAAGACGACATTGCTTCCCCGGATGAGGCCGAGAAGCGCAAAGGCGAGTTAGCCCAGCTTTTTCACGTCACACGGAGCGTGTCAGGCCACCATCGACCTTGAGGTTCTGCCCGGTGATGTAGCCTGCGCCCTCGGAAGCAAGAAAGGCAACGGTCGCAGCGATTTCGGCGCTTGTGCCGTAGCGCTTCATCGGTACGGCCTCGCGCCTGTCTTCCGTGGCCGGAAGACTGTCGATCCAGCCGGGCAGAACGTTGTTCATGCGGACGTTGTCGCCAGCGTAGGTGTCGGCAAAAATCTTCGTAAAGGCGGCCAGGCCGGAGCGGAACACGGCCGATGTCGGAAACATTGCCGACGGCTCAAACGCCCAGGCGGTGGAGATATTGATGATCGCGCCGGACTTCTGCGCCTGCATGACCGGCGTGACGAGCCGCGCCGGGCGAATGACATTCATCAGATAGACGTCCATTCCCGTATGCCACTGCTCGTCGGTGATATCGAGGATGGAGGCTCGCGGGCCGTGTCCAGCGCTGTTGACCAGGACGTCGATCCGACCCCATTTCTCCACGGTCGCGTCGACCAGGCGCTTGAGATCGTCGTTGGATTGATTCGAGCCGGTGATGCCGAGGCCACCGAGCTCGGCCGCAAGCGCCTCACCTTTGCCCGACGAAGAAAGTACGGCCACTTTGAAACCATCGGCAGCCAGTCGCCTGGCGCATTCGGCACCCATGCCACTGCCACCAGCTGTAACGATAGCCACTTTTTCTACTGACATCTTTTGCTCCTCTCACGCGGAAATATCATACGAATTGCCTATTCCTATGCATTGCCATACCATTTCCGCCGCGGGTTTACGAAGCAGTTCAACTTTTATCTGGCAGTAGAAAAACTATTGAATGATCGACGCTCCCGGAAAGCTTCCGTCACTGAACGCTCTCAAAGCATTCGAGGCTGCCGCGCGGCATCTGAATTTCAGGCTTGCTGCCGAAGAGCTCGGCGTCACCCAGGGAGCGGTCGCGCAGCAGGTTCGCGGACTTGAAGGCGAGCTCGGCGTGAAGCTGTTCGAGCGGCTGCCGCGGACATTGGCGCTGACGGGCGAGGGGCGTGCCTATATCGCCGATATCCGACGGGCCTTCGAGATTATCGCAAGAGCGACGGGTGCGCTGAAACCGCAGCCAGTTCGTCTTACGATCAGTACCACCCCGACATTCGCGTCCAAATGGTTGATCCCCCGTCTGCCCGACTTCACGGCCCGACATCCGGAGCTTGACCTGCATATTCTCGCCACGGAACGCATGTCCAGCTTCCAGGCTGATGGTGTCGATCTTGCTGTGCGCTACGGACGACCGCCATTCGGGCCGGGGTTGGCAACCGAGTTGCTGTTCGGCCAAGAGATTGTCGCCGTTGGCAGTCCGATGCTGCTATCCGGGCGACCGCCGCCAAAGACGTCAGCGGAGTTTTCCGGCTATACGCTCCTGCACGATGCCCACAATTTCTGGCCGGAGTTCATCGAAAAACATCTCGGAAAACTGGAGCGGACGTCGTTCAAGGGGATCAGCTTCAGCCAGACGTCCCATGCGATCGAGGCAGCGATCGCGGGACAAGGCATCGTTCTCGCGAACCGGGATTTCGTCCAACGGGACCTGGAGGAAGGTCGCCTCATTCGAGCCCTGGAGGGATCGCTTTTCGGACCGTCGGATTTCTATCTGGTGTGGCCGCGCTATCGCAATTCCGGTGCCATCGACATGGTGGTTGCGTGGATGATCGCCGAGGCGCACCGGAAGTGAACGACGACCGTTCCTGACGCACTCGACCTGTTCGGCCCCATCGCGCCATCGGATCCGCCACAAACGCAAGCACGACCGTTTCGATCGCCAGGTCTTCGTCGGCCGCGGCCATGACTCTCAGTGTTGGCGATTTCACACTGCCTTCCTGACGTAGATGGTCCGACGGCGCGCCCGTGCCCATTCTCAGCTACGCGTCGTAACCCGGATGGCGTGGGAGCGACGTCGGTTGCTCCTGGCTCAGCGGTTCCGGATTCGCTGGCGGTAGCCGACAAGTGAAGTGTTTGAATCTGCTTTCGGGAGCCGTGAGAAGTTATTCGACTGTCTGTTCAAGGTCGATACGGAACAACCGCTTCTCACTGACCGCTCGCACATGTTGTCAGTTCGAACTTCCTAGCCTGCTACCGCCAGCACATTGGAGCGCAGCGCGGAAAAATATCGTTCCACATTCGCATGGCGGCAGTTCTCACTTCGCGTTGACACGCCAACGGCGCTTCCGTCTCATCCTGTCGAAACGGAGTTGCGCTCCTCAGAACTGCTTTGCAGTCCGCACGCGTCCACCAGTGGATGTCTCGCCGCCGTCGGCGATGTTGAGCAACAGGCTCAGGTCCAGCATCCACAGGTCCGCGGTCTGCCACGACACCCCGGCCGTCAGCGAGCCGAAGGCACCCGACCCATCGAGGCCCGAGTAGCCGCCCGTCAAGCCCAGCTTCGGTGTCATTTGCGTGCCGTTTTCCAGCGTGAACGATCGTGCGATCTCCGCTCCCAGGCTGACACGGAACTGCTCCTCGTCGAACCCCCCGATATCCACCGTTTCCCCGGCATCGTTTCGAACCATGTAGTCGTCGACGCTTTCGGAGAAATACAGGATACGCAGTTTCGGCGTGAAGGTCGTCGCTTCGTCGATATCCCATTGCCCCTCGAGTGCGGTGTCGGCCAGCCAGCGTGTCGTGTTGAACGTGCCGTCCCAGAACGCCGTGTCGATATCGTTGGATGAGCCGCCGTAACGCAGGCTGGCGTTCCAGAAGATGTTGCGGGCTATCTCGAACGAGGCATAGGGACCCGCAAGCCAGCCGTTGCCGGTCAGTTCTGCATCCTCATCGCTCGGGTCGCTCATCCGGTCATAGTGGAAGGACAGACCCACAAGCGCCTTTTCCGTCAGGAGATAGTCGGCGCCGGCATTGATCATCGCAAAGCTGCCCCAGCGACCATCATTGTTATCCCGGTTGTGCACCAGGAAGGTGCCGTCGATCCAGATGTTGAACGGCGAGGACGCGGCCGCACTAACGCCGTCGGCATTGTCGCGCGCCGCCTCTATCTGCCGCAGGCCGGTGGAAACGCTCCCCTCCATGCCGTCCTGCGACGGCATCATGCGCGCGGTGACGGGATCGGTCGCCGCCTCCATCTGGCGGCGCTCCAGAAGCCCCGGAACCTTGATGGCCGAGGAGATCATGTTCTGCCGCGTCTCGACGAAGCCACGTACCAATGCATCGATGTCCTCGGCGACCCTGTCCGCATCAAGCGCCAGCCGGTAGGTGACGACCCCGGTATTGGACGTACCGAGCGCGCTGATCAGCCTGTAGCCGACCTGCACCTGGCCGGAATAGGCGGGATCGGGCTTGAATTGCAGATACCAACCGGCAGGAGCGGTGGCAGCGCCAACCGCTGCCACCTCGCCGCGAATGATCGTCGCCGTGCCGGCATTCGCCGGCTCGACAAAGGCAAGCTCAGCCCCCGTGAACGGACCGCCCGTCGCACCGCGGTTGAGGTACACATTCGCAGGCGTCCCACCGGCCGGGACATCCACGATGAGGTTGACAACCGTGGCTGTCCGCCGCTTCACCGGCAAGGTGAACGTCGCCTTGCCGGTAGCACCAGTGCCATCGCGCACCTGAATGGCAAAGCTATGCGTGCCGGCAGCGTCGACGGAAAGCGGGCCGGTGAGTTCGCCGGTCGAGATGTTCAGCACCAGGCCTTTCGGCAAGCTGCCCGAAACGATACTGTAGATCAGCGCCCCCGTTCCGCCCTTTGCGGTGATCGATTGGCTGTAGTCTTCGCCTGCCATCGCTTCATCCAACGCTCCGCCTGGCGGGGTGAAGACGAATGTCACCTCGGGCGGCTTGATCTTCAGCGAATAGCCGGCCGAACCGCTCGTGCCGACAGTATCCGTCGCCGTAATGGTGACGGAAAAATCACCGCTCGTCGTTGGCGTGCCACTGATCGCACCTGTCGAAGCATTGAGGTTCAGACCGCCGGGAAGTGCCCCGGCCGTCACCGCATAGCCAATGGTCCCCACGCCGCCACTCGCCGAAATCGAGGTGTCCGAATAGACGGCACCGACCGTACCGGCTGAAAGCGCTGAACCGCTGGCCGGCGTCAGCACCACGGCAGTAGCCCCCACGGCAATCGTGTAGCTCGCCGCCGCGGAACCCGATGTCGCTGCCGTGGCCGTCACGGTGAAAGTCGCCGTGCCAAAGCCTCCGGCGGTCGGTGTGCCCGTGATCGCAGCGGTCGATGCGTTGAGGCTCAGCCCTGCGGGAAGCGCACCGCTCGTCACGGCGTAGCCGATCGTCCCCACGCCGCCACTCGCCGAAATCGAAGTGTCCGAATAGACGGCACCGACCGTACCGGCTGAAAGCGCTGAACCGCTGGCCGGCGTCAGCACCACGGCAGTAGCCCCCACGGCAATCGTGTAGCTCGCCGCCGCGGAACCCGATGTCGCTGCCGTGGCCGTCACGGTGAAAGTCGCCGTGCCAAAGCCTCCGGCGGTCGGTGTGCCCGTGATCGCAGCGGTCGATGCGTTGAGGCTCAGCCCTGCGGGAAGCGCACCGCTCGTCACGGCGTAGCCGATCGTCCCCACGCCGCCACTCGCCGAAATCGAAGTGTCCGAATAGGCCACACCGACCGTACCGGTCGAAAGCGCCGAACCGGTTGCGGGTGTCAGCACCACCGACGGCGCGGTGATCGTGATCGAATAGCTGGCGGCGGCCGACCCGGTCGTTGCGGCCGTTGCCGTCACCGTGAAGTTCGTCGTTCCAAGTGCCCCGGCTGTTGGCGTGCCCGTTATCGCACCGGTCGATGTGTTGAGCGCGAGCCCCGCCGGCAGTGAACCGGAGGTGACGGCATAGGTGATCGTTCCGACACCGCCGGTCGCCGAAATGGACGTGTTCGAGTAGGAAGAGCCCACCACACCGGCGGTCAGGGCCGTGCCGGTCGTCGGCGTCAGCACCACTGATGGCGCCACAATTGTTATCGGATAGGTGGCTTGCTCCACGTTGCCGAACATCGACATTACCTCGACGTCGACGCTTGTGGTGCCAAGGGCGGCGGCCGTTGGCGTGCCTGTGATTTCGCCCGTTAAAGCGTTTATCGTCAGGCCGTCCGGAAGTCCGCTTGCTGAGAAGGTAACGCCACCCAAGGGGGAACTCGCAGAGATCGACGTGTCCGTATAGGCCGAACCGACCACGCCGCCGGTCAATGCAGTGCCTGACGCCGGCGAGAGATTCAGTGGCGGCCCGACGATCGCGATCTGATAGGCCTCTGCAACCGAGCCGCTTGTCGCGGCAGTCGCCGTAATGCTGAAATTGAACGTGCCGATAGCGGTCGGCGTGCCGCTAATTGCTCCGGTCGACGTATTCATCGTGAGCCCTGGCGGAAGCGCACCTGCCGTCAGAGCATAGGTGACGGTTCCCACGCCGCCCGTCGCCGAAATGCTTGTCGAATAGGCGACACCCGCCGTGCCTGATGTCAATGGACCGCCGAGCGGGGCCAGGACCAAAGGTGGCGCGGTGATCGTGATCGAATAGCTGGCGGCGGCCGACCCGGCCGCTGCGGCCGTTGCCGTCACCGTGAAGTTCGTCGTTCCAAGCGCCCCGGCTGTTGGCGTGCCCGTTATCGCACCGGTCGATGTGTTGAGCGCGAGCCCCGCCGGCAGCGAACCGGAGGTGACGGCATAGGTGATCGTTCCGGCGCCGCCCGTCGCCGAAATGGACGCGTTCGAGTAGGAAGAGCCCACCGCACCGGCGGTCAGGGCCGTGCCGGTCGTCGGCGTCAGCACCACCGGGGGGACGGCATTGATGGTGACGGTAACGTCCTGCAGGAGGAAGTGCACGCCGCCGGTCGAGATGGTGGTGCTGTCCTGGACCTTCAATTTGAAAGTCGAACTGCCGACCGCCGATGGTGTGCCGGACAGGAGACCGCTGCCTGAGAGACTTAAGCCCGCGGGCAGGCTGCCGCTGTCGCGGGTATAGGTGTAACCCGGGGTGCCGCCGGTTGCCGAAAACTGCACGCTGTAGGCCGTGCCAACGCCGCCGTCCGGCGGGCTGTCAGGCGTCACGTTGATGACAGGCGCGGCGATGAGGACGCTGTAGGCCTTATCGCGCGTATGGGGCGTCGGTGTCGTCGAATCGACCACGCGGACGGTAAAATTGTAGGGACCCGAGCCGGTCGGCGTGCCGGAGATGACACCGGCGGAGGAAAGGGTGAGGCCGGGCGGCAGGTTGCTGCCTGCCACGAGCGAGTAGGTATAGGGGCCGGTTCCGCCGCTCGTGCTGAGCGTCTGATTGTAGGACGTGCCGATCGCCGGCGTGGCAACGTTTGAAGGTGTGACCGTCAGCGGGGAGGCCGACGGATTGATCGTGACGTTGAATGTAACCGGTACTGCGTTATCATCCTTGACGATGAACGTGTCGAATGGCGCGCCGTCACCATTGTTGGTGTAGATGAGCGGGGTGTTTGACGGCATTCCGAAAGCTAGGCTGCCATGGGATGGCGGTGCGATGGGCGAATCAAAGCCGAAATCCGCGCAAGCAAAGGTTGCCGTACCGCCCGAGGTTATGGTTGCCGTCTGTGGGGAGGTGCAAGCCGCCTGAGCCGCCGTTGCCGGCCATAGGACGATCAGCCAGATCAAGGCCAGAAACGTCGGGAAAAATGCCGGCTTGGCGCAATGCCTGCGCGAAACATCTGACTTATAAAGATAATTCTTATGCATTGTCATGCGCCCCCCACACACAGAATACCGCGAGGAGGAAAACTCCACATCGCGGCCCGCCCGTTCTGCGTCTTCGCCGGTCACTGGCATGAAACACGAGGCAATACAATCCTACGGCGTAGCTGGTGATAAACTTCGCTTAAAAAAGGGGAGGGCGGCGATGCGAAAAATGTGGCGTTAGACGGCTATAGCGTAGACGTAGAGTCCATCATCATCGGGCGTGGCGCGCCGGAGGAGATTCGAAACGGTACTTCATGTTTCGAACGCGCTGTGGATGTCTGCTTTATCAGCCTTGCTCTTCGGAACCGGACAGTCCGCTTCCGGCCCCAAATCAGTCACCTTTCCGCACAGAGCACACGTCTCCTATTGGCGTAAAGCGGACGCCGAGCAGGACGACCGACTGGTGGCATTTGCTATACAATTGCGCGCATCTGAGTGGAAGAGGGACGCGATGGGCCTGGCAGACACCACGCCTCCCCGAACCTCACTCCACCAACCCCGCCTTGCGTAAGCCCTCCACCCGCCGTTCGAAATCCTCCGGGTTGCGGAAGGGCAGGATGCGGCGGCGGCGGGGGATGGAGAAGTTGGGGTTGAGGTCCAGCGCCCGCGTCCATGCCTGGCGGCTTCGTTCGTGGTGGCCGAGGTGGCCGTGGCAGGAGGCGAGCAGGGCATAGGCGGTTTCGGACTGCGGGTTTCGCATCAGCCGCGCCTCGATGGCGAGGATCGCCGTTTCGTAAGCGCCGAGCGAAAAGTGGGCGTCGGCGAGGAATTGCAGCAGCAGTTCGGGGTAGAGCGGATCGAGGCGCATGGAAATGTCGAGTTCGGCGAGTGCGGCCTTCGGGTCGCCGGAAAAGATCAGTGCATGGGCGAGCGCCATGTGGAGCTGCACCGAATTGGGCGCCAGCGCCAACCCCAGATGCGCCTCGTCCTGCGCCCGGTCCAGCTCTCTCATCCACATGCAGGCGATGCTGAGCGCGCAGTGGCCTTCCGGCTGGTCCGGTGCCATGGCGACGGCCCTTTCGGCAAGCGCACGGCCGGTGCGCAGCGACTGCTCGGGCTCAGCGCTCCAGTCGTTGATATAGTCCAGCACGTGGGTGAAGGCGATGAGCGCATGGGCGGCGGCATAATCCGGTTCGATGGCGACAGCGGCCTCGGCGAGGTTGCGCCCGGCGGCATTGGCGAGACGCGTGTGCGCTGAGGCCTGCTCGCGGCCGCGCAAGAGCAGCTCGTATGCCTTGACGTCGACCGGGCGGCCGCCGGCGAGTGGGCCCTTGTCGCCGCCCGTCAGTTGAACTTTCAGCGCAGTCACGATCTCCCGCGTCAGTTCGTCCTGAACGGCAAAGATGTCGGTGAGATCGCGGTCGAAGCGATTGGCCCAGACATGGCCGCCGTCATTGGCATCGACCAGCTGCGCGGTGACGCGCACGCGGTTTCCGGCCTTGCGGACACTGCCTTCGAGCACATAGCGCACGCCGAGCGCCTTGGCGATCTCCGGCACGGAAACGGCCGCGTTCTTGTAGACGAACGACGAGTTGCGGGCGATGACGTGCAGTTCCGACAGCCGGGAGAGGTCGGTGATGATGTCCTCGCTGATGCCGTCTGAAAAATACGTCTGCTCGCCGTCGCCGCTCATGTTGTCGAAGGCGAGAACGGCGATGGAGGGTTTTTCGGGCAGGTGGTAAGGGCTCGGCGGCTGCGGCGGCGTGCTTGCCTGTGAGGGGGGCGGTGACGGGGCCTGCGCCCGGCCATCGGCCGCATGGGCAACGCCGATCTCCAGCGCGTAGATGCGGATCGGCTCGACGATGTTCTTCAGTTGCGTGGCGCCGAGGTCGGTCGCTGCGAGGTCGAGGCGCGCCTTCACCTGGCGGTAGGCATCCTCGGAAAGGCAGATGGCGCCGGGGCGGGCTATACCCTCAAGCCGCGAGGCGATGTTGACGCCGTCGCCCATCAGGTCTCCATCGCTTTCCTCGACGACATCGCCAAGGTGAATGCCGATGCGGAACTCGATGCGCCGGTCCTCCGGCACGCCGGCATTGCGCTCGAGCATCGCGCTCTGGACCTCGATGGCGCAGCGCACCGCATCGACGACGCTGCGAAACTCGATCAGGCTGCCATCGCCGGTGCGCTTGACGATGCGGCCGTTATAGACGGCGATGGTGGGATCGATCAGGTCGCTGCGCAGCGTGCGCAGCCGCGCCAGGATACGCTCTTCGTCGGCACCGGCCAGCCGGCTGTAGCCGACAACGTCGGCGACGAGGATGGCCGCAATTTTTCGCGTATCGCTCATGGACAGCAGCTCCGACCGCATGCCGACCCGCTGATATCGACCTCTTGCGCCGGAGCGGTTTCGGTTTTCGGCAAGGACAGAACCGCAAAGGCACCCGCGCTCGTTCGCTCAGGGACTGTCGACGCGATCGGGAGGCCAAAATCGCCCGGCCCTTCGGGTGATCAGTTGTCGGCCACCGGCAGCTTCGCAATTCCCAGCCGGAGCCAAGGCATCGCTCTGAGGTCCGCTCTTCGCCCGATGGCCGCACAGGGTTCCACGCAATCGGTCAATTTCAGCGCAGGTCGGTCTGACACCAGATTACCACAGCGGCGGGGCGACCGCCTCTCGTCTCTACCTCTTCTTTAGAAGTTGCCTATCGCATCAAAAGTGGCACACTTCGTGCCGTGTATGGCGGAAGTCAGCCTATTCAAATGATGGGGTTTATCGTGACACTTGCAATCAACGACATCGCACCGGATTTCCAGGCGGAAACCACGGAAGGCAAGATCCAGTTCCATGACTGGATCGGCGATTCCTGGGCCGTCTTGTTCTCGCACCCGAAGGATTTCACGCCGGTCTGCACCACCGAGCTCGGCTACATGGCCAAGATCAAGCCCGAATTCGACCGGCGTGGGGTCAAGATCATCGGACTTTCCGTCGATCCGCTCGACCGCCATGCCGGCTGGGTCAGCGACATCGCGGAAACGCAAGGAGCAGAGCCGAACTTCCCGATGATCGCCGACGTCGACTACAACGTTTCCAAGCTCTACGGCATGCTGCCGGCGCCGGTATCGGGCGACCCGACGCAGCGCACCGCCGCCGATAACCAGACCGTGCGCAACGTCTTCGTCGTCGGGCCGGACAAGAAGGTCAAGCTGATCCTGATCTATCCGATGACCACCGGCCGCAACTTCGACGAGGTGCTGCGGGTGATCGATTCGCTGCAGCTCACGGCCAAGCACAAGGTGGCAACACCGGTGAACTGGAAGAACGGCGAGGACGTGATCATCGCCGGCTCGGTCAGCGACGAGGAAGCCAAGCAGAAGTATCCGGAAGGCTGGCGCGCGCCGAAACCCTATATCCGGATCGTGCCGCAGCCGAAATAAGTGTTGGTGCGACTCACCGCGCCACCGCATACCGCCTGAAGCAGGTTGCACGAGAACGCGTTCATGCGCCGTGGTTCAGGTTCCCGGTTTTCGCATGCCGTTGCCCCGAAAGCGCTGCGCGCTCTCGGGTGCCGTGCCTCAAATCGGAGCCGGTTTCAGGCGCATTGTGCAGACGTTCTTCAAGGCTTGCGGCATCCAGCGGGTGAAATTTTCCCCGCGGGATGCCGCAGGTTCGTGCAAGGGGCAAGCCGATGATCTTTCGTCAACTCTTCGACAGCACATCCGGCACCTACACCTACCTGATTGCCAGCCGACAGGGTGGGGAGGCGCTGATCATCGACCCGGTTCTGGAAAAGGTCGACCGCTACCTGCAGCTGGTGCGCGAGCTCGACCTGAAGCTGGTCAAGGCGGTGGACACCCACCTGCATGCCGATCACATCACCGGGCTCGGGGCGCTGCGCGACCGTACCCATTGCATCACCGTCATGGGCGAACAGACCGCCGCCGACGTGGTTTCCATGCGGGTGGCCGAGGGCGACCGCGTTTCGATCGAGGGCCTGAGCCTCGACGTGCTCTACACGCCCGGCCATACGGACGACAGCTATTCGTTTCTGACCGGTGGGCGGGTGTTTACCGGCGACACGCTTTTGATCCGCGGCACCGGCCGCACGGATTTCCAGAACGGCGATCCGCGCCAGCAATATGATTCGATCTTCAACAAGCTGTTGAAGCTGCCCGACGACACGCTGGTCTATCCGGCCCACGACTACAAGGGCGACACGGTCTCGACCATCGGCGAGGAAAAGCGCTTCAATCCGCGCCTGAAGGTCGGATCGGTCGACGAATATGTTGACCTGATGAACAATCTCAACCTGCCGAACCCGAAGATGATGGATGTGGCGGTGCCGGCCAACATCCATGTCGGTCTGCACCAGGACGAGATCGCTGCCAAGGGCTGGGCGGTTTCGGCCGTCGAAGCCATGGCGCTGAGCGGCCGTGCGGACGTGGCGATCGTCGACCTGCGCGAAAAGGCGGAGCGCGAAAAACATGGCGCCATTCCCGGCGCGCTGCATGCGCCCTATCCGGAGCTGCGGGAAAACATCGGCGCCGGCGGCATGCTGCAAGAACTGGCGCTTGCGACCGGCAAGCGCATCGTCTTCTACTGCGCCTTCGGCGAACGCTCGGCGATGGCGGTCGAGGCGGCGCAAGCTGCCGGACTGATCAGTGCCTGCCATATCGAAGGCGGCATCGATGCCTGGAAAAAGGCGCATGGGCCGCTGGCGCGCTAAGGCGTAACGCGCAAACGACTTGGTATAACGTCTCAAGCTTGCTGCATCATCTTTTCCTTGAATGGGAACCGATTTAAGACATCGTGCAGGAGCCGGAAGGGGTGGGGCAAGAGACAAGCTTGGCGGCAAGACCGGCGGATCGACCTGAGGGGGCGATGCGCCGGCCGCTTTGCGTTGTCGCGTGCCGCCACTGACCGTCGGGGCAGTGCCGACGCGGCGTTGCTCCGGGTTTCGGTTTCGCGCCAAACAGGAGGACAATGGCACGATGCACAGGGTTTTGACGATTATTTCCGTGGCGCTGGTCGCAGGGGCACTGGCCGCCTGCTCCAAGACGGAGGCGCTCGAACAGGCAGCGCCGGAACCGGTGGCAGCCCAAGCGAGCACGGAAGCAACTGGGGCCGGCGACAAGACCGACGAGATGGCGTGCCTTGCCATGGTTGGCCGGCAAGCAAAAAGCACGGTCACCGCGTTGAGCTCGCAACCATCAGGGGCGAGCACGGTGGTGATGGTCGGCGTCGGGCCGAAGAACGTGCCGTGGCGCTGCGTGGTGTCGAAGGGCATCGTCTCGGAGGCGGTTGCGACCGCGGGCTAGAGCGTTTCCGATTTAGACGGAAACACAGAAACGCTCTATGTCTCTGTTTTTGAGCATTTCCTGACGGAAAACCGCTCCGCACTTTTCCTGGAAATGCTTTAGCTCACGGCCGACGGAGCCCTTGCAGACCGAAAAGGTCCGTAGGCTCCGTCGAAACCGGCGTTACGTCTCTCCCGTGAACTGGGAGAGGGCTGCAAAGTCGTCATGCAGATGGCCGGCCGCAATGGCCCGCTGGAAGACACGCTCATAACCATCGACGACGCTCCGGTCGATTGCCCGCGCCACCATCAGATCCTTGAGATGACGGAAGGCGCCGTAGTGCGGCGAGATCGACGAAAGTGTTTCGGCGTCGCTTTCAAACCGCCCGGCATGGGTACGCTTGATCAGGTCGGCGACCAGCCCTTGAACGACGGGGGCGGTCGCTGTCCATTGCCGGCCAAGCTCGCCAAGGTCGATGCCTTCGGCCCTGCTGACGGCGATGGCGTGCAGCCCGCCGAACAGCGCGCCCCACATCAGCGCCAGCACGGCGCTGTCGAGCGCATTGGCGAGCCCCGGCTCGGTGCCGATGTGCTGGACGTTGCCGCCGAGTGCGCGAAAGACATCCGCGTTCTCGGCGAAGGGTTCAGGCGCGCCCGAGAGCAGGATCGTGCCCGCGTCGGTGCCGATGAAGTCGGGCGTCGCGAGGATTGCGCCGTCGATGTAGCGGGCACCTTGGGCTTCTGACCACCGGCTGGCCTCGCGCGCGCCCTCAGGCGTCCCGGACGTCAGCTCGACGATCAGCTTGCCGCGCAAACCGGGCGCGACGTCGCCTGCACGCAGCAAGGCTGACGTCGCACCGTAATCGCTGACATTGACGATGACGATCTCGGCCGCGTCGATCGCTTGCCGGACGGATGGCACGACAGTGGCGCCGCGTGCGCCGAGCGGCTCGGCTTTCGCCGTTGTCCTGTTCCAGACCGTGGTGCGATACCCGGCGTCGAGCAGGGCGAGCGCCAGCGCCGATCCCATGCGCCCGGTTCCCAAGACACTGATTGAAGGCTTCATTGCAAATCTCCATATCCATTGGCGCGACGCGCTTTTTTGCCGTCGCGGGCCAGAGGTATGGTGGCGGATGGGGCGCACAATACGCACCGGGTGGTAAGTGGTTACGCCGGGGTAAGTGCTTACCCCCAGGGGTAAGTGCTTATCCCCGAAGGGTAAGTCCCTTGGCCGCGGAGACGTGTTTGCTGGGCGGTCAAGGAGAATATCGTGAACCCGACAATGGAAAATTGCGGCTTTGCCGCCGCACTCAAGGCGATCGAAGGCAAGTGGAAGGTCGATATTCTCTGCGAGCTCGGGCGCGCGGCGCGGCGGTTCGGCCGCCTTCGCCAGTCGATACCGGCGATCAGCGAAAAGATGCTGGCCCAGCAGCTGCGCGAACTGGAGGCGGACGGGCTTGTCGACCGCACTGTCTATGCCGAGCAGCCCGCCAAGGTCGTCTACTCGCTGACGGAGCGTGGCGCGGCGCTGAACGTGGCGGCCGCCGCTTTGTGCCGGTGGGGGGAGGCGGCCCGACGGGATGCCGTCCGCCCATCGACCGCCGCTGCCGATCCCGTGGTGGCTTGAGGCTCGGGCCCCGCGGTCGAGCGAAAAAGGGGGGCTGCCACCTGCCGCCTTCGACGTGTTTCATGGGCTGTTACCTTGGGAACACCTGTCGCCTCGGGCGTGGGCTAGTATCCATGACATGCAAGGCAATGACCTTTGCCAAGAGCAATGCGAACCATCTGATAGCCTCCCAGTCAGGCGGTTCACGTGATCCCAGCGAGCCTCCCCGTTGGTGATCCGCATCTGCAAAGACCCGCCGCGTGCTGACCGCGGCGGGTCTTTTCTCGTTTGGGCCAAAGCGTCCCACCGCCGTCCGGCCGGTCGCCGCTTGCTTGACACCCATCCCGATCCTGTCACGATCCGGCCGCTTGGCCCCAAGTCCCCGGACTCTGGCCCGGCTCTGTCGATTACGGTCCTTGAGGAGAGTGTCATGAAGATAAGTCTGCGTGCCGGCGCCACCATTGCTGCATTCGCTCTGGCCGCGCCCGCCTTTGCCGGCATTCCGCTGGTCAATGCCACCTGCCCTGGCAATATCGAGGTTCACGCAGACGAGGGCGGGCCGATCTACATCAATGGCAAGGAAGGCAAGCTGAAGAAGTTCAACGACAACTACTTCGAGGCCAAGGGTGCCGGCGTGACGATTTCGCTCAGCATCAACCCGGATGGCTCGCCTGCCGTTTCCTATACCGGCAAGGGCGGCGCCAACGGTATCTGCACCATCAAGTAGGCCTATCTGGCGGCAAGCAGCGCCGGAAGTTCACCGAGGAAGGCATCGCGGGCACGCACGCCAGGGGTGCCGGGCTCCGTCTTCTCGTCCTGTATCAGGCGGGCAAAGACCAGGGTTCTGTCGTCCTTCTGTGCCCAGCCGACGAACCAGCCCCAGCCGCGCGCGTAGTCGAAGCTGCCGTCGGCCCGGCGCGGGAAGGCGGCGCCGGTCTTGCCATGCACGGTCCAGCCGCCGGGGATCTGGCGCTCTTCCACCACCTTCAGCGTCATGTCCGTGGCATGGGCGCTCACAGGAAGCCGGCGGTTGACGAGCTTTTCCAGGAAGGCGACCTGTTCGCGCGGCGAGATCTTCAGCGACGAGGCGATCCAGGCGCGCTCAAGCCCGTTGTTCTTGCCGGGATCGCCGGAAAAGTCGGCGTTGCCGTAGCCGAATTTCGTGGCGTAGTCGTGCAAAGCCTTCTCGCCGAGCGACTTCGTCATCTGCTGGGAAAACCACACGACGGAATATTTCATCCAGCGGAGCGCATCGGTCGGCTGTTTCCAGTTGTCGCCGCCCCAATCCACATAGCCCTCGCGGAAGGCGAGCGTCGGCTCGTGCTCGTCCTTGAGATAGCCGCTGTCGTAGCCCATCAGGCTGAGCGCTACCTTGAACGTCGATGCCGGGGTAACGCGGCTGTCGCAATCGCCCTCTTGCAGCACGGTGCCTTCGCCCCCCGCATCGACCATCAGGGTGCAGATCGTGCGAGCCTCGGCCGTTGTGATCGTGGATCCCGCCAACAGCATGCCGGCGGTAATGAGGCGAAGGTTCATGGATGTTTTCCTTTGCGTTGCAGTTTCGGCCGGCAGATAGCAGCGGATCCTTCGCAGCGACAAAGGGCGATTTTTGGGGCGAGGCATGAGAAAAATTTGGCCTTGATTACAGTGAGGCCAGAGGCGCCTGCTGCAACGCGGACCGCGCTGGCGTGATCCCGCGGGGAGCCGAGGCAGGCGCGGCCATCGGGAGTGGACCTGCATGCAAATTGTGACGTCGAAATGCTGCACAAGCGGCGAACGTATTTCCATAGTCGATATCGCTCCTTGCTAAGAACACAATGTGCCTGTAAAGGAACCGCCATCGATCTTGCTTGCTGAGCTTTGTTTTCTCGCCGACCGGCGTTCAAGCTGACCTTTCCTATCAAAATCGATCTTACTGCCGTGTCCGGCGCAAATCCGGGCGGCGAACTTTTTGATTGAAAGGAAATTCTTATGAATACTGGAACCGTAAAGTTCTTCAACACCACCAAGGGTTTTGGCTTCATCGCTCCGGACGACGGCGCAACCGACGTTTTCGTGCACGCTTCTGCTGTTGAACGCGCCGGCATGAGCTCGCTCGTCGAAGGCCAGAAGGTCCGTTTCGACATCGTTCGCGATGCACGTTCGGGCAAGAGCGCTGCCGACAACCTGTCTGCTGCGTAATCACCGATATTTCGTCTCTGGTCTTTGACCACGGATGTACTGGCATTGGCCATTGAGACGATATTGAGAAGGTCGGGATTTCCCGGCCTTTTTCTTTGCGCGCTTTTCCTGTCGGAGAACAGCTTGGCGGTTCTCCCTGGGAGTGCCTAAAGCACGTTGCGATCTTTCAGATTCGCTTGGCGCGCTTTAAGTTCTTGTTCTTGCGCATGTCGTTATCGCAAAACCGCGGCACACTTTTGCGCGACATGCTTTAGTCGAATGTTTCTTTCGAGCCGTCGTCATAAATGACTGCGCGCACACAGGTGTAGGCGGTGATGTCGTCGGCATTGATCTTCAGCAGCCGCTCGATCGTGAAGGGTCCCCAGACGCGCTTGCCGGTAAAGGTGCCGCCGGCGGGAATGGCGATGTCCCTGTCAAGCTCCAGCGGGCCGATCGTCGCGCCCAGCGCGTCGGTGAAGCCCAGTTGCGCATCGACCATGCGAATGCCTTTTCCAGCGCTGGAGCGAACGGTAAAGGACAGCTCGTTCATATGGCTGTCGAGCGGTTTTATCGACCACATCGAGATTGTCAGCAGATCGTCGTTGCAGGCGGCAAGGGCTGGTGACGTTGCCGACAGCACCAGGGCGAGGGCCCATAGAACGCGACGCATGGATCTTCTCCGGTTGCGGGACGGCACGAAAATATTGGCGCTGGACCGCGCAGCCCAAGGGGGAGGCCGGGCGCGTCCGAAGTGGCAGACTGGATTTCGACGGGCGTCGACGCGAATGCCCGTTTCCTGAGGACGTACCCGGTTGATGGCCAAAAGCTGAAGCGATTCGACGTGGTTACAGCGCGACCTTCGTGCGTCTGACGACACGCACGGCGCTGCGGGGCAGAGGGCACCCGGCTTCGTCCAGGCGTATTGCGGCTCAATGCGTGTTCAGGATCGCCAGTGCCTTTTCCGCGTTGCGGCGGTTGAGGCCGGTCATGGTCCAGGAGCCGATATGCGCCGGCGTGCCCGTGAAGACGTGATAGATCGTCCAGGATCCATCCGCTTCGACGCGTCGGCCGAACTGATAGAGATCGCCGCTCAGGCGCGGCGGACCGCCCTGAGCCTGCCAGCCCAGGAGCGTGTGGGTTTGCTGTTCGTGGTTCTTGCTCATGTCAAATCCTGCTGTTGCCTTTCATAAGAGGCGATGTCGCTCCAGGGTCTCGCGGCCGCGCCGCAATTTGACGGCGCTTTCGTTGACACCTTTCTGCTCGCCGTCCGACAGGGATTTCGGCTTTCGGGCGGATGTCTTTCGGGTGATCGGTTTGCTGTTGGCGGCAATTGCCGGCGTGCCCCTCCATTGGAGCAGTTGCTTCAGTTTTCCGTAGTAGGTCATGGCGGTTCCTTTGCTGGAGCGCATCGCGATCTCGAGGGTTCGCTTGCTGCGCTTCAAGTTCCTGTTTTTACGCATGTCGTTATCGCAAACCGCGGCACACTTTTGCGCGACATGCTTTAGTGCCGGGGCATGCCCCACTCGATCGGTTCGAGGTTTTCCTCTTTGCTGACGCGGTCCTGGCCAAGCTCGTCGTTGCGGATGCGATACTGGGGCTGGCTGTCGCGAACGGGCATGATGGCGGTGATGCGGTAGGTTTCCGCCGCATTCGGCGGGATATGGCTGCGATCCCTGAGGCGGACCGACAAGCCAACGGTGAAGCGATGTGCGGGCATTGGTTCTTGTCCTTCAGGGCTTGGATGGCGGGGCGAAGGCATGTTTGGCGCGGTCGACAGCGATGATGCGGTCGAGCTCGTCCGGCGCGATCGCGACCATGCGCATGCACTGCTGATTGTCCGTCGTCGCCGGCACCTTGATAAACGTGGCGACGCGATGGTAGGCGAGCCACGAAATGCCTTCGATCAGCTCCTCGTCATCATCCACCTCATAGTCTCCGGCCGCGAGCATTCCTTCGACTTCGGGCAACTGGAAGGGTTCGCTGAAGTGGACGGTGCGGTGCTTGGTTCGGCTGAACATGACGTCTCCTTCCGACGCCGGAACGTGTTCGGCGTTGCGGTCATGGCGGTCGGGTTCGTTGTCGACTGCGTCATAGCCGTAGGTTGCGGGCGGCGATGCGCCCCTTTTCGTCTTTCCATATTTCGAAGCGGAAAGTCTGGCCCGGAAAGATCGATTTGATGCCAGATTTATAAAGCGCCCGCGCGTCGACGTAGATTGCGCGACCACCGTTTTCCGGCTGGACAAAGCCGTATCCGCGGTTGAAGTCGAAACGCATGATCGTACCTATGATCATGTCAGCACACGGCGTTCGAGGAATGCCGAGCATGCGCGGCGCGCACACTTCAACGGTCGAAAATGGGGAAAATGGCGGGTCGAAAGCCTCTGACGCCGCGAAAAGCCAAGCTGGCCAATGTCGATGAAACACTGTGAGCCTTAATTGCGCCTAACGCAAGGTCGTCACGAATTTGGCCGAATGAGTTGCAATCTCGCTCCTGTTCGCGTTATGCGATTCCCCTACTCTTCGGGAGACCGTTGGTGTTCATTGCTCATTTGCCGGCTGGCTATCTGCTCAGCCGTTTCATCGCGCACGGGCGGCCGGCGCAATCCGGCTCGATCCTTGCGACAGGGATCATCTGCTCGGTTTTGCCTGATTTCGATCTCGCCTATTTCTACCTGATCGACGGCCGGCAGACGCCGCACCATGACTACTGGACGCACACGCCGCTTTTCTGGCTGGTTGTCGCAGCGGTTCTGGCGCTGACGCTGACGATGAGTGGCAGACGCAATCAACTTATCCTCGTCGGCGTGGGCCTGGCGAACGTGCTGTTGCATCTGCTGATGGATTCCATCGCCGCCGATATCCGCTGGCTCTATCCGTTTTCGGATCTGCGCGTGAACCTCGTGCACGTTCCGGCGCTCTACAAACCCTGGTATCTCAACTTCCTCTTCCATTGGACTTTCGTGGCCGAGCTGCTGATCGTGCTTCTGGCCACCGTCGCCGCTACGCTCGACTGGCGGCGCTGGCGCGGACGGACGGTGGCAGTGCCGGCGACCCAATAGCCGGTGGGCCTGAGCTTGCCGGTTCTGGGGACAACTGCCGGCTGATCGAAAAAATCACGGTCCTTTCAACGTCCGGTGTAGCCGGGCGTTGACGGACGTCGATCCTGTAGGCATCCTGCCGGCCAAAGAAGACAGGGCGGCGGAAAACGCTGCCGGGGCCGGAAAGCGGCCCGGCCACGGGAACAGTTGCATTCCATAGGGTGCGGGCATTGCCCGCGACCCGCACAGCATTTCATGCGCATTCGCAAGTCATTCAAGTCGATCGGTCAAGCTGCTCGGAGGGGACTGTGAAGAGACGTATCGAGTTCTGCATGTCGGCCTGCCTGGCGCTGCTGCTGGGGTCCGCTGCTCCCGCTGCGGCGGCGGATCTGGTGATCGCCATGCCCAACTGGCCGTCCGGCCAGGCGACGGCCAACATTCTCAAGGTCAGTATCGCCAAGAAATTCGGCCTCGATGCGGAGGTGAAGGAACTGGGCACGCTCAACGCCTTCGTCGGCTTCGAGACCGGTGACGTCGATATCCAGCCCGAAGTCTGGCAGCCGAATTTCGGCGACATCGTCAAGAAATATGTGACCGAAAAGGGTGTCGCGACGCTCGGCGCGCGCAGCGTGCCGGCCTGGCAGGGTCTCTGCGCCACGCCGGAGGCGGCCGCGACGATAAAGACGATCGCCGATCTCAGCGACCCCGAGAAGACCAAGATCCTCGACACGGACGGCGACGGCAAGGGTGAGCTGTGGATCGGCGCACCGACCTGGCTTTCCACCGGCATCGAGCGGACCCGGGCCAACAGCTACGGCTACAGCGCCAACCTGACGCTGTTCGAGGCGGAGGAAGAGGTGGCAATGGCGGGTGTCGATGCGGCGATTGCGACCGCGCGGCCGATGGTGTTTTACTGCTATGCGCCGCACCACGTCTTTGAACTGCACAAGATCGCCCGGATCGAGGAACCACCGCACGATCCGGCCAAGTGGAAGATCGTCGGTGCCGACGACCCCTTGTGGATCAGCAAGTCGACGGCGGCGACCTCCTGGGACGCGGCGCATTTCCAGATCGCCTACGCCACGGGCTTCGGCAAGAAACATCCCGAGATCGCCAAGTTCCTGGATCAGGTGGATTTCTCGCCGGAAGAAGTGACGAAGATGAGCTACGCGCTGGAGGTCGAGCGTCAGGCGCCGGCCGACTTTGCCAAGAAATGGGTTGATGACAACGCGGCACGCATCGACGGGTGGGCGAAACCATGAAGACGACAGCGGATCGAAGAGGCTCCTCCTTCATGACCCGGACGCGCAAGCTTGGGCTGGTGATGCTGGCCGCGGGCCTGTGCTTCGGGCCGCCGGCAGCGCTGGCGCAGACCCAGATCTACGACGCCAGAACCAAGAAATGGGTCAATTACGACAAGAAGAAAGCCCGGCAATATTATGCCCGCAACAACCAGCTGCCCGAGGCCTTTCGCCGGCAGGTGGTGCCGTTCCGCACGGCGGAAAAGCCGGGCACGATCATCATCGACGGCAACCAGCACTTTCTCTACCTGGTCCAGCCCGGCGGGCAGGCGATCCGCTACGGCATCGGCGTCGGGCGCGAGGGGTTCGGCTGGGCCGGCATCGTGCGCGTCGGGCGCACGGCCGAGTGGCCGACCTGGACGCCGCCGCCCGAAATGGTGGCCCGCGATGCGAACGCGGCGAAATGGGCAGCAGGCATGCCCGGCGGCCCGGACAACCCGCTCGGCGCCCGCGCGCTCTACCTCTACGAGGGCGACCAGGACACGATCTACCGCATCCACGGAACGGTGGAGCCGTGGACGATCGGGCTCGACGTGTCGTCCGGCTGCATCCGCCTGAACAATGACGACGTCACCGACCTGCATTCGCGGGTCGAGGTGGGTGCAAAGGTGATCGTGCTGATGCAGGGGGCCGCACTCTACAAGGGTGTTTGAAGAAGGGATCCGGACAGGCGAACGGGCAGGGCGCGCGTCCGGGAGGCATATCCCGTCCGGTGCATTCTGCGGGGCGTATCAGGTGCGCATGGTTGAGGAGGCATCGCCGACCGATCGGGGCAGGGGACGGCCAGTCCGGGAGCGACTGGATCCACAAGGGGATAATTCTTGGTGAGCGAGGGGATAATGCGTTCAAAAAGCTGGATTTTGGCGGCGGGCATCGGCCTTGCCTTTCTCGGTGGCTGCCAGTCGTCGTCACCACCAAAGCCTGAGGAGATGGCGCGCACGAGCCTGCAGACGGCACCGGCCGATCTGCAGTTGATCTGCGCCAATGCGGCCGCGGGCACCGCCCAGGTCGACAGCAGCAAGGTTCTGCCGACTAGCTCGCGCCAGCTGGATGCAGCCTCCTACAGCGTCGATCTCGACGCCGGCGGACGCAAGTTCAACTGCATCGTCGACAGCAACGGCAGCGTCAAATCGGTCCAGCCGGCCGCCTGACTAGCACGTCACTGAAAGACCTTCGCCAACGGGCAGGCATTGCCGCGGGGCCGATGCCGCATTCCCTGTGAAGCGGGTATTTTGATCTCGGACTCGAGAGGCACTCACGATGAAGGAACGCCTCACCATCCTGAACTTGTATGAGTTGAAAGCTCCGCCCGATCACTTTGCGCGAGCGATCGACGCGCTGGCGAGGAGGGTGAAAGCCGAAGGCGATCCCGGCGTCCTTTCCTACAGGTTTTTCGTGAACGCGTCGGAGGGTACGGCACGTGGGGTCATCGACTACAGCAACCCCGCCGCCTGGATCGGTCATCACGATATCGCCATGGGTTGGCCCGAAATGTCCGCGTTGCACAAGGTCGCCGCCCTTTCGGAAATAGTCTTCCTTGGCCCCATGACAGGCGAAATCCACGCGTGGATTGACGCTTCCACGTTGAGCGCCCGAATACGGAGCGGCTACGCATTCGCGGGCGGGTTCCAGAGACAGGGCGATCAGTGGCATGAATAGTCCGGCAATCTGCAGTTTGAACGCGACATTTTTGACGTTCGGCGGAGTATAGCCTTTCTCCGATGCCTGATTATGGGCGCCAAAACATGCTCTCACAGGTTTTGCTGGCAGGAAGGGGCGCTATCGTTGGATGCGGCCGGGCCTAGTCAGTCACCGAGACTGAACTCCCCCGGAAATCGGGCCCACCCGATGGGCATTTGTTTATACGAAAAGTCTAATATCTGCATCTTCCGGTAGCGGCGCCAATCGCCGATCAAGGCTTGGTCCGGAAACGGCGTATTTCCCTTTGCCGATGGCCGAATGCCTCAAGAAGGAGACAAAACCGACTGTGTGGCGCGGCAATGGTGCGGGGGAGTTGACGCCACCTGCAGAGCGCCGGCTCGAAGAGCGGTCTCGCAGGTACGGCCGGCAGACGCGAGTGCAATTCATGTTGTGCGGTGCGGAAATATTGATGCTGCGATGCAATAGTATTGTGGGCGTGTTTTTGTCAGAATTTAGTATATCTGTGAATTGAACTTTCAACTTGGAGAATTATGTGCTCTCATAGGTTTAGTTGAGAGGAGGAAATGCCATGCTCTCATTCTTTGAGCACTTTGCACTTTTCGACGCGTTGATCGTTGCCGCGATTTGCACGCTTCTGATCCTGAGTTATTTCAGCCGCGAAGCCTGACACGGTACGCAGATCTGGCGGCCGGGGAGCGAAGCTTTGCCTATACCGTCTTCGGAACGGCGATTAGGCGCCAGTCCGGTTTTCGCTGCCTGAAGAGCGGGCGGAACGCGAGCCGCGCCGCTGCTTGCAACTGGCCGCTACCGTGCGGGTGCATGGCTCCGGGTCGCGCTGACATGCAGCCAGCGGGTCGGCTCGTTGTCGTAGCCGCCGCCATCTGCCTCTTCGATCGTGATGTCAGACCATCCCGCCCATTCGAAGCAGGTCTGCAGCCAGGCGGCCGAGGGATAGTTGAAGTAACGGCCGAAGCGGTCGTGGCCTTCCCGTTCGCCCGCCTTGAAGCTCGCCTGGATCAGGCCGCCCGGGCGCAGGGCCCTGAGAACGCGCACCAGCACGTCGGGCAGTTCGGTTCGCGGCACATGCAGCAGCGAGGCTTCGGCCCAGATGCCGTCGAACCTCTGGTCCCACACGATCTCCTGGAAGGTGACGACCTCGACCTTGCGCCCGATCCTTTGTTCCGCGGCGTGCGCCAGTTCCGCGGAGCCGTCGCAGGGCGTGACGTCAAGGCCGGCCTCGATCAGATGCTGGCTGTCGTGACCGCCGCCGCAACCGAGGTCGAGCACGGCGCCGCCGGGCGCCAGCCGGGCGATGAAGGCACCGAGGCGATCGGCCGGAGGCTTGCGGTCGCGCGCTGCGTAGCTCTCGGCATTGTCGCGGTAAAAGGTTATGGTGTCGTTGCTGGCTGTCGTCACCTGGTATTCCCTCTGGCGTGGCTGCATCATTCAAGCGTGTTTGCGCATTTGCCTAGGGAAAACCGCTTCGCACGTTTCCTGGAAATGCTCCACCCGAGCGGCTGATATGCGGCCGTGCGATTGCGCCAATGTTGCGCCCGTTCCGGCTTCAGCCGAACGGCGCATTTCTGCGGTGCCGCGATCGGCAACGCGTCTCGCCGTGCAGCGCGAATAGACGGCGGAACGCGCAAGCGGTCCGCAGATTTTTGCGACGAACTGGCGGGCCAGCCTTTTCCGCACGTTCTTCAGGAACTCTGGGAATCCGAATCCGCCCTCATGGCTTGGCGAAAGATATCGAAACACCCAGGACGGATGTAAAGTTCGATGCCGGACATGTTCGCAAGGATCACATCAGCCATTCAGGGCCGCCGTTCGATCGCCTGGCGACGCTGCAAACCCACCGAAACGAAGGAAGGCCAAGATGATGAAACTCTATGGATTGGGCCCGACACGCTCGCTTCGCGCACTTTGGGCGCTTCAGGAACTTGATGCGGACTTCGAGTTCATACCCGTCAACTTGCTGGGTGGCGAGAACCGCCACCCGGATTTCCTGCGCCTCAACCCCGCCGGAAAGGTTCCGGTCCTCGTCGATGGAGATATGGTGCTGACGGAATCCGCGGCGATCGTGATGTATCTGGCGGAGAAATACGCCGCCAAGGGGCTGATGCCCGCCGACCTGACTGAGCGGGCGCAGGCCTATCGCTGGTCGCTGTTTGCCGTCACCGAACTGGAGCAGCCGCTATGGCGGATCTCCAAGCACAGCTTTTTGTATCCCGAAGACAAGCGGCTGCCCGAGGACATCGCGCTTGCCCGGGAGGAGTTTGCGGCGATGGCACAGGTGCTCGAGCGCCACATGGATGGACGTACTTTTGTCGTCGGCGATCGGATCAGCATCGCCGATTGCGTCACCGTCTATGTCATCGACTGGGGCAACGAGGTCGGGCTGATCGACAGCTGCCCCAATCTCAAGGCCTATCTTGAGCGAATGTATGCGCGGCCCAAGGCGCCGCCGCGGATCGCCGACGCTCTTGCAAGCCTCGAGGCCACCGACTGATCAGTGGTGCTCGGAAGGGCATAAGGCCCAGGCCTGAGGCCCGGACCTTGTGTTCAACACCTATTTGCTGCCGGACCCGGACAGTTTGGCCATGACGTCGTCGAGGTTGAAGCTCGCAGGCTTCTGGCGGATCGGGAAGTCCTGGAAGCTTGTCAGCCATTTCGCAACGATCGCCTGCGATGGCACGACCACGAAGGCCCTGTCGAAGAACCACTTCTCGTACTCGATCGATTCATCGCCACGCTCGAAGGGGTCGGCGCGCAGGTTGAAGAGCTTGGGCGCGCGCAGGGTGGTGAAGGCGTCGCGCCAGACGCCGATGCCGGTGCTTTCCTGTGCCTTGAACACCACCTTCCAATCCTGGAAGCGGACGGAGACCAGCTCGCCGTCGTCGTTCCAGTAGAGGAACTCGCGACGTGGAGCGTCGTTCACCTCGCCCTTGAAATAGGGGACGAGGTTGTAGCCATCGAGATGCACCTTGAAGGTCTTGGCGCCGGCCTGATAGCCGGCCTTGCATTTCTCGACGATATCCGGCTCGCCGGCAGCCGCGCAGAAGGTCGGGATGAAGTCGTAGTGCGAGGCGATGTCGTTGTAGATGGTGTTCGGCTTGATGACGCCAGGCCAGCGGATGCAGGTTGGCACGCGGTAGCCGCCTTCCCAGTTGGTGGCTTTCTCGCCGCGGAACGGGGTGTTGCCGCCATCCGGCCAGGTCATCACCTCGGCACCGTTGTCGGTGGTGTAGACGACGATGGTGTTTTCGACGAGACCGAGATCGTCGAGCTTCTTCAGCAGTTGGCCGACCATGCCGTCATGCTCGACCATGCCATCGGAATAGACGCCCTTGCCGGTCTTCCCCTCCGATTCCGGCTTGAGGTGGGTGTTGACGTGCATGCGGGTGGAATTGAAGTAGCAGAACCAGGGCTTCTGGGCATTGTGCTGGCGATCGATGAAATCGAGCGCAGCGGCCAGGAATTCCTCGTCGATCGTTTCCATGCGCTTCCTGGTCAGCGCTCCCGTGTCTTCGATCCGGCCGTCGGCATAGGAGTGGATGACGCCGCGCGGGCCGAAGCGTTTGCGAAATTCCGGGCTCTTGGGATAATCCGGGTTCTCGGGCTCTTCCTCCGCGTTGAGATGGTAGAGATTGCCGAAGAACTCGTCGAAGCCGTGATTGGTGGGCAGGAACTCGTCCTTGTCGCCGAGATGGTTCTTGCCGAACTGGCCGGTGGCGTAGCCTTGCGCTTTCAGCAGTTCGGCGACCGTCGGGTCCTCCGGTTGCAGGCCGACATCGGCGCCGGGCAGGCCGACCTTGGTGAGGCCGGTGCGGATCGGCGACTGGCCGGTGATGAAGGCGGCGCGGCCGGCGGTGCAGCTCTGCTCCCCGTATCAGTCGGTGAACATCGCGCCCTCGTTGCCGATGCGGTCGATGTTGGGCGTGCGATAGCCCATCATGCCGCGGTGGTAGATGCTCGGGTTGAACCAGCCGATATCGTCGCCCATGATCATGAGGATGTTCGGCTTGGCGCCACTGGCCGCGGCCGACGTGGATTGCTGCGCGCTTGCCGGCGTCGCTCCACCCGACGTGGTCAGCGCTGCTGCCGCAAGCGCGCTGCCGGCAAGCAGAAGGTCTCGCCGGCTGACCCCCGACGGATGCCCGTTCGCGGATTGGTCGTCGTCTCCCTGATGCGTACTCATGGCGTAATCCTCCTATCGTTGAGTGATCGAGAATGCGTCCGGTCATATGCAGACGATTGACGGGGGAGCCTGCGCCCTGTTTTGGCGATGGACAAGTTTGTAACGGTTACGCGGACGTCGCCCGACGACGCGTAAGCGCCGGGATACCGGAGGTCGCACGGGGTTGACGCAACGTTGATTGCATGACGCTGGGTGAGGGGCGGCGCAGCTAGAAAATCGCGTGATTTAGGTCAACAACATTGACATAAATTAGCCGTCGTGATCCTGTCGAAGGACAAAGACAATGAATGCGGAACGCGAGCCCTATGGCGCTGCCCGCTGCAAAAATCCTTGAGGAAACGACCCAATGCTCGACTGGGACCACATATTCGCGACGCGCTCCAGCCGGATGCGCGCCTCGGAGATCCGCGAACTGTTGAAACTGCTCGACCGCCCCGACATCATCTCGTTTGCCGGCGGTATTCCCGATCCCGAGCTGTTTCCCGACGTGGAGTTCAAGGACGCCTATGCGGAGATCTTCTCCGGCCCGGCCGTAAGCGCTGCCTTGCAGTACTCCGTCAGCGAAGGCTACAAGCCGCTGCGCGAATGGCTTGCCAAGCAGATGGAAAAGATCGGCATTCCGGCCGGTGTCGACAACATCTTCATCACCTCCGGCTCGCAGCAGGGCCTCGACTATATCGGCAAGCTGTTCCTGTCGCCCAACGACACGGCGCTGGTGACCTGGCCGACCTATCTCGGCGCGCTGCAGGCGTTCAACGCCTATGAACCGCACTACGACCAGCTGAACCCGGGCGGAAACCGCACGCCTGCGACCTATGCGGAAGCCGCGAAAGCCGCCGGCGGCCGCGTCAAGTTCGCCTATCTCTCGGCCGATTTCTCGAACCCGACCGGCGAGACGGTGGACCTGGCAGGGCGCGAGCGCGTGCTCGATCTTGCCGAAGAGCTTGATATCGCCGTCATCGAAGACGCGGCCTACCAGTCGCTGCGCTACGACGGCGAGGCGATCCCGCCGATCCTGGCGCTGGAAATCGCCCGTAAGGGTGACATCAACAACACCCGCACCGTCTATTGCGGCTCGTTCTCCAAGACGCTGGCTCCGGGCCTGCGCGTAGGCTGGGTCTGCGCCTCGGAAACGGTGATCAAAAAGCTCGTGCTCCTCAAGCAGGCGGCCGATCTGCATTCCTCGACCATCAACCAGATGGCGATCTGCACGGTTGCCGAGCGTGGCTTCGATGCCCAGGTCGCCAAGATCCACCGGGTCTACAAGCATCGCCGCAGCGCCATGCTGGCGGCCCTTGAGAAGTACATGCCCGATGGCGTGACCTGGACCAAGCCCGAAGGCGGCATGTTCGTCTGGGTGACGCTGCCGAAGGGCATGGACGGCACGGCACTTCTGGCCAAATCGCTGGAGACCGCCAAGGTCGCCTTCGTGCCCGGCCGTGCCTTCTTTGCCGATAGTTCCGGTGAGAACACGCTGCGCCTCTCGTTCTCCTGCGCCAACGACAAGATGATCGAAGAGGGCATTCGCCGTCTCGGCGATCTCGTCCGCGGGGAAGCGTTGGCGCTGGCGGCCTGATCGCGACCATCCTGCTTTTCGTCAAAGGCGCGTCCGCTCAAGCGGGCGCGCCTTTTTCGTTTCGCAATGTTGCGGCTCGGTCGTCGCAGCCACGATGCGCTCTCGCGGCGCGTTGCACCGGCGCGCCATCTCCGCTACAACGGTCGAAATGGCCGGGCGCTGTCCGGTCACGTAAGCGTTAACGTCACTCAACGCGTATGATCGAACGGCTCAAGCGGCTTCGGTCTGCGCGACTGTGTCCTGCGGATCGACATCGACGAGCCTCAAAAGGATACCGATGGACACGACCCAGACTCCTTCCCACAATGCAACAGCGCCGAAGATCGAGCGCGTGCGCCACGATCTCAAGCGACGTTCGCTTGTGGTCACCGAGGCCGAGCGCATCACGCCCGGCATGCTGCGCATCACGCTTTCGGGCGAGGACCTTGCCGATTTCGTCAGCCTTGGGGCCGATGATCACGTCAAGATCATCGTGCCTTCAGCCGATGGCACCGAGGAACGGCGGGACTATACGCCACGTCGTTATGATACGGCCGCCCGCACTCTGGTGATCGATTTCGCCTTGCACGAGGCCGGGCCGATCACGCAGTGGGCGATGAATGCACGCCCGGGCGACGCCTTGAACATTGGCGGGCCCCGCGGTTCGGCCGTCGTTTCCAATGTCGAGCGCTGGCTCCTGATCGGCGATGAAACGGCACTGCCGGCGATCGGTCGACGGATCGAGGAGATTGGCGCAGGCGCTCGCATCACCAGCATTGCCGCGATCGCCGATCCTGCCGAACAACAGGCTTTCGAGACGAAGGCCGAGCTCAGATGCCATTGGGCCTATCGCCCGCTGCATCAGGCAACCGACGCTTCAGCGCTCCTCGCCGTCCTGCGCTCCGTCGTCATCGAGCCCAACACCTTCGTCTGGGTCGCGGCCGAAGCCTCGGTGACGCGGGCGATCCGCGCGCATCTGACCGAGGAGCGCGGTTACCCGCTCTCCTGGATCAAGGCATCGGGATATTGGGTGAAGGGTAAGGCGGACAGCACCGAGAAGTTCGAATAGCCAGTGTTGCGGCATGGTGGCCGGCGCTCCGCAGGGCGCGCCACCGCCATTGCCGGCGGCCAGGCCTGCAGATCCCGGGTTGCGGGGCGGAAATTCGTCCGTTCGACCGGCGATCGTCAGGATCGATCATTGAAGGACAGGTGGTCCCTGTAGATCGTTAAACAGCGCTTGAAGTTCCAGGCGCCGGATACTGTCCCGTGCCCGCGTATCACGCGCCTACGAGGTAAACGGTCGATGGCGAAATTCCGCCGGTGCGGCCGATGAGGCGGCGCTGACGCCGGCGGTGGCACCTAGAGCGTTTCCGGCTTAGACAGAGTCGCAGAAACGCTCCAGCACCTTGTTTTTACGCATTTCCTGACGGAAAGCCGCTTCGCACTTTTCCTGGAAATGCTCTAGCGCTCGCCAGCCTGGAGCCGTGCTGTCATGGCGAGACGAGGGGCTCGGCCTCGTAGGCCCGATGCAGCAGCCCCAGGAAAGCCGAGGGGTCAAGCAGAGGTGTCTGGTCGATCTGGCTGACGGCGATGCCTGGTGTCCACGAATTCATCACCACACCGGCAAGGCCCGCGAGGTTGGCCGGCCTGATCTCCTGCGTGCGCTGGGCGATGCCAAGCCGGGCCAGTTGCCGCCGCAGGATGCTCATGGTGGTGCCTGTCAGCATCTCGGCCTCAGGCCAGACGATAGCGTCACCGTCCCAGAAGGCGAGGTTCCAGATCGAGGCTTCGGTGAGGCGGCCCTTTCGGTCGACGAAGGCGGCGTCGTCAAACCCCTCCGCCACGGCCTGGCGCAGATAGTAGGTCTTGGCGACCTCGCCGACATGCTTGACGGTCGGCAGCGTGCGCTCGTGGCCGACAGTCCGGAGCGCCAGCGGACCTTTCGGACCTGACGAGGCCGGGCCGGTGCTAACGAGCACGTCGAGACCGACATCCGGCCCGGCAACGGTGAATTCGCCCGCCGGCGAATAGACGGTCGCCATCAGTGAGTGGTCGGCCGGCGACGCGGCGAGTGCTGCGCGCAGATGGGAGCGCAGCTGTTCGTCGGGCAGGGCCTTGCCGAACATTTCAAGCGATGCGTTGCGCAGGCGAGCGAGATGCAGATCGAGGCCGCGCACCTGTCCGCCGCGAACCTGCATGGCGGTGAAGTGGGCGTAGCCGGCAAAGGCGAGCGGCGAAAGATCGGCGGTGCTTGCCGCGTGACCGTTGCGTTGTGCGGTGGAAGAGGTTGGGTCGGCAGGCATGATATTGCTCCAGGGGGCCGGTTTGCGATGGGGCTGCTGCCGCATCTCTCACGATGATCATCGGACATTGATTGGCCGATGAAAAACAAGTAGTTCTCGAGGGATCATCAAGGCTGGTTTGAAGATCCATGAGCCGAATGCTGCCAGGAACCCGCGCACTCAGAACCTTCGAGGCCGCCGGTCGACATTTGAATTTCACCCGCGCCGCCGACGAGGTGGGGCTGACGCCGGCGGCGGTCAGCTACCAGATCAAGGAAATCGAGGACCAGCTCGGTCTCGTGCTCTTCACCCGCACCAGCCGCAGCATCCAGCTGACACCGGCGGGTGCCGTGGTGTTCGAGGCGGCCGTCCAGGCGCTGGAGACGCTGCAGCGGGCCGTCGGCCGGGCGCGCCGGATGGAGCGGGGCGCCCGGCAGCTGCGCGTGTCGCTCAGCCCGCGTTTTGCCACCAACTGGCTGTTGCCGCGGCTATCGCAGTTCCGCGCCGCCAACCCGACCATCGAGCTTACCTTCGACATCACCGACGAGATCAGGGATTTCGACGCCGACGATGTCGACATCGCCATACGCTTCGGCTCCGGACGATATCGACGGACACGGTCCGAGCGCCTGTTCGAAGCGGTGATCGCACCGGTCTGCAGCCCGAACCTGATTGCGGCCGGCGCAAAACCGAAGACGCCGCGCGATCTCTTCGGCCAGACGCTGTGTCATGTCGAGTGCACCACCGAAGGCATGCTCTGGCCCAACTGGCGGATGTGGATGGCGGCTGCCGGCATCGACGATTTCGACGACAGCCGATGCGTTGCCTTCACCGACACCAGCCATGTGGTCGAGGCTGTCATCGCCGGTGGCACGGTTGGTCTCGTCGATCTCGCGATGATCCGCAACGAGCTGTCCGAGGGGCGGCTGGTGCAATTGTTCGACGTCGGCGTCAGCGTCGCCGGGGACTATGCCTATCACCTCGTCTATCCCGAAAGCTCTGCCCAGGACCCCCGTGTTCTGGCCTTTTGCGATTGGATGATGGCCGAGCTGATGCCGGGAGAACAGCCTGTGGCGACGACGTCCGTGGCCTCGGGCTGACCTGTTGTCGAGGCAGGGCATTTCGGCGAAAGGTTCTGCTCGTTGTGCGAGCTGCAAATGAAAAGCGCCGCGTCTCGGAGAGAGGCGCGGCGCGAACCAAAGGCCAAAAAAGGCTTTTGGTGGGGCAGGATTAGAACTTCACGCCGATACCGAAGGTAACCTGGTGCTGGTCGAGGTCGACCTTGACGTCTTCGATCGTCTTGCTGCCGAAGTCGTTGAAGCGGTATTCGGCGCGGGCGAAGATGTTGTTGGTGAAGGCGTAGTCAACGCCGGCGCCAACGGTGTAGCCGCTGAAGGTACGGTCGACGTCACCGATACCCGGGACTTCGACGTAGCCGCTCGTCGCGGTCCAGCCGGCGGTCGTGTAGATGAGCGCGTTGTCGAAGGCGTAACCGGCGCGGGCGCGAACCGAGCCTGCGAGGTCGGTGCCGACCTTCACGTCGGTGCCGAAGATGTCGTACTTGTTGTCGTTCCAGTTGTAGGTCAGATCGCCTTCAGCGCCGATGACCCAATCGCCGAACTGGTAGTTGTAGCCGACGAAGCCAGAGATCAGGCCGCCGTTGAAATCTTCGCTGACGCTTGCGCCGGGAACGCTGAACTTGCCGTCCAGCCAGCCGCCGCCGCCCTGAACGCCGAGGTAGCCGCCGGTCCAGGTGAACGCCTCGGCTGCCTGCGCTTCCGGAGCGGGAGCGATGTCCGCAACGGCGTCGGCTGCTACGGCCGGTGCTGCGAGCGCGGCCAGGATGGCGGCGGAAAGGATAAGCTTATGCGACATTTCAATGCTCCGTAGAATTTGGCACCACTTAATGGGGTGCCGGCTTCTAGCAAGCAGTGATCAGAGTTGCTGTCACAAATATGCCACAGCATGCAACTTGAAGTTATGTGAATTTTCTCCGTTAACGGTCCACGCCGATAAGGCTTTGTATCTACATGTGTTTTAATCTATTATAATTGCTTCATATTTGTCGATTTCCGGCGTGCGGCAAAATCTCACATTGCTCGCCTGAGTTTACTGGTGGTTGTGGCCGGCGCCCCCGTGGAATCGCGGATTTCCCGGGCTAGTCGAGGTGGCGCGACTGCCCGCTGGATTAGGTTTTCATGCCGGCAAGATCGAGCCTGAGCACGGTTTCGCCGCCGATGCTCTGGCCCGTTTCGCGAAAGCCGAAGCGCTGGTAGAGCGCGTCGGCGCGGGTGTTGTCCGGGTAGACCCCGAGATAGATCGCGTCGCATCCGGGGATGGTCGCCATCGTCTCGACCAACGCGGCGAGCGCCTTGCCGCCAAACCCCTTGCCCTGATGGCTGATGTCGATCATCAACCGGTAGATCCAGTGGTTGCCGTCGTCAGGGTCGAGCGCGTACATGGCAAAACCGACGGGCTCTCCCTCGGCCATGACGGCAAAGCCGACGCATTCCGGGCGTTCGGCCAGTTCTTCCAGCGATTCGTCGTTGCTGGCGATGAAATCCGTCTGGCTCTCATCGACCCTCAGATTGCGGATGGCATCGGCTTCCACGGCCTCGGCCGGCAGCAGGGATATCGGCATTCACATCCTCAAGTTTGCATCCCCGGTCATGCGTCAGGGCGGCTGGAAATTGACGGTTGAGAGATTGCGCATCCGGATTGCCGCAACATTGCGGGGCAGGTGGGAGAGAGCGAATTTCGACCGCGTACGAATTGGCTTGCGGTCTTGTCGGCACCTCGGTCATGGGGGCGCGGCGATGCGCGGCGTTGGTGCTTCTGTCGGTCGATCGGGTGCCACGTAACTGTTACGTAACTCCTACCCACGGCCTCATGCATGGTAGTTTTCCGGGCGTAATTGGCGAGCCGCCAGCGATGTCCGTCACTAATGACGCGTTTCGGCATGCCGACAGGCTTTTCAGAAAAGTTCGAAAACCCGAGTTTCAGCGCAATCGACGACTGCAATCCTCACCAACAGGAGACGATCAGCATGGTAGAGAATGTCGATAAGCCATCCAGCAGCGAAACCCAGACTTCACTCGACGTCGATCGTCGCAGCCTGCTTCTCGGCGGCACGATCTTTGCCGCTGCCGCCATGGTCGGCTCCGGCGCGCCGCTCAACGCGGCCAGGGCCCAGCAACAGCCCGCCGCCGGCAGCGGCAAGCCGCCGAACATTCTCGTCATCTTCGGCGACGACATCGGCGTCCCGCAGATCAGCGCCTACACCATGGGCCTGATGGGCTACCGCACGCCGAACATCGACCGCATTGCGGCCGAGGGCGCGATCTTCACCGACAGCTATGGCCAGCAGAGCTGCACCGCCGGCCGCGCCTCGTTTATCCTCGGTCAGGAGCCGTTCCGCACCGGGCTTTTGACCATCGGCATGCCGGGTGACCCGCACGGCATCCAGGACTGGATGCCGACCATCGCCGATGTTCTAAAGACCAAGGGCTACGCGACAGGTCAGTTTGGCAAGAACCACCTCGGCGACCATGACGAGCACCTGCCGACCAACCATGGCTTCGACGAATTCTTCGGCAATCTCTACCACCTCAATGCCGAGGAAGAGCCGGAAGGCTACTTCTATCCGAAGGATCCGGAGTTCAAGAAGAAGTACGGGCCCCGCGGCGTCATCCACTCCTTTGCCGACGGTAAGATCGAGGACACCGGCGCGCTCAACACCAAGCGCATGGAGACCGTGGACGAGGAATTCCTGGCTGCCGCCAAGGACTTCATCGATCGCCAGCACAAGGCCGACAAACCGTTCTTCGTCTGGTTCAACTCGACACGCATGCACATTTTCACGCACCTGAAGCCGGACTCGCTTGGCAAGACTGGCAAGGGCATCCATGCCGACGGCATGGTGGAGCATGACGGCCACGTCGGGCAGCTTCTCCAGCAACTCGACGACCTCGGCATCACCGAGAACACCATCGTGCTCTACACCACCGACAATGGCGCCGAGATCGCGCTTTGGCCCGATGGTGCCATGACGATGTTCCATGGCGAAAAGGGCACCACCTGGGAGGGCGGCTTCCGCATCCCGATGATGGTGCGCTGGCCGGGCGTGGTGAAGCCGGGCACGCAGATCAACGATCCCGTGACGCTGATGGACTGGCTGCCGACCTTCGCCACGGCCGCCGGCATCAACGACGTCAAGGGGCAGATGAAGGAAGGCTTCCAGGCGGGAACCAAGTCCTTCAAGGTTCACCTTGACGGCTTTGACCTGACCGAACTTCTCAAGGGCGAGGCAAAGGAACCGCCGCGCGACTCCGTCTATTATTTCGACCAGGGCGGCAATCTCAATGCCATCCGCTGGAACGACTGGAAGCTGAGTTTCGCCATCAACAGCGAGGGCAACATTGCGACGGCGACGCGCGAGGTGCCAAGCTGGGCAAACATTGCCAATCTTAGAATGGATCCTTACGAACGCGGCATCAAGGAAGGGGGCGGAGCCATGGATTTCCTCGCCCGCAACATGTGGCTGCTCGTCCCGGTCCAGGGCAAGATCAAGGAGTTCTTCTCCGATTTCAACCAGTTCCCCTACCAGGCAGGCAGTACGCTGAACGCGAGCGGCATCAACTACGGTCTGCTGGCACAACAGGCGGCAATGAAGCGGCTGAACGAGCTGGAGGGGCTGGCGCCGCGGTAAGTCCGGGCGGTCCTATCCGGTTTTCTCGACGATTGTCGGCCGGCGCCCTGCGCCGGCCGAACTTCTTCGGGCAGCCAGAGCAATGCCCGTCAGTATTCCTGCGCGGTCGGGCGGAACAGGATCTCGTTGATGTCGACATCCTCAGGCTGGCTCATGGCAAAGACGACGGCGCGCGCGAAGCTGTCGGCGGGGATCGCCACGCGCTCATAGAGGGCGCGCACATTCTGCGCGACGTCCGTTTCGGTGACACTGTCGGGCAGTTCGGTCGCAACGGCACCGGGCGAAATGATGGTCGTGCGGATGTTGTAGGGTTTTACCTCCTGCCGCAATCCTTCCGAGATCACCCGCACGGCATGCTTGGTGGCGGCATAGACCGCACCGCCGGGGCCGACCTTGTGGCCGGCAACCGACGAGACGTTGATGACGTGGCCGCCCATCTGCGCCTTCATGTGCGGGAGTGCCGCGCCGATGCCGTAGAGCACGCCCTTCAGGTTGACGTCGATGGTGCGGTCCCAATCGTCCACCTTGCAGCGCTCGAGCGGCGAATGCGGCATCAGCCCGGCATTGTTGAGCATGACATCGATGCGGCCATAGAGGGTGACCGCATGGTCGACCAGGCGCGTGACCTCCTCGAACGACGTGACGTCGGTTTGAAGTGCTGATTGCCTGCCGAGCGAGAGTTCGTCGGCGAGTGCCTGCAGCCTGTCGATGCGGCGCGCGCCCAGCACTAGCCGGGCGCCTTCCCGGGCAAGCCGGCGAACCGTTGCCTCGCCGAGGCCGCTGCTGGCGCCGGTGATGACGACGACCTTGTCCCTGATACCTTCCATCCCTGTTGGTCCTTTCATGCTGTTGGCGATCAACGGCCGACGCGTGCCTGCAGGTGGGCCGGATAGCGATCTCCCTCGATGGTGACCTCGGCGAGTGCACTGTCGATTTCGCCAAGATCGCTGGCGCTCAGCCGCACGGCCGCAGCGCCGATGTTTTCCTCGAGCCGGTGGAGCTTGGTGGTGCCGGGGATCGGCACGATCCAGGGCTTTTGCGCCAGTAGCCAGGCGAGCGCGACCTTCGCCGGCGTTATTTCCTTGCGGGCGGCGATCTGACCGAGGAGATCAACCAGCGCCTGGTTGGCTTTACGCGCTTCGGGCGCAAAGCGCGGCACGACATTGCGGAAGTCCTTGGCTTCGAAGGTGGTGTCGGCGTTGATGGCGCCGGTGAGGAAGCCCTTGCCGAGCGGGCTGAAGGGAACGAAACCGATGCCGAGTTCTTCGAGCAGCGGCAGGATTTCGGCCTCCGGCTCGCGCCACCAAAGCGAATATTCGCTCTGGAGTGCTGCGACCTTCTGTTCCGCATGGGCCTTGCGGATCGTCTGGGGCCCGGCCTCCGACAGGCCGAAATGTCTGACCTTGCCCTCGTCGATCAACCGCTTCACAGTGCCGGCCACGTCCTCGATCGGCACGTTGGGGTCGACGCGATGCTGGTAGAACAGGTCGATCACATCGGTCTTCAGGCGCTTCAAGGCTGCATCGGCGACCTTGCGGATTTGGTCCGGCCGGCTGTTCATGCCGCTTTGCCCGCCTTGCTCGTCAAAGTCGAAGCCGAACTTGGTGGCGATCACCACCTTGTCGCGGATGGGGCCGAGCGCCTCGCCGAGAAGCTCTTCGTTGAGGTACGGGCCATAGGCTTCGGCGGTGTCGAAAAAGGTGACGCCGCGCTCATGGGCGGTGCGGATCAGGGTGATGGCCGCCTGCTTTTCCGTCGCCGGGCCGTAGCCGTAGCTGAGGCCCATGCAGCCAAGACCGAGGGCCGAAACTTCAAGGCCGCTTTTGCCGAGTGTGCGCTTTTCCATGGGGCTGTTCCTTGTCGCGAATGACGATGTTTCAGGGATAGAGAGGGGCAGGGATTGGAGAGGGGGCCGCAAGGGCTGGCGATTATTCTGCCTTGATTTCAGCACCGTAATCCGCGTCGTCGACCTTCTCCAGCCAGTCGACGACCTTGCCGTCGAGCGCTTCAGCGATGGCGATATGGGTCATGGCGGCGGTCGGTGAGGCGCCGTGCCAGTGTTTCTCGCCCGGGTCGAACCAGACGATGTCCCCGGGGCGGATCTCCTCGACCGGGCCGCCTTCGCGCTGGGCACGGCCAAGGCCGGAAAGAACGATGAGCGTCTGGCCGAGCGGGTGCGTGTGCCAGGCAGTGCGCGCGCCGGGCTCGAAAGTGACGGTGGCACCACCGACGCGCGCCGGAGCGGCAGCGCTGAAGGGAGCGTCGATCCGCACCGTGCCGGTGAAATATTCGGCTGGTCCCCTGGCCGAGGCTGCACAGCCGCTGCGTTTGATGTTCATGGCCTCGATCCTTTGTAAATGCCGCGTGGCCCCCAATTGGGCCTGATGTGGGGTCCGATGGTGGGCCTGACGTGGTTGTGTCGTCTCAGGCAATTTAAGGCGTGGGATTGATCAGGATTAGATGGTAAATGTCGCAAGGGCTTATGAGGAGAATTCATGAATGCCGCGTCAGCAGATCAACGATCTCATCGCCTTCCTTGCTGTCGCACGGGAACGCAGCTTTACCAAGGCGGCAGCGCAGCTCGGGGTCTCGCAATCGGCGCTCAGCCACACGATCCGCGGGCTCGAGGCACGGCTGGGCTTGCGGCTTTTGACGCGCACGACGCGCAGCGTGTCGCCGACCGAGGCCGGCGAGCGGCTGTTGTTGTCGATCGGCCCGCGGCTGGACGAGATCGACCGGGAGCTGGCAGCGCTCAGCGAATTTCGTGACAAGCCGGCGGGCACGATCCGCATCACCGCCGGCGAGCACGCGGCCGATCGCATCCTCTGGCCGGCGCTGGCGCGGCTGTTGCCTGATTATCCGGATGTCCATGTCGAGGTGATCGTTGACTATGGCCTGACCGATATCGTCTCGGAGCGCTACGATGCCGGGGTGCGCCTTGGCGAGCAGGTGGCGAAAGACATGATCGCCGTGCGCATCGGGCCTGACATGCGCATGGCCGTAGTCGGTGCACCCGCCTATTTCGCCACGCGGAAAGCGCCGCTGACGCCGCAGGAACTGACGGAGCACAATTGCATCAACCTGCGCCTGCCGACCCATGGCGGCATCTACGCCTGGGAATTCGAGAAGGAAGGCCGCGAGGTGAAGGTGCGCGTCGAGGGCCAGCTCGTCTTCAACAACATCGCGCTCAGGCTGAACGCGGCACTCGGCGGGCTGGGGCTCGCCTATCTGCCTGAGGATGCCGTGGCGGCCGATCTTGCTTCGGGACGGCTGCTGCAGGTTCTCGAAGATTGGTGCCCGCCTTTTGCCGGCTACCACCTCTATTATCCAAGCCGACGCCAGACCTCGCCCGCCTTCGCGCTGGTGGCCGACGCGCTCCGGTATCGTGGTTCGCGTTAGGATGTTATCGCATCTGGTGTCGTTGCTCGGCCCCGTTTGACGGAGAAACGCAAAGGGCGCCCGTTGCCGAACGCCCTAGGGTTGCCTGCGTGATCTGCGTTTGACGGCTATGCCCGAAAGCAAGCCGCCGCGTTCACGTTATCAACTTTCCGGTGATTCCAAGTTTAATGAGCGGTTAATACACGGAATTATTTTATTGCCGGTGCAATCCAGGCGGTAACGCCGACAGTATTTCTCTCGGCTCCATTAGAATGCCGCAGTTGCAGTCTCTGTTCTCGCCCGCAAACTCGTGTTGAAGCCGTTGCGGCGCACCCTTTTTGGCGTCGCCCCCAACGGCGTCCTCCGCGCTTGGCTAGGTAATTTCTGCTAACCAAAAGGAGATTGCTATGAAAACGGAGATTGCAGTTGGACTGACAGTGGCTTTCACCGCCCTCGTTGCAACGGGTGCGATGGCCCAGAGTAAATTCGGCTCGGAAGCCGGCTGGGACATTCTGGTGAAGGACAACATGGGACCGGGATGCTTGATTACGAAATCAAATGCAGACGGGACACAAGTTCAGATGGGTATCGATGCAACGGCGGCGCTGCGCGGTTACATGGCGCTCTACACAAAGGCTGATGCCAATGTTGCAGCCGACGAGAAGCTCGCGGTTCTGTTCGATGTCGATGGCGAGAAATTCAGTGGCGAGGCGAAGGGCCAGGTGATGGACGGCTATCGCGGTGCGTTTGTGTGGGTCAACAATCCTGACTTCATCTACGACCTGGCCAAGAAGACGGCTGTGACGATTACGCCGGCGGGCGGCAATCCCATTGTCGTGAAACTGGCGGGAACCGATGCCGCCTTCAAGGCGCTGCGGGCTTGCCAGGCCGCTCAGTAATGGCGCCCCGGCAAACGCGAAGGGACTGCGGGCGGGAACCGTGGAACATCTGCCGGTGATGGTGTGCACACCCGCCGCTGGTACGGCTCAGCTACTCGCCAGCCTGCCGACGGGCGGCGTTTCGGCCAGTTCCCAAACGCCGGGCGGTTGGCCACCGCGAAATGTTCGACGGGGAGGGTGACCGGTTCAACTTCCCTCATTCCGGCCTTGTGCCGGAATCGAGTGACCTGACGTCGTTCACGTCAGGAACGCGTCTTTCAGCCCAAGGACTTGGGCTGGCTGGGTTCCGGCACAGGGCCGGAATGAGGGCAAGAATTGTACGATCGGCTGAACGCTTCGGGCTCGTGCAACTCTTGGCTTACGCAGCACGGCTGCGGCACCCTCAGCCTTCGCGTCGGATCTCCGGCTCCCGCGTGCCCTTCCACGCGAAGGTGATGGTGCGGCCCTGGCGGATGTTCTGGATGACAGCGGGGCGGAAGACGGCGATGCATTCGCCTTGGGCATGGCGGGCGGAGGGGTAGATCAGGCCGTTGCCACCATCGGCAAAGATTGTCGCGGCGAGCGCCTGGCCGGCGGGATAGGCAAGGGCCGGGTCGGGACCGAGATAGGCGGCGTCCTTTTCTCCGCGCACATCGTGGAAGCGGCAGGTGAAGCCGGCGATCAGCTCGCGATAGGCGCCGATATCCTGAAAGATGCCGGCGTCGGCCAGCGCCCGGGTGCGGTGATAGACGATCTCGGCCTGGCAGGTTTCGAGTGCATTGTCGCCGAAGGCGCAGTACCAGGCGCCGCGATCCTCGGTGTTGAAGCGGTTGCCCGGCGGGCGGGCGTGGCAGAAGGCGGCGTTGATCAGCGACCAGCCATAGCCGAAACTGTCATTCAGAAGCTCGGCGGGGCTGACGCCGGCGGGAAGCGCCAGCGGGCTCAGCCGCGCAGACGTCAAGGCTTCCAGCCGGTTGAGGATCTCGATATCGTCCTCGTCGTCGCAAAGCGGCTTGACGGCCGGCTCGTCGATATAGGCGGTCGAGATCAGCCGGACGGTGGCGGGATCGGTGAAATCGATCTCAGGGATCATAGGCCGCCGCGCAGGCCATCGAGATAGCGGCGCACTTTCATCATCGCCGGTATGCCGCCCTCGATCATCAGATCGACCGGAGACTGGCCGTCAAACACAGGGCCGGTATTGACTGCCTTTGGCCATTGGTAGGTCAGCGGCCCGTTGAAATAGAGGCGCAGGCTCTTGAAGATGCCGACGATCAGGCTGGCACGCATGCGCTTGTCCTGATCGAGCCGGCCCTTGAAATCGCCAGCCTTCATCCGGTTCCAGGTGGCGATCGGCACGTCGAAGAGCTGCGATGCTTCCTTGTTGGTCAGCTTCCACAAGTCGCAGGCCCTCACCACCGCCTTGACGATGACGGCTTCCTCATGTCTTGCGGCATCCCGTTCGGGGGCAAGAGCCGGCTGCGCGCTGGGCATGATCGTCTCCTATGAATTCGCCTGTCGTATCATATGATATAAATTGGAGGGTTCGGGCGGGAAGTCAAGGGGCCGTGGTTTTTTCGGGTGCGTCGGCACTGGCACCGGTTTAGGAACGCTGGCTGACAATGGGTCAAGCGTGGCCTGATTGCCCATACCTCGGGTTTGCCCCTCACCCTAACCCTCTCCCCGCAGGCGGGGAGAGGGGACGTGAATCGCGGTGGCACCGGCACATCACGTTGGCTGCTGAAACGAAGCCACCGTCAGAGCATAACCTTGAGTACGGCCAGTTGCCGCGGATTTCCTTCTCCCCGCTTGCGGGGAGAAGGTGGCCGGCAGGCCGGATGAGGGGCTTTTGTCCAGACCGCAACCTGGCATTTTCAAACATGCGGCCCCAGCAGCGACAGATCGGCCTCGCCGAGCCGGTCCTTGGCGCTGCGCAGCTGGTGCCAATAGGGATAGAGCACCGGCGGCAGGCTGACGGCATCGAGCAGTTCGCGCTCCTCGTCGGTCAGTTTCAGGCTGGCGGCGGCGAGATTGTCGCGGAACTGTTCCTCCTTGCGCCCGCCGATGATCACCGAGGTCACACCCTTGCGGTCGATCAGCCAGGCAAGCGCAACCTGTGCCGGCGAGACGCCGCGTTCGCCTGCAATTGCCACCAACATGTCGACGATCTTCCACAACCGCTCCTCGTCGCGGATCGGCGGCTCGTTCCAGCCGGCAAGCTGGCGGGTGCCATCCGGCGTCTGGTTGCGCCGATGCTTGCCGGAAAGCAGGCCGCCGGCAAGCGGGCTCCAGACGAGCACGCCGAGCCCCTGGTCGATGCTGATCGGCAGCAGCTCGTATTCGGCCTCGCGCGCCTCGAGCGTGTAGTGGATCTGCTGGCTGACGAAGCGATGGCGGCGGTCGAGCGCGCTGATGCCGAGCGCCTTCATGATGTGCCAGCCGGAATAGTTGGAGCAGCCGATATACCGCACCTTGCCGTGATGGACGAGCGTGTCGAGCGCCTCCATTGTTTCTTCGAGCGGCGTCTGGCCGTCCCATTCGTGCACCTGGTAGAGATCGATGACGTCGGTTTTCAACCGCCTGAGGCTCGCCTCGCAGGCGGCAATCAGGTGATGGCGCGAGAGCCCGCCATCGTTCGGGCCCGGTCCCATGTTGAAGCGCGCCTTGGTGGCGACAAGCACGCCGTTCTTGCGCTTGCCGCCGAGGATATCGCCAATGATCTCCTCCGAGCCGCCGGTGGAATAGATGTCGGCGGTGTCGATCAGGTTGACGCCGGCATCGAGGCACATGTCGACATAGCGGCGCGCCTCGTCGAGGCCGACATTGCCGACCTGCGCGAACTTGCCGCCGCCGCCGATCGTCATCGTTCCCATTGTCAGTGTCGAGATCTTCAGGCCGGAGCGGCCGAGCAGCCGGTATTCCATGGTCAGGCTCCTTTGCTGGTCGATGTCGCCAGATGGGGCGAAGCGCCCCTACAGCGAGAGGCGAGGCGTCGGGCGTAAGGTAGCGGCGCCGAGGGCGGCTGCAAGGCCGCGGGCGCGAGTTGCGCGCAGACGGCTTCCCGCGTGACCCAAAAGTGACCTCCCGTTTTCTTAGGGCTGGCTCACACACGGTGAAATGGTATCGTCACGGCTGAGATTCGAGGGGAATCACTGTCATGAAATACGCCAAAAGCCTAGCTTCCGCGTCGGCTGTTGCCGCTGGCCTGACATTGGCAATCGCGCCGTTTTCGGTGGCCGAGGCCGCCGAAAACGGCGCGGGCTTCTATCTGCTCGGTGCCCGCGGCCCATTGGCCGGCCTGCTTGCGCCGCCCGGAACCTATTTCCAGAACGACAACTACTTCTATGTAGGCGAGCTCAAGGGCAACAAGCAGCTTCCCCTCGGCGGCGAGATCGTCGGCGACGTCAAGGCGAACCTGGTCGGCGTCTTCGGCACCGGCCTCTGGGTCATGCCCGAGGAGGTGCTTGGCGGCAATCTCGGTTTGAGCGCGATCGTGCCCTTCGGTGGGCCCAATGTCGACGCGACGCTTTCAGCCCCGCGTGCCGGCCGCTCGGCCTCGGCCTCCGACTCGGTCTTTACCATCGGCGACCCTGTGCTCGGCGCCTCGCTCGGCTGGCATGAGGGCGATTTCCACTGGACGGCGAATGCCAGCCTCAACATTCCGATCGGCGACTACCAGAAGGGCGAGCTTGCCAACATTTCCTTCAACCGCTGGGCAGGCGACCTGACGTTTGCCGGCACGTGGTTCAACCCGGAAACCGGCTTCGATCTTTCGGGTGCCACCGGTATTACCTTCAACGGCGAGAACCCGGCGACGAACTATCGCACGGGCACGGAATTCCACGCGGAATGGGCCGTTACCCAGCATTTCAGCCCGCAGTTTTCCGCCGGTGTCGCCGGCTACTTCTACCAGCAGGTGACGGGCGATAGTGGCTCAGGGGCAAGACTCGGCGATTTCAAGGGTCGCATCGCCGCCGTCGGCGGTACGCTCGGCTACAATTTCAAGGTGGCCGAAACGCCCGTGTCGCTGACCTTGAAGGTCTTCCAGGAATTCGCAGCCAAGAACCGCCCGGAAGGCACCGCCGGCTTCGTCACCATCGCGTTTCCAATCGGCACGCCGCCGAAGCAGGTCGAGTAGTCTCAGTCCGTATCCTGGAGTTCGCCGGCGGCCGACTTCAGCCGCCGGTGAGAAACCGCGCCGGCATGAGATCCTTGTAGGGAAACATGTGGAAGTAGGGCCGTGCTTCGGCCAGCACGCGGCGCATGGACGGGCGTTCGAGCAGCCGTTCGAAATAGGCCGACAGGTGCGGGTAGCTGTCGGCGAAGGGCTCGACGATACCGCCATAGAAGAGCGCTGGCGCCGCCGCGCAATCGGCAAGGCTGAAGGCTGCGCCGCCGGCGAAGGCGTTGGCGGCGAAATGCCGGTCGGCCATGCCGTAGGCGACGCCAAGCGCCGAACGGGCGTCGGCGACGCCGCGATGATCGTTCTCGCCGGGGCTGCGCAGCGTGTCGGTGACGATCTTCTGCATCGGCACGTGGATGTAGAGATCGAAGAAGCGATCCCAGAGCCTCGCCTGCAGCGCCGCGTCGACGTCCCCAGGGATCAGCGGTTGGCTGCCGGGATAGTGGCGATCGAGATACTCGATGATGACAGAGGTTTCCGGGATCGTCGCGTCGCGGGCGCTGTCGCGCAGAACCGGCATCTTGCCGACCGGCCAGAGCTCGGCAAAGCGGGCCGCCTCCTCAGGGTCCAGAAGGTCCACCAGGCTGGCGTCGAAGGGCGTGTCGTTCTCGTAGAGCGCGATCAGCACCTTATGGCAGAAAGAGGCGAGCGGATGCAGATAAAGCGTGAGCGACATGCGGACGGCCTCCGATGCTGACGTTTCGGGCGCGCGTTGTGTCCGGCAGCGCCGTGCAACGCGCAGGGGTCTGGTTTCCCGCGTGATGTTATTGCAAAACTGATACTGTTTTGCAATCAGTTTGTGCGGTGACGCCCGTATGGTCCGCGGTATTGCGCGCTGCTGCGGCCCCACGTTTTTGCGCAACGCCTTTGAAAGTCAGAAAGCTGCCCTAGAATTAAGAGGAGGCGGGGCGTTGCAACGCACGGCGCTCTCGCGATCTCGATAGGGGAGGATCGCCGATGCGCTGCTTCACGGTAGTTGGACCTTCGCAGACAGGTAAATCCACGCTGGTGGAAAAACTGGCTGCGCTGGGGGAAAGCTCCAGAAAGGTCATGTCACCTTACGGATTGAACGTCACCGAATTCGAGATCGGCAAGGAGGCGTGGTGTGCGCTCGACGCGCCCGGCGCCACCGAAGCGCTCGCCCATGCGCAGCACGCGCTTCTGGCTAGCGACGCCTGCGTGCTCTGCGTCTCGCCGGCGCCGGAGGAGGCGGTGCTGGCGGCACCCTATCTCAAGGTGATCGAGGCATCGGGCACGCCCTGCATCATCTTCGTCAACCGCATGGATGAGCCGCGCGGGCGGCTGCGCGACGTCATCGCGGCGTTGCAGGACTATTCCAGCCACATGCTGATCCTGCGCCAGGTGCCGATCCGCGAGGGCGACAGGATCGTCGGCAGCTGCGACCTGATCTCCGAACGCGCCTGGCGCTATCGCGAGGGCCAGACTTCGGCGCTGATCGAGATCCCGGACACGACGCTGGAGCGCGAGAAGGAAGCGCGCGCCGAGCTGCTCGAACACCTCTCGGAGTTCGACGACTGGCTGCTCGAAGAGCTGATCGAGGATCGCGAGCCGGCAAGCGACACCATCTATGCCATCTCTTCGCGGCTGCTCAGGGAAAACCGGATCATTCCTGTCCTTGTCGGGGCTGCTAGCCACAGCAACGGCATCCTGCGGCTGATGAAGGCGCTGAGACATGAGGCGCCGCCGGTCGACATGCTGCGAAAACGGCTGGGCGCAGCAAGCAAGATCCCTGAGACGGGCCTCGCCGCCGTCAGCTTCCACGCCTACCACCGTCAGAATGTCGGCAAGACCGTGCTGGTGCGGGCACTTTCCGGTGGCATCAAGCAGGGGGCGCCGCTCGGCGGTGGCGGTGTCGGCTCGGTGCAGGACCCGGCAACCGGCAAGCCGCTTGCGACAGGGACGCCGGAGCCCGGTACGATCTTTGCCGCCGTCAAATCCGACCATTTGCCGGTGCCGGCCCTTCTGACCGCCACGGCCGCGTACGAAGCCCCGGACTGGACGGTGCCGCCGACGCCGATGCTGGAGCGCATCCTGGTGCCAGACAGCGAGCGCGACGAGACCAAGCTTTCCGGCACGCTGGCCAAGCTTGCCGAGACCGATCGCAGCCTGAAGGTGATGCAGGAGGAGGGCACGGGCGCGCAGCTGATCTGCGTGCAGGGGCCGGTGCACTTGCGCGATCTCTGCAAGACGCTGGCCGACGTCTTCCATGTGGGGGTCACCGACCGGCCGCCGAGCCCGACCTATCGCGAAACGGTGCTGAAACCCTCCGATGTGCATTACCGCCACCGCAAGCAGACGGGGGGCGCCGGGCAGTTTGCCGACGTGAAGCTCAGCGTGCACCCCAACGAGCGCGGCGGCGGCTTCAGCTTCAACGAAACGGTGAAAGGGGGCGCTGTGCCGCGCAACTTCATTCCCGCGATCGAGGCGGGTGCGCGCGAGGCGATGGAAAAGGGGCCGCTCGGCTTCCAGGTGATCGATGTCGGTGTGACGCTGACGGACGGACAACATCACGCCGTCGACAGCTCCGAATTCGCCTTCCGCGCCGCCGCCAAGATGGGGGTGCGCCAGGCATTGTCGCAAGCCTCCGCTGTGCTGATGCAGCCGGTGGTGCGTGTCGAGATCCACATTCCGTCGATCTATTCCGGCAGCCTGGTGCCGATCGTTTCCACCTACAAGGGGCAGGTGCTGGGTTTCGACCGCGACGAGGCGGCCAAGGGCTGGGATGTCTTTCGCGCGCTGGTGCCGGGAGCAGTTCTCGACGAGCTGGCGCGGGCGCTGCGCTCGGCAACGCAAGGGATCGGCTATTTCTCCAAGAGCTTCGACCACTTCGAGGAGCTCTACGGCAAGGAGGCAGACGCGGTGATCCATGCCCATGGGACGGCGCAGGCGGGATGAGCGCAAGCGAAAGGCATTCGCCGGGCGCGGGCTGCGAAGCGATCTTCCCCTAACTTTGAGCGGGAAAGCTGTTTGGTCGCGCGTGTGGCAGGGGCGCTGGTGAGCCGAAACCATTCGGCGGCGATGTAACCGTAACGTACTTTCCCTGGGACACGGCAAAGCGCATCGTCGCTGCGAAAACAGGGAGGACCGACCATGAACCGATTGCAGTCCACCGTCAGCCTGTTGCTCATGTGCGGCCTCGTGTCGGTCGGCTCTCCGGCGCTGGCTCAGCAGCCGACCGACGAGGAAGTCAGCGAAGCCTACATCTATCTTCTTGGCCGCCTGCTCATCACGCGACAGCAGCAGCTCGACTTCCAGGAGGGCTTCAAGTGGAACGAACTGATCCACCGGAAGCCCGGCGCGGTCGACTGGCCCAACCCCAACCTGGATGTCGCCTATTCCGAGGCCTGGGTTGCGGTGGACGAGAATAGCTGCACCATCGTCACGGTCCCCGAAATCAACGACCGCTACTACACGGTCCAGTTCCTGAACGGCTGGGGCGAGACGCTCGCCAACATCAACGAGCGCCTGTTTCCCGGCAGAGCCTCGGGGGATTTTGCCGTATGCCTGCAGGGCGCGAAGGTCGAATTGCCCGGTAACATGATGCGCATCGATCTGCCGGTGCCGCATGCCCGGGTTCTGGCCCGCGTGGCGCTTGGCAACGATTCGGAGCGGGCCGTGGCGCTACAGCATGATTTCAAGCTGCGCGCGACCGGCGCGCCAAAGCTGCCGGATATCCCGAAGACGCCGATCTTCGATCTCGACAAGCTTCCGGGTGTGGAGGCATTCGAGGCCGCTGCCGCGGCGCTGGATGGCGAACCGGATTTAAGCGTCGGGCTTGAGAAACGGCAGGCCGATGCGCGCGCGATCGCGTCGGCGATCAAAGACAATGCGCAGGAACGCAGCCGCGTGGACGACATCATCAAGCAACAGGCCTTCGCGCAGATCGGCAAGGCGGGGCTCACGATCGGGCATGGCGTCGTTCAAAACGGCTGGGCGCGTCCGGGTGTCGTTGGAGAATATGGGCTGGATTATCTGGCGCGGACGCTGGTCAACAACGGCGGCATCTGGGCAAACGTCAAGCCCGAGGTTCTCTACTATCGTGGCAGCAAGGACGATGGCGGTGACGAGCTGACCGGAGACCACGCCTACAAGATGACCTTCCCGAAGGACGCTTTGCCGTCGCGCTTTGCCAAGTATTTCTGGTCGGTTATCGCCGTCGACAACGTCCACTTCCGCGTTCTGCCGAACCCTCTGAACCGCTTCCTGCTCAATGAGCAGACGCATCCGGAGTTTGGTTCGGATGGTTCGCTGACGCTCTATTTCGCAACCGACAAGCCCGCCGACGCGCCGGATGGAAACTGGCTCCCGATCCCCAAGGGGCAAAAATTCCGTCTGACGTTCCGCTTCTATGGCCCGCTCGACGGCGTTGCGAACGGCACATACTGGCCGCCGGCGCTCGTCAAGCTGAACTGAATTCTCGCAAGCGATCAAGGGGCAGGTGTGGCCTGCCGGTTCTGTGCCCGCTTGGCTTTTCCCCAAATGGCTGGCCCGGACTGGAGAATGACGGGCAGCGCCTTATCTCAACCGCCAAGTGGGAAACGAACAGCGAGAGGAAGACAGGCATGGCCAAGAACACGATTTGCGTATGGTACGACAAGGACGCCGAGGAGGCAGCCCGCTTCTACGCCCAGACCTTTCCCGACAGCGCTGTGGGGGCCGTCATTCGCGCGCCTGGTGACTATCCGTCCGGCAAGCAGGGTGACGTCCTGGTCGTCGAGTTCACGGTTGCAGGCGTTGCCTGCATCGGGCTCAACGGCGGCACCGCGTTCACGCATAGCGAGGCGTTCTCCTTCCAGATCGCCACCGACGATCAGGCGGAAACCGACCGCTACTGGAACGCCATTGTCGGCAACGGCGGCAAGGAAAGCGATTGCGGCTGGTGCAAGGACAAGTGGGGCATTTCCTGGCAGATCACGCCGCGGGTGCTGACCGAGGCGCTTGCGGTTGGCGGCGCTGAGGCAAAGCGTGCTTTCGACGCGATGATGACTATGAGGAAGATCGATGTCGCCGCGATCGAAGCGGCAAGGCGCGGCTGAGGCCTCCGGCCGTCGCGCGTGTTCGGCCGGCCCTGGTGCGAAATGGGGTGGGTGGTGCAGGGCGGGTGGCTCCGGACAGCGAAGCAAACCGTCCGCGACCACCGTCAGGTTGGGCGCCGTTTTTTGGACAGAGGGCGAGGTCGGGGACGCCGGACTGGCGGGCGCCCCTAGAGCGTTTCCGATTTGGACGGAAACACAGAAACGCTCTATGTCTCTGTTTTTACGCATTTCCTGACGGAAAACCGCTCCGCACTTTTCCTGGAAATGCTTTAGTGCTTCGGTCACCCGTTTCAGCCGGCGTTCGTCGGCTGCGGCCGCGTTTGGCGCGCGGTTGCGGCGCCAGTCGGCACGAACTATGCCACGGCGTCGTGTTCCTCGCGCGCGGCTTCCCAGACTTCCCGCGCTGCATCCATGTTCATCAGCGCGATCCCCAGCCCGACGATCAGATCCGGCCAGGCCGAATGCCACAGGTAAGCCGTCGCCAGGCCCGCGCCGATGATCGCGATGTTGGCGAAGGCATCGTTGCGGGCAGACAGGAACGCTGCCCGCGTCAGGCTGCCGCTCGTATGACGGTACTGGACGAGAAGGTAGGCGCAGAACAGGTTGACCAGAAGCGCGCCGAAGCCCGTCAGCGACAAGGCAAAGGGTTCGGGCGGGATCGGGTCCATGAACTTCGCCCAGGCCGTCCACAAGAAGGCAAGCGCGGGGACAAGCAGAATGAATGCCATCGCCATGCCGACCCGGGCGCGGCTGCGCACTGTCCAGGCCAGCGCAAAGAAAATCAGCACGTTGACGGACGCATCTTCCAGGAAATCGACGCTGTCGGCGAGGAGAGACACAGAGCCGATCGCAAGCGCTACGAGGAATTCAACCCCGAAATAGGCCAGGTTCAACAGGGCGACGATGAGAACGACGCGGCGCAGCTTGCTATCCACAAAAAGGTTCCTTCGCTGACGAGATAGACCGTCGATACTGTGGCACACCTGTCAGCATCTGTTGATTATCCGAAGCGTTACATTTGGATATATTCCTATCGCTCATGGAAACCTCTGCCAACACGTCCACCACTCCTGCGCGCAGCGCGCCGGCAGCATTCGGCGGCGGCGCAGTGATCGGCGCACTCGGCGGCCTCATCGGCCTTGGCGGGGCAGAGTTCCGCTTGCCGCTGCTCATTGGCCTGTTCAACTTTGCCGCGCTGGAAGCCGTCATCCTCAACAAGGCGATGAGCCTGGTCGTCGTTGCGACAGCCCTGCCGTTCCGGGCCGCCACCGTTCCGTTTGGAGCGATTGCGGAAAACTGGTCCATTGTGGTCAATCTGCTCGCTGGCAGCCTGTTGGGCGCATGGTTCGGGGCAGGGTGGGCGACGCGTCTCCGGTCCGAAACCCTCTATAAGGTCATCGCGGCCTTGCTCGTCGTGATCGCGGTCATTCTGGTTGCGGGCCATGATGCGACAGCGGGGCAGTCACTCCTGACCGGATCGGCGCAACTCGTTGCCGGTGTCGTGGCAGGTTTCGTCATCGGCATCGTCGCCTCGCTCTTGGGTGTCGCCGGTGGCGAACTGCTGATACCCACCCTTGTGCTTCTGTTCGGCGCGGACATAAAACTGGCGGGCAGCCTTTCACTGGCCGTGAGCCTGCCGACGATGTTGGTCGGCTTTACCCGATACAGTCGAGACCAAAGCTTCTCCGTTCTGAGACGCAACACGCGCTTCCTCCTCATGATGGCGGCCGGCTCGATCGTCGGCACCTTCATCGGTGGATTGCTTTTAGGTGTCGTACCTAACGGCGTCCTGCTGCCGGCCCTCGCTGTGATTTTGCTGATCTCTGCCGCAAAGGTCTGGCGGCACAGCTGATTGAAGCACTCTCATTTGCATCACAAAATGCAACACTTGGCACCTTCGTTGTCATCCTGGTGCCTGATGCATCAATGTCGGTTTCTCTTGGTCGTCGTTATCGACACGATCTGCGTGCCGTTGGTTTTCGGCTTGTGTTTGGAGCCGACGCCGCCCCGGCGGGCTTGCCGGAACTGAATGAACCATCGTTGATCGCTTCGCGCCAGAGCATAGTAGACAGCAAATGCGACAAGGGTCGCTTTCGACCTTGCGGCTACTGTATCATCAAGGCATCTTTGGGCAACCAAGGGGATCCATCCTGAGTTGCATTTCTTGGCCGCGTCGCTTTAATCGGGCCCGTTACCTACCGTGACTTGCAATCGGCTCGTTTGTGGTAGCATAGTGTTGGATCAGGCGAGCCGACAGGCCTTGCCAGGATCGGCAAGGAACGCGATTTCGCGCGGCTCTCACGACAGAGCAATCCGAAGCCACGGCCTCCCCATTACAATCCCGCCGCACCGCGCGTTGCTCTGTTTTTGCCTGACCAAACGGAGGAATGAGCATGGCAAGCGATGCAACTCCAACGCGAAGAGATATACTGTTAACCGGCGGGTCGCTGCTGGCGATGTCGGCAATTGGCACCACTGCGAGCGTTACCTTGAGCCGCAGCGCGATGGCGCAAACAGCCGGCAAGAAACCAAACATAGTGGTCATCATGGCGGACGATGTCGGCATCTGGAATATCGGTGCCTACAATCGCGGCATGATGGCGGGCCGCACTCCCCATCTCGACAAGCTTGCCGCAGAGGGGATGCTCTTTACAGATTACTACGCCGAGGCGAGTTGCACGGCGGGACGGGCCAATTTCATTACCGGGCAACTTCCGGTTCGAACCGGCATGACCACGGTCGGACAGGCAGGCTCGCCCATCGGTCTGCCTGCTGCTGCGCCCACTATCGCAACGGTACTGAAGTCGATGGGCTATGCCACAGGACAGTTCGGCAAGAACCATCTCGGCGATCTCAACGAGTTCCTGCCGACCGTTCATGGGTTCGATGAATTCTTCGGCTACCTCTACCACCTGGATGCGATGGAAGACCCTGCGCATCCTGGTTATCCGCAGGAATTGCTGAACGTTGTCGGTCCGCGCAACATGGTCCACTCCTGGGCCACCGAAGTGGACGACCCGACGGAAATGCCGCGATGGGGCAAGATCGGCAAACAGAAGATCGAGGATGCCGGCACGCTCTACCCGAAGCGCATGGAGACGGTCGATGACGAAATTCGGGACCTGTCCTTCAAGTTCATCGACAAGGCAAAGGCCGACGGCAAGCCGTTCTTCCTTTGGCTAAACCCGACACGGATGCACATCGTTACGCATCTGTCGGAAAAGTACGAGAAGATGCGCAACTCGGAGAACGGCTGGACCATCCATGAAGCAGGAATGGCCCAGTTGGACGACATTGTCGGCGACACCATGCAAAAGCTCAAGGACATGGGCGACGATGACAACACCATCGTCATATTCACCACCGACAACGGCACGGAAAACTTTACCTGGCCCGATGGCGGACAGACACCGTTCTTCGGCGGAAAAGGCACCACCTACGAAGGCGGCTTCCGCGCTCCGGCAATGATCCGGTGGCCAGGGCATGTTCCTCCGGGTTCGATATGCAACGGGCTGATGTCCGGCCTCGACTGGTTCCCCACACTTGTGGCCGCTGCCGGGAGTACCAACATTGCCGTCGAACTGAGAGCGGGCAAGGAACTCAGTGGCCAGACCTACAAGGTTCACCTTGATGGCTATGATCAGACCAGCCTGCTCGCTGGAACCGGCCCGTCGAACCGCCACGAGATCTGGTATTTCGCCGAAAGCGTGCTCGGCGCGGCCCGTATCGATGACTACAAATACACCTTCATGGAACAGCCTGATGGTTGGATCGGCAACACCATCAAGCTGGATGTGCCGACCGTTGTAAACCTGCGCCTTGATCCGTTCGAGCGGACGGCCTTCTTCAAGGGCAACGTCGGTTCGCAAGAGTATTTTGAATGGTACAAGTTCGAGTTCTGGCGCTTTGTCCTCGTCCAGCAAAGAGTTGAGGAACTGGCAAAGTCGGCGATCGAATTTCCGCCGATGCAGAAGGGTGCAAGTTTCGGAATAGACGGCGTCAAAGCACAGATCGCCGAGGCGATGCGCAAGCAGCATGGGCAGTAAGCCCGCATCGACATCCGCAGTCGGAAGCAGCGGATACGGCGCGGCGCGGTTGGAGCGTCTATGTTCTTCAACCGCGCCGCATCGTGGCGAACGGCGTCCTGCTGCGGGCTCTCACTGTGATTTTGCTGATCTCTGCCGTCAAGGTCTGGCGGCTCAGCTGATTGCGGCACGTGCATTTCCGATGCGTCACGGCTTGCTGAATGCAGCCGGGCAATCGTGATCGATCCCTCGAAAAAAGAGACTTGTCGCGCGTGGCCGATCGGCGTAATTGTCGGTCGTCGCGAAAAGCGACCGCTTCCCTTGATCCGCTCAGTGGCGGAGTAAACAGGTGGACGAATTGGCGTCCAGGCGGTCAAGCACATGTCATCCCTGCGCTCTTGGGCAGGGATCGGCCAGCGGCTCCCAAAATCAATAACTGACACACCTTGTAGCGTCGCGCTTCACCTATGGCGCACTATTCGCTGCAAGCCTTTAAACTCGCTGCGTAATTCCCGCCGGAATCGATCCGAAGCGGGGAATTGTGCATAGCCCTGATCGCGAGCTATCGGCGCTTGAAGGCGTTCGCATGCTTGCGTCTGCCGGAGCGTGCCATGACCAGGCCCCTTATCGTCATTTTCATTGCCATCGTGCTCGATGCCGTCGGCATCGGCCTCATCTTCCCGATCCTGCCTTCGCTTTTGAAGGAGGTGACCCACACCGACAACGTCGCGCCCTATATCGGCGTGATGACCGCGCTCTACGCGGCCATGCAGTTCGTCTTCGCGCCGGTGCTCGGTGCGCTCAGCGATCGCCTCGGCCGCCGGCCGGTGCTCCTGATTTCGCTTGGCGGCGCTGCCATCAACTACCTGTTGCTGGCCTTTGCGCCCAATCTCCTCGTGCTGTTCATCGGCCGCGCCATTGCCGGACTGACGAGCGCCAACATCTCCGTGGCGATGGCCTACATCACCGACATTTCGCCTGAGGAGAAGCGTGCCCGCCGCTTCGGGTTGTTCAACGCCATGTTCGGCATCGGTTTCATCATCGGCCCCGTTCTTGGGGGCGCTCTTGGTGATCATTGGCTACGGCTGCCCTTCATCGCGGCGGCGGTCCTCAACGGCTGCAACCTGCTGCTGGCATTGTTCATCCTGCCGGAATCGCGCACGCCCAGCCGGGAGAAACTCGATCTTTCGGCGCTGAACCCGCTTGCGCCCCTGCGCTGGGTTTTCTCGGTGAAGAGCCTGATGCCAATCATTGTCATCTTCTTCATCTTCAGCGCCACCGGCGAGGCCTACGGCACCTGCTGGGCGCTATGGGGCGGCGATACCTTCCAGTGGAACGGGCTTTGGGTCGGGCTGTCGCTCGGCACCTTCGGCGTCTGCCAGACCCTTGCCCAGGCCTTTCTCCCCGGTCCGGCCGTCAAGCTGCTCGGCGAGCGCGCGGCCATCTTGACCGGTGTCGCCAGCGTCTGCGCAGCACTTATCGTCATGGCGCTTGCGACGGAGAGCTGGATGATCTTCGCGATCATGCCGGTCTTCGCGCTCGGCGGCATCGGCGTGCCGGCGCTGCAGGCGCTGGCGACTGGAGAAGTCGATGACAGCCAACAAGGCCAGTTCCAGGGCGTGCTGGCGTCGGTGGTGAGCCTTGCCTCGATCGTCAGCCCGCTGGCGTTCTCGAGCTTCTACTTCGCCGTCAGGGAGCAATGGCCGGGTGCGATCTGGCTGTCGGTCGTCGTTGTCTATGCGATCGCCGTGCCGTTGATTTTCGGCTTGCGGTTGGGGCGCAAGCCGGCGGTGGCGGGCGAACCGGGTGTGGCGTGATTACGAACTCATATGGTTACAATTAACAGTTACGTACTTCCCGATCGTCACATGAGTGCTAGGTAATTTACCTCGACGGCTTCGACGTCTGGTTCAACCGCGTCACGCCGCAACGGCCAAACGGCTTGCCGCCGTCGCATGGGCGGCGGATAGCCATCGCCCGTTCCGGCTTTTGTCGGACGATTGCTTCAAGCTGGTTTGAGCGTTGCAGGCGCAAGTTCAAGAGCCCGTAGGCGCCACTGTGGAGGACAGATCGCATGTCTAGCAAAACCCTGATTTTCGCGGCGATATCGCTGACATTCGCAACAGGTGCTTTCGCCAAATCCCCGTCCGACGTCGCCGATCTCGTGGGCGCGCGCGCACCGGGAGCTGAAAGCGAAATGCAGGCGCGCGGCTATGAGGACGTCGGCGGCAACAATACGTGGTGGAACGCCGGCACCAAGGTTTGCGTGCGGGTGCATGTTTCCCAGGGCAAATACTCCGCGATTTCCCAGATCAAGGCTGCGGCGTGCGGCCAGAGCGGCGGCACCAAGACGCAATGCCCACCTGATCTCTCCCAGGCGGACCTCTACAAGCATCCGGGTTGCAGCCTCTGAAGGCATGGGATTGTGCCGTTCTTGGGCACGTGAGCGGCTTAACGGGAAGAGCCGGCGGCCGCGGCAATCTCGGCATAGCGCCGCTGGCGGTCGTCGATTTCCTGCAGGAGCCAGCCGAGAAAGCTCTTCGTCACCGGCTTGGTGCGGAACAGCTCTTCCTGGCAGACGAACTGGTAGGTCTCGTTGGGTTCGTAAAAGTGGTCGTGCACCAGGCGGACCTGACCGGATCTGAGTTCGTATTCCACCATGGTGCGGTCGATCAGCGCGACGCCCTGTCCTTCCTTCACCGCTTCCAGAATGATGTGCTGGTCGTCGAAGATCAGGTCCTGGCGGCTGGGCGGGAGCCTCAGGCCGGAGGAGGCGATCCAGCTCTGCCATTCCTGCAGGCCGCGATAGTGCAGGCGGTTGCCGGAAAGAAGGTCGTGCTTGCCGGCCTGTGCCTGCCAAATGGAGCTGCCGCAGACCGGCACCAGGCGCTCGCGCAGGAGCCGCTGCGAAAACCGGGCGGGCGGGGGGTGCAGGCAATAGTCGATGATCACGTCGGCGGTGCCGGTCGCCGGCGTGTTGGTTTCGAGATGGGAGAGGTGGATTTGCAGGCCCGGATTTTCGCTGAGGAACGCGGAAATGCGCGGCGCGATCAGCTTCATCGAGAAGAACGGGCCGACCTTGACGCGCAGGATCTTCTGGGTGTTGCGCGGGCGGATATGCTGGACAACGCCTTCGAGATCGTCGAAGGCGCGGTTGCAGGATGCAAAGAGCAGGGCGCCTTCGGGCGTCAGCTCGACGCCGTGCTGCTTGCGGATGAAGACGCTGAGGCCAAGATTGTCTTCGAGGATGCGGATCTGGTGGCTGATGGCGCCCTGGCCGATGCAGAGCTCGTTTGCCGCCGCCGTCAGGCTGCCATTGCGGGCTGCCGCCTCGAAGGCGCGCAGGGATTTGAGGCTTGGCAGATCGCGCATGGGGTTCTCCGGAAGGCGGTCGATCCGCGCCACCATATATGAATTCTTTAGATGTCTGGGATTATTTCTTTGGCATTGCGAAGCGCGGGAACGTCGCCCATTGTCGACGAATAATAAAGCGAAAACGCAACAACGATCGGCAGTAAATTCAGGGATTGGCAGGCGAAATCGACATTGGGTCCGGCCCGATGCGCGGCTTTGCGGGCGATAACCCGGAGGCGCCGAGACTGATGACAAAGGGAACGACATGCAAAAGAAGTTCATGCGTGCGACAGCACTTTTCTTCGCCTGCGCCATGGCCGGCACGAGCCTTGCGACGGACAAGCTTTCGATCGGCACGGAAGGCGATTATGCGCCATTCAATTATGTGACGGCTGGTGGCGAGATCAAAGGTTTCGACTATGACATCGGCCAGGCGGTTTGCGCCGAGATCAAGGTTGAATGCGTGTGGAGCACCAATGAGTGGTCCGGCATCATTCCCGCACTTCAAGCCAAGAAATTCGACGTGATGATCGCCTCGATGGCGATCAACGAGGACCGCAAGAAGGAAGTGGACTTCACCAAGCCCTATTACTTCAACGCCATGCGCTTCATTGCTCGCAAGGACCTGGGGCTAACAGACGTTTCGCCGGAAGCGCTGAAGGGCAAGGTGATCGGCACGCAGTCCGGTTCGGTGGCCGTCGAGGCGCTGCAGGAGTTCTTCCCCGACAGCGAGGTCAAGCTCTACCCGACACTCAGCGAAGTGTTCCTCGATATGGCCAATGGCCGGCTCGACCTGATCCTCGAGGGTCAGATGGCGCTGACGGACTGGCTGGCTAAGGACGATAGCGGCTGCTGCGATTTCGTCGGCGACAGCTTCATCCTCGATACGGCGCAGGGCAACGCCATGGCGGTGCGCAAGGGCAACGAAGAGCTGCTCGGCAAGCTCAACGGCGGGCTGGAGGCGATCATGGCCAATGGCACCTACGACAAGATCCGCAAGCAGTATTTCGACTTCGACATCATGGCCCGGCCGAAGAGCACGAGCGAATATTTCCGATAGATAGCGAGGGGCGGGCAGGCGAGCTTCGTGGCCTGGTTTACTAAAGCCCCTCATCCGGCCTGCCGGCCACCTTCTCCCCGCGTGCGGGGAGAAGGGACATCGCGGCAACCGCTCGCAACTATAGTCGCTGTCGGCACTTCAATGGTCTCTCCTGGGTGATGGATGAGCTGCAGCCTCACAAGGAAACTGTGAGCGGCAAGCCTCTCCCAAGGAATTCGCATGTCGCGTGCTGCGTTTCACGCAGGGCGCAACATGCGACGGGCGCGGCGCCGGGGTGTTCGCGCTTCCCCGGCGCCCGTCTCTTCGATCTTCTCCCATTCCCCGAATGAAAGTGCATGCCATGAGCTTCAAGGTCGCCGTTCTCGAGTTCAACCAGGAAACCAACACGTTCTCGAAGCTGAAGACCGGCTTCAAGGATTTCGAGATGTGCCACTATTTCAAAGGGGCGGCGATCGAGGACAATTGCCGCGGCACCAATTCGGAAATCGGCGGCTTCATCGACTGTTGCGACCGTTTTGGCTGGGAGCCGGTCTATACGGTGGCGGCCCGGGCCGAGCCCGGTGGCCGGATCGATGAGGCGACGCGCCTGCGCTTCGTCGCAGACGTGACGGCAGCGCTTGAGGGCGAAAAGCTCGACGGCGTTTTCATCGTCTTTCACGGCGCCATGTGCACGGAGACATCTGACGACGCGCAGATCCAGCTGCTTCAGGTGGTGAGGGGCATTGTCGGGTCCGACCTGCCGATTGCCGCCACCTTCGACCTGCACGCCAATTCGGCGCCTGAGATGGCTGACCTTCTCGACATTGCCGTCTCGTTCCGCACCTATCCGCATGTGGACATGGCGGAATGCGCGACGAAAGCGGGGGCCCTGCTGGAAGCGGCGATGCGCCGCGAGATCGCGCCCGCCATTGCCATTCGCCAGCCGCCGATGATCAACGGCTGCAACGACGGCCGCACCACCCATGCCTGCGCCATGACCGAGCTGCTTGATATCGCCGATGCGATCGCGCGCGAGGACGGTATTCTCGCGACCTCCATCAATGCCGGCTTCTACGACGCCGACATCCACAACACCGGCCCTTCGGCCGTCATCTGCTACGACAAGGCGAAGGTGGCTGACGCCGATGCGATCGCGCATGCAGAGCGGCTCTGCGACGAGATCTGGCAGCGGCGCGAACACCAGGATGAACAATTGCCGCTGACGGCACTGCCGGGCGCCATCGCGAAACATTTGGCAGTCAAGCGCAAGCCCGGGCCGCTGGTGATCGCCGATTTCTCCGACAATCCCGGCTGCGGCGCCTATAGCGATTCCACCTGCCTGCTCTCGGGCCTCTTGCAGGCGGGTGTCACCAATGCCGCCTTCGGGGCGATGTGCGACCCGGCGGTCGTTGCCGAGCTGATCGAAGCAGGGCTCGGGGCCGAGCGCGAGGTGACGCTCGGCTGCAAGATCGACCCTTCCGTCGGCGGCGGGCCGGTCCGGGTCAAGGGCACGGTGCAGGCGATCTCCGACGGGCGGATCATCTTCGAAGGGCCGATGTTTAAGGGCCTGCCGGCGTCTCTCGGCCCAAGCGTGCGCTTCCGCGTCTCCGGCATCGACATCCTGATTTCGAGCGAGCGCCAGCAGCTGCTCGACCAGAACCTCTTTCGCGCCGTCGGCATCGAGCCCGCGACCTACGACGTCGTCGTCGTCAAGTCGCAGCAGCATTTCCGCGCCGCCTTCGGCCCGATCGCATCAGAGATCATCGAGGTCGACGCCGATGGTTTGAGCACCGCCAATATCGGCGCACGCACGTACCGACGCGTCCGCCGGCCGGTCTATCCGCTGGACAACGACGTGGCGGTCGCCGCCAGTGCGATTGCGTGACGCAACGGTGGCCGGGGCTGCAGACGACGCAGCGCCGGGTGTTATCTCTTTTATCCGGGGAGCGCGCGGCCGCTGTTGCCACCAGCCTTACCTTTGCCCCGGCGCCCGAGCGATCGATGGCGTCGACCACCTTGACGGCAAGGATTGAAGGTTGGGCGTCGACCGCGTCGAGCGTCGCGCGGATCGCGTCCTCGATCTTCCTGCTCACGGCATCGGCGACGATCCCTGGAAACACCGAGATCCTGATTTCCAGCCCGTCGGGCAGCGGCACGAACTGGAATTGCCGCACGCCGGCCGTGCCCGTCAGCGGCGAGCGCAGGCGGTGCGCGTGGACATCGATCGTGCCGCCGCCGCGTTTGGCGAAACGAAGCATTTCCTCCCGGCGTCCGGCGATCGAGGCGATGCGCCAGAAGGGCAGGCCGCATGGACAGGGTTCGCTTGCCATGGTGACCATGTCGGAGATCTCGTAGCGCACCAATGGCAGCGTGCGGTTGGTCAGCGTCGTCACAAGCAGTTTTGCGCCCTGGGTGCCGTTAGCGACGGGGCGATTGTCGGTATCGACCACTTCGAAGACGAAGGCATCTTCGGCGAGATGCAGGCCATCGGCGCGCAGGCATTCGTGACCCATCGGCCCGGCCTCGGTGCAGACATAGCTGTTGGCGACGGTCGCCTGCCAGGTCTCGGCTGCGATAGCGCGCACATCCTGCGTCAGCGTTTCGGCGCTGGTGCGAAATAGCCTTGGCCTGATCCGCAACCGTCCGGCCTCCTGCTCAGCGGCCAGCACGCGTACGAATGAGGGATAGGTCGAAATGACTTCGGGCTGATAGGCATTGAGCGTTTCGACGATCGTCTCGGTCGGCATCAGCACGTTCAGCCCGGGTGCCTTGGGCCGGATCGCCCGCAACTCGGCGCCGATCCTATGGGAGATGTGGACAGGGGACGACGCAAAGACCGCCATGCTCCGCGTGGTTTCCTCGATGCCGATAATTCTCTGAAAGCGCACCATGGTGGCGATCGCAGCCAGCCAGGCAGCGCCGTCGAACGCGGTGATCCCGCGCTCGCCCGTCGTTCCGCCGGTGGCGGCCACGCTGAACTCACCAAGCAGCAGGCTTCCCGGATCGTCGCCGTCGAGGTGCCGCTCGACCTGATGTCGGTCGAGCCTCGTGTCGGTGACGATCCGGTCGAAGTTTTCCATGAGCGCGTGCTTGTTCAATACCGGAAAGGCGGCGAGCGCCGCCTCCCGCGCCACGAGGGCACCGATGGTGTCGCGATAATAGGGCGAGGAATGGATGGCGTGCTGCAACATGGATTGCAGTTGCGTCGCCTGGAAGGACAGCAATTGCTCCCGTGACCATTGGCAGCGGCTGAAAAGCGCTTCGGAATGCTGCCTGAGCGCTCTGGTGTCGAGCGTTGCGATGGATGGCGATGGCGACATTGAAGTGGCCCCGAAAGTGCCCTCGTGCCTGCTGTTACCCTGGCCTGTCGTCACCCATCTCGTCGTTTCGATGGCGAATGGCCTACGCTCAAGCTCATGGCACGCAACCATACCAGATTGCCAAAAAGTCGGGAACAGGCGGGTCGATGGTTGCTCCGCCGTCGCCGATTTCACCAATGTCGAGCCGCCAGATCGGCCCAGCGCCATACGCCACAGCACTGGCAACGACGTGCGTTCCATGCGGTGACGCTGACCCGGCTCTCGCTCATCGTAAAACGGGTCGCCGCCGGCACCGGCCGCAGTCCGCTGAGCCGCACTTGGGCGCAATCGGCGTCAGTGCAGATGCACCAGCTTGTCCGGGTTGCGCACGATATAGATCGCCACCACCTTGCCGTCCTCGATCTCGAGTGTGGTCGATTGCAGCTCGCCGTCGGCCTCGCGGGTGACGAAACCGGGCAGGCCGTTGATGAAGCCGGCGCGCACCAGGTCCTCGCCTGATCGCCGATTGGCGGTAGCCGGACAGTTCCTGCCTCGACCCATACGCAATGGAGAAGCCGCCGTTCATCGTGTGAACGGCCGTTTCGCGCCGATCGCCGCCATTGCAATTTCATATTGCAATGCAGAAAGTTTGCGATATTACGAATTTACTCACCACGGACCCGGTGAAATTCCGGGTGGCTCTTCTGGCCGCCGATCCGCCAGACCACGCAAAACCTGCATGCCATTCAAACGACCGCTCAGCAGAGCGCGTTCGCCATGCTTTGCGAGAACTCTTCAGATGCAATTTTCTTCGATCCGCCGGGATTGGTCCGCCAATCCCATGCGCGAAATGCTCGCTGGGGCCGTCGCGACGTTCGCGCTGATTCCAGAGGTTATCGCGTTTTCCTTCGTTGCAGGCGTCGATCCGCAGGTCGGCCTGTTTGCTTCTTTCATAATCGGCATCGTCATCGCCTTCACAGGTGGCCGTCCGGCAATGATATCTGCCGCTGCGGGCTCGGTCGCCCTTGTCGCGGCACCCCTGGTTCATGCTCACGGACTTGCTTATCTCTTCGCCGCCGGACTGCTTGCCGGGGTGATCCAGATCGTTTTCGGGCTTCTCCGTCTCGGGGTCCTGATGCGCTTCGTTTCGAGATCCGTGCGGACGGGCTTCGTCAATGCATTGGCAATCCTCATCTTCGCAGCCCAACTGCCGCATATTGTCGGGGGAGACTGGCTTGCCTACGGCATGCTGGCGGCGGGCCTCGCAGTCATCTACCTCGTACCGAGGATCACGACCGCCATCCCATCCCCGTTGATTTGCATTGTTGTCCTGACAGTCGCATCGATCGCCTTGCAGCTGCCGGTCATGACAATTGCGGATCTCGGAAAATTGCCCGATTCCCTGCCGGTCTTTGGCTGGCCCGCCGTGCCGATGACGCTGGAGACGCTGACGATCATCGCCGGCCCGGCACTTGCCATAGCCATGGTTGGCCTCTTGGAATCGATGATGACGGCAAGTGTTGTTGACGATCTCACGGGCACGCCAAGTTCGAAGAACAGGGAATGTGCGGGCCTTGGCATCGCCAACACGGCCGCGAGCCTGTTCGGAGGGATCGCTGGCTGCGGCATGATCGGCCAGACTGTCAGCAACGTGAAATATGGCGGACGGGGAAGACTTTCCACGCTATTCGCCGGCGCGTTCCTGCTCGTCCTTATGGTTCTGTTGAAGCCATGGGTCTCCCAGGTTCCTGTCGCTGCCCTCGTTGCAATCATGGTAATGGTGTCTATCGATACGTTCGATTGGTCGTCGTTGAAGACGCTGGTCGTTCACCCGAAGATGTCCAGCGCCGTCATGGTGGTGACCGTTGTTGTCACGGTGTTCAGCGCCAACCTTGCTCTCGGCGTCACCATCGGCGTTCTCTTGAGCGGCGTGTTCTTCACCTTCAAGGTTGCCCGCCTGATGAAGGTGGAAACAGAGACCGATGCCAGTCGCGGGCAGGTGAAGTATCGCGTATCAGGGCAAGTGTTCTTCGCCTCGGCCGATGTCTTCATCGACGCATTCGATATCGAAGAAGCCAAGGGCACGAGCGTGGTTATCGATGTTTCGCAGGCCCATTTCTGGGATATCACGGCAGTGGCGGCGCTCGACAAGGTCGTAGATCGTTTTCGAGCCCACGATATCGCAACCACTGTCTTGGGGTTGAATGATGCAAGCGCAACTTTGATCGGAAGCCTCGACAGCCCAGCGAAACTCAAGGAAATCTGATTTCCGCCCCGAACAAAAGACCCTTCCGGTGCGAAGCTGCAATGCGTTTCGACCGCAAGGGGCCGGTTCCCGCTGGTATGCTTCCGGTGCTTGCCTTTTCGAAGGCGGGCGCAATCCTCCAATTTGCCGCCACCCATTGACGTGGGCGTTTTTCAGCACAATAGGGTCAAGCCGAAAAATGTGGTAAGCGCCAGCCAGGCAATGACAGGAGTGTAATCGTGAGCGAACCGACCGTAGCAGATGCAACAAACCGGATTTATGAATCGCTCCAGGCGGACAATGCCGATATCGACGTGCATATCGCGACGCTCAAGGCCGCGTTGACGCGGGCGGGTTTGAAAGAGGCTGTATTCGACCCGGCCAGGCTCGTGCAGAACAACCGTTCCGGCCGGAAGCTCATGCAGGCGTATTTTCGGCAGCGCGGCGTAACGGTCAAATTCTCGGCTTCCTGAAGCCTTCCTGTGACGCCGAACAGGCCGCAGTCTGACGGCCGGCCTGAACACTCTCGATGAGGGGTGACACCAGGCTTGGGCCTTCGGACGCGAGCTGAGGTGCGCGGTCCGTTCCGCCGTGGTCGACGTATTTCTCACCGTCGTGAAGCTCCATGTGGTTTACGCCTTCGACGATATGGAGCGCGCGCCGCCCCCGCATTGCGAGCGCGCCGAACGGGCGTAATATCATCGCGCAACGGGCTCGCGACCGCGATGAAACTGCACTGCGCCCTTCTTGTCTGCGTCGGTCTCCTGGCGGGCAGCACGTCCGCCGAGCGGTCCTCGTTTGACGTCGATCTCGAGCTGGTCCTTGCCGTCGACGTCTCCTATTCGATGGAGATCGACGAGCAGCAGCTGCAGCGCCAAGGCTATGTGGATGCCTTTCTTCAGCCGGAACTGGTCGCTGCCATCCGGAGCGGGCCGATCGGCAGGATCGCGGTGACCTATGTCGAGTGGGGTGGCTCAGCCGTGCAGGTCTTGCCCTGGACGCTGATCGACGGCGTCGACACCGCCCGCCAGTTTTCCGAGACTTTGCAACGGCAACCGACACGGCGGATATCCTTCACCTCGATTTCCAACGCGCTTGCGTTTTCCCGACACCTCTTCCGCTTGAGCCCATTTCGCGGTGTGCGCCGCGTGATCGACATTTCGGGGGACGGGCCGAACAATTCCGGCGTACCGGCGCCCGTCGCCCGCAACTCGACTGTCGCCCAGGGCATCGTCATCGACGGACTGCCGATCTTGTTGCCACGCCGGGACCTGGAATCGATCCCGGATCTCGACGCTTATTACGAGCATTGCGTGATCGGTGGAGACGGCGCCTTTCTCCTGAAAGTCTCGGATACGAGCGATTTTGGGGAGGCGATCCTCAGCAAGCTGATCGTCGAGATACGGGGGCCGAACGTTGCCCGGCTTCAGCGATCCGAGCCGTTTGTGCGACGCGTCGACGCCAAAGCCGGCTACAATTGTTTCGTCGGCGAAGAGATGCAGGAGCGCCGCATCGGGCAATAGGCCGGTGCAGCAATTGGCGCCTGAGCGTGTGAGTGCATCAGGGCAACGGCTTCATGCCGCTGGCGGACATCTGCTAATGCAGATGTCCAAGCTTGTCCGGGTTGCGCACGATGTAGATCGCGACCACCTTGCCGTCCTCGATCTCAAGCGCGGTCGATTGCAGCTCGCCATCGGCCTCGCGGGTGACGAAGCCGGGCAGGCCGTTGATGAAGCCGGCGCGCACGAGATCGGAGCCGTGCTTGCGGAAGAGTGCGGCCAATTGCTCGTGCACCTTGATGACTGCATCGAAGCCGAGGATCGGGTGCATGGCGGCCGAGCGTTTGCCGCCGCCGTCGGCGTGGATGCTGACATCGGAGGCGAGCATGGCGCCGAGCGCCTTCAGGTCGCCGCTGCGCGAAGCGGTGAAGAAGGCCTGCGCCAGTTCGAGCCCACGCGATTGCTCGACCTGGAAACGGGGCCGGCCGTCGCGCACATGGGTGCGGGCGCGGGCGGCGAGCTGCCGGCAGGCGGCGGGATCGCGATCGATCGTGGCGGCGACTTCCTCGAACCCCAGCCCGAAGACGTCGTGGAGAAGAAAGGCGGCGCGCTCGAGCGGCGACAGGCGCTCTAAGGCGAGCATCAGGGGCAGGGTGACGTCTTCCTCCGGCTCCTCCTCGACGACGGGGTCGGGAAGCCAGGGGCCGACATAGGTCTCGCGCTTGAGCCGCGCCGACTTCAGCTGGTCGAGGCAGAGCCGGGTGACGGTGCGGCGCAGGAACGCTTCGGGTTCGCGCACAGCTGAGCGGTCGGCCCCCATCCAGCGGATGAAGGCCTCCTGCACCATGTCCTCTGCGTCGGCGACCGAGCCGAGCATGCGATAGGCGACACGGATGAGTTTCGGACGCAGCGGGTCAAAACCCGCCGCTGCGTCCTCGTGGGCATTGCCCGCCATCAGGCGGCCGCCTGCGCAGACTTTGCCGCTGCCGGCTCGATCCACAGGCCGAAGCCGACGGCCAGACGGTTCCAACCGTTGATGACATTGATCATGAGCGTGAGCTTCACCTGGTCCTCCTCGGTGAACTGTTCGGCGAGCGCCTGACGGGCGCTTTCATGGGTATGACCTTCCGACAGGCGCGTGAGCGCCTCGGTCCAGCCAAGTGCTGCACGCTCGCGTTCGGAATAGCAAGGGGCTTCGCGCCAGGCCGAAAGCAGGTAGATGCGCTGTTCGGTCTCGCCCTTGGCGCGGGCTTCCTGCGTGTGCATATTGATGCAGTTGGCGCAGGCATTGATCTGGGATGCGCGGATCTTGACGAGCTCGATGAGATCGGGCTCGAGGCTGGCGGCGATGGCCATCGACACGCTGGTCCAGCTCTTCATCAGTTGCGGGGCAGCGGCGAAAAGGTCGATCTTGGCAGTCATGGTTCCGTTTCCTTTCGTTGGTTCCGATACCATGACGAGACAGGATCAGCCGGTGTGACATGCGCGCCGATTTTTTTTGAGGGAGGCGCCCTGGCGGGTTCAGATGCGGGCACGGACGCATGGCCCGTTGCCGCCGACGCGGCCTTGTAACCCGTTTGGATAGCTATGCCGCCCTCAGCCAATGTGTGAGTGTAACCTTGGGGAGCACTCTATTTCAGGTGGCGGTGCCGGGTTCGTCGGGAGGCAACCAATGGCGGATGAATTTAATGTTGCTTTGGACATTCCCTACGTGTTCGAGCTCACAATCAATGACTTCGAGGCGCTCTGGCGGAAACTGGAAAGCCAGAGCTTTGCTCTGACAGCGCGGTCGCCACTTTGGTACGGTCGGCTAGAGGGTGAGTTCAACGCTACGTTCGGCACGCTTGAAGCGTATATCGGCGAAGCGACTGCCCTGGTTCCCGCGCATGGAATGGAAAAGACTGCGGCAGAGGCGGTCATGGCCACAATCCTCATGCGCCGTATTGGGGTTGCTCTCAGAGAGCTTTCTCTGGAAGCGACCCAGGTGCTGGTCGCCGGGGATGGCAGCGACGATGCGAAGGGGCGCCTTCGGTACGACGAAAACAACCGGATCAGCGGGGTCGATAGCGACTATCTCGCCAGCGTTCTTGATCTGTCGTCGGATTACAAAGGTGACGGTTGCGTCTTCGAAGTGCTGAGCTATTCCCTGAATAGCCCTTTTTCCGTGAAGTCGATGGTTGCCTCCCTGATGCTGTCCTTCAATGTGGCCACCGCGCCCTTGAGCGGAGCGCACGTCAACTACGATCTCATCCTGAATGCGATAAGCACAGCGATCGAGGTGGGGAACCTCGGCTGTACGTTGCTTTGCACGAAGAAGAGCGACGATCGTCTGTCCATGTTCGTAAAGGAGGAGTTCGAGAAGCTGAAAGCTCACGCGGCAGGGGCCGACGTTCGTCTGATCCAGCGATATCTCAAGGATCTCGGTTTCTACTTTGGTAAAGTCGACAACATATTCGGTCCGGAGTCCAAGCTTGCGGCAGAGAATTTCGCTCGCGTCTACAAGGTTTACGACTATGCGCAGTATAGTGATAGCGAGTTCCTGTATATGTTGGCGAACGTGCATGTGCGCTACCGCGGCATCCTTCCTTCCACGCCCCGATGAACTTCGCCTGCATCCACAGGTCGGGACTTGAGCGAACGCCCATGAGCGAACCTGTCACACCGCTGTAAAACATCCGCACTAAGCCTCGGCGCCATCTTGAACCGAGGATATGTCGATGAAATCGTTTGTCTCCGTCGTTGCCGGTGCGCTTGTCGCCTCGCTGCTTTCCACCGCCGCCTTTGCCGAGAGCCTGGTGCTCTACACCAGCCAGCCGAACGAGGATGCGCAGGCAACCGTCGACGCCTTCAAGGCGGCCAATCCCGGCGTCGAGGTGGAATGGGTGCGCGAAGGCACGACGAAGCTGATGGCCAAGCTGATGGCCGAGATCGAAGCCGGCAACCCGGTTGCCGACGTGCTCCTCATCGCTGACACCGTGACGATGCAGCGCCTGAAGGAAGCGGGCCAGCTGCTCGCCTACAAGTCGCCGGAAGCGGCCAACTACGACGCCGCGCTCTATGACGCCGACGGCGCCTTTTACTCCACCAAGATGATCACCACCGGCATCATCTACAACACCGCGGCCTCGACGAAGCCCGAGGGCTGGCAGGATCTGGCAAAGGCCGACGCCAAGGGTCTGGTGACGATGCCGAGCCCGCTGACCTCGGGTGCCGCACTCATCCACGCGCAGACGCTCGCCGGCATCGACGGCCTCGGCTGGGACTATTACAAGGCGCTGGCCGAAAACGGCGCGACGGCTGCCGGCGGCAATGGTGGCGTGCTGAAGGCTGTCGCCACCGGCGAGAAGGCCTATGGCATGATCGTCGATTTCATGGCGATCCGCGAGAAGGCCAAGGGCGCGCCGGTCGAGTTCGTATTCCCGGCGGAAGGCGTGTCCGCCGTCACCGAGCCGGTCGGCATCCTGAAGACCGCCAAGAACCCTGACGCCGCCAAGAAGTTTGTCGACTTCCTGATTTCGGAAGAGGGGCAGAAGACGGCGGTGAAGATGGGCTACATCCCGGCGCGCAACGGTGTGGCGCTGCCCGAGGGGTATCCGGCGCGCGAGACGATCAAGGTGCTGCCGATCGACGCGGCGGCGGCCGTGAAGAACTCCGACGCCGATCTCAAGACCTTCTCCGGCATCTTCGGCACGAACTGATCGCCTGAATGTCGAAACAGAGTGAAACCATGCGCAGCCGGCCCCGCTGGCTGCGCTTTTCCAATGCGGGGGTGTCTCGTACGAGCCCGGTGAAGCCGGGCGCGTCGCCGGCCGGCGAGCCGCGCTGGCTCGTGCCTTTCGTGCTCGCCTGCCTTTTCCTGCTCTGCGCGCTGCCGCTCATCAGCCTGGTGAAGGCCGGCTTTGCGGGCCTGGCCAGCGGCAATTCCATTGGCGTGCTTACCGAGCCTGCGACCTATGCCGCCATCCGCAACACGCTGCTGACGGCGACGGGCGGCATGGTGATCTCAGTCGTGATCGGCGCGCTTTTCGCCTTTGCCGTGGCGCTTACCGATATCAGGGGCAAGCTTTTCCTGAGCTTCGCCTTCATGCTGCCGATGATGATCCCGCCGCAGGTGACAGCGCTTGCCTGGGTGGAGATGACCGGGCCGGCAAGCCCGCTTCTGAAGACGCTGGGCATCGCGCCGCCGCTCGGCAGTCCGCAGCCGCTCTATTCGCTGTTCGGCATTTCGCTGCTCCTCGGCGTGCAGCACGCGCCGCTGGTGTTCCTGGCGCTGAAGGCGGGGCTTTCGGCCTCGCCGCGCGACGGGGTGGAGGCGGCAAGGCTTTCCGGCGCATCGCCGTTTCGCGTCTTCCTCGATATCGTCGCACCACTGGCCGCCCCCGGGCTGATCGCCGGTGCGGCGATCGCCTTCGTCTCCGGTGTCGGCAATTTCGGCATTCCGGCGATCCTCGGCATTCCCGCCGGGATTACGGTGCTTCCGACGCTGATCTATACGCGGCTTGCAAGCTTCGGCTCGGGCACCTTCGGCGAGATCGCGCTGTTGTCGAGCCTGATTGCTGCGATCGCGGCCATGGGGCTGATCCTGCAGCAGCGGGCGCTTTCGGGCAAAGACTACCGCATCATCGGCCTTTCCGGCGCCAATGCCGCCTTTTCGCTCGGGCGTTTCCGGGTGTTGGTTGAACTTGGGTTGGCGGCGATCCTGTTCCTGGTTCTGGTGGCACCGTTCGCGGCGCTGATCGCCAGTTCGCTGGTGCCGGCCTATGGCGTGCCGCTCACCTGGCAGACGGTGTCGCTGCGCGCCTATGAGGAAATCCTGTTTCGCCAGACGATGACGTTGAGCGCCTTTGGCAATTCGCTGTTCCTTGCGAGTTCGGCCGCCCTCGGGCTGCTGGTCGTTGCCGCGCCGACCGCCTATCTCATGAACCGGCGCAAGGGTGTGCTTGCCGGCACGCTCGGCATCCTGATCGAGATCCCCTATGCACTGCCCGGTATCGTGCTGGCGGTTGCCTTCATCCTGACCTTTGCGGCACCGCTGCCGCTCCTGAATGTCTCGCTCTACGGCACCATCTGGATCATCCTGATTGCTTATTTTTCCTCGTTCCTCGCCGTCAGCCTGAAGCCCGTGATGAGCGCCTTCCTGCAGATGGACCCGTCGCTGGAGGAGGCGGCAAGGCTGTCGGGCGCCGGCTTCTTCCGGCGCATGCGCGACGTGATCCTGCCGCTGGTGGCGCCGGCGGCGGGTGCGTCGATCATCCTCGTGTTCCTGATTGCCGCCAATGAGCTGACGGTCTCGGCGCTGCTCTGGTCGGCGGGCACGCAGACGCTGGGCGTGGCCATCTTCAATCTCGATGACAGCGGCTCGTCCGATCTCGCCTCGGCGTTGTCGGTGTTGGTCGTCATCATGGTGATGGCCCTGATGGCGGCGCTCGAAACCCTTGCAAACTACCTTCCGGAAGGCGTGCTGCCGTGGCGCAACTGATCCTCAATCACCTCACCAAGGATTTCGGCGGCGGCCGGCCTGCCGTCTCCAACGTGTCGCTGACGGTGCGCGAAGGCGGGTTTCTGGCGCTGCTGGGACCATCGGGCTGCGGCAAGACCACGGTGCTGCGCATGATCGCCGGCTTCGAACAGCCGACCGACGGCTCGATCGACTACGGCGAACGCCGGTTATCGGATGCTTCGCGGGCGCTGCCGCCGGAAAAGCGCAACATGGCGATGGTGTTCCAGTCCTATGCGCTTTGGCCGCATATGACGGTGGCGGAAAATGTCGGCTATCCCCTGAAGGTGCGCGGCATCTCCGGCGAGACCTGGCGGCGTAAGGTGGGCGAGGCGCTGGCGCTGGTGAAACTCACCGATTATGCCGAGCGCCGGCCGGCAGCCCTTTCCGGCGGGCAGCGGCAGCGGGTGGCGCTGGCGCGCTGCCTGGTGACGTCGCCTGACGTGGTGCTGCTCGACGAGCCGCTCGCCAATCTCGACCAGCATCTGCGCAAGTCGATGGAGGAAACCTTCCGCATCTTCCACGAACGCTCCGGTGCAACGATGGTCTATGTGACGCACGACCAGTCGGAGGCGATGGCGCTGGCGACCGACGTCGCCGTGATGTCGGAGGGCCGGCTGGTACAGCTGGCGGCGCCGGCGGACATCTACGCACGGCCCGAGGGCACCGTCGTCGGTGGGCTCATCGGCCGCGGCTCGATCCTGAAGGTGCCCGTGGCCGAGCATGCGCCTCGGGTGCTCGGCTGGCCGCAGCTTCGCGAGGTGATCGGCTCAGCGCCTGCCGGCCTTCACCGCGACGTGTTGGTGCGGCCGGAGCATGTGCGGCCCGATGCCGAGGGCATTGCGCTGGAAGTGAAGGCTTGCGTCTATGAGGGCGAACGCTTCGCCCTGACGCTGGCTCTGCCGGACGGCCAGGCGCTGAAGGCCTATGGCGATACCGCGATCCCCGTCGGGCAGAAGGCGAATTTTGCGATTGCGAGCGCCTGGCGGCTTTGAGGGCGACAGGCGGGCGTTGATGGCGCCCGCATGTCGGCGGGATCGGCGCCGGTTCGAAGGGGCGCCAGAGCCATCAATCGCAGCGGGGTCTTTCGAGCTCGACCTTGAACTGCTTCGGCCCGACCAGCCCAGGCTTTGCCGGCAGGCCGACGATGCGGGCGATGACGGTGCACTCGCCGGCGATCACCGCGTAGCGATCACGTCCCTGCTTGATGATCTTGTCGATCGGATATTTCGGCACGGCCTCTGCCACCGCGGTGATGATGGCGGTCAACTCGTTGGCGCGCTGGAAGTTGGGGGCAAGGGCGGCCTGGGAAGCGCCGGCGCTGAAAAATGCAATGGCGGCAAGGGCGAGGGCTCTGATTGACATGGGCGGCTCCTGTTTGCGGCAACAGACCATGTGGCCGGGCGGCAATCAACCCGCTTGTGTGCATGCGAACGGACCACCCCGCAACACCAGAGGGTCGGCGGCTGGAGACGGTGCGATGCGCCCCGCATTGACAGCGGCGCGCCGGCAGCCGACCTTCTCGCCGCGGCCATGGGTTGCGCGAGAGGTGAGCCGATGAGCCAAGATCTGGATGCTGCAGCGACGACGCTTTCGGGCGGCAACGTCAATGCCGGTGTCGTGTGGATCGGCGACACCGTGCGCCGGCGGATGGGGCCGCAAAGCGCCAGCATCCACCGGCTGTTGCTTCACCTGGAAGCGGAGGGCTTCGGCGCGTCACCACGGTTTCTCGGGATCGACGGGCAGGGGCGCGAGATACTCGCCTTTCTCGACGGTCAGGCCGACTGCGCGCCGGAACTGTGGCAGGACGGGCAGGCGCTGGTTGCTGCTGCCCGATTGCTTCGCGATTATCACGACGCAACGGTCGATTTCGTCCACACAGCGTCCGATCACTGGGCTTTCCGGTATCCGGACAGCGCGCGCCACGAGGTCATCTGCCACAATGATTTTGCGCCCTACAACCTGATCTTTCGCGACGGTCGTCCGGCCGCGGTCATCGATTTCGATCTCGCCGGGCCGGGGCCGAGGTTGAGGGACGTTGCCTATCTCGCCTACTGGACCGTGCCGCTGTCGTTTCATTCGAGCGAAATGGCTGCTGCAGCATTCGATGATCTGCGCAACGGCAGCGCGCGCCTGCGGCTGTTCTGCGACAGCTACGGCATCGCCGGTGACGCCGCACTTCCTGCCATGGTTGAGGCCGTGCTGGAGCACATGGGCGACGAGGCGGCGATGGTCTCGATGCTCGGAGCTGATGTCGCCGAACGGCTGGCGCGCGACGGCCATCTCGAACACTGGCGTCAGGAGCGGGCCGCGTTCCAGGCCCACCGACATCAGCTCCTGTCAAATCTGGCATAGGTGGCGCGGCCGCTCGCATGTGCCTGCATGCGTTTGCCCGATATGGCCTGGTCAGTTCAGTTGACCCAGGTCAACTCGGCTGACCCAGCTGGATTGGCTGATCATATCTTTCCGACTTGCCTTACCCCGCGGTCTATCCTCTCTCCCGGAGGTAAACCGATACGTTAAATAAAACTGGTTGCTAAAAGCAACTGGTATGACATAGTGATGGGATCAGCGAACGGGCGACGGTGGTGTCGCGCAAGTCGATGGGAGGAAGCGATGAAACTCTATCAGGGCATGGGACCGAATTCGTACCGGGTGCGCATCTTCATGGCGGAGAAGGGGATCGATCTGCCGATGGTGGATGTCGATTTTTCCAAGGCGGAGCACAGGGCGCCGGCGTTTCTGGTGCTCAATTCGCTCGGCCAGATCCCGGTACTGGAACTCGACGACGACACCGTCATCACCGAGAGCGTCGCCATCTGCCGCTATATCGAGGAGACGCACCGCGAGCCGCAGCTCTTTGGCAGCGACGCCGTCAGCCGCGCCAGGGTGGAGATGTGGAACCGGCGCGCCGAACTGGTAATCTTCGGCACGATCGGCAACGTGGCGCTGCATTCCGATGCCTTCTTCAAGGAGAGGCTGACCCAGTTTCCTGCCTTTGCCGAGACCGAGCGACAGGCGGTGCCGAAAAAATGGGCCTGGCTCGACCGGGAGCTTGCCGACGGCCGGGCGTTCCTTGCCGGCGAGACATTCTCGATCGCCGATATCACCGCGGGCGTCTGCGCCTGGCTCGGCGATGTCTTCGGCATGGAGGTGCCGGGCGATCTTGCAAACGTCCAGCGCTGGCTGGAGCGGGTGCGGGCGCGGCCGAGTTTTGCGGGTTAGGAGGGAGATTGGCGCGACTGCCGCCACCGGCGCCGCGACTGTCGTCCCGCGCATTCCGCTCAGCCCCTCATCCCCCTACCGGGAACTTCTCCCCGCAGGCGGGGAGAAGGGGCGTGTGGCGCGCCCAGCGTTTCATCCAGCAGGAGTGAATGGGAGAAGTGCTGGGATTGAAACGGGGCCGCAATCTCGGGTCTCCCTCGCCCCGCAAGCGGGGAGAGGGTTGGGGTGAGGGGCAAAACCTCGCCGCAATTTCGGAGTTCGCGTCTGCGTCATTTGGGTGCTGCGATGACGCTGTTTCCCAATTGACAGGGAGCGGGAAGAGATGTGCTGCACCTTTTCGGTCTGTCGAAGCCAGAAGAGAGTGCTGCTGGTTCGCTCCGGGGCAAATGGTGGTTGCGGCGGTGCAGATAAATCAAGTCTCTGATAAAATGACTTAATTTGTCCGACGGCGCGATCCGGCCGGCAACCTGAAATTCCGCCGTGACGCCAAATTACAAATCATGTGTGGAAAGTGACATTCCCCTTTTCTCTTGCCTTCTCCGTGGCTTTTTTCAATTCCTAAAATAACAGCTGCCCGATTCGCCCCGATCCGTTGTTTTGGCGGCGTTCGCCCTAGGAGACAAAGCCATGAACGATTTCAAGAAGCCGACGATCACCGAGATGCGCCCGAAGATCACCGTGATCGGTGTCGGCGGCGGTGGCGGCAACGCCATCAACAACATGATCGCCGAGGGCTTGCAGGGCGTTGATTTCATCGTGGCCAACACCGATGCGCAGGCGCTGGCGATGTCGAAGGCATCGCGGCTGATCCAGCTGGGCGCGCAGGTGACCGAGGGACTGGGCGCCGGCTCGCTGCCGGAAGTCGGGCGGGCGGCCGCGGAGGAATCGATCGACGAGATCATGGATCACCTCGGCGGCACGCATATGTGTTTCGTCACCGCCGGCATGGGCGGGGGCACCGGCACGGGGGCTGCCCCGGTGATTGCAGCGGCAGCCCGCAAGGCCGGCATCCTGACCGTCGGCGTCGTCACCAAGCCGTTCAGCTTCGAAGGCAAGCGCCGCATGCAGATGGCTGAAGAGGGCGTCGAGCGCCTGCGCGAGGCAGCCGACACCGTCATCGTCATCCCCAACCAGAACCTCTTCCGCATCGCCGACGCCAAGACCACCTTTGCCGACGCCTTCGTGATCGCCGACCGCGTGCTCTATTCGGGCGTCGGGTGCATCACCGACCTGATCGTCAAGGAAGGCCTGATCAACCTCGACTTCGCCGACGTGAAGTCGGTCATGAAGGGCATGGGCCGGGCGATGATGGGCACCGGTGAGGCGACCGGCGAGGGCCGCGCGCTGATGGCGGCGGAAGCCGCGATCGCCAACCCGCTGCTCGACGAAGTGTCGATGCGCGGCGCCAAGGGCGTGCTGATCTCGATCTCGGGCGGCATGGACATGACGCTGTTCGAAGTCGACGAAGCGGCGACCCGCATTCGCGAGGAAGTCTACGACGAGGCCGACATCGTCGTCGGCTCGATCTTCGACCGCACACTCGACGGCACGTTCCGCGTGTCGGTGGTGGCAACGGGCCTCGACGGCCAGCGCAACACGGCAGACCCGGCGGGTGCGGCGGCATCGGCCGGCCAGCCCGGCCAGGCGCCGACGCGCACGCTGCAGTAACACGAGGAGCGCCCGAGTTGCCGCCGAAAAGCGGCGACGGCAGGTTTTGCCTTTCGATCAAGATCCTCCCGTGAGATGACGGCCGCGGGGGGATTTTTCGTTTTGGGGATGGGACGGGTTTGTCGAACAACGAAAAAAGCAGCCAGGCGGATCTCGCCGAAGACGCAAGAAAGGTGGAGCAGCGCCTGGCGGCGGTGCGCACGGCGGAAACGATTGTGCGCGAGCGCTTCCCGGACGCGGCCTTTGCCATCGTCGCGGGCTCGATCCTGCGTGGCGAGGGCACGCCGTCTTCGGATATCGATCTCGTCGTGCTGCATGAGACCCTGGAAAGCGCCTGGCGCGAAAGCTTTACGACGGACGCGTTTCCCGTCGAGGCATTCGTCCACGATTTCGAAACGCTGAACTGGTTCGTCGATCAGGATGCTGCGGGCGGCCACCCCGTGCTTCTCGACATGCTGGCGGGCGGCGCGGTGATCGGCCGGAATATCGAACGCGGCAGCAGCCTGCAGGCCGAGGCAAGCGCAGCGCTTGCGCGAGGGCCAGGCGAGATCGGCGCCGAGCGGCGCAACCTCTTGCGCTACCAGATCACCGACCTGCTCGACGACCTGAAGGACGAGCGGCCAGAGGCGGAGGTGCGGGCGATTGCTAGCGCCCTTCACCAGCCGCTGTGCGACCTAGCGCTCCTTGGACGCGGTTGTTGGTCCGGCAAGGGCAAGTGGCTGCCGCGGCTGCTGCTTCGTCTCGATCCGGAACTGGCCGGCCGATTCGACGAGGCCTTCCGCCTGGCGGCCGCGGGGCAGGCCGGTGCGCTGGTGGCACTGGCGCGCGATGAACTCGCGCTGCAGGGCGGGCCGTTGTTCGAGGGCGACCGGCGCGCCGCGCCGAGCGCAGCGCGGCGGCAGGGTGGCTTGCCGGGCTTGGTCTTTCGCGTCACAAACTGAGTCAGAAAATCGCGGTATCCCGTTGTTTTTATGGAGGCGTACTGCTGGCATTTGCCGCCGGTCGTCAGAGGATTTTCGCATTGTGACGGTGTTGGAGCCGCGAGCGCGTTGACCCCGCCAAAAGAGCGTGTCGCCGGCCGGTGACGGTGTTATCGGCGGACATCGGGACAATGCGGGGTGACCGCTGCGAACGGATGAGGCAATATCATCGTTTGCGCTCGGGCATCCATCGCTTCGGTTCTGCCCGTGGTGGGCTTTCGCCCGGATGCTATGTAAAAGCCGGCCTGCGCCGAAACGGAGTTCGATCGTGAGTGTTGCCTTTACCAAGGAAGAAAGTGCCGAAACCGCTGCGGAAACACTTCTGCCTGACCGCCCGGTTTCGCCGCATCCCAACCTTGTCACGCAAGCGGGCTTGAAGGCGCTGGAAGAGCAGCAGCGTGAGGCACGCGCGGCCTATGATGCGACGAGCGGGATCGACGACGTCAACGAGCGCCGGCGCCAGGCGGCTGGCCCCTTGCGCGACCTTCGCTATCTTGCCGAACGGCTGCGCACCGCCGAACTCGTCTCTGCCCCGACCTCGACCGACGTGGTCGCCTTCGGCAGCACGGTCACCTTCTGCCGCGACGACGGCCGGGTGCAGACCTACCGCATCGTCGGCGAGGACGAGGCGGATCCGAAGACCGGATCGATCTCCTATGTCTCGCCGGTGGCAAGAGTGCTGATGGGCAAGGGCGTCGGCGATGTGGCGACAGTCGGCGGGCAGGAGCTGGAGATTACAGCGATTGCGTAAGCGCTCGCCGGCGGCGGGCCACCGGCAAGCGGGAAATACGTAACGATTACGTCGACCGATGTCGCGCTCGCTCCGGTGGCGATGCGGGCATAACCCAATTATGGAGTGAGTGAACCTGATCCGAAGCCGCCGGCCTTTCGCGAGGTGTAAGTGCGGGCACGCCACCAAACCAGCATGCTGAGCATCAGCATCAAGATATCGGCTATCGGAGCGGCGACCCACACACCGGTCTCACCCCAAATGTGGGGCAAGGCCAAGGTCAGCGGAATTGCGAACAGATATGCTCGCCCCAGCGAGAGAACAGCGGCTTGCCGTGCCCTGCCTATGGCTTGCGCATAGCTCGCGGCCATCATGACCGGGCCAAAAGCGACGTACGCTGCAAGGTACAGGGGAACAATGCGTGCCACCTCCAGCCCAACAGGGGCATCGGGCACAAAAAGCCCGCCCAGCCAGCCGCGTGCACCAAACAGCAGCAGTTGCACCAGCAGGCAATAAACTCCGCTTACGGCAAGTGAAAAATAAAGCGTCTGCTTTGCCCGCTCATCCTGCCTGGCACCTGCCGCATTGCCGACAATTGCCTGCAGGGCCAGGCTCATACCCATCAGCGGCAGGAAGGCAAATGTCATCAAGCGCATCACCACCCCATATGCTGCGATCGTCATGTCGGATTGCGGCAGCTCCAGCCATAGCAGGGTGAACAGTACCGCCGCCGAGCCGAGCGAAATACCGATGAAATTGAGGCTGCGCGGTGCCCCAAGGGCCAGCATTTCTCGCCATTCACCGTCGTATCTCAAGCCGACCATCGGCAGGCCTGCTCTGCCGCTCATGCGATAGATAACAACGACACCCAGCCCCAATACCTGCGCCAGGGCCGTACCCCAGGCCGACCCAGCCACTCCAAAATCAAACACCCCGATCAGCAATGCGTTGAAACCGATATTGGCGAGCGTCACCAACACGCCTGCCATAGCCATGAAGCCAACCCGCCCCTCCATGCGCAGCGCGTCGACGTGCACAGAAAGCAGAAATCCTGCCGGTGCGGTCGCAAATGAAATAGCAAGGAAAGTCCATCCCATCTCACCAAGGTGGACGTTGCCGCCCGCCGCCAAACTGACAACATGGGCACCCAGTCCAAAAAAAGTCAGCATTGCCAGGGCAGCGACAGCAAGGGCAAGGCCCTGTGCCGAAGCGAGGGTGCCGATTGCCCCATCCACGTCTTTGGCACCTAGTCGACGTCCCAAAATGCTGGCCATGCCGATGCCGACCATCGTCGAGACAGCCACCAATAACATTGAGATTGGAAACACTGACGTCACCGCACTCAGGGCATCAGCCCCTACGAATGCGCCGAGAAGCATGGCATCGGCCACGGTCAGCAGGCCGCTTATCGTCGTTACGACGATGATTGGCAGGCTGGTTCGAATGAAGGCGGATCGGATCGATCCACTCAAGAGTGAATTTTCCGGCTCAGCCGGCAACGACGATTGGTCGCTCATCAAAAACTCCCGTCATGGGCAAGTCGGATGATTTTGATGGGGCTCGCATTGCCATCGCTCCAACTGCCCCTAGGGGGAAATGGCGATCAGCTTGTCCAAGGCAGGGGTTAACCAATGGCGATAACGCCATGCGAGCGGCAGGTCACCCTGTGGACCTGGATGCGTCTCTATTGTCGGCTCGTTCTACTGTCAAGCGGCATGAATTGCGCCTGGGCCTATTTGAAAGACGCCAGTCAAGGTTCCGTGAAGCTCCGGCAATCACCGCTCCTTGCACGGCGAAGCGCTTGTCCGGCTGAAGCGTGATCGGGTGCCAGGGTGGTTCGAGGCGAAGATCGGGGCCGGCGCGAAGACCAGATCGATCTCCTCTGTCTCGCTGGCGGCACGCGTGCGTCCGGGCAAGGGCGTCGGCGATGTGGTGGCGGTGGGGATCGTGCGGGTGGGGCGTCGCCCCGGCGTGACCTCCTGCCACTTGTTGACTCACCTGCGGTCGAACAATACCCTGCCAATTCGGTCGTTAGGCTTGTCCTCACATGACGGATCAATCTCTTCAGCGTCGCCTTGCCGCCATCGTCGTTGCCGATGTGGTGGGATATTCACGCCTGATGGAGGCTGATGAAGTCGAAACGCTGGCGAGCCTCAGGGAACTGCGTTCCGGCGTTATCGAGCCGGCCGTGATGCGCCACAAGGGTCGCATCTTCAAGGCCATGGGCGACGGATTCCTGATCGAATTCGCCAGCGCTGTCGACGCGGTCGCAGCGGCGTTGGAAATGCAACGGGCGACTGTTGCTGTCGGGCCTTCCGCAGACCGGCGCCTGCTTTTGCGTGTCGGCGTCAATCTGGGCGATGTCATCGACGACGGCTCGGACGTGCTCGGCGACGGCGTCAATGTCGCGGCGCGTCTGGAGACGCAGGCCGAACCGGGCGGTATCTGCATTTCAGCCAAGGTTCACGGCGAGATCGTCGGCAAGATCGGCGAGCGGTTCTTCGATGCGGGCGAACGCTACCTGAAGAACCTCACGCGCCCGGTCCACGTGTGGCATTGGCCGGATGCGCTGCAGAGCAAATTGCCGCTGCCCGAATGTCCCTCGATCGCCGTATTGCCGTTCACGAACATGAGCGGGGATGAAGCGGACGCGCCTTTCGTCGATGGCTTGACCGAAGACCTGATCACCGACCTCTCCCGCACTGCCGGCCTGTTCGTCATCGCGCGCAATTCCGTGCAGGGCTACAAGGGCAAGCCGGTCGACATCAGGCTGGTCGCCCAGGAACTCGGCGTCCGCTACGTGCTTGAGGGGAGCGCCCGACGCGCCATGGGCCGTGTGCGCATCAATGCTCAATTGATCGATGCGCTCGGCGGCCAGCACTTGTGGGCCGACCGGTTCGACAGGACGGTGGAAGATGTTTTCGAATTACAGGATGAAGTGAACGCCAAGATTGTCGAGGCCCTTGTCGGCCGGCTGACCATCCCGACGCAGCGCAAGCGGCCGAAGAACTTTGAGGCATACGAGCTGTGCGTGCGCGCCCGCTTGCTGACGGAAGAGTCGCCGCAAACCGAGCGTGAGGCCCATATGCTGCTCCAGCGGGCGGTCGAGCTCGAGCCATCCTATGCAGAGGCGGTCGGTCTGCTCGCCTACAACCGCTGGCTTGCCTGGACGCATTTCGGCGAGCCGGAAGATCCCAACCGCCGGATGGCGGTGACGCTCGCGCAGAAGGCGATCGACCTTGATCCCAACGATGCCGGCTGCCGTTACATCCTTGGGACCATTCTGGCTTATGAGCGGCGATGGGAGGAATCGGAGGCCGCCTTCGCCAAGGCGCTGGAGCTCGACCCGAACCACGCCGACACCTGGGCCGCCATGTCCGACATGTCCGTGCTCGACGGCAGGGTGGCCGACGGACTGGCGCAGATCGAAAAAGCGCTACGCCTCAATCCCTATCCGGCCTGCTGGTATCTTTGTCATCTTGGGCAGGCGCAATACGCCGCGCGCGACTACGAGGCGGCAACCGCTACACTGCGCAGGAAAGACACCTATCGCACCAACTCACGCAAGTTCCTGGCGGCTACGCTTGCGCAGCTGGGCCACCGCGAGGAGGCGCGGCGAGAAGCAGAATTGTTCCTGATCGCCCACCCTCATTTCACGATCGGCCATTGGCTCCGCTCCCAGCCGCTGCGCGATGCATCTGTACGAGACCATTTTGTCGACGGATTCCGAAAGGCCGGCCTGCCGGAGATGTGACAGCGGGTGGGACAATCCCGACGCGTTCGAGGACTTGCTCAACGACTATGCGCTGCGCGAGAACGGCAGTCTCGATCGCAGTGCCGAGCGTCTTCATACGCCCCACACAACGCGTCGACCGGCCCGAGCCTCGCATGCGCCGGACTGCACGTTTTCAATATGGCGTGATATCCGCCCGCCGCACGCGACCTATGGCACGTGTTGCATGATGATCTGCGTGTGCAGCATCGGCGCTTCGGCTCCGAAATAGCTCTCCAGCAGCGGCAGAAACTCGTCCGAAAGGTAGAAATCCGTCAGCGCACGGTCTGCCAGCAGACGGAAGTCGGCGTCGTTGCGGCGCAAGGCGATCGCATAGGGTTCATGCGTGATCAGGCGATCGCCGACCGATAGCGAGGATGGATCGCGCGCCCGCTTGGCAAGGTTGATGAGCAGCACCTGATCGGCGATATAGGCATCAATCCGGCGGTCCTCCAGCGCCTTGAGCCCGTCCTCATGCGTGTTGAAATCGGCAAGCTTTGTCGTCGATTCCTGGGTTGCGAGTTGCTCGCGAAGCGTCCCTGCCGTCGTCGTGTTGGCGCGCATACCGATGACGTTTGTGGCAGCGCGCTCGCTGACGGCGTGAATGGCCGGTTCGGTGCGAAACAGTGCCTGCAGGTAGCTGGGCGAATCCTTGCGCAGCAGCGCGCTCGCCCCGGTGAGGAAGATCGGTTGTGAGAAATCGACGATTTCCCGCCTCTTCAAGTTCACCGTGATGGAACCGCACAGCAAGTCGACATCTTCATTCTCAACTGCATCGAAGCCGCCGGCGAGCGTCATCTCGACAAATTCGCGTTTCAGTTGCGGAGATTGATGTTCGATCTCGTCAGCAATCTTGCGGCACAGGTCGATGGCATATCCCACCGGTTCGGCCCCTGGCTGGACGGAGGAAAATGGCGCCTGATCGGCGATGTAACCGATCCGCACGGTTCCGCGCTTCGTAATGGTGTCGAGCGTTGCGGCGGCGGTCGCCAAGGCCGAAAAGCAAAGGGCGAGGCTCACGAGCAGAAACCGTCTCATGCGCTTGGCCATGCGTGTCTGAGGGGCACCTGCATGATCCCTGTCTCCGGTAACGGTGTCGATCTCAAAGGCGTGCGCGCAGCTTATGGGCTGTCCCTCATATGTCAACAGAAGACACATGGCGTCATTCGCCGGCATCGCCACCATGGCAAGGTCGACCGGCCCCCGTCCGCTTTTGCCGACAGTGTGCTCCTGAGCTTCGTCTCAACGACGCTCTGCAGCAATCGATTTGAGGAGGCGCGACCGCATGCATTCGACATCGCAGACGATGAGCGTTTCGCCGAGGCGTCAACGCCAGCCTCCGGCAAGGCGATCCTCCTCACGCCGCTCCGGCCAAATCATTCTCGACATTTGCGCTTCAATGCCTAATCTCCGCGGCACTTCAGTCATGGAATTGCTTGATGTCCCTTAGACTTGCCACCTTCAATATTGAAAATCTCATGAGCCGCTTCGATTTTTCCGGCTTTCGCAATCAGCTCAAGCAGGATCGGGTGCTGAGGCTCTTCGAGGTCAAGAGCGAGGCAGAGTATCAGCGGCTGGAAGAGGCGCGCACGATCGCGCATACGGACGATACGCGGCAGATGTCGGCGCTCGCGATTGCCGATTGCGATGCGGATATCCTCTGCCTGCAGGAGGCCGACAACATGGCGTCGCTGCAGGCGTTTGAATACAATTATCTCTTCCGCATGGTCGGCAACGGCTATCGCCAGAAATACCTGATCGAGGGCAATGATTCGCGTGGGATCGACGTGGCGGTGCTGATGCGCGAGGAGACGCGCGACGGCCAGCCGATCGAGTGCCTCGAGGTGAAAAGCCACGCGGGGCTGACCTATGCGGATCTCGATATCTTCAACGATGCGCTCGCTTCCTCCAACCGGCCGACCGACCGGATCTTCAAGCGCGACTGCCTGGAACTGGATCTGCGCATTGGCGGGCGGCCACTGACGCTTTACGTCGTGCATTTCAAATCCATGGGCCCGGCGCGCGACGGGATGGACGGGCGCCAGGCGACGATGCCGGTGCGCGTGGCGGAAGCGAAAGCCGTGCGCCACATCATCGAAAGCCGCTTCGGCCGCGGGCACACGGCCGACAAGATGTTCGCGATCTGCGGCGACATGAACGATTACCAGGAGAAGGTCGACATTCTCGGCGACCGCCGCAACGGCTACGAGTTCGTGCCGCGCGAGGAAGAGCAAAGCGCGCTCGACGCGCTGACGGCGGACGGTTTCGTCGAGAACCCGATGCTGCGCCGGCCAGTGCTCGACCGCTGGACGCTGTTTCACAGCCGCGGGCCGCAGGAGCGGCACCTCTGCCAGCTCGACTATATCTGGCTGTCGCCAGCCCTTGCCCGGCGCAATGCATCCCAAGTGCCGGAAATCATCCGCGGCGGCCAGCCCTTCCGCACGATCTTTCCGCCGGGACAGGAGGTGGAACGCTATCCGCGCACGGGCTGGGACCGGCCGAAGGCATCGGACCATTGCCCCGTGGCGATGACGCTGGACGTGTGACGATGGCAATCCTCGAAAGCAACACGGCTGAATGGCCTGACGAAGGCGAGATCCTGCCGATCTCGGGCGTCGATATCCACGTCAAGGACAGTCCGCATCCTTTCCATCTGGATCAGGTGGGGGCCGCCCAGGAAAACTGGCGGGCGGAAATCGCCGCCAACCCGCACCTCTTCGACGGGCGAATGGTGCTGCAGCGGGCGCTTCGCATCGAGCACGGCCGCGTGGTGGGCGAGGGGCACGTGGTGCCCTATTCGACCTTCCTGTGGTGGCGAAAGACGCGCACGGAGGCCGCCTTCCACCTGTTCGCCATGCCGGTGATCGTGTCATCCGATGGCGCGCTGATCCTGGTGCGCATGGGCTCGCACACGGCCAATCCGGCCCGGGTCTACAGCCCCTCGGGCTCGCTGGAGCCTGATGATATCATCGACGGGCGCTGCGACATATCAGGCAATATCCGCCGCGAGGCGCTGGAAGAAACCGGCATCGACCTCGACGCGGCAACTGCCGAGCCTGGCTACCACGTGCTCCATATGGGGCGGGCGGTGACGGTGTTCCGGCTCTACCGCGTGGCAGAAACGGCCGAAGCGCTGGTCGAAAAGGTGGCAGCCCATATCGCCGATGATCCCGAACCGGAGATCGACGAGGCGATTGCCATCTGGGGGCCGGACCCGGGTGCACACAATTATCCGCCGTTCATTTTGCCGATCCTTACCTGGCTGTTCGACGGCAAGCGGTGATCCCGCGCGGCAGCGCGTGATGACAGGGAGCGTGGCCGCAGCGTGTTGCTGCGGCACCTGCAGCGCTCTGGAAACGTCGCCGTGAGCTTTGCGGCGCGTTCGGCAGGGCGTAACAGTCACGGGGCATGCGCATGCGACGCGCGGATGGCGGCCAACGATCGCAAACCGCAGGCGCTGTTGCCCTCAATGGCGCCGGTTTTTGAGCGGACGATCAGCCTTCAAGGCTAACTTTGCAGCGTTCAGCCGTTCATAACGGCCGGGCCAAAACCTGCAGGCTATGCTGCTTCACGCCGATTGCGACCGGCCCTGCCGTTCGGGCCAGGGTAAAACCCTGACCTTGCCAGAAACGAAGTCCGGTCACGTTCTCGGCGAAGACGGCGAGTTCGACGCGGTCGGCCCCTTGCGTCTTCAGCCACCCGAAGAAATCGCCACACAGGGCTTTCGCCGCGCCTTGCCCGCGAAGGGCCGGGTCGATCAGCAGAAGCGCGATCCACCAGATTTCTCCTGCGGATAATCGCGGTCGCAGGCGAGCATGCCGACGAGCTCTCCGGTTGACGACATCAATCCGAAGACGAATTTGTCGGCAGCGGTTCGTCCGGGCGGAAAGCTCTGAAATTCTTCGAGCGCAATGGCGGCGTCGGGCGGGTGGCCGCGCTCCAGCACCACATAATCCCGGCAGCTCTGATAAAGCGGCATCAGCCGCGGCGCGTCCGCCTCGATCAGCCCTTCGATTTCATAGCCTGGGAGCGAAAGCGGGAATGTCGTGGTCTTGTCCATGGCCGGCACCATACATGCCAAAGGCAACGGCACAATCTGCAGTATTGATTTCGCCCGGCAGGGTCTCGTCGCTCACGTGCTGCTTTTTCACCTGGATGGCCACAGCAAGGCGCCGATGCTTCGGCCCAGCCGTCAGGCCTCGATCTTGCGTGCGATCGCGATCTTCGGATTGCGGAAGCCCATGGCGATCCAGGCGCAGAGCAGCTTGGCATAGAACGACACGGTATGGGTCTTCAGGTTGGGAATGTCCTTCGGCAGCCTCGAAGCATCGGGCAGGTCGCCGACCATGGTGCGCAGCGCTGCCTTCGGGCGCGTTTCCTGGGGCCAGAGGTGCAGGTAGAGGCTCAGCCAATGGGCGCCCTTCATCTCCAGAAAGACCGGCGTGTTGCAGCAGGTGGCGATGACGCGGCGTGAGCCGGCGTCGGGGGAGAGCCGGAATTCGCTTAAGGTTTCCTCACCGGAGACAATCGTGATCCGGTCCTTGCGATATTCGGCGGAAGGGGTGGCCTCGTAGGAGGTCAGGATGCTGCGGGCGCCGGGCAGACCCGACAGGCGGGCAGCCGCCGCCCGGCAGCTGTCGCACAGGCATTCCGACACGAGGATCGGCGTGCCCTGCACCTTGAGCCGCGTCTGTCCGCAGGCGCATCCGATATGGGTGGTGTCGCTCATGTCGCATCCTCCTCAGGTGACGTGAAACAGGTGTCGGATGTACCGGTCGAGATGGTCGAGGCTTTCGCGGGCAAGCGCGGGATCGTTGCCGGCCTTGGCGAGCACGAAGCCGCCCTGGATGACGGCCTGCGTGTGCCGGGCGAGGCTTTCGGCCGTCCAGTCATCGGCAATGCCGCGATCGATGCGCGCGGCCTCGATATCGACGACCAGCGTATCGGTGTGGCCAAAGATGCTGCGGCCGCAGGCATCGCGAATGTCGGGCGCGGTGGCATAGACCTCCTGCGCCAGGGTGCCGACCAGGCAGGTGAATTCGGCAATCTCGCCGAGGATGATCGCCTTGCGGAACGCGACATAGGCGAGAACACGCGCCAATGGGTCGGGCGGCGCGTGATACGGCGCGGCGGCGAAGAAGTCGGTCGTCGTTTCCGCCCAGAAATCGGCGACGGCGACGCCGAGCGCGTCCTTGCTGGCGAAATGATGGAAGAACGCGCCCTTGGTGACGTCGGCCGCGCGGCAGAGATCATCGACGCTGGTGGCGGCAAAGCCCTTGGCGCGGATGATGTCGCGCGCCGCCTCGAGAAGCCGGTGCCGGGCGTTGCCGCGTTCGGGTGATTGTTTGGTCGGTCTGGGCATGTGGAAAACATACCATACGGTTGGTATGTGTCAAATGTTTGATTCTTATGAGCGATCAGTCGGGCGAAGGCAGCGGTGTCGATGCAACCGCGAGATTGGTGTTCGCGCCATCGAAGCGGCGCGGTCAGTCAGGGCTGTGCAGCCTGGGACGGTCCGCAGGGTTCAAGGGGCGAGGGATAAATGCTTGAATCGATTCAGAGAATTACATGGCGTCTTTAATGCAACGCAGCATGTTTTCGAGTTCTGCCGCGGCAACAAGCGACGGCGGCTTGGCGGGCGCCGAAGGGCGGTTTTGCACCGGGCCGATCATGCGGCCTGACGGCTCAGGTTTCCCGGGCCCTCAGTCCCCGGCAGCGTCGGCGACGGGAAGGCCAAGGTCCTGCCATTGGTCACGGGGGATCGCGTCGCCGACCTTGAACGCGAAGCCGACGACGGAATTGCCGTCCGCAGCGACCTCGCAGGAATAGGCGATGCGCCACCATTGCCGCTCGCTGCGAAACGCCCCGCCATTGGCCTTCAACACCCCACCTGACAATCGCACGCCTGAAAAGGCATAGGCGACGAGGAAGTCCGGATCGAAGTCCGCTTTCCAACGGTGAACCTGCTCCATCGCTTCCAGATTGCAGAGCTGCACTACCCGCTCTTCAGGTGCCAGCTGCGCCAGACCCTTGCGCGCCTGTCGGCTGCGCGGCGAAGCCAGGATGCCGGCGGAATAGAGCGTGTCGGCGTGCACCATGCCCAGCGGCTGCGGCTGCCGCGTGGGTGTGGCTGCGGCGCGGCGCTGAGCGTTGCTATCGGGGTGCGCTTTCGGTTCCGCGTGCTGCGTTTCTCTCATGGGCTGGCTCGCCTCGGCGGGGCGCGACGGTATCAGCGTCTCCTTCTGCGGCATTTCGGCCAGGATTTCGACGTCGATGCTGCCTTCTGCGTGAGGTGGCGGCATCGACTTGGGGGGAAGGCGCGAGAGCGCCGTGAAGGCGAGGGCGTGCAGCATCAGTGCGAGCGCCAACGCGCCCCAGATCGTCCGGTCATCCGTCCGCTGCATCGCTTGCCGCATTGCCTAAGCCACGGTGTCCAGGGTCGGTCTCATGCGGCGTGCTTCTTGCTCCCGGCTGAATGGATGTCGTGGCCCGAGCCCAAGGCATTGTTCGGGCGGCAGGCGATAGATCAACACCAAATCCGCGTCGCGGTCGAGCCTTGCGAACAGCAGCGATCACATTCCCGTCACCGGCAGGCGGAGGGACCGGTCGATTGTACCGCTCAGGCGTCGCGAGAAGCCAATGGCGGCAACGCTTTCGGCCGGGTGCGGCAGCGGTATCCCGATAGCGAACGGCGCCGCGCGGGATGGCGTTTTTGCGCTTGCCGCCCGGCCGATGGCATTGCAAGTTCGTGGCCGGAGTATATGCGCAAGGGGAAATAAATGCCGCTCAGCTACGCGATCTACGATGTCTTCACGCAGAACCGGCTGGAGGGCAATCCGCTGGCCGTCGTCTTCGGGGCGGATGCGCTCGACGATCAGGCGATGCAGACGATCGCGCAGGAATTCAACCTTTCGGAGACGGTGTTCATCCGGAGGCCCGGGGGCGCTGCGCACACGGCGCGGCTGCGCATCTTCACGCCCGGGCATGAGCTTCCCTTCGCCGGGCACCCGACGGTCGGCGCGGCCGTGGCGATCGCCGAGGCAGCGCATGGCACATCTCAGGAGAATGCCGATCTGGTGCAGGTGCTGGAGGAAAAGGTGGGGCCGGTGCGTTGCGCCGTGCGCATCAAGCCCGGCGAGGCGAGCTTTGCCGAATTCGACCTGCCGCGCAAATCGGCGCGGCTCGACGCCCGCTTCGACAAACAAGCGCTGGCCGATGCGCTGAGCCTGAAGACTTCGCAGATCGGCTTCGAGAATCATGCGCCGTCTTTCTGGAGCGCCGGCTCGCCGTTCGTCATGGTGCCGCTGCACGATGTCTCCGCCGTCGCCAACGTCGAGTTCGACCCGCAGCGTTGGGAGCAGCTGGCACCGCTTGCCGAAGGTCGGCTGGCATCGGCCTATCTCTACTGTCGCGGCGGCATCAATCACACGGCGCGGTTCCACACCCGCATGTTCAAGTCTGACATGGGCATTTTCGAGGACCCGGCAACGGGGTCTGCTGCCGCAGCCCTTTCCGGCGCCATCCACCATTTTGACCAGCTGGTCGATGGTCACCATCCCTTCCTGATCGAGCAGGGGGTGGAAATGGGTCGGCCGTCCTACATCCACCTGCATCTCGATGTGGCGGGCGGCCGGATCAACTCGGCGCGCATCGGCGGCCATGCGGTGAAGATCGCCGCCGGCGAACTTTTGCTCTGACGCGGCGCATGCGGCCGCAGGCAGATATCAGCCTGGCTGTGGCGTGGCGGTCAAATATTGGCAAGGAGGGCGTGTCGATTCAGTGAGTTGGCCGCCAGCGTCCCGGGCGCAACGCGCCAGGGGTGCGGCAGACGCCTGTGGAAAAGCCGGCTTTCCGGGCCGCTGGAATTTTTTCTCAGAAATTTTGCAATCGACGCTAGACAAGGTGAGGGAACGCCTTTATACGCCCCTCCAGACCGCAGCGGCAAACGCCGAGGCGGTCCGGATGGGTGATTAGCTCAGTTGGTAGAGCAGCTGACTCTTAATCAGCGGGTCCACGGTTCGAGCCCGTGATCACCCACCAAAACTTCTTGAAAACGCTGACTAAAATAAAATCTCCAAAATTCTTACGAGGTTCCTTCCGACGCTTCCGACATTGTTTTGTCGGACAAGCCGGATGGCATTTCCATGCCTTTCCATGACCGTTGGATCGCGAAACGAATTGCGGTTGTCACCGTGACCGGTTGACGACTTTCGCGGTCGCGATACCTTCTGTCGGGGAGGATCGCACATGTGCGGACGTGTCTATCTGAAGACCAACCTCGAAGGATTGTTGCGGGCTTTTTCGTTTGCGAAGCGAGAGGGAGTCGAAGGCCTGGCAAATCAGTTGCCAAGGTTCAATGGTGCGCCGTCGCAGTACTATCCGATCATTATTCGAGACGTGATCCGCGATGACGGGGTGATGGGACCGGTTTTCATCTCCGCGCGCTGGGGGCTCATTCCGAGTTGGGTCAAGGAACGCAAGCCAGGACAGCCCGCACCGATCAATGCCAAAGCGGAGACGATCGCAACGAATGGCATGTTTCGCGGCGCCTACAAGTCACGCCGCTGCCTGGTCCCGATCGATGGTTTCTTCGAGTGGAAGGACATTCATGGGACCGGCAAGAACAAGCAGCCCTATGCCATCGCGATGAAATCAGGCGAACCGTTCGTGCTCGCCGGCCTATGGGAGACCTGGCGGGATCCAGCCACGGATGAAGATACCCGCACCTTCTGTGTCGTTACCTGCGAACCGAATGCAATGATGGCGACGATCCATGATCGGATGCCCGTTATCCTGCGCCGGCAGGACTACGACCGCTGGCTGTCTCCGGAGACCGAAGCGCACGATCTCATGATGCCGTTTCCGGCCGAGTTGATGATGATGTGGAAGATCGGCACAAAAGTCGGATCGCCGAAGAACAACGAAGTGGACATTCTTGACCCGGTAGAGTGAGCCATCTCGTTGCGAGTGGATCCGCGCACCCATGGCCGCGGCCGATGATCGAGCAGATTTGCGGGATCGTTGCAGCGGCCATCCTTGGTGGGAAGCGATTGTCTATTTGTGCTCGTGATGAGCCCCGCCTTGCGCGGTGTGGAGATGCTGCTCCTCGGGTTGGG
>NZ_JABEKT010000001.1:1708508-2863372 GCF_013283195.1 Ensifer adhaerens | reverse complement strand
CGCTCGACCGCAACACCGGACAACCCTTCTATCTCGCAACCGTCGAGATCACCGAGCCCCTCGCCAAGCTCGGTGGCCGCAAGCTCATGCCCGGAATGCCCGTCGAAGTCTTCGTCCAGACCGACGAGAGAACCGCGATCTCGTACCTCACAAAACCCTTCACCGACCAGATGCTCAGAGCCTTCCGCGAGGAGTGAGGGGGCGATGTCGACCGGGGTATACGTACGCGAGCAGATATGCCCAAAATCGCTTCGGCGGCTGCATGGTTTGGCCACGCTATCGCTTTTGGGCCATGGCGCGTATCCGGGCCGGCCCACGAGCCGGGCGTTCGTTAACGCAGGTGGCCAAATTGACGAGATGACCAATGTCGGCGATCCTCGCCGCAGACATAGAGCGTTTCCAAATTATCCGGCATCGCAGAAACGCTCTATCTCTTTGTTTTTACGCATTTTCGGACAGAAAGCCGCTTCGTACTCTTCTTGGAAATGCTCTAGATCGCTTGGGAGGCATTAAGATGACATGCCCATACTGCGCAAGAGGCACACTCGTCAGAGATACCCGCGATGTTCCCTACGTCTACAGAGAAGAGAGCGTGCTTATCGAAGCGGTGACAGGCGGCTTTTGCGATGCATGCAGTGAAGTTGTTCCAGATGGCGCGGACGCGGGGCGAATCATCAAGACGATGCTCGAATTCAGGAAAAAAGTGGACAGCGAGAAAGTTGATCCGCGGTTCATCACAACTGGTCGAAAGAAACGACACCTCGGTCAGAAGGAGGCGGAAGGGCTGTTCGGCGGCGGAATCAATTCATTCTCGCGGTATGAAATCGGCGAAGCAAAGCCGCCACTATCTCTCGTCAAGCTGTTCTGCATTCTGAATGGTCATCCGGAATTGCTTGTAGAGGTCTGTTCGGCGATATTGGTTGGGCGGATGAGGCAAGTGGCTGAATTCACAGCCACTTACATCGTCTTGGCTCCATGATGGCGACGTCATATGGAATTGAATTCTTCGCAGGGAAACAAGCAGCCAACAGGCGCAGAACACGTCTTGTTGCCATACGAATTGACCTGTGAATAAGCATTTGCTTTTAAATGTATTGCTTATCAATTATCGTGATTGACGCGGAAGGAGCGCAGCAATCATGTCTGTGTCAGTAGCGTTTGTTGACGACGATCCGATCCTCCTTGAGGCATTGGTGAGCTTATATTCTGGAAAAAATGACCTCGAAATCGTCGCCAAGGGCGAAAACGCGGTCGATGCTTTGAAAATTGTTGAAGAGATCTTGCCGCATGTCCTGGTGCTCGATCTGAGCATACGTGGCGACGCCATGGCCGCCATCGAACGGATTGGGCGGAACTTTCAAGCTACACGGATTATCGTCTTTACCGAAAATTCGAACGTTGAAACGGCGATCCAGGTGCTGAACCATGGCGTTGCTGGCTACGTGCTCAAGAGAAGCAGCGCCGACGAACTGCACGAGGCGATCCGTGTCGTGCATGATGGCGGCACATTCATCACTGCCGGCTTGGCCACCAAGGTCATGATGGCGATGAAGAACCCAGACCTCTGTCGTCATCCCGCTGAGCAAGAGCACCTGAGTTCGCGTGAGGAGCAGATCCTTACCTATCTGCTGCGCGGTAGCACGAACCGTGAGATCGCCGCCTGTCTCGACATCAGCGTCAAGACCGTGAAACATTACATGACCGCCCTGATGCAGAAGCTTGGCGCGCGGAATCGTGTCGAGGTTGTGCTTGCGGCGCAGAGGCTGAACGTGTTTGCCAATGGCGGCGCCAACCCCGGGGTGTCCCGGCGGCTCAATTGAACTGTGCTTGGCCCAACGCGTTCGGTCGCCGTTTCTCGCGTGAGATGCGGCGGGTGGCGATGTCTATGCCACTCAGTCGTCGTGACCGGCTCCGGTGGGCTATGGTTGCGGCGGATCGATTGAACTCGGGATAGGACGGGGATGCGCGCGGCGCAATCAGGTAGAGGGGGCAATCATGCACAGCGATCGGATTGCTGTGCATGCCGCCAGTAAACGGAGCTTCAGGCGGTCCTTGTTGCCCGGTGTCGATAGGGAACGGACGGTCCATAGGGGCAACGCAATCGCGGTTGCCGTGACAAACACGCTACAATTTCAATCAAAGCGTGTGGGTGCGTGCTATTCGGGGTGCAAATCTAAGCGTCACCCATCTTGAAAGTTCGCGGCCGTGGGATTACCGGATACTCCCATGAAGATCGTCACCGGAATCGCCTTTGCCGTTGCTGCCCTTTTGCTTGTTTCGTCTTGCAGCGAAACCGGCCCGACCGGGGATGGCCGGGCTGGAATAGAAAAAGCGCAGCTGACCGAGAAGGCAAAGTCGAAGCCAGCCACCGGCAGGAAGGGCAAGGCTGCGGCCGCGGCCGAGGAAAAGGCGCTGGCTGATGCGCGTAGCCCAAGGCAGTGCAAGACCCCGAAAAAGCAATGCAGCTATGGCGCGGGCCCGGCCGGCGAGCCCTGTTCGTGCTGGTCGAGCGAAGGCTCTCCCACATTGGGCGTAACCATCAAGTAAGCCGACGGCACCGAAGCTGCGGAATTCTCCGCCACAAGCCAGGAACAGCTGGCTGACGGGCGAACGTCGCGCGTCAAGCCGGCATGGCATGACGGGCTCCTCCGCGCGTCTCTCATGCGGGGCGCGGGCGCCCCAAAAACCTTCAGCAAAAACCTTCCGCGGCCTTGCGCATCATTCTTTGAGACCGAACCCTCGTCGCCGTCTGGCGAAAGAGCGGCCGGAGGCCGGCGCGCCGATGGCAGCGCATGGCATGCTGTCGTAACGGCGGAGATCCGCGGAGCCGTCGCTGCGGCTGCGGCTTGCTGCAAAGACGATCCTTCAGGAACCAATGGCAGCCGGTGGCGTTTCGTCTTCATGCTTACTGCACAATTCCTTAAATCAGAATCGATTCAAGGAGAAATTATGCAGCAAATTTATAGTGTTACCGCGTCCTTAGCGCGCCATATTTGGCGCGCGGCGCTGTAATGCGAAACGATGGTTTCAGGAGGAATATCAATGAAGAAGATCATGGTCACATTCATCGCCGCCGCAACGGCGGTCGCCGGCCTTGTGCCTGCACAGGCTGCGTCGCTCGTCATCAGCAAGGACCAGGTCTTAAGCCAGGCGGACGTCCAGACAGTGCAGTACCGCCGCGACGACCGCCGCTGGGACCAGAACGACAGGCGGCGCGGCTGGCACAATGGTTATCGCGGCTACGAGGATCGTCGTCCGGGCTATCGTCGCGGCGATGACGGCTGGTGGTATCCGCTGGCAGCCTTCGGCGCCGGCGCCATCATCGGCGGGGCGATCGGCAGCCAGCAGCCTCAGTACCGTGAACCCCAGTATCGTGAACCGCAGTATCGTCCGCAGTCGAGCGAATACAGCTCAGCCCATGTCGACTGGTGCCTGTCGCGCTACCGCAGCTACCGGCCCTACGACAACAGCTATGTTCCAAGGGCGGGCGTCCGGGCGCAGTGCATGTCGCCCTACTACTGACGCTTCTTGACCGTGCACCATCAAGCGGTCTGTCTGGCCCCATCAACCGCTTCCGGTTGGTGGGGCCTTTTTTATGCGGAGCACGGCTTATGGGAGGGGCCGGCTGGAAGAGCGAAGCGATCGGGCACGCGCTTCATCCCGGACTGGCAATTCGCCCGGTGCAGGAACGTGCATGGAGCTGACGGCTTACCTGCGGCGCGCAGGGCAGGGCTGAACCCGCAGCAGGCTTGGGCTGCCGACCTAGAGTGTTTCCGATTTAGACGGAAACACAGAAACGCTCTATGTCTCTGTTTTTACGCATTTCCTGACGGAAAACCGCTCCGCACTTTTCCTGGAAATGCTTTAGACCTGTTTGGCACGACATCGCGCATGATCGCTCCCGCCTCAGGCCTTGCACGTTATCGGTGTGGCCGGAAAATCATCCCGATAACCCGTATTCCGTGTGTATAAATCCATTAATTGTTTGATTGATATAGATATTTATACTGTAAGTCGTTACTTCCAAGAGGCATTTGCAACCTAATCATGTGGCGGTGCGCTTCCCGATCGATAGAAGCGATGCAGTGCATGACAATGTTTGGGCATGAAAATGTTTGGGCATGAAAACGTCCCGGCATGAACACGTCCGGAGCGTGCCAGCCGGGCAATTGGCAAGCGTTCGATAAGGGTGTCGTTCCTGACCGGCAGCGTCTTGCGAGACTTTCTTTCAAGTTTTTTCAGAAAATATTTCGGCGCCATGTCGAAATCCGGGGGCGGCTTCCGTTCTTGGGCCGTTAAGCAACTCAAACCGGTGATAACCCCATGACGCTGACGACGACTTCTCTCTATGCACTTCTGCTCATCGCAATCTGGTTCGTTCTCTGGATCAGGGTGAGTTCCGCCCGGACGGCTCTCAGCTGCTCGATCGGCGATGGCGGCGATCCCAAGCTGCTGCAGAGGATCCGCCAGCACGGCAACTTTATCGAATGGGTGCCGCTCACGCTTGTCCTGATGTTGCTGGCGGAGGCCCAGGGCACCGGCGCGCCGTGGCTGCATGCCGCCGGCATCCTTCTGCTGGTGGGGCGGCTTGCCCATCCTTTCGGCCTGCCGATCGACAATGCCGGGCATCCGCTGCGCTACCTTGGCAACGGCACCAACATGCTCGCCGTTGCGGTTCTTGCGATCGCGCTGATCCGGATTCTCACCGGGTTCTAAAGCGCGTCGTGATCTTTCAGATCCGCTTGGCGCGCTTTAAGTTCTTGTTTTTGCGCATGTCGTTATCGCAAAACCGCGGCACATTTTTGCGCGACATGCTCTAGACCCCTCGCATTTCCTGACGGCAAGCCACTTCGCCTTTCTTCTGGAAATGCTCTCGCCAACAGTATGGAGCCTCTCATGACCCTGACTTTTCGGGACGCGTCCGTTCGCCTTCACCGGCGTAGCGCTCTTTTGTTGACCACGCTCATCTTCACCATCGCAGCGACGTTGCCGCTGCAGGCCCAAACCGCCATAACCGCAACGGGAGGAGACGCGAAGATGCAATACATGCTCTTGATCTATAACGACCCCAAGATGGAACCGCCCTACGGCACGCCGGAATTCGACACCATGATGAGCGGTTTCTTCGCGCTCAACGAGCGGAAGAAGGCAGATCAGGTGCTGGTTTCGGGCGAGGGGCTGCAGGGCGTCGAGACGGCGACGTCGGTGCGCACGCGCGGCGGCAAGGTGGAAATGATGGACGGCCCCTTTGCCGAGACGCGGGAACATCTGGGCGGCTACTACGTAATCGAGGTTGCCGATCTCGACAGCGCGCTGCGCTATGCCGCCATGGTGCCGTCGGTCGCTTGGGGCACAGTCGAGGTTGGCCGCTGATGACCTACAATCCCAGTGGGGAGTGACAAGCACTTACGGGGTGTGAGTGACAAGCACTCCGCCGCCTCCGGTGCCGTTGCCGCGACCAGGGCTCTTGATAGCCTGGTTCGCAACGATCGGGGGCGGCTGCTTTCAGCTCTGATCGCGCGCCTCGGCAGCTTCCAGCTCGCCGAGGATGCGCTGCAGGACGCCATGGTGTCGGCCGTTTCCCACTGGAGCCGCAACGGCGTGCCGCACGCACAGCATGGGTGGCTGCTGCAGGCTGCCTATCGCAAGGCGATCGACCGCATCCGACAAAACAAGTCGGAAGCGCGCAAGATGATGGATATGCAGCCGCTGGCACGGGGCGAGGCTGCCGACGAGCCCGACGATATCCCCGACGAACGACTGCGGCTGATCTTCACCTGCTGCCACCCGGCGCTTGAAGCAAAATCGCAGGTGGCGCTGACGCTTCGAACCATCGGCGGCCTGTCGACCACGGAGATCGCACGCGTCTTCCTCGACGCGGAGCCGACGATGGGACAGCGGCTTTCGCGCGCCAAGGCGAAGATCGCGGGCGCGCGCATACCTTACGCCGTGCCGGGTCAGGAGGAATGGGCCGAAAGATTGCAATCGGTGCTGGCCGTCATCTATCTGATCTTTACCGCCGGCTATGCCGCAGGCCCCGGGCAGGGCCGGGATCTGGCCGAGGAGGCGCTGTTCCTGTGCCGGTTGCTGAACCGGCTGCGCCCTGGTGATCCCGAGATCGAGGGGTGCCTCGCCCTCGTGCTGATCACCCATGCGCGTTGCCTGGCGCGCGTGGACGCGGACGGGACGACCGTGGCGCTCGCCGAGCAGGACCGGGCGAAATGGAACCGGGCGCAGATCGACGAAGGTCTCGGACTGATCGAAACCGCGATGCGGCGCAGGGCGCCGGGACCATACCAGATCAAGGCGGCCATTGCGGCCTGCCACATTCAGGGTGAAAGCTCCGATTGGCCGCAGATCGTGCTCCTCTATGACAGCCTGCTGAGGCTGGAGCCGACGGCCGTCATCCGCCTCAACCGGGCGGTGGCGCTTTGCGAAGCGGGATGGCTGGAGCCGGCGCTACGCTCGCTCGACGCGCTTGCGGGCGAGCTTAGTGCCTACCAGCCATACCATGCGGCGCGGGCGGAACTGCTGGTGCGGATGGGGCAGGCCGAAGACGCCGCCAAGGCCTATGCCACGGCGATCGCTCTTGCCGGGTCGCCAGCCGATGCCGCCTTCCTGCGGCAGCGGGCGGCGCGCCTCGGCGAGCAGACATAGAGGGCGATACGGCGCCGGGCCATCGTGCGGGCAGTGTGGCTGGAACCAAAGCGCCGGGCCGGCGTTTCACTTGCAAGTACGAAGGCCCGCATGCTTCCTGATCGACCATCCGGATCGGGTCCTTCCGCGGATGGAAATGCAACGCCTCGTCGACCGGGAACGGTAGGCGAGGTTTTTTCCTGTCATCGTGCTGCGGGCCCCAACCTGAATTCATGGTGCGCGATGCGCAGCCTTCTTCTCCGCGTCGCGCAGCTTGCGCTCGCAATCGTGCTTGATCATTGCAAGGCTCAGGTTGCGTCGGCCCTTGTCGTCGGTATCGGCCTTTGCCGCCTCCATCCTGCGGCACCAGCCGGCATCGAGCATGTCCTCGGAGATGCCGGTAACGCACGAGGCGACGAAGGCGAGGGGCGCAATGAGGAGCAGGCGTGCATGTCGAATCATATATCCGGCCTCCGGTGCCGGATGGTGATCAGCTTTGCAGGGAATTGGAAGCGGCCTTCGCGTTGCCGGACGGGCAATCTGGTTGCATGGGAGGAACGACGCTGGCGGCGGGCGGCTCAAGTGTGGCCTTGGAGCGCGATGTCAGGGGAACGCGATGTCAGGGGCAGCAACCGAGGCGTCTGCAGGCGAATGTGTAGATCCTGTCCGGGGGCTGGAAGACTTGCTGCGCGGCCTGCAATGAGGACCAGACAACGCTCCTGATGTTGTCGGCAAACAGGGCGAGGAACGTTCCGATCGGCCCCTCGGCCAGCGGGCCGTGGATGCCGGCATGACCGAGCCCCTCGTCGAGTTCATATGACTGCTCGGCGGTGATCTGCAGGAGGCCACCGGGGGCGAGGTCTTGCGGGTCGGGAACACCGACGGCGGCGAGTACTGTGGAAACCAAGAGCTTGCAGACGCGCTTGCAGGCGCAGCAGGGCAGATCGCTGGCAGCGGCGGCAAAGGCGCTGCCAATGCGGGCGATAACAGCGCGAAACCGGCTGCCGGCTCTGGCGCGAACCTCCAGAAAGGCGTCATAGGCCCGCCGGGCGGGAGGCATGACGTAGAGCCGCACGCGATCACCGGAGCCCTTGGCGAGGTTTTCGACATCCGGCCCGCGCAGCGTGAAGGTGACGTCGCCGGTCAGGATCTCCAGGAGGACAACGATATGCGAATCCTCGTCGTCGAAAAGGATACGCTCGTCGATTTCGACCCTGCCTTCGCCAACAAACTCCCTGATCTCGATCGTCTGCTCGCGAATTTCGGTTCGTTGCAGAAACATTGCCGCCCCCAGGGTCGCAACCAACGGGCGCATCCTACAATGCAGGGCCGTGCCGGGACACTAGCCTTATCGGAGTATCGGGCCGGATTGCTGACTAAGCCTGCGGTGTGACGCAATGACAGGAGCGGTGTCCCGACCGCCGTGCGAGGGTGGGCGCATTGCCGGCGCTGCCATGCGGGCGGGAACTTTTTGTCGGGATTCGACTTTCCGTAGCGACAACTCAAACAGGGGTATCGCGATGCTGAAATGGGCTCTCATCTTCTTCGTGGTTTCATTGATCGCCGGCTTTCTCGGCTTTTCCGGCGTCTCGGCGGCAACGGCCGGTATCGCCAAGATCCTCTTTTACATCGCCCTGATCGTCTTCCTGATCTTCCTTGTGCTGGCGTTCATGGCCGGAAGCGCCATCGTCTGACGCCTGCGGCACGGCAAGGATGGCGGTGCGGCCAGCTACGTGCGCCTTGCCGCCGCGTCCACCGGCGGGCTGATGGCGCGCGGGCGGACAGATCGAATTTCCTGTCGCGTCCGCAAGCGAGATGGTACGGACGCGCGCATGAACGAGATCTCACTTGCCGATCGCGCCTGCGGCGCCTGCACGCTCTGTTGCCGGCTGCCGGATATCGATGAGCTGGCAAAGCCGGCCAACGCATGGTGCGAGAATTGCATCGAGGGTCAGGGCTGTCGGATCTATGATTTCAGGCCGCAGCTATGCCGCGATTTTCTCTGTCTTTGGATGACGGACGAGCGGCTCGGACCCGAATGGGATCCGGCGCGCTCGCACATGATGATCTATCGACAGGGGCCGCAGATCACGGTGCTCGTCGATCCGGACTTTCCCGATATCTGGAAACGGGAGCCCTATTCGCAGCAGCTTTCTCAGTGGGCGCGCGAGCCTGATGTGGCGGGGCAATATGTGATCGTCTTCGTTGGCGATGACGTCTTCAAGGTCGATTGAACCAGAGAAGAAAAAGCCCCGCGCGATGGCGGGGCAAGCAAGCACCCAAAATGGCTCAGGTGCGGGGAAGCGCAGTCCATAAAGGAACGTACTGCGCGGTACGGTAAATACTATGCCGCCCTTGGGCTGGGGAAGGTCCGATTCGGCGATTCCGGTACGCTTGATGAAATAAATAGGGCGGCGCGGCAGGGCGCGCTGCGGAAGATGCCGGGTGCTGCTATTCCAGCGTCGACAGTTCTTCGTCCCAGGCCTCCAGGCTTCCGAGAATTTCCCGCAGCGTCTCGCGTCCCTGCACCCAGAGACCCTCTTCGGGGATCGGCTGGACGTCGCCGCCGGCGGCCGCGATCGCGCTTCTGACTTCTTCCGGGCTTTCGCGGACATATTGGCGCTTGCCGCCGATATCGAGTGCCGAGCTGAGGCCGGGGACGTGGTGGTTGGGTGCGAGCGGCATCGGCCCCTTGGCCGCATGCGCATTGATCCAGACCGGTGCGCCGAGGCGGTGGGTGAAACGATAGAGCGACGGCAGCTCGGCCTTGACGGCGGCGGCGACGGCCGTCGACTCTTCCTGAACAAAAAAGGTCTGGCCGGCATTGATCAGCGTGTTGCCGAGATCGTCATCGAGGCGCGGATCCGTCTTGCGGATGCGCAGCACCTGGCTCGCCTCGAGATCCAAAGGGATTCCACTCTTTCGCGTAAACCTGATCATGAAATCCTCTCGAAAACCGACCTTCAGATTGCGCCAAGTTTCGGAAGGTGTCGAGTGGACGTTCTCGGCATCACGCGGCCAGAAGCACGTGGCGATCTCGGGGAAGCCGCAAGACCCGAAAACGGATGAGCACATCTGCGCGACAGGCTTTGTTCCTGTTTTTGTTGCCCGATGCGTTGAATTTGCCCGCGGGCGCGTCATCTCAACAGGACGACGAAGCCAGGATGGAGATGAGGATGTCCAAGGCCACGATCGCGTTTGTGTGTCTGGCACTGCTTTCGCTTTCGGCCTGCGGAAACACCATGCGCGGGTTCCAGAAGGACAGCACCGAGACTGGCCTTGCGGTCGACAATGCGACGCATCGCGTCCTGAAGGCGGGCGCTCGATAGAGAACGCCCGGCCTTGCCAGGCCGATGGTGCGATTGCTCGCGTCCGCGGTTAGCGCGACGGCACGGCCGTCGGGCGGGAAACCGTTTCGCTGCTGCCGAAAATGATGGCGGCAAACAGCAAGACGCCGATGAAGACGATGATCGACGCGATGGCGACCAGCGGTTCCAGCTGTGGACTGCCGGTGAGCATCAGGTAAAGCGACGGCACCAGCAGGGCGACGCCGCCGGTGTAGACGCAGTACTGGATCATCGCCAGGCGCTTTTGCGCCTTTGCCGGGTTCAGCGCGTGATAGCCACCGAAGATCGCCATCGTCACCCATCCCAAAAGGTTTGCGTGCGCGTGGGCGCCGATCGCGCTGTGATCCTGGCCGATGGCCATGTGAAGGCCCATGGCTATGCCGATGATCAGAAAGATGATCGCGGTCTTGAAATACAATTGTGCTAGGCGTGGCATCGAATAACTCCCCTCTATTCCTGCCCCGCTTGATTATTAGCATTTTTGCAGATGATTGCTGCCTGCCTTTATTGGGTACTTAAAGCGCGTCGCGATCTTTCAGATTCGCTAGGCGCGCTTTAAGTTCTTGTTTTTGCGCATGTCGTTAACGCAAAGCCGCGGCACACTTTTGTGCGACATGCTCTGGGCGCGCATCGCGACATCAGAAGCTGACGGCGATCCCGCGATTGGCAAAGAACCGGTCGAAGGTGGAAAGCGGCATGACGACGTCGGCCTGATTGGCACGGTCATGGCCGGAGGGATTGTGAAAACGCACACTCTGCCGTGAGGCGGCCGTCACCAGGACGAGATGACCGCCTTTCGAAGGCGGTTCGCGCTCGGGCCATCGTATAGCGCTGCTGACCGAGGCGATGAAGAAGCGGCGTTCGGACAGCACGTCGGGAATGTCCGTCGTCGGCATGTTCGTCAGCGTCTGGGCGCCAAGCCCGAAGCGTTCGCCGACATAGGTCACGAAGGGTGCATAGATCAGCCCCTTGATCGAGGCATCGGCCGGGTTGATGACATAGCCGCCATGGTCGGTGCAGCCGCGCGCCAGCGACAGGATCGGATGCAACTCGCCGCGCGCGGCCAGGATCATCTTCAGGCAGGCCATGCCGCAGACATTCACGGCCCAGCGCGCATATTCCTCAACCGTCTCGGCTCCCGAATTGCGCCAGAGCGGATCGCGGTGAAGCGCCGCGGCGCCCTCCGACAGAACCGCCAGTGTCATCTCAGGGCTTTCCCACTGGCTGAAATAGGGGACCGTGCAATCTACAATTTCCATGCCGCTTTCTCTGTCAGGTGCCGATGGAACTGTTGTCATGTGCGAAGGCAGGTATCAAGCCGGTAGAGCAGCGCGTGGAACGGCCCTTTGCTCGGCGCGCGCGCCGGCATGCGTTGTATGATCTGGCGGACTTTCGGCGATGCCTGCGAAATCGCCCAGCGGATCTCCGCGTCAAGGACGTCGGCCGGGTCGTCGGCGGCGAGCGTTGCGGCTTGCGCGGCGTAGGCGGCCGGCCCGAGGATATGATTGACCTGGTGGGGGGTCGCGATCGGATGGGTGTAGGCGGATCCGGCTGCCGCCATCGCCGCGCGGGCAGCGGCTGAGGCCGCGGGATCGCCAACCTCGCGCGCCGACTGACCGGCGGCCCAGGCAAGCTTGCGCAGCGCCGAGCTCCGCTTGCCGCCCTGCGCAAAGCTTCCGATGGCCAAAAGTGCTGCGCGAGGGCGGCTGTCGTCCGGGGCCTTCGCCTCGAAAAGGGGCAGAGCGCGCCCGGCGCAAGCCGCAGCCCAGCGCGCGATCTGGCGCAGATCGTCTTCGTTCAAGAGCGGCGTGTGCGTTTCGGCGGTCATCGTGTGCATTCCTCGTGCAAAGGGCACTCGTCGAAGGATGTCGCGACCGCCTTGGGGCGAGGGGTTTGCGACGCGGCGCAAAAGGTATCCGCAAAATGCCGATTCTTTCCGGCACTGTGATGCCAGCGCATCTTGTCCGCCTTTGGCCATATCAACCCACGGATCGGGTCTCAGCCGCGCACCTGCGCCGCATGAAAACAGAAGATGATTTCGGGGTCGTTTTCATCAAGGTTGTCGATGTAGCCGCAGGTGCGAAAGCCGGCGGCACCCAGGAGTGTCTGCATGTGCCGGTTGGAGAGGTTCGTCGATGCGAAGAGCTTGGGCGTTGCGCAGACGGCGGTGAAATGTCGGACGAGCGCCCTTCCAAGGCCCTGGCGACGAGAGTGCTCCGCGACCATGATCATTTCGATAAATCCGTTTCCGAAGAAATGATAGGCCAGGACGCCATAGGCGTCGACGGAACCGTTGGTCTCGACAATGTGGCAGCTGCCTGTCTCGATCCACGACTTGATCTGATGCTGTCGCTCAGGATCGTGAGCAGCGATGGTGTCGAGGGCGATCAACGTGTCGACGTCGGCAAGGGTGGCGCTTCTGATTTTCATCAACGATTCCAGATGCAATTGCACCGAGGCGCATGACAATGCGCCGGTGTCGCGAACAAAGGATTTTCACCTTTAAGCGGCGAACCGCCGTTTTGCCATGGCAGATTGTCTGCCGCTGTTCTCAGGTTGCCGGCGCGGGCGGGCGATTGCGGCCGTGCTGCACCCTTTGCGGCGGGCGGGCCGGCACGCGGGCGGTGGCGGCGGCAAGGGCTGCGCGCCTGGCGGTGGCCATCTCGTTGAAAGGGGCAAGGCCCATGCGCTCGATATAGGCTGTGATCGCCGCTTCCACGCCCTTGTCGTTGCCGGCTTCCGTTTGCCAGAAGGCTTCCATGGCGGCGAAGAGGGCGGATTTGTCGAGCGGGATATCCATCAGGGCCTAAGCTCCGAACTGCTGGCGCTGGTTGAGCGTGCCGTGGCCGGTTTGGCAGAAGGAGAGGGTCTGGCGATGGCCGCCGGGCGTCGCCTCGAAATCCGCGCACCAGCGCTCCCAGGCCTGCGACGTGCGCACGAAGGCGGGCAACAGGTGCTGGTCATCCGGCGTGCGATCGAAATCGTCGAGCCAGGCGTCGGCGATGGTCTCGGAGATGTCTTCGCCGTGCAACGCGTCGAGATCGAAGCGGATGAGCCTGGTGGCGTGTTCGCCGTCATGGACCTTCAGCCATTCGGCGGCGGTTGAAAAGGTGGTGCCGAAGCAATCGCTTTCCTCGATGAAATGGCCGCGCCCGAGCGTGGTGACCGCAAGAATGATTTCGCGGCTCTGGGTGAGAGGTGCCGCAGGCCGGTTTTCCCGTGTCGATGTCACTGTCATACCTTCTCCCTGGCAAAGCAGGCGGGTGCGGGGGCACGCTGCGGATCCTGCTTCCCTTGTTTCGACTGGTAGCGCAAATATAGGAAATATCCTATCAATCGGTCAATAGGAAATCTACGCGCGGCAGGATTTTTCTGACAGGGCTGTCGATATCCTCCAGTTTGTTCTTGTTTTGTTCGAAGGATTGAGTCAGCTTGGAGCTGCCATTGCAGGTGGCAGAGAGGAGCATGACATGGTCACTTACTTCGTCGTTCAGAGCTTTACGCGGGGAAATCGGGGCGCCTTGCTCGCCGACACTCCGGTGCAGGCGACCGGGGCCGACCACGCGCTCAGGCTGGCGGAAAGGCTGGCGTCGACCAAGGTGGGCGTTGTCGCATTCAGCCGGGCAGGGGATCTGTCGACCGGTGAATTCGAGGATGCGACCATCCTTTTCATCGGCGGTGACCTGCCCTCGGATATGCAGGAGGTCATGGCCGCGTAGGCGGATCGGCAGCCGCGCGAGGCGGCTTTGCCGGCCTGGGCCGTTTGCCTGTTCGTGTCGCCGGTATCAGGCGACAGGGTTATGGGGCGTGCCGCGTAGAGGGCGGCGGGCTGTGGGCGGCCGGTGCCGTTGAACGTGTCCGGATATCATGCGTATGCCCGGATGCCATTGAGTGTGCCCGGATGTCATGCGTGCCGCCGCCCTGATCGCCGGCCACCATGTTGAAGCGACAGCCCGAGGATCGATTCTCGGGCTTTTTGTCGGGCGCGGACCTTCTGCGGGATCGAATTGGGCTGCGGGGTCGATAGGGGGCGTCGTCGGCCGCCGGTGGCGCCACCTGCGCTGCCGCCTTCCGGCCCTTCACGTATCGTCAGGCGTGGCGTCGCTTTCAAGGCGCATTTATTTTCAATCGGTTGCGGCGTGAAGCTAAGGTTTGACGGCCGGCCGGCAATCTCGTCGGCTGCGTCGTCCATCCATGGCCGACGGCGTCAACGGGCGCTGTATTTGCCCACGACCCGGTGGCAGAAGGACCACTCCACCCGGCTCTCGGTAAATTCCAGATAGGGATTGTACTGCTTCAGCGTCCATTCCCGGTCGTTGAACGACACCAGGCGCTTGATGATCGCCTCGGCATCGTTGGCGGGCGGTACGTGATAGAGCACGACGTCCTTGTCGCGGGCCGGCGGCAGATGCGGGTGGACCAGGGCCATGTCGCCGGGCTCATAGGCCGGGATCATCGAGGTGCCGGTAAGGTAGATGCCGTAGGCGCCCTTGACGCCCTCGAGCACCGAGGGGCGCTTGACGTATTCGACCGCATCGAAGGTGACGATCACGTGGCCGTCGCCGCCCTGGGCGGCAACGAAGATCGGCAGGTCGCGATGGCCGACGAGCTGCTCGCCGGGCACGATCTGCGGATTGAAGCCGGTGGTGTTGCGGGGCTGGCTGGCTTCTCCAGCGCTCGGCGTCGTGCCGATCAGGTCGGTGATGGCGCGCACATCACGCTCGCGCAGCTCGCGCGGGCTCTCGCGCTCGACGAACTGCTGGATATAGGCGTGGTTCTTCCCGATCGCGATGGACAGATCCTTGTAGGTCGTCCTCTTCGCGTCGACTGCTTCCCGGATAAGGCGCCGCAATTGATCCATGCAAATGGCATCCCAGATTCCGCTTCCTACGTCCAATAGGATTTTTCCTCTTGATAAACTGGCGTGTTCCTATTATTGATAGGATATGAACGGAAACAAACAGTCAATCGCATCTTCTGGGGTCGATTTTCCCGGCTGCCGCTCCAGGCAGGAGCAGCCCGGTCACGGCCGCGGAGGTGTCCCGGAGGGCCGCATGGGCGATGACTGCATGCTTGCTGGAGTGAGCCGATGACTGAAGCCGCAATCCGATCAGGAAAACCCAGGCGCCCCGGGCGCCACAATCCTCCCGGGCAACCCAGGCGCCGACCGAACGGGCTGACGCCGAGGCAGGGCGAGTTGCTCAGCTTCATTCGCAGCTACAGCGCCGACAGGAACGGCGTCTCGCCGACCTTTGACGAGATGAAGGACCATCTGGGGCTTTCATCGAAATCCGGAATTTCGCGGATGGTGGCGGGAATGGAGGAGCGCGGCGCCATTCGCCGGCTGAAAAACAGGGCGCGCGCAATCGTCGTGGTGGAGGCAGTCCATGCTTGAGCCGATGACGGATACATTTTTCGGCAATCCGGTCTTTGCCGGACTTGCAGCCTTCTCCGCCACCTCGGTGACGCTTGCCGCCGTCAGCTGGCTTGCCAGTCCGGTCTTCGGCTGCAGCAGGCAACGCGCGGGCTGGAGGGCGGCGTCCGGCGAGATCACCTTTGCCGGCAGGCTCAGCCGGTGGGGCAGGGCCGTCCTTTCCGGCCGGACAAGATTGTCCGGCAAGGGCGAGGTCCGTGGCGAGGCAGCCTTGTCGGGAATTGAGGGCCCACGGGACAACGAGATTGTGCCGGGCATCGACTTCGAGGCGCTGCAACGCGAACTCGACGAGGCGTTCGCGCCGGTGGGGCGAGGCAGGGGGAAAACCTGATGTCCGGCCCGGCTGTCGTCAGAGCATTCATCGGCGGTTTGCCGCCGTCGGAGGTCGGCGAAGGGGGTGAAATGCGACCTGCCTGATCGCACTGATGACGGCAACAAGGCTCCAGAATTTGTTGGCCATTCGCGACGTCGGCACCGACGGGCGCGGCCATAGAAGAAACTGATCGTCGCTGTTCTGCATGGCTCCCGAGCCGGGATCGGTTTGGTGTGGATGACATGCTGCACGGCTGCCGCGCCCTTTGCGTGCCCAACCGGTCACGCGGGCGCAGGTGCGGCGACGATCATGGCGAGGGGCTGCTGCCCACCTCCTCCCCGGTGGCCCCTCGCTTCCCTTTCGGCGCCGGCAAGCCGCATCTGACGCATGCCCCCGATGATCGGATGCGGTCTCGGTGCGGGATCATGCGCGGGGAAAGGCTGGAGCGATTTCTTGCGTGGCATCCGCGATGCCCGGGCATCCTTGATGCCAGGGGATTCAGGACGCGCAGTGCTCCAGCGCCACGACGCCGTGGCTGAGTCCCGTCTCGCACGTTGCGTGCGGGGTTTCAGGCGGCTTGCGGGCGGGGAGGCGGAGGAAAACCAGACCAGGTGCATGGCACGCCAAGGCCGATCGCCGCTTTTGGCGAGGGGAACCCGTGCGGACATTCATGAGGAGACGACGTCATGCGTGACGCGAATTTTGAGAGATTTCTTCGTTACCCGACATCGCCGGCAACGGAGCGAGGGGCGGATGGCGCGGCCATTCGTACGAGCCTGGGCAGGCGCGGTCGGTGCGCAAAGGTGGATCGGTGTATCCGGCGGGACAGTGCGTTTGTCGTTATCCGGGCGTCCTGTGACGTGCCTACACTTTTGGGCGAGATCCTGGCCGGGCTGGCGTCGCCTGCTCGACCGGACGCCGTCGTGGCGCGGTTCGACAGGTTTGTGTGGCGGCGTTTGCCGCAGGGGCGGGCTGATTGCCCGGTCCGCGCAGCGCTTGCCGTGACGGTCGAGGTCTAGGCGATGCGCATCACATCGATTGTCGAGGCGCTGGTTCAGTGCGGTGCAACACCGGAGATGATCCTGTGCGCCGTGCGCGCAGCGGAAGCGGGCCAGCAATCGGACATCGAAAGGCGCCGCGCGAGCGATCGCGAACGGCAACAGCGCCACCGCGCTCACGTGACGTCACGGGCGGTCACGGCGACGGGCGGCGCTCCCCTCTCTGATAAAGAAAGGTCCCCCACACCCCCTAAAGAAATTAACTCTCCCGACAACACCCAAACCCTCGCGCAAGCGCGCTGTTTGCCCGGTGGCAGGCGCGCCATGCGCCTTCCCGAGCAATTCGAGCCGGACCGGGATTTTGCCGCCAGGCTGGGCTTCGGCGAGGCGGCGGTGGCGCTGGAGCTTGAAAAATTCCGCGACTACTGGACGGCGAAATCCGGACGGGACGCGGCCAAGCTCGACTGGCCCGCCACCTGGCGCAACTGGATGCGCAATGCCGCAAGGCCACGCAAGAGCCACCGGCCGCAGGCGAGCCCGCGCGAAAGCGACTTTGCCCGCCACCAGCGGGAATGCCGACAAGCGATAGAACGCGAACTGAATGGAAACCAGGACAATGACGACCTTACCAAGACACAACCGACATTCGACCTTGAGCCGGGAGATTACCGCGCTCACTGAACGGCTGGCGCCGGCAGGCGACGATGCCATCCTGCGCAGCCTCAACGCGATGCAGACGGCCGGCATGACCATGCCGCAGGGCATCGACCCGAAAAAGCTTCTGCCCGTCTACCAATACGCCCTCTCCGGCGTGCCGGCCTGCGGCCTCTCAGTGGCGACGCAGAAGCTGATCCGCGGCGACTATGCCGCAAACGCCAACGTGCTTCTGGGCACCATTCCCAAGCCGCCGGTGCTGGCGGCGCTCGCCAAAAGCGAGGCGGCGGCGACACGGGCCGAGCTGGCCCGCAAGCGTGAGATTACCGAGGCTTTGAGCCCGGCATTGCCGTCCACTCGGCGCTCACCTGAAATCCGCGAGCGGGTGCGGGTGCGGCTTCGCCAGTTCCGTGCCGAGCATGCGGCGATCAAGGCGACGGGGTCAACGCCCGGTGAGGTGCGATCGATCGAGCAGGCCTAAACGCTTGCCCGAATGCTCGACCTTCCCGATACGGCCGAGCCGACCGCGGAGCAGCGCGCCTTTCGGGCGCGGCTCGAAAACGATGTGGCCCAGGCCATGGCCTCGGGCTCGACGATCGATATTGCCGGGGAGGTGGCAAGCCATGCAGCCTGAAACGAGACATTCGACGATGGGGCCGGCGACTGGGCCGGCGACTGGGCTTGAGACGACAATATGGCCGAAAGGCCTCGGCGCAGGAAACGGGGCGAGTGACGCGCGAAACAGCGACGGCGAGGCAAACGCCCGGCTCGGGGCGGTGCCGATGGCGCGCGGCTTGGAAGCCGACGTGCCGGAGAGCGACGCGCCGCTTGCGCCGGAGGACTTGCTAACTGCCCTGAGCGCGCATGTGAAGGCGCAGCGCCTGCGGGTGCTGCAGCTGGAACTGGCGCTCGCCGACGCCGAAGCGCGCATCCTGTCGCAGGCGCAACTGCTTTGTGGCGCGGGCGCTGACGGCGAGGGCGGCCTCTTCAGCCGCCGGCCGGTGCGCGAGATCGTCGATGAGGTGCTGCTCGCCTATCCCGGCATCGGCTGGGCCGATGTGATCGGGGTTCGCCGGGAACGCCGCCTTGTCGAGCCGCGCCACCGCTGCATGGCGGCCGTCTATGACGAGCGCGAGGACCTGTCACTTCCGGCGCTCGGCCGGATCTTCAGGCGCGACCACAGCTCGGTGCTGCACGCGGTCAACAAGGGGCGGGCGAAGCGATGAGGCCGACCCGGTCGCGAGCGTGGGGTCGATGGACGGGTGGGCGTTGACGGCCGGGAGGGGATCGCCTGCCCGAGTGCGGCGGTTCACCGGCCATCTCGGGGGTGGCGGTTAGTCGTCCATCCCCGGGGGGCAGGTGCCTGTCCACCTCGGGGGTGGCAGTTCCCGTCCACCTCGGGGTGGCAGTTGCTGTCCACCCGGGATGGCAGATCCCGCTTCGGCGGGCTGCCGTGGCCGTCAGCCGCAGTGGTCGGACGCGCGGGAGGCCGCCTGGCGCGGCACCGGATGACAGGCAGGCATTGACACAACGAGCAATCGCATCGACGCAGCCGGGCGCCGGCTTTCGGGCGGATGCGCATGGGCAATGGAACGCAGACGAGCAGAAGGAAAGAAGACGATGACATCCAAGGCAGAACGCATTCGCATCAAGCGGGCAAGCAAGGCGGGGCGGCCGCGCAAGGCGGACGTCGCGCGCTATCCCGGCGGGCAGATCAAGCACGGCGAAACGGAACGAGAGGTGCGCTCGGTCGCCATCGCGGCGCGGCAGCGTCAGCACTTTTCGGGAATGAAGGGCGTGGATGCCGGCAGTCCCTTCGCCGGCTACACGCTCGGGCGGATGTTCCTAGACGGCAAGCTGACCGCCCATGAGCGCGAGGCCGGCGACGAATATGCCCGGCAGATGGCGCGCTACTACAGCCTGACCGGCATTCCCTTCCCAAGCGTCAGGGCGCAGTCGCTGTTCAGCGTCAAAGGGTTTGAAGGCGAGGCGACCACTGAGCGGATGCGGGCAGCAAGGGCTGCGACCAACCGGATGATGGAACTCGAGGGCGTGCTCCTGAAGCTGCCGGAAGGGCCACGGGTGAAAACGACGGTCTTCAACGTCTGCGTCATGGACTACGAGGTGTTGCGCACCATGCCGGAGCCGCAGCTGGCCTGGCTGAAGCGCGGCCTGACCGAGTTGCATTGGTATCTTGGGCTTTCGAGGCAGAAGGAGGCGGTGTGACCGGCGCCAGCCCTTTGCCGGGGAGCGGCCTCTGGCAGGGCCGCTTCAGGCTTCCGCCAAGTCCTGAGAATGCCCGGGAGTGAATGCACTCCCCCTAACCCAACCCTTGTGGCGGAGATCCACCGATCTTTGCGCGTCCGACAAGGCATGCGCTGTCGTCTGAGGCGGAATTGCGCCGTGGCGGCCTTGGTGCAACCATGATCCAAGCGATGCCTCGGTTTGCGTCATCAACGTCTGCTTGTACCGAAAAGCAGACGTTGATATCGTCGGGTGCCGCATTGCAATGGCCTGACTGCAAAAATGGCCTTGCAATTGCGTGGGCGAGCGGTGGCTCGCGCCACAGCCCTATCGCAATGAATGCTGCAGTTTCTCGCTTGCCACGACCCATCCCTCCCTCAAGGTTGGAGAATTGCCGTGTGTATCAGATCTCTGGAATCGCAGGCGTTGATGAAGGCCACGTTTGTGGCGCACGCATTGTCCCGCGCCGTCGCCGTGTCCTCTTATGCCCGCGCAGCTTTCATGGTGCTGCTATCCAGCAGACGGTGGCTTGCGGCAATTCTCGTGCTTGGGGTCTGCCCGGCGGCATGGGCGGATGATGTGCTCTTCGAAAACGTCCGCATCTTCGATGGGAAAGGAGCGACCTCGCTGTCTGCTCCGTCGAATGTGCTGGTCAAAGGCAATGTGATCGCTCGGATCTCGACAGACCCGGTGGAGGCAGCGGGCGCCCTTCGCGTTGCCGGCAACGGCCGAACGCTGATGCCGGGCCTTATCGATGCGCACTGGCACGCCATGCTGGCGCGGTCCACTCCGGCAGAGTCGTTTGGTGACGTCGGCTTCAACAATCTGGCTGCGGGCGACGAGGCGACGGACACGCTGATGCGCGGCTTTACCACCGTGCGCGACGTGGGGGGGCCGGTGTTCGGCCTCAAGCGCGCGATCGACACCGGCATCGTCGAGGGACCGCGCATCTATCCTTCCGGCGCCATGCTCACCGTGACCAGCGGACATGGAGATTTCCGCCAGATGTCCGAGCTGCCGCGGGTGATCGGTGGCCCGTTCGCCCGGATGGAGCAGGTCGGCGGGGCCATCGTGGTCGACAGCCCCGACGAGGTGCGCTTGAGGGTCCGTGAGCAGCTCATGCAAGGGGCAGCGCTGATCAAGGTGACGGCGGGAGGCGGGGTGTCGTCACCCCACAGCCCGCTCGATGTGACCACCTTTACCGAGCCCGAGCTGCGGGCCGCGGTGGAAATCGCCGACAATTGGGGGACCTATGTCGCGGCGCACGCCTTCACGTCGCATGCGATCAGAATAGCGATTGCAGCCGGCGTGAAGTGTATCGAACATGGTTTTCTGATGGATGAGGAAACCGCCAAGCTCATTGCCGACAAGGGCATCTGGCTCAGCCTTCAGCCGCTTCCCGAGCTGCTGCGGCAAGGCTTTGCGAAAGGTTCGGTCGAGCGGGCCAAGGCGGATGAGGTGTGGCCGGGCATCGGCAGGACCTACGAACTGGCGAAAAAGTACAAGATCAAGACCGCGTGGGGCACCGATGTCCTGTTCTCCCGCGCCTTGGCGCAGCAGCAGGGGGCAATCCTGGCCTCGCTCAAGCGTTGGTACACGCCTGCCGAAGCGCTCACCATGGCGACCGGAACGAATGCGGAGTTGCTGGCGCTATCCGGCCCACGCAATCCCTATCCGGGAAAGCTCGGCGTGATCGAGGAAGGCGCGCTTGCTGACCTGTTGCTCGTCGACGGCAATCCGTTGGAGAATATCGACCTGGTGGCCGATGCCGCCAGCAACTTCAAGATCATCATGAAGGACGGGATCATCTACAAGAACACGCTGGAGCGTCCTTAGTGCGCTCAGGTGAACGCGCGGCGCTCTACAACGGCGCGCGTCAAATGTGGCGCGCAAGGGACGCTGTAACGCTTTAAACTTGCTGCATAATTTTCTCCTTCAATCGCTTCCGATTCAAGGAATTGTGCGGTCGCACTTCTGTTCCAGGGCATCTTATCCGCTTATCCGCATCAATAAGTCCACTTCATGCGGATGACCCAGTGAAGCGAGGAATGGCTAAACCCGATTGTCTTTTGGCGCGTGGGTGCGAGGAACGCGCTCCAGGCCGGGGAGCGGCCGGGGCTTTCGCCGGATGATCGCCAGATGGTGGCGGCAAGGGCGCAGCCGAAACGACGAGGCGGCGGCTGCCGGTGTCGACAGCCGGGATTGATGGAATCCCGACCGTCCGAAATGCATTGGGCCGAAAGGCGGCCTCAGTTGCCGCCGATGCGTTCGCGCAGGCGGTCGTCGCGCTCGATGATTTCGGGGGTGAGTGCGTCGCCGAAATCGGCGGCCTCGAAGACCGGGCGGATTTCGATTTCGCTCGGGCCGGGCATCGGATTGGGGCAGCGCTTCACCCAGGCGATCGCCTCGTCCATGTCCTTGACCTGCCAGATCCAGAAGCCGGCGACCAGTTCCTTGGTCTCGGTGAAGGGGCCGTCGATGACGATGCGGCTTGCGCCGTCGAAGGCGACGCGCTTGCCCCTGGACGACGGGTGCAAGCCTTCGCCGGCCTGCATGATGCCGGCATTGACCAGCTCTTCGTTGAACTTGCCCATCGCTTCGAGCAGCTCTGTCGAAGGCATCTTGCCCGCTTCGCTGTCCTCGGTCGCCTTCACCATTACTATCACGCGCATGGTCTTTTCTCCTCTGATCGACAAGGCCAAGACGGCCCCTCATGCCTAAATGACGAACGGGCCACGCAGGGGCCGACAATCCGCCCAAACTTTTTTCTGCAGGGCCGTAGCGGTATCGACGGCTAGCCCGCGCAAGGCGGTGGCGTACACTTTGCGCCATGCCTTGCCGCGCTGAGGTGGTGTCGCCGATGTGGTCCGGGACGGCCCTCACGGCAAGATATAGCGACCGCCGCGGCGAGCAAGATATTCGCATCGCAAGATCCACAGGCATGCCGTCGTGGTTCGTCAATGAGACGAGCTGTCGTCGATATCCGAATGTTTTTACATGCTAATATGATGATGAGCGCATTCACCACGGGTTCACGTCCGGGGGGCATAGCTTGCGCCTATTCGAAACGGATAGGTGTCGAGATGAAGAAGATAGGCATTGTGATCCTTGCGGCGGTGACGGCTCTGACGAGCTACACGCCTGCGAATGCCATGCCGGTTGCGGCCGTCCAGCTGCGGCAGCAGAGCGACGTTACGAGCGTGCAGTATCGCGAATGGGGCGGCGACCGACATCGCCCTCGGCCGGGCTGGAACCATGGTGGATATCGACCGCGTCCCGGCTGGGACGGCGGGTACCGGCCGCGCCCGGGTTGGGACGGGGGCCACCGTCCACGGCCACACTGGGATGGCGGCTATCGCCCGCGGCCGGGCTGGCAGGGCAGCGGCGGCTATCGCTATGGCTGGTACAATGGTCACCGGGGTTATCGCGGCTACCGCGATGGATATCGCCGCCACAATGACGGCTGGTGGTATCCGCTGGCAGCCTTCGGCGCAGGCGCCATCATCGGCGGCGCGATTGCCGCTCCGCCGCGGCGCGTCGAGACCGGCGTGAACCCGCGGCATACAAACTGGTGCTATGACCGCTACCGCTCCTACCGTGCCTGGGACAACTCGTTCCAGCCTTATGGCGGCCCGCGGCAACAGTGCTACTCGCCCTATTATTGAGCGAGACCGAGCCCCGCCGATCGGCTGCGATCGGCGGGGTCATTGTCGGGGCATGCGCGGGGTGCTTCCCGTCCTCGCCGTCAAAGTTGACCTTCGAGCGGCGCCTGCGGCCGGAGGAGTTCCGGTGTCCGTCGGCGAAATTGCCAAGCCGACAAAGCAGCGGTCATGAGCGCGACGACGCGCCGCGGATTGAGGCTCTGCCAGGCGGCATTAACGCGAACGTTCCCCGCGCGACGGCTCACAACGAGTAGCCCTTGCCGTGGCTTGGCGGCGACGGTCTGCTCGTCCGGTTGGGGCCCTTCGCCAGTTCGATTGCGGTAGCGCGTGCCCGCTCGGCTTTGGAAGGCTTGGTGTCCAGGGTCGAGCCTGGGGGCGTTGCTGCCATGGCGCTCGCCATCAGGGCGAACGATGCGGCAGCGGCTAGGATGATTGTCTTCATCGCTGTTTCCTTGGTTTCTACACATGGTTTCGGCCCAGGCGGGATTTCGGCCGCGGCGACCCGCCGGAGCGTTGACGCGACGCGGCTCGTTGGACATACGGCGCGGATGGGCTGCCGGGAATACGGCAGATGCCGTATTTCGACGTGAGGACGGCAGGACGCGGTGCATGTTGGCTAGCGAAGGTTTACCGCTCTGGTCTCGCCGCGTCCCGTGTTCGGGTTCGGACATTTGCCTGGCGTTTGCGCGCCGGCGTGCGCTATCGCAGAGAGCTTGGCGCGGATTGCCCGGCCTGGCTCTTGTGTCGATGCCTGGCCGCATCGCAGACATGGGCACGCGCACGAGCGCGCGTGGGCCTCAAAAGAAGGCGTGTGGAATATGGCTGATCTTCCTGTCCAACTTGATGACATCCGGACGCTCGAGGAGGCGCTGCATCGGCCCGAGGTGCGCCGCTCGAGAGCGGCCGTCGAGGCGCTGCTTGCCGAAGGTTTCATGGAATTCGGCGCATCGGGAACGACGTACCATCGCGCAGAGACGATCGAGCTTCTCTGTGAAGAGGATGATGAGCCTGATGAAGGTGAACTTGAGGCGACGGATTTTGCGCTGACGCCGATCTGTTCGGACGCCGTGTTGCTCACCTACAGGACCATTCGCCGGGCGGGTGACGGGTCGCAACGGCAGGCGCTGCGATCCTCCATCTGGAAGCGGACGGCGGGCCGGTGGCAGATGCTGTTCCACCAGGGAACGCTGACATCGGCCACCGTTTCGACGGCCGAGAGCTGAACTTGCCGGCAATGTGAGGGGCGGGCGTGCGATGGCGGAGCCGGGGGGCCGGCTTTGCCACGCTGTGGTTCGGGCGTGTCAGATTGGGGTGTCACGCAGAAGGCGGCGTTGCCTCAGTCCTGGTCGGGCAGGGTTTCATCGAAGCGGGTGGCCTGGCGCGACAGATCGCGGTCAAGGGCTTCTTCTTCCGCGTCATCCGGCAGGGCCTCGTCGTTCTCGACATTTGCCTCGTCGCGGCTCGGCACCGGGGGCACGCGACCCTGGTCTGCCGGCGGCAGGTCGTCACCATCGGGGATCTGATCCGCAGGGACGTCCGGCAAGTCGGTGGCTTCGTTATCCGGAATGAGGCGTGGCTTCAGCGTTGTTCGGGGCATGGTCACATCTCCTTGATCGTAGCCAAGGAGTAAGCGGCAAACGGCCGAATGGTTCCGTATCATGGCCGTGAAAGGTTCGTTCTGGGCGCAGATCAGAGGGTTGGTGGCAGGCTCAGAAGTGACTTGGTGGCGAAGACATGGCTTCGCCCAAGCAGCGGCGGGTGCGCAAGCTGGAGGGTACAGGCACGGCGTGAGCGCCTAGAATTTCAGCGTGGCGTCGTCGTGCTTGGGTGGCGGGTGGCTGTCTCTCTGGCGGCGCATGCCGTAGGCAAGCGCAAGCCCCAGCACGGCGGAACCGATGACAACGGCGAGTAGTGCGAAGAAATTCTCCATGACATTCTCCTCCCGGAAACGATGATAACACAATCGGACGCGTGCATCCAAATACCTGCACGTTATCCCTAACCGATACGCAGTGCCGGCGAAGGCTCATCCGAAAGGGGCAACGAAGGTGGCGCTTGAGTTGTTCCGAGCAGGTTGGAAATGTCCGGCGAGATTTGAGGATGGCTCGCTGCGGATGCGTGGTCGCGAAATCCCAGCATGGGGCGAACGGCAGCGTCTGCGAGCGTCGCCGGTCAGTGAGGTGGCGGTGCCAGTTCTCGTGGACGGCGCAATCTCAAGGATTCGCTCGATGCGCCCCGGCATTCAACGCCTGATGTCGGCAAGCCAAAATCGCGAGAAAGCGGCGACGTCACGGCGCCTTTGATGAACCAGTGGCTGGGCAGGCGGGTGCCACCGAAAAAAAAGAACGAAACTAGAACAAATCTTGCTCGAAGGGGTTGCCATTCTACCGGAGCCGGGCTAAGGATATTACAGGATGGTCGTTTCGTAATCGAAGCGGCCTTTTTCATTTTTGGAAGGCACGAGCCGGTCGATCACGCTCCGGCCGGTTGCAGCCCGCGGCTGTCCATCCAGATCTGTGTGTGTCTCTCTCTCGAATTGGCCGACGCGCCTGACGTGCCTCTCCGCTTCTTGGATGGGCGTGCCCTGTTCGCGTCTTGTCGTTGCTGGAAGGACCGCCGTACGCGTTTGCGCGACGTGGATAATGTCGCCAGGCGACGCTTATCGTGGCGTCGTTTCTGCGAGGTGACGCAAGCGTTCAGCAACGCGAAGACGTTGCTCCTCGGATAACTTCCGTAAGACCGATTCGTAATAGGCACCGACAAAGTCGAGGCCCTCGGGACGACCGCCTGCGCGGAAGTACGAACGGGATATCCAGTAGGCAGCTTCTTCCAGATCAGCCTCCACGACGCCGCCAAGTTCGTAGGAGACGGCAATCATTAACTGCGCACCGTGATGGTCCCGAAGGGCCGCGCTATACCACCAGCGGAACGCCTCCTTGGGGTTGCGCTCGACGCCTAGCCCCTCGTGGTAAATCGTGGCCAGCCGCCCTTGAGCGCCGATGTGGCCGCCGCGCGCAGCCAGCCCATTCCAGTAGTAGGCGGCAGCCAGGTTTTCTTCGATATCGCCGAAAAAATGCTCTCCGAGCGCCGCTTGTGCGTCGACGTTTCCGCCCTTGGCGAGTTTCATCAGTCTCGGTGCTATGATCGTGGCGCCTGGCGGCGGCGGATCGGCCAACACAGGCCGTCGACGGGCCTTCCCGGCGAAAATTGCACGCAGCCACGTCCATAAGTGCTGGATCATTCGTCGTCGCTGCTCCTATCGGGGGCAGTTGATTGATGAAGGTAGGTCAAAGCCATGTTGCTCAGCTTCAGGGGGCTGAGACCGCGGGTTAATGTCGATAACCGTGCCGACGCGGTGTCGCTCGTCTGCTCAGCTGCGGCGTCCATCAGTCTGTTCTTCTTCCGATATCTCCAGCGCCTGCGGCGACAGGCTGTCTGCGGGTGTTCCTTTGGCCGCCCCCCGGGGCCTCCCGCGAGGATCGAGTGCCGCCCGGAAGCCGGCCGGCGCCGTGTTCAGGTCGACACCACCGTCATACTGGTTGTGCCTGTCGATTGCCTGGCGGGCAATATCATGACCCTTGTGCGCCGCGCTGCGCCACCAGCGAAGCGCCTCCTGCGGGTCAGGCTCGATGCCGAGGCCCTGGTGATAGATCGTTGCGAGGCGGGCTTGTGAGGCGGCGTGGCCTTGGCGGGCGGCCTGTCCGTTCCAGTGGTAGGATGCGGCGTAGTTCTCCTCGCGGCCATCGTTGAAATAGATTTCCCCCAGCACCGCCTGAGCGTCGAGATTTCCTGAGGTGGCGAGTTCGAGCAACCTTGGCGAGACATTTGCGGCGGACAGCCGCGGCGTGAAAATGGTCTTCAACCTTCTGACTGCGTTTTGGATCATCAGACACCCGTCTTATTCATCGGCATAATTCCTCAAAATCGGGACGATAAAATGGATAAATTATGCTGTAACTTGAACGCTTTATCTCTCCAACTCACCTGTCTCATCCGGTGTGAGGCGCCTTTGGCCGCACCGGGTGCCGCGAATGCGCGGCCTGTAAATTAGTATTGGTGACATAATGCAACCTAAGGTCAAGTGGGTCTGCGCAATTTCCCGTGGATATCGGAAGGCTGTTGCCCGTTTGCCGCTTGCTGCGCGCGCGGATGCCTGAGCGACTTTAAAGAGCTTTGCGGTGCCATCGGTGCTGCATGGGAGTTCTCATCATGAGCATCGGAAAACCAGCCAAGGACCCGAAGACGGGGCGCTTCCTGCCGCGCGAGCCGCGGGTTGGAACCCCCATCGGGGCGGGAGCACCTGCGCGAATGCGCGCCCGCAAGGCGGTGCGCTCCAAGCTCGGTGAGCTCTTTCTCGACGATATGCTTTGCGCCTGGGAGAGCCGGGGGGCAGCGGCGATCCACGCGCTGATTGAAAAGAGCCCGCACGATTTCCTGAAAGCCGTGGCCTCGCTGATGCCGAAGGACGTGACAGTCAATGTCAACCAGATCGGGGAGATGACGGATGAACAACTCCTCGAGCGGATCCGCAAGCTCGACGCCAAGATCAAGCCTTTCCTCGCTGCTCAGGGAGCGGATGGAGCTGGCGATGGAGATCGGGCGGCGGCAGAACACGAATAGGCTGCGCTACTACCGGCCCTATGCCAGGCAGACTGTCTTTCATGAGGCGGGAGCGACCTTTCGCGAGCGGCTGTTCATGGCCGGAAACCAGCTCGGCAAGACCCTGGCAGGAGCCGCGGAAGCGGCCATGCACCTGACTGGAGACTATCCTCATTGGTGGGCGGGCCGACGGTTCGAGCGGCCGATCGTGATGATCGGCGGCTCGGAATCGCATGAGCTGACGCGCGATGGCGTGCAGCGGTTGCTCGTCGGCCCGCCAATGAGCGAAGAGGACTGGGGCACCGGCTACATTCCGAAAGCGGCGATCTCGGGCTGGACCCGCAGATCGAGCGCATCGGGCGCGCTCGACAGCGTGACAGTGCGCCATTCGAGCGGCGGCACCTCGACGCTGCTCCTGAAGGCCTACGAACAGGGCCGCGCCAAATGGCAGGCGAACACGGTGGACTATGTCTGGTTCGACGAGGAGCCGCCGGAGGACGTCTATTTCGAGGGCATCACCCGCACCAATGCGACCGGCGGCTCGGTCGCCGTGACCTTTACGCCGCTGAAGGGCATGAGCTCGGTCGTCAGCCGCTACCTGCTGGAGCCCTCCGAGGACAGGACGGTGGTTACGATGACAATCGACGATGCCGAGCATTATACCCCCGAGGAGCGGGCGAAGATCATCGCCAGCTACCCGGCACATGAGAAGGAAGCGCGCACCAAGGGCGTGCCGACGCTGGGTTCGGGCCGGATCTTCCCGTTGACCGAGGAACAGATCCGCATCGACCCGTTCGAGATCCCCAAGCATTGGGTGCAGATCGGCGGGCTCGACTTTGGCTGGGACCATCCCTTTGCCGCGGCGGCCTGCGCCTGGGACCGCGACGCCGATGTCTTCTACGTGACCAAGGTTTACCGCGAGCGCGAGGCGACGCCGATCATTCATGCGGCGGCATTGAAGCCCTGGGGCGTCTGGCTGCCGTGGTCTTGGCCGCATGACGGCCTGCAGCACGACAAGGGCTCGGGCGAGCAGCTGGCGGCGCAATATCGCGGGCAGGGGCTCGCGATGCTTTCGGAGCGGGCGACCTTCGACGACGGCACCAACGGCGTCGAGGCGGGGATCTCGGACATGCTGCAGCGGATGCAGACCGGGCGCTTCAAGGTGTTTTCCACTGCAAGCGAATGGTTCGAGGAATTCAGGCTCTACCACCGCAAGGACGGACGGATCGTCAAGGAACGCGACGACGTTCTTTCGGCCTGCCGCTACGCGCTGATGATGAAACGCTTTGCCCGGGCAAAGGCCGACGAGGCCGCCTGGAAATTCATGGATCGGAAGGTTGTGTAATGGCTGCGATGACAAAACAGGCGCTGGCGGACCTCGTCGGCCAGCTCGTCAAGGATTGCGAGAGCTATCGCGACGCGCTGTCGATCGACCGCATCAGGGCGATGGAATATTACGACGGGGTGATGAAGGATGTGCCGTCTGATGCCAACCGCTCCAAGGTGGTTTCGCGCGACGTGCGCGCGGCGGTGAAGAAGGTGCTGCCTTCGCTCATCCGCACCGTGCTCGGCAACGACAAGGTGGTCGAGTACGAGCCGGTCAACCAGGGTGACGAGGCGGGCGCCGAGCAGGCGACCGACTACATCAATTACATCGTCTTTCCCGAAAGTGACGGTTATGACGCCGTGCAGGATGCGGCGCACGATGCGCTGAAGCTCAGGAACGGCGTGATCCGCTGGTGGTACGAGAAGAAGCAGACAGTCGAGGTCTCGAGCCATACGGGGCTTGATGAGGCGGCGCTGGTGCAGCTGATCGCCGACGATGCGGTGGAAGTGCTGGAGCAATCGCAGTCGGTCGAGGCGATCGAGCTGCCGACGGGCCGGGTGGAGCAGGCGGTCTTCAGCGTCAAGATCCGCCGCACGAGCGAACGCGGCACGACGCGGCTTGCCGCGGTGCCGCTGGAAGAATTTCTCATCCATCCGGATGCGATCTCGATCGACGACAGCCCGATCACCGGCATCAACCGTCGCATGCGCCGCTCCGACCTCATCGCCATGGGCTATGACCGGGCGAAGGTGGAAGGCTTTACTGTCGCCGGCGACCATGACGGCGACGACGAGGCATTCACCCGCCGCCGCGACGTCTTTGGCGACGGCGAGGCGACTGCCACCGCGCTGCAGGAGGTGGAGTATTACGAGCTCTATGTGAAGGTGGACGCCGACGACGACGGCATTGCCGAGCTCATGCTTGCCATGTACCGCCCGGAAGGCGGCGAATTTCTTTACGATGCTGAGGCAATGCGCGCCAAGCTGCTACGCGCAAGAAACTATTTGTCCGGGTCGGCAGATTAGGAACCAAGCCGGCGGAAGGCTGTGGGAGAGACATGGCGCACGCATGACCAACCCGAACACGGTGAAGGCGATGGCGCCGGAGACGGCCGCGCGCATTCGGTCATTCTGTCAATGAGCATCCCGAACTTCGAGACATCGTCCAGTTCAATGGCAAGATGCTTCCCTGCGCTGCGCCTGTCGGCGTGGGGTATCAGCAATTCGTCAAACCGGACGATGAAAAGCCTGTGCCTGCCGGCAGACTTCATGAGGTGGGGCGTTGATCTGATGGCGCTTGGCACCCGAGGCGGACAGGACAGAAGGTAAGCCTACCAGGGGTAGGCTGGTGAGTTCGAATGCGTTGCGCTCTACCTTGAGTTGGATTTCCGTGGAGTTGTTATTCTCGTCAGGCTGTATGGAGGGACGATGGATTATATAGATGAGAATGACCCTCTACCTTGGCTTCTTGTGGGCGTACGCCCGGACGATCCCTATGGTATCAGCCCCGCGATTCGCCAATGGCTTGAGGAAAACCCCCTTTTTCCGATTGTTCCTTACGTGCCGCCGCTGCCGCCGACAGATGAAGAGAAACGGGCGCAATTGGCGCCGTTGACAGCGCGGCAGTTTCGTCTAGCTTTGGTCGCTGGCGGTTTCACGCCCGGCGAGGTAACGCAAACGATAGAGAATTTGCCGAACGGTGCGCAAAAGGAAGCTGCCAAGATCGAATGGGAATACGCTGCCACCTTTAACCGCATGCACCCACTGATCGCGACCGTTGCCGCCGAGCTAGGCCTGAATGATAGCCAGATCGACGCCATGTGGCTCGCTGCTGTCGATCTGTAATCCCAATCAAACAACTAGGTGAGAATTTTGAATCGACGCATCAACGCGGCGGGGCTTGTGCTCGACAAACAGTGGGATGGCCACACCAATGCTGCGGGCGCTCCGATGGGTGCCCGATCACGTGGAAGGCAACGCGGCTGAAAGCCGTTTTGCCGTGCATCGCCGCATAGACGAGCTTGTCGGTCACGTCGGCCATCTCGAAACTTCGGCGGTCACCATTGTTGCGGATGTGGCGGAAATGAAGCCAGTCACCGACGACGTGAAGCGGTGGAAGTTGATGGGCATTGGCGCACTCGTTGTCACTGGCATTGTGGCAATGGCGCTCGGCGTCAGCTTCGCCGAGGCGATACGCCGAATTGTGCTTGCCATAGTCGACAAGGTCTGAAATGGCACAGCTCTCGGGTTGTGAATGTTCAAGTCGAGGGTTGTTGCGGGAGCGACTTCGCGTCAAAATTAGTTCGACGGGCGTGCGGATTGCGGGGGGTACATTTTGGCGCTGTTGGTCCTTGGAGACAGTCACACAATCTTTAATTTCGGTGGCGTCGCCGAAGCAAAGATCTACCACGTTCCAGGTGTCACGATGCACCGCGCCGCGCGCGACGGCTTGGCTTCACTCGTTCCAAGCAACTGTCATCCTGAAGCGAACGACATCTTGGTTCTTTCTCTGGGCGAGATCGACAGTCGGGCGCAGGTACCGAAGCACGCCAGATTGAACGGTCGATCAACACTTGAAGAGGCGGACGCTCTCTGTGACCGGTTCACTGTGGCACTAAGTGAGTTTCGGAAGAGTTGTCGGGCGAGGGTGGCTATCTGCTGCATTATTCCGTTCAACCCTTATACGCTCGATCATCAGTATTACGCTGATTCTGAGGCGGCCTCTGCAGATGCAAAGATAATAAGAGACAGGATGAACGAGCGTCTTCAGGGAATGGGCATCCCATTCATTGACGTCAGAAAAGCGTTCTCCAATCCAGACGGAACCTTGATTCCTTCCAAATCTGACACAACTCTCCACCTTGACCCACGTATATCTGCACCAATGTTAGCCGAGCTTGAAACCGCATTCGGCCGGACCTTCACGCACATGGACCCGCCGTGGCCAAATGCTTTTCCGCGCGCGGAGGTAACCAAGGCGGAAATGCGCCGGAAGGCCAGAAAAGAACTTGAGCGTTCGATAAAAAACGTTTGTCTGCTATTGCCAGGCGCTCCAAGATTGCGTTCCGCGCTTAAGGCCAGATGGGCAAAGGAGGCGTCGCCAGCGCGCGTGGAAACCAACAAAGGCGACGGCAATCAGCTTCGGCGCTGATCGAAGGCGGACCCCTGGTACATTCGCAAGCGATTCTTTCATGCCGTGATGTCTCTGTTGGAAGACGGTGCACTCGTCGTTGCGGGTCAATGCGAGAAACAAGGCATGCGTAATTGCGTATCGCGCTTTGTCTCTTGTTGGGGGGCTGTACCAACGCGTTCTCTCGCCAGTCCTTCCGGCATCTTCCAGAGTTCCGTTGCCAGCAGTTCGTCAGCCTCGGCATCGTCGACGGAAACGCCGGCCCGCTCGATACGAGGATTGGTGCGCGTAGCGGCCCCATCAAATGGTCCAGCGGCGGTGACGTTCGCTGGTGTCGCAACTCACGGTGCTTTCCAGGCAGCGGGCATGTCGTAACGTGAAGAATCGATGATTCAGCTTAACGAATAGGAAAGCATTGTCGCTAAAACTAACCTCCCGCATGCGGGATACTGCTAGTCTCGCGTCACGAGGCCATATGAGGCGGAGGTAGCTTATGCCGGATGCTTCGATCGACCTGGCGCTGTACTCGGCCGCGCTGAATATCACGGCGCCGCCGGCGCTGATTCGGCCGTTGCTTGACCAGTTGGTGGAGGGGCAATTCTCGATCGATGGCATCATGAGGCGCTGTGCCGAGAATGGAGTGCGTCTCAAGGCGCACTTGCGCAAAGGCGAACGCACCCGCAAAGAGCTGCGGGCGGCCTTCGATCTGCAATCTGTGGAGCGTCGACATCTCGATATTCTTGATATGCTGATTGCAAGCCTGGAGGCCAAGGCGGCACGCGACGCGCGTGAGTTCGATGGTCTGCTGGATGATCTCAAGGCAAGGGTTTCTGCGCTTTCCGGCTCCGCCAGCGCTGATGAAGCCCTGGAACTGGAAGAGATCTACAGGACGATCCAGGCGCAGGTGCGGGTCGAGGTTGGTGAACTCTCTGATGTCGCTGTCTTTCTGCGCAGCCTGCGCGATAGATGCAGTGACGATCGCGGCGAGAAGGCACACCTTGCCGACAGCGAGAGCCTCAAGAGCTTTTTGCAATCCCTGTCGCCGCCAAAGCCGCCATCTGTCTCCTAGAGCGTGTCGCGATCTCCAGGATTGGCTTATCGTGCGTGCGGCAATCAACGTACGTGTGGCAATCAAAAAGCCGCGACACACTTTTGCTTGGCACGCCTCAAGCCGACGTGGACTGTATCGATCGCGGTTTCCGGCACGGAGAGTTGCAGCCGGACTTCGGCGGTTCGACGAGGATTGTCGACTGCATCAGTGGGCCGTACCCGTTCCGGCGCGGGTGATCCGTGTGTCAGCTACCGGCAGCAGCGCTACATAGAGTGGTGCCGAACTATCGCCTTGCGGCATGCCTGTTGCCGGATGGATGCACACGACAGGTCGACATCAGCAGCTTGGTGTCATCTCGCTTGCGGGGTGCGGCCTATTCCCAATAGCAGGTCTCGATGATCGGAACCCATAGCACAGGCTCGATCGGGTCTTCTTGCCGGGAGAGATCCGCGGAGCGATGCTCACGCATCGGCCAAGGATCGCGACGCCGCCGGAAAGCCCGAGAACCGATCTATGGCGTCGTTGCGATGTTCGCTCGATGCGTCGGCATCGCGCCTATCCCGAGACCAGCCATGGACCATCCCACAGGTTTCTCTCATGGAGACCTGGTAACAGATGTGTCCGCGTCCAAATTCGTCAGTAGGGCTGCACCATAACGACACAACTGACAAGCACGATGGCTAGCGTGGTCAGCTTCACGAATGCGGCGTCCATCATGGCGAAATTCCCCCTTTTGAGTGCCTGCAGCACCGTGCGTCTTATCGGATGCGCAAAGGTCGCTGCAGGACTTTGATTTGCTGCATGCCGCCCCAAGTCGGCTGCGATCAGGGCGGAATGCCGTAGCAACGCTTCATCGTTGCTTCTGGTTCCCAATTTACACGAGGACAAACGACATGAATATGAACCGACGCATCAATGCGGCGGGCCTTGCGCTCGTCAAACAGTGGGAAGGTCTGAAGACGAAGGCGTATCGCGACGTTGCCGGTGTCTGGACTATCGGCTATGGCCATACCAGCGCCGCCGGCGAGCCCGTCGTGAAGCCGAACATGGTGATCACCGAGGCCGAGGCTGAACAGATCCTGATGGCGGATCTCGCGAAGTTCGAGGAGCGTGTCTCGCGCCTTGTCACGGTGCCGGTCACCGACAACCAGTTCGCCGTGCTTGTCTCTTTCGATTTCAACACCGGCAGGCTCGGCAAGTCGACATTGCTGAAAAAGCTGAACGCCGGCGACCACGACGCCGTGCCGCTGGAGTTGATGAAGTGGGTCAATGCCGGCGGCAGCCGCGTGAAGGGATTGGTCAACCGCCGGTCTGCGGAAGTCGGGCTTTGGGCAAAGGGCGAGTTCGTCGCCTCCAACACCGTCGCCGCCGCCCCGAAGCCGCCCGAAGTGATAAGCAAGGAGAACATCTCCTGGCTCGCGGGCATTCTTTCCTCGTTGGGTTTTGCGTTCACCGGCAGTGGACCACTGCAATGGGCATTTGCCGGCATTATCGCAGTTGCCTTCGCGATTGGCGCCTTCCTCTTCCTGCGCAAGCGGCTCGATCCGGCATGATCGCCTGGTTGAGGATGCTGTGCGGGGGGCTCGTGCTCGCTGCCGTCGTCTGGGCCGTGCACGAAATACGGGCGGATGGCGCCCGGTCCGTCATTCAAGCGATAGAAAGGCAGAACGATGACGCTGCGAACCGCGCTCAGGAAAAGCGCCTTGATTACGATACCTGTATTGTTGCTGGCGGGCTGTGGGACTTCGGGGCCGAAAAATGTCGCGGGCCTTAGGAGCGTCGTCGGCACCGACCTGATCGGTGCACGTGGCGCCACGTCGGCAGATCAGCGCAAGATCGACCGCACCGTCGTCGGCCTGTGCGCCGCGGCTGTCTGGTCAAAGGCCGATTGCGTAAGGCATGGGGGACAGCACAATGTATCCGGCTGAAACCGATGTGAGCGTTCATCGCCAGCTTGGCGAACTGGTCGCCGGCATGCGCGGTCTGCAGGAATCGATCCGCCGGATCGAAGAGGGCGCGCAACGCGCCGAGGACAAGGCGACGAGCAGCCGGGCTGGTGTTCATCAGCGGATGGACCAACTCGTCGACCGCGTCGGCGATCTCGAGGCTTCGGTCTCGACGCTCGGTGGTGACGTCGCGGAGATGAAACCGGTGACCGACGACGTCAAGCGCTGGAAGCTGATGGGTATTGGCGCGCTCGGGGTCACCGGCATTGCGGCGATGGCGTTGGGGGTGAGTTTTGCCGAAGGGATCCGGCGGCTCGTGTTTGTCATTGTCGGGAAGGGATGATTGTGTCGGCCATCAACCCGAACGGCACAGGACCTGCTGCCCTTTTTGCTGCACCAGTCCGGTGTGAAGGCAGGAGACGCGCCGCCTCGGTGAATTTCTCAGGGCTGGTTGGACTTGCCCGAAGCTAAGACGGCCCTTAAAAAAGTGCGGCGGCCGGATCCCGGAGATCGCGATGCGCCTTAGTGGAGCGTCTGCACGGGATGTTCTGTAAACGTCTGGATCCCATCACGCTCGATCGTGGCGATGAACTCTTCATAGGCTTCGCGGTCGGTGGGGAACGAATCTTCCCAGACGGTGGAGTAACCTTCCTCGTCGATCACCTCGAGGGTCCAGTCGAGATTGGAGCCCGTCGGGCGCGAGATGCGGATATGGACGACGACATCGTCGTCGGCAAACTCGCCGGACAATTCCGAAAGCTCGAGGTCTTCTTCTGTTTGGGTCATGAGCGTTTATAACATGTCCTGAGTGCGCGAACCAATCTTGTGACGGCTCCCGGGCCTTGCCTCTCTGCTGAGGCTGCATCTGCGCAGCCGGGCGGGCGGGATCGTTTGACATCTTGATAGGCCGAAAGGCGGTTACCATACAATAGGATAGGTGCGGCCGGGGTTGCTTAGCAACCCCGGCCGCTTTTGTGCGTCGTCAGGTGGCAACAGCGAGGCGGACGGCTGATCGCCTCGGACATCGGGCGCCGACAACCCTTTCGCCTCTGCGGCGTCACTGCGTGGGCGTCGGTGACCATGGTGCGCTTCCGCACTCGAACCACATTGCGCGCTCGCACAAGGCTGCCTCGCTACGGGTGCCGGAGCGAAACTCGCCGATAATGAACTTTGCCAGGCGATCGGCGCGGTCGTCGCTGCGCGGCATCCCCGCGGCAAGACAGGCTGTGTCCAGGACCCGTTGGAGCATGGCAATTTCCGCTGGGCTGAACGCACAATCCAGGTTCTTGGCAAGATGCCCGGAATGATGACGATGCATTTGAACCTCCCATATGCGGCGGCGGCAGCACCTACTTTGCCTTCCCGGCATCTGTCGGCGCGCACGCACGTATCAATCGGTCGAGGTCCGCCTTATAGGGTCCGTATTTCGCGAAAAGCTCGCGGGCTTCCAACGGCGGTAGGCCGGATGCGGTGATAAACTCCTCCAGATCGTATCGCGTGTTCCAGTTTTTGACGACCCGGCTGAACTGTCCTTTCGTGTCCGATGCAAACATGATGAACCTCCTGTATTGCAGGTTAGAATTCGCGACGCGAACGGTGGTTCCAATACGTCGAAAATTCCGCCTTCAGCTGCGGCTTCAAATCGCCCGCCAGTTGTGTTTAATAGCCGAGCGGCTTGCGGTCGCCGGATCGATGGCGCTCATCGATCGGTTCAATTCCGGGAGAATGCCTTTGATTTCCGTTGCCATCCTCGAGATCTCACCGGCTGCGGCGGTGGAGAGGACAGCCTTTGTGACTAGAATGACGGTCTAGGCGCGCTTTCTCCGCTCGGCTTTGGAGCGCCACCTTCGTGGCGTGCCTGCTGCACAACCCCATGGATCGGGATCGATCCACAAGGGAAATATGCAGAAAAATTAGAACGTTACGGCAAGCCTTCGCATCAGGTGCGGCGGGCTGCGCTGTAGTGTGGGATTGAACATGATAATCGAAGCGACTGAAAGTGACTTTGACGCACTGCTGAGCGGCATTGCGCCGCGACGCCTGCGACTGGTGCCGGATAGCCCGATTGCGGCTGCCGACGTGCTGCAGATGCTGGCCGATCTTGCCAACGGGGTCCGTGCGCATTTCTCCCCTTCCGCCTGGATGATCGTAGAAGGCGGCGAAATCGTCGGCCTTTGCTCGGTCGTTCGAATCCCGGAAGGGGGCGAACTGCACATCGGCTACGGCGTCGCGCCGGCCAGGCAGGGGATGGGGGCGGCCACGCGTGCTGTGGGCTTGCTGCTGGCGGAAGCGCAGCGGGATACCCGTATTTCGGCGGTCTCAGCCGAGACCTCGATCGACAATATCGCCTCCCAACGGGTACTCGAACGCAACGGGTTCCAGCGTATCGGGGAACGTGTGGATGCGCAGGATGGTCTCGTGATCTGCTGGAAGGCGGTCACGGCTTGACAACACGTTGGATCGGCCGGGGTTGCTTTGCAGCCCCGGCCGTTTTTGCGCGCCTGGAGGGCTGCTCGCGGCGTTCGTTACCGTCCGGTGGTTGAGTGTCCCATTGTCCCGGATAGCTTCTCAGCTGGCGCATTCGGAGAAATTTCGATGGTAGGCCAGAAATAACCACACTCGGCCCGTTGCAGTTGTGGTCCTCTCGGCAAGAGTGGCATAGAATGGCTCATTACACATCTTGAATGCGGTCTCGTTTATCCACGGAGAGGCCGCATTTTTTTGTGGGTCTTCAGGTGGGCACGCACGAGTGGTTTCAAGTGACCCGCATTGAGCCCTTGTTTCCACTCAGGTCATTGCACAAAAACCGGTAATCGCTTGGCGCGACGTGCTTCAGTGGTAACTCGGATTCCGTCGGCCCGGTCTGGCGACCCAGATCTCGACCGTTTCCAACTCTTCCGTATTTACCGCTATCCGGCGCCGTTCGCGCCACAACGCGCATTCCAGCAGCGTCCGTTCGTCGATGTTGCCGATGCGAAACTCATCCATGATGAACTTGGCCAGCCGCTCGGCCCGCTCGCCGCGGCGTGGCACGCGCGCCGCAAAGCAGGTAGCGTCAAAAACCCGCTGCAGCATTTCGATATCATCCGGACTTAACTGTCTGCCCGAAGCTTGCGGGAGATCATGCATTCGAACCTCCTTCATGGACGTCCATAGCCAGTTCCGAAGGGAGACAAGATACATCAGCTGGAATTGCAGGCAATATGGGAATATTCGCCTGCGGCTGCCGCACTGAGGGGCTGAAGCGAGGTGACCGGCAGCGTTTGCCGCGGTGCCGACCGGATGCGCGCACGATCGTTCAAGATCGGTGCAGGGGGGCCGGTGCATGTTGGCGCATCAATCGAACGAGGAACATGACGATGGATGGGATCGACACGACCGACCGCAAGGCGATCAATTTTACCGAAAAGCTCGAAAGGATAACCGATCTGTGGCAGCCACGGGTGATTGCCGAGATGAACGATTATCAGTTCAAGCTTGTTCGTATCGAGGGCGACTTCGTCTGGCACGACCACCCGGAGACGGACGAAACGTTCATCGTGCTTGAGGGCGTCCTGCGGATCGATTTTCGCGATGGCGCCGTGCGGATCGGCCCAGGCGAGATGTTCGTGGTTCCCAAAGGGGTCGAGCACAAGCCGTTTGCCGAAAACGAGGTGCGGCTGCTGCTGATCGAGCCGCGGGGCGTGCTCAATACCGGTCATGCCGGTGGCGACCGCACCGCCGAGAACGATCGCTGGATTTGAAGCATGTCGCGCAAAAGTGTGTCGCGGTTTTGCGATAACGACATGCGCAAAAACAAGAACTTAAAGCGCGCCAAGCGAATCTGAAAGATCGCGACGCGCTTTAGATGCGGCGCATGGCACACCTGATCGTTTCGCTGTGTCGCGACAGGTGATCGCGCGGACCGGACGGAAACCCCGAAGTTTCGAGGAGCCGGTCGGGGGGGCGGAGAGGCATGCGCCGGCGATGCTCCGCGGCTGCGCGCAACTGCAATGCTGGTGTAATGAAATCAGTCGAGTTTGCCGTCAATGCTCCAACGATGAGGATTGGCGTTATCCCATGTGTCTTCTCAAGATCGGTCTACTGGCGTGTCACCTGCTCGGGGTGTCATCGCAAAGCGATCACAGCCGCTTGGAAGAGAGCGCCAGTGATCGCTTTGCGCTCGAGCGGCAGCTCGTCCAGTACCGCTCGCTGCCCTGCCGTGACGGGCGCAACGGCGATCGTCATGACCATAGCTGCGATGAACTGGCGAAACCGTACTCTCGCCGAGACGAGGATTAGGCGTGGCGTGAACAGCGCGCGATGCCGCGCCCTTCGATTTCCAGCACAAGTGGTCAAACGATATGATTTTTCATCACGACAGCTTTTCATCGCCGCTGCGATACACAGCCTCCATCCTGCTGTGGCCTGCGCTCTACGTCGGTGGCCTGGCCGCGACCGGGTTGGCTTTTGCCACATCGTCGCCGGTGCTCTGGTTCAATGTCGTCTACCTCTCGGTGGTGGCGATCATTGCGCTTTTTGAACGTCTCATGCCTTACGAGCCGGCCTGGCTCGCGCCCGACGGCGAGACGCTGAACAATCTCGGTCATACATTGCTGACGAAGGGGATCGTGCAGATTGCCGCGGCCTTCGGCGCTTCGTTCCCATTATTGGTCGCCATCTTCGCGCAGCCATTCTTCGGTTCGCAGCCGCATATCTGGCCGGCGCACTGGTCGACGATCTCCCAGGTGGTGCTCGGGCTGGTGATTGCCGAGTTCGGGCTCTATGCCGCCCACCGACTGGCGCATGAGCGGCTTGGCCTCTGGCGTTTCCACGCGTTGCATCACAGCGTGACGCGGCTTTGGGTGCTCAACACCGGGCGGTTCCACGTCATCGATTCCCTGATCAAAGTGAGCCTTGGCCAGTTGCCGCTCTACCTGCTCGGGGCGCCGCTGCCGGTGTTTCTGTGGATCGGTGCCGTCACCGCCTTCACCGGCCTTCTGACCCACTGCAATGTCGAGATGCGCACCGGCCCGCTCGACTGGATCTTCTCGACGCCGAGGCTTCATCGCTGGCACCATTCCAAGGATCTGGCTGAGGGCAACAGCAACTACGGCGAAAACATCGTGCTTTGGGACCAGCTGTTCGGCACCTACTTCAATCCTGATCGGCCGTCCTCCACCGATATCGGCATTACCGGCAAGGTGTCGCGTAGCTTCGTCGGCCAACTGGTGCAGCCCTTTTCCAAGAGCGGAGCGCGACAGATCCTGGGGCGAAAGCCGAGCGCCGACTAAAGGCGCCCGCAAGCCCAGTGATATCGCCGCGGTGCCGTTCAGGCGGGTAGGGCGCCGGCAAGATCTGCCGTGGCCGGACGACGTCCGCCGTCCGATACAGAGAAGCGCAACCGATATTCCCTGGGCGACAGGCCGAGGATCTTGCGGAAGATCTTGCGGTAGGCGTTGGTGTCGTCGTAACCGCTCTGCCAGGCGACCTGCTCGATCGACAGGTGCGAGCGCTCCAGGAGGTCGCGCGATTTGGCGATCCTCAGCCGCTGGCAGTATTCCGTCGGGTTGAAACCGGTCGCCTTCTGGAAACGCCGGAGGAAGGTGCGGTCGCCGAGGCCTGCGCGCTCGGCCATCAACTGCAGGGTCACGCCCTTGGTGTTGGCGCCGTGCAGCCAGTGCTGGATTTTCAGGATGATGCTGTCGCCGTGGTCGAGCTTCGGGGCAAAGACGCTGTAGTAGCTCTGCTCGCGGGCGCCTGGATCGATGATCATGAAGCGGGCCGTTGCCAGCATCACGTTGGTTCCGAGGAACCGGTCCACGAGTTTCAGCCCCAGGTCGATCCACGCCATCATGCCGCCGGCGGTGATGATATCGCCTTCGTCGATCAACAGCTTGTCGGTGTCGATGCGCACGTCGAGGTAGCGGTCGGCGATCAGGTCCTGGTGCGACCAATGAGTGGTGATCGTGCGACCGGCGGCAAGGCCCGATTCTGCCAGCAGATAGGCGCCGCCGCAGACCGAGCAGATGGTGGTGCCGGTGGCATGCTTTTCACGCACGAAGGCGGGCAGCTGACCCATGCGTCCGCCTACGGGCAGCTCCGCCAGCGTCGGGGGCAGGATCAGCGCGACGAGACCGGAGGAGGGCCCGGGGTGGGTGTCGAGGGTCTTTTCGACCGAGCCGTCGTCCTGAAGCTGCCAATGGGTGACGCGGATCAGCGGCGCGCTTGCACCACCCTGTTCGGTCGCCTGCATGCCGGCCACCTGGAACATGTCGGTGAGCCCATGGACGGCGGACTTCAGCGCGCGGGGATAAACGACGATGCCGATCTCCGCCGGTTCGCTTCCGGGTGGTTTTGTCACTTCTGCCCCCATCGTTGTCAGCTTTGCCGGTCGAGAGGTTAGGCCGCTCGTTCTATCAATTCAACCAGCGCTCCGGAACGGAGAGAGCAGATCAACCGAGATGGAAGAGGGCAGGACAATGATTGAAGCAAAAGCAGTTTCCACCGCAGTCTCCACCGGCCTTTCGCGCCGCACAGTTCTTTCGGCCGCCTTTGGCGCCGCAGCGACCGCCGCGGCCGTCCCGGCCGCCATTCGTCCGGCGAAAGCCGAAACCACACCCGCCAGCACAAGCACGACACTGGGAGCAACCACCATGGGCAGCCGCATCATCACCCGCGATGGCGTCGAGATCTACTACAAGGACTGGGGCTCGAAGAATGGCCCGGTGGTCGTGCTCAGCCACGGCTGGCCGCTGTCGTCGGATAGCTGGGAGGCGCAGGCATTCCACCTCGCCAACAACGGCTTCCGTGTCATCACCCATGACCGTCGCGGCCATGGCCGCTCCTCCCAACCCTGGGACGGCAACGATATGGATCACTATGCCGACGATCTCGCCGACCTGATCAATGCGCTTGATCTCAAGGACATCTTCCTCGTCGGCTTTTCCACCGGCGGCGGCGAGATCACCCGCTATATCGGCCGGCATGGCACGAGCCGCGTCGCCAAGGCCGGGCTGATCTCGGCAGTGCCGCCGCTGATGGTCAAGACCGACAAGAACCCCGGCGGCCTGCCGAAGGAGGTGTTCGACGGGCTGCAGGCGGCGAGCCTGAAGGATCGCTCCAAGCTCTATCGCGATATTGCCTCCGGTCCGTTCTTCGGGTTCAATCGGCCGGGTGCCGTTGCCTCGCAGGGCATGATCGACAGCTTCTGGCTGCAGGGCATGATGGGCGGGCACAAGAACACCTATGACTCGATCGTCGCCTTCTCGCAGACCGATTTTACCGAAGACCTGAAGAAGTTCGACGTGCCGACGCTGATCATCCATGGTGACGACGACCAGATCGTGCCGATCGATGCGGCCGCCCGCGCTTCGAAGACACTGGTTCCGAGCGCCACGCTGAAGGTCTACCCCGGCGCGCCGCACGGCATCACAGACACCCACAAGGATCAGCTCAACGCCGACCTGCTCGACTTCGCCCGGTCCTGACCCCTGACGCCGGCCGGTGCCGCCGAAACGCACCACTGGCCGGTAGCTCTTCCTCGAAACCAGAAGGAACCGATCCATGACCCGCATTGACGAGAAGACCTCTAGCCTCAACCGCCGCTCCTTTCTCGCCGGTTCGGCCGCTGGCGCTGCCTTGCCGTTGCTGCCGAAGGGTGTCTACGCCGCCGACACCCACCGCTTCAGCCACGGAGCTTTCGATATTTCTGTCGTCAGCGACGGCTTCCTGACCCTGCCGGTCAGCATCGTGTTGCCGGACGCAGCGCCCGAGGAGCGCGACGGCATCATGCGCCGGCTCGGCGGCACTCCGGAGGGCGCACCGTTCCACACCAACATTCCGGTGATCCGCACCGGCAGCGAAGTGATCGTCGTCGACAACGGATCTGGCGGCAATTTCCAGGCGAGCGCCGGCAAGCTTTCGGCCAATCTGGCAACGGCGGGCATCGATGCAGCCGCCGTGACCAAGGTGGTCTTCACCCACGTCCATCCCGATCATTCCGGCGGCACGGTCGGAACGGATGGCAAACTCACCTTTCCGAACGCGCAATATTTCGTCTCTGAGCGCGAATGGGCGTTCTGGACGAACCCGGATTACGAAAAGGCCATGCCGAAGGCGCTGCACGGCTTTGCGCGCGGCGCGCAGCGCGATCTCTTCGCGGTCAAGGAGCGGTTGACGCTGGTAAAGCCCGGCGACGAGATCGTCAGCGGCATGCAGGTGCTCGACACGCGCGGCCACACGCCCGGCCACATCTCGCTGGAGCTTGAAGGCGGCGACGGGCTGGTCATCTCGGGCGATGCGGCGACCAGCAACATCGTCTTCTTCGAACACCCGGACTGGCATTTCGGCTTCGATACGGACCCGGATCTGGCGCTGAAGACCCGCAAGATGCTGATCGACCGGGCAGCCACAGAGAAGCTGACGCTGCTCGGCTACCACTGGAGCTATCCCGGCATCGGTCGGGCCGAGCGGAACGGTGTGGCGTATCGTTTTGTCTCGGGGTCGTAAGGAGGGCGAGGGCGGCATCACTTAGTGGCGCCGCCCTTTGTCGTCAAAGCTGAAGCTCGCTGTCCTTGATGTCGCTGATGGGCGACAGCATTTCCAGCTTCAGCGGGCGAGCCTCGCGATCGTCGGCGGTGATGCGCGGCCAGTCGGGGTTTGCGAGCGCGCCACGGCCGAGTGCGATCATGTCGGCGCCGGTCTCCAGAACCTGTTCGGCCCTGGCGAGTTCGTGCAGGCTGCCATTGGCGATAACGAACAGATCCGGCGCATGCTGGTGGGCAAGAGACACCAGCGACTTGCCGCCGTCCGAAAAGGCCGGTTGCCACGCTTCGAACTCGGTCAGGTGCACGAAGTCGGCGGGGCTGGCGGCGAGTGCCTTGAAGACCACGGCAGCACCTTCTACGCCCTCGGTCCATTTGTGCTTGTTGTCGTTGACCTTGGCCTGGGAGAGCCGGATGCCGACAGGCACTGCGTTGCCGACCGCATCGCGAACGGCGTCGAGCACTGCGAGGCTCAGACCCAGCCGCTTGCCGATGTCGCCGCCCCAGCGGTCGTGCCGCCGGTTGGTGTAGTCGGTGAAGAACTGGTCGAGCAGATAGCCGTTGGCGCCATGGATCTCGATGCCGTCGAAGCCGGCGACATCGATGGCGAGCGTGGCGGCTTGCGCAAAGCCTGCTATCGCTTCCGCGATATCCGTCTCTTCCATCTCCCGCGGTACGGCGTAGAGACCCTCGCCGTGGTAGGAGACCATTTGCTGGCCCCTCGGTTGCAGGGCAGACGGTCCTACCGTGTCGCTGCGAAAGCGGTTGCCCTGGGCAAGCGCGCCGCCGTGCATGAGCTGGGCGAAGATGCGGCCGCCGGCGGCATGCACGGCGTCCACGACCGCCTTCCAGCCTTCCGCCTGCTCCGGGTCTGTAAGCCCCGGCTGGCCCTTATAGGTCTGCGCATAGGCCTTGTCGGTGTAAATGCCTTCCGTGGTCAGCAGACTGAACCCACCCCTGGCGAAGCGCTCGTAGTAGCGAACCATCCGTTCGGTCGGCACGCCCGTTGCCGTAGCGCTGATGCGGGTCATTGGCGCGACGGAAAGCCGGTTGGCGAAGGGGAGCCCTTTGAGCGCCGTTTCGGCCAGAGTCGGCGAGGCGACGGTGCTGTGCACGTTCATCTCAGCGTTCCTCAGTGAGCGCGATCGCCTCGATCTCGATCATCGCCTTCGGTGAATAAAGCGAAGAGACCTCGATGATGCTGTCGGCGGGATAGGGTGCAGAGAACCACTTGCGGCGCAGTTCGACGATCTTGCCGAAATTTTCCATCGAGCGCAGGAAGATCGTCACCTTCACCACCCTGGAAAGGCTGGAGCCGGCGGCGGTCAGCACCCGTTCGAGGTTGCGGAAGGCCTGCTCGGCCTGACGGTCGAAATCATCCTCGCCGACGATTTCGCCATCGTCGCCGATGGCCGCCTGGCCGGAGACGAAGACGAAGCCGTTGGCCTTGATCGCCTGCGACAAGAGGAAGGGGGCGTAGGGATCCGGCTTGGTGATGACCTGTTCGAGAAACATGGCAGTGTCCTTTCACGCGTGAGATTTTCTCAGCTCGGCGCTGTTGCCTTGGCTGTGGATCCCAATATGCTGGGGCGATCACGGGCTGACAAAGAGTGATTTCTCAGCCGATGGATGAATCTAGTTCACCTATGAGGATGGGATGAGGAAGTTGCCGCCGCTCGGTGCACTGAGGGTTTTCGAGGCGGCTGCCCGTCGGCTGAGCTTCAAGCATGCGGCGGAGGAGCTGAATGTTTCGGCGACCGCCGTCAGCCACCAGATCCGGCAGCTGGAGGAGATGCTTGAGGTTAAGCTCTTCGAGCGCGAGACGCGGCAGGTGCATCTCACCGCCGCAGGCAAGGCGCTGTTTCCGGTGTTGCGCGATGGTCTTGATCGTTTCGAGCAGACGATTGCCGATGTGCGCCGGCAGCAGGCGGGCAAGGTCGCGCGTCTTACCTCCACCGTTGCCTTCGTCGCCAAGAGGCTCGCGCCGCTTGCCGGTTCCTTCCGCGAAGCCTATCCCGACTGGACACTGCGGCTCGATGCCTCCAACCGCACGCTCGACCTCGAGGCGGATGCAGATGCTGCTATCCGGCTTGGCGGCGGGCACTATCCCGGCCTCGTTACTGAGGCGTTGTTTGCCGATCGCTTCGCGCCGGTCTGCACGCCGAGCCTTGCGCCGGCAAGCTTGGCCGATCTCAAACGGGCAACGCTCATTCACTTCGATTGGGGCCCAGCGCGCCGCAACGATCACCGCGCCCCCGTCTGGCGGCAATGGCTGGAGTGTGCGGGCGCCTCCGACGTCGATGCTAGCGCACGACTTTCCTTTACCGACGAGATCCACGCTGTCCAGGCGGCGGTCGCTGGGCAGGGCATCGCCCTCCTGAGCCTGACGCTCGTGGCGCAAGAGCTTGCCTCCGGCATTCTCGTCCAGCCTTTCGACCTGACGCTGGAGGGCGACCGCTACGACCTCGTCTACAGCCCGCGCATGGCCGAGCGGCCGGCAACGCAGGTGCTTAGGGATTGGGTGCTGGAGCAGTTCGAGGGCGGGAACCGTTGAAGCCCGCCTCGGACGCGGTCAAAGAGAGCGCGTGGCTGCGACAGCGCTCAGTCTCGGAGGATGGGTCGTGCGGCTGGTCGTCGCGCGAATGGTGAAGCTCAGTCGTCGAAGCCACCGAAGGCGTCGATGTTCCTCCAGCGGCGGCTGACGAGGCGCAGCGAGCGATCCGGTTCGATCACATAGGTCTCGAACACCTGACGGCCGAATTGATCGAAGAACTGGTGCGGGACGATGCTGCCGACCGGGGCTTTCTGCAGCTTGGTGCGCGGCTGGCCGCCATAGGTGATGCTGCCGGGGATGGGCTCGAGGTTCGGCGAGTAGCCATAGGTTTGGCCGCTTGCGGTGCAGCCACCGAGAAGCAAGGCAACGGTCAGGGCGGCAAGAGCGTGTTTCATGTCGACGATCCTCTGTCGTGCAGGAGGCGGAATGGATTTCTGCCCGCTGCCATACGCGACTCCCAGCAGGCGCGATCTATTCCGGCTTTCGCAGGCAATTCTCCAACACCTTTCTCTAAAGTGTAGCGCTCCAACGGGAATTTCCAAGTTGCGGGCATGCGATTGCCAGTGGTTGCAGCCATTTGATTGCGCGGAGATATACCTAGCCGCGGGCTTCCGGCTCTTCTTCTCGCGTGAGGCCATCGCGCAGCATCTGGACCTTCTTGTTGAGATCGATCATCTCCGGCACGCTAAAGCCCGAACGGCGGAGCAGCGTGTCGGTAAGGCACGCGGTCTTGGGGTGCAGTTCCTTGCCCTTGTCCGTCAGGAAGACCTCGACCAGTCGCTCGTCAGCCGTGCTTCTGCGTCTTGAAAGGAAACCTGCCGCCTCGAGCCGCTTTACGGCCGGCGTGATGGTGCTTGGCTCCAGGCCGAGCCGGTCGGCAATCGCCGATATGCTCAGGCCGTCCTGTTCCCACAGCGCACTGACGGCGAGATATTGCGTATAGGTCACGCCGAGCGCGTCGAGCATCGGCTTGTAGGTGCGGTTGATGGCGATCGCCGCCGCGTAGATCGAGAAGCACAATTGGCTGTCGAGTGGAAGTGGCGCCGGGGTGGTCATCGGTCATCTCCAGTTTTGTCCGTGGCTTTTCATGACCTTACCACGGAAATCATTATCGCGATAATAAAATACTGGACAGCTAATTCTATGAAGCGTATCTATTAATTATCGCGATAATGATTGTCACGCTAACAAATTAAGGAGTTGCGCAAATGTTGAAGAAGTCTCTGCTTGCCGCTGCCGCCTCGCTCGCACTGGCCGCCGCCGGTACCACCGCATTCGCCGCCGAGAAGGGGGCAAAGTCTGTCGTTCTGGTTCATGGTGCCTTTGCCGACGGCACCGGATGGAGGGGGGTCTACGACATCCTGAAGAAGGACGGCTACAAGGTGAGCATCGTCCAAAACACGACGACGTCGCTTGCTGCCGACGTTGCTGCCACCAAGCAGGCGATCGACAAGAGTGAGGGACCGGTCGTGCTGGTCGGCCATTCCTATGGCGGCGTCGTCATCAGCGAAGCCGGCACGCATGAGAAGGTCCAGTCCCTCGTCTACATCGCCGCCTTCGCGCCGGATAAGGGCGAGTCCGTCTCAACGCTGATCGCCAATCCGCCGGCCGGCGCGCCGGTGCCGCCGATCCTGCCGCCGGTCGATGGCTTCCTGTTCCTCGACAAGGCGAAGTTCGCCGCGTCCTTCGCCGCCGACGTCGATGCCGAGACGGCTGCCTTCATGGCCGATTCCCAGGTTCCGTGGGGTGTCGAGGCGCTCTCCGGTGCCGTGACCGAGCCGGCGTGGAAGACGAAGCCGAGCTACTATCTGGTTGCGGCCCAGGATCTCATGATCCCGCCGGCTGCGCAGCAGATGATGGCAAAGCGCGCAGGCGCCACTGTCGTCGAGGTGCCCGGCAGCCATGCGATCTATGTCTCCAACCCCAAGGCCGTTGCCGATCTCATCGAGAAGGCCGCGCAACCGGCCAACTGATCGCCGGCGCATCGCTACCTAGGCGTGACGGCCCAGGGCAGGGCCGGGAGAGGGGATTTCCCGGGCTGAGATTGCTGGCAAACCTTGAAAGGGCCGGTTTGACGGGAGGCTGATCCAGTTCCCCTCATTCCGGCCCTGTGCCGGAATCCAGCGGCCTGACGTCGGTCGGGTCAAAGTACCTTCAGCCCAAGGACTTGGTCTTGCTGCAGTTTCCCGTGACAGGCACGGGAATGAGGCAGGTCTTGGCGATGAAGCGCCTCGCATTTCCCGCTCATACCCAGATTTGTCGCCGCTGCGATTTCCGATCCGGCGAAACATGCGGTAGTCCTTGGCGAACTTCCACTCGGTTTGCGCGTTAGGCACTTGCGCCTCTCGGGCGATCCATCCCGCCGCCCAGCTTCTCTGCCCAACCCAGGTATTGCATGACCGCCGAACAGTCTCTCGCGTTTCTCGTCATCGGCGCCATGATGGCATTCTTCATCTGGGGGCGGTTTCGATATGACGTGATCGCCTGTTCGGCGCTGATGCTTGCGGTCGCGGTCGGCATCGTGCCCTACGATCACGCCTTCGACGGCTTCAGCGACGATATCGTCATCATCGTCGGCAGCGCGCTCATCGTCAGCGCCGGGGTGGCGCGCTCGGGGATCGTCGATGCGGCGATCCAGCGGTTTCTGCCCAATATCTCGTCGGTCAGGGCGCAGCTGGCGCTGCTGGTGATCACCGTCACCATCCTTTCCGCCTTCATCAAGAATATCGGGGCGCTCGCGATCATGATCCCGGTCGCGTTCCAGTTCGCCCGCCGCTCGGGCGTCACGCCCTCGGTGTTCCTAATGCCGATGGCCTTCGGTTCGCTGATCGGCGGGCTGATGACCCAGGTCGGCACCTCGCCCAACATCGTCGTGTCGCGGGTGCGGCAGGAACTGACGGGCGAGAGTTTTACGATGTTCGACTTCACCCCCGTCGGCGCCACGCTTGCGGCCATCGGCGTCGTCTTCCTGCTGTTTGCCTACAGGCTGGTGCCGCAGCGCACGAGCCAGCATGTCTCGGTGCAGGCGGCAATCGAGATCACCGATTACACCTCGGAAGCGGTGGTCGCGGCCGGCTCACCCGTCATCGGCAAGTCGCTAAGCCACCTCGTCAAGATCGGCGATGGCGGGGCCGTCGTCATTGCCGTGTTCCGACGCGGGCTTCATGTGGCGCCGCTGCCCGACATCAAGCTCGAGGCCGAAGACGTGCTGCTGCTCGAGGGCGGGCCGGATGCGCTCGACCGCATCGTCTCGCAGGCCAAACTGAAAATCTCCGGCGATCGTTCGCCGTCATCGAGCGAAAAGACCGGTGCCGAGATCGAGGCGGTCGAGGCGGTGATCAGCAGCGGCTCGCCGCTTGTCGGCATGTCGGCGCAGCGCCTGGCGCTGTTCAATAACCACAACATCAACCTGCTTGCCGTCAGCCGCCAGGGCGAGCGGCTGAAGCAACGGCTCGGTAGCATCCGCCTCAGGGCAGGCGATATCGTCGTGCTGCAGGGCGCGCGCCGCGAGCTGCCATCGTTCCTGCAGGATTTCGGCTGCCTGCCGCTGGCGCAGCGCGAGATCCTGCTCGGCACCATCCGTAAGGCGACGTTGCCCCTTCTCGTTCTGGCCGCTGCCATGGGCTCGACCGCCCTCGGCCTGGTGCCGATCCCGATCGCCTTCTTTGCCGCCGCCCTTGCCATGGTCATCTTCCGGATCATTCCGCTGCGTGACGTCTATCGCTCGGTCGACGGGCCGATCCTGGTGATGCTGGCGGCGCTGATCCCGGTCAGCGATTCCCTGCGCACGACAGGAGGAACCGATGTCATTGCCAGCTGGCTCGGCACGGTCGCAACCGGCCTGCCGCCCGCCGGCGCCCTGACGCTGATCCTGCTTGCGGCCATGGCCGTGACGCCGTTCCTCAACAATGCCGCGACCGTGCTTGTCATGGCGCCGATCGCCGCCAGCTTCGCGACCGCGCTCGGCTACCGGCCCGAAGCCTTCCTGATGGCCGTTGCTATCGGCGCCGGCTGCGACTTCCTTACCCCGATCGGCCATCAGTGCAACACCCTGGTGATGGGGCCAGGTGGCTACAGGTTCAGCGATTACCCGCGCCTCGGCCTGCCGCTCTCGCTCGTCATTGTTGTCGTCAGCATCCCAACGCTGATGCTGGCGTGGCCGCTGCGATAGATGGAAGAAGAGGGGCTTCAACCGGCGAATGTGCGCCGCCGGGCCAAAGGGCGTTGCTACCCAAGAACCGTAACCAGCACCGCACCCCAGAGCGCCAGCAGCACATTGCCGATTGCATAGCCAAGGCCGTAACCCAATGTCGGGACCTTGCTTCCCGCTGCCTCCTGCACGGCGGCCAGCGCCGGTGCCGAGGTGCCGGCGCCGCAGCAGGTGCCGGCGAGCAGGCCTTCGTTCATGCGGAAGACCCAGCGGCCGAGCGCGAGTGCGGCCAGGTGCGAAATCACGCAGATCAGCGCACTGGCAATAACGAGCGCCGGCCCCGACTGGACCAGGCCTGCCACGAAGCTCGGGCCGGCCGAAATGCCGACGCAGGCGATGAAGGCGCAGAGCCCGACACTGTCGAAGAACCAGAGCGTGGCCTCCGGCACGAAGCCGAAGGTGCGCCTGATCGAGCGTAGCCAGCCGGCGACGAGGCCGGCGACCAGCACGCCGACCGCGACGCCGAGGCCGATCTCCAGCGCGCCAAGCTTGAGGGCGGGAATGCCGATGAGGCCCCCGAGGAAGATGAAGACGCCGACAAAGACCATGTCGGTCGCCGTCGTCTCGCGGTCGGCATAACCAAGGAGAGCCGCCGCATCCTCGACATGGCGCCTCGCGCCGGCAATCGACATCACGTCGCCGCGACGCACGGTCAGCCCCGGGAAGATCGGGATCGTCTGGCCGGCGCGGAGGATCCCGCGCAGGAAGACGGAACGCGCTTCCGGTCGCTGGTTGAGCTGCCACAGGCGTTGTCCTGCGACCTCCTTGTTGGTCACGACGACGTCGAGAACCTCGACCGGGATATCGAGCAACTCGCGATCGTCGATCTCGGTGCCGATCCGGCTGGCATACTCCACCAGAAACCCGCGAAGCCCGGCAACGGCAATGACGTCGCCCACCTGCAGGCGCTCCTTGGCAGCGGGGGTGATGATCTCGCTGCCCCGGCGGATCTGTTCGATATAGGCCTTCTGCCGCTCGGGAACGCGTGCCTCCGCCTCCTGGACGGTGAGGCCGACAAGATTGTCGCCAACAATGAACGCGCGTGCCTCGATCTCGCGGCGTGCGCTGTTGCCGGTGTCGCTCGGAGTGATGTTGAGTTCTGCCTCGAGTTCGGCGCAGGCGTCCTTCAGGCTGCGGCCGAACAGTCTTGGCGCCAGTTGCGACTGCACGAGGATGGCGCTGACGACACCGACGAGATAGGCGACGGCAAAGCCGGTCGCGACAGCGGACTCGAACTGGCTGGCAGCTTCTGGCGTCGGTGCGGTCTTTCGGAACGTGTCGATGGCGACACCGACGGTTGCCGATTCCGTTGTCCCGCCGGCAAGCACGCCCGCCGCCGTTCCGAGATCGAAGCCGAAGAAGATGGAAAGAACGATCGCCACGCCAAGTGCCACGACGCAAAGCGTCACGGTGACGGCGATCTGCGGCAGGGCGTCGGCGTTGAGGCTTTGGAAGAACTGTGGGCCGGTGCGGTAGCCGATGGCGAAGAGAAAGAGCAGGAAGAACGCCTGCTTCACATCGTTCGAAAGCACGGCGCCGGTCTGGCCGATCAGCACGCCGGCCAGCAGGCAGCCGGTGACGGCGCCGACCGTCACGCCGGCGATGGTGATCTTGCCGACGGCATAACCGATGCCGAGCGCCAGGAACAACGCCAGTTCCGGATGAGCCCGCAGAATGCTGAACGCCTGTTCGACCACGTGACGATCCTTCGAGATTGAGCGCCGGACGCCGGTGGGCTGCGTGCCGAATGCAGATGGGTTTTCAACGATATGCGGCGCCTGAAGCCTTCGGTCGATTTTCGGACGCGCGGGAATGCGGCTCAGGAAACGAGGCGGTCAGGCGAGGCGAGCGGGTTGAAATCGCCGGCCGCCCAGAGGCGGCCGGCGCCTTTGGTGCATCAGCTGATCGGAATGCCCTTGGAAGCGCGATAGGCCTGGACGTAACCGCGCGCGACGGAGCGGACGGCAGTGCCGATCTGGGTATAGGCATCGTCGTTGAGATTGGCGAAGGAGACGCGTGCCGACCAGTTCGGCGCATCGAAACCAGAACCGTTCAAGAGAACGATGCCGTAGTCTTCGGCGAGCCGGAAGGGGATGTCGAGCGGGTGAATGTTCTCCTTCACCCAGGCGACGACATCTTCTCCGACATACTTGCGCAGCCAGAACTCGAAGTCGATGATGCCGTAATAGTGGTCGAAATAGATGCCGGGATTCGACTCGACGCCCATGCCTTCGATCAGGTTCCAGAACCGCTTCGTGCAGATGGCGATGCAAGCCTTCTGGTAGGCCTTCTCCACATCCATCAGCTCGACGAGGCCGAAGAGCGACATCATCACCTGTTGCGGAAGCGACAGGCCGGCGGTGTGGTTCAGCGCCACGTCGCGGCTGTCGGCGACGATGCGGTCAATGAACTTCACGTCGCGCGGCTTCGGCGTCATCGCCTTGTAGCGCTTTTCCAGGAGCTTCTGGATCGGCTCGCCATGGGCCTTGATCTTCTCGTCGAAGATGTTGTCCTGCGCCACCGCAATGACGCCGAGGCGCCAGCCGGTGCAGCCGAAATACTTCGAGTACGAGTAGACGCCGATCGTGTTGCGCGGCAGATGACCGAGCAGCGACTGGAAGCCTGGAACGAAGGTGCCGTAGACGTCGTCCGTGAGCACGATCAGGTCGGGGCGCTTCTTGGTGACGAGGTCGACGAGGCGCTTGATCGAATCCGGATCCATGGCAACGGCGGACGGGTTTCCGGGGTTCACCAGGAACAGCGCCTTCACCTTGGGGTTTTCGAGCGCCTTGATATCCTCGTCGGTAAACTGGAAGCGATCCTCCTGCTCGGCGCTGACATTGATGGTCTTGAGGTCGTAGTCCTCCAGTTCCGGCATTTCCAGATAGGGCGTGAAGATCGGCGTGCCGAGTGCGATCGTGTCGCCGGCGTTGAGCAGGCGGGCGTTCTTCAGCGCCTTGAAGATGTAGCACATGGCGGCGGTGCCACCTTCGACCGGGTAGAGGTCGAACGTCGCCTTGGGCCGGTGGCCGGCGCACATCGCCCACATCAGATATTCATGGGTGATGATCTCGTTGTGATGGAGCGCCCGGTCGGGCACTGGATAGTTGTCGCCGATGATGGAATCGGTGAGCTCGTGCACGAAGGCGTCCGCGTCGAAGTTGAAGGAGCGAATGGCGTATTCGACGGCGTCGGAAAGCGTCTTTGCCGGCAGTTCGCCTTCCTCCTCCTCGTCCCATTGGGCGGCCGCGTGGAGCTGTTTCTTGATCCACTTCTGGAACCGCTGATGCGCCCCATCGCGCGCCGGCATGCCTGCTACGCCCGCTTTGGGATCAAAGGAGGTGCGCTTGGCCTCTGTGATGGCGAATTGGCCAAGCAGGAAAAACGCTTCACGCGCCCTTGTCGCCGTCCAGTTCGGATTGCCGCGGCCGGCATTGAGGAATGCCGTGGCGGATTTCTGCGAGCTCGTCCTGGCAAGCTTGATCAGCTCGTCCTTGATTTCGAACGGGCTGAGATCGGATAGACTGTCGTAGAATTTTCTGTCCAACATGAATCACACTCCCTTAAACGATGTTTTCTGCTTCTTCGAACGATGCTCTCAAACTCACGGCCCGCCTGATGGCGCCAGCATGATGACGATGACGAGGCCGAATATGGTCAGCAGTGTGTTGCCGATGGCATAGGGCATGCCGTAGCCAAGGGCCGGAACCTTGCTCTTGGCCGCTTCCTGGATCATGCCGAGCGCCGCCGTGGTGGTGCGCACGCCGGCGCAGGCGCCAAACAGGATCGCGGGGTGAAAGCGGAACACGTAGTGTCCGATCAGCACCGAGGCGATCATCGGGACCGATGTCGACACGATGCCCCAGAGCAGCAGCGAAATGCCGACTTCCTGCAGTCCGGCGACGAAGCCGGGACCGGCGCCGATGCCGACGACGGCAATGAAGATGTTCAGGCCCAGCGTGTTCATCAGCCAGAGTGCCGGAGCCGGGATGGTGCCGAAGGCAGGATAGGTGGAGCGAAGCCAGCCGAGGACGAGGCCGGCGAGAAGCGCGCCGCCCGAGGTGGACAGGCCGATCGGTATGCCGCCGATCGTGAGCGTCAGCGCGCCGACCATGGCTCCGAAGAACAGCCCCCAGCCGAGAAAGGCAATATCGGTCGTTTCGACCGGACGGTCGGCAAAGCCGAGCGCCTTGATCGCCGCCTCGACATGTCTCTTGGCGCCGCCGATGGTGACGATATCGCCGCGTTCGACCGTCGTGCCGGGCAGGACCGGGATTTCGACCAGCGAGCGCACGATCTTGCGGGCATAGACGCCGCGGGCCCAATCCTCGGTGCTGACGTCTGCGAGTGTCCGGCCGGCAAGCGCCTTGTTGGTGACGTAGACGTCGAGGACCTCGGCTTCGGCGTTCAGCAGTTCCTTGTCCTCAACCTCCAGCAGCTTGGCGTCGAGGTGTTCCACAAGGGCGGCGCGTCTGCCGGAAAAGGCGACGACGTCGCCCGGTTGCAGCACGGTGTTGCCATCGGCCTCTATGATCTGGCCGCCGCGCCGCAGCCGCTCCACGAAGACGCGGATGCCGGGAAGCAGGTTCCTGACCGGCGTTCCGGTAAGGCCGCTCGCCTCGTCGACGCGGTAGGCCCGGAGGCCGAAATCGTGATAGGCGCGGGTGATGCCGGGTTCGCTGCTGACGGTGCCACCGCCGAGTTTGGCCTCATACTCCCTGCAGGCGGCGGGAAGATCGATGCCGAGAAGCTTGGGCCCGAGTTGCGCCAGGATGATCGCCGAGCCGATGGTGCCCCAGATATAGGTCACCGCGTAGGCGATCGGGATCTGGTCGGTGTAGGTCTTGGCTTGTTCCGGGCTCATGCCCATTGCATTGATCTGGTCGCTGGCAACGCCGATGGCCGCGGAGATTGTCTGCGAACCGGCATACATGCCGGCGCCATAGCCAAGCGGCAGCCCGGCAATCAGCGCGCACAGATAGGGCACGATCAGGCACAGCACGAGGACCGAGAGGGCAAAGAGAATCTGTTTGGGTCCGTCCGTGCTCAGGCCGCGAACGAACTGCGGGCCGACGCCGTAGCCGACGGCAAACAGGAAAATAAGGAACAAGGTCGATTTCAGGTCGCCGGAAACCTGGATGCCCAGCTGTCCGATGACGACACCGGCCAGCAGGGTGGCGGTAACGTTTCCAAGGTTGAAGCCCGCGATCTTGATCGGGCCGATCACGAAGCCGATGCCGAGGGCAAGAAAGACGGCGACCGGCGGATATGTACGCAGCGTGTCTACGAAAAAGTCTATTGGATTCACCATCATCCCCTTCAAAAAACTCGTCGTATTCGGGAGTTACGCGGACAGGCTGGATGTTACGTCGCATAAGACTTCGAGATATGAAGTTCGGAGCGCCGCCGCCCGGAACGCGGGCGAACCCGGCGCAAGTCGTTGCACGCCGCTGGAAGGCGCGATCAGTTCTTTGAAAGCACATCACCGATTGTGCCAGTCTGCAAGTACGTAACAGTAACGGACGACGTTACCGGTTGGCCGTTCCGTCGGTGACGACTGCGCCCAGAGGCGGCGCGATGGCTCGTGCGACGAGGCATGGCAGGAGATGGGGTGCCGATGCCGTCGGCGATCGTTCAGGTCAGCAGTTCGACAAGCAACCTCGGTGAAGTGGGGAGGAAGGCTCCGGCGACGAAGCCGAGCGCAATCGCGCCCACCACTCCGTGCCGTTGCCAGCCATGGAATGCGCCGAAGGCGGTTTCTCCAAGGATGGTTGAAGCAACCCAGACACGTTTCAACACGGCGGATACAGCCGACGCATCGTTTCCCTCATTGCGCTCGTGCAGAGTGTCCGCCAAAGGCGCGCATCTCAGCATTTTATGGGATATCGGGCACGGGTCGTTGCCAACGACGTTGCTGATCATCGCGGTCGAGCGTTCGTGCACGGTCAGTCGTGGCGTCGTCGACCCTGATGCATAATGCCGGAGGACGGATATTTCGGCTTGCTTACTGTAATGATATTACATAACTAAAGCGCATGAGAATATGCCGCATGTTGATAGGCCGAGGCCGATCCGTCCCGCCGGTTGTCACCTCCGTCGAAGTGTGCGACGAAGGGGGTGATGGTGCTGCGAGCGCGACAATGCGTAAGCGGCTGAAAAGGGAACACGGAGCGGACGACCCAAATGGGGCCGAAACCGTGGCTGCCCCCGCAACTGTGAGCGGAAAGCGCATTCACACCATGTCACTGGCGATCAGCCGGGAAGACGTGGATGCGCCTCGACCCGCGAGCCAGGAGACCTGCCATCGAACCGATCAACCACAACGGACGGGGTGTTCCGATGGACAAGAACTGGTTTTTGCGCGGCGGTCACCCGTCATCACATCGCTCTGCCATATTCTCTCCGGCCCGATCCGGCGGAGAAGAGATATGGCCAATCTGGCATCCCGACAGCACAAGATAACGGTCTGCACAGATTGCCGGTTCACCGGCGGCCCCTGCCGCCCGGGCGCGGATCTGATCCAGCGGCTGAACCGCAGCATTGCCGCCCTCGGCGCGCCGCTCGACCGGGATTTTTCGATCGCCGGAACGGTCTGCATGGCTGCCTGCACCCGGCCTTGTACCATCGCCTTCCAGGCGACGGGCAAGGCGACCTATCTCTTCGGCGATATCTCGCCCGATGAGGATATCGACGATCTCATCACCTTCGCCACCACCTATGCCGGGCGCAACGATGGCATGACGCGGGCGGCCGAACGGCCGCGCGGGCTGAGCGCCAAGACGCTGGCGCGCATACCGGCAGCGCTGCTCATCTCCGAAGATATCGGCGGGCATTTCCAATGAACGCCTGTCGAATGCGTACATGGGGAGGGATGAGCCGATGAGTTGCACCGCGACAGGGGCCGGCCTTCGTGTCCGCGCGCTCGATTGGGGCCCACGCCCGGACCTGCGGCTGGTCCGCGAGGTCGACTTTGCCATTGCGCCCGGCAGCCGGCTTGCCATTCTCGGCCCGAACGGTGCCGGCAAGACTTCGCTGCTGCGCTGCCTCTATCGTTCCGCCCAGCCGACGGCGGGCACGATCGAAGTCGATGGCACTGACATCTGGTCGATGACGGCACGGGAGGCGGCGCGGATCATTGCAGTCGTCTTGCAGGAAATGCCGAGCGATTTCCCTTTCAGCGTGCGCGACGTGGTGATGATGGGCCGCATCCCCAGGCGCGAAGGCATGAGCGGCTGGACGGCCAGGGATCGCGAGACGGTGGCGCATGCGCTCGAGCATCTCGACCTTGCCCACCTGGCCGGACGGCAATTCTCGACACTTTCGGGTGGCGAGAAACAGCGGGTGCTGATTGCCCGGGCGCTGGCCCAGCAGCCGCGCATCATCATCCTCGATGAGCCGACCAACCATCTCGATATCCGCCATCAGCTCGAAATCCTCGACCTCCTGCAGACGCTCCGACTGACCATCGTTACGACGCTGCACGACATCAACCTGGCCGCCGAATTTGCCACCGACGTGGCGATCCTGACGGAAGGCCGCATGACGGCCTTCGGGCCGCCCGAAGAGGTGCTCAATCCGAAGGCGCTTTCGGCCGCCTTCGGCGTTACCGCCACCGCCCACAGTAATGCCGTCTCCAACGGCGCCCGATTTTCCTTTTCACTCGCTCGACAGGAATTGATTTCATGAAGACATTGTTCGCCGGTTCGGCCCTTCTGCTCCTTGCGCTCGCCGCGACGCCGGCGCTCGCCTATCCCGTCACCGTCAAGAGCTGCAATCGCGACGTGACCTTCGATGCGGCGCCAAAGCGTGCCGTCTCCAACGACGTCAACCTCACCGAGATGATGCTGGCCTTGAAGCTGCAGGATCGCATGGTCGGCTACACCGGCGTTTCCGGCTGGAAGACGCTGGATGAAAAGCTGCGCGAAGGTGTCCAGGCGCTGCCGGAGCTTTCGGAAAAATATCCGACCAAGGAAGTGCTGCTCAATGCCGACGCTGATTTCTACTTTGCCGGCTGGAACTACGGCATGAAGGTGGGCGGCGAGGTGACGCCGGAAACGCTGGCGCCCTTCAAGGTCAACGTCTACGAACTGACCGAATCCTGCATCCACATCATGGCCAAGGATAAGCCGACGATGGACGACATGTTCGTCGATCTGCTCAATCTCGGCCTGATCTTCGGCGTCGAGGACCAGGCCAAGGCGCTGGTCGACGGCTATCGCCGCGATCTCGCCAGGATCACCGCCGACGTCGGTGCGATCGAGCGCCCGACGCGCGTCTTCGTCTATGATTCCGGCGAGGAAAAGCCGTTCACGTCTGGCCGGTTCGGCATTCCGACGGCGATGATCGAAGCGGCCGGCGGCGTCAACGTCATGGACGACGTCGAGAAGAGCTGGACGGAGATTTCCTGGGAGCCGGTGATCGACAAGAACCCGGAGGTGGTGGTGATCGTCAACTATGGCGAAGTCACCGCCGAGCAGAAGATCGCCTTCATGAAGAGCAACCCCGCCTTCAAGAACATCGATGCCGTCAAGAACGACCGCTTCGTCGTGCTCGACTATGTCGAGGCGACGCCGGGCCCGCGCAACATCGATGCCATCGCCCGCCTGGCCAAGGCTTTTCACGGGCAGGCGATGTAATGCGCCAGCGGCTGCATGTTGCCTGAAACCGGCGTCGATTTAGGGCAAATCATGCAGCACGTTTAGCGTGTTATGGCATTGCCGGCGCGTCACGCCCGATGCGCCGCCCTCTGGCGAAAGCGTGCCTTGTCGCCCGCTTTCGTCCTCTCCTCTGCAATCTTGAACCTGGGACGGACAGTGAAGATCACGACCGCCTTTCTCGTGGCACTGCTGCTCTTGTGCCTGACGATCACCGCTGCCGTCTCCTTGGGCTCCGCACCGATCCCGGTTTCGACCGTTTGGTCGATCATCGCCTCGAAGCTTTCGCCTGGCAGCGTCGAGGTCGCCTGGTCGGCCGGCCGCGAGAGCATCGTCTGGGACGTGCGCCTGCCGCGCGTCGTGCTTGCCGGGCTGGTGGGGGCGGGGCTGGCGCTGACGGGCGCCGTGCTTCAGCCCGTCACCCGCAATCCGCTCGCCGATCCGCACCTGCTCGGCGTGTCCTCCGGCGGCGCGCTCGGCGCGATCATCGCGCTTCTCCACACAGGCCTCATCCTCGGCCTTGCCACGGTGCCGCTGTTTGCCTTTGCCGGCGCTCTGGTCGCGACAGCACTTGTGGCGCTGGTGACGCGGGTGCTCGGCACCAACGCCGACAGGCTGGTGCTGTCAGGCGTTGCCGTCGCCTTCACCTTGACGTCGATCGGCAACCTGATGATTTTCCTCGGCGACCCCCGGGCGGTGCACACCGTGATCTTCTGGATGCTCGGCGGCCTTGGTCTGGCGCAATGGCCGCATCTCGTCTATCCCGCCGTGGTGCTGGCGGCCTGCCTCGGCTATCTCGTGCTTCGTGCGCGCGAGATCAACGCGCTTGCCATGGGTGACGAGACGGCAACGACGCTCGGCATTCCCGTTCGCCGGTTCCGCCTTGTCCTCTTTGTCGTCACGGCGCTCCTGACCGGTGTCATGGTCGCGTTCTCCGGTGCGATCGGCTTCGTCGGCCTGATGGTGCCGCATTTCGTTCGGCTGTTTGCGGGCAGCGACAATGTCCGGGTTATCCCGCTTTCCGCCTTTGTCGGGGCGCTGGTGCTGATATGGACCGACCTCTTTTCCCGCGTCGTCATGGCGCCCGAGGACATGCCGATCGGCGTCGTCACCGGACTTGTCGGCGGCTTGGCCTTTATTGCCATTCTGAAACAGCGCAAGGTGGTGTAAAGCTCGCGGCATGGACACGGACCGATTGCCGCCTGGTTCCAGCAATCGACCACTGCGCAACACGAGGAGCGAATGACGTATCACGCTGAGGCCTGCACCCCGGATGAAGTCCTTAAATTCTGGTTCGAGGAACTGTCGCTCGACCATTGGTTCAAGCCTTCCCGCGAGCTGGACGAGCATTGCTACCAGCGCTTCCAGTCCTCGCATCTCGCCCTTGCCAGGGAGATCGGCGACGTCTGGCGGGCGACGCCGGAAAACCGGCTGGCGGCAATCGTGCTTCTCGATCAGCTGCCGCGCAACATGTACCGGGGGACGCCGCTCGCCTTTGCGACCGACGGGCTGGCGCTCAGGGAAGCCAAGCTCGCCGTCGGCGCCGGCGCCGACATGGCGGTGAAGCCGGAATGGCGGGCATTCTTCTATATGCCCTTCGAGCATTCCGAGAACCTGACGGACCAGACCATGGCGGTGAAGCTTTTCACCGAACTTGGCGATCCCATGTATATCGACTATGCAATCCGGCACCGCGAGGTGATCGAGACTTATGGACGTTTCCCGCACCGAAACGCCTTCGTCGGGCGAACGTCGACGGCGGCGGAACTCGCCTATCTGGCGCAGCCGGGCTCGGGTTTCTGACGGTTTTACGGGGTGTGAAGGCATGTTTTACCATGCCTTTGCATCTTTCCGCCGTCTTTCGTATTCAAACCGCATTGTGACGACTGCCCGGGCGATTCCGTATCGGGATGAGGTTGGGCTTTTGAGGGTTTTGAAATTGCGTTTCGTGGGAAAGTTGCTCGCTGTTTCCGTCTGCCTGCTGTCGCTGGCCGGTGCCGGCGCTGTCGTGGCGCAAACCGCAAAGCCGGCACAGACGACGACGCAACTGGCCCAGACGCCCGCGCAAGCCCCGGCCCAGACCGGCAATCAGCCTGCGCAGGGAGGCGCCCAGCCCGCCCAGAACTCGCAGCCGGCCTCCGACGGCAAAGCGCAGCCTGCGCCGAATGCGCAGCAACCCGCAGGGGGCGCGACGCAACCCGCCCAAAACGCGGCGGCACCTACACAGAACGCAGCACAGGCGAATGACGCGACCATCGCGGCCGATGCCGGGCAGAGCCAGACCGCCGAGCAACTGGCGACGGCCGGCAAGGAACTCCAGCGGCTGAAGGACCTCGTCGGCAAAGCCAGCGACGACGACATCGCGCTTGCCGAACTCAAGGTTCAGGTCGATGCCGTCGCCAAGCAGATCATCTCGACCTCGATCGCCACCCGCCCGCGGCTGGACGAGATCAAGGCCCGGCTGACCGAACTCGGCGATCCGCCGGGCGAGGGGCAGCCGCCCGAGGCCGACATCGTCACCTCAGAGCGAAAGCGGCTGTTGGCCGAGCGCGGTGAGATCAATGCACTGACGGGGGAGGCTGAAAGCCTTTCGGTCCAGGCAACGAAATTGTCGAACGGCATCACGGCGACGCGGCGCGCGCTGTTTTCCAACACGCTGTTGAAGAACACCGATGTGTCCTTCGAAATGTTCGACGAGGCGCTTTCGGCGACGATCAACGAAACCAAGGTGCTGTCACGCAGCACGACGAGCTGGCTGACCTTCGTCTGGAACTACAAGCGTATTCCGCTTCTGACCGCACTCTTCCTGTCGATCTGCGCCGCACTCATCTTCCTTGTTGGCAGCAACCGGCTTTTTTCGCCCTACATCCATCACGACAAGTCCGACGAGGAGCCGAGCTATTTCCGGCGCCTGTCCGTCGCCTTCTGGTCGACGCTCATTCCGACGCTCTCGACGGCTGCCTTCGCCGTTTCGAGCTTTCTCTTCCTGCGCAGTTTCAACGTGCTGCGCTCCGATATCACGCCGATCATTGCGATCGCGCTTGCGGTAACCGTGGTCGGGTTCTTCGTCACGACGCTTGCCAATGCGGTGCTGTCGCCGAAGGATTCCCGCTGGCGGCTGGTGCGTGTGTCCGATCGCGGCGCCAACGTCCTCTTGATCACCATCTTTGCCATGGTGCTGGTCAACGGTCTCGACTACCTCTTCGGCGGCATCAGCGAGGCGCTCGGCTCGCCTGTTGTCCTGACGGTCGTCAAGAGCTTCATAGCCTCGGTCGTCATCGGGCTGATCATCATCGCATCGGCCTGGATCAAGCCGACGCTGAAGCGCGACGAGCCGTTTGACGCGCCCGGTCGCCCATGGCCGCGCATCGTCTCCATCGGTCTGATGCTGACCGGTGCGGCGCTGATCATCGCAGCCGCGACCGGCTATGTCGGTCTCTCCCGCTTCATCGCCACGCAGATCATCATCACTGGCGCCATTCTGGTGATGATGTACATCGGGTTCCTCACCGGCAAGGCGGTGTCGCGCCAGGGGGCCTTCGCCGAAACGGCAGCCGGACGTTATCTCGAGCGGCGCCACAAGCTGGAGCAGGTCGGTCTCGACCAGGTCGGGCTGGCGGCGGGCCTCAGCATCTACGCGCTGGTGGCGCTGTTCTTCATCCCGCTGATCCTCTTGCAATGGGGCTTCCAGGTCGCCGACATCGAGTCCTGGACCTATCGCGCCATCACCGAGATCAAGATCGGCACCATCACCATCTCGCTCATGGGCATCATGGCGGGCATCCTGTTCTTCGCGCTCGGCTACGTCGTCACCCGCTGGGTACAGCGCTGGATCGACGGCAACATCATGGCGCGCAGCCGGGTGGATGCGGGCGTCAGAAACTCGATCCGCACCGGCATCGGCTATGTCGGGGTCGGGCTCGCGTGCCTGATCGGTCTTTCGGCGGCCGGCATCGATCTTTCCAATCTTGCGCTTGTCGCCGGTGCTCTCTCGCTCGGTGTCGGTTTCGGCCTGCAGAACATCGTGTCGAACTTCGTCTCGGGCCTGATCCTCCTAGTCGAGCGCCCGTTCAAGGTCGGCGACTGGATCGTCAGCGGCACGACCGAAGGCTTCGTCAAGCGCATCTCGGTGCGCGCCACCGAGATCGAGACCTTCCAGCACCAGTCGATCATGATGCCGAACTCGCTGCTGATCAACGCGTCGGTCGGCAACTGGACGCACCGCAACAAGCTCGGGCGTTCGGAAATCGCCGTCACCGTCACCTATGCGAGCGAGCCGCGCCGGATCATGGACCTGCTCGCCGAAATCGCCGGTGCCCACCCGATGGTGCTGAAGAACCCGTCGCCGACCGTCGGCTTTACCGCCTTTGGCGAGGACCGGATGACCTTCGAACTCCGGATCTACGTGGCCGACGTCCTGACGGGTGGCGGCGTGCGCAACGACCTGCGTGTCACCATCTACGAGCGCTTCCGTGACGAAGGCATCGGCGCGCCGTTCCCGGTCAAGATCGAAGACGTGCCCGTCGAGAACCAGACCGGGATCGAGAGCCACGAGCCGGAGACGGTCGGCGAGCCCAAGGGTGCGACCTCGGCCGATGAGAGGGCCGCCGCCTCAAAGAAAGAGGCCGCTTCAGCAGCCCCGTTGGACGAAGAAAACGAGCAGGAAGGCGGCAAGCGCCGTGCCTCCAGCCGCCGCTCAAACCCCAACCGCTGATAAACGGAGCGTTCAGCCGCTATTCAGCCTGCCCGCGATAAAAAGCATGCAATTCTTCTTTTGACGGTCTAGGCTGTCACGGGCTGAAGAGGTGGCCGGAGCCACCGTCGCGATCCGACGGGGCGGCCGGCTGTGCAAAAGGGCGGCGCCGCGGGCGTCGATGGGCGATGAAGACATTTGTGATTGCTTTGCTTTCCGGCGTGCTGGCGGCAGGGGCGGTATCTGCCGCGACTGTCACGAACAAGGATGGCGAGACTGCTGTTCTGGTTGTCGTCGAGGGCGAAAGCCGCATGGAAGTGGCGATCAGCGCCGGCGCGACCGAGATGATCTGCCCCAGCGGCTGCTTCGTCACCACGCCGAGCGGAGACCGCATCGGCTTGCAGGGCGATGAGAATGTCGAGATCGTCAACGGCTCGGCGATCGTCAAGTAAGCGCAGCTCTTCAAAACGGAATTCGAAACGGCGTCGGGATCTCCCGGCGCCGTTTTTTCGTTTTGGCCCGTCGTTGCCCGATGTGCGGATGGGGCGACCCGGGCCGCGAACAACCCTTCGACGCGCCGTAAGCAGAACGGGTTAGGGCGCGCTAATCCCATTTGGCAATTGAATGAAATGCGGCCATGGCCCGTTAATTCGGGGACGGCCCCGAGACACGGTTTCATGCCGAGCGGGTGTCGCAGGTACGGGCAGACCGCATTGACAGCGCCGCCTAGGGGCCGCACCCTGCTGAAAACAGGCCGGTGTGCGGCGGGGGCACGCGACGTTCGACGGCATGACTCCTCAAGGCGCAAGCGATTTGAGGAGAAGCCTATGCGGCAAGCTTGAGGTGGTACGGTGCCCTTGGCGCATCCTGTGATGCGCGGCGCTGGCGGGACATGCACAGGCATGTCCGGAGGGGATGACATGCAATGCCTTCGCATGGTCATGACGATCTTCCTGGTGCTGATCTCTTCGCAGGCGCTTGCCGAAAAGCGCGTGGCGCTGGTCATCGGCAATTCGGCCTATCAGCATGTGGCGCAGTTGCCGAACCCCGACAATGATGCCGGCGACATGGCGGGCAAGCTGACGGATCTCGGCTTCGAGGTCGTCGTCGGCCGCGACCTCGACCTTGCCGGAGTGCGCAGGACCATTCGCGATTTTGTCGGCAAGCTCGATGGCGCCGACCTCGCGCTGTTCTATTATGCCGGCCACGGCTTGCAGGTGAACGGCGAGAACTACATCGCCCCCGTCGACGCCAAGTTGCTCTCCTATATCGACCTCGAATTCGAGGCGGTGCCGATGAACCTGATCCTTTCGGCGATGGAGCGCGAGACCCGGGTCAACCTGGTGTTCCTCGATGCCTGCCGCGACAATCCGCTCGCCGTCAATCTCGCCCGCTCGATGGGCACGCGCTCCAGTTCGATCGGCAGGGGGCTGGCAAAGGTCGGCACCGGCATCGGCTCGCTGATCGCCTTTGCCACCCAGCCCGGCAATGTCGCGCTGGACGGCGCCGGGCGCAACTCGCCGTTCACGGCCGCCTTGCTTCGCCACCTGGGCAAGCCGGGGCGCGACATCACCCGCGAACTGATCGACGTTCGCCGCGACGTGCTGGAGGCGACGGACGGCAAGCAGGTGCCCTGGGACAATTCTTCGCTGACAGGAGAGGTGGTGTTGAACCCGTCGACGGCACAGGGGACCGCTGTATCGCCCGGCACCACCAAGGAGGGCAATGCCGCCGAGCTTGCCTATTGGGATACGATCAAGGGCTCGAGCGATCGCGATCTGTTCGACGCCTATCTGCAGCAATATCCCACCGGCGCCTTCGTTTCGCTGGCGAAGGCAAAGATCAGGATCATCGAGCGTGCGGCAGCCGAGGAGGCGGCAAAACAGCAAGCGCCGGCCGCGGGCGGGCTTCCCGCCGAACCGGAGCAGCTGGCCGCGCTGACGCAGCCGTCGGCCAGCGAAACCTCGGTGCTGGAAACCGTCGAGCCGAACCGCGAGCTGGTGCGCTCGATCCAGAAGGAGCTCAATCGGGTCGGATGCCGCGCTGGCAGCGAGGACGGGCTCTGGGGGCTCGGCAGCCGCCGGGCGCTGGAGCAGTTCGCCAGGCTCGGCAAGGTCGAGCTTGCGGCACTCGAACCCTCCGATGGCGTGCTGGAGCGGTTGCGGACGCAGAAGGCGCGGATCTGCCCGCTCGCCTGCGCCCAGAACCAGCAGCTGAAGGGCGGCCGCTGCATTGACATCAGGCGCGAGGCGAAGCTGCCGGATCCGTCGAAGACGCGCAGCACCGGCGAAACGCCTGCAAGGAAGGCGCCTTCGAACACCATCACGGCACCCGATGACGCCAAGAAAAAGAGCTTTGCCAGCTGTCCCGCCAGCGCCCAGCTTGCAGCCCGCCAGACGCTCGGCCGGGGTTCCGGCCGCGGCCGCACGTCGATGAGCGCCACACATGCCTGTGGCCGCACGTTTGCTTGCGCCCGTGCCGCACGCGGGCAACCCTGGGACTGCAGCTGGCGGTGACCGCACCGCTCAAGCCGTGGTGGTCACGAGACGACGTGATCGGCGGGTGACATTAAAGCGCGTAGCGATCTTTGAGTTCTTGTTTTTGCGCATGTCGTTATCGCAAAACCGCGGCACACTTTTGCGCGACATGCTTTGGGGCGGTTCCGCTACAGACGGAATCGCACAACGCCCTATCTCTTGGCTTGTACGCAATTCAGGACACAAAGCCGCTGCGCATTTTTGCAGGAATTGCTCTTTACGGAGGACGGTTATCGATGGCGAATGACTTTCCAGGACTGCGCCCGGGGGAGGCTGCTCCGGCCTTCTCGTTGGCCGCTGCCAACAGCGATGGCACTGTTTCGCTTGCGGACCTGCACGGTCGGCCGTTCCTGATCGGTCTGTTTCGCGGCCTGCATTGTCCGTTCTGCCGGCGTCAACTCAGGCAGTTCTCGGCGCTCCAGCCGGTTTTGCGCGAAGCGGGCGTAGAAACGCTTGCCGTGATCAACACGCCAATAGAGCGGGCGCGTCTCTATCTCCAGTTTCAACCGACGCCGGTGACGGTGCTGTGCGATCCCGAGTGCCGCACGCACCGCGACTTCGGCCTGCCGCTCGCCGGCTTTGCCCCGGCCGATAGCACTCAAGAGCCGCAATGGCCCTTACACACCAGTTTCGAGCAGTTTGCCGCTGCACGCATCAATCCGGGCGGCGAGTTGGCGGAGCCGGCGCAGCCGATGAAGGCCAATGAGCTCCTTAATGCCAAGGATGGCTTCGAACTGCATGACATCGACCGATCCATCTCCGAGAGCTACGGCACCCAGCTCGTCGGCCATTTCCTTGTCGATACATCGGGCTGCATCGCCTGGGTCGAGGTTGAGGCGCGCGACGGCCCTGATGGCCTCGGGACCTTTCCGACCGCCGAGCGGATCATCGCTGCCGCAAGAGAGGTCGCGGTTTCTGCCGCCAAATAGCGGGGCGCCGACGGAGACGGAGCAGCATTTCGGGGCTTGATTTTGCTGCGGCAATGGCAACGATCACCGCGATGTCAAACGGCCGGTCGCCGCCAGAGGATGCACCCCATGAAACTGCAGCTGATCCGCAATGCAACGCTGAAGCTCGACTATGCCGGGCGCACGGTGCTGATCGATCCCTATTTCGCGCCGAAACACAGCCTGCCTTCCTTTGCCAACCGGTCCGAAAATCCCGTGGTCGAGCTGCCGGTGTCGATCGACGAGATCCTCGACGGTGTCGAGCTGGTGATCGTTTCGCACCTGCATTCGGACCATTTCGACGATGTCGCCAAGGCGTGCCTGGCGAAAGACCTGCCGATCTTCTGTCAGCCTGATGACGAAGGGGAGATCCGCGCAGCTGGCTTTACCGCCGTGACGCCGCTTGCCGATCGAGCAACCTGGCAAGGGCTCACGCTGACGCGGCGCGAAGGCAGCCACGGCCTTGGTCCCGTTGTGGAGCTGATGGGCTCGGTGATGGGCTTCACGCTCGAGGCCGAGGGCGAGCCATCGATCTACTGGGCCGGCGACACCGTGCTCTATCCGCCGGTCTCGGATGTGATCGCAGGGACGCGGCCCGACATCATCATCACCCATTCCTGCGGTGCACGTTGGGACGGCGACCTGATTGTCATGGACGCCGATGAAACCGTTTCCGTTTGCGCAGCATCCGCAGATGCGGTGGTCGTTGCCACCCACATGGAAGCGCTCGACCATGCGACGATCAGCAGGCAGGACCTGCGCGAGGCCGCCGAGGCGCGCGGCATTTCCGCGACAAAGCTGCGGATCCCTAGAGATGGCGAGGTGCTGGTGCTGGACAGGACCGGGCGCTAATCCGTCTCACCGAAAACGTAGGCCGCAACCGATCGGTTTGAACCATAGCGGGCGGTCGCGGACGATGTGACCAGCGGCACGAATTTCTGTGACGGGCGTCATGGAGGTCAGGGAGCGAAAAGATGACAGACAATACCACCGGTTCCTGCCTGTGCGGCAGCGTCACTTTCGAGGTTTCCGGCGCGCTCGAGAGCTTCTTCCTTTGCCACTGCTCGCGTTGCCGCAAGGATACAGGGTCCGCCTTTGCGGCCAACCTGTTTTCGACAACGGCCGAGCTGCGATGGCTGTCGGGAGAAGACCTCATCAAGACATACCGGCTTCCGGCCACCCGCCATCAAAAGAGTTTCTGCAGCGCATGCGGCTCGGCCGTTCCGAGCATCCAGATGGAAGGAACCTTGCTCGTGGTGCCCGCAGGAAGCATGGACAGCGCGATCGCGGTCCGGCCCGACGCACATATCTGCTTCGACAGCCGGGCTGCCTGGGAGGATCAGCTAGAGCAGGCCCCCAGGATCGCCGGACTGCCGGGCTGAACGGTCGCACCACCGTTCGACAGGCGATGCGCAGCAGAGAGTGACCCATTGTCATCGTGCCACCCGCCGCCAAAAGCTCCGCATTGCGAAGGACGAGGACCGGCTGCACTGCGGCCGGTCGCGTCGTCACACAGCATTTCCAGGAAGAGTGCGAAGCGGTTTTGCGCGAGCTTGAAGGCTGGATGCTCTAGTACTGGTCGCGGCGGCGCACCCATTCCATCGGGTAGTTCAAGCCGTCCTCGTCGCGGCCCTTGGGCACGAGGTCGAGGAAATGGTAGCCGGCGTTCAGCATCTCGATGCCACGCGAATAGCAGGAATAGGTGTGGAACACCTCGTCCTCGTCCTCGTCGCTCCTGTAGAATACGCTGACGCCCACCTGTTCCGGGACGGTGCTCGGCTGGAGCTTGTAGTTGTAGTAGGCCTCGCCCTTGGCGAGCTGCTCGGGCGTGCGGGATACCTGATAGTCGAAGTTGAAGTCGCTGCCAAAGGACGACACCCAGGGGAAACTCCAGCCCAGCCGCTTCCTGTAGGTCTCGATTGTTGCGAGCGGCGCGCGCGAAACAGCCGTGAAGGTCACGTCGCGGTGATTGAGATGCACCGGGATGCCGTTGAAATTGTCGGCCCAGAACGAGCAGTGCTTGCACCCTTCCTGCCAGTCCGGAGCGAGCATGAAGTGGTAGACGATCAGCTGCGAGCGCCCGTCGAACAGATCGGCAAGTGACAGGGTGCCGGCCGGCCCCTCGAACAGGTAGGATTTTTCCACGCGCTCCCATGGCATTTCCATGCGACGGCGCGTCAACGCTTCTCGTTGCCGGCCGAATTCCTTTTCGGCGGTTAGCAGCTCAAGGCGCGCTTTCAGCCACGCTTCGGGTGAAACGATTTCATTCTGCATGGGGTGTCTCCTTCGTGTTGAGATGTGTGCGGGGTCGCAACGGTCACCCGTCGTTATTGCTGGAGAGGGCTTCGCCATTCGGCGATCAGCCTCAGCCAGGGCGCAAGATGGAAGGCGCTCATGAGGGCGTACATGGCGGCCATGCCCGTGAGCGGCGAGGCAGCCGCAGTGGTGCAGAGCATGCCGGGCTCGCCGTCTGACAGAAAGCCGGTGACGAGCGCCATGGCGGCAAAGGTGGGGCTGGCGAACAATGAAAGCCGATCCGCCAGGGCAGGCAGGATCGTGCCTCTGCGTCCATCGATCGATCCGGTTCTGCGCGTCGCCATTTTCAGTTATCCATTCGTTGACGGGTTTGCACGGACAGTTAGCGCCGGGTGCGCGCAGGGCGGGAGTTACAAGTTTGGCGGGATTGCGATGGATTCGCTGATCACGGCAGCGGCAAGGGCGCTGGCAAAGGGCGATACGCTCGGCGCGCTGAAGCGTGTGGCGCTGCGAGACGACCCGCCGGCGCTGGCGTTGCGCGGAATCGCTATGGCGCAACTCGGCGATTACGCTCGCGCGAAAAGCCTGCTGAAGGGGGCTGCGCGCGCCTTCGGCCCACGCGAGGCGGTCGCGCGGGCGCGCTGTGTCGTCGCAGAAGCCGAGATTGCCCTGGTGTCGCGCGATCTCGGCTTTCCGGAAAAGGCGCTGGAAGCCGCCCGCGCCGCGCTCGAAGCGCATGGAGATCCGATCAATGCAGCGCATGCGCGCCATCTTCAGGCCCGGCGCCTCGTGCTGATCGGCCGCCTCGACGAGGCCGAGCGGGCACTTGCCGGTGTCGATCCAGCGTCGTTTTTGCCCGCGCATCGGGCCGCACATGCGCTGATCGTGGCCGGTATCGCCATGCGCCGCTTGCGCACGGGTCTTGCGCGCGAGGCGCTGGTCGGCGCCCGCCAGGCGGCGCGCGATGCCCAAATTCCCGCGCTCGATGCGGAAGTCGATGCGGCATCGGCCTTTCTGGAAACGCCGGCGGCGCGCCTGGTTTCCCGAGGCGAGGAACGCGTGTTGTTACTTTCGGACGTCGAGGAATTGCTGGCGTCAGGCGCCCTGGTCATCGATGCGTGCCGCCACAGCGTCAGGGCAGGTGAAAGGGTGGCTTCGCTGGCGACCAGGCCGGTGCTGTTTGCGCTGGCGAGGACGCTCGGCGAGGCCTGGCCGGATGATGTGTCGAGAGGCCGGCTTCTCGCGCGCGCCTTCGGGGCGCGACATGCCGACGAGACGCACCGCGCGCGGTTGCGGGTCGAGCTCGGGCGGCTACGGGGGGCGCTGAACGGCCTGGCCGAGGTTTACGCGACGGACAGTGGCTTTGTCCTGGCGCCGGTCGGCGCTGCCCGGATCGCGGTGATGACGCCGCCGGTCGAGGGGCAGCACGGCGCCGTGCTGGCCCTGCTTGCCGATGGCGAAGCCTGGGCGAGCTCGGCACTGGCGATCGCGCTTGGCGTCAGCCCGCGCACGGTGCTCAGGGCGCTGGATGCGCTTGCCGCAGACGGCAAGGTGCAGCCTGTCGGGCGAGGGCGGGCGCGCCGGTGGATGACGCCGCCAATGCCGGGTTTCCCGACAGTGTTGTTACTCCCAGGTCCCCTGCCGAGTGATTAAAGTGCATGGCTTGTGGTGGGGCAGCATCGACGCGCTTCAGACCACTACTGTCGTTCCCGTCGATGCCGCTGAGCCGTCCCGATCGTCAGCAAGATGCATGAGGATGAAGCGATGAAACGAACTGCGGCCGAAATTATCCGTGAATACGGCCCGTTTCCCGGTGCCGACCAGGTGCATGGCGTCACCTTTGATGGCCGCCACGTCTGGTTTGCCACCGGCGACAGGTTGAATGCGCTCGACCCGGAAAGCGGCGAGACGGTGCGCTCCATCGACGTTGCCGCCCATGCGGGCACGGCCTTCGACGGCGAGTACCTCTACCAGATCGCCGAGGATCGCATCCGCAAGATCGATCCGAAGACCGGCCAAATCGTTGCGACGATCCCGGCGCCGGGAAAGGGCGGAGATTCCGGCCTTGCCTGGGCCGAGGGCACGCTCTGGGTGGGGCAGCATCGTGGCCGGAAAATCCATCAGATAGACCCCGAGACCGGCGCCATCCTGCGCACGATCGAATCCAACCGCGTCGTCACCGGCGTCACCTGGGTCGACGGCGACCTGTGGCATGGCACCTGGGAAGGTGACGAAAGTGATGTCAGGCGCATCGATCCGCAAACAGGCGAGGTGCTGGAGAGGCTCGACATGCCGGTAGGGATGGGCGTGTCCGGGCTCGAGGCCGATGGCGGCGACCGCTTCTTCTGCGGCGGTGGCGGCAGCGGCAAGGTCAGAGTGGTTCGCCGGCCACGACGGAATGCCTGAGCCTTGCAGCGCCGGCAGCCGGGCGGTGCGATGGCCAAACGCCTCCGCCGATCCGCGCTGCCAGCCTTGCAGACGCCACTTGTAATGGCTTGCCGTTCTATCCATCTGCAATGCAGGGGTGAAATCTGAGGATGAGCTTCCCCTTGAGGGCGACGGCGAGCGGCTGACGCGCCACACCAGGTTGGGGCATGGGCGGAGGTGGAATGGACAGGGCGTTGCGATCGGTCATGTACAGTCTGTGGATCGTCTGCCTCGTCGGGATGGCGACCGCCATCGGGATCTTTTCGGGCTGGGAGGCTAGAGCGTTTCATCTTTAAACGGAAGCATTCTGCCGGAAGGAATTTCGGCCAGAACCAAGTCGGCTGGCGAAGAGCGCAGCAGAAGCTGCGGTCGAGACGGACGCCGCCGGTAATGGCCGAAATTCATCCGGCCCTTCGGGTTGGCTGAAAACGGCCGTCCACTGTGTCGGATGGCTTGACCGATGGGTCCGCATCGCTCTGCGCCATCCTTCGTGTGGAACGGCCGTTTTGAGCCAACAGAATCGCTTCCGTTTAAAGATGAAACGCTCTAACGGTTGGATGGGCGCAGCCACAGGGGGCATCGTCGGCTATGGCAGCGGCGCGCTGCTCTCACAGGCGCCGTCCGTGTTTTTCGACCTTCTGTTCATCCTGGCGGACTGAGGCGCAAGGCCCGCGTCTCAAGAAAAGGTCACGGGATCGCGAAAATGCTGATCTCGTTGGTGATGCCGCGCAGCGTGACGTTGTGGGTCATCGGGTTGAGGCCGCGGTCGCTCAGCAGGCCGGCGGCGGCCGGATGCTTGAGCACCGCGCTGGTGGCGAAGATTTCGTGGGCGGTGGCCAGGTGCTGCACCCGCGAGGCGATGTTGACCGTCTGGCCGAAATAGTCCTGCCGCTCGTTAAGACTGACGGCGATGCAGGGGCCCTCGTGGATGCCGATCTTCAGCAACAGGTCTTCGCTGCTGCGCTCGTTGTTGAGCTGGCGCATGGCGTCGCGCATCCGCACGGCCGCCGCGATGGCTCGGTCGGGTGTCGGGAAGGTCGCCATCACGGCGTCGCCGATAGTCTTGACGACGGCGCCGGCTTCCGCGGCCACGATCTCGTTCAGAACGCTGAAATGGGTCTTGACCAGGTCGAAGGCGGCGAGGTCGCCGACGCGCTCGTAAAGCTCTGTCGAGCCGCGCAGATCGGTGAAGAGAAACGTCAGGCTGGTGATTTTCAGGCGCTGGTCGACGTCGATCGTATCGGTGCGGTAGATGTCGCGGAACGTCTGGTTGGAGAGCAGTCGCTTGGCGGTCAGGAAGGGGCGTCGGCGCCCGAGCAGCGCGTGCAGCGCTTCGCCGGCGATGCAGACGCTTGGCAGGGTGCGGACCTCCGAATGGTTTTCCACCTGGATGCGCAGTGGCCCCGGCTGCAGGCTGATGGTCTCGCTGTGCCGGTGCGTGCGGTCGAACACCAGCGACAAATTGCGTCTTTCCTTCGTCGGCTCTCCGGAGACGTCGAGGAACTGCGCGGCGTGGGTTACCGGCTCGAAGATGATGACGAACTCGGCCGGAAGCTGCAGCGCGATAACGGCCTTTTCGCCAGGCGGCAGTTCCAGCGTCTCGAGCACGAAGTCCTCGACCATTTCATCGTAGTGATCGTCGGGCAGGTCGACGCCGGAGCCCCAGTAGATCTGGCGGAAATATTCGGCGGCGGACAACTCGTGCGGATTGTGAGCCTCGATGTGGCGGACGCGCGGGCTGACCGTGAACGTCACCTCGATCATCTCGTCCAGCGTCGGCTCGTAGCCGGCGGCGCAGAGCGCACAGGTATAGGCCTCGCTCTGCACGGTTTTCAGCGACGTGTTGGCGTCGAGCACGCCACCGCAGCCCGGACACAGCACATTCCAGGACAGTTCGAACAGGCCGAGACGGGAGGCATGCAGGAAACCGGCGATGGTCTTTTCCTCGTCGAGCCGGTGCTCGGCGGCAAAGGCGAGCGCATTGATACGTCCGAGCTTGCGGTCGGGCGCCTCGCGCACGTGCAACTCGAGGGCATCGACGAAGCTGGGTATCGCCGACTGGCGAAGCACATCGAAAAGGGCCTGGGTTTCGCTCATGCCGGCATCATATACCGAAACGGGCGCTGGGGTCAGGGAATTGTCCTGCTGCCGGCAGTGGCGCGCTTGGCAACCGCTTGACGCGGAAATGACCCGGCGTCAGCGACGCCGGGTCATTTCGTATTGGAAACTCAGCCGATCAGTTGCCCATGCCGGCCTTCAGGCTCTCCTCGATCTTGGAGAGGTTGAACGAGCCGGGGGTCTGGCTGGGCGGGAATTCCTTCATCGTCAGGAGGAAGTTCGACGCCAGCGCCTGGATCGGCACGACCACGAAGGCGCGATCGAGGAACCAGTCGTTGTAGACATTGGCGTTGTGCTGCGCCCGCTCGAACGGGTCACGGCGCAGGTTGAACAACAGTGGTGTGCGCAGTTCGATGAACGGTTCGCGCCAGACACCGAAGGCCTCGCCGCGGTTTTCCAGGAATACGACCTTCCAGTCGTCGTAGCGTGCGGCCACCACCTGTCCGTCATCGTTGACGTACCAGAACTCGTGGCGCGGCGACTCGCCTGCTTTGCCCGAGAGATAATCGAGCTGGTTGTAGCCGTCGATGTAGTTCTTGTACTGGCGTCCGTTGAGTTCGACGGTGTTCTTCAGCTTTTCCTTGATCTCCGGTTCGCCGGCGATTGCGGCGAAGGTGGGCAGCCAGTCTTCATGCGAGACGATGCCGTTTAGCGTCTTGCCGGCGGGGAAATGCCCGGGCCAGCGAGCGAAGGTCGGCACGCGATAGGCGCCTTCCCAGTTGGAGTTCTTCTCGCTGCGGAACGGCGTCGTGCCGGCATCCGGCCAGGTGTTGTAGTGCGGGCCGTTGTCGGTGGAATACATCACCACCGTATCGTCGGCGATCCCCAGGTCATCGAGCAGCTTCAGGAGTTCGCCGACATGCATGTCGTGCTCGACCATGCCGTCGTGATACTCGTCGCCGCTCGGGCCGGAAATGCCGGTATGCTCAGCCTTGACATGGGTGCGGAAGTGCATGCGCGTGCCGTTCCACCAGACGAAAAAGGGCTTTCCGGCCTGGTTCTGCCGGGTGATGAAGTCCTTGGCGGCGGCAAGGCTCTCGTCGTCGATCGTTTCCATGCGTTTCTTGGTCAGCGGGCCGGTATTCTCGATCTTCTGGGTGCCATCAGCATTGGCCCAGGTATGCAGGACGCCGCGTGGTCCGAACTGCTCACCGAACGTCTTGCCGTTGGCAAGCACCCGGTCCTTCGGATAGTCGCGGTTTTCCGGCTCTTCCTCGGCGTTGAGGTGGTAGAGGTTGCCGAGGAATTCGTCGAAGCCGTGCATGGTCGGCAGGTGCTCGTCGCGGTCGCCCTGGTGGTTCTTGCCGAACTGACCGGTGGCGTAGCCCTGGCTCTTGAGAACCGTGGCCATGGTGACGTCCGTCTTCTGCCAGCCCTGCGGCGCGCCGGGCAGGCCGACCTTGGTCATGCCGGTGCGCACGGGTACGTTGCCGCCGATGAAGGCCGCGCGCCCCGCAGTGCAGCTCTGCTGCGCGTAATAATCGGTGAAGGCCAGGCCTTCCTTGGCGATGCGGTCGATATTCGGCGTTTCATAGCCCATCATGCCGCGGTTGTTGTGGCTGATGTTCCAGGTGCCGATGTCGTCGCCCCAGATCACGAGAATGTTGGGCTTGGCTGCGGACCCCAAGGTGCTCGCCTGAGCGTGTGCCGGTTTGACGCCGGTGGTGGAAACCATTGCGGTGGCGGCTGCCGCAAGGGCAGTGCCGCCCAAAAGCACGCTGCGTCGGCTGAGACCGTTTTTCTGAAGCTCGGGACTGCTCTCGATGTCTTCCTGCGGTGTGGATGCAATATCATCGTTCACTGGGCTTCTCCTCTTGGAATGACGTCGGTGAGGCGCTCGGCACTTGCGGCCGTTCTGCTCGCCTGATCATGCGAGTTGCGGAAAATGTGTGCCGGACCCCAGACGCGGAAAGCCGCGCGAGGACGGCATTGTGATGCCATCTGATATCGCCGGACATTCTCGTGCATTTGTTGAGGAAGAATAGTTGGACCAAGGGCCAACTAGGCAAATGCCGGTCGGTCGCCTTGAAGAGGCCAGTGCGGCAGCGCTGCGTGTGTCGCCGATGCTGACGACCAGGCCCAATTGTGGTAGGAAGTCTCTATTCTAATTGAGCTATTTGACATACAACTCCATAGTGTCCTCTATAGACAAGGCAGCAACGAAGAGTTTGCCTCTCGCGCCTGCAGATATGACCGCATTCATTGAGAGTTCGCCCGACGCTGAAACCGTTCCTCTGCATTGAAGAAGGTGCCTGAACAGCATGGGACTTCGATTTCGATGCCGACTGGTGGTCGCGACGCTTGTGTTTCTCGTCTTTGCGTCGACGTCGGCGGCAGCGGTGTCGACCCAACGCATCTTGATCGTCTACGAGAATGACAGCACCTTGTTCGCGGCGGTGGAGGTTGCGGCCGGACTGCGTGCGCAACTCGCATCGGGCGAACCCGGGCATATCGAGATCTACAGCGAATATCTGGACATTGTTCGCTTTCCTTCGGCCGATCGCCTCAAGCACCTTTCCGAAGATCTGGAGGCGAAATATCGCGACGTGCCTCTCGATGTCGTCATCGCGGTTGGGCCGGGGGCGCTGCGCTTCCTCATGGATCGGCGCGACCGGCTGGCAAACGGTGTGCCCATCGTCTTTGGTGCCGTCAGGGATACGTCGGTGAGCGAGCCGTTGCCGGCCGATGTGAAGGGCGTCCTCAGTCGGTTCGATGTCGGCAAGACGCTGCAACTGGCAAGGCAGCTTCAGCCGCAGACGAAGAAGGCGGTTATCGTATCCGGTTCCTCCGGCTTCGATCGGAATTGGGAGGCCACAGCCCGGGCAGCGCTTGGCGATCACCATGCGGGTTTCGACGTCTCGTATGTGTCCGGCCTGTCGCTCGACGGCTTCAAGCAGACCGCAGCCGCGCTGCCGGCCGATGCGGTGATGCTGATACTGTCCATCTTCGAGGATTCGGAGGGAGAAAAGTTCGTCCCGCGTGAAGCTGTTGCTGCGATTGCCAAAGTGTCTGGCGTGCCTGTCTACACGGTCTACAGTTCCTATTTCGGCTCAAACGTTCTGGCAGGCCATGTCGGAACCTTCGATACAATCGGAAGACAGATGGCGGACCTGGCGCGCCAGGTGCTGGACGGAGACGCTGCATCGGCCCAGACCACCTTTGCGCGGGAGGCGAACCTGGTGGATTGGCGAGAAATCCAGCGCTGGGGCATCGATCGCGCCATGATCCCGGAGGGGACGCAGATCCTCAACTACGAGCCAACCGCCTGGGAGCGTTACCGGCTGCAGATCCTGATCGCGCTAACGGTGATCGCCGCGCAGACCATGACCATCGGTGCATTGCTCGTTCAGGACAGGCGCCGACGCAGGCTGGAGGAGGCCCTGTCCACCGAGCGGCTCGAACTCGCGCATCTGTCGCGCCGATCGCAGCTCGGCGAACTCTCCGGCGCTCTCGCCCATGAGCTGGCACAGCCGCTCACCTCCATTCTCGCCAATGCCGAGGCCGGCCAGCGGCTCGCCATGGCAGACGCCTTCGATCGCACCGAGGTCAAGGAAATCTTTGATGACATCATTGCCGACGACAAGCGTGCCGCTTCGGTCATCGCGCAATTGCGCAGCATGATGCTGAAGGGCGATGCTTCGCTGGAGGTTCTCGACCTCAACGAGGCCGTGCGCACGACGGTGACGCTGGCGAGCGCCGAGCTCATGGCCCGACGCACCGAGGTGACCGTGATCGAAAGCCCTGGCGAAGAACGTGTGAAGGCAAATCTGGTGCAGCTGCAGCAGGTGATCCTCAACCTGCTCCTGAACGCAGCCGACGCCATGGAGACGATGCCGTCCAAGCAGCGAAAGGTTGAAATCAGCGTGCGCCGGCGCGAAGATGGCACCCGTGAACTGGCTGTCTCCGACAGGGGACCGGGCGTTCCGCCGGAGATGCGCAACGAGGTGTTCAAGCCGTTCGTCAGCACCAAGAAGACCGGGCTCGGTCTTGGGCTTGCGATCTGCCGGTCGATCATCGAGGCGCAAGGTGGGAAACTGTTCTTCGACGACAGCGTTGAGCGCGGCGCGCGCGCCGTGATCGCCTTGCCTGCGGCTTAGAGGTGGACAATGGGCCAGAGCGCCGGAAGCATTTTTCTGCTGGATGACGACGAACTTGTGCTGCGGGCGCTGAAAAGGCTGCTGGGCGCGTCGGGCTATGGCGTCCAAGCGTTTCTGAGTGCCGAAGCGATGCTGGCCTCGAGCGACCTCGATGCTGCGGACTGCTTCATCCTTGATCTTGGCCTGCCCGGCATCGACGGGCTCGCCGCACAACAAGCTCTGACCTCGGGGGGAGGTCGCCGCTCTATCATCTTTCTCACCGGGCGAGGCGATATCCCCGCAAGCGTGAAGGCGATGAAGGCCGGTGCATTGGACTTCCTGACGAAGCCGGTCGATGCGCAGGCCTTGCTTGCTGCCGTGGAGGTCGCGCTGTCGCGCACACGGGCGGAGCAGGAACAGGAGTGTAGGCGCGCGTCGGTTCGCCGGCGCCTTGAAAGCCTGACGCCGCGGGAAGCCCAGGTTCTGGATCTCGTCGTCGCCGGCAGGCTCAACAAGCAGATCGCCGCCGATCTCGGTACGGTGGAAAAGACGGTCAAGGTCCACCGGGGCCGGATGATGACGAAGATGGGCGTGCGGACCGTCGCCGATCTCGTCCGGCTCGTCGCACTTGCAGACGCAGCGCTCGCGGCATTGGACCCAGGTCCAACTACGACAACGCGGGGTGATGCTGTAAGAATGCTGGATGAGTGAGGAAAGGTCCGCCATTGCGATCGTGGACGACGACGACCTGGTTCGTCGCGCACTTTGTCGCCTTGTCGTCTCCCTGTCCTACAGGGCTATCGCCTTCGCGTCGGGAGAGGCATTCCTGAAGGCGCTCGATAGCGACACGCCGTTCTGCGCGCTGGTCGATCTCCATATGCCTGAGATGAACGGCCTGGAGGTGCTGGTCGAGTTGCGCGCGCGGCGGGCACCGCTCGCGGCGGTGATCATAACCGGTTCGCAAGACGAGAGTGCGCGCGAACGCTGTCTGAACGCAGGCGCTGCCGCATTCCTGAAGAAGCCTTTGTCGCGGGATGCGCTTTCGGCCGTCATCGGCGGCTTGCCGTAAGCGGCCTTGCCGATCCGCAGACCTTCAGAGCCGATGTCGTCTCACGCGGGCTTCGTTCCCTCCCGGCAGTCGTCATTTCACGGCTGTCTTATTAACAGCCGGGAAAGTCTTTCTCCTCTAGCATGGTTTCGGGGACACTCTTTCTGATAGGCGATCAATGTCATTTTTCGGCGTTTCCGGAATGTACTATTCCGGCGAATCCCTTGCTGAGCACCGCATCGTGCTTGCCGAGGACTCCAACCTGTTTTCGTCGATGGTCTCGAAGCGGCTGAAAGAGCTGTTCGACATCGACGTGATCGTCTGCCGCGATTATGACGACCTGCAGTTTGCTGTCGAAAATGCGACATTCCCGGCCTCGCTCGCCATTTCCAACATCAACCTGCCCGGTGCCGAGAATGGCGAGGCGCTCAACTACCTCATCGAGATGAGCGTGCCGACGGTCATCTTCACCGGCTCCTTCCAGGAGTCGACGCGCGAGAAGATCCTGGCGATGGAAATCGTCGACTACGTCATCAAGGACAGCGTCTTTGCCGTCGACATGCTGGCGGAATCGGTCTGCCGGTTTCTCACCAACCACAAGCACCATGTGCTGATCGTCGACGACAGTCCGACGGCACGCGCGCTGCTGACGACGCAGCTGAAGCGCTACAACTTCCGCACCAGCTCGGCGGAAAACGGCGCGGTGGCGCTCGAGATCCTGAAAAACAATCCCGACATCGGCCTTGTCATCACCGACTACAATATGCCCGATATCGATGGCTTCGAACTGACACGGCGCATTCGCAGCGCCTACGGCCCGCACCAGCTGCGCATCATCGGTGTTTCGTCCTCGACCAACCGGCTCCTGTCGGCGCGTTTCCTGAAAGCCGGCGGCAACGACTTTGTCGTGCGCCCGTTCGTCAACGAGGAGTTCTACTGCCGCGTCAACCAGAACCTCGATACGCTGACGAAGATCAAGACCTTGAGCGAAAAGGTAAAAGTCCCGGCGTAAGCCGCAGGGCGGATGCCGCCGGACGGCCCGCCTTTCTTCGTTTCTCGCTTGACCATCGCCTTCTGTTGACGGCGGTGGTGTTCTTCCGTCGGCAAGACAAGCCGGCGCCTTTGCAGATTTCTTGCGCTTGCGACCCCTAAAATTGCCCGGGTTGCGAGAAAAGACTCCTTACGGTTGCTCCATTAACGAAATTGCAATCAGGACCGTCTTCAATCGGCCGCAATAAAAAAGTGGGGACCCGGTACCGCCTGGTCGTGCCAAGACGAAACGTTGGGCGCGATCCGTATCGGGTATAACAGTATATTGGGAGCCAGCGTCGCCCTTTTGGGGCAAGCACGCCTGCGGCTCGAAATCGGGATTTGCAGGGACGTGAGATTGCGCCGCACGCCAGGTCGGATGAATTCTGTGCAGAAGCACAGCGACAAGCGCATGCTGCTGATCGAAGATTCCCGCATGTTCGCCACTGCGCTGAAATATGGCCTCGAGACGGTGCATGGAATCCGCGTGACGCACTGCGCCTCGCTGGAGGCGCTACGCCAGGAAATGGCCGCAGCGCCGGACAGCTTCTCGCTCGCTGTGCTCGACCTCAACCTTCCCGATGCGCCCAATTGCGAGGCGCTCGATTTCATCCTCGAAAACAATGTGCCGGCGGTGGTCTTCACTGCGGCGTTCAACGACAGCACGCGCGACCAGATCCTCGGACGCGGTGCTCTCGACTGCGTCATCAAGAACCAGCCGGAATCGATCAATCTCTTGATTGGCGCTGTCGACCGTGCCCTGACCAATGGCAAGACAACGGTGCTGCTTGCCGATTCCGACGCGGTTTCGCGTGAAGAGCTGGCCGGCATTCTGCGCCGGCAACGGATTTCGGTCTGTGAGGTCGCTTCGGCAGCCGACGCGCTGCAGGTGCTCGACTCGGGCGAGGCGATCGATGTGGTCGTCACAGACCTCGATCTTTGCGACATGACCGGCGCGGCGCTGCTTGCCGAAGTGCGTCAGCGCCAGGGCGACGAGGCGCTGCCGGTGATCGCGCTTTCCGACAGTGGCGACCGGCGTATCGGCGCAAAGTTCCTTGAGGCTGGCGGTACGGACTTCATCCAGAAACCGTTCCTTGAGGCTGAATTCAACGGCCGGATCGCCTACGCCGCCGGCATCCAGAAGCGGCTACAGACCCTGCAACGCCAGGCGGCAAGCGACTACCTGACCGATATCTACAACCGCCGCCATTTCTTCCTGACCGGCCCGCGCCTGGTCGAGCAGTGCCTGCGGCGCGGCGAGACGACTGCGATCGCCATCCTCGACATCGATCATTTCAAGCGGCTGAACGACACTTACGGTCACGAGATCGGCGATGTCGTCCTCAAGCATGTGGCCAAGCGGCTGACGACGCTGGTCGGCGACGAACATCTGCTCGCCCGCCTCGGCGGCGAGGAATTCGGTATCCTGTTCAACGGCTTCGACGTCCAGCGCGCCTTCGCCTTCTGCGAGAAGCTGCGCATCGAACTGGCAAAATCACGCATCGTTGCTGATGACGAGGAACTGTCGATCACCGTATCGATCGGTCTGGCGACCATCGAGGCGCCCGAATCCTTCGAGAACTATCTGCATGCCGCCGACCAGTTTCTCTACATGGCCAAGCACGCGGGCCGAAACCGGGTGATCTCCGAACTGGCCCTGCTCGACGCGCTGGCGTCGTAACGGGCCGAGACCTGCCATTCTCGGCTGGTCCAGCGGGGTAGGACCGTTTCGCACCGCGAAGCGTTGCCTGCCGATGCGGCGGCGATAAATCCCGATGCATTGTCGGCTGTGGCTGCTGCGAAACGTCCTTCGGTTATCTGGATAGGATCCAGACTGACAAGGAGGAGCCCGCAGATGACCAATGTTGTCTCAAATCTCTGGTTCGAGAAGGACGCGCTCAAGGCCGTCGAGTTCTATATCTCGCTCGTTCCCGGCTCGGCGATCACCCGCGCGACCGTGATGCCGGCGGAGTCGCCGGCGGGTCCGGCCGGCAGCGTCAAGGTGATCGAGTTCACACTGGGCAAGCAGGAATTCCTGGCGCTCGAGGCCGGGCCGCTCGACCCGTTTAACCATTCGTTCTCGATCATGATCCAGTGCGACACCCAGGAGGAGATCGATCATGATCCAGTGCGACACCCAGGAGGAGATCGATCGTCTCTGGAGCGCTTTGCTCGAAAACGGCGGAGAGGTCGAGCAATGCGGCTGGATCCGGGATCGCTGGGGGCTGTGCTGGCAGATCGTACCGAGGGTGCTCGGCGATATGGTCGCTCATTCCGATCGCGACCGCGCCAAACGGGCGACCGAGGCGATGCTCGGCATGATCAAGCTGGATATCGCCGGGTTGGAGCGCGCCTTCCACGCCCGGGTCTGAGCAGGGCCGTCGCGCGCCAGTGCCGGCGGCTTGCGGCAGCGGGGGGCGCTGGCCGATGCTATTTCCGCGCCTGCGGATAGATCGTCTCGCCGCGCTTCAGCATCTCGACGAAGGTTTCGATCTTCTTGCGGCGGCCGGCCTCGGTCTTCATGTTGTGGGTGCGGAAGGCGAGCGCGAATCGGTTCTGGGCGCTGAGCTTTGCAAGCATTTCCTTCGCCTCCGGCTCCGCATCGATCGCCGCCTGCAGGTCGTCGGGGATCTTCATGTCCTTGCCGCTGCCATAGGCGCGGTCCCAGCGGCCATCGGCCTTGGCCGCCTCAACCTCTTTCAGGCCGTGCGGGGTCATGCGTCCCTCGGCAATCAGCCGGGCGACGTTGTCGACGTTGATCTGGCTCCAGATGCTCTTCCTGCCGCGTGGGGTGTAGCGCTGCAGGAAGCTTTTGTCGTCGAGGCCCTTGCGCACGCCGTCAATCCAGCCCCAGCACAGGATCACGTCGATCGCTTCCTTCGGCGTGATCGATTTCAGCCCGGAGCTGACCTTATGGATCTTGATCCAGACCTCGGTTTCGCTCGCGTGGTTGGCGCCAAGCCAGGCGTAGAAGCGCTCCTTGTCCTCGAATTCGCGGACTTTTTCAGGGTCGATGATCACGGGTGCCATAGGGCGGCTTGCTCCTGGTCGTGGCGTGTCTGGGACCAACGGGACGCTGCTGCGCGCTGATTCCCCAGGGTTGTAACATCAAGGCTAAATCGCGCGTGGGCAAGCGAACCGCGGCGAACTGTTCTGTAAGGTGCAGACACGGAACAGGCGACGGAACTTAGCGTGGAGATGGTTGCCAAGGCTGAAGCTTGGGCTTTCTTCCGGTCATCCTCCGGCCCGAACCACGGCGCGGAAAGGTGTCTGTCGCGGCCGTTGACCGTAGCTTTTGACAGCAAAAAGGGCGGTTAATCCCGCCCTTTGTTTTTTCTCCGTCGCTTGTTCCTACCGCGCCATTTGCAGCGTCAGCTTGCGGTCGGCGCGCTCCTGCTGCGGCGAGCGGTTGTAGAGTTCGCGATAACACTTGGAGAAGTGCGACGCGGAGACGAAACCGCAAGCGACGGCGACCTCGACGACCGGCATCGACGACTGGATAAGCAGGTGGCGGGCGCGGTCGAGGCGGATCTCCAGATAGTAGCGGGCAGGGGACCGGCCCATTTCCTGGCGGAACAGCCGTTCGATCTGCCGGCGCGACAGGTCGGCGCCTTCGGCGATCTCCAAAAGCGACAGCGGCTCGGCAAGGTTGCCTTCCATCAGTTCGATGATCGACAGCACCTTGGCATTCTGGACGCCGAGACGGGCGCGCAGCGGCAGCCGCTGGCGATCGTGGGGTCCGCGCACGCGGTCGGTCAGCGCCTGTTCGCAGACGCGGTTGACGAGGTTCTCGCCGAAATCCTGGTCGATCAGGTTCAGCATCATGTCGAGCGAGGCGGTGCCACCGGCGCAGGTGTAGATGTTGCTGTCGATCTCGTAGAGGTCGGCATAGACATCGACCTGCGGAAAATTCTCTGAGAATCCCGGCAGGTTTTCCCAGTGGATGGCGCAGCGCTTGCCCGTCAAAAGGCCGGCAGACGCCAGCACATGGGCGCCCGTACAGAGGCTGCCGACGGCGACGCCGCGGTTGTAGACTTCGCGCAGCCAGGCATTGACCGACTTGTTGTTGAAATCCTCGACGTAGATGCCGGAACAGACCAGCACCATCGACGGACGGTTCTCACCGCCCAGGAACTTGCGTTCGTCGGCGAGAGATGAGTTGACCTCAAGGGCGATACCACTCGAGGAGAGAACCTTCTCGCCGTCGGTTGAGGTGAGGCGCCACGTATAGGCCTCGTAACCGAGCATGCGATTGGCGATGCGGAGCGTTTCGATGGCAGCCGAAAACGGCAGCATGGAAAAGTTCGGAACCAGGAAGAAGACGATGGAACGCTTTTTGGTCAAGGGCTTGTTCATGAGGCTTCCCATGCTTGGCGATGCCGTATATTCGTCGCTTGGAAGATACTCTTCGGCTTGTCTGTTTGCGACATTGACATGGAAAGCAGCGACCGCAAAGACATTTCGCATTGCGACATGGGGCGGGAAAAGGCGGCCGCGCAGGGCTTTCAGGCTTTTGTAAGGAAAGCGACAGATTTCGCAGCACGATTGACGCTATCTGACAAGAACTGCCAGAGATACGCAATAATCATAAAGCTCTCGTCACGGTTGTGTTTGCCGATTGCGACTTTTACGGCGGATGGGGCGGGTGTCGGTATGAGACAAGTCGACCTGTCTGCCGACAGGAGGCGCGGGAAACGTATCAAGTACTCTGACGGAGGGGCGACGCCTCAAGCCGAGCGGGCGTTGCCTGCTGCATTCAAGGTCCGCTAGCGGATGCCCGGCGCAAGCTCGAAAAGACGGGCCAGTTGCTGCTCGCCGTCCCAGGCTGATGGCTTGTCTGCAAATCGTCCTCGCCAACGCAAAGCCGGGCCCCACGCAGCGCGATAGGCTCGCAACGAAGCGCCGATGCCATCCTTGGCAGCCTTTGGGGAGGCTCCAGGGACGTCGTCGAAGCCTGGCTCCCACAGGCAGCATGGGCAAATCGTGATTCCTACCAATCCACCGCACTCGTCGTAGGCCGCAACGCGGGCGTAATCCGGATAGCCGCATGCGGGACAAAGAAGGCGTCCGACCTGATCGCGGACATTGAATTGACAAGCATCGACCATGCATCGAACCTACATCATCAGGTGCGCTTTCCGAAATCTCATCTTCCGCGTATTCAGCCCGGGCTTTGTAGGGTGCATGTCTCGCCGAATGGCGACGCTGGCCTGGCTTTGCCGGCACGGCGCAGTGCCCCGTTGCCCGGGACTACAAATCGGCGCCGCAGATTCCGGCCCTGCACGCTGGGGAGCCATCCGTGCAACGAAAAAGGGCGCCGCCATCAGAGCGACACCCTTCATTGTATTCGACTGCTTTGACCGCCCAGAGGGCAAGCCGTCACGTCATTGCTCGGACTTATGCACCGCATCGTCCATCGACGGGAAGCCGATGTCCTTCAGCGTGTCATAGGACAGGTTTTCCAGTGCGCGTTCCTGGCGATGACGCTTCCACGCTGCCCAGGCACGAACCTGCAGATTGAAGAGACCCGGAAGGGACGAGTGGGAGGATGCCCGTTCCGAGGCCGATGAAAACTGAGAATTGGACATTTCATGGCTCCTTCTGAGTGTCTCAGCAGGTCGCGACCATGACGGTACTTGTGCCGCAACCTGACTTATCATTCCAGCGAATATGTTTGATGCTTTTCATCAAACTTGGTGATCTATGAGCGAGTCCGTAAACATCACGTCGTCGCGAACTCGCCTCGGCAGTTTGGCCAGTTCGCGCTGGGCTTCCACCCGATATCGAGCGATCTGCCTTTGCTGTCGATGCCTGACAACACCGTCTAGGACGGCTATGACCTGGGTAAGGGCGTTGAGGACCATGTCTTTGCTCCTGCTGTACTGTTTTTGTACCACTGCCTGCGACGTGGCGCTGTTACTGCGGGAACTCTTCGAGGCGGCGATAATAAGTGCTGCGGACATGGGCTTCTCCTGGCGTCCTTGCAACTTGACTATCGGTCTTTGCTGATGTTCAATCAAACGAAATGATGTGAACCTTTCTTTCAGTTTTATTGAATGAGGATGCCGCCATGAACATGATGATGCGCCACGCGCTTCCGCTCCTTGAAATGGATGTGCTGAAGACTTTTGTCGCCATCGCCGAAACGGGCAACTTCACCACTGCGGCCGAAACGGTCTACCGCACGCCGTCGGCGGTCTCGATGCAGATCAAGAAGCTCGAGGAGCTGCTTGGCTGTACGCTCTTCCTGCGCGACGCGCGCTCGGTGTCTTTGACGCCGAAAGGTGAGATGCTCCTGGGCTTCGCCCGCCGCCTGCTGGCACTCAATAATGAAACGGTGTCGCGCTTCCTGTTGCCGGATATGAACGGCGTTGTGCGCGTCGGGGCGCCTGAGGATGTCGGCGAGCGCATCCTGCCCGAGGTGCTGAAGCGCTTTGCCGAATCCTATCCGAACGTAACCGTCGACGTCTCGATCGGCATGAGCACCGCCATGCGCAAGCGTGTCGACGAGCATCGCCTCGACATTGCCATCTTCAACAGCCTGACCGATGTCGCGCCGAAGAATGCCGAGATCCTGATGCAGGAGAAGCTGGTCTGGGCCGGCGTCAAGTGTGGAAATGCCCACCTGAAGGACCCGCTGCCAGTGTCGATGTGGGAAGATGGCTGTGTGTGGCGCGCCGATGCGGTGGAAAAGCTGTCGCGTGCCGGCCGCAAGTTTCGCATTGCGTTCCTGAGTGCCTACACGACCGGCCAGCGTGCCGCCGTGCTCGCCGGCCTCGCGATCGCGCCGCTGCCGCGTTATCTCGTCCACGGCGAGATGGTGCAGCTTGGCGAGCGCGACGGTCTGCCGGACCTCGGCCACTACGATATCGGTTTGCAGGTGATCGATAGCGCCTCGGCGCCGGTGCTCGCGGTGGCCGATCACGTTCGCGACGCTTTCGCCGAACTGAGGATGCAGGCGGGCGAGGTGCGGCTTGCGTCAGCCGTGGCCTGAGCCAGAGGGGGGCTTCCGTCACGTCGTCATGCGTTGATCGACGCGCAAGGGGGATGTTTGATGGCCCGCGATGACCAGCCGCGACCTATTCTCGATCCGATCGATCGGCTCTCGGAGATCATCTTCGGGCTGCTGATGGTGCTGTCCTTCACCGGCACCATGAGTGCGGCTGTGGGCGGCGGCGAGAAGGTCAATGCCGTGCTGATCGCCGCCTTCGGCTGCAATCTCGCCTGGGGCATCGTCGATGGCGTCATGCATGTGCTGACGACGGCGGTGGAGCGGGTGAAGCGTCAGGGCTTCATCGAGACACTGCAGCGCGAACCTTTGCCGCGGGCACGCGACGTGTTTTACGACAACCTGCCCGATGACGTTCGCTCGGTCGCGTCGCAAGCCGAGATGGATGCGCTGTTGCTTCGGGTCCGTGCCTTGCCGGCCGCAGCCCGCCAGAGGGTCGTCACGGGTGGTGACCTCAAGGCAGCCTTCGCCATCTTTGCGCTTGTCGCCATCTCGACGCTGCCGCCGAGCATTCCCTTCCTGTTCATCGATCAGATCGACGTGGCCATGCGGGTGTCGAACGCCATCGCGCTCGTCATGCTCTTTGTCATCGGTGCCCGGCTGGGGCAGTACATGGGCCGCAGCCCCTGGCCAATGGCGTTTGCGATGACGGCGATCGGCGGCGTGCTTGTCGCCGTGACGATCGCGCTGGGTGGCTAGGCTGGCATGTGATTGTTGATATCTTGAGTCATTTCTAAGTTCTATATTATTGAAATCATGTCATTTGTCGGATGGCGCAGTTCGCCGAAACTTCCGCGGTGCCGATAGCAGTCCCTTGGTTGTTTTCCATAAGTAGAAGCTTATAATAAGCCATGGCTTATGAAGGCAGGGTGCTTGTCGCGCTCGCCGATCCCACCCGGCGGGCGATCATCGAAAAACTCGCGACCGGCGGCTGCTCGGTTGCAGAGATCGCCCGGTCCTTGCCAGTGTCCCAGCCGGCGATATCTCAGCACCTGAAGGTGCTGAAGCAGGCAGGCCTCGTTCGCGACACACCGTCAGGCGCGCGCCGCATCTATTCGATCGACCGGGACGGCTTGGGTCCGCTGCGCCAATGGCTCGATCGTTTCTGGGGCGATCAGCTCGCGGCGTTCAAGGCGCTGGCCGACCTCGATGGAGCCATCTGAGCGTCGGCATGGCGCGAGACGCAGCCGGTGAGACAAACGGGAGGCCGTGACATGCACCGCATCGAACCTGCGCCGGTGCGCAAATCCGTGACCGTCGGCGTGCTGCCGCAGCGCGCCTTCGAGATCTTCGTTTCACATATGGGCGAGTGGTGGCTGAAGAGCCACAGCCTGACGGCAAGCGGACAGACGACCGTCGTGGTCGAGCCGTTTTCGGGAGGTCGCTGGTACGAGATCGGCAATTCCGGCGAAGAGAAGGAATGGGGGCGGGTGCTGGCCTGCGAGCCGCCGAAGCGCATTGTCTTCGCCTGGCAACTCAACGCCGAATGGGTCTTCGATCCGGATTTCCAGACCGAGGTGGAAGTGACCTTCGAACCCGCGACCGACGGCGGCACGGTGGTGCGGCTCGAACATCGCGACCTGGAGAACTATGGCGCCAAGGCGAACGAGGCGCGCACGTCGCTCGATTCCGAAGGTGGCTGGGCAGGGTTGCTGGGAGCGTTTGCGGCGCAGGCTGCGTGAGGCGCCGTGGTCATGGCCTTTGTGGAAGCAGCCGGTATCCCGCTGCCGCGACCTCTCCTCGCAGGCGGGGAGAGGTCGGAAGGCGTCGGTTTCTGGCAGTGTCGTTACGGAGCTGCGGCGCGGGGCGTCCTACTCCCGGCTGCGTCTCCGTCTGCGGCCACCACCTTCGCCATCGTCCGCCGCCACCTTCGGCTCCGGCCAGGTGACGACCTGAGACAGTTTCGGGAAGGCGTCGACCTTGTTCGGCATCGCCATCGCGTTGATGAAATGCTCCTGAAACTTTGATTCAAGAGCCGTCTCTATCTTCTCGATTTTGCTGACGGTTTGCTCGATCTCGCGGCGGTGGCCGCGGTTCAGGAGCGCCATCAGCGCGCCGGTGCCGGCGGCGTTGCCGACGGCCTTCACTTCCTCGAGGTCGCAGTCCGGGATCAGGCCCAGCACCATGGCGTATTTCGGATCGATGAAGGAGCCGAAGGCGCCGGCAAAGCGGATGGTGTCGACATGATCGATCTCGAGCTTTTCCATGAGCAGCTTGATCCCGGCATAAAGGGCAGCCTTGGCGAGCTGGATGGCGCGGATGTCGTTCTGCGTCACGGTGATGCGCTGTTGGCCTTCATGCAGAAGGTAGGAGAAGGTGCGGCCGTTCGGGATGATGCGCGGGCTTTTCGCTGCCATGGCGCCATCAACGACGCCGTCCTGCGAGATGATGCCGGAGAGATACATCTCGGCGACGATCTCGATGATCGCCGATCCGCAGATGCCGGTGACGCCGACTGCAGCCGCCGCCTCGGCAAAACCGTCCTCGTCAGACCATTTCTCGACGCCGATAACGCGGAAGCGCGGCTCAAGCGTCTCGGGATCGATGCGCACGCGCTCGATCGCGCCGGGTGCCGCACGCTGGCCGGAGGAGATTTCGGCGCCCTCGAAGGCGGGGCCTGTTGGAGAGGAGGCGGCAACGACGCGGTCCTTGTTGCCGAGCACGATCTCGGCATTGGTGCCGACATCGACGAGCAGCATCATCTTGTCCTGACGGTACGGGCCTTCCGACAGTGTGGCGCCGGCAGCATCGGCACCCACATGGCCGGCAATGCAGGGCAGCATGTAGAGGCGCGCGCCGCGATTGACGTCGATGTCGATCTCGTGGGCCCAATATTGCAGCGCGCCAGAGACGGCGAGCGCAAACGGCGCCTGGCCGAGTTCGGTCGGGTCGATGCCGAGGAACAGGTGGTGCATGATCGGGTTGCCGACGAACACCATGTCGAGAATGTCGTGGCGGTCGACCTCGCCCTCGGCGCAGACCTTGCCGATCAGGCTGTTGACCGCCTCGCGCACCGCCTTGGTCATGGCCTCGCGGCCATCCGGGTTCATCATCACGTAGGAAACGCGGCTCATCAGATCCTCGCCGAAGCGGATCTGCGGGTTCGAGGTCCCCGACGAGCCGACGATACGGCCCGACAGCAGCGAAACGAGATGCATGGCGATGGTCGTCGAGCCGATATCGCAGGCGATGCCATAGGCCTCGTTCTTCAGTCCCGGCCACAGGCCGACGATGAAGGGCCGCGAGGAATCCATGTCGCGGTGGATGGCGGCGGTGACCGCCCAGTTGCCCTTGCGCAGGATGCCCTGCACCTGCGGGATCAGGTGCGGGGCGATCAGCAGGTCCTTCCAGCCCCAGTCCTTCTCCAGCATCACCTTGAGGCGGTCGAGATCGCCGAGCGGCTTGTGCATGTCGGGTTCGTCGACCTCGACATAGCAGAGCTGGACGGCGGCGTTGCGCTCGATCACGCGGTCGCTCGCCGCCTTGCGCACCACCTGCGCGTTGATGACGGTATCCTGCGGCACGTCGATGACGAGATCGCCGAGGATCTGGGCGGAGCAGGAGAGGCGGCGCCCGTCAGGCAGTTCGCGCACCGAGGCGTAGCGCTGCTCCTTCGGGCCGAGAGGCGAAATATGGTCGTTGGAAGAGACGATCTTGTGCTTGGCGAAACTGCCTTCCTGCACCTCGATCTGACAGCGCCCGCAGGTGGCGCGGCCACCGCACACGCTTTCGACATAGACCCCGAGCGAGCGGGCGGCATCGAGCACCGGCGTGCCGACCGGGAAGCGGCCACGCTTGCCCGAGGGCATGAAGAGAACGAGGGGATCCTTATGCGCGGCTTCGGTCATGTTGGTCTCGATCTCGGAATTGCCTTCGATGCGCATTCTATTCTGTCTTTCCTGAAGCCCGCTTCGACTGGTGAGGCGAAGCACGGGTAAACGGCTTCAGACTGCACCGGAATGCAGCCTGATAGTTGTCAGATCCCGACATGGAAAGATCTGCGAGCATCATTTCGTCAGGGGCGCGCAGCCGCGGCGGTATCCGTTCACGACGACTTGCGCGACAGCCGCCTTGCATTGCCGCGCACCCGCTTCCCATAGGGCTTGAGCGCGGCAGAGGCAATCGCCGTTCCACCCAGGCCAAAGGATGCATTGCCGCCGGTCATCAGCCGCATCGTATTGTCGAAGGCGGCGCGCCACAGCGCCATGTTCACTGCCATCGCGCTCTCGGCGGTGGCGGCGACCTTCTCCGAGATCATGCGGGTGATTTCGGTCGAATCCTGGCTCTTGCCGGTCAGGGCCGCCATCTGCATTTCGTGCAGTCGAAGCGCGATCACGAAAGGGGCTTCGAACCAGAGCGTAAAGGTGTCCAGGTGAAGTCGGCGCGTTGTCATCGTTGATCCCTACTCTTGTGCCGCGATAGCGGCGGTCGGATGCCTGACTATGATGCCGTGGTCAGTTTGGCAGCTACGATTGCCCATGTAAACGCGGCCGCCATTGAACCCCAGGCCCCCCAGGAGAAGGTCTTGTAGACCCGCCCCTGGGGGGCGAGTTTTCCTATGCCGCACGCCAGGTCCCGGATCGTTAGAACTACGACGCAGACGCACATGACAGGTAGGAAGAACGTGATGATCTCAGAGGTAAACCTGTCGAACTCGTCCTCGCCGTCGAGGATGAGGGTTTTGGTGACGAAGATCACGCCGACGATGTAGGGAAAATAGCGCAGAGCATAAGCATAACTATTTCCCATACCCTTATCCCGCTATCCTTTCAGATGGACCCGACGGCAGGCTATTCGCTTGCCGCAGCGCCACCGGTGCGCGCGGCGCGCCCGCCGCGACGGCCGCCGGAGGCTGCCGGAGCCGCTGCCGCCGCCACGGCATGGCCGCCTTCTGCCGGCTTGTGGTCGCGATAGGTCCTGATCCAGTTGGTGCAATTGGCATCGGTGCCGTTCAAGACGTTTGCGGCACGCACGGCTTCCATTTCTTGCGGGCGGCAGGGGTTCATGATCGCGGATGTCATGCCGGCGCCGATGACCATGGGGATGAAGCCGGCGTTGATGCCGTGGCGATGCGGCAGGCCGAAGGAGATGTTGGAGAGGCCGCAGGTGGTGTTGACCTTCAGCTCTTCGCGCAGACGGCGCAGAAGCGCAAACACCTGCCGGCCAGCGTCGCCCAGCGCACCGATCGGCATCACCAGCGGATCGACGACGATGTCGTGCGGCTTGATGCCGTAATCCATGGCGCGCTCGACGATTTTCTTGGCAACGGCGAAGCGCACGTCCGGATCCATCGAAATGCCGGTCTCGTCGTTGGAGATCGCGACGACAGGCACATCATATTTCTTGCAGAGCGGCAGGATCGCTTCGAGCTTTTCCTCTTCGCCGGTGACGGAATTGACCAGTGGCCGGCCCTTGGCGACCTTCAACGCCGCCTCGATCGCGGCCGACACGGAGCTGTCGATCGACAGCGGCACGTCGACGAGGCCCTGGACGATTTCCAGCGTCTTGACCAGCAGCGGCGGTTCGGTCTCGTTCGGGTTGACCGCGGTGACGCCGGCATTGACGTCGAGCATCGTTGCGCCGGCGGCGACCTGTTCCAGCGCGTCCTTGATGACGGTGTCGAAATTGCCCTCGATCATCTCCGCGGCCAGCTTCTTGCGGCCGGTCGGGTTGATGCGCTCGCCGATGACGCAGAAGGGCTGGTCGAAGCCGATGATGATTTCGCGGGTGGCGGAAGCGACGATGGTACGGGTCATGTAAGATCCTTTGATCCTGTGGCGTCGGGTTTCGTTGTCTCACCCGTGATCGATGAAAGCGGCCGGGTCTGCCGGCGCCGGTGTGTCTACAATTGTTTCAGTGGGGGTGGTGGGCTGCAGCGCCTGCCATCTCCTGCTGGTTTTCTTCCTTGCCTTCGCGAATGTGCTCCAGCCGTTCGGCCACCAGCGCATCGGCCGGCAACGTTTCGCGTTTCCAGGGCTGGCGACCCTTCAATACGCCTGATTCATGCACGATCTCTGCGACATATTCTTCCTGGCGATAGGCCATGACGTGGACGCCGGAGACGCCTTCGATCTCCTTGACCTCGTTGATGATGTCGATGCAGAGCTGCTTGCCTTCCTTCTTCTGGTCCTGTGCGCCTTCGAGCCGCGCGATGATGCTGTCGGGAATGTGGATTCCCGGCACGTTGGAGCGGATCCAGCGGGCGGTCTTGGCCGACGCCATCGGTCCGACACCGACGAGGATGAAGCATTTTTCGTCGAGGCCGAGGTCGCGCACCTTCTTCATGTATTCGCGAAACATCGGCACGTCGAAGCAGTACTGGCTCTGCACGAACTGCGCGCCGGCCTCGATCTTCTTGGCGAGACGGTAGGGGCGGAAGTCGTAGGGCGGGGCAAAGGGGTTGATGGCGGCGCCGAGAAACACCTGTGGCGGCGTCGTCAGCTTGCGGCCCGAGAGGAATTTCGAGTTGTCGCGCATGATGCGCACGGTTTCGAGCAGCGACATGCAATCGAGGTCGAAGACCGGCTTGGCACCGGGCTGGTCGCCGGCCTGCACGCCGTCTCCGGTCAGGCACATGACGTTCTGCACGCCCATGGCGGACGCACCGAGCACGTCGCCCTGGATGGCAATGCGGTTCTTGTCGCGGCAGGCGATCTGCATGATCGGGGCGTAGCCCATGCGTGTCAGCAGTGCGCAGATGCCAACGGACGACATGTGGCAGTTGGCGCCGGAGGCATCGACCGCATTGATGCCGTCGACCCAGCCGTCGAAGATCGCCGCGCGCTCGTAGACATCCTGCGGGTTGGCGCTGTCGGGCGGGTTGAGTTCGGCGGTCACGGCGAACTCGCCGCGGCGCAGCACGCGCTCGAGCCGCCCGCGAGAGGAATGGCCGGGCAGCGGGTCAAGCGGGGCGCCTGGATCGTGTGGATTGTAATCGGGGCTCATGCCTGCTTCTCTTTCGCCTGTGCTTCACGGCGGGCAGCCGCTTCGGCCGTCACCCGCAGCCAGGAGGAGGTTTCGCGCAGCGACTGGTTGACCGGTTTCTGCACGTTCAGGATCGCATCACCCTTCGTCATGTTCTGCGAGCCTTTCCACGCCTGCACCCATACGCAGGGCATGTCCGGCTCGACCTCGCAGTTGCCGTTGGCGCGCACACCGCCGCAGGGGCCGTTGCGCAACTGCTTCGGACAGTTCATCGGGCAGGACATGCCGGTCGACGACAATGCGCACTGGCCGCACATGCGACAGTCGAACAGAAAGCCCTTGACGTGGCGTTCGACGAAGGTCACCGGCCGCTCGACGCGTCCGTAGCCGATCGCGTTCCAGAGCGGATGCAGAAGCAGGAACAGGTCGGCGAAGCGGTTGTAGAACCATTCGAGGAAGCGCGAGTTGCGCACGGCCCAGAGGCGAACCGTGTATTTGTGGCGCGAGCGACGGCTCGGCGAGACGCCTGATGGCGTAAAGGCGCCGGTCGCAGCCTTGGCGGCGGCCGCTGCATTGCCCTTGACGATCTTCGCCTCCGCCGCTCCTGCAACCTTCGGCTCAGCCATTGTCGCGGCCCCCGGATTTGACGAGAGCGACCAGGCGTTCACGATCAAAGGCCGCTTCGAGTTCGGCGGCGGCGCGATCGGCTTCCGCCTCCAGGTCGTCGGAGACGGGCTCGGGCTCCGCCTTGCGCCATTCCGCGAGGTAGTCGTCGGTCTCGGCGGCACCCGTGCGCATGGCGCACATGTCGATCGCCTCGGTGAAGCGCAGCGAAAGCTCGCGCTTGGCGGTCGTGCGGCCCTTCTTGATGATGACCTGGGCCGGGATGTCGCGCCAGTAGACGATTATGCGATCTGCCATCGGGTGTCGTTCTCCTCTTCCTGCGACAATGCTTATGTCCGGGCGTCGTGGCTCATCTCGCCACGACGTTGGATATGTCCAAAAACGACGCCGGCCCAGAACGTCGCAAGCCCCTGGCACTTTACGCGTTGCGGCGATGCGGACAAGCCCGCGCTTCGGGATATCCATCGCCTGGGGAGTACCAGAAATTTCAGGGTCTTAGGGCCAGCGGGCGGCCAGATGCGGCAAGCAACCAGCGGTCGATTGCGGGCGTTTTTCCTACCAGATGTCGCGCCGAATTCCGGTCCATAGCCAGGTCCAGATCGGTGGATGATACCATTGTTGCGACGGGCCTGCGACATCGAGTGGCCGCAACCGGCCCTTGAGGGCGTCGTCGAGGGCGGCGATGGCGATGTCGGTCGAAGCGGCCGTCTGCAGCAGCGGATAGGTGTGCATGGTATCGCGGGGATCAGGCGTCTGGCGCGACTGGTAGAGGATGCTGCCGGTGTCGACGCCTTCGTCCACCAGATGCACGGTCGCGCCGAAATTGCCGACGTCGTGACTGACGCGGGCCCAATAGCCGCCCATCAGGCCGCGATAGCGCGGATTGATGCCGGCATGGAAATTGATCACAGGGCAGGGGATCTGCGCCAGGGCCGCCGGCTTCAGCATGCGGCAACTGATCAGAAAGACGACCTTTGGTGCGAGCTCCCGGATATGGGCGACCGCCTCGTTGTCATTGACGGAAACGATCTGCCGCACTGGCACACGCGGGTCGGGTGTTGCCGATGCGCCGTAGAGCCGCAGGATTTCGTGCGCCCGCTTCCGGGTAAAGCGCTTGCCGAAACGCGAGGCAACCATGGTCGCCAGTTGTCCGAGGGCCATCGGCCAGCCGAGCTTTCGTGCCCGCCGGCGCAGGAATAGTCCCTTGGATTCCGGCTGTTCCTGGAGAACGACGATATCGTCAAAACGCGCGGCGAGCGCATTGATCATGATCCACGGATTTTCACCGCCTGCCGTCATGATAACGACGCGGCCCGGCTGTTTGCCGGTTGTGTTCGTTTCGTGTTGTGCGTCCACCATGCCGGTCCCTGATGCGTTGCAAGCAACAGGTATGGCGGCTGCCCCGTTACCGGCGGCTTAAGGACGGGCCCATCGGAGGCGATACAGGTTTTGGCCTGCAGGCCGGCGATGTGCTGTGGTGTTGATCCTAGCGGAAGTCCGCGGCCGTCAGGACGTAAATCGTCCGGCGCCCGTGGGCGTAGGCTGCTTTTGCGACGTCGTAGATCTTGGTGCGTGCGGCGTCGAACGCGTTCAGGCAGGCCGCCTCGGTCGTTCGGGTCGGTGCGCCGTGCGCGAGTGCTTCCGCCTCGACGTAGAAGGGCACTTCCAACATGCCATCGTGGCCGAGGAAGCGAACGGCTTTTCTTGTATCGTCGAAACTTCGGCTTTGGTTTGGGAAGCTCAGCGTCATGGGATGGTCCTTTCAGGCTATAGACCGCCGCGGCAAGCGGTCGGCCGGGTGGTGAGTGCGGATAGGTCTTCGGCTTCGTGATGTGCCGTCACAGGATCCGGCCAAAAAGGATCGTGGCAATGACGACAGCGATGGCGACCGCAACGGCGATCCAGGCAAACAGGCCACGATAGTCGAAGAGGTAGATCTGAGCCGGTATGTGGTACTTCATGATCGCCTCCTGTAGCTGAACCCGTCGCATGGCCTGCACGTTGGTCCTCACAGGATATGCGTTCGCCTGAACGTCCGTTCGGCGAGGGCTGGCCCATCCTTGCCGGTGCCGACGATCATTTCGAGATTGCCCTCATCCGTCACCCGCTCATGGATTTCGCGGCTGCTCTGCACGCGATACTGGAGCGCATTGTCGCGGATCGGCAGGGTCGCGGTAATGCGGTAGGTTTCGCCGGTCATCGATTCCCGCGTCAACGCCCCCTTGGAGCGCACGAGCTGCCCAACGTGAAAACGGTGGATCGGCGGCGCGTCGGCCGGGCCGCGGATGATGCGTTTCGTGAAAGAGAGCGTATTCATAGTAGTCTCGATCCTCCTCAAGCGTTCGTAAGAGCAACCGGCAGGAACAGCCGTCGCGCACTTTCGCGCTGGCTGCCGACGGATGAATGATGCTCGTTGCAATGGAGCGGACGAACAAACGGATCGAAAGAGATCTGCCTCGTCACGAAGCGCTTGCCGCAAGCACTGAAACCGAGCTTGCTGTCTGTCGAGAATTTAGGGGATTGGGGCGGTTCGACGTTCTGATACCGCGAAAGCCACATTCGGCCAAATCAACTTGGTTCTACCATAGCGCGTCGATTGAGTTTCAATTGAGGCGGTCGTGCATGCTGGCCGAAGTGCGCTCTGCTATTCGTCCGGCTTGATCGATATCCCTCTGGAGTTGCAGCTTTCTCCGCCGAGGGATCAGCTGTTCTCTGTGGCCTGGAATGCGACGAAGACCGGATCGACGTGGCGATGAACCACCAGAAGCTCCCGAGCGAACGGTGGGGGCCACCTGGCCAGGGCGAGGGTGGTTCAGAACCGGGGACATTCCGCCAAGTTGATTCCGGAGCATCTTGGCCGCGGCCGGTGATTCCACTTGAAAGCAGGATGCTCTAAGCTCAAACATGAGTTGCGGCAAATTCCGGGTGGTCACGTTTGCCGTGCCGACGTCGTCGCATCCGCACGGTGTCTCAAAAAAAATCGGGGGTGGTCCATTGATTGATTCAAAGCCTGGTATTGTGGATCAGGTCCTCGCCGATTTGATCAGTGACCAAATTGAGAAACGTCAAGCAACCGAGCTTCGAGCCGTGCTCTCAACAGGTAACGAGATCACCATGCATGGGAAATTCACCATCGGCCGTGATTTCATCATTTACAGAACGGCCAAGGACGATAACGGCCGGTGGGCGATGACGCCGTTCTCCCACATCGTGCAATTGATCGTTTGACCCGGTAATTCTGCCGCCCCTCGCAAGCAAGAAATGTGGTACACTTTCTTCCATTGCTATGCGGCGACCGGATACCTGAAAATGCTCCTGGACCGCACGGACCGCGAGGCCATAAGGAAGGCGCCCGCGCGTCTCCTTGCCAGAAAAGTTCGACCTGACAACGGCGACGAATGCTGCAACCTGCATTCACAGCGCTCCGAATATGGAGGAAGGCGCCATGTCAACTCGTCTCGTTTTCTCTCTGCTCATCGTCACCATGACTATCCTACTGGTCTGGGCATTCAGGCCTGTGACTATCATGTTCACAGGGGCCGCGCCGACAACGCAGTCTGACAGCCTGACCCAGTGAACATCATAGAACGTTGCCGACCTGCGGGCCTGTCTGGTTCTGCCCGTCTCTGCACAGGTGCGGGCTTGCTTTCAGCCCGTCAAGTTGGTGCCGTCATGGAACCGCCACTGAAGCTACGCGTTCCTGTGCGTTAGACTTCGGGCACTACCGGCATTCCGCTGGCATCCCCGATGGGAAAAAATCATGAAAACGCTTCTAATCGCATTGGGCGTAGCCGCTGCTACGTCATGGTCGGCTTATGCCGCCGAACCGGCCAAGATGGTCGACACGAAGGTGGGCAAGGTCATGACCACAGGAAACGGCATGACCCTCTACACGTTCGACAAGGACACCAAGGGCAAGTCGAACTGCGACGCCGATTGCCTGAAGATGTGGCCGGCGTTCCATGCCGCCGCGAAATCGAAGGCGGAAGGCGAGTGGTCGCTGGTCAAGGACACGGCCGGCAAGGAAATGTGGGCCTACGACGGCAAGCCGCTTTATACGTATGCCGAAGACAAGAAGGCCGGAGACGTCAAGGGTGACGGCGTCAACGGTGTCTGGCGCCGCGCCAAGTAAATTGCCGACACTTAAAACCCGATTGACGAAGGGCGGCCACAGGGCCGCCCTTCGTTGCTTGATGCCTGCTTGAGATTCAGGCCTTGATCGATACTAGGCATTTGGCCGGCTCTATAGGGTCAAGCCGGCTTTTTGGGCTAAGCCGCTTTTTCTGCATTCTGGTTGACGACCTTGGTGGCGATCGCGGTCAGAGCAATGTCCGTTGCCTGTTCTTCGTCGAGCGTCGTCTGAAGAAGCTTGGCGGCATCTTTCATGCCCAGTTCCAGCGCCCAGGTGCGCAATGTGCCATAGCGTGACATTTCGTAATGCTCGACAGCCTGTGCGGCAGCAAGCAATCCGGCGTCGAGCGCGGGCGAGCCTTCGTACTCGTCCATGACCGAGGCGCCTTCCTTGGTAATGCCCATGATGGCGTCACATGTCTTCTTTTCTGGCTTCTTGCCGATGATCTTGAAGACCTCTTCCAGCCGCTCGACGTGAACCTTGGTCTCTGTGAGATGCTTGATGAACGCATCCTTGAGCGGCTTGCTCTTGGCGGCATCCCGCATTTTCGGCAGCGTGTCGATGATCTTGCTCTCGGCGAAGTAGACGTCCTTCAATGTGTTGTGAAAAAGCACGTCCAGTGTTTTGATTTCCTTGGCCATGATGGCTCCTGTGGTTAGAGGGTTCTCTGCCATGCTCCAGGCGACGTGCCTGGTCGTGCTGGCTGCCCGTGAGGGGCGGCCAGGTAATTTGAGGTCAGATGGTTGGAGGACGGCGCTAGCTGCGTGGGGCTAGACGGCTAGCGAGTGTCTCGATGATGAGGAGCACCCGTTTTTACCGTTTGGCCGGGATCGCGGCCCTCGCGGGTTCTTGCTGTACGGATGTCGACGATCGAATGGCTCTTGGCTGCGGATGGAATGCGCCGCGTCTCGTGCCAAAGGGCACATTCGAGAAGAGACGATTCATCGGTGTTGCCGAACCGGAGTTCATCCATGATGAACCTCGCCAGGCGATCGGCCCGTATGCCGCGTTCCTGGAGTCGTGTCTTCAAACAGGTCGCTTCGAAAACCCGCCGCACCACTGAAAGTTCGCTGGGGCTGAGATGGTGGCCCGTCAGGCTGGGTAGTGTGTGCATCGCATTCTCCCGTTTGGAACAAAGAAGCTGATGGCCGCCCCGTTGACGTTCAAGGGGCGGTCCGGCGGGAGATCTCGGGGACGATTGAGACTGCGCCGCCTTCATCATCCCATCGATCGATCGCTTCGGCTTTCGTCTGCGCCGGCGTCTGATGCTCTCCGTTCGACGCACTGCCACGCTCGACAAGCGCTGCAGCGAGCATTTCCCGGCTATTGATGCCGTTTTCGAGCGCTGCCATCAGGAAGCGCGTCGCGGCGTTCCTTCCGCTTGGATCTGCCTTGGCCGTGGTTCCATAGAAGCCGGCGGCCGTGAGCACCTCGACCAACAGGTTGAGGTCGTCTGCATCAAGATAATATTTGGGATGGCTGGAAGACATGACGTCCTCCTTTTGTTGGGGCACGGGCACATAGACCCGTTCGCGACAGCGCCCGCTTCAATCGCTGTCGACCAAATACCCTGCGCGCAATGTCGCACGGAGGCAACCGACATCAGTCAAGCGCGGATCATAAGCGCGTTATCATCGAGTGTCGTGCCGTTACCAGCTTTCGGGCGTCCATAGCGTTAGCGAGATCGAGCCTGCGGGGGCCGGCTTTCGCGAAGATTTCACGCGCCGCGAGCGGCGCCAGGCTGTAGGCCAGAATGAACTCTTCCAGATCGTAGACGGCATCCCAGCCGCGCAGCAGCGCCTCTTTTTCATATTTGATATGCCTTGTCATTGAACGCTCCCGCGTGTCGGATCTCGGCGCAAAGACGGCCATTTGTCAGGCGGCAGAGGAAGCGTCAGAAAGGTATGTGTCCTTTCTAAACGGACTGGGCAGAACTTGGTTCCCAAAAAATATCGAATGGTGAAACTCATGGACGCGAAGTTCAATTCTCCAAAAATTCTTATTGTCTTGGGAATGTTGTCGTAAATCTTGTTCTGAAGTTGATATTCAGCGTTGTGTAATATCGGAAATGATCTTTATCCGTATTGTTCATTCGGGGGATGGTGCTCGAAATTACATAAAAATATGTTCATTCATTGCGTTATCATGACGCTCTTTTCTTTCGGCATCGGTGTTTTGCGCCGTTTCCGGTCGTGGTCTGCTGTCGTGGGCTCCAGACCGTCGGCGTCGTATGCGCGTTGAACCATTTGGCTTTCAGTGATCGGATGCACCGGCACGCTTGCTATGATGTCCGCCAGTGCAAAGCCGAATTCGGCGCTTGCGTTTTCAGGATGTGATTTCGCGGTGCACAATGCCTAGTGGTATTGATTAGCATGTGCTAACGTCCTGGCGCCATGAGGGCAAATAGGAGGCGAACATGGATCTGACACGACGCACCGTCGCGATGGGAGCAATGGGTTTACTTGCCAGCGCTTCATTTTCACCAGCGAATGCCTTTGAATCACCGCTTATCGATCCGATCGAAGCTGCCGACGAATTCTGGCTCGCGGTCGAAGCCTACATCTATGGATACCCCCTGGTGACGATGGAAATAACACGCCGCGTCGTCACCAATGTCGAAAAGCCCGTGGGTAGCAAAGGCCCGATGGGCCACATCATCAAGCTTCGCGAATATCCGAACGCGTCCTTCAAGGACGTCACCGCGCCGAATGCCGACACGCTCTATACGACCGCGTTCGTCAATGTCGAAGAGGAGCCGTGGGTACTCTCGATCCCGGACATGAAGGATCGTTACTTTCTGTTTCCGATGCTCGACGGATGGACGACGGTGTTCCAGGTGCCGGGAAAACGAACGACAGGCGGCGACGCGCAATCCTACGCCATCACCGGCCCCGGCTGGCAGGGTCAACTGCCCGACGGCGTCACCGAGTACAGGTCGGCAACGAACCTGATCTGGATTCTCGGCCGCATCTATTGCGACGGTACACCGGAAGACTACAAGGCCGTTCACGCATTGCAGGACCAGTGCAAGCTCGTGCCGCTCAGCGCTTACGGCAAGGACTGGACGCCACCGCCCGGCAAGGTCGACCCCGGTATCGACATGAAGACCGCCGTGCGCGAGCAGGTCAACGGTATGGATGCGGTCGAGTATTTCACCCTTCTGAGCGAACTGATGAAGGCCAATCCGCCGACAGCCGCGGACGCCGGGACGGTCGCGAAGTTCGCGCAGATCGGTATCGTTCCGGGCCAAGCCTTCGACAAGGACAAGCTGGATGCGGCATTCGTCAAGCGCATTCCCGAGTTCGCTTTCCACCGCATCATGCTGCACTTCAAGTTCAGCGATGGCGATATCAAGGACATCAACGGTTGGGGCTACACGACCGCGACCGGCATTTACGGGACCAACTATCTCCAGCGCGCGCTGATAACCGCCATCGGCCTTGGCGCCAATCGTCCGCAAGACGCGGTCTATCCGACGTCACTGAAGTCGAAGGATGGCCTCATCGCTCGCAGCTATCACGGGTCGAACAACTACGTCGTCAACTTTCCCAAGGGGCAGTTGCCGCCTGTACGAGGGTTCTGGTCGATTACGATGTACAACGATCAGTATTTCTTCGTGGAAAACCCGATCAACCGCTACTCGATCAGCGCGCGGCAGAACCCCAAGGTAAATCCGGACGGATCGACGGATATCTACATCCAGCACGAAACCCCCGGTGCGGACAAGGAAGCCAACTGGCTGCCTGCGCCGAAGGACAAATTCATCCTGATGATGCGGCTCTACTGGCCCGACGACAGTCCGCCATCCATCCTGGATGGTTCCTGGGTCATCCCGGCGGTCAAGAAGGCCGGATAGCCGCCCGTAAACACAATGCTGTCCGCAGTTCTTCGACCGCGATGGAGAGTTCCCTCGCGGTCGACGTCGCCACGATGCTGTTGGCCCGCCACTGGCGCATCTCCGATCGGCATCTCGCGATCAAGCTCTTTTCGAGCCCTCTCTTCGGCGGGATGAAATGGCGCCGTTGACCGCAGTCCGCGCCGAACCGACGTCTTTCGCCATCCTTCACCAATGGATATGGTTGCCTCATAGCCGAGGATATCAACCGTCATGAGACTTGCTCACATCAACCTGGTCGCCCGAGATGCGGGCGCGCTCGCGGGATTCTACATCGATGTCCTGAAGTGCGAACCCCTGCGTGAACCCAGGATGCTGTCAGGTGAAAAAGTCTCTCGAGGCAATGGCCTTTCGAACTGCGAGATATACGCGATATGGCTCAAATTCCCCGAACTCGAACGCCCTTTCCTGGAGATACATGAGCACAAGGTCACGCATGACCGGGATCAGCCAAGGGTGAACGAACCTGGTTTTGGGCACCTGTCATTTCAGATGGATGATATCAGCGCCGCGCTCTCGGACATCATCCAAGCCGGCGGAGTGCAGATCGGTGAAATCACCGACTTCGGGACGCCGGAAAAGCCATTTCTGATCGCTTATGCACGGGACCCCGAGGGAAACGTGCTTGAGCTTGAGCAGGTATCAACCAGGGTGGCGTCTCTTTAGGGCATCTTCAGTTATTTGTGTCACCAGTCGGTTGCCCGTTTCAAAAGGCCGGAGAACCGATGATGAGCGTCGTGACGCTAGGAGACGTTGACCGCCAGATCGGCCGCGGATTTAAACTCCTGCGTTTTGCGCCCGCTATCGAGGCGGCCTTCCTTCGTGACTACGCCGCAAGCCGGGGCAGGCTCGCCGTTGTCTGGGCGGTTATCGGGACATTGATCTACGACAGCGTGTATTTCGGCGACGCGACGATGATGCCGGATGTGTTCTGGCAGCTCGTGCTTGTTCGGTTCGGCATCTTCACGCCCTTCGCCCTGATCAGCGTACTGGCGCTCAGGCGCTGGCCGAGTGCCCGCAACTACGATCTGTTGTCCATCTCCGTCGCCGTGCTCGGGGTTTCCCTGCCGATGTCGGTCGCGGTCTTCAGCAGCAGTCCCTACCTGTTCGTCTATCAGAACGGCAATGTCGCCGCATTCCTGTTCTTCGTCATTGCTCTACGTCCAAGGTTTGCCACCATCGTGCTCGGTCTGGCGCTCATGTGCGCCGTACAATTCACGACCACCAAGTTGAACGGCTCCTTCGACGACGTGACCTATACCGGCATCATCACCTTCTACGTGACGCTGACGATCTTTCTGGCGATGAGCGCCTACTTCATGGAGCACAAGGACCGGCTGAATTTCCTCCATCAGCTGCGCGGCAGCCTGCTGCACGCCGAACTGGAGCGCAAATCCGAGCGCGACGAGCTGACCGGTCTCTTCAACCGCCATTCGCTGGCGCGGGTTCGCCAGACGATCTGGAGCGGGGAAGATGCCGCGGCCACGGTCGCGGTCATCATGCTAGATATCGATCGCTTCAAGCTGTTCAACGATGTTCACGGCCATATCGAAGGCGACGATTGCCTGCGTGCCGTCTGCCGCTGCATCCTGCGCGAGGTTGCTGGCGCGGGCGAAACCTTCCGCTTTGGCGGCGAAGAGATCCTGGTGCTGATGACCGATGTCGAACGGGAGCAGGCAAGCGACGTGGCCGAGAGGATCAGGGCCGCGATCGAGGCGCTTGGGATCCGCAATCGTGGTCTTGCCGATGGGCAGGTCGTCACCGCAAGCCTCGGGGTCGCCTTGGGAAAACCGATTGAAGCCTCTCTGGAAGACCTGCTTCGCGCGGCGGACGCCGCGCTCTATGAAGCCAAGCGGGGTGGGCGCAACACCGTCTCGATCTTTGACGGCACATGGCGCGGGCCGACCGGGTCAGGCTCTGCGGACGACACGGTGCAGGCTTCGATCCTGCTCGCGAGCTGACGCCAGCTGTTTGTGTCTCGGCCACATCGTGGCGTCGGTCGGTTGCCGGATCACGCGCTCAGGAGCGATGCCGTCAGATCGCCATAGCCGGTAAAGCGGTATTCGTATTCGAGGCCAAGATAGTCGGCTGCCTCCTTCGCCTTTGCCTGCAGCGCTTCGTCCTCCTGCTGCGAGAGGTAGACGAGCTTGCGGTAATGGCCGAAATACATGTCCCGAAGCTCCGGATGCCGTTTGAGCCCGAGCGGCTCGACGACGAAGGCCTCGAACTGGCGGGCGAGGAAGTCGGTGAGGAAGAACGCCGTCAGATCATCGTCCCAGCGGCTGGCAAAGTCATCGTTGCCGGCAAAGAAGGAATAGCAGTGCGGGCCGGGGATGCGTTCGACGCCTTCCTCCTCGCAGAGCCGGTCGAGGTGGCCGCCGGTGCCGCAATCGGCATAGGCGACGAAGATGCGCTGAAAGCCCTCCTGCCGCGCCTTGACGATCGCCTCCCTGACACCCGGGGTGATCTTGTCGGGTGTGTTGTGCCAGATGGCGGGAAGACAGGCGAGGTCGACATGGTCGAGCTGGTTTGCCTGACAGATGGCGAGAATTTCGCGCGCGATTGCGCCGCAACCGATGACGTGAACTTTTTCCGGTTGTGTGCGTTCTATTGTGCGCGATACTTTTTCCATCTCGATTCCACTTGCCCACCATTATGAAGGAAGCTTGTCATGAAAAAACAAACTGTTGCGACCGTCAGTGTCATCCTGATCGCTCTGGCGACGCTCAGCGCCTGCGGCAACACAATCCGTGGCATCGGTCAGGATACCGCAAACACCGTCAACGCGACACAGTCGGCCGGCAAGAAGGTGGCCAACGCCGCCAACTGATGTCCGTAGCCTGCCGCGCGGCGATCTTGCCAGCGCTTTGATTCCCGGTGCTCCGCGTCCTCTTTGACGTGGAACGGCCGCCGATGTTCAGATCGCGCCGGTCGCCCCGCGGCGGATGCCCCCGTCGCAAAGGCCTACCGTTTTCATGACCGTCAATGAAAAAGCCGGCCGCAAGCGTCACTGCTGCGGCCGGCTTTCGTGTTCGTGAAGAGGCCTCAGCCGGCAGCGAGCAGGTTGTGCTTGCGCTTCATGAAGTCCTTGGCGGTCTCGACAGCCACGGCCGCGTCGCGGCAATAGGCGTCGGCGCCGACAGCCTTGCCGAATTCCTCGTTGAGCGGCGCGCCGCCGACGAGAACGACGTAGTCGTCACGCAGTCCCTTTTCCTTCAGCGTATCGATCACGACCTTCATGTAGGGCATGGTCGTGGTCAGGAGCGCGGACATGCCGAGGATGTCGGGCTGCTCGCGCTCGATCGCTTCCAGGTAGTTTTCGACCGGGTTGTTGATGCCGAGGTCGACGACGTCGAAGCCGGCGCCTTCCATCATCATGCCGACGAGGTTCTTGCCGATGTCGTGAATGTCGCCCTTGACGGTGCCGATCACCATCTTGCCGAGCTTCGGCGCGCCGGTTTCGGCGAGAAGCGGCCGCAGGATGAACATGCCGGCTTTCATCGCATTGGCCGACAGCAGAACTTCCGGCACGAACAGGATGCCGTCGCGGAAGTCGACGCCGACGATGCGCATGCCTTCGACCAGTGCCTGCGTCAGGACGTCGTAGGGCGTCCAACCACGCTTGAGCAGGATGTTGGTTGCGTCCTCGATCTCCTCCTTGAGGCCGTCATAGAGGTCGTCATGCATCTGCTGCACAAGTTCCTCGTCGGAAAGGTCCTCGAGAATGATTTCATCGTCTGCCATAGTAGGGTTCCTCGGTTCCTGGCACGGCCGGGCTAAAATCCGGACACGTTCATCAATCAATAGCGGTCGACGTGTAAAAATCTGTTTTCGAAAGCGACGTCGCATATGACAAAAAGCGACGGCAGGGCAGCTTCTTTCGAGGCCTGTATATTCTTAACAAAAACAATATATTCGCGCCATGCGGTTTTTGGTCGGCCATGACGCAGATCGCAGTGTTCGAGTTGCGCCACTCGTTGGCGCATTGAGACCCGTACAGTAACTGCGGCTTGGTAGCATTAGGGCCAATCGGTGCTTGAAGGCGCAAGATATCGAAATGCGCGGGAGAGGAATGAGTAAATGAGCGACGTGACAGATCAGGACGCGGTTGAGGGTGGCGGTCGCCGCTCGCGAGGCGAGGGGCGGGGAGCGGCGGCACGGCGTGCCTCGCGCACCGGCGGCGGCGCAGGGCCGTCGCTGCCCTATATCCAGCGCAAGATTCGCGAATACGAGGTCCTGGACGAAGAGGGGCTGGAGCTTATCGAACGCAATGCCGATACGATTCTCGAGGAAATCGGCATCGAGTTCCGTGACGATGCTGAGGCGCTTGAGCTTTGGAAGCAGGCGGGCGCCGACGTGCGCGGCCAGCGCGTTCACTTTCCGAAGGGTCTTTGCCGCGAGCTTCTGAAAACGGCGCCGTCGGAATTTACCTGGCACGCCCGCAACCCGGCCCGCAGCGCCCAGGTTGGCGGCAAGGCGACGATCTTCGCGCCGGTCTATGGCCCGCCCTTCGTGCGCGACCTCGAAGGCGTCAGGCGTTACGCGACCATCGAGGACTTCCGCAATTTCGTGAAGCTCGCCTACATGGCGCCATCGATACATTCGTCTGGCGGCACGGTTTGCGAACCGGTCGACATTCCGGTGAACAAGCGTCACCTCGACATGGTCTACAGCCACATCAAGTATTCCGACAAGCCGTTCATGGGCTCGGTGACGGCGCCCGAGCGGGCCGAGGACACGATCGCCATGGCGAAAATCGTCTTCGGCGACGAGTTCGTCGAAAACAATTGCGTCACCCTGAACCTGATCAACGCCAACTCGCCGATGGTCTTTGACGAGACCATGGTGGGCGCGCTTAAGGTCTACGCCCGTCACAACCAGGCCTGCGTGCTTTCGCCGTTCATCCTGTCGGGCGCCATGAGCCCGGTCACGGTTGCCGGCACGCTGACGCAGATCCTGGCCGAAGTTCTGGCCGGCGCCTCGTTCACCCAGCTGATCCGCAAGGGCGCGCCGGTGCTGTTTGGCACCTTTGCCGCTTCGATCTCGATGCAGTCGGGCGCGCCGACCTTCGGCACGCCGGAGCCGTCGCTGGTCTCCTATGGCGCGGCACAGCTCGCCCGTCGCCTGAAGCTGCCTTTCCGCACCGGTGGTTCGCTCTGCGGCTCCAAGGTGCCGGACGCTCAGGCAGCGCACGAATCGGCCAACACGCTGAACATGACACTGCTTGCCGGCACCAACTTCGTGCTGCATGCGGCCGGTTGGCTGGAAGGCGGTCTGGTCTCGTCCTACGAGAAGTTCATGATCGACCAGGACCAGCTTGGCATGATGCAGAAGATGGCCGAAGGCGTGGATCTCTCGGAAAACGCCCAGGCACTGGACGCCATCCGCGAAGTTGGCCCCGGCAGCCACTATCTCGGCTGCGCCCACACCCAGGCCAACTTCCAGACGGCCTTCTACCGGTCGCCGCTTGCCGACAACAACTCCTACGAACAGTGGGAAGTGGAAGGCGAAAAGCGCATCGAGCAGCGCGCCAATGCGCTTTGCCGCAGCTGGCTCGAACACTATGAGGCGCCGTACCTCGATCCCGCGATCGACGATGCGCTCAAGGCTTTCATCGATCAGCGCAAGGATTCGATGCCCGACGCTTTCACCTGAAAGGGTCCCGAGCGAGCCAGGGAGCAAGGCGGCGCGGCGCAAGTGGCTGACATGATCCAGAAGGAGGTCTGGCGCCCGCATTACGATCTACAGGGGCCGAAACCGAAATGACGGCGCCTTCCGCATCCGCGGACACTCATCTTGAAACCGTCCGTGCGGCTCTCCGGCCGCACGGACTTTTTTTGCGCGGTACGCTGAACTTTGTGCCCGGCGATGCAGCACCATTGCTGGCGGATGGCCGCCCGGCGGCAAGCGTGGCGCTGATCGGCAATATCGGCGGCTCGCTCTGGCAGCCGTTCGTGCGCTGGCGCGAGGAGGCGCCTGATCGTGGCGGGACCGATCCGCTCGACACTTGGTCGAAGACGGTGATCGGGGAGATCGCCGGGGTCTACGGGGCGACCGCCTATTTCCCGTCGGATCCGCCCTGGCAACCGTTCCAGCAATGGGCGATGCGCGCGGAAGGGCTGAAGGCGTCTCCATCAGGCATTCTCATCCACCCGCGTTACGGGCTCTGGCACGGCTATCGCGGAGCATTGGCCTTCGACAGGTCTCTACCCGCCGGCGGCGATTGGTCCGCGGGGCATCCTTGCGACAGCTGCGTGGAAAAGCCGTGCGTTCCCGCCTGTCCCGCCGGCGCGCTCGAAGGCCTGCAGTTCGATGTCGGCCGCTGTCGCAGCTATCTCCGGACAGAGGCGGGCAGGGAGGGCTGTCTTGTGCACGGATGTCTTTCCCGTGATGCTTGTCCCGTTGGGCGGGACTATCGCTATCCGCCCGATCAGCTACACTTTCACATGGCCGCACTGGACCTTTGAGCGTGGGTTGCTGCCACCAAACTGTGGAAAGAACCGCGTGCAAATGCCGGAAATGACTAAAATTCGAGGTTTTCTGGAAACGTAAAATTTCCAAATTTATATCGATTTGGACGGTGTGGCATTGGAGACCATCTCATGACGCGCAGCCCAGTGGTATCGGCAAGCAACTTTCCCCCGCGATTGTCGCGGGAGGAAGTCGATGCGCAGGTCTCGCGTCTGGACAGCATCCACGCTGCCAATTCGCAGCTTCTTGATGAGGCCTACAAGCGTCTCCTTGCCGTTGGCGTTGCCCATGCCGCCGTGATCGCCGCCTGTATCGCCGGCTTCGACGGGCTGTTCGAACGTTCCGTTGTGGGCGCCAATCTGTTGCCCGAGGCAATCGACTTTCTGCGCAAGGCGGCGCTTGTCGTCAGTTGCCTCGGCCTGCTGCTCACCTTCTTTGCCATCGCCAACAACTACGGTGACGTCCAGCGGGTGGCGCGCAAGCACGCCAGCAACCTGCGCTTCACGCTGCAGGAAAAACGATTGCTGACCAGGCTTTCGAGCGAGATCCTGTCCAGCGATCCCAACTCTTACCTGCGCCGCGGCGTTGCCGGCCTTGCTTGTCTGGCGGCACTTTTCGGTCTTGCGGCGGCGGCCGGTTGCTTCGCGCTGGCCGGCATTGCCGGGCTACTTGCCGGCGGTTGAGTGCAGCACAACATTGCCGTCGACATCCTCGGCACTTCATTCCCTGTGCTTGTCACAGGGATTGAACGTCGGCACGTCCCGCGTGTTGGATGCCCCTCATTCGCGCGCAGGCCTTTTAGGGCGCTCCTTCTCCGTTCCCCAGAACGAAAGTCGAGCATCTGGGGCTTCCTTGTAGACAGCAATTTTCATGTGAGCCCGAAGCTCGCTGCGAAAGCGTGAGGCGTTGCGGTCTCCCCATACGCCGACGAAGCATTCCCCGGACGCATCGTTCTTGAAGACCGCCGCACCACCAAAGACAGAAGACAGGCTGCCTTCGCCAACGACGCCTCCGTCACCGTAAACCGCGACAACGCAGTCCAGCGGCGCAACGCTAATGACTGTGTTGCCGGACGGGGCGAAACCTGCGCCTCGGAAAATGTAAACGGGACACGGAGAAGTCATCATGCGTTCAGGATATTCCACTCAGCGGGGAAGACAAGTTCCTGATGCAACTTTGGCAAGGCAACCTAGGTCGCTGACCTCTATCAGCTTTTTCTTTGTCCCTGCGCCAGAACCGCCGCAATCTGGATGATGCTGGGCGACTGATTCCATTGGGTGTTTTTCATGCCGCTTTTCCCAAAACCTTTTCTCGTCGGTGCCGTTCTCTCCGCTGGTCTTGCCGGCCCAGCGCTCGGTGCCTGCCGGGATGTCAGCCATCTCGGGCAGGACTATATCGCCTGCGCCGTCGACCCTGGTGACAACGACATCCGCCTCTACAACAAGGACCAGGCGGGCGTTCCCTTCCGCTCGTTCCGGGCCTTGTCGCTGGAGCTGCGCCACCGCGAAGAATACATGCTGTTTGCCATGAACGGTGGCATGTATCACGACGACCTGTCGCCCGTCGGTCTCCATATCGAGGAGGGGCGCGAGCAGGCGCCGCTCAACACCAACACCGGTTGGGGCAATTTCCATTTGCTGCCGAACGGCGTCTTCTATGTCGATGACGGCAAGGCAGGCGTGATGGCGGCTGATGCCTATCGCGATGCCAGGATTACCCCGCGGTTTGCCACCCAGTCCGGCCCGATGCTGGTGATCGACGGGGCGCTGCATCCGCGTTTCCTGCCCGATAGCACCAGCCTGAAAACCCGCAACGGTGTCGGCGTGACGGCAACGGGCGAGGTGGTGTTCGCCGTGTCGAAGCGGCCGGTGCGGTTTCACGACTTCGCGACGCTCTTCCGCGACGCGCTCGATTGCCCCAACGCGCTCTTTCTCGACGGCACGATCTCCAGCCTCTATGCGCCCGATATCAACCGGCACGACCGGTTGTTCCCGATGGGGCCGATGATTGCCGTCGTCGGGAAATTCCCGCGCTAGCTTTTCTTTATGGGTCCGTGACGATTTTTTTCGTCGGCGGCCCAAGGAATTCTCGTCGTGCAACGTCTAAGGTTTGAAACAGTTGGGAGCGGGCACGCCATTGGACGCTGAACTCGTCGAAAAAGCAGTGTCTGGAGACAGACGGGCGTTCGGCCAGCTGGTCGAGCGGAACTATGATTTTGTCCATGCCGTCGCCTGGCGCTGGTCGGGCAATGCGGCGGATGCGGAAGATATCGCCCAGGATGTCTGTGTGCGGCTCGGCTCTGCCATTCGCGGCTTTCGCGGCACCAGCCGCTTTCGCACCTGGCTCTACACGCTGACCCTCAATGCCGCCCGCGACCATAAGCGACGCCAGATGCGTGACAGCAACAGGATGCAGGCCTATGCCAGCGAGCAGGCGGTTCTTGGCGGCGGCGAAACGGACGAGCACGAGCGCCAGGAGGCGCTGTGGACGGCGGTAAGGGCGCTGCCGGAAAAACAATGCGACGCGGTGTTGCTCGTCTATGCCGAGGGGATGAGCCATGCCGCTGCCGCCGACGTGCTCGGGTGCTCGGAAGCGACCGTGTCCTGGCATGTGCATGAGGCGCGCAAGCGGCTGAAGACAGTGCTTGGCAAGGAGGCCGTGTGATCATGACCGACGAATTCGACAAGCTCTCCGGGCGGGTCCCGCCAAAGGCTTCGAACGAAGCACGCGTCCGCGCGCTTGCCGCCGCCATGCAGGCATTCGACGAGACGCAAGAAAATTCGACCGCCACCCAAGGATCGGTGCCGCCGGTTCGTCAAAGCTCCATCTTCAACCGGATATGGAGCCCCATCATGAACAGGAAACTGCTTGCCGGATCGGCACTCGCCACGCTGCTCGTCGTGCCCGCCGCCGCCTTTCTGACGCTGGAACTAACGCGTAGCACGACCCTGCCGGGCGACATCGGCACGGAAATCGCCGTCAAGGAAGAGCCGAAGCAGAAGGCAGCGCCTGTTGCGAAGCCGTCCTCGACGGCAGCGACTGCGGATGAGAGCTTGGCGGCGGCCAAAAAGCTGGAGGGTTCCGGCTCGCCTGCGCCTGAAGACACCGACAGCAAGGCACAGGCAACGGCCGACGAGCCGGAAATTGCCCAGTTGCTTGCACGCGCCCGTGAACAGAAGACCGTCGAGGTTCAATCCGCGCCGCAAGTCGCGAGCCCTGCGCCTGCCGCAGAGACCGAAGCGGATGCCATGGCCAACCAGGCGATGAGTGACAGCGCCGCACAGCTTTCGGCGGAAGGCGGCGCGCAGGGCCGGCTGACCTATCTGCCGGCGCCGGTCGTTTCGCGTGAGATCCAGCCGGTACAGCCGGAAAACCGCGAGCGCTTCGCCAAGGCTGACAGCAATCCGATGAAGAGCGTTGCCACCGATCCGGTCTCGACCTTTTCGATCGATGTCGACACGGCGTCTTACGCCTTCGCTCGTCGTTCGCTGATGGAAGGCCAGATGCCGGATCGCGATGCCGTGCGCGTCGAGGAGATGGTCAACTACTTCCCCTATGACTGGCCGCGTCCGACATCTGCCGCCGAGCCGTTCAAGGCGACGGTGACGGTCATGCCGACACCCTGGAACGGCGGCACCCGGCTGATGCATGTAGCGGTCAAGGGCTACGACGTGGTGCCATCAGAGGCGCCGAAGGCGAACCTGGTGTTCCTGATCGACGTTTCAGGCTCGATGGACGAGCCGGACAAGCTGCCGCTTTTGAAGGCCGCCTTCCGGTTGCTCGTCGAGAAGCTGAAGCCGGAAGACACGGTGTCGATCGTCACCTATGCCGGCAACGCCGGCACGGTGCTGGAGCCGACCACGGTCAAGGACAAGGCTAGGATACTCCAGGCAATCGACACGCTGCAGCCGGGGGGCTCGACCGCCGGGGCCGAAGGCATCGATGCGGCCTACCGGCTGGCGGAGAAGGCCTTCGTCAAGGGCGGCGTCAACCGGGTGATGCTGGCGACCGACGGCGACTTCAATGTCGGTCCGGCCAGCGATGACGAGCTCAAAGAGATGATCGAGGCGAAACGCAAGAGCGGCATCTTCCTCTCGGTGCTTGGCTTCGGCCGCGGCAACTACAACGACGCGCTGATGCAGACGATCGCCCAGAACGGCAACGGCACCGCCGCCTATATCGATACGCTGGCGGAGGCGCAGAAGACGCTGGTGGAGGAGGCGGGCTCGTCGCTCTTCCCGATCGCCAAGGACGTCAAGCTGCAGGTGGAATTCAACCCGGCTGCAATCGCCGAATACCGGCTGATCGGCTACGAGACCCGCGCGCTCAAACGGGAAGACTTCAACAACGACAAGGTCGATGCCGGCGACATCGGCTCGGGCCACAGCGTGACCGCGATCTACGAGGTAACACCGAAGGGCAGCCCGGCGGTGCTCAACGACGACCTGCGCTACAAGGCGGCCGATAAGCCGGAGGCTGGCGCCACGGCCAATGCCGGCGAACTGGCGTTCCTGAAAATCCGCTACAAGAAGCCGGATAGCGACCGTAGCGAACTGATCACCACACCGGTGACAGAAGGAAATGCCGTGCCTTCGCTCGGCGAGGCACCGAACGATGTGCGCTTCTCGGTGGCGGTGGCCGCCTTCGGGCAGAAGCTTTCGGGCGTGACGGCGGTTGAGGATTATTCCTATGACGCAGTCATCGAGCTGGCGGCAGCATCGAAGGGGGCGGATCCGTTCGGCTATCGCGGCGAGTTCGTCAATCTGGTTCGGCTCGCCAAGGGACTTTCCGGCGGTGGCAGCTCGGCCAATTGAGGCTAGGGCGTCAACGTCGACACATGTCGATAGTGACGCCTGGCGCGGCCCCTCATCCGGCTGCCGCCACCTTCTCCCCGCTTGCGGGGAGAAGGGATCCGGGGCGATGATTTCGCTCCTCTTTTGGGGCAGCGCAGGTGAGCTCCTGTCGCGTGGCACGTTCCCTCTCCCCGCGAGCGGGGAGAGGGCTAGGGTGAGGGGCTATTCCCCCTCCGAGGGCATTCCTCACACTTTCGGAAACGCGCGCTCCAGCCCGCCGGATTTCGTGAGGCCTGTCTTGAATGCCTGATAGGCCGGATGCTGGCTCGCGCGGGCGGCTTCCATCAGCCGCATCTGCAGCCGGGCGGGCGCCTCATTGCCGAGCCATTGGCCGAGTTTGTCGAGCTTCAGCGTATTGAGAAAGCGCGCTTCGGAGGCGATATCGAGATAACGGTAAAGGCCATCCAGCAGCCGATCGTCCTGCTCGGGATTTTCCATCAGCAGCCGAACAAAAGCCTGATCTGCCTCGCCAAATGCCGAGAGTTTGTCGGCAACGGTGTCCCTGTCGGGAAAGGAAGCGGGTCCGGCATTCATGTCAGTCTCTCCAGGCGAATCTCGTCTCCCTCGGGATAGGACAGGCCGGCCGCGTGCGCAAGCATTGGTGAATATTTGAATTACACGAAATGTCTAGAATTGACAAAAAGTCTAGAATCGATCATGCCTGTCGTATGAACATTGAACCCACCATCGCCTTCGACATCGCCATGCACGCGCCAACGGCTGCGGCCATCAGCGCCTTGCTTTATCCGCATGCCGAGGTCGTGCTGCATGACCTCAAGAGCGGCACAGTCGCTGCCATCTGGAACGCTTCGTCGGGGCGTGCCGTCGGCGAAGACTCGCTGATCGAGGAAGAGTTCGGCACAGTTTCCGGTACGGAGAGCGTGCTTGGGTCCTATGAGAAGACCGGCGCCGATGGCCGGCGCATCAAGTCGGTCTCGGCGGTGCTGCGAGATGCCAAGGGTGACGCGGCGGGTCTGCTTTGCATCAATCTCGACGTTTCGATGATCGACAACGCCGTAAAGCTGCTTTCCGCCTTTGCCGGCGCCGAGCAGCCGCGGCCGCAGGCGCTGTTTTCGCGCGACTGGCGCGAGGAGATCAATGCCTCGCTGCACGACTGGCTGAAGGAGCAGGGGCTCGCGCTCTCTGCGCTGAAGCGGTCGGATCGCGTAGCACTTGTGGCGGCACTCGAAGAGCGCGGCCTGTTCAAGACCCGCAACGCCGTAGACCACCTTGCCAGCCTGATCGGCACCTCGCGCGCCTCGATCTATAATTATCTCACTGCCGCCCGCAGCGACCTTTCCTGATCACGACGAAGACAATCATGTCGCCCGTCCGCGCGGCGCGGCGACCGGAGGACACGATATGACAACCTTGCCAGACTTCCGCCTCGAAACGCATTTCTCCCGCTGGGAGTTCAAGGCGCGCCATCATATGACCGCCAGCGACGCCGAAACCATCGGCATAGGCGAATTGCTGGCGCTCGCCGACGATACGGACCGGGAAGCCTGGGACAAGCTGACGCTCGGCTATACCGAAACCTATGGTGCGCCGGCGTTGCGCTTAGCAATTGCATCGACCTATCAGGGGCTTTCGGCTGCGGATATCCTCTGCTTTGCCGGGGCGGAGGAGGGACTTTACTGCGCCATGCTTGCGCTGCTCGGTCCTGAGGACCATGCCATTGTCACCGTGCCCAACTACCAATCGATGGAAACGCTGCCGGTCACGATAGCGGCCTCGGTCACCGGCGTGCCGCTGCGCCCGGAAAACAACTGGCGCCTGGACCTTGCGGACGTTCATTCGGCGCTGAAGCCGAACACAAAGCTGATCGCCGTCAACTTCCCCAACAACCCGACCGGCTCGATCGCCGATCAGCAGACATTCAAGGCGCTCGCCGAACTTTGCGCCGAACGTGGCATCCACCTTTTCAGCGATGAGGTCTATCGCGGGCTTGAGCGCGACCCGGCGCTGCGATTGCCGCAGGCGGCAGAGTTGTTCGACCGTGGCATTTCGCTCAACGTCATGTCCAAGGCCTATGGCCTGCCGGGCCTGCGCATAGGCTGGATCGCCTGCCGCGATCATCATCTGCTCGAACGCATGGAGAAGATGAAGCACTATCTGTCGATCTGCAATTCGCGACCTTCGGAAGTGCTGGCGACCATTGCGCTCAAGGCGCGCGAGCATTTGCTTGATCGCAACCGCGCGCTTTGCGCCGAAAACCTTCAAAAGCTCGGCGCCTTCTTTGCCGAGTTCCCCGATCTCTACGAATGGCGGGAGCCGGACGGTGGCTGCGTCGGCTTTGCCCGCTACCTCGGGTCCGATGGCGTCGAGACCCATTGCCGTCAGCTGGTGGAGGAGGCGGGTGTCCTGCTGTTGCCTTCGAGCCTGTTCGTCTCCGATCTGCTGCCGGTCGCCCAGGATCGCTTTCGTGTCGGTTTCGGCCGTAAGGATATCGAAGTCGGGCTCGCGGCATGGCGCCAGCATCTGCAGAGCGGCGGTGCAATGAAGAGAAGCGCCTGATTTTCGCCGGCGCCGTCACTCCTGTGATGGCGTCGATCGACCTTGCTTTGGAGCAAGCGCCTGCGCGTGTTGGGTCAGAGCACCGAAAATGAAAACGCTCCGGATCGGATGATGCCGGAGCGTTTTCTTGTCTGAGCGGAGGCCTTCTCAGCCGCGGCGGCTGCGCCGTTCGCGGGCGGGCGCCGATGGGCCTTCGTTGGCGGTCTTGTTGCGCAACGGGCCGATCCTTTCGATGATGATATCGAGCGTCGGGCGTTCGCGCTGCGAATGCTCGTCGAGCGCCACGCGCATGGCGGCGAGGTGGCCGCAAGTGGTGCCGCAGCAGCCGCCGATGATTTTGGCGCCGGCATCGGCTGCCAGCCGTGCATATTCGGCCATCAGCGGCGGTGTGCCGGAATAGTGGATCTCGGAGCCGCGGAACTCCGGAATACCGCAATTGCCCTTGACGATCACGGTTGCTTCAGGATTTGCCGCAGTCATGTCGAGCAGCGAGGAGAGGATGTCCGACGCGCCGACGCCGCAGTTGGCGCCGACGGCGACCGGGCCATCGCCGAGATCCTTGGCGACATCATGGATGTCCTTGGGGTGCAGGCCCATCATGGTCTTGCCGGCGGTGTCGAACGAACCGGTATAGACATAGGGCAGGCCGACCTTGGCGGCGGCTTCGGCGGCGGCGCGGATTTCGTCCGGCGAGGACATGGTCTCGATCCAGGCGACTTCGGCGCCACCGGCCTTCAGGCCTTCGATCTGCTCGACAAAGGCAGCGACCGCATCCTCGTAGGACAGCGCGCCGAGCGGGATCAGCAGTTCACCGGTCGGGCCGACCGAGCCGGCGGTAATGACCTTGCGCGGCGCCTTGTCGGCGACGGCGCGGGCGATCTCGGCTGCGCGCCTGTTGAGATCGTGGACGCGATCCTGGGCGTGGTGCAGCTTCAGACGGTGGCGGGTGCCGCCGAAGGAATTGGTCAGGATGATGTCGGCGCCGGCGTCGACGAAATCCTGGTGCAGCTTGGTGATGTTCTCCGGCCGGGTCTCGTTCCAGATCTCGGGCGCTTCGCCGGCTTCGAGGCCCATCGCAAACAGCGAGGTCCCGGTGGCGCCATCGGCAAGAAGGACGCCCTTTTCGGCGATGAGATCGGACAGAACATTGGCGGCAAGGGTCATCGGCTTTTCCCGGCTAGAATGAATGCAATGAGATATAAAGATATCTTTATGTCTTTGCAAGCATCCCTGCGGTCGGCCGGCGACTATTGTTGGCGGCGCAGGCCCATGCGCCCGGCAAGGCCCAGGCCGAAGATCGCGAGCGCGGTCAACAGCCACATCGGGTCGGCGCGGTTGAGGAAGAAGCTTTCGAGCATGGCGTTGTAGGTCATGAAGATCACGACCATCACGCAGAAGTCGGCAAAGGCGCGGCCCTCCGGGCGGCGCGAGGCGCGGATATAATCGAAAAGCGGATTGACGAAGAGTAGCAGGCTGATCGCGATGCCGCCCGGCACGCCGAATGTCAGCACCGCGTCGAGGTAGCTGTTGTGGCCGGCGACGATGCCGCGCACGTCCCAATTCGCTTCGAAATTCGCCTCGAGCCCCATGATGACGGGCGAGAGCCAGAAGCTGGAGTAGCCCTGGCCGAACCAGGGGTGCCCGGCGATGCTGTCGCTGGCGAACTTCCAGATATCGTCGCGGCCGGTGAAGGTGGGGTCGTCGATGATGGCCTTGGTGGCAGCGAGCAGGGTGTCGGAATAGATCGTGCCGAGCGTCAGGCCGAAGATCATGACCGACATGACAAGATGGGCAACGATCATCAGGCCCGGGCTGCGAACGGCGCGTCCGGCAAGCACCAGCGCAATGGCGATCGGCAGGAAGCCGATGGTGGTTTTCGAGCCGGTATGCAGCACGAAATTGATGGAAAGGAGCGTGATCGCCCAGCCGCGAAGCGGGGCGCCGGCGCGCAGGCAATAGATGCCGAACATGCACAGGATGGAAAAGACCGGCGCCGAAACGTTCTTGTGCAAGAGATGTCCGCGCCAGAAGCCCGCATGCCAGGGTTCGCCGCCGGCGGCCGAGTGAATGGCGAGGTCCGGCGCAACGACGAGTGCCGCATAGTCGATCAGGATGAGCAGCAGGATCGCATTTGCGCCGGCGTGAACGAAATCCTCTTCGCTGCGCGGCAATACCAGCACACCCGCCACCATGATCATCGCCACGAGGCTGAGGGTCAGGCCACGGGCAGATGCTGCCGGATCGTAGGACTGCAGACATGAGAAGTAGGCGATAGCGAAGATTGCCACCCAGGCCGGCGAGACGAGCCGCGCCAGCACCCGCTTGTCGACCACGAGCAACATCGCAAAGAGATAGACCGCGCCGAGCACGATGTAGCCGACCTGGTTGATGATGTTGCCGTCGTTGGCGGCGTTCGGGTCCGTCTCCATCGCGCCCTGAAAGGGCATGAACGTGAAGACCATGAGAAAGAGCCCGAAACCGGACAGGAGCGACGCCAGATGCCGTGTCAGCAGTGCAAGCCCCGCGTCGTCGCTCAACCCCGCCGGCACAAGGTGCCGTCGTGAAGGAGAGTTTGCCGTGGCTGGGGTCGCTTGCATGGGGGCGCCGGGATTACTGGGGCAAGGACGCCGCCAACAGGGCGCCACCTTCTGTTTTGCAGTCTACGTCTGCAGCCGCGCCGAGCGGGCCCAAGACTTGCCATCAAGCATGGCGCAATTGGGTTAAGGTCGGGTGAAACGACGCATCGGCTCATTCCGGGACCGTATCCTCAGGGCCGACCTCTTTTTGCCTCGCCCGGACCCGTCAGGCTTCCGCGTTGCGCCAACGCTCATTACCGGATTTTAAGCCTTCGCGGGCGAAACTGCGGCAGGACTGTCCTTGCGGAGCCTGCATCCTTCGAAGCAGAAAATCCAAGCTTGCGGCGCAACGAGATGAAATGGCGGCGCAAGCCGTCAGGGATGGAGCATTCTCCCCAATGGCGAAGAAATCCAAGCTTCTGGCACTTGAATCCCTGCGCGGATTCGCGGCCCTTGCCGTTGCCGTGCACCATTTCCGCTATGGCAGCCTGCTCAGCGAAAACGCCTTCATCCGGCATGGCTACCTGATGGTGGACTTCTTCTTCGTGCTCAGTGGTTTCGTTATTGCGCTCAACTATGCCAACCGACTGTCGACCCCCGCCGAGGTTGCAAGCTTTCAGCGCCGGCGGTTCTGGCGGCTCTATCCGCTTCACCTGTTCACGCTGCTGATCTTCCTCGGCATCGAGTGCCTCAAATACGTTTTTGAACAGAGAACCGGGATCGTTTCCAACAACCCCGCCTTCGTCGTCTCCGACGCGAGCGCCTTCCTTGCCAATCTTTTTCTGCTGCAGGGCGTGGTCCTGAACGAACTCGGGTTCAACATTCCGAGCTGGTCCATCTCGGTCGAATTCTGGACCTATCTGATCTTCGCCCTGACCATGGGGCTGTCGCGGCTGGAAATGCGCTGGTGCCTTGTTCTGGCGGGTGGGGCGGCCGTCGTCCTGTTGGCCCTGGAGGGCGGGCGGCTCGAGACCGATCCGATCTTTGCGATCATCCGCTGCGTATTTTCCTTCTTCCTGGGGGCATGGGCCGCCTCGCTCCACGTCCGGGTTCCCCGAAAGGCGGCCACGCCGATGGCGGCCGGCACGCTCGCTCTCGTCGTTGCGGCAATCTGGGGTCTCGGCGGTACCCACGCGGAGATTCTCCTGCCACCGCTTTTCGCGCTGACGATCGTGGCCGTTGCGAGCCTTGAGGCGGATACGTCCCTGCGACGCTTTCTCGAGTGGCCGTTCTTCGTGTGGCTGGGCACCGTCAGCTACAGCGTCTACCTGACCCATTCCATCGTCGGTTGGGTGGTGACCCAGGTTCTGCGCTTCGGCCTGAAGGTGCCGACCCATGTCGCCGCCGATGGCGACACGGTGCTGGCGCTCGGCCAGGGTTTCGCGACCTTGGTCACGCTTGCAGCAACGGCCGCAGTGCTCGTCGCCTCGTATCTGACCTATCGTTTCATCGAGAAACCGTTTCTGTCCGGCTGGCCTTTCGGGGCGAGGGCGGTCGCGTCGCGCAACGGTTAGAAGGGGTCGATCTCGGGCGGAAGCCTGCCGTCGAATGGAGCCATTGTGGCCAAATCCGGGCGGGTGTTCACGACGAAAGGCCGCAGCCCATAGGCGATTGCGGCCTGCTGGCGATCGCTGTAAAAGGGCGCACTTATGTAGTCGCCAGCCTGCCCGCGGATCTCGCGCGCTGATCGATAGCCTCAAACGAGAAGAACATCATGCATTTTACACTCCGGACACTCGCGTCGGCCGCGGTTTCACTCGGTCTGCTGCTTGGCGGTGCGTCCTCCGCTTTTGCCGGAAAGGCCCATTTTATTCTCGATGCTCAGACGGGCACGGTCCTCGAGGCCGAAAATGCCGACGAGCTGAATTACCCCGCGTCCTTGACCAAGATGATGACGATCTATCTGGCATTCGAAGCCCTTCGTGACGGCAGGCTGACCTGGGACCAGCGGTTGACCATGTCGGAAAATGCCAACAGCAAGGAGCCCTTCAAGCTCGCCGTCGGCGTCGGACGCACCGTGTCCGTGCGCGAAGCCGTGATGGGCATGATCGTGCTGTCGGCCAATGATGCATCCATTGCCATCGGCGAGCAGCTGGCCGGTACGGAAACGGCGTTCGCCAAGGTGATGACCGAGAAGGCACACCAGCTCGGCATGGCTCGCACCGTGTTCAAGAACGCCAATGGTCTGCCTGATCCGGAGCAGGTGACGACCGCGCGTGACATGGCGACGCTCGGCATCTCGCTCATGCGTGATTTCCCGGAAGAGTTTGCGCTGTTTTCGAACCGCAGGATCGAGTTCAGGGGCATGAAACTTCGCGGCCACAACGGCGTGATGAACCGCTATGAGGGTGCCGACGGCATCAAGACCGGTTACACCAAGGCATCAGGCTATAACCTGGTGACCTCGGCAACCCGCGACGGCAAGCGCCTCGTCGGCGTCGTCATGGGCGGCGAAACCGCTGAGAAGCGCGACAACCAGATGATCGGCCTGCTCGACAAGTATTTCCCTGCCAGGAGCGATTCGCTCTCGTCCGCAAGCACCGTCGAGCCGGCAGCAGCCGAAACCACGAAGACCAACTGAAGGCTGAGGGTTCCCTATTTTCGGTCAACGCGAGGCTGGCACTGGCCCCGCGTGGTTGACAAAACGGCATGCGGTTCCCGCAACACCGCGTGCCACGCCTGACGATCCAATTTCGTGAAATGCGAAGGGCGCTGCGGCTAGATCCTCCAGGAGGAAAAAGCCGAGCGCCCTGGATGTCGGGCTTTGACCCGCAGCCTTACGCGGCTCTCTTGTCCTCGTGGCTTGTGGGCGTCACCATCGCCGAGATGATCGTCGGCAGGTCGAGCGCGCCGATCGGGCGGCCGTTCTCATCGACGACATGGGCTGCGTTGACGTGGGCACCGGTCATGGCGCGCGCTGCCGATTCCAGCACCATGCCCATTGCCAGCGGCAGGCCCTCCGGATTGCCCGTAAGCGGTCGCATGATCGTCTCGACATTGATGACGCGTCCGCGGTTCACTTCCTTGACGAAGGCGGTGATGTAGTCGTCGGCGGGTGAGAGCACGATCTGCTGGCCGGTTCCCTGCTGCACCACGCGGCCATCGCGCAGGATGGCGATCTTGTCGCCGAGCCGGAGCGCCTCGTCGAGATCGTGGGTGATGAAGACGACCGTTTTCTTCAGCTCTTTCTGCAGGTCGAGAAGCACCGTCTGCATGTCGACGCGAATGAGTGGATCGAGCGCCGAATAGGCTTCGTCCATCAGGAGAATGTCGGCGTCGTTGGTCAGCGCCCGGGCGAGGCCCACGCGCTGCTGCATGCCACCGGACAGCTGATTCGGATAATGGTTCTCGAAGCCCTGGAGACCGACGCGCTCGATCCAGCCGCGCGCGCGCTTTTCGCTTTCCGCCTTGCCGACGCCCTGGATCTCGAGACCATAGACGGTGTTGTCGAGAACGGTGCGGTGCGGCAGCAGCGCGAACTTCTGGAACACCATCGCCGTCTTGTGGCGGCGGAATTCGCGCAGGTCGTTGTCGCTCATCTTGCAGACGTCGACGCCGTCATAGAGCACTTCGCCTGCGGTCGGGTCGATGAGCCGGTTGATGTGGCGGATCAGCGTCGACTTGCCGGAGCCCGAAAGCCCCATGACCACCATCACGCCGCCGGCCGGCATCGAGATGTTAATGTCCTGCAGGCCGAGAACGTGGCCGTGTTTCTCGTTGAGTTCCGCCTTGCCCAGGCCCCGCTTGACCGCATCGACATAGTCGCCGCCATTGGGGCCGAAGATCTTGTAGAGGTTCTTCACCTCGATCGCGTGACTAGCCATGGATAACCTCCGAATGCTTCTGCAGCCGCCTGCCGAAGGCCTGGCTGGTACGGTCGAAAATGATGGCGATACCGACAAGGGCGAAGCCGTTGAGGAAACCGACGGTGAAAAACTGGTTGGCGATCGCCTGCAGCACGTTCTTGCCGAGGCCACCGACGCCGATCATCGACGCGACCACGACCATCGCCAGCGACATCATGATGGTCTGGTTGATGCCGGCCATGATCGTGGGCAGCGCCAGCGGCATCTGCACGTTCTTCAGCTTCTGCCAGGCGGACGAGCCGAAGGCGTCGGCGGCTTCCAGCACTTCCTGGTCGACAAGACGAATGCCGAGATTGGTGAGCCGGATCATCGGCGGCACGGCATAGATGACGACGGCGATCAGGCCCGGAACCTTGCCGATGCCGAAAATCATGACAACCGGGATGAGGTAGACGAAGCTCGGCATCGTCTGCATCACGTCGAGCACAGGATTGACGATCGCCTGCACCCGGTCGGAGCGGGCCATCAGAATGCCGATCGGAATGCCGATCAGGATCGAGATCAGCGTACAGACGGTGACCATCGCCAGCGTGATCATCGTGTCGTTCCACAGGCCGACCAGGCCGATAGCGATCATCGACAGCGCCGTTCCGATGGTGATGTTGATGTTGCGGCTGCCGTAATAGACCACAGCCACCATGACGATCAGCACGAGGATCCAGGGCGACGCCACGAACGCGCCTTCGAGGTAGTTCAAAAACCATTGTAGCGGCTGCACGACCGTATCGATGGCGTCGCCATAGGAGCGAACGAACCCTTTGAAACCATCGTCGATGGTTTTGCGGGCGAGCCGGATCGTTCCGTCGTCAATGGCAGGGAACTTGCAAAGCAACGCTGGCAAGACACTGCAGATGGATGCCATATTTTTCCCCTTCTTGGCCGGAAGTCTTATGACGCCGACTGCGTCAGTGGACCGGTCGTTGCCGATCCTTGCGCAGACTTAACGGGTGACCTCTTCGGGTCCCGGCGTGAGGAATGTGACAGCGGAACGTGACGCCCGCTTACCTGAATGCGACGCGAACGGCTCCCGTTCGTCGTCGGGAGCATCGAGCGCCATGCAGTCTGCCTTTCCCGAAGGCGAAGGCGCAGATACAGGCGACCGCATTTCACGCGGGCGCCTGCAACATCAGCTGAAATCAGAGCGCAGCCTTTACCTTTTCGGCAACGTCGGGTGCGACCCACTGGGTCCACATATCAGGGAACTCTTCGAGGAAGTGCTTTGCAGCATCCTCGTTCGTACCCTGGTTCTCGTCCATCCAGGCAAGAACCTTGTTGACCGTGCCGTTGTCCCACTTGCGTGCCTTGACGTAATCCATGGCAACGCCCGCCTTGTCGGCGAAGGACTTGGTCACGACCGTGAAGACGTCGGAGACCGGGTAGGAATTGACCTTCGGGCTCGGGCAATCGGGAACGGCCGAGCAGGCGTCCCATTCCTTCTTGTCGTGATCGACGCCGAAGGAGAGGCGGGTCATCTCGTACTTGCCGAGAATGGCGGTCGGTGCCCAGTAATATCCGAGCCAGCCGGTCTTCTTGGCGAAGGCGTTGGCGATCGAACCATCGAGACCGGCGGCCGAGCCGGTGTCGACCAGCTGGAATCCGAGCTTTTCAGCATCGATCGCTTTAAAGAGGTTGGCGGTCGAGACCTGGCAGTTCCAGCCCGACGGGCAATTGTGCACGGCGGCCTTCGAGGCGTCTTCCGGCGCCGGGAAAAGCTCGGGGTGTTTCAGTGCGTCCTGCACGGTCTTGATGTCGGGGTTGGCATCGGCGAGGAATTTCGGGATCCACCAGCCTTCGACGCCGCCTTCACTCAGGATCTTGGCAGCTTCGATCAGCCGGCCTTCCTTGATGGCCGCGTCGAGCGGCGTGCGAACGGCGTTGACCCACAGTTCCGGCGCCATATCCGGCTGGGCCTTTTCGTTCATGGAGGCGAAGGTCGGCATCGTGTCGCCGGTGACCAGCGTCACGGTGCAACCGTAACCGTTTTCGAGGATGAACTTGTCCACGTGAGCGGCAACGCCCGCAGACGCCCAGTTCATCTCGGCAATGCTGACTTCTCCGCATTCCGCGGCTTGCGCGGAACCCGCCAAGGCATACAGGCCGGCGGCGAGGATGGTGGAAGCGAGGAGTTTCTTCATGTTGCAAGACCTCCCAGTCTTTAACTGCAGCCAACGATCAAACGGGCATCGTGGGGACGCCCTCGCATCCCGTTCACCCGAACCAAATGAGCAGCCTGGGGTTCGGCAAAAGACAAGCCAAGGGTAGCCCCCGCTGCGACGGTCATGGGAATTTTTGTGTCCTTGCCGCGGAACCCTGTCGCCGGCCGGATTTCCTCTATACCGATCTGCAAGCCTAAGTATTCTCGTTGGGAAATCAACCTCTTGAATCGGAAAACGGCCGGGTCCGCGTGCCCGCGGCGTCTGTCTGCGACATGATCGAAGAGGAATTTTTTGGCTTCAGGGCGCCCAAATTTAAGCATTTGCGACAATTAGTGCCGCAAAATATAGCGGTCGCGGCGATGCCCATTTTTGATCTGTTGCAATCAGGACTTTTCCTGTCGCGAATGCGTCACCGGTATTTTCTGCCGATGTCGCGAAAAAGTTCAAAAAAAGCCGCGATTCATCTTTCGTTAAATTCTCAATAACCATCCGGTAACGATGTCCGGCTAATTGTTGTTGCGCGGCGGGAAACGGCCGCCGGCCCGGATCAAGGTAGTGCGTCCCGGGTGTGAAGCGAGCCTTCGGTGTGTATTGCCGGAGTGACCAGCGTTTTTTGGAAGCCGCATCCCTCGAAGGAGGTTGATGCGGTTTTCGCGTTTTCGGGCATGTCGCGCAAAAGTGCGTCGCGGTTTTGTGAGATCGACATGCACAAACCGGGAGCCTCGGGTTTCCCGGTCATTCGGCCAAAAAAAACCGTCTCCACAGGGGAGACGGCTGGAGGAGAAGGCGTTAGCTGCTGGAGTGCAAAGCCATTGCCAAAAGCGCGCCCGATCAACGGGCCGCAAAGTCAACCGACGTTGGACGTGCGGATAAACCCAAGTGGTCCAAAGGGAGCATCGAGCACGACGTTGCGAACGCGCGACTGGCTGACGGGTGCCTTGGAGTTCCAGGCAATCTGAACGAAATTCGGTTTGCTGAAGATGTACAGCATGGACATGGACCTTGAGAGGCCGGACGTGTTGTTATCCGGGTGTGTTTCGGTGGCGCTGATATAGGCTCGCGCCGCGCGAAATTGAATACCAAACTCGTCACAGGATGTCGCATTTACGCTAGTTTCGGAGAGAAACTCGACAAGCTTGATAAGCGACCGAAACAGACTGTTATCGACGCGCCGCAAATGCGGCGAAATCGTGTCAAAGCAGGCCTTTGCCGATGGTCAATTCGGTGTTACCGGTGGCGCCATGACACGCAAGATCATGCTTCAGGGAACCGGCTCGGATGTCGGAAAATCGGTATTGGTGGCGGGCCTCTGCAGGCTCGCCTCCAATCGCGGGTTGAAGGTCATGCCGTTCAAACCGCAGAATATGTCGAACAATGCAGCAGTGTCCGATGACGGCGGCGAAATCGGCCGGGCGCAATGGCTGCAGGCGCTGGCGGCGCGCGTGCCTTCGTCGGTGCACATGAACCCGGTGCTGTTGAAGCCGCAGTCGGATGTCGGCAGCCAGATCGTCGTGCAGGGCAAGGTCGCGGGGCAGGCGAAGGGCCGGGAGTATCAGGCGCTGAAGCCGAAGTTGCTTGGCGCGGTGATGGAAAGCTTCGAGCAGATTTCAGCCGGCGCCGATCTCGTCGTGGTCGAGGGGGCGGGATCGCCTGCCGAAATCAATCTGAGGGCCGGCGACATCGCCAATATGGGATTTGCGACGCGCGCCGATGTGCCCGTCGTGCTGGTCGGGGATATCGACCGTGGCGGCGTCATAGCCTCGCTGGTCGGCACCCATGCGATCCTGCCTGACGAGGACCGGCGCATGGTGAGCGGTTATCTGATCAACAAGTTCCGCGGCGATGTCACGCTGTTCGATGATGGCATCGCCGCTGTCGGTCGCTACACCGGCTGGCCCTGTTTCGGCGTCGTGCCGTGGCTGAAGGCCGCCGGGCGGCTGCCGGCTGAGGATTCGGTGGTTCTTGAAAGGCTGGCACGCGGCGGGGGGCGGGCGCTCAAGATCGCCGTTCCTGTGTTGTCGCGGATTGCCAACTTCGACGATCTCGATCCGCTCGCTGCCGAGCCGGAGGTCGATCTCGTGTTCGTCAGGCCGGGAAGCCCGATTCCGGCCGATGCCGGGCTGGTCGTTATTCCCGGCTCGAAATCGACGATCAGCGACCTCAAGGATTTCAGGGCCGAGGGGTGGGACCAGGATCTCAAGCGCCATGTGCGACGCGGGGGCCGCGTGATCGGTATCTGTGGTGGCTACCAGATGCTGGGTGCGCGCGTCACCGATCCGCTCGGCATAGAGGGCAGCGACCGCGAGGTCGCCGGGCTCGGGCTGCTCGACGTCGAAACCGAGATGGCGCCGGAAAAGACGCTCCGCAACAGCCGCGCCTGGTCGCTGGAACACGACGTTGCGCTGGAAGGCTACGAGATCCATCTCGGCCGGACGACAGGCGCAGACTGCGACCGCCCATCGGTGCGCATCGACAGCCGCCCGGACGGTGCGCTGTCTGCCGACGGCCGGGTGATGGGCACCTACCTGCACGGCCTGTTTGCGAGCGACGCCTATCGCGCGGCGCTTCTGAAGAGTTTCGGCATCGAAGGCGGAGCGACCAACTATCGCCAGTCGGTGGATGCGGCGCTCGACGATGTCGCCGGCGAGCTTGAAGCCGTGCTCGACGGGCGTTGGCTGGATGGGCTTCTGGGGCGGTAGCGTTTGTTTGTTCGTTGGTCGCTCCGACAAGGCGGCGCACCGTTTATGCCCAACCTCACTTTTGCGTCCTGTCGCCTCACGCTATTCTGACCACCCCGCGGGAGGTTTGCAGCATGGCGAAGCTTGTGTTTGGAATGAACCAGTCTCTGGACGGCTATGTCGACTACCAGGGGTTCGCGCCTGGCCCCGTGCTCTTTCGTCACTGGATAGACCACGTGCGTGGCCTGACCGGCAGCGTTTACGGTCGCCGCATGTACGAGATCATGCGTTACTGGGACGAAGACCATCCTGAATGGGACACGGAGCGGCAGGCATTCGCGGCGGCGTGGCGGCGCCAGCCGAAGTGGGTCGTGTCGCGCTCACTGAAGTCTGTCGGCCCCAACGCCACGCTTGTCGAAGGTGACGTTGAGGCGGTGATCGGTGGCCTGAAAGCCCGGCTCACTGGAGAGATTGCCGTCTCCGGACCGGATCTGGCCCGAAGCCTAACCGAACTCGGCCTTATCGATGAGTATCGGCTCTACTTCCACCCCGTCGTGCTTGGTAGCGGCACGCCATTCTTCGCCGGCCCGCGACCACCACTGCGCCTTGTTTCCACCGATCACGTTGGCGAAGACGTGATGAGGTTGACATATGTTCCTGCTTGATCGCTGCGTTTCGACAGACGGACTGCGCCGTTTGGGGCCCGATATGGCCGCCAACAATCATCCGCAGGCGCTTGCGATCGATCTGGCTCCGGTCAACGGCAGTGCGTGTCCTGAAGTTTGGCACGCCGGCAAATGCGCAGGGATGCCACAAGGGGCACTTGTGTCGATATCGAGCTGCTAGGGGACCTGCGAGAACGTGAAGGCCCTGTCGCCGTGATACCATATGAACTCGTTTTCCTTGGCGCGAAGTCCTCCGGGATTTCGCAGCACCGTCCCGCACAGGTTCGTTGTCTTGAGCCACAGGAAGCAAACCTCGTCCCCGTCAAATTTGACCTCGACGTCCGTCATGCGACCGGCGCCGATGGAGGCCCAGTCTCCCGTCAGAGTGGCCATGCCCGCGATCGAAATCACAGCCTCGTGTTCCTCGCCCGAATCCAGCATGCGTCCATGCAGCCGATGCCCGAGGAGAAGTGAGCGGGCTTCGTCGGCTTCCAGTCTGTTGGCGGCGATGAAGTCGGTGTTCATCAAGGTCTCGGGCAGGCCCGCCAGCCGCAGTCCCCGATAGAAGCGTGCGCTGTCCTCCTGCGTTGCCAGGTCCAGGGGCGGGCTGGTCGCGATGCTGGCCGCAGTGCCGCCGCGTGCGAGGCGAAGCCCGTTGAAACGGGTTATGGCCGCCTCCGCTTCCGCGCGGCGACCGAGGTGCCCGGAAGCGGAGGCAAGAAGAAGGAATGAGCCGTCATCCTGAGGGTTGAGTTCGATGCTGCGCTTCGTTGCTGCCGCTGCCGCCTCGAAATCCTCGAGGCCGAATTGCGTCAGCCCAAGGACGTAGATGAAGAAGGACGGAGAATGCGGATCGAGGCGCATGGCCGTGCGGATGTAGGGCAGAGCCTCCGCCGGACGGCCGACGGAGGTCAGCACGAGGGCCGTCAGCGCGTAGCTCCAGGAGTCGCCCGGTTCAAGCGCGATCGCTTCCTTGAGTGCGGCCAGCGCGTCGGCATATTGCCAGTCCGCTTCGGACAGGAGAGCGGACGCCTGATAGGCGAGCGCTGTCTTGTGCTTCTGGGCGATCCGCAGATATTGCGTCGCCTTGGCTCTCGCTTCGGTCCGCGAGATGCCCAGCTGATAATGCCAGCGCCACATGCAGATGCGCGCGTAGACCATGGCCGCGGCGGCGTAGGCGCGCCCATAGGCGGGATCGAGCGCAATCGCCTGCTCGAAATAGGGCACTGCCTTTGCAAAGTCTTCCGGGGTGGTGCGTCGGTGATGCTCCCAGCCGCGCAGGAACGCGTCGAAGGCCGCGGGCACCATCGTTTCCTTGCGCCCGGAGGCCATCTGCTGGTCCGGGTCCAGCCGAAGTGCCAGCGCGTCGGCAATGCCCCGCATCACTTCGTCCTGCAGCGCAAAGACATCGGACAGTGAACCGTCGAACTTTCCGGCCCAGACGTGGCCGCCGCTGAGACTATCGACGAGCTGGGCATTGATCCGCAGTTGCTCTCCGGCACGCTGCACACTGCCTTCAAGCACGTATCTGACGCCGAGTTCTTTGGACACCTGCCTGGGTGTCACCGCCTTGTTCTTGTAGGTGAAGGTCGAGTTGCGCGCGATCACGAACAGGCCGGAGACCTGGGCGAGCTCGGTGACGAGCCCATCGGTCATGCCATCGGCGAAATACTCCTGCCTCGGATCGTCGCTCACATTGGCAAACGGAAGCACCGCGATCGACGGTTTGTCCGGAACACTCAGGTTCGATAGTCGGACTTGGGGCGTTTCCACGGGTGGCTCCCACGGCTGCCACCAGGCGACGCCGCTCGCCGCCACAAGCACGACAGCAGATGTAGCAAGTGCCGGCCAGCGCGTCATGCGGCGCGTTGCGGCTTTCGCGCTGCCCGCGTGGGCTTCGTTCAGCGCCAGGCGATAAGCCCGAACCGGCTTTTCGATATGCTTCAGGCGTTGTTCGCCGAGAGAGACGAAACGGACATCGAGGTGTTTCTCGACCTGATCGTAGGCGGTGCCGGAAATGACGATCCCACCCGGTTCGGCGAGGCTCTGCAGGCGCTCGGCAATGATCACGCCATCGCCTTGAATGTCGTCGCCTTCAACGATGACATCGCCAAGATTGATGCCGATGCGAAATTCCAGCCGCCCCTCTTCGGAGCCGCGGCTATCGGATTTCGCGCGCTGAACCTCCACCGCGCAACGGACCGCTTCGACGACACTGTGGAACTCGACCAGCAACCCGTCGCCCATGGTCTTGATCAGCCGTCCATGGTGCGCGGCGATCCGTTGTTCGAACAGGTCGTGCAGATCGGCCTGAAATCGCGCGCATGTACCCTCCTCGTCGGCTTGGGTGAGCAGTCCATAGCCGGAAACGTCGGCAATCATCACGGCGGCGAGCCTGCGTTCCATTTGCCTACCGGATCAACGAAGCCTCTTGTTGGGCTAGTTTATCGCATTATCTGCAATCGCTAAAATGAAGTTCGCCGCCGTGGTGCAGCGCTTATGCCGTGTGACGACGACTTGCGGCCCCGGGGTACTTCGCGTTCGGCAAATCGTCGCGCGACGCAATTCGGCCGGGGAGGTGTCGCACGCGTCGATTGACTTTGCACCGCCCGCTTCCTAATCATCTGACGTTGGATGGTTTCCCCGGATCGTGGCGATGCGGGGGAATAATTGGGAATGTGACGGATGGACCCAAATCGGGCATCCTTATCGCAGCCGACCCCGCGACTGTAGAACGGTCAGGGTTCGCCATCGGGCTGAAGACCGGCTACCTCTGGATTGCATGGGCAATCGAAGGCGGTTTGGAATTCAGCCGGAAAAGCCACTGGCGTGGCTTCGTGATCAGCCGGGTTGGACGCCTCTTCTTCTACGAATCGTCCGCCTTTCACGAAACATGAAAACGCCGGGAAGGTGAGGCGGGCCGTTCGGGCCCTTGCGTTGTTTTTCGCGTCACGACGCGAAGCGATGTCTGGGCTCGTGACGCCGTGAGCCAGGAGACCTGCCGTCCGACAGGGGCATTCCGCCCGAAGGGAAGCCCGCTTCCCACGCCATCACGGAGGTTGTCTTGGCTTATCGACCATTTTCCGAACGCGCCTTTGGCGCGGTGAGATGCTGTTGCCGCTCGAACTCGCGACCGAGCACGTGAGGCCGCAACGCACATGAGCAATTCCCATGCCGGGCCGGTTCTGGTCCTCGGCGGTGCCCGATCCGGTAAATCCAGTTTTTCCGAAAGGCTCGTCGAAGCCTCCGGGCTCTCCATGCACTATGTCGCAACCGGCCGGGCCTGGGACGACGAGATGCGCGAGCGCATCGACCATCACAAAGAAAGGCGCGGCGAAGGCTGGACGACGCATGAGGAGCCGCTCGATCTCGTCTCGCTGCTGACACGCATCGACGACGAAAAGCGCGTGGTGCTCGTCGACTGCCTGACGCTGTGGGTCACCAACCTGATGATGGAAGGACGCGACATGGCGGCGGAGTTCGCTGCCCTTGCCGCCTTTCTGCCCGAGGCGCGGGCGCGCCTGATCCTTGTGTCCAACGAAGTCGGCCTCGGCATCGTGCCCGAGAACCGCATGGCCCGCGACTTTCGCGACCATGCCGGCCGGCTTCACCAGATCGTTGCGGAGAAATCCGCGGAAGTTTACTTTGTCGCGGCCGGATTGCCGCTGAAAATGAAGGGTTGATCCATGACCACTGCGAGAGCCAACCAGGGCAAGATCCCGGCGACCGTCATCACCGGCTTCCTCGGTGCCGGCAAGACGACGATGATCCGCAACCTGCTGCAGAATGCCGACGGCAAGCGCATCGCGCTGATCATCAACGAGTTCGGCGATCTCGGCGTCGACGGCGACGTCCTGAAGGGCTGCGGCGCGGAAGCCTGCTCGGAAGACGACATCATCGAGCTCACCAATGGCTGCATCTGCTGCACGGTTGCCGATGATTTCATCCCGACCATGACAAAGCTGCTCGAGCGCGAAAACCGTCCTGACCACATCATCATCGAAACGTCGGGTCTGGCGCTGCCGCAGCCGCTGATCGCCGCCTTCAACTGGCCGGATATCCGCAGCGAAGTGACTGTCGACGGCGTCGTCACTGTGGTCGATAGCGCTGCCGTTGCCGCTGGCCGTTTTGCCGACGACCACGACAAGGTCGATGCGCTGCGCGTCGAGGACGACAATCTCGACCACGAAAGCCCGATCGAGGAACTGTTCGAGGACCAGCTGACCGCCGCCGACCTGATCGTGCTCAACAAGACCGACCTGATCGACGCCTCGGGCCTCAAGGCCGTGCGCGACGAAGTGGCTTCGCGCACCAGCCGCAAGCCGACGATGATCGAAGCCAAGAACGGCGAAGTGGCCGCTGCCATCCTGCTCGGCCTTGGCGTGGGCACGGAAAGCGATATCGCCAACCGCAAGTCTCACCACGAGATGGAGCATGAAGCCGGCGAGGAGCACTCTCACGACGAGTTCGACAGCTTCGTCGTCGAGCTTGGCGCAATTGCCGATCCGGCCGCCTTCATCGACAGCCTCAAGGGCGTGATCGCAGAGCACGACGTGCTGCGCCTCAAGGGCTTTGCCGATGTGCCCGGCAAGCCGATGCGCCTCTTGATCCAGGCTGTCGGCGCCCGCATCGACCAGTATTACGACCGCGCCTGGGCTGCCGGCGAGAAGCGCGGAACGCGCCTCGTCGTCATCGGCCTGCACGACATGGACGAAGCTGCGGTGCGCGCGGCCATCACCGCGCTCGCCTGACGCCTTGAAGCAACGCAGTTCCAGGAAGATCGTTTCGAACCTTCCTGGAACGGCTTGAACGGATAGAACAATGCATCTGCTTCTCGCCCAGAAAGGAACGATCGCCGACGGCAACGAAGCGATCGATCTGGGGCAAACGCCGGCCGACGTGCTTTTCCTGTCGGCCGCCGACACCGAGCTTTCCTCGATCGCCGCGGCCCATGGTCGGCGCGACGATGGGGCAGGTCTGCGTATCGCCAGCCTGATGAACCTCATGCACCCGATGTCGGTCGACACTTACGTCGAGCGCACGGCGCGGCATGCCAGGCTCATTGTGGTCCGGCCGCTCGGTGGCGCCAGCTATTTCCGTTACGTGCTGGAAGCATTGCATGCCGCCGCCGTCACCCACCGCTTCCAGATCGCGGTGCTGCCGGGCGACGACAAGCCCGATCCTGGCCTCGAACCGTTTTCGACGGTGGAAGCCGACGACCGCCAGCGCCTCTGGGCCTATTTCACCGAAGGCGGCGCCGACAATGCCGGACTGTTCCTCGACTATGCCGAGGCGCTGATCACGGGCGCGGAGAAGCCCCAGCCTGCAAAGCCGCTTCTGAAGGCCGGCATCTGGTGGCCGGGGGCGGGCGTCATCGGCGTCAGCGAATGGCAGATCCGTGTCCGGGAAAGGACGGTCGCCGGGGAGGGATTCGAACCCCCGACCATCGGGATCTGCTTTTATCGCGCCCTGGTGCAGAGCGGCGAGACGCGGCCCGTTGAAGCGCTAATCGAGGCGCTTGCCGCTGAGGGCATGCGCGTGCTGCCGCTGTTCGTCTCCAGTCTGAAAGATGCCGTTTCGGTCGGCACGCTGCAATCGATCTTTTCCGAGGCTGCACCCGACGTGGTGATGAACGCCACCGGTTTTGCCGTCTCGTCTCCCGGCGCCGACCGGCAGCCGACCGTGCTGGAATCGACCGGCGCGCCGGTGCTGCAGGTGATCTTCTCGGGGTCGTCGCGGGCGCAATGGGCGACCTCGCCGCAGGGGCTAATGGCCCGCGACCTCGCCATGAATGTCGCGCTCCCGGAGGTCGACGGCCGCATCCTCGCGCGCGCCGTCTCCTTCAAGGCGGCCTCGATCTATGATCCCAAGGTGGAAGCCAATATCGTGGGGCATGAGCCGCTTGCCGACCGGGTGCGGTTTGCCGCACGGCTCGCGGTCAACTGGGCAAGGCTTCGCCGCGCCAAGCCGGCTGAACGCCGGATCGCCATCATCATGGCCAATTACCCCAACCGCGACGGACGGCTCGGCAACGGCGTCGGGCTCGATACGCCTGCCGGCACAGTTGAGGTGCTGCGCGCCATGGCGAGCGAGGGCTATCCCGTGACCGACGTGCCGGAGGATGGCGACGCGCTGATCCGCTATCTCATGGCCGGGCCGACCAATGCCGCAAGCGGCGACCGAGAGATCCGCGAAGTCATTTCGATCAGCGATTACAAAGCGTTCTTCGATTCGCTTCCGAAACAGATTCAGGATGAGGTGACTAGCCGCTGGGGCGCGCCGGACGCCGATCCGTTCTTCCTCGATGGCGTGTTTGCGCTGCCGCTCGCCCGCTTCGGTGACGTCGTCGTCGGCATCCAGCCGGCGCGCGGCTACAACATCGATCCGAAGGAGAGCTACCACTCGCCCGACCTCGTGCCGCCGCACGGCTATCTCGCTTTCTATGCCTTCCTGCGCAACCGGTTCGGCGCGCAGGCGATCGTGCACATGGGCAAGCACGGCAATCTCGAATGGCTGCCGGGCAAGGCCTTGGCGCTGTCGGAGACCTGTTATCCCGAGGCGATCTTCGGGCCGCTGCCGCATGTCTACCCCTTCATCGTCAACGATCCCGGTGAGGGCACGCAGGCCAAGCGCCGCACCAGCGCCGTCATCATCGATCATCTGACGCCGCCTTTGACGCGGGCGGAATCCTACGGGCCGCTGAAAGACCTCGAGGCGCTGGTCGACGAATACTACGATGCAGCCGGCGGCGATCCGCGCCGGCTGAGGCTCTTGAGCCGTCAGATCCTCGACCTGGTGCGCGATATCGGCCTCGACCACGACGCCGGCATCGACAAGGGCGACAGCGACGACAAGGCGCTGGAGAAGCTCGACGCCTATCTCTGCGACCTCAAGGAGATGCAGATCCGCGACGGCCTGCACATCTTCGGCGTGGCGCCGGAGGGGCGGCTCCTGACCGATTTGACGGTGGCGCTCGCCCGCGTGCCGCGCGGCCTCGGCGAAGGCCCCGACCAGAGCCTGCAGCGCGCGATCGCGGCGGATGCAGGCCTCGGCTTCGATCCGCTCGATTGCGTGATGTCCGACGCCTGGATTGGGCTGCGCCCGCACCTGCTTGCCGAGGTTTCCGATCAGCCCTGGCGCACGGCTGGCGATACGGTTGAGCGCATCGAACTGCTGGCGGCTTCGTTCGTTAGCGGCGAGACGCCGGCACCGGCGGCCTGGTCGGCCACCAGCGCCGTGCTCGGCGAAATCGAGACACGGTTAAAGCCGTCGATCGTCAATTCCGGTGCTGCCGAGATGGCCGGTTTCCTGACCGGCCTCGATGGCCGCTTCGTGGCGCCCGGACCATCCGGTGCGCCGACGCGAGGGCGGCCCGACGTTCTGCCGACCGGGCGCAATTTCTACTCCGTCGACAGCCGCTCGGTGCCGACGCCGGCGGCTTACGAGCTTGGCAAGAAATCCGCCGAACTGCTCATCCGCCGCTACCTGCAGGATCACGGCGAATGGCCGTCCTCCTTCGGGCTCACGGCCTGGGGCACGGCCAACATGCGCACCGGCGGCGACGACATCGCCCAGGCGCTGGCGCTGATCGGCACCAAACCCACCTGGGACATGGTCTCGCGCCGCGTGATGGGCTACGAAATCGTGCCGCTTGCGGTGCTCGGCCGACCGCGCGTCGACGTCACGCTCAGGATTTCCGGCTTCTTCCGCGATGCCTTCCCGGATCAGATCGCGTTGTTCGACAAGGCGATCCGCGCCGTGGGCGCGCTGGAGGAAGACGATGCCGACAACATGATCGCCGCGCGCATGCGCGCCGAGACAAAGCGCTTGGAAGCGTCGGGCGTCGAGCCGGCGGAGGCCGCACGTCGCGCCTCCTACCGCGTCTTCGGTGCCAAGCCCGGAGCCTATGGCGCCGGCCTGCAGGCGCTGATCGACGAGAAGGGTTGGGACAAACGCGCCGATCTCGCCGACGCCTATCTTACCTGGGGCGCCTATGCCTATGGCGCCGGCGAGGAGGGCAAGGCGGAGCGCGACCTCTTCGAGGAGCGGCTGCGCACGATCGAGGCCGTCGTCCAGAACCAGGACAATCGCGAGCACGACCTGCTCGACAGCGACGACTACTACCAGTTCGAAGGCGGCATGAGCCTTGCAGCAGAGCACTTGAGCGGCGCGAAGCCGGCGATCTACCACAACGACCATTCCCGGCCGGAAAAGCCCGTGATCCGTTCGCTGGAGGAAGAGATCGGTCGCGTGGTGCGCGCCCGCGTCGTCAATCCCAAATGGATCGATGGCGTCATGCGCCACGGCTACAAGGGTGCCTTCGAGATCGCCGCGACGGTCGACTACATGTTCGCCTTTGCCGCGACGACGGGGGCGGTGCGCGACCATCATTTCGAGGCGGCCTACCAGGCCTTCATCGTCGATGAGCGCGTGTCGAACTTCCTGCGCGACAAGAACCCGGCGGCGCTCGCCGAGCTGTCCGAAAGGCTGCTGGAGGCGATCGACCGCAATCTGTGGACCCCGCGCTCGAACTCGGCGCGGTTTGAACTGAGCGGCCGCACGACGGCGGCAGTGCGGCTTCGCGCCGGAAACGAATGAGCAAGTCAGGGGAAGCCGCGAAGCGGTTTTCCGGACGGAGTTGCGCAAGTGCAAAGAATGGGATCGCGGTCAGCATTACGCCCGGGTCCGACGATGGAATCACAGGATCAGGAGAACGTCATGAGCGAAGATGTGGTGAGCACGGGTGAGGGCGTCGCCGAGAAGGACGACGCGCGTCACGCGATGAAGATGGCGAAGAAGAAGACCGCCCGCGAAAAGATCATGGCGACGAAGACCGACGAGAAGGGTCTCATCATCGTCAACACCGGCAAGGGCAAGGGCAAGTCTACCGCCGGCTTCGGCATGATCTTCCGCCACATCGCCCATGGCATGCCCTGCGCCGTCGTGCAGTTCATCAAGGGTGCCTGGGAGACCGGCGAGCGCGACCTGATCGAGAAACATTTCGGCGATGTCTGCCAGTTCTATACGCTCGGCGAAGGCTTCACCTGGGAAACACAGGACCGCGCCCGCGACGTGGCGATGGCGGAAAAGGCCTGGGAGAAGGCCAAGGAACTGATCCGCGACGAGCGCAACTCGATGGTGCTGCTCGACGAAATCAACATCGCGCTGCGCTACGATTACATCGACGTGGCCGAAGTCGTGCGCTTCCTGAAGGAGGAAAAGCCGCACATGACCCACGTGGTCCTGACCGGCCGCAACGCCAAGGAAGATCTGATCGAGGCGGCCGATCTGGTGACGGAAATGGAGCTGATCAAGCATCCCTTCCGCTCCGGCATCAAGGCGCAGAAGGGCGTCGAATTCTGATGAGCCAGAGCTGGCAGTTCTGGGCGCTGCTGTCGGCGGCCTTTGCGGCGCTGACGGCAGTGTTTGCCAAGGTCGGGGTTGCGCAGATCAACTCCGACTTCGCCACGCTCATCAGAACGGTCATCATCCTTTTCGTGCTCGCCGGCATCGTTGCTGCAACAGGGCAATGGCAGAAGCCCTCGGAAATCCCGGGGCGCACCTGGCTGTTCCTGGCGTTGTCGGGCCTTGCCACCGGCGCCTCGTGGCTCGCCTATTTCCGGGCGCTCAAGCTCGGCGATGCCGCGCGGGTGGCGCCGATCGACAAGCTCTCGATCGTCATGGTCGCCATCTTCGGCGTCTTGTTTCTCGGCGAGAAGCTCAACCTGATCAACTGGCTCGGCGTCGCCTTCATCGCTGCGGGGGCGCTGTTGCTGGCGGTGTTTTGAGCTTGGTATCACGCGCCGCTCGCAAATTTGTTCCCTGAATGTTCGCCTCAGTCAAGCCGTAATCCTGATACACGAAATGGTTGCGGCAAGCGGGGGCGACATGCAGGTTGATGACGATTGGCGCAAGCGCCTTGAAAGGGACTATCTTACCTTTGCAGCCTGGACGACGGCAGCGCTGGTGGCATTCTGTGCTGCTGTCTACTACGTCGCGATATCGACTGCGCGATACCCTACGGAGTTTCTTGCTCCTTTCCTGAGTACTTTCCCGGCGATGATTGCGGCGCGGCTGACGATCGCGCTCAGTCGATATGTCCGCAGCGCGTGGCAGCTGCTGGCGCTTTCGTTGGCGTGTGGTTTCACCGCTGTTGCCGGCCTGATCGGGGTCTACGTTCTGACCATGTGTTTCGCGAGCTGGGACCCGGGTGGATTTGCCGTACCTTATCCGGTGCTCACTGACATTTTTTTGGAGTCTCGCTTCCAGGTGATCGCTGGAGTGGGTGCGCTCATGGCTGCTGCGAGCTTGGCGCTATGGCTCCTGCGCGAGGGGCTGGACCAAAAACGCAATAGAGCCGCTGGCGAACCGGGGGCAACGACCGCTTCGAGGCTCACTCCAGTTTCGCCTAGCGAGCGCGCCCTCGTTCGTAATCGCCAGCTGCGGGCGGAGGAGCGCTATTTCTGGTTTTCCGTTCTCGCTGGGCCCGTGATCGTTATCGTCCCGCTGATGTTTCTTGAGATGCTCTTCAGTCCGGAAAGCGCCCTCGGTGCATCGAAACTGCTGTGGGCAGTGCTGCGATACTACTACGGTGGCGCTTACGCGGCGGCAATCAGCGCCACGCTGGTTCTTGCGCTCACACCCAATCGCTCACGCCGTTCGGCCTGGCTTTTCGCCTTTTTCGTCGGCTTGCACGTCGGCGCGATATTTACGCTTCTGTTTGACTACGCAGATGACACCGCCAGCAATCAGGCGTTTCTATTGCCTTTCGGTGGCCTTGTCGGTGCCCTGTCAGCTGCCATCTGCACCGCGATCTGGTTTCCCGGGCGCCGCGGCATCGGCGAGCAGGGTACGCTGCAGGCCACTTCGGTGCGCGGATTGATGCGCGCCTTGCTGATCGCCGGCTTTGCTGCGCCGGCGGCAGCGGCGGTCTTTTACAGTCTTTTCGCCGCCGCCGCACCGATGCTTGGCATCGCGCCGCAGTGGTTCCTCGACAGCGCTATGCAGGTCGGCGCCGCCGAGACATGGCTCTTGAATTACCGGGTCTGGGCGGTCGTGGCATTGATGACAATGCTGCTCCATCACTTTCTCAAGAACAGAGCCGTCCGGTCGAGTGTTGCAGTGGTCATCCTCTCACTCTCGGCCTTTCTCGTCGGAGGTGGGATCGCGCATAGCCTGAATCAAGGCATCCTGTGGAAGGTCGTGCCGATTTCGGTGACCTCATTCCTCGTGCTTGACGTGTCCAGCGTTGTTGCCGGTCTTTCGGCCGTTTTCCTGATCCGCCGGGGCCATTCGTTCCGTTCGGCCGACGCTGAATGCATCGCCGACTGAGGGCGGGATATCCGTCAGGCCCAGCGCCGGACCCGCCGGCAATAGACGCCATACGCCTCGCCGAAGGCGCGGGAGAGGTGCGTCTCCTCCATGCGGATCTGGTAGGAGATCGAGATCCAGGCGGAAAGCGCCAGCGCGACCGAGATGACGTTGGGAACGGCCAGCACCGTGCCGATCAGCGCCGTCACCATGCCGACATAGATCGGGTTGCGCGAGAACGCGTAGAGGCCGGAGGTGACGAGCGGCGCGTCCTGTTTTTCGGGGATGCCGATCTTCCAGGAATGCCGCATCGCCCATTGCGACAGCATCGTCAGCCCGCCGCCAAGCGCCATGAGGGCAAGGCCGATTGCGGAGATGGACGGGGTGTCGAGCAGCGGGATCCGGCCGAGCGCGGCGTTGACTGCTTTGGGAAAGGCGGCAATTGCCAGCAGGTGAACCACCAGCACTGCCACGATCACGCGAAAGAGCTTCCCGGCAAAGCCTTCCGCGTCGTCGCCGTAGGTCAAGACCACGGGCGAGCGGCCGGATTGTCGACGGCGAAGGACCGCCAGCGCCAGCGTGAAAAGACCGACGACGAGCATCAGGATGGCGGGAAGGGTGGTGAACATCGGAACCTCTGAGCGCGCGAAATGACAATGCGGCGCTTGTGGTCAGGCGGCCTGTCTGATCTCCACCCACTCTCCGCGACGCATTTTTCGCAGGTTGCAATCTCTAGTGACTAGAGGTTCAAGGGGCTGACTCACTCGATTTTCATCTTGGTTACCAGATTTTCACCGGCGAGTTGCCGGTGAAAGGTGACACCCGCGCGGCCTTGGCGGTGACATCACCGCCTCCCGCCCGGCGGTAAAGTGCAGACATTCAGGGCGACCTCGGCCGCCCTTCTGCATGACGCCGGACTAACGAAAGGTCCTGCCGTTCGAAGGCGTCGTCTGGCCCGAACGGTTTTTGCCCAATGCCAACTCAACTTGCTTGGCCTTCACCGATGCCCGCTTCTCGACGGACGTCGACGAGACGGCGGCAAAGGCGGAACTCGCCATCGCGAGGGATGCCACTATGGCGATCATGATCTTCATTGTTTATCTCCTGGATGCGGACCTCCCGCCTGAGTGCGGGAGATCTGGCCTAGGACGCTTGTCGAGCCGGCGACATACGGCAGGTGTCGTATTTCGACAGCGGCCGCGAGAGGTGGCCAGGCTTTCAGGCCGAGAATGCTGCGTGGTCGCCAAGGCTGAGTCCGAACTGACGGCACGCTTCCTCGACTATTCGAGGCGCGTCTTCGTCTGGAACATCGTCGGAAAGCCGGAACGGATCGGCAATTACACTGCGCAGACCAAGTGTCTCGACAAGAGCATAACGCGCCGCGTCGCGCTCCTTATCCTGCAGATCGCAGAAAATGGAGACAAGCTTGCCTGTGATCAGGCTATCGCGTCTTTTCTTCAGGTAATCGGATGCCACCTGTATGCCGGCAAGCCTGCTTCCGTAGAAGTCAGTATCATCATCCGCGAAAACAAACTTAACGATCAGGTCGCGGTACCAGACAACAAGGCCTAAATAGCGGCAAAGTGCCTTGAGCGCGAGATCTCCGTAGACATCCTTCTCCTCGTTATGGAGATAGGTTTCGATCAACTGAGCATCAGCTGGGGCACCGCAATAGCCGACGATATAGAGGGCGTCTCCGATGTTGCCAGTTTGGGATCGTAGAATCTCCCGCGCGAATTCAACCTCGGCTTCAGAAACCGGTCCATCCGTAACGCCCTGGGCTCGGTCTCTAATGCTGTTGATTTCCATGCGACTCTTGCCGGGCTGATTGCTGCCGCATTCTGTCTCCCGAACCTCGTGTGAAATCAATCGCGATCACCCAATGACCATCGCCTATGCGCAGGGTAGTCGCCTTCATTTCAGACCCAGCTTTGCCTCTTGCTGAAATCATCGCCACGGGCGGGTGTCGTCGTGTACCTCTCGCGAGCCGCCTGTCCGCGGGGGCGCCAGCGTCACGTGGCATTTGCTGCTGAGCTCCAGCGCTGCCACGTATCGGACAGAAGGTTCGCTCAAACCGATATATCGCGAGAGCTGCGAGACACACGGCCTCGGTCATCACGCCGACCGAATGCGGGCGCTTTGGCTCGGTTTGTCACTCGTACCGCAGGGCCTCAACCGGATCGAGGCGCGAGGCGCGCCAGGCCGGGACGATCGTGGCGAGGAAGGAAAGGCTCAGCGCCATGCCGATGACGAGCATGGTCTCGGCGGCGTCCATGTCGGCCGGGAGCTGATTGAGGAAGTAGAGTTCCGGGCTGAAGATGGTGGTTCCTGAAATCCAGGAGAAAAACTGCCGGATCGCTTCGATTTTGAGGCAGACGACAACGCCGAGCAACACGCCAGCAACGGTTCCGGCCGTACCGATCGCTGCGCCGGTCATGAAGAAAATACGCATGACGGACCCTGCGGTCGCCCCCATCGTCCTCAAGATGGCGATGTCGCTTCCCTTGTCCTTCACCAGCATGATCAGGCCGGAAATGATGTTCAGCGCCGCGACCAGCACGATCAGCGTCAGGATCATGAACATCACGTTGCGCTGGACCTCGATCGTCGCGAAGAAGGTCTGGTTGCGGTCGCGCCAGTCGCTGATGAAGATCTGCCGCCCAGCGGCATCCTCGACCGGCTGGCGCATTTCGTCGACGGCGTCGGGGTGCTCGACGAAGATCTCGATGGATTGCGCAAGCCCTTCTGCGTTGAAGACCAGCTGCGCCTCTTCAAGCGGCATGAAGATGATGGTCGAATCGTATTCCCACATGCCGATCTCGTAGATCGCCGAAACGGTATAGGCTTTCACGAGCGGCAGCGTCACGTCGCCGGTGGCCGAAGTGAGTGTAATGGAGCCGCCCACCTGGATGCCGAGTTTTTCTGCCATGCGCGAACCGATCGCGACACCGGTGCCTGAGGCAAAGCCGACGAGGTCGCCGGACTTGATCTGCTCGGAGACCGACTTCATCTTGCCGAGGTCATCGGCGCGGATGCCCCGCACGAGAGCGCCGGTCGAGCTGTCGCCCACGCCCTGCGCCAGGACCTGCCCCTCGATGAGCGGGATCGCCATCGTCACACCCTTCACGCCGGAAAAGCGCGTGGCAAGCTCGGCATAATTATTGAGCGGACCATCGATCGGCTGCACGATCATGTGGCCGTTGATGCCGAGGATGCGCGAGATGAGTTCGGTTCGGAAGCCGTTCATCACCGCCATGACGATGATCAGCGTCGCAACGCCGAGCATGATGCCGATGAAGGAGAAGCCGGCGATCACCGAAATGAAGGCTTCCTTGCGCCGCGAGCGCAGATAGCGCCAGGCGACCATACGCTCGAAGGCGGAAAAGGGGCGGCTGGCGGACTTTGCGGACTGGCCAGCGGCCCGAACCTGATCTTCCGTCACGGCGGTCATCCTGGCTTCCCGGTCGCGTTATATCGTCGTGCGAGACTTCACCCTTAGCAATCGAAGATTGCCTGACGATGATCTCAACCGGCAAGCCCATCAGATCGGCGGACGCGGCGAACACCGGGCGCTGGCGTCCCACGATGCCAGAAGGAAGAAACCGGACATCGGCCCGGTTACACGAAATCTCCATGAGTGCCCTGAGGTGAGGCGCGAGGCTGCGACGTCTTCGCTGGCTGCCGCTCGGCCATCGTCAGCGACAGCAAGACCGGTCTCCGCGCTCTGTCAAACCACGCCAAAGCCGCTCCGGCTCAGAGCCCCAGCCAGATCCGCAGCGGATGCGAAGGATCGGCGAGCAGCCGGATCGCAAGCGCGATCGAGACGACCACCAGCAGCGGCTTGATAATCTTGGCGCCCTTGGCCATCGCATAGCGCGAGCCGACCTGGGCGCCGAGGAACTGGCCGACGCCCATCATTAGGCCGACTTTCCACAGAATGGCGCCGAAGAACAGGAAGACACCGAAGGCGCCAACGTTGGAGCCGAAGTTCAGGAACTTCGTATGGGCCGTCGCCTTGAGCACGCCGAAGCCGGCAAGCGTGACGAAGCCGAGCATGAAGAACGAACCGGTGCCGGGGCCGAAAACTCCGTCGTAGAAGCCGATCAGCGGCACCAGCGTCAGCGTGAAGAGGAAGGGCGTGATGCGCCGGTGCTGGTCGACGTCGCCCATGTTCGGCTTGAGGCCGAAATAGAGGGCGATGGCAATCAGCAGGAAGGGCAGGACCGCCTTCAGAACGTCGCCGGGAACGATGGTTGCAAGCAGCGCGCCCAACACGGAGCCCAACAGCGACATCAGCGCCATCGGCAATTGCTCCTTCAGGTTCACATGGCCCTTGCGCGCATAGGAAAGCGTTGCCGAGCCGGAGCCGAAAAGTCCCTGCAGCTTGTTGGTGCCCAGCGTCTGGAGCGGCGGGATGCCGGCAATCAGCATGGCGGGAATAGTGATCATGCCGCCACCGCCGGCGATCGAATCGATGAAGCCGGCAACGAAGGCGGCAACGAAAAGGAACACGAGCAGGTGGAAAGCGAGATCTTGCACGGGAGGGACTCTGGGAGGGAGGAGTAAGCAGGCCTTTCCCGCCTTGTGTCAGAGGCAGCGGCGAAATGCAAAGCCTTCTGTCATGGCGCATCTTTTGTGCCGGCCCAGACAGGTGGATTATCACATAAAATCAGTGTCTTATTCTGGTATTCTGCGTGCCTTGGTGGGCTTTTGCCGTCTCCGGTCGATTGCCGGTTCTGGCGCTTTGCGCTCGCCGCAAGTGGGTGGCAGGTTTCCCCAAACGCGACATGGCGATGGCGCAATCCGGTTTGACCCGTGCGATTGCCTCCGGTAAAAATGAGGGATGTGCGACGGCGTCCGCTTCAGGCGGACTGAAAGAGCGTCCGGTGCGGCCGACCCAGGCAGGGGGCTTGAACCGGTGCTGTCCAGACCGACCCGGACTTGAGCCGGGCGGCGCTTCGTGTGGATTGCCGCGAGGGGGCCGAGGTCGAGCATGATATCATCCAGCATAGCGCCGCCACCGCCAGGACCACTCGTGCTTGGGCTTGGCTGCGAGCGCGGTACGCCGGCAGATGAGGTGATTGCCCTTGCCGAAAAAGCGTTGGCGAAGGTGGGTGCCGCGAAAGCCGATATCGGCTTCGTCGCCTCGCTTGATGCGAGGCGCGGTGAGCCCGCGATTCATGCCGCCGCCGAACACTTTGCCGTAGAGGCGCGGTTCTTCGATGCGGAGACACTGGAGGCCGAGGCGCCCCGGCTGCAGAACCCCTCGGCAATCGTCTTTGCCCACACCGGTTGCCACGGCGTTGCAGAAGGCGCGGCACTCGTCGGTGCGGGGCCGAAAAGTGTGCTGCTCGTTGGCAAACTCACCGCATCGCATGCGACGGCTGCAATCGCCGGACCTGTCGAGCGCCTGCCGGTGAGCACGACGACAACGGTGGCGCCATGAGCTTTCTTCCTGGGTATGTCCTGCATGAAATGTACGAACGATTTCAAAAGACTATGTGGATTTCTTGCCGGTCTGAATCTGCTTGTTGCCAAGGCAAGTCAACGGCAGCGTACAAGCGAATGGCAGGAGTGGCGGCATGAGCGATACGATCTTTTCCGGTCTGCCCGAGCTTGAGCCCGGTAGTGTCTGGCTCGTCGGTGCCGGTCCCGGCGACCCCGGCCTTTTGACCCTTCATGCCGCCAATGCGCTGCGGCAGGCCGATGTCATCGTGCACGATGCGCTGGTCAACGAGGATTGCCTGAAGCTCGCCCGGCCGGGCGCCGTACTCGAATTTGCTGGCAAGCGCGGCGGCAAGCCGTCGCCAAAACAGCGCGATATCTCGTTGCGGCTTGTCGAGCTGGCGCGCGCCGGCCAGCGCGTGCTGCGGCTGAAGGGCGGCGATCCCTTCGTCTTCGGGCGAGGTGGCGAGGAGGCCCTTACGCTTGTTGAAAACCGCATTCCGTTCCGCATCGTGCCGGGCATTACCGCGGGGATCGGCGGGCTTGCCTATGCCGGCATTCCCGTCACGCACCGCGAGGTCAACCACGCTGTCACCTTCCTCACTGGTCACGATTCTTCCGGCCTGGTGCCGGACAGGATCAACTGGCAGGGCATCGCCTCGGGCTCGCCCGTGATCGTCATGTACATGGCGATGAAGCATATCGGCACGATTGCCGCCAATCTCATTGCCGGCGGACGCTCGCCGGAGGAGCCGGTCGCCTTCGTCTGCAACGCGGCCACACCGCAACAGACGGTGCTTGAAACGACGCTGGCGCGCGCCGAGGTCGATGTCACCGCTTCCGGTCTGCAGCCGCCGGCAATTGTTGTCGTCGGCGAGGTCGTGCGCCTCAGGGCATCGCTAGATTGGATCGGCGCACTTGGCGGGCGACAGCTTGTTGCCGACCCCTTCGCAAGCCGCGAGCTCAGGGATCCCGCATGAGCGGATTGCTGATCGCCGCACCCTGTTCGGGCTCCGGCAAGACCACGGTAACACTCGGCCTGATGCGCGCCATGCGGCGGCGGGGCATGGTGATCGCGCCCGGCAAGGCGGGCCCCGACTATATCGATCCCGCGTTCCACACCTTCGCCAGCGGCGAGCCGTGCCTCAACTACGACCCGTGGGCCATGCGCCCCGACCTTCTGGCAGCAAACGCTGCGCACGCCGCAAGCGACGGGCGCACGCTGGTTGTCGAGGCGATGATGGGCTTGCATGACGGCGCGGCTGACGGCAGCGGCACGCCGGCAGATCTTGCATCAGCGCTCGATCTTGCCGTCATCCTGGTGGTCGATTGTGCCCGTATGTCGCATTCGGTCGCGGCACTCGTGCGCGGTTATGCCGATTACCGCGGAGATATCCGGGTTGCCGGCGTCATCCTCAACAAGGTCGGAAGCGACCGGCATGAAATGATGCTGCGCGATGCGCTGACGCGCGTCGGCATGCCTGTCTTCGGCGTGCTCAGGCAGGATGGCGCCCTGAAACTGCCCGAGCGGCATCTCGGCCTGGTGCAGGCCGGTGAACATGGTGCGCTCGAGACATTTATCGACTATGCGGCGGATCGGATCGAGGCGACCTGCGATCTCGATGCGATCCGTGCGGCCTCCGCCCTCTCGCCCTCCGAGCGGGCGCAGACCGAAGTCACTAGGTTCAAGCCGTTCGGGCAGCATATCGCGGTGGCGCGGGATGTGGCGTTTGCCTTTAGTTACGAGCACCTCCTGTTCGGCTGGCGCAGCGCCGGGGCGGAAATCTCCTTCTTCTCGCCGCTTGCCGACGAAAGTCCCGACGCGGCTGCGGACGCAGTCTATCTGCCGGGTGGTTATCCGGAGCTTCATGCGGGCCGACTGCAGGCGGCGACAGCGTTCCGGTCCGGCATGGCCGCGGCCGCCAGGCGGGGCGCGCGGATCTTCGGCGAGTGCGGCGGCTACATGGTGCTGGGCGAGGGGCTTGTCGCCGCCGATGGCGCGCGCTACCAGATGCTCGGCCTGCTGCCGCTCGTCACCAGTTTTGCCGAGCGCAGGCGGCACCTCGGCTACCGCCGTGTCGTGCCTCTCGACACCACGTTCTTCGATGGACCCATGACGGCGCACGAATTCCACTACGCGACCATCGTCTCTGAAGGTGACGCCGACCGGTTGTTTTCCGTCAGCGATGCCGCCAGCGTCGATCTCGGGCAGGCAGGCCTGAAGCGCGACAACGTCGCCGGTTCCTTCATGCACCTCATCGACATCGCGGATCGGTCATGAGCGCGCCGATCGTGCATGGCGGCGGCATCACGGAAGCCGCCGCCCGCTTCGGTGGTCGCTTCGAGGATTGGCTCGACCTGTCGACCGGCATCAATCCGCGGCCGGTGGCGCTGCCGCCGGTGCCGCAGCAGGCCTGGCATCGACTGCCCGACAAGCTGACGATCGACAGCGCGCGCGCGGCTGCCGCCAGCTATTACAGCACCAACGGCGTCCAGCCCTTGCCGGTGCCTGGTACACAATCGGTGATCCAGTTGCTGCCGCGCCTCGTTCCGGCGGGCCGCCGGGTTGCCGTTTTCGGCCCCACCTATGGCGAATATACGCGCGTGCTCATGGCAGCCGGTCTTGCGGTCGATCGGGTTGAGCGTGCCGAGGAGCTTGGACCCGACCACGGTCTTGCGGTGGTGGTCAACCCGAACAACCCGACCGGACGCGCCTTTCAGCCGGAAGACATCCTGGCAATGGCGGCGGTGATGAAGGCGAACGGCGGCGTGCTGGTCGTCGACGAGGCTTTTGGCGATCTTCAGCCGGATTTGAGCGTCGCCGGCCATGTGGGCGCCAACGACAACCTCGTCGTCTTCCGCTCCTTCGGGAAGTTTTTTGGTCTCGCCGGTCTGCGCCTAGGTTTCGTCGTGGCAGATGATGCCGTGCTCGATGCTTTTCGCGAATGGCTCGGACCCTGGGCGGTGTCCGGACCGGCGCTGGTCATCTCCACGGCACTGATGTCAGGCGAAACGGAAACGATCGCTGCGGGAATTCTCGAGCGCCGCGCCGGCCTCGATGCAGTGCTTGACGATGCTGGTCTCAAACGCGTCGGTGGCACTGGCCTGTTCGTGCTGGTGGAACATGCTGATGCGAGCGCCTTGCATCGGCATCTCTGCGAAGCACAGATCCTGACACGCAAGTTCGACTACGATGCCCGTTGGCTCAGGATCGGGCTTGCGCCGGATGCCGAAGGTGATCAGCGGCTGGCGGACGCTTTGGGCCGCTGGAACGCCCTGCGTGCAGGGGACGTAGCACGCCCCGGGGACGTAGCACGCCCAGGGGAGTGCTGAGTGTCGAGCGAGATCCTTGTCATTCTGGTGCTCGCGCTGCTGCTCGATCGTGTCGTCGGCGATCCCGACTGGCTCTGGTCGCGTCTGCCGCACCCCGTCGTCTTCTTCGGCAAGGCGATTGCCGTCTTGGATGGTGCGCTGAACAGGCATGATGCGATTGAACCCGCAGCTTTGAAGCTGCGTGGTGTCGTCACGATCGGCCTGCTGCTGCTTGCAAGCGCCGTCGTCGGGGCGGTCCTGCACAAATTGTTCGGAACGATGGGCGTACTTGGCTTTCTGCTCGAAGCCGTCGTCGTTGCAGTCCTTCTCGCACAAAAGAGCCTTGGCGACCACGTCGGGCGCGTTGCCGAAGGCTTGCGGCACGGTGGCCTTGAAGGTGGGCGTGCCGCCGTTTCGATGGTCGTCGGGCGCGATCCGAAGACGCTCGATGCGCCCGGCGTCTGCCGGGCCGCGATCGAAAGCCTTGCCGAGAATTTTTCCGACGGTGTCGTCGCTCCCGCCTTCTGGTATGCGGTTGCCGGCCTTCCCGGTCTGCTTGCCTACAAGATGCTGAACACGGCCGATTCGATGGTCGGCCACAAGTCGCCCAAGTATCTCCATTTCGGCTGGGCGTCCGCCCGGCTCGACGACGTCGCCAACCTGCCGGCCGCAAGGCTGTCCATCCTTTTGATTGCCGCTGGCGCCTTGTTGCGCCGTGGTCGCGTCGCCGCGGCCGATGCGATCGGCGTGGCGCTGCGTGACCACGGCCTGCACCGCTCTCCCAACTCCGGCTGGCCGGAGGCGGCGATGGCCGGCGCGCTGGACCTGCAGCTTGCCGGGCCGAGGATCTATGGTGGTGTCAGGGTCAGCGAGCCGATGATCAATGGTCCAGGCCGCGCGATTGCCGAAAGCGAAGATATCGACGCAGGCATTGCCGTATTCTACGGCGCCTGTTCGGTGATGACCTTGGCTGTTCTTCTGATCGCCATGATTTGATTGGTGATCGCCCTGTATTCACCCCAAGTCGATCTTGGAGTTAAGACTTTACTTTCCATATGTATTAAACTCGTATCATGACGAGCCAGTTATTCTCTGCGAACGTTTGGTTCCACCGATTGCAGCGCACACGCGCCCGGTGACGCGTGGGAGACGCTGCAGCGCCTGAGGCCTGCTGCATGATCTTGCCGATAGCTTGGGATCTTGCAGTTGAGGTTTCGCACGCGGAGAGCGAAGCATGCGACACACATTCCTGACTGTGCTGATTGCCGCCTTGATGCAGTTTCCCGCTCAGCCGCTGAGCGCTGCCAATCTCGTTGCCAAGATTAGCCTTTCCTCCCAGACGATGGTCGTGAAGCAGGACGGCGTCGTGATGTACCGCTGGAAAGTTTCCACGGCACGCAAAGGCTATGTCACCCCCAAGGGGAGCTGGAAGGCAAAGTGGCTCTCACGAAATCATAGGTCGCGGAAATATGACAATGCGCCAATGCCTTACGCGGTATTCTTTAACGGCGGCTATGCCGTGCACGCGACCTATGACCTGAAGCGGCTCGGCCGCCCCGCCTCACACGGTTGCGTGCGGCTGCACCCCGACAATGCGGCGGAATTCTTCGCTCTGGCGCGTGAACACGGGCTTGGCAACACGCGGATCGTCATCACCCGCTGACGTGCGGGATGGCGGGGCTCAGTCGATGCCGGCGACGTGCATCAGCCTGTCCATGCTGGGCACGGTGACGCGGCGGCTGTTTTCGATGCGAATGACATTGTCCTTGCGCAGCTTGGTGACTTGCCGGCTGACGGTCTCGATCGTCAGGCCGAGATAGTCGGCGATATCGGCGCGCGACAATGGCAGGTCGAACTCCGTTGCCGTGCCATTTTCCGGATCGATGTGGGTGGCGATGATGTAGAGGAAGCTTGCCACCTTCTCCTGCGCGGTCTTGCGACCGAGCGTCAGCATCCAGTCGCGCGCCTCGTCCAACTCCTTCAGCGCTTGTTCGTGCAGGCGGTGTTCAAGCCCCGGCGCTTCGGAGACGAGCCGCTCGATGACATTGCGCGGGAAGGAACAGATGTCCGTGTCGATCGCCGCCTCTGCGGTCAACGCGCTTTCGCGCGTGAAGGGGCGCCCCATGAAATCGGGTGCGAACTGCAGGCCGACGATCTGCTGGCGGCCATCGGACAGAACCTTGCTGAGCTTGACGACGCCGCTGATGATGTTGGCGTAGCTGTCGGTCATCTCGCCCTGGCCGACGACCTCGCGACCGGGCTCGACACGCCTGCGGGTCGAATGCCGGCTCAGGTCGAGAAGCTGGTCTGGGGTCAGCGTGCCGCAGACTCCGCCGTGGCGTGCCTCGCAGGCAGAGCAGACGGCTGGAATGTCCGAATTGTGGATATCCTTGCGGCGATGTTCGGTCACGGTCTGCAAATCTTTCTTCCCTGCATCGGGTTTGTTCTGGGGACCAAAGAGGATGCGGGCGGTTAAATCAAGAGTTGACAGGTGCTAATTCCGGAAGCGCGAAACAATGTCTCATGCGAAATTGCGAATTGTCAAATTTAACGTGTTAATTCGGCAACTTGATCAAAATCAAAGGTGTGCCTTCTCATCCGTCCTATGCCTTTGTCAACTTGACGGAGAGACCGATGGACGACGCTCTGATCCTGAAACATGCGAGCCCCGTGCCCCGCTATACCAGCTACCCCACCGCGCCACATTTTTCCGAAGCGGTCGGTCAGGTTGAGTACCAATCCTGGCTCGAGGCGATTGAACCGGGTGAGGCGCTGTCGCTTTATGCCCATGTGCCCTATTGCGACCGGCTGTGCTGGTTCTGTGCCTGCCACACCAAACAGACGCTGCGTTACGACCCGGTGACGACCTATCTGAACGGTCTGCACCGTGAGATTGCGGCAATCGGCGGGCGGGTGAGTGGCCAAGCGAAGGTCACGGCGCTGCATCTGGGCGGTGGATCGCCGACGTTGCTGCGGCCGGACGATCTGATCGCGCTCAAGCAGGTTTTCAGCCGTCACTTTCAGTTTTCCAGCGATTGCGAGATCAGCGTCGAGATGGACCCGAACGACCTCGACGAGGCGCGCCATGATGCGCTGGCGACGATCGGCATGACCAGGGCGAGCTTCGGCGTCCAGGACTTCGACCCCGTGGTGCAGAAGGCGATCAATCGCATCCAGACCTATGAGCAGACGCGGGACGCGATCGAGGCATCGCGGGCGCGGGGCGTGCGTTCGGTCAATTGCGATGTGCTCTACGGCTTGCCCTATCAGAGCCTGTCGTCGCTCGAAGCCACGATCGACGCCGTGCTGTCGCTGTCGCCCGACCGTGTCGCGCTCTTCGGCTATGCCCATGTGCCGTGGATGAAGAAGCACCAGTCGATGATCCCGGACGAAAGCCTGCCCGGTATCGTCGAGCGCTTTGCCCAGATGCGCCGGGCAGCCGAAATGCTTGTCGCCGCCGGATACGAGACTGTTGGCATCGATCATTTCGCCAAGCCCGGTGACAGTCTGGCGGTCGCCAGCCGGGAAGGGCGTCTGCGCCGGAATTTCCAGGGCTACACCACCGACAGCGCCGAAACCCTGATCGGTCTCGGTGCCTCTTCGATCGGTCAATTCCGTCAAGGTTATGTCCAGAACATGCCGGCAACCGGCGAATATCTGCGCCAGGTCGAGCAATCGGGTCTGGCGGCGGTGCGCGGCTACCTGCTGACGCCGGACGACCGACTGCGAGCGCGGGTGATCGCCGCGATCATGTGCGACTTTTTCTTTTCCTTTGCACAGCTCAAAGCGGAGTTCCCCGGCCTTGCCGGTGTCGTCGTCGAAGAGGCGAAGCTGTTTCGCGCAAGGGATGTGGACGGGCTGACGGCGATCGAGGATGGCATCTTCCGACTGACCGAGCGCGGCCGGCCATTTGCCCGCTCAGTGGCGGCGGTTTTCGACGCTCATCTTCAGTCAGGGCGCGGGCGCCATTCGGTCGCCGTTTAGCAACACCGCATTTCAAATCGCAGTGCTTGTTATCAAGGCCATTGGCTTTTGCGGCGCATTTACCTATAGGATCGCCGAGACTCGGAATAAAATAATAAAGAGGTATGCGCGTGACTGCTACATTCGACAAGGTTGCCGACATCATCGCGGAAACGAGCGAGATCGATCGCGAGACGATCACGCCGGAAAGCCACACGATCGACGATCTGGGCATCGACAGCCTGGACTTCCTCGACATCGTCTTTGCGATCGACAAGGAATTCGGCATCAAGATTCCGCTGGAACAGTGGACGCAGGAAGTCAACGAAGGCAAGGTTTCGACCGAAGAATACTTCGTTCTCAAGAACCTCTGCTCCAAGATCGACGAGCTGCGGGCTGCCAAGGCCTGATTGGGCCAAGGTTCAAGCCTTTCCACTCGATTTCCAATGCCGCCGGTCGCGCCTCGCGCTTGACAGGCGGCATTGGCGTTTTTACTTGAGCCCGAAACCAAGCGGGGTGAGCCTCCATGCTCCTTGAATACTTCCAGATGATCGACCGTGTCGAAACGGTCGATCTTTCGGCTGGCCGGCTGACGGCGCGATCCGTCGTTCCCGAAAAGAGCCCGGTATTCGAAGGCCACTTCCCAGGCTATCCGCTGGTGCCGGGTGTGCTTCTGATCGAGACGATGGCGCAGGCTTCGGGATTTCTCGTTCTGGCCTCGACCAATTTCGCGGCAATGCCGTTTCTGATGTCGGTCGACGGCGCCAAGATGCGGACCTTCGTCGAGCCTTCGGCCGAACTCGATATCGAAGCCTTCCTCGAGCACGACGGCTCCGGCTTTGCCGTCACCAAGGCGAAGATCACGTCTGCGGGCAAGAAGGTCTGTGACGCACAGTTGAAACTCAGAACGATGCCGTTCGATCAGGTGCCGCTCGGCGATATCGTGCGCAAGCGCGCCGTCGAGGTGGGCCTGATGGCGGCGATTGCGGCAGACGCCGCTTCGGAGAAGTGAAGATGAGCAAATCCGCAAACGACGTGGTGATCACCGGTGTCGGTATCGTCACGAGCCTGGGTGTCGGCGTCGAGCCGCATATTGCGCTTTTGAGCGCAACCGAGACGCCGGCTGCACGCGTCGAGACGGAAAAGTTCAAGCCCTATCCGGTGCATCCGCTGCCGGAGATCGACTGGTCCCAGCAGATCGCCAAGCGCGGCGACCAGCGACAGATGGAAAACTGGCAGCGCCTCGGCGTCTTTGCCGCCGGTCTGGCGCTTGACGATGCCGGCCTCAAGGACAATCTCGACGCTTGCGGCAGCATGGACATGATCGTGGCTGCCGGTGGCGGCGAGCGCGACATCAACGTCGATTCGCTGATCGTCGACGAGGCGCTGAAGCGCAACGACCGCGAACAGCTCTTGAACGAGAAGCTGACGACCGAACTGCGCCCGACGCTGTTCCTGGCCCAGCTTTCCAACCTTCTCGCCGGCAACATCTCCATCGTGCACAAGGTGACGGGATCGTCGCGCACCTTCATGGGCGAAGAGGCAGCCGGCATTTCGGCGATCGAGACGGCCTTCTTCCGCATCAAGGCGGGACAGTCGACACATACGCTGGTCGGCGGTGCGTTTTCGGCCGAGCGTCTCGACATCATGCTGATGATCGAAGCTATCCAGGGGCAGGCAACGGGCGACTGGCATCCGATCTGGTCGCGCAGCCGTGAGAACGGCGGCGGCATGATCCCCGGATCGGTCGGCGCCTTCCTGGTACTGGAATCGCGCGAATACGCCGAATCCCGTGGCGCGCGCATCTATGCGACAATCGACGCGATCGGCAGCGACCGCGGCAGCCGCGTCGACGGCAAGCTGGAAGCGCGCCTTGCGGACCTTGCAAAGCCGGTCGAAAAGCTCGATCCGGCGCAGACGGTCGTCTTCTCCGGCACATCCGGTTTCCATGACCTCGTCGCCAGCGAAAAGGCGTTTCTGGAAGGCAAGCTCGCCGACGCGCCGGTGCGCGCCTATGGCGGTCTTGTCGGCCACAGCATCGAAGCACAGTTTCCGGCAGGCCTTGCGCTTGCGGCACTCACGCTCGGCCACGGCGCCAAGGTTCCGGCCTTCGACGCAAGCTTCGAAAAGCCGATGACGGCTGCCGCCCGGTCGGCGGTCGTGACCACCATCGGTCACTCCCGCGGCGAAGGCGTCGCGGTCCTTTCGGCCGAATAAGAGGAACGATTGATGAGCAATGCTTACAAGGATCATCTCGGTCGTCCGATCGTCGCCGTCACCGGCATGGGCGTCATCACCTCGCTCGGCCAGGGGCTCGAGGACAACTGGGCGGCGCTGACCGGCGGCGCCTCCGGCATCCGCAAGATAACCCGTTTCCCGACGGAGGGTCTCAATACCCGCATCTCCGGCATGGTCGACTTCATCGAGGTGCCGGTGGCCAATTCGGTCGAGCGCTCCTATGCCATGGCCCGCGAGACCACGCTCGAGGCGCTGGCGCAGGCCGGCCTGTCCGGCGATTTCAACGGCCCGCTGTTTCTCGCCGCTCCGCCAATCGAGCCGGAATGGAGCGCGCGTTTCGAACTCGCCGACCGTTCGCCGCCGTCGACCCAGCCGGGCGATGCCTATAACCGTTTCCTGACGGCGATGCGCGAAAAGGCCGATCCCGCGTTCCATGAAGCCGTGCTGTTCGGCGCGATTTCGGAGCGTCTTGCCGATCGGTTCGGCACCCGCGGCCTGCCGGTGACGCTGTCGACGGCCTGTGCTTCTGGTGCAACGGCGATCCAGCTCGGCGTCGAAGCCATTCGCCAGGGCCGCACCGATCGCGCGCTGACGGTCGCGACCGACGGATCCGTCAGCGCCGAGGCGCTCATCCGCTTTGCTCTTCTGTCGGCGCTGTCGACCCAGAACGACCCGCCGGAAAAGGCGTCCAAGCCCTTCACCAAGGATCGTGACGGCTTCGTCATTGCCGAGGGTGCTGCAACCCTGGTGCTGGAATCGCTGGAAGCGGCCGTCGCCCGCGGCGCCCGCGTCTACGGTATCCTGAAGGGCTGCGGCGAAAAGGCCGATCTCTTCCACCGCACGCGCTCCTCGCCCGATGGTGGCCCAGCGATCGCGACGATCCGCGCGGCTCTTGCCGACGCCGGCATCGACGAAGGCGGCATCGGCTACATCAACGCCCACGGCACCTCGACGCCGGAAAACGACAAGATGGAATATCTGTCGATGTCGGCCGTCTTCGGCGAGCATCTGCCCTCGATCCCGGTCTCGTCGAACAAGTCGATGATCGGCCACACCTTGACGGCTGCAGGTGCTGTCGAGGCGGTGTTCTCGATCCAGACGATGCTGACCGGCACCTTGCCGCCGACGATCAACTACCAGAATCCCGACCCGGCCATCGTGCTCGACGTCGTGCCGAACGTGAAGCGCAGCCAGCAGGTTTCTGCCGTGCTGTCGAACTCGTTCGGCTTTGGCGGACAGAACGCCAGCCTTGTCATGACCGCCGAGCCGGCCTAAGCCGACGGCGACAGCGCTGCGTGCCGGGTTTGGTGCGCAGCGGACGCTGTAATGCATTAGACCTGCTGCACGGTTTTCCCCTCAACCGGACCCGGTTTGAGGGAACAGGCAGCGGAACCTTCACGACGAAATGATGCCGCCAAGGCAGAGGAAAGATCATGCGCGCCCTGCAACTGCTCGATGACCGCAAGCTCGAAATCACCGACGTTCCCGAGCCAGAAGCGCCAGGCCCTGGCGAAGTCACGCTCCGGGTCAAGGCCGTTGCGCTCAACCACATCGACGTGTGGGGCTGGCGCGGCATGGCGTTTGCCAAGCGCAAGATGCCGCTCGTCATCGGCGCCGAGGCAGCCGGGGTCGTCGACGCCATCGGCCCGGGTGTTTCGAGCGTGCTTCCCGGCCAGCTGGTGTCGATCTATGGCGCGCGCACCTGCGGCCTCTGCCGCCCGTGCCGCGAAGGCCGCGACAACCTCTGCGAACATGTCGGCGGCGTGCACGGCTTCCACCTCGACGGCTTCGCGCAGGAGAAGATCAATCTTCCTGCCCGCCTGCTGGTGCCGGCACCTCCGGGTATCGACGCCGTTGCGGCAGCACTTGCACCGGTGACCTTCGGCACGGTCGAGCACATGCTGTTCGACAATGCCAAGCTTGAGCCGGGCGAAACCATTCTCGTCCATGCCGGCGGTTCCGGCATCGGCTCGGCGGCGATCCAGCTTGCCAAGAAGATCGGCTGCACCGTCATCACTACCGTCGGCTCCGACGACAAGATCGAGAAGGCCAAGGCGCTCGGCGCCGATCACGTCATCAACTACCGCACCGACCGCTTCGAAGGTGTGGTGCGCAAGCTCACCAAGAAGAAGGGCGTCGACGTCGTGTTCGAACACGTCGGCAAGGACACCTGGGCCGGCTCCATGCTCTGCATGAAGCGGGGAGGCCGCCTGGTCACCTGCGGCTCGACGTCCGGCGTGTCGACCGACATGAACCTGATGATGCTGTTCCAGCAGCAGTTGAAGCTGCTCGGCTCCTTCGGCTGCCGCATGGAAAACATGGCCAACGCCATGCAGAAGATGGCGCGCGGGCTGGTGCATCCGGTCATCGACACCGAGGTCGGCTTCGACGAGATCGACCGGGCTCTGGAGCGCATGGAATCGCGCCAGATCTTCGGCAAGATCATCCTGAAGATGGATTGATCCACGTGCGCATGCTGATCACACGGCTGGTTCTGGCGGCGGATCATTTCCGGCAGTGGCTGATTGCGCAATTCGTCTTTCTACTTCTGACGATCCTGAAATTGTTTCCGGCTGATGGCGCGATCCGCTTCATGGATCGCGTCGCGCGCTTCATCGGCCCGAAGACCGGCCGGCACAAGCTGACGCTGACCAATCTGCGCAACGCCTTTCCCGAAAAGAGCGAAGCCGAGATCGAAGCGATAGCCATGGAGAGCTGGGGCAATATGGGCCGCATGGCGGCCGAATATGTCTTCCTCGATCGGCTGTTCGATTTCGACCCCGAGGCGACCACGCCCGGCCGTGTCGAAGTGTCGGGCGTTCCGCTGTTCCTTGAACTGCGCGACAATCCGCGCCCCTTTATCGTCTTTACCGCTCACAGCGGCAACTTCGAGATGCTGCCCGTCGCGGGCTCCGCCTTCGGGCTTGAAGTGACGGTTCTTTTCCGCCCGCCAAACAACCCTTACGTCGCCGAAAAGGTCTTCGAGTTCCGCAAGCAGCGCATGGGCAATCTCGTGCCGTCGCATGCGGGCTCATCCTTTGCACTGGCGCGTCAGCTTGAGCGCGGCAACGGCGTCGGCGTGCTCGTCGACCAGAAGTTCCGCAAGGGCCTGAAGACCAAGTTCTTCGGGCAGGATGTGCAGACCAACCCGCTGCTGGCCAAGCTCGTGCGCCAGTTCAACTGCGAGGTCTATCCGGCCCGCTGCATCCGGCTGCCCGGCAACCGTTTCCGACTGGAGCTGGAACCGGCGATCGACATCCCGCGCAAGGCCGATGGCGCCGTCGACGTCAACGCCACGGCGCAGGTGCTCAACGACAAGGTCGAGAGCTGGGTTCGCGAGTATCCTGGGCAGTGGCTCTGGTACCACGACCGCTGGCACATCAAGCGCCATCTCAAGGACTGATTCTCCTTGAAGGCGAAGAAGTGTTGCGCTCGCGCGGTTGCAACGCTGGATTCCAAGTTGGCTTTTTACCTCTGACGCCGGAAAACGTCGCCTTTGCGGTTGTGAAAACGTTTGCAGGCGGCAAGCTTTCCTTTCAGATGTTGAACGGCGCAGCAATGAGTGTAAACTCACCGTTGTGTCGCGGGGGACAGACTGCAAGCGCTTTGGGTAGCCAAAGACGCGCGGTTTTCGCGACAGGTGTGAGGGAGGCGTCAAAACCCGGATCAGCGTCTACACCATCAAAGCCTGTCGTTTTAGTGCATCGGCGCGGCCTCGGCCGTGGGGGAATTGGGGTTTCGAATTGAACGCACTGATTGAGCTGTTCTGGTTCAAGTATTCACAGCTGCAGTATGCCGTACGTACGGCAGACGAGCATCTGATCGGACTTCTGGATCGCGAACTCGATCCGATTTTGAAGTCGGTCTATGATGAGAAGGCAGTGAGCGTCGAGGATGCCCGCCTTCAGTTCCAGTTTCTGATCGATATTCTGCGTGTCGAGGCCGACGACATTTCTTGCGTGCTGCGCCATTCGCAACTGCTGCAATCGCTGATCAATCGCTATTTCGCGGCTACCGGCGCGGTCAACGCCGCCGAGTTGCGCCTGGAGCGCGCGCCTGCGCCGCATAAGGGGCGGGCCGACGAGGGGCTCCTCAACGAAGCGATCCTCGACAGCTTTCCGGACCGCATTGCGGTCATCACGCCGGACTATCGGTATCTCTATACCAATCCGCTCAATGCCAACCATCTCGAGAGCCGCCCGATGGATCTCATCGGACGGCACATCGTCGAGTTCATCGGCATCCAGCGCTTCGAGTTGCGGGTGAAGAACTATCTGGATCGCTGTTTTGCCGGCGAGGTGGTCGACTACACCTTCGCCAAGACCGTCGATGCGCGAACGGTCGTCGTGCGATGCAAGCTGACGCCATGCATGTCGAGCACCGGCAGGCTCATCGGCGCGATCCTGGTGATCCAGGAACATGCGGACCGCCGCCGCGCGATCGCCGCCTGAGGGCATCGTCGGCTCGGTTGCGAAACCGCGGCGCCGCCCCAGGCGCCCCGCACCGAACTTGGCGCACGGCCAGTGCGACGCCTTGAACGGGCAGAATCAATTCATCCCCGGATCGTGTTCGACCCAGGGAATCAGGCAGCGGGGCTGCGGCGCCTTCAGTTGATGTCGGCGTGGACGACGTCCGAACTGGCCGGAAGCAGCGTGCGAAGACATTCCTGCTCGAAACCGATGTGCCTGCGCAGATTTGTGAAGAAACCACGCAGCATGTAGCCTGCAGTCTCCGCATTCACGCTGTCATCGGCTGCGCCGAGCTTCACCAACATCTCCGTCAGTTCCTCGGCAAAGCACTCATCCTCGCAGTGCTCGTATTTCAGCCGCGCGAGCGTGGCTGATATCGAAGGGTCGTCGCCGCAGTTCTGCTCGACCCAGCGGAACACCGCACTTTCTTCGCCGGAATGCAGTTCGCGGATCAGCGGTTCCAGCATCTTGGCGGCGTAGGCGCATTTTTGCCGGTCGATTTCGGCCGGCAGGCTGTCGGCGATTTCCTCCAGGCTGTTGCAGAGCGCGAGCTGCTCCTGATGCGCGCGCGCCAGCCAGGCCCGCGGTTCGCCCGAAAGGGCAGGGCGTGGCGGCAAACCGGTCCATGGCCTGATCCGGCCGTTGTCATTCGTTCTCTTCATGCTGTTCTGACGCCAACTCCTATGGCGCTCCCTCATTGTTTCCTGAGGGTGATGCAAGTCGGCGTGGCTGGCCTTGATCTGAATCAAGGTGCAGGCGCCCCGATTCTGACAGGTTCCGGCAAGCTGCGCTGCCATGCCATCTCTCGGTGTGCGCACGCGTCTGCATCGGATAAAGTTGGGGACCCAACCATGAAATACACTTTCGAGACGATCCTGCTCGGGATCGGTGCATTCCTGGCGCTGCTAGGCGCCGGGTTTGCCCAGGACCGGCAGTTTGAAGCCCATATGTGGGTGCTGTTCTTCGTGCTGCTCGGTGGCACCATCGTCATGCTGCGACGCCTCGATTTCAGCACGGCATCCGCAGGCAAGGCGGCCGCGCCGCTGTCGGAATATTCCGACGACGTGGTGAAGTATGGCGTCATCGCCACCGTCTTCTGGGGCGTCGTTGGCTTCCTCGTGGGCGTTGTGGTTGCGCTCCAACTGGCCTTTCCGGACCTCAACATCGAGCCGTGGTTCAACTTCGGCCGCATGCGGCCGCTGCACACCTCGGCGGTGATCTTCGCCTTCGGCGGCAACGCGCTGATCGCGACCTCGTTCTACATTGTCCAGCGCACCAGCCGCGCCCGTCTGTTCGGCGGCAATCTCGCCTGGTTCGTGTTCTGGGGCTATCAGTTGTTCATCGTCATGGCTGCCACCGGCTATCTGCTGGGCATCACCCAGTCGAAGGAATATGCCGAGCCGGAATGGTATGTCGACCTGTGGCTGACGATCGTCTGGGTTGCCTATCTCGCGGTGTTCATGGGCACGCTGCTCAGGCGCAAGGAGCCACATATCTACGTGGCGAACTGGTTCTACCTCGCCTTCATCGTCACCATCGCGATGCTGCACATCGTCAACAACCTGGCGGTTCCGGTGTCCTTCCTCGGCTCCAAGAGCTACTCGGCCTTTGCCGGCGTGCAGGACGCGCTGACGCAATGGTGGTACGGCCATAACGCCGTCGGCTTCTTCCTGACGGCCGGCTTCCTCGGCATGATGTATTACTTCATCCCGAAGCAGGCCAACCGCCCCGTCTATTCCTACCGCCTGTCGATCATCCACTTCTGGTCGCTGATCTTCATGTACATCTGGGCCGGCCCGCACCACTTGCACTATACGGCTCTGCCGGACTGGGCGCAGACGCTGGGCATGGTGTTCTCCATCATGCTGTGGATGCCCTCCTGGGGCGGCATGATCAACGGCCTGATGACGCTTTCGGGCGCCTGGGACAAGATCCGCACCGACCCGATCATCCGCATGATGGTCATGGCCGTCGCGTTCTACGGCATGGCGACCTTCGAAGGTCCGATGATGTCGATCAAGACCGTCAACTCGCTCAGCCACTACACCGACTGGACCATCGGCCACGTGCATTCGGGTGCGCTCGGCTGGAACGGTCTGATCACCTTCGGCGCGATCTACTATCTCACACCGAAGCTGTGGAACCGCGAGCGGCTCTATAGCGTGCGCATGGTCAACTGGCACTTCTGGCTCGCCACGCTCGGCATCGTCGTCTACGCCGCCGTCATGTGGGTTGCCGGTATCCAGCAGGGCCTGATGTGGCGCGAATACGACGACCAGGGCTTCCTCGTCTATTCCTTCGCGGAATCGGTCGCGGCCATGCTGCCCTATTACGTGCTGCGTGCACTGGGCGGTGCCCTGTTCCTCGCCGGCGCTCTGCTCATGGCCTTCAACGTAACAATGACCATCCTCGGCCGCGTGCGCGACGAAGCTCCGATCTTCGGTTCGACGCCCGTGCTCAAGGCTGCGGAATAGGAGGGCATAGACCATGTCCATTCTCGACAAACACGCCACCCTGGAACGCAACGGAACGCTGTTGCTCGTTGGTTCGCTGCTCGTCGTCTCGATCGGCGGCATCGTTGAAATCGCGCCGCTGTTCTATCTCGAAAACACCATCGAGAAGGTCGAAGGCATGCGGCCCTATTCGCCGCTGGAGCTCGCAGGACGCGACATCTACATTCGCGAAGGCTGCTACGTCTGTCACAGCCAGATGATCCGTCCGTTCCGCGACGAGGTGGAGCGCTACGGCCACTATTCGCTGGCGGCGGAATCCATGTACGACCATCCGTTCCAGTGGGGATCGAAGCGCACCGGGCCGGATCTGGCCCGCGTCGGCGACCGCTACTCCAACGAGTGGCACGTGCAGCACTTGATCGAGCCGCGCTCGGTGGTACCGGAATCGGTGATGCCGAGCTACGCCTTCCTCAAGGCGACGCCGCTCGATGTGCGCAACGTCGCCGGCCAGCTGAAGGCCAACAGGGCCGTCGGCGTGCCGTATTCGGACGAAATGGTGGCGAACGCCGCCGCCGACATCAAGGCGCAGGCCGACCCGAATGCGGATACGTCAGGCATCGAGGCGCGCTACCCCAAGGCCAAGCTCGGGGATTTCGACGGCGATCCGCAGAGGCTGACGGAGATGGATGCGCTTGTCGCCTATCTCCAGATGCTCGGCACGCTCGTCGACTTCTCGACCTATGACGACACCACCGGCTATCGCTAAGGGAGATACGCACATGGAAACCTACACGGCCATGCGCCAATTCGCCGACAGTTGGGCACTGCTCGGCATGGTGATCTTCTTCCTGGGCGTCGTCGCCTTCATCTTCCGGCCAGGCGCCAAGCAGGCCGCCGAACGGGCCGCAGCCATACCTCTGAAGGAGGATTGATCCATGGCGGACAAACATGTCGACGAGATCAGCGGCGTCGAAACAACCGGCCACGAATGGGACGGTATCCGCGAACTCAACAACCCGATGCCGCGCTGGTGGGTCTACACCTTCTACGCCACCATCGTCTGGGCAATCGGCTATATGGTCGTCTATCCGGCGGTGCCGCTGCTGACCGATGCGACCAAGGGCGTCATCGGCTACTCCAGCCGCGCGGAGCTCAGCGTCGAGCTTTCTGATGCCAAGGCGGCTCAGGCCGGCAACCTGGAAAAGATCGCGGCAAGTTCGCTCGATCAGATCATCGCCGACCCGCAGCTTCACCAGTTCGCGGTGGCAGCCGGCGCCTCGGCCTTCAAGGTCAATTGCGCGCAGTGCCACGGTTCGGGTGCTGCCGGTTCGGCCGGGTTCCCCAACCTCAACGATGACGATTGGTTGTGGGGCGGCAAGCCGGAGGAGATCTACCAGACGGTGGCGCATGGCATTCGCTATACAGGCGACGACGACACGCGCGTCTCCGAAATGCCGTCCTTTACCGAGATCCTCAAGCCGGAGGAAATCAAGCAGACGGCAGCCTATGTCGTCAGCCTCACGGGTACGCCTTCGGATGCGGCAATGGTTGAGCCGGGCAAGGCGTTGTTCGAGGCCAATTGCGCCTCCTGCCACGGCGCCGACGCCAAGGGCAACCGCGAGTTCGGCGCGCCCGATCTTGCCGATGCGCTCTGGCTCAACGGTTCGAGCGAGCAGGCAATCGTCGCGCAGATGAAGGCACCCAAGCACGGCGTCATGCCCGCCTGGTTGCCGCGCCTCGGCGACACCACGGTCAAGCAGCTTGCGGTGTTCGTGCATTCGCTGGGTGGGGGCGAGTAAGGGAACGCCGGCGGTTGGCGTGAGGTTTTGCGCCTCACTGTCCTGCCGGACATCTCTCCCCGCCAGCGGGGAGAGAGCCGATACTTTCGCCCAACTTCAACGTTGATGATTGGCGCGGCCGGTGAGGCTGGCTGCCTTCGCCCCGCGTGCGGGGAGAAGGTGCTGGCAGGCGGATGAGGGGCGGCGCCCATCTTTGAGTTACAGGAAGTGGCCGCGTCGAAAGACGCGGCCTTTGTCATTCCAGCGCTGCAGCGATGGTGGCGCCGACGACGACGCTGGAAAGGGCAGCACCCAGAATGAGCGGCGCGCTGACCGGCCGGCGCACGACGGTGCCGAAATTGAACAGGTTCATCGGCAGCAGGTGAAAGCCGCCGCCCTCGGGCTTGCTGCGCGGCGCTTCCATGAAGCATTCATCATCGAACCAGATCCAGTCGTCGCGCCAGGTCCAGCAGCCGTTGTCGCGATAGACGGCAGCGACCTCCTCGGCAAAGGCCTTGTCGGCCGGCAGCCTGATATAGTTGACCGGCTTGCGGCTGAAATACTGCATCGCCATCGGCATCGACCGCTCGGTGCAATAGTTCGACATCCAGAGCTTGAACCCGATCTCGTCGCGCAGCCGGTCGAGCACGCGAAACACCTGCACATGATCCTCGTGGCCATATTCGCCCCAGGGATTGTGGGTGAAGACGTTCATGTCGGATTTCAACAGCGGCAGCAGCGTGCGGTAGAGCGTTTCGTAGTTGTCGCGATAGGCCTGGGCGATCGGTCGCGTCGAGTGGCGGAAGCTGCCGGGCATGAATTGCGACAGCGACTTTTTGACCACCCGCTTGGCCTCGCGGCGTGTCCCTTCGGTGCCGAATTCCATGCCATAGGGGCCGGGCTTCGGGTTCGTCCAGTCGGCGCAGTCGAACGAGCCGGTCTCTTCCATCTCGAGGAAACGGATATTGCCGCGCGGATAGGCCTTGATCGCGGCAACGCGCGCGTCGCCCATCTGCGGCTCGGACCAGATGTCGCGGTAGAGGATGATGACCTCGTCGACCTTCTTCAGGATCGAGGTGAACCACAAAAGCTCGTCGTCGGGATGGGCGCCGATGATGACGGAATTGCGCAGAAAGTCGTGCTCGTCTGACATTGCCCAGCGCCCTTTGCCGTTTTTCGTTTTCGCGCGCAATCTTGGGCTGCAAAGATTAAGTCGGCGTAAAATCTCAAGACGTGAGCGCCGGCTGTCCACAGTGGAAGGAAGCCGGCGCGTTTGCCGGCTATTGTGCCGACCACACCGCCAGCTCGTAGCCGTCAGGGTCGGCGAAGTGGAAGCGCCGGCCACCGGGGAAGGGGAAGATCGGCTGCAGGATTTTTCCGCCGGCGGCCTCGATGTTCGTCAAGGCATCTTCCAACTTGTCGGCATAGATGATGATCAGCGGTCCGCCTGATCTGACCGGGCCTGTCGTGGTAAAGCCGCCGGTTAACCGGCCATCCTGGAACTCGCAATATTGCGGGCCGTAATCGGTGAAGGTCCAGCCGAAGGCGCTGCCATAGAACGCCTTGCTTGCGGCGATGTCGGAGACGTTGAACTCGACATAGTCGATGCGGCGGTCATTGCCCTTGTTACCCATGATGTGTCCTGTCGTTTTCAGATTCCAGAATTGACTTCAGCGCGGCCAGATCCTTTGCCACCCATTCGGCATCGCCGGCGAATTGTTCATCGCTCATATCGGCCTGCCTCAGCAGCGTGAACATCACCTCGGCACCATCGCCGTTCGGCACGACGCGCAGGGCGTTCTGCACCTTCAGGCCGTTTTCAAGCATTACCAGATGGTCGACGACGCCGAAGGCGTTGTCTGGCGCAAAGCGCACGCGCGCATTGCCGAGCGGTCCTGGAGCGATCCAGTCGTCACCGTCGCGCGTGAGGCCTGACGACAGGCCCGATGCCCAGAGCGGCATCTTTTCCGGCTTTGCCATGAAAGCGTAGACGTCGCGCCAGTCGCGCTCGATGGAGATGTGGATGATGTTCGCTGCCAGTGTCGTCATGCGCTCGCTCACCTTGCGTTTGCTGCTGCAATCAAGGGGATAGCACTGCACGGCGTTGCCGTCTTGAACGAAACGGCCAGTCAGCTTGAGAGTTGATGCCGGATTTCTCGCGGCGACAGCGAGGTCAGCTCCCGGCTCTCGCGGGTCAGGTGGGCCTGGTCGGCATAGCCGGTATCAAGCGCAAGTGTGGACAGGCTCGCCTGCGTATTGCTTCGGCACGCCGAGAGAAAGCGTTGAAGGCGGAGGATGCGGTCGAGCGTCTTGGCGCCGTAGCCGAAGTGTTCGTGACAACGGCGACGCAGTGTGCGCTCGCTGGTTCCCGTTGCCTGCGCCAGAAACCGGATCGGGTTATCCGACGACGTAGGGTGCCCCTTTCGCAGTTGCGCGAGGCAGGCGGCGATGTCACCAGGCGGGGCAGCAATCATCGGCAGCCTTTGTTCTGCCGCTTGTGCAAGGATGATGGTCCGCGCGTTCACGCTTTCGGCTTCGGCCATCCGCAGATGGAGTTCACGGGCCGCGGCACCCCAGAAAGCTTCGAGCGGTACGACAGTGCCGGTCAGCCCGGAGAGCGGCGCACGCAGAAAGGCGGCTGCAATGCCGGTGCGAAAGCGCAGGCCCACCACGGTCTCGCCTGGGTCGATGGCCGGAAAGGCCGCAATCCGGTCTGGCCCGGCGACGACGAGACCCCGGCTCGACCAGATGATATCGGCGCAACCGTCGGGAACGACAGCCATGGGTTGGCGCGGCCCCTCCGGTATGGCGTGGCTCCAGAGGCATTCGACATGGATGGCAAGCGAGGCAGGTGCGGCGCGCTCGCGGTAGACGCCGCAGCGCTTGGCAAGCGTCATGGGCTGAAGCGTACCGTGCATGCCTTGCTCTCCGTCAGCGTCGAAGTCCCGTTGCCGGTCTCGTTCCGCCCTAGTCGCGCGACCAGATCTCGCTGTCGATCTGCCCCTGCAGTTCCGGGTAGTCTGCGGCGTGGAACACCGGTTCGACACCCTGTCTGCGCTGGGCGAAATAGTCCTTCGTCAGCTTGGCAATGGTACCGGACAGGAGCAGAATGGCAATGAGGTTGATCGTTGCCATCAGGCCCATGGAGGCGTCGGCAGCGTCGAACACTGTGGCGATGCTCTCATACGCGCCCCAGACGACCATTGCGAGAACGGCGCAGCGCATCAGCGTCACGCCGAGCCGGTTGGCGCCGCCGAGATAGGTCAGCGCGTTCTCCGCGTAGGAATAGTTGCCGATGATCGAGGTGAAGGCGAAGAAGAAGATCGCGATCGCAATGAAATAGCTGCCCGCCCAGCCGATATGGGCGTTCATCGCCGCCTGGGTGAGTTGCGTACCGGTGATGCCGGAGCCGGGCTCAAGCGTGCCGGAGAGCAGGATCATCACCGATGTCGCGGTGCAGATCAGGATGGTATCGATGAAGACGCCGAGCGACTGCACGAAGCCTTGCGAGGCGGGGTGATGCGGAACAGGCGTGGCGACGGCTGCGATGTTCGGCGCCGAGCCCATGCCGGCTTCGTTGGAGAAAAGGCCACGCTTGACGCCGTTCATCATCGCGGCGGTCACCCCGCCGGCGACGCCGCCTGCCGCTTCCTGCAGGCCGAAGGCGCTGGAGACGATCGTCCACAGCACTGTCGGGACCAGCGAGGCGTTGACGATCAGCACATAGACCGCTGTCAGCAGATAGGCGCCGGCCATGAACGGCACGACGATTTCGGCGACGCGGGCAATTTGGCGGATGCCGCCGAAGATGACGATGCCCGAGAGTGCGGCAACGGCGATGCCGACCACGATCTTCGGAATGCCGAAGGCGCCCTGGACCGCATCGGCGATCGAATTCGCCTGGACCGCATTGAAGACGAGACCGAAGGACAGGATGAGGCAGACGGAGAAGATCGTCGCAGCCCACGGCGCATTGAGACCACGGGCGATATAGAAGGCAGGACCACCGCGATACTGGCCGTTTTCGTTCTTGACCTTGTAGAGCTGGGCAAGCGCACTTTCGGCATAGGCGGTCGCCATGCCGACGAGGGCGACCATCCACATCCAGAACGTGGCGCCCGGTCCGCCGAGATAGAGCGCGACGGCAACGCCGGCGAGATTGCCGGTACCGACGCGCGAAGCGAGGCTGACGGTCAGCGCCTGGAACGGGCTGATGCCGGCCGCATCCTTCGAGCCGCCGCTGCTGAGCACACGGAACATCTCGCCGAAATGCACGATCTGGGGAAAGCCGAGCCGGATGGTGAAATAGATACCGACGGCGAGAAGGCCATAAATCAGGACATAGCCCCAAAAGATCGTGTTCAGAAAGCCGATGATCGTGTCCATGCGGTCCTCGTTGGTTTGGCTGGATGTCGTGGTGTGGCAAGTGCCATCAGGTCGTGCGGCATCGGGGCCGGACGTTTCGACGCATGCGGTCGCTTTAGCCCGCAAACTTGACACAGATCAACGTTTCGGGCGGGCAAATCGGGCAAAACAGCGTTCAATACGCGATATATTCGGGGATTTCCCACACCATGCAGCCTCAATCCGCCACAAACGCCCCCATCGTCGAACGCCACGAGGCCGAGGCGGTCAACGCGGCGCATGTGCGCAAGCCACTCTACGAAAAGCGCAAGAAGATCTTCCCGAAGCGCGCCGAGGGACGATTCCGCCAGTTCAAATGGCTGGTGATGCTGGTGACGCTCGGTATCTACTATCTGACGCCCTGGATCCGCTGGGACCGCGGCGAACATGCCCCCGACCAGGCGGTGCTCGTCGATATCGCTGCCCGCCGGTTCTACTTCTTCTTCATCGAGATCTGGCCGCAGGAATTCTTCTTCGTCGCCGGACTTCTTGTCATGGCGGGCTTCGGCCTCTTCCTGGTGACATCGGCCGTCGGGCGCGCCTGGTGCGGCTATACCTGTCCGCAAACGGTCTGGGTCGATCTGTTCCTCGTTGTCGAGCGCTATATCGAGGGCGACCGCAACGCCCGCATGAAGCTCGACGCCGGGCCGTGGACAATGGCCAAGATCACCAAGCGGGTGACGAAACATTCGATCTGGATCCTGATCGGTATCGCCACCGGCGGCGCGTGGATCTTCTACTTTGCCGATGCGCCTGCATTGCTGAAGAGCTTCGTCTCGCTGGAAGCGCCTGCCGTCGCCTATATGACCGTCGCTATCCTGACGGCCACGACCTATGTCTTCGGCGGGCTGATGCGCGAGCAGGTCTGCACCTATATGTGCCCGTGGCCGCGTATCCAGGCGGCCATGCTCGATGAAAACTCGCTCGTCGTCACCTATAACGACTGGCGCGGCGAACCGCGCTCGCGCCACCAGAAGAAGGCGGCAGCCGCAGGCGAGAGCGTCGGCGATTGCGTCGATTGCAATGCCTGTGTGGTCGTCTGTCCGATGGGCATCGACATCCGCGACGGCCAGCAGCTCGAATGCATCACCTGCGCGCTCTGCATCGACGCCTGCGACAACGTCATGGACAAGCTCGGTCGCGAGCGCGGGCTGATCGCTTATGCGACGCTCAGCGACTATGCCTCCAACATGGCGCTTGCCACCAATGGCGGCACGACGGCAATCGAGCCTGCCCGGGTGCGCGATGCCGACGGCACGTTCGTCGACAAGGTCAAGCATTTCAACTGGAAGATCGTCTTCCGGCCACGCGTGCTGGTCTATCTCGGTGTGTGGACGCTTGTCGGCATCGGCCTGCTCTATGCGCTGCTTGCGCGTGACCGACTCGAACTCAACGTCCTGCACGATCGCAACCCGCAATTCGTGCTCGAATCGGATGGATCGGTTCGCAATGGCTACATGGTCAAGCTCTTGAACATGATCCCCGAACAGCGCACGATCACGCTCACCATCGACGGCATGCCTTCGGCGATGATGCGCATCGCCGGCCACGCTCCGGGCGACGGCCGCAGCTTTGCCGTCGGCGTCGATCCGGACAAGGTGACGGCGCTGAAGGTGTTCGTAACCGTGCCGAAAGAAAAACTCGGCGAAGCGGAAGACGGCTTCAGCCTGATCGTGGAGGATCCGTCGAGCCATGAACGCGACGTCTACAAGGCCAACTTCAACACACCGGGAGCCGCGAAATGACCGCTGACCAAGGCAGGCAACCCCGCGTCTTCACCGGATGGCACATGCTCGGCGTGATGGTGCTGTTCTTCGGCACCATCATCACCGTCAACCTGATCATGGCCTGGAACGCCAGCCATAGCTGGAGCGGGCTGGTGGTGCAGAACACCTATGTCGCCAGCCAGCAGTTCAACGGCAAGGTCAAGGAGGCGCGCGCCTTTGCGGCAAGCGGCCTGGACGGCAAGCTGAGCCTTGAGCCGGGCGCCGTGCGTTACACGCTGACGCGCCAGGGCAAGGCCGAAACCTCGGCTGACAAAGTGGTCGCCGTGTTCAAGCGTCCGGTCGAGGAGCACGAGGACGTGCGGGTCGAGATGGCGCATCAGGGCGAGGGCATCTTCGTCGCCGCGACCGATCTGAAACGCGGCCAGTGGATCGCCGATATCACCGCGACGTCAGGCGACAAAGTCGTCTACCGCCAGGCCATTCGCTTCATCGCGCCGGGAGAGCGCCCATGAGCTGCTGTGCTGCCGGCGCCGAGACCGCGCTGGAGATCGACAGATCAGGGGAGGGACTGCCCAGCTCCGAAGAGCTGTGGCTGACCAGCCGGGCGCTTGGCGGTGGCCTGCGCCAGACGGACCTCAGCGTGCCCGGCATCCACTGCGGCGCCTGCATCACCACGATCGAATCCGCGCTGAAGATCCGGCCGGAGGTTGAGCGCGCTCGCGTCAACCTTTCCTCGCGCCGGGTATCGGTCGTCTGGAAGGAAGACGTTGCCGGCACGCGTACCGATCCGCGCGAACTGGCGCGCGCGATCCGCGAGCGCGGTTACGAGACGCATCTGTTTGCCCCCGGTGAGGAAGACGGCGACACGCATCTGAAACAGCTGGTGCGGGCCGTGGCCGTCGCCGGTTTCGCCTCGACCAACATCATGCTGCTCTCGGTCTCGGTCTGGTCCGGTGCCGAGGCTGCAACACGCGATCTCTTTCATTGGATTTCGGCGCTGATCGCCGCGCCGACCCTGATCTATGCCGGCCGGTTCTTCTATTCCTCCGCCTGGAACGCGCTGAAGCACGGCCGCACCAACATGGACGTGCCGATCGCGCTGGCGATCACGCTGTCCTACGGCATCTCGCTCTACGAGACGATCACCCACGGCACCCATGCCTGGTTCGACGGCACGGTGATGCTCCTGTTCTTCCTGCTCATCGGCCGCACGCTCGACCACATGATGCGCGGCCGCGCCCGCTCGGCGATCAGCAGCCTGGCGCGCCTGTCGCCCCGTGGCGCGATGGTTGTCGATGCCGATGGCTCTCGCGAGTATCGGCCGGTCGACGAGATCAAGCCGGGCGAACGGCTGGCGATTGCGGCCGGCGAACGCATCCCTGTTGATGGAAGGATCCTCGTCGGCTCGAGCGACCTCGACCGGTCGATCGTCAACGGCGAAAGCGCGCCGGCGCCTGTCCATATCGGCGACACCGTCGAGGCCGGTACGCTGAACCTGACCGGGCCATTGACGATTGAGGCGACGGCCGCTGCCCGCGATTCGCTGCTGGCCGAGATCATGGGGTTGATGGAGGCCGCCGAAGGGGGAAGGGCGCGTTACCGCCGTATCGCCGATCGCGCTGCGCAATACTATTCGCCGGCGGTGCATCTGCTGGCGTTCCTAAGTTTTACCGGCTGGATGTTCATCGATGGCGATTTCCATCATGCCATGCTGGTGGCCGTCGCCGTCCTGATCATCACCTGCCCCTGCGCCCTCGGGCTGGCGGTGCCGGTGGTGCAGGTGATTGCCGCAGGCCGGCTCTTCCAGAACGGCGTCATGGTCAAGGATGGCTCCGCCATGGAGCGGCTTGCGGAGATCGACACGATACTGTTCGACAAGACCGGTACGCTGACGGCGGGCGAACCGCGCCTGACCAATGGCGCCGAGATCAAGCCGACGGTGCTTGCGACTGCCGCCGGCCTTGCCGTGCATTCGCGCCACCCGCTGGCCATGGCCATCCATGACGCGGCGCCGATCGCGCCGGTTCTTTCCGGCGATATCCGCGAGATCCCGGGTGCAGGCATCGAGGCGCAGACGGCCGAAGGCCTCTATCGCCTCGGCAGTCGCGCCTTTGCCTGCGGCGACGCCGGCGAGGCGAGCGGCCAGTCGGAGGTGATCCTGTCGCTCGACGGACGCGAGCTTGCCTGCTTCCGCTTCGAAGACCGGCTGCGGCCACTGGCGCGTGAAAGCGTCGACAAGCTGACCCGCCTGGGGTTTGCGACCGGCGTTCTCTCCGGTGACCGTGAACCTGTTGTCGCGGCACTTGCCCGCAGGCTGGGTATTATCAGCTGGCGTTCGGAACTGTCGCCGCGCGGCAAGGTCGAGGAATGCGCGGCTGCAGCCGAGGGCGGCCACCGGGTGCTGATGGTCGGCGACGGCATCAACGATGCACCGGCGCTGCGCGCCGCGCATGTGTCGATGGCGCCGGCAACGGCTGCCGATGTCGGCCGTCAGGCCGCGGATTTCGTCTTCCTGCACCAGGGTCTCGACGCCGTGCCGATGGCGATCGACACGTCGCGCCGCGCCGGCCGACTGATCCGGCAGAACTTCGCGCTGGCGATCGGTTACAACATCATCGCCGTTCCGATCGCCATCATGGGTTATGCGACGCCGCTGATTGCCGCCGTTGCTATGTCGACCTCGTCGGTGATCGTGGTTGCCAATGCGCTGCGGCTGCGTGCAGCCAGCGTCAAGAAGACCGAGGCCGCCGAAAGGTCGGCGCCGACACCGCTGGACGCGATTGGGACCACCTCATGAACACGCTGATCTATCTCATTCCGATCGCATTGTTCTTAGGGGGCCTCGGTCTCGTCGCCTTCCTCTGGGCGTTGAAGAGCGGCCAGTACGAAGACCTTGAAGGCGCCTCCTGGCGCGTGCTCGACGATGGCGACGGAAAGCCCGAAAAGGAGTGATTTTCTCAAGAATCGCTTGTCGTTAATCGATTTGAATGCCAAAACAGCCTCCGCCGTCGCATCTCGCGTCCGCCCCTTTCCCGAGGGGCAATGCGAGCGCGCGAAGTTCAATTCGAGGAGCCGGCTCCCACGCGTTTATCCCGATCGCGTCCGGCTCTGCTGTCCAATGGAGGCAATCACGTGTCAAAGGCGGAAATCGGCCTTATCGGTCTCGGCGTCATGGGCTCGAACCTGGCGCTCAACATCGCTGAAAAAGGCAACAAGATCGCGGTCTTCAACCGCACCGTCGAGGCGACGCATAAATTCTACGCGGAAGCCGGCGAACTTCAGGGCCAGATCGTGCCCTGCGACACCATCGAAGAGTTCGTTGCCGCTATCCGCCCGCCGCGCCCGATCATCATCATGATCAAGGCCGGCGAGCCGGTCGACCAGCAGATGAAGATCCTTGAGCCGTACCTGGCCAAGGGCGACATCATGATCGATGCCGGCAACGCCAACTTCCGCGACACGATGCGCCGCTTCGACGCGCTCAAGGATTCGGGCCTCACCTTCATCGGCATGGGTGTTTCCGGCGGTGAAGAGGGTGCGCGTCACGGCCCGTCGATTATGGTCGGCGGCACGGAAGACTCCTACAAGCGCGTCGAGACGGTGTTGACCTCGATTGCCGCCAAGTACGACAACGACCCGTGTGTCGCCTGGCTCGGCGAAAACGGCGCCGGCCACTTCGTCAAGACCATCCATAACGGTATCGAATATGCCGACATGCAGATGATCGCCGAAATCTACGGCATCCTGCGTGATGGCCTGAAGATGACGGCCGGCGAAATCGGCGACGTCTTCGGCGCCTGGAACAAGGGCCGCCTGAATTCCTACCTGATCGAGATCACCGAGAAGGTGCTGAAGGCAGCCGATCCCTTGACCGGCAAGCCGATCGTCGACCTGATCCTCGACAAGGCCGGCCAGAAGGGCACCGGCAAGTGGTCGGTGATCGAAGCGCAGAACATGGGCGTTCCGGCGACCGCGATCGAAGCGGCCGTTGCCGCGCGCAGCATCTCGTCCGCCAAGGAAGAGCGCGAAGCCGCCGAGAAGATCCTCGGCCTGCCGCCGGTTGGCGAGTTCAAGGTTGCCGACAAGGCCGCCTTCATCAAGGACCTGGAGAACGCGCTGCTGGCCGCCAAGATCGGCGCCTATGCGCAGGGCTTCGCTGTTATGTCCGCGGCCTCGAAGGAGTTCAACTGGTCGCTGCCGATGCCGACGATTGCCAAGATCTGGCGCGCCGGCTGCATCATCCGCTCGCAGTTCCTGGATGAAATCACCACCGCCTTCACCAAGGCGCCGGATGCGGCCAATCTGATCGTCACGCCCGCCTTTGCCGCAATGGTCAAGGAAACAGATGGAGCGCTTCGTCGCGTCGTTTCGGCTGCAGTGCTTGGCGGCCTGCCGGCACCGGCGCTCGCTTCGGCTCTCGGCTATTTCGACAGCTACCGCCGCGGCCGCGGCACGGCCAACGTGATCCAGGCCCAGCGCGACTTCTTCGGCGCCCACGGCTTCGACCGCGTCGACGGTGCCGACGCCCATCATGGTCCGTGGGGCAGCGGCCTCAACGCCTGATCGGCGAGCGAGGTCTTGATCTTGCGTTTCGAACGGGGCGGCCTTGGCCGCCCCGTTTCGTTTTGATCCGCAGAGCGGCCTTGCAGCACGCATCGTTCTAAAGGTTGGTTAGTCTTTTCTCGAGGCTGTTCGTGCCTACTCCCGTATTTGTCGCCTCATTTCAGTACATCCCGGCGTATCGCATTGGGATTTACGGTCATTTTGTCGTCTATGTCAGAATTAACCCGGTATTTTTGAAGATTGACATAAGCTAAAACGCGCGGGCACTCTGCGGCGATTGTCATGTGCGGGGGAGCGACCGCTATGCATCTGCTGTCCAGGTTGAAATGCGGTGCTTTCACCCTGTTATGCGTCCTTGGCAGTCCGTTATCGGCGGCCGCACAGAACTGCAACGGCGGCGGTTTGAGTTATCTCGGCAATATTCGGGACGGGTCGAACTCGGTATGGCTCTCGGGTACGCCGGCGGGTTCGTTCAGCCTGGAGTCTGCTCAGGGCAACCAGACGGTTGATACGTGGTCAAAGTCCCGGCGTGGTCTTCACCTTTCCGTCTCGCCCTTCGTTTCCCAGGGAAACGGCGGTACACACAAGCTTTATGATGTCAGCGATGGCAAGCCGTGTCTCATCGACACCCAGAACCAGAAGCGCGATTTTACCCTCCCGCCGAATATCAACATGCCGTCCATCGTCATGCCTGGGCGCGTCGTGCCACCAATCGGCAACATCTTTCCTGATTTCGCACCGCCGGCGAGCATCACGCCACCGATCGGCAATCTGCCCAGCGGGGTAACGCCGCCGATCGGCTCGCTTCCCGGTGGGGTGACGCCGCCGATCGGCTCGCTTCCCGGTGGGGTGACGCCACCGATCGGCTCGCTTCCCGGCGGGGTGACGCCGCCTATCGGCTCGCTCCCTGGTGGGGTGACGCCACCGATCGGCTCGCTTCCCGGTGGCGTGACGCCGCCTATCGGTTCACTCCCAGGCGGAGTGACGCCACCCATAGGCTCGCTTCCCGGTGGGGTGGCGCCACCCATCGCGTCGCTTCCGGGGGTGGTTGCGCCTCCGATCGGCTCACTTCCCGGTGGCGTGACGCCACCGATCGGCAGGGTGCCCGGCGGCGTAGCACCGCCGATTGGTTCGCTCCCAGGTGGTGCGACGCCGCCGATAGGATCGCTTCCGGGCGGAGTCAGCCCACCGATCGGTTCGGTCCCTGGCGGTGTCCAGCCCCCTATCGGAACCCTGCCGGGCGGCGTGGCGCCACCCGGTGGCACGCTGCCCGGCGGCGTGCAACCGCCCATCGTCATCGTCCGGTCCGACGGCGGAAATCTGAAGATTGCGACCGACACGCGGGTGTCGGCCCAGCAATCGGCCTATTACTGCATTGATCCGCGATCTCAGCCGCAAACGAGAGACGACGAGCGGATGCAATTGCCAATCTGCTCACGGGAGGTCCTGGCGGAAGCCGCGCGCCAACAGGAGGCCCGCCTCAATCAGGTGCCGTTGACCGAAGGCCGCGATTTTGGCCAGCAGACGCTGTGGAATTTCCGTATGGGCGGCCGTGTCATGGGCATTTCCGACGAGCGTTTCGGCCTCGATATCGATACGACCCTTCGCAATGCGACGTTCGCACTCGATCGGCGCCTGAATGACGATGTCGTGGTCGGTATGACGTTCACAATCGAGGCAAGCGAAAGCGACGGCTTTGGCGATGACCTGCAGGTGAATACGAACGGCTTCAGCGTCGGGCCATATATCGCGACACGGCTTTCGCCACAGTGGGCCCTGGACAGCTCTCTCACCTATGGCCGCTACGACAATGATCTGGAGCTGAGCATACTGGATGGCAGTTTCACGTCGGAACGTTATTCCGCCGAGTTGAACCTTCACGGTCAGTACAAATGGGACGAATACTTCGTACGCCCGAAGGTGACGGCTTCCTTCTCGCATATCGCCAATGACGCCTATAGCCTGACCGGCGATATCTTCAGCTTGCCGATCGACGTCGCGCTGCCGGGCGAAAGCTTCAACTACGGCTATATCGAAGCAACGACCGAGGTCAGTCGTTTCTTCGAAGCGCCGGGCGGCACGCCATTTCTGGCGTTTGCCGAAGTCGGCGCAAAATACGAGTACGAGCGACCGAATGATGGGCAGATTCTCACCGGCGACCTGTCGCTTGCCACGCCATCGCCCTGGTCCTTCTCTCTGCGGTCGGGCGTTCGAATGTTGATTACCAATGCGCTGCAACTGGAAGCGAGCGCCGGTTACCTGAGCTTTGGCCAGGCCAATCTCGACGTGTGGGATTGCAAGCTCGATCTGTCAGTCAGCTTCTAGAGCGTTGCCGCTTTGGACTTAGACGCAGAACGCTCCAGCGGCTTGCTTTTACACATTTCCTGACGGAAAACCGCTTCGCACTTTTCCGTCAGGAAATACTCCAAGTGGGGGCAGGGGCCCGTGGTGGAGCTCGGCTGGTGCTGCCCACAGCGCCGAAGTGCGGGGTGCCGGTGACATGCAGCCCTACGGGCACGAGGAGCATATCGATGGCCACAGTGATCCTGTTTCATTCCATCCGCGGGCTGCGTGCGCTCGAGCGCGATGCTGCCGCGCGGCTAAGGGCCTTGGGCCACTCTGTCATCACGCCCGATCTCTTCGGCGGCCAGGTGGTCGGCTCGGTCGACGAGGGCTTCGCGCTCAAGGATGCGATCGGTTGGCGCGGACTATGCGAGCGGGCAGAAGCGGCGGTCGCCGGGCAGCCGGTATCGGCGGTGCTTGGCGGTTTCTCCTTCGGCGCTGCCATTGCCTCGCATCTCTGGGAAAGGCGGCCGCAAACATCGGGCGTTCTGCTGCTGCACAGCATCGTCGGGATCCCCGAGAACGCCCGTGACGGTGTGCCGGTGCAGTTGCACCTGGCCGATCCGGATATCTACGAGCCGGCCGAGGATGTCGCCGAATGGCTGGCGCTGGCCGGGCGTTCGGCGATCGCGTTGGAAGATTTCACCTATCCCGGGGCCGGACATCTCTACACGGATGCATCGCTGCCGGATTACGATGCCGAGGCAACTCGTCTGACCTGGAGCCGTGTCGAGCGGTTTTTGGCCGGCCTCTAGGGCCGAGACCTTATTCGGCCGGGCGCCGCTTCTCGTATCGCACGTCGCCGTTCGCCATCGTGTCGACGTGGATCCAGCCGTGCTTCTGGTAGAACCCGTTGGCTCGGATACCGTCGTGGCCGTCGGTCTCGAGCCAGATTGTCTCATGAGTGCGGAAGAGAGCGGTTTCCGCCTCCTGCAACAGCAACCGTGCAAGTCCAAGCCCTTCGAAGTCCGGGCTGACGAAGAGCGCGAAGACGGAGCCGTCCTCGTCGTCGATCGAGGAGAATGCGGCGGGGATGCCGTCAACCTCGGCGATCCAGATGCCGGCATCGGCCGCCAGCATCTCGATCAGTGTCTCGGGCGTGATGCCCATGTCGGACAGTTGTTCGCGCGAGAGGTGGTTCTGGACGACGCTGGTGCGGATGTCGAAGATCGGCTCCACGTCCTCGGCTCTGGCTTTTCTCACGACGATGTTCATATTTGCGGACCCTCATTTTCAAGCAAGGGGTCGTCTAGCGCCCGGAAGTCGGTGCGTCTACAGGTTGCCGTTTGCGGACGGAAACCGCCCGGCGATGGTGCCGCAAATGTCACAGGCGCGAAGCCCGGTACCGAGCTGCTACCGCTTGATCGATACGGGAACGGCGGATTGGACCTCCGGCTGGCTGAGGCTCTGCAGTGTTTCGGAGGGCTGGCCGTCGATATGGCCGATCACCGCCTTGGCGAGTTCGCGCCCGGCAACGCGGATGTCCTCGTACATGGTCACCACTTCCGGCCGGAGCCAGCGCAGAAAGTCGCTCGGCACCTTGGAGACCATGTCGGCATCCTTGCCGAGCGTCTTTTGGGCGGCTTCCAGCCCAGCGATCAGCGCGATCGCGCCCGAGCCACTGCCCGACACGATACCGTCGGGCGCATCGTCCGAGCGCATCAGCGTTTCGAAGGCGTCGCGGATCTCGACCAGCGTGTGGTCGATGTTGATGTGGTGGAAACTGACCGCATCCGCATGGAAGTCGCGAAGTCCGCGCTCGAAGCCGGCACGCATATGGGAATAGAAGGTCAGGTGCGGCGGCGGCTCCAGCAGCACCAGGCGCTTTCTGCCGCGCTCTACCAGCTCACGCACCGCCTCATAGGCAAAACGCTCATTGTCAAAGTCGTGATAGGGGTGGACGACGCCCATCTCGGTGCGGCCATGGGTGACGAAGGGCAGGCCGCGTTCCGTCAGAAGGGCGACGCGCGGATCGTGCGGTTCCGTGCGCGAGATGATGACGCCATCGGCAGCCCCGGTGTCGAGGATATAGCGGATTGGCGCCAGCGCATCCTTGGTGGCGCTATAGGGCGTCACGACGAGATGATAGGGCGTGCCGGCAAGCACCTCGGTGATGCCGACGACCATGGGGCTGGTAATGCCCATGATCTCTTCTTCCAGTGTCAGCACCAGGCTGATGACATTCGTCTTGCCGGTTCTGAGCCTCACGCCGGCGCGGTTCGGCTGGTAGCCGATCTGCTTGGCGACGAGGCGTACACGCTCCTTGGTTTCCGCGCCGATATCGGGTGCATCCTTCAGGGCGCGAGAAACGGTGGTGATGCCGAGCCCGGTCATGAAGGCGATCGTCTTCAACGTCGGCCTGCTGCCATCCGGCGGCGTCAGCGGTCTGTTCTTCGTCTTGCTGTCCATCGCCGTACCCACGCCCGCCCTTGCCGTTGCCGTCGGCTTCCACCCAGCCGGTGCGAAACCCGTTCGGCCAGTTTGCTCCCGCCGTCCCGTTCCGCGTCACTTCATCGCCTTATATACGAATTGTGACGCGGAGCTATCCTGCTTCGGGAAGGCGACCTTCTCATAAATCTGTAACGATACAGTAGATCTGTCGAGCAATTTTGTTGCTGCGCTGCGGCAGATGAAACACTCTGGTTGAGTTGCGTCTGCGAGATCGAGCATTTCGCGCTTGCGAGACGTTGCTTGTAGCATGATGACTGAAGATCAACGCAAATATCAAGAATATCAGCCGGATAGCGGTCGATTTTATCGGTTATTCGCTCGCCTGAGTGCCGAATCTCACCATCGTCGGGCCTCTCGAATTGCCTCTTTGGGTTGCATATAAAGTTTCTGTTTAAATTCATTGGGGTGGGAGTTGCGGACCGGGAACGTTTCCTCTAAGTTTTTTACGGTAACGTTACAGTGAGGGAGGAGACTCATGAATTTACGTTCTTTCGCGGCCGCTTTGGCGGTGACGGTGGCGCTGCCGCTCGGTGCGGCAAGTGCTGCCGATCTTGAAGTAACCCATTGGTGGACATCGGGCGGCGAGGCGGCTGCGGTAGCCGAGCTCGCAAAGGCTTTCGACGCGACCGGCAATCATTGGGTTGATGGTGCGATTGCCGGCGCCGGCAGCACGGCGCGGCCGATCATGGTCAGCCGCATTACCGGTGGCGACCCGATGGCAGCCACGCAGTTCAACCATGGTCGCCAGGCCGAGGAGCTTGTCGAGGCCGGGCTGATGCGCGACCTTACCGATGTCGCGACCAGGGAGAAATGGAAGGACATCATCAAGCCGGCAAGCCTGCTCGATTCCTGCACCATCGATGGCAAGATCTATTGCGCTCCGGTCAACATCCACTCCTGGCAGTGGCTCTGGTTGTCGAACGCCGCATTCAAGCAGGCTGGTGTCGATGTGCCGAAGAACTGGGACGAGTTCGTCGCAGCAGCACCGGCACTCGAAAAGGCCGGCATCGTGCCACTCGCCGTTGGCGGACAGGCGTGGCAGGCAGCCGGTGCCTTCGACGTGCTGATGGTGGCGATCGCCGGCAAGGATACGTTCCAGAAGGTCTTTGGCGACAAGGACGAGGAAGTGGCCGCCGGTCCCGAAATCGCCAAGGTCTTCAAGGCTGCTGACGATGCGCGCCGGATGTCGAAGGGCACCAATGTCCAGGATTGGAACCAGGCGACGAACATGGTCATCACCGGCAAGGCCGGCGGCCAGATCATGGGCGACTGGGCGCAGGGCGAATTCCAGCTTGCCGGCCAGAAGGCCGGGACGGACTACACCTGCCTGCCGGGTCTCGGCGTCAACGAAGTCATCTCGACCGGTGGCGATGCCTTCTACTTCCCGCTCCTGAAGGACGAGGAAAAGTCGAAGGCCCAGGAAGTGCTGGCATCGACGCTTCTGAACCCGGCGACGCAGGTTGCGTTCAACCTGAAGAAGGGCTCGTTGCCGGTGCGCGGCGACGTCGACCTCACTGCTGCCAACGACTGCATGAAGAAGGGCCTGGACATTCTTGCCAAGGGCAACGTGATCCAGGGCACGGACCAGCTTCTGTCGGCCGACAGCCAGAAACAGAAGGAAGACCTGTTCTCGGAGTTCTTCGCCAATGCGTCGATGACGCCGGAAGACGCGCAGAAGCGCTTCACCGACATCATCGCCTCGGCGGAGTGACGGATCAGCCCTGACCTCCCGGTCCCGCGCAGATGCGGGCCGGCGGAGGTCTCCCGTTCGGCGTGGCGCAAGCCGTGCCGTCGGTCCGTGTCGACCGTTTTCGACACGGACCGGGAAGGGCTGTCAACGTGATGAGGCGGCTATCCGAGGGGGCTTTGCCCTCGCGCTACCGGCTGCCCGTCATCCGATGCAGATTGCAGTTCCGGAGGAACGAAACATGGCGGGTCACACACGCGGTTCGGGGCGACCGAACCAGTGGTTGCGGAACCTGAATGCGAAATTTGCCTCCGTCCCCATGATCCTGACGGCCGTGGTCATCTTCCTCGGCGGCACGATCTGGACGGTCGTCTATTCCTTCACCAATTCCAAGCTCTTGCCGCGGCTCTCGTTCGTCGGCCTCGATCAGTACGAGCGGCTCTGGGCGGCACCGCGCTGGCTCATGTCGGTCCAGAACCTGGTTATCTACGGGTTCTTCTCGCTGGTTTTCAGCCTCGTCATTGGCTTCGTGCTTGCGGCGCTGATGGATCAGAAGATCCGTTTCGAAAACACCTTCCGCACGATCATGCTCTATCCCTTCGCGCTGTCCTTCATCGTGACGGGCCTCGTGTGGCAGTGGCTGCTCAACCCGGAATTCGGCATCCAGTCGGTGGTGCGTTCGCTCGGCTGGACGAGCTTTGCCTTCGATCCGCTCTACAATTCCAACATCGTCATCTACGGCATCCTGATTGCTGCACTCTGGCAGGGTACCGGGCTCGTCATGTGCCTGATGCTCGCCGGCTTGCGTGGTATCGACGAGGATATCTGGAAGGCGACCCGCGTCGACGGAATCCCGATGTGGAAGACCTATCTGCTGGTGATCATCCCGATGATGCGCGGCGTCTTCATCACCACGCTGGTGATCATCGCGAGCGGGATCGTCAAGGTCTACGATCTCGTGGTGGCGCAGACGAGCGGCGGCCCGGGCATCGCCTCGGAAGTGCCGGCCAAATACGTCTACGACTACATGTTCCAGGCGCAGAATCTCGGCCAGGGCTTTGCCGCCTCGACCATGATGCTCGTGACTGTCGCCATCATCATCGTGCCCTGGGCCTATCTCGAATTTGGGGGAGGGCGCAAGCGTGCCTGAGATCGTCGCTTTCAACACCATCGACGCGGGCATCGAGCCCGAAGCGGAAAAAGTCCAGGCACGTGCGACCCAGGCCGGTCCTCGGGGCAAAAAGCCGCGCCGGGCGCTTTCGGGCCGCAACATCATGATCTACGGCACCCTGATCGTCATGGCGCTCTACTATCTGCTGCCGCTCTACGTCATGGTCATGACGTCGCTTAAGGGCATGCCGGAAATCCGCCTTGGCAACATCTTTGCCCCGCCGCTCGAGATCACCTTCGAGCCCTGGGTCAAAGCCTGGTCGAGCGCCTGCACCGGGCTTAACTGCGACGGGCTCTCGCGCGGCTTCTGGAATTCCGTCCGCATCACCGTTCCCTCGACCATCGTGTCTATCGCGATCGCCTCGATCAACGGTTATGCGCTGGCCAACTGGCGCTTCAAGGGTGCCGACCTGTTCTTCACCATCCTGATCGTCGGTGCCTTCATCCCCTATCAGGTGATGATCTATCCGATCGTCATCGTGCTGCGCGAGCTTGGCGTTTACGGTTCCCTGACCGGGTTGATCATCGTGCACACGATCTTCGGCATGCCGATCCTGACGCTTCTGTTCCGCAACTATTTCGCCGGGCTGCCCGAGGAACTGTTCAAGGCGGCGCGCGTCGACGGTGCGGGCTTCTGGACCATCTATTTCCGCATCATGCTGCCGATGTCGATGCCGATCTTCGTCGTCGCCATGATCCTGCAAGTGACCGGTATCTGGAACGACTTCCTGTTCGGCGTCGTGTTCACGCGGCCGGAATACTACCCGATGACCGTGCAGCTCAACAACATCGTCAACTCGGTGCAGGGCGTGAAGGAATACAACGTCAACATGGCGGCAACGATCCTGACCGGCGCCGTTCCGCTTTTCGTCTACTTCGTCTCCGGGCGGCTTTTTGTCCGCGGCATCGCCGCCGGCGCAGTGAAAGGGTAAGGGCATGGAAAACGTCAGCGTATCGGTCAAGGATCTGTCGTTGAGCTTCGGTGCCGTCACTGTGCTCGACACGCTCAACCTCGACATCAAGGACGGCGAATTCCTGGTGCTGCTCGGTTCGTCGGGCTGCGGCAAGTCGACCTTGCTCAACTGCATCGCCGGCCTGCTCGATGTCAGCGACGGCCAGATCTTCATCAAGAACAAGAACGTCACCTGGGAGGAGCCGAAGGACCGCGGCATCGGCATGGTGTTCCAGTCCTATGCGCTCTATCCGCAGATGTCGGTGGAGAAGAACCTCTCCTTCGGCCTCCAGGTCGCCAAGGTGGAAAAGACCGAGATCGACCGGCGCATCAGCCGCGCCGCGGAGATCCTGCAGATCCAGCCGCTGTTGAAGCGCAAGCCCGCGGAACTTTCCGGCGGCCAGCGCCAGCGCGTGGCGATCGGCCGGGCGCTGGTGCGCGATGTCGACGTGTTCCTGTTCGACGAGCCGCTCTCCAACCTCGACGCCAAGCTGCGTTCGGAACTGCGTGTGGAAATCAAGCGGCTGCACCAGTCGCTGAAGAACACGATGATCTACGTCACCCACGACCAGATCGAGGCGCTGACGCTTGCCGACCGCATCGCCGTCATGAAAAGCGGTGTCATCCAGCAGCTCGCAGATCCGATGACGATCTACAACGCGCCGGAAAACCTGTTCGTCGCCGGCTTCATCGGTTCGCCTTCGATGAACTTCTTCCGCGGCGAACTTCAGTTGAGGGATGGGCGGGCATTCGTGCATGCCAATGGCGTCGATTTCGACGTCTCTGCCTATCCGTCGCGTGGGCCCTTCAAGGCAGGGCAGAAGGTCGTTCTCGGCGTCAGGCCCGAGCATGTGCGCGTCGACGAGGCGTCGAGCGGTGAGCCGTCGCATCAGGCTGTCGTCGATATCGAGGAGCCGATGGGCGCCGACAATCTGCTCTGGCTGAAGCTTGCCGGCCAGTCGATGTCGGTGCGCATCGCCGGCCAGCGGCGCTACAAGCCGCGAACGGCGGTCACGCTGTCCTTCGACATGGCGGTCGCCTCGCTCTTCGACGCGGGCAACGAAAACCGTTTGTAAACAACGAGGAAGCGCGCCGGCTTCCATCACCCGGCGCGTTTCGACACACTGGCATGCCGGCACCGTCGCCGGGGATCAACGGAATATGGAAATGCTCTCAGAGGACCTGAACCGAACCGCCGTCCACCTCGACCTTTCAGGCGACTGGCAGCTCACTGCCAGCGACCGAAGCCATGTCGTCCCGATGGTGCTGCCGGGCGACGTGCACACGGCGCTGCAGAAGGCCGGCATCATCAATGACCCCTATGTCGGCCGCAACGAAGACGACGTGCAGTGGGTGGCGCACAAGGACTGGGTGATCGAGCGATCGGTGTCGATCGATGCCGGCGATCTCGGCGGCTACTGGTATCTCGACCTCGACTGCATCGACACGGTTGCCTCCGTCTTCGTCAACGACCTGATGGTGCTCGAAGCCGACAATTGCTTCCGCCGCCATCGACCGGATGTGTCGCGCGCGCTGGTAGCTGGCGAAAATCGTATCCGCATCGTGCTTCCGTCCTCGATAGCTGAGGGGGCGAGACGGCAGGCGGCCCAACCTTTTTATGTTCCCTATCACCCTGGCAACTCGCCGATCGCCAACGGCAACATGCTGCGCAAGCCCCAGTGCCACTTCGGCTGGGACTGGAACATCGCGATCGCGCCGCTCGGCATCTACGGCACGCTGGCGCTGCGGCGTCTGGAGATCGCCCGCATCGAGCATGTGACGACAAAACAGATCTGGCTCGACGACGGTTCGGTCGATCTGCTCGTGACCGTCACGCTTTTTGCCGACGGCCCGGGAATCCTGCCCGTTCATTTCTCGCTCGACGACCAGAGGGAGCGGCTCGACTGTGCCGTCGGCACTGGTGAGACCCGCGTCACCCATGTCTTCACCGTCACAGAGCCGAAGCGCTGGTGGCCGGCCGGCAGCGGCGAGCAGGCCCTTTCGCTGCTGACTGTCGAGGTGCCGCAGGAGCAGGTGAGCCGTCAGATCGGTTTCCGCACCATCGAGCTCCTGACCGACAAGGACGAGGCGGGCAGTCGCTTTGCCTTCCGAGTCAACGGCCGCGAGATCTTCTGCCGTGGTGCTAACTGGATCCCCGCCGATGCGCTGATGTCGCGGGTGACACCTGATGGTGTCGAGGATCTGCTGACCTCGGCGGTCGACGCCAACATGAACATGATCCGTGTGTGGGGGGGCGGCTTCTACGAACCGGATTGGTTCTACGACCTTTGCGATCGGCTCGGCCTGATGGTCTGGCAGGACTTCATGTTCGCCTGCAACCTCTATCCCTCGACGCCAGATTTTCTCGACAATGTCGCCGCCGAAGTCGACTACCAGGTCAAACGACTGTCGTCCCATCCGTCGATCGCACTCTGGTGCGGCGACAACGAGTTGGTCGGCGCGCTCACCTGGTTCGACGAGCCGCGAAAGGATCGCGACCGTTATCTGGTCTCCTATGACCGCCTGAACCGCACGGTGGAAGTGGCGTTGAAGGGCGCGCTGCCGGAGGCGATCTGGTGGCCCTCAAGCCCTGCCTCGGGCTATCTCGATTTCGGCGATGCCTGGCACTCGGACGGCTCCGGCGACATGCACTACTGGTCGGTCTGGCACGAGAACAAGTCGTTCGACAATTACCGCTCGGTGCGGCCGCGCTTCTGCTCGGAGTTCGGATTCCAGTCCTATACGTCGATGCCGGTCATTCGCCAGTTCGCGGCCGAGAAGGATCTCAACATCGCGTCGCCGGTCATCGAAAGCCACCAGAAGAATGTGGGCGGCAACGAACGCATCGCCGGCACGATGTTCCGCTATTTTCGCTTCCCCAAGGATTTCCCGGCTTTCGTCTATTTGAGCCAGATCCAGCAGGGCCTGGCGATCCGCACGGCCGTCGATTACTGGCGCTCGCTGAAGCCCCATTGCATGGGCACGCTTTACTGGCAGCTCAACGACACCTGGCCGGTCGCCTCCTGGTCAAGCCTCGACTACGGCGGCAGCTGGAAGGCGATGCACTATATGGTGCGCCGCTTCTTCCAGCCGGTAGCCGTCGCCGCCATTCCTTCCAAGGACGGCAAGGAAATCGCCTTCTCGATGGTCAACGATACGGCCGAGCCGGTGACTGTGGAACTGCAGGCCTTCGTCGTCACGCTTGACGGCAAGCGCGAGCCGCTGATGGCGGCGGCCGGCACCTGCCCACCGGACCGGGCGGCGACCCTGGTGAGCATTGCGGCGCGCGACATTCCCGCAAACGCACTGTTGTTCTGGTCCTTCGAGGCGTCGAACGGCATGCGCGGCGAGGGGCATCACGTGCTCGGCACCTACAAGGCGCTTGATCTTCAGCCTTCCAGGCTGACGCTCGCCGTTGTGCCGGCGGATGGCGGTGCTTTCGACGTTTCAGTCACGGCCGCCGGCTTGGCGCTGCATGTGATGATAGAGGCCGATGTCGCCGGGCGCTATTCCGACAATGCCTTCGATCTCATCGCCGGTGAGACGAAGGTCATCCGCTTCACGCCGAAGACATCGCTTGGCGCCGGCACTCTGCCGCACTTTGCCGTCTTCGATCTCGAATCCTGCCAGGGAAAGGGGTGAGCCGTTATGAAACGCAGCCACGTCAACGACATTATCGCCCGCAGCGATGCCTTCATGCGCAGCTTCGGCTTCACGCTTCCACCCTTTGCCTACTGGAAGCCGGAGGAGTTGAAGGCGCGCGTCGCGTCCGATTGCCCTGCCATCTACGATGCCCGTCTTGGCTGGGACATTACCGACTACGGCAAGGGCCGTTTCGACGAGTTCGGCCTCGTGCTCTTCACACTGCGCAATGGCGATGCCTCGAACCTGAGAACGGGGCAGGGCATGGTCTATGCCGAAAAGCTGATGATCACCCTGAACGGCCAGGTCAATCCGCTGCATCGCCACGCCATCAAGACCGAGGACATCATCAACCGCGGCGGCGGCACGCTGGTGCTGCAGATGTACAATTCGCGCCCTGACGGCACCGTCGACGAGGAAAGCGATGTCGAGGTCGCGACCGATGCGCGGCTGCGGCGGCTGAAAGCCGGCGATCTCCTGAAGCTGCTTCCCGGCGAGAGCGTGACGCTTCTGCCCGGCAACTGGCACGCCTTCTGGGCGGAGGACGGAGACGTGTTGATGGGCGAGGTTTCGACCGTCAACGACGACCTCACGGACAATTACTTCCGCGAACCCGTCGGTCGCTTCTCGGCGATCGAGGAAGACGCATCCCCCGTCCATCTGCTGGTGTCTGACTATGACGCCTGGCTCAGGGCGAGATGACAACAAGGGCGGGAAGTCCCTGTCCCGCTCCCACCGATCAGACCGATCACGATGATTTCCCGAGGAGGATCTTTGATGAAAGACGTCAGTTTCCAGCTCTATAGCGCCCGCAACTTCCCGCCCTTTGCCAACGTGCTGAAGGCGGTTGGCGAAGCAGGCTACAGCCAGGTCGAAGGCTACGGTGCGCTCTATGCGGCGCTCAGTGATGCCGAGATCGCCAGTTTCAAGGACGGTCTCGACGAGAATGGCCTTGAAATGCCGACCGCGCATTTCGGCCTGGACATGCTGGAGAGTGATCCGGCGCGGGTGCTCGAAATCGCAAAGGCACTCGGGATCCGCGCAATCTACTGCCCCTATCTCCCGCCGGAGCACCGCCCGACGGATGCCGCCGGCTGGCGCGCATTCGGCGAGCGCCTGCAGGCGGCCGGCAAGCCTTACCGCGATGCCGGCCTGATCTTCGGCTGGCACAACCATGACTTCGAATTCTTCGCCTTGCCCGATGGCAGCATTCCGCAGGACCTGATCTTTGCGGGCGGGCCGGATCTCTCCTGGGAGGCGGACATCGCCTGGATCATCCGCGGCGGCGCCGATCCGATCGCCTGGATCAAGAAATACGCAGACCGGATCACGGCCGTGCACGTGAAGGACATCGCGCCGACGGGTGAGAAGAAGGACGAGGACGGTTGGGCCGACGTCGGCGAAGGTACGGTCGACTGGAAGGGTCTGTTCCAGGCGCTTTCCGGCACCAAGGCGCGCTACTTCATCGCCGAGCACGACAATCCGAGCGACTTCCAGCGTTTTGCCAAGTGCTCGCTCGCCTCCATCCAATCCTATTGAGAAACAGGTTCATTCCATGACCAAGGAACTTGGCGTCGGCATCATCGGATGCGGCAACATCTCCACCACCTATTTCAAGCTTGCGCCGCTTTTCAGGGGCATCAAGGTCGTTGCCTGCGCGGATATCAACCCGGCGGCAGCCGAAGCGCGCGCCGCCGAATACGGCGTCAAGGCTGAGAGCATCGAGGCGCTGCTTGCCAACCCGGATGTCGACATCGTCGTCAACCTGACGATCCCTGACGCGCATTTCCCGGTGTCGAAGAGCATTCTGGAAGCAGGCAAGCACGTCTACTCGGAAAAGCCGCTGGTGCTGTCGCTGGAGCAGGGCGAGGAACTGCGCGCTCTTGCCAAGGCGAAGGGCCTGACGGTCGGCTGCGCGCCCGATACCTTCCTCGGCGGTGCGCATCAACTTGCCCGCAGCTTTATCGACGCCGGCAAGATCGGTCGCGTCACGTCGGGCACGTGCCACGTGCTCAGCCCGGGCATGGAGATGTGGCATCCGAACCCCGACTTCTTCTTCCTGCCAGGCGGCGGGCCGATCCTCGATCTCGGGCCTTACTACATTGCCAACCTGATCAACCTGATCGGTCCGGTGAAGCGCGTGGCGGCCCTGTCGTCGATGGCCAATCCGACGCGCACGATCACCAGCGAACCGCGCAACGGCGAAGAAATCCCGGTGAAGACGCCGACCAACATCCACGCGCTGCTGGAATTTGTGAACGGCGCGACGATCACGCTGTCGGCGAGCTGGGATGTCTGGTCGCACCGCCACGCCAACATGGAACTCTACGGCACGGAAGGCTCCATCTTCGTGCCCGATCCCAATTTCTTCGGCGGCAAGGTGGAAGCAAGCGGCCGCGACAAGAACATCCAGCCGCTCGAAATGTGGGATCATCCCTTTGCGGTCGAAAACCAGGAGCATCCGCAGGGGCCGATGGCGAACTACCGCACCGCCGGTCTCGCCGACATGGCGATCGCCATTCTCGAGGGGCGTGATGCCCGCTGCTCGCTCGAGCGCGCGCTGCACGGCGTCGATGTGATGGTGTCGATCCTGAAATCCGGCGAGGAAGGGCGGTTCATCGAACTGACGACCACCTGCACCCAGCCGGCCGCACTTGGGATCGAGGAGGCGCAGGCGCTGCTGATCGAGACGGAAGAAGAAATATCGGGAAATCGTGCCGCTGCCGCTTCATAGCCGCACCGGACCAGTCTAGACGTTGCTGAACAGGGGTTTCCGCAATCGCGGAAACCCTTCTCGTTTGCAGGATGGCGGGTGTTTGCCGCCATCGATATCGCGGAGGAATTGCGATGACCTGGCTACCGGCGGAAAACCGCTACGACACCATGAAGTACAACCGCGTCGGCCGCTCCGGCCTGAAGCTGCCGGCGATCTCGCTGGGGCTCTGGCACAATTTCGGCGGCGACACCCCGCACGATCGCAAGGTCGACATGTGCCGCACCGCCTTCGACCTCGGCATCACCCATTTCGACCTCGCCAACAATTATGGCCCGCCTCCGGGCTCGGCTGAAACTGCCTTCGGCGAAATCATGCGCACCGATTTCGCGCATCTGCGCGACGAGCTGATCATCTCGTCCAAGGCCGGCTACGACATGTGGGCGGGTCCCTATGGCGAGTGGGGCAGCCGCAAGTATCTGATCGCGTCTTGCGACCAGAGCCTGAAGCGCATGGGTCTCGACTATGTCGACATCTTCTATTCGCACCGCTTCGATCCGGACACGCCGCTGGAAGAAACCTGCGGCGCGCTCGACCACATTGTGCGCTCGGGCCGTGCGCTCTACGTCGGCATCTCCTCCTACAACTCGCAGCGCACCCGCGAGGCGGCCGCGATCCTGAAGGAGCTTGGTACGCCCTGCCTGATCCACCAGCCGAGCTATTCCATGCTCAACCGCTGGATCGAGGATGACGGTCTCGTGCACACGTTGGAAGATCTCGGCATCGGCTCGATCGTCTTTTCGCCGCTCGCCCAGGGCATGCTGACAACGAAGTATCTCGGCGGCATTCCGCAGGACAGCCGTGCCGCACAGAACCACTTCCTCAAGAAGGACTTCATCCGGCCCGAGATCATCGACAACATCCGCAAGCTCAACGGCATTGCCGAAAAGCGCGGGCAGACGCTGGCGCAGATGGCGCTTGCCTGGGTGCTGCGCGGCGGACGCATCACCTCGGCGCTGATCGGCGCCAGCCGTTCCGAGCAGATCGTCGATTGCGTCAAGGCGCTCGAAAACGACACGTTCACGGCGGAAGAACTGGCCGAGATCGATCTTTACGCCCGCGAAGCGGACGTCAATCTCTGGGCGACTTCGGCGGAGCTCTAGTTAGCCGAAAATATTGATTTGCCTCGATTTTGGGCAATGAACGCTGCCTTCCGGCGCATTAGACAAAAGTCGAATATGCGCCGGAAAGCGTCCGCTGGACATGCATAAGTGAGCGTGTAAGGTGCGTCGATGCCGCCGGTTCGCGTTGCGATACGGATGGCTCTGAGGCATGTCGCGCGAGAGTGCGAAGCGGTTTTGTGATGACGGCATGCGCAGCAATAAAAAAGGGAAAGCGCAGGGAGCGATCGTCAGAGATCGCGATGCGCTTGAGGAGGAGGAGCGGGGCCTCGCACGTGCCGCAAGGGCGGTGAGGTTCCATTGGGCGGAGGCGCGGCTAAGGTCGCGCCGGATTCTGCCTTGGCGGAAATAGGGAGGAACCATGGATCGCCGTTCATTCATTAAAAACGCAAGCCTCGGTGGCTTGGCCGCGGCCGGCGCATCTGCGCTCGCATCGCCGGCCATCGCGCAGGCAAACCCCAAGATCAACTGGCGCCTTGCCTCGTCGTTCCCCAAGTCGCTGGACACGATTTATGGCGGCGGCGAAGTCCTGTCCAAATACGTCTCCGAAGCCACTGACGGCAATTTCCAGATCCAGGTGTTCGCAGCCGGTGAAATCGTGCCCGGTCTGCAGGCGGCTGACGCGGCTGCTGCCGGTACGGTCGAAGCCTGCCACACGGTCGCATACTATTACTGGGGCAAGGACCCGACCTGGGCGCTCGGCGCGGCCGTTCCTTTCGCTCTCAACGCGCGCGGCATGAACGCCTGGCACTACCATGGCGGCGGCATTGACCTCTTCAACGAATTCCTGGCGACCCAAGGCCTCGTCGGTTACCCCGGCGGCAACACCGGCGTGCAGATGGGCGGCTGGTTCCGCAAGGAAATCAAGACCGTTGCCGACATGCAAGGCCTGAAGATGCGCATCGGCGGCTTTGCCGGCAAGGTGGTCGAAAAGCTCGGCGTCGTGCCGCAGCAGATCGCCGGCGGCGACATCTATCCCGCGCTCGAAAAGGGCACCATCGACGCTGCCGAATGGGTCGGCCCCTATGACGACGAGAAGCTCGGCTTCTACAAGGTCGCGCCTTACTACTACTATCCCGGCTGGTGGGAAGGTGGCCCGACGGTTCACGCCATGTTCAACAAGGCGGCCTTCGACGGCCTGCCGAAGAACTACCAGTCGCTGCTTCGCACCGCTTGCCAGGCAACCGACGCGAACATGCTGCAGAAGTACGACTACCTGAACCCTTCGGCGATCAAGCGCCTGGTTGCCGCCGGCGCCAAGCTCAGCCCGTTCAGCGCGGAAATCCTGTCGGCCTGCTTCGACAAGGCAAACGAAGTCTATGCCGAAATGGAAGCCACGAACCCGACCTTCAAGAAGATCTGGGACTCGATCAAGGCATTCCGCGGCGAATACTACCTGAATGCCCAGATCGCCGAATACAACTACGATACCTTCATGATGATCCAGCAGCGCGGCGGCAAGCTCTAAGCTTTCCCCTGCACCCGATTGCCAGAGGCCACCCGCAACTTCGGTTGCGGGTGGCTTTTTCATTCCTTCTCACGATCGGCATCGCCGCCTGATTTCGTGGTAGGGTTGCGGCGTCAATTCCTGACGAGGAGGGTGTCATGCCGAGCGAAAGCCAATCGATCGTGCACGGACCGGATGGCGGCCGGCGCTACGACATGGGCGCGATACAGGCGGTGTTCAAAGCCGACGGCCCGGAAACGCAAGGCCGGTTCTCAATTTCCGAATGGTGGGTGGAGGCGCGGCACGAAGGGCCGGGCGCGCACAGCCATGACGACAATGACGAAATCTTCTACGTGATCGAGGGAACGGCCAGCATCCTCGTCGGCGACACCTGGTACCGGATGGAGAAGGGATCGATCTGCGTCATCCCACGCGGCACCCTGCACGACTTCCGCAACGAGAGCACCGCGCGCATGGGGCTTCTCAACGTGTTTGTGGGTGGGCCGTTCGAGGAGATGATGCCCATGATCGTCGACTGGTACCGCGACAATCCGGCAAAACGACTGGACTGAGCGGGGTCGCTCGCCGCATGCCGCAATCGTCCTGCCCATTGGCTGAGGTCAAGGCCGGAAGATGGTCTCCTGGCGAGAGGCGTATGCCTCTTCCCCTCATCTTCGCCCTTGTGGCGGAGATCCAGCGACCCCACGTCCGTGGGGTCAAAAGACTGTTTTAGCCCAATAACTTGGGCTGACTGGATTCCTGTGACGAGCACAGGAATGAGGGTGGGGTGGTCGGCGCAAACGCCTTGCTGCAAGCTTCCAGTGACTGGATACATCCTTGCCGAAATGAAAAGGGCGGCCGATGGGCCGCCCTTCGTATTTCCATCTGCCAGTCCGTTCTACTTGAACGACGGCGGCTGGCTGAGGTCGTTTGACGGTGCCGTCTGCGGCTGAGCACCTGGGCTGCCAAACGAAGGCGGCTGGCTGAGGTCGTTCGATGGTGCTGTCTGCGGCTGGGCGCCGCCCTGGTCGGCCGGCTTCTGGTCGAGCGGGCTGCCGCCTGGAAGCTGCAGGCCGCCGGGAAGACCGAGGCCGCCACCGCCGGCGCCGAAACCAGGCACCTCGATCTTGATCGTGTTCGGATCGACGACAGTCCCTGTTCCCTTGTAGTGCATGACCATCTGCGGGAACATGATCGTCAGCGCCACCATCAAGAGCTGGATGCCGACAAAGGGCACTGCACCCCAGTAGATCTGGCCTGTCGTCACCGGCTGGATCGTCTTGCCGGTGATCTTGTCGAGATAGGGCACCTTGGCCGCGACCGAGCGCAGATAGAAGAGCGCGAAGCCGAAGGGTGGATGCATGAAGCTGGTCTGCATGTTGATGCCGAGCAGCACGCCGAACCAGATCAGGTCGATGCCGAGCTTGTCGGCAGCCGGAGCCAGGAGCGGCACGATGATGAAGGCAAGCTCGAAGAAGTCGAGGAAGAACGCCAGGAAGAAGACGAGCAGGTTGACCGCGATCAGGAAGCCCGTTTCGCCACCCGGCATTGCCGTCAGCAGATGTTCGACCCAGATGTGCCCGTTGACCCCGTAGAAGGTCAGCGAGAATACGCGGGCACCGATCAGGATGAACAGCACGAAGGCCGAAAGCCTTGTCGTTGCCGTCAACGCGCCGCGCACCACGTCCATGGTGAGGCGCCCCTTGGCCGCGGCCATGATCAGGGCACCGACGGCACCCATGGCGCCACCTTCGGTCGGCGTGGCGATGCCGAGGAAGATGGTGCCGAGCACCAGGAAGATCAGCGCCAGCGGCGGGATCAGCACGATGATGACCTGCTGGGCAAGCCGCGACATCGCGTTAAACTTCAGGCCGCGATCGAGCAGTGCGACGACGTAGATGAAGCCGACGCCGACGGTTGCGCCGAGAATGTCGGCGTTTTCGCCATGGGTCGGATAGAGATAGATGTGCGCCGCATAGGCAAAGGCGCCGGCGACGAGGAGGGCGATGATCAGCGACGTGACGCCGGAGCCGAGGGTGCGGGCTGCCAGTGGCAGTGCCGGCATCGAGTCGCGCCGGACGAAGGTCATGATCAGGATGTAGACCATGTAGAGGCCGGTCAGAACCAGGCCCGGAATGAGGGCGCCGGCATACATGTCACCGACCGAGCGGCCGAGCTGGTCGGCAAGGACGATCAGCACCAACGACGGCGGAATGATCTGCGCGAGCGTGCCGGAAGCGGCAATGACGCCCGAGGCAACCTTCCGGTCATAGCCGTAGCGCAGCATGATCGGCAGCGAGATCAGGCCCATCGCGATGACGGACGCGGCAACCACGCCGGTGGTGGCTGCAAGCAGCGCGCCGACGAAGATGACCGCATAGGCAAGACCGCCGCGGATCGGGCCGAAGAGCTGGCCAATGGTATCAAGCAGGTCTTCCGCCATGCCCGATTTCTCGAGCACGATCCCCATGAAGGTAAAGAAGGGGATGGCGAGCAATGTATCGTTCGACATCACCCCCCAGAACCGGTCGGGCAAAGCGTTGAGCAATGGCCATGAGAGGTTGATCGAATCCGACATGGGAGCGAGCTCCACGCCGATGATGAAGAACAGGAGACCGTTGGCGGCAAGCGAGAAGGCGACAGGATAGCCCAGCAGCAGGAACACGATCAGCGAAACGAACATGATCGGTGCCAGGTTTTCAGCAATGAATTCGATCATGGACGGGCCTCCGGGGCGACGACGTCGTCAAGCGGCGCATGGGTCGGCACGTAAGGTGTCGGGTCGTCCATGTTGCCGGTCATGATCGCGACCTTCTTGATGATTTCCGACACGCCCTGGAAGGCGAGCAAAAGGAAGCCGAAGAGCAAGATAGCCTTTGCCGGCCAGATGATCAGGCCGCCCGCACTGGACGACACTTCGCCCGAGACGAAGGACATCTTCACATAGGGAAAGAGGTAATACAGCACCAGGAGCACGAAAGGCATCAGGAAGAAGACATGGCCGAACAGGTCGATCCAGTGCTGCACGCGGCGCGAGAACTGGCCGTAGACCACGTCGATGCGGATATGCTCGTTCTGGCTCAGCGTGTAGGCGGCTGCAAACATGAAGGCGGCACCGAACAGATACCACTGCGCCTCTAGCCAGGCGTTCGACGACATGTTGAAGATTTTCCGGATGACGGCATTGCCGGCGCTGACGAGCACAGCAACCAGAATGAGCCAGGAGACCGATTTGCCGATGAACTCGGTAATCGTGTCTATGAGTCGGCTGAAGCCGAGTAACGCTTTCATCGATTTCCTCCCCGCAGTGGCTGTTTTGGTTTTTGTGCCAAGCACAGGCAGAGTGCCGATTTCAAGCCCGCGTTCAAGTCCGAGGCTCGATTTTCCCTGTTAGTTCCGCCACCCCAGACTAAAGTCGAATAGAGCTATCAGGCGATTGCCCAATCATTGGGCACAACAGGGCATGACCCAGTATCGTCAGGGGGTTCCACTTGGAAATCTGAAGGCGGGGAATGACGATACTGCCGGATTCCCATGGGCGTCGCCCTATGTCGCATAGCTAACTGCAACGTTGCAGTCTTGAAAATCGTGATGGTTTGGGGCTGGATGTGGTCGATAAACGGAGGAAGTGCCCGGTATGACTGCCCTGATTCGCAACCCGATCCTGCCCGGCTTCAACCCGGATCCGTCGATCTGCCGCGTCGGCGAGGACTACTACATCGCCACGTCCACGTTCGAGTGGTATCCGGGTGTCCAGATCCATCATTCGCGCGATCTGGTAAATTGGCGGCTGGTGCGCCGGCCGCTGGAGCGGGCAAGCCAGCTCGACATGCGCGGCAATCCCGATAGCTGCGGCGTCTGGGCGCCGTGCCTTTCCTATGACGATGGGCTGTTCTTTCTCGTCTATACCGACGTCAAGCGCTTCGACGGCAACTTCAAGGACGCGCACAATTACATCGTCACGGCGGAGGCGATCGAGGCGGTCTGGTCCGATCCGGTTTACGTGAATTCCTCCGGCTTCGACCCGTCGCTGTTCCATGACGATGACGGCCGCAAGTGGTTTCTGAACATGCAGTGGAACCACCGCAGCGAGAGCTTCGGCGGCTCGCCCAAACATCCGGCCTTCGACGGCATCCTGCTGCAGCAATGGGACGAGCGAAAGCGCAGGCTTACCGGGCCGGTGAAGAACATCTTTGCCGGCTCGTCGCTGGGTCTGGTCGAGGGGCCGCATCTCTTCAAGCGCAATGGCTGGTACTATCTGACGACGGCGGAGGGCGGCACCGGATACGATCATGCCGTGACCATGGCGCGTTCGCGCACGATCGACGGTCCTTACGAGATGCATCCGGATACTTACCTGATCACCTCGAAGGACCATCCCGACGCGCCGCTGCAGCGCGCCGGGCACGGGCAATATGTCGAGACGCCCGATGGGCAGGCCTATCACACGCATCTCTGCGGCCGACCGTTGCCGCCCCAGCGCCGCTGCACGCTTGGCCGCGAGACGGCGCTGCAGAAATGCGTCTGGCGCGACGATGGCTGGCTCTATCTGGAAAACGGCGGGCCGGTTCCCGAGATCACAGTGGCAGCCCCGGCCGGCGCCCGGGCCCCGTCGTCGCCGCGTGTGGTCGAGACCGATTTCGATGAAACGGCGCTGCCGTCCGAATTCCAATGGCTGCGAACGCCGCTGCCCGAGCGGATCTTTTCGCTGGAAAGACGGGCAGGGCATTTGCGGCTCTTTGGCCGCGAGAGCATCGGCAGCTGGTTCGAGCAGGCGCTCGTTGCCCGCCGGCAGGAGCATCACTCCTTCCGCGCCGAAACCACCGTCGAATTCGCGCCCGGGACCTACCAGCAGGTGGCCGGGCTCGCGCACTACTACAACCGCCACAAGTTCCATGCGCTCGGCCTGACCTGGCATGAGACACTCGGGCGGGCGTTGACGATCCTGTCCTGTCCGGGCGACTTCCCGCATGGCCGGCTGCAGTTTCCCATCGGAAGCGGCATCGCCGTTCCGACGGGACCGATCGAGCTTGCCATGGAGGTGCGTGACAATGACCTGCAGTTTTTCTGGCGCGCCGACGGCGAGATGGAGTGGCAGGCGATCGGCCCGGTTCTCGATGCCGGTGTGGTGTCGGACGAGGGTGGCCGCGGCGAGCACGGATCCTTCACCGGGGCCTTCGCTGGCATGTTCGCGTTCGACACATCGGGCGCGGGACTGCCGGCGGATTTCGATCGTTTCCGTTACGTCAGCTTGTCCGAGTGAAGTGCACGTTTGTAAGGAAACGCTCATAAGCATAGAATATCATTACGTATTTGTAATGTAGTGTTTCATATTCGGTTCAGGAAGTCGGGCCTATTTTCGGGGTGCAAATAACGAAAGGAATACCCCGATGAAACGTCTCCTGACCGCCCTGGTCGCCAGCTCCTTCCTGATCACGCCGGTCGCCGCCTTTGCGCAGCCGGCAGGTTCCTTCGAAGTCGCCCAGAACCATGACCGCTACCAGCGCCATCAGGTTGATCGCCACATGGACCGCAACGTGGAGCGCCGTGGTGACAGGCACGTGACCATCGAAAAGCGGGTCACCATCGAAAAGAGGGAACGCTGGTCCCGCGGCCATCGCCTGAGCCCGGCCGAGCGCCGCCATATGGCGCAGGTGCGTGACTACCGCCGCTACAAGCTGCGCCAGCCGCCGCGTGGCCAGCAGTGGGTGCGCGTCGACAACGACTTCCTGCTGATCAGCCTGGCGACCGGCGTCATCGTCGGCCTGGCATCGACGCGTTAAGCCAAGCGATCGGGGCAGCCTTCGGGCTGCCCCTTCGACTTTTGGCAGATCCCCAAATGCCTGTCTGACGAAACGCCGACCCCTTCCTCCTCCTCCCGGGGGCTACGTTGTCGTTCGACGCATCGGCGGGAGATCTTCAGGCTCGGTCCGTTCCCGCTTTCCGAACAGCAGAAGCTCCAGCGGTCCCACCGGCACAGGACCTTCCTCTACCTCATCTCGCCCGTCGAAGAACGGATCGAACATCGGCACCGGCCTGCCGGCCGCATTGAGCCCCATGCAGGTGAAGCGCAGCCGGCGCGGCCTCTGTCCCGTTGCCTGCATCAGGCCGCCCGCTGCGACCAGCTTGCGAAGGGATCCGGCAGATCCCGCCAGCGGTCCGGCTGAAAGCTGGTGTCTTTGACGAGGCACGCATCGAGTTCGGCGCTCAGCGCGGCCTGGTCCATCGGGTCGGCGCCGATGAAGACGATCTCCTGGCGACGGTCTCCCCAGACGGGGTCGATATAGGGGCCGACAGCCCTGAGGAAGCCGGGGTCGCGCGGCCATTGCTCCCTCGGCACGGCTGCCCACCACAGGCCCATCTTCGACGTTCTGACCAGCGCGCCAGCCTGGCTCAACTCGCCGACATGATAGGGCCGCGTTGCCAGCCAGAAGAAGCCCTTGGCGCGCACCACGCCCGGCCAGGAGCGGTCGAGAAACGCCTGAAAGCGCGTGGGATCGAACGGACGGCGCGCCTTGTAGACGAAGGAGCGGATACCGTATTCCTCGGTTTCCGGGATATGATCCTTGAAGCCGTGCAATTCCTTGTACCAGAGCGGGTGCTGCTCGGCCCTGGCAAGGTCGAAGCGGCCGGTGCCGAGCACGTCGCGCAGTTCCACCTTGCCGAAATCCACTTCGACCAGCCGCGCGTCCGGGTTCAGTCCGACGATGATCTTGCGGGCGGCATCGCGCTGCTCAGGCGTGGCCGTGCCGATCTTATTGAGGACGACGACATCGGCAAATTCGATCTGCTCCACCAGCAGATCGACCAGGGTGCGGGTATCGCCTTCGCCTGCGGTCTCGCCACGATCGGCGAGGAAATCGAGCGAGGAATAATCCGCCAGCAGATTGGCGGCGTCGACGACGGTCACCATCGTGTCGAGGCGGGCGACGTCGGCAAGGCTCTCGCCGTTCTCATCACGAAAGTCGAAGGTTGTGGCGACGGGCAGGGGCTCCGAAATGCCGCTCGATTCGATCAGCAGGTAGTCGAACCGGTTCTGTTCGGCGAGCTGGCGGACCTCACGCAGGAGATCGTCGCGCAGCGTGCAACAGATGCAGCCATTGGTCATTTCGACCAGTTGCTCCTCGGTGCGCGACAGGTTGGCGCCGCCTTCGCGGATCAGTGCGGCGTCGATGTTGATCTCGCTCATGTCGTTGACGATCACGGCAACACGCAAGCCGTCGCGGTTGGTCAGCACATGGTTGAGCAACGTCGTCTTGCCGGCGCCGAGAAAGCCGGACAGCACGGTCACAGGAAGCTTTTCCATATCAATTCCTATATGTTATACCATTACGTAAATTGAGGAAAGAAAAGGGCGGGCGCGGACGCCCACCCCTGCCGCCTCAAAGGCGGATTTCTCCGCCTTGACAGACGGGCTTGCCGCCTTGGGAGGACGGTTCAGCTTGCCGACGTGAGGCAGGTCTTCAGCGACGTGCCGATGCCTTCCATCAGCTGGAAATAGAGATCCGGGCCGGCATCAAGCGTGGCCGCTTCCGGGTCTAGCGTTCCGGATTTCGCCGGCGTGCCCTCGATCACCACATTGATCAGCTTCGGCTCGAATTGCGGCTCGGCGAAAACGCAGGTCGCGCCGAGTTCCTTGATCTTGGCATGGATCTGCGACAGCCGCTCGGCACCGGGCAGAACCTCCGGGCTGACGGTGATCGAGCCGGCCACCCGCACCTGGTAGCGGTGCTCGAAATACTGGTAGGCATCATGGAAGACGATGAAGGGCTTGTCCTTCACCGGTGCGACGGTTTCAACGAGGGACTTGTCGAGCGCGTCTAGCCGCTCGCCGAGCTTGTCGAGGTTGGCCTTGTAGGTGGCCGCATTGTCCGGATCGGCTTCGGCGAGGGTCTTTTCGATCGCCGCCGCCATCGCCTTGGCGTTCTGCGGGTCGAGCCACAGGTGCATGTCGAAACCATCGTGATCGTGATCATGACCCTCATGCGCGTGGTCGTGATCATGGGCTGCAGCAGCTTCGGGCGCTGCGGCGTGGTCGTGTTCCGCCTCACCCTCGGTGTGTTTATGGCCTTCTTCGCCGTGACCGGCTTCGCCTTCGTGGCCCTCATGGCCATGATCATGTGCCTCGAAGGCGCCGCCTTCGCGGAATTTCAGCTTCTCAAGCCCGGGCACCTCGCTGAGTTCCACCACCTTGGCGCCGCCGCTCAAGGCATCGAGCGGCTTGTCGAGAAAGGCCTCAAGGCCGGGTCCGACCCAGAACACCACCTTGGCCGCCTGAAGTGCCGCAGCGTTCGATGGCTTCATGTTGTAGGTGTGGGGAGAGGCGGCACCCTCGACGATCAGCGCGGGTTCACCAACGCCCTGCATGATCGATGCGACGAGCGAGTGGACAGGCTTGATCGAAGCCACCACATTAGGTCCCGCAGCCGCAACGGGCGACGACAACAGGATGGTGGAGGCAAACAGCAGGGCGGAAGACGATTTCATCGGTTTCTCCGGGCTTGAATGTCACGCAAGTCCCTGAACTTGTTCAGTTTTCTGTCAGAGGCAGGCGCAGTTCGGACACTTGAAACACCACGCACACATCAGGTTGAACGTGTCGATGTTTCAATGTAATGTTATTACATCAATTGCGTTATGCTATAACGTGTGCGATAGCCAGTGGCAACCGCCAATCCGGAATTTTTTTGATGCTGAATTTCCGATCCCCAGAAACGACACCGCTGGTGCGGTTGAACAATGCCGGTGTTCGCCGCAACGGCCGCTGGCTGGTGCGCGGCGTCGAGTTTTCGATCAGCCCCGGTGAGATCGTCACCTTGATCGGGCCCAATGGCTCCGGCAAGTCGACGACGGCAAAGACCGCGATCGGCGTGCTGAAGGCCGACGAAGGCTACGTCGAGCGCAAGCCGGGTCTGAAGGTGGGCTATGTCCCGCAGAAGCTTTCCGTCGACTGGACGCTGCCCTTGACGGTCGAGCGGCTGATGACCTTGACCGGGCCGCTGAAAGGCCGGGAAATCGAGGAGGCGCTGTCGGCGACCGGCGTGCTGCACCTGGCGAAGGCCGAGGTGCAACATCTGTCAGGCGGCGAATTCCAGCGGGCGCTGCTCGCGCGCGCGATTGCCCGCAAGCCGGACCTGCTGGTGCTTGACGAACCGGTGCAGGGGGTCGATTTCAGCGGCGAGATTGCGCTCTATGAACTGATCAAGCAGATCCGCAACCGCACCGGCTGCGGCATCCTCCTGATCTCGCACGACCTGCATATCGTCATGGCCGAGACCGACACGGTCGTCTGCCTCAACGGCCATGTCTGCTGCACCGGCACGCCGCAGGCCGTCAGCCAGAGTCCTGAATACCAGAAGCTCTTCGGCCGCCGTGCCGCCAGCACGCTTGCGGTTTATAGCCACAACCACGACCACACCCATCTGCCCGACGGGCGCGTGCTGCATGCGGATGGTTCGATCACCGAGCACTGTTATCCCGGCGACGGCCATCACCACGACGAGGACGACAACGTGCATGACCATGGCGACGATTGCGGCTGCGGTCACCATAGCCGCCTGCATGGCTTCGAATTGAAGGAGAAGCGCGATGCTTGACGATTTCTTCGTCCGGGCGCTGATCGCCGGCATCGGCATCGCCGTCATGGCGGGCCCGCTCGGCTGCTTCGTTATCTGGCGGCGCATGGCCTATTTCGGCGACACCATGGCGCATTCGGCGCTGCTGGGTGTGGCCTTGTCCTTGCTCCTCGATCTCAACCTGATGGTGGCGGTGTTCATCGTCGCGGCTGCCGTCTCCATACTGTTGCTCTTCCTGCAGCGGCGCGGGGCGCTGTCGACCGACGCGCTGCTCGGCATCCTCTCGCATTCGGCACTGTCGATCGGGCTCGTTATCGTCGCCTTCATGACCTGGGTGCGCATCGATCTCGTCGGCTTTCTCTTCGGCGACATCCTGGCGGTGTCGGAATCCGACATCGACATCATCTGGGGCGGCGGCATCCTGGTGATCTTCGCCATCGTCTATCTCTGGCGGCCGCTGCTGGCCTCCACAGTCAATCCGGAACTTGCGGAAGCGGAAGGCATGAAGCCGGAGCGGGCGCGGCTGTTCTTCATGCTACTGATGGCATTGGTGATCGCCATTGCCATGAAGATCGTCGGCATCCTCCTGATCACGTCGCTGCTGATCATCCCGGCGGCGACGGCACGACGCTTTGCGACATCGCCTGAAATCATGGCTGTTCTCGCCTCGGTCATCGGCGCGCTTGCCGTGACCGGCGGACTTTTCGGCTCGCTGCACTGGGATACGCCTTCGGGACCGTCTATCGTCGTTGCCGCACTTGCGCTTTTCGTACTGAGTCTGCTGCCGATCGGGCGGCGCCGGTTGGAGACAGCGTCTCATTCCACGCCTGGAGGGCATCATTGATGGCGACCCCGCAACTGACCAAGAACCAGACAATGGTGATGGATGCGCTCAGCCATTCCGAAGGCCCCTTGAGCGCCTATACCATTCTCGACAAGCTGCGCGACCAGGGGTTTCGTGCGCCGCTGCAGGTCTATCGCGCGCTCGACAAGCTGCTCGAATACGGCCTGGTGCATCGGCTCGAAAGCCTCAATGCCTTTGTTGCCTGCACATGCCCGCACGAGCATGAGCACGACCATGGCGTAACGGCGTTCACGATCTGCGAGGGATGCGGGCAGGTAACCGAGTTCCACGACATCGCGATCGAGCAGCGGCTGTCGGCACTGACGCGGGCGCAGAACTTCAAGACGGAAAAGACCACGATCGAGATCCGCGGCCATTGCCAGAGCTGCGCCTGACGGCGCGTGCATCGCTGTTTCCAGCGTAGCGTTCAGTCGAGCCTGGTCAGCTGCATCGCGTAGCGTTGCCAGTTCTTGACGTAGTGGCTCGCCGAGCGCTTCAGCCCCTCGACTGTCTCATCGTCCAGCACGCGGATCGCCTTGGCCGGTGATCCGACGATCAGCGAATTGTCCGGAAACTCCTTGCCTTCGGTGACCAGCGCATTGGCGCCGACCAGGCAGTTGCGGCCGATCTTGGCGCCGTTCAGCACCGTCGCGCCCATGCCGATCAACGAATTGTCGCCAATGGTGCAGCCGTGGATGATCGCGCCGTGGCCGATGGTGCAGCCTTCGCCGATCGTCACGGGAAAGCCAGGGTCGACATGGATCACGGTGTTTTCCTGGATATTGGTGCCGGCGCCGAGTCGGATCGGCTCGTTGTCGGCGCGTAGCGTCGCGCCGAACCAGATCCCGACATCCTCGCCAATTTCCACCTGGCCGATGATGTTGGCATCCGGCGCCACCCAGTAGCTGCCCTGGGCAGGCGTTTGCGGGCGCAGCGGTCCAAGGGCATAGAGCGGCATCGCGTGATCCTTGCGGTCGGGAGCATTTCCAGGAAAAGTGCGTAGCGGTTTTCCGTCAGGAAATGCTCAAAGTGGTTACGGCATGAAACGAACGAGCGCTTCCGCGCACCGACCAGTACGGTTGCGGAAGCGCCCTGATCCTAGCGAACGGTGACGGCGAGGGCGGCCACGCCATCGACCCCACAGGTTATCGTGTCGCCGCGCACCACAGGACCGACACCCGACGGTGTCCCGGTCATGATGATGTCGCCAGGCGCCAGCGTGAAGAGCCGCGAAAGCTCCGAGATGACCTCGGGTATCTTCCAGATCATCTGGTCGAGGTCGCCCTGCTGGCGCAGTTCGCCATTGACCTTCAGCCAGATATTGCCGTTGGCGGGGTGGCCGATCGCCTCGACCGGTACGATTTCCGAAACCGGCGCAGAATGCTCGAAGGCCTTCGCCGCGGCCCAGGGCTTGCCGGCCTTCTTGGCCTCCGCCTGCAGGTCGCGGCGGGTAAAGTCGATGCCGACGCCATAGCCATAGACGCAGTCGAGCGCCTGTTCGACCGGGATGTCGGCACCACCGCTTTTCAGGGCGACAACCAGTTCGACCTCATGGTGCACATCGCTCGTGCGCTGCGGGTAGGGGAAGGCTTTGTCAGCCACCAGCAGATTGTCCGGGTTTTTCTGGAAGAAGAACGGCGGCTCGCGATCCGGGTCGTGCCCCATCTCGATCGCGTGGGCCGCATAGTTGCGACCGACGCAATAGACCCGGCGCACCGGAAAACCCACGAGGCTGCCGGTGATCGGCAACAGGACGGGTGGCGAAAGTGGAATGACTGTTTGCATGATTGTCCGGCTGTTTAGAATCCCAGCCGGACGTTAGCACCCTCTCCGGGTGCTGCAAGGGTTTATCTCAGGCGCAGCCGGCGTAAGCTTGCAATTGGTCGCGTGTGAGAAACCGGCCGTCGGAGCGAGAATTCAGCTCCGGATGGCTGTATTCAAGGCTCGGGACTTGCAGTTCCAGGGCCTGGCGCACGGTCATGATGCCAACATCGCGACGGTCACCGCCGCGTGTTACCGTGACTTCAACGATGCGATAGAGATTCTGTTCAGTCATGATATCTCTCCCGTTTTCGTTGTCCCTTTGCCGGGACATTATGCTTTTCCCTTGAATGGGACTGAGGCGCTTCGAAATTGGTTTTTGTGAGGCACCTCATGATATACCGGAGAGAAATGAACGCTTCACGACAGAAATCGGGCCATTTCCGGGATATTTGTGTGCGTTTTGAAGATGGTGCGCCAAATCGGCACGCAACCGCAATCACCTCATCCCATGCGCAGGCTCGGTTCCGGGGCGCGGTCGCGCCGCCACGTGTCATTTCTCAGAAACGGCGTCAGGCGCCAAACAAATCGTTATCCCGCATGCTCTTCGCATGCCAACGACAAAGGGTGAGTGCAGGGCACTCAAGGCAAGCGGAAAACGCCTCTCAGTGCGCTTTCAATTCAGCTTCTCGCGCGGCCGAAATAAACAGCGATCGCGCTTCCTCGACAGTCCGACGGCCGTCGATGGCGGCGCGGCAGGCGCTGCGGGCGGCGACGTAGCTCGGTCCGCGGCGCGGCCAATGGTCGGCAAGGCAGGCAAGCGCGTCAGAAGGGCCCTTGACGGTGCGGACATCGCCCGTCACGAGGTCGAGTTCGATCGGCTGGTTCCAGATGATTTGATACATGCGTCTCCTCCTCGAGATCATCTCAATGAATGTCGGCATCGGGACGGCTTGCGGCAGGGCTCCTCCCACGCGGCAAACAGTCAATCGCTCTAATGTAGCGCAGGATAACGCTTTTGTAAGCAGCCTTTCCGGGTGCGTTTCGCCGCCATGCAACCTCTAAGCCGGGGTCGATGTCTCCGCGAGGCGGGAGGCGAACCAGCGGCCGACGACGAGCAGCAATTGCTCGTTTGTCGTACCCGCCAGATATTCGTCGATCAGCATGCGTGCATGCCGGCGGGCGCGGGCGCTGTCGCGCGGCCAGCAATGTTCGGCGCAGATGTCATCGAAGACCCGCTGCAGCGTGTCGATATCAGGCTGCGACAGCGCGATACATTGTGTCGAGCGCAAAGGGTTCACGTCTTACTCCCCCAGGGCACTAAAGCCGCAGTGCCCAGCGAACTATGCCACAACCCCTGATAATTGAACCCCTCGGGAATCAGGGGTTCTCGAGGTGGATCTGACGGAGTTCGCCGCAGTCCACGTACTGGGAGGCAGAAGAGGACGTGTCGCTCGCGTCGGTCAGACCGCCGACAACGCAGATCATTTGCCGAGCAGCCGTTGCCCGGAGGTGACCTCCGCGCCCGTCAGGATCGCATTGCGCGGCTAGAAGATCGTTCCCGCAACGGATACCGCTATGGTTGCCGCCAGTGCGGCCAGCATAAGAGCGACACTGACCGTGACCGCTAATGTTCGGCGCCGTCTTGCGCCACTCCAATCGTAGCTCATGTTTTCGCTCCGATGACAATCATGCCATTTTGGGACGATCGGCGATTCTTCTTAATAAATTGTTAGGAAGTGGAGCCTGGAAGAAACGGCCTGTCGCCGGACGAGCCCAATGGCTGACGGTGCGAGCGGCACCCGTGCCGGACGCCCTTATTCTTCGGCGGTGTGCCGACGCATGGTGACGGCCGTGCCGAAGCGTGTGTTCGCTTCGCCGACGACGACAAAGCCGCAGCCGGCGTAAAAGCCTTGGGTTTCGGGCGACGCGACGACGATCAGCGTCTCAGCACCCCATTGGCGTGCTTTGCTGCAGGCTTCGCGAACGAGGTGGCGGCCGATCCCCATGCGTGACCATCGGGGTTCGACGAACAGGCCGTCGAGCTCGACGGTGCCATCCGGGTGGGTGATGACGACCGCAAAGCCTGCAAGGATTGCTTCGACGGTCGCGACCAGCGTGCCGCCCTGGGAGATGTGCTCGATCGGAAGATCGATGGCATCGGGATTTTGAAGAAGAAGCGCGCGATAGGCTTCATGCGTGAGCGAGGCGCGCCGCTGAATCTCGATCAGCGCCAGACGTTCGTCCGGCCGGGCCGGGCGGATTTCATGCGCGCTCAAGGCTGGCCCCCGGCAATTGCTGTCGGATTGTTCGCGCCCACGAGGCTGTTGCCGGTTCAGGCCGGCCCGACACCTGCCACCTTGGTCTGGCGGCCGCCTTCTTCGATCCTGACGTAATCAGGACCAATCCGGGCGAACTGGTCGCAGCGTCGGCCGCCATCCTCGAACGTGATGCAGACCTCGTCGCCGGCGATCGTGTAGGTTCCGCCGTCGCGTACTTCGTAGTCGCGGTAGCCATATCGGCCGTCGGCAAAGTAGGAAGAGACAACGCCGTTGATCGTGTAGCGCAACGACTTGCCGACGATGAGGGCCTGAAGATCGGCGCCGGAAAGCGTCGGCACGGATGGGGGCTTCGGCGTTGCGATCTCCTGGTCTTCAAGCGCCATCGACTGGCAAGCTGCGAGCTGGAGAGTGAGGAGTGCCACGATCGCACGTTTCATGCCGTCTTCCCTTGTTCCTGGCGTCTGTATCGATACAGGGACGCTGCCCTAATCGCCTGTGACACTGCCTGTCAAGCCGATGATAGTTGCGTCCATCTTTCTGCGCGACCTGGCCGAGCGCGAATTCGCCTCCGCGCTGCGTGGTTTCAGTCCTGCGCGTTGGCGAAAATCTCGCTCAATCTCCATCGGGTGTCGCCCTCGATGCTTTCGATGTCGTCGACCTGCCAGTTGCCGCCTTCATCGATCAGGCTGTATCGCAGGGTCATGGGGGTGGAGAAGTTTTCGAAGCGGACGGTGACAACAGCGGCCTGGCCGCTGATTTCTGCCTTGCCTACATGCAGGTCGGCGATGTCCCAGTCCTGACCGTTGATGACGGGGTCGAAGCCGATGGCACCGACCTCGCCCTGGTTCTTCTGTGCGTCGTCCGCATAAAGCCCGGTAAGCTCGTCGGAGAAAAACGCGTCGCGCTCGGATGTGTCGCCATTGCCGAGATAGGGTGCATAGAGCGCCTCGATCAACGCCGCCGGCGTTTCAAAAGGCTGGGCGACGGCAGTTGAGGCGCTCACGGCGGCAAGGCTGAGTGCCGCAACGACTATGAATCTTGGCATGGAAAGGCCCTTCATCGAATCCAGGAGCCTTTCTTATCAAGGAATGGCGCTGCGCAACTGCGCCAATTTTGGTGTTGCCGTGATCGAAAGAAAAGGTTGGGGCAGGGGCAGATGGTTGCAGCGCGGTTACCGTTCGCCGACGTCGCTTCTCGGTGGCGATCGAAGGATGGTCTCCAATCAGCACAAGGACGTTTGCGGTTGCCGGCGTTCCGGGTGCTGTCGGCCGCCGGCTCCGGGTGGCCAGTGCGGCCATCTCGTGCTATGGGGCTCCCGGGCGATGCCGGATCCGACGCCAGTTTGGCGCATTCGTTTCAATGTCGTCCTCCTGGATTGCTACAAAACCGGCCGCCTTGCACCTATCTGAAAGGGACTGCCGCACGAAGGTCGAAGTCGCGCGCTCGCCGCGCACCGATCGTTTATGAGAGACTTGCCTGATATGGCCGAAACGTCGCGCAACAGCCGCTATTTCAACACTCCGGTCTTCGCCGTGGCCCCCATGGTGGATTGGACGGATTGCTCTATATAAGCAAGCAAAATCAATGCCAGCCTGATCCATGTAGCAAAATCGTAGCAAATGTTGAGTGGATTTAGGCATTAGACGGCAGTAAGTCGGCTGCCCGCCGCCGGTTTCCGTCAGCCATTTCACCAGTTCCGCATCGCGCGCGCATCTTTGATACTCTATTCATTTTTGGGCTGTAGGAGCTGGATCGCCTCAGGCGTAACGCAGTTCACGCATAAGTCGAGTGGTGGAGTTCGCATGTTCAACTTGCTGGTAGCTGGCAGTCCCACATGGTGGGAGACCTCACGGTTTTCTATCGGAGTTGACCGCTTCAAAGAGCACAGCGATCCAATTGCCGCTCAAGTCGACTTGGACAGACCCGAAACGCTGGCGATACTTGAGCAAATCCCAACTTTGCTAATGTATGAAGTCGGCGCTAATGGGCAGCATGTCAGAACGGTCCGCCACGGACGTGTGCACAACATTACACGGGTTGGGCGTGAACTAGATTTTGAGTTTTTGCTCGACGCGGATCGTTCGTATCTTGATCGATCTGATGTGCTGAGATTTTCATCCGAGTTGGGAATTGCTCCTTTCGAACAGCATCGGACGCATTGGGCGATTAAAGCGGCGTCACTCCCGGCCCAGTTGCTCGACCTCGCACGCTCGGAGCCGGTGAGGCGCACCGTCAAGATCGTTGCTGGGGACTACACCGCAGCGATCCGCGATAAGCAGCAAGCTGAAGTGCGCGCTCTCCGTCTTGAGCTTGAGCAGTTTCCGCAATCGCTCGAGAAGGCCCTTGCGTTGATACCCAGTCGCCTCGCCAGAACCGCGACGCCAGAACACTACCCGATTATTGGGGTTGAGCCTAAGACATCGGAAGGTCGCAACGCGCTGCTCGCTGTTATGGCCAGAGAGCTCCAAGATGAAGAGCTGCCAGATACTTGGTGCTTTTCTTTGGCGTGGTTTTTGGATGTTTATGGTAGCCCCACGGAGGGCCACCAACTGGAGGCGGCCGTTCGGCAATGTGCGTCGCACATGATTGCGCTTGGCGGCGCCGATGCCGATCAGGTACTGCTCATCGAAAAAATTGGCTTCGTGTTGTGGCGATCTGCGAGAAGCCCGGCGTTAGTCGGGAGGTTGCGACGAGAAATTGCGATGCTCATGGACCGGCTACTGAGCTTGCAGACAATCGGAGGGTGGTGGGCCGATGAGCATGACGACCAAACATTGACAACCATTCGGGGGACCGCGCTGGCTGTCGTTAGTCTCCAGCGGCTAGGCGATGATCGATATCACGATGCAATCAAGAAAGCATGCCAGTGGTTAGCCACTCAGGGGTTGTCAAACGGGGCATTGCCCAGGTTTTGTGAATACGGAACTCCAGACTTGATAGCGACGACGCTTGCGATGGAGGCGCTGAGGCGATCAGATCTACTTGCTGATTTGCCCCACGTACTTGACGCCGGCGACGGTTGGCTCATGTCTATGCAGACTGATGACGGTCATTGGGAGTCGCAAGACTGGACGCCTGATTTCACAACGAGTGTTGTCCTGGATTACCTTGCCCGACAAAGCGAGATGCTGTCTCAAGTTGACGGCTTTCTCCTTATGGCGCGTGATTTTTTCCGTAAGGCCGAGGAACTGCGCATTGAAGGCGGTGCGAATAATCGCCGACTGGCTGCTATCTCGACGGTGCATGCCGTCGAAATGTTCCTCTACGGATTGTTCGAGCGGCGCGACGACCTAGGCCTGTCTGCATTTAAGGAAAACGGACAAGAAACACTGGGCCCACGTGAAGCCCTGCGGGTGCTCCAGGATGCTCTAGTTCGGATTGGTGTGATTGCACCACCGCGAACGCTCTTTAGGAGGGACAAACTTAGCTCGCTGATCGGTAGGCGAGATGGGATCATTCACAGAGCTTTTGAGATTAGCGAAGCTGAGTTGATGGATGGGATACGACATAGTCGGGCATTTATCAACGAATACAGCAAGTCGCTTTTGAAGCTAGACTTGTTGCAGTAGCGGGTAAGTTTGGGCGTTCGCAACGCTCTTCTTCGCCTACGAGTAGCCTAGAATTTTCTCCCGGCGGTTGGCGTCAAGGAGGGCCTGCGAATACATGCTCCACATTCTGTTCTGGCACTGATTGATCAAGTTTGAATAGTCCGGATCACTCTTGAGGCGGCGCCACAATCGCCCGTCATGTTGTGAGAGTACATAGTCTATTGCCGCGGTTGGACACATGGGTACGATCGCAACCCTTGGCCCCGGGTACTGCATGAGACCGCGCCAGCCCTCGTCAGCAGCCTTCAGAGCAGGCCCAGGCACGAAACCAGGACCGGAGCTAAAATCATCCTGGGCATGACCGCCTCGCTGAAAATGAAACTGCGGATGCCCCTCTTTTGCCTGGCTGGAGTATTTGTGGTCTGCGTGAGTGTCAATTCGCCAGTGGTCTTCGAGCGCGACTGAGCCAATTGCCAACTGAAGTCGACCCCTAATACAAACTTGTATCTCCGTTTCGACATCTTCGATTTTGCCATCAGGTGGGGGGCCAGCAAACGAGAATCTCATCGTTGCGGAGTCCATAATGGCTTGCGACGGGCGAATGCCTTGGCGGCGCGGTAACGGAAGTGGGACTTGACCCACTATTCGCTGCATCGTCCGCGCTGCGCGACGAATTGACCCCGCAACGGTAGAAATCGCGTCCGCCGTGGCTATAGTGGCTGGCACGCGCCGTAGAATGTTCTCAAGTGTGATCAGATCTTCGGCAACATTCTGGTGCATGGTTATGACAATTCCGAGACCAAACGTTCAATGTCTGTCCGATTAAGTCGTGCATCTTGCTCTTTGCGGACTGCAGCTCCGATTGAAGCCATCGCGGGCTCAATCCACGGAGCCACGTCCACACGAGGCGAAATCTTGACCCCAAAGCGCGGGTCGACTGGTACGTATGATGGAGGATCTTCTTCCTGCCTCAATGTGCACCAACGCCAAGGCCTCGTCCCAGGGCTCCTATCGCCCAGCTGCAGTGGCTCCAATTCAATATCGAACACGTTGGCAAAGGCAGATGTTCTATCCGTAGCTGAGGTCATTGCGATGGGTGCCTCTGCAAACTCCAGTTCATCCCATGCCTCTTCGAGCCCTCTGGCCCACCAGCGTTCATAGTGCTCAGAGCCCAGACCCCGAAACTTAAACGAGTCGGCAAACTTTGAGATTACATCCCAACTCTTTTCTCCGCTCTCTTGAGTTGTGCCCATTCGCATTAGGAGAAGTTTGCGATCCATAAGCAAACCAGTTGGCATCAAAAAGGAACGCAAATAGGCACCCGCCGCGACGTGGATCGCCTGACGCATCCCGTCAGTTAGTCGCGACATCAGGCCCGGATGCGTCCACTCGGATAAATGTGGCTCGTCGAGTGAAAATAGGTTTGAAATCTCTGAATCAGCGGGATTGTTGCCCATGGATTTTAAGTGATCGTAGATAGCAGCGACGCCAATGAGACGCCGTTGAACGATCCCCGTGTTTCGACCGACTGCCCCTTTGTCCATCTTGTCATCGAACAGATCGTCGCTTGATGGATCCCCGCCAATATTGATCTTAACGGGTTCGATGTTAGCGAACCGAATGATCGGAAACTCATTTATTTTACGTGCTTTTTGCCGCGCCCGAATGTCCTGGGCGATTCCTAAGCCAGTCCCATGCTCGCCTGGTTCCCCAGTCAAATCAACGTCCATTAGGACGCCAAGTGGAGTCGAGTTTCCTGTGAGAAGAGCGACTCGTCCTTGTGAGGGAGGAAGTACGGTCAATGCTATAGCGTTCGCGCCTTCACTTAACCGTGCTGCATACGATTTAGCAGAATTCGGATCGTCATCGACGAACAACCAGCTACCGGATAGATCGATATGTGTCGGGTCAGTCATTAGGGACCTCAGTGGGAATTCGAAGCTCAAAACAAGTTGAGTATCCGGGAGGTGCGTCGCTTACCGAGATCTCGCCGCCCGCATTCTTCACAATCTGGTCAACAATCCAAAGGCCAAGTCCTGTGCCTTTGGCCAGTTCAACATCGGGTGCGCTAGTTGCGGCAGCGGATTGTGTGGTGAAGAAGGCATCGAAAATGCGAGTTCGAACATTTTCAGGAACTCCATCGCCTGTGTCGCAGAATTGTAGGCGAACGGCGTCCTTGTCGTCGCTTCGATCCGCTACTACACGGATCCTGCGCGGGCCCGATGCCCGCTTCATCGCTTTTAGGGCATTAGTGTACAGATTGAGCAGAATTGATGCTACTTCGGCTTCGTGCATCGGTTTGGTGTAAAGAGCATCAAGCGCCGGCGTTTCTACTTCTATCGTGGCTGACTGAGATCCTGCGTGTGTGGTCATGCCCTTAGCAAAATCCTCCACCGCTTTTGACAAGCTGACAGGATGGATCTCGCGCATTGCGCGGCTTGCAACCGTGGCGTTAAGGTATGCAGTGAGAGTATCGAGTCGCATCAGCGCCTGACTGGCACGTTCAGCTTGGTCTCTAAAGTTGCTGTCTCCCGGCCGGGCAGCAAGCGCCGTTTCAAAGACTCTCTCGAGGTCAAGGCGAAACGCTTCGAATGCCATCCCAGTTTCGTGGCTGAACTCCGCGGTCGTCATCCCGATCGATGAAAGCAAACGCAGCATGGCTGCTTCATCCGCTAAGAGTGCCCGCTCACTGACGATGCGCTTCTCTTCCGCTTCAATAATGCGCTCAGCATCAGCGGCCTTGATTATGGCCTGCTGTTTTTCAGGGCTGTTTGAGCTGTCGGTTGTGCGTTCGATGGCTTCTCGCGCTGCGCGCATGGCGGCTCGTGCCTCGGACAGAACTGCGGTTGTTTCCGGACGTGGAGACGGAGCACTAGTGTGCGTTTTTCGCCCTCTATCCGATTGAATCTCTGTGGCTGCCGTGATCAGGGAGGCTGAGGTCACATCTTTGAGCTCAGAGAAGGCTGGGGTCTCAATCAAACCTTCACGAGAGGTATGTTCTTCGAACACCAAACCTTCCGGATCTTGGACCTCAATCACTCCAAAGAAGTTCTTGTTTGTAATGGGCGCCAACACATTTCGGCGACTATAATTTTCGTCGAGGCGTAGCCAATCGTTGCCCGGTTCGCCATATGGGGGAACGCGGAAGCCGTTGCGATACAGCCGAATGCCACCTTCCTTCCCCAACGTGTCGCGTACACGCGTGAAAACTAAACTGGGTAGCAAGCTCGGGTCCAATATTACGTGATAGGCTTTCATTGCAACATTGCGCAAAGACGAATAAGGCGGTGGATCACTGGCATGGCGATGGTCGTGATGGATAGGGCGCCAATCGCGCTTTGGACCAAACGCGTTCTTGGAAACGCGCCACTTAGCGAACCCATCTTCGTCGACACGCAGTTCGATAATCACCGGAAGATGAGCCAGTATCTCGCTTTGCATGTCAGCAATGACTGTGGCATGGTCGAAAAGTGACCCACCATCGAGAAACTGCACTTCAAATCCTGGGTCTAACGATTTGATATTGCTATCACTTCTTGCCTCGATCGGACGGACGGGAAAGGGCTGTTGCAGCGCCAGGACGCTTCTCCAACAGGAACGGATTTGTGCAAGGGTCCATTGGTCATGAAGCCCTTCAATACGCAATGTTGTGCCTTGTCGGCTAAGCGGCACTTCAGTCAGTGTAACGACCACGTCTCCAAGTTGCTTGCCGGGTTTGAACTGGGTCCAATCGGCTACCAGTTGCAATCCTATCATAGCGTCCCGTGTTTGGGTGGTGAGCGTCAAGCGGTCCCCGAGCCGTTGCGTCGAAAAGCGGCCGATGCCCTTCCGCCCAGCGCGTGCTCGCCGATACTTCGGTGAAGTAGGGTTTTGTACTTTGAGGTCAGATGCGAGCCGAAGGAAACCATCAAGCATGTCGGAGCGATTCATGCCTTCGCCATCATCTTGAATCTCGAGTGCTGCTGAGGGGCCTTCGCGACCGAAGAAAGACACCGTGACTTTGTTGGCATCCGCGTCATATGCATTCTTGATTAGTTCGATCAGGGCTGTCTCTTGCTTCGCAACGAGTTCGCGCCCAAGCCGGTTGATGATCGCAGCATCAGCATGAAAGTACAGCTCTTCAGTCATGGTCTCATCTTCGGCTGGTGCCGCCCTTCTCCTCTGCGTCGTGCCGCTCGTGCAACGTCGAGGATGCGTTTCATATCGCGCGTGACGCCGCGCCAAGACGGTCCTAAGAGGGGTGCTATCAACGCTTCGTCGGCTAGGTTTCGAGCTAGCTCGCCATCGCCACGACGCAGTGCAGCGTCGATCTCCATCAGTGCTGCCGGGCTTGCAAAACCCGAAGATGGGAGGATTGGAAACTTGCGAGCTTCCTGCAGTTCAAACTTGAGTACGCCCCCGCCATATGCTCTTCCGAGCCCTTCAGCGAACCATTGGCCAAATGTTGAGATAAACGTCAGCACGGCCGCGATTTTGTCGGGTTCCCGAGTTTCGGCTTTAAAAACCACACGATGGAGTGTGTTTGTACAAGTCACGCCGCTTGGAACCAATGAGAGGTGTGGGCCGAGGTCGTTCATGTATGTGAATACAGCGTCAGCTGCGGGGCCCGTTTCAACGTTCCACCATTGTGCTCGCTTGTTGAGCCACACGGTTTTTCGTCTTTCGCGCGAACTGATCATCGCCAGGCGCCGGCGCACGCCGCCGCCACGCGGTCCCAGCTCTCGTGGCTTGAGCAGCCACGTCTTTTCGCCGGCACGGCCAAGCTCTTCGAGGTCTGAGATCTCCACATTTACTGATTTAGCGTGGCGGGCACGGCTGATAACTCGGGCGAGATCGTCTCGATGCAACCCGTAATCGAATATGTCAGCGTCGCTCAAAAGGAACGTACGATTGCTGCCAGTGACAAATCCAATCGATAATTCTGCCAGCATAGATAATGGGCGCGCGGCATCGAGTAGTTTATTAAATGACGGTGGAGGAGAGATGTGCCCTTCCGCAGGTGAGCCAGCATATGACCAGAGACCACGCCGCAACCCGCTCGACGCACCAGCGTGATAGCCATCAGCCAAGAGAAGTGCGCCACGCTCCGATGCTCTACCTATCCATGCTGGTTTCGTAGGTAAGTCATACAGTGCCAAGTCACGAAACTCGTTGCTCAATGTCTCAATGAGCGCATCCGCATAGTTTGCGAAAGTTGCGGACGCAGGCACCACAAATGCCATTCGTCCGCCAGGCTTCAGAAACCGGCACGCGTGAAGCATAAAATATGTCCACAAGCCTGCGGCACCTTTTTGTGGAAAGCGATGCTTAAGTGAACATCGGGCATCGGCCGCGAGCTGATGATTTCGAGTAAAAGGGGGATTGGCTAGCACCACATCGACGGGGTCGGTGCTCGCCGGATCGAGTTCGAAGAAATCGCAATGAAACAGGTCAATGCGCGGCCCAAATTGTGGACGTAGGGATTTGATTGTCTCAGCATTGATATCGCATGCAATCACGCTCGGCGCGGCTCTATGATCTAATTCCTGTGCGCGCGCCAAGGCTGCACGCAGAAGCGCACCGTCACCCACACTTGGCTCTAGAATGCGTTCCGATCCGGTTCGCACAGCCCAGGTGGCAAATGAGGCGGCTTCAGATTGTGGGGTGTAGAATTGACCAAGTCGTTTGCGAGCCATGTGGGGCGTCATGTGCTCTTGTACTCAAAGGTTCGTTTCGTATTTGAATTCACGTGGTCGCCTCGACAGGTGAATGGCAACGAGACAAGACGACGATAGGCGCGTCCAGTTAGCTATCACCGAAACCAGTTGGTGGATTTCTGATTCCGGCGCAACGTAAGGTCTTCTGAATACCATCGCGTTAACGCGCCTGCAACGTGGCGTTAGGGACTGACGACAGCGCGTGCGGTGATGTGCGCGCCCGAAGTATTCGTCAACTGGAGACGCGCTACCGAAGCAGCTGATGAAGCTCTCTCAGCGCTGCCTCGCGGCGCACGTCCAGGTAGTCAGCCAGATCCTGCAGGTAGACCCCCCCTTTGGGCATTTCTGTGAAGTTTCGGCGCGGATGAGGGGATGGCGATTTCGCCTTGGCCTACTTTGCGTAGGAATTTGTCCGGTGGCTGGCAGACGTCTTCGACGTTGGGCGAACAGCAGAAACGCAGTCGAGAAGTTGCCCTACGTCATCGCGTCGCGGTTACCGGCCCGTGGCGGATACAGCCTGCGCTTGGTCACCATCAGCGTTGCTCCAGCTTGGTTGACGCAGGTCGTGCGCTTACAAGCGCGTGCTGCGGTGCCTTCTCACGCCCAAGAAGCGTTAACCTACGCCATCTACTGCGTCTGCAATGCCACCCTAAGTAATGGTTTATTCACGTCTTGGTTGTGAAATTGTGTGCTTAGATCGATGCATTCGGAGGCACAAATGGCGCGGCGTGAAACGGGTGATGCAGCAGCCCATCTTAATGGCGGTAAGCCCTACCAGGAGAAAGCAAAGCAGATCTTTCCGCTACTGGTTAGGCAGGCGCTGGCCAGGCATCCGCTCTATTACTCTGACTTGGCTCCCATGGTCGACATGCCGAATCCGAGAAATCTCAACTACCCGTTGGGTAGCGTCGGCACTAGCATCGCAGCGTTAGCGAAAAAATGGGGAACGGATATCCCTCCGATTCAATGTCTGGTGCTCAATAAGGGGACGGGTCTGCCCGGAGAAGGGATCGGCTGGTTCATCAAAGGCTCGAAGGATGCTTTCAATAGGCTGTCAAAGGGGCAGAAGCAGAAACTCGTGGATTCAGTCCTCCACCAGATCTACGCCTTCCCGCGGTGGCCGGAGGTCCTCGAGGCCTTGCAGCTTCACCCTGTCGGAGATGATTTTTCTGGGCTGGTTGCGGCTGCAAGATCCAGTGGGCGAGGCGGTGGGGAAGGGCCGGGTCACAAGCGACTGAAAGAGTTTGTATTTAATAATTCCGGTTTGTTTGGTTTTTCTAGCCCGAAGTTTTCCGAGATGGAGCGCAAGATCGCATCTGCTGATTGCCTTGATGTTTCATTCGCCTCCAAAGACCGCTGGCTTGCCGTTGAGGTGAAATCGGCGATCTCTAGCGATGGAGATCTCACCAGGGGCATCTTTCAATGCGTGAAGTACAAGGCGGTGATGGCCGCCGAAGTTGCCGCTTGTAACGATGACAAAGCAGTAGATGCCGTCCTCGTTACAGAAGGGCCGCTGTCGCCAACATTGAGAGCACTTGCGATCACTTTGGGGGTCACGTTCTACGACAACATAGTACCTGAGCAGAGCCCCAAGACACAGGCGGCCGCGTAGATGGCCTTCATTCCTCACCGATGTAGCTGTCGGAACTCCTTCAATGCCGCGGCGCGACGGACGTCGAGATAGTCGGCCAAGTCTTGAAGGTAGACGGCCGCTGGCGAAGCCGAATGAACCCCATGCCTTGCAGCCTGGGTGCTCGCACAAATGCACAAACGGGCCGCTTTCCGTCTTCTTGGTCGCGCCGGCTTCGTCACTCATCTGGTAGGCCTTTTCAATGCTTATGTTCTACAAATGTTCTCATTGGGGGGTGAGAGTCAACACCAAGATTTGGGGAGGCGCTAATGAAGCTTCTGGCCCCGGAGGATGACGCCGGCGCACTCTTCGAACATTCGACGCTCGGCATCGAGCGCGAACCAATTGTTACACGCCAGCTCGATCAATGCCTCGGCGACCTCATCGCTTGACCAGCCGGCAGCCGCTCCGCGTTCGGCAAGGAGGAGGAAGTCTCCCTCCTCCAGAGCCACCTGGCAGTTGAGGTCACGGTCAGGATGATGGGTCGAGCATTTTGGTGCTGATATCTTCGGCATGTAGAATCCTCCCTGCAGTCAGGGTAGGGCGGCTGGACACTTTTTCAAAAAGCATAATGAAAAAGCTGGACAGGTGAGTGTCCAGCCTTTTGGCTAGTCATTGATTTCAGGCAATTCAGGTGGCCCGCCTCCGGGCACCATTTTTCAATCCATATCGCCGTCTTCCAGGTCCAAGAGAACGCGATAAGCCTCCTTGGAAATGCTCACCTTAAGCGTCCTGTCGTGCTTGTAGATGAGCGGTTGTGCGAACCGCCACGATACCTCGATCGACATCGTTCCATCGTTTGGTATCTCTGGAAAATTGTTCGGAGTGTGGACGGGGAAGAGATGCTCGGAGGAGCCGTCGATCGCTGTAGCCAAATCGCCTTCTAGGATCGTCCTGATGATCGACCTGGTGGAATGATCTCGGGCGATGCTCAGCGTATGATCCTTCATCCCCGTCGGCCATCGAACAATAATTGGTCGCTCGCTGCGGTTGATGATCCGGAGGTAGGCGCCTTTCTGTGCGCCGCCCGGGATGTACGGTTGAGCAATCAGGAACGCAGATGGAGTGTAGCGGAGAAATCTCTCCCAGATGACGAAGGCCCCCGTTATCAGGCCGACGATTGAGCCGATGCCATTGACGTATTCCCACATTAAACCTCTCCAGAACCCTTCCAGCGCAGTTGTAAGTGGGACAAGCAGGAGAGAAAAGATAATAAAACGGCGACCAGCATAGTTGTCTCACGACCAGCCAAGCCGCTGATCCGGCTAGCTTGTCTTACTTCGGCATGGGGCACCAGATCGACGACCAAGCGCCGCAAATACTCGGGAGGTGGCATGACGTACACAGAAGATCAGTTTCTAGAAATCGCTCAGGCCCACAAAGAGTGGTTGGATCGCAGAAAGACTCTGACCGAGCGCCTGCTGATGCGGGAGTATCGACATGAGAGTTCAAGGATCCTGGCGGCACAAGGCCTTGTGCGCCGCCTTCAAACGCTGAGCCGTTGCATCGACGGAGTTTACACCCTCTTACCGCCTGAAGAAACTGAGCCTCAGCGTAGCTCCATCGATGAAGCTGCCATCTACCTACAGGCATTCGTCATCAACGTTTACGGTTCTCTCGACAATTTGGCCCGGCTTTGGGTACGAGAGTACGGATTGACAAAGCCCGGTGGCGGCGCAGTCCCCCAGCAGCATATCGGGCTTGGCGCGGGATGTAAGTTGGTAAGGGGTAGCCTATCTCAACCCCTGCAGGATCACCTGGTCGCCGCCGATGGTTGGTTCCGCTACCTGGAGAATTATCGTCACGCGCTCGCGCATCGAATACCGCTTTATATTCCTCCCAAAACACTCAATGAAACTGAGGCGGATGATCATGAACGACTGGAGCAGCAGGCGTATGCAGCTCTGAAAGCGGGAGATTTTGACACCTTTGACGAATTCATGGGTGCTCAGTCTCAGCTCGGGTCATTTCAACCGATGATGATGCACTCGTACGGCGGCGCAGATGGGGATGGTTGGCCGGTGGCATTTCACGGACAGATTATTTGTGACTTTGCGACGGTCGTGCGGATAGGCGAGATGATGGTCGCCGAATTGGACACCCTTCCGTAGCGCACTAAAGCCGGCGAATGGCGGGCGATATGAGAACAAATCGGAACATTCTGCACGGATTTTGCACGGTTGAGCCGTGCAATTCAGGGTTTGTTCCGCGCAGCCACGTCGTTTCGAGCAGAGTGATACGTTGCCACTGCTGGCTTAATTATATGATTTCGTTGGGGAAGAATGGTGCAGCAAGAGAGATTTGAACTCTCGGCCTCTCCCTTACCAAAGGAGAGTGTATCCGCACATTCAAGTGACAGCTGGTGCAACGATGTCCAGCCACTTCCAGCCTTCGTATTTGTCGCCACGTTGCTTGATGTGGGAGTATCGTTTCAGGGAGGTCCAAGACCGGTGGCCGGAAACGGTGGCGACGTGTGGGATATTCCAGCCCATTTCGAATAGGCGGGAAACGCCCTCATGGCGAAGGTCATGAAAACGCAGATCGTCAATGTCGAGTAGCGCTGCCGCGCGTGTGAATGATGAGCTGATCGTCCTAGCTTCGTACGGAAAGATCCTGTCGGACGTCTTTGGCATGCTGTTGATGATTCTGATCGCCTCAGCAGGCAGATCGCACCACACGTCGTTGCCAATCTTTTCGCCGGGATTCTTCATATCGGTTACGAGAACGCGGCCGTGTTCCTCTTCGAAGTCGACCCACCTCATGCGAGCGATTTCCTCTTGCCGCCGCGTCGAGAAGAGTACGAACGCAATAATGCGCCGCATGGGCAATACCTTCGTTCGGGCCTCTCGGTCGCCGTAGTGGTCCATTAAGACGTCTAGTTCGGAAAGCGTCGGCCGGCGGTCGCGCGTTTTTGATTTGCTGATGAGGCCTAGCTTTCTGAGTACCGTCTGCGCGTCCTCGATGGCCTTTCTGCCGGCCTCGCGATCGAGAATATGCTTGCCAGGTGCGAGATATAGTTGCCGACTGTCTGCGGCTCTCGCCCGTCGGAAAGTTGTTTTGCGAACGCGACGATGTCCGCGCTGCCGATGTCCTCACATTGCATGTTTGCTATGGCAAATTCGGTCTTTATTTTCTCCAGCACTTGAGCCTTGGTCCGGCCGATCGTCTTGACGCTCTCTGTCTTGTATTTGTCGATCGCATCCGCAAGGGACACAGCGGGCTTCTGCAGATTGTCCAGCGCGCCCGGCTGTGCTAGGTCGCTCTCGCGTTTCTTGAGCCATGCTGCGGCTGCCGGCCTTCGATCGAACGTCTGTGCCTCAGTGTGCACTACCTTGCCATCTCGCTTTAGCCTGATCTGCGCGGTATAAGATTTTGTTCCGTTCCGGCGCTTTCGCTCTGATATGGTTCCCATGCGGTGCTACAAGCCTTGCTTCGGTGCTACGGCGTAGCATTAGCACGAGCGAAACGGACGAAAAAGACAATAAACGAGACCTAATCAGACATGCAAGAATTGCCGCAAATGCCTGAAAAATCGGGCAACAGCCTGTATGGCAAGGGGCCTATTTTCGCTGTGGCCCCTATGGTGGATTGGACCGACCGGCACTATCGCTTTTTCGCGCGCCGGCTTTCGCAACATGCGCTGCTCTATACCGAGATGATCGTCGCGGACGCGATTCTGCGGGGGGATCGCGACAAGCTGCTCGGCTACGATGCCTCGGAGCATCCGCTGGTGCTGCAGCTTGGCGGTAACGATCCGCGCAAGATGGCCGAGGCTGCGCGCATTGCCGAAGAGTTCGGTTATGACGAGATCAACATGAATGTCGGCTGCCCATCCGACCGGGTGCAATCCGGGACCTTTGGCGCCTGTCTGATGCAGGAGCCCGGCATGGTGGCGGAATGCGTGGCAGCGATGAAGGCGGTGGTTCGCGTCCCGGTGACGGTGAAGTGCCGCATCGGCGTCGACGAGCAGGATCCGGAAGTGGCCCTTCGCGATCTGGTGTCGCGTGTCGCGGACGCGGGAACCGACGCTGTCTGGGTGCATGCGCGCAAGGCGTGGCTGCAGGGACTGTCGCCCAAGGAGAACCGCGACATCCCACCGCTCGACTACGCTCTCGTTCATCAATTGAAACTCGAAAATCCTAATCTTTTCATTGGTCTCAACGGCGGACTTCAGACTTTGAGTCAGTCGCTTGAGGAAATGAAAGGGCTTGATGGCGTGATGCTTGGCCGCGCCGCCTATCACGACAGCGCCATGCTGACGGCGGTCGATGGTTTCTTCCCGCATCCGCTCACCGGCGCGGCGGCGCTCGACCACAAGGGCGTGGACTTCTCCGAGCGCGGCCATCGGCTGGACCTGTCGTTCTGGGCAGAGATACGCGATGTCATGGCCGACTATGCGAGCGGCCACATTGCCAATGGCGGGCGGCTTGCGCATGTCACCCGGCATATGGTCGGGCTGTTCCAGGGCTGGCCGGGCGCGCGGCGCTATCGCCAGATCCTGTCGTCCGACGCCACGCGGCAAGGCGCTGGACCTGAGGTCATTCATGCGGCCTTCGACGCGGTGTTCGAAGCGGCCGCAACCAAGCAGGCGGCGGAGTAGGCCTTTTGATCGAGGCTGCACGCCGCTTGATCGACTGCAGGCGTGAGCGTCGCAGCGGTTGAGCCGTCGAGGCTTGCGTCGCCGGTGATATCTGCGCAGCGGCAGCAGAAAACGATCAGCCCAAAACGAAAACGGCGCCCCCGAGGGAGCGCCGCTTCCAAAAGTCCAGTCGGACGATCCGGCTTACGAAGCCTGGATGTTGACGGCCTTCGGGCCCTTGCCCATGCGGTCAGCTTCGGTGTCGAACGTGACAACCTGGCCGTCCTTCAGCGTAGCAAGGCCAGCGGCCTGTACAGCGGAGATGTGGACGAATACGTCCTTAGCGCCGCCGTCCGGCGTGATGAAACCAAAACCCTTGTCCTGGTTGAAGAATTTTACGGTGCCCTTAGTGGCCATGGAAGAAGTCCTTTTCCTTCAGTCTTAAAGCTATACCCGCGCCCCCGTGAGGATGTGGGTGTGTCGTCTTCCGCATGCAAGCGGATAGGCGTCGAGTAGTCACGATAACGGGGAAAGAACGTCCATTTGCCGCTTCCGGCCGGCCCGGCAAGCCGGGCACAAAAGAGAAAGTCCAGTCTCCGGGATTGAAAACGCCCGAACGGTAGCAGCAGTGACAGTATTTGCAAAAAAAGGCAAGAGCCATTCGCGCGGCATATTTCGGGAAAATGAGCCGCCAACCACAGCATTCTCAGGGGTTTTGGACGGGCGGCCGCACGCGGCGCGAGCACTGGCCTGAGCAGGCGTGGCGAGCTGCGGTATCCGCCACGCAATATCCTTTCTTCTCGAGCGTCGGCAACATGGTCCAACGTCCGGGGGATATCGAGTGACGATGCCGAATGTGACTGAAGAGTCCATGATTGCCGCCCGGGTGGCTGCCACCGGTTGCGATCCCACGAGCGGCCGTGCGTCCCTTCGGCTCCCGCTCGGCGCGCGCGTGGCGCGTAAAAATCGGGGAAGGCCCGTTTCTCACCACAATTTCGTCCCGACCACGATCGAACGTGCGCGCCGCCGCGACGGACGGGTATCGCCCCGATGAGCGGCGGCGGTGTGCGACGCTGATCCCTTTCACATCGCATCAGCACTTGAACATGTTTGGGATAACGCGCAGGCTTTACCGGTGATTGGTTCCGGTCTTCCGGTACGTGCGTTAGGTCAAGCGGAGAAATCGGAATGCAAGACGAACAGGGGGCAGCGTGATCGATCCCTACGAGATGCTTGGCGTAGACCGCGACGCGAACGACCAGACCATCCGCACGGCCTATCGCAAGGCGGCCAAGGCGGCCCATCCCGACTCTGGCGGCGATGCGGAGCAATTTGCCCGGCTGCAGGCGGTCTATGAACTCCTGAAGGACCCGGTGCGCCGGAAGGTCTTTGACGACACAGGCTACGATCCGCAGCTCGCCGAGCCGCGCGACCTCAAGGGCCTGATGATGCTTGAGACGCTGGTCAACGACTTCATCCTCGACGAGCGCGAGCCCGGCAGCTTCGATCCCGTTGCCGCCATGCGCCGCAAACTCTCCGACGATATCGTCAAGAGCCGCTTCCATATCCTCGAACTGGAGCGTCACCGCGCCCGGGTGCGAAAACACCTCGACCGTCTCGGCCGACGGCCGGAGACAGACGTGCTCGGCTCGATGCTGCGCGCGCGCTCCCGCTCGATCGCCGAGGCGATCAAGACCACCGAGGAGCAGATCAAGACCATCGAGCAGGCCTATGAAATGCTGGAAGGCTACTCCTACGAGCTGGAGGCGCTGGAGGCCAAGGCGCACGCGGCGGAGTAGAGGCAGCGCGCATCCTGTCGACAAGCGGCGCGGTAGCAACTTGCGGCAGAGGCGCTGCGCGTTCCTGGTCGAGCTGTCGGCCGTTCGGGACCTGACGCCCGTCGCCGGTCTGCCGATCCTGCATAATTCCTTGGGCCCGGATCGATTTGATGAGAGAATTCTTCAGGAAATAGAAAGTGTTACGGTGGCGTCTGCATGTCGCACTTGATGCGCGGCGCTGCAGCCGATTGACCCCGCGATTGAAAGCCCGTCGATCCCGCTTGGTGCGGGCGGGATTGCACGTTTGCCGCCCCGTTGCTTTCCGGGCCGTATCGGGTTTAGCTGATATCGCCGCACCGGGATCGAGGTGAACGCATATGACCCGCCACAGCAAACTTCGTGCAGTGTTGAGCGCCCTTTCCGCCGGGCTCGTAGCCTATCTGCTGATCAGCTACTTCCTGCTGCCGGACCTCTGGCTTTTCCGCGACCGCAGCCGGATTGACAGTCTCAGCCCCATGGTGACCACCACGGAACAGGATATCCCCGGCGACCCCATCAATGTCGGCCTCGTCGGTTCGAAGGAGCAGGTTATCCGCGCCTTTGCGGCCGCGGGCTGGGATCCGGCCGACAAGGTCACGCTCCGCTCATCTGTCGATATCGGCTTGAGCGTGGTGCTGGATCGGCCCGACCTCGATGCGCCGGTCAGCCCGTTGTTCTTCGAGGGGCGGAAACAGGATCTGGCGTTCGAAAAGCCGGTCGGCAAAAGCGCCGACGAGCGCAACCATGTGCGCTTCTGGTTGAGCAACCAGCCCGCGGAGGGCGGCGGGTCGCTCTGGCTCGGTTCGGCCAGCTTCGACCGCGGCGTCGGCTTAAGCCACGACACGGGCCAGATCACCCACCACATCGGCCCGGATCTGGACGCGGAGCGAAACCTGGTGATGTCAGACCTGCAGAAGGCCGGGCAGATCGCATCGACCTACGAGATCCCCGGCATCGGTGCGACCAAGACCGGCCGTAACGGCGGCGGCGATCCCTATTTCACCGATGGCAAGGCGCTGGTGGGGGTGCTGGGGCAGGCGACGGCCAGCGGCGGCAACTAAGGTGAGGCCGGCAATCGCCAGGCGATGATCCGGCCCCGGCAGCAATGTCTTGCCCTTAATTTCGAGCGGCCGCTGGATCCGACATTGCGAAGGTTCGGCGCGCGAGGGCGTTGCGCGCATCGCCAAAGGTCCTATCCTACAGCGCCGCGCGTCTTGTTGGACGCGCGGCGCTGTAGCACTTTGAACTGCTGCATGTTTCTACCCGTAAATCGAATAGCATTTAGGGATAGAAACACGCAGCAGGGGACGTTGATTTGCCCCGACCCAGAGGGCGGCGGCGCAGCAGGAGCGGGGCTGGAATGAGTGCGATCTTGATTGCCGTTGCCGCCTTCCTCTGCCTGAGTGTCGCGGCGCTCGGCATGATGCATGTCTACCCCAAGCTGCACGCGCGGCATCGTGACGACGATACCAATACTGTGGTGCGGCTCGTCGCCAACATTTTTGTCGTCATGGCGTCGCTGGTTTTCGGCCTGATGATCAATTCGGCCAAGAACACCTTCGAGGGCATCGACGACAATGTGCATTCCTTTGCCACCAACCTGATCCTGCTCGACCGCACGCTCCGGAGCTATGGCCTCGCCGGCAACGATGCCCGGCAATATCTGATCGCCTATGTGGAGGCGGCGATCGCCAACCCCGAGCGCGTCAACGATGCGCTGCATAAAGCGCGCAACGCCGGACAGCAGCGGCTGGACACTGTCGGCAACAGCCTTGCGTCCATCCAGCCGGCCGACAGCCTCCATGAATCCATGCTGGCAGAAGCACGCGAGCAGTATAACCGCATCGTCGATCAACGCTGGACGATCGTCGAGCAATCGGAAGGTGCGATCCCGATGCCTGTCATCGGCATGCTGATCGCATGGATGACGCTGGTCTTCGCGAGCTTCGGCTACCGCGCCCCGCAAAATGCCGCGGTTGTCGCCATGTTCCTGGTTTCAGCCCTGTTCATCGCCGGCTCGGTCTTCATCGTGCTCGACATGGACATCCCGTTCACCGGTGCCATCCAGATTTCGGATGCGCCGTTGCATCGGGCGCTGGCGGAGATGAAGGTGTAGAGGAGGCGAGAGGTGATGGGCGAATGCCGCCGATCACCACTATAGGCCGGTGGCCGGCCTGCTGCAGCCGCGCGAAGCGCCATGATCGGCACGAGATGGCGGACATGCAGGCTGTCGGCGGTAGCGTCGAAGCCGGCATAAGCGGGCACGATGCAGGCCTCAAGGGCGCTGTCGACGCCCTTGAGGTCGGTCACTTGGCTGATTTAGCCGCGCTCGATTAGTGTCTGGGTGATCGCAGAACGCGGCTCAAAGGCATCGGTGGGGCTGTCGGAATGGGTCATTAGAGCTATCCATGACATTGCCGCCAGCGAGCACTTAACAAAATAGAGCCGCCTGACGGAGGCTTGTTTCAAGGCGTAATCGAAACGCGACGCTCCCTATGGAGACGTCACATAATAGTTGGCAGCGATGAGCGCGATCTTGGCAGGGACGTGGGAACTAGGTCACGCTGTGACATACCTAAACTCGACCTCTCGTTGAATCTGCCAGATTCTGATAAGAGCTTTCTGAGTTCGAACGAATCGCGAAAGGCCTTACGATATGGATAGTAATTCGGGCAATGGAAAGACACTAAATCTTTATCCAATTGACTATCCTTTTGAAACGCTTGTCTCGCGCGTGAAGGCCAACAAACTAATTCTCAATCCGGACTTTCAGCGTGCCTACAAGTGGGACAAAGAGGGTTGGGAAAGGTCATCGAAGTTCATAGAGTCGTGCTTGATGCGCATTCCTTTGCCATCCTGCTACTTCGCCGAGGATGAACAATCGCGCCACATGGTCATTGATGGGGTTCAGCGCATCACAACAATAATGAAGTTTTTTAACGATGATTTTGCATTGGAGGGTCTGACGACCTTCAAGGAACTTGAGGGGAGAAGATTCTCGGAACTTGGCTCACTGAAGTCAGAGTTGGAGGCTACCACTATAAGATGTATTGTCCTCAGGAAAGAAAATCCAAAGAAGCTCGTGAGGGAGATTTTTTCACGTCTAAATCAAGGGGCCGTTAAGCTGTCCGACCAAGAGATAAGGCATGCCTTGTACCCTGGTGCCTTGGACGAACTTTTGAAAGAGCTATCCGAAGTCGAGGAAATAAAGAATTTCGGTGTCGGTGCGAACGGAGAAAAAGTAAAGGACAGCAGGGAAGGGGAGGAGCAGGTCTTGAGGTTCTTTGCCTTCAGAGAAAGATCTGCGGATTACAAGAATAATTTGCGAGAGTTTCTTGACGAATTCATGGAGACTAATGCCGAGTCTTCAGTCGATGATGTCAAAGCGAGAAGGTTGCATTTCCTTGATGCATTAGAAAAATGCAAGGTAGTATTTGGCGGCGAACTGTTTGTAGATATGAACAAGGCAAGGCGGCGTCAGGGGATGGTCTATTATGATCTACTGATGCAGACTTTAGTAGCGCACAGCAAGGAGAACTTAGAGAAGCACCGAGTTGGTATTGTAGAGGCATATAAAGAGCTATGCGCTTCCCCTGATTTCAAAAAAGCGACCTCTGGTGGCTTGCAAATGAAGGCTTCAATCGCGCGTCGTACAGAGCTTTGGAATGCTCTTTTGGATAAGGCGTTGGTGTGATGCCCGCTCAGGTTTTGCAACTCTATGCCAGTCAGCTGAGCAAGCTAGCGGAAATTATTGAGCGCACTGAGCAAAGGGTTCTATCGGAGCCGCCGGATCGACTTTTCGCGGATAATATAAACTTCTACACCAAGTCGTATCTGATAAATCTTTGCGCAATAACTGAAGCATGCCTGAAGGATACTGCGATGGTCATCGTTCGAACGATGTCTCAAAGGCTTTCATCTACTAACGTATCCAATAATATCATTGCTTGGAGTGTCCATAGGGATGGTTTTGATGGAAAGAAGCACTCGAAGTATGATAGGTTTTTGCTGAATATTGATGAGAAAGCTGTGAGTGAGAAGCTTTCGGCCAACCCATGGAAGGCAATCAAACTGTTCGAGCTCCTGGGATGTGATATCAGCGCGAGCGGTGATTTCGATGCCGTTAAGGGAATTGTTGGCGCCGTCGTCGAAAAGCGCAACAATATAGTTCATCACAATGATGAAGCAAATGATGTCTCTCTAACTGACGTTAGGAACTATATTTCCTTTTTTGTGAAGTATATTGAAAGCATATCAGGAAGTGCGAAAGAATTGATTGGTGCTTAGGTCTGATTTTTTTGCCGTTTACGTGCGCAAGAAGATTAGCTTGTTAACTTGGCTGCCGCTCCGGTGTCCCAGGCGAAATACGATCGTTCTTTGGAGCGGATCCGGAAGCACTCACAGCTCCGTTCGTCGAGATCGGGCTTTTGGGACCCCTTCTGTCCTAGCGGACATCTCCCACATAAAGGGGGGAGATTGCGCTGGGCTCTCTTTCACAGGATGGCTCGCCGTATTGCGGGCCTGAGCGCCCAGTCTTCCTAAGACCTACCGCCCCGGCCGCCCCGTCTTCCCCTTCGTCCGCCCCTTCTGCCGCTTCTCGTCGATCGGGTCCTCGTAGGATCCGACGCCCGGTTTGGCGCGGATGAGGGGCTTGTCGGGCACCTTGCCGGTGACGGGTTTTTCGGTGCGGCCGACGGTCATTTCGTCGAGGCTGTTCTTGCGAAAGAGGCTTTGGCCCTCGGCATCCTTGCGGCCGACCGGGGTCGCCACGTCGCGGCCCATTTCGTCGAGGTCGGGCTTGCGGAACAGCGGGCGTTCAGTGTCGGTGCCCGGGCCCATGTCGTCGAGCGATGGTTTCTGGAACAGAGACGTATCGTCCTTGGCGGTGGATCCTCGGGTCAAGCCCGAGGATGACGGTGACGTGGAGGACGGCGAAGACGGGGACGGGGAGGAGGCGGCACCCTTGCTGCTCGCCTGCGACCTTGCTGAGCCCTTGCCTTTGCCAGTCGTGCCTTCCTGCGACCGCGCCTCTTCCCGTGCCATCGGGTCGTCCATGGCGGCGAGTTCGGCGGCCTTGAGGCGTTTGATCTCATCGCGCAGGCGGGCGGCCTTTTCGAAGTCGAGGTCGGCGGCGGCGTCGCGCATCTGTTTTTCCAGCGCGTTGAGGTGCGCCTGCAAATTGTTGCCGACGAGATGGCCGCCGTCCGCAAAACCCTTGCCGGCGACGCCGGAGATGTCGGCGCGGACGTGGTCCTTCTCGTAGACCGAGTCGAGGATGTCGGAGATCTTCGCCTTCACCGATTCCGGCGTAATGCCATTGGCCTCGTTGTAGGCCATCTGCTTTTCGCGGCGGCGGCTGGTTTCGTCCATGGCGCGCTGCATTGAGCCGGTGATCTGGTCGGCATAGAGGATGACCTTGCCGTCGACGTTGCGCGCGGCGCGGCCGATGGTCTGCACCAACGAGGTTTCCGAGCGCAGAAAGCCTTCCTTGTCGGCATCCAGGATGGCGACGAAGCCGCATTCGGGAATGTCGAGGCCTTCGCGCAAAAGGTTGATGCCGACGAGCACGTCGAACGCGCCGAGGCGCAGGTCGCGGATGATCTCGATGCGCTCCAGCGTGTCGATGTCGGAGTGCATGTAGCGGACGCGAATGCCCTGTTCGTGCAGATATTCGGTCAGATCCTCGGCCATGCGCTTCGTCAGCACGGTGACGAGCGTACGGTAGCCGGCAGCCGCCGTCTCGCGGATATCGCCCAAGACGTCGTCGACCTGGGTTTTTGCCGAGCGCACTTCGACCGGCGGATCGATCAGGCCGGTCGGGCGGATGACCTGTTCGGCGAAGACACCGCCGGACTGTTCCAGTTCCCAGGCGCCGGGGGTGGCCGAAACCGCGACGGTATCAGGGCGCATGGCGTCCCATTCCTCGAAGCGCAGCGGACGGTTGTCCATGCACGAGGGCAGGCGGAAGCCGTATTCGGCCAGCGTCGCCTTGCGGCGGAAGTCGCCGCGATACATGCCGCCGATCTGGCTGACGGAGACGTGGCTCTCGTCGATGAAGAGAAGCGCGTTGTCGGGAATATACTCGAACAGCGTCGGCGGCGGCTCGCCGGGATTGCGGCCGGTAAGGTAGCGCGAATAGTTTTCGATGCCGGCGCAGGAGCCGGTGGCTTCCAGCATTTCGATGTCGTAGCGGGTGCGCTGCTCCAATCGCTGGGCTTCCAGCAGGCGGCCGCCCTTTTCCAGTTCGGCCAGCCGGTGCTTCAGCTCTTCCTTGATCGCCTTGATCGCGCCGTTCAGCGTCGGGCGCGGGGTGACATAGTGCGAGTTGGCGTAAATCTTGACCGATTTCAGGTCGCCGGTCTTCTGCCCGGTCAGCGGGTCGAACTCGGTGATGGCGTCGATCTCGTCGCCGAACATGGAGATGCGCCAAGCCGCGTCTTCCAAGTGGGCCGGAAAAATCTCGATGGTATCACCGCGCACGCGAAAAGAGCCGCGCTGGAAATCCATGTCGCGGCGCTTGTATTGCTGCGCCACGAGGTCGGCCAGCAGCTGGCGCTGGTCGAGCCGGTCGCCGACGCTCATCTGGAAGGTCATGGCGGTATAGGTTTCGACCGAGCCGATACCGTAGATGCAGGAGACCGAGGCGACGATGATGCAGTCGTCGCGCTCCAGCAGCGAGCGGGTGGCCGAGTGGCGCATGCGGTCGATTTGCTCGTTGATCGAGGATTCCTTCTCGATGAAGGTATCCGAGCGCGGCACGTAGGCTTCCGGCTGGTAGTAATCGTAGTAGGAAACGAAATACTCGACCGCATTATCCGGGAAAAAGTTCTTGAACTCGGAATAGAGCTGGGCCGCCAGTGTCTTGTTGGGCGCGAGAATGACGGCGGGGCGCTGCGTCGCCTCGATCACCTTTGCCATGGTGAAGGTCTTGCCCGAACCGGTGACGCCGAGCAGCACCTGGCTGCGCTCGCCGGAGGCAAGGCCTTCGACGAGATCGGCGATCGCCGTCGGCTGGTCGCCGGCCGGCTCGTAATCGGAGACCATGCGGATCTCGATGCCGCCTTCGGATTTCGGCGGCCGGGCAGGGCGGTGCGGCGTCCACAGCTTGCCGTCCTTGAACAGCGGATTGCCGCTCTCGATCAGCGCCGACAGCGCCTCCACCGTGGCGGTGACGCCCGAGTTGGACAGCTTGTCGGCATCCTCAAGCGAGACGTCGAGGCCGGCGACGGGATTGAGCCCCGCCGCGGCGCGCGTCTTCGGGTCGGTTGTCCCGCCCATCGACGTCCCTCTAGAGGATTTGGAAGCGGCGATCTCCACCTTCTTGCGGTGCTTGCCGGCCTTGGAGGCGACCTCGCGCTGGCTCTCGAAGGCCGAGGCCTCGGCATCCGCCTCGAGTTGTTTCACCCAATCGGAAACATTGCCGGAGAGCGGGGTTCCCGACAGCGGTGCCTGCGGGGCTTCCTCGAAGCCGCCGGGCACTGTCGATTTTTTCGGGGGATTTTTTGCAGACTTCTTCGGATCCTGGGCCATGGCGGGAATATGGACAGAGTCAGGGCGAAAATAAAGGGGGAATGAGTACAAAAGGGAAACGAAATTTCCGGATTTTCCGAGGCTCGTTTTCAGCGTTTCGGGCGCCAGTGGATCACAGGACAGATGATCGCGGCTACCAATGCGTTCGCTTTGCAAATAGGAGGTCATTGCCGTCGAGCTCGTTTGCCGGCGCATGGCAGGAGGTAAGCATGTTTGTCATCGATCGTTGTTTGCCGACATCGTCCCTGCCTCAGGATTTCGACGATCTGCGGCGCGACGCCGTCTCCGAGCGATACCGATTTGTCGAGCGGCTGCATAAGGATTGGGGGTCAGGCGCCATGCGCTTCGATGGGCGCGGCGAGGTCCTGCTGATGGCGGCCGTGGCCGGGACCTGCGCGGGACTGGGCGGTCTGACCGCCGATCCCTGCGTGCCAGCCGCTCTGCGGCTCCGTCGCTTCTATGTCCGCCCGCAGTTCCGCGGCCTCGGTCTGGGGCGTGAGCTGGCGATCAGGCTGCTCGGGCATGCCCGCAACCATGCCCCCTGTGTCACCGTGAATGCCGGCACGGCCGAAGCCGGTGCGTTTTGGGAAAGGATGGGCCTTCTACCTGCCGCGCAATCGGGGATCACGCATCGGCTCGACTTCTGAGCCAACGGCCCGCTGCGAGTGGCACGTTTGAGCGGCTGCATTGCCATGACCGATGTCCAGGGTGGCGCTGGATAGCCCTTACGAGTTCTGGTTGCTGGAAGCTTACCCCGAATGGGCGAGAAGACACCCAAGCCTGACGCATGATATCAATTGTGGTTTGGAGGGGGCCATGTCGCGTTTGAGTGGTGCCGCCCTTATCGCTTTTCGTGCAATGCTTCTTTGCCCTGCCACGAGCTTTGCGGCCGAACCCGTCGGTCAAGCGGTATCGATCAGGACCGAAGTGTCCGGCGCGAGCGGTCCGCTGGCGGTCAGGGACCCGGTCTACCGGGACGAACGAATCCGGACGTCAAAGTCCGGTCTTGGTCAGTTCGTTTTCCAGGACGGGACCAAGCTCGCCGTCGGCTGGGGGTCTTCCGTGGTCATCGACCAATTCGTCTACGACGGCACCAGGTCGGTGAAGAAGCTGACGATCACGGCCGCCAAAGGCACCTTTCGCTGGGTCAGCGGCAAATCCAAACATTCCGCCTATGAGATCGTCACGCCCGCCGGCACCATCGGCGTGCGTGGCACGGCGTTCGATTTCTATGTGGGGCGCGACGGCACGACTGCGGTCGTGCTGCTGAACGGTGCGGCCAGCTTTTGCGGCGCCGGTGGGTGCCGGCAACTGACGCGGCGCTGCGATTGTGTGGTTGCCACACCCGGTGGTGGGGTCAGCCAGGCGGCGCGCGTCAGCCAGCGCACATTGCGCAGCCTCGGCAATGCGCAGGCCCTGCCTTTCCTTTCCGGCGGCCAGAGGCTTTCCGGCACGATCGGCGCCGTCGGTGCCGGCTGCGGATTGCAGGCCGCGCGTCGCGATGATGTCGCCCGTCCGCCGGCGCAGATCGAGCAACAGCAGGCGCCGATCGAGCGCGAAGAGCCCAAGCCGGAGAAACCCAGACCGGAAAAGCCGCATCACGAAAAGCCCCATCATGAGAAACCGGATCGCGACAAGCCGGACCGGGACAAGGATCACGGCCATCACGACAAGGATCATGACGACGATCACGGGGATCACGGGCAGGGTGGCGGCGGAGGCAAGCAAGACGACCATGGCTCGTCTGGCTCCGACAACGACGGCCACGCTGGCGGCAACGACGATGGCGACAGCGGCGAGCGTTCCGATCGCGATCATGGCAATGGCAACAATGATCGCCATGGTGGCCGCGACCGCGACCGCGACCGCGATCGAAGCGACAACGACGACGACGATTGATCGCTATTCGGCGATGCGGCTGGCCTGATCGGCTGGGGTTTCTGTGAAATGGTCGGAGCGGCGGGTGATCCTGCCGTAGAACGCCACCAGGCCGGGCGTGATGGCTGCTGCCTTGAGCTTGGCGGCGTTGGCAAGGCTGCGGCTGGCCGAGGCGCGCACACGCAGGTTTTCGACCAGTCTTGAATGCAGGCGTTGCAGTTCATCGAAATCGGGCGATGCGGCGACGTCTTCGTCGCCGGCGACGGCAAACAGCCGGGTCCGCGTCGTCTTTCCTTTCAGCCCCAGGGCGCCGGCTTCCAGCAATGCGCAGCCGGGCAGGGCCTGCGCTGTCGCCTCCGACACCAGGATGTCGAAGCTCACATCCTTGCACGCCGCCTCGATACGGGCGGCGATGTTGACGGTGTCGCCGACGGCCGAATAGTTGAAACGCGTCTCGGCGCCCATGTTGCCGACGCAGGCGATCCCGGTGTGGATGCCGATGCCGATGCCGACCTCCTGCGCCGCACCGAAGCCGAAGGCGTCGTCGGCATTGAGCCGCGCCAAGGTCTGGCGCATGCCGAGTGCAGCACGCAGCGCCTTGCGCGGATGGTTGGTGACATCGACCGGCGCGTTCCAGAAGGCCATGATCGAATCGCCGATGAACTTGTCGAGCGTACCCTCGTTGGCAATCACATGCCGGCTGAGTGCGTCGAGCAACGTGTTGAGAAAGGCAACGACATCGGTTGGTGCCATGCGCTCGCTCATCTCGGTGAAGCTGCGCACATCGACGAACATGACGGTAAGCTCGCGATCGTCACCGCCGAGCCTGAGGGCGTTGCGGTTGTGCTCTATCCGATAGAGCAGCGAGGGAGAGAGATAGCGGCCGAAGGCTTGGCGGACCTCGCGGCGCTCGCGATCGGTAACGAGGAAACGGAATGCCGTCGCCGAGAAATGGGTGATGGATGCAGCCAGGATCGGCGCCAGCGGATCGAACAGCAGGCCGGCATAGGAGAATGCAACCCAGGACGTGACGAGCGCCAGCGCCGTGATTGCCAGGCCGCAGGCAAGCGCAACGATGGGACTGACGAAGGTCGTCAGCAGCACGAGAAGGCAGCCGGCAATCGCGATCGACAGGATTTCCAGCCCGTTGGCCCAGTCCGGACGCGAGAGATAGCGGCCGGAGAGGATCTGCTCGACGATCTGGGCGTGCAGCGAGACGCCGGGAACGTTCTGGCCGAGTGCCGTCGTGCGCACGTCCTGCAGGCCGGCGGCGGAGGTGCCGATGAAGACGATGCTGCCTTCGATCGCCGCAGCGATATCGGGGGATACATCGGCATCCTCGAGAACGCGCCGCGCGGAGACATAGCGCTCGGTCGTATCAGGACTGACGTAGAGCCAGAGTTCGCCGGAAGCGGTCACCGGCACGACGAAATCCCCGATCTTGGCGGCCGTCAGCGTATCCGGCACATCGGGCGCCCCGGCCAGCACATAGGTCGAGCCGCCTTGTGCCACGCGCAGCGCCTCCAGTGCCAGACTGGGGTAGAGTTGCTGGCCGTCGCTCAGGAACAACGGCACTGCACGCACGACGGCCGAGGAGCCACCGGGGTTGAGGCTGATATGGCCGAGCCCGGCGGCGTTGCTCTCCAGTTGCGGCCGCAGCGGGGTGGCGGCGCGGATGCGCGGCGGCGCACCAACGGGGCTTTCGCCGGTAAAGGCGAAACCGGCCTTGACCGGCGGCAGGTAGCTTCCTTCATTGGTCAGCCCGAAGCCGAGGACGACAGGCCTTTCCGCGATCGACCTGGCAAAGACCTCGTCATTGTCGGGCAGGCGCTTAAGCAGCGATGGATCGATTTCGGGCACGTCGCGCAGCACGTTGCGCGGCGACAGCCGGTCCGGTTCGGCAAACAGGATGTCGAAGGCAATCGCCGACGCTCCCATCTCCACCAGCCTGTCGGTCAGCTTCGCCAGCCTGTCGCGCGGCCAGGGCCATTGTCCAAAGGCGCGCAGCGACGCTTCGTCGATATCGACGACCTTGACCGGCATGGTCTCGTAGGCGCGCGGGGACAGCCGTTGATACTCATCGAAGGTGACGTCGCGCCCTTGCTTCAGAAGCTGCGGGTCGCTGGCGCGCAGCAATGTCAGCACTGCAACGACCGCCAGACCGATCACGACGCCGAGCTGTTGCGCACGGGTCATGGCGCCTCACGGAACGGCTGGCAGGCCCGCCTTGCGCAGCCCGTCGGTGAAATGCGCGTAATCGGCGGGGTCGACATAGGCGGTAAAGATCTGCCAGTAGCCCGGAAGATCGAGGGGCGCGTTGGCGACGGCCTCGTCGACGAGCTTGCAGGCATCCTCGGTGCGTCCGAGCTGGCCGAGGCAGGCGAGCAGCACGACCAGGTTGAAATAGGTGCGCCGCAACAGAAGCCCGCGTTCGGCGTGGTGCTGCGCCTCCTCGTAATTGCCGAGATGGTAATGGGCAAGCGCGATCCGGTTGAGGAAGAGGTAGGTCAGCGGATCGTGCGGGCTCAGCCGCAGTGCCTTGTGCAGCGGATCGAGCGCGTCGGCGAAACGGCCGACGAAAATGCGGGCCCAGCCGAGCGCCATATGGGCCAGCGCGAGATTGGGGTTGAGATCGATAGCCTGCTGGGCCTCGGCAACGGCCGCATGCGGGCGGCGGGCTGCGAAATTGGCAAGGCACATGACGTAGTGCGAATAGGAATCCCTGTCTTCGAGCGCGATGGCCCGCTCGGCTGCGACAAGCAGTTCGGCCCGGTCGCGATCGATATCGTCGCTGAAGCCGAAGAAGCATCGGGCGTAGAGCGAGCGTGCCAGCATCATATGGGCGCGGCCGAAGTCCGGGTCGAGCGCGATCGCGCGGCGATGCCAGTCGATCGCCTCGGCAAAATGCGCGGCCGTGTCCTGGGCGTTGTGCAGCAGCGTGCCGCGCATGTGGCATTCGTAGGCGTCGAGATTTTCGGTGCCGCGCAGGAGCGCACGGCGATTTTCGCCGATCAGGATTTCCGGTTCGATCGCGGCGACGACATGCTGTGTCAGTTCGTCCTGGATGGCGAAGATGTCGGCCACCTCTCGATCGAAGCGCTGCGCCCAGAGATGCACGCCGGTCTCGGCCTCGATCAACTGCCCGGTGACGCGAACTCGGCTCCCCGACCGGCGCACGCTGCCCTCGACGATATAGCGCACGCCGAGATCACGACCGATCTGCTTCACGTCGACCGCGCGCCCCTTGTAGGCAAAGGAGGAGTTGCGGGCGATGACGAAGAACCAGCGGCAGAGGGAGAGCCCGGTAATGATGTCTTCCGTCAGCCCATCGGCAAAGTAGTCCTGGCCGGGATCGTCGGACATGTTGACGAAGGGAAGCACGGCGATCGACGGCTTGTCCGGCAGCCGGAGTGGCATTCCGGGCAAATCGGGGCCTGTCGGATCCTCGCGCCAGTCGACACTGTGCACGAGCACCGGCCGCGGCATGTTCTTCAGCGTCTGCTCGCCGAGCTTGACCATCGGGAAGTCGAGCTTGCCCTCGATCTGGTCATGCAGTGTACCCGAGATACACACGCCCGCGGGGCGAGCCACCTGCTGCAGCCGTGCCGCGACATTGACGCCGTCACCGAGCAGATTGGCGCCCTCGACCACGACATCACCGAGATTGATACCGATGCGGAACTCCATGCGTTTCTCCGGCGCCAGATCGGCATTGCGGCGTTGCAGGGCGCGCTGGATGGCAACGGCGGCGCGCACGGCCTGGACGGCGCTGTGGAATTCGGCAACGACGCTGTCGCCGGCAGTGCTGAAAATTCGCCCGCCATGCTCGGCGACGAGATCGCCGATCGTGGCGCAATAGGTGCCAAGCGTCGCAAGCGTACCTTCCTCGTCGGTCGCGACGAGGCGACTATAGCCAGCGACATCGGCAGCGAGGATGACTGCGAGCTTCCGTTCCAAGGGGGCGAGCCCCTCCTGCGGCGTATGGCTAGAGGAAATTAAGGGTATCGTAAATTAGGTGTATCTAGAAGTGCGAAAACGCCATGATCGTCTCTAACCAACGATTGCTGCGCCGATTTTGAGGCCATTTGCGGGCCAAGACGGCCTTCACTCGTGGATTGCGCGCTGGGGGCGACGAAGAGTTTGCGTTGTGGGCTCGCCCGAACGCGGTTTCGCCCGGCAGCGGAACGTGCAAGGTATCCCGATACGCTGGCGGCGCGTGCGCGTGGCCTGAAACTCACGACGAAGGGAAACACCTTGATCATCGCCTGCCTGCATACGGCCGACAGCAACTGCGCCGTTTTTGAAGCCGCCGCGCGCAAACTCGGGCTTGCAAGCGACGTGCTTCATCACACGGTGCGGCCGGACCTGCTTGAGGCCGCGGAACGGGCTGGGGGTCTCACAGACGAAATCGCCCGCGAGACGGCCGCAGCGCTGAGCGCGCTGGCAGCGCGGGCCGATGCCGTGCTCCTCACCTGCTCGACACTCGGGCCCAGTACGGCGATTGTTGGTCCGACGCCGGTGCCGGTGTTGCGGATCGATGCGGCGCTTGCCGAAGGGGCGACGGCTGTCGGTGGCAAGGTCGTGGCGCTCTGCGCCGTCGAGACGACGGTGGCTCCGACCACCGCATTGTTTTCCGAGGCGGCGAAGCGCAGGGGGGTGGCGCTCGAGGTGCGCCTCGTCGCCGGCGCCTGGAGTTCGTTCAAGGCGGGTGACCGCGACGGCTATCTTGCTGCGATCGCTGGCGCTTGCGACGTCGCCTATGCCGATGGCGCTTCGATCGTGGCCCTTGCTCAAGCCTCCATGGCGGGAGCGGCGGACTTTGTGCATCGAGGACCGCCCCCTTTGACGAGCCCGGAGGCAGGGTTGCGCACGGCGCTAGAACGGATCGCACAACGGGTCTCGACGGTCGAGTGACGAGCAGGGCATTTAAAAATTGATTCAGGTGTTTAGAAGGAGAATATAATGTTCTTCGTGCGGCTCTGATAGTGCGGATTGGCGTTGACAGGGCTGGGTCGACGCGGAGAGTATCGTGCGCCCAGAACCGGATTTCGGAACCGCTGAATGTCTTCCTTTCAACTCCGCCGCCTCGAAGCCAGAGATGTCGACGCCTACCGAGCCTTGCGCCTCGATGGTCTTAAGCGCCATCCCGAGTCGTTCGGTGCGTCCTATGAAGATGAGGCGAAGCAGCCGCTCGACTGGTTTGCCAATCGGTTGACGGTCGCCGTGATCGTCGGTGCCTTCGATACGGTCGGCGCGCTTGTGGGTGTCGCGGGCCTGACGATCCCAAGCGCCATCAAGACGAGGCACAAGGGTATTCTCTGGGGCATGTATGTGCTCGAGGCGGCGCGCGGGTGCGGCGTATCGCAACGGTTGGTCGAGGCGGTGATCGACGAGGCCCGGGGCAAGGTCGAGCAATTGCAGTTGACCGTCGTCTCCTCCAATGCCGTAGCCATCCGGCTCTATTCCAAACTCGGCTTTGTCGGTTACGGGTTGGAAGCGCGTGCCCTTTGCGTCGATGGGCAGTATTTCGATGAGATGCTGATGGCGCTGCCGCACGTCTAGCGGCGCACAATGCGGCTTCTAAGAGCCGTACGGACATGCCGGGATCGGCCGTCGGTGGGATCGGCCTGCGGGCGAGGATCGTGTGTATGGCGAAGATGTCTGTTTAAGATATTGTTTTTATATAAACAAACACCTTAATTCGGCCCCGTCCTGCCTTGCCTGGTGGTCGTGGCCAAAGACAGGGTCGACGAGGTGAATTCCGTCGATAGGATGCCGCCATGAACGCCCTGATTCGACTGACCCGCCAAGACGACGCACCCGCACTGCCCGATATCGAGCGATCGTCGGGAGAGGCATTTCGCACTGTTTCCGAGCTGGCCTGGATTGCCGACGACGATGTGCAATCCGTTGACGCACATCTCGATTTCGTTCGCGCCGGTCTCTCCTGGGTCGCGGTCGATGATGGCGATCGTCCGCTCGGCTTTCTCTGCTCTGAGATCATCGACGACGCCCTGCATATCTGGCAACTCGCGGTGTTGCATGATCGACAAGGCCTTGGGCTCGGGCGTGCCTTGATCGCAGCCGCCGTCGCCCATGCGCACGAACGATCGCTTGGCGCGGTAACGCTGACCACCTTCCGCGAACTCGCATGGAACGAGCGCTTCTACCGAAAGCTCGGGTTCGTGACGCTTGAAGCCGATGCGCTCGATGCCGATGCAAGGCTTACGCAGACCCTTGCGAAGGAGGTTGCCTGCGGCTTGCCGGCGGAGCGGCGCTGCGCAATGCGCCTGACGCTCGACGACGGACAGCCCGACGGCGACAACGAGCCCCCGGTTCGGTAATCGCGAAGCTGTTTTCTCCGCCGGCTAACGCCTGACGGCAACGACCTGGCCGCGGTTGAATTGCGAGACCCTGACGCGACCGGACTGATTGCCGCCCATCACCTGCGCGGTCGATTTCGACAGGGCGGAGAGGATGCCGACATGATAGCTGCGCCCGGTGCGCACGACGATAACATCGCCGGGGCGGGCATAGGAGAGCTTGACCGGCGCGCCGAAGCGCAGCCATGAGCGGGCAATGCCGAAACTTTGCGGTGGCGTTCGGCCCGACTTCCGGGCAATCAGGCCCATGAAGTGGCCGCACCAGGGGGTGCGGGCCGGGTTGATGCCGAGTGCGGTGCGTAGCCGCCTGTTGTTCTTGACTTCGTGCATGCCGTTATATTGCTGGGCCTGGGCCAACATGCCCGCCGTGGCCACATCCGGTGTCAGAAGCGCGACATAGGCAGCCGCGAGAAACGCCAGGACCTTCATGGTCAGGTCTCCTTGCCAAGTTGTTTGGTGCGTGCATCCCGGATGTGCCTGGCGATCGCCGAACACTGCCCCCGGTTTTCATCTGCATCGATCACTGTTTCGGGGGATATCGGCGGCAAGCGCCTGCGCGTTGCACCTTGAACGCAGCATCAGCGCGCCGGCGAACCGCGATGAAACGCGGTGCCAACTTCACGGCGATTGCCGTCGGAGTGTGGTATTCCCCTGCCTGTCCCGTCGGACGGTGCGCGGACTTTTGCGCACTGTCTGGTGCAAAATTGTGGCAAAGGGCAAAAAGAGAGAATTTTCGTGCGTAATCTAACTCGTTTGGGTTAGATATCGTCAACATTTACGACTAATACGCGTTGTTTTTGTGTTTAAGCGGTGTTCGTCAGACGGTTCGCTCGCCGTTGAGCGGCACTTGCTGCCTTAATTGAGGCGGCAATTTCAGCGGCGGCCCACCGCGATCAAGCGGGAATTGCGATGCAAGTGGGCGGAATTGACATCCTCCGCCCGAGCCTGGGGGGCTCAGAGGCAGCCAGTTGGATGGGGCGTGGCAGGTTGCGACGGAGTGAGGCGCCGCAATCGTTCTGTTGTGGCTGCCTTCGCGTGCGAACGTCGCCAAAAGCCGGATCTATGAAAAAGCTCTCAGCACATTGGCCGGGTCGATGCGGCGTGGGCTGTTGCAAACACGATGTCGGAGCTTGTCAGAAGGAGGCCAGCAGGACCATTCTGCCGGACCGATTCGCGCCTTCGAGGGTCCTCATGTCGTTCGCCATCAACCCGGCTTATCTCTGGCCGATCCTGCTGCTGCTGATTTCCAACGTCTTCATGACGTTTGCCTGGTACGGGCACCTGAAATACACCTCATCGCCACTTTACATGGCGATCGCCGCAAGCTGGGGCATTGCCTTCTTCGAGTATTGCCTGGCCGTACCTGCCAACCGCATCGGCCACGAGGTCTATTCGGCGGCGCAGCTGAAGACGATGCAGGAGGTGATCACCCTCCTGGTGTTCGCGGCGTTCTCCGTGTTCTGGCTGAAGGAGTCGATCGGCTGGAATCACCTCGTCGGCTTCTCCCTGATCGCCATCGGCGCCTCGTTCATCTTCAAGGGCTGATCGGCGAGAGTGCCGGCAGTGCGTGCAGTCGACACCCTATCCCCGGCCGAACAATCGGTCCAGGATCTGCCCTTCGAGCCTGGCGGTTTCGGCGCTGCCGTGGCGGCGGGGGCGGGCGAGCGGGATCGGTAGATCGAGCGCGATGCGGCCCTCATCGACAACCACGACACGGTCGGCAAGTGCCACGGCCTCGGCAACATCGTGCGTCACGAGCACCGCGGTAAAGTTCTGTTGCTGCCAGATGCGCTCCAGCAGTTGCTGCATCTCGATGCGCGTCAGGGCGTCGAGCGCGCCAAGCGGTTCGTCGAGCGCCAGGATGAACGGGTGAGCGACGAGCGCCCGAGCAAGCGCCACCCGTTGCTTCTGCCCTCCCGACAGCACCGACGGCCACTCCTCTGCGCGGTCGGCAAGCCCGACTTCGTCAAGGATCTTCAACGACAGATCGCGGGCGACTTCGCCCTTGGCGATGCCTGTCAGCCCGACCTCGACGTTGCGGCCGATCCGCGCCCAGGGAAGCAGCCGCGGCTCCTGGAACATGATGCGGCTTCGACGATCGGGCGCGCTGCCGACGGGGATGGTCAAGGTGCCGCTCGTTGGTTTGTCGAGCCCGGCCAGGATGCGCAACAACGTACTCTTGCCGCAGCCGCTCTTGCCGATGACCGCAACGAACTGCCCTTCGGGCACGTCGAGGTCGATGCCGTCGAGCACGGTCTTGTCGCCGAAGCGCTTGCCGATGCCCTTGAGCGAGAAGGCGAGAGGCGGGGCGGGCGAAAGCTGTGGCAAGGGGGCGACGCGGCCGGTCTCTGGCGCATCGACGCGGTCACGCTCTTGCTCGTGTTTCGGGTGAAGGGCGATGACGGACATCGGATCGTTCCTCTCTTCTCTTTTCCGGGCCTGCGCCGGATCAGGCCGGCTGGAAGGCCGGGTGCCATTGCAGCGTCAGACGCTCGAGCAGCCTGGCGAAGCTGTCGGCGAGCTTGCCGAGCAGCGCGTAGATCAAGATCGACAGGATGACGACATCGATCAGCAGGAATTCGCGCGCCTGCATCGCCATGTAGCCAAGGCCGGAGGAGGCCGCGATCGTCTCGGCGACGATCAGCGTCAGCCACATGATGCCGAGCGCATAACGAAGGCCGACGAAGATGGCCGGCAGCGCACCGGGCAGGATGACGCGCAAGAAGAGCTGGCGCTTCGACATGCCGTAGATCCGGCCCATCTCCAGGAGTTGGGGGTCGACACCCTGGATACCGAGCAGCGTATTGACGTAGATCGGGAAGAAGACGCCGAGTGCCACGAGGAACAGCTTGGCTTCCTCGTCGATACCGAACCAGAGAATGACCAGCGGGATCAGCGCCAGATGCGGAATGTTGCGCACCATCTGCAGTGTGGTGTCGGTCAGATCCCGGCTCAACCGTGACAGGCCGTTGGCAAGCCCGAAGGCAAAACCGATCGAGCCGCCGATGGCAAAGCCCGAGAGCGCCCGCAAAGTGCTGACGCCGATGTTTTCGGCAAGTTCGCCTGATGCCAGCAGGCGGATGAAGGCTGCAAGCACTGCGGAGGGTGGCGCGATCACGCTTTCCGAAATCAGACCGGTGCGGGAGGCGGCTTCCCAGGCGAGGATCAGGACGGCGGGCAGGAGCCAGCCTGCGAGATTTCGCGCAAGTGTGTTCGTTGCGGTCTTCGCCATGGCTCAGGTCCTTGTTCGCTCGCAGCCTCAAGTCTTCGCGGCGCCGGCGCCGAAACTTTCGTCCCGACGCCGGCCGGTTTTCGCCTTGGGAGGCAGAGGGATCAGTTGCCCGGTGCGGTCCAGACCGCATCGGAAATGGTGATCTGCTTGGGGATCAGCCCGAGCTTGAAGAAGCGGTCGGCCGTCTGCTGCTGGCCGGCGACGATGTCGTCGGTGATCGGGCCGATCGAAAAGACCGTGCGGTTGGCGGCGATCGTCTGGGCTTCGAGCGGCACACCGGTCACCTCGTGGAGTGCGGCTGCGACCTTGTCGCGGTTACCATCGGCCCAGACCGCGGCATCCTTGAGCGCGCCGATTGCCGACGTGATGGTCTCGGCATGGCTGGCGGCAAAGTCGCGATTGGCGAGGAAGTAGGTGTTGACCTTGAGGGTTTCCGCCGAGGTCGTCAGGATGCGCGGCTTGTAGCGTGTTTCGGCAATGGCGAAGAACGGATCCCAGACGGCCCAGGCATCGATCTTGTCGCTGGCGAAGGCGGCTGCCGCATCGGCGGGGCTCAGGTAGACGGGCGTGACGTCACCAAAGCCGATGCCGGCTTTTTCCAATGCCGCGACGACGAGATTGTGGGCGCTGGTGCCCTTGCCGACACCGATCTTCTTGCCCTTGAGGTCCGCCAGCGACTGGATCGGCGAATCCGGCTTGACGAAGATCGCCTCGCCCTTGCCGTTCGAAGGCAGGGCCGCGGCATAGACGATCGCCGAGCCGGCCGCCTGGCCGAAGATCGGCGGCGCGTCACCGGTCCAGCCGGCATCGATGGAGCCGACGTTCAAGGCTTCGACCAGCGGCGGTCCGGCGGTGAATTCCACCCAGGATACTGCAACGCCTTTCGGCTCCAGCGCCTTTTCGATGACCTTTTGCTGCTGGGCGACGACCGGCAGGCCTGTCTTCTGGAAGCCGATACGGAATTCCTTCAGGTCTTCGGCCATGACGCCGAAGGAGGCGAGCACCGCGGCAGTGAAGAGGCCGGTGCCGAAAAGCCGTCTGGTCAGTTTGAACATCTGTCCCGCTCCTGTTTTCTGGAGGGCCATGGGCGCCGTCCTTGTGAACTGGGATCAGTGTAAAAGAAGATCATAAAATTTATGGAGTTTGTTTGTTTTGTTGTCGGCGTGCTTTGCGAAACGCTTTTGCGGCTGAGCCCGGCGGTGCGGGAATAATCGTCATCCGGTGGCTGCGGTTCGGCATTTGCAGGGCGAAGGCTTGCCGGCGCTGAAGGCCGATCTGGGGCTTCCCGTTTTCTGGCCGGTTCTCGCATTCTTCTGGCCGGGCGCGACAATGACGCCTGAGAGGCGCCGGTGCTACTTCCATGCCGGAAGACAGAAGCCGGGACGTTCCCGAAGAGGCAAGGAGCTGATCATGTACGTTGATGCCACCGCGTTTCCCGAAGTTTGGATGGATTTCACTCATGGCACAGGCCAGACCATAGACGAGGTCCTGGATGTCTATACAGGCCTGCTTGCGCGCGGCGCGCCCTTCGTCTTTCTCGGTGAAGGCGGTGATGTCGAGGGCGACAAGGACGCTCATGCTGTGGCAGACAGGAAGAAGATCTCCCTCTGGATGAAGCGGAACAAGACGCCGATCACGGCTCTGGTGCGGGCGATGATCTACATCGAGCCGAATACCTCCAAGCGGATCGCGGCCCGGGCTTTCGCACTGGTCTACGAGAAGTTCTGGGGGTATCCGATGTTCGTTGCCGCTTCCAGGGACGAAGCGAGCGCCATGATCCGCACCGTGCTGCCGAGCGCGCCCGAAGCGGATCCGGAGCAGGGCGCCGCTCAATCCATGGTCTGAAAATTTCACCGGGGTGCCATGCTGATCACCGCCTTGCCAACGCAGGACTTCGAGCCGGACGACAGCGCCCGGCCGATCGCGGCCGCCGGTTTCACGCTATTGACCGAAGGCGGCGAAATGCCCTGGCACCGCCATCGGCGGGCGCAGGTGTTCTACAACGACAGTGGTCTCATTACCTGCGAGACGGAACAGGGTGTCTGGGTCATCCCGCCTCATGGTGCGATCTGGATCCCCGGTGGCCTGCTGCACAGGTCGCGCTGCGCAGGAGAGATGACCGGAGTCGCGCTGTTCGTCGAGCCGGACGCGATCGACCGATTGCCTGATGTCTGCTGCAGTCTGGCCGTGTCGCCGCTTCTGGCAGCACTTCTCATGCGCGCGGTGACGTTGCCCGCGCTTTACGACGAGGAGGGCATTGACGGATGTTTCGTCCGACTGCTTCTCGATGAGCTCGCGCATTCCCCTATTGATGAGGTTCACTTGCCGCGCCCCGCCGACACACGCCTGCGGCTGATGACGGATGGCATGCTGGCCGATCCTGCCGACCGCCGCACCCTTGCCGAATGGGCCGGTCATATCGGGATGAGCGAGCGCAATCTGCGACGGCTGTTCCCGCAGGAAACAGGAATGAGCATCGGCCATTGGCGGCGGCAGATGCATGTCGTCACCGGCGTGCAACTGCTCGCCCACGGTCTATCGCTGCAGTCTGTCGCCCATGAACTCGGCTATGAAAGCGCCAGCGCCTTTGCGGTCATGTTCAAGAAGATGACGGGCAAACCGCCGGGCCGATTTCTCGCCGAGCGCCAGCCGCAGCGTGGCGCGCCGACGGATTGACCGTCGCAGCCTGCCGCCGTTCAGCGAGCCGCACGGCAAGCCCTGAAATGACGGGCGATGAGATGATCGATCGAAGCGCGGCCGGGGCCGCCGGCGATGATGACGAGCAGGCAGACCGCCCAGGTCCCGTGTGTCGGCCAGGCATCGGGGTAGACGAAGATCTCGATCACCGCAGTCATGCCGAAAAGCGCCAGCGCTGACATCCGGCTGGCGAAACCGATCACCAGCAACAGCGGGAACAGGTGTTCGGCGAACGCCGCCGCATGGGCGGCAAGCCACGGATCGACCAGCGGCAGCCGGTATTCGTTCTCGAAGAGATAGACGGCACTGTCGGTCACCTGCCAGCCATCGACCTTGGTCTGGCCCGATCGCCAGAAGACGGCGGCGATCGACAGGCGCGCAATCAGCGCGACGACATCGTGCGGCACGCGGTCGAGCAGGTCTCGCACGGAACAGATTTTGCCGACGATGCCCTGCTGGGTGTCCGGTGTCATGGTCATTTCGTTCTGCATGGTCCTCACTCCTGTCAGTGGAAAGCAATGAACGCGCCGGTTTGCAAGGCGCCAGCGAGGTTGGCCGAAAGGTCGAATGCGGAAGCATTCTCGATCGCATGCTCGACGGCGGTAGCAAGGCGTTCTCCGCTTGCCAATGCCTGGAGGAAGACCGCGCCGCCAGGCGGCATGCGCCGGACCTCGACCGTCATGTGCGGCCGGGCCACCATTGCGTCTTCGGCCGTCCAATCCTCGATGGAACGCAATTCGGCTTCGCCCGCATTCATCGCCCAGATGGTGACGAGAGGGTGCGGCGACCTCAGGATGCTCAGCGAAGGATGCGGGACGAAGACAAGGTCGGCGAGCCGCTCCGGCGGCAGGGCTGCAAGCTTCGCGGCGTCGAGCGGTGCGACGTCGGCGGCGTGATAGGCCTTGCCGCGCGCCGCCTCCAGCCGAATAACATCGGGCAGGTAGGCAATGTCGTTCGCCGGTTCGAACCGCTCGACGAAATCGGCGAAGTCGTCGCCGTAGGACAGCAGTAATGGCGAGCGCGGCGGGTGGACGCGGATGAACTCGGCGGCCATCGCCGAGAAGAATGCTTCCCCGACGATCGTCTGGGCGGCAGGGAAGCGTGAGGCGATCGCCCCTGTCAGACCCACCACGACATTGTTGCGATAGACGGCGAAGCGACGCTGCGGCTGCAGCCCGTTCCAGGCGGTCAGCCCCGGCGGAACGGCAACGGCCGGGTCGGCCAAGGCCGCCGCAAACCGCGTCTGGGTGCAAAGGGACATGGAGATCTCCTTCAGGCGGCGCGACGCTTGTTTGTGTTTTTGAGAATCTCGTCGGCGGCCTGCGCTTCGGCGCTGAGAACCGACCAGGCGGGCACGTCGTTGTCCCATTCGATCAGGGTCGCGACCGGCCCGATGCGTGCGATCAAGGCGGCATAGAGGGCCCATACCGGATCCTTGACCGGCGTATCGTGGCTATCGATCAACAGCGGCGCACCCGCATCGTCGACCGTTTCGGAGTGGCCGCTCAGATGGATTTCGCTGACGGCTTCCACCGGGAAACGAGCGAGGTAATCGCCTGGGTGCATATGGTGGTTGGTCGAGGCGACGAAGACATTGTTGATATCAAGCAGCAGCCCACAGCCGGTGCGCCTAACAACTTCCGTGAGGAACTCTGTTTCTTCCAGCGTGCTTTCGGCAAAGAGCAGATAGGTGGCCGGATTTTCGAGCAGCATCTGACGTTTCAGCGTTTCCTGCACCTGGTCAATGTGGTCGGCGACCGACGCCAGGGTCTGGTCGGTATAGGGCAGCGGCAGCAGGTCGTTGAGGAAGACCCTATCGTGTGTCGACCAGGCGAGATGCTCAGAGAAGCTCTCCGGCTCGTAGCGATCGCAGACGATCTTCAGGCGTGAGAGATGCTCCCTGTCGAGCGGCTGAACCGAGCCGATCGACAACCCGACGCCATGGATGGAGAGCGCGTAGTCTTGACGCAGCTTGCCGAGTTGTGCGTGCGGCGGGCCGCCGGCGCCCATGTAGTTTTCGGCATGCACCTCAAAAAAGCCGATCGGCTGGGGTTCCGCATTGATGGCGGGGAAGTGCTCGGGCTTGAAGCCGACACCGGCACGGCGCGGAAGATCGGAGAATTTCATTCGGATTGCTCCTCTGGTTGCGGGACGGCGGCGCAGCACCTGCGCCGCCGTCTTGTCGGATATCGGCGATCCGGGGGCCTAGGCTGGCGCCGGGCCCTGCGTCAGCGAGCCATGGCCATTCGGCGTCTTCATCGCTTCGCATGTGCCGGCGGGAACGAGCTTCCAGGCGTTCTGCTGGTGATCGATCTTGGAGGTCCCGGCGCAGGTCGTGCCGGGTCCCGCGGCGCAATCATTCTGGCCCTTGAGGGCCACGCCGTAGCACTTCTCCTTTGTCGCATCGGCGGCCGAGGCCGGGACGCTTGCGACGAGAGACAGCGCGGTTGCGACTGAGGCGGCAAAGACGCTTGCGGATATCTTGTTCATGATGCTGTTCAGTCCTGAATCTGTTGAGGGAGGCTTGCTGTCGACCGGATCGTGTGATCAGGCCGGCATCAGCATGCCGTGGCCGTCAGGGGTCTTCATCGAGGTGCAGGTTCCAGCCGGCACCAGCTTGAAGGAGCCCTTGTCGAAATCCATCGTCGACTTGCCGGCGCAATCATGCTTGCCGGCCGCGCAATCGTTCTGGCCCTTCATTGCAACGCCGTAGCACTTTTCGTTGTTTTCGGCGGCGAAGGCGGCCGGCGCAGCTATAGTGGCAAGGGCCGAAGCGAGCGAACCTGCGAGCGCCAGAGTAGCGATGCTGTTTTTCATGGAACTGTCTCCGTTGGTGGTCGGCCGTGATTGGCTGACACTTGGGCTACGGAGGCGGGGTGCCGTTCGTTACATCGCGCTTTTCGATTTTTTTCGCGCCGTGCGCTTGCAGTCTTTCCGATTGCAAGGGAAAACGCAGGCGAACCAAGGCTTTCCGGCGATTCAGAAATATTTCTTCTGCGCTCGGTAACAAAAACGTGTGCCGGTTCGTAGAGGATGATGTCGGGTGAATGCTTCGACGCGTGAGCAGGAATGGGCAGAGTGGATGCGCAGCGCCATGAAGGGCGATACGCAGGCCTACCATCGCCTTCTCTCGTCGGTGACCCCGCATCTGCGCGCCATGGCGCGCCGGCGCTGCGATCAGTTCGGGGCGCCTGCGAGCGAGGCGGAGGATGTGGTGCAGGAGGTGCTGCTGGCCGTCCACCTCAAGCGCGCAACGTGGGATCCGGATCGCCCGATCGGTCCATGGCTGTCGGCGATCGTGCGCAACAAGCTGATCGACAGCCTGCGGCGCCGGGGTCGTCACGTGAATGTACCGATCGAAGATGTGATTGCGACATTGGAGGCGGAAGAGCAGGGTGATGGGCTGGGCCGGATGGATGCGGTCAACATGCTGGAGCGCCTGAAGGACCCGCAGCGTGATATCGTCCGCTCTATTTCGCTTGAAGGTGCAGGTGTGCGCGAGACGGCCGATCGGCTGAAGATGAGTGAAGGGGCGGTGCGCGTGGCGCTGCACAGGGCGTTGAAGTCGTTGGCAGCCCTCTATCGGAGTGAGACACGTGAAGACGAATGACCTGATCAGCCTGCTCGCAGAGGACGCGCCCGTGGGCATGCGGCTTGGCCGTATGCTGGCGCTTGCCCTCGTCGCAGGGGGCGTCGTGTCCGCTCTGGTTCTCCTGTCGACGGTCGGTGTCCGCCCCAACCTGGCAACAGCTATCGAGACGGCGCGCGTCCTGTTCAAGATCGGCTTCACGCTGGTTCTCGCCATTGTCGCGTGCCGTCTCGTCTTCCTTGTCGGACAGCCCGGGCGATCACTCAAGGCACGTGGATTTCAACTTGCCGTCCCTGGCCTTCTTCTCGCAATTGCGGTTGTTTCCGAGCTCCTGGTGCTGCCATCGCAGGCTTGGACGGCGAGTTTGATCGGCAGGAATGCCGGCTTCTGCCTGTTCTTCATTCCGGTGCTGTCGCTGGCGCCGCTCGCCGGCTTCCTGATCGTCCTGAGGAATGGCGCGCCCGACAACCCCGGTCTTGCAGGTGCGTCGGCGGGCCTTGCCGCCGGCGCCATTGCCGCCTTGCTCTATGCGTTTCACTGCCCTGATGACAGTCCGCTGTTTCTTTCGGTCTGGTACTCGATCGCTGTCTTGCTCGTAACCGCAGCCGGCTATTTCGTCGGGCGGCGCTGGCTGCGCTGGTAGTCGCTCTCAATCCAGGAGATCGAAGGCTCGGTACATCCAGACCAGCTGGTAGGCCACCGCGCCGATGAGGAAGGCCGCATGGAAGCGTCGGTTCGGCGTCCAGGCGGCGATCATGCACAACACGATGTAGGTGACGTTGCGCATCGGGTATTCGAGCCCGTAGGAGGCGAAATAGGCCTTGCCCTTCAGCGCCGTGTCGACGAGGTCGACGGCGAAGGCCAGCGCCAGAAAGCCGAAGAACCACTTTCGCCGCGACATGAAGTAGTGCTCGTAGTCGCTGTAATCGTCGAGCGTGGTCGGAAACAGGAGCACGCAAAGAAAGAAGAAGACGCAGCAATAGAGGATGACGAAGAGGTAGACGGTGACGTCGAGAACGGGCAGGGCGTGGAGGTGGAATTCCCACCACCAGAAATGCACGAGGAAGACGAACATGAACAGGACCCAGCCGAGATGGATCCAGTAAACCCGGGTCTTTCCCGGGTGCTGTACGAAGAGCGCAAGCCCGCTTAAGAGCCGAGCGAGGCTGAGGCTGACGACCATGCCCATGACGACCCGGATATGCGAAAAGATCGCCGGATCAGGCTGGGTCGGGTCCACGGTCGTTCCTCCTCTTCCGTCTATTCCGCCGGTACCACCTTTGGCTTGCCGTTCTCGTCGAGCGCGACCATGACGAAGATGGCGTCGGTCACCTTCTCCATCAGGTGCGAGAGATAACGCTGCGCCCAGGCCTCGACCTTGAGCGTCATCGAGGTGCGTCCGACCTTGACGACGTCGGTGTAGATGCAGAGCGTGTCGCCGATCTTGACGGGAAGCGCGAAGGCCATTTCCTTGACTGCCGCTGTCACCACGCGGCCGCGGGCCCGCTCGGCGGCGCGAATGCCGCAGGAAAGGTCCATCTGCGCCATCACCCAGCCGCCGAAGATGTCGCCGGCGGCATTGGCGTCGGCGGGCATGGCCAGTGTGCGCAAGGTCAGTTCGCCGGTCGGTCTGGTGTCTGCAGTCATCCCTGTCTCCCTCGTGTCCTAGGAGATGTAGCGCATGGTTGCTTCTTCAGGGAAGTGCGCCGTCAGACAAATCGCGCGAGGTGGACGATCACGAACTTCACTTCTTGCGAAGATGTTAATGGAGGTCTGTGAAATTTAGGGATCGTTTGTTAGGGGCTTTGCAAAGAGCCACCCCTATCCTGCACGCTTCTACTGGAGGCAGGGGACTGGGGATGAAGAGATTCAGGATTTCGGTGCGGCTCTATGCGCTCGTCGCATTCGCACTTTTGACCATGGCGGCGGCGCTGACGTTTGGCCTGTTTCAGGCGCAGGACAAACTCGTCGGCGAACGCAAGGCGATGCTGTCGGCCATGAACGAAAATGCCGTTGCAGTGTTCGACGCCTATCACAAGCAGGAAGTGGCCGGCACGCTGTCGCGCGAGGACGCGCAGAAGCGTGCGCTCGAAGCGGTCAAGGCGATGCGCTACCAGGGCAGCGGCTATTTCTGGATCAACGACATGCATCCGACGATGATCATGCATCCGATCAAGCCGGCGATGGATGGCAGCGACCTTACCGCCAACAAGGACCCGAACGGCAAGCATCTGTTCGTCGAGTTCGTCAAGACGGTCGAAAAGGACGGGCAGGGTTTCGTCGATTACTACTGGCCGAAGCCGGGCGCAGAAGAGCCTGTGCTGAAATATTCCCATGTCGCCGGATTCAAGCCCTGGGGCTGGGTGGTGGGCACCGGCGTCTATTCCGACGATCTTACGGCGATGTTCCGCGAACGCGCCTGGCAGGTGGCCGGCATCCTTCTTGCCGCAGCCCTTGCGATCCTGATGGCAGCATTGGCGATCGTGCGCAGCGTGGTCAGGCCGGTCGAGAAGCTGAAGGCATCGATGCGATCGATTGCCGACGAGGATCTCTCCTCGGACGTGCCGGAAACCGACCGTGGCGACGAGATCGGCCAGATGGCCAAGGTTCTCGTGGTCTTGCGCGATTCGGTGCATGAGCGGCTGGAACTGCGTTCACGCGAAGCCGAGCAGCAGGACAGGCTGGAATCGGAGCGTCGCGGCAACGAACAGCGCCAGCGGGCAACCGCCGATGCGCAGGCCGACGCGATGGAAACGGTGGGGGCAGCGCTCGAGCTGCTGGCAAGCGGTGACCTGACGGCTGAGATCGGCCACATCGCCCCGGAATATGGAAAGTTGAGGCAGGACTTCAACACTGCGGTTGCCGCCCTTCGCGACGTCATCGGCTCGATCTCGCATTCGACCGAGATCGTCACCGCCAGCGCCGGCGACATTTCGGAAGCGGCCAACAACCTGTCGCGCCGCACCGAGCAACAGGCGGCAGCACTCGAAGAGACGGCAGCGGCCCTCGACGAGATCACCTCGACCGTGCGCCATTCCTCCGACCGGGCCAACGAAGCGCGCAACATGGTCGATGAGACCAAGGCGAGTGCGGCGAAATCCGGCGGCATCGTGCGCAACGCGATCGACGCCATGGGCCGGATCGAGACGTCTTCGAGCCGGATCAGCCAGATCATCGGCGTGATCGACGAGATTGCCTTCCAGACCAACCTTCTGGCGCTGAACGCCGGCGTCGAAGCAGCACGGGCAGGCGAAGCCGGCCGTGGCTTTGCGGTGGTGGCGCAGGAGGTGCGCGAACTGGCACAGCGTTCTGCCGGCGCCGCCAAGGAGATCAAGGAACTGATTGGCACATCGGTGCGCGAAGTCGGCGCCGGCGTCGAGCTGGTGCGCTCGACCGGCGATGCGCTGACCGAGATCGAAGCGCTGGTCAACCGCGTCAACGAGCAGGTTGCCTCGATTGCAACGGCGGCCCGCGAACAGGCGACGGGCCTTGCCGAGGTCAATACCGCCGTCAACAGCATGGACCAGATGACCCAGCAGAACGCGGCGATGGTGGAGGAGACGACGGCTGCAAGCCAGACGCTTGCAGCCGAGAGCCGCGAATTGAAGATGCTCTTGACCAAGTTCCGCCTGCAGGAAACGTCTCGGCAGGCCGCCTACGGCCGTGCTGCCTGAAACGGTATCCGACGATTGATGAAGGGCCTGCCTGCGAAAGCACGCGGGCCCTTTGCCGTCTCGGGCGTTCGCCGGGGCGTGCCATGGGATCGGAAGCGTGGATGCGGTGCTGAAGGCTCGAACTGCGCGCGCACGTTGAGCCATCGAGCCCTGTTCAATCGGTTGTGTGTCGGGGACGAAGCGGGCTTGACCAAAACTTGTGCGGGGTTAGATACGGTTGGACGGGGAGCGGAATGATGCGGCATGTCGCCGGGTCGGCGGCTACCGGTACTCTCCAGGGGATATTCATGGCGCTTCTTAGACTCCTTTTCACCCGGCCGGGGGCGGCTATTCTTCTGGCATTCGGATTTCTGTCAGCCTGTACCGTCGTGGTCGATGAGCCGCGGCCCGGCCCGGGGCCGATCCGCCCGCCGATGTGCACGATGGAATATGCCCCGGTTTGCGGCGAGCGTGGCAATCGCACGCGCACCTTCTCGAATTCGTGCCAGGCGCGGGCTGACGGCTTCAACGTGATCCACCGCGGAGAGTGCCGCCCGGACAACCGTCCGCCCGAGCGCGAGCCGCAGGTCTGCACGCGGGAATATGCGCCTGTGTGCGGCCAGCGCGGCCGCCAGCAGCAGACGTTCTCGAACGCCTGCATGGCGCGTGCCGACGGCTTCCGCGTGGTTGCGCCCGGCGAGTGCCGCCGCGACGACGACCGTCCGCCGCAGGGCCAGTTCTGCACCCGCGAATATGCGCCGGTCTGCGGCCAGCGCGGCAACCGGATTCAGACCTTCCCGAACTCCTGCGAAGCTGGTGGCGCCGGCTTCCGGGTCGTGCACCCCGGTGAGTGCCGCTAAACACGCGTAAACCTCAGGATCGCTAAAGGCCCGCGCAGAGCAATCGACGCGGGCCTTTTTGCGCCAGTGCGCTTTTGGTTGTCTCCCTGGCGTGAATTGCGGCGAGGTGCAGCATATTTCATTCTTCAATTTTGAGGTCCGCGGGCCGTGGGTACACAGGCCTTTGTGGCCATGAGACCGGAAAGGTTTCGCCACCGGACCTGCCGGATGTTGGGAGCCGCACGCAAGGCTTCATTTACTGTGTTTGCATAAAATGCATCGCAAATCGGCCTTTTTCGGCGGTGTGCCCGGCTTGCGACACAGGTAGCCTGCACCGTTTTGACGTCGATTGTGTGCGGCGATGTCGTTGATATCGTTCTGGATGAAGGCGGCAAATCGGTATGGCGTATGTTCCCACTCTCCATCGTCCGTTGACGGCGTTCGTGCTGTCGATCTCGCTTGTCGCCTGCACGACCGATGCGCTGACGCCGTCTGCGCGGATCGATAGCGGCGAACGCGTCGGCGCGATCAGCCCCGTTCCGGTCGATGCCGTACCGGAACAGGAGGTTGCGGCCTATCCTTCAGGGGACCCGGTTTCGACGTTCAGCAACGGCAACGGCAGAACCGTGCCTGCGGCGACCCATCAGCCGACCCGGCGTGCCTTGCCGATGATCGATAGCGAAGAGGCGGCGCTCTCCGGTGCCCAGCCGGCCAATACCGGCTCGACCGCCATTCCTTCCGAAGGCGTCAACATGGATGCGATGCTTGGCGTTCAGCCCGTGGTCGGGCTGGCGGAGGAGCAGAACAACGAGATCGCCGAGGGCAACGCCAGCCAGCCTGTGGTCGGCGGCATCGGCGAGGACAATGTCCGCCAGCTCGGCAGCCCGCCACAGACGCTGAACGAGGCGCAGGCGAGCCTTGGCGGCGACCCGGATCTGCCGCCTTTGACGCCGGAGCAAATTTCCGCCGAAGAGGCACAGCGTCGTCGCGCCTTCGAGCGCCAGCAGGCAATGCAGCGCGCCCAGGAACCGCAGGAGGTGGCGATGCTGCCGCGGGCACGCAATCCGCTATCGGAGCCGGAATCGCAGTTTAACGGCCAGATGCCGCGCTCGGAAATTGCCTGCCGCCAGCGCTTGCGCAAGCTCGGGGTTGAGTTTCGCGATATCCCGCGTATCAGCAACGGTCCATCCTGTGGCATCGACTATCCGATCCAACTCAGCGGTCTCTCCGGAGGCATCGACGTCAAGCCTGCGGTCAAGCTCAACTGCGAAGTGACTGAAGCCTTCGCCAAGTGGGTGAAGTACGAACTGGCGCCATCGTCGCGCTACCGCTACTGGTCCGGCGTCAAGACCATCAAGCCGCTCGGCGGTTATTCCTGCCGCACGATGAACTCGCGCCGCGGCAACCCGATGTCCGAACATGCGCATGGCAACGCCATCGACGTCGGCAAGTTTGTCTTGAAGAACGGCAAGGAAATCGACGTGCGCAAGAAGGGATTCTTTGCCTTTCGCGAAAAGGGTCTGTTGAAGGCGGTGCGCACCGACAGCTGCAAATACTTCAACACGGTTCTCGGCCCGGGCAGCGATCCCTTTCATAAGGATCATTTCCATTTCGATCTGAGGACCCGCAAGACCGGTTACCGTCACTGCGATTGAGGAGCGCTTGCGCCGCTACAGCGCCGCGCGCCGAATATGGCGCGCTAAGGACGCTGTAACACTATAAATTTACTGCATAATTTCTCCCCAAATCGATTCCGATTTAAGGGATTATGCAGTCAGGTCGTGAGCCGGCAAAAAAAGAGGCCGGCGGGGGAGCCGGCCGACGTCCGGAGAAGAATCCCCGGAACCAAAGCGATGCGTGCAAATCACGTGGCGAGCGCGCCGCGTGCCACGCCAAACTGATTGAAAAGCATCACCGTTTCGTGACAGAACTGCCGTGCCGGCGGCCGTATCGTGTTTCTTCGCCGGATTCCCACTGTCACGATCGGAGCAGCCGTGCCGCCGGTTTCGGAACTGATGATGTTTGCCCTGGCGCTGGCCGCCGCAGGTGTGGTCGCCGGGCTGCTTGCCGGTCTTTTCGGCATTGGCGGCGGGGCGATCCTCGTTCCCGTTTTCTACCAGGTGTTTGGATTGCTTGGTATCGATGACGCCGTTCGCATGCATCTTTCGGTCGGAACGTCTCTCGCCATTATCGTGCCGACCTCTGTGCGATCCTTCCTGTCGCACTACAAGCGGGGCGTCGTCGACATGGCGCTGTTGCGAAACTGGACCGTCGCCGTGCCGCTTGGCGCCATCCTGGCGTCGGTCATCGCAGCGTCCGTCAGCAGCGGAACGCTTCGGCTGATCTTTGCGGTGATCGCACTTGCCGTCGCCTTTCGCATGCTGTTCAACCGCGCAAGCTGGCGGCTTGGCTCCGACCTGCCGCGCAATCCGGTAAAATGGTTGGTCGGCGTCGCGATCGGCATCCTCTCTGGCCTGATGGGCATCGGCGGTGGTGTGCTCAACAACACCTTCATGACGCTCTATGGGCGCCCGATCCATCAGGCGGTCGCGACCTCGGCCGGCGTCGGGGTGCTGATTTCGATCCCGGGACTTTTTGGCTACGTCTGGGCCGGGTGGGGCCTGCCGGGGCTGCCGCCGCTTTCAACCGGCTTCATCAACTGGATCGCTGTCGCATTGATCATCCCGATCACATTGCTGGTGGCGCCACTTGGCGTGCGCGCCGCTCACGCCATGAACCGGCGTCAACTCGAGACCGGATTCGGCATCTTCATGATTTTGATTGCGGCACGATTTCTCTACAGCCTGTACGGGTAAAGCGTTTTCGCGTCACGGATTTTAGCCTGACCTTATGGTTTCTTTCCGTGCGCACACCAACTCAAGCGGGTATCTCTTCAGCGACGCACGGTTGTAGCGAACTGTTTTTGCTATATGATTTTTTGTGTTCGCGTTGAAGTGCGTCGGCGCGCGGTGGTAACGCGTTTGTGTTTCGTCTGACATATGAATAAGTAATACCATAATATATTAATTCGTATAACAATCATGGATTGAGTCCCGGTTTGTTCCGGGCGCTTCTTTTGGGTCTCCACTCACTCCTAGGCACGACAGGAGGAAAGCATGGGTACTGTTATGCGATTTCCAGGGGTGCGTGCCGACATGACGGCACACGCCACCGAAGTGTCACTGATCCTGCGCACGCTTGCCAACCGCAACAGGCTGCTGATCGTCACCACGCTTCTCGAAGGAGAACATTCCGTGGCGGCACTGGAGGAATTGCTAGGGATCCGCCAGCCGACGCTTTCGCAGCAATTGACCGTCTTGCGCGATGCCGGCGTCGTTTCGACGCGACGGCAGGCCAAGCAGGTTTTCTATCGCCTCAGCCATGATAAGGTCGGGCGGCTTGTAGGCACGCTCTGTCAGATCTTCTGTCGCGAAGGCGCGAAAAAATGAATGAATACTGGAATGCGCTTGCCGGAGGCCTGCTGATCGGGCTCTCGGCGGCGATCCTGATGGTGGCCAACGGTCGCGTGGCCGGCATCAGCGGAATTGTCGGAAGGCTGTTGCAGGGTGTGCAGGCCGCAACCGGGTTTGTTTTCGTTGTTGGCCTGATCTCGGGGCCGGTAATCTACCGTCTTTTCGCTGGCGCCTGGCCTACGGTCACCGTCACATCCTCCTGGCCACTGCTGATGATTGCCGGACTGCTTGTCGGCTTCGGCTCACGCATGGGCTCGGGCTGTACCAGCGGTCACGGTGTCGTCGGTCTAGCCCGGCTTTCCCGCCGGTCTGTCGCGGCGGTTGCCACGTTCATGATCGCGGCCATCGCCACGGTCTATCTCCAAGGTTTCTTCCCATGAGCGGCAGTGCCTTCCTGCGGTTGGGCGCAACGCTTGTGTCCGGCGTCATCTTCGGCATTGGTCTGTCGCTTTCCGGCATGCTGGATCCGGCTCGGGTTCGCGGCTTTCTCGACGTCACGCGTGACTGGAACCCGAGCCTTGCTTTCGTGCTGGGCGGCGCGGTCGTCGTGTCGGCGCTCGGGGTTCTCGTGACGCGACGCATGCAGCGGCCGTTGCTGGATGATGCCTTTCACCTGCCACAGAACCGTGTGATCGACCGCCGCCTCATCGTCGGTTCGGCGATTTTTGGAGTTGGTTGGGGCCTGGTCGGTCTTTGCCCCGGTCCGGCGGTCGCGTCGCTTTCGCTCGGGTTGCCGGCGACGATGCTCTTCGTCGTCGCCATGCTCGCCGGCATGGCGCTGCACGACCGGCTGCCGCGCATCGGTGCGCGTCGGCAAGGCGAGGGCGCGCTTGCCCTGCGGGCAGACGGCGGCCGGTTGTCGGAGCGTTGACGCTTCGTCACCTTGTTTTTTCCATCCGGTAGGCTGCAAATTGCGGTGAATCGTCCCATATAGGCGTGACCTGCCGACTTCGCCCCCCGCATCCGGATCAGCTTCATGGCGCCTATCGTTTCAGTTTCCAATCTGTCGAAAACCTATGCTTCGGGTTTCAAGGCGCTGAAAGGCGTCAGCCTCGATATCGAGCAGGGGGAAATCCTCGCCTTGCTCGGACCGAACGGGGCCGGCAAGACCACGCTGATCTCGATCATCTGCGGCATCGTCAATCCGAGCGGTGGCACCGTGCTGGTCAACGGCCATGACGTCGTGCGCGACTTTCGCGAGACCCGGTCGATGATCGGCCTTGTGCCGCAGGAACTGACCACGGACGCATTCGAAACGGTCTGGAACACCGTCACGTTTTCGCGCGGGCTGCATGGCAAGAAACCAAACCCGGCCCATATCGAAAAGGTGCTGAAGGATCTGTCCCTGTGGGACAAGAAGGACAACATGCTGCGCGAGCTCTCCGGCGGCATGAAGCGGCGCGTGCTGATCGCCAAGGCGCTGTCGCACGAACCACGCGTGCTCTTCCTCGACGAGCCGACGGCCGGCGTCGACGTCAGCCTGCGCAAGAGCATGTGGGAAGTCGTCGAACGCCTGCGCGCCTCGGGCGTCACGATCATCCTGACGACGCATTACATTGAAGAGGCGGAAGAGATCGCCGACCGCATCGGCGTCATCAATGGCGGCGAAATCCTGCTGGTTGAGGACAAGACGGCGTTGATGTCGAAGCTCGGGCGCAAGCAGCTCAGGGTGGACCTGTCGCATCCGTTGGACGCCGTGCCGGACACGCTCTCCGCCTACAACCTGACGCTCGAGGGCGATGGCCATTGTCTGATCTACGACTATGACACCAGCGCCGATCGCACGGGCATAACTTCGCTGTTGGCGGCGCTCGCCGAGGCGGGCGTGCGCCTCAAGGACATTTCCACGCGGCAAAGCTCGCTGGAGGACATTTTCGTCGAGATCGTGGGAGCCGGACGATGAACATCGAAGCGATCAAGTCGATCTACTTCTTCGAGATGGCGCGCACGCGGCGCACGCTGCTGCAGAGCGTGGTGTCGCCGGTGATTTCCACGTCGCTCTATTTCATCGTCTTCGGTGCGGCGATCGGCGCGCGCATCCAGGAGATCAACGGCGTCTCCTATGGCGCCTTCATTACGCCCGGCCTGATCATGCTGACGCTTCTGACGCAGTGCATCGGCAACGGTTCCTTCGGTATCTATTTCCCGAAATTCACCGGCACCATCTACGAGGTTCTGTCCTCACCTGTGTCGATGATCGAGATCGTGCTCGGCTATGTCGGGGCGGCGGCGACCAAGGGGTTGATGATCGGCACGATTATTCTTCTGACAGCTTCGCTGTTTGTCGACCTTTCGATCGCCCATCCGCTGGCAATGATCTTCTTCTTCGTGCTGACAGCCGTGTCGTTCAGCCTGTTCGGCTTCATTATCGGTATCTGGGCCAAGGACTTCGAGCAGCTGAACTTGATCCCGATGCTGGTGATCCCGCCATTGGTGTTCCTTGGTGGCAGCTTCTACTCGATCGACATGCTGCCCCCGTTCTGGCAGGCGGTCAGCCACTTCAACCCGGTGCTTTATCTCATCAGCGGCTTCCGCTGGAGCTTCTTTGAAGTGTCTGATGTCAACCCGGTCGTCAGTGCCGTGATCATTCTGGTTTTCCTGACGGTCTGCCTGTCGGTGCTCGCCTGGATCTTCCGCACCGGTTACCGGCTGCGCAACTGACGGCGGGACCGAGCGATATCAGGCGGGCGGGCTGCCTGTGCCATAAACGATAGCGGCGCCGGCAAGCAGAATGGCGAGCAGTGCCTGAAGCAACGTCCAGATGACGCGCAGGACGGCGCCTGTCGTCGATAATCCAAGGTCTGTCTTGAACCAGCGTGTCTCGACGATCACGTACCACACGAATGCGGCAAGCACGCAGGCGAGACCGGCGACAAGCGCTGTGTGGCTTTCCGTTCGGGTGAGTAGCATGCCGACGCTGAGCACGAGCGCAAATGGGGCGGTGACGTAGCACTGGCTATAGAAGGGTGCCCGCAGCGTATCACGGGTGAGCCGCGCGCCTTTATGGCGGAGCAGCTTCACCGCCATCAGCAGGGGCAGAATGCTGAAGGCGACGGCGCGAAACATCAGAAGATTGGAATCGTTTGCGAGCAGCGGCGGCGGTGCCCAGGGCGTCGTTTGATTGACCAGGCTGAGCTCGACGCCGTGGGCGAGCATGAGCGTGATCAGCAAAAAGAGCGGCGGGCTCAGCGTCTCGGTGTATTGCTCCGAGACGTCGTCCGTCAGCTCCATGTCTGCATAGTGCATCATGGCCTGCGGCTGGCGCAGCGTGCGCCACATCGTCAGCGGATAGAACAGCAGCCACGACACAAGTTCGTAGAGAAGCTCTTCGATCGACTTCAGCAAGCGCATGAAATCCATGCGGCGACTCCTTGAGCAACGATCTGCGGAAATTCGCACGGCGGTATCGCCAACATGCACGAAGATGCGTCTGCCGCAAATTCCGGTCAGTCGCGCAGTCGAAGTTCGTCGGTGCGCATCTGCAGGAAGTCGAGCGTCGACAGGAAGCTCATGCCGAGCAGGCTCTGGTCGAGCTTGCCTTCGGCGGCGACCGTCGCGCGGATGTCGTGGCGCACAATCGGGCCGATGGCGACTTCGGAGAGCAGCACGGGCGCGGCCATCGCCTGACCGTTGGCGGTCATGACCGTCATCGTGTAGCTCAGGTTCGCCGGGTCGAGACCAATCCGCTCGGCATCCTCGAAGGTCAGCGCGATGCTGCTGGCGCCAGTGTCGACCAGCATGTTGATCTCCTGGCCGTTGACCGCAGCATTGGTCTCGAAATGGCCGTTGATCATCTTTTGAAGCACCACTTCCTGGCGACCCTCGCTGTCGGTGATGACTGTCGCGCGACCGGGTATCAGGCCGGAAAGGACCCGGTTGCCGAAGCCTTGCAGCTCGAAGCGATAGACATAGGCCGAGACGAGGGCGAGCACGATGAGCAGCCAGATTGCCGCCTGCCGGGCGCCTTCACCAAAGCGGCGACGGCTCTGCCAGATGCCGGCGCTCAGCAAGGTGGCAATTGCACCGAGCGAGACGAGCTGGCCGAAATCGTCATTCGCAAGGCCAAAGGTGCGGCCGGCGTCGTGGTTGACGATCAGCAACAAAAGGCCGATCGCCAAGATCGAGAGCAGGATCAGAAGGCGTGTCATGCGTCGCCGCGTTCCCTGGCCATGCGCGTGCGGCGCGTTTCGCGGCGCGGCTTGCGCTCCATCGTTTCGAGCCTTGCCGGCAGCGACAGCATGATCGCCCGGCGCTCGGCGTCGGTGTAAAGCGACCAGGCGCCGACCTCGTTGCGCGTGCGACCGCAGCCGAAACAGTAACCGGTCTTGTCATCGATGGAACAGACGAGAATGCAGGGAGTTTCCATGGTCCTGAACTGAAGGTCCCGGGTTGCGGCGGCGCGGGCCGGTGTTGTTTCGACTGATTATATCGGCTTTTCAAACCGTCAGTGCAAGGGCGCTGAGAACCGCGATTTCGGTCAGTTGCTGGGTGGCGCCGATCGTATCGCCGGTATGGCCGCCGATCTTGCGGTTGGCGAGGCGGCCAAAGACAGCAACGGTTGCGATGACGGCGACAAGCGACAGGACGAGCGCCGGCGCTGGGGCCTTGGCAAAATAGAAAAGCAGCATGGCGATGAGAAATCCTGAGCCAAGTGCGAACGAGGTGGCTGCCGGATCCGGTTCACCGGCCGAGGCTGCGACACCGTCGCGGCGGGCCGGCGGCAGGCGCGACCAGTGCCAGACCATGGCCGCACGGCTGAGGGCTGCGGCACCAAGGATCATCATCCCGGCACCCGTCGGCGTGAACAGCGGCAGGAAGGAGGCGAGCGCCGACACGCGCAGGCCGAAGGAGAGGATCAGGGCGACCGCGCCATAGGAGCCGATGCGGCTGTCTTTCATGATGACCAGCGCCCCCTCCCGATCACGCCCGCCGCCGAAGCCATCGGCGGTATCGCTGAGCCCGTCCTCGTGCAGGCAGCCGGTGACGAGCGCCTGCACGGCGACGACCAGGAAGGCTGTGAAGAGGGAGCTGACCTGCAGCGCGATCAGCAACGAGGCAACGGCGGCCGCGGGCAGGGCGATCAGCAGGCCCGCCAGCGGAAAGGCGCGAACGGCACGGTTCAGCCGACCGTCGTAATCGACGAAATGGCGTTGCGGCATATGGATGCGGCTGAGGAAGGCGACCGAGCGTGCTAGATCGTCACAAAAGTCGCGAAGATAGGTCATGGCCCCTCCAGTCCCGGCCGCGCCGAATCGACGCGCGTTCGGCGGATCATGCGCCGGCGACGCGGATTGGCGCAAATGTCGTTGCCCCAAATTTCCTCGCCCTCTATGAGGAGCGTGGATTGAACTTCACGATATGCAAGGATTCTTCTCCATGAGCGCCAGCGGCCTCCCGTTTGATGATTTCCGCGAATTGCTGCGCAACCTGCCGGGCCCCAATTCGGCCGCGCTGGTTGCCGCGCGCGATCGCGATGCGCAGCTGACGAAGCCGCCGGGCGCGCTCGGGCGCCTGGAAGAGATCGCCTTCTGGCTCGCCGCATGGACCGGCAAGCCGCCGGCGGTCAACCGGCCGCTCGTTGCCATCTTCGCTGGCAATCACGGCGTCACCCGCCAGGGCGTCACACCCTTTCCGTCGTCGGTCACGGCACAGATGGTCGAGAACTTCGCCGCCGGTGGTGCCGCGATCAACCAGATCTGCGTCAGCCACGACCTTGGCCTGAAGGTCTTCGACCTCGCGCTCGACTATCCCACCGGCGATATCACCGAGGAGGCTGCCCTTTCCGAGCGTGACTGTGCCGCCACCATGGCCTTTGGCATGGAAGCCGTCGCCGGCGGCACCGACCTGTTGTGCATCGGCGAGATGGGCATCGGCAACACGACGATCGCTGCGGCAATCAATCTCGGTCTTTACGGCGGTACTGCCGAAGACTGGGTCGGCCCGGGTACGGGCTCGGAGGGCGAGGTTCTTAAGCGCAAGGTCGCCGCCGTCGAAAAGGCGGTTGCGCTGCACCAAAGCCATTTGTCCGATCCGCTGGAGCTGATGCGCCGCCTTGGCGGTCGTGAAATCGCGGCCATGGCCGGTGCCATCCTTGCGGCGCGGATGCAGCAGGTCCCCGTCATCCTCGACGGTTACGTGGCGACGGCTGCCGGCGCGATCCTCAAGGCCGCCAACCCGACTGCGCTCGACCATTGCCTGATCGGCCACGTCTCGGGCGAACCCGGTCACATGAAGGCGATCGAGAAACTCGGCAAGACACCGCTGCTGGCCCTTGGCATGCGCCTTGGTGAGGGCACGGGTGCAGCCCTTGCCGCCGGCATCGTCAAGGCGGCTGCGGCCTGCCATAGCGGTATGGCGACGTTCGCGCAGGCGGGCGTCAGCAACAAGAACTGAGCAGGAAACGGCGGGCGTTTGAGTAAAGGCCCGCCGTTTGCTGTCGATTGGCTGTCGCCAGCCTCTCTCTTGCCCGTAACGGGCCTTGCTGGCCGCATTCTTCTCGCCTATCCAGAGGCGCACATGCACGCCGCAGCCACCTGCGGGCGACCACTGCAACCGAGACCGCCTTGCATTCGCCTCAATAACGATGTCGAAGCAGCGCAGTTTTACAGCCAGTCGAGATGAAATGGACGCCAACAACACCACGCCCCGCCGCGGCCAGACCGGACCGGTCGAAAAACAGACGGGGATCCGCCATCTGTTCGCAGCTGCCAGCTATTCGCTTGGTGGCGCCAAACGGCTGATCGGCGAGGCGGCGTTCCGGCACGAGCTGATCGCCTTTGCGGTGGCCATGGTCGCGTTCGTCATCGCCGGCGCCACCTTCTTCCAGTACATCGCCATGGCGATCCTGTTCCTGTTGATGATGGCCTTCGAGGCGATCAACACCGCGATCGAAGAGATCGTCGACCGCGTCTCGCCGGAAATTTCCGAGATGGGCAAGAATGCCAAGGATCTCGGCTCGTTCGCCTGCCTGTGCCTGATCGTCGCCAACGCAGTCTATGCCGGCTACGTGGTGATCTTCGTCGGCTTTTTCGGCTGAGCGATATCAGCCGTTCGGTCTGGCGCGATAAAGCACGTGCGGCCGCAGCGGGTTGCCTACGGGCACGGTCGCATCGTCGAAATCCTCGGCCGGGTCGCTAAGCATTCCAAGCTTTTCCATCAACGCCCGCGAGGGATCGTTGATGCGTGACGTGTAGCCGATAACTTCAGTCAGACCGAGCCTTCTCCAGGCATGCTTGAGGCAGGCGCCGGCCGCTTCCAGAGCATAGCCGTTGCGCCAGTAGGGCCGTCCGAGGATCCAACCGATCTCGATATGCGGACCACCGGGGATTTCGTCGCCGGCGATGGAAAGACCCAGGCCGCCGACAAGGGCCGCATCGGTCTTGCGCTCCAATGCTACGAAGGCAAAGCCATGCTGGCGCAGGTGAGCATCGCATTCAGCAATGACATCTGCTGTCTCTGCTGGCGTGAGGATGCTCGGATAGTAGTAGCGACGAACTTCCGGGTCGGCATTGATGTCGGAAAAGGGTGCGACATCGCGCTCTTGCCAGGGCCGCAGCCGCAGGCGCTCGGTTTCAATCTGCATGGATCAGGCAAAGCTCTTGCGGCGGCGGGCGGGGGCGGGCACGTCCTCGACTGCCGGCAGGCTTTCAAGCACGCGTCGGGCCGGCAGGATGGCGATGGCTTCCGTGCCTTCGCGCAGTTTGGAGCGCAGGATGAACTCGCCATTGTGCTTGGCGAGGATTGCCTGGACGATCGGCAGGCCGAGACCGGTGCCCTGTTCGGCGCTCTTGATGGCAATGGAGCCCTGGCCGAAGGCGGAGAGCACGATCGGGATCTCCTCCTCGGGAATGCCGGGGCCGTTGTCCTTGATCGAGAGATATTGACCGCCGCCGGCCGTCCAACCGACCTTGACGGTGATCTCGCCACCCGAACTCGTGAACTTAACCGCATTCGACAAGAGGTTCAGGATGACCTGGCGCATGGCCTTTTCGTCGACCCAGACGGCCGGCATGCCCTGTTCGAACTGCGCGTTGATGCCGATCGTCTTGGCGCGGGCGCGAAGCTGGACCATGCCGATGCAATCGTCGGCGATATCGACAAGGCTGACGGCCTCTTCGTTGAGGTCATAGCGGCCGGCCTCGATGCGCGAGAGGTCGAGGATCTCGTTGATCAGGTTCAGAAGGTGTTCGCCCGAGCGATGGATGTCGCTGGTGTATTCCTTGTAGGTCGGGTTGTTGAGCGGCCCAAGCACCTCCGTCGACATGACTTCGGAGAAGCCGAGAATGGCGTTGAGCGGCGTCCGCAGCTCGTGCGACATCGAGGCCAGGAAGCGCGACTTGGCAAGGTTGGCTTCCTCGGCGCGCCTGCGGGCTTCATCCGACATGGATTTCGCCACTTCCAACTCGGCGATCAGATCGTCCTTCTCCGATTGCATCGAAAGAATATGCACATTGGCGCGGTTCATGCGGTCGGTCATAAACACGAGGAAGAGCAGCGAAAGCGAAATCACGCCGGTCAGGCCGACATGCACCGGATCGCCGGTCGTCAGCGACGAAAAGGCGAGGGCGGCCACGACAGGCAGGAAGGTGTAAAGCAGGGCGTTGCGCAGCAGGAAGGTGCCCATGGCGGTGGCGGCAAGCGCGATCAGCAATACCGTACCTTCAAAGAAGCCGTAACGAATGTCGCCGCAGGCCGCGCAGTCCTGCGTCATGAACGTTGCCCAGCACAGCCCCATCAGCAGCTGGCCGATCAGGAAGCGGCGACGCCAGACCGGCACCTTGTCGGCGGCGATTTCGTCCTTGCGCGCCTTTCGCGCCAGAAAGACGGTAATGGCGTGGGCCGAGAGCGTCATGACGGCCCAGACGACGATGCTCAGATTGCCGGAGAGGTAAATACCGACGGCGGTAATGAGAGCCACCAGTAGCGGCATGGCGATGGCGCCATGCAATACCGAGCCGATATAGAGATTGAGCATTTCGCGTTCGAAGCCGGAAGGCGCGGACGAACCGGTTTGCAGCCGTTCGCGCGTCGCGCGTACCGTCTTCGAAACAGCCTTGTTTCGATGGCTTCGCGACTTGTCGACAATAATCTTATCTGTCGATGTGCTGACGGCGATACTCATGCTCATATATGCAAAGGTTACAGCTGGTTGCAGTCTAGTGAGCAATCCTTAAGAAGTTGCTGCCTGACATGAAGGATTCGACAACCATTGTGGCGCGATCGTGATTTGCCGGATCGATCGGGCGTTGCAAAACCAAAGGGTGCCGCAAATTGAGATCGGGCAGATCCAGATATCGCTTCACGGGCGGCAGAAGGGGCGCTGAGGGTGGCGCTCCTGCCGGCCGGATGGGAACCATCGGTGGCTGGATCTTCTTTCTGCTGCTCTGCGTCGGCGCTTACTTCGCCTCGAAGCTGCCACCGCCGGAGCGCGCCGTCACAGGCGAGCTCTCGGGAGTGGCGAGCGCAAGCGATGGCGACAGCCTGCGTCTCGACGGGCGGCGCATACGCCTCGAAGGCATCGATGCTCCCGAGATCGGCCAGACCTGCAACCGCCAAGGCGCGGAATGGGACTGTGGGGCTGACGCCCGCCAGCGACTGCGCACGATGGTGTCGAGTGGCACGACGGTCTGTCGCCTGCACGGACGCGACAAATATGGTCGCGACCTCGGTACGTGCGAAACGAATGGAAGAGACATCGGACGGCAGATGGTGGCAACCGGTTATGCCGTCAGCTATGGCCGCTATCAGAAAGAGGAAGCTTCGGCGGAAGAACAGAATGTTGGGCTTTGGGCCGGCGATTTCACCCGGCCGCAAGCCTGGCGTCGGGCCAACGGCCATGCGGACGAGACGCCGCATGTGGTCGATGGCTGGCTGGACACGATCCGGCTTTGGCTGTTCGAGCAGCTCTCGGCACTGTTTGCGAGGATTGGCGATGCATGAGGAGCAGGACGATCTCGGACCGCTCCGCGCCGCGATCGCTGCCTGTCGCATCTGTCGCGATCAACCGGCTCGCGGGCCGGAAGACCGCCTGCCGCACGAACCGCGACCGGTGGCCGTCATCTCAAGATCCGCGCGGGTGCTGCTGGCCGGGCAGGCGCCTGGTCTCAGGGTTCATGAAAGCGGATTGCCGTTCAATGACGCTTCCGGCGACCGGCTGCGGCAGTGGCTCGCCGTCGACCGCGAGACGTTCTACAACAGAGACAAGCTGGCGATCGCGCCGATGGGCTTCTGCTTTCCCGGCTACGACGCCCATGGCAGCGACCTGCCGCCTCGCCGCGAATGCGCCCCCTTCTGGCGTTCGCGGGTGATGGAAGCAATGCCCCAGGTAGAACTGGTGCTGGCGATCGGCCACTATGCGCAGCGCTGGCATATCGGGCCGGATTGTCCGAAATCGATGACCGAGACCGTTGCCGACTGGCGCCGATACGCGATGCGCAACGCCGTGCCGGCGATCCTGCCGCTGCCGCATCCCAGCTGGCGCAATACCGGCTGGCTGAAGCGCAATCCATGGTTTGAGGCGGATGTCCTGCCGTTTTTGCGCGAGCGGATCACCCTGTTGATTTCCTGAAAAATTATTCTTTATCTTTGCCGATTTCGCGCTATAGAAAGAAAAATAATTCGAGAGGGACACTCATGGATCGCCTAGACCGCAAAATCCTGCGCCTGTTGCAGGAGGATTCCACGTTGGCTGTTGCCGACCTCGCCAAGAAGGTTGGCCTGTCGACCACGCCTTGCTGGCGGCGCATCCAGAAGATGGAAGAGGACGGCGTCATCCGCCGCCGCGTGGCGCTGCTTGATCCGGTCAAGATCAACACCAAGGTGACGGTGTTCGTCTCCATCCGCACCAATACGCACTCGATCGAATGGCTGCGCCGCTTCTCGGAAGTGGTCGGTGAATTCCCCGAAGTGGTCGAGTTCTACCGCATGAGCGGTGACGTCGATTACCTCCTGCGCGTCGTCGTTCCCGATATCGCCGCCTATGACGCCTTCTACAAGCGTCTGATCGCCAAGATCGAGATCCGCGACGTCTCCTCTGCTTTTGCCATGGAGCAGATTAAGTACACGACCGAGCTTCCGCTCGACTACATGATGATCGACCAGGCGAAATCCAGCGAGGATTGAAGCTGACAGCCGGGTGGCGGTCGCCGCCGCCCGCCGCGACTTTCTCAGAACGTGTTGCGACCGTCGCTTCTCGGGTCGTCGAGCACCCGATGCGGTGCATAAAGATCGCCGCGTGCCGTTCGCCGCCACAGTCGTGCACGCTGCATTGGATCGATTTCGATGTCGGCAATTGCAATGGCGGCCGCTCCGTCGGGCGGGCATTGCGCGGTCCAGCGGCCATCGGGTGCCGCAATTCCCGAGGGAAAGGCGACGCTTTGCGGCGCGTGGGCACTATAGCTGACCCAATAGGTGTTGCTTGCAGCATGCCCGAGTGCCTCAGCGGCGAAAGCCGGCGCGGCAGACGGTGTCTCGCCCGTTGTCGAGAACAGGACGCAATCGACATCCAGTCCTTCGTACTCGGTGAAGATTTCCGGATAGTGCGTTTCCATACCAAGGGCACAGCCGAAACGAATGCCATCGATCTCGAATGTCACCGGTGCATTGCCCGGCGTGTACATGTAGGAGACTTTCGTGTTCGACAGCATGCGCTCATCGTAGCGCGTCACGAGTTCCCCGCGATCGGAGACGACGTAGAGGCTGTTGTGCGGCCGGTGCGGCGCGCTCAGTCGATGGACCGACCCGAATACCGTCCACAGCCCGAGCTCGCGGGCAAGGCGGCTGGTTGCGTCCAACTCGTCGCGCAGAACCGTCCACTCGAACCAGGTCCAATCGGACAGGCCAATTTCTCCGGGGCCGGTTTCTGACATGATCCGCTTGTTGGGCGAACACGTTGCGCCCTCCGGAAAGTGAATAAGCCGTGCTCCGGCAGCGCGTGCGTCTCGCATCAGGCGGCGCATTTCAGTACCGCTGGCCCGGAGGCCGGAAGCATCGCGAGGATCGTTGAAAAGCGAAGTCTGCGCCACGGCAAGCCGAACGGACCCGATGGTCGGATGGTCGGCTTCTATCTGCCGGATATGCCTGAGTGCCGATGTATAGGATTCGCCCGTTCTGGCGGCGCGCGCACGGACTCGGCGTTTGAAGTTTGCATTTTTGGTCATTGTCGGGCCTTTCACGTCGCAGGCGTCAGTTCCCCAGCAACACGCCCGAGACGGTCGGACCAAGACGAGTAACCCGGGACAGAAGTCCCTTTGCCTCCGTTTAAGACCCTGCTGGGGAAGGTCCTCGGAGGTTGGGCGCAGGCCACGCCTTTAAAAAAGGATGGCGTTGCCATCGTGATTCGTCAACGCGCCGCTTCAGCGTTCTGTGTCTTCAGCGAAACCATCGTGGATGCCGAGCCTCGCCCTGATCTTGTCGCTGCTCAGTTCCCTGAACGCATCCTTGCCGATCCATCTTGCCGTGCGGTCGTTGCCGCCGGCAAGCTTCCCGGCGAGGGCCAGCGCCGGGCCATGACAGGCGGCACTGCGCTTGCCGATCTGGCGCAGCGCCCAGTTGACTGCCTTCTTGACGAAGTTGCGTTCGTCCTCGGCGTATTGCTCGATCAGCGGCAGCAAGGCAAGCAGGCTGGCGTCCGGCTCCTTCTTCAGATGCACGGCTGCCGTCGCGATCATGGCAAAGGCCATGCGGCGAACGAATTCCCGACCATCCGCCGCAAATTCCGGGATCAGCACCTGCTCGAAGCGCGCGGTGACGAAGAGGTCGGCGACGGTGTCGACGATCTCCCAGGAATTGCAATCCTCAACCCAGCGCCTTGCCTGGTCGAGCGTCAGCATTTTCGGGGCGGCGGTGAAGGCGGCGAGGATGCGGGCCTCGCGGATGCCGGACTGCCAGAGTTGGAGCGCCCGGGCATGGTCGATCTTCACCTGCCGCGCGACCCGGTGCAGCTCGACATTAGAGAGTCCAAGCGCCGTATCGGTGACGATGCCGAACCGCGCCATGCCGGCAAGATTTTCCTGCGAGCGCTGTGCCCGCAGGTGCGTGATGATGTCTTCGGCACTCGAGGTCGGCGAGAGCGTCATTTTTCCAGTCGTGCCAGCAGCGAGGACGTATCCCAGCGGTTTCCACCTATTTCCTGGACGTCGCCATAGAACTGGTCGACGAGGGCGGTCACCGGCAGCTTGGCGCCGTTGCGGCGGGCTTCCGTCAAGACGATGTCGAGATCCTTGCGCATCCAGTCGACAGCAAAGCCGAAATCATACTTGCCGGCATTCATCGTCTTGTGGCGGTTTTCCATCTGCCAGGATCCGGCAGCCCCCTTGGAGATGACGTCGACGACCTTCTCGATGTCGAGGCCGGCCTTCTTGCCGAAATGGATGCCTTCGGCGAGCCCCTGGACGAGGCCGGCAATGCAGATCTGGTTGATCATCTTGGTAATCTGGCCGGAACCGGCCGGGCCCATCAGGCCGACCATGCGGGCAAAGGCATCGATCACCGGCCTGGCACGCTCGAAGGCGGGCTCGTCGCCGCCGCACATCACCGTCAGCACGCCGTTTTCAGCGCCGGCCTGGCCACCCGACACGGGCGCATCGATGAAATGGGCGCCCCGCTTCGTGGCTGCCTCATAAAGTTCGCGGGCGACTTCGGCCGAGGCAGTGGTGTTGTCGATGAAGATGGCGTCGGCCTTCAACGTTTCGAAGGCGCCGTCCTTGCCCGTGGTGACCGAGCGCAGGTCATCGTCATTGCCAACGCAGGCGAAGACGAAATCGGCACCATCGGCGGCTTCCGCCGGCGTCCTGACGGCGCGACCACCAAATTCGGCAGCCCACTTTTCGGCCTTGGCGAAGGTGCGGTTATAGACCGTCAGTTCGTGTCCGCCACGAACCTTGAGGTGGCCGGCCATGGGATAACCCATGACGCCGAGACCGATGAATGCGACCTTTGCCATTTCCTGAACACTCCCAATTGCTTTGGGTGAGGTTTAGCTGATGGCGCGAATGCGGGAAAGGGGCGACGGAACGGGTGGATCCCATTCCGTCGTTGATCTTGTCGTGTCGCTTATGGCTTGAAGCGGGCGATCACGAGGTGGCCGGCGATCGGCTCACCCTCTTCCATGCGCACGGTAATGTCGCCGACCTCGATCACTTCGAAGCCGGTCGCCGTCAGCCGTTCGCGCAGATAAGTCTCGGCATGGGCGAAGCGCTGGTGCGGGCCGACCATGAAGGGGCGGCCGGCAAAGGTTTCGGCCGGCAGGGTCTCGCTCGAAAAGATGAACAGGCCGCCTGGCACGAGATTGTCGACGGCGCCGAAGAACAGCGCCTCGAGCGCGCCCATATAGGGCAGCACGTCGGTTGCGACGATCAGGTCAAAGGGCTCGTCGTCATTGTCGTCGAGAAAGTCGACGGCTTCCGCCACGTAGAGGGTCTCGTAGAGATCCTTCTCGTGTGCGAGCTCGACCATGTTTTCCGAGAGGTCGATGCCGGTGATGTCTTCGGCCATGTCGCGCAGCGCGCCGCCGGTCAGGCCCGTGCCGCAGCCAAGATCGAGAACGCGGTTGAAGGGGCCGAGTTCGAGTGCCTGCAGGCGCTGGCGCACCAGAAGCGGCACGCAGTAGCCAAGCTGCTCGACGAGCACGTTGTCGAAGAAGTCAGCGTGCTGATCGAAGAGAGTGGCGACATAGGCGTCCGGCGCCTTCACCGGCGTCTCGCCGCGCCCCATCGAGGCAAGACGCACGGAAGCGCCGCCGTGATCCTCGGGATCGAGCGCCAGCACTTCGGCATAGGCATCGGCCGCAGCATCGAAGTTGCCGGATTTTTCCAGGGAGAGGGCGCGGTTGTAGGCTTCCGCCAACGCTTCCTCGTCGATTTTCGTGGTGTTCTGGGTCATGGGCGCTTCTTACGTCCGAAGGCCGTCTTTGGCAATGTGCTGCCGTTGCGGTCAGACGAGATCAGGCGTCGGCAGGGTGCCGAAAAACGAAAAAAGAAGGCAAGCGGCGAGCGTGGGATTTATCCCGGCGCGGAAAGGGTTCATGATCGCAACAACAAGAAAAGACGGAGGAAATGCCGATGGCTGCCGAACTCAGTCCGCTGCTTGTTGGCACGGAAATGAAGGAGCTGAAAGGCCCGCCGCTGCCCCAGACGTCGCAAGAGCAGATCAATGCCGTCGTGCACTATTATCGCGGCGAGATGGGGCGGATGGCCGGCTGGCGGGATCGCATCGACCGCACGTCCAACTGGGCGATCACTGTGGTCGCCGCCCTCCTGTCCGTCTCACTGTCGACGCCATCCTCGCATCACGGCGTGCTGTTGTTTGCCATGCTGCTGATCACGCTGCTGCTCCTGATCGAGGCGCGGCGCTACCGCTTCTTCGATGTCTACCGCGCCCGGGTGCGTCAGCTTGAGCGCGGGTATTTCGCCCAGATCCTGGCACCGGACGGGGCGCCGAACCTCAACTGGGCGGCGGCAATCGCCAAGAGCCTGCGCAAGCCGGCCTTCCTGATGAGCTATCGCGAGGCGGTATGCCGGCGGCTGCAGCGCAATTATTGCTGGATGTATCTGATCCTGCTGCTCGCCTGGGCGCTGAAGATCTCGTCGCCGAAGCTGTCGTCCAATGGTGAGCCGTTCGGGCATGTGCGCTCCTGGGCCGATGTGACGCAGAATGCCGCGCTCGGCCCGCTGCCGGGCTGGCCGGTCATACTGGCGGTGGTGCTGTTCTATGCCGTCGTGCTCTACGGTTCGCTGCACAAGGAGCGAGGCGAGGGCGAGCTTGCCCACGGCGAGGTGCACGTCTGATGCGGCCCGTCCGCAAAGGATGTGTATCCTTCTTCAGAGTTTGTCGCTTGCGGTTGCTGCTTATGACTGCCCGGCATCGACAGGCTGCCGGAGACGGAAGAACGGCGTAATCGCGTTCCAATGAAGCGCCACGGCACGTCGGAAGAGATGGTCGAACCGGTCGCGTTCCTGGCGACCGACCGCGGTGCTTACAGGACCGGCCAGAACACTCGGATCGACGTCGGTATCATGCGCCAGATCTGCTCGCGTCTTCTTCAACAGCACTGCGCCTCGACGACGATACCCGGGGACGGCGTAAGGCTTCAACTTCGCCGGACCATTTCCCCCAAATCGAATCCGACTTGAGGAATTAGGCATTCTTTGGCGGGTTCAGTTGAGAATGAACTCGCCCTTGAGCGCCCGCCATTCGGTGGCCGATATCAGCTTGCGATGCACGTAGCGGACCGAATGCAGTGGACCATCCAGCTTTTCCTGCCAGAACTTCAGGAAGCCGCGCATCTCCGGGAAATCCGGAGCGATGTCGTAGTGCTGCCAGATAAAGGTCTGCAGAAATGTCGGATGATCCGGCATGCGGTAGAGGATCTGGGCCGTGGTCATGCCGTAGCCCTTCAACTGCAGTTCCATTTCGTTCGTCATATGAACCTCACTTCTCGCAAAGGTTGGTCTTTATGATGAAACGCTTGATTTATTAATCAAGTTCTAATATTTGCTTCAGCCTGAAACTTTAGGCGTAATAACAAAGGCTTGGCAGCGCTCGATGAAGAGTGCTGCCAAGCCTTTTGTCTCAACTTGGTCTTGTCGAAACGACAGTCTAGCGTTTCAGATGCCGCGTCAGGCGGTTTTCCAGCCAGGCCCAGACATTGCGCAGCAGTTCCACCATCAGGAGATAGAGGATCGCCGCCCAGACATACATCTGGTAGTCGAAGGTGCGCGAAAAGGCGCGGCGCGTTTCACCCATCAGATCGAAGACGGTGACGATCGCGACGATGGCCGAGCCCTTGATCATCAGGATGATCTCGTTGCCATAGGGGCGCAACGCCACGATCATCGCCTGCGGCAGGATGATCTTGTAGAAGGCGACGCGCTCCGGCAGACCGAGGGCGGCAGCACCCTCGCGCTGGCCGCGCGGCACACTCTCGATCGAGCCGCGCAGGATTTCCGCCTGATAGGCTGCGGTGTTCAGCGTGAAGGTGAAGAGCGCGCAGTTCCAGGCTTCACGGAAGAACCACCATAGGCCGACCGATTCGAGTTGCGGGCGGAAACTGCCGAGCCCGTAATAGATCAGGAACAACTGGGCGATCAGCGGCGTGCCGCGGAAGAAGTAGACGTAGGCGTAGGCAAGCCAGGACCAGATCTTGTTCTTCGACATGCGACCGAGCGCGATCGGCAGCGAAAGGATGGCGCCGAGCACGACCGAGCAGGCGACCAGCATCAGGGTGACGCCAAGGCCCGACAGGAAGCTCGGACCGTATTTGGCGAACTTCGCCGGGTCCCAGCCGTTGACGACGGTCAGGAATATGCCGACGCCGAGGGCCAGCCAGATGCCGAGCGTCACGCTGCCGACAAAGCGTGCAAGCGTATAGGCTTTGGGCGGCGCCGGTGGCGGAGCCTGCGGCGGGATCATCGTCTCGACGAAGCTCATCGGCCCATCTCCGCACGCTTGGTCCAGCGTTCAAGGTTCGAGAATACGATTGACGAAACCATGGCCAGAAGGAGGAAGAGGACGCAGGCCATGCCGAAGAACTCGAAGGCCTGCTTGGTGACGCGGGCGGCGATACCGGTCTGGCGCAGAATATCGGGCAGGCCGACGACCGAGACGAGCGCCGTGTCTTTCAGCAGCGCCATCCAGAGATTGCCGAGGCCTGGCAGGGCGATGCGCACGAGTTGCGGCAGGATGATCAGCCGCATGGTGCGGCCACGATGCAGGCCGAGCGCAGCACCGGCCTCGTACTGGCCATGCGGGATCGCCTTGAAAGCCGACAGCAGAACCTCGGAGCAATAGGCGGAGAAGACCACGCCCAGCGCGATCATGCCGGCAAAGAAGGCGTTGATCTCGACGGGACCTTCGTAACCGAACGATGCCAGGAGTTGCTGCACCAGAATCTGCAGACCGTAATAGACGATGAACAGCGTCAAGAGCTCCGGCAAGCCGCGGAATATGGTGGTGTAGATGTTCGATGCGAGGCGAACGGTGCGCTCTTCCGACTGCTTGCCGAGTGCGACGAAGAAGCCGATCAAAAGACCGACCGGCAAGGTTGCGATGGCAAGGCTTGCGGTGACAACGAAGCCGTAGGCGATCTCGTCGCCCCAGCCTGCGTCGCCGCAGGCGAGAAGCGTACCGGATGCAAACCAGCGAAAAACGCCGACTGGGCCGCAAAATGGATCCACGATGGAGCCGATCCAGGCTAGGATCGAATAGAAGCCGGCAAATAACCCGCTCATGTCAGAGAATTCCCCTTTGCGCTGTTCTTATGAAAATGGATCGCGCTTATGTTTTAGGTTCTTGTCAAACAAAAACGGCGGAAGGGCAAGCCATCCGCCGTTGCATTTTTTTCATCAACCAACGTTTTTCCGGCATGATTCACTAGGAAAACAGGCCGGAAGCCGTCGATCAGCTGCCATAAACGTCGAACGGGAAGTACTTTTCGTTGATTTCCTTGTACTTGCCGTTGGCGCGGATGGCTTCGATCGCCTTGTTGAACTTCTCGCGCAGAGCGTCGTCGCCCTTGCGCACGGCAATGCCAGCGCCTTCGCCGTTGATGACCGGGTCGACCGGCAGCGTACCGAGCAGCTTGCAGCAGGCGCCGTCAGCCGACTTCAGCCACTCCGAAAGCACGACGACGTCGTCGATCACGGCATCGACGCGACCGTTGACGATGTCGAGCTTGTATTCTTCAGCCGTCGGATAGAGCTTGATTTCCGCTTCCTTCATATGCGCTTCGGCATAGTTGGAGTGGGTGGTCGAGCCCTGGGCGCCGAGCGTCTTGCCGGCAAGGGCTGCCTCGGTTGCTTCGGTGATCGGCGAATCCTTCGGCACCACGATCGCCGGCGGCGTGTTGTAGTACTTGTTGGTGAAGTCGACCTTTTCCTTGCGCTCAGCGGTGATCGACATGGACGCGATGATGGCGTCGAACTTCTTGGCGATCAGTGCCGGAATGATGCCGTCCCAGTCCTGCGTCACGAACGTGCATTCGACCTTCATCTCGACGCATAGCGCCTTGGCAATGTCGACGTCGAAGCCGGTCAGCGTGCCGTCAGCTGCAAGGTTGTTGAAGGGCGGGTAGGCGCCTTCCGTGCCGATAACGACCTTTTCGCCATCTGCCATGGCAGATCCAGCCATGAGCACGAAAACGGCAGCCGATGCGGCGGCTGCCAGCCGTCTGGAAATACGCATGATAGTCCTCTCTGTTGGCCGACATCCGGTTTCTTGTTCTTCACGGATGCCTATCTTGACCGGGGCGCTTGCCACCGGTTGGGGCGATATTCGTACTGTTTTCCGGCAAAAATCAACTGGAAAGCGACGGCGCCCACCGGGAAAAGAAATTCGACCGGAGATTGCATCGGCCATGCTCGCCGCGAACATGAACGCCGCGTTCAGCAGCGGTTAATCTTGCTTTGGCTAGGCCTATTGCGGGAACCGATCACAGGTTCGGGCGTTGCGTTGGCGGCTCTTGAAGCGGGCAACACAAAAAAGCCGGAACCTTGGAACAAAGCCCTTGAGAATTCACGCCTGTCTCTGTTGCCGAACCGGCTGTCCGGTGGGTAACAGTGGCGGGTAAGGGACCTCCCAGGACGAGGAAGGAAGACAATGTCGATTCGATCCAGACTATTCGCGACCGTGGCGCTGCCGGTGCTCTCGGTGTCGCTTGCGGTGCAACCAGCCCTTGCCGACAGCCTGATGAAGCCGTTCGAGGTGGCGCAGGAAGGGAGTGGCCAGCCGTCCGAGGAAGAGCTGCTTCTGCAGCAGCGCCAGGCCGAAGAGCAGCAACGCGCAGCCGAAGAACAACAGCGTGCCGCAGAGGAGCAGCAGCGCGCGGCGGAAGCCGAAGCGCAGCGCCAGCAGCAGGAGCAGCAGGCGGCCGAACAGCAGAGGGCTGCCGAAGAGGAGGCTGCCCGCCAGGCGGCCGAGCAGCAGAAGGCCGCCGAGCAGGAGGCCGCTCGCCAGGCAGCCGAACAGGAGAAGGCCGCGGAAGCCCAGCGGGCGGCGGAAGAGGAGGCCGCGCGCCAGCAACAGGAGCAGCAAGCGGCTGAGCAGCAGAAGGCCGCTGAAGAAGAGGCCGCGCGTCAGGCCGCCGAACAGGAAAAGGCCGCGGAAGCCCAGAAGGCCGCTGAAGCCGAGGCCCAGAAGGCTGCCGACGAAGAGGCAGCCCGTCAGGCCGCCGAACAGCAGAAGGCTGCTGAAGACGAGGCTGCACGCCAGGCCGCCGAGCAGGAGAAGGCCGCTGAAGCCCAGAAGGCTGCTGAAGGCGAAGCTCAGCAGAAGGCCGCAGACGAGCAGAAGGCTGCAGAAGACGAAGCCGCCCGCCAGGCCGCCGAACAGCAGAAGGCCGCCGAAGCAGAGGCCGCACGCCAGGCTGAGGAAGCCAAGAAGGCTCAGACTGGCGAATGCGTCGTGCCGGAAGGCCAGGACGCATCGACCGCTTGCCCGCCGGCTGGTGGAGAAGCAACGACCGGCCAGCAGCCGGCAACGGAAGGTCAGGATGCCGGCGAACAGCCTGCTGTGACCGAGGAACAGAAGGCAGGCGAACAGCCACCGGCAACCGACGGCCAGAATGCCGGCGAAGCCGTGGCACCGGCTGTCGAACCGCAGACCGGCGAACCGCAGACGGGCGAGGGCCAGCCGGTTCCGGGTACCGAGCAGCCGGCGACGGCTGAACAGCAGCCTGAGGTCCAGCCCGTCCCGGAAATCGTCGAGACCCGGACCGAGGAAGAAAAGCAGAAGATCGCCGACGATCCGGCCGCGAGCGACGAGACCGTCGTCCTTCCGGTTGAAAACGGTGCAGCCGTTCTCGACAGCGACAAGGACGCCGACAATGCCGGCGGCAATAAGTCGCGCGAAGACCGCCAGAAGCTGCGCGAAGAACTGCGCGCGCAGGAGGAAGCCGTGCCTGCGCCGACCGATGACGCTTCTTCACAGGCGCAGATGCCGGCCGAAATTCAGGCAGACCTGCCGCAGAAGATCGAGGCGAACCTGGCCGAGAAGGGTACACGCGTCGAGGAAGTGCCGGTGTTCGCCGTTCCCGAGACGACCAACATCGTCAACAACACCATCATCAACAACACGGTGATCAACAACAACACGACGGTCAACAACGTCACGAACAACATCACCAATGTTGAAGTGGTGCAGGAGATCGACAACCGGATCATCCTCGGCGTCGGCGACCAGATCTTCGTTCGCGGCGACGACCGCCCGCGCCTTCGTCGCGATGCGGAAGAAACCTTCTACGACCAGCTTCCGCGCGGCCGGACCCGCGAGACCATCGTTCGTCCCGGTGGCTACCGGATCGTGACGATCTACAACCGCTATGGCGACATCCTGCAGCGTTCGCGCGTCGATCGTGATGGCAACGAGTACCTGATGATCTACGCGCCCGAGCGTGACGAAGGTCCGCGTCCGGCGATCATCGACGTCGGCTACGAACTGCCGCCGATGCGCCTGCGCATCCCGGTTCGCGAATATATCGCCGATGTCTCCGAGGACCCGGGCCGCGACTACTACGACTTCCTGGCCGAGCCGCCGGTGGAGCGCGTCGAGCGTGTCTATTCGATCGACGAGGTCCGTCACTCCGCGCGTCTGCGTGACAAGGTCCGCCGCATCGACCTCGACACCATCACCTTCCCGACAGGCAGCGCCGAAGTGTCGATGTCTCAGGCCAAGACCATGCGCGGCGTTGCAGCTGCCATGGAAAAGGTGCTGGCCAAGGATCCGGGCGAAACCTTCTTCATCGAAGGTCACACGGATGCCGTCGGCTCGGACCGGTCGAACCTGGTGCTTTCGGACCAGCGCGCCGAATCGGTTGCCTCGTTGCTCACCGAGGTCTACGGCATTCCTGCCGAAAACCTGGTGACCCAGGGCTATGGCGAGCGCTTCCTCAAGGTTCGCACAGAGGCCGCCGAACAGCAGAACCGCCGCGTGACCATCCGCCGCGTCACGCCGCTCGTTCGCCCGGTCGCCCAGCGCTAACAGGTTCGAGCCTGGCTCGAGCGTCTGCTTAGAATATGCGAAACCCGCCTTTCAAAGGGCGGGTTTCTGCCGTTTCATTCCGAGACTTCTTTCCAGGATTGCCATGAAAACCACTGCTCTGCTCCTTGCCTCCTTTGTCCTGTTCGCCCCGGCCGCCCATGCGGCACCGGCTCTCGTCGAGCCCGACCTGCGGCTTCCGAGCAATCCTGCCGGCAAGGATCAACCGCCGCGCGTGGCGTTGACGCTCGATGCCTGCAGTGGCGCAACGGACATGCGCATCCTCGGCACGCTGATCGAAAACCGCATCCCGGCGACGATCTTCGTGACGGCGCGGTGGCTGAAGCGCAACGGGTTGGTGGTCGAGGTGATGAAGGCGCATCCGGATCTCTTCGAAATCGAGGATCACGGCGCCATGCACGTGCCGCCAATCGACATCAAGGTTTCCGTCTATGGGCTGGCGGCTGCCGGTTCGAGTGCTGCCGTTGCAGCCGAGGTCGAAGGTGGTGCGGCGGCGATCAAGGCGCACGGCCTTGCGGCGCCGCGCTGGTTCCGCGGCGCAACGGCGAAATACACCCACACCTCGATGAGCCAGATCCGCGAGATGGGTTACCGCATTGCAGGCTATTCGGTAAACGGCGACGGCGGTTCGCTGCTGGGCGCGGCGATGGCCGAGAAGCGCATCCGCAATGCCCGGGACGGCGACGTGATCATCGCCCATATCAACCAGCCGACACATGCGGCCGGCGCCGGCGTCGCGCGCGGCATTCTCGACCTGAAGGCGAAGGGCTACAACTTCGTGCGCCTCGATGACATTCCCGACGAGATGACGGTCGGCGCCACCAACTGACGCTGCTCGACTTTTGGGGTTGCTTCAAGCGGTAGACCAGGTCTTGCACGCTCCCTTTCCTGTTTCGGGTTGAAACCCGTGGCGAATCAACTTTTCGTTGTTTAGCTTCCGAGGCGGATTGATCCGTCTCCGGAGGAACGAATGAAACGCACCGTCTTCGGCCTGATTGCTGCCCTTGCATTCAGCGTGGTTGCGCCCTTGGCGTCGGCGGAAACGACCAGCGCCGTCGCCGAGTTAGAAAAGGATCGGACGTTGGCGGACGAAGGGGATGTCGAGGCGCAGTTTCGGCTCGGTTCACGTTACGAGAAGGGAGAGGGTGTCCCAATTGACGTGATGAAAGCCATTGGCTGGTACCGACGGGCGGCCGACAATGGCAGCACCAAGGCGCAGGTCAATCTCGGCGGGATCTACATGAAAGGCGCTGCCGGCGTCAGACGAAACTATGCCGAGGCAAAGCGCTGGTATTCCATGGCGGCAGGACGCGGCACGGCATTCGCTCAGTACAATCTTGGCCTCCTCTACGAACGAGGATTGGGTGTCGGGAAGGATGAGGCACAGGCGCTGCAATATTACCTGCTGGCGGCTGAGCAGGGCGACGATCAGGCTCAGTACAATCTCGCGGTTCTTTATCGGGACGGTCGGGGCACGAAGCGTGACAATGCAGAATCAGTTCGCTGGTCATTGAAGGCAGCGGAGCAGGGTTATGCGCCCGCAATGTACAATCTCGGCATTGTTCACCTTGGTCTCACCGGAGCGCCCAGGAACGAGGCTGAGGCATACCGCTGGACATTGAAGGCGGCCCAGCTCGGCCATGATGGCGCGCAGTTCAATCTTGGCATGATGTATGACAGGGGGGCCGGAGCCGCTCCTGATCCGCTGGAAGCCATGCGCTGGTATTTGCGCTCTGCGGAAGCGGGCAATCTTGAGGCCCAGGTCGTGGTCGGCCTGCGCTACATGGATGGCCGGGCGGGTCGCATCGACACTGAAAGAGGCATGCTTTGGCTTCGCGCCGCTGCCGACAAGGGGGATGCCGTCGCCCAGTTCAACCTGTCGCTGATCTACGGCAGAGGTATGGGTGTTCCGCGCAACGAGGTCGAGGCGATGCACTGGCTTCGTTCGGCAGCCGAAGGGGCGAATGCCTCGGCACAGTACAATCTCGGCTTTGCCTATTACAGCGGACGGGGTGTCGGCAAGGACGATGCCAAGGCCGTCTCGTGGTTCCGCCGGGCTGCGGAGCAGGGCCATGCGCGTTCACAGTACAATCTCGCGCTGCTGTATGAGCGAGGCGAGGGCGTTGCCAAGGATGATGTTGCGGCGACCGAATGGTATCGCAAGGCGGCGGCCCAAGGGATCCCGGAGGCGCAACAGTATCTCGACGCGCTGCCGAAGAAGTGACGCGATCGACGCGTCAGGGCGTGCTGCTCTTTCGCGTCAGGCCCGTGATCTGCTCGACAAAATCGGCAATCGCATCGGTATCATCGAGATCGAAGACCGCAAGCTTCGTGTCTGCGACCGGATGATCGGCGGCAATGGCGCAGATATGTGGATCTGTCGGCGCCAAGGGCTCGCGGTTCGCCGATTCGAGCCGACGCGCCTCGATCTTGGGGATCGGCTCGCGCTTGTAGCCTTCGACCAGAACCAGATCGCAAGGCGCGAGTCGGGCGATGATCTCCTCGAAGCTCGGCTCGGGCGCACCGCGCAGCTCATGCATGATCGCAAAGCGCGTACCGGAAACGATAGTGACTTCGTGGGCGCCTGCTTCCCGATGGCGAAAACTGTCGGCTCCGACCTTGTCGATGTCGAAATCATGATGGGCGTGCTTGACGGTCGAGACGACGTATCCACGCGCCGTCAACTCGGTGACAAGGCGGACCATCAGGCCGGTTTTTCCCGAGTTCTTCCAGCCAGCTATTCCGAAGATTTTCGTTCCGGTCATGCGGCACTCTCTCCAAGGATATGCAGCCACTCTTCGGCCTGCTTGAGGTCATCAGGCGTGTTGATGTTGAAGAACGGGTCAAACATGCCGCCGGCCGTGTCTGTCATCGGGAAATCGACCGTGACGTTCGGGTGCCGCTCGATGAAGGCGCGCACGCGGCGTTTCGGATCGGTGGTCAGCCAGCTCTCGAGATCGTCGGCGAGCGCGACCGGCCAGAGCGCAAAGAGCGGATGCAGGGCGCCGTTGGATGCTGCCACGGCAATCTGGCCATGCGCGGTCATCGCCATCGTCAGTCGCCGGCTGAGGTCTGGCGGAAAGAACGGCGTATCCGTCGGCACGACGAGAACATGACTTGCCGCTGGCGTCGTTGCGGCTGTGTGGCGCATGGCGGCCAGGACGCCGGCAAGCGGACCGAGAAAGCCGGGCACCGTGTCGCCGATCACCGTGCGGCTGCCGATCATGTGCAGCCCGGTGCCATTGAGGTTGATGGTGATACCATCGGCCTGAGGCTCGAGCCGGGAGAGGACCCGCGACAGAAGTGGCTTTCCACCGAGGTTCAGCTCGGATTTCGGCTGACCCATGCGGCGGGATAGTCCGCCGGCAAGCACAACCGCCGGCCGAGGCGCATGTCTCTCATCTGAAGTCGTTGCCGTTGGCATCCTGGGATCGTCGTTCCTATTCGAGTGGCCCGGTCACCGCGCTCTGGGCGACAGGATTTTTGCCACGCCGGCTCTCGCGGTAGAAGGTGTAGAGACCTGAACCGACGATGACGGCGACGCCCACCAGCATCCATGCATCCGGCTTCTCCGAAAAGAAGAAAATGCCGATCGTGATCGCAAAGAGCAGGCTGGTGTAGCGGAAGGGCGCGATGACGGAGATGTCGCCGCCACGCATGGCGAGCACTATCGTCTGGTATCCAACCATCAGCAGCAGGCTGGCGGCGGCGACGTGGGTCATCGTGGTTGACGACATCGATTGCCAGCCGCCGAGCGGCACGATCAGTGCGGCGCCGACCAAGGTCGTCACCAGCGCCGTCGTCACGGTGATATAGAGCGAAGGGATGTCGTGGTCGATGCGGCGGGTACAGAGGTCGCGTGTCGCGGTGCAGAAGACGCAGGCGACAACCGTGAGCGCGGCCGGCGTAAAACCTTCAGGTCCGGGGCGGAGCACGATCAGCACGCCAATGAAACCGACGAAGATGGCGGTCCAGCGCCGCCAGCCAACGGGCTCGCCGAGAAATACTGCGGCGCCGAGCGTAACGGCCAGCGGCAGCGCCTGCATGATGGCCGAGGCATTGGCGAGCGGAATCTGGCCAAGGGCGGAAATATAGGTGATGGAGGCCAGTGCCTCCATGACGATGCGCAGGATGATGACCGGCTTCAGGATGGTGCGCAGCGGGCGAAATGCGCGGAAGTGCCGGGCAATGACGATCACCATCAAGGTGGTCAACAGCCCGCGCACGAACATGATCTGGCCGACATTCATCGCTCCGGTCACCGATTTCACCAGGGCGTCGTTGCAGGAAAAGGCGATCATCGCCAAACACATGAAGACGATGCCACGGAAATTGCTGGAGGATTGCATGCTGGCTGTCCTGCGGCGCCGGATCGGGCTGGGGCCTGAGGCGGATGGGGAGGGCGAATCCGTTGCCGGATGTCGCATACCGTTTAAGCATCGGCCGTCATTTTGTGCAAACACCAAGCGGCCGAAGGGCGTTTTTTCTTCCATCGCAAGTAAAACGGTGTCCTGCCGGTCAGTTCAGGCCGATCGAAGACTGTGTCAGCCTGGAACGCAGGGCTATTAGGCGCCGCTTCTATTCGCGGAATCTTAAGTTTCGCTGCCTATCGTCCCGAACATTCCGCTTCCAATCGCATGATGCGATCGGTGGATGGCGTGCGCCGGAACCCTGGTAGCGCGCCATTCAAGGGGTGTCGGTCGGGGCCTGGGAGGCGCTTGCGCCGAGACTTCACACCATGCTTCCAATAAGAGAAGCCACCGCGCGGACATGTTTCTCATAAGAATAATCTGGGGTCCGCAATGTCTTTCATCGATCGTCTGCTGCAGCGACTGCGTATCGTCACCAAAGTCCTGCTCTTCGTGGTTCCGCTTGTGGTGCTGATCGCGGGTATCGGCCTTGTCGGCTTTTTCACCGCGCGAACGCTCAACGGCCATATGACCGTGACGCGGGAAACCATCAACAATCTCTCGGATTTCCAGGCGCTGCGCGGTGCGCTGCAGGGCTTTGCCGATCAACCGAGCGAAGAGACGAGGGCCGCGCTGAGTGCACAGGTCGACGAGCAGGAAGCGGGCGTCCGCGCGCTCGACGGCCTTTTGACGCGCGAGGCGGACAAATCGGAGATCGCCTCGGTGCTTTCGCTCGGTGACGCGATGCGCGCCCAGACCGACAAGCTGTGGTCGATCAAGGTCGAGCAGGATCAGGTAACGGCGTCGCTCGAGGCGGCGCTCACCGAAATGACGGCGCAGGGCAACAGCGCCTACAAGCAGATCGACATCATCCGCAAGGAATCGGGCGAGAAGGAAGCCTTCGCCAAGGCGCTGCTGTTCGATGCCGCGGCCTATCAGGGCGTTGCCGAGCGCATCAAGAAGTTCCGCCTGCCGGTGACGATGGCGGCCAGTGCCGATGCCAAGATCGACCAGGCCGGCAAGTTGCTGCCGCATCTGATCAAACAGATCGGGGAGGCTGAGACGATCGCTTCGGAAAAGGTTCAAAAGCCGATTGCAGAATTGAAGGAGCAGGCGCTCAAGGTTCAGGCGATCCTTGCCGGCGCTGAAGACAGTGAAACAAAGAAGAACGCGCTGGTGCCGATCCTCAGCAAATTCTCGAAATACGAAGCCGATTTCGGCAAGGAAGCTGCCAAGAACTCTGACACGGCTGCCAAGCGCTTCGTCGGCATGGATAGCGAAATCTCCCAGCTGAAGACGCTGATCGCGCTGATGGGCGACACCTTCAAGGCTCTCGACAGCACCCGGCTGCACATCAGCGAGCTGCACCGCAAGCTTGACGCGGAAAGTCGTGACCTGGTGATGGCCGACATTCAGGCCGTTCGCGACAGCGCGGGCAAATTGTCCGAGCTCGGCGGCAAGAATGCAGCACTTCGCGACCTGCCGGCCAAGCTCAAGCCTTCGCTCGACAATATCGACACGGGCACGGCGGCCCTGATCGACGTCGGCGGGCGCTGGCAGGAAGCCAAGGCTGCCGCCTCGACGTTGGTGGCCGGCGCGAGCGCGACACTCGAAAGCTTCGTCAGCAGCGCCCAGGAGGTCGGTAAGGCAGACAGCCAGCGTTCGGCAGACATGTCGATCGTGGCGATGGTAGCGGGCACGCTGCTTGCCATCATCGGCGGCCTGATGCTGGTCGAAACGCTGCGCGGCCCCTTGAAGCGCGTGACGGAGACGATGACACGGTTGGCCAATGGGGACCTCGACGTGGCGATCGAAGGCCGCAATCGCGGCGACGAGATCGGCGACATGGTGCGCTCGGTTGCGGTGTTCCGCGACAACGCGGTCGAAAACGTCCGGCTGGGACGCGAGGCGGAAGCCGCCCGCACGCTTTCTGCAGAGGAGGAAGCCCGCCGGGCCGAGGAGCGCGCGCGGATCGAAGCCGAACAGATGCAGGCGCTGAACGCACTTTCTGACGTGCTGGCAGAGCTTGCCGCCGGCAATCTCGAAGAAGGCATGGCGGAGGACCTGCCGGCCGACTACGTGATCATGGCGCGCACCTACAACAATGCTGTTGAGGCGCTGCGCGCTACGCTCAGCGATGTCAGGATGGTGACCGGCGAGATCACCGGTGGCACCAGCAACCTCTCGGCCTCGGCCGACGATCTGGCCCGTCGCACGGAACAGCAGGCGGCAGCTCTCGAGGAAAGCTCGCGTGCGCTTCGCCAACTGACCGAGATCGTCCGCTCGACCGCCGACAGCGCCCGCAAGACCACGGTTTCTGTCGACGAGACCAATTCCTACGCCAAGCATTCCGGTCAGGTAGTCGCCAAGGCGATCGACGCGATGGCGGAGATCAACCGCTCGTCGGAGAAGATCAGCACGATCATCAGCGTCATCGACGAGATCGCCTTCCAGACCAACCTCTTGGCGCTCAATGCCGGCGTCGAAGCGGCACGCGCAGGCGAGGCGGGTCGCGGCTTTGCCGTTGTCGCGCAGGAAGTACGGGAACTTGCCCAGCGCTGCGCCGGGGCTGCGCGCGAGATCAAGGGGCTGATCTCCGAAAGCTCGGCGCAGGTCAGAAGTGGTGTGGCGCTGGTACAGGAAACCGGCGACGCGCTTGCCGTCATCAACGACCACATCGGCACCATCCACCAGCTCGTCAGCAACATCGAGGCTGCCGCCGCCGATCAGTATACCGGCCTCAACGAAGTCAACTCGGCGGTGCACGAGGTCGAGCTGATCACCCAGCAGAACGCGGCGATGGTGGAGGAAAACACCGCCGAGATCCACGGCCTGCGCCGGCAGGTCGAGGCGCTCAACGAAAAGATCGAGCGTTTCAAGACTGGCACGTCGATGGTTCGCGGCCAGGGGCATGGGCGTGGTTACGGAGCACACTACGCAGCTTGAGGGACGCCTCCGGCGTGCGATGTGCCTGCCGGTTGCCCCTCACCCTAACCCTCTCCCCGCCCGCGGGGAGAGGGGACGTGCCACGCGATGGGTTTCGTGTGACCTTGGGCCATTCTACCCATCACATGGCCTCTTACGACGCGCTATTCGCGCTTGACCGACGTCTCAACTCCTCGCCATCAGGGCTCAGGGCTCAGGGCTCAGGGCTCAGGGCTCAGGGCTCAGGGCTCAGGGTGGAGCGGGAGCGCTGCCACACGCGTCCTTCGCCCCGCTGGCGGGGAGAAGGTGCCGGCAGGCGGATGAGGGGCGGACCACGCACTGATGAATATTGGCTCGCTCGACCGCCAGTGACGCTCAGCCGCCAGTGACGCTCATGTGGCGGGCAACGGCCGGGCGGTTGTGCTCGCGGTCGATGATGAAATCGTGGCCCTTGGGCTTGCGGCCGATGGCTTCGTCGATCACCTGGCCGAGATAGGCGTCGTCATCCGAGGCGCGAAGTGCTGTGCGCAGGTCGGCGGCGTCGTTCTGGCCGAGGCACATGTAGAGCGTGCCAGTGCAGGTCAGTCGGACGCGGTTGCAGCTTTCGCAGAAGTTATGGGTCATCGGCGTGATCAGGCCGAGCCGGCCGCCGGTCTCGGCAACCTCGACATAGCGGGCAGGTCCACCTGTCTTGTAGGCAATGTCGGAGAGCGTGAACTGCTCTTCGAGCTGCCGGCGCATCTCCGACAGCGGCATGTAGTGATCGGTCCGATCCTCCTCGATCTCGCCCATCGGCATGGTTTCGATCAGGGTCAGGTCCATGTCTCGCCCATGCGCCCAGCGCATCAGATCGGGAATCTCCGCGTCGTTGAAGCCCTTGAGCGCGACGGCGTTGATCTTGACCTTGATACCGGCGGCTTGCGCAGCGTCGATGCCTTCGATGACCTTGCCGAGATCGCCCCAGCGGGTGATCTGGTGAAATTTCGCAGGGTCGAGCGTGTCGAGCGAAACGTTGATGCGCCGCACGCCACATTCGGCCAGTTCGGCGGCGTGTTTGGCGAGCTGCGAGCCGTTGGTCGTCAGCGTCAACTCATCAAGCCGCCCTGCCTCGATCTCGCGGCCGAGTTCGCGCACCAGAAACATGATGTTCTTGCGCACTAGCGGCTCGCCGCCGGTCAGGCGCAGCTTGCGCACGCCCTTGCCAATGAAGGCGGAACAGAGCCGGTGAAGCTCTTCCAGCGTCAGCAGGTCCTTCTTCGGCAGGAAGGTCATGTGTTCCGCCATGCAGTAGGTGCAGCGGAAATCACAGCGGTCGGTGACGGATACGCGCAGATAGGTGATCGCCCGGCCGAACGGATCGATCATCGGGGCGCTTCTGTCGACGAGCGCCTTAGCGCCGCTTTTCACTATTGCTGCAGTGTTCACGCGTCTTTCTCCCAGCTCGTTCAATGTCGTCAGCAAACGTGGTCGCGTCAAGGCGCATCCTGTCGCAAAGTGTTGATTGGAAAAGCCGGGTAATTCTCGGCAGGCGATTCTTCCGATAAGCGTTGCTTGAAAACAGGAGCAGACACCATGAGCGACATCTGGCCGACGGAACTGCGCGTATCGAAAGATCGCCATCGCCTTGTCGTCGCCTTCAACGACGGCGCATCCTTCGATCTTTCGGCGGAGATGCTGCGCGTGCTTTCGCCGTCTGCCGAGGTGCAGGGCCACGGGCCGGGCCAGCGGGTGACCGTGCCCGGCAAGCGAAATGTGCAGATCATTTCGATGCAGCCGACAGGAAACTATGCCGTGCGCATCGGCTTCGATGATTTCCACGACACAGGCATCTTTACCTGGACCTACCTGCGTGAACTGGGCGAGAAGGGCGAAGAGCTGTTTGCCGTCTATGAACAGGAGCTGGCCGACAAGGGCATGTCGCGCGACAAGACCGAAAAGCCGCGCTGAACCTTTTCAAAAAGAGACGGTTTGTTGATCGCCGGTGCGGTCGCCGTACCGCTGTTCGAGCGCGTCTCTTCGGCGCGCAGGTGTTGAACGTTCTGGGCGAGATGCCGAGACCGCAGCGGATGTGATCGAAGCGTTCCGCGACCTCGACAAGGAGCGGTTCGCGCTCGAAACCATCGGCGGCATCTATACCGAGTGGCAGCTGATTCGCGGAAGCGCGTGAGGCACAGGAAGGCTCACCCGGTTGACCAGCCCGGTCGGGCGTCAGGCGATTTCGCTTTCGTGCTTCAGGAGAAGGGTGATCAGTCGCTCCATGGATTGTGCCACAACCATGCACTCCTCGAGCGGAGCGTCTTCCATCAGTTTTCCGATGAGGCCGGTCTGAACCTCCATCGCCTCTTCGGTCAGCGTGCGTCCTGATGGCGTCAGCGACAGTCGCAGCACGCGCTTGTCCTTGTCGTCGCCGCGGCGCTCGATCAGGCCGCGTTTCTCCAGCTGCGGCAGCAGCATGCTCATGTTCGACCGCCCCACCAGCAGCTTGCGGGCAAGCTCCTGCTGCGAGATCCCGTCGAAGCGATAGAGGTTGATCAGGATGTCGAGGTGCGGCGTCTTGATGTCGAGATGCGCGAGAGAACGCGTCATCGTCTGCTGCATCAGCTGACAGGCGCGGGCAACGGCAATCCAGCTGCGAAAACGCGGGTGGTCCCAAGGGAAATGATGCTGTTCGTTCGTCACTTGATTTTTGTTCATCGTTGTACAATAATGTTCAGCATTGAACATATTAAGAGATTCTCACTATGGCATCCTTTGCGATCAAGGTCATCCGCCATGCGCTTGCCGGCGTGTCGGCCATTTCACCGGAGGCCGCCGGCCGGCTGGCCTTCAAGCTTTTCACCGTGACGCCCGGGCGCAAACCGAAGAACGCCAAGGAACGCGCGGCACTGGCGGCTGCGGCTCCCGTGATTGCCAAGGGTAAGCCGGTGACGCTGTCCTATGCTGGTGGGTGGGTGATGGCCCGGCATTTCGTTGGTCCGCGCAATGCCGCCAATGCCAAGCGCGTGCTGCTTGTCCACGGCTGGGGATCGCGTAGCGACTATCTCGCCGCCATGATCGAGGGGCTGGTTGCCGGTGGCGCCGAAGTGGTGACGCTCGACTGGCCGGGGCACGGCGCGTCGTCGGGGCGCACGCTGACGATGGTTGCAGCGGTCAGGGCGATCGACGCCGCCTGGCGTCATTTTGGCGGGTTTGATGTGAGCGTCGGCCATTCCTTTGGCGGCGGCAGCCTGGCTTGCGCGGCGGGGGGCGTCGTCTGCGACGTGCCCAGCCATGTGGCAAAGAAGCTAGTCCTCATCGGTGCGCCGAGCGAGATGACGTGGCTTTTCAAGGGCTTTGGCAAAATTCTTCGCCTGTCGCCGAAGACGCAGCAAGCGTTTGAAGGCGTCGTCGAGCGCTTGGCCGGGCGTCGGCTGGAGGATTTCGATGCGGCCAAGATCCTTGCAGTCAGGGCCGTGCCGACCTTGATCATCCATGCGGAAGACGACAAGGAGGTTTCGGCCGACCATGCCCGCCGTTATGCGGCGGCCGGGCCCAATGTCGAACTTCACTGGGCAAACGGCTATGGCCATCGCCGTATCGTCTCCGCAGCGCCCGTCATCGACAAGGTCAATGCGTTCGTCCATGGCGAGGATCGAAAGGCCGCGGCCTGAGGCCACCTTGCCGGTCAAGGCGGAACGCGTCGCGTCACGCCGCTCCTGGGCGGGTCAGCTTCTGCCGGTCGCTTTGACGTCGTCATACGCTTGTCATGCTATCCGTCGAAAGGATCGCTTCGATCCGCAGCGTCGGGCGCTTTTTAGTGGCGCAAGGCTTGCTGCTGCTATTGGATTGACGGCATGATTCCGTGCATCGATTTCGACGTGCGGATATCGTGCATTAGCGGGAGGACGGCATGTCGATCATCACCACGGTCGAGGAATTGAGCGCGCTTTACGGCGGTGTCAGCGAGGCATCGGTGGCAAAGGTCACCAAGGCGCTGACCGCGGAATACCGGCAGATGATCGAGGCTTCGCCTTTTGCCGCCCTTGCCACGGTCGGCCCCGAAGGGCTCGACTGTTCTCCGCGCGGTGACGACGATTGTGTCGTCAGGATCGCTGACGACAAAACGATCCTGATGCCCGACTGGCGCGGCAACAACCGCGTCGATTCGCTTGCCAACATCGTGCGCGATCCACGTGTCGCGCTGATGTTCCTGGTGCCCGGATCCAATACCACCATGCGGATCAATGGCACCGCCGCGGTCAGCATCGATCCGGCACTGACAGGTTCCTTCGAGGTGTTTGGCAAGAACCCGCGCAGCGTGATCGTCGTCACCATCGGTGAGGTCTATTTCCAGTGTGCTCGCGCGTTGATGCGGTCGCAGATCTGGAACCCTGAACGCTTCATCGATCCCGCCACGCTTCCAACGCCCGGCGCACTGCTGAAGGCCGCCAAGGCGGATTTCGACCGGGAAACCTATGATCGCGAATGGCCGGAGCGCGCCGCCAAGACCATGTGGTAGGCTGGACCGGTCGGCAGTGCATTTCCGTGCGTGGTCTTCGGCCGGATCGGGAGTGCCGGGAGATGGGGACGTGATGCGACGTGGTTCTCTGTGCACCTGTCTGAGGGTAGCGACCGTGTTTCTGTTGGTGTGCGTCGGCGATACCTTGGCTGCCGACCCGACGCTCCGAGAGAAACTCGAATTGCTCGCCAGGGCCTATCCGGAAGGGATTGCCGAGGTTGGCACAGGTACGTTGACGCTGCGCGATGGCGGCACGGCGCTTCCGATCGATGACGGCAGGCAGAAGAGCCACGCCGAAAAGCTCGCGTCCGGCGACATCGAAGACAGTCTTTCGCAGATCTATCCGCTTGGCGCCTGCGCAAAGCCGCCGCCTAAGGATTTCGATCCGGGGCGCATCCGCAGCGAAGCCTTGATGAAACGTCTCTATGGCGGCAGCGCTGCGAGCGCCAGGCGCGATCTCGTCACGGTCAACTGGTTCGGCGAGCGCCTGATGGTCACCCGCAGGCATGGCGTGGCCAAGGCGCTGCAATCAGTAGAGGCCGAACTCACCTCACGACCGAAGCTGAAACGGTATCTTGTTCCCAGTGCCGGGACTTTCAACTGGCGCAATATCGCCGGTACGCGCACGCTCTCGGTGCACAGCTTTGGTGCTGCGATCGATCTCAATACCGCCTTTGCCGACTACTGGCGTTGGGCCGGCGGCGCCAAGAGCGGGGCAGCACCTTACCGAAACCGCTATCCGCTCGACATCGTCGAGATCTTCGAGAAACACGGCTTCATCTGGGGCGGGCGCTGGTATCATTTCGATACCATGCATTTCGAATACCGGCCGGAATTGATCGCCATCGCGAGACAGGCGGGCGCCTCCGCCTGTCGCTAGGCGCCGTTGCGCGCCAGTCTCTTTGGGGAAACCAACCTGTCAGTCGCGAACGATCACCGTCGCGCCGATCTCGACATTGGCATAGAGATGCTCGACGTCCTCGTTGGCCATGCGGATGCAGCCCGATGACATGGCCTTGCCGATCGACAGGGGCTGGTTGGTACCGTGAATGCGGTAGATCGTCGAGCCGAGATACAGGGCGCGGGCGCCGAGCGGGTTGTCGATGCCGCCTTCCATGCTCGCCGGCAGCACCTTGCCCTTCTTTGCTTCACGAACGCGCATGTCTTCCGGCGGGATCCAGGTCGGCCACTCGGCCTTGCGGCTGACGGTGTTGGTGCCTGTCCAGAGAAACCCTTTGCGCCCGACGCTGACGGCGTATTTGACGGCGATACCGCGGCCAACGACGTGGTAGAGCCTGCGCTCGGAGTTGTCGATGATGATGGTGCCCGGCGTTGCGGTTGCCGGGATGGCAACGAGTTCTCGGGCGATCGGCGACTGGCTGATGTCGCTGCGCTTCGCCTTCTGCCTAGTGCCGCCCTGCGACAGTACCTGAAGCCAGCCGGTGTTGGCGGTGGCGCTGTCGAGCGAGGCAACGGTGATTGGATCCTGTCTGACGTCTTTTGCGTCGGCGGTCGCCGATGCTCCGGCCATCAAGGCGGTCGCTATCATTGCTGCAAGAATGCGCTTCATGTCGGTTCTCCCCTCGAATTGTGGGAACCGATCGCGCTTTTCGTAGCCGTTGTTCCCTGTTGTCAGGGTTGTAGCGGGTGCAACCTGATCTGGCTGTTTCCAAGGGAACGGGGAGGCGAAACGAAAATGGCGCCGATCGGGCGCCATCTTACCAAGGGAGTGTCGAGAGTTCGCTAGCGCCTGTAGATCAGCCAGTTGCGGCCGGATTCCTTGCGCATGCCGTCTTCGAACAGCATCGTCTTGTTGCGGCCGGCATTCTTGGCGGAGTAGAGCGCGATATCCGCCTTGTTGTAGAGGTCGACGGCATCCTCGGCGGCGGTCGCCATGCAGACGCCGACCGACAGGGTGATCGGGCCATAATTGACGCCGGTCTTGGAGTTGCGGAAGGGCGTTCCCGCAAGCACCGTGCGAATGCGATCTGCGACCTGCAGGCATTCTTCCTGACTGCTGTCGTTGAGGATGATGGCGAATTCTTCACCACCAGTCCGCGCCACGAAAGCATCGCGCCGGACATTGGCACGGATGACGCTGCCGACTGTCGCCAGGATCTTGTCGCCCACGGGGTGTCCGAACGTGTCGTTCACCTTCTTGAAGTGGTCGATATCGGCGACCAGCAGGCCGGTGAAGTTCTTCTGGTGATCGTTGTTGTAGACAGCGGCGAGATTGTCGTCGAAGGCGCGGCGGTTGGCGAGCCGCGTCAGCGAATCGGTGTTGGCGATCCGCTTGTACTCGTCGAGTTCCTGGCGGATGACCTCCATCTCGAAGGACTTCTGCACCACGGTCTGGACGCGTTCCTTGCCCTGGCTCATCGTGTCGGCGGTTGCTTCAGTCAGGATGCCGATGGCGTGGCGCAGGATGTCGGCGCTGGAAGCGCTCTTGCTGGTTATGTTGACATAGGCTTCGTCGAGAACCTTGTTGTAGTTTTCGAGCGCATATTGCTCGTCCTTCAACAGGTTGACGAGTTCGGCCAGCTTGGCCGCAAGACTGGTATGGGCGCGTTCGATGCCGGTCGAACGGTGGATATGGCTGAAATACTGCGCGCCGATCGCGTCGAGTTCTTCCTGGGTCGCCCGGCTGCCGAGGGCGGCGAGCTCCTTGGACAGCTGCGGGTTCGAACCGAGATAGGCTTCGTAATAAAGCTCGTAATTGCGCGGTATCGGCGAAACGCCCATCATGCGCATCGCATGGGTTACCTGCGCTGCGATATCCGGAGCCTGCGTTTTTCCAGATGTGGCCGTTTGCATCCGCAAACCCTCAATATTACTCATTGCTTACGGGTACTGATTTTTAGGGGCAAATGATTTGCGAAGTCTTAATGATTGTTTTCGCGAACGAAGACAATTCGACTTAACACCGATAATGCGATTTCCCTTTAGCCCGGGCGAGGGCGCTGCCGCGACGCCGATAGAAGGGCCGCGGCAGCAACAAACCGATCAGGCCGGCAGATCTGCCGATCAGGCCGGGCTGATCATCGTTTCCGGGCGGACGACCGCGTCGAACTCTTCGTTGGTGACGTAGCCGCCGCCAACTGCTTCTTCGCGCAACGTCGTGCCGTTCTTGTGCGCCGTCTTGGCGATCTTTGCGGCGTTGTCGTAGCCGATCTTCGGCGCCAGTGCCGTCACCAGCATCAACGAGCGATCAAGGGCTGCCTTGATGTTGTCTTCGCGGGCTTCGATGCCGACGACGCAGTTGTCGGTGAAGGAGACTGCGGCATCGGCGAGCAACTGCACAGACTGCAGGAAGTTGTAGGCCATCAGCGGGTTGAAGACGTTGAGTTCGAAGTGGCCCTGACTGCCGGCGAAGGTCAGCGCAGCATTGTTGCCGAAGACCTGGACGCAGACCTGGGTCAGCGCTTCGCACTGGGTCGGGTTGACCTTGCCCGGCATGATCGACGAGCCCGGCTCGTTTTCCGGCAGCGACAGTTCGCCGAGGCCCGAGCGCGGGCCGGAGCCGAGGAGGCGGATGTCATTAGCGATCTTGAAGAGGGCGGCGGCAGCGGCGTTGATCGCGCCGTGGCTGAAGACCATGGAATCGTGGGCGGCAAGCGCTTCGAACTTGTTCGGCGCCGTGGTGAAGGCAATGCCGGTGATCTTGGCGATTTCGTCTGCAACCTGTTCGGCAAATCCAACCGGTGCGTTGAGGCCGGTACCGACGGCGGTGCCGCCCTGGGCCAGTTCGCAAAGGCCGGGCAGGGTCATCTCGATGCGCTTGATCGAGGAGGCGACCTGGGCTGCATAGCCGGAGAATTCCTGGCCAAGCGTCAGCGGGGTTGCGTCCTGGGTGTGGGTGCGGCCGATCTTGATGATGTGATCGAACGCCTTGACCTTGGCTTCGAGCGCCTTGTGCAGGTGCTTCAGGGCCGGCAAGAGGTCGTGGATAACGCGCTCGGCGCAGGCGATGTGCATGGCCGTCGGATAGGTGTCGTTCGACGACTGGCTCATGTTGACGTGGTCGTTGGGGTGGACAGGCTTCTTCGAGCCCATCACGCCGCCGAGCATTTCGATCGCCCGGTTCGAGATCACCTCGTTGGCGTTCATGTTCGACTGCGTGCCGGAGCCGGTCTGCCAGACGACGAGCGGGAAATGCTCGTTGAGCTTGCCGTCGATGACTTCCTGCGACGCCTTTACGATGGCATCGGCGACGGTCGCATCGAGGCGGCCGAGTGCCATGTTGGTGCGGGCGGCAGCCTGCTTGACGATGCCGAGGGCGCGGACGATCGACGCCGGCTGCTTTTCCCAGCCAATCTTGAAGTTACCCAGGGATCGCTGGGCCTGGGCGCCCCAGTAGCGATCGTTTGCCACTTCGATGGGGCCGAACGTATCTGTTTCCGTGCGCGTCGATGTCATCGTGATCCCTGCCTTCGTCATGCGGTTCATGAAGTCTGGGCGAGGGGACGCGGCCGCAACCGGCTGTCCCTCCCCAAGGTGCCGGGCCTCTCTCTGCCCCGGCTGGAAAGGCTTGTAAAGAGGTGGCCGCGGCGCTGGCAATGCTACAATCGTTTGAAAGGCAGGCTTGCGACGAAACGCGGCTCTGACGCCATGCAATGGGTGATTCGCCTTCTTCTCGCCGCATGCGCATTTCTTGTGGCGTTTCAGTCACATTCGCAACCTTCCGTGCCGTCAGGAATGCTGCGCACTGGCCGCGGACGCCCATTGCTGCAGCATTAATGTCGATGCAAATCAAATTTTTATGCCCTTTCGAACGTCCTGGAAATGAGCCGTTTTTTTCGCGTCATCGAGGTGGTTTCATGCGAGTTCGGGCAGGCGCGTTTCCTTTTCATTCACCATCCTTTTCTATAAGTTTTGGAGCACGAGGGCGTGGCGAGGAATTGGCTAAAGCCGAGTTCGGCGACAACGCGATACGGGGACGCAGTTTCACATGAGAATTTTTAAGACGGCAGCGATCGTAGCGCTCATGAGCGGTTGTGCGGTCGCGACTTTGGATGCTCGGCCGGCATCGGCCTTCTCGCTCGGCGATTTCATCCGCGCAGGCAGGAAGAAGCCGGAACCTCAGCAGTCGCAGCCGCAGTCGCTTCCAGGCGTCGGCGCCATGGTCGAGCCGCAGCAGAATGCGGTTGCCAAGCCTTTGCCGAAGGTCACGGGTCCGCAGTATTACACCTACAAGGCCGATCCGCTGCGCCGGATCGCAACCGACAAGCTGCTGGATCCGGTCGTGACCGGCTCAGTGCGCAATGGCGCACTGCCACCGATGCTGCGCACGCCGCTCGCAGATGCTCGCCAGTTCATGCCGGACGTCGATGTGCGCGCAACCGCAGCCGTCGCAAAGGCCATCGAGACCCATTACGGCTCGCGTTCAGATTTCGTCTGGATCGACGGCGCGGGTGTGAATGCGCGGGCGAAGTCGGCGATGGCCGTGCTTGCCGAGGCGGCGAAGGTCGGGCTCGATCCACAGGATTATGCCGTTCAGGTGCCCTCCGACGATTTCGATCGGGGCGATATGATCGCGCGCGAAAAGGAGCTCGTTCAGTTCGAACTCGCATTGTCCGCAGCTACCCTGTCCTATGTGCAGGACACCGTGCGCGGCCGCATCGATCCCAACAAGATTTCCGGCTATCACGATTTTCAGCGCAAGACCGTCGATCTCGGCGCCTTCCTCGACAAGCTTTCGGCATCGACCGATGTCGCCACACTGCTCAACGATCAGAACCCGAAGAGCGCGCAGTTTGCCGCCCTGTCGGTGGAGCTTGAGCGTCTGCGCGCGGAAAAAGGCATGGAACAGCGCGTCGAAATTGCGCCGGGCACGCTCTTGAAGCCGGGCCAGAGCAATCCGGAACTTGCCAACATTGTCGCGGGCATCCGCATCAAGGGCTCCGAGACGCTGAAGGCGGACCACGCCGCGGTGCTTGCGGCCTACCAGGGAACGCCGGAGTACACCCCGGAGCTGGTTGCACTGGTTGAAGCGTTCCAGAAGGAGCACGGCCTCAAGGCCGATGGCGTGGTGGGGCAGGCGTCGCTGCGCATCCTGACGGGTGGCGACAGCACGGCCGCCAGGATCAACAAGCTCGAAGTCGCGATGGAACAGGCGCGCTGGCTTCCCGATGGTCTTGGCAACCGCTACGTCTTCATCAACCAGCCGGCCTTTACCGCGTCCTATACCGACAACGGCACCGAGCAGTTTTCGATGCGTGTGGTCGTTGGCTCCAAGGCAAACCAGACCTATTTCTTCCAGGACGAGATCCAGACCGTCGAGGTCAACCCTTACTGGGGCGTGCCGCAGTCCATCATCATCAACGAGATGCTGCCGAAGCTGCGCAACGATCCCAATTATCTCGATCGAATGGGCTATCAGGTGGAAGTCGGCGGCCGTTCGGTGCCGTCGTCGTCGATCAACTGGAACGGATCGACTGCGTCTGTTGCGGTCAGACAGCCGCCGAGCAGCGACAATGCGCTCGGTGAACTGAAGATCCTGTTCCCGAATGCACACGCCATCTACATGCACGACACGCCGTCGAAGAGTTTCTTCAAGCGCGACCAGCGTGCGCTCAGCCATGGTTGTGTGCGTCTAGCCGATCCGCGCCGGATGGCAGCAGCCGTGCTTGGCACCAGCGTCGAGGATGTCGGCAAGGAAATCGGCGGCGGCCGCAACAAGGCACTGCAGGTGCCGCAGAAGGTTCCGGTTTACGTCGCCTATTTCACGGCCTGGCCGAACAAGGACGGTGTCATCGAGTATTTCGACGACGTATACGAGCGCGACATGTACATGAACCGCGCCTTCGAGGCGACCCGCAACGCCCGCCGGGCCGAGGGGTAAATCTGCGCCAAAGAGGCTCGGTGGGCATTGATGCCATCCGTGTTCACGGAATTTGCGACCCCATGGAGAACCTCCGTGGGGTCTTTTCATTCTGGCGGTCGGCGAAGGAGGGGCTGTCACGTCGCTTTGGTGCGCGTCCGCCAACCCATCGGGCATCGCCAGTCCTGCGATCCGTCTTGGCGATGAAGTCAACCGTTGCCGTGAAGCGACTTGGGTCTTCCAAGCCGGCTCCGGGGCCGCAATTCACTTGCCGTTGAAAAGTCCCGTGACCAGTTCCGGCGTCAATTCGTCGAAGTGCTGGATGATGATCGTCGGCTCAAGGCTCTCGATCGGAACGTCGGAATAGCCGAACGGGACGGCGATCGATGGGACCACGGCGTTGCGGGCGACGAGGATATCGTTGAGGCTGTCACCGACCATCACCGAGTGCTGGGCGCACCCCCCGGCATTGGCGATCGTGCGCAGCAGATGGTCCGCGTCCGGCTTGCGGATCTCGAACGTGTCACCGCCCGACACCGCAGCGAAGCGATCGAGAAGGCCGAGGCGCTCAAGCAGGCGATTTGCCAGCATTTCCGGCTTGTTGGTGCAGACGGCGAGCTTGAACCCGGCTGCAGCCAGCCGGTCGAGCGCATCGAGCATGCCGGGATAGGGAAGGGAATCACCGGGCATCGAGCCATGATAGAAGTCGACGAATTCCTTCATCTGCCAGGCGAGCGCATCTTCATCGAGCGGCTTGTTGCGCATGGCGAACGTGCGCTCGATCATCGCGCGGGCGCCATGGCCGACGAGGTGGGTGAGGTCGCGGTACGTGACGGGCTCGACGCCGGCCTGGGTCACCGCATGGTTGAGGCTCGCCACCAGATCCGGCGCCGTATCGACAAGAGTTCCGTCGAGATCAAAGACGACAATGGGAGAAGACAAGGAGAGAACCTCGCGTAGCGGGATAGGGTTGCCGTTCGGGTAGGCGAAGTTGCGCCGGAATGCAATGGCAAGTGTGCGTGGGAAGGGTGCGGGAATCCGGGCGGCGCTTTTGAATTTGGCTTTTGTTTGCAGCTTGGGGCGTGTAAGTGTCTCAGCGGAAAACGGATGACAAAGGTGGGCTTACCACATGCACATCCGGTGAACATAAGGGAGCGACTGGCGCATGGACGCCCGCCAAATGAAAATCAAAGCCGCGGCAGCGGCGCTCGAACATGTCGAAGACGGCATGCGGCTTGGCATCGGCACGGGGTCGACGGCGGAGGAATTCGTTCGGCTGCTGGCCGAAAAGGTCGCCTCAGGTTTTCGCATCGAGGGTGTTCCGACCTCCGAGCGCACGGCACGGCTCTGCCTGGAACTGGGCGTGCAACTGAAGTCGCTGGACGAACTTCCCGAACTCGATCTGACGATCGACGGCGCCGACGAGGTCGACGGCCGCCTGCGGCTGATCAAGGGTGGCGGCGGCGCGCTGTTGCGTGAAAAGATCGTCGCGGCTGCTTCCAGGCGCATGATCGTGATTGCCGACGAATCGAAAGTCGTCGACGTTCTCGGCGCGTTCAAGCTGCCGATCGAGGTCAATCCCTTCGGTCAGGTGGCAACGCGGATCGCCATTGAAAAGGTGGCTTCGCGGCTCGGCCTTACCGGCGAAATTTCCGTGCGCAATTCAGGCGACGGCCCCTTCAAGACCGATGGCGGACACCTCATTCTTGATGCATCTTTTGGCCGTATTCCTGATGCAGATGCGCTCGCGGGAGAGCTGAATGCCATTCCCGGCGTCGTTGAGCATGGACTTTTCATCGGCATCGCTTCGCTGGCAATTATTGCTGGACCGGAAGAGGCACGCATTCTGACCGCGTCTTGAGCCGATTCCCGTGGCTCCGCCAGGAGCCGGGACGGTGAAGAAAACAGGTTACCACACATGCGGGCCTGGCGGCGGCAATCGCCCGGGCAGCATGCGACAAACACAGGAGCATGGATAAAAATGAACAAACTCGCAGGTCTTGTCCGCACTTTCGCAGCCACCGCGGTTCTCCTTTCTGCATCCATTCCGGCAGTCCAGGCTCAGGACGTGTCCGAAGAACAGATCAAGGCTGCTCGCGCGACCATCGCGGCACTTGGTGTCACCAACAGCTTTGACAACATCCTGCCGAACCTCGCCGAGCGCCTGAAGAACACGCTGATCCAGGCTTCGCCGAACTTCCAGGAGCTGATCACCGCGACCGTCGACGAGAAGGCTCTGACCTTGGCTGCACGCCGCGCCGACCTCGAAAACGAAGCTGCGACGATCTACGCCAAGACCTTCACGCTGGAAGAACTGAACGCCATTTCCGAGTTCTACAACTCGACGGCCGGCAAGAAGCTTCTGAACGATGGCCCGATCGCTTCGCGCGAACTGTTGAAGGCTGCCGACATCTGGGCAGCTGGTGTGTCGCGCGATCTGAACACGGAAGCGACGAAGTCGCTTGACGCCAAGGTCGGCACGTCGGCCCCGGCGCTTGTTGAAGGCACGCCGGCGACGCCGGCTCAATAATCTGAGATAATCTGAGGCCAGTTGAACTGACCTTGGGCCAGCCCGACAAAGTCATCACGTTTTGAAGAGCCCGGAGCAATCCGGGCTTTTCTTTTTCTGCAGTGCAACACTATATGTGCCTGCAACGGGGCTCCCACCCCGGGCGGGGCATGCCGTCGGCGAAATGCCGACCGGACGGTGCTCCCATGATCCCAATTTCCGTTTGCACGACCTTCAGGAGTTCGCCCATGCCCGCTTTCGACTATGACCTCTTCGTGATCGGTGGCGGCTCCGGTGGCGTCAGAAGCGGTCGGCTGGCGGCGAGCCTGGGCAAGAAGGTCGCAATCGCCGAAGAATTCCGTTACGGCGGCACCTGCGTCATCCGTGGCTGCGTGCCGAAGAAGCTCTACGTCTACGCGTCGCAATACGCCGAGCACTTCGAGGATGCGGCCGGGTTTGGCTGGACGGTCGGTGAAAGCCGCTTCGATTGGCATAAGCTCGTCGCCGCCAAGGAGCAGGAAATCACGCGGCTTGAAGGTCTCTACCAGAAGGGGCTCGCCAATGCCGGCGCCGAGATCCTGCGCACCCGGGCAGAACTCGTCGGCCCGAACACCGTTCGTCTGCTCGACACCGGCAAGACCGTCACCGCCGAGCGCATCGTCATTGCCGTCGGTGGCCATCCGACGCCGCACGACGCGCTGCCGGGACACGAACTCTGCATTTCCTCCAACGAGGCCTTCGACCTTGCGGAACTGCCGAAGTCGATCCTGATCGCCGGCGGCGGCTATATCGCTGTCGAGTTCGCCAACATCTTCCACGGTCTCGGCGTCGAGACGACGCTGATCTATCGCGGCAAGGAAATCCTGTCGCGCTTCGACCAGGATATGCGCCGCGGTCTGCACGCGGCGATGGAAGGGAAGGGTATCCGGATCATTTGCGAGGACATCATCCAGTCCGTGGCTGTCGACGCCGACGGCAAACGTGTGGCGCAGACGATGAAGCACGGCGAGATCGCCGTCGACCAGGTGATGCTGGCGCTCGGCCGCGTGCCGAACACCAAGGGTCTGGGGCTTGAAAGCGCCGGCGTGAAGACGGATGAGCGTGGTGCGATCATTGTCGATGCTTTCTCGCGCACTAGCGCGCCTGGCATCTATGCGCTTGGCGACGTCACCGATCGCGTGCAACTGACGCCGGTCGCGATCCACGAGGCGATGTGCTTCATCCAGACCGAGTACAAGAACAACCCCGTCTCCCCCGATCATGACCTGATCGCAACGGCCGTATTCTCCCAGCCTGAAATCGGCACGGTCGGCCTCAGCGAAGAGCAGGCCGGACGCCAGTTCGAGGACCTGGAAGTCTATCGCGCCGAGTTCCGGCCGATGAAGGCGACGCTTTCCGGTCGCAAGGAAAAGACGATCATGAAGCTGATCGTCAACGCTGCCGACCGCAAAGTGCTGGGTGCGCATATCCTCGGCCACGACGCCGGCGAGATGGCGCAGTTGCTTGGCATTTCGCTCAAAGCCGGATGCACCAAGGACGATTTCGACCGGACGATGGCCGTTCATCCGACCGCATCCGAAGAACTCGTGACGATGTATGCGCCGTCCTATCGAGTGCACAAGGGCGAGCGGGTCAACTGAGCCCGCCGCCGCTTCGCTTTGCCTGGCGCTGAAAGCCATGAATTCTGGTAGGATGTCTTTCCAAGCCATCGCTTAACGTCTATAAGCCCGCATCCGCGAAGTGACCGGCTTCGGGCGGGCGCCAAGGCTTGGGCCAAGCGCTGGAGCAGGGCGCGGACGCAGTGAAATTTCCGAATACCGGGCGGTATCAAAGCCGTCAGGGCGCGACCCGCGCGGACCGCAGTCCGCGGCAGACAACAGGTGATCGAAATGGCACAGACTTGGACTCCGAATAGCTGGCGGCAGAAACCCATCCAGCAGGTGCCGGACTATCCGGACCTTGCTGCATTGACGGCAACGGAAGCGAAGCTCGCGAAGTATCCGCCGCTGGTGTTTGCCGGTGAAGCGCGGCGTCTGAAGAGCGCACTTGCCAATGTTGCCGAGGGCCGCGGCTTTCTGCTGCAGGGCGGCGATTGCGCCGAGAGCTTTGCCGAGCATGGTGCCGACACGATCCGCGACTTCTTCCGCGCGTTCCTGCAGATGGCCGTGGTCCTGACGTTTGGTGCACAGCAGCCGGTGGTGAAAGTCGGCCGTATCGCCGGCCAGTTCGCCAAGCCGCGCTCGTCCAACATCGAGAAGCAGGGCGACGTCGAGCTGCCGAGCTACCGTGGCGACATCATCAATGGCATCGAGTTCACGGAAGCCGAACGCGTTCCGGATCCGGAACGCCAGATCATGGCCTACCGCCAGTCGGCTGCCACGCTCAACCTTCTGCGCGCATTCGCGATGGGTGGCTATGCCAACCTCGACAACGTGCACCAGTGGATGCTTGGCTTCGTCAAGGACAGCCCGCAGGCAGAGCGCTACCGCAAGCTCGCCGACCGGATCTCCGAGACCATGGATTTCATGAAGGCGATCGGCATCACCTCGGAAAACCACCCGAGCCTGCGCGAGACCGATTTCTTCACCAGCCATGAGGCGCTGCTGCTCGGCTACGAGCAGGCGCTGACGCGCGTCGACTCCACCTCGGGCGACTGGTATGCGACCTCGGGCCACATGATCTGGATCGGCGACCGTACCCGCCAGCCCGATCACGCCCATATCGAGTACTGCCGTGGCATCAAGAATCCGCTCGGCCTGAAGTGCGGTCCGTCGCTGACGGCCGACGGCCTGCTGGAACTGATCGATCTGCTCAACCCGGCCAATGAAGCCGGCCGCCTGACGCTGATCTGCCGCTTCGGCCACGACAAGGTTGCCGAGCACCTGCCGCGCCTCATCCGCGCGGTCGAGCGCGAGGGCAAGAAGGTCGTCTGGTCCTGCGACCCGATGCACGGCAACACGATCACGCTCAACAACTACAAGACCCGTCCGTTCGAGCGGATCCTGTCGGAAGTCGAGAGCTTCTTCCAGATCCACCGTGCGGAAGGTTCGCATCCGGGCGGCATCCATATCGAGATGACCGGCAACGATGTCACCGAATGCACGGGCGGTGCGCGCGCGCTTTCGGGCGACGATCTGGCTGATCGCTACCACACCCATTGCGATCCGCGCCTGAACGCGGACCAGGCGCTGGAACTGGCGTTCTTGCTGGCCGAGCGCATGAAGGGCGGACGCGACGAGAAGAAGCTGGTCGTCAACGGCTGATCCTGACGCAGCGCCGCACGGTTCAGTTTTTCTGACTGTCGGGCGACTGCTATGAAATTGACAATGCCGGGCCCGCTCGCGAAGCTGGCCCGGCATTTTTCATTGAGGGAGGTCGGGGGACCATGTCGGACATCCACAGCGGCAGCTGTCTCTGCACTGCGGTGCGCTTCAAGACGCGGGGAGAGCTACGCGAGCTGATCTTTTGCCATTGCACGCAATGCCGCAAGCAGACGGGCCTCTATTATGCCGCGACCAATGTGCTGGATCGCGACCTGGAGCTGGAAGGCGCTGAGGATGTCACCTGGTATCGCTCGAGCGACGGCGCTCAACGGGGCTTCTGCCGTCATTGCGGGTCGGCCCTGTTCTGGAAAGCCGATGGGCTCGACTACACGTCGATCATGGCCGGCGCCTTTGAAAAGCCGACGGACCTCAAACCCGGCTATCACATCTATTGCGCCGACAAGGGCGATTTCTATGGCATCGACGACGAGCTGCCGAAGTTTGACGCAGGGCGACCGTAAAAGCCTTCAGGCCACTTCCGGCCGCCAGGCGATGACACCTTGCGTCCGCGCACGGACCTCCGGCGACGCCAGGCAGTTGGCGACGGTCTCGTAGCCTGGGGCACCCGGATAGGGCGCGACCTCGGTCGGCGGGCTATGGTTGGCCGGGCACAGAATGACGGTTTCTTCTGGTCCGAGAGCGGCCAGGTCAAGGACGGCATTGGATCGGGTCAACATGAGGATCGGCCGCCGGTCGGTACGGTGGTGACGCAGGTGCTTTAGCAAGGCGGTTTGCGAAGCGGCATCGAGGCCCTGTTCGACCATATCGACTACGAATGCCTCGGCATCCCCTTCCAATGCCACCAACAAAGCAGTCAAAGGTGGCGATGCGACGGCGCCGTCGTCCAGTAGTCGCGCAAGAACGGTGTCTATGCGTGATTTTAGCCGAGGTTCGACCTCGAGCCGCCGGAGAGTGGCCTCGCCGTTTATCTCCTCCAGCCGATCGAGGCCCACGAAGACCGCGCCGGGCAGGGCCGTGGCAATGGCTTTGGCCAACCGTGTCTTGCCGCTGCCGAGCGGTCCGATGATGTAGGTCAGCGGACGGATCGTCTGAAGGCTGAACGCCTCACCGCCCCATGGCCATGGCAGGTTGAAGGCGACCGCGGGATTGCCGGATGACGGCTCCCCTTGTACCAGTTGCTGCAAGTCGGGCGCATTGTCCGCATCGCTTGCCAGATCTCGGCGGAGACGCCGGACCTTTGCGACTGTCTCATGCAGATCCTGCGCCCGCGCCTCCAGCAGCCCCTGCTGCTGCGCCAGGGCAGGGCCAAGCTCGCGCGCACCGCCATCGAGCACGCGTCGGATCTGTGCCAGGGTGAGGCCGAGCGAGCGCAGGGCTGCGATCTCGCCCGCGCGCGCCATTTGCACCGGGCCATAGGTCCGCCATCCTGCCGAAGTCCGCACAGGCGCGATCAACCCATGTTGCTCATAGAGGCGTAATGCCTTGATCGAGACGCCAAGGCGCTTGGCGGCCTCGGTTGCAGTCAAGAAACACGTGGAGTCACTCACGAATCACCTCTTCCTGTTCACCGCGATCTTTATCGGTCCTGGCCCCGGGGACGGGTCAACTGTCCGCTGAAAAATAACGGCACCTGCGCCCGGCAAGCTTGGAGTTGAGAGAGCAGGTACCGTGGTTCTGACTGGCCGGAGCCGAACGGACGAATGCCGATTGAATATTGGTTGCGTTTGCCCAGCGATGCGCGCACCGCTAAAGTCTTTCACCGAGCCCGCGATTGCCTAAACCGGGCGCGGCCGTGGAAAGTGTTTGTGGCGAAAGGTCAACCTGTCACAGGTTCGCTGCGACGCCGTGTTCGTCAGAAGAGAGGAAGGGCGAAGGCCATGTCGGACGATGAGTTTGCGGAGAATATGGTCTGCGCTACGATCAATGCGCCCCATCGCGCGCTGTCCGACACGCTCCTGGCATACCTTGCTGCTCACCGCCCTGATCGGGTGGTCGCATTCGTGTTCTTGGCCGATACCCCGGCCACGAGCGAGTGTTGGAAGAGCCGGCTGATCAGCGAGATTCGTGTGCGCGAAGACGGGGCACGCGCGACGAATTTTGTCGGAATCGCCGATGTGGCGACCTGGAACAGGGTCTTTCGGGAGCACGGGCCCGAACTGGAGCGCCACGGGGTCGAAATCGTGCCGACGAGGCCAGGCGTGTTCACAGGGACAGCAGCCTAGATCGCAATCGGCCGAAGGGAAAACCGGCAGGTTAAGGCAGGGGCAGGCAATCGCCGACAGATTTCCTATCGTTCCGACGCGCATGTCGATTTCGCCGCAAGAAAGACGGGGACTATTTTGCGAGCCGCACCGCACCGTCCGTGGCTCGCTCATAGGCGTTGGCCAGCGCGGCAAGCTTGACGGCCTGCCACCGACAGTATTCGTCGACCAGCCGGATGCTCATCCAGAAGCGACCGCGCGAACCGTCGTTCGATCGGCCGATGTAGCCGGAGTCCTGCGCCTTGGTAAACAGTCTGCGGACATGGGTGTTGGAGATGGTGTAATGGTTGGCGAGCTCGGCCAGGTTGAGTTCCAGCCAAACCTTCCCGTCCACGGGCGTCAGGCTTTTCGGGCGCGCCATCAGGTCATCGAGCAGCAAGCCTCCGCATTCGGTCCAGGCGAAGATGGCGACACCTTCGGGAGGCTCGCTCCAATTCTTGTCGGACAGGAGCATTCTTGCCGCAATCGGCTGCGTGCGTACAAGGACGGAGGTGTCGGCCTCAACGTGTTCCAGCCGATTGCCACCATCGAGGCGATCGAGCGTACCCATCTGGCTCATGAACCAGCGCATCATGGCGCTCTCGCTGACTTCCGTCGGTTCGAGCGGGCGAACCTTCTTGTTCGTCCGTTCGCCGCTGACATCGCGCAGCAATTTGTAGGCGAGCAGTTCGGCCAGGAATGCGGCTGCCGTGTTTCGACTTGCACCGCCGGTATCACGCATGAACTTCAACAGTCGCGCCGCTGTAATGCCGGAATCCGGATGCGTCGGATCGCGCTCGAGATGAAGCGCATAGGCGGCCTGGCTCAAAATCCATTTCTGATGGGAGGCGACCAGACGAGCCACACGCGGAAAGATGTCATAGACGGCCATCAGATCGCGGGCGCTGATCTGCAGCGTCTCGCGCAGCAGCGGGTTGCGCAAAATTCCATCCGCCGTAAAGGCGGGCGGTTTTTCCGGTGCAGCATCCCCCTGTTTTGCCACCAAATGCATGTGTCGTGCACGTCTCCCGACGATGTTTCGCGTAGGCTTCGGAGGCCGATCCCTCGCCACGCCTGCCTCGATACTACTCAACTCTACTGCTTTTAGCAGCTTTACCTTGCTCATAACGTGTGAAGCCGCCATTTTGTTCGAAAGAGCAGGTCAAAGGATTTTTCCGTCGCCAGCCCCATCGCATTTTCCGGGGTGGTGTTACTGCACGAGCACTGGTGGTTGGCACTTGACCCCAGTGACGCGAACATCGGCTTCGCCCACCCGCACCCCGACCAGGAGCAACAGGTTGTAGAGCAGATCGTCCACCGGTTTTGTGACGGCTCCCAGCGTCTGGGCCAGCGCCTGTTGCAGGATCGTCGGGCTGCCAAGCGTCAGGAACAAGACCTGGATGTTCAGATCCAGATTGTTGAGCAGCGTCTTCGTCGTCGACGAGAGGATGTCCTTGGTCGATACGCTCTTGATCGAACGCGCGGCGACCTCGGCAGGGCTAAAGGTGAGGCGGGACGCCTGAAGGTTTTGCGCCTCGATGTGGGCGATCGCGTCGATCTTGACCACCAGTGCGTCGACGATGCGGGCGCGCTCGACGCGGGCATCGGACGAAAAGCTCGAAAGCACCTTCGGGTTGACGTCGCCGATCGCGATTTCAGCGACGCCCGGAACCGCATCGACGACCACGGCTGCATTCTCCGGCTTGCCGCCGTAGCAGCGGATATCGGAGAGTTTGGCTTCGGCGTGGGCTAGCTCCACGTAGATCGGCAAACGAATACGGATACCGGCAAGGGCGGCCAGCCCGTCTACGCCTACTTCGACGGCAAGGCGGGTCTGTGCCGTGCGGACCGCAGTACCTGGCGTGCCGAGGCGATGGCTTGGCGTCTCGACCGGCGGTTCGCCGATCGCCAGTTTGACGGTCGCCGACGCTATTCCCGGCAACCCGGCGACCGCATTCAGCGCGATCTGGTTTTGGCCGTTGGCAATGGCGGCCGCGGCGGAGACAATCTGCAGGGCGCTGACCTTCATCGTCCAGTCTGAACCGGCATCGATCCTCAGGTCTTTCTTGGGATCAAGATTGAGTATCTGCGCCAGAGTAAAGGTCTTCCTGTTGTTGGCCGTCGCCAGCTCGATGGTCTTGAGCGCTGAGTTGACGGTTCCCGACAGTCCCTGGAACAGCCGCATGGACGACAGCAGCTGTGGCATCGTCAGTTTGGCGTCGAGCACGTCTTCATAGGAGGCGGTTTTGAGGCTGAGCTTGGTCGCAATGATCTTCAGGAACGGCTGGATGTCGATATCCGCGTCGATCAGGGCGGTGTAGTCCATCACCTTCAGTGAGATGGTGGTGCCGAGCATCTGGCCGAGTATGGCGTTGAGGAGGCCATCGTTCAGGCTGGCAAGGCGGGATCCGACAGAAAAGGCGGCAATTTTCGAGCTTGCGGCCGTTCCGACGACATTGAGATCCGGTGGCTCGGCGAAGACCGAGGCGAGGAAGATCTGTCCCTTCCTTTGCAGGTGAACCTGGACGGCATCCGAAGGGGCCGCGTTCTTGACGAAGCGCTGGCCGGCGGCAATGTTCGGATCGGGGACATAACGCCCGCGTGTGACCGTTGCCACACCTTCGATCTTGGCGGTGGCGACATCGCTTGGTCGCACAACCTTGCCATCGATGGTCAACAGGCCGGTGGGCGTCGCGACTGCGAAATTATGACTGTTGTTGGAAAAGTACTTGAGGACGGCCTGCTCTGCGGAAGAGACGTTCGATGCGGCGGCGATAGCGGCAAGATCGACAGTTTGCTGCATCTCCCGCTTCTGGACGGTGAGATAACCGTAGTCGATGCCAAGCCCCATGGACGCAATAACCAGCGGCATGACAAGCGCGGCGGACATGCCGATATTGCCATGCCTGGATTGGGCGAGCGCGCGCAATGCCGGTGCTTTCGGAACCATTTCAGATGCCTCCCAAGCGGATGGTGGCGAAGCGCTCGATCTGCTCGCTCGGCATTGCGAAGGTGAACATGTTGTAGATCGGCAGATCGCTGGCGTCGTATTTGATCCTTACCGTGAACTGGTTGGCATTGCTCGCGTCGGCCATGACCGTCACGGTCATGCGGGACGGCTTGATGAAGGATTGATCCATCGTGGTGCGCTGGATGTAGTCGGTGGCGAGACGTTCGCGCTCGCCTTCCGAAAGGCCTGCAATGGCGGTACGAGCAGCATCGGCAGCGATCTGCTGAATGGAATGGGCGGCGCTGAGGTAGATGCCGTAGGCGATCAACGTCAGGACGCAAAGAAAGAAGAGAGGGGCGATGATTGCAAATTCAATTGCGGCAGCGCCATCGCGGCTGCCAAACAGGCGCGTTATTCTGGACATTTCAGCAACTCCGACCGAACCGTGACTGCTTTTTCTCTGTCCCTGCACCGTCAGGCTGCGCTTCAAATATTAATTTTCTGATACGCGAATAGGTTGTTTCAATGGCTAGAAATAGCCTATTGGTGCAAAATGCATATTTGTGATTGAATTAGGAATTGCGTAGATTCTTGAGGGTTTTAGCCGTGCCGGATACGGCTAGTCGTTGTCAGGTATGTGCCGGTATTGGGCAAGCTGGCGATTGAGAGTGGCGAGGTCGGACCGCAACTCGGCAATTTCGCGCAGCAGCACGTCATCGACCTTGTGATGCAGGGCGATCAACTCGACTTCCGATTTCAGATTGACCTCGTAGTCCTTTGCCGCAGCGAAGCGGTCGCGCTCGGCCTGCCGGTTTTGAGACATCATGATGACCGGCGCCTGCAATGCCGCCAGCATCGAGAGCAGCAGGTTCAGGAAGATGAAGGGGTAGGGGTCGAATGCCCCGGTCATGAGCAAGACGGTGTTGACGATCACCCAGACAACCAAAAAGCCGCAAAAGCTGAGAATGAAGGCCCAGGAGCCGCCAACCCTGGCGATGAAGTCGGCAAGCCGATCGCCGACGGAAAGCTCGGCGCTGAACTCGGCGTTGGTGTCCGTCGCAACTGTGCGCCTCTCCTTGGCGCGGGTAAGGATGCGGCGCTCGATTTCGCCGAGTTCGGCAAGCGGCTTGCCGAACAGGTGCTGGGACAGGTCGTTGAAATGCGGCATGGCTATCTCCGAGAATGGTCCGGGCGATATCTAGCGCACCACTTCGGCGAGGAAATCAACGGGAGACCTCAGATGAAAAGAACCGGACGGTCACCCGTCCGGTTCTGTGTTGTCATTCAGGCTTTCAGGCACCCTGCGCTGTGCAAGAGCGGTGTTTACGCGACGCGTCTTCCGGCGATACCAACTAGAAACCTGCGGCGTAAAGATCCGCGTGCGACTTGAAGAAGCGGTCCGTCGAGTAGCGCTTGCCGAACATCATGTCGTGCTGAAGGAAGCGATAGTCACGCAGCAGCGCCGGCACCTTCGGCTGACGGGACCACTCTGCGACGTCCTTGCCGTTCTTGCGGATCAGCATGTAGCGGTCGACGACGCGGTATTGATCGTGCACCTTGCCGAGGAAGCCGGTGTAGTAGGGATGCTCGTAGCCGGACTGCTTCAGGATCTGGTAGGAGAGGAAGGCCGGGCTGATCGTACCGACATTCTTCTTCGGACCAGTCTTGTTCGACCAGACGACGAGTGGCGTTTCATGCTGCGCCTTCATCTGGTCCTTCGGACCTTTGCGCTCGGCCGTCACGCCCTTCATGAAGCCGGTGTTGGTGTAGACGGTGTTCAGCGGCGGCAGATGATCGCCGAACAGCACGATGATGGTCTCGCGGTCGCGCTCCTTCGCCCAGTCCATCAGCTTCTTCAGGCTCTCGTCGGCTTCCTTGATGCCCTGAGCATATGTCGCCAGCACCTGGCGGTCGCTTTCGGGCAGGTTGCCTTCAACCTTGATGGTGTTCTTGGCGTAGCGGTTGGCCTCATACGGGCCATGGCCCTGCAAGGTGACCGCGAAGAAGAAGAACGGGTCATCCATGGCATCGGCCTGGCGGATGATCTCGTTGGTCAGGGACTCGTCCGAGGCGAAGATGCCACGCTTCTGCATCGGCGGCATGTTTTCCTCCGACTTGAAGGTGTCGAAACCGAAGGCCTTGTAGACGGCGGTGCGGTTCCAGAACCAGCTCTGGAACGGGTGGATGGCCCGCGAAACATAACCCTCGCCACGGAAGAAGGTGGCAAGCGAAGGGATCGGATTGCGGATGTATTGCTGGTACGGGATGCTGCCATAGGGCAGGAAGGCGTTGGAAAAGCCGGTCAGCGCTTCGAACTCGACATTCGCCGTCATGCCGCCGAACTCCGGCGAGAACACGTTGCCGGACTGCATCTCGCGGATCGTCGGCATCGGGTCGGGCGACAGCTTGACGTTCGGCAGACGGGTCGGATCCCAGAAGGACTCGCTCATCAGCACGATAACGTCGGGCTTGCTGCGATGGGACGTGCCGGCCGGCAGCGGCTTGACCGGGATGCGGTCGATCGCATCGGCCATGTAGCCGGCAGGTGCGCTGACATTGGCCATCGGCAGGTTGATCGCGAACGCCAGCGCAAAGCCGTTGTGACGATAGTTTTCGGTCTGATCCCACATGATGGGGATGACCTTCAGGCGATCACGGATCCAGGAGAACTGGTTGTAGTCCATGATGTTCCAGAAGGCGAAGAGCAGCGGCAACGCAAAGGCGGCGCGGGCGATGCGCTCGCGGCGCGTCAGCTTGGGGAAGTTGCGCCACGCGTAGCGGAGGAGCAACCCGATGGCGGCAACGGCTGCGAGCAGGCCGACAGCAATGCCGACAGCAGTCCACGGGCGGTCCTTGACCAGAACCGGCATCAGCTCGAGGATCTGGCGACCGAAGAGAAAGTCGGTCGGATAGAGCGGGTCGGAAAGGAAGACCTGCTTCTGCTGGCAGATGATGGCCGGTATGATCGCCAGCGGCGCGATTACCACGGCGGACTTGTGCTCACGGCCGAAAACACCATCGATGGCGAGCAGAATGAGGAAGAATGCACCGATGGTGGTCCAGGCGGGGCGCGTCGGGTCGAGGAAGTAGGAAACCGTGTCGGCCAGGGAGTGGCGCACGATCAACTCGACTGCGAAAACGAGCGCAGCCGCGATTGACAGCGAAAGCAGTGCGCTGCGTGCGGAGGTCAGCGTCTTGGCGTGCCGCACGGCAAATCCGGGTCTATCGGCGTAGACTCGTGATCTCCTCGCTACGGCTGAATCGATACTAGCCAACATCTTCTCCAATTTCATCAATGCGTCGTGTAACTGTCATACGACTGTCATTTTGAACAGGGGATGAATGGCTTGTTCAGGGTGTTTGGAAACAGGTTTTCGTCACGTGAGGGTGTGCGAACCGGAGCCGATAACAATCCGAAATAGCAGAATTTTTTTGGAATTTTTCGCTTCGCTGCGATTGGCTGTGGGTATTTTGGCGCGGATTGCGCTAAAGATCGGGGCGAAAGTCAGACGCATTCGTTCGAGAACAGACCGACAGGCCCGCTCATGACCGCTCATAAAGCTGCTCCCACCCTGCTTCGCATCGCTGTTGCCCAGCTCAATCCGACTGTCGGCGATATCGCCGGAAATCTGGCGAAAGCGCGTGAGGCGCGCGCCGATGCGGCGCGCCAGGGCGCCGACCTCCTTCTCCTTACCGAGCTTTTCATTTCCGGTTATCCGCCGGAGGATCTGGTTCTAAAGCCCGCTTTCCTCAAGGCCTGCCTGCAAGCGGTGGAAAAGCTGGCGGGCGAGACCGCCGACGGTGGTCCGGGCGTCATTATCGGCTTCCCGCGTCTTGCCAAGACGGGACGCCACAATGCCGTCGCCGTTCTCGACGGCGGCAAGATCATTGCGGTGCGCGACAAGGTTGATCTGCCGAATTATGGCGAGTTCGACGAGAAGCGGGTGTTCGATCAGGGCGAGATGCCCGGGCCGGTCAATTTCCGCGGCATCCGCATCGGCATTCCGATCTGCGAGGATATCTGGGGCGATCTCGGCGTGTGCGAGACGCTCGCCGAAAGCGGGGCTGAAATCCTGCTGTCGCCGAACGGTTCGCCCTATTATCGCGACAAGGTGGATGTGCGCCATCAGGTGGTGCTGAAGCAGGTGATCGAGACCGGCCTGCCGATGATCTACGCCAACCAGCTTGGCGGGCAGGATGAACTGGTGTTCGACGGCGCGAGCTTTGCCTTCAACACCGACAAGTCGCTCGCCTTCCAGATGAGCCAGTTCGAGGAAGCGCTGTCGATCGTCGAGTGGAAGAAGGGTGACAATGGCTGGCACTGCGCCAGCGGCCTGCAGTCGCGCCTGCCGGAGCGGGAGGAGGCCGATTATCGCGCCTGCATGCTTGGCTTCCGCGATTATGTGAACAAGAACGGCTTCAAGAACGTCGTGCTCGGCCTGTCCGGCGGTATCGACTCGGCGATCTGTGCGGCCCTTGCCGTCGACGCGCTCGGCGAGGAGCGGGTGCGCACGATCATGCTGCCTTACCGCTATACCTCGAAGGATTCGCTCAAGGACGCCAGGGACTGCGCTGAAGCGCTCGGCTGCCGCTACGATATCGTGCCGATCGAGGAGCCGGTGCAAGGCTTCCTCGGCGCGCTCGCCGATATGTTCGAAGGCACGGAATCCGGCATTACCGAGGAGAACCTGCAGAGCCGAACACGCGGCACCATTCTGATGGCGGTTTCCAACAAGTTTGGCTCGATGGTGGTGACGACCGGCAACAAGTCGGAAATGTCGGTCGGTTATGCCACCCTCTACGGCGATATGAACGGTGGCTTCAATCCGATCAAAGACTTGTACAAGATGCAGGTCTACGGCATCTCGCGCTGGCGCAACACCACCGTGCCCCCCGGTGCGCTCGGCCCGTCCGGTGTGGTCATCCCGCAGAACATCATCGACAAGGCGCCTTCGGCCGAGCTTCGCCCCAACCAGACCGACCAGGATTCGCTGCCGCCCTATCCGGTACTCGACGACATTCTCGAATGCCTCGTCGAAAAGGAGATGAGCACGGAAGAGATCGTGGCGCGCGGTCATGACGAGGCGACGGTGCACCGCATCGAGCATCTGCTCTATATCGCGGAGTACAAGCGCCGGCAGTCGGCGCCGGGCGTGAAGATCACCAAGAAGAATTTTGGCCGTGACCGGCGCTATCCGATCACGAACCGGTTCCGCGACCGGGGCTAGGCGGTGAAAGCCGTCTGCGATGAGGCGGGCGACGCCAAGAGCTCGCCAGAGTTCACCGACGAGGAAGTCCACCTGATCCGGCTGTGGTCGCTCAGCGATAGTTCTGCTGGCGGCCAGTTTCGGCACAGATCGCCTATTTCGCCACACCGGCGGTGTTCGGGATCTACGGTCTTGCGACCGGCAGTATTGTCATCGTTGGCGTCGCCTTTGTCTGTATCCTGTTGCTGCTCGGCTGGGGTTTCGTTTCGACCTGGCGAGACCAGAGCAAATTCGGCCTGATGAAATCGATCTGCGTCAAGGTGTTGGCGATGTTGCCGGCGGACGAACGACGCAGATAGCCGCAGTGACGGCAGGAGAATGCGATGCGCAGTTCCGTTGAAACCTACGACATCGTCAGCGGCGAGATGCATGTCGTCTGGCAGACCGACCGGTTGGTCGAGGCGCCGAACTGGTCGCCTGATGGAACGCATCTTGTCATCAATGGCGATGGGCTGCTCTATCGCCTTCCGCTTGACGGCGGCGAACCGGTCCAGATCGAGACCGGCTTTGCCCGTCTCTGCAACAACGATCACGGTATTTCGCCGGATGGCAGCACGATCGCGATCAGCGACAAGACCGAATTCGGCAAGTCGGCGATCTATCTGCTGCCGGCTTCGGGCGGCGAACCTAGGCTCGTAACACAGAACCTGCCGTCCTACTGGCATGGCTGGTCGCCCGATGGCCAGACGCTGACCTATTGCGGCATTCGCGATCAGGTTTTCGATATCTATACAATCCCGGTTGAGGGTGGCGAGGAGCGGCGGCTGACGCACGGCGAGGGGCGTAACGATGGGCCGGACTGGTCACCCGACGGCGCCTGGATCTACTTTAACTCCAGCCGCACCGGGCGCATGCAGATCTGGCGTGTCCGGCCGGACGGCTCCGACGTAGAGCGAATTACCGACAGTCCCTATGGCGACTGGTTCCCGCATCCGTCGCCGGACGGAAAGCACCTGCTGGTTCTCTCCTACGACGGCGATGTCTTCGACCATCCGCGGGACTTGAACGTTCGTCTGCGGCTGATGGAGATGGATGGCGGCAATGCGCGCGACCTGTTCGAACTCTTCGGCGGACAGGGCACGATGAACGTTCCCAACTGGTCGCCGAAGGCCGATCGCTTTGCCTTCGTTCGCTACGAAGCGAAAAGCTGAGAAGGCTGGACAAGAATACGGACTGCGTGCTAGCGATCGTCTCGCTTGCAGGGCGCACCCGATCCGCGGGAAGGGCCAGACCCACCTGTTTCACTGAACTTGGTTGCCACACCTCTTTTCAGTCTGTGGGCGCGGATACCGGACGTGAATGAAAGGAGGTCTTTCATGATCACGCGCGATCTTCCCGCGAATGCTACCCTCGAATCCATCCGCAAGCAGGCCAAGGCTTTTCTGAAAGCCCTGAAGGCTGGCGATGCCGCGGCACGCCAGCGGACGCTGCCCTATTTCACCGAACCGGCCACGATTGGTCTGCAGGATGCCCAACTGGTCCTCGCTCGGGAGTTCGGCTTTTCCAGCTGGACCCGATTGAAAACGCACCTCGAGCGCTCTCAGCAGGGCAAGCCTGCCACCGAGCAGCTTGCCAACCGCTTCCTGGCGCTCGCGACTGTGTCTTACTTCGGCGACATAGCCGCCGATCCTGAGCGGTATGCCCAGGCGAAAGCTCTGCTCGAAGAGCATCCTGAAATTGCAGGCGAAAGTATTCACGTTGCCGCCGCGCTCGGCGATGGCGACGCTATCGACCGGTGGCTCGATCAGGATCCGAAGCTCGCCGGCAAGCGTGCAGGCCCCTACGACTGGGAGCCTCTGCTCTATGCCGCCTATGCCCGCGTTCCCGGCAGGTCTTCGCTTGCAGCCGGTGAGCGGCTTGTTGCGCGCGGTGCCGATGCCAATGCCTTCTGGTTGGATGATGGACAGTATCGTTTCACCGCGCTGACAGGCGTCTTCGGCCAAGGCGAAGCGGGCAAGGAGCGGCAACCGGAACACCCTGATTGCACCGCCTTTGCCGAGCTGCTGCTCAAGGCCGGCGCCAGGGCCAACGACAGTCAGGCGCTCTACAATCGCATGTTCGAGCCCGACAATACCTGCCTCGAGCTGTTGCTGCGCCACGGGTTGAGCGCCAAGGACAGGAACAACTGGCTGGTGCGCGAGGATGGAGAACTGATCGAAAACAGCCAGAGTGTTTTCGACTATCAGCTCGCCTGGGCGCTGGAAAAACGAATGGCCGATCGCGTTCGATTGCTCGTCGAGCATGGTGCGGACGTCAACCGAACCGTGAAGGGACGCACACCCTACCAATGGGCGGAGCTTGGCGGCGATGCGTCCCTTGCGGAATATCTGCTTGCTCATGGCGCGACGGTTGCGGAACTTACCGATGTCGATCGCCTGGCGAGAGCGATTGCCGAGGGCAAGGGCGAACAGGCGAAGGCGCTGGTGGCTGGGGATGCAACGCTCGTTTCGCGCACGCAGTCGGCACATCCCGCGATCCTGCATGAGGCTGCGGGCGAAAACCGTGAAGTCCAAGCGGCGCTGATGCTGTCGCTCGGCTTCGACGTCAACCGCATGACGTCGCGAACGCCGCTGCACGAGGCGGCGTTGCATGGACATATCGAGATGGCAAAGCTATTGCTCGAGCATGGCGCCAACGCCATGGCGCGCGACCCCTATCATCACGCACCGCCGATCGGCTGGGCCGAGTATAACGGCAAGGGCGACATGGTTCGTTTCCTCGAGAGCCAGTCGCTCGACCTGTTTGCAGCCGCCGCCTTCGGCAAGAGCGAACGGGTGATGGCGATCGTCGATGAAAAACCGGAACTCCTCGACATACCCTTCGGCCAATTCCGCGGGCGCGGGCGGCCAAACCCGCAAAGCGACTGGATGACACCGCTTGCCATCGCCGTCGTCAACAGAAGGTCCGCCGTGGTCAAGCTGCTCATCGAAAAAGGTGCCGATGCCAATCGGCGTGATGGCAGCGGCACGCGGTCGATCCGGGATCTCGCCCGCGACGAAGGCGACGAGGAAATCGTCTCGCTGTTGCGTAGATCTTCTTCGCCCAACTAGTGGTCGTGCGACTACAGATTGTTGGCTTATACTAGGCGGTTGAAGTCTTTAAGGCTTTCAATACCAGCTTGCTTAAACTAAATTTCTGCTTTGATCTTTAGGGTGGCGTCTGATCGGTGCCACCCTTCGCCATTGACGGCTGGTCCGGTGAGGGGGCGTTGGCGTGATCGAGGAAAAGTTTCGGCAACCGAAGCGGAACAGGGCGGTCTGGGCAATTCATGCTGCCTGTACCTTGGTTGCGATCCTGACAATCGCCAGCCTCATCTTCGTTCTCAATCGTTCCGTCGTCGAGGCGGACCGTTTCGGCCGTTCTGCAGAGCGCAGACTGGTGACAAACGAATTGCGCCACCAGATGGAAGCAGCCGTGCAATTCCAGGCGCAGGTCTCTTTCTGGGACGACACTTACGACGAACTTGCGACCGGACGGCTGAGTGACGCCTTCGTGGCCGAACAATTGTCCGGCTGGCTCTGGGAGGACTACGGTTTCTCCTGGCTGATCTTCGGTGATGCCGATGGACATGTTTCGACAGCATTGAAGGACGGTCTGGCCATCCCCGCGCAGGCGGCCGAAGGCCCGCTTCGCGATGTCGATGATCTGCTCGACGAGGCACGTCGCCGCTATGACAATGCGCTGAGAAACAATGGCGGCACCTATACGCTCGATATCCCCCAGCCGAACCGGCAATCGGTAACGCCGATCGTACCCGGCATCCACGCCGTGGATATGCGCGAGGTTCAAGGGCAGATGAGCATCGCGGTCGTCCAGGCGGTGATCCCGGAAACGCTGCAGCTTGCCGCCGATCGCCGCAAACCGGTGTTCATGGTTTCTGTTCGCCCGCTGACGGCGCAGTCGCTGCGGGAGATCGAAGCAAAGCTTGGGGTGTCTGGCCTTGCCTTCGTCCCGCTGTCTCAACTTCCGGCCGATAGCGTGCACGTGTCCGTCGGCCGGTGCTTGGACGCCTCCTGCCTGGTCGTTGCCTGGACGCCCAAATCGCCCGGCGGCTTCGTGCGGGCGGAGATCCTGCCGAGCGTGATCGCCATCGCGATCCTGGCAATGCTTTTGATGGCCTTTGTAGCCCTCAGGTTCTCCAGTGTCTTTGCCGCCTTGCAGCAGAGCGAGGCGCGAAACCTCTACATGGCAAAACATGACCGGCTCACCGGGCTTCTCAATCGCAGCGGCTTCGACGATGCGCTGGCCGCCGCGCTCCTCGACGCGAAAAACCGCCCATTCGCGCTGATCCTTGCCGATCTGGACGAGTTCAAGGCCGTCAACGACCGGCATGGGCACGCGGCGGGTGACGCGGTGTTGATGGCCATTGCCGAACGGTACCGCCGGCGGGTCGGGGCGCGTGGAACCGTTGCCCGCCTGGGCGGTGATGAATTTGCGGTCATCCATCGTTCGTCAGGCAAGGATGCGGACGTATCGGCTGTGGCTGCGGGCCTTGTCATCGATGCACAGACGCCGGTCGAGCTTGAGGGGCAGATGTTGCGCGTCGGCAGCAGCGTCGGCCTGGCCTTTGCGCCTAAGCACGGCAGCACTGCCCGCGCGCTGCTGGCCGCTGCCGACGAGGCGCTCTATCTCGCCAAGAAACGCGGGCGCAACCGTGTCCAGACGGCTGACGACCTTTCCCCGGAAGACAAGGTTGCGCTGAGTGCAGAGGTGTCAAGGCGCCACGCCGGCTGAGTTTTCATGCCGGTAGCTTTCCATCGCCATGGTCTTCATCCGAGCGGCTGAAGCGTCCGCCGAGCGGAGCGGTCACCCACAAAAGCCGGGCGTCGCCGTCGCTGGTTGAAATACAGGCATGGCCGAGGCGTGCATCGAAGTAGACAGCGTCGCCGCTCTTCAGCACTGCTGGTGCGTAGTGCTCGGTATAGAGGGTGATTTCGCCGTCGAGGACATACATGAAGTCCTCGTCGTCGTGCCGGTCCCAATCGGGAAACTGGTCGAGCCCCCGTGCCCTGACCAGCACTTCGACCACCATGAAGGCCGTGTTGCGCACCTCTTCCATCAGCAGCCGCAAGCCATAATTCGGCGTTTCATGGCGGGTGCCATCGTCCTTGCGGGTGACGCTGCGCCGGCCGGCGGGCGGGCTTGCCTCGCCGGAGGCGAGAAAGCTCAGGAGATCAAGCGAGAAGCCGGCCGCCAGCTTCTGCATGGCGTGGAAGGTCGGCGACATCTCGTTGCGCTCGATCTTCGATAGCGCCGAGCGCGACAGGCCGATGCACTGGCTCGCTTCTTCGAGCGTCCATTCCCGTGCGACCCGGAGCTCCTTCACGCGGGCTCCAAGTTCGGCCGGTCGCTCTTCGGTCGAGCGAAGTCTCTGTTCGGCAGGTCGGCGGGTGATGGTCAGCTTGGGCATGGCGTCTCCTCGGGCAATGCATACGAGCAAAATCGACGATTCTCAATTCTGTTGACGAAATCCACTATAGTAGATAAATCCCGCTTGTGAAACTTAACGGGAGGATGGACTTTGATCAACATTCAGGAAAGCAGATACGGAGTTGACGAGTTGCTGGTCGCCGATGCGGAGGCGGATGAACGGCGCTGGCTGCCCTTCGGCGACAGCGCCTTTACATTGCCGTTGCTGTTCGATGTGCGGGGCGGCAGTTGGGTCAGCATCTTCAAGGCCAAGGGCGCCGGCACCATCGAGCGGCATCGGCATTCCAATCCGGTCACCGGTTGGACGCTGGAGGGTACCTGGGGCTATCGTGAGCGCGACTGGATCGCACGGCCCGGCACCTTCATCTTCGAGCCGGCGGGCGATATCCATACGCTCTACGTGCATCCGGAGGCTGGCCACATGAAGGCGCTGTTCCACGTGTTCGGACCGCTGGTCTATCTCGATGACGACGGCAACGCCGAAGGTTATGACGACGTGCTGGTCAGGCTGGACAGATATGCGGCACACTGCAAGTCGGTCGGGCTTGGCGAAGATTTCGTCCGCACACTGATCCGATAGGGGGAGGCAACCATGCATGCATTGGTATTCGACACGTTCGGTGGGCCGGAGGTCTTAAGCTACCGCGAGGTTGCCGACCCGGCCGTGCCGCCGGGCCACATCCAACTGGCCATGCGGGCGATCGGGCTCAACTTCGCCGACATCTATCGGCGAAAGGGCAACTACACGCTTGCGGGCAAGGCGCCCTACATCGCCGGCTACGAAGGGGCAGGTGAGGTGATCGCCAGCGGTGAAGGCGTCGAAGGCGTCGCTGTCGGTGACCGAATCGGGTTTGCGGACGTGCCGTTTGCCAATGCAACGCGGGTGACCGTGCCGCTGGAGCGGGCCATCCCGCTTCCTGACGATATCGGCTTTGAGGCCGCTGCCGCCCTTCTGCTGCAGGGGCTGACGGCGCAGTATCTGGTCGAGGACAGCTATAGCGTCCGGGCCGGCGATACCGTTCTGGTGCAGGCGGCAGGCGGCGGTGTCGGACAGTTGCTGATCCGGCTTGCCATCGCGCGGGGCGCGAGCATCATTGCCATGGCCTCCACGCTGGAGAAGCAGGCGCTCGCCAAGGCCGCGGGTGCCGCCTATGCGCTCGGCTATGACGAGGGCTGGCCGGACAAGGTGCGCGCCTTGAGTGACGGCGGCGTCAATGTCGCCTACGATTCGGTCGGCATAACCCTGCTCGACAGCCTTTCGGCGGTTCGCTCGCGCGGCACACTTGTGACGTTCGGCATGGCCGGTGGGCCGGCACCCCTGGTTGATCCGCGCTATCTCATGGAGCATTCCAAAACCGTCGTCGGTGGTGATCTCTGGGGTTTTCTGACCGATCGGCAGCAGCGGCTGAGCCGGGCCGGGCGGCTGTTCCAGTCGCTCAGGGACGGCGTCATCGAGCGGCCGCGCATCGAGACCTTCGCACTGTCGGACGGGGCCGCGGCCCATGCGCGGCTCGAGGACCGGCGGTTCTCGGGAAAGATCGTGCTTTTACCCGAATGACGGACCGGCCCCGCTTCATCGCGGGGCCTGTCATTGCGGGCCGCTCCGCTCAGGCGACGGGCACGTTGTAGGGCGTAATCACCTCCACGGCCGACAGCCGCGCCCCGGCCGGCTTCTGACCGTTGCCGCTTCTCCCGGCGAGAATGGCGCGGAAGGCCATGCGGGCGTCGCTGCGCAGGTCATGGTGCAGGACGAAATGGATCCGGCGTTCGCGCAGCAGCGCCAGGTTGTCGTGATCGAGGTCATGGGCGATGAACAACGTGCAATCGCGACCGACGCGCTCGAACGCCGCGAGCACAGCGCGGTTGCCGCCGCCAATGGAATAGGCTGCATTGATGTCGGCGTGTGCCGCAAGCGCCTTTGCCGCAAGCGCACCGGTCTCGGTGTCCTTGCCATGGCCTTCGCTGATCTCGACAATGCGGATTGCCGGATAGTGTTCACGCAGCACGCGGCGAAAGCCGATTTCGCGTTCCTCCTCGCCACGGAAACGACTGCTTGAAATTGTCACGAGCACGGTCGCGGAGCGTTCAGCGAAGCGTTCGCCGATGAGATAGGCCGCCGTTTCGCCGGCCGCACGGTTGTCTGCGCCGGCATAGGCGGTCCGCGCCGAATTCGGCAGGTCGGTGACAAGCGTAATCACCGGGATACCCGCCTGTTCCAGGCGGGCGACGGCGCCCGCGACTTCAGGCATATCAGGCGCTTTCAACACCACCCCATCGGTTCCGCGCAACCGAATGCGGTCGAGAAGCTGGGCGATGTCCTGCTGGCGCATCGTCTCGGCGAAGTGGAAGCGACAACGGAACGTCGTTGGCATGAAGGTCGGCGCTTCGGTTTCGAATGCCTCTCTGACCGCATCGGTAAAACGCTCCGGTGCCTCCATCACCACGTCGATCGTCCGCCTCTGGCCCTGGATCTCCAATCCGGATTGCTGCTTTTCCAGCTCGCGAATGGCGGCCTTCACGCGCGCTTCGGTCTGCTGGCGCACGCCGGGGCGCCCGTTCAGGACGCGATCGACGGTCGCGGTGCTGAGCGCGGCCTGAAAAGCAATATCCTTGACCAGAAACGGATGAGCCAACGGCGATCTCTCCTGATGGTTTTTTGATGGATTCCTGCTCTATATCATGATTGGACGGCGCCTATAGTCGGGGCATCGAATGTTTCTGAGGAGGAACGGGATGAAGACCGACAACAATGCGCGCCAGCGCCTCGACCGCGTGTGGCTGAGCGAAGATGGCTGCGACATCGAAGAATTTCGTGCCGAGGTGGAGCGCCAGACGAACCTTGCGGACTATCCGCATGCGCTCGCCTGCGAGAAGAACGTGCTGATCTATGACAGCGCCAGCCTGGTTTCAGCCTGCGCGACGGCCGAGGGGCGCCGCGCGGCACTGGCCGAGATCTGCGAAGTGCTGGCGACCGGTCCAGGTGTTGCCGTGTTCAAGCACGCCTACGCCGACACAACCGTCATCGATGCCGCCAGCGGCATCTTCGATGCGATCATCGAGGAGCAGCACCGCACCAAGAGCGGCGGCGGCGACCATTTTGCCAAGCCCGGCGCCAACGACCGGATCTGGAACTCGCTCGAAAAGCACTGCCTGAAGAGCCCTGAAAATTTTGCCGCCTACTATGCCAATGCCATCATTGCACTTGTCAGCGAAGCCTGGCTTGGTCCGAACTATCAGATGACGGCGCAGGTCAATCGGGTCAATCCGGGTGGGGCGTCGCAGGCGGCGCATCGCGACTACCACCTCGGCTTCCAGAGCTCTGATGTCATCGAGCAATATCCGGCTCATGTGCACCGGCTGTCACCTGTCCTGACGCTGCAGGGGGCGGTTGCTCATTGCGATATGCCGCTTGAAAGCGGCCCAACGCTGTTCCTGCCCTATAGCCAGACCTACGTTTCCGGCTATCTCGCGCTGAAGCGGCCGGAGTTCCGCGCATATTTCGACGAACATCACGTGCAGTTGCCGCTTGCAAAGGGCGATGTCGTTTTCTTCAATCCGGCTCTGTTCCACGCCGCCGGCAGCAACCGTTCGACCGATATCAAGCGCGTTGCCAATCTGCTGCAGGTTTCGTCGGCCTTCGGGCGAGCGATGGAGACCGTGGATCGCGTGAAGATGAGCGCGGCGCTCTATCCGGCGCTGACAGCTCTTATCGCATCCGGCGCACTTTCTAAGGGTGAGGTCGCCAATGCGATTGCGTCCTGTGCCGAAGGTTATTCCTTCCCGACCAATCTCGATCGCGACCCGCCGCTCGGAGGCCTTGCGCCGAAAACACAGGCGCAGCTGATGCGTGAGGCGCTGGCGGGCGGGTGGAGCGAGGCGGATTTCCGCAAAGCGCTTGAAGAGCAGGCACAGCGCAAGCTGAGCTGAACGGAAGATATCGCCATGTCAGGTCCCCGGCGCAGGGCGCCGGGGGCCGTTCCTGTTTCGATGACACTTTCACTCTGGGAGGAATTTCATGACCGAACAACACGGCCGTCTTGACGGCAAGGTCGCCATCGTCACCGGTGGGACGCAAGGGTTGGGGGCAACGATCGCCAGCCTGTTTGCGGAACGCGGGGCCGAAGGCATCGTCATCTGCGGGCGCAACACTGCCAAGGGAGAGGCGAAAGCCGAGGAGATCCGCAAGGCGAGCGGCGCGCAGGTGCTTTATGTCGAAGCGGATCTCGAAAAGGTCGAGGATGCCCGAAAGGTCGTCAACGCCTGCGACGCCACCTTCGGGCGGGTCGATGCGCTGGTCAACGCGGCGGCGATCACCGACCGCGGCACCATTCTCGATACAAGCCCCGAACTCTTCGACCGGATGTTCGCCATCAATGTGCGGGCACCGTTCTTCCTGATCCAGGAGGCTGTCAAGGTCATGCGAAGGGAGGGTACTCAGGGCACGATCGTCAACATCGGTTCCATGTCGGCCATGGCCGGGCAGCCGTTCATCGCTGCCTATTGCTCGTCCAAGGGCGCGCTGGAGACGCTGACCAAGAACACGGCTTACGCGCTGTTGCGCAACCGTATTCGTGTCAACGGTCTCAATATCGGATGGATGGCCTCAGAGGGGGAAGATCGCATCCAGCGAGAGTTTCACGGTGCTGCAGCCGACTGGCTGGAAAAGGCGGCCGCCAGCCAGCCTTTCGGCCGGCTTGTCGATCCCAAGGAAGTCGCGCGCGCCTGCGCCTATCTGTCCTCGAACGAATCCGGCCTGATGACGGGGTCGGTCATCTGCTTCGACCAGTCGGTCTGGGGCGGCTATGACGGTTCGCCACATCCCGTCGCCCCGCTTTGATAGTGAGCCGCAAGGGCAGCGGTCGAAAGGTCTCCGATGTCGACCGCTGCCGAAAGGCTCGCACGGTGCCGGCGGGCACCCACCGAGTTGCTTGTCATTCCCGATTGGCTGTGCACTTATGGCGTCGTCAGGTGCCCGCGACGCGGGAGAATCGGGAATCCGGTGTCACTCCGGAACGTGCCCAACGCTGTGACGGGGACGGCTGCCCCAGGGATCTTGAGTTTTCTCAAAGTCTTGCCACTGGATCTTCATCGGATCTGGGAAGGCGGAGCGGCCGGGGGATCCGAAGTCAGAAGACCGGCCTGGCAAGATAGACCGAAACCCGCGCGGACGGCGGAAGGTTGTGCATTGTTGGGGATCGAACGATGCTGACTGACGCGAATGGCGGCCTTGCGGCCGCAGAAGCCTTTTCATTTGACGAGCGCGAAGCCGTCTACCGCGCCATCGAAACACGCCGGGACGTGCGGGATCAGTTCCTGCCCGACCCCTTGCCTGACGATCTGGTGATGCGCCTGCTCAATGCAGCGCACCGGGCGCCATCGGTGGGGTTCATGCAGCCATGGAATTTCGTCGTCGTGCGCCAGGCGGAAACCCGCGAGCGGGTCTGGCAGGCGTTTTCCCGCGCCAACGACGAAGCTGCGCTGATGTTCGATGGTGATCAGCGGGCGAAATACCGCTCGCTGAAACTGGAGGGTATCCGCAAGGCACCGCTCAGTATCTGCGTGACATGCGATCGCACACGCGGCGGCTCGGTCGTTCTCGGGCGCACCCACAATCCTGACATGGATGTCTATTCCACCGTCTGCGCCGTCCAGAATCTCTGGCTTGCCGCGCGCGCTGAAGGCGTCGGCGTCGGCTGGGTCAGCATCTTTCATGAGAACGAGATCAAGGCGATCCTCGGCATACCCGATCATGTCGTGATCGTCGCCTGGCTTTGCCTGGGCTTCGTCGACCACCTCTACCGTGAGCCGGAACTGGCGGTAAAAGGCTGGCGCCAGCGCCTGCCGCTGGAGGAACTGGTATTCGAGGAAGGTTGGGGAGCCTGCCGGAAGGCTGACGCCGCGATCAGTTGCTCTGAACGGGCTGGTAAGCCGGACCCGTGGGGTGGCGAAGGTCGATCGACGTTTCCTTCTGGGGCAGGAACGTCGGCCCGATGACCCGCACCTTGCTCTTGGCGGGATCGTAGGGGCGCTCTTCAGCGGGAACCGTCACCTTGGCAGAAGGGGCATCTGCCCCCTTATTGCCTTCGATGACGATGATCGAGGACCGACTATCGCTGGAATTGCCGCCGCCTGCCTTGGGCGCTGTTGCCACCGTCTTCGGGATCTGGCAGCCGCAGATGCCGGGCTTGCCGACGTCTCGCGTCCGGTAGGCAAAGGCGTTCGGCAATTCCCGATAGGGGCGTCCAGTCGAGGCGGAAACCATCTGGTCGCTCTCTTCGGTCGCAAGCTCGTGGAAGAAGAGCTCGGTTTCGGCACCCGGGCAGCGGGCGCGACAGGCCTGCTCGTCGCGAGCAAAGTCCGCCGGGCTCGCCTCGGACGAAATGGGGAAGAAGGCGCCGTCGCAGGTGCGCACGCACATGGTGCGAAGCGTGCCGGAATAGACGCCGCTTTCCGGAGGGTATCCGTCTGCGTCGCCATCGCGCAACAACGGCCCGTAGGATTCCTCCGGCGGCAGATCGCGCAGGATATTGCGATGCGTTTCCGGCGCGTCCGGGTCGGCGCTGGCAAATTCCTCGCGGTCGCCATAACAACCGTTGATCTCAAGTGCAGCCAGGATGCGCCGACGCGTGTCGTCGCCATCGCCCGATATCAGCTGCTGGCGTTCCGATTTGAGGATAGCGAGATTGTCTTCCATCTCGGCGATCAGGCTGTTGATATCAGCGCAGATATCCGGGTCGCCGCCATTGAACACGACGACGCTGCCTGTGCCGCAGCCGGCGCGGCGGCGATCGTTGCGCGCTCGACGCAGTTCAATGTTCTGTCGCGAAATCGCGCTGGCGTAATCGCGCGTATCGGCCGTGGTGGTGATGGCCTCGGGCAATTGCGCAAGCCGGGTGTTCAGGCGGTCGCACACGCTGGAGGCCAGCGCCTGATCGGCAAGAACCAGAAGCAGCGGCAAAGTCGCCGCGGCAAGGGTTTTCATGTTCCGGAACAAGGGCGAACGTCCATTTCTGCAACCGCGCTGCGCCGCCCTTGTTGTCCGGGATCGGTCGCCGTCGGCATTTCCTGTTTCAGCCCTATCATAAGGCTTGTCACTGCGTGTGCAACGACAAGCCTCGTAATGCGTTAACAGTGTCGTCCTCTCGGACGAATGGACGGCTCCGATCCGGTGTCAGGCTGCGCGTGCGGTTTCCAGCGACATCGGCCGCTCAAGCACGGTGCCTTCGATCGCGGCGACGGCCTTCATGGCGCTCAGCAGCGACGGCGTCACTTCCCAGGCGACCGCCACGGCAAAGACCGAGCCGATCCGGTGCGGTTCACCGATGCGCTCGCCGGGGCAACCCATGCGACGGAACATCCGCTCGAGGAAGACGTCGGTGACCGTAACGATGTGGCTGATGCCGGAGGCAAGTCCGAGTTCGCCGACGCCGCACATCAGTTCTGCGGCGGCAACCGTGACCTGATTGGAAGCACGGTCCTGGGAAATTTCCGGATCGATGCAAAAGCGGCTCGATTCCCAGATCGAGGCGCTGCGGATCTCCGGGTTGTCGCCAAGCAGGATCGGGAACGTATCGTCCAGCATGTTGGGGCCAAGCGTCGGCAGCAGCCTCAGCGATCCGCGCAGCTTTCCGGTGTCCGGCGAATAGGACAGGATGTAGAGCGGGTTCGACTTGTCGTAGTTGTCGATCTCCCAGTCCCCATCGGTCTGAACGTCCCATTTCAGGAAGTCGTGAAAGACGCGCTTGCGCAACTTGAACATCTCGTCGATGGCCTGTGGGTGCTGTCCGCGTGTCCTGCCGTTGAGGATCCTGATCATCGTTCTCTCCATCCTTGTCTTTGGGGGATGGCGTGATGCTGTCAGTCCGGCGGCGGAGAAGAAACTGGCACTAGTGACAGTACCGGTAACGGATTTTTTACTCTAAATTTCGATGGGTTTCCGGAAGAGCGTGGGGGGAGCGGCTCTAGCCCGGATCAAACTGTGGGGATCAGCGCATGGCGGACGGCCTGGGCCACGGCCTGCGTGTTGGAGACGACGTTGAGCTTGCGGCGGGCATTGGTCATGAAGAAGCGCACGGTGCGCTCGGAAATGCCGAGAATGGTGGCAATCTCCCAATAGCTCTTGCCGGCTGCCGACCAGGTGAGAACCTCGGTTTCACGGCCGGTCAAGCGCATCTCGCGCGTTGCCGCGCCACTCGTCATGGCCGCATTCTCGAGCATGCCGGCATGAAACAGGTTGGCGGCGAGCTGGAAGTCGCGCAGATGATTGCGCCGATAGATCGACCATTCGGCCGCCGACATGTTGACGTTGATGGCAAGCAACGCCATGCGACCGGCCGGCGAGGGTAGCGGCAGGGCGACGCCTTCGCTAGAGAGCCCGATCTCTTCGGCCGTCTTGAACAACGGCTCGCATTCGGGAAAGCGATGGCGCGCCGTCGTCCATTCGACCGGTCTGACGCCGCCGAGCGCCAGCTTGAGGATCGGATCGATGCGATAGAGCCCACGCGTCAGATAAAGCTCCGCCGCGTAGGCACCGAATGTGTGGTGCAGGCGGCAGATCTTGAGCTCGTCCGCATAGGGCTCGGCCTCAAGATAAAGGAGATGAGCGATGCGAAAGGTACGTCGCATCAACGTAAAAAAATGGGCCGGCTCGACACAGCCTCCGCATTCCAGGATTTCCAGCATGTCGAGGACAGCCTGTTGTTCAGTCATGCCACAACACCGATTCTTGCCCTGAACCCCACAATGGTTGGGGGTTCACCTTTTGTCCAGAACCGTCATCCGCATTTGCTGTGGATTGTCGATCCTACAAACAATGGTTGTTGCCAGGATCGGATCGGAAACACAGGGCCGCCGGGTACGACGGCCCTGCAAAAAGTTTCAACCCGGATGGCTGGCTTCAACGACAGCGAGTGCTGCCATGTTAACGACGCCGCGTGAGGTCACGGACGGCGACAGGATGTGCGCCGGCAGTGCCGAGCCAAGCAGGATCGGGCCGACATGCAGGCTGTCCGTCATCGTCTTGACGACGCCGAGCGTGATGTTGGCGGCATCGAGATTCGGGAAGACCAGCAGGTTGGCTTCGCCCGAAAGCGTGCTGTTGGGCATGACGCGCTGGCGCAGAACCTCGGAGATGGCCGAATCACCATGCATTTCGCCATCCACTTCGAGGTCGGGCGCAAGTTCGCGCACGAGCTGCAATGCCTGACGCATCTTGGTGGCGCTTTCGGAATCGCGTGAGCCGAAGTTCGAGTGCGAGACAAGGGCGGCATGCGGCGTGATGCCGAAGCGGCGGATTTCCTGTGCCGCCATGACTGTCGTCTGGGCGATTTCTTCGGCGCTCGGGCAATAGCTGACATAGGTGTCCGTGAAGAACGTTGCGCCGCGCTGTGAGATGAGCAGGCTCAGTGCCGAGAAGTCGAGAACGCCTTCGCGCTTGCCGATGATCTGCGAGACGTCGCGCAGGTGCTTGCTGTAGCGTCCTTCGACACCGCAGATCAGTGCGTCGGCTTCGCCGCGCTTGACGGCAAGCGCCCCGATGACCGTGGTGTTGGTGCGCACGATCGTACGGGCTGCTTCCGGAATGACGCCGAGGCGGCCGACAAGGGCGAAATAGTCCTCGACATAGTCACGATAGCGCGGGTCGCCTTCGGGGTTGACCACTTCGAAATCGACATCAGGACGAATGCGCAGGCCGTAGCGACGCAGGCGCGTCTCGATGATCTGCGGACGGCCGATCAGGATCGGGCGGGCTGTGCCTTCCTCCAGCAGCACCTGGGCTGCGCGCAGCACGCGCTCGTCTTCGCCTTCGGCAAAGATCACGCGGTTCTTCTGCGCGTTCTTGGCGGCGGCAAAGACCGGCTTCATGATGAAGCCGGAGCGGAAGACGAAGCGGTTGAGCTTGTCGAGATAGGCGTCGTAATCCTGGATCGGACGAGTGGCGACACCGCTCTCTTCAGCAGCCTTGGCGACGGCCGGCGCGATCCTCAGGATCAGGCGCTGGTCGAAGGGCGAGGGGATCAGGTAGTCAGGGCCGAAGACCGGCGTCTCGCCGGAGTAGGCGCGGGCAGCGACATCCGATGGCTCCTCGCGGGCAAGGCCGGCGATGGCGCGGACGGCCGCCATTTTCATTTCTTCGTTGATCGTGCTTGCGCCGCAGTCGAGCGCACCGCGGAAGATGTGCGGGAAGCAGAGCACGTTGTTGACCTGGTTGGGGAAGTCCGAACGGCCGGTGCAGATCATGGCGTCGGGGCGTGCCGCACGGGCGGCTTCCGGCATGATCTCGGGCGTCGGGTTGGCCAGTGCCATGATCAGCGGCTTTTCCGCCATCTGTACCAGTAGTTCCGGCTTCAGCACGCCGGCCGCCGACAGGCCGAGGAAGACGTCGGCGCCACCGATGCTGTCTGCAAGCACCCGGTTGTCGCTTTCCTGGGCGTAGACCGATTTCCATTGGTCCATCAGAACTTCGCGGCCCTTGTAGACAAGGCCTTCGAGGTCGTGCACCCAGATGTTTTCGATCTTGGCGCCCAGCGTGACGAGCAGGTTGAGACAGGCAAGCGCTGCAGCACCGGCACCCGAGGTGACGATCTTGGCCTTGGCGATGTCCTTGCCGGCCAGCTCCAGGCCGTTGAGGATCGCGGCCGCAACGATGATGGCGGTGCCATGCTGGTCGTCATGGAAGACGGGGATCTGCATTTTTTCACGCAGCTGGCGCTCGACCTCGAAGCATTCCGGTGCCTTGATGTCTTCGAGGTTGATGCCGCCGAAGGTCGGCTCCAACGCCGAGATGACGTCGACCATGCGCTCGATGCTTGCCGCATCGATCTCGATGTCGAAGACGTCGATGCCGGCGAATTTCTTGAAAAGGACGGCCTTGCCTTCCATCACGGGCTTGGAGGCAAGCGGACCGATGTTGCCGAGGCCGAGAACGGCCGTGCCGTTGGAGATAACCGCCACAAGATTGGCGCGCGCCGTGTAGTCGGCTGCCGTTTCCGGGTTGTCGCGGATGGCGATGCAGGGCGCAGCCACGCCGGGCGAATAGGCGAGCGCGAGGTCGCGCTGGTTGCCGAGCGGCTTGGTGGGCTGGATTTCGAGCTTCCCCGGGCGCGGGTAACGATGGAAGAAAAGAGCCTGCTGGTCGATATCGCCGCTGGCCGGACCGGTGTGGGATTTGTTTTTGTCGCCCGTGCTCATAGTCTGCATTCCTCTTTTTTGGACGTGGCCTTGTGGCACGAATTGCGAACCGCGTACAGTTTTTGCGCGGTTCTTTTGCGCCGGTGCGACGAAGCGGCCGGCGTCCGTGTCATCTTCCTGAAACACGAGTCTGGTTTTGACGGGCCCCAGAAGGCTCAATCAAGACGAGGCTGGTATGATGGCGGCGCCGCAAGACAACTCCGTAAGACATCTCAGGACGTTGTTCATCTCCGACGTCCACCTCGGCTCCAAGGCGGCCAAGACCGACTTTCTCATTGATTTCCTGCGGTATCACGAGGCGGAAACCATCGTTCTCGTTGGCGACATCGTCGATGGCTGGCGGTTGAAGCGCAGCTGGTATTGGCCGCAGAACTGCAACGACGTTGTCCAGAAGCTTTTGCGCAAGGCGCGCAAGGGCACGCGCATCATCTATATCCCCGGCAACCACGACGAATTCATGCGCGATTTTCCGGGCGTTCACTTTGGCGGCATCGAGGTGGCGCAGCGCCACATGCACAAGGGCGCCGACGGCCGCAATTATCTGGTCTTGCATGGCGACGAGTTCGACGTGGTCGTGCGCAATGCCCGCATCCTCGCCTATCTCGGCGACTGGGCCTACGACACGGCAATCGCCATCAATATCGGTCTCGCCGCCATTCGCCGCCGGCTCGGCATGCCCTATTGGTCGTTCTCTTCCTGGGCGAAGCTGCAGGTGAAACACGCCGTCAACTTCATCGGCGAGTTCCAGAAGGTGGTCGCCGACGAGGCCAGACGTCACGACGCCCAAGGGGTGATCTGTGGCCATATCCACCATGCCGTCATCGAAGACATCGGCGACATCCGCTACATCAACACCGGCGACTGGGTCGAAAGCTGCACGGCGATCGCCGAGCACCACGACGGCACCATGGAGCTGATCACCTGGCATCAGATGCGCGGTGGCGCCGCCGAAGCGGAGGGAACTGCAGAAGCTGAGCGTCTGCTGGCGCAATTGCTGACGCAGCGGGCAGCGTGAAGAGGCTGCGAGCAACCTACGAACCGCGCTTGTAGCGAAATCTAGGTTATGGCGATCCTGCAGTGGGCTATGCTATTGCTGGCCCATAGCCATCAGGTCCTCCCATGATTCCCTCCCAAGCGCCCGCTGCAGTGGGCCCTCCGCCGCGTTATTTTACGCTTCGCACAGCCTTGCTCTTCTGCGCGCCGTTGATCGTCAACGGTTTCGCCATGCCATATTTTCCGGTCTGGCTGACGACGCTTTCCATGAGCGATTTCGAGATCGGCGTCGTGCTGGCCCTGCCGATGTTCGTGCGCGTGTTCACGGCGCCGATCGCGGGTGTGATCGCCGATCGGCTCGGAGAGCGCACGATCGTGTTGATCTGGTCCGGATTCCTGTCGCTGGCGACGGCGTTCGTGCTGTTTTATGCCCGCGAGTTCTGGCCGATCCTGATCATCTACACGCTGCAATCGGCCGTCTATTCACCCTATGTGCCGATCGTCGAGGCGATTGCGCTTTCCGGTGTCAGGCGCTGGGGTTTTGACTATGCCCAGATGCGGCTGTGGGGCTCCGTTGCCTTCATCGGCGCAACCATGCTCGGCGGCTGGTTGATCGGCATCTTCGGTGGCGACATGGTGCTGCCGGCGATGGCGATCGGATTTGGCCTGACGATCGCGATGGCCTTCGCGGCGCCCAAGGTCGGTCGGCCGCGACGTCCGTCGCCGATCACGGCCTTGACCGAGCCCCCGCCGAAATCGCTGCGCCAGCTCGATCTGCAACTGCTGTTGATCGGCGTGACACTGGTGAACGCCAGCCACGCCATGCTGTTCGCCTTCTCGGCGATCTACTGGCAGCATATTGGCTATAGCGGCACGGAGATTGGGATTCTCTGGAGTGCGGGCGTTGCTGCCGAAGTGACGATGTTCATCTTCGCCAAGGCGATCATTCGGCGTTTCAGCGTCTGGACGATGATCCTGTCCGGTTGTTTCCTGGCCGTGCTGCGCTGGATCATCTTCCCGATGGATCTAGGTTTTTCCGGATACTTCGTGCTGCAGTGCTTTCACGCCTTCACCTATGCCATCATGCACACCGGCATGCAGAACAAGCTGGTGGAGCGCGTGGTCGAGGAGCAGGAAGCATCGGCGCAGGGCCTCTACTTCTTCTACACCGGCATCTTCACGGCAATCTTCACGTTCCTGTCAGGCTATCTCTATGCCTGGTACGGGGTGAACGGGTTCTATTCGATGTCGGTGGTCGCCTTTGCCGGCTGCTGCTTTGCCCTGACCGCCCGGTACCTTCAGCCCCAGAGGCGCGGCTCGGGCGGAAAGACCAGCGAGGCCTCGTAGCGCAGGCCCGGCGTGCGGTCGCGCGCCAGGAGCAGGGGGCCGTCGAGGTCGACGAAATCCGCGCCCTGCGCCGCCAGGATCGCCGGTGCCATGCCGAGCGAGGTTCCGACCATGCAGCCGACCATCACCTTAAGGCCGAGCGATGTCGCCGCATCGCGCATGCGGAGGGCCTCCGTCAGGCCGCCCGTCTTGTCGAGCTTGATGTTGACCGCGTCATACCGGTCGACAAGGGCGGAGAGGTCGCCGGTCGCATGCACGCTCTCGTCAGCGCACACGGGAACGGGGCGGGCAATCGTGGCGAGCGCCTGATCTCGGCCGGCCGGCAGCGGCTGCTCGATCAGGTCGATGCGCTGTTCGGCGCAGATGGCGAAGTGATAGGCGAGGCTGTCCGGCGTCCAGCCCTCATTGGCATCGAGAATGATGCGGCTCTCCGGCGCGCCCTCCCGCACGGCGCGGATGCGAGAGGCATCGTCCGACGTCCCGACCTTGATCTTGAGCAGGGCGCGGTGGGCATATTGCGCGGCCTGGCTGCGCATCACGTCCGGTTCGGCGAGCGAAAGCGTATAGGCCGTCGTCAATGTTTCTGGTGAGGAAAGACCGGCAAGCTCGCGGACAGATTTGCCTTTCTGCTTTGCTTCGAGGTCCCACAGTGCGCAGTCGACGGCGTTGCGGGCAGCACCCGGCTTCATCGCCGACTGCAGTTGCTGGCGCGTCAGACCCTGCTCGATCTGCGGGCGAATCGCTTCGATTTCTGCAAGCACCGAGGCAATCGTCTCGTTGTAGCGGCCATAGGGCACGCATTCGCCCCAGCCGCTGCTGCCGCCCGCGGTGATTCGGCAGGTCACCACGCTCGCCGTGGTCTTCGAGCCGCGTGAAATCGTGAAAGTGCCCGCAATCGGGAAGTCTTCGGTTGTCGCTTCGAGCACAGTGGACATGAAATCTTCTCCGGCGGGGGCTATCTGGCACATTGGTGGCGATGTTACCGGCTTCGTCCGGATGACATCAAGGATGTGAGCCGTTATGACGGAGCAAGCTTTTACGAGCGGTTAGCAAATCGGGATGACAGAGACCAGGTGACGCGTTCCCAGACCAAGATCGTTGCGGATGTCGCGCTCGGCGGAGACGCCGAAGGCTCTGATGGCACTTACGTCTTTTCGGGCGTCTGGCGGCACGAGACGGCTGAAGCCATGGCTGCCAAGCTCGACCAGCTTGCGCGCAAGGGTAGTAGCGTCAAGCAGTTCGATCTGTCGGGTGTCACTGCCATGGATACGGCGGGGGCATGGATCATCCGGCGTTTCATGACGAAGATCGCCGGCCCTGAAAAGGACGGGATCCAGTTTGTCGATGGCGGACAGCGCTATGTCGAACTGATCGGCGCGCTGCCGGCGGAACTGCCGACACCGGAGGACGAAAGCGACAAGATTCCGCTGTTCCAACGGCTCTTCGCGCCGATCGGCGAAGTGATGATCGCCACCTGGAACGATATCGTCGCTGCAATGTACATTCTCGGTTCGGCGGTTCGTGGTGCGCAGCTCAAGCTCGGGCGACACAGCGGCCTCTCGCCGGCGGCCATCGTCCACCAGATCGACCGCATGGGCGTCAAGGCCGTTCCGATCATCATGCTGATGTCCTTCCTGATCGGCGCGATCATTGCGCAGCAGGGTGCATTTCAGCTGCGCTACTTCGGCGCCGAAGTCTTCGTCGTCGATCTCGTCGGTATCCTGCAATTGCGTGAAATCGGCGTGCTCTTGACCGCGATCATGATCGCAGGGCGTTCGGGCAGCGCGATTACAGCCGAAATCGGTTCAATGAAGATGCGCGAAGAGGTCGACGCGCTGAAGGTCATGGGCCTCAGCCCCGTTGGCGTCCTGGTATTTCCGCGCCTTGTGGCGCTGACGATCGCTTTGCCGCTTCTGACCATCATCGCCAATTTCGCGGCGCTGACCGGTGCGGCGCTGGTCGCCTGGACCTATTCCGGCATTACCATTGCGACCTTTCTGTCGCGCCTGCAGGAGGCCGTCGATTTTTCATCGGTCGCGGCCGGCATGATCAAGGCGCCGTTCATGGCGCTGATCATCGGTGTGGTGGCGGCCGTCGAAGGGTTGAAGGTGGGCGGCAGCGCCGAATCGCTCGGCCGCCACGTGACCTCCTCGGTGGTCAAATCGATCTTCGTGGTGATCCTGATCGATGGCCTGTTTGCCATGTTCTACGCGGCGATCGAATTCTGAGGCGGATGGGACGATGGACACAACAGCCACAGAAAGACAGCCAGACGCCGCGAACGGCCATGAATCGGTTTTGTCCGTGCGCGACCTGACGGTCGGCTTCGGCTCCCATATCGTGCTCGACAAGCTCAACCTGGAGATCTACCGCGGCGAAATCCTCGGCTTCGTGGGGGCGTCTGGCACCGGCAAGTCGGTACTGATGCGGACGGTCCTCAGGCTTCTTGCCAAGCGCTCCGGCACGATCGAGATCCTCGGCGCGGAATACGACAAGATGTCGGAGGCCGACCGGATCGCGCTCGACATGCGTCTGGGCGTGCTTTTCCAGCACGGCGCGCTCTTTTCGGCGCTGACAGTGCGCGAAAACATCCAGGTGCCGATGCGCGAGTATCTCGACCTGTCGCAGAGCCTGATGGACGAGCTGGCACGCGTGAAGATCGAATTGGTGGGGCTGGCGCCAGAGGCGGCCGACAAGTACCCATCCGAGCTTTCGGGCGGCATGATCAAGCGGGCCGCACTTGCCAGGGCGCTGGCGCTCGACCCCGATCTCGTCTTCCTCGACGAGCCGACGTCGGGCCTCGATCCGATCGGTGCGGCCGAGTTCGACGAGTTGATTGCCAAGCTGCGCGACACGCTCGGATTGACCGTGTATATGGTGACTCACGACCTCGACAGCCTGTTTTCGGTCTGCGATCGCATCGCGGTGCTCGGAAACAAGAAGGTTCTGGTTGAGGGGACGGTCGAGGACATGCTGGCCTGTGACGATCCCTGGGTGCAGTCCTATTTCCGGGGGAAACGGGCGCGGTCGATCGTGCGTCACGACGAGTAGCGCCAGGGAACCGGCGGGCAGCTTGGGAGACTTCCCGGATGTCTGGAGCAGATGAACGGCCGATAGGATGGCCACTGAGGTAGTCGGAACGAATGGAAACTAAAGCGAATTACGCCATTGTCGGCTTCTTCACGGTGTTCGTGATCGCGGCGGCCTTCGGCTTCGTCTACTGGATGTCGCAATATGGCCGCAGCGGCGAAATGGTCGAGCTGGTCGTCAACATTCCGGGCTCCGCCAACGGGCTTTCCGTCGGCTCGCCTGTTCGCTTCAACGGCATTCCCGTCGGCTCGGTCCGCAATCTGGCGATCGACGCCAACGACCCGCGCTATTCCATCGCGGTGACGGAAGTCTCCATTGACGCACCCGTGCTGAAATCGACCAAGGCGACGCTGGAAGTGCAGGGCCTGACCGGTGCCGCCTACATCGAACTCAGCGGCGGCAACAAGGGCGACGAGAACATTTTGAGGAATGCTCTCGAGAAGGGCACCCAGGCGCGCATCCTCGCCGACCAGTCGAGCGTTACCAGCCTTCTGGCGACCGCCGACAAGATCATGGACCGCGCCAACGACGCGATCACCGACATTCAGGGCTTCGTCAAGGACGTGCGCGGTCCCTTGACCGGCACAATCAGCAATGCCGAAAAATTCTCCAAGGCGCTTGCCGACAATTCCGGCGCGATCGACGATTTCCTGAAGAGCGTCACCGAGCTTTCTGCGTCAATCAATGCGGCATCGAAGAAGCTCGATTCGACGCTTGCTTCTGCCGATGTGCTGGTGAAGTCGGTGGATCCGAAGAAGATCGATCGCATCGTCAGCAATGTCGAGCAGATGAGCAATGACCTGAAGGCCGCCTCCGGCGGGGTTTCGGAGACCATTGCGGCGTTCAAGCGTACGGTCGAGACCTACGACCAGTTCGGCAAGAACGCGCAGAAGACGCTCGAGCGCGTCGATACGCTGGTGGCTGCCGTCGACAAGCAGAAGGTCGAACTGGTCGTCAACGACATCTCGGCGGCAAGTGCCGATGCCCGCAAGGCGGTCGCAAACATCACACAGTTTGCCGCGAAGATCACCGCGCGCCAGCAGGACATCGATCGCACCATCACCGACGTGACCCAGATGGCGAGCAAGCTGAATGCAGCATCGAACCGGGTCGACAGCATTCTTGTCAAGGTGGATGGCTTCCTCGGCGATGCCGACGCGCCATCGCTTTCGGCCGAGGCGCGCAGCACGCTCGAATCGTTCCGCAAGGTGGCCGAGAACCTCAACGCCCAGATCGGACCGATTGCCGATAATCTGAAGCGGTTCTCCGGGGGAGGCCTTCGCGATGTCGAGGCGCTGGTGTCCGATACGCGCCGGACGGTGCAGAGCCTCGAGAATACGATTTCGACATTCGACAAGAACCCGCAACGCCTGCTGTTCGGCGGCGAAACGGTCAAGCAATATGATGGTCGCACCCGACGGTGAATCAGGTAAGACAAGGCCGGCGCGGGGCCGGGCGGGTTGCTTTCAATAAAGAGCGCTCTAAGGTGCTGCGTATTGGACAAGGGTTTGGGCAGTATGAATTTTCCGGGGCTGGTGTGTGTGCGTAAGACCGGAGCGAAACGCTCCGCGATGATCTTCACGCTGGCTGTGTTGCTGGCGGGCTGCGGAGCCGGTGCCGCCGTCAACGACACGTTCAACCTGTCCTCGTCCCCCGTCGTCGAAGGGCGCGTGTCGACCAGCAAGCAGATCCTGGTGCCGGAACCAACGGCCTTGAAGGCACTCGACAGCGACCAGATCGTCATCCGTCTGTCCGGCTCGGAACTGCAGTATCTCTCCAAGGCGCAGTGGAGCGACCGCCTGCCACGCATGGTGCAGGCAAAGCTGGTTCAGGCGTTCGAGAATACCGGCAAGGTCGGCGGCGTCGGCAAGCCGGGCGAAGGCCTGGCGATCGACTACCAGGTGATCAGTGAAATCAGATCCTTCGAAATCTCGACCGAAGGGGCCGACACGGCAGTGGTCGAGATCTTCGCAAAGATCGTCAACGACCGGAACGGTACCGTGCGAGCGCAGAAGCCGTTCCGTGCCACAGTCGGCGTCAACGGCACCGGCAATCCGGCTTTCGTCAAGGCACTCGACCAGGCATTCGCCACCGTCGCGTCCGAGATCGTCGGTTGGACGCTGAGTTCGATCTGAGTTAACGCTGTCTGGCCTCTGCCGCCTCGATGCGGTTGACGACCTCGACGACACCTTCTGTCAACCTTGCTGCTTCTTCGGCGCGCGCACGCTCTGCCTGGGTGGCGACATGACCGGAGAGCATGATCGTATTTCCCGTGCAAATGACGATGACATCGGCGGCATCGAGCCCCGGTGTCACGGCCAGACCGTGAGCAACGCGGCGTTCCAGCTCCGCCGGCTGATCACCCGCCGTCCGCTCAGGCTCCATGCCGTGGAATGTACGCTTCTTGAAGATCATGATCGGGTCCCTCCGTGCCTTGCCAAGGACAACGCCAGCGACCGTCATTTGTTCAGCTGTTCCAATCGAAACAGTGCGAAATCGGTTTTCATGCGATGGCTCTGACATGCGGATCGCACGTCATTCCTGGCCGCTGAATTCGAACGGGGAACATCCATGCGCCATTCTTTCATCGCCATCGCTACTGCGATGACGACCGTCTTTGCCGTCACTATGCCTGCCGAGGCTGGCACCTACAGTTACGGCTATCGACAGACCTGTGTCGTCAAGACAATAAAGAACTACGGTGCCTATGGTCGGGTGGTGATGAAGAAGGTGCGCATCTGCAAGTGACGCCTGCATGGCCTCGGTAGCATGTTGTGGCAGGTTTGACACGTCATCACCGAGACAAGCAGGCGGGCTGATTACCCGGGTGTGCGGCCGGTAGCGAGCATCTCCATGACAGCGGACATGGACCGATCCTCGCCGGCGACATAGTCCGCAAAGGTCGGCTTGACCGGCACGTTCGGTTCAAGGGAGCCTGCCGGGACGTCATAGATGTAGTTCAACAGAAAGCACGTCCTGAGCTGCGCCAGGCTGCATCCGTTCTTCCAGTCATGGAAGCCAGTGGTATAGCGGATCGCAAGCTTGGAATTTGGCAGAACGGCGAGGCCTCCTTCGCCCCAGAACTGCATGCGATCGCCCACGGGCTCGCCAATGATAGTGACACGGGCTCCGCCGTAATGTTTCAGCCAAGCTGCGGTGCTGATCGCCGCGGAGAACGTGTTCCCGCTGGTCAGTATGAACAGCCGCCCCGTCGGTGGCAGAATCTCCGGCAAACGTCGACCAAAGTCAGCCGCGAGCACGTAGTTGCCGCCATTGTTAAAGCGCAGGTCGACGACGGCGTTGCGAATTGGCTTCTCAGCGGATTCATCGAGGATGTTGGAAAGATACGCGGAGAGATCGAGCGGCGCCTGGTCGCGGACGCGGTTGATTTGAACGTAAAGCAGGTCCGGCAGAGGATAGGAGTGCCAGTAGTTGCGATCGGGTTGGGAGAGATATTGCGGCGGCACTGTACCGTCGAGAGCATGTCGCCACCCGGATGTACCGCCGGCTTGCGCGATTGGGCTCAGATCACGTGCGGGCCAGAAGTTGGTGTTCTGGGGCTCTTGGGTACCGGACATCGCGGCGAGTTCCACCGGAACGATGCTCCGATCTGCCAGCCGCATGTCATAGGTGCTGCTTGCCGCCGTTTCAGCAAGGCCGGCCGCGTGGAGAAGCTCCGGTGAGATCAGGATGTTTGGCGCCAGCTCCTTTGCTAGATTGGCAGGGCCGCCAACATATGGCCGCAGCGCCGCCACCAAGGCATCCGTCGTCTTACCATTCACACTGAGGATCTGTCTCCCTAGCAGGTGGCTTTGACCTTCAGCTGCGGCGATCACGAACAGCCCATCGGCAAACCAGCCGAAACGAATAGGCACGGCATTGAAGCTGCGACCGCCGACGAGCCCGACAACATTGGTGTGCCCGTTGTCGGCGAGCGCCACTGCCTTCGCCGTCGCCATTGCCAGTCCAGCCCGGTCGAGATCCCCGGCGCGTTGTTCCATCTCGCTGAGGGCGAGCGCGAAGGCGGCCTTGGATTCCGGCGTGAAGCTCCGTTCGAAATCCGGAAAATGCCGCAAATGGGCGAGGTCCTGCCTATTTGCGTCCAGCTGCGAAACGGCTGCCTGGACGGGAGGAGCCGTCGGATAGGTCTTCAGCGTCGGGTAAACGATAAGCGCAAGCGGTGTCAGTATGAGAAGGGCCAACAGCGCGATCGTGATCGCGGATAACTTGAGCCACCGCGGGACGCGCTTCTTGCGTCGGTCAGCAGCGGGTGCCGTGTTCTCGTTCGACATGCGTTGTCCTTCTCGCGTGGTGATGACTTGTCATCCGTCGATGCCATTTTGGGGACTGGCGTCGCCACCCGGATCATGCACCAGATCCAAATATTGCAGCGGACCCGATGGGGACGGACAGATTGGGACTGGGATTTCGGTAGAACGGCATGCTTGCGTAGCGGCGCGAAGAGATTTTACGACACCACGTCTAGTAGATGTTCATGGGTCTGGAAAAGCACAAGGGCCTGAGCGCATTTCACGGCGCAGGGCGCGGTGAACTGGTCGTCACCAGCACGTTGAAGTGTTCGGAGAGAGTTTCAATTGGCGACGCCGATGCGTTCGGCAAAAAAGGCGGAAAGGCATCTGGCCCCAACTCGCAATCTGGAAGCCGGTCCTGCCGGCTTTCTGCCAGCGCCCATCACAAGACTGACCCCGACCGATCTCTTCCCAGATCGGTCGGGCCACGGAGCATATCAGGGCCAGCGCACGACCGGGGGCAGGGACGAGAGGATCGACTCGACGTTGCCGCCGGTCTTCAGCCCGAAGATGGTGCCGCGATCGTAAAGCAGGTTGAACTCGACGTAACGGCCCCGGCGCACGAGCTGTTCGTCGCGATCTTCCTCGGTCCATGGCGTGTTGAAATTGCTGCGGACGATCTTGGGATAGACGAGAGCGAAAGCCTTGCCGAGGTCGCGCGTAAAGGCGAAGTCGGCTTCCCAGCCGCCCTGCTCATCCGGGGAACGCAGCCAATCGTAGAAGATGCCACCCGTGCCTCGCGGCTCATTCCGGTGTTTCAGGAAGAAGTAGTCGTCGCACCACTGCTTGTACTTGGCGTGATCGGCGACCGCATGGCGATTGCAGGTGATCTCCATGGCGCGGTGGAACAGCTGCGTGTCCGGATCGGTCATGACGCGGCGGCGGTCGAGCACGGGCGTCAGGTCGGCGCCGCCGCCGAACCAGTTGCTGGTGGTAACGACCATGCGGGTGTTCATGTGAACGGCAGGCACGTTCGGGTTCACGGGATGCGCGATCAGTGAAATGCCCGATGCCCAGAAGCGTGGGTCTTCACTGGCGCCGGGGATCTGCTCGCGGAACTCGGGCGAGAATTCGCCAAAGACGGTCGAGGTGTGTACGCCGACCTTCTCGAAGACGCGCCCTTCCATCATCGACATGCGACCGCCGCCGCCTTCGCCGCCGTCCCGGCTCCACTCCTTGCCGACGAAGCGGCCCGGTTCACGGTCGGACAACGGCCCGCTCAGGTCATCTTCGACCGCTTCGAAGGCGGCGCAGATCGTGTCGCGCAGGCTTTCGAACCAGGCCCTGGCTGCGGCCTTCTTGTCTTCGATATCGGCAGGCAGCCCCTGGGGCAGTTGCGGTCGTTCCATGAAAATTTGTCCTGTTCGCGGCTTTGCGCGCCGGAAAGCCGCCGATTCGTTGATGTGCGCCACAGTTCATATTTCCGCCGGATTGGCAACGGCGGTTGGCGTATCGGGTTGCTGCAAGATTCCTTAAATCGGATTCGATTCAAGGCGAAAATTATGCAGCAAGTCTAAAGTGCTACAGCGTCGTTAGCGCATCATATTCGACGCGCGGCGCTGTAGTCTGCCGCATCGGATGGACGGTGTAAAACGGACTCGCAATGGATCCATACCCACACTATCTTTACCCTCAGAGGTATGGTCCATGGCGAGAATACCCGCAGCTCCGCCGCTTGATGGTTTGCGGCGTCAGATCGCCCGGCATCGCCGGGACAATCCAGCCCGAGGCGATGGCCTTTTCGTGCGTGAGACCTTTCGGCTCGATCGAAGTGCTGCCCGTGCCAAGGCACGCGAATGGTTCGATACCTGGCCGAAAGCCGCCTACTGGACCGAGGTGGAAAGCTGGCGTCAGCTTGATGGCGACCAGATCGAATTTACCATGCGCCGCCTCCCGACCGCGGATTGATGCTCCCGGCGAGCACAGCTTCGGACAGTCAAGTCTTCTAAGGCTGGCCGTCCTCTTCGGTTGCATCCATCAACCGCGGGCCGGCGCCCTCCATCGAAAGCACGTCGTGCGGATTGCGTAGCGGACATTCCCGCAGCGACAGACATCCGCAGCCGATGCAGCTTGTCAGATGGTCGCGCAGCGCCATCAGGCTCGCAATGCGCTCGTTCAGTTGCTCATGCCAGCTCTCCGACAGGCGCGCCCAATCCTGAACAGTCAAGGGACGATCGTCCGGCAGGACCGTTAACGCCGCCTGGATTTCCGCAAGCGGAATCCCCGTGCGCTGCGCGACCTTGATTACTGCCACGCGACGCAGAACACTGCGGGGATAACGACGTTGGTTGCCGCGGCTGCGGTTGCTGCTGATCAGCCCCTTGGCTTCATAAAAGTGGAGAGTGGAAACGGCGACGCCGCTGCGCTCGGCGACTTCGCCGACCGTGAGTTCACGTCGCATCTCGCTGCTTCTGACAATCGTCATGACGCCTATTGACCTCAACTAATGTTGAGGTTTTATAGCATGAGCTCAATGGAAGTCACAACAAGGAGCTGATCCCCATGACAGAGAAAATGACGCTTGCGGTGATCTACGGCAGCGCCCGGCAGGGACGCTTCTGCGATACGGTCGCCAACTGGCTGATCCGCGAGATTTCGGATTCGACCGTGTTCAATCTCACGGTCATCGACCCGGCGCGGCTGCGGGCGTCGCGCGGCGTCGGTGCTGCGGTCAATCCCGGCGAGTGGCTGGAGCGCAAGGTCGCGGAAGCGGACGCCTTTCTGGTGGTGACGCCGGAATACAACCACGGCTACCCGGCCGCGCTGAAGGAGCTGATCGATTCAGTTTACGAGCCCTGGCATGCCAAACCCATTGCCTTCGTTTCCTATGGCGGCGCATCCGGCGGTATCCGTGCCGTCGAACAGCTGCGGCAGGTCTTCGGCGAGTTGCACGCTGTGACGCTGCGCGACGGCGTCCAGTTTGCCAAGGCCTGGTCGAAATTCGATGCGGCCGGCAACCTCTATAAACCCGAGGAGATGCGCGCGCCGCTGTTCCTGATGATGGACCGGCTTCTCTGGTGGGCGCGGACCTTGAAGCAGGCGCGCAAGTCGACGCCCTACAACGAGATTGCTGCCTGACTTTTATGGGCGCTGCCGTCGGTGGCGCCCATCAAAACCTCATCGGGAAAGCGGGGAAGAGCGATGCGAAGCTTTTCAGACCAGCTGCACTTGCCGGATTGCCTCACCGGCGATCATGGCCGCGGACATGGCGACATTCAACGACCGTTGCCCCTCGGCCATCGGGATGAGGATGCGGCCTTCCGCGCGATCATGCACATGGTCTGGCACGCCAGCGCTTTCGCGCCCGAAGAGCAGGATGTCATCGGGGCGGAACTGGAAGCGGGTGTAGGGTTCGGCGGCCTTGGTGGAGGCCAGGACGAGCCTTCGCCCGGTCGAGGCCCGCCATGCCTCGAACCGTTCCCAGTTGATGTGGCGGGTGAGGGTGACCGAGGCGATGTAGTCCATGCCCGCGCGCTTCAGATTTCTGTCGGAAAGATCGAAACCCGCAGGCTCAATGACATCGACGGCAAGCCCCAGGCAGGCGGCAAGGCGCAGGATCGTGCCGGTGTTGCCGGGAATGTCCGGCTGGTAGAGGGCAATGCGAAGGTCACTCACGTCTGGTCACTTTCCTTACGGTGTGTCTTTTGGTGCGGAGAACTCGTGCGCGAGAATCCCCATCATGATGTCATCGTGCCATTCGCCATCGACCAGCGCCGCCTCCCGTTCGCGCCCCTCAATCGAAAAGCCGCATTTGCGGTAGCTGGCAATGGCACGCTCGTTGAAAGCAAGAACGCGCAGCGAAACCCGGTGCAGGGCGAGTGCACCGAATGCGTGGCCCAATACAAGCTTCGCAACGGCAGTGCCAATCCCTTGGCCCAGCAATTTCCGATCAAGGATGCCGATGGCGAAAGAGGCGCGCCGGTCGTGCCGATCGATATTGTCGAGCCTGACCTCGCCGATCAACCCGCCGCGGTCGATAATCCAGGCGGCCGGGTGCTCGATATTGGCCCGCAACCACGCTTCGGCGTCCGCTTGCGTGTAGGGGCGAGTCACGAATGCGTCGCCGCCAAACATGCGGTAGATCTCCGGGTCCCGCCCGAGTGCCAACCGCGCCTCGACGTCGTTTTCCTGCGCGCGCCTCAGCAGGAAATCCTGCCCCTTCAAATCAATAGGGGGCGTCGATGATGCATTCATGGGTGTTTCCTACGCATGTCGGTCGTGTTCTCGCTGATTTTGTAGTCGCTAATCTGTGCCGAACTGGCAACATCCGACGAAGCGATGAAAAAACAGGCAAGAAAGTGTCTGCGACAATCTGGCATCTCCGCGCGAATGGAGGTAGACAGGACCTCTCTTCAACGCGAACCGACGGAGGCAACGATGACTGTATTGATGTTGACACGCCTTCCTGGAGTGATGGGCCACCGTTTGGCCTGACCGGTTTCGCGACCTATCTTTCAAGAGATTTATGCGCGCTTCCGGAACTCCGGAAGATAGACCCGCTTTTGCGGGACAGCATTTCCGGACTGAAATTTTCACGATAAAGAATGCGGGGAGAGACACCCGCCTTCCTTCAAAATACTCTGAAGGAGCTAGACAATGTTTGGCTGGTTTGAATCCCGCCTCAATCCTTATCCGACGGAAGAGCCCGTGCTTCCGCCGAAAGGCCTTTTTGCCTTCTGCTGGCACTATTCCAAGCCCGCGGTTCCGTGGCTGCTCATCATGTCGGTCTGCACCATGCTTATCGCCATCGGCGAAGTGGCGCTGTTCCAGTTTCTCGGAAACATGGTTGACTGGCTGTCGAGCGCCAATCGCGACACCTTCCTGGAAGCGGAGGGCCACAGGCTCATCTGGATGGGCGGCCTGGTGTTGATCGGCCTGCCGCTGCTGGTGGCAATCGATTCGCTGATCATGCACCAGGTACTGCTCGGCAATTACCCGATGATCGCCCGCTGGCAGATGCACCGCTATCTGCTGCGCCAGAGCATGACGTTCTTCGCCAACGAGTTCGCCGGACGCGTCGCGACCAAGGTCATGCAGACCTCGCTTGCTGTTCGCGAAACGGTGATGAAGATCCTCGACGTCTTCGTCTACGTCGTCAGTTACTTCGTCACGATGCTGATCGTCGTTGCCGCCGCCGACTGGCGGCTGGTGACGCCGCTTGCCGTCTGGCTGGTGATCTACATCGGTATCGTCAGCTATTTCGTGCCGCGGCTGCAGAAGATTTCCAAGGAGCAGGCCGACGCGCGCTCGATGATGACGGGCCGTATCGTCGACAGCTATACCAACATCGGTACGGTTAAGCTGTTCTCGCATGCGGGCCGCGAGGAAACCTACGCGCGCGACGGAATGGATGGCTTCCTCAGCACCGTGCATCGCCAGATGCGCAAGGTGACGCTGTTCCACGTGCTGGTCTATGCCAACAACAGCATCGCGCTGTTTGCCATCAGTGCGCTCGGCATTCACCTGTGGCTGACGAGCGCCATCTCGGTCGGAGCGATCGCGATCGCCGTCGGTCTCGCCATGCGCATCAACGGCATGTCGCAGTGGATCATGTGGGAAGTCTCGGCGCTGTTCGAGAACATCGGCACGGTCTATGACGGCATCGGCATGATGACCAAGGCGCACGACATCGTCGACGAGCCGGATGCCAAGGCGCTCAAGGCTGAAAAGGGTGGGATCACCTACGACAACGTTCGCTTCCATTACGGCAAGGCGAAGGGTGTCATCGATCACCTGTCGCTCGACATCAAGCCGGGTGAGAAGATCGGTCTGGTTGGCCGGTCCGGCGCCGGCAAGACGACGCTGATGAACCTGCTGTTGCGGTTCTATGACGTGGAATCGGGCGCAATCCGGATCGACGGCAAGGATATCGCCACCGTCACGCAGGATAGCCTGCGCGCCCAGATCGGCGTCGTCACGCAGGACACCTCGCTGCTGCATCGCTCGATTCGCGACAACATCGCCTATGGGCATCCGGAAGCGGACGACGAAGCGATCACGGCGGCAGCGAAGCGAGCGAACGCCTGGGAGTTCATCCAGGCGCTTGAGGACAACCAGGGGCGCAAGGGGCTCGATGCCCAGGTCGGCGAAAGGGGCGTCAAGCTCTCCGGCGGCCAGCGTCAGCGCATCGCTATTGCCCGTGTCTTCCTCAAGGACGCACCGATCCTGGTCCTCGACGAGGCGACATCAGCGCTCGATTCCGAAGTCGAGCAGGCGATCCAGGAGAACCTGTTCGCGCTGATGGCCGGCAAGACGGTGATCGCGATTGCCCATCGCCTGTCGACGCTGACGGAAATGGACCGCCTGGTCATCCTCGAGGCTGGCCGGATCGTTGAAACCGGTTCGCATGCAGAGCTTGTCGCCAAGGGTGGCCTCTATGCCGACCTCTGGTCGCGCCAGTCGGGCGGTTTCATCGCCGACGATGCCGAGAAGGAAGAAGCGGCGGAGTGATCCGCAGCAGTCCCGCCGCCCCAGTGGCGGCGGGACTGCCGAATTGACGTTACGCATTTGTAATGCGCCCAATGGTGGAAACGGATTGCTGTTGCCGCCGAACCGCCTATATCGGAACCATGCTCAGCGCCATCGTCAGCATCTTCGAGAACTGGATCAAGCCGTTTGCGCCGCGGGAGCGATTGCAACCGCCGAAGTCACTGTGGGCATTTGCCTGGTTCTATGCCCGCCAGGCCAAGGGACCGTTTCTGGCGATGGCCATCCTCGGCGGCCTTGTCGCCATGCTCGAGGCGGGGCTCTTCTACTTCGTCGGGCGGCTTGTCGATCTGCTGGACACCGTGAAGCCCGAAGCGGGCTGGAGCGGGTTGATTTCCGCCAACGGGCCCGAACTGCTGTTCATGCTGCTGACGGTGCTGGTGTTCCGCTTCGTCGCGGTGTCGCTGGCGGCGCTCGTCGAGGAGCAGTCGATCATCACCGGCTTCCTCAATCTGGTGCGCTGGCAGTCTTACACGCACGTCGCGCGGCAATCGCTTTCCTTCTTCCAGAACGACTTTTCCGGCCGGATCGTGACAAAAGTCTGGTCTGGCGCACAGGCGACCAGCGACCTGATCGTGTCGCTGCTGCAGGTCGTCTGGTTCATCGTCATCTATACCGCCTCGACCATGGCGCTGGTTGCCCAACTCGACTGGCGGCTTGCGGCCATGGTCGCGTTCTGGATCGTCATCTTCCTGGCGCTGGCGCGCTATTTCGTTCCTCGCATCCGCAAGCATGCGCGCGATACGGCCGAAATGGCCTCGATGCTGAACGGACGCATGGTGGATGCCTATTCGAATATCCAGACATTGAAGCTGTTCGGGCGCGACGACGAGAACGACCGCTATATCCGCGCCGGCTTCGATCGCTTCCAGCGGGCGGTCATTCCGTTTACGCGCCTGCTCACGGCGGTGCGCGCCTCGCTGGCGCTTCTGTCGGGCATGATGATTGCGGCGATCGCGATCTATGCCATTCACCTGTGGCTTGGCGGTTCGATCAGTTCGGGCGCGGTCGCCTTCACGCTGGCGCTGGTGCTCAGGCTCAACATGCTGCTCGGGCGGATGATGACGCAGTTCAACTCGATCATGCGCAACATCGGCACGATCCAGAATTCGGCCGAACTCGTCTCGCAGCCGATCGGTCTGGTCGACAGGCCGGATGCCATGGAGTTGTCGGTCAGCGAGCCGGAGATCCGCTTCGAGCATGTCAAGTTTCACTATGGCAAGGGTGCAGGCGTCATCGACGACTTCACGCTCGTCATTCGCCCAGGAGAGAAAGTTGGCATCGTCGGCCGTTCGGGCGCAGGCAAGTCGACGCTCGTCAATCTCCTTCTGCGCTTCTACGACCTCGAGGGCGGGCGCATCCTGATCGACGGCCAGGATATTTCGACGGTGAAGCAGGAATCGCTGCGCGCGCAGGTCGGTATGGTCAGCCAGGACACATCGCTTCTGCATCGCTCCATCCGCGACAACATCCTCTTCGGACACCCGGATGCGACAGAAGAACAACTGATCATGGCCGCCGAGAAGGCCGAGGCGTACGAGTTTATCCGCGACCTCGAGGACCAGCGCGGCCGCAAGAGTTTTGATGCCCATGTCGGCGAACGTGGCGTCAAGCTTTCGGGCGGACAGCGGCAGCGCATCGCCATTGCGCGTGTCATGCTCAAAGATGCGCCGATCCTCGTTCTCGACGAGGCGACCTCGGCGCTCGATTCCGAAGTGGAAGCGGCGATCCAGTCCAATCTCGACCGGCTGATGCAGGGCAAGACGGTTCTGGCCATCGCGCACCGGCTCTCGACGATTGCCGCTCTCGACCGGCTCGTCGTCATGGACAAGGGTCGGATCGTCGAGGACGGAACCCACGCCGAACTGATCTCGCGTGGCGGTCTTTACGCCGATCTCTGGTCGCGACAATCCGGCGGATTTCTGGCGCGTGAAGAGGCGGCGGAGTAGGGCGGCCCAACTGCCTTTTCAAGGTGGTTCGACGGCCGTAGCGCAAACCGTCAAGTCCTTGTGCCAATTGGCCGCGCTTTTCCCCGCGACAATCTGCCCACCCACCCTTGTCAAGGCTGGACATAATTTGCGATCAAGCATAGAACGCGCCGGATTGACGGGGAATCTGCGAGCCGTGCGCGCGCAGAAATTTACGGATTCTGGCGCCTAAAGTGTGTTTGCAGCAGCAAACCGGCTAAGGTGTCAGCACTTTGATTGGGCGTGTTTCCTTGACCTAGGTCAAACCGCAAGGGCAGGGATCTCGCTGGGCGGATGCGGTTTCCGCAACATTGCGTGAGAGGATGGTTTAGCCGTGAGCGAACACGACATTTCAAGCGAGACCTCGGGCGAGCCCACTCGCCGCGATTTCCTTTACCTGGCCACCGGCATGGCGGGCGTCGTTGGCGCCGGCGCGGTCGCTTGGCCATTCATCGACCAGATGCGTCCAGATGCCTCGACGCTCGCGCTCGCCTCGATCGAGGTCGACGTGTCGAGCCTTCAGGCCGGCATGTCGCTGACGGCCAAATGGCGCGGCAAGCCGATTTTCATCCGCAACCGTACCGAGAAGGAAGTGGAAGAGGCCAAGGCGGTCGCTCTTGCCGACCTCAAGGACCCGGTTGCGCGCAACGCCAACCTTCCGACCAGCGCCGAGGCGAACGATCTCGATCGCTCCGCCGGCGAAGGCAAGGAAAACTGGATCGTAATGATCGGTTCCTGCACCCATCTCGGCTGCGTGCCGCTTGGTCAGGCCGGTGATTTCGGTGGCTGGTTCTGTCCCTGCCACGGTTCGCACTACGATACGGCTGGCCGAATCCGTAAAGGTCCGGCGCCGGAAAACCTCCCCGTGCCGACCTTCTCGTTCGTTTCCGACACAGTTATCAAGATCGGTTGAGGGGACTACTGATAATGAGTGCTGAACATTCAACCTACACGCCAACGACTGGCATTGAGAAATGGGTTGATTCCCGTCTTCCGCTGCCGCGTATGATTCACGACAGCTTCATCAGCTATCCGGTTCCCCGGAACCTGAACTACGCATACACCTTTGGCGCCATGCTTTCCGTCATGCTGGTCGTCCAGATCCTGACCGGCATCGTGCTTGCCATGCACTATGCTGCCGACACGACCGTTGCGTTCAACTCGGTCGAAAAGATCATGCGTGACGTCAACCACGGTTGGCTGCTGCGCTACATGCACGCCAACGGCGCGTCGTTCTTCTTCATCGCCGTCTACCTGCACATCGCCCGCGGCCTCTACTACGGCTCGTACAAGGCGCCGCGCGAAATCCTCTGGATCCTCGGCGTGGTCATCTATCTCCTGATGATGGCTGCCGGCTTCATGGGCTACGTTCTGCCCTGGGGTCAGATGTCCTTCTGGGGCGCGACGGTTATCACCGGCTTCTTCTCGGCCTTCCCGTTGGTGGGCGAGTGGATCCAGCAGTTCCTGCTTGGCGGATTTGCCGTCGACCAGCCGACGCTGAACCGCTTCTTCTCGCTGCATTACCTGCTGCCCTTCATGATCGCCGGCGTCGTCGTGCTTCACGTCTGGGCCCTGCACGTCACCGGCCAGACCAACCCGACCGGCGTCGAAGTGAAGTCGAAGACCGATACTGTTCCCTTCACGCCCTACGCGACGCTGAAGGACGCACTCGGCGTTTCCATCTTCCTGCTGATCTATGCATGGTTCGTCTTCTACCAGCCGAACTTCCTCGGCCATCCGGACAACTACATTCCGGCTGATGCGCTGAAGACGCCTGCTCACATCGTTCCTGAATGGTACTACCTGCCGTTCTACGCGATGCTGCGCGCCATCACCTTCAATGTCGGCCCGATCGACTCCAAGCTCGGCGGCGTTCTGGTGATGTTCGGCTCGATCATCATCCTGTTCTTCCTGCCCTGGCTCGATACGTCGAAGGTCCGTTCGGCTGTCTACCGTCCGTGGTACAAGCTGTTCTTCTGGATCTTCGTGGTCAACGCCATCATGCTCGGCTGGCTGGGTTCGCGCCCTGCAGAAGGCCTGTATGTCGTCATGTCGCAGATCGGCACGCTGTACTACTTCGGCTTCTTCCTCGTCATCATGCCGGTTCTCGGCCTGATCGAGACGCCCAAGCGCATTCCGAACTCCATCACCGAAGCGGTGCTGGAAAAGAAGAATGCGAAGGCTCAGCCGGCCACCGCACGCGCCTGATCAGAACAGCGATTGATAAGGAACTCACAACAATGAAAAAGCTTGTAACAGGTATTCTGTCACTTGCTGTCGTCGCTGGCCTCGGTCTCGGAGCTGCTGTCGCTGAAGAGGCTGCAGGTGGCGCGGAGCATGGCGGCGGCACGCCCCACTATCCGATCCACAAGCCCGAGCAGCAGGACTGGTCGTTTGCCGGCCCGTTTGGCAACTATGACAGGGGCCAGCTGCAGCGCGGCCTGAAGGTCTACACCGAAGTCTGTTCGGCCTGCCACTCGATGAACCTGGTGGCATTCCGCACGCTCTCGGGTCTCGGTTATTCCGACGCCCAGGTGAAGGCCTTCGCCGCGAACTACGAAGTTCAGGACGGCCCGAACGCAGACGGCGAAATGTTCACCCGCAAGGCCGTGCCTTCGGATCATTTCCCGTCGCCTTACCCGAACAAGGAAGCAGCTGCTGCGTCCAACAACGGTGCTGCACCGCCGGACTTCTCGCTGATTGCCAAGGCGCGCGGCATCGAGCGCGGCTTCCCGCAGTTCGTCTTCGATATGTTCGTGCCCTACCAGGAAGGCGGCCCGGACTATATCCACGCGCTGCTGACCGGCTACCATGAGCCGCCGGAAGGCGTTCAGGTCGCCGAAGGCACACACTACAACCCTTACTTCGCCAACGCTTCGGCGCTGGCGATGGCTCAGCCGATCTCCGACGATCAGGTTACCTACGACGATGGTGCTCCGCAGACGGTGGACCAGTACGCCAAGGACGTTTCGGCCTTCCTGATGTGGGCAGCCGAACCGCACCTGGAAGATCGCAAGCGCACCGGCTTCATGGTCATTGTGTTCCTGCTGATCTTCACCGGTCTCATCTACCTGACCAAGAAGTCGGTTTACGCCAACAAGGAACATTGATCTTCTGCCGGCTCGGCCGGCATGTGATCGAAATCCAGGAAAAGGCCTCGGGTTCGTCCGGGGCCTTTTCTTTTGTGCGATGTGGTTTTCGCCCGTCGCCGCGAAAGGCATCTGGGCTGCCCTGTCTGCACAGCGACGTGCCTACCGCGGCACCATCGTTAAGCGTTGTTTGCTCTCGCGCCGCAATCCGCCTCGCGCTGCGGATCCATGCCACGCGGTGATGCTGTCGTTTCCACGAGCAGCGTCAGCAGCATGTCACGCCTCAACCGTCGATCTGGGCGCAAGCACGCGCAGTCAGTGGGAAGGTGAGGTCAAAGCGTTGGTGGACCGCCGTTCCGTTCACAGCTGCGCAAGAGCGAGCGTAGGGTAGCCGCATCAGGCAACCGACAGATGCAAATGACGCGCGCAACAGTGCCGCAAGGAGCGGAGACCAAGGTTGTTTCCGTCGTTCAAACAGCATCCGTGGTGCGTCTGATGGTCGTTCGGCGTTCAGATCACAAGATCTAGTCCCGACTGCAGACGCAATCCTATCGGTGGGAATTCGCGGTAGAGTTCGCGTTCCGATCCCCGGAAGGATGCTGCGCGTTTTGGCGGCAGGCGGAGCTTGCCACCGATGGTTTTCCGTGAATTTGCCATCCATTGCGGACGCTTTGTCTGGCTCGCCCTTAATCGCACCACTGCCGAAGCGGCATGACAGCTTGCGCAACAGAAACTGGCACGGCGGCGGCGGTGAAGCGCGATGCCAGAGCGCCGTGCCGGTATCGGCATGAGACGTCGCTCGCAGGATCGAAGGTCCGTAACAACGACCTCGCAATCTATAAATGCTCAGAGCAGTGGGCAGAGAGCCTGCACCGATCGCAATTTTTAGGCCGATCGCGGTCGTTCTCCAATGCCCCAATTCCGTCGGAGGTGCTGCAACCCAAGGGTCGGCCTACCGGTCGGGCTTAGTTCTATGGCGGTGAGGACGCGGGAAGGGCACCGGCAGTGCATGTGGTATCAAGATACTCTGTGGTACCAGAGTAAGATATGGCATTCTCGGCCGGAGCGGAAACGCAATTGCCGATGCTGCTCTCGCGACAGCCAAACCAGTGCCAACGAGGCTTTGGCTCCCGCTCTGGCTGTTGATACGAAAACGGCCCCACCTTGCGATGGGGCCGTCTGATCTTTCCGATTGACGCTGCCTCAGTTGAAGCGGCCGGCTGCGTGGGCGAGCATCGTGTAGACCTTGCCCGTGTCGGACGTGAGGTAGGTCTGGGTGATGCGCTTGTCCGGATCGTTGCGCGCGACGTCAGCGAGCAGCTTTTCGAAGTCGGCGATGTAGCGATCGACGGCGGTGCGGAACTCCGGCTCGCGGTCGTATTTGCGCTTGATCTCGTCGAAGGTCTGCTGGCCCTTCAGCGTATAGAGCCTACGGGTGAAGACGTCGCGCTCGCCGCGCTGGTAGCGGCGCCACAGGTCTACCGACGCATCGTGATCGATGGCGCGGGCAATATCGACCGACAGCGAGTTCAGCGATTCCACCACGTGCCGCGGATTGCGGGTGTCGCCGCTGCGGGTCGCAGGCTGGCTTTCAGCCGGGCGCTGCGGTGCGGCCGCCGGGGCCTCCTCACGGGAAGCGGCGCGCAGCAGGTCGCGCATCCAGCCGCCGCCTTCTGCGACCTCGCTGGTGACGGCCTGTGTGGCCGGCTGGGCGCGGACAGGCTGGACTGCGACGGGCTGCTGGACGGGGGCAGGCTGCTGAATGGTTGCCTGCTCGATGCCGAGGCTGCCGCGCAGCGTCGGTGCGGGTTCCTGGCGGCGCGGCTCCGCGGCCGGCTGCTCGACCGGACGGGCGACAGCAACAGGTGCAGCAGCCACGGGGGCGGCGGCAACCGGCTGCTGGCGCAGCGGCTGGGCGACTTCGAGCTGCGTCGAGGACTTGCCGATGATGTCGGACAATTCCTGCAATGCCTTGATCTGCTCGGCCACGGCGCGACGCATGACGGCGGCGTTTTCCTTGGCTTCTTCCGGCAGGTCGAAGGCGCTGCGCTTCAGTTCTTCGCGGGTCATATCGAGTTCCTTGCGGATCTCGCCAGCCGAGCGGCGGATGTCGTCGGTCGCACCGCTGAAGCGGCCGATGGCTTCGTCGATCGCGATGCGAACGGCGTCGCGCAGCTGGGTTGCCACGCCGTCCGACTTCTTGCCGCTCTCGTTGAGCATGCGCTCGACATCGGAGACCGACGAGGCAACGCTGCCACGCAGACGGTTCGCCACTTCCTTGGAGCGTTCCTCGGCGTTTGCGAAGGCACCTTCGATCGAGGAGCCGGCATCTTCGCCAACCTTGGCAATCGCCTGACGAAGCGCTTCGGAGGCGCCGAGCGCACGGCCTTCAACCGCCGTGAGTGTCTTGTTGACGTCGGCAAACGAGGTTTCGACGCCGGAGCGCAGCGTATCGGCAATCTGGCGCGACCGTTCTTCGGCGCGCGAGAAGACGGCTTCAACAGACGCACCCGCTTCGTCGCCGGCCTGTGCCAGCGCATTGCGCATGGATTCGGCGGCTTCGGCTGCACGCTGTTCGGTGCTCGACAGCAGGCGACCGACATCCGAGAAGGACTGCTGGATGCCGCTGCGCAGGTTGCCGGCAACCAGACCCGAACGCTCTTCGGCGCGCTGGAAGGCGCCATCGACGAAGCCTTCGAGGGCACGCATGGTGCGCTCGATTTCCTCCGAGCGCTGCACGAGGCCGACGGAGAGGGTGCGCAAGGCATCCTGACGTTCTTCGAGCGTGCTGACGAGGTTCGACTGGGCGGCGCCCAAGAGATCCGAAGCCTGGCCGAGCACCTTGGAGTGATCCTCGAAGCGCCCGACGATACCGCCGATCTGCGACAGGGTGGAAGCGGAGATGTCCGAGAGCTTGTCGACCTTGCCTTCGATGAGGCGGGTGGAGGTCGACAACATGTCGGAGGCCTGGCGCGTGGTTTCGGAGAAGCGGCTGGCCGTCGCCTCGAGCCGCTGATCCATGTCACCGAGGTTGTTGCTTGCCTGGTCGATGACGGTTGCAATCGCTGTGTTGTTGGCAGCGAGCTGGTCGATCAGGCCGAGGGCCGTCGACTGCAGACGGTTCTCGACCATCTTCATCGCCTTCGCCGTCTCTTCGGCGCGCAGCGAAATGGCATTGAGCGTCTCGCCGGTGCGTTCGGTGATGGCGTTGACCAGCGCTGCATTTTCCGCACGCAGGCGGTCGGTGCTGTCCTGCGTCACGCTGGCGATGCGCTCAGCAGCCTCTCGGCCGGTTGCAGCATACTGATCGATAACCGGACGAGCCTGCTCGTCGATGATGCGTGACAGCTCCATCGAGCGACCTGCGAGCATCGAATTGAGTTCGCGGGTGCGATCGTCGAGCGTGCTGCGGATTGCTTCGCTGCGCGCTTCCAATGCCTTCTCCGCATCGGCAAGACCCTGCTGGATGTTCTGGGCGTGGCTGGCGACCTGACCATGGGTGGCGGCAAGGCGCGCAGTGGCGCTGTCGGAGGCGTCGGCGACCGACCGGGCGAGTTCGGCATGGCGTGAGGCCGTTGCCGCTGCGGTCTGCTCGATCGCGTTTGCGAAGTCGGCGTTGCGGGATGCGAGTACGTTTGCAAAGTCCTGACCAGCCTTGGAAAGAAGGCCGGCGGAACGGGCAGCTTCCGCGTCGAGTTCCTGTGCTGCCTCGTTGACGGCACCGCGAAGGGTGCTGACCAGACCCGCGGCCTTGCCCCCGATGCGGGCTGCCTCGGCGTCGAGCTCCTGGGCAACATCGCCGACGGCGCCGCGAAGGTTGCTGACGAGGTCGGCAGTCTTGCCCTCTATGCGACCCGTTTCGGCGTCGATCGCCCGTGTGACTTCGCCGACGGCGCCGCGAAGATTGCTAACGAGGTCGGCAGTCTTGCCCTCGATACGACCCGTTTCGGCGTCGATCTCCTGGGTGACTTCGCTGACGGCACCGCGCAGGCTGGTGACGAGGTCCGCAGTCTTGCCCTCGATGCGGCCGGCTTCGGCGTCGATCTCGTGCGTTACGTCGCTTACGGCGCCGCGCAGACTGGTGACGAGCACCGCTGCCTTGCCTTCGATGGTCCGGTTGACGTTTTCGAGACCGATGTTGAGGGCACGGTCCATGGTGCCCAGGCGCTCTTCGATGCGGTCCGTGCCGGCATTGATGGCGCTGGAGATACGGCTTGCGGCTTCCTCGCTGGCGCGGTCGATTTCGCCCGCGCGTTCGCCAAGGCTATCGGCAATGCGCTGTCCAGCGCTGCCAACGATCGCGTTGACGCCGTTGACGCTTTCGCGGACGCGATCCTCCAACGAGCCGAGGCTCGTTTCAAGACGCAGGCCCGTGTCATCGACGAGTGCGTTGACGCTGCCGACGCTGCCGCGGATACGGCCTTCCAGAGAACCGAGACTTGTCTCGATCTTGGCGCCGGTATCGTCGACAATGGCGTTGACGCTTCCGACGCTATCGCGGATGCGATCCTCAAGCGTGCCGATGCTGGCCTCGATGCGGAAGCCGGTGTCGTCGACGATGGCGTTGACATTGCCGACGCTGTCGCGGATGCGGTCTTCCATCGTACCGAGACGGGATTCGATGCGGTTTCCGGTTTCGTCGACGATGGCGCCAACCTTGTCGACGCTGCCGTGCATCCGGCCTTCAAGCGAGCCGAGGCGCGCTTCGATGCGAGCTGCCGTATCGTCGACAATCGCGCTGACATTATCGACGCCGCCGCGCATGCGCTCTTCGAGCGAGCCCAAGCGGGTCTCGACACGAACACCTGCCGTATCGGCAATGATGCCGACATTTTCTGCGCTGTCGCGCATGCGTTCTTCAAGCGCGCCAAGGCTCGTCTCGATGCGCAGGCCGGTGTCGTCGAGACGGTCGTTGAGACCGTTGATCGACATATCGACCCGATTGGTCAAAGTGTCGGCAGCAAGGCTGATCTGGCCCGCTGTCTCCGCCAGCCGCTCGGCGATGTTGCCGGTGGTCGAGCGCATGCGGGCTTCCAGCGTTTCGCCACTGCGGTCGATGATGCCGGCAAGAGCGGCCTGGCGCTCTTCGAGCGACATTTCGAGCATGCTGGCGCTGGTGGCAAGGCTGGTGGCAATCGACATGGACTGGTCGGACAGCATGCCTTCCAGCTGATCTCGGCCCTGATCGACGGCGAGGTTGATCGCGTTGATCCGGTCGTCGAGCGTGGCGCGGATCTGCTCGTGGGTCGACGACAGGGTTTCGCGCAAGTGCTCGGCACGGCCGGTGAGCGTCTGTTCGATTTCCGTTGCCTTGCCGGCAAGCGAGGCGGTCGCCTCGGTCGTGCGCGCCGTCAGCGCTTCGGCGATCTGTGCGCTCGTGGCGGTCAGCGCATCCGAAATCTTGCCGACGCGACCGCTCAGGTCTTCGGCGATGCGGGCGCTGGTGTTGGTGAGGGTATCGGAAATCTCGCTGACGCGGCCGCCGAGGTTTTCGGCAATCACGGAAACGCTGTCCGACAGCTTCTGTTCGATTTCGCCGACGCGGTCCGTCATCGTCTCGGCAACGGCCGTGGCGCGGAACGTCAGGTTGTCGGCGACGTCTTCGGCATGGCGGCTCAAGGACTCCGCCATCTCGTTGGCGCGGGCCGTCATTGTCGAAGTGATGTGGGAAGACCGGGCGGCAAGAACGCCGTCGAGCGCCGATGTCTGGTTTGACAGGGTTTCTGCAATCGCCTGGCTGCGTTCCGACAGAACGCGCTCCAGCCGGTCGGCCGTTTCGCCGACGGCGCCTTCGATCGCGTCCGTGCCGGTCGACAGCACGGTCGAAAGGGCAAGGGTGCGCTCGGACAGGGTGTTGTCGAGACGGTGCTGGCTTGCAGCGATGGCACTGGTGATCTCGTCGGTCGACCCGGTCAGCGTCTGCTCGATGCGAGCGTGAGCCGCCTGCAAGCCGTCGACGAACTGCGCCGTGCGGGTGTCGAGGCCCTCGGTCAGACGTTGTTCGCTCGAGGTCAGGGCATTGGCAAGCGCATCGGCGCGCTGGCCGAAACCGTTTTCGATGCGATCCTGTGCCTCGGAAAGAGCACCCATCAGGCTGCTGGTCTTTTCGGAAAGCACGCTGTCGATGCGGCTGTGAGCGCCGCCGATCAGGTTGCTGAGGTCGGATGTGCGGCTGCCGATCGTTTCCTCGATGAAGTCGTGCGTGGCGCCGAGCGCGGTCGCAAGCGACAACGACTGATCCGAAAGGGCCGAGCCGATCTTCTCGATGCTGCCGTCAAGAGCGCTGCCAATGGCATCCGAACCGCCGGTCACCGTTTCGTTGATGCGGTGCAGGCTTTCCATCAGCTTGGTGTCGAGCATGCTGGCCCGCTTGTCGAAGGCCGAGGCGAACTCGTGGAAGCGTTCGTCGAACGCGGTAGCCAGCTGGCCGACCGTCGTCTGCAGTTTCTCCTCGAAGAAGCCGCCGCGCAGGTCGAGATCCATGATCGCGTCGTCGGCGCTGGAGCGCAGGCTCTGGCGGAAATGTGCACCCTTTTCGTCGAGCGTGGCGTTGAGCGTTGCAAGTACGTCCTCAAGACCGCCGGCGATCGCGCTCTGGCCGACACTCAGGCTTTCGTTGAGATCGCGCGTGCGGGCAATCAGCGTTTCATTGAGCTGGCGGGCGCGCTCGTTGAGGGCTGCATTCAGCTTTTCTGTGTTGGCGTCGAGCGAGGAGGCGCGGGTCTCGAACTGGCCGAGCAGCTGCTCGCCGCGCTTGGTCAACGTATCGCTCAGCTGATCGAGGCGGGTGTCGAATTCGCTGCTGAGCCCGAGGCCGGCAGCGGTCAGGCCTGATAGCAGCGAGTCCGTGCGGTTCGTCAACATGGTGCCGATGTTCTGCAGGGCAGCATCGGACTTTTCACTGAGAGCCGCGGCGCGCGTATCGATCAGCGAGGCGAAGGCTTCGCCAGAGATCGCGATGCGCGAGGCAATGTCTTCGCCCGCCTGGTCGAGATCGTCCTTCAGCTTGCCGTGTGCACCGGCAATGGTGGAGCGGATACGCTCGGAGTGACCGATGATGGCTTCGCGCTCGAGGCCCAGCTCCTGAACCAGCGTGCGTACGCGCAGTTCGTTTTCGCTGTAGCTGCGCTCGAGTGCGTTGACCTCGGAGTGAACCAGCGTTTCAAGCTCGGTAGCGCGGGCAATCGTGCGCTCGATGCCTTCGTTCATCGCGGAGACTTCGCGGCGAACGGCCTGACCGACGGTCATGACCCGGTCGGCGGCTGCAGTTTCCGGCTCGGCCAGGCGCAGTGCCACTTCGGCCATGGAACGCGCGGCGTTACGCAGTTCCTGCGCGCGGGCGATCATGATGGCGAAGGAGAAGAAGAGCATGATGGGCAGCAGGATGCCGATGGCAACACCGACTGCACCCGGGGTGGCGGCGAGATCGCTCAGCGTGCGGATCTGCCAGATCTGCGGACCATAGAGCAGGTTTGCGACACCAAGGCCGGCGACGGCCCAGACGATGGAGACGAGGGCTGCGACCCGGATGGCGGCACGGTTCGAGCGTACGTCGAGGGCGCGCAACATGGCTGCCGGCGAGCGGCGGCCATCGTCGTTTGCCGGGGAAAGGGGAGGCGACTTAGGCGCAGGTTCGGGAGCGAGCCCGCGTGCGGCGTCATTGGCTCGCGCGGCGCGGGGTGGTTCCTGCTGAGGCTTGGCATTTCGACTGTGATCGGGCTGGGCAGCCTGATGGGTGGAGTCAGACACATTTTCCTCCGGATCATCCAAGGAAGTCTTGTCGTTAGGGCTCGACTTAAGCTCGTCAAAATCGATCTTAAGGGCCGCTTCCAGAGCCTGGAAGGCCTTTTCGTCAATCGACTCGTTGCTCTTCTTCGTCGCCATAGGGATACGCCTCATTACCTTTTGCCTCCGCCGAAGCGTGCCCATTCAAACCGCGACTGCGGCCGGGCACCCTCTTCACCGGGGCGGTGACGGCAAGATACGCGCATCACATCTACGCAATACCCTACTCAACACCCACATCATTTCCTCGATGGATAGTCGGAATTGTGCCCCGAGGGCACCACCCGCAACGCTTATCCACCGGAACGGTTGCCATTTTCGTACGCAGGCCCGTTCCTAACCGTATCGTAGTGACACATTAGCCGGGTTCTTACAATTAAGAGCACTCCGGCTTCATTAAAATCCTAATGAATTCTTAATGTGATAGAGGGGGTTAGGGCGGAAAAGACAAGGAAAACAGCAGGTTTAACGGTCATTAACCATTTTCCCAGATTCCTGCCTATATTGCGCCCCGTTTTAAGCCGATAGCAGCGCCCGCCCGTGGAGGATGATAGCTGCAGAAACTGCAGCGATCGTCCTGTGACGACGCCTGGTGAACAGGCGCGGTCTGGCATGGCGCCCGTGCCACCCTTTCCAGTCAATGCGCAAACTATGCGCGACGGCAAGGCGGCAGCGGACATGGACAACACTATACAAACAATAGGGAAATTGGCTGATGGCGGCCCTCAGAATTGCCTTTGAAGCTCCCGATACTCCGGGTAGCTCTTCTTCCTCCGGCAGGAAGCCCATCGACTTTGCCCATCTGACCGCGCAGACGATGGGCGACAAGGCGCTTGAAATAGAAGTGCTGCAATTGTTCGCGCGTCAGGCGCGCAAGGTGATGAAGGAAATCACCGAAGGCGAGGGGAATGGACGCGCGCAGGCCGCCCATCAACTGAAAGGGGCAGCCCTTGCCGTCGGCGCCGTCGATGTCGCGGCCGCCGCGGGCGCAATCGAGCAGCGTCCGACCGATCCAACTCTGCCCGACGTGCTTGCAACGAGCGTGCTTGAGGCCGAGCTGTTCATCCTCAAACTCTGCCGCTGATCGCAACCGGCTGGAAAGGCGCATCGCGCACGCTGAAACGCCGCGTCCGCGATGCGCTCACTGGCTGTTGTTGACTGAATGGCCGAATTGTTGGAAGAACCTTCCCTGAATTTGCGCCCGCCGCACCGCGCGGCTTTGCGCGATCGGCCAGTCCCATCAGCTTATTCCGGAAAGTGACATGACAAAACTTACGATCGTTGCCTTTGATGGCACGCGCCACGAACTCGATGTCGAGAACGGCTCGACCGTCATGGAGAACGCCGTTCGCAACTCGGTTCCCGGTGTTGAGGCCGAGTGCGGCGGGGCCTGCGCCTGCGCAACCTGTCATGTCTATGTCGACGATGCCTGGACGGCGGTCGTCGGCGCGCCGGAAGCGATGGAAGAGGACATGCTGGACTTTGCCTACGACGTGCGTCCGACCTCGCGGCTTTCCTGTCAGATCAAGGTCAGCGATGCGCTTGATGGGCTCGTCGTGCACGTGCCCGAACGCCAGGCCTGATCGCCGGCCGTCGGCGCCGCAGCTGCTGCTTTTCGATCCACCGATGCCGTATTTGCCAAAAAAGCGCCTCGCTGGTCGTGTGACGAGCGAGGCTAGGAGGGCGTATCGCACGCAGATGAGGGAGGGAACATCTGCTGCATCAAGACACGCCAGGAGAACCTGTACTGCTGCGGCATCGGCTTTTGCTCTTCAACAAACAAACCGACGCTGGCGAACTCAAGTAACGACAATATTTATACGTCCTGCGAGATCATCATGGCCCGCCAAATCGCTTCCGACAACGGAGGGTTGGATTTCATCTCGCCCTCACGTTTCATATTTTGAATATAAGCGAGTCGTTCCGCTTCAGCTATCGCTAGATTTCACCAATAAAATACTGTGGGTGCGCCCGCGCTAAACAGGTAGCGGTCAAGTATATTCCCGCTATGCTTATGCCGGTCACGAGGACGGAACGCCGCCCTGTCTATTCCTGTGTTTTCTGCAGTGTTTGCAGCCGGTACTGCAGCAGCCGGATGATACGCTTGTCGAAATTGGCCGCCTCCGTCCGGTCGAACCGGGCCTGGTCCTTGTCGTGGGCGGCGATGGCCTCTGCGCTGGCGCGCGTCACGCTTTCCTGCATTTTTTCGCAGTCCGCTTGTGGCTTGAGCGCCAGGAACGTCTTCTCCATCTTGCGGGCATGGTTGCGCGCGATCTCGGCGTGGCGTTCCTCGTGGCGCTTGATGTCGCTCGACAGCGTATCCCAAACCAAGGCGAGGTCGCGGCTCGCCTGCTTGCGATACTTCCAGCGCGGCAGAATGATGCGCGTGTTGAGCGTCACGACGGCCGCGCCGACAGCGCAGCGCCCCCCACGGTTGACGTAGGTGATGGTTCCGCCAAACTTGATGCGCGTTGCGCCCGGATGGCGTGCGCCAGTCGACTTCATCATCGGCCCGCCTTTGGAGAGGGCCTTGTCGAGATCCGCCGCCGTGCGGCCGCCGATCGAGAAATAGGAGAAGCTCTTGCTCATCACCGTTTCGCCGGACGCTGAGCCCAAGGGCATGGCAACCAGAAGGGCAAGAAGGGCGGCTTTGAGCGGGACGCGTACTCGAGACATCAATGCGTAGTTCTCTTTAGTTGAACTTCAATCAAGCTTGGGGCATAGCCAGCGCGGGTGCAACAGCAAATCGAAATGGTTGGTTGCTGCCCATCGTGAGGTGGAATGAATTACAATCCGTTTCAAAATTTTCATTGGACGCTGGCGCATGGCCGTAGCCTCGAACTGGGGCCGCGTGGCGTTTTGATGGCGATCATCAATGTTACCCCGGATTCTTTCTCCGATGGCGGTCGTTTCAGCGACACGGAAGCTGCGGTCGCGCAGGGCAAGCGCTGTCTTAGCGATGGCGCCTTGATCCTCGATGTCGGCGGTGAATCGACCAGACCTGATGCCGCACCGGTGAGTGCCGACGAGGAACAGAGCCGCATCCTCCCGGTCATTGCAGCTCTTGCGCGCGAGACCGATGCGCTCATATCGGTGGATACCTACAGGGCGGAAACCGCACGCCTTGCCGTCGAGGCAGGGGCTCATATCGTCAACGATGTGCACGGCCTTCAGCGCGAACCCGATATCGCACACGTCGCGGCGCAGACCGGAGCAGGGCTTTGCATCATGCACACCGGCCGTGACCGCGAAAAGCTTGCCGATGTGATCGAGGACCAGTTTCACTTTCTTGCATGCTCGCTGCAAATCGCGACGCAAGCCGGTATCGAACGCGAACGGATCGTGCTCGATCCGGGTTTCGGCTTTGCCAAGGATACGGAAGAGAACCTGGAACTGATGGCGCGGTTTGCCGAGTTGCACCGGTTCGAACTGCCGTTTCTGGTCGGCACGTCGCGCAAGCGTTTCCTCGGCGCGGTCACCGGACGAGAGCCGGCTGACCGTGACGCCGCCACCGCCGCAACGACGGCGCTCTTGCGGCTGGCGGGCGGCGCTATTTTCCGCGTACACGATGTCGCAAACAGCAGGGATGCGCTGATGATGGCGGATGCTATGCTGGCTGCAAAGAAGAGCTGACGGGACGAAAAACCATGAGCGCCACCTATACGATCACCCTGAAAAACTGTGCCTTCTTCGCGCGCCATGGCGTTCTCGACGAGGAAGAGTTCCTCGGGCAGCGGTTCTTCGTCGATGCGGAACTTGAAGTGGAGCAGGGCACGGCGCTGGTCGACGATTCGATCGACGACACCGTGCATTACGGGATCGCCTTTACCGAGATCGAGCGCATCGTCACCGGGCGTCGGCGCTACCTGATCGAGGCACTGGCGCTTGAGGTCGCCAAGACGCTCTGCGTCCGCTTCCCGCAGATCCGGCGGGCGAAGGTCTCGGTTCGCAAGCCGAATGCGCCTGTGCCCGGCGTGCTCGACTATGTCGAGGTGACTGTCGAGCATGTCGCCTGATATGAGCGGATCGATCGCGACACTGGGGCTCGGCGGCAATCTGGGCGAGCCGCGAAGGGCGATGGCCGATGCCCTGCAGATGCTTGACGCAAGGCCGGATTGCGCGGTTCGGGCCGTTTCACGCCTGTTTCGCACACCACCCTGGGGCAAGATCGATCAAGCCTGGTTCTTCAACGCCTGTGCCGAAGTCGAGACGACGCTCGGGCCGGAAGCATTGCTCGAAGCCTGCCTCGATATCGAGCGTCAGATGAAGCGGGTACGCGACGAGCGCTGGGGCCCGCGAACAATCGACATCGATGTCCTGACCTTCGGCAACATGTCCCTGTCCGAGAGCAGGCTGGAACTGCCGCATCCGCGCATGACCGCGCGCGGCTTCGTGCTGATGCCCCTTGCGGACTTCGCTTCCGGCATGAGCGTGAACGGACGGCGGGTCAAAGAGTGGCTGGCGGATGCCGACGTCACCGGCATCGAGGTGGCGGACGAAGACACGCATTGGTGGCGGGCACAGGCCTGAGATCGAGCGGCATAAACGACAAAAGCCCCGGCGTTCGGCCAGGGCTTTTGTCGTTGATCTGAATTGCCGTCTACTTGATCGAGCCAACGGCGATGTTGTCGACCTGGCGATTGAGGCTGACGCCGATTACCGGCACCATCGTGTTCTCGACCTTGACCGAGATCGTGATGTTCATCGTCTTGTCGTTCTGAAGCCGGGCGATCATCGCGCCGTTCAGCTTCTTGCGGTTGATGCCGACAACGACCTTGTCCTTGGCGACGTTGCCGGACACGATATCGAGACCCTTGCCGTCGGCGCCATCGAGGAATTTCCCGGTGTAGCTGTTGCCCTTCTGGGTGATCAGCGCCGACATCGGCTGCTTGAACACGCCGACACGGCAGAAGCCATCGAGCTTTATGCCGGCGTCATTGCCGGCGGCCGGTTCACCAGCGAGGTCGCAGGTGAACTTGGTGCCCTTGTATTTGCCGGCGACGATCTCGCCGGGGCCTGTCCATTGGCCGGAGACTCTCTCGAAGAAAGCCTTGTCCTTGCCGCCGGATAAGGCCGGCGTCGCAACGCCGACGGTTGCTGCAAGCGCGAAAGCGGCAGCGCCGCGAGCGATCAAAGAAGGGCGCGAGAACATAAACGATCCTTGATGGGTCAACGTCCGAAACTAGAAGCCACATTTGCGCGCAAATGGTTAATGGACGGTTTCTTTCGGGCGGATATCAAGGCTTCTTTGTGTCGGCGATGCCTCTTCGGGCGACACAGATCGCACGGCCGCAAGGCGTGCACCGCGTTCTCACCGTCATGTGCTTCGATGGGCGCAAACGTGTTTATGAAACTCTGTTGCATCGGCGTACGTATCCACTTGAAACGCGGAGGTTTCATGATGGCGGCGACGGACAACACCACCTCGGAAGCAGACGTCCCGATGGCACTGATCATCCGCCGTCATGGACTTGTCACCCGGCTGACCCATTGGCTCTGGGCACTCGCCCTGTTCTTTTTGCTCCTGAGCGGCCTGCAGATTTTCAACGCCCATCCCTCGCTTTATCTCGGGCAACAATCGGGTTTTGACTTCGACAATGGTGTGCTGTCCATCAGCGCCTTGCGCACGGAAGATGGCGATGTCAGGGGCGTGACGACGCTGCTCGGTCAGGGTTTCGACACGACTGGCATTTTCGGTGTCAGCGGCCCCCTCGATCGGCGCGCATACAGAGCCTTCCCGGCATGGCTGACAGTTCCCTCCTACCAGGACCTGGCGACGGGGCGGGTGGTACACTTCTTCTTCGCGTGGCTTTTTGCGGCAGTCTTTGTCGTCTGGATGGGGGCGAGCATGGTCAACGGGCACCTGCGCCGCGACATCCTGCCAACCGGCGCAGATCTGCGCGGTTTGCCGCGAAGCGTCATCAATCACCTGCAATTCCGATTCGATCACGGCCGCAGTTACAACGGCTTGCAGAAACTTTCGTATGCCGCTGTTTTGCTGGTCTTCTTTCCGTTGATGACCCTCACCGGACTGACGATGTCGCCGGGCATGGATGCAGCTTGGCCGTGGCTGCCCGACATCTTTGCCGGCCGGCAGACGGCGCGCACGATCCACTTCGTCGTCATGCTGTTGCTCGTTCTTTTCTTTGCGGTCCACATTTTCATGGTTTTTGCCGCCGGACCGATCAACGAACTGCGCTCGATGATAACTGGGCGCTACCGCGTTGATGCCAAATCGCAGCGCGAGGAGGCAGGACGATGAGCCGGCTTCTGATCAATCGCAGGCGCTTTCTGACAGCCGCCGGCGTCGCCGCCGCGACGTTGCCACTTGTCGGCTGTGATGCATTCGATGCCATTCTGCAAAGCAGAGGCATTGTCCGCGATGTCCTAGCGTCGGCGAACGACCTGACTTATCGCGTGCAGAGGCTCTTGATGGATGCCGACCGGCTGGCACCTGAGTTCGGCGAAAGCGACATCAGACAGGGGCAACGGCCGAACGGCTCGACCGATCCGACCGACCCACAGTACATTGCCCTCCAACAGCAGGACTTCTCCGAATACCGTCTCGCTATTGCCGGGCTTGTCGAAAAGCCGCTCAGCCTGACCTTGACCGAATTGCGCAACATGCCGTCGCGCACCCAGATCACCCGTCATGACTGCGTCGAGGGCTGGAGCTGTGTTGCCAAGTGGACCGGCGTTCCGCTTTCCAAGGTCCTCGATGAGGCCAGGGTCAAGCCGGATGCGCGCTATGTCGTCTTCCATTGTTTCGATCGCATGAACCTTGGGCTTTCCGGCTCGGTGGCCTACTACGAATCGATCGATCTCATCGATGCGCGCCATCCGCAGACGATCCTTGCCTATGGATTGAACGGAAAGCCGCTACCTGTCGCCAACGGCGCGCCGCTCCGCGTGCGTGTCGAGCGGCAACTCGGTTACAAGATGGCGAAATATCTCAGCTCCATCGAGGTCGTTTCGGAGCTCTCGACATTCGGTCGTGGCAACGGCGGCTTCTGGGAAGATCTCGGTTACGACTGGTACGCGGGCATCTAGTTCCGGCTTCTAGGTGTCGCCATTTTGACCGAGCGCGCGGCCGGCACCGGGTGCGAGGTCGGAGAGAAAGTCGCCGATCCCGGGTCGCTTCAGCGCCTTGAACGGCATCGGGCGGCACAAATCCATGGCGGCGATGCCGATGCGCGCCGTCATCAACCCATTGATCACGCCTTCGCCCAGCCGCGCCGAGAGTTTTGAGGCAAGGCCGTGGCCGAGCACCTGCTGGATAAGGCTGTCGCCGGCGGCGATCGAGCCGGTCACAGCGAGATGGGCGACGACGTCGCGCATCAACCTGATCATGCCGAGCGTGCCCGGGCGGCCGCCATAAAGCTCGGCCATGGCCCGGATCATCCTGGCGGATTCATAGAGCACATAGCCGAGATCGACCAGCGCGCGCGGGCTGACGGCAGTGACGATCGATACCCGCTTGGATGCGGCAAGGATGATGCGGCGCGCCTCGCGATCGAGCGGCGTCAACAATTCGCGCTCCGTCAGCTCCAAAAGGTGGGGGCTGTCGATGATTTCCCCTTCGGTTTCCTTGAGACGTGCCCGGCCGCGAGCCGTGCGCGGATTGGCGGCGAGAAGATGCACGAGTTTTTCCGCGGCCGATCGTGCCAGCTTGGTGTTGCCGGAGGCCGCCGCACTTTCCGCCTCCGCCTTCAAGCTCTGGACGGCTGTCAGTTGCATCATGCCTGAAAGCTCGCGGGCAACGATCACCAGCAGCGCCAGCAGTCCGACGGCAACCACACCCATCGCGGCATAGCCCAGCCAGTCGGCGCGGGAGAACAGGTCGCGGATCAGGCGATCGACCCAAAGGCCAGCCGCCAATGACAACACGATGCCGAGCGCGCCCATGGCGATCTTGCCGACGGACAGGCGGCGTTTGCGGGGATTTGCCTCGGGCAACGCAAGGCTCTCAACCGCGAGCGTGGTTTCGCGGAAAGGATCCTCTGCGTCCGGCGTCATCACGACCTTGTCGTCGAAACTCGCCGGCGCCCGACGGGGCCGGGCGCTTTCGGAGGCCTTCGGCTCCGGATCGGGGGCGACCGAAAAGGCACCGGGCTTTCTGCCTCGGCTGTTGAAATCATCGCTCATGCCAGCCGATCTCCGAACAGGAACTGCATCGCCCGATCGAGCCGTATATGGGGCACCGACAGTTTCAATCCACCACCGGTCTCCTCCAGATGCGGCGGCCGGAATCGGACGAAACTGAGTTCGGGCATCGGATGCGCATCGCCGAAGGTCGTTGCCGATGCATCCGCATCAACGGCCTTGAAGAGAACTTCAGGATCGTCCGGTAAGTCACCGGGAAATATAGCTGTTTTCCGCTCCCCGTCAAACGTGTCGCCGTTGATCTTCTCACCGGCGATCGGTGTGCCGACGATAACCGGCAGCGTATGCCCGCCATGATCGACGGTTGCCTCGCGCGTCGCCCGGACCGAGGCTATCGCCATGACCTCGAGCCCGGCACCGCTCATGCCGATGCTGGCAGCCGCCCGGCTGACCAGACGCGCCGTGATGCGCTCCAGACGGTCGTGGCTTTCGTGATGCAGGTGATCCGCCTTTGTTGCGGCGATCAGCACCTTGTCGATCCGTCGCGTCAGGAACGAAGAGAGCCAGCTGTTGGTGCCTGGGCGGAAGCAGGCCAGCACGTCGGCCAGCGCCTGCTCCAGATCCAGCAGGGCTTCCGGTCCGCCGTTGATCGCCTGCAGCGCATCCACGAGCACGATCTGTCGGTCGAGCCGCGCAAAGTGCTCGCGAAAGAACGGGCTGACGACGTGTTTCTTGTAGGCCTCGTAGCGGCGCTCCATCATAGCCCAGAGAGAGCCTTTGGGAGCACGGCCCTCGGGCAGGTCGGGCAAGGGCGAGAAGGTCAGGGCAGGCGAGCCCTCGAGATCGCCTGGCATCAGGAACCGACCAGGCGGCAGCGTCGAAGGCGAACTCGCATCCGCCTTGCAGGCCTTGAGGTAGGCTGTGAAGCTCTCGGCGAGCCGGCGCGCGCTGCTTTCATCCGCAATCGCCGTCGGCCCCGCCGACTGGGCAAGCGTCAGCCAATCCGCCGATAGCTTGGCGCGGCCATGCGCCCGAGCGCGGGCCACCGAATTGTCGCTGAACTCCTTGAAATTCTGCGCGAGCAGCGGCAAGTCGAGCAGCCATTCGCCGGGGTAGTCGACGATATCGAGCGACAGGCGACCGGCCGAAAACAGCCTGTTCCAGCCGCTGGCGCTCTCGAAGTCGAGGGTGATGCGAAGCTGGGAGATCGCGCGCGTCGAGTCCGGCCAGATACGATCGCGCACAAGAGCGGCGATGTGATCCTCGTATTGAAAGCGTGGCACGGCGTCGTCAGGCTGTGGCTCAAGCCTGATCTTCGAAACGCGGCCGGAGCGCACGGCTTCGAACACCGGCAGCCGTCCTCCGTTCAGGAGATTATGCACCAGCGATGAGATGAAGACGGTCTTTCCGGCCCTCGAAAGGCCTGTGACACCAAGCCGGATGGAGGGATTGACGAGCCCCGATGCACGATCGGTGAGATTGTCGAATGCAATCAGGGCGTCGTCTTTGAAGCTGGTCAGATTTGGCGCCAAGTCGTGCTATCCCTCGCGGACCGTGCCGCTTTCGTTCATGCGAATGTCTGGAGCCGAGACGTGTGACGGGCCCTTGCTGCCTTGGCGATATAGGAAATATTTCCCGCACCGCAACAATGGCATGTCATTTCACTTCCCTGGTCGGCAGCATCAGCGATACCAGCGTCGCGGTGATTGCGCTGCCAATCCCTGCCTGGACGTCCAGAACCGCGAGGGCTGCGGGTGGATATCCATGCGGAAGCGCTTCGGCCGCCGCTTCGTTTCCGGCAAGACGGTGGAACAGTTCGTCGATCATCGGATTGTGTCCGACGATCATCAGCGAATTCAGATGCCTGTTTGCGTCGATGATGTCGGTGTAGATACTGGCCGGGCCCGTATAGAGCTCGTCCACATATCGGATGTCGATGTTTTCACTGACGGTGCGGAAGAAGGGTTCCGCGGTCTGGCGACAACGCACCGCCGTTGAGCACAGGATCAGGTCCGGCCGGATGCCGCGATCGGCAGCCAGCTCCGCGATCAGTTCTGCCTCGGCAAATCCGACATCGTCCAGCGCACGATCGAAATCGCGTTGTCCCGGCAGAGCCCAGCCCGAGCGGGCATGACGCAGAAGGAGGAGACGGAAGGGCCTGGCGGCACTGTCTTGCATGCATGAGTTCCGGTCGCTGCCGGTCGCGGGGCGCGACCGGATCGTGTATCGCCGAAACAGGTCTTGCGCGTCTGCCGGCGGATCACCACCTTTTCCTGTCGATGATGCAAAGATCAAGCTGCGAGGCGCTTTTTTCAGGGGATTGCCCTCTTGCCGTACGGAGCGGCAAAACCGGATCGAGGACGGCGTCGCGCCAGCGCAAGGACATCCAAGTTACAACCGGTCTTCTTGAGGGCGGGTAGGTGATTATCTCTACGATTAAGATCTCATCTGTAATTTTGATGAAATATTCGCCAGTTAGCCTGAATTGCAAGCATCGTTAAAATACGGTTGAGTGTTTAATCCGAGGCTTGAATCGCGGCTTCCATGGGGCTATACACCGCCGCAATGAGATGTTCTTCAGGAGAATCGCGTTGAGTGAGAAGATCGATCTTAGTACCTTTGTTCTCTCCGAGGACGAGGAATTCATGAATGCCACCCACCGGGCCTATTTCCGGGCCAAGCTAAATGCTTGGAGAAACGACATCCTTCGCGAGGCACGCGAGACACTGGATCACTTGGCCGAGGAGAGCGCCAATCATCCCGATCTCGCCGACAGGGCCTCTTCCGAAACAGACCGGGCAATTGAACTGAGAGCCCGCGACCGTCAGCGGAAGTTGATCTCGAAAATCGATGCTGCTTTGCAGCGGCTAGATGAAGGGACCTACGGCTATTGCGAAGAAACGGGAGAACCGATCGGCTTGAAGCGTCTGGACGCCCGACCGATTGCCACTCTCTCGATCGAGGCGCAGGAGCGCCACGAGCGTCGGGAAAAGGTCTACAGGGACGAATAAGATCCGGTTTCCGGATCAGTCATCAGAGAAAGAAAAAGGCGCGGTTTGACCGCGCCTTCTTCTTTTGTGCTCCTGTTCGAACCGAGCGACGCAGCAACCTGCGTCAGGGCTTACGCCCAGCGGAGATGTCGGCCAGCATACGGTTCATCTCTTCCTCGATCGTCGGCTCCTTGCGGGCATCGTCGAGTGGTGCACCGAGCAGCGGCTCCTGGCGGCCAGTGGCGGACACCGCCGCCCGGTTTTCCGGACGCGCCGCCGCGGAAGACGGCGTCAGCCGTTGCAGGTCTCCGCTGATTTCCGCATCGAGGATGCGTTCAAAGTCGGAAAGCGCACTTTGAGCTGCGGGCTGTGACTGAGCAACTGGCGCGGGGCGCCGTTCCTGGACCGGCGGCTGGGCCGGCAGCACCCGGCTGCGCGCCGCGTCGAAGATGCCTTCGACCTTATCGGCGGCATTTGCTTGCACCCCGATCGGGCTCACCTGGGGAACGACTTCTGCGGGAACGATTTCTGGGGCCGGTGGCGCGACCCTTGCGACCGGGCGCTGCTCGGCGACAGCGCGAACCGCCGGGGCCGGTTCACTGCGCACCGCAGGCTGCTCCTGAGGCATCGCCACCGGGCGTACCGGCGTTGCGACGGTCACTTCCGGCTGGGCGACGGCGGGACGCAACTGCGCCGGCGCTGCGGCCTTCATCTCGGTTCCGTTGGCAACTGCCGGTTCGATGGGCTTGCGCTCGACGACAGCGGGGCCGTCATTCACGGAAGCGCTCTCGTCGATCGGTGCAATCCGGCTTTCGATGACGATATCCGTCGGCCCGCCGATCATGATCAGATGCTCGACGTCATCCCGACGCACCAGCACCAGGCGACGGCGCGTGTCGACCGCCGCGGCATCGAGCACCGCAAGGCGCGGTTGCCTGTTCTTGCCGCCGCGGATGAAGGGCGAAGACGGCCGGTTGCGCATGATCCAGAGCACCGCTACGAGGCAGAGAAGCCCGATCGCAACGGCGCCGGCGGCGATAATGAATCGGCTACCGTTGTCTCCGACGATCGTTTCCATCATAGGCTGAACTCCTTGTAGCCTTTCGAGTGGCAGTATTTGACGGCTTTTTTCGGGCCTGGACAAGGACTTCGCCGACATTCCCTGTGAATTGAGCGCTACGCTTCCGCACAGGTGCTTTTTGCTGTTATCTCTGATCGTTAAAGATGATTCCTATCCGAATGATCGAGGGCGTGTCGGTATTGGCCGAATTCACCTGGCGGATTGCGCGGATGCCGGCCGGAGCGCCGGACCGTATCGGTTTTGCGCCGGGCGGTATTGGCGGCAGATGAGGACCCGATGACGAAATTGCGGCAGTCAGGTGACTACCAGATGCCGGTTGTTGACCGTGGTGTCAGGCCAGGAACCGTCATGCGGATCGTCCTGCTTGCGATCGTTCTGACCGTCTCTGCGATCGCCTTCGTGGTCTTCAAGAACGAGTTGGAGAATGAGATCGTTCTCGGCATTCTTGGCGTTCTCGCCATGGTCGGGATCTTTTTCCTCGTTTCCTCGGTCATCGGCTTCATCGAGGTGATGCCACAATCGCGGCCGGATGAGTTGGCGCGCGCCTTTCTCGACGGCCACGAGGACGGCACGATCGTAACGGACCGCAAGGGCCGTATCATCTATGCCAACGCCGCCTACGGCGCACTGACCGGCGCGAAGAACGCCGCCGGCATCCAGTCGCTTGAAACGATCCTGTCGCGGAACCGCGAGGCGACCGAAGCGATCTACCGCCTCACCAACGGCCTGCACGAAGGCAAGCAGGGGCACGAAGAATTTCGCCTGCTGAAGCCGCTGGCCACGGGCGCTACCGCCAGCGGCTCCGGTGCCCACTGGTTCCGCCTGAAGGCCCGCGTGCTGCCGCTCGAAGACAACGACCGCAATCCGCTCTACCTCTGGCAGATCGCCGATATCACCACCGAACGCGACGATCAGGAGCGGTTCTTCAAGGAATTGCAGAACGCCATCGACTATCTCGACCATGCGCCTGCCGGATTCTTCTCCGCCGGCCGAAAGGGCGAGATTTTCTACATCAACGCCACGCTTGCGGATTGGCTCGGCATCGATCTGACGAAGTTCCAGCCGGGCTCGATGAGCATCGGCGACCTCGTTGCCGGCGAGGGGCTGACGCTGGTGCAGTCGGTGCAGGCCGAACCTGGCCTGAAGAAGACCAAGGTTCTGGACCTCGATCTGCGCAGGTCCAACGGCCAGAGCCTGCCGGTGCGCATGGTGCACCGAGTGTCGTCGGCACGCGACGGCGCGCCGGGCGAAAGCCGGACGATCGTCATGTCGCGTGACGGCGGCGAGGACGAGGACCAGTCGGCGTCGAGCGCTGCGATGCGCTTCACCCGCTTTTTCAACAACACGCCGATGGCCATCGCATCCGTCGACGGCAACGGTCGCATCCTGCGCACCAATGCCCCGTTCCTCAAGCTGTTCTCGGGCCTCGTCTCCCAGGACGACGTCGAGCGCGGCGCGCTGATCGAAACGGTCGTACACCCGACAGAAAAGGGGCGCCTGCACGAGGCGCTTGCCGCTGCCAAGGACCGCCAGGGCGACATCGCACCGATCGACGCCTTGCACCCGGCCGATGGCGAACGCCACTTCCGCTTCTATATCAATGCCGTCATCGACCAGAGCGATCAGGCTCCGGAAGAAGCGGCGATCATCTATGCGCTTGAAATCACCGAGCAGAAGGCGCTCGAAAACCAGATGGCGCAGACCCAGAAGATGAATGCGGTCGGTACGCTTGCGGGCGGCATCGCGCACGACTTCAACAACGTTCTGACGGCGATCCTGCTTTCGTCCGACCACCTGCTTCTGTCGGCCCGCCCGGCGGATGCAAGCTTCGCCGACCTGATGGAGATCAAGCGCAACGCCAACCGGGCGGCAGTGCTGGTTCGGCAGTTGCTCGCCTTCTCGCGCAAGCAGACAATGCGGCCCACAGTGCTGAGCATGACCGATGTCATCGGCGATCTGCGCATGCTGGTCGATCGCATGACCGGAACCAACGTCAAGGTCGAAGTCGACTACGGGCGCGATCTCTGGCCGGTGCGCACAGACCTCGGTCAGTTTGAGCAGGTGCTGCTCAACCTTGCAGTCAACGCGCGCGACGCGATGCCCTCAGGCGGCATCATCACGCTTCGCACCCGCAATCTGCCGTCAAGCGAGATTGCAGCTATCGGCCGTCGGGAATTGCCGGAAGAAGATTTCGTCATGGTGGAGGTTTCCGACCAGGGAACAGGCATTCCGCCAGAAATTCTCGACAAGATCTTCGAGCCTTTCTTCACCACCAAGGAAGTCGGCAAGGGCACGGGCCTGGGGCTTTCGATGGTCTATGGCATCGTCAAACAATCCGGCGGCTACATCTATCCGGAATCGGAAGTCGGCAAGGGAACCACTTTCCGCATCCTCTTGCCGCGCCATATCGACATTCCCGAAGTCGCGGGCGAGCAGGCGCAGGGTGGTTCCGTCGGCACGGCGGCGCCGCCGGTCGAAACGGTTGCCAAGCCGGTCGCCAAGACCGAGGAACCGACCGATCTCACCGGCGATTCGGCCGTTGTCCTGCTCGTCGAGGATGAAGAGGCTGTTCGCCGCGGCGGCAAGCGCATGCTCGAGACACGCGGCTATACCGTCCATGAGGCCGGCTCCGGCGTCGAAGCACTCGATATCATGGACGAGCTCGATGGCGCGGTCGATATCGTCGTTTCCGACGTGGTGATGCCGGAAATGGATGGGCCGACGCTGCTGACCGAACTGCGCAAGAAGTACCCGGACTTGAAATTCATCTTCGTCTCGGGCTACGCCGAAGACGCTTTCGCCCGCAATCTGCCGGCTGATGCCAAGTTCGGCTTCCTGCCGAAGCCGTTCTCGCTGAAGCAACTGGCGGTGGCCGTGCGCGAGATGCTCGATTCCTGAGGTCGTTGCCGGCCTGTGCTCCAGCAAAAAGCCCGACGTTTCCGCGCCGGGCTTTCTTTTTGTCGTCGAGAGCATTTCCAGGAAATAGCGCTTCTGCGATCCCGGTTGGAGCGGCGGCGCTCCAACCCGAATAGCGCTCTTACTTCGCGGTGAGCGCCACAGCGATTTCACCGGCGAGGCGGGCATTGTTCTCGACCAACGCGATGTTGGTTTCGAGGCTGCGGCCCTCGGTCAGGTGGAAGAGATTGTCGAGCAGGTAGGGGGTCACGGCCTTGCCGGTGACGTCGTCGCGTTCGGCGTTGTCGATCGCGCGGGCGATATAGATTTCCATCTCCTCACGCGGGATCTCGCTTTCAGCGGGAACCGGGTTGGCAATCAACATGCCGCCATCGACGCCGAGCTGCTCGCGCATGTTCTGGAAGTTGGCGATCGCCGCCGGGCTGTTCAGCATCAGCGGGCTCTTGAGGCCAGAATCGCGCGACCAGAAGGCCGGGAAGACGTCGCTGTCGTAAGTGACGACCGGCACGCCGCGGGTTTCCAGCACTTCAAGCGTCTTTGGAATGTCGAGGATGGCCTTGGCTCCGGCGCAAACGACGATCACGGCCGTGCGGGCCAGTTCTTCGAGGTCGGCGGAAATGTCGAAGCTCAGCTCGGCGCCACGGTGCACGCCGCCGATGCCGCCGGTCGCAAAGACGTGGATGCCGGCGCGGGCAGCGGCAATCATTGTGGCGGCAACGGTGGTCGCGCCGGTACGACGCTCGGCGATCGCAAAGGCGAGATCGGCGCGCGAGACCTTCATCGCGCCTTCCGTTTGTGCCAGTTCAACGAGCTTGGCATCATCAAGGCCGATATGCAGAACGCCATGGATCACGGCGATGGTTGCCGGGACGGCGCCCTGCTCGCGAATGATCGCTTCGACGCTGCGAGCCATGTTGAGGTTGCCCGGGTAGGGCATGCCATGGGTGATGATGGTCGATTCCAGTGCCACAATCGGCGCGCCACGCGCCTTGGCGGCTGCAACCTCGTCGGAATATTGCATCGGCAGGGAGGGGGAAGCGGGTTTGGTCATGGTTTTTCCTTGGGAGTTCGGCTGGCGGCGTTCATGCCAGCATTTGAGGTGCCGGCACAAGGGCAAGCGCCTGTTCAAGATTGGCCTGCGACATTTGTTCCGACGCGGCCAGAGGCGAGAGCAGGGTAATGCCGGCAGCGGCCATGCCGTGCCTGAGGCATTCATCGAGCCCGTGGCCAGCCAAGCGCGCCGCGAGGAAACCCGACGCCAGGGCATCGCCGGCGCCGGTGACATCGGCAAGTGCAGGCAAGGCCGGTGGCGTCGCGACACAGACAGAATTGCGATCGAAGGCAACGACCGCCCGACCGCCGCGGGTAACGACACCACCGTTGAGCCCGGCAGCGCGCAGGAGCGGCGGCCAGCCCTCGGCATCCGGGCAATCCTTTCCGGTCAGCGCCCGCGCCTCGGCCTCGTTCATGAACAGGAATCCGAGGTTGGAGAGAGCAGGCAGGAAGCGAACCACTTTTGCCGGCGATACGGCAATGCCGGCCACGATCCGCCCGTCGGCCGAAGCCGTCTCAACGAGAGCGGCAATCGTTTCTTCCGGCAGGTTCGCATCTGTCAGCACCAGCCGGCTGTCAGCGATCGCGTCGCGCAAGGCGCGCCGCTGCAATTGGCGCGGCGAGAACAGCCGGTAGAGATCCATGTCGGCAAGCGCGATCACCAGGTTGCCGTCATTCTCGATGATCGCTGTGTAGCTCGGCGTCTGGCGGTCGAGAAAGGTGAGGGGCGTGTCGATGACGCCGGCAGCAGCGGCCGCTGCCGTGACCATCTCCCCGGCGGCGTCACCGCCGCGGGTGCTGACCATTCTCACACTATGGCCCAGGCGCGCCAGATTGCGGGCAGCGTTGAAGCCACCACCGCCGGCCTCTTCGAACCAGGTGCCCGGATTGCTCGAGCCCGGTGCGGTCGCGCCACTAATTCTGCCGCGCCTGTCGATATGGGCGCCGCCAAAGACCGCGATTTCGCCTTCCGTCATGAATGTTCCTCTGCTGTCTCTCAGGCGAATCGGATCGGGAGCGTTCATCATCTCAAGGTGTTCCAGGTCTTGCCGGGAAAATTACACCTCAAAGCGTGAACATGAATCGAACACAATCCGAATAATTCCTATTTTTCAACGTCTTGACCCGCCCTTGCAAAAGAGGAACAAAACATGTACAAAAACTCGTGCGGCGGCTTCATTGCCTCGGTAGCTTCAATAACCTAAAGGTGGACCAAATGGCACAAAACTCTTTGCGGCTCGTAGAGGACAAATCGGTGGACAAAAGCAAGGCACTTGAAGCGGCACTTTCCCAGATCGAACGGTCGTTCGGCAAGGGATCGATCATGAAGCTCGGTGGGAAGGACAGCATCATCGAGATCGAGACGGTTTCGACCGGCTCTCTCAGCCTGGACATCGCGCTCGGCATTGGCGGCCTGCCGAAGGGCCGTATCATTGAAATCTATGGCCCGGAAAGCTCGGGCAAGACGACGCTCGCATTGCAGACGATCGCCGAAGCACAGAAGAAGGGTGGCATCTGCGCTTTCGTCGACGCTGAACATGCACTCGACCCGGTTTATGCGCGCAAGCTGGGTGTTGACCTCGAAAACCTCCTGATCTCACAGCCCGATACCGGCGAACAGGCACTCGAAATCACCGATACGCTGGTGCGCTCCGGTGCGATCGACGTTCTCGTCATCGACTCCGTTGCAGCGCTCGTGCCGCGCGCGGAAATCGAGGGCGAAATGGGCGACAGCCTGCCGGGCATGCAGGCCCGCCTGATGAGCCAGGCTCTGCGCAAGCTGACGGCTTCGATTTCGAAGTCGAACTGCATGGTCGTCTTCATCAACCAGATCCGCATGAAGATCGGCGTCATGTTCGGTTCTCCGGAAACGACGACGGGCGGTAACGCGCTGAAGTTCTACGCCTCGGTTCGACTTGACATCCGCCGCATCGGCTCCGTCAAGGAGCGCGAAGAGGTCGTCGGCAACCAGACGCGCGTCAAGGTCGTCAAGAACAAGATGGCGCCTCCCTTCAAGCAGGTCGAATTCGACATCATGTATGGCGAAGGCGTGTCCAAGACCGGCGAACTCGTCGACCTCGGCGTCAAGGCCGGCATCGTCGAGAAGTCCGGCGCCTGGTTCTCCTATAACAGCCAGCGCCTCGGGCAGGGCCGCGAGAATGCCAAGTCGTTCCTCAGGGACAACCCGGATCTTTCGCGCGAGATCGAGACGGCTCTGCGCCAGAACGCCGGCCTGATCGCCGACCGTTTCCTGGAGAATGGCGGTCCGGAACCTGATGACGGCGACGACGCTGCCGAAGCATAATCGGCAAGCCAGGCTTCATACATTCAAAACCGGTCGCCATCATTGGCGGCCGGTTTTTTGTTGCCGTCTGGACAGCATGATACGCGAACGATAAAAGCCTGTGGTTCCGGCGACCGAGGGCGTTGGAGGGCGCAGCCGTCGACGATGGCTGTGGGGTTGAAGGACAACGGCAAGGGGCACGGCAAATGCCGGGGCTTGGGCCTGAATTGGTGCACAGATAGGACGCAAGATGAGCGGCGTGAATGAAATCCGGTCGACGTTTCTCGACTATTTCCGCAGGAATGGTCACGAGGTGGTGTCGTCGAGCCCGTTGGTGCCGCGCAACGACCCGACACTGATGTTCACCAATGCCGGCATGGTGCAGTTCAAGAACGTCTTCACCGGGCTGGAGCAGCGTCCCTATTCGACGGCCGTGACCGCGCAGAAATGCGTGCGTGCCGGCGGCAAGCACAACGACCTCGACAATGTCGGATATACGGCCCGCCACCACACCTTCTTCGAAATGCTCGGCAACTTCTCCTTTGGCGATTACTTCAAGGAGAACGCCATCGAGCTTGCCTGGAACCTGATCACCAAGGAGTACGGCCTCGACGCCAAGCGCCTGCTGGTGACGGTCTATCACACCGACGACGAGGCCTTTGACCTCTGGAAGAAGATCGCCGGCCTCACCGAAGACCGCATCATCCGCATTCCGACCAGCGACAATTTCTGGGCCATGGGCGATACCGGCCCGTGCGGTCCCTGTTCTGAAATCTTCTACGACCACGGCGACAAGATCTGGGGCGGACCTCCTGGCTCTGCCGATGAGGACGGTGACCGCTTCATCGAGATCTGGAACCTCGTCTTCATGCAGTACGAGCAGATCACCAAGGAAGAGCGGGTCAACCTGCCGCGTCCGTCGATCGACACCGGCATGGGGCTTGAGCGCCTGGCAGCCGTCCTGCAGGGCCAGCACGACAATTACGACATCGATCTCTTCCGCGCGCTGATCGCAGCCTCCGAAGAGGCAACAGGCGTCAAGGCAGAGGGCGACCAGCGCGCCAGCCACCGCGTCATTGCCGACCATCTGCGTTCGTCCGCGTTCCTGATCGCCGACGGCGTTCTGCCGTCGAACGAGGGCCGCGGCTACGTTCTTCGCCGCATCATGCGCCGCGCCATGCGCCATGCGCAGTTGCTCGGCGCCCGCGATCCCCTGATGTGGAAGCTGCTGCCGGCGCTGGTCGGCCAGATGGGCCGTGCCTATCCGGAACTGATGCGCGCCGAAGCGCTGATTTCCGAGACGCTGAAGCTCGAGGAAACGCGCTTCCGCAAGACGTTGGAGCGCGGCCTGAACCTGCTTTCCGAAGCCTCGGCCGACCTTTCCGAAGGCGACCAGTTCAACGGCGAAACCGCCTTCAAGCTCTACGACACCTATGGCTTCCCGCTCGACCTGACCCAGGACGCCCTGCGCGCCAAGGGCATTTCCGTCGATACCGACGCCTTCACGACCGCCATGCAGCGCCAGAAGGCCGAGGCCCGTGCGAGCTGGTCGGGGTCCGGTGAAGCGGCAACCGAAACCATCTGGTTCGAGCTGCGCGAAAAGCATGGCTCGACCGAGTTCCTCGGCTACGACACAGAGATTGCCGAAGGCGTGATCCAGGCGATCGTGCGCGATGGCGCTGTCGCACAGTCGGCCGCCAAGGGTGAAACCGTCCAGATCGTCCTCAACCAGACGCCGTTCTACGGCGAATCGGGCGGCCAGATGGGCGACACCGGTACGATCACCACCGACGGCGGCAAGGTAACCGTGACCGACACGCAGAAGCGCGGCGAGGGGCTGTTCGTCCATTTCGGCGTCGTTGCCGAAGGCACGATCAAGACTGGCGATGCGGCGCAGCTCGAAGTCGACCACGCCCGCCGTTCGCGCCTGCGCGCCAACCATTCCGCCACCCATTTGCTGCATGAGGCGCTTCGCGAAGTGCTCGGCACTCATGTGGCACAGAAGGGTTCGCTAGTCGCACCTGAGCGCCTGCGCTTCGACGTCTCGCACCCGAAGCCGATGTCGGCCGAGGAACTGAAGATCGTCGAGGAGATGGCAAACGAGATCATCGTCCAGAACACGCCGGTCACCACCCGCCTGATGAGCGTCGACGATGCCATTGCCGAAGGTGCGATGGCGCTGTTCGGCGAAAAATACGGCGACGAAGTGCGTGTCGTCTCCATGGGCCAGGGCATCCACGGCTCCAAGGCCAATCGTCCCTATTCCGTCGAACTCTGCGGCGGCACGCACGTGTCGGCCACCGGTGACATCGGCCTCGTGCGCGTCGTTTCCGAAAGCGCCGTCGGCGCCGGCGTACGCCGCGTCGAGGCGCTGACGGGCGAGGCGGCCCGTGCCTACCTCAACGAACAGGACGAGCGGGTCAAGACGCTTGCCAACACGCTCAAGGTTCAGCCGGGCGACGTGCTCGGTCGCGTCGAGGCACTTCTCGACGAGCGCCGCAAGCTGGAGCGCGAGCTTACCGAAGCCAAGAAGAAGCTGGCACTCGGTGGCGGCGGTCAGGCGGGATCGAGCGATGCCGCCCGCGACATCGCCGGCATGCGCTTCCTCGGCAAGGTGGTTTCCGGTGTTGAGCCCAAGGACCTGAAGAGCCTGGCGGACGACGGCAAGAAGAGCCTCGGCTCCGGCGTCGTCGCCTTTGTCGGCGTTTCCGGTGACGGAAAGGCAAGTGCCGTCGTGGCTGTGACCGACGACCTGACCTCCAAGGTCAGCGCCGTCGATCTGGTGCGTGTCGCCTCCGCCGCTCTCGGCGGCAAGGGCGGCGGCGGTCGCGCCGATATGGCGCAGGCTGGCGGCCCTGACGGCGAGAAGGCAGCCGAAGCGATCGAGGCTGTTGCTGTGGCGCTGGCCGGTTAAGACCAGGCGCACACACAGGAATTTGAAAAAGGCGTCCGGTTCGGGCGCCTTTTTTTGTGGTGGCGACTGGCCGTCGGTCCAACGGCATTCGCTCGCCGTAAAACTCCGCAGGATTTGTCAAACTCGGCTATGGTCTACCGATCCGTGAGCAAAACGCGAAAGGTTCGGCATGGACGAGCAGGCAAGCTGGGCGACCTATGAGAGACGTCTGCACAGGGTGAGCGACTATATTTACGGCCATCTCAATGAAGAGCTCGATCTAGATCGGCTCGCTGAGATCGCCTGCCTGTCGCCGCACCACTGGCACCGGATCTACCGGGCCGTTCACGGCGAGACACTGGCGGCAACGGTCAAGCGGCTACGGCTGCAGAAGGCCGCCGCCGATCTCGTACAAACCGATCTTCCTGTCGATGCGATCGCGCAGCGCTCTGGCTACCCCAATATTCAATCCTTCAACCGCACCTTCAAGGCAGTCTACGGACTGCCGCCGGCGCGATACCGGAGGGAGGGCAGCCACAAAACCTTCGAAACCGCTTCATCGGAAGGAATTGCGGACATGTATGAAGTCACTCTCAAGGAAATCGATAGTTTTGGCGTCGTCGGCGTCGCCCACACCGGGTCCTACATGGGCATCGGCAAGGCGTTCGAGACCCTCTACGGCACGCTGTTTTCGCGCAACCTGTTTAGGCCCGACATGGAGATGATTGGCATCTACCTGGATGATCCGGAACTGGTGCCGACAGACAAGCTGCGTTCCTTCGCCTGCGTGTCGGCCAAAGGGGATTTGCCCTCGGATGCACCGCTGACGCCGCAGACACTCGATGGTGGACGTTACGCCGTCCTGCGTCACAAGGGGCCGTATGCGGACATGCCCTTGGCCTATCAATGGCTCTACGGCACGTGGCTGCCGCAGTCCGGCCGAGAGGTGCGCGACAGCCTGATGTTCGAGAAATATCTCAACAATCCGCGCGACGTGCCGCCGACAGAGCTTTTGACCGAGATCTATCTGCCGCTCAAATAACGCTCGCATGGCGCAAAGCCTTGGCCATACGGACGGAATCGCCCCAGGTTGAAAGCCAGATCAGGACATTAGTGCAAAGAGAGATGAGGGCGCGAAGCGCCCTCACGCGCATGTCCTCGCGGATCAATTGAGCTTCAGCATGCTGGAGATGCGCCAGTTCCTCCTCCCGAATTGACAGGATGAGGGCGTGCAGCTCCTCATCCTTGCCTGACAGAAAGTGGAGTTGGTCGTCGAGATGGCGATGCACGGCGGCTTCGACTGCGGCCGTGCACGCCCATATGCCGCGTCGCCCCATCAGTGCCGTCGAGAAGCCGAGAAGCCAGCCGCCCAAACTCCAAAACTGCATGACGCGACAGGGGCGGGAGTTTCGCGCCGGCATGGCGCCCCGGAAAAGCGAGCAGTGCTCAATTTCGTCCCTCAACATCTCAGAGAGCATGGGAACACAGTCGGGAAATAGTCTCCGCGCAACGGCAATCTGCGCGGAGTAAATGCGGATGGCGCCAAATTCACCGGCGTGGTTGACCCTGACGATCCGAGCGATCGTCAGGGCAGTGCGCGGAGAAGGGCGCGCGTCCATTCGACGCTGGTGCCCTATTAGGCAGCCATTGCCTTACGCAGGTTCTCGTCGATCTTGTCGAGGAAGCCGGTGGTCGAGAGCCACGGCTGGTCGGGGCCGATGAGCAGCGCCAGGTCCTTGGTCATGAAGCCCGATTCGACCGTGTCGACGCAGACCTTTTCGAGCGTTTCGGAGAAGCGCGCGAGTTCGGCATTGCCGTCGAGCTTGGCACGGTGGGCAAGGCCACGGGTCCAGGCGAAGATCGAGGCGATCGAGTTGGTCGAGGTTTCCTCGCCCTTCTGGTGCTGGCGGTAGTGGCGGGTCACGGTGCCGTGTGCGGCTTCTGCTTCGACCGTCTGGCCATCCGGCGTCATCAGGACCGAAGTCATCAGGCCGAGCGAACCAAAGCCCTGGGCAACGATGTCGGACTGCACGTCGCCGTCGTAGTTCTTGCACGCCCAGACGTAGCCGCCGGACCACTTCAGTGCCGATGCGACCATGTCGTCGATCAGGCGGTGTTCGTACCAGATCTTCAGTTCCTTGAACTTGTCGGCGAATTCTTCGTCGAACACCTTCTGGAAGATGTCCTTGAAGCGGCCGTCATAGACCTTGAGGATGGTGTTCTTGGTCGACAGGTAGACCGGAACCTTGCGCTGGATGCCGTAGTTCAGCGAAGCGCGAGCGAATTCGGTGATCGAGTCGTCGAGGTTGTACATGCCCATGGCAACGCCGGCCGACGGTGCGTCGAAGACGTCGTATTCGATTTCCTTGCCGTCTTCGCCGACGAACTTCATCGTCAGCTTGCCCTTGCCCGGGAACTTGAAGTCGGTGGCGCGGTACTGGTCACCGAAGGCGTGACGGCCGACGATGATCGGCTTGGTCCAGCCGGGAACCAGGCGGGGAACGTTCTTGCAGATGATCGGCTCGCGGAAGATGACGCCGCCGAGGATGTTGCGGATCGTGCCGTTCGGCGACTTCCACATCTTCTTGAGCTTGAACTCTTCGACGCGGGCTTCGTCCGGGGTGATCGTGGCGCACTTGACGCCGACGCCGTGCTTCTTGATGGCGTTGGCAGCATCGATCGTCACCTGGTCGTCGGTGGCGTCGCGGTTTTCCATGCCGAGGTCATAATACTCGAGGTCGATGTCGAGGTAGGGATGGATCAGCTTGTCCTTGATGAACTGCCAGATGATGCGGGTCATCTCGTCGCCGTCGAGTTCGACGACCGGATTGGCGACCTTGATCTTTGCCATGAAAATGCCTCGTAGTTTAGCGGGACAGCGGGAGCGATGTCCCTTCCTCTTTAGAAAAATCCAGTGCCCTATAGCATTGTGAAACGGCAAGGCAAAGCATGCTTGACTGAAACTTTGGGTGGAGGTTCAAACGACCTCAAGGCAGGGGGACGGACGGCATTTTCGAGGGGTTTTAATCTGTCTCATGCCTTGAAAAGATCGGAGGCGACGTTAATCAGAAGAGAGCAGCGAAGCGGCGCCGCTCGTTGGCCGCCGCGGCAGGCAAAGGCAACCGATGGAAATTCGTTCCCGCGTGCGCGATTGGCTTCTCGCCAACGACCCCGCCTTTTCGCGGCTGCGGCAGGCAACGCGCATCACCGCGACGATCGTTTCGTCGGTTCTGCTGCTGATGGCTTTCCATTATCTCGTAGCGCCACTGCCATCGGCCGCCTATGGCCTTGCCGTTTCTCTGTCTATCGAGGGCGGCCTTGCCGTGCGCGATCGCACCCATGGCGAACAGCTGGTAACCCGCGTGATCGCCGTCGTCGCCGGCGTCTCGATGGTGGCACTGGCCTCGCTGCTCGAGAGTCATCGCTATGTCTCTGATGTCGTCTTCCTGCTGATCATCTTCCTGGCGGTTTATGGCAGATCGTTCGGAGCGCGTTGGTTCGCCGTCGGCATGTTCGCCTTCATGTCCTATTTCATCGGTGCATATCTGCGCCCGACCGCCGATCAGTTGCCGGCGCTGTTTCTTGGCGCTGCGGTCTCGGCGACGGTTGCACATCTCGTCCGCACCGTCCTTTTGCCCGACAACCGCTACCGCGATCTCATGCGCGCTGCAGCCAGCGTCCAGCAGCGCGTCGACCAAATGCTGGAGGAATTGCTCGACGTCGCGCGCAAACCGATGCTGCTCGAAACCGACCGCACCCGGCTTCACCGCAGGGAAGAACGCCTCAAGGAGGCGGTGTTGATGGCGGAAAGTTTCATCCCGACGGAGAACCGACGCCCGGAGCCCGAGCCGGGCTTGGCCTCGTCGGATGTGGTGATCAACCTCTTCGACCTGCATCTGGCAGCAGAGAGTGTGATCGTCCTCAGCCTTCAGGCCATGCCGCCCGTGGCCTTGATCGAAGCGATGCTTGCACGCAACTCCGCCGAAATCGAAGCGGAGACTGCACGCATCGACAGAACAAACGAGCGGCTCGCCGAAACGGTTAAGGCGCTCTCATGGCTGCGAAATGTCCGGCAGCGGCTGGCGGGCAGCCTGTCAAAGCTCGACGAGCATGACCTCGATGACCCCAGCGAACCCGAAAGCGGCCGGGCTGCAACGCGGCTGAACCTGTCGTTCGACAATCCGGCGCTTAAGTCCGCAATCCAGATCACGCTTGCCGCAGGGATCGCCATGGTCTTCGGGCTGATGCTGTCGCGCGATCGCTGGTTCTGGGCGGTGCTGGCCGCCTTCCTCGTCTTCACCAACACGCGGTCGCGCGGCGACACGGCGGTCAAGGCGCTGCAGCGCTCGGCCGGTACGCTGTTCGGGATCGTGGTTGGCATCGTCGCCGGCACCCTGGTCGCCGGCAATATCTATCTCGTGCTGCCGCTCAGTGCGCTTTGCGTCTTTCTTGCCTTCTACTTCCTTGCGGTTTCCTATGCGACAATGACGTTCTTCGTCTCCGTCGTCCTGTCGCTGCTCTACAGCCTGATGGGTGTGCTTACGCCTGAGTTGCTGCAGCTGCGCCTGGAGGAAACCCTGATCGGCTCGATCGCCGGTGCTGCGGTTGCCTTCGTCGTCTTTCCGACACGAACGCGAACGTCCCTCGATCTGGCCATCAAATCCTGGTGCGGCGAACTGACGGGCCTGCTGCAAGCGGCCAAGGAGGGTGCCTCGGGCATGGCGCTGATCGTGCGGTCGCAGGCGCTGGATCGCGCCTACCGCGATCTTGCGGCCGCCGCAAAGCCGCTCGGCGTGTCCTGGCAGCTGGTCACGCGTCCGGGGCATGTCCGACAGACGCTGGCGATCTTCATGGGCTGCACCTATTGGGCGCGCGTATTTGCCCGACGCGTCGCCGACGAAGCCGTTGACCCGACATTCCTCAGCGACATCGACGAAAACCTCGCGCTCGTTCGTTCGATCGAGGAAAAGGGAGCGGGCTACTTCTACGATGTCGGCCGCGTCTCCGGACCGGTCGACCGCCACCTGCCGATATCGAAGGACGATGCCGGGCTGGGGCTCGAGATGATCGGCATCTCGCTCAACCGCCTGCATCCAGCGGTGGGCTGACCTCCACCGATGCCTGGACTTTAACTTTCCGGGCTTTTGTGCGAGGGAAGCGCCGAACAGAAGACGAAGGCGAAAGACATGGCAGGCACGAACAGCGAACGAGAACTCCTGACCGAAGGGCCGGCGATCATTCTCGCCTATCCGCAGCTCGGCGAGAACATCGGCATGGTTGCCCGCGCCATGGCCAATTTCGGCCTGTCGGAATTGCGCCTCGTCAACCCGCGCGACGGCTGGCCGAACGAAAAGGCGCAATCTGCCGCCAGCCGCGCCGACCACGTCATCGAGGGCGCCAAGCTCTATGACACGCTGGAAGAGGCGATCGCCGACCTCAACTTCGTCTATGCGACGACGGCGCGCGACCGCTACGGCTACAAGCCGGTGCGCTCGCCGATCGTGGCGGCGCGTACGCTGAGGCAACGCTTCACCGCCGGCGAGGCGACCGGCATCATCTTCGGTCGCGAGCGCACAGGCCTCACCAACGAGGAGGTGGCGCTTGCCGACGAGATCGTCACTTTTCCCGTGAACCCGGCCTTTGCCTCGCTCAACCTTGCCCAGGCCGTGCTGCTCATGTCCTATGAGTGGCTGAAAACCGGCATGGAAAGCGAAGACCAGACGTCCTTCCAGGCGCTGGAGCAGCGTCCGGCGAAGAAGGACGATCTGCAGGGGCTGTTTGATCATCTGGAAGATGCGCTCGAAGCGCGCAACTATTTCCGCTCCGCCGACAAAAAGCCGAAATTGGTGGAAAATCTGCGAACCGTTCTGACCAGACCATCCTTTACCGAAACGGAAATCCGGGTGCTGCGCGGCGTTATCTCGTCGCTCGACCGGTTTTCGCGCGAACATCCCCGGGGTTCCGGCGCTCCTGCCGATAGCAGCAGGGCGGAGGCAAACAAGAAGGCATCAGACAGCGGTGACAGCGACTGACCTGAAACCCATCCTCGTCTTCGACAGCGGCATCGGAGGACTGACGGTCCTGCGCGAGGCGCGGGTGCTGATGCCGGAGCGGCATTTCATCTATATCGCCGACGATGCCGGCTTCCCCTATGGGGGCTGGGAGGAGGAGGCGCTGCGGGCACATGTCATCGCGCTCTTCGGTCGCCTTTTGACCGAGCACGACCCCGAAATCTGCGTCATTGCCTGCAACACTGCCTTCACGCTGGTCGGTGCCGATCTGCGCGCCGCTTTTCCTCAGATGACCTTCGTTGGCACCGTGCCGGCGATCAAGCCGGCGGCCGAGCGGACGCGCTCCGGACTCGTTTCCGTTCTGGCGACGCCGGGCACGGTCAAGCGCGCCTATACGCGCGACCTGATCCAGTCCTTTGCCAGCCAATGTCATGTCCGCCTGGTCGGCTCCGAAAACCTCGCCAGGATGGCAGAGGCCTATATTCGTGGCGAGAAGCTCGACGACGCCGAGGTGCTGGCCGAAATCGAGCCGTGCTTCATCGAGATGGACAGCCGCAAGACCGATATCGTCGTTCTCGCCTGCACGCATTATCCGTTCATGGCCAACCTGTTCCGCAAGCTCGCGCCATGGCCGGTCGACTGGCTGGATCCGGCCGAGGCGATTGCGCGGCGCGCACGCTCGCTGGTGCCACTGCCCAATGGCTTCGCACCGTTGAACGGCGAGGACCCGGCAATCTTCACCTCAGGAAAGCCGGATTTTTCGACCCGCCGGCTGATGCAGGGCTTCGGACTGACAGTGCGGTAAACGAAGTCTTCTTATCTGTGGGTTTCTCGCTTTGAACCGGGAAAACTGCGGGGAAGGGTGCTAAGCCTCAGGGCTTGCGGGCGCGCGCCCGACATCAGCCAGAGCATGTCCAGGAAAATGCGAAGCGGTTTTCCGTCAGGAAATGCGTAAAACAGAGGTAGAGCGCATCTGCTGCTCTGCCCAAACGACGAACGCCCTAAAGGCAGGATGAGGTACAGATGAAAGTCGGCATCGACATGGGAGCGACGTCCGAAGGGACTTCGGCTTCTCTCGATATCGAGGAGCTTCTGGCGACCCGTCTTTTGGTGCAGGGCAATTCCGGCTCCGGCAAGTCGCACCTCTTGCGTCGTCTGCTCGAGCAATCCGCCCCTTGGGTGCAGCAATGCATCATCGACCCCGAGGGCGATTTCGTCACGCTCGCCGACAAGTTCGGCCATGTGGTGGTCGAGGGCGAGCGCACCGACGCTGAATTGATCGGCATTGCCACCCGCATTCGCCAGCATCGTGTTTCCTGCGTTCTGTCGCTCGAAGGGCTCGATATCGACCAGCAGATGCGCAGCGCCGGCGTGTTCCTCAACGCCATGTTCGATGCGGACCGGGAATACTGGTACCCCGTGCTCGTGGTCGTCGACGAAGCGCAGATGTTTGCGCCGTCGGTTGCCGGCGATGTCACCGAAGAAGTCCGCAAGATTTCGCTCGGCGCCATGACCAATCTCATGTGTCGTGGACGTAAGCGTGGGCTTGCCGGCGTCATCGCCACCCAGCGCCTGGCAAAGCTTGCCAAGAACGTTGCGGCAGAAGCGTCCAACTTCCTGATGGGCCGGACCTTCCTCGATATCGACATGCTGCGTGCCGCCGATCTGCTCGGCATGGATCGCCGGACCGCGGAAATGTTCCGCGATCTGAAGCGCGGCTCCTTCGTCGCCCTCGGCCCGGCGCTGTCGCGTCGTCCGCTGAAGGTGACCATCGGCGCCGTCGAGACCTCGGCACGCTCGACGAGCCCCAAGCTGATGCCATTGCCGGAAGCGCCGCAGGATGTGGAAGACCTGATCTTTACGCCCGACGCCGACGAACTGACCCGGCCGCTTGTGCGTCGTGCCGCACCACCGCCGCGCCCGGCCACAGATATTCTCGCCGAACTGTCGCGTCCGCGTCCGGAGCCTATGGCGCCGATCGAGGTGAAACCTGCTCAGCCGGAAATGTCGTCGGAAGAGCGTGGCGCGCTGCTCGACAGCCTGCTTGCCGAGATTCTTGCCAATCCCGATGCCGCATTCCGGCCTGATGCCGAGCTGTTCCAGGACTTTCTCGTGCGTTGTCGAATCCGGCGCGTTCCGGGTGCAGCCCTGTCGCTGAGCGCCTTCCGGCGCAAGATGGCAATCGCGCGCTCGGGCGTCGATGCGGAGACCGCAGCCACGGACGCCTGGGCATCTGCCCTCCGGCTAGCCGATCGCGTCACCGAGGACCTGCAAGGCGTTTTCCTGATGATGGCGCAGGCCGCCGTGCGCGGCCTTGCATGCCCGTCGGACGCAATGATCGCACGGGCCTACGGCACCCATTCCGCCCGTCGCGCCCGGCGGCTGCTCGGCTATTTCGAGGAAAATGGGCTGATCGTCGTCCATGCCGATTTCAGCGGCAAGCGAATCGTCGCCTTTCCCGACCTTGGCTGCGAAACCGCTCCGGGCGACGCGAACGGGCCGGATGCCATGGATCCGTCCGCGGCTGCAGCTGAATAGGCGCGACCTCCGTTCGAGGCTTCAGTTCCGGTTGCTTAATGACGAGACGGCCGCGATACACGCCCCCGCCTGTCGCGTGCGTGGCGTCAAAGCCATTCCTGAATCACACGGTCGGACGCATGGATGCAGGTCATCTCCAGCCGAGTGTCGCCGCTGTTGACGAAACGGTGCGGCGTGCCGGGATCGACGACGATGATGTCGCCGGCCTTGCCGATAAGCGTCTCTTCGCCGACCGTGAACTCCGCCTCGCCGGAATGAATGAGCCAGGTCTCCGGATAGGGGTGGAGGTGAAGCGCCGGACCTTGGCCAGGCTCCGCATTCATCAAGAAGAGTGAAACCGGCGTGCCGTATTGTCCGCCCTCGAACAGGATCGTCCGGTTAGGGCTCTGCTTCTGCTCTGCGCGCGGAATGACATGAAACATGCTGATCTCCATCGGGTTGGTTTGCTGGTTCGAATGAGTTATCTTGATGAGAAGATATTATGCCAAAATATCTTCTCGTCAAGATATATTGCTGGAGGCCGCGGAGTAGACGATGCAGGATGAGCAAGTGAAGAGGGACCACGTCGACCGGTTGCGGGCGCAATGGGATCGCGAATTGCCGGACCTCGATACGGAGCCAATGACCATTCTCGGGCGCGCCTACCGGCTTTCGAATCTGGTGCGTCCGTCGATCGAGGAGACCTTTGCCTCCTTCGGTCTCGACCGCGGCGAATTCGACGTGATCTCGACGCTCAGGCGCTCCGGCCCTCCGTATCGCCAGACGCCGACCGACCTCTATACATTGCTGATGATTTCGTCGGGCGGACTGACACATCGGCTTGATCGGTTGCAGAAGGCAGGGCTGATCCTGCGCGAGCGTTCGGCATCGGATGGACGCAGCAGCGTGGTTGGGTTGACGGAGAAGGGCGTAGCGCTCGCAGAAGCCGCATTTCGGGCTGACATGGCGAGCGAGGCGCGCTATCTCGGAGGTCTTGGGCCAGAGGAACGTGTCGCACTGGCAGCGCTTCTGAAGAAGCTGCTTGTTTCGCTGGAAAGCCAGCAGCCGGCGACCCCGCCTGAAATGGCCCCTAATACGGCGATTTTGTTTGACAATGCCGATCGGAAGCCCTAAAGCCGCCCCAACGCCGGGCAGAAATGTCCGGTGTTTCATTTGACATGTCCCGTGGTTTCTCCGGCATCGTGATCGTGAGAATCCTGTCAGAACTCTCAAAATGGGTTCAGAGGAGGGCGTGTTTCCTTGATCCGGTTTGGCAACAGACCGGTGTAACAGACTGAAAGGAAATGCGATGAGCAAGCGCGAATCGTCCAAGTACAAAATTGACCGCCGTATGGGCGAAAACATCTGGGGCCGTCCGAAGTCGCCGGTTAACCGCCGCGAATACGGCCCGGGCCAGCACGGCCAGCGCCGCAAGTCCAAGCTTTCGGACTTCGGTGTGCAGCTGCGCGCCAAGCAGAAGCTGAAGGGCTACTACGGCGACATCCGCGAAAAGCAGTTCCGTGCGATCTTCGCCGAAGCTGACCGCCGCAAGGGTGACACCCCGGAGAACCTGATCGGCCTGCTCGAATCGCGCCTCGACGCGATCGTCTACCGCGCAAAGTTCGTTCCGACCGTTTTCGCTGCACGCCAGTTCGTCAACCATGGCCACGTCAAGGTTAACGGCGTTCGCGTCAACATCGGTTCCTACCGTTGCAAGCCGGGCGACGTCATCGAAGTCAAGGAAAAGTCCAAGCAGCTCGTGACCGTTCTCGAATCGGTTCAGCTCGCTGAGCGTGACGTTCCTGACTACATCGAAGTCGACCACAACAAGATGGTAGCAACCTTCGTCCGCGTTCCGGTTCTCTCCGACGTGCCTTACGCCGTCGTCATGGAACCGCACCTCGTCGTCGAATTCTACTCGCGTTAATCCGGGGCCTTGGCCTTGTGAACGTTTCGAAAACCGCCCGGAAACGGGCGGTTTTTTTGTCTCTTCAGATCTCTTCAGATATCGTGGCGTTTTGATCTGTCGCGCATCGCCCTTGTCACGGACAAAGCGCTGATGTGCGCGGCGGAAGGGGAAATCGCATGCCGGAGCAGAAGACGCCGCAGGATCTGCAGGCGATCATCGAGGATATCCACCGCGAGCTGACACCACGGCTCGGCGAGGGCAAGGTCGCGGACTACATCCCGCAGCTCGCGCGCGTTAATCCCGAGCACTTCGGCATGGCGATCGTCACCACGGATGGGCAGGTGCACCGGGTCGGCGACGCCGAGGTGCCGTTCTCCATCCAGAGTGTCTCCAAGGTGTTCACGCTGACACTGGCGCTCGGCAAACACGGCGAAAACATCTGGCATCGCGTCGGTCGCGAACCTTCAGGCTCGGCCTTCAACTCGATCGTCCAGCTCGAGCAGGAAGGTGGCAAGCCACGCAATCCCTTCATCAATGCCGGCGCAATCACCATCAGCGACCTGATCCTTGCTGGCCACACGCCGCGCGAACTGATCGGCGAGATCGTGCAGTTCGTCCGCTACCTCGCCGACGACGACGCCATCGTCATCGATCATGAGGTCGCCCGCTCCGAAACGGCAACGGGCTTCCGCAATTTCGCGCTTGCAAACTTCATGCGCTCCTTCGGGCGGCTCGATCACCCGGTCGAGCATGTGCTCGGCGTCTACTTCCATCACTGCGCGCTATCGATGACATGCAGCCAGCTCGCCAAGGCCGGTCTGTTCCTGGCGGCCGGCGGCACCAATCCCTTGTCCGGGCATTCGGTCGTGTCGCGCCAGCGCGCCCGGCGCATCAACGCGCTGATGCTGACCTGCGGCCACTATGATGGTTCGGGCGATTTCGCCTACCGGGTCGGTCTGCCCGGCAAGAGCGGCGTCGGCGGCGGCATTCTCGCCGTCGCGCCCGGCAAGGCTTCCGTCGCCGTCTGGTCGCCGGGGCTGAACCACAACGGCAATTCGCTTCTGGGGTCTCTCGCGCTCGAGATGCTTGCCGCGCGTACCGGCTGGTCGGTGTTTGGCTCCTGATTTCGGCCGAAGGGCCGTTTTCCCTTGATCTTGCAGGAGGAACGAGGCAAGTGCTGGCCGTGACGCACCGCGCGCCTTTTTCCCTGCGCCCGCCATTCCAGGATCGTTGCCATGGATCATTCGCCAGCCCTTTCGCCTGACGCAATCGACAATGCCGTTGAAGACGGCGAGATCGAAACGGGCCTTCACCCGATCTTCGAACGCATGCCGTCGTCGGTCTCGTTCAACAAGCTGCGCAAGCGGCTGTTGCGGCAGACGCGACAGGCGATGGACGATTTCGGCATGCTGAAAGGCGCCAAGCGTTGGCTCATCGGGATCTCCGGCGGCAAGGACAGCTACAGCCTGCTGGCCTTGCTGATGGACCTGCAATGGCGCGGGCTGCTTCCGGTCGAGCTCGTCGCCTGCAATCTCGACCAGGGCCAGCCGAACTTTCCGAAGCACATCCTGCCGGAATATCTGGCCTCGATCGGCGTCAAGCACCGGATCGAATATCGCGACACCTATTCGATCGTAAAGGAAAAGGTGCCGACGGGTGCCACCTACTGCTCGCTCTGTTCGCGGCTGCGCCGCGGCAATCTCTACCGGATCGCGCGCGAAGAGGGCTGCGATGCGCTGGTCCTCGGCCATCACCGGGAAGACATTCTCGAAACCTTCTTCATGAACTTCTTCCACGGCGGCAGGCTCGCCTCGATGCCGGCAAAGCTGTTGAACGATGAAGGCGACCTGATGCTGCTGCGGCCGCTCGCCTATGCCGCCGAGGACGACCTGGCGAAGTTCGCGGCAGCCATGGAGTTCCCGATCATTCCTTGCGACCTCTGCGGATCGCAGGACGGGCTGGAGCGCAACGCGATGAAGGCGATGCTCGCCGATCTCGAGCGACGCATGCCCGGCCGCAAGGATACGATGCTGCGCGCACTTGGCCATGTGAACCCGTCGCATCTGCTCGACCCCAAGCTATTCGACTTCCAGTCCCTCACACCGGAGCCCAAAGAATGAGCCATTCCGTCGACATCGCCGCCCTTGCCAATCTCTTGCAGGAGGCCGCGGTCAAAGAAATCCTGCCGCGGTTTCGCAATCTCGGCGCGGGCGATGTGCGGATGAAGTCGGAAGCGATCGATCTCGTCACCGAAGGTGACGAGGCGGCCGAGCGCCTGATCAAGGCACGCATGGACGAGATCGCTCCGGGTGCGGTGTTCATCGGCGAAGAATCGGTTGCCGCCGATCCGGCCCTGCTCGACAAGCTGGCCGATGCCGATCTCGCCGTCGTCGTCGACCCGATCGACGGCACCTTCAACTTCGCAGCCGGCCTGCCGCTCTTCGGCGTCATGGCGAGCGTCGTTTCCAAGGGCGAGACGGTTGCCGGCATCATCTATGATCCGCTGGGGAACGACTGGGTGATTGCCGAGAAGGGCTCGGGTGCCTGGATGTGCCGCCCCGACGGTTCGCAGGAGCGCATGGCGGTGACGGCAGGCGTTCCGCTCGAGGCCATGGTCGGCGGCGCCTCGACGGGCTTCTACAAGCAAGAGGCCCGGCGCGAAGTCATGGCCAACATGGCGAAGGTGCGAATTGCTACGAGCTACCGGTGTGCTGCACACGAATACCGCATCCTTGCCGGCGGCCACATCCACTTCCTGATGTACCAGAAGCTGATGCCCTGGGATCATCTGGCCGGTACGCTGATCGCGCAGGAAGCGGGCGCCTATGCCGCGCGCTTCGACGGTTCGCCCTACCTGCCTGCCCATCTCAATGGTGGCCTGCTGCTCGCCACCGACAAGGACAGCTGGGAAACGCTGCGTCGCGAAGTTTTCACCGTCTGACAGGACGAGATCATGCAATGAAAAAAGCCCGCCTGGATCGCTCCAGGCGGGCTTTTTGTTGGCAGGAGATAATCACATATGGCCGCCGCCATGGTCGAGCGAGACGTCCTTGTCGCCGGGATGGGTGAAGAGCTTGCCCTTCTCGGCCCAAAGGGTTGCCAGGATCGTCACGATACCAAAGAGGGCAAAGCCCCCGAGCAGCGGCTGCAGCGTGCCGTTGAACAGCTGGCCGACAGCACCGCCGATCAGTGCGCCGCCTGTCGTCGAGACGAAGCCGGTGATCGCCGTCGCGGTGCCGGCGAGGTGTCCCATCGGCTCCAGGCTGATCGCCGTGAAGTTGGTGGCGATGACTGCGAAAAACATCAACAGCACCGAGAACATCAGATAGCTGACGACGAAGGCCGGCGTGCCCGAAAGCGCCATCGCAAAGCCGACGATGGAAATCAGCGTGAACAGGATCATCGACACGTGCGAGATGCGGCGCATACCGAAGCTGCGCACGAAAAAGCCGTTGGCGAAATTGGCAACGGCAATGCCGCCGGCGGTGCCGGCAAAAGCGATCGGGAGCCATTCACCGAGGCCATATACCTCGCCGAAGATCTGCTGGACGGTGACGATGTAAGCGCAGATGACGGCGGTGAACATGGTCATGCCGATCATGTAACCGCAGGTGATGCGGTTGGTCAGCACCGTCTTGAAGCCGGATGCGACCGACTTGACGGACAGCGGCAGGCGCTCTTCCTTCGGCAGCGACTCCTTCATGCGGGTCAGCGCCCAAACGAAGAGGATGGCGCCGATGATACCGATTAGGATGAAGATCCAATGCCAGTTCGCATAGAGAATGACCAACTGGCCGATCGACGGCGCGACGATCGGAACGACCATGAAGACGATCATGACGTAGGACATCACCCGCGCCATCTCGCGGCCGCCGAAGCAGTCGCGCACGATCGCCATGGTGGTGATCCGCACGGCAGCTGCCCCGATACCCTGGACGAAGCGCAGGACGAGCAGCATTTCGAAGCTCTGGGTGAGGGCGGCTGCAAACATCGACACGGTGAAGAAAGCAAGGCCACCGAGCAACACGGCGCGCCTTCCGAACGTATCGGAAAGGCTGCCGAAGAAGATCTGCGACAGGCCAAAGCCGAGGAAGAAGACGCCGATGACGAGCTGGGTGTCGTTGGAGTTGGCGACGTTCAACGACTGGCCGATGCTGGGCAATGCCGGCAGCATGCTGTCGATGGCGATCGCCACGCTCGCTGTCATGACGGCGATGGTGATGATGAATTCGAGGAGGCCCATGTTCAGGCGCGCGGCGCCTGAAACCCCGTCGACATGGTCTGATTGAGTGGTGATCGTGGTCATTGTGCGTACCCGTAAAGAGCGGATCTGGGAGGAGTAACTGCTGGCGGGCTCAAATCAGCCCGCCGGATTGTGTGCCTTGAACAGCTTTCCGCGTTCGGCGATCAGAACGAAGACGACAGCGATCGCCGCGACGGTGAAATAGCCGGTCGCCAGCGGTGTCGTCGTTCCGTCGAAGGCCTGCCCGATGAAGGCGCCGATGACGCCGCCGCCAATGGTCTGCGTAAAGCCAAGCACCGAGGAGGCCGTGCCGGCGACATGGCCGAGCGGCTCCATCGCCATCGCGTTGAAGTTCGACGCGATCAACCCGAATTGGAACATCGCAGCACCATAGAGGACCACGAAGAGCGGGAAGGGCACCGGCCCGTAGAGCGACGCCGCCATCCAGAGGAAGCTGGCGAACATGAATCCGAGCAGAGCGGAGTGCGACAGCGCCCGCATGCCGAAACGCCGCACGAGCTGCGAGTTGGTGAAGGACGCCACCGCCATCATGCCGGCAAATGCCGCAAATACGACCGGAAACCACAATCCAAGCCCATAGACCCCGACAAAGATCTGCTGCGCCGAGTTGATGAAGCCGAAGAGAGCACCAAGGATGACCGATGTCGCCAGCGTATAGAAAAGCGACAACCGGTTGGTCAGAACGATCTTGAAGCCGCTGAGGATAACCGAAGGCGTGAACGCGCGACGATGATCCGGGTTCAGCGTCTCCTGAAGCCGGAACACGACGAGCGTGGCCATCGTAAAGGCAAAGACCGCTATGACGACGAAGATCATGTGCCACTCGGCAAAGATCATGATCAGCTGCCCGATGCTCGGTGCGACGACCGGCACGATCATGAACACCATCATGATCAGCGACATCACCTCGGCCATGCGCCGACCACCATAGACGTCGCGAACGATCGAAACGGTGATGACGCGGGTGGCAGCTGCGCCGATGCCCTGGACGAAGCGAAGAGCAAGCAGGGCGCTGAAGGTCGGCACGATGGCGATGGCGACCGCACAGAGACCGTAGATGCCGAGGCCGGCAAGCAGCGGTGCCTTGCGGCCGAAGCGATCCGACAACGGGCCGAAGAACAGCTGTGCCACACCCATGCCGATGAGATAGGCGGTGATGACATACTGCCGATGGTTTTCGTCGGTCACGCCGAGGCTGGCGCCGATCTGCTGCAGGCCCGGTAGCATGATGTCGATCGAGATCGCATTGACGGCCATCAACATCGCCATCAACGCGATGAACTGAAATTTGCTCAGGCCGGGAGCGGCCGCTTCGTCTGTCGTGCTCGTCATAGGCAAAATCCTTGCGGCGCGCCGGGCGCAACCGAAATAGGTCAAGACCGGAGTTTGTTCCGGAAAGAGGCGACGTCGGCTGGCAAAATGCCGGTCGGCATGTCGAGTGTCGTTTGAGGGGACGGGCCCGGTCCGGCAAAGCGGTGCAAGCGGCATCCGATGTGAAGCGAAAGGGACTTTCGACGACGGCAGCCGGGCCAAGCCGGAGCGTGGGACGGGCAAACGCCCTTTCAAGCTGCTTATGCCGAGTTATCGCGACCGCTACATGACAGAACGAGAGTGCGTTCAACCTAGAAAAGAACAACGAAAATTAGATGATCCGGATCTATCTCCGGAATCAAAAAAGGCGGTCGCCCGCCTTTTCCGACAAGATCGGAGTTGGCGGCCTGACTTAGGCGGCAGCACCCTTGACCGAAATTCCCTGTTCCTGCAGGTGTGACTGGAGTTCGCCAGCCTGGAACATTTCGCGGACAATGTCGCAACCGCCGAGGAATTCACCCTTTACATAAAGCTGCGGGATGGTCGGCCAGCTCGAGTAATCCTTGATGCCCTGGCGCAGATCCGCGTCGGCAAGGACATTGATGCCCTTGTAGTCGACGCCGATGTAATCGAGAATCTGAACCACCTGACCGGAGAAGCCACACTGGGGGAACTGCGGCGTGCCCTTCATGAAGAGCACCACATCGTTGGTCTTGACTTCGTTCGCGATGAATTCGTGAATTCCGCTCATCTTTTCATCCTTCCTGCGCCGGTTTCAAGGACCGGATATCCGTTTGGCCTTAGATAGCATGCATATCGGTGATTTTCACCACCCAAGTGCAACAAATATTGATGGGCCTCAAGATGTGGTTTTAATACAACTCATCAGGCCGAGCGTCTGCGTGTCTTGCTGCGTGCGCTGGCGGTTCGCCGCCGGCTCACCTGCTTCTTGGCCGGCTTGCCGATGGCGGCTTCCAGGATATCGCCGAGAATGCCGCCCGACGCAGCCTTGCGCGTCCGGCGCTTGGTCCGTTTCGTCGCGGTCCGCTTGACGCCGGTCTTCTTCAGGATTTCCTTCAGCGCGCTGTCGACGACGCCACTGACCAGTTCCTTGATCAGGTCGGCCATCTCAAGCTTACTCCGGCGCGCTGGTCTGAAGGGCGAGCGCGTGCAGAACACCGCCCATGTTGCCCTTCAGCGCGTTATAGACCATCTGGTGCTGCTGCACGCGGGTCTTGCCGCGAAACGCTTCGGCCACGACTTCGGCGGCATAATGGTCGCCGTCACCGGCCAGATCGCGGATCGTGACCTTGGCGCCGGGAATTCCTGCCTTGATCATGTCTTCGATGTCGCCTGGTGCCATGGGCATGATACGCCTACTCCCTTTATTATTCTGCGGCGGCAGCAGCGTTGCTGGAGCCGTCCATGAAGTCAGGGAACCACGATTCATGGGCGGAGCGCAATTGCTGAATTGCCACGGCGCGAGCAGCGCCGAGCTTGACGGCATCACCGCCTGTCTTGCCAATTTCGGGAAGAGCAACGCCGGCCTTTTCCGCGCGGGCCCGAACGGCGGCGACGTTGGCGTCGGCGACCGTCAGCACGTAGCGGCCCTGGTCTTCGCCGTAGAAAACAGCAATCGGATCATGACCTTCGACCGCATCGACCGTTGCGCCGATATCGGACGCCATCGCCATTTCGGCAACGGCGAGGGCCAGACCGCCGGACGAGCAGTCGTGAACCGATGTCACCAAACCGTCGACGATCAGGCTGCGGACGAAGTCACCCACCTTGCGCTCGTGAGCCAGATCGACATGCGGCGCCGGACCGTCGGTACGGCCATGGACGTCGCGCATATAGACCGACTGGGCGATATGCGAACCGAGGCCCTCGGGCGCACCGGCAAGCAGGATCGTTTCGCCGGCAGCGGCAAAACGGATGCGCGCCATCTTCGACCAGTCCTTGATCAGGCCGACGCCGCCGATGGTCGGGGTCGGCAGGATGCCCTGGCCGTTGGTCTCGTTGTAGAGCGATACGTTGCCGGAAACGATCGGGAAATCGAGCGCCGTGCAGGCCTCGCCGATGCCCTTGATGGCATGAACCAGCTGGCTCATGATTTCGGGGCGCTCCGGATTGCCGAAGTTGAGGTTGTCGGTGGCCGCCAGCGGCAGCGCGCCGGTTGCCGTCAGGTTGCGCCAGCATTCAGCAACCGCCTGCTTGCCACCTTCGAACGGATCCGCCTCGACATAACGCGGCGTCACGTCGGAGGAGAAGGCGAGCGCCTTCGTCTGGTGGCCCTCGACGCGCACGACGCCAGCGTCACCCCCCGGCAGCTGCAGCGAGTTGCCCTGGATCAGCGTATCGTACTGCTCGTAGACCCAGCGGCGCGAAGAATTGTTGGCCGAACCGACCAACTGCACCAGCGCGTCGGCGACATCCGTCTGCGGGATGTCGTTGGTCGCAAGTGCTGTCGGGACCTTGGCCGGCGTCCAGGGACGGTCATACTCCGGCGCTTCGTCGCCCAGCTCCTTGATCGGCAGGTTCGCGACCTCTTCACCCTGATGCAGGATGCGGAAGCGCAGGTCGTCGGTGGTCTTGCCGACGATGGCGAAGTCGAGGCCCCACTTGACGAAGATCGCCTTGGCGACTTCTTCCTTTGCCGGCTCCAGCACCATGAGCATGCGCTCCTGGCTCTCGGACAGCATCATCTCGTAGGCCGTCATGCGCTCTTCGCGCACCGGCACGGTGTCGAGGTTGAGCTCGATGCCGAGGTCGCCCTTGGCGCCCATTTCGACGGCCGAGCAGGTAAGGCCGGCGGCACCCATGTCCTGGATGGCGATGACGGCGCCGGTCTGCATCAGCTCAAGGCAGGCTTCCAGCAGGCACTTTTCGGTGAAGGGGTCGCCAACCTGCACGGTCGGGCGCTTTTCCTCGATCGATTCGTCGAACTCGGCCGATGCCATGGTCGCGCCGCCGACGCCGTCGCGGCCGGTCTTGGCACCAAGGTAGACGACGGGCAGGCCCACACCTTCGGCCTTGGAGTAGAAGATCGCATCGCTCTTGGCGAGGCCGGCGGCAAAGGCGTTGACGAGGATGTTGCCGTTGTAGCGCGCGTCGAACTCGACTTCGCCACCAACAGTCGGAACACCGAAGGAATTGCCGTAGCCGCCGACGCCGGCAACGACGCCGGAAACGAGGTGGCGGGTCTTCGGATGGTCCGGCGCGCCGAAGCGCAGGGCGTTCATCGCTGCGACCGGGCGGGCGCCCATGGTGAAGACGTCGCGCAGGATGCCGCCGACGCCGGTCGCGGCCCCCTGGTAAGGCTCGATGTAGGACGGGTGGTTGTGGCTCTCCATCTTGAAGACGACGCAGTCGCCGTCATCGATGTCGACAACGCCGGCATTTTCGCCCGGACCCTGGATGACGCGCGGGCCCTTGGTCGGCAGCGTGCGCAGCCACTTCTTCGAAGACTTGTAGGAGCAGTGCTCGTTCCACATCGCCGAGAAGATGCCGAGCTCGGTGAAGGTCGGCTCGCGACCGATCAGGCCGAGAATGCGCTCGTATTCGTCGGGCTTGAGCCCGTGCGAGGCGATGAGTTCCGGGGTGATGGGGCGGGTGTTGGAAATCGTCATCGTCGACCGTCAAATCCTTCGGGCGGCGCGCAATCCTTCCACGGGATATGGCGCGTGCGAACCGCAACAGACACAGGGGGCGCTTTGCGGCTTCTTTAGCGTATGCTGCGGCGCGGCGCGACAGAAAAATACGGGCGATCAACAGCGGTTGCGGCGTTTTTCGAGGCGCCCATGCGCCTCGCCGACGCTTACCCGTCAGAACGTGTAGCCGAGCGCGAGGCCGGCCCGGGTCAAGCCGTCGTTGGGACCATCACAAAGTTCGGCGTGCGAGGCATGCTCCACCGTCGCCGACAGGTTCCAATGATCGTCGAATCTGACGCCGGCCGCGGCGTATTCGCGAAAGAGCAGGCGGCAGCCGAGCTTCGGTCCGGATGTGCCGTCGGCTTTGAGATCGCCGTCATGCACGGTTCCGCCAGCGCCAAGCTCGACGAAGAAGCGCTTCGTCACATCGAAGGTCCAGCTCAAACCGCCATAGACTTGGTTGGCTCCTTCGGAGGACGTTGCGACGGCAGCCCCCGCATGGATGCGGGGTCGCAGCAGCTTTTCGCCAAGATCCTTGGCACTGTCCGCGTCGAGCGGATCAAGGAAGACGGTGATAGAGGGAAAGACCCCGTCTTCGCGCTTATCGCCGTTGCTGATCGAGGCGGTCGCTGCGAAGCGCATCTCATCGAAGCTGCCGTCGCCGGCAATGGCCGGAGCTGGCGATAACAGACCGACGAGAAAGAGCGACGAGAAAGAGCGACGAGAAAGAGCGACGATGTCGTGAGGCAGAGCGATGAGCCCAAAAGCAATGATGGCATGCCGAGTTCCCGAAGCGAATCGATCTACGCAAAACTGCTAAAACACATGATGCTCAGCCTTGCGCGAAAGTCACCCAGTAGATCGGGTTATCACTCGAAACTATCGTAGCCCGCCCGCCCGCTGTCGAGCAGACGCCTCAATGTCTGGAAGCCACGGCGCACTTCGGCGCGATCGGCAGGAGAGGAGAAGCCGATACGGATGCGGTGAAATACGCGATCCGCGCGACCGGCCTTGAACTCGTCCTCGTCGTCGACGAGCACGCCTTCCTGCAGGGCCGCCTGCTTGAACGTGCCGGAGAGCCACGGTTCCGGCAGCTTCATCCAGAGGAAGGGAACGCTTGGGTGCGAGCTGAAGTCGATGCCATCGAACACTTCGCGGGCGATCGCCTCGCGCGCCCTTATCTCTTCGATGCCCTTGGCGCGCAGAATGTTAGCCGAACCGGAAAGGACGAGGCGGGCGCAAAGCTCCGCCAGGATGAACGGCAGCCCGCCGCTGACCATCTTGTGCGCGATGCGGATGCGCTGGCTGAAATGCGGCGGGCAGGCAACCCAGCCGCCGCGAACACCGGCGGCAACAGATTTCGAGAGACCACCGACAAGGAACGTCCGCTCCGGCGCCAACTCAGCCAAGGGCGGCGTTGGATCGCCGGTCATGGCCCCATAAAGATCGTCCTCGACCAGCCAGACGCCATACTTGCGGGCGATGTCGGCAATTGCCTGCCGCCGGGCTAGCGGCATGACGGCCACCGTCGGGTTCTGGGCACTGGGCATCAGGAAGGCGAGCTTGGGATGCTGCTGTGCGCAGACCCGCTCGAAATCCTCTGGGATCAGGCCGAACTCATCCGATTCCATCAGCGTCGTGCGCCGCCCGATCAGGCCGGCGCTGCGGCTGACCTGGGAATAGGTCAAGGTCTCGAAGGCAATGCGGTCACCGGGCGAGGTGACTGCCGCAATCACCGCAATGACAGCGGCGTGCGCGCCCAATGTCGGGACAATCGTTTCCGGCGAGGGGCGAAAGCCGCCGCGCGCCAGCCATTGGCACCCAGCCTCGAACCAGTGATCCGGGAAGTTGCGGGCGTAGCTGGCTATGTCTGCGTGGTGATCGCGGCTGATTTCGCTCAAGAGTTCGCTGAGGACAAAGCCTTGGCCGATATCCGGCGCTGCGGTGCTGTCAAAGCGCAACTTGCCAGCGGGCGCAATCAGCGGCCGAGTGCCGGCCAAGGACGTGGTCAGCGGGTCAGCCTGCTCCGGCGGGCGGCTCTCCTGGTGATCGAGCACATAGGTTCCGCGCCCGACCTCACCGCTGACGAGCCCACGTTCACGCACCATATTGTAGGCGCGTCCGATGGTGCCAATGGTGACACCAATGTCATAGGCGAGGTTGCGCTGCGGCGGCAATTTTGCGCCAACGGGCAGGGCGCCGTCGCCGATTGCCTGTTCGATCTGGTCGGCGATCCGCGCATAAAGCGGACCATGACCCTGCTGAATGTCCGGGAGCCAATTTGTCATAGTGACAATTATCTAGATTACACCGCGAATTATGTCAATTATCACCAATGCAATGATGTCAATCGATGCATTGGAACGTACAATGAGTGCAATTGATACAATTTGCTCGTCAACCGTAGACGAGGCCCCGCGCGCGCGCCGCAGGGCCGGATTTGACGTCGAATTCTCTGGCCGTGCAAAGAACACGCTTCAGCACCTCTGGCGGCTCTATTGCCTTCTCGCCGCCAAAAGGCGCAGCCGCATCGCTCTTGAAGAGATGAGCGACTGGCAACTCAGCGATATCGGTGTCAACGAGAGGGATGCACGGCGGGAATCGTCGGTGCCGTTCTGGCGGTAGGGCTTTTTCCGAGATGATCCGCGGCAAACTCTCGGCAATCTAAGCACGCAAACAAATGGGCGCCGCAGATATCAAACCTGCAGCGCCCGTTGTATCAGTACTCTGATTACTTGCAGCCCTGGCCGCCGGCGGCCCAACGGCGGATATCCGCGCTCATGCGCGTGCCGACAGGTTCACTCATGAGAGGCCCGAATGCCTGCAGCCGCGCTGGCTGACCTTCCGCCTGAACAACGGCCAAGGGCCGAGCTTCGGGTGACTTGCGCGGCACGATCAGGATGCGGGGACGGCCCGAGAACGAGTTGAGTTCAGGCGCGAGCCGGTAGTTCTTGAAGGCCGCATCGCCTGACTTGAACCAGCAGCTGTTGGCGCCGAGTGCGACGCGTTCCATCGTCGGCAGCGCTGCCGAGTTTGCGGTCGGCGCCGGCGGGCGCGGCGACTGGCAAGACGCCAAAAACGCTGCGGCGAAAGCCGCGCAAGCAGGGCCGATCAGGCGTCCGGTGAAGAGTGAAGGCATCGACGGTCTCGCTTGCGTTAAGGGGATGGTCGGATGCCTTCTATCAGCGGCAGGGTTAAGCTGCGATTACTTCGAGAGCCGAAGCGAAGATACCGCGACCGTCGGAGCCGCCATGGGCCGCCTCGATCAGGTTCTCCGGGTGCGGCATCATGCCGAGCACGTTGCCGGCCTTGTTCATCACACCGGCAATATCGCCCATCGAACCGTTCGGATTGGTGCCTTCGGCGTAGCGGAAGACGACCTGGCCGTTGCCTTCGATCGACTTCAGCGTCTCGGCGTCGGCAAAATAGTTGCCGTCGTGGTGGGCGACCGGGCTGCGGATGATCTGACCCTTTGCATAGGCGCGGGTGAAATCGGTATCGGCGTTGACGACTTCGAGCTTGACCTCGCGGCAGACGAACTTGAGCGAGGCATTGCGCATCAGTGCGCCCGGCAGCAGACCGGCCTCGACCAGGATCTGGAAGCCGTTGCAAACGCCGAGAACCTTGACGCCCTGTTCGGCCTTGGCCTTGATCGCCTGCATGACCGGCATGCGCGCGGCAATCGCGCCGCAGCGCAGATAATCACCGTAGGAGAAGCCGCCGGGGATGACGATCAGGTCGACATCGGGAAGTTCCGTTTCCGTCTGCCAGACGGTCACGGGCGCCTTGCCGGAGATTTTGGTGAGGGCAGCGATCATGTCACGATCGCGGTTGAGGCCTGGAAGCTGGACGACGGCTGACTTCATGGTGCGGTTCAAACCCTGCCTGCGCCTCTTGAAGCTCATGCAATTCGAGGCGGTTTCCGATGCGGCCAAAGCGCAATTCTACGCGATTGGGCCGATATACGATGCAATACGCATCCTGCTACTTCGAAACTATCGAGCCGCGGAGGCAACATTCCCATCAAATGGGGCTTGGCCCGATCTACTTGAGCGGCCCACGACGGCCCGCTCAAAACTCAGAGATCAACCAAGCCACACATTGAGCGATCCGCAGCGTTCTCCACCGTTAGGCGAAAGAGATGCTGTAGTTTTCGATCACCGTGTTGGCGAGCAGCTTTTCGCACATCGCCTTGAGGTCGGCTTCGGCCTTGGCCTTGTCGGCGGTCTCGATCTGCAGATCGAACACCTTGCCCTGGCGGACCTGGCCGATGCCGTCGAATCCGAGCGCCCCGAGTGCGCCTTCGATTGCCTTGCCCTGCGGATCGAGAACGCCATTCTTCAGCGTCACGGTTACACGTGCCTTGATCACTTTCGATTTCCCCGAACTAACTTGATCAGAATTACTTGACCAGAACCGGGCCGGTGCCACGCACAGGCTCGTTCTCGTTCATGATGCCGAGACGGCGGGCCACTTCCTGGTAGGCTTCAACAAGACCACCCAGATCGCGGCGGAAGCGGTCCTTGTCGAGCTTTTCCTTGGTCTCGATGTCCCACAGACGGCAGCTGTCCGGCGAGATTTCATCCGCCAGGATGATGCGCATCATGTCGCCTTCGAACAGCCGGCCACACTCGATCTTGAAATCGACGAGCTGGATGCCGACGCCGAGGAACAGGCCGGTCAGGAAGTCGTTGATGCGGATGGCCAGCGCCATGACGTCATCGAGTTCCTGCGGGCTTGCCCAGCCGAATGCGGTGATGTGTTCTTCGGAGACCATCGGGTCGTCGAGCGCATCGGCCTTGTAATAGAACTCGATGATCGAGCGGGGAAGGACGGTGCCTTCCTCGATACCGAGACGCTTAGCCAACGATCCGGCAGCAACATTGCGCACAACGATCTCAAGCGGGATGATCTCGACTTCCTTGATCAACTGCTCGCGCATGTTGAGACGGCGGATGAAGTGCGTCGGAATGCCGATACGGTTCAGATGCGTGAAGATATACTCGGAAATCCGGTTGTTCAGCACACCCTTGCCGTCGATGACGTCATGCTTTTTCTTATTGAAGGCGGTCGCGTCGTCCTTGAAAAACTGGATCAGCGTGCCCGGCTCGGGACCCTCATAAAGGATCTTTGCCTTGCCCTCGTAGATACGGCGGCGACGATTCATGGATGTTGTCTCTGTGGTTGTTGGCGCTCTTGGGTCGCGCTAGTGGAGTCTTCTCCGGGGGTCCATAGCTGAAATGAACAGATTTAACAATCGGTGCATCTTCCGATCCCCTGATTTACCTAAAGCGTGTCACGACCTTCCAGATTCGCTCCTCGCGCCCTAGATCCTTGCTTTGTCGCATGCGGTTATCTCAAAACCGCTGCGCGCTTATCCGCGACACACTTACGGTACCACGAAAGTCGCCAAACAAGAAAACTTCGCATTGCACTTTGACCACTGTTTTGGTTTATGGCCATAACTCTTTACGGCATGAAATTCTCACGGGAGATCAATTGATGACTGGTATGCAGGATCGCGAAAAGGCCTTCGAAGCGAAGTTTGCGCTGGACGAGGAACTGAGATTCAAGTCGGAAGCACGCCGCAACAAGCTGCTCGGCCTCTGGGCTGCCGGATTGCTCGGTAAGTCCGATGCGGAAGCCTACGCCAAGGAAGTCGTCGCCGCTGATTTCGAGGAAGCCGGCCACGAGGACGTCGTGCGCAAGATCAAGGCAGACTTCGACGCAGCCGGCGTGGCGCAGACCGAGGAGCAGATCCGCGTGCGCATGCTCGAGCTTCTGGGTGAAGCGATCGAGCAGATCCAGAACAAGTAATTTCGGGCAGACAAAAGCCCCTGACATCGCCGCTCCGCCGAAAGGCCGGGCGGCTTTTTTATTTTGCGGCCCTCATGCGCGGCCGCTTCTGCGCCGTCGCATCGCCCTGCGGCGAGGGTTTCCAGCCGCTTTTGAGACGATCTTCGAAATCCTGACGGCTCATCGGCTTTGCCAGCGCGTAGCCCTGCAGAATGTCGCAGCCGAGATCCCTCAGTATCGCCGCATGCTCCCAGGTCTCGACCCCCTCCGCCACCACCTTGATGTTGAGCGAATGGCCGATGTCGATGATGGCACGGACGAGTTTGGCTTGTTTGGCGCCTTCGGTGATCGGTCCCACCAGCGCCCGGTCGATCTTCAGGCGGGCAGGGTTGAGGTTAAGCAGGCCGATGATCGAGGCGTGACCGGTGCCGAAGTCGTCGATCTCGACCTCGATGCCGAGCGCGTTCAACGCGGCGATCGTCTCGGCAATCTCGTCCTCGAGATCGTCGAGGAAGATGGATTCCAGCAGTTCGAACGACATGACGCCGGGCGGAATGCGCATGGCGCGAAGGTCGGAGATCAGGCTCTGGTCACGCAGCCGCCGCGAGGAGACGTTGACCGAAATCTTCGGCACCACCAGACCGGCCCGGCGCCAGGCTTCAAAATCGGCATAGGCCATCTCGACGATGTTCTTGTCGATCGCGGGCAGGGCGTTGATCTCTTCGGCGACCTTCAGGAAATGGATCGGAGCGAGGATGCCGCGCTCTGGATGGTCCCATCGCACCAGCGTCTCGACGCCGGTAAGCTCCAGTGAGCGGGCGTCGAATTGCGGCTGGTAGTAGGGCACGAACTGCCCTTCCTCGATCGCCTGGCGGATATCGTCGCCGGTTCGCTTGGCGCTGAGGATCTGGTTCTGGATCTGCTCGGAGAACGCCTCGAATCGATCGCGCCCGAGGCTCTTGGCTCGATAAAGCGCGATATCGGCATTCATCAGCAATTGTTTGGGATCCGTGTCGCTCTCGCCCCTCCAGGCGATGCCGATGCTGGCGCCAAGCCGGCAAAGCTGGCCGTCATAGGGGATGGGTCGCCGGAAGGCGTGTACGATGCGGGCAGCGAGATCGCCGAGCTCGTCGAGGCTGCGGCCGCGCCGGCAAAGAATGACGAATTCGTCGCCGCCGATGCGGGCGATGAAATCGTCCTGGTCGGCATGAGACCGCAGGATCGCGGCCGCATGGGTCAACATCGCATCGCCGGCCTGATGCCCCAGTGTGTCGTTGATCTGCTTGAAACGATCGAGGTCGAGATGAAGGATGGCGTTGAGCGTCGGGTCGTCAGCCAGAATCTGGTCGAGATAACGCCGGTTCGGCAGATCCGTCAGGTAATCATGCAGTGCGTTGTATTCGATGCGGATGCGCGCTTCCTCTAACTCGCGGTTGCGGGCCTCGGTTGCCGCCTTGGCCTTGCGCAGTTCCTCCTGCAGCGCGATGTCTTCGGTCACGTCCCAATTGGCCCCAATCAGTTTGCGGGTGCCGTCACGGTCGACGTAAAATGCCGTGTTGGCACGGATGTGCCGGATTTCACCATTCGCCAGGATGATGCGGAACGCATTGGTGAAGGGCGCCCCCGCCGCGACCCCGTGGTTGACGCGGGCGATCGCCATTTCGCGGTCGTCGGGATGCAGCATATCCTCCCAGCTGCGGCCGCTCGGTGCGCCGTCATCAGGATTGAGGCCGTAGATGGCCAGGATACGTTCATCCCAGATGGTCTCCTGGGTTTCGAGATTGTGGTCGAACACGCCGATTTTCGAGACGTCGAGTGCAAGCCGCAGGCGCCGCGAGATTTCCTCGAGCCGCGCTTCGGCCTCCTTTCGAGGGGTAATATCCGTATCGGTGCCGATGATGCGACTGGGCTTGCCGTCAGGCCCGTATGCGACGGACGCGCCTCGGCTTTCGATCCACACCCAGTGACCGTCCGCATGGCGTTCGCGGTACTGGAAGGTGTTGTAGGTAACCTGCCCGGTGTCCTGTCGCTCGATCGACGCCAGGACGTGGGCTCGGTCGTCCGGATGCACGTTCTCGATCCACATATCGAGCGAGCCGTCGACGACGGCATCTTCCGCCATGCCGCGAAGACGCTTCCATGTCGCGGAATAGAAAAGGTTTCCGGTCGAAAAATCGTGGTCCCAGACGCCTTCGAGCGCACTCTCCAGCGCATATTTCCAGCGCGTCTCGTCGTTGCGAAGCCCGGCAATCTCGCCGATCAGGTGGTCGACCGGGAGCATCAGCAGCAAACGGTTGTTTGCAACTGCAGAAGACGTGCAGACCACCGAAACGGTGTCGTCTGCGCCATGCAAGCGGATTGTCTGGGCGGACGCGGACGCTTGCGACATCGCCGCTGAGGCCAACAGGTGATGGTCGTCGGCATGAACGAGGTCATGCACATGCCGGTTGAGCAACTCTGAGAGCGGCAGGCGCAGAATGTCACGGAGATAGGGGTTCGCGGAAACGATTTCCCCTTTTTCGTCGACGACGAGTACCGCCATCGGCAGCTGGTCCAGCGCCGACTGTGTCACAGTTTTCGGCTTCGCCGGCACGCGGCGTTCGCCCTTGATGGGATCTTTCGGTCCGGTCACGTGTCCCACGATCCAGCATTGTTGCCGGCAGATCATGATCGCGGACCATGAACTTCGGATTAATGCCGAGTCGTCTTATTCGCAGTAAGGATCAGGGCTGAAGACGGCTGAGGAACTGCGCAAAGACCATCGTGCCTTCCGGCCAGGGACCGTGGCCTGACTCGGTGTTGAGATGGCCGGATTCTCCCGCATCGACCAACAGCGAACCCCAGGACTTGGCGATATCGTCCGCATGCTCATAGGAACCGAACGGATCGTTGCGACTTGCGACCATCAGCGACGGGAAAGGCAACGGATCGCGCGGGTAGGGGCCGAAGGTCATCAGGTGCTTCGGCCGGATCCCGGCATTCGCCACGTCAGGCGGAGCCACCAGGAAGGCGCCGGCGATCTTTTTCTCGATGTGGGGCAGGGCGTGAACCGCAGTGGCGACGCCGAGCGAATGGGCGACGATGACCACCGGCTTCTCGGCGGCATTGACCTCTTCGACCATTCGCGCCACCCAATCCTCGCGGACGGGCTTTGCCCACTCGGCCTGCTCGACGCGGCGTGCGGTGGACATTTTTCGCTCCCAGCGGGACTGCCAATGGTCAGGGCCAGAGTTGGTGTAACCGGGAACGATCAGGATATGGGCGTCGGAAAGTTTCATAATGGCCGCGATGTGGCGTCGAAAATCGTCGAAGTCAAGGCGTAGGCGACAGAGGCTGCATTTTATGTATAATCGACAATGCAGGTCGCGGTCGATGCGGCTCGAGTTTTGCCGTTGTCGCTGGTCCGTGGCCGCCCTGTGGTGGTTGAGGAGTGTGAGCCATGACAACATTCCATGTTCTGTCGGGAGCGGACGCCAATGTCGCCCATCCCGGAATAAGAAAGATCGGCGTGGCGGACGTGATGGACGCGTTGCGCCTCGGGTTCAACGACTTTCGCGAAAAGCCGTCTCACTATGTTTTTCTCTGCTTGATCTACCCCATCGCCGGCGCCGTGCTCATGACATGGAGCGCGGGTGCTAACATGCTGCCGCTGCTCTATCCGCTTGCGTCGGGCTTTGCCCTCATCGGGCCGGTCGCCGCGATCGGGCTCTATGAAATCAGCAGGCGGCGCGAACTCGGCATGGACACGTCCTGGCCTCATGCTTTGCGTCTGCATCGTTCTCCGGCGCTGCCATCCATCATCGCCGTCGCGGCGATGCTTTTTGTCATCTTCATCGCCTGGCTGCTGGTCGCACAAGCGCTCTATGTCAGGATCTTCGGTGCCGAACCGCCGGCATCGCTCGCAGCCTTCTGGAACGGCATCGTCAGCACCGAACAGGGCTGGAATCTGATCCTGGTCGGCAACGCCGTCGGGTTCGTCTTTGCCGTCATCGTGCTGTCGATCAGCGTCGTGTCGTTCCCGATGCTGATCGATCGCGACGTCGGCGCCGTGGCTGCCGTCGAGACTTCGATCCGCGCAACCCTCGTCAACCCCATCCCGGTTGCCTTCTGGGGCCTGATCGTTGCGGCTGGCCTCCTGATCGGCTCAATCCCGGTCTTTGTCGGCCTCGCAGTGATCATGCCGATCCTCGGTCATGCGACGTGGCACATGTATCGCAAGATGGTCGAGCCGCAAGTTCGCAGCCGGGCGCGTTAACAACAAAGGGCCAGCCCACGGAAGGCTGGCCCTTTCTCGCGCAAGGATCGCTCGACCTACTTGAAATGCTTGTAGTAGGAGGAAATCTGGGCGGCGGTGTTCGACGAGAGATTGAGCTTGATGCCGATCTTGTCGCCGCGATACCAGCGCACCATTCCGGTCAGGAATCCGAGCTCTTCGCTGCGGATCGTCACTTCCTGTCCGGTTCGTGCATTGATGTCGAAATAGAGCTGAAAGCAGATCCCTTCGGCGGAAAGATCCGTGACGATGCCGTTGCTCGCGCCAGTCTTGACGGTGACTGTCCCGGTAATCTTCGTCTGCGTGCGCACTGCCGTGCGCTGAACACTGTCCTTGTAGGGCATGTCAAACCTCGATCTGGATTGATCAGCCTCGATCATCTCACGCAAAGATTGAATTCCTTGCTAACAAAAATGCCCGCATTCGAGCGAACTGCATCAAATGCGGGCACAATCACGGACTACAACAGAAACGTGCTTCGTTCTGCACCAACCGGGCGGCTTTGGCGCCCGGCTCTTCTGTCATGCGTCTGTCGTTGTCGCAAAGCCGCAGCGCAGCATTGCGCGGCATGTCTCAGCCAAACACCCGGCTGAAGATCGTGTCGACATGCTTGGTGTGGTAACCGAGGTCGAACTTTTCACGGATGTCAGCTTCCGACAGGGCCGCGCGAACCTCGGCGTCGGCAAGCAGTTCCTCGAGGAAGTCCTTGCCCTGTTCCCAGACCTTCATCGCATTGCGCTGAACGAGGCGATAGGCATCCTCACGCGACACGCCGGCCTGCGTCAGGGCGAGCAGGACGCGCTGCGAGTGAACGAGACCGCGGAACTTGTTCATGTTCTTCGTCATGTTGTCCGGGTAGACGAGCAGCTTGTCGATGACGTTGGTCAGGCGAGCCAGCGCGAAGTCGAGCGTCACCGTCGCATCGGGTCCGATCATGCGCTCGACCGAAGAATGGGAGATATCGCGTTCGTGCCAGAGGGCCACGTTTTCCATGGCCGGAATGGCGAATGCGCGGACCATGCGGGCAAGACCCGTCAGGTTTTCCGTGAGCACCGGGTTGCGCTTGTGCGGCATCGCCGAAGAGCCCTTCTGGCCCGGCGAGAAATACTCTTCCGCTTCCAGGACTTCGGTGCGTTGCAGGTGGCGGATTTCGGTTGCCAGGCGCTCGATCGACGAGGCGACGACGCCGAGGGTGGCAAAGTACATCGCATGGCGGTCACGCGGAATGACCTGGGTTGAGACCGGCTCCGGCTTCAGGCCAAGCGCCTTGGCGACATGTTCCTCGACGCGTGGGTCGATATTGGCGAAGGTGCCGACAGCGCCGGAAATGGCGCAGGTCGCGATTTCTTCACGGGCGGCGATCAAGCGCTGCTTGCAGCGATCGAACTCGGCATAGGCGAGCGCCAGCTTGACGCCGAAGGTCGTCGGCTCGGCATGGATGCCGTGCGAGCGGCCGATCGTGACCGTATCCTTGTGTTCGAAGGCACGGCGCTTCAGGGCTTCCAGCAGCTTGTCCATATCGGCCAGCAGCAGGTCGGTCGCGCGCACGAGCTGGACGTTGAAGCAGGTGTCGAGCACGTCGGAAGACGTCATGCCCTGGTGGATGAAACGGCTGTCCGGACCGACGAACTCTGCCAGATGCGTCAGGAACGCGATCACGTCGTGCTTGGTGACGGCTTCGATCTCGTCGATGCGATCGACGTCGAACGTGGCGGCGCCGCCCTTTTCCCAGATCGTCTTTGCAGCATCTTTCGGGATCACGCCGATTTCGGCCAGCGCATCGCAGGCATGGGCCTCGATCTCGAACCAGATGCGGAACTTGGTTTCCGGCGACCAGATGGCCACCATTTCCGGTCGGGAATAACGGGGGATCATGGGCTCTCAGCTTTCGTCATCAGTGGAGGATGGCTGTGCCTCTAGCAAAGATGCCCGGCAAGCTCAACGTTGTTGACGCCGTTGCGAGCCCGCAAGCCACAGGCTAACAGCAAGAAGTGCGGCGCCGCCGACGGGAAGATAGAGCCGAACGCCGAGCACCAGAAACTGGTAGAAGGCGACAAGCGACGTGAACGCGAACTGGTAGAGCCAGGTCCGGGTACCGGTATCGGCATGCCAGCGCGCGTAAAAGACGCGATAGTCGAGCGCAAACAGCATCGCCGTCACTGCGATCGTGCCGAGCGACAGACACAACAGATAGGCAGCGAACCGGGTCTCGGCAGGACGGCCAAGCGTTGCGAAACGCGCCAGAAAAACGGCAAGCGGCCAGGCAAGCATCCCGCCCAGACCGTACATCACCAGGAGTTCCGCCAGATGGAAGGTCAAGGCGCCCTCGCGCAGCCAGAGCGCAACCCAGGCAGACGCGACCATCAGCAGCCCCCAGGCCGGCGTGCCAACGACAACTTCAGTCGCCGACGGCAACGCCCGCAGGAACCGTGAGCGCTTCAGGGCCGCCGCAGAAGCATAGGCTGATTTTGCCTCGGCCCTGGCGCCCGTCTCATTCATTTTACGATCCGTGTCGGAACCGCAATCCATCGTCCGTCGGTCGTACCCTCGAACCCGAGTGACTTGACGAGCACCATCACGACATGGGTCTGCGTGCCGTCGTCATTCATATGGGTCATCGCGCCGCCGATGCGGTAACCCGTCGGGCAACGCCGGCTTTCCGGTACACGCGTGTCATCCTGAAGCACGTCGGTTGCCGGCTTTCCGGCCTTCATCGTCATCGACAGGCGGAAACCTTTGACCTCCTTCAGGAAATCCTTGCACAACCCGCCCGGCTCGAAGCTCTTTTCTTCGAGTGCAAGGCTATAGGTCTCGCGGAAAGCTTCGTCAGCTGCAAAGGCGTCGTATGTCAGCGCGAGCGGCGTTGCGTTGGCCTCGGTAATCGGATTGTAGGCGACGAGCAACCCCGGCTGGTCGGCGAGCCGATAGGCATCGATCAGGGGCGCTGCGCGGCGATGGGCCTCGTGCCTGGTCCGGTGCAAGGGTGCGCCGTCCTCGCGGCCGACGGCGCGCACGGGCGCGCCTGGAAGAAACGTGTCGTTGCGCGTATCGATGACGTAGATGGTCGAATAGGGAAAACCCGAACCGTCCTGAACGCCGTATTCCTCGAACGCAAAGACATTCCCGTCGGAGGAAAAACCGATTGGCTGGAAGGCTGCGTAGTCACCAGCCGAGGCCTGCGACGCCGCAAGCGCAACCGCCCCAAGAAGCAGGCCCGACGTCGCTAGGCGCGTTATCATCAGCGGGCCTTTTCAGCGGGGGCGCGGATCGCCTGGATGGCCGAGCGATAGGCATCGACCGAACCGCCCTTGAAGATCGCAGAACCGGCGACGAGCACGTTTGCGCCGGCGCCAGCCGCGATCGCTGCCGTTTCCGGTGCGATGCCGCCGTCGACTTCGATCTCGATCGGCCGGTCGCCGATCATCGCCTTGATCCGGCGGATCTTCTCTGCCGTCGCATCGATGAACTTCTGGCCGCCGAAACCGGGGTTGACCGTCATCACCAGCACCAGGTCGACGGTGTCGAGCACATATTCGATGGCGCTTTCCGGCGTTGCGGGATTGAGCGAGACGCCCGCCTTCTTGCCGAGCGAGCGAACGGTCTGCAGCGAGCGGTGCAGGTGCGGTCCGGCTTCGGCATGAACCGTCAGGATATCGCAACCCGCCTTGGCAAAGGCTTCGAGGAAACCGTCAGCAGGCGAGATCATCAGGTGGCAATCGAAGGTCGCCTCGGTGTAGCGGCGCAGCGACTTGATCACGTCGGGCCCAAAGGTGATGTTGGGCACGAAGTGGCCGTCCATGACATCGAGATGAATCCAGTCCGCGCCGGCATCGACGACATCGCGGACTTCCTGTCCGAGCTTCGAGAAATCGGCCGCCAGGATCGACGGTGCAATGCGGATGGGATGGGTCATGACAAGCTCCGGCTGTTTCCCGCGCAATAGCACTCCGCAGCCGCGCAAACAACACGTGCGCTGGCAATCGCACTTTAGCGGTGGCTAGACCAGCACGGCAACGGATCGTTTTCCGCAGGTGTCGCGTCATGAACACCGCGGGCGATCGCGCGCGCCATGGTCGCCGCCGCAGCAGCGCCGAGGTCGATGAAATCCTCGAGCTCTAATGTCCTGCCGCTGGCACCGGTCGCGAGCGCGAAGACCAAGTCACCGTCAAGCGGCGTGTGCGCCGGCCACAATGCCCGGGAGAAACCGTCATGCGCAGCGATGGCCAGCCGCTTGGCCTCAGCTTTTGTCAAAACAGCGTCGGTCGCGATGACCGCGATCGTCGTGTTGGCAGCTGCCGACAGGTTGGGGCGCAGTTTCGTGCGAATATCGGATGCATCCGCCGGCAGGGGATGGGGCAGACCGAGCCCGCCGAATTCCTCGAGTTTCTCGAAGGGAGCAGCCCAGAAATGCCGGGTGCCGCCGACGGTCGCCGAGCCGAGTGCGTTGACGGCAACGAGCGCGCCGACGGTGATCCCGTTCGGCAGCACGATCGAGGCGGAGCCGAGACCACCCTTGAAGGTCGCGGTCAGGGCACCGGTGCCGGCGCCAGCCGAACCCGTCGAAAAGCCCAGGCCGGCCTTGCGCACGGCCTCATAGCCAAGGTCGCGATAGGGCGGAAACCTGCCCCAATCTTTTTCACCGCCATTGATCAGGTCGAAGAGAATTGCCGACGGTACGATCGGCACGCGGTGCGGCCCGACGGCAAATCCCCGCCCCATCTCCCTGAGGGCTGCCTGCGCGCCGGAGGCGGCGTCCAGCCCGAAGGCCGAACCACCTGACAGAATGATCGCATCGACCGTCTGTACGGTGTTGTGCGGTTCGAGCAAATCCGTTTCGCGCGTGCCGGGCGCGCCGCCGAGCACTTGAACGGCAGCCGTTGCCTGCGGATCGCAAACGATGGCAGTGACGCCGGATTTCAAACGATGGTCTTCGGCGTTGCCGACGGAAAGGCCGGCGACATCGGTGATCAGGTTGTGCGGGCCCGGCAGCATCATTGCGCTCCGGCAGCGTCCGCAACGGGCACGAAGCGACCGGACTGCCACTGCATCAACCGAAAGGGATTGTCGGCGCGCTCATGTCCGGCATCGAAAGCAATCGGCCCCAGCACGGTCTGGAAAGGTCCTTTGAGCAAGGCTTCCACCAACGGTTTTTCGTCCTTCTCAGCCTGATCCTTGGCCTGTTCAAGCACAGACATGGCGCCGAATGCCGGCAGTACGTAACCTTCGGGCTCAATGCCGGCCGCACGCATGGCCTCGGCGACCGGCTTGCCTTCGGCGGACTGTGCCGCATCGGGCAAAGTGAGAGCCAGAACGCCATCGGCGAGCGGCACGCTGACGTCCGCTGCGTTCAACGTATCGCCGCCGAGCAGGGTCAGGTTTGCGCCTTCCTCCTGCGCATCGCGCGCGATCACGGCGGTATCCTGCCGGTCGCCGCCAGTGAAGACATGGGTGGCGCCGCTCTTGGTGAGGCGGCGGACGAGGCTGACCTGTTGCTCCTGGGCGGGGCGATAGGCATCCGTGAAGACCGGCGTCAGCCCTATTTCACCAAGCGCTACGCGAACGCTCTCAACCAGTTCGCGGCTATGGATGGTGCCGTCGTCGATCAAGGCGATCGGCTTGTCCTTCCAAAGCGCGGTAATGGCGGCAACGATGCTTGCCGATTCCGCCTTGCCGCTGGGCGCCAGGCGAAACAGCGGCCAGTTCTTCTTGAGCACGTCCTCCATCAGGATGTCGGAGCGCACACTCAGGGTCATCGCAGGGATGTTGGCCTCGGCGAGTGCCGGCAGTGTCGCCTCGAGGCTCTCGGTGCAGAGAAAGCCGATGGCCGCTTCGACGCCTGCCGCCAGAAGAGCCTTCGTCAGGTCCTCAGCACCAGCCGCATCACATGTTTCCGGGATGACGACGATTTCGCTGCCGCGATCACCCGCCTGGAAGGAGGCGCCATCGATGATCTGTTTGCCGAGCAGGGCGAACGGTCCTTCGACCGGAGCGACAACCGCGACCTTGACGCCGGCAGCGGCGGCAGGTGTGGCTTGCGCCATTCCCGCTACGATGAGGCTCAAGACAATCGATCGACGCATGCAATTCCCCGCTGCTGCATAATTCCGGGCCCGGAATGGTTTCAAGAAGAAATTATGCAGCGAGTCTAAAAAGGCTACGGCATCCCCGGCATGACCTTCGTCACCCGCGGCGCTGTAATTGCCGAATGTTTTAAGGATGTGGCCACCGGCGTCAAAGGAAAAGATGCAAGTGGAAACAACGGACATCCGATCCACGCCATAGCTGTGTCGCATATCTGCAAGAATCTCCGGCCGGCGGGTTTCATATTTTCCTCCAGCGGCTATATGTGCCTGACATCGCCTGGAGAGAGATGTGTTGGAGAGAACCAGACTGGACCCGATAAGCTATCGCGACGCGATGAGCCACCTGGCTGGCCACGTGCAGCTCGTCACCGCCGCCAATGGCGGCGAGCGCCGCGGCGTCACGGTCACGGCTTCCTGCTCGGTTTCCGACAGTCCGCCGACCGTTCTCGTCTGCCTGAACGGCGCCAACCCACGCAACGACATCTTCGTGCGAGGCGACAGCTTTGCGCTGAACCTGCTCGGCGACGAGCATCGTGCGCTCGCGCATGCCTTTTCCGGCCGTGATCAGCTCGATATGGACCGCCGCTTCGCGCTTGGGCAATGGACGCAACTGGCAACCGGTTCGCCGATCCTCGTCAATGCGACGGCCGCGTTCGATTGCCGGCTGATCGAGGTCAAGACTATCGCAACCCATCTCGTGCTGTTTGGCGAGGTTGTCGACGTCGCGCTCGGCCCGACGCGTCCGCCACTCATTTATGTGGACCGCGGATATCACTCGCTGTAGGTTTTCAGGAGAGGATAAAACTTCCTCTATCAAAACATGAGAACAGTCCTGTAAGTACATGATCTAAAATATAATATCGACCAAGACTCCTAGTGACTGAAACTGGCCGTGGCGGAGGATGCATGGCGGCACCGGCGACAGGCGTATTGCCCCAATCCATCGATGAAACGATGGCGATGCTGGAGGCACAGGATTATCTCGCCGGCACGGCATTGGCGACGGTGCTATTTCTGGCGCTCAGGATGAAGCGCCCGCTCTTTCTCGAAGGCGAGGCCGGCGTCGGCAAGACCGAGATTGCCAAGGTGTTGGCCCGCGCCCTTGATCGACCCCTGATCCGCCTGCAGTGTTACGAAGGGCTCGATGTCGCCTCCGCCGTCTACGAGTGGAACTACCCGGCGCAAATGCTGGAGATCCGCCTGTCGGAAGCGGCCGGTAAAGTCGACCGGGGCAGGGTTGAAAGCGACATCTTTTCCGAACGTTTCCTCATCCGACGTCCTGTCCTTCAGGCAATCTCGGCCGAGAACGGACGGGCACCGGTGTTTCTGATCGACGAGCTCGACCGCACCGACGAAGCCTTCGAAGCCTTCCTGCTCGAGGTTCTGTCGGATTTCCAGGTCACCATTCCGGAACTCGGCACAATCCGCGCCACTGAGCCGCCCGTTGTCATCATCACCACCAATCGCACGCGTGAGATCCACGACGCCTTGAAGCGGCGCTGCCTCTATCATTGGGTCGACTATCCCAAGGCAGCACAGGAACTCGAAATCATCCGTCGTAAGGTACCAGGCTGCAACGCCGCCCTGTCGCGCGAAATCATCGCCTACGTGCAGCGGCTCCGCACGATCGATCTTTTCAAGAACCCCGGCGTCGCCGAGACGATCGACTGGGCAACGGCTCTGACCGAGCTTGACCGGCTTGCACTCGACCCTGAAACGATAGCCGGCACGCTCGGCACCTTGCTCAAGTACCAGGACGACATCGCCAGGATCGACGGAGCCGAGGGGCGCAAGCTGCTCGCCGAGGTCAAGGCCGAACTGCTGGCGGCAGGTTGACAATGGAGCCGGGAGAACATCCGCCTGATGGTGCCATTCTCCCGCCGATCCCGCCCGGCGACGGCAAGCTGGCCGACAACATCGTGTACTTTGCCCGCGCCCTCAGGCGCGCCGGGATGAAGGTCGGGCCTGGGGCAGTGGCCGACGCCATCGACGCGGTCACGCTGATCGGCATCGGCGCCCGCGACGAATTCTACGCGGCCCTTCAGTGCATTTTCGTCAAGCGCCACGAGGACCAGCCGGTGTTCGACGAGGCTTTTCGGCTGTTCTGGCGGTCGCGTGGCCTTGTCGAGAAGATGATCGCGATGATGTCTCCGCTCGCACCGGAACGCGACAGCGAGCGGCAGCGGCGACGAGCGGGCGAGACGCGTGTCAGCGATGCCTTGATGTCCGGTCATGATGATGCCCGGCCGCCGCGCGAGGAACCCGAGATCGAGATCGACGCCCGCTACACGGTTTCGGGCCGGGAGCTTTTCCGCAAGGCGGACTTCGCCCAGATGACCGCTGCCGAGATCACCGAGGCGAGGCGAGCGCTGTCGTCGTTGGTGTTGCCGCTCGACCAGGTGCGCACGCGCCGCTACCAGCCTTCCTCGCGGCAGATCCGCATCGATCCGCGCGCGACGATGCGCGACGCCATGCGCTTCGGCGGCGAACTGATCCTGCCGCGCTTTCGCGAACGGCGCCTCGTTCATCCGCCGCTGGTGGTGCTTGCCGACATTTCGGGATCGATGAGCCAATACACCCGCATCTTCCTGCATTTCCTCCATGCCCTCAGTGAAAAACGCCAGCGCGTTCACACCTTCCTCTTCGGTACACGGCTGACCAATGTTTCGAGGCCGATGCGAAACCGCGACCCGGATGTCGCGCTCGACGAATGCATCTCTGCGGTCAAGGATTGGTCCGGTGGCACGCGCATCGGCGAAACCCTGCATGAGTTCAACCGACTCTGGTCGCGGCGGGTGCTGGGACAGGGCGCCATCGTGCTTTTGATCACCGACGGGCTCGAGCGGGACGACACGCTGGATCTGGAGCGGGAGATGGATCGCCTGCACCGCTCCTGTCGCCGACTGATCTGGCTCAATCCGCTGTTGCGATTCGACGGCTTCGAGGCACGGGCCCGCGGCGTCAAAGCGATGCTGCCGCATGTTGACGAATTCCGAGCCGTGCACAATCTTGAGTCCGTGGGCGAGCTCGTCAAATCGCTGTCGGGCCAGAGGTCCGGGGAGGCCGACCCTCGACGGTTCATGGACGAGCATCGCACCGTGCTGGGTGGCCGGGCTGGGAGGACGTGACATGCAGGTATTGGTCGACACTCTCGATCCACTCGCGGTTGCCGAAGCCTGGGTTGGCGACGGCCGCCAGGTGGCAATTGCAACGGTGATCGAAACCTGGGGGTCCGCACCGCGCCCGGTCGGCAGCCATCTGGTGATCGACGGGGCCGGCAATTTCGAAGGTTCGGTTTCCGGCGGATGCGTCGAGGGTGCGGTGATCAGCGAAGCGGCGGATATTCTGGAGACCGGCAAGGCAAAGATCCTTGAATTCGGCGTAGCCGACGAGACCGCATGGCGTGTCGGTCTTTCCTGCGGCGGCCGGATCCGTGTGCTTGTCGAGCGGGTTGACGGCTGAACCATGGATCTCGCAACCCTTCAAGCCTTGAATGCAGCGCGCGCGGGCAGGCGAGCCGCCGTCGTCTTTACCGACCTCGAGACCGACCGAAGCGTGCTCTGCGTCGAGGGTGAACGCTGTGCGGACGAATGGATCGACGCGATGACGGCGGCACTTCGGTCTGGCAAACCCGGAATGATCATGGCCGGCGGGCGGTCCCTATTCCTCAATGTGTACCTGCCGCCGCCGCGCATCCTCGTTGTCGGCGCCGTCCACATCTCGCAAGCGCTTGCGCGGATGGCGGCTGTCGCAGGCTTCGACCTCACCATCGTCGACCCGCGAACCGCGTTTGCGACGGCCGAACGCTTTTCCGGCGTCGAGCTGATAGCGGAGTGGCCGGAAGACGTCCTCAAGGCCCGGCCGCTTGATCGGTTCACGGCGGTGGTCGCCGTCACACACGACCCGAAGATCGATGACGAACCGATCCGGGCAGCCCTTGCCGCAGGCTGCTTCTATGTCGGCGCTCTTGGCAGCAGAAAGACGCATGCAAGCCGCGTCGAGCGCCTGCGGCGGTTCGGGGTCTCCGACGACGCGCTCGCCCAGATCAAGGCGCCGATCGGGATCGACATCGGCGCGGCGAGCCCGGCGGAGATCGCGGTTGCGATTCTCGCCGAAATCATCGAAGCGCTCAGGCGGCGGGATATCCTGTCCGGCAGCGAGGCGCATCGATGAGATTTGGGTCCACCAAGCTTTCCACGGCTGAAGGCGCCGTGCTCGCGCATGCCGTCAAAGCCGGCGATCTCCGCTTTCCGAAAGGGCACGTGCTCACCTCAACCGATCTTGCCGCGCTGATGCAGGCGGGGATCGACGAGATTATCGTCGCCCAACCGGATCGGGGTGATTTGCTGGAAGATGAAGCGGCGGCGCGGATCGCCGCGGCGATTGCTCCCGACCATCTGCGGTTTTCCTCGGCGGCAACCGGACGCGTCAATATCTATTCCCAGGTACACGGGCTGTTCGTCGCCACCCGCGAAACCGTCGACCGGCTGAACCGCATTGAGCCGGCTATCACGCTCGCCTGCCTCGCCGACCATGTGCCGGTGCAGCCTGGCGACATGGTGGCGACGATCAAGATCATACCTCTGGCAGTGGCAGGATCGCTCGTGGAGCGAGCGGAGATGTTGCTTCGAGATGCCACGGCCTTCGAGGTAAAACCCTTTTCCGCGCGCAATGCCGCACTGATAGCAACTGAGTTGCCTTCATTGAAACGCCAGGTCATGGACAAGACCCATGCGGTGCTCGCCGCGCGCCTGCGGCAATCCGCAAGCGCGTTGGCGACGGAGCGGCGCGTTGCGCATACGGAAGACGCTGTAGCTGCGGCCATCAGTGACCTGAAGGCCGACCACGACCTCCTCATCGTCTTCGGCGCGTCGGCAGTTGCCGATTCGCACGACGTCATTCCTGCCGCAATCCGCAGGGCAGGCGGCATTGTCGATCACGTCGGCATGCCGGTCGATCCCGGCAATCTCATCGTGCTCGGCCGCGTCGGAACGGTGCCGGTGATCGGAGCGCCAGGCTGCGCCCGCAGCCCGCGCGAGAACGGTTTCGACTGGGTGCTCGATCGCATTCTCGCCGGCGAGTGGCCAAGCGCGCATGACATCACCGGGCTCGGCGTCGGTGGCTTGCTGAAGGAGATACCCACCCGACCACAGCCGCGCGAGCCCGTCGCGCCGATGGCTTTGGGGCCGGTGGAAACCGTCGTGCTGGCGGCAGGTCGCGCCAGCCGTATGGGTCCCGAGGGTGGCCACAAGCTGCTGGCGACCTTCGATGGCGTTCCGCTCATACGCCGCACCGTCCTCAGTGCCCTCGCAGCCGATATCGGCCGAGTGATCGTCGTCACCGGACATCGCGAGCCCGAAATCCGGGCCGCGCTCGGCGATCTGCCAGTCGTCCTCGTCTCCAATCCGGATTACCTGTCCGGCATGGCGTCGTCGCTGACGGCTGGCCTTGCCGCGCTCGATCACGCAGCCGGGGGCATGCTGGTGATGTTGGCAGACATGCCGGGGATAACGGCGGGCGACCTGCGCCGGATCGCCGATGCGTTCAATGCTGAAGGGGGGCGTGCAGTGATCCGCGCGACGGCTGAAGGTCAGCGCGGCAACCCGGTCGTCCTGCCGCGCCAGACATTTTCCGCCGTCGGCCAATTGCTTGGCGACGTTGGCGCACGGCATATCATCGAGAGATGCGGACTGCCGGTCATCGATGTCGAGTTAGGCGCTGCCGCCCGTCTCGACCTCGACACGCCTGAGCAAATCATCGCTGCCGGCGGAACTTTGGAGGAATAGACGCTTGGACAATGCTGCAATCGAGGAAATGTTCGAAACGCTCGGGCCCGTGACCATCAAACGCATGTTCGGCGGCAAGGGCGTCTATTTCGAAGGCGTCATCTTCGCGCTCGAAGTCGATGGAGAAATTCTCCTGAAGGGTGACGACAGGACGGGCCCGACTTTCGAGGAGGCCGGATCCCGGCGATGGGCCTATGACGGCAAGGGAAAGCCGGTGAAGATGCCCTATTGGAGCATCCCGGAAGAGGCCTACGACGATCCGGATGAAATGGCGCGATGGGTCAGACTAGCCTACGAGGCGGCGTTGCGGGCCAAGAAATAGGCCGGCAGATACTGATCTCGTTTCCGGTTCGGACAGAACCACGGAAACGCTCTATCTGTTTGTCTGCGCATTCCTGGCGGGAAGCCGCTTCGCTCAGTAAGCGTCAGCGAGCGCCTTCGTTTGCGCCCTGATGGCACGGACGGCGTCAGCGGCAAACCGCGAAAGTGGTTGGGGTAGTGCATCGAGATCGTACCAGCCGATGTCGGACAGCTTGTCCGGCTCGGTCAGTTGCGGTTCGCCCGCAAAATCGTCGGTGACGTAGATCATCGAGATCCAGTGCTGACGATCGGCTTCGATCAATTGCTCGCTGAGGCAGAGAAAGCGGGTCGAACGGATCGACAGGCCGCTTTCCTCTTCCGCTTCACGGCGCGCGGCAAGTTCGCTGCCCTCCATGTGATCGACCTTGCCGCCCACAATGTTCCAGTGGCCAGCCTCGGGCGCCTTCAAACGCTTGCACAGCAGCAGCTTGCCGTCGCGCATGATCGCCAGTCCGCAGCCGAAGCCCGGAAAGTCGATTCCCGGCCGACCCATTTCTGGATCAGGCCTTGCCGGCGATCAGCATGAATGCGGGGATTTCGTCACCGAAGCCAACAGGCGTCGGGCCGTCGTCATGGTCACGACGGTGGCGATTGCGGCGATCACGATTGTCGTCGTTGGCAGGATTTGCCGCGCGAACCGGACGTTCCGGGCGGTGGCCGTTGCTCTGCTTTGTCTCTGCGTTGCGTGCCGGTTTCACCGCTTCCACCCTTTCGACGACTGCTTCAATTTCTGCCTCACTATCGGCACGAACCGTATCGGTTTTGTGATCGGAACGGCCACGCGGTGCACGGTCCCCATCTTTTTTACGGTCCTTGCGACCATCGCGACCGCGGTCACGACGACCGGTGTCGTGGCTTTCCATCGGCTCGGGAAGGTTCGCCAGGTCACCGTTCAACCATTCGACCTTCTGGCCGATCAGCTTTTCGATGGCCTCGGAGAACTTCGTGTCGCGCTTGGTGACCAGCGTAAAGGACGCCCCGGAGCGACCGGCACGACCGGTGCGGCCGATGCGGTGGACATAATCTTCCGCATGGATCGGTACGTCGAAATTGAAGACGTGGCTGACATCAGGGATGTCGAGACCGCGGGCCGCCACGTCGGAGGCAACGAGCAACGTGATATGGTTGTCTTTGAACCCGGCAAGCATGGCCATGCGCGAGCGCTGGTCCATGTCACCATGCAGGGCACCGACCGAGAAGCCGTGACGCTCGAGCGAACGGAAGAGGTCGGCAACATCCTTCTTGCGGTTGCAGAAGATGATGGCGTTCTTCAGGTCGTCCTGGGCGCGGATCAGATCGCGCAGAACGGCGCGCTTCTCGTAATCCTTCCCGTGCGTGGCGACGAAGCGCTGCGTAACCGTCTGCGCCGTCGATGCCGGACGGGCAACTTCGACGCGCTCCGGGTTCTGCAGGAAGCGATCGGCAAGCTTCTGGATCTCCGGCGGCATTGTGGCCGAGAAGAACAGAGTCTGGCGCGTGAACGGGATCATCTTGGCGATGCGCTCGATATCCGGGATGAAGCCCATGTCGAGCATGCGGTCGGCTTCGTCGATGACCAGAATCTCGACGCCGCTCATCAAGAGCTTGCCGCGCTCGAAATGGTCGAGCAGGCGGCCGGGCGTGCAGATCAGCACATCGGCGCCGCGCTCCAGCTTGCGATCCTGTTCGTCGAACGAGACGCCTCCGATCAGAAGCGCGATGTTGAGCTTGTGGTTCTTGCCGTACTTGTCGAAGTTCTCAGCAACCTGGGCAGCCAGTTCGCGTGTCGGCTCCAGAATCAGCGTGCGCGGCATGCGCGCACGTGCACGACCCTTTTCGAGCAGGGTCAGCATCGGCAACACGAACGAGGCCGTCTTGCCGGTTCCCGTCTGCGCGATGCCGAGGATGTCGCGACGCTGCAACGCCGGAGGAATGGCGCCGGTCTGGATCGGGGTCGGGATTGTGTAGCCCGCATCGGTAACTGCGGAGAGAACTTTTTGGCTAAGGCCAAGGTCAGCAAAATTGGTCAAAGGGAAATCTGTTTCCGTTCCGGTTCGATAAGAACACTGCTCGATCGGTGGAAAACACACCACCGCGTGGCCGGGCTCTTAAGCCGAATACGGTCGAAAGTCAAGAAATCCAGCACGTTGAAGCGGGAAAAGGTTGATGGCAACGAATCTGTTGTGTTTCTTGTCAAGTGGCGAGCGCAGAACGCGTCGGTATCCTGCTCATTTCATGTAGCTAGCAAGCTTGGTCCCGGCGTTGAGAAACCGCATGGGATCGACCGCCTGACCGTTCAGCCGGATCTCGTAGTGCAGGTGCGGACCTGTCGAACGGCCGGTGTTGCCGGACTTCGCGACGACATCACCAGCCTTGATCCGGTCGCCAACCTTGACCAGGACCGTCGAGAGGTGGGCATAGCGGCTGGCAACGCCGTTGCCATGATCGATCTCGACCATGTTTCCGTAGCCGCCCGTCTGGCCGGCATTGGTAACGGTGCCCGGGGCTGTCGCGCGGATGCGGGTGCCAACCGTGGCGCGAAAGTCGATACCTGCGTGCAGCGCCAGACGACCGAGAAATGGATCAAGCCTGTTGCCGAAGTCGCTGGTGATATCGCTTGCCGGAGACGGGTTGCCGAAGGGCAGTTCCCGGACCTGCGAACGCGTGCGTTCAAGCTCGACAAGGGCCGAATCGAGCGCTGCAAGCGACTGGCCGAATCCGTCGTCGTTAACCGGCTCAACGAAAGGGCCGCCGATCGCGGCGTCCGTGGAGCCCGTGGTTTCATCCGAGGGCGCCAGCTCGGCGACATCATTTTCCGGCAGGGCAACACCTGTGCGGCCGACGATCTTGCGGATCGCCTGCGACGTTCTGGCAGCGCCATCGGTCAGTTGCTCAAGCCTTTGCATCTGGTCACGTTCCACATCCTTCAGCGAGAGCGTCACCTTCGAAAAAAGCCGATCGGCGCGATCGGAGGTGCTTTCACTTGGCGAAGGCCGAGCGTAGGCAAGGGCGGCGACACGGGCAGGTGCTGCCGTTTGCCCACCGCTCAGCCCCATCAGCTTTTCGATTGCCTGCACACCACCGGTGACATCGGCGCGTTTTTCGTAGGCGAGGGGTTCGACCGGTGCCGGCTGGGTGAAGTCGGTCGACAGGCCGGAATTTTCCGCCCGCTCGATCAGCGCGCCGAGCTTGCCGTTGCGAGACGAAAGCGCCTGCTGCTGCTGAAGCAGCTTCTCGACCTTTTCTTCGACGACTTGCTGATCGAGCAGCTGTCGGCTCGTAACGCGATCGACCTGTGCCCGCAGCGCGGTGATTCGGTCTTCGTATTCGTGCTGCATGCGCGCCTGACGGGCGATCGTCCCACCGATCAGATCGTCGCGAAGGACGAGATAGGAGGTGGCAGCAAGGTAGCCGATACCGAAGACGCCCACTGCCGAAACGGCAAAGGCGGCCATCCACGGACGCACCGTCATATGGCGGACCTTGTCGCCGCTCGCCAGGATCAGAACATGGTTTTGCGCGCGCTTTCCGAAGGTGCGATTTGCCGAACGTTCAGACACTCCACCACTCCCGCCGTCTGCGAATTGTCTCGCATTGCTTGACGGGCATTACACTTCGTTAGGGTTAATATTTGGTTGAGCGCCTGCACTACGAGAGGTTGGTGGAAGCCGTCATCGAGCGGTAGAAGGACGGCGTCAGCCCGGCTTCGGCACGGGCGATGTCGTTGAACGGCGCTTTGAGCGGACCGCGAAAATTAGCGCGAACGAGTTGCTGGAAGGTCGCCGCGGGATCCTTCCTTTCCCGCGCGCAGAGGAAGCGGAACCATTTGGCGCCGACGGCCACATGGCCTTTCTCATCCTCGTAGATGACGTCGAGGACGGCGGCGGTCTCGAAGTCTCCGGTCTCACGCATCCGTGCCTGGAGCGCCGGCGTCACGTCCAGCCCGCGCGCCTCCAGTATGAGCGGAACAACGGCAAGCCTGGCGGTCAGATCGTTTCGGGTCGCGTGCGCGGCCTGCCAAAGTCCGTCATGGGCCGGCAGGTCGCCGTAGTCCGCGCCGAGGTCGTTCAGCCGCTGGCGGACCATGCGGAAGTGCTTGGCCTCCTCGAACGCGACCTTCATCCACCCATCGAAGAACGAATTCGGCACTGATTCGGACGCAAAACGCGCAACAATATCGAGCGCGAGATCGACGGCATTGAGTTCGATATGGGCGATCGAATGCAGAAGCGCGATCCGCCCCTTGAGCGAACCCAGCGATCGCTTCTTCACCTGGGTTGGCGGTGTCAGAAGAGGCTTTTCCGGTCGACCCGGCCTGAGCGGAACAGGCCGGTCAAGCGGTGAGCGCAATGACAGCGCCCGGCGCTGCCAGCGGCGCGCTGCTTCCTGCGCAAGCTCCGTCTTGACGTCGAGATCGGCCGCACTGATCGCCTCGACGGCCGCACCGCGCAGACTGTGAAAGGTGGGAAGTCTCGTCATCTTGGCCTCGTCGTTCGCACTCAGAGTGCCTTGGCGGCCTGGAGTACCTCTTGGGCATGGCCGTTGACCTTGACCTTTTCCCAGACGCGAGCGATCCGTCCATCGGCGGCAATCAGGAACGTGCTGCGTTCGACGCCCATGTATTTGCGCCCGTAGAGGCTCTTTTCCACCCAGAGCCCATAGGCGTTGATGGCGGTCTTTTCCTCGTCGGCAGCAAGCGTAACCGTCAGGCCGTGTTTTTTGGCGAAACGGTCGTGACGCTTCACCGAATCAGGAGAGATGCCGATCAGCTCGACGCCTGCGGCAGCAAAGTCAGGAGCAAGTTCAGTGAACGAGATCGCTTCCAGAGTGCAACTCTTGGTGTCGTCCTTCGGATAGAAGAACAGCACGACTGGGCGACCGCGAAACGCCGAGAGAGAAAGTGAACCGCCACCGTCACGAGGGAGCGTGAAATCAGGAGCGAGATCTCCGGGGTTGAGTCCTGCCATGAATAAACCTTCCTTGCGCCAAGATTTGTGAACAATCGCCGGCTAGGGCATATCGAAATTCGACAACCTGCGTCCAGCGGATTTGTGCTAGATTTGACAGGTTCCGGACGGGTTGGGCCGATAGGACCCTTTGCCCGGCATTCGCTGACACGAAACCCACGGATGTGTGAATGCTTTCCACAGCATGGTCGGCGCGGTGTGGTGACACCGTCTGGACAGATGTGGTCTACGTGACGGTGATAATGACCCGTCGCCCCATAGCCGCATGATGCGCCGATGGGAGAGGCGGACTTTCCCGTCTTGAATTGGAGGGCGTCCGCGCCGATGAGTGAAATCCGCGGCGAAAAAGTCGGCTTTCGCAAGAAAGACATCGTCGCGTTGCATGCGTTGCCCTCGGCGCAGGCACACGAACCCGTTATCGTGCATGCACCACACAAGCGCGGGCTGCTGCGCCTTCTCAGCAAGATAGCTCTTTGCGGTTTTCTGTTCACCTTCATCATCGCAGCCGGCCTGATCGCCGTCGTTGAGAGCGGCGCAATCGACAGTACACTCAACGCGCGCGCGCGCACGGCGCTGAACGCCGCACTCGGCGGAGCCTATCGCGCCGAGGTTGGCAGCACCGTCGTACGCATGACCTCAAATGGGGCACTGGCACTGAAGGCGCGGGAGGTGGCGCTGAGCGAAACCACATCCGGTCAGCCGGTCGCAAAATTGAGTTCAATATCCATTGCGCTCGACCCTATCGCGTTGCTGACGGGCCGGATTGCGGTTTCGCGCCTGGAAGCGGAAGGCGGTGACTTCGACACCGGCCTGCTACCACGCGGCGAGCCGATCGATCTGACGAAGATCAAGATCGCGGATGTCGGCGTGGCGCTGGAGACGCTTTTTGCGCACGTCGATCGCATGTCACAGATGGCAGCGGGGCGCGGCGACCAGACGGTCCTGCTTTCCAATTTTTCCTTCACGGTTGCCGGTGCGCGTGATTACATCGTGCCTGTCGATGCGAAGGAACTGGAGTTCAATCGTGACGTCGATGGCTCGATGCATGTCAAAGGCAGCCTCACCGTCGACGGTGTCGATGTCGATCTGAACGCCAACGCTAACGCTCTTGGCGCACAGAATCATGTCGCTGGTTTCGAAGCGTCGATCTCCAACGTTCCATTGAAACCATTCTTCTATCACGGCCCCTTCGGAAAAGAGGCAGCCTTCGGCATCGACGCAACGGCGGGGCTGACGCTCACCGCGAAGCGCGCCGCTGCGGGCGCCAAGCCAGATCTTCGCGTGGCTGTCAGGACGTCCGAAGGCGCGTTCCACGCTGGCGGGCTCGTCTCGACGATCAATCCCTCCCAGATGGATATCGCCTATGATTTCGAGCGGGCTTCTGTCGAAATCCTGCCATCCACCGTCAATGTCGGTCGCTCTGTTTTCCCCTTTACCGGCGCTGTGAAAGATCTTGATCGGATCGCAGGCGCAACCGACCAGGGTTTTGCCATCGATCTCCTGTTCAAGAATGCAAGCTCGGCACCGGAGGATATTGCGGAACGCCCCTTGATCTTTGACGCCAAGGCGAGCGGCCGCTTCACATCCGACGCGCGTCACCGCCTGATCTTTGATCAGCTCGCCGTTTCCAGCCCGCTCGGCTCGATGTTCGGGTCGCTGTCGATCGCCTTCGGCAAGACCTCGCCGCAGGTGAGCTTTGCCGCCATCAGCGATCGCATGCAGCCGACGGCCGTCAAGCAGCTCTGGCCGTGGTGGCTCGCCAAGGGCGCCCGCCGCTGGGCGATCCGCAATCTCTTCGGCGGCACGGTTACAGATGCGCGCATCGAGGTATCGGTGGCGGAGGGGCGGATCGCCGCCAACGAAGGCGAGCTGAAGCTTGACGAAAAAGAACTGAACATCGCGTTCAACATCGACGGTACACGCATCAACATCGCCGGCGAGATACCGCCGCTGCGCGACACATCCGGCACGTTCAAGCTCAGCGGCAAGCGCATGGAGGTCGGCGTGAAACAAGGGGCGGCCTATTTCCCCTCCGGGCGATCGGTCGCGCTCAACGGCGGCGACTTCATCATTCCCGATGTCTACACCAAACCCTTGATTGCCGAGATGAAAATCGAGGTCGGTGGTGAGGCGGATGCGATTGCCGAGCTCGTCACCTACAAGCCGATACAGGCGCTGCAAAAGACGCCCTTCGTTCCCGGCGACTTTACCGGCCCGCTGACCGCGCAGGTCGGTGCGCGGTTCGGCCTTGTCACCGACCAGCACCCTCCGCCGCCGCTCTGGCAAGTGGAAATGCAGCTAGAGAACGTCACTGTCACGCGCCCGATCGCCGGTCGTGAGATTTCCAACCTTTCCGGCACGTTCCGTGTCGACAACCAGCAAGCGGTTCTCGATGCCGATGCGGTGGTGGAAGGTGCAAAGGTCAGGATTGCGCTCACAGAGCCTGTCGACAGCAAATCGAAGGTCAAGCGCAGACGCGAAATCAGCGGGACGCTCGATGCGGCAGCTCGGGAGAAGCTGACGCCCGGGCTGTCGAAGATTATCTTTGGTCCGATGGTCGTCGATCTGGTGATCGACGAGTCTGATATGCAGCATGTCACCATCGATCTGACCAAGGCCAGGCTATCTCTGCCTTGGATCGGCTGGAACAAGGGCGCTGGCATCCCCGCGGAGGTGCGCTTCACATCCGACATCAGCGACAGCGTCACAACGATCAAGGACTTCGCGATCGCCGGCGATGGTTTCGGCGCACGCGGCAGTCTGCAGGTCGACGGCGCCGGCGTCGTCGCCGCCAAGCTCACCAATGTCCGTCTGGCGCAGGGCGACGATTTCAACGTTGCCATCGACCGCCGCAAGGGCGTCCACGTCGTGACATTGAGCGGATCGGCAGCCGATATCCGTCCGATCCTTGCCCAGATGAAGAGCGGCTCGGGTGGCAACGGTGGCAGCGGCGATGACATCACGATCCAGGGGCAGCTCGGTCGCGTCTCCGGCTTCAACGGCGAAGTGTTGTCGAACGTCAACCTGACCTATTCGGAGCGCGGCCAACAGATCGAGGACATCAATCTGTCGGCGGTGACCAGTAGCGGCCAGGCGCTCGTGGCCAAGCTCGCCAAATCCGGCGCCGACAACATCCTTGAACTGACGACCGGCGATGCCGGTGCGCTTGCCCGCTTTGCCGACATCTACAGCAACATGCGCGGCGGCCTGTTGAACCTGAAGCTGCGTGATCGCGGCGGCCGATCATGGCGCGGCTCGATCGACATCCGCAAGTTTTCGCTGATCGGCGAGCAGCGCCTGCAGTCGATGGTGTCAACCCCGGCAGGCCAGGACGGGCGAAGCCTCAACCAGGCGGTAAAACGCGACATTGACGTCAGCACCGCGCGCTTCGAACGCGGTTTTGCCCAACTGGCGCTCGATCGCAGCGCCATTCGCGTCGATGGCGGCGTTCTCAGGGGAACCGATGTCGGCGCAACCTTCCAGGGAACCGTGCGTGACGGCAACGGCATCATGGACATGACTGGCACCTTCATGCCTGCCTACGGCTTGAACCGCATTTTCGGGGAATTGCCGTTGATCGGCGTTCTGCTCGGCAATGGCCGCGATCGCGGCTTGCTCGGCATCACCTTCAAGCTCAATGGCCCGTTCAACCAACCGAATCTGACGATCAATCCGCTTTCGATCATCGCTCCCGGCGTCTTCCGCAGCATCTTCGAGTTCCAATAAAAAGGCCGGCGCAACGGCCGGCCTTCGATTTGATCTGATGTTCGCTCAACTCAGGCGGGGCGAACCAGGATGTGCTTCTTCTTGCCGAGCGACAGCTTAACGATGCCATCCGAAGTCACGTCACCGCTGCCGATCAGCCGGCGTTCGTCACTGATTGCCTGGTCGTTGATGCGCACGGCGCCACCTTGAACGTGGCGGCGGGCTTCGCCGTTGGATGCGGCAAGTCCAGCGCGAACAACCAGCGACAACAGGCCGATACCGGCGTCAAGCTCGGACGCAGGCACATCGACCGACGGCAGGTTTTCCGACACCGCACCTTCTTCGAAGGTCTTGCGGGCCGTCTCGGCCGCCTGTTCTGCAGCGGCGCGGCCGTGCAGCATGGCGGTGATTTCGGTCGCGAGGATCTTCTTGACCTCGTTGATCTCCGAACCGCCGAGCTTCGAAAGCCGCTCAATCTCGACCATCGGCAGCGTGGTGTAGAGCTTCAGGAAGCGCGTTACGTCGGCATCCTCGGTGTTGCGCCAGTACTGCCAGAAGTCGTAGGCCGACAGCATATCCGGGTTGAGCCAGATCGCGCCGTTGACCGACTTGCCCATCTTCGCGCCCGACGACGTCGTCAAAAGCGGCGAGGTGAGGGCGTAAAGCTGAGTCGTGCCCATGCGGTGGCCGAGGTCGATACCGTTGACGATATTGCCCCACTGATCCGAGCCGCCCATCTGCAGACGGCAGCCGGTGCGCTTGTGCAGTTCGACGAAATCGTAGGCCTGCAGGATCATGTAGTTGAACTCGAGGAACGACAACGATTGCTCGCGCTCAAGCCGCGTCTTGACGCTATCGAACGACAGCATGCGGTTTACCGAGAAGTGACGGCCGACGTCGCGCAGGAATTCGAGGTAGTTGATGCCAAGCAGCCAGTCGGCGTTGTTGATCATCAACGCGTCCTTGGGGCCATCGCCATAGCTCAGGTAGTTCGAAAACACCGTCTTGATGCTGGCGATGTTGGCGTCGATGGTCGCCGGCGTCATCAGTTGGCGCGCCTCGTCCTTGAAGGAGGGGTCGCCAACCATGCCAGTGCCGCCGCCCATCAGCGAGATCGGTCGGTGGCCGGTCGCCTGCAGCCAGTGCAGCATCATGATCTGGATGAGGCCGCCGGCGTGAAGGCTCGGGGCCGTCGGGTCAAAGCCGATATAGGCAGTCACGGTCTCCGTCCGGAACAGCTGGTCGAGACCGGCATCATCGGAACTCTGATGAATGAAACCGCGCTCGCTGAGGGTGTGGAGGAAATCGGACTTGAACTCGGACATGACCTGTCTCTTTCGGCTGGGTAGAACGTCTGCGCGCGGCGTTTAGCATTGTTTGGGCAAAAGTGCACGTCTTTGCTTGGGCGATGTTTTTGCTATGTAGACAAGCAACGCCTTGGAGGAATGCATGGGCAAGATCATGACAGCGATCGGCTTGATGAGCGGGACGAGCATGGACGGAATCGACGTGGCGCTGCTGCGCACCGATGGCGACGCGTTTGTCGAGCGGGGCCCTTCTGCCGGCTACGCCTACGATCCGCGTTTCCGCGACCGGCTGAAACAGGGCCTCGAAGAAGCAAAGTCGATCACAAGCCGCGAGCAACGGCCAGGTAGCCTGGCCGAACTCGAGCGGGAGCTGACTCTGAGGCACGCCGAAGCCGTTCAAACCTTTATGCGGAACAACAATATTAAATCAGATGCTGTTGATATCATTGGCTTTCATGGACAAACGGTTCTTCACCGCCCCGACGACGCCTTGACCGTGCAGATTGGCGACGGTGCGCTGCTCGCCCGCGAAACGGGCATCGATGTTCTCTACGACATGCGCGCAAACGACATGGAGCATGGCGGCCAGGGCGCGCCGCTCATTCCCGTCTATCATGCGGCGCTTGCCCGCAACGCCACAGCGGATGGCAAGTTGGAAGCGCCTGTTGCTTTCGTCAACGTCGGCGGCATCTCCAACTTGACATACATCGGCGCGGATGACGGGCTGATTGCCTACGACAGCGGCCCCGGTAACACGCTGATCGATCAATGGGTCGAGGCACATGCCGGCATTCCCTATGACCAGGGCGGCATGATTGCCAGCGAAGGCAGCGTGCTGCCGGAACTCGCCGAACGCTATCTGCTCAATCCCTTCTTCTCGGCGGACAGGCGTCGTTCGCTCGATCGCAACGATTTTGCACCGCCAGAGGGAAAAGACGCCAGTCTCGAAGACGGTGCACGCACGCTCGCCTATGTGACGGCAGCCGCTATCGTCAAATCGGCCGGTCACCTGCCTACAACGCCCCGGACCTACATCGTGTGCGGCGGCGGCCGGCTCAATCCGGTGATCATGGGGGATCTCGGGTCGCAGGCAAAAACCCACGGCGCAAACGTGCTGTCAGCCGAGGCGGTGGGATTCAACGGCGATTCGATGGAGGCGGAGGCCTGGGCCTATCTCGCTGTTCGGGCGCGGGAGGGATTGCCACTCACCTATCCCGGCACAACCGGAGTACGCCAACCGGTTACCGGCGGGAAGTACGCATTGCATGGCGCGCGCTGACAGAGGCTTTGTCCGCCACGTTTGCATTTGACCGGTTAATCAAATTTTCGCCTGCCGCTCTTAGTATCGTCCGGCGCTGCCAAATGAGGTGGCACGAAGCGGCTCTGCCGCAGCAACAGACAATTCAGGTTCGTCGATGGGTGGTGCGATTTCTCTGCTGGCTGTGAACTTCGTCATCGCCCAGATTTTCACTGCAGCATTTCTTGTTATAGCGGCAAAGAGCCGGTCCAGACGGGCCGCACTCTATTGCGCCGGCGGCTTCGCCATTGCATCGCTTGCGGCGGTGTTCGAAACCGTCGTGCCGTTTACATCCACTCCACGTCTTTTCGCCATAGGTGCGTTTGCGAGCGTTCTCGCCGGTTTCTGCCTGCTGCGGTTCGGCCTGGGTGTCTTTTATCGCGTACCGGCCAACTGGCTGGTGCTTGCCGCGTTTTTCCTGGCTTCGGTCGCGCTTGATCTGGTCATCTATCAATGGCCGAGAGGAACGCTGCAGCACTCCTCCCTTTATCAGTTGCCGTTCTTCATCATTCAGGCGTGGTCAGCATCCGTCGTCATCCGCTCCAAGCGACGCTCGGCGGCGGACCGAGTATTGCTGTCACTGCTGGCTCTGACCGCCGGCTACTACGTGCTGAAGGTCTTTGTGGCTGTGGTCGCCGGCTCGGGGGCAACGGCGCAGGACTATGTTTCCAGCCCATTCGCGCTGATTTCCCAAGCGCTCGGTGCGGTCCTCATCGTCGGCACCGGTCTTGCCATGCTTGGCGTGATGGTCATGGAAATCGTCGACGACGCACGCGCACGATCCGAAATCGACCTGCTTTCCGGGCTCTTCAACAGGCGTGGGTTTACCGAACGGGTCGCCCCCATGCTTCAACGTCGCGAAGGCCGCCTGCCGGGCACTTTGATCCTGGCTGACCTGGACCGTTTCAAGCTGGTGAACGACAGCTACGGCCACCACGCCGGTGACGAGGTCATCCGCCAATTCGCGCGAGTTCTAAAGGATGTCATGCCGAACCACGCGGTTGCCGGTCGTCTCGGCGGCGAAGAGTTTGCCGTGTTCCTGCCGTCGACGGAGCTGGAGGAGGCACGGGTGGTGGCGCACGGAATGCGCGCCGCGATGATGTCGCAGCAGATCGATGGCCTGGCGGAGCAGGCGAGGGTGACGGCAAGCTTTGGTGTGGCGGCCATTGCAAAGGATGAGCCGCTCGAACTGGCGATGCAGCGGGCCGACAAGGCTCTCTATGCGGCGAAGGAAAACGGGCGCAACCGCGTGGAATGCGCCGCAGCGCCGCAGACGGTGGTCAATCCACAGGTCCCACAATGGATCGGGCGGCCGTAAGAGCCGCCCGGATCTTGATCAGCGAATGCGCTTGGCAGCCGGTTCCGGCGTCAGTTCGCCGTTGAGGCGACGGTCGAGGTAGTCCTCGCATTCCGCCATCAGACCCTCGACCTGGCCGTTGAAGAAGTGGTTGGCGCCAGGCACGGTCTTGTGGGTGATGAGGATACCCTTCTGAGCCTTCAGCTTTTCCACCAGTCCGTTGACGTCCTTCTCGGGTGCCACCTTGTCCGAATCACCGTTGATGATGAGACCGGAAGACGGGCACGGCGCCAGGAACGAGAAATCATAGGTGTTGGGCTGAGGTGCTACGGCCATGAAGCCTTCGATCTCAGGACGACGCATCAGGAGCTGCATGCCGATCCAGGCGCCGAAGGAATAACCGGCAACCCAACAGCTCTTCGAATCGGGATGCAGGCTCTGCACCCAGTCGAGCGCCGATGCGGCATCCGAAAGCTCGCCGGCGCCGTGGTCGAACTCGCCCTGGCTACGGCCGATGCCCCGGAAATTGAAACGCAGCGTCGTAAAGCCGCGCTTCTGGAACATGTAGAAAAGCTGGTAGACGATCTGGTTGTTCATCGTGCCGCCGAACTGCGGGTGCGGGTGCAGGATGATGGCGATCGGGGCGCTCTTCTGCTTCGAAGGCTGATAGCGGCCTTCGAGGCGGCCGGCAGGTCCGTTGAAGATAATTTCGGGCATTGGCTCTCCGGGGGTGTTCCTGGTTCGAATCTTGGTTTCGGATCGCGATGAGTCTTGACGCAAGCACTCAGCTTTTCTAAAACCTAGTTTAGAACCGTTCAAAACTTCTGTGCGGGCATTCCGCCGTGTTTCGTCTCATAAGGCAAGCGGTGCGGAAAATTCAAGGAAAATGCATCGTCAGTGGTTGTCTGCGATGAGCCTATTGTTCTAGCGAAGGAAATTATGTCGACCTCGCGCATCTATATGGACTGGAATGCCACAGCGCCGCTTCTTGCCGAAGCGCGCGATGCGTGCCTGTCCGCGCTTGACCTGGTCGGCAACCCTTCCTCGGTCCATGGCGAGGGCAGAACGGTCCGCACGCTGATCGAAAATGCCCGCCGCGACGTGGCAGCGCTTTGCAGTGCAAAGGCGGCCAGCGTGATCTTTACCAGCGGTGCCACCGAGGCGGCCAACATGGTGCTGACGCCCGATTTCCGCATGGGTCGCACGCCGCTTAAGATCGGCAGGCTCTATGCCTCTGCGATCGAGCACCCGGCGGTGCGTGAAGGCGGGCGTTTTGGGCGCGAGGCCGTGTCGGAGATCCCGGTGACCGCTGCAGGTATCGTCGACCTCGAGGCCCTGCGTACGCTCCTCGCCAACCACGACCGCGAGAGCGGGCTGCCGATGGTTGCGGTGATGCTGGTCAACAATGAAACCGGCGTCGTTCAGCCGATTGCCGAGATTGCTGAGATCGTTCGTGGTCATGGTGGTATACTGGTCGTCGATGCAGTCCAGGCTGCCGGCCGGTTGCCGCTTTCGATCGAAGAGCTCGGCGCGGACTTTCTGATCCTCTCGTCGCACAAGATCGGCGGCCCGAAGGGCGCCGGCGCGCTTGTCGCCCGCGGCGAGATCATGATGCCGGCGCCGTTGATCCGGGGCGGCGGCCAGGAGAAGGGTCACCGCTCGGGAACCGAGAACGCAGTCGCGATCGCAGGCTTCGCCGCAGCCGCTCGCAAGGCGGCCGAAAGCCTGACGGAACGAATGAGATCGATTTCCTCGCTTCGCGACCGGCTGGAGCAGGACATGCGGATATCGGCGCCGGATGTGGTCATCCATGGCCGCGACGTTTCGCGCGTTGGCAACACCATCTTCTTCACGCTTCCTGGCATGAAGGCGGAAACCGGGCAGATCGCCTTCGACCTCGAGGGGGTGGCGCTTTCGGCCGGCTCGGCCTGCTCGTCCGGCAAGGTCGGCCAGAGCCACGTGCTGACGGCAATGGGATACGACCCGCGCCAGGGGGCTCTGCGCATCTCGATCGGACCGGCAACGACCGAAGTCGAGATCGAGCGCTGCGCGGCGGTCTTCGCCAAGGTTGCCGCAAGGCGCCGAACCACAGGTCAGGCCGCATGAGAACGTGCGGTTGAACGAAATTGCGGAAAAGCAATTTTCCGCTTGGCAAATGGGGTGAAAAGCGCCTTTTAGCCATTACATAAGCGGTGCGCCAAGTTCGCATCGTGTTGACAAGCTACCGGACCTTGGATCCGGAAAGATTGGAGAACGACATGCCTGCCGTGCAGGAGACCATTGATCAGGTCCGTCAGATCGACGTGGACCAGTACAAATACGGATTCGAAACCACCATCGAAGTCGAAAAGGCGCCGAAGGGCCTTTCCGAAGACATCATCCGTTTCATCTCTGCCAAGAAGAGCGAGCCGGAATGGATGCTCGAATGGCGCCTTGACGCCTATCGCCGCTGGCTGACGATGGATGAGCCCACATGGGCGCGCGTCAACTATCCGAAGATCGACTTCAACGACATCTATTACTACGCCGCGCCGAAGGGCACGACGGGTCCGAAGTCGCTCGACGAAGTCGACCCCGAACTTCTGAAGGTCTACGAAAAGCTCGGCATTCCCCTGAAGGAACAGGAAATGCTGGCCGGCGTACAGAAGTCCAAGATCGCCGTCGACGCCGTCTTTGACAGCGTATCCGTCGTCACGACCTTCAAGGAAGAGCTGAAGAAGGCCGGCGTGATCTTCATGTCGATCTCCGAAGCCATCCGCGAACACCCCGATCTCGTGAAGAAGTATCTCGGGACCGTCGTGCCGACGACCGACAACTACTACGCGACGCTCAACTCCGCCGTCTTTACCGATGGCTCGTTCGTCTTCGTGCCGAAGGGCGTTCGTTGCCCGATGGAGCTGTCGACCTACTTCCGCATCAACGAGAAGAACACCGGTCAGTTCGAACGCACGCTGATCATCGCCGAAGACAACGCCTACGTTTCCTATCTCGAAGGCTGCACGGCGCCCCAGCGCGATGAAAACCAGCTGCATGCGGCTGTCGTCGAGCTGATTGCTCTGGATGAGGCCGAGATCAAGTATTCGACGGTCCAGAACTGGTATCCCGGCGACAAGCATGGCAAGGGCGGCATCTACAACTTCGTCACCAAGCGTGGCGATTGCCGCGGCAAGAACTCCAAGATCTCCTGGACCCAGGTGGAAACCGGTTCGGCGATCACCTGGAAGTATCCGTCCTGCATCCTGCGTGGCGACGGTTCGCGCGGCGAGTTCTACTCGATCGCGGTTTCGAACGGCCATCAGCAGATCGACTCGGGCACCAAGATGATCCACCTCGGCAAGAACACGTCGAGCCGCATCGTCTCCAAGGGCATCGCTGCCGGCGTTTCGGAAAACACCTATCGCGGCCAGGTCTCGGCCCACCGCAAGGCCGAGAACGCCCGCAACTTTACCCAGTGCGATTCGCTGCTGATCGGCGACAAGTGCGGTGCACACACCGTGCCCTACATCGAGGCCAAGAACTCGACGGCACAGTTCGAGCATGAAGCAACAACGTCGAAGATTTCCGAGGACCAGCTGTTCTACTGCCTGCAGCGCGGCATCCCGACAGAGGCGGCGATCGCGCTGATCGTCAACGGCTTCGTCAAGGAAGTCATCCAGGAGCTGCCGATGGAATTCGCCGTCGAAGCGCAGAAGCTGATCGGCATCTCGCTCGAAGGCTCGGTCGGCTGACGCCCTGAACTGATTATTGAATGGCGCGCATTGCCTTGCGCGCGAACAGACGTTCGTTTCCCAAGAGGACGATAGAAATGCTTGAAATCAAGAACCTGCACGCCCGCATCGCCGAAGACGGCACCGAAATCATCCGTGGCCTGAACCTGACCGTGAAGGCCGGCGAAGTCGCCGCCATCATGGGCCCGAACGGCTCAGGCAAGTCGACGCTGTCCTACATCCTGTCGGGTCGCGAGGACTATGAAGTCACTGAAGGCGAAATCCTTTACAACGGCGAGAACATCCTTGAGCTAGAAGCTTCCGAGCGGGCTGCCAAGGGCATCTTCCTCGCCTTCCAGTACCCGGTCGAAATCCCCGGCGTTGCCACCATGCAGTTCCTCAAAGTGGCGATGAACGAGCAGCGCAAGTACCGCGGCGAAGACGAACTGACGACGCCGGAATTCATGCGCCGCGTCAAGGAAGCCGCCGCCGAACTCAAGATCGCGCCGGAAATGCTGCGTCGTCCGCTCAACGTCGGCTTCTCCGGCGGCGAGAAGAAGCGCGCCGAGATCCTGCAGATGGCGCTGCTCGAGCCGAAGCTTTGCGTGCTCGACGAAACCGACTCCGGTCTCGACATCGATGCGCTGAAGATCGTCGCCGACGGCGTCAACGCGCTGCGTTCGCCCGACCGTGCCGTGATCGTCATCACCCACTACCAGCGCCTGCTCGACTATATCGTTCCGGATACCGTCCACGTTCTCTACAAGGGCCAGGTCATCAAGTCGGGCGACAAGACGCTTGCACACGAACTCGAAGCCAACGGCTACGCTGACATCATCGAAGCTGCAGCCTAGGGCCTGTTGAAGGAGTGTTCGAATGAATATGCAACAGGCAATCAAGATGACGGCCGCTGAAACGGCGCTCGTCGATGCCTATACCGCGCAGATCGGCGATCTGCCGGGCGACGGCTCGGTGCTGTCGGTGCGTGACACCTTGGTGCACGAACTGAAGACAGCGGGCCTGCCGACGCGACGCGTCGAATCCTGGCACTATACCGACCTTCGCACGCTGCTGCGGGCCGTGCCGACCGCTGACCCGACGGCGTTCGCCGATCGTGTCGAGGCACTTGTCGCCGGCGCGACCGTGCTTTCGGTGCGCAACGGCCATGCCGACCTCAAGGGCAATGCGCCCGAGGGCGTGACGATCCGCTCCTACACCGACAGCCTGCTCGACGGCTCTGCCGCTGCCGGCCTTGCCGTGCTCGGCACGGACGATGCCATCGGCCGCATCAATGGCGGGCTCGTGCGCGGTGGCCTGGAGCTTGTGATCGCAGATGGTACCGAGCTGGAAGATCCGTTGGAAATCCAGCTGGTTCAGAGCCTCGGCCAGGCGCATACGCGCTTCCCGGTCTCCTTTGGTGCGAACACGAAGGCGACCGTCATCGAGCGTCATCTGTCGACCAATGCCGCCGAGAGCCTGATCTCGTCGGTCAGCGACATAACGGTCGGCGAAGGCGCTGAGATCACCTGGATCGTCCTGCAGCAGCAGGGTGCGGCCGATACCCATCTCGGCCAGATCCGCTTCGATCTCGCCAAGGATGCCAAGCTGCATCTGTTTCTCATCAATGCCGGCGGCAAGCTGGTGCGCCAGGAGATCCACGGCAAGACGAGCGGCGAGGGCGCCGATTTCAAGCTGCGGGGCATCAACCTGCTCGGCGGCGAAAGCCACACGGACGTGACCTTCACGCTCGGCCACAACGTGCCGCACACGACGTCGACGGAGATCATCCGCAACGTCGTGTTCGACCGCGCCAAGGGCGTGTTCCAGGGCAAGATCCTGGTCGCCAAGGACGCGCAGAAGACCGATGCGAAGATGGCGTGCAACACGCTGTTGCTTTCGGACGATGCCGATCTGTCGGCAAAGCCCGAGCTTGAAATCTTCGCCGACGACGTGCAGTGCGGCCACGGCGCCACCGTTGCCGACATCGACCACACGCAGCTCTTCTACCTCATGGCGCGTGGCATCCCGGAGAACAAGGCGCGGGCGATGCTCGTCAATGCCTTCGTTGCCGAGATCGTCGAGGAACTCGACGACGAACCGCTGGTCGAAGCGCTGGAAAGCGTGATCTCGGCCTGGCTCGAAAAGCACGCCTAAACGGCGCGTCTGATTGGATTGAATGACATGGAACACACTGTGCCGGTGCCCGCCTACGACGTCGAAGCGATCCGCAGGGATTTTCCGATCCTGTCGCGAACCGTCTATGGCAAACCGCTTGTCTATCTCGACAACGGTGCATCGGCGCAGAAGCCGCAGGTCGTCATCGACGCGGTGAGCCATGCCTACTCCAATGAATACGCCAACGTGCATCGCGGGCTGCATTTTCTCTCGAACGCTGCCACGGAGGCCTATGAAGCGTCGCGCGAGAAGGTGCGCCGCTTCCTGAATGCGCCCTCTGCCGACAACATCATCTTCACGAAATCCTCCACCGAGGCGATCAATACGGTCGCCTATGGTTACGGCATGCCGAAGCTCGGCGAGGGCGACGAGATCGTGCTGTCGATCATGGAGCACCACTCCAACATCGTACCATGGCATTTCATCAGGGAACGCCAGGGCGCCAAGCTGGTCTGGGCGCCGATCGACGACGACGGCGCCTTCCACATCGAAGATTTCGTAAAATGCCTGACGGAGCGCACCAAGCTCATCGCCATTACCCATATGTCGAATGCGCTGGGCACCGTGGTTCCGGTCAAGGAAATTTGCCGCATCGCCCGCGAGCGGGGGATCCCGGTGCTGGTCGACGGCAGCCAGGGCGCTGTTCATATGCCTGTCGACGTGCAGGACATCGATTGCGACTGGTACGTGATGACCGGTCACAAGCTCTACGGCCCCTCGGGCATTGGCGTGCTTTACGGCAAGATGGACCGCCTAAAGGAAATGCGCCCTTTCATGGGTGGCGGCGAAATGATCGAGGAAGTGACCGAAGACCGCATCACCTACAACGATCCGCCGCACCGTTTCGAAGCCGGCACACCGCCGATCGTCCAGGCGATCGGGCTCGGCTATGCGCTCGACTACATGGAAAAGATCGGCCGGGCGGCGATCACACAACACGAAGCTGACCTGACGGCCTATGCCCGCGAGCGCCTGTCGAGGATCAATTCGCTGAAAGTGTTCGGCGACGCACCCGGCAAAGGCAGCATCTTCTCCTTCGAGATTGCGGGCGTTCACGCCCATGATATTTCGACGGTGATCGACCGCGCCGGTGTTGCAGTGCGTGCCGGCACCCATTGTGCGCAGCCGCTCTTGAAACGCTTCGGCGTCACCTCCACATGCCGCGCATCCTTCGGCCTCTACAACACACGGGCCGAAGTGGACGCGTTGGCGGACGCGCTGGACCATGCGCGTAAGTTCTTCGCCTGATCGAGTTTGGAAAATGGTTCAGGCTGGCAATTCAAGCATCTGAACCAAAAGAGAAAGTCTAGGAGGCCGATATGAGCCTGGATGCAACGCAAGACAAAATCGACGTCCGCGAGGGCATCGTGCATTCGGCAATCCCGGCCGAAGAACTGGCACGGCTGAGCGACGATATCATCAGCGCGCTGAAGACCGTCTACGACCCGGAAATCCCGGCTGACATCTTCGAACTCGGGCTGATTTACAAGATCGACATCGAAGACGACCGCATGGTCAAGATCGACATGACGCTGACGGCACCCGGTTGCCCCGTTGCCGGCGAGATGCCCGGCTGGGTCGAAAATGCGGTTGGCGCCGTTGAGGGCGTGTCGGGCGTCGAAGTGGCGATGACCTTCGACCCGCCGTGGACGCCGGACCGCATGTCGGAAGAGGCCCAAGTGGCGATCGGCTGGTACTGACCGCAAGGCGCCATATTGATCCGTTAAGCTGCGGACACTACATTTGATTCTGGAAGGCGCCGGGCCTTAACCCCGGTGGCGACAAGGAGATAAGGCCGATGGGCTTTGCCGTGATGAGCTTGACCGATGCTGCCGCCAGCCGCGTCCGGTCGATCGTGGAAAATGCCGGTGCCGATGCCTTGGGCATTCGTGTCGGCATCAAGAAGGGCGGCTGCGCAGGCATGGAATATGCCGTTGACCTCGTTACCGAACCCAATGCGAAAGACGATCTGATCGAGCGCGATGGCGCCAAGGTCTGGGTCGCGCCCGAAGCGGTGCTTTACCTGCTCGGCACGCAGATGGATTTCGAGGTAACGACGCTTCGCTCCGGTTTCACCTTCAACAATCCCAACCAGACATCCGCCTGTGGCTGCGGCGAATCGGTCGAGCTGAAGCCAGCCGACCTGGCAGCGCTTGCGGCGCGCGGCGACGCCGTCGTGCCCGCTAGCTGATACGCTCTTTCCGCGTAGAGAGATGGTAGGCCCGGCTTTTCGCCGGGCCTTTTTTCTGCTGATATGCGGCCGGGTGACGGGGGGAGAAGGGCGTGACGGCGTTCGACGAGGAGCTTGTCTTCAAGGCGCTCTATGAGACCTTTCCGGATCCGGTGATCATCCTTGATGCGTCGCGCATTATTCGCTCGGCCAACCCGGCGGCGCTGGCGCAATTCGGTTATGCAGCGGATGCGTTCATCGGCCAACCAGCGCGCCTGATCTATGCCGACGACAGCGAATATGCGAGGCGCCTGCACAATCGCGCGGCGAACGTCGATGAAAGGATCGCGCGCACCTCGACTTATAGCTACGTCCGGCGCGATGGCTCGACATTCTCGGGTCATTTGCGCACGACACCGCTTGTCGATGCCGGCGGGCGGGAACTGGCCCTGATCGGCATCATTCGCGATGTCTCGGACCTCGCCAAGGCCGTGCAGGAGCGGCAGCGGGCGTCGGACATGCTTGACGCGGCGCTCGACGTCATGCCCGAAGGTTTTGCGATCTTCGATGCGGAGGAAAGGCTGCTGGTCTACAATCGCGCCTATGTAACGATCTGCGGCCCGGCCGGCCCTTTGCTGCGCCCCGGTATCACGGCCGAAGAGATACTTCTGCTTGCACAGAGAGCAGGTCACTATCCTGAAGCCTTGCCCGGCAACCCGGAGTGGCCGGCCTGGGTGGCGCACCGTCTGCAGGACTTTCGTCAACCGGACAACCAGCCGAAGATCTACAGTTACGCCGGCGACCGGTGGCTGCGGGTGGAAAACATCAAGACCAAGGACGGAAACACCGTCGTCCTGCGGGTCGACGTGACCGAACTCAAGCGCGCAGAGCTGGCGCTCGAACGCCAGCGACAGGAGCTTGAGCACAAGAACGTGGCGCTCGATCAGTTCACGGCAACCGTGTCTCACGATCTGAAGGCGCCTTTGCGGCACATCTCGATGTTCTCCGAGATGATCGAAGACGAGTTGGCTGCCGGCAACCAGCATGAAGTTTCAGCCAGCGCCCGCCACCTGCGCGACAGCGCCAAACGGATGAACCGGGTTATCGACAGCCTGCTCGATTATTCGCAGATCGCCTATCAGATCAGCACGTGGTCAGACGTTGACCTCAACGATATCGTCGCCGACACACTCAGTGTGCTCGACGGCTACGCCTGTGAGGCGAACGTCAGCTTCGAGGTCGGCTCGCTGCCGAGGGTGCAAGGTGACCCGGAACTGTTGCGCCGGCTCGTTCAGAATCTGGTCGGCAATGCCATCAAGTATCGCCACCCGGACCGCCGGCCGGTCGTGCGCATCAATGGTCGCATCGCCGATCAGCAGGTCGAGTTTGTGGTTGAGGACAACGGCATCGGCATCGACCCGCGCTTCGCCACACGCATCTTCGAAGTGTTCCAGCGCCTCCATCACGACGAGAACACCTATGGCGGCACCGGCATCGGCCTTGCGCTCGCCAAGCGGATCGCTGAAAGCCACAACGGATCGATCCATCTTGACATCGGCTTTGTCGAAGGCGCACGGTTTGTGGTGACCCTTCCAAAACGGATGCGGAAGACCAGATAAGGCGACAGGCTTGGCCAAGTCACCGAAGCGATTGCTTGTGGTGGAAGACAACGCGCACGACGCGCGTTTCGTCACGCGCGCGCTTTCGCAGACGGACGACACGCTGGACATCGTCCATGTCACCCACGCCGACGAGGCCGTCCAGCGGCTCGCGCGCGAGCACTTCGATTATGTGCTTCTGGATATCAAGATGCCCGGGATCGACGGGATGGAATTGCTGGAGCGCATACGCTCCAATGAGGGCACATCGGTGCTGCCGGTGATCGTGCTGACCTCGTCTACCAATCCGAGTGACGTCGTCAGATCCTACAAGGCCGGAGCAAACGCCTACGCGGCCAAGCCGTCGTCGCTTTCAGGCTACCGGCAATTCGCCGAGGCTTTCGTTCGCTTCTGGATAGAGAACACCTTGCCGCCTGGCGGCTCCATCCTTCAGCAATAGAGTGAAAACGGGGCGCGCCGTCGTGGCGCGCCCCGCTGTTCGCAAGCTTACTCCGCTGCTTCCGCGTAGCTTTCCAGCGGCGGGCAGGTGCAGACGAGGTTGCGATCACCGAAGACGTTGTCGACGCGATTGACCGGCGACCAGTACTTGTCAACCCGGAATGCGCCCGGCGGGTAGCAAGCCTGTTCGCGCGAATAGGGACGATCCCAATCGCCGACCAGGTCTTCGACCGTGTGCGGTGCGTTCTTCAGCGGATTGTTCAGCTTGTCCATCCGGCCTTCCTCGATGGCGCGGGCTTCCTCGCGGATTGCCAGCATCGCATCGCAGAAACGATCGATCTCGGCCTTGGTTTCCGATTCGGTCGGCTCGATCATCAGGGTGCCGGCAACCGGCCAGCTCATGGTCGGAGCGTGGAAGCCGCAGTCGATCAGGCGCTTGGCAACGTCGTCAACAGTCACGCCCGCGCTTTCGACCAGCGGACGGGTGTCGATGATGCACTCATGCGCCACACGGCCCTTGGACGACTTGTAGAGCACCTCATACGCGCCCTTCAGCCGGGCAGCGATGTAGTTGGCGTTGAGGATCGCCACCTTCGTCGCCTGGGTCAGTCCTTCGCCGCCCATCATCAGGCAATAGCTCCAGGAGATCGGCAGGATCGAAGCCGAGCCGAAGGGGGCCGCCGAAACCGCACCGTCATTGCCATCCGTTTCCGGGTGACCGGGCAGGTAGGGCGCCAGATGCGCCTTGACGCCGATCGGGCCCATGCCGGGACCGCCGCCGCCGTGCGGGATGCAGAAGGTCTTATGCAGGTTCAGGTGGCTGACGTCGGAGCCGATGTCGCCAGGGCGGGCAAGACCGACCATGGCGTTCATGTTGGCGCCGTCCAGGTAAACCTGGCCACCATGCTTGTGCACGATCTCGCAGACCTCGCGAACGTTCTCCTCGAACACGCCGTGCGTCGAGGGGTAGGTGATCATGCAGCACGAGAGGTTTTCCGCGTACTGCTCGGCTTTCGCACGGAAATCGTCCATGTCGATGTCGCCGTTTTCGCTCACCTTGATGACGACAACCTTCATGCCAGCCATCTGGGCGGAGGCCGGATTGGTGCCGTGCGCCGAGGTCGGGATCAGGCAGACGTCGCGGTGATCGTTACCCTGCGCCAGGTGGTAGGCGCGGATCGTAAGGAGACCGGCATATTCGCCTTGCGCGCCGGAGTTCGGCTGCATGGAAATCGCATCATAGCCGGTGACGGCGCAGAGCTTTTCCGACAGATCTTCGATCATGTGCTGGTAGCCGGCTGCCTGATCCTTGGGAACGAAAGGATGGATTTCGGCAAATTCCGGCCAGGTGATCGGAAGCATCTCGGCCGTGGCGTTGAGCTTCATCGTGCAGGAACCGAGCGGGATCATCGCCCGGTCGAGCGCGAGGTCGCGGTCGGAAAGACGGCGGATGTACCGCGTCATTTCGCTCTCGGCCCGGTTCATGTGGAAGATCGGATGCGTCAGGTACTCGCTGGTGCGCAGGAGCGGCTGCGGCAGACGGTAGCCGGGCTCGAACTCTTCCACCTTGAAGTCGCCGCCAAAGGCGCGCCAGACGGCTTCGAGCGTGACGGGGCGCGAGCGCTCGTCGAGGCTGATGCCGATCTTGGTCTCGCCGATCTTGCGCAGGTTCACTTCCTCGGCGACGGCAGTCTTGAGGATGATGCCCTGCAGCTTGCCGACATCGACGGTGATCGTGTCGAAGAACACGTCCGGCTCGACGGTGTAGCCGAGCTTTTCGAGGCCCATGGCGAGACGAACGGTCTTCTGGTGAACGCTCTGGGCGATCGCCTTGATGCCCTTCGGTCCATGGAAGACAGCATACATCGAGGCCATGACAGCCAGAAGCACCTGCGCGGTGCAGATGTTCGACGTCGCCTTTTCGCGGCGGATATGCTGTTCGCGGGTCTGAAGCGACAGGCGATAGGCGCGGTTGCCGCGGGCATCGACGGAGACGCCGACGAGGCGGCCCGGCATCGAGCGCTTGTGCGCGTCCTTGACGGCCATGTAGGCGGCGTGCGGACCGCCATAACCGACCGGAACGCCGAAGCGCTGGGTGCAACCGATGGCGATATCGGCGCCCATTTCGCCCGGCGACTTCAGCAGCGCCAGTGCCAGCGGGTCGGCAGCGACCGTTGCGATAGCACCGGTCTGGTGCAGGCGCGCGATCAGGCCGGTGAAGTCGTTCACCTGGCCGTAGGTTCCCGGATACTGGAAGATGGCGCCGAAGACGTCGACCGGATCGAGATCGGTGAAGGGATTACCGATGATGATCTGCCAGCCGAGCGGCTCGGCACGGGTCTTCAGAAGCGCGATCGTCTGCGGATGGCAATTCTCGTCGACGAAGAAGGCCTTCGCCTTGGACTTCGAGACGCGTTCGGCCATGGCCATCGCTTCGGCGGCAGCCGTCGCTTCGTCGAGCAGCGAGGCGTTGGCGACGTCGAGGCCCGTGAGGTCGCAGACCATGGTCTGGTAGTTGAGCAGCGCTTCCAGGCGGCCCTGGCTGATTTCCGGCTGGTAGGGCGTGTAGGCCGTGTACCAGGCTGGATTTTCCAGGATGTTGCGCTGGATGACCGGCGGCGTGATCGTGCCGTAATAGCCCTGGCCGATCAGCGACACGAGCTTCTGGTTGCGGTTGGCCGTTTCGCGCATCTTGTCGAGCGCTTCGCGCTCGGTCATCGGCGCGCCCCAGGCGAGCGGTGTCTTCTGACGGATCGACGGCGGCACGGTGTCGTCGATGAGCGCGTCGAGCGACGGATAACCGACGACCTTCAGCATCTCATCCATTTCCGCCGGCGACGGGCCGATATGACGCCGGTTGGCGAAGTCATACGGCTTGTAGTCGGTAAAGGTGAAGTCCTTGGGCATGCTCATCAGGCGACGAGCTCCTTGTAGGCCGCTTCGTCGAGAAGGGCGTCGGCTGCGTTCGGATCGGCGAGTTTCAGCTTGAAGAACCAAGCAGCGCCCTGCGGGTCGCTGTTGACCAGCGACGGGTCGTCGACGATCGCCTGGTTGACTTCGACGATTTCGCCATCAAGTGGACAATAGACGTCGGATGCTGCCTTGACGGATTCGACAGTCGCGGCCGTGTCGCCCTTTGCGAAGGTGGAGCCGGTTTCCGGCAGTTCCACAAAGACGAGATCGCCGAGCTGGCCGGCCGCGTGTTCTGTGATTCCAACCGTTGCTACGCCAGCTTCGACCTTCAGCCACTCGTGTTCGTCGGTGAACTTCAACATTTGCGCTCTCTCCTGATCAGCGTTTGTAGGTTTGTTTGACAAAGGGCAGGGCGGTGACGACGACAGGCAGATACTTGCCGCGCACCTCCGCATAGACGGCCGTGCCGTTGTCGGTATGGGTGGCGTCGACGTAGCCCATGGCAATAGGGCCATCGACGGTGGGGCCGAAGCCGCCTGAAGTCACCTTGCCGACGAGCGTCTTGCCCTCGGTGTCGGCAAACAGATTGGCACCACCGCGCACGGGTGCCCGGCCCTCGGGCTTCAGGCCAACGCGGCGGCGTGACGCGCCTTGAGCGAACTGGCCAAGAATGCGATCGGCGCCGGGAAAGCCGCCCTCGCGAGCGCCACCGGCGCGGCGCGCCTTCTGCATCGCCCACTCGATCGCGCCTTCGACCGGCGTCGTGGTGGTGTCGATATCGTTGCCGTAGAGACAAAGGCCGGCTTCCAGACGCAGCGCATCGCGCGCGCCAAGGCCGATCGGCTTGACATCAGGGTGTTCGAGCAGACGCTGGGTCACATCGGCGGCCGAGATCGAGGGAATCGAAATTTCAAACCCGTCTTCGCCGGTGTAGCCGGAACGCGAGATGATGCAGGTCACGTCATGCAGATCGGCTTCGGCGACATCCATGAAGCGCATGGCCGAGACATCGGCCCACAATTCACCAAGGACCGCCTCTGCGTGGGGACCCTGCAGCGCAATCAGCGCCCGGTCATCGAGCATCGTGACTTCGCAGCTGTCGGAGAGACCTTTCTTCAGGTGTTCGAAATCCGCATCCTTGCAGGCGGCGTTGACGACGAGGAAGAGGTGGTCGCCCCGGTTGGCGATCATCAGATCGTCCAGAATGCCGCCTTCGGCATTGGTGAAGATCGCATAGCGCTGACGGCCTTCGCCAAGGCCGAGCACGTCGACCGGCACCAGCTTTTCCAGCGCCAGAGCCGCGTCCTCGATCTTGCCGGACTTCGGCCGGACGATGACCTGGCCCATGTGCGAGACGTCGAAAAGGCCTGCCGCAGTGCGCGTATGCAGGTGCTCCTTCATCACGCCATCAGGGTATTGAACCGGCATCTCGTAGCCGGCAAAGGGCACCATGCGGGCACCCAGCGAAAGGTGCAGCGCACGCAACGGCGTATGTTTCAAATGGGAAATGTCTTCCAACTCCGGCCTCCAGGTCTGGCGCGCGCACGCGCCGGCTCACACTTCCGGCGTCAGACGCCGTCAAATTCGAGCCCCCTCTGTCCCTTTGCCTGAGATTGTTATCCCTTCGGCGAGCGTCAAAAACGCTTCTCTCCAGAGTCCTACCGGCACCTTGCTGGTCCTTTGGCCTGAGAGTTTCCGGGGCGGTTGCTCCTTCGGCACCGGAACGAACCGGTTTCTCCCAACAAGATCGCCTCCAAATAACGGCGAACCTGTGAACTTGGCAAGGGGGCGGTGTCGCGGTCAAACACATTTTTGTCGCAGCGATTTTCCGGCGCGACAAACGGGTGCGTCAATTCTGCCTTTGCATTCTCCTCTGCTTGAGGATAACTCAGGATCGATACCGGGGACGACAATGACTAGGTGTAAGGGACATTTGCCGATTGCTGTGCGCATTGTCGCCGCTCTCGCGCTTGTGTTCCTGTCCTTCGCCCATAAGCCGGCGATGGCGAAAAGCCTGCCGCCCGGTGAGATTGCAGCTTACCAGCTCCCCGATGGAACCATCGCCGAAATCTGCTTCGGAACGGATGGCGTCGACCACGATAGCGGCAAGTCGCAATCCATGGCGCCAGTCTGCGAAGCTTGCCGGCTCGCAGGCGCGGCCCTCCTGCCGACGCCGCCACAGCAAAGCGAACGCGCCGAGACCGGCAATTGGCTCGCCGGCTCGAAGCAGGCGCACGACGATGTCGCCATCAAGCAGGTCCGCCTCCTGCCGCCGCCGCGCGGACCTCCTCAACAGTCGTAACGCTTCCAAACGCATTCAATTCAATGCGCCGCGTTGGCGGCATCGACCACGGCAGGACCGGGCTCCCACCGGCCCGTGGTCAGGAGATTACGACATGAACACGACCAGACTGACTGTGCTTACCCTCGGCCTCGCGCTCACGACCGCCGGCATCGCTCACGCCCACGCGACATTTGAAAACGACACCGCCCAAGCCGAAAAGAGCTTCAAGGCGGTGCTGCAAGTCCCGCATGGCTGCGACGGCAAGGCAACGACAGAAGTGCAGGTGAAGCTGCCCGAAGGCTTCGTCTTCGCCAAGCCACAGCCGAAGCCCGGCTGGGAGCTGGAAATCATCAAGGGCGACTACAAGAAAACCTATGACAATCACGGTGACAAGGTTTCGTCCGGCCCGGTCGAAATCCGCTGGAAGGGTGGCAATCTGCCCGACGAATTCTACGACACCTTCGTGGTCAAGGGTAAGGTCTCGGGCTTTGACAAGGAAACGGTGCTTGCTTTCCCGACCGTGCAGTTGTGCGGCACGGACGGCAAGGTGGTCTGGGACCAGGTTGCGGCTGAGGGGCAGAGTGCACACGATCTGAAGAGCCCAGCTCCTACAGTGACGGTGAAGTTGACCACTGGCGGCGACGAGCACGCCGGCCATATGGCCGCTGACGGGCCAATCAAGCTGGGCGACCTCGAAATTTCAGGCGGCGCAGCCAAGGCGATGCTGCCCGGCGCCAAGGTCGGCGGTGGCTTCCTGACGATCAAGAACGGTGGCGGTGCCGATGATCGCCTCGTGGCAGTCGAAAGCCCGGTCGCGGGCCGTGTCGAAATCCATGAAATGGCGATGGAAAACGATGTGATGAAGATGCGCAAACTCGACGACGGTGTCGTCATCCCCGCTGGCGAAACGGTCGAACTCAAGGCTGGCGGCCTGCATCTGATGTTCATGCAGGTGTCGAAACCGTTTGCCGAAGGCGAAACGGTGCCGGTGACACTGGTCTTCGAGAAGGCCGGCAAGGTCGATGCCAAGCTTGCCGTGGGAACGGCGGGCGGTGGTGCTGCCGCAACCGGCGGTCACTCGCACCACTGAACGACCCGACAAGACGAACTGCGTTGCCTCAGGCGGCGGCGCCGCTCTCATCGTCATCGCCGGCAGGGTCCTCCTGCCGGCTTTCGCTTTCGTGGTCTTGCGACGCGTCGTCGTCCTCGCGCATGTATTCGAGATAACGACGCAAGGTTTCGGCCTCGGTCTGCTGAGGCAGACGGCCATCGGCGCTCATCAGCATCAACGATAGCGGAAGCGCACCCTTCATCTTCGGGACGGAAGCAGGCGTGATCGCCGGCTCACTGGAACGGCGAGGCGAAAGCAAGGTGATCGCCTCGTCCGCCGGGCCATCGCCGGACACGCGCGCCTTCGGCTTGACGGCTTCTGCCGCATAGGCCGCTGTAGTCGCGGATACCGTAACGACCTGTACCAAGGTCTTCACCTGCCTTCGTTGTTGTCAATCCTTTCCGTTTTGCGCGATTTCACTTGAAGCCCGGTGAAAACTGGCAGCCGCCTTTTAGTCAAATCCTAACGATTGCCGGAAATGGCAGCGCCATATGTGGCCAGGCGACTGGTGATCGTGACCGCACACGATGCCAATGCGGATTTTAATCCGGAGATAGTGGTAATACAGAAGGCGGCGGACGCCGGCATGGCCGTAAAGGTGAAGGGACACCGATGTCCGTTGCGAACAAGACCGTTTGCGCCGGATGCGTCGCAGTTTGTCAAACGGATGCAAGCCATGGGCGCCATGATGCGCAACGACTACGACTGCTCGAGTTCGCCAACACCCTGCTTCTGGCGAAAGCTTTGGAATTGCCGCAATTCCGGTGGTCGCAGTCGATTATTCGTCGTCCACGCGAGACAGGATAAGCCTCTGAACATCAGGATCCTGACTGCGGATCGCCGTCATCAAAGCGCGCAATCGGCCGCGCAGGCCGTGGATCTGATCGAGAAGTTGCATGGCGACGTCGACGCCGTCGTTGTTGACCCCCATGGGGCCGGTCAGGTCCTGGATCAGGCGGGCGCGGGCAAGATCATCCTCTTCGAAGATCCAGCCGCTGTCTTCCCGGCGCGGCACCAGCCAACGCTGTTCGACCCAGACTTGGAGCACCGTGACCTCGATTTCGAGGTGTTCGCAAAACTCGCTATCGTTCATGCGTTGCCTCCCAGGTTCTTGCGGGGATCCTCTGCCTTGCCGGCTGCCCATCCTTCAACGAAGGCAGCGAGCGACGGATCGGCATGCGGCGCAAGCGTGATCTTCAGCGTCACATAGGCATCGCCGTGGCCGCCACCCGGCTTGCGCATGCCCTTGCCCTTCAGCCGCAAGACCTTGCCGGTATTGGAGTGCGGCGGGATGGTGACATTGACAGCCCCATCCATCGTTGGAACGCGGATCTTGCCGCCAAGCACCGCTTCGCTGAGCGAAATAGGGATATCGTAGCGGACATCCTCACCGTCCACCTGGAACAGCGGATGCGGCCGCACACGGATGTCGATCAGCGCGTCGCCGGCGGCGGCGCCGTTGTGGCCAGGCTCACCCTTGCCACGCAGGCGCAGCGTCTGCCCATCGCGCGTGCCCGGCGGGATCGTCAGATCAAGGGCCGGCCCGCCACCCGGCAGGCTGATCTGCTTCTTGGCGCCATTGACCGCCTCAAGCAGATCGATCTCCATGGAAAAATGTAAATCCTGCCCGCGCATGGATTGCTGACCCCGACCACGACGAGAAAAGAAGCTGGAGAAGATATCGTCCTTGTCGCCGAAATCCTGAAATCCGTGGGCGCTTTCATAACGCCCGGCGGTGCCGCCGGCGCCGGCAAAGTCGCGGTAGAAGTTGCGCGGCGCCGTCTCCGCGCCGGTCTCGTCGATCTCGCCGCGATCGAACTTGCCGCGCTTCTCCTCGTCGCTCAAAAGCGCATAGGCAGCCGATACCGCCTTGAAACGCTCCTCCGCTCCCTTGTCTCCGGGATTGAGATCAGGATGAAGTTTCTTGGCGAGCTTGCGGTAGGCGCTCTGAATGTCTTTCTGCGTGGCGTCCCGGCTGACACCAAGGGTTTCGTATGGGTTGCTCGGCATGCGGACTCCTTCAGACTGAAGCGATCGGCAGCGGATCAGGGTGGGGCCATACAGCTCACATGTCCCAATCCATTTGGGTAGTCGGTCGCTTGAGGACAAGCATAGGGCAGCCGCGCCGAAACGACAGGCCGAAAGCGAACGGCGACCGGTTTGTGCTCTCATTTCGCGCGTGGACGGTTTCTGCTACAATCCCGATTTCAGAACCATTCGAAAAAGTCAGCGTTCTCGCTCGGTGGTTTTAAACGGAGGCCGACATGTCCGTACGCCTGCAGCTTGCCATCATGGTTGGGCTGATGATCAACGCGGTGCTCTTCGGCATCGGTGTTGTAATCGTTCTCTCCATCCCGGCGCTGGCCGACAACGCCAAATACGCTCTGCCTGTCGTGGTCGTCACGTGTTTCATCCTGACGCCCTTCATCGCCTGGCTGATGGCGCCACGCCTCAGGCTGCGCTACTGGCGAGAGCGGGAGCAATCGGGCAAGCATCTGTCGACGTGAGATTTCGTCTCGGTCTCTCCGGGGGCTGGCTTAACTCTAACGGCCAGAGACAGCGTATCGTTTGTATCGTGCGCCCTTCAGCAAGAGCTGTGACACCGAGCCGCGCCCAAAAATGTGCCATTGCAGTACGCGCAGGCGTTGAAAACATCACAGACAGGCACAAATTAGCTTTTAACAATCAACGCCCTTGATAGATACTCCATGGAGTATCATAGAATTGCTGGGTCAAATCGTCATGCGTCGCTTCGGCGGTAGCGCACGGCCGAATGTCAAACGACGCTGAAGGAGCAAAAGCCTATGAAAACCGCGATGTTGCTACTCGTTCTCACCACCCTGTCTGCCTGTGCGCAAACCACGGGTAGTCTGGGTGTGGGTTATGTGGGCGGCGACGGCGACTATTACCAGGGCATCGTCGCACCGAAGTAATCCGGCGAAGCAGACGGAAATGCCATAGAAATGGGCATTTCGCCAAAACGGCTTCGGTTGCACGGGTGCGATCTCCCACGCTCCGATCAACCGAACCGGTGATGCCGGCGGCAGTCGTTGAAGAACAAAGCACCCGCATGGCGACACGAGCGGGGGCTTTGGCAACCGGGAAGGCCGATGATTGGTCCGGCCCAAGAGAACGGCTGATGGCGTTAGAAGCTACGCCAGCGCGCGGACCTTCGGCTCACGATCCCAATACCGCGTCGCTGCGGCCTCGACAAAACTCGTGCCCACCAATCCAACAATGCCAGCATCCGGCGCCACGCCCGCCTTATCCAGCAGAGGCTTCGATGTTTCGCTTGAGCCTATTGCCTTCAAGTGGCCAAATGCATCCATAACCCATTGAACTGCAGCTGCCTGCTTGGCGAGATCGATGGCAGAAGCATTCGAGAGGACGAGGGCAACAGCGTCGAAGAGCTGCGACGGGGATCCAGCCAATTGCCCGTCCGCCTTCATGATGTTCTCATCGGAGAGCCTGGCTCCACCTATCCTCGGTGAAACAAGGAAGGCAGTGCCTCCCGCTTTCTCGACCGCCGCCACAATCTCCTTCAACTCTGCTGCATCTGTGCCATCAGCGATCAGGATTCCGACTTTACGGCCGGTGAGGAGAGCCTTCATGTTCGCATGGATACTCAGCGCCGGTGAAGGCTCCATGGCGAAAGGTTCCCGCGCTGTGGGGCTCTTGTCCGGCAGCACCAGACCGAGACCATCGGCCACACGCATGGCCAGATCCTCGTCGACATTGCGCAGGTTGGCGAGCATGCGTGGAGGAACTTGCGCAAGTTGGACCTTGGACAACTCAAAAACGAATGACGAGGCGATATGGGCCTGCTCGGTCGGCTGTTGCGATATCCAGAACAATCGGGCCTGGCTGTAATGATCGGCAAAAAGCTCACCGCGTGCGCGTAACTTGCCCCCCTGTTCGTGCAGGTCGACTCGGCCTTCCGATGTGCTGAACCCCGTCCTCGGGCACTCGCGCGGGCCACCAGCTTCGCCGTGCTCGGCAAGACTGTTGGGCTCATAGTTCGCGCGCCCCTTCGGGACGTTCATCTGCATCTGTCCGTCGCGCTGAAAATTCATTACGGGACATTTGGGCGCATTGATCGGGATCTGATGAAAATTCGCCGTTCCAAGCCTGGATTTCTGCGTGTCGAGATAACTGAACAAGCGACCCTGCAGGAGAGGATCGTTGGAAAAATCCACCCCCGGCACGATGTTGGCTGGGCAGAAAGCGACCTGCTCGGTCTCTGCGAAGAAGTTGTCGGGGTTTCGGTCCAGAACCATGCGACCGACAATCCGGATCGGGATCAGCTCTTCTGGAATGAGCTTTGTCGCATCGAGCACGTCATAGGGCTGAGCGTCGGCAAATTCCTGGTCGAACAGCTGCAACCCGAGTTCCCATTCGGGAAAGTTGCCGGTCGCAATGGCTTCCCAAAGGTCGCGGCGATGATAGTCGTTGTCAGCAGCCTGCAGCTTCAGGGCCTCATCCCACACGGTCGATTGAATGCCGAGCTTCGGCTTCCAGTGGAACTTGACGAAAGTCGATTTGCCTTCGGCGCTGACCAGACGGAAGGTATGGATTCCGAAACCTTCCATCATGCGCAATGAGCGCGGAATGGTACGGTCGGACATAGCCCACATCAGCATGTGGGTCGTTTCCGGCATCAGGGACGCCCAGTCCCAAAAGGTGTCGTGAGCGCTGCCGGCTTGAGGGAAGGCGCGGTCGGATTCCATTTTGACGGCATGAACAAGATCGGGAAACTTGACAGCGTCCTGGATGAAAAAGACGGGGATGTTGTTACCGACCAGATCCCAATTGCCTTCCCGGGTGTAGAACTTCACCGCAAAGCCGCGAACATCTCTTGGCGTGTCGACCGACCCTGCGCCGCCAGCCACCGTCGAAAAGCGGGCAAACAGCGGTGTTTTCTCGCCCGCCCGCTGAAATAGGTCAGCTTTGGTTATATCGGCGAGGGATTCGAAAAGCTCGAAATACCCGTGAGCACCGGATCCTCGGGCATGAACGATGCGCTCGGGAATGCGCTCGTGGTCAAAATGAAAGATCTTCTCCCGTAGAACGAAGTCCTCCAGAAGCGTCGGGCCACGGTCTCCCGACCGAAGGCTGTTCTGGTTATCGCTGATGCGGATGCCTTGATTTGTCGTCAGATGGGCCGCATCCGCCGTATCCTCGTTGTGTTCGGAGACCTGCTGATGTGTTTCTCCGCCTTCGCCCTTGCGAGTTTCAAAGGTATTCTTTGCCATGAGGTTTCATCCTTGCTTGCGCGTAATGTCTCGCCGCGGCCCGCAACAGCCAAGTTTAGAATTCGGCTTGTGCGGCGAGATCGCCGACCCATCTCAAGCATCGCTGATGTGAAAATCCGGCGTACACGTTATTGGTTAGAGCGTGCCGCCGAATTCTGCATCGAAAGCTGCGACCGGCATGAGCACCGAAGCTCCATCTGCTGTTGTCGGGAACACGAAGACGCAACCCACCGGCGGACGGATAGTTCCCCGACGTCTGAAATAAACGCTTTCAAGGTTCCGGATAGAAAGCTGCCAGGTGTTCTCCTGGTATTCTAATGTCAGCTGGCAATATTTTGTGCAGTGCAGCAACCAATCCGTGGTGAATGCGTTGGGAGGTGTTAGCGCCGTTTTGGCCGTTGCACCATGAGGGATGCCTGAAATGAGAAATCTGCAGGACACCATTGCCCGCCTTGCCGCACTCAAAGCCGCCTACGGTCAGGTGAACGCGCATTCCACCCGTGACCGCCTGAAGGATTTTGCCATAGCGGGCGCCAACCCTGGAGCGCTCAAAGCCCGGATGTTCGTTCCACAAAACCTTGCCGTGGGTGCTCCATTGGTGGTCGTCCTGCACGGCTGCACCCAGAACGCAGCCGCCTATGACGAGGGCTCGGGGTGGTCGAATCTGGCCGATCGATACGATTTTGCGCTTCTTTTCCCGGAACAGCAGCGCGTCAACAATGCCAACCTCTGCTTCAACTGGTTTGAACCTGGCGATGCGCGACGCGACGCCGGTGAAGCCCGCTCGATCCACGAGATGATCGAGACCATGGTTTCGACCTACAATTTGGACCGAAGCCGCATCTTCATTGTCGGCCTTTCGGCCGGCGGCGCGATGTCATCGGTGATGCTGGCGAGCTACCCCGAGGTTTTCGCGGGCGGAGCGATCATCGCAGGATTGCCCTTTGGCACGGCAACATCCATTCCGGAAGCGTTCGACCGTATGCGGGGGCATGGTGGTCCCGGCGAAACCCAGCTTCAGACGCTGATTCGCAGGGCATCGCCCCACAAGGGACGCTGGCCGACGATATCGGTCTGGCACGGCACCGCCGATGGCACGGTCGACGTGTCGAACATGGAGGCGATCGTTCGGCAATGGACGGGGCTTCACGGTGTCAAAACGACCGACTTCACCAGCGAGCCTGAAAAAGGTTACCTACGCCGGGTCTGGCGCGACGCCGATGGACGACAGGTCATCGAAACCTATGCCATCCAAGGGATGGGCCACGGCACGCCGTTGGCGACAGCCGGTCCGGATGGTTATGGCAAGGTGGGCCCCTATATGCTGGAAACCGGCATATCCTCCACGTTACGGATTGCCAGCTTCTGGGGGCTTGTGACCCTTGCTGCTGATCATCGGCCAAACGATGAGAAGGACGCGAAGTCGGAGGGTTTCGTCCATACGGGTGACATCCTTATGCCGGGCACGCTCGTCAGCGAGAATGAAGAGGAGCAGGCGAGACGGCGTCAGACCGGAGCGGGGAAGGTACCCCCCTCCGGCGTCCAGAAGATCATCGAAGACGCTTTGCGCGCCGCGGGGCTGATGAAATAGACCCGCTACGGCGTCCGGGCGACAACTCAAATCCGGGCGCCGCCGGCAGCAAATCGTATGGCGTCAATCAACTGTCTGGCATGGCCGAGCCGGCTCTTCAGTCCCACTGGCAGCAGCCAACACGATCCAATCGCCAACCGTTAGCGCCATGTCTGCGTCGCGAGACGCATGCCATCTGCATGCGGGTGTCGAAGCTAAAACCGTTTCTTCAGGAAGTAACGCGGTATTGCACCGGGCCCGCCTTCCAACTGACCGAAAACCTCAAAGCCCAGCTTCTCGTAAAAGGGCCGCGCCTGAAACTCGAACGTATCGAGCCAAAGGCCGATGTAGCCGCGGTCCCGCGCGACCTTCTCCGCCTCCGCGATCACCCGTTGCCCCAAGCCCTGGCCGCGCAGGTTTTCCGGTATTGCGAGATAGCGGATGAAGGCCCAACCATAGCCATCCGTCGCATAGAGCCCGCCGATAGCCGCTTTCGTTTCGGGATTGCGGATGAGGACCGCAAAGCCCGGCTGGTCGACCATACCGCTATGCGCATCGTTATAGGCATCGAGCGTCGCGACTATCGCACTTACGTCGCGTCTGGGGCAATCAGGTTAGACGAAGATCCGGTGCCCTACGGAACGCGAAAGGCGCCCAAGCAAAAGGGCGCCTTTCGTTTCTAGTCTTGCACTGCACGCACGCAAATTCAAGCTATGAGTGCAGCAATGATCAGCTGCAGCCGCTGGTCGCGCCGCAGGTGTCGCACTTCTCGCAGGTGCCGTTGCGCACCATGGTGAAGTTCTGGCACTCGGAGCACATATTGCCGGTGTAGCCCTGCATGATCGAGCGGGCGCGGCGTTCGGCTTCGAGCTTCTTGGCATCCGACTTCGCCGATGCCGCTTCGGCCGCGGCCTTGTCGGAGAAAAGGGCCGTCACTTCCGTGACCGTCTCGGTCGTTTCCTCGGCGATCTCTTCGGCAAGTTCCGCCGCACGCTCCTCATAATCGCGCTTGAAGGCGACGATTTCGGAGGTTGCAATCGACGTCGTCTGCTCGATCTTGCGGACCGTGTTGCCGGCGATCGAGGTGACCGTTGCACCGGACGAGGCGCGGGCAGGGGCTGATGTCGCCGATCCCTTCGGCTCCCCGGCGCGGTCGGCCGTGCCACCGACGATGGTCGGCTTGTAACCGCGGGTCCAGCCGGTGGAGATCAGGTTGGTCTTGCCTTCCTGGATACCCTTGCCGAGCGCCGTGTTGCTGAAGTCGGACGTGTCGACATGGGCCAGATCATGACGGCCGAGGTAGGATACGGCCAGTTCACGGAAGACGTAATCGAGGATCGACGTCGCGTTCTTGATCGCGTCATTGCCCTGGACCATGCCGGCCGGTTCGAACTTGGTGAAGGTGAAGGCCTCCACATATTCTTCCAGCGGCACGCCGTATTGCAGGCCGAGCGAGATGGCGATGGCGAAGTTGTTCATCATCGCACGGAAGGCGGCGCCTTCCTTGTGCATGTCGATGAAGATCTCGCCGAGACGGCCATCACCGAATTCGCCGGTGCGCAGGTAGACCTTGTGGCCGCCGACGACAGCCTTCTGGGTGTAACCCTGGCGACGGTTCGGCAGCTTTTCGCGGGCGCGGATCACCTTCTCGATGACGCGCTCGACGATCTTCTCGGTGATGGTCACGGCCTGGGCTGCGGCCGGTGCCTGGATCAGATCCTCCAGCGCATCCTCATCGTTCTCGTCTTCGATCAGCGAGGCGTTCAGCGGCTGCGAGAGCTTCGAACCATCGCGATAAAGGGCGTTGGCCTTCAGCGCCAGCTTCCAGGACAGCATGTAGGCGTTCTTGCAGTCCTCGACGGTCGCCTCGTTCGGCATGTTGATCGTCTTGGAGATGGCGCCCGAGATGAACGGCTGGGCGGCAGCCATCATGCGGATGTGGCTTTCGACCGAGAGGTAACGCTTGCCGATCTTGCCGCACGGGTTGGCGCAATCGAAGACCGGCAGGTGTTCGTTCTTGAGGAACGGCGCACCTTCGAGCGTCATCGCACCGCAGACGTGGATGTTGGCCGCTTCGATGTCCTTCTTCGAGAAGCCCATGTGCTCGAGCAGGTTGAAATCCATCTGCGCGAGCTGCTCGTCCGTGACCTTCAGGGCGCCCTTCAGGAAGTCAGCACCCAGCGTCCACTGGTTGAAGACGAACTTGATGTCGAAGGCCGACTTCAGGGCAGCGTTGACAGCCTCGATCTTCTCGTCGGTGAAGCCCTTGGCCTTCAGCGTCGAGGGGTTGACGGCCGGTGCCTGGTTGAGGTTGCCATGGCCGACGGCATAGGCTTCCATCTCGGCAAGCTGGCTTTCGGAGTAGCCAAGCGAGCGCAGGGCTTCCGGAACGGCGCGGTTGATGATCTTGAAGTAACCGCCACCGGCGAGCTTCTTGAACTTGACCAGCGCGAAGTCAGGCTCGATGCCGGTGGTGTCGCAGTCCATGACAAGGCCGATCGTGCCGGTCGGCGCGATGACGGTCGACTGGGCGTTGCGGTAGCCGTGCTTCTCGCCGAGTTCCAGCGCCTTGTCCCAAGCACTCATGGCGTGGATGACGAGGTCCTGGTCGGGATTTTCGCTGTGGATGAGCGCGACCGGGTTGACCGAGAGGCCCTCATAGCCCGTCGTCTCACCGTAAGCGGCGCGGCGATGGTTGCGGATGACGCGCAGCATGTTGTCGCGGTTCGGGGCAAAGCCCGGGAACGGCCCAAGCTTGGCGGCCATTTCCGCCGAGGTGGCATAGGAAACGCCGGTCATGATCGCCGTCAGCGCGCCGGCAATGGCGCGGCCTTCGGTGGAGTCATAGGGAATCCCCGACGACATCAGGAGGCCGCCGATATTGGCATAGCCAAGGCCGAGCGTGCGGTATTCGTAGGAGAGTTCCGCGATCTCGCGGGACGGGAACTGCGCCATCATCACCGAGACTTCGAGAACGACGGTCCACAGCCGCACGGCGTGTTCGTAGTCGGCGATGTTGATGCGCTTCGTCGCGGCATCCTTGAACATCATCAGGTTCAGCGAAGCGAGGTTGCAGGCGGTGTCGTCGAGGAACATGTATTCCGAGCACGGGTTCGACGCGCGGATCGGGCCGGCGGCGGGGCTGGTGTGCCAGTCGTTCATCGTCGTGTTGAAGTGCAGACCCGGATCGGCCGACGCCCAGGCGGCGTAGGAGATCGATTCCCACAGATCGCGCGCCTTCAGCGTCTTCATCACGCGGCCGTCCTTGCGGGCGGTCAGGTGCCAGTCGCCATCGGCTTCCACGGCGCGCAGGAAGTCGTCCTTGATCGAGACAGAGTTGTTGGAGTTCTGGCCCGAAACCGTGAGGTAGGCTTCCGAATCCCAGTCGGTGTCGTAGGTCTTGAACTCGAGGTCCTTGTAGCCCTGCCTGGCAAACTGGATGACGCGCTGGACGTAGTTTTCAGGAACCAGCGACTGCTTGGCAGCGCGGATCTCGCGCTTGAGCGCCGGGTTCTGCTTCGGGTCGTAGCAGGCGTCGTCGGTGCCGTCGCAGTTGACGCAGGCCTTCATGATCGCCTTCAGATGCTTGGCGACGACCTTCGAGCCGGTGACGAGCGCTGCAACCTTCTGCTCTTCCTTGACCTTCCAGTTGATGTATTCCTCGATATCCGGGTGATCGATATCGACGACGACCATCTTGGCGGCGCGACGGGTGGTGCCGCCCGACTTGATGGCGCCGGCTGCGCGGTCGCCGATCTTCAGGAACGACATCAGGCCCGAAGACTTGCCGCCGCCCGAAAGCTTTTCGCCTTCGCTGCGCAGGTGCGAGAAGTTGGAGCCGGTGCCGGAACCATACTTGAACAGGCGCGCTTCACGCACCCACAGATCCATGATGCCGCCCTCGTTAACGAGGTCGTCGGCAACCGACTGGATGAAGCAGGCGTGCGGCTGCGGGTGCTCGTAGGCGGACTTGGACTTGGTCAGCTTGCCGGTGAAGGGGTCGACGTAGAAGTGGCCCTGGCCGGGGCCATCGATGCCATAGGCCCAATGCAGGCCGGTGTTGAACCATTGCGGCGAGTTAGGCGCAACGCGCTGGGTGGCGAGCATGTAGGCAAGTTCGTCACGGAAGGCGGAGGCGTCTTCTTCGCTGGCGAAATAGCCGCCCTTCCAGCCCCAGTAGGCCCAGGTGCCGGCCAGGCGATCGAAAACCTGGCGGGCATCGGTTTCGGAACCGTACTGTTCGTCCTTCGGCAGCGCCTTCAGCGCTTCTGTGTCGGGAACCGAGCGCCAGAGGAAGGAGGGGACATCGTTCTCCTCGACGCGCTTCAGCTTCGCTGGCACGCCAGCCTTGCGGAAATACTTCTGGGCGAGAATATCGGCGGCAACCTGGCTGAACTGCGCCGGCACATCGATATCTGCGAGACGGAAGACGATCGAGCCGTCGGGATTCTTGATTTCACTCGTAGCTTTACGGAACTCTATCTCCGCATAGGCGGATTGCCCGGCCTTGGTGAAACGACGTTCGATCAGCATTGTCCCGTGTCCTTCGTGTTGCCATGCGCCCGCCACAGGCGCAATTGTCCCCGCCCGGCCGCGGAGCCATTCCGCAGCCAGTCTCAGCTTCCGTTCTTGAAGGGAAACCCAGATTTGGGTGACCCTGTATCTTGTGAGATAGGCTGGCTGCAAGCACTAAATATAGTATTAACAGCTTCCTGATGCCAGCCAAATGTTGCTCAAGCGGGGAACCCGCGCTTGCCGCATGTCAGAACCGACGATTTCGAGAAATGAACCGGGCTCAAAACATTCCGGTCCGCCGCCGTCGCAACGTGAAATCCATTAACCGTGAATCGTCCTAGGGCGTCAAGGGGTGGTTTGTGACGGAAGTTTGAGCGCTAGATGTTGTGTGGATCGACTGTGGAAAACGGGGAAAGCGGCCAATGCCTTGAAAATCAGGCACTTCGGCAGTTTGCCTGCGACGCTGCCGCAGCGGCAGGCGAAAAATCAAAATTTTGAAGGGTAAAAAAGCATATAAATGGTACCCCCAGGGGCAGTCGCGGTTGCACAAGCGGCGGCGATGTGACGGGCAGCGCAAATTGATTCGTTTGCCGATATGGAGGCGCCCATATAGCGCCTTGTCGGGGAGGCGCGGGGCTGTCCCCGCACCTGAAACGATGGCCCAAACAGCGTGGCAAGCCTTGACCCCACTTGCCGTGAATCGCGTGTTGCGGTCGGGCGCAAGGCTACCGCCAAACCGCGCCGCACTTCTTGTGCGGCGCGGTTTAGTCGACGCGCTTCTGCAACTCGCGCGCACCGTTCGGTGCGTTCACCTTGCCTTCGGTGATGAAGAAGGCAAAGACATCACGCGGCTCCTTCTTGGCCTTGCGATCGGGCGCACTCTTGGCAAGTCCCTCCGGCTCTCCCCCGGCGGCAAACGTCCTGGCGCGATCCGCCCAGAGGTCGAGTTGTTCCGGGGCGTAGCAGGTCTTGATATCGTCGCTGCCCTTTTGCAGGCGCAGATAGACGAAATCGGCGGTAACATCGGCGATCATCGGATAGTCGGCGTGTTCTGCCAGCACGACGGCAACCTTGTATTTTTCAAGCAGCTCCACGAAGTCAGGCGCCTGGAACGTCGGGTTGCGCACCTCGACGACGTGACGAAGCGGCAGGCCGTCCTGCTTTACCGGCAGGAGCTTGAGGAAGCCTTCGAAATCCTCCGGCTCGAACTTCTTGGTCGGCGCGAACTGCCACAGGATCGGCCCGAGATGGGGGCCGAGCTCCGTCAGCCCCTGCGTCAGGAATTTCTGCATGGATTCACCGGCCTCGGCCAAAACCTTGCGGTTGGTGACGAAGCGGCTGGCCTTCAGCGAGAAGACAAAATCCTCCGGCACTTCGGAAGCCCACCGGGCGAAGGTCTCGGGCTTCTGCGACGAATAATAGGTGCCGTTGACCTCGATCGCACGCAGTTCCTTGCCCGCAAATTCGAGCTGGCGCTTCTTCGACAGGGTCTCGGGATAGAACGAGCCCTCCCATGGCTCGAACGTCCAACCGCCGATACCAACGCGGATCTTTCCGGAATTCGTCATCCCATCCTCCTCATGGCGGCACAGTCAGGCCGCATGTCAATTTACTCGGACGCCATCTGCCCCGCGGGCTTGGCCATATCCACCAGCATCCACCCTGGTCGATAGGGGTTCGGCCGGCGACCCGTTTCTTGGAAACCATAGGCTCGGTAGAGTGCGATGTTTCGCTCCATCCGCGCATTGGTATAGAGCCGGACCTCCGGCACGCCCCATTCGACGGCTTGCGCATCCACAAACCGCAATAGCTCAATCCCGAGACCCTGACGTTGGAAAGGGGGCGCGACCGCAAGACTAAAGATCAGGAGGTGATCTTCGTGACGTTCGAAAACCGCAAGGGCCGACATCACGCCATCATCGTCGCGAAGCCATACCTCTTCGCGCTCAATGCGAGGTCCATAATCCTCGGTCACAGGCAAGGGCGGCCCGCCGAGCAGCTCAGTGTAGGGCGCGTAAGCTGCAAAGGTGATGTCCCGTACAACGGGCAGGTCGTCGGTCGTCGCCGGACGCATCATTGCGAAGCCGGCGACAGCGTTCTTACCAGCGTTGCCCGATACGCTCACTCAGCCGCCTCAACCTTTTTCATCGGACGACGCTCCAAGAGTTCCTTCAGGAATTGGCCGGTATAGGAACGCGGCTCCTTAACAACGTCCTCCGGTGTTCCCTTGGCAATGACCTCGCCGCCGCCGTCGCCGCCTTCGGGACCAAAGTCGATGACCCAGTCTGCGGTCTTGATGACTTCGAGATTGTGCTCGATGACCACGACCGAGTTACCCTGGTTGACGAGTTCATGCAGAACTTCAAGAAGCTTGGCCACGTCGTGGAAATGCAAGCCAGTTGTCGGCTCGTCGAGGATATAAAGCGTGCGCCCTGTCGAACGCTTCGACAATTCCTTGGCGAGCTTGACGCGCTGGGCTTCGCCGCCTGACAACGTATTTGCCTGCTGGCCGACCTTGATATAGCCGAGGCCCACCTGGTTCAGCGTCACCAGCTTGTCGCGCACGGCCGGAACGGCGGCAAAGAACTCCACACCTTCCTCGACGGTCATGTCGAGCACGTCGGCGATCGACTTGCCCTTGAAGTGCACATCCAGCGTCTCGCGATTGTAGCGCTTGCCGTGGCAGACGTCGCAGGTGACGTAGACATCCGGCAGGAAGTGCATCTCGATCTTGATGACGCCGTCGCCCTGGCAGGCTTCGCAGCGCCCGCCCTTGACGTTGAACGAGAAGCGACCGGGCTGGTAACCGCGGGCCTTTGCTTCCGGCAGTCCGGCGAACCAGTCGCGGATCGGAGTGAAGGCACCTGTGTAGGTCGCCGGGTTCGAGCGCGGCGTGCGTCCGATCGGCGACTGGTCGATGTCGATCACCTTGTCGATATGCTCGAAACCGTCGATACGATCGTGTTCAGCCGGGTTTTCACGCGCGCCCATGATGCGGCGGGCAGCAGCCTTATAGAGCGTCTCGATCAGGAAGGTGGACTTGCCACCGCCGGACACACCCGTCACCGCCGTGAAAATGCCAAGCGGAATGGACGCCGTGACATTCTTCAGGTTGTTGGCGCGGGCACCGACGACCGTGATTTCCTTTTTCTTCTTCGGCTTGCGGCGCTCGCTCGGAACGGCAACCGACAGCTCGCCGGAGAGATACTTGCCGGTCAGCGACTTCGGATTGGACATGACGTCGGCGGGCGAGCCCTGCGCGATCACTTCGCCACCATGGATGCCGGCGGCCGGGCCGATGTCGACGACATAGTCGGCCGTCAGAATGGCGTCCTCGTCGTGCTCGACCACGATCACCGTGTTGCCGATGTCACGCAGATGGCGCAGCGTCTCGAGCAGGCGGGCGTTGTCGCGCTGATGCAGGCCGATCGATGGTTCGTCGAGCACGTAGAGCACGCCCGTCAGACCGGAACCGATCTGCGACGCCAGCCGGATGCGCTGGCTTTCACCGCCCGACAGCGTACCGGAGTTGCGCGACAGGCTCAGATATTCGAGACCGACATCGTTGAGGAAGCGCAGGCGGTCGCGGATCTCCTTGAGGATGCGAACTGCGATCTCGTTCTGCTTGGTGTTGAGGTGCGAAGGCAGCACCTCGAACCAGTCACGGGCGACGCGGATCGACATCTCGGTGATCTGGCCGATATGCAGCGTGTCGATCTTGACGGCGAGCGCTTCCGGCTTCAGGCGGAAGCCGGCGCAGGCCGGGCAGGGTGCTGCCGACATATAGCGCTCGATCTCCTCGCGCGCCCAGGCACTGTCGGTTTCCTTCCAGCGGCGCTCGAGGTTGGGCACGATGCCCTCGAAATTCTTGGTGGTGTTGTAGGAGCGCGCACCGTCTTCATAATGAAAGACGATCTTTTCTTCCGTGCCATGCAGAATAGCCTTCTGCGCATCGGCTGACAGCTCGTTCCAGCGGTTGCCGAGCTTGAAGCCGAAAACCTTGCCGAGCGCTTCCAGCGTCTGGTTGTAATAAGGCGACGACGACTTGGCCCATGGAGCGATGGCACCGTCGCGCAGCGTCCGGTGCTCCTCCGGCACGATCAGCGCCGTGTCGATCTTCTGCTGGCTGCCGAGACCGTCGCAGGTCGGGCAGGCGCCGAAGGGATTGTTGAACGAGAACAGCCGCGGCTCGATCTCGGAAATGGTGAAACCCGAGACGGGGCAGGCGAATTTTTCCGAAAACAGCACGCGCTCGTGCGTTTCGTTCAGCGACTTGTTGGCCGAACCTCCGGCAGCGGTCTCTTCCGGCGGCAGCGGCTTGTCGGCAAATTCGGCAACAGCCAGACCGTCGGCGAGCGTCAGGCAGGTCTCCAGGCTGTCGGCGAGGCGCGAGGCAAGATCCGGCCGAACGACGACGCGGTCGACGACGACGTCGATGTCGTGCTTGTACTTCTTGTCGAGGGCAGGCACCTCGGCGATTTCGTAGAAGGTGCCGTCGACCTTGACGCGCTGAAAGCCCTTCTTCATCAGCTCGGCGAGTTCCTTCTTGTACTCGCCCTTGCGGCCGCGCACGAGCGGCGCGAGGATATAAAGGCGGGTGCCTTCACCGAAGGCGAGAACCCGATCGACCATCTGGCTGACAGTCTGGCTTTCGATCGGAAGCCCGGTCGCCGGCGAATAGGGCACGCCGACACGCGCGAACAGCAGACGCATGTAGTCGTAGATCTCGGTGACCGTGCCGACCGTCGAGCGCGGGTTGCGCGAGGTCGTCTTCTGTTCGATCGAAATCGCCGGCGACAGGCCGTCGATCTGGTCGACGTCCGGCTTCTGCATCATCTCGAGGAACTGGCGCGCATAGGCCGAGAGGCTCTCGACGTAGCGACGCTGGCCTTCGGCATAAATGGTATCGAAGGCGAGCGACGACTTGCCGGAGCCGGAAAGCCCCGTCATCACGATCAGCTTGTTGCGCGGCAGATCGAGATCGATGCCCTTGAGATTGTGCTCGCGCGCGCCACGAATGGAGATGGTCTTGAGTTCGCTCATCGGAAGCCAGCTTTTGCATGTCTGTTGAAAGCCCCCTATGTAATGACGCTAACGCCCATGTCGAGGCGCAATCGGCAAAACTGGTGGCCATTTCGATTCGGTTGACAGGATCATAGGGAAATACTAGAACAAAGAAAGAACAAACATCGTGCAAATCGACTAAATCTGTTGTGGATTATGCATGATGCGGGGCGTATCCGCCGCAACAGACCGCTAAGATGCGCGCTCTTGAAATTCGAAAGCAGCGCCGGTGGCGCGGCAAAACCACGGGAAAAGCAATATGGCTGGTAGCGTCAACAAGGTGATCTTGGTCGGAAACGTCGGGGCAGACCCGGAAATCCGGCGCACGCAGGATGGCCGGCCGATCGCCAACCTGCGCATTGCTACATCGGAAACCTGGCGCGACCGCAACAGCGGCGAGCGCAAGGAAAAGACCGAATGGCACACCGTCGTCGTCTTCAACGAGGGCCTGTGCAAGGTCGTCGAGCAATACGTCAAGAAGGGCGCCAAGCTCTATATCGAAGGTGCGCTGCAGACCCGCAAATGGCAGGACCAGACCGGCAACGACCGCTACTCGACGGAAATCGTGCTGCAAGGCTTCAACTCCACGCTGACCATGCTTGATGGTCGCGGCGAGGGCGGTGGTGGTGGCGTCAGCCGTGGCGGCGGTAGCGACTTCGGTGGCGCCAGCAGTGGTGGTGGTTACGACGATTACGACCAGCAGCCGCGCCAGTCCTCCGGCGGCGGTCGCTCCGGCGGCGGCCAGGGTGGTCAGGGCAGCCAGGGCGGTGGCAACTTCTCGCGCGATCTCGACGACGACATCCCGTTCTGAGCCACGCCTCGGGCGCAGCGACCTACGGGTGCCCTTGGCGACCGTAACCGGTCCGAGCAGCCATCTGCAGGCTATATCATCACACGCAACAAGGGCCGGGAAACCGGCCCTTGTTGCGTGTGAGTGCATAAGGCAATGAGATGGAACACTGCCGCGATGCTCTCCAAGGCGGAAGCGCTGGAACATCACGATCGTCTCAGATCGCCATCGCCGATTTCACGCCGTCAACGACGAACTGGACCGCAAGTGCCGCCAGAATGACCCCAAGCAGGCGGGTGAGGATCGCTCGGCCGGTGACGCCGAGAAAGCGGTCGATGCGTTCGGCGATGACAAGCGCCAGGAACAGGCTGAACATCGACAGCGCGATGACGATCAAGAGCTGCGTGCGCTCGATCGCGGTCGGGAACGAACCCGCGAGCAGGATCGTCGCGGAGATCGCGCCCGGTCCGGCAATCAATGGCAGAGCCAGAGGAAACACGGCAATGTTATGGATGTGATCTTTCACCGTGGCGTTCTCACCGGTCTTTTCCTTCCGCTCCTGACGCTTTTCGAAGATCATCTCGAAGGCGATCCAGAACAAGAGCAGGCCGCCGGCGATGCGGAACGCGCCGATAGAGATCCCGAGCAATCCGAGAATGCCGTTACCGAAGACGGCGAAGGCGGCAAGGATGAAGAAGGCGATCAGCGAGCCGCGCGTGGCCACCTGAAAGCGCTCCTGCCGGCTGAGGCCGACCGTGAGGCTCAGAAAGATCGGAGCAAGACCCGGCGGATCGAGCGTAACGAGCAGCGTGGTGAGTGCGTTGACCAAGAGGTCGACATTGAACATCCGTTTCCCCTTCCGGATTATCATGCGCGCCCCGAGTTTTCTCGGTGGCAGGACAGCATTGTTAGGCAAGCAGGGCGGGCTTGGGAAGGGGGCGGTGGCCAAAGCTTGAGCAATAGCTTAATGAGGATGTGACGGAACCTTTTCACAGCCGTTCAGGCCCGGCAGCCGACTTTGTCGCCAGCACTTCCGATTTCCGCTGCAATGCCCTAGAAAAGCCTATTCCGACGGCAAAAGACTGTTCACAACCACGGGCCAAAATTGGCGCTTCCAGGCGCATTCCGCTATAAATATCCGACTGATTCTGAACAAAGATCGTGATCACAATTGACTGAGCAAAGCACTCCCGGCGGCGGAAAGACTCCGCCAGGCATCGAGCCGATTTCCATCATCGAGGAAATGCAGCGGTCCTATCTCGATTACGCCATGAGCGTCATCGTCAGCCGCGCGCTTCCAGACGTGCGTGACGGTCTGAAACCCGTTCACCGCCGCATCCTCTACGGGATGAGCGAGCTCGGCATCGACTGGAACAAGAAGTACGTCAAATGCGCCCGCGTGACCGGGGACGTGATGGGTAAGTACCACCCGCACGGCAACTCGGCGATCTACGACGCGCTGGCGCGCATGGCGCAGGACTGGTCACTGCGGCTGCCTCTGATCGACGGTCAGGGCAACTTCGGCTCCGTCGACGGCGACCCGCCGGCGGCAGAACGCTACACCGAATGCCGCCTGCAAAAGGCCGCGCACTCGCTGCTCGACGACCTCGACAAGGAAACGGTCGATTTCCGCGACAACTACGACGGCACGCTGAGCGAGCCGGTGGTTGTGCCCGCGAAGTTCCCGAACCTGCTCGTCAACGGCGCCGGCGGCATCGCGGTCGGCATGGCAACCAACATTCCGCCGCACAACCTCGTCGAAGTCATCAAAGGCTGTATGGCGCTGATCGACAATCCGGCGATCGAACTGCCGGAACTGATGGAAATCATCCCGGGGCCGGACTTCCCGACCGGTGCGCTCATTCTCGGCCGTTCGGGCATCCGCTCGGCCTACGAGACCGGCCGCGGCTCGGTCATCATGCGCGGCCGCGCCCACATCGAGCCGATGCGCGGAGACCGCGAGCAGATCATCATCACCGAGATCCCTTTCCAGGTGAACAAGGCAACGATGATCGAGAAGATGGCCGAACTTGTGCGCGACAAGCGCATCGAGGGCATCTCGGACCTGCGCGACGAATCCGACCGTCAGGGCTACCGTGTCGTCGTCGAGCTCAAGCGCGACGCCAATGCCGACGTCATCCTGAACCAGCTCTACCGTTACACGCCGCTGCAGTCGTCCTTCGGCTGCAACATGGTGGCGCTCAACGGCGGCAAGCCGGAACAGATGACGCTGCTCGACATGCTCAGGGCTTTCGTCTCCTTCCGCGAGGAAGTCGTTAGCCGGAGAACGAAGTACCTGCTGCGCAAGGCGCGCGACCGCGCCCACGTGCTCGTTGGTCTAGCCATTGCGGTTGCCAACATCGACGAAGTGATCAAGCTGATCCGGCAGGCGCCCGATCCGCAGACCGCGCGCGAGCAGTTGATGGAACGTCGCTGGCCGGCGCACGACGTCGACAGCCTCATCCGGCTGATCGACGATCCGCGTCACCGGATCAACGAAGACAACACCTACAACCTCTCGGAAGAGCAGGCGCGCGCCATTCTCGACCTGCGTCTGCAGCGCCTGACCGCACTCGGTCGCGACGAAATCGGCGACGAACTCAACAAGATCGGCGAGGAAATCAAGGATTACCTCGATATCCTGTCGTCGCGCCTGCGCATCATGACCATCGTCAAGGACGAACTCACGGCCATCAGCCAGGAGTTCGGCACGCCGCGCCGCAGCGAGATCGCCGAAGGCGGTCCCGACATGGACGACGAGGACCTGATCGCCCGTGAAGACATGGTCGTGACCGTCTCGCATCTTGGCTACATCAAGCGCGTGCCGCTGACGACCTATCGTGCGCAGCGTCGCGGCGGCAAGGGCCGCTCCGGCATGGCGACGAGAGACGAGGATTTCGTTACCCGGCTATTCGTTGCCAACACGCACACGCCAATTCTGTTCTTCTCTTCGCGTGGCATCGTCTACAAGGAGAAGGTCTGGCGTCTGCCGATCGGCACGCCGCAGTCGCGCGGCAAGGCACTGATCAACATGCTGCCTCTGGAGCCTGGCGAACGCATCACCACGATCATGCCGCTGCCCGAGGATGAAACGACGTGGGAAAACCTCGACGTCATGTTCTCGACGACCCGCGGCACGGTTCGTCGCAACAAGCTGTCCGACTTCGTTCAGGTCAACCGCAACGGCAAGATTGCGATGAAGCTCGAGGAAGATGGCGACGAGATCCTCTCTGTCGATACCTGCACCGAGCATGACGACGTCATGCTGACGACGGCGCTGGGCCAGTGCATCCGCTTCCCCGTCGACGACGTGCGCGTCTTTGCGGGCCGTAACTCGATCGGCGTTCGCGGCATCAACCTCGGCGATGGCGACCGTATCATCTCGATGGCGATCCTCGGCCATGTCGATGCCGAGCCATGGGAACGGGCGGCCTATCTGAAACGTGCAGCCGCCGAGCGGCGCGCGACGAATGGCGATGAGGAAGAAATCGCATTGGTCGGTGAAGAAGTCACCGAAGGTGGCGAACTCAGCAATGAGCGCTACGAAGAGCTGAAGGCACGCGAGCAGTTCGTGCTGACGGTTTCGGAGAAGGGCTTCGGCAAGCGTTCGTCCTCCTACGATTTCCGCACCTCGGGTCGCGGCGGCAAGGGCATCCGCGCCACCGACACCTCGAAGACGGCAGAGATCGGCCAACTGGTCGCGACCTTCCCGATCGAAGACAACGACCAGATCATGCTCGTTTCAGACGGTGGCCAGCTGATCCGCGTGCCGATCAATGGCGTCCGGCTTGCGAGCCGCGCCACCAAGGGCGTGACGATCTTCTCGACGGCCAAGGACGAAAAGGTCGTCTCGGTCGAGCGCATCAGCGAACCGGAAGGTGACGAAGAGGGTGAGGAGCTGGTGGCGGCAGAAAGCGGCGCACCGGAAACACCTGAAACCGAAGCCTGATAGACTGCTTCAATCGACTGAAAAGCCCGCCAATTGGCGGGCTTTTCTATTGAAGCACGACACGTCACGGCTGGCGGATATAGGTTCTCAGGCCCTTGGCCAACGCATCGAAGACCACGCGGCAACGCGGCGCGGTCTTCAAGTTTTCATGCATGACGAGCCAGGTCTCGAGCTTCATTGCAAAACTGCCCGCCAGAACCGGAAGAATATCGGGATCGCGGGCGGCAAGCGCGTTCTGACAGATGCCGATGCCGAAACCGGCGCGAATGGCGGCAAGCTGCGCGAGGTTGCTGTCAGCCTTCAGCGCAAAGCGCACGTCGGGCAACTCAGGTGTGCGGGCGATGATGGCGCGGATTGCCGCCGTCTCACGGTCGTAGCCGATCAGGCTGTGCCCACTCAGATCGGCAAGCGTCTCCGGCATCCCGCGCCGGTCGAGATAGCGCCGGTGGGCGTGAAAACCGAGTGGCACCGCACCGACGTGAAGCGCCACCAGCGCATCCTGGCTGGGCACCGCCATGCGCACCGCAATGTCCGCTTCCTGTCGCAGAATATCCTCGATCGCATCGGACGCCGACAGCTCGATGATCAGGTCCGGATATTGCGCGTGCAGCTCGGCAAGGATCGGCGGCAGCACCTCGATACCGATGACCTCGCTGGCGCTGATGCGCACCGTTCCGCTGACGGTGTCCTGCTGGCCGGAGGCGGCACGAAGCAGGGCGGCTGACGTCGCCGCCAGCGTTTCCGCATAGGGTTGCAGCGCGCGGGCGGCATCGGTCGGCATCAGGCCCTGGGGCGAGCGAGTGAAGAGCGGAAACCCGAGCATCTCCTCCATCGCATCGACATGGCGCCCGACCGTCGGCTGCGTCAGGCCGAGCTCGCGTGCGGCCGCCGACAGCGAGCCCTCCTTCAGCACCATCAGGAATGTCCGGTATAAGTCCCAGCTGGGTTCGATTTCGCTCATACATAAAAGTATAACAACGAAACAGAAAACGACAATTCCGTTTATCAGTGCATTGCAGGACAGTGTCGCCATCAAAACCGATGGAGACACGCAATGATCGACAATCTGGAAGAGGCAAGAACAGTCCTGGTATTGGGCGCGACCGGTGGCATCGGTAGTGCCGTTGCTCGCGGCCTCAGCCAGCGCGGATGGAAAGTGCGCGCACTCAACCGCAATCTCGCCAAGGCCGCCCAGATGGCACCCGCGTACGATTGGATCGAGGGTGACGCGATGAAGCGACTGGACGTACGCGCCGCCGCCGAAGGCGTCCAACTGATCGTGCATGCCGTCAATCCACCCGGCTACCGCAACTGGGGTCAGCTGGTCCTGCCGATGCTTGACAACACCATTGCCGCTGCAAAAGCGGAAGGTGCTCGCATTCTCCTGCCGGGCACGATCTACAATTTCGGCCCCGATGCTTTTCCAGTCCTGAGCGAGAACAGCCCGCAGAGCCCACACACGGACAAGGGCATGATCCGCAAGGAGATGGAGCTTCGGCTCAAGGCTGCGTCGGACGCCGGTGTCGGCGTGATCATCCTGCGGGCAGGGGATTTCTTCGGGCCCGACGCCGCCAACAACTGGTTCTCGCAAGGGCTGGTGAAGCCTGGAAAACCACTGAGCGCTGTCAGCTACCCCGGAAAGAAGGGAATTGCGCATCAATGGGCCTATTTGCCCGACGTGGCCGAGACGATGATCCGCCTGGTCGAGCGCGCAAAGGATCTGCCGGCCTTTGCCGTCTACCACATGCGCGGTTTCGTCGACGACGACGGCACGAAGATGGTTGCCGCCATCGCGCGGGCTGCGGGATCGACAAACCTTCCGGCACGCGCTTTTCCATGGTGGCTGGTGACTTTGGCGTCTCCCGTCGTGCCGCTGTTTCGCGAGTTGCGCAAGATGCGCTACCTCTGGGGTCAGCCGCTGCAAATGCCGAACGACCGGCTGCTGGCCCTACTCGGTGAGGAGCCGCATACGCCGATCGATGAAGCCGTGGCCAAAACCCTGAAGTCGCTTGGCTGCCTGCCGCAGGCTGCGGGACGCGTCGGAGCCGACGAGGCGTTAGCGCCTGCCACGATGGCAGTCAGTTCCTGAAAACGAGACAGGCGCCACCATTCTTTCGGATGGTGGCGCAAAGCGCATTGGCTTCCGCCTGGCTGTCGCGGCCGATGCGGGCGGCATATCGAATACGGCGACCGAAACTGGCGTTGCGCTCACGCAGCAGCAGCGCCTTCTCGCTGCGGATGGGATCCGGCAACCGCTTGACGGCGTTGACGAACAGTCGCTGCGCAATCGACTTCTGGAAATGGGCTGCGAGCTGCACGCCCCAGGGCGCCCACTCGGCCTCGTCGATCACGTCGATCTCGCGCAGCTGGCGCGTGCTTGCCAGCGCCACGCAGCCTTCGAGGAAATTCTTGTTCTTGTCGAGCGTCAGATCGAGGGTCTTGGGCGGATTGTCCCGCCAGTCCTCGACGCTATAGGCGGTGATCGCCAGCACATAGTTGCGCGTCTCGGCCGGCAGCCAATCCACCTCGAGAAAACGCTCGAGCCCGTTCTCGCCGGCATTGTAGGCGGCGGCAGCAAAACCCAGATTGCCGTAGCGCGTCTTCAGTTCGCCGAGATACTCGGCAGACTTGCCCAGGGCGGCAACGACGTCGAAGCTGTTGGCAAGGCCACGCATTTTTGCTGTACCCGGCATGAATTGCGCGATGCCCTCGGCCCCTTTCGGGCTGACCGCATTCGGCCGAAACAGGCTTTCGCGCCAGATCAGGCGCGCGAAGAACGCCGGTGGCAGGTCATTGGCAGTGGCGTAGTGATCGATGACGCCGCAAACGTCGCGCTCGAAGCGCTCCTTGCTGACGCACAGCGATTTGGCAGGGTCCGTGGCGGACCGACCGACATAGATACATTTGGCGCGCACCGGCAACTCGTCGATGCGGGCATGGGCAGCATCCGGGCGCCCAATACTCACCGTCATCAGCAGCGCGAGCAGACCTCTGACAGCATACGCAACACCTTCTGAGCTGCCGTTCCCCATATCGTGTCGCCCGCAACGCCTCGCCGAAACTGCCAAGCTTCCTACATAGCATCTTGTGGGGCTCGGAAAAACAGGCGCGTCAGGCGGGTGAACCGGTCGTCAGCACCAGCTGCATGAAGGTCAGATCCAGCCAGCGTCCGAACTTCGTCCCGACCTCGCGCATTCGACCGGTTTCGGTGAAGCCCAGCTGTTGGTGAAGCCGTATCGATGCGGCATTCTCCGATTCTATCCCCGCCACCATCACATGCTTGTCCAGGCGTTCGGCCTCTGCAATCAAGGCGACCATCAACTTACGGCCGATGCCGCCGCCACGGCTGTCGCGATGGACATAGACGGAATGCTCGACCGTGTGTCGGTAGCCGTCAAACGCCCGCCAGTCGCCGAAGGAGGCGTAGCCGACGATGTCGCCAGCATCGGATACTGCCGCCAGCACAGGGTATCCGGCTTCGCGTCGCGCCTTGAACCATGCAGATCGATTGGCAACGTCGACAATCGTCTCGTTCCAGATGGCGGTCGTGTTGGCCACCGCGTCGTTGTAGATGTCGCAGATGACCGGGAGATCATCTTCCCTTGCTTGCCTGATCAGCATGTTGCCCCGCATGTACGTACACTATATGACTACGCGATGGATACTAAAGTGTACAGCCTCGATCGACGCATCAGTGATCGCATTCGCCTCGAACGGGAAATCCGCGGCTGGTCTCTGAGCGAGCTGGCCGAGCGCTCCGGCGTCTCCCGCACGATGATCCACAAGATCGAGCGCGCAGACAGCAGCCCGACCGCAACATTGCTTGCACGGCTTTCGGGGGCTTTCGGTCTGACCATGTCGACGCTGATTGCCCGCGCCGAAATTCAGGACGGCCGCCTTTCGCGCCGCGCGCATCAGCCCGTCTGGAAGGATCCGCAAAGCGGATACATCAGGCGGCACGTCTCGCCCAACTCCGACCTTCCGCTGGAACTGATCGAGGTCGAACTGCCTGTGGGCGCAGACGTGCCCATGCCAGCGGCTGCGTACGCCATGTTCCGCCAATTGATCTGGGTGAAGGAGGGCGCCTTGACCTTCATCGAAGGTGAGGAGACGCATATGCTGGCACCCGGCGACTGCCTTGAGCTCGGACCGCCAACGGACTGTATTTTCCGCAACGGAGGCGAGGTGCCATGCGTCTATGCGGTGATCCTGATTAAGCGCCGCTGACGGCAGCCAAAAGGGTTTGGCACGATCTTTTCGCAATCCGGTAGCCGTCCAGCTGTTGCGATCCTTTGGGAGGCCGCGAGCGAACCGGTGAGAACGCGCATTGCAAGACAAGCCCCGCCGGGCGGCGGGGCTTGGGGGATGCGGCGGTGTCAGGCAACCTGTTCAAGGGCGGGGTAGTCGGTATACCCCTTGGCGCCACCACCGTAGAACGTCGCCTGGTCCGGCGTGTTCAGGGGAGCATTCTCCTTCAGCCGCTCGACGAGGTCCGGATTGGCAATGAACGGCTTACCGAAGGCGACCAGATCGGCCTCGCCGTTTTTGACCGCTTCTGCCGCGAGTTCGCGGTCATAGCCGTTGTTCGTCATCCAAGCGGCCTTGCCGCCGGCGGCAGCGTAGACGGCACGCAGCGCGTCATAATCGAACGGACGTTCACCCTGCTGATGGTCGCGCGGGCCGCCGGTCGCACCCTCGATGATGTGGATATAGGCGAGGGGATAGCGGGCCAGGTTCTTGACGACATAGCTGAACAGCGGCTGCGGCTCCGGATCGAAGGCATCGTTGGCGGGCGTCACCGGCGAAAGCCGGATACCCACACGACCAGCCCCGATTTCCGACGTGATGGCGTCGACGACCTGGAAAAGGAAGCGGGCACGGTTCTCGATCGAGCCGCCATAGGCGTCGGTGCGCTCGTTCGAGCCGGAACGCAGGAACTGGTCGATGAGATAGCCATTGGCGGCGTGGATTTCGACGCCGTCGAAGCCGGCATCGATGGCTGCCCGGGCCGCCTTGCGGTAGTCCTCGACGATCCCATCAAGCTCGGTGATTTCGAGCGCACGTGGCTCCGAGGTTTCAGCAAACGAGCCGGTCCCGTCAGCATTGATCAGGTACGTCTTCGACTTTGCGCGGATCGCCGAAGGCGCCACCGGCTTGCCGCCGCCCGGCTGCAGCGTGTCATGCGAGATGCGACCGACGTGCCACATCTGCACGACGATGCGACCACCCTTGGCATGCACCGCATCAGTGACCTTGCGCCAGCCATCCAGCGCTTCCGGCGTGTAGAGGCCGGGCACGTCGGCATAGCCTTGGCCCTGCTGGGTAATCGCGGTTGCCTCCGTGATCAACAGGCCTGCCGATGCGCGCTGTTCGTAATAGGTGGCGTTGAGCGTGTTGGGCACGGCCTTCGGCGAACGATTGCGCGTCAGCGGCGCCATGACGATGCGATTCTTCAAGGCGATGTCGCCGACGGTAATAGGATCGAAGAGGGTAGCCATTGCAGGTCCTTTCGGTTTCAGTTTGGTCTTTGGGAGGAGATAGTCACAGGCTGCCGATATCCTTGAGGAACTCGGCAATTGTTTCTTCGTTGCGCTTGTAGAAGACCCACTGGCCGAGACGCTTGGTCGTCACCAGGCCGGCGCGCTGAAGGATCGCGAGATGCGAGGATACGGTGGATTGCGACAGGCCGCAGCGCTCGAACTGACCGGCGCAAACGCCCATTTCGAACGGATGCTCCTGCGTCGGGAAATGCGCCTGCGGCTCTTTCAACCAGGCAAGGATGTTCACTCTTGCTGGGTGCGCCAGGGCCTTGAAGATTTCGTCTCGATCCATCGTACATCGCCATATCGTGGTTTATCGATAAGTGTATCGGCAATGATCGATATACAAATCACAAGACCGTGAACAGGGAAAAGGGCAAAAAAAGAGGGCCTCAAGAAAACTTGGGCCCTTGTAGTTGTGAAGGTAATTAAAACCTCCAGAGGGGAACAGCTGCTGCGGTGGCGGGGGAGGAGAAAGCCACCAAGAATGCATCAGCTGCATTTTGATATGGGAAGCGAAGTACCAGCTTTCAATAGCCGGCTGTGAATTTCGTCACGGATCGCCCGTGTCCTTACAGTAGACAAAAAAAGAGGGCCACAAGATGACTTGGGCCCTTATAGTTGTGAAGGTAATTAAACCTCCAGAGGGGAACAGCTGCTGCGGTGGCACTGGGAGGAGAAGCCACCAAAGATGCATCAGCTGAGTGTGGTATGCTGCTTTTTTGAGCGGGCAGCAATCATTTAATATGCATGTCAGCCATGTCATGTGCGCATCACTGCCCAATTCTGCATCGAAAAAGCAAAGTGCGGCACACAGAATGCGCCGCACCATAGAAAATACATCGAAAATTCAGATAGATACACTTACACTTGGCAAACGCTCACAAAATGAGCAATGCCGCAATCGGCGTCAAAAGCTCCAGTTCCTGGCTTTTGCCACGATGTAATCGCGGAAGACTTTGAGCTTGGCGGCATTCTTCATCTCGTCCGGATAGCAGAAATACGTGTCGAAAGACGGGATATCGGCACTAATCGGAAGTTGTATGAGGCCCGGGTCGCGGCCGACAATGTAGTCGGGCAGCATCGCGATGCCGATGCCGAGAAGGCAGGCACGCTTGATCGAGGTCTGGCTGTTGATCTGCAGATGCGACGTCCGCGGGTTGTCGGAATCGCGACCGGCGATTTCGAGCCAGTTGACATCAAGAAGGTAGTTCGGCGCGGGCTCACCGAAGGTAATGATGCGGTGGTTGTCCAAGTCGTCGAGCGACTGCGGTTCGCCGTGCTTGTTGATGTAGGAGGGCGCTGCGTAGACGTGCATGTGCACGGTGAAGAGCTTGCGCTGGATCAGGTCGGACTGCTGCGGCTGGCGCAGGCGAATGGCGCAATCGGCATGCCGCATGTTCACATCCAGCTCCTCGTTGTCGAGGATCAGCTGAACCTGCACGTCCGGATGCAGCGACATGAACTCCTGGATCTTGTCGGTGAGCCATCCCTGGCCGAGGCCGACCGTCGTCGTGATGCGCAGCTTGCCGCTCGGCTTGTCCGTCGTTTCGCTCAGCTGCACCTTGACGCTCTCGAGCTTCATCAGCACTTCGTGCGCGGTGCGGTAGAGGATCTCGCCCTGTTCGGTCAGGATCAGGCCACGTGCATGCCGATGGAACAGCTTGATGCCGACATCCTGTTCGAGCGAACTCACCTGACGGCTGATCGCCGACTGAGAGAGATGGAGCTTGTCTGCCGCATGCGTGAACGACCCAGCCTCGGCCGCCGCGTGAAAAATGCGCAGTTTGTCCCAATCCAGCGACATGAAGTCCCCCATATGAAACCACCCCGGGGGACGGGATCATGTCCTCCGGGTGCGGCTGATGTATCTGTTCCCACACGGGAAAGGCTCCTTGCGGGATACCCCCCGATTCGCAGCTTCTATTCGGCTGCAATTGCGACGGGCATATGACCCGCCAGGTATTTCTCGGCCTCGAGCGCTGCCATGCAGCCCATGCCGGCAGCGGTCACCGCCTGACGATAGATATCGTCCGTGACGTCGCCTGCGGCAAAAACGCCGGGCACGTCCGTTGCCGTCGAATCAGCTGCCGTCCAGAGATAGCCGTTCGACTTTTGCCGAAGCTTGCCCTTGAACAATTCGACGGCAGGCGCGTGACCGATCGCCACGAAGACGCCGTCGGTCACCATGTCGCTCGTTTCGCCCGTCTTGGTGTTGCGCAGCTTGACGCCGTTGACCGATGCCGGCATCGGCGGCTTGGGGGCAGCGCCCAGATACTCGACGACTTCGTGATCCCAGATGATCTTGACGTTGGGCTTTGCGAACAGGCGCTCCTGCAGGATCTTTTCGGCACGGAACGAATCGCGGCGATGGACGACCGTCACCGTCTTTGCAAGGTTGGAGAGGTAGAGCGCCTCTTCGACCGCCGAATTGCCGCCGCCGACGACGATCACGTCCTTGTTGCGATAGAAGAACCCGTCGCAGGTGGCGCAGGCCGAAACGCCGAAGCCCATGAAGGTCGGCTCGGTTTCGATGCCGAGCCACTTCGCCTTGGCGCCGGTGGCGATGATGAGCGCGTCGGCCGTCCAGTCGTTGCCGCTGTCGGTCTTGACCCGGAACGGACGAACGGAAAGGTCGACGTCAGTCACCAGATCGTTGACGATCTCGGCACCGACATGGGTCGCCTGCTTCAGCATCTGCTCCATCATCCAGGGACCCTGGACCGGATCGGCATAACCAGGATAGTTCTCCACGTCGGTGGTGATCATCAACTGGCCGCCCTGTTCCATGCCGGCGATCAGGACCGGTTCCAACATCGCACGCGCCGTGTAGATGGCAGCGGTGTAGCCGGCGGGGCCGGAGCCGATGATCAGCACTTTTACATGGCGGGCAGTCATGGTCTTGTCCTTCGCTCGCCGGGCGGCCGAGGGGCCATATCCGGTTCCGTTTCATCATAGGGAAATAGTTCCATACTTTAGGGATTCCCCCCGGGGAGTTTCAAGGGCGGCAGAGGCAATACACACAAGTGCTTGAGCCCGTTGAACCGATTTGACACCAGATCGGGCATTTTTGCACCGCTTGCACCGCAACCGCACAAGTCACAAGCACGTGATGGCCCCAGGCAATGGCCGGATCTGGCGATGGACAATGTTACACTTCTCCAATTGAACGAGCGCAATTTTCCGGGCGAGTGACGCCGAAACCGATCGTCGTTGTCGGCTTCAACGCCCCCCTGACGGGCGCTGCGTCAACAGGTGTGCAAGGAAAAGGGCAGTGCGTAAGATCAAGGTGTTCTCGGCCTCGGTCACAGGACAATTCGGGCAGTCAACGGAGAACTTCGGCGACAACCTCATGACGGACATACTCCGTCAATTCTTCGCGATAGAACCCGAATACGTGAAGCCTTCGTCCGCGGAACTCATCGGGATCGGAAGCATCATCGATGCCTATTACCGCAGGCACCGGACGGGGCGGTATACGTTCCTGCGAAGGAAGCCGTGGCGGACATTGCATGTTTGGGGTTCTGGTTTCATGAACTCGGATGCGCCGGCGCTCTGGCCGCAGCGGCTCAAGTTCGATGCGGTGCGCGGCAAGCTGAGCCAGGCGAAAGTGGCGCCGGACGACGACATCGCTCTCGGCGATCCGGCAATCCTGTTGCCGCTGATGTGGCCGAAGATGCAGGCCCGCCACCGCGTGACGGTCATTCCTCATTTTGCAACCCATCAAGCCTTCGTCGATGAATTCGCAAACTGTCTTCCGCGACATTGGAGCATTCTCAATCTGCTTGGCGATCCCGAGACGATTGCGAATGAGATATCAGCGTCCGACCTTGTCGTCTCAAGCAGCCTCCACGGCTTGATCGTTGCCGACGCCTATGGCGTTCCGTCGTGCTGGATGGAGCCGCATGGCGACATCAAGGGCGATGGTTTCAAATTCGCGGATTATTCCAGTTTCCGCGGTCGCGACCTTGTAGGTCCGATCGACTTCAGGGACTTTGTCGCCTCTCCCGAGGCCGTGCTGCAAGAGGCGGACCACGTGCCGGCAGTGCCTTCCACGGAAACGCTCGACAAGCTGCTCAAGGCGTTCCCGTTCGCTTGACGGCCAAGAACTCAGTGCGGTCTCTTCACCGCGGCAATCATCTCATGCATGCCGGCATGGTCGGGCCAGGTCCGTCTCGCTTCCTTCCAGATGCGCCACGAACGGACGGCTTTCAGCGGCCGACGAAGAAGACCCCGCCATCTCGGCCTGATGGACTTTGCCGGCAGCAGCTGAAAATCCGCGAAACCGGCGCGAAGAAGCGTCTCCTCAAGGCTCGCTGGTGAAAAGTAATAATGGTGGTCGAGCAGATACAGCCCCCATTGGTCGCCCTGAGCGATTCGCATCCAGCTTTCGTAGTTTCCGGTCTCAACGATCAACGTACCGCCCGGATTCAGGCAGCCGTTGAGGCGCGCGAGGAGCGGGAGCGGATCCTTGAGGTGCTCGACAACGTCCCAGAGGGTTATGACGTCGAAGCTACCGTCCGGAATATCCATCGAGAGGTTCACGCCATAATAATCGCTGGCCTTCTGCACGGCGACTGGGCTGTGTTCGACCCCCGCGGCTTGCCAGCCGGCGTCAAGCGCTGCCTTGACGAAGGTCCCCGATCCGGCGCCGAAGTCCAGCAAACGCCCGGGCGAAGGATGCCAGGCCGAAACAATCGCCATCTGGCTGCATGCAACGTCACGCTTCTGGGCATTGTCGGTGACGTAGCCGCCCGCAGAAGACCACCGCCAATCCATATAGGCGATGCAAGCTTCCTGCGATGGGCGCGGCGTCTGGTAGGCGAGGCGACAGTCGATGCACTCAGCGACCATTGCGGTCATTCCGAAACGCGCGCGGATAACCCGTGACGGGTGGGAGCGACCGCACAGCAAACAAGGAACCGTTTCGGTTCGCTCGAAGGCCTTGCCGTCGATGTGGTCGATTATCGACACCTGCCACCCCCCAATTCCTGCAGATCATGTCGGCCGAGACAGCTCCGCCGAGCGACGCCGCCAATCAAAAATCAGTACTCCTTCATGTACGAGACGGAAAGACTGTGAGCGACGCGCGGCTCCGGATCGCAGGCGGTTTTTCTCTACGCGTGCTGGCGAAACGCGGTTAAGCCGGCCCGACCCTAGCTAAACGCTGGTTTTCCCGCGAATAGTGGGTGCTGATGCTTGTTGTCGGACCTGTTTGGCGATATTTCACGCGGATTCACTTTGCTGGAGAGGCATATGGGGTTGAATGCAAGCCGCGTTTGGCTCGACCGCGAACTCGCCGCATGCGGCAGTTCACGATCGGAGAATAGGCTTCTCCCAGATGTGAGCGCCGGATCGCATATGCATGCCCCCATTTCTGCAAAATTGCGGTGCGAAAGCGCCGGGCTCGCGCAGGCTGAGCCAGGAAGCAGACGCGGCACCGGCCACAACCTGTCGGTGGGGCAGGCGGTCTCCGGCCAATCGGCCATCTGCCCATCCTGAAATCATAGGCTCGGCGGCGACGATGCGCCGGGCGCAAAGACAAGAATACTCCTGTTTCGACTTAGCCTTGTGCGCAAAAGTCGCCGTGTGAAAAGGACGAACCTTCATGACGAAACAAGTCGAGCTCGACGCAATCGATCTCAAGATCCTTCGCGAGCTCCAGCGTGACGGCAGGATGACCAATGTGGACCTCGCGCAACGTGTCGGCATTTCGGCGCCGCCCTGTCTGCGACGGGTGCGCAAACTTGAGGAAACCGGCGTCATCAAGGGCTATCACGCGCTTCTGAACGCGCCGGCGCTCGGCTTCGATCTCGTAGCGTTCTGCATGGTCGGCCTGAAGAGGCAGTCGGAGGCGGACCTCAAGGCGTTCGCCGCGGCAACAGCCGAATGGCAGATCGTGCGCCAGGCATGGACCGTCTCGGGGGAAAGTGACTTTCTGCTCCATTGCGTCGCGGAGAACCTGACGGCGTTCCAGGATTTCGTCATTGAAGTTTTGACGGCCAACGAGCGGGTCGATACGGTGCGCACGATGTTGACCATTCGTCAGGTCAAGGATATCGGGCTGGTCCAGATCTAGGATCCGGAAGACTTGAGGATCCGCAACGGCAGCGAGGCTCCCTTGGAGAACGCAGACACGACCGGAGTTGAGTGGCGTCATCCATGAGCAAACTTCCGCTTTCCGCCTTCATCATCTGCCAGAATGAAGAAGCCTATCTCGGCAATTGCATCGAGAGCCTCGAGCAGTGTGCCGAGATCGTCATCGTCGACTCGGGGTCGACGGATGGCACCGCCGCCCTCGTGCAATCCTTCATCGACAGGGGCTGGCCGATACGCTTCATGCACGAGTCGTGGCGAGGTTATGCGGGCCAGAAGCAGTTCGCGCTCGATCAGTGCACGCAGCCCTGGTGCTTCAACATCGATTCAGACGAGCGTCTCGACGAACCGCTGAAGGCGCTTCTGCCCTCGCTTCTCGATGCCGCGCCTGAGACGGTCGGCTGGCGCGTGGCGCGCCGCCCATACCTGATCGGCTACGGATACACACCAGAGCGTGTGCATGAGCGGCGCAATTTGCGTCTGATCCGCAAGGGCAGGGGACGCTATGATCTCAACCAGAAGGTTCACGAGGGTATCGTGCCGGATGGCCAGGTGGGCGTCGCGCGCAAGGGCAGCCTGCTCCACTACCGTCCGCTCGTCATCGACGAGCAGATCCTGAAGGAAAACAAATATTCGACTCTGAAGGCAGACCAGCAGTTTGCGGCGGGCAAACCGCCGCGACCCTACAAGATGCTGGCAAGCCCACCGCTCTATTTCTATCGTCTTTATTTCCGCAACGGGCTTTGGCGCTGTGGATTCCCCGGCTTCATCGAGGCCATGACCGGCGCCGTCTACGCATTTTTGACCGCCGCCAAGATTTATCAGAGGCACGCGCTGAAGCGCCATCCGAACCATGACGACATGGATCGGCAGCGCCGGCAGCCGTGAGGTTCCCATGAAAGTTATGCACTACCACTTCGGTAAGGACGGCGGCGCTGAGCGCTTTTTCGTCCACCTCGTCAACTCCCTGGCTGAGCGCGGCGTCGAGCAGACTGCGGTCATTCGTCCTGGGCGGAGCTGGCGCAAGGACATCGAAAGTGCGACCCGCATTGTCGAAAGCAATTTCCGCAACCTCTCGCTCGACCGCATCCTGCTGCCGATGAAGGTCAGCAGCATGGCGCGGCGCGAGAAACCGGACGCATTGTTCGCGTGGATGCCGCGTGCGAGCCGGCTGATGCCGAACTACAAGGGATGCATCAAGATCTCGCGGCTCGGCGACTATCCGCTCCGTCTCGACTATTTCCGCAACACCGACTGCCTCGTCTGCAACACGCCGGGTATCGCCGAACATGTGCGCAACATCGGTTGGAAGCGCGATGTCGAGGTGATCTCCAACTTCACCAACACCGAACGTGTCGCCGCCGTCGACCGCGCGACCCTCGACACGCCGGAGAATGTTCCGGTGGTGATGTCGATGGGGCGTTTCGTTCCGCGCAAAGGTTTCCATACCTTGATCGAGGCGATCGCAAGGGTGCCGGATGTGCATCTCTGGCTGATCGGCGATGGCGAGCAGCGCGAAAACCTGGAAAAGCTTGCCGCCGACCTTGGTGTTGCAAACCGTGTTCGTTTCGCCGGGTGGCAGAAAGATGTCCGTCCGTTCCTTGCCGCCGCCGACATCTTTGTCATGGCGTCGAGCCACGAACCGCTTGGCAACGTCGTTCTCGAAGCCTGGGCCCAGGGTACGCCGGTTGTTTCCAGCCGCTCCGAAGGTCCGCAATGGTTCATGCGCGACGGTGAAAACGGCCTGATGGTCGATATCGGCGATGCCGAGGGCTTCAGCCGCGCCATCGAGCGCATAGCAAACGACCGTCAACTCGGCTTGCGCCTGGCAGAATGCGGCCACGAAACGCTGATGAATCAGTTCTCGAAGCAGGCAATCACCGACGCGTATATGAAGCTGTTCGCCTCAAGGAAATAGCCGCCTGACCACTCCGGCGGTCAGCGCATCAGCCGTTCGTACACCCGGTTGATGGCGCCGGCTTCACCTTCGATCGCAAACGAGGCGGCGGTGCGCGCAAGGCCATTCACGCCCGCCGCTGTGCGCCGCCGGTCATCGTCCATGAACGCGGCCGTCGCCTCGACCATGGCCTGAAGGTTGTCGGCCGGCACGATCGTGCCGGTTTGCATGGCGCCGCTCTCGACCAGCTCGGAAAATGCGCCGACATCCGTCGCGACGACGGGAACACCCGTTGCCATCGCCTCAAGCGGCGTCAGGCCGAAACCCTCCCAGCGCTGCGGCGCAACGAAAAGATCAAGCGCCCGGTACCAGTCCGGAATGTTGGTGTGCTCACCGACGAACAGGATACGCTCGGCAAGCCCGGCTTTCGCGACGCGCTCCTTGAGCTCGTTTTCAAACGCCACGTGCGGCCCAGTGGCACGGCCGGCAACGATCGCGCTCCAGCCTGGGCGGCAGGGCAGGAGGGCAATCATGCTGTCGACGAAAAGATCCGTGCCCTTTTGACGACGCACCCGCCCGAAGCAGCCGACGAACTTCTGGGCCGGGTCGACGCCACGCGCCGCTTTTGCTTGAGCCGGATCGACCGCAGGGTGGAACCGTTTGGTATCTATGCCGTGGAGGATGACGTCGTTCGGCACTTCGAGATAGGCGGCGGTCTTGCCGCTGGTCGCGATCACCGCGTCCATCCGTCCGATCAGAAACTTGCTCCAGCCCGTGTGGCGGCGTTGCGATGCCGAGGTGAAGGCGATCTTCAACTTCATGCGCAACAGATCACGCAGGATGATCGCCGGCAACATCTCCACATTGCGGCGCGCGTGCCAGACGCGATAACGCCGGCCCTGTGGCGCTTTCCAGAGATGCAGGAGATCGAGAAACCGGATCGACGGCAGGCTCTCGGGAAGGCCCGGGCCGAGCACCGCAATCTTCTGACCCAGCGCGCGCTGGATCGGAATCAGCTGGATGATGGTCGAGGTAACGCCCGAGAGGCGCCGCTTGAAATTGGGAGCGATGACCTCGACGTCCCGGATATCGGCCACGGAAGCGCTCTCCTTGGGCATTCGACGAACAATGTCTTGAAAGAAGCGGATTGGGGCGAGGCGGAACCGTCGCCCCAAGGGGCCGTCAGCCCCAGTTTACCGCGAGGATTTCGTATGCCTTTGAACCACCCGGCGCGTTCACTTCGATGGAATCACCGACTTCCTTGCCGATCAGCGCGCGTGCGATCGGCGACGAAATCGAGATGCGCCCTGCCTTCACGTCGGCTTCCTGATCGCCAACGATCTGGTACGTCTTTTCTTCCTCGGTGTCCTCGTCGACGAGCTTCACCTTGGCGCCGAACTTGATCTTCGAGCCGGACATCTTCGAGAGATCGATGACCTCGGCGCGCGCGATCAGGTCCTCGAGTTCGCCGACGCGACCCTCGTTGTGGCTCTGCGCTTCCTTGGCCGCGTGGTATTCCGCATTTTCCGACAGGTCACCGTGTGCGCGCGCTTCGGCGATGGCCTCGATGATTCGTGGTCGCTCTTCCTGCTGGCGCCAGCGCAGCTCCTCCTGCAGGTTGACGAATCCACCCTGTGTCATCGGCACTTTGTCGACCATTTCAATGTCCTTCATCAAGAACGAGGCGCCGCTTGGGGGCGGCGCCAACGCAAAAGAAAACGGTCTCCGGCACGCAAGCGCCGGAACCGTCCGAAATATCCGAACCGTTCTTATAGCAGAAAGGAAACAGCCAATGCCAGATTTTTCGCCATGATCCACCGCCCCCTTCGCGCAGGACGCAACCTGTAGACGCTCCTTAAAAATCGTCATCGTCAAGAAACGGGCTTTACCTCAACCGCGGTTGAGGTCGTAACAGTTCCATTTCCGAAACGACGAACAGACGGAAATGACAGGATGAGCACGACAAAGGATGGCCGCGACGCCGGACAATCCGGCCCGCATTCAGAAGCGGAGGGGCGTTGGGGCGAGCTGTTGCAACCCAACCATCTGGCGGCAACCGTGACGCTTTGCCTCGGTGTCGCGCTCTTTGCCTTCAACGAGTTCTTCATCTCGACCGCGCTGCCAACGGCGGTCGAGGAGTTTGGCGGAGCGGCACTGCTCTCCTGGGCGTTCACGCTCTATCTTGTCTTTGCGATCATCGGCGGTGCATTGGCGGCCAACCTCAAGGCGCGCTTCGGCGCCCGTAACACGCTGATCGCCGCAGCACTAATCTTCGTCTTTGGCACCGTGCTGGCAACGCTGGCAACGAGCATGCCGCAAGTCCTGGCCGGACGGTTGTTTCAGGGGTTGGGCGAGGGCGTCATCGCCGCCATTTGCTATGCGTTGATCCCTGAACTCTTTCCGCCGAGGCTCGTCCCGAAAGTCTTCGGCGCCGAAGCGATCGTCTGGGCAAGTGCGGCATTTAGCGGCCCGCTCATTTCAGGATTTCTCACCGAACATTGGTCGTGGCGCGCGGCGTTCTTCGTGAATATTCCCGCTGCCGCCATCTTCATCGCACTCGTCGTCGCCATCGTGCCGAGGCAGTCGACTTCAGTGCGCAGCGCACAATCTATTCCCCTTTTTCGACTGATGGCATTCGGGCTCGGCATTTTGCTGATCTCGGTCTCGAACATGCTTCAGAACGGATTTGCCATGGCCGCCTTGCTGGTCGTGGCGATCGCTATTCTCATCAACACCGTCCACCTCGACCGTCGCTCCGAACATTCAATCCTGCCGCTTGGGGCCTTTGCGATCGGACGTCCGCTCGGCACCGGCCTCTGGATCATCCTGCTGATGCCGTTGGCGCAGGCTTCCGGTTCCGTCTACCTTGTTTACGGCCTGCAGCACCTGTGGGACTTCAGCCCAACGGCAGCCGGCTTTTCCAGCGCGTTGATGGCGATGTCGTGGAGCTTGACAGCAATCCTGGTTGCCAGCCTCCGCTCGCATGAAGCGCGTGTGCGACTGATCTCGGCGGGCCCCCTCCTTCTTTGCCTCGGCCTCATCGGGCTAACTGTGGCGATCGCAACAGGCGAACCTCGGCTGGTCTTTGCAGGGCAGATTGCCATCGGAGCTGGTTTCGGCGTCTGCTGGGGCACACTCAGCCAATTGCTGATGGACGTTTCGCCAACGGCTGAAAGAGACAAAACATCGGCGCTGCTGCCGACGCTGCAATCGGCTGGCTATGCAATCGGTGCGGCCGTCTTCGGACTGGCGGCCAACCTGCGTGGCTTCGATGAAGGTGCACGTGTGGCAGTCATGCGCGAGGCGCTGCTGGCGGTCTTCGTCATCGCTTGCGTGATTTCGGTCGCATCGCTGTTCTTCGGGATCAGGACCGTCCGGCTTGCGCGCAGCCGAAGGTCAGAGCGTTCAAAGGTCCGGACACGACGGCCCGTGGCAGCTGACTGATCACCAGGCCGTGGACAGGGCGACGACGGCTTCGACGGGGCGGCGCAACTTGCCCAGCCCGTGGCGACCGATCAGAGCGTCCTGTTCACGGCGACGGCCATCGGACGGCGCGATCACCGCCAGCAACGCGCCGTTTCCCGAGCGCACATGAACCTTCAGAGATCCGTAATCGGCATCGCGGCCAATCTTGTCGGCAATTCTCTGGCCGTAATACAACGCGGAACCTTCATCGAAATGGCTTATGCCATCCTCGTCGACAAAGCGCTCGTCGCCCCAATACAAATCGAAGAAGTAGATCTGCACGATGTTGCCCCGTCCCATGCGCAGTGCCGGATGTTTCCGGCTTGGGAGCGCATGTGCACATCTAACCATCTGCCGACCGAATGCAGGCTGAACCCGGCATTCACGTGGCGTTCACAACCATGAAGGGGATATTGCGCGCTCGACGCGACTTCGACGGGAGCACATGTCGGCACGCGTGTTGACGCATTTCGGGGGGCTGTGTTCGGCCCATCGGCCAAAGGCCGGGACTGCGCGCATACAGACATGCGCGCAGTCGTTGTTCGATCAGGACTTGAAGTAGCTCTGAAGCGGGCGAACCTCGAGGTTGCCGGCCTTCAGCGCCTTGATGGCGCGTGCTGCTGCCTCAGCGCCCGACATGGTGGTGTAGTAGGGCACCTTCTGCATCAGCGTTGCACGGCGAAGCGACTTGGAGTCCGAGATCGCCTTGTTGCCATCAGTGGTGTTGATGACGAGCTGGACCTGGCGGTTGCGGATCGCGTCCTCGACATGCGGACGGCCTTCCTGGACCTTGTTGACCTTGATCGCGGCAATGCCGTTTTCACCGAGGAACCGGGCGGTGCCGCCTGTCGCCATTACCTTGAAGCCGATATCGACGAGAATGCGGATTGCCGGCAGAACGCGGGTCTTGTCCTCGTCGCGGACCGATACGAACACCGTTCCGTCGCGCGGCAGGTCGACGCCAGCGCCGAGCTGTGACTTGGCGAAGGCCAGTGCGTAATCGGTGTCAAGGCCGATGACTTCACCGGTCGAGCGCATTTCCGGGCCGAGCAGCGTGTCGACACCGGGGAAGCGGGCAAACGGGAAGACCGCTTCCTTGACGGCAATGTGCTTCAGGTTGCGCGGATCCGGCTTTTCGCCATAGGCGGCAATCGCCGCATCCAGCGCTTCACCGGCCATGACGCGGGCGGCGATCTTGGCGATCGGCGCGCCGATGGTCTTGGCGACGAAGGGCACCGTGCGCGAGGCGCGCGGGTTGACTTCGAGCACGTAGATCGTGCCATCCTTGATCGCGAACTGGACGTTCATCAGGCCGCCGACATTGAGCGCCTTGGCCAACGCCGTCGTCTGGCGCTCCAGTTCATCGACCATCGCCGAGTCGAGCGTGTGAACCGGCAGGGAGCAGGCGCTGTCGCCGGAGTGAATGCCGGCTTCCTCGATGTGCTCCATGATGCCGGAGACAAACACGTCCTTGCCGTCGCAGAGGCAATCGACGTCCACTTCCGTGGCGTTGGTCAGGTAGCTGTCGAACAGCAGCGGGTTCTTGCCGAGCAGCGTGTTGATCTGACCGGTCTTGTCGTTCGGGTAGCGCTGCTTGATGTCTTCCGGAACGAGGCCCGGAACCGTATCGAGCAGGTAGGTCTGCAGCATGCTTTCCGAATGGATGATCTGCATCGCCCGGCCACCGAGAACGTAGGACGGACGCACGACCAGCGGGAAGCCGATTTCGGCGGCAACGAGGCGCGCCTGCTCGACCGAGTAGGCGATGCCGTTGTTCGGCTGGTTGAGGTCGAGCTTCATCAGAAGCTTCTGGAAGCGGTCACGATCCTCGGCAAGGTCGATCATGTCGGGGGCGGTGCCTAGGATCGGGATGCCGTTCTTTTCCAGCGCTTCGGCCAGCTTCAGCGGCGTCTGGCCACCAAACTGCACGATGACACCGACCAGTTCACCTTTTTCCTGTTCGGCGCGCATGATCTCGATCACATCTTCTGCCGTGAGCGACTCGAAATAGAGACGGTCAGAGGTGTCGTAGTCGGTCGAAACAGTCTCGGGGTTGCAGTTGATCATGATCGCTTCATAACCGGCGTCCTTCAGTGCGAAGGCGGCATGGCAGCAGCAATAGTCGAACTCGATGCCCTGACCGATGCGGTTCGGGCCGCCGCCGAGAATGACGACCTTCTTGCGGTCGGAGACATCGGCTTCGGAACGGGCAGCGCCAACGAAGGGCGTCTCGTAGGTCGAGTACATGTAGGCCGTCGGCGAGGCGAACTCGGCCGCGCAGGTATCGATGCGCTTGTAGACGGGGCGGACATTCAGCGCGTTGCGCAGTTCGGCCACTTCCTTCGGGCGCTTGCCGCCGAGGGTCGCAAGCCGGGCGTCGGAGAAGCCCATGGCCTTCAGCATGCGCAGGTTTTCCGCATCCTGCGGCAGACCGTGCTCGCGGACGCGCGCTTCCATGTCGACGATCGCCTTGAACTGGGCGATGAACCAAGGATCGATCTTGCTCGCCTCATGAACTTCGGCTTCGCTCATGCCGAGGCGCAGCGCCTGGGCGACCATGCGCAGACGGTCCGGGGTCGGAGTACCGATTGCGGCGCGAATGGCGTTGCGGCCATCGCCGTTCTCGTCCATGTCGGGAATTTCGATTTCGTCGAGACCGGTGAGGCCGGTCTCCATGCCGCGCAGTGCCTTCTGCAGCGATTCGGCAAATGTGCGGCCGATCGCCATGACTTCGCCGACCGACTTCATCGCGGTCGTGAGGACCGGCGAGGCGCCCGGGAATTTCTCGAAGGCAAAACGCGGGATCTTGGTAACGACGTAGTCGATCGAAGGCTCGAAGGATGCCGGCGTCGCACCGCCGGTGATGTCGTTTTCAAGCTCGTCCAGCGTGTAGCCGATCGCAAGCTTCGCCGCGATCTTGGCAATCGGGAAGCCCGTTGCCTTGGAGGCAAGCGCCGAGGAGCGCGAGACGCGCGGGTTCATTTCGATGACGACCAGACGGCCGTCCTTCGGGTTGACGGCGAACTGCACGTTCGAGCCGCCGGTCTCAACGCCGATCTCGCGCAGAACCGCGATCGAGGCGTTGCGCATGATCTGGTATTCCTTGTCCGTCAGCGTAAGCGCCGGAGCAACGGTGATCGAATCGCCCGTGTGCACGCCCATCGGGTCGATGTTTTCGATCGAGCAGATGATGATGCAGTTGTCCGCCGTGTCGCGGACCACTTCCATCTCGTATTCCTTCCAGCCGAGAACCGATTCTTCGATCAGCACTTCTGTGGTCGGCGAGGCATCTAGGCCGCTGCCGACGATGTCGAAGAATTCGGTGCGGTTGTAGGCGATGCCGCCGCCGGTGCCGCCGAGCGTGAAGGACGGGCGGATGATGGCCGGTAGGCCGACGTCATCAAGCGCCTGCGCGGCGATCGCCATCGCGTGGTTCATGTAGCGCTGCTTGCGGTCGCCTTCGCCGAGGTTCCACTGGTTTTCCAGTTCGTCGAGTGCCTTGTCGAGATCCGGGCCGGAAAGGCGGCTCTTCAGTTCGGCGCGCTCGGCCTCATGAACCTTGCGGTCGTGATCCTTGATGTCGGTGGCGTTGGCGAGCCGCGACTTCGGCGTCTCCAGGCCGATCTTCGCCATCGCCTCGCGGAAGAGCGCGCGGTCTTCCGCCTTGTCGATCGCATCCGGCTTGGCGCCGATCATCTCGACATTGTAGCGGTCGAGAACGCCCATGCGGCGCAGCGACAGCGCGGTGTTGAGCGCGGTCTGGCCGCCCATGGTCGGCAACAGCGCGTCGGGGCGCTCCTTGGCGATGATCTTGGCGACGACTTCTGGTGTGATCGGCTCAACGTAGGTCGCGTCCGCCAGGCCCGGGTCGGTCATGATCGTTGCCGGGTTGGAGTTGACGAGGATGACGCGGTAGCCTTCCTCCTTCAGCGCCTTGCAGGCCTGTGTCCCAGAATAATCGAATTCGCATGCCTGACCGATGACGATCGGCCCCGCGCCGATGATGAGGATCGATTTGATATCTTGGCGCTTCGGCATGGTCGGTCATCCGTTTCTAGCTGCGCGAAAAACCGGCCAAGGTGGGAGGTCACCGGCCGGGCACGCATTGATGGTCTTTTCAGGCTAGAAGCGGCTTATAGGCAAATGTATCCGCAAGCGAAACCCCGAAAATTCCGGAATCGACAGGAAACCCGACATATTTCGGCATCCGCTTTCGCAAGGGGTTAGATGGCCGCCTGAAAGCCGTATCGAAAGCATCAAGCCTGGTCCGGCACCACCAGAACCTTGACCTCGCCGGCAGCAGGCGGATGTGCAATGACGCTGACCGCCTCATCGAGCGAGACACGCCGCGAGATCAACTTGTCGATCTCGATTGCCCCCGAGGCGACGAGGTCTGCGGCGCGGCGGTGAACGAACGGATTGATGAAGGATCCAAGCACGCGCAGTTCCCTGAAGAGAATGTCGAACGGTTCGATTTCGACCTTCTCTCCCTGCGGCATGACGCCGAGAATGACGACGGTGCCGCCCGATCTGGCGAGCCGCGTCGACTGGCGCACGGTCTCGGCAACACCCGCGCATTCGATCACCACATCGACGCCGCCGGGCACAAGGCCTGCCGGACCGGCAATGGCTTCGATGATGTCGCTCGCGGAGGGATCGACGGTCGCCGTTGCGCCAACGTCTTCGGCGAGCCTGCGTTTGACCGCCTGCCGCGTCGAGAGGATAACGGTCGTCGCACCCGCCAACCGCGCAAGCTGCACCGTCAGAAGGCCGATCACCCCACCGCCGAGAACGACGACGGACGATCCGGCACGGATGCCGGAGAGGTCGATGCCATGCAGGCAGCAGGCGAGGGGCTCGCAGAAGGCGCCATGCACCGGATCGAGACTGAGCGGGATTTCATGCGCCTGTATTCGCGGAACGATCACATAATCGGCAAAACCGCCGTCGCGGTGGATACCGATCGCGCGCAAGGCGGGACAAAGGTTGACCCGCCCGGCACGGCATTGCGGGCAACGACCACAGGAAATGTTCGGGTCGCCGGTGATGCGCGCGCCGATGGCGATATCGCTCACATCCTTGCCGACCGCTTCGACGATACCACAGAATTCGTGGCCGAGCGTGACAGGCGGCATCGACGGAAACTCGCCATGCAGGAGGTGCCTGTCCGTACCGCAGATGCCGCAAGCTTCGACGCGGACCAGCAGGTCACCGGGGCCGGGCGAGGGCGTGTCCACCTCGCGCACGAAAAGGTCGCCGATAGCCTCCAGCCGCAACGCCTTCATGACCATGCCTCCCCCGCCAGTTTCCCTGGGGCGAATAGGATCGTCAAAGCGGGACACGGTCAAGGACCCGATCAGCAGCCGGTCAACCCCACCGTTGGCGCACGGCCGCGGCATAGGTGCGACTGACCGGCACCTCGGTTCCGTCCCCAAGCTGGATCGTCATGCGGCCGTTATCCCGTACGAGCCGCGCGACGTGCGCGTCCGCCACCCAGTGGGAACGGTGCACCTGCAAGCCCTGGACCGGACCGAGTTCACCGAGTGCATCGGCGAAGCGCAACAGAATGAGTTCGCGCCCAGCGGTAGTCGTGACTTCCGTGTAGTGGTCGCTGACCGTCAGATGTAGCGGCACGCCGCGATTGGCGTGTTTCAGCCGCAACAGCAGCGGTACCTGGCCCGTATTCTCCTGGAACGTCGTCGGCCCAATGGAAGCCTGATGCCCGCGCGTGTCGGGCGTCGCTGCAAAGGTGCCGGTGTCGTCCAACTCCGACGCGGCGTCCCCATTTATCGTCATCCAGGTCAAGGCACAGAAAGAGAGCGACAGGAGCAGGCCGGTGGCGATGTCAGTGAGGACACCTTCCGCAGTTGGTGCAACAGAAAAGGTCACCGAACCGATTGCGGTGGTCACGAGACCGATCGGAATGCTGGCGACGGCAGCACCGATCATCATGCGAACGAAGCCGGAGGTGACCCTTTCGCGCAGGATGCCATTGGCAAACACAGCCGAAACGATGGCGATCGCCCAGGTGAGGGCGTGCAACACCAGCCAGAACCCGAGACGCGGTACCAGGGCAAGGCGCTCAGCGGTGCCGTATGGCCCCGTGACCCAAAAGATCAGCACAACTGCTGCAAAGGTTGCCCAGAGGCGCGGCGCCTTCAGGACAAGATGCAGTTCACGAAGCGTGGATTGCAGAAATGGGCGTTTCACGAAGTTTTCCGTCAGTTCCAGTCAAAGCATTTGAATGCAGCAAGGAGACTGCCGCACGTTCGGGGAAATCAACAGCATAGAAATCCGCGATGACATTTGCACCCCTTCTCCACGCACCGTTCGCAATCCAGTTGCACGTCGCGACCGTCATTCCGGCGGCGATCCTTGGCGCTTTTCTGCTTGCCCGTCCGAAAGGCACGCGCGGGCACAGGATGCTCGGCAAGATCTGGATCGTACTCATGGTCGTGACCGCATCCTCCACGTTCTTCATTCATGAAATCAGACTGGTTGGCTGTTTCAGCCCCATTCACCTGCTGTCGATCTACGTGCTCTTTGGAAGCTGGCAAGCGATTGCGGCTGCCCGGCGGCACGACATCGCCGCGCATCGCGGCCATGTCGCCGGCATGTATCTCGGCGGCATCGTCGTTGCCGGCCTCTTTACGCTGCTGCCGGGACGGCTGATGCATGCAAGCCTGTTTTCGGGGCTTTCGAACTGGCAGGCAACAGCGGCGTCAGTGGTGTTGGCTGCGTTTCTGGTGACCGCAACCGCCCTGGCGATCCGACAGGGCCACCTTTTTGGTGTCGGCAAGTCCTCGAAAAGATTGGCATGATCGCAACCTTGCGGGCCCGATTGCGTTTTACAACTGCATTCGGCCCGACATATAAATGATCTGACCGATATTGCGTATCGACCCACGCCGGGAGGACAGATCATGGAATGGAAAGGCCGCCGCCAATCCGGAAACGTTGAAGACCAGCGCGGGGCAAGCCCCGGAGGCGGTCTGGGCGGTAATCCATTCGGTCGGGGGGGCGGGTTTCGCATGCCCGGAGGGGGCGGAGGCATGCGTGGCGCCGGCGGCGGCATGAGCTTTGGCACCATCATCTTCCTCGTCGTCCTCTACTTCATCCTGAGGGCGATGGGTATTGATATGCTGCAAGTCCTGGGCGGCGGCGGCCCGGTCGCGCAGCCGGGCTTCGAGCAGAGCGACGGTTCGCCCGCACCGCGTGGATCGGCGCAGGAAGAAGAGATGAAAGCCTTCATGTCGACGGTGCTGGCCGAAACCGAGGACACCTGGAACGGCATCTTCCAGGCGAGCGGTGAACAATATCAGGAGCCGAAGATGGTGCTGTTCAGCGGCTCCGTACGCTCGGCTTGCGGCTTCGCCTCTGCGGCATCCGGCCCGTTCTATTGCCCCGGTGACCGCAAGGTCTATCTCGACATGAGCTTCTTCGACGAGCTTGAACAGAAGTTCGGCGCGTCCGGCGACTTCGCGCAGGCCTACGTCGTTGCCCACGAAGTCGGCCACCATGTGCAGAACTTGATCGGCGTGCTGCCGAAGTTCAATCAGATGCGCCAGTCGATGAGCGAGACCGAAGCCAACCAGATGTCGGTACGCGTCGAGCTTCAAGCCGATTGCTTTGCCGGAGTCTGGGGCAAGTACACGCAACAGAAGGGTCTGCTGGAACAAGGCGACCTGGAAGAGGCGCTGAATGCCGCCACCCAGATCGGCGACGACACGCTGCAGAAACGCATGCAGGGCTATGTCGTTCCGGAAAGCTTCAACCATGGCACATCAGAACAACGCATGCGCTGGTTCAAGCGCGGCTTCGACAGTGGCAAGATGTCCGCCTGCGACACATTCTCCGGTCAGGTCTGATCCAGAGACTGCATAACCAAAGATCAGAAGGGGTCGGCTCATTCTGCCGGCCCCTTTTGTCGTTTTTTACTTTAGTGGCGCTCACCAAACCGGTCGCGCCGGCGTGCATCGACGCGAAGCACGACACAGTCGGGCCTGCCTTTCCGAGTGAAACCTGCTCCATACTCATTCTGCTTCGAGGGGCACGCTTTGCATCCGTGTTCTTTCCCCTGCCGACGCCGCTTCGAGCTTTCGTCGACTTTCTCAAGGCGGAGCAACGGACACCGTTGCCCAGACGGGCCGCGTTTCCGCAAAGCAATGGATCAACGAACGCGATCGTTTCCATAAAAAACTTTGAGATGTTCACGTATTGTTTCGATTGAAATCATGCGTTACACCTAAATTGGTAACGTTGTTCACGTTCTGTCTCCGCGCTGGCGACGGATAGCGCGGGGAGAGTTTGATGCTCGACGAGAAGTTCGTGCGACGTGGCCTGTTCCTCGTCTTCCTCATCCTGTTTCTCGACATCATCGGTATCGCGATCATCGTGCCGGTGCTGCCGACCTATCTGGAAGAATTGACCGGCGCCAATGTGAGCGATGCGGCCATCGACGGCGGGTGGCTGCTGCTGGTCTACGCTGCGATGCAGTTCCTCTTTGCGCCCTTCATGGGCAATCTCAGCGACCGTTTTGGGCGCCGGCCGATCCTGCTTGCCTCGGTGCTCACCTTCGCCATCGACAATCTGATCTGCGCGCTAGCGACCAGCTACTGGATGTTGTTCGTCGGCCGCGTTCTCGCCGGCATCAGCGGCGCCAGCTTCGGCACTGCCTCAGCCTACATTGCCGACATCAGCAACGATGGAAACCGCGCCAAGAATTTCGGCCTGATCGGCATCGCGTTCGGATCCGGCTTTGCGTTGGGGCCCGTCATTGGCGGGCTGCTGGGCGAACTGGGACCGCGCGTACCGTTCTATGGTGCCGCGGCCCTATCTTTCATCAACTTCGTGCTGGGTGTTTTCCTGCTGCCGGAAACGCTGGACAGGGCGAACCGTCGCCGCTTCGAATGGAAGCGCGCCAATCCGCTCGGTGCGCTCCGGCAGATGCGCAACTATCCCGGCATCGGCTGGGTCGGGCTGGTCTTCTTCCTGTTCTGGATGGCGCATGCAGTCTATCCGTCCGTCTGGTCGTTCGTCTCTTCCTACCGGTACGGTTGGAGCGAGGGCGAAATCGGTCTTTCGCTCGGCATCTTCGGCATCGGTGGCGCCCTGGTGATGGCGTTCGTGCTGCCGCGCGTCGTGCCACGGCTCGGCGAATGGAGAACGGCCGTCCTTGGCCTGACTTTCACGGCACTCGGTGCCGTCGGCTATGCCGCTGCATGGCAGGGATGGATGATCTATGCCGTGATTATCGCCACCGCACTCGAGAGCCTCGCCGATCCGCCTCTGCGCAGCATCGCCGCAGGTCATGTGCCTCCGTCGGCCCAAGGCGAGCTGCAGGGCGCGCTCACCAGCATCGGCAGCATCACGACGATCATCGGCCCGCTGATCTTCACCCAAATCTTTGCCTATTTCACAGCGCCAACCGCCAAAATCACTTTCGCCGGTGCACCCTATGCACTTGCCAGTTGTTTCGTGGTGGGCGCGCTCCTTGTCTTCTGGTTCAAGGTACCGAAGCGGCTCGCCGTTGCGGCCGAAGATGTCGAGCCTGCGGAGCCGTCGGTAGAACCGCGCTATGCCGACCACGGCGCCATGCAACGAAATTGATCAATTTTCTTGATCCTTCGATGAAAAATTGAGCAGCCGAAGCTTTGTCACTGGTTCTTTCGACGGCCGTGTTCTATTTCCGTCATCCTTCCCTCCGTTCTGACCTGCGGTATCTCGGCCGCGTCGACATCCAGGAATCCGTCATGCTGACCGCCAATGCGAGCCCGACCCCGGTGCAAACCGACAATTCATGGCGCACCCATTATCGGGCAAGCCTCTATCTCGGCGTACCCTTCATCGGCGCGCAGCTCGCACAACTTGCGATCAACACGACCGACGTGTTGATGGTGGGCAAGCTCGGTGCCACCCAGCTCGCCGCGATCATTCTGGCAACGCAGATGTACTTCACCGTCTACATCTTCGGCAGCGGCTTCGCCAACGCCGTGGTGCCGATGGCTGCGCAAGCACAGGGCAGGGGCGACAAGGTTTCGGTCCGCCGCTCCGTGCGCATGGGGCTCTGGGTTGTGCTTTGTTACGGCGTACTGACGGCGCCTGTACTCTGGCTTGCCGAGCCGATCCTGCTGCTTGCCGGCCAGCAGCCGGAGGTGGCGGCCCTTGCCGCCGAGTATCTGCACATTGCACAATGGGCGATCTTCCCGGGGCTGATCTTCATGGTGCTGCGTGCGTTCCTGAGCGGCCTGGAGCGGGCAGGGATCATTCTCTATGTCACCCTGGCAACGCTCGTCCTCAATGCAGCCCTTTGCTACGTGCTGATCTACGGCCATTTCGGCTTCCCGCAACTGGGCATCTTCGGTGCAGCCGTCGCCGCCCTTGGCGTGGCGGTCCTCGGCACGGTGCTGACGGTCGCCTATATCAAGAGCAAACCGGAACTGAACCAGTATGAGCTGTTCGTGCGTTTCTGGCGCCCGGACTGGCCGGCGTTCAGGGAAGTGGTTTATCTCGGAATACCGATCTCGCTGACCATACTTGCTGAAGTCAGCCTGTTCACCGTCGCCTCGTTGTTGATGGGAACAATCGGTACGATCGAACTAGCCGCGCATGGCATCGCGCTGCAGTTCGCTTCGCTCGCCTTCATGATCCCGCTTGGAATTGCCCAGGCGGCAACAGTGCGCGTCGGCCTTTCCTACGGCCGCGGCGACATGCTCGGCGTCCGGCGCGCAGCCATTTCGGCACTGGTGCTCGGATCCGTCTTCGCGACCATCGGCAGCGCGATCTTCGCACTCTTCCCAAGCCAGCTGGCAGCACTTTACCTGGACACCAGCAGGCCGGATGCAGCCCAGGTGTTAGCCTTTGCCGCTCCGCTCATCGTGATTGCCGGCGCATTCCAGCTGGTCGACGGGTTGCAGGCGATTGCCGCCGGCATGCTTCGCGGCCTCAAGGACACAAAGGTGCCGATGATCCTGGCGATGATTTCCTACTGGCCGATCGGTTTCGTTTGCGCCTGGGCCTTCGCGTTTCCGCTCAACTTCGGCGGAACAGGTGTCTGGTTCGGATTCGTGCTCGGCCTTGCCGCCGCAGCGCTGCTCCTGAACTGGCGGTTCTTCCGCATGATCCGGACGCATAAGGTGTCGGCGGCTTAGGGAGCTTCAAATTCCGGACAAAGAAAAAGCCGGACGGGCAGGGGATGCCGTCCGGCTTTAGAAAGCGACCGCTTCAGGGGAAGAATGGCGGGCGCTCATTTTGAAACTTCTGGAGGAAAGTTTCTGCAGATTACTAAACGTTGAAGCCGCCGGTCTCGCTGGAGCCCAGTCGATCGCGCTGGAGGTCGCGTATCGTGCGGGCAAAGTCGACGAGAAAGACGAAACTGATTACCGCCGCGGCGGTCATAAAGACTGTCGCCATAACATTTTACCTTTAGCCGAAGATCTTACGGTTGCCTGAACGGTCGCGCTGCTCACGGGATTCGTCCCGGAGTGCATGTATCGTCGCAAAGATCATTGCGAAAAACATCGTCATCGAAAACAGAGCAAGTCCCATAGCCGTCATCCTTTCAGGTGTTAAACGGCAGTATCTTCAAAAAGGTTCCGTTCTTTCTTGCTTCACATTACAGTCTGCGATGTGAAACGCTCTTGAACATGGCATTCATCTAGCATTCATTTCTTTGGTGCCGCTGTTTCCCAGGGAACAGGGTTGCTCCCCTGCACAACTCTTGCGATCCGTCGCCGTCCGTGACAAAAGGCTTCACCAAACGGAAACAGGTGCGATGACGACGGCATTCTACCCCGGCTCTTTCGATCCGATGACGAACGGGCATCTCGACGTACTTGTGCAGGCGCTGAACGTGGCGCGCAAAGTTATCGTGGCGATCGGTATCCATCCGGGCAAGGCACCGCTCTTTTCGTTCGACCAGCGCGCGGAACTTATTCGCGAGTCGCTGCTCGAATTTCTGCCCGAACGCGCCGCCGACATCGATGTTGTCTCCTTCGACAACCTCGTGGTCGATGCCGCGCGGCAAAGCGGCGCAAAGCTGCTTGTGCGTGGTCTTCGCGACGGCACGGACCTCGACTACGAGATGCAGATGGCGGGCATGAATCGTCAAATGGCGCCTGACGTTCAGACCCTGTTTCTGCCGGCAGGCACCGCATCGCGGCCCATTACGGCCACATTGGTCCGCCAGATCGCGGCCATGGGCGGTGACGTCAGCGCGTTCGTGCCCAAGGCGGTCCACGCGGCGCTGCAGGCCAAACGCAAGGCCTAGAGCCGCCACACTCCATTCACCACTCAGGGAGAAACCATGAAAATCCTCCACCTCGCTTTCGCCGGTGCCCTCACGCTTGCTTCCTATGCGGGAACCGCATTTGCGCAGTCGGCTGACAACTTCCTCACCATCACGTTGAAGGACGGCCCTGTCGTCGTCGAGCTTCGCCCTGATATCGCACCTAAGCACGTCGAACAGATCAAGGCGCTGGCAACCGCCGGCGAATACAACAACGTCGCCTTCCACCGCGTCATCAAGGGCTTCATGGCGCAGACCGGCGACGTGCAGTACGGCGACATGGAAGAGGGCTTCCAGCCGCAGGCTGCTGGCACGGGCGGCTCCTCCAAGCCGGACCTGCCGGCCGAATTCTCGGACGTACCGTTCGAGCGCGGCACGGTCGGCATGGCGCGTTCGCAGGATCCCAACAGCGCCAACTCGCAGTTCTTCATCATGTTTGCCCCGGGCGACTTCCTCAACGGCCAATACACGGTCGTCGGCAAGGTCATCTCCGGCATGGAGAACGTCGACAAGATCAAACTCGGCGACGATGCCAACAACGGCTCCGTCACCGATCCCGACCGCATGATCAGCGTCAAGGTCGGCAAGTAAAGTTAAACACAAGGAGAAAACCCATGGCCGAGATCAAAGATCCGGAAAACACCATCATCATGGAGACCACCAAGGGCCAGGTCATCATCGAGCTTCGGCCTGATGTGGCTCCGGGTCATGTCGCCCGAATCAAGGAACTGGCACGCGAAGGCGCCTATGACGGCGTGGTGTTTCACCGCGTGATCGAGGACTTCATGGCACAGACCGGCGACGTCCAATACGGCAAGACCGGCGGCGAGCACTTCAACCCGTCGCGCGCCGGCATGGGCGGTTCGTCCAAGCCGGACCTGAACGCCGAATTCTCGAACGTCAGCCACATCCGCGGCACGTGCTCGATGGCTCGCAGCCAGGCGCCGAACTCGGCCAATTCGCAGTTCTTCATCTGCTTCACCGATGCCCCGTGGCTGAACAAGCAGTACTCCGTCTGGGGCCAGGTCATCGAGGGCATGGACAACATCGACAAGATCAAGCGCGGCGAGCCGGTGCGTGATCCCGATACCATCGTGTCGCTGCGGGTTGCCGCCGACGCCTGATTTGCGCTAATGCACAAACCCGTCCCGGCCGCGCCTGATGGCCCCGGGGCGGGTTTTGCTTTTTTCTTTCAGAAACGATCATGCGCGTAGACCTGTTCGACTTTGACCTTCCGGATACCTCCATTGCGCTCAGGCCCGTCAGCCCGCGCGACAGCGCCCGCATGCTCGTCGTCGACCCCAAGGCGCCGCAATGCCTGACGGATCACGGCGTCCTTGACCTGACTTCCTTCCTGCGTCCCGGCGACGCGTTGGTGTTCAACGACACCAAGGTCATCCCGGCGCAGCTCGAAGGCATTCGCCGTCGCGGCGAGGAGATCACGACGCCGGTCTCGCTGACGCTGCACATGCGGGTCGCTCCCGACCGCTGGAAGGCTTTCGCTCGGCCGGCGCGCCGCCTTAAAGTTGGCGACCGCGTCGCCTTTGGCCATGGCGGTAACAGTTGCATGCTCGGCACGCTCGACGCGACCGTCGAGGAAAAGGGCGACGCTGGCGAAGTCACGCTGCGCTTCGATCTCTCCGGGCCGCTGCTCGACGAAGCGATCATGGCGACCGGCCACATTCCGCTGCCGCCTTACATCGCCTCGAAGCGCGCCGAGGATGCGCAGGATCGTACCGACTACCAGACTGTTTATGCCCGCGAGGAGGGCGCCGTTGCTGCGCCGACAGCCGGCCTGCATTTCACCGAGCGGCTGTTCGCGAAACTGAACGACCTCGGCATCGAGCGCCATTTCGTGACCCTGCATGTCGGAGCAGGGACATTCCTGCCCGTCAAGGCAGACGATACCGACGATCACGTGATGCACCAGGAAATCGGCCACGTCGACGCGGCAACCGCGGAGCGCCTCAATGCCGTCAAGGCGAGGGGTGGCAGGATCGTCTGCGTCGGCACGACGTCGCTGCGGCTGATCGAAAGTGCTGCCGACGAAAACGGCACGATCCATCCCTGGTCCGGGCCGACAGGTATCTTCATCACGCCCGGCTACCGCTTCCGCGCTGTCGATATGCTGATGACCAATTTCCATCTGCCGAAATCGACGCTGTTCATGCTGGTTTCGGCCTTCTGCGGCCTGGAGACGATGCGAGCAGCCTATGCCCATGCGATCGAGACCGGCTACCGCTTCTATTCCTATGGCGATTCCAGCCTGCTTTTCCGGAAAGACTAGATGACCGAAACCTTCCAGTTCAAGCTGCACGCAACCGACGGCAAGGCGCGCCGCGGCGAGGTTTCCATGCCGCGCGGCACGATCCGCACGCCCGCCTTCATGCCGGTTGGCACCGTCGGCACGGTCAAGGCGATGTATCTCGACCAGGTCAAGGATCTCGGCGCCGACATCATCCTCGGCAACACCTACCACCTGATGCTGCGCCCCGGCGCCGAACGGGTGGCGCGACTTGGCGGCCTGCACAATCTCATCCGCTGGCAAGGCCCGATCCTCACCGACAGCGGCGGTTTCCAGGTGATGTCGCTTGCCGGCCTGCGCAAGCTCGATGAGCAGGGCGTTACCTTCAAGAGCCATGTCGACGGCGCACTCTTCCACATGTCGCCGGAACGGTCGATCGAGATTCAAGGCTTGCTCGACAGCGATATCCAGATGCAGCTCGACGAGTGCGTGGCGCTGCCGGCCGAGCCCAAGGAAATCGAGCGAGCGATGGAAATGTCGCTGCGCTGGGCCGAGCGCTGCAAGGTCGCCTTCGGCGACCAGCCGGGCAAGGCGATGTTCGGCATCGTTCAGGGTGGCGACATTCCTGAATTGCGCGTGCGTTCGGCAGAGGCGCTCAAGGGCCTTGACCTCAAGGGTTATGCCGTTGGCGGGCTTGCGGTCGGCGAACCGCAGGAGGTGATGCTGAGAATGCTCGACATCACATGCCCCGAGCTGCCGGTGGAAAAGCCGCGTTATCTCATGGGCGTCGGCACCCCCGACGATATCCTGAGATCGGTCGCCCAAGGCATCGACATGTTCGACTGCGTCATGCCGACCAGATCCGGACGCCACGGCCTAGCATTTACCCGCCATGGTCGCATAAATCTACGCAACGCCCGCCACGCCGAGGACATGCGGCCGCTGGACGAACAATCGTCTTGCCCTGCGACGCGCGACTATTCGCGCGCCTATCTTCATCACCTGATCCGCTCGAACGAATCGCTCGGCGGCATGCTGCTCAGCTGGAACAATCTGGCATATTACCAGGAACTGATGGCGGGCATTCGGCTGGCGATCGAAGAGGGCCGCTTTGCAGACTTCATGGCCGAGACCCAGGAAACCTGGCGGCGAGGGGACTTGGCACCTCTTTGAGGCCCCGGACAGTTCAGATCTCCGGCCCTGGCACCGCCTGCAGCATCATCACGCCATTGATCTTGTAGCTGCCGTCAGGCTGCTTCATCAGCTGGTAGACCGCCGTCCAGTCCTTGCCATCTGGTGCCGAGATCAGCACCTCCTGAATGACCTGGTCGCCCACCGCCTTGGAGCGACCGAAGGCAAAATTGCCCGGTCGATAGACCGGCTGGTAACCGCGCCTGACCATGTCGAAAAACACGGTCTTGTCAGGAAACTTGCCGCGTATCGCCGGTGAAGCAAAGGAGTAGGCGGCGTCGGCATCGTCATTCAGGAAAGCCGCGATCTGGTCCTGGATGATCGAGCGCGCCGTATCGACAGGTTCGTCGGCCCGGCACAAGCCCGCACTTGCTAGTTGCACTGCGACACCGAGGGCAATGGCAAATGTCCTGATCATGATCGATCTCCGCCAGACGTTTTCTGCCGACCTCAGAAAGCATAGGACGTTTGTGGGCTCTGGAAATGGGGCGAACGGCCGCCGAATGCATTTCCATTTGGTCTCTAGGGTCCCAAACCACGTCCATTCAATGTGTTAGTTCGTGCTTCCATACAAACGACTTTAAACATCATAACTTGGTGATATTCGCAATTGAGCCTCGAGAGCACATTACGGCGATCACGATCGATGCCGCGGGCGGCGGCGCGTTCTGAAATCATCCGGTTCATCACGCGCAAGCGAACGCAATCCATAGCTGCTATCACTCCTGCTTCCTGTGGCTGCTCCGGGACCTGAGATCCTTCTTCACTGCCAGCTTGCTGAGGCGTCTTTGGGTTTCTGATCAATTCACACCGAGATGTGCTCGTCCCCGAAATTCCGGCTCCGCCTTCAGCGGACTTGCGCATGGGCGGCAGGGGAGATGGGGCTTGTCAAACTCGGCGTCGCGCCTCGTCGCCGAGCACTGCTGAGCGGGACTGGGAAACGTTCCGTGCAAGCTTTCCCGCAGGTCACATTCCGCGCCCCGCCAGCGATGATGTTACCGTGAATCTCGCTTCGCCTGGGCGACCGCACCGGCCTTTCTCAGCCGTCCTCGTTCCATGGGCCGCATGAGGCTTTTGCGCCTCGCACTTTCTATGGATTGCATTCCTTCCAGCGCATGACGCGAATTGTACGTTTCATCCCGTTCTGTCTTGGATGCGTGCTTGGCCGCAAGCGCCGCGCGCATGTTGGAGACCAACTGGGCTTTTCCGTGCATTTTACGACGCCTTGCATGCTCTCCGTTGAGCCGGCGCATGCTCATGGCCAGTATTTCGAGCTTGGCCCTTGTGCCGATATCCTTTCGAGTGGGTTCCACGCCTTTCGGGGCGGACTTCCCTCGGATCTCACGTCGTTGGCGATGAGCTTCGGCTTGTGACCTGTCGCGCCTTTCGCGCACTTGCTTCACGAGCTTCAGCAGATCTTCGTCGGAAACGCCCTGTATCGCGGGATGGTGTGATTGGCGCACCAGATGCCACTCGTCCTCAGTGAGCAGTCGCTCCTCTTGTTTTCGCGAAATTGCCATTCAAATACTCCTCCCAGTTGTCTTCCCAAATGAATGAGTTCACTCGTCGCCGCCAAAAAAGGCGAGTGCGCTGAGATTGCTGAAGCAATTCTGGTATTGCATAGGAAACGTGAGGTAGTTTGTCTGGAGTTAGCCGTATCGGCGTTCAGATTTTGATCTCAAGTCCTAGGAGAAGCAAGTCTGAGCGTTGGGACGAAGGGCTTCGAAGAGATACTCCGGACGAGAGGATCGCCATATTTGGAGAGCTTGCCGTTCTGGACATCTCTTCTGGAAAGTAAGATGCTCGGGGCAGCGTCGGTTTCTCCCACCGAACGCCGAGATTTCGAGCATATTTTTACGACGGAAATCCATTGGTCCAATATTGGTAACCTGGAGTGGAGGCCGCGCTTTGCAGATGACGAGGAAGGTAATCTGGCTTGTTATGCTCGCGGCTTTTGGCAGTCCGGCAGCATCCCAAACTCACGACACGGCCGATATCGAGCTTAGGGTGGGAAGCTATCTAGCGGGGACGCAGCCTGTTTCCTGCGATGACGGCAAGCGTTATCTTGAGGACCTGGGTCTTCGAGAGGTCGAAACTGTAAGCTGCCAAAATCAGGTCTACACATATAGATTTGTCAGAGCTGGCGCTCGTTACGAGATCCTGATCGATGGTAGCGATGGGCGCGTGATCCGCCGAACATCGTTTTAGGGTGATCGTCTCTGCCGGATTGCGTCCCGCCGGCCATGACGCGGCCGAGGTCTTGGGCGGTGCTTCGGCAGATGCCGCCGAGCTTGATCGTATGCCGATCCGCAATCTCCCAGGCATCGTTCAGCCCCGTGGAGAGTGACATTCCAACTTTGCAGGATCAGGACATTCTAACTTTGCGGCTACATACAAATATCAGATAAGATAGATTATGGAACATAGCGATGAACCAGAATGCTGGTTTTCGGGCATATTGCACCCACTCTTGGCTTGACCCAACCGTTGCCGACTGATTAGTCGTTCATCACGAAACCTCGTTTTGCAAGGCCCTATGCGATGAGCGAATTGCGCGTTCTTTCAGATGCTTTCATTCCGGAACTGCCAAACCGCTACAATGGCAAGGTGCGTGAAAACTATGATCTTCCCGGTGGCGAGCGCATCATCATCGCAACAGACCGGCTCAGCGCCTTCGACATCATCCTGACGTCCATTCCGCACAAGGGCCATGTGCTCACGCAGACAGCACGCTACTGGTTCGAAGAAACGGCCGACATCTGCCCGAACCATGTGATCAGTTATCCTGACCCGAATGTCGTCATCGGCAAGCGGCTCGATATCCTGCCGGTCGAAATCGTCGTGCGCGGCTATCTCGCCGGAACCACCAGCACCTCCATTCTGACGAAGTACCGCAACGGCGAACGTGACATGTACGGTATCCGTCTGCCTGACGGTCTGCGCGACAATCAGAAACTTCCGCAGGCGATCATAACGCCGACCAGCAAGGCTTTCGACGGCGGCCATGATGAGCCGCTTTCCACAGACGAGATTCTCGAGCAAGGCCTGCTGACGAGAGAGCAACTCGATACCGTATGGAGCTACGCGCTGTCGCTATTTGCCCGCGGCCAGGCGCGTGCCGCCGAGCGCGGCCTCATCCTGGTCGACACAAAGTATGAATTCGGCACCGACAAGGATGGCACCATCATCCTCGCCGACGAGATCCATACGCCCGACAGTAGCCGGTACTGGATCGCCGACAGCTATCAGCAGAGCTTTGAAGCCGGCGAACGGCCGAAGAGCTTCGACAAGGATTTCGTACGCGCCTGGGTGACCGAGCGCTGCGACCCCTACAAGGATCCCGTTCCGGCAATCCCTCAGGAACTCGTCGAGCAGACATCCGCCGTCTACATCGAAGCCTACGAGAAGATCACCGGACGGACGTTCGTTCCGAACCTATCGGGCGGCACGGTACTGGAGCGCATTCGCAAGAACCTGGCGCCCTATTTTTCGAAGTAAGTCTATATATTAGAAATTTCGAACACAGCGAAATTCAGGCGTCGCCGAGTACCGTGACGTCAACCTCAAACTCGAGCCGCATCAAGTCATATGCCGGCTCCACATGGTCAGGAGTTTCGCCCTGGACGGTGTCGTAATCGAGCGGCACATGCATATGCGTCAGCACGGCGCGCTTCGGGCGAAGCCGCTCGATCCAGCCGAGCGACTGCACCAGCGACAGGTGGCTCGGGTGAAACTTGTACTGCAGCGTATCGAGCACCAGAAGGTCCAGGTCGCCCAGCCGGCCGACCGTTTCCGGCGGAAAGTCGCTGACGTCGCTGCAATAGGCAAAATCGCCGACACGAAATCCGAGCGAATGAGTATTGCCGTGAAACTGCATCAGCGGCTGAAAGGCGATCGGTCCGCCGGCTCCGCTGATGACAACCGGCGACAGATCGTCAGCGATAATGTGGCCGTCTACGATCGGCGGGTAGCCGCTTCCAGGCGGCGATTCCAGGCAATAATGAAACCCTTCGCGGATCCGGCCCATCGTAAAGGCATCGGCCCAGATCGGTATGCGCTTCTTGTTTTCAATGACAAAACCGCGCAAGTCATCGATCCCGTGCAGATGATCCGCATGCGAATGCGTGTAGAGCACAGCGTCGATGTGGCGGATGTTGGTCGCAACCATCTGGGCTCGAAAATCAGGACCGGTGTCTACGACCACGGTCGTCTTGCCACCATCCGGCGCGATCTGTTCGACCAGCAAAGCGGCTCGCATGCGACGGTTCTTCGGATTGCCGGGATCGCAGGCACCCCAGTCACCGGTGATGCGCGGCACGCCGGGCGAAGAACCGCAGCCGAGAATGGTGAAGGCGCGCCTGAATGCCACCTTAGAGCCTCGGCATCTTGGAGAAGATGCGGAATGCGTTTTCGGTCGTGAGCGCCGCAACTTCGTCCTTTGACACGCCGATCGTATCGGCCAGCACCTCGGCGGTGTGCGCCACATAAGCCGGCTCGTTGCGCTTGCCGCGAAACGGCTTAGGCGCAAGGTAAGGCGCGTCGGTTTCGACGATCATCCTGTCATGCGGAACCGTCTTGGCAATCTCGCGCAACTCCTCCGATTTCGGAAACGTCAGGATACCAGAGAACGAGACATAGCCGCCGAGCTCGACGCCGATGCGCGCCAGCTCCGGCCCGGAGGAGAAGCAGTGCAGAAGGAAGGGGAATGCGCCCTTCTCCGTCTCCTCGGTCAGGATCGCCGCCATATCGTCGTCTGCCGAGCGGCTGTGGATAACGAGCGGCAGCCCGGTTTCGCGTGCCGCCGCTATGTGCCGGCGCAGACCTTCGACTTGCGCATCGCGCGGCGCGTTGTCGTAGAAGTAGTCGAGACCCGCCTCGCCGATCGCCACCACTTTCGGATGCGCCGAAAGCCGGACGAGATCGTCCGCGGTAATATCGAGCTCCTCATCAGCATTGTGCGGGTGCGTGCCGACGGAACAGAAGACGTTCGGATAGGCTTCGGCGATCGCAAGGATCGTATCGAAGCGCTTCACGCGGGTGGAGATCGTGATCATCTGGCCGACGCCGGCCGCGCGCGCGCGCTCGATGATGGCGTCGCGCTCGGCCTCGAAGTCGGGGAAATCCAGATGGCAATGGGTATCGATGAGCATGCCGATCGTGCCTTATTGCGCTTCCGGCGCGACGTAACGCGGGAAGACCGGCTTCGGCGCTTCGAGCGGCGTGCCGGAGACGAGGCGGCCCGCCTCGCCCAATGCCGCAAAATCGCGCTTGTCGGCCGGGGCCGCCACGAGATCGAGCAGCTTCCCGGAGGATTCCGGCATGAACGGCTGCAGGAGGATGGCGATCTGGCGCACAACCTCTGCGGTGACATAGAGCACGGTTGCCATCCGCGCCGGATCGGTCTTCTTCAACGCCCAGGGTTCCTGGCCGGCGAAGTAACGATCGGTCTCCGAAACCACGGCAATGATTGCCGCAAGCGCGCGGTGGATCATCTGCTTGCCCATTTCGTCACGGGTAATCTCGAGCAGAGCGTCGGCGGCCGCCAACATCGCCTTGTCTTCGTCGGTCAACGCACCGCAGACCGGAATCTGGCCATCGCAGTTCTTGACGATCATCGACAGCGAACGGCTCGCCAGGTTGCCGATGCCATTGGCAAGGTCGGAGTTGATGCGGGTGGCGATCCCCTCCTCGCTGTAGCTTCCGTCCTGGCCGAAGGAAACCTCGCGCAGGAAGAAGTAGCGGATCTGGTCGAGGCCGAAATGCTCGACGAGGTTGAAGGGATCGACGACGTTGCCGAGCGACTTCGACATCTTCTCGCCCTTGTTGAGCAGGAAGCCGTGCGCGAAAACGCGCTTGGGCAGCGGCAGGCCGGCCGACATCAGGAATGCGGGCCAATAGACCGCGTGGAAGCGGATGATGTCCTTGCCGATGATATGAATGTTCGCGGGCCAGAATTTCGCACGTGGTCCCTGCGGGTTGTCGAGATAGCCGGTCGCGGTGATGTAGTTGGTCAGTGCGTCGACCCAGACATACATGACGTGGCTGGGATCGTTCGGCACCTTGATGCCCCAATCGAAGGTGGTGCGCGAAACCGACAGATCCTTGAGTCCTGATTTCACGAAGGAGATCACCTCGTTGCGGCGCTCGGCCGGACCGATGAAATCCGGGTTCTCTTCATAGAGCTTCAGCAGCTTGTCCTGGTATTCCGACAGCTTGAAGAAATAGCTCTGCTCCTCGACCCATTCGACCGGCGTGCCCTGCGGACCATAGCGCACGCCATCGGCGCGCAACTCCGTCTCGTTTTCCTGGTAGTAGGCTTCGTCACGCACCGAGTACCAGCCGGCATAGGAATCCTTGTAGAGGTCGCCCGCCTCCCCCATCCGGACCCATATGTCCTGCGACGCCTCGTGGTGGCGCTTCTCGGTAGTGCGGATGAAATCGTCATTCGATGCGTTGAGGAGCACCGCCATCTTCTGGAATTCCGAGGAGTTCCGATCGGCAAGCTCCTGTGGCGTCACCCCTTCGCGGCGCGCCGTCTGCTGCATCTTCTGACCGTGTTCGTCCGTGCCCGTCAGAAAGAAGACATCCCGTCCGTCCAGGCGCTGATAGCGCGCCATTGCATCCGTGGCGATCAACTCATAGGCGTGGCCGATATGCGGCTTGCCGTTCGGGTAGGAAATCGCAGTGGTGATGTAAAAGGGGGACGTGTCTCTCATAGGCGGATTCAATCTATCTCGGATGAAGCTACCGACGCTCTTAGCGCATACGCCGCAAGGAAGGAACCGGGAGATGGGAGAAAAGCCCGCATGGAAAGCAATGGCCGGACGCCACGCCTGCTTGTGCCGACGCGAACGAAACAATAGAACAAAACAGAAACAAACATAAAGGAATCGCCATGCTGCGCCGTCTTGAACGTCAATTTGAAGCAGCGTCTGCCCGCTACGCCGAGGACAACGGCATCGAGCGGGATATCGACTGGTTTATCCTGAAGATGCAGGAAGAAATCGGCGAACTGACCCAGGCCTGGAACAAGCGCACCGGCCGCGGCAGACGGCATGGTAAATCAGAGGACGATTTGCAGGCAGACATGGCCGACGAAGCTGCAGATCTGCTGGGTCACGTGCTGCTTTTCGCCCATCATCACGATCTCGATCTCGTCGCGGCAATCAAACGAAAGTGGAAGTTTGAGATCGAGCTATAATGCTGCCTTGACGTCATCCAGCAACGAAAGAATGGTCTGCTTGCGATCGAGATTATAGGCGTCGCTGACGGTGAGACGTTCACCGGTCGTGGCCGAAAGCCGGGCGAAGCGTTCGGCGCGCATGATATCGCCGGCAACGGCCGCATCGCGGGCCTCGCGCATGAGCCGCCCGGTCAGCAGCGATGTGAAGAAGTCGAAAATCGTTTCGCTGTCCTTTGCCGAGAGAACGTCGGCAAGCTTGTGCATGTCCTTGCGAATTGCCGGCCCCTGCCCTTGGAGGATCCCCTCAAAGGTCGCGGCGATCTCAAGGCCACCGTAGTTGATCAGCTTCAGCGCCTCCGCAACGCTGCCGTTGGCCGAGGCCAGAATGCGGTCGGCATTCTCGCTCTGGAGATCAAAGCCAAGATGGTCGAGCGCCTGGCGCAGCGCCGGCGGCTCCAGCGGTTTCAGCCGTAGCGGCAGGCAACGCGAACGGATCGTCGGCAGCAGCTTACCTGGCGCATGCGTCAGCACCAGGAACAACGACCGACGCGGCGGCTCTTCGAGAATTTTCAGAATGGCGTTGGCGGCGTTGCGGTTTAGATCATCGGCCGGGTCTATGATGACGATGCGCCAATTGCCGGTGCCCGATGTCTGAGCGAAGAACTTGCCAGCCCTTCGCACTTCGTCAACCGTGATCGCGCCCTTCACCCTACCCGTCTTCTCGTCGACCGGCCGTGTCAGATGGAGGAGATTATGCGATGCGCCCGAGGCCAGCTGCCGGCCGACGATCGAAGCGGGGTCGGGATCCCCAAGACTTTCAGGCGCGGTCGGCGGATCCGGGTGATTGAGGATATGGCTGGCGAAGCGAAACGCAAGCGTTGCCTTACCGATCCCCTCCGGTCCTTCGATCAGGATGGCATGGTGCCCCTTGCCCGATCGGTAGCTCTGCGCCAGAAACGCTTCCGCCTGCTCATGGCCAAACAGCCGGTCGTTCTGGACCGGGGCAATCGCCCCTTCGAGCACACCGGGCGTCTCCGTCGTCATGGTGCGGACCCTGTGGATGTAGGCTCGGACATGTCGGCGTCTGCGAGCAGGTTTTCAAGGAGACCAAGCACCTCGGCGGCAATCGCCTCGGCGGATTGAGTGGCGTCGATGATGCGGCATCTGTCCGGATCGGCCTTTGCTATATCGAGGAAAGCCTCGCGGCGCTTTTCGTGCGTCTCCAGCTTTTCCTTCTCAAACCGATCCGGGCTGTCATCGCCGGCGCGGCGCTGGGCACGGTCGAGACCGATAGTCGCCGGCAGATCAAAGATAACCGTTCGATCAGGCACGACACCGTTGATCGCTACCCGCTCAAGCGTCTCGACAAAGGCCGGCTCCAGATTGCCGGTGATGCCCTGGTAGACGCGCGACGAATCCATGAAGCGGTCGCAAAGCACGATCGTTCCCCTGGAAAGCGCGGGGCGGATGACCTCTTCGACATGATCGCTGCGCGCCGCAGCAAACAGGATGGCCTCCATCCGCACGCCAAAGGCTTCGGCAGCCCCCGAAAGCAACACGTGGCGCACCGCCTCGGCCCCGACAGATCCGCCCGGCTCGCGCGTCGTCAGCACTTCATGGCCCAGCGAACGTAGCGATTCGGCGAGCAGGCGCAATTGGGTCGACTTGCCAGCCCCTTCCCCGCCCTCGAATGTTACAAACAGACCTTTTGCCAGCGGCACGGTGCTTTCCTATATCGGCATGCAATTTTGCCCTGTTTAGCCGATTGGCCCAAACGATGAAACCACTGGGATCGGTTTTGTTACAGCCAGAAGAAGAGCAGTTCCTGGAGTGCGTCGAGAGCGCGGCTTGCCAAGGTGCCCTGGCCAACAGCCTCGGCGGTCTTGACGGGCACCTCGCGCAACAGCTTTTCGCCGTTCCAAAGTCGCACGACGCCGACTTCGGCCCCCGCTTCGACGGGAGCGCGCAGCGGCCACTTGTAGACGACGCGGGCCGTCAGGCGTTCCGGGTTGTTGACCGGCAACAGCACGTCGACCGGCCCGCCGGCGACAAGCGCCACATGCGGGGCAGCACCACCGTAGATGCTGGCTTCACCGATCGCTTCGCCATCGGCAAAGATCCGCCGCTTTTCAAATGCCGTCATTGCCCAATCGAGCACCTTTCGGCTTTCCTCGGTGCGTTCCTTATCGGTCTCAAGGCCGCCCATCGCGAGGTAGACACGGCGATCGCCGCGCTGCATCGAGGCCGCCAGCGAAAAGCCGTAGCCTTCCGCAAACCCCGTCGCCACCCCGTCGACCCCGACATTGGCCGCAATCAACGGGTTCTTGTTGCGTTGAAGGATCTTGTTCCACTCGAACTCAGGCTGCGCGTAGAGCCGATAGAGATCGGGGTGCGCCTCGTGCAGATGACGGGTCAAAGCCACCAGTTCGCTCATGGTGATCTGGTTCTGCGGATCCGGTAGACCGGTTGCATTGCGGAAGGTGGCGATCGGCATACCGAGCACGCGGGCACGGGCCGTCATCTTTTCGGCAAAGGCAGCCTCACTGCCGGCCATCCCCTCGCCAAGGATGATACAGGCATCATTGGCAAGCTGAACGGCCACCCCTTGCAGCAGATCGGCCACGCGGATGCGTGACTTCAACGCCGCGAACATCGTCGAAGTGCCGGACGGTGCGCCGCCGGTGCGCCAGGCGTGTTCCGAAACCTCGAAGACAGTTTCGGCCGACAGTTCACCCTTGGCGATCGCCTCGGCGACGACTTCCATCGTCATCAACTTCGCAAGCGAGGCGGGTGGAACGGGGTCGTTCTCGGCGCGGGAGAACAGGACGGTGCCGGTTTCGGCGTCCACCAACAGGATCTGTTTGGCCTTGGTGTCAAACGCCACCGGTGGCGTCTGAGCCGCAGCAGCGCCCGCAAGCAACGCCGCGCAACCAAACACGACCGAAAGCATCTTCAAGCGCATGGGAAACTCCGGTTTCCCATTGGGCATAGCAGCGTCGTCAGAATGGCACAACGTCCCGATCTACCGGATCGAGCCGGTTCTGCCTTCACGCTTGGCATGGGCAACGATGGATTCGGGCGTAAGCGGATTGGTCTCGACCATGATCGCTTCAAACGGCGACTTGGCATCGCTCACCCGCACTTCCACATATGCAGCCGCATAGGCCATATTGCCGTCCGGCATCGGAATGTATTCCGGCCGCTCGCGCGGGATCGGCCCGATCTCCGGCAGCATCACGAATTCTTCCAGCGACTGCGGTGCGGAAAACTGCGGAACGGGTGCCGCAAGGGCTGTCACCGGGCTGCTTTCATCAAGAGACGATTTGGACGGAATGGTCAGCGTGCCGAGCTGATTGCGCATGGGCTCATTCGAGGCAACCATCACGCCTGTGGCGATCTGCCCTTCCGGCATGACGCCCGGGCTCCGGTCGCCCTTCTTGACGTAGGACGCCATGAGGTAGGGCATGTCATTGCCTTCGAGCGGTGCGCGACCGACATATTGCACCCGAACCTTGGCGCTGCCCTTCTGCTTGATGTCGAGCAGATCCGCCGTCTTCGAGGATACGTCGATAATCCGGCCATATTCATAGGGGCCGCGATCATTCACCCGAACGATGACGGAGGTGCCGTTTTCGGTGTTGGTGACGCGCGCATAGCTCGGCAACGGGAATGTCGGATGGGCCGCCGAAAGATGGAGCTTGTCGTAGACCTCGCCATTGGCGGTCAGGCGTCCATGGAAAGCCGAACCATACCAGGACGCGACACCTGTCTTGTTGTAGCCGAAATCTTCCTTCGGCTGATACCACTTGCCCTTGACCTGATAAGCTTTCCCGACCTGGAACCGGCCACCGCCCTTCGGGATGTTCTTGCCGGTGGCGACACGGGGGCTCGCCTTCACGCCATAAACCGACTCAGCAAAGTATTCTTTGCTCCTCGGCTTGCTCTTCTTGATACTGGACGTCGATCCGCACGCCGCAAGCGTTGCGCAAAGCACGGGAACCGCCGCAAGGCGCAGTCCCTTGATCAGATATGCCGCATTTTTACTGGATGTCATCTGTCCCACAACATCATTCGAACAAGCCGTACTCGAAACCTTCCACTCTTGCCCCCAAGCAGAAATCTCGGCGTCCCGAAACGGAACAGTCGATTAATCATGACAGCAACAAGGCAAAAATGCGAACCGGCGGACAGCCGAGCGCCCGAAATCTCCGGTTATGGTTTACGAATGGTTACCAAGGCAGATGGACAAGCTGACGCGTTCAGAAAATCTTGCCGCCGACGCATGTTAAATCTTGCAAAGTGACAAGCCTTCGCGCAATAACGCCCTGCCCGGAGGAGTGGCCGAGCGGTTTAAGGCACCGGTCTTGAAAACCGGCGTGCGTGAAAGCGTACCGTGGGTTCGAATCCCACCTCCTCCGCCATCCACTGTCTCATTTCTTGCCATTCGACGTCGAGCTCGATCGAAACCGCGAGTGTTCGAGCGGTTTCCGATTGCCCCTTTGGCGCGCACATGCTGCCGTCGCGCCGGTATTCAGGCATGCATTTGGAAGGCGGGCGTCAGGTCCGCTTGCCATCCCGGAGGAATTGGGTGAAAGTCTGATTCCGGCCCTTCGAGGCCTGGGCAATCTCCCACAACTGGAGAAAACCATGCCTCTTAAATATCTGACGACAGCCGCTTTTTTTGCTGTTCTGACGCTGTCGGGCTGCGCAAGCACTGGCGACGCCAACACGACCTACGCCCAATGGCAAGGGCCTTCGCCGGAACCAGATCCATCGGCAGCCAGCCCCGGCGGCTTCCGCCTCAGCTACTGAGGCGCTGTCTTTTTTGCCACGGAGAGCGACAGCTCGTCCGTGCGACCGCCAATTATTGGGCCAAGGTGCGAAAGCGTCGCGCTGGGGCTATCGAACACGATCCGGCACCACAGCAATCTCGATAGGACGAGGGTTCTGAATCCTCTGGCCGTTTGATGCGGCTTGCTTCAAATCTGGCCGGAACGCGGCCTTCGACCGGATCGGGATACATTCGGCGAATTCGCCGTGAAACAGCTTATGGCAACCGAAAACGTTGACTCCCGCTTCATTCGGGCGCCTTCATATGTGGTCATCCAACAGTTGAGGAACTGAGCGATGCCCACCTTCATCATAGAGCGCGAAGTACCCGGAGCCGACAAGCTTAGTCAGGACGACCTCTGCGCGCTATCGGCGAAATCCAACGCAGTCGTTGCAGATCTCGGCGTCCCCTACACATGGATCACCAGCTATGTCGCCGGCGACAAGATCTACTGCGTCCACGAGGCGCCAAGCGCCGACGTTATTCGCGAACATGCCGAACGAGGCGGATTTCCGGCCAACAAGATCACCGAGGTCGCCGCCGTGATTGGGCCCACGACAGCCTCTCAGGGGCGCGGCAAATAACCGAGTCGGTGTTATAATCACGCCAGCGGAACATTGACCTCATTTCAGGCCATGGCGCCCGCCCGAACCAATGCACACCGAGCGCCGTCATTGACTTCCGGCCGTATCAATGCACGCTAGTCCGCCGGTCATTCGGCGCCCACATGGGCTCCCCGGCACGCCTTTCCAAGGAGACGAACATGGCAAAAGGTCAAGTGCGAAGCAACCGCGAGGTTAGAAAGCCCAAGAAGGACAAGGCCGTCAAAGCCGCCGTTACGCCAGAAGGCTCCCAGGTGAAGCTTGCAGGCAGCAGCTTCTCTTTGGGCAAGAAAGACAAAAAGTAAGGCAGCCGCTCCAACCTCGAAAATCAAATACGCCTTTAGGGTTTATCAGTGGCCAGTCGGACCGGATGTGCACGTCTCCGCACATCAAGGGCGACTGGTCCCGCGACAAGAAACCAGCAATGATGCCGGCTCCGCAGCACACCCGACCGGCGCGTGAACCTTCCCGCAGACACAGGAAACACTGCCGGCGGCGCTTGCCAGTCGTCTCCCGTCGCGACCCCCAAGGCCGATCTGCCGCCAGCCATGCCGCTCGGGGCCAATGCCGGAGAAGCAACAAACGCCCCGAAACACTCGCTCTTCCAAACAATCTTCGTGTCTTCGCTGCCACAGCTTGAAGAGCGATCGTCGCCTTTCGCAAAGAACTGTTGAACACGGCATGGGTACGCGGCCTGCTTGCTGGACTCCGGAACGAAAGCACGGTTCACATCGTTAACCAATCTATCGGCACCACTTCTGACCTAGCGGACGTCCATCGTGCTTGCAGCCTTGCTTATCGCCTCGATTATCGCATCGCCCCACATCGCCCTTAGCGCGGCCACGGTCGACGACCTGCAAACGGACTTCGAATCGGCCATCCCCTGCCAGCAGATCGACGGTCGGAATGTCTGGAAAGGCTCGATCGCCTATTATATCCAGTCATTCGTCTACCAAGGCGACACGCCGGTGGCGACCGACGCGGCAGATGCCGTGCTGCCGGAGGACAACTCTGCCGAGACCGTGAAGGAGTTCGAGGACGCCTGTTCGGCAACGCAGCCGGCTTGAAACGCCCTCTCCTCGACATGCCCGCTGTCCCAACCGCTTATCTCGGCGCTACTTCCATTCTTTACCATCGCTCGTGGCACACCCTCGTGGTGGCAATCCTTTGCCAAAGGTGAACTTTAACCGGTCACAACCCCACTGGCGGACCCGCCCCGGCATCATCGCATTCAATGCGATGCCGACTTCATCGAACGGGCTCTGCCTGTTGTCGACATATTGATACCAGCGAAACCCGAGGACGGCGGTCGCTGCGATAACGATCGTCGACAGGATCCGAATCAGCGTTTTCATTGCATCCTCATTCGGTGAAAAGCGCGAGGCATGGCAGCTCCGCATGGCATACCCAGCATCGAGGCAGCGGATAGGCGCACGATTGATACAACATTCACGGAATTTTAGGCACTTGCGGAACACATATGGAACAGATAGTGTCTGTTCTTGATTTGTTTCACGCCTCTGGAGCGACTTGCCATGCTGACCCGCAAGCAACAGGAATTGCTTCTTTTCATCCACGAACGCATGAAGGAGTCCGGTGTTCCGCCGTCCTTCGACGAGATGAAGGATGCACTCGACCTGGCATCGAAGTCGGGCATTCACCGGCTGATTACGGCGCTCGAGGAACGCGGTTTCATTCGACGCCTTCCCAACCGCGCCCGGGCGCTTGAGGTCATCAAGCTGCCGGAAGCTTACGCGGGAAGCGCTCAGCCGCGTCGCGGGTTTTCACCAAGCGTCATCGAGGGAAGTCTCGGCAAACCTCCCGCCCCTGCCCCGGTTACCGCAAAAGCGCCGCCGGTGGCAGACAACAGCTCCGTCTCGGTTCCGGTCATGGGCCGCATTGCCGCCGGCGTACCGATCTCGGCAATACAGAACAACACGCACGATATTACCGTGCCGCTCGATATGATCGGCAGCGGCGAGCACTACGCCCTTGAAGTGAAGGGTGATTCGATGATCGAGGCCGGCATCTTCGACGGCGACACGGTGATCATCCGCAATGCCACGACGGCAAACCCCGGCGACATCATCGTCGCACTTGTCGATGACGAGGAAGCGACGTTGAAGCGCTTCCGGCGCAAAGGCGCATCGATTGCACTCGAGGCGGCCAATCCGGCCTACGAGACGCGCATCTTCGGCCCGGACCGCGTCAAGATACAGGGCAAGCTCGTTGGCTTGATCCGTCGCTATCACTAAGCCAGATGATGATGGCTGTCTTTCTGCTGGACAGGCCTTCTTGTGCTTGAACGTCTCGCCACCCAAGAGGTAGCGAGACGGAAGTGGTCAGGTTGAGCGTTTTACGCGCTCGACAATTTTCATTCGTGAATGGAGTACTCGCCCAACTCACAGAGGTCCTGCATGTCTTCGGTCGTGTCGAGACCGGAGCCTTCCTCGAATTCGAAGCGCATGTCGTATTTGCAGACATCGCGTCCGTCGGCGATGGTAATTTCCATGCTCTCGCCCGGATTAAGCACCTGCCGCCCGAAGACATCGTCTTCCCACTGATCGACGCCAACCGGCGAGGTATAGAAGTTCGTCAGAACGGCTTTCGTCTTGTTCTTCAGCTGAAAGACGAGATCCTCAGCGCTTGCGGTGGCCGTCGTTGCGGCAAATATGGCAAGAGCAGTCAGGGCGATCTTACATTTCATTTTATGTCATTTCCTCCATTGTCGGTTTTGTTTGACGCTACCTATACGGGTCGCATCGCTGGAATATTCATTCCTGATGTCGTCTAGAGACAATAATCTTTGCACTGACAATACGGGCAGAATCACCATTTCGGGGCAGGTCGCCGGCAAGCCAGATCCGCGCATGCCTATTCGCGGCGCAAACGCGTGAAGCGCACGCGCGCACGTCGGATCGCCCATGAAGAATAACTGTCATCGGCGGAGAAGAAGGAACAGGCTGACATCGCCACTGCTGCGCCAGGTGTGCCCCGAATCTTGGCAGCCCGCGAAGCCGGGCATGCCTGCAAAGGCGATAGCCCACAGATGAGTGACGTCGCGGCATGAGGAGCAAAGTAGAATGAGTCGGTGGCTCAATCATGCATCGCACTTGCGGCGATTGTCACTCGCCCACCGAGGGCGCGGGTCAGCGCGTCAGGCACAAAGGGTGCGAGGGAAAAGGGATACGCTGCCTACGCACGGAAACCGAATCTGATCTTCCTCCGAACCATGGATCCCTTGAGCCCAACGCACCCGACGATCGCACCGTTGCCTTTCGACGATGGCAGCCTAGTTACCCATTCGCGTAATCAAGTGAGGAACTGCTGAATGAACCGTAATAGCCTCTATCTCGTCATCGCCGTGCTCGCTGTCGCCGTCATCGGTCTCGGCGTCTATGCTTATCGTGAGGAAACGAAACCTGCCGGTGTCGAGATCAAGATTGGCGAGGGCGGCGTTTCCGTTCAGGAGAATTGAGCAGGCCGCACATTTTCCCAACGCGGCAACGAGCGGCTGTTTCTGATCGGCGGCAGCGCGTCGCGTTGTCGGCACCTCCAGATCCCTGGTTGCTCAGGTGGGGCTAGCAACGGCTGAAATTTGCTGCACCGGCAATTTGAGCCCCTAGAGCCCCACGGCATGATTGCCCAAGCCATGCATTGGGCCCACCCTCAGCGTGGAGTGGGCGCCCGATGCTCAATCAAGCGCTTTCTCTTCGCAGATAGCCTCCACCGCAAGTCGTCGACCGTCGCGCCGATGGGACGGTGGCATGTGGTGTGGAAGCTCGCGGGCTTCACAGACCTTGCGACGCGCGACGCGCCTGGCCGAGGTGGCCGACGCGCAGAGCCACCCGGATGGCAAGATCATCCTCAAGAATGCCTCAGCGTACGAATACGCTTGAGCATGCGCAATCCGCCCCATATTGAAGACGTGCAAATGTGCTTCAAAATCAGATGGATGGTTGCATGAATCTCGACGTTCAGGACCTCGACGGAGCCTGCCACTGCGGAACGGTTCGTTTCAATGTAAAACTGAAAAACGGTCTTCATACCGCTCGCCGCTGCACCTGCTCCTATTGTCAGCTGAAGGGTGCGGTTGCCGTCTCCGCTGCCAAGGACGGGATCACGGTTCTTTCCGGAGGCGAGGCTCTCACCAAATACCAGTTCAACACAAAGGCCGCAGAACATTACTTCTGCTCGAAATGCGGGATCTATACGTTCCACAAACCGCGCGCGAACCCGGACTTCTACGGCGTCAACGCCGCATGCCTCCAGGGCGTCAGCCCGTTCGATTTCGTAGAACTGCCTGTCAACGACGGCATCAATCACCCACTGGACACCAAGGATTTGAGCGGACCAAGGCTCGCGGGAACGCTGAAATTCATTCCGGCGGAATGACTGACGCGTTCAAGGCAGCAGCGGAACCATGCGGCAAGTATGCGCTAGATGATAACGGCACCGTCGCGGCACCACTGCTGCCGTCCGCCCTGACAGGCGACGGTTGGCGAAGCCGAGAAATCAGTGCCGAGGCTTCGGTACGTTGACATTCTCCCAACGCCCAAGAAAGCGTGGGTTGCGACACACTCCAGCTTATGAGGCCGGCGAGATTGCTCTACGCCGACTTGAAGTATGCGAAATTAACTACTTCCGCGCGTACACATTGATGTCGTTACTCCGAATGATTAAACCCAGGCGAGCAACGACCTGGAGCAACCGTGATTACTTTAGCGCGCTGGGCCACGCTTATAATCCTTCTCTTAGCCCCCGTATTATGGTGGGCAGAGCCGGGACTTGCCGTGATTCCGCCAATGGGCGCAAACAAGAACGGCTCCACCGCAATCCTAATTCGCGGCTCTGATAGCGGGGTCCATCTGCTCGACAGCCCGCGGGCATACTGCGAGAGGCTCGGAACTCCCGGCTTCTTTTGTGAATGTATAGTCGCCGATCGCATGGCCAGTGCGGCGCTGATAGGTTTTCCGTTCAGCCAGTCTCTGCATGAAGCGACACTGACCGAGCCCTACCAAAACGAGACGTAACCACGCCCCCTACTGCATAGACGACGATCATCAAGTGTTGCTGGCTTAAGTGCTTTCGTGGTCAAAGGTCCTGGAGGCTAGGCACGGAAGAGCGTGGCCCGGATCAAATGCGACGGAATCGGTGATCTTCAGTTGGCTGCGGAGGAAGATACAGAAGGGGAAAACGGCAAGGAATCGCCATGCCAATGTGGAAAGCTTGGCATCCCGTGACGACGAATTTCGTCGCGAAATCAATTCGTTATGTGGAATTTTGGAGGCCTCGCCCGGAATTGAACCGGGGTACAAGGATTTGCAGTCCTCTGCGTCACCACTCCGCCACGAGGCCTCACCGACTTAGATTATCAAGTCGTGGCGAGCGTTTAGAATGAATATAGAAAGAGTGCAAGAGGGTTCATTCTGAATGCGTTCCTTTTTTCATTTTGAACGAGTGTTTCCATTCCGTTCTGTGGATGGATGCTGCATGCCCCTGCGCTGCCCTCTCTTTGAGGAGCAACGCATAGAACAAACGAGCCTCACCCCACATTAGCGAAACAAGGCGGCGGATGAGCGGTCGACCGACTTTTAGACGCTTGGGATCGATGAGCCTGCATCAAGCGCCACGCGGCGCTCACATAGAAGGAAATGACGTCTCAGAGGCAATTACTCGACAGGAAGAATTGCCCACCTTTGGCGACCATCGCGCGATGACGGCGATACCCCGCTCGCCCGACGTGTTGAGTCGATTGGGTCACCGCCGGCTTGAAACCTGGTGCCGACCCACGCCGCGGTCATATCCGCGGATTTTTCCATCCGCCTAGCACCAAGGCGTCGATCGTCCCTTCCATGGCCGCACAAGCCCTTCCGAGACGAGAATGTTTCCGAGCGAACGGCCGTCGCGCATCACGACGCGCAGCTTCTCGCTGGCCTTGTCGTCATCCCTGCCGATCGCTTCGATCAGCTTGAAATCTCCGGCGTTCAACAGTTCGCGCAATCTCTGCTTGGCGTAGAAGCCGCGCGCGCGTTCGCCATCGCAGGCTGCCTGCTTGGTTCTCGGCGCGTCGATATCGGCGACCCGGACCAGTTCGCCGTGATAACGGAAAGTCGCGCCGTCGATGACGCAGTTGTCGTTGCGGATACCGCAGAAATAAAACTGATTCGCCTGAGGCTGGAGCGCGGCCGGCTGCACCACAGGCCGTTCGACCGCGGTCGGCGCGGCCAATCCGACGTTGACCGCGGGGATTGGACCATCAACGGCCTTCGTCCTGTTTGCAGCGGGCGGTACGGCCGCACGCACTGCCACCTTCGGCCGATCCTCGGCCCTGGATGTCGATGTGGCCTTGGGGGCCGATGCGAACATATCCGAAATGGCCGGCAGGTCGCGCAACTCTCCGCGGTGATCGTAGGCAACCACGCCACCGACCGTCAGCACAGCGGCGAGATACCACGGCAGCATGCCGCCCTGCTTCTTTGTCCGGCTGCCGCGGCGACGCCCACGGCTTGTTGTGGCTTTACCCATTCCGCCTCATCCTTGATCCGGCCGGCATTATGCTGGCGATCCGTTGCCGAATGGTTTTCAGCGGCCACTTGATTGCGGAGGTTCACCAGCAATGGGCCTGGGATTCATCGGCGGCATGCGCGACCTCGCCTGTCCCGCTCGCCGCAACCGGATACCGCGCCCAGTTCGGACAGAGGCAGACATTGCTGGCGGAAGATTTTCAGAATCAGTCGACCAGATATCTCACCTGCCGCCAAAGCCCTAGGAATCGGTCATGCAGGATTTTTGCACTGGCTCGAACTTTCAGCGGTAGCCTCGAAGGCTCACGACTCCCTTGAAGAGCCCGCACGGCCGCGGCGGCGTGCCCACCAGACGGCGAACCGGCGACGGCGACGGCGAACCGCGGGAATGTCGTGCGAGAGGATGAGCAACCCCAGGGGCACCATCCAGAAGCCGAGCACCGGCAGGAAGCCGAGAAACCCGCCGAAAATCAGCAAGCCGCCGACAAGCATGCGCAGCAACGGTGATTCCGGAAGCGCCAGGCGCCATTTGCCCAGCACGATCTGCCGGGTGTGGGGGTCGATGCCGAAATGCGTCTGTTTTCTGTTTTTATTCATCATTCCCTATCCGCCTGCGTTTCCCACAATTGGGGACTTCTCCACAGGCTCGCAACAAATCTTCTCACTTTTTTTGAAAAAACCGCTTGGCAAATCGGAAAAGCATTTGTATTAGCAGCCTCACTTCTGCAGGACACAAACCGCGCAGAACTTCTGCAGAAAAAACTGCAGATGATCCCTGGTAGCTCAGCGGTAGAGCATTCGACTGTTAATCGACAGGTCGCCGGTTCGAATCCGGCCCGGGGAGCCAGTTTCTAAAGGGTCGTTCCGAAAGGAGCGGCCCTTTTCATTTAGGGATATCAGAGGCTTCTCCAGACATATGGGTGCACCGCCCTTTGCCGTTCGCCCTCCCACCTCGCTTCTTTGGTTACATTTTGGCTACTTTTCGGACCACAGGCGCCGGAGTGGCTCTTTTTCATTTTGCGGCTATGGTGGCGAGTAAACCACCTTACCCTCACCCCGGGATGTCATGCGCTTGAAATCGTCGTCGCCCATTCTAGTCTGGTTTCGCAAAGACCTCAGGCTTGGCGACCACCATGCGCTTGCAGCCGCTGCGGCCGATGGCGCAGCGGTGATTCCTCTCTACATTCGTGAGCCGGCCGACAGCGGCAACGGGCCGCTCGGCGATGCGCAGCGATGGTGGCTGCATTACTCACTGTCGGCGTTTCGGGAATCGCTGCAACGGATCGGATCGGATCTTGTTTTTCGCTCCGGCGATCCGCTCGATGTCATCGCCGATATTTCGCGAGAAGCCGGCAGCGCCACCATCTTCTGGAATCGGCGCTATGATCCGAACGGAACGGCGACGGATGCGCCGTTGAAGAAGGCGCTCGTGGATCGCGGCTTTACCGTCAACAGCTTTGCCGGCCAGTTGCTTCACGAACCAACCCGCCTGTTCAACAAGACCGGTGGCCCCTATCGCGTGTTTACGCCATTCTGGCGCGCGCTCGAAGCAAGCGGCGAGCCGCCGGCACCGATCGATCCGCCCGAAAGACTTGTCGCGCCTGAGCGCTGGCCTGCGTCCGAAGACCCTGATCGGTGGAACCTGCTGCCGACGCAACCGAACTGGGCATCGCGCTTCACCGAAATCTGGACACCGGGTGAGGTCGGGGCGGCGGACCGCTTGCAGACATTCATCGAAGACACGCTCGACGGCTACAAGACCGCCAGAGATGTCCCGGCCGATGCGGGCACATCCCTGCTCTCGCCGCACCTTGCCTTCGGCGAGATCTCGCCGACGCAGATCTGGCACGCCACGCGCGGCCTGACGGAGACTCCGGTCGACGATATCGTCACATTCCGCAAGGAACTCGCGTGGCGCGAATTTTCCTACAATCTCCTGTTTCACAATCCCGACCTGGGGCGTCGGAATCTCGATCGTCGCTTTGACGGTTTTCGCTGGCTCGACAACGACGACCACTTCGAGCGCTGGACAATGGGCCACACAGGCTACCCGATCGTCGACGCCGGCATGCGGCAACTCTGGCGCCACGGCTATATGCACAATCGCGTCAGGATGATCGCCGCCTCCTTCCTGATCAAGGACCTGCTGATCGACTGGCGCCGCGGAGAGGCGTGGTTTCGGGACACGCTGGTGGATGCTGACCCAGCTTCGAACGCCGCCAGCTGGCAGTGGGTGGCCGGCTCCGGCGCCGACGCTTCGCCATTCTTCCGTATCTTCAATCCCGTGCTTCAGGGGGAGAAATTCGATCCGAACGGGGACTATGTGAAGCGCTTCGTTCCCGAACTGGCCGATCTCGACGCACGCTACATTCATCGCCCGTTCTCGGCGCCCCAACCCGCACTTGCTGCTGCCGGCATTACGCTGGGGCTGACCTACCCTGCCCCTGTCATCGATCATGCCTTTGCGCGCGACCGCGCGCTGGCCGCGTTTCAGGAAATCAGAAACGCCAGTTAAAAATCGCTACAACTGCACCACCGCCGGTACAAATCCGTAGTTGGCCTCTGACAGGATTGTCGCTAGGCTCACCTTACGGATGCAACGATTGCCGGAGGGTGGTTTATGCATGATACTGAAGCCTGCTTTGCCGATTTCGACAACGCCGAGCTGCTTTCGAATGACAATCTCTCACGGGTGCTGAAGGACTTTCCGCTCAAGGCCCAGATGGTCCTTCGCGGCCTCGTTCACCTTGAGGCGGGCGCACTGGCACTCGCTCTGCCCAATGGCCGCCGACTGGTGGTCAAGGGAAAGGTGCCGGGGCCATGCGCCACTGTGACCCTGCACAATTGGAACCTCCCGCACCGGGCCATTACCGGCGGCACGATCGGCGCTGCGGAAAGCTATATCGACGGTGACTGGGACAGCCCAGATGTCGGCGCCTTTCTCGAGCTATTCCTTGTCAATGCCGATATCGGCAACCGCTTCCCGAATCGCGCGCGCGGCCTGATGCGGCTGGTCGAAAAGTTCCTCCATTGGCGCAATGCCAACACCAAGACGGGTGCCGAGCGCAACATCTCCGCCCATTACGACCTCGGCAACGCCTTCTACCGTGAATGGCTCGACCCGAGCATGACCTATTCTTCGGCGCTTTACGCCGGTGGCGCAAACGATCTGCAGGCCGCTCAGGCCGCCAAGTACCGAGCCTTGGCCGAAGCCACAAATCTGCGCCCGGGCGACCACGTGCTCGAGATCGGGTGCGGCTGGGGCGGTTTTGCAGAATTTGCCGCAACCGAGATCGGCTGCAAGGTCACCGGCCTGACCATCAGCCGCGAACAGCTCGCCTTTGCCCGCGAGCGCATGCACAAGGCCGGAATTGCCGATCGGGTCGAGCTGAAGTTCCAGGACTATCGGGAGGAAACCGGACGATATGACCGGATCGTGTCGATCGAGATGTTCGAGGCCGTCGGCGAAAAATTCTGGTCGACCTATTTTTCTCAACTGAAGCGGTGCCTGAAACCTGGCGGCAAAGCGGGACTCCAGATCATCACGATCAAGCCCGAAGCCTATGAGGAATACCGATCCAATCCGGACTTCATTCAGAAATACGTGTTCCCAGGGGGGATGCTACCGACACGCGACCATCTGGTCGACCTCGGGCGCAATGTCGGCCTGCGCATGATCAACGATTTCGGGTTCGGTAGCGACTATGCCCGCACGCTCAGTGAATGGCGGCAACGCTTCTGGTCTGTCTGGGGCAAGATCGAGCCGCTGGGCTTCGATCTGCGCTTCAAGCGGCTGTGGGAATTCTACTTCTACTACTGCGAAGCGGGCTTCCGCGCGCGAAACATCGATGTCCGGCAGATCGTCTTCGAGTAAACCGGTCCACCTGCAGGCTTTACCGTTCGCGCGACAACGCCTATGAGGCAACCGATCCAGATCTCTTCTTGAAGGTTCCTCATGCGTCTTGCATGGTTTTTCCTGGCGCTCGCCATCGCAACCGAAGTGGCGGGCCTGACGGCGATGAAGGCCGCATCGGCCAGTGGCTCCTACGTCGGCCACGTGGTGATGTACGTCTCCATCGCGCTTTCCTACGTCTTCCTGGCGAAGGCCGTGAAGACCATCTCCGTCGGTGTCGCCTATGCCATCTGGGAGGGATCAGGTGTCGCGATCATCACGCTCGTTTCGGTGTTCGTATTCGGCCACGTTCTGACCGGCCGGGAAATGCTTGGCCTTTCGATGGCGGTCGCCGGCATCCTGCTCGTCAACGCCGGCGAACACCGAGAAGAGGAAGTACCGGCCACCGAAGGAGCCCTCGATGAGCGCGCCTAGCATCTACTTCATCTTTGCCGTCATCGCGGGCATTCTCGACATCGCCGCCAATCTGGCCTCGACTAAATCCGATGGCTTTGCGCGCCGAGGCTGGGGAGCACTTTCCATCGTTCTCGTGCTTGCCGCCTTTGCCTTCCTTGCGGAAGCCGTCAAGGGCATGGAGCTTGCGATTGCCTATGCCGTTCTCGGCGCAACCGGGATTTTCGGCACAGCCATTTGCGGTCGCCTGCTTTTCGGCCAGAAGCTCAAGCCGATCGGCTGGGTCGGCCTCGCGCTCATCTTCGGCGCAGTGCTGGTGCTTCACACGGCCTGATGCGGCTGATTCTCGGTACTGGCGTGTTTCGTTGTCGCCACCGCCGGCGCCGAACCTTGGCGAGTCAACCGGTCGACCAGCGCGAAGTATGCACTGTAGGGCAGCCATCGTGACAGTCTTGCCACGGCGTTCGCGCGTTTCGACACGTTGATTTCGAAATGTGTCGACTTCAAGCCTGCAACGATATGCTCGGCGGCCTCGTCAGCGCTGGCCAAGTCGGAGGCTGCAAGCCAAGGACGGGTCGATCCGCTCGCCTCGACAAGCCCCAGGCTGATGACTTGCAGGCGAATACCGATCCGGTCCAGGTCCAACTTCAGGCTCTCCGCCATGTTGATGAGAGCCGCCTTCGTCGCACCATAGGCGGCGTTGCCCGGCAGGCCGCCGTAACCGGCCGCTCCCGACATGATGGCGATTTGGCCATGCCCCCTCGCCTTCATGTGGGCCACGGCCGGCAACAGACAGTTGACGACACCGTTGACGTTGACCGCGAAGCTACGCTCGAATGCCTCACGATGCAGGTCGTCACCTCGCACGGGCAGCGTCACATCCGCAGTAAATACAGCCAGCGACAGATCGCCGTGGTCGTATTCGATCGATGCGAGCACACGCTCCATGTCCTGCGGGTCGGTGACATCGCCGTCGAGAACGATGATGCGACCGTCAGGAGCAGCCTCCTGTTGCAAGGCAACCAGTTTGGCGTGATTTCTTGACGTGACGACCACCGAATAGCCGCCGCGAACCAGACGCAGAGCCAGCGCCCGGCCTATTCCCGAACTCGCGCCCGTTACCCAGGCCAACCCATGCTCGGAATTCATCTTGTGCATACTCATTGCCCATACCTCGGCACGCACCCACCCGGTGCACGCTCAACTCAAGGGGCCGAGAAACCTGACACCCCGGCCCAGACCAACCCCCTCCGATATCCGGCGCGCACCCAGAGCTGCCTCAACCCTAAGCTTTCCCCTTGAAGACGTTTTTTGTTCGGGACAGGGCAGCGGTGAAACGCTATTTCTTGCCTGGGAAGCAGGCTGAGCCGAAAACACGCCAATATTTCGGCGATCCGGCGTCGTTCTCAATGTTCGCCGGCCACTCGGCGTTTTTCTTCGGTAACGCGGCCCGCTTCGGCGGCCGTTCTCAAGCACGAGGTTCTGCAAATGGCCATTCTTCCGTCCGTCCTTGAAGCAATCGGCAACACGCCCCTGATCCGGCTGAAGACCGTTTCCGACGCGACCGGCTGCACCATCCTCGGCAAGGCGGAGTTTCTCAACCCGGGACAGTCGGTGAAGGATCGCGCTGCACTCTGGATCATCCGTGAGGCGGAGAAGGCAGGGCAATTGAAGCCGGGCGGCGTCATCGTCGAAGGCACAGCTGGCAATACCGGCATCGGCCTGGCGCTCGTCGCCCAGGCGCTTGGCTACCGGACCGTCATCGTCATTCCGGAAACCCAGAGCCAGGAGAAGAAGGATGCCCTGCGCCTTCTTGGTGCCGAACTCGTCGAAGTGCCGGCAGTGCCCTACAAGAACCCGAACAATTACGTGAAGATCTCCGGGCGCCTCGCCGCCGAGCTCGCCAAGACCGAGCCGAACGGCGCGATCTGGGCCAACCAGTTCGACAATGTCGCCAACCGTGACGCGCACATCACGACGACTGCACCCGAAATCTGGCGGGATACGGACGGCAAGGTCGACGGCTTCATCTGCGCGGTCGGTTCCGGCGGCACGCTTGCCGGCGTGGCGCAGGGGCTGCGGGCGAAAAACCCCGCCATCAAGATCGGCCTTGCCGATCCGGATGGTGCCGCGCTCTACAATTACTACGCACATGGCGAGTTGAAGGCGAGCGGAAGCTCCATCACCGAAGGTATCGGCCAGGGCCGCATTACCGCCAATCTCGAAGGCTTTACGCCCGATTTCTCCTATCAGATCCCCGATTCCGAAGCCGTGCCTCTGGTCTTCGACCTCATTGAACGCGAGGGCATCTGCGTCGGGGGATCGACCGGCATCAACATTGCCGGTGCCGTCCGGCTCGCCAAGGAGCTCGGTCCGGGACATACGATCGTGACGATCCTTTGCGACTATGGTAACCGCTATCAATCGAAACTCTTCAACCCGGACTTCCTGGCCTCGAAGGGCCTGCCTGTCCCGGCCTGGTTGAAGGGATCTTCAAGCATCACCGTTCCATACGAATCAGTCGGATAAGATTTGCGATGACCAAGACCGTGACTGCCCTCTTCCGCGAAGATTTCTATCTCTCGACTTGCGAAGCAAGTGTCACCGGAATTCTGGAGGATGGCGGGATCGAGCTTGATCAGACCTGCTTTTACGCCACATCGGGTGGGCAGCCGGGCGATAGCGGTTTTCTGGAGCGCAGCGACGGCAGCCGCATCGACATTGCGGTCGCCCGCCATGGCGCCACCAAGGACGTCATCATCCACATGCCGGCGGAAGGGCAGCCGGCGCCTGTTGTCGGCGAAAAGCTCGTCCTGCATATCGACTGGCCACGCCGTTACCGGCTGATGCGCATGCACACGGCCTGCCATCTGCTTTCCGTCGTCTGCCCCTTCCCGATCACCGGCGCTGCGGTCGGCGAAGATGAGAGCCGCGTCGATTTCGACATGAGCGAAACAATCGACAAGGACGAGGTGACGGCGGCGCTGAAGAAGCTCATAGACGAGAACCATCCGGTCTATCTGCAGTGGATCACCGACGAGGAGCTTGCTTCCAACCCCGGTATCGTCAAATCGAAGAACGTGCGCCCGCCCATCGGCCTCGGCCGCGTCAGTCTTGTCTGCATCGGCGCAAATTCGGCGGTCGACAGCCAGCCCTGCGGCGGAACGCATGTGTCCGAAACCCAGGAAGTTGGCACAATCCACATCGCCAAGATCGAGAAGAAGGGCAAGGAAAACCGCCGCTTTCGCATCCGATTCGGCACACCAGACGACCGCCAGGCAATCTGAACAGGAGATACGACCATGACCAACACCAAAAGCGCCTTCGTCGTTTCTCCGGACTGGCTGCAACAGCGCCTCGAGGCCCCCTCCGTCCGCATCCTTGATGCCGCCTGGTATCTGCCGGCGCAGAACAGAAACCCGAAAGCGGAATACGACGCGGGCCATATCCCCGGTGCCGTATTCTTCGACCAGGATGCGATCGCCGATCATACAAGCGGCCTGCCCCACACGCTGCCGACGCCGGAAGCCTTCGCCAAGGCGGTCGGTGCCCTTGGTGTCAGCGAGACCGATACGATCGTCGTCTATGACGGCCCCGGCATCATGACCGCGCCGCGCGTGTGGTGGATGCTGCGCATCATGGGTGCAAAGGACGTCTACGTGCTCGATGGTGGCATGGACGGCTGGAAGAAGGACGGGCGCCCGGTCACGACAGAAGTTCCCTCGCCTAGACCCGTTACGTTCAACGTCACCTTCACCCCTTCGGCAGTCACCTCATTCGAACGCATGCAGGACATCGTCAAGTCCGGCACGATCCAGATTGCCGATGCGAGAGGCGCCGGACGCTTCCTTGGCGTCGAGGCCGAGCCGCGCGCGGGAATGCGCTCGGGGCACATGCCGGGCGCCCGCAGCCTGCCGTCCACCACGTTTTCCGAGAACGGCAAGTTCAAGGATCTCGACACACTGCGCAAGACATTTGCCGACGCGGGCGTCGACCTTTCCAGGCCCGTGGTGACGACCTGCGGTTCGGGTGTCACCGCGGCGATCATCACGCTGGCGTTACAATCCCTTGGTCATACCGACAACACCCTCTACGACGGCTCCTGGTCGGAATGGGGCGGACGTGCGGATACAACAGTAGTGACCGGCAGCGAGTGATATCATGCGCCCTCCCAAGCTCGCTTCATTGACCGCCCATGTCACCGAACTGGAGATGTCCGCACCGCCCAAGCAGAGCTTGCCGATGCCGGTCAACATCCAGACGGCGATCCTTCGCGTGTCGGACATCCCGCTCAATTACTATCGGTTCCTCTACCTGCGCGTCGGCAAACGCTGGCACTGGGCCGACCGCATCCGCATGAGCGACGACAAGCTGGCGGCACTGCTTGCCGACAAACGCACGAGTGTCACCGTGCTCTATGTCAACGGCGCGCCTGCCGGCTTCTTCGAGCTTCACCAGGCCGAGGACGACGTCGTCGAGCTTACCCATTTCGGGCTGATGGAGCACGCACTTGGTCTTGGCCTCGGCAAATGGTTTCTGCTGCAGACGCTGTTTGCCGCCTGGACCTTGAATCCGAGCAAAGTGACGGTGACGACGAACAATCTCGATCACCCGCGCGCGCTCCAGCTCTATCAGCAATTCGGCTTCTCGCCTGTCGCGACCCGCGAAGCGACCATTGAGCCACTGACGGATGAAGAGTTGCTGGCCTTCGCCAAGAACCTTTGAAGTCCACCCAACCGCAAGTTTCGGGTGTCGCCGCCGCCTCGGTCGGAGCACTCTGTGCATCGAATGATCCCAATCGATCTGGAGATGCACCATGTCCCTGCGCTATATTTCAATGCCAACCGATCAGGCCGAAAGCCTGAGACAAGGCGGAACGGATGCCTATGGCAACCTGCCGGAACGGCAGATATCCGATGGCGATGGTGTTCCTTGTCGGCATTGCCTTCGCAACGTGGAGGCGGGTGACGCCTATCTGATCTTTGCGCTGCGGCCTTTCACTTCGTTGCAACCCTACGCGGAGACCGGTCCGGTTTTCATGCACGCCGACGCATGCCTCGCCTATCACGACCGGGCACAACCGCCTATCCTGACAACGAGCAAGGACTATCTGCTGCGCGGCTATGGCAGCAACGAGCGTATCATCTATGGCACTGGCGGAGTGGTTCCTACTGAGCAGCTCGAATCCCGCGCCCACGCGCTGCTCGCCATGCCTGAGGTCGCGAGCGTACACGTGCGATCGGCGAGGAACAATTGTTATCAGTGCAGGATCGAAAGCGCCTGAAGCGTCGGTCCGACCGAAGCCGGACCGACGCCGTGAAGGCTATCAGGCGACGTTGAGCACCGCTTCCGGCGCGTAGGCGTCGTAGCCGAGCGCCTCGGCAACGGGCGCGTTGGTCACCCGCCCGCGGTGGATGTTGAGGCCCGCACGCAGGTGGCGATCTTCTGCAATGGCCTTCAGGCCGCGATCTGCCAATTGCAGGCCGTAATACAGCGTTGCATTGTTGAGCGCATGCGCCGATGTGACCGGGACAGCGCCGGGCATGTTGGCCACGCAGTAGTGCACGATCCCTTCGACCTCGTAGGTCGGATCGGAATGGGTGGTTGCGTGCGATGTCTCGAAGCAGCCGCCCTGGTCGATCGCGACATCGACGATGACCGCGCCCTTCTTCATGCCGGTGAGCATTTCACGCGTCACGAGTTTCGGTGCGGCAGCACCCGGAATGAGGACGGCACCGATGACCAGATCGGCGGAAAACACTTCGTCCTCAAGTGCATCGATCGTGGAAAAACGCGTATGAACGCGACCGCCAAAGATATCGTCGAGCTGCCGCAGGCGCGGGATGGAGCGATCGAGAATGCTGACATCGGCACCAAGCCCTGCCGCCATTCTGGCTGCGTGCAGGCCAACGACGCCGCCGCCGATGATCGCGACCTTGGCGGGAAGCACGCCGGGCACGCCGCCCAGCAGAATGCCGCGGCCGCCGTTGGCTTTTTGTAGCGATGTTGCACCGGCCTGAATGGCGAGGCGCCCGGCGACTTCCGACATCGGCGCCAGAAGCGGCAAACCACCGCGCTCGTCCGTGACGGTTTCATAGGCGATCGCGGTGACGCCGGAATTGATCAGACCCTTGGTCTGTTCCGGATCCGGAGCGAGGTGCAGATAGGTGTAAAGAATTTGGCCGTCGCGCAGCTGCGCCCATTCGGATGGCTGCGGCTCCTTGACCTTGACGATCATGTCCGATTTTTCGAACACGTCCTTTGCCGTCGCGACGATCTTCGCGCCAGCGGCGCGGTAGGTATCGTCATCCGCGCCGATCCCCGCTCCTGCCTTGGTTTCAACGATAACCTCGTGGCCGTGAGCGACATATTCACGTACCGACCCGGGGGTCAGGCCGACTCGGTATTCATGGTTTTTGATTTCCTTCGGGCAACCGACACGCATCGAGCGTTCCTCTCCTGTTGTGGGCAATTTCGCCTCATTGACGCCCACTCAGCAAAACACGCAGCGGAACGAATGTCCTTGCAAAGATGCCTCCGCGAAGGCATCAATTTCGAAGAAGATTGCGTTTGCTCGCGGGATAGTGATGGAAAACGCGAATGAGTGAACTTGATGCCATCGATCATGCGATTCTGCGCATTCTTCAGCAGAACGGCCGGATTTCGAACGCCGATCTCGCCGCAAAGGTCGGGTTGTCGCCATCGGCATGCTCGCGCCGGGTCGATATCCTGGAAAAATCCGGCACCATCAGCGGCTATCATGCCCGCCTCGCTCACAAGGCGCTCGACTACCAGATCATGGTCATCGTGCACATTTCGCTATCAGGACAATTTGCCAAGACGCTGACCGAATTCGAGGCGGCGGTGAAACTCTGTCCCAATGTGCTCGTCTGTTACCTGATGTCGGGCGAATACGACTATATTCTCCGGGTCGCGGCCAAGGATCTACAGGACTACGAGCGCATCCATCGGGACTGGCTCTCCGCCCTGCCCCACGTGGTCAAGATCAATTCCAGCTTCTCCCTGCGGGAAATCATCGACCGGCCGAATGTCGGCATATAGCCCACGAAGATTGTGCTAGCGGCCGACGACACAATCGCGGCCACGTCCCTTCGCCGCATAGAGCCGGAGATCGGCCTCGGACAAAAGGTGTGCGATTGCTGCGCCATCGTCAGGAGTGGAGGACAAGCCGATGCTGGCGGTTACAGGCGCATTGTCGGGGGTGAACACACCGGCGGATACGGCCAGCCGGATAGTCTCGGCATGCTTCAACGCGTCGGCATGCGACAATCCCGGACACAAGACGACGAACTCCTCGCCGCCGTAGCGAAACAACCGGTCGCCCTCGCGCAGGTTCGCCTTCATCACCTCCACCAGCTTCTGCAGGATGCGGTCGCCTTCCTGGTGGCCGAAGCGGTCGTTGACGCCTTTGAAGTGATCGACGTCGATGATCAACAGGCTGACCGGAGCCTTTGAGGCCACAGCGGCGCGCAGCATCTGCGGTCCTTCGATATCGAAACGGCTGCGATCGAGACATCCGGTCAGCGTGTCCTGGCCAGACCGGGAGAGCAGGTCTTCGTAGCGTTCGCGGAAGGTCAGATCGTTGAAGATGTCGCCGAGCGGCCGGTCCGACATTGCCAGGAAAGGATGGCGCGACACATTGAGGTAAACGCCGATCACGACGGCGTAGAACGTCGCGGCCAGCATCTTGGCGATCCATCCGCCCCAAAGCACTTCAGTGGGCGCATCGTTCAGCCAGTGCAGGGCAGCAAAGAACGCCAGTTGATCGAAACTGAGGATCACAAGGCCGCAGATCAGGAAGCGGACAGTTACGAAGCGGCGCAACCATTTGCCGAGACGCTCGTAGAGCAGGATAATCAGCAGGGTGTCGAGGTACAGGATCAGCGTCCCCCACACCATCAGCACGCCCATTTCGTCGATGAAGCCGATGTCGGCCGAGCGGCCGGAGACGATCGAAACCGTTTCGTGCTGGCGCAGCAGAAGGCTGAGCGCAACCGTGAGGAAGTTGCCGGCAAGCAGGCCGTAGATCGGCTGCCGGACGGTCGCCGCATCCTCCTTCACATACAGCAGCAGGATGATCATGAGCTTTCCGGAGAAAAGCACGACCGATCCCGGCGAGACAATCCCGAAGGGCAACTGCACGTAAAACACCGCTGCCAGATAGGTCTCGATGAAATGCATCACACCCAGTGCAGCGACGAAGACTCCGAGACCCAGCCGGGCACGAAGCTGCAACAGCCAGATCATCGCCGTGACGTAGACCAGTGCTTCGCCGACGAAAAGAATGAGATTGGCGTTGGGCATGCTCGTGAGGAAAATTTCCGGTTTCGCCACGCGAACCGTTAGGCGGAAAGCTTAAAGAAAACTTTACCTTGGCGGCCGGCGGCGCGGAATTGACATGCGAGAATCAACTGCTTTGCGAAGTGTTGCCTTTGCGGCATAGTCGCGACCAACCCACCGTGGTTCGCCTTCAAATGACGAAACCGCGGATTGCAATCAACCGAACTGCAATGACATCCAATCAATGGAGGGCAAGCATGCAATCGACGACATCCCCGTTCCACCTCTCGCGCCGCTCGCTTCTGTCGGGCGTCGTGGCCTCCTCGGCCCTCGTGATGCTTCACCCCTTCTCGGCGCGCGCAGCGGCCAACCAGGCGCACCTGCGCATAATGGAAACGACGGACCTCCACGTTCACGTCTTCCCCTACGACTACTACGGCGATAAGCCGAACGACACGCTGGGGCTTGCACGCACGGCTTCCATCGTTGACGCCATCCGGGCCGAAGCAACCAACTCCATCCTCGTCGATAACGGTGACTTCCTGCAGGGAAATCCGATGGGCGACTATATCGCCTATCAGCGCGGCATGAAGGATGGAGACATTCACCCTGTTATCGCGGCGATGAACGTGCTCGGCTATGACTGCGGCACGCTCGGCAACCACGAATTCAATTATGGCCTCGACTTCATGTTCAAGGTGCTGAACGGCGCCAACTTCCCGCTCGTGTGCGCCAACCTGACGAAGGGCGCACTCGCAGCCGATGCCCGCCAGGATGAACTGTTCCTCAAACCCTATGTCATTCTCGACCGCAAGGTGAAGGACGGCGCAGGCACTGAACATGCGATCCGGGTCGGGCTCATCGGTTTCGTGCCGCCGCAGATCATGAGCTGGGATACCAAGCACCTCGAGGGCAAGGCCAATGCCCGCGATATCGTCAAGGCAGCACAAGCCTGGGTTCCGCAGATGCGCGAGGAAGGTGCCGATATCGTCATCGCGCTTTCCCACTCCGGCATCGGCCAGCAGGACTACGCTGAGAATCTCGAAAACGCCTCCGTACCGCTCGCTGCGGTCGCGGGCATCGACGCGATCGTGACTGGCCATAGCCATCTCGACTTCCCCGGTCCGAAGTTCGACAAGATTGCCGGCGTCGACAATGCCAAGGGATTGATCTCGGGCAAGCCCGGCGTCATGGGCGGATTCTGGGGCTCGCATCTCGGGCTGATCGATCTGCTCATCGAGCGCGAAGGCGGCGCCTGGCGCGTCGTCAGTTCCACCAGTGAAGCGCGCCCGATCTATCGGCGCGAAGACAAGAAAGTGATCGCCGAGGTCGCCGACAAGCCTGAAGTTCTGGCGGCGGCGCAAAAGGAGCACGAGGCAACACTTGCCTATGTCCGCACCCCCGTCGGCAAAAGTTCAGTGCCGCTCTATTCCTACTTCGCTCTGGTCGCTGACGACCCGTCGGTCCAGGTCGTCAGTCAGGCGCAGACCTGGTACATCAAGGACATGCTGAAGGACACGGAGCATAAGGACCTGCCCGTGCTTTCGGCGGCAGCGCCGTTCAAGGCCGGTGGCCGCGGCGGTGCCGACTACTACACCGACGTTCCGGCGGGCGACATTGCCATCAAGAACGTGGCCGACCTCTATCTTTATCCCAACACGGTCCAGGCCGTCGTCATCACCGGCGAGCAGGTGCGCAACTGGCTGGAAATGTCCGCAGGCATCTTCAACCAGGTCAAGGCCGGGGCCTCCGATGTCGCCCTGATCAACGGCGACTTCCCATCCTATAACTTCGATGTCATCGACGGCGTCACCTATCAGATTGACCTTTCCGAGCCGCCGAAGTTCGACAAGGACGGTAATGCGATCAACCCGTCAGCCAAACGCATCAAAAACTTGAGCTTCAACGGGCAACCAATTGACCCAGCGCAGAAATTTGTCGTTGCGACAAACAATTACCGTGCGGGTGGCGGCGGCCATTTCCCCGACATCGCAACCGACAAGGTGGTCTTCGTGGCCCCGGACACCAACCGCGACGTCGTGGTGCGCTACATCATCGACCAGGGAACCATCAATCCGGCGGCAGATGCCAACTGGACCTTCGTCCCGCTCGCCAATACCAGCGTCACCTTCGACAGTGGCCCGAAGGCACGGCAGTTTCTGTCGGAGGTCAAGGGCGTGACGATCGAGGATGCCGGCGAAGCCGCCGACGGGTTTGCCCGTTTCCGCATCAAGCTCTGAACCATCGTGCCCCCGCAAGACGGGGGCACATTCTCACCAGCGCGAAATCGGCGTTTCGCTGTTGGCGGAACGCGTCAACAGGCGAGCCGGAGCGGCGAACGGCCATCCGGCGCCAATGAGCCGTCACGCTCACGATCAACATGATCTATCAGCGACAACAGACTGTATTGTCTTCAATTCTCAGGAAGAAAGGCCAACGGGCGACAGCTTGGAATCAGACCTGTCGCGAAGAGGCGTCGTCGGCGAAAAGCGACGGTCCGGTCTGGTCGATGATCTGGCGCCCCTTGCGGAACGTCGCGTCAATCGCATCCTGCTCGGAGGTGAACAGGTCAGCGCGGATGAAGCTGCGTACGCGCACGCCGTCTTCGCCGACAGTCTTCTCGATGCTGCCTGCCAGGCGGAACTGCGAGCCTTCGCGCATCGGCGTCGCACGGATCGTGCACTCCGCATAGGCTTCGGTTTTTCCCGACGCGCCTTGAGCTTCGTTTTCGGTAGAGCCGGAACGGCCGAACAGTTTTGAGAAAAATGATGCCATGAGCAAGACTTAGACGCGACGGCGAAAGCTGTCAAAGCCAAAGTGTCGAGTTGGCACTCCGGCTTTGCCTTCCAGCTCGGCAACCGTCAGATGATCAGGTTGGACAGGATCTCGTTCTCGGTGATGTCCTGATAACGCAGGCCGGCGGCGTCGAACCGCGACTTCAGGATCGGGAAATTCTCCGCATGCCTGGTCTCGATGCCGATGAGGATCGAACCGAAGTTGCGGGCCGACTTCTTCAGATACTCGAAGCGAGAGATATCGTCCTCGTCGCCGAGCAGGTTGAGGAAGTCGCGCAAGGCGCCCGGACGCTGCGCCATGCGCAGGATGAAATACTTCTTGAGGCCTGCGTGCCGCATAGCCCGCTCCTTGACGTCGGGCAGCCGCTCGAAGTCGAAATTTCCACCGGACACGACCGCTACCACCGTCTTGCCTTCAAGCTTGTCGCGCCCGATTGCCTCCAGCGCCGTGATCGACAGCGCGCCTGCGGGCTCGAGCACGACGCCTTCGACATTCAACATGTCGATGATCGTCATGCAGATTGCGTTTTCCGGCAGAAGCATGACCTGGTCGGCTGAGAAGCGCCGCAACGCTGCGAAATTCAGATCGCCGATCCGCCCGACCGCCGCGCCATCGACAAAGTTATCGACCTGGTCGAGCGTGACGAGACTGCCGGTTTCAAGACTCTGCCTGAGGCTCGGTGCACCGGACGGTTCGCAGAAGACGAAATGGTCGGCGGCGACCTCATCCTTCAGATAGCCGGTGACACCGGCCGACAGACCGCCGCCGCCCACGGGAAGCACGACAAGATCCGGCCTGACGCCTTCGGGCAGTTGTTCAGCAATTTCAGCGGCAACGGTTGCCTGTCCCTCGATGATGTCGAGGTGATCGAACGGCGGCACCATGACGCCGTCGATCGTTTCGACATGGTCGCGGGCTGCCTTGTAGCATTGGTCGAAAATGTCGCCGACGAGACGGATCGTGATGAACTCGCCGCCGAACATGCGGGTCTTGTCGATCTTCTGCTGCGGCGTGGTCACCGGCATGAACACGACACCGGGAACACCGAAGTGCCTGCAGACGAAGGCAAAGCCCTGGGCGTGGTTGCCGGCCGAGGCACAAACGAAGGTCTTGCCTGCGGCACCGGCGCCAAGAACCTTGCGGAAGAAATTGAAAGCGCCCCTGATCTTGTAGGAACGAACCGGCGAAAGGTCCTCGCGTTTAAGGTAGATATTGGCGCCGTAGCGGCCGCTCAGATGTTCGTTCAATTGCAGCGGCGTGGCCGGGAAAATATCGCGCATCGCCGCGGTCGCGTTGTCAACATCCTGCTTCGTCACGTGAGGTCATCCATTGAGTTTGCCGATGGCAGCCGCTATTGCACATTGCAGCGCCTGAGGCCATCGCTTTGACACGAATCGCCCGGCGGTGGACAATGTTGCCGCCTCGCGCCTCGCCAGATCACGATGTTTCATTCCAGGAAATCGAACGCTTGAACGCAACCCTGATCCGGCACGCCGTGCATATCGCGGCGATACTCGGCCTGTACCTTTCGCTGGCGATGCTCGTGCCCGCGATGGTCGATCTCTATTTTGGCCATCCGGACTGGCAGATCTTTGCCGTCTCCGCCTTCATGGTAGGCGGCCTGTCGGCAGCGACGTTCATGGCAACGCGGATGGGACCGCCGCCATTCTCGAAGAAGTTCGGGTTCGTGCTGGTCAATCTTCTCTGGGCGGTGTTTTCGGTCGTCGGCGCCATCCCGCTGTGGCTGTCTTCGCTGAAGCTCGACTTCGCGCAGGCTCTGTTCGAGTCCGTCTCCGCCATCACCACCACCGGATCGACCGTCATCGTCGGGCTCGACGATGCGCCGCCCGGGTTGCTCGTCTGGCGCTCGCTGCTGTGCTGGCTCGGCGGCATCGGCATCGTCGTGCTTGGCCTGTTCATCATCCCCTATCTCCGGGTGGGTGGCATGTCGTTCTTCAAGATGGAATCCTCCGATACCAGCGACAAACCGTTCGCGCGGCTTGCAAGCTTCAGCCGCGCCTTCCTCCTGATCTATGTCTCGATCACCGTGCTCTGCACGGTCGCTTACAACATGGCGGGCATGAACCGGTTCGATGCCATCAATCACGCGATGTCGACAGTAGCGACGGGCGGGTTTTCCACCCATGACGCGTCCTTCGCCTATTTCGGCAGCATCCCGCTCCTGTGGACCGCGACGTTCTTCATGGCGCTCTGCAGCCTGCCTTTCTCGATCCTGATCGTGCTCGTCGTGCGAGGCCGCCTCGACGCACTGCGCGATCCGCAGATCATCGTCTTTCTCGGATACCTCTCGGCTTTCTCGATCGCAGTGGCGATCTACCATCGCCTCGCCAATGGCGTCGAATTTCACCTGGCGCTTGCCCATTCCTTCTTCAACATCACCTCGATCCTGTCGACCAGCGGCTTTGCAAGCGAGGACTATAGTCTGTGGGGACCGTTCGTCGTGATGGTGGCCTTCATCGCCACCTTCATGGGCGGCTGCTCGGGATCGACCGCAGGCGGAATCAAGGCCTATCGCTTCGTCGTGCTTTTCAACGCTATTCGCTCCGGCCTCAACAAGCTCATCTATCCCAATGCGATCTATGCAGTGCGCTACGGCAACAACACTGTCGATGCCGACACGCAGCGCGCTATCTTCCTGTTCTTCACCACCTATATCCTGCTGTGGGTGCTGGGCAGTCTCGGCATGGGTGCACTCGGCTACGATTTCATCACTGCGACCTCGGCGGTAATCACCTGCCTTTCCAATGTCGGCCCTGGCCTTGGCAGCCTGATCGGCCCGGCCGGCAATTTTTCGACGCTCCAGGATCCCGAGCTTTACCTTCTTTCGCTCATGATGCTGCTTGGTCGTCTGGAAGTGCTGACAGTGCTCGTTATTCTGACGCCAATCTTCTGGAAACATTGACCATCGCCGCGCCGGCCCTATCGTCTTGACTCGATGCGGCAAATGCCGACAGTCGGATCAACCGGACAAAGGGGGGCGTCATGGCGATATATCGGTCACTGCTGGCGGTGCTGACCGCCGCAAGCATGCTCAGCATAAGCATCGAGGCAATGGCCGGACCGCTCGTCGAGGCTGCCACCAAGGCCGAACAACTGGCAACCTCCGGCGACCCGGCCAAGGCGCGAGAGCTGCTGCGACAGGCGGTCGGCGACTTTTCGCAGACCCTGCCCTTTTCGATCGGCAAAGCCGTCTTCATCAGCAAGGAACCTGCCGGCTACGCGATGTATGAGCCCAAGGACGGCACTGTCTTCAAGACAGGGGAAGCCATCGTTTCCTATGTCGAGCCAGTCGGACTGACCTGGAAGCAAGCGGCTGTGACGGACAAGCTGGAAACACGCTTCACCGTCGATTTCGATATCCTCAATCCCGCCGGAAAAGTCCTCGCCGGCCAGAAGGCATTCGGCGATTTCACCTTCACCGGCTACCTCAAGAACCAGGAAATCTATTCGACCCTGACAATCGACGTTTCCGGAGCGCCGGCAGGCGACTACGTGCTGCGCTTCCACTTCAACGATATCAACAGCGGCAAGACGGCGACGATCGATCAGCCGTTCAAGATCGCCGGACCGTGAGACAATGCCCGACATAATTACGACAATCGGCTTCGATGCCGACGACACGCTTTGGCAAAACGAACAGTTCTTTCGCCTGACCGAGGCGCGCTTCACTGACTTGCTCAGGGAGCACGCCGACACGGAAAACCTGCCCGCAAGGCTTCTGGCCGCGGAAAAGCGCAACCTCGGCCTCTACGGTTTCGGCATCAAGGGGTTCGTGTTGTCGATGATCGAGACGGCCGTCGAGGTCACGGACGGCCGGGTCCCGTCATCGGTGATTGCAGAGATTCTCGCCGCAGGGCGCGAAATGCTTGTCCACCCGGTCGAGCCGTTGCCCCATGTCAAAGAAACACTGGAGGCTCTTCATGGCACATTCCGGCTGGTGATGATTACCAAGGGTGACCTTTTCGATCAGGAGCGCAAGCTCGCCGCCTCAGGGCTTGGCGACTATTTCAACGGGGTCGAGATCGTCAGCGACAAAACCGTCGCCACCTATGATCGCATTTTCACGCATCACGGCGACGGCCCATCAAAAAGCCTGATGGTCGGCAACTCGCTGAAATCGGATATTGTGCCCGCACTCGACGCCGGCAGCTGGGGAATCTACGTACCGCATGCCCTCACCTGGGCGTTCGAACATCACGACAAGCCGGACAGCCATCCGCGTTTTCGTGAGATTGTCGATCTCGGTGGACTGCCGGATGTGCTGCAGACGCTGGACAAATAGCGCGCCACAGCCGAAGTGAGCGCGACCAATTGAACTGGTGGCAGCCCGGTACCAGCCGACGCGTCAACGCAACCATCAATTGTTGACCGGAAGAGCGATTGGTCTTTTGCAAACCGGAGAAATGTGCGGAAGTCCTGAGGAAACCTTGATGGAGGACCAGCATGGCGCAGCTCATGGGAGCCAGCATAGTGATGACATTCACCAGCATCTTGATCGGGTGGATGATCAAGAAACGCTCGGACATGAGCATCTTTGCTTCTCGCCTTATCGGTTTGACAGTCATGATGTTCGTTGCGCCAGCGATCTATTTTCTGACGTCAGACACTCCATACTTTCAGGCATTTTTCACCTACGGCCTTGGCGCGTTGATCGCGGGCACAATCTTCTATTTCTCGCGATCGAAGCGTCAGCCATCGTAGGGGACCAAAAAGGGCCGCACCGATGTCCGGGTAGCGTTCGCCGATGCGGTTGCTTGACGGAAATTACGGCGCGGATGGCTCGACTTCGGCGCAACATAAGTATCGATCGCATTGCTCGCGGAATCGCCCGGATCTGTGCTAAGGGCCGCCACCAGCTGAAATTGAGGTAACCGACATGGCCGAAAATTGGGACAAGCCCGTAACCCTGGCCCTGGAGGGGCCGGGCAAATTTACGACCATCTCGAATACGACCGAAGCATCCTGGGCAATGATCGAGGACTGGCCGATCGAAGACAGTGCGCTCCTGACGCGCGCGCTTGATACATGCGCGGCGGTGATCGAGGGCAAGCAATCGGCCGAAACCGCCCGTCAAGCCTTCATTGATGCCGCGCGTGAGGCAGGGATTGCCATAGAGGAGTAATCCTTCGTCTGCCGGCACCGACAAGCGACTGCATGCTTTACGTGTCGTAAGACGCACGGCGCTGTCGGGCACCGTGGCACCGGCGGCAGCGGCCAGTGTTGTGTTGAGATGAACGATACAGGTCGCCGAACGCCGAGTTGGAACAACGAGCCTCCACCGGAGTTGCTAGACAGAGCAACGAACCGGAAAAACAAGAATGCGGATCATCCTGCTGGTCATAGTCGCCTCCGTCATGAGCATACTTGCCTTCAAGTACGCAGATGGCGCCTTGGGGAATTCAGCAATCGTTTCAACGCCCGAGGAGCTTACGGACGGCTAGTGGGGCTTTCCAGTATCACCGAACCAACGGACCGCTCCCCGCGATCATAGCCAGACTTTTCGCACTCCTTTAAAGGCAAATACGACGAGTGCTCCGCATGGTCTGTTCGCCACGGGTTTTCGAGATGTCGTTCCATATTCAGCCGCCAGTGCGCCGAATCTTAATCGACATCGAAGCTGAAAATTGGTCGCGCCCACTCTAAAGCGACACCTAAAACATGGCGAACGGGGGGCGAACATCCGCAGTACGAACCCGGTCTATTCTGGCCCTGCTCACCCATTTGAGGGAAGAACAATTGGTGAAAGCGGCGACGCTGCGGCATCTGCGGACGTTGTCGCGATCATTCTGGATCTCAACGGGGAAACGTCTCTGCCCGCCAAGATTCTTCCTTCCGGATTTCGTGTTCAGGACGCGACAACGACCCGATCACCGATGAAAAATGACAACGGTGCCGCTATTTCATCGGCACGTCGGCGGCTATTTCCGCTTTTCGACAGCATTTCGACAGGCTTCATTCAGCTTCAATTAAGCCTAATTCCCGAATAATGGGGACAATCATAAATCGGGGAAATCTCTGGTGGCACTTCCTGGACCGGCTTTCATTCTCGCACTCGTTGCATTCATTGTCGTGGTGCCCCTTGCCGCCAAGAAGGCGGAACAGAGCCGGATATATAACCACAGCATCACCACCAACTTCTGATCTAGACCCTTCGAGCATGGAGCAGGCGATGGGAGACATCGCCTCAAGCTTTCGTAACCATTTCCGGATCTCGCCACGTCGACCCGGTTGAAGTACAGCATCTGCCGTATGTCTCTGAATCACTGGCCGTTCTACGCCAAGGTTCCCGCTTGCTCACCGTTGTGCGCCGGGTCCGAACCAAAGAGACTACCGAAGAAGATTGTCATTGCCGCCGTGCTATCGCTCGCATTTGCGAACGGCGCCTATACCGCCGTGCCTTCGGCACCGGTCGGAAAGCAGACCCTCGTTAAAGCAACGAACGAGGGTGAACTGGCCGCCGGCCGAATTCGCGACCATCGAACCAGCACTTCGGGCAACCAGAACAACGCCCCAAGCCCGCCAAGCAAAACGATCTTCTAGTAGACAGAAGGGCGGCGCGGGCCGCCCGTACGTCTTCCCGATCCCTTTCCAATGCACGCGTCTGCCGCCGTCGGCGAAGGCCCTGCCCCACCTCTTTGCGGGTGCGCGCCGTGACCAGGGCATATCAACGATCCACTGTGTCCGAAGCTGCCCCCCACACTGCCGGCAGCCCAACCCACATGAACCCGACACCGAAAATTCCGTTGTTCGGGCCTTCCAAAACCGAAGAGCGCAAGGTACTGAAAACACTCAGTGCGGGCGTGGCGAAACTGGTAGACGCAAGAGACTTAAAATCTCTCGGCTTCGGCTGTGCGGGTTCGATCCCCGCCGCCCGCACCAGATAATGCTCGTTGGAGACTGTCCGCGCGCGAACGCCCGTTCAACGAACGGGTCGCGCAACGTCGCTTGGGATCGATTTGCCGCTCAGTGGTAGTAGAAGCAGTCGCATTCGGCCATGTGGGTATCGTCGTGCCACACCCTGACCGCTAGTTTCGTGCAGGCTCCCTTATCCTCCAACCGCAGGCCCAGCAGCGAGACGGCTGCAGCCTTCGGATTGAGGGCATCGACTTCGATTGCTGATCCGACCTGTTGCACGCCGTTGCGGGCGGTCCAGGTGAAGATCTGAACGCTGTAATGCTGCATTGAAAATCCTCCGCTAATGCCGACGCAGTGGACGCAATACTCTCGCAGATGCTGATATGGAACGGACCGCTCAAATCGTCCGAAAAGTCTGTCAACCGTCTTCGACGGTTGCCTCAGGTCGATCACCGCCGTCGGTGTGTTCGAAGTGCCAGTTCCCTTTTTCGTCCTGGAAGCTGATATCCTCGTCGTCGCCGCCGACCTGTTGTTCGGCTGCGGCGGCCTTGGCGGCCGCCAGCGCCATTTCTCGGCTGGGAAAGGGTTCCGAAAAAGCGTCGGCTGCCTTGTAGGCCCAACCGCCGTCATGGGGAACGATGGAGTACGTAATGCGCGCCATGCTTCTCTCCCTGCACTCCGAAAGGCAATTCCGCCTTCCGCGGACCGTTGCCGCACGGCCCAATATTCCTCCTCGTCAATGGCATTCTCATGCCGAACGCGGCGGATATTAACACAGGTACAGGCCAGTAGGCCACTTTCGCGAATCAGAATGTGACAGGCCGTCCCGAAACGAGAAAGCGGCCCTTTGCGAGAGCCGCTTTCCTGTCGATCTTTCAAGACTTTTCCGTGGCTTAGGCCGACAGCTTCGCTGCGATCTTGGCGACGTGCGCGCCCTGATAGCGAGCGGCGTCGAGTTCGATCGCCGAAGGTTGGCGCGCACCGTCACCGCCAGTGATGGTCGAAGCGCCGTAGGGCGAGCCACCCTTGATCTCCTCAAGACCCATCTGACCCTGGAAGGCATAGGGAAGGCCGACGACGACCATGCCGTGGTGCATCAAGGTTGGGATAAAGCCGAGAATGGTTGATTCCTGGCCGCCGTGCTGTGTCGCCGATGAGGTGAACACCGAGCCCACCTTGCCGACCAGCTTGCCCTGAGCCCAAAGCGCGCCTGTCTGGTCGATGAAGTTGCGCATCTGCGAGGCGACCGTGCCGTAGCGCGTGCCAGCGCCAAAGATGATGGCGTCGTAATTCTCCAGTTCGTTGACCGTAGCGATCGGCGCAGCCTGATCCACCTTGTAGTACGATGCCTTGGCAACGTCTTCCGGCACCAGTTCGGGAACGCGCTTGACGACGACGTCAGCACCGGCTGACTTGGCGCCTTCCGCCACTGCATAGGCCATCGTCTCGATGTGCCCGTATGCCGAATAATAGAGAACGAGAACGTTGGCCATAAATGCTCCTTTGGATTCAGGCAATTCCGCTTGATTACCGTCACGTGCAGGATTTATCAAAATGCGTCCGGTTGCCAGAAGCCACACGGTCAACAGAGCGTTCTCAATTCTCGAACAATCACGAGATGCTACTGAACAATCGCCTCACATAAGCAGGATCGCCAATGAGCAGCCCCAAGATCGTTACTGCCGCCATGGTCGCCATCGGCGACGAACTGTTGTCCGGCAGAACCAAGGACAAGAACATCGGCCATCTCGCCGACATGATGACGATGGTCGGCATCGACCTTCGGGAGGTGCGTATCGTGCCTGACGAGGAGGCGTCGATCGTCGAAGCCGTCAACGCGCTGCGCACGCGCTACGACTACATCTTCACCTCAGGCGGGATCGGCCCGACCCATGACGACATAACGGCCGACGCCGTGTCGAAAGCCTTTGCTGTCGATTGCATCTATGATGAGCGAGCCATGGCGTTGCTCGCCGCGATGTACGAACGCCGCGGCATGGAATTTTCGGACGCGCGCAAGCGGATGGCGCGCATGCCTCAGGGATCACGGTTGATCCCAAATCCGGTCTCCACCGCACCGGGCTTTGCCATCGGCAATGTGCATGTGATGGCTGGCGTGCCGCAGGTGTTTCAGGCGATGCTCGATGCGATCATGCCGGATTTGCAGGCCGGCACGCCGCTGCTCTCGCAATCGGTACGCTCTCCCTATGGCGAAGGCGATATCGGCACGCCGCTCACCGAAGTGCAGAAGAACCACCCGGAAACCAGCATCGGATCCTACCCCAAATTCGACGGCAAGGTTTTCTCGACCGATATCGTCGTCAGGGCGCGCGATCCGCAGGCTCTGTCGGCCGCAGCCGCGGATGTGCAGGCAATGATCGATGCGATTACCGCTTTGCGCGTTCAAACCTGACAGCAGAGGCTACGGAGGGCATGGCAAGGGATGCGAAGCTCTTGCGCATCGGCCGCTATTGCCGCTATTGCATGTCGGCAAATCAGGATGAAGCGTCTGCGCCTGCCCGATCTGCCGGATGCTTCGCCTTTACCTCGTCCAGACAAGCCGGAGCCCATCAATGTCCCTGCCCGATAAAGCCTTCCCCGTTTCCTGGGATCAGTTCCACCGCGACGCGCGTGCGCTTGCCTGGCGGCTGGCAGATCAGGGGCAGGAATGGCGCGCCATGGTGTGCATTACCCGCGGCGGCCTCGTGCCGGCGGCAATCATCTGCCGCGAGCTCAACATCCGCATGATCGAGACGGTCTGCATCGCCTCCTACCACGATTATGACACGCAGGGTCAGATGAAGGTGCTGAAAGGCATCGCGCCTGAGATCGCCAAGGATGGCGGCGAAGGCGTACTGATCATCGACGACCTGACCGATACCGGCAAGACGGCGGCCGAAGTTCGTGCCATGCTGCCGAAGGCGCATTTTGCCGCCGTCTACGCCAAGCCCAAGGGCCGGCCCATGGTCGACACATTCGTCACCGAAGTGAGCCAGGATACCTGGATCTACTTCCCGTGGGATCTGGGCTTTACCTATCAGGAGCCGATCGCCAAGGGCACGCGCGGCTGATCCGATCGGGTCATGTACGCCTTCGTCACGCGCCAGCGTGTCGAAGGCGTTTTGTTTTCACGCTCGAATGACGAAGTGGGCTTCAGCCAAGCGGCGGCATGGATGCCACCAACGTTTCGGCGGTCAACCCAGGGCCGGCCTGCGCTCCGGCGGCCCCATGGCGCCAGACACCGGCGGCAGCAGCCTCGAACGCTGGCATGCCTTGCGCCAAGTGCGCGCCGATAATGCCTGCAAGCACGTCTCCGGATCCGGCTGTCGCCAGTGACGGCGGAGCGTTGGCATTGACGGCAACCTTCCCGTCCGGACTGGCGATCACCGTATCGGCACCCTTGTAGACGATCGTCGCGCGGCTGATCTGTGCCGCGGCTTTCGCCTTCTCGATCTTCGACTGGTTTTTGTCTCGGGCAATCTCGGGAAACAGCCTGGCGAACTCGCCCTCATGCGGCGTCATCACCGCCCTGCCCGTTGCCGCCGCCAGTCGGGGGAACAATTGCGACTGGTGTTCCTGAAAAGACGTAATGCCATCGGCATCGAGAACCAGCGCGCGATCGCAGAGCGCTAGCGCAAAGGCGCGCGCGCGCTCACCAACTCCAAATCCCGGACCAAGCACAAACGCCCCGAGCCTGGTGTCTTCCAGCCAGCGCGCGAGCTCCGGCGGATCGTCTATCGCTTTCAGCATGACCGCGGTCAGTTGCCCGGCATTGACGTCGAGCGCCGCCGTCGGTGATGCCACCGTCACCAGACCGGCCCCGGCAGCGAGACCGGCGGCCGCCGCCAGTCGCGCGGCACCCGTCGCCTGCGCCCCGCCCGAGAAGACGACGAGATGACCGCGACGGAATTTATGGCTCGATGCATCGAGCCTTGCCGCATGGTCGGACCAGAGAGCCGGTGTGTTGACGCGCAATGCGTTCCCCCCCGCGAGCACGATCCGGGCCGGAATACCGATGTCGAAGACCTCGAGAGCGCCGCACAGCGAACGGCCGGGAAGCAGCAGATGGCCCGGCTTCCTCGCCATGAAGGTGACCGTATGGTTCGCAGCGAATGCCGCGCCGCGGATCTGCCCTGTCCGCCCGTCAACGCCGGTCGGCAGGTCGACGGCAATGATGGGCAAGTTCCGCCCGTTGATCCGATTGATCGCTTCCACCACCGGTCCCGGTAGATCGCGCGAAAGGCCTGCGCCGAAGAGTGCATCGACGACGACATCTGCGGGCTGCGGCAAGTAGGAAGCAAGTGGATCTGTGGTGCCATTCCACAGTTGCCGTGCACGGCCGGCGTCGCCGGAAAGTGCGGCTGGATCACCGAAGGCAAAAACAGCAACGTTCGCACCGCTCTCGACAAGCGCCAAGGCCGCGACATAGCCGTCACCACCATTGTTGCCGGGTCCGCACAGAACGACATAGCGTTGTGCCTGCGGAAAGCGCCCGAGCGCAGCCGCAGCGACAGCCAACCCAGCGCTGCGCATCAACAGGAAGCTGTCGATCCCCGATCGCGCAGCTGCCAGGTCTATTGCGGCCATTTCGGCCGGGGTAATCAACAGATCACGAAGAGAAGAGTGCATGGTCCAGACTTACCCCCGTCCATCAGCCCGCGGCAAGTGGTGTCCACGGATTACGGATTGCTCACCAATGATGCATTTGCACATATTTGTTGCTCAAATAACGTGCTTTCCCGGTGCAGATGCCACGACCCTCGACCCAAACCGAACAAGCTGGGCAGAAACCTTACAAAAAATAGGCAGATCGACCGAAGCCAAAGGCATGGAATGCAGTCACCATCGCTCAATCCCAAGAAATTTTGCTCTTCGGCAATCATTTTGCAGAAAAACTGGCATGCAACGTGCATATTGATGGGTGAGCGGGCATGATCCTGCTTTAAAGGGAGAAGCGGAGAGACATTTTCTCATGAAAAAGATCGAAGCGATCATAAAGCCCTTCAAGCTCGACGAAGTGAAGGAAGCCCTTCAGGAAGTCGGTCTGCAGGGCATTACCGTCACGGAAGCAAAGGGCTTCGGTCGACAGAAGGGTCACACGGAGCTGTATCGCGGCGCTGAATACGTCGTGGACTTCCTGCCCAAGGTAAAGGTCGAAGTGGTGCTGGCGGACGAAAACGCGGAGGCCGTCATCGAGGCGATCCGCAATGCTGCCCAAACCGGCCGGATTGGCGACGGAAAGATTTTCGTTTCCAACGTGGAGGAAGTCATCCGAATTCGTACCGGCGAAACGGGCCTCGACGCCATCTGATCCTCAAGGGCCGCCCGGCCCTTTCACCTTAAAACCTCGTCATCTCACACAGGGAATTACGGAAAATGACGACTGCAAGCGATATTCTGAAGCAAATCAAGGACAACGACGTCAAGTTCGTCGACCTGCGCTTTACCGACCCCAAGGGCAAGCTGCAGCACGTAACGATGGATGTCGTCTGTGTCGACGAAGACATGTTCGCCGATGGCGTCATGTTCGACGGCTCCTCGATTGGCGGCTGGAAGGCCATCAACGAGTCCGACATGGTGCTGATGCCCGACCCGGAAACAGCGCATATGGACCCGTTCTTCGCGCAGTCGACGATGGTCATCATCTGCGACATTCTCGATCCGGTCTCGGGCGAAGCCTACAACCGCGACCCGCGCGGCACGGCGAAAAAGGCCGAAGCCTACCTCAAGGCATCGGGTATCGGCGACACCGTCTTCGTCGGCCCGGAAGCCGAATTCTTCGTCTTCGACGACGTCAAGTACAAGGCTGATCCTTATAACACCGGTTTCAAGCTCGACTCCTCGGAACTGCCGTCTAACGACGACACCGACTATGAGACCGGCAACCTCGGCCACCGTCCGCGCGTCAAGGGCGGTTACTTCCCGGTTCCGCCGATCGATAGCTGCCAGGACATGCGCTCCGAGATGCTGACGGTCCTGTCCGAAATGGGCGTCACGGTCGAAAAGCATCACCATGAAGTCGCCGCTGCCCAGCACGAACTCGGCGTCAAGTTCGACGCTCTGGTTCGCAACGCCGACAAGATGCAGATCTACAAGTACGTCGTGCACCAGGTCGCGAACGCCTATGGCAAGACCGCAACCTTCATGCCGAAGCCGATCTTCGGCGACAACGGTTCGGGCATGCACGTGCACCTGTCGATCTGGAAGGACGGCAAGCCGACCTTCGCCGGCGACGAATATGCGGGCCTGTCGGAATCGTGCCTCTACTTCATCGGCGGCATCATCAAGCATGCCAAGTCGCTGAACGCGTTTACCAACCCGTCGACGAACTCCTACAAGCGCCTCGTCCCCGGCTATGAAGCGCCGGTTCTGCTCGCCTACTCCGCGCGCAACCGCTCGGCCTCGTGCCGCATTCCGTTCGGCACCAACCCGAAGGCCAAGCGCGTCGAAGTCCGCTTCCCGGATCCGACCGCAAACCCCTACCTCGCCTTCGCAGCGATGCTGATGGCCGGCCTCGACGGCATCAAGAACAAGCTGCATCCGGGCAAGGCCATGGACAAGGACCTCTATGACCTGCCGCCGAAGGAACTGAAGAAGATCCCGACCGTCTGCGGCTCGCTGCGCGAAGCGCTCGAAAGCCTCGACAAGGATCGCAAGTACCTGACCGCCGGCGGCGTGTTCGACGACGATCAGATCGATTCCTTCATCGAGCTGAAGATGCAGGAAGTCATGCGTTACGAAATGACCCCGCACCCGGTCGAGTACGACATGTACTACTCGGTCTAAGACCGATGGGCCGGGCGGCGGATGCCGCACCGGTCCGCAAGCGACGCGGCAAGCCGGCGGGGTTCAAGGGACCCTCGCCGGCTTGTTTTTTTCAACCACGCTGCAGCGGGAAACAGGAAGGCCAGGAAGGCGTACACGAAGCCGTGCATGACACCCTATTGATGTTTTGGGTTTGGCAACCCAGATAATCCCTTGAAAGGATGTGTTGCGTCATGAAACAGAGAAACGCGAAATTCGAGATCGGACAGGTGGTTCGCCATCGGGTTTTCCCGTTCCGCGGCGTCGTCTTCGACGTCGACCCGGAATACGCAAACACCGAGGAGTGGTGGAATGCCATTCCGCAGGAGATCCGCCCAAGCAAGGATCAACCCTTCTACCACCTGTTCGCCGAGAACGACGACAGCGAGTATGTCGCCTACGTGTCCGAGCAGAACCTGGTTTCCGACGAGAGCGATCGGCCGATCCGCCACGCTCAGGTCGACGCCCTGTTCGAAAAGGACGATATCGGGCACTACAAGCCCAAGGTCACGTTCCGCCACTAAGGGCCGTGCGTTCGGATAAACGCACTGGGGATACTCTGGAAACCGCGCCGTCGGCACTCGCTCAAATGAAAAACGCCCGGACATCGTCCGGGCGTTTCTTTTATTCTCGAAAGAGCCGAAGCGCTTAGTTCTGCTTGGCGGCCTTCTGGGCCTCTTCAAGCTTCTTGCGCGCGTCTTCAGCCTTCTTCTGCATTTCTTCCTGCAGCAGGCGCTGACGCTCTTCAAGCTGCGATTGCTCGATCGGCTCGCCGTCGAAAATACCGGTAAAGCCTTCAAGACCCATCTTGATCGGGTTCGGTGCGCGCTGGAAGTTGACGGAGGTGAAGACCACCTCATTGCCCTTCTTCAGGCTTGCGATCAGCTGGTCAGACAGCGGAGCTTCAGCCACGCACTTGTCCGGCATGCAGATAGCGTAGTCGAGCTTCACCGGCTTGCCGCCGTCGATCTGCATCTGGACGCCGGTCGGGATCAGTCGCGCGGACGGCACGGAAACCTGCAGAACCTTGCGGTTGACCTTGCCCGATACGGTGATGAGGCCAACTGCGGTCAGGAGCTGACCGTTGTTTGCCGTCAAGAGGTTCTGAACGATGCAGACATCGTTGTCTTCCTGCTTGGTGCAGACCTTGAACCAACCCTGCGGAGGCTTGCCACCAGCCTGCTGGGCAGATGCGACGCCCGGGACGCCCGCAGCTGCTACCGAGAGCGCCAGCGTTGCCAGACCCGCACGTTTGGTGAAGTTCGACTTGAAGAACATTGTGATTCCGTCTCCTGAAATCCGGTAACGGAACAATTCGTTCCGCAGGTGAGTATCGTCAGCCGCCGTTGTCCTGTTGGCCAAATAAGGCAAATGCATGACCCCGTTTCCGGAAACACCTGTTACATTGGCTCGTGCGGTTTATCCAGTGTTTCTTGCTTTTTTTTGACCTCTTGCCCGCCGGAATTTGCGTATAGCGTCGGTTGGAATTGTCGACCGGCATTGGTAACGTGCCGGGAATCGGCCGTTTGCCACTTCACTGGAGATAACGTTGCGCACAATTCTTTCCGGTCTGGCCATCCTGTTGGCCGCAACCGCATTTGGCGATGCCGCGATGGCCGCTCCCGTACACGCCATTTCCATGCATGGCGAGCCCGCGCTGCCGGCGGACTACAAGCATTTCCCGTACGTCAATCCCGATGTGAAGAAGGGCGGCAAGATCTCCTACGGCGTGGTCGGGACCTTCGACAGCCTCAATCCGTTCATCCTGAAGAGCATGCGCACGACGGCGCGCGGTATGTGGGATCCGGAATACGGCAATCTCGTCTACGAATCACTGATGCAGCGCTCCCGCGACGAACCCTTCACCATGTACGGTCTGCTGGCCCAGTCGGTGGAATGGGACGACGACCGGACGTTCATTCAGTTCAATATTAATCCGGCCGCGCGCTGGGCTGACGGGCAGCCGGTAACCGCAGACGATGTCATCTTCACCTTCGAACTGATGCGCGACAAGGGGCGCGTGCCCTTTGCCAACCGAATGGCGAAGGTGGCCAAGCTCGAGAAGGTCGGCGACCTCAGCGTCCGTTTCACCTTCACCGAAGACGCCGATCGCGAACTGCCGCTGCTGCTTGGGCTCTCTCCGGTCCTGCCGAAACACGCGACCGACGTGGCGACGTTTGACCAGACAACACTTAAAGCCCCACTTGGTTCAGGCCCTTATCGCGTTGCCGAGGTAAAGCCCGGCGAACGCATCGTCTACCGCCGCAACCCGGACTATTGGGCAAAGACCCTTCCTTCCAAAGTCGGCTTCGACAATTACGACGAGATCTCCGTCGAGTACTTCCTGCAGGAGAACTCCCTGTTCGAAGCCTTCAAGAAGGGCGAGATCGACATCTACCCCGAAGGCAGCGCCACCAAATGGGCCCGCGGCTACGACTTTCCTGCGGTTCGCTCCGGTGACGTCGTCAAGGAGACATTCACCCCGAAGACGCCCTCCGGTATGCTCGGCATCGTCTTCAACACACGCAAGCCGATGTTCGACAACCTCAAGCTCCGCCAGGGCTTGGCGCTGGTCTTCGACTTCGAGTGGGTAAACAAGAACCTGTTCGACAGCGCCTACACCCGCACCCAGAGCTACTGGCAGAACTCGACGCTTTCGTTTCTGGGTGCCGCTGCCGACGACCGTGAACTCGGTTTGATCGGCGATGCACGCGAGCACATCAACCCGGCAATCCTCGACGGCACCTATCGCCTGCCGGTGACGGATGCATCGGGGCGCGACCGCAACGTGCTGCGCGTGGCCGTCTCGCTGCTGCGCGAGGCCGGCTATCAGATCAAGGACGGCAAGATGGTTGACGCCAACGGCGCGCCGCTCGCCTTCGAGATCATGAGCCAGAATGCCGGTCAGGAGAAGATCGCCCTTGCCTACCAGCGCTTCCTGGCGCCGCTCGGCATCAAGGCCACGGTGCGCACCGTCGACGATTCGCAGTACCAGCAGCGCAGCCAGTCCTTCGACTACGACGTCATCATCAAGTCGTTCCCGTCGACGCTGTCGCCTGGCGTCGAGCAGGTCGGCCGCTGGACGTCCCAGTCACGCGACCGCCAGGGCAGCGACAATTTTGCCGGCGTCGCCGACAAGGAGGTCGACCGGATGGTTGAAAACATCCTGCAGGCCAGAACGTCCGAGGATTTCACCGCCGCGGTCAGGGCGCATGACCGGTTGCTGGTCAACAATTCCTATCTGGTGCCACTTTACCATCTGGACGCACAGTGGGTCGCCAGGCGCAAGCATATCGCTCGCCCGGCGACCGTGCCGCTCTACGGCTACCAGTTGCCGGCATGGTGGGACGAAAACGCCCAGTAAAAGGGGCGGTTCCCTTTTGGTAACGCATTGAAAGCCGGATGGAACCGGCTTATCTCGCAGCTTTGGCCAACAGGAAAGGCACCAGCACCATGCAAACCGTCAGCATCGATATCGTCTCCGACGTCGTCTGCCCGTGGTGCTATCTCGGAAAGGCGAGGCTCGACCAGGCCGTGGCCAATGTCGGCGCGGAGCTGCAGGTGGCGGTGCAATGGCGGCCTTACCAGCTCAATCCGGACCTGCCGCCGGAAGGTGTGGACCACAAGCAGCATCTTGCCGCCAAGCTTGGTGGTCAGGAAGCGGTAGACAAGGCGCATGAAATGCTACGCGCGCTTGGCCATACCGATGGCATCGCGTTCGATTTCGATGCCGTGAAGATCAGCCCCAATACGCTCGACGCGCACCGGCTCATCCGCTGGGCCGCCACCCATGGCGATGCGGCGCAATCGGCCGTCGTCAGCCTGCTCTTCAAGGCGAACTTCGAGGAAGGCCGCAATGTCGGCGATCACGCGGTGCTGCTCGATATCGCCGCAGACGCCGGACTCGACCGGCCTGTTATCGCCGCCCTTCTCAATTCGGACGCCGACAAGGATGCCGTAAAGGAAGAGATCGGCATGGCGCGCGAGATGGGTGTAACCGGCGTCCCCTGTTTCATCATCGACGGGCAGTATGCCGTGATGGGGGCGCAATCGGTCGAGGTATTGAGCAACGCACTTCGCGAAATCGCCCAGCTGAAAGCCACGGCCTGATCCCTCGATCCGGACCAACAACGCCGACAGCACGAGAAATATCCCGCAGATCAACAGCGCCAGCACCGCGTCGGACCGACGCGGTGATAGCTTTCGCTCGACAGCCGGTCTTGTGTTGGAGGCTAGGCCTGCTTTGCCAACCCGGCCAGTTGTGTCATCACCGTCGCTGCCCCCGAGAGGCGTTTTTCCGGCGTCACCAACTCGCGCTGGAAGAAGATGCTGTGGTCCGCTCTGATCTTCGCCAACGTGCCCTGCTTGGCGATGTAGCCGACCAGCGCCGCCGGGTTTGGAAATTCCTTGTTGCGAAGCTGGACGACGACGCCCTTCGGACCGGCGTCGAGCTTTTCGACATTGGCTGTGCGGCAGAGTGACTTGATATAGACGATCTTCAAGAGGTGCTGCACTTCGATCGGCAGCGGACCGAAGCGGTCGATCATTTCTGCGCCGAAGCCGTCAATTTCCTTGAGGTCTGTCAATTCGCCCAGACGGCGGTAGAGGCCAAGCCGAAGATGGAGGTCCGGTACGTAGTGTTCCGGGATCATCACCGGCGTGCCGACGGAGATTTGCGGCGACCAGCCGGTGTCGTGGACCTCTTCCTCGCCCTTGAGTTCGGCAACGGCCTCCTCGAGCATCTGCTGGTAGAGCTCGAAACCGACTTCCTTGATATGGCCGGACTGCTCTTCGCCGAGCAAATTGCCGGCGCCGCGGATATCGAGGTCGTGGCTTGCCAGCTGGAATCCGGCACCCAGCGTATCCAGCGACTGAAGAACCTTCAGTCGCCGTTCTGCCGTCGTGGTCAGCGTCTTGTTGACGGGCAAGGTAAACAGCGCGAAGGCGCGCACCTTCGACCGCCCGACGCGACCGCGCAACTGATAGAGCTGCGCCAGGCCGAACATGTCGGCGCGATGCACGATCAAGGTATTGGCTGTCGGCACGTCGAGACCTGATTCGACGATCGTCGTCGAGAGCAGCACGTCGAAGCGGCCCTCATAGAAGGCGTTCATGATATCTTCGAGTTCGGTCGCCGGCATCTGACCATGAGCGACGGCGACCTTCAGTTCCGGCACGTCGGATTTCAGGAAATCATGGATCTCCGAGAGGTCGCTGAGCCGCGGGCAGACATAGAAGCTCTGGCCGCCACGATAATGCTCGCGCATCAAGGTCTCGCGGATCACCAGCGCGTCGAACGGTGAGATGAAGGTGCGCACCGCCATGCGGTCGACCGGCGGTGTCGTGATCAGCGACAGTTCGCGCACGCCTGTCAGCGCCAGTTGCAGCGTCCGAGGGATCGGTGTTGCCGACAGCGTCAGCACGTGAACATCCGACTTCAGGTCCTTCAGCCGCTCCTTGTGCTTGACGCCGAAGTGCTGTTCCTCGTCGATGATGAGCAGGCCGAGATTGGCGAAGTTGACGGATGTTCCGAGCAGGGCGTGGGTGCCGACCACGACGTCGGTCTTGCCGTCGGCGACTTCCTTCTTGGTCAGCGCCAGTTCCTTGGAGCCCACCAGGCGCGATGCCTGCTGGATACGGATCGGCAAGCCACGGAAGCGCTCCGTGAAGGTCTTGAAATGCTGCCGCGCCAGCAGCGTCGTTGGCACGACGACGGCAACCTGAACGCCGTTCATCGCGGCGATGAAAGCTGCCCGCAGCGCAACCTCCGTCTTGCCGAAGCCGACGTCGCCGCAGACGAGCCGGTCCATCGGCCGGCCGCTACCGAGATCCTCGCGCACGGCATCGATCGAGCTCAACTGGTCCTCGGTCTCGTCATAGGGGAAGCGCGCAACGAATTCATCGTAGGTGCCGTCCTGGGCGACAAGCACGTGAGCGTGGCGGGTGTGGCGCTCGGCCGCGATGCGGATGAGGCCACCTGCCATATCGAGCAGGCGCTTCTTGAGCTTGGCCTTGCGGGCCTGCCAGGCGACGCCGCCGAGCTTGTCGAGGATCGTATCCGTCCCCTCTGAGCCGTAGCGCGACAGGAGTTCGATGTTCTCGACCGGCAGGAAGAGCTTGGCATTGTCGGCGTAGACCAGTTCCAGGCAATCGTGCGGCGCACCGACCGCCTCGATCGTGCGCAGCCCGACGAAGCGGCCGATGCCGTGCTCGGCATGCACGACGTAGCTACCCTCGTCGAGACCGGCGACCTCGGCGATGAAGTCGGCGCCGCGCTTGCGCCGCTTGGAACGGCGTACCATGCGGTCGCCGAGAATGTCCTGCTCGCCGATGACGACGAGATCGCCCGTCTCGAAACCGGCCTCGATACTGAGAACCGCGGATGCGGCTTCGCCCGGCTTCAGCGTCTTGATGTCGGCCATCGCCTTGATCTGGCGGATGTTGCCGAGGCCGTGCTCGACCAGCACCTGCAGCAGGCGGTCGAGCGAGCCCTCGCTCCAGCCCGAGACGATAACCTTGGAGCCTTTGGACCGCTTCTCGGCGATGTATTTGACCGCCTGGTCAAAGACGTTGACGCGATCACCCTCGGCCTCGCCTTCGCCTGATGTCTTCGCCCAGCGCACGCTCTGGCGCGCGTCGAGGGTGACGACCTGGCGCGCCTCGCCTTCCTGTTCGCTGAAGGGCGTGAGGCGAACGGCGTTGCGCTCAGCGAGCGCAGCCGCAAAGCCTTCGGCGTTCAGGTAGAGGAATTCCGGCGGCACGGGCTTGTAGGGCGTGCCCTGCGTTGCCAGCGACTTGCCAGGCGATGCCGCCGTATGGCGGGCGTCGTAGTAATCGAGAATGAGCTTCGACCGTTCCGCGGCGGCTTCGCGCGCCAGATGGTCGGTGACGATGCGAAAACCCTCGAGATAGTCGAAGACGGTCTCCAGGCGATCGTAGAACAGCGGCAGCCAATGCTCCATGCCGGCATAGCGGCGCCCTTCGGAAACGGCTTGGTAGAGCGCGTCATCCCGGGTGGTTGCACCGAACAGCGACAGATACCGCGTGCGGAAGTGGCTGATCGTCTCCGGCGTCAGCGACACCTCGCTCATCGGATTGAGGTCGAGGGAACGGACCTGGCCAGTCGTGCGCTGGCTTGCCGGATCGAAGGAGCGGATGGTCTCGAGCGTGTCTCCGAAGAAGTCGAGCCGCAGCGGATCGCCGCTGCCGGGGACGAAGACGTCGAGGATGCCGCCACGCACGGCATATTCGCCGACTTCACGGACTGTCGCGACGCGCTCGAAGCCGTTGCGTTCCAGCCGTGCCGCGACATCGTCCATGCGGACCTGGTTGCCGGGACGGGCCGAGAAGGCAAGGCTCTCGATCACGTCCTGCGGCGAGATCTTCTGCAGGGCAGCGTTGACCGTCACCAGCACGATGGCTGCATGCGGCTTCTTGCGGTGGGCGATGAGCGCGCTCAGCGCCGCAAGCCGGCGCGCCGACGTGTCGGCACTCGGGGAGACCCGGTCGTAGGGGAGGCAATCCCAGCCCGGAAGCGTCAGCACCGGAATATCGGGAGCGACGAAGCTCAGCACCTGCTCCAGATCGGCAATGCGCTGGCCATCCGAGAGAATGTAGGCCACCGGCGCACCGGCCCGGGCCAGATCGGCAAGCACCAGCGCCTCGGCGCCTGATGGAACCGGGCCAATCGTGACTTCACGCGTTGCCGCTACGATCTTCTTCGGGTCAAGGCCAGCCAGCATCGATCTACTTCATCTCTTCGGGGAGCCGCTCGAAATCGGGGCGGTAAGCGGCGATGCGCGTAAACATCGGCGTCTGGTAACGCTCGGGCACCGGCTGTTCGCCGATGATCCACTTGACGAGATCGTTGTCTTCCTCGGCCATAATGATCTCAAGCTCGTCCAGTTCGACCTCGGAGAGGCCGGGAAGCTCGGCTTCAGCGAACTGTCCGAGAACGAGGTCCATTTCGCGGATGCCGCGATGCCAGGCGCGAAACAGGATCCGGCGGCGACGCGGATCGAGATCGGCGCTGGTGCGTGAAATGCCAGTCATGGGGATTCCTTCCTGCCGTCCGCGGAGGTACGGTATGTCGTCACTGGGCTCTATAAACGCTGAATAGATGATTGTCAGCCTTGCCAAACTCCAAATTGTCGTCGCAATTTCATCGCCATGCGCCCTGCCCTGCTCGACCCGCTCTTTTCGCCGCTCAACACTTTGCCCGGAATCGGACCGAAGATCGGAGAGCTGTATGCCCGGCTTCTCGGCCGCGAGAGCATCGAGGACTGCCGCGTCGTCGACCTTGTGTTCCATGCGCCGCACTCGCTGATCGATCGGCGGCAGCAGCCGGGGATCGCCAACGCGCCGCAAGGCGTAATTGTAACGATCACCGGGCGCGTCGATCGCCATCAGCCACCGCCACCCGGCAAGCAGAACTTGCCTTACCGCATCTTCCTGCATGACGACACCGGTGAGTTGGCGCTCACCTTCTTCCGCGTCAAAGGCAACTGGCTGGAAAAATCGCTGCCGGTCGACGAGACCGTGATCGTCAGCGGCAAGGTCGACTGGTTCAACGGCCGGCCGTCGATGGTTCACCCCGACTATATGGTCAAGGCAAGCGAGGCGGACAACCTGCCCCTCGTCGAACCCGTCTACGGGCTGACGGCCGGGCTCTCCGCCCGCATCCTGCGCAAGTCGATCGAGGCGGCGGTTGCCCGCGTGCCTGACATGCCGGAGTGGATCGACGACGCGCTCGTTTCGAAGCAGGGTTTTCAAAGTGCCGCCGACAGTTTCCGCGCTTTGCACGAGCCACGCGATGCCACGGACATCGACCCGCAGGCGCCGGCGCGCCGACGGCTTGCCTATGACGAATTCCTGGCCGGCCAGCTCTCCCTTGCCCTTGTTCGCCAGCGTCTGCGCAAGGTTTCCGGCACGCCGGTGCATGCGACGGGCAAACTCTCCGGCCCCGTCATTGCTGCACTGCCCTTTTCGCTGACGGCGAGCCAGTCGACCGCGATTGCAGACATTCTGAAAGACATGGCCGGGGACGATCGGATGCTGCGCCTGCTGCAGGGCGACGTCGGTTCCGGCAAGACCATGGTCGCGCTGATGGCGATGCTGGCTGCGGTCGAATCGGGCGGCCAGGCCGTCTTGATGGCCCCGACGGAAATCCTGGCGCGGCAACATTTCGCCACGCTTTCGAAAATGGCCGCTCCGGCCGGTATCACCATGGATGTCCTGACCGGTCGCACCAAGGGCAAGGAGCGGGACGCGATCGTCGAGCGCATTGCCTCCGGGGAGACGCGGATCGTCGTCGGCACACATGCCCTGTTCCAGGACACCGTCAACTACAGGGAACTCACGCTTGCGGTCGTCGACGAGCAGCACCGCTTCGGCGTCCACCAGCGCCTGCGCCTGACCGCCAAGGGCATCTCGCCACACATGCTGGTGATGACCGCCACACCGATCCCACGCACGCTGGTACTGGCCGCCTTCGGCGACATGGATGTTTCCAAGCTGACCGAAAAGCCGGCCGGCCGAAAGCCGATCCAGACGGTCACCATTCCGACCGAACGCACGGATGAAATTGTCGACCGGCTGGCTGCGGCGCTCAAGGAAGGCAAGAAGGCCTACTGGATCTGCCCCCTGGTCGAAGAATCCGAAGCAATCGACGTCATGTCGGCCGACGAGCGCTACCAAGGGCTCGCCAAGCGCTTCGGGCGGGATGTCGGACTTGTACATGGCCGCATGAACGGGGCGGAAAAAGACGCCGTCATGCTCGCGTTCAAGAATGGGGAAATCCGCCTGCTTGTCGCCACCACCGTCGTCGAAGTCGGCGTCGACGTGCCCGACGCCACCATCATGGTGATCGAACACGCCGAACGGTTCGGGCTGGCGCAACTGCATCAGTTGCGCGGCCGCGTCGGTCGCGGTGACGAAGCCTCGACCTGCATTCTCCTCTACAAGAGCCCGCTTGGTGAAACCGGCCGGGCGCGCCTATCGATCCTGCGCGACAGCGAGGACGGCTTTCTGATCGCCGAGGAAGACCTGAAACTGCGCGGCGAAGGCGAATTGCTGGGGACGCGGCAGTCCGGCACGCCGGGCTTTCGCATAGCAAGCCTTGAGGCGCACGGCGACCTGCTCGAAATCGCCCGCAAGGACGCAGCCTACATGATTGAACGGGATCCGGATCTGACATCGCCGCGTGGCGAGGCACTGAGGACCCTGCTCTACCTGCACCGCCGCGACGAGGCGATCCGCTTCCTGCGTGCCGGCTGAAGCATCTCCAGCAGCGGCGCGACGCAGCCTCATTTCTGGAAAGTCATAAATGCAGACAGGTCAAGCGGACTTCTGCTGGGCGATCTTTCGCGGTGGGGCATTGGCAAGCGGATTGTAGTCCGGCGCCACAAGGCCGCCCGAAATCAGAAGCTTGGCCGCGTCCTCGGCACTCATCTCAAGCAGGATGATCTTCTCGCGCGGTACGAACAGCAGGAAACCGGCGGTCGGGATCGGGGTCGGCGGCAGAAACACCGTCACCATATCCATGCCGCGCTCGCTAAACTTGGCGGCAACCTCGCCCTTGACGTCGGTCGCGATGAAAACGAGCGACCAGAGGCCGGGGCTCGGATATTCGATCAGGCCTGCCTTCTTGAACGACGACGACTGCTCCTGCAGCACGGTCTGGAAAATCTGCTTCAGCGACTTGTAGATGGTGCGAACCAGCGGCGTCCGGCTGACGAGGGATTCGCCGAAGGCAACGATCGAGCGCCCGACCAGATTGGCGGTGAGGAAGCCGACCAGGGTGATGACGATGAGCGCGACCAGCAGGCCGAAACCGGGAATGGCCACCGGCGAATAGGTGTCCGGGTTATAGAAATTCGGCAGATAGGGCTTCACCCATCCATCGGCCCATTCGATGAAGGTGCGGACCAGCCAGACAGTGATTGCCAGCGGCGCGCAGATGATCAGCCCTGTCAGGAAATAGTTCCGCAACCGGGTCGCAATATAGCCGCTCTTCGAATTTTCGCTCATGCCTCGTCCGTTTAAACCTCACTCGGCGCCGAACGCCGGATGATAGGCAACCGTGCCTTCAGGCACCGCGCCGGAGAAGGCCAGCGCCATGAAATATTGCGGCGCACAACCCGGGAATACAAGCGAAGATTCGTGTCCGAATCTGAACTTTTGGTAATAGTCGGGGTCGCCCATGACCACGCAGCCAGCCGCACCGTCGCCGGCAAGCATTGCGAGCCCCTCGCGGATCAGCCGGCTGCCAACGCCCTTCGTCTGATGGTCCGGCAAAACGGCGACAGGACCGAGCCCGAACCAGCCTGCGACCGGCGGGGTGAGCGTCACTGGCGAGAAGGCGACATGGCCGACGATGTGGCCTTCGTCTTCGGCCACAAGCGAGAGCGTCAGAGCGCCCTGCTCTCGAAGGCGCTCGATGATGAAAGGCTCGCTCTGGTCGCTGTGCGGGTGATCCTTGAAGGCGGCGGCCGTCACGTCGTGGATCGCCTGCTCGTCGCCCGCACTTTCCGACCGGATGGTGATCATTCGACCGTGACCGACTTTGCGAGGTTACGGGGCTGGTCGACATCGGTGCCCATGAACACGGCGGTATGGTAGGCGAGCAGCTGGATCGGCAGCGAGAAGATCATCGGCGCGATGATCTCGTCGACATTCGGCAGCACGATCGTCGCCATCGTCTCGAGTTTAGAGGCGGCTGCGCCCTTCTCGTCCGTGATCAGGATGATGCGACCGCCGCGGGCCGCCACTTCCTGCATGTTCGACACGGTCTTTTCGTAGAAGCGGTCGTGCGGCGCGATGACGATGACGGGCATGTTTTCGTCGATCAACGCGATCGGCCCGTGCTTCAGCTCGCCGGCGGCATAACCTTCGGCGTGGATGTAGGAGATTTCCTTGAGTTTCAGCGCGCCTTCCATCGCCAGCGGGAAGCTGGTGCCACGACCGAGGTAAAGCACGTCGCGGCACTTCGACAGCTCGCGAGACAGCATCTCGATCTTCGGCTGGATGGCGTTCAGCACCTGGCCCATGATGCGCGGCATCTCCGTCAGATGACGAACGAGTGCCTGTTCCTCGTCGGCAGACACCGTGCCGCGTGCGCGGCCGGCGCCGATCGACAAGGCCGCCAGTACCGCCAGCTGGCAGGTGAACGCTTTGGTCGAGGCGACCCCGATCTCGGGCCCGGCAAGAATCGGAAACACGGCATCGGATTCGCGCGCGATCGTCGATTCGCGCGTGTTGACGACCGCACCGATCTTCAGTCCGTGATCCTTGCAGTAGCGAAGCGACGCCAGCGTGTCAGCGGTTTCGCCCGATTGCGAGATGAACAAGGCTGCCGACTGCGGCGACAGTGGGATTTCGCGGTAGCGGAACTCGGAGGCAACGTCGATCTCGACCGGCAGGCGGGCGTAACGCTCGAACCAGTACTTGCCGACAAGACCAGCGAGATAGGCAGTGCCGCAGGCGGAGATCGCGAGGCTCGGCACGCCGGCAAAATCGATCGCATCCGTGGGCGCCTTCACCCGGTTTTCGGCAAAGTCGATGTAGTGGCCGAGTGCATGGGAGATCACCTCCGGCTGCTCGTAGATTTCCTTTTCCATGAAGTGCCGGTGATTGCCCTTGTCGATCATGTAGGCGGCCGCCATCGAGATCTGTCGCGGGCGATCGACGGCATTGCCGGCGAGATCAAAGATATGGGCGCCATTGGCGCCGATCACCGCCCAGTCGCCATCGACCAGATAGGTGATCTCGTTAGTAAAGGGCGACAGAGCGATTGCGTCTGAGCCTAAGAACATCTCGCCCTTGCCATGGCCGATCGCCAGCGGCGGGCCGTTGCGGGCAGCCATGATGGTCGAGGGATCGTCCTGGAAGAGGACGGCCAGCGCGTAGGCGCCGGTGACACGCTTCAGCATCGCATGCATGGCCTCGCGCCGGCCAAGGCCGTCGCGACGAAACTTCGCCAGGAGATGCGCCACGACTTCGGTGTCGGTCTGCGTCTCGAACTTCGCCCCACTGGCGATCAGTTCGTCCTTCAGCTCGGAAAAATTCTCGATGATGCCGTTGTGGACCACGGCAACGCCGTCGGTAAAATGCGGATGGGCGTTGCGCTCGGTCGGTGCACCATGCGTCGCCCAGCGTGTGTGGGCAATGCCGATCGTGCCGGCCAGCGGCTCTTCGCGCAGGCGGCTCTCCAGATTGACCAGCTTGCCCTCCGCCCGGCGCCGCTCAAGCGCACCGGCGTGGATGGTCGCAACACCGGCCGAATCGTAGCCGCGGTATTCCAGGCGCTTCAACGCATCGACCAACCGCTCCGAGACCGGCTGGTTCCCAACGATGCCAACAATTCCGCACATAGTCGTCTCCGAATTCGTCCCGCGCCGTTTCGACGCCCCAATCGACAGGGCGGAAGTCCCGCCCGGCGCGCTGCCTTGGTAACGCATTTGCCGGACGAGGCAATCCGCCCCGATTTCACTTTCGGTTTCAGTATTTAACGCGGCCTCTATCCAGCAGCCTTGGCCGCCTTTTTGGCGGCCTTCACTGCTTCGTAGCGCTCGCGCAAGACACGCGCCCTGCCCGGCTTGATCTCCTGGCGCGCGCGGCCGAAGGCAACGGCATCGGCCGGCACATCCTCGGTGATGACGCTGCCGGAGGCGACCAATGCGCCATCGCCAATCGTCACCGGCGCCACCAGCGAGGAATTCGAGCCGACGAAGGCATTCTCGCCGATGCGGGTCTCGTGCTTGTTCACACCATCATAGTTGCAGGTGATCGTGCCGGCACCAATGTTGGATCCGGCACCGACGAAGGCATCGCCGATATAGGTCAGGTGATTGACCTTGGCACCGGCCCCGATTTCCGCCTTCTTGACTTCGCAGAAATTACCGACCTTCGACTTCTCGCCAAGGTCGGCGCCGGGCCGCAGCCGCGCATAGGGACCGACCGTCGCGCCAGAGCGCACGTTCGCTCCCTCCAGATGCGAGAACGCATGGATGATGGCGCCACTCTCGACCCGAACGCCCGGGCCGAAGACGACGTTCGGCTCGATCAGCACGTCCTGTTGCAGCTCTGTGTCCCAGGCAAGGAAAACGGTCTCCGGCGCAATCATCGACACGCCTGATAGCATCAGCTCGTGACGGCGGCGCTCCTGCCAGAGCCGCTCGATAAAGGCGAGTTCGGAGCGAGTGTTGCAGCCGGTCAGCTCTTCTTCCGGCGCCTCGACGGCGATGGCACGACCGCCGATCGCCCTGACGATCTCGACCAGGTCAGTCAGGTAGTATTCGCCCTTAACGTTATCGTTGCCGATGCGGTCGAGCAGATCGATCGCCTTGCGACCATCGATCGCCATAAGCCCGCCGTTGCAATAGGTGATGCGGCGTTCTTCCTCGGTTGCATCCTTGTGCTCCCGGATCGCGATCAGCGCGCCATCTTCCACGATCAGCCGGCCATAACCGGAAGGGTCGGCAGCCTCAAAACCGATGACGACGACATCGTTGCCGGCGGCTAGGCCATCGCGCGCGGCCTTCAGAGGCTCTGGCGTGATCAGCGGCGTATCGCCAAAGATGACCAGGATGTCGTCAAATCCCTTGGAAATTGCTTCGCGCGCCGCCAGAACCGCGTGTCCCGTGCCGAGGCGTTCCTTCTGGAGGAACGAGGCGATCGATACGCCACCGATCGCGGCGGCGCTCGAAACGGCATCGGCGTCACGACCGACTACGAGAGCCACGTCGGAGATCGCGGCACTCGAAAGCGCTGCAACCACATGGGCGATCATCGGCCGACCGGCCACCGGATGCAGCACCTTCGACATCGACGACTTCATCCGCGTGCTTTCACCCGCAGCCAGTACAATCGCCAGGCAACTCCGTTCCATCCAATGATCTCCTTGGTCTTTTTCTTGAAGGGCCAAACGGGTCGCCCGATTCGACCCTCGTTTATCAGCAACATATTGCGGGAAGCATAACTCGCACAATCACGTCACGTTAACCCGCTTAAAACCCGATGATGGCATAAGGAGAAGCGGAGCCTGCCTCGACAACCCATGCGCGTGCATCGCTCCCCCGGGGAGAGAAGCCGCAATGCATGCCAGCACCGATCTCGACGCAGCGGCAAAGCCGGCCAATAGCATTCTAGCCGCCGTTTGCTCGCCACTCGCGGCACTCGCTCTGGCGCTCGCCCTGCTCTCGTTGCTTCTGACGGTCACGATCCCGCAGCCGATAGGGCCAATGTTCTGGGATCACTATCTCTATCTCGACGCCGCCAACCGGCTTGGCGACGGCCAGATCCCATCGGTCGACTTCTTCGCGCCGGTTGGTGCACTGGGTTACTATCTCTTTGCCGCCTTGCAGTCTGCCTTCCCGAGCGGCCACCCCCTGTTGCTGGCCAGCTGGTGCCTTCTCGTCGTCACCGGGCCGTTGATCGGCCTTGTCACGTTCGACCTCCAGAAGCGTTCACGAACGCTGGCCTACGCCATACTGTTGCCGTTCCTTCTCTTTTCCGTACTCCCGTTCAACACCGGCGACTTCTACCCCTATCCGGGTTCGGATGGGTTTGGCATCTACAACCGCCAGGTCTGCCAATTGCTCTATGTGTTGGCCGCAGCGCTCATCTACGTCCGCAACCCACGCATCCTCATCGCAGTTGCAGCCGGCGCGATGATCGCGCTTTTCTTTGTAAAGGTCACCGGAGCCGTCGCCGGCGTCATTCTATGCCTGACGGCGTTTGCCGCCGGACGGCTCAGCCTGCGCTCAGCGGTCGTGGCAGCTCTGATCTTCTTTGGCATCCTTGCCGTTATCGAACTGTCCATCGGCGCAGTATCGGCCTATGTCGGCGACATTCTGGCGTTGCTCGACGTTAATGACGGGATCCTGCTGACGCGCCTGCTACAGGCCGTATCCCTGAATGCCGGTCTGTTGGTGCCGGCAAGCGTTCTCTGCCTGACCCTGTTCTTTGCCGACCGGCCTACTTTCGTCTCGTTGTTGGAGGATGCGTACCGACGGCCTTCGATCGCCGCCCTCGGCAGGGTTTTCGATCAGGATTTCTTCTGGCTTGGCACCTTTGTCGTGGCAGGAATCCTGTTCGAAAGCCAGAACACCGGCAGCCAGGCCTTCATCTTCCTCTACCCGCTGCTTCTCCGGATCGCTCTCGACTACGCCACGAAGGGCAAGGACAAACGGCTGACGATCGCGGTTTGGCTGCTCGCCATCGCTGCGGCACTGCCACCGATGACTGTCGTCGTCCAGAAGAGTGCACGCTCCTGGGTCGGCGCCGCCAACAATATCAGGATCGAAAGCCGCAACCTGAAAACCATGGGGGCCGTCAACGTCCGCCCGATCGTCGCCGCGCGAGCCGAGCGAATGCGCAACACCTACATCACCGAACCGGGCGCCTTCAAAGCCCTGGCAGATCAAGGCGAGTTGCCGTCATTCCTGTTCTATAGCGACTTCGACTTTCAAGCGGGCTGGCTGACGAATGTCGACAATGCGATCGATGCATTGCGCGCCTATGAGGATGCCAATGGCGTTCGCTTCGACACGATCTTCAACATCGACTTCGCCAATCCGTTTCCCTGGCTGATGGATCGCCACGCGCCGAAGCATGTCGCCATCGGCGCAGATCCATTCCGCGCGATCCCGGAGCCGGATCAAGACGTCCGCATCGCGGTCGCCGCCGTCGACATCGCCCTCGTGCCGACCTGCCCGACGACGAATGTCAACAGGACGCTCCTGGCGCTTTACCTGCCAAGCCTCGAGGCCGGCCACACACGCATCAAGCTCACGCCATGCTACGACGCGTTCGTGCGGAGCGGCCTTAACGCCGGCAGCTCCGGAGCAGCGGCCACCGGTTCTTGACGATCACGCCGGCGGTCGCAATCTGCTCTCTGTCAGGAGCCCATTCTCCTCAAGGATCGGATAGGCGACCGAGGCGATGTGAGCGTTGATGCGCTTCAAGTCGCGCAGCATGTCGAGATGCAGCGAACTGGTCTGCAGGCTTTCGAGCCGTCCGTCGCGCAACCGCTCGATATGACGTTCGGCTGATCGCTTTTCCATATGCCGAACATTGACTTTCACCTCGATCAATTGCCGGGCGAGATCGGCGTTGCGGGTGACGAAAATCGTCTGGGCGACGCGCAGATTGTCGATCGTCAGGTTGAAGAGACTTTTGAGCTCCTGATAGCCGTCCTCGGAGAATTTCAGGCCGTTGTTGACCTTTTTGCCGATCTGCTCGCACAGCCCCTTCTCGATGATGTCGCCCATGTGCTCAAGATTGATCGCATAGTCGATGATGACGATCGAGCGTCGCCCATCTTCCGGGCTCAGGCCATCACGACCCAGGCGTGACAGGAAGATCTTCACTTCCTGCTGCAGCAGATCGACCTGCTTCTCGAACTTGCCGACATCGCGGATCTCGGAAAGTTCGTTGTTGTTGAAAGCCGTCTGGGCGCGGATCAGCATCATCTCGATCAGGTCGCCGACACGCAGCACTTCGCGCGTGGCGCCCGAAAGGGCCATGACCGGTGTGTGCAGAACGTTCTCGTCGAGATAGCGCGGACCGGTTTCGTCGGTCTCGCTGTCGGGGATGAAGCGGGTCATCAGCCGCGACAGGAGGCCGGCAAACGGCCAGGCAAGGACGGCGACGGCAAGATTGAACGCCAGATGGATGTCCACTGGCAGGTTCTGCTTCGGCAAAGGCAAGCTTTGGAGAAACTCGACGCTGACGCCGGTCAGAGGCAGTGCGATCAGGCAGCCGATGCCGCGAACCACCAGGTTGCCAAGTGTCACACGCCGGGCCGGCGGCGCCGAAGACAGTGTCGCCATGACAGGCGGGATCGCGCCGCCGAGATTGGCACCGAGCACCAGCGCCACCGTCAGCCCGACGGAGAGAACGCCGGCGGTGGAAAGCGAGAGCACCAGCATCACCACCGCAAGGCTGGAGGAAGATGCAAAGGCAAGGCCCGCCGATATGATCAAGGCCACCGGCCAGGCACTGTCGAGCATGCCGAGGAATGCGGCCAGCGCCGCCGATTCGCGCATCGGCTCGGTCGCAAGGCCAAGCAGATGCAGCGACAGCAACATCAGGCCAATGCCGACGAAAGCCGCACCGAGACCCTGTCGTGCGTTCGACCGGCTGACGCGATGCAGTATCACACCGACCAGAATGATCATCGGCGACAGCCATTCGATACCCGTCGCCACGATCCATGCTGTAACAGCCGTGCCGACATTGGCGCCGAGCAGGACGATCTGTGCCATGCGTGAGCGGATCAGCCCCTTTTCCACAAAGGACGCCGTCATCAGGGCCGTCGCAGTCGAGCTCTGCAGGGCAAGGGTGGCGAACAGCCCCGTCAGGAACGACCGCGTCGGCCCGCTCGTGCCCCGAGCAAGGCCGGCCCGCAGCTTCGCCCCGAAGGCGCGCGTGACCCCTTCCTTGACCAGGGAAAGGCCGAACAGCAGCAGCGCCACCGCCCCAAACAGATTGACCATAACGATTGTCGATTGCATGGCATGTCTTTCCACGGAGGCCGCATGAATCGCCCCGCCTGATACACACAACCATAGTTCCGAAGTGTTTTCGATCTCAATCCAGCGACGGCGAATTCCTCAGTATGACGGCCAAATTTCTGTTGCCGGCTAATAAATCCGACGCCAATTTTGTCATTAGCGCCGTCGCATCGATAGCGATCGACATCGCAAAGAGTTCGCCCGGGCCTCCCGGCTGCCGATTGCCCGAAGTCCGGACGAATCACTTGAATTGCCGTGATCTGCGGGTGGCGCGCAATTTGCGCCATTGCGCCCTTCATTTCCTGTTTCGTTTGTTTTAAGGAACGAACTCGTTTGGCCAACAGCCACCGCACTGCAACGAGGTTTCTGCCCCCATGCTCGAATTCCTGAGAAAAGCCGCCCAGACCTGGGTCGTCAAAGGCCTGCTCGTCATTCTCGTGCTGTCATTCATGGTGTGGGGCGCATCGACATCGATGATCGCGAACCAATCGGATGCCGTGGTCGTCGTCGGTGACGTCAAGGTCAAGGCGCCGGACTTCCGGCTTGCTTACGAGCGGCAGCTCGCACTCGTTTCCCGGCAGCTCGGCACACGCCTGACGCCGCAGCAGGCAAAGGCGTTCGGCATCGAGCAGCAGGTCTATTCCCAGCTCGTCGCGGGTGCAGCCCTCGACCAGCTCGCCGGCGACATGAACCTCGGACTTTCGGAAGACCGGCTGGCCAAGCTCATCGCCGAAGATCCGGCCTTCCACAGCGTCAACGGCCAGTTCGATCGCATGACGTTCTCCAGCGTTCTGCGCAACGCCGGCCTTCGCGAGCAGGACTACATCAACAACCGCAGCCAGGTTGCCGTGCGCTCGCAGATCGTCGATGCCCTGTCCGACGGCTATATCGCACCGAAGGTGCTGAGCGACGCGATCGCGTCCTACCGTCACGAAAAGCGCACGATCGACTACGTCCTGCTGTCGAACGCCAACATCGACCCGGTAAAGGCGCCGGGCGATGACGTTCTTGCCCCCTGGTATGACAGCCGCAAGGCGAACTACCGTGCGCCGGAATACCGCAAGGTCACCTACCTGAAGCTGGCGCCCGAAGATCTTGCCGACGTGACGACCGTCGTCGATGCGGACGTCCGCGCCGACTACGACAAGCGCAAGGACAACTTCCGCACCGAAGCGTTGCGTACGATCGAACAGCTCGCCTTCCCCTCGCGTGAGGCAGCGGACGCTGCAGCAGCCAAACTCGCGGCTGGCACATCCTTCGACGACCTTGTGAAGGCCGAAGGCAAGACGCCGGCCGACGTTCTGCTCGGCGAGTTCACCCCTGCAAATGTTCCGGACGCCAAGATCGGCGAAGCCGCCTTTGCGATCGCCGCCAATGGTGGCACCTCGCCGGTCGTCGATGGCGCCTTCGGCCCCGTGATCCTGCGCGTGACGAACATCCGTCCGGAAACGGTGCGCAGCTTCGATGAAGTGAAGGAAGAACTGCGCAAGGAAATTGCGCTGGCAAACGCGCAGGGCGAAATTGTCGGCCTTCACGACAAGATCGAGGACGAGCGTGCTTCCGGCGCCTCGCTCAAGGATCTGGCTGAGACCCTCAAGTTGAAGGTTGCGACCATTGATGGCATCGACGCAACCGGCAAGGACATGAACGGCGATGATGTCGCTGTGCCCGAGCCGAACGCTCTGCTGCAGGAAGTCTTCAAGGCCCAGATGGGCGACGAGACGCTGCCGGTGAATATCGGCCGTGACGGCTACGTCTGGTTCGACCTCGACGAAGTGGTTCCGGCACGGGATCGCACGCTCGACGAAGCACGTGACGAAGTGGCAGCGGACTGGACAGCAGAACAGCAGCGCACGGCTCTCGCAACCAAGGCCACGGAGCTGAGGCAGCGCATCGAAAAGGGCGCGACGCTCGCCGATATCGCGACGGAACTGGGTCTTGCCGTCGAAACGAAGGCCGGATTGACCCGGTCGACGTCGGACGCGGCCCTGAGCCCGGCCGCCGTTGCTGCCGCCTTCAGCGGTCCGGATGGTCACGTTGCCAACGCCGCCGGTATCGGTGGCGACGGTCAGATCCTGTTGCGTGTCACCTCGATCGAGAACAACGGTCCGACCGACGCGCTCGAGGACGACAGCCGCCAGATCCAGGCCATGGCCCGCGCCAGCGGCGACGACATTCTCGACCAGATGGTCTCGACGCTGCAGTCGGCCTACGGTGTTTCGATCAATCAGACGCTTGCCGAAACGGCTTTGGCACAGAGATAAGCGGCAAGGAAAACAACCGATGAGTGATCTGAAACCGTTTGTCGCCAAAGTCGCCGCCGGCGAGGCACTCAACCGCGAAGACGCACGAGCGGCTTTCGAGATCATCATGTCGGGTGCGGCGACGCCATCGCAGATTGGCGGCTTCCTTATGGCTCTGCGCGTCCGTGGTGAAACCGTGGATGAAATCGTCGGCGCGGTTGCCGCCATGCGCGCCCGCATGTTGCCGGTCGATGCTCCGGCCAATGCCGTCGATATCGTCGGCACTGGCGGCGACGGCGCCGGCACCTACAATATCTCGACCTTGGCCTCGCTGATCGTTGCGGGTGCGGGCGTCCCGGTCGCCAAGCATGGCAATCGTGCGCTGAGCTCCAAGTCCGGCACGGCCGACGCGCTGTCCTGCCTCGGCGTCAAGCTCGATATCGGCCCGGAAGCGATTTCACGCTGCATCCGCGAAGCTGGCGTCGGCTTCATGTTTGCCCAACAGCATCATTCCGCCATGCGTCATGTCGGCCCGACGCGCGTCGAGCTCGGAACCCGCACGATCTTCAACCTGCTCGGACCGCTCTCCAATCCCGCCGGCGTCAAGCGGCAGCTCGTCGGCGTCTACGCGCCGCAGTGGGTCCAGCCACTGGCGGAGGTGCTTCGCGACCTCGGATCCGAAAATGTCTGGGTCGTGCATGGCGAAGGTCTCGACGAGATCACTACCACCGGCACGACGCAGGTTGCGGCTCTAGAGAATGGCAAGATCAGCACCTTCAACCTCACGCCGGACGATTTCGGCCTGCAGACGGTCACTCTCGACGCCTTGAAGGGCGGCGACGGCGCGCATAACGCCGTTGCGCTCCAGGCTGTGCTCGATGGTGCTGAAAACGCCTACAGGGACATTTCGCTTGCCAATGCGGCCGCATCGCTGATGATTGCCGGCAAGGCTACAAATCTTGGTGAAGGCATGACGCTCGCCCGCCAATCGCTTGCAAGCGGTGGCGCCAAAGCGGCGCTGCAGCGCCTGGTCAGCGTATCGAACGCTGCGTAAGACAAGGAACCGCGCCATGACCGATATCCTGCGCAAGATCGAAGCCTATAAGCGCGACGAGATCGCCGCGGCCAAATCGCAAACCTCGATCGAGGACCTGAAGGCCCGCATCGCCGAACAGTCCGCTCCGCGCGGGTTCCATGCGGCATTGTCCGCACGCCAAAATGAGGGCCGATTCGGCCTGATCGCCGAAATCAAGAAGGCGAGCCCGTCGAAAGGCCTGATCCGCCCTGATTTCGATCCGCCGGCCCTGGCGAAGGCGTATGAGGCTGGCGGCGCAGCCTGTCTTTCTGTGCTGACCGACGGACCGAGCTTCCAGGGGGCTTCGGCATTCCTTGAGGCTGCGCGTGCAGCCTGCGCCCTTCCAGCGTTGCGCAAGGACTTCATGTTCGACACCTACCAGGTGCTGGAAGCCCGCGCCTGGGGTGCGGATTGCATTCTGCTCATCATGGCTTCGCTGAGCGACGACGACGCCCGACGCCTGGAGGATTCTGCCTTTTCTCTCGGGATGGATGTCCTCATCGAAGTGCACGACGCCGAAGAGATGGAGCGGGCGCTCAAGCTTGCCTCGCCGCTGGTCGGCATCAACAATCGCAATCTGAGAACATTCGACGTCGACCTCGCAGTGTCAGAGCAACTGGCATCCATGGTTCCGTCCGATCGGCTGCTCGTCGGCGAAAGCGGCATCTTTACCCATGACGATTGCAAGCGACTGGAATTGAGTGGCATCACCACATTCCTGGTTGGCGAAAGCCTGATGCGCAAGAGCGATGTCGAGACAGCAACACGCGCACTCCTGACCGGCTCCGAAAGCGTCCTGGCGGCGGAATGATGAGCAAGACCACGCTCACACACCTCGACAGCAGCGGCGAAGCGAACATGGTCGACGTCGGCGGCAAGGCCGAGACAGTCCGCACCGCCACTGCCGAGGGCCACGTGCGCATGCGTCCCGAGACGCTTGCGCTGATCCTGGAGGGTGATGCCAAAAAGGGCGATGTTATCGGCACGGCGCGGCTGGCCGGCATCATGGCCGCCAAGCAGACATCCAGTCTCATTCCGCTCTGCCACCCGCTGATGCTGACCAAGGTGTCAGTGGACATTGTGCCCGACCCGGCCCTACCGGGCTTGCGGGTCGAGGCACTTGCCAAGCTGACCGGCAAGACCGGCGTCGAGATGGAGGCGCTGACCGCCGTCAGCATCGCCTGCCTGACCATCTACGACATGGCGAAGGCTGCCGACCGGGAGATGGAAATCGGTGGCATCCAGCTTGTGAGCAAATCCGGCGGACGGTCGGGCGATTACCAGCGTCGAGGAGACTGACGGACGATGTCGCTGCTTTCCGTCGAAGATGCGCTTGACAGGATCCTCGGCAGCGCCAGCCCGCGGCAGGCGATCGAAGAGATCGGCCTGCATGACGGCCTCGGTCGTGTCCTGGCGCAGGATGTCGCTGCGCGCGTGACCCACCCCGCCTTCGACAATTCCGCGATGGATGGTTATGCCGTGCGCCACGACGATGTCGGCACCGTCGGCGCCGAACTCGGCGTCATCGGCCAATCCGCTGCAGGCCATGGCTTCGGTGGCAAAGTAAACGCCGGGCAAGCCGTTCGCATTTTTACCGGAGCGCCGCTTCCTGCGGGCGCCGATACCGTCATTATCCAGGAAGACACCGAGCAGCTTGCGGATAGCAGAATTCGTACCTCGTTTGCACCCGGCAAGGGGCGGCATATCAGGCTATCCGGCCAGGATTTTACAGCCGGCGAGACGGTGTTGCATGCGGGCGACGTGCTGGATGCCGGCCGGCTGACTGTTGCCGCCGGCATGAACCATGCGACCTTGCCGGTCTTCAAGAAGCCTTTGATCGCGATCCTTGCCACCGGTGACGAGTTGCTGACACCCGGTAGCGTACCTGGCGCCGATCAGATCATAGCCTCCAATACCTTTGGTGTTGCCGCCATTGCGCGCGACAATGGGGCCGATGTCCTCGACCTGGGTATCGTCCCGGACAACAGCCGGGCGATTTCAGCGGCCTTAGAGCAGGCAAGGCTCGCGCGAGCCGACGTACTCGTCACCCTTGGCGGCGCCTCGGTCGGCGATCATGACCTCGTGCAGTCGACCTTGCTTGCAAACGGGATGACGCTCGATTTTTGGCGCATTGCCATGAGGCCCGGAAAGCCCCTGATGGTCGGCCAGCTCGGCGGCATGGCGGTACTCGGCCTGCCGGGCAATCCTGTCTCCAGCCTCGTTTGCGCGCTTCTATTTCTCGAGCCCCTGATCCGAAAGCTGGCGAGCCTGGCGGCGCGCGACCGTCTTACCACCGCGCGCCTCGCCTCGCCCTTGCCTGCCAACGACAAGCGCCAGGACTATGTGCGTGCGCGGCTTTCGAAAGATGCGCACGGTTCCCTTTTGGCCCATCCCTTCCCGCGGCAGGATTCGTCGATGATGAAGGTGTTCGCACAGTCCGATTGCCTGATCGTTCGCGCGCCGAACGCCGAAGAGGCGCCGGTGGGCTCGCGCTGCCAGGTCCTCCAGCTCAGATAGCCCCGTATGCGCGGTCGCGCGACATGTTGCGCGCACTCGAGGCGCCGGACATCGCATTCATTGCAGCGCATCGGACACAAAGAATATTTGCGGCGGCATTGTCATATGCCCGACACAGTAACCCTTTAATAACGCAATTATTCAATCATCGCTTAAGGCGAATGACTACGGATGTACTAGCAGGCGCCGTGATGATTTGAGGGAAAGGTCGGGTATTGCCCGACCTTTTGCTTTTTCTAAGCTATCCGCTTTTCCCGAACGACGATTGCGTCTGTCAAAGCACCATTGGCCAGTGGTCGGTCCGCGGCGCCCAGGAGGGGCGCCGCGTCCTCATCAGGACGTCAGGCAGCGGTGTTCTCGCAGCGGCTGACGAGGATCTTATCGATACGGCGGGAATCCATATCGATCACTTCGAAACGATATCCATGGGCAATCGCGATATCGCCCTCTTCGGGCGTCTTGCGCAGCTGCTGAACCAGAAAGCCCGCGATCGTTTCGAAGTTTCCATCGGCATCGATGCCTTCGATGCCGATGGTCAGATGGATTTCATCGATCGGCGTTCGTCCATCGACAAGGTAGGTCCCATCCTCGCGCTGGCGGATCAGGGCGTGCTCGAGATCGTCATAGTTCGACGGCAGCACACCGACAATCGCCTCGAGAATATCCGCGATGGTGATGATGCCTTCGGTGCTGCCGTATTCGTCGACGATCATAGCCATGTTGATGCTTGACGACTTGAAGGCATCGAGCGCCTTCAGGCAGGACGCGGTTTCCGGCAGTGTGTGGATCTCGCGCACATATTTGCGAACATCGAGCGGGACAGATGTCGGCGCATTCAAGATTTCCTTCGCCAGAACGGCACCGATAACGTCGCCGCTTGGTCCATCAACAACGGGATAACGGGAGTGGCCATACTGGCGGATCTTCTCGCCAATGGTCTCCAGGCTGTCGTTGATGTCGATGAAGCTCATCTCGGTACGATGCGTCATGATCGACTTCACGTTGCGGTCGCCGAGACGGATGATACGGCGGAGCATCTCGTGCTCCGACTTTTCGATCGCGCCGCTCTCGACGCCTTCCGCCATGATCGCGTGAACTTCCTCTTCGGTCACATGGTCCGGATCATCCGGACGGATGCCGAGCAGGCGCATCATCAGCGCTGCCGAGGTTTCGAAGAGATAGACGATCGGTGCGACGATACGCGACAGAAGCGTCATCGGCCGGGCGACGAACATCGCGAAGCCCTCCGAATTCTTCAGTGCCAGCTGCTTGGGGATCAACTCACCGATAACGACGGAGAGGAACGTGATGAGCGTAACCACGATCGCGACGGCCACCGGATGGCCGTAGGGGTTGATCCAGGCGATGCTGTCGAAGAAGGGCGCGAACTTGGCTGCGATGGTCGCGCCACCGTAGGCGCCGGCGAGCGTGCCAACCAATGTGATGCCCACCTGGACGGTGGAAAGAAACTTGCCGGGGTCTTCCGCCAGCTTCAATGCCGCTTCGGCGCGGAGATTTCCCTGTTTTGCCATCTGGCGAAGCAATGGCTTGCTTGCCGAGACGATTGCCATTTCCGAGAGAGCAAAAAATGCGTTGATCAAAAGCAGGACGAAAATGACAAAAAATTCGGACATGGTCTCCAAGTCACCGTTGACGAAAAGTCGCCCAATCGAGAGCGACCGTTCACCAAATAAGGCCAGCGGGCGATCCGGGCAAGCGCAAGTCTCGAAATCCGTGTCACCAAATGCACTTCACCCGTATTTCGCGAGGAAATACCTGCCCAAAATGGGAAACTTTGGAGAAGCTGGCTTAACGTTCGCCCGAGCGAAGGGCGCCGCGCACCCGCTCGCGCCCGATCTTGATGACATTTTCCATCGCGGCGCGCGCGCCTGCCTCGTCGCGACGGCCGATCTCCTCGACGATCCGGATGTGATTGCGGGCGACTTCGTCGACGCCGCCCTTTTCCTCGACCGGCGAACTCAGTTTAAAAATGCCGACCAGCGCCGCCTCGATCAGTCCGCCGACCGTGCGCATGAACGGATTTCCCGAAGCCTCGGCAATCGACAGATGGAACTTCAGGTCGGCATAGGCGAGACTCTCGGCCGTGTGGCCGGCTTCGCCCATGGCGACTGCGAGACGCATCATCCGGCTGATCTCGGCATCCGACGCGTTCCTTGCCGCGAGCGCGGCCGCATGCGGCTCGAAGGCCAGGCGCACTTCGCTCAGGTGGTGAAGGAAAGCCTCATCCACGCCGCATTCGAAATGCCAGGTCAGGATATCGTTGTCGAACAGGTTCCAGTCGTTTCTCGGCGTGACGCGCGTGCCGATGCGGGCGCGCGGAACCACCAAGCCTTTGGCAGCAAGCGTCTTCATCGCTTCGCGAAGAACCGTGCGCGACACCTTGAAACGCGCCGCCAGTTCCGGATCGCCAGGCAAGATCGACCCGATCGGGAACTCGCCTGAAACGATCGCCTTGCCGAGCTGGTCGACCACATGCGCATGACTGGTGCGCTTCCGCGTCCCGGAAAGGACCGTCTCCAGCAAACTCCTGTTCAACCCACCTCCTCCAGGCACTCCCTTGCCTGACAGCGCCGATTGCGGCGCCTCAACATGCGGTTTGCCACCGAGCGCCTTTCCCCACGAACGGGACAGGCGAACGTCGAAGTGATCAACCGATTCCTCAGAGCATTACACGAAATACGGCCATCCTGCACTAGTGTCGAAACCGGCGCGCACGACCATTGATTGCAACGACTTCCACGAGGAGAACAACACCATTTCACAGTTGCAAACGAGCCGCCGTGGCGTCAGGAGCACCCGTCTAGAACGACAAACCCCGCCGTAGCGGCGGGGTTTGCATATTAGCCAATCTCTTCAGCTAAGCTCACTTCGGCAGCTGGTCGTCAACGCCTTCGACGTAGAAGTTCATGCCGAGCAGCGTACCGTCATCCGACGACGCGCCTGCTGCCAGCCACTCGCTGCCATCCTGCTTCTTCAGCGGGCCGGTGAACGGCTTCAGCTCGCCCGACTTGATCTTGGCTTCCGTATCCTCGGCCAGCTTCTTCACGTCGTCAGGCATGTTGGTGTAGGGCGCCATCGTCAGGATGCCGTCCTTCAGGCCGTCCCAGCTCGACGTGGTTTCCCACTTGCCGTCGAGGAAGGCCTGGGTGCGCTTGATGTAGTAGGCGCCCCAGGTGTCGACGATCGCGGTCAACTGGGTCTTCGGGCCGGCGGCGATCATGTCCGATGCCTGGCCGAAAGCCTTGATGCCGCGCTCTGCGGCAACCTGCATCGGAGCGGTCGTGTCGGTGTGCTGCGTCAGGATATCGACGCCCTGGTCAACCAGCGCCTTGGCGGCATCAGCTTCCTTGCCCGGGTCGAACCAGGTGTTGGCCCATACAACCTTGATCTTGAAGTCCGGGTTGATCGAACGCGCGCCGATAACGAAGGAATTGATGCCCATCACCACTTCCGGGATCGGGAACGAGGCGATGTAGCCGGCGACGCCCTTTTCAGACATCTTGGCGGCAATCACGCCCTGGATGTAGCGGCCTTCATAAAAGCGGCTGTTGTAGGTCGCCACGTTCGGCGCAGTCTTGTAGCCAGTGGCATGTTCGAACTTCACGTCCGGGAACTTCTGGGCGATCTTGATCGTCGCGTCCATGAAACCGAAGGACGTCGTGAAGATCAGGCCGCAGCCGGAGCGAGCCAGGCGCTCAATGGCGCGCTCGGCATCCGGGCCTTCCGGAACGCTTTCAAGGAACTGCGTCTCGATCTTGTCACCGAGCGCCTTTTCCAGCTCCAGACGGCCGATATCGTGGGCCTGCGTCCAGCCGCCATCGGTCTTGGAACCGACATATACGAAGCAGACCTTGGCCTTTTCCTGGGCGGCAGCGGCACTGGCAAAGCCGATGACAGCAGCGGTACTTGCGAGAGCGAGCAGTAGTTTTTTCATTTTCTTGACCTCTGTCGGTTTGAGAAACGTCCGTCTGGATTGTTATGTCACCGATCTGGCACAAACGGCTTACCGAGCGATGCCGGCGTATTGATCAAGGTCGTGCGCCGGTTATGTGAAATGAGAATGAGGACGATGATCGTCGCGAGGTAGGGAAGCGACGACAGGAGCTGCGAGGGTATGCCGAGGCCGAAGGCCTGCGCGTGCAGCTGGCTGATGGATACGGCGCCGAACAGATAACCACCGGCGACGAGGCGCCACGGGCGCCAGGACGAAAACACCACCAGCGCAAGCGCGATCCAGCCGCGCCCTGCCGACATGTTCTCCACCCATTGCGGGGTGTAGACCAATGACAGCTGAGCACCGGCCAAGCCTGCACAGGCGCCACCGAACATCACCGCGAGATAGCGCGTCCTGATGACGTTGACGCCAAGGGCATGCGCCGACGCGTGGCTGTCGCCGACGGCGCGCAGCTTCAGGCCCGCGCGGCTTTTGAACAGGAACCAGTGAACGCCCGCCACCAAAGCGATGGACAGATAGAAAATGATATCCTGCCGGAACAGCAACGGCCCGATAACGGGGATATCCGACAGCAGCGGAATGGCGATCGGCTGCAATTTGATCCCCTGCATGCCGAGAAAGCCCTCGCCGAGCATGCCGGAGACGCCAAGACCAAGCAGCGTCAGCGCCAGGCCGGTTGCCACCTGGTTGGCAACCAACGTCAGGGTCAGGAATGCAAAGAGCTGCGAGAACACGGCGCCGCAGACGATGCCCGCCAGAATGCCCAGGTAAGGCGACCCGGTGATCTGGGTGGCAGCAAAGGCGCAGACGGCGCCCATGACCATCATACCCTCGACACCGAGATTGAGCACGCCGGAACGTTCCGTCACCAGCTCACCCAAAGCGGCAAGGACAAGCGGTGTCGCGGCAGTGATGACGCTCAGCAATATGGCTTCGACGATCCCCATCAGCGGCTCCCGTCCAGATCTGACGCAGTGAACCGGTACCAGACCAGCCGGATGCGATAATGAATGAGCGTGTCGCAGGAGAGCACGAAGAACAGGAGCAGGCCCTGGAAGACGCGGGTCACCTTGTCGGACACGCCGAGCGACAGCTGTGCCGCCTCGCCGCCGAGATAGGTCAGCGCCAGCACCAGACCGGCAGCGATGATGCCGAGCGGATTGAGCCGGCCGAGAAACGCCACGATGATCGCCGTGAAGCCATAGCCGGGCGAAATCACCGGCCGCAGCTGCTGGATCGCGCCACTGACCTCCGAAATACCGGCAAGACCGGCAAGCGCGCCCGACAGCAGCATCGAGAACCAGATCATCCGCCGCGACGAGAAGCCGGCAAAGCGCCCTGCACGTTCGGACTGTCCGAGAACCGAAATCTCGAAGCCCTTCAGCGTGTAGCGCATCATGAACCAGACGAGGATCGCCGCGATGATGGCGAATGCAAAGCCCCAGTGGGTGCGCCCCGATGCGATCATTTCCGGCAGGATTGCATTGGCGGCAAAGGTGCGCGTCTCCGGAAAATTCATCCCGCCCGGATTTCGCCAGGGGCCGCGCACGAGCCAATCGAGAAACAGCTGGGCGACGTAGACCAGCATGAGGCTCGTCAGGATCTCGTTGGTGTTCATGTGCGCCTTGAGGAAGGCGGGAATGGCAGCAAACAACGCACCGCCGAGCATGCCCATCAGCATCATCAGAGGCAGCACCAGCGGCGACTGCCAATCATAAAATACCACTGGCAGGATCGAGCCGGCGATCGCCCCCATGATGAACTGCCCTTCGGCGCCGATGTTCCAGTTGTTCGACCGGAAACAGACGGAAAGGCCGACGGCGATCAGGATCAGCGGTGCAGCCTTGATCGCCAGTTCATGCAGCGACCAGACCTCGCTCAGCGGCTCGACGAAGAAGCTGTAGAGCGCGGTGACCGGGTTCTTGCCGAGAAGCGCAAACATGATGCCGCCGAAGACGATCATCAGCAGGAAGGCTATGAACGGAGAGAGGATCGAGAACAGCGTCGATATCTTGGCCCGCTTTTCCAGTTCAATGCGCATGCACAGCCCCCGTGCCTTCCGTCTTGCCGTACATGCCGCCCATCAGCAGGCCGATCTTTTCGCGAGAAAGCTCGCGCGCCGGATAGGGATCGGACAGCCGCCCCTCGCTGATCACCGCGATTTCGGTCGCCACTTCGAAGATCTCGTCGAGGTCCTGGCTGATCACCAGCACCGCGGACCCGGCCTTGGCGAGATCGACAAGCGCTTGCCGGATACGGCTTGCAGCACCCGCGTCGACGCCCCAGGTCGGCTGGTTGACGACCAGCACGGCCGGCTGGCGGTCGAGTTCGCGGCCGACGATGAATTTCTGCAGGTTGCCGCCCGAAAGCGATCCCGCCGGCGGATCTTCCCCGCTCTTGCGCACGTCCATCGCTTCAGAGATGCGCTTGGTCGCTGCGGCGACCGCGTCTCGACGGATGATGTTGAGGAAGCCACCGCCGAGAAAGGCTTTGGCATCGGAGCGGCTTCTGGCCAGCACCAGATTGTCCGAAAGCGGCATGGCCGAGACCGCAGCGTGGCCGTGTCGTTCTTCGGGAACGAAGCCTGCACCCATCAGCCGTCGCGCATTGATGTTTCTGGTGCCGACGGGCTTTTGCCTGATCTGCACGGCCGCGTCGTCGGCGACCGGATATTCACCGGAAAGCGCATCGAAAAGCTCGCCTTGGCCGTTGCCGGCCACGCCGGCAATCGCCAGCACTTCGCCGGCACGCACCTTGAGACAGATGTTCTTGAGCGAGACGGCGAACGGCGTGCGTGCTGACACGGAGAGGTGGCGTGCTTCCAGCTGCACGTCGCCCTTGGTGCTGGTGCCCTCGGCAGTCACCGCCGCGACGTCGCTTCCCACCATCATGCGTGCCAGCGACGCCGGAGTTTCAGCCCTGGGATCGCAGGCCCCAGTGACCTTGCCGTGACGCAGCACGGTGGCGCGGTCGCAGATGCGCTGCACTTCCTCGAGCCGGTGGCTGATATAGAGAACCGAACGTCCTTCGGCCTTGAGCTTGTTGAGCGTCTCGAACAGTCGATCCGCCTCCTGCGGCGTCAGCACCGACGTCGGCTCGTCAAGGATGATCAGGCGCGGGTTCTGCAGAAGCGCGCGAACGATCTCGATGCGCTGGCGCTCGCCGACGGAGAGATCGGCCACATGCGCCTTCGGATCGAGCGGCAGGCCATAGGCGTGCGACAGGCGCGAGGCCTCCTCAGCCACCTTGGCGAGCGAAATGTTGCTGTCCATCGACAACGCGATGTTTTCGGCGACGGTCAGCGCCTCGAACAGCGAAAAATGCTGGAAAACCATGCCGATGCCGAGCTTGCGCGCCGCAGCCGGGCTGGCGATGCGCACGTTGCGCCCCTGCCACACGATCTCGCCCGCCGTCGGTGCGAGGACGCCGAACAGCATCTTCACCAACGTCGATTTCCCGGCACCGTTTTCGCCGAGAAGGGCGTGGATTTCGCCCTGGTCTATCTGCAGGTTGATGTCATTGCAGGCCGCAAATGAGCCAAACAATTTCGTCAGGTTGCTCACAGTCAACAATGGACTGTTCGCAGTTGCTCCCTCAACAGGCACGCTGCCCTCTTTTCCCCTCTGTCGATTCCCGTCCGCCTTAAGGCTTCGATCAAGGAATCAGCAGTGTTGTTCCGCTCGTTTTTCTTGTCTCAAGATCCGTATGCGCGCGACCGGCGTCGGCAAGCGGATAAGTCTGATTTATATTGATACGCACTTTGTTGCTTTGCACAATATCAAAGAGGGAATTTGCACACGCTTCAAGCGCAGGCCGCGTCGACACATAACCGAAGAGTGTCGGACGCGTCGCAAACAGCGACCCCTTCTGCGCCAAGATGCCGATGCTGAAGGCATCGACCGGACCGGACGAGTTGCCGAAGCTCACCCAGAGGCCGCGCGATTTCAGGCAATCGAGCGAGGCAGGATAGGTATCCTTGCCGACCGAATCATAGACGACATCGACACCCCTGCCGTCGGTCAATTCCTTCACCCGGGCAACGAAATCGTCCGTGCGGTAATTGATGACGTGGTCGTAGCCATGGGCAAGCGCCAGATCGATCTTGTCCTGCGATCCTGCAGTACCAATGACGGTTGCGCCGAGGGCTTTTGCCCACTGGCCGGCAATCAAGCCGACGCCGCCAGCGGCCGCATGGAAAAGCAGCGTCGTTTCCGGGCCGACCTTGAATGTCTGGTTGAGCAGGTACTGCGCGGTCATGCCCTTCAGCATCATCGCCGCTGCCGTCTCGAGCGATATGTCGTCGGGAACCTTGACCAGTTGCGAGGCTTCGACGTTGCGTTCGCTGGCATAGGCACCGTCCGACGAAGCATAGGCCACCCGGTCGCCAATGCCAAAGAGGCTGACGCCATCGCCGACGGCTGTCACGATCCCGGCCCCTTCCTTGCCCGGAACGAAAGGCAGGCCCGAGGCGGATTTGTAGAGACCGGTTCGGAAATAGACGTCGATGAAATTCAAGCCGACAGCAACCTGGCGGATCTGCACTTCGCCCGGCCCCGGCGGCGAGAGCGTAACACCCTCCAGCTTCAGGACCTCGGGTCCGCCGAGTTCGCGTACGACAATTGCCTGTGCCATCGAAGAGCTCCTAGGTCCGGCCGAGCTTGGGGAAAATCTGCAGGACGAAACCAATCACGTAGAGATAGATGCCTGTTGCTAGAACACCGGTCACCACCCAGGCCGGCGTCACGAAATGCAGAAGCAGCGCGTACATGCTGAGCGCCGACCAGACGAAAAAGACGCCGAGGTTGAGCACCCGCAGCCGTTGAACGCGCACCGGGTGCAGGAAGTTGATCGGCAGGAAGGTCAGCACCACCGACACGAAGACGACGATCGAGGCGGTCAGTTCGCTGGCCTGGATGACGAAGAGCGTAAAGACCACCATGTTCCAGACGACGGGAAAGCCCGAGAAGAAATACTCGTCGGTCTTCATGCCCATGTCGGCATAGTAGATCGCGCTCGAGACGACGATCGCGCCGGCTGCCACGAAGGACCACGGCTCGCCGATCATGCCGCTCTGATAGAGCGCAAAAGCCGGCAAGAGCACGTAAGTCACATAGTCGATGACGTTGTCGAGCGTGTCGCCCGACCAGTTGGGCAGCACTTCCTTGACCCTGACCTTGCGGGCGATCGGGCCGTCGATGCCATCGACCAGTAGGGCCAGACCCAGCCACCAGAACATGTCGACGAAGCGGTGTTCAGCCGCCGCAACGACACCGAGAAAAGCAAGGAAAGACCCGGAAGCGGTCAATATGTGCACGGAGAAGGCGCGGATCTCGGCGTAGGGGACTCTTTTGTAGTTGAAAAACTTCATCTGCGGACGCCGCCTATCCCCTTGTGCACTTCGCCAGACGGGGCTGTAACCCCACCCCAACCGCTTTGGCGGCGCATTGCGCGTAATATGCACCCTTTGCAACGCATCGCCAGCAAAATTCAAGCAAGACTTTGTCCGACTGAGATTGATCTGTGGACATTTTCAAATTGCTTCTGCGCTGATTCAACCCATTTATTTCGCACTTGCCGAAGACTAGAAGTAAGATCGAAATGAAAGCAGCAGGCGCTTGATGGCGCGAGCGAAGGGGTTCTTTCCATCATGGATCATTACGACATTGCCGTCGTCGGCGCCGGTCTGGCGGGCTCCCTGGCAGCGATCGCGCTTGCCGAGGCGGGCTACCGCGTTGCGCTGATCGGGCCGGAACCGGCATCGTCCGACGGACGGACGACCGCACTGATGGACCAGTCGATCGAATATCTGAAAAAACTGAACCTCTGGGACAAGGTTCAGCCGGTGACGGCGCCGCTGTCGACGATGCGCATTCTTGACGGCACCAACCGCCTGCTGCGGGCGCCGACCGTGAACTTCCGCGCCTCGGAAGTTGGACTAGCGGCTTTCGGCTACAACATTCCGAATGCCCCCTTCCTCGATATCCTGCGCCAGCGCGCCTCCGAAACAGCAACGCTCGACCGCCTGACGATGTCGGCGGTCGATTTCGACCTCTCCGACGACAAGGCGCGGATTTCGCTGGATGACGGACGCGATATCACGGCCGATCTGCTCGTCGGCGCCGATGGTCGCCGTTCGCCTGTGCGCGAAGCGGCCAAGATCGCTGTCAGCACCTGGTCCTATCCGCAAACCGCCGTCGTCCTCAACTTTGCGCACGAGCTTCCCCACCAGGACACGTCGACCGAATTTCACACCGAGAGCGGCCCCTTCACCCAGGTGCCCCTGCCCGGCAATCACTCGAGCCTCGTGTGGGTGCGCAAACCCGAAGATGCGGCTGCCACGCTGGCGCTCGACCTCGCGACATTGTCGCGTGCCGTCGAAGATCGGATGCAGTCGATCCTCGGCAAGGTCACCGTCGAGGCTGCCCCGCAGTCCTTCCCGCTCTCCGGCATGAGCGCTCATCGCTTCGGCAAGGGCCGGGTCGCGCTCGTCGGCGAAGCTGCGCACGCGTTCCCGCCAATCGGCGCCCAGGGCCTCAACTTGAGTCTTCGCGATGCAATGACGCTCGTCGATCTGATCGGCGCAAAAGCGGACGACAATCTGCAAGGTGATATCGGTGACCGATTCGACAGCCGTCGCCGTCCGGACATCGTCAGCCGCACGGCAAGCGTCGATCTGTTGAACCGATCGCTTCTGTCCGGTTTTCTGCCGGTTCAGGCGCTGCGCGCCGTCGGCCTGCATATCCTGTCTGCCGCGGGACCGCTACGCAGCCTTTTGATGCGTGAAGGCGTGCACCCCGGCAGCGCGTTCCACGCGCTGAAGGACGGATTACGGGAAAAGATCGGCCGGAAGAGCGCCTGAGCGGATCAGGTAGAGCAGCCCGGTCACGGTTGCGACCGAAAGCAGCGTGGTGATCAGGATCGTCGCCGAGGCACGCTCCTGCCAGACGCCATATTGGTGTCCGATGACAAAGACGTTCGTCGCCGTCGGCAGCGCGGCCAGCAACACAGCCGTCTGCACCCAGACAGGATCATAGTTGCCTGTCAGGCTGAGCGCCGTGAACACCAACACCGGGTGCAGGATCAACTTGGCAGGCACGATGTACCCGATCTCGACCGGGATGCGTTTGATCGGCCGCAGCGCCAGCGTCACACCCATGGCAAACAGGGCACAAGGGGCTGCCGCCTGCGCCAGATAGTCGATCAGGCGTTGCACCGGCAACGGCGGCTGGACTGCAAAGAATGCCGCCACGACACCCGCCAAGGTCGACAGGATGAATGGGTGCAGGATGATCTTGCGGGCGATGCCGAAGGCCAGCACAACAGGCTTTTCCTTTCGCCCGCCCGACAGCGCCATCATCGCTGGCGCCACGGTAAAATGCGCAGCATTCTCGAAGCAGAAGATCAGCGCGACCGGCACCGCCGCGGCGTCGCCCAGTGCCAGCAAGGCAAGCCCGGGCCCCATGTAACCGATGTTACCGTAGGCGGCGGCAAAGCCCTGGATGGTTGCCTCGCCCACGGTGTTGCGCCGCGCGTACAGGCCGACGATGAAGATCAGCGAAAAGACGACGTAGGTCGCCCCGACACTCGTCAGGATGAAATCGGCGCGCGTCAGCTGTTCGATCGGCGTTCGCGACACCAGCTTGAAGAACAGCGCCGGCAAAGCGAGGTAGATGATGAAGGTGTTCAACCATCCCATCGCCTCGCCCGGATGCTCGACAAAGCGGGCGGTCAGATAACCGAGAAAAATCAGCCCGAAGAATGGCAGTACCAGGCCAGCAATTTCCGTCATGCCACTCCCCGGCCATGCGCATGCGATCCGCTGAGCGGGAACAGGACCCCACCCGATGCCCAGTCGTCGGTTGGTCGCAAAGTTCGCGCTGTCGTTCAATTGGGCCTGTTCAACCCAATAGCATCAACCTGATCGATTCCAATAGGTTGAGCCGCAATCGGCGAACGCGCCCCTGTCCTCGGTCGACTTAGCCGATCTTCATCAGAATCGGGAAGGTCTGTTGGAACCAGATGGCGACGGAACTGATGAAGCCGAAGAGGAAGGCCAGGCCCGCCAGCACCAGAAGCGCGCCCATCAGCTTTTCGACGAGGCCGAGATGGCGTCGGAACCGCAGGAGAAAGCGCATGAACGCACCGGAGAAACCGGCTGCAATCCAGAACGGGATTGCAAGTCCGAGCGAATAGACGGCCAGGAGCATGGCGCCGTCCGTGACCGTGTCGCGTGCTGCCGCAACCCCGAGGATCGTTCCAAGCACCGGGCCGATGCAAGGCGTCCAGCCAAAGGCGAAGGCAAGGCCCATGATATAGGCGCCCGACAGCGTCGCCGGCTTGCCTCCACCTTGGAACCGCGCCTCACGCGCAAGCAGGCCGATCTTGAACACGCCGAGGAAATGCAGACCCATGATGATGATCACCACGCCGCCGATGCGCGACAGGAGATCCATGTGCTGGCGCAGGAGCAGGCCGATCGAGGATGCGCCGGCACCGAGCGACACGAACACGGTCGCAAAACCGAGCGTGAACAGAAGGGCCGCCGGCAGAACGGCGCGCCTTGTGCTGCGCGCCGAAACTGCCTCGCCGCTTCGAAACTGATCGACCGAAACACCCGCCATATAGCAGAGATAGGGCGGCACAAGCGGCAGAACACAGGGCGAAAGGAAGGACAGAGCGCCAGCGAGAATGGCGGTCCAGATCGAAATATCGGCAATCGACAACGGCAAGAACTCCGGCATGCGGTATTTGGGCCATTCCATAGCCGCATGATCCCGATGATACCAATCACCTTTTGGCGATCATTGCGCCATGCACCATTTCTTCACGAAAGCCGTAATTTTTGGGTTGACCGGCGGGAAGCTCAAGTGCATATGTCCGCCCACTTCCGCCGGGCTTCACGGCCGCGGCTAGGGAGCGCGTAGCTCAGCCGGTAGAGCAACTGACTTTTAATCAGTAGGTCCAGGGTTCGAATCCCTGCGCGCTCACCATCTTTCTCTTTCTTTGACGCCACTTCAGACCTGTGCGCTTTGAGTAATTGCTGCACGTTTCGTATCGATCCGTAGCAAATCCAGCGTCCGCCTGGCGCTGCAGCGCTTCCCGCTAGAAATTGAAGTAGATGGTCACACCCGAACGCCGGTGGTAATGGTATCGGTCACGGTAACCATAACCGTCACGGTAGCCGTTGTACCCGTAATAGCGTGGGTAACACCTGCCGTAGTAGCCGCAGGAACGCCAGGCGTGCCGCCTATCCCAGCGGCGATCCCACCGACGGTCAGCCCGCCAATGTCGGTTTCGCCAGTGGTTGACCTGTTCGGCGGTAGTGATGGCCTGCACTTCTACAGGTTTCGGCACGAAAATCGGAGCGGCGCTTAGCGGTAACGCGAAAGACGCAGCCAAGCTGATCGCTGCGAGGGCGGATAAGAGCTTTTTCATAGCAAACTCCTCCTAACTGGTTATCACATTGAGCTAATCACCCTGAACTGCCGATGAACGACAGTGCATTGCATTCAAACGGCTGCACGTGTCAAAAAAGCCCCTCGAGCGGACGGAACGATGGGTCTGACGCCAGCGGAGCCGTCGGGGTGAGCGCGTTGATCCGGTGGTGTCCGGCAGCCGGGCGGCTGCGGTGGTGGCAAGCAACTCTCTACGGGGATAATTCAGTAGCGGGCACCAACGTCTGTGAACATCACTACCCGCCCGGCTCGGCGGCGCATTGATGTCTCCACTTCGAGCCAATGGCTTACGGCTGCGACATACCAAGTCGCCCGCAATCCGCCACCAGCGGGGCACTCTTGTCATCGGCATGCGTGCCAGCGGTTACTGTCGTCGTTCTTTGCGGGCTACCATGAACACCGCTACTCTGGATGCGATCCAAGAAACGCGCACGGCTCTGAACGAAGCATAGAAACGCTCGGAACGCCGATCGCGAAACGAAGCCTAACGCCGCCGGGTTGCCCGGGTGAGAGGCCAATCAGCGCACCGAATCCCTTCACGAATCGCCACTATCGACAATTACGCGCATTACGTAGATGCTGCGTTACGTAGCGTGAATGCAAAGACTCCCATCGAGATAGTCCAGATTAACATCGAGCAAAGGGATGAAAGCATGAAAAACCTTATCATTGCAGTTGGAATGATTGCGACCCTCGCGTCCTGCACTCAGACAGAGAAAGGGACCGTAATCGGCGCGGGTACCGGCGCCCTTATCGGGGGTGTCGTCAGCGACAGCTGGGGCGGTGCGGCTATCGGCGCTGTGGCCGGGGGGCTCATGGGTAACCTGATTGGGCGTTCCCAGGACCGCCAAGGCTATTGTATCTATCGTGATCGCTATGGCCGCCGGTACGAAGCCCGCTGCCAATGACAGCAGACCAGGCGTCCGATTGCGCGACCTCCAAGCATAGCAATCGCTAGCGAAGGATCAGGCGCACTCACCATCTTCAGATCCCCTCGCCGCGTTGCGGTATCGCAGCCGCGCCGCGGTGCCTGCCGCGCATTTTCAACGGGCTCGTTCCGTATTCGCGGCTGTAGGCGCGAGAAAACGCCGAGAGGCTGTCGAAGCCGCAGCGCAGCGCGATCTCGCGGATCGGGCTTCCCGAATCGCGCACAAGCCGATGGGCGACCTGAAGGCGCAGGCGCAGGTAATAGGCGCCGGGGCTGGTCGAAAGGCCCTTTGAAAACAGAGACTCCAGCTTTCGCTGCGACACGGACAGGCGACGTGCGAGCGCAGAAACTGTGAGAGGCCGTTCGAGCGTGCGCTCCATGAGACGGATCGCCCCCGCCAAACCGGGATCAAGGGTCTCTATCCGCCCGAGGGAGACCACCGGCTGGACGTCCGTCGCGCTGTGGGTCTGGTCGTAGACAAAGATGCTGGCGACATCGAGCGCCAAGGCAGAGCCGAGGCGCTGGCTGATGAGATGCAGCATCATGTCGAAAGTCGGCGATGCGCCGCCGGAGGTCCAGAATTTTCCATCGGTGACGAAGCGATCACCCAGCACCGTCAATGCGGGGAATGCCTGGCTGAAATCCTCCAGCTCTTCCCAGTGGGCTGTCGCCTTGCGGCCGTTGAGCAGACCCGAGCGGCCGAGCAGCCAGCAGCCCGATTCGATACCGGCCACAACGTCAAAATGGCGGGCGCACTCCTGAAGCGTCGCGATGAACCTGCTTCCGACATGCCTGTCGAGATTGAAGCCACCGATCGCCAGCAAGACATCGCCTTCGAGCGGCAAGGCGAACTTGCCGTCGACGGCGATCGGAATGCCACACGTCAGGATGATTGGTTGGCCGTCCCCCGACAACAACCGCCAGCGAAAGACCTGGCGACCCGAGACCCGATTGGCAGCACGCATCGGATCGAGCACAGAAGCCAGAGACATGATTGACGACTCTGGCAGAACGACAACCACGACATCGATCACAGATTGCATTTTCTCTGTGGCGTCCATGCGATAAATGTCAAATTTTCAGCGCGAAATGTCAATTGGGCAAGGCGCATTCAGGCATTATCAGGTGGCAATCGATCTCCCTTCGCGCGGCGCTGCAGCCCCGCGCAGAGACGTTCCCCTTTCCGCGAGATTGCCGGAACGGGCCGGCTGGATGCATTTCCGCCGGCCCGTTTTTTTATCCACGACCTTGAACGAGGCCGGGATCGAGAGCGGTACAGCCACGCGGCGCAGCAGCGCTGGCGCTCACAGGCTGGCAGATCGTCGCCGCACCGCAACAAATTCAACCTACACGTGCTCCCGATATGTTCCTCGCAAACGACGCCGGTGGCAGGGCATAGGCGACGACGCAGTTACGGCCGGCATCCTTCGCCTGGTAGAGCGCGGCATCGGCCATGCTGAACAGCTCCTCCCAGCTACGTTGCACGCCGCGGCCGGCGACAACGCCGATGCTGACGCTGAGAGCAACGCGACGGTCGTCGAATCGGATATCCAATTGCTCGATGGCAAAGCGAAGCCGTTCGACGACGGCCTGGGCTTGCACTTCGCTCGTTTTCGGGAGGTAGAGCCCGAACTCTTCGCCTCCGAGCCGGGCGAAACAATCGCTCGAACGCAGGTTAGCGCGCACCGTTTCGGCAAAGGCGATCAGCGCTTTGTCACCTGCCTGGTGGCCAAACCGGTCATTGATGCGCTTGAAGAAGTCGAGGTCCATGATCGCAAGGGCATCGCCCTCGAAGCCGAAGCGTGGCAGTTGCGACAGGAACCATCGGCGATTCCCAACCCCCGTCAGCATGTCCGTATCGGCCGTCCGCCGCAATGCCGCCTCCGCACGCTCCTTGACGAGCACCAGCGCAAAGAGTGCGATGGCGAAGTGGCTGATGATCAGCAGGAAGAAGGCGTAGGTCGTGGTAACCGGCAGAAATTCCGGCTTGAGCAGGCCAACCACGACAGCAAGGCAAAGAGCGGCCGCGACCGCCAAAGACGCCGCAAAGATTGCCCGTACCGGCAGCGGCTCATCTCGCCGGTCCGAGACGACTTTGAAGGCGGAGGCGGCGAGAACGACAAAAGCACCGGTGTTGAAGGCGGTTGCACGCATGTAGTTGACGACATGGAAATGCGTGACCAAGCCGACGACCGCCCCGGTCAAGGGAATAGCAAGCGCCAGCCAATCGGCCCGTTGCCGCCTTTGACCACTGAGGCGGGACAGCCCGATCCAGAAGAGAGCGTAGCCGGTAAGGCCGAGCGTAAAACTCGAGAGCGTCCACAAGAAAGCCGGCAGCAGCTTCTGCTCGCCGTATCCTGCAAGTGTGGATGCCAAGGCGAGAAAAAGAAATCCGATCGCAAGAATCCCAAGCCCCTCGCTCCGGGGCGATTGCCACCGGAGATAAAGGAAGCACAGCGCGCCGACCAGAAACGACGATTTGTGGAGCAGCAGCACAGTTGCGAGGTCAAGTTGGGCGGTCATGGATCCGGCTCGGACTGGTTGTTTGTCGCCGCGCCTCTACCGCATGGAGTTTAGGGATTACTAAATGAAAATGAGAAATCGGGCGCGAAAGCCTGAATTTCCAGCATATTGGCCACGCGGGCATCCCATAAGCGCATGACATTTTCCCCGTAAGCTCGCCCGGCATGAAATTTCATGTTGCAGGGCGTGGGTGAAGCGTGTATCTCCGGCGCCGTTGGCACGGAGTGTAGCGCAGTCTGGTAGCGCATCTGGTTTGGGACCAGAGGGTCGGGAGTTCGAATCTCTCCACTCCGACCAACGAAATCCCTGAAAATATTGATTTATTGGTCGACTGCAACATTGGCATGCGTCGATCTGTGAGTGCTTTCGGCGTTTGTTGTCCGACGATAGTGTCTGGCGGCGATTGCGTGGCCGCCCCCTTGGCCAGCGTCCCATCTCATGCCGCTGACAGAATCCGGGCGAAAAGCCAGATTTATCCGTCTGAAAGTCATTCCGTTTTAAATCATTCTGCGCTATGGGATGACGCGTGTTGCGGCGAGAAAACGCTTCAGCAGCGAAATAACGGAGCCGTTCGAAACCATGTCCGCAAAGATCTATCGTCCAGCAAAGACCGCCATGCAGTCTGGCAAAGCCAAGACGAATCTGTGGCTGCTGGAGTTTGATCAGGAAAAGCCGCGCACCATCGACCCGGTCATGGGCTACACCAGCTCGGGTGATACGCTGCAGCAGCTGCGACTGACCTTCGAAAGTGCGGAGCAGGCCATCGCCTATGCCGAGCGCAACGGCATCGAGTACCGCGTGATTGCCCCGAAGGAGGCGACCCGCAAGACTGTGTCCTACCCGGACAATTTCCGTTTCAGCCGGATGCAGCCCTGGACCCATTGAGGTCCTTGAGCCGTTTTCGACGGGCCCTGCCCGCAACGGCCCCTTAGCTCAGTTGGATAGAGCACCTGCCTTCTAAGCAGGTTGTCGCAGGTTCGAATCCTGCAGGGGTCGCCACCTACTTTCGAGCTTCACATCGATCCGGAATGTGGTCAGACGATCCGGAATCAGCCGACCTTTAAAGCCGATGAAGTGACGTGATTTGTCCGGTCGGACGAAAGCTGTTAGCCGTCGATGAACTTCACGCTTATCTCGGTCGCGTCATTCGCGATCTTTTTCAGCGCATCCAGAAACGACCCGTCCGGCGTCCGCAGCTTTGACAATTGATCGGAGTGCGAAAAAATGAGTGTGACTTCACCCGGCCATCCTGGTCCGCCGCCCTCAATGGCATCCCAGAATGCGTCGAGGTTGCGACCAAACATCGATGCACCTTCCGGCTTCGTAGCGTCGAGATAGCGCCGCCAAAACTCGTCGGGCGATCTTATGTCTGAGCAATCAACAACAATCTCTCGCATCGTATTGCCGAAGTCAAAGTTCATTTCGTAGCCATGAATTTGAAAAGGCTGCTGCCTTAATGAATATGGCTGAGGTTGGGCTATTTGCGTGCAAGCCACACCCTACCAGACACCCGCTGTTGCGATAACGCTCTATTCCGGATCGATGCGAGGTTTCGCGACTCGATTCCGCGCTGTTGTGAGGGTTATTCCGCCCGCCAATGAAGCGCAACCGGATTTCTCAACGAAATCAATGTCAGTGATTCCGCCGTGATGTGAGGTGCAAAACCTACCTCCATGGAATCGCACATTTTTCTGGACTCGGTTTCGTCAGAGAATGACGTAACCTAGGACGTCCCGGAATCAGGCTCCCGAGAATCACCCGAATATTCCCGGAAAAATCCCGTACAGGTCGCCGGTCGATTTTGCTGAGGCGCGCTGCGCAATCAGTTCAAGAGCCGTTAGTCGCCTCGGCGCTCCGGCAGAGTGGCCCGCCGAGACTGGTTGGGCGTCGACTACAACGCACAAGACCGTCGACCTTGCATCATCATTGCCGGCTCTCGGCTGGCGGTAGATCACAACTCTGCTTTCGTGACGCTGAACGATCGGACGCTCAGGGAACCGACGGCGGATGCGCGATCCCCTGGTAGTAGTCACCTTCACCACCACCCATGTACTCGTTCGTGTAGCGTTCCCTTTCGTCACCCAAGGTCAGCGCCGGGGGACGATAGTAGCCGTATGCACCGTAGATCGGCACCGGCTCCACGTACACGCTGCCCATCGGCATGGGATCAACATAGACGCCGCCGGGTACCGGCTCATAATAGTCGTTCTCGGCAAAAGCCGGCACCGTGGTCCCAGCAAGGGTGATGACAAATGCGACCCATGACATCTTCGTGGAAATTTTCATGGCGTTGCTCCCATCTCCGGCGGGTTTTCAGCCCCGCCTTACGAGATACAGGCAGCCTCTGCCCGCGGGCTTACGCTGCCTGGCAAGAGTAACGCCTGATCGCTGAAACCGTTCCACAAATCAGTGCGGTTCAATGTGGCAAATTTGATGCTCTTTTGCCTTGGTCCCAGCGGCTGGCTGGGCGCCCGAGCAGCCCGCGGAAGCCCTGATCGAGTTGGCGCATAACAATTGGCTCGCAGCTCAAGGCCAAAGCCGCGCAATGATTCCATGCGCGGCAGCGGTCGTCGGCGCCTGAAGGAACGCGTGGCGATGCCCGGTTTGAGGGGCAACATACCTTCCGAAGCTCAGCGCGGCACCGCCGGCTCAGCGTTTCGGCGAACGCCCAGCGCATAGAGCGCGGCTGGAAGCATCTCAATTCGGTTGCAATTGGTCGGGTACAACTGGGTCGATAGACTGTTTCCCCTTCAGAGAAAGGACCTTTCATGACCTCAAGATTGCGTGTCGGCGTGCTCTTCGGCGGCCAATCCTCAGAGCATGACGTTTCCATTCTTTCGGCGCGTAACGTTGTGAAGGCCATAGACCCGAACACATACGAGGTCGTGCCGATCCTCATCGACCGGACCGGTCAATGGCTGTTGATAGAAACGGTACAAGGCACCCTGCCCGCCGCCATCGCCTATTCAGGCACCAAGGTCTGCCTGGTTCCCGGCGGGCGCGGTCGCCTGCTCGCATTCGACGCGCCTGCGCAGGCGGCTCATCCGCCGGCAATCGATATCCTGTTTCCCGTCCTGCACGGATTGTATGGCGAGGATGGGTCGATGCAGGGTCTCGCGCAGGCTTGCAACATTCCATTGGTCGGCTGCGGCATCCTGGGATCGGCGAACGCCATCGACAAGGACATGACCAAGCGACTGCTGCGCGAAGCGGGACTGCCGGTTGCCCGCTCTGTCACCCTCAAGCCCGACCAACGCCCGGACTATGAGGACATAACGGCCGCGCTCGGACAGACGGTGTTCGTCAAACCTGCGCGGCAGGGGTCGTCTGTCGGGGTCAGCAAAGCGCGCTCGGCCGAAGAGTTGCGACACGCGCTCGACGAAGGCTTCAAGTTCGACACCAAGGTTCTGATCGAGGAGTTCATAAAGGCGCGGGAAATCGAGTGTGCCGTGCTCGAAAGGCCGGACGGAGCTTTGATGGTTTCCGTTCCGGGCGAGATCGCAGCCAATGCCAGCCACGGTTTTTACACCTACGAGGCAAAATACATCGACGAAGATGGCGCAGCAATCAGCGTGCCGGCAGTTTTGCCAGATGAGGTCACGCAACGCTTGCAGGATATGGCCGAAAAAGCGTTCATCGCGCTTGGCTGCGAAGGGCTCGCTCGCGTCGACTTTTTTGTTCGTGCCGATATGAGCGCGGTGATCAACGAGGTCAACACCATGCCGGGCTTTACCGATATCAGCATGTACCCGAAGGCGATGGCCGCAAGCGGCATCCCCTATCCCGAGCTTGTCGGCCTGTTGATCGAGCACGGATTGGCGAGAGCCAAAGCGGCTCACTAGCCATTTTCAGGCTTCAGCATCGCGTGGCGTAACGCTTCGCGCTCATGGCCAAAATCCGAAAACGCGACCATTTTTCGCGACCGCTACTTCCCGTAGCAAAAATATTCGGCTAGGACGGTTGCGCAGCAAACCACGCTGTCTTTCCTGGAGTTCTGCTTTGCCTTTGTAAACCCCGGTCTCGCTTGTTTCACCACGCACACCCGATAGCGATCATCGCTGTCGGATCGCATTTCAATGCGTTCGTCGAGGTGACGGTTCGAGACCGGAATGGCATTGCCGACCTGTCGCTGCATGAAACTTCGTGCGGATCGAACCATCACCAAAACGCTGCCAGACCGCGTCCCCTGAACGGGTGCTCAAACCGTCGTCTTGATGGACTTCCAATCGGAAGAACCAGACGACATGTCTCACACAGTCCTGGTCCAATGGACCATCACGCCGAAAATCGCGCCACGTCCCTGGCTCGCCTGCAATCGCTGCCGAACGACGCGGCCATTCGAGACGAGCGGCAAGACGCGCCTCAATGCCAATGGCCGGCGGTTGGACGCCTGGCTGATCTATCGCTGCAGCAGTTGCGACAGCACCTGGAACCGTCCCATCTTCGAGCGGCGACATGTCGGCGATATCGACCAGGCGACGCTGCACGCGCTGCAGAACAACGATGACGGCTGGATCGAGAAAGTCGCCTTCGATATCGACGGATTGCGCCGGGATGCGGGGCGTGTCGAAGAATTCGCCGAGGTCCGTTTGCGAAAGACGATTCTGAAGGCGGCAGTCGAACCAGCCCAGCACCTGGAGATCGCTCTCAACCTGGAAATGAAAACAATGCTCAGAACGGAGAGGTTGCTCTCGACGGAACTCGGCCTGTCACGCAGACGGATCGCCGTGCTTGAACAGACCGGGCGCATATCCACGACACCATCGGGCAAGAACGCGTTGCGACGGCCAGTGAAGGACGAAATGCGCGTCACCATAGATCTTGCAAGCGAAGCCGATCGCAATGCGATCCTCAGCCGCGCTGGACCTTAGCCAGGGATTGCGTGAGGCGTCGGCGGCGATCTGGGCGTGAATGGTGTGGATGTCCCCATCACGAAGAGGGCTCCGAAGCCATCGGAGCCTTCCTTCCCCCTGCAGCGCCGCGCGTCTTCTCAGGCGCGCGAAGGGCGCTGTCGCATTTTGAGTTGCTGCATGTTTTTATCCGTAAACCGGCTACGACTTAAGGAAACACGCAGCAGTTCTCCTCAGAACTTCACGCCGATGCCGACCGTGAATTGATGCTGGTCGAGGTCGACATTGACGCCGCCGATGTCCTTGTCGCCATAGTCGTTGTATCGGTACTCGGCCCGGCCAAACAGGCTGTCGGTGAAGGCGTAGTCGACGCCGGCGCCGATCGTCCAACCATTGAAGGTTTCCTTTTCCTTGGACGCCCCCGGCACGTCGACGAAGCCGCGCGTAATCGCCCAGCCGCCCGTCGCATAGAGCAACGCCTTGTCGTTGACAGTGTAGCCGAGACGGCCGCGGACGGAGCCGGACACATCGGTTCCAACCTCCGGAGCAGCGCCGAAGATATCAAAGGTCTTGTCGTTCCAATTGTAGCTGACATCGCCCTCGATACCGTAGACCCAGTCGCCTTGCTGATAGTTGAAGCCCGCAAATGCGCCGAGAAGACCGCCGTTGAAATCCTGCGAAGCGCTTGCACCTGCAGCGCTGAAATCGCCATTGAGCCAACCGCCGCCACCTTGCAGACCGACATAACCGCCGGTCCACACGAAGGTGGGCGCGGCTTCCACCAGCGGCGCAGGTTCGAGGTTTTCGGTCAGATCAGCAGCCGACGCAGCCGGCGCAAAAGCGGCAGCGGCAAAGATTGCAACAAGCACATGCCTGATCATCACAGATGCTCCTGTTGGTCCGATAGAAAGATTACCAACATATGTAGGGCGCGTCTGCCGAAAAGGCTCGCTACAGGGCGAGAATAATAAGATGCGCTGCCAAATCAAATCATCGGATCAGCCGGGCGGGATGAGATCAGGGCTTTGATGCGGTCGATCAATTGCCGCCGATTCGAGCGCCTTCCAGCCGGTCGCCTGGCTTGATGCCCAGCCGCTTGACGGTGCCGGCGTTGAGTTCCACCACGAACGCCACCGGCTCGCGCGAATCGATGATCGCCTCGGAGAATGGCACCGCATTCTCATGGACCGTGCGAACGACACCTCTCTTGTCGGCAAACAGCATGTCGAGTGCCAGATGAGTGTTTTTCATCCACATCATGACACGGCGCGTTTCACCGAAATCAAACAGCATTCCGTGATCGGGCGCCATCGAACGGCGAAACATCAGCCCCTGCTCCCGCTGATCCGCGTCGATGGCGAGTTCGACCGTCAGCTCGTGGCTCTTGTTGTCGGCTGTCACCAGCCGCATCCTGTCGGTCGTGAACTTAACGTCCGCAAGCGCGGCAACGGCAAACAATACGAGCGACAAAAAAAGCGCCATGGCGGCGCTTCTTGCAGAAAAGGTTCGAACCATCGTCATTAGTGCGAGCGGCTCGTCGGCGTTGGGCCATCTGGATGGATCTCGGCCGCCATCAAACCCTTTTCACCGTCGCCGAAGCGCACCAGAACCACCTGTCCGGGGCGCAGCTCCGTCAGGCCGAAACGACGAAGCGTTTCCATGTGAACGAAGATATCCTCCGTACCTTCACCGCGCGTCAGGAAGCCGAAGCCCTTGGTTCGGTTGAACCACTTGACCAGCACGCGCTCAAGACCGCTCGTCGGCGTGACCTGCACGTGGGTCCTGATCGGCGGCAGCTGCGAAGGATGAATGGCAGTCGACTGATCCATCGAGAGAATCCGGAAGGCCTGATAGCCACGGTCGCGCTTCTGGATGAGCGCCACGACCCGGGCACCTTCCAGCACCGTCTGATAACCGTCGCGCCTGAGGCAGGTCACGTGCACCAGCACGTCTTGCATGCCGTTGTCAGGCACGATGAAGCCGAAGCCCTTGGCGACATCGAACCATTTGATCACGCCGGTGATTTCGACGAGGTCGAGGGCGTCGCTGCCAAAGTCGTCATCCTGCATGACGTCTTTTGAAGATGTCCTATCCGCCATTCTCTCCCAGCCCCTCGTTTACGCGCGACTACTGACTACGGTTAACTGATTCTTATTGACCAGAATAACATCGTCCCGCCGCTTATGCGCAAGACCCTCGGCGTATTTTGGCCCAAGTCAAATGTAGGGACGCAGCCTTGCCTCTGGCTTGCTGGCAGATAAGTATACGCCATCTTCTTCGAAACAGGGACATTGCAATGCGTTATCTGCACACGATGGTTCGCGTCAAAAATCTGGACGAGGCCTTGAAATTCTACTGCACGCTCTTCGGCCTCAGCGAAATCCGCCGCTATGAGAACGAAAAGGGCCGGTTTACGCTCGTCTTCCTGGCCGCTCCCGGCGATCTGGACCGGGCAAAGGGCGAATTGTCCCCCTGCCTCGAACTCACCTACAATTGGGATAGCGAGGATTATACAGGCGGGCGTAACTTCGGTCACCTGGCTTATGAGGTGGACGACATTTACGGCTTTTGCCAGCATCTGATGGACAACGGCGTGACCATCAACCGCCCACCGCGCGACGGACACATGGCCTTCGTGCGCTCGCCCGACGGCATTTCGATCGAAATCCTGCAGAAGGGTGATAACCTGCCGGCGCAGGAGCCCTGGGCCTCCATGGCCAATACCGGCGCCTGGTAAGCCTCGCACAATTCTAGCCGCCGATGATTGATGTCTGCAGCCGGCATTTCCGGCTTCGCACAGTCGAGTCGCGGATCCCAGGAAATGATGAATGATCCGAGGCCCGGCACCGACACCGGGCCTTCGCATGCTGGGCGCATGTGGGCTCAAGGTTAGCGCCAGTTTACAAATCACGTATCGTTCAGTAACTTTCCGCGCGAAACGTTGATACGGGGTCCTATCCGCGATGTCTCGTGGCAATGCACCCTTGACTGTATTTGGCCTAATCCTTCCCGCAGCGATCCGTTTGGGTCGCTGCGCGAAATTCGTGTTTGTTTGTTCTGAGCGATGTTTCGGAACTGAGACTTAATGCATGGCCAAGGTGACGATCTCACCGATCATGCACGGAGAGCGGGGATAGGACGTTGCAACATCGGGAAACCAAGAGGGCGCTGCTGTCGTCCATCAGCCGCGCGGCCGCGATATCCGTTTCGCTGTTTGCCCTAAGCGGGTGCGTCTCTGCTGTGGCCGATAGCGAAGCGGCAAATGCACTGGCGGTCGAACAAACGCAGGAACCGGTGCAGGTCGCCGATTCGACCCAGGCTGGCGCTGCGGTTCGCGACGCGCAGGTGTCGGCCGTCGGCAGCAATCCGCAGGCAGCGCAAGGCAATGGCGCCCTCGCGCCAGGGCAAGATCCCGCGCAGCAGGGCGGACCGCTGGCCATGCAGAGCACGGGCTTGCGCGCAGCCTCCTCCAGCATCTACGGCCAGGCTCCGACAGCAGCTGGTGCGCAGGCGGCAACGGTGGGTGTACAGCCGCAAGCAACTGGCTCGATTCCGGCGACAGGCACCGCCCAGCCGACCGTCAACGCGACGACGAACAGTCTTTTCGGCACCAGCCCGAAGCAGCTACAGCCACAAACACAGCCCCAACCAATCATCCAGCCACAGCAGGGCGCCCTGAACGAAACCGACGCTACGCCTTCCGATACGGCCGTGATGGCTTATGCCGTCCCGGAAGGAGCCACCCTTCCCGCGTCGGTACCGCTACCTTTGAGCGCGCAGGCCGCCATCGGCGGCAAGACGTCGCGCGTGCTGCAGCCGGTGCAAGCCGCAGAGCAGGTACAGCCGGCAACCGACCTGGCTCAGGCCGCGACGATAGCGTCAGACAACGAGGCCAGCGAAAGCGGTAAGAAGGAGGTTCCCAAGGCCTGGACGCTTGCGAGCCTCTTTGCCGGGAAGCGCAAAGAAAAGCAGCAGCAGGAAGCGGCGCGCGCAGCGCAGCCGGCCGAAAAAAAGACCATCACCACAAGCAATGCCAGCCAACCGCAGATGGCCTCGCTTGCCTATAGCAGCCTGCCTGGCGTCAAGATGAGCCCGCTGTTCAGCGTCGCGCATGAAGACCATGCCGCTGACGAAGAGGACGCTCCGGTTCAGGTCGCATCGCTTTCCGGCCTTGCTCGGCTGGCGCCAAGCGGCCTTATTCTGCAGACCGAAAAGGTTGATGCGGGCTGTTTCAAGCCCGAGCTGATGCAGATGTTGAAGAACGTCGAAACGCATTACGGCAAGAAAGTCATGGTGACGTCGGGCCTGCGCCCGATCAAGGTCAACCGCGCGAAGCAATCGCTGCATACGCGCTGCGAAGCGGCCGACATTCAGGTCCAGGGCGTCAGCAAATGGGAATTGGCCGATTTCCTGCGCAGCATTCCTGGACGCGGCGGTGTCGGCACCTACTGTCACACGGAATCGGTCCATATCGACATTGGCGCCCAGCGCGACTGGAACTGGCGCTGCCGCCGCGGCAAGGGCTGAACGCAAGCCTTTGTTTCCATGAGCTAATCCACAGGCGCACTGTATTTTCCCCAACCTGTGCATTTTTTACAGAAAAATGAAAATTGCCGCTTGCGGTAATCAAAACGCCTGACTATAAGACGCCCACACAGCAAGTGCGCCCTTCGTCTATCGGTTAGGACACCAGATTTTCATTCTGGGAAGAGGGGTTCGACTCCCCTAGGGCGTGCCACTGTGACCCTCTCCCCTACATGATTTCCTTGTTCGAGACCGGCGGTTTTGCGTCGAGAGCTCGACGCTCGCTCGTTGAAGCGCCCCCTCTTTGGCACGGCAAACTCACCGCAGGTTTTCCGATTTTTTTCACAGGAAAAGCACGCGAATTTTCAGATTAGCGCTTGCAGTCTACAATGGCGCTGACTATAAGGCGCCCACACAGCAAGTGCGCCCTTCGTCTATCGGTTAGGACACCAGATTTTCATTCTGGGAAGAGGGGTTCGACTCCCCTAGGGCGTGCCACTGTGACCCTCTTCACCACCATTCTCATTTCCGATTTGGCCGGATTGCGGCCACCATACACCTCTTCGCTTCGACGATGAGCGTCGCATTCTTAGCCTTTGATTCTCCCAGCATTTTTCACAGAAAACCTTGAAAAAATCGATATTAGCGCTTGCAGCCGGAAAGAGTGCTGACTATAAGACGGCCACACAGCAAGTGCGCCCTTCGTCTATCGGTTAGGACACCAGATTTTCATTCTGGGAAGAGGGGTTCGACTCCCCTAGGGCGTGCCACTGTGATCTTTCCCTGACATCGCTACGATTTGATCTGACGGCCATTGCGGGGCACCAAACGTCCATACTCCATCCCGGCAGACAAAGTGCACCCTCGCCCGGCCATCCCGGACCCTCACGGCCACCAGGCAGAATCATGCCGGCGGAAAACAGTGCCGTTCAAGCAGCATCGCAGATCGTGAGACATCGAGGTTCGCGCGCAGGCTTGCCGGCTAGAATGCCTTGGCAGCGTCACTGACGCGCAGCTGGACGCGACGCTGGCCCTGCCAGAGATCGGCCGAAACCGAGCCGGCAACGTGGATTGATGCACCGCGGCTGGCAAACAGGAAGTCGCCGAGCGGCGTCTCCACGGCCCTAAACGCAATGCCGTCGAGGCGGCTACCATCCTGCCCCTCAAGCGTCACCTTGATATGGTTGGCCCCGACCTGCCGGCAGTCTCGCAGCCGATGCGACGGGAAGGCAAAGACCGGCTGTGGATGGGCGGAGCCATAGGGACCTGCCTGCTCCAAGAGATCGATCAGTTCCAACGTTGCGCCCGACGCACCAAGCGCACCATCGACCTTGAGTGTCTGCACCGCAACGAGGTCACGTACCGCCGCCTCGGCTTTCTCCTCGAAGAATTGCCGCAACCGGCCGAGGTTCGGCCGCTCGACCGTCAGGCCTGCCGCCATAGCGTGGCCGCCGCCCTTCACCAACAATCCGCCATCGACGGCGGCACGAACCATCTTGCCCATATCGAAGCCGGCGATCGACCGGCCGGATCCCGTGCCGCGACCATTCGGATCGAAGGCAATGGCAAAGGTGGGACGGCGGAACTTTTCTTTGATCCTTGCTGCAATCAGCCCGACGATGCCCGGGTGCCAGTTCTCCCGCGCCGTCACGATCACCGAGGCGCCCTCGCCCGTGCCGTATTCGGCCAGAACTTCCGCTTCTGCCTCGGCCAACATTGCGGCTTCCATCGCCTGCCGTTCGCGGTTGAGCTCGTCGAGCCGGGCCGCGATTGTCTCTGCGGCTGAACTGTCTTCCATGGTCAGCAGCCGGCTACCGAGAGCCGCATCGCCGATGCGTCCGCCGGCATTGATGCGCGGCCCGACCAGAAAGCCGAGATGATAGGGCGTTACCGGGCCGCCGATGGCCGCCTTGCGCAACAGCGCTGCCAGCCCGACATTGCCCATGTGTCGCGCTGCAATCAGTCCCTTGACGACATAGGCACGGTTGAGCCCCTTGAGCGGCACCACGTCACACACCGTCGCAAGTGCCACGAGATCAAGCTGCGCCAGCAGATCGAAGGATGCGACGCGTGCGTCACCGGCGGCGCGCAGCACGCGCACCGTGTTGACGAGCACGAGATAGACGACGCCGGCGGCGCAAAGATGCCCCTGGCCGGAGAGATCGTCCTCACGGTTGGGATTGACGAGCGCATGGCACGGCGGCAGCGTCGCGCCAACCTGGTGGTGGTCGATGACAACGACGTCGATGCCGCGCTTTGCGGCAACAGCAAGCGATTCATGGCTGGTCGAGCCACAGTCGACCGTGACGATGAGCTTCGCCCCATTGTCGATCAGCTGCTCGATCGCCTGTGGGTTGGGGCCGTAGCCTTCGAATATCCGGTCGGGAATGTAGATTTCGGCCTCGAGCCCGAAATGCATGAAGAAGCGCGCCATCAACGCCGACGAGGCGGCGCCGTCGACGTCATAATCTCCGAAAACGACGACCTTCTCGCGTCTGGAGATCGCCAGTGCCAAACGTTCAGCCGCCTTGCGGCAATCGGTCAAGGTATCGGGATCCGGCATCAGCGCGCGAAGCGTCGGGTCAAGAAAGGTTGCGGCATCGTCGAGCGAAACGCCGCGCCCGGCCAGCACACGGCCAAGCAGATCGGAATAGCCGTGGACCTGACTGATCGCCAGCGCCCGGTTCTGGCCGGCCTGATCGAGACGCGACACCCAGCGCTGACCGCTGACCGATCGCTCCACGCCAAGGAATGCTCGCTGTATCGGATCTACCGGTTCTTCCATGCTGCCTACCTGCCCATACTCTCTTCGTTCTTAGCGAACGTCGCGCACCAGCAAAACCCGCTATGAAAAAGGCCCCACCGACGCCTGTGGTCGATGGGGCCCTTTCTCAACAGTTTTGCGCCAGGACTTAGGCCGCCTTCGGCCGCTCGATGCGGATAACCTGTGGTTCTCCGACCAGATAGCCCTCGCTCTTGATCGCAACGATCGCATCGCGCACCGAATGCTCGGCGGTCGCGTGCGTCACGAGAATGATCGTTTGCGGCTCGTCCGATTCCTTCGGGTGCTTGGAATGCTGCATGATCGATTCCAGCGAGATGCCGTTTTCGGCCATGCGCGATGCGATGCTTGCAAACACGCCGGTGCGATCGACGACCTTCAGGCGGATGAAATAACCGCCTTCGTGGCTCTGGATCTGCGCGCGCTTGTAGGGAAGCAGCGCATTGGTCGGACGGCCGAATGCCGGCACGTGCTGTGCGCCGGGGCGGCTCTTGGCGATATCGGCGATATCACCGAGAACGGCAGATGCCGTGGCGTTGCCGCCGGCGCCGGGGCCGACCATCAGCAGCTCGCCGAGAATATCGGATTCGATCGCGACCGCATTGGTGACGCCATCGACCTGGGCAATCACCGAATCATAGGGAACCATCGTCGGGTGCACGCGCTGCTCGATGCCGCTTTCCGTGCGTTGGGCGACGCCGAGAAGCTTGATGCGGTAGCCGAGATCGGCCGCAGCATTGATATCGTCGATGGAGATATTGGTTATGCCCTCGAGATAGATGTCGTCAGCGGCAATTGCCGTGCCGAAAGCAAGGCTCGTCAGGATCGACAGCTTGTGCGCCGTATCATTGCCTTCGATGTCGAAAGCCGGGTCCGCCTCCGCATAGCCGAGCCGCTGGGCTTCCTTCAGGCAGGCCTCGAAGGACAGCCCTTCCTTTTCCATCTTCGTCAGGATGTAGTTGCAGGTGCCGTTCATGATCCCGTAAACGCGTGAGATCGTATTTCCGGTCATGGACTCGCGCAGCGCCTTGATGACGGGGATGCCGCCGGCCACCGCCGCTTCGTAGTTGAGCAGCGCGCCCTTGTTCTCCGCAATAGCTGCAAGCTCGATGCCGTGGGCTGCCAGCAGCGCCTTGTTGGCGGTGACGACATGGATGCCACGGCCAAGCGCCGTCTTCACGGCGGCATAAGCAGGGTCGCCGGAGCCGCCCATCAGCTCGATGAAGACATCGATGTCTGCATTGGCCGCGAGCGAAACCGCGTCGTCGAACCACGCCGCGTTTGAAATGTCGACGCCACGATCCTTGGAGCGGTCACGCGCCGTGACGGCTGTAATCTCGATTGCCCTGCCACATGTCGTTGCCAGCATCTCGCGACGATCCTGGAGGATCCGCACGAGCGAGGCACCGACGGTACCCAAGCCCGCAATGCCAATTTTGAGGGCATCTGCCATAGCCATTTCCTAACATGTGAAGGCGCCCCGCCAGAACGGCGGGGCCGTGGTGGAAGGGGCGTGCTTGCCGCACGCCCCCATCTTTTACCGGTGCGCGTTGAGCGAGATGACGTTGTGCATCGTCTCGTCAGCCGTGGACAGGAATTTCTTGATATTGCGGGCCGCCTGCCTGATCCGGTGTTCGTTTTCCACGAGCGCCAGACGAACGTAGTCGTCGCCCTGCTCGCCAAAGCCGATACCAGGTGCCACGGCCACATCGGCCTTTTCGACCAGCAGCTTGGAGAACTCAAGCGATCCCAGATGACGGAACTTCTCAGGGATCTTCGCCCAGGCAAACATCGTGGCTGCCGGCGGGGGCACCTCGAAACCGGCCTTGCCGAAACTTTCGACCATCACGTCGCGGCGACGCTTGTAGATGTTGCGGACTTCGGCGATGTCGCTGCCGTCACCGTTGAGCGCCTGGGTGGCGGCAACCTGGATCGGCGTGAACGCACCATAGTCGAGATAGGACTTCACCCGCGTCAGCGCTGCGATCAGCCGTTCGTTGCCAACGGCAAAACCCATGCGCCAGCCGGGCATGGAGAATGTCTTCGACATCGAGGTGAACTCGACCGTCACGTCGATCGCGCCTGGCACTTCGAGCACGGACGGCGGCGGTGCGTCGTTGAAGTAGATTTCCGAATAGGCCAGATCCGAGAGCACGATGATGTCGTGCTTCTTCGCGAACGCCACGACTTCCTTGTAGAAATCGAGCGTGGCGACCTGCGCCGTCGGGTTCGACGGATAGTTGAGGATCAGCGCCAGCGGCTTCGGGATCGAATGGCGAACGGCGCGTTCCAATGGTCCGAAGAAGGTGTCGTCGGGCTCGACCGAGATCGAGCGGATGACGCCGCCTGCCATCAGGAAGCCGAAGGCATGGATCGGATAAGTCGGATTGGGGCACAGGATGACGTCGCCGGGTGCGGTGATCGCCTGCGCCATATTGGCGAAGCCTTCCTTGGAGCCAAGGGTGGCGACGACTTGCGTGTCCGGGTTCAGTTTGACGCCGAAGCGGCGGGCGTAATAGGCGGCCTGGGCACGACGCAGCCCGGGAATGCCCTTCGACGACGAATAACGATGCGTGCGCGGGTCCTGAACGGCCTCGCAGAGCTTGTCGACAATCGACTGTGGAGTGGGAAGATCCGGATTGCCCATGCCGAGGTCGATGATGTCAGCACCGGCCGCTCGCGCGCTTGCTTTCAAACGGTTGACCTGTTCGAAAACATAAGGCGGCAAACGCCGGACTTTGTGAAACTCTTCCATCTCCAAACCTCGTTTGGCGCACGTCTCCGCCAGCGGTTGGCCGTCGCGAAAACATGCGCTTTGGTGAACGGCCGTCACTGCGGCCATTGAACGCTTTGCGTCCAAATCACCCGAAACGCAAGTGCTAATTCGTGATCTGTTTCAGCGTGTCGGAGCCGTGGTCTTCGGCAAGCGTACGCATTTCCTTCATGCGACGCTGATACTCAGCTTCCGAGATGGAACCGGATTTGCGCGCGGCACCGAGCGAGCTCAACCGCGCCTGCATATCGGCGGCTTCCTCGTTGGTCATCTGCTGTGTCGCGGCCGGCTTCTGACCGTAGACGGAGGGATAGTTTTCGAACGGGGTCTTCTGGGTGTTGCAGCCCGCAAGCGTGCCCAGGAGAATGATCCCGGCAACCCAGGTGATGGAGCGCTGTTTTCCGACGGCGAACATACTGACAAAGACCTCTGTTATCGTGGCGCGACGATGCGCTAGCCCTTGTAATCATTTTCGGGCAGAATGTAAAAATACAAAACAAACAAGATGCTGTGGAGGAAACCGGGTGACAGCAGACAGGAATGCCGAAGGCCACGCCGGCAAGGACGGCTTTGCTGGCTTCGACCCAAAGTCCGTTGAACCCTACATCGTCAAGGATCCGGAAGGCCTCGCGGTCAACCTTGCCCGCGCGATGGAACAGCTCGGCAAGGCGGCTTCCGCCTGGCTTGCGCCGCGCGAAACCGGTGAGAAATCCGACGTCTTCGCCGAACCCGTCACCGACATGGTCAAGACTCTGTCGCGGGTTTCCGAGTATTGGCTTTCCGATCCGCGCCGCACACTTGAAGCGCAGACCCATCTCATGGGCAGCTTCTTCGAGATGTGGTCGCGCAGCATCAACCGCATGTCCGGCACCGATGGTGATCCGGCGCCCCCGCTGCGCGCCGACAAGCGCTTTACCGATGAGGACTGGGTCAAGAACCCCTTCTTCGATTTTGTCCGGCAGGCCTATTTCATCACGTCCGACTGGGCCGACAAGATGGTGCGCGACGCCGAAGGCCTCGACGATCACACCAAGCACAAGGCCGCCTTCTACGTCCGGCAGATTTCGAGCGCGCTGTCGCCGACCAATTTCATCACCACCAATCCTCAACTCTATCGGGAGACGGTCGCCACCAGCGGCGCCAATCTCGTGAAGGGCATGCAGATGTTTGCCGAGGATGTGGTGGCCGGCCGCGGCGATCTGAAGATGCGCCAGACCGATACCAGCAAGTTCGCCATCGGCGAAAACATCGCCATCACCCCCGGCAAGGTTGTCGCGCAGAGCGACGTCTGTCAGGTCATCCAGTACGAAGCGTCGACGGAAACGGTGCTCAAGCGCCCACTGTTGATCTGCCCCCCCTGGATCAACAAGTTCTACGTGCTCGATCTCAACCCGCAAAAATCCTTCATCAAATGGGCAGTAGACCAGGGACACACGGTCTTCGTCATTTCCTGGGTCAACCCGGACGAGCGGCACGCGGCCAAGGATTGGGAAGCCTATGCGCGCGAAGGCATCGGCTTTGCGCTCGACACCGTCGAACAGGCGACCGGCGAGCGGGACGTCAATGCCATCGGCTATTGCGTCGGCGGCACCCTGCTGGCCGCTACACTTGCGCTTCATGCCGCAGAGGGTGACGAGCGCATTCGCTCGGCGACGCTCTTTACCACCCAGGTCGATTTCACCCACGCGGGCGATCTCAAGGTCTTCGTCGATGAAGATCAGATCAGCCAGATGGAAGCCAACATGCAGGTCACCGGCTATCTCGACGGTTCGAAGATGGCAACCGCCTTCAACATGCTGCGCGCTTCCGAACTGATCTGGCCCTACTTCGTCAACAACTACCTCAAGGGTCAGGAGCCCCTGCCCTTCGACCTGCTTTACTGGAACTCCGATTCGACCCGAATGCCGGCGGCCAACCACTCGTTCTACCTGCGCAACTGCTATCTGGAGAACCGGCTGTCGAAGGGCGAGATGATGCTGGCCGGCAAGCAAGTGTCGCTCGGCGACGTCAAGATCCCGATCTACAACCTCGCCACGAAGGAAGACCATATCGCCCCGCCGCGCTCGGTCTTCCTCGGCTCCTCGTCGTTCGGCGGCAAGGTTACGTACGTGCTCTCCGGCTCCGGCCACATCGCCGGCGTCGTCAACCCGCCTGATAAGGGCAAGTACCAGTTCTGGACCGGCGGTCCGCCCAAGGGCGAGTACGACGATTGGGTCAAGACGGCCAAGGAAACGCCAGGGTCCTGGTGGCCGCACTGGCACCAGTGGATCGAAAAACTCGACAAGAAGCGCGTGCCGGCGCGCAAGCCCGGCGGCCAGCTCAACACGCTGGAAGAGGCACCCGGCTCCTACGTGCGCGCTCGCGCCTGACAAAAGTGTGGAATAGACTTTGGTTTTCGATCGGCCACTCGTGCCCGCCACGCTCGTGCAGCGCTACAAACGCTTTCTGTTCGACGCCACTCTTATGGACGGCACCGCTTTGACGGGTTCCTGCCCCAACACCGGGTCGATGCGTGGGCTGACGACGCCGGGTTCGCGGATCTGGATGTCGGAACATGACAGCCCGACACGAAAGTACCGGCAGATGCTGGAGATCGTCGAGGCCGATGACACGCTCGTCGGCATCAACACCGGCCTGCCGAACCGCCTGGCGGAAGAAGCCATTCGCCTCGGCTTGATTTCCGATCTCCATAGTTATCCGTCGCTTTCCCGCGAGCAGAAGTACGGGCGCAACTCGCGCATCGATATCCTGCTCAGCGATCCGGTCCGCGGCTCCGCTTATGTCGAGGTCAAGAATGTGCATTTCAGTCGGATCCGCGGCGTGGCCGAGTTTCCCGACAGTCCCACCACGCGCGGCGCAAAACACCTGGAAGAACTGGGCGACATGGTTGAGGCCGGCCATCGGGCGATCATGGTCTATCTCGTGCAACGCAGCGATTGTGACAGCCTGAGGATCTGCCGCGACTATGATCCCGCCTATGCCGCGGCCTTCGACCGTGCCATGGCGCGCGGTGTCGAGGCCTATGCGGTGAAATGCCTGATATCGCCGGCCGAGATCGCGCCCATTGGTCTGATCGCCGTCGACGACGCGAAGGTCGGCACCCTACGCAACTCAGCCTGAGCGATGTTACCGGGCCGATCCTTTGTCGCCAATCCCGGGCCAACCTGCAACAATGTACGGATAGGCGCAGGCATTGTTCCGCGGTAGGCTTGATGACGAGCCAGGCGAAAGCACGACGCGCCAAAATCTGAGCTCCGGGCCGTGTATCAGCTCCTCTTGGTGCGCGGCAGTGGACGAGACGGCCCCTGCTGCATTATGAAATCAAGCAGGAAACAACTGAAAGTTCTGGAATGGTGACTTACATCGAGGCGGGGTCTTCGCCCTACAAAAACACCGGCGTCATCCGCCTCTACGGACCGGAGGGGTTTGAGGGCATGCGCAAAGCCTGTCAGGTGACGGCGCGTTGCCTCGACGAGCTGGTATCGCGTGTGCGACCGGGTGTGACGACCGAAGAGATCGATCGCTTCGTCTTCGAATTCGGCATGGACAATGGCGCGCTTCCCGCGACGCTGAATTACCGCGGCTACACCAAATCGTCCTGCACCTCGATCAACCATGTGGTCTGCCACGGCATTCCCAACGACAAGCCGCTTCGCGACGGCGATATCGTCAACATCGACGTCACCTATGTAATCGATGGCTGGCACGGCGATTCCAGCCGCATGTATCCGGTCGGCGAGATCAAACGCGCTGCCGAACGCCTTCTTGATGTCACGCACGAGTGTCTGATGCGCGGCATTGCGGCCGTGCGCCCCGGCTCGCGCACCGGCGCGATCGGCGAAGCGATCCAGACCTATGCGGAAGCCGAACGGTGCTCGGTCGTGCGCGACTTCTGCGGACACGGCGTCGGCCGGCTGTTCCACGATGCGCCGAACATCCTGCATTACGGCCGCGCCAACGAAGGTCCGGAACTGCGCGAAGGCATGATCTTCACCATCGAGCCGATGATCAATCTCGGCCGGCCACACGTGAAGGTGCTGGCCGATGGCTGGACGGCGGTCACCCGTGACCGCTCTCTCTCGGCACAATACGAACATACGGTCGGCGTGACGGCTGACGGCTGTGAGATCTTTACCCTCTCCCCGGCCGGCCTCTTCAAGCCTGATATGGCCGCCATGGGCGCTGCATGACGAAAAACACCCGTTCATCCGCAGGCGACGCGACGCAGCCGGCGGATGAACGATCGTTTTTTGCAGATCTCCTGCCGCAGGCTCCTGCTGCACCCGAAACGAATGCCGCGACCACCGAGGCGCACTACCTCGGTCATCGCGACCGGCTTCGCACCCGGTATCGCGAGCACGGCGATGGCGCGCTTGCCGACTACGAAATCCTGGAAATGCTCTTGTTTCGGCTGATCCCGCGCAAGGACACCAAGCCGATCGCCAAGGCGCTGCTGACGCGCTTCGGTACGCTTGCCGGCGTGTTCGGCGCGCCGCTCGCCTTGCTGCAGGAAGTCAAGGGTGTCGGCGAAGCGGTGGCGCTCGACCTGAAGCTTGTCTCAACGATCGGCCACCGGACGCTGAAGAGCGATCTGCGCAAGAAGCACATTCTCTCCTCCTGGTCGGCTGTGATCGAGTATTGCCATGCGGCCATGGCCTACGAGACTAAGGAACAGTTCCGCATCCTGTTTCTCGACAAGCGCAATACCTTGATCGCCGATGAGGTCCAGCAGACCGGTACCATCGACCATACCCCGGTCTATCCGCGCGAAGTGGTCAAGCGCGCGCTCGAACTATCGGCGACAGCGCTTATCCTTGCGCATAACCATCCTTCCGGTGACCCGACACCGTCCCGCGCGGACATCGACATGACCAAGCTGATCGTCGAGACGGCCAAGCCGCTGGGCATCGCCGTGCACGATCACATCATCATCGGGAAGGATGGCCATGTCAGCCTGAAAGGGCTGCGCCTGTTCTAGCCGCGCAACCGACTTTCACAGCCATCTGGCGCGGCGGAAGAAGCGAAAAAGCGTCAGGCACAGCCCGATGATCACCGCCAGCACGACGAAGTAGCCGTAGCGGAATTTCAGCTCGGGCATGTCGTCGAAGTTCATCCCATAGATCCCGGCAATTGCCGTCGGCACCGCCAGAATGGCCGCCCAGGACGCCAGCTTGCGGGAGATCTCCGTTTGCTCCGACTGCCCCATCATCAGGCTCGCTTCGAACGTGAAGGCCAGAACCTCGCGCAGGGCATCGATATCTTCCTGCACGCGGCGGACATGATCGGTCACGTCGCGAAAGAGCGGCTGCAACGCCGCGTCCATGCCGGGCAAATCGACATGCTCGTGCCGCCGGCAGACGTCAACCAATGGTACGGCCGCATTTCGAAGCCGGAGCAGATTGCGCCTGAGCAGATAGAGCCGTTCGATATCGTCCTTCTCCAGACGTTGGCGAAGCAGGCGATCCTCGAGCCGTTCAACCTCCTCGTGAATGGCCTCGATCACCGGCATGTAGTTGTCGACGATGAAATCGAGGATCGAATAGAGGATGTAGTTTTCGCCATGGGCCAGAGCTGCCGGCGAAGCCTCGCACCGCTGCCGGACGGCCATGTAAGAGGTCGAGGCGCCGTGGCGAACCGACACGACATAGCCGCGCCCGACAAACAGATGGGTTTCCCCGAAAGCGATTTCGTCTCCGACCATATGGGCGGTCCGGGCGACGACAAAGATCGAATCGCCGTAAATCTCCAGTTTCGGCCGTTGGTGCGCCTTGCAGGCGTCTTCGATCGCGAGATCATGCAGATCGAATTCACGTTGCACCTGCCGGAGCAGTGCCGCATCCGGTTCGTGGAGGCCGATCCAGATGACGGTGCCGGGGCGGCTTCGCCATTTGCCGGCATCTTCCACGTGAATGTCCTGGATACGCACGCCGTTTTCGTAGACCGCGGCGGCGACCACGCCCTGCCGCTCTTCGGCATGGGGCCCTTCAGTCGTCTGCGAATTCCCAGATCTTTCGTTCGTCAAGTCCAGCGCCATAAAAAACCTCCCATGCCCGCATGAATTTCATGGACCGGTATGCCATTGGACCGTCGAGCATACGCGTATTTGCTGATATTCGCACCCAACAGGTTTCAGACTCGAAAACCACTTCATCAAACTGTGCGATTGACGGTATAGACGCATGCAAGCGACACTTTTCGCAGCGCACAACGATTCTCCCTTTTTGACGGAATTCTTATGAACCAGTTCGATCTCATCGTCGTCGGAAGCGGACCCGCAGGCCGCCGCGGCGCCATCCAGGCCGCCAAGCTCGGCAAGAAGGTTCTCGTCATCGAACAGGGAAAACGCGTCGGCGGCGTTTCCGTGCACACCGGCACGATCCCTTCGAAGACATTGCGCGAAACGGCGCTCAATCTGTCGGGCTGGCGCGAGCGCGGCTTTTACGGCCGGTCCTACCGCGTCAAGGAAGAAATCAGCGCCGATGACCTGCGCCAGCGGCTGATCATCACGCTCAACCACGAAGTCGAGGTTCTCGAACATCAGTTTGCCCGCAACCGGGTGCAGCAGATGCGCGGCAAGGCGAGGTTCGTCGATCCAACGACACTCGAAGTCGTCAAGGACGACGGCGAGACCATGCTTGTATCCGGCACCAGCATCATGCTCGCCGTCGGCACCAAGCCCTTCCGCCCGGATTACATGCCGTTCGACGGCAAGACGGTGCTCGACAGCGACGAACTGCTCGATATTTCGGAACTGCCGCGCTCGCTCGTGGTTATCGGCGCCGGCGTCGTCGGCATCGAGTATGCGACGATCTTCAGCGCGCTCGACACGCAGGTGACGGTGATCGACCCGAAGACGACGATGCTCGACTTCATCGACAAGGAGATCGTCGAGGATTTCATCTACCAACTGCGCGACCGCAACATGAAGCTGCATCTCGGGCACAAGGCAGACACCGTTGAACGGCTCGACAATGGCAAGGTGTTGCTGACGCTCGACAACGGCCGCCGGATCACCAGCGACATGGTGCTCTTTGCCGCCGGCCGCATGGGTGCTACCGACACGCTCAATCTTGCTGCAGCCGGGCTCGAAGCAGACAGCCGCGGGCGACTGAAGGTCAATCCCGAAACCTTCCAGACCTCGGTGCCGAACATCTATGCCGCCGGCGACGTGGTCGGCTTTCCAAGCCTTGCCTCGACGTCAATGGAACAGGGCCGCATCGCGGCTCGCGTTGCCGTTGGCGCGATCGCCATGGAGCCGCAGAAGTACTTCCCTTACGGCATCTACGCCGTGCCGGAAATTTCCACCTGCGGCCTTTCCGAAGAAGAGGTCAAGGATCGCGGCATTCCCTACGAATGCGGCATGGCGCGCTTCCGTGAGACGTCGCGCGGTCACATCATGGGCCTCGATTCCGGGCTTTTGAAGATGATCTTCTCGCTGAAGACGCGTCGCCTGCTCGGCGTGCACATCATCGGCGAAGGCGCGACAGAACTGGTTCACATCGGCCAAGCCGTGCTCAATCTCAAGGGAACGGTCGAGTACTTCGTTGAAAACACCTTCAACTATCCGACGCTTGCAGAGGCCTACAAGATCGCCGGTCTCGACGCCTGGAACCGCATGGGCGAGATCAAGCCGACGGCGTGATATTCTGCAAGGCTCGGCAAGCCGGCCTCTGCCACTGCCACGCGAATCAGATAGCGTCGCGGTCCTGACCGTCTCAGGGCCGCATGCTTGACCACGTCATCAAGCCATCGGCCCTGGGCTTCTGTTTTGGTGTACCGCCTGGGCATCGCGCATCTCCCGGCGGCCCTTCCGGTGAGCATTTGGCCATGTCATTACGCATCCTTTCCCTGAATGTCTGGGGCGGCAAGCTGCATGCGCCGCTGATCCCGTATCTCGTCGAGGCGAATGCCGACGTTCTGTGCCTTCAGGAGGTCGTGCGTTCACCCGAAACGACATCCGAATGGCTCACCTATCGCGATCGCGATGTTGAACTGCCACAGCGAGCCAACCTCTTTGACGAGATTCGGGCAGCCCTGCCTGATCACGACGGCTATTTCTGCCCGACGTCGAGAGGCGAGCTTCACGATGGCAACCGCATGGTTCATGCCGAATTCGGCTTGGCCACGTTCGTGCGCAAATCTCTTCCGGTCATCGGCCAGGCGCTCGACTTCGTCCACGGCGCGTTTTCCCCTGACGGCTGGGGCAAGCATCCGCGTCCGCGAAATGCCCATTGCCTCCGGATCTTCGACTATGAGGCCGGCTTTTCCATCACCATCGCGCAAATGCACGGGCTGCGAGCGGAGAACGGCAAGGGCGACACACCGGAACGGCAGGCCCAGGCGGATGCCCTGGTGCAATTGATAGGTCGTGTGTGGCCCGGCAACGAAAGGCTGATCGTCTGCGGCGATCTCAATCTCCTCCCCAATAGCGACACCTTCACGGTCCTTGGCAATCTCGGCCTCGCCGATCTCGTCACCGGCCGCGGCCATGCCGATACGCGCACATCGTACTATGGAAAGCCTGGGCGCTTCGCCGACTACATGCTGGCGACGCCGGATGTCGAGGTCGTTGTTTTCGATGTGGTGGCACATCCTGAAGTCTCGGATCACCGCGCACTGCTGCTGGATCTTCGGTAGAGAAAATCGCGTCGCCACCGCGCGCACCCAAACGTCTGCACAACGGAAAAGGCCCTGCCGTAGAACGGCAGGGCCCCAGATTTTCAGGCAATCGAAGAAACGATTACTCGGCGCTGTCGTCAGCAGCCTTCTTCTTGGCCGGAGCCTTCTTCTTCGGAGCTGCGGCTTCTTCGCCTTCAGCGGCATCAGCCTTGGCAGCGGCCTTCTTCTTGGCCGGAGCCTTCTTGTCAGCCTTGCCTTCGGTTTCTTCGTCGTCAGCCGTCAGCTCTTCCTTGGAAACCGTCTTGTCGGTTACCGAGATCTCGGACAGCAGGTGATCGACGACCTTTTCTTCGAACAGCGGAGCGCGCAGCGAAGCAGCGGCGCCGGGGGTGTTCTTGAAGTAGTCGAGGATCTGCTTTTCCTGGCCCGGGAACTGGCGGAGCTGTTCGAACAGCGAACGCTGCAGTTCGTCGTCGCTGACCTGAACGCCGGCCTTTTCGCCGATTTCCGAGAGAACGAGGCCGAGGCGAACCCGACGCTCAGCGAGCTTGCGGTATTCGGCGCGGGCTTCTTCTTCGGTGGTTTCTTCGTCAGCGAAGGTCTTGCCGGCCTGCTGCAGGTCGGTGTTGATCTGGCGCCAGATGTTTTCGAATTCGGCTTCGACGAGGCGCTCCGGCGTGTCGAACTGGTAGAGTTCGTCGAGCTGGTCGAGGATCTGACGCTTCACCTTCTGGCGGGTCAGCGAGCCGTACTGGCTCTCGATCTGGCCGCGAACGATTTCCTTCAGCTTTTCAGCCGATTCGAGACCGAGCTTGGTGGCCAGTTCGTCGTTGATTTCGATGTCCTGGGCAGAAGCAACGTCCTTGACGGTGATGTCGAAGGTGGCTTCCTTGCCGGCGAGGTTCGCTGCCGGGTAATCGGCCGGGAACGTCACGGTGATGGTCTTTTCGTCGCCAGCCTTGACGCCGACGAGCTGCTCTTCGAAGCCCGGGATGAAGCGGTTGGAGCCGAGAACCAGCTCAGCATCTTCGTCCTTGCCGCCGTCGAAGGCTTCGCCATCAACCTTGCCGAGGTAGTCGATGGTGACGCGGTCGCCGTTGGCAGCCTTGCCCTTCTTCGTCTCGTAGGTGCGGGCGCTTTCAGCGATGCGCAGGATCTGCTCGTTGACTTCGTCTTCGGCGATCTCGACGACTTCGCGCGTCACCTTGATGCCGCTGACGTCCTTGAGTTCGATCGCCGGGATGATTTCGTAGGCGACGGTGAACTCGAGGTCAGCCTCGGCGTTGAGGATCTTGTCGGCCTCGGACTCGTCCTCGGTCATCGCGATTTCCGGCTGGGTCGCCGACTTCTCGCCGCGGCCCGAAAGGATCTCGGTCGGCTTTTCACGGACGATCTCGTTGACGAGGTCTGCCATGATCGACTTGCCATAGACCTTCTTGAGATGCGCGAACGGCACCTTGCCCGGGCGGAAGCCGTTGATCTTCACACGGTCCTTAACTTCGGCCAGGCGCTCGTTCATCCGAGCTTCCATGTCCTTGGCCGGGATAACGACCTTGAGTTCGCGCTTCAGCCCTTGAGCGAGCGTTTCGATAACCTGCATGTTCAAACCTTCATTTCACGTTGACTGTGCTCTTCCCCTTAGAAAGGTCTGGCGAGCACGTGAGCCGATCCATTTGCCGGGAGTGGCTTTACGCAGTTCCGTAACCGTTTTGCAAGCAAAATGGCACTCCAGCCCCCTTCATCTACGCAGAATCCGGTCTTTTGGTGCGATCACTGTCCTGGTGCGGGTAGAGAGACTTGAACTCCCACGCCTTGCGGCACCAGAACCTAAATCTGGCGTGTCTACCAATTTCACCATACCCGCGTTCAGACAATCGCACCGACTGAGCGTATTCCCGCAAGACCAACCAACGGAAACACCGCGGATACAAAGGGCATGCTGAGGTTCAGGGCTTTCCCGAGCGCGGCGTCTCTATATCACTCGTTTTGACGGGATCAAAGGGAAAATGCGGTTACCCACATAGAACGATTTAGTCCCGCCAAGAGCCGCTAGTATAGCGGCTCCTCGTAGACAGGCGTACCTTCAACTGCGATCTGCCTGATCTGCGCTCGCCCGGCATCATTGACGCGTACGTTCACCGAAAGCGCTTCGGCATTGCGCGCCTGCTCCAGCACCCGTCCCTCACCTTCAGGAACATAGAATCGCTCGATACCGTAGGCGACATTGATCGGTGACGGGATTTCGCTCGACGAAGGGTAGTAAGTGAAGGGCTGCGATTGAAGCACGACGCTTTCATCCGCAGGCGCAAGCTCCGTGAAGGATGCTTCGGATGCGCTCCAGAAGCCGTCAGGCTGCTTGGCAAGGCGCACGAAAACCGTCACCTCCTGCGGCGCCTTCGGCAAACCGCCCTTGAAGAGTTCAGGCGGCAGTGAAGAAATGTCATAGCTGAGGATGACATAGTCACCGCGCAGCAGATCTCTCGGATCGACCGGCACTGTCTTGAGCAGGACTTCCTTGCCGTTCCTCAGGATCGATGCCCGGCTTTCGACCATGTAGCCCAGCGCTGCCGTCTGCAGAACGGCCGCGATCAGCGCGGCGACGAGCGGCGGCAGCCAGCGGCGCTTTGCGGAGAGATCATTCATGGCGAAACCTCCTCGCGTCCCGTTCGCATCAATCGGCCCTCGATCCGGATCACCAGCCAGGCGATTACCGCCACCAGCAGGCCGGAAATCAGGAAGAAGCCGGAGGTTCCAAGCATCGAGCCGAGCGTCTCGAAAGCGAGATAGAGAAGCTCACCGGCAAAGGCCGCATAACCGAGATAGCGAACTGCTCCGTTCTGCGCGCCGGCGAGCGCTATCCCAAGCAGAGCGACGATCAGCACGGCCGCACCGGCGGCAACTTCCGTGAACAACCCGACCGCTTCAAACTGCAACACAGAGAAACCGATGAGCGCGAGGGCAAAGGAATAGAATGCCGGCGCCGAACCGGCCTCGAGCGCCATGGGACGAAGCGGTGAACCGGGCATGGCTGCCGCGAGGAAGGCCACAATGCCGCCGACAGCCAATGTGCCGGCAAAACCGAGGGACGAATTCTCGATATAAAGCCAGATGAGCCACGCCACCACCAGCAGGTAAGCCAGGTGACGGGCGCGACCGGCGTCCGTCAGGCGCACCAGGATGACCACGAGGATGGCAAGTGCCGGGACAATCCAGGTTTGCCACTCGACGATTTCACCAAGTCCGTTTTCGGACAGCACCGTCAGGAAATAGGCCCAGGCCAGCCCGCCGCACACGGTCGTGACAGCGGCCGAGCGAAAGGCGAGCGCGGTTACGCATGCCCCTGCGATCCAGAGCAGGAGCGCGTCGGCGGCATCCCCGGAGAGATGATACATCTGCCCGACAAGCGCGATGCCGGCGCCGAACGACATTGTGGCCAGCACGAGCGTCGCTGCCGCAAGGCCACCATTGCCCCGCCGGACAAACAAGGCACCGGCAAAATGAAAACCCCAGATCAAGGCGACGATACCGATCAGCCGCGCGAGACGCGGCAGCGCCTCCCAGTTGGCCGCCACCAGCAAAAGGATCGAGGCGGAGAGCAGCAGAGCTGCCAGCACCAAGAGCACACGCCCGGCCCGGAACGCGGATTCGCGACCGTCGTACTCCGCAAGCATCTGTCGTGCGGACGCTTCCGGCAGAAGCCCCATACCGACCCAATGCTTGAAATCCTTTTCGAGACGCCCGCGATACATATTGCCCCACCTCCCGCGACGACTTGCCCCTTGAAGGCCCAAGCCGAGATCAACACCTAATCATGCAATGTCGGAAAAACACAACCATTCGATCACGCGCACCCCAGGTGTCTTCGCCCGAATTTGACGACTTGCGCAATGCGCATATCTTCCATGCGGATATTGCACTGCACAAATCGATTTAAAGACCCTATATTCAAATCATCAGAGGCGAACGAAAGCAAACAGCCAAGCGGACGCCAGCGGCGATGGTCAGCCGCCCCGGGAATCCGGGAAAGACCCGGACGAAAGTTCGATGGAATTCGGAGCGGCGCACTCCTCCTCCCAGCGCCCCTCCGATACGATTGGCAACACTCCTCCTCCCAGTTGCCAATCACCTTCAATGACGCTCGCTGGACCTCCTCCCCCAGCGGGCGTTATTCGTTTCAGCCCTCCCTTCTCGTTTATCATGGCCGCTCGAAGCATCTGCACAATGTTTGCGCATCTTTTCACCGACTCCGCGTCGAGCCATGCATTCAGCGCATACGTGCCATGAGACATCTGAACTACACAAATTCAGCAGACTAAACTATCTTCAACTCATCGATCGGGGCGGCGCACTCCTCCTCCCAGCGCCCCTCGATTTGGATCGGCAGCACTCCTCCTCCCAGTTGCCGATCAGAACAAAACGACGCTCGCTGGATCTCCTCCCCCAGCGGGCGTTGTTTGATTCAGCCACCTCTCCTCCCTCTATTCTCCAGCAACGTCCATGACCTCCTCGCGGCGGCATCGGAGTGCGACGCCGGTGCATCGATCAAAACGAGACCTGCATGAGCTGCATGGGTGCGATGCAGCATTATCTCTGTAACTTCTGCTCAAAACGATTATATTCCGGGTCATCAGATGACGGCCAGCCGAGAGACAAGCGCTGGCAAACGACCCTAGAAAGGATAGGATCATGAACCTCGCACGTTCTTTCAACAATTGGCGCAAGTACCGTCAGACCTGCAACGAACTCGGCCGCATGAGCGACCGCGAACTGAGCGACCTCGGCATCGGCCGTGGCGACATCGCCTACGTTGCACGTCAGGCAATCAAGTAATCTCCAGGAGCGCTGCTTCGCGCAGCGCGCCGGACATTACCAACGCCCTCCGGTTCATTCCGGGGGGCGTTTTTCGTTGGCAAATTGCCTAACAAATTCTCTTCGCAACTGCGAAGGCCAACCACAAGCCAGGAACGGCTCCGGACCGGCAATCCTGCCGTGGTTTGCAGCAAGACACGCCGGCGACATGCCCCCGATAGCCGCCCAAAAAATGATACGATTCCAGATCGTTAATGGACCTCTCCCGCTTTTTAATCAATCTTTAAGCGATGGCGCGTTTTCGAGCGGGCGCAATTCTTGCCCAGCAATGTGGCGATGCACTGCACAAATGCATAGCAGATGCATTTTCTTTGCACTCCACCTTCTAATTAGACAAGCGTATAAGAACCTCAACGACGCAGACAGATGGCTGTCGCGACAAACAGATCTTGAGGAAAAAGTCATGAACCCGATTCGTATCGCAAAAAGCTGGATCAACTACCGCCGCACCGTCAGCGAGCTCGGCAACCTGTCGAACCACGCTCTCAATGATATCGGCATCACCCGCTACGATATCCGCAACATTGCATCGCGCTCCTTCCGTTAATCGGATCGAACGACCAGACTTCCAAGACGGCGCCTTCGGGCGCCGTTTTCGTTTGTGGCGATAGCAACGACGGTTGGAACGACGAAGCGAGCATGGTAGGAAGCCGGCCATGAGCAAAGACACCTCTTCCCACTCTCCCATTCATGTCATCGGCGGCGGCCTTGCCGGGTCTGAAGCTGCCTGGCAGATCGCCGAGGCCGGCGTCCCGGTCGTGCTGCACGAGATGCGCGGCGTGCGCGGCACCGATGCGCACAAGACGGACGGCCTTGCCGAGCTCGTCTGTTCGAACTCGTTCCGGTCCGACGACGCGACCAGCAACGCTGTCGGCGTGCTGCATGCCGAAATGCGCCTTGCCGGCTCGCTGATCATGAAGGCGGCTGATGCCAACCAGGTGCCGGCGGGCGGCGCGCTCGCCGTCGACCGCGACGGCTTCTCCGATGCCGTCACCGCGGCGATCGCCGGCCACCCGCTCATCACCGTGGTGCGCGAAGAAATCCACGGCTTGCCGCCGAAAGAATGGGACCTGGCGGTGATCGCCACCGGCCCGCTGACTGCCCCTGACCTTGCCGAATCGATCCGCCAAGAAACGGGCGCCGATGCGCTCGCCTTCTTCGATGCCATCGCGCCGATCGTCTATACCGAGACGATCGACATGGACATTTGCTGGTATCAGTCGCGCTACGACAAGGTGGGCCCCGGCGGAACCGGCAAGGACTATATCAACTGCCCCATGAACGAGGAGCAGTACAACGCCTTCATCGACGCGCTCGTGGCCGGCGACAAGACCGGCTTCAAGGAATGGGAAGGTACGCCCTATTTCGACGGCTGCCTGCCGATCGAGGTAATGGCCGAGCGCGGGCGCGAGACGCTGCGCTATGGGCCGATGAAGCCGATGGGCCTCACCAATGCCCACAACCCGACAGTCAAGGCCTACGCTGTCGTCCAGCTGCGCCAGGACAACGCGCTTGGCACGCTCTACAACATGGTCGGCTTCCAGACGAAACTGAAGTATGGCGCGCAGGCGGAAGTCTTCCGCATGATCCCGGGCCTCGAGAATGCCGAATTCGCTCGCCTCGGCGGCCTGCACCGCAACACCTATATCAACTCACCCACGTTGCTCAACGGAACGCTGACGCTCAAGTCACGGCCGGGCCTGCGCTTCGCCGGTCAGATCACCGGCTGCGAGGGCTACGTGGAAAGTGCCAGCATCGGCTTGCTGGCCGGTCGGTTCGCCGCAGCGCAACGCAAGGGCGAAGAATTGATCACGCCGCCAGCAACGACCGCCTTTGGCGCACTGCTCAATCATATTACTGGCGGCCACATCGTTTCCGACGACGAACCGGGCAAACGCTCGTTCCAGCCGATGAATGTCAATTTCGGGCTGTTCCCACCGCTCGATCCCGGCGCCATCACCAAGCCCGAGGGCGTGAAGCGTTTCCGCGGCAAGGAAAAGGCTGCGGCAAAGAAGCAGGCGACTGCTGCGCGCGCACTCAGCGACTGTGCCGCCTGGTTGAACGGGTAATCGGCCACCAGGCAATTGGCCTGCAATCCGGATCAACGCCGGTTTGCGGGCCTCTTACTTTCGCAGGCTTACACTGATCAGGACTGTCGGCAGCGATGGCTGCCGCCAGGTGTTCGTTATTCGCCCGCTTTCGCTGGCGATGGCACGTCCGCCTCATCGGCGGTGAATTCCGATTTCGGGCTGAAGCTGCCAAGCAGCCACAGCGAGACTTCAGCCGCCTCACTGGCGTTGTGAAACTCGAACGCATTGTCGAGATAGGCGAAATCGGGGAAATGAACGATCAATCCATGGCCGCTTTCGGAACTGTTGACCCGGACCTTGCCCGGCTGAATGACGTGGCAAACATAATGCGTTCCATGTGATTGTATGAAACCGGCCTTGCCGTCATGCAGTCGCAGGAAGATCGCCTTGCGGTCCGCGGTCGAATGAAGGGCACGAATTGCCTCGTCCGGAAAGGCCCGCCCGAACTCGACCATCGCCGAGCCGGCATCCGGGTCATTCCAATCCCGTTCCGCCCGCGCGTTCATCCACATGTAGAACGAGCCGGCAAGAATGACGACGATGATCAAAAGCAGCCAGAGCATCAGACGGGCACCCCTTCAGTGGGCAAGAAGCCGATAAACTGCCTCTATACGGTGTGAGCCTTGCGCCAGTTTGACCATATGCTGCGCCCTCTGATGCCCGCCCCGGTCACTTAGAACCGCCTGCGCCTGCTCGCCCACCACATCCACCATTGCCGCCGCCACTGCGCCGGCCTGATCGGATCGCGCAACACCCCCGCGCCGACGGTCTCGGCACGGTCGAAGATCGGCTCGGCGAGTGCCAGGGGAACAAAGCCGGCGAAATTGCCGGGCGCGATCGTATCGAGCCGGGCACGCGCCTTGGTCAGGTGGTCCCGACCGTAGCCCGCAAACGCCCTGACCGCTCTTCCGATCGCGTCTTGATCCTCCCCGGCGAGCAGCGTTTCCCTGTCGAGGCCGGTTGCCCGCAGGAGCTCGGCCGGTAGGTAGACCTGCCCTCGGCGGCAATGCTGCGGCAGCAGCAGCAGCACCCCCGCCACCGCCTGCGCGACGCCAGCGTGGCCGGCTGCCTCGGCGGACTTCGCTGCATTTTGCGGATCAAGAACAAGGCAGGAAAGCTGGATCAGCGCCGACGCAGTCTCACCGGCGTAACCTTCGAATGCCGCCCGGTCTTCCATCGGATCATCGTAGAGATCGAAGATCCTGGCGTCGATCATGTTCTGAAACACCGAGATGGGAAGTCTATGCTTACGAATGCAGTCGAGCAGCGCACGTGCGAGCGGGTGCCCCTCACCCGTCGCATCTTCGTTTTCCAGCAACTCCCGCCACCATTGCATGCGGATCTCACCCGGGATCGGCTCATGGACCAGCTCACGAATGCGGGCGAGCTCGGCGTTGAACGCGTAGAGCGCAGCGAGTGACGACTGACTCGCTGCAGGCGCCAGCAGGCAGGCGAGGTAGCGGTCACGGTCATTGTCCCTGAGGTCGCTCAGGATCTGGGTATCGATTTCTTGCACGCAAGTCTTCCCTGGCCGAGATCAGACGGCAATCAGCGCGACGGCAACCGCCCGCGCTTCGGCCAGCATCACATTGTAGGTTCTGACGGCGGCCCCTGTGCTCATCGGATCGGAGGAGATGTTCAGCGCACGCAGGGCGGTCTTCAGCTCGGCCGGCAGCGGGCGGATGTCACGGCCGGTGCCGACGAGCAGCACTTCGATATCGCGCGCCTCGTCCAACACGCGCTGGAACTTTTCAACCGCCAGCGGATCGCCCTCTGCAACATCCCATGCATAGACGCCCGAAGGCAGCATCAGCACGGAGCCGCGATGCGACATGTCGGCAAAGCGAAAGCCGCCATTGCCATAGGCATCGATCGGGGCACGCCCCGGAAAATGCGCTTCGCGGATTTCGATACCCCTTGGCATTTCAGACTGAACCCTTTGCCGTTTGCGCCGCCCCGGCGCCCGGGCCGGAGACGTTCTCCCCGCCCTGGAAATGGTCCGTCCGCTTGCGGAAGAGGATGAGGATCGGACCAGCGATATAGATCGAAGAGATCGTGCCGACGATGACGCCAAACAAGAGGGTAACGCTGAAAGAGCGGATAAGACCACCACCGAAGAGGTAGAGCGCCGTCAGCGCCAGCACCGTCGTCAGCGCCGTCAGGATCGTGCGTGACAGTGTCTGGTTGATCGAAGCGTCGATCAGCACCGAGAGCGGCATCTTCCTGTAGCGGCCGAGGTTCTCGCGGATGCGGTCATAGATCACGACGGTATCGTTGAGCGAATAGCCGATGATGGTCAGGACAGCGGCGATGCTGCCGAGATTGAACTCGATGCCGGTCACCACAAGGAAACCGATCGTCAGCAGTACGTCGTGCAGGGTCGCGACGATCGCACCCAGCGCGAATCGCCACTCGAAACGCAACCAGACATAGAGCAGGATCGCGACGAAGGAGACGGCAAGCCCAGTCGTTCCCGCACGGGTCAATTCGCCCGATACCACCGGACCGACAACCTCGACGCGCTTGAAGGCATATTCGTCACTGAGTTCCGCCCGGATGACGCCGATCGCCGTCTGCTCGGCGTTGTCGCCAGCCTCCTGCGACGGCACGCGCACCAGGACGCCGTTGCCCGAGCCGAGATGCTGCACCTGCACTTCGCCCAGGTTCAACTCGTCAAGCCGCACGCGCAGGTCGGCAATATCGACGTTGCCGGCCTTGCTTTCGAGCTCGATGATTGAGCCGCCCTTGAAGTCGACACCCAGGTTGAGACCGAGAGTGCCAAGAAGCAGGACGGAAGCAACCGACAGCGCCGCCATGACGATGAAGACCGGGTTGCGGATCGCCATGAAGCGGATATCGAGATCGCTGAAGCGTCCCGTGCGAATACCCTTCGGCAGATGCTGCGCCTTCCAGCCGCGCAGCCACGCCTTGGCGATCCTGCGTGTGACGGTATAGGCGGTAAACAGCGTGGTGAAACTGCCGATTGCCAGCGTAACCGCAAAGCCTCGAACCGGACCGGACCCGAGGTAGAAGAGGATCGCCCCTGCGATCAGCATCGTCAAATTGGCATCGAAAAGGCTGCTGAAGGCACGCGCAAAGCCTTTGTTGACCGATTGAACCAGAGGCTGCCCACCCCGCGCCTCTTCGCGAATACGCTCGTAGATCAACACGTTGGAGTCGACGGCAACGCCAATCGTCAAAATGATTGCGGCAATGCCCGGCAATGTCAGCGTCGCACCGGTTAGTGAAAGGACTGCGATGATCAGGATCAGGTTCACCGCCAGGGCAGCAACGGCGAAGATGCCGAAGACGCCGTAGAAGAAGACCATCGATGCAGCAACGGCAACGGCGGCGACGAAGCCGGCCTTCAGACCGTCGCCGATCGCATCATCGCCGACGCCTGGCCCGACGGTCCTCTCTTCAACGACCGTCAAAGTCGCCGGCAGAGGTCCGGTCCTGACCAGCGCTGCGAGATCGCCGGCGCCTTCCTCCGGCAGATCGGCGGCAATGATTGCCGTATCGCCCTTGACGGCGTTGCCAATTGTTGGTGTCGCGACGACCTGATCGTCGAGAATGATCGCAACCTTCTGGTCGGCGCCCTTTGCCTGAAGGGCGGCGACACGACCGGTCGCCGCGGGCGTCAGCTTGATGGCAACCGACGCCTCGGCGCTTGTCGCGTCGATCTGCGGTTCGGCGCTGGTGAAATCTTCCCCCGACAGCAGCGGTGTCTTTTCGATGAGATAGGGGATCGGTGGATCGTCGAAGGAATAAAGAACTTCGTTGCCGACCGGCGGCTGCGCATCGACGGCCTGCTGCACGGGCACGGTCACGTTCAACACCTGAAAGGAAATGCGGGCGCGCTGGCTGAGCAGGTCCTTCAGGCGTTGTGGATCCGCCAGACCCGGAACCTGAACGATCAACCGGTCATCGCCTCGGCGCTGAAGCAGAGGTTCTGCTACCGCGACTTCGGCGATCCGGCGCCGAACGACATCCATGGCCTGGCCCAACGCCTGCGACATGCGGTAGTCGATGCCTTCGTCGCTCAGGCGAAGGCGGATCAGATCGTCTTCTTCGGCGCTGTCGAAAGCAAGTTCGGTGATTTCGTCGTTGACCAGTCCACCGGTTTCCACCGGAACCATGAGCGGAGCAAGTGCGGCACGCGCTGCCGGCAATTTAGCCCGGTCACGGACCCGCAGCGATATCAACTGCCCCTCGCCCGACAGGCCGATATAGGCGATGTCGGCATCGCGCAGCGCTTTGCCGACATCATTTGTCACCGCTTCAAGCCGCTCGGCGAGGATGTCCTCGCGCGAGGCCTGCAACATGAAGTGAGAGCCACCCTGGAGATCGAGCCCCAACGCCACCTGGCGATGCGGGAGCCACGAAGGCAGCGCATCAGCCTGTTCCTTCGTCAGGAAGTTCGGCATCGCAAACGCGATGCCCAAAAGCACTGCCAGCCAAACAAGAGCGCTCTTCAACGGCTTCAGATTGGACATGCCTCAAACGCTCCGCTTCCCGGATGCTCCCGGATATGGCTGGACTGGAATTATTCCTTTACGGGTTCGCCCTTGACGCGAACTTCCGATACGCCGCCGCGAATGACGCGGATCTTGACGCCTTCGGCGATTTCGACTTCCAGTTCGCTGTCGTCGACAACCTTCGTCACCTTGCCGACGATGCCGCCACCAGTCACGACCTGATCACCGCGACGGATGTTCTTCAGCAGTTCTTCGCGGCGCTTCATCTGAGCGCGCTGCGGACGAATGATGAGGAAATACATGACGACAAAGATCAGCAGGAAAGGCAGAATCGACATAAGAATGTCCGCACCGCCGGTCGACGGGGCGGCGGCTGTCTGCGCAAAAGCTTCGGTAATGAACATCGATCACTCCTTGAGTTCAAAATATGCGGCGGTTCCTCCGCGCCAAATCGGCCGGAATATAAGGGCGCGCAGCCGCAATGCAAAGCGACGGCACCCGTATCCGATCCAGTGCCTCTGACATAAATTCCGCAAGAGGAGAACCCCCCCTCCCACCCGGTGCGGCCTTTTCCAGCGCAAACCTGCGTGCTACCCGGTTAAACCGAAGCCAAGTGACTGATTCAGCAAGCGGAGATGGACCGATGGGTGAAACAAAGATCGACGTTCTCATCAAGGAAATGCAGAAGCTTTCCGCGGCGATCGAGCGCATCGCCGGTCCCGCTGCCGCCGCCAACGATTGGGACGCCGCCGAGTGTTTCGTCTGGGCGCCGGCAACGCACCATCTGCAGCCGGTCAAGAGGCCGAACCGCATCGAGCTGTCGCTCATTACCGGCGTCGACCATGTGCGCGACATCCTGGTCGACAACACGCTGCGCTTTGCCGAAGGTTATCCGGCAAACAACGTGCTTCTCTGGGGCGCGCGCGGCATGGGAAAATCGTCGCTCGTCAAATCCGTCCACGCCCAGGTCGCCCGTGATACGGGCGTTGCAGTCAAGCTGGTGGAAGTTCACCGCGAGGACATCGCCACGCTGCCGGCACTGATGGACATCCTGAAGTCGGCTCCCGTTCCGGTGATCGTCTTCTGCGACGATCTTTCCTTCGACCACGACGACACGTCCTACAAGTCGCTGAAAGCCGTGCTCGACGGCGGCGTCGAAGGGCGGCCGACCAACGTGCTGCTCTACGCAACATCGAACCGACGTCACCTCCTGCCGCGGCACATGATGGAAAACGAACAGTCGACCGCCATCAATCCGTCAGAGGCAGTCGAGGAAAAGGTATCGCTTTCGGATCGTTTCGGCCTGTGGCTCGGCTTCCACAAATGCAGCCAGGACGACTACCTGGCGATGATCGACGGCTACGCGGGCCATTACGGCATTGCGGTCGACAAAGACGCCTTGCACGCCGATGCGCTGGAGTGGTCAACGACGCGGGGAGCAAGGTCCGGCCGCGTCGCCTGGCAGTTCATTCAAGATTTGGCCGGTCGCCTGCGCCACCGGCTGGACGGCTGATAGCAACTCGCGTTCTATCAGCCTACTCGAGGAAGGTCGCCGGGTTTACCGCGCTGGCGTTCTTGCGCACTTCGAAGTGGACCTGCGGCTGGCTTGCACGGCCGGTCATGCCGGAAGCTGCAAGAGTCTGGCCGCGCTGAACCTTCTGGCCGCGCTGGACCTTCAGCTCGGACGCATTGCCGTAGACGGTGACAGTGCCATCATCGTGACGAATGAGGACAGCGTTACCCAGTTCCTTCAGGCTGCTGCCGGAGTAGATGACCACACCGTTTTCGGCAGCCTTGATCGGCGTGCCCTCGGGCACGGAAATGTTGATGCCGTCGTTGCGATTGCCATCAACATTGGCGCCATAGCCGGCAACAACTGCACCGCGAACCGGCCAGCGATACTTGCTGATGCCCGTCGACTTCGGCGATTCCTCGTCAACGTCGGGATTCTTGCTGGCGACTTCGGATACGCTTTGCTTGGCCACCGGCGGCTGGTACTCAGCGGGCTTGTTCTTGTCGAGCGAGGCGACCTGGCCTTCGGCCTTCTTCGGAACGGAAGCCGTCTTGACCTGGTCCGTGGCAGCGCCTGCGGCACCCGGCACTTTCAAAGTCTGGCCGACGCGGATCGATTCTGCCGTCAAGCCATTGGCCTGCTTGAGCGCCCCGACTGAAACACCCGTGGCCTTGGCAATGCGGTTGAGCGAGTCGCCCGGCTTGACGGTGTAGGAACCCTCACCACCACCCTCGCCCGTCGAGGAGACCTTGCCTGCTGCCACATCGGTCTTGCCCTCGCTCTTGTCGCGGGACTGCGACTGGCCGGGCAGGATCGCGACGTCGCGCTGGTCAGTCGGCAAGGGCGACGGCTGCCGCTTGCTGCCATCAACGTCGGTGAGCGTGTTGGAGGCGGCAGCCTTCGCGGCACTGCTTGCAACACCGAAGGTCGGGATGACGAGGCGCTGACCAGGCTCGACCTGACCTGCAGTCTTCAAACCGTTGGCCTTCAGGATTTCCTTTTCAGGAACGCCGAACCGCTTGGAGAGAATGGCAACGCTGTCGCCCTGGCGGACCATGACGGAAGGCGCGTTCTGCGTTGTCCAACCGCTCTTGCTCGCCGTTTCGTTGGCGGCGGCCGGCAATGCCTGCCGCGTCGCCGCGGACGCCTGCTCGACCTGGCGGGCGGCCGGGAATGGTTGCGGATCGGCACCGCGGCTCGCGGTTGACGTCGGATCAGCGAGCGTCGAGCGCTGCACATTGATCGGTGTCGAGGCAGCGCGCGCGGTGGACATCGGCGTCGATGACGTATTGACCGGATCGTAGGCGCCGTTTGCCGATGGGTAGGGCTGCCCGAGCGCCGAGTTGCGCGTGTCGGCCGGTGAAACGACCGCCATCTGGCCGTTCGCGACATCGCCGCGCGGCACGGGGGTCGTATTTCTCTGGATTGAGTTGGTGGTCAAGGCGTCCGACCGCGAGAACAAACCGTCGAAACGGCTGGCGTCGGAGCTGCAGCCGGTGGCAACACCTGCCAACAGGACCGCTGCACACAGGCGGATCGTGGACTTTCCAACCTTGGGAGATACAAACTGACGCATGACGCTTACCCACTCCGAACGCAACTCGATGTGGGTTTATTAAAGCGTATTAGAGTTACCGCGCGGTTAAGGTCAGCACCACCAAAGGCCTAGTTTGACAGAATGCTAACCATAGAACGATGCGCGGCGCGCCAACGAGCGCACAGTGAACCTAGATCAGTTCGGAATAGAGGCGCTCGATCTCCGAGACGGCACGCCGCTCGGTTGGCTCGTCCTCATAGCTGATGCTTGTCAGGTCCCAGGCAAAGATCTGCCGTCCCGCCGGTACCGCCGGCACTTCCGACAGCGCGGTCTTGTCTTCCTCGAGAAGCACGCTCACCAGCGTCTGGAAAGTCGTCTCGGCCTCGAGGCCGCTTGCCTGCTCGTATTCGAGCGAGCGCAACCCGGCGACAGCCGCCTCACGTGTCCCGAAATAGCGCAGGCTGTTCTGGTCTTCCGAACGCAGGCCATCGTAATACTCGATGAAGCCCTTGTAGTAGTCGCGATGGTCGCCGGTCTCGAGAAACTTTCCAAAGGCCTGGTACTCTCGCAAGGCCAACTGCGGCGACAAGCGGTTGTTCCATTCGTCGCGCGTCAGCGCGGGCTGCCCATCGGAGGACTTCCTGTTCTGGCTGAGGTAGAGCAGCGCATCGGCGGAAAGCGAAATGCGCGGCGTCGGATCGAAAAAGGTGGCCTGCATGGCCTGCGCAGCACTCTCGTCCTTGCCACCGGCAGCGGATTGTCCAGCCGCACGACCGGCAAGATTGCCCAATCCGTCGCCTGATGTGGCAGCCGTCAGCCTGTTCGCAATCTGCATGTGCCGTCTCCGTCAACCGCACGACCAGATCACCTTTCCGAACCGCATAGAAATTCAGCGACTCGCAAGGCCAGACCTTTCGTGCAGCCGAAGGCGTATGGCGCGAAGCTTGCGCGAAACTGGAGGAATTAGGATTTTGTTAACCAGCGACCGATTGAGCAGGCAAATGTCTGCACCGTGTCACGCGGCCACGGCGATCGCCACCGGACTGCGCTCTAACGCGCCTGTCTCGTCGACACATCACAATCCATGAACTTGGCATTGCCGCGCTACGCAGCGAGCCAATCCCTCGGCAGAATTGTGATCGGGGTCGGGTTCAGACTGTCGTCGAGACGGGCAGCCCTTGGCGGCATAGATCAACTGGCCGCATCGATCCGCTCAAGCGGCCTGCGGGCCTAGAGGTAAGACGCCAGTTGCGTCACGATCGGAATGTAAGGCGCGTCGAACAGATCCTCGCGGTCGAAACGGCTACCGGTGCGGCTGACACGAACCACCCGACAATGCGTCTCGCTCATCATGATCGGAACCACCAGTGTTCCTCCGGAAACAAGGTGGTCGGAGAACATGCGCGGTAGACTGTTGAAAGCAGCGGTAATCAGGATGCGGTCGAACGTACCCTCGCCCGGCACCCCCGCGCTGCCATCGGCCTGGCGGACGATGACGTTGCGAACGCCCGATTTTTCCAGGTTCTTCTGGGCGGTGGCGACAAGCGTCTGATAGCGATCGATCGTCAGCACGCGCTCGGCAATGCGCCCCATCACCGCAGCGGTAAAGCCGCTGCCGGTGCCGACTTCCAGAATACGCTGGCCGGACTTGAGATTGAGGCAATGCAGCAGCCGGACGGCGAAGTCATATCCTTCCATGAACGAGCCACAATCGAGCGGGATCGTTCGCTGGGAGTAAGCGTCCGCCTGGAATTGCGGAGGTGTGAAATGGCCGCGTTGCGTCTGCTCGACCGCGTTCAGTAGGCTCTGGTTGCTGATACCCTCACCGCGAAGCCGCAGGACCATCGCAGCAAAGCCTTCCTGTTCCGAAACACGTCCGCTCAATCGACGGCCCCTTCGCTCAAGGCTCGCGCTAAGCGATCCTGCACAGTGTAGTCGGTCAGATCAAGCTTCAGCGGCGTCACCGAGATCCGGTTTTCCCGAAGGGCGTGGATGTCGGTACCGGCGCGGAAATCGCCGAAACGCTCGCCAAAGCGCAGCCAGAAGTAAGGAAACCCACGGCCGTCAGAACGCTCGTCAATCGTCAAGCCGAAATCGAGCTTGCCTTGCGAGGTTACCTCCGTGCCGGCGACAGCGTCGGCAGAGCATTTCGGGAAGTTGAGGTTAAGCAGCGTTCCATCAGGCAGGTCAACCGCCAGTAGAGTTCGGATCAACGCAGGCGCATGGCGCTCGACAACATCCCAGGCAACCGCCTCGCCGACGACGTGGCTGTAGGCCTGGCTGAGCGCCATGGAGCGAATTCCCTGCAGCGTTCCCTCGATCGCACCGGCGACGGTTCCGGAATAGGTCACGTCATCCGCCATGTTCGCGCCGATGTTGACACCCGAGAGCACGAGATCCGGCTTGCGGTCCAAAACCTTGCGCACAGCCATGATGACACAATCCGTCGGCGTGCCCCTCAGCGCAAAACGCTTCTCGGAGATCTGGCGCAGGCGCAAAGGTTCCGACAGTGTCAGCGAGTGGGCGAGACCACTTTGATCGGCCTCGGGCGCCACCACCCAGACATCATCGGAAATTGTCATCGCAATCCGCTCGAGGACCGCAAGGCCCTCGGCGTGGATGCCGTCGTCGTTTGTCAGCAGGATCCGCATTGCGACTTCTTTCCCGTCAGGCAGCTTTTTCGATACGCGTCTGGCCGCCCATATAGGGAAGCAGGACATCGGGCACCGAAATCGAACCGTCGGCGTTGAGGTAGTTTTCGATAACGGCAATCAGCGCCCGGCCGACCGCGACACCGGACCCGTTCAGCGAATGAACGAACTTCGTGCCCTTGTCTTCCTTGTTGCGGTAACGCGCATTCATCCGGCGTGCCTGAAAGTCGCCGCAGACCGAACAGGACGAAATCTCCCGGTATGTATCCTGGCCCGGCAGCCAGACCTCGAGATCGTAGGTCTTGCGGGCGCCAAAGCCCATGTCGCCGGTGCAGAGCGTCATCACGCGGTAGTGCAGCCCGAGGCGCTTCAACACCTCTTCGGCACAGGCGGTCATGCGCTCATGCTCGGCAACGGATGTCTCCGCATCGGTGATCGACACGAGTTCGACCTTGTTGAACTGGTGCTGGCGCAGCATGCCACGCGTGTCACGGCCCGAAGAACCGGCCTCCGAACGGAAGGACGGCGTCAGCGCCGTGAAGCGCAGCGGCAGTTTTTCGCCGTCGAGAATCTGCTCGCGAACGATATTGGTCAGCGGCACCTCGGCGGTCGGAATCAGCCAGCGGTCATCGGTGGTGCGGAACAGGTCTTCGGCAAATTTCGGCAATTGCCCGGTGCCGTACATCGCATCGTCGCGCACCAGCAACGGCGGCTGAACCTCGGTATAGCCGTGCTCCTGCGTGTGCAGGTCCAGCATGAACTGGCCAAGCGCGCGTTCGAGCCGGGCGAGCTGCCCCTTCAGGATGGTGAAGCGCGATCCGGCAATGCGCGCTGCGCCCTCGAAATCCATCAGGCCGAGCGCCTCGCCGACTTCGAAATGTTCGCGCGGCTGGTGATTCCAGGTGGGCTTGGCACCGACGACGCGCGTCACGATATTGCCTGCCTCGTCCGAACCGACAGGGACATCGTCGAGCGGAATGTTGGGCAGGCGTGACAGGGCGTCGTTCAGTTCGGCTTCGACCTGGCGGCTCTCTTCCTCGAGGGCCGGCATGGAATTTTTCAGCTCGGCCACTTCGGCCTTCAGCTTTTCCGCAAGCTCACTGTTCTTCTGCGCCATCGCCGCGCCGATATCCTTCGATGCGGCGTTGCGGCGCGACTGCATGTCCTGCAGCGACTGAAGGATCGTGCGGCGACGTTCGTCGACGGCGATCAGAGACGCGGACGATGGTTCCGCGCCCCGCTTGGCCAGGGCGGCGTCCAGCACATCGGCATTCTCACGGATCCATTTGATATCAAGCATTGTCGTTCCACGCGTTTTTCAGGTCACGGCGCGGAACCGTCGAATGCTCAGCCCTGGGCGGGGCCAACCTCTTCGGAAGTTTCTTCCTGCGACTGGGCGGCCTCGCGCTGGAGCGCATCCGCTGCCCGTCGTCTTTCGACGAGTCGCGCCATATGGATCGAAATTTCGTAGAGAAGGATGGCCGGCAGTGCAAGGCCGATCTGGGAAACCGGGTCCGGCGGCGTCAGGACGGCCGCGACGACGAAGGCGATCACGATTGCGTATTTACGCTTCTCGGCAAGCCCTTGGGCAGTGACGAAGCCCACACGCGCGAGAAGCGTGGTGATCACCGGCAGCTGGAACACGAGACCGAAGGCAAAGACCAGCGACATGATCAGGCTCAGATATTCCGAAACCTTGGGCAGAAGCTGGATCGCCACATGGCCTTCGTCAGCGCCCTGCTCCATCGCCAGGAAGAACCACATGACCATCGGCGTGAAGAAGAAATAGACCAGCGCGCCGCCAAGCAGGAACAGAAGCGGCGAAGCGATCAGGAACGGCAGAAATGCCGCGCGTTCGTTCTTGTAGAGGCCCGGAGCAACGAACTTGTAGATCTGCGACGCGATAACCGGAAAGGCGATCACCAAGGCACCGAACATCGCCACCTTGATCTGGGTGAAGAAGAATTCCTGAGGCGCCGTATAGATCAGCTCGACATTGCGTTGATCCATCCCTGCCCAGGCAACCGCCCATTTGAACGGCAGAACCAGCAGGTTGAACAGACCCTTGGCAAAATAGAAGCAGACGAGAAAGGCGACGAAGAACGCGCCGACGGCCCACATCAGCCGCTTTCTGAGCTCGATCAGATGCTCGATCAGCGGCTGCGGCCGGTCCTCGATATCGCCGCTCATGCGTCACCTTTCTTGCGCGTTGCCGCGCGTGTCTTTTGTGTTTTTTCTTTAGCCGGTTCGGCCTCGACCTTCGCAGGTTTCTTGGCGGCAGGTTTCTTGGCGGCAGGTTTCTTGGCCGCAGGCTTCGCGGGTGCAGCCTCGACCGCTGCGACCTTCACGGCAGAAGCCTTCTTGGGCGATGTTGTCTCAGCTTTCGCCTTCGTTGCCCGCTTTGGCTTTGCTGCCGGCTCAGCCGCATCGGCGCGCTGCATCTGCCGGCTGGCGGAACCGATTGCCGCTGCCGCAACGCTATCTGCCGGCTTTGCCTCAGGCGCAGCGACGACAGGAGCATTCACCGGCTCTGCGGAAGTGGCTGCTGGCTCTGGAGAAGGAACCGACGGCTTGTCCGGCGAAGCGGCCTTCTGGAGATCGGATTTGATCTCGTTGCCAATCTGGCGCAGCGGGTTCATGGCATCGCGTAGCGCATTCGCCGGATTGAGGCTTTGCGCATCGCTGATCGTCTTGCGGACATCTTCAAGATCCGCCTCGCGCAGCGCCTCATCGAATTGCTGACGGAAATCAGAGGCCATGCCGCGCAACTTCGACGTCATGCGGCCAAAGGCCCGCAACATCGGCGGCAAATCCTTCGGTCCGACAACAACGATCAGTACGATGGCAATGACGACTAGCTCGGTCCAGCCGATATCAAGCATTCGATATGTCCTGCAAACCCGTGATGCGGCCGGCCGGGACGAAATCCCAGCCCGGCCCTATCGATGCTCGATCTCTAGCGAACTTCGTCAGACTTGTGATCGACAGTCTTGCCGTCGAGCGGCTTGTCAGCAGACGCGACGTCATCGTCGTTCATGCCCTTCTTGAAGCTCTTGATGCCCTTGGCAACGTCGCCCATCAGTTCCGGAATCTTGCCGCGGCCGAACAACAACAGCACCACGACAAGAACGATCAGCCAGTGCCAGATACTAAAGGAACCCATGCGTATTCTCCCTCTGAGCCTTCCCCGAATTCAGGCCCTATTCGCGTGTCAATTTTCAGGCGCGCCACCAGCACAGCCCGTTTTCGCCACAGACCCTAAGATGTCGGAACATCTTTTTCAAACAGCAATATATCCCGCTCGTTAACTGAAAGCATTACATCGCGCAATCCTTGCGGCAATTGGTCCGCCCGGATGCGCGCGCGCACCGTCCCGTCGCAGCCCGGCACAGCCAGCTCGAGCAATTCGACGACTCCGATGAAACGACGCGACACGATCCGTGCCTGTATATCGCCCTCGTCCTCACCGACATGCAGGCCCGAAAGTCGCACCGCTACGGAAAGAAGCTGCCCGTCGCGATATCTGCCGGCATCCACGCCCCCCAGCGGCGTGTCGACGCGGCCGTTTCGAACCTGCGCGTCGAACACATTGATTTCAGAGAAGAAACCGGCGGCGAAGAGGTCCCTTGGCTTGCGATAAAGCTCGTCGGCCGTACCGACCTGGACCAGGCGTCCATCCTTGAGCAAAGCGATCCGGTCGGCCATGCGCATCGCTTCCTCGGCATCATGTGTGACGACGATCGCTGTGGCTCGGGTCTCACGCAGGATGGCGAGCGTATCGGCACGGATCGAATCCTTGAGCCTTGAGTCGAGCCCCGAAAAAGGTTCATCCATCAGCAACACGGCAGGCCGTGGCGCGAGCGCACGGGCAAGGGCGACGCGCTGCTGCTCGCCACCTGAAAGCACATGGGGATAACGGTCGGCATAATGCGACAAGCCAACCCGCTCCAGGGCCGCATCGGCCTGGATCAGGCCCTCCCTCTTGGGAAGGGCGGTCAGCCCAAAGCGAACGTTGTCGCGGATGGTCATGTGGGGAAACAGCGCAAAGTCCTGAAACATCAGCCCTACGCCGCGCTTTTCCGGCGGCAGGAAGATCGATGGGCCGGAAATCTCTTGCCCGTTGAGCAGAAGGCGACCGGCGCTTTGCATCTCGATGCCGGCGGCAATCCGCAACAGCGTGGTCTTGCCGGAACCGGAGGGGCCGAGCAGGCATAGGACCTCGCCGGCCTTTGCCGCCAGGCTGACGCCCTTGATCGTCTCCTTGGAATGATAGCTGTGGTGGATATCCTCGAACGTCAGGCTCGCCGCGAAAGATACGCCCGCCGTCCGTCGCGTTGCCATGACGGGCACGTGCTGCGTATCTGAAACCATGCTGCGTATTCCTTGACACCGGTGGCACCGCAGCGATCGTGCCGGGTGCAGGCTCGACGGAGAAAGCCGATATCTCCAATCAGGTTTTTAATCGGCCTCTTCGCCCTTCGGAGTCAAGAGCCCCAGTTCTTCCAGATCGAGCTGGGTGATCGGATCCTCGTTTTCTGCCAGGTCATCATCGCCCACCGGCACGGGTATATGCAGATTGGACGGAATGCGTCCGGACAGAAGTCCCGCACCCTTCAACTCCTCAATCCCGGGCAGATCGCGCAGTTCCTCCAGGCCGAAGTGGTCGAGAAAATCACGCGTCGTTCCGAAGGTGACCGGACGCCCAGGCGTTCGCCGGCGGCCGCGGAAGCGGACCCACCCCGCCTCCATCAACACATCGAGCGTACCCTTGGACGTCTGCACACCACGAATATCTTCGATCTCGGCACGGGTGACCGGCTGGTGGTAGGCAATAATCGCCAGCACTTCGAGGGCGGCGCGCGACAGCTTGCGCACCTCCTGCTCGTCGGTCTGCACGACGAAAGACAGATCGGCGGCAGTCCGAAACGCCCAGTGATCGGCCACCTGCACCAGATTGACGCCGCGGCTGGCATAAAACGCCTTCAGCCGCGCCATGATGCGCGGGACATTGGTTCCGCCCGGCAGGCGGCTGGCAATGTAGGTCTCAGAGACCGGCTGAGCCGAGGCAAAGACCAGCGCTTCGGCAATCCGTTCGGCTTCCTGCTCCGTTCGCGGATCAAGCAGCGGGCCGTCGCTCTCGCTCTCGTCTTCGTCCAGGCGGGGCAAATATTTCTGCGGCTCAGCCACGGGCTGCCTCCATATCGGCAAGCGTTGCGGCATCGATCGGGTTTGGCCCGCGCCGCAGATAAATCGGCGCGAATGCTTCCTCCTGGCGGATTTCCAGGCGTCCCTCGCGCACCATTTCCAGCGAGGCCGCAAACGAACTGGCGATAGCCGTCGCGCGCTCTTTCGGCGTCGTCATGTAACGCAGAAGGAAGTGATCGAGTGCGGTCCAGTCATCGAGATGACCGATCATGCGCGCCAGGATCAATCGCGCATCGGCAAGCGACCAGACATGGCGTTTTTCGATCGTTACCTGCGTAATCGCCGTGCGTTGCCGCAAGCCTGCATAAGCCGTCAGCAGATCATAGAGCGAAGCGTCGTAGTCCGACTTCCGCTCGGTGACGATATGCTCCGGCGCACCCCGGACAAAGACGTCGCGGCCGAGGCGGTTTCGATTGATCAGCCGGGTGGCGGCCTCGCGCATCGCTTCGAGGCGTTTCAGCCGGAACGCCAGCGCCGAGGCCATCTCCTCGCCCGAAGGGCCGTCGTCTTTCGCCTGTTGCGGGATCAGCAGCCGCGATTTGAGATAGGCAAGCCAAGCCGCCATCACGAGATAGTCGGCGGCCAGTTCGATGCGAATGCTGCGCGCGCGCTCGACAAAGGCGATGTATTGCTCCGCCAGTGCCAGCACCGAGATGCGGGCAAGATCGACCCGTTGGCTGCGGGCGAGATGGAGAAGCAGATCGAGCGGGCCTTCAAAGCCGGCGATGTCGATGACAAGCGCCTCTTCGTGCAGCCCCCGCTCCGCGGTCTCGTCCTGCCACAGGGGATCCATCGGCGCTTTCGGCCCGGACCTTCCCTGTTTTTCGCCCGCACTACTCACGACAGCCCGATCCTTTCCCGCCGGCCGTACCCGTCCTCAAACAGTTGCGAACAGACCGTTGAACTCGGCCCGCAGTTCCTGTTCGTTCGCATCGTCGGGCTTGCGGAAGGCGGCCTCTGCGGCCCTTGCCCTGCGCAATGTCTCTCCGGCCAGAACCGGGACGACATCCGCCACAGCCTTCATCTCGTCCATTATGCCATGACAATGCAAGACAAGATCAAGCCCGGCGTCGATGATGTTGCGCGCGCGGGTCGACATGTCGCCCGCCAGCGCGTTCATCGAAACGTCGTCGGACATCAACAACCCGTCGAAACCGATGTGACCACGGATAATTTCACGCACCACCTTGGCGGACGTCGTTGCCGGATTGTCCGGATCGATCGCCGTAAAGACCATGTGCGCCGACATGGCCATGACCTCGTCCTTCATGGCGATGAAGGGCAGGAAATCGCTTTTGGCGAGTTCCTCGAATGTTTCGCTGACGACAGGCAGGCTGTGGTGGGAATCGACGAAGGTGCGGCCATGGCCAGGCATATGCTTCATCACCGGCAGCATGCCACCGGACTTCAGGCCCTCCGCCATCGCCCGGCCGATCGCCGTCACGCTCTGCGGGTCGTGTCCATAGGCGCGATTGCCGATGACATCGTGACTGCCGGGAACCGGAACGTCGAGGACCGGCAGGCAATCGACGGTAATGCCGAACCGCATCAGATCAAAGGCGTGAAGCCGCCCCATCAGCCAGGCAGCCCGCAGGCCGCCTTCCGTATCGCGGCGGTAGATTTCACCGATCGCGGCACCGTTCGGGTACTGCTGGACAAGCGGCGGCCGGATGCGCTGGACGCGCCCGCCTTCCTGATCGATCAGCACGGGTGCCACCGGATTGCCGATACTATCTCGCAAGGCTGCGACCAGATCGGAAATCTGCTGTTCTTCACCGATGTTGCGACCAAAGAGGATAAAGCCCCAAGGACGCTCGCCATCAAAGAAGCTGCGCTCTTCGCCCGAAAGCGAAAGACCTTTGCAGCCGGAGATAAATGCTTTTGATTCGCTCATCCCAAAAGCATAGTGCGCCACTTGCCGGCCGCGAAGCGAGAATAATCATCAGTGTACGTCATGCACAGACTACTGACACTGAATCAGGAAGGGCGCGGCATCTCTGCCGCGCCCTTCCTGTAGCACGAGTTCCGCGCTGACTACTTGGTAACGAGGCAACTGCCGCCTGCCCCCTTGTAGCGCGAGCAAAGGGCATTGGCCTCTTCGCGCGAGCCGGCCGGGATGCGGACACGGTAGTAGGTGCCTTTGCCCGCGATCTCCGCCTTGCGGATATCCACGCCGCGACCGCCGATAACGCTTCCAAACTTGTTGGAAAGGCTATTGTAGGACTTCTGCGCTTCAGCCTCGGAAGGCAGCGACGCCACCTGGATGAAGTAGGTGCCAGCCGGAACGGATGCGGTGGAAACCTGCTGGGTATCCACTGCGGCGCTGGCGGCGCCTTGCGTTTCCGCCGGGCGCGCAGCTGTTGTGGCTGCAGCCACGTTGGCCGCCTGTTCGGCCGGTCGGGTCTGCGGCAAGGGCGCCTGGTCGCCGGCGTTGACAGTGGCGTTGCTTGCGGCGGCAAGTGCGACCTGGTCGGCGCTGGCCGGTGCCTGTCCGGCTGCACGAAGTTCGGAACCGGCGCCCGCGGCAGTTGCCTGGCCCTCGGCGCCCGACGCAGCAACCTGACCCGAAGCCGTTGCCGGAACCGGTTGAGCATTGCCGGCGACTTCCGCTGCAGGTGCAGCAACTGGCTCTTCGCGGGCGACGAGCGTGCCGTCCGGCTTAACGATCATCGTACGTACTTTTCGCGGCGCGACAGCGGGAGCCTTGTCCTCTTCCTGGTCTGCCGGCGCAGCAGTGCCGTCGTCAGGCAGAAGACGGGCAGACTCTTCGTCTGCATTCGGCGACGTCGCGCCGAGTACATCCGCTTCATCGCTGCTATCATTCGGCAGGTTTTCCGGCGTCAGCGTCCGCTGCACGACATCCATCGGCTCCTCGGTGGAAGAGACGAGCGCCTCCTGGCGAGGACCTGTGCCCTGTGCGCCGGCAACGCGGTCATAGACGGCCTTGTCCTGGTTCGGCACGGTCTTCCCGCCCTTTTCCTCCGGCACGACCTTCACCGGCGATTTATCGGCGAGAATGATCTTGGGTCCTTCGCCGGACGAAGCGGCATCGCTGCCCCCCATCCATGCATAAACGCCCGCACCGCCAAGAATGATGACGCCGGCGACGCTTGCGGCCAGCAGCATTGCGCGCTGCGAGCGGCGACCGGAACCGTACTCCTTGTAAGCACCCTCTTCGGCCTGGCCGGACATCGGATGCACGCGCTCGGATTCGCGCGGCGTGGTCTGGCGTTCGACCATCGAGCGACGGAAGTCTTCTTCCATTGCCTTCTCGAACTCGTCGAAATCATCCATCGGGGCCGCGCCGAACGATGCGGCCGGCTTGGCTGCTGGCGCAGCGCGCGCAGGTTCACGAACCTCTGCAGGGCGAGCCTGTGTCTCCCTTGCAGACGGTGCCGGCGTGCCGAAAAGCTGTGCCATTTCCGCGTCGATATCGAGATCATAGTCGGCGGGATAGGCGGCCGGCTTTTCCGTCTCGATGACCGGCAGCTGCGGCACCTCCATGTCGGCGATCGGAGCGACACCGGTGTCGGCTTCGGCGATCATCGAGGGATCGAATGGCAACGCGCTTTCAACCGGAACCTCTTCGATTTCGATAGGCGCTGCTGCGATCGGCGGCGCGACGAAAGGCTCTTCGCGCTGCAGAGGCGTGGGCTCGACGGCAGCGAAAGCAGGCTGCTGAAGGGCGGTCGCCACGTCTTCAGACGCATCGAACACCGGAAGCTCCATTTCCAGCGCCACATCCGAGAGCTCCATTTCGAAGTTCTCAATGTCGAAGCTCGGCTCGTTCTCCGGCTCAAAAGCCGGGCGAGCAGGCTCAACGATGGCCTCAGGAACCACCGGTGCGACCGCTGGGACAGCGACTGCAGCGGCAGCAGCTGCGGGGATCGACGAGACGATCGGACCGGCGAAGGCACGTTGCTGACCGACGCCGGAGGCCGAGGCGACCGGAGTGGCACGGCTGAAAGTCGGCGTGAAGGGGTACGGGCTCTTCTTGACGGGAGCTGCTCCGGTTGCGACCGGCTCAGCCCGTGCATGGACGGCGGGATGGGTGTGAACCGCGGCGGCGACCAATCCGGTTGCAGCCGGCACAGGGAACCGCTCGATATCGGCAAGAAGCTCGTCGACAGCACTGTCGGTTGTCGGCTCTGCGGCAACTGGAGCGGCCTGTTCGATCACGGCCGGTTCATACGCATACGCATTGTCCAGCGCATAGGCATTGCTGCCCTCGGCAACCGGAGCCACTTCGAAGGTTGGCTCAACCGCCAAAGTGGCCTGCTCGGTCGCCATCTCGCTGGCGAAATCCGAAACGTCGAACGAAATATCCTCGACCGGCGCATGCCATTCTTCAGGTGCCGCCACGTGCTGTCCGACCGAGGCAAACTCGGCTGCAGGAGAAAGATCGACGTCGCCAAGCGAGAGCTCGAGCTCATGCTCCAGATCGAAGGTCGGCTCGGCCTCTTCCGAAACGAAGTCGTGGACAACCGGATCAGCGATCGGAGCGGAAGGCGCCTCAGGAAAAGCGACGACTTCGGCATGGGCGTGATCGACCTCGCCGGAAGGACCGACGGCCTCTGCCCATGGCTCTACGAATTCAGCTGGCTGATACGCCGGCTCGAGCGCCTGCACCTCTTCGACCGGGGCCGATTCGGGCGCAGCAAACTCGAACGGCTCAAATTCGAGCGCCGGCTCGGCCTGCTGAACCTCTTGCGCTACCGAGGCATCATGCTCAACCGGAGCATTGTCCGGCTGAACACTTGCCGCGCGCGGCGCGTCATAGGTATCGAACTCTCGAAGAAGCTCTTCCTCGAGGTCGAACGCCGGATCCTGCCGGACGGCTTCCTGGTGGCGTTGCAACTCCTGCAACTGCTGGACAGCCGGCCGGGCATCGTAGCCGACGATCCGGGCGAGTTCGGCCAACGGATCATCGTCTGCCAATACATCGAATTCAGCCGGCCCGCTTCGTGCGAATTGTTTGTCTGCCATGCTCTCCACTCACAATTGCCTGCATTCACTTGCCAGTGCATTGTGGGAAAATGGTGACAATACTTATCGCATTTCTTCCGGTGCGGAGGTGCCTGTAATGGACAGGCCCGACTTCAGTACGGAAGCGACAGCATGCACCAGCCCGAGTCTGGCAGTACTTAATTCTCTATTTTTATCGTTAACAAAACGTAATTCCGGATTCTCTTTACCTTTGTTCCAGTGTCCATGGAAGGCAGCGGCAAGATCGTACAGGTAAAACGCGATGCGATGCGGCTCCTGCGCCAGTGCTGCAGCCTCGATAACACGCGGATATTCTGCGAGCTTGGCGACCAGCTGCAGCTCCGCCGGATCGACGATCGCGCCGTTGATTGCGCCGGCAAGATCGACGGAAGACAGGTCGAGATCGGGGAATGCGTCCGCGGCCTGGCGGAAAACCGACCGGCAACGGGCATGGGCATACTGCACGTAGAAGACGGGGTTATCCTTGGACTGTTCTGTCACCTTGGCAAAATCGAAATCCAGCGGCTCGGAGTTCTTCCGATAGATCATCATGAACCGCACCGGATCGCGACCGACTTCGTCAACGACGTCGCGCAGCGTCACGAAGTCGCCCGAGCGCTTAGACATCTTGACCGGCTCACCCTCGCGGTAAAGCTTGACCAACTGGCAGAGCAGCACGGTGAGCTTCGACGCGCCACCAGACACCGCCCGCGCCAGCGCCTCCAGGCGCTTGACGTAACCGCCGTGGTCGGCGCCAAGCACATAGATCATCTCGTCGAAACCGCGGTCGAACTTGTCCTTGAAGTAAGCAACGTCGGCGGCGAAATAGGTATAACTGCCATCGGACTTGATCAAAGGCCGGTCGATATCGTCACCGACCTCGGTCGAGCGAAACAGCGTCTGCTCGCGGTCTTCCCAGTCCTCGGGTAGCTGTCCCTTCGGTGGCGGCAACGTGCCTTTGTACACATGCCCCTTGAAAGTCAGGTCGTTGATTGCGGTGCGGATCTTCGCAGCGCCATTGGCATGCAGGGTCCGCTCCGAAAAGAAGACGTCATGGGTGACGTTCAACGCGGCAAGATCCTCGCGGATCATGACCATCATCGCGTCGATGGTGCGCTCCTTGACGAGCGGCATCCACTTGTCCTCGGGCATCAACCGCAGGCTGGTGCCAAACTCGTCGGCAAGCGCTTCGCCCACGGGCACGAGATAGTCGCCGGGATAGAGGCCGGACGGGATTTCGCCGATCTCCTCGCCAAGCGCCTGCCTGTAACGAAGGAAGGCCGAACGCGCCAGGACATCGATCTGTGAACCGGCGTCGTTGATGTAATATTCCTTGGTCACCTCGTAGCCGGCAAAGGCCAGCAAGTTGGCGAGCGCATCGCCGACGACGGCGCCGCGGCAATGGCCGACATGCATCGGACCGGTCGGGTTGGCCGACACGTATTCGACATTGACCTTGCGGCCGGCACCGGTGGTGCTGCGGCCATAGTTGGCGCCTGAGCGCACCATCGCCGTCAACAGCTTCTGCCAATAGGAAACCGAAAGCCGCACGTTGATAAAGCCAGGACCTGCAACGGAGACATCCGTGACCTCGGAGTCCTGCTTGAGCTTTTCGACGATGAGGTCGGCAAGAGCGCGCGGATTCATCCCGAGCGGCTTGGCAAGCACCATCGCAGCATTGGTCGCGACATCGCCATGGCTGGGGTCGCGCGGCGGCTCGACATTGATACGGCTGAAATCAAGCTCGGATCGTTTTTCTCGAACGGCATCAAGCGTTTCGAGAATATCCTTAATTCTTGATTCGAAGTCCGTGAAGAGATTCATCTGATCCGTCCGCTATTCCCGACCGAATATGGTCGGTGCAAAACTCAAAAGGAGGCTCGGTTCGGTTGAACCAAAAGCCTCCGGGCGGGGCGTCCCTACCGCAAATCGGGCGTATGGTCAAACAAACGCCTGTGAACGCTGATGGCAAAGGTATCCGTCATGCCTGCCAGATAATCGCCGACATGCCGCGCGCGCGCAGGCTCGGCCATCCCGGGGATCTGGTCGATCCAATAGTGTTCTCGCATCAGCAAGGGGTCGGCCATGAAGGCGCGGTAGAGATCGCAGACGATCGACGCGGCCCCTTCGCGCACCCGCATCACCTCGGGATGTCGATAGATCCGCGTCATCAACAGTCTCTTGATCTGCTTGTCGGTCTCGCCCATCTCGTCCGAAAATGTCGCGATGACCTTACCGGCATGCCTGACATCCATGGCACTTTCGGGCCTGATATCCCCGAGGCGCGCTTGCGCGACCGTTATCACGTCCTCGACCATCGCCGTGATCTGGCGCCGCATGATCTCATGGGTAAAGCGGCTCGCTTCCAGACCCGGGTAGCGATCGCTGACCTCGCGCATCAGACGGGCGAGGAACGGCACGTCTTCCAACATCTCGAACGTCAGATAGCCGGATCTCAGGCCGTCATCGATGTCGTGGGTATTATAGGCAATGTCATCGGCGATGGCCGCCACCTGCGCCTCAAGGCTCGCGAAGCTCGCGAGCTCAAGATCGTGAATGGCGCAGTAGTCGAGGATAGGCTGTGGCACCGGCCCATGCGTGCCCTGTCCGTCCAGGGTCAGAAGCGGCCCGTTGTGCTTCACGAGCCCCTCCAGGCTCTCCCAGGTGAGGTTCAGCCCGTCGAACTCCGCATAGCGCCGCTCGAGCTTGGTGACGATGCGCAGCGACTGCGCGTTATGATCGAAGCCGCCATAGGGCTTGAGCATGTCATGCAGCGCATCCTCGCCCGTATGCCCGAACGGGGTGTGGCCAAAATCATGGACGAGCGCCACGCCTTCGGCGAGATCCTCATCAAGCTTCAGCGCCCGCGCCAGGGCGCGCGCGATCTGCGCCACTTCGATCGTGTGGGTCAGGCGGGTGCGATAGTGGTCGCCGTCGGCGGCGATGAAGACCTGCGTCTTGTGTTTCAGCCGGCGAAAAGCCGTCGTATGCACGATGCGGTCACGGTCGCGTTGAAAATCGGAACGCGTCGGGCTTGTCGCCTCCGGGTAGAGCCTGCCGCGCGTCGCCCAGGGATTCGACGCGAATGGCGCATGTTCACCGTAACCGAAGCCGAGCGCATTTTTGTCGAATGTCATTTCACACCTGCGTGGTCGTCCCATTGACGGGACATTCAAGCCTTCATACCTATAGTGAAAGCTACGGGAAAGCGGTCAGCAAGCATCGACCGATTCCTCAAGCCAAAGCAACGGTTTGGCGCTCGGCATGAAAAGACATGCCGGCACCGGCCACTGCAAATCGCGCAGTGAAGACGAATCTCTCCGGTTCTTGACCCCGGCAGGAGGCAAATATGACACAGGAAACAGTGACCCTTTCCGACGCGGCGGCCAAGCGGATCGCCACCATTCTGCGCTCGGACGGGCATAAGAATGCCATGCGTGTTTCCGTCGAAGGCGGCGGATGCTCGGGCTTCTCCTATAAGTTCGATCTCGTCGACGACGCGAACGACGACGACTTCGTGCTTGAAAAGGACAGCGCCAAAGTTCTGATCGACAGCCTGTCTCTCGTCTATATGGGTGGCTCGGAGATCGACTTCATCGACAACCTGCTCGGCCAGTCGTTTCAGATAAAGAATCCGAATGCTGTCGCAAGCTGCGGATGCGGAACGAGTTTTTCGATCTGAGTAAGCGGCGCGCCTTCTTGCGCGTCGCAGTCACAGATACGGCGATCCCAGCCACAGCAGCCGGTTGGCAAGGCGCGCCGTCAAGGGCTGGGCCTTCAGGTCCTTCAGCGTCACTTCCTCCGCCGCCTCGATGATTGCCGCGATACGGCTGCTGACCGTCCGAGCAAAAACGTCGTCGAGCACCTCAAGATCGAACTCGAAATTGAGGCGCAGCGATCGAGGGTCGAGGTTCGTCGATCCGACATAGGCCCAGCGTTCATCCACCGCGAGCAGCTTCGAGTGATTGAAGGCGCCCCTTGCGCGCCACACGCGACAATGCCCCTTCAGCACCTGATCGAATTGCGCCGTCATGGCGCGGTCGACCAGCAGCAGATTGTTGACCGCGGGCACGACGATATCCACCTCGACGCCGCGCCGCGCGGCTGTCACCAGCGCGCTGATCAGTTCCCGATCCGGCAAGAAATAGGGCGACATCAGCCGGATGTTCTTCCGCGCCACGGAGAAGGCGCCCATCAGCATCTTGTGATTGGTTTCGTTCGTGCTGTCGGGGCCGGAGGGGACGGCCCGCATCAGCATGCCCGGCGTCTTTGCCGGCGGCGGCACAGCTTCGGTCTTCCAGGTATCGCTTGCCAGAGGCTCGCCTGTCGAAAACTGCCAATCTTCGGCTGAAACCTGGAAGATGTCGGCGACGACCGGGCCGGTGATACGGAAATGCGTGTCATAGGCCGCCTCCGGACCGGCGATTTCGGTCGTGAAGCCGGCGCGGATGTTCATGCCCCCGGCAAAGGCGACTTTGCCATCGACGACCAGTATCTTCCTGTGGGTCCGCAGATTGGCATAGGGCAATCTCAGCCCCATGATGATGTTGCCGTTGAAGACGGCTGTCGGCACACTCGCCGCCTTGAGATAGCCGACAATGCTCGGCACGGAATAACGTGCGCCCACCGCATCGATCAACACCCGCACATCGACCCCTCGCCCACGCGCGGCAATCAGTGCGTCCGCGAAACGCAAACCCAGCGCATCTCGGTCGAAGATGTAGCTTTCCAGCAGGATACTACGGCGCGCATTGGCAATCTCGTGCAACATGGCGGTATAGGCCGCGTCCCCGCCTTCCAGCATGATTATGCGGTTGCCGGTGGACATTGCATGTCGCGACACCCGGTCGCCGAGGATTTTCATCGCCGCGAATCGTTGGCCGAATCGCGTTCCGATTTCCGCATCGGATACATCGAAGCGCCCGAACTGATCCGGCCCGCGACCACGCACCAGCGAACGCTGCATGCCTATCGACGAGCGGCGGATCCGGTTGATACCGGCAACACCATAGACGAGCGCCCCAACGATCGGCGACAGCAGCACGACGCCGACCCAGCCGGCAGCCGCCCTGACATCGTCCTTGGTCATGGCAGCATGGATTGCTGCCGGCACGCCCAGAACGAAAGACAGGAAGACGAGAAAATGCGGCCAATAGTTCTGGATGAAGTCGATCATGAGCGGGACTATAGCCTGCAACCGATCGGAATCAATTCGTTGCCGATGCGCGCGAGGCGCAAGTGGCTGGAATTCGCTGCGCGTTAAGGGTGTATTGCGACATTCTTGACGAAAAGACCGCAGGTATCGGATTTGTCAAAAGAATCCGGAGCCGTTACAAGAAACGGTCCGAGCGGATTCACTGACATGGAAGGGCGTTTCGAGCCATGAAGATTGCCACCTGGAACATCAATGGCGTCAAGGCGCGGATCGACAGCCTGCAGGCATGGTTGAAGGAATCGAATCCGGACATCGTCTGCCTGCAGGAAATCAAATCGGTCGACGAAAACTTCCCGCGCCTGGAGATCGAAGCGCTCGGCTATCACGTCGAAACGCACGGCCAGAAAGGCTTCAATGGCGTTGCACTGCTTTCCAAGCTGAAACCGGACGAAGTCAATCGCGGCCTCCCGGGCGACGATGCGGACGAGCAGGCCCGCTTTATCGAAGGCGTGTTTTCCGTCTCCGGCGGCGTCATCCGCGTCTGCTCGCTCTATCTACCCAACGGCAACCCGGTCGACAGCGAGAAGTATCCGTACAAACTGCGCTGGATGCAGCGCCTGGCGGCCTATGCCGAGCAGCGGCTGCAGCTTGAAGAACCGTTCATTCTTGCCGGCGACTACAATGTCATCCCCGAGGAGCACGACTGCTGGGACGTCAAGGTCTGGCAGAACGATGCACTGTTCCTGCCCGAGACACGCCAGGCTTTCCGCCGGCTGCGCAATCTCGGCCTGACTGACGCTGTTCGCTCGACCACGGATGACGTTCCGCTTTATTCATTCTGGGATTATCAAGCCGGATGCTGGCCGAAGAATTTCGGCATACGCATCGATCACCTGATGCTGTCACCGGAAGCGGCGGACAGGCTGGTTTCGACGTCGATCGAAAAAGATGTGCGGGCGTGGGAGAAGCCTTCCGACCACGTACCGGTCGCGGGCTATTTCACGTTCGAACGTCCGCTTTGACGCTAAGGTTTGCGCGGGGGCGGCGCTTCGGGCCTTTCCAGGAAAAGTGCGTAGCGATTTCCGTCAGCAAAGGCGAAACAGCGGGAAGTTAGAGGGTTCTTCGACTTCGTTTAAGCTGAACCGCTTGGTCGTCTTCAGCCGGAAGCGCTTACTCGTCGTCGCCCTGCGTGTGCATGTTCTGCGACAGCGTGATCGCCTGGCGGCGATCGCCTTCGGTTGCCAGAGAAAAGGCCTGCTCCTGCATCGACTGCAGCCACGGCCGGTCCTTTGGCGAACATTGGTCGAGCGCCGCGGTCATATAGGCAAGACCGCGGATGGTCTGACCTTCCTGGAAGATGACGTTACCGAATACGCCCATGGCGCCGGCATGACCACTCTTGCGGGCGCGGTTCAGCCACTTCTTGGCCTGCTGAACGTTGACGTTGCCGCCCTCGCCCGAAAGCAGCATGCGCGCCAACTGGAACTGGGCCTCCGATACACCAAAGGTCGACGCCGCCTGGAAGTAGAGCTGGCGGGCCTGAGACATGTCGGATTTGATCGGGCTGTCGGGAATGCCGCGGCGATAGTAGCCGGCAAGCGAGATCAGCGCGTTGACGAAGTACCCCGTATCCTCGGAACCGGGCTCCACACCCTGCTGGGCAATCTCGCTGTAAATCTTGAAGGCCTCGAGGTCGTTTTCAGCGACGCCGTCGCCATAGGCATACATATTGGCAAGGGCCCAGCGGGAGCCAGTATGCCCCTTCTCGGCGGCATAGCGGTAGGCCTCGACGGCTTCGTCCTTGCGGCCGCTCTTGTAGGCGGAGAAGCCGAACTTGAACAAGGCAAACGGGCCGGATTCCTTGCTGACACCGGTGCCCGGATCAAAGGCACGCGCTGGACCGGCCGTCGCACCGCCGACCACAAGCGACACGCCGAGCATCGCAACCTTCAGAGACTTCAGTTCACCCGCAAGCATCACAGTCTAATTCTTCCGTTCCAGCCGGCCACGCCGAACTCATCACCGCTGCAAACACAAACGCCTGAACAGCCCTTTGCCATTCAATTGTTCACCGAAACCGCCGAAAACATCGACGCACCCAATCCAGGATGAAACTCCATTTTGTGTAGCCTTAGCCGACCATTTCCGCAGAAGTGCGGCAGCTCACTCAGGACAACACATGACTTCATTTCGTTACAAACATTGCAGGCTCGATCTTCGAGTTGCACGTTTGTCCCCAACATCGCTGCTCCCTGTTTGTGGCGGGAAATGGACATACTCACCTTGAGTCCGACCCTAGCAAACTCTAGCATTAAATGTGTTGCTGAATCGTCACATTGGCGGGCCGCGGAACACTCACCAACAGATGTCGCGCACCCCAAAGAAAAGGCCCGGGGATGAGCCGGGCCTTGAACGTTCTGGTCGATAGTGGATCAGAATTTTACCTTGAGTGCCGTCGAAATCCCTCCGACGAAATCATTGCCAAAGTCATACGACACATCGTCGCCGATGACGTCGCCCTGATAGGTAACCGCGCCGGAACTGCCGCTTGTCATGATACCGGCGAAACCAGCCATACGAAACTCGACATTTTTCGTCGGCGTATACGAGACACCCGAGCCCAAGAGCCAGGTATCAGTCTGACTGCCATAACCGTGGCTCGTGCCACGATCCCAGGTCAGGCTGACCGCACCGCTCCACTGGTCGTTGAACTTGTGTCCGACGCCGCCTGAAATGGTCCAGCCATCACGATAAAGAAGGTCCAGGCTGGTGCAAGGGGTCGTACGAGATACGGTGGCCGGGCAGAATTTCAAGACCTGCAACTGGCTCCAGTCGGTCCACTTGACGGAGCCGAACGCAGCCCAATCCGGCGCGAACCCGCTCTGCAGTTTGAGTTCGAGCGAATCCGGCATCGAAGCCGAACCGTTTACATCGTACTTCGTGCCGGTGACCAGGCCAACACCGGGGACAACGAAGCCCAGTTGACGCAGATCGATGAAGCCCGACAGATTATCCAACTCTACCGAACTGTTGTAGACGAGGCTCGCGCGCAGGGCGTATTCAGGGATTTCATAGCCCACGCCCGTCCGCCAGCCCCAGCCGTCGCCTTCCAGCTCAAGCCTGCCAACGCCCGAAAAGAGGCCTGCCAGCGCGGTGCCCGTATAATCCTGGACCAACCGTTCTTTGAAGCCGTTCACTTCCTGGTAGAAGACGCCGCCGATGATGCGGAATTGACCGGGACCCATATCCCACTTGTAGGAACAGGTCGCCGCATAGTTATCGCTCTCGACCTTCGTCTCGATATTGTTATTGGCGCCAGCCCAGTTCTTGCCGGGATTGGTGTGCGCACCCCAAGGCTGGGAGTAGTCAGCCATGCAATCGATACCGTCAGTCAAGGCTGCCTTGATACCAACACGGGGGACCCAATAGTTCTCGGTGTCATCGACGGAATTCGGACGGTAATTCAGATTTCCCCCACCGAACGTCCCGCCGAGGATGTCCGTGTTGCCGGTATCAGTGTCCCGAACATTCTTCAGCCTGCGCTGCGGCACCACGTAAGTCGTTGCTGCTTCCGCCGCATAGTCCGACGGGTCGAACAGCAGGTCGATGTTGTAACCGCCGCGTTCAAGACCGCCAGCGTGCGCCGACGACGCAACCAGAATTCCGGCTGCCAACGCCAGGACGCCCCGCTTCAAATTCTCATGAGCCATTAAGCTCCTCCCCCTGCATTTCAATCTGCGACAATCCACCTCACGTCGCCTGTGGCAAAAGTATTCTCACGATCACGTGAAATCGCAAATGCCGCATTCTAGGGGGATACCGGCCATCGCCGCCGCCAAATTTACGTAAGATTCTCATCATTTGAACACAATCCCCGCAAATCGAACGGATTTTCCTCCCAACGGCGACTATGTCGCTAATGTTAGTATTATTTTCCAATATAATCCGAAAGTGTTACTCAACGACAACAACATTGGTTTTTGCACCAAAAAAGAAATATCCGGGTTTGAAAGCCAGCCTCGAACGCCCAAGGCGGCGCGACAGAAAGCCGCCGCGCCGGCGCGACGAATCGGCTCGGCAGACGCTCCGGATGCACCGTCAGAAAATGAAAAATCCGCGGTGTTGCCACCGCGGATCGTATAAAATCAAGATCTTGCGATCCGCTTAGCCAGCTTCCGCCACCCGCGCCAGGGCAATGCCGAGCGATTCCTTCTGCAGATCCAGCTCGACGAGACGCTCACGCTCGGCTTCAACCAGTTCGGGCTTTGCGTTGGCGACGAACTTCTCGTTCGCCAGCTTGCCGAGAATACGGTCTCGCTCGACATCGACTTTGGAAATCGCCTTTTCAAGACGTGCCTTTTCAACCGAGAGGTCGATCAGGTTGCCCAGCGGCAGGCAGGCCGTCGCTTCGCCGATCACGATCTGGGCGCTGCCGCGCGGGGCAACGGTCGCATGATCGATATGCTCCACACGCGCCAGCCGACCGATGGCCGAAGCGTGACGTTCCAGCCGTTCGCGCGTCAGCGCATTGGCGGCGACGACGATGAGCGGCGCGGTTGCCGCCGGCGGCACGTTCATTTCGGAGCGGACCGAACGGATGCCCGACACCAGATCGATCAACCAATTGATCTCGTCGGCGGCAGCATCGTCGGCATAGGACGCAGACGGCCATTCCGCGTGGCAGAGCAGGCCGGCGCGCTCACGTCCCTCGCCCGCCGTCTGATCCCAGAGTTCTTCGGTCATGAAGGGCATGAACGGGTGCAGCAGCTTGTAGATCTCATCGAGAACATAGGCGACGCAGGCCTGGGATTCGCGCTTTGCCGCTTCGTCGTCACCGCTGAAGACGGGCTTCAGCAGCTCGAGATACCAGTCGCAGAACTGGTTCCAGACGAAGCGATAGAGGCTGCCGGCAGCCTCGTTGAAGCGGAAACCTTCAAGCGCTTCGGTCACGTCGCGGATCGTGCGCGAAAGCTCGGTCAGGATCCAGCGGTTGATCGTCAGCGACGACGCCTCCGGAATGAAGCCGTCGCTGTTGGTGACGCCGTTCATCTGCGCGAAACGCGTTGCGTTCCAGAGCTTGGTGCCGAAGTTGCGGTAGCCGGCGATGCGGGCCGTGTCGAGCTTCACGTCGCGCCCCTGGGCGGCCATGATCGCCAGCGTAAAGCGCAGCGCGTCGGCGCCGTATTCGTCCATCAGCTCCAGGGGATCGATAACGTTGCCCTTGGACTTCGACATCTTCTGGCCGTTCTTGTCGCGAACGAGCGCGTGGACATAAACGGTGTGGAACGGCTCGACCGGCGTGCCGTCGGCATCCTTCATGAAGTGAAGTCCCATCATCATCATCCGGGCGACCCAGAAGAAGATGATGTCGAAGCCGGTGACCAGAACGTCGGTCTGGTAGTATTTTTCGAGTTCCGGTGTCTCGTTCGGCCAGCCGAGCGTCGAGAACGGCCAGAGTGCCGAGGAGAACCAGGTGTCGAGCACGTCCTCGTCGCGGGTCAGGATCTCGCCCGGCTTGAAGTTCTCAAGCAGGTCTTCGACATAGGCCTTCATCGGGCCCTCGTGGGCCAGATAATGCTGGATCGCAGCGTGCAGCGCCTCTTCCTCGGTCTTCTCAACGAAGACCTGACCGTCCGGTCCGTACCAGGCCGGAATCTGATGTCCCCACCAGAGCTGGCGCGAGACGCACCACGGCTGGATGTTCTCCATCCATTCGTAATAGGTCTTCTCCCAGTTCTTCGGAACGAAGTTGGTGCGGCCTTCCTTGACCGATGCAATCGCGGGCTTTGCCAGCGTCTTTGCATCGACATACCATTGCTCCGTCAGGCGCGGCTCGATCGGCACGCCGCCGCGGTCGCCATGCGGAACCATGTGCTTGTGCGGCTCGATCTTGTCGAGCAGACTGGCTTCCTCGAAAATCCGGACGATGATCTTGCGCGCCTCGAATCGGTCCTTGCCTTCCAGCTCGTCCCAAGCGCCATGCAGGGCGGCGGGATCGCTGAGGCCCTCGAGGAACTCCTCGTTGTCCTTGATGGTGATCCGGCCTTCGATCGTCAGGATGTTGATGGCGGCAAGGCCGGCACGCTTGCCGACGTCAAAGTCGTTGAAGTCGTGCGCCGGCGTGATCTTGACGGCACCTGTTCCTGCTGTCGGATCGGCATAGTCGTCGCCAACGACCGGGATGCGTCGGCCAACGATCGGCAAGATAACGTGTTTGCCGATCAGCGGCTTGTAGCGCTCGTCTTCCGGATTGACGGCAATGCCGCTATCGCCAAGCATCGTCTCCGGTCGCGTGGTGGCAACGACCAGATAGTTGCGGGTTTCCCAATCCGTCGCCTTGCCGTCTTCATCGAAGGCAACAGGGTGCTGATAGGTGACGCCCGGCTCCAACGGATAGCGCAGATACCAGAGGTTTCCGTTGATTTCGTGCTGCTCGACTTCAAGATCGGAAATTGCCGTCAGCAGCTTCGGATCCCAGTTGACCAGACGCTTGTCCTTGTAGATCAAGCCTTCCTTGTAGAGCGAAACGAAGACTTCGAGCACAGCCTCCGACAGGCCGTCGTCCATGGTGAAGCGCTCGCGCGACCAATCACAGGAAGCGCCCAGGCGCTTCAACTGATTGAAGATCAATCCGCCGGATTCGGCTTTCCACTCCCAGACCTTCTCGATGAAGGCTTCGCGGCCCATCTGGCGGCGATGTTGTTGCTGTTCCATCAGCTTGCGCTCGACGACCATCTGCGTGGCGATACCGGCATGGTCCATGCCGGGCTGCCACAGCACGTCCTTGCCGCGCATGCGTTCGAACCGCACCAGGACGTCCTGCAGCGTGTTGTTCAGCGCATGGCCCATGTGCAGCGAGCCCGTCACGTTCGGTGGCGGGATCACGATACAGAAGCTGTCGGCGCCGGGCTTTGCTCCCGCACCTGCACGAAACGCGTTTTCTTCGTCCCACTTCTTGGCGATACGCGGGTCGACGGATGCGGAATCGTAGGTCTTATCAAGCATTTTGAAGCCAATTTTGGAGATTGATATCTATGTCTTGTAAACCGGAACGACCGGTGCAAGTCAACACGAACGCAAAAAGGCCGCGACTGTTCCGCGGCCCCTGTGTCGGAAAGGCTCAGGTACTAGCGTCGGGGGCCGCGCGCGACGCGTTCGATCTCTTCCCGCACGAGCCGTTCCACCAAGGTCGGCAGGTTGTCGTCCAGCCACTCCTGCAGCATCGGACGCAACATTTCTTCGGCAATTTCATCGAACGACCGACGCGTGCTAAGGTCGACCGCCTGGGCAAGATTGTCAAAGGACTGCGCAACCTGACGACCGACCTCGGCCGAAATGATCGCAGGTGCGGCTTTTTCGACCACAGGTTCTTCAGCGACAAGCGCCACCGGACCGGCCGAAACGGCGACGGCCACAGGCTCTACCAGCTTCGGCGCCGCTACCGGCGTTTCAACCGCGACACTCTCGTTGCCGGGCTGCTGGGCCTCGCTCAGCGGGAGACGACCAGCCGGCGCTTGCGGCGACGAGACGGCAGCCATTCGCGACGTGATCACCGGGCTATCGTGAACACTACGCGGCGGTTCGTCGCCGGCGTTCGCTTTCGTCGTATAGCTCACGGTATGACGCTCGGAGGCCGCCCGCACCCGGGCAGCGACATCGGCCAGGGAAAGCGGCGGCTGCGCGATGTTTGCATGCGGCTCCGAAGGGATGACGGCCACCTCGATCGCCGGCGCAGGCGTTGCTGGCTTTGGCGCTTCGAGGCTCTCGTCGCGCCCGCCGAAAGCCGCTGCTTCGATTTCGCTGTCGATCGTCAGCTCGATTTCGTCGGACGCATCGTCCTCGTAGTGATCCTGCGAGGAGAAATCGATCTGCCCCGGCTCGTTGCTCTCGATGATCTTACGAATGGATGCAAGAATCTCATCCATCGAAGGTTCACGCGCGACATTGAGCTGTGCCATTTCTATCCCCGTTTGACGCGGCCGAGCATGTGTCCCGAAACGACGCATGTGCCGATTGCAAACAAACCTTAAGTGAGTTCGCGGGCGAAACATACGCCGCGAATCAGACACTTGGATTGTTGCACAGATTTGTTTTTGCCGGCAGAAGCAGAAACGCCCCGGTTTCCCGAGGCGTTTTCTTTGATCAGCGGCCGTCGACGGTTCGAAGTCCGAACCACTTGTCCTTGACCGCCTCGTAGTGCTCTTCGGCACGGTATTCGGCAACCTGCAGGCCCTGGCTCTTGACGCTCAAGATCGCGGTGGCGGCGAGCAGACCGTAGCTCGCTACGACAGCATCGCGCTGGGCAATCGCCAGCTGTTCCTGCGCATTCAGCACAGTTTGTTGCGAGTCGAGGACGTCGAGCGTCGTGCGCTGGCCGACCTTGCGCTCTTCGATGACGCCGGCGAGCGCCATGTTGGCCGCCGAGATCTGGGTCTTGTTGGCGCCGATGCGGGCGATCGCCGCCTCAAGCTGGGCATGAGCCGTCACAACGTTCTGCTGAACGGCTGCACGCTGCGAATCGACCAGAATACGCTGCTGCCCGAGAGTCTCTTTGGCCCGACGAATCTGACCATATTCTGCACCGCCCTGATAGATCGGCACCGTCAAGCGAGCCGTGACGCTCGACGTGTCGCTGACGACACCGTCACCGGAATTACCCGTCGTGCGCCCAACCTGGCCCTGGATAGTCACGCCGGGGAGCATCGTGCCTTCAGCTGACTTCACCTGGAAGCCGGCCGTATCGACATTGTATTGCGCGGCGAGAATGGTCGGATGCTGGCGCAGCCCAAGGGCAACAGCCTGATCGAGCGACCGGGGAAGCCCCTTTGAGGCAGGTGCCGGCTGCTTGATGCCGGTCGGCGCCACGCCGACGATCTGAACATAAACCGCCTCGCTCTGCTTCAGCTGCGCGATGGCGCTGATCAGAAGCGACTGAGCGTTGGCGAGCGATGCTTCAGCAAGGCTCACGTCAGTCCGCGTGCCTTCACCGACGTCGAGGCGGGCCTGAGACGCGTTCAGCTGCTCCTTGAGGAAGGCGATGTTCTGTCGACGGATGGAAACGATCTGCTGGTCGCGTGCGATGTTGGCGTATGATGTCGCTGCTGCCAGCAGAATCTGAATTTCGTTCGCCCGAAGCCCTTCGCGGTTGGCGAAGACATTCGATTCGGCGGCGCGAACGTTGTTCAACGTCTGAAAGCCGTCAAAAATCATCTGGGTTACGGTGACACCGATCTGCCCCTGGTGAAAGTTCCGGCTTCCGATAACGTCGTTCTGGACATTGGAAAGCGTTCCGTTTGCAAACGCCGAAACCTGTGGGCGAAACCCGGACTTCGCGATCGGAACCCCTTCGTCGGTCGCCCGAAGACCGGCGCGCGCGGCGTTCAGATCCGGGTTATTCTCATAGGCTTTGGCCATTGCGCCGAAGATCGTCTCCGCCAGCACGGCCTGCGGCGCAAGCAGTACACTCGTCGAGACGGCAGCCCAAAAGGCTGCTTTGCGGACAATCGACACCATACTTCCCTCTCCGATCGGGGCGGCAAAGCCAGCCCACTATTTCCTGCGGCACCATTCCGAAGTCGAAACCGAGCCGCCATAAATACGGCGATGAAGCGCTCACACCGCCCACCGGTGAGCAAATCACTACCTCAGCACTCTTTGAAACCCGGAATCGGCACGATCACAACTGTACACCGATACTGCGCACGATCATTTCAAAAAGAAACAGGTGGTTCGTTGCCAATTGGCAACATTGCTATTTTAGCAGCACAATCAAATGTTGAGATACCTCAATAAGTGGCACCTCAAAAAACAAAAGTCTGCTCGCGGCGAAAACCGGGAAGCGGCTTTACCGCAGTGTTGAAGTCCGCCCTTTCGGACGTCTTCCCATGCTCATGGACATAGAGCTTAGCACGCGAAGCATTACCGAAGCCTTCGACCGCAATCAGCCGGCCGCCGTTGCGCAGCTGCTCGAACAATGCCGCAGGAAGCACCTCCACGGACCCGTTAACGAAGATCACGTCATAGGGTGCTTCGGCGGCATAGCCCTTGCCAAGATCGCCTGTGACGACGGCAACATTGTCATAACCGAGCCGGGCCAGCGTTTCCGTCGCCGTGGCGGCAAGCGCCTCATCGCTTTCAAGTGCGACGACCGAGCCGGCGATCAGCGAAAGCAGCGCGGAGGCGTAGCCGGTGCCACAACCGATCTCCAGCACAACGTCCGACTTCGAAATTTCGGCGAGTTGCAACAGCTTGGCGAGCGGCGACGGCTCCATCAGGTACCGTGGGCCAACGCCCTTGGTTCCGTCGAGCTCGATGTCGGCGTCGATATAGGCAAGCTCCCTCATGCGCGCGGGCACGAACTCTTCGCGCGGTACGGAAAGGAAAGCGGACAAGATCGCGTGGGACGTGACATCCGTCGTCCGGATCTGATTGTCCACCATCTTGGTGCGCGCCGCTTCGAAATTCATCATACTGCCCTCGTGTCCGGATGGGCGCGGTACCGGCATCCCGGAAAACCGCGCAGTCGTCATACGGCTGCCGATGCGCAGCCTTTCCATAAGCTCATAAATCGCCGCCCCGCCGGTTTCAAGCGACAGCGACATCTTGCAGCGGAAAAAGGAAACCGGAAAAGCGGGTTCGGCGATTGCGCGCCCCGATAAATGCGCCAGACATGCGGCCGGCCGACACCCGAACGGCTAACGCCCGACTCAGCGGCCAGGCGCACCCTCCAGCCCAACAAGGGCAATCTTGGCATAACCGGCGTTCTGGATGAGGTTCATGACCGTCATCAGCTCGCCGTAGTCGACGGCCTTGTCCGCACGCAGCAGGACGCGTGTCTCGGTGTTGCCTTCGGTCAGGCGCTGAAGCTCCGCCGCAAACTCTTCGCGGGCCGTTTCCTCATTGCCGATCGCCAAGCCAAGATCGGCGTTGAGCGTCACGAACACCGGCTTGTCGTCACGCGGCGTCGGTTTGGAGACTGACTGCGGCAGATCAACCTTCATGTCCACGGTCGCAAGCGGTGCTGCCACCATGAAGATGATGAGCAAGACGAGCATGACGTCGATGAAAGGAGTGACGTTGATCTCGCTGTTTTCGTCGAGATCGCCGCCGCTATCGCTAACCTTGCCGGCCATGTCTCACCCGATCCTTGCGATGGATGCTTCTGCCGGATGGGCGAAGCCCTCTTGGCGACGCGGTTGTGCCTTGCGCACCAGGCGATGATCGAGATCACGGCTGACAAGCCGTTCGACAGCGGCTGCCGCGTCAGCGAGGACCACCTTGTAGCCGCCCACCGAGCGGGCAAAGTAGTTGTAGATGATAACTGCTGGGATTGCGGCGACGAGGCCTATTGCGGTCGCCAGCAGCGCTTCGGCAATGCCGGGGGCAACGATCGCCAGATTGGTCGTCTGTGCTTTGCTGATGCCGATGAAGGAGTTCATGATGCCCCAGACGGTTCCGAACAGGCCGACGAACGGACCGACGGATCCGATCGAGGCAAGAATGCCCGTACCGCTGGTCATGCGCTTGCCGGCGCGAACTTCGATGCGCGTCAGCAGCGATGCGACGCGTTCCTTGAGACCTGCCGCCGGCGCGTGATCGAGCACAGCCTCGGAACGCACCATCTCATCGATCGCAGCGGCAACCATTTCCGCGGCAGGCCCCGACCTGCCGTCGAATGTGGACTTAAGCTCAGCCAATCCGTTTGCAGCCGAGAGTTGACGGACAGCACGGCCAAGGCGTGCCTTTGCGGCAAAGAGCTCGAACGTCTTGACCACGAAAATCGCCCATGTGATCACCGAGGCAAGCGCAAGTCCGATCATCACGGCCTTCACCACCATGTCGGCAGCAAGGAACATACCCATCGGCGAGAGATCATGCGGCAGAATGGGGTTGGCGGCGACTTCCGACGGCGCTTCGACTGCGGGGGTATCAACCGATACGGGCGGGGTTTGTCCGCCGGTATCTGCTCCAGTCACTGCAATTCCGTTCTCCGTCGGCTGCGTACCGGCAGCCGGTTGAGCGTCCACGGGCTGCGACGTTACTGCCCCAGAATCCGCGGGCTGCTCGCCTTGGGTCGCAGTGCCTGCGTTGCTCGGTGCCGTTGCCGCCGGTTCGGCGCTCTGAACCTGACCGATGGTCGGGGTTGCTGTCTCGATTGAAGTGGCCTGAGCCAAGACGACCGTTGAGGAAACACTGCAAGCCAGCACCAATGTCGCTGCCGCCAAAAAACTCAGCTTCGATCGGGTTCGGTTGGGCATCTTGTTCCTCGCGTACTGGTCCGTTTCGCCATCACAAAATCACTGGCAGCCGGAATTCGAGCCACCTCAACGTGCATTGGCCGCTCTTTACGACAAACTATGACCGAAACACAAGGATTTGTGGAGTATATAAATCAAGAATAATTTCGCGCCTGCATTTCAACCCACCCGGCCTCAAGATTTAGAGCAGTGGCGGATCATCGCCAAAGTCGTCCCGCCGCCAGTCATAAGCACGGTGACGCTCCCAGGGGCGTTGCAGGGACGTAAACGACGTCTTGAAACGCATGTCCGAACGCTGATTGCCTAGGGTCGGCTCCGCGAAAATCTCGACCGCACCTGTCAACCGCAGCAGGCGTCCATTCAGTATCCGCGCTTGACCGGATGAACAGGTCCGCTCGCTAAAGCTTCCGGGCACGATCAACAGATCGGCTTGATCGCACAGCACCTCGAACAGGTTGGGATTTTCGATGAGGGCGACCATCCATCCGGCATTGCTTCGGGCGACGCACCATTGCTTCTCGCGGCATGAAAAGACATTGGGCGACGCGTTACTGAGCGCGGCGTTGAAATCCTTGCGGATGGTGGCGGCGGCCGCTGGATCGAACACCCGCGGCGTTGCCTTGCCGGATTGGCGTTTGGCTTCGGGATAGAGGCCTTCGGCTACCGCCCCAAGCGCAGGCATTGGAGCGACGTGGCTCTCGACCGCCAATGCGCGCTGCCATTGTGAAAAAAGGAAATCCGAGGGCCGATCCCGGTTCGTCGCAATGGCGGCGTCAGTGACCAATCCAACGAGACGCCCGTCCTCCGACACCACAACCGCCGGCAGCTGTCTGTCCTCGACGACGAGACACATCAAACCGACGAGCAACACGACGCCACCCAGAGCCGCAAGCCAGGTCCGCAACACGCACAGTATGATGCCGCCAAAGGCAATAAGCAGGAAAGCCAAAGGCCCGACTCGGCCCGTCAGGAATTCGCCGTCGAGCGACGTCACGAAACGGGCGATCACCAGCATGCCATCGAGCCCCCATGCCATCACGGCAAGCGGATACTGTTCGAGACCAAAGGGCATCAGCAACATGGCGAAGAGACCGAACGGCATGATGACAATGCTGATCAGAGGCGCTGCGAGTATGTTGGCGAGCAGGCCGTAGGCCGGCAGGCGCTGGAAATAGGCGGCGGAGTAGACGGACGTCGCAAGGCCGCCGATCAGCGAGGTCGCAAGTACGCCGATGACAAAGCCCACGACGAGCCGCCTGCCCCACCAGCGTCCGGCGGCTGCCAGCTCATCAGCTTGCGCACGCTCACGCCAGCGTGCGTAACCGGCAACCAACGCCAGCGTGGCGGCGAAAGACATCTGGAAGCCCGGCCCCGCAACGGCAGATGGCGTAATCACGATGATGACAATTGCAGCCAGCGCGATGTTTCGCAGGCTGATCGACATACGATCGAAAAACACCGCCACCAGCATGATCGAGATCATGATCCACGCTCGCACCGCGGAAACAGCGCCGCCGGAAATCAGGATGTAAAGAAAGACCATGGCCAGCGCACCGGCAGCGGCAATCTTCTTGATCGCCACCCGCTGCGCCAAACCGGGAACCGCGCTCAGGATCGTTCGAGCCCCGATCAAGAAGGTTCCCGCGGCGAGCACCATGTTGAGACCGGAAATCGCCAACACGTGGGCGAGGCCTGCCTGCCGCAGCATCTCGACGGTGTCGCGACCGATCGCTCTCTCCTCGGCTGTCACCAGGGCCGCGGCGAGCGCACCGGTGTCGCCCCCGATCACCCCGCGGATCCGCTCGCCGACCGCTGCGCGCATCGCGGCCAGACCTTCTGCCATTTGCGCCCAAAGCGAAGGGTCCTCCTTCGCGGCGCCAGCATCGACCGCAGGGCTATGCGGCGCACCGTAGAAATAGCCGACGGCGCCAATCTGCCGGAAGTATGCGTCAAATGCGAAATCGTTGAGACCCGGTAGCGCGGGGCCCGAAGGTGGAGAAAGGCGTGCCCTGCCTTCGATCGTGGCTCCGATCGACAACGGTGTGTGCGGGCTGCGTGACAGTACCATGACCTTGAGCGGTGGCCGCCGCAGCGTCGGCTCGGTGGTTTGCTCGATAAGAACGCCGTAGCGCCAATGCTCACGATCATTCTTCTCGCGTGAAAACACTTTCCCGCGCAGATTGGTCGTTACCGGGCCGTCGAGCACGACCGTGTCGATGCGCGCCGTTTCGGCCGCGACAAGCACCATGCCCGCGCTGAACAACCCGGCGGCGATCATCAGCGGGCGAATGGCGCGCACGGCCCCGTTGCACGACAAGGCGGCTATACTGAAAACGCAAGGCAGCAGTGCAAGTTTGACGAGTCCGAGGTCATAAGGCAGCGAAAGCCACGTCAGCACACCGGCGGCAAGCAGCACCGGGACGAGGACCAATCCGTGGCCGAACGTCGCCTCTTCCTCGATGGCGCTGCGCCAGGATGAAGCAATGGCAGCCGGTCGCAGGCGCATGCGCGCAGCCATTGCCATAGACTTCAAAAAGCGAAAGACGAGCTTGGCGCGCCTGTTCGCAGGCGTTGCAGGCGCACCGTCGGCCAAAACCGACGCGGGTAGCGCCGGAGCGGCGCGAACTCCATCCTGCATCGAAGACCGGGCCTCGATCTCGCTCATCGTACGGCACTTCCCCCCGAAGACAGTCGACATCGATGATGCAACCAACACGCCAGATCCGCAACCAGGACGCTATCTGCCGAAAAAAGCGGCAATCCTATATGGAATGGTCCCCCACCATTGCTTTGACCGCCATTGATCCCGTTGGACATATTGCCCTAACGTGCGATTATTGCGTCGCCATATGCACATTTTCGCATCGCACAATTTGCCTTTCGTACAGCTTGGCAGCCGAAAATAAATCATATAGCAACTTCGCAACGTTCATTTTCGTGGCATATCTCTGTGCCACGTTGCCATAAGACGGAGGGTCCCCATGACAGAAAAAAGCGCGGTCGTAACACTCGATGGAAAGTCGGCGGAACTACCAGTGCGATCGGGGTCCATCGGTCCTGATGTGGTCGATATCGGTTCGCTCTACAAGCAGACCAAGATGTTCACCTACGACCCGGGCTTTACCTCGACGGCGTCGTGCGAATCCAAAATCACCTATATCGACGGTGATGAAGGCGTGCTCCTGCATCGCGGCTACCCGATCGAGCAGCTTGCCGAACATGGCGATTTCCTCGAAGTCTGCTACCTGCTGCTTTACGGCGAACTGCCGACGAAGGCACAGAAGGCTGACTTTGACTATCGCGTCACGCACCACACCATGGTGCACGAGCAGATGTCGCGCTTCTTCACCGGCTTCCGCCGCGACGCCCACCCGATGGCCGTCATGTGCGGCTGCGTCGGCGCCCTCTCGGCGTTCTATCACGACTCGACCGACATCACCGATCCGCACCAGCGCATGGTCGCCTCGCTGCGCATGATCGCAAAGATGCCGACGATTGCCGCCATGGCCTACAAGTACCATATCGGCCAGCCCTTCGTTTATCCGAAGAACGACCTCGACTACGCCTCCAACTTCCTGCGCATGTGCTTTGCCGTGCCTTGCGAGGAGTATGTGGTCAACCCGGTGCTGTCGCGCGCAATGGATCGCATCTTCATCCTGCATGCCGACCACGAGCAGAACGCCTCGACCTCGACCGTGCGCCTTGCCGGTTCGTCCGGAGCCAATCCGTTTGCCTGCATCGCCGCCGGCATCGCCTGCCTCTGGGGGCCTGCTCACGGCGGCGCCAACGAGGCTGCGCTCAACATGCTGGCCGAAATCGGCTCGGTTGACCGTATTCCGGAATTCATCGCCAAGGCCAAGGACAAGAACGACCCGTTCCGCCTGATGGGCTTCGGCCACCGCGTCTACAAGAACTACGATCCGCGCGCCAAGATCATGCAGAAGACCACGCATGAAGTCCTCGCGGAACTTGGCCACAAGGACGATCCGCTTCTCGAAGTGGCGATGGAACTCGAGCGTATTGCGCTCACCGACGAATACTTCATCGAGAAGAAGCTCTACCCGAACATCGACTTCTACTCCGGCATCACGCTAAAGGCGCTGGGCTTCCCCACCACCATGTTCACCGTGCTGTTCGCGCTCGCGCGCACCGTCGGCTGGATCGCCCAGTGGAACGAGATGATCGAAGATCCGGAACAGCGCATCGGCCGCCCGCGCCAGCTCTATGTCGGCGCTCCGCAGCGCGACTACGTGCCGGTCTCCAAGCGTTAAGATCTTGATATAAAATGAAAAAGCCCGGCCAGAAATGACCGGGCTTTTTTTCATTTGGAGACCGGACCATCGCGACGATGTTCCGGTCTACTCTATTGCCGTGGTGATCGCTGCACCGAAAGATCGAATGCCCAAGGAGATCGGTCGCCAAAGCATTTCCAGGAAATGTGCGGAGCGGTTTTCCGTCGGGAAATGCGTAACTAGCGGACGTTTTTGTCCTGCATATGCGCAAGGACGATCTCAGCGCCCAGTTGGCCGGGCGGTCTGCTTGTCGCCATGCGCTCTTGCACGAGCGCGTAGCCATCGAGCATTGATGCGCGCTGGGCGGTCGGGGCAGACAGCCGCTCGACCCAACGGGTCAGGGCGCCCGGCCGAATGCTCTGGTTGAAATATTCCGGCACGATCGGGAAATCGGCGATCAGATTGGGAAGTGCCCCGCTCCAGATTCGGATGCGGTTATGCAGCAACCGCACGAGCCAATCGGCATCATAGGTCGAGACGACCGGAACGCCGGCAAGCGCGAGTTCAAGAATGACTGTGCCCGACGCGGCGATTGCAGCATCCGCCTTGTCGAAGGCCGCCCATTTTTCGGCAGCGCCGACGGATATCTCGGGCTGAACCTTCCAACCGGACGTGATCTCGCGCACGCGTTTTTCCTGGCGAGGAACCGTTGGCAACAGGAACCGGACGCCCGGATGCCGGGCCGCGAGTTCGTCAACCATCTGTCCAAAAATCGGCAGCAGTCGCCCGATCTCGCTCGACCGAGAGCCCGGCAGAAGCAGGCAGGTCGAAACGGAACTGCCATTCTCCTCGCGCAATTTCTCACGCCTGCTGGCGCGAACGGCAAGCACATTGGCGTCCGAGGCCAGGCGATGGCCTATATAGGTCGTCGGCGGGCCCTCGAGCTTGCGCATGATCTCGGGTTCGAACGGCAGAACCGCCAACACGTGGTCGACATAGCTGCGCATGCGTGGCGCACGTTCCGGCTTCCACGCCCATACACTCGGGCAGACATAGTTGATGACGGGCAGATCCGGCAATGCGGCACGCACGCGACGCGCCACACGATGGGTGAAATCCGGACTATCGATGATCAGCAGGGCATCGGGGCGCGCCGCAATGATAGCATTGGCAGTCTGCCGGATGCGCAGAATCAGCTTCGGCAGACGCGCCAGCACCTGCGAAAAGCCCATGATCGACAGTTCGGAGTAGTCGAACAGCGATTTCAGACCTTCGCCCTCCAGGCCGTCCCCGCCGACGCCGACCAACTCGACATCACGGCCGCACTGGATGCGCAGTGCCCGTACCAGATCTGTCCCAAGCAGATCACCCGATACCTCGCCGGCAATCACCGCCAGCCTATAGCCTTGTCCGCTCATGCCCTTCCCCGGTAATCGCTGCGCTCGACGCCGATGACAAACAGCCCTGCCCGGTTGGCGGCCTCGATCACCTCGGCACGCTCGAGCACCAGGGCGCGGCCGGCTTCGACGGCAATTCCGGCAAGCCCCGCAGCGACAGCGCCGGCAACTGTCGATGGACCGATCGACGGCAGATCTGCACGCAAATCCTGTTCCGGCTTGCACAGCTTGACCAGCACCCCGCGGCGGCGCGCCGAGACCCGTCCTTCCGCCTTGAGTGTCGCTACGCGCTCGAGCATCGCATCGGTGCCTTCAGCACCCTCCAGCGCAACCACTCGGCCACCGACGGCGACGGCGCCCTGCCCCACATCAAGAGCACCGAGCGCGTTGGCGGCAGCGATACCCGCCTCAACATCGCGTCGATCATCGCTTGATGGAGCAAGGGCGCCTATGGGCCCCGGATCTGCCAGAAGGTTCGGAACAACCTCGTGCACGCCGATCACATGCGCGCCGCTCGCTTCGATGAGTTGCATCGCCATGCGCAAGACGGCATCGTCTCCGCCGGACACCAGCGTCCTCAACACGCTCGGGACCTTGGCAAGCGTTTTCAGCGTTGGTCGAATATCGCGCCATTCCGGCCGCCGGCGAACCCAACCCGAAAGCACGACCCGGTCGATACCTTCATCCCTAAAGGTGCGGCTGATTGCGGAGAAATCACCGATAGGGAGAACGGAGTGGTCAAACTCAAGCCAATCGCTCTCTTCTGCTTCGCGCGAGAGCGCAATGATAAAGGGATCTTCTCCCCGGGCGCGAACCGCCTCGGCCACGTGGTGGGGTAAAGCGCCGCCTCCGGCGATGATCGCGAGCCGGCCGCCTTTTGCCGCACGGCTCGCCCCGGCCGACGTCACGCTCAGGCCTTGCCGCGGCTTGGCGACGACAGTGCCCTGTCGCTCTCGGCTGCAATGAAATCGAGGATTTCGACGACCGGTACACAGTCCGCATAATCAGCGCGAATCGCGGCTGCATTGGCGCGAACCGATTGCGGCCCTTCGAAGATCTGCTTGTAGGCGCGACGCACCACGTGGATGGTTGCACGCTCGATGCCCGCGCGAGTCATGCCCACCACGTTGAGCCCGCTCAGGACGCCGGGATTGCCGTTTAGCATACCATAGGGAATGACGTCGTAGCTGACGGCCGAAAGACCGCCGATGAACGCCTGCCGGCCGATGCGCGTGAACTGATGCACGGCACAGCCGCCGCCGAGGATTGCCCGGTCCCCGATCGTTACGTGGCCTGCCAACATCACGTTGTTCGACATGATGATATTGTCGCCGAGGCGGCAATCATGCGCCACATGCGAATAGGCGAGGAACAGATTGTTATTGCCGACGATCGTCGCGCCGCCATACTCGACGGTGCCTGCATTCATCGTCACGCCTTCGCGGATCGTGCAGTTGTCGCCAATCTGCAGGATGGTGTCGACCGTGCTGTGATGCACGCTTTGCGAATCTCCACCGATGACGGCATTCGGGAAAATCTTGGAGCCCTTGCCGATCGTCGTACGGCCGTCCACGACGACGTGGCTCTTGAGTTCCATATCGTCGCCGAGAACGACTTTCGGCCCGATGTAACAAAACGGGCCGATCTTGACGTTCTCGCCGATCGTCGCCCCATCTTCGATGATCGAGGACGGGTGGATCTTCGCTGTTGCTGCAATCATGTTCAAGCGTCTTCCGTGCTGACAATCATCGCGCCGATATCAGCTTCCGCGACAAGTTGCCCGTCAACTTTTGCGTCACAATGAAACTTCCAGATATTGCCGCGCTGCTTCTGCTTCACGACATGAAACTCGACACGATCGCCCGGAACAACCGGCTTGCGGAACCGCGCATTGTCGATGGTCATGAAGTAGACGAGGTTGGTGCCCGAAGCAGTCTTGCGCGCACAGATCGCGCCTGCGGTCTGCGCCATGCCTTCAATCAGCAATACGCCCGGCATGATCGGCTTTTCCGGGAAGTGGCCGGTGAAGTGCGGCTCATTCGCCGAGACATTCTTGATGCCAATCGCCGAATTGTCACCGTCGATCTCGATGATCCGGTCGACGAGCAGGAAGGGGTAGCGATGCGGGAGAAGCTTCAGGATCTCCTGAATATCCGCCGTACCCAGAACCGTTGCCGCCTCACTCATTCGTGCCACCCTTCTTTTTCTGTCTGTCACTTGCGCGCAACGCCATTTCGGCGACATCGCGCAGGAAATCGCGCATCGGACGCGCTGGAATACCGCCATAACGCTCGCCCGCAGGCACGTCGCTTGCAACGCCGCTCATCGCGGCAATCTGCACGCCGTCGCCCACGGTGATGTGGCCGTTGACGCCGCTGCCACCGCCGATCATCACGCCGTCACCAATTCTGGTGCTGCCGGCGATACCAACCTGGCTGACAATACCGCAATAGCGGCCGATGCGGACGTTGTGGCCCACCTGCACGAGGTTGTCGATCTTCGTGCCCTCGCCGATGACAGTGTCGTCCATGGTGCCACGATCAATCGTCGTGTTTGCACCGATCTCGACATGGTCCTGAATGATCACACGCCCGACCTGGACAATCTTGATCATTCCACCCTTGGGACCCGGCGCGTAGCCGAACCCGTCCTGGCCGATCCGTGCACCGGGATGGATGATGACGTTGTTGCCAACAAGAGCGCAAAGAACGCTGACGCCTGCCGCGATCGTGCAGTCGCGCCCGATACGAACGCCGGGGCCGATCACCGCGCCGGCAGCAATCCGGGTGCCGCTACCAATCTCCGCATCGGCCCCGACCACAGCCATCGGCTCGACCTCAACGCCCTCTTCCAGACGCGCGGACGGATCGACGAAAGCAGCCGGCGAGACGCCAGCAAGGCTGGTATTGCGCGACGGGCGCATCGCCACCTCGTGCAACAGCGTGCCAGCCAAGGCAAAGGCCGTATGCGGCCGTCCAGTCAGGAGAATGGGAATGTGAGGCGGCACGAGCGGAGCGATCGTCTTGTCGCAGATAATCGCGGAGGCCTGACAGCTCTCCAGTTCGGCGCGGTACTTGCGCGAGAGCATATAGCAAATGTCGCCGGGCTTTGCCCGATAGACAGGTGCTACGGAATGGATAGCGCGATCTGCAACCGCGCCATCCGACAACTCCGCCCCAATTTGATCCGCGAGGTCACCCAAACGAATCCCTTTATGGGGCGGAAAAAACCAGTTCTGTTCCATGGACACTCCAGAACAATCAACTTTCGGCAGTTCTGGACTGCTTCTTTATCAGAACGACGAGGAAATACCGAACTTCAGGTTCTGAACCTTGTCGAAATCTTCCTTCGCGATCGGCCAGGCGTAGTCGACACGCAGCGGACCGAACGGCGAAGCCCAGATCAAGCCGAGACCGACCGACGCACGCAGCGAGGAACCGTTGCCCTGGACCGTTTCCGAAGGCAACATGGCGACCTTGTTGCTATAGAGCGTACCCGCATCGGCAAAGACCGCGCCGCGGAAACCGCTGTCACGCGGGATACCCGGAAGCGGGAACGTCGCTTCTGCCGAAGCCGTGAAGTACGTTGTGCCGCCAAGCGCGTCGCCCGTTCTTTGGTCGCGCGGGCCGATACCGTTACGCTCAAAGCCGCGAATATCGTTGCTGCCGAGCTGGAACTGGTCGAAGACCTGCAGGTCGCTGCCGGTTTCGAAGATATGACCAGCACCACCGCTAAGCGAGGCAATGATGTCCGCTTCGTCGTTCACGGTGTAGTACCACTTGGCCTTACCGGTCATCTTGTAGAAGTCGGAATCACCGCCGAGGCCCGCGAACTCGTGGGTGAACGTTGCCAGGATACCGTCATGCGGCAGCTGCGCGTCATCCAGCGTGTTGTAGGTGACCGACTGCGATACCGACGAGCGGAGCCAATTTCCACCCTCAACTGCGCGAACGTAAGGCGACGACAGATCTGCGAGATTGCCGCTGCTATAGTCGAACTGCGTATAGTTGTACCGCAGCGTGGTCGAAAGGTTTTCGGTGATCGGCGCCGCTATGCGCAGGCTGAAACCCTGGTCTTCATAGCTGTAGTTGTCGTCATCAAAGTCGTTTTCGTTCTTGAAGACGTCGAAGCCGGCGGCCAGACGGTAACCAAGGAAATACGGCTCGGTGAACGAAACGTTGTAAGTCCGGCTCTCATCGCCGCGACCTGCAGCGACGCGAATGTACTGACCGCGACCGAGGAAGTTCTTTTCTTCAATCGAGGCTTCGACGAGGAAGCCGCCACCGCTGCCAGCGGAGTAACCGGCACCAATACCGAACGAACCGGTCGACTGATCCTGAACGTCAACGATAACCACGACACGGTCGGCAGCACTGCCGGGAGCCGTCGAGACGTTGACGGTTGAGAAGTAGCCAAGAGCCTCAAGGCGACGCTTGGCACGCGCTACCATTTCCTGGTTGAAGGCATCGCCTTCGCCCATATCGAACTCGCGACGGATAACGTAGTCACGTGTGCGGGTATTGCCGCGGATTTCAATGCGCTCGACATAGGCGCGCTCGCCCTGGTCGACGAGATAATCGACTGCGATCGTATGATTGCCGAGGTCGCGGTTACCGCGCGGGGTGACGCGCGCAAACGGGTAGCCAGCCGAAGCGACGCGCTTCGAAATCTCGCTCATCGTTTCCTGGATATCCTTGGCCTTGTAGACCGATCCTTCGCGGCTGAGGACAACACCCTTCAGTGATTCAGCATCCACACCTTCGACCGTCGATTCAACCGTCACCGCACCGAAGTCGTAACGCGGACCTTCTTCGACGGTGACCGTCACCGTGTACTCGTTGGTCGCTTCGTTCAGCGTAGCCTCGGACGAAATGACCTGGAAGTCAGCGTAGCCACGGTTGAAATAGAACTGGCGCAGCAGCTCTTCGTCGGCGCGCAGCTTGTCCGGGTTGTAAACGTCCTTGCGGGTCAGGAACGAGAAGATGCCCGATTCCTTCGTCGCGATCACCGACTGCAGACGACCGTCGCTGTAGGCTTCGTTGCCGACGAAATTGATCTGCGAAATCTTGGTACGCTCACCTTCGTTGATCACGAAGGCAAGGTTCACACGACCTTCGGCGATCGGAACAACCTGGGTCGTCACCGTGATATCGCTGCGACCGATCGCCGCGTAGGCGTCCTTGATCGACTGAATATCGGTTTCGACGGTTGCTTCGCTGTAGGGACCGAGCGGCTGGGTGCGGACGATGCCTTGCAGCTTGTCGTCCTTGATCTTCCGATTGCCGTTGAAGACAACCTGGTTGATCAGCTGATTCTCGCTGACGGTAACGACGAGCGTCCCACCGGCAATATTGATGCTGACATCAGAGAAATAGCCGGTCGAGTACAGACGCTTCACGGAAGCATCGATATCGGCATTGCTGAAGCTCTTACCGGGAACAATCGTGATGTTCGCGCGCACCGTCTCAGCGCTGACGCGCGTGGCTCCGCGAACTTCAACACGACTGATGGTGGCGGCCTCTGCGACGGAAGCGCCTGCGAGCAATCCAACACCAGCGCCAGAAACCACAATACTCGTGGATAGCGCAAACGCAGACACCGCGTTCAAAAACCTTGAACCAGCTTTCATGTTCAAATCTTACCTTTTCCCAACGTCGCGCGGCAATTTCGTGCCGACTCCGGTCACGGTTGCCGTTTTACCCGCTTTTCCCATACAAGCAAGCCAGCTCGTTAATTTCTGTTTACTTCAATTCGAACCGTGGCTTAACGGCCACTACAGATTCGAGTTATCGTAAACAAATCCTTGCTGCACAAGCCATTGAAATCCTATCGTTCACAGTATCGGTCGTCGTATCCGCCCAAACACTCCCCGGCCGAACGCTAGCCGAAGAACATCGAAATGTCGTTCCAGGTGGCAAAAACCATGAGCATCAGCACCATGGCAAAGCCAATCCGATAGGCGACATCCTGCGCGGCGGCTCCAACCGGCTTTCCGCGCAAGGCCTCAACCGCATAGAACATCAGATGGCCGCCATCAAGCACCGGAACGGGCATGAGGTTAAGCAATCCTATGGAAACTGACAGGACAGCCGCAAGCTGCAGCACGGCTGCAACACCCAGGGTCGCCATTTGACCCGACGCCTGGGCCACACGGATGGGGCCGCCAAGCTGATCCGCCTTCATCCGCCCGGTAACGAGATTCGCCAGATAGTCGAACGTACCGGTAACAATGTGCCAGCTCTGCAGCGCACCCTGCCCGATCGCCTCGATCGGGCCATAGGTGACCAGACGGAAATTACCGGCATCCTGATCGGTTACGATACCGATGATGCCAATCTCCATCTTGTTTCCGAACTGGTCGGAAATCTCGGTCCGTTGCGGCACCATGGGAAGATCCAGGAATGCACCGTCCCGCTCGATCCGGATCTTGATCTCGAGTTCCGGCCGCACGCTGACATAGCGACGAACATCGTCAAACGTCGCCACCGGGGTCCCGTCAATAGCGATCAACCGGTCGCGCGGCAGAATGCCGGCTTTGGCCGCGGCGCTGTTCTCCTTGACCTGAGCGACGACGGGGTCTGCCACCGAACGCCCGTAGACGGCGAAGAGAACGGCAAAAATGGCGATGGCAAGGATGAAATTTGCGATGGGGCCGGCGGCCACCGTCGCTGCCCGCTTCCACAGCTTGGCCCCGAGAAAGGTTTGCGCCCGCTCTTGCGGCGAGATCGTCTCGAGCCGCTTGTAGTCCGGCGTGCTGGCCGCATCCTCGTCGCCATAGAACTTGACGTAGCCGCCAAGCGGTATCACGCAGAATTTCCACCGGGTGCCATGCTTATCGGTCCAGCCCAACAGTTCCGGTCCGAAGCCAACCGAGAATGCGAGGATACGAATGCCCGACCACCGGCCGACCAGGTAGTGTCCCATTTCGTGCACGAAGACGAGGAGGGTCAGAACCAGCAGGAATGGAACGATATAGCCGGTCACGAATTGCAGGGCATCAAGCAGATATGTCATGGACTTTCCTTAAGTGCCTGCCACCAGCATCACAGGCCGAGCAGGACCGAACCGAAGGCGATCTGACGCCCATCGCTGACGACATACTGTATCAGGACAAGGACCAGCGTGGCGATACAGGCGAAGACCAGACCGTCGACCCGATCCATGACCCCGCCATGCCCAGGAATGAGATGGCTCGAATCCTTGACGCCGAAGCGGCGCTTTATGAAGGATTCGAAGAGGTCCCCGATCTGGCTCGCGACGGAGAGAACCAGCGCCAACATCGGGATACGCAGGTCTTGCAGCGGGAAGTATGCCATAAAAGCGGCCGTTCCGGCTAGAACACCGCAGACGGTGCCACCAATCGCACCGGACCAGGTCTTGCCGGGCGAAATGCGCGGCGCCAGCTTGGGTCCGCCGAGGGCGCGGCCGACGAAATAGGCAAGAATATCGGTTCCCCAGACGACGGCGAAAACGAACAACGTCGCCACCAGGCCAGGGTTGTCGGCGCCTCGCAGGGCAGCCAACGAGATACCCGTCAATCCGGCGTAGACAATCCCACCCGGCAGCCACCAGCTCCCCTTTTTGAGCGACACCCAGAGCACCGCTATTACGACGGCAAGGAGCAGGGCCGGCAGACTGTAGCCGATGTTTCCGAGAAGAATGAGCGCCGCGATTGTCGCCAGAGACAGCCAACCGAAGGCGTTGCCCTGGAAATCACGTTCCGCAAGGCCTGTTATCGTCGACCATTCGTAGTAGACGAGCAAGGCGATCGCCACCGAAAGCAGCTGGAAGGCCAGGCCACCGAACCAGGTCGCGCCAAGGGCGACCGCCGCGAGCACCACTCCGGAAGCGATGCGAAGCTTGAGTTCTGTTTGCATTACGAACCAACCGCTAACGTCGGCTGCGCCAGACCGCCGAAGCGACGCTCGCGGCAGGCGAATTTCTCGAGCGCGGACAGGAACGTCTCGCGTGTGAAGTCTGGCCAAAGCTCGGGAACAAACAGCAGTTCCGAATAGGCGCCCTGCCACAACAGAAAGTTTGAAAGCCGCTCTTCGCCGCTGGTGCGAAGAATGAGATCCGGATCGGGTATCCCGGCCGTATCGAGCGAAGCGGCAATACGCTCCTGCGTGATGTCCTCGGGCCGCAGGCGCCCCTCGGCGACTTCCGTCGCCAGGCGTCGCATGGCGCGCGTCAACTCGTCACGCGCACCGTAATTGAAGGCGATCACCAGCGTAATGCCGGTATTTCCGCTCGTCGTCTCCTCGGCCTCGATCAGCAGGGGCAGGATGTCGCCTCGCAGGTTCGACCGCTCTCCGATAATCCGGATGCGGACGTTTTCGCGATGCAGATCGGCAAGGTCACGGCGAATGAAGGCCTTGAGCAAGCCCATCAGATCCGTCACTTCGGCCTGCGGCCTGTTCCAGTTTTCCGATGAGAACGCAAAGAGCGTGAGGTAGCGAACCCCGGCTTCCGCCGCCGTCTTCACGGCGTCGCGAACCGCCTCAACACCCTTGCGGTGCCCCATCGTGCGCGGAAGTCCGCGCGCGTTCGCCCAGCGCCCGTTGCCATCCATGATGATGGCAACGTGTTCCGGAACGGTGATCGGGAGGAGAGTTTGCATAAGGCGTCCGCGAAAGGAGACTCAAAGGATCAGGGGCAGATCAGACCTGCATGATTTCCTTTTCCTTATCGACGAGCAAGCGGTCGATATCGGAAATCGTTTCATCGGTCATCTTTTGCACCCGCTCGGACTGAGCACGGCTGATATCCTGCCCGATGTCGCCATCCTTTTCGGCTTTTTTCAGGTCGTCCATGCCATCGCGACGAACGTGCCGCACGGCGACCTTGGCCTTTTCGGCATAGTCGTGCGCAACCTTGACCAGCGACTTGCGACGCTCTTCGTTGAGTTCCGGCAACGGGATGCGCAGGTTCTGGCCGTCGATGATCGGGTTCAGGCCGAGGTTCGATTCGCGGATGCCGCGATCGACGGCGCCGACCATCTGCTTGTCCCAGACCGAAACGGACAGCATACGCGGTTCTGGCACAGTGATGTTTGCCACCTGATTGAGCGGAACACGCGAGCCATAGGCTTCCACGGTCACCGGATCGAGAACATTCGCCGACGCGCGGCCGGTGCGTAGCGATGCGATATCGCTCTTGAATGCGGAGATAGCGCCATCCATGCGACGCTTCAGTTCCTTCAGGTCTACACCTTCACTCATGGTTGAAAACTCCCGTTCTGTCTTTCATCGGCAGATAGCTGTCTGGCAGCTTCTAGTTGTCCGTGACGATGGTGGCGCGGCCGCCACCGGTCAATATTTCGGCAAAGCCGCCCTTCTCGTGGATTGAGAAGACGACGATCGGAATGGCGTTCTCGCGCGCCAGCGCCACCGCTGCCACATCCATCACCGCCAGGCCCTTTTCCAGGACGGCGCTGTGGGTCAGGTGGTCGAAGCGCGTCGCGGTCGGGTCCTTCTTCGGGTCGGCGGAATAGATGCCGTCCACCTGCGTGCCCTTGAAGATCGCCTCGGCACCCATTTCGGCGGCGCGCAGCGCGGCTGCAGAATCGGTCGTGAAGAACGGATTGCCGGTACCGCCCGCAAAGATCACCACGCGCCCGAGCGACAGATGGTAGAGCGTTGCGCGCTGCGAGAAGCTTTCGCAGATCTCAGGCATTGCGATTGCCGAGAGCACCACCGTGTCGATGTCGAGCTTGCGCAGCGACGTCGCCAGCGCGAGCGCATTGATGACGGTTGCCAGCATGCCCATATGGTCGCCGGTCACCCGGTCGCCACCCTTGGAGGCGACAGCGACGCCGCGGAAGATGTTGCCGCCGCCGACGACGACGCCAACTTCGACGCCCATGGCGCGCGCCTCGGCGATGTCGGCCGCAATGCGGTCAGCGACAGCCACATCGATGCCGAAGCCCTGGCTTCCCATCAGGGCTTCACCGGAGGCTTTGAGTAGAACACGCTTGTAGATTGGCTCGGCCGGCATCATCGCTCCTGATCAGATCGGTACGCGTGCACGCAAAAAGGCGCGCTGCGTATAAGGACATAGTGCGCTACCCGGTTTCAACCGCTGCGGAGCATTTTCCGGCGGGTCCGGCGCATTGACGAAGCCGGATACACGAAGGGCACCGCGTTGTCACGCGATGCCCTGAGGTTTTCCAAACAAGGGTGAAGAAATCAACCCTTGGCGACAGCCGCAACTTCGGCTGCGAAGTCCGATTCTTCCTTCTCGACGCCTTCGCCGAGCAGAAGACGGGCCATGCCGGTCACTTCGATCGGTGCGCCAGCGAGCTTTTCAGCATCCTTGATGGCCTGACCGACGGTGATTTCCGGGTTCATGACGAAGGCCTGCGACAGCAGAGCGACTTCTTCGAAGAACTTGCGCATGCGGCCTTCGACCATCTTTTCGATGATGTTGTCCGGCTTGCCCGAAGCGCGCGACTGTTCGATGAACACGTTGCGTTCGCGCTCGGCAACAGCAGCGTCGACTTCGTCGGCGCGGATGGCCAGCGGGTTGGTGGCAGCAATGTGCATGGCGACCTGGCGGCCGACCGAGAACAGAACTTCCTTGTCGCCAATCGACTTCAGCGCAACGAGAACGCCGAGCTTGCCGATGCCGTCGCCGGCAGCGTTGTGGATGTAGGTGGCAACGACGCCATCCTCGACCTGCAGCAGGGCTGCGCGGCGGAGCGTCATGTTCTCGCCGATGGTGGCGATCGCATCCTTGATCGTGTCGTCGACCGACTTGCCGGTTGCCGGGTAGTTGGCGTTGGCAATGGCTTCGACAGAACCGTCGGTGCCGAGAGCAACGTTGGCAACACCGCGAACCAGTTCCTGGAAGGCTTCGTTGCGGGCAACGAAGTCGGTCTCGGAGTTGACTTCAACGACAACAGCCTTGACGCCGCCGCTGACGATACCGATGAGGCCTTCAGCAGCCGTGCGGCCCGACTTCTTGTCGGCCTTGGCGATGCCCTTGGCACGCAGCCAGTCGATCGCAGCTTCCATGTCGCCATTGGTTTCGGCGAGCGCCTTCTTGCAATCCATCATGCCTGCGCCGGTCTTTTCGCGCAGTTCCTTCACCATTGCTGCAGTTACACTCATCTTTTGCCTCTTTGTCTGTTTGGCTGGCGCGCTGCCCGCAAGTGGCGCGGCACCAGGAGGTTTGGCAGGGGAATGGCTTGCGAATGTGACACCGTGATGAACGCGCCCACCGCTGTCGTGTCCGGGGCGCGGATCGCCGGTCCAAGCCGCTTCATCCCTCGCTGAAAAGAACAAGGCCGTTCAGATCTTTCATCCCAAACGGCCTCGTCCCGACATTAGATTGGTGCGGCGATCCTATGTCCGCCGCGCCGTCCGATCAGGCTTCGGAGGCTTCGTCGAGCGCCGGCTCGATCATAGCTTCAGCCGATGCGCCGAGATCGCGGCCCGATGCGCCCTGCTGACGGGCAATGCCGTCGATGGCTGCACGAGCAATGAGATCGCAGTAAAGAGCGATTGCACGCGATGCGTCGTCGTTGCCCGGGATCGGGTAGTCGATCTGGTCCGGATCGCAGTTGGAGTCGATAACGGCGACAACCGGGATGCCAAGACGCTTGGCTTCGTCGATTGCGATCGATTCCTTGTTGGTGTCGATGATGAACATCAGGTCCGGCGTGCCGCCCATGTCGCGGATACCGCCGAGAGCGCGGTTGAGCTTTTCGCGTTCGCGCTCAAGGTTCAGACGCTCCTTCTTCGTGAAGCCCGAAGCTTCCGAAGCGAGGATTTCGTCGAGCTTGCGCAGACGCTGGATCGAGTTCGAAATCGTCTTCCAGTTGGTCATCATGCCGCCGAGCCAGCGAGCATTGACGTAGTACTGGGCCGAACGCTTTGCAGCGTCAGCGATGATTTCAGAAGCCTGGCGCTTGGTGCCGACGAACAGGACGCGGCCGCCGTTGGCGACGGTGTCGCTAACGACCTGGAGTGCGCGCGACAGCATCGGAACGGTCTGTGCGAGGTCGATGATGTGAACGTTGTTACGATCGCCGAAGATGTAGGGCTTCATCTTCGGGTTCCAGCGATGTGTCTGGTGGCCGAAGTGAATACCAGCCTCAAGCAGCTGGCGCATGCTAAAATCAGGCAATGCCATGCCTTTTCTCCTTTTCCGGTTGAACCTCCGCGAGACGTCGAGCTCTTCTTTTGAAAAGCCCACCGGCGGAACGATCCGGATTTCTCCCGGAACATCCCATGCCTCACGTGTGGAATGGGCAGCCCCTTACCGGCAACTGCCCGACAAATCAAGACTTGGAGTCCGTTTTTGTCATATCGACTACTTGCATTCTTCCGATTTGAAGACTTCGAGGTCGGCGAGCTTACCGCTCAGCACGAAGTCGCCGTAGTCCATCGTCAGATCGCGGGTAATGCCGTTTTCGTACAGTTTGAACGACATGCGGTAGATCGGCAGCGCATCGCCGCTCTTGTCGTCGTTGAAATAGGAGATGGTGACAGGCCAGTAATTCTCGGTCCCGAGCTTGCCAGCCTTGCCTGCATCCGGCTCGTCGGCCGACGGTTTGCGCGACTTGCCGACGAAGGTCGAGGTGATCAGCGTCTTGTCACCCGAATCGGATCCATCGAAGATCCGCGCCTCGAAGAAGCTTTCGCCCTTCTTGGCACGGTCGATAACCTCGACCATATGTTCGGTCGGAAACCGGCTTGCCGCCAGCTCGACCTCGCGCTTGTCCGGCGCGGTCAGTTCGACCTTGACGCCGGTCTTGTCGTCATGGGCCGTGCCGCGCACTTCCTTGTCGAGCTTCTCGTCGGTGAACGAGCGCGTCAAAAAGCGGAAGTTGCCGGACTTCATATCTTCATAGGTGGTCGTCTGCTGGTCGGTCATGCGCGTTTCTTCGCCGGTATTGACCTGCGTCACGAAGCGGAAACTGACCGTGTACCCCTCGCAGGCCGATCCATTGAACTCGTAGACCATTCGGCCGTACATGCCGGAAATACCCGATCGGTCGGAAGCGTCCTTGAGCTCGAGGTCGTAGACGGCCCGATGCGGCACAAGGACATTTGCGCTCGCGGCGCTGAGGCCCGAAACCATCATCGCTGCAAAGCAAGCGCTGCCGAAACCGGCGAGACCGAAGCCTTTACGAAACATCCGTTTCCTCCTGTTGGACTCGCGGGCAATGCTATAAACAAGCTTTCGGCAGAAGCGAGGCGTCACCACATTTAAATGCCGTCGCCCACCGCGATCCGGCCTGAATGCCGGATTTTAACACAAAAGACAACAACGGAGCTTTCCATGTCCGCAGAGATCGAAACGCGCCTTAAGGACCTCGGCGTCACCCTTCCCCAGGCGGCAGCGCCGGCGGCGAACTACGTACCCTACGTCATCAGCGGCTCGATGCTCTACATCTCCGGACAGCTGCCGATGGAAGGCGGGAAGATCGCAGTGACCGGCCATGTTGGCAAGGACGTCGACGTTGCGGGCGCCCAGCGCGCCGCCGAACTCTGCGCGATCAATATTCTAGCCCAGGCCAAATCCGCACTCGGCGGCGACCTCGGCCGCATCCGCCGGCTGGTCAAGATCAACGGATTCGTTGCCTCCACGCCGGAATTCATCGAACAGCATCTTGTGCTCAACGGCGCCTCCAACCTGCTGGCCAATGTCCTCGGCGAAGCAGGCAAGCATGCGCGCGCTGCCGTCGGCATGGCCGCCCTGCCCTTCAATGCCGCCGTCGAGATCGACGCCGTCATCGAGATCGCGTGATCAGGTGCCAGGCATGACTGACCTTTCCTGGCTGAAGGCCCAGCCGATCGCCCATCGCGGCTATCACGACATGAACAAGCAAGTGTGGGAGAACACGCTCTCGGCGTTTTCCCGCGCTGCGGACGCCGGCTTCGCGATCGAATGCGACCTGCAATACACCGCCGACAGCGTGCCTGTCGTCTTCCATGACGACGACACCGAGCGGCTCTGCGGCATCAAGGGCGACGTGCGGGCGAGAACGGCCGGTGAACTCGGCCTGATGGCGATCGGCGGCACGAAGGACAAGGTCCCAACGCTGTCGCAGATGCTACGGCTCGTCAAGGGCCAAGTGCCACTGGTCATCGAACTGAAAGGGCGCAAGGGCGACGATGAGGGCTTTGCCGCAGCCGTCCTCGAAACGCTCGAAGGCTACAAGGGCCACGTCGCCCTGATGAGCTTCGACCATTGGCTGCTCAAGGACCTGAAAGCACTGGATGCGCCCTACCCGCTCGGCCTGACCGCCGAAGGTGCCAGACCGGAAACCTTCTTCGTGCACGAAGAGGCGATGCAACTCGGCCTCGACTTCATCTCCTACCATTACGGCCATCTGCCGAACTCGTTCATCACCAAGGAACGCACCCTCGGCCGGACGATCATCACCTGGACCGTTCGCGACAGGCAGGCTGAAGAATACACCTACGCCCATGCCGACCAGATGACCTTCGAGGGCTTCGACCCGCGGGAGGCATTGATTTCCTGAGCTCATGTCCGACGCCGTCACCATCCGCATAGAGCAATCCTTCGCCGAGATACCGGCGGCGCGCTGGAATACGCTTTCCGGCGCGGCGAAGGGGCGAGGCGGCGCAATCTACAATCCGTTCGTCTCGCATGCCTATCTCTCGGCGCTGGAGGAATCGGGTTCGGCCACGGCCAAAACCGGCTGGCTCGGGCAACATCTGCTGATGGAGGGCTCCGATGGACAACTTCTCGGGGCGCTCGTCTGCTATCTGAAGAACCACAGCCAGGGTGAGTATGTCTTCGACCATGGCTGGGCGGACGCATTCGAGCGCGCCGGCGGCCGCTATTATCCGAAGCTTCAAGGCTCCATTCCATTCACGCCGGCAACCGGGCCGAGGCTGCTGACGGTTTCGGGGGACGATGGCTCGCCCGTACAGGATGGGCTTGCGGCAGGCTTGAAGGAACTGGCGCGACGGCACGATGCCTCGTCGGCGCATGTGACCTTCGTGCGTGAAGCGGAGATGCCAATCTTCGAAAACGCCGGTTTCCTTCACCGCACCGACCAGCAGTTCCATTTCCTCAACGAAGGTTATGGCACCCATGACGACTTCCTGGAAACGCTGGCATCCAGAAAACGCAAGGCCCTGAAGAAGGAGCGCCGTGCGGCACTTGAAAATGGCATCACGATCGACTGGCTAACCGGCAGCGATCTGACGGAAGCGATCTGGGACCAGTTCTTCACGTTCTACATGGATACCGGCAGCCGCAAGTGGGGGCGCCCGTATCTCACGCGCGCCTTCTATTCGCTGATCGGCGAGCGCATGCCAGACGACATCGTTCTGATGATGGCGCGTCGCAATGGCCGCTATATTGCAGGTGCTATCAACTTCATCGGCGGCGATGCGCTTTATGGCCGCCACTGGGGTTGCACCGAGGACCACCCTTTCCTGCATTTCGAAGTCTGCTATCACCAGGCAATCGACTTCGCGATCGCAAAGGGCCTCAAGCGCGTGGAAGCCGGTGCGCAGGGCGAGCACAAGCTCGCCCGCGGCTACATGCCGGTCACAACCCATTCGGCACACTACATCAGCCATCCCGGCCTCGCCCGCGCAGTCGAGGACTATCTCGTTCGCGAACGCAGGGATGTGGAGGAAACGGCTGAGTTTCTTGCAGAGCACGGCCCTTTCCGAAAAGGTGAGCGCCAGGACGATTGAACCGCTCTCCGGTTTTGGCCGGATCCAATCTACGAGGAAAGACAATGAGCGCTTACGACACCAACAACATCTTCGCGAAGATCCTGCGGGGCGAGATCCCGTCGCATCGTGTCTACGAGGACGATGCGACGATCGCCTTCATGGACGTGATGCCGCAGGCAGAGGGCCACATGCTGGTCGTTCCCAAAGCACCTTCCCGCAACCTGCTGGATGCGGACGCCGCGAGCCTGCCGGCGCTGATCGCCGCGGTTCAGAAAATCGCCGTCGCCGCCAAGGAGGCTTTCGATGCCGACGGCGTGACGATCATGCAGTTCAATGAGGCGCCCGCCGGCCAGTCCGTCTTCCACCTGCACTTCCACGTCATTCCGCGACGCGACGGCGTTCCGCTGAAGCCCCATTCCGGTACGATGGAAGATGGCGCGGTGCTGGCCGCCAATGCCGAGAAAGTGCGCCAGGCACTTTGAATGCAAGTCTGACGGTCGCGCCAGCGGCCGTCACCTGCCACGCTTCGCATTTCCCGAGCATCTGGCTTTCAAGTGCAATCGCTGCAGGCGGATAAGATGCTTTAGAATCAGAGTGCTAGAACGTCCTTGGTGCGTCCCACTGAACGGCGCTCTAGAAACCTAGCCACCATAAGCCTGCTGCCAATGCTGCTATCGTTGTGGCGATGCCGATTGCCGGTTTGCGGCCGAGCAGGAAGAATGCCGTTGCGCCAATCGCCACCGACCCCAGGCGCAGCCATAGCGGCGATTGTTCAAGTACGCCCGTCGGATAGAGGATCAACTTGGCGATGACGGCCGCGACGAGCGCGGTCGCAACCGCCCTCACCCAGTTCAGGGCCTCGGAATCGTCGCGCAGCCGGTTTCCGGCAATGACACCCAGCCAGCGCCAGATGTCGGTTGCAAGCCATCCGGCAATCGCGATGAAGGCGTAGGCCCACCAACCATCCTGCCACGTCATGCGCTGGCTTCCTTGCGCCGATGCCACAGCCGCTCCGTGGCCCAGGCCAGCGTCCCGCCGCCGACGCCCGCAAGCAGGATGTCGAATTCGGGCACGAGCCAATAGAACAACGGACCGGCCACCAGGCCGATGAGCAGCGCGATATGGACGACCGGATGGCGCGCCGAATGCCAGATCGAAGCCAGGAAATAGATCGGTGTCAGGAAGAACAGGCAACCCGCGACAATCGGCGGAAAATCAGCGACGAAGTGATAGACGACGCCGACCAGCACCATATTGGCGACAACCAGCGTGATGCCGAAACCGGCGAAGAAGGCGACACGCCTGTCGCGCGGCACCGCCTGCACCCTCTCCATCGCGAACACCCAGGCGGTGATCGCGACGAAATGCGACAGGAACAGCAAAAGCCATGTCGGTGTCTTCGACGTGCGCAATTCGGGAATGAGCGCCGCAACCATCGGCATCAGACGGACGGAAGAGAGCGAGACGGCAAGGAAGGCGGCCGCCAGGCTTGCGCCACTCATCATCGAACTGACGAGAATGACCTTGGCTGGCAATGCCCAGACCATGCCGGTCATGAACACGACTTGTTCCGGCGGAATTCCAGCCTGCGCCGTCAGCGAACAGAAGCCGACGAAGGACAGCATCAGGATAAAGGCGGGTAGGCTGAACAGGCCACGCATGCCGCTCAGAAACCAGACGACCGACGACTGGTCGTTTTCATCACTTTTCATCAGCTGTTCCGGAATGTTCTATTCAGAAAAACGCTGCCGGATGAGATCATCCGGCAGCGCCAAACATCATGTCCAGTAGGACTACTTCTTCCGCGGAACCTTCGGCACCGTCTTGCCCTTTCGTGGGCTTGCCGCGCCCGTATCCTTGGCTTCGGCGACAGACGGCGCCTTGGCGGCAGCCTTCTTCGGCTTGGCCTTCGGTGCGGGCTCAGCGCCGACGGCTTCCTTTTCCTCGGCCTTCTTCGGCTTGGCGCTCTTCATCGCCGGGCGTGTCACTTCCGCCTTCGGCTTGATCGGCGCCGTTTCCGGTACGGCATCAAGCAACAGCCCTCTGGTTCCATCGGGCTTTGTGCCGATCGTCACCCTGAGGACGCCACCCTTCTTCAGCTTGCCGAACAGAATTTCGTCGGCGAGCGGCTTCTTGATGTGCTCCTGGATGACGCGGGCCAGTGGCCGCGCACCCATCTTCTCGTCGTAGCCCTTCTCCGCAAGCCAGGCGATGGCATCGGGTGCCAGATCGAACGTGACGTTGCGCTCTGCAAGCTGGGTTTCCAACTGCATGACGAACTTCTGCACCACCTGATGGATAACCGGTGTCGGCAGCGATGCGAACGGGATGACCGCATCGAGACGGTTGCGGAACTCAGGCGTGAACAGGCGGTTCAGCGCTTCCTCGTCCTCACCGGTGCGCTTGGACGAACCGAAGCCGATTGCGGCCCGTGCCATTTCCGAAGCGCCCGCATTGGTCGTCATGATCAGAATGACGTTACGGAAGTCGATCTTCTTGCCGTTGTGATCCGTGAGCGAGCCATGGTCCATAACCTGCAACAGGATGTTGAACAGGTCCGGATGGGCCTTTTCGATTTCGTCGAGAAGCAGCACGCAATGCGGATGCTGGTCGACGCCATCGGTCAGAAGACCGCCCTGGTCGAAACCGACATAGCCGGGAGGTGCTCCGAGCAGTCGCGATACCGTGTGCCGTTCCATGTATTCCGACATGTCGAAGCGCAGAAGTTCGACGCCGAGCGACGTTGCCAGCTGCTTGGCGACTTCGGTCTTGCCGACGCCGGTCGGGCCGGAGAAGACGTAGCAGCCGATCGGCTTGTTCGGTTCGCGCAGACCCGCGCGGGCGAGCTTGATCGACGACGCCAGGGCCTCGATCGCCAGATCCTGACCGTAGACGACGGAGCGCAGTTCCTTCTCGAGGTTGGCCAGCACCGCTTCGTCGTCCTTCGAGACGGTTTTCGGCGGAATGCGGGCCATCGTCGCGATGGTGGCTTCGATCTCACGTTCGGTGATCAGCTTGCGGCGCTTGCTGATCGGCAGCAGCATCTGCGCTGCACCGGATTCGTCGATCACGTCGATCGCCTTGTCCGGCAGCTTGCGGTCGTTGATGTAGCGGGCCGAAAGCTCGACCGCCGCCTTGATCGCCTCGTTCGAATATTTCAGGTGGTGATAGTCCTCGAAGTAAGGCTTCAGCCCCTTCATGATCTCGATCGTATCGGCGATCGTCGGCTCGTTGACATCGATCTTCTGGAAGCGGCGCACGAGCGCGCGGTCCTTTTCGAAGAACTGCCGGTACTCCTTGTAGGTGGTCGATCCGATGCAGCGGATCGCACCCGACGAAAGCGCAGGCTTCAACAGGTTCGACGCATCCATCGCGCCGCCCGATGTTGCGCCGGCGCCGATGACGGTGTGGATTTCATCGATGAACAGCACCGCACCCGGATAATCCTCTAGTTCCTTGACGACCTGCTTCAGTCGCTCTTCGAAATCGCCGCGATAGCGCGTACCGGCCAACAGCGTCCCCATGTCGAGCGAGAAGATCGTCGCGTCCTGAAGCGCCTCCGGCACCTTCTTCTCGATGATGCGCTTGGCAAGGCCTTCGGCGATGGCCGTCTTGCCGACACCGGGGTCACCGACATAGAGCGGATTGTTCTTCGAACGGCGGCAGAGAATCTGGATCGTGCGATTGACTTCGGCGTGCCGGCCGATCAGCGGATCGATCTTGCCCGATTTCGCCTTCTCATTGAGGTTGACGCAATAGGCCGTCAGCGCGTCCTGCTGCTTCTTGGCGCTCGCCTCTTCGTTTTCGCGTGCAGGCTTCTGCTCGGATTCGTGTTCCTCTGCCCCGCGCACCGGACGTGCCTCGGAGCTTCCCGGCCGTTTGCCGATGCCATGCGAGATGAAGTTGACCGCGTCGTAGCGCGTCATTTCCTGCTCCTGCAGGAAATAGGCGGCATGGCTTTCGCGCTCGGCGAAGATCGCAACGAGCACGTTTGCGCCCGTCACTTCCTCGCGCCCGGACGATTGAACGTGGATCACGGCCCGCTGGATGACGCGCTGGAAACCGGCGGTCGGCTTTGAATCCTCGTCATAGCCGGTAATCAGGTTTGACAGTTCGTTGTCGACATAGTCTGTCACGGTCTTGCGCAGCGTCTCTAGATTGACGTTGCACGCGCCCATCACGGCCGCTGCATCGGCATCGTCGATCAATGCCAGAAGCAGATGCTCAAGCGTCGCATATTCGTGGTGGCGCTCGTTGGCAAAAGTCAGTGCCTGGTGCAGCGCCTTTTCGAGGCTGGGCGAAAATGTTGGCACGTTAGTTCCTCATTTCTTTTCCATGACGCATTGCAACGGATGCTGATGCTGGCGGGCGAAATCCATCACCTGCGTCACCTTCGTTTCGGCGACTTCGTACGTAAAGACGCCGCACTCCCCCACACCGTGATTGTGGACGTGGAGCATAATGCGAGTCGCCTCTTCCGGATTCTTCTGAAAAAAACGTTCCAGAATATGGATGACAAACTCCATCGGCGTGTAATCGTCATTCAAAAGCAGAACGCGATACAAACTAGGCTTCTTGGTCTTCGGCTTGGTGCGCGTGATGACGGAGGTGCTGCGGTTGCTTCCCCCTCCTTCGTCGTCGCTTCCTTGCTGCATCCGGACCGGCATGGCGATCATTCGTGTCTTTTCCTTAGTACAAGCCGCGGATCCATCTGATGTGCCGCGGCGTGCTTGCCCTTTATCTAATGGTTCGTTTCTAGATTTTAAGACCGAACCAACGCACTGCAATCATAATCGCACGGAGAGGCATAAGATTGATCAACTTTCTTCGATCCACCGCGAAGTGTGCGAAACAGCAAAAAGGCCGGTCGCTGTATCGGCGACCGGCCTTCCAATGACGGCAATGATCCGTTGCGTTACGCGGCAGCGGCGGCCTTGACCGCTGCGGTCGCCTTGGCAACCGGCGCTTCGTACGGCTTGTAGGCGTCCTTGGCGAGGTCGGCATACATTTCGCCGATCTTGGTCGCCTCGGCAAAGAAGCCTTCGTAGCTCGATTTCAGGAAGTTGGTCTGCAGTTCGAAAGCCGTCTCGACGCTCTTGACGCTGGAGAGCTTCTCCACGTGCGCAACGCTGTCTTCGAAGGACTTCTTGGAAAAATCGGCAGCCTCGGTCGCAATGGCCTGAAGGCCCTTGGTCCAGGCGGAATAGCTTTTCACAGCCACGTCAATGGCTTCTTTGCTTTTCTTGTTTGCATCATCGAAGTTGAACATCGGGTGTCTCCTTAGTGACGGCCTGATCTGGAGGCTTCAGTTTATGTGCACTGCACAAAAAGTCAAGTCGAGCGTGCAGTGCAATAAAACACAATACTTGCAACAGCTTGATGAAAAAGAGCCACGGATGCGCAAATTTCTTCGGCCTTGCGCCCCAAAAAACGTCAAAGCATAGAAAAACCCGGCACGATCGCTCGCCACCGGGTCATTTCCTGAAACGGTCGATCGGCGACTTAAAGGTCGATGTCGAGGATCGCCATGGAGAAGTTGTAGGACAGTTCGCCATCTTCCTCATCGCGGAAGACGACGCCGAGGAATTCGTCACCGAGATAGACTTCAGCCGACTCGTCCTTCTTCGGGCGAGCCTTGACGACCATCGACTGGTTGAACGTGCGCTTGAGGTAGGCTTCAAGCTTGCGGATTTCTTCGGGCTTCAAATGTCTTCTCCGTAGCCGTTTTTGATGTGCGGCGCTTCTCGCACGCTGCATTGGCGGGTGTAAACCCCTCGAAAGCGGCTACGCACCGGTTCCCGATGGTTCAAATTTCGAAGCTTGTCAGGATCTGGTCCATCTGGCGTGACGGTTCGGAACATCCGGCTTCGCCGACGACCTTGGCCGGAACGCCGGCAACCGTCGTTTTCGGCGGCACCGGTTTCAGGACCACGGAGCCGGCGGCAATGCGCGAGCAGTGGCCGATATGGATATTGCCGAGAATCTTGGCGCCTGCCCCGATCAGAACGCCGTCGGCGATCTTGGGATGACGGTCGCTGCCTTCCTTGCCGGTACCGCCGAGCGTGACGCCGTGAAGGATCGAAACGTTGTCGCCGATGACAGCGGTCTCGCCGACGACCAGGCCGGTGGCGTGATCGAGGAAGATGCCGCGTCCGATGCGGGCGGCCGGGTTGATGTCGGTCTGGTAGACGCTGGATGCCCTGCTCTGCAGATAGAACGCGAAATCCCGGCGCCCGCGCTTCAGGAGCCAATGGGCGAGCCGGTGCGTCTGGATCGCATGAAAGCCCTTGAAGTAAAGTACGGGCTCAAGAAACCGGGTGCAGGCCGGATCGCGGTCATAGACCGCCTGGATGTCGACGCGCAGGATCGTGCCCCATTCCGGCCAATCCTCCAGCATTTCAGCAAAGGTCTGTCGCAAGAGGTTCGCCTGCAGATCGGGATGATCGAGGCGCTCGCAGATGCGGTAGACGACACTTTCTTCCAGCGAATGCTGGTTGACGACCGTGGAATAGAGGAACGCTGCCAGCATCGGATCCTGCTCGGCGGCGAGGCGTGCTTCCTCTCGCAGGCTGCTCCAGATCGGATCCATCAGCTTGAGGGATTCCGTCTGACGAAGTTCGGTCGTCGCGACCATCGTCGCACTCCTTCTCAATCGGTCTATGCCGTCAATATAGGGGAAATCAGGCTGGACATAAATGGGCTGGAACCAGTTCGACCAAAGGTCGTAGACGCGCTTAAGCTCGCCCCACCTCTTCGAGGAACTCAAGGACCGCCTTCTTGAATACCCGGTCACCGACCGCAAGCATATGGTCCCTGCCCGGAATATCGAGCGCACGCGCATTCGGCATCAGGTCGGCAAGCTCCTGCGGCGAGCCGGCAATATCGTCCTTGGTGCCGACGCCAATCAGGGTCGGAACATCGATGCGCCCCATGTCCTCGGCGGTCAAAAGGTCGCGCGAGGTCGAGATACAGGCGGCCAGCGCCTGACGATCGCTTTTGGTCTGGTCGGCAAAGGCGCGGAACATGCGGCCACGCGCATGTGTCACGACGTCGAGCGACGACGCCACGAGCGCATCGGCGATCGGGTCCCAATCGCCGACCCCCGTCACCATTCCGATACCGAGCCCACCGAACACCAGCGAGCGCACACGATCGGGATGAGCCAGCGCCAAGAACGCCGAGATGCGCGCACCCATGGAATAACCCATGACATGCGCCTCGGCGATGCCGAGATGCCCAAGCAGAGCGATCGCATCGCCGGCCATCTGCTGGGGATGGTAGACGGCTGGATCATAGGGCTTGCTGCTCTTGCCGTGACCGCGGTTGTCAAACGCGATCACCCGGTAGCCGGCATCGCCAAGCGTCTTCAGCCAACCGGGGAAAACCCAGTTGACGTTGGCGCTCGAGGCAAAGCCGTGAATGAGCAGGATCGGCGGACCGGACGGATCACCTTCGTCGAAGAAGGCAATATCCAGCCCCTCATGCGTGAAGTGCGAAAATGGGGGCGGATTGAGATCCATCATTCTAGTCCTTGAGGCGGCATCGGTTTGGCGCAACCTAATTTGTCGCTCCCAAGAGGGAAACCCCGAGCCCGCAAAAACCACAGGTGCGGCGTGTTTGCCGCTACACTTTTGCAACAAAGCTCACTATGGTACCGGCAAATTCGACCCTCAAAGACTTGCATACATCGGAGCATGACATGGCCGGCCACAGCATCCCCCATTTCCAGAATGACGGCGGACACCAGGCAATCGAGATCGGCGTCAAGGAATTCATGTGCACCGGCGCGTCCGTTCCCTACGACCATCCGCACATTTTTATCGACATGGGCGACGACAATGAAAAGGTCTGCTCCTACTGCTCGACGCTCTATCGCTACAATCCGAAGCTGAAGGCGACCGAAACCAACCCACCTGGCTGTCTCTTTACGTTCCAGGCAGCCTGATCAACGCGGATGTCAGCGGCGGTCGCGATCGTCGGTGCCGGCGTCGGCGGGCTCACGGCAGCACTCAGCCTTGCCCGTCGCGGTTTTGAAGTCGACATAGTCGAGCAGGCAGCCGCTCTGACCGAGGTCGGAGCCGGACTTCAGCTCTCCCCCAATGCGTCGCGCGTCCTGCGTGAACTCGGTCTCACCGAGGCGCTTGAGGCTGTCTGGACAGAGCCTGATGCAATCGCGCTTGTCGATGGAAAATCCCTGCGTTCGCTTGCAAGCGTTGCGTCAGGCCGTTTTGCCCGTGAGCGATGGCGTGCGCCCTATGGCGTGCTGCACCGGGCAAGCCTTCAAAGGATACTAATCGCTGCCGTAATCGCCGAACCGCGCTGCCGCCTCCATCTCGGCCACCGCATCGATGGAGATGCCGAGCAGGCGATTGCCATCATCACCGGTCGGCCACCAGCGCTGATCATCGGCGCCGATGGCATCTGGTCGCGCCTGCGCAGTGCAATTCCCGGTGCCGGTACGGTCCAGTTTTCGGGCAATGTCGCATGGCGCATGACAGTCACGCGCGATGCCGCCGCCGGCCTTCTGCAGCCGGATCGCGTCACCGCCTTTCTTGGCGCACGGGCGCATCTCGTCGCCTACCCCTTGCGCGAAATCGATGGCTTCAACCTGGTTGCGATCATCGAGGGCAAGGAAACCGACAGCGTCTGGGTCGGCAGGGATTCTGAAGATCGACGTCGCGACTACCTTGAAGCCTTTTCCGGCTGGAACATTGGCTTGCAAACGTTGCTGAAAAACGCCGACGCGCCAACCTATTGGCCGCTTTGCACGGTAACAGATGGCGCCTGGCAGAGTGGGCGAAAGACGGTTCTCATCGGCGATGCCGCCCATGCGATGACGCCGTTTGCTGCACAAGGCGCTGCCATGGCGATCGAGGATGCGCATGAGCTTGCGGCTTGCCTCGCCGGCTCAGGCGATATTGGCCAAGCCCTCGGCGCCTTCGAGGCCAAGCGCCGTCCGCGCATCGCCCAGGTACGCCGTCGCGCTGCCTTCAACCGTTTCGCCTATCACGCTCGAGGTCCGTTCCGGCTCGGGCGGAATATCGTTCTGTCGATGAAGGGTCCGGAAGCGCTCGCAGCCGATTTCGATTGGCTCTACGGCTACGGCGCTCCCGAACGCTGAAAACGGTCAGACGGCGTTCGCCGCTGCCAGCCCTGCCTCGATATCCCGGCGAATATCGGCAACATCCTCAAGTCCGATCTGCAGGCGAAGGACCGGGCCCTCGGTTGGCGCCAACGCAACCTTGCGATCCGACAGACCGACGTGAAGCGCCAGGCTCTCGAAGCCACCCCAGGAATAGCCAAGCCCGAACAGCGACAGCGCGTCGAGGAAGGCATGTGCCTTGGCCCTGAAGCGGTCGGGGCTTTCCGCACGCAGCACGAAGGAAAAGATGCCGCTCGCGCCGGTAAAGTCGCGCTTCCAGAGGTCGTGGCCCGGGAAACTCGGCAGCGCCGGATGCAGGACGCGGGCAACTTCGTCACGCCCCTCGAGCCAAGTGGCGAGCGACAGCGCGCTTTCCTGGTGCCGCTCGAGACGGACGCCCATGGTGCGAAGCCCGCGCAGGATCTGGTAGCTGTCGTCCGGCGAAACGCAGATGCCGAGCGTGACCATGGCTTTCGTCAACGCCGGCCAGTGGGCGGCGTTGGCCGAGACTGTGCCGAACAGCACGTCAGAATGGCCCGAGGGGTATTTCGTGGCTGCATGGATCGATACGTCGACGCCATGGTCAAGCGGCTTGAAATAGACCGGCGTCGCCCACGTGTTGTCCATGGTGACAATGCAGCCATGACGATGCGCGACATCGGCGATCGCCCGGATATCCTGCATCTCGAACGTGTTGGAGCCCGGAGCTTCCGTGTGAACCAGGCGCGTGTTCGGGCGAATCAGGCTCTCGATCGCCGCACCGATCATCGGGTCGTAATATTCGACGGTGACACCGAGACGCTTCAACATCGTGTCACAGAAATGGCGGGTCGGGAAATAGACCGAATCGACGATGAGCGCGTGGTCACCGGACGAAAGATAGGCCAGGAACGGCACGGTGACGGCAGCAAGGCCCGAGGGAACGAGGATCGTGCCGGCGGCCCCCTCAAGCTCATTGATCGCGTCGCAGAGGGCGTCCGTCGTTGGCGTGCCGCGGGTGCCGTAGGTGTATTTTTGCGCGCGCGTCTCCATCGTCTGAGCGTTTGGAAACAGCACCGTGGACGCGTGAACGACCGGCGGATTGACGAAACCGAAATAGTCGAAGGGTTTGTTGCCGGTATGGGCCAGACGGGTGTTGATGCCCATCTTGCCGTTCACATTGCCGCTGTCTGCCATTGAAGTGTCCGATGCTGAAAAACCGATCCCAAACTCTTCGAACGCCCTACAACCGGGGTCAAGTGGCAAAATCCGACAAACACACTTTGCGGCCGAATGAAGCGAGGATTGGCGATTTTTCGCTCAGCAATTGCCCGTTTCCTGCAAAACCTGCCTAAACTTCTGGCTTATTTCAGGTTTTTCACACGCAAGTTCAGAAAATCGGCAAGCTCTCTTGACCCCCATGGATTTTGAGCATGAGATAGATTGCACTCGCGCCATGAGGGTGGCGGAGGCTGTACGCGCAGGGAGACGCGCTGGTGCAGACGGGAACTAACGACAACAGAAAAAGGTTCTAAAAAATGGCAAGAAGTATTCTGACAGCTCTTGTTGGCGCTGCTGTCATGGGGATTGGCGCGCATGCGGCTTCGGCTGCGACACTCGATGACGTGAAGGCCAAGGGCTTCGTCCAATGCGGCGTGAACACCGGTCTCGCCGGCTTCGCGGCACCGGATGCTTCGGGCAACTGGAGCGGCTTCGACGTCGACTATTGCAAGGCGATCGCCGCCGCGATCTTCGCGGATGGCACCAAGGTAAAATATACACCCACTTCGGCCAAGGAACGTTTCCCGGCCCTTCAGTCCGGTGAGGTCGACGTCCTCGCCCGCAATACCACCTGGACGATCAACCGCGACACCGCTCTCGGCTTCAACTTCCGCCCGGTCAACTACTATGACGGCCAGGGCTTCATGGTCCGCAAGGGCCTGAACGTAAAGTCGGCCCTCGAACTCTCCGGCGCTGCCGTCTGCGTACAGACCGGCACCACGACCGAGCTCAACCTCGCCGACTACTTCAAGGCCAACAACCTGCAGTACAACCCGGTCGTCTTCGAAAAGCTCGAAGAAGTGAACGCGGCCTATGACGCCGGTCGTTGCGACGTCTACACCACCGACCAGTCCGGCCTCTACTCGCTGCGCCTGACGCTGTCCAAGCCCGACGATCATATGATCCTGCCGGAAATCATCTCGAAGGAGCCGCTTGGTCCGGCCGTTCGCCAGGGTGACGACCAGTGGTTCGATATCGTCAGCTGGGTCCATTACGCGCTGATCCAGGCAGAAGAATTCGGCGTCACGCAGGCAAACATCGAAGAAATGAAGAAGTCCACCAACCCGGACGTTCAGCGCTTCCTCGGCGTCGAAGCTGACAGCAAGATCGGCACCGACCTTGGCCTGACCAACGAATGGGCCGTCAACATCATCAAGGCAGTCGGCAACTACGGCGAAGTCTTCGACCGTAACATTGGCGCCGGCAGCCCGCTGAAGATCGAACGCGGCCTCAACGCGCTGTGGAGCAAGGGCGGCATTCAGTACGCTCCTCCGGTCCGCTAATACGGCCCGACACGAAAGGGGGAGCGGCACGCCGCTTCCCCATCCCAACGATAAAAACACCCAAAAGGGTGACAAGGGGAAAGAGGCATTGCATGGCGATTGGCGTCACAACTACGCCTGAGAAAAGCAAACCTTCCGGTTCGATCATCAACGACCCGCAGGTGCGCGGAATATTTTACCAGGTCATAACCGTCATTATTCTCGTTGCCGTCGTCTATTGGATAGCGGACAACACGATCGAGAACCTCAAGCGTGCCAACATCGCGTCCGGCTACGGCTTCCTCAACGGGCGCGCCGGCTTCGATGTCGGGCAGTCCTTGATCGCCTATACGAGTGACTCCACTTACGGGCGCGCGCTGGTCGTCGGCTTCTTCAATACGCTGCTCGTGGCGATAACCGGCATCATCACCGCAACCATCATCGGCTTCATCGTCGGCATCGGGCGGCTCTCGCACAATTGGCTGATCGCGAAACTGTCGCTCGCCTATGTCGAAGTGTTCCGCAACATCCCGCCGCTGCTGGTCATCTTCTTCTGGTACAGCGGCGTTCTGGCCGTGCTTCCGCAACCGCGCGAATCGGCCGCGCTGCCCCTCAACATCTTCCTCAACAACCGCGGCATCGCCTTTCCGAAGCCGGTCTTCGGCGACGGCTCGCAATATGTCTTATATGCCTTCGTGATCGCCGTGATCGCGAGCTTCCTCGTCGCCCACCATGCCCGCATCAAGCAGGAAGCAACCGGACAGCGCTTCCCGTTGCTCTGGACCGTGCTTGGCCTCGTCATCGGGTTGCCACTCCTCGCCTTCCTGGCAACCGGCTCGCCGATTACCTTCGATGTCCCGGTAGCCGGCAAGTTCAACCTCACCGGCGGCTCGGTCATCGGACCGGAGTTCCTGTCGCTGTTCCTGGCGCTTTCCTTCTACACCGCCGCCTTTATCGCCGAAATCGTTCGGGCCGGTATCCGTGGCGTCTCGAAGGGACAGACCGAGGCTGCCCATGCACTGGGCGTCCGGCCCGGCCTCACCACCCGCCTTGTCGTCGTACCCCAGGCGATGCGGATCATCATTCCGCCGCTCACCAGCCAGTATCTCAACCTGACCAAGAACTCGTCACTGGCGATTGCCATCGGCTACGCCGACCTGGTTGCCGTCGGCGGAACGATTCTCAATCAGACCGGTCAGGCGATCGAAGTCGTATCGATCTGGATCATCGTCTACCTGTCGCTGAGCCTGACGACGTCGTTGCTGATGAACTGGTTCAATGCCCGAATGGCCCTGGTGGAGAGATAAGATCATGAACTCACACCAGGGAAATTTTGTCCGCGCCTCGATGATCGAGGCTGCACCGGCGCCTATACAGACGGGCGGCCTTGCCTACTGGCTTCGCAAGAACCTCTTTGCGACGCCGAAAGATACGGCTCTGACGATCATCAGCCTGCTTGTGCTCGCCTGGCTCGTCCCGCCGGCCGTGCAATGGCTGTTCATTGATGCCGCCTGGACCGGCGGCGGACGTGGTGTCTGTGCGACCGTCGCGCAGGGTGGCTCGCAACCGGATGGCTGGAGCGGCGCCTGCTGGGCTTTCGTCAACGCCAAGTTCGACCAGTTCCTCTTCGGGCGTTACCCGATCGAGGAGCGCTGGCGCCCCGCACTTGTCGGCATCCTGTTCGTCCTGTTCCTGACCCCGATGCTGATCCCGAAGGTTCCCTACAAGAACATCAACGCGATCCTGCTTCTCGCCGTTCTGCCTATCCTGGCGCTCATCCTTCTGCCAGGCGGGTGGTTCGGACTGCCGTTCGTCGAGACGCCGCTGTGGGGCGGCCTGATGGTGACGCTGGTGCTGTCCTTCGTCGGCATCGCGGTCTCGTTGCCGCTCGGCATCCTGCTTGCGCTCGGCCGGCGATCGACCATGCCGGTGATCAAGATGCTCTGCACATTCTTCATCGAAGTTGTGCGTGGCATCCCGCTTATCACCGTTCTGTTCATGGCGAGCGTGATGTTGCCGCTGTTCCTGCCGCAGGGGGTGACTTTCGACAAGTTCCTGCGGGCGCTGATCGGCGTGTCGTTCTTCGCCTCCGCCTACATGGCCGAGGTGGTGCGCGGCGGTCTGCAGGCGATCGGCAAGGGGCAGTATGAGGGCGCCGATTCGCTCGGCCTCAGCTACTGGCAGAAGATGAACCTCATCGTGCTGCCGCAGGCGCTGAAACTCGTTATCCCCGGCATCGTCAACACCTTCATCGGGCTGTTCAAGGACACCTCGCTGGTCTCGATCATCGGGATGTTCGACCTTCTTGGTATCGTCCGGCTGAACTTCTCGGATGCCAATTGGGCTTCGGCGGTGACGCCGATCTCAGGGCTAATTTTCGCTGGCTTCATATTCTGGCTTTTCTGCTTCGGTATGTCGCGCTATTCAGGCTTCATGGAACGCGTGCTCGACACGAGCCATAAACGATAAGAGGGGGAGATCGCATGGCCAATGCAGCCACTGTTTCCAAGATGACCGTATCCGCGACTGACGTTGCGGTCGAAATCAGCGGAATGAACAAATGGTACGGAGACTTCCATGTTCTCCGTGACATCAACCTGAAGGTGATGAAGGGCGAGCGAATCGTCATTGCCGGCCCATCGGGCTCCGGCAAATCGACGATGATCCGCTGCATCAACCGCCTGGAAGAACACCAGAAGGGCAAGATCGTCGTAGACGGCATCGAGCTCACCAACGATCTGAAGAAGATCGATGAAGTGCGCCGCGAAGTCGGCATGGTGTTCCAGCACTTCAACCTGTTCCCGCATCTGACGATCCTGGAAAACTGCACGCTCGCCCCGATCTGGGTTCGCAAGATGCCGAAGAAGCAGGCCGAAGAAATCGCCATGCACTTCCTGAAGCGCGTCAAGATCCCCGAGCAGGCCCACAAGTATCCGGGCCAGCTTTCGGGCGGCCAGCAGCAGCGCGTGGCGATTGCCCGTTCGCTGTGCATGAAGCCGAAGATCCTGCTGTTCGATGAACCGACTTCGGCGCTCGACCCGGAAATGGTCAAGGAAGTGCTCGACACAATGGTGGGCCTCGCCGAAGAAGGCATGACCATGCTGTGCGTGACCCACGAAATGGGTTTTGCGCGCCAGGTCGCCAACCGCGTGATCTTCATGGACCAGGGCCAGATCGTCGAACAGAACTCGCCCGCCGAGTTCTTCGACAATCCGCAGCACGAGCGCACCAAGCTCTTCCTCAGCCAGATCCTGCACTAGGGATTGCGAAAGACTTCAAACAGAAAGCCCGCCTTTTCGGCGGGCTTTTTACTATCCGGCCTGTCGCAGAAACGATCATTCGACGTGATAGCGTAGCGTGCCGACCGACCAGCGGATACCACGTCTCTCCAGGTCGTCAGTCCAGGCCTGCTGCAGCCGCGAGACAATTTCGCTAAGCGTTTCTCGCGCACTGAGCTCGACCTTCAGTCCCCTGGTTTTCGGCGCAACGTCTGCCAGATCGACGGCATCGCTGATCACGAGGGCAACAAAGGCGCTGTCGCCTTCTCCCGAGGCTTCGAAGTCGAAGCCGTAATACTCGTCCGGTAATGTCAACGGAACGTCGGCGGCGAGCGGCGTAATCTTCTGCGCGAACTCGTTGGGAAAGATCTGGGTTGCAGTGCCGTTCGCATTGACGTCGATGAGGATGAGGCTTCCGGCAGCTTTGCTTGCGACCGTCAACTTGAACACGTCACCGGCTTTCATCGTGGTTGGCCGGTTGATGCTGATACGCACGTCGCCAGCATCGGCCTTGCCGACGATATCGCCGACCGCATCGACTGCATCTGCATCCTGATAACTTGCCGGGGCGGCACCGTCGCCGGCAACGGGCTGATACCGTGCCGTCACTTCAGTCCCTGCCTGAACAGGAACGACTGCACTGGCGCCGAGGTTCAGCGCCTTCGTCTCAAGTTGCGGGTCGAGGGTCTCGCATTTCTCCTGCGATGCGCAGTAAGCAGCAGATTGCGCGGTGATATATTCGAAAAGTTCGGCGTTGCTGGTCAGCCCGTTGGCGTTGGCGTCCGCCGCCGCCCCCGTCTGTCCAGCGACATAGGCCTTCGTGAAAACGCCCTGGCGGCCTTCGATCGGCAGCCTCACATCGTCCCATGCCACCTGATAGGGTGCGCTTGCACTCCAGGCGACGATACCGCTCTCTTTGACGCGGCTGGGCTTGTCGACGACACCAAGGTCGATGCGAAGCCCACGTGTCAGCGCCTGCTCCATCGGTTTCGCCTCGGGCCGCGCCAGGAAACGGGCGCCGTCGATACCGGCGGATACCTCGCCCGACAGCGACCGCGAAATCGTGCTTGAGTAACCGGCGTCGATCACCAGGGTCACCGCCCTGCCCTTCAAACGGTCGAGGATGGCATCGAGCTCGTCATCGGTGACGGCACCGTCCCAATCCTTGATCCCGGCGACCACATCGAACGGCGCCAGCGCCTCATCCAAACCATCCTCCTCGTCGCCATCGATATCGGCGACCTGGAGACCATGACCTGAATAATAGAGATAGGCTCGGTCGCCGGGCTGCGTGCCCGCGACCAACCACTCCTCGATCGACGACAGGATGGTCGCGCGCGTCGCCTGCTCGTCCTTCAGGACGCGAATGACAGAACGATCGAAGCCGAGAGTGCCGGCCAGTAACCCCTCCATGGCAACAAGGTCATTTTTCGGCCCGTGTAGAAACAGCTTTGGCTGCAGGTTCTGGTAGCTTCCGATCCCGATCAGCAAGGCCCTGTCCGCAGCCAATGAAGGCGAACACATCCCCAAGCTTACAAACGGCAACAGCAATGACCAGGCTCTGATGTCGACGCTCATTGCCCGCGCTCCCGCGTATAGAGCGGCTGGACCGCGACGGCACTGTCGGTTCCATCAAGCCGTTCTTCCAGGAGACGCAAAAACCTCGATGCATCGACGCCGGGGCCCGCGAGGGCAGCAGCGACCGCGTCGATCGAAGCATTCGTCGAGATGACCACCAGATGATCGGCGCCGAAGGGTTTCACCACTTCCAGGTCCGTCAGCTTGAATACATGGCTGCCGGAGCCTGCTATCTGGGCGTCGAGAAGCTGGACTTCCCCGGTATTGGCGAGATTGACGACCAACATGTTCGCGTATCCGGATTGCGGCGCATCGAAGTTCAGGCGATCCCCTGATGAATAGATGTCCTTGGCCGGCGTCAGCGAGACTTTGCCGGGGTTCTGCGCGGCGAGAGCCTTCAGGAAATCGAGGACGATGAATTTGTCCACCACCCCCTGCACCATATCGGGGGCAACGTGTTCGCCGGCAACATCGCCGTTTGGCGTGTAGAATGTGCCGCTGGTAGCATCCCATCGATAGGGGACGCCGCTGCCACCGATATTCTCAAGCGTCGGCGCCACGCCGTCGACGCTGAGCGCCAGCTTGCCCGTCCACCCCATGTCCCGGGCCGGTTTCAGCTTTGCCGACCGGCCGGTCGCGGCAGCACTGTTGCCTATTGCCAGCGTCGCGCTTCTGGGCAGGGACAGGACGATTTCCCTATCTGATCGCGGAACCTGCGGCGTAAAGTTCGGCACCTGCAGCGCCTCGGACTGGAGCTTGACGTTGGAAAAGACGTAGTCCTCAAGCTCGACCCTTGAGATCAGGCCATCGCCATCACGATCGGCTGCCCCCTCAAGCGCACGGGCGAAACTCCAGCTGAGCGCGCCCCTTGGCTCACCTTCGATCACAACCTCCGGCGTTGGCTGGCTCTCAAGCGATGCGGCAAGGATCGTCACCTGCGCCAGATCCTCGTCCTTGACCGCCGCGCCGGAAACCGCCTCTTGCGACGGCGGCGGCAACTGCGCCCGCACCGTCGGCGCAAGCCGCGTCTTGCCGGAGATCGACCGGTTCATGCCGCCCGAGTAGCAACTGTCGGAAACGAACAACACCTGAACGCCCTTGGCCTCTGCTTCGGCGAACCAGGCATTGAGCTCGTTATCGACGATGACCTCCCTTGCCGTCTCCGCAGCCCGGCTGCGATCGAAGCCCGGAAGCTCCAAAAACTCGTCCAGCCCATCCGGCTCGCTGCCGGCAACAAGCTCCGGCATCTGAGCGCCATGCCCGGCATAGGTGAAGATGATCGTGTCGCCGGCTGCTGCGGCCTCGACAAGCTCCAGCCAGGCCGTGCGGATCGCGTCCTTGGTCGCCTGTTCATTGATGAATTCGCGGATAGGGCCGACATCTGCCGCCTTCAATGCCTGCGCCACGTCACGTGCGTCCTTGACGGCGCCGTCGAGGCTCACTTCATGTGGATAGGTATCGACGCCGACAACAAGCGCTGACGTGGCGGCCATGGCGGGCAGCGCCGATAGCCCAAAGATCACGCTCGAAATCAGAGCTTCGCGCAGCACCGTCTATTTCTCCACATCAACTTCAACGCGGCGATCCAATTGGTGCAGCATCGCTTCGTCATAGGCGCTCGGGTCATCCGGCTTGAACGGCTCTTCCTCACCCTTGCCGACCGTGGTCCAGGTGCCCTTGTAGCCAGCGTCCACGAGATAGTGCGCGAGAGCTTCGGCACGCGCCAACGACAGCGTCTTGTTCGCCTCTGTGCCGCCCACCGGATCCGTGTGGCCAATCAGGGTGATCGACACGGGTTTTGCCGATTTCAGGCACTCGAACAGATCCTTTGCTGACTGCAGCCCTTCAGGTGTGAACTCGGTAGTCCCGAAGACATAGCGAACCGGCGTCGCCTTCTTCCGGATCGATACGCCGCGATAGGAAAATTTGCAGGCGCCGCGCATCGCGAGCTTCACCGGCCTGGCCGCCGCAAGCCGCATCTCGGAAGCAAGCCGATCGAGGCGCAGAATGTAGGCGTTGTCCGGCGCCATCCACTCCGGGGTCAGTTGCTCGTTGGCCGCATCCTCCAACGCCTGCTGGTAATAGGTCGCCGCGCTTTCGTATTTCTTTCGCGCCCGGTCGATATCGCCAAGCGCGTCGAGGATTTGCCATGGTCCACCGACATCGTCGCGCGCCGCTTCAAGCTCGCCTTGGAACGTTTCAAGGGAGGCGCCACCCCCGGCCGCGTTTGCGATGCGGTTGAAAGTCGCAAGCGCCGCCACGCGCCGGGTAAGCGCTGCCTCCGTATCAGAACAAGCTTTCGTGCGTTCCAGCGCGGCAGCCGATCGCGCCCCCGCCTCGTCGCCCCTGTTGAGAGCTTCAGAGGCTTCGACCAACGCGTCACAGGCGCTGGCCGGGTTGGCGAGCGGCAACAACACTGCGGAAGCGACGATCAACCTTTTCATCATCTTGCCCATTGCTTTAGCGCTATTCCTTGATCTCGAAAGTTACCATCTGCACGCTGCTCGCGCCGTTGTCCGCCCGCGCCTTCTTGGCGAGGTTGACCGCCAGCCCACGCGTCGGCGGCAACTTCGATTGGGCGACGTATTGGCGTGCTTTCTCCAGCGTGAGCTTCTGCTCCGCCAGGCCACCGACCCGGCAGAAGGCAAGCATTGTTTCAGCGGGCGCTGCCGTATCGAAGGTCAGCGTGCCGGTCCCGGGCTGCGGGATCAGTCTGGGTTCGCCGGGCTGCAGCGTCGTGTTGCCGATCATCTCGTCCGGGATGACTTCGACATTGCCGTTTTCCTCGACATAGAGGATCTGCAATTCGCAGGCCTGATTGGCGCTGAGCTCGAACGATAGTTGGTCGCCGACCTTGGCCGTCGTCGTCGGCACCTTCAACGCGAGCTCCAGCTTGCTGCCGTCCGTCGCCTCCTGTTTGCGGTAGTCCGGAACCGCCGCGGCCACAGACTGCGGCATTGCCTCCGGCTGCAGTCCGTCGCCGGCGACCACGATCAAGCCGGTATCGAGGGCGCGACGCTGGGTGAGCGGCTCCAGCAACAGGGCATATTGCTGTTCGACCTCGTTGCGCGGAACAGTTCCGCCGGCCTCCAGCGTCGTGACCCAATCCAGCCCGAGACGCAGCACATTCACATCCGTCACGCGCTTGACCGCTTCGGAAAACTGCTGCGGCGTCATGTCGAATTCAGCCGCCAGACCGTCGAAGTCGAGTTCGTCTTCATACTTGTCGGCGAAATAGGTGACGATCTCCGCGTCGCCGGGCGCGTGCTTGCTCTGCAGTCCGCCGTCCGGTGTCGGTTCGGTTACTTCCAATTTCTGCAGAGCCCCGACGAAGCGCTCGCGATCCTTGCGATAGGCCTCGTCCAGCTCCGCCTGTTTCACATACATCGCCAGCAGCACATCCTGCTGGTCCTTGCTGAACAGCGTCGACGTGGCGATGTGGTCGCGCAACTGATCACGCTTCGACAGAATGCCATCGGCATGACAATCGAAGCAGGAGCGGGCATTGACGATCTCGACCCCCTTGCCTATCGGCCGCTCGCGGAACGAAACGATGGTGGTGGGCCCGACATCGAGCTGTTTTCCTGCCGCGGTCGACAGGTAATAGCCCTGCAAGCCGTTGGGCAGCGAAAAGATCATTTCCCCGCCATCGTGCTCAAACGGCACCAGACCGGCATCGAGCGTGCCCAGTTCCTTGGGCCCATGCGGGAAACGCTTCAGCACCTGTTTGCCGAGATCACCAGCGAAATCGTAGGATTTCCAATAGTATCCGCCAAACGGCATATCGTGCCGCTCAAGCATGCGGTTGTGGTCCGAAACACCAGAGGAGCCATCCGCAAATCCGGCCCGCAGAACATTGCGCCGCCTGATGTTGTCGTCCACATCGATCTTGAAGCGCGTTTCCAGTTCTCGGATATGCGTCGGCAACTTCATCAGCCTGTTGTAAATCTCCGGCCGGGCGCCATTGCTCATGAACCAGTCGATGCGCATTATCGGCAGCTGCGTCTGCATCTCGGTGGACAGCGCCTGAAGCGAGGCATCGCTCTTCGGATCGACGCCATAGAAGTAGCGCTTGACCAGGAAATCATAGTCGGCGGTATCCCACTGCAAGTCTCGCAGATCGACCCGCACGAGCAGGCCATTGGTGCCGTCCACCTCCGCCGGCACCACCAGCTTCGGACCATAAGACAAGGAGTTCAGCAACTTCTTGAAGCCACCCGCCAGCACATCCATCCGCTTCATGAACGTGGCGTCGTCTTCGCAACCCATCATGCCGTTATATTGGTCGCGGTAAGAGAAGTAGCGCACGTGCCGACGATCGAGTGCGCTGACCTTGGAGATATCCTTGAGCGCCGCTTCGACGAACTGGTCGTAGGACAGCATCGGGCGCGATCGATCCGGCTTGGCGGCCGCCGTCTGCGGCAGGTTCTTTTCACTGAGCGAATTGATCCAGTCTTCGAGCACCTTGACCTCTTCATCCGTTGGTCGCTTGCCAAGCGGCATGCGGCCGCTCGTGACCGAGGTGAAGAGGCGTGATTTCGCGGCATTGCCCGGCGTGACGAAATTGGCATCGGCGGCGATCGACGTCAGTTCGCCTGCGGGGTAGCTGCCCTGCGAACTCTCGCCGGGACCATGGCAGTTGCGGCAATACTTGCCGATGAATGCATCCGCCTGTTGGGCGAGTGCTGCATTGTCGCCAGAGAACGCCGTCGAGGCGGTGGTCTCCTTGCAGACTGCCGTGACAGATTGCGCCACCGGTGCCGGCGCCTTGACCTCGCGATCGGACAGGAACGCGTAGATCGCGCGACGATCATCGTCGCTGAGCGCCGAAAGTCCCTTGACGATGCGTCGCATGACGGGATCGCTGATCGGTGCGCCGGACAGCTTCTTGCCTTCGCCGATCAGGCCCGTGGTAAAGACTTCGGGCGCGGCCAGACCCGCCATCTTCGCCTTGCCGATATCGGGCGCGACCGCACCCGTCAGCCCCTTCTCGCCCTGATATGCGCGTTCCAGATCGAGCCCGTAGGTGGTCGTGCGCGGCGTATGACAGTCGCCGCAGCCGCCGACATTTTCAACCAGATAGCGCCCGCGCTCCATCTGCGTCTCTTCGCGCGGCTGATAGGCCTGAACGTTGAAATTGCTGCGTTTCCATAGAGTTATCGTCGTTTGTCGACTAAAGGGAAAAGCGATCTCATGTTCCTTGGAGGCCGCATCCGACGGCGGCAAGGTCTCGACATAGGCTTTGATATCAAGCACGTCCTCCGGCCTCATCCCGCCATAGGACGTATAGGGCATGACCGGATAGAGATTGTTGCCGTCGCGGTCGAGCCCGACCATCACCGCATTGAGAAACTGGGCATTGCTCCAGCCGCCGATACCGTTGGCATGGTTCGAGATGTTCGGCGCATAGAAGGTTCCGATCGCCGTGTTCATCTCCATGCCGCCGGACAAAAGCTCGGTTTCATCGCCCGATCCGTGGCAGGCGCCGCAGCCGGCTGCGTTGAATATGTATTTGCCGTTCCCGACATTCGCCTTGTAGGTCGAGAAGGCGTCCTCGGCAAAAGCGTCGCGCGCCGATGCGGCGCCGGGACAGAGCGTGGCGGTGAGCAGACCGGCAATCAATACCAATCCGTTCCTCGTGCGGATGCCGGCACTTGACGAGACGCTTGCTCGCATTTCACGCAGACCGCGCATGGCCGTACTCCCTCAATCGAAAAATCTTCAATTAAACTGCTATCGAAACTGAAACTGTTCGAACTCCACGCGGAGCGGCTTCTTTCCAAGCTCTTTCAAGCCCTTGACGATCGCCTCCCTCAGCGGTGCCGGACCGCAGAACCAAAGGTCGGCCTCGCCCGGATCGATGAGACTGCCCGCCGCCAGTTTGGCCGCATCAAGCCGCCCGTCCGTGGCCGAATCGTGCAGCACGAAGCTGAAGTTGCCGAGCTTTTCCGCCTGCGCCTCGAAGGTTTCAAGGCCGATCGCTTCCTTTCGGTCGCGTACGCAATAGACCATGTGGATGTCCTGCCCCTCGCCGCCGGTCAAATGGCGGGCCATGGCGAGGAACGGCGTGACCCCGATGCCTCCGGCAAGCCAGATCTGCTTCCTGGCGCCGCGTCGATGATTGAAATGACCGTATCCGCCTTCGAGCTTCAGCCGGTCGCCAACGGCAACGCTATCCCGCAGGGCCTGCGTATAATCACCGAGCGGCTTGATGGCGAAGCACACCGTGCCGTCGCCATCGATGCCGGCAATGGTGAAGGGATGCGGCTCGCGCAGGCCAGTCTTCAACACACGCAGGAAACCGAACTGCCCGGGTTTGGCCCGCAGCGCCCGACCTTTTGGCCGCGCCGAAATGATCGTCGCTCCATCGTGCCTCACCACCTCGGAAACGTCGTATCGACGGGTCCTCAGCCAAGGCAGAAGCTGCGTATAGGCATAACTCAGGATCCCGAGTGCTGCGAACACATTGAGATACACCGCAAGCAGAGCGGTGCTGTCATAGGGACGCTTGATGAACATCTGGTGGAACGCGACAAGGACGAACAGCAGGCCGATGAAGCGATGGGTATAGCGCCAGAGGTGGTAGGGAATCTTGATCTTCGTCTTTGGGATGATTTTGACGAGGCTGAGAACAAGCAGAATGACAAGCCCGTAGAACGCATACTTCCCGGCGGAGGCGGCAAGCTGGTTCAGTCCACTGGTGAATGACAGCCCCTTGAAATCTGGCGTCAGGAAATAGTGGACAAGGATAAGCACCAGCACACTGATGCCGATCTTGCGGTGAAGGTGATAAATGCGGTCAAGCCCGCCGAACAACGGCTCGATGACCGGCGGGCGTGCCGCCATGAACTGCGCGATGCCCATACCGACGAAAGCCATCGAGGAGGCCATCAGCGAGAACGTCGTCTGCGCGTTCGTATGGCTGACTGCCGGGACGGCAAGCAGACCCGCAAAAACAATCAGCGACCAGACCAGAAACGCACCCACCTTTAGCCAAGCCCCTCAACGCCGATGTCTGACGCTCTTTTTAGAGAAGACTGACAAGCAGCTTCCTCTTCGTCAACACCATTCAACCCTCGAACGGGCGGCAAGCCAAATTTATTCAGGCCGTTGAAATCTGAGGCTTTTACCGTTCCATGGCTACCACTTCGATCAGTGTAATCATTCCTGATTAGCAGCCATGAGTTCGTTTGCCATTAAACTGAAAACATGACACGCTCTGATATATCAGAAACTGTGGGATGCACATGTCAGTTCACTCCCAGGCCCACCTCGCCTATCTCGCTCTTGAGCGGCTGATCGTTACGCTCAAGCTTGAGCCCGGCATGTTGCTGACGGAAAGACAACTGATCGAACTTGCCGGCCATGGCCGCACGCCGGTGCGCGAGGCCATCCAGAAGCTTGCCTGGCAGGAACTGATGGAAGTCCGTCCGCGCATCGGACTGCAGATAACGACGATCGGGCCGGACGATCGCGCGCATGTGGTGCAAACTCGCCAGAAGCTGGAGCCGCTTGCAGCCGCCTTGGTCGCGGAACACGCCACCACGGATGCACGGCGCGCAATGAAGGAATGCGCCGCGGAAATGAGCCGATGCGCAGACGCTGCTGACATGGAAGGCTTCCTGGTGGCCGACAAGGTCTTCGACGAACTGATGGAGGAAGTCTGCCCCAACAGGTTCCTGACGGCGGCTCTTGCGCCACTGCAGACGCATGCCCGGCGCATCTGGTTTGCCGCAGCGTCCGTCGAGCGAATGCGCGGATCGGTCGAGCGCCACATCAGGGTGATCGACGCGATCGCGTCTGCCGACGCCGAGGGTGCGGCGGCGGCGATGTCAGCCCTGATGACCTACCTGGCGCAGGAGTAGGCGGTCAGGCACCCGGCAGCATGCTGCCCGTCTTCAGTCGGCGCACGTGCCAGTCGAAGGCTTCCTCCAGGATATGCGGCGTCTGCCCTGCCCGTGTTGCCACGGCGCGCTTGAAATAATCCGCCAGCAACTCGCGATAGGCCGGGTGGCAACAATTGCGGATGATCAACGGCGCGCGCTCGCGCGGCGCAAGGCCGCGCAGATCGGCGAGCCCATGCTCGGTGACCAGAATATCGACATCGTGTTCGGTGTGATCCACATGGGAAACCATCGGCACCACGGACGAGATCGCGCCGCCCTTGGCAACCGATTTCGCAACAAAGATCGACAGGAACGCATTGCGGGCAAAGTCACCGGAGCCACCGATGCCGTTCATCATGTCGGTACCGCCGACATGGGTCGAGTTGACGTTGCCATAGATGTCGAACTCGAGCGCGGTGTTGATGCCTATGACACCGAGGCGGCGGATGATCTCCGGATGGTTGCTCACCTCCTGTGGCCGCAGGATCACCTTGTCCTTGTAGGCGCGGATATTGCGGAAGACCCGATCGGCCCAGGTGCTGCTGAGCGTCATCGACGCCGCCGAGGCGAAGCTCAGCTTGCCGGCCTCGAAAAGCTCGAAGGTGCTGTCCTGCAGCACTTCGCTGTACATGCGCAGATCGTGGAACGGGCTGTCGACGAGGCCACTCAAGACCGAATTCGCTATGACGCCGATACCCGCCTGCAACGGGTTCAGCGTCATGTCGAGCCGACCCTTGCGCACTTCGTCCTGAAGGAAGTCGATGAGGTGCCCGGCGATCGAGATGGTCTCGGCATCCGGTGGCGAGATGCGCGCGGCGCTGTCCTGCTTTTCGGTGATAACGATCGCTGCAATCTTGTCCGGATCGATCGGAATATAGGGTGAGCCGACGCGGCTGTCGCAGGCGACGACCGGGATCGGCGTGCGCGACGGTCGCTTGGCCGGAATGTAGATGTCATGCAGCCCCTCGAGCTCCGGGCTGTGGCTGAGATTGAGCTCGACGATCACTTTCCTGGCGAGGATCGCAAAGCTTGCGGAGTTGCCGACCGACGTCGAAGGCACGATGCCACCGTCCTCGGTAATCGCCACCGCCTCGACGACGGCATAATCGATCGGGCTGATCTGGCCGGAGCGGAGCTGCTCGACCGTTTCAGAGAGATGCTGGTCGATGAACATGACTTCGCCGCGATTGATGGCAGCGCGCAGCACGGGATCGGATTGGAACGGCAGGCGGCGCGCAAGAACGCCCGCCTCCGTCAGCATCTTGTCGATGTCGTGCCCGAGCGACGCTCCGGTCATCAGGGTGATGCGAAACTTCTCCTTAGCCGCCCGCTGCGCCATGGCCAGCGGCACGGCTTTCGCATCGCCAGCCTTGGTAAAGCCGCTCATGCCGATCGTCATGCCGTCCTTGATCAGCGCCGCCGCCGTCTCAGGCGTGACGATCCGGTCATGCAACGACTTGCGGCGAATTCTGGTTTCAAGGCTCATCAGCCACTCCCTGCAAGGTCCGCCATCGCCGGAACATCTCCGGCACGGACGCTTTTATTGGTGCGCTCGTTCCGGCTGGTTACGGTCGCGCACCATGTCAAAATGCTAGGGGAACGATAGTGCCTGATGCCAGCCGCCGGTACGCTGATTGATCAGAGCGGAGCTTCCGGAAACGCATAGCTCGTCCTCCGGTCGCGACTGTGGCACAGATGCGAAAAAGGCGCATCCGGTGATGCGCCCTTCAAGATGTTGCGATGATGTTTCGTCTCTTGTCGCCCGTTAGCCGACGAAAGCCCGTTCGATGACGAACTCGGCCGGCTTGTTGTTAGCGCCCTCGGTCAGGCCTGCCGCCTCGAGGATCTCCTTGGTGTCCTTCAACATCGCCGTCGAGCCGCAGATCATGCCGCGGTCGATCGCCGGATCGAGCGGCGGAAGACCAAGATCGGCGAAGAACTTGCCGTTGACCATCAGGTCGGTCACCCGGCCCTTGAACGGGTAGTCCTCGCGCGTCACCGTCGCATAGTGGCGAAGCTTGTCACCGACAATCTCGTTCAGGAATTCGTGGTTGCGAATCTCGTCCACGAGATCGAAGCCGTATTTCAGTTCGGCCACGTCACGGCAGGTGTGCGTGAGGATGACCTCCTCGAACTTCTCATAGGTCTCGGGGTCGCGGATCAGGCTGGCAAAAGGCGCAATGCCGGTGCCGGTCGAGAACATGTAGAGCCGGCGGCCGGGAACGAGCGCATCCAGAACCAGCGTGCCGGTCGGTTTCTTGCGCATCAGCACCTTGTCGCCCGGCTTGATCGCCTGCAGATGCGACGTCAGCGGGCCATCGGGAACCTTGATCGAGAAGAATTCGAGTTCCTCGTCCCAGGCAGGGCTTGCGATCGAGTAGGCGCGATAGACGGGTTTGTCCCCGACCATCAAACCAATCATCGCGAATTCGCCAGAGCGGAAGCGGAACTCCGCAGGACGGGTCATTCGGAAGCGGAAGAGCCGATCCGTATAGTGAGTGACGCTCGTCACCGTCTCGACGAAGACACCTGCTGGTGCCTGGATCGCGAAATCTTCCGTTTTTGCCGGAGCATTCATCGTGGCTACAGTCCTGTAAATGATGACCCTGTCTATCAACAATAAGCGGATATTCCAAGCCGCGCTCAACGGGAAGGAAATCCCTTCCAAATATAGTCGCTTTCGCGCAATTCGGCGTGCTTCACACTGTCGCGGTCAGCACAACATTCAAGAAACACGCCGCCAGCTATAGGATCTGGCGTCTGCAGAGGGTCGCGCCGTCGGCTGATAATGATTGGCGATACCCGGCAACCGGCCCTCCGTCAGACGCTTCAGGGCCGTTCCATTGGTTACCGCGAAACTATCGATACCGCAACGCAGCATCAACGGGATCTGATCGATCAGGACGTCTCCGACTGCCCTTACCTCACCGGCAAAACCAAGCCGCGCGCGCAACAGCGACGCATGGCTGAATGCCCGCCCGTCATTGAAAGCCGGGAATGCGACGGCGACCAGCGCGATGCGATCGAGATAGGGCTGCAGTTTGGTCACGTCATCCGCCGGAGCAACGACAACCCCCAAGCCAACCTCATCCGTCTCAGCCACCTTGGCGAGAAACGCATCGAGACCGAGGATCGCCTTTTCGTTCGAACCGGCCTTGGTTTCCTCGTTTTCGATGATCCAGGGATCGTCGCTGACGAAACCGGTTTCCTTCCAGATTTTTGTCATGTCCGTTCCTTAGCCCCTCAAGCGGCTTCCTGTGCGCTGCCGCCATAGAGCGCGTCTTTGAAAGGTTGCGGACCGACCCGACGGTACGCTTCGAGGAACGTCTCCGACTTGTCGTTGCGCAGCCCGAGATAGGTATCGACGATCGTCTCGATCGCGTCGGTCACCTTCTCCGGTTCAAAACCGCGACCGATGATCTCGCCGATCGAAGTGTTCTCATCGCCGGAGCCGCCAAGCGTGATCTGATAGAGTTCCGAACCCTTCTTTTCAACGCCGAGCAGACCGATGTGGCCAACATGGTGGTGGCCGCAGGCGTTGATGCAGCCGGAGATCTTGATCTTCAACTCGCCGATTTCGGCCTGCCGCTCTGGCGCGCCGAAGCGGGTCGAGATTTCCTGCGCAACCGGAATGGAGCGAGCGTTTGCAAGCGCGCAGTAGTCGAGCCCGGGACAGGCAATGATATCGGTGATCAGGCCGGCATTGGCCGTCGCCAGACCGGCAACGACGAGCGCCCGGTAAATCGGCTCCAGATCCGCCAGCGCCACATGCGGCAGGATCAGGTTCTGCTCGTGGCTGACGCGGATTTCGTCGAAGGCATATTCCTCGGCGATGTCGGCAACGGCGTCCATCTGGGCGTCGGTCGCATCCCCCGGAATGCCGCCGATCGGCTTCAGCGAGATCGTGACCATTCCGTAGTCAGGATGCTTGTGCGGCTGAACGTTCTGGTGGACCCAGCGCGAGAACTCCGCATCGGTCTTCTTCCAGCGTGCAAGGCTTTCCCAGCCTTCCGCGCGCGGCTCCAGCGCCGGAGGTGCAAAATAGGTGGAGATGGCCTGGATATCGGCTTCCGGCAGCTTCAGCTCCGTATCCTTCAGCGCTGCGAATTCCACTTCGACCTGACGGGAGAGTTCTTCCGCACCGGTCTCGTGGACGAGGATCTTGATACGCGCCTTGTACTTGTTGTCGCGACGGCCATGCAGGTTGTAAACGCGCATGATCGCCGTCGTGTAGGACAGAAGATCCTCTTCCGGCAGGAAATCGCGGATCTTCTTGGCGATCATCGGCGTGCGGCCCTGTCCGCCACCGACATAGACAGCAAAGCCGATGCGGCCGTTCTCATCCTTCTTCAGGTGCAGGCCGATGTCATGCACCTGGATCGCCGCACGGTCGCGCTCGGCACCGGTAACGGCGATCTTGAACTTGCGCGGCAGGAACGAGAATTCCGGGTGCACGCTCGACCACTGCCTCAGGATTTCCGCATAAGGCCTTGGATCTGCGACTTCATCAGCCGCCGCGCCGGCGAAGTGGTCAGCCGTGACGTTGCGAATGCAATTGCCTGACGTCTGCAGCGCGTGCATTTCGACACTTGCCAGTTCGTCGAGGATATCCGGCGTGTCGGAAAGACGCGGCCAGTTATACTGGATGTTCTGGCGGGTGGTGAAATGGCCGTATCCACGATCATATTTGCGGGCAATGTGCGCGAGCATGCGCATCTGGCGGCTCGACAGCGTGCCATAGGGGATGGCGACGCGCAGCATGTAGGCATGCAGTTGCAGGTACACGCCGTTCATCAGACGCAGCGGCTTGAATGCATCCTCCGCCAACTCGCCGCTCAGGCGGCGTTCGACTTGATCGCGGAACTGATCGACTCGCGAGGAAACGAAGGCATGATCGAATTCATCGTAACGGTACATGTTTTGTCGGTTCCTCAGGCAGCAAAGTTCGGGCCGGCGAGGCCATTATATCCGGCGGCATAGGGGATCGAAGGACCCTCGGCGCGGATGCGTTCACGCATGCGCAGCGGCCGCAGCGTGCCGTTGACTTCCTCGACGTCGACGACGTTGGCGTCGACTACCTTGTTGTCGTCAAAAGCGAGTTTGCCGGTCGCTTCGAGCGCGGTGACCGCCTCGGCATGGCGGGCAATGAAGGCCTGCTGGAGCTGCTCGACCCAGTTGCCCGAGGCATCCAGCCAGACGGATATGCCATCCGAGAGCCGATTTGCCGTCAATACCTTGTTCACCATGACGTTTCCCTTAATTCACAAACTGTTCGCTGCGCTCAGCGGCAGCTTCGATCTTCTTATGCTTTGCTGTGCGCTTGCCGGCCACCAGCGGCTCGGAACGCTCGAAATTCGCGCCGGCTACGGCGTCGCCGATGATGACCATGACCGGCCCGGAAAGTTCGGTGCGGCTCTCGAGATCCGGCAGGTCCTTGAGCGTGCCGTGCAACAGCCGGCGGTCGGAGCGGCTGGCGTTTTCGATCACCGCCACGGTCGTTTCCGCGGGCAAGCCCGCCTGCATCAGGCGGCCGGCAACCGAGGCCGCGACGGTGCGCCCCATATAGACCGCGATGGTCGCGCCCGACACGGCCAGGCGCGCCCAGTCCGGCAGCACTTCTCCAGTCAGGTCATGGCCGGTCGTAAAGACCAGCGACGATGCAACGCCGCGCAATGTAAGCGGCAACTCGAAATCGGCAGCGGCGGCAAAGGCAGAGGTGATCCCCGGTACGATCTCATAGGTGATATCAGCCTCGCGCAGCGCAGCCATTTCTTCGCCAGCGCGACCGTAGACAAGCGGATCGCCAGATTTCAGGCGAACGACGCGCTTGCCTTCACTTGCAAGCTTCACCAGCAGCTGGTTGATCTCGTCCTGTGATTTCGTGTGGCACCCCTTGCGCTTGCCGACAGAGAGGCGCTCGGCATCGCGGCGCCCCATGTCGACGATCGCCTGTGGCACCAGCGCGTCGTAGACGATCGCATCGGCTTCCATCATCACCCGCTGCGCCCTCAGCGTCAGCAGATCCTCGGCGCCCGGGCCAGCGCCGACGAGCCAGACGTGACCGGAGGCTGCCTGTGCCGTGTCGAGCAGGCGCGAAGCTTCGCTGCGCGCGGCGGCAACATCGCCAAGCGCAACCTTGTCTGCCACCGGCCCCTGAAAGAACCGACGCCAGAAGAGGCGACGCGCGACACCGCGCGGCACGAGCCGATCGACAGCTTCGCGGTAGCTGGCGGCGAGCGTTGCCACGAGCCCGAGCGACGGTGACAGCATCTGATCGATCTGGGCGCGGATCATCTGCGCAAGCACCGGGCCGGCGCCTTCGGTGCCGATCGCAACGGCGACCGGGGCACGATTGACGAGCGCCGGTGTAAAGAAATCGCAGTAATCGGGCTGATCGACGGCGTTGGCCGGAATTCTCTGTTCGCGCGCGGCAACGACGATCCTGCGATCTTGCGCTGCATCGCCAGTCGCGGCAAACGCCAGGATCGCGCCTTCAAGTTGTTTCGGAGCGAAGGCGGCGCGTACGGTTTCAATCGCGCGCTCGCTCAGAAATGCAGCGAAGTCGGCCTCCGGTGCATCGGCATAAACGACGATCGCGGCCTCGGTGTTGAGCAGCAGACGCACCTTGGCAAAGGCCTCGTCGCCATTGCCGAAAACCGCCACGCGCTTTTGCGCGACGCGAAAGAATGCGGGGAAGACGGAGAGTTGCTGCGGCATGGTCTTGCAATCTGTTCCTTCTACAGGCTCCGCTCAATATCCCGCATAGCCCACAGCAATTGAAGAAACAGAAATTTCAATGGCTTTGAGGTCCCGTATTGTTTTGCTCGACCACGCGGCATTTTGAGCAAATATCTCCGGGACTGTTGCGCAATACCTGCTGTCGGCAGCCATTGCGCCCAAGGGGCAACCTCCGTTAAATGCCGCAACGCATTTGCCGGAGACTGAAGACATGACGCAATCCGAACTGGCCGAACGGCTGCTCGATGTGATCGAACAGGATATCCTGCCCCTGACGGAAAAGGGTGTGGCCGCCGGCAACAAGGTGTTTGGCGCGGCGATCCTGCGCAAGTCCGATCTTTCTCTCGTTCTCGCCGAGACGAACAACGAGACGGAAAATCCGCTCTGGCACGGCGAAGTACACGCACTCAAGCGTTTCTACGAGCTGGCGGAAAAACCTGATACACACGACTTGATCTTCCTTTCGACGCACGAGCCCTGCTCGATGTGTCTGTCGGCAATCACCTGGGCGGGCTTTGACAATTTCTACTACTTCTTCAGCCACGAAGATTCGCGCGACAGCTTTTCCATCCCGCACGACCTGAAGATCCTCAAGGAGGTGTTTCGTCTTGAGCCAGGCGGCTACGCACAGAACAATGCGTTCTGGACGTCATCGTCGATCGCAGCGCTCGCCAGGGACGCCGACCAGGCAACGCAGGAGAAGCTTGCAGCCCAGGATGCTCGCATCCGTGACTGTTATCAGCGCCTGTCCGACAGTTACCAGTCGGGCAAAAGCGACAACGCCATTCCGTTGAATTGATCTTATGAAACCATCACGCGACATCAAGGGCCTTCTCGATATCATGGAAGCACTGCGGCAGCCGGAAACCGGCTGCCCGTGGGACATCGTCCAGACGTTCGAGACGATCAAGCCCTATACCATCGAAGAAGCCTACGAAGTTGCCGACGCGATCGAGCGCGGCGACATGCACGACCTTTGCGACGAGCTGGGGGACCTGCTGTTGCAGGTGGTGTTTCATGCCCGCATGGCCGAAGAGGCCGGCGAGTTCGCCTTCGGCGATGTCGTCGAGGCCGTCACGGCCAAGATGATCCGCCGCCACCCGCACGTCTTTGCCCGTTCGGACGCGGACACTCCGGAAGCAGTCAAGGCCCAGTGGGACGAGATCAAGCAGGCCGAAAAGGCCGAACGTCAGGCGCGGCGCGCCAACCGGGGTTTGCCGCACGATGGTGCTGCCAGTCATCTGGGTTCGATCCAGCGCAGCTTCCCTGCCCTCGTGGAAGCGCTTAAACTGCAGGAACGCGCCGCCAAGGTCGGCTTTGACTGGTCGGAGCCGGAGCCGATCCTCGACAAGATCGAGGAAGAGATCGGAGAGTTGCGTCAGGCGTTGAAGGAGAAGGACCATGCGAAGGTGGCCGATGAACTCGGCGATCTGATCTTTGCGGTCGTGAACATCGGCCGCCATGTCGGCACCGATCCGGAAATGGCGCTGCGCGGCACCAATACCAAGTTCCGCCGACGCTTTGCCCATATCGAGCACGAGCTTGAAGCGCACGGAGAAACGCTCGAGGAAGCCACGCTGGAACGGATGGAAGAGCTGTGGCAGGCGGCCAAGGCCATCGAACGGCAACTGACCTGAGGCGACGATCCGCGCCTCAGGTGCAATGGCTTACCAGTCTTCCGCGGCGGGCTTCGGCCCGTTGCCGAGACGCCGCTCCAGATCCACAGCCTCGTTTTCCGTCAGACGCAGATCGAGACTGACGCTGCCGTCCTCCTGATCTTCGCGACCGTCGACGATGGCATGTTCGTAGACCCAGGGCAGAAGCTGCAACTGATCGACACCGAGAACGACGGTGCATTCTGTCAGGACACCGGAAAGCCTACGGCCGATCTCGGCCAGCAGCCCATCAACGCCCTCACCCGTAATCGCCGAGACGGCCACGGTGTTCTCAGAGCTTGCGGCTTTGTTCGTCAAGGCCTCACGCGCTTCCGGCTCCAGCCGGTCGATCTTGTTCCAGACCTCGACAAGCCGGGCCGCAGCCTCCTTCTCGTCAATCCCGAGATCGGCAAGGATGCGCAGAACGTCGCTTGCCTGCGCCTGATTGTCCGGATCGGAGAGATCGCGGACATGCAGGATCAAATCGGCTTCAAGCACCTCTTCGAGCGTCGCACGGAAGGCGGCGACAAGATGCGTCGGCAGATCCGAGATGAAGCCGACCGTGTCGGACATGATCACCATGCGGCCTTGCGGCAGCTTCAGCCGTCGCAACGTCGGATCGAGCGTTGCAAACAGCATGTCCTCAGCCAGTACGCCGGCTCCGGTCATTCGGTTGAAAAGCGTCGACTTGCCGGCATTGGTGTAGCCGACAAGAGCCACGATCGGATGCGGCACCTTCTTGCGCTTGGAGCGGTGCAATTGCCGTGTGCGGCGAACCTGTTCCAGTTCGCGCTCAAGCTTGACGATACGGTCCTGCAGCAAGCGCCGGTCCGCTTCGATCTGGGTTTCGCCCGGGCCGCCCATGAAGCCGCCACCGCCGCGCTGACGCTCGAGGTGGGTCCAGCTCCTGACGAGCCGGCCCTTCTGATAGTTCAGATGCGCGAGATCAACCTGCAGCGTGCCTTCCTTGGTGGAGGCGCGGCGCCCGAAGATTTCAAGGATCAGGCCCGTCCGGTCGATGACCTTGGCGTTCCATTCCTTTTCCAGATTGCGCTGCTGCACCGGGGTCAGCGGGTGGTCGACGATGACCAGGCCAGCATCCTGTTCAACGAGGATGTGACCGATCTCCTCGATCTTGCCGGTGCCGAGCAGCGTGCCCGGCTTTGGCTGCGCCACAGATACGATGGCGCCATGAACGACGTTGAGGTCGATCGCCCGGGCAAGGCCCGCTGCCTCTTCCAGCCGACTTTCGTCGGTGCGGGTGCTGGTCGCAGAGAGAGTTTCAGCCGACTGCCTGCCGGTCTTTTTCAAGACCGGCACAATAACGACTGCGCGCATGTCGTCGCGGAGCGTTTCAAGCTCCGGAATGATCGACGACGACTTTGAATCCCGTTTGGTAATGTGCCTTACGTCCCGTCAGGATGCGGCTTCTTCGTTCTCGAACATCTGCAGCGGCTGGCCCGGCATGATGGTCGAGATCGCGTGCTTGTAGACGAGCTGCGAATGACCATCGCGGCGCAACAACACACAGAAATTGTCAAATGACGTGACAACGCCCGTCAATTTGACGCCGTTGATAAGAAAAATTGTCAGAGAAATCTTTTGTTTGCGGACCGTATTAAGGAAAAGATCCTGCAAGTTCTGAGAACGTTCCGCCATCGCGCCGATTCTTTCTTATTTGCCGGCGTCGCGCGCCGGTGCATTTTGTCTATTTTTTCAATCAGAGGCGTCACAAGTACCCTTCCCCCGACGCCTCTGTCAGTTTGGTATCAAATCAATGTCTTTTCCGCAACGTCGAAAAAGGCTTCACGAATATTCTGTGCTATGCTTCCTGGATGACCGTTGCCGATCGGTTTGCCGTCGATGGAAACGACCGGAAAACAGATGCTCGTTGCGGCCGTGATGAAGACCTCGCGCGCTGCGAGCATCTCGTCCACTGAGAAGGCCCGTTCCTCGATCTTGATGCCAAGGGGCCTGGCCACGTCCATCAGCGTCGTGCGGGTAATACCCCTGAGAATGCCGTGATCGGCCGGACGCGTACGCAGGACGCCGTCGCGATCGACGATCCAGACATTGGTCGCAGCACCTTCTTTCACCGTGCCATCAGGATCGACGAAGATCGCCTCCTGGGCGCCCTCCTCCTTGGCCTTCTGGCGGGCCAGCACGTTCGGCAGAAGACCGACGGACTTGATGTCGACCCGATCCCAGCGGTTCTCCGGAACCGTTATGGCCGCTATACCTTCAGCACCCTTCCTGGCGATTACCGCGGTATCAGTGCGCTTGGCCGTCACCACGATCGTCGGCACGGTGCCCTTTGCCGGGAAGACGTGATCGCGGCGAGCGGCACCGCGCGTGACCTGCATGTAGAACAGGCCGTTTCGCACCCGGTTGCGGCGCACGACTTCACGAATGACATGCGTCAGCGCCGCACGGTTCATCGGCCAGTCGATGCGAAGTTCACTCAGCGATCGACCAAGGCGGTCGAGATGGCGGGTCAGATCGACGATGAAGCCATGACGGATCTCGCAGACCTCGTAGACCCCATCTGCGAACTGGTAGCCACGATCTTCGATATGGATGGCAGCATCGGCGTGCGGCACGTAGGCGCCGTTGACATAGGCAATTCTCGGCATGGCGTTTGTTTGACCTCAGAAGAACTGGATGCTGACGCGGAAGAGCTGTTCGACGTGGCGGACGGCCTCGGCGGCGGCAAAGAGCACGACGCGATCCCTAGCCTTGATCTTGGTGTCGCCGTGCGGGCGGATGAATGTCTTGTCCCGGTAGAGCGCGCCGATGCGAATGCCATCGGGCAGATCGAGCTCCCGCAGTGCTTTTCCGACCAGCGGCGAGGTTTCCAGCGCTTCGGCTTCGATCACTTCAGCCGTGCCCTTCTGGACGGCATAGACCGAGCGGATACGACCCTTGCGCACGTGCTGAAGCACGCGCGAGATCGTCACCGCACGCGGGTTGATATAGGCATCGACACCGGCCGTTCCCGCGAAATCCTGGTAGGACGGTTCGTTGATCAAAACGAGCGTCGATTTGGCGCCCAGCCGTTTTGCCATCATGCTGCCGAGGATATTGATCTGGTCGTTGTTGGTCAGCGCCACCACCAGGTCTGCATCCTGCACGTCGGCCTGCATCAGGATACGCTGATCCATCGCCGAACCGTTGAGAACGACAGTGTTGCTGAGCTTGTCGGCCATCATCACCGCACGGTCTCGATCGTTCTCGATCAGCTTGACGCGGGTCCTCGGCTGGTTTTCCTCGATCGCCTTGGCGACGAAATAGCCGATATTGCCGCCGCCGAGAATGACGATGCGGCGCGCTTCCTGCTCTTCGTGGCCGAACAGAGCCAGCGTGCGGCGCGCATGGTCGCGGTCGCAGACGACATAGGCAAGGTCGCCGGTCTGCAACTGATCCGACGAATGCGGCACGATCAGCTTGCCGTTGCGGAAGATGCCGGTGACCGTTGCCTGCAGATCGGGAAACAGTTCGCTCAACTGCTGCAGCGGCGTGTCGACCACCGGGCAGTCTTCCATGCACTCGATCGCGACCATCGCGATCCGGTCGTCGGCAAAGCGTACGACATCCGTCGCGCCCGGGAACGAGATGCGCCGCAGCACCAAGCGCCCGACTTCGACTTCCGGCGAAATGGTCACATCGATCGGCACGTTCTCGCGGGAGAAAAGGTTGGCGTATTCCGGCGCCAGATAGTTCTGAGCGCGGATACGGGCGACCTTGGTCGGCACATTGAAGATCGCATGCGCCACCTCACAGGCGACGATGTTGACCTCGTCGAACAGCGTGACCGCGATCAACATGTCGGCCTGATCGGCACCGGCTTTCGCCAGCACGTCCGGGTGGGCGCCGTGGCCGACATAGCCACGCACATCGAGGCTTTCGGTAATGTTGGCAATGAGCGCCGCCGATGTGTCGATCACCGAGACGTCATTGTCTTCCTGGGCCAACCGTTCGGCGATGCCGTAGCCGACCTGTCCCGCACCACAAATGATCACCTTCATGTCGTTCTTTCACCAAGGTACAGGCGGCCGTCGGCCAGAAGAAATCTATCGCTCAAACGCCCAGCGACTTCAGCTTGCGGTGAAGCGCCGACCGCTCCATGCCAACGAATTCGGCCGTGCGGGAAATGTTGCCGCCGAATCGGTTGATCTGAGCGATCAGATAATCCCGCTCGAACATTTCGCGAGCCTCGCGCAGCGGCAGCGTCATGATGTGCTGGTCGCCCTGCGCGGAGATCTTCGGCAAGGTATCGCCAACTTCGGTCGGCAGCATGTCGGCCGAGATCGGCGTATCCGGGCCGTCACTGCGGGCCAGGATCATCAGCCGTTCGATATTGTTGCGGAGCTGGCGAATGTTGCCGGGCCAATCGTGGGCCTGCAACACCGCAAGCGCATCGTCGCCGATCTTGCGCGGGCGGATACCCGCCTGCTCGCTGACCTGGCGCATGAACATGTCGACAAGAAACGGAATATCCTCGCGGCGCTCGGCCAGAGCCGGCACCCGCACCGGGATGACCGCGAGCCGGTGGAAGAGATCCTCGCGGAAGAGGCCTTCGGAGATCATGTTTTCGAGGTTGTAGGCCGTCGAGGAGATAATGCGGACGTCGACCTTGACGCGCTTCGTGCCGCCGACCCGCTCGAATTGCTGATCGACGAGAACCCGCAGGATCTTGTTCTGCGTTTCGCGCGGCATTTCGCCGACTTCGTCAAGATAGAGGATGCCGCTATGTGCCTCTTCGAGAGCACCGGTACGGCGCGGTTGCCCCGGCGTTCCCTCGGTTCCGAAAAGCGCGATCTCCATGCGGTCGGGCGTGATCGCCGCGGCGTTCAGGGCCACGAACGGACCGGTCGAGCGGGTCGACTTGCGGTGGATCATGCGCGCCACCAGCTCCTTGCCGGAGCCGGACGGTCCCTGGATCATGATGCGGCTGTTGGTCGGCGCGACCTTTTCGACGGTCTGGCGGAGCTGCGAGACGGCCACCGAGGTTCCGATCAGTTCGACCGGATCGCCCGACTTCTTCTTCAACTCCGAGACTTCGCGCTTCAACTTGGAGTTCTCGAGCGCGCGCTCGGCAATCAAGATCAGGCGGTCAGCCTTGAACGGCTTCTCGATGAAATCATAGGCGCCGCGCTTGATGGCGTTGACCGCCGTTTCGATATTGCCGTGCCCCGAAATCATCACCACCGGCAAATCGGGATGGCGCGCCTTGATCTCGTCGAGCAGGGCGAGGCCGTCGAGGCGGCTGCCCTGCATCCAGATGTCGAGAAAGACGAGCCGCGGCACGCGGTCGCTGATCGCCGCCAGCGCACTGTCGCTATCAAAAGCCGTTCGGGTCTCGTGCCCCTCGTCGGACAGGATGCCGGAGACGATCTCGCGGATGTCTTCCTCATCGTCTACAACCAGAATGTCAGCGGCCATCGCTCGTACCCTTACCCTTCAAAGTGTCTTCGCCCGCGGCTTCTCCGGCAGGCGGCAGGATCACGCGGATCATTGCTCCAACGCCGCCATCGAAATCGGCCGGTGCGTCGTGCAATTCCAATTGTCCGCCATGGTCCTCAATGATCTTCTTGACGATCGCGAGCCCGAGGCCCGTGCCCTTCTCGCGCATCGTCATATACGGTTCCAATATTCTATGCCGGTTCTCGGTCGGCAGGCCTTTGCCGTTGTCGATGACATCGACGACAAACCGGCCGGCGACGCCATCCTGCTGCGCACGCACGAGCACTGTCGGCTCGCCACGGACAGCGTCCGTCGGCACCGCCTCGATCGACTCCACGGCATTCTTGACGATATTGCCGAAGGCCTGTCCGAGCATGCGGCCATCGAACATGCCTTGGAGCGGCTCGTCGCCGAATTCGCGGATGAAGCGGATGTGGTTGTTGCCCATCTCGCGCAGAAACACGGCGTCCTTCAAAATTGCGCGCAGATCCACCTTCTCCTTCGTCGGCTTCGGCATGCGGGCAAAGGCGGAGAACTCATCGACCATGCGACCGATATCTTCGACCTGCCTTACGATCGTGTCGGTGCACTGATCGAAGACGGCCTTGTCTTCCTGATCGATCTGCTTGCCATAGCGACGTTTCAGGCGCTCGGCCGAGAGCTGGATCGGCGTCAGAGGGTTCTTGATTTCGTGTGCGATACGGCGCGCCACATCGGCCCAGGCGGTGGAGCGCTGCGCGATGACGAGATCCGTGATGTCGTCGATGGTGATGACGTAGGATTCGTTTGCCTCGCCGCCTTCTTCGCGCGTCACCTGGATGTTCAGCGTGCGCTCTGTTCCTCCGCGCATAATGTTGATCTGCTTGCGGAAATTGTTGCGGTAGCGGCTTTCCGCTTCGACCAGCACTTCTTCGATCTCAGGCGCAACCACGCGCAGATCCGCACCGAGCAGATCCGGAGCGGTCTTCTTCAGAAACTCCTCCGAAGAGGAATTGGCGATGGTGATCTGCCGGTCGCGGCCGACGCCGATGACCGCTGCCGTGACGCCCGAAAGAACTGCCTCGATGAAACGCCGTCGGTGGTCGACCTCATCCTTGGCCTCAAGGATCTGCTCCTGTTGGGTGCGGATTTCCGAAACCATCTTGTTGAACGTACGCGAAAGATTGCCGACGTCGCCATCGACGGCACGCACCGGCACGACGACATCAAGATTACCAGCAGCAACGCTGTCGGCGGCGCCGATCAGTTGGCGGATCGGTCGAACGATGCGGTCGGCGACGGCGATCGCCGTCCAGATGGCCGCCAGAAGCACGATCAGGGCAAAGCCGATATAGAGCACGCCGAAGGCAATCTGCGTAAAGGCGCGCCCGGCTTCGAGCGTCTTATACTCCGCCGTGTTTTCTTCCATCAGCCGCAGCGAACGCATCACTTCCGGATCGACGTTGCGAACGGTGTAAAGATAGGTGCCGGGAATATCGTCAAGCGGGATCACCGCACCCACCAGATTGGTAATCCCGGGCGGTATCAATGTCGGCTGTCCGGAAACCGAGCTTTTGAGCGCATCCGGCGGGATGGCCGGCAGGGGTTTTTCCGTCGAGATGTTGGCCTGCAGAATGGCGCTGCCGTCTGCCCGCACGAGGAACGCGCCGAGCATGCCGCGCCCTCTGGCCTGGCGCGTCACCAGTTCAGTAAAGCCGGTGCGGTCGAGGCTGTAGAGTTGCCGGTTGCGCTCAAGATCATTGGCCATCGAAACGGTCTGACCCTGGAGATAGCTGGCATTCTCCAGCACATAGGCCTGGGCGACGCTGATCGACGACCGGACGATCGCCTGCGTGCGCAGCGAAAACCAGCGGTCAAGTCCGACATCGAGCGTTATGCTGGCGAAGATCGCGACCAGAATGGCGGGCGTGATGGCGACGATCGAAAACAGCGCGACGATGCGGACATGAAGCCGCGCGGCGGCCCGCCCCTTGCGACGCGCCCGCAGCAGCCTGAGAATTTCGCGAACGATGAGATAGATCAGGCCGACGACAAATAGTCCGTTGATCGCGGCACAGGCGATGAAAATGTTGCGTTCCAGCCGAATCGGCGTCAGCCCAAGCAGAACGAGCAGAGACAGAGTGGCGCAGACGAGTGCGCCGATCGCCAGCATGAGGCCCGGTAAGGCAAAGGACGCGCGACGGTCGTGCGCCGCCAATCCGTCATCTGTGCCCAGCGGCAAGGCCATTGCATCCACCATGTAAAAAACGTTCCCCCGACCGGCGCCTATCGACACCAGCAATTCTCACGCACATCCCGGGTCAAGGTATTGACCGGACCGTCAACCGGAGCTGTTGCGCATCAGCCACAGCCCCCAAGGCCAGGCAAAGCAGCGCAACACCGCTCTATTCGGCGGTCATAACACGTTCAAGCAACGCATTGTGGCGAAAATGCAACGGTGGTTGCGGCCAAGTCAAGCCGTACGTGAGCTGCGATACACAGAGACGCCGAGTTCGCGGATCTTCTTGCGCAGCGTGTTGCGGTTGAGGCCGAGCAAATCTGCGGCCTTGATCTGATTTCCTCGCGTCGCCGTCAAAGCGGCAAGGATGAGAGGATACTCCATCTCGGCGAGCACCCGCTCGTAAAGACCGCTTGGGGGAAGCGCGTCCCCGAAGCTGGCAAAGTATTGCCGCATGTTCTCCTCAACCGCCTGCGAGATCGAAAGAGAGCCGTTGCGCGCCTGCGTCTTTTCGATGGGGCTGTCGGGGATTTCCGACCGCAGTTCGTTTTCGATAATCTCCCGCGTGATGACATCCTGCGGGTAAAGGGCGGTCAGTCGTCGCACGAGGTTTTCGAGCTCGCGCACGTTGCCCGGCCACGGATGCGCCTTCATCAGCTCCAGCGCTTCCTGATCGAAACGCTTGACGTCCAGGCCTTCTTTTTCGGCCTGCTGGACAAAATGGCGTACGAGATCGGGAATGTCTTCCGCACGATCGCGCAGCGGCGGCAGGCGCAGCGGCACCACATTCAGCCGGTAATACAGGTCCTCGCGGAAGAGACCCTGGTTGATCGACTGTTTCAGATCCTTGTTGGTTGCAGCGACGATGCGCACATCGGAGCGGATCGGCGTGCGTCCGCCCACCGTCGTATACTCGCCCTGCTGCAGCACGCGCAGCAACCGCGTCTGTGCGTCCATCGGCATGTCGCCGATCTCGTCGAGGAAGAGCGTTCCACCTTCGGCCTGCTCAAAACGACCGGTTGACCGTGTCTGCGCGCCAGTGAAGGCCCCCTTTTCGTGACCGAACAGTTCCGATTCGATCAGGTCGCGCGGGATCGCGGCCATGTTGATGGCAACGAAAGGGCCGTTGCGGCGCTTGCCGTAGTCATGCAGCGCCCGCGCCACCAGTTCCTTGCCGGTGCCGGATTCGCCGGTGATCATCAGCGTGAGATCGGTCTGCATCAGGCGGGCGAGAACGCGGTAGATTTCCTGCATCGCTGCGGAGCGACCGACCAGCGGCATGCCATCCTGCGAATCGTCGTCGATCTTCGCCGGGCGTCGCTTCGGCTCGGCCAGCGCCCGGCCGATGATGCCAATCAGCTCGGTCAGATCGAAGGGCTTCGGCAGGTAGTCGTAAGCGCCTTTCTCGGAAGCCTTGATCGCCGTCATGAAGGTGTTCTGCGCACTCATAACAAGGACCGGCAGGTCCGGTCGCGCCTTCTTGATGCGCGGAAGAAGATCGAAGGCATTCTCGTCGGGCATGACCACGTCGGTGACAACAAGGTCACCGTCGCCCGCGGAAATCCAACGCCAGAGCGTCGCTGCGTTCGATGTAATCCGGACATCGTAGCCGGCGCGGCTCAGCGCCTGATTGAGCACGGTGCGAATGGCTGCGTCGTCATCCGCGACGAGGATCGTGGCGCCCGTCATGCAATGTTTCCTTTTGTCATAGGCATGTCGTCTTCATCCGCCGCCTGCCCCTTTGAGGCCGGCATCAGGACGCGGAAAGTCGTGCGGTTCTGCTGGCTGTCGCATTCGACGATGCCGCCATGCCCGCCGATGATCTTGGCGACGAGCGCCAGCCCAAGGCCCGAACCGTTGGTCTTGGTGGTGATGAACGGATCGAACAGGTGCGGCAGCAGGTCGGAAGGAACGCCCGGGCCGTTGTCGTGGACGCAGAACTCCAGCGGCAGCGAGATCTTCTCGCGGGTGCCGGCGACCGAAAGGCGAATGCCGGGCCTGTAGGCGGTCGTCAGCATGATCTCGCCTTCCGGCCGATCGCCGATCGCTTCCGCCGCATTCTTGATGAGATTGAGAAACACCTGCACGAGCTGGTCGCGGTTGGCAAAGACGGACGGAAGGGACGGGTCGTAGTTTTCCGTCACCTTGATCCGGCGCGCAAAACCGGCCCGTGCGATCGCCTTCACGTGATCGAGCACCGAGTGAATGTTGAGCGGCACGCGATCGACCGGCCTCTCGTCGGAAAACACTTCCATGCGATCGACCAGCGATACGATCCGGTCGGTCTCGTCACAGATCAGCCGGGTCAACGCCCGATCCTCGTCGTTGACGGAGGTCTCCAGCAATTGCGCCGCACCCCGAATGCCGGAAAGCGGGTTCTTGATCTCATGCGCCAGCATCGAGGCAAGGCCAGTGACCGAGCGCGCCGCCGCGCGATGCGTCAACTGGCGATCGATCTTGTCGGCCATCGACCGCTCCTGGAACACGACCACGACGGAGCCGGGCTCCGAAATCACCGGCGCCACGTAGAGATCGACCAGCTTGTCGGCACCCAGCCGCGGGGAACTCAGATCGACGCGATACTCGTTGACCGGCGCCTTGCGCTCGCGCACCTGCTCGATCAGCGTCAGAAGCGGACTGCCGAACGGGATGAAGGCACTGATATCGTGGCGGGCGAGATGATTGGCGCTGGCGCCGAAGAAGGATTCGGCTTCCCAATTGGCAAAGGCGACCAGGCCATTCTGATCGACGAGAATTACCGGGTTCTGAATGGCATTCAGAACGGCCATCGACAGCCCGTTGGCAGCAGCCATGGCTTCCGGCGTGTTGGGCTTGTCCGTCATGCCGCGATCCCTTCGCTTGCGAGGGGCGCATGCGAACTGCGAATGGCCTCCGAGGCACGCGCGGCGACGGATTTGGGATCGGTCGACGTCAGGATCGCTCCCTTCTCCGTCCCGGCAAGATCGGATGCGAAACGGTCCAAGTACCAGCCGACATGCTTGCGTGCATGCCTCAAGCCCGTGTCGGCACCGTAGAATTCGAGCATCATTTCATAGTGCTCCACGAAAATGTCGGCGATCGCCGCCTGGTCAGGATGGCCTGCAGCACCAGCGAGAACGCCGACATGCCAGGGACGGCCCTGTGAGGACCGCCCAGCCATGACGGCGTCGGCGCCGGAACGCCTGAGGATCTCTTGCGCATCCGCGACGGTATCGACGTCGCCGTTGGCGACCAGCGGCACAGTCACGACGTCGCGCACGGCGCGGATCGCGTCCCAATCGGCCTTGCCGGTGTAGAACTGCATGCGGGTGCGGCCATGCACGGTGATCGCCTGGACACCGGCCTCCTGCGCCCTCCTAGCAATCAGCGGCGCGTTGATCGAGTTCTCGTCCCAGCCGAGCCGCATCTTCAAAGTGACCGGCACATCGACCGCGTTGACGGTCGCCTCGACCAGCGACAGAGCGTGATCGGGATCGCGCATCAGCGCCGAGCCGGAATAGCCGCCCGTCACTTTCTTTGCCGGGCAACCCATATTGATATCGATGATATCGGCGCCGTTGGCGGCGGCAATCTTGGCCGCCTCGGCCATCCAATGCGCCTCGCGTCCGGCCAGCTGCACGATATGCGGCTTGATGCCGGAGTTCTTCAGCCTCGCCCAGGATTCCGAGGCGTTACCGACCAGTTCGCGGCTCGCTACCATTTCCGTCACGACAAACCCCGCACCGAAGCGCCAGGCCAAAGTGCGGAATGGCAGGTCCGTGACACCTGACATCGGGGCGAGCGCCACCCGGTTGCGGATTTCGATATTCCCGATCCGAAGCGGTGATGACAAAGCCGGAGCTGGCAAATGCATATCTTTCAGGCACATGTTGTTCTTGCACTATTTTTAGACATTGTTCTCTGGCTTGCCAAGCGATTTCGAAGCGTCGGGCAAATTTCCCTGTTCGGCTGGCAAAGCGCGGACCTTCGCGGTACATCACGGCGAAGATTGGCGAAATCCGGGACCACATACAGAAGATGCAGCCTGAAGAACAGCTTTCCTGCGGCATTGTGATCGTTGCAGCAGGGCGCGGCGAACGCGCGGGACAGTCGGCCGAGGGGCCGAAACAGTACCGCACCATCGGCGACAAGCCGGTTATCGCCCATACGCTTGACACTTTCGCGACATGGCCGGGGACTGGACCGATCGTCGTTGTGATCCATCCTGACGATGAAGATCTGTTGGCAGCGGCGCGCAGGCGATCGCCGACACGCGCCCTGATCGTCGTTCACGGCGGCGCAACCCGACAGCAATCGGTACTGGCAGGCCTGGAAGCCGTAGCAGCAACCGGCTCACGCTACGTCATGATTCACGATGCCGTGCGCCCGTTTGCCGATCATGCCCTGCTCTCGCGCTGCGCGGAAGCGGTGGCGAAGGGAGCGCGCGCCGTGCTGCCGGCAATTGCCGTGTCGGATACGCTGAAGCGCGCCGATGCCGCCGGCATGGTGACCGAAACCGTTTCGCGCAATCACCTTCATGCGGCACAGACGCCGCAAACCTTCGACCTCACGACCATCCTCGACGCCCACAGGGCCGCAGCCAGCAGCGGACGGACGGATTTTACCGACGACGCCTCAATCGCCGAATGGGCGGGCATTCCTGTCACTCTCGTCGAGGGCACGGTCGACAACGTCAAGCTCACACTGAAAAGGGACATCGCCATGGCCGACGAAAAACTCAAGCGACATCTCATCCCGGATGTCCGCACCGGCAATGGCTACGACGTTCACCAGCTGGTCGAAGGTGATGGCGTCACGCTTTGTGGCGTTCTCATCCCGCACACCAAAAAGCTCTCCGGCCATTCCGATGCCGACGTGGCGTTGCATGCGCTGACCGATGCGCTCTTGGCCACCTGCGGCGCTGGCGACATCGGCGACCACTTTCCGCCATCCGACCCGCAGTGGAAGGGTGCGCCTTCACGCATCTTCCTCGAGCATGCGGCCAATATCGTGCGCCAGCGCGGCGGCACCATCACCAATGCCGATATTTCGCTGATTGCCGAAGCGCCGAAGGTCGGACCGCATCGACAGGCCATGCGGGAGAACCTTGCCGCCATGCTCGGCATCGACCTCGACCGGTGCTCGGTCAAGGCGACGACGAACGAGCGCCTCGGCTTTGTCGGTCGCGACGAAGGTATCGCCGCAATCGCGACCGCAACCGTCGTTTACACCTCGGGGGGCATCCACGATGTGGCCGAATGACATTCAAGCGACGGCCGGCAAGATCATTGCCGATTTCACCGCCCGCGGCCTCAAGGTGGCAACGGCCGAATCCTGCACCGGCGGATTGATCGCCGGCGCGTTGACGGAAATCGCCGGATCGTCGGCAGTCGTCGACCGTGGTTTCGTGACCTATTCCAACGACGCCAAGATCCAGATGCTCGGCGTCGATCCGGCGACGCTCGCGGCCCATGGCGCCGTTTCAAGGCAGACGGCCGTCGAAATGGCGCGCGGCGCTGTCTCACGCTCCGAGGCTGATTTTGCCGTCGCCGTCACCGGCATTGCGGGCCCGGGTGGCGGATCGGCAGAAAAGCCTGTTGGACTGGTGCATTTGTCGGCAACCGGGCGCACAGGCACCGCTCTCCACCGCGAGATGCGCTACGGCGATATCGGCCGCGACGCCGTGCGGCTCGCAACCGTCCGAACGGCGCTGGAGATGCTGGCCGAGGTCGCTCAGACGGCGTAGATCTTGTCGGCGCGCTTCTCGAACGCGTCGGAGAACATGCGGAAGGCGCGGTCGAACATCGAGCCCATCAGAGCTCCAAGGATGCGGCTCTTGAACTCGTAGTCGATGTAGAAATGCACCGACGACTGCCCCTCGCCCGCCGGCTCGAAGCGCCAGCGATTATCGAGATACTTGAACGGGCCATCAATGTATTTCACCTCGATCACCCGCTCGGCCTTGTTGAGCAGCACCTGCGTCGTGAATGTCTCGCGGATCGCCTTGTAGCCGACGGTCATATCAGCCAGCAGCAAAACCTTGCCATCCCTCTCCTTGCGCGAGCGCACGGTCAGAGCCTCGCAGAGCGGCAGAAATTCCGGGTAGCGTTCGACATCGGCAACGAGATCAAACATCTGGTCGGCCGTGTGCTTGACGACATGGTTCGTTTCAAAGTGTGGCATAAAGGGGAGTTAAGCGGGCAGACCGAGAAGATCAAGGAGCCCCTGCACCTGGCGACGCGATTTCAACTGCAGAACCGGCACGTCAGGGCCATGCTCTGCCAGGCCTGCGACAATCCGCGGCGAGAATTTCTGCTCGAAGGTCCAGATGAACTCGATGAATTCCCAGTCGACCTTCTCGATGCATCCCGGCGCCATCTCTGGACGGGTGCGCCCAAAGTACCTCAACCAGCGGCTGAGAACGCCCCAGATGCACCGAAGCCTCGGCATGCGCACCCAGATCACGACATCGCTCCGCGGCACGCGCAGATCGAAAGTAGAAGGACCTGTGCCATCCATGACCCAGCGCTCGGCGGCGATCCTCTCGACGATGCGCTGACGTTGCTCGGCCCGATCACGTTGCTGCCAGCCGGGCAGCCACAGGATGTCGCGATCGATCGAGATGTAGCTCAGGTCGAAATGTCGAGCGAGCTTCTGCGAAAGCGTCGACTTGCCGCCACCGGAGCATCCCACGACGAGGATGCGTCGAGCGTTGCGGATGCAATTGGCACCCACGGCATCATCGACATAGTTCATCCCTGCCGGTTTTGACGGCTGGTCCATGGGAACTCCCGGCAGATACGGGAACAACGGTAAACAGCGAAACTCCGGCGCGGGGCCGGAGTTTCTGTTGTCTCGAAATGCCTCGGCCTTACCCGGCTACGGCGGCGAGCTTCTTTTCGCGGGCTGCGCGCAAGCGGGCGAAATCGTCGCCGGCGTGGTGCGACGAGCGGGTCAGCGGGCTTGAGGCGACCATCAGGAAGCCCTTGGTGTATGCGACAGTCTCGTAGGACTTGAACTCCTCCGGCGTCACGAACTTCTCGACCTTGTGATGCTTGCGGGTCGGCTGCAGATACTGGCCGATGGTCATGAAATCGACGTCGGCGGTGCGCAGATCGTCCATCAGTTGCAGCACTTCGTTTCGCTCTTCGCCGAGACCGACCATGATGCCGGACTTGGTGAACATCGTCGGGTCGAGTTCCTTGACGCGCTGAAGCAGGCGGATCGAGTGGAAGTAGCGAGCGCCCGGACGGACAGTCAGATAGTTGCCCGGCACGGTTTCCATGTTGTGGTTGAAGACGTCGGGCTTGGCAGCGACCACGCGCTCCAGCGCGCCGGGCTTCTTCAGGAAGTCGGGTGTGAGGATTTCGATCGTCGTCTGCGGCGACGCGGCGCGGATCGCCCAGATCACCTTTTCGAAATGCTCGGCGCCACCATCCGGCAGATCGTCGCGGTCGACGGACGTGATGACGACGTGGGAGAGGCCCATCTGCTTGACGGCCTTGGCGACATTCTCCGGTTCCGCCATGTCGAGCGCATTCGGCTTGCCTGTCGAGACATTGCAGAAGGCGCAGGCGCGAGTACAGATCTCGCCCATGATCATGAAGGTGGCGTGCTTCTTGTCCCAGCACTCGCCGATATTCGGGCAGCCGGCCTCTTCACAGACGGTGACCAGCTTGTGCGAACGCACCAGCTCGCGCGTCTCCTGGTAGCCCTTGGAGGTCGGCGCCTTGACGCGGATCCACTCCGGCTTGCGCAGCATTTCGGTATCGGGCTTGTGGGCCTTTTCCGGATGGCGGACGCGTTGCGCCCGTTCAGAGACGGCATCGAACACCGTTACCATACTGTCTTCCTCGTCGCGGCGGGTCCGGCGTCGTGCCGGCAGACCCATTTTCGATCTATATAGATGGCCCGACGCGAAATGTCAGGCCACCTTTTGCTCGACGGCCCGACCGCTTGTAAAGGAAGCGTCGCAGGCTATCGCTTGACAGCGCGGCCGACGGCAATCAGCAGGCAGGCGCCGATAAAGCCGGTAACCAGATAGGCAAGCCACCCGGCAAAGGCCATGCCGAAGGCCGCCAGAATGAAATTCAGCACCACCGCACCGATGATGCCGAGCGCAATGTTCATGAACAGCCCCATATCGCTGTTCATGAAACGCTCCGCGAGCCATCCGGCCAACCCGCCGATGATGATCGCAGCCAGAATGCCGACGCCGTTCAAGCTCATGGTGATCTCCGTTCATTGAGGACAAGTCCTCAATGCCGGATGGCGCCAAAAAGTTCCGGCCTCAGCCTTTTGGATTAGGCGTTCAGTGCACGTCCGTAAGCATCGAGCACGCTTTCCTTCATCGTCTCCGAGATCGTCGGATGCGGGAAGATCGTGTGCATCAGGTCTTCCTCCGTCGTTTCCAGGTTCATGGCAACGACGAAGCCCTGGATCAGTTCGGTCACCTCGGCGCCGACCATGTGGGCGCCCAGAAGCTCGCCGGTCTTCTTGTCGAAGATCGTCTTGACCATGCCCTGGTCTTCTCCCAGCGCAATCGCCTTGCCGTTGGCAACGAAGGGGAAGCGCCCGACGCGGATATCGCGGCCTTCGGCCTTCGCCTTGGCTTCGGTGATGCCGACGGAGGCAACCTGCGGGTGGCAATAGGTGCAGCCCGGGATCTTCAGCTTGTCCATCGGATGGACGTTCGGCAGCCCGGCGATCTTCTCGACGCAGATGACCGCCTCATGCTCAGCCTTGTGCGCGAGCATCGGCGGGCCGGCAACGTCGCCGATTGCATAGACGCCGGGAACGTTGGTCTTGCCGTAGCCGTCGATGACGATGCAGCCGCGGTCGGTCTTGATCCCCAGCGCTTCGAGACCGAGATTCTCGATATTGCCCTGAACGCCAACGGCAGAAATCATCCGGTCCGCGGTGATCTTTTCGACCTTGCCGTCCTTCATCTCGACATGGGCGGTGATCGAATTGGCACCCTTCTCGACCTTCGTCACCTTGGCTTCGAGGTGGATCTTCATGCCCTGCTTTTCGAACTGCTTCTTGGCAATGCTCGAGATCTCGGCGTCTTCGACCGGCATGACGTTCGGCATGACTTCGACAACGGTCACGTCGACGCCCATGGTGCGGTAGAACGAGGCAAATTCGATGCCGATCGCGCCCGAGCCCATGACCAGCAGCGACTTCGGCATTTCCTCAGGCTTCATCGCCTCGAAATAGGTCCAGATGAGCTTGCCGTCCGGCTCGATGCCCGGCAGCGCGCGCGGACGCGCACCGGTGGCGATGATGATGTGCTTGGCGGTGTAGGTGCCCTCGCCCTTGGTGTTCTTCGGCAACGGCGCCTGCGGCTGGACGGCCGGCTTCGTCGACTTGCCGACGACGATTTCGCCGGGCTTCGTCAGCTTGGCTTCGCCCCAGATGACATCGACCTTGTTCTTCTTCATCAGGAAGCCGACGCCGCCGTTCATGCGCTCGGCAATGCCGCGCGAGCGGGCAACGATCGCCTTCAGATCAGGTGTCACCGCACCCTCGATCTTGATGCCGTAGCTGCCTGGATGCTGGGCGTAGTGCAGCACTTCGGCCGAACGCAGCAGCGCCTTGGTCGGAATACAGCCCCAGTTGGAGCAGATGCCGGCCAGGTGCTCGCGCTCGACGACCGCGGTCTTGAAACCCAACTGTGCCGCACGAATGGCGGCGATATAGCCGCCCGGACCCGAACCGATGACGATGACGTCGTAATTCTCAGCCATGTGTTTCCTGCCTTTGTCTCAAGCGACCTTGCGGGTGAAGAGCACCCAGTCGTGTTTTCTGCTGCCTTCGAAGAGCGGTACGGCCTCAGCGCGAGCCGCCTCCTTAAAGCCGTTTTTCCTGTAGAGCGCCTGCGCCGCGTCATTGTGGCTTTCGGTGATCAGGCTCACCGGCGCCGAGCCGGCGCGTGCAATTTCATGTGCAAGCAATCTGCGTCCGATGCCGCGGCCGCGCCGATGGCGGTATACGCCGAGGCTATCGATGAACCAGTGACCAACCACCTGCCGCTGCAATGCCAGCAAAGGTTCGATCACCGCATGCCTTGCTTCGGTTTCGACTGCGGATACGTCGATGCCGTAGCCGATCGATACGCCCGCGACCTCATCCTCGACATCGGCAACAACAGCGTCGCGCCAGTGTCCCGGCCCAACATCCTCGCGCAGCTTGTTGCGCCCGCGCTCGAACGCCGTATCGGCCGCCCCATTGAGAACGGCGCCGGACCAGAGCCAGGCGGCAAAGCCGTGCGAGGCGATGTCAACGAGAACCGCGAGTTCCGCCGCCTCTTTTCGTTCCGCCGGTCTGATCGTGACGTCACCCGTCATCTCAAACCCCGAGCATCATCCGGACGACCGGCTCGAGGCCACGGCCGATCGCGCGGGTGTTTTCAGAATCGAGATGCACGCCGTCGAGCGGTGTCGTCCTCGCAACCGATCCCGCATCGAAGAAGCCGCAATCGAGTTCATCGGCCAGATCACGGTAGAGCGGCGCCAGCATGCCCGACTGCTCGATGCCGCCGGCGAACATCGCACCGAAGGCGGCATTGGCCGTTTCGCAAAGCTGCGGCGGCGAGACAATCAGAATATCCGGTCCGCCCTCGCTCTCCACCGGCCAGTCGTGCCGGCGCACCAGATTGACGAGGCGCTCGATGCCCTTCACGGCGCCGAAGGCTGTTCCGTGAATGATCGGCTTCATGTCGTTGGCGCCGAGCAGAAAGATGATCAGATCAAGCGGCGCATGGCTGTGGAGAATGGTCGGCAGCACCTTGGCGCCATTGCGATCGCAATCGGCGAGGTGATCGTCATAGGCGGTCGTACGGCCGTTCAGCCCTTCGGCAATGATCTGGACGTCCGAGCCCAGGGCTGTCTGCAAGACGCTCGGCCAGCGATCGGCAAGCGCATGGCGGCCGCCATCCGTGGCATCGTAGCCCCAGGTCAGACTATCACCGTAGCAGAGAACTGTTTTCATCGTCCGAGCCCGCCTTCGACTGCGCGAAAAGGAACGGACCGGCCCGAAGGCCGGTCCTTATCCACCTCAGACCAGCATGCCCATCGGGTTTTCGATGTAGCGCTTGAAGGCTCCGAGCAGCTCGGCGCCGAGCGCGCCATCGACGCAGCGATGGTCGGTCGACAGCGTGACGGTCATGACATTGGCGATGACCATCTGCTTGTTCTTGACGACGACGCGCTCCTCGCCGGCACCGACCGCGAGGATCGTGGCGTGTGGCGGGTTGACGACGGCGGCGAAGTTCTTGACGCCCATCATGCCCATGTTGGAGACCGCAGTGGTGCCGCCCTGATATTCCTCGGGCTTCAGCTTGCGGTCCTTGGCGCGCTTGCCGAGGTCTTTCATCTCGTTGGAGATGGCCGACAGGCTCTTCAGCTCTGCCTGGCGGACGATCGGCGTGATCAGGCCGCCCGGAATGGACACGGCAACGCCGACATCGGCGTGCTTGTGCTTGACCATGTTGCTGTCGGTCCAGGACACGTTGGCATCCGGAACGTCGCGCAGGGCCAGGGCCAGAGCCTTGATCACCATATCGTTGACCGAGAGCTTGTAGACCGGCTTGCCGTCCTTTTCAGGGGATGCAGCGTTGAGCTGGGCGCGGAGCGCCAGAAGCGCGTCGAGTTCGCAATCGACCGAAACGTAGAAGTGCGGGATCGTCTGCTTGGATTCGACGAGGCGCTTGGCGATCGTCTTGCGCATGCCGTCATGCGGCACGAGCTCGTAGGAACCGGGCTCGAACAGCTTGAGGACGGCGTCTTCCGACATGCCCTTGGCAAGCGGCGCTGCAGCAGGAGCTGCTGCACCAGCTGCTGGCGCAGCTACCGGCTTGGCACCGCCACCGGCAACAGCCGTTTCGACGTCCTTCTTGATGACGCGGCCATGCGGGCCGGTGCCTGCGATTGCCGAGAGATCGATGCCGGCGTCCTTGGCAAGGCGACGGGCGAGCGGCGAGGAGAAGACGCGGGCGCCGGTGTCGGCCTTGGCCGCCTGCGGTGCTGCCGCCACGGCTTGAGCTGCGGCAGGTGCCGGAGCACTGGCGGCTGCAGGTGCTGCCACTGCCTCTTCCTTCTTTTCGGCCGGGGCAGATGCTGCACCATTGCCGCCCTTGGCGGCCGCGGCGACATCTTCGCCGTCGGCGGCCAGAACTGCGATCAGTGCATTGACCTTCACGCCTTCGGTGCCGGCGGGAACGACGAGCTTGGCAACGGTGCCTTCGTCGACAGCCTCGACTTCCATCGTCGCCTTGTCGGTCTCGATCTCGGCGATCACGTCGCCGGACTTGACCTTATCGCCTTCCTTGACCAGCCACTTGGCCAGATTGCCTTCTTCCATCGTCGGGGAGAGGGCAGGCATTGTGATGTTGATAGGCATCGAAGGGCCCTCCCCTTATTTGTAGCAAACGGCTTTCACCGCATCGACGACTTCTGCGACGTTCGGAAGCGCGAGCTTCTCGAGGTTCGCGGCGTAAGGCATCGGCACATCCTTGCCGGCGATCGTCAGGATCGGGGCATCGAGATAGTCGAAGGCCTGCTGCATGACACGGGTCGCGATCTCGGTGCCGACGGAAGACTGCGGGTAGCCTTCTTCGACGGTGACCAGACGGCCGGTCTTCTTGACCGATTCGATCACCGTCGGCAGATCCATCGGACGAATGGTGCGAAGGTCGATCAGCTCGACGTCGATGCCCAGCGCTTCAAGCTCGGCAACTGCCTTGACCGCATAGGTCATGCCGATGCCGAAGGAAACGATGGTGGCATCCTTGCCGACCTTGTGGATTCGCGCCTTGCCGATCGGCAGGACGAAATCGTCAAGCTTCGGCACTTCGAAGGTCTGACCGTAGAGGATTTCGTTTTCGAGGAAGATGACCGGGTTCGGATCGCGGATCGCCGCCTTCAGCAGGCCCTTGGCGTCGGCTGCCGTGTAGGGCATGACGACCTTGAGGCCCGGGATGTGGCTGTACCAGGCGGCATAGCACTGCGAGTGCTGGGCTGCGACGCGGGCCGCAGCACCGCTCGGGCCTCGGAACACGATCGGCGCACCCATCTGGCCACCGGACATGTAGAGCGTCTTGGCGGCCGAGTTGATGATCTGGTCGATCGCCTGCATGGCGAAGTTGAAGGTCATGAACTCGACGATCGGACGCAGGCCAGTCATGGCAGCACCGACACCGACGCCGGCGAAGCCGTGCTCGGTGATCGGCGTATCGATGACGCGACGGGCGCCGAATTCCTGCAGCAGCCCTTGCGTGATCTTGTAGGCGCCCTGGTACTCGGCAACTTCCTCACCCATGATGAAGACGTCGTCGCTGGCGCGCATTTCTTCGGCCATGGCGTCGCGCAGAGCTTCGCGCACGGTCATCGTCACCATTTCGGTGCCGGCCGGGATCGCCGGGTCGGCAGCAACTTCGACCTTCGGCTGGGCGGCAACCGGTGCCGGCGCAGATGCGGCGGCGGCAGGTGCTTCGCTTGCAGCTGCAGCCTTCGGCGCTTCCGCCTTCGGTGCGGCAATATCGCCAGCACCTTCGCCGTCCTGCAGCAGGACCGCGATCGGCGTGTTGACCTTGACACCCTCGGTGCCGGCGGCGATCAGCAGCTTGCCGATCGTGCCTTCGTCGACGGCTTCCACTTCCATGGTGGCCTTGTCAGTCTCGATCTCGGCAATGACGTCGCCGGAGGAGACCTTATCTCCTTCATTCTTCAGCCATTTCGAGAGCGTGCCTTCCTCCATCGTCGGGGAAAGGGCGGGCATGAGAATTTCTACTGGCATATTTGAGCCTCCCCGGATCAAAGCAGGATATCGGTGTAGAGCTCGGATACATCCGGCTCCGGATCAGCCTGGGCAAAATCGGCGCTGTCGGCGACGATATCGCGGACGTCCTTGTCGATCTGCTTCAGCTCGTCCTCGCTCGCCCAGCCCTTCTCAGCCAGACGCGCCTTCACCTGCTCGATCGGATCGTGCTCCGACCGCATCTTCTGCACTTCGTCCTTGGAGCGGTACTTCGCCGGGTCGGACATGGAGTGACCGCGGTAACGATAGGTCTGCATTTCCAGAATGATCGGGCCCTTGCCGGAACGGCAATACTCGACTGCCTCGTCGCCCGCAGCCTTGACGGCGCGAACGTCCATGGCATCGACCTGGAAGCCGGGAATACCGAAGGAAACACCGCGCTTGGAGAAATCGGTCTGCGCCGAGGCGCGGGTGACCGAGGTACCCATGGCGTAACGGTTGTTTTCGATCACGTAGATCACCGGGAGCTTCCACAGCTGCGCCATGTTGAAGCTCTCGTAGACCTGGCCCTGGTTGGCCGCGCCGTCACCGAAGTAGGCGACGCTGACATTGTCATTGCCGCGGTAGCGGTTGGCAAACGCCAGACCGGTGCCGAGCGACACCTGGGCGCCAACGATACCGTGACCGCCGTAAAAATGCTTTTCCTTGGAGAACATGTGCATCGAGCCACCCTTCCCCTTGGAAAGACCGCTGCGACGACCCGTCAGTTCGGCCATGACGCCACGGGCGCTCATGCCGCAGGCCAACATGTGGCCATGGTCACGGTAGGCGGTGATGACCTGATCGCCGTCTTTCAAAGCCATCTGCATGCCGACGACGACAGCTTCCTGGCCGATATAAAGGTGACAGAAGCCGCCGATGAAACCCATGCCATAGAGCTGGCCGGCCTTCTCCTCGAAACGCCGGATCAGCAGCATTTCGCGGTAGGCTTTCAGTTCGTCTTCTTTGGTGAATTCGGCGATATTGCCGCCGCTCAAGTCCTTCTTGGCCGGCTTTGCTGCGGTCTTACGGCTGGAGACGGACGCGTTTTTTCGCGGAGCCATTCATTCCTCCCAATGGTTAGCCTTTGAGGGTTACCATAGGGAAAGAAAAGCGCCACAGCAATGCCATATTTGCATGGCTCGCATTCCGCGTAAGATGTTGAATTAAAACACAAAATATCAATTAACCGAATTTCGGTTAATTCGTCATGCGGTGGAAAATAACGATTTCGTCGCTCCGCGACATGTTGAGCGCGAGGCGAGCTTTCTCATCCAGCATGTCGCGCTCCAGCGAACCGTCGCTCATCAGCTGAACCTCTTTTTCGAGAGTCGTCCGCTGCTTTGTGAGCTCGTCCAGCCGTGCCTGCCGCTCAACGATCTGGCGATCGAATTGTTCCGTCGCCTTCAAGCCGTAGCCGCCATGAATGGAATGATAGCCGAAATAGGAGAGAAAGGCGACCGCGATCAGCGGCAGCACCAGCCGGCCCAGTTTCCGTTTCTTATGATGCCGTGTCCACATCCCGTCACACCCTGATACGCATTACGGAATAGAGACTAGCGGGCATTGATTAACCGACCGTTGACCATGAATGGCCGGATAAAGCAAAACCCGCCCACGGAGGCCGTGAGCGGGTCAAGATTTCAACGATCGATCGAGGTTATCAGCCGCGCAGGATCGAGCGGCCTGCGTACTTGGCCTGCAGGCCGAGCTGCTCTTCAATGCGGATCAGCTGGTTGTACTTTGCGAGCCGGTCGGAACGGGCAAGCGAGCCGGTCTTGATCTGGCCGCAGTTGGTGGCAACCGCGAGGTCGGCGATCGTCGCGTCTTCGGTCTCGCCCGAACGGTGCGACATGACGGCGGTGTAGCGCGCCTTGTGCGCCGTCTCGACCGCGTCGAGCGTTTCCGACAGCGAACCGATCTGGTTGACCTTGACGAGGATCGAGTTGGCGACGCCCATCTTGATGCCGTCGCGCAGGCGCGCGGAATTGGTGACGAACAGGTCGTCGCCGACGAGCTGGCACTTGTTGCCGATGAGATCAGTCACGGCCTTCCAGCCATCCCAGTCGTCTTCCGCCATGCCGTCTTCGATCGAGAAGATCGGGTACTTGGCAGCGAGTTCGGCCAGGTACTCGGCCATGGCGCCCGGCTCCAGCGTACGGCCTTCGCCTTCGAGAACGTACTTGCCGTCCTTGAAGAATTCGGTCGCAGCGCAATCGAGCGCGATGAACATGTCTTCGCCCGGCTTGTAGCCGGCCTTTTCGATCGACTTCATGATGAAGTCGAGTGCCGCCGGAGCGGAAGCGAGGCCCGGCGCGAAACCACCTTCGTCACCGACATTGGTGTTGTGGCCTTCGGCAGAGAGTTGCTTCTTCAGCGTGTGGAAGACTTCCGAACCCATGCGGACCGCATCGCGCATCGTATCGGCACCGACAGGAACGATCATGAATTCCTGGAAGTCGATCGGGTTATCGGCATGGGCGCCACCGTTGATGATGTTCATCATCGGTACCGGAAGCACGTGCGCGTTCGGGCCGCCGACGTAACGGTAGAGCGGCAGACCGGAGGCTTCTGCAGCGGCCTTGGCGACAGCCATCGAAACGCCGAGGATGGCGTTGGCGCCGAGGCGCGACTTGTTGGCCGTGCCGTCAAGCTCGATCATGGTCTTGTCGATCTGGATCTGGTTTTCGGCATCGAGGCCGCCGATCGCTTCGAAGATCTCGCCGTTGACGGCGTCGACAGCGCGCTCGACGCCCTTGCCGAGGTAACGCGTTCCACCGTCACGCAGCTCGACAGCCTCATGCGCACCGGTCGAAGCGCCCGACGGGACTGCCGCCCGGCCGAAGCTTCCGTCTTCCAGGTAGACGTCGACCTCGACGGTCGGGTTGCCGCGGCTGTCCAGAATTTCTCGGCCGATGATGTCGATGATTGCAGTCATGATCTCTTCCCTACTTGAGGACGGTGGTGGGGTCGGGCCTGTCATAAGCGAAGGCCCGGGAATTTCAATGGCGCGCAAGATGTAAAAACAACCGCGCCACCGGGGTTCACGAAAATTTCACGAGCCTGTCTCAGCCCTTGGCAACGGCATCGAAGGCCAACAGCTTTTCGAGCAACCGCGGCATGTCCTTCAAGTGCACCATGTTGGGGCCATCGGACGGAGCGTTGTCAGGATCCTCGTGGGTTTCGACAAACAGGCCGGCAATGCCAACGGCAACGGCCGCCCGCGAAAGCGTCTCGACAAACTCGCGCTGGCCACCGGTCGAACCACCCTGCCCGCCGGGCTGCTGCACCGAGTGCGTGGCGTCAAAAACGACGGGTGCGCCGAGCGAAGCCATGATCGGAAGCGAGCGCATGTCGGACACCAGCGTGTTGTAACCGAAGGACGCGCCGCGTTCGCACAGGAGAATGTTGGGGTTGCCACTTTCCGTGAACTTGGCAAGCACGTTCTTCATGTCCCAAGGCGCCAGGAACTGGCCCTTCTTGACGTTGATGGTGCGGCCGGTCTTGGCGGCGGCCACCAGCAGGTCGGTCTGGCGCGACAGGAAGGCCGGGATCTGCAGGATGTCGACAGTCTTGGCGACGAGCCCGCACTGCTCCTCGGTGTGGACGTCAGTCAGCACCGGGAAGCCGAACTCCTTCTTGAGGTCGGCAAAGACCTCCATCGCCGTGTCGAGGCCGATGCCGCGCTTGCCCGAAAGCGAGGTGCGGTTGGCCTTGTCGAAGGACGACTTGTAGACGAGGCCGATGTCGAGCGACTTGCAGAGTTCGGCAAGTTTTCCGGCCATCATGAAGGCGTGTTCGCGGCTTTCCATCTGACAGGGGCCGGCGATCAGCGACAGCCGCTCCTTCTGCGAGAAGGCGACCTGCTTTGAACCCTCACCGACAACTACTCTGGCATTCGTTTCCATTATCAAGCTCCAAACGCGAAGATCACCCCTTGCCCCGGCATTTCGGGAACAATGAGGCGTCCGCCCATTTCTGAAAATTCGATGTCGTTGCGCGCAAAGTGCGCGCGCGTCACCTCGAGGTCGGCGACACGGAAGACCACGGCCCGGCCACGCAGGCCGCGCTCGGCGCTGCGAACGGAACGGCCGAAGAAAGCTTCCATGCCGGCGGCGCTCAGCACCGAGATCTTGGCGTTCGTCGTCTCGATGTCCATGCCGAAAGAATGCGCTTCGACTTCACGCTCATCGACTGCCTCTTGCAGGAGGTACTGGAAATCGGTCGGGTTCGTCTCCGATAGCACGACCTCGGAAATCCCGAGCACGCCGTTGTCGTGCCGCTCCAGCGCACCGCGCTCGCTCGGAAGCGCGCGCACACGCTGACAGCTGAACAGGAAGAAATCCGGCGAGCGCAGGTCTGCGGCAAAAGCCAGCCGGAACGAGCCCAGCCCTTCCCGGCCGTCGGGAAGCCGCATCGACCGCGAAAACTCCAGCATGTCGCCGCCCGAGATACCATGGGCGCGGAACCGCATGTGGTCAGAGGCTGCGTCCTCGGTGCCGAGCACGATCGCCGACAGCCCCTGCGGCCCTTGACGGAAACGGAATGCCTGGTCGCGGGCGACGAAGGCGTTGCCGTCCAGGGCGGCGGCTTCGCATTCCTCACGCGAAGCGACGGCAAGCGGCTCGAGATAGGTGCTGTCGGAAAAGAAGACGCAGGCGTTTTCGGTGCCGAAGGGATGGCGTGCATCCTCGGCCACGGTGAAGCCGAGATCATTGAGCCGTCGCCGCGCCTGTTCAAGTGCGTCCACCGGCAGCACGAGATGATCGAGCGGGCGGGTGGTGCGCTTGGAGAGGCTCATGGCGGTTTCCCTGATGGTTTGCCGCTGTTTGCAACTTTTGCCCGGCGAATGCAAGCCGGCTGCCGGCCATGGCGCCGATTGGCCGCCTTGACCCAGACATCCTCAACAAACACAACCCGTCCGCGCCGGGCACCACCCCGCCGCGGATTTACGGCTGCCAGCAGGCGCCGAACTGCCTCGGCGTCAATAGTAGCCTGGAGCCGCCGTGGCATTGCCCGTACTCGAGGCTCCGAGTCCGGGGGCGGATGTTTGCGGCTGCGCGTAGGTCGTATTGCTCGATGACGTCGTGGCACAGCCCGACAGCCCCAGCAGGGCAATCGTCAGAGGCACAAACAACAAAGCTATGTAGCGCATATGCATTGACCCTTTCCGGTTTCGCTGGAGAACAGAAAAGAATGAATCCGATGATTTGGCGAGTACGTAACAGTAACACGACGTAACATGGGATTACGAGCGGCGTTGGGAACCGCAGCGTCGCGTCGGGCGCTGCGGTTGTCCTCGTTACCTTTGTGTTTACGACCCGAACAGCGGGGTCGGCTCAAGCGCGCTAAAGACCAAGATCGCTCTTGATGGCGCAGGTGGCGATAAAGGTCGGCATGAACCTATCGATCAGGAAGCGCGGCACCGGTTGCCGATCCTCGTGGAAGCCAGCCAGCACGAAACCGGCCCGGAGTTGGCCATCGATCTGCTCGGCCAGGCTATGCCCGAACACCAGTGCCTCACCCCTTTCGATCTTTGACCGCACCAGGTCGGGGGAGAGATGCTCGGCCTCGACAAAGGGCAGCGCGTGGGCCGGTCGGATGAGACCCTGCTCGGCATGGCTCGGGTCGCGGTCGCCGATAAAGACGACCGGGTTGTAAAAGCTTGCCAGCAGTCGTCCGCCCGTCTTCAACACCCGGTGGCATTCGCGCCAGACCGGCTGCACATCCGGCACATAGAGGTTCGATATCGGATGGAAGACGATGTCGAAGGCGCCATCGGCAAAGACCGAGAGGTCGCGCATGTCGCCCTGGACGGCCTTCAGCGCCAGACCTTCGCGCTGCACCACCAGCCGGTCCTGATCGAGTTGGCGTTCCGAAATATCGAAGACGGTGACCTCGGCACCGGCTGCCGCCAGAATAGGCGCCTGCTGACCGCCGGCCGATGCCAGGCACAGGATCTTCAGGCCGCTAATGTCGGGCAGCCAGCCTTTCGGGAGGTCACCGGGCGTCAGCCGCGCTTGCCATTGCCCGTTGCGGGCGGCAGCGATCAGTTCCGGCGTCACCGGTCTTGACCATTCGCGTTGCTCGCTTGCCTGGCGGTCCCAGGCCTGGCGGTTGTGATCGATGATATCGAGCTTGTTCGTTGTGTCTTGCATAATCGGTCCTTGGAAACATGTCCAAACATGACCGCTCACGGGGAATGGAATTTGCAGGCAAAGGTGCCTTTGCGTCTGTCCGTTGTGCGGGTCGAGCAATGCCATCGTCCATCCCCTTCGCGAGCGAAGTTGAGGCGAATTCGGTTTTCACCGGGCATTACTGGCACATTGGACGACGCTCCTCTTATTGACCCTCGGAAATTAGCGCCGGAGTTGCAAGCGGTCAACGCTGGATAGAAGCCGTCCTTGAGGCAAAGACTGCGGTGAGACGTCGCATCTTTTCTGGGTGCGCGTAAAAACCTTACGGAGATCGAAGAATTCGCGGCGCCCAAACGTCATCATCTCAGCAGCGACTGGGGCCGCTTGTGAAGCGGACGCAATCGCGTAAAGTCGGCAAATGCAGCCTGAGGTTACGACAGGCCTGCCATTTTGAGGGCCACCATTTGATCAATGCATTGCACAGCGTGAGACGCATCCGGGCACGAGGGGCGAAGCGCCCTTCAACAACGGCATCTCTTGCGGGTGAGATCGAAGCAGCATGATTCGCGATTTTCTTGCCAAGCTCGCTTCAGTCGCCATCATGATGTTTGCACGTGCGCTGACCGCTGCCAGGGCACTCTGGCACGAAACCGGCCTGCCTCCGAGACAAAGCGTCTATTTCGCCAATCACTCAAGCCATGGCGATTTCATTCTGATCTGGGCCGTGTTGCCGCCGTGGCTTCGCCAACGCGCCCGCCCTGTCGCCGGTGCCGAATACTGGCTGAAGTCAAAGCTGACATCCTTTATCGGCCGCGACGTCTTCAATGCCGTTCTGATCGAGCGCGATCCCGCCGCTCGCACCAGCGACCCGGTCGAGCAGATGGCAACCGCACTCGACGAAGGCGCCTCGCTGATCGTCTTTCCCGAAGGCACGCGCAACCAGACAGACGCCAAGCTGCTGCCGTTCAAGAGCGGGCTCTATCACCTCGCGCGCAAGCGGCCGGACGTGGCGCTGGTCCCGGTGTGGATCAACAATCTCAACCGGGTGATGCCGAAGGGCGAGTTCGTTCCGATCCCGCTGATCTGCACAATCAACTTCGGCGAACCGCTCAAGGTCGAAGCGGACGAGAGCAAGGAAGACTTCATCGCCAGGGCACAAGGCGCACTGCTGTCCCTCGCCCCGACCCAGACGGACAACGAAGCATGAGCACGACGACTTCCGACATGGTCACCCTGCTGCTCGGCGTCGGCGGCATCCTGCTGTTCGCCTCGTCGGTCGGTTACGTTCTGCAGCGCAAGCTGTCGCCGGATGGCTCCAATGGCGCGATCGAGAACCTCAACGCCCGCATTAAGGCGTGGTGGGCAATGGTCTTCCTCATCGCCATCGCCTTCATCGCCGGACGTGTCGGGGTGCTTCTGCTTTTCGCCTTCTGCTCGTTTGCAGCGCTGCGCGAATTCATCACGCTGATCAACACGAGACGCGCCGATCATTGGGCGATCGCCGCCGCCTTCTTCCTGGCCCTGCCGATCAACTATTATCTGCTCTGGGCGGAAGAGTACGGCATCTATGCGATCTTCATTCCCGTCTATGCCTTCCTGCTGATGCCGATCATCGCGGTGTTGCGAGGCGACACGCAAAACTTCCTGCTGCGGATTTCGGAAGTTCAATGGGCACTGATGATCTGCGTGTTCTGCGCCTCGCACGTACCGGCGCTTTTGACGCTGCAGATCCCCGGTTACGAAGGGCGCAACGTGCTCCTGATCGCCTTCCTGGTGATCGTCGTGCAATCGAGCGACGTGCTGCAATATGTCTGGGGCAAACTCTTCGGACGCACCAAGATCGCGCCAAAACTCTCTCCATCGAAAACAGTGGAGGGGTTTGTCGGCGGCGTTGCGAGCGCCACGCTGCTCGGCGCCTCGCTGTGGTGGATCACGCCGTTCACACCGCTTCAGGCAGGCGTGATGTCTCTCATCATCACATTGATGGGCTTTTTCGGCGGACTGGTGATGTCGGCGATCAAGCGGGACCGCGGAGTAAAGGACTGGGGCCATCTGATCGAAGGACATGGCGGCCTGATCGACCGTCTGGATTCCGTGGTGTTTTCGGCACCGATCTTCTTCCATCTGACGCGATACTGGTGGTCGCTGACATGAACAGCCATCTGCGCGCCCTTGCACGCAGCAGTGTCGTCCACGTGCTTTTTGCTTTTGTGGCCATGGGCGGATGGGCGCTGTTTGCCAACAGGCTTCACCCGATGCCGCGGCCGCTCGTTGCCGGCATTGTGCAGGGCGCGCTTTCAGCCGCGCTGACGCTTTGTCTGAAGTCGACGATCGATGCGCTGTCGCTTCGTTTCCGCGGTACCGCGCGGCTTTGGATGCCGCCGCTTCTGGCCTGCCTTGCCTCGACGAGCATTCTCGTTGCAATCCACGCGGCAACCGGAACCCCGGAAATTCTGAAGACCATTGCCGTACCGCTCATGGTCTCGACCAGCTATGCGGTTGCCTACAACTATTCGATCAGCCGCGGGGGAACTTGAACCATGACAGACACCGGTGACCGAAGGCCGCTCGCGAGCCGCAACACCCGCTGGGCACAGACGATCGCTCGGCGGCTCGCAGCGATGGCGATCACGCCCAACCAGATATCGCAGTCGAGCATGGCGGCCGCGGCGCTGGCAGGCCTTGCCTTCTGGCTGACGAGCGAGACCCAGGACGGACTTCGCTCGCTTCTCTTCATGGCGGCGGCTCTGTTCTGCCAGTTGCGTCTGCTCTGCAATCTGTTTGACGGCATGGTTGCCGTTGAGGGTGGCAAGGGGGCACCGGATGGTCCCTTCTGGAACGAATTTCCCGACCGGGTCGCCGACCTTTTCATTCTCGTCGGTGCCGGCTACGGCACGGGCCTGCCAGCGCTCGGCTTTGCCGCAGGCGCGTTCGCCGTGCTCACTGCCTATGTCCGCGAACTCGGACGCGCCAATGGTGCGCCGAGCGACTTTTCCGGCCCGATGGCAAAACAGCACCGCATGGCGGCAATCACGCTCGCGGCCGTGGTTTCCGCTTTTGAGGGGCTGTGGCTTGGCGATGGCGAAGTGTTACTCGCCGCACTTGTCATTGTCGCACTCGGCGCGGCGTTCACGGCGCTGCGTCGCGCCCGGCGCCAGACCGTCTGGCTGAGGACCAACGCCACACGTAAATAGTCGCGTCAGCCGGACTGCAATCTCCAAAACCGATCCTTTGACCGCCCTCGCCCATATCGGCCCGGTGAGAGCCTTGACGTTACCGTCGCTAATTATTAGACAGATTACTCTATTTACTAAATAACACAACCTGACCAGCGTTGAACGGCTGACGCGGCGCACTACCGAGATGGATGATTGAAGCGGCTAAATCGGCCGTGCAATCGCCCGGTCCGTTCTCCGATACATGTTTTGAATCAGTTGGATCCGGTGGGAGCCATAGCGCCTGCCGAAACGGAGATGACCATGACCACCCAAGACCGCATAGACGGGGTCGATGCACTGCGCGGGTTCGCGTTGCTCGGCATCCTGCTTGTCAACAGCATGGCGTTCGCTTCGGCATTTTACGGCCTCGAACTGCCGGATCCGTCGTACGATACCGGCCTCGACCGCGCCGTGCACCTTATCGTCGCGCTGTTCTTCGAGATGAAGTTCTACCTGCTCTTCTCCTTCCTCTTCGGCTACAGCTTCACGCTGCAGATGCGCTCCGCCGAAAAAGCCGGCGATGCCTTTGTGCCGCGCCTCCTGCGGCGCCAAGTGGGGCTCTGGCTGATCGGGCTGGCGCATGGGGTGCTTTTGTTTCACGGCGACATCCTGACGACCTACGCCGTTCTCGGCATCGCGCTGATGATGCTGCGGACACGAAGCGATGCCACCCTCTGGCGTCTCGCTCGCTTTCTGGTGATCGGCACGGCTCTCGCATGGTTCGCTCTTGGCGTCGTCGCCGTCCTGGAACCTCCTTCGCTTGACCGGGATGCAATCGTCGCCGCGGCCGCAGCGACGGAAGCGGCCTTCCGAGGCAATTGGCAATCGATCATCGGACAGCACCTGACGGAACTGTCGTCAGTCTGGGTGATCCTTGGTCTGTTGCAGGCGCCATCGGCGCTCGCCATGTTCCTCGTCGGCCTGATTGCCGGGCGCCGGCAGATCCTGTCTCGCCCGCAGGAAAACCGCGGCCTGCTCCGGCGGCTCGTTCGGCTCGGCCTCTTCGTCGGCCTGCCCGGCGCCGTCGTTTATGCCTATACCGGCGTCGAGATGAGCGATACGCCGCTGGCGATCATCGGGCTTGCCATTGGGCTCCTGACAGCACCGTTGCTGACGGGAGCCTATGTCGGCGCCATGGTGCTGCTCCTTGACAGTGCCGGCGGCCGATGGCTGCGCGATCGGCTGGCACCAGCCGGACGCACCGCGCTTTCCAACTACCTGCTGCAGTCGTTCGTCTGCGCGCTGATCTTCCATGGCTATGGCCTGGGCCTGGTCGGACGCGTTTCGCCGCTGGAAACCGTATTGATTGCCCTTATCATCTACGCCGCACAGCTCGTTCTCAGCGGCTGGTGGATGCAGCGTTTCGCCTATGGTCCACTGGAGTGGCTGTTGCGCTTCATCACCATCTGGCGCATCCCGCAATGGCGCAAGCTCGCAAGCGCCGATCAGCAATAGCCCCCGGCTTCAGGCGCAATCTCCATGCACCCGGCGCGTTTCGCGACGGGTGTTTTGCTGTTCAGCGCGTTTCGTTCTTCGCGTTGACTCTAATTAGATAATTATCTAACTATTGAGTCACAACGGAACATGAACATGCGGATCAACACCGTCTTCGAAGCGCTTTCACACCCGGTACGGCGACAAATTCTGACCCTGCTGAAAACCGGTCCGATGAGCGCCGGCGAGCTCGCCGGTCATTTCGATCTAACCAAGCCGACGCTTTCGGTGCACTTCAACAAGCTGCGCGATGCCGAACTGGTCGCGGTGGAACGGCGGGGCACCAGCCTCATCTATCATCTCAACATGTCCATCCTGGAAGAAGCCTTGAGCGGACTTCTGGGCAAGAAGGATCAAACGCCATGACCTCTGTGCTGCGTTCTCCGCTGGTGCTGCCCTTGGCCGCCGCGCTCGTCGCCACGACGATCACCGGCTATCTCATGATACCGTCCGCCACCGAGCTTCCGATCCATTGGGGTCTCGACGGCAAGCCGGATGCGTTCTGGCCGCGCGACCGGGCGCTGCTGTCGGCTCCGGTCGGTGCAACGGTCGTTCTGGCTTTGATGGCTTTTACCGACCGCTTCGCACCCGGACGACAGGCCGGCCGCCATGTCGTTTCCGCGGCTTCGACCGGCATCCTTGCACTCTTCATGGCAATCCAAACCGTCATCGTGCTCATAGGTCTCGGGTTCGACATATCGATGGTCAACGTCATCGCATTCGCGATGGGTCTGCTTTCCGTCGTCATCGGCAACGTGATGCCGAAATCGCAACCCAACGGCATTGCCGGCCTCCGCCTGCCATGGACCCTCGCCGACCCGGCAAACTGGGTAGCGACGCATCGCCTCACCGGCCGCTTGATGCTGGTATCCGGCAGCCTGCTGATGCTGGCCGCATTGGCCCTAAACGCCGGACCGCTGCTCGCGGCGGTAACGATTGCAGCCTTCATGCTGCCGTTCGCCGTCGGCGGCCTGTACAGCTACATCTTCTCACGGCGGCAAGGACATCCGTCACGCCGCTGACGATGCAGCACAGGACGCTGAAACGACGACGGCCGGTCACAAGGGACCGGCCGTCATTTTCAGAACCGCGATCGCGGATCAAACCAAGCGCGACTGTTCCAGCGCGGCTTCGACGAAGCTCGCAAACAGCGGGTGCGGATCAAGCGGACGCGATTTCAGCTCCGGATGGTACTGCACGCCGATGAACCACGGGTGATCAGGGTACTCGACGGTCTCGGGCAGGATGCCATCAGGCGACATGCCGGAGAAGACCAGGCCACAGGATTCGAGCTGCGGCTTGTAGTCGACGTTGACCTCGTAACGGTGGCGATGACGCTCCGAGATGTCGGTTGTGCCGTAGATGTCGGCAATCTTCGTGCCACCCTTCAGCGACGCGCGATAAGCGCCAAGGCGCATGGTGCCGCCGAGATCGCCAGAAGCGGAACGCTTCTGGAGTTCGTTGCCCTTCACCCATTCGGTCATCAGGCCGACGACCGGCTCCTTGGTGGGGCCGAACTCGGTCGAGGACGCCTTGTCGATACCGGCGAGATTGCGCGCCGCTTCGACGACCGCCATCTGCATGCCGAAGCAGATGCCGAAATACGGCACCTTGCGTTCGCGGGCGAAACGCGCCGCGTTGATCTTGCCCTCGGAGCCACGCTCGCCGAAGCCGCCGGGAACCAAGATGCCGTGCACTTTTTCAAGATACGGCGCCGGGTCTTCCTTTTCGAAGACTTCCGACTCGATCCACTCGAGCTTGACCTTGACCCGGTTGGCAATGCCACCGTGATAGAGCGCCTCGGTCAGCGACTTGTAGGCATCTTTCAGGCCAGTGTATTTGCCGACGATCGCAATGGTGACTTCGCCTTCCGGCGTACGGATGCGATCGGCAACCTCTTCCCACGCTGCCATGCGCGGCTTCGGTGCCGGCTCGATGCCGAAGGCGGCAAGCACTTCGTTGTCGAGACCTTCCTTGTGGTAGGCGATCGGCACGTCGTAGATCGAGGCAACATCGAGCGCCTGGATAACCGCCGAATGCCGGACGTTGCAGAACAGCGACAGCTTGCGGCGTTCGGCTTCGGGGATTTCGCGGTCGGCGCGAACCAGCAGGATGTCGGGATGAATGCCGAGCGCCTGCAACTCCTTTACCGAATGCTGCGTCGGCTTGGTCTTCAGTTCACCCGCCGCCGGAATATAGGGCATCAGTGTCAGGTGAACATAGACGGCGGTGCCGCGCGGCAGATCGTTGCCGAGCTGGCGGATCGCTTCCATGAACGGCATCGCCTCGATGTCGCCGACGGTGCCGCCGATCTCGCACAGCACGAAATCATAGTCGTCGTTGCCTTCGGTAACGAAGTTCTTGATCTCGTTGGTGACGTGCGGGATCACCTGAACGGTCGCGCCGAGATAGTCGCCGCGACGTTCCTTGTCGATGATGTTCTTGTAGATCCGGCCAGTGGTGATGTTGTCGGTCTTCGTCGCCGAACGCCCCGTGAAGCGTTCATAGTGGCCGAGATCCAGATCGGTCTCGGCGCCGTCGTCGGTGACGAACACCTCGCCGTGCTGGGTCGGGCTCATGGTGCCCGGATCGACGTTGAGGTAGGGGTCGAGCTTGCGCAGTCTCACCCGGTAGCCACGCGCCTGCAGCAATGCTCCAAGAGCAGCCGCAGCTATGCCTTTTCCGAGGGAGGAAACCACGCCGCCAGTGATGAATACATATCGCGCCATGGGAGTCACCGGATACCTTTTAACAAACGATTCCGCCACCGAAAAATTCGTCTATCCGAATTTTTCCGTCTTCGAAGGGAATCTGATTTTCACACAAAACAAAACCGGCGGATGGTGCCATCCGCCGGCGGGTTCTTCTAATTTGCGACCTTATTGGCCGCTGGGAACTTGCGATCCCGTATTGCCGTTTGCGCCGGCTGCGGGTGTCTGCGTTGTCGCAGCACCGCCGGCCGGAGCTTCGCCCGTGGTGGCGGGAGCCGGTGCCGCGGCGCCATTGCCGGTCGCCGGCTGCTGGGTTGCACCGCCAGCCGGAGCCTGGGTGTTGCCGCCGCCAAGCGAATCGAGCACGCCGCCACCCGAGCTGGTGCCCGGAATACGGTCAAGGATGTCGGTCGCCTGCGGCTCGTAACGGGCAAGGATACCCATCGCCAGGGCCAGAACGAAAAACAGCGCGGCAAGGATCGCCGTGGTGCGGGTCAGCGCATTGGCCGTGCCGCGTGCGGACATGAAGCCCGAGCCGCCACCGATGCCGAGGCCACCGCCTTCAGAGCGCTGAATGAGAACGACGCCGATCAGGGCAACGACGACCATGAGATAGATGACGAGTAGTACGGTCTGCATCAGCTTCCAGTCCTGCCCTTTGGGCAAACGAATCAAATCTTGCGCGGACACGGGGTTTCCCGGGCGCAATTTTCGCGCCTCTTTATACCAACCTGTCCGCTATTCCAACCCCCTGCCCGATCTGTGCCGGACAATCAGGCCGTCAAATCTTCATAAGCCCGGTAAATGGCGAGGAAGTCTTCGGCTTTCAAGCTCGCACCACCGATCAGTGCCCCATCGACATTGGCGACGGCCATCAACTCGCGGGCATTGGACGGCTTGACCGAACCGCCATAGAGGATGCGCATCTTGGCACCGGCGTCGGCGAAGCGCGACACCAGTTCGTTGCGCATGAAGGCATGCGCCTCCTCGACGTCGGCAGTTGTCGGCGTCAGGCCCGTACCGATCGCCCAGACCGGCTCGTAGGCGATAACTGTGTTTTCCGCCGTGGCGGTATCGGGCAGGCTTTCGGCGAGCTGACGCTTGAGCACGTCGAGCGTCTTGCCCGCCTTGCGCTCGTCACCTGTTTCGCCGATGCAGACAATGGCGATGAGCTCGGCAGCGTGTGCAGCGTCGGCCTTTTCGCGCACCAGCCCGTCCTGTTCGGCATGGTCGGTGCGGCGCTCGGAATGGCCGACGATCACATGGGTACCGAAGCAATCGGCGATCATCTCGGCCGAGATGTCACCGGTGTGTGCGCCGGACTGCTTCTGATGGCAATCCTGAGCGCCGATCATCAGAGGACTGTCGTCGCACAGCGCCGTCGCCACGTAGAGCAACGTCGCGGGCGGGCAGATCAGCGTCTCGACCTTACCTGACAGATCGCCCTTGACCCCTTCGGCCATCGCCTTGATCTGATCGAGCGAGGCGCGCGTTCCGTTCATCTTCCAGTTTCCGGCGACGAGCGGGCGGATGTCAGGCGTCATGAAATTTCCTCCGGGTCAGGTACGTTTCTCCGGGAAGCGGCCTAGCAAATGCCACCGGCAAAGGAAAGCATGCGGCACGCAATATTCCCGACAGGGCCGAAACGAGTGGCCCTGTCGGTCGTTTGTTGCTCAGGAAGGGCGAGCCATGTGGATCACAGCAAAAGGCAACCCTTCATCATCCGTCTCTTGCCGGCTGGTCTCGACAAAACCGCGACGGCGATAGAACTCAACGGCACTGGCATTGTCGGCATAGACGCCGACATCGAGATGCCCGAGCCGCGCTGCCGCGTGCTCGATCAGCCCGCGGCCGATGCCGGCGCCATGGATCTCCGGATCCACAAACAGCCCGCCGATGAATCTGTCGATCAGGCCGATGAAGCCGGCCGGACGCCCGTCCACGTCCGCAACCCAATTATCCGCCATCGGCAGGTAGGTGTCGCGAACCATCTCTAGCTGGGCGAGCAGGCGCTCTTCGCCAAGGAAGGGGTGCCCGACGCGCGAGGCGGAGAGCCAGATATCGACCAGCCTGTCACGATCCTCTGCGCGGTAGGGACGGATGATTGCCTCGGACCGTTTCCCTGCCGAAACCTGCGTTGTCGCGTCCGGTTTCGCCGCCGCAATCGCATACATCAGCGGAATGCTGGGCATGGTTTCGGGTGGCAGCATCCGCCCGCCACCACTGTCGCGCATCGCTTCGAAGCCGACCCAGCCGTTGGCATAGGGATATTCCTTCAGGCATTCGACCTTGAGACCGGCGTTGATCAGCGCCTGGACGACGTCGGCGATGCCCCAATTTAACTCGAATGAGGGGTGGGGGTTGCGGAAATCCACCACCCCCTGCTCGTAGCCATCCGGCGCCAGACCCGTCCCGGAACCTGCGACGTAATCGCCAACGCCCGCTTCGGAGATCGGCTCTCGCGGTGCATAGTCATAACGTGGCGTCCACGTTTCATCGAAGACCATCGCAAACGGATGAAACTCGATGAAGGCGAACCGGCCGCCGGGTTTCAGCACGGAAGCGATACCTCGAGCCCACGGCCCGAGGTCGGATAACCAGCATATGGTGCCATAGGACGCAAAGACGCGATCGAACACAGCGCCGCGTGCTCGAGCGCCTTCGAACCAGTGGAAAAGGTCGGCGCGCTCGAAAGTCGCCGCGATGCCGCTTTCGCTCGAAAGCCTTGTGGCAAATGCGATGGCTTCGTCGGAAATGTCGACGCCAGTGACGTTGGCGCCCAGGCGGGCAAGGCTCAAACTGTCCTGGCCGGAGTTGCATTGCAGATGCAAGAGATCGAGGCCGGCCAAGTCGCCGAGCAATTCGATCTCTTCGGGATAGAGCGTCGAGCCGCCGTTGCGGAAGAACGCGCCTTGATCACCCTTGTGGCTGTTGTGCGCGGCGGTTGCCGCGTTCCATGAGAGGCGATTGGCCTCGTGCAGGTCGTTTTGCATGTCTCTCTCGTAAAATATTCTAGGCGACGCCGGGTCGAGCGCCGCCAATGATGTCTCGTTCAGGCCGCAAATTTCAGCACGGCCTCCGGCTCTTCGCCGTAGCTGTCACCGGTTCGAACAAAGCCCAGTCCCTTGTAGAAGCCTTCCGGGCTTGCCTCGCCCAAGCCGTAGCTGGTGTAAAGCTCGCGGATCCCGCGCGCCTTGAGGTCGCGCACGACAAGGTCGATCGCCTTCTTGCCGATGCCCTTGCCCTGAAAAGGTCGGGCGATCATGAAGCGCCAGAGGTAGACGCCGGGGCAATCGATGCCATCGTCCCAATCCGATCCCTGGTGCAGCATGACGAAACCGACAAGCGTTTCCTCGGCGTAGATTGCGCGAAACCAGGCATTCTCGGAGAAATGTGCTTCGGCAATCGACGTGCCGTTGTCGGCCACCATGTTGCGCTGTTCTTCGCTCAGCGTTTCGCTGAGTTCGCAGACGTCGCAGACAGTCAGCGCCGAGATACGGCGGAAGGTGATTTCGGCATCGGACGGCAATGCATGTTCGCTCATGAGCGTTCCCTGAAAATCAATAGATGAAAACGAAGACCAGACCAAAAAGGCCGGCCGCGGTTTTAGATCGTCCGCCAACGATTTGAGCCAACGCTCAAATTGGACATATGATCAAATCTGCGCTATGTCAACCGGATACAACCGGAGACTGAATATGGTGTACATGACCCGCCTCGCCCGGCGTGAGGCGATCATCGCGGCGGCCATTGCCGTCATGCTGAAGGACGGCTTTGACGGGATGACGACACGGCGGGTAGCCGCCGAAATGGGAGCGGCAAACGGCATCATCCACCATCACTTCAAGACCGCAAGCGAACTCAAATGTGCGGCCTTCCAGCATTACGAGGCTGCGGCCCGGGCCGAATTCGTGAAGATGAGGCCGACGCTCGCAGCGACGTCGGCACTCAAGCTCTTCGTCAGCGACCACACGGACAACGCGCGCGAGAACGGCATGCGCTTCTGGGCGGAGGCATGGAGGGCGGCCCAGGCCGACATCGCGTTGGCAGAGGCTTACGCTGAGGCCGTTTCCTGTTGGCATCGCCTTCTCTGTGACATCATCGCGGATGGCATTGCAGCCGATGAATTCCGCACAGGCGCCGTGTCGGAAACGATCGCGTGGCGGATCCTCGGTCTCGGTATTGGCCTTTCCAGCATGGCGGTGCTGCCGGTGCCCCTGCTGTCGCCGCCAGCCGTCCGCAATCTCATGATGCAGACCGTGACCGACGACCTCGGCATCGCGCTTCAGGAGATGACCGGGGCACCCTGACTTACGCCTTCACCGCAAGCGCCCTGCGGATTTCCGCCAGGTGCCGCCGGTCGAACAAATTGAACACCTCGTCACCCACCAACCGGTGGACGTCCTGGATATGGGGATAGGCGTTCTCGGCCTCGCCGAGTGCCAGGTAAGAGCGTGCAATGGTCATCGATGCGAGCGGCTGGCGCAGTGAAAGCGTCCACGCACGAACAAGCTTCGAAACGGCGATGCTGTCGCGGTGACGACCGACGTCGTGAAGCGCAGCGCCATAACCACCCTTGACCCAATAATAGAGATCTTCCCCCTCGAAATTTGCGTCCGCCAGTTGCGCGGCCAGCCGCCACTGTTCGAGCGCGTCCTCGAACCGGCGCTCCGTCCCCAGTGCAATGCCGGCGTTTGCGTGGTCCAACACCACGTTTTCAAGTGGGATCAACTGGTGTGTCGGCTTATTCTCGGTCATGATTGATGTTCCGCGATAGGTTGGATTTTTGCAGAGACCAGACCAGCCAGCCCGCGGCCTGATCACAAGCAAATGAGGCGTCTTTCGCGCGCATCAACGTAAACGGCCCGCAGATTTACGGTATCGTCGGCGAATAAAAGCCAGGGCCTGTGGGTCCCATCCGAGCGACCAGAGCGAAGTCTTGGACTTCGTCTGAAATCGCGGGAGCTTGCCATGCTGCGAAACAGCAGATCGACATTCGGCTGGGTGACGATCGTCCTCCATTGGGCGATCGCCGCCTTGATCCTTGGCCTGATCGCGCTCGGCTTCGCCATGCGAAGACTATCGCTGGATCCGGCGTTGCAATTCTCACTCTACCAATGGCACAAATCGTTCGGATTTACCGTGCTTGCTCTCGCGGCGCTTCGGGCCGCCTGGCATCTCCTGGAGCGGAAACCAGAGGCGACCGCGGGCCTTTCGCCACTTGAACGGCAGGCATCGGCAACAACGCATGTTGTGCTGATCGTTCTCACCTTGGCGGTGCCCCTTGCCGGCTGGGCGGTCGCGTCGACATCGACCCTGAACATTCCGAGCTTCTATTTCGACTGGTTCGTCATCCCGCATCTGCCGATGGCGAAATCAGAGGCGGCCGAGACCGTCTGGACGTCAACGCACGCGATCCTGGCCTACGTGATGCTCACCCTCGTCCTCGTCCACGCCCTGGCCGCTCTCTACCACCACATCATCAGGCGCGATGAGGTTCTGGCCCGCATGTTGACGTTGCGGCAGCGGCGTCACGGCGAAATCGAGAAAGCCAGCGGCGCGCCCCTGGTTGCCAAGAGGAAATAACCCATGATCATGCAGAAATCGAAACCATCGCCAGCAGCATTGGCACTTTGTATCGTGCTCACGAGCGCGTCTGGACCAGGTATTGCCAGAGCCAGTGCCCCGCAACTCCAGGACGCTGCCGGCAACTACGGCATTACCGGGGCGTCACGCGTTCATTTTTCCGTCGCCCAAGTCGGTGGCGGCGGCATTGTCGGCGACTTCGGCAAATTCTCAGGCAATTTTCGCATAGACGGCAACAATATCAGCCGCTCGTCAGTCGAGTTCACGCTCTATCCCGAAAGTGTCGAGACGGGAGAAAGCCGCGTCGAAGACTTTCTGAAGTCGAGCGCAGTCTTCGACAGCGCAACCTACCGCACCGTCACCTTCCGGTCGACCAGCATCACGCAGACCGGCCCTGACTCAGCCGCTGTCGAAGGCACCCTGACCGCGCGCGGCAAAACCCGGAAGGAACGTTTCTCGGTAAAGCTGACGGACTGGAACAGCCGCTCGATCTCGTTCATGATCCGGGGCAGCATCTTTCGCTCGCCCTACGGCATGGACGTCGGCACACCGATCTATTCCAACGTCGTCGAATTCGACATGAACATAAAGGGGCAGAAGCACTAAGCGCCCTGCCCCCTCTCAATCGATTGCGAACGCTATCAGCTGCCGATCTGACTGCCGACGAAGTCCTTGACGATACGCACGATCCCACGGCCCAGGAGCGCGTCGAGCGCGGCAATGAACTGGTCGACATGAGAACGTTCGCAGATCAGCGGCGGCTCAAGGCGGATGACGTTGCGATTGTATTCGGTAAACGCGACAAGCACATCGTAGTCGCGCAGAAGCAAGGCGCCGATGAAGCCCGAGAGCGATCCCTTCAGCTTGTCGTCGAGCACGGAAACCACGGGACGCAGTACCATCGGCAATGTCTGACTGAAATCCTGGAACTCCAGGCCAACCATCAGGCCCTTGCCGCGCACATCCTTGATGATCTTCGGATACTTCTCCTTCAACGCCTGCAGACGCTCAAGCAGATAGTCGCCGCTGTCGGCGGCGCGATCGATCAGATGATCGTCGTAGAGCACGTTGATGCCCTCGATCGCTGTGACGCAGGCTTCACCCATGCCGCCGAACGTCGCCATGGCGTGGATCATCGCCGTCTTCGATGTGCCATAGGCTTTCATGTAGACTTCGCGCCGCGCGATCATCGCGCCAACCGCCGCCTTGCCAGCGCCGAGCGACTTGGCGAGAGCGGTAACGTCAGGCACGACGCCGTAGTGCTCGAAGGCATAGAAGCGGCCCGAGCGGCCATAACCGCATTGCACTTCGTCCGCGACCCACAGAACGCCATAGCGATCGCACAGAGCGCGAAGCTGCTGCCAGTATTCGGCCGGTGCCTGGATGATGCCGCCGCCGCCCTGGATGGTCTCCAGCACGATCACCCCGATCTCCGGATCGGACTGGAAGGCTTTCTCCACGGCCGCGATATCAGCGAAGGGAACACGCACCGTGTTGTCAGTGAGCTTGAAATCGGCGCGGTAGAGTTGCCCGTCGGTGATGGCAAGCACCCCCTTGGTCTTGCCGTGGAAAGAATTTTCCGCATAGACGACCTTCGGTCGCTTCGGGCCGGCGGCGCGTTCGGCAAGCTTGATCGCTGCCTCCATCGCCTCGGAACCGGACGACCCGAGGAAGACCATATCGAGGTCACCGGGCGAGCAGGCTGCGATGTTCTTGGCGAGCGCTGCGGCATATTGCGACATGAAGGCGATGGCGATCTCGTGGCGCTTCTCGTCCTGGAACTTCTGACGCGCTTCGAGAATGCGCGGGTGGTTGTGGCCAAAGGCCAGCGAGCCGAAGCCGCCGAAGAAATCGAGGATCTTCCGGCCGTTCTGGTCGGTGTAATACATGCCCTCGGCGCTTTCGATCTTCACCTTGTGAAAACCGAGCAGCTTCATGAAGTGCAACTGGCCTGGATTGAGGTGGTCCTTGAAGGCCGTGGTGATATCGCCGATCGACATGGCTTTCGCCTGCTCGACCGTGAGCAGGTTTGGCCTTGCGACGCCACCTTCTTGCGACGGTGCCGAGACGGCTGTGCGGTTCGGTCTATCCAGCATGGTCATTCCCCTCACTCGGCCGGTACGGCAGCGGCGTTTTGCATCGTGGCACCGGACTTCTTGGCCCGATATTCGTCATAGGCGGCAACCAGCATATCGCCGTCGTTGAACTCCGGCCGCCAGCCGAGCTGATGCTTCAGCTTGCCCGTCTCGCGCACGCACAGTTCGTCGGCAATCAGGTACTGCTCCGGATCCATGATCGGTTTGTTGATCAGATCGAAGAGTGCAAGCGTCTGCTTGACCGCAAAGGCAGGCGTCGGCAGCAGGAAGGACTTTGAGCCGGCGTGCTTGATCAGGTTGCCGAGCAGTTCGCGAACCGATGGCGGATTGTCGGAGCCGAGGTTGTAGGCCTCATTGGGCACACCGCCTTTCCAGGCAAGCCGCGCCGCTTCGGCGCAATCGAACACCGAGATGAACTGGTATGGCACCTTGCCAGAACCGATCATCGGCACCGGCAGGTTCATGTCGATCAGCTTGAACAGTTTTTCGAGAATGCCGAGACGACCGGGGCCGATGATCAGGCGCGGGCGGAAGATCGAGATGCTCATGCCCTGCTTGCGCCATTGCACGGCCAGTTGTTCTGTCGCCCACTTCGACTTTCCGTACTCGCCGAGCGGCTTTGCGGGATGGTCCTCGGTCTGCGGTGACTGAACCGTGTGGCCATAGATCATGTCGGTGGTGAACTGAACGAGGCGCGAGGCGTTCGCTACACCCATGGCCTTCATGATGTTCTCGGCGCCGTAGTAGTTGACCGGCCAGAAGAAATCCCAACGCTTCGAGCGGATCTGCAACGGCGACAGCATCTTGGCCGCCATGTTGTAGACCATGTCGTCCGGACCGATGCCGACCTTCAGCACATCGCTCACCTGCGTCACGTCGCAATGGACGAAGCGCGCGCGGCTGTAGTGCGGCAGATCGGATTTGACGATATCGGCGACGACGACATCTTCGCCGTCCTGAACGAGGCGCTGCGCCAGATGCCGCCCGACGAACCCGTCGCCACCAAAGATAATATGCTTCATGACTTGCTCCCGAAATCTGCTGTTCTTGCTCCAGCCGCATCGGCCGGCGTTTCGTCGCTATGGGAAGACATGCCCGACTGGGCGATCAGGACCGTTCCGACGCAGATGAGCGCGATGCCGGCGATGCGCCAGGCATTGAGATCCTCGCGGAAAACAAAGTAGGCGAAGATCGCGACCGCCACGTAGGCCAGGCTCAGGAACGGATAGGCGAAGGAAAGCTCCACCTTCGACAGCACGTAGAGATGCGATGCCATGGAGATGACGAAGGTCGCGAGCCCCGCAAAGACCCATGGATTGAAAACGATCTGGAACAGGCGAACGATCGCCGTCTCTGCCGTCATCGAGATCGGCCCGAGCGACATCATGCCCTGCTTCAGCATCAGCTGTGCGGCCGCATTGGTCAGCACAGTGAAGAGAATGAATGGAATATATTTCATAGTTTTACTCCCAGTCCCGGGAAATGAACTACACGCAAGAGGCGCATATTCCGTGAAGTTCGCGCATTTAATTTAATAAATTTGTCCGCATTCTCATTTTGACAAAGCCAACGCGGTGCGGCGCCAGAAGTTCGACGTCAGCGCCGGATCGCGCAACGCCTCGAGCGATCGCCAAGAAGTGAAAGACTTTTCAAAGACTTGTGAGCTCATGCGCGCATCCTTGTAAGGATTGATCGCGCCCCCGGCTTCGACAACGATCGCGTCCAAGCGGTCCAGCAGCTTTACCGTCCGTTCACCCTGATTGGCGAAGTCGAGCGTCAAGGTAAAACCAGGCCGGGGAAACGACAGCAGGCCGCGCGAGGCGACGTCCCCAAAGCGCTTCAACACCGTGAGGAAGGATGCATGTCCGGCACGACGCGCGGTGTCCATCAGGATCGCAGTGATTTCCCGGGCATTCTCGGTAGGGTAGACGCTCTGGTGCTGATAGAGCCCCTTGGGACCGTAAAGCCTGTTCCACGCGCCGATGGCATCGAGCGGATAGAAGTAGGACGTCCACGGCACCGTCGAAACGGTTTCGCCCGGCTTCTCCTTGCGGAAATAGTATTCGTTGAACGCCTTGAGCGTCGCGAAGTTGAGAAGGTTGAAAGGTGGCGAGAACGGCACCGAGAGTTTCATGCCTTTCGGCATGTCCGGAAACTCGCACGAGCCATCCGCATGATCCCCGGCGAGCAGGACCCCACGGCCCATGCGCCGTCCGGTTGCAAGCTGGTCGATCCAGGCGACGGAGTATTCATGCTCCTCGTCGACGCCGTCGACCAGACCGAAGTATTCGTCGAGACTGTTGAAACGAATGGCGTGCTGCTGAACATGTGGCGACGGCACTTTGTTGAGACGAAGGCTCACGGTCAGGATCAAACCGGTCAGCCCCATGCCGCCGATCGTGGCTGCAAACAGCTCCGGGCTTTCCTGTGGCGTGCAGGTCAAGCGTTCGCCATTGGACCGCAAAAGCGTGAAGCCGGTGACGTGATTGCCGAAGGTTCCCCGCGCATGATGGTTCTTGCCGTGAACATCGTTGGCAAGCGCGCCGCCGATCGTGACGAAAGCCGTGCCGGGCGTCACCGGAAGAAAGAAACGATGGGGAATGGCACGTGCAAGAACGTCGCCAAGGGTAATGCCCGCCTCGCAGGTCATCATGCCGGTGCCGGGGTCGAACGCGAGTATGCGGGCGTGGCGGCGATTGTCGATCAGTACGCCCAGATCGTTGTGGCAGCTGTCGCCATAGCTGCGACCGTTGCCGAACGGGAGGAACGTCTCCGGCTCGATCGAACCTATGCGATCTTCGTAGTCGTCCGGCGAAATGCCCTGCCGCGGCCGGCGATCGAGCCGGCCCCAGCTTTCGTAATCTTGCGTGTTCATTGCGGCCCGACAGCTCCGAAAAGGATGAGTAACGCCCCGACCAGCATGGTCAGCTGGCTGCGCCAGTCGCGCATGATGAAAACGACAGGATCCTCGTGCAGCATGCCACGACGTGCAAGCATCCAGATTCGCAACAGCATATAGAGCACCAGCGGGCAGAGCGGCCACAACGCCCACGGCGTCGTATACATTTCCTGCAGTTCCTTGCTGTGCACATAGAGCGCAAGCACCAGGGCCGAGGTGAAGGCTGAGGCCACGCCTGCCTGCCCGACCATTTCGAAATCGACCGCGAGGTAACCACGGCCAGGAACGGCGCCACCATCCTTGTCGTCGAATTCATGCAGTTCAACGTAGCGCTTCACCAGCGCCAGGCTCAGGAAGAAGAAGATCGCAAAGGACACCAGCCAGAAGGAGAGCTCCGTTCCGGTCGCAGCGGCGCCGGCGACGATACGGGTGGTATAGAGGCCGGCGAGCGTGAAGACGTCGACGAGAAGCTTGCGCTTGAGCACGAAGGTGTAAGCCGTCGTCGCGCAGGCATAAAAAGCGAGTACGCAGGCAAATTTCCAGGGAAGCAGAAAGGTCAGCGAAACCGAGGCGAGGATCAGGCAGACTGCCAGCATCAATGCTGTCGGCACCGACATCTGACCGCTGGCCAGCGGCCGGTTGCGCTTCTTTGCGTGCCGCCGGTCGTTCGCGAGATCGGACAGATCGTTGATCACGTAGACAGCGGAGGCGAGGAAGCTGAACGCGAAGAATGCAATTGTGACGCTCAGCAGCGCATCGAGATGCAGCACTTCGTGATTGAGGATCATCGGCACGCCGATCAGCACGTTCTTCGCCCACTGATGAACCCGGATCGACTTCAGCGGGGCAAGCATGCTGACCTTGCCGGTGTCGAGCTTCTCGGCGTCGTGGTTGCGGCGCCATTTCTCGGCGGCCGCATCGGGTGCCACGACGATCGCCCGGCGCGCAACTTCGAAAACCGCGATGTCGTCGCGGCTGTTGCCCATATAGTCGAAACCGCCTTTGCCGAAGCGTTCGACCAGCGCGTCACGCTTCCGGCTGCTCGTCATGTTGAGTGTCTCTGATGAATGCATGATCGACGCAAAGAGGCCAACATGTGCTGTGACGTCCTGGGCGACGGAAGCTGCCGCGCCGGTCACCAGCACAATCTCGCGTCCGTCGGCACGTTCGGCCGACAGGCGGTCCAGGACGGCCTGGCGGTACGGCCAGTCCTCCGCCTTTCGGCCCGAGCGCAGGGCAACCTCATGTTTCAGGCGTGCCTTGCCCTGCCACAACCACATGAGCATCGGCACAAGCATCAGCGGGTTGCGCAGCAGAATGATCGCGGCGCCTTCCCATAGCGTATCGGCGGCCAGCAATGTGCCGTCCAGGTCGACACACAGCGGAACCTGCCGTGTTTCGGTACGCGCATCCATGAAATATACCCCAGCAATATCTGCCGAAGATCATCGCGCCGATCGCTTTCAAAGGTGGAAACAAGCGGCCAGGTTGCAGCCGGAAATTGCCGGTCTGGTTAACAAATGCCGAGTGCTGGACGGTGCGTTTCAGCGACTGCCGATCCAGTTCAAGGCGTCGCGCCAATCGGTCATGCGAACCGGCGTTCCGTGCGAACCGGTTTCAAACAGCACGAAGCGGGTCGGGTATCCCTGCCCTTTCAACGCACCATAGAGGGCCTTCTGGCTCTCGGCCGGATAGACGCTATCCTTGCTGCCATGGCTGAAGAACATCGGCAGCCTTGCCTTGTACGCGGCACTCTTCGTGAATTCGGGATCGGCGACGCCGCCCATGATTATCATGCCGCCAAGGGCCGCAACGGCACCGGCATCTCGGGCCACACCCCAACAGATGAAGCTGCCCATGGAGGCGCAAGCCAGCACGACCGGCCGACCGCCGGAGCGCTCGGCAACAAGCTTGACCAAGCCGGCAACATCAGCCGCCCCGGCCGTATCGAACGACCGGACGCTCGGTGCATAGTAGACGCCGCCATTGGCGACAGCCAGGTTCTTCAGACGATTGAAGTTGCCACCGAACGAAAAGTCGTTGGCGCCTAGCCGCCGGTCGCCGCCTCGCCCGTGGATGAAGATTACGCTGAATGCAGCGCCCTGCTCCCGACCGACGCGTGTTACATCAAGAGAACGCCCACCGATTTCGATAGTTTCGTTGACTTGATCTCCCTTGACGCCAAGCGAAACGAAGGCGCGCTTGACCCGCCGCTCCGGAATTTCGTCACGCCCGTTGATGTCGCGCAATTCCTGATAATCGACGACGCGGTAGTCGCCATTGTCGCTCTGCTCAAGCACTGTGCCGTAGGAAAACAGATCATCCTTGTATGGCTTCAACACCTGCGCCGCGGCGGAAGCAGCGGCCCCGGCAACAAGCCCGAAGGACAGCACGATGGCGCTAAGACGACGAAAGCAAAAATGAGCTGTGGACACGGACAACGAAGGGCTCCCTGGTTCGTCGCAAAGCCTTGCCATCGGCTCGGCACCAAAGCAACAGTTGGTGACAGGTGCCAACGCTCAGGCATTATTTTGCAGGCATTCGGCGCCGCCATTCTCCTTTTGTTCGCACAATCGGCAAGAGTCTGGCAGAATTCGGGTGATTCGAATGACTGGGGATGGCGACAAGACCGCGGTCTTGCTATGGCCTTGACACCTCCGCACGACAGGAATGATCTAGACGCCCCATGGACGACAGCAACGACCTCTTCTCTGCAATGCCCGAACAACCGAAGCCCGTTGCGCCGGAAGCCGCGCCCGCTGCGCGAGCGGCACCGGTCCCGCGTGAAGAACCGCGCCCTGCCCCCAAGAACAGCGGCAGCGACGACTACGACGCTTCGGCAATCGAGGTGTTGGAAGGGCTGGAGCCGGTCCGTCGGCGTCCGGGCATGTATATCGGCGGCACCGACGAAAAGGCGCTGCACCATCTCTTCGCCGAAGTCATCGACAATTCGATGGACGAAGCGGTGGCGGGCCATGCCAACTTCATCGACGTCCATCTCGATGCCGACGGCTATCTGTCGGTGACCGACAACGGCCGCGGTATTCCGGTCGAAAACCACCCCAAATTCCCCGGAAAATCGACGCTCGAAGTCGTCATGACGGTGCTGCATGCGGGCGGCAAGTTCGATGGCAAGGCGTACGAGACCTCCGGCGGTCTGCACGGCGTCGGCGTTTCCGTGGTGAACGCGCTTTCGGACGATCTGGAGGTCGAGGTCGCCAGAAACCGCAAGCTTTATCGTCAGCGCTTTTCGCGCGGCGTACCGCAGGGCGGGCTGGAAGAACTGGGTGACGTCCACAATCGGCGCGGAACGCGGGTTCGCTTTCATCCCGATCCGCAGATCTTCGGACCGCATGCCCGCTTCGAGCCGGCGCGGCTGTTCCGTATGGCCCGCTCCAAGGCCTATCTGTTCGGCGGCGTCGAGATCCGCTGGTCGTGCGATCCGTCGCTGCTGCTGGAAGGTTCCGAAATTCCGGATCGGGCGGTGTTCCATTTCCCGGGCGGCCTGAAGGACTATCTCGCCGCCACGCTCGGCAAGGAATTCACTGTCACTCGCGAGATCTTTGCCGGCAAATCCGAGAAGTCGAACGGCCACGGCTCGCTCGAATGGGCGGTCACCTGGTACGGCGGCGACCAGCAGGTCCATTCCTATTGCAACACCATTCCCACACCCGAAGGCGGGACGCACGAGGCGGGTTTCCGCATCGCGCTCACCAAGGGTCTGAAGAACTACGCCGAGCTGACGCAGAACAAGCGTGCCGCGATCATCACCACCGATGACGTGATGATTTCAGCCGCCGGCATGCTGTCGGTTTTCATCCGCGAACCGGAATTCGTCGGCCAGACGAAGGACAAGCTGGCAACCGTCGAGGCGCAGCGCATCGTCGAAAACGCCTTGCGCGACCCCTTCGACCATTATCTTGCCGACAATCCGGCGGAGGCTGCAAAGCTGCTCGAATGGGTGATCGAGCGTGCCGACGAGCGCGTTCGCCGCCGCAAGGAAAAGGAAGTCAACCGCAAGACCGCCGTGCGCAAGCTGCGCCTGCCCGGCAAGCTTGCCGACTGCTCGCAGAACACCGCTGATGGCGCCGAACTTTTCATCGTCGAAGGGGATTCGGCTGGCGGCTCGGCCAAGCAGGCGCGCAATCGCGCCAACCAGGCCATCCTGCCGCTGCGCGGCAAGATCCTGAACGTCGCCAGCGCCGGCCGCGAAAAGCAGGGCGCCAACCAGCAGATCGCCGACCTGATCCAGGCGCTCGGCTGTGGCACGCGCAGCAAGTACCGCGAAGAGGATCTTCGCTACGAGCGCATCGTCGTCATGACCGACGCCGACGTCGACGGCGCACATATCGCCTCGCTGCTGATCACCTTCTTCTATCAGGAGATGCCCGAGCTCATCCGCGGCGGCCACCTCTATCTCGCCGTGCCGCCGCTTTATCGCCTGAGCCAGGGCTCAAAGACGCTTTACGCGCGCGACGATGCCCATCGTGAAGAACTGATGCGCACCGAATTCAACGGTCGCGGCAAGGTGGAAGTCGGCCGTTTCAAGGGTCTTGGCGAGATGCTGCCGGCCCAGCTCAAGGAAACGACGATGGACCCGAAGTTCCGCACGCTGCTGAAGGTGCAGATCGACGACGTCGATTTCGAAGGCACGCGCGAAGCCGTCGACAACCTGATGGGTACGAAGGCTGACGCACGCTTTCGCTTTATCCAGGAGCGGGCAGTGTTCGCCGACAATCTCGACATCTGATCGACCGATCCGTCGCGGTGCCTATCTGCCTGCAGGCAGACGGGCACCCGCTGTGGCGCCAGAAGCGACAAGGCCTATCCGTCGAGATCAGCCGGCTGCAGCACCTTCTCCATGAACAGGCTTAGCGGGTCCAGCTGATAGCCGCCGAAAGGCGGACGCTCGACATATCCGCTGTTTCTGTAAAGTCCGATTGCTTCCGGTTGGTGAATGCCGGTTTCAAGTCGGATCACGTCAAGCCCGATGCTCACGGCGTGATGCTCGAGTGTCTGTAAAAGGTGCTTGCCGACTTTCAGCCCCCGCGCTTGCGGATCGACGAACATGCGCTTGATCTCCGCCGTGCCATCGCCGGCTTCCACCAGCGCGCAGCAACCGACGATCGCCCCGTCGAAGCGGGCAACAAAGAATGATACGTCCGGCTGCTCCAGCGCCGATACATCGACAAGATGATTGCTTTCGGCGGGATAGAGCGAGGCGGCATAGGCGTCCGACATCTCCAGGAGGCGCAGGATTTCCGGCTGCCGCGGCGGCTCTTCGGCAATCGTGACTTCAGGCAATTTTTGATCCATGGCTGATTCTGAGTTCTGGTACGGTTCGCGGAAGAAACTACGGTCGGGCGTATCGGGAGCCAATACGTCAAATTGCGCAACAAACGGACCTGCCCCATCAATCCGAATGACGCGACGAAACAAATTGTTTCTGCGCATTCAAGCCATCGCCCCATTTCAGGAAGAATCACACAGGCATAAGTTGACGTCAGAAAACGCACAATCATGCACCAGATGGACACAGCCAGACCATGAAAGCCGCCCTGATCGTCATGACCATTCTTGGCTGTGACCACGACGTGAACCAGTGCCAATATATTTCGACCGTGGATGGGGCATGGCCCTCAATCGCGCAGTGCGATACGGATTCGCAGAAGCAGCTGCCACGCTTCTCCAACGCCAACTATCCGGTGGTCGTTGCCGTCTGCGAGAGTTCCGGCCCCGGCCTTGCAACCAACGAACCGCAGCAGGAGGTGGCTGCTCCGCTACCACGGCCCGAGACGCCATTGCCTCAGGCGACCGAGACGCAACCAGGTCTGCCTAAACGGGCATTGGAATTTCTCTCAGGCGCCGTCCCAGACCGCGAGAAGTTGAAGAACCTCGTCAGCAAGCCGGTTCACTATATCGAGGACGGTTACTCCTGGGTGGCGCGGCGGTTCACCGACTGACGCAGGAAGGCGAGATCAGCATCAACGCGTATGCCGGCGGCGTGACCCCAACGAAGCTGTAGCCCCTTCGGCTTCAACTTCGGTGAGGCAACGTCAGGCGGCTTGGCGCGCGGCCAATTGAGCATAGTCGCGAGCAGACTGCCGCTGCTCGGCAAAGGCCAGTCGCTCAAGAATTTCCGCCATTGCATTGCATGCCGGCGAAGACGCACCTTGGCCGCGCAGGCTTGTAAGCAGCGCCGAGCAGACGGAGGCGCGGCAATCGTCAGCACCCGTATTGCCATCCCTGCGCCAAAGAAGGACCGCTTCGGCAAACGCTTCGCTGACGTCGCGCCCGAGACCGGCGCTCTCGAACAACGCGCGGATCGAATGAATACGGCCGCCCGAAAGGATCGAGCGAACGCGCTTTTCCGCAACGCCGGAGAGGTCGACGATCGCGGCCGAGAAAAACTCCGCCCGGCCCGTGACAAGTGCGTGCAGCAGGAAGGCCGGCGTCAGACGGCCGGTTTCGCGCAGATGGGCGACGAGGTTCGGCAATTCGTTCACTGCCAGGGCACCAGCCATGCCGACCGCTGCGACATCACAGGCCTCGCGCGTGACGCGCTCTACCCGTGACGTGCCTATCGCCATCTGGACCAGGCCGAATGCGGCAAGGGCTGCCCCAACCTCTTCGACAAGCGCGTGCCGCGCGTCACCTGGAAGATCAGCACGATCAAGCAGAAGGTCGCGGACGGATGCGGAATGGCCGAGGCGGTCGGCAATCCGCTTCAACGACCGGCGCGACAGTTGCGCGCCGGCGTTTTCCAGCAGGATCAGCATTTCTTCTTCACCGCCGATTTCAGCGATAGCGGCTGAGACCGAGCGGGAAACGAACGTACGCGCCGCAATCAGCGCCCGCGTTTCGACCGAGCCGCGGGCAGCAAGATCGACAAGATCATCGTCCGTCAGAACGGGCGAGCGGGAAATGACGATATAGGCGATCTCAGGCTGGTCTTCGGCAAGGCCGAGAACGATGGCGCGCGGAACATCGGACGATGCGGCAAGCACGTCCGCCAGAGCGAAGCGCACCTTTGGCGAGGGATCGTCGAGCAGAAAGGTCATGGCCATTTCGGCGGCCTGACGATCTATGCCGTTCATCTGCGCGTCGACATACGCCCGGCCGAGGGCTCGTGCAGCGCGAGCTCGATCGCCCGTTCTCGCCGTTTCCACCCAGCGAAGAAATGCTTGTATGATCACCGACGCCCCACTAGACACCCAAAGCCACCTGATGTTGGAAGCCTAGCCGGCAAAGGTTTAAGATTGGTTCACCATGTCCGTTAACCGCTTCAAAACCATGAAGCCGCTGCTGTTTCAGGGCGCCGAAGCGCCTGTCCTCACATCCTCTGTCTTCGGAAGTGTTGATGGCCTCATTGTCGAACTCAGGTTTGGTGGCGACGCGCTTGCTCGACCAGCGGGCGTCGTGAGAAGCGCCTTGCGCATCTTCACACGGATCCCTCCGATCAACCGCGTGACGGAGGACGCACTCTTCGCGCTGCTTCGCAACGATATTGACGGCGTCTTGCTCTCCGAATGCCGGAGCCGTGCGGACGTGCAGAAGCTCGACGTCATGTTGCGTGTCGCAGAGGCAAGCACCGGTTCTCGTCCGCAACAGATCGCTATCCTTGCCGAATATGGTGCCGTCCCGGAAAGCGTGCTTTCACCCTACTCCCTTCACGAAAGCTCACCACGTCTCGAAGGACTTGTGTTCGACGGCCAAAAGCTAGCGGCGGCGACAGGCTGCGAACCACTCCCGGTACGGCAGGACCAGGTCACGGCGGCGCCTGTTGCCGCCGGGCGTGCCGCCACCGTTCTTCGCGCCCATGAAGCGGGTCTTGCCTGTTACGACGTGCTGCCGCAGACGGCCATCACTGAGCTTGCTGCCCGGCAGGCATTTGCTGCCAGCCGCGCCGATGGGTTCTCATCCGTGGTCTGCCGCTCCCCGGAGCAGGCGGCATGGCTGAATAGCGACGATTGACGCGATCGGCCGCAGGCATCAGCAAATCGAAAACGGTTCAGCGCGTCGGCCGCACCATCTGGAACACATCGCCACCGTCGCAATAATCCATGTAGCCGAGGCGGGCGAGCGGGCGCACCGTCGCCATGTCGAAACGACCGTCGCGGATTGCCTCGTCGCGAATGTGGATGCCGACGACCTGGCCGATGACGACGTAATTGTCCGAGGGCTCGCCATCGAGCCCCTTGGGCTGGAACATCTCCGTCATTCGGCATTCGAGCGCGGCATAGGCCTCGCCGACGAACGGCGCCTTTACCAGCGTTCCGTCAACGGGGGTCAGCCCGGCGATCGCAAACTCGCTCTCGCCGTGAGGCGCTGCAATCGAGGTCTTGTTGACGGCCTCGCTCAGGTTGCGGCTTGCGAAGCTGGCGGTGAACTCGCCCGTCGCCTCGATGTTGCGCACAGAGTCCTTGTAGCCGCTCGACGAGAACATCACGAGTTTTGGCCGGTCGCTGATCGCATTGAAAAAAGAATAGGGCGCGACATTCAGCGACCCGTCCGCAGCGCGGGTGCCAATCCAGCCGATCGGCCGCGGCGAGACGATGGCCTTGAACGGATCGTGCGGCAGGCCATGCCTGTTTGCGGCCGTATCGTAGAACATCAGGCTTCTTCTCCGACCCAGGTGACGATCTCGGCCAACTCCGGGCGCGGACGCTCGGTCGGCGGAACCATGGCGGTGCCGATGTGAATGAATCCGGCGACCCTTTCGCCCGGCTCGACACCGAGCAGCGGATACGCCGCTTCGTCAAAGGCGTACCATTCGGTCAGCCAGTTGGAAGCGTAGCCCAGCGCGTTGGCCGCCATCAACAAGTTGAGGCAGACGGCACCGGCCGACATCTGCTGCTCCCATTCCGGGATCTTGAAATGCGGCGCCGCTTTGCTGACCACTGCGACGACCACGGGCGCACGCGACAACCGTGTCTCTTCCACCTTGATCATTTCTTCCGAAAGATCAGGTTTCTTGGCGAGTGCCATTGTCTTCAATTCGGCGCTGATGCGGGCTCTCTCTTCGCCACGGTAAACGATGAACCGCCATGGAGCGAGCTTGCCGTGATCCGGCACGCGCGAGGCGAGCGTCAGCATTTCCTCGACTTCGGCCTTACCAGGCCCTGGTTCGCCCATCTGAAACGCGGGAATGGATCGCCGGGACGCGAGATAATCAACGAGCTTTATTTCGGTTTTCATATTGGGTGAATTCCACTATTTTGCCGCCGACCGGCAGCCACGAAAATGCCATACCGGCGTCTCAAGTGGAGTCACCCAGTCAGGAAGTCAACTGCTCTCATGCGCACCTGCCCTCGTATTTTCATTAGAACCGGTTTGGCGGTCGCACTCGCAAGCATTACCGCCGGCAGCGCCCTGGCGCAGGATGCGACCGAGGCTTTCGAGAGCTTTCCGTCGATTTCCGGAACGCGCAAGATGCCGAAGCTGACCGGCTTCAGCCCGATGACCACCGACCCGACACAGGAAGGCACGCTGAAGGACGTGAAGCTCGAGGCGCTTCTGACCGGCAAGGGCCACCCGGTCGAGGCGGGCCTGACCTGGCGGGTGTTCAGCCCCATCCCTGGAAGCGATGGCAAGCTGCCGCTGCTGGCAACGTCGGAAGGCGGATCAACGGCCTTCAGCCTGGTACCAGGCGAGTATTTCGTCAACGTCGCATTCGGACGTGCGGCCGCCACGCGCAAGATCCGCATCCCGGAAGACGGTGCGCTCGACAAACAAGTGCTGGTGCTCGATGCCGGCGGCATGACGCTGAACGCTGTCTCCGGCAGCGATGTGCGCATTCCTCCGGGCGAACTCAGCTTCTCCATCTATTCCTCCGAAACGCAGGGCGATGGTGAACGGGCGCTGATTGCCGCCGACGTGAAACCCAGCACCGTCATCCGCCTTGGCGCCGGCACCTACCATGTCAGCTCCAACTACGGCACGACAAACGCGGTGATCACCGCCGACATCCAGGTGGAAGCCGGCAAGCTCACCGAGGCGACGATCCAGCACAAGGCCGCAAAGCTGACGCTGAAGCTGGTTTCCGAAGCGGGTGGCGAAGCCATCGCCGATACCGGCTGGTCGATCCTCACTTCGGCCGGCGACATCGTCGACCAGGAGGAAGGCGCGTTCCCGACGCTCGTTCTTCTCGAGGGCAACTATACGGCCGTTGCGAGAAACAAGAACAAGATCTACCAGCGCGATTTCACGGTGAAGGCCGGCGTCAACACCGACATCGAAGTGCTGTTGACCAACGGCGGCGCCGCCGCAAGCCCGGAAGCGGCCGCGGAAGCGCAGGATTGATCTTACGGTGGAGGGCTGGCGTTAAGGCAAATGCCTCACGCCGCGTTAGCCGGCGCGCCTGAGAAAGCGACGACGCGGCGGAGCCATCGAAAACACCGCCTCATAGATCCGACCGAGCAGATCCTTGCGGTCGCCATGCGCGCAAAGCTCTTCCCATGTCAGGATATGCCCGATGCGGGCCGCGATCGTCGTACCCGACAATCTCCGGAATTCGCGGATCAGCAGTGAGATCCGGAGCGTGAGCGACACCTTGCTCGCGAGATGGAAGATGCGCCCGTTCTGCCCTTCGAAGTAGATCGGTATGACGCTGGCGCGCGCCGCCTGAATGAGCTTGGCGGGAAAGATCTTCCACGGCAGATCCTCGGCCCTACCCCAGCCCGAACGTGCCGTTGCCACCCCGCCGGCGGGAAAGATCACGATCGTCACGCCCTCTTTCAGCAGCCGCACGGCCTCATGGCGTGTAGCCATGTTCAGCGCCAGCGCTTCCTTCGTTTCCTCGAAAGACACCGGCAGCGAATAGGGCGCCATCTCCGGCACCTTCAACAGCTCGTTGTTGATCAGCACCCGGAACGGCCGGCCGAGTTGCTCGGCGAGTGCCAGAACAGCGATACCGTCGCCGATGCCGAACGGGTGATTTGCGACGATGACCAGCGGCGTGTCCGGCAAGTGGCGCGGAGGCCATTCGCCCTGAAGCCGCAGGCGCACATCGATCAGTTGCAACATCTCGCCGAAGATACGGTCGCTCTTGCCGACAATGTCGGCCCGCCAGCGGGCATAGAGCTTGGCGTATCGGTTGCGACCCGCCAAGCCTTCCATCGAGCGGATGAACCAGCGCTTCAGGCGCCGGTCATTTTCGTTTGCGTAGGACAGCTCTTTGAACTGCACGGAAGTCTCCGATGGATGGCCCGGTACAAGGCGCTGCAGTATCCGGATATTCCGCTAATATGACAGTTTACTGACAGAGCGAAGGTCCCGGGGTCTTAACCCCGGGCTTTCTTTTCCGCCTTGCGCTTGAGATCGGGCGCCGTCGCTTCGGCAGAGAGCGAAGCGATCGCCTCGTCGAGCGACATCGCCGTCTGCGCCTGTGAGCCGAGACGGCGGATGTTGACCGACCGCTCTTCCGATTCGCGCTTGCCGCAAACCACGATGACCGGAACCTTGGTCACCGAATGCTCGCGGACCTTGTAATTGATCTTCTCATTGCGGAAGTCGGTCTCGACGGTCAGCCCGGCGTCGCGCAGAAGCTCGGCGACCTCGCGACCGTAGTCGTCGGCTTCCGAGGTAATCGTCGCGACGACGACCTGCAGCGGCGAAATCCACAGCGGCATGTGGCCGGCGAAGTTTTCGATCAGAATGCCGAGGAAGCGTTCCATCGAGCCGCAGATCGCGCGGTGGATCATCACCGGCTGACGCTTTTCCGAATCCTTGTCGATATAGAAGGCGCCAAAACGTTCCGGCAGGTTGAAGTCGACCTGCGTCGTGCCACACTGCCATTCGCGGCCGATGGCGTCCTTCAGCGTATATTCGAACTTCGGACCGTAGAACGCGCCCTCACCCGGCAGGATGCCGGTCTTGATCCGGCCCTCGGACTGCGCCTCAATCGTCTTCAGCACGTCGGTCATGACGCTTTCGGCGCGATCCCAGAGCTCGTCGGAGCCGACGCGCTTTTCCGGACGAGTCGACAGCTTGACGACGACTTCCTTGAAGCCGAAGTCTTCATAGACCGACAGGATGAGATCGTTGATGCGCAGGCACTCGGCCGCCATCTGCTCATCGGTGCAGAAGACGTGCGCATCGTCCTGGGTGAAGCCGCGCACGCGCATCAGCCCGTGCAGCGCGCCCGACGGCTCGTAGCGATGAACGTTGCCGAACTCGGCCAGCCGCACCGGCAGTTCGCGGTAGGACTTCAGGCCGTGCTTGAAGATCTGGATATGACCCGGGCAGTTCATCGGCTTCAACGCGAAGACGCGCTCATCGTCGGTGTCATCGCCGGCAACGGTCACCTTGAACATGTTGTCGCGGTACCAACCCCAGTGGCCCGAGGTTTCCCACAGCGACTTGTCGAGCACCTGCGGTGCGTTGACTTCCTGGTAGGTATTGGCAAGCCGCCGGCGCATGTAGGCCGTCAGCGTCTGGAACAGACGCCAGCCCTTGCCATGCCAGAACACGACGCCGGGACCTTCTTCCTGGAAATGGAAGAGATCCATCTCGCGGCCGAGGCGACGGTGGTCGCGCTTTTCCGCTTCGGCCAGGATGTGCAGGTACTGGTCGAGCTCTTCCTGCGTATGCCAGGCGGTGCCGTAGATGCGGGTCAGCATCGGGTTGTTGCTGTCACCGCGCCAATAGGCGCCGGCAACCTTCATCAGCTTGAAGGCCGTGCCGATCTGGCCGGTGGACGCCAGGTGCGGGCCACGGCAGAGGTCGAACCAGTCGCCCTGGTAGTAGATCTTCAGATCCTGGCCTTCCGGGATCGCGTCGACGAGCTCGACCTTGTAGGCCTCGCCCTTGTCGGCAAACACCTGGCGTGCCTTGTCGCGCGACCAGACTTCCCGGGTAAACGGCTTGTTGCGGGCGATGATTTCCTTCATCCGCTTCTCGATGACCGGCAGGTCGTCGGGCGTGAAGGGCTCGTTCTTGGCAAAGTCGTAGTAGAAGCCGTTGTCGATCACCGGCCCGATGGTCACCTGCGTACCGGGCCACAGCTCCTGCACGGCTTCCGCCATCACGTGTGCCGCATCGTGACGGATCAGCTCAAGCGAACGCTTGTCGTCGCGGGTGACGATTTCGATGCGGCCATCGGCGATAGTGTCGGACAGGTCGCGCAGCTCGCCGTCGAGCGCAATGGCGACAGCCTTCTTGGCCAGTGACTTCGAAATCGACTCGGCGACATCGCGCCCGGTCGTGCCCGGGGCGTATTCGCGGACGGAGCCATCAGGAAATGTAAGGGAAACGGGATTCGACATCATGATCTCCTATCCAGTCCCGCCAACGAATGCGGGTGGTATGGTGTGGTATGACTGACCGGCTTGGGCCGGCTATTTGACGCAGGCCTGATAGAGGTTTTTCGAGGCCGAGTAAAGGCAAGGCAAGCCTAGCTGCCGAGCAGCGCGGCCAGGCCCTTCACCGTGTTCCAGTTGCGAAACGTACCGACTCCAAGACGTTTTTTGGTCAAGGCGCCGAGCAGTTTCGATTCGCTCGCCTGGCCGGTGAAATGAACCCAGAGATCACCATCGACGACCGCCAGCCGCTCGCCCGCCGTGCAGTAGCGTTCGAAATCAGCAGGCACCGTGCCGGACAATGGCTGGCGCATCACGCGAACATGGACGCGGGTGCCGTCCTCCTCGCCTTCGGTATGAAACGGATTGGTCGCGGCGAGCCGCAGCCAATCGACGCCGGGGCGTACGATGATGTCGACATGGCGGCCGAATGTTTCGGCAAATGCGTTCTCGAGCGCTGCCTCCAGATCGTTGACGGCGGCGTTATCAGCGTCGAAGAGCAGGTTGCCGGTTGCGACGAGCGTCCGCGGAGACCGGTGGCCAAGCCGCTCGGCCATGGCCCTCAGGTCCCCCATGACGACGCGGCGCCCTTCGCCAAGCACAATGCTGTAGAGCAACGCTACGTAACTCTTCACGCGCGGAACTCCCTGGCTCATGCACGCCAGAAGTCGGCGGCGCCGGCCGGGAGACGGGCCAACACGCGATCGAGCTTCGCTTCGTCGATATTCTTCCTTAAGGCAGCCGCCACATCCGCAATCGCCGTATCCGGCGAAATGTTGTGATCGCCGCGGAACGCCTGCACTTCAAGCGTCATCGTCGTCCGGCCTGAAAATGGGCTCCTTGGCGCTTCAAGATCCCACGCGGCAACGAAAATCGCTCTTAGAACCGGCGGCAGGACATCAGCAAACAGGATCGCATCCTCGACGTCCAGGCGGCAGCGAAAGGTCTGCAGCACGGCCTGAACCATCGTATAGGCCTGGTTCGTCGTCTGAAGCCCCGCGATGTCGCGGGCATCGACGATAAACCGGTCGAAATCGACCGACGCCTGCCGGTACTCCATCGGGATGGTCATCGCGTTCATCCGCCCTTCGGCCGCGGCTGCCAGTAGCGCCACGGTGCATACCAGAGATGCCTGGCTTTCAGGCGTTCCGGCACCGGGTCGAAACCGTGAGTGCCGCCCGGGCCGCAACGCGTCACGCGGAAAAACGTCATCCAGCCGCCTGCCCACAAGCCATGGCGCGCGATTGCTTCATAACCATATTCCGAGCAGGTCGGCAGATGCCGGCAGGCATTGCCGATGAAACTGGAAAGGGTCAGCTGGTAGGCACGAATGAGGGCCATGCCGATGAGACGCCCCGGCGTCTTGCGGAAGGGACCAGCCCAATTGCGTCCCTTGTAGGCAGACACGGGGCCTGCCGCTGTCGAATGTTCACAATGCGGATCCCGGCACATGGCTCAAACGGCCGTTGCCAGACGCCTGGCCTCGATCTGGCCGATCGCATCGACGACAGCATCGAAGGTGAGCATGGTCGATGCATGGCGGGCCTTGTAGTCCTTCACAGGTCTGAGGAAGCGCATATCCTCGAAACGGCCCGTGGGGCCTTCGCCGTCGGCTTTGAGCATCGCCAGCATCTCGTCGCGCGCCTGGCGGATTTCGCTCGCCTGTGCGCCGACCACATGGCGCGCCATGATCGAAGACGATGCTTGACCGAGCGCGCATGCCTTCACGTCGTGGGCAAAATCCGTGACCACGTCGCCGTCCATCTTCAACCAGATCCGCACTTTCGAGCCACAGAGTTTCGAATGGGCCACTGCTTCGGCATCGGCATTTTCGAGAATCCCGATGCGCGGGATATTGCCGGCGAAGTCGAGAATACGATTGTTGTAGATGTCATCCATCATGTGACGCGTTCCGGCTGATTTTTCGCGGTTTTGGGTGATCGGCGCATGATTTTCTCCTGTAGGCAGGAAAAAAGCACGACGCAGTCCCCTCGGCCTCTTTCATCTCTATGGCACCATACTATATGCTATGTCGTGTTGGGGCGACAGTTCCGCAAGAGGACCAAATGTCGCCTGTTGTTTGGGAAACCGTGCCGGACGGTCCATTGCACTGCTAAGCAAGGACCAGAAAGCCCCGGAGCCCGCCGACGGAACCCAAGCCTGCAGGGTTAGGCGAATGGCCAGTGGCGAGTTGTCCGAAAGATAAAACGTCAAGCAATCCCCGTATTGCGCAAAGAGGCCATTATGGATGCCATAGTGAAGAATTTCCCCGTGCTCGACAATGCGAGCGACCGGCCGACGCAGAAGGAAGCCGAGGACGCCGTGCGCGTGCTGCTTCGCTGGGCCGGCGACGATCCGAGCCGCGAAGGCCTGCTGGATACACCGGCACGCGTGGCCAAGTCCTACCGCGAGCTTTTCAGCGGCTATGATCTTGCAGCCGAAGACGTGCTCGGCCGGACCTTCGAGGAGGTTGCCGGCTATGACGACATGGTGCTGGTCAAGGACATCCCGTTCTACTCCCATTGCGAACACCATATGGTGCCGATCATCGGCAAGGCGCACGTCGCCTATCTGCCCAACGGAAGAGTACTGGGTCTCTCCAAGATCGCCCGCGTGGTCGACATCTATGGACGTCGGCTGCAGACGCAGGAATCGATGACGGCGCAGATCGCCCGGGTGATCGATGAAACGCTGGCCCCACGCGGCGTCGCGGTGATGATCGAGGCCGAGCATATGTGCATGGCGATGCGCGGCGTTCAGAAGCAAGGCTCGACAACACTGACCACCACATTTACGGGTACGTTCCAGACCGAACCGGCCGAACAGGCCCGTTTCATGACGATGCTGCGGGGCTTCAAGTAAGGCTCCAATCAACGGAGCCTTCGATGACGCTGACCTTCGAGACCCCCTCTTCCAACAAGGCCGAACTGGAATCCGGTCCGGCCTTCACACCCCGCTTCGATGACAAGGGCCTGATCACGGCAGTCGTGACCGATGCGCGCGACGGCGAGTTGCTGATGGTCGCGCACATGAACGCCGAAGCACTGGCGCTGACGATCGAGACTGGTGTCGCCCACTATTACAGCCGCTCCCGCAAGAGCCTGTGGAAGAAGGGCGAAAGCTCCGGCAATTTGCAGACGGTGAAGGAAATTCGCACCGATTGCGACCAGGACGCCATCTGGCTGAAGGTCTCGGTCGCCGGGCACGATGCAACCTGCCACACCGGCCGCCGCTCCTGCTTCTATCGCACGGTCGGTGTCGAGCAGGGTCGTGCGACCGTCACGATCACGGACGATCATCAGCATTTCGACCCGAACAAGGTTTATGACAAAAATTAAGCATTGCGCACCTTTTTGGCGCGGGTGCATACTGCGTTTATATTTTGGTAACCCAGCGGGCGCCTAATCCTTTGGCAAGGATACAGTTTCGCCGGGAACGGCCACAAGCCGGGCAGTATTGCAGACTGTAGCGAATGTTTATCGACTCCGCCGCACACGGCGGCAGGATCGATGGTAATCTGAGTAACGGTGCCAGTCTTTCAGCAATGAATAAGGACAAGGCCGGCACCAGCGCCGGCTTGGCAGGGTATCCTCCAGACAAGCGCGCTCAAAAATTATTGCGTGGTTCCAGGATCGAATCGGGTCTTCGGAAGTTTGAGTCAATGCATGGAGCGCCACAACGCCCTTCGCGCATTCTGAAGGACGTGTTGCGCTGCCAAGTGTTCGGCGGTGTTGGAGGTGCCGGATGTTGAACTGGACTTTTACGCGTAGCAGCCAGATTGCCGACCTGACCGACCCGGATGGGTCATCACTCTCGACAACACCATCAGAACCCGCCGTGCCGCCCAAACCGCCGAAGATCGCCATCGCCCTTGGTGGCGGCGCCGCCCGTGGCTGGGCGCATATCGGTGTGCTCCGGGCGCTTGACGAAGAGGGCATCGAAGTCGGCATGATCGCCGGAACTTCGATCGGCGCCCTGGTCGGCGGCTGTTATCTCGCCGGCAAACTTGATGAACTGGAAACGTTCGCCCGCTCCCTCACCGTCAGGCGCATTGCCGGCCTGCTCGATTTCGCCATCGGCGGCGGAGGCCTGTTCGGTGGGCTGCGCTTGACCAAGCGCATGCAGGAGCATCTGCAGGGCTTGAGCATTGAAGGCCTCGACCGACCGTTTATCGCAGTTGCCACCGAAGTGCATAGCGGCCATGAAGTCTGGTTGGAAAAAGGCTCGCTGATCACCGCGATCCGCGCCTCATACGCCCTGCCCGGCATCTTCGAGCCGATCAAGGCCAACGGCCGGATGTTGATGGACGGCGCGCTCGTCAATCCCGTCCCCGTTTCCGTCTGCCGCGCTCACGAACAACAGCTCGTCGTCGCGGTGAACCTCAACTACGACCTCTATGGGCGTTCTGCCGTCGTCAAGCACAACGCCGGCTCCGAGACCCACGATACGCCGCCCGCCAAGGAGCCGACGCACCATTCTGCGCGCATGGGCATGACCAGCGTCATGGTTCAGGCTTTCAACATCATCCAGGATCGGATCTCGCGCGCACGCCTTGCCGGCGACCCGCCGGATCTCGCGCTCCATCCTAAGCTCAACGATATCGGGCTTTCGGAATTCCACCGCGCCGGCGAGGCGATCGATCGCGGCTATCAGGAAGCAAAGGCCAAGCTCGCCGAAATCCGCCGCATGCAGGAAGTCCTCGTCCGTTAACGGCTGGTGCGACGCCAGGCTTTCGCGTTGACCCAAGAGATGGCCGTACCGGTCGCATGTTTCGCGAAAGGCCATAACGCGAACAGGCGCTCCGCGCGAATATTCGAGACCATGCCGCAGGCGGGTGACGAAAGGGCGGCGGCAACCGCCCTTTACCATTACCCGGCGATGTAGGCCTTGATGTGCTCGGCCTCTTGCTCCATGGCGCGGATGTGATGCTTGATCACGTCGCCAATCGAAATGATGCCGGCCAGGTGCCCATTGGTTTCAACTGGGAGATGACGGGCCCGCAACTTGCTCATCATCTCCATCAGCGTATCGACTGACATGTCCTCGGTGCAGCAATAGACGTTCTGCCACATGACAGCCGAAACCGGCTTCTCCAGACAGGCTGCCCCGTGTTTGGCGATGGCGGCGACGATATCGCGCTCGGTCAGGATGCCGGCGATCTGATCATCCGCATCGATGATGATCACCGCGCCGATATGATTGTCACGTAGAAGGACTGCAGCCTGTTGAACCGTCATGCGAGGACCGACGGTCACGACGTTCCGGCCTTTTTCATTGAGTATCGCTTTTACTGACATGCGCACTTCTCCCCGTTGCGACGACGCCGGGTCGGCGAGGCAGGTTCCGGCCTGTCGTGTGCGGCACAATCGGGCAATGGAACCTATACCCTTTCCGATGCTGTCAAGGTCAACGCGACGCTCCTCAGGGACGCAATCGACCTGCCGGCACCCGGCCTTCACGGACCGCGTCACCCTTGAATGAAAACGGCCGTTTCAAATGGTGCGCCAGCGTTCCGGGGAAATCAAGCGTTCTGACAATGATCGCAACAGGATCGGTCCGCTATCAATCCCGCGGATCGAACAGGGCGAACAGGAGGAAGCCGAAGAGGAAACCGCCGATATGCGCTTCCCATGCCACGCTGCCGGCACCGCCTGGCGTGAACATGCCAAATCCGACGAGAAAATTCGTCAGGAACCAGATGCCGCTGAAAACGACGACGGAACGATTGGACAGCGCCTCTTTGACGGAAAGCCGGCGGTTAAGATGGGCGAATTGACGACTGATACGGCCGCTGGGTGAGAACACGAATCGTGCTGCACCTCCCATGAAGCCGGAAACCACCCCCGAGGCACCGACGACGACGATCATTTCGCCCCAGTGAAAAACCGTGTGAAGTGCTACGGCGGCGGCGGCTGAAAGAACCCAGAAAACCGCAAGCCGCATCATGCCGATGCGCCGCACCACCGGCGCGCCGAAGGCAACCATCCAGAAGATGTTGAAGATCAGGTGTTCCCAGCTTCCGTGCAGGAACGAATAGGTCACCGGGCTCCAGAGCCAGGCGAGGCCCTGCTCGGCAAGCGGATGATCATAGCGTGCAGGAAGGAAGGCAAAGTTCAGGATGATTTCCCGATCGAGACTCTCCGAGAAAACATAGGTGCGCAACGCGTGAATGGCGACGAGGAACAGCAGAATGCACGTCAGCCCCGCCGGCAAATTGAAAGCTGGCTCGCGCGCGCGATTGACGGCGCCTTCCCGTTCCGCCTCCGGTGGCGTTGCCGCCTGATCTCGTTCCATGGCTGATGCTCTCTTCCGTCCGCATATCCGTTTCGATCCGACCACGTCGGTCGGGCAATTGCGCATAAGCCGGACAGCGCGCCCAGCCATAAGCAAACAAAAAAAGACCGTCCAGTAAAAACTGAACGGTCCGTGAGCCCCCAATAGCGCGAGCTCAAGTTCTGTGCCGAAGGCAACCCTTCGTGAAGTGATGTCCAATCAAGTGCCATTCCTGTGCGTCCGCGGCAATCGAAACCGTTTGTTAACCTTAATTTCCGGGTGGCACGAATTTCGCACTGTCATCGGTACGACAGGAATGAGCGGGCGATTGTGTGCCGGATCGACACAGGCGACCGCAGAAGTGGAATGAACGACATCATGCGCAACAAGACATCGACGCAGCTGTTTCAGTACTGGAACGTCATCCGAGGCGACCGTGAGTTACCACGTCGCAACGAGATCGATCCGTCGGCAATTCGAACGCTCCTTCCCCAACTCTTCATCCTCGAGCGGGATCATTTCGGCGGCATGAAATTCCGCCTTGCCGGTACGCATGTCTGCGCCCTCTTCGATCACGATTTTCGCGGCCGGCAGTTCGCCACGCTTTGGCTCGGAAGCCAGGCTGGCAAAGTACTCCAGATCGGCAGGCGGGTCATGACACAACATGTCCCCGTCGTCCTGTCGGCGACAGCACGAACGGATGACGGAAGAGAGCTGGAGACCGAGACATTGCTCCTCCCCCTTGCGTCCAACGAAGGTCAAAGCGACCGCATTCTCGGCTCGCTCTCTCCGCTATCGCGCCCGTACTGGTTGAATGCCACCCCCGTTTCCGGCCTCGACGTCACAGGCCTCAGGGTACTCGATCCGGACCGAACCGCAGCTTTCCTCAAAGAACCGGTTGAGCGCGATGCCACTCAGCCGGGCATACGCCGGGTTCAACACCTGCGCGTCTTCGAAGGTGGTCGTGACGGGTAACGCTGCAGGTCCGCACCGAGAGCGATGCCGGCACCAACCGCAGGGCGAACCTTCTATTAACCGGATCACACTATGCTTTCGCGTGCCAAGATACGTCGATGCAGAGTGATCATGTTCTCGTTCCAGCAAGCGCAAAATACCGGTCCGAAGCCGCACCAGGAAGGCGCGTTCCAGCGCGTCTCGGTGAATCTCACCGGGCGACTGATGCTTGCCAATCACGACGAATACGACTGCACCGCCGTCGACATGTCACCGGGTGACGTGCTTTTGTTGTCGCCGGCCCGCCCGCGCGCCGGCGAACGCATCATCGCCTACATCGATCACGTCGGTCGGCTCGAAGGCACCGTGTCGCGGCTTGCCGAAAACGCCTTCGTCATCCAGCTCAATGCCACCGAACGCAAGCGCGAGAAGCTTGCGGCGCAATTGACGTGGATTGCCAACAAGCACGAACTCGGCCTGCCGGAAGACCGTCGCCATGACCGCCTTGCACCGCGCAAGACAGTGACCGAGCTGACGCTCGATACCGGCGCGAAGTATCCCTGCCGCATCATCGACCTTTCGCTGTCCGGCGCCGCCGTTGACATTGAAAACCGCCCGCCGATCGGCACACAGATCAGGCTCGGCAACATGAAGGGCAAGATCGTCCGTCATTTCCAAGAAGGCGTTGCCATCGAATTCTCGGGCGTTCAGTCCCGTGAAGCCTTGACGGAATTCCTCTAGAACACACCGATACAGCGCGTCTAGTCGCTGCAGGTCTTTATCCTTGAACCGGATACGATCTAAGGAAACATTCAGTCAGCCTCGATGACCGCGCATTGAGTGCACGCTCTTGCGCATGGCGCTACCGCAGAACGCTTCTGCGTGTCCGGTACCAGACAGGTTCGGTCGCTAGCTCACCGACATTGCCAGCTCTTTTCCTCTGACGCCTCGACCACGGTTGCATCGTATAGCGCAACCGACGACCGGCATGTCCGAGGCGGGACCGCGGCTTCGCCATGGCACCATTCGGGCCGAGTTCCTTCGACAATCGACCTGGAGAGCTTGCGCGCGTGCTTGGATCTGGGCGCATTTGCTCCATTTCAGCACATCCCATGTTCTTTCTGCCGATTTTCGGCACAACTTTTTTCAAATATTTTTTCTCGACATTTTCGCTCTCCACATTGATTTCACGCTTTAATCAAGCATTCGAGCGGGATGCAAAGTTGCGAATTTCCTCCTCGCGGACGCCTTCGACCGCCATCGTACGCCTCCAAATCAGCCTAGCTTCCGTCGACATGCCCCCCAAAAAACGGTGTTCCCGCAACCATTTGGATGCCTAACAAATTCCACCTTCGCGATCGCTGGAACGTCAAGATCGATAAAAATTGAATCAAATCCGATTTAAATACATCTCAAATTCTATTCTTATTTTATTCTGATACGAATTTCATTTGTACTTTGTTTTACCTCGCATATTCGCGAGCGATAAAAATGTCCGTGCCATTGTCGAACCATAACGGGGAGACAATCATGCTCAAGACAATCACCAAGATGATCGCTGTCGCCGCAATTTTCACCGGCAGCCTGATCGAAGGCGCGCTGGCCCTGCCGGCGAATATGGCTGTGACCGGCTCCACCAATCCGCCGATCGGTCACTACGAGTTTTGCAAGATCAATCCGGGCGAATGCCGCGCGAACGGCGCCGACCGCGGTCCGATGGTCCTAACACGCGAAGGCTGGCAGAAAATTCTCGAGGTCAACTTCGACGTCAACCAGGCGATCACGCCGATGACCGACATGGAAATCCACGGCGTCGAAGAAAAGTGGTCCTACCCGGACAGCGTTGGCGACTGCGAAGACTACGTGCTCTTGAAGCGCCGCAAGCTGATCGAAAGCGGTTTCTCCGCCTCCGATCTTCTGATCACCGTCGTCCTTCAGCCGAATGGTGATGGCCACGCGGTACTGACCGTCCGCACCGATCGCGGCGACTTCATCCTCGACAACATGCGCAACAAGGTGCTGCTGTGGTCGGATACCGAATACACCTACCTCAAGCGGCAGTCGACGGAACATGCCGGCCGCTGGGTCAAGCTGCAGGATGGCCGCACGGTCGCCGTCGGCAGCGTCCGCACCCAGTAGGCCGCAGTAAAGTGACTTGTGGCGCGGTTGGGTGATGTCCCGCGCCACACTCAATTTACCGGGCTTCGGTCAGTTCCATCCCCGTTTCAGACCAGGCCCTGGCCGGTTCCGCTGTCCCTCGGAACCGGTCTTTTTCGTTTTTAGGCAGCCCGGCCAAAGCATGGTCAGGCAGGCACCAACGGAACCCACGTCGACTTCATCGAAAATTAACCATCTTCGACCAGCGTCGAGCAAGCAAACCCTGCCAGGGTCCGATGCCGCCACCGATCGACGACCGGCAGCTGAACCGCCACATTTCGCGCGGCAACCGCGACGGGACGCCCCATTGATGAGCACCTCTTCCAACGGGAATTCGGAGCCGGAACTCAGCCCGCTTCTTTCAGGACGCTTCGTCTACAAAATTGCCGCGGTCGTTGCGTTGCTTGCCGCGGCAACCGCGGCGCTTTCTTTGACGGGGCGCTGGTTCGGCGAAAACCTCGCGCTTGCCGGCCACACGTCGATCCTCACGCCCTACGATATCTTTATCGGACAAGATCACTTGCGGCTGCCTGCCAACGTCATTCGCTTTGAAAACCAGCGCGCGACCTCGATCGCCGAACGCGTCGATCTCTACCTGGCCTGGCCTTCGCTCGAAGGCTACAGCGATGACAACCGCCACCTCTTCAATGACGTCAACCGCCCCGAAGCCCTGATCTTCCTGCAGATTTCGCAGAGCACCATGTCGCGCGACATGTCCGGCCGACTAGAGCCCATCTACACCCAGGTTTTCGATGGGCCGACGAGCTCCGCCCCCGGCGGGTTGACGCGACACGGCGTCAAAGCGGCATCGAGTTATGCCGGCGAGGCCTTCTTCACTGCGGAGCGAGAGCAGGAGCCACCCTATGTCGTGCGCTGTCTGGAGCCTGGCGCCAACGAAACGTCAACCAGCGCAGACTGCCAGCGCGATATCCATGTCGGCAAGGACCTTGTCGTCCTTTACCGCTTCTCCCGCAATCTGTTGCCGCAGTGGCGCGAAATCGACAATGCTGTTGAAGGCTTCGTCAAAAGCCATCTCGTGCCCTGATTTCGTCCAAGTGCTGTGGTGCTGGCTTCAGCGCCGCACCATTGCGCTACACCGGTATCGCCCCTGTACAAATGCGTCCGATCCCGGAAACCAATCATTCATCATAAACCGATTGGTAACGCTATGCCGATACTGTCTCAGGAACGGTCGTTCCCGGAGGCGGCGTCCGGACAACACCCATGACATGAGAATGAAGAGTAGCGTAGTGTCCCAATCAGGTTTTCTTGATCTCGCGAAACGCCCGTTCGGCGCTTTTTCAAAGATGGTCGGACGGATCGTCCTTGCGGGCACCGTTGCATCGGTTGCCTTCGCAGCGCCCGCTTTGGCCAACCCGAAATATTCGGGCATCGTCGTCGACGCTAAGACCGGCAAGGTGCTTTACGGCGAGGATGCCGACGAATTGCGCTATCCCGCCTCGCTGACCAAGATGATGACGCTTTATCTGGCGTTCGAGGCGCTCGAAGCCGGCCGGATCAGTAAGTCGACGCCCGTCCCCTTCTCCAAGAACGCCTCAGCCGAACCGCCGTCGAAGCTCGGCGTGCGGGCGGGGCAATCGATCACAGTCGAGCAGGCAATCCTGTCGCTCGTCACCCGTTCCGCCAACGACGCCTCGACGGCGCTTGGCGAGTTGCTGGGCGGCTCGGAGCAGCGTTTTGCCCGTATGATGACCAACAAGGCACGGGCGCTCGGCATGACGCGCACCACCTATCGCAACGCCAACGGCTTGCCCAACACGGAGCAACGCACCACCGCGCGCGATCAGGCGCGCCTCGGTCTCGCGCTTCGCCAGCATTTTCCGCAGTATTACGATTATTTCTCCACCCGCAGCTTCCAATTCGGCAAACAGACGATCGGCAATCATAACCGCCTGCTCGGCAATGTGCGCGGTGTCGATGGCATCAAGACCGGTTACACCCGCGCTTCCGGATTCAACCTGGTGACCTCGGCGCAGCTCGAAGGCCGCAGCATCGTCGCCGTCGTCATGGGCGGCACGTCGGGCGCCAGCCGCGACGCCCAGATGCGCCGCCTCGTGGCAAAATACATGCCGGCCGCATCGCGCCGCGGCGGTGGCAACCTGATTGCCGAAACCGCGCCGACGCCGGTCGCACCGGTTGCCGAAGAACCGATCGCTGTGGCGCGGGTCGCGGAAACACCGGTTGCCAGCCCCGTCGCCGCCGCAGCCGGTCTCGATCTGCCGAACACCGGACCGGTTCCGGCCGTTCGCTACAATGGCGAGAATACCAACAGCGTGCAGATGGCCTATGCCGGCACCAAGCGCGCGTCGGACAACCCGGTCCTTTCGCCGAAGATTATTCCCAATACGCTCGACGCCCAGAGCGTCAAGCTGTCACGCCAGCCGGTATCGGCCGGCATGGTCGACGCTCAGATCACCAACTCCGTTCCCAAGCGCGAGCCGGTTGCGGCCGAAGCCGAACCGCAGCCCGTTCCGCAACCTCAGGGCTGGGTCATCCAGATCGGCGCGACGCCGGACAAGGACCAGGCCATGACGCTGCTCGGCAACGCCAAGGACAAGGGCGGCAAGGCGCTGAGCAAGGCAACACCCTTTACCGTCGCCTTCAGCAATGGCGGCGCACAGGTCTACCGCGCCCGCTTTGGCGGCTTCGATGACCAGAATGCGGCGATCAACGCATGCAAGACGTTGAAGAAGAAAGGCATTTCCTGCTGGGCTGCCCAGCAGTAGACGGGTAATTAGTTTCGGCGTCCGGTTTGTATTTGTCCGGACGCCCTCCTCGGTTTTGTAAAGCGTACGAGGTTAGTTATGGCAATGAACGAGAATGTTCCGGGTGTTACTCCCTTGCCGGGGCGACGGGCAAAACCGTCGCGCATCAATCTGCATCCGCTGCATGAGGCAGCGATGCGCATTGCCGATCTCGGTCTGAACCGTCCGAAGGCGAAGACCAAGGATCTGGTCGGCATGCTGCTGACACATGGTGCTAGAGCCTGGCGCTCGACGCAGCCACGCGCAGGCATTCATCTTCACGTGACGGCGCCCGGCCGTCGCCAGCCGCTGAAGATGCGCATTCTCTGAACAGACTAATATTCAAAGGCGGCTTCGGCCGCCTTTTTCGTTGGGCCCTGCATGCCGCGCGCAAGCGTAGAGGTGGTGACCAACATGGGCGATAAAGGCAAAAGGCGCGGCAAGCGGTACGAAAGTTCGCCCGTCAGAGCAGACCGAGTTCGGCGAGCTCGCGGCGAAGCTCAAGCGGCATCTCGGCTCCGCCACCGGAAAGCGACGCCAGATCGCGCGGTGCTTCATTGTCCTTGAGATAGCGCCACCCCTGGAAGGCCCGGCGCGGCTGCAGTTCGGTCTCAACGACTTCAGGACCGAGCAGCAGATTGCAGCGCCCGATCCCCTCGCCGTCGGTGAAGGTTTCAATGCCGATCAGCGGCTGGCGCGCCTGCACCTGGCCCTTGATGACCCAATAAAGCGAGCCACCTTCCAGCAGCTCTTCCATGCGTTTCGGGACCATGCGGGTGGTATGGTAGGAGTGCGGTTCAAGGCCGGCGGCAATCGCAGTCAGAGCCTTGCGCGAAACCCATTCGCGCAAATCCTCGATCGATTCCGCCCCGACGCAGAGCTTTATGAGATGCAGAGACATGGCTGTTTTTGAACACCCGTCCGGCCGTCACGGTCAAGCGAATTGCGCAGCCTCATCCACAATCGTCCGCGCGCCACTCAACATTCGACGACATTGACCGCCAGGCCGCCGGTCGAGGTTTCCTTGTATTTCTCGTTCATGTCGACGCCGGTCTGGCGCATGGTTTCGATGCAGGCGTCGAGCGGCACGAAATGCTGGCCATCGCCTTTGAGCGCCAGGGACGCGGCGGTCACTGCCTTGACCGCGCCGAGCGCATTGCGCTCGATGCAGGGCACCTGCACCAGGCCGGCAACGGGATCACAGGTCATGCCGAGGTGATGTTCAAGCGCGATTTCCGCTGCGTTCTCGATCTGCTCCGGCGTGCCACCCATAACGGCGGCAAGACCCGCCGCCGCCATCGCCGAGGCGGAGCCCACCTCGCCCTGACAGCCGACTTCGGCACCGGAAATCGACGCATTGTGCTTGATGATGCCGCCGATGGCGGCAGCGGTCAGCAGATAGTCGCGAACGCCGTCCTGGTCGGCATCGTCATGGAAATGCATGTAATAGCGGATGGTCGCCGGAACGACGCCTGCAGCACCGTTCGTTGGCGACGTCACCACGCGACCGCCGGCCGCATTCTCTTCATTGACAGCCATGGCGTAGACGCTCAGCCAGTCGTTGGCGAGCAGCGGATTGATCTTGTTGGAGCGCCACTCTTCCTGCAGCTTGTCATGAATGGATCGGGCGCGACGACGCACCTTGAGGCCGCCGGGCATGATACCGTCCTGGCTGAGCCCGCGATCGATGCAGTTGCTCATAGCGCCCCAGATGCGATCGAGGCCCTCATTCAACTCCTGAGGCGACATGGTGCATTCTTCGTTTGCCCGCTTCATCTGTGCGATCGTCATGCCGGAGCGGGCCGCCATCTCGAGCATTTCCACGGCGCTGCTGAAGGGGAACGGCACTTTGACGCCCGCAGGCTTGTTCTTCGAGGCGCGCATGGCTTCGAGTTCCGTGTCGGTCACGACAAAACCGCCACCGATCGAATAGTAGATGCGCTTGAGCAGAAGGCGGCCGTCCTTGTCAAAGGCCGAGAAGGACATGCCGTTGGCATGGCCCGGCAAGGGGACCTTCTTGTCGAAAATCAGATCGGTCTTCGGCTGAAATTCATAGGACGGATGGCCCGGCGGCGTGATGCGCCCGGTGCGTTCGACGTCGTCGATCAGCGCGTCCATGCGGTCGGGGTCGACACGATCGGGACGCTCGCCGACAAGCCCGAGCACAACCGCCCTGCCCGAACCGTGGCCGATGCCGGTATGGGCGAGCGAGCCGTGCAGGCTAACCTTGATGGCAGCGACGGACGCATGCGAAGGCCGCGGCCATTCATCGGACAGGATGAGCTCGAGAAAGCGATTGGCGGCCGACATTGGCCCCATCGTATGCGAACTCGAAGGACCAATGCCGATCTTGAAGACGTCGAAGACGGAAAGAAACATGAATTGCCTGCCCGGAGCCTGAACATATGCCGCCCGGCCGATCGCCGGATGCCGTCATATGCATGATTGCACAGTCGATACAAACCTCGATCTCTCCTCAAGACCGAAGCAGTACCCTCACGCTTAGATATAGGATCAAACCCTAAGCCATCCTATCCCTGTCGATCAGGCGATCAACCGACATTCGATCCCGTTGGTGCGACATTGCGCTGGGGAGTGGGCTTGCGGTCTCTCGGCTTTACGATGCGACAGGCAGGAATCAAAACAGCGCGGCTTCCGGGAAGCCGCGCTGTCAATCAGAGGACTTTTGGGTATCAAAGGCCGCCGAAAAGATAAGCAAGAACAAGAACGCCAGCGAAACCGGCTACGGCGCGAGCAGTCACGCCCCAGCAAGACTTCTGTATTGTATTGTCCATGATGTCTCCGAAAAACTCTCAACGGCTGCGGGCCACACATCAAGGGCCCGCGCATGGCGCAATGCATACTGAAGAAAGTGTAAAGACGCAACGGTGAAATATGGCAGAAAGGTGTCAGGCGCACGCCGGCGTTCGAACCAAGGCACCAAACGCTGGAGTTCGCGCATTTCTGCCGGAAGAAATTCCGCCGCAATTTCATCACACTAGTTGATGCGGCACCGATTCTCCACAGGCGTGCCGGCCTTGCAATTTCCAAAAGCCATGCCAAAAACACGTGTATGACCTTCGAAGATTACATAGCACTTGCCGTGTTCATCCTGCTGTGGGCCGGCTTCAGCTGGGCGACAGACGGCACGCGCGGCTTCAAACGCATCAGCCTCACACGGCTGATGAACGACCATCGTGGCCGGTGGATTCGCAACTCGCTCAACCGCGACCTGAAAATGATCGACACCCAGATCATTGCCGGGCTGCAGGCGGGCACGGCCTTCTTCGCTTCGACGACGATCTTTGCGCTCGGCGGCTGCTTCGCGCTCCTGGGCGCGACCGAGCAGGCGCAGATGATCTTCGCCGACATGCCCTATGTATTCCATGGCGGGCGGACGGCCTTCGAGCTGAAGGTCGCCGGGCTCACCTGCCTCTTCGGCTATTCCTTCTTCAAGTTCGGCTGGTCCTATCGCCTGTTCAACTACTGCTCGATCCTGATGGGCGGCATACCGATGACAGCGGACATGATCCGCGACCGGCACGCCGCCGAGATTGCGGCCGAACGGGCCGTCCGCATGAACGTACTTGCCGCCAAGCACTTCAATGCCGGCCTCAGGGCGATCTTCCTGTCGATCGGCTATCTCGGCTGGTTTATCAGTCCCTACGCCTTCGTCGGCCTGACAATCTTCGTCATCTTCGTCCTGACACGCCGGCAATTCTTCTCCGAGGCGCGGGCAGCCCTGCTGCAGGACGTCGCCCGCTAACAGCTTGCCCGGTGCACCGCGGATATCGCCAAACGGGTTTCTGCCGCATTTTGTCTTTTTCCGAGCAATCAAGGCGGTCTGGCGCAAGCCAGGCCTGCCACTCTCATTCGCGCCAACTGGATGGCGAACACCATGTCCGACACCAACATGACCTCGACCGTTGAACCGCAGCCGACGACCGGCAGCCGAAACCGGCTCGTCTTTATCGATGTGCTGCGCGGCCTGGCGCTGGTGGCCATGGCGCTCTACCATTTCGTCTGGGATCTGGAATTCTTCGGCTATGTCGCCGCCGGGACCGCCGGCACCGGCGGGTGGAAGATGTTTGCACGGCTGATTGCCAGCAGCTTCCTGTTTCTGGCTGGCTACAGCCTCGTGCTCGGGCAGCGGCCGAAGATCCGGTTCGATGCCTTCATGCGCCGGTTCGCCAAGATTGCCGGAGCGGCCGCGATCATCAGTATCGCGACCTGGTTCGCCTTCCCCAACACCTTCATATTCTTCGGCATCCTGCATTCCATTGCCGCGGCAAGCCTCATCGGTCTTCTTTTCCTGCCCCTTCCGGCGATTGTTTCGTTCGCGGCTGCGGCCGCCGCCTTCGCCGCCCCCCTCTATCTCCGCTCCGCGATCTTCGACGCACCCTATCTCTGGTGGGTCGGTCTTTCCGAAACGATCCCACGCTCGAACGACTACGTGCCGCTGCTGCCGTGGCTCGCACCCTTCCTGCTTGGCCTCGGCACCGCAAAACTGGTGCATGCGCGTCTCGTGACAGCCCTTTCAAAGCGCCCGGTCGACGACGAAAAGACGCGCCTGTGGACGAAAGCATTGGTCTTCGGAGGGCGTCACAGTCTGGCCATATACCTCCTCCACCAGCCGCTGCTCATCGGATTGGTCTTCCTCTTCTCGCTGGTCTCGCCACCGACACTGCCGGATCCCAAGCAAGCCTACCGCACCAACTGCGTCGAGGCCTGCAGCCGCGGCAATCCGGCCGTGCCGTGCGACGCCTTCTGTGGATGTACCCTCGACAAGCTGGTGGAGCAGAACCTGTTCGACGACCTGAACAGGGGAAAGATCAACGTCAACACGGATGAACGCATTGCGCGAATCGCCGGTCAATGCACAATGGACGTGCAATCAGGGGACTAGGACATGAATGCCTATCGTGCCAAGCCGCTGAGTTTCCCATGGCCGGCCCTGCTCTACGGGACCGCCACCCTTGCAGCCTTGCTGCTCGCACGATACTCGCCCATCCCGGTCGCCCACGGCCACGGCTGGGTGCCGTGGATTTCCGGTAGCATCCTTGTCGCCGCGGCAATCTGGCTCGACCTGTGGGCCGTCAAGACACTGCTGGATCGCCATACCGCTGTGCTTCCGCACCGGTGTGCCACGTGCCTCGTCACTTACGGACCGTTTCGCTTCACCCGCAACCCGATCTATCTCGGCTATACGCTGATGATGATCGGCTTCGGTCTGATCACGCTCAATCCATGGTTCTTCGTGATGGCGGTTGCAGCCGTGATGTTGACGACCATTTTTGCCATCCGCAACGAAGAACGGCATCTGCTTTCACGCTTCGGCTTCGAGTTCGAGCGTTATTGCCGGCATACGAGCCGCTGGATCTGATCCGCAGTTCTTTTCAGACAACAAAAAAGGCGACCAAAGCCACCCTTTTGTTCTTCATGCGTTGACCAGGTTCGCGATCAGGTCCCGACGCCAATCTCGGCAAGACGCGTCAAACAGGCCTCCTCAACATTGTCGAGTTCGGTCAGCGTATCCTCGATGTCCTTGCGCTTCTGGCGCAGTTCTTCGCGCTTGGCCTCGACACGGCTCATCAGCAGTTGCAACTGACCAAGTTCACCGGGCGGATCCTTGTAAACCTGAATGATCTCGCGGATTTCGGCGATCGTAAAACCGATACGCCGGCCCCGGAGGATCTCCTGGATCAGCCGACGGTCGGCAGGACGAAACATGCGGGTTCGACCGCGGCGCTCCGGATGGATGAGGCCCTCGTCCTCATAGAACCGCAGCGTCCGGGTCGAAATGCCGAATTCCCGCGTCAATTCGGTAATGCTATAGTACTTATTCACGCTGCCATTCCATGATTTCCTGAGCATCACTATCGTTGACCTTGACGTAAAAGTCAAACAACCGGCGATGTCAGGTGACGTGGAACCACCAGGTGGCAATGCCGAGAAAACTCGAGAAGCCGGTGATATCGGTAATCGCCGTCACAAACACGGCCGAAGACACCGCGGGGTCAGCGCCAAAACGTTCCAGAAGCAGCGGAACCATGATGCCGGCAAGAGCCGCGGCCATCATATTGATAAGCATCGCGGTGGCGATAATACCGCCGATGTTCGGATCCTGGAACCACAGGCCAGCCAAAAGGCCGATCAGCGAGCCGAAGATCATGCCGTTCAGCAGGCCCACTCCCGCTTCGCGTCGGATGATTCGCGGCGCGTTGTGAATGTCGAGGCCGCGGGTCGCAAGCGCACGCACCGTCACAGTCATCGTCTGCGAACCAGCATTTCCGCCCATGCCGGCGACGATCGGCATCAGAATTGCGAGCGCGACGATCTGCTGGATTGTCGCATCGAAAAGGCCGATGACCGAAGCCGAAATACAAGCTGTCATCGAATTGATGAACAGCCACGGCACGCGTGATCGCGATGCCTCGGCGACAGAGTCCGACAGTTCCTCGTCACCGACGCCGCTCAGACGCAGCAAGTCTTCCTCCGCCTCCTCCTGGATGACGTCGACGACATCGTCGATGGTCAGCACCCCAACGAGCCTGCCGTTGTCGTCGACCACGGCGGCGGAGAGAAGGTCGTATTGCTCGAAGAGCTGCGCCGCCTCTTCCTGGTCCATTTCAGCCGGAATGGCGTGGCTGGTATCTCGCATGATGGCGTCGACCTTGATCGAGCGCTTGGAGCGCAGGACCTTGTCGAGATCGACCGCACCCAGAAGCTTGAAGGTCGGATCGATGACGAAGATCTGCGTAAAACTTTCCGGAAGCTCCGCGTCCTCGCGCATGTAATCGATCGTCTGGCCGATGGTCCAGAACGGCGGCACCGCCACGAACTCCGTTTGCATGCGGCGGCCGGCTGTGCTCTCGGGATAGTCCAGAGAGCGGCGCAAGCGCACACGTTCGGTAAAGGGCAGCTTCGCCAGGATCTCGTCCTGGTCCTCCTGGTCGAGGTCTTCGAGAATGTAGACGGCATCGTCCGAATCCATCTCGCCAAGCGCCTCGGCGATCTGCTCGTTGGGCAGGTGCTCAACGATATCGAGGCGTATGGCTTCGTCGACTTCGGTCAGAGACGAAAGGTCGAAATCCTTGCCAAGCAGGGAGACAAGTGCCAAGCGCTGCTCCGGCTGGATCGCCTCAAGCAGGTCGCCCATTTCGGATGAATGCAGGCCAGCGACATGCTGGCGCAGATAGATCGTGTCACGGTCGGCAATCGCCGCGCCGACATGCATCAGGAAGTCGGAGCGCACCGAACCATCATCGGCATAGATGTCCGCTCCGTCATAGACGGGGATTTCTTCGGAACCGCGGTCGTCGTCGCCGGTATTGCTCATGAGCGCGCCCTCGAAACGATTGCCAACTTCCCGGCCGCCATGCGCCGATCGGGAAAGGGTACATCACTGCCGGTGTTGTCCCCCATCCTCCTCAAGGATATGGGCCTTAGAGCCCTGCTAGCGCAAAGCCTTGCCAAGGTCCACATCACAACGGCCAACGTCCCGCGTGTGGTAACAGATTTATTCAAGCTGTTGCAAATACATGGGAAACGCACATGCGCGTGCACAGTCGACATCGACCTGGCGATCGGATAGCACTATGCGGCCGCAGCCCAGGAGCTTCCGATGGCGATCCGCCCCCTTGTTCGTTTTCCCGACCCTATACTGAACCGGGAAGCACAGACAGTCGACCGGTTCGACGACGCCTTGCAGGCTCTTGCCGACGATCTGCTCGACACGATGCGCGCAGCGCCGGGAATTGGCATCACAGCGCCGCATATCGGCATTCTGCAACGCCTGACAGTGATCGAACTGACCCGTGAAAGCGGTGTCCACATTTTCGTCAATCCCGAGATCGTTTCCCGCTCGCCGCAAATGGTCAGGCATGCCGAGGGAAGCGTTTCGATGCCTGGAATTTCCGAGGACGTCGAGCGCCCTGCGAAGGTGCGCGTCCGGTACCAGACGCTCGACGGCAACGCAGTCGAGGAAGATGCGGATGGCCTGATGGCGGTTTGCCTCCAGCACGAAATCGACCAGCTGAACGGCATATTCTGGACGCAGCGCCTGTCGCGGTTGAAGCGGGAGCGAGCCGTCAAGAAGTTCGACAAGGCCACAAGGGAAATGGCGCGAAGCTGAACCGGCGCGCGCCTCGCAAGTTCAAGCTTCCGGCACGCGGCAATCACCAAAGCCTGCTCTTTCCGCCGCAAGTCAGCATGGCTAAGTTCACATTCATGTTTTCAATCAAGGATCAGCCTATGAAATCGACGCATGTCGCTATCGTCACCCTTCTCGCATTGGCGGGATGCAACAGCACAACGCCCAATCTCGAACCGCTGCCAGGCAGCTTGACCTATGGCGAGACGGGCCCCACGCGCAAGACGATCTCCGCGCCAGGCACGATGATCCAGAACCGCTTCATGCATCAAGGCACGATGGTCTTCGAAACCTACGAAGTTCAACCCGACCATACCTATAAGCTCGTGCGGCGCAATGTCGCCGATACCTGGTCGAACTGAAACCTGGCTTTCTCGTCGAAAGACCTGTCACGCCGGATCGCCAACTTGCTTGGCGCTTCGGTGCTCGCATTCTCAGCCTGATGCCCGGATGAATTTGTCTCATAGTGGAACATTTTCGTTCGAATCCCGTTGTTTAGGATGGCAACAATGGAGGTCATCCGATGACAAAATATCTGGATGAACGGGGCGATCCCATCACAGCGGAGCCCGACGACGACCGGGAAAACTTCACGGCCCGCGAAAGCCGCCAAGGTCCTCTTGGCGTGCGTGTTCTGGCAATCCTCGGAGCCGGCCTGTTTCTGGCGCTGCTGGTCTGGGGTGGCGCAGCGATCTGGGGCGAAAACAACGACAACGACCGGACGACGGCAGTCGACCAGGTTCAGCCGTCACCGGAACAGACCGGCAGCATCGATAACAAGAAGGATCGCGTGCAGGCACCGACTGCTGCCGCGCCGATTGCCGGCGGTCAAACGCAACAGGCTTCGCCCGATGGCACGACCAAATAGCAGCAGTTCGCCTTTCATGAGTTTCGCTGCCTGACGACGGCGCCTCGCCGAGCGCCGGTCATCGAAACCGAAACGAGATCGGTTGAAGAAAAATAGACCCAACTGTTGGAAGGCTGGATAAGAAGCGGTCCAGCTGAGCGAGAGCGGAGCGCGCCAAACATAGCTATCGTCCGCCGTGGTGTCCGTGCGGAACGCGAAGTGAAGGCCCCGCCGCGACGTATATTTATCGCTCTTTCGCAACCACCGACGCATCGACAAGGGCGAAGGGTCCGGCCTGCCGCAGTCAGCCGGCCTTTTGCAGTGGCAGACGGACAGCGGACGTGTCCGTCTTATCGTCGCCTGAGAAAAACTTCGAGTTGCCAAAGGCAATTGAATATTAGAAGTTTGCTTGTGCGCCACCAATAAGTCTGCGCGGCGCGGCGAGACTGCAGCACATGACGACTGCCCCTTCCCTCGCGCCTACCCATAACAGCGCCAGCATCTGCCGGGGCTGCTGGGATCAGATGCGCGTGCCGATCCCGATCCGCGGGGCGTTTGCCCTTCCCTTTCGGGCATTCGGCATCACCCGAAGCAAGATGAACCCGAATATCTGCACGATCTGCGAACGCTCCTTTCGCTACGTCAAGAAGCAGCGCCACATAAGTGCCCACGCAACGATCCTGTTTGCCGATATGCGAGGGTTTACCTCCCTTTCCGAGCGAACAGAGGCGATCGAGCTGAGTGAGATTGTCAGCCTGTTTCATGATCGATGCGCGCAGGCGATCTGGGCGCATGATGGCATCGTCAACAAGCAGATGGGCGACGGCCTGATGGCGATCTTCAATTTCCCGATCGAGATCAAGGACCACGCTCGTGCTGCGGTCAGGGCGGCGGCGGATATACAGCGACATTACACCGATGCACTCAACGGCCTGAGTTCCGATCTGAAGGAATCACGCGACCACCGGCTCGGTGTTGGTGTGGGCATACATACGGGCGATGTCGAGATTGGTGAGTTTTCAAGCTTCCGCAGCGATTTCACCGCGATCGGCGGCACCGTCAATCTCGCCGCACGGCTCGAATCCCAAGCTGCCGCCGGTGAGATCCTCGTGTCAGCCGAGACGGCTGCGCAGGTGCCGGATTTCCTGAGCGCGTCCGAGACCAGGCTGCTTTCACTGAAAGGCCTGGAGCACCCCGTTGAGGCACGTATACTCACGACGAATTGACGCTGGAGGCACACGGGAGCAGATAAATCCGATCCCACACCGGGTCCTGATGCGCCACACCGACAAAGCTAAGCATAGGGATAAAAACAAAAAAACCTGCCGAAGCAGGTTTTCTTTGGTGCGGTCGAGAAGACTCGAACTTCCACGGGTTGCCCCACAGCGACCTCAACGCTGCGCGTCTACCAATTCCGCCACGACCGCATCGTGGTAGGCGCCGAATTGCTCCGGCGGGGCTGCATGTAGCAAAAGCCCCTGGGGTGCACAAGGGCATGACGACAGAAATTTGACGAGAAAAGAAACTATTTCAACAGCCTCCTCGCGAAACCCCGCAAACGCTGGACTCTTGTCGCGCGCCGTCCCATGTACAGGGCATCAAAATAGGAATGCAGACGGAAATGCAGCGCGAAAATCTGAGCCAGGACATGTTCGCCCCCCCGGAATCACCCCCGGTTCGCTGGCGGATTGCCCCTCACCTCGTCGATTATCCACAGGCAATCGAAACAATGGAGCGCGAAGCGGCGGCCATAGCCGCCGGCACCGCGGACGAACTCGTCTGGCTGGTGGAACATCCGCCACTTTATACTGCAGGCACCAGCGCCGATGCGGCCGACCTCGTCATGCCCGACCGCTTCCCGGTGTTTGCGACGGGACGGGGCGGCGAATACACCTATCATGGGCCGGGCCAGCGGGTGGTTTACGTGATGCTCGACCTCAAGCGCCGTCGACAGGATGTACGCGCCTTCGTCGCCGCGCTCGAGAGCGTCATCATCTCCTCGCTCGATTCGATGAACGTGAGGGGTGAACGCCGCGAAGATCGCGTCGGCGTCTGGGTGCGCCGGCCGGAGAAGCCATCGCTTCCCGACGGGTCGATGGCAGAAGACAAGATCGCGGCGATCGGCATCCGCTTGCGCCGCTGGGTGAGTTTTCACGGCTTTTCGCTCAACGTCGATCCGGACCTCGACCATTTCGGCGGCATCGTGCCGTGCGGCATCCGCAGCTATGGCGTGACCAGCCTGGTCGACCTCGGCCTGCCGGTGATGATGCCGGATGTGGACATGCGTGTTCGCGAGGCGTTCGAGACGGTCTTCGGTCCGACCCGCAACGACGAATCCTGAAACTAGGCTTGCTGCAGGCCGGCCCCCGTATCACGTTGCTTCGATGGATCGGCCGCCGGCCTGGCGCTCGCGCCAGATCATGAACAACCCTGACACCACGATGATCGCGATGCCGAGCCATTTCGAGAGCGACGGGAAGTCGCCGAAGATGAGATAGCCAAGTGCGGTCGCTGTGACGATCTCGAAATAGGCAAACGGCGCCAGCAGGGAAACGGGTGCGGCCTGGAAGGCCTTGACCACCAGAAGGTGGCCATAGCCCGAAAGCGAGCCGAGGATGATGACGAGCACCCAGCCGAGCGACGTCTTCGGCAGGGACGGCTCGAAGTCGGCGACGCCCAAGCCGTCGCCTATCGCAATCACGCCCACCATGAACAGCGTTCCGCCGATACCGGCAATCGTCTGCATCGTCAGAGGACTGTCGGCCGTTCCGACCGCACGGTTCAAGAGAAGATAAAACGCAAAGACTGTGGCGCAGGCGACCGGTAGCAACGATGTTGCCCCGAACGCTGCGAAGCTCGGCTGGATGACGATCATCGCGCCGGCAAAACCGACGGCGATCGCCAACCACCGACGCCAGTCTACCCTCTCGCGCAGGATCAACGCCGACAGGCACGTCAGGATAAACGGCTCGACGAAATAGATCGCAAACACATCGGCGAGCGGCATGTACTTCACCGAAATGAAGAAGAACAGGGCTGCTGCCGCCAAGAGAATCCCGCGCAGCAGGTTGAGCCAGAGCCGTTTCGGTCGCAGCGCCCTCACGCCACCAATCGTCAGGAGCAAGGGCAGCGTCGCGACAAGCTGGAAAAAGAACCGATAGAAGGTCACCTGTGCCGGCGCCATGCCCTCGACCACCGCCATGTATTTGGCAATCACATCCATGCCCGGCAGGATGACCATGGCAAAAAGCATGATGGCGACGCCCTGCATCACGGTGTTCTGGGGAGTGGCTGCTGTCGATACCGGCGCGGTCATGGGCTTTTTCCGATTTGGTTGCGCCACCTTAGAACGTTAGCGGCGCTTTTCAACGCATGCGGGCGCGACACGAAAGAGCGGATTTCATGGCCCGGGCCGCTTTTGACCGTGTTTTTGCCGCTCCGGGGTGGTCCGCAACGGCCCGAATGCCTATAAGCTCACGTCATCTTCCGCCCCGGAGGAGAAGTTCTCCCACTTCTCCGATCAGAAACCGGGACCTTTGAACGTGACCGTGGCAAAGGAGATATCCATGCGCTTGTCCACCGAAACGATGATTGCCCGCCTGCGCGAACCCGGCGACGGAGATACGCTGGGCGGACGCATCTGGCGCGCACGTGACGCGGCCAATCTTTCGACCAAGGATCTCGCCGATCAGCTCGGCGTCCGGGTGGAAACAGTCGCCGCCTGGGAGCGCGACCGGGCGGAGCCACGCACCAACCGCCTGTTCATGCTCGCCGGCGTATTGGGCGTCACGCCCGCCTGGCTGATCGCCGGCATGGGCCGCGCGCCTGATGACGAGACGAAGACCGCTTCTGGCGAAAGCCTTCGCGAGCAGCTTGCGCTCGTCAAGAAATTGCACGAACAGACCGGCAAGGCCATTGCCGCTCTTGAGATGGAACTCAATCGCGTCCAACAGACTATTCGTTAGTTCATTGCCGATTCCAACGGGCGACATTGGTCACTGCGCCGATGCCGCCCGAAGTCATTGTTAATCCAAGGAGAAAATAGATGGATGTACGCGCCGCCGTCGCCGTTCAGGCAGGCAAGCCGCTGGAAGTGATGACCGTTCAGCTCGAGGGCCCGCGAGCCGGAGAAGTGCTGATCGAAGTCAAGGCCACCGGGATCTGCCACACCGACGATTTCACGCTGTCGGGTGCCGATCCCGAAGGTCTGTTCCCGGCGATCCTCGGCCACGAGGGTGCCGGCATCGTTGTCGACGTCGGTCCTGGTGTTACCTCGGTGAAGAAGGGCGATCATGTCATCCCGCTCTATACACCGGAATGCCGCTCCTGCCCGTCGTGTCTGTCGCGCAAGACCAACCTGTGCACCGCGATCCGTTCGACCCAGGGCCAGGGCCTGATGCCGGACGGCACCTCGCGCTTCTCGATCGGCAAGGACAAGATCCATCACTACATGGGCTGCTCCACCTTCGCCAATTACACCGTGCTGCCGGAAATCGCCGTCGCCAAGGTCAACCCCGACGCGCCGTTCGACAAGATCTGCTACATCGGTTGTGGTGTCACCACCGGTATCGGTGCCGTGATCAACACCGCAAAGGTCGAGATGGGCGCGACCGCGATCGTCTTCGGTCTCGGCGGTATCGGCCTCAATGTCATCCAGGGCCTGCGTCTCGCCGGTGCCGACATGATCATCGGTGTCGATCTCAACAACGACAAGAAGGCCTGGGGCGAGCGCTTCGGCATGACCCATTTCGTCAACCCGAAGGAAGTCGGCGACGACATCGTGCCCTACCTCGTCAACATGACGAAGCGCGGTGCCGACCAGATCGGCGGCGCCGACTACACCTTCGACTGCACGGGCAACACCAAGGTCATGCGCCAGGCGCTCGAAGCCTCGCATCGCGGCTGGGGCAAGTCTGTTGTCATCGGCGTTGCCGGCGCCGGCCAGGAGATCTCCACCCGTCCGTTCCAACTCGTCACCGGTCGCAGCTGGATGGGCACTGCCTTTGGCGGCGCACGCGGCCGCACCGACGTGCCGAAGATCGTCGACTGGTACATGGAAGGCAAGATCGAGATCGATCCGATGATCACCCACACCATGCCGCTAGAAGACATCAACAAGGGTTTCGAGCTGATGCATTCCGGCGAAAGCATCCGCAGCGTGGTTCTCTACTAAGCGCCAACTGAGCAATTCCAGACGGAAACCGTTTCGCACTTTTCCGGGAATTGCTTAGTAATCCGATTCAGGAAGGCGCCGGAATCAATTGTATTCCGGCGCTTTTTCAGTCCCGTTGAGAAGTTGATTCAAGATGATCTATGTCGATGCCGATGCCTGCCCGGTGAAGGCGGAAGTGCTGAAGGTGGCCGAGCGCCACGGCTTCGAAGTGACCTTCGTCGCCAATTCGGGGCTGCGTCCGTCGCGCGACCCGATGGTCCACAACGTCATCGTCTCGGCGAGTTTCGACGCTGCCGACGACTGGATCGCCGAACGCGCTCATGAAGGCGATATCGTCGTGACCGCCGACGTACCGCTTGCGGTCCGCTGCGTGGCTGCCGGCGCTTTCGTCACCGGCCCTTCCGGCCGCGTCTTCGACAAGAGCAATATCGGCATGGCATCCGCCATGCGCGACCTTGGCCAGCACCTGCGCGAGACCGGCGAAAGCAAGGGCTACAATGCCGCATTCACGCAACGCGACCGTTCGACCTTCCTTGAGACACTTGACCGACTCGCACGCCAGACGAAAAAGTGAGGCGGGCGTCACCCCGCGATGGATCGCAAGGGCATTTTCGATGACAGCGACGACAAAGCTCAGGCATTGGCCGTTCTACACCGCATCGCTATGCGCCTTCGTCAGCCTGCCGGTTACATGGTTCTTCGCGCCAAGCTATATGCTCGAGGTCGCGGCGATTGCCTTCTTCTGTGTCTATCTCGTCCTGAGCGGCCGAAGGCTGCGAATGATGACCGGCAAACACCTCAAGACGCACGCGCGAAACACCGACGAACCGGAATCCGTCATCTTTCTCGTCACCTTCGGAGCGGCCGCCACGGCGCTGATCTCGCTGTTCTTCGCGCTCAACGGCGAAAGCAAGGGGCCGACGCTCGAGCTGGCGCTGGCCTTTGCCTCCGTCGTCTTGGGCTGGGCAACCATTCACGTGATGGCAGCGATGCACTATGCCCACGTTTACTGGGTGCCTGACGACAGCGGGCAGCCCCCCACCCCGCAGCGTGGCCTCGATTTCCCCGAGACGCCGGAACCGGGCGGCTACGATTTTCTCTATTTTTCCTTCGTGATCGGCATGACCGCCCAGACGTCTGATGTCGCCATCACCACCACGGCGATGCGGCGCATCAATCTGATGCACGCCATCGTTTCCTTCTTCTTCAACACCGTGCTTGTTGCCGCCGCGGTCAACGCGGCCGTGCAACTCGCCGGTTGAACCCACGATATCCCAGGAGCATTTGATGAAAGTCCTTTCTCAGAACACCGCGTTCGGCGGCATGCAGGGCGTCTTCTCGCACGAGTCAGAGGCCTGCAAGGGCGAGATGACGTTCGCCGTCTTCGTGCCCCCGCAGGCGATCAAGGAGCCGCGGCCGGTGCTCTGGTATCTTTCGGGCCTCACCTGCACCCATGCCAACGTCATGGAAAAGGGCGAATACCGCCGCATGGCCGCCGAGCTGGGGCTGATTATCGTCTGCCCCGACACCAGCCCGCGCGGGACGGAGGTACCGGACGAACTCACCAACTGGCAGATGGGCAAGGGTGCCGGCTTCTACCTCGATGCCACGCAGACGCCGTGGGCCGAGCACTATCAGATGTACAGCTACATCACCGAGGAGCTGCCGGCTTTCGTCAGCCAGCATTTCCGCGTCGACATGAGCCGGCAGGGCATTTTCGGCCATTCGATGGGCGGCCATGGCGCAATGACCATCGCGCTCAAGAACCCCGACCGTTTCCGCAGCTGCTCGGCCTTTGCACCGATCGTCGAACCATCGACGGCCGACTGGTCGATCGGCGCCTTCGAGAAATATCTTGGCGAGGACAAGGCCGCCTGGCGGCAATATGATGCCTGCGCGCTGGTCAAGGACGGTGCCCGTTTCCCTGAGTTCCTCATTGACCAGGGCAAAGCCGACAGCTTTCTCGACAACGGCCTGCGGCCGTGGCTCTTCGAAGAGGCCATCAAGGGAACCGGTATAGGCCTCACACTGCGCATGCACGAGCGCTACGACCACTCCTATTACTTCATCTCGACCTTCATGGACGACCACCTGAAATGGCACGCCGAGCGGCTGGCCTAAGACAGAGGGAATAGCGGGAGTATCCAATGTCCAACCTTCTGCTTGTCGGTGCCGGCGGCGCCATCGGATCGATGGTCCGCTATCTCGTTGGCCTCTGGACGCTTCACCGTTGGGGGCCGGGCTTTCCCTGGGGAACGCTCGGCGTCAACATCACAGGCTCCTTCCTCATCGGCCTCTTGGCCGAGTTGATCATGCGCAAGTTCGGTGCTTCGGCGGAGATGCGGCTGTTTCTGATCACCGGCGTGCTCGGCGGCTACACGACCTTTTCCGCCTTCTCGCTGGACACGATCACGCTGTTTGAACGTGGCGATGCCGCACTTGCCGTCACCTATATCGCGGCAAGCGTCGTGCTTTCGATCCTGGCGGTCTTTGCCGGGCTGGCCCTGATGCGCGCAATGGTCTAAAGGCTGCCTCTAAAGAACAGGAAGCAGGTTCGCTGAGATGGCAGGCATAGAACACAAGCAGGTGGACGGTGACGAGGCGGGTATGCGCCTCGATCGCTGGTTCAAGGTACATTTTCCCGGGCTGGGTTTCGGTCCGCTGCAGAAGCTGCTGCGCTCGGGCCAGATCCGTGTCGATGGTGGCCGCGTCAAATCCGATACGCGGCTGCAGCCGGGCCAGACGGTCCGCATCCCTCCGCTTAACGTCGACGCGAAGGAAGTGAAGACAGGCCCGATTGCCGGGCGTGATCTTCGCCACTCGCCAGACGGTGAGCTGTTGTCGCGCATGGTGCTGCATGAGGACGCGAAGGTTATCGTGCTCAACAAGCCGGCAGGGCTTGCGGTGCAGGGCGGCTCGGGCGTCAACCGGCATATCGACAAGATGCTGGAGGCCTGGACCAACCAGCGCGGCGAAAAGCCCCGTCTGGTTCACCGCCTCGACCGCGACACTTCAGGTGTGCTTGTCATCGCGCGCACCCGTGGCGCGGCGCAGAAACTGACGGCTGCCTTCCGAGAGCGCGACACCAAGAAGACCTACTGGGCGCTGGTCAAGGGCGTTCCGCGCAAGCGCGAAGACCGCATCTCCACCTGGCTGGTCAAGGAGCAGACGCCGGACGGCGACCGCATGCGCATCGCCAAACATGGCGAGGACGGCGCCGACCACGCCATTTCCTACTACCGCATTCGTGAGCAGGCCGCGCAGAACCTCGCCTGGCTGGAGATGGAGCCCTATACCGGCCGCACCCATCAGCTTCGCGTGCACGCCTTGCACATCGGTCATCCGATCCTTGGCGATCCCAAGTATTTCGACGCCGATATCAACTGGAGCCTGCCCGGCGGCATGCAGAACCGTCTGCATCTGCACGCGCGCCATATCGATATCCCGCATCCGGACGGTGGTCGCCTGCGTGTGACCGCGCCGCTGCCGCCGCACATGGTCCAAAGCTGGAACCTGCTGGGCTTCGAAGAGAACGAGCCTGGCGAGGACGACTGATGAAACTGGCGCTTTTCGATTGCGACGGCACGCTGGTCGACAGCGGCGGTCTCATCCATGAAGTGATGGCACGAACCTTCGAAGCCTTCGCGCTGGATCGCCCTGAATTGTCGGCGACCAAAGGCATCATCGGCCTGACGCTCGATATCGCCATTGCCCGCCTGCTCGGACGCGATCATGTCGACGACCAGGCGTTGGCAATGACAGCGCACTACAAGGCGATTTTTGCCGGCGTTCGTGCGGAAGCCGGCTTTCAGGAATTGCTGTTTCCGGGCATCGCAGCGATGATGCAGACGCTTTCCGGTCGCGACGAGCTGCTGATCGGAGCCGTCACTGGCAAATCGCGCCGCGGCCTGACGCATATCGCCGAGACCCACGGCTTTAACAGGATGTTCTTCGTGTCGCGTACCGCTGACGACTGCCCTTCAAAACCGCATCCTGCCATGGTGACGGAATGCTGCTCCGAAGCGGGGATCGATCCGCGCGATACCGTCGTCATAGGCGACGCGATTTATGATATGCAGATGGCAAAGGCTGCCGGTGCCGCCGCCATCGGCGTTGCCTGGGGTTACGCTGGCGTGCCCGACCTCGTCGAAGCGGGCGCCGATTATATTGCCCGCACGCCGGCCGATATCATTGAGTGGATGGAACACTATCATGCCTGATATTCGCGATGAACTCATCGGTGCGCTGAGCCACGAGGACCCGGTCCGGCGTGCGCAGATCCAGATGCTGAAGCCGCTGCCCAAGCGCTTCTACAAGGACGTCAGCATTGGCGTGGCGGACGACGGCGGCCACAGCGTCCTGCTCGACGGCCGGCCGGTTCGCACGCCAGCCAAACATCCCCTTGCCGTCCCGACCCTCAAGCTTGCCGAAATGCTGGCGGCCGAATGGGACGCACAGGCCGAGGTCATCGATCCCGCCAAGATGCCGGTCACCCGTATCGCCAACACGGCGCTCGACGGCGTGGCGAAGGACCAGCGCTCAGTTTTCGAAGACATTCTGCGGTTTGCCGGAACCGACCTGATCTGCTACCGCGCGTCCAGTCCGGAAGGGCTCGTCGAACGGCAGAACGTCGTCTGGAATCCTGTGCTCGAATGGGCCGCCCAGTCGCTCGGCGCTCGCTTCATTCTGGCCGAGGGTGTCATTCACCAGGAACAGCCAGAAGAGGCGATCACCGCCTATGCCGAAAGCCTGCGCGCCTTCGCGACGCCGCTCGGCCTCACTTGCATCCACACAATCACGACTTTGACAGGCTCCGCCCTGCTCGCGGTCGCTTTCGCATCCGGCAGGCTGACGGCCGAGCAGGCCTGGGCGGCTGCCCATGTCGACGAAGACTGGCAGATCGAGCATTGGGGCACGGACGAGGAAGCGTTCAAGCGCCGCGAGCTCCGCTGGCAGGAGATGCAGGCGGCAGCAGCCGTTCTCGACGCACTGCGATAGCAGTGCGTCGGAATACAGTAATATCCAAGCCGTAGCGGCAGGCGCCTAACGTGGCGTTAGGCGGCAAGCTTCAGGCCGGCAATGCCGGTGACGATCAGCGCGATGCAGCCGAGACGGACAAAGGTCGCCGGTTCGGCGAAAAGAACGATGCCGAGGATGACGGTGCCAACAGTGCCGATACCGGTCCAGACGGCGTAGGCCGTGCCGAGCGGCAGGGTTCTGACAGCAAGGCCAAGCAAGGCGATGCTGACAACCATCGATCCAGCGGTCAGGACCGTCGGCACCAACCGCGTAAAGCCTTCAGTGTATTTGAGACCGATTGCCCAGCCGATTTCGAGGATGCCGGCAAGAAAGAGGATTAACCAGGCCATTTCAAACTCCTAGAGAGTGGAGCGAGGCCGTCCCCGCGGATGTTCGGTATCCAATACCGTGCAGCCGTCTGCAACACGGTCTCTATCTCATGGTTCGCGGGCGACAGCAAGATATGCCGCGGCAAACCAGCCCTGCACGACCGGCAATGCTTGGTTCTTTCCAAAGTTGAAGCGGTTTTCGGCCTCGCGATACTTGGGACCGGGGATGGAGCGCCCCGAGCATTCCGTCTTGGACCAGGTCCCAATTGTCTCTTAGCTTCGCTCGCGACGCAGCTTTGCCCACCATTCCAATCGTTTGCGGATCTCGCGCTCGAAGCCTCGCTCCGGCGGATCGTAGAAAGTTCTGCGCCCCATCTTTTCCGGGAAATAGTCCTGGCCCGAGAACGCATCCGGCTCGTCGTGGTCGTAGCGGTAGCCGTCGCCGTAACCCTCACCCTTCATCAGCTTGGTCGGCGCGTTGAGAATATGCTTCGGTGGCAGCAGAGAACCGTTTTCCTTGGCAGCCCGCATGGCGGCCTTATAGGCCATGTAAACGCCGTTCGATTTCGGCGATGTCGCGAGATAGACGCAGGCCTGGGCGAGCGCCAGCTCTCCTTCCGGCGAGCCGAGGTAATCGTAGGCGTCCTTGGCGGCATTGCAGATTGCCAGCGCCTGGGGATCTGCAAGGCCGATATCCTCCACCGCCATGCGAACGAGGCGCCTTCCGAGATAGAGCGGGTCCTCGCCGGCATCGAACATCCGGCAGAGATAATAGAGGGCGGCATCCGGGTCAGAGCCGCGCACCGATTTATGCAGCGCCGAGATCAGGTTGTAGTGACCGTCCTGGCCCTTGTCGTAGACGGGCGCTCGCCGCTGCACGATCCGCTGCAGCGCTTCGACGTCGAAGATCTCGTCGCGTCGCGCCGCACGCCAGACTTCTTCGGCCAAAGTCAGCGATGCCCTGCCGTCGCCATCGGCCATGCGAATGAGGCTTGCTCGGGCGTCCGCGTCGAGCGGCAGCGGCTTGCCTTCCGTTTCTTCCGCGCGCTTCAGCAATTCCTGCAGGCTCTCTTCACCATGCGGCTTGAACGTCAGAACGCGAGCGCGCGACAAGAGAGCGGCGTTGAGTTCGAAGGATGGGTTCTCCGTCGTTGCCCCAACCAGAATGACCGTGCCGTCTTCCATCACAGGCAGGAAGCTATCCTGCTGCGCACGGTTGAAACGGTGGATCTCGTCGACGAACAGCAAGGTCTGCCGGCCGGACATCCGCCGCGCCCGCGCCGATTCGAAAACCTTCTTGAGATCTGCGACACCGGAAAAGATCGCCGAGATCTGCTCGAAAGCCAGCCCCGCCTCGCCCGACAGCAATCGCGCAACCGTCGTCTTGCCGGTACCGGGCGGCCCCCAGAAGATCATCGAGCCGAGCGATCCCGATGCAATCATGCGCGTCAGCACGCCGTCCTCGCCCGTCAGATGCTCCTGGCCGGTGACTTCGGACAGCGTGCGTGGACGCAGACGATCGGCAAGCGGCCTTGCCGAGGTCATTTCCGGCGGTTCCGAGGAGGAGAAGAGGTCACTCATCGGAAGAACTGACGAATGATCTGGCCGTCACGCTCAATTTCAACGCGCCAGAAGGAGGCACCCTCGCCCATGACGCTTTCCAGCGTCTTCGAGCTGTCGATCGCAGCCCCGTTGACGGACCGGATGATATCCTTCGGCGCCAGGCCGATGCGTGCGGCGGGCGAGCCGCGGTTGATTTCGGTCACGACGACACCCTGCAACGAGGTCGACAGGCGCAGCTCCTCCGCCAGTCGAGGCGAGAGATTTGCGACAACTGCACCGGCAAACGGATTGCGGCCCTCAATAAGCCGTTCATCACGCGGCGACGTCTCCGGTGCCCGGTTGAGCTTCAGGCTGACATCGTGCGGCTTGCCGTTTTCCGAAACCGTGACGCGCGCCTCATGGCCGATGCCGACGGTGGTCAAGCGATAGCCAAGAGCATCGGGATGTTCGACGGCGATACCATTGACGGCCGTGATCACCTGCCCCGGCTTGATCCCGGCCGAGGCCGCCGGCCCACCATTGACAACGGCGGTCACGAGCGCACCACGCGCACGATCGAGCCCGAGCGCTTCTGCGACTTCCGATGTCACAGGCTCAAAAGACGCGCCGATGAATGGACGCACGAACGAGCCATTGCCGCCCTCGGCGGATGCGACAAAAACCTTCACCAGATTGGCCGGAATGGCAAAGCCGACGCCGTTGGAGCCGCCACCCTTGGAGAAGATTGCGGTATTGATGCCGATCAACGCGCCGTTCATGTCAATCAGGCCGCCGCCGGAATTGCCGGGGTTGATGGCCGCGTCCGTCTGGATGAAGAAGCCGAAATCGCCCGACGACACCTGATTGCGCGCAAGCGCCGAAACGATGCCGCTGGTTACGGTCTGGCCGACGCCGAAGGGATTGCCGATCGCCAGCACGATGTCGCCGACCTCGACCGCGTCAGAATCGCCAATCGGAATGACGTCGAACGGCCCATCGGACTGGATCTTCAGCACCGCGAGATCGAGGCGATCATCCTTGAGCATGATCTTGCAGGGATATTCACGGCCATCGGCGAGCGCCACCTTGATGTCGTCGGCGCCTTCGATCACGTGATTGTTGGTGACGACGATGCCGTTCTTGCCGACGATCACCCCGGAACCGAGCGATGACTGCTTCTCACTGCGGTTTGGCATGCGCTGCCCGAAGAACTCCTCGAAGAAGGGATCGCCCGAGAAGATCGATCGACGCTCTACCACGCGCTCGGCATAGACATTGACCACAGCGTTCGCTGTCTGCTTGACCAACGGCGCGAAGGAAAGCTGCATTTCCGTGCGCGATTGCGGCACGGTCTTCGCATCCTGAGCAATTGCCGGACAGGACAGAGAGACAGCAAGAACGAGCGTTGCAAGCGCTCTTGAACCAAAGATCATATGACGCATTCTCCTATTCGTCGCGGCTACGTTCAGATAGGATTTCGCAGGAAAAAAGGCAAACGTCGCCAAGACATACGCAAATCAGTTGGCATCACGCGCAACGCACGAAAACGTGGTTATCCGCCTCTTTCTCAGTGATCGAAACTCTGGTCAGTTTGAGCAGACAAGACCCACACCTTCAAAGCGGAAAAGATCATGCCGGCCTATCGTCCACCGAGAATCGCACCATCCGAAATCACACCGGAGCGCTGCTTTCTTTCACGACGCACATTTCTGGCAACGACTGCTGGCGCCCTGCTCGGCGCGGGCGCGGGTGCTGCCCAGGCGGCCGCCCTTGCGGCACCAAAAGGCAAATACACCGTCGACGAAGATCTGACACCGGAAGCCGACGTCACGGGCTACAACAATTTTTACGAATTCGGGACCGGCAAGGCCGATCCTGCCGCAAATTCGGATGCATTCAAGCCGACGCCGTGGACCGTGAAGGTCGACGGTCTCGTCGCCAAGCCGAAGGAGTTCGGGCTGGAGGAGCTTCTGGCGCTTCCACTTGAGGAACGTGTCTATCGGATGCGGTGCGTCGAAGCCTGGTCGATGGTTATTCCCTGGACCGGATTTCCGCTCGCGGCACTCCTCGACAAGGTCGAGCCGCTTGGTAGTGCCAAGTACGTCTCGTTCGAAACCGTGGTGCGCCCGGAGCAAATGCCCGGCCAATCCGGCTTCTTCCAGCCGCTGCCCTGGCCCTACCGCGAAGGCCTGCGCCTCGACGAGGCCCGTCACCCGCTAACCATTCTCTCGGTCGGCGTCTATGGCAAGACCCTGCCCAACCAGAACGGCGCGCCGATCCGGCTCGTCACCCCCTGGAAATACGGCTTCAAGGGTATCAAGTCGATCGTGCGGATCTCGCTGACGGAAACACCGCCACCTTCGACCTGGAACCTCTCGGCGCCGACCGAGTATGGCTTTTACGCCAATGTGAACCCCGCCGTCGACCATCCGCGCTGGAGCCAGGCGACAGAAAACAGGATCGGCGGCGGCGGCTTCTTCGGTGCCAACCGGCGCGACACACTGCCTTTCAACGGCTATGCGGACGAAGTCGCCGGCCTTTATGCCGGCATGGACCTGAAAGCGAATTTCTGACCATGGCCAAACTGCCAGCCCTGCCAAAACGCTTCCACACGGCGTCCGTCTGGGCACTGTACTGGCTCGGTCTCTGTCCGGCGCTTGCTGCCTTCTATCTCGGCGCGGCCGGGCGGCTTCCGGGAAATCCGGTCAAGGAATTCGAGCATCTGCTGGGCATCTGGGCGCTGCGCTTTCTGGTCGCCACGCTGGCGATCACCCCGATCCGCGACCTCTTCGGGATCAACTGGCTGCGCTATCGACGTGCCCTCGGGCTGCTCGCCTTCTACTACGTCGCCATGCACTTCCTGGCCTATTTCCTGCTCGACCAGGTCTTGAACATGCCCGCCATCATCGCCGACATTTCCAGGCGCCCGTTCATCACCATCGGAATGGCCGGTCTGGTGATGCTCATTCCGCTGGCGTTGACATCGAACAATTGGTCGATCCGACGCCTTGGCAGCCGCTGGAACCAGTTGCACAAGCTCGCCTATGTCATCGCTGCGGCGGGTGCATTGCATTTTGCCATGTCGGTGAAGGTGGTCGGTCTCGAGCAGATGACCTATCTCGCGCTCGTCGCCTTGCTTTTGGGATGGCGGCTGGTGCGCAAGCCCTATCTGAAGCGCAAACGGCAGGCCAACCCGCCGCACCGACACGCAAAGGATGCCGTAGCGTAGGCGGTACCCTGCTGTACCTTGAACAAGATCCGTCATGCCGTATCGAAGACTGCCGCCATGACGGGACGGCCGCTTCGCGCCAATTGCGGTCATCAATCGGCCATGCGAATGTCCATTCTTGTATTTAGTCGTTTAAGAGGGGCATTCGCGTGTCGAATATTTACCTGTTGCGGCATGGTGAAACCATTTGGAACACACTCGGGAGGTTTCAGGGCCAAATGGACTCGTCACTTACTCCGAGCGGTATCGATCAGGCAGATTTCGTCGCAAGAATTCTCTTTCACGAGATCGCTGATGCCGCTCAGTCGTCCGTGATGGAAGTCAGTCCCCTTGGCAGAACTCGCGAGACCGCGCGCAGGGTTCAACGTGTGCTTTCCGTCCCAAGCAGCGAAGATGCCCGGCTCATGGAGGTCACGCTTGGCTCATGGGACGGGATGACCACATTTGAGATCAACTCGGAGTTCCCCGGCTATCTCGACGGTTCCGATGCTTTCGATTGGTATTTCAAATCACCTGATGGTGAGAACTTCGACCATGCTTGCAACCGTGCGAAAGCATGGATTGCAGATATCGGGCGTCCGACGATAGCGATATCACACGGCTTGTTCGGGCGAATTATCCGAGGCGTCTACGCAGGCCTATCGAAACGAGAAATGCTGGAACTCCCGGTCCCGCAAGACGGCTTCTATCGCCTCCATGACGGTGTATTTTCCTTCGTCGACGGTTTATGTGTGCCAGCCTCGATATGAGGCCCATTGGCCTCTTGGGGCCAACAGAAGCCGTCGGGCATAGATGGCCCTGTCGGACAATTCCACTGCAAGAGACCCTCAACCTGGCACTGCCTCTGGCCGTTGACCACGGCGGTAGGCGTGCTGGTTACATTCGCAAGCGGATCGGCGGCGCAGTGTCTGTACGTCCCGATCAGCGAGGCTGATGGTCTGGCTGTAAGACGCGGCCTCACCGAATGATCGGACATAAAAAAGCGGCCGGGTGACGAACACTCGGCCGCTTTCAATTCAATCAGCCTGAAATAATCAGGCTGCTTCTGCGGCGTCAGCTTCAGCTGCGACGCGAGCGCGATCCTTCGCACCCTTTGCATCGGTGTCGCGGTCAACGAATTCGATGACGGCGAGAGCAGCGTTGTCGCCCTGGCGGAAGCCAGCCTTCATGATACGCAGGTAGCCGCCGTTGCGGGTGGCGTAGCGCGAAGCGATCGTGTCGAACAGCTTGGCAACGACAACAGCGTCGCGGATCTGCGAGATCGCCTGACGACGAGCATGCAGGTCGCCGCGCTTGCCGAGGGTGACGAGCTTTTCAACGATCGGGCGGATTTCCTTAGCCTTCGGCAGGGTCGTAACGATCTGCTCGTGCTCGATCAGCGAAGCTGCCATGTTGGCAAACATCGCCTTGCGGTGGCTGGCGGTTCTATTCAGCTTGCGGCCGGCTTTACCGTGGCGCATTGCTATTCTCCTTCACTTGCAGGCATCTGCCCGCAGTCTAATGGTTAGTATTGGTCTTCGTAACGCTTGGCGAGATCTTCGATGTTCTCAGGCGGCCAGGACGGCACTTCCATGCCGAGGTGGAGGCCCATGGAAGCGAGAACTTCCTTGATTTCGTTCAGCGACTTGCGACCAAAATTCGGCGTGCGGAGCATTTCTGCTTCGGTCTTCTGAATGAGGTCGCCAATGTAGACGATGTTGTCGTTCTTCAGGCAGTTGGCCGAACGGACGGAAAGCTCCAGTTCGTCGACCTTCTTGAGAAGCGCCGGGTTGAAGGCGAGTTCGGTGACAGCCTCTTCCTCTGCTTCCTTCTGCGGCTCGTCGAAGTTGACGAAAACCGACAGCTGGTCCTGAAGGATACGGGCCGCAAACGCGATCGCATCTTCACCGGTGACGGAACCGTCCGTCTCGATGGACATCGTCAGCTTGTCATAATCAAGAACCTGGCCTTCGCGGGTGTTTTCCACCTTGTACGAGACCTTCTTGACCGGCGAGTACAGGCTGTCGACCGGGATGAGGCCGATCGGAGCATCTTCCGAACGGTTGCGGTCAGCCGGAACGTAGCCCTTGCCGTTGTTGACGGTGAACTCCATGCGGATTTCAGCGCCCTCGTCGAGGGTGCAGATCACATGGTTCGGGTTGAGGATTTCGATGTCGCCAACCGTCTGGATGTCACCGGCGGTTACAACGCCCGGACCCTGCTTGCGCACAACCATGCGCTTTGCGTCGTCGCCATCCATCTTGATGGCGATTTCCTTGATGTTGAGCACGATGTCCGTCACGTCTTCCCGGACGCCCGGGATAGAGGAGAACTCATGCAGGACGCCGTCGATCTGCACCGCGGTGACAGCAGCACCGCGAAGCGACGACAACAGCACGCGACGAAGCGCGTTGCCGAGCGTCAGACCAAAGCCGCGTTCAAGCGGTTCCGCGACCAACGTTGCCTTGGTGCGGCCCGAGGAGATGAACTCCACCTTGTTCGGCTTGATCAGTTCCTGCCAATTTTTCTGGATCATGTTTTGTGCCTTCCGTTCGTTGTCACCATCCAATCGTGACAACCGAGCCCCGAAGTCCGGGAGCGCGCCGAAGCGCCCTCACCGGCATTTTGAACGCAAATGATCAGACGCGGCGCTTCTTGCGCGGGCGGCAACCGTTGTGCGGGATCGGGGTCACATCGCGGATCGAGGTGATCATGAAGCCCGCTGCCTGCAGTGCGCGAAGAGCGGATTCACGACCGGAACCTGGGCCGCAAACTTCGACTTCAAGCGACTTCATGCCGTGTTCCTGAGCCTTCTTGGCGCAGTCTTCAGCGGCGATCTGAGCGGCAAACGGGGTCGACTTACGCGAGCCCTTGAAACCCTTCGCACCGGCAGACGACCAGGCAATTGCGTTGCCCTGTGCGTCGGTGATGGTGATCATGGTGTTGTTGAACGACGAATTGACGTGCGCTACGCCAGACGTGATGTTCTTGCGTTCGCGACGGCGAACGCGGGTGGCTTCCTTGGCCATAGGATCCCTTTCTTAGATCTCTGCACCGCCGTAATTCCAGCGGCTCCACCGGGAAAGGAATTTTCGTCCCCTGCCCTGCTTCTTCAGTTTCATCCAGGACCGGAGGAACCGGCCCTGCAGGTATTTCACGAAACCGGTCCGGCTCCGCGACGGTCGGGCATCGCCCTTCCCAAACTGCAAAAGGAGGCCGGCGCGTGCGCCAGCCTCCCAATCTCCCTATTCGGGAAATTACTTCTTCTTACCGGCGATCGCCTTTGCCGGACCCTTGCGGGTGCGGGCATTGGTGTGGGTACGCTGACCGCGCACCGGCAGGCTGCGGCGATGACGCAGGCCGCGGTAGCAGCCCAGGTCCATCAGACGCTTGATGTTCATCGACGTGTCACGACGCAGGTCACCTTCAACCTGGTAGTCGCGGTCGATCGTTTCGCGGATCTGAAGAACTTCAGCATCCGTCAACTGATGCACGCGGCGATCAGCCGGAATACCGACCTTCTCGACGATTTCCTGTGCGAATTTCGGTCCGATCCCGTGAATGTAGGTCAGCGCGATAACAACGCGCTTTGCCGTCGGGATGTTGACGCCAGCGATACGTGCCACGTCTATTCTCCTTGCGTTCCAGTTGCCATCCGGCAATAGGTGCTTCGTTACGCGGCCTCAAGAGCCGCACGTTGATTGAGGTTCGAGACACGTCAAAAACGACCGTACCCGGACTTCGTTTCGTTGAAGACCGCGCCGATCGCTCCCATGTCGCGAGTTGGCGCTGTCTTTGGCGGAATCAGCCGGAAAAGTCAACTCCCCGGCGGTTCCTTTTCGGCAAAGACCCAGGGTCTAGGCCAGAATCTTCTCGATCTGTGCTGTCACGGCGTCCACATCGGCCATGCCATCAATCGTCTTCAGCTCACCAGTGCCGGCATAGTGCTCCGACAAAGGTGCGGTCTTTTCGCGATATTCCGTAAGCCGACGCTTGAAGGCTTCCGGATTGTCGTCCGATCTGACCGATCCGCCCGCAGCGATGGTTTCCGCTACGCGATTCTCCATGCGCTTTACAAGCGCCGTCTCGTCGACCTTGAGCTCGATCACTGCGTCGAGCTTCAAGCCCTTGCCTTTGAGCATCTGGCCGAGAGCGACCGCCTGCGGAACCGTGCGCGGATATCCATCGAGGATAAAGCCGTTGGCACAATCCGGCGCATCGATCCGGTCCGACACGATCTCGTTGACGATCGCATCAGAAACGAGCTGGCCGGCGTCCATGACAGCCTTGGCCCGCTTGCCGACTTCGGTCGCCTGGGCGACGGCCGCCCGCAACATGTCACCTGTGGAAAGCTGCGGAATACCGTACCTCTCCGTCAGAAGCTTGGCTTGCGTCCCCTTGCCAGCTCCGGGCGGTCCCAAAAAAATCAGTCTCATCGTCCCCTCTTCCCTCCGCGCAGCTTCGACTTCTTGATCAGCCCCTCATACTGCTGAGCAATGAGGTGACCCTGGATCTGTGCTACCGTATCAAGGGTAACGCTGACAACAATCAAAAGCGACGTACCACCAAGGTAGAACGGCACGCCGGTCTGCGCGATGAGAATTTCAGGCAGAATGCAGACGAAGATCAGGTAGATCGCGCCAAGCACGGTGATGCGCGTCAGGACGTAATCGATGTATTCGGCGGTGCGCTCGCCCGGACGGATGCCCGGAATGAAGCCACCGTGCTTCTTCAGATTGTCGGCCGTGTCCTTCGGGTTGAAGACGATGGCCGTATAGAAGAAGGCGAAGAACGCGATCATGCCGCCGTAGAGCACCATGTAGAGCGGCTGGCCGTGGCCGAGCGCGCTGACGATCGACGTCGCCCAGCCGGGCAGCGTCGCGGTGTTGGCAAAGCCAGCAAGCGTTGCCGGCAGCAGCAGCAGCGACGACGCGAAGATCGCCGGGATGACGCCCGCGGTGTTGAGCTTCAGCGGCAGGTGCGAGGTGTCGCCCTGGAACATGCGGTTGCCGACCTGGCGCTTCGGATACTGGATCAGAAGCCGGCGCTGGGCGCGTTCGACGAAGACGATGAGCGCGATAACCGCAACGATCATGACGATGATCGCCAGAATCAGAGGGGTCGACAGCGCGCCGGTGCGGCCGAGTTCGAGCGTGCCGGCAAGTGCGGTCGGCAGATGAGCGACGATACCGGCGAAGATGATCAGCGAGATCCCGTTGCCGATACCACGCGACGTGATCTGTTCGCCGAGCCACATCAGGAACATCGTGCCGCCGAGCAGCGAAATGACCGTGGAAATGCGGAAGAACCAGCCTGGATCGTTGACGAGGCCGTTGCCGCTCTCAAGGCCGACGGCAATGCCATAGGCCTGCATGACGCCGAGAAGCACCGTGCCGTAGCGGGTGTACTGGTTGATAATCTTGCGACCCTGCTCGCCTTCCTTCTTCAGCTGTTCCAGCGCCGGAACGACGGAGGTCATCAGCTGAACGATGATCGAAGCAGAGATATAGGGCATGATGCCGAGCGCGAAGATCGCCATGCGCTCCACTGCACCGCCCGAAAACATGTTGAAGAGGCCGAGGATACCGCCGCTCTGGCCCTGGAAGGCCTGCGCGAACGCGTCCGGATTGAGGCCTGGCAGCGGGATATAGGTGCCAAGACGGTAGACCAAAAGCGCACCAAGCGTGAACCACAGTCGTTTCTTCAGATCTTCCGCCTTGGCGAAAGTCGAGAAATTCAGGTTCGAGGCGAGCTGTTCCGCTGCAGAAGCCATGCAATTCTCCGCGTACCAAATCTCGGAATCAGCGGGAGTACCCTGTCCGTTCCGGAAGGACTAACTTTTCGTCTTGAAAACCGGACGCGAGGCGATTGTGTCTGCAATCGGATGCCTCACCGTGGTTTCCGCTATGTCCGCCGAGGCGAGCGATTCGCCATCGCGGACGTGAGGCTCACATATGGGAGCAAAACCGCCCGGAGTGAAGCACCCCGGGCGGTTGATCAGTAATATTATTCGGCAGCAGCCGAAAGCAGCTTGATGGAGCCGCCAGCCTTTTCGATCTTTTCGATCGCCGACTTGGAAGCGCCTGCAACTTCGAGCGAGATCTTCGCCTTCAGTTCGCCATCGGCCAGCACGCGAACGCCGTCCTTTTCGCGACGGATCACGCCGGCAGCCTTGAGAGCTGCTGCATCGACGGACTTCGAAGCGTCAAGCTTCTTGGCGTCGATTGCCGTCTGGATGCGGCCGAGCGACACGACAACAAACTCCGAAGCGAAGATGTTGTTGAAGCCGCGCTTCGGCAGACGACGGTAGATTGGCATCTGGCCGCCTTCGAAGCCGTTGATGGCAACGCCCGAACGAGCCTTCTGACCCTTCACACCGCGACCGGCAGTCTTGCCGGAGCCGGAGCCGATGCCGCGGCCAAGACGCTTGCGGTTCTTGGTCGAGCCTTCGTTGTCCTTGATTTCATTCAGTTTCATGAGCTTATCCCCCTCACTTCTCGTCGACGACGCGAACGAGGTGCTGGACCGACCGGATCATGCCGCGAACAGCTGGGGTATCTTCCAGCGTGCGAACCCGGTGCATCTTGTTGAGGCCCAGGCCGATAAGCGTCTGACGCTGTACGGCCGGACGGCGAATGGGGCTACCGATCTGCTCGACGGTAACCGTCTTCGCAGCGTTTTCTTTCTTAGCCATCTGTCAGCTCCCTTATTCTTCGGAAGCAGCGCCGGAGGAAACACGACGAGCCTGGAGCGTGGCGTACTTCATGCCGCGCTGAGCTGCGATGTCCTTCGGGTGCATCTGGTTCTTGAGGGCGTCGAACGTTGCACGAACCATGTTGTACGGGTTCGACGAGCCGGTCGACTTAGCGACGACGTCATGAACGCCGAGCGTTTCGAAGACGGCGCGCATCGGACCACCAGCGATGATACCGGTACCGGCCTTGGCCGAACGCAGCAGCACCTTGCCGGCGCCGTGACGGCCGTGAACGTCGTGATGCAGGGTACGACCACCACGCAGCGGGACGAAGATCAGGTCGCGCTTGGCGGCTTCCGTTGCCTTGCGGATGGCTTCCGGCACTTCGCGCGCCTTGCCATGACCGAAGCCAACGCGGCCCTTCTGGTCGCCAACGACGACGAGAGCTGCGAAACCGAAACGACGACCGCCCTTCACCACCTTGGCGACGCGGTTAATTGCTACGAGCTTATCGACAAATTCGCTGTCGCGCTCTTCGCGGTTCTGGCGATCTTCGCGAGAACCCCTTCTTTCCTGTGCCATTGTCCTTTTCCTTTTTCTTTTCCGGGTGCAATCGGCAGATTGACAAAAGTCGCCCCCGTCACATGGATCGGAAGCGACCGGAAACTCATGAAGGTGCCAGGCGGACACAAAGCCCGCCTGGCAACCGATCAGAAGTTCAGACCACCTTCACGTGCAGCTTCGGCCAAAGCCTTGATGCGGCCGTGATAGATGAAGGCGCCACGATCAAAGACAACGTCCTTGACGCCAGCCTTTACGGCGCGCTCAGCGATGAGCTTGCCGACGGCAGCTGCTGCTGCCGCGTCAGCGCCCGTCTTCAAAGACGAACGCAGATCGGTGTCGAGCGTGGAGGCAGACGCAAGCGTCTTGCCGGCCACGTCGTCGATAACCTGTACGTAGATGTTCTTCGACGAGCGATGAACCGACAGGCGCGGACGGCCATTCGCGACCGCCTTGATTTGACGGCGCACGCGGTTGGCGCGACGCACAAGAGTATCTTTCCTGCTAGCCATTTCGCGTGATCCTTACTTCTTCTTGCCTTCTTTGCGGACAATCCGCTCTTCGGCATACTTGACGCCCTTGCCCTTGTAGGGCTCGGGGCCGCGGTATTCGCGGATTTCCGCTGCAACCTGGCCGACCTGCTGCTTGTTGATGCCGGAGACGATGATTTCCGTCGGCTTCGGTACAGCGATCGTGATGCCTTCCGGCGTCTGGTAGACGACGTCGTGGCTGAAACCGAGTGCCAGCTGCAAGTTCTTGCCCTGCAGCGACGCGCGGTAACCAACGCCGTTGATTTCGAGCTTGCGCTCGTAACCGTCCTTGACGCCCTTCAGGATGTTCTCGATCATCGTGCGGGACATGCCCCACTTCGAACGAGCATCCTTGCTCTGGTTGAGCGGCTGTACAACAACCGCGTTTTCTTCGAGAGCGACCGAAACTTCGTCGTTTGCAACAAAGAACAGTTCGCCCTTAGGGCCCTTCGCCGTTACCTTCTGGCCATCCACGCTTGCCGTGACGCCTGCAGGAACTTGAACGGGCTTCTTACCGATACGAGACATTTTTATACCTGTCTGTTCGCTATGGAGATCATGTTACGTCTTAGAAGACGGAGCAAAGAATCTCGCCACCAACATTCTGTTCGCGTGCCTGATGATCGGCCATCACACCCTTCGGAGTCGAAAGGATGGTGATGCCGAGGCCGTTCGCGACCTGCGGAATGGACTTAACCGAGACATAAACTCGGCGGCCCGGCTTGGAAACGCGTCCGATCTCACGGATTACGGAAGCGCCTTCGTAGTACTTCAGTTCGATGTTCAGCTCGGCCTTGCCGTTGCCAAATACAACTTCAGAGTATCCACGGATGTAGCCTTCAGCCTGAAGGACATCCAGAACACGTGCGCGGAGCTTCGAAGCCGGCGTGGAAACGCTCGACTTGCGGCGTGCCGCGCCGTTACGGATACGGGTGAGCATATCGCCCAGCGGATCAGTCATTGCCATGTGCCCGTCTCCTTACCAGCTCGACTTGACAATACCCGGCACGCGGCCAGAGTTGCCCAGTTCGCGAAGCGCAATACGCGACATGCGAAGTTTACGATAGTAGGCGCGCGGACGGCCCGTAACTTCACAACGGTTGCGGATGCGGGTCTTGGATCCATCACGCGGCAGTTCAGCCAGCTTGATGGTTGCCTTGAACCGCTCTTCGATCGGCAGAGACTGGTTCATGATGATTGCCTTAAGAGCGGCGCGCTTAGAGGCTTGCCCGGCAACCAGTTTGCGGCGGCGCTTGTTCTTTTCAACTGCGCTCGTTTTCGCCATAACAGTTATCCTTCTTTACGCTTGTCGTTACGGATTACTGACGGAACGGGAAGTTGAACTCTGTGAGCAGAGCGCGTGCTTCGTCGTCGTTAGTAGCCGTCGTGCAAACGATGATGTCCATGCCCCACATCTGATCAACCTTGTCGTAGTTGATCTCAGGGAACACAATGTGCTCCTTGACGCCCATGGCGAAGTTGCCACGGCCATCGAAGGACTTCGGGTTGAGGCCACGGAAGTCCCGAACGCGCGGAAGAGCGATGTTCACGAGACGATCCAGGAACTCATACATCCGAACGCCGCGCAGGGTAACCTTGGCACCAATCGGCATGCCTTCGCGCAGCTTGAAGCCAGCGATCGAGTTGCGAGCGCGGGTGATTACCGGCTTCTGACCAGCAATCGCAGCGAGGTCGGCAGCTGCGACGGTCGGCTTCTTCGAGTCGCCAGTCGATTCGCCAACACCCATGTTGATGACGATCTTGTCGAGGCGCGGGATCTGCATTTCGTTGGCGTAGGAGAACTTCTCCTGCATAGCCGCACGAATACGCTCGACATATTCCTTCTTGAGCCGGGGCTCATAAGCGGACTTAGCCATCGATCACTACTCCCGAACGCTTGGCCACGCGGACCTTCTTGTCACCGTCGATCTTGAAGCCGACGCGGGTCGGCTTGCCGTCCTTCGGATCGGCAATCGCGATGTTCGAAAGATGGATCGAGGCTTCCTTGTTGATGATGCCGGCTTCCTGGCTCTGGGTCTGGCGCTGGTGACGCTTCACCATGTTTACGCCACGCACTACAGCCCGATCTTCCTTCGGCATTACCTGTACGACTTCGCCGGTACGACCCTTGTCCTTACCGGTGAGAACGACGACCTTGTCGCCTTTACGAATCTTTTGCATCTCTCAACGCTCCCTTAGAGTACTTCCGGAGCCAGCGAGATGATCTTCATGTGGTTCTTGGCGCGAAGTTCGCGCGGAACCGGTCCGAAGATACGGGTGCCGATCGGCTCTTTCTTGTTATCGATAAGAACGGCTGCGTTTGTGTCAAAACGAATGACGCTGCCATCCGCACGGCGGATGTCTTTCGCGGTGCGAACGACAACAGCCTTCATGACATCACCCTTCTTCACGCGGCCGCGCGGAATGGCTTCCTTGATCGAAACGACGATGATGTCGCCGATCGACGCGTACTTACGCTTGGAGCCGCCCAGCACCTTGATGCACATGACACGACGTGCGCCGGAATTATCCGCCACGTCGAGGTTTGTTTGCATCTGAATCATGTCAGGTCGCCTTCTTGTTGTTACCGGGCCGGTTGGGTCTAGACCCCCTCGCCCGGCTTATTGTGCCTATCTCAAAGCAAAAGAACGCCCGGACTCGAGCGTTCCTTCACTTCAATTGCGTGCTTCATACAGGTATTTGCCCAAGACGCAAGGGTCTCGCGGTCAAATCCCGCAGAAATCAAGCCTGGGCGGCAACCACCGTCCAGCGCTTATCCTTGGAGATCGGCGCGCATTCCTCGATGGAAACAACGTCACCAACCTTGTACTGGTTGTTTTCGTCGTGCGCCTTGTACTTCTTCGAACGGCGGACGGTCTTCTGGAGAATCGGGTGCGCAAAGCGGCGCTCGACCCTTACGACGACGGTCTTGTCGTTCTTGTCGCTGACAACAGTGCCCTGCAGAATGCGTTTCGGCATATTTTGTGGTCCTTAGGCCTTGGCTTCTGCCGCCTTCTGGCGGGCAATTGTTTTGACGCGTGCGATGTCCTTACGGACTTCGTCGATACGCGACGACTTTTCGAGCTGGCCGGTTGCCTTCTGGAAACGCAGATTGAACTGCTCTTTCTTCAGCTTGGCAAGCTCTTCGTTGAGTTGATCGGCGCTCAAAGCGCGAACATCTGCGGCTTTCATGAGATTCACTCCTTACTCTGCGATACGCTGCACGAAGCGCGTCTTGACAGAGAGCTTGGCAGCACCAAGACGAAGTGCCTCACGGGCGAGTTCTTCGCTGACACCATCGATCTCGAACATCATACGACCAGGCTTGACCTTGCATGCCCAGTATTCGACCGAGCCCTTACCCTTACCCATGCGGACTTCGGTAGGCTTGGCTGTGACCGGAACGTCAGGGAACACACGGATCCAGACGCGGCCGGCGCGCTTCATGTGACGCGTGATCGCGCGGCGGGCCGCTTCGATCTCGCGCGCATTGACGCGGTTTGGTTCTTGAGCCTTCAGGCCGAATTCACCAAAGGCAAGATCAGATCCGCCCTTGGCTACGCCCTTGATGCGGCCCTTGAATTGCTTGCGATACTTCGTACGCTTTGGCTGCAACATTTTTTTAATTCTCCGATATTGGCTGCCAGACGCGTGTTACGCGTTTTCGCGACGACGGTCTCTGCTGCTGCCGCCCTGATTGTCACTCTCGATGGCGCGACGCTCGGAGGCCATCGGATCGTGCTCAAGGATTTCGCCCTTGAAGATCCAGACCTTGATGCCGCAGATACCGAAAGCGGTTTCAGCTTCAGACGTGCCGTAGTCGATGTCCGCACGCAGCGTGTGCAGCGGAACGCGACCTTCGCGGTACCATTCGGTACGAGCGATTTCGGCACCACCGAGACGACCGGCGCAGGTGATCTTGATGCCTTCGGCGCCAAGACGCATTGCCGACTGAACAGCGCGCTTCATCGCACGGCGGAAAGCCACGCGGCGCTCGAGCTGCTGAGCGATCGACTGAGCAACGAGGGTTGCGTCAACTTCCGGCTTGCGCACTTCAACGATGTTGAGGTGGGTTTCGGAGTTGGTCATCTCGGAAAGCTTCTTGCGGAGCTTTTCGATGTCTGCACCCTTCTTGCCGATGATCAGACCCGGGCGAGCCGAGTGGATCGTCACGCGGCACTTCTTGTGCGGACGCTCGATCACGACCTTGGCGATGCCAGCGGCCTTCAGCTCTTCCATCAGGTAAGCGCGGATCTTCAGGTCTTCATGCAGAAGCTGACCGTATTCCGCGTTATCAGCGAACCAACGGCTATCCCAGGTCCGGTTGATGCCGAGACGGAAACCGATCGGATTAATCTTCTGGCCCATTATGCAGCCTCCCCTTTGGCTTCCACTTCACGAACGATGATCGTCAAGTGAGAGAACGGCTTCTCAACACGCGATGCACGGCCGCGACCACGAGCGTGGAAGCGCTTCATCACAATCGACTTGCCAACATATGCCTCGGCAACGATGAGCGAATCAACGTCGAGGTCGTGGTTGTTCTCAGCGTTTGCGATCGCGGATTCAAGCGTCTTCTTGACCGTCTCGGAGATCCGCTTGCGCGAGAACTCGAGTTCGGCCAGAGCGCGCTCGACCTTCTTGCCGCGGATCATCGCGGCAACCAGGTTGAGCTTCTGGGGGCTGACGCGGATCGTGCGCGCAATTGCCTGCGCTTCATTATCCTTCAGCCGGCGTTCGGCTTTTGCCTTGCCCATTGTTACTTCCTCTTTGCCTTCTTGTCCGCACCATGACCGTAGTAGGTCCGGGTCGGAGAGAATTCGCCAAACTTGTGGCCGACCATGTCTTCATTGACGCTGACCGGAACGTGCTTGCTGCCGTTGTAGACGCCGAAGGTGAGGCCGACAAACTGCGGAAGGATCGTGGAGCGACGGCTCCACATCTTGATCACTTCGTTACGACCGCCTTCGCGGACCTTCTCAGCCTTCTTGAGAAGATAGCCGTCAACGAACGGACCTTTCCATACTGAACGAGTCATTCGAGACTTCCTCTCTTACTTCTTCTTCTGGTGGCGCGAGCGCATGATGAACTTGTCGGTCGACTTGTTCGAGCGCGTCCGCTTACCCTTCGTGGGCTTGCCCCACGGGGTAACCGGGTGACGACCACCGGATGTGCGGCCTTCACCACCGCCGTGCGGATGGTCAACCGGGTTCATGACGACGCCGCGAACGTGCGGCTTCTTGCCGCGCCAACGCGAACGACCAGCCTTACCGTCATTGATGTTGCCGTGGTCGGGGTTCGACACGGCGCCGATCGATGCCAGGCACGAACCGTGCACCAGGCGCTGCTCGCCAGAGTTCAGGCGGAGGATCGCCATGCCCTGGTCACGACCAACGAGCTGAGCGTAGGTACCGGCCGAACGAGCGAGCTGACCACCCTTGCCCGGCTTCATTTCCACGTTGTGGATGATGGAGCCGACCGGGATGAACTGCAGCGGCATGGTGTTGCCGGGCTTGACGTCGACGGCTGCCTTGCCCGAAGCGATGACCTTGTCGCCGGCAGCGAGGCGCTGCGGAGCGAGGATATAGGCCTGTTCGCCATCGGCGTAGGTGATCAGCGCGATGAACGCGGTGCGGTTCGGGTCATATTCCAGACGCTCGACGGTGCCTTCGACGTCGAACTTGCGACGCTTGAAGTCGACCAGACGGTAGGTCCGCTTGTGACCGCCGCCCTGGAAGCGGACGGTGATACGGCCAAGGTTGTTGCGACCGCCCTTGGAGTGCAAACCTTCGGTCAGCGCCTTGACCGGCTTGCCCTTGTAGAGGCCGGACCGGTCAACGATGACCAACTGGCGCTGGCTCGGGGTCGTCGGATTGAAACTTTTCAATGCCATTTTATTGTTCCCTTTTGGGTTTTTACCCTAATGGGCCTATCCGTTAGAGACCGGTGGAGACGTCGATGGACTGACCGTCGGCGAGCGTGATGATCGCCTTCTTCACGTCCTTCTGCTTCCCGGTAAAGCCGCGGAAGCGCTTGGTCTTGCCCTTGCGGACGAGCGTGTTCACGGCCGTAACCTTGACGCCGAACAGTGCTTCGACAGCAGCCTTGATTTCAGGCTTCGAAGCGCCCTTGGCGACGTTGAAGACGATCTGGTTCTGTTCGGAAACCAGCGTCGACTTTTCAGTGATCGAGGGGGACACGATCACGTCGTAGTGGCGAAGATCCGTCATTTGAACCGCTCCTCCAGAGCTTCCACGGCAGCCTTGGAAAGCACGAGCTTGCCACGGCGCAGAATGTCGTAAACGTTGATGCCCTGAACCGGCAGAACGTCCACATTCGGAATGTTCTGAGCGGCGAGCTTGAAGTTGTTCTCGATTTCGGCGCCACCGATGATCAGAGCATTGGTCAGGCCCAGCGAGGCGAAAACGCCTGCGAGGGTCTTGGTCTTTGCTTCTGCGGCAACGAGATCGTCGAGGACGATGATGTTTTCAGCCTTCAGCTTGGCAGACAGAGCGTGGCGAAGGCCGAGTGCACGAACCTTCTTCGGCAGGTCATGGGCGTGGCTGCGAACAACCGGGCCATGAGCCTTACCACCACCACGGAACTGCGGCGCGCGAGCGGAGTGGTGGCGGGCGCGGCCCGTACCCTTCTGCTTGTACATCTTGGCGCCGGTGCGCGAAACTTCTGCGCGGCCCTTCGACTTGTGCGTGCCCTGCTGCTTCTTGGCGAGCTGCCAGCGAACGACGCGGGCAATGATGTCTTCACGGGGTTCGAGACCGAAAATGGCGTCCGAAAGGGAAACCTTTCCCGCGTCCTTGCCCTCGAGGGTTTTGACGGTGAGATCCATAATTCGGCTCCCTTACTTGGATGCTTCGGCGCGCACGGCCGCGGGGCGCGGTGCGCCTTCCGGGGTGCCCGACTTGATGGCGTCACGAACGACGATCCAGGCACCCTTGGAGCCGGGGACTGCGCCCTTGACCAGGATCAGACCACGATCTTCGTCGGTCGATACGACTTCGAGGTTCTGCGTGGTAACGCGCGTCTGGCCCATGTGACCAGCCATGCGCTTGCCCTTCCAGACGCGACCCGGATCCTGGTTGGAGCCGGTCGAACCATGCGAGCGGTGCGATACGGAAACGCCGTGCGTTGCACGAAGGCCGCCGAAGTTGTGGCGCTTGATGGCGCCGGCAAAGCCCTTACCGATCGTGGTACCGGTAACGTCGACGAGCTGGCCCGCAACGAAATGGTTTGCGGTCAGTTCGGAGCCGATGTCGATCAGATTGTCCGCGGAAACGCGGAATTCGACGAGCTTCGCCTTCGGTTCGACGTTGGCGGCAGCAAAGTGGCCGCGCATCGCCTTCGGCGTATTCTTGACCTTGGCAGTGCCAGCGCCCAACTGGACAGCGGTATAGCCGTTCTTGTCGTCCGTGCGCTGGGCTACCACCTGGCAGTTTTCCAGCCGCAATACTGTTACCGGGATATGCTCGCCGGCGTCGTTGTAGACGCGCGTCATTCCCACTTTCTGTGCAATCACACCTGAACGCATCGGTTCATTCCTCTTGAGAGTTAACGACGGGGCGAACCCCCTCGCATCTCTTGTTTAAGGTCTCCCTCTGCTCCTTGCGGAACGTCGGGTCGCCCGTTTCTGGAAGCCGTTGGACCGAAGTCCACGTACCTTCCTTGTTATTAAAGCTTAATTTCCACGTCGACGCCGGCAGCGAGGTCGAGCTTCATCAGCGCGTCAACGGTCTGCGGGGTCGGATCTACGATATCGAGAAGGCGCTTGTGGGTACGCATTTCGAACTGTTCGCGGCTCTTCTTGTCGACGTGCGGCGAACGGTTGACCGTAAATTTTTCAATGCGCGTCGGCAGCGGTACTGGACCGCGCACGCTGGCACCGGTGCGCTTGGCCGTCGAGACGATTTCGCGCGTCGAGGCATCGAGGATCCGGTGATCAAACGCCTTGAGGCGGATGCGGATGTTCTGGCCGTTCATACGACTTATCCTTGTTCATGTTAGTTGCGGTTTCCGTGGAGAAACGCGCATTGAACTTCGTTTGATGTTCGGCCAGTCCGCTAATTTTTCAAAGATCGGAGGGACAAGGTTTCCCCTGCCCCTTCCTATTTGAGCGGCCGTGGCCGGCCTGTACTTTCGCGTTCGCACAATGCCGACGCACCATGCAAATCACGCTTGCGCGCCATTTGCACTATTTCGGCGTCGTCGGCAAGCCGTGCGACCAACTAAATCTTGCTGGGCGGCTATGTCCGGGGCGCATACCGATGCGCCCCGCCCATTCCGCCCGTCGTCGATTACTCGACGATCGAAGCGACGATGCCGGCGCCGACGGTGCGGCCGCCTTCGCGGATAGCGAAGCGCAGCTTTTCTTCCATCGCGATCGGAACGATCAGCTCAACGGCAACGGTGACGTTGTCGCCAGGCATAACCATTTCCGTGCCTTCCGGAAGCGTCACGATACCGGTCACGTCCGTCGTGCGGAAGTAGAACTGCGGACGGTAGTTCGTGAAGAACGGCGTATGACGACCGCCTTCTTCCTTCGTCAGGATGTAGGCTTCAGCCATGAACTTCTTGTGCGGCTTGACCGAACCCGGCTTGCACAGGATCTGGCCACGCTCAACGCCGTCACGGTTAACACCACGAACCAGCGCGCCGATGTTGTCGCCGGCCTGGCCCTGGTCGAGCAGCTTGCGGAACATTTCAACGCCCGTAACCGTCGTCTTCGACGTGTCGCGGATGCCGACGATTTCAACTTCTTCGCCGACCTTGACGATGCCGCGCTCAACGCGACCGGTCACAACCGTACCACGGCCCGAGATCGAGAACACGTCTTCGATCGGCATCAGGAACGGAAGGTCGATCGGACGCTCAGGCGTCGGGATGTAGGCGTCGACAGCGGCCATCAGCTCGCGGATCGCGTCTTCACCGATCTTCTTGTCGGAATCTTCAAGAGCAGCAAGTGCCGAACCCTTGATGATCGGAATGTCGTCGCCCGGGAATTCGTAGGACGACAGAAGTTCGCGAACTTCAAGCTCGACGAGCTCGAGAAGCTCGGCGTCGTCAACCTGGTCGACCTTGTTGAGGAACACGACGATTGCCGGAACGCCAACCTGGCGAGCAAGCAGGATGTGCTCGCGGGTCTGCGGCATCGGGCCGTCAGCAGCCGAGCAAACCAGGATCGCGCCGTCCATCTGCGCAGCACCGGTGATCATGTTCTTGACGTAGTCGGCGTGGCCGGGGCAGTCGACGTGCGCGTAGTGACGGTTCGGCGTCTCATACTCAACGTGAGCCGTCGAAATCGTGATACCACGGGCCTTTTCTTCCGGAGCAGCGTCGATCTGGTCGTACGCCTTGTACTCGCCGAAGTACTTCGTGATCGCTGCGGTCAGCGACGTCTTGCCATGGTCAACGTGGCCAATCGTGCCAATGTTAACGTGCGGCTTGTTGCGCTCAAATTTGCTCTTTGCCATTTTCGGCTCTCCGTTTCCTGTCCCCTGTCGGGGAAATCTTATCTATCTATTTCAGCGAAAGGGTATTCCGGTCACTTCTGACCGGAATACTTTGCCTGGATTTCCTGTGCGACGTTCGACGGGACCGGCGAGTAGTGATCGAAGGTCATCGTGTACTGGGCGCGGCCCTGAGACATCGAGCGCAGGTTGTCCACGTACTTGAACATGTTCGCGAGCGGGACGTTTGCGTTGATCACGACAGCAACGCCGCGTGCTTCCTGGCCCTGGATCTGGCCACGACGCGAGTTCAAGTCGCCGATAACGTCACCGACGTAGTCTTCCGGCGTTACGACTTCGACCTTCATCATCGGCTCGAGGAGCTGAGCGCCGGCCTTCTTGGCTGCTTCACGGAAGCAGGCACGCGAAGCGATTTCGAACGCCAGAACCGACGAGTCGACGTCGTGGAAGGCACCGTCGATGAGCGTCGCCTTGACGCCGAGCATCGGGAAGCCTGCGAGCGGACCCGAAGACAGAACGCTTTCGATGCCCTTCTGAACGCCCGGGATGTATTCCTTCGGAACAGCACCACCGACGATCTTGGACTCGAACTTGAAGTCTTCGCCATCCGGGTTCGGTTCGAAGACGATCTTGACGCGCGCGAACTGGCCGGTACCACCGGACTGCTTCTTGTGCGTGTAGTCTTCTTCGTGCTGACGCGTGATGGTTTCGCGGTAGGCAACCTGCGGCGCGCCGACGGTTGCTTCGACCTTGAATTCGCGGCGCATACGGTCAACCAGGATGTCGAGGTGAAGTTCACCCATACCTGCGATGATCGTCTGGCCGGACTCTTCGTCCGTCTTGACGCGGAACGACGGGTCTTCTGCAGCCAGGCGGTTGAGCGCGAGGCCCATCTTCTCCTGGTCGCCCTTGGTCTTCGGCTCGATAGCGATCTGGATGACCGGCTCCGGGAATTCCATGCGCTCGAGGATAACCGGCTTCAGCGGGTCGCAGAGCGTATCGCCAGTGGTGGTTTCCTTGAGGCCAGCCAGAGCAACGATGTCGCCTGCAAAGGCTTCTTCGATGTCTTCACGGCTGTTGGAATGCATCTGCAGCATACGGCCAACGCGCTCGCGCTTTTCCTTGACCGTGTTCATGACCGACGTGCCCTTTTCGAGCTTGCCGGAGTAGATGCGGGCGAAGGTGAGCGAACCGACGAAGGGGTCGTTCATGATCTTGAAGGCGAGCATCGAGAGCGGCTCGCTGTCGTCAGCATGGCGCTCGGTCTCGGCTTCGGTCTTGACGTCGATGCCCTTGATCGCCGGGATGTCCAGCGGCGACGGCAGGTAGTCGACGACGGCGTCGAGAAGCGGCTGAACGCCCTTGTTCTTGAACGCGGTACCGCAGAACATCGGGTGGAACTTCACGTCGATGGTGCCACGGCGAACGAGCGCGCGGATCTGGTCGTTGTCAGGCAAATTGCCTTCCAGGTACGCTTCGGTCGCTGCTTCGTCGATCTCGACAACGGTCTCGATCAGCAGTTCGCGGTACTTCTGCGCTTCTGCCTTCATATCGTCCGGGATCTCGACGACGTCCCACTGGGCGCCGAGCGATTCGTCGCGCCAGATGAGTGCGTTCATCTCGATCAGGTCGATGACGCCCTTGAACTCGGTCTCAGCGCCGATCGGCAGCTGCATGACGACCGGGATCGCACCGAGGCGCGACTTGATCATCGAAACGGAGCGGTAGAAGTCAGCGCCGGTCTTGTCCATCTTGTTGCAGAAGATCATCCGCGGGACATTGTACTTCTCAGCCTGACGCCAGACGGTTTCCGTCTGCGGCTCAACACCGGCGTTGGCGTCGAGCAGCGCGATGGCGCCGTCGAGAACACGCAGCGAACGCTCGACTTCGATGGTGAAGTCGACGTGGCCGGGGGTGTCGATGATGTTGAAGCGGCGGGTCTTGCCGTCACGGCCCTTCCAGAAGGTCGTGGTCGCAGCAGACGTGATGGTGATGCCGCGTTCCTGCTCCTGCTCCATCCAGTCCATGGTAGCGGCGCCGTCATGGACTTCGCCGATCTTATGGGACTTACCGGTGTAGTAGAGAATACGTTCGGTCGTCGTCGTCTTGCCGGCGTCGATGTGCGCCATGATACCGAAGTTGCGGTAGTCTTCGATTTTGTATTCGCGAGCCATAGGGACTCCCTTTCGAAATTGGTCGTCGATTACCAGCGGTAGTGCGAGAATGCACGGTTGGCGTCGGCCATCTTGTGCGTGTCTTCGCGCTTCTTGACGGCGCTGCCACGGTTGTTCGCAGCGTCCATGAGTTCGCCGCAGAGGCGATCAACCATGGTCGTTTCGTTGCGCTTGCGGGCAGCAGCAATCAGCCAGCGGATGGCGAGCGCCTGACGGCGTTCCGGACGAACGTCGACGGGAACCTGGTAGGTTGCACCACCAACGCGACGCGAACGGACTTCGACGTGCGGAGCAATGTTGTCGAGTGCCGAATGGAACACGGCAATCGGCTCCTGCTTCAGCTTACCCTGAACGGCATCGAACGCACCGTAAACGATGCTTTCAGCAACCGACTTCTTGCCATGAAGCATGATGGCATTCATGAACTTGGTGACAACCAGATCGCCGAACTTCGGGTCCGGATTGATCTCGCGCTTTTCTGCACTGTGACGACGTGACATACGTTTTGTCTCTCAACTGTTGACTGGCGCCTTAACACGCGGAGAACCTCGCGCAGCGCCGAATTCGTGAAACCCGAAATTACTTCGGACGCTTCGCACCATACTTGGAGCGGCGCTGCTTGCGGTTCTTGACACCCTGCGTATCGAGAACGCCACGGATGATGTGGTAACGGACACCCGGAAGGTCCTTTACGCGGCCGCCGCGGATCATGACAACCGAGTGTTCCTGAAGGTTGTGACCTTCACCCGGGATATAGCCGATGACTTCGAAGCCGTTGGTCAGGCGGATCTTGGCAACCTTACGCAGAGCCGAGTTCGGCTTCTTCGGGGTCGTCGTGTAGACGCGCGTGCAAACGCCGCGCTTCTGCGGGTTTTCCTGCAGAGCAGGAACCTTGTTGCGCTTTACCTGTGCCTGACGCGGCTTGCGGATCAGCTGGTTTACGGTAGGCATGTAACCATCCCTTGCAAAATCTTGTCTCGTTACCCTTGCGGGCGGATCGTTGCCGTCGCCGGCGATACGAACGCCTGTAAAATGCGCAAACGAGGACCGATCCGCCTTATCGCGGATGGCCCTACAAAAAGCAGAGGACACACAATTTCGCGCGTCATGCGTGCAGCATTTTTTGTAGTCAGCGTGCGTTTTGAACCTTGTTTGAGGCGAACTCCAGAACGCGACGTTCCGAACCAGCCAGCCTCACATGGGCTCCGATGCGGCGGGGTGTACTGATTTCAAGGCCGACAGTCAAGGGCAATTAACAAATAAACTCCGGTTCGCAAGCCTGACATGCCCGGAAAACAAGGCTTTGGCGCGTGTCCCGGCGGGGTATGGCGACCCGGATTGCACTTGAACGCAAGCAGCTTCCAACAGGGTTAAGGAATCGGCAACCAGTTTATGACGGTTTTCCACCAGAACGATTCTATCCCCCACCAAAGCCTGTGGCCTCCGATCTATTTCTTTCGCACTGCACTGAAAAGGGCGCTAAAGTCAGCCACGCACTCGAAAGGATATTCTATGAGCGTCACGCCTGACAACGACAATGCACCGGACGAGCCGATGGTCTTCATCATCATCGGCAAGGCCTATGAGACCGACGGAGACGACGAAGGCGTCGACATTCACGTGATGTTGCGCGCACCCGACGACGATACGGCCGTACGCGAGGCGCTGAACGCGCTTGCCGAAGAAGGCTTCCTGGAGGCCGACCTCGATCAGATCGGCACACTGACCGACGTGCCGAACGAGGAGCCGCATGCCTCCGCCTACCAGGGCGCGCTTGAAGGCGAAGTTGCGATCATCCGTTTCAGCTGAAGCCGCCGACGCCGACGCGTCGCCCCTTTTCAGCCTCCCATAATGAAGAAGCCGCCCGGATCGCTCCGGGCGGCTTTTTTAATCTGGGGAAAGAGGGCGGGAACCGCCCTCCTCCTATTACTCGGCCGCAGCGTTTTCCTTCGCGAGATCGGCAAGCATCGGGGTCGCAACGTCTGCGCCCGTACCCTTGCGACGTTCTTCGAGGATCATCTCGTCGCGCGCCGTCGCAATGCGACGGATCTGGGTCATCGTTCCGCCGGTACCGGCCGGGATCAGACGACCGACGATGACGTTTTCCTTCAGACCCTGCAGGCCGTCGACCTTGCCGGCGATTGCCGCTTCGGTCAGGACCTTGGTGGTTTCCTGGAACGACGCCGCCGAGATGAACGACGGTGTCTGCAGCGAGGCCTTGGTGATGCCGAGCAGGACCGGATCGCCGTATGCCGGCTTCTTGCCCTGTTCGATCAGACCGTCGTTGACGTCTTCGAGCTCGATGCGATCGACATTGTCACCGACGATGTAGGTCGAGTCGCCGGCATCGGTGATTTCCACCTTCTGCAGCATCTGACGAACAATGACTTCGATGTGCTTGTCGTTGATCACAACGCCCTGCAGTCGGTAAACTTCCTGGATTTCGTTGACCAGGTAGGAAGCGAGTGCTTCCACGCCCTTGATCGCCAGGATGTCGTGCGGCGCCGGGTTGCCGTCGAGGATGTAGTCGCCCTTTTCAATGTAGTCGCCATCCTGAAGATGGAAGGGCTTGCCCTTCGGGATCAGGTACTCGACCGGCTCGACACCGTCTTCAGCAGGTTCGATCAGCACGCGACGCTTGTTCTTGTAATCGCGACCGAAGCGGATCGTACCATCGATCTCAGCGATGATGGCGTGGTCCTTCGGACGACGAGCTTCGAACAGTTCGGCAACGCGCGGCAGACCGCCGGTGATGTCCTTGGTCTTGGCGCTTTCCAGCGGCGAACGCGCAAGCACGTCACCCTGGGAGACCTTCGTACCAGGCTCGACCGAAAGAATGGCGTCGACCGAAAGCATGAAGCGGGCGTCACCACCGCGCGACAGCTTCATGACCGCACCGTTCTTGTCCTTGATGACGATCGCCGGCTTCAGGTCGATACCGCGCGGCGTCGAACGCCAATCGATAACCTGACGCTTGGTGATACCGGTCGATTCGTCGGTCGCTTCGAGCACCGAGATGCCATCGACGACGTCTTCGAAGTGAACGATACCTTCCACTTCCGTCATCATCGGACGGGTGTAGGGGTCCCATTCGGCAAGGCGCTGACCGCGCTTCACCTTGTCACCATCGTCGACGAAGATCTTCGAACCATAGGCGACACGCTGCGAGGAGCGCTCGACACCACGTTCGTCGAGGATCTGCACGGCCATGTTACGACCCATGGCGACAAGAATGCCGTCAGAGTTGCGCAGCATGTTGCGGTTCTTGATCTGAACCGTGCCTTCGTAGGACGCTTCCAGGAACGACTGGTCGACCACGGTCGCCGTACCGCCCAAGTGGAAGGTACGCATGGTGAGCTGGGTGCCCGGTTCACCGATCGACTGTGCGGCGATAACGCCAACCGCTTCGCCCATGTTGACAGGCGTACCACGTGCCAGGTCGCGGCCGTAGCAGACGCCGCAGACGCCGGTCTGGATTTCGCAGGTCAGCGCCGAACGGATGCGGATCGACTGGATACCAGCCTTTTCGATCTCGATGACGTCGGGTTCAAGGATCATCCGGCCTGCATCGACGATCCGAACGCCCGTGACCGGGTGATCGATGTCGTCAAGAGCCGTACGGCCGAGAATACGAGCGCCAATCGAAGCCACAACCTGACCGGCATCGACGATTGCCGTCATGGTGAGGCCGTTCTGGGTGCCGCAATCGACTGAGTTGACGATGCAATCCTGCGCCACGTCGACGAGACGACGGGTCAGGTAGCCCGAGTTCGCGGTCTTCAAGGCGGTGTCGGCCAGACCCTTACGGGCACCGTGGGTCGAGTTGAAGTACTCGTTAACGGTGAGGCCTTCCTTGAAGTTCGAGATGATCGGCGTCTCGATGATTTCGCCCGACGGCTTGGCCATCAGGCCGCGCATGCCGCCCAGCTGACGCATCTGGTTCGGAGAACCACGGGCGCCGGAGTGCGACATCATGTAGATCGAGTTCATCGGCTTCTGACGGCCGTTGTCGTCGAACTCCACGGCCTTAATGCGGGCCATCATTTCGTCGGCGACCTTTTCGGTCGCCTTACCCCAGGCGTCGACAACCTTGTTGTACTTTTCGCCCTGCGTGATGAGGCCGTCATTGTACTGCTGCTCGTATTCCTTCACGAGCGCTTCAGTGTCGCCGACGATCTTCACCTTGGTGTCCGGAATGACCATGTCGTCCTTGCCGAACGAAATGCCGGCGCGGCAGGCATGGGCAAAGCCGAGCTGCATGATGCGGTCGCAGAAGATGACCGTGTCTTTCTGACCGCAGTGACGGTAGACCGTGTCGATCATCTTGGAGATGTTCTTCTTGGTCATTTCCTGGTTGCAGGTCTCGAACGGCACGTTGACGTTGCGCGGCAACAGTTCGCCGATGATCATGCGGCCAGGTGTCGTTTCGTAGATCTTCGAAACCGGGTTGCCCTCGGCGTCGACGGTCTTGAAGCGGCCGCGGATCTTGGCGTGCAGCGTCACGGACTTGGTTTCGAGCGCGTGATGCAGCTCGCCCATGTCGGAGAACGCCATGCCTTCGCCCGGCTCGTTCTGGTTCAGGATCGACAGATAGTAGAGACCGAGAACCATGTCCTGCGACGGAACGATGATCGGAGCACCGTTGGCCGGGTGCAGGATGTTGTTCGTCGACATCATCAGAACGCGGGCTTCAAGCTGCGCTTCGAGCGACAGCGGCACGTGAACCGCCATCTGGTCACCGTCGAAGTCGGCGTTGAAGGCCGTGCAGACGAGCGGGTGCAGCTGGATCGCCTTGCCTTCGACCAGGGTCGGTTCGAAGGCCTGGATGCCCAGGCGGTGCAGCGTCGGTGCGCGGTTCAAGAGGACCGGATGTTCGCGGATGACCTCGTCGAGGATATCCCAGACTTCCGGCTTTTCCTTTTCGACGAGCTTCTTGGCCTGCTTGACGGTCGAGGAGTAACCCTTGGCGTCGAGGCGAGCATAGATGAACGGCTTGAACAGCTCGAGTGCCATCTTCTTCGGAAGACCGCACTGGTGCAGCTTCAGTTCCGGACCGGTCACGATAACCGAGCGGCCGGAGTAGTCGACGCGCTTGCCGAGCAGGTTCTGACGGAAGCGGCCCTGCTTGCCCTTGAGCATGTCGGACAGCGACTTCAGCGGACGCTTGTTGGCACCCGTGATGACACGACCGCGGCGACCGTTGTCGAACAGCGCGTCCACGGATTCCTGCAGCATGCGCTTTTCGTTGCGGATGATGATGCCCGGTGCGCGAAGCTCGATCAGGCGCTTCAGACGGTTGTTGCGGTTGATCACGCGGCGATAGAGATCGTTCAGATCCGACGTCGCGAAACGGCCACCGTCGAGCGGCACGAGCGGACGCAGGTCCGGCGGGATCACCGGGACGACCTTCATGATCATCCATTCCGGACGGTTGCCGGAATCCATGAAGTTCTCGACGATCTTCAGGCGCTTCATCAGCTTTTTCTGCTTCAGATCCGAGGTGGTCTCGGCCAGGTCCGAACGCAGATCGCCAGCGATCTTTTCGAGATTCATCGAAGCGAGCATCTCATAGATCGCTTCAGCACCGATCATCGCGGTGAACTGATCTTCGCCGAACTCGTCGACAGCGAGCATGTAGTCTTCTTCGCTGAGGAGCTGGTTTTCCTTCAGCGACGTCAGACCAGGCTCGGTGACGATGTAGTTTTCGAAGTACAGAACGCGCTCTACATCCTTCAGCGTCATGTCGAGCAGCGTCGAAATACGGCTCGGCAGCGACTTCAGGAACCAGATGTGGGCAACGGGAGCGGCGAGCTCGATGTGGCCCATGCGCTCACGGCGAACGCGCGACAGCGTTACTTCAACGCCGCACTTTTCGCAGATGATGCCCTTGTACTTCATGCGCTTGTACTTGCCGCACAGGCATTCGTAATCCTTGATCGGACCGAAGATACGAGCGCAGAAGAGACCATCGCGTTCCGGCTTGAACGTGCGGTAGTTGATCGTCTCCGGCTTCTTGATCTCACCGTAAGACCAGGAAAGAATCTTCTCCGGCGAGGCGATCGAAATCCGGATGGAATCGAAAGTCTGTGCAGGCACCTGCGGATTGAAAAGATTCATGACCTCTTGGTTCATGCCTGTCTCCTTTACGGGCTTAACGCCCTGAGCTTGGCGAGGGTGCCGACAAATCCCGGGCGCCGGCCCCTGCCCCATAAACAGCTAAAACCGCATCTGATGCGGCCCCGTTCCTCTCGCTTGCCAATGAAGCCTTGCGGAGGAAGCGGTGCGTGCCGCGACGCGGCACGCACCTTGATGTTTCTTATTCGGCTGCGTCAGGCAGCTGACCAGCACCGAGTTCGTCGACCTTGGTGTTCTCGAGTTCGACCGAGAGGCCAAGCGAGCGCATTTCCTTGACGAGAACGTTGAAGCTCTCAGGAATACCCGCTTCGAAGGTATCGTCGCCACGGACGATCGCTTCGTAGACCTTCGTACGGCCGGCCACGTCGTCCGACTTCACCGTCAGCATTTCCTGCAGGGTGTAGGCGGCGCCGTAGGCTTCGAGCGCCCAGACTTCCATTTCCCCGAAGCGCTGACCGCCGAACTGCGCCTTGCCGCCCAGCGGCTGCTGGGTAACGAGCGAGTAAGGACCGATCGAACGGGCGTGGATCTTGTCGTCGACAAGGTGGTTCAGCTTCAGCATGTAGATGTAGCCAACCGTCACCTGACGGTCGAACTGATCGCCTGTACGGCCATCATACAGCGTCGACTGGCCGCTGACCTTGAGGCCCGCCTGCTCCAGCATCTCGTTGACGTCGGCTTCGACAGCACCGTCGAAGACCGGCGTTGCGATCGAAACGCCACGACGGGTCTGCTCGGCAAGCCGTACGATCGACGCGTCGTCGTACTGCTTGATCGGCTCACCCTTCGGGCCCGACCCGATGACGCTGTCGATGGTATCGCGCAGCGGCTGGATATCGGCACCCGCTTTATAGGCATCGAGCATCGCACCGATCTTCTTGCCCATGCCGGCGCAAGCCCAGCCAAGATGGGTTTCGAGGATCTGGCCGACGTTCATGCGCGAAGGCACGCCGAGCGGGTTCAGAACGACGTCGACGTGCGTACCATCTTCCAGGAACGGCATGTCTTCGATCGGCACGATACGCGACACGACACCCTTGTTGCCGTGACGGCCGGCCATCTTGTCGCCCGGCTGGATCTTGCGCTTAACAGCGACGAAGACCTTGACCATCTTCATGACACCAGGAGGCATTTCGTCGCCGCGCTGGACCTTTTCGACCTTGTCCATGAAGCGCTGTTCAAGGCGCGACTTGGATTCGTCGTACTGGGCGCGAAGCGCTTCGATCTCGCCCTGAGCCTTTTCGTCTTCGATGGCAAACATCCACCACTGCGAGCGGGGATATTCGCTGACGACGAGGTTGGACAGCTCAGTGCCCTTCTTGAAGCCCTTCGGACCTGCAACCGCGGTGTGACCGCGCAGCATGTCGACGAGACGTGCGTAGACGTTACGATCGAGGATCGCCTGTTCGTCGTCGCGGTCCTTTGCCAGGCGTTCGATTTCCTCGCGCTCGATAGCCATCGCGCGCTCGTCCTTCTCAACGCCATGGCGATTGAAGACGCGAACTTCGACGACGGTGCCGAACGTGCCCGGGGGCATGCGCATGGACGTGTCGCGGACGTCGGAAGCCTTTTCACCGAAGATGGCGCGCAGAAGCTTTTCTTCCGGCGTCATCGGGCTTTCGCCCTTCGGCGTGATCTTGCCGACCAGGATATCGCCCGGCTGAACTTCCGCACCGATGTAGACGATGCCGGCTTCGTCGAGATTACGCAGCGCTTCTTCCGAAACGTTCGGAATGTCGCGGGTAATTTCTTCCGGGCCGAGCTTCGTGTCGCGCGCCATCACTTCGAATTCTTCGATGTGGATGGAGGTGAACACGTCGTCACGCACGATACGCTCGGAGAGCAGGATCGAGTCTTCGTAGTTGTAACCGTTCCAGGGCATGAACGCGACGAGCGCGTTGCGGCCGAGCGCCAGATCGCCGAGATCGGTCGACGGACCGTCAGCGATGATGTCGCCCTTGTTCAGAATGTCACCGACGGTGACCAGCGGGCGCTGGTTGACGCAGGTGTTCTGGTTCGAACGCTGGAACTTCTGCAGACGATAGATATCGACGCCCGACTTCGACGGATCGAGGTCTTCGGTGGCGCGGATAACGATACGCGTGGCATCGACCTGGTCGACGACACCGCCACGACGGGCTGCAATGGCAGCGCCGGAGTCACGGGCAACGACCGGTTCCATGCCGGTACCAACGAACGGAGCTTCGGCGCGCAGCAGAGGCACGGCCTGACGCTGCATGTTCGAGCCCATGAGTGCTCGGTTGGCGTCGTCGTTCTCGAGGAACGGGATGAGCGCGGCTGCGACCGAAACGAGCTGCTTCGGCGAAACGTCCATCAGGTTGATGTTGTCACGCGGTGCCAGCATAACTTCGCCGGAATGGCGGCAAACGACGAATTCTTCCGAGAACGAACCATCGCTCTCGAGAACCGAGTTTGCCTGGGCGACGTGATACTTGGCTTCTTCCATCGCCGAGAGATAGACGACGTCATTCGTCACCTTGCCGTCAACGATCTTGCGGTACGGGCTTTCGATGAAGCCGTACTTGTTGACGCGAGCAAAGGTTGCGAGCGAGTTGATCAGACCGATGTTCGGGCCTTCCGGCGTTTCAATCGGGCAGATACGGCCGTAGTGGGTCGGGTGAACGTCGCGGACTTCGAAGCCTGCGCGCTCGCGGGTTAGACCGCCCGGGCCAAGTGCCGATAGACGGCGCTTGTGGGTGATTTCCGAAAGCGGGTTCACCTGGTCCATGAACTGCGACAGCTGCGACGAGCCGAAGAATTCGCGGACGGCTGCTGCAGCCGGCTTGGCGTTGATCAGGTCCTGCGGCATGACGGTATCGATTTCGATCGACGACATGCGTTCCTTGATCGCGCGCTCCATCCGGAGCAGACCAAGGCGGTACTGGTTTTCCATCAGTTCGCCGACCGAACGAACACGGCGGTTGCCGAGGTTGTCGATGTCGTCGATTTCGCCCTTGCCGTCACGCAGTTCGACCAGCATCTTGACGACAGCCAGGATGTCTTCCTTGCGCAGGATACGAACCGTGTCAGCAACTTCGAGGTCGAGGCGCATGTTCATCTTCACGCGGCCAACGGCCGAGAGATCGTAACGCTCAGCATCGAAGAACAGCGTGTTGAACATGGCTTCCGCGGAATCCATGGTCGGCGGTTCGCCCGGACGCATCACGCGGTAGATATCAAACAGAGCGTCCTGACGGTTCTCGTTCTTGTCTACGGTCAGCGTGTTGCGGATGTAGGCGCCGACATTGATGTGGTCGATGTCGAGAACCGGGATTTCGTCGAAGCCTGCCGACAGGATGACGGGAAGCGTCTTCTCGTCGATCTCGTCGCCTGCTTCGAGGTAGATTTCACCGGTCGCGAAGTTGACGATGTCTTCGGCAAGGTAGTTGCCATAGAGGTCGTCATCGGTCGCCTTGAGAGCCTTCAGGCCCTTGTCCTGCAACTGGCGCAGCAGGCGCGGCGTCAGCTTCTTGCCGGCTTCGACGACGACTTCGCCGGTGTCGGCGTCGACCATCTCGGTGATCGCCTTCTGGCCCTTCAGCGCATCCGGCTGGAACGGCACGCGCCAGCCTGCGCCGTCGCGCTGGTAGAGCGACTTCGTATAGAAGGTGTCGAGGATTTCCTCGCCGTCCATGCCAAGCGCCATCAACAGCGAAGACACGGGGATTTTGCGGCGACGGTCGATACGGGCGTGAACGATGTCCTTCGCGTCGAACTCGATGTCCAGCCAGGAACCGCGATACGGGATCACGCGAGCCGCGAAGAGCAGCTTGCCGGAAGAATGGCTCTTGCCCTTGTCGTGGTCGAAGAACACGCCCGGGGAGCGGTGCATCTGCGAAACGATGACGCGCTCGGTGCCATTGACGATGAAGGTACCGTTGTCGGTCATGAGCGGCATGTCGCCCATGTAGACGTTCTGTTCCTTGATGTCCTTGATCGACTTCGCGCCGGTATCCTCGTCAATATCGAACACGATCAGACGCAGCGTCACCTTCAGCGGCGCTGCGTAGGTCAGATCGCGCTGACGGCATTCTTCGACGTCAAACTTCGGCTGTTCGAATTCGTAGGAAACGAACTCGAGCATTGAAGCGCCGGAGAAATCCTTGATCGGGAAAACCGATTTGAAAACGGCCTGAAGGCCCTCATCAGGGCGTCCGCCCTTGGGCTCTTCAACCATAAGAAACTGGTCGTAGGATGCCTTCTGAACCTCGATGAGGTTCGGCATCTCCGCGACTTCTGGAATTTTACCAAAAAACTTGCGTACGCGCCTGCGACCGTTAAACGAAAGGGTCTGAGCCATCGTCGCTCCTTGTCAATCTTGCATCCGGGCCTGCAACGGACGGGAACCGATGGCCAGTCGACCCCGTCAATCAATGAGTAGTTCAATCTCGTCTAACTTGCGGAAAACACCCAGCGCGGATTGCTGTGCCGATTTCCGTTCGAGACCATCCTCTTGAAGAACCCATTACCCAAAAGCCGTTTTGCGACAGGCTTTTGGGTAATATGTTCTAAAAACGGTCAAAGAGAGGCGGCCGAAATGGCCACCTCCCCTTGCAAAATGCCGAATTACTTGACGTCAACCTTGGCGCCAGCGTCTTCGAGCTTCTTCTTGAGGTCAGCAGCTTCAGCCTTGGAAACTGCTTCCTTGACCGGCTTCGGAGCGCCTTCGACCAGGTCCTTGGCTTCCTTGAGGCCGAGACCGGTGATGGCGCGGACTTCCTTGATGACGTTGATCTTGTTGGCGCCAGCGTCAACGAGGATAACGTCAAATTCGGTCTTTTCTTCTTCAACCGGTGCAGCAGCGCCAGCGCCGCCAGCAGCAGCAACAGCTACCGGAGCAGCTGCAGAAACGCCCCACTTCTCTTCGAGCAGCTTGGAAAGCTCAGCAGCTTCCAGGACGGTCAGCGAGGACAGGTCTTCAACGATCTTTGCGAGATCAGCCATTTTACTTTTCCTTTTGTTCGGTTCGAACTGGTTTTAAATACAACAGCGAAAATCCGCCTTAGGCGGCTTCGTCCTTCTTGGCATAGGCGGCGAACACGCGGGCAAGCTGGCTTGCCGGTGCTGCAACAACCGTAGCAACGCGGGTTGCCGGGGCATTGAGAAGGCCCAGCAGCTTTGCGCGCAGCTCGTCCAGCGAAGGCAGGGTCGCGAGCGACTTGACTGCTTCGGCGGTGAGCGTGGTTGTTCCCATGGAGCCACCGAGGACAACGAGCTTGTCGTTGGTCTTGGCGAAATCCATGACGACCTTAGGAGCCGTGATCGGGTCTTGGCTGAATGCGATCAGCGTCTGACCCTTGAAGAGATTTGTCATCCCTTCCGACTCGGTGCCCTGAAGAGCGATCTTGGCCAGGCGGTTTTTCGCGACTTTGACGGTGCCGCCAGCAGCGCGCATCTTCGAACGGAAGTCGTTCATCTGCGCAACTGTGACACCAGCATAGTGGGCCACGACAACCGAACCGGAAGCCTTGAAGACTTCGTTCAGCTCCGTGACGAATTCGCGTTTTTCCGCTCTTTCCACTGTCTGTCTCCAGTAGGCAGGGTTGCAATGATGCAGCCCCGCCGGGTTTGCCTTTGTCACCAGGGATCATCTTACGAAGATCCCGAGCAACGCTTGAGGATCCTGTCCCTTGGCGTTCCCGGAAAGCCGGGTCTGACACAAGGCAAGCGAGGCTCGAACCGAATTTCGACGCCTCCGGCGTCATTGCGAAATTCAGATCTTACCCGTCTCATGCAGGCCGAAGTGATTAAGGTATAACCACCCGCAATCTCGGACAGGAGTTCCGGATCGAAATCCGGATTTCCGGCCCCGGAGGGCCGGAAATTCATGCTCGGGCCGAAGCCCGAAATTCTTTAGGCGACGCTGAGCGTTGCCGGGTCGATCTTCAGGCCCGGGCCCATCGTCGACGAAATCGCTACGCGCTTGACGTAGTTGCCCTTGGCGCCAGCCGGCTTGGCCTTGACGACCGCGTCAGCGAAGGCGCGGATGTTTTCTTCCAGAGCCTTGGCGTCGAACGATGCCTTGCCGATACCGGCGTGGATGATACCAGCCTTCTCGACGCGGAACTCGACAGCACCGCCCTTGGATGCCTTGACGGCACCGGCAACGTCCATCGAGACCGTTCCGACCTTCGGGTTCGGCATCATGCCGCGCGGGCCGAGAACCTTACCGAGGCGGCCGACGAGCGGCATCATGTCCGGGGTAGCGATGCAACGATCGAAGTCGATCTTGCCGCTCTGGACGATTTCAACGAGCTCTTCGGCGCCAACGATGTCTGCACCGGCAGCCTTGGCTTCGTCAGCCTTGACGCCACGTGCGAACACGGCAACGCGAACCGTGCGGCCCGTGCCGTTCGGCAGGTTGACGACGCCGCGGACCATCTGGTCGGCGTGGCGCGGGTCAACGCCGAGGTTCATCGCGACTTCAACAGTCTCGTCGAACTTGGCAGTTGCACGTTCCTTGACCAGCGAAACGGCTTCAGTGAGGCCGTAGATCTTCGTCGGGTCGATGCCCTCGCGGGACTTCTGTACACGCTTTGCAATCTTCGCCATGGTCTTAGCCCGCCACTTCCAGGCCCATGGAGCGGGCAGAGCCCTCGACCATTGCCATTGCGCCTTCGATATCGGCCGCGTTGAGGTCCTTCATCTTGGCCTCTGCGATCGTGCGGATCTGAGCCTTGGTGATCGAACCAGCCTTGGCCTTACCTGGGGTCTTCGAACCGGACGTGATCTTCGATTCCTTCTTCAGGAAGTAGCTGACCGGCGGCTGCTTCATGACGAAGGTGAACGACTTGTCCTGGTAATAGGTGATGACGACCGGGATCGGCATACCCTTTTCCATTTCCTGCGTGGCGGCATTGAACGCCTTGCAGAATTCCATGATGTTAATGCCACGCTGACCGAGTGCAGGACCGATCGGCGGGGACGGATTGGCCGACCCTGCCTTCACCTGCAGCTTGAGCTGGCCTGCAACTTTCTTAGCCATTTCTCTCTGCCTCTCATTGCCTCATCCCGACGGATCGAAACGAGGAACTGTTACGCCGGTTTCCCGGCATTCTGCCGATCAGGGATCGGCGGCTGCGGTTGCGTGGTACGGACCCTTCGACCTGGCTAAGGCCGACATCCTTCCACGCGCATGCGGATTTCTCCGCCAGGGCAGGCCTAAACGACTTGCCCAATCTCTCTTGATCTTCTCAGACCTTCTCGACCTGGCCGTATTCCAGCTCGACAGGGGTCGCACGACCGAAAATCGAAACCTCGACCTTCAGGCGCGACCGCTCCTCGTCGACATCCTGAACGATGCCGTTGAACGAGGCGAACGGACCATCCGAGACACGAACCTGCTCGCCGATCTCGAACGAGACAGACGGCTTCGGACGCTCGACACCATCCTGGACCTGGCCAAGGATACGGTCGGCTTCGTGATCCGGAATCGGAACAGGCTTGCTGTCGGTCCCGAGGAAGCCGGTGACCTTCGGCGTATTCTTGATGAGGTGATAAGCCTCATCCGTCAGGTTGGCGCGCACCAGGACGTAACCCGGGAAAAACTTGCGCTCGGCATCAACCTTACGACCGCGACGAACCTCGACAACCTTTTCGGTCGGAACGAGGATCTTTTCGAAGAGGTGCGAAAGACCCTTTTGCTTGGCCTTCTCCTCGATCGATTCAGCCACCTTCTTTTCGAAATTCGAATAGGCGTGAACAATATACCAGCGTGCAGCCATACTACCCTCCACCCAATCAAGCGCCAGCGTTGAGGACTAGGCCAATCAGCCAACCCATCAACTGGTCCGCAGCAAAGAAGAAGGCAGCGGCAAAAAAGACCATCACAAATACCATCAGCGTCGAGATCATCGTCTCGCGCCTGGATGGCCAAGTTACTTTCGACGCCTCTGAGCGAACCTGCTGCAGAAACGTAAACGGATTCGTTTTGGATGCCATGTAATGCTCACGCCATTACGGCGCGTAAAGCCGATGATTCAGCCCCACGCACCGCGTGTCTGTTTGGACCCTACATAAAGACCGATTCCACAAATCACAAGAGGCATTCGGTCTTTTCTGTGAATTTCGATGGTCGGCCTATCCGACCTCCTTCCGCCCTACCCGGCTTTGAGCCGTTTGCAATGGCGAAGGCAATGGCAGGGGCAGCCGGGCTTGAACCGACGACCTGCGGTTTTGGAGACCGCCGCTCTACCAACTGAGCTATACCCCTAGTCGCTCCAGCCGGTCATTCTCGAACCGGTCAGTGCATCAAGTCAGCGGCTTATTATTCAGTTTATCGGGCGATGACAAGCGTCTTTGACGGAAAAGATTCAAATTCTTGTGGCAAAAACCGCAACAGCGCGTGATGTGCCTTTTCACCCCGCGCCACACCCTCCGTTGCGCGCCATTGAAGCGGCAGTCGCGCCGGCCCGACGGCCGCATTACGGCGCATTGACAGGACCGTCGGACGCACTGGCGGTGAAAACGTCGCACGAGCTTGGTACTGCACCGCGCAGCCAGATGCCTCCTTACGCCCCCCTCGCAAGGAATTTCCGCAAGGATACGGCGACGCCCCTGCCCGGCGGCTCGCCCAAGCGCTTTATTCAAAACGAAGAAAGCCCCGCCGTTTCCAGCGGGGCCTTCTGAACCGAAATAATCCGGATATTACTCGACGATCGAAGCGACGATGCCGGCGCCGACGGTGCGGCCGCCTTCGCGGATAGCGAAGCGCAGCTTTTCTTCCATCGCGATCGGAACGATCAGCTCAACGGCAACGGTGACGTTGTCGCCAGGCATAACCATTTCCGTGCCTTCCGGAAGCGTCACGATACCGGTCACGTCCGTCGTGCGGAAGTAGAACTGCGGACGGTAGTTCGTGAAGAACGGCGTATGACGACCGCCTTCTTCCTTCGTCAGGATGTAGGCTTCAGCCATGAACTTCTTGTGCGGCTTGACCGAACCCGGCTTGCACAGGATCTGGCCACGCTCAACGCCGTCACGGTTAACACCACGAACCAGCGCGCCGATGTTGTCGCCGGCCTGGCCCTGGTCGAGCAGCTTGCGGAACATTTCAACGCCCGTAACCGTCGTCTTCGACGTGTCGCGGATGCCGACGATTTCAACTTCTTCGCCGACCTTGACGATGCCGCGCTCAACGCGACCGGTCACAACCGTACCACGGCCCGAGATCGAGAACACGTCTTCGATCGGCATCAGGAACGGAAGGTCGATCGGACGCTCAGGCGTCGGGATGTAGGCGTCGACAGCGGCCATCAGCTCGCGGATCGCGTCTTCACCGATCTTCTTGTCGGAATCTTCAAGAGCAGCAAGTGCCGAACCCTTGATGATCGGAATGTCGTCGCCCGGGAATTCGTAGGACGACAGAAGTTCGCGAACTTCAAGCTCGACGAGCTCGAGAAGCTCGGCGTCGTCAACCTGGTCGACCTTGTTGAGGAACACGACGATTGCCGGAACGCCAACCTGGCGAGCAAGCAGGATGTGCTCGCGGGTCTGCGGCATCGGGCCGTCAGCAGCCGAGCAAACCAGGATCGCGCCGTCCATCTGCGCAGCACCGGTGATCATGTTCTTGACGTAGTCGGCGTGGCCGGGGCAGTCGACGTGCGCGTAGTGACGGTTCGGCGTCTCATACTCAACGTGAGCCGTCGAAATCGTGATACCACGGGCCTTTTCTTCCGGAGCAGCGTCGATCTGGTCGTACGCCTTGTACTCGCCGAAGTACTTCGTGATCGCTGCGGTCAGCGACGTCTTGCCATGGTCAACGTGGCCAATCGTGCCAATGTTAACGTGCGGCTTGTTGCGCTCAAATTTGCTCTTTGCCATGGGTACGTTTCCTGTGGTCAAGTATGATTGATCAGCCGGCGGGGCCGGTTTGTGGAGCCGTTTAAGGGTTTCAAGGGATTTGCGCAAGACTTAATTGCGTGCGCCCGGACCGGCCACGGCGGCCATTTCATACCGCCATGTAAGAACGGCGCATCCGGGATGCAAGTCAGGCCGATTCGCGAACCGCCTGGCTGCGTGAGAAAAGCGCAAACAACAGTTTACGAAGGGCAGTTGAAACGGTGCATTAACAGTGGGAATGTGTCGACGCTGCTGGAGCGGGTAGCGGGAATCGAACCCGCGTATTCAGCTTGGAAGGCTGCTGCTCTACCATTGAGCTATACCCGCGGGCCTTCGATCCAGAAGCAGAATGGTGGAGGGAGTTGGATTTGAACCAACGTAGGCGAAGCCAACGGATTTACAGTCCGTCCCCTTTAACCACTCGGGCATCCCTCCATTATTCTGTCGGGATCAAGTCGACCAAGCATTTGAGATCGTGAGACAACCAGCAATTTGTCGTGGCCGCCTCTCGTTCTGCGGGGGGTATATGACGGCCCGCCTTGCTCCTGTCAACACGCCTAAACGGAAATTTTTGGGAATTTCTCCGCAGGCCCGTTTTATCCACTGCCATCGAATTCCATTCCCAGGTCACAAGAAGCGCTCTATAAGGCGGGCATGAGCAAAGATGACATCGGCGACAAGAGCGCCAAGAACACCCACTACGCCACTCTCAGACGCGCCCACCGCGACGCCAAGCGCGAGCGCGGGGAGATCCCGACACCCAAGCAGGATCGCTGGCGCAAACAGCCCGGCGACTGGAAGCCGCCAGCGCTCGCACCCGAACAGGTGCTGCTCTACGGCCTTCATACGGTTCGTGCAGCACTCGACAACCCGTCGCGCAAGATCGTTCGCCTGTGCGTGACGCAGAACGCAGCCGCAAGGCTCGAACTCGGCGAAGTGTCAGAACTCCCCTTCCCGGTCGAGACCGTGGCGCCACAAGATCTCGACAAGATCCTCGGTCCTGACGCGATCCACCAGGGCGTGATGCTCGAAACCAAGCCGCTACCGCTGCGCAAGCTCGAAGCGCTCAGCGAATGCCAACTCATTCTCGTGCTCGACCAGGTGACCGATCCGCACAATGTCGGTGCGATCATGCGCTCGGCTGTCGCATTCGATGCCGGCGCCCTGATCACCACCATTCGCCACAGCCCGACCGAATCAGGCGTTCTGGCAAAGTCGGCTTCCGGCGCCCTGGAAATGATCCCCTATATCCAGATCACCAATCTTTCCGACACGATCGAGGAACTGCACCGCCTCGGCTTCCACACGATCGGCCTTGATTCGGAAGGACCGGAGCCGCTCGAGGGCACGTTTGCCGGCGGCAAGGTCGCGCTGGTGCTTGGTTCAGAGGGCAAGGGTCTCAGGCAGAAGACCCGCTCGACTGTCAAGGCGCTCGCCCGGCTCGACATGCCCGGCGCAATCAAGTCGCTCAACGTCTCGAATGCAGCAGCGATCGCCATGTATGCGGCCCGTCAGTTCCTGAGCAAGTGAGCAGTTCGGTCTTTCAAGGCCGCCAAACGCCTGCAGAATCCTCCGGACACGAAGAGCCGGGGGATTTTCTGACCGAACATACCTTCTGATGGGCGAGACCGATCGATTCGACCGGTCGCACGACGCGGCGACATCGAGCGCCGATACACAGCCTCAGCGCCTTTCTTGCAGCCGTCAAAACCGCGTCACCGCGTCTTCGCCAGTACGAAGCCATCGGCTCTGATTGCTCGCGGTCGGGCACCCCTCACGCAGCTTCCTCCAGGTGGTGACGTTGAGGTTCATCTCGCAGCGCGCGAGATAGGAAGTCCCGTCCACACGCAGACAGGCTGTCTGGCCGAGTTCATATTTGGAGCCGTCGCGATTGCGACACGTGCAGTCAGCATCAGGCGGAGACGCATATGCTGCACCGGCGGTCGTAAGCGCGACCACCGCAGCGATGACAGCCAAGGGTCTTCTCCGCCAGTCTCTCATGAGCACATTATAATACAGAAATACCGACGCGGAAACGGACAATGCCGGCTGCATGGCAACCGGCACCGTCCGCAATGGGGGCCAACGCCCCTTCATCGAACCACTGACGTGATCCGCTGAACTCTTGACTTAGCTGGCCAGGCGAAGAACGGTGCCTTCGGCAATGGTCTTTTCAGCTTCGGCGATCGCGAACTGCTTGGAGTCGGCGCTGAGGTTCAGGCCCTCGGCGCGGACAAACTCAACGTCGGTGATGCCGAAAAAGCCGAAGACCGTCTTCAGATAGGCTTCCTGGTGATCCATGGCCGAAGCCGGGCCGGCAGAATAGTGGCCGCCGCGGGTGGAGGCGACAATGACCTTCTTGCCCTTGGCGAGGCCTTCCGGGCCAGATTCGGTGTAGCGGAAGGTCTTGCCGGAGACGGCCAGACGATCGATCCAGGCCTTGAGCTGGCTCGGGATGGAAAAATTGTACATCGGAGCGCCGACGACGACCGTGTCGGCGGCCAGGAACTCTTCGAGCATCTCGCGGCCGATCGTGACTTCGGCAGCGAGGCCGGCGTCGACACCAGCGAGATCGGCAGGTGCCATGATCTGTGCGCCGGTCAGATGGGGGATCTGGCTGGATGCGAGATCGCGGTAGGTCACCTTGGCATCCGGGCGGTCTGCCTGGATCTGTGCGGTGATAGCGGCTGTCAGGCGACGGGAGACAGAGTGATCACCGAGGATACCCGAGTCGATGTGAAGGACGTTCATGGGAAGCACCTTTGTGTTGGCGTTGCGGTGCATCACATATGATTTGAAAACAATCGCGCGATAAGTCCGCGGTTATTTGACATACTGTTTCCAGATGGAAACAATGAAACCTGGATACGGCGGCGGGAGATCAAAAACAGATGCAGGACCTGAACGACCTCGCCCTCTTCGCTGCCGTCGTGCGCAACAACGGTTTCAGTGCGGCGGCGCGCGATCTGAATATACCCAAATCCAAGCTTAGCAAACACGTTGCACGCCTCGAAGAGCAGCTTGGTGTGCGGCTGTTGGAGCGCTCGACGCGCAAGCTTCGCGTCACCGAGATCGGCCGGGTCTTCTATGAGCATTGCCAGAGCCTGCTCGATGGCGTCGCAGTCGCTGAAGCCGAGATCGCAGCCGTCAGGGCCGAGCCGACCGGCACGGTCCGCCTCGCCTGCCCGCTCGGCTTCACACCGATGCTCGCCGATATCTTGCCGGCGTTTCACCGCCGCTACCCCGGCGTCCGTCTGCTGATTACGGCGACCAACCGGAGGATCGACCTGATCGAGGAGCGGATCGACGTGGCGCTGCGTGCCCGCGATCAGCTCGACACCGACAATCAGCTGATCATCCGCAGGTTCGGCGAGGTTCGCCAAAGGCTTGCGGCCAGCCCCACTCTGCTCACCCGCTTCGACGACGTCACGATCGACACTCTCAGCGAAATGCCGACACTGTCGATGAACGAGAGCCACGCGACCGATGTCTGGCGCCTGGTCGATACGGAAGGAAACACCGCCGAAATTTCGCACCGACCGATCATCGGCTGCAGCGATTTTCTCATCCTGGAACGTGCGGCCATCGAAGGCATGGGCGTGGCGCTTCTGCCTGACCACATTTGCGAGCGTGCCTTCCGGGCCGGCGTGCTTGCTCCGGTGCTTCCCGAATGGAGTTCGGGCGACGTCGTCGTTCACCTCGTTTTCCCGTCGCGTCACGGCATGTTGCCGGCGACCCGCGCCCTGATCGACTATCTGGCCGACAATCTCCTGAACGCCATGCAGAAATGCCGCGAGATTGTTCCCAAGGGAGCCGGGTCGTTCGAGATTTGAGCGCGCAAGCAGTTGCAGACAAGCACTGTAAGGCGCAGCGCTTCGCATCACCAGACGATATCGCCCGGCGCGCGTTAGGGTGCGCCAAGCGTTCCGACGGCTGACCGCGCGGGTGCTCAGCAAGCATCGCCTATATGCCGGATCGCGGCCTTACGAATTCAATAGCTATCGGGAAAAAGTGGTGCCCCCACCAGGACTCGAACCCGGGACCCCCTGATTACAAATCAGGTGCTCTACCAACTGAGCTATAAGGGCACTTTCAGCGGTGGGAGTTATCACAATCTCACAGCGTGTAAAGCAAAATTGCGAATTCTCCCAATTTTTCAGATGCGTTCGGCGCCACGTCGTGCCAGAAACGAAGCCTAGGCTCGGCCACCGCGGCGATGCCCAACCTGTTGAACGGACTGAAAATTCATGGCCCGCACGTTCACTTCACTCGCGTTCCTTGCCTCACCCGCTGAAGAGGCGCAAAAGGCGGCGGCAGATCTGAAGGCGATTTACGGCGACCATGATGCCGATAAAGCCGACGTCATCGTCGCGCTCGGCGGCGATGGCTTCATGCTGCAGACGCTGCACCAGACGATGAACTCGGGCAAGCTCGTCTACGGTATGAACCGGGGATCGGTCGGCTTTCTGATGAACCGCTACAGCACTGAAAATCTCACAGCGCGCATCTGCAACGCGGTGGAAAATGCCTTTCGTCCGCTGGAGATGCAGACCACCGACGGTCAAGGCGCAACGTTCAAGGCGCTCGCCATCAACGAAGTCTATCTGTTCCGGCAATCCTACCAGGCAGCCAAGCTGCGTGTGGTCATCGACGGCAAGACCCGGCTTGAAGAGTTGACCTGCGACGGGTTGCTGCTGGCCACACCCGCCGGCTCCACCGCCTACAATCTCTCGGCGCATGGACCGATCCTGCCGTTGGAAGCCCCTCTTCTGGCACTCACACCCGTCAGCCCATTCCGTCCGCGTCGGTGGCGCGGCGCCCTGTTGCCAAACCACGTAACGGTCGAGATCGAGATTCTCGAGGCTGACAAGCGGCCGGTCAACGCCGTTGCCGACCACCAGGAAGTCAAGTCGGTGGCGAAGGTACGCATCGCCGAATCGGAAAACATGACCGCCCGCATCCTCTCGGATCCAGATCACTCCTGGTCGGATCGCATCCTGGCCGAGCAGTTTTCCAATTGAGCAGGCGGTCTCAACGCGCGATATGGTATGATTTCGCCGGGCGCCCGGCGAAGGATCAACGTTAGAAAATCCACCGCGTCGCGGTACGAACAGGAAATCAAAAGCGATGCACAAGCCCCTCCTCCTTGCGCTTCTTATCGCAACGACCGGCGCGAGCGCCCATGCCGAGGATGCGATTGTGGTTTCGCCGCAAGTGACCTTCGTCACCAGTACCGGCTATTGGGAAGAAAGCGGCGATCCGCTTTCGGCACTGGACCCGAACGGTGAGCAGGCGCAAACACCCACAGAGCCGCGGAGTGCCGACGGCGCACGGCGCGGCTATTACAAGCTGATCGCCCTTCGGCAACAGGACGGCACGGCGCAGATCCACCTGCAGCAGATCGCGGCGACACCTGCCGGACCGGAAGTCGTGTCTTCCGCAGAACTCGAGGAGTTTTCGTCGCTGAAGGCCTATGTCACCGATATCAGGCCGGAAACCTCGACGGGCGTTACCGCACAGCCCGGCATGTTCGCGACCGTCTATTTGAAGACCGATCCCGCTGCCCGCGAACCGGAAACCTGGACCGTGCTGATCGACGACCTCGGCGACATCAAGGTCGAGCGGGCATCGAACTGAGTCATGTCTCCCTACAACTCCGCAGCGGTCCTGTGACAGCGCCACGAGCAGAGCGCCGGCGAGAAATTCCGATGCGTTAGACGCCAAAGACAAAGGCCGGATGAAACACCCGGCCTTTGTCGTCTCGTATTCATTTCGTCAGGCAGGTAAGGCCCCGCCTGCACTCGACGCTAGTTCAAATCGTCCACGGCAGCGTCCGCGCCGCCGCTGACGCGGTGGGCAAGGGCAGCCTCCATGAACTCGTTCAGCTCGCCGTCGAGCACGTCACCCGGCGCCGTGCTCTCGACACCAGTGCGCAGGTCCTTGACCAGCTGGTAGGGCTGCAGCACGTAGGAGCGGATCTGGTGGCCCCAGCCGATATCGGTTTTTGAAGCCGCTTCGGCGTTGGCCGCGTCTTCGCGCTTCTTCAGTTCCGATTCGTAAAGGCGGGCACGTAGCATGTCCCAGGCCTTCGCCCGGTTCTTGTGCTGCGAGCGCTCCTGCTGGCACTGCACGACGATGCCGGACGGCATGTGCGTGATACGCACGGCCGAGTCGGTCGTGTTGACGTGCTGGCCGCCGGCACCCGACGAGCGATAGGTGTCGATGCGGCAATCGCTCTCGTTGATGTCGATCTGGATCGAGTCGTCGACAACCGGGTAAACCCAGATCGACGAGAACGACGTGTGGCGACGGGCGTTGCTGTCGTAAGGCGAAATACGAACCAGGCGGTGAACGCCCGATTCCGTTTTCAGCCAGCCATAGGCATTGTGCCCCTTGACCAACAGCGTTGCTGACTTGATGCCAGCCTCTTCGCCGTCCTGAATTTCCATCAGTTCGACCTTGTATCCCTGGCGCTCGGACCAGCGGGTGTACATGCGCAACAGCATGTTCGCCCAGTCCTGGCTCTCGGTGCCGCCGGCACCGGAATGCACTTCGAGATAGGTGTCGTTCTGATCGGCTTCGCCCGACAGCATCGCCTCGACCTGTTTCTTGGCCGCTTCGTTGCGCAACTCGCGCAGCGCCTGCTCGGCATCGGCAACGATGGCAGCGTCGCCCTCTTCCTCGCCGAGCTCGATCAGTTCGATGTTGTCGCGGAGCTGCTGCTCGAAACGGCGCAGCCCGTTGATGCCATCGTCGAGCTGCTGGCGCTCGCGCATCAGCTTCTGCGCTTCGGCAGCATCATTCCACAGCGACGGATCTTCCGCCTTGTTGTTCAACCAGTCCAGTCGTCTTACCGCCTGATCCCAGTCAAAGATGCCTCCTCAGCAGGCTTATGGCCTGCTTGATTTCGTCGACAATGTTCTCGATTTCGCTGCGCATGATCCTGCTTCTTGTGAACCCGATTTAACGTGAGCGTCAAATAGCGATGCCCGCCGCTTATGTAAAGGCGGCGGGCATTGCGAGACGAAGGATAGGGCCTAGAACAGGCCGTTGGAACCGGAGGTGACGGCCTGGTTGGCCTGCGGAGAATTCTTGAGGATCTCCTCCGGCGGCACGTACTGGTCGAGGCCACCGATGACCGAGAAGGTGTCAGCCGGCCCGGTTCCGGGCTTGAAAGCTTCGATGATGGTGTCCGGTTCGCCCTCATAGGCGGCCATGCCGGTCTTGCGGTTGACGGCGATCATGTTCATGCCTTCCGGCACCACGAACTTGCCGGGACGCGAACCCTTCACGGCTTCCTGCATGAAGTTGTTGAAGATCGGCACAGCAAGGCTGCCGCCGGTGGCACCACGGCCGAGCGGGGCCGGGTTGTCGAAACCGAGGTAAAGGCCTGCAACGAGGTCAGGGGTGTAGCCGACGAACCAGGCGTCCTTTTCGTCGTTCGTGGTACCGGTCTTCCCGGCGACCGGGCGATCGAGCTTGATCTTTCCGGCGGCGGTGCCGCGCAGGACCACACCCTCCATCATCGAGGTGATCTGGTAGGAGGTCATCGGGTCGAGAACCTGCTCGCGGTTGTCGGTCAGCACAGGCTCTTCCTGCTCTGCCCAATCCCCTGCATTGCAATTGTCGCAGGTCCGGTCTTCGTGACGGAAGATCGTCTTGCCGTAGCGGTCCTGGATCCGGTCGATCAGCGACGGCTTGATCTGCTTGCCACCATTGGCAAGAACCGAATAGGCCGAAACCATGCGCAGAACGGTGGTCTCGCCCGAGCCGAGCGACATCGCCAGCAAGGGCGGCATCTTGTCGTAGATGCCGAAGCGCTCGGCATATTCGGCGACGATGTTCATGCCCATGTCGTTGGCGAGGCGAACCGTCATCAGGTTACGAGACTTCTCGATGCCGAGACGCAGCGTCGACGGGCCGGCAGAGCCACCGCCATAGTTTTCCGGGCGCCAGACCTGGCCACCGGCGACAATTTCGATCGGAGCGTCGAGAATGACCGACGCGGGCGTGTAGCCGTTGTCAAGCGCTGCCGCATAGACGAACGGCTTGAACGAGGACCCCGGCTGGCGCATCGCCTGGGTCGCGCGGTTGAATTCCGACTGACCGTAGGAGAAGCCACCGACCATCGCCAGCACGCGGCCGGTCTGGGGATCCATGGCGACGAGGCCGCCCTGAACCTTTGGCGGCTGACGCAGGCGATATTCGCCCTTTTCCGCCAGAGGCTCGACATAGACGACGTCTCCCGGGCCCAGCACGCCTTCCGGCGACTTGGCGGATTTGCGTTCGCCACCAGCGGAGCGATAGGCCCACTGCATGTTCTTGGCGGAGATATGACCGGTCACGCGTTCGGCGATGATCTTGCCGGACGCTTCCTTGTCCGGCTGGATGCCGATTTCGACACCCTGGCCATCGGCCGAGAGCACGACCGCCAATTTCCATTCCGGCACGTCGGCCAGGGCAACGACCTTGCCGAGCGGCTCGCCCCAGTCGCCGCCGATCTCGATCGACTTGACCGGGCCGTGGAAACCGCGACGCTCGTCATAGCTGAGCAGCCCGTCCTGCAGCGCCTTGCGCGCAGCGATTTGCATGCGCGGATCGAGCGAGGTGCGAACCGAAAGGCCGCCCTCATAAAGGGCGTTGTCGCCGTACTTCTGGATGATCTGCCGGCGTACTTCCTCGGCGAAGAAATCGGAGGCGAAGAGGTGGGCACCACCGCGGCGCGGATTGACGCCGAGCGGCTGCTTCTTTGCGTCTTCGCCGTCGGTCTTGCTGACGTAGCCGTTCTCGACCATGCGGTCGATGACCCAATTGCGCCGTTCGATCGCGGCATCCGCCTTGCGGAACGGGTGATAATTGGCAGGGCCCTTCGGCAGCGCCGCGAGGTACGCCGTCTCGGCGATCGTCAGTTCCGTCACCGATTTGTCGAAATAAGTGAGCGCCGCGCCGGCGATGCCGTAGGAATTGAGGCCGAAGAAGATCTCGTTGAGATAGAGCTCGAGAATGCGGTCCTTGCTATAGGCCTGCTCGATGCGGAAGGAGAGGATCGCTTCCTTGACCTTGCGGTCGATCGTCTGGTCCGACGAGAGCAGGAAGTTCTTGGCGACCTGCTGGGTGATCGTCGACGCGCCGACAGGGCGGCGGCCTGATCCGAAATTCTGGAGGTTGACGGCGATGGCGCGGGCCAGGCCGGTGATATCGACGCCGGGATGCTGATAGAAATTCTTGTCTTCAGCGGAAATGAACGCCGCCTTGACGCGGTCCGGGATCGCCTGGATCGGCAGATAGAGGCGCCGCTCGCGGGCGTACTCCGCCATCAGCGCGCCGTTACCGGCATGAAAGCGCGTCGTCACTGGTGGCGAATACTTCGCCAGCACCTCATAGTCAGGCAAGTCCTTGGTGACAACGCCCAAATAAAGCGCCGCGGCCGCAGCCACGCCGAGCAGCAAAAACGCACCAATCCCGAAGAAATATCCAATCAGTCTGATCATCAGTCAGATACCGGTACCTTATTATCGTCCAATTGCCAGGCCGCGGAACCGATAAGGACGCTTCCCGTCCCATCGGTCCGCATTCCGTCGGCCTGGCCAAACGCTTCCATCAGAAATCATCTGGCATCGCAGCTACGCGCGCCCACCCAGCTCCTCATATGGCGAGGGGCACCGGGCATCAACACTGTTTCCCAACAAATCCGGGCGCAATTCGGGATAGGTCCCGGATTGTGCGTAAAATAGGGCTTGTTACCGATTATCGAGTGCGCATCCTGTTGAAAAGCATATCGCTGTTACCGGGGCGACACAAATCACTTCCTATGCCACGCCGTCAAACAGCTTGTCGCGGCTAAACCTTAGCCGCCGTTCGCAACGGCCTGATCACGATAGCGCTTGATGGCAACAGCAAGAAGACCGGATACTTTCTTTCGCCATTCCGGATCAAGCAGCAGCTTCTCGTCGTCCTTGTTCGACATGAAACCGAGCTCGAGCAGGATTGAGGGAACATCTGGCGCCTGCAGCACTCGGAAGCCCGCATGACGGTGCGGATTGTTGATGAGATTGATCTGTCCTTCGAAGGACGACACCACGGTGCGCGCCATATTGACCGAAAAAGCCTGGGTTTCGCGGCGTGTCAGATCGATAAGGATATCGGCGACTTCCGCCGGCTCGCTCTGGAGCGGTACGCCAGCGATCTCGTCCGAGAGGTTTTCGCGTTGCGCCAGGTCGGCCGCCAGATGGTCGGAGGCCTTGTCGGAAATCGTATAGACGGTGGCGCCGCGAATATCCTTCTGCTTGAGCGTATCGGCGTGGATCGAAATAAACAGATTGGCGCCTTTGTTGCGGGCGATCTGCACCCGCTGCGGCAATGACAGGAAGACATCCTTGTCGCGCGTCAGAAAGGCTTCGATGCCGCTTTCACGGCTGAGGGTGGCAACCAGCTCCTGCGCAAAGGCAAGCGTGACATGTTTTTCCTCGGTCTTGGTGGCTCCGCCGATCGCTCCAGTGTCGATGCCGCCATGACCGGCATCGATTGCAATCACGAAGGCGCTACCCTTTTCCGCGGGCGCAATTGTCGGCCTGTCTGTTTTTGCCGCGACAACGGAACCCGTCCATTGCTGATCACCCAGGAGCGCATCGAAGCGGGGCTGGTCGACCTTCTCGGCATCAATGACCAGGCGATAGCTCTTGCCGCCCTCCTCCTCGATGACCTCGGCGTTGGTGACCGCGACCGGCCCCTTTGCCGATAGCACGAGGCGAGAACTGCCAGCCCCCATGCCGCCATAGCGGATGGCCTCGAACAATCCCCTCGGCTCAAGGCTCTCGGCTTTCAGACCAAAGGCGGTTTCCGGCAGATCGACGACGACCCGTATCGGGTTCGCCACGTAATGGATCGAAAAGTCGGGCTTCCGATCGAACTCGACGACGACGCGCGTGCGTGCGTCGTCGCCGGCAACCCGTGCGCCGAATGCCAGCAATGGCGCGGGCTCGGCCGCATTCGCCACCGGTCCAGGCACCATCAATGCCCCTGCAACGAACGCTGAGGCCACAACACGCGCGCCACCGCGCAGCAGTGCTGACAACAGTGAAGCGTCCCTATGAACAGCCGAAGGCTTCACCCCGGTTTCTCCGTCAATACACGAAATCCGAGCGGTCAACGCGCCAGGCATCCGCCCGCGCACACCGCGACATCCCTTGATCAATGAACCCTTATGGTTAACCAAAGCTTGACAGCGCTCCTTAAGCAACGCGGACAAAGCATACGATTCGCTGTTCCCCGACCTACTCTACCGGGGCAAGCGAATCGATCATTATTGTGGCGGCACAGGCTTTTCCCTTGCCAATGTGACATAGAAAACATAAAAGCATCACAAGGAGAAAGTGTTGACGGGATAGAATCGTCGGCCGGGCAGCCGGAGCATTCCAGAGCTTGGCGCCAGGGAGTGATCGAGCCGGAATTGCCGGTTGAAACCGTATCATCTTTCCGCGGCCGCAAGGTGTTCATCCGCCGTCGCTGCATTTCCTCCCCGTACACTGGATCGCAAATTTCCGGCGGTGGCCGGAGTTCTTAGCGGTGATTTTTCACCGGCAAGCCCGCAAGCGGGCGCATTCATCGGGTCTTTATGAGACCTTTGACATTGGCATTCTTGTTTGGTCATTGATGTTGACTCAGCGGTATCGGTCAGAAGTAGAGAGGCCCCGGAACGTAACCGTTCCGGCTGCCATCTGGCTGCTGCACCATCACCTGCACCAGACAGGACCTTTCACATCCGACGCACCAACTGACGCGAGTGGCAGTCTTCCCATGGAAGAACGTCTGCCGCCCGTTCCGCTGTCGCGTCGAGGAGCACAACTTAGATGGCAGAGAAAATGCTTATCGATGCGTCTCACTCTGAAGAGACGCGCGTCGTTGTCGTTCGCGGGAACCGCATAGAAGAATTCGACTTCGAATCGGAACACAAGAAACAGATACGCGGCAACATCTACCTCGCAAAGGTAACGCGAGTGGAGCCTTCGCTCCAGGCGGCCTTCGTTGACTACGGCGGCAACCGCCACGGGTTCCTGGCGTTTGCCGAAATCCATCCCGACTACTATCAGATCCCGCTGGCCGACCGGCAGGCGCTATTGAAGGCGGAAGCCGAAGAGGCGCGCCGCGACGACGACATCGAACACGTCGAAACGGCAACGCCGACTCAGCCCGCGCTCAGCGTGCCGGTTGATCTGGAAATTGCCGCCGAAACGGAAGTTGTCGCGGAAGTGACCGAGACTGCAGCCGAAGCAGTCGTCGAGGCGGAAGCGCCGGCCGAAAAGCCCAAGGCAAAGCCGAAGCGCCCGCGCCGCACCAAGGCGAAGATCGCCGAAGAGGCCGCTGCAGCCGCTGCAGCAACCGAAGAGGCGGACGCCGGCGAAGAAGGCAATGGTGGCGAGATGGCCGCCATGGTCGACACCGATTCGATCTCCGAAGACGTCGACAGCCGCCGACGCCGCGATGACGACGACGATGATGACGACAGCCACGATGGCGAGAAGGAAATCATCGAGTCCGTCGGCGCCGAAGATGCAATGGAAGAGGTTCCGGATCGTCACGTGCGCAAGCCGCGCAAGCAGTACCGCATCCAGGAAGTCATCAAGCGCCGCCAGATCCTGCTTGTCCAGGTCGCCAAGGAAGAACGTGGCAACAAGGGCGCAGCGTTGACGACCTACCTGTCGCTCGCCGGCCGTTACTCGGTGTTGATGCCGAACACGGCTCGTGGCGGCGGCATCTCCCGCAAGATCACCAACCTGCAGGACCGCAAGCGCCTGAAGGAAATCGCGCGTGGCCTCGAAGTGCCGCAGGGCATGGGCGTCATTCTGCGCACCGCCGGTGCCAACCGCACCAAGGTCGAGATCAAGCGCGACTTCGAATATCTGATGCGCCTGTGGGAGAACGTCCGAACGCTGACGCTCAACTCCACGGCCCCCTGCCTCGTTTACGAGGAAGGCAGCCTGATCAAGCGCTCGATCCGCGACCTTTACAACAAGGACATCAGCGAGATCGTCGTTTCCGGCGAGGAAGGTTACAAGGAAGCCAAGGGCTTCATGAAGATGCTGATGCCGAGCCACGCCAAGGTGGTTCAGCCCTACCGCGACGTGCATCCGATCTTCTCGCGTTCCGGTATCGAAGCGCAGCTTGACCGCATGCTGCAGCCGCAGGTGACCCTGAAGTCGGGCGGCTACATCATCATCAACCAGACGGAAGCTCTGGTTTCGATCGACGTCAACTCCGGTCGTTCGACCCGCGAGCATTCGATCGAGGACACGGCACTTCAGACGAACCTCGAAGCCGCCGAAGAAGTTGCGCGCCAGCTGCGCCTTCGCGACCTTGCAGGCCTCGTCGTCATCGACTTCATCGACATGGAAGAAAAGCGGAACAACCGCTCGGTCGAGAAGCGTCTGAAGGATTGCCTGAAGAACGATCGCGCCCGCATCCAGGTCGGCCGCATCTCGCACTTCGGCCTGCTCGAAATGTCGCGCCAGCGCATCCGCGCCTCGGTACTCGAATCGACGATGCAGACCTGCCCGCATTGCAACGGCACGGGCCACGTCCGCTCGCAGTCTTCGGTCGCGCTGCATGTGCTTCGCGGCATCGAAGAGCACCTGCTCAAGAACACCACGCACAACATCACCGTTCGCACGATCCCCGATATCGCGCTCTATCTGCTCAACCAGAAGCGCAGCACGATCATGGATTACGAACAGCGCTTCGGCGTCTCGATCATCATCGAGGCTGACGCCCATGTCGGCGCGCAGCACTTTGCGATCGACCGCGGCGAACCGGTCGAAAACCCGGTCAAGATCGAACAGATCCTGCACTTCGAGCCGGAGCCCGAAGAAGACGACGACATCGTGATCGAAGAGGATCTCGACGAGGAAGAAGCAGAGGAAGTGGTCGTCGAGCAGCGCCAGGAACAGCCGAAGGCTGCTGCCCAGGCTGACGACCAGAACGGCCGCAAGCGCAAGCGTCGCCGCCGTCGTCGCGGTAAGGGCAGCCAGCAGGCCGACGGTGCAACCGCACAGGACACCGATGCTGCAGACGAAGGCGATGACGCCACGGAGACCGATGGCGACGAGGACGAAAACGATGCGGATGCGCTGACCGCCGACGGCGAACAGAAGCGCAAGCGCCGTCGTCGCGGCAAGCGCGGTGGCCGCCGTAACCGTCCGGAACTGGGCGAAGGTGAAGTCGAAGGCGAAGAGCAGGCTGCTGCATCCGCTGACGACGAGGCCGATGAGCAAGGCAACGTCGAAGCCCCGGCAACAGCCGAGGTTGAAGCGGTCGCCGTGATCGCTGAAGCCGAGATCGTAGCGGAAGAGGTAGAACCGGTCGTCGAGAAGGCCGCCAAGCCGAAGCGCACACGCAAGAAGGCCGTCAAGGTCGACGAGCCTGTGGCCAGCGCTGACGAGGCTGCGCAGAGCGCGGTCGAGGCACAGCCGGAAGTCGCGGTAGAACCGGTACCGGAAGCCATCGTAGAGGCGGCCGCCGACCTCGAAGAAGGCAAGCCTGCCCGTGCCAACCGCGACCTTTCGACGATTGCATCGGAACCGGTGCTGACCTCGACGGTCACGAACAAGAACGAAAGCACCGAAGAGGACCAGTCCAAGCCCAAGAAGGGCGGATGGTGGCAGCGCCGCGGCTTCTTCTAAGCCGCGACTGACCTTCGGAAGAACAGAAAAGCCCGGACCTTGCTTGGTCCGGGCTTTTTTCGTTTGGGGCTGGTGACAAAAGCAAGCGTGCGCCGCGACCATGGCGAGAGTGCGCTGCGGCCCAACAGGTGCGCGCTCCGAACCTGATGCTCCGGTTCTCGCGTATGTCGTCGTCGCAAAATCTCCGCGCGCGTTCGCGAAAGCTTCAGGTGGCTGTTTGCCTCAGAATTTGAATCAAGGCGCTGTCAAAGTGAATCCGCCAGCGGCCGCAAGCGCCTGAAATGAATGAAACTCAGGAAATCCAGCGGGCAATGCGGTCCACGGCTTCGACCATGTCTCCTGTCGATCCGGCATAGGAGAACCGCATCGTCCGATGCCCCTCAAGTGGATCGAAATCGAAGCCCGGTGTCGCAGCCACGTTGATTTCAGCTAGCATCCGGCGGGCGAACGCCATGCTGTCATTGGTAAAGCGCCTGACATCCGCATAGGCGTAAAACGCACCATCCATGGGCGAAGCGATGGTGAAGCCAATCTCCGGCAGGCGCTTCAGCAGCATTTCGCGATTGGCGGCATAGGCCGCCTTGTAACCGTCGAGTTCGACCTGCGCACCAAGTGCCGCCTCGGCAGCGATCTGTGATAGTTCCGGAGGCGAGATGTAGAGGCTCTGGGCAATGCGCTCGAAGCCGCGGACCTGCTTTTCCGGCAGTACCATCCAGCCGATCCGCCAGCCGGTCATGCAATAATACTTGGAAAAGGAATTGATCACGACGACGTCGTCGGTGACCTCGAGAGCGCTTGCCTCCTCGCCGGCAAAAGTCAGTCCGTGATAGATCTCGTCCGAGATGAAGGCGATGTTCTCAGTGCGGCAATAGTCGGCGAGCGCCTTGAGACCCGCCCTGCCCGTCACCGTGCCCGTCGGATTGGCCGGGCTTGCCAGAAGAACGCCCTTCAACGGTCGCCCGATCTTGGCAGCAGCCCGCGCCAGGTTTTCCGGCGTCAGCGTGAAGCCGCTCTCGGCGTTGGCTTCCACCTCGACGACCGTCAGGCCGAGGGCTGCAAGAATGTTGCGATAAGCGGGATAGCCGGGCCGCGCGATCGCCACGCAATCGCCGGGATCGAAGAGCGCGAGGAAAGCCAGGTTGAAACCGGCCGACGAGCCTGTGGTCACCGCGATGCGTTGCGGATCGAGCGCGATGCCATGGCGCTTCTGATAGTGCGCGGCAATCGCAGTTCTCAGCGACAGCGTGCCGAGCGCATCGGTATAGCCGAGACGGCCATGTTCGAGCGCCTTGCGTGCCGCATCGAGAGCAGCCTTCGGCGCCGGGTGCGCCGGTTGGCCAACGGCCATTGAAATCACCGGGTGACCGGCGTCGCGGCGGCGCGTGGCCTCCGCAAGCACGTCCATGGCATGAAAGGGTTCGACGGCGCTGCGGTTCGACAATTCCACCAAGGCAATATCCTCAAAAAGCGGCGCGTATCAACCTACGCTGATACTCCATTCGGCCCCTTTGCCCGATCGCCAAAGGCTTCACAAGTCCGCGAGCGCCGTATTTCCGCCGATTTTGCCGTTTCGTTTCACCGGGGGCCACCCTATGCTGCCCGCGTGTTGCGGTGTTGGAGAATCCTGTTGTCTTTTACACGCGCGCATTGACGCCGTATCGCGACATGGACGACAGACAGGGCAGGCAGAGACAACGAGGTAAAAATGAATTTCAGCACGAAAATGATTGCCGCCGGGGCGCTCGCCGCGCTCATGGCAGGGGTCAGCTTGCCGCAAAACGCGCTCGCGCTCGACCAGAAGCAGAAGGACGAGTTTGGCGCCTTCATCAAGGAATACCTGCTTGCCAACCCCGAGATCATGCTCGAGGTTCAGGAGGCGCTCGCGAACAAGCAGCGCGCAAAGCAGCAGGAAGCCGCCGAAGGCGCGATCTCCGAGAACAAGAAGGCGATCTTCAATTCCAAGTACGACATGGTCCTTGGCAATCCTGATGGAGACGTCACGGTCGTCGAGTTCTACGACTACAATTGCGGCTACTGCAAACGTGCACTGACCGACATGGAAGATATCCTCACCAAGGACAAGAATGTCCGCTTCGTGCTGAAGGAATTGCCGATCCTCGGTCCGGATTCGCTTGCTGCCCATAAGGTCAGCGCCGCCTTCCGGCTCGTCGCGCCGGAGAAATTTGGCGAGTTCCACCGGGCCTTGCTCGGTGCTGAGGACCGTGCAACCGAGGAAACGGCGATTGCCGTTGCCGGCAAGCTCGGCGTCACCGAAAAGCAGCTGCGGGCCAAGATGGAAAAGGAGCCGCATGACGCGGCCGTGCGCGAGGCCTATAGCCTTGCCAACGATCTCGGCATCACCGGCACGCCGTCCTATGTCATCGGCAACGAGGCGGTCTTCGGAGCCGTCGGCGCCGAAGAAATCAGCACCAAAGTGGCCAACATGCGCAGCTGCGGCAAGACCGCCTGCTGAACGCCTGCACTCAACGACCTGTCCCAACTGTGGACAAATCCCGCGAGGACCCAAAGGGCTTTTCCTCGCGGGACCATCAGTCTATAGGTAACCCTCTATCACTGGACCGGAATCCCGCATGCCCACCAAAATTTTCGTGCTGAACGGCCCCAACCTGAATGCGCTCGGCAAGCGCGAACCGGGGATCTATGGCGGCCAGACACTCGCCGACATTGAGGCACTGTGCACCACGGAAGGCAAGGCACTGGGACTGGAAGTCGATTTTCGACAATCCAACCATGAAGGCACGCTGGTCGACTGGCTGCACGAGGCCGGCGAAAAGGCCGCTGGTGTCGCAATCAATCCGGCGGCCTACGGTCATACGTCGATCGCGCTGCACGATGCCATCCGCGCCATTGGCATCCCGGTGGTCGAACTGCATCTTTCCAACATCCACGCGCGTGAAGAATTCCGCCACAAGTCGATGATCGCACCTGCGGTCAAAGGCGTTATCTGCGGTTTCGGCGCGCAGAGTTACATTCTGGCGCTGCATGCGCTAAAGAACCTGACAGAAACGTCGAAATAAAAAGAACACGAGGCTCATATCCCATGGCTGACAAGAAACCCGGTATCGACCAGGCGCTGATCCGCGATCTCGCCAATATCCTGAACGACACGGATCTCACCGAGATCGAAGTGGAGCAGGAAGATCTTCGCATCCGCGTATCGCGCGCCGGCACCCCGGTCGCCGTCTCGATGCCGGCCTATCAGGCTCAGCCGGCGGTCCACGCTGCGCAGCCCGCCGCTGTTGCCGCACCGGCGGAAACCAGCCGCACCTCCAAGAATGCCGTAACGGCTCCCATGGTCGGCACGGCCTATCTGGCACCGGCTCCAGGCGCCCGCCCGTTCATCGAGGTTGGCACCGTGGTCAAGGAAGGCCAGACGGTCCTGATCATCGAAGCGATGAAGACCATGAACCAGATCCCTGCCCCGCGTTCGGGCAAGGTGACCGAAATCTTCGTCCAGGACGCAGCCCCCGTCGAATATGGCGAGCCGCTGATCGTAATCGAATAAGGCGGCACTGCGATGATCTCGAAAATTCTCATTGCCAATCGCGGCGAAATCGCCCTTCGCGTGCTGCGCGCCTGTAAGGAGCTCGGCATCGCGACGGTGGCCGTCCACTCCACGGCCGACAGCGACGCCATGCACGTGCGCCTCGCCGACGAAAGCGTCTGCATCGGTCCTCCGCCGTCGCGCGATAGCTATCTGAACATTCACCAGATCGTCGCGGCTTGCGAAATCACCGGCGCTGATGCCGTGCACCCGGGCTACGGCTTCCTGTCGGAAAACGCCAAGTTCGCCGAAATCCTCGAAGCGCACGACATCACCTTCATTGGACCCACCGCGGAACATATCCGCATCATGGGCGACAAGATCACCGCCAAGAAGACGGCGCAGGAGCTTGGCATCCCCGTGGTTCCAGGCTCCGACGGCGAAGTGCGCCCGGAAAATGCGCTCGAAGTGGCGCGCAAGATCGGCTTCCCGGTCCTGATCAAGGCAACCGCCGGCGGCGGCGGCCGCGGCATGAAGGTCGCAAAGACCGAAGCCGAACTCGAAGAAGCCGTTTCGACCGCTCGTTCCGAAGCGCTTGCCGCCTTCGGCAATGACGCCGTTTACATGGAAAAGTATCTCGGCAAGCCGCGCCACATCGAAATCCAGATCGTCGGCGACGGCGAAGGCAATGCGATCCATCTCGGCGAGCGCGACTGCTCGTTGCAGCGGCGCCACCAGAAGGTCTGGGAAGAGGCGAACTCCCCGGCCCTCAACGTCGAACAGCGCATGAAGATCGGCGAAGTCTGCGCCGATGCCATGCGCAAGCTGAAGTATCGCGGCGCCGGCACGATCGAGTTCCTCTACGAGAACGGTGAGTTCTATTTCATCGAAATGAACACCCGTCTGCAGGTGGAACACCCGATCACTGAGGCGATCACCGGCATCGACCTGGTGCACGAGCAGATCCGTGTCGCATCGGGCGGCGGACTGTCGGTCAAGCAGGAAGACATCGTGTTTTCCGGTCACGCGATCGAGTGCCGCATCAACGCTGAGGATCCGCGCACCTTCGTCCCCTCTCCGGGCACGATCACGCATTTCCACGCACCGGGCGGCCTCGGCGTTCGCGTCGATTCGGGCGCCTATCAGGGCTACCGGATCCCGCCCTACTACGACAGCCTGATCGGCAAGCTCATCGTCCATGGCCGCACGCGCGTCGAATGCATGATGCGCCTTCGTCGCGTACTCGACGAATTCGTCATCGACGGTATCAAGACGACGCTGCCGCTGTTCCAGGACCTGATCAACAATCAGGACATCGCGAACGGCGATTACGACATCCATTGGCTGGAGCATCATCTGGCCACGACGTCCGAATAGGACTGTGCATTGAAAGGGACGCGCAGCAAGCAACCCGACGTAACACCGGACATGCTGCTGCGCGCCTATTCTATAGGCCTGTTTCCGATGGCCGATTCGGCAGACGACCCGGAACTCTTCTGGGTCGAGCCGGAAATCCGCGGCGTCATCCCGCTTGATGGCTTTCACGTCTCGCGCAGCCTCGCAAAGACAATCCGCAAGAGCCACTTCGACATCCGCTTCAACACCGCCTTCGAGGCCGTCATGGAAGGCTGTGCCGCGCCGGCACCCGATCGGCCGACGACCTGGATCAACAACAAGATCCGCGCCCTCTACGCCACGCTTCACGCCATGGGCTACGCGCACAGCATCGAGGCATGGGAGGATGGGGTGCTCGTCGGCGGGCTCTACGGCGTTACGCTCGGTTCGGCATTCTTCGGCGAAAGCATGTTCTCTAGACGCACTAACGCCTCCAAGATCTGCCTTGTGCAACTGGTGGAACGCCTGCGCGCAAAAGGCTTTGAGCTGCTCGACACCCAGTTCACCACGGAGCATCTGAAATCGTTCGGCGCAATCGACGTGCCGAAGGCCGAGTATGAAATCATGCTCGCCGATGCGATGAACTCGCCCGATCTAACGTTTTGAGCTCATCATCTACCTGAGCCTCTAATGCGAACGCCGCTTTTCGCCCGCCTCAACCCTTCTCAATCGCGTTGCATTGATACGTCACGTGGAGTGAAGTCCGCTCACAAAATGAGTCGTGCAAACGCTCTATCGCTTTGTTTTGACGGATTTCTTTGCGGATGCCATCTCGCTGAACTTGCAAGATGCTGCGCATGGCTGGTCTCGGTACCACCCGATGCCAACGTAAGCGACGTGATACCGGCAGGAGTGCTTACCCGCCCCCTTTTTACACGCTCACTCAAGCGCACCGGATAATGGCGTCGGCACAGAAAAATTGAGAGATAACGCGGCCGCGTTAAGGGGCGCTCGGCAGGCAAGATTATTTCTTGGACGCCGTATCCGGCGGCGGCAGGTCCGACGTCGCCTTGCAGGACTGCAGCCAGACGTCGTAGACGGGGTGCTCGACGGCATTGAGACCGGGGCTGTCGGCAAACATCCAGCCGGTAAAGATCCGCCTGATCTTGCGGTCGAGGGTGATTTCGTCGACCTCAACGAAAGTCGTGATCTTCTGCGCTTCGGTGTCGTCCCTGTTGTAGCAGACGCGTGGCGTTACCTGCAGGGCGCCGAACTGGACGGTCTCACCGATATAGACATCGAAGGTGGTGATACGACCGGTGATCTTGTCGATGCCGGAAAACACGGCGACGGGATTGTTAATCCGCGCGGCCTCGGCTGTACCGGTCGAGGCTACCATCGGCAGCGCGGCAAGCGCAGCGACACAGAGCCGGCTCGACATCTGGCCGATTGTTTTCCGCAGATAAGAACCCGCCATTCCCGCCTGTCTCCCGCGCGCCTTGCATTCACCGTTGATGGATATCAGGCGCTAAACATGAAATGTGGCCGCCCCGTGGTCACAGGACCATTTGGCGAAGCGGCGCACGCTTGTCCGACGTCAAGCGTCTCAGGAACCCGGCGTCCAGGCATCGTAGTCGCCCGTTACGCGCGGACGTGCACCGGTCCCGGCGATCGAACCCTGCGGCCTGTAGGCGTTGGCAGTGCCGGTCGGGTTGGGGCGGTGCGGCTTCTGCCACTCGCGGGCGACGTACTTCTCGTCAGCCGGCGAAACGTCGGTGCGGTGATGCATCCAGCCGTGCCAGCCAGCCGGAATAGCCGAGGCTTCAGCATAGCCGTTGTAGATCACCCAGCGGCGCGTGCGGCCTTCGGAGTCCTTGCCGCCCTGGTAATACACGTTGCCGAGCTCGTCTTCGCCGACGCGCTGGCCGTTACGCCAGGTATGAAAGCGCGTTCCGATCGTCTGTTGGTTCCACCAGGTGAAAATCTGCAGCAGGAGCTTCATGGATGCCGTCCTCAACCGACCGTTGGGAAGGCGGCCGGATACCAAAACTATGTCCCCGCTTATGCCCCGCCACTCCAGCCTTGTCCAGTGTTTCCGAGGCAGGCTCGGTCATTTCAACGGCATGTGAAAGCCGAAATGGCTGCGCACGAAACCGAGACGCTCATAGAAGCGGTGCGCGGCCGTGCGCGTCGCATTCGAGGCGAGTTGCACCTTTGCGGCCCCCGCCTCACGCGCCCGCTCGATCGCGTGGCGCATCATGCGTTCGCCGATGCCGCGGCCACGCATATCTTCGCGGGTCTGCACGGCCTCGATCAACAGCCTTGGCTTCCCGCGCCCCGAAAGCGATCTCAGCAGTGTTGTCTGAAACGTGCCGACGACATCATCACCGAGGCAGGCGACGTAAAGGGTTTGAAGCGACGAGGTGTCGATACGCGCAAAGGCGGCAAGATAGTCAGCGAAAGCCTCGGGCTCGGTCGTATCTCCATGCCCGCCAACCTCGTCGGCAGCAAAGAGCGCGATGATATCAGGAAGATCGGCCAGTTCGGCCCTGCGGATATCGAAGCCTATTGTCGCGTCCATGTGGTCTCCCCGGGGCCTGGAAATCAGCGCCAAGCGTCAATCATCACAAGGATACGGTCTCGTGACAGCCAACGCCGTACGCAATCTTTTCCACAACCCATGACAAAACGCCGCTCTTAAGCGCCTGCATCGGGAGCAAGCAAGCGTCAGGAGAGCGGTTTCTCGAGAATGAGCGCCGGAAGTCCCGACTGCTCGTCGCCGCAGTTGCTGACTTGACCGACTTCGCTGAAGCCGTGAGCCCGATAGAATGCAAGGGCATGAAGGTTCTGGGGCTCGACTTCGACTCGCATGCGTTCGGCATCCGGGAAGCAGGTTTCGAGTTCGGCGAAAATATCGCGTCCGATACCCTGACCCTGGAGTTTCGGCAGAACGTAAAGCTGATGGAGCATCACGGTCTTCTTCAACGTATCGGACATGGATGCATACCCCATGCCGCCGATATTGCGGCCGTCGTCGGCCACGAGGAATTCCGCGTCCTTGCGCTCCAGCCGGGCCTTCAGCGCCGGCAGCGCATGCCAGCGCCCTGTCAGTTCGTTGACCTTCTCGACGCCATAGAATGTGTCATAGGTCGCGTGCCACGTCTCGACGAGCAGCGCGCGAACCTTCTCCAGATCGCGCTCGCTCGCCGTTCGGACGAAGAACACCGCTTATTCCTCGATGCCGAGCTTGGCCTTGACCAGAGCCTGAACGGCCTGCGGATTGGCCTTACCGCCGGTCGACTTCATCACCTGGCCGACGAACCAGCCGGCCAGCGACGGTTTTGCCTGCACCTTGGCGACCTGATCCGGGTTGGCGGCGATGATCTCGTCAACCGCCTTCTCGATGGCGCCGGTGTCCGTCACCTGCTTCATGCCGCGTGCTTCGACGATCTCGGCGGGATTTCCACCTTCGTTCCAGACGATCTCGAAGAGATCCTTGGCAATCTTGCCGGAGATCGTCTCGGCCTTGATGAGATCGATGATGCCGCCCAACTGGGCCGGGGAAACCGGAGTCTCTTCAATGGCTTTGCCGGCTTTGTTCAAGGCGCCGAGCAGGTCGTTGATGACCCAGTTTGCGGCGATCTTGCCATCACGGCCTTCGGCGACCGCCTCGAAATAGTCGGCAATCGACTTTTCCGACACCAGCACCGAAGCATCGTAGACCGACAGGCCCATGGCGCTGACAAAGCGTTCCTTCTTGTCGTCGGGCAATTCCGGCAGATCGGCCTTCAGCGCGTCGACGAAAGCCTGATCGAATTCGAGCGGCAGCAGATCCGGATCCGGGAAGTAGCGATAGTCATGCGCATCTTCCTTCGAGCGCATCGAGCGCGTCTCACCCTTGTTCGGGTCGAACAAACGGGTTTCCTGATCGATGGAGCCGCCGTCCTCCAGAATGCCGATCTGGCGGCGTGCTTCGTACTCGATCGCCTGGCCGATGAAGCGGATGGAGTTGACGTTCTTGATTTCGCAACGCGTGCCGAAGCCCTCGCCCGGGCGGCGGACCGAGACGTTGACGTCGGCGCGCATCGAGCCTTCATCCATGTTGCCATCGCAGGTGCCAAGGTAGCGCACGATCGAGCGCAGCTTGGTCATGTAGGCCTTGGCCTCGTCGGACGAGCGCATATCGGGCTTGGAGACGATTTCCATCAGCGCCACGCCGGAACGGTTGAGGTCGACATAGGACATCGACGGGTGCTGGTCGTGCATCGACTTGCCGGCATCCTGCTCGAGGTGCAGGCGCTCGATGCCGATCTCGACGTCTTCGAACTGGCCCTGGCGATCCGGCCCGACGGAAATGATGATCTGGCCCTCGCCGACGATCGGATCCTTGAACTGCGAGATCTGATAGCCCTGCGGCAGGTCGGGGTAGAAGTAGTTCTTGCGGTCGAAGATCGAACGGTTGTTGATCACGGCCTTGAGGCCGAGACCGGTGCGCACCGCCTGCTTGACGCATTCTTCGTTGATGACGGGCAGCATGCCGGGCATGGCCGCATCGACCAGCGACACGTTGGCGTTCGCCGGCTTGCCGAATTCGGTCGAAGCACCCGAAAAGAGCTTCGAATTGGAAAGCACTTGGGCATGGACCTCCATGCCGATGATGACTTCCCAGTCACCGGTGGCGCCGGGGATGAAGCGTTTGGAATCGGGGGTGCGGACGTCGACAATGCTCATATCATGCTCTTCTTTGAAGCCTGAATTCTTGGTTTCTCGGTAGAGCAATTGCCGCAACGGTGCAAGTTGTTAGGGGCGATCAGCCGCCAAGTGATGGCGTGGCACACGCTTTAACCGACGCTTAGCGCCCTGTATGGCAAAAGGCGAATATGCTGCTCACCGCTACCAGCCTCCTGTGTTTCCTTGTCGCGATCAACATCACGAGCTTCTGCCAGTTCTGGTACGACAAGCACGCAGCGCGATCAGGCTGGCGCCGGATCCGCGAGCGAACGTTGCTGCAATCGGCATTTTTCGGCGGCAGCATAGGCGCCATGGTCGGTCGACATGTCTTCAGACACAAGACACGCAAGGAGCCGTTTCGAACACATCTCATCCTGATCGTCCTTTTTCAGATGATTGTGTCGGCCGCCTGCGCAATCTTTGCGAGCGGAACTCTTGACGCCCTCGCCGGTCTCTTTTAGGAAGCGTTCGTTCGAATGGAGTTTTGATGTTCTCATCGTCTGAGTCCCGGTAAGGGCCCCTGCCCGCTTTCTCTTAAAGATTGCGCGCACGGGCCGGAAACGTAGCCCCGCTTTTCCCAAGATTTGCGGAACGTTTTTGTGCGTTCTTACGAACGCTATTCCGGAACATTCAGACATGGATATCTCACGCGCTGAGCAGCGCATTCTCCATCATTTGGCCCAGGGCGGCCGCATTGAAATCACCCGCGACGACAAGACGATCATCGAGATCAGATGCTTCACGCGCGACGGATGGGTCTATCCGGGCTTCGACCTCGAACTCTTCCGCAAGCTGAAGCGCAAGAAGGCGATCTCGTCGTCAGCAGGCAGACCCTATCGCATCACCGAGCGAGGCTTGCGCCTCGTCCGGTCGGAACTCAACAATCGGTAGCCGGACAGACCGGCGAAGATAACCGGCAGGCGCTGCGCGTCATTGTTGGCGCGCGGCGTCGAAGCGAGCGGCGGTCGCACCGGACGCGGACGTGCCATCGGCGAAGGCGCGGATACGATCGCGCCCCTCCGCCTTGGCGATATAGAGGGCCCTGTCGGCCTGCGACAGCAGACCCTCAATTTCAGGGCCGGTCGGCAGCCGTTCGGCAATGCCGATGCTGGCTGTCACAGACAGCGTCTCGCCATTCTCAAGGTCGACTTTGAGTGCGCGGATGGCGGCCAAGATCCGCTCGGCGACGCGGTTGGCATTCGCTGGCGTCTGCCGGACAAGAAGGATCGCGAACTCTTCCCCGCCGAGCCTGCCAAAGAGGTCGTCGGAGCGCAGCGCCATGCGGACTGTCAGCGCCACGGCCTGCAACACGCGATCGCCTGCCGCATGACCATGAGTATCGTTGATCACCTTGAAGCGATCGATATCCAGCATCATGGCGAAGATCGGTGTTTTCCGACTTTCGGCCTCGATCAACGCCGACGCACGCACCATGAAGGCGGCACGGGCAAGGCATTGCGTCAGGAAATCATAGTCGACCGCGTGGGACAGCCGGGCGATCAAGGTTCGGCGCGCGGCATCGATGCTTGCCACCGTCAGCGGCCCAAGCGCCAGAAGCGTGATACCAAGACGGGACGAGAGGAGTGTGGCCTCGGCGAGACGGTCGACCCCAAGATGCAACACGCCCGACGCTACGGCAACCTGCGCCAGCATGCAGGCGATTGCCATCAGCACTGTGACGGCAAAGAGACGGTAGGTCAAAGCGCACCAAAGCAACGACGGCACCGGAAATGCGATCGCTCCCGGACCGCCGATCAGCAGCGCCGCGGCACAGGACGCCGCCAGAGAAACGACCGGCCAAGGTTTGACGCCCGTCGCAGACACAACCCGATCTCTGTCGGCGAATGGCGGCATGGCCAAAAACACCGGCAGGATGACGACGTAGTTGACCAGCTCGGTCGTTAGCCAGGCGACAAGGGCGCGTGAAATCGGCTCGCCGAAGTAGTGCGCGACCGCGAGTGCGCCGACAATCGACGCGCTGGCGCCGGCGATTGCCGAGATCGAAAACATGTAGAGCACGGCAAGGGGGCGACGCAGGTGACGATGTTCGGTGGAAAGGCGCATGAAGAGGATGTAGCCGACACCGACACCGATCAGATTGGCAGCATTGAGGGCGACGGCGGCGCCAAGGCTCGAGCCCGTCAGCAGGTCGGCCATGAGGTAGGCCAGCGCTGCGCATATCCACGCGGTTGGTGTGCTCAACGAGGGATGACGCACCAGCAACCCGAGCAGGATGGCATTGGCCGGCCATACGGAAGCGAGCATGCCGAAAGGCCGGCTGAAAATACCGAGCAGGCAGGCGGCAAAGACCACCAAGCCGAGGCCGGCGATCCATAGCGGACGAACGGATGATCGATAAAACGCCGATTGCTCTACGGTATTCTCGAAGATCTGCAACGAACGGTCCCTGCGTCGCCACGTAGTTTCAATACCCCTAATATTTCATGGGTCGAATGAATGCGAGGTGAATATTCGGTCGGGGGCCAAATCTCGCAGAAAACATCATGTCTTCTCGGCTCAGCGGCCGTAGAGGTCGGGATCGGTGGCCGCCAGCGGCTTGCTCAAGCCAATGAATTCGACATCCCGGTCCAGCTTCGGCGCATAGGCGGTCGATAGCCAACTGACGCCATAGCCGTGCTTGCGGAAGAAGCTGATGGCTGCAGTGTTCTGGGCATGTGTCCTGGTTTGCGCGGCTTCGAAGCCGTCGCTTGCGATGCGACGTTCGAGATCTGCGAGCAGATGACCGCCATGCCCCCGCCGCTGGGCTTCGGGCTCGATCCAAAGGTCGGAAATGCTCTCGTCGAAGTTTTCCCGGGCTGCCCAGCCACGCGGCCTGCCCTCAACCTCGACCAGTGAAACGGCAAGCCAGTGAGTGGAAAGAAAGTCTGCGAAGGCGTTCTCCGCCAGGCGCCGCATCCGGCCCACATCCGCAAGACCTGTGATCGCGCCCTCCCAGGCGCGCAGGCCGATGGCGATCAGAGCGCCGACCTCATCCTGGCGGGCATGACGGATTAAAGGCACGATGCGGCTCCTGCGCGCCACCACGGCGCATTGCGCAGTAGATCACGGCGCTTGCGACCTCGCCAGTCGCCGCGATTGCGGCGCAGCACACACGGTGCTGCGCCTTCAACGCATTACCACCACTTGGTCGGCGTGAAACGGCCGGCTGCCTGTTCAATAACATGCGCCGTCTTGAACAGGGTCTCTTCCTCGAACGGCTTGCCGATCAGTTGCAGGCCGAGCGGCAGGCCCTTGTGATCAACGCCGCCCGGAACGGCGATACCCGGCAGACCGGCCATGTTGACCGTCACCGTGAAGATGTCGTTGAGGTACATCTTGACCGGATCGGATGCGAGATCCTCGTCGGCAATGCCGAACGCGGACGACGGAGTGGCCGGCGTCAGAATCGCGTCGACACCCGCATGGAAAGCCAGTTCGAAGTCACGCTTGATCAGCGTGCGAACCTTCTGGGCGCGCAGGTAGTAGGCGTCGTAGTAGCCGGCGGACAGCACGTAGGTGCCGATCATGATGCGGCGCTTGACCTCCTGGCCGAAGCCGGCGGCCCGGGTCTTTTCGTACATGTCGACGATATCCTTGCCGTCGACGCGCAGGCCGTAGCGAACGCCGTCGTAGCGGGCAAGGTTCGAAGACGCTTCGGCCGGAGCGACGATATAGTAGGCCGGCAAGGCATATTTGGTGTGCGGCAGGGTGATGTCGACGATCTCGGCACCGGCGTCCTTCAGCCAGGCGATGCCCTGCTGCCAAAGGGCTTCGATCTCTTCCGGCATGCCCTCGACGCGGTACTCGCGGGGAATGCCGATCTTCATACCCTTGATCGACTGGCCGATCGAGGCTTCGTAGTTCGGCACCGGCAGATCGACGGAAGTGGTGTCCTTGGCGTCGACGCTTGCCATCGACTTCAGAAGGATTGCCGCGTCTCGCACGTCACGGGCAATCGGGCCGGCCTGATCCAGCGACGACGCGAAGGCGACGACGCCCCAGCGCGAGCAGCGGCCATAGGTCGGCTTAATACCGACGGTGCCGGTGAAGGCCGCCGGCTGACGGATGGAGCCGCCGGTATCGGTTGCCGTCGCACCGGCGCACAGATGCGCAGCCACGGCCGCCGCAGAACCACCGGACGAGCCGCCAGGGACCAGGTCGAGGTTCGAGCCCTTGGCGCGCCAGGGGTTCTTCACGGCACCGTAATAGGAGGTCTCGTTGGAAGAGCCCATGGCGAACTCGTCCATGTTGAGCTTGCCGAGCATGACCGCGCCATCGTTCCAGAGGTTCTGGGTCACGGTCGATTCGTAACGCGGGGCGAAGCCATCGAGAATGTGGCTGCAGGCTTGGGTGTGCACGCCTTCGGTACCGAAGAGATCCTTGATCCCCAGCGGAATGCCTTCGAGTGCGCCCGCCTTGCCGGCGGCGATGCGCGCGTCCGAAGCCTTGGCCATTTCGCGCGCCTTGTCGGGCGTGACGGCAATATAGGCATTGATCGCTTCGTTGGCGCTATCGATCGCCGCGATATAGGCGTCGGTCAGTTCAACGGCGGTGATTTCCTTGCCGGCAAGCTTGGTGCGGGCTTCGGCAATCGTCAGGCTGGTGAGTTCGGTCATGGTGAAATCGGGCTTTCGCAAATCGGGTACGTCGGGGCGGCAGGCGGTCGGATTACTCGACGACCTTCGGGACGAGGAAGAAGTTGCGATCGGTATTGGGAGCATTGGCGACGATGTCGTCGGCCTTGCTGCCGTCGGACACGACGTCCAGTCGCTTCTTCATCTCCATCGGCGTCACCGACGTCATGGGCTCGACGCCATCGACATTCACTTCCGAGAGCTGCTCGACGAAACCAAGGATGCCGTTGATTTCGCCCACCATCCGCGTGGCTTCATCTTCACTGACGGCGATGCGGGCGAGGCGCGCGACGCGCTTCACGGTGGCAAGGTCTACGGACATGGTCGTCTCCGGTCTCTGGAACTTTCCCCCGCTATAATGGTGCGCGGCGAGGCGCGCAACGGGGGAATCGCCCGATCGCGCGCCTGCCGCAGTGCCGACGGGCTTTGCAGTCAGACGGTCACGATGCCGCCAACGACTGGTGTCGCGACTTTGGTCGAGGCGCTGTCCATGCCGACGACAAAGTTTTCCGGCGTCTGGTCGATGATCGGGAAGGATCCGTAATGGCAGGGAATGGCGGTCGAGAACTTGAAATAGCGCTGGCACGCGAGTGCTGCGACAGCACCGCCCATGGTGAAACGGTCACCGATCGGAACAAGCCCGATCTGGGGCTCGTGCAATTCTTCGATCAGCGCCATGTCGGAGAAAATGTCGGTGTCACCCATGTGATAGAGCGTCGGCTCGTCCTCGAAATGCAGGACGAGGCCGTTGGCGTTGCCGAGCGAATGCGAAACGCCGTCTTCGGTAATCTGCGCCGAGGAATGCAGCGCATTGACGAACGTGGCGGAAAAGCCTGGGAGATGGATGGTACCGCCGGTGTTCCCGGGCTCCATCGCCGAAATACCCTGGCGACCGAGCCACATGCAGAGATCGAAGTTGGCAACGACCACCGCTCCCGTTTCCTTGGCAATCGCGACGGTGTCACCGACATGGTCGCCATGACCGTGCGTCAGGAGAATATGGGTGAGCCCCGCCGTTACCTCCTTGCGTTCACTGTCGAGGAACGCCGGATTGCCGGTGAAGAAGGGATCGATCAGGATCTTCGACGTTGCCGTTTCGATGTGAAAGGCGGAATGGCCGAGCCATTTGATCTTCATGACATTCTCCCAGATGATTTGCGTGTTGATCCAGCTATATGGAACGAAACGAACCCCTGCAAAGATCGAATCGGCAAACCAAATGACAATTCTGACCATCGAAGAGCTTGCGAGCCAGCTGCAGCCCAATCAGGCCATCGCCGGCCTCGATCTCGGTACCAAGACGATCGGCATCTCGGTGTCGGACCTTGGCCGCCGGATCGCGACGCCGCGCGAGGTGATCAAGAGGGTCAAGTTCGGCATCGATGCGGTGACGCTTCTCTCGGTTGCGGAGAAAGAAAGGGTCGCAGCCTTCGTCATCGGCCTGCCCGTCAACATGGACGGCAGCGAAGGACCGCGGTGTCAGGCGACCCGCGCCTTCGTTCGAAACATGGTGGAGAAAACGCCCCTGCCCTTCGTCTATTGGGATGAGAGGCTGTCGACAGTTGCGGCCGAGCGGGTGCTGATCGAGATGGACGTGTCACGCAAGAAGCGGGCCGAGCGCATAGACTCGGCGGCCGCATCCTTCATTCTTCAGGGTGCACTCGACAGGCTGGCGTCCCTTGCCAGGGACGGCGCCTCGGGCGACTGAGCGGCACCGAAGCGGCGGCGGTACCAGGCGACAAGCTCACGGCGCTTGCGGTAGGCGATGATGCCGAAAACGATGAAGCTGTCGACAATGATGGCGCGCGCAACGAGCGGCGGAATGCTTTCCGGCGGAATGCCAAGCACGTTACCGTAGACCTGGAAGACCAGGTCATGGGTCTGGCGCGTCAGCATGAAGAAACCGAAGCTCATGTCGTAGTAGGAAAGGCCGTACCAGCCGGCCAAAAGCATGACGGGGCATGCCCACAGGATCAGAAACCACTTCATGCGGCCCCCCTTTCCGATAGGCGCCGATGCAACAGTGGATAGAGTGCGCGATCTGCCAATACCAAGATAAGCAGAACCACCGCAGGGACCACGATATCGAGCGCCAGTCCGGCGAAAAACATCATCATGATGATCAAAAGACCAGTTCTCACCGAACCGCTCCATTCCGGATTTCATTGCGTTACCCAACCACTGTCCACGCTCGCCGTCGATCGCGCAATGTAAACCATTTGTTAAGGTTAATTTTCACAGGCCCAGCCCGACTGCGGTCGGAATGGCTTCTCAAGACTTGAAACTCACGGCGTGATTTCGTCTTAAATCGATTCCGGTCTCAGACATTATGCAGTAACGGTGGGCCCTCTTCCCGCGCAGGCCCGTCCATGATCATCGTCTTTGAAAGTATCCTTCCCATCTTCCTTCTAGTGCTGCTCGGCGCGTGGCTGAAACGCACGACGCTGGTCGATCAGAATCTGTGGCTCGGCCTCGAGCAGTTCGGCTACTACATCCTCTTCCCCGCCCTGTTGTTTTCGACGCTGGCGCAGGCCGATTTTTCCGGCATGAAGGCGGACGCCACGGCGATTGCCACGATCGGCAGCGTCAGCCTGATGTCGGTCTTCGTGCTTTTACTCTGGCCGCTGTTTCGCAACAGAGAGGTTTCGGGCGCCTCCTTCACCTCGGTCTTCCAGACGGCAACCCGCTGGAACGGCTTCATGGCATTGGCAATCGCCCAAAAGCTGTATGGGCCGATCGGGCTGACACTGACGGCGCTGGTGATGACGCTCGTGATCATCCCGATCAATCTCTACAACGTCGGCGTGCTGGTTTGGTTCGGCGGCGGCAACCGGGATTTCCGGCGTTTCTTTGCCAAGATCGTCACCAATCCGTTAATCGTCGCATCGGTATTCGGGATCGTGTTCAACCTGGTCGGCATCAAGGTCTATGGGCCGGTGATGACGACCATCGACATGCTGGCGAGCGCCTCGCTCAGCCTCGGGCTGGTGATGGTCGGCGCCGGATTGCGCGTATCCGATGCTCTAAAGCCGAGCAGGTCGGCGTTGCTCGCCGTCGTCCTGAAGCTGATTGTCATGCCGGTCTTCATGGTTGGCGCCAGCTTCCTGCTCGGCATCCGCGGCGACGCGCTGTGCGTCATCGCGCTCGGCGCGGCGGTGCCCACGGCAATGAACGGTTATCTGCTCGCAAAGCAGATGGGCGGCGATGCCGAGCTCTATGCGGCGGTGGCGACGGTCCAGACCGTCGTCTCCTTCTTCACGATACCACTGGTTCTGTCCGTGACGGCTTACGTCGCGGCCGGGTAAAGCAGGTCGAGGATGTAGGCCGAATCGAAGCGCGAATCGAGCATCCCGTAGGTCGACCGCCAACCGGCAGCGAGACGCGATTCGAGGAAGGCATCGGCGATGCGACCGGCGCCCAACCGATAGAGTTCGGCGGCAGCGGCAGCCAGAGCCAGTTGCTCGACCAGCATCCGGGCGGCCCCTTCGTCACGCTCGCAGAGCGACATCGCCGCACGCAGCACGTCGATGGTCTTGCGGCCGGCAGGCCCGAGGTCACGGCTCAGCACGGCAAACAGCTGTTCGAACAGGTCCTTGCGCTTGAGCAGCACGCGCAGGACGTCCAGCGCCATGACGTTGCCGGAACCTTCCCAGATCGCATTGACCGGCGCCTCGCGATAGTGCCGCGCCAACGCCCGCTCCTCGACATAGCCGTTGCCTCCGAGGCATTCCATTGCCTCGTAGATCAGAGCCGGGGCAATCTTGCAGCACCAGTATTTCGCAACCGGCGTCATGATGCGGGCATAGGCTGCCTCTTCGGCACTGGCGTGTGCCTTGTCGAAGGCATCCGCCAGACGGAACGACAGGGCACTGGCGGCTGCGACGTCGAGCGCCATGTCGGCGAGAACACGGGTCATCATCGGCTGGCTGACGAGCGGCTTGCCGAACACCTTGCGGCCACGCGTGTGATGGACCGCTTCCGCGAGCGAAGCCCGCATGATGCCGGCAGACGCCAGAGCGCAATCGAGGCGCGTCAGCGTCACCATGTCGAGAATGGTGCGGATGCCGGCATCGGGCGCGCCGAGCACGAAACCGAACGTGTCGGAAAACTCGACTTCGGCGGATGCGTTGGAGCGGTTGCCGAGCTTGTCTTTCAGCCGCTGGAAGCGCAGGCCGTTGGCGGCACCGTCTTCCAGAAGTCGCGGGACGAGGAAGCAGCCGAGGCCGTCGCGGGTCTGTGCCAGCATTACGAACGCGTCGCTCATCGGCGCCGACATGAACCACTTGTGGCCGTTGAGGCGGTAGATGCCCTCGCCCACGCGCTCGGCGGTCGAGGTGTTGGCGCGCACGTCGGTTCCGCCCTGCTTTTCCGTCATGCCCATGCCGACAGTCACGGCAGACTTCTGCATCCACGGCTTGTTCGACGAATCGTATTTGCGCGACAGGATTTTGGGCGCCCACTCCTTCTGGACTGCGGGCGATGCGGTGATCGCGGCAAGCGAAGCGCTCGTCATCGTCAGCGGGCAGAGATGGCCGCATTCCAGCTGCGCCGTCAGGTAGAAGCGGATCGCCCTGGTCTTGTGCGATTGGTTGCGCTCGTCGGGCAGGTTTTCCCAGGCTGATGCGTGCAGGCCCGAGGTCATGGATCGCCGCATCAGGGCATGCCAGGCCGGATGGAACTCGACGACGTCGAGGCGCTCGCCGCGGGGCCCGTGCGTCTTCAACTTCGGCGCGCCTTCATTGGCCATGCGCGCCAGTTCCTGCGCCTCGGGCGAAGTCACGTAGCGCCCGAGCGTATCGAACTCGTCGCGAAGCGCTTTCGTCATGCCCGAGGTGATGTCCACGACCAGCGGATCGGAACGATAGGCATTGATGCCGGACCAGGGCTTGGGCTGGTTCAGCTCGGCGAGTTTCTGTTCGGTCCGGTTCATCTGATTCATGGGCCGGTTCTAGCGCAAGTTTGCCGACCACGAAACGGGGCCGGGGAAAGATAGGATGCCGCACCCAAGTTTTCTGCGGACGGGCCTGCGCACCGCTTGCCGTGCCGGGGGTCACGTCTTATAGAGCGAGCCACATTCCAGAGCGCAAGGGCGGCCCATGACCACTTTCCCGCATCGCCACCTGCTCGGCATCAAAGGTCTTACGGAGCAGGACATCACCCACCTGCTCGATCGTGCCGATGAAGCCGTCAAGATCTCCCGTCAGCGAGAGAAGAAGACGTCAACCCTTCGCGGGCTGACGCAGATCAATCTCTTCTTCGAAGCGTCGACGAGAACGCAATCCTCCTTCGAACTCGCCGGCAAGCGGCTAGGCGCCGACGTCATGAACATGTCGGTCGGCAACTCCTCTGTGAAGAAGGGCGAAACGCTCATCGATACGGCGATGACGCTGAATGCCATGCACCCCGACGTGTTGGTCGTGCGCCACTCGTCTGCGGGTGCCGCTGCCCTTCTGGCGCAGAAGGTGTCCTGCTCGGTGGTCAATGCCGGCGACGGCCAGCACGAACACCCGACCCAGGCGCTGCTCGATGCACTGACGATCCGCCGCATCAAGGGCAAACTCTCGCGCATCATCGTGGCGATCTGCGGCGACGTGCTGCATTCGCGCGTCGCCCGTTCCAACATTCTTCTTCTCAACCAGATGGGCGCACGGGTGCGCGTCGTTGCACCGGCGACCCTGCTGCCGTCGGGCATCGCCGACATGGGCGTCGAGGTCTACCACTCGATGGCCGAAGGGCTGAAGGATGCGGATGTGGTGATGATGCTGCGCCTGCAGCGCGAGCGCATGGCGGGCTCCTTCGTGCCTTCGGTGCGCGAATATTTCCACTACTACGGCCTCGATGCCGAAAAGCTGAAAGCCGCCAAGGACGACGCGCTGGTCATGCATCCAGGCCCGATGAACCGCGGCGTCGAGATCGCCTCCGAGATTGCCGACGGGCCACAGAGCGTGATCGAGCAGCAGGTCGAAATGGGCGTCGCCGTGCGCATGGCGGTGATGGAAACACTTCTTCTTTCGCAGAACCAGGGGCCGCGCGTATGACCAGACCGCTCGTTCTTAGAAACCTCCGCATCGTCGATCCGTCCCGCAACCTCGACGAAACAGGCACGATCATCGTCGGCGACGACGGCAGGATCCTCGCCGCAGGCAAGGATGCACACAACCAGGGCACACCGGATGGCGCGTTCGTCAAGGACTGCGATGGACTGACGGCTGTCCCCGGCCTCGTCGACGCGCGCGTCTTCGTCGGCGAACCGGGTGCCGAGCACCGCGAAACGATCGAATCTGCATCGCGCGCCGCAACCGTCGGCGGTGTCACCTCGTTCATTTCGATGCCGGACACCGATCCCGTCATCGACGATATCGCGCTGGTCGAATTCATGCAGAAGACGGCGCGCGATAAGGCGCTCGTCAATGTCTATCCGGCGGCGGCCATGACCAAGGGTCTTGCCGGCGAAGAGATGACCGAGTTCGGACTGCTGCGCGAAGCGGGTGCAGTCTGCTTTACAAACGGCCGCCGGGCGATCCACGACACGTTGATGCTGCGCCGTGCGATGACCTATGCCCGCGAATTCGGCGCTGTCATCGCGCTTGAAACGCGCGACAAGTATCTCGGCAACGGCGTGATGAACGAGGGGCTGCTTGCAAGCTGGCTCGGTCTTGCCGGTGTGCCGCGCGAGGCGGAAATCATCCCGCTCGAGCGCGACCTACGGATCGCCAGCCTGACCAAGGCGGCCTACCACGCCGCCAAGATCTCGGTTCCCGAATCGGCCGACGCCGTTCTCACCGCCCGCAACCGCGGCGCCAACGTCACCTGCGGCATCTCGATCAACCATCTGACGCTCAACGAGAACGACATCGGCGAGTACCGGACGTTCTTCAAGCTCTCGCCGCCCCTGCGCCGCGAGGACGATCGCGTCGCAATGGTGGACGCCCTTGCCAACGGCACCATCGACATTATCGTTTCCTCGCACGATCCGCAGGATGTCGACACCAAGCGCCTGCCGTTCTCGGATGCCGAAAACGGCGCGATCGGCCTTGAGACGATGCTGGCTGCAGCACTGCGCCTGCACCACAGCGGCCAGGTGCCGCTGATGCGGCTCATCGATGCGATGTCGACGCGCCCTGCGGCGATCTTCGGGCTGGATGCCGGCACGCTGAAGCGGGGCGCCAAGGCCGACATCACCGTCATCGATCTCGAAGAGCCGTGGGTCCTCTACAAGGAAGCGATCGTTTCGCGATCGAAGAATACGCCATTCGAAAATGCGCGCTTTACCGGCCGGGTTGTGCAAACCTATGTTGCCGGCAAGCTTGTGCATTCGGCATAAGCGACAGCGGTCGCGCGGGAGGTTTTCGGTGGATCTTTTTTCCTGGCAGCTCGGGCTGCTTTCAACAGCCCTTAGCCTCGCCTTCGGCTACCTGCTCGGTTCTATCCCGTTCGGGCTTATCCTGACGCGCATGGCCGGTCTTGGAGACGTTCGCAAGATCGGCTCCGGCAATATCGGCGCCACCAACGTTCTGCGCACTGGCAACAAGAAACTTGCCGCCGCAACCCTGCTGCTTGACGCCTTGAAGGGCACGGCCGCCGCCGCGATCGCGTCGCTTTGGGGGATCGAAGCGGGCATCGCCGCCGGCCTTGCCGCGTTCCTCGGTCACCTCTACCCGGTCTGGCTCGGCTTCAAGGGCGGCAAGGGTGTCGCCACCTATATCGGCGTTCTGCTCGGCCTCGTGCCGTGGATGGTTCTCGTCTTCGCGGCGATCTGGCTGGCGATGGCGAAAATCAGCCGTTACTCGTCGCTCTCGGCACTGGTTGCAACCGCAGTCATTCCGGTTGTACTCTATCTGACAGGACACGAGAAAGTCGCTCTGCTGTTTGCGGTCATGACCCTGATCACCTGGGTCAAGCATCGCGCCAACATCAAGCGGCTGCTTGCAGGCACCGAGAGCCGGATCGGAGACAAGGGATAATGTTGGAGGTCAGTGCACGACGAACCGGAGTTGCACTGACCGAACGACAGAAGATCTCCTGGCTGCGTCTCATCCGCAGCGACAATGTCGGCCCTGTCACGTTCCGCGACCTCATCAACCATTTCGGCACCGCCGAGGCGGCACTTGATGCCCTGCCCGAACTCTCCCGGCGCGGAGCTGGTACGCGGACGTTCCGTGTCGCAACAACAGCCGAAGCAGAGCGCGAACTCGAAATCGCCCACCGCCTCGGCGCAACCTTCATCGGCATCGGCGAGCCGAACTACCCCTTTGCCCTCCGCCAGATCGATGGCGCCCCTCCTCTTCTCGCCGTCAAAGGCAACCTCAACGCCGCTTTCCGCCCGTCCCTCGGCGTCGTCGGCTCGCGCAACGCCTCGGCCAGCGGCGCCAAGTTTGCAGCGATGATTGCGCGCGATGCCGGACGCGCCGGTTACGTGATCACGTCTGGACTTGCGCGCGGCATCGACACCGCCGCCCATCGCGCGAGCCTTGCGAGTGGAACGATCGCCGTGCTTGCCGGAGGCATCGACCGGCCGTATCCGCGGGAGAATATCGGACTGCTCAACGACATCATGGCCGGCCAGGGCCTGGCAGTCAGCGAGATGCCGTTCGGATGGGAGCCCCGCGCTCGTGATTTCCCGAGACGCAATCGCCTGATCGCCGGCATCAGTCTCGGCGTGGCGATCATTGAGGCGGCCAACCGCTCGGGCTCGCTGATCACGGCGCGCTATGCCGCCGACTTCGGCCGCCTCGTATTTGCCGTTCCCGGCTCTCCGCTCGATCCACGCTGCCACGGCACCAACGACCTTCTCAAACAAGGTGCGATCGTCACGACCACATCGGATGATGTTCTCGACGGCCTTGCACCTCTCAGCCAGCACACCTTGCCTTTTCCCACGGGAGCCGGAGAGCCTGCGCAGGAGATGCCTTCAATACAGTCGGCGCGGCTCGCTAACGGCGACCGCGCAACGATCACTGATGCTCTCGGCCCGACACCAGTTGAAATCGACGACGTCATCCGCCACACCGGACTGCCCGCGGCCGAAGTCTACCTGGCGCTGATCGAGCTTGATCTTGCCGGGCGTCTCAACCGTCATGCGTCGGGGCTCGTGTCGCTCAACGTCGAGCAATAAAACTTCATGTGCGCGCACGATCATGTCGGCAACCGATGCCACGAAAGCACATTCGCAGATACGAAGAAAACACGAGTAACTCAACCAAAGAGAGACAAAATTATATATTCTCTCTGTGGATGCATATCGCCGCGCAGCCGCTATTTTGAATGAAACCTCTTGACCGCGCTCGAATCCCTGTCCATTTCGGGGCATCGATATTCGGCGACGCTCGGTGCAAACAGCGCTGACGCAGGACCAAACCCGGTTGTCTCAGAAAAATGACTATGAATGTTGTAGTGGTGGAATCGCCTTCGAAGGCAAAGACGATCAACAAGTACCTCGGCCCCGGCTACAAGGTTCTTGCATCGTTCGGCCATGTGCGGGACCTGCCTGCCAAGGATGGCTCGGTCCGTCCTGACGAAGATTTTGAGATGTCCTGGGAGGTTGACGCCGCGTCAGCCAAGCGCATGAAGGATATTGCCGATGCCGTGAAGGAATCGGACGGCCTCATTCTTGCGACCGACCCGGATCGCGAAGGGGAAGCAATTTCCTGGCACGTGCTCGATCTGCTGCGCAAGAAGAAGGTGCTGGGCGACAAGCCGGTCAAACGCGTGGCGTTCAACGCCATTACCAAGAAGGCCGTGCTCGACGCCATCGCCCATCCACGCGAACTCGACATCCCGTTGGTCGACGCCTATCTGGCACGACGCGCTCTCGACTATCTCGTCGGCTTCAACCTGTCGCCGGTGCTGTGGCGCAAGCTGCCCGGTGCCCGCTCTGCCGGCCGCGTCCAGTCGGTCACGCTGCGGCTGGTTTGCGATCGCGAGGCAGAGATCGAGCGGTTCGTTACGGAAGAATACTGGAACCTTTCAGCCCTTTTGAAGACGCCGCGCGGCGACGAATTCGAGGCACGGCTCGTTTCGGCGGACGGAAAGCGTCTGGCACCGCGCGCGGTCGGCAACGGCGAAGAAGCCAACCGACTGAAGACCCTGCTCGACGGTGCGACCTATGTCGTCGACAGCATCGAGGCAAAGCCGGTCAAGCGAAACCCCTCGCCGCCGTTCACCACATCGACCCTGCAGCAGGCCGCCTCGTCGAAGCTCGGCTTCTCGGCATCGCGCACCATGCAGGTGGCGCAGAAGCTCTATGAAGGCGTTGATATCGGCGGCGAAACCGTCGGTCTCATTACCTATATGCGTACCGACGGCGTTCAGATGGCGCCGGAATCGATCGAGGCCGCCCGCGAGGCGATCGGCAGCCAGTTCGGCAACCGCTACCTGCCGGAAAAGCCGCGCATCTATTCCACCAAGGCGAAAAACGCCCAGGAAGCCCACGAAGCCATTCGTCCGACCGACTTCAACCGGACGCCGGATCAGGTCCGCCGCTTCCTCGACGGCGACATGCTGAAGCTCTACGACCTCGTCTGGAAGCGCGGCATCGCCAGCCAGATGGCGTCTGCCGAGATCGAACGCACGACCGCCGAGATCACTGCCGACAACGCCGGCAACAAGGCCGGCCTGCGTGCAACCGGCTCGGTCATTCGCTTCGACGGCTTCATTGCCGCCTATACCGACGCCAAGGAAGACGGCGAACAGACCGACGACGGCGACGAAGACGGCCGCTTGCCGGAGATCAACGCCCGCGAAAGCCTGGCCAAGCAGAAGATCAACGCTTCGCAGCATTTCACCGAGCCGCCGCCGCGCTACTCGGAAGCAACGCTGATCAAGAAGATGGAAGAGCTCGGCATCGGCCGTCCTTCCACCTATGCCGCAACGGTCACCACCCTGCTCGATCGCGACTACATCACCAACGACAAGCGCAAGCTCGTGCCGCAAGCCAAGGGTCGGCTCGTCACCGCGTTTCTGGAAAGCTTCTTCACACGCTATGTCGGCTACGACTTCACCGCGTCGCTCGAAGAAAAGCTCGACCAGGTCTCGGCCGGCGAAGTCAACTGGAAGGACGTTCTTCGCGACTTCTGGAAGGACTTCTTCGCCCAGATCGAGGAAACCAAGGAACTGCGCGTTACCAACGTGCTCGACGCGCTGAACGAGGAACTGGCACCGCTTGTTTTCCCGAAGCGCGAAGACGGCAGCGACCCGCGCATCTGCCAGGTTTGCGGCACCGGCAAGCTGTCGCTGAAGCTCGGCAAGTACGGCGCCTTCGTCGGCTGCTCGAACTATCCAGAGTGCAACTTCACCCGCCAGCTTTCCTCCGACGGCAACAGCGACGCCGAGGCTTCGGTCTCGAACGAACCGCAGGCGCTGGGCAAGGATCCGCACACCGGCGAGGAAATCACGCTGCGCAGCGGCCGCTTCGGCCCCTATGTCCAGCGCGGCGACGGCAAGGAAGCCAAGCGCTCGAGCCTGCCCAAGGGCTGGACGCCGTCCACGATCGACCACGAGAAGGCCGTCGCCCTGCTTTCGCTTCCGCGCGATATCGGCCCGCACCCGGAAACCGGCAAGATGATCTCGTCCGGTCTTGGCCGCTACGGACCCTTCGTGCTGCATGACGGCACCTATGCGAACGTCGAATCGATCGAAGATGTGTTCTCGATCGGTCTCAACCGCGCCGTCTCCGTCATTGCCGACAAGCAATCCAAGGCCGGCGCCGGTCGCGGACGTGCCGCGGCTGTGGCACTGAAGGAACTGGGCGAGCACGCAGAAGGCGGCGCGATCACGGTGCGTGACGGACGCTACGGCCCCTATGTCAACTGGGGCAAGGTCAATGCGACCCTACCGCAGGGCAAGGACCCGCAGTCGGTGACGGTGGAAGAGGCGCTGGCGCTCATTGCCGAGCGTGCCGCCAAGAGCGGCACCGGCAAGGGCAAGACGACGAAGGCAAAAGCCAAGACAACGGCGACGAAGTCTTCGAAGGCTGCTGCTGACGGTGCGGCCAAGAAGACGACCAAGGCCAAGGCGCCCGCCAAAGCAAAACCAAAGACGGCCGCGAAGGCCAAGAAGGACTGATCTTGACCAGAATACCGCGCGACCCGACCCAAAGATCCGGAAAAGGCTCCGGCAGGAAAGAGGGCCGCGCGGCAAAGGCCGCGCCGGCACCGGAGAAAACCTCCATCATCCACGGCGCGGTTCCTCCGCGCGACGTGCTGATGCGCTTCATCGCCGAAAACCCGGACCGCGCCTCTAAGCGGGAAATCGCCAAGGCCTTCGGCCTCAAGGGCGACACGCGCGTCGAACTCAAGGCCTTGCTGCGTTCGCTCGAAGCAGACGGACTGGTCGAAAAGAAGCGCAAATCGCTCGTGCGCCCAGGCGCCCTTCCCCCGGTGACCGTGCTCGATATCACCATGCGCGACGTCGATGGCGAACTGATCGGCCGCCCGGCCGAATGGCTTGATGATGACGGTGTCGCACCGGCGGTGTTGATCAAGCAGTCGTCGGTCGGCAGAGACAAGGGCAAGACGCCGGTCGGCGGGCTCGGCGACCGTGTGCTTGCCAAGATCTTCCCGGCCAAGGACCGCGGCGGCCCTGCCTACACGGCTCGCATCATCAAGGTGCTCGACAAGCGCAAGGACGCCGTTCTCGGCGTCTTCCGTGCGACACCCGGCGGTGGCGGGCGGCTGATGCCGATCGAGAAACGCGGCGAAGAAATCCTTGTTGATCCGGACTTTGTCGGCGACGCCAAGGATGGCGACCTCATCGAGGTCCAGCTGACGCGCCTTGGCCGCTACGGCCTGCCGCGCGCCCAGGTCCAAAATGTCGTCGGTTCGGTTGCCTCGGAAAAGGCGATCTCGATGATCGCTATCTATGCCCACGGCATACCGCACATTTTTCCGGAGCGCGTGCTTCAGGAAGCGGCAGACGCCGGCCCAGCCACCATGGCCCACCGTGAAGACTGGCGTTCCCTGCCGCTGATCACCATTGATCCGGCCGATGCGAAGGACCATGACGACGCTGTCTACGCGGAGCCGGACCCGTCGGAGGACAATCCGGGTGGCGTGATCGTCACCGTCGCGATTGCCGACGTCTCGTGGTATGTCCGGCCGAAATCCGCGCTCGATCTCGAAGCGCTGAAGCGCGGCAACTCGGTGTATTTCCCCGATCGCGTCGTGCCCATGCTGCCCGAGCGGATCTCCAACGACCTCTGCTCGCTCAAGGAAGGCGTCGACCGGCCGGCGCTCGCCGTGCGCATGCGCTTTTCCAAGGAAGGCCGCAAGGCGGGCCACACCTTCCATCGCATCATGATGAGAAGTGCTGCCAAGCTCTCCTACCAGCAGGCACAGGCCGCCATCGACGGCAGTCCCGACGACAAGACCGGGCCGATCCTCGACACGATCCTGAAGCCGCTGTGGGAGGGATACCGCATCCTCACCCGTGGCCGCGACCGCCGCCAGCCGCTCGAGCTGAACATGCCCGAGCGCAAGATCATCCTGAAGCCGGACGGCACCGTCGATCGCGTTTTCGTGCCCGATCGCCTCGACGCGCACAAACTGATCGAAGAAATGATGATCCAGGCGAACGTCGCTGCCGCAGAGACGCTCGAGCAGAAGCGTCAGGTGCTGATCTACCGGGTGCACGACCAGCCGTCGCTGGCCAAGCAGGAGAGCCTGCGCGAGTTCCTCGCTACGCTTGACATCGCGCTGGTCAAGGGCGGCAACATGCGCTCCAACCACTTCAACGGCATCCTGTCGAAGGCCGAAGGCAAGCCGTTCGAAACCATGGTCAACGAGATGGTGCTGCGCTCCCAGAGCCAGGCAATCTACAGCCCCGAGAATATCGGCCATTTCGGCCTCAACCTCTTGAAGTATGCGCACTTCACCTCGCCGATCCGGCGCTACGCCGATCTGATCGTCCACCGGGCGCTGGTCGCCTCGCTTGGGCTCGGCGAAGGCGGACTGACGCCGCAGGAAGAAGCCGTTCTCGATGATATTGCCGCCGAAATCTCCACCTTCGAGCGCCGGGCGATGGCCGCCGAGCGCGACACCGTCGACCGGCTGATCGCCCATCACCTGAACGGCCGCATCGGCGAGGAATTCGAAGGCCGCGTTGCCGGCGTCACCAAGGCGGGACTTTTTGTCACCCTGCCGGCCTATGGCGCCAACGGGTTCGTGCCTATATCTACGCTCGGTCGAGACTACTTCATCTATGATGAGGCACATCAGGCCCTTTCCGGTGAAAAGACCGGCCTCGGCTTCCGTCTCGGCGATCAGGTGCAGGTCAAACTGGTCGAAGCCGTGCCGCTTGCCGGCGCGCTTCGCTTCGAGATGATCAGCGAAGGGCGTAAGATGCCGACCGCCACGCGCTCCTTCCACAAGTCGGGGCGTCGTGATCGCTCGGGCCCGCGCAAGACGCCGGGAACCCGACCGCCACGCGGCAAACGCTAGGCTACACGCCAAGCGGCTTCGACAAGGAGAGAATGCAGATGACGGCAACGGACAAGGAAACGCTTCATCTCGGGGGCGATGCCACTGAGGAACGTCCCGTCGGCCGGTCGATGCGGCGCGGATTTCTCGGCACCTGCCCGGCCTGCGGCAGTGGCAAGCTCTTCCGCAGCTACGTCAAATCAGTCGATGCCTGCGCCGCCTGCGGCGAGCGCATGGATCACCAGCGCGCCGACGACTTTCCGCCCTATATCGTCGTCACTATCGTCGGCCATCTGGTGCTTGCCGGCTACATGATGACCGACATGATCCTGCCCTTGACGACGTGGCAGCACCTTGCGATCTGGACACCGATTACGCTGATCAGTTCGCTGGCACTGCTGCAGCCGATCAAGGGCGCCGTCATCGGCCTGCAATGGGCGCTGAGGATGCATGGCTTCGGTGGACAGGAGGATGCGCCCGAGGACGTACTGCCTGCAAGAGATCCCTCCGCATGACGTCAGGGCGCGAAAGCGTCGTCCTTGCTCACGCCAGCCCTGAGCGGCGCGTAAGGCCGCGTGACGCAGCATCGATCATGCTGCTTGACCGCACCGGCGGCGGCGTGCGCGTGCTGATGGGCCGGCGCAGCAGTGCGCATGTCTTCATGCCCGACCTCTACGTCTTTCCCGGCGGGCGCAGGGACCCGACGGATCACCGTCTTGCCTTTTCCACGGACCTCAATCCCGCCGTTCTGCAGGCGCTGAAATGCGTCGAGGGCCAGCCGGTCAGCGACGCACGCGCCAGAGCGCTCGCGCTGGCGGCGCTGCGAGAACTCTACGAGGAGGCGGGCGTCCCCCTAGGCCAGCCCCTTGCCGAGACGGAAGCGCCGCTGCCCTTTCTTCCAGATCTCGCAAACTTGCGCTATATGGCTCGGGCTATTACTCCTCCGGGACACTCGAGGCGGTTCGATACGCGCTTCTTCGCGATTTTCGCGGACGAAGCCAAGGTCGATACATCGCGGGTTCTGGAAAGCCGGGAGCTCCAGGATTTGCAGTGGATCGATGTCAACGACCTCCCCTCGCTCCGGATACCGGAGATAACCGCCATCATCCTTTCGGATTTGCGTAGCGGCCTTGAAGCGGACCCATCGCTCCCTTATGGGCGCTCCGTGCCTTTCTATTTCACGCGCCGTGGGCGGTTCATCCGCACGCTTCTCTAAGGACCACAGTCGCATGTCACAGCCGACGCCCGGGTGCCCAGCACCGGTTGACGAAATTCACTGGCCGTCGCTGATCGCGGCAGTCTCCGCCATCAGCGCCGTCGGTATTGCAATCGGCCTTGGCCTGCCGCTGCTTTCGAGCATCATGGAGAAGCGCGGCATCTCATCGACGCTGATTGGTCTCAATTCGGCGATGGCCGGCGTGGCATCCATGGTCGCAGCGTCCTTCACGACCAAGTTCGCCCATCGTCACGGTGTTGCGCCGACGATGCTCTGGGCCGTCCTGCTTGCCGCAATCAGCGCGTTCGGCTTCTACTACATTACCAACTTCTGGCTCTGGTTTCCGCTGCGCGTCGTCTTCCATGGCGCCATCACAGTCCTCTTCATCCTCTCCGAGTTCTGGATCAACGCTACCGCGCCGCCAGCGAAACGGGGCTTCGTGCTCGGCATCTACGGCACGGTTCTATCCCTCGGCTTCCTGAGCGGGCCGCTGCTCTTCTCGATCCTCGGCAGTGAGGGTGTCTTGCCTTTCGTGGTCGGTGCCGGCGTCATTCTGCTCGCCGCCGTGCCTATCTTCATCGCACGGGACGAGAGCCCGGTGATCGACGAAAAGCCAGACCGTCACTTCATGCGCTATATTTTCCTGGTGCCGACGGCCACCGCCGCCGTCTTCATCTTCGGCGCAGTCGAATCGGGTGGGTTGTCGCTCTTTACGGTCTACGGGACACGATCGGGGTTCACCGAATCACAGGCGGCGTTGCTGCTGACCGTGATGGGCGTCGGCAATTTCATCTTCCAGATTCCGCTCGGCATGTTGTCAGATCAGATCAAGGACAAGCGCACATTGCTGTCCGCCATGACCGTCATCGGTCTCATCGGCGCCCTCTGTCTGCCGATGCTGGTGGAAAGCTGGTTCCTGATGGCAGTCGTGCTATTGTTCTGGGGTGGCTGCGTCTCCGGCCTCTATACGGTCGGCCTCAGCCATCTCGGCTCGCGCCTGCAAGGCTCCGACCTTGCCGCCGCCAACGCAGCGTTCGTCTTCTCCTATGCGGTCGGCACTGTTGCCGGGCCGCAGGTCATCGGCGCGTCGATGGATGTGGCAGGCAACAACGGATTTGCCTGGGCGATTGCCGGGTTTTTCGGTCTTTACGTCGCGCTTTCGGTTGTAAGGATCGTTTTGAATCCAAAACGGCCTTGACTTTTCAGCCGCGATTTGTAGTTTCGCGCCAACCTTGCCCGTGGCCCGCAACCGGTTTTCCACGGCGTTCAATTTCATAAAGGCAGGACGACCATGGCAAAAGCCACCACCATCAAGATCAAGTTGCTGTCGACAGCCGACACGGGTTTCTTCTACGTCACGACCAAGAACAGCCGTACGATGACGGACAAGATGACCAAGACCAAGTATGATCCGGTCGCGCGTAAGCACGTCGAATTCAAGGAAACCAAGATCAAGTAAGATCTGACGTTTCGTGGGATCAAGGGGCGCCAACCGCAAGGTTTGGCGCCCCATTCCGTTGGTGCACCCGGAAGCAGCCACCGGCCTCCCCTTCGTCTCTCCCGAATGACAAGAACACAGCGGCACGAATCGAAAAGCGCCGCCCCTTACGGAACGGCGCTTTGAATGGGGGTCGGCTGGCTTCTAACCGCGGCACGAGGATTCCGCAGGTGTCAAAAGCCAACCGACCGACCCCACGACCCAGGAGATGCGGCGGACCTGAGCATCATGGGGTAACTGAAACTGCCGGAAGCGATGCCCCCTTGTTTATCAGCATCACCTGAAAATAGAAAAAAATCAACGAATTCTTAATGCGCGGAGCGGTGTTGCTCGGCGCATGGTTAATTCCGTACCGTCCTGATACAGGTAGATGCATAGCCGCCGCCGCCACCAACCGCCTTGGTAGCATCGGCGCGGCGAAGAATACAACTTTAAAGGCATATCGCAAGAGGGATCCGGAATTTCATCACGCCGGCAGCGGATGACGTCGCCGGTGGGTTCCGGCCTTCAGGCTGCAGCTGCCACCACGCGGTTACGGCCTTCGTTCTTCGCCTGATAGAGAGCCGTATCTGCGCGCTTCAACAGAGCTTCCGTCGTGTCACCTTCCAGCTTGAGACCGGCAATACCCATGGAAGCAGTGATGACCAGTGCGCCGTCCGCATGCGGTATCGAGAACGGCTGGCTCTCGATGATATGCCGTAGCCGTTCGGCAACTGTCGCTGCCATCTCAGGCGACGTGTCGGGCATCACGACTACGAACTCTTCGCCGCCGAAGCGGCAGGCGAGATCTGCGCCGCGCACCGTCGCGCGGATGCGGCCGGCAAACTCACGCAGCACCTCGTCGCCGACATCATGTCCGTAGGTGTCGTTGACCTGCTTGAACCGGTCGATGTCGGTCATGCAGATCGACAGCGGGCGTCCGCGCGCTGCAGCACGATCGAGCAGCAGCTTCAGATGATTGTCGAGGTAACGGCGATTGTGCAGACCGGTGAGGCCATCGGTGACCGCCAGTTCGATCGTCTGCTGCACACTCTTTCGCAGCATGTCGTTGCAATGCTTGCGCCTGATCTGCGTCAGCGAGCGGGCAACGAGTTCATTGGGGTCGACCGGTCGGATGATGTAGTCGGTAATGCCCAGATCGAGCGCCCGCACGATCATTTCGTCATTGCCCTGCTCGGTGATCAGCAGGATCGGGATGAAGCGCGTGCGCTCCAGAGACCGCAGCTGCGAGCACAACCGCAGAGGGTCGTAGTCGTCGAAGTTGGCATTGACGATGACGAGGTCGAAATTGTTCTCGGCGGCCTCGAACAAAGCCGCCTGCGGATCGGAGATAACGGAGACCTCTGCAATCGGCTGTAGCGCACGCTGCAGCCGCTCCTGAGATGACCCGCGGCCATCGACCAGGAGGATATTGCCCGGCTCGTCCGGGCGGTCCTGGCGCGCCAGTTCCTGCAGGCCGATGGTCTGCGCCGTCTGGGCCCGCAGCCGCAGTTCGTCGCTGACGTTCTTCAGGCGGACGAGGCTCTTGACCCGCGACATCAACTGCAGATCGTTGACCGGCTTGGTGAGAAAATCGTCGGCACCGGCCTTCAATCCGCGAACCCGGTCGGAAGGCTGGTCGAGCGCCGTCACCATGACGACGGGAATATGGGCGGTACGCGGATTGGCCTTCAGACGCTCGCAGACTTCGAAACCGTCGATGCCAGGCATCATGATGTCGAGCAGCACCAGGTCGACCGGCGTCGTCTCGCAGAGCGACAGCGCCGTATGACCATCGCCGGCAGTCAGCACATCGAAATACTCGGCGAGCAGACGTGCTTCGAGAAGCTTAACGTTGGCAGGCACGTCATCGACAACAAGAATGCGCGCAGTCATATCAATTTTCCCGCCGTTCAGGCATCGCCAAGGTAGGTCTTGATCGTCTCAATGAACTTTGGCACAGAAATCGGTTTTGAAACATAGGCTTCGCAGCCGCCCTGGCGGATACGCTCCTCGTCGCCCTTCATGGCGAAGGCGGTCACGGCGATGACCGGGATGACGTGCAGCTCGTCGTCTTCCTTCAGCCATTTCGTCACTTCGAGCCCGGAGACCTCCGGCAACTGGATGTCCATCAGAATCAGATCGGGACGGTACTTCCTCGCCAGCTCGAGCGCCTCCATCCCGTTGCGCGTCTGGATCGTCGCGTAGCCGGAAGCCTCAATCAGGTCTCGGAAGAGCTTCATGTTCAGCTCGTTATCCTCAACAATCATTACCTGTTTGGGCATGTCGATCCCTTGCTGCCAGTCGTCTTCTTGCAAGTCTTATCAAGACATCTAAGTTGCAGAGCCAACGACTCGACCCATTTCCTCGAGTTCAACGATAAACCTATTTGGTTGAAAAATAGGTAATTCCGGGCGTAAAAACAGTAGGAGGCCAAGACATTGAAGAGCGCCGACGAAATCGCCATCGACATTCTTTCCTGGCTTGCCGGCGAGCCGGACCTCTTGTCCCGTTTTCTGGCGCTGACGGGAACGGATCCGTCCTCCCTGCGCAACGCGATCGGCGAGCCGGGCTTCATGGGCGGGCTCGTCGCCTTTCTCATGGACCATGAGCCGACACTGATCGCATTCTGCGAGGCAACGGGCACAGAACCCCAGGACGTCGTGCGTGCACATGAGAAGCTCTCCGGCGCCGCCGACCTGCAGGACAGCTGACCGTGAGCAACACCGCCTTCGACGATGAAATCCGCCTCACTGACCGCCCGCTCGTCGTCAGCGACATCGACGAGGTGGTGCTCGAATTCCTGAGCCCCTTTCGGGCTTTCCTCGAAAGCCGCGATCATATCCTCGTGCCGCGCTCTTTCCGGCTGACCGGCAACGTCGTCCATCGCACAACGGAGCAGGCAGCGAGTGCGGACGACGTCAAAGACATGCTCGACACCTTCTACGCCACGCAGGATCGCTGGCAGACACCGGCTGCCGGCGCTGTCGAAACCCTTCGCGACCTGTCGACTGAGGCGGACATAGTGTTTCTGACGGCAATGCCGCCACGTTATGCGGCCGCGCGCCGTGCCCTGCTCGATCGCCTTGAACTGCCTTACCCTCTGCTCGCCTCCGAGGACCCAAAGGGGCCGATCGTCGAGCGTCTGCATGCCGGACGGGCACTTCCCATTGTTTTCATCGACGACATCGCCCGCAACCTGCAATCGGTGCAGGAGCACGCGCCGTCGTGCCTGCTGATCAACCTGATGGCGAATGCCGAGTTTCGCGCGCTCGCGCCGACACCAGATACGTGCGTTCATACTGCTGCCGATTGGGCTGATGCTGCCAGTGCAATTCGCGCGCATTTCCAAAGGTAGCGAGAGCCGGCCCGACAACAAGGCACCCGCGCGAAGGCACTCGAAACCCGACCCGCGGCTTGGCGTCGGCAACCTGACATGCAAGGCAATTTCCAACGCGGCCTCCCTTGAGACTCGCTAGCGTAGAGCGTAAAGTCGCAATGTTCAACATTTGTTCCAGATATGCTCGACAGTGGTTCTCAAACTCCAGGCTTCTGCCGTGACTGCCTTCGGGAACAGAGCGCATCGGCGCGACGCTGCCTTGCCTGCGGCAGTCCCCGCATCCTGCGTCATGCCGAGCTTTACGACCTGACACTCGCCCATATCGATTGCGATGCGTTTTATGCCTCAGTCGAGAAGCGGGACAATCCCGAACTTGCCGACAAGCCGGTCATTATCGGCGGCGGCAAACGTGGCGTCGTCTCGACCGCCTGCTACATCGCCCGCATCCATGGCGTGCGCTCGGCCATGCCGATGTTCAAGGCGCTCGAGGCCTGCCCGCAGGCGGTGGTCATCAAGCCCGACATGGAAAAATACGTTCGCGTCGGCCGCGAGGTCCGCATGCTGATGCAGGAACTGACACCGCTGGTGCAGCCCCTCTCCATCGACGAGGCCTTTCTGGAGCTGAGCGGCACCCAAAGGCTGCACCACGATCCCCCGGCCCGAACGCTCGCGCGCTTCGCCCGCCGCGTCGAACAGGAGATCGGCATTACTGTCTCTGTCGGGCTCTCCTACTGCAAGTTCCTCGCCAAGGTTGCATCCGATCTGCAGAAGCCTCGCGGCTTCTCCGTGATCGGCCAGGCCGAAGCGCTCGAATTCCTGAGAGAACGGCCCGTGACCTTGATCTGGGGCGTCGGCAAGGCGTTTGCGACCACACTGGAACGCGACGGCATCCGAACGATCGGCCAGCTCCAGGCCATGGAGGAAGCCGACCTCATGCGCCGCTACGGCACCATGGGCCAGAGGCTTTACCGCCTGTCGCGCGGCCTCGACGAGAGAACCGTCGAAATTGATGGCGAGGCGAAAAGCGTGTCGTCCGAAACGACCTTCAACGACGATCTTGCCCGTCAGGATGATCTCGTCACACATCTGCGCCGGTTGAGTGAACAGGTCGCACATCGGCTGCGCAAATCCGAACTGGCCGGCCAGACAATCGTGTTGAAACTGAAGACCGCGGACTTCAAGACCAGGACCCGCAACCGCCGTCTCGACAGCCCGACCCGGCTTGCAGACCGCATCTTCCGCACGGGGCTGCAACTCCTGGAGAAGGAGATCGACGGCACCAAGTACCGGCTGATCGGCATTGGCGTCAGCGATCTGTCGAGCCCCGATCTCGCCGATCCACCGGATCTGGTCGATCCCGCAGCGACCCGCCGCGCGGCCGCCGAAGACGCCATCAACAGGCTACGCGACAAGTTCGGCAAGGCAAGCGTCGAAACCGGCTACACGTTCGGCAGCCGCAAGCGCGATCACTAGTGCGTCATCGGCGGTGGCTTGCCGTTTCCTTGGCCCGATCCGGACGAATTCTTTAAAGATTGCAGTCTAAGCTCGTCGGCCAGTTTACGTGTTGGGATGAGTGTATGGTATCGCGTTTCGCTCTCACGGCCAGCGTCGTCGTCGTCTTGCTTTCGCCTGCCGCCGGTTTCGCCGGCAGCAGCGCGCCGCTGCAGATCATCGTCTCGAAGAACCAACAATCGCTCGTCGTCTATGATGGCGACGCGGTGATCGCGACATCGGCGGTCTCCACGGGCAAGGCTGGCCATTCGACACCGACGGGCATCTTCTCGATCCTGGAAAAACGGCGTCAGCACAAATCCAACATCTATTCGAACGCACCGATGCCCTTCATGCAGCGGCTGACCTGGTCCGGCATCGCATTGCACGGCTCCAATCACGTACCTGCCTATCCCGCCTCCCACGGCTGTGTGCGCCTGCCGAGCAAGTTTGCCGCCAGCCTCTTCAAGATGACGTCGCGCGGCATGCATGTCCTCATAACAGACCATCAGGTCAGCCCCACCGAAGTGTCGAGCGCCATGCTCTTCCAGCGTCAGCCGGCGCCGGGCGACAATCCCGCTCCGCTGTCGGACGTGCCGCTTCGCCCGGCAATCAGCCAGGCCGAGAACGGACCGGTCGAAGTGGCCATGACGGAGACATCGAGCATTCCGTCAACCGTCGCTGAGGAAAGCCGCGAGCCGATCCGGATGCTGATTACCCGCCGTGGCGAGCGTGATATCCGGCGCGACGTCCAGTCGGCGCTGAACCAACTCGGCTATGTCGCCGGAGCAGCGGACGGCCACATCGGCCCGGACACGACCGCCGCCATCAATGCGTTTCAAACCGCCGAGGGGTTGGCCGTCGATGGGAAGCTGACGCCGGAACTGACGGATGCCATCTTCAAGAAGGTTGGACGCGACACTCCCGCCAATGGCGTGATCCTTGTGCGGCAGGGCTTCAAGCCGATCTTCGAAGGCGACGTCATAATCGACGGGCCGGAGCAGGCGCTGGGCACGCATTTCCTGCAATTTCATGAGGTTGACGGCGAAAAGGGCGAAGGCAAATGGTACGGCGTTTCGCTCGAAAACCACCTGCCATCAGGGACGAAAAAACGGCTCGGAATCAGCACCGACGCCGACCCATCCGCCTTCAACGCCACCCAGCGCACGCTTGGTCGCCTGACTGTCTCCGACGAGGTGCGCAAGCGCATCGGCAGCCTGCTTGCCGACGGGTCGTCGCTCTCGATTTCCGACATGGAAAGCGGACTTGAAACCGGCGACGGAACCGATTTCATCACCATCACACGGGCTTCACCACGCGGCTGAGCCGATAGACGTCCACCAGGAGCGGGCCGTCACGTCTGACGGTCGTACCTTTCCCTGGTCAACGCAACGTCAAGCAACCCACCACAGAGCGGATCAGACGAGCTCGACGTCGACAACTCCCGGGGCGGAGCGAAGCGCTGCCGCAATCTCGGGCGAAATCCGGAATTTTTCGCTGAGTTCGACCTCGATCTCGCGCTGGCCGTTGTCCTTGATCACGATGAAGGAAACGAGCCCCTCGCCTCTCGCGTTCAAGTGGGCGGCGATCGACTTCAGCGGTCCGGAATCGCGCACGTAAACGCGCAGCGCCTTCTGCATCTGCAGCGATTCTTCCTCAAGGGAGCGCAGCGTCTGGATGCGAAGACCGATACCTTCCGGCCGCTCCTCCGCCTGCACGGTCATGACAAGCGATTTCCCGGGCTCGAGCAGGTCGCGATACTGGTGCAACATCTCCGAAAACAGAACGGCCTCGAACTGACCGGATGAATCCGAGAAGGCGATGATACCCATCTTGTTGCCCGTCCGGGTCTTGCGCTCCTGTTTGGACGTCACGGTGCCGGCGAGACGGCCGGCCGTTGCGCCCTTCTTCACGGCGCCGGCGAAATCACCAAACGTCTGGACTCGCATCTTGGCGAGCAGCGGATTGTAGGTGTCGAGCGGATGGGCGGAGAGATAGAAGCCCAGCACCTGGAATTCCCGGTGCAATTTTTCCGAGGCGAGCCACGGCGTGTAGGCAGGAAGCGATATCCGTTCCGGTCCGGTTGCAGCTCCTGCCCCGAAGATATCGCCCTGTCCGCTGGTCTTGTTTTCCAGCGCACGCTGGGCAAAGCCGAGAATTCGATCGAGGCCGCCGACGAGTTCGGCGCGGTCGTAGCCGAAGCAATCGAAGGCACCAGCCGCGATCAGGCTTTCGAACACACGCCGGTTGAGCAGCTTCGGGTCGATCCTCAGGCAGAAATCTTCAAGGCTCGCGAATTCGCGGTCACCGCGAACGGCAACGATGTGCTCGACCGCCGATTCGCCGACGCCCTTGATGGCCGCCAATGAATAATAGATCCGCTTCTCGCCCGTCTGAAAATGCCGGAAGGAGGACTGGACCGACGGCGCAATCACCTGGATGCCAAGGCGTCCGGCATCCTGACGGAAGTCGTTGACCTTTTCGGTGTTGGCCATATCGAGCGTCATCGACGCTGCCAGGAACTCGACCGGGTAGTGCGCCTTCATATAGGCGGTCTGGTAGGAGACGATGGCGTAGGCGGCGGCGTGCGACTTGTTGAAGCCGTAATTGGCGAACTTGGCGAGGAGATCGAAGATCAGATCGGCCTGCGGTTTCGACACCTCGTTCTTGACCGCACCGTCGACGAAACGGGCACGCTGCTTGTCCATCTCCTCCTTGATCTTCTTACCCATGGCGCGACGCAGAAGGTCGGCTTCGCCGAGCGAATAGCCCGACAGGACCTGGGCGATCTGCATCACCTGTTCCTGGTAGACGATAACGCCCTGCGTTTCCTTGAGCAGATAATCGATCTTCGGATGGATCGATTCGATCTCTTCTTCGCCGTGCTTGCGGGCGTTGTAGACCGGAATGTTCTCCATCGGGCCCGGGCGATAGAGCGCCACCAGGGCGATGATGTCCTCGATGCAGTCGGGCCGCATGCCGATCAGCGCTTTGCGCATGCCGGCACTTTCCACCTGGAACACGCCGACCGTTTCGCCGCGCGACAGCATCTCGTAGGTCTTCTCGTCATCGAGCGGAATGCTGGCGAGGTCGACCTCGATTCCGCGCAACTTGACGAAGTCGACGGCGACCTTCAGGACCGTCAACGTCTTCAGGCCGAGGAAGTCGAATTTTACGAGGCCGGCCTGCTCGACCCATTTCATGTTGAACTGGGTCACCGGCATGTCGGAGCGCGGATCGCGGTACATCGGCACCAGCTTCGACAGCGGCCGGTCGCCGATAACGATGCCGGCGGCATGGGTCGAGGCGTGACGATACAGGCCCTCGATCTTCTGCGCGATATCGAGCAGGCGCGCGACGACAGGCTCCCTCTCGGCTTCTTCCTGCAGGCGCGGCTCTTCCTCGATCGCCTTTGACAAAGGTGTCGGGTTGGCCGGGTTGTTGGGCACGAGCTTGCAGATCTTGTCGACCTGACCGTAGGGCATCTCGAGCACGCGGCCGACGTCGCGAAGTGCCGCGCGCGCCTGCAATGAACCGAAGGTGATGATCTGGGCGACTTGCTCGCGGCCGTACTTCGCCTGGACGTAGCGGATGACCTCTTCGCGCCGATCCTGGCAGAAGTCGATGTCGAAGTCGGGCATCGACACGCGTTCCGGATTGAGGAAGCGCTCGAACAGCAACGAGAAGCGCATGGGGTCGACGTCGGTGATCGTCAGCGCATAGGCGACCAGCGAGCCCGCACCGGAACCACGGCCAGGGCCGACCGGGATATCTTGCTGCTTTGCCCACTTGATGAAGTCGGCAACGATCAGGAAGTAGCCCGGGAACTTCATGCGCTCGATGACGCTGAGTTCAAATGCGAGCCGCTCGCGATACTCTTCCTCGGTATAGCCGGGCGCCATGCCGAGCTTGTTCAAGCGGTCGTCGAGGCCCTCCTCCGCCTGCCGGCGCAGTTCGCCCGATTCGGCGCGCTCGGCCTCCTCCGGGTCGTCGGAGGCACCGGTGAAGCGCGGCAGGATCGGCCCGCGCGTCTTCAGCATGAACGAGCATCGGCGCGCGATCTCGATGGTGTTTTCGAGCGCCTCGGGCAGGTCGGCGAAAAGTGCCGCCATTTCCTTTCGGCTCTTGAGATAGTGATCCGGCGTCAGCCGGAAACGGCTGTCGTCGGAAACCATGGCGTTGTGGGCAACCGCCATCAGCGCGTCGTGCGCATCATAATCGGACGGCGAGGGAAAGAACGCCTCGTTGGTCGCAACCAAAGGCACATCGAACTTGTAAGCAAGGTCGATCATCCGGCTCTCATGCCGGCGATCAAAATTGCCGTGCCGTTGCAACTCGATATAGAGCCGATCGCCGAAGAGTTCCTGCAATGCTTCCAGACGCGCCTCAGCCAGAGCCGTCGAACCGGATTTCACTGCCATATCGATCGGGCCGCCGCTTGCGCCCGAAAGCGCGATCAGCCCATCCGTGCCGGCCTCCACCAGCCACGAACGCGTTATTCTCGTGACCTGGCTGCCTTCGCCTCCGAGATAGGCGCGGCTGACCAGATCGACCAATCGCGTGTAGCCGTCGTCGGTGGCAGCGATCAGCACGATGGCCGGCAGCTTGGCCAGTTGCTGCGCGTGGCCGCGGCGGTCGCCGTCGGCCTCGTCTTCCATGTCGATCGACAGCTGACAACCGGTGAGCGGCTGCAGACCGTCTTCGGCCGCCTTTTGGGAAAATTCAAGCGCTGCGAAAAGATTGTTGGTGTCGGCGATCCCGATTGCCGGCTGGGCGTCAGCCACGGCCTTGCCGATCACCTTCTTGATGGGCAGCGCCCCTTCGAGCAGGGAGAAAGCCGAGTGGACACGAAGATGCACGAACTGTGGATCCGCAGCCGTCTGTTCGTTCCGTTCCGCGCCGCCTTGATCCGCCATCTTTACACCCTGATTCCTGTCAGGCGTCAGGATATCCCGTTTCTCATCCGCCATGTCCAGTTTTTGCAACATGGGCCGGCGTTCTTTTCAACGGTGCAGTGCCGGTATGGTATCGCGCGACCCCGCGTCAGGGTCACGCCGCTTCGAAAACACATCCTCGGATCAAAGCCCGAGAGCGATGAAGGCAATGCTGGCGACGAACAGGCCCATCGATGTGAAGGCGGCGAGGTCACGAACAAAATCAGTCATAACATGGCTCCTTTTCCGTTATGTTTTTACTTTGTTCCATTTTTGTTCCCTCGTCAATCACTGTTGAGCGGAGCGCCCGCTTTCCACCGCGCATGGTTAATCACGCCGGCAATCGTCGTCCGCGGTGATTAACCGAAAGCTTGAGCACTTCGCCCATCGCGCCTATGACTAGAGCAACCACACGGAGCAACAGCGACATGATTGCACGCCTGACACTGCCCCTTTTCCTCCTGCTTCCTTCCCTCACTTTCGCCGCTGAGGCGATCGACCCCGCGCGCATCGTGTCGGCTGCGACCGGCGACTGGGACAAGGACGGTACGATCGATCTGGCGCTGCTGGTCAAACCTGGCGAGGAGACCGACGAGGACAATGCGATTTACATCTATCTCGCTGGCGAAGATGGCCCGCTGACGCTCAAGTCAGCCATCCCAAACAAGATCTGGGGGCAGTACGGCATGGTCGGCCAGGCGCCGACGGTCAGTGCGCTCCCGAACGGCTCGCTGGTGATTACCACGCACAACGATGCGATCGGCCGCGACCGCTGGGAACAGAAGCTGACGATTGCCTACCGCAATTTCGATTTCGTCGTTGCCGGTTACACCTACGCCTCCTACGACACCCTTGATCCCAGCAACACGTCGCAGTGTGACCTGAATGTGCTGACCGGCAAGGGCAAATCCAACGACAGGCCCGTCAGCGCCAAGGGCGAATTGGTGCTCCTCAAGGACTGGAACGACGACCGCGGACAGCACGCCTGCGGCATCCGGTAATCGCGTCGTTCGTTCTCTTTTTGTTCTTTACATCACGGATGTCTCGCGGCATGCTGCGTGTGAACAAACAGGGTGTTCTCATGGCCAGTATCGACGAGCTCAAGGACTTCATCGTGGAAGCCAAATCGAAGGCGTATGTCGGCGGCGGTACCGCACAGCCGCCTTCGCGCACGGGCGCACGCGATATCGGCTATCAGCGCGACCGGTGGAGGTATCTCGACAGTTATTTCGGTGGAACGGATTTTGCCGGCCAGGAAACGGTTTGGTTCGGGGACGATACCCGCTGGGTCATGAACTATTTCGGTCACGTCGTCCGGCCCGATCTGATCGATGCGGAGCGCGCCGGCATCGTCATCAAGACAGCGCTCGAAACCATGTATCGCGAAAAGCGGCATTTCCTCGGTGGAATGCAATATCGCCACGCTTACGGCACCTACATCGACACCAGCCGTGGCGACACGCAGCACTTTTCCGGACGTGAGGTTATCTTTGTCGACGGCGACGAAGCCTATGAACTCGACTATCGCGGCGGCCTCATCGTGCCGTAGGCAGTGAGCTGGCGCTTGGCAAAGAGTGCCGTGCACGCTGAAGAACGGAATAGGGACGCACCGACACTTTGATTCTGGGGCATCTTATCCGCCTTCCATGAAGCCACGTGAAAGCGGGATGCTGGAGTTCGGCCGTCGCATCAAACGCTGACGCTGTCTGCTTCACGCCTTGGAAAATGCGCAAAGCGCGGCTTCGTCAGGAGATCCGTCGAGGCAGAACGATGGCGCGTTTGCACGGGCCCGTCTGGGCCGCAAATGCGCTCAGCATCACTTCAGTTCGACGACCTTGCCATCTTCGATGGTCACCCGCCGATCCATCAGCGATGCCAGCTCGTGATTGTGCGTGGCGATCAGAGCCGCCAGACCCGACTGACGCGCCAAGGCCTCGAGTGCCTCGAAAACATAGCCTGCGGTTTCCGGATCGAGATTGCCGGTCGGCTCGTCGGCCAGCAACACCAGCGGTGCGTTGGCGACGGCACGGGCAATCGCCACGCGCTGCTGTTCGCCGCCCGACAGCTCCGACGGGCGATGATCGGCGCGATGACCGATACGCATGTAATCGAGCAGCGCCCTTGCCCGTTCGGCCGCCTCCGCCTTGCCGAGCCCGGCGATCAGTTGCGGCATCATGATGTTTTCGAGAGCGGTAAACTCCGGAAGCAGATGATGGAACTGGTAGACGAAGCCGATCTCATTGCGGCGGATGGCCGTCCGCCGGTCGTCGTTGAGACCATCGCAGGTCACGCCGTTGACGACGACCTTTCCGCCATCCGGGCGTTCCAAGAGGCCAGCGACGTGCAGCAGCGTCGACTTGCCGGTGCCCGACGGCGCCACGAGTGCGACGGTTTCGCCGCTTTTCAGCGTGAAGTCCGCCCCCTTGAGGATCGACAGGAAGGTGTCCCCCTGCCCGTAAGTACGCTCGATGCCCGAAAGCTGCAGTGCCACGCGCGCATTCATTCAGTTGTTGTCCTTGTCATTCATACCGCAGGGCCTGCACGGGATCGAGACGCGAGGCGCGCCATGCCGGAAAGATCGTGGCAAGGAACGACAGGCTGAGCGCCATGACAATGACGAGAATAGTCTCATCAGCATTCATGTCCGCCGGAAGTTGGCTCAGGAAATAGAGTTCCGGGCTAAACAGCGTCGTCCCTGAAATCCAGGAGAAGAACTGGCGGATGGACTCGATGTTGAGGCAGACGACGACGCCAAGCAGCACGCCGGCAACGGTTCCCGCAGCACCGATCGCAGCCCCGGTCATGAAGAAGATGCGCATGACCGACCCGGATGTCGCCCCCATCGTGCGAAGGATGGCGATGTCGCTTCCCTTGTCCTTCACCAGCATGATCAGGCCGGAGATGATGTTCAATGCCGCGACCAGAACGATCAGCGTCAGGATCATGAACATCACGTTGCGCTCGACCTCGAGCGCTGAAAAGAACGTCTTGTTGCGGTCGCGCCAGTCGGTGATGAAGATCTGCCGCCCGGCGGCATCTTCGACCGGCTTGCGCAGCTCATCGACCATATCCGGGTGCTCGACGAAGATTTCGATTTGCTGTGCCAGCCCCTCGGCGTTGAAGAAGAGCTGCGATTCCTCCAACGGCATGAAGATGATCGATGAATCGTATTCGGACATGCCGATCTCGAAGATCGCCGAAACCGTGTAGGCCTTGACCCGCGGGTTCATGCCCATGGGCGTCACGTCGCCGTTCGGCGATGTCAGCGTGATGGTGCCGCCCACCTGGATGCCGAGCTGATCGGCCATGCGCGAGCCGATCGCAACGCCGGTGCCTGCCGCGAAGCCGACGAGATCGCCGGACTGGATATGGTCGGAGACCGACTTCATCTTGCCGAGGTCGTCGGCGCGGATGCCGCGCACGAGAGCGCCAGTCGAGCTGTCGCTGACGCCCTGCGCCAGGACCTGCCCCTCGATGAGCGGGATCGCCATCGTCACGCCCTTCACGCCGGAAAAGCGCGTGGCAAGCTCGGCATAATTGTTAAGCGGACCATCGATCGGCTGCACGATCATATGGCCGTTGATGCCGAGGATGCGCGAGATGAGTTCGGTGCGGAAGCCGTTCATCACCGCCATGACGATGATCAGCGTCGCAACGCCGAGCATGATGCCGATGAACGAGAAGCCGGCGATCACCGAAATGAAGGCTTCCTTGCGCCGCGAGCGCAGGTAGCGCCAGGCGACCATGCGCTCAAAGGCGGAAAAGGGGCGGCTGGCGGACTTTGCGGACTGGCCAGCAGCCTGCACCTGATCTTCCGTCACGGCGGTCATCCTGCCTCCCCTTGCCTCACTTACTTCGTCGCGATCAGCTTGTTGAGGGCCGCCTCGACACTCATGGTCTCGCGCTCACCGGTCTTGCGATCCTTGAGCTCGACTTCGCCGTTAGCGATCGAACGTGGCCCAACGATGATCTGGACCGGCACGCCGATCAGATCGGCCGACGCGAACTTGGCGCCGGCGCGGTCATCCGTATCGTCGAGCAGCGCGTCGAATCCGGCAGCACCGAGCTTCGAGTAGAGCGTCTCGCAGGCTGCGTCGCAAGCGGCATCGCCCGCTTTCATGTTGATGATCACGCCATCGAACGGCGAGATCGACTTCGGCCAGATGATGCCGTTGTCGTCATGCGACGCCTCGATGATCGCCGGGACCAGCCGTGTCGGGCCGATGCCGTAGGAGCCCATGTGGACCGTGTGCTCCTTGCCATCAGGACCGAGAACCTTGGCGCCCATCGCCTCGGAATACTTTGTGCCGAAGTAGAAGATATGGCCGACTTCGATGCCGCGTGCCGACACGCGGTCGCCTTCGGCGACTTCGTTGAACGCAGCCTCGTCATGCATTTCCGAGGTGGCGGCGTAACGCGACGTCCACTTGTCGAAGATCTTCTTCAGGCCGGCGACATCGTCGAAATTGGTGTCTTCGCCGGGAATGTCGAAGCCGAGGAAGTCCTTGTGGCAGAACACTTCGGACTCACCGGTTTCGGCGAGAATGATGAATTCGTGGCTGAGATTGCCGCCGATCGGGCCGGTGTCTGCGCGCATCGGAATGGCACGCAATCCCATGCGCGAGAAAGTGCGCAGGTAGGCCGCAAACATCTTGTTATAGGCGTGCTCGGCGCCTTCGCGGTCGAGATCGAAGGAATAAGCGTCCTTCATCAGGAATTCGCGCGAGCGCATGGTGCCGAAACGCGGGCGGATCTCGTCGCGGAATTTCAGCTGAATATGGTAGAGATTGAGCGGCAGGCTACGATAGGACTTCACGTAGGAACGGAAGACGTCCGTGATCATTTCCTCGTTGGTCGGACCGTATAGCATCGGCCGGTCCTGGCGATCCTTGATGCGCAGCATCTCCTTGCCGTAGGCATCATAGCGGCCGCTTTCTTGCCAAAGTTCGGCGGACTGCAGCGTCGGCATCAGCAGCTCATTCGCGCCGGTGCGGTTCTGTTCCTCGCGGACGATCGCATTGACTTTGTCGAGAACCCGCTTTCCGAGTGGCAGCCAGGTATAAATACCCGAGGACTGCTGCCGGATCATGCCCGTCCGGAGCATAAGACGGTGGGAAACGATTTCCGCTTCCTTCGGATTTTCCTTCAAGATGGGCATGAAAAAGCGGGACAGGCGCATGACGGGTTCCAAAACTTGATGAACGTCGCACTATCGACGGATTCGGGCGAAATGACGTTGAGCTCAGGCACGCCGGTCTCACCAAAACAGGCAAAGGCGACCATTGCTTCTTGGGGTCGGCTCTCAAATTTCCGTCACCGACAAATCGGCTGGAACCTATCCGAGCCCTGCGTTCATAACCGCTTCGCGCCCGGATGAAAACCCTGCTTGCGGTGGGAATAGCACAGAGCGGGCAGAGAGATCTGAAGGAGAAACCGCAGGCCAAAAGCTGCGTCAAAAGAGCACGCTAGTAACAGGATTGCGACGATGCTTGTCAACGGAGAAATTTTATCCAACTGTAGCAAAAATGCAAAAAAACAGGGTGACATCGCCCAATGTTTGGGCTAATTTCGGCTCACAAAACAGGCATGAAGTCTAAATTCTTGCCGACTTTCGCGGTCAAGTCTTGGGAGGATAAGATCTTAGGCGCGCTTCGTCGCTGCCGCCGGAAACGGATTAAAGATCACGCGATACTTGAAAAACAAGGCTTTCAGCCTTGTTTTTTTTTGCCTTTCACCAAGCGAGACCGCAGCGAAGCAGCAACGCCTTCTTGAACTGTGTCAATTTCAGGGCGGTCAATCGTAGGATTGCCCGGGTTTCAGCCGACGGACCGCCCGAGCGCCTTCGTTGGACCTGTGCAGTCGAAAAATCCGGACACTTAACTGGGGATTATTGGCAAGCCGGTCCGCATCGACCGAAAAACGCCGACGTCACGCGTCCGCGCACGTCTGGGCGACCGCCTCAGTAGAACTTCGGATAGAAGCGCGGAATGCTGTCGATGCCGTAGCCGAGCCGCACCGATACGATGTACCAGGCGAGCTGGATGACCGCCGCGATCGCCGTCGTCAACAGGATAACGCGCTTGGCACGGAACCGCGCCGGTGCGCTTTCGACGGTGCCGGGAACGACCTCGTTTTCCTCCGCCTGGGTGCGCACGCCAAGCGGCAGCACGGCAAACAGCGTCAGCCACCAGATAATGAAGTAGATGGCAAAGGTGGAAAAAAGCGGCATTTCCGGCTCCTGGTGAGGACCTCGCCCGAAGCGCACACTGGCCTTCTGCGGAACAATCCTCTCGACATTCTGGCCCGCTTATAACGCCATGGGCGCGATCACACAAACCGGTATCGCGCGATCAACTGTCACACCTGCTCGAGTTCGATCAGGGTACCTTGAAAATCCTTGGGGTGCAGAAAGAGCACCGGCTTGCCATGGGCGCCGATCTTCGGCTCGCCGTCACCGAGAACGCGGGCGCCAGACGCTTGCAGTGCGTCACGGGCGGCAACGATGTCCTCGACCTCGTAACAGATGTGATGCATGCCGCCGGACGGGTTTTTGGCCAGGAACGCTGCAATCGGCGAGGTGTCGCCAAGCGGCTCCAACAGTTCGACCTTGGTGTTGGGCAGCGTCACGAAAACGACGGTAACCCCGTGCTCCGGCAAGGCCTGTGGCTCAGTCACCGTCGCGCCAAGCGTGGTGCGGTAGCTTTGCGTGGCGGATGCCAGATCCGGCACTGCGATTGCCACATGATTGACCCGTCCGAGCATCGCGATCCTCCAACCTTCCGACGACGAGAGAGCCCCGGACGTTTACAACGCCCGGGGCTCAGAGAAAATCAGACTTTGGTGACGAACACTGTCACCACGGGCTTCTTGCCCCAGATCTGGTTGGTCGTGCTGCGCACGGCGCGGCGCACAGCCTCCTGGAGCATGGCCAGATCCTTGCGCTTGGCACGCGGAATGCTTTCGACAGCACCGAGCACCGCGTCATAGAGCGTGTCTTCCATGTCTTCGCCCTCGTCGTCGAACTCGGGCAGGCCGATGGCAACAAGGTCCGGATCGCCGAGGAAGTCGTAGCGATTGTCGAGCACAACGTTGACGGAGACATGTCCGGCGAAGGAGAGCTTGCGCCGTTCGCCGATGCCCATCTCCTCGAAGTCGCCGATCAGCGAGCCATCCTTGTAGATCCGGCCATGCGGCACGGTATCGATGACCTCGGCCGGACCGGGTGCCAGCCGCAACATCTCGCCGTTGCGAAGACGCGGGACGCTGGCGATACCCGATTGCCGCCCAAGCTCACCGTGTGCCGTCAGATGTGCGGCTTCGCCGTGCACCGGCACGAGGATCTGCGGACGGACCCACTGGTACATCTGCTGCAATTCACTGCGGCGCGGGTGACCCGACACATGCACCAGCGCTTCACTGTCGGTAATGATGTGAATGCCCTGCTCGATCAGGCCGTTCTTGATGTCGTTGATCGCCTTCTCGTTGCCGGGAATGGTGCGCGACGAAAACACGACGGTATCGCCGGCCGAGAAGGCAACGTTGCGCATCTCATCGCGGGCGATCTTGGCGAGCGCTGCACGCGGTTCGCCCTGGCTGCCCGTCAGAATAACGACGACCTTGTCGCGCGGCACATAGCCGAACTCGTCTTCAGCCAGGAACGGCTTGATGCCTTCCATCAGGCCGAGATCACGGGCGACGGCGACGACGCGCTTCATCGAACTACCGAGAAGAAGCACATCACGGCCGGCCTCTTCCGCAGCTTCGGCGATCGAGCGGATACGTCCCACATTCGAGGAGAAAGTGGTAATTGCCACGCGCCCTTCGGCCTTGGAGATGATCTCGGTCAGGCTGGCGGAAACCTCCTGCTCGGACGGCGAGACGCCGTCGCGAAGCGCATTGGTCGAATCGCAGACGAGCGCGAGCACGCCTTCGTCGCCGATCTTGCGGAAGCGTTGCTCGTCGGTGAGCGGCCCGAGCGACGGCTGAAGGTCGATCTTCCAGTCGCCGGTATGAACGACCGCGCCAAGCGGCGTGCGAATGATCAGCGACATCGGCTCAGGGATCGAGTGGTTGACACCGACCGCCTCGATTTCGAACGGGCCGACATTGATGCGGTCGCCCTGCTTGAAGATCGTGATCGGGATCTCGCCGCGGCTCTTTTCGAAGTCGCGCTTAGCTTCCAGCATGCCCGCCGTAAACGGCGAAGCGTAGACCGGCACATTCAGCCCCGGCCAGAGATCGTTGAGACCACCATAGTGATCCTCATGGGCATGGGTAATGATGATGCCCTTGAGATTGCGGCGCTCTTCCGCCAGGAAGCTGATATCGGCCAGCACCAGATCCACGCCCGGAAGCTCAGGACCCGGGAAAGTGACGCCGCAATCGACCATTATCCACTGCCGGTTACCGGGTTTTCCGTAGCCGTAGAGGCCAAGGTTCATCCCGATTTCGCCGACGCCGCCGAGCGGCAAGAACACCAGTTCTTCTTCTTGCGCCATGTTTTGATGCGCCCTTGTTTTGATTATCCGAAAAATACGTCGCCGGCGGCGATCGTCTGCATCGTGCTAGAGCCCGTATCGAGCATCAACCGGCCGTCCTGATCAATACCGGCAAAGCGGCCGGAAAGCGACCGATCCGGCAGGTTCACCGTAATGGTCTCGCCGATGCCGCGCGCTGCCGCCCGCCATTGGTCTATGATGTGTGCCACACCCCGGCCCTGGTCCCAAACGGAAAGCGTTTCGGCCATAGTCAGGAACAGGTGGGCAAACAGTTCGTCCGGAGATACCGACGCGCCTTCGTTGCGAAGCGACGTCACCGGGTAGAGCGCCTCGTCCGGCGTGACAGCAATGTTGATGCCGCAGCCGATAACCAGCGCGCGACGGCCGTCTGCCAGGCTTTCGCCTTCAAGCAGGATGCCGCAGGTCTTCTTGCCGTCGATGAGAATATCGTTCGGCCACTTGATCTCGACCGGCGCACCGGCAAGCGGCATCACCTTTCGGATGGCCCTGTGAACTGCCACCGCCACGGCCAGCGGCAGCGAGTGCAGCAGTTCGATCGGCGCCGGGTCAATCAGGAGGAGCGAGGCATAGAGATTGCCGGGCTCTGAAAACCAGGCCCGGCCGCGTCGGCCGCGTCCGCCTGTCTGGCGGGCGGCGGTGATCCAGAGGTTTCCCCTGTCTCCCTCGCGCGCCCGCGTCAGGCATTCGCTGTTTGTGGAGCCGACTTCATTGAGCGCGACGTGCCGGAAATCGTCGAGCGAACCCCGGCCGCCGCCTTCAAGGCCGATCAAAAGAAGGTCCGAGCCGCGACTTCAGCGGCTTCGCCGAGCGGACCGCCGATCAGGACGTATCCAAGCACGAACAGGCCCGAGAGACCGAAGACCAGGCGAAGCTCGCCCGCCGTGCGGGCAAACTCGCCCTTGGCATCATCGAACCACATCACCTTGATGACGCGCAGGTAGTAATAGGCGCCGACCACCGATGCGAGCACGCCAATGATCGCGAGCGCGTAGAGGTGCGCTTCGATCGCTGCCATGAACACGAAGTACTTCCCGAAGAAGCCTGCCATCGGCGGAATGCCGGCGAGCGAGAACATCAGGACCGTCAGGACCGTGGCCATGAAGGGGTTTGTCTGCGACAGGCCCGCGAGATCGTCGACGCTTTCGACATTCTCGCCGTCCTTGCGGCGCATGGCGAGAATGCAGGCAAACGTGCCGAGCGTCATGACCATGTAGATGAGCATGTAAAGCAGGACGCCACGGACACCTGCCATCGAGCCGGCAGCAAGACCGACGAGCGCGTAGCCCATGTGGCCGATCGAGGAATAGGCCATCAGGCGCTTGATGTTCTTCTGGCCAATCGCCGCGAAGGCGCCGAGCAGCATCGAAGCGATCGAAATGAAGACGACGATCTGCTGCCACTGAACGACGACAGGCTCGAAGGCGTTGATTACGATGCGAACGAAGATGGCCATGGCGGCAACCTTCGGAGCAGCGGCGAAGAACGCGGTCACCGGCGTCGGCGCACCTTCATAGACGTCCGGCGTCCACATGTGGAACGGCACAGCGGAGATCTTGAAAGCGAGGCCGGCCAGAATGAAGACCAGACCGAAGATGAGGCCGAGCGACGGCGTGCCGGTCGAAGTCAGGGCAGCCGCAATCTCGTCAAAGCCGGTATGACCGGTGAAGCCGTAGACCAGCGACATGCCGTAAAGCAGCATGCCCGAGGACAGCGCGCCGAGGACGAAATACTTCAGGCCGGCTTCCGTCGAGCGGATGCTGTCGCGGTTGATGGCCGCGACGACATAGAGCGCCAGCGACTGCAGTTCCAGCGACAGGTACAGCGACATCAGGTCGTTGGCCGAGATCATCAGGAGCATGCCGAGGGTGGCGAGCACCAGAAGCACCGGGAACTCGAAGCGGTCGATCTGCGACGAACGGGCATGGCCGACCGTCATCACCATGGCGGTGATCGAGCCGATCAGCGCCAGCACCTTCATGAACTTGGCGAAGGGATCGGACAGGAAGGCGCCGCCGTAAGCTTCGCCCTCGCCCGTCTTCAGGACGAGCCAGAGGCCGGCGATGATGAGAAGGGCAACCGCAAGGCCGGTGACGGTCGAGGTCGACTTTTCACCGGCGAAGACGCCGATCATCAAGAGCGCCATCGCACCGACCGCGAGGATCAACTCGGGTATCGAGAGCTGCAGGCTAGCGAGGAGGGTTTCAGCAGTCATGTCCAATCACGTCCTGTGGTCATTGCACCGAAAGCGCAACGTTTTGCGCTGCCTGCAGGGCTGCGGAGTAGTTGTTGACGAGCAGATCCACGGAGGCTGCGGTCGCATCGAAGATCGGTGCCGGATAGACACCGAAGAAGATCGTCAGGATCACCAGCGGATAGAGGATCGCCTTTTCACGTCCCGAGAGATCGAGCAGCGCCTTCAGGCTCTCCTTTTCCAGCGCGCCGAACACGACGCGGCGGTAAAGCCAAAGCGCATAGGCCGCCGACAGGATCACACCGCTCGTCGCAAAGAACGCGACCCAGGTGTTGGCGCGGAAGGCGCCGACGAGGGTCAGAACTTCGCCGACGAAGCCTGAGGTGCCGGGAAGACCGACGTTCGCCATGGTGAAGACCATGAAGGCGACGGCATACTTCGGCATGTTGTTGACGAGACCGCCATAGGCCGAGATCTCGCGGGTGTGCAGGCGGTCATAGACCACGCCGACGCAAAGGAAGAGCGCACCCGACACGATACCGTGCGACAGCATCTGGAAGATCGCACCCTGGACGCCCTGTGTGTTGGCGGCGAAGATACCCATCGTCACGTAGCCCATGTGGGCAACCGACGAATAGGCGATCAGCTTCTTGATGTCGGTCTGCATCAGCGCCACCAGAGAGGTGTAAACGATGGCGATGACCGACAGCGTGAAGACGAACGGCGCAAAGTAGTCGGATGCCAGCGGGAACATCGGCAGCGAGAAGCGCAGGAAGCCGTAGCCACCGAGCTTCAGAAGGATGCCGGCCAGGATGACCGAACCCGCCGTCGGCGCCTGAACGTGTGCGTCGGGAAGCCAGGTGTGTACCGGCCACATCGGCATCTTCACCGCGAAGGACGCGAAGAAGGCGAGCCATAACCACGTCTGCATTTCACGCGGGAAGTTATAGGCAAGCAGTTCGGTGATGTCGGTCGTGCCGGCCTGCCAGTACATCGCCATGATGGCGAGCAGCATCAGCACCGAGCCGAGCAGCGTGTAGAGGAAGAACTTGTAGCTGGCGTAGACGCGGTCCTTGCCGCCCCACACACCGATGATGATGAACATCGGAATGAGGCCGGCTTCGAAGAACACATAGAACAGCACGATGTCGAGCGACACGAACACGCCGATCATGAACGTTTCCAGGATCAGGAACGCGATCATGTATTCCTTGAGCCGCTTCTCAACGGAGAACCAGCTTGCGAGCACGCAGAACGGCATCAGGAACGCGGAGAGCACGACGAAGAGCACCGAGATGCCGTCGACACCGAGATGATAGGAAATCCCGGTCCCGAGCCAGTCGTGCTTCTCGGTCATCTGGAAGCCCGGATTCGAGCTGTCGAACTGGTACCAGATATAGACCGAGACGGCGAAGGTGAAGAGCGTCGTCAGCAGCGAGACATTCAGGATGTTGCGGCGGCCGTAGGCGCTGTCTTCTCTTGTCAGCAAGAGAAGCAGGACGCCGACGAGCGGCATGAAGGTGACCGCGGAAAGTACGGGCCAATCGGTCATCAGAAGGAACTCCCGAGCATCATCCATGTAACAAGCGCTGCGATGCCGATGAGCATGGCGAACGCGTAGTGATAGAGGTAACCGGTCTGCAGCCGGACGACACGATCGGTGACATCAAGCACGCGTGCCGCAATCCCGTTCGGGCCGAGGCCGTCGATGACCCGGCCGTCGCCTTCCTTCCACAGGAAGACGCCGAGGCGCTTGGCCGAGCGTACGAACAGGAAGTCGTACAGTTCGTCGAAGTACCACTTGTTGAGCAGGAACTGGTAGAGGCCGCGATGCTGCTCTGCCAGGTACTTCGGCACATCAGGACGGCGGATGTACATGTACCAGGCGGTTATCAGGCCGAGGGCCATGGCGCAGAACGGGCTCCACTTAACCCACAGCGGAACGTGGTGGTATTCCTCGAGGATCTCGTTCTCGGCCGAGGTGAACAAGGCACCCTGCCAGAACTCGGCATAATGGTGACCGAAGAAATAGTCGTGGAACAGGAAGCCTGCCACCAGGGCACCGATGGCCAGGATGTAGAGCGGCACCAGCATGACCTGCGGCGATTCATGGACGTGATGCATGACATCCGAGGAAGCGCGCGGCTTGCCATGGAAGGTCATGAAGGTCAGGCGCCAGGAATAGAAGCTGGTGAAGAGAGCCGCAATGACCAGCATCGAGAAGGCAAAGCCGGAAACCGCGCTATGGGCTGCGAACGCCGATTCGATGATCGCGTCCTTGGAGAAGAAGCCGGCCGTACCGATGACCGTGCCGGGAATGCCGACGCCGGTGAGCGCGATCGTGCCAATGAACATCATCCAGTAGGTGACCGGAATGTGCTTCCGAAGGCCGCCCATGTAGCGCATGTCCTGTTCGCCATCGACGGCGTGGATGACCGAGCCTGCGCCCAAGAACAGCAGCGCCTTGAAGAAGGCGTGCGTGAAGAGGTGGAAGATGGCCGCGCCATAGGCGCCGACGCCGAGTGCCACGAACATGTAGCCGAGCTGCGAGCAGGTCGAATAGGCGATGACGCGCTTGATGTCGTTCTGAACGAGACCGACGGTCGCGGCAAAGAAGGCCGTGATCGCACCGATCAGTGTGACAACGGTCAACGCATCCGGCGACAGTTCGAACAGCGGCGACATGCGGGCAACGAGGAAGACGCCGGCGGTGACCATGGTCGCGGCGTGAATGAGGGCCGAAACCGGGGTTGGGCCTTCCATCGCGTCCGGCAGCCAAGTGTGCAACAGGAACTGCGCCGACTTGCCCATCGCGCCCATGAAGAGCAGCAGGCAGGCAGCGGTGATCGCATCGGCCTTGTCGAGGTGCATGCCGAACAGCGTGATGACCGCCTCCCCTGCTGCGGCACCTTCGGCCGGCAGGTAGGTCTGGGCAGCAGCAAAGATCGTCTCGAAGTTGACCGAGCCGAAGAGCACGAAGACGAGGAAGATGCCGAGTGCGAAGCCGAAGTCGCCGACGCGGTTGACGATGAAGGCCTTCATCGCGGCAGCGTTCGCCGACGGCTTCTTATACCAGAAGCCGATCAGCAGGTAGGATGCGAGACCCACACCTTCCCAGCCGAAGAACATCTGCACGAGGTTGTCAGACGTGATCAGCATCAACATCGCGAAGGTGAACAGCGACAGATAGGCGAAGAAGCGCGGACGATGCGGATCGTGGTGCATGTAGCCGATCGAGTAGACATGCACGAGCGTCGACACGGTGTTGACGACCACGAACATCACCGATGTCAGCGTGTCGACACGGAACGCCCATTCGACGTCGAAGCTGCCGGACTGGATCCAGCGCAGCACCGACACCTTGATCAGTTCCTGCTCGCCGAGCGCAACGTGGAAGAAGACGAACCACGACAATGCGGCGGTCACGATCATCAAACCGCTGGTGACAAATTCGGAAGCCTTGGCGCCGATCGAGTTACCGAAAAGGCCGGCGATCAGAAAGCCGATCAAAGGCAGGAAGACGATAGCCTTGATGATGGTATCCATAGCCCAATCAGCCCTTCATCATGTTGACGTCTTCAACAGCGATCGAGCCGCGGTTGCGATAGAAGACGACGAGAATTGCAAGCCCGATGGCGGCTTCCGCGGCCGCGACGGTCAGAATGAACAGGGCAAACACCTGGCCGGTGATGTCGTTCAGGAACGACGAGAAGGCGACCATGTTGATGTTGACCGCAAGCAGGATCAGTTCGACCGACATCAGGATGACGATGACGTTCTTCCGGTTCAGGAAGATGCCGAAGACACCAAGCGTGAACAGGATGGCGCTGACGGTGAGATAGTGGGAAATTCCGATTTCCATTTTTTAGTTCCTCGACCTCGCGTCCGAATTAAATGCCCTGCCCGGGCTTGACCGTGACCACCTCGACGGCGGTCTCGGGCGTGCGGGCAACCTGCTGCGGAATGCTCTGGCGCTTGATGTTCGTGCGATGGCGCAGCGTGAGCACGATGGCGCCGATCATGGCGACCAGCAGCACGAGGCCCGCGATCTGGAAGAAGTAGACATAGTGGGTATAGAGCACGTCGCCGAGCGCGGCCGTGTTCGTCCGATCGGCAATCGCCGGGATCGGCATCGAAATGCCCTTGGCAATCTCCGGCGAGAAGGTCGCGCCGCCAACGACAATGATCAGCTCGGCGGCGAGGATCAGACCGATCAGCGCACCAACCGGGGCATATTCAAGCACGCCGGCGCGCAACTCCGCGAAGTCGATGTCGAGCATCATGACGACGAAGAGGAACAGCACCGCTACCGCGCCGACATAGACCACGAGCAGGATCATCGCCAGGAACTCGGCGCCGGCCAGCAGGAACAGGCCCGCCGAATTGAAGAAGGTCAGGATCAGGAACAGCACCGAATAAACGGGGTTCCTGGCCGCAATGACCATAAATGCCGATGCCACCGCGATGAAGGCAAAGAGATAGAAAAAAAGAACCTGCAGACCCATGATCGGTGCCTTTTTCGTCTTGCACGGCGTGAGGCTCTTGCAGCCCCACTCCACTGGCAAAGCCGGACGCGTGTCCGGCCTTTGCCCCAAACTGTTTCACATGTGCCGCCGTTCAGGGGCGGCACCACGCAGCGGCCTCAGCGATAAGGCGAGTCCATTGCGATGTTGCGTGCGATTTCCCGTTCCCAACGGTCGCCGTTGGCGAGGAGCTTGTCCTTGTCGTAGTACAGCTCTTCGCGCGTCTCGGTGGCGAATTCGAAGTTCGGACCCTCGACGATGGCATCGACCGGACAGGCTTCCTGGCAGAAACCGCAATAGATGCACTTCACCATGTCGATGTCGTAGCGCACCGTGCGGCGGGTGCCGTCGTTGCGGCGCGGGCCGGCCTCGATGGTGATGGCCTGGGCAGGACAGATCGCCTCGCAGAGCTTGCAGGCGATGCAACGCTCTTCGCCGTTCGGATAACGGCGCAGCGCATGTTCGCCACGGAAGCGCGGGCTGACCGGCCCCTTTTCGAAGGGGTAGTTCAACGTCGCCTTCGGCTTGAAGAAGTAGCGCATCGACAGAAAGAACGCGCCAACGAATTCCTTGAGGAACAGCGAGCTGACGGCGTGCGAAAGACCGGCCATCATTTACCTCCAGACTTGCTGGCCTCAGAGCGGCCAGCGGTATGCAACCAAGCGAAAGCCAGCATCATGCGGCTCCCGTCAGCTTGAGAACGAATGCAGTGATCACGACCATTGCGAGCGAGATCGGCAGGAAGACCTTCCAGCCGAGACGCATCAGCTGGTCGTAGCGGTAACGCGGAACGAAAGCCTTCACCATCGCGAACATGAAGAACACGAAGGATGCCTTGAGAACGAACCAGATGATGCCCGGGACCCAGTTCAGGAACCAGACGTCGACCGGAGGCAGCCAGCCGCCAAGGAAGAGAATGGTCGTCAGCGCGCACATCAGGCAGATGGCCGCGTACTCGCCGAGCATGAACATCATGTAGGGCGTGGAGCCGTACTCGACCATGAAGCCGGCGACGAGTTCGGATTCCGCTTCCGGCAGATCGAAGGGCGGACGGTTCGTTTCGGCAAGTGCCGAGATGAAGAACACCACGAACATCGGGAACAGCGCCAGCCAGTGCCAGTCGAGGAACGATGCGGGCAGACCGAGGTTCGTGCCGATGCCGTTGCTCTGCGCATTGACGATATCCGTCAGGTTCAGCGAGCCGACGCAGAGCAGAACGGTGACGATGACGAAACCGATCGAGACTTCGTAAGAGACCATCTGTGCGGCGGAACGGAGCGCGCCGAGGAAGGGATATTTCGAGTTCGACGCCCAGCCGCCCATGATGATGCCATAAACTTCAAGAGAAGATATGGCGAACACGAAGAGGATGCCGACGTTGATGTTCGCGATCACCCAGCCGGCGTTGAGCGGGATCACCGCCCAAGCGGCCAGCGCCAGCGTCACGGAGACGAGCGGTGCGAGCAGGAAGATTGCCTTGTTGGCGCCAGCCGGAATCACCGGCTCCTTGAAGACGAACTTCAAAAGGTCGGCGAAGGACTGGAAAAGACCCCAGGGGCCCACCACATTCGGTCCACGGCGAAGCTGGACAGCAGCCCAGATCTTGCGGTCGGCGAGTAGAATGTAGGCGATGAAAAGCAGCAGCGCGACCAGCAGCAGCAGCGACTGGGCGACCATGATGATCGCAGGCCAGACATAGGTCGAAATGAAAGCGTCCATGATACTCTATTCCCTCGCGCTCATTCCGCCGCAGCTTTGAAGTTGTTGCGTGCCAATGCCGAGCATTCGGCCATGACGGCGGATGCGCGCGCTATCGGGTTCGTCAAATAGAAGTCTTTGACCGGAGACGCAAACACGGATTTGCCCATCTCACCGGCTTTTTGAGCAAGTGCGGCAATTTCGTCGCCACTGCCGACAACGATTGCGTCGACATCGGCGAAATGCGGGTGCGCCGCATAGAGCTTCGAGCGCAATTCGCCAAGCGAATCAAAGGGCAGCTTCTTGCCGAGAACGTCGGAAAGCGCACGGATGATCGCCCAGTCTTCGCGGGCGTCGCCCGGTGCGAATCCGGCGCGGTTGCCGATCTGGACGCGGCCTTCGGTGTTGACCCAGGTCCCGGACTTTTCGGTGTAGGTGGCGGCCGGCAGGATGACGTCGGCAGCGTGCGCGCCGTTGTCGCCGTGCGAGCCGATGTAGACCGTGAAGCCCTTGCGGCCAGCCAGATCGATCTCATCGGCGCCGAGCAGGAAGAGAACGTCGGAGGCGGACACCATTTCGGCGGCCGTCTTGCCGTTCTTGCCCGGAACGAAGCCGAGGTCGAGACCACCGACGCGCGACGCTGCGGTGTGCAGAACGGCAAAGCCGTTCCAGTCCGCCGTCACTGCACCGACGGCGCCTGCGAGCTTCGCCGCAGCAGCGAGTACGGCAGCACCGCCCTCCCCTGCGACGGCGCCCTGGCCGATGATGATCATCGGACGCTGCGCCGCCTTCAAGGTGGCTGCGAACTTGCCCTTGCCGGACACGAGTTCGGCCAAAGTGTCGGTGCCTGCACCGAGGTATTCATATTCGTAGCGCAGTTCACCCGGCTCGCCGATGACGGCGATCGGGAAGTTGCCCATCCGGTAACGCTTGCGGATGCGGGCGTTGAGAACGGATGCTTCGAAGCGCGGGTTCGAGCCGATGATCAGCAGCGCGTCTGCGCTTTCGATGCCCTGAATCGTCGGGTTGAAGATGTAGCTGGCGCGGCCGAGCGACGGATCGAGTGCTGCGCCATCCTGGCGGCAGTCGATGTTCTCTGAACCCAGCGAAGCCAGCAGTTCCTTCAGCGCATACATTTCTTCGACGGACGCGAGATCGCCGGCAATGGCGCCGATCTTGTCGCCGGACGTCGCGGCAACGGCGACCTTGATCGCTTCGAACGCCTCACTCCAGCTGGCCGCCTGCAGGCGGCCATCCTTCTTGACGTAAGGACGGTCGAGACGCTGGGTCTTCAGGCCGTCCCAGATGAAGCGGCTCTTGTCGGAGATCCACTCTTCGTTGATGTCCTCGTTGACGCGCGGCATGATGCGCATCACTTCGCGGCCACGGGTATCGACGCGGATGGCCGAACCGAGCGCATCCATCACGTCGATGGATTCGGTCTTGTTCAGCTCCCACGGACGCGCCGTAAAGGCGAAGGGCTTCGAGGTCAGCGCGCCAACCGGGCAGAGGTCAACGACGTTGCCTTGCAGCTCGGAGGTCATCGCCTGTTCGAGATAGGTGGTGATTTCGGCGTCTTCGCCACGACCGATCAGGCCGAGTTCGGCAATGCCAGCAACTTCCGTGGTGAAACGGACGCAACGCGTGCAATGGATGCAGCGGTTCATCACCGTCTTGACCAGCGGGCCGATATACTTGTCTTCGACGGCGCGCTTGTTTTCCTGGTAGCGCGAACTGTCGATGCCGAAGGCCATCGCCTGGTCCTGCAGGTCGCATTCGCCACCCTGGTCACAGATCGGGCAATCGAGCGGATGGTTGATCAGCAGGAATTCCATGACGCCTTCGCGCGCCTTCTTGACCATCGGCGTGGTCGTGAAGACTTCCGGCGTCTCGCCGTTCGGACCGGGACGCAGGTCGCGCACGCCCATGGCGCAGGAAGCGGCGGGCTTGGGCGGCCCTCCCTTCACTTCGATCAGACACATGCGGCAGTTACCGGCGACCGACAGCCGCTCATGGAAACAGAAGCGCGGAACCTCGGCGCCGGCCTCTTCGCACGCCTGAAGCAGCGTGAAATGATCCGGGACCTCGATCTCTTTTCCGTCGACTTTCAGCTTTGCCATCTTCGTACTCAATCCTGTCTTCCATCCGTCCACCTTCGAGGCGACGGACAATTCCAACACAGCCATGCTGCTTGCCGGTGGTGACCTCTTGAGGTCACCGCCTCTTATTCTTTCGCGCCTTTCAGCGCCTTAGCCTGCTTTACCCAGTCGTCGCGCAGAATGCGCCCGCCAAAGCCCAGTTCGTCATCGAAGCGAGCGACATCGGCTTCGCTCCACGCGGCGATATCGGCGAACCGCCGAATGCCCTTGCCGTTCAGCACCTGCTCGAGCTTCGGGCCGACGCCGGAAATCCGCTTGAGATCGTCGGAGGTACGAGCCCTCGGCTTCGAAGCAGCCTGAGCCTTTGCAGGCTCCACCGACTTCTTCTCTGTCTTCGGCTTGGGGGCCGGGCTCTTCTTCGCCACAGTCGGCTTCACGGTCTCTTGCGCTCTTGCTTCCGCCTGGGCCGGAGCAGGCTTGATCGGAGCGACTTCAGCCGGAACGCCTGCCTGCATCTGGCCGGCCAAAGCCGAACCCTTCTGCAACGCTTCGACCGCGCCCTGCATCGCACCGAGCATGACGCCAGCGATGTGGCTCGACAGACCGAAACCCAGTGCGGTTGCAGCCGCAACAGCACCTGCCGGATGCGCCATCAACGGATGCAGCGGCACCTGCGGCATGGTCTTCATCCATTCGGCCATGCCGAACGGATCGGCCGGATCGCCGCCAAGCGGACGTGCGGATGAAATGCCGCTCTCGGCCTCTCCCCTCACCTGTCCATCCTTGCGTGCGCCGACCATGACCGTTACTCCGCCGCTTCCAGGACCGCGCCATGCGACGACGCATTGCGCGTGTATTCGTCGATGCGCGCTTCCATTTCCGGACGGAAATGCTTGATCAGGCCCTGGATCGGCCAGGCGGCTGCGTCGCCGAGCGCGCAGATCGTGTGGCCTTCCACCTGCTTGGTGACATCGAACAGCATGTCGATTTCGCGCTTCTGGGCGCGACCCTGAACCATGCGTTCCATCACGCGCATCATCCAGCCCGTTCCTTCGCGGCACGGCGTGCACTGGCCGCAGCTCTCGTGCTTGTAGAAGGCCGAGAGACGCCAGATCGCCTTGATGATGTCGGTGGACTTGTCCATGACGATGACGGCGGCGGTGCCAAGACTGGAGCCGACCTCACGCAGCCCGTCGAAATCCATGATCGCGTCCTTCATCTGCGCGCCGGGCACGCAAGGGACGGACGATCCACCGGGGATGACGGCAAGCAGGTTGTCCCAGCCGCCGCGAATGCCGCCGCAGTGCTTCTCGATGAGCTCATGGAACGGGATCGACATGGCGTCTTCGACCGTGCACGGACGATTGACGTGCCCGGAAACCGAATAGAGCTTTGTGCCATGGTTGTTCGGACGACCAAAGCTCGTGTACCAGCCGGCGCCGCGGCGCAGGATAGTCGGCGTAACCGCGATCGACTCGACGTTGTTGACGGTCGTCGGGCAGCCGTAGAGACCCATGTTGGCAGGGAACGGCGGCTTCAGGCGCGGCTGGCCCTTCTTGCCTTCAAGGCTTTCGAGCAGGGCCGTCTCTTCGCCGCAGATGTAGGCGCCGGCACCATGGTGCACGTAGATGTCGATGTCGTAGCCGAGCTTGTTGTTCTTGCCGAGCAGGCCGTAAGCGTAGCACTCGTCGATGGCTGCCTGCAGCGCCTCGCGCTCGCGGACGAACTCGCCGCGCACGTAGATATAGGCCACATGCGCACCCATTGCGAAGGAGGCAATGACACAGCCTTCGATCAGCGTGTGCGGGTCGTGACGCATGATGTCACGGTCCTTGCAGGTGCCTGGTTCGGATTCGTCGGCGTTGACGACCAGATAGTGCGGACGGCCGTCGCTTTCCTTCGGCATGAAGGACCACTTGAGGCCTGTCGGGAAGCCGGCGCCGCCACGGCCGCGAAGGCCGGATGCCTTCACTTCGTTGACGATCCAGTCGCGGCCCTTTTCGAGCAGCTGCTTGGTGCCGTCCCAATGGCCACGGCTCATCGCGCCCTTGAGAGACTTGTCCTTGAGGCCGTAGATGTTGGTAAAGATGCGATCTTCATCTCTGAGCATGGTTCACCTCTTTACCGCGGCTTCTTGCCGAAAACTTTGATGTATTCGGCTTCGCCACCCTTGGCGAGCGCCTTGGCCTGCTTGACCCAATCGTCACGTTCGATCCGGCCCTTGAAATTCAGATAGCTGTCGACCCATTCGCGTTCGACCTTCTTCCACGACGCGACCTGCGCGAAGGTGAAGATGCCGAGTTCGTGCAGCGTGCCTTCGATCTTCGGGCCAACGCCCGAGATCAGCTTGAGGTCGTCGACGGAACCGGGCCGCGAAATGCCTGCCGGGCGGTTCTTGTCTTCAAGCGACGGCTTGCCGGAAATCTCGGCTGCCTTGGCGGGCTTCGACTTGTCGACTGTGTCGCCTTCGACCTTGGCATTTTCGGCCGCGGCCGCCTTTGCCGTTGCCGGCGTCTTCACGGCGGCGCTGGTTTCGATGGCATCGGTCTTGACGCGTGCGGCATTCGACGGCGGCACGCTGACGGCAGGCGCTTCGCCGGCCTTCTTGGCTGCAGCCGGAGCCTTCTTCACCGGTGCATCCGGAGTCGCCAGTGTCGTCGGGCCACCTTCCGGTGCCGAGAAGATGCGGTCGACCTGCGGGCCGGTCGCAACCTCGGCGCCCTTGCCTGCATCAAAGCGGTCGATGATCTGCTCGAGTTGCTCGGGCGTCAGGTCTTCATAGGTATCCTTGAAGATCATGACCATCGGCGCATTCACGCAGGCGCCCTGACATTCAACTTCTTCCCACGACAGCGTCCCGCTCTCGTTGAGGGTGAAGGGATCATGGGCGATCTTGCTCTTGCAGACGCGGATCAGGTCTTCAGCGCCACGCAGCATGCACGGCGTCGTGCCGCAGACCTGGATGTGAGCGCGCGTGCCGACCGGCTTCAGCTGGAACTGGGTATAGAAGGTCGCAACTTCGAGCGCGCGGATATAGGCCATGCCGAGCATGTCGGCGATCGATTCGATCGCGGCCTTCGTTACCCAGCCGTCCTGCTCCTGCGCCCGCATCAACAGCGGAATGACCGCGGACTGCTCGCGGCCTTTCGGATACTTCTGGATTGTCATTTGTGCCCAAGCGGCATTTTCGCGATTGAACGCGAAAGCCGCCGGCTGGACATTGTCTTCGGCTAGTCGACGAACAGACATTCTTCACGACACCTTATCAGTTAATCGATCCACACCGCGACTTCGTCACCGAAACGAACTCGCAGGCATAGGCCGACTGGTCTTTTTGTAAAAATACGATGTAGCGCGTGCCATTGGCCACGGCTGCCTTGATCTCGTAGCCGTTGGCCACGAGCTCGGCCATCGAGCCCCCACGCATTCCGGCAGACGCTTCGCTGTTGGCGGAATCCTGCGCGGATGCCGCCGTTGCCAGCACAAGAAATCCAGCCGTTGCCAGGGGCGCGAAACGCATCAGCGATCCACCTCACCGAACACGATATCGAGGGAGCCCAGCACCGCCGAAACGTCGGCAAGCTGGTGTCCGCGACAGAGGAAGTCCATCGCCTGCAGATGCGCGTAGCCTGGGGCACGGATCTTGCAGCGATAGGGCTTGTTGCTACCGTCGGAGACGAGGTAGACGCCGAATTCGCCCTTCGGCGCTTCGACGGCTGCGTAAACATCACCTGCCGGCACATGGTAGCCTTCGGTGTAGAGCTTGAAGTGGTGGATCAGCGCTTCCATCGAGCGCTTCATCTCGCCGCGCTTCGGCGGAACGATCTTGCCGTCCATCGACGAGACCGGCCCAACCTTGGCGTCCCCGAGCAGGCGGTTCACGCATTGGCGCATGATCTTGGCCGACTCGCGCATTTCGATCATGCGGATGAGGTAACGATCGAAGCAGTCGCCATTCTTGCCGATCGGAATGTCGAATTCCATGTCGGAATAGCATTCGTAGGGCTGCGAACGGCGCAGGTCCCAGGCAGCGCCGGAACCACGAACCATCACGCCCGAAAAACCCCAGGCCCAGGCGTCGTCCAGCTTGACGACGCCGATGTCGACGTTGCGCTGCTTGAAGATGCGGTTGCCGGTCAGAAGCTCATCGATATCGTCGACGGTCTTCAGGAACGGATCGATCCACTTGCCGATGTCTTCGACCAACTCGTGCGGCAGATCCTGATGCACGCCACCGGGGCGGAAATAGGCCGAGTGCATGCGCGCACCGCAGGCACGCTCGTAGAACACCATCAGCTTTTCACGCTCCTCGAAGCCCCAGAGCGGCGGTGTCAGCGCGCCGACGTCCATGGCCTGCGTGGTCACGTTCAGAAGATGCGACAGGATACGGCCAATTTCCGAGTAGAGAACGCGGATCAGCTGGCCGCGGATCGGCACTTCTGTTCCGGTCAGCTTTTCGACGGCAAGCGCAAAAGCGTGCTCCTGGTTCATCGGCGCGACGTAGTCGAGCCGATCGAAATAGGGAACAGCCTGCAGATAGGTCTTGGTTTCGATCAGCTTCTCGGTGCCGCGATGCAGCAGGCCGATATGCGGGTCGACGCGCTCGACGATTTCGCCATCAAGCTCGAGCACCAGACGCAGAACGCCGTGCGCCGCCGGATGCTGCGGACCAAAGTTGATGTTGAAATTGCGGACGTTATGTTCGGTCATACCGATTGCTCCAGGCCGGACGGCGCCCTCTAGGGGTCGCCGCGGGCCGACTTAGTCTCACCGTGCTTTCGCCTTCTCGTCGCCGGGCAGGACGTATTCGGTCCCTTCCCACGGGGAGAGGAAGTCGAAGTTCCGGAATTCCTGCTTCAGTTCGACGGGCTCATAGACGACGCGCTTGGCTTCGTCATCATAGCGAACCTCGACAAACCCGGTAACCGGGAAGTCCTTGCGCAGCGGATGCCCCTCAAAACCGTAATCCGTCAGAATGCGACGCAGGTCCGGATGGCCGGTAAACAGGATGCCATACATGTCGTAGGCTTCGCGCTCGAACCAGTCGGCGCCCGGAAAGACGCTGGTGGCCGACGGCACGGGTTCGCCTTCGCCGGTCGCAACCTTGATGCGCACGCGCAGATTCTGGCGCGGGGACAGCAGGTGATAGACGACGTCGAAACGATCCGGCCGCTGCGGCCAGTCGACGCCACAAACATCGACGAAGTTGATGAAGGCGCACTGCACGTCATCACGCAGGAACGTCAACAGCTCGATCAGGTTTGCAGCCGTCGTCGTCAGCGTCAGTTCGCCGTAATTGATCGCGGCGTCCGAAATCAGCTGACCGCGCGTCTCGCGCAGATAGGAGGCAAGCTCGTTCAGGGCTTCACTCATGTTCAGAACCCCCTACCCTTAGCGTTCGATCGTGCCGGTCCGGCGGATCTTCTTCTGCAGCAGAAGCACGCCGTAAAGCAGCGCTTCTGCCGTGGGAGGACAGCCTGGCACATAGATATCAACGGGCACGACACGGTCGCAGCCACGCACGACGGAATAGGAATAGTGATAATAGCCGCCGCCATTGGCGCACGAACCCATCGAGATCACGTAACGCGGCTCCGGCATCTGGTCGTAGACCTTGCGGAGTGCGGGCGCCATCTTGTTGGTCAGCGTGCCGGCGACGATCATCACGTCGGACTGGCGCGGTGAGGCGCGCGGCGCAAAGCCGAAGCGCTCAGCGTCGTAACGCGGCATCGACATCTGCATCATCTCGACGGCGCAGCAGGCAAGACCGAAGGTCATCCACATCAGCGAACCGGTGCGCGCCCAGGTGATGAGCTCGTCGGTCGAGGTAACCAGAAAACCCTTGTCGGCGAGCTCGTTGTTGATCTCGCCGAAGAATGCATCATTGCTGCCGATCGGCTTGCCGGTCGAGGGATCGATGATCCCCTTCGGCTTGGGCGCAACGAGCGTGGTGCCGGATGCTAGTTCCATTCCAGCGCTCCCTTCTTCCATTCATAGATAAAGCCGATCGTCAGCACACCGAGGAAGACCATCATGGACCAGAATCCAAACCAGCCGAGCTGATGGAACGAAACGGCCCACGGGAAGAGGAAGGCGACTTCCAGGTCAAAGATGATGAAGAGGATCGACACAAGGTAGAATCGAATGTCGAACTTCATGCGAGCGTCGTCGAACGCATTGAAACCGCATTCGTAGGCCGACAGCTTTTCCGAATCAGGCGCCTTGAACGCCACGGCGAAAGGGGCAATCAAAAGTGCCACACCGATCACAAGTGCGATTCCAATGAAAATCGCGATCGGAACATAGGAACCGAGAAGTTCAGTCATTGTTATCCGTCCCTGCCTGCGGGAGGGCGCATGGGAGAGCGCCAAACAACAAATCTCGCAGGCCGAAAAATATGTTGCAACGCCAGAGTGGTTAGCGCAGCCCGCGCTTGCGCGCAAGCCTTCGAGGGGCATTTAAACCGGTTCGCGACACAGGATTGGACGACGTGCCGCGGCAAAGCGCTGATTTGCAGGGATGGGCAGACTTTACGGTAAAATCGTAGTTTGGAGGACAGATTGCCGCACTGCAAAAGAGGCTATTCGCAATCATATTATATCGGAGGGATCAAGGGGTAAATGGCGCGAGTGACGGGGCTCGAACCCGCGACCTCCGGCGTGACAGGCCGGCACTCTAACCGACTGAGCTACACCCGCGCATATGACCCAAGGGGTCAGTATTACCACCATCGGCATTTTCTGAAAATGCCTCAAGTCAAACCATGTCAAGAATGGCGCGAGTGACGGGGCTCGAACCCGCGACCTCCGGCGTGACAGGCCGGCACTCTAACCGACTGAGCTACACCCGCATCATCTTGAAGTGGCTGGGGCGTTTCCGCCCCGGCACCGAAGCGGGCTTGCCCGTTCGATGAGCGGCTAACTAAGCGGTTCGCATTTGGGTGTCAAGCGTGTTTGGAGACAAATCCGTGACAGAGCCAAATTTGATCCACAGGCAAGATCAAAGCCGGCTCTTCCCTCCCCTATCATAGGAGGCTCGCTTCCCTTTGCACGGCCGGACGTCCCGCCATGAGGAGAGCCGGTGCGCGGATGTTCATCAAAGTCTCGATGATAAGAACCTATAGGACAGGCTCGATCGGGTTTTCTGGCAAGGAGAGATCCGCGGAGCGATGCTCGTGCATCGGTCAAGGATCTCGACACCGCCAGAAAGCTTGAGAAGCCTGCCGAAGGTAATGCTGGCTGGCTCTGGCGTCGATGCGATGCTTGCTCGATGCAGCACCGCGCCGAGGCAGAGACCGGCGATGAGCCGTGAGCCATCCTATAGGTTCCTATCATCGAGACTTGGTATTGGTCCCTGCTCGACGGATTCGAGCGAAAGTCGCCGTGAGACCAATCGTCGTTTTCCACAGTCGCCGTTCACCGTTTTTTTCCACAACGCGAGAACCCGACAACTCCTGCACTTCTGTCGCGTCGTGCAAAAAAAATCGAAAAAACGACGGAAATGCTCTTGCGGTTTTTTTCGGTTACGCCTAGATCACGGCCACCGACGCGGCGGACACATCCGGTCCGGACGCTGAAGGGCGATTAGCTCAGTTGGTAGAGCGCCTCGTTTACACCGAGGATGTCGGCGGTTCGAGTCCGTCATCGCCCACCATTTTCTCTTCTCATGTAATTGTTGATGATAATTCAGGCCATGTGTCTGCCTCTCGCAGTGCTTTATGCCGCAATGCGCGATGAACGCCCAGCGTCTCGCGGACTCAACGCATCAAAACATCGTGCTGTTGGCGCTTCCGGCAAACTCAAGCGGCGAAAACCACTTTGGCGTTCAGTCGTGTCGCGGAGCCGATTCTCTTGAAAGCGCCCTTGCTCTGGCGGCGCGCGGCGAAAGAACTCCTCAAATCCGATTCGCCATCCCATCTCAAACGCGGCCGATTCGCAAAAGAATCGGCTAGACGCCGCGATACTGCTCTTCGCTGACATGTTCGAGCCAATCGACCGCCTTGCCTTCGAGTGCTTCCTGAATGGCGAGGTGAGCCATGGCGGTATCCGGCGCGGCACCGTGCCAGTGCTTTTCACCCGGCGGAAACCAAACCACGTCCCCAGTCTTTATCTCGCGCACCGGCCCGCCCCAGACCTGTGCCAGCCCGCGGCCCGAGGTGACCACCAGGGTCTGGCCCAGCGGATGCGTATGCCACGCAGTGCGTGCCCCAGGCTCGAACGTCACGTTCACGGCGCGCACGCGAGCCGGCTCCGCCGCCTCGATCACGGGGTCCTGCCTGACCGCTCCGGTAAAATACTCGGCCGGAGGCCGCGTTGAGGGCCGTGAACCGCTGGGTATGATATCCATCTGCCGTTCCTCCAGTTCTTCGTGGCGACCATTCGGCAACAGCATGCCGATTTAAGCAAGCGTCAAAGCCTGTGGATGGTCACTTCCGGGCACGCCGCCCGGGCGATGTCGCAAAGATGCTCGTGATGCGTCAGATAGATCACCTGCCCGAGGCGGGCCATATCCGCCATCAACGCGAAGGCGCGACCGGCACGACCGTCGTCAAACGTCTCCATGATGTCGTCAGCAATGAAGGGCAAGGTTTCGCGCGCTGCGGCCACTTCATGGTAGCCCGCGATCCTGAGTGACAGATAGAGCTGGAAGCGCGTGCCCTTGGAGAGATCGCGTGCCAGCTTGGATCCGCCGGCAGCGGCGTTGGCAATCAGGAACTCCTGGCCCTTGTCGGCCTGTGCCGACAGACCCGTATATTCTCCGCCACTGATACGGCTGAAGGTTTCCGAGGCGCGCCGCATCATGGCGCTGCGGTGGCGCTCGCGAAAGAGCCGGAGCGCCTGTTCGGCAGCGATCAGACCCGCCCTCAGTTTGAGATAGCCGAGCGCCTTTGCCTCGATCTCCAAAAGCAGCGTGCGGCGACGCTGCTCGAGGGCTGCAACGGTGTCATCGCCGGCGATATTTGCAAGCGCGGCTTCCTTCGTTCGCATGTCGGCATGCAACTCGCTGACATCGCGGTCGCTTTCCTCAAGAAGCGCCTCGATGCGAACCAACTCCAGCCTTACCGCCTCGTCATCAAGCGTGGCCAGTAACGCCAACGCATCGTCGATGCTGACAACGCCAAGGCGCGACACCAGGTCGGCCTCCGCTTCGGTGATGCGCTGGCACAGCCTCTCCTGTTCGCGGGAAGCGTCGAGCCGCAAGCCTGCTTCATCCAAAGTCTCGCAGTCGAAAAAATCGAGCACGAGGCGCTTGCGGGCAACGTGGAGCTCCTGCTCCGCAGCTACCTTGCGTTTCTCCTCTTCAAGCCGGACACATTCCGCCAACAGCGCCGCGCGCCGAGCCTCGTGTTTTTCAGCCTCGGCGATGCGCGCCTTCATGGCGGCGAAGGTCGCAAGCGTATCGTCGACGGCCGAAGCGCCGGCAAGGTCTGCGATCGCCGTCTCAAAGGCCACTTGGTCCTTGCGCATGCCGGTGACGCGGTGATCGAGATCCACCTTGCGCTGCACCAGCTTGTCGAGATCCTGCAAGACGGCGAGCATGGGCGCAATCTGATCCGGCAGCGGCCGCTCAGGCCGACCAGCAAGCCAGGTGCCCGACAGCAGATCATCCCATTGCGCCTGCCAGGACGACAAGGCGTCTTCGGCCTGCGTCAAGGTCGACAGCCGCTGCTCCAGACCGTCGGCGGCACGTCGAGCGGCCTCGCGCGCCGCCTTGCCGGCAACGAAGGCCGCCTGTGCCTGCGCGATGGCATTTTCGGCAAAGGCCATGAGATCATCAAGCCGCGGCGGGAGACGTTCGGTCAGTCCGATCTCGGCGAGTGATTCCTTGAGTGTTTCACGCGCGTCCTTCGCGTCGGCCTGGGCGCGATCGAACTCCAGCCGGGTCGAGCGCTGCTGCGTGCGAACATCGAGCGCCGCAAGCCGAGCCGCAATCCAAGCCTCCAGCTGCGTCAGTTGCGTGACGCTAGGTAATCCACAGCCTGCCGCAGCCATCTGCACGGCTTCCAGCAACACGGACGATTCCCCGGCGACGGAAACCTGATGTTCCCGAAGCGAATCGAGCCGCGCCCGGCGCTCGGCGATCGACAAGGCGAGCGAGTGCATATCTGCGACCTTTGCCGCCTCGGCAAGCCGCAATGCCGTTGCATCGTCGTCGCGCCGCAAGGCGTCTTCAAAGATCACGGCGGTCGTTGCATCCAGCCGAGCCTTGTGCTTTTCCCAGGCATGCTGCCGATGCTGGCGAAGCTCGGTGGAAGCCCTGTCGTCAATGGCCCCACCCGAAGCCGTCAGGGCGTCGAGGCGGGCCGCCTCGCCAGCCAGTTGCTCGGTCTCGCTGCCGATGCGATCTGCAAGGCGCAGACGCCTTTCGTCCAGCGCCGCAAGTTCTCGTCGCCAGATCTCGATCGTGCCAGCGGCCGGCACAGGCAGACCGAGCAGATCATCGGCGCTGCCGGAAAACGGATTCAAAGCCTCGAGCTTATCGGCAAGCTCGGCATCCAGGCGCTCGAGCGACTGTCTTGCGGCATGCAGCCGCAGACCGCAATCGTCCTGCCGCAGGCGCCGAAGACGCTCGACAAGCATGGTCGGATCAGCACCCGGGCCGCCTTCGGCCTGTAGCCGCACAAGCTCGGCGGCTGCCTCCCGCTCCGCACGCCTTGCCGCATCCGCCTCCTGTCGGGCAGATGCCGCACGCTCCTGCAGCGCCGAATGTTGCCGGGAGAGTTCCTGCAGCCGGGTGTTTGTGGCCGCCGGCAGCAGCAGCGACGCCGGATCCCGGTCGCCGGGATCTCCGAGCCGGACAAGGCAGGCGGCAATTTCGGTTTTCGTTCGCGACAGTTCGTCGATCCGTGCCGGCATGTCGCGCGCCGCGGTCACATACCGTGCATCAAGCGCGGTCTCCTGCAGCACGTTCAAACGTTCCGCCAGGACGAGGGCCGCCTCGTCTCGCGGCAGATCTTCCAGTTCGTCCTGCCTGCGCCGGGCTTCGTCGTCAAGCTGGCGCAGCCTGGTCGCGATTTCGATGTCGCGTCGGCGCAACGCCGGCAGATCCGCTGCCCACTCGGCCGGCGCTCGCGGCAAGGCCGGCGCCTTTGCCAGATCGGCTCGCAGACCATCAAGTCGCCTGAAGAGCGGCAAGGCATCCATCTGAGCCTTCAGCCGGTCACGTTCCATGCGCAGCTCGACACGGTGCGCCATGGCCGCGTCGTGACGCTCACGGGCCGCCAGAAGCGTCTTGCGCAACGCCGCGTATTCGCGGGCATTGACATCAAGCAGACTGCGCTCGACCTTCAGCGCGTCGAGTTCGGCCTTCAGTTCGGAAAGCTGATGCTTGCGTGCCTGAGGTCGGTAAAAGGCATCCGCCTCACCGCGCAGGGTAGACAGGATCGCGGCGCTATCGGGCAGGCCGGAACTGGCGGAAAAAAGCAGCGAACCGAGTTCACCCTCACTCTTCAGGATTGATTCCCCGCCCTCCTCGATGCTGTCATCGTCGAGCGAGAACATCATGCGATAGGTCGCACGGTCGATCGAGCCGAGCGAGGCGGAAAACAGATTGTCCGGCAGCGGCTGATCGTCGGCGCCCACCAGCGTGTTGGTCTTGCGCTTCACTCGGAAGGCCTGGTGCGTGCGACCAGCCGCCTCGACAATCCCGCCGACCCGCATGGTTGGATAGGGGTGCAGAAAGCCGTAAGAGCTGTAGTGCTCTATGCCGAAAAGCAGATCGAGGAAGCCTGAAAACAACGTCGACTTGCCGGCCTCGTTCGGTCCGTAGACGATATGCAGGTCCGGCGCGCCCGATGCCGCCGGACCGAAATCAAGACGGCGCTCGGTAAATTTGCCGTAGCGCACCAGGTCGAGTTCGCGCAACCGCATCAGCGAGCCCCCCCGCCGGCGCTGCCGTGAAGATGCGCAAGCACCTCCGCTGCACCGGAGACACCGGCATCGAATGCCAGTCTTTCGACAGCCGCTTCATCCGGCGCCAAGAGCTGGCGCAACTCCGGCGGCAGTTGCTGCAGCAACTCCTCGACGGCGGCGCGCACGTCCTGACGGTAGCCATGGGCTGGCAGGACGTCGCTTGAGACAAGCGCCGCCAATTCATCGACCGGGTCGGCCATCACCGTCCCGGTTCCGGCATCCGGGTTGCGGCAATCGAGCTCGATCTTCTCGACCCAGCAGCCGCCGATACCCGCAGCCACATTGTCGATCTCTGCCTGGAGCAGATCGCCATCGCGGCGCAGGCGCCAGGCAAGCGGTGTCGCACCAGTCAAGGTCAGCCGAAGGATCACGTGATCGGCAGCGTAGGCATTGCGAGCCCGCAGGAAGGCGTTTCGGACCGCATCGAGCATATCGCTCCACTCGGAAATGCCTGTCAGCTCAAGGCTCATCCTCTCGAAAGTCGCAAGGCCGATCGCCCGCTCCTCGATCGTCAACCGCCCCTCGTCGCTGACTGTCACCAGCATCACGCCCTTGGCCCCGGCTTCATTGATGTCGCGCCCCTGCGGCATGCCCGGCATGACGACAAAGGGTTCGCTGGCATGCACCTGATGTTGATGAACGTGGCCGAGCGCCCAATAGTCGAAGCCGTGTGCCTGGAGCTCCGCTACGCTGCAGGGCGCGTAAAGATCGTGGCCGGCTGCACCCGCAAGGCTCGTATGCAGCATGCCGATATTGATCGTGTCGACAGCGGGCCTGTGAAAGGACGGCAGCAGGCTTTCCGGCGCGTGCGGGCTCGCAAAGCTCATGCCGTGGATATAGACATCGCGGCCGCTCTCCAGCGTCTTGGCCAGAACAGGCTTGCTGCGGCCCTTGAAGACATGCGTAGACGGCGGCAAGGTCAGTTCATTCGTCACCTGCGATTGGGCATCATGGTTGCCACGGATGATGAAGACACGGATGCCGGCTTCGTCCAGGCGGCGCAGTTCGCCCGCGAGGAACAGCGCGGTGTTCATGGACGTCTGGCTGCCGTCGTAAAGGTCGCCGGCGATCAGCAGGGCATCGACCTCTTCGGCAAGGCAGAGATCGACAATCCGCACGAGCGCCTGCCGGGTGGCGCCGCGCACGATTTCGGCAAGATCGGCATTTCGAAGCGCGAGGCTGCGTAGCGGCGAATCGAGATGGAGGTCGGCGGTGTGAACGAAACGGAAGGGCATGGCCGACCATGGCCCGCGACAGCAGCACCCGTCAATGCACCGGCGACCGTCATCCACGCGAACGCGCCCATCCCACACGGTTATTTCAGGCCACCCAAGTAAAGACAGTCCTAATGCATGTGGACTGCAGTTTCGGCATTAAACGATCGCTCGAAAGAGCGCGTGCTCCTATGTGCAAATATCAGATTATACTCACTTTAATCGATTAGCGCTTTTGTAACAACTTGTTGGATAGGTTTCGCGCGGCTGCATTTTGCGTGCGGTCAAGCACAGGAATGACTCCCTGCTTCGGCATCCGCTCCGTCATGACGATCAAGAGCCGGAACGACTTATTCATGCACAAGCTTTTACGGACGCCGTTCCTCCGGAGTTATTCATGTCGCGCCTAAAGATATCACACACTCTTATTGCCCTTTTCCTGATGGTTGGCCTCATCGTCACCGTGTTGGCTGTCGCCTCGCTCGGCGGCATCAAGATGATGAACGAGCGCAACAACGAGATCGCCACCACCTGGTTGCCGCGCGTCTCGCTTTCGCGTGCGCTCGAAACCCAGCTTTCGGACACGCGCATGTCGTTTGCCCGGCACCTGATCTCGCTGACACCTTTCGAGAAGAAGGCGGCCGAAAAGGTCATCGGTGAAACCGTGGCCGGGTTCGGCAAGCTATCGGACGAATACGCCGCGCTCATGGTGACCGACGCCGACAAGGCGGCGCTCGACAAGGTAAAGAGCACCTACGAGGCCTATCTCTCTGTCTCCGCGGGCATGGTCAAACTCTCCAACAATCTCGAAAACATGAAGGCGCAAAGCGTGTTCAAGGTCGAGATGCGCGAAACGGAACAACTGGTCGATCAAGCGATCAAGGACATGCGCGCGCTTAACCTTGCCGGCGCAGACGCTGCCGTTGCTGCAAGCTCCGCCACGCACGACCAGATCCGTACGATCGAAATGGGTGTCATCGCGGTTGCGGCCTTCATCGTGCTCGGCGCCATCCTCTACGCAATCCGCGGCATCGCTCGTCCGATCCAGATCATCACCCGCTCGATGGCGGGTCTTGCAAACGGCGACACCTCCACCGCCATTCCCTACGGCGCGCGCAAGGACGAGATCGGCGAGATGGCACGCGCCGTCGAGGTCTTCCGCGAGGCCGCCATCTCCAATCTGCAGCTCGAGGAAGATGCCAAGGTGCAGCGTTCGCAGGCTGAGGCCGAGCGTCGACGCGTAACGGAGGAGGCGGAAGCCGCCGCGCAAATCCGCCTGCAGGAAGCAACGGCGGGTCTTGCGACCGGTCTTCGCCGCCTGGCGGCGGGCGATCTCGCCTTCCAACTCAACGAACCTTTTGCGCCGGATTTCGAACAGCTGCGTCACGACCTCAATCAGGCCGTTGCCCAGCTGGCCGATACGCTGGCTGCCGTCTCCTCCAGCTCCAGCAGCATCGACAGCGGCGCACGCGAAGTCAGCCAGAGCGCCGACGACCTGTCGCGCCGCACCGAACAGCAGGCCGCCTCGCTGGAAGAAACAGCTGCCGCCCTCGACCAGATCACGGCCAATGTCGGCAGTTCGTCCAAACGAACCAACGAAGCGCGCGCCATCGCCAGCCAGGCTAACGAAAGCGCCCACAAGTCAGGCGCCATCGTCTCCGGTGCGGTCGACGCCATGGGCCGTATCGAGCATTCGTCGAGCCAGATCTCCAACATCATCGGCGTCATCGACGAGATCGCATTCCAGACCAACCTGCTGGCGCTGAATGCCGGCGTGGAAGCGGCCCGCGCCGGCGATGCCGGCAAGGGCTTTGCCGTCGTTGCCCAGGAAGTGCGCGAACTGGCACAGCGCTCTGCCAATGCCGCCAAGGAGATCAAGGACCTGATCCGCAACTCGGCCGTCGAGGTGCAGAGCGGCGTCAAGCTGGTCCGCGAGACCGGCGAAGCGCTGCGCACGATCGAAGGTTTCATCGTGACGATCAATCAGCACATGGATGCGATCGCTGTTTCGGCGCAGGAACAGTCTGCCGGACTTTCCGAGGTCAACACCGCCGTCAACCAGATGGACCAGGTGACCCAGCAGAACGCCGCCATGGTCGAAGAGGCGAATGCCGCAAGCGCGACGCTGGCACAGGAGGCAGGTCGTCTGCGCGAGCTTATCGCCCGCTTCACGCTGGCCGAGACTTCCGGCTACGGCTACGCGCCTTCGGCCGGTTCATCGCGCTGGGCGGCATAGTCCGAACAGGCGAAATTCTTGAGCATGCAAGTGAAACGGTCTCCGGAAACGGGGGCCGTTTCTTCGTTGAGGAGGTCGTTACCGTGAAATGGCAGAGGTTTTAGTCGACAAATGTAGCAATTGTAACTATCAATAATGTTGCTGCCATTTGACATGGCACCTCACAATTTTCCAACGATGATCATGAAGAAGACATTCGAAGTTTCCGACAGGCTGTTTGAGCTTTATCACCGCGTCCACCGGCTGGTGAACGAGTCGATGACAGAGGAAGGCGTTTCGCTGGCGCGCAGCAAATTCCTGTTTTTCCTGAGCAAGCTCGGCCCCTGTCGTTCGACGGATATCGCCTGCGCACTGAACTTCGCTCCGCGTACCGTCACCGAAGCGATCGATGGCCTTGAGCGTGACCGGCTCGTGATGCGCAAGCCGGATCCCGAGGACCGCCGTGCCAAGATCGTCTCGATCACCGACACAGGGCGCGTCATACTGGAAGCGGCTGAACACCCGCGCAAACAGCTGATCGAGGAAATCTTCTCGGCACTCGACGACAAGGAGCTCGATCAGCTCTTCGATATCGTCGGCAAGCTCGTCGACAAGACGGACGAGATCCGCAAGCGCAAGGACGAGGCGGAAGCCGCACAGATTGCGGTCGCCCGCTAAGCACTTCTTTCCGCCAATGCTGATAGCCAAAACAGAAAGAGGCCGGGACGTCATGTCCCGGCCTCTTCCGTTTTTCTCCTGGCCTGACGCTTACATCGCGTCGATGGCGCCGATGGAGAAGAACAGCGTTTCGCCGGAAGAATCGTCGACACCGTCATTGTCGGTGACGACATAGCCGTTGCCGGCAGCATCGACGGTAAAGCCTTCGACCTTGTCGACGACGTAACCGTTCAGAGCCTTCAGATCGGGAATGAGGTCACGAACCTCTTCCTTCTTGACGACCGGAAGCTCGCCTCCGAGCGCTGCCGGCTTCAACTCGGCAAGGGCGACACGGTAGAGCTTCTTGAGCTTGGCCGCCTGACCGATCAGGTTGTCGCGTTCGATGATATAGGCGTAGTCGCCGTGCACCGAGATTTCTGAGAGACCGACCCAGCCGCCGTCTGCCTTCTCGAGCGGATAGCGGACTGCACCCCATTCTTCGCTCGATGGCTTGTAGGAGACGAGCTTGACGAAGCCCTTCTGGTCGTCCTTCCATTCGCGCTGGACGGCCATCCAGAGCACCTGATCGTCGCCTTCGCCGACGACCGTCACACCCTCGAAGCCGAAGCGCGTCTCGCCTGCACGCAGAGCTTCGGGAAGAGCGATCTCCTTCTTGATTTCGCCCTTCTTGTTCACCTTCAGCAGTGCATGGCTATAGAGTTTGTCGGCGTTGCCTTCGGAAGCAAGCCAGAAGCCCCCTTCCCCATCATTGGCGACGCCTTCGATGTCGAGCTTCTGTGCCGGCGCGCCGTCGCGGGTGATGCGGAGCGTCTCGGTGATCAGCGCCGGCTTCTGGGTCGCGTCGATGGTGAAGATGGTCGGCTGCGACGCATAGACGGAATCATTGACGGCACGCAGGAAACCCGGCTTGTCGGCAACGGCGGCCAGACCCGAAAGCGCGCCAAACCCGACAGGTAGACCATCCTTGTCGGCCGAGCGGATCTGCGGATAGGCAGCCTCGCCTTCGCCACGTTCGTAGATCATCACATGCGAGCGAGCGCCGCCGTCCTCGCCAAGGTCGACCTCGTTGGCGGTGGCAAGCAGATTGCGCGACGGGATCGCAACGGCGCCTTCCGGCGAGATACCCGACGGCAACAACTGCAGCAGTTCCGGCTCGGCGCCGGTGTCCTTGTAGACGCCGACGACGGATGCGCGTTCAGCAAGCACGAAGAACAGATTGTCGTCGCCGAACTTCGCGGCCTCGAGGCCCTCCGGCTCGACGCCCTTGGCCGACGAGCGCTTCTCCGGGTAATGGCCGATCGAAGCAATCGCGTGTTCGAAGCTGGCGCCGGACTCGAACAGCACCTTGCCGGTCGTATCGAAAATCGTGAAGCCGCGCGAACCGCCCTCGTAGTCGCCCTCGTTGGCAACGACGATGCGGGTGTCGTCGAGCCACTTGACGGCATCGGGCTCGCGCTTGCGGCCGGGCTGCTCGTCCTTGAAGGCGATCGCGCCGTCGCGCTTGGTATCGATGTCCTTGAGGTCGACGCTGCCTGCAGAGAAATGCGTCTTCACCGTCGCCGACTTGGCATCGATGATGACGATGTGGTTGTTCTCCTGCAGTGTCAGCGCGATCTCGTCCTTGCCGTTGAAGGAAACGAATTCCGGCTCCGGATCGTCGCCGGCAACGTCGGCAAGGCCCGTCAGGGTCACGTGCTTGATCGTGGCGCAATCGGCAACACCGTCCTTCAGCGACAAGATCACCAGGTCGCCGGCAGGCATCTGCGGGATCTTGCCGTCATTGACCTCCTCGTCACGCTCATTCTCGATGGCGATCGCGGCAAGCGTGCGGTCCTTGTTGACTGCGACGGAGTCCGGCTGACCGCCGAGATCGCAGGTCGCTTCGATCTTCTTGGAGGCGACGTCGACGGTGGCGAGGAAGCCGGAGGGCTTGATGAAGCTTTCGCGCGTGTTGACGGCCACGAGTGCCTTGGCACCAGCGACGGTCACCGATGTCGGCTCGCCATCGAACGAAACGATGCCGGCCGCCTTCGGCGCCTTGGCGTCTGTGATGTCGATGAGGCCGATGCGCTTGCCGGGGCTATCGGAATAAATCAGCGTGTTGCCGTCTTCGGTGGCCGTGATGATTTCCGCGGAAGTCGTCTCCTTGCGAGCGTCACCTTCCAGATTGTCTGCAACGGCGAAGGACGCAATGCGATTGAACACCGGTTCGGCAGCAGCCGGAAAAGCAACAGACGCAAGAAGCATGGCGGCGAGCGCCGTTCTGCATGATGAAATGGTCATGAAATCCCCCATGTCGAATATCCAAAACAAGGGGGTTCTGCGGGATGGCGATGACAGGCGCATGACAATCCCGCAGCTTTGTTGTGCAGCGTCGCTTTACGCGCTTGCACGCTCGCGTTTCATCTCGTGGCGCATGATGAAGAGCGAGGCGCCGAGGATCAATGCGGCTCCCAGCCAGAGATAGCCGCTCGGCGCATAACCGAAGACGAGCCAGCCGGCGAGAACGTTGAGTGGCAACTTGAGATCATCGAAGGGCTGCACATAGGCGGCATCGGCAACCGTATACGCCAGCGTCAACAGATACTGTGCCACGACGGTCAGGAGCCCCGCCAGCACCAGCAGCGCGAGCATGGTGCCGCTCGGCACGACGAAGCCTGCCGACAGCGCCAGCACGCCGTTGATCGGCGTCAGAAGCACGAGCAGCCAGACGGTTATCGTCTCCGGGCGCTCGATGCCGGTCAGGCTCTTGGTGATCAGCGACGACGCACCCCAGAGCAGCGCCGAGAGAACCGGCAGCAAGGCTGCCCAGGTGAAACTCTCCGACCAGGGCTGCAGAATGATCGCAGCGCCGGCAAAACCAACTGCCGCAGCGCCCCAACGGGACGCGCCGACGCGTTCGCCAAGGAAGAGCCGTGCACCGAGAATGATGAAGAAAGGTGACGTCATCACCAGCGCGATCGCCTGCCAGATCGGGACGGAGGCCAGGCCCGAAACCCAGGCCCCGACCCCCAGGGCTGCGAGGCCTACGCGGACGATGTGACGCCAGGGATAAACGGTGCGCATCGCCGATAGACCGACCCGCAACAGGAAAGGCAGGGAGAAGACGAGCGCGAACGCATATTGCCAGAAGGCGGTCGAGGTGGCGGAAAAGCCGAGTTGCATCGTCATCCATTGCGTGACGACATTCAGCAGAGCAAAGGCAACGCCGGCCAGTATCATCCAGGCGGCCCCGGCCATGGCACGGGAGGTGAAAAATGCTTGAGTAGTCTCGCTCATGTCCTTCATCCGCAAACAGGGACCAACAAAAACCAGGACGCATGAGCGCAGGGTGCGAAGACGGGCAGCCCTGCCCTTCGCATCCACGATCATTCTCTTTCATCCGGACTGTGACCGTCGGCTCCGGAATTGCACCGGATCTGCTATCCTTCCAGCCCACAAAGACTGGAAGTGCTCGCGGGCTTGAGCCGAAGCCCTTACCGCCGGTGGGGACTTTCACCCCGCCCTGAGAACAGGCTGAGCCGTAGACCAAAGCCTGCGCTGCTGCAAGGCCAACTGGAAATGCAGAAGGGTCCGGCGTGAGCCGAACCCTTCAAGACTTGGACTGCCGGCCTCGTATCCGGCCGTCAAGCAAACTTATCAGCCGTTAACGGCATCCTTCAGGCCCTTGCCGGCCGTGAACTTCGGAACGTTACGTGCCGGGATGTCAACTTCAGCGCCCGTGGACGGGTTGCGGCCCTTGGAGGCTTCGCGACGCGAAACGGAGAAGTTGCCGAAACCGACGAGGCGAATGTCGCCACCGTTCTTCAGTTCAGCCTGGATGGTCTCGAAAACTGCATCAACTGCGGAAGATGCGTCGGTCTTGGAAAGTCCGGCCTTCTCAGCAACGGCAGACACGAGCTCATTTTTGTTCATGTTTCCACCCCTTTCAAAATGGTTCGAAACGACTGTGTTTTTAAGCCGCGGCGGCTTGCGCATCGCCCGCGTCTTGCCATTCCCAATTGCGCCTAATCCCTTGGAATGCAAGGCTTGCGGCATGCTTTTACAACAAAAAAGACCGGCCAGGGGCCGGTCTTCCTTGTTTTTCTGCCAAATGAGCCTGAGAGGAGCAAAATTGCACCCGCCAGCCCCGTCGATCAGTGGGCGATGGAAGCGCCCGCTTCGTCCTGCGAATCAACCGCAGCGACGGTTGCCGGCTCATTTGCCGGGTCCCATTCGATCGGCTCCGGGACGCGGATGAGAGCGTGTTCGAGCACTTCGCCCATCCGCGAGACCGGGATGATCTCCAGCACGTTCTTCACGTTATCCGGAATCTCGGCCAGATCCTTGGCATTCTCCTCAGGGATCAGCACCTTCTTGATGCCGCCGCGGACGGCAGCCAGCAGCTTTTCCTTCAGACCGCCGATCGGCAGCACGCGGCCGCGAAGGGTGATTTCACCCGTCATCGCCACATCCTTGGAGATCGGAATACCGGTCATCACGGAGACGATCGCCGTTGCCATGGCAACACCGGCCGACGGGCCATCCTTCGGCGTCGCGCCTTCCGGCAAGTGCACGTGGATGTCGCGCTTGTCGAACAGCGGCGGCTCGATGCCGAAGTCGATCGCGCGCGAACGGACGTAAGACGCCGCCGCAGAAATCGATTCCTTCATCACGTCGCGCAGGTTGCCTGTAACGGTCATGCGGCCCTTGCCGGGCATCATGACGCCTTCGATCGTCAGCAGTTCGCCGCCGACCTCAGTCCAGGCAAGTCCTGTGACCACGCCGACCTGATCGTCGCGCTCGGCTTCACCGTGACGGTACCGCGGCACGCCCAGGTAATCCGGGATGTTTTCAGCGGTGACGGCTACGGACTTGGCCTTGCCCTTGATGATCTCGGTCACAGCCTTGCGGGCGAGCTTCATCAGTTCGCGCTCGAAGTTACGAACGCCCGCTTCACGCGTGTAGGTCTGGATGATCGCCATCAGCGCACCGTCGGTGACCGAAAACTCCTTCGGCTGTAGTGCATGATCGCGGATCGCCTTCGGCAGCAGGTGCCGCTTGGCGATCTCCAGCTTTTCCTCTTCGGTGTAGCCGGCAATGCGGATCACTTCCATGCGGTCCATGAGCGGCGCCGGAATGTTCAGCGTGTTCGCCGTGGTGATGAACATCACGTTGGACAGATCGTATTCGACTTCCAGGTAGTGATCCATGAAGGTCGAGTTCTGTTCCGGATCCAGCACCTCCAAGAGGGCCGACGACGGGTCGCCGCGGAAGTCCTGGCCCATCTTGTCGATCTCGTCGAACAGGAAGAGCGGGTTGGACTTCTTTGCCTTCTTCATCGACTGGACGACCTTGCCGGGCATCGAACCGATGTAGGTGCGGCGGTGACCGCGGATTTCCGCTTCGTCACGAACGCCACCCAGCGCCATGCGCACGTACTCACGGCCGGTCGCCTTGGCGATCGACTTGGCAAGCGAGGTCTTGCCGACGCCCGGAGGGCCGACGAGGCACAGGATCGGGCCCTTGATCTTCGTCGAACGCGCCTGAACGGCCAGATACTCGACGATGCGTTCCTTGACCTTGTCGAGGCCGAAGTGATCGACGTTGAGCACTTCCTCGGCATGGTTCAAGTCGGTCTTGATCTTGGACTTCTTGCCCCACGGCATGCCCAGCAGCCAATCCAGATAGTTGCGCACGACGGTTGCTTCCGCCGACATCGGGCTCATCTGGCGCAGCTTCTTCAGCTCCGCATCAGCCTTTTCGCGCGCTTCTTTCGAGAGCTTGGTCTTGGCGATGCGCTCTTCGATTTCGGCCATCTCGTCGCGGCCGTCTTCGCCGTCGCCGAGTTCCTTCTGGATCGCCTTCATCTGTTCGTTGAGGTAGTACTCGCGCTGGGTCTTCTCCATCTGGCGCTTGACGCGCGAGCGGATACGCTTTTCCACCTGCAGGACGGAGATCTCACCTTCCATGAAGCCCAGCGCCTTTTCGAGGCGCATCTTCACGCTGGTGGTTTCCAGCATTTCCTGTTTTTCGACGATCTTGATCGACAGATGCGAAGCGACCGTGTCGGCAAGCTTCGAATAATCTTCGATCTGGCTCGCGACGCCGACGACCTCAGGAGAGATCTTCTTGTTGAGCTTCACGTAGCTTTCGAATTCGGAGACGACCGAGCGGCTGAGCGCCTCGATCTCAACCGGGTCTTCCTCCGGCTCGTCGAGCGCCTGTGCTGTCGCTTCATAGAATTCTTCACGCGGCGTGTAGTTGTCGATCTTGGCGCGCGTGCGCCCTTCGACCAGCACCTTGACGGTGCCGTCGGGCAGCTTCAGCAGCTGCAGAACATTGGCAATCGTGCCTACCTGGTAGATCGCGGAGGGTTCCGGATCGTCGTCCGTCGCGTTGATCTGGGTGGCAAGCATGATCTGCTTGTCGGTCCCCATGACTTCTTCCAGCGCACGGATGGACTTCTCACGGCCGACGAAAAGCGGCACGATCATGTGCGGGAAGACTACAATGTCGCGAAGCGGCAAGACCGGATAGGTCGCGCTTTCTGTCGCCGGAGACGTTTTGCTCGTCATGTCATTTCCTTTCCGTCCCGATTTCGGGCCCGTTCCCGGGAGCCACAGCGGCACTCCCGGTTGTCATGTTTTCCACATGAAAGTGGAGTGCTAGAGAGTCCTTTTCAAGGCTCGACGCGACATCCACCATCATTGGCCGGGTCCTTCTGACTACGCTTTATTGCTGTTGCGTACCTTGCGACGGAAAACGAGGCTTCAAGGGTGCGCAACGGCCGAGGCCCGTTACTGAATCGTCACATCATTGCGTTGTTAAGACACTTTAGCAACAACCGAATTGTTAAATCTCGCGCCGCAGAAGCCATCTCAACAACTAAGTGTGGGGTCATGAAAAAGCCCGCACGAGGCGGGCTTTTTCAAATCTGATCTGTGCCTCGCGCTTAGGCCGAGACGTTGGTCTTCTCTTCCGAGCGCTCGGAATAGATGTAGAGCGGCCGTGCTGCACCCTTCACCACCTCGTCGGAAATCACGACTTCGCGGACGCCTTCGAGCGTCGGCAGCTCGAACATCGTGTCGAGCAGGATCTTTTCCATGATCGAGCGCAGGCCACGTGCGCCGGTCTTGCGCACGATGGCGCGACGGGCGATCTCGCGCAGCGCGTCCTCGTGGAAGGTCAGCTCGACGTCTTCCATCTCGAACAGCCGCTGGTACTGCTTGATAAGAGCGTTCTTCGGCTCGGACAGGATCTGGATCAGCGCGTCTTCGTCCAGGTCTTCGAGCGTCGCCAGAACCGGCAGACGGCCGATGAATTCCGGGATGAGGCCGAACTTGACCAGGTCTTCCGGCTCCAGTTCGCGCAGAACCTCGCCGACGCGGCGATCTTCGGGTGAACGGACCGTTGCGCCGAAACCGATCGATGTCTTCTCGCCGCGGGCGGAAATGATCTTGTCGAGGCCGGCGAATGCACCGCCGCAGATGAACAGGATGTTGGTCGTATCCACCTGCAGGAATTCCTGCTGCGGATGCTTGCGGCCACCCTGCGGCGGCACGGAGGCGACGGTGCCCTCCATGATCTTCAGCAGCGCCTGCTGCACGCCCTCGCCCGAAACGTCACGGGTGATCGACGGGTTGTCGGACTTGCGCGAGATCTTGTCGACTTCGTCGATGTAGACGATGCCGCGCTGGGCGCGCTCGACGTTGTAGTCGGCAGCCTGAAGCAGCTTCAGGATGATGTTTTCGACGTCTTCACCGACATAGCCGGCTTCCGTCAACGTCGTTGCGTCAGCCATTGTGAAGGGCACGTCAATGATGCGCGCAAGCGTCTGCGCGAGATAGGTCTTGCCGCAACCGGTCGGGCCGACGAGCATGATGTTCGACTTCGCCAACTCCACATCGCTGCCCTTGGCCGCGTGGGCCAGGCGCTTGTAGTGATTGTGCACGGCGACCGACAGGATGCGCTTCGCCTGCTGCTGGCCGATAACGTACTCGTCGAGGACCTTGATGATTTCCTGGGGGGTAGGAACACCATCGCGGGACTTGACCATCGAGGTCTTGTTCTCTTCGCGAATGATGTCCATGCAGAGCTCGACGCATTCATCGCAGATGAAAACCGTCGGTCCGGCAATCAGCTTGCGGACTTCGTGCTGGCTCTTGCCGCAAAACGAACAATAAAGCGTATTCTTCGAGTCACCGCCGTTGCTACCGCTGACCTTGCTCATTTCCATTTCCTTCCAGCACGCCGGATATCCTCGAAAAGATACCACGGACCACTCAATTCGCCCCGCGCAAAGATCTGCGCTGCATTAAGAGGGCTTCCGGGAGTACCCACCGTATCAGGGCATTTTGCCCAAGATTCGGCCGCAACGACTCTCCCACCTAACTCTGAACCCTATGCCTTCACAGCTCAACATAGCATTAAGGGTTCATCTTAGCGGCTTTACCCCCTCGATAAAGCCCTTTCACTATTACAATTGTGTCACAATTGCATCTATCGTGACACAAAAGCGCGCCATCACGCCTGCTCTGCAGCCTCGATCGCTTCGCGCGACGTGATGACCTTGTCGATCAGACCCCAGTCCAGCGCCTCGTCGGAACTCATGAAATGGTCGCGATCGAGCGTCTGTTCAACCTCTTCGTAGGTCCGGCCGCAATGCTTGACGTAAACCTCGTTGAGGCGACGCTTCATCTTGAGGATGTCCTTGGCGTGGCGCTCGATGTCGGAGGCCTGTCCCTGGAAACCGCCGGACGGCTGATGAACCATGATGCGCGAATTCGGGGTTGCGAAACGCATGTCCTTGTGGCCGGCAGCCAGCAGAAGCGAGCCCATCGAGGCGGCCTGGCCGATGCAGAGCGTCGAAACGGCCGGCTTGATGAACTGCATGGTGTCGTAGATCGCCATGCCGGCGGTCACGACGCCGCCCGGAGAATTGATGTAAAGCGCGATTTCCTTTTTCGGGTTTTCCGCTTCAAGGAAAAGAAGCTGGGCGCAGACGAGCGTCGCCATCTGATCTTCGACCGGACCGGTCAGGAAGATGATGCGCTCTTTCAGAAGGCGCGAAAAGATATCGTAGGAACGTTCGCCGCGGTTGGTCTGCTCCACAACCATCGGCACCAGCGCCATGGCGGTATCAACTGGATTTCTCATATCGAACCTTCATCAATCGGGCCCGCAAAACCTTTGCGAGCCGGGAATCACAGGATTGGCCTTCTGCTCCTACATAGAGTGTCAACACCCTTCACTTCAAGTCGCGAACGTCCGATAACCTTAATCGGCGGCGCCCTTCCAGCCTAAGAACAGAACTCCTCCACACGTGATTGCTGATAGAACATTTTTTCGCCAACGCCTTCGCCGGCGCCTTGGCTTTTGCGCTTTGCGCACAGCATTGGCCGCCGCTCGGTAAACGAACGGTAAACCCGTGCACGCTGGCAGCGACGTCAGAGCTGAGATTCGATCGGCAGGATGCGAATGAGCCCAGCGATGAAGCGCCGCAGCAGACTGGCATCCGGCTCGCCCCGTAACAATCGCTCTGTCCCCTTGGACCGGTCGTGCCAGACAAGCCGCGTGCCTTCGAGGCCGAGCCGGTAACTGACGGAAGGCGCCGTCTCCTCCTCAAACATCTTCACGAGTTCACCCGCAAGCGCGGCATCCGTAAAAACCACGCCCATCTCGGTATTCAGCGATGCCGACCGCGGATCGAAGTTCATCGAACCGACGAAGCCGTTGAGACCATCGACGACAAAGGCCTTGCTGTGAAGGCTGGCATTGCGCCGGCCGAACAGGGACATGCGATGGCTTTCGACGGCATCGCCCTGCTCTTTCAGTTCGAAGAGCTCGATGCCGGCGCGAACGAGGCTTCGACGATATTTCACATAGCCGCCGTGAACGGCGGCCACGTCGGTGGCGGCCAGCGAGTTGGTGAGCACGGCCACCCGCGCGCCATTCTTCACCAGAGCCGTCAGTTCGCGTGTCCCGGCGGTGCCGGGAATAAAGTATGGCGAGATGATGCGCAGATCCCTCTTTGCCGCCTGGATTAGGGGGAAGAGTTCGCGCAGCAGCCAGTTCTGCCGCTTCTGCATCAGGGCCTTCTCGGGCGGATCGGCCTTAAGACGGACATCGTCGATCCAATGCAGCGCCTTCGATCCGCTAATGGACGCCTCGCCCCCCATCACATCGGCCACGCGCTCCAGATAGAAACGAGCGGCGGGTGTTCGCGCATGCGCGTCGAGCGCGTCCCTAAGGGCCGGCAGGTATTGTTTGCGCGGGGTGCGCAACTTGCCGATCGGCAACACGGATGTACTGTTCCAATAGCGATCGAACATTGCCGATGCCTGCTCGACCACCGGCCCGATCATCCAGACATCGAGGTCACGAAAGTTCGAAAGCTCTGCCGCATCGAAATAGGCGTCACCAATATTGCGGCCGCCGGCGATCGCCACACGCGCATCGGCAACCCACAGCTTGTTGTGCATCCGGCGCGTGGCGCTGAAGGCGCGGATGGCCATCTCGAAACCGCGGCGGATGCGGTCGGTGCGGGCACGGCTGGGATTGAAGAGCCTCACTTCAATGTTCGCATGGGCATCGAGCGCGATGCACATCCGGTCGTGGATGCCGGCATTGATATCGTCGAGCAGCAAGCGGACGTGGACGCCGCGATCCGCTGCCGCCAGGATTTCCCGTGTGAGCAGGAGACCGGTCAGGTCGTCCTTCCAATAGTAGTACTGCAAATCGAGGCTTCGTCCGGCCCTTCGCGCTGCATGCGCCCTGACGACGAAAGCTTCGATGTTGTCTGAGACGAGCGATATGCCGTTCGTTCCGGCGTGGGTACCAAGCAATGGAAAGATGGCTCGGTCCAGTTCGGTCTCGGCCTCGGCGACGGGAAGCGCTGAAGACGGGTCTCCGTGCGGACGCCGACCGAAGCGGCCGTAGACATAGAGGATCGCTGCGCCGAACGCGCCGCCGATGGCGACAACGGCAACAATGACAAAGGACAACATCACCTGCCCGCCAGAAAGTGTCTCAGACCGATCCGGCCCGGCTCACTTCAATCCGTTCGTTGTTATGGTCTTCCCGCTTGCCGACCTTCAGATCGATGGATGCCTTGACCGGCAAATGATCGGAAGCGACGCGGGCCAGTGGAGAATCATGCACGGCGACCGACGTCACCAGGCTATGGGGATTACCGAGAACGCGATCGAGCGGCAACAGCGGAAAACGGGAAGGAAAGCTCGCGACCGTTGCATGCGACGGGTCGAACACCGGGCTGAGGAAGGACAGTGACGAGCGTTTGCCCATGCGCCACTCGTTGAGATCGCCGATCAGCAAGGTCGGTCGCCCGCCCGCATCGGATGCCGCCTCGATGATCGCCTCGGCCTGCTGGGCGCGGGAGTGCCGCAACAATCCGAGATGGGCCGCGATCACGCGCAAGGGACCCATCTTGAGGTCCAGATCGACCACGAGCGCTCCGCGCGGCTCGACGCCCGGCAGCTTCAATTGCTGAACATCGGAAACCGCACCCTCACGCAGAAGCAGCACGTTGCCGTGCCAGCCATGCCCTTTTGTGGAAAAGCCGGAGATCGGAACAGATACCAGATGCGCCTCGCGTCGCAGGTGCTCGAGGTCGAGCAGCCCGGCACGCTCACCGAAGCGCTGGTCAGCCTCCTGAAGGGCGACGATATCGGCGCCGAGCTCGCTGATGACCTGGGCTGTACGCCCCGGGTCAAAGCGGCCGTCGGTGCCGACGCATTTGTGGATGTTATAGGAAGCGATGACGATATCACCGCGGCTGACCGCCGCCTCACGGCTGACGACAGTGGGTCGCCGCTTGCGGATTGCCGCTACGATGCCCGCCGATAGACTGGTCTGGTTTTTTGCCATGCCGCTCCCTGCTTGCTGCCGCATCATGCGCAAATAGGTCGCCAGACGCCACTGAAAAAGGTTTCAGACGAAAACTTGTTCCGCGCCGAAGGGCGATAACAAGGCTTTTCGAACAGCATGACGTGCACACAATCACTCGAAAACTCAGCCCTTATTGCTGCCCCAAGCTCCAGCCGTAGAACGATATCCGCCTTGTTCTTAAGGCTGGAAGGCGAAGGCGAGCGATTGCCGCACGCCGTCGCGCAAATGCGATCCGTCAATCCACAGGGCCAGAAAACAGGATCAGGTTGCCGTCGGGATCAAGGACGATGAAGTTTCGCGCGCCCCACGGCTCCGTCCGCAAGACGTGATGAAAGCGCACCCCGGCCGCTTGATAGTCGAGGAACAGGCGCTTGATTTCGTGCGACGTGGCAACGGTCAGCGACGCGGAAAGCAGATGCTCGCGCTCCCTGACGTCGCCGACGAAGACGGGCTCGCAGACCAGTCGCAAGGCGAGCAACGCATTGTCGCGCTTCACCTGACCATAAAAGGGCGGGTCGCCATAGACGAAGTCGACGGCAAAGCCGAGCTTGTCCGTGAAGAAGTCGCAAGACGCCTTGATGTCGGCGACAAACAATTGTGCCGAGGTCGATCGCAGAACAGGGCGCGGTGCTTGTTGTTTCGCTTGCGTGGTCACTGTCAGGGCTCCTGATTTGAGCGCCTGCCAGCCGTCAAAACCCATCTGGCGCGCGACAAGTTCCTGGGCGTCGGCGAGCTTGAAGTCCGCCTTCAAAATCTCCCGGTCATCCAGATCGCGAAAGCGCGGCAAAGCAGCCCTGATCTCGGCCGCAACCGGAAAATATCCGTCGCGATGCCATCTCAGATACTGTTTGGCCTGCTTCTTGAGGTTTTCGAGGTTCGGCATGGGCGCAACGAGGGTCTATCTACCGTAGGTGGGCGTTGCCCTTTCGACCTTGCACCGATGCGCCCTACTCAGCGACATAAGATTGACCCGCAGTCAGCCATTTTGTCAACGCAGCGACACCACAAGTCGAAGGCAGACTGCGACGACCGCCTGGCAGCGTCGTTGGTCGCCAATCCGATACAACTTGTGCTCTTGCAGGCGGAACCACGCCACCCTTACAAATGGTCGCCGTCCCCGCCTTGCAAAGAGCCAGCGCCATGCCACCTAAGCCCGCCATCAGCATCGACCGCGCCGAGCGGCGCGTTTCGATCGACGTACACAATCCGGATTTCTATCGTTCGCCATCGTCGGCCTATGCCGAGATCCATGCGCATTGTCCGGCATTTTACTGGAATGAGCGTGAGCAATGGTATTTCGCGGGCTACGACCAGGTGAACGCGTTGCTGCGCGACCGGCGTTTTGGACGGCAGATCCTGCACGTGGCCACACGCGAAGAATTGGGCATACCGTCACCCAAAGCACATTTGAGGGATTTCGACGCACTCGAGGAGCATTCGCTGCTGGAATTGGAACCGCCAGCCCACACCCGACTGCGCACGCTCGTCAACCGCGCCTTCGTCTCCAGGCAGATCGAGCAATTACGGCCGGATATCGAACGGCTGTCGCACTCGACAATCGATGGCTTCGAGCGTGACGGCGAAGTCGAGCTGCTGAAGACCTACGCGGAAACAATCCCGGTCACCATCATCGCCCGCATGCTCGGCATCCCAGTCGAGGCCACACCAAATCTTCTCGACTGGTCGCATCGCATTGTGCGTATGTACGTCTTCAACCCGAGCCACGAAACCGAGCTCGACGCCAACCAGGCATCCGCCGACTTCGCCGACTACCTCAGGACCATCATCGCCGAGAAGCGCCGCGCGCCGGCAGACGACCTCCTGACGCATATGATCACGTCGGAGAAGGACGGCGAGCGACTGTCTGAGGCGGAACTGATCTCCACGGCGGCGCTGCTTCTCAACGCCGGCCACGAGGCGACCGTGCATCAGATCGGCAACGCGGTCAGAACGATCCTGCAGTCGGGCCACGCGCCCAAAGATCTGTTCGCAACCGAGGCGACGACCGCGCCTGCGGTCGAGGAATGCCTGAGATTTGCGGCACCGCTGCATATCTTCCAGCGCTACGCGCTATCGGATCTCAATCTCGACGACAGGATTTCGCTGCGCAAAGGAGACAAGATCGGTTTGTTGCTTGGCGCTGCCAATGTCGATCCCCGAAAATTCAGGGATCCACTCCACTTCAACCCCATGCGCAATGAGGGCGCCAACGTCTCGTTCGGTGCGGGCCTGCATTTTTGCATTGGGGCGCCGCTCGCCCGCCTCGAACTGAACCTGTCGCTGCCGATCCTGTTTCAGCGGTTGCCCGGGATGAGGCTGAAGCATGACCCCGAGGTCCGGGACAGTTTCCATTTTCATGGACTTGAGCGGCTGGACCTCGTCTGGTGACAGTTCGCCCTGCCCCGTTCCTGAAAAACAAACGGCTTCGACAACACCGCCGAAGCCGTTTGAAACCAGACCAGTTTGGGGAGCGACCCCGCTTGAGCGTCAGACCGCCTGTGCTCGTTCGACACCGTAGCGGGTCGCTGGCCTGTCATGCGAAAGATTGGGCGCAAGGACCAGGCGCGCCTTGGTGAAGGCGTCCCAGTCGTCAGCGTCGGGCAGCGATGGAATTGTGATCAGCTCTCCCCGATCGAAACCGGCAAGCGCCGCATCGACGAGATCGGTGACGTCCATCACCATCGACGGATCGAGCCGGTCGATCGAGCCGCCGGCGCGATCGAAGATCTCGGTGCGGGTCAGACCGGGTAGCACCGCCTGAAGCTTGACGCCCTTGCCGGAAGCTTCCGCGTTGATCGACTGCGTCAGGTTCAGCACGAAGGCCTTGCTCGCATTGTATGTGCCGTTGAACCGCTCGGGCACCAGCGCCACGACGGAGGCAATATTGATGATCGCTCCCCTGCCGTGTCCCGCGAACGTCTGGGCGGCGGCAACCGCCAACCGGTTCACGGCAACGACGTTCAGCTCGATCATGGCTTCGAGATAGTCCAGATCGTCGGCGAGCAGCGGCCCCTTCGGCCCGATCCCGGCATTGTTGACGAGGAGTTCGATTGCCGCATCGTCGCGCAGCCGCTTCTCGACCACCCTTACGTCATCCCGTAGCGTCAGGTCCGCCTTCAGCACATCGACCGTCACACCGTATTGCGCCGACAGTTTTGCGGCGAGATCGGAAAGACGCTTTTCGTCGCGGGCCACCAGAACCAGGTCGTGGCCGCGCTGTGCCAGCCGGTCCGCATAGGTCGCGCCGATGCCCGAAGACGCGCCCGTCACCAGCGCCTTACCCTTTTTCTCCACTGCACTCATTGTCGGTTTCCTTGTTCCGATTTCAATTTAGTGGTATATGCCACTAAATATACAGCAAACTGGACGCTGCGCAAGAGTGGCGCTACCAAAGTCGAAAACGGGCGCCACGGCCGCGACGGAGAAAACGATGGACGACACGCCGAAGGTCTGGGACTTCTGCACCAACAGCGCATTGAAACGCGCCTCACGCCAATTGGGTCAGCTCTATGAGGATGTGCTCGCACCAAGCGGATTGCGCGGTACGCAATATTCGCTGCTCAGCCAGATCGCCCACAGCAAAAATGCCTCGCTGCGCACGCTCGCGGATCTCCTGGTGATGGATCTATCGGCGCTTGGTCACACGCTGAAACCGCTGATCCGCGATGGTTACGTGGAGCTTGTGCCCGACGCGTCGGACAGGCGGGTGAAGCGCGTTCAGCTGACGCCGTTCGGCCTGAAGAAGCAGCAGGAGATGACGGTTCTCTGGCGCAAGGCGCAGGCGCGCTTCGAAAATGCCCTCGGCAAACAGGAAGCCGAAGCGCTGCGGCGGGCGCTGAACGGGATCTCGGAAGCGTCGTTTGCCGAAGCCTTCACCCGTGCATCTGATGGCACCGAGTCGGGTGCAAAGGGATAGCGGCCCGATCAGAGGCGAATGACGTAATCCTTGCGGGTGGTTTCTACGACCTCCCACGTCCCCTTGAAACCGGGCCTGAGGATCATGCTGTCGCCGGCGCGCAGATGCACGGCCTCACCGCCGTCCTCGGTTACGACCGAGTAGCCGGACAGGATATGGAAGTATTCCCACTCGTCGTAGACAATCCGCCATTTGCCGGGCGTCGATTCCCAGACGCCAGCATAAAGGCCACCATCGGCCTCTTCGACGTTCCAGGTCCGAAACCGGGGCGTGCCGGCGATCAGGCGGTCCGCGGCGGGCTCTCCGACTTCGGGCTCGACCGTCGCCAGGTCGAATTTTTTCATCTTCACCATCAGGCACCAACTCCATGAGGAGACGGAGCAACCCGTCCCCTCATTTTGATGTCAGTCTCAGATCTTTCCGAGCGACTGCTCGAGATCGGCGATGATGTCGGAAACATCCTCGATACCAACGGACAGACGCACGACGTCGGGGCCTGCTCCTGCCGCAACCTGCTGTTCAGGTGTCAGCTGGCGGTGGGTGGTCGAGGCCGGATGGATGACCAGCGATCGGGTGTCGCCGATATTGGCGAGGTGCGAGAACATCTCGAGCCCCTCGACGAAGCGCTTCCCTGCCTCGTAACCGTCCTTGAGGCCGAAGGTAAAGACGGCGCCGGCACCCTTCGGGGCGTAACGCTTCTGCAGCGCGTTGTTCGGATCGTCTTCAAGCCCGGCATAGTTGACCCAGGACACCTTGTCGTGGCCCTTCAGCCACTTGGCAACAGCCAGTGCGTTATCGCAATGGCGCTGCATGCGCAGCGGCAGCGTCTCGACGCCGGTCAGGATCATGAAGGCGTTGAACGGCGAGATCGCCGGGCCGAAATCGCGAAGACCGAGAACACGCGCGGCAATCGCAAAGGCGAAATTGCCGAACACCTGGTGCAGCACGACGCCGGCATATTCCGGCCGCGGCTCCGACAGCATCGGGTACTTGCCGGACTTCGACCAGTCGAATGTGCCGCCATCGACAATGACGCCGCCCATCGAATTGCCGTGGCCGCCGATGAACTTCGTCAGCGAATGCACGACGATATCGGCACCGTGCTCCAGCGGGCGCAGGAGGTAAGGTGTCGCCATGGTGTTGTCGACGATCAGCGGCAGGCCATGCTTGTGGGCGACCTCGGCGATCGCGGCGATGTCGACGAAGGTGCCGCCCGGATTGGCGAGGCTCTCGATGAAGATCGCCTTGGTGCGCGCGTCGATCTTGGCTTCAAAGCTCGAGGGGTCGCTCGGATCCGCCCAGCGCACCTGCCAATCGAAGGATTTGAAGGCGTGGCCGAACTGGTTGACCGAACCACCGTAAAGTCGGTTTGCGGCGACGAAATTGTCGCCGGGGCTCATGATCGTGTGGAAGACGAGAAGCTGGGCCGCATGACCGGAGGCGACAGCCAGTGCCGCGGTGCCGCCTTCAAGCGCTGCGAGGCGCTCTTCCAGAACCGCCTGCGTCGGGTTCATGATGCGGGTATAGATATTGCCGAACTGTTGCAGGCCAAAGAGTGCCGCCGCATGGTCGGTGTCGTTGAAGACGAAACTGGTCGTCTGGTAGATCGGCGTCGCCCGGGCGCCCGTCGTCGGATCTGGTTGCGCTCCGGCGTGGATTGCGAGCGTGCTGAAACCAGGATTGTCTTTCGTCATTCATCCCTCCCATGACCAGGGCGCCGCACCTCCCGTGGAGGTGCCAAAGGTACCCTATCGCTTTGATTCCAGGCACAGTGCGCGTCGAAGATCCGCTCGGACTTTCGGCTCGGTGCTCTGGAGCGGCGGCACTATCCCAGAGCTGCCACGCATGGTCAAAGAAAGATTTTTTCAAAACTGACGGTTGAGCGAAACATCGCTGCCGCCGATACCGCGTCAACCGATCAGGCGCGGGTATTCCATTGCCGGACAGCGATCCATGACCACCTTGATGCCGGCGGCCTCCGCCTTGGTGGCGGCAGCGTCATGCCTCACCGACAGCTGCCCCCAGATCGCCTTCGGCAAGATATCGAGAGCCAGGATTTCGTCGACGAGCGCCGGCAGGGCATCGGCGGCGCGGAAGACATCGACCATGTCGATCGGCTGCTTGATGTCGGCGAGCCTTCCAATCACAGGCTGATCAAGAATTGTCTTGCCGACATGGCCGGGATTGATCGGGATGACGCGATAGCCCTTGCGCAGAAGGAACGCCATGACGCGGTGGCTCGGCCGCTCGGCGTTCGGTGACGCGCCGACGAGGGCGATCGTCTTGGCCGAGCGCAGGATATCGGCAAGGTAATAATCCGGGTAGGCGTCGTGGTTCATGGTCTGATCCGAACTCATCTGTTAACGCGTGCATCGTTTGCACGGTGGTGGCGCCTGTCAATCGAACGCCTGATGGCAGCGGCGACGCTGCGCGAGCCGCACTCCTGCCAGTTTCCGGTTGCTTTTCCCGTACAGTGGCGCGACAAGGCTGGCAACGGCCTACACCATCGTCCGAGGTTTCATCTTGCCCCTTGATGTCATTGCACTCGTCCTTTTCGGGGCGCTGTTGCACGCGACCTGGAATGCCCTGGTCAAGGCGGGCTCGGAAAAATCGCTCGATGCGGCCATGATCGCGCTCGGCGCGGCCGCCGTCGCGATCCCCTTCCTGCCGTTCCTGCCTCTGCCGCAGCCAGAAGCATGGCCGTACATCCTGGTGTCGGCGCTCTTCCAGTTTGCCTATTTCCAGCTGGTTGCAGCTTCCTACCGTGCCGGCGATATCGGCCTCGTCTATCCATTGATGCGCGGCGTCGCTCCGCTGATCGTCGCCTCCACCAGCAGTCTCATCATCGGTGAGCGACTGACGACCGGCGCCATGGCGGGCGTGCTGACGATCAGCGTCGGCGTTCTGACGCTCGCGTTCGAAGCGCGAAAGGGCGGCAAACACGCGATAATATTGGCATTGCTCAATGCCTGCGTGATCGCTTGTTACACCTTTGTCGACGGCATCGGCGCCCGCGTTTCGGGCAATGCCATCTCGTACACGCTGTGGATGGCGCTGCTTCCGCCAGTCCTTCTGTTTACCTGGGCCTTTGCCCGACGCGGCATCAAACCGGTCGCCCGCCACGTCTACAAGAACTGGTGGCGCGGCCTCATCGGCGGCGCCGGCTCCATTGGTGCCTACGGTCTGGCACTGTGGGCGATGACGAAGGCGCCGGTCGCTTCCGTCGCTGCTCTGCGCGAAACCTCGATCCTGTTCGCGGTCGTCATCTCGGTGGTGTTTCTGAAGGAACGCGTCAGCGTCTGGCGCATTGCAGCTGCCTGCGTGATCGCGCTCGGCGCGCTCCTGCTGAAACTGGCCTGAGCGCTATTCCCGATCCCATTCCGGCATACGCTTGCCGAGGAAAGCGCCGATGCCGTTTTCGGCGTCGCCGGCCAGCATGTTTTCGACCATGACGCCAACCGCATAATCGTAGGCCTCGGGAAGGCTCATTTCCGCCTGGCGATAAAATGCTTCCTTGCCGATCTTCAATGCCTGCGGCGATTTCGAGGCGATGACGGCCGCGTACTTGTCGACGACCTGGCGAAGATACTGTTGCGGCACGATGCGATTGACGAGGCCGAAATCCTTGGCGGTCGATGCGTCGATCGTCTCGCCGGTCAAAAGCATCTCCATCGCCTGCTTGCGGTGCGATGCACGCGACAGCGCCACCATCGGCGTCGAGCAGAACAGGCCGATATTGACGCCCGGCGTGCAGAAGGTGGAGCTGTCGGTGCAGATCGCCAGATCGCAGCTGGCAACCAGTTGGCAGCCCGCCGCCGTCGCGAGACCGTCGATCTCGGCGAGGACCGCCTGGGGCAACCGTGTGATCTTCATCATCAGGTCTGCTGCCAGGCGGATCGTCGTTTCGAAGAATGCCCTGCCCCCGTCGGCATCGGCCCTGTGCGCGGTCATTTCCTTGAGGTCATGGCCCGCCGAAAACAGCTTGCCGGACGCCGAGAGCACGACGACGCGGATGGCCTTGGAATGGGCAACGGCGTCGAGCGCCGTGTGCAGGGCTTCCATAAGCTCGATCGAAAGCACGTTGGCGGGCGGATTGTTGAGCGTCAGCCGGAGCACCGGCCCCGAGACCTCACGCTGCAGCAATCCGCTTGGCTCTTCCTTCCGAAATGAAACAACGTCCGCCATGCTCTTCTCCTGCTGTCATGTCTCATTCAATCGATCGGTACGTGGTACGCCGCCGCCTGCGTGCTTTCAAGTCAGCGATCACCACCGCGCCTAAGACCTTTTTCCGCCTTGCGCAAAAGAGCATACCGGCTTCACTTGGCGCGAAAGCTTGCACAAAGGAAACCTGCCGATGACGATCCAGCCCATCATGACAGTCGAGGAGCTGAACCGGTTTCTCGATACGGACTTCCCGCAGGTCCATACGGACGGCAAGGTCTTCCATGTCACTGACACCGGCCCCGGATTTGCGACGATGCGGCTCGATCCGAACGAACGTCATATCCGGCCGGGCGGCACCGTGTCGGGCCCGACGCTTTTCGCGCTGGCGGACGTTTCCGCCTATATCGCCCTGATCGCCCATATCGGGCCGGTGGCGCTGGCCGTCACCACCAGTCTCAACATCAATTTTCTGCGCAAGCCGGATCCGCGGCCACTCGAATGCACCTGCCGCATCCTCAAGCTCGGCAAGAGATTGGCCGTTCTCGATGCGTCGATCGCCATGGTCGGCAGCGACGATCTCGTGGCCCATGCGACGGCGACCTATTCGATTCCGCCGCGTTAATTTGAGGTATTAAAATACCACAAGGATAACACATTGTTTTTGCTTCACTTTATTTCACAGCAGCGAAATCGCTGTTGTTGACGCCCATTTCCCGCTTGCGTATAAGCTCCCTCAGATCGCGGTCCCCTTCGGGCCGCTTTCTTCTTTTGGCTGAAATTCAGCCAAAACCAAGCAACAAGAAACGCCCAGCGGTTCGCCGCTCGGGTCCAGAGAAAGAGTTTTGTTATGGGAACCTTCGTTCAGAAGCCTGCAGAGGTGGAGAAGAAGTGGATCATCATCGACGCCGAAGGCCTCGTTGTCGGTCGCCTCGCTTCCATCATCGCGAACCGCCTGCGCGGCAAGCACAAAGCCACCTTCACGCCGCATGTTGACGATGGCGACAACGTCATCGTGATCAACGCCGAGAAGGCCGTGCTCACGGGCAAGAAGTACACCGACAAGAAGTACTACTGGCACACCGGCTACCCCGGCGGCATCAAGGAGCGCACTGCGCGCCAGATCATCGAAGGCCGCTTCCCGGAGCGCGTCCTCGAGAAGGCCGTCGAGCGCATGGTTCCGCGCGGCCCGCTCGGCCGTCGCCAGATGAAGAACCTGCGCGTATACGCAGGCTCGAACCACCCGCATGAAGCACAGCAGCCGGCCGTCCTCGACGTCGCCAAGCTGAACAGCAAGAACACAAGGAGCGCCTAATGGCCGACCTTTCCGCTCTCAAGGAAATCGCCACGACTGCGGAACCGGCAGCTCCGGTTCACGTCAAGAAGGTCGACGCTCAGGGCCGCTCCTATGCGACCGGCAAGCGTAAGAACGCTGTTGCCCGCGTATGGGTCAAGCCCGGCTCGGGCAAGATCACCATCAACGGCAAGCCGTACCTCGACTACTTCGCTCGTCCGGTTCTGCAGATGATCCTGCAGCAGCCGATCGTCGCAGCTGCCCGTGACGGCCAGTTCGACATCGACGCGACGGTCGCCGGTGGCGGTCTCTCCGGCCAGGCCGGTGCCGTTCGTCACGGCATCTCCAAGGCGCTCACCTACTTCGAACCGGGCCTGCGCTCGGTCCTGAAGAAGGGCGGCTTCCTGACCCGCGACAGCCGTGTCGTTGAACGTAAGAAGTACGGCAAGGCCAAGGCCCGTCGTTCGTTCCAGTTCTCCAAGCGTTAATCGCTGGAAGACACTGCATCTTGGAAGGCCGGGTTCGCTCGGCCTTTTTTCGTTTCAGATCGGCAATTCCGTCGTCGATTTCAGTTCGCGCAGCACGAAGCTCGACACCACCGTGCGCACATGCGGATTGCGCATCAGGTAGCGCGTCATGAAGGCGTCGTAGCTGTCGACGTCGTTTGCCCGGATCTTCAGCATGTAGTCGAAGGTGCCCGACAGCGCGTAGCACTCCATGATCTCCGGCCGGTCGCGCACGACCGCCGAGAAGGCGGCAATCGCCTCGTCATGATGGTCCTCCAGCGTCACATGCGCGATGATGCAGAGCTTCAGGTCCAGCTTGCCCGGATCGAGCAGCGCCACCCGCTTGCGGATCACCCCGTCGGCCTCAAGCTCCTGAAGCCGCCGCCAGGTCGAGCTTTGCGACATGCCCGCCCGTTCCGCGAGTTCCGATAGGGACTGGCCGCTATCGGCCTGAATCAGCCGCAGCAGCTTACGCAATGGTTGGGAAGTTTCCTTCAAATCCGATGACATTCCGAAATTTCCTCCCGCAACAGCGTCCTCCACCGGCAACTGTGAAACAAATACTCGCTCCATTCGCGATACAATTGCAACAACTTGGTGTTTTGGCGAAGAGGAGACGTCATGCCGAAAGAAAGCAGCTACACCGCGAAACTGCCCGAGCCGGACGGCAGCTATCATTACACGCCCGAAGAGGACGCGATTTGGGGCGAGCTTTACCAGCGGCAGATGAAGCTGCTCGCCGACAAGGCCTGCGACGAATATCTGGAGGGTGCACGCAAGCTCGGTCTTGGCCCGGACCGCGTACCGCAGTTGCAGGAGGTCAACCGCCGCCTGCAGGAAACCACCGGCTTCGGCGTCGAAGGCGTACCGGCGCTGATCCCGCCCTCGCGGTTCTACGAGCTTCTGTCAGAGGGCAAGTTTCCGCTCGCGACCTTCATCCGCCGGCGCGAACATATCGACTACATCGAAGAGCCCGATATCTTCCACGAAGTGTTCGGCCACTGCCCGCTCCTGACCAACCAGAGCTACGCCCATTTCGTCCGCCGCTTCGGCGAAAAGGCCGTAGCCCTCGGCAAGGGCTATTCCTGGCACATGTTCCGGATCTTCTGGTTCACCGTGGAGTTCGGCCTGATCAACACGCCGCAAGGACGGCGCTGCTTCGGTGCCGGCATCGTGTCGTCGCCGAACGAGACCCGGACGGCTATGGAACCTTCGGCCAGCGAATTCCGCCCCTTCGACCTGATGACCGTGCTGCGCACGCCGTACCGCATCGATATCGTCCAGCCGATCTATTATGTCATCGACAGCTTCGCACAGCTTGAGGCGATCATCGAGGAGGACATTGGCGCGCGGATCAACGAGGCCAAGGCGCTTGGCGACTTCGCGCCGACCTACGAAGCCAAGGCGTCCTGACAGCATTACAGCGCCACGCGTCAAACATGACGCGCAGATGGAGCTGTAACACCATGAATATACTGCATAATTTATCCTTTGATCGGAATCGATCTAAAGGGGTGTGCAAGAGAATTCGCCGGCAGGGACTTGCCTTGCCGGCGACGATTGTCCAACGTCTCGCCATACACGGGAGACGGGATATGGCGAACAGGACGATCGATCACGCGCTGACGGCGCGCTCACTGACTTCGGCGGCATCGGACCCGACGCATGCCGGCATTCTCTCCTTCATGCGAAGAAAATACTCAAAGCAGCTGAAAGACGTCGATGCCGTCGTCTGGGGTATCCCCTTTGACGCCGCCACCTCAAACCGTCCCGGTGCCCGCTTCGGGCCGCAGGCGATCCGCCGCGCATCGGCGATCTTCGACAACGATCCGCAGTACCCGTTCGAGCGCGATCTCTTCGCCGAGATGGCGACCATCGACTACGGCGACTGCCTGCTCGATTACGGCAACCACTCGAAAACACCGGCAACGATCGAGCGTGAAACGGCAAAGATCCTGAAGAGCGGCGCCTATCTCCAGACACTGGGCGGCGACCATTTCGTCACCTATCCGATCCTCAAGGCGCACGCTGCGATCCACGGCCCCCTCGCCCTCGTCCAGTTCGACGCGCATCAGGACACCTGGCCGGACGAACGCGGCCGCATCGATCATGGCTCCTTTGTCGGCCGTGCAGCGCGCGCTGGCCTCATCGACACCGACGCGTCGATCCAGATCGGTATTCGCACCCATGCGCCGGAGGATTGCGGTATCCGCATTCTCTATGGCTACGACATCGAGGAAATGAGGGTCGCAGACATTGCAGACGCCATCATCCAGCAGGTCGGGGAACGCAAGGCCTATCTGACGTTTGACATCGATTGCCTCGACCCGGCCTATGCGCCCGGCACCGGCACGCCCGTTGCCGGCGGACCGTCCAGCTCAAAGATGCTTTCGGTTCTGCGCAAGCTGGGTGCACTGACGGTCGTCGGCAGCGATGTGGTCGAAGTCGCACCCGCCTATGACCACGCCGATATCACCGCCATCGCCGGTGCCACCGTCGCCATGTACATGCTTGGCCTGCATGCCGAAAAGCTGGCGGAGCGCTCGACGCTGCGCTGATCGCACGGCCATCAATCGAGATTGAGCAGTCCCGCATTCTGGCGTTGGCGAAGATGCTGGTCGACGAGCGAGCGGTCCGGGCAGGTGTGGTAGTATCCGCCGCAGGCATCACGCAGGCGCGCCAGCGCCTTAAATGTCGGCGATGTCGGCAGGCCGGCGGCCTCGATCAGGCTTGCCGAGAGGAAGCCGACATCCAGCGGCTTGGCAAAAGGCCGCATATCGATCTCGCGCCCGTAGGCGTAAACCGAATAGTAGGTCTTGTAGGCGAGCGATCTGAGGTCGGCAAAGACATTGCCTGCGGGCGCATCAGCCAGCAGATAGTCCTTGGTGGCAACTGCTTGGTGATCGCCGAAATCGAGAACGACAGTGCCATTGGGGCCAGGCGCCTGCTGGCGCTTGCTGCGAAAATCCTGAAGATCTTGCTTTGCGAGCGCCACACGGCGCAGGTACTCGTTGGGTTCGGCGTCAGGGGCGAGAGCCGTGCCCGGTAACGCGTCCGCCGGCACAAGGCTCATATCATAGGGCCCGTGCGGAAAAAGCGTCTGCATGGCAATGAACAACGGACGCCGATCCTTCTCGCGATGCTCTCGAACGATCCGTTCGACAGCATCGAAATAGAAGCTGTCGCGCACGAAATGCGATTTCGGCTTCATCGCGTCGAAGTCGACGATCTCCTGAAAACCGATCGACGTCAGGAATGGCCCCTCGTTGACGAAACTCGCCTGCATCGGCATCACCGCGACGGTGCGATAACCGCATCGCGCCAACAGACTTGGCAGGCTCGTCTTCACCCTGCCCTCGAGGATTTGCGTGACATAGGGGCTTTGCCAACCAAAGTCCGCACCGGATAATCCTGTCATGACGGAAAAGTTCGTGACCCATGTGCCGCCGCCGAACGTCTCGACCTGCAGGGGATGCACCTGGCCGTCCTGCGACTGGAACGACGCGCTCATCCACTCCGGAACGTTCACCTGCGGGAAGTAGCTGGGGCTCGTCTGGCTCTCGCTGAGCACGACGAAAAGGTCGGGTTTGCTCGCGGCCACGTCGCAGCTGATGTCGTCGCGAAGGCTGCCCTTCGCCTCGACATTCTCCAGCCGATCGGCAAGTACGATACGCCCGAGCGGAAATTCGAGATCGCCGATCGAGACGAAAAAGGACGAGGCGTCGTAGCCGGAGATGTAATGGACGTAGTCCGGCTCGTCCTTCTTGTCGGGATAGAGAACGAAGACGCCGGCGGCCATGGCGAAAAGCAGGCCGGCGCGAACGCCAAAAGAGCGTCCCGACGGACGATCGCTGCGAAATGCCATGATCAGGAACACGAGCGCTGCGATCAGCGCCGCGATGCCAGCGATCAGAAGATGGAAATAGGAACCGACGAGAAAGGAGAGCGCGGATCGATCGAGGCCGGTGAAGGCGAAATCGAAGACGTGAAGGGAAAAGCCCTTGAGGCGGAACTTGACCTCCGACATCGCCGCAATCAGCAAGACCGTCAGGCCCGCAGCCCAAAGCGAAAAAGCCGGCCGACGCGACAACAGGAACAGCAATGCGGCGATCGCCAGCGTCACCGTGACGAGGAAGGGCACGAACCGCCACCGCGTATCGAAGTAGTGCAAGGCTTGCAGCAGCGCGAGAAACGCCAGCGCGATAGGCAGCGGGTGCCTGAGCACGCGCCCAGCCTTCTCCATAACGCTCTTCACCCGCCGCTTCCCCATGACAGTTTTATGACAATTCTTCAGATGCGGAATTTCCGGGCAGAAGGCAACCTTTAGGTTGCAAATCGCAAGTCATGGTTAAGGGCGCAACGTGCGCCGCCGCGCCACCAATCCGCCGCGAGCACCGGCTGCACGGTTGCGGGCTCCGGCCGCTGCTTATATATGAACACGACCGCGCCACCGGGCGGGCGCTCGACGCTCGAACGGTGCGTTGAGAAACTGAATCAAATCTGTGTCAGATTGATTCCGCAATGACTCGTAACCTTCTGGAAGAACGGGAAAATCATGAAACCGAAGATCTTCATCGATGGCGAACACGGCACCACCGGGTTGCAGATCCGCACCCGCATGGCCGGCCGCAGCGATCTCGAACTCCTGTCGATACCGGAAGCCGAGCGACGCAACGCCGCGATGCGTGAAGATCTTCTGAACAATGCCGACATCGCCATCCTCTGCCTGCCGGACGACGCCTCACGCGAGGCCGTTTCCATGGTCTCCGGCAACAACCGGGTGCGCATCATCGATACCTCGACCGCACACCGGATCGCACCGGACTGGGCCTATGGCTTTGCGGAGATGGACAGTGCGCAGCCGGCCAAGATCCGCGACGCCCGCCATGTTGCCAATCCCGGCTGCTACCCGACAGGCGCCATCGGCGTCATCCGGCCGCTGCGCCAGGCCGGCATTCTGCCCGATGGCTACCCGGTGACGGTCAACGCCGTTTCCGGCTATACGGGTGGTGGCAAGCAGATGATCGCGCAGATGGAAGACGAGGCGAACTCGGACCACATCAGCGCGCCGCATTTCCTCTACGGCCTGACGCTCAAACACAAGCACGTGCCCGAAATGAAGATGCACGGGCTGCTCGACCGCGCTCCGGTCTTTGCGCCTTCAGTCGGCAAATTCCCGCAGGGCATGATCGTGCAAGTCCCGCTCTATCTCGACGATCTCGCCTCCGGCGCGACGATCGAGAGCATTCATTCCGCATTAGTCGAGCATTATGTCGGGCAGTCGATCGTCGAGGTCGTCCCGCTTGCCGCCAGCGAGAAGCTCGGGCGTATCGATGCGACGGAGCTCGCCGGCGCAGACACGATGAAGCTCTTCGTGTTCGGCACGCCGGGCGGAACCCACGTGAACCTGGTCGCCCTGCTCGACAACCTCGGCAAGGGCGCCTCAGGTGCGGCCGTCCAGAACATGGATTTGATGCTGTCGGCCTGATCGGCGGCAGCGTCACAAACAAGAAGCCCGGCGAGACGTTTGCCGGGCTTTTTTTATTGATGTGGCAGGCTTTAGCTGCGCAGCTCGATGGCCGTCGGCTTCGGATATTCGCCGATGAAACCGCGCCAATGGGCAATGGCGAAGCCGAGCACCACCAGCGCGCCGCCCTGATGCAGGACGCCCCAGCCGACCGGCACCTGTAGCAACAACGTGGTGATGCCGATCACCGCCTGAATGCCAATGAGCACGAACAGCAACACCGACCGGCGCGCGTGGGTGGACTGAGGGGCGGCCTTCACCGAGGCGATCACGTGCATCAGCGCCAGTGCGAAGAGCACGTAAGCGCCGATCCGGTGGATGAACTGCACGGTCTTCGGGTTCTCGAAGACGTTGATCCACCAGGGATGCTGCAGGAACAGATCGGACGGGATCAGCGCGCCATCCATCAGCGGCCAGGTGTTGTAGCTGAAACCCGCATCAAGGCCGGCCACCAGCGCGCCGAGATAAATCTGGAACAGGCTCATGATGGCGATGATCGCTGCCATCTTACGCGAGCGATCTGTCGGCGCGGCGTCGCCTGAATGCGGACAAAGCCCGCGCTGAATCCACATGCAGGCGGCAAAGATCAGGCAGGCGATGACGAGGTGGGTTGCGAGGCGATACTGGCTGACTTCGGTTCGCTCCACTAGGCCAGAGGATACCATCCACCAGCCGATGAACCCCTGGAAGCCGCCAAGCGCCAGAATCCCGAGCAGCGGCCACCGCAGGCGGCGTTCGACCCGACCGGTGAACCAGAAGAAGGCGAGCGGAACAGCAAAAATCACGCCGATCGTGCGGGCCAGCAGCCGATGCGCCCATTCCCACCAGAAAATCGTCTTGAACTCGCCGACGGTCATGCCCTTGTTGACCTGCTGATATTGCGGAATGCGCTGGTAGAGCTGAAACTCTTCTTCCCACTCCTCAGCCGTCAGCGGTGGGATGACGCCGTGGATCGGCTTCCATTCGGTGATCGACAGGCCGGATTCCGTCAGACGGGTTGCGCCACCGACAAGCACGAGCGCAAACAGCGTGAAGAGAACGACGACCAGCCAGCCGCGGATCTGCCGGCGGTTGCGATCGGCCCTGCCGATCTCGCTTCGGAGCATCTGTTCTGTCGCCAATTCGACGCCTGCCATGGTTTTCCCTCTGGTATCGCGGGGTTGGCGGCAGGGGATCGGGCGGTTCATCGCCGCGCCTGCCGGAAAGCCGTTGATTTGCACCAGAGCGGCATGCAAAACAAGGCCGAACCCTTTGCGGCATGCCGTCGCGGCCGGATATCGCACCCTTTGAAAGAAATGAAATGCCCGTACGTCTCAGAAAGCTGATCGGCACGATCCTGATCATCATCCTCGTCATCGTCTATGCGCTCGCCGCGGTGACTTTCGCTTCGTTGCTGCTCGGTGCCGCCCCGTGGTGGGTGCATCTGATGTACTTCTTCTTTACCGGCCTGCTTTGGGTGCTGCCGGCCATGCTGATCATCAAGTGGATGGAAAAGCCGGCGAAGGACCGCTGAGCCTTAAGGGAACGCCGATGAAGGTTGCGATCATTTCCGATATCCATGGCAACGACCTCGCGCTTGAGGCGGTGCTTGCGGATATTGACGCGTTGGGCATCACCGACATCGTCAATCTCGGCGATCACGTCAGCGGGCCGCTCAACGCCGCCCGCACTGCCGATATCCTGATGGCGCGCGACATCCCGTCGATATCCGGAAATCATGACCGATACCTTCTGACGCTCGACCCCGCCGACATGGGGCTGTCCGACCGCGCCGCCCACGCGGAATTGCAGCCTCGGCATATCGAATGGCTGGCGACATTGCCGGCCACCCGCATCTATCGCGATGCGCTCTTTCTTTGCCATGGCACGCCAGGGAGCGACGAAACCTACTGGCTCGAAGCATTGACGGCGGAGGGCGTCGTCCATCAGGCGGCACGCAGCGCCATCGAAGCCTTCGCGACAGGCATCACGCAGCCCGTCATTCTCTGCGGCCACACGCACATTCCCCGGGCGATCCGCCTTGCGGACGGACGGCTCGTGGTCAACCCCGGCAGTGTCGGCTGCCCAGGCTACACTGACGATCACCCGGTCGCCCACAAGGTCGAGGTTGGCTCACCGGATGCGCGCTACGCCATCATCGAGCGTTCCGGCGACAATTGGAGCACGACGTTCCGCACGGTCCCTTATGACCACCAGGCGATGTCGAGGCTGGCGGCGCAGCGAGACCGTCCGGAATGGGCAGAGGCCCTTGCATCGGGTTTTCTCGGCGCTTAGCCGCACTGACTTCATGCTTTGCTAACTGCATTCTCCGGTTGTTGCCCGTGGGAACCGGCGATATTTGAGGTATTAAGCGGATCGTAGCGGAGTGTCAGTTCAATGGCAGCAGAAACCCGCATCCGGACGGCTTTGCCGATGTTGAACACTGAACTCACCATAGGCCGATCGGGCCAGCGAGGCGCAAAAGCTGCGTCAAGGTCCGACGCCGCCGTGAGCCGGTTCGAGATTTCCGTCCACGATACGGTTGCATCTCTGGAGCAGGAATGGCGCTCACTCGATGCCCATGCACTCAATTCTCTACATCAGAGTTACGACTGGTGCGTCGCCTGGGCGCAAGTCCATGACAGTGAACTGCTGATCATTCGCGGCACCTTCGATGGCGAATTGCTCTTCATCCTGCCGCTGGAGATCGTGTCTGGTCGCCTGTTCAACACGGCTCGGCTGATCGGTGCACTGCACAGCAATCTCAACACCGGGCTTTTTGCAACGGACGCACTGCCCATTTCCTCGGCCGAGTTTGCCGATCTGTTGACGCGTGCACTCCATCACCACCTGCGCCACAAGGTCGACCTCGTGACGCTCGAAAAGACACCGCACGACTGGCGCGGAACCGCAAGCCCGCTGGCACGCCTGCCCGGCGTCAAGCACCAGAACGCCTCGTTTCAATTGCCGCTGCTTTCGAGTTTTGAAAAAACGCTCGCCCAGGTGAATGCAAAGCGCCGGCGCAAGAAAATGCGGATTTCAGAGCGGCGGCTGGACGCGCTCGGGGGCTATGACTACGTGATTGCCGAGAGCCCGCAACACGCAGAGGAGTTGCTCGACGTCTTCTTCCGTCAAAAGGCGGTCCGGTTTGCAGCCCTCGGTCTTCCCGACGTTTTCCATGATCATCGGACACGCGCATTCTTTCATGCGATCGCCGGCCGCCGTAGCGTCGCCGACGACGAGTTGCTCGAACTCAATGCCATCCGCCTGAGGGGTGAACATGGGGGGCGTATCGTCGCTGTCGCCGGTCTTTCGCGAAAGGCCGACCATGTCATATGCCAATTCGGCTCGATCGACGAGGAACTGGCGGGCGATGCCAGTCCTGGTGAGCTTCTGTTCTATAGAATGATCGAGAGGCTCTGCGGAAAGGATGTGACACTCTTCGACTTCGGGGTCGGCGACCAGCCCTATAAGCGCTCGTGGTGCACCATTGAAACGCCGCTCAGGGATATCGTCTTGCCGCTGACGCTGCGCGGTCGCCTGGCTGCCTGTTATCACCGGGCCGTGGTGCGGGCAAAGGCGACGATCAAGGCGAACAAGGCCGTCTATGCCTTCCTCCAGCGCGCGCGCAGCCGCAAAACACACACCGACCGACGGACTACCGACGCCGATAGCGCTTAGGCGGCACCGACCGCGCGACGCTCAATTCTCAATTTGAAGACGGCGCCGTGCCTGCTCATGCCGCATCGCGATCGGTATAGTCCGGGCCCGTTTCACCGCGCCCGGTCATCAGCACGATGTCGCGATAGCCTGCCTCGCCGAAACCGGTCAGGACTTCGACGATCCGTTCATCGCTGACCGACGGTGCCGACAGGATGATCTCAGCATCGCCACGACGGGCAATCTTGTCGACGGCTCCCTCGTCGGCCGGTCCGCACTCGACCAAAACCAGATCATAGGCATTGGTCAACGCATCGATGATCATCTGCAGCCGCTCGATGCCGCGCATCGCCGTTCGCGGATCGGCATCCCCTTGCGGAATGATATGCGCATCGGAGAATCGGTCGGCATGGATGGTTTCGGTGAATGGAACCTCGCCCGCGAGCAGATTGGTGATACCGGGGAGTTGCGCCGAGCGTGCCATCAGGCGGGTCGGGCAGGCGGAACCCGTCAGGTCGATCAGCACGACCTTTCGTTCTTCTTCGGCGATCAGGCGCGCCAGCATGACCGTCGCCGTCGATCCTTCGTCGCCGCCCGGTGAAACCGAGATTGCGATCCGAACTTCGTTTTCCCGCAGGTGATCGGCAACCGCTTCGATCGAGAAGTCCGGTTCGGCCGTCTCGCCGTCTGGCGCCTTCACGACATCCTCCGCTTCGGCTGCAACAAGGGGCACAAGAGGCGGCAGATCGATGGCATCGTTCAACTCAGACGATATTACCGGCTTGTCGTCGCCGGCATCCGCGGCAGCGACAGCGGCGATTGCCGGTCTCGAGGGGGCTGGCCGCCGCTCGGTGCCGGCCGACACCGGCCGCAACGCGCGGCCGCTGAAAAGCTCCCCAAGCATGATGATGATGCAGCTCAAAAGAAAGGTCGCAAGGGCCGCGACGATGGTGATGGGCATCACTTTGGGGAAGCTGGCGCCCGTGGGAACCACCGCACTCGAAATGACGCGAGCATCGGCGGGCGTTGCATTCTCGACCGTGCGCGATGTCGCTTCGCGGTAACGTGCCAGATAAGTCTCAAGCAGCTGCCGCTGGGCAGTTGCTTCGCGCTCAAGCGCGCGCAGGCCCACCTCTTCCTCGCCGGCCTGAGCCGATTTTGCCTTGAGCGCGTTCAACTGCTGGGTCAATTGCTGCTCGCGCAACGCGCCGACCTGCGCTTCATTTTCAAGGCTGCTGAGGATTTTACGCGTTTCCGAGCGGATTTGCGCCCTGATGCCCTCGACCTGCGATTTCAGTGCCTTCAGTCGTGGATGGCCGTCCAGCAGCGTCGTCGAAAGGTCGGCCACCTGCCCCTGCAGGTTCGCCTCAGTCTCCTTGAGGCGCTGGATCATCGGTGAACTGACGACGTCTGCAATGGTGTCCGCGTCGCGGCCACTCGCCAGTGCCGCCCGCACGCCCTCGGCGCGCGCCTCGGCATTGGCCCGCTCGCCGCGCACACGGGTCAGCTCGGTCGATATGTCGGTGAGTTGCCGGGTGGCAAAATTCGTGGTCTCGCCGGTCGGCAGCAGATCGGAAGACGAACGATAGGCCGCGACCTTAGCTTCGGCCTCCCTCACCTTCTCGCGCAGATTGGCGATTTCCGGCTCCAGCCAGCGGCTTGCCTCGGAATTGGTGTCAAGCTTTGCACCACTTTGCACCGACAGGAAGACCTTGGCCATCTCGTTCGGGATCGCGGCCGCCAGCTGTCGATCCTTCGACGTAAAGGCGATCGCGATCACACGCGATTTCTCCACCTGATAGACCTGCAGCTTCGACGTGAACTCTTTCAGCACCCGCTCTTCCGGCGGCATTTCCAACGGGTTCTTCCTCAAGCCAAGCATGACCATCAGATCGGAAACCGCCGAAGGATCGGCCGAAGGATCAAACTCCTTCAGCTCGTACAGCTTCATGTTTCGCGCAACCTGCTTGATCAGGTCGGCCGAGCGCAGCACCTGAACCTGGCTCAAGATGCCGGATTCGTCGAAGACGCGGTCTGACCCGGTCTGCGCATTCTGGTTCGAGCCGCTGAATTCCGGTTCCCGTGATTCGATGAGGACGCGTGTCTCGCTTTGAAAGTCCGGCGCAATCATCTTTGCGGCGCCGAAAGCGAGGGCTGCAACACACGCCGTGGCGAGCAATACCTTGACGCGTCGATCCCACACGGCGCGGAACAGCCCGCCGAGATCGATATCCACATCCTGTTGTCCGCTGCCGTTTCCCGACATGCTTATGGCTCCGAACCTTATAATTTCGCTGGAGGGTAAATGAACATGGTAACGCAAGGGTTAATAGTCGCTCAACCTTTGGGCGATTGCCCCCTCCTTCGAGCGGGCCAGTCCCGCTGAAAATTCTACCGCGAGTTTACCAGCTATTAACCCTAACAGATCGATAACGACGAAAGAGGTGGTCGTTTCCGGAGCCCAAGAGCAGCATGTCAACCGCAGGTATGAAGACGGGTCTCGCTATTGCGGTGGCAGCACTGTCGATGTTGCTCGGCGGCTGCACAAGCTACCAGCCGGCACCCAAGGCGTTCAGCGAGGCAACGATCCAGCCCTACCGGCTGGACAGCGGCGACCGGCTACGCATCAACGTCTTTGAGCAGGCGGGCCTCAGCGGTACCTATACGGTCGATCAGGCGGGCTACGTTGCCTTCCCGCTGATCGGCACAGTCGCCTCCCGTGGCCACACACTGCCCGAACTCGAAGGCATGATCGCAGCGAAGTTGAAGCAAGGCTATCTGCGCGACCCCGATGTCACCATCGAGGTCGATCGCTATCGTTCGGTCTTTATCATGGGCGAAGTCGGCCAGGCTGGGCAGTATGCCTATGTGCCGGGAATGACGGTGCAGAACGCGATCGCGGTTGCCGGCGGCTTCTCCCCGCGCGCCAACCAGGCGAGCGCCGACGTCACGCGCAAGATCAACGGCCGCATCATCACCGGCCGCGTGCCCATCACCGATGCCGTGCTGGCCGGCGATACGATTTACATTCGCGAACGGCTGTTCTGATCTCGATGCAGCCGCAGCACCCCTTGCGCATCATTCACTGCTTCAGATCGCCTGTTGGCGGAATATTCCGACATGTGCGTGATCTGGCAGAGGCGCATGCGGCAGCCGGGCACCAGGTCGGCATCCTCTGCGACAGCACGACCGGTGGAGCCTACGAGGATTCACTTTTCGACGAAATCCGGCCCTATCTGGCATTGGGTCTCGTGCGCATGCCGATCCATCGTTCGATTGGCCCAATGGACTTTGCCGCGCTCTGGCGCTGCTACAAGGAAATCAGAAGTTTGCAACCGGATGTGCTGCATGGGCACGGCGCCAAGGGTGGCGCCATCGCCCGCCTCATCGGTTCAGCCTTGCGGGTGAACAGGTATCGCGTAGCCCGCCTCTATTCGCCTCACGGCGGCAGTCTCCACTACAACCCTAAATCATTCGCCGGGAGAATGGTCTTCCCGCTGGAACGCCTTCAGGAACGCCTCACCGACGCCCTGGTCTTCGTCTGCGATTTCGAACGCCAGACCTATCTTACCAAGGTCGGAAAGCCACGCGCGCGCTACGAACTGATCTACAATGGCATCGACGATCGCGAATTCGAGGCCATAGAGGCGTGCCCGGACGCGGTCGATTTCCTCTATATCGGCATGATGCGGGACCTCAAGGGTCCCGATCTGTTTGTGGACGCCTTCGCCCGCACCGAACGGATCGTCGGCCGCCCGCTTTCGGCCCTGATGGTCGGCGATGGCCCACAGCAGCAGAAGTATCGCGACTTGACGCTTGAGCAGGGACTGGGGAGGCGGATCGCCATGCGCCCTGCCATGAACGCCCGCGAAGCCTTTGCGCTGGCGCGGAACATCGTCATTCCGTCCCGGGCGGAATCGATGCCCTACATTGTCCTCGAAGCATTGGCGGCGCAAAAGCCGGTGATCGCCAGTCGGGTCGGCGGCATACCGGAAATCCTCGGCGAACGCAGCGCCGCCCTGGCGAACCCGGCAGATGCGCAGTCACTTGCCACGATCATGGCTTCGGCAGTCGTCGAGAAGGACTGGTCAGCCCGCGTCATGCCTGCTCCAAAGACATTCAAGTCCCGGTTCGCCGCCTCGGTCATGACGGCCGAGGCGCTGCGGCTCTATGGGGATTTGTGCCGAAACCAATCGGCCCAGGCCCCTCCGAAGGCTGCAACGTAAGCGTTTCTTAGTGGCTTTCTGCTATCCCGGCTGAGGACTTCAGTGCCGGAAGGAAGCCATGAACGAGTTTAAGCGGTCGGAAGCCTTCGACCCGGAAGCGCTTCGCAAGAAGATATCGGAAATCCGCACCCGTGCGCCGGACGAAATGGCCGGCGGCGAGACGTCTACGGAGCTCAACCCCCTGGCCCGGCAGATTGCCGAACAGTTCAGCGCCGATACCTATTCGCCGGCGATGATCATGGGGCTGATGCGGCTGTTCGAGTTCTGTGCGCTTTTCGCCATCGGTTACGCCATCAATGCGCTTTATGTGCAGCCGGGCTTCGATCAGTTGCCCCTGTATCTTGCGATCCTCGTTGGCGGTTCCGCGCTCGCCGTTGCCGCCATGCAGCTCGCCGACACCTACCAGGTCCCCGCCCTTCGCGCCTGGCTGCGGTTCACGCCACGCATCCTCGCGTCCTGGGCAATCGCGTTTGGCGGCATTGCCGTCGCCCTCTTCTTCCTCAAGTCCGGTCACCAGTATTCGCGTGTGTGGTTTGGCGGCTGGTTCGTCGCCGGTGCGGTCTTCCTCGTCGCGGAACGGGCCTTCATCGCCTATTCCATCCGACACTGGGCCCGCAACGGCACGATGGAGCGTCGTGCCGTCGTCGTCGGTGGCGGCCAGCCGGCCAAGGACCTGATCCGCACGCTCGAACACCAGACCGACAACGACATCAGGATCTGCGGCATCTTCGACGACCGCGACGAACGCCGGTCTCCGAATGTCATCGCCGGCTATCCAAAGCTTGGAACCGTCGACGAACTGGTCGAGTTCGCGCGCCTGGCGCGCATCGACATGTTGATCATCTCGCTGCCGCTGACCGCTGAAAAACGCATCCTGCAGCTGTTGAAAAAGCTCTGGATCCTGCCGGTCGATATCCGCCTGGCAGCGCATGCCAACAACCTTCGCTTCCGCCCGCGCAGCTATTCCCATGTCGGCGAAGTGCCGATGCTCGATATCTTCGACAAACCGATCGCCGATTGGGATTCCGTTGCCAAACGTGGCTTCGACATCTTCTTCAGCGTCGTCGCCCTGGTATTGTTGTGGCCGGTCATGCTGGGCGCTGCGATTGCGGTCAAAACCACCTCGCCCGGCCCCATCATCTTCAAGCAGAAGCGCCACGGCTTCAACAACGAGACCATCGAGGTTTACAAGTTCCGCTCGATGTACACGCATTTGAGCGATCCGACCGCCCGCAACGCCGTGACGAAAGGCGACCCCCGTGTCACCGCAGTCGGGCGCTTCATCCGCAAGTCGTCGATCGACGAACTGCCGCAGATCTTCAACGTGCTCAAGGGCGAGCTTTCGCTCGTCGGCCCGCGTCCGCACGCCGTGCTGGCACAGACGCAGAACCGTACCTATTCCGATGTCGTCGAAGGCTATTTTGCTCGCCACCGCGTCAAGCCCGGGGTTACCGGCTGGGCACAGATCAACGGCTGGCGCGGCGAGATCGACAACGACGACAAGATCCGCCTGCGCACCGCCTTCGATCTTCACTACATCGAGAACTGGTCGCTGCTCTTCGACCTGAGGATCCTGTTCCTGACACCGTTCCGGCTACTCAACACGGAAAATGCCTATTGAGCACCGTCGACACATCACAGCCGGTCGTCTTCCGTCCGCAACTCGCAGCACTTTCCCTGTTCGGTTCGTGGCTGGTTGCGCTTGCTGTGTTCCTGTCGGGTTTCGTAATCGCCGAACCGGCGCCCTACGAGCTGTTCCTTGTGGTACTCATCGGCCTTTGGGCGCTCTTCGGCCTGAAGATCTCGCGTTTTGTGGCACCATTGCTGACACTGCTCACCCTGTTCATGATCGGCGGAATCCTGTCGCTAATGACGATGGTCGACCTGACCAAGGGGCCGATGTACATGGCGGTCTCCGGCTTTCTGGCGCTGTCGTCCGTCTTCTTCGCAGCGATCATCGAGGAACGTCATCAACGCCTCCCGCTCATTTTCAACGCCTGGGTCGCCGCCGCCGTCCTGACTGCCCTGCTCGGCATCTTCGGGTATTTCGGCGCAATTCCCGGGGCGGAGAATTTCACGCTCTATGATCGTGCGAAAGGCGCATTTCAGGATCCGAACGTCTTCGGTCCGTTTCTGGCTGTCCCGTCGCTTTACCTGATCCACGGATTGTTGACCCAGCCCGTGCACAGGGCACCGCCGAAGATCGCAGCCCTGCTTATCCTGGCGCTGGGCGTGTTCCTGTCGTTCTCGCGCGCCGCCTGGGCGCTGAACCTGTTCTGCGTCGTCGCATTCATTTTCGTGATGTTGCTGAAGGAGCGCAACGGTCTATTTCGCCTGCGCATCCTGGTCATTGCGCTGGTGGGCGGACTGTTCGTCGTGGGCGCATTGCTGGCGGCCCTGCAATCGGAGCAGGTTGCCACGCTCTTTTCCAGCCGCTCGCAGCTCGTACAGGACTATGACGGCGGCCATCTCGGCCGCTTCGACCGTCACCGAATCGGTTTCCTGATGTCGATGGAGAAGCCGTTCGGCATCGGCCCGATGGTCTTCAGCACGATCTTCCCCGAGGACGAACACAATGTCTGGCTGAAGTCGTTGACGTCCTATGGCTGGCTCGGATTCGTCAGCTATGTGGCGCTGATCATCTGGACGCTGTCGCTCGGCTTTCGCTTCCTGTTGCTCGACCGGCCCTGGCAAACCTACCTCATGATCGCCTGGGTGGTGCTGATCGGCCATGTCGGCGTCGGCAACGTCATCGACACCGACCACTGGCGCCACTTCTACATGCTTGTCGGCATCGTCTGGGGCTGTGCCGCGCTCGAATATCGACACCGCCTGAAGGCGCGCACCGGATGGCAGCCATGAACATGGAATATCCCTTGTCAAATCGCCCCTCTCCCGCGCCCTTGCGCGTGCTCGAAGTGCTCGAGCCAAGCGGTGGCGGTTCCGGCCGGCATTTCATCGATCTTTGTCGCGGCATGCATCTGCGCGGCCATCATGTCGAGGCGGTCTATTCACCGGTGCGGGCCGAGGAAAGTTTCGTCCGCGAGCTCAAGGCCGTCGGCCTGCCCGCGGTCCACGCCGTCGAGATGAAACGTGCCCCGGGCCCCTCAGACGTCCCAGCCTTTCTGGCGCTGCGCCGGATCATGCGCCATCATGGTCCGTTCGACATCGTTCACGGCCACAGCTCCAAGGCCGGGGCGCTGACGCGCCTGCGCTTGCCCGGTCGCCACGTCCCGCGCATCTACACGCCGCATGCCTTCCGCACGCTGGACCCGACGCTTGGGCGCGGCGGCAGGCTGATCTACGGTGCGATCGAATGGGGTCTCGCCTGGTTCTATACCGATCACCTCATCTGCGTTTCAGACGACGAGCTTTGCCACGCCCAGTCGCTGCATATGCCGGATGAGCGGATGTCGGTGATCGTCAACGGCGTCGCTCCGCCCTCACCCGATATGGCAGCGACCATCCGTGCAAGCTTCGGCATTGCGCCGGATGCATTTGTCTACGGGTTCATCGGTCGCCTGACCGCACAAAAAGCACCTGAGCGGCTCCTTGCCGCCTTCCGGCACATCGCCGGATCGGTGAAGAACAGCCACCTCGTCATGGTCGGCGCCGGCGAGATGGAGGGCACTCTGCGTCAGGCCATTTCCGAAAGCGGCCTTCAGAACCGGTTGCACCTGACATCCGTGTTCACCGGGCCGCAAGCGGCGCCTGCATTTGATGTGCTGGTCATGCCAAGCCGCTACGAGGCGATGTCCTATGTCATGCTGGAGGGGGCGGCCGCCGGGAAACCGATTATCGCCACCGATATTGGCGGCGCCCGAACCGTGATCGAGAACGGCCGCAACGGCTTCATCGTGCAGAACACCGACGATGTCTCGGAGCTTGCAAAAACGATGGTGGCTGCGGCTGAACCGGAAACCTTCGGAAAACTAACCGCCACCGCCCGCATGCTCAAGGACCGCTTCACGCTCGATGTAATGCTGGACAGCACCGAGATGCTCTACTGGAAGCTGGCGGAACGGCGGCGCGTGCGGGCGACCGTTTGAGCATCCATACACAAATGAATCATTATTGTGATGGCTGATGCGGGCGCCGGATGACGTGGGGCGCCCCCCGGCGTCGACATCGTCGATGACGACGCTGCGAATGCAATCGAGCGGCATTTACACCGAAACGATACGGAAAAAGTCAGGGTAAGTGCGAGACTATTTCGGGATTGGTCGCCGCAATCTTTGCGCTTGGAGCATTACATGCTCCCAAAATGAAAGAAGGCCCCAGAGGGGCCTATCTCGCAAACCTGTCGTTACCGGCAGATTAATGGTCGGAGCGGCGGGATTCGAACCCACGACCCCTTGACCCCCAGTCAAGTGCGCTACCGGGCTGCGCTACGCTCCGAACCGAGGAAATCCCTATATTCACAATGCTTAGAGCGCAAGCAGGAATCTTGAGGTCGGCGCGAAAAAGGAACGAACGACGTGGATAAGCCACGACCAGAACGTTCAACCCCGTGCAAGCCCCACAAAACCTGCCAGACCGGCGAGTAAACGGAAGACGACCATCGTCAACGACGCGGCGGCCCTTCTTGCCATATTCGCCGCATACCGAGAGATGCAGAAAATTTCTTCCTTATCGGCATAGCAGGCGCCTAACGGTTGCAAGACTGGCCGCATTCACTCTGTACGGCACAACCACCTCGCCTGGTCCTACAGTTAGCCATTGACTTCTCACGCCAACAAGAACATTTGTAGAACAAATTGGAGTCAACGTCATGTCTGAGAAATTCATCGTCATGCCCTTCAAGCGCGTTCGCGGCGGGTTGGCGCCCGGCGAGATGCGCGCGGCCACGACTGCAGCCGGGGCTGAGAAGGTTGCGGCTGCCATGGCGCCAAGGCACATCGGCGTTGCCGCTTATGCGGTGCAGGTGGATGAGGAAAGCGGCGACATGAGCAGCCCTCGCCTCCTGGTTCAATTCGGCGAGATAGCTGATTTGAACGCTGCCTGAATTGCTGAAAGACGTCTGGCGGCCATCGATGTTCTTGGTCGCTGCGAACTGACGCAAAAACATGTCGATGTAATCCCAGCATCCCCGACACTGGACACGCCAACGCGCTATCGTCCGTCGATGGCTGAGGCGTGGGCTCGACCGAATCGGCTGTGCAGCGACAAAGATCGCTCCGGGCGACCCGCGGTCTGACTTGGCCGGAGGCCGCTCGCGGCAAAAACCTAGAGCGTTTCCGATTTAAACGGAAACACAGAAACGCTCTATGTCTCTGTTTTTACGCATTTCCTGACGGAAAACCGCTCCGCACTTTTCCCGGAAATGCTTTAGCCGCCACGCAGCTCACGTCGCGGTCTGCGGCTCTCGTCGGCAGACGCCGAAGCTTTGCAGCTAAATCGCGTCGCGATCTTTCAGATAGCCTTGCTCGTTTTTAAACTATTGTTCTTGCGCATGCCGACAGCGCAGAACCGCTGAACACTTTTGCGCAACACGCCTTGGTCCAGCAGACGCCCTTTACCGCGCCTGGTCAAGCAGTCGCTTGCATTCCAGGAGATCGTAGAGCGCCTCTTGAAGCAGCGCCCGGTCTTCCTTGCCGACGGAGGACGATTTGCCGAGAGATATTTCCGGGACGTCGTCATTGCCGCCGCCGAAGGAGAAAAAGCGGCGGCTCGCAGGCGCCTTGGCGCGGCCGACGATCTGATCCTCTTCGGACAGGCCGGCCTTCGGCGGTTGCGGTTCCTCATTGCTCGAGGCGGCCAGAGCCTCGACGGTCGCCAGATCGCCGCTGGCGATTGCCGCCACGAACTTGTTGCCGTTGGTTTTCAAGAGCTTCTGCACGCCCTTGATCGTGTAGCCGTGATCATAGAGCAGATGACGGATGCCCTTCAGCAGATCGACATCCTCGGGGCGATAGTAGCGCCGGCCGCCGCCACGCTTCATCGGCTTGATCTGCTGGAACCGCGTTTCCCAGAAACGCAGGACGTGCTGCGGCAGATCGAGATCGTCGGCGACCTCGCTGATGGTGCGAAAAGCGTCGGGGCTTTTTTCCATTTCGTTCCCATTCCATGCCATGCGACTCGGGGCAGGCCTGCGTCGCAATGAACCGATGCGTGCGATGATCGCACGAATCGGCTCCATTTCAACGGCTTATGGATGGGTTTTCAACCACATTGTGGTTGCCGTCCTCCGCTTACGATACGGGAGAGGCCGGCTTCTGCTTGGCCTTGCGGCTCAGATGCGATTTCAGCACGCGCTGCTTCAGGACATTGGACGCCTTGAAGGTCATGACCCGCCTCGGCGAAATCGGTACTTCCTCGCCAGTCTTCGGGTTGCGGCCGATGCGCTCGTTCTTGTCACGAACCTGAAACGTCGCGAAGGAGGACAGTTTCACGCTCTCGCCACGCACGATTGCGTTGCATATTTCGTCAATGACGGTTTCCACCAGCTCGGCAGACTCTGTGCGCGACAGACCCACCTTGCGAAAAACCGACTCAGCCAAGTCTGCTCGTGTTACTGTTTTTCCGCTCATCTTCCCCCACCGATGTCTGGCACGCCGATCAGCGAACGAAGACTATTGCCCTTGTCATTTCCGGTCAAGCGCCTGCGTTGCTTCAGCATTTTTTACCAGCGTATCAGAACGGAGCCCCATGTGAAGCCACCACCCATGGCTTCGAGCAGAACGAGATCCCCCTTCTTGATCCGGCCGTCAGCCGCCGCGGTGTTGAGAGCGAGCGGAATGGAGGCGGCAGAGGTGTTGCCATGGAGATCGACCGTCACCACAACCTTATCGAGAGGGATGCCAAGTTTCTTGGCAGAACCGTCGATGATGCGGCGATTGGCCTGGTGCGGCACGAGCCAATCGATATCCTCGGCTGTCGTTCCTGTTGCCTCGAAAGCGGCCTCGATCACATCGGTGATCATGCCGACAGCGTGCTTGAAGACCTCGCGGCCTTCCATCTTCAGGTGGCCGACCGTGCCTGTCGTCGACGGTCCGCCGTCGACATAGAGCTTTTCGCGATGCGCACCGTCGGAACGCAGCTTGGCAGTCAACACGCCGCGATCGGCAATCGTGCCCTCGCCTTCCTGGGCTTCCAGGATGATGGCGCCGGCGCCATCGCCGAAGAGCACGCAGGTCGTGCGGTCAGACCAGTCGAGAATGCGCGAGAATGTCTCGGCGCCGATAACCAGCACGCGCTTTGCCAACCCGCCGCGGATGTAGGCGTCCGCCGTGGTCACCGCATAGATGAAGCCGGAACAGACAGCCTGCACATCGAAGGCAGCGCCGTGGTGCATGCCGAGCCGGTTTTGAATGTTGACGGCGGTTGCAGGAAACGTGTTGTCCGGCGTCGAAGTCGCCAGGATGATAAGATCGAGATCAGCGGCGGTCAGGCCGGCATTGTCGAGCGCAGCGCGAGCTGCGGCTTCGCCCAACGATGCGGTGGTCTCGCCTTCACCGGCGATGTAGCGCTGGCGAATGCCGGTGCGCTGCACGATCCACTCGTCTGACGTATCGACCTTGGATTCCAATTCCTGATTGGTGACAACGCGCTTCGGCAACGCTGCGCCAAAGCCGCGAACGACGGAACGGATCATTTATTCAAACCTCATCATTCATGCCGGCGGGAAGTGCGCTCGGCGGCTCGGCGCCGTGGTACTTCGCCAGATCGATCTCGATCTTCGCTTTCAGGCCGTTTTTCACCATGTCGTAGCCGACATCGATTGCAGCGGCGAAGCCTTCGGCATCGGCCCCACCATGGCTCTTGATCACGACACCATTGAGGCCGAGAAAGACGCCGCCATTGACCTTGCGCGGATCCATTTTTTCCCGCAGCCGATCGAAGGCGCCCTTGGCCAGGATGTAGCCTAGCTTGGCCATCAGGGTACGCGACATGGCGGCACGCAGATATTCGCCGATCTGCCGCGCCGTTCCTTCGGCTGCCTTGAGCGCGATGTTGCCGGAAAAGCCTTCTGTGACGACCACGTCCACAGTGCCGCGTCCGATATCGTCGCCTTCGACGAAGCCGTAGTAGTCAAAGCCTTCGATATTGGCGTCACGGATGAGCCGTCCGGCTTCCTTGACTTCTTCCTGGCCCTTGATCTCCTCGACGCCGACATTGAGCAGGCCGATGGTCGGCCGTTCGATCTCGAAAAGCGCCCGCGCCATGGCGCCGCCCATCAACGCAAAGTCCATGAGTTGCTGCGCGTCGGCACCGATGGTCGCACCGACGTCGAGCACGATGCTCTCACCCTTCAGGGTCGGCCAGATCGCCGCGATTGCCGGCCGCTGGATGCCCTGCATCGTGCGCAGACAGAAGACCGACATGGCCATCAGCGCGCCCGTGTTGCCGGCCGACACGACGACGTCGGCCTCACCGGCATTGATCGCATCGATCGCCCGCCACATGCTCGACTTGCCGCGGCCGCGCCTGAGCGCCTGGCTCGGCTTCTCGTCCATGCCGACCGCGATCTCGCAGTCATGGAAGGTGCTGTTGGCCTTGAGCTTGGGATGTTTGGCCAAGATATCGGCGCACTGCGCTTCTATGCCGAACAGGACAAACCTTATGTCCGGATGACGTTCAAGCGCCCTTGCGGCGCCCGGGATGACGACTTCAGGACCATAGTCGCCGCCCATCACGTCAAGAGAAATTCTGACCACGCGTGTCTTATCCTTTTTTCCTGCCACACAACACGTGCTGCCGTGCGCACGCATTCGAACGCAACGACGTTACATATTGCTTCTGACGCTTGAGCCAGACACGCGGCGGAACGCTGCGGGGGCTCATTTGGCCGGAGTCGGGCCAAAATACTGCTTTTCGCCCGCGTGACAACCGAATTGTAGGGGCGGCTCTGGCAGCCTCAGTCCTTTTTCCAGTCCTTCAGCGCTGCAAACGGGTTCGGCTTCTCGTCGTCTGCTGCCGTACTTTCGATACGCGCGCCAAATGTGACACCCGGCTTACGGGGATAGGGCTCGATCGCGAGCGCCACGTGCTCGCTAACCACGACACCTGCATCAATCGTGTCGCCGCTAAAAGTGTCGGGGATATCGGGGCCATCGGGGCTGAGGATCATCTCCCCGCCGTCATTGCTGGCCTGGCGGGCAAGCCTCGATCCCTCCGGCACGAAGATGGCCTCGATCGGCTCTTGAATGTCGGCCTCGACGGGCTCGAGCGTCACGACGCAGGACTGCACGATCCGGGCGGTAACGTCACCCTTGATCTTGACACCGTCCCTCTTCCAGCGCGCGATCTGCAGATCGGCCGAAAGCGACAGGACTTCGCGCACGTCCCAAAGTTGGGCGAGCGCCTGCCGTTCGCTCTCGTTTGCCGAGAGGCGGGCAGTCACGGCATTGGCAGAGATATGTCCGACCTTCACCGGGTAGGAGAATGCCGGTCGGCTATCGTCTTTCATGATCAGGTCCTTCCTCGCGCGGGCGCCATGTCGGAAGCGCTCTTCTCGCGGATAGTGCCGCACACCGGTCACCGGAGGCGGCATAATGGCCGTCTATTACTCTCCGGCGGCAGGAATGTGCAACTGGCCCGTTTCGACCCGCTCTTCCGGCTCGGCGGCCAGTCGTTCCTCGACGGAGAGGAGATAGGTCGCAAGACCGTCCATCGCCGGGTCTCCCTCTTCGCCCTTCGGATAGAAGTTACGCTTCAGCGCCGCAGCAAGCGAGACCGCGTCCCGACCTTCGAGCGCCGCCGCATAGGATTCGAGCCGGCCGTAGAACATGCCAGCCAGCTTCTTCATCTTCTTCGGCACGCCGGCATCACCGACGCCGAGTTCGCGGATCGAATGGTCGACATCCTCGAAGAAGGCGTCGACAATCTCCTGAGCTACCTCCTGGCCCGTGCGCGCCGATCCGCGCGTGCGCCGGAAATAAAGGATGAGTACGGCCGACAGCATCTCGAAACGCCCCATCACCGTGTCGGGCACGTCGAGGTCCGTGTAGAGGTGCGGCTGGCGCGCCGCCGAGGTCAATAACGCATATTGCCGTTCGACAATCGCAATATTGCCGCTTTTTCTTTTGAACAGTCCAAAAATCATCACAAAGCCCAGCTTTGGCTTTCTCGAAATGCGCGCAAGCGCCCATGACGGTTGTTGCATGATAGCCGAAGCTGGTTTACCGAAGCATGCACGAATTGCAATGGCGGATCTGCCATCGTTACTCCAAAGGGAGCTGTCGTTGACGAAGCGGTTTTTCAGAACAAATTTGAAGGTCCTTGGCCGAGCTGCGGCCGTAGCGACTGTTAGCACCATTGCTCTCTCCGCCTGCCAGTCCGCTAATGTCGGTGAAGTTCTCCACCAGGGTTATGTGGTTGATCAGGAAACACTAAATCTCGTTCCTGTCGGTTCCAGCCGTGAACAGGTCCTGCTTTCGCTCGGCACGCCGTCGACGACCGCGACCTTCGACAACGAGGTATTCTACTACATCTCGCAGACCCGCAAACGCCCCGTAGCGTTCATGAAGCCGCAGCTCGTCGATCAGTCGATCCTTGCCGTTTATTTCGACAAGGAAGGCACCGTCAGCCAGCTCGCGCACTACACGCTCAAGGACGGCAAGGTCTTCGACACACTGTCACGCACGACACCGACCGGCGGCAAGGAAACGAGCTTCCTCGGCCAGCTTCTGACCGGCCCGGGCGCCGGCAAGGGTGCCGCGCAGAACCTCTTCAAGAACTTCGGAAACCAGTAAGCCGACTTTCACCGCAACAAAAAAGGCCCGCGGACCATGTGTCCCGCGGGCCTTTTCATTTCAGGTGACGATCAGGCGAGAACGGCCAGCAGCAACAACGCCACAATGTTGGTGATCTTGATCGCTGGGTTCACCGCGGGACCTGCCGTGTCCTTGTAGGGATCGCCGACGGTATCGCCGGTCACCGATGCCTTGTGCGCTTCGGAACCCTTGAGATGCCGAGTACCGTCCTTGTCAACGAAACCGTCCTCGAAGCTCTTCTTGGCATTATCCCAGGCGCCACCGCCCGAGGTCATCGAGATCGCGACGAAAAGGCCGTTGACGATGACGCCGAGCAAAGATGCGCCCAGGGCCGCAAAGGCGGATGCCTTGGAGCCGGACAGGAGCAGCACGCCGAAATAAACGACGAGCGGTGCCAGGACCGGCAGCAGCGACGGTACGATCATTTCACGAATCGCCGCCTTAGTGAGCAGGTCGACAGCGCGACCATAATCAGGCTTCTCCGTGCCGGCCATGATGCCCGGCTTTTCGCGGAACTGACGGCGCACTTCCTCGACGATCGACCCTGCCGCGCGCCCGACAGCGGTCATCGCAATGCCGCCGAAGAGATACGGAATGAGGCCCCCGAAGATCAATCCGGCAACCACATAGGGGTTCGAGAGATCAAAGGAGATCTGACCGACATCCGCGAAATACGGATACTTGTCGCCATTGGCGGCGAAGTAGCTGAGATCGTTGGAATAGGCTGCAAACAGAACCAGCGCGCCGAGACCGGCCGAACCGATGGCATACCCCTTGGTCACGGCCTTCGTCGTATTGCCGACCGCGTCGAGTGCATCGGTCGACTTGCGCACTTCGGGCGGCAAATGCGACATCTCGGCGATGCCGCCGGCATTGTCCGTCACCGGACCGAAGGCATCCAGCGCGACGATCATGCCGGCAATGCCAAGCATCGCAGTTACTGCAATGCCGGTCCCGAACAGACCAGCCAGCTGGTAGGTGGAGATGATGCCGCCGACGATGATGATGGCCGGCAAGGCCGTCGATTCCAGCGAGACGGCCAGCCCCTGGATCACGTTCGTGCCGTGGCCCGTGACCGACGCCTGTGCAATGGAATTCACCGGGCGCTTGTTGGTGCCGGTGTAATACTCGGTGATGACCACGATCAGTGCCGTCACCACCAGGCCGACAATACCGCACAGGAACAGGTTCCAGCCGGTGATGTCCTGACCCGCGACCGTGCCGATCGAGCCCCAGCCGATGGTCAGCGACGTAGCGGCGCCAAGCCCGACGATCGACAGCAAACCAGTCACGATCAGGCCCCGGTAGAGCGCACCCATGATCGAGTTGTTGGTCCCGAGCTTGACGAAGAAGGTACCAATGATCGAGGTGATGATGCAGGTCGCGCAAATCGCCAGGGGATAAGCCATGACGGTCGAGAGCACGGGCGTTCCGGCAAAGAAGATCGCAGCCAGAACCATGGTTGCAACCACCGAGACTGCATAGGTTTCGAACAGGTCGGCCGCCATGCCGGCGCAATCACCGACATTGTCGCCGACGTTGTCGGCGATGGTGGCAGGGTTGCGCGGATCGTCTTCCGGGATCCCGGCTTCCACCTTGCCGACGAGGTCGCCGCCGACGTCCGCACCCTTGGTGAAGATGCCGCCGCCGAGACGGGCGAAGATCGAGATCAGCGACGCGCCGAAACCGAGCGCCACGAGCGCATCGATCACCTCACGCGACCCGGGCTCGTGCCCGAGGCCCGCAGTCAGGATGAGATAGTAGACAGATACGCCGAGCAGGGCGAGGCCCGCGACGAGAAGACCGGTGATGGCGCCGGATTTGAAGGCGATATCGAGGCCAGATGCGAGGCTGACAGAGGCGGCCTGCGCGGTGCGCACGTTTGCGCGAACCGAAACGTGCATGCCGATGAAACCGGCAGCACCCGAAAGCACTGCGCCAACGAGAAAGCCGAAAGCGGCTGCGGAAGAAAGAAGAAACCAAGCGCCGATGAAAACGACGACGCCGACGATGGCGATGGTTCTGTATTGACGCGTGAGATAGGCTTGTGCCCCTTCACGAATGTAGCCTGCGATTTCTTGCATGCGGGCGTTCCCCTGGTCGGCGGCAAGCACCGACTGTGTTGCCCAGATGGCGTAAGCCACCGCGAGCAACCCGCATGCGATAACGCCCAATAAAATGGTCATTTCGCATTACCCTCCGTTTCAACCCGCGGACTCACTCCCGGCCGCAGGCCCCTCAAATCCGCGAATCACGCACCACCTCCTCAAGCAGCACCCCTCACGGCGAGGCCAGAGTGCGGTTGCAACGAAAGATCGTCAAGCCCCGGAAATCTAACTACCGGCGGCCTTCTGAGAACTGAAGATTTAGGAGAAAAGCGGCGGCTCAGGCCGCAACGTTAGGGCGAGCGCGCATCAGCAAGAAGAGCAGGAGAAGGCAGACTGATGTCACCGGCCAGACGACGGCATTCAGCATATCCCAGCCATAAACCGAGAGAACCTTGCCCGAGGCAAAGGACGACAGCGCGACGGTGGTGAACAGGACGATGTCGTGAAAGGCCTGAACCTTGTCGGCCTCTTGCGGGCGATAGCTGCCGGCAACGATGGCGGTCGAGCCGATGAAGCCGAAATTCCAACCCAGACCGAGAAGCACCAGCGCACCCCAGAAATTCCAGAGTTCCAGGCCCATATGTGCGACCGCAGCGCAGGCCATGAGCAAGAGCAGACCGCAGGCGACGATGCGTTCGGCGCCGAAGCGCGTGATCAGCCACCCGGTAAAGAAGCTCGGCGCGAACATCGCAAGCACGTGCCACTGGATGCCGAGCGTTGCAAGCTCGGTGGAAAAGCCGCAGCCGACAACCATGGCAACCGGCGCACCGGTCATCATGAATGTCATCAGCGCATAGCTCGAGATACCGCAGACCATGCCGGTGACGAAGCGTTGGTTGCGAACGATTTCGCCGAGCGTACGCGTGGGCTGGCCATGATACTCGCTCGCCACCGTCCCCTGCTCCGGCAAGCGCAGCGGCGCAAAGAACAATGCGGCCAGAAGGCAGATCGGCAGTAAGGCGATGAAGGCGCCGACGAAGGCGACGGGCGCGAACAGATCTCCGGCGAAAATGACGATCTGCGGGCCGAGAACGGCCGAAACGATTCCCCCGCCCAGGATCCACGATATCGCCTTCGGCTTGTAGAAGGACGGCGAGGCGTCGGCGGCGGCGAAGCGCAGTTTTTGGGTAAAGCCGTTGGAGGAACCGAGAACGGCGAGACCGAAGGCAAAGAGCCAGAAACTCTCCCGGAACAGCGCGACTGCGGCGATCGCGGCGCCGACAGACGCAATCCCGGTACCGACCATGAAGGCGAACCGCCGGCCGATAAGGCGTGAGAGCGTTGCGACGAGAATGACGCCGAGCGCCATACCGACATTGTAGGCGGTCAGCGGCGCCGTCGCCAGCGACTTGTCGTCCGCGAGCAGCTGATAGCCGGCAACGCCGCCGACGGCAAAGCAGATCGGGCCGACGACACCAAGGATCGCCTGCGCCGCCGTCAGAAGGAAAACATTGCGGCGCGCTTCTCGAAGGGCAGAGCCCATATCATCGACGGCAGCCGCAACCATGACCGCGCTACTTCTTGGGCTCGCCGCGAACCTGCCGGGCAATCCGGTCAAGAACGGCATTGACGAGCTTCGGCTCGTCGTCGCCGAAGAAAGCCTTGGCGATTTCGACATATTCGGTGACGATCACCGCAACAGGCACATCCTTGCGCTCCAGCATCTCGAAGGTGCCGGCGCGCAAAATGGCACGAACGGTGGAGTCGAGCCGCGACAGCGCCCAGTCGTCCTGCAATGCCGAGCCGATCAAAGGATCGAGTTTGCGTTGATCGCGTACGACGCCGGCAACGATCGAGCGAAACCACGAGGCATCGGCCTTGAGATAGGTATCGCCGTCCAGCTCCTGGCCGAGGCGATGCATTTCGTATTCCGCGACGACTTCGAGTACGCCGGTACCGCCGATATCCATCTGGTAGAGCGCCTGCACGGCTGCAAGACGCGCCGCGCCGCGTTGGTTAGCCTGCTTCAACGGCTGATCCGAGGGGGTGTTCGTCACTGTTCTGTGCCCAATTTCTTCTTCAGTTCAATCATGGTCAGCGCAGCACGCGCGGCAAAACCGCCCTTGTCGCCTTCCGACCGGCGCGCACGCGCCCAGGCCTGATCGTCGTTTTCGACCGTCAGGATGCCATTGCCGATGGCAAGGCTTTCGCTGACGGCGAGGTCCATGATCGCGCGCGAGGATTCGTTCGCGACGATATCGAAATGATAGGTCTCGCCGCGAATGACCATACCGAGCGCGACGAAGCCGTCATATTCGACGGCGCCCTCGTCTGCGCCATCGAGCGCCATTGCGATTGCCGGCGGGATTTCGAGGGCACCGGGTACCGTTACGATATCATAGGTCGCGCCGGCTGCATCCAGTGCATGTTTGGCGCCATCGAGCAATGCGTCGGCCATATCGTCATAGAAGCGTGCTTCCACAATCAGGATGTGGGCAGCCTTGGTCTTCGCCATGGATCACCTGTCTTGAGATTTCCGCGCCGGTGCGACCGGCTGAGGCGGCGGTCAAACCATGACCGGCGTCGAATGGCAAGCAAATTCCGCTGTTGGCGCCCTTTTGCCGCGTTGCGCGCCCTCCAGCAGAGTCCGTGACAGACGGCGTGGAACGCTCATGTCACGCTTGAGGGGGTAGCCAGGCGTTTCCGACAATGACAATAATCAGGACAGACACAACGCCTGATCGGGGACAACGCCGCTTAGGCAAAGGAAATCGAGCGAAAGTTGTCTCCGATGCATGATGTCGATCCGTCGATGTCGATCCGCCTGCCCCGTATGCCTCAGGCCGTCGTCTTTGACATGGATGGCCTGTTGTTCGATACCGAGGCGCTCTATCGCGATGCCATGCTCGCCGCTGCGCAGGTGCTCGGCCGGACCATGCCGCTTTCGCTTTACCATGCATCGATCGGCCTTTCGGGCGAAGCGACACGACAATCGCTCGGCGAATATTTCGGGCCGGATTTCGACCTCGATCGCTTCTGGAAACAAGCGGCGACCGCCTTCCATGCTCGGACAACGACCGAACTGCAGTTGAAGCCGGGCGTGGTCGAGCTCGTCGGCTCCCTGGAGGAGCTCGGCATTCCCTTTGCTATCGCAACATCGTCCGGGCATCACGATGTCGAGCGAAACCTGGGCCTCTACGGGTTGTTCGATCGCTTTCCGGTCGTCGTCGCCCAAGGCGACTACCAACTGGGCAAGCCGCATCCCGAACCTTTCCTGACAGCTGCCCGGCGGCTCGATGTCGCGCCCGAGCTTTGCCTGGCGCTGGAGGATAGCCATAACGGCGTGCGTTCGGCGTCATCAGCCGGCATGATGACGATTATGGTGCCGGACCTTCTCGCGGCAACGGAGGAGATCCGAAGCCTCTGCATCGGCGTCGCAGGCAATCTTGGTGACGTTCACGCCGCCCTCCTCCACCATGCGCGGGGCGCCCATGTCCCCGCCTGACCGCGGCCCTGCCACGGCCCCTTGGCCGCGATCGATTTGCAAACGCTTCCGCGGGAATGGACGGCCGCCACCGGACACGTGAGAGTTTGGCAATTGACGGAAAGTCAAACGCCCGACACGGATGACCGGGAGCGGTTCTCCGTTCGGAGACGATAACGCCGGGGAGGAATATATATGGCGGACAGCAACAAACCCATCATCAACCCAAGGGACCTTGCCCTCGACCATTGGTCGGAAGGCACGTTCTTCGAATCCAGCGACACGTCATTCGGCAGCCGGCTTGGCCTGAAAGACCTCGGCGTCGGCTATGGCGAAGTACCGCCGGGCAAATCCGGTTGCCCCTTCCACAACCACCACGTGGAAGAGGAACTCTTCATCATTCTCGAAGGCGAAGGCACCTATCGGTTCGGAACAGAGCGCTATGCCGTCGGACCGGGCGACATCCTTGGCGCACCGGCAGGCGGGGCGGAGACGGCGCATCACCTGATCAACACCGGAACCGTGCCGCTCAAATATCTCTCCATCTCGACGATGGCCGCCACCGAGATCTGCGAATATCCGGATAGCGGCAAGTTTCACGCCAGGACGCGTACGGCCGCCGGCGAACGCCGGTTCCAGTTTACCGGCAGGCCTGAAAGTGCTGCCGACTACTGGGACGGCGAGCCCGGCATCTGATCATCCCACCTACCAAACCCATAGCAGCGGATAAAACATGCACAGTGTTCCTATCATCGAGACCGAACGTCTGGTCCTGCGCCCCTATAGACGCGACGACTTCACGGCCTATGCCGCCCTGTTTGCCGACAGCGAGGTTACGCGTTTCGTCGGCGGCGTTCCCTATACGCGCGAGCAATCCTGGACACGTTTCCTGCGCCAGGTCGGCATGTGGCATTATTTCGGCTTCGGTTTCTTCGCCATCCAGGATCGTGCGACCGGCACCTTTCTCGGAGAAGCCGGCTTTCACGACGTCCATCGGCTGATCACGCCCTCGCTTGAAGGGACGATGGAGACCGGTTGGGCGCTCTCCCCAAAAGCACACGGACAGGGGCTTGCAACCGAGGCCGTCAGCGCCGCGCTCGAATGGGCCGATCGGCAGTTTCCCCAAGTGCGAAAAACCTGCATCATCGATGTCGGCAACCGTGCCTCGGTCCGTGTCGCCGAAAAGCAGGGCTTCAAGGAATTCTGGCGCACGCGCTATCACGGCACGCATGTCATCATGTTTGAACGGCAGCGAACGCTTGCTGTTGCCACGGCCCGCAAAGCGCCAATGCCCGCGCATTCGGAGACGTAAACAATCCTCAATTGTCGTTTTGATGAAAACGCCATCGAAACGTCTATATTGCAGGCAAGATTGCCTGGCATCGGGTGCAGGCGAACTACAACAGGCAACACCACCCGATCAGACAAGGGAATCCAACACATTTTGCTGCGGGTAAGTCGCCCGTAATGCAGCCTGCTGACGACTGCGACACGCATCTCAGCAGGCCTTCCGGAAACCCGCATCGGGTATTGTGTTCGGGTATCAGGTTACTGGTCACTGCGCCGCAGACAACCAAGGAGCATGATCATGAATCGCATTGCAAAGCTATCAGTCATTGCTGCGTTCTCGTCCCTCGCCTTCGCAGCTATACCGCACGCTCAGGACGCCAAAATGGAATGGCCGGCTGAAATCGAGCAGACGGTGCGCGACTTCAAGGGGGACAAGTTCAACATCGTCGATATCTCCACGCTGAGCGAGCAGGATCAGACCCGCCTGTGGGTCGAGCATGCGACGGCCGAACAACGCGCAGCCCTGCAAGCTGCGGTCAACGGCAACGCGGAATTGGCCGCGCAGCTAAAGGCCAAGAACGTCGAAATGGGTAATATAGGAGGCGCTCAGCAGGGTGCCGACGGAAGCCTCACCATCTACATGCGTTGAATACGCGTTCAGTCAACGAATAAGAAGCGCACCATCTCCACACGCGAGATGGTGCGCTTAGTCGGTCTCTGGCAGCGGCGGCCGTCTATTCGGCCTTCGGGGCCGGAAACTCCGCAAGGCGAGCGGCGTAGCGCGCCATCGTGTCGACTTCGAAATTGACGAAATCGCCCGCCCGGCGTTCGCCCCAGGTCGTCACCTCAAGCGAATGGCGGATCAAGAGCACGTCAAAGTCGGTTGCATCGACTTTGTTGACTGTCAGCGATGTGCCGTCGAGCGCAACGGATCCCTTCGGCGCGACGAACTTGGCCAAATGCGCGGGCGCACGCAGCCTGAACCGCACGGCGTCGCCCTCGGGTTCGACCGATAGAATCTCCGCCTTGTCGTCGATATGACCGGAAACGAGATGTCCACCCAGTTCATCGCCGATCTTCAATGACCGCTCGAGATTGATCCGCGTGCCCTTTTTCCAGCCAGCGATGGTCGTCAGGCGCAAAGCCTCTTCCCACGCCTCGACCTCGAACCAGCGTTCGTTGCTGCCGCCGTCCGGCAGGGCCGTCACCGTCAGGCAAACACCGGAATGGGCGATGGACGCCCCCATATCGATGGTCTTCGGATCGTATGTGGTGGCGACGCGTAGCTTCACGCCTTCCTTCAGCGGCGTTACGGCATCAACGGTGCCGATGTCAGTGACAATGCCTGTGAACATCAGTTCTCTCTTTCGTATTCTTCGAAAAGATCGTCGCCGTATTGCGCGGAGCGAACGAGCTTAAAGCCAGGGGGCACGGATTTCCGATCAAATGGGGATGCGATGCCGTTTTCGCCAATGATTTGCGGGCCGGTATAGATCTGAATGCGATCGACCAGCCCAGCGTCCAGGAAAGCGCGAGCGGCAACTGCACCACCCTCGACGAGCAAAGAGGAAATGCCGCGCGAGCCGAGTGCCGTAAGCAGATCGGCAACCGTTCCGGTTTCCAGCACCTCGACACCGGCAGCCTCCAGCGCAGCGCGCCGGCCAGCCCGTTCGCTGGCTGGCTCCAGTTCCGATTGTGTCGATGGCTCTCCCGACACCACGATGACGGGGGTTTGCGCCGCCGACCGCACGAGCTTCGAGCCTGGCGAAAGATCCAGTCGCCGATCCAGGACGATGCGGATGGGCGAGCGATCTTCAAGACCTGGCAAACGCACAGTCAATTCCGGATCATCCGCAGTCGCAGTACCGATGCCCACGAGGATCGCGTCGGTCTGCGCCCTGAGGATCTGGACCTGCGCCCTGGAAATCGGGCCTGTAATACGGACCTGTCCGGCACCTGTTCGGCCGATCATGCCGTCGGCAGAAACTGCAAGTTTGAGAGTCACATGTGGGCGCTTGCTGACCTGTCGCGTGAGATAGGCTTCGAGCGCGCCATGTCCCTCCAGCGGCAAAACGCCGATATCGACCGCGATGCCGGCTTCACGCAAACGCACCACGCCGCGCCCGGCGACGCGTTCATCGGGATCGAGGATCGAAATGACGACGCGGGCAACGCCGGAGGCGACCAGCGCATCGGCGCAGGGCGGCGTCTTGCCGTGATGAGAGCAGGGTTCAAGGGTGACATAAGCGGTTGCGCCGCGTGCCCGCTCGCCCGCTTCGGCAAGTGCCTGAGCTTCGGCATGGGGCCGCCCGCTTCTTGCCGTCACCGCACGTCCGACGATGACACCATCCTGGACGATCAAGCAGGCGACGGAGGGATTGGTGGATGTCTGGCCGAGATGCTGGCGTGCCAGCCGCAGCGCCGCCGCCATGAACCTCTCGTCCTTACGGGTGGGGTTGGCCATGGCGGTCCGGTGCGCCTTCCTATTCGCCGGGGTCGCGCGCAATCTTGGCGCTGATCTCGGCGATGACCTTTTCGAAATCTTCGGCGTGGGAGAAGTCCCGATAGACCGACGCGTAGCGGACGAAGGCGACATCGTCGAGGCTCTTCAGCGCTTCCAGCACCTGCAAGCCGATCTCCTCCGAAGGGATTTCAGTCTCGCCGGAGCTTTCGAGCCGACGCACGATGCCGGAGACCGCCCGCTCGATGCGGTCACGATCAACAGGGCGTTTTCTGAGCGCGATCTCGAAGGACCGCAGCAGCTTGTCCCGGTCGAAAGGCACCTTCCGACCGGTCTTCTTGATGATCATCAGCTCACGCAGCTGCACCCGTTCGAAGGTCGTGAAGCGACCACCGCAATCCGGGCAGATACGGCGGCGGCGAATGGCGTTGCCGTCCTCTGCCGGACGGCTGTCCTTCACCTGGCTGTCTTCGGAACCGCAATAGGGGCAGCGCATGATGAGCCGATCACATGTAGCCGTACATCGGGAAGCGGCCGGTGAGCGTCATCACCTTTTCGCGCACGCCCGCTTCGACGGCGGCATTGCCTTCGTCGGAGTTGGCGACCTTGAGGCCGTCGAGGACTTCGACGATCAATTCGCCGATTTCCTTGAATTCGGCTTCCTTGAAGCCACGGGTGGTGCCCGCCGGGGTACCGAGACGGACGCCCGACGTGACGAACGGCTTTTCAGGATCGAACGGGATGCCGTTCTTGTTGCAGGTGACGTAGGCACGGCCGAGGGCTGCCTCGGCGCGCTTGCCGGTCGCGTTCTTCTTGCGCAGATCGACGAGCATCAGGTGGTTGTCCGTGCCGCCGGATACGATATCGAGACCGTTGGCCTTGAGCGTCTCGGCAAGCGTGCGGGCGTTCTTGACGACCTGAGCCGCATAGTCCTTGAAGGACGGCTGCAGTGCCTCACCGAAGGCAACGGCCTTGGCGGCGATGACGTGCATCAACGGGCCGCCCTGGAGGCCCGGGAAGACCGCCGAGTTGATCTTCTTGGCGATATCCTCGTCGTTGGTGAGGATCATGCCGCCGCGCGGACCGCGCAGCGACTTGTGCGTCGTCGTCGTGGCAACGTGGCAATGGGGAACCGGCGACGGATGCTGGTCACCGGCAACGAGGCCGGCGATGTGCGCCATGTCGACCATCAGGTACGCGCCAACTTCATCGGCGATCTCGCGGAAGCGCTTCCAGTCCCAGATGCGGGAATAGGCGGTGCCACCGGCAATGATCAGCTTCGGCTTGTGCTGGCGTGCCTTCTCGGCGACATCGTCCATGTCGAGCAGGTGATCGCTCTCGCGAACGCCGTAGGAAACCACGTTGAACCACTTGCCGGACATGTTGACCGGCGAACCATGCGTCAGGTGACCGCCGGAATTGAGGTCGAGGCCCATGAAGGTGTCGCCCGGCTGCAGGAGCGCGAGGAACACAGCCTGGTTCATCTGCGAGCCGGAGTTCGGCTGCACGTTGACGAACTTAGCGCCGAACAGCTTCTTGGCACGCTCGATCGCCAATTCCTCGGCGATGTCGACGAACTGGCAGCCGCCATAATAGCGCTTGCCCGGGTAGCCCTCGGCATATTTGTTGGTCATGATCGAGCCCTGAGCTTCGAGCACGGCGCGCGAAACGATGTTCTCGGACGCGATCAGTTCGATCTCGTGGCGCTGACGACCCAGCTCCTTTTCGATCGAACCGAAGATTTCCGGATCGCTGTCGGCGAGAGAGCGGGTGAAGAAGGCATCATTGTTCTGTGCAAGCATCGGCGCGAGGCTCCTCTCAAAGGTGGCAGTTCTTTAGCTTCCTCGCACGGCGAGAGCAATATCCGCTGTGCGGTTTGCGTCATTTCCCCCATCTGCCGCGCCTAAACATCGCAGCCGCGGACCAACGAAAAAGCCGCGCTGCCAGGGGAAGCGCGGCTTTTGCAATGAATTGCCCGACTTTGCTTATTGCGGCAGAGCATCCGACTCGACCGAGCCGGCCGATTGCTCGACGCCGTAAGGCGTCTGCAGCGCCAGTTCGGTCGCCCCATCCCGCTGATAGATGTCGTCGCGGAACTGCACGACACCATCCTTCGCCGACCAGGCGGTGATGTAGGTGAAGAAAACCGGGACCTCTTCGGCCAGCGTGATCGGCGTGTTGACACCGGTCTTGATCGTGGCCTCCATCTGCTGGCGCGACCAGCCGGGGGTTTCCTTCAAAAGCCAGCTCGAAAGGTCGCGAACGTTCTGGACGCGAACGCAGCCGGACGATTCGAAACGCATCAGCTTGTTGAACAGGCCCTGCTGGGGCGTGTCGTGCATGTAGACCTGATGCTCGTTGTGGAAGTTGATCTTCGTCGAAGACATCGCATTGATCTTGCCCGGATCCTGACGGAACATCAGGTTCGGCGCCTTCTCGGCATTCCAGTCAACCGTTTCCGGCGACACTTCGCCACCGCTGCCGTCGAACAGGCGGATGGCGTTGCGCTTCAGGTAGGTCGGGTCCTTGCGCATCAGCGGCATGATATCCTTCTGGATGATCGAGCGCGGCGCAGTCCAGTAGGGATTGAGGATGACCTCATAGATCTTGGAGTTGAGGATCGGCGACTGGCGGTCGATCTTGCCGACAATAGCGGTGTGGCGCAGCGCGACGCGGCCGTTCTCCACCGCTTCGATGTAAGCGGCCGGAATGTTCACCATCACATAGCGGCGACCGAGATCGCCGGACATCGACTGCAGGCGCACGAGGTTGGTCTGCAGCTGGCCGAGACGGGTGGTCGCTGGAACGTTGATTGCCTTCAGCGTGTATTCGCCAATGACGCCGTCTGCCGGCAGACCATGGCGTGCCTGGAAATGCTTGACCGCGCCATCGACGTAGGAATCAAAGGACGACGAGATGCCGGCGGAACGCGGCAGATCGCCGGAAACCATCAGGCGCTGACGCAGTTGCTGCACCGAAGGGTCCGTAACACCGAGTTCGAGCTTGACGCTGGTTTCCACCATTGGCCAACCGCCCGACGAAACGATGTTCTGATAATCGAAGATCGCCTGCTGGACATGGTTGATCGTCTCAGGGCCGAAGACCGGCGTATTGGACACGACCGTCGTCGCCGTGCGCGACGCCTTTGCGTCGTACTGGTCGTCCCAGGAGCCGCGGCGAGGCGAATTGATGATCTCGTTCAGGGCGTCCTGAGCGCCTGCGGCTCCCGCCCAAGCGACGGCACCGAAGGTTGCGGCCGAACGCAGAAATGCGCGGCGCGAGAATGCATCAATTCCATTCTTTTTTGACATATTCCTACCATCCCAATGCGTTGGCACGCGCCCTATGCGCAGGCACGCATGTTGCCGGAGCCCTAACACGATCGTGGTTAACAAAGGTCAACCAACGAGCCACCCTGCCCTCACATGATTTCACGATACCGCGAGCGAGGACCCTCATCCGGCAGGCGAACGCAAAACGAATCCACGTCGATGAAAACACGTGGCCGCACCTACCGCATACCCTCGTCGCTGTCACAGCAATATGGCCAATTCGTGTCTCGGACTGCCGCCGAAGACATGTGGCACGCCTCTTGCTTCAAGCCGCTGCGGCCTTTCTGCAACATCGCCGGCGTGGAAAAACGGCAAAGGCCGGACACGCAGGGATTGCGTCCGGCTCTTTGAACTGGAGGTGTGTGACGCCTGTTACAGGCGGTACATGATCGAGTCGTTCCAGAAGCGATCAAGGCGCTGCAGCAGCTTGTTCATCTGGGTGAATTCGTCCGAACCGATGCCGCCGACCTTCTGGATCGAGCCGATATGACGCTCGTAGAGCTTGGCGACGGTTTCGGCGATTTCCTGGCCGTCTTCCGTCAGGCTGATGCGGACTGCGCGACGGTCGACACGCGAGCGCTGGTGGTTGATCAGGCCGAGATCGACGAGCTTCTTGACGTTGTAGGAAACGTTGGAGCCGAGGTAGTAGCCACGCGAGCGAAGCTCGCCGGCGGTCAGCTCGGAGGTGCCGATGTTGAAGAGCAACAGGGCCTGGACGGCGTTGACATCGTCGCGACCCTGACGGTCGAACTCGTCCTTGATGACGTCGAGCAGACGGCGGTGCAGGCGCTCGACGAGGTGGAGGGATTCCATGTAGAGACCACGGACGGCTTCTTCCTGAGGGTCTCGGGGCGCAGTGACCTGCGGCTTCATCTTCGTGTTCATTTGACTGCCTCACTGTTTTGTTTGGCGGTGTCTGTTTGTCTTCCCGCCTTGAGTGAGAACCTAACGAATACGTCTAAAATTCTACTTAAACCGCAGCCTTAACATGAGCTTACCAATCGGCGACCCTGTCTCAGGGTGAATCAACCCTTACCTGTCTTGCCTGCCGGAAGCGCTGATAGAAGAGTGCTGCCCTGAAAAGGATGAATGTGACGGCGACCGCGACGTGCAAGACAACCAGCATCGGACGGTGGCCGAAACTGACGGGATAGAACTCGTACATCGCGATTTCGATCGCTGCCGCCACCACCCATACAACAGGCCCCCAAGAGACCAGCAGCCACAGCCCAAGGGCTGCAACCGGGTAGACGACGGCAAGCGCGGTTGCCGCTGCCCGCCATTCCGGCGTCAGGAGATCGAAGCGGCCGGCACCGCCATGGGAAAAGCCGATCAGCATTGCCCAATAGTTCAGCGCGAACCAGAAGCACGACGCCGATACCAGCCGCAGGAACAGACCGAAAAGGATCTCGGTCAGCGATGGTTTCGGAACATGGGCAGAATCATGAAGCATGGGCGGCAAGATAGGGCGGGTCGGCGCCATCCGCCAGCACGAAGGAAGCCCCCTCCCCCGCCGCGGTCCAGCAAAAGGAAGAAATGCCGCAGGCCCGTTGTCGGCGGCACCGTTCCCAAGCGCGGCCCCCACATGATAAAGCGCATCCCAGCTCACAGTTTTCAGGGAAAGGCGCGGCGCGATGAACGACAGGACGAATCTTGTGGACAGGATCACGGGCCACCGCCGCATGCGCCGCAACCGCAAGGCCGACTGGACGCGCCGGCTTGTGCAGGAGAACCGCCTGACGGTCGACGACCTGATCTGGCCGATCTTCATCGTGCCGGGCGAGAACATCGTCCAACCGATCGATGCCATGCCGGGCGTCAACCGCATGAGCATCGACAAGGCTGTCGAAGCGGTGAAGGAAGCCGCCGATCTCGGCATCCCGGCAATCGCCACCTTTCCCAACATCGATCTGTCGCTGCGCGACGAGACCGGCTCCAACAGCCTTGCCGCCGACAATCTCATCAACCAGGCAACGCGCGCCTTCAAGAAGGCCGTGCCCGAGATCGGCGTCATCACCGACGTGGCTCTCGATCCCTTCACCAGCCACGGCCATGACGGCATCCTGCGCAACGGCGAAATCGTCAACGACGAGACGGTCGAGATGATCGCCAGGGCAGCCGTCGCCCAGGCCGACGCCGGTTCCGATATCATCGCCCCCTCGGACATGATGGATGGCCGCATCGGCGCGATCCGTCAGGCGCTGGACGCCGCGGGCCACCAGAATGTTGGCATCATGGCCTACGCGACGAAATTCGCTTCCGGCTTCTATGGGCCATATCGCGAGGCGATCGGCACCGGTGGCCTGCTCAAAGGCGACAAGAAGACCTATTACATCGACCCGGCCAACGGCACCGAGGCGATCCGCGACGCCGCACTCGACGTCGAGGAAGGCGCCGACATGCTGATGGTCAAGCCCGGCCTTCCCTACCTTGATATCTGCTGGCGCATGAAGGAAGCTTTCGGCCTTCCGGTCTTCGCCTATCAGGTTTCGGGAGAGTACTCTCAGATCAAGGCCGCTGCCGCCAACGGCTGGATCGACGGCGACAAGGTGATGCTCGAGACGCTGCTCGCCTTCAAGCGGGCCGGCTGCGACGGCATCCTCAGCTATTTCGCCGTTGAAGTCGCCAGGATCCTGGCCAAGGGGCGGTAACACGCCTTGCAAACGACAGGCGGACCGTGGTGGGCAATCCTTGTTTTGCCGGCAATGCTAACCCATATCCAGCTTGAAACCATGCGAGGCCACGAGAGATGACGATGCACAACGATGAACTGCGGCTGCCGAGCAATGACTGGCGTGCCTACCAGGGTGTGCTGTCGCGGCGGGTGTTCGCCTTCATTCTCGATTATGTCATCATCGCGCTGTTGTGGATCCCGGCCGCCGTGGTGGTGTTCTTCCTCGGCATTCTGACGCTCGGCCTCGGCTTCCTGCTCTATCCCGTGCTCTTTGCACTGGTGGCGATGCTCTATTTCGGCGTGACGGTCGGCGGCCGTGAGCAGGCATCGCCCGGCATGCGGATGATGGGACTGGCGATTGCGCGCACGGACGGGCGCCCGATGGATTTCCTGACGGCGATCGTGCATCTCGTCATTTTCTGGATCGCCAACGCGCTGCTGACGCCCCTCATTCTGCTGATCGGGCTGTTCACGGATCGCAGCCGTCTGCTGCACGATCTCTTGATCGGCACCGTGACGGTCCGTCGCGACAGCTACTGATCCCCGCCGAAACAATCGACGACGAACAATCCGCGCGCCAGGGGCAACCGCCCCAAACGTGTGAGTTGACGTTTTTCATTCTTCCGCCATGCTACTGTCATGAACAACCGCGCCAAGAGTGACCGTCGCACTCGATGAACACACAGACCACACCGTCTCCGCAATTTTATCTCACTGCGCCGGCAGCCTGCCCTTATCTGCCGAACGAGATGGAGCGAAAGGTGTTTACCCACATGGTGGGGGAGCGCGCACCGGAGCTCAACGACCTCCTGACCCAGGGTGGCTTCCGTCGCTCGCAGAACATTGCGTATCGGCCGGCGTGCGAAACCTGTCGCGCCTGCGTTTCCGTTCGCATCCTTGCGAACGAATTCTCGCCCACCCGATCGATGCGCCGCGTGCTCGCCGCCAACAGCGATGTGATTTCGTCGGAGTATCCGGCCGAACCATCGAGCGAGCAATACAATCTCTTCCGCCGCTATCTCGACCAACGGCATCAGAAAGGCGGCATGTCCGACATGTCGGTTCTCGACTATGCGATGATGGTCGAGGACACTCATGTGCACACCAAGATCATCGAATATCGCCTAAGGGTCGAAGGCGACGGTATCAGCGAGAGGGCTCGCGGGCCGTTGATCGCAACCGCGCTGACCGACCGGATGGGTGACGGGCTTTCGATGGTCTACTCCTTCTTCGACCCGGCCTACGAAGACCGCTCGCTCGGCACCTTCATGATTCTCGACCACATCCGCCGCGCCAAGGAACGGGGCCTCCCACACGTTTATCTCGGCTATTGGGTCAAGGGGTCGCGCAAGATGGGGTACAAGACGAAATTTTTGCCACAGGAGCACCTTATGCCGCGTGGCTGGGAGCGTTACGATGGTCCTGAGCCTGCTTCAGAAACGCCCCCCACCGAAACGGATTGAAAATTGAGCCCTTCCTCTGATGCCGCGCTGCACCGGCGCGGACTTGCCATCACCGGCCTTGGCGGCCTTGCTCTCTCCTTCGACATTCCGCTCATCCGATCCGCCGGTGGCGAAGTCTGGTCGCTGCTCGCCGTGCGCAGTCTTTCGACTTTCGTGATCGGGCTCCTGGCATGGTTCGTGATCAACAAGGTACTTGGTCGCAAGATCTCGCTCATGCCGGGCAAGGCCGGACTGATTGTCGGCCTCTTTTACGGCATCAACTCGTGCACGTTCCTGCTCGCCGTCTTCAATACGTCGACGGCGAACGTGGTCTTCATCCTTGCGTTTACATCGATGTTTGCGGCCCTGCTCTCCTGGATATTTCTGAAGGAGCGCCCCTCCAACGCAACACTTGTGACAATGGGAGCGATGGTGCTCGGCGTCGGGCTGATCGTGCAGGACGGACTTGAGAGCGGTCATCTCTTCGGCGATGCGATGGCGGCAAGTTCCGCCTTCCTCTTGGCCAGCGCCATCACCATCAGCCGGGCAAGCGGCCGCGACATGGCTTTGGTTCCGCTGGTGACTGCCATCTTTCCAGCCGCCGTGGCACTTCTGATGCTACCTGCCGGTGGTTTTGCGATCGCAGCTCCGCAATACATCTTCTTCAACGGTTTGGTGATGATCCCGCTGGCGTTCTTCTGCCTGGCCACGGGCCCGCGGTTCCTGTCTGCACCGGAAGTGGGCATGTTCTATCTGCTCGAGACCATCCTGGCGCCAATCTGGGTCTGGCTGGTCTTTGCGGAAAGCCCGACGGCGCAAACGCTTGCGGGCGGCGCGATCCTGATCTTTGCGCTCATCGGTCATTCACTTTGGCAGATGCGCAGCCGGGCGGCCCGCGCGGCACAGCCCTGCCCGGAATAGACAGCCGACACATCGAGGCAGCGCTGGTATTGGACAACTGAGGTCGTCAGGTTGGCGTCACGCCGGCCTCCAGGGATTTCGGCGCATGGATGTGCATTGACCAGAGTTCGCGGTTCATCTCGATCCACGCCGCAGCGATGTCCAGAGGCGCGGGATTGCCGCACACGGCCTCCCCGCCGCCGGCAGGCAGCCGCGAAACCAGGCAGGCCTCCTCCAGGATGCGCAGATGCTGCTCAAGCGCATCAGGCGTCACGGCAACGGCGGCCGCAACCTCGACAACCCGAGTTTCCCCCCCGAGCAATAGTTCGAAGATGCGACGGCGAATCGGATTTGCCAGGGCGAGGAGAATATCGTCGAGGGCAGCGGAATTCGGCATGGTCTTCATCCTGTTGGGATGGGTATTGATCCACGACCGCACGTTGCTTTCAAGCGCCGAAAACGGGGCATTCCTCTAAATTTCAGATTGCTTACGAAGTCGACGAGACCTGCCCGCGCAGCGAAGCCGCGCAGGCAGCGATGGATCAGCCGCTGAACTTTCCGCTGCGCGGGAAGCCCTTCGGCACCACGCGGCCAGCGGAGGCACGATCAGCCAGCCACTCGATCAGTTCGTCCTTGCTCTTGGTAAAGACGCGGCCGGCACTGTCTTCCCAGACGAGGCCGTCAGCGATCGCAAAGCAACGGATATCGGAAATGCCGCCATCCTTGTAGCGTTGCAGCCGGACGCCTTTGCCACGTGCCATCTCAGGGATCTGCACCAGCGGGAAGACGAGCATCTTGCGGTTTTCACCGACGACCGCAACGTGGTCGCCCTTGACCGGAATGACCAGCTTGGTTTCATCGGGCATGGCGACGTTCATCACCTGCTTGCCCTTGCGGGTGTTGGCAACGATCTCGCCTTCTGCAACCACGAAGCCATTACCGGCCGCCGACGAAACGATCAGCTTTCGGACAGGATCGTGCACGAACGCCGTCAGAACGTCCTGATCGTTTTCCATATCGACAATGATGCGCAACGGTTCGCCATGACCGCGACCGCCTGGCAGCTTGTCGCCGCCGAGCGTGTAGACCTTGCCGCCGGTGGTGAAGACGAGGATCTTGTCGGTCGTCTGGGCCGGGAATGCGACCTTCAGCGCATCGCCTTCCTTGAACTGCAGCGTCGAGGTATCGGAGATGTGGCCCTTCAGCGCGCGGATCCAGCCCTTTTCCGAGATGACGACGGTGATCGGCTCCTTCTCGATCATCGCCTGCTGGATGGCTTCAATATCGGCCTCCGGCGCATCGGCAAAGGTGCTGCGACGCTTGCCGATCTCGGTCGCCTTGGCGAACTTCTTCTTCACTTCGCCAATTTCCCAGGCGACGGTCTGCCACTGCTTCTCCTCGGAAGCGAGCAATGCCTCGATCTCCGCCTTTTCCTTCGACAGCGCGTCGAACTCGGTGCGGATCTCGAACTCTTCCAGCTTGCGCAAGGAGCGCAGCCGCATATTGAGGATCGACTCGGCCTGAAGGTCCGTGAGCGAAAACCGCTCCATCATCACGGCCTTCGGCTCGTCGTCCTCGCGGATGATGCGAATGACCTCGTCGATATTGAGATAGGCGACGAGGTAACCACCGAGGATTTCCAGGCGGCGATCGATTGCGGCCAGACGGTGACGCGAACGGCGCTGCAGGACATCACGGCGGTGGGCGAGCCACTCCGAAAGCACTTCGTTGACCGCCATGACGCGCGGCACGCGCCCCATCGACAGTACGTTCATGTTCAGCGGAATACGGCTTTCGAGCTCGGTCAGCTTAAAGAGCGATTCCATCAGGATGCCGGCATCGACAGAACGGCTCTTCGGCACAAGCACGATACGGATGTCTTCGGCCGATTCGTCGCGGATGTCTTCCAGTAGCGGCAGTTTGCGCGCGACGAGAAGCTCGGCGATCTTCTCAATCAGCCGCGACTTCTGGACCTGGTAGGGGATTTCGGTGATGACGATCTGATAGCCGCCCCGCCCGAGCTCCTCGGAAGCCCAGCGCGCCCGCACGCGAAAGCCGCCGCGGCCGGTGCGATAGGCTTCCGCCATGCTCGCGCGGCTTTCGACGATGACGCCGCCAGTCGGGAAGTCCGGCCCCTCGATTCCGCCCTTCTGCGGATTGGCCGGATCGTAGAGAAGATCTTCGACCGTTGCCTCCGGATGGCGGATCAGGTGCAGCGCCGCATCGCAAAGCTCATGGGCGTTGTGCGGCGGGATCGACGTTGCCATGCCGACGGCAATGCCGGTCGCACCATTGGCAAGCAGGTTGGGGAAGGCTCCCGGGAGCACGGTCGGCTCCTGATCTTCCTCGTTGTAGGTGGGCCGAAAGTCCACCGCGTCCTGATCGATACCCTCAAGCAGAAGCGAGGCGACATCGGTCATCTTCGCTTCGGTGTAACGCATGGCGGCAGCGTTATCGCCGTCGATATTGCCGAAGTTACCCTGGCCATCGACCAGCGGATAACGGATGGCAAATTCCTGGGAAAGCCGCACCAGTGCGTCGTAGATCGAGGCGTCGCCATGGGGGTGGAACTTACCCATGACGTCGCCGACGATGCGGGCGCATTTCTTGAACGAGGTGTTCGGCCTCAGCCCCATCTCGCTCATGGCATGAACGATGCGACGATGCACCGGCTTCAGGCCGTCGCGGACATCAGGAAGCGCGCGATGCATGATGGTCGACAAGGCATAGGCCAGGTAGCGCTCTTCCAGCGCCGCCTTCAGGTCAACCGGCTGAATATGATCATCCCCGCCAGACGGGGGAGTAAGGCTTTGTCCCATATGTTCTTGCTAGCGCAACAAACCCGGAACATCAAGGATTTCAGGGGATCGCGCTGTGGAGAACCGCATGGCGCCGCCTATGCGCTATTGAAGGGCGCAGACCCGGTCCTGCAATGTTCGTGCAACGTCCAGACGGTTATGGCATGGGTGAGCGAATGCCGTCGGTAACGTCCTGGAAAGCATCCGGGCGAGGAAGCGCGCGTGATTTCATCGAGCGAATATAATTTCGCCCTGTTTCGTATTAGGTTCGGCTGCTGTTGATTTGGATGATTTGCGAGGGGGACATTGCGGGACGCGAACTGACGGGAGGACGGGCCTCAGGCATGGCATATTTCGCCGGCCGATAAGGCTATCTGCCTCAGTTGACGCAGCTTGCCGACATGAACCAGACTAGCGATGCCGCATCCTCGACACAGCTAAACAATCAGATATTTTCACGAAGGAACTCCACAATGATGCATACGCGCAAGATCCGCCTGATGATGGCCAGCGCCGCACTCCTGACCCTCACCGGCCCGGCCTTTGCGCTGGACGGCGCGGACCTGATGAAGAAGCTCGATGCGGCGATGAGTTCGAACGGCACCACACTCACCTTCGACAAGGCCGAAGTCAGCGGCGACACGGTGACGGCCTCGGGCGTCCAGATCAAGCTCGCGGGCCAGCCCGGCGACGCGTTGAAGATCGGTGACATCACCTTCGAAGGCGTCGAGGAAACCGAAGGCGGCGGCTACTATGCCGAGACCGTTTCCTTCCCTGACGTCAACGTCGCACAGGATGAGGGCAGCCTCGCCGTCAAGGACATTCTCGTTTCGGGCCTGTCCATTCCGGCCAACCCGGCAGGCGGCACGCTCGACGATATCCTGCTTTACGAAAGCGCGAGCACCGGCCCGATCACTGTCAGCGCCAAGGGCAAGGAAGTCTTTTCGCTGGAAAGCAGTGAAGCAAACCTCGCCCGCCAGGAAAACGATGCCGGCTTTGACTTCGATGCAACCGCTGCCGGCCTCAAGGCAGACCTTTCGCAAATCGAAGACCCCAAGACCAAGGAGGCCATCGAAAAGCTTGGCCTGACCAAGCTGGACGGCGCGGTGACGATGAAGGGCAGCTGGGAAGTCGAAAGCGGCAACGTCGCGCTCGAGGAATACGCCTTCGACTTCAAGAATGTCGGCCGGCTGAACCTCGCTGTCGACATCTCGGGCTACACACTTGCCTTCATGAAGTCGCTTCAGGAAGCCATGAAGTCCGCCGAAGCGAACCCCAACAAGGAAGAGGCCAATCAGGCGATGGGTCTCGCCATGATGGGGCTGATGCAGCAGCTGACCTTCAACAGCGCCGAAATCCGCTTCGACGACGCCTCGATCACCAAGAAGGCACTCGACTACGCGGGTTCGCAGCAGGGTGTGACGGGCGATCAGCTGGCGCAATCGCTGAAGGGCCTCGTTCCGTTGATGATGGCACAGCTCAACGTGCCGGAACTGCAGAACCAGGTATCGTCCGCAGTCAATACCTACCTCGACGGCCCGAAGAGCCTCACGATCAGCGCTGCTCCAGAAAAGCCGGTTCCGTTCCCGATGATCATGGGCGCAGCAATGGGCGCACCGAACACGATCCCTTCGGTCCTCGGCGTCAAGGTGACGGCAAACGATTGATCGGTAAAGCTCCGGCCTGAAAATCAGCGCCGGCGACTTCGCATGACCTATCGGTCGTCGAAGTCGCCGGCGTTTCCGTATCCAGCACACAGCCCGGCTTCACGGCACGCATGAAACAAGGGCCGCAGATACGGCGTTCGACGGCCACGATACCCAAGCACCAGTCTCATTCGGGCCGAGCAGCCAATCGCGTTTCGGATTGCCTCCTCGCAGCCGTGTCATATTCTTGTCGAGTGGCCGTTTTCGGTTGAAAACCCTTGTTTCGACGGCCTGTTTTACTTGCGCCGCCTTGCGCCTCGAAGACTGCACCGCCAGTATTATCCCCTGATCTGCTTCGAAGGACCGCAGCTTTTTCTCGCATGCCCCATTCGTATGAAACGTCAACGGCGTTTTGCCTGACCATTCCGTACTGCGCGCATTTTTCGACCATGCTGTAATCCCGGATGAAGAACAATTCAGATCCGGCAACCGTGAAAACTGTCGTTTTGTAGAACAGGCGCAAGTTAGAGAACAGAAGACAAATATCGAGAGCCACACTCTCGCGAACATTGTTCTGAACGCCGAAACGCAAGTGCATTTATTCGTTTCTTTTCGACAGATCGGGCGTCAATGGCTGGATGGTTCCATCAATCGGTAAAATTCAGAGAAGAGCTGTCGGAAGAGAGATTTGAGCCTGCGCGCGCCGACTATTATTCGGGACCACCGGGCAAGCCCCTGCGGCTTCTGCTTCAGGCACGAACGGATTTTCTGTCGATCTGGCGGAACAACGACTTTACGGAGAAGGTTTCCCAGATCCGGCTGATCGGGCGGCAGGTCATTCTGGTCAACTCGCCCGACCTCATCCGCCAGGTTGTCGTCAAACGTCACGAGAATTTCGAGCGCAAGAGCCCGCAGATGCGCCGCGCACTCGAATTCCTCCTGGGCGACGGCCTTTTCATCTCGGACGGCGACATCTGGAAACAGCGGCGTCCCCTGGTCGCCGACATCGTCCATGCCAAAAGGGTGCCTGCCTTCGGTCCGGTCATGGAGCGCACGACCAGCGAACTGGTCGCGCGCTGGAACGGGATGCCGGACGGTGCGCAGGTCAACGCCCTGCACGAAATGGCTGGCCTGACCGCGGAGATCATTGCGCGCAGCGTCTTTGGAAACCAGCTCGGGGACGACAGCGCGGCGGCAGTCACCGACAGCTTCACCAGCTACCAGTCGCTGGTCGATTCGATCAATCTCGGCTACTTCCTCGGCTTCGACGATGGGCTCCCGATCTTGCGAACACCGACGCTTCGCCGCTCGGTCAAGCGTATCCACCGTATCATCGACAAGGTGGTCGAGGATCACCTCGAAGGCCGCGGCGACCACAACTCCATGGTTGAGCTGTTGATCCGTCGCCAGCAGCGAAATCCTGAACTCAAGCTCGACCTGGTTGCCCTGCGCAACGAAGCGGCGACGATTTTCATGGCGGGTCATGAGACGACGGCCGCCACGCTCACCTGGGCCTGGTACCTCCTGTCCCGCGCCAAATGGGTCGAAAAGGCGCTCCATGACGAGATTGGCCGCGTCTGCGGCGATCGGGTGCCGACGATCGACGACGTGCCGCAGCTCGAATTGTGCAAGGCCATCATCGAGGAGACGCTTCGCCTTTACCCGCCTGTTCCCATTCTGGCGAGACAAACCCGTCAGGCAGAAATGATCGGCGATATCGCCGCGGAACGCGGCTCGCTCGTGCTGATCGTGCCTTGGCTTCTCCACCGGACGGAAAGCCTGTTCGAGGACCCGCATCATTTCCGCCCTGACCGGTTCATGGGAGGGCGTCGCCCAACGCCCTATAGTTTCATTCCATTTGCCAGTGGGCCGCGCGTCTGCCCCGGCTTGCATTTCGGGCTCACGGAAGCAATTCTGTGCCTGGCGATCATCGCGCAGCAGTTTCGGGTAGCGGTCGTCGACGGCCACAAGGTGGAGCCCATCTGCCGCCTGACGCTGCGACCGAAGGGCGGGCTTCCGGTCACCCTCCATCGACGGCAGAGGCCATCCCATGACCATTGAAGAACCGCAACGGGCCGAAAGAATTGCCAAGCGCAAGGCATGGACATTCGCCAGCCAAGAGCGCCCCTCCCTTGCGGATGCGCTTTCCGGCCGGGAGGGCTTGCGTGCCTTCTGGCGCTACTGGGTAACCGATAATCTCTGGAACCTCGCGCACCTCAGCGGGCATTTCGGCATGAAGCTCCTCCCGATGGATGCCTGTTCCAAGCTGGGTGCAGCGCTCGGTTTGTTTGCCATGCCGCGCTTCCACAAGGTGGCGTCGCGCCGCGCGCAGGAAACCATCCGCGCATTGCGGCCGGACCTCAACGAGACCGAGCAGCAGGAACTGTTTCGCGAAAACTGCCGAGCGCAGGGCCGGCTGATGACCGAGTTCTCCGTGGTGAACCGGTTGCAGAACAATCGCGATCGGCTGATATTCCACGGTCTCGAAATCATCGATGATGCCGTCAAGGCCGGCCCGGTCATCATCGTCGGCATGCATCTCGGCAACTGGGAAGTTGGGCCAACCGTTCTTCAGAGGATCAACGTCCACCCCTATGCCTTCTACCTCCCGCCCAAGGGCCGGGCCAAGGCCTGGATCGCCGAGCGCGTTCGCAGCAAGGCGGGTTTGCGGTTCCTGCCGCCCGGCGCCGAAGGCATTCGCCCTGCGATCAAGATCCTGAAGAGCGGCGGCGTCGTCAGCACCTTCTGCGACGAAGGTTTTGGCGGCTTGATCCGTGGTCCGTTCTTCGACCGCAAGCCACATCTCGAAGGCAACCTCGCCATTGCCATCCGCCTCGCCCGCATGACCGGCGCCACCATCTGCCCGTGGTACAACCTGCGCGCCGACGGCTTCCGCTTCGAATGCCGGGCACTGCCCCCGATAAAGCTTCCGCCCGAGGACCGCCCCGGCGCCCGGCAGCTGGATGACATCCTGATGTTGAACAACGCGATCGAACCGATTATCCGGGCCAATCTCGACCAGTGGTACTTTCTCGACAATAGCCTTCGACCCGAGTGATCCGATCGGAACCTGGCAAGCCCGTCCTCAAGCCGGGCTTTTTCGCGCGAACACGTTCCATGTTATGATGGCCTCTGCTTGATGCACGAGCGCCGTCGCCTATCTACATTTCTCTGAAGGCAAGACTTCATCCGGCATTCCTGACCGATCACACGGAAGGAGAACGTCATGGGACTGAAACATGCGGATATCACCGCCATTCTTGGCCCGGTCGACGAAACGCTGATGGCGGAGCTACTGGCGACGGGAGCCAGTGCGGCAGAACTCGCCGAAGCAATCGCCTGGGTCAACAACGACGAGGCGCTGATCGGCGAAGGACGGCATCTGCCGGCTGGACGGGTCGCTGCGTTGATCGACATCCTGACGCCTGATGATGGCGAAGAGTAACGTGTTGAGCGGCAGCGCTTCCGATGAGGGCGCCACATTGACGATCGGTAGCGTCAGGGCCCTTTTCGATCGCGGGCCACGTGACTGCGAGTTTCGTGTTGAGGGAGGCCGACAATGACAGCCAAGGAAGTCAAATTCAGTAGCGACGCGCGCGACCGCATGCTGCGCGGCGTCGATATCCTTGCCAATGCCGTGAAAGTGACGCTCGGACCGAAGGGACGAAACGTCGTCATCGAAAAGTCCTATGGCCCCCCGCGGATCACCAAGGACGGCGTTTCCGTCGCCAAGGAAATCGAACTCGAAGACAAGTTCGAAAACATGGGCGCACAGATGCTGCGCGAGGTGGCATCGCGCACCAGTGATGTTGCGGGCGACGGAACGACGACGGCAACAGTCCTCGCGCAGGCGATCGTCAAGGAGGGCGTCAAGGCGATCGCTTCCGGGATGAATCCGATGGACCTCAAGCGCGGCATTGACCTGGCCGTGGACGCCATCGTCACCGAGCTCAAAGTCCGCGCCCGCAAGATCGCCAATAACGAGGAGATCGCGCAGGTCGGCACCATATCCGCCAACGGCGACACGGAGATCGGCCGTTACCTCGCCGAGGCGATGGAGAAGGTCGGCAATGAAGGCGTCATTACCGTAGAAGAGGCCAAGACTGCCGAGATCGAGCTGGAGATCGTCGAGGGCATGCAGTTCGACCGAGGCTATCTCTCGCCCTATTTCATCACCGACCAGCAGAAGATGCGGGTCGAATTCGAAGATCCCTACATCCTCATCTACGAAAAGAAGCTTTCCAACCTGCAGGCGATGATCCCGATCCTCGAATCGGTGATCCAGGCGAGCCGCCCACTTCTCATCATTGCAGAGGATGTCGAAGGCGAGGCCTTGGCAACACTTGTCGTCAACAAGCTGCGTGGCGGCCTCAAGATCGCTGCCGTCAAGGCGCCGGGTTTCGGCGACCGGCGCAAGGCGATCCTCGAGGATATCGCGGTGCTGACCGGCGGTACGGTCGTTTCCGAAGATGTCGGCATCAAGCTTGAGAATGTCACGCTTGAAACGCTCGGCCGTGCCAAACGGGTGATGATCGAGAAGGAAAACACCACCATCGTCGACGGCGCCGGCAGCAAGGCCGACATCGGCGCCCGGGTCAGCCAGATCAAGGCGCAGATCGAGGAAACAACCTCCGACTACGATCGGGAAAAACTGCAGGAACGGCTTGCCAAGCTTTCGGGCGGCGTGGCCGTCATCCGGGTCGGAGGCTCCAGCGAACTGGAGGTGAAGGAAAAAAAGGACCGGGTGGACGACGCGTTGCATGCCACCCGTGCGGCCGTCGAAGAGGGCATCCTGCCAGGCGGCGGTGTCGCCCTGCTTCGGGTGGTCGGTGCGCTGGACGGCATCAAGGTTGCCAACCAGGATCAGCGGGTCGGCATCGAGATCGTCCGGCGCGCGGTGGAGATGCCGGTGCGCCAGATTGCCGAGAATGCCGGCGCCGAAGGTTCGATCATCGTCGGCAGGCTGCGCGAGAAAACCGACTTCGCCTATGGCTGGAATGCACAGACGGGCGAATACGGTGATCTCTTCAAGATGGGCGTTATCGATCCGGCCAAGGTGGTGCGCGCAGCGCTTCAGGACGCTGCCTCCGTTGCCGGACTTCTTGTGACCACCGAAGCGATGATCGCCGAGAAGCCGAAGAAGGATGGCGCCGCACAACCGCCCAACGGTGCGGGCATGGACTTCTGAGAAGCGGGGATGAGTGCCATGGGTTGCGGACCGGCCAGCTCAGACCGAGGAGCGGGACTGCCGTGAACTCAGGCCGCGGCCCGGCAGTGACGCGCGACCTCGGCAATGGCAAATTCGGCAATCGGCAAGAGATCCGCCTCTCCGGCTCCGTCCTGAGCCTGCACCGTCATTCCCTGCAGGATGGCGCCGATAAAGCGAGCAAGCCCGCCCGCATCCGTGTGCTCTTGCAATTCACCTTCTTCGATGCCACGGCGAAGCCGCGCCTCGAGCGCCGCGAGTGTCTGGCTGCGAAGAACGGTCACGTGGCGGGCGATCGCGTCATTTTCGACAGCGCATGTCAAAACGGCGGTCGAGATCATGCAGCCTTTCGGCCGACCGGGAAGCGAAAACTCATGGGCTGAAATCCGAAGAAGCCTCGCAATAGCATCGACCACGTGCCCTTCACCGTTCAGGTTCCGGCCGGCCGCCGCCCCTTCCTCCTGCCGATAGCGCTCAAGCGCCTCGCGATAGAGCTCCGCCTTGGAGACGAAGGCCGCATAGAGGCTCTGCGGCGTAATCCCCATGGCTGCGGTCAGATCGGCAATCGACGCCCCCTCGTATCCCAGTCGCCAAAAGGTTTCTCCGGCGGCCGCAAGCGCAACATCGCGGTCGAAAGCACGTGGTCGTCCACGCCGGCGGGTAGATGATTCCAACAAACTGCTATTTTTCACAACGATCACTCTAGAATTAGAATCGCACCTGACATATTCAGGAACGGTCATTGTGATTATAGGAGGTTTTCCACGATGAGTCTCCATCTCAAGAGTGCTGCCCTGGTCTCCGCGCTGCTCGCCTTTCCGGCACTTGCCGACGATCACGGCCAATCGGCACTCAAAGCGCAGCTCGACCCGGTGATCGATCGAGCGATTGCTGAAAAGCGCATTGTCGGCACCGTCGTTCTCGTCGCTCGCGATGGCGAACTTGTTTATGCCAGAGCTGCGGGCCTTGCCGACCGGGAAGCGAACCGTGCCGCGCACCAGAACGATATCTTCCGCTTTGCCTCGGTGACCAAGCCATTGGTGACGGTGACAGCGATGCGGCTTGTCGAACAGGGACGCATCAAACTGGACGATCCCGTCAGCAAATGGCTTCCGGATTTCCGGCCCAACTTCGAGGGCAGCGAGGCGCCGATCCTGGTGCGCCACCTCCTCAACCATACCGCCGGGCTCGAGTACGGCTTCTTCCAGCCGCCAGGCGGTTCCTACGCGAAGGCCGGCGTTTCCGATGGGCTCGATCTCTCCGGCATCACCCTGGACGAGAATCTGAAGCGCATCGCCACCGTCCCGCTCGCATCCCGACCGGGCGAGACCTGGCGCTATTCCGTGGCGATCGACGTGCTCGGCGCCGTCATCGAGAAAGCCACAGGCAAGACGCTGGACAAGGCTGTCGACGAACTGGTCGTGACGCCGCTTGCATTGGCCGACACCGGGTTTTCGGTGAGGCAGACGGACAGGCTGACCGCAGCCTACTTCGATGGCTCGCCCGCGCCGGTCCGAATGGAGGGTAACGCGGCCGTACCGATCGGCGAGGGCAAGGTGCTCTTCTCGCCCGACCGCATCCTCGACGCCCATGCCTTCCCCTCTGGCGGCGCCGGCATGGCGGGGACCGCGAACGACCTGCTGACGTTCCTGGAAACGATCCGCAAGGGCGGCGGGCCACTGCTCTCGCCGGAAACGGTCAGCACCATGATGCAGGACCACACCGGTCCCAAGGCGGAAACACAGGGTCCCGGCTGGGGCTTTGGCTACGGCTGGGCCGTGCTCGTCGATCCCGCGGGGGCCGGCACGCCGCAGTCCAAGGGCACGATCCAGTGGGGCGGCGCCTATGGCCACAACTGGTTCGTCGACCCGGTCGAAAACATCACGGTGGTGGCCCTGACCAACACGGCGTTCGAAGGCATGTGGGGCCAGTTTACCCGCGATGTGCGCGACGCCGTCTACGCCAAGCCCTGAGCTTGCACCCACGTAGAAATGAAAAGACCCGGCGGTGAAGGCAACCGCCGGGTCTCTTGTTTCTCAGTCTGTGAAGACCTTAGTCCTTCTTCTGCGGGATCGGGCGAAGCGCCAGTTCACGCAGCTGCGCCGGCGTCGCCTCGGACGGCGCGCCCATCAGGAGGTCGACGGCCTGCTGGTTCATCGGGAAGATCGAGATCTCGCGCAAGTTCTTGGCACCGACGAGCAGCATGACGACGCGGTCGATGCCGAAGGCCATGCCGCCATGCGGCGGCGCGCCGTACTGGAACGCACGGTAGAGACCACCGAACTGCTCTTCGACTTCCTGCTGTGACTTGCCGGTCAGCTCGAACGCCTTGACCATGACTTCCGGCAGCTGGTTACGGATCGAGCCGGACGCGATCTCGAAGCCGTTGCAGACCATGTCGTACTGGTAGGCCTTGAGCGACAGCGGATCTTCGCTGTTCAGCGCCTCAAGGCCACCCTGCGGCATCGAGAAGGGGTTGTGGGCGAAATCGATCTTCTTTTCGTCTTCCAGCCATTCGTAGAACGGGAAGTCGACGATCCAGCAGAACTCGAAGCGGTCACGGTCGACGAGGTTCAACTCCTCGCCTGCCCGCGTGCGGGCCTCACCGGCAAACTTGTAGAACTTCGACGGATCGCCGGCGACGAAGAAGCAGGCATCGCCGTCATCGAGACCAAGCTGCGTGCGGATCGCATCGGTGCGTTCCTCGCCGATGTTCTTGGCAAGCGGGCCAGCGCCTTCGAGCTTTTCGCCTTCCTTACGCCAGAAGATGTAGCCGAGGCCTGGCTGGCCCTGGCTCTGCGCCCAGGCATTCATGCGGTCGCAGAAGGCGCGCGAACCACCGGTCTTGGCCGGGATGGCCCAGACTTCGACCTTCGGGTTCGAGGCGATCATGTTGGCGAAGACCTTGAAGCCGGAACCGGCGAAGTGCTCGGTAACCGCCTGCATCTCGATCGGGTTGCGCAGGTCCGGCTTGTCGGAGCCGTATTTGCGGATGGCCGTGTCGTAAGGAATGCGCGGGAACTTTTCCGTCACCGGCTTGCCGTCGGCAAACTCGACGAAGATGTCGCGGATGACCGGCTCCATCGTCGTCCAGACGTCTTCCTGCTCGACGAAGCTCATTTCCAGGTCGAGCTGGTAGAATTCGCCCGGCAGGCGGTCGGCGCGCGGGTCTTCATCGCGGAAGCACGGCGCGATCTGGAAGTAGCGGTCGAAACCGGCAACCATCAGCAACTGCTTGTACTGCTGCGGCGCCTGCGGCAGGGCGTAGAAGCTGCCGGGATGGATGCGCGACGGCACGAGGAAGTCGCGTGCACCTTCCGGCGACGACGCCGTCAGGATCGGGGTCGTGTATTCGGTGAAGCCGACTTCGCCCATGTGGCGGCGCATCGACGAGATGATCTGCGTGCGCTTGACGATGTTCTTGTGCAGCGTGTCGCGGCGCAGGTCGAGGAAGCGGTACTTCAGGCGCACGTCTTCCGGATAATCCGGCTCGCCGAAGACCGGCAGCGGCAATTCCTTGGCGGCAGAAAGAACCTCGATCTCCTGGGCGTAGAGCTCGATTTCGCCCGTCGGCATGCCCTTGTTGACGGTGTCGTCCATGCGGGCCTTGACGAGGCCGTCGATGCGCACGACCCATTCGCCACGAACCGTTTCGGCCGCCTTGAAGGCGGGGCTGTCGGGATCGGCGACGACCTGGGTGATGCCGTAGTGGTCACGCAGATCGATGAAAAGCAAGCCGCCATGGTCGCGGACGCGGTGGACCCAACCGGAGAGGCGAACGGTGGAGCCGACATCCGACTTGCGGAGGGCGGCACAGGTGTGGCTGCGGTAGCGGTGCATCGTGTTATCCCGGAATTGCAAAGCGCCGCGCAGGCCGGAACGGCGCGCGGCAACATGATCAAAATCGGGCGGAAAAGCGCATGATGCGCCGGCTTTGTCAAGCCGAGACGTCTGCGTTCCCTTCGGGAAGCGTCGCCGACGGCGGACAAATTCGCCCCTGTTCACGGGCTGAAGACAAGGCTTTCGCTCAAACGGCGCGAAAAGAACGGATATCGTCACAATTCGCGACTGTGCGCCATCCGAATGCGCCGTTACACATATTGCGTCCGCCTTTATCCCGACTCGCGAGCCCTTCGGAAGTCGCCTGCCCCATGTCGCAAATTCGTCCGCTCATTCCGCTTCTTGTCACCGCAGGCATCCTCATCGGTGGCAACGGACTGCAAGGCACGTTCATCTCGCTCAGAGCGCTGGAAGAAGGCTTCTCGACATCGCTGATCGGTGTCATCGGCGCCGGCTACAATATCGGCTTCGCGCTTGGCTGCATCTATGTCACCCGCATCCTGCGCTCGATCGGGCATATCCGCACGTTCTCGGCGATGGCAGCAATCGCATCGGCGGCGGCGATCGCCATGGTGCTCGTCATCAACCCGTTCATGTGGTTCCTGATGCGGCTGGTCGCCGGTATCGCCTTCGCCTGTCTTTTTGCGACCGTTGAGAGCTGGCTGAACGCCAGCGTCACCAATACGAATCGCGCGCGGACGCTGTCCGTCTATCGCCTGGTCGATCTCGGCTCGGTTACCGCGGCCCAATACATCATTCCTGGCATCGGGATCGGCGGCTTCGAACTCTTTGCCATCATCTCGATGGCATTGACCCTGTCGCTCGTGCCTATTTCCTTTGCCGACCGGTCGAGCCCGGTAGCGCCGGAGGCGATCCGCTTCGACGTCAGGGCGCTCTGGAACATCTCACCGCTCGCGACCGTCGGGTGCATCGTCGTCGGCCTGACCAATGCCGCCTTCCGCTCCCTTGGCCCGATCTACGCGCAAGGGATCGGGCTGTCCGTCACGGCGATCGCCACCTTCATGAGCGCCGGCATCATCGGTGGCGTCGTCTTGCAATACCCGCTCGGCCACTACTCCGATCAGATCGACCGGCGCCTGATCATCCTGATTGCCACCTTCGGGTCCTTGCTCGCTGGGCTTTTCCTCGCCTTCGGCGCCGGCAACGACGAGTTGCTGAACTTCGCCGGCATCTTCCTGTTCGGCGCTTTCGCCATGCCGCTCTATTCGCTGTGCTCGGCTCATGCCAACGACCACGCGGCGGAAGGCCAGCATGCGCTGGTCTCCGCGGGCATGCTGTTCTTCTGGTCGCTCGGTGCGATCATCGGCCCGCTGTTTGCCTCCTTCCTGCTCGAAATCTTCGGCCCGCAGGCGCTGTTCATCTATACCGCCGCCATCCTCTTCCTCTTCATGCTCTATACAATCAGGCGCATGACGGCCCGCAGCGGCGTGCCGACGGAAGCCCGTGCCATGCCGTTTCGCAACCTGCTGCGGACGTCGTCCTTCTTCAACAAGCTCGCGGGTGGAAGCCAACCGCGCAAGGACGACTGAACCCCTGCGGCAAGATGTGCCTGCGCGAGCGAATTGCTGATTGCGACGATCAGGTTTAGAACCTGACCTCCCATCCAGTTGCCGAGATTGCCAGAATGTCCCTGATCAGCCGCCGCACGTTCCTCCAGGGCTCCGCCGCTTTGGGTGGCGCTTTCGCATTCGGCGCCGGCATGGCGGCACGCGCCGGGGCTGCACCGGATCCGCAGATCCTGACGGCCCAGCTGACCGAGGCGCAGATTGCCGCGGACGGCGTTACACCCAAGGTCATGACCTATGGGCTCGGGGACTCTGTCAGCAACGGCATGCCGCCCGTGCTGAGGATGCGCATGGGCGAACCCTACGCGGCAAGACTGATGAACAGGCTCGACGAGCCGACGACCGTGCATTGGCACGGACTTCGCATCCCCAACGCCATGGACGGCGTCCCGGAGATGACCCAGCCTTATGTCTATCCGGGCGATCCCTTCGACTACGTCTTCACGCCGCCGGATGCCGGCACCTTCTGGTATCATCCGCACTGCAACACGCTGACCCAGATGGGAAGCGGGCTGACGGGCGTCATCGTCGTCGAGAACCCCGACGATCCTGTGTTCGACGCCGAAATCGTCCTGAACCTGCGCGACTGGCGGCTCGGCAAGGGCGGTGCCTTCATCGACCCGTTCAAGCCGCGCGACGCTGCGCGCGGCGGCACCTACGGCACGGTGCGCACGGCGAACTGGCAGCAGGAGCCGAGCTACGACGTGCCGGCCGGCGGCCTCGTCAGGGTCCGGATTGCGGCAACGGACGTCACGCGGATCTATACGCTCGGGCTGGAGGGCGCGGACGCCGTGGTCGTGGCGCTGGACGCCAACCCGCTCGGCAAGCCCTTCCCTCTCGACCGCTACGACATCGGCCCCGGTCAGCGCATCGACCTCGTCGTCAGGATGCCGGACCGCGAGGGCGCCACGGTGAAGCTCGGCAATCTGCGCGGCTCGCATCCCTGGACGATCGCAAGCTTCCGCGCGGCGGGGCCATCCTTGAATCGAGATATCCGCGATGTCTCAGCCCTGCCCGCCAATCCGATCGCCGAGGCGGACCTGTCGGTTGCCACGCGCATTCCGATCGACCTGACGGCCACCGCCGAACACAAGGCGACACCCTCGATCTGCGGCTCGCTCGGCTACACATTCTGGGCGATCAACAAGGTGCCGTGGCCGGGCGACACGCCCGATCCGATCGCGCCGATCGAGGAGATGAAGCTCGGCAAGAGCTATGTGATGCAGATCGCCAACCGGACGCCACATGCCCATCCGATCCATCTGCACGGCATGAGCTTCCGCATTCTAAGCTCGAACAAGCGGACATTCCTGCCGCCGCCGACCGACACCATCCTGCTTTTGCCCGACGAACAGGCGGAAATAGCGCTTGTTGCCGACAATCTTGGCGACTGGGTGTTCCACTGCCACATCATCGAGCATCAGAAGACCGGCATGACCGGTTATTTCAAGGTGGTCTGAGAATTTCGATTGTGACGGATGGCACGAAGGGCTACACGAAAAACCTAGCCGCATTTTTGCCACAGTGATTTAAATCCGATGATTGAAACAACCGCAGATCTCGAGGCCGCCTGCCAGCAGCTGGCCCGCTCAAGTTATATTACGATCGACACGGAATTCCTGCGTGAGACCACCTTCTGGCCGGAGCTTTGCCTGATCCAGATGGCGAACCCGGATATGGCCGTCATCGTCGATCCGATGGCCAAGGGCATCGACCTCGCGCCGTTCTTTGCGCTGATGGCCAACCCTGACGTGATCAAGGTGTTCCATGCCGCGCGCCAGGATATCGAGATCATTTTCCATCTCGGCAACCTGATCCCGCACCCGATTTTCGACACCCAGGTCGCCGCCATGGTCTGCGGCTTCGGCGACAGCGTCTCCTACGACCAGCTCGTCAACCGGATCAAGGGCGAGCAGATCGACAAGTCCTCGCGCTTTACCGACTGGAGCCGCCGGCCGCTGACCGAGAAACAGCTCGATTACGCGCTGGCCGACGTCACGCATCTGCGCGACGTCTATCAGCACCTGAACGCGCAGCTCGAGCGCGAAGGCCGTTCGCTGTGGCTGTCGGAGGAAATGGCCATCCTCGAAGCCAAAGACACCTACGACCTGCATCCCGATGACGCCTGGCAACGCCTGAAGATGCGCGTCAAGAAGCCCATCGAACTTGCCGTTCTGCAGAAGGTTGCGGCCTGGCGCGAGCGTGAGGCGCGCAATCGCAACGTTCCCCGCGGTCGCATCCTCAAGGACGATGCGATCTATGAAGTGGCACAACAGCAGCCGAAGGATTCCGAGGCACTGGCGCGGCTGCGAACGATCCCGAAGGGCTGGGAGCGCTCGAGCGCGGGAGCAGCGCTGACCGAGGCGGTCAACGAAGCGCTTGCTATTCCCAAGACCGACCTGCCACGCTTGCCGCGACAGAACCACACGCCGGAAGGTGCTGCCGCCGCCACCGAAATGCTCAAGGTGCTGTTGAAGCTGATCGCCGAGAAACAGGGTGTGGCTGCCAAGATCATCGCCAACAGCGACGATCTCGACAAGATCGCCGCCGAGGGCGAGAAGGCCGACGTCGGCGCGCTGAAAGGCTGGCGGCGTGAGCTGTTCGGCGATACGGCACTGAAATTGATCAACGGCGAAGTGGCTCTGCGCTTCGTCGACAAGAAGATCGAAGCGATGGAAATCGGCGACTGAAGGCGCGCGGGCGGACAACAATCTTCCGCCCGAATCCGGCTCTAGCCAAGGCCCCTTGGCGCCACCGATTCGCAATCCTAGGGATCGCGAATCGGCGCGCTGACGCGACACGGTACAACGACGTTGGCCGACGTGCCCCTTCTTCCGTTATCGGGTTCCGAGGCCTTTCCGCATGCGCTGGCGTTTCTCCACTTTCGAAGGACTTCTCCTGCTGCTGGTCGTTGCTGCGGCCGGCGCCGTCTACGCGTGGATTGTTTATGGGACAGGTTGGCTGATCGGCGCGACCTATGCACTGTTCATGTGCACGCCGATCATTGCATTCGAGCGCCGCATCATTTTCCGGCGTCTCAATCGACGGATCCATACCTTCTCGACACCGGTCTTCTTCGTCGCCTCGCTCGCAATCTATTTCGTGCTGCTCGATATCGGTTACGCAGCCGCCGGCCTGATCATGGGGATGAGCGGCGTGATGAACGATCACTGGATGGAGGCGATGCTGCCGTCCAAGACGGTTCTGCTCTTTGCATTGGCCATCTCGGGCTCGCTCGTCTTCATCCTCAGGGTCCGTGAACTGCTCGGGCGCGACGTCTTCCTAAGCCTGCTGACCGGGCGCTACCGCAGGCCGATCCAGGAAGAGCGTGTCTTCCTGTTCATCGATCTCGCCGGTTCGACCTCCTATGCCGAGCGCAATGGCGACCTGCGGATGCAGGAATACCTCGGCAAGCTGTTCGCGACGATCGCAGATCCGGTTCTGCGCTATCGCGGATCGATCGACGACTATGTGGGAGACGCCGCAGTCATCACCTGGCCCTTCGACCGGGCCACAAACAACGCAGCTTGTATCCATTGCGTCTTCGACATTCTGGAGATGATCGACGCGGACGCGCACCGCTGGCAGAAGGAATTCGGCGAGGTTCCGCGTCTGCGTGCGGCTCTCCATGGGGGAACCATCGTCGCGGCCGAGATCGGCCTCGACCGCCACAAGATCACCTATTTCGGCGACACGGTGAACACGACGGCCCGGCTTGAAGGCTTCTGCAAGACGTTGAACCATCAAGTTCTCATTTCCGCCGACCTTGCTCGCAAGATGCGACTGCCTCACTATGTGCGTGTCGAGGATCTCGGTGAGCACGCCGTCAAGGGACGCGGACAGAAGCTCGGCGTGCTGGCGCTTCGCGCCGGGGGTGCGCCGGCGCCGCAACTGGCCAGCTAGCCTTCATCCGTGCAGCTTTGCCCCCTTGGTGATCTTGTCGACCAGCTTCTTGTCGGCATGAACGGCGATGCCGGCGACCTTCGCGTCACCAGGCCGCGTCTCAGCAAAGACCGCACGATTGGCGCTATCATGGCCGGTCGAGAACATGGCATCGACATAAACAGAGGTGCGAATCTCTCTTTCGATCGCGCGCCGTTGAATCTGTCCGAGCGTCGCACCATCTGCCGATAACACGATGATCGGCTGGACGCTCAACGCGTTGTAGACATTGCCGGCGCCATCGCGATAGGCTTCACCGATGATTGCCGGCTTCTGTCCGGCGATGCCGGTGGCCAGAAATGCGGTGACGTTCAGCTTCTGCCAGGTGGCCAGATCCTCGCGCAACACGATCGCGAACTTGGTGTCGAACATGACGGGTATCTCCATTTCAGGACATCAGGGCGTGCCCGAGAAGGCACTAGCCGAAGACGCGTCGGTCGATCTTGAACGATTGTGCGGATCGCCGGGTGACGGCATCCGTGTCGCTGCGCCAGTGGACGGCATAGAGCGGATTGAAGCTCGGCTGCATGGAAAGGTGTTCGAGCCGCATCGTCACGACACCTATGCGCTCGGCGTCACGCTCGGCGGCATCCAGACCTTCCAATATCGCGGCGAGAGCCGCTACAGCACGCCCGGAAGCATCATCATCATTCATCCGGACGAGATGCACGACGGTGGCGCCGGTACGGAGGCGACCCTTCGCTACCGGATGATGTATCTGCGGCCGGAACGGTTGATCGCAGCGCTTGGCGACACCGGCGCAGCCCTGCCTTTCATCGCCGCGCCGGTGGTCGGCGATGTCGCCCTGCGCCAGGCCATCAGCGAAGCCGTCATGGATCTCGACTGCGGCATCGACGAACTGGCGCTGGACGACATTCTCACCCGCATCGCCGAGGGCCTGTGCCGCCATGCCGGAACAACGGGCAAGGCTGCCGGCAGGTCTGCGAAACGGGCAGTCTTCGAGGCGACGGATTACCTCAGAGCCAACCTCGATCGCCCTGTCGGGTCGCAGGAACTCGAGACCATCAGCGGACTTGATCGCTTCACGCTCGCCCGCCAGTTCCGCAAGGTTCTCGGCACCAGCCCGCACCGCTACCTGCTGATGCGGCGGCTGGAGCAGGCGCGCCGGATGATCGCCACCGGCCACAGCCTGGCGGGTGCGGCGCTCGACACCGGCTTTGCCGACCAGGCCCATTTCACCCGCCACTTCAAGCGCGCCTATGGCGTCACACCCGGGCGATGGGCAACGCTTGCCGTTGCCGGCTGACGCCGATGCCCTGTCATCAAAGCTTCACCGCGCTGTAAGCCAGATATCACCCAACCGTCATCAAAGCCGCCTATCGGGTTTGCGTACTCTGGCATCCAACCGATGGTGACTTTCATGACCAAAACGCTTCTCGCCACCGCGGCGCTCTCCCTTTTGATGACGACGACCGCCCTGGCTGAGGAAAAAGCCTTTCCCGCAACCCTCAAGGCGCATGCGATCCTGCCGGCAAACACGATTCTGGCCGCACCGTCGGACGCACCGGAATATCTCAAGACCTCGGGCAAGTTCACCACCGCCGACCGCAAGCGCGCTGACGCGCTCGGCACCGTGCCCGGCAAGGACGGCGTGCGCCCGACCGGCCTGTCGCTGCCGTTCAACGGCCAGCCGATGCAGGGCTTCTCCGGCATCAAGGCGATGGAAGACGGCACCTTCTGGAGCCTGTCCGACAACGGCTTCGGCAGCAAGCTAAACTCCACCGATGCCATGCTGATGCTGCACCACGTGAAGATGGACTGGGATGCCGGCAAGGTCGAGGCGCTGAAGACAGTGTTTCTAACGGATCCCGACCGCAAGGCCCCCTTCCCGATCGTCATGGAAGGCTCCGACAAGCGCTACCTGACAGGCGCCGACTTCGACGTCGAATCGATCCAGCCTGTCGCAGACGGCTTCTGGGTCGGCGAGGAATTCGGTCCTTACATCCTGAAGTTCGACGTCGACGGTAAGCTGACCGACGTCATCGCGACGACGGTCAATGAAAAGCCGGTAATGTCGCCCGACAACCCGACCCTGACGCTGCAGGGCGACCCCTCGAAGAAGACGCCAGCCTTCAACCTGAAGCGCTCCGGTGGCTATGAAGGCATGGCCCTTTCGAAGGACGGAGCCAAGCTTTACGGCCTGCTCGAAGGCCCGATCTGGACCGACAGCGAAACCGTCGAACAGGCGGAAGGCCGTCCGGCGCTGCGCGTCATCGAACTCGACGTTGCCACCAAGGCCTGGACGGGCCGCAGCTGGCTATATCCGCTTGCGGAAGGCGGCGAAGCCATCGGCGACTTCAACATGCTCGACGACAGAACAGCCCTGGTAATCGAACGCGACAACGGTGCCGGCACGCTCGACAAGGCCTGCGCCGACCCGAAAGATCCGAAGCCGGATTGCTTTGCAGTCGGATCGAAGGTGAAGCGCGTCTACAAGATCGCCTTCGACGACAGCAATGTCGGCAAGGCCGTACGCAAGATCGGTTACATCGACCTCTTGAAGATCGCCGATCCTGACAACAAGAAGCGACAGGGCGGCGGCGACGGCTATTACGACATGCCGTTCGTGACGATCGAAAACGTCGATCGCGTCGATGCCACGCACATCATCGTCGGCAACGACAACAACCTGCCGTTCTCGGCCGGCCGCGCGCTCGACAAGGCCGACGACAACGAGTTCGTCCTGCTCGAAGTCGGCGACTTCCTGAAAGCCGAATAAACAAAAGGGCGCGCGGATTTCAGTCCGCGCGCCCTTCAACCGAGATCGAGAAGCGTTCAGCTCACGAAATGGAATGCCAGTCTTCTGCCGGTCAGCTTGCCGAGCTGCTGCAGCCGCCCGTCGAGGCGCTCGCCGGCAAACTCAGAATAGGCCGCGGGCACGACGATCTCCAGATCGATATCCGGCAATGACGATTTGCGGAACGTCAGGTTCTTCGCCACACCCGGCATAGAAGCAGAGAAGAGATAGGCGACGCGCAAAAGGCCGCCGAGCAGCTTTGCCAGTTCCAGCAGCCGCGGCGTGGTAATCCCGGTCAGGGCGCCGGTCGCGCCATCATCGTTCAGCCCTTCGAAGCGATAGTAATTGGCAAGCGCGATATAGGCCCGTCCCGCATGGGTGATGCCGGAGAAAGTCGAGTGGGCGATAATGTTCAGCGCCTGCAGGCCTCGATAATCCGGATGGGCTCGCCAGCTGATATCGGCAAGAAGGCAGGCCGCCTGGCGATAGCGGCTTTCCTCTTCGGTTTCCTCGACGCCGAAGAACGGCACCATGCGGCCGGTCCAGTCGGCAAGCTCGCGGGCATGTTCGGGCGAACGCGCCCGCAGGATGGCGATTTCGCCGGCAGCGGTCAGCAGCGGATCCTGCGCCCGCTCGTTCTCGTTCAGGAGGGAGAAGAGATAGCCTTCGCGAACGCCGAGCGCCGAGAACGAAATCCGTTCCGGCCTCATAATAGACAGCGCCTCCTGCATCACGATGGCGCCGAAAGGAAGCAGGCTGCGACGGCTCTTGGAGATCGTCGCGTAGGCGGACGGCTTGATGTTCTTCGGCTCGATCACTTCCGGTAGCAGCGCCATCGCCTCGTCGTAGGAAATCTCGTAGCCCTGCATCATATGCAGGGGATAGTTCCGGATTTCCATGTGCAGCTTGGCGATCGAGCGCCAGGTGCCACCGACGGCATAAAAAGTGCGGCCGGCGCCGGCTTTCAGCACCGAGGTGCTTTTCATGAATTTGCGCACCCAGGTGCGTGCCCTTGGCAGCGAGCCGCCGCTGTGCTCGAAGAGGCGGATACCGCCGAGCGGGAGCGTGATGCCCTTGCCAATCGTCGTGCCGCTGACCTCATCGAGTTCCAGCGAACCGCCTCCGAGGTCGCCGACCACGCCATCGGGATCATGATAGCCGCTGACGATGCCCATGGCGGAGAAATAGGCTTCTTCCTCGCCAGTGAGGATGCGCACCTTGTGACCGAGGATGGCCTCGGCCTTGGCAATGAAGGCCGGACCGTTGCTCGCCTCGCGGGCAGCCGCTGTGGCCAGCACATACATGGACGTCGCGCGCGCCTGCTGCGACAGCGCGTTAAAGCGATGCAACGCCCGCAGAGCGCGCTCGACGCTCTCTTCGTCCATGCGGCCCGTGGCATCGATGCCCTTGCCCAGACCGCACATGACCTTTTCGTTGAACAGCATGGCCGGGGCGCGGCTCAGGCCTTCGTAGACGACAAGGCGAATGGAGTTCGAGCCGATATCCACAACGGAAACCGGGCGGATGCCGGGCAGACGCCCCTGCGCTTCAGATTCGACCATGCAAAACCAGTTTACTTGCGCCAGCTGCTCTTCCAGCCGGCAATCAGCTTCGGTGCGCTGGACTTCAGGGCTTCACCCCGGCCGGAGAGGCTGGGGTTGGTCATGAAATAATGCTGCGCGTTGAACGGCTCGGCGTCCTTGCCGACTTCCATCCGGCGAGACGTGCCGTCGGGAAGAATTTCGTAGCTCTGCTGGTTGTCGATGAGATTGCCCAGCATGATCTGCGAAAGAACCTGTTCGTGCACAGTCCGGTTGATAAGAGGCACAAGCGTCTCAACCCGCCGGTCCAGATTGCGCGGCATCATATCCGCCGAGCCGATATAGACAAGCGCATTCTCCGATGGAAGGCCATGACCGTTGCCGAAACAGAATATGCGGGAGTGTTCGAGGAATCTGCCGACGATGGACTTGACACGAATATTGTCGGAAAGGCCGGGAACCTGCGGTCGCAAGCAGCAGATGCCGCGCACGACGAGGTCGATTTCGACGCCTGCACGGCTGGCCTTGTAGAGGGCATCGATGATGTCGGGGTCGACGAGCGAATTCATCTTCATCCAGATCGCGGCGGGCCGGCCGGCCTTGGCGTGCTCGATCTCCTCCTCGATATGCTTGAGGATGCGAGGGCGCAGCGTGTGCGGTGAAACCGCCAGCTTCATGCCGGCTTCCGGCTCGCCGTAGCCGGTGATGAAATTGAAGATGTTCGCCATGTCGTGGGCCATGACGGGATTGCACGTGAAGAATGACAGGTCGGTGTAGATCTTCGCCGTGACCGGGTGATAGTTGCCGGTGCCGAGGTGGCAATAGGTGCGCAACCGGCCCTCCTCGCGGCGCACGACCATCGACATCTTGGCATGGGTCTTGAGCTCGATGAAGCCGAAGACGACCTGCACACCGGCGCGCTCCAGGTCACGCGCCCAGCGGATGTTGGCTTCCTCGTCGAAGCGCGCCTTCAGCTCAACCAGCGCCGTCACCGACTTTCCGGCTTCGGCCGCGTCGACAAGCGCGCGCACGATCGGGCTGTCGTTCGAGGTGCGGTAGAGCGTCTGCTTGATCGCCACCACTTCCGGATCGCGAGCCGCCTGCAGCAGGAACTGCACGACGACGTCGAAGGATTCGTAGGGGTGGTGGACCACCATGTCCTTTTCGCGGATCGCGGCAAAACAATCGCCGGCGTGCTCGCGCACGCGCTCCGGGAAGCGCGGATTGTAGGGCTCGAAGCGCAGATCGTCGCGCGGCGCCTTGGTGATCTCCGACAGCGTGTTCAATGCCAGAAGGCCTGGCAGTACGGCGACGCGGTTTTCCGGAACGCTCAATTCCTGAACGACGAACTGGCGCAGCGACGCAGGCATTTCCGAATCGAGTTCGATGCGGATCACCGAGCCGCGGCGCCGGCGCTTCAGCGCGGTTTCAAAGAAGCGCACCAGATCTTCCGCCTCTTCCTCGACTTCGATGTCGCTGTCTCGGATGATGCGGAACGTGCCGGAACCATTGACCTCATAGCCCGGGAACAGCCTGTCGATGAACTGACTGACCATGTCTTCCAGCGTGATGTAGCGGATGACGTTCTTGACATCAGGCAGGCGGATGAAGCGGTCGAGCGCCACCGGCAGGCGCAACAGCGCCGTCATCGGCTCGCGGCCGTTCTTGCTGACGAGCTGAAGGCCCATCGAGAAACCGAGGTTCGGGATGAATGGGAATGGGTGCGCCGGATCGATCGACAGCGGCGTCAGCACCGGAAAGATCAGCTGGTCGAACTCGTTGGCAAGCCAGCTCTTGTCCTGTGCGGACAAGGACGCCGGCCGGACGATCAGGATGTCTTCCTTGGCAAGATATTGCTGCAACACAGCAAGCGAGGCCTGCTGCTCCATTTGCAGGTTATCGATTTCCTTCAGGATGTCTTCAAGCTGCTCGGCCGGTGTCTTGCCGTCAGGCGACCGCATGGCGAGCCCCTGGCGCACCTGGCCTTCAAGGCCGGCGACACGCACCATGAAGAATTCGTCGAGGTTGGCGGCCGAAATCGACAGGAAGCGAACCCGCTCCAACAGCGGATGCGCCGTGTTGAGCGTCTCTTCAAGCACGCGTCGATTGAACTGCAGCCAGGAAAATTCGCGATTGATGAACCGCTCCGGACTGGAGAGCAGATCGACTTCCTCCACCGTCTGTTTGTTCTCGCTCACCGCAGACGTCGCATTATCCATTGCCGATCAGACCCCATTTCTCCGCAGGCAGGAACTATAACAGTTTGACGACGGAACTGTGACAGTCAATCGGAATGGCGTTGATTTCCAAGCTCTTCCAGGACTTCGGCCGCAAGCGACCGGGTCAGCCTGACGCCTCGGGCAAGCGCCAGCCGGTCGATGCGCTCAACGATCGTCTGGGCAGCCTCGAGCGAGCGCTCCATGCGCTGGACGATATAGCCGACGAGCCTTTCATCGATCAGAAGCTGGCGATCGGCAAAGAGCTTGATCAGCACCTGCGTCAACAGTTCGTCATCAGGCTCGCCGATTTCGACGACGGTCGCCGCCTTCAGGCGCGAGCGCAGATCGGGAAGAACGACTGGCCAGGACATCGGCCAGAGCCGCGAGGTCATCAACAGACCGGTGCCATGCTGGCGGACGCTGTTGATGACATGAAACAGCGTGGTGTCGTCAAAACCCTGTCGGTCGGCGTCCTCGAACAGAACAGGACCTTCCGCGGCGATCAACGCCGCATCACTGTCCGCGACCGGGTGGATCGTCCGCGCGCCCGCCCTCTCCTTCCAGATGCTGGCGAGATGCGATTTTCCGGAACCGACCGGCCCCGCGATGATGACAACAGGCGACGGCCAGTCGGGCCAGTGGTCGACGATGGCGATCGCCGCGCTCAACCGATCAGAAACGAGCAGATCTTCACGACCCGTTGCCGGGTCGTGGTCGAATGCCAATGGCAGTTGTTCGAAGGGACGTTTTGTCATGCTGTACTCGGGACAAGGAGGGGACGATCAGCCGGGCTGATTGCCCTTTGTCTTCTTCACCGCGACCTTCCCATGCCCATGGTAGAGGTCACTATCAAGGTATCGCTGGATGCCGAAGCGAACAAGCACGCCGATGGCCGCCGCCGCGGGAACGGCAACCAGCAGCCCGACGAAACCGAAGAGGGCGCCGAAGGCAAGGAGCGCGAACATCAGCCAGACCGGATGCAGGCCGACGCTCTTGCCGACCAGCTTGGGCTGCAGGATGTTGCCTTCCAGAAACTGGCCGCTGAAGAAGATGGCGGCGACAAGCCCGATCCAGAGATAATCCGGCCAGAACTGCACCAGCGCCACGCCGACCGCCAGCACCAGCCCCACCATCGAGCCGACATAGGGGACGAAACTGATCATGCCGGCAAACAGGCCGATGAGCAGGCCGAAATTGAGACCCACGAGAGATAGGCCGATGCCATAGTAAAGGCCAAGGATGATGCAGAGCGAGCCCTGACCGCGAACGAAGCCAGCGATCGTCGTGTTCATGTCGCGGGCGATCTGGCGGACGACGCCGACATAGTCGCGCGGCACCCAGCTGTCGACCCTATCGACCATCCGGTCCCAGTCGAGCAGCAGATAGAAGGCGACAACAGGCGTAATGACGAAGAGCGACAGGATGTCGAGCAGCGCCATGCCGGAATTCCAGAGCTGCTGGAAGAGCGTGCCGAGGAAGCTGGCGCCCTGCTCCAGCAGTTTGGCCGAATTCTGCTTGATCGCCGTCATCTGGTCCGCAAGCCAGTCCGGCAACAAGGTCGACTGGCTGTCGGTCAACAATTCCTGCAGCTTGGCGATATAGCCGGGCATCTTCTGGATGAAATCGGCGGCCTGCGTGAAGATCACGGGAATGATGATCATCAAAGACAGGGCAAAGATGACCACGAAGCCGATGAGAATCACGACTGTCGCCATCAGGCGGCTAAGGCCGAGGCGTTCAAGGCGGTCAGCGACCGGATCGAGGAAATAGGCCAGCGCCATGCCGGCCAGGAACGGCAGCAGGATCGAGCTGAAAACCATCAGGAAGGCGATGAAGGCGGCAAGCACCAGCAGCCAGAAAATAACCTGGCGCTGAAGTCCCGAACCGCTGACTTTTATGTCCATGGTGTTCCCCGTAACACGCCAAGCATGCCGTTGCCGCATCATATTCTCGTTGTGGAGATAGGGGGCCGGCGGCGCGGCGGTCAAGTCCGCGCGCCTCCCAGGCCCCCAAATTGAACTCTCGACCGCCGTCTTGCCGGTGGGATATGGGCAAAATGGTGAAAAAAGGCCGAGAAGACAGGCTGTCGGCTTGCACTCCCTTGCCCGCCGTGCAATTCGCATCCGCAAAATACCTGTCGCGCGACCAGCCTTGGAGAACCAGCATGAGCCAGTCGGGAAAGAACGGCCTCACCTACAGTGATGCGGGCGTGGATATCGATGCCGGCAATCTGATGGTGGAGAAAATCAAGCCACATGTGCGCTCGACCCGGCGCCCGGGTGCCGACGGCGAGATCGGCGGCTTCGGCGGCCTTTTCGACCTGAAGGCTGCAGGCTTCACCGACCCCGTGCTCGTTGCCGCCAATGACGGTGTTGGCACCAAGCTCAAGATCGCCATCGATGCCAACAAGCACGATACGGTTGGCATCGACCTCGTTGCCATGTGCGTCAACGATCTGGTGGTCCAGGGTGCGGAACCGCTGTTCTTCCTCGACTACTTCGCCACGGGCAAGCTCGACCCGGATCAGGGTGCCGCAATCGTCGCCGGTATTGCCGACGGCTGCCGCCAGTCCGGTTGCGCGCTGATCGGCGGCGAAACTGCGGAAATGCCGGGCATGTACTCCGGCGGCGACTACGACCTTGCCGGCTTTGCCGTCGGTGCGGCCGAGCGCGGGCAGTTGCTTCCCGCCGGCGACATCAGTGAAGGCGACGTCATTCTCGGTCTCGCCTCGTCGGGTGTTCACTCCAACGGTTATTCTCTCGTGCGCAAGATCGTCGGACTGTCGGGTCTTGCCTGGGATGCGCCTGCCCCCTTCGGCGAAGGCACACTCGCAGACCTGCTGATGACGCCGACGCGCATCTATGTGAAGCCGCTCCTGAAGGCGATCCGCGAAACCGGCTCGATCAAGGCGCTGGCGCACATCACCGGCGGTGGCTTCCCTGAAAACATTCCGCGCGTGCTGCCGAAGCATCTTGCCGCCGAAATCGACCTCGATGCCATCAAGGCACCGAAGGTGTTCTCCTGGCTCGCCCAGACCGGCGGCGTCGCGGCCAACGAAATGCTGCGGACCTTCAACTGCGGCGTCGGCATGATCGCCGTCGTTCCGGCAGACAAGGCGCAGGAAGTGGCCGCCGTGCTTGAAGTAGAAGGCGAAACCGTCTTCACGCTCGGTCGCATGGTCGCCCGCAGAGAAGGCGCCCATGGCACGATCTACAAGGGCAGCCTCGCCCTATGATCAAGGACGTGACGGCAGGCCGGAAAAAAGTCGTCGTCTTCATTTCGGGCGGCGGCTCCAACATGCTCGCGCTGGCCAAGGCCGCGGCTGAGCCTGGTTTTCCAGCCGAGATCGTTGCAGTGATCGCTGACAAGGCAGACGCCGGTGGGCTTGCCAAGGCGGAAGCGCTCGGCATCCCGACCTATGCGTTCCTGCGCAAGGATTTCGACAGCAAGGACGCGCACGAAGCGGCGATCCTTGCCGAACTCGATCGGCTGTCTCCTGATATCATCTGCCTTGCAGGCTATATGCGGCTGCTGTCGGCGACCTTTATCCAGCGCCACGAAGGCCGGATCATCAACATCCATCCGTCGCTTCTGCCGCTTTTTCCCGGCCTCCACACCCATCAGCGTGCCATCGACGCCGGCATGAAGGTGGCGGGGTGCACCGTGCATTTCGTCACCGAAGGCATGGACGAAGGCCCGATCGTCGCGCAGGCGGTGGTGCCCGTCGTCGACGGCGACACGGCCGACACGCTTGCCGCCCGCGTGCTGACGGTCGAGCACAGGACGTACCCGATGGCGCTCCGGCTGCTGGCCGAAGGCAAGGTTCGTATGGATGACGGGCGGGTCGTCACTGAGAACGTCGATCCGTCGCCCGCATCCTCCATCCTGATCTCGCCGGCCGCCTGAGACCGGACTACTTCGCGGAAGCCAGCCGCCGGTCGAGCGCGTCGAGCACGCGACCGGTCAGCGCCGGATAGTCCTCGTCGAAATGGTGCCCGCCTTCGATGGCGACGACATCGACACCTGTGCCCTTCAGGTCAGGGCAGGCATCGTCCTCTTCCTCCGTGCCATGGATGCATTGCACCAGCGATGGGTCGATGCGCTTGATATCGTCGATAGGATCGCCGGCATCGCCCTGCCCGGATGCGCCGAGCCAGCCAAGCACCGAGATCTTGTAGTCGACCCGATGCGACAACGCCATCAGCGTGACCTGCCGCACGCGGGCGCGCTCGGCCGGCGGGAGCAGGTTGAACGTGCGTGGCAGGATATCGGCACCGAAGGAATAGCCGATCAGCAAGACGTTTCGGACGTTCCAGCGCTTCCGATAGTAATCCATCACCTTGGCGAGATCGTCGGCGGTCGCCTGCGGGTCGCGCTCGGACCAGAAATAGCGCAGGGAATCGATGCCGACGACGGGGACGCCCTGTTGCTGCAGCACGTCGCCGACTTGCTTGTCGATATCGCGCCAGCCGCCATCGCCAGAATAGATCACGGCCATCGTATCGCGGGTGGGCTTGGTATCGAGCACAGTCAGAGGCAAGCCGAATGGGTTGTCGGACGCGGCCTCGTTATCGATCAGATCCGTCAGATGGCTGGAAAGGGTCGCATAGGCTTCGCCGTCAGTGTCTTCCTGTGTGATATCGGGGTGTTTTTCTGCGAGCGCTGCCACGTGATTTCGGCCGTCGTCGGATGCCGTCGGCGTAAAGACGACGGAGATCGGATCAGGAAGGGGGCCGTCCGTCAGGCCGTACACCATGCGGTCGCCCTTGCGCGCCTTTTCTGCCGGCGTGCAGAGCTGTTTCGTCAACGCGATGCCTTCCTCGGGATCGACGGCGAGCGTCTGGCCGATGGTCGCGGCGGGCGTCTGGGCGGCAATTGCCAGCGCCATGGCCCCGCCTGCGCCGACGCCGGCAACGATCGGCGGCAGATAGGCATCGCTCTTGAGAGAGCGCTGAACCTGCTGGCTCAGCGCTTCGATATCCGAGACCATATAGATGCAGTCGCCGTCATCCTTGCCGAGAGCGGTCAGATAGGCCTTGAGATCGATGCCGATCACAACGGCCTTGTCATCGACGAGGTCGCGCGCCACCGCGTCTTCCTTGTCGCTCCAGCCCTCGGCGCCGGACAACAGGACAACGAGGGCGGACGCCGTGTCCTGCGGGACGAGGACGTGGGGTGCCGGGATCATGCCCGTATCGTAGGTCGCCGGCTTCTCCTGCGCCGAGACCGGTGCAATCGCCGTGGTCGCCAGAAGGGCGGCGCCTACCAGAGGCTTCCAGAGATCAGAGATCCGCATCATCTTTTCATCACTCCCTTGAGGCCGCCGCCGATCAGGAATGTTGCATCCATCAAGGCAAGGATCGGATTGATGCCGCCACTCGCCACGAGGTAGCGCGGCTGCCAGTGCGGGTGGAATTTAGACTTGAAGGCGCGGAGGCCCTTGAAGTTGTAGAAGCGTTCGCCGTGTTCGAAGAACGTCCGCCCTGCCCGGTCCCAGACCGGCGCGATCTGGCGCGAAGACATGCCCGACAGCGGCGCCATGCCGAGATTGAAGGTGCGGTACCCTTCCGCCTTCAAGTATTCCATCACCTGGGCGAAGAGGAAATCCATCGATCCCTTGGGTGCATCCGGCGCAAAGCGCATGAGATCGACGGTGCCCTCCTGCTTCGTCGCGGTCACCAGGATATTGGCAAAGGCGACGATCCGTCCCTCGTAGGTCAGGACAGCCACCGGTTGTTCGGCCAGATAGTCAGGGTCGAAGGCACCGAGGGAAAACCCCTTCTCCTTGGCGTTGTGGTGGGCGAGCCAGGCATCGGAAATCGCGGTCAGTTCGCCCATGATCGCCGGAACGTCCGCCGGCGCCACCATCCTGAATTCGAGCCCGTCGCGCTGGGCGCGGCTGACCTGCTGGCGAAGGTTGGCCCATCTCCCGCCCTTCATCTCGAACCGGGCGAGATCGACGTGGGCGAGTTCACCAAGCCGGAAGGCGCGAAGCCCCGCATCGGCATAGTAAGCAAGCCCGAGCGGCGAGACCTGGTAGAACACCGCGCGGCAGCCGCTGGCGCGGGCCGTCTCGATGAATTGCCAGATCAGTTCCGGCCAGGCGTCGACAGGACCCACCGGATCGAACAGCGCGATCCACGAGCGGCCGCGTTGGCCATACATGATGAAAGCGCGGCCGTCGGCGGAAAACATCAGGCTCTTGTCGCCCATGCGCACCAGATTGGCATCGGACATGTCCTGCGCATCGACGATTGCCAGGGCCCGTTCCATGGCGTCGTCGCTTGCCGGAGCGGCACCCGAGGCCGCCGGGCGCATCAGGCTCCAGATGGCAATGGCGCTGGCGCCGATGGTGACGCCGAGCAGCGCACGCAGGCCGCGCGGCGCTTCAGCGGAGAATTCGAACTGCCACCAGAGCTCGTGGCTGTAGTCGACATCGCGATAGACGAACATGAGAACGACAAATCCGCCGAGGCAGATGACGCCGAGCGCAGTCAGCCACGGCAGCGTCAGCGCCTGACCGAAGAGCGAAGCCGGCCGCACGAACAGGCGGCGGCTGACGATGAGGCCGACAAGGAAGAAGGCCAGCATGCCGGCCTCGACCAACGCAACTGCCTTGATCAGCGAAAGCAGCAGTGCGGCAACGGCGATGGCGACCGACGCCCACCAGGCGCCATCCAGCCGCTGCGCCAGGCCGCGCGAGACGATGACCAGCGCCAGACCGAGCAGGCTTGCGAGAAAATGCGCGCCTTCGACGATCGGCAGCGGCAGCAAGGCCTCGAGGAACGCCAGATTTTCGTCCGGCGTCGGGGTGACGCTCGAGAGCACCAGCATGATCGCCAGCACGATGCCGAGCGTCGCCAACAAAAGCGGCGTAATGCGGCCGCCGATACGGCGCACGCTGGAGGCGACAGGATGCCCGGACAATTGGCGGAGTTCGATGCCGACGACGACGGCGATCGCGATCAGCAGCGGCAGGACATGGTAGATGACGCGGTAGAGAACCAGCGCGCCGAGGATGGTGTCGACATCGGCGTTGTGACCCAGCGTGGCGATGATGATCGTCTCGAAAACACCGAGACCAGCCGGCACGTGGCTGAGCACGCCGATGCCGACGGCCAGCGAATAGATCGCGAGGAAAGCGGGCCATCCGATCGTGCCTGCGGGAAGCAGCACGTAGAGCACGGTGGCCGACGCCGCCAGGTCCAGCGCCGTGACGAGGAACTGGCGTGAGGATGTGCGCGAATCCGGCATCCGCAGAGCAAAGCGCCCGATGGTCACCTCATGTCCGTCCCGCCCCTTAACGAAGACGGCGAGCACGACGCCGAGAATGGCAACGGCGATCATGCGCAGCCAGAACGGGTCCAGCCCCGTCAACGGCGCCACATATTCGCCGACGGCGAGCAGGCTCAGGCATGTGACCGTCAGAAGCCCAAGGCCAAAGGCGAGCGTGACAAAGGCGATGATCCGGGCGATGTTTTCCGGTTCGATGCCCAGACGCGAATAGGCGCGGTAGCGGATGGCGCCACCGCTCAAGGCACCAAAACCGGCCGTGTTGCCGACCGCATAGGCGCAAGCCGCCGTCAACGCGACATCGGCATAGGGGAGCTTTCGCCGGACATACTCCAGCGCACCGACGTCGTAGAAGGTAAGAGCGAAAAAGCTCAGGGCGGTGAAGAGAATAGCCGCAACGACGGAGGTCCAGCTGGTATCGGCAAGCGCCTGGACCACGTCGTCATATTGGACCTCGGAGGTCAGATGGAAGATCGCAAGGCCGAAGAGGCCGATGACCAGCAAGGTTGCGAGCGCCTGAAGGTAGCGCCGGTTACGACGCAGGAAGGGCCTCCACCCTGCCTCGACCTGCTGATCGTCGTTGGCTGCACGTTCCGTAAGGGAGGACGTCATGGGTTGCCCATGTCATTGATGAAGACATCAGCGCTGTAGCCTACCGGAGAACGATCAAAAAGTGAAATATCCGTAATGTATTGTTTGCTTACAAAACAAGATCTTATGCCGTAAGCGCGCCACGGTTCAGCTGCGCCCATTGTAGCAGCATGATGGTTTTGGCATCGCAGATCTCGCCGGTGGCAATCATCGCGACCGCTTCGTCAAAGGGAATATCGAGAACCTCGATATCCTCGCCCTCATGCGCCAGGCCGCCGCCGTCACCGGCCTTTTCCTCCACGTCGATCAGCCCGACGAAGAAGCTGGTTCGCTCCGTCAATGAACCGGGGCTCATATAGGCATCGAAGAGATGCCTGGCCGCATCGACGTGATATCCCGTTTCCTCCATTGCTTCGCGGCAGATGGCCACCTCCGGCGTATCGTCGTCGAGCAGGCCCGCCGGCGCTTCGATCAGATAGGCGGGATCGCCCTGCAGCAGCACCGGCACGCGCAACTGCCGAACGAACACAACGCTCTTACGCCTGGGATCGAACAGCAGGATGGTCGCGGCGCGGCCGTGATCATGCACTTCACGCTTCAGTGTCGCAGTCCCCCCATTGGACATGTCCTGCTCGAGCGTGACTTCCTCCAGATGAATGAAACCGTCCGACAGCGTGCGCCGGTCGATGATCCTCACACGTGGATCGTTGTGTTTCGTCATGGCGGGGTCCTTGATCGGGAGAGGAAGAATGCGGTCGCTGTCGACCGTCAATGAATATGTTCTGAAGGTGCGCAGCTTTCGCGCTCCATCTGCAACGTCGTGTGGTGCAGATCGAACTCGTCGCGCAGGCGCTGCTCGATCGCACGCCGCACCGTCTCGCCGTCGGCATCCTCGGCCAGAACGATATGTGCGGTCAGCGACGGCTGGCTCTGGGTAATCGCCCAGAGGTGCAGATCATGCACCGAAGCAACATCCGGCACGGTGGTGATCGCTGCATGCACATCCGCCAGGCGCATGCCCGGTGGCACGCCTTCCAGGAGAATGTTGACGCACGCCTTCAAGAGCACCCAGGTGCGCGGGAAAACCATGAAGCCGATTCCGACGGCGAGCAACGAATCAACCCACTGCCAGCCGGTGAACCAGATGATCGCCGCACCCGCTATCACCGCCACCGAACCGAGCATGTCCGACCAGACCTCGAGATAGGCACCCCTGACGTTGAGGCTCTCTTCCTTGTGGCTGGTCAGAAGCCGCATCGAAATCAGGTTGACCACGAGGCCGACGACGGCGATCAGCAGCATGCCGGCGGACTGGATCTCCTGCGGCAGCGACAGGCGCTGCCAGGCCTCGTAGAGAATGTAGAAGGCGACGGCGAGCAGCAGCAAGGCGTTGAAGGCCGCCGCGAGAATCTCGAAGCGGGCATATCCATAGGTGCGCAGCAGATCGGAAGGCCGGCGGCCGACATGGATGGCAACGAGCGCGATCGCAAGAGCGGCCGCGTCGGTCAGCATATGCATTGCATCCGAGATCAGCGCCAGGCTGCCGGTCAGAATGCCGCCGACGACCTCGGCCAGCATGAAGCCGCCCGTAAGCCCGAGCGCACCCCAGAGGCGCGAGACCGGCGTGTTGCTGACATCCGCATGTTGATGGTCGCCGCTCATCGATGCATCCCGTGGCTAGGGGGCGGGTCGGACCCAGACCCTGTTGTCGTGGAAGGCCGCGCCACCATAGGGTGCAACAGCATCGGCACCGGTCAGCACGTTGATGCCCTCGCCGTCGAGATGGGCGCCGTTCGGCCACAAGCCTTCGGCGATCACCACACCGCGGCGCGCGCCGCCACCGACTGTGACATGCAGGCGCACCTCGCCGCGTTGATTGCCGAGCTTGACGATGTCACCGTCGCCGACGCCGAGCGACGCTGCATCATCCGCATGCATCATCACGAGCGGGCGGACTTCCTTCTGGATCGAAGACGGGGTCTCGGCGAAGGTCGAGTTGAGGAAGGAGCGGGCCGGCGATGTGGCCAGACGAAAGGGATGGTCCGCGTCCGCAACCTCGATCAGGTCGACATGGTCAGGGAATTCCGGCAGCGCCGCATGCGGCCCCTGCAAGCCCATAGATTTGGGCGGGCGGTTCGGCGCCGGTGTGCCGGTCCAGTCCGCCTTGAAGCGGAACTTGCCGTCGGGATGGCCAAAGCCTTTGAGGTAATGCGCGTCCTCGAACGCTGGCTGACAGTCGAGCCATTTCTCGCGCTTCATCTCTTCGTAGCCGATGCCGTAGTTGGCGAGCAGCAGGTCGATATGCTGGCGCTCGGACAAGCCGAAGCCGGCATGATCTGCCACGCCGAGGCGCCTGGCCAGTTCCTCGATGACAAAAAGATTGGTGCGCACGGTCGATGGCGGCTCCACCACCTTCGGCCCGATCAGGATATGCTGGTGGCCGCCACCGCGATAAAGGTCGTCATGTTCCAGGAACATCGTCGCCGGCAGCACGATATCGGCGAGCTGCGCCGTGTCGGTCATGAACTGCTCGTGCACCGCGACAAAGAGGTCGTCGCGCAGAAAGCCGCGTTTCACCAGCCGTTGCTCAGGCGCGACATTCACCGGATTGGTGTTCTGGATCAGCATCGCCGTCACCGGGCCGCCATGGCGCAGCGCCTCGGCATCGCCGGTCAGCACCCGGCCGATCTGCGACTGGTCGAGCATGCGCACATCAGGGTCATGAAACGCGGTCCCGATGAGCTCGCGCTTGTCGAGCTTGAAGATGTCGTTGTTGGAATGAAACGCACCGCCGCCTTCATGCTTCCACGAACCGAGCACCGTGGCGACGGAGGCGGCAGCATGGATCGCCACCGAGCCGTTGCGCTGGCGAGTGAAGCCGTAGCCGAGGCGGAAGAACGTTTTCGGCGTCGTGCCGACGAGTCTGGCGAACGCCTCGATCTCCTCGACGGACAGACCTGTGATCGCCGATGCCCATTCCGGCGTGCGCGATGCCAGATGTGATTCGAGCCCGGCCGGGTCGTCAGCGAATTCGGCCATGTAGGCGCGGTCGGCATAACCGTCACGGAAGGCGACATGCATCACCGCGCAGGCAAGTGCGGCGTCCGTTCCCGGTTTCAGCACCAGGCCCATATCCGCCTGCTTGACCGTGGGATTGTCATAGATGTCGATGACGACGATCTTGGCGCCGCGTTCCTTGCGGGCCTTGATCGCATGGGTCATGACGTTGACCTGGGTGGCAACCGCATTCGTCCCCCAGATCACCACGCAGTCGGATTTCGCCATCTCACGCGGATCGGGACCACGCAGCGAACCGGTCGCCATCGAAAACCCGGTCCAGGCCATGTTGGTGCAGATCGAGCCGAAGAAGCCGGAATAGCGCTTGGCGTGGCGGAGGCGGTCAATGGAATCGCGCTGCACTTGGCCCATGGTGCCGGCGTAGAAATAGGGCCAGATGGCCTCGGCCCCAAACTTCTGCTCGGCCTTGACGAACTGGTCGGCGATTTCGTCGAGAGCCGCCTCCCAGGAAATCTCCTGCCAGTTGCCACCGCCCTTTGGCCCGACGCGACGCTGTGGCACCATCAGCCTGTCGGGATGATAGATGCGCTCGGAATAGCGCGCGACCTTGGCGCAGATGACGCCAGCGGTATATGTGTTGGCGGCGGCGCCGCGCACGCGTCCGATCCGGCCTTCGGCGGTCAGATCCACTTCCAGTGCGCAAGCCGAGGGACAGTCGTGCGGACAGACGGAGTGGCCGATCGACTTTTCTGCTTTGATGGGGGTCGCAACGTTCATGGCTTTTCTATATGGCATCGACAATCGGGCTCAAAGAGCCAAACGCCCATCCATCGAAACAATTGATAACAGCCATCGGCGGCCCTCATGAACTATCGGCATATCTACCACGCGGGCAATTTCGCCGATGTTCTCAAGCATGCGGTGCTGGCCCGGCTCGTCACCTATCTGCAGCAGAAGGAGAAGGCGTTCCGGGTCCTCGATACCCATGCGGGCATCGGCCTCTATGATCTGTCGAGCGAAGAGGCTCAAAAAACCGGTGAATGGCGCGACGGTATCGGCCGGCTGCTCGAGGGCGACCTTCCGGCGCCGATCGCCGCAATCCTCGAACCTTACCTCGCCACCGTTCGCGAGCTGAACCCCGGTACGGAGTTGACGCGTTATCCCGGCTCTCCGAAGCTGGTCCGCATGCTCTTTCGCCCTCAGGACCGTCTGTCGGCGATGGAGTTGCACCCGGATGACTATGAAACGCTGCACCGGCTCTTCGACGGCGACTTCCAGAGCCGCGTCACCGAGCTTGACGGCTGGTTGGCGCTCGGCGCTCACCTGCCACCAAAGGAAAAGCGCGGCCTGATCCTCGTCGACCCTCCGTTCGAGATCGAGGGCGAATACGAGCGGTTGGCCGACGGCCTCGCCAAGGGCTATCGCCGGTTTGCCGGCGGCACCTTCTGCCTGTGGTATGCCCTGAAAAAAAATGCGCCGATCAAGGCTTTCCATGAGGCGCTCAAGGCGCTCGAAATCCCGAAGATGCTTTGCGCCGAGCTCTCGGTGCGCAGCGACCGCGAAACCACCGGATTGTCGGGTTCGGGCCTGATCATCGTCAACCCGCCCTTCACGCTCAAGGGCGAACTCGACGTGCTGTTGCCCTTCCTGAAAACCCGGCTCGGACAGGACCGTTTTGCGTCATCGCGCTGCTTCTGGCTGCGTGGAGAAGAAGCAGCAACCCGGGCCCTTGACTGAAAGGCTCAGAAAGCCGCAATCTTGCGAGACGATCCAGGGAGACGCCCATGACTCGCAAGTTCGCCGCAACGCTTCTGGCCTCGCTTTCCATCGCCGCCGCGACGGCGCCCGCCGCCACGGCGGCCGACTATCTCGGGACTTACCGCGACCAGCCGACGTCCTATAGCGCAGGCGTCTGTGGCGACGCCTCGGTTCTCGGTTTCATCACCTCGCGGTTCGAGTACAGGGCTGCGAACTATCTGCACGCCAATCTCTCGATTGCCGAGATTCGCAACATGGGCCAGAACCGGCTTGAGCTGCGGGATTACACGCACCGCGTCGAGCGCGAATACTGCCGCGCAACAGCCGTCATGACCGACGGAGAACAGCGGTCGCTCTATTACCTTATCGAGCGCAACTGGGGCTTTGCCGGTATCGGCCGCAGTATCGAATTCTGCGTCGGCGGGCTTGATCCCTGGTACGTCTACGGCGCCCATTGCGCTTCGCTTCGCTGATCATGCCAACGCATTGCCGACAGCGCCGGCTCCTGCCGGCGCTTTTCTTTGCGCTGGCACTTGCGGGCTGCAGCGACGACAGCGCGCAGAAGAAGCCACCGGCACAAGCTCCGGACCAAGCAAAAGCCGATGCTGTCATCCCTGTTGGCCAGGGCTTTGATTTCTATGTTCTCTCACTCTCCTGGTCGCCAACATGGTGCGACGACAACGACCCGTCCGGCAAAACCGGTCAATGTAAGATAGGCAGCAATCGCGGGCTGATCGTGCATGGGCTGTGGCCGCAGAACGACCGAGGCTACCCGGATTTCTGCCCGACGCGGCAATCGGATCGCGTACCGGAGACACTTGGCCGCCAGTATCTCGACCTTATCCCGTCCATGGGGCTGATCGGGCACCAATGGCGCAAGCACGGCACCTGCTCTGGTCTCAGCCAGCAGGACTATTTCGCCGTCACCCGGGCGGCGCGTGAGCGCGTCGTATTGCCGGAGGAACTCAGTACACCGCGTCGGGAGAATTCGCTTTCCGTCAGCGCGATAGAGGCGGGCTTCGTGGCCAGAAATCCCGGCATGACGACCAACGCGGTCGCTGTTACCTGCGAGGACAAGCGGCTGGAGGAAATCAGGATCTGCTTCGACAAGGGGCTGAATTTCCGCCCCTGCCCGGAAGTCGATCGCCAGGCCTGCCGAAGGGACACCGTTATCCTGCCGCCGGCATCCTAAAGCATGTCGCGCAAAAGTGTGCCGCGGTTTTGCGATTGCGACATGCGTAAAGACAAGAACTTAAAGCGCGCCAAGCGGATCTGAACGATCGCTACGCGCTTTACGTCGATGCCGGGGGCACCATACGGGGCCTGCTATTTTGAAACAGCGCCTGGCCTTCCGTTTTTCTCGTCGGGAGCCATGCGCGAAAGGGAAAGATGCTCGATGAAAATACTCTACTCGCCCACGTCCCCCTACTCCAACAAGGTCCGCATGGCTGCGCATTATGCCGGATTTGCGGTGGAGAGCGCCCTGACCGACACCAATGCCAACTCGCCTGAGCTTATCGGCAGCAATCCGCTCGGCAAGATTCCGACGCTGATCACCGGCGACGGCAAATCGATCTACGACAGCCGTGCGATCATGAACTTCATTGACCGGGAAACGAAGGGCAAGCTCTACCCGAAGAATGGCGGGAAACGCACCGACGTCGACATTCTCGAGGCGCTGTGTGACGGCATCTGTGACTGCCTGCTGGCCATCGTCTACGAGAAGCGCATCCACCCGCCGGAAAAGGTGCATCAGCCCTGGATCGACATGCAGTGGACCAAGGTCGAACGCGGCCTCGACCACCTGAACGAAAACCTGCCCAAGACGGGAGCCAAGCTGCATGCCGGGCATTTCGCGCTCGCGGCATTGCTTCGCTACGTCGAGCTGCGCTTCAGCGGAGAATGGCAGCGGGGACGCGCCAAGCTGAAGAACTGGCCGAGCAAATTCGAGAAGCACTTTCCTGAATATTCCAAATTCAAGGCATAAAAAAAGGCCGGGTCTCCCCGGCCTTTTCCTTGATCCGGCAGAAGCCGATCAGAACTTGACGCCCATACCGACGCGGACGCTGTGCTCGTCGTAACCGGACGATACGTTGGTACCGCCAACGTTGAAGTCCTTCGAGCCGTAGTCGGTGTAACGGTATTCGACGCGTGCGGTGATGTTGTCGGTGACGAAAGTTTCGGCACCAGCACCAGCGGTCCAGCCGACCATGGTGTTCTTGTCCGAGCCAGCCGAGTTCGATGCCTTGGCCTGGCCAACGGCGAGACCTGCCGTACCGTAGAGCAGAACCGGGTTCAGATCGACACCGACGCGAGCGCGCAGCGAGCCGTTGACGCCCTGCTTCATGCGCAGGTCGCCGCTGGTGGAGTCCTGACCGGAGTAACCGACGTCAGCTTCACCGCCGTATACGATCTGGCCGCTCTGCATGTTGTAACCGCCGTAGAGACCGCCACCGAAACCAGCTGCGGTGTTGTTGCCGGTCGCGTCGGCCTGACCATGGTGCCAATCAGCGGTACCACCGACATAGGCGCCCGACCAGTTCTTGGCTGCCGGCTCGGTGTACTCGGCTGCCGGAGCTGCCGGAACTTCGTCGATCGCGTCTGCAGCCTGGGCGGCCTGGAAGGCGATGAGGGATACGGCCGAAGCCATGAGGGTGGTGATGAGCGTACGCATAAATATTCTCCTTTACGAACCGATGCCCCAAGGGTTGGGATCCCTCAATGAAACATCGGACAACTTTCAATTAACCCGCCCGGTTGAGCTGAAATTGGCCAGCAAATGAGGATTCACAAGAGCCAAAATGTGAAATTTTGGTGGCACAATCACGTCCAAAGTTTGATGTTGCTTTCACGCCACAGGGATTTTATTAACCATAATTCAAGATTAACGAAAGCTATACTATATAACTTCAAAATAATACAATTTACGCGAATTCCATTAATTTTTGCGAAATGATTGATCAGGGAGAGTTTCAGGGCGGCGTTTCTTGCCTATATCTTCGTCCGCTGGCACGGAGATTCGAAAAGCGGGATGAAACGTTGAAGAAAGCACTGAAGGTGGCACTCGTAACCGGTGGCGCCAAACGGATCGGCAAGGCTATAGTTGAAGACCTCGCGGCGCACGGCTTCGCGGTCGCCATCCACGCGAACGGCTCGCTCGATGAGGCCGAGGCACTTGCGGCCTCATTGTCGAAAAAAGACGTCGGCGCCGTTGCAGTGAAGGCAGACCTTACGGACACCCAGGAAACGTCCGCGCTGATGGCGCAGGTCAACGGGGCGCTCGGACCGATCGACCTGATCGTCAACAATGCCTCGTTGTTCAAGAAGGATAGCCTCGATGCTTTCGACGAAACGGTATGGGATCGGCATTTCGCCTTGCATGTGAAAGCCCCGTCCCTGCTCACGCGTGACTTTGCCCGCCAGCTGCCGCGCGGCGTCTCCGGCCTCGTCGTTAATGTGATCGACCAGCGCGTCTGGTCTCCAAACCCGCGCTTTTATTCCTATATGTTGTCGAAGTCCGCTTTGTGGACGGCAACACAAACGATGGCTCAGGCACTCGCGCCGGATATCCGCGTCAACGGCATCGGCCCAGGGCCGACCTTGCCGAACGAGCGACAGGATCCGCGCGATTTCCAGGCACAGGTCGATGCGCTGATTCTCAGGCGCGGTCCGGCGCTCGGCGAATTCGGGCGGACGATCCGCTTCCTGTTCGACACGCCGTCGATTACCGGGCAGATGATCGCGCTGGACGGCGGCCAGCACCTCGCCTGGGAAACGCCTGACATCAGGGAGATAGTGGAATGAACGGACGCGTGCCGACCGACGGCGGCATCCTTTATGACGGCAACGATGCCGAGGACGACGACGACCTGATCGAGGTCGCCGAAGGCGCCCCCGCGGCTCCGGCCATCGAATGGGCGGAAAACCGCAATGAGGTCGAAGGCCTCAAGGGCGCCGAACTCATCCAGGCTTTCGTCAAGCGGCTCCCGAACGGCCCCGGTGTCTATCGCATGTTCAACGAGGACGGCGACGTCCTTTATGTGGGCAAGGCACGCAGCCTGAAAAAGCGCGTCGGCAACTACGCGCAAGGGCGTGGCCACTCCAACCGCATTTCGCGGATGATTCGCGAGACCGCGAACATGGAATTCGTCACCACCCGCACGGAGATCGAGGCGCTTCTGCTCGAAGCCAACCTGATCAAGCGACTTCGGCCGCGCTTCAACGTGCTTCTGCGCGACGACAAATCCTTTCCTTACATCCTTGTCACAGGCGACAGCCGTGCACCGGCCCTTTACAAACACCGCGGCGCGCGCAGCCGAAAGGGCGACTATTTCGGACCCTTCGCCTCGGCGGGCGCCGTCGGTCGCACGATCAACTCGCTGCAGCGCGCCTTCCTGTTGCGGACCTGCACCGACAGCGTCTTCGAAACGCGCACGCGTCCCTGTCTTCTGCACCAGATCAAGCGCTGCGCGGCGCCCTGTACGGGCGAAATCAGCAATGAGGGCTATGCCGAACTGGTGTCCGAGGCGAAGGACTTCCTGTCCGGCAAGAGCCAGGCGGTGAAGGCGACGATTGCGGCAGCAATGGGCGAGGCCTCGGAAAACCTCGACTTCGAGCGTGCCGCCCTTTATCGCGACCGGCTCGCCGCCCTCAGCCACGTGCAGAGCCACCAGGGCATCAACCCGGCCGGCGTCGAAGAGGCTGATGTCTTCGCAATCCACCACGAAGGCGGTACCTCCTGCATCCAGGTGTTCTTCTTCCGAACCGGGCAGAACTGGGGCAACCGCGCCTATTTCCCGAAGGCCGATCCGTCGTTGCCGACGGCAGAAGTACTTTCGGCCTTTCTCGCCCAGTTCTACGACGACAAGCCCTGTCCACGGCAGATCCTCTTGTGCGAGGCGGTCGAGGAACAGGAACTGCTCGGTCAAGCGCTGAGCGAGAAGTCCGGCTACAAGGTGGCGATCCAGGTGCCGCAGCGTGGCGAGAAAAAGGATCTTGTCGATCATGCGCTTGCCAACGCTCGCGAGGCCCATGGCCGCAAGCTGGCGGAAACGGCCTCGCAATCGCGGTTGCTCGACGGTTTTGCCGAGACGTTCAAGCTCGAACGGGCGCCGCGCCGGATCGAGATCTACGACAACTCGCATATCATGGGCACCAATGCCGTCGGCGGCATGGTGGTCGCCGGCCCGGAAGGCTTCGTCAAAGGCCAGTATCGCAAGTTCAACATCAAATCGACCGACATCACGCCCGGGGACGACTTCGGCATGATGCGGGAGGTGATGACCCGTCGCTTCTCACGCCTGCTGAAGGAAGTGGGCAAGCCGGACCGGACGGCGGAGATTACCGAGGATGCCGCCTTCCCCGCCTGGCCTGATGTCATCCTGATCGACGGCGGCCAGGGACAGATGACGGCCGTGCGCGCGATCCTGAAGGAACTCGATGTCGAGGATTGCGTGACGGCGATCGGTGTCGCCAAGGGCGTCGACCGCGATGCCGGGCGCGAGCGCTTCTTCGCGCTTGGGCGCGACAGCTTCACCCTGCCGCCACGCGATCCGGTGCTCTATTTCATCCAGCGGCTGCGGGACGAAGCGCACCGGTTTGCGATCGGCTCGCACCGCGCCCGACGCAAGAAGGAGATGGTGAAAAATCCGCTCGACGAGATCGCCGGCATCGGGCCGACGCGCAAGCGCGCATTGCTCACCCATTTCGGCACCGCCAAGGCCGTTTCACGCGCCGGCATGAGCGACCTGATGGCGGTCAACGGGATTTCCGAGGCGGTCGCGCGGCTGGTCTACGAGCATTTTCACGAGGACGCGGCAAAATGACCTTGGCAGTGCCACCCATCGACAAAGATGCGCGGATGGCGCTGCAAAGGTTTAAGCGTGCTGCATAATCTTGCCGCTAAATCGATGCCGATTAAGGGAATTATGCAGTGGCAGTTCACCCGACGTTCAGGTGGGATGCGCCAATTATGACACCCTTCGCACAATGATTTGTTGACCTGAGGGCCGCAAAGTCATTCTGTACCTCCGAGGAAGACAGAGAACCCGAATCCATGCCCACGCCCGTCGCCTACAGCATCCCCAATCTGCTCACCTATTTCCGAATCCTGATCGTGCCGCTGATCGTGCTCTGCTTTTTCATCGAGGGCCGGCTGCACAGTTCGGATTTCGCGCGCTGGACGGCGGTCACTCTCTTTGCCATCGCCTCGATCACCGACTTCTTCGACGGCTATCTCGCCCGCATATGGAAGCAGACGTCGAACATCGGCAAGATGCTCGACCCGATCGCCGACAAGCTGCTGGTGGCATCGATCCTGCTGCTCGTTGCCGCCGATGGTACGATTGCCGGCTGGTCGATCTGGGCCGCCATCATCATCCTGTGCCGCGAAATCCTCGTTTCGGGCCTGCGTGAATATCTGGCAGCGCTCAAGGTCAGCGTGCCGGTGACGCGCATCGCCAAGTGGAAGACGACGATCCAGATGGTGGCAATCGTGTTTCTGCTGGCCGGCCCCGCCGGCGACAAGATCCTGCCCTATACGACGGAGATCGGCATCGGCCTGCTGTGGATCGCCGCGGCGATCACGCTCTATAGCGGCTACGACTATTTCCGCGCCGGCCTGAAGCACGTGGTCAACGAATGAGCACCGTCAATCTCGTCTATTTCTCCTGGGTGCGCGAACGCATCGGCAAGGGTGAGGAAACGCTGGAGGTTCCGGCTGGTGTCGTCACCATTGCCGACCTGCTCTCCCACCTGAAGACGCTGGGAGAAGAATACGAGACGGCGCTCGAGCACCAGAATGTCATCCGCGCGGCGATCAACCAGGAACATGTCGAGCATGACGAACCAATCGCCGGCGCGCGCGAGATCGCCTTGTTCCCGCCGATGACCGGTGGCTGACACCATGGGCGCGCTCGTCACCGTGCGCGTTCAGCGCGAGGACTTCGACCTGTCGGCCGAGGTTTCCCGTCTTTCTTTCGACCGCCCCGAGATCGGGGCGGTCGTGACGTTTTCGGGCCTCTGCCGCGACGAAGCCGGCACGCTTGCCGCTCTCGAGCTCGAACACTATCCAGGGATGGCGGAGGCGGAAATCACCCGCATCTGTGAACTGGCGATCGAACGCTTCGGGCTGCAGGCGGCAACGGCGATCCATCGCTACGGCAAGATCAATCCTGGCGAGAACATCGTGCTCGTGGTCACCGCGTCGCCGCATCGCCAGGCGGCCTTCGACGGCGCCAACTTCATCATGGACTTCCTCAAGACCTCTGCTCCTTTCTGGAAAAAGGAACATCTTGCCGACGGTACGACCGGCGGCTGGGTCAGCGCCAAGGATGCCGATGACACGGCGCGCGATCGCTGGAAGCGCTGACGCGCCCAACCCCGACATTACGGGATAGCTTTCTCCTGCCGCGTCACCGCAAGCACGATGATCAGGAAGCCGAAGATCGCAAAATCCCGCCAGAGCATCGGGCCGTAGGCACCCCATAGCGTCTCCAGAAGACCGATGGCTGCGGCGCCCAAGGCGGCGCAAAGCGGCGACGTCTGCCCGCCGATTGCCGCGATGAACAACACCTTGACCCCGAAGGTGAGCCCGGTGCCGAAATCCATGTTGCCATAATAGGACGCGGCCAGGATACCGCAGAAGGCGGCAGTCGATGCTGCCGCCCCATAGGCGACGATGTAGACACGGCCGGCGTCGATGCCGCAAAGGGCGGCGGCGCCACGATCCTCCGACACGGCTCGCCACGATCGGCCAGCGCGACTATGCGCCAGAAACCAGTGGCCGCCCGTTATCAGCGCCATCATCAACAGCGTGTTGAGCAACTGGATTACCGTCAGCGTCACCGGGAATTTCGGGTCGGACCAGAAGACGATGTTGCCGTTCAGAAACGGCGGAAGCCACAGGCTCCTGGTGTCCGAGGCCAGCCGCGCGGTCTCCATCAGCACCAGCAGACAGCCGAGCGAGGCGACGACGACGGTATTGGCGGACGAGAAGGCGAGCGGTCGCATCACGTAGCGCCCGGCGACAAGCCCTGCCCCGACGCCGAGCGTCAGGCCGGCGGCCGCCCCGACGCCAAGCGCTGCCGGCAGCACCAGCCACAGTTGGTTCCAGCCGAAATTGGCAAACAACACAAACATCTGCCCGGAGAAGGCAAAGAGCGCGCCATAGGTGAGATCGGCCCTGCGGGTCACGGCAAAGGCAATCGCATAGCCAAAGGCCAACGCGGCATAGAGCGCGGCGATCGGGACGGCATTGGCGATCTGCTGCAGGAAATAGAGCATGGCGCATCCGGAGCGTGACAACATCAATATAACTGGTAAAATCAGTTTTGCTAGTTAGGAATCACTGATGACCTTTACTTGGACCGCGCACCGATTTGCCGGCGGCGCACTGGCGCTGGATGTCGCCAACTCCGTGATTTTACGCTTCGATCCCGAAAGGCGCATCGATCGCTTTGCCGACGTCGCGGCGCTCGACGCCTTCGCCGTTGCCGCCAACCAATTCTGCGCCGAAAGCCCGCGCTTCGGCACACTGCTGCCTGTTTCCGAACGGAACCGCGGCAGGCTGCTGACGTTGCGCGAGGCGACGGATCGGCATTTTCGCGCAACTGTGGCGGGGGGACACCGGCCAGAGCTGATGGCCGACCTGCTGGAAGCAATCGCCTCGGTTCTGCGCGGTGCCGGCAACAAAGAACAGGCCCTTGCGCTCGATACCGCAACGGCCCATTCCGCCCTCAGCCTTGCCGCCAGTCCCGAGCCCGAGCGAATGAAGATCTGCCCCAATTGCGGCTGGCTGTTTCTGGACAGAAGCCGCAACCGCAGCCGCACCTGGTGCGACATGGCGGTCTGCGGCAATCGCAGCAAGGCCAGGCGCCACTATCACCGCAGCAAGGAGGAGGCTGGGGAATGACGAGGACGCTTGCAATACTTGCCGCGATGACGGCGACACTGCTGATGGCAGGCTGTCAGCGGGAGACCGGACCCGATCCCTTGAAGCTGACGGGCAAGATGTTCGTCTTCAACTACCGGCTTGCCTACGCCACCTACATGATCACGCTGAGCAAGCTCGAACCGGTGCCGGAGGGAAGCATCGTCGTTGCGACCTTCGAGAACCCGGCTGGCGGCGAACCTTTGACCCTGACGCGCAAGCTGTTTGCGAAGCTGGAAAAGGTGGTGCTGGAAAGCCCCGATATCACCTGCGTGAAGAAGGAAAGGCCCTATGCCGTGACGATCGAAGTCAAGGGCCCGGCTGGACAGGCGCTGCAGACGATCGAGACGACTGTCACTTCCGATATCGATCAGGACATGATGCCGGCGAAGGCGCTGGTCGAGGGCCCCGCCTATGACAAGAACCCGGCGGTCTTCAGGGATGGCAAGGCGCCGGAGCATTTTGAGACGGCCAAGTGCCCGACATGAAAAAACCGGAGCGTTTCCGCTCCGGTTCAATCTAATCAATTCAAGCCGTTATGGCCGGAAATGCAGATCTTGATTCAGCCAACGATTTCGGTGCCGGAGAACCAGTATGCGATTTCTTCAGCAGCCGTTGCCGGAGCGTCCGAACCGTGAACCGAGTTTTCGCCGATCGAAAGAGCGTGAACCTTGCGGATCGTGCCTTCGTCAGCGTTTGCCGGGTTGGTGGCGCCCATGATTTCGCGGTTCTTGGCGATGGCGTTTTCGCCTTCGAGAACCTGAACGATGGTCGGGCCGGAGGACATGGACTCGACGAGTTCGCCGAAGAACGGACGCTCCTTGTGAACGGCGTAGAAGCCTTCGGCTTCGCGGCGGCTCATCCAGACGCGCTTGGAAGCAACGACGCGCAGGCCGGCGTCTTCGAGCATCTTGGTGATGGCGCCGGTCAGGTTACGCTTCGTTGCGTCCGGCTTGATCATCGAAAAGGTACGTTCAATCGCCATTGGCTCAATCCCTTGTTTTCTTGAGAAGTGGCGGTTCATTAGCCGCCAATCCCGCGCAAAACAAGGGGGTTCGCTCACGATTCGCAGGCAGCGCTGCGGGTTTCACGCCGCTGTCACAGAGCGTCCGATGCCATCGTGCAGGTCGAGGCAACGCTCGAACCAGGAGGTTACCGGATCGCCCGGCGAAAGCAGCTGTTGCGGTGAGACGATGCGCGCCCACTGCAGGGCACCGAAGACGATGTAGTCGGCAAAGAGCGGACGATCGCCACCGAGATAGGGCTGAAACTTCAGCATATGGCGCAACGGCTCAAGCTTTTCGGCGAAGGTCGCAAGGGCAGCACCCCCGGTTTCAGCCACGGCCTCAAGCGATGCGCCGAAACGTGCCTCGCGGCTTTCCCGGAAATAGGCCCGATCGACCGGGTCGAGGCTGTCGTGGATATCCGTGATGACGATGCGGGCGATCGCCGGATGTAGTGTCGTCTGCGACCAGCCCTCGACGAAGCGAGCCATGGCCACGCCGCCAGGGCCGCCGAACAGCGACGGTCGATCCGGATAGTTCTCCTCAAGATAGACGGCAATCGCGAAACTGTCCTGCACCAGTTGGTCGCCGTCGCGCAGGAGCGGCACGAGCCTGGTCGCGCCCTCCTCCACCTTCGGGATCTCGGTAAATCCGACCGGCACGACATCGAAATCGAGCCCCTTGTGCGCAAGCGAAAGCTTGGTCTTCCAGACATGTGGCGAGAAGGGTCGTGCCCTGTCGGTACCGCAAAGCGAATAAAGCTTCCTGCTCACGTGATCTCCCGGCGAGAATGAATTGGCTTGTTCCATTGGATGCCAGACGGGCCGTACGATCAAATCATTAAATTTCATGGGTGGCATTCGCCACAGGAATGCGGATCTGCGTTAGCCTTGCCACTGAAAAGGAGAAACAGATGCTCGATCATTTTCGCATGTTCGCCGACTACAACAACTGGGCCAACCGCCGGCTCTACGCGGCAGCGGCAGAACTGCCCGACAGCGAACTGCGGCAGAGCACGGGTGCCTTCTTCGGTTCGGTCCTTGCGACGCTCAATCATATCCTCGCCGCCGATCGGATCTGGATGAAGCGCTTCACCGGCGAGGGTGACGCGCCGACAGTGCTGGATGCGATGCTCCATGACGATCTCGCCGGCCTTACCGGTGCACGCGAACGGGAAGATGCACGGATGATCACCTGGCTCGACGGGCTCGATGAGGCGCGGCTCGCGGCCAAATTCACCTACACGCCGCTCAGCAACCCGGTCAGCATCACGCAGACGCTCGGACCTACGCTGGCCCATGTCTTCAACCACCAGACCCATCATCGCGGCCAGCTGCATGCGACACTGACAGCGCTCGGCCGCCCGTCAGTTGTGCTGGATCTCGCGTTCTTTCTGCGGGCCGAAGGCGAGAAGTGGGCGGGATAAAGCGGCGCGCAGGGCGACCGGCCGCAGTCGGTCAAGCGACAGGCTCCCGCTCGCAGCTGTCTTGAGCAGCCGGCCTTGCAGCAGCCATGCGGCAAGGCCAAGTGCGATGCCGCCGGCGATCGACACCGTGGAGAACAGCACCGTCGGAAGCTGTCCCTGCAACGGCGCCAGCAACAGTTCCGGCACGAAACGATGCAGGATGTAGATATGGAAACCGGCAGCCGATAGCGGCAGCACGAGCTGCACGGTCCAGCGCGGCACGCTCACGCGGGGCGCATAGACCAGCACGACGAGCACGGCGATCAACAGCAGGTATTTGATCTTCGTGCCGATCCAGACACCCTCGTAAAGACCAAAGAACAGGAAGGCACCCGTTCCCGCCGATACCAGCAGCAGCCGCTGCAGATGCGTTTCGGCGATCGCCGCGCACCAGCCGATCACCGCGAGATAGAAGATCCATGGCAGGGTGAAAATCTGCCGGTTGCCGATTGGCCACAACAGCGGCAACGCCAGCCGGGCGGCCAGCGCCACCCCGAGCAAAAGCATGCCCGTCGCAAAGGCTCGCCGAACAGCAATCCGCCGGAAGCGCGGGATCGCAAACAGCGCAACGAAGACCAGCATCATCTGGCAATAGGCTTCGATGAACCAGTAGAGGTAAGGCACCATCCCACGTGTCTCCGGATCGGCAAATCCGAAATTGCCGACGAGAAAAACGGAGGCCCAGGGGACCTCGCCCCAAACGGCAGCGTAGGCGGCAACGATGAGATAATACGGCACAAGGATCTGCGCGAGCGGCCGCAGAATGGCAAGGCCGTCGCCCGCCAGAAGTGGCCCCATTTGGAATCGAGCAAGGCTGAAGCCGGCAAGGATGACCATGGCAGCCGACCCGCCCGGCAACGGCCACAGGGTCTCGTGATGAACAACGACGAGCAAGATCGCCAAGGCACGGATGATAAGATCCATTCCAATCCGCGTGGTGGTCGTCTCTCGCCTTTCCAGCGCGGCGAGCGTCGCAATCGGCATGGCCTCCCACATTTCCGGCGCTTGACCGAGCGCTTTCTCGAGACCGATCGAGAGCTGCACGAAACGCAGCGAATCTCCGCCAAGCGAGAGGAAACTGTCCTCTGGCTTCACCCTTGCAGGATAGAACACCTGTCGGAAAAGGCTCTCAATGCCTTGGCGATCGCCGTCGCCTGCCGCGACCGCCTGCTTTGCTGCAAGGTTCAATGCGGTGTAGTCGACCTTGCCCGACGGCAATCTCGGGATGTCCGGCACATGCGTGGCCCTGATATGGGCAAGTGTCAGGCCGCTCGCAGCCACGAGCAAGCGTCGCATGTCCTCCGGTTTGGCATCTCCCTCGAAAAAGGCATGCAATCCGTCGTCATCGCCGACGATCGCCGCGACGATGCCCCGCCGCTCCAGCGCCTGCTCGACGGCATCGTGGCCGATGCGCAGGCCGGCAATCTTGGACATGCGTTTCATGCGCCCGACGATACGGAAGAGACCATCTGTCTCGCGGACAGCCAGGTCGCCCGTACGCAGTTCCGCGAGGTCGGCACCGCGGGCCAGATCTTGGCGCGACGAGGCATAGCCCATCATGACATTCGGGCCGCGATAGACGAGTTCGCCGGAGACACCTGCACCGGCAATCGGTCGCCCCTGCTCATCCTCGATCGACAGGTTGCCTCCTGGAATGGCAATGCCGATCCGGTCTTCGTTGCCCGCAAGCCGAGACGGCGGCACGTAGGCGATGCGGGCCGTCGCTTCGGTCTGACCGTACATGACGAACAAGTTGGCGCCCTGGGCGCGAAGATGCTCGTCGTAGGCACGGACACGCTCGGGCGCCAGCCGTCCGCCGGCAACCGTCATGAAACGCAACTGCGGGAACGCACGATCGCGAAACCCGACCTTTTCCAGGAGTTCATAGGAATAGGGCACGCCGGAAAGATTGGTGCAGCCGCTCGCCGCAAGACCGTCGAGGAACCCCCGGTCAAGGATGGAGCCGTTGGGAACGTAGAGGCTGGCGCCGACGCTCAGATGGGCATTCAGCACGGAAAGGCCGTAGGAGTAATGCAGCGGCAGGATCAGACAGGCGCGGTCGTCGGCGCCAAGATCGAGATATTCGGCGATCGAGCGGGCATTGGCTGCAATATTGGCGATGGAAAGTCGCACCGCCTTGCAGCCACCTGTACTGCCCGAGGTCGACAGCAGGACGCTAAGGTTCGGATGAAGGGGCTCGTCGCTGCCGCAAAGATGTTCCGTTCGCCAGCGGCCGTCGATGCGGCGATAGGCGCAATCCGGCTCAAGCATGTCTGTCCAGGCTGGGTCGCCGGCACTGCGCGGTGCCTGCATGGCAACCACATGTCCGGCTCTCAGCGCCGCCAGATAGGCTATGATCGCGTGTTCGGAAAGCTCGGGCTCAAGCGTTACGAGCGCGCGGCTGCGCGGAAACAACGCGGCCTGACGGTCGACCCTCTCATGCAGTTCGCGGTAGCTCACGAGCCGCTGGCCGGGAAGAACCAGAGCGGCGCGTTCGCCCCATGTCGCCAGATCCGCAATGAACGAAGGGGGCATTGTCGAACCGCCACTCTGCATTCGAGCCTCCTGCCCGATTTAGCAAGGCGGCATATAATTGCTGACTGGCTCCGTCAACTATAAACATGAACTAAAATAGCAAGTTTCGACGGCCCTGCTCCGTTCGGTTGCGTCAACCTTGCCCTCGGTGAGATTCCGGCAACCATACCGCGCGGATTCGACCACCGCCGCGCTGCCTTCAGACTCCCTTAAATGCGGCCAGCCCATAGTGTCTGCAGATCCGACAAAGGCATCGAGGACGACCACGGAATGACCAGGCAAGCCGCCGCGAACACCAGCCGATCTCAGACGAAGAGCACCGCCATCATTCTGAAGGTGGCGCAGTCCATGTCTCAGCTCAGCATCGCGGCGCTGCCCCGCAATTATGAGCTTGTCTATGAAGCCTTGTCCGGCCGGTTGCCGCAGCTTTCGCGCGACCTTGCAGCGCTCGGCGCCACACCGAAGCAGGACGCCCTTGATGAACTTGGGCTCAAGCATCGCCTCATAGCCCATGGAGCGCTTGCTGCCGATCGAGCGAGGGCAACGGCTCAAGAAGAACTCAACGACCTTGCGCTGCAGCTGAGGCACAGCCTTGCGCAACGACATGCCTTCAGAAGCCAGCTTGACCGCTTCAAGATCCGCCTTACCTCAGATCCGGTTGCGGGCCTTACGGAGTTTGCCGATGACGCAGCAAGACTGCGAGATGCGGCCGGCTTGCTGATGAATGAGGAACAGGCGTTTCTGACAGCCGTGCAGTCAAGTGCCGAGCGCTTTGCAGCGCTGGAAGGCGCGTTCGCCGAAAGCCGCAAGCCGTTGAACCGAGACCCCGTCACCGGCCTGCCCAATCGCCTGGCCCTGTCGGCACGCTTGAAAACGCTGCTTGAATCGGAAGGTGAAACAGAGCCGGTTGCCCTGATCGTCGCGTCCGTCGAGGGGTTGCGCGGTCTTGCCGAGCAGCACGGCGCCGCCACCGCGGAAAAGGCGCTCGGCAAGCTTTCGACACTGTTTCGCAAGTCGATCAAGAAGAGCGACTTCGTTGCGCGCGTCGGCGGCCATGAGTTTGCGTTCCTCTGCAGCGATGTCACAGAGGAGAATGCTCAAGCGATTGCGCAACGCATCCGACAATCGGTGGAGGCGTTGCGCGTCGCCCTGCCCGGCCGCGCCTTCACGGCCGAAACGCTTTCGCTCGCGGCCGGGATCGCTGTGGCCCAGCCGATGGCGACGCCGTCCGATTTCATGCAGCAGGCAGAATTGGCACTTTCGGCCGCGCGCGCGGGTTCTCGCTCGGGCGTTCTCGTCTATTCGACGGAACTGGGCGGCAGGCGGGACAAGATCTATTCGCCGCACGCCGCCTGAGGCGCATCACAATCTCGATAATGCGCCTGCCGCGCTTCACGCGGTCGGTTTTGCGTGAACATGCCTTAGCCGCGTGCTCCTTTGCCTATGCGGCCTCTGCCTGCCGCTCATGGTCGATCATCCGGCTCGCGCCGATTTCGCAAGCCTTGTCACCAAGCAGACCGAGCAGACGATAGAGATCCGTGCGCTCCGCATCATTGAGCGTCGAGAAGAGCTCCTCGATCACCTGCCGACGGGGCTGAAGCGCCGCTTCCAGGCCGGCCCGACCGAGATCGGTAATCGAAATGATCTTCGCCCGCCGATCCTCGGGGTCCGGTTCGCGGACAACCATGCCGTCCCGCTCCAGTCCATCGATCGCCTCGGTCACCGTTCGCGGGGCAAAGCTGAGCGCCGAAGCGATGTCGGCACAGCGGCAAGGGCCAAGTTCACTGAGGTAAAACAGGAACTTACTGCGCGCGAGCGAGACGCCTTCTTCACTCATGGACGCATTCACCAGGCGATGGACGCGGTGATAGAGTTCAAAGAGCCTTTCTGCGACTTGAATTTTTTCTGTCATGGCAAATCACCTCGTTGGCAACGCCAAAACGAGATAACCCGGCCCCGCTTGGCGGGACCGGGTTATCTGGTCGTCCGTTGGGCGTTTGTTATTGGCTGTCCTGGCTGACCTTGCCGAATGCCTTTGCGTGGCCGTTGGCAATCGCACCGGTCGCTGCGGCATCAACCGACTTGTTCTCGATGCCGGCATAATAATCACCGCTTTCGGCCGTGCTTGCTGACACGCCTGCACCGGCAGAAGCGGCAGCGCGACCGGTAAACAGCGGCGCCGGGCTGACGCCTTCATAGTAGCTGCCGCCTGCAAAGGCCGCGGAAGCGCCGGCGAGCGTCGCTGCTGCAACGAGAAGCGTTGCGATGGACTTGGTCATGGGTCTGTTCCTTGATGGGGATGAAGTCTCATGGGGCTGAAAGCCCCATGACCGGCGACGGAATGCGCCTTAACGGGAGATACCCTGGTAGTATTCGCCTTCGCCGCCCTGCGCGACCCGCGGCTTGGCGTCGTAGTTGTAGACCGAGCCGGTGGCCGTGCGGTCGATATAGCCGGCTTCCGAACCGCGGATGTTCAAGGTGGAGCTACCGACGGCCTTGGGCGCGCGTTCGGTAAACAGCGGGGTCGGGCTGATGCCTTCGTAGTAGCTGCCGCCGGCAAAGGCGGCGGAGGCGCCACCGATGACGGCAGTTGCAACGAGGGCTGCGGCGAGTGCGGTGTGAACAGTGGTTTTCATCGTCTTGCTCCTGGGAGGCTCGTTCGATTGAACGAGGGGTTTGTCAAAACTACGTTTGGCCGGATCGGTCTTTGCTGGAACGCGGTGGCCTTGCCGATGGCGTTCAGTCGATCGAGGCGGTCGGAAGAGCCTTTCGCTGCCCTTCGATTAAACAGATGGTCCCTCACGATGAGGATGTGTAGTATCGATTGTCGGAACGCGTTGTTCATGAATTGATAACAATGGCCCCTTGAAAACTGCGAACCCCACCTCAAGACGCAGGCTCGAAACGGCAGCCGCCGCACAGCTCTTGCCTTCCGCCCTGACTCCGGGCAAAAGGCCGCAATGATCCAGATTTCCGGCCTTTCCGCCCGCATCGCGGGCCGTCTCCTCATCGAAAACGCATCCGTGACGCTGCCTGCAGGCACGAAGGCCGGGCTTGTGGGGCGAAACGGCGCCGGCAAATCGACGCTCTTCCGCATCATTACCGGCGAGTTCGCGTCGGAGGCCGGCACGATTGCGCTGCCGAAGAACGCGCGGATCGGCCAGGTGGCTCAGGAAGCGCCGGGCACCGAGGAGCCGCTGATCGAGATCGTGCTCAAGGCGGACAAGGAACGCACGGCGCTGGTCACCGAAGCGGAGACCGCGACCGATCCACACCGCATCGCCGAAATCCAGACACGGCTTGCCGACATCGGCGCTCACTCCGCCGAAGCGCGGGCCGCCAGCATTCTCGCCGGCCTCGGCTTCGACCACGAAGCACAGCTGCGTCCCGCCTCCTCCTTCTCCGGCGGGTGGCGAATGCGGGTGGCCCTTGCAGGCGTGCTCTTTTCCGAGCCGGACCTCTTGCTGCTCGACGAGCCGACCAACTATCTCGACCTTGAAGGCACGCTCTGGCTTGAGGATTACATTCGTCGCTATCCGCACACGGTCATCATCATCAGCCATGACCGCGACCTGTTGAATACGGCCGTCAACGCCATCGTGCATCTCGACCAGAAGAAGCTCACCTACTATCGCGGCCCCTACGACCAGTTCGAGCGGCAGAAGGCGGAAGCTGACGAGCTGCAGATGAAGGCGAAGGCCAAGAACGACGCGGCGCGAAAGCACCTTCAAAGCTTCATCGACCGCTTCAAGGCCAAGGCCACCAAGGCCCGTCAGGCACAGAGCCGTGTCAAGGCGCTGGAGCGCATGGGCACGATCGCCGCCGTGATCGAGGATCACGTCCAGGGCTTCTCCTTCCCCGACCCGGAAAAGGAAGCGGCTTCCCCGATCATCGCCGTCACCGGCGGCACCGTCGGATACGAGCCGGGCAAGCCGATCCTCAAGCGCCTGAACCTGCGCATCGACACCGACGACCGCATCGCCCTGCTCGGGTCGAACGGCAACGGCAAGTCGACCTTCGCCAAGTTCATTTCCGGACGGCTTGCGCCCGAATCCGGCGAATTGAAGATCGCCCCGAACCTCAAGGTCGGTTTCTTTGCACAGCACCAGCTGGACGATCTGATCCCGACACAAAGCGCCGTCGAACACGTGCGCCGTCGCATGCCGGAAGCGCCAGAAGCGAAAGTGCGTGCCCGCGTCGCGCAGATGGGCCTGGCGACCGAGAAAATGGAGACACCCGCCAAGGACCTGTCGGGCGGCGAAAAGGCGCGCCTGCTGATGGGCCTTGCCGCGTTCGACGCTCCGAACCTCCTGATCCTCGACGAGCCGACCAACCACCTGGATATCGACAGCCGCAATGCGCTGATCACGGCGCTCAACGACTATTCCGGTGCGGTGATCCTGATCTCGCACGATCGCCACCTGATCGAGGCGACCGCCGACCGGCTGTGGCTCGTGCGGGACGGGACGGTGACGAGCTACGACGGCGACCTCGAGGATTATCGGAGCCTGATCGTTGGGGGACCGAAGGCGAAGGAAGACAAGTCCAAGTCAGTCGGCGCGGACGATTCGCTGTCGAAGGCGGACCAGCGCAAAGCCAACGCGGACAAGCGCGCCTCGCTCGCCCCGTTGAGGAAAAAGATCAACGAAATCGAATCGCTGACGGGAAAACTGGAGAAAGTGATTCAAGCGCTCGACGCCGAACTCGCCAATCCTGCGCTCTATGAAAAGACGCCGGCCAAAGCTGCACAGAAGGCCAAGGAACGCTCCGACGCGGTCGAAAAACTTGCGCATGCAGAGGAACAGTGGCTCGAGCTCTCGTCCGAGTACGAAGAAGCGATGGCCAATTGATCCAACGCTTTCGAGCTGGCTCTTCCGGCGTGTGATCGCCGGTCAGCCGAGTTCGAAGGTGGTGATGCCGTAGATCCGGGCAAGTGGCAGGTCGGGCGCAATGCCTCGATACATCCGCGCCGTTTCGAAAACCGGTTTCATGTTGTAGCGCTCGCAGAGCCCCCGCGCCGAGGCGTTCGGCTCGGGAATGTCGAGATAGACCTCCTCGCCTTTCACCGTCGCGGCGAGCTTTCGAAACACCAGGTCGGCCACGGTCTCGCTTTCGGAAAAGAGCGGGCCTATCTTGTAGCCTTGGCGGCAGGATCGCAGCGTGCCGTAGCCGGAAACAGCACCGTCCCGAAACAGCACGATGCTTCGACGCGTCCGGCCAGGTCTCAGCCATTCGGTGAGAAAGGCGTCGCGCCGGGCCGGCATGAAGCGGCGGTCGTAGTCGATCAGCATCGGCGTGTGGACCGGCGCGACCTCGATCAGCTCGGTACCTGGAGGTTCGACCACGTCGACGATGCCGCCGTATCGGATGTTTGCGTGGGCGAGAACGAAGCCGGACCGGCGATAATTTTCCTGCTCGGCAACAACGCCGTCGAGACCGACGATGCGCTGCCCGGCCGCCGTCAGCGCCTGCTGCCACATCTGACCCCCGATGCCCTGCCGGCGAAACTCCGGCGCCGTTATGTAGAAACCGAGAAAGGCATAGGTCTCGTCATAGCGCACCAATGAGATGGAGGCTGCCAGCCTGTCCTCGCGCTCCGCCACCCAAAATCCTTCCGGATCCGCCGCCCAGAACGCCGCCGCATCGTCGAGCCCCGGGTTCCAGCCCTCGCGAGCCGCCCAATCGATGATGGCATCGAGCTCGTCGCGGCTGGCGTGGCGGATGTGCTGGTGCATGGTCTCTCCTCGTTCTGCCTGTTACCACTCGTGTCACGTTTGCTGACCATATTGATTGGCATCATGGATTGTAGAAGCTAGGGCACGGGAGGCCAGAGAGAATGGGGCCACTGCCGTTTGTTTTCGGCTCGGCGAACGGGACCAGCTTTTCTCGGCAGCGCTTGCCCGCGCCGCGCAATCTGCTACAAGAACCGGCAATAAATCATACTAATATGAGCGAAACACCATGCCTCCAATTCAAATCGCGCTTGTCGGCGTCGGCAAGATCGTTCGTGACCAGCATTTGCCTGCCATCGCCAAGAACGGCGACTACCGGCTGATTGCCGCGGCGAGCCGCCACGGCACCGTCGATGGCATCGATAACTTCAAGTCAATCGAGGCAATGCTGGAGGCCGTTCCCGCAATCGATGCGGTGTCGCTCTGCATGCCGCCGCAATACCGATACGAGGCGGCGCGCACTGCCCTTGAAGCGGGCAAGCACGTCTTCCTCGAAAAGCCGCCGGGCGCCACCTTGAGTGAGGTTGCAGACCTCGAATCGCTCGCTACTTCTAAGGGCCTTTCACTGTTTGCGAGCTGGCATTCGCGCTATGCGCCTGCCGTCGAGGCGGCAAAGTCGTTTCTCGCGGCAACGACAATCCGCGATGTGAAGATCGTCTGGAAAGAGGATGTGCGGCAGTGGCACCCGAACCAGGATTGGATCTGGGCAGCGGGCGGCCTCGGCATTTTCGATCCTGGTATCAATGCGCTCTCTATCGTCACGCATATCCTGCCGCGACCATTGTTCATTACCGCGGCCACGCTGGAGTTCCCGGAAAACCGCGATGCCCCGATCGCTGCCACGATCGCCTTCACCGACGCGGACAAGCTGGCGGTTTCGGCCGAATTCGATTGGCGCCAGACCGGCAAACAGAGCTGGGATATTGTAGCGCAGACCGACGCTGGCGAAATGGTGCTGTCGGAAGGCGGCGCGAAACTCTCAATCGACGGCAAGATCGTGCACGAGGAGCCGGAACAGGAATATCCGATGCTCTACAAGCGTTTCGCCGAAATCATCAGGGCCAAGACATCGGACGTCGATCTCGCGCCACTGCGCCACGTCGCCGATGCGTTCATGCTCGGACGACGCAAGTTCGTCGAAGCCTTCCACGACTAGAGCGTTTCCGGTTTAGACAGAGTCGCAGAAACGCTCTAGCACCTTGTTTTTACGCATTTCCTGACGGAAAACCGCTTCGCACTTTTCCTGGAAATGCTCTAGTCGCCGAGACGACGGCGAAAGAGAAAGCCCGCGGTTTCCTGCGGGCTTTTTCATGGTCAAGCATTGCGGATGTGTCGATCAGGCCTTCTTTTCCCATCGGCCATCACGGTTCTGCTGCCAATAGGTGAGGCTGTGGCCCTCACCTTTCAGCCGTTTCCAGTGCCCGCGGGCGGCTTCGAGCTGTTGCTGGTCGTAGCCGTCGAACATGAAGACGATTCGCTCATAGCTCTCGACCGGTGGCGGATTGGCGCCATCGACAAGGAAACGAACTGTTGCGGCGTTCTGGTTGCCTTCGTCGGCGACGAGGAGAACCGGCTGCTCGGCAGCAAGGTCCCCGGCGTCTGTCCCGTGCGGCAGGAAGCTTTCGTCCCGGTAGACCCAGAGATGTGTGTCGAGCGCATCGCGCCTCTCGGCATCGACCGTCTGCACCACCACTCTCCAGCCGCGCTCGACGCTCTTGTCGAGCAACGGCGGAAGTGCATCCTCGAGCTTCGATTCCGTCAGATGATAGAAAAGGATCTCGGTCATGCCGATCTCTCCACGGCCTTCGTCATCGCCTGCGATGCCGGTCAGGACTCGTAGCTCGCGCGGACCAACTCATCGAGCAGACGAACGCCGAAACCGGAGGCCCACGACTGATTGACTTCGTCAGTCGGCGACCCCATCGCGGTGCCGGCGACATCCAGGTGGGCCCAGGGCGTGTCCCCGACGAAGCGCTTCAGGAACTGCGCCGCGGTAATCGCACCGCCATAACGTCCACCGGTGTTTTTCATGTCGGCAAACTTGCTGTCGATCATCTTGTCGTATTCCTTGCCAAGCGGCATGCGCCAGAGGCGCTCCTGCGTGGCAATGCCGGCGGCCAGCAATTGGCCGGCCAGGCGGTCGTCATTGGAGAACAGGCCGGCGTGATGGGTGGCAAGCGCTACCATGATCGCGCCGGTCAGCGTTGCGAGGTCGATCATCGCCTGCGGCTTGAAGCGGTCGTTGCAATACCAGAGCGCATCGCACAACACGAGACGTCCCTCGGCATCGGTATTGATGACCTCGATCGTCTGTCCGGACATCGACGTCACGATATCACCCGGACGCTGCGCGCTGCCGTCGGGCATGTTTTCCACAAGGCCGATGATGCCAACGACATTGACCTTGGCGTGACGCGCCGCAAGCACGTGCATCAGGCCGGTAACGGCGGCGGCGCCGCCCATGTCGCCCTTCATCTCTTCCATGCCGGCAGCCGGCTTGATCGAGATGCCGCCGCTGTCGAACACGACGCCCTTGCCGATGAAGGCAACCGGGCGCTCCTTGGACTTGCCGCCCTTCCACTGCATCACGACCAGTCGCGGCGGGCGCGTCGAGCCCTGGGCAACGCCGAGAAGCGCGCCCATTCCCAGCTTCTTCATTTCCTTTTCGGTGAGGATCTCCACCTCGACGCCGAGCTTCTCCAGCTCCTTCGCCTTGGCGGCGAACTCCAGCGGACCGAGGACGTTTGCCGGCTCGTTGACCAGGTCGCGGGCAAGGAACACACCCTCGCCGACCGCCTGCGCCGTCGCAAAAGCTTTCTTCGCCGCAATCACCGCGCCGGTCACGATGGTGACCTTCACCGGCTTGCCCGGGGACTTGGCCTCATCATCGGCCTTTTTCGTCTTGTAGCCGTCGAAGTTGTAGGCGTTCATTTCCATACCGAGCGCGAAGTCGGCCGCCGCCTTGCCGCTGACTTCGAGATCGGGAACGTCGATGAAGATCGTAGCCTTTTCGGCCCCACGCAACTTCGCCGCTGCGGCACCACCTGCCTTCAGCCAATCGTGATCGGTCAATGCATCGGGGTTACCGAGGCCGAGCACGATGATCCGATCTGCGGGCGAGCCATGCGGCGCGAGGATATCGAGGGTGGAGAATGCCTTGCCGCTGAACTTCTTGATCTTCGCCGCCTTGGCCAGAACGCCTTCCGGATCGGCGACATCGGCGCCCGCTGCCTGTCCAACGGTCGCTTTCAACAGGATTGCAACACCACCCGCCGGGCGATGAGACTTGGCGAAGGTGAACTCAAATTTCATAGACATTACAAAACTCCGGGCATTTCTTGGTCTTACGCGCTCGCCCCTGTTACCGGGCGGTTACAGTGGCAAACATTCGCTGCGTCTGCCGCCGTCAAAGCTGTGGTCGGCACCCTTCTCGCTTTTCAACGGCTTGGCAAGATGCCCTCAGATGTTTACATGCGGTTAACCGAGGTTCTTCGCCTTAAATTATCCCAGTTGCTTTACCCTTTGAGCAATGCGGGAGATGAGACGAAAGCTCGGTTCCCGCTGATGGCGGCAGCAGAAACAGGCGTTTCGATGCAGCGATGCGGGACGGAAACATGAGCAGGAATTTGGACCGGAAACGGACATGAAGCTGATCGAACGCTACATTTTCCGGCGTGCCCTGACCATGTTCCTCGCGACACTTTTGCCGTTGCTCGGCATCGTGTGGACGACGCAGGCCCTGACCAACGTCAATCTGGTCACCGATAGCGGCCAGTCGGTCTTTGCGTTCCTCAAACTCGCGACGCTCATCCTGCCCTCGGTCGTACCGATCATTCTGCCGTTCGCGCTGGTCATCGGCGTGACCCAGACGCTGACGACGATGAACACCGATTCTGAACTGACGGTGCTGAATGCTGCCGGAAGCTCGCGCATGACGATCATCCGTCCGATCATCCTTCTCGCTGCCGGCCTGAGCGTCCTCTCCTTCGTGGTCGACAATTTTGTTGAGCCCTATTCGCGCGTCGCCGTGCGCAAAATGCTGGCAACGGCCAATGCGGACCTGCTTTCCTCGGTCGTCCAGGAGAATGCCTTCCGCAAGATTACCGACGGGCTTTATGTGCAGGTTGGCGGCCGACGCGGCGGTGGCGTGCTCGAAGGGATCTTCGTCGCCGATTCCCGCAACCCGGCTTTCGAGCTCGTCTATTATGCGCGCGAAGGTGCCGTGGACGAGAAGAGCTCGGCGCTGGTCATGAAGGACGGCGAAGTTCAGCGAAAGCTGCCCGACGGCGGCGTGTCGATCATCAAGTTCGATTCCTACGCCTTCGATCTCGCCGACATGACGAAGACGACGCGCGAAGCGACGATCCGTGCCAAGGATCGCGACCTTCCCAATCTTTTCAACCCGGACCCCAACGATCCCGTCTATCAGGGTAACCCGCTTGCCTTCACCGCCGAGCTGCACCGCCGCTTAACGGAATGGACGTTCCCGCTGCTGTTCGGCCTGATCGCGCTTGTCTTCTGCAGCGATGCCCGCTCGCACCGCGAGGCGCGAGTCCACCCGATGGTCAGCGCCCTCGGCTCCGCCTTGGTCATTCGCTGGATGACCTTCTATGCGGGCAACAGCGCCGAAGATTCGGTCTGGTTCGTTCCGCTGATGTATGTCGTTCCACTTGCCACCGGCGCGCTTGCCATTCACCAGCTCGCCAGCAACCGTCGGCTCGACATTCCCATGACCTGGCAGGAAAAGCTGTCCGAGTTGATGGTGCGCCTTCGCCTCGTGCGCCCGGCCCCTGACGGGAGCAACGCATCGTGATCTTCACCACCCTCGGTCGCTACTTCCTCACCCGTTACGTCGTCACAACCTTCTGGTTTCTGGTCGGTATCTTTTCGCTGGTCTTCATCATCGACTTCAGCGAACAGGCGAGCCGCCTGTCCAACCTTCCGCATTATTCGATAACGGCCGCGTTGCTGATCAGTGCCTTCCGGATCCCAACCATTCTGCAGCAGACCGTTCCCTTCGTCGCGCTTTTCTCTGCGATGGCCGCCCTGATCTCGCTCAACAGGCGTTACGAACTCGTGGTCACCCGGGCTGCGGGCATTTCGGTGTGGCAGTTCCTGCGTCCGTTTGTCCTTGGCGCCTTCCTGTTCGGCGTGCTCGCCGTGCTCGCACTCAACCCGCTGGCAGCCTGGGGTGCCAAGAAGGAAGAGGCCATGCTTGCCGCCCTTGGTTCGTCGCGGACCTCGGATGCCGGCTCGATCCCGTGGCTCAGACAGATCTACCAGGGCACCGATACAATCATTGGCGCCCGCTCGGTTCAGGACGGCGGCACGACGCTTGTCAACGTCACCGTCATCCACTTCGATCCACAGGGTTCGATCATTCTGAGACAGGATGCCGCCTCGGCGAAACTCGAAGATGGTTACTGGCTTCTTAACGACGTCGCGGAAACACGCAGCGGACAGCTGCCTCGTCGTCTGCAAACGGCACAACTGCGCACCAATTTGAAGCCGGAGTTTGTTCAGGAAAGGCTTGCAAAGGCTGATTCCATTCAGTTTTTCGACCTCCCTCGAAAGATCGAAGTGGCTCGCTCATTCGGCTTTTCGACCAACGGCATGGAAACCCAATTCCACTCCCTTTTGTCCTTGCCGCTGCTACTTGTCGCCATGACGCTGATTGCCGCGTGCGTGTCGCTGAAATTTAGCCGGTTCAACCAATCCCGCTCGGTAATTCTCGGTGGAATCCTATCGGGCTTCGTGCTTTATGTCGTCACCGTGCTTGTCAAAGCATTCGGGAGCAGCGGTATAGTGCCTCCTTTCGTTGCAGCCTGGTTGCCAGTTGTTGTAGCGATGGCGCTGGGCTCGACGATTCTTTTAAACCAGGAGGATGGCTAGTGGCGGCAGGCAACCGCAAACGTACAAAGCTGATCAACGCTGCCCTGTTCGCAGGCGTGGCGCTGCAGACACTTGCCATGGGAATGAGTGCGCCCGCGCTCGCGCAGCAGACTTCGGAGCGCCTTGATTCGCTGCGCCCGAACATGCCGGAAGATGCCAAGCTGCTTCTCTCCGCCAATGAGCTTGTCTACAACAAGGACGCCGAGAAGGTGATTGTGCGCGGCAACGTGCAGATCGACTACGGCGGTTACAAGATGGTGGCCCGGCAGGTCGAATACGACCAGAAGGCGGGCCGCATTCATGCCACCGGTGAAATCCAGCTGATCGAGCCGGGCGGCAATGTCGTCTACGCCGAAAAAATGGACGTGACCGACGACTTCGGCGACGGTTTCGTCGATGCCATGCGCATCGAGACGACGGATCTGACGCGGCTTGCCGCGACCAGCGGCGAGCGCCGGAACGGCGAAGAATTCATCCTCAACGAGGCCGTCTACACGGCCTGCACGCCGTGCACGACGAAGCCCGATCACCGTTCGCTGTGGCACATCAAGGCGCAACGCATTGTCCAGAATGGACGCACGCGCACGATCAAGCTGGAAAACGCCCGCTTCGAGCTCTTTGGTAAGCCGATCGCCTACATTCCGGTGATGGAGATTCCCGACCACACGGTAAAGCGCAAGAGCGGCTTCCTGTTTCCGAAGTTCCGCTACACGCAGAAGCTCGGCGCCGGCGTCGGCATTCCCTACTACTGGGCGATCTCGCCCCACATGGACGCGACGGCAACATTGACGGGTCTCAGCCGGCAGGGCTTCCTGCTGGAAGGTGAGTTCCGCCAGAGATTCCACAACGGCCTTCACACCTTGAGCGTTGCCGGCATCAGCCAGCTCGACAGGAGCCGGTTTACGCCCGGCACGGTCGATGCGCTCGAAACCAATCGCGGCATGATCGCCTCCAAGGGCGAATTCGAGATCAATCCGCGCTGGACGTTCGGCTGGAATGTCCTCGTCCAGTCCGACAACAACTTCGCCAAGACCTATGAACTGTCGACGTTCGACGGAACGACCTATGTCAACCAGGCCTACCTGACCGGCCTTGGCAAGCGGAACTATTTCGACCTGCGCGCCTTCTATTTCGACATTCAGGACGCGGACGCAAGCAGCGTTGCTGAAAACCAGCAGCCGGCAGCACAGGTTCTGGACTATTCCTACAAGGCGCCTCAGCCGGTTCTGGGCGGCGAACTTTCGGCAACGGTGAACCTCACCAACATAAAGCGCAACCGGCTCGACCTCGATTCCATTCCAGGCGTGGTCAATCGGTACCGTGGCCTCGAAGGAACGACGCATCGCCTGACTGCGGAACTCGAATGGAAGCGGACCTACATCGCTCCGGGCGGGATCGTCCTGACGCCGTTGCTGGCCGCCCGCGGTGACGCGCTCGGCCTGAACATGACGGACCCGGGTGCCGGCTATACGGGGGACTTCAACAACAGCGATGCCGCCACGCGGCGCATGCTGACGGCAGGCCTCGAGGCGCGCTACCCGATCCTGTTCGTGGGCGACAATAGCAGCCACGTCCTCGAGCCGATCGCCCAGGTCTATGCCCGTCCCAACGAGCAATATGCCGGCGGCCTGCCCAACGAGGATGCGCAGAGCTTCGTCTTCGACGCGACGAACCTGTTCGATCGCGACAAGTTTTCGGGCTTCGATCGCATCGAAGGCGGCACCCGCGCCAATGTCGGTCTTCGCTATACCGGGACATTCGACAGCGGCTACGGCTTGCGCGGCATCGTCGGTCAATCCTACCATCTCGGCGGCCTGAACTCGTTCGCAACGGACGACCTGGTCAAGGCGGGGGCGAATTCAGGCCTCGAAAGCAACCGGTCCGACTACGTCGCCATGCTCGGTATCGATGCGCCGTCTGGCCTGATGGCAAACCTTTCCGGCCGTCTCGACGAAGAGGATTTGGCTCTGCGCCGCGCCGATGCCACCGTCGGCTATCTCGGCCTGACCTGGCAGGCAGCCATGACCTATACGCGCATTGAGGCGCAGCCGCTTTATGGCTCGCAAAGCAATCAGGACGAAATCCAGACCGCGGCAGCCTACCGGTTCCATGACTACTGGTCGGTCTTCGGCGCGATAACCTACGACATCAACAACGATGTCATTTCGCGCAACGGCTTCGGCATCACCTATGACGATCAGGACACGCTGTTCTCGCTCGTCTACAAGCAGGAACGCGATACCGACAGCACGATTGCAAACGACTGGTCGATCGGTGCCCGCATCAGCTTCCGTACACTCGGCGACGTCAATGTCGGCGACACCAAGTTCGAAGAGCTGGACTACTATTGATACGCTTTAGCCGGAGGGGCATTCGCCAAAGGATTGCCCCTCCACCCGCTATCGGGCCGGCCAAACGGTCTTGTCATCGTTTGGCCGCATGTATTATGCATTCCCTCCGACAAGATAGAGCAACGGCGTGAGCCGGGATGCGGATCGAAGCACCACGTTTCGACCGCGCCAAGGACAGGAAAAGATGATGGGCGGGAAAATGTCGATCTTGAGGACGCTTTCGGTAATGGCTTTGGCCGGCAGCCTGAGCATTGCCGTTTGCGCCAGCGCGCAGGCTGCGAGCCAGGTGAAGGTAACGGTCAACAACACCGTGATCACCTCCGGCGACATTGCCAAGCGCGTCGCCTTCCTTCGCCTGCAACGCCAGGGCGGCAGTGCAGAGGAAGCCAAGAAGCAACTCGTCGACGAAGTATTGAAGCGCGCAGAAATCGCACGGATCGGCCAGTCGGTCAGCACGCAGGACGTGGACGCGGCCTTTGCGCGCTTTGCGGCCGGCAACAAGCTCTCTCCCGAGCAGCTTGGCAAGATCCTCGACCAGGCCGGTGTTGGCTCCGAACACTTCAAGCAGTTCATCGCCGTGCAGATGAGCTGGCCGCGCGCCGTCAATTTCCGCTTCGGTAGTGGAAACCGCCTGCAGGGCGCCGATCTCGTCAAGCGGATGATGGAAGGCGGCGGCAACAAGCCGGTCACGACCGAATACTATTTCAAGCAGGTCATCTTCGTCATTCCGGAGAAGAAGCGCGGCGCCATCACCGGCAAGCGTCAAGCGGAAGCCAACGCAGCGCGTGCTCAGTTCCCGGGATGCGATACGGCAAAGGTTTTTGCGGCGAACTATCGCGACGTTTCCATTCGCGATCTCGGCCGCATGCTGGCCCAGCAATTGCCGGACGAATGGAAGCCACTTGTCGAGAAGGCCGGCGACGGCAACACGACGGGAACGCGCGTGACCGAAAAGGGCGTCGAGTTTCTCGCCATCTGCAAGAAGCGCCAGGTCAATGATGACACCGCAGCCGAAATCGTCTTCCGCGCCGAGGACCTCGGCAAGAAGAAGGCCGGCGGCGAAGATCCGAACAGCGAAAAATATATCGAGGAACTGCGCAAGAAGGCGCAGATCGTCAACAAGTAAGATCAGCGGGCAAAAATGCGCGATACGACCGGCGGGCCCCTCGCCCTGACCATGGGCGATCCTGCCGGGATCGGGTTGGACCTTAGCCTGACCGCGTGGCTTGGTCGCCGCGAACGCTCGACACCGCCGTTCCTTTTCATCGGCGATCCCGCCGCTCTGGCCGCCAGAGCCGACTTGCTAGGCCATGCGGTCTCGATCCGCGAGACCGATTGTGCGAACGCAGTCTCCCATTTTGATGATGCCCTGCCCGTTCTGCCCGTGCGCTGCATGGCTCCCGTCATCGCTGGCGAGGCAAATTCTGCCAACGCGCCGGCCGTAACGGGTGCCATCGACACGGCGGTGCGGCTGGTCATGAATGGCGAAGCTTCGGCGGTGGTCACGAACCCCATTGCCAAGGCCGTGCTCTATCTCGCCGGCTTTCGCTTTCCGGGCCATACCGAGTACCTGGCGGATCTCGCAGAGAAGGCCACCGGCGAAACCCTGTTGCCGGTGATGATGCTGGCCGGCCCCAAGCTTCGGGCCGTGCCTGTCACGATCCACATCCCACTAAAAGACGTTCCGGCCCAGCTCACAGCTGACTTGATCTACCGGACCTGCACAATCACCGCCACCGACCTTCGCACGCGCTTCGGCATCCACAAGCCGAAGCTGGCGATCGCCGGGCTCAATCCGCATGCAGGTGAAGGCGGAGCCCTGGGCGCCGAGGACGATGCAATCATCCGTCCGGTCGTCGAGCGGTTGCGCGCGGAAGGCATCAACGCCACCGGGCCACTGCCCGCCGATACAATGTTTCACGACCGGGCGCGCGCGACCTACGACGTCGCGATCTGCATGTACCACGATCAGGCGCTGATCCCGGCCAAGGCACTTGGTTTCGACGACAGCGTCAACGTCACGCTTGGCCTTCCCTTCATCCGTACGTCGCCCGACCACGGTACTGCTTTCAGTCTCGCCGGCAAGGGTATCGCCCGTGACGACAGCCTGTTCGCGGCCCTGACACTCGCGGCAGAGCTTTCCAATAATACCGCAGGAGTTATCGTCTGATGGCCGCTCTCGACGGACTCCCGCCGCTACGGGACGTAATTCAGCGTCATGGCCTCGACGCCAAGAAGGCGCTTGGGCAGAACTTCCTGCTCGACCTCAATCTCACCCAGAAGATCGCCCGGACGGCCGGGGCGCTCGAGGATGTGACGGTCATCGAGGTCGGACCTGGGCCAGGCGGACTGACACGTGCGATCCTGGCGCTGGGCGCAAAGAAGGTGGTGGCGATCGAGCGGGATTCCCGTTGCCTGCCAGCACTTGCCGAAATCTCCGATCACTATCCGAACCGGCTTGAGGTCATCGAAGGCGATGCGCTGAAGATCGATTTCGAGGCAATCAGCGGTGGCGGCCCCGTCAAGATCATTGCCAACCTGCCTTACAATGTCGGCACGCAGCTTCTCGTCAACTGGCTCCTGCCAAAGACTTGGCCCCCCTTCTGGCAATCGCTGACGCTGATGTTCCAGCGCGAGGTGGGCTTGCGGATCGTCGCTGATGCGGACGACGATCACTACGGTCGCCTGGGTGTTCTGTGTGGCTGGCGGACGAATGCCCGCATGGCCTTCGACGTGCCGCCCCAGGCTTTCACGCCACCACCAAAGGTGACATCTTCGGTGGTGCATCTGGAGCCGATTGCCAATCCTATCCCGTGCGCGGTGACCTCGCTCGAAAGGGTCACTCATGCCGCCTTCGGCCAACGTCGCAAGATGCTCCGGCAGAGCCTGAAGCCGCTTGGTGGCGAAGCGCTGCTGGCAAAAGCCGAGATTGATCCGCAGCGGCGCGCGGAAACGCTTTCCGTGGAAGAATTCTGCCGACTGGCGAACTGCCTTTAGCCTCTTGCGGGCAAACGGCTCTTTAGGTTCTGGTTCAGCGCCCTGAGCGCTACCGGTGAAACAGATTCACCAAGACGCTCTATCGCTTTGTTTCCATGCGTTTCCTGACGGAAAGCCGTCATGATACTTTTCGCAGAAAAAGCTTCGCGTGCGTCGTCGCGCACATGCTTGTCGGACAACCGTTGCCGGGTGAGCGGCCGGTATTGCCCGGCCGCTGTCGTGGTCAGAACGGGTTTTCCGTCAGCAGCCCGTTGACGAATTCGAACAGGCCCGGACGACGGTCCCGACGCAGGCGTTCCGCCTCGACGATCGCACGGACGGACGAAAAGGCACGGTCGAGATCGTCGTTGAGAACGATGTAGTCGTATTCGCGCCAATGTTCGATTTCAGCACGCGAATTGGCCAGGCGCGTGGCGATCACTTCCTCGCTGTCTTCGGCACGGCGATGCAGCCGCGATTGCAGCTCCGCCATTGATGGCGGCAGGATGAAGATCGAGACGACGTCGCCGGCCATCTTCTCCTGAAGCTGCTGGGCGCCTTGCCAGTCGATATCGAAGAGCATGTCGCGGCCGGCGGCCATCGCGGCCTCGACGGCGTCGCGCGGCGTGCCGTAGAAATTGCCGTGAACCTCAGCCCATTCCAACAGCGAGTCGGTCGCCCGAAGCGCTTCGAACTCGCGGATCGACTTGAAGTGATAGTGCCGGCCATCAATTTCGCTTGGACGACGCTGGCGCGTGGTCACGCTGACCGAGATGCTCATTTCGGGATCGGCTTCCAGCAGGTTGCGCGCGATCGTCGACTTTCCCGCACCCGAGGGTGAGGAAATGACCAGCATCAGCCCGCGGCGGGCGATCTTGATGGGCGAAGGTGTCGCCGGTTTCATGCGTTACTCCAGATTCTGAACCTGTTCGCGGAACTGATCGATCACAACTTTCAACTCGATGCCGGCGGCAGAGACCGCAGCCGCATTCGACTTGGAACAGATTGTATTCGATTCCCGGTTAAATTCCTGTGCCAGGAAATCAAGCTTGCGGCCGACCGGCCCGCCTTTCGACAAGAGGTCGCGGGCGGCGACAACATGAGAGCCAAGCCTGTCCAGCTCCTCTCTCAGATCGGCCTTAGTGGCGAGCAGTGCCACTTCGGCATACAGCCTGTCGCGATCGAGCGAAGAGCCGTTACCCACCACCAGCGCCACCTGCTGCGCCAGCTTTTCGGCAATTGCCGCCGGGCTGCGCGAGGGATCGGTTTCGACCGTTGCCGTCAGCGTCTCGATGGTCTCGACCTGCCCCAGCAGGATCTGACAGAGCGCACCGCCCTCTTCCTCGCGCATTTCGCGCAGATCGTTCAGAGCGAGCTTGAGTCCGGTCATGATATCGTCGTCGAGGGCGGCACGTTGCGCTTCGCTCTCCTCGGGTTCGCGGAAGTCGACGATGCCCCGAATTGCCAGCAGCGTGTCGAACTTCAGCGGCGCGGGGTCGACGAGGTCGCCGAGTTGCTCACGCAGGCCCAGGACCGCTGTCAGCGCCGCCTGGTTCACCACCGCCTCAACAACGTTCTCCGCTCCGCTGACGGACAGACTGACCTGCAGATTGCCTCGGGAAAAGAACTCCGCAGCAAGCCGGCGTACGCCCGGCTCGAACCGCTCAAGCCCTTGCGGCAAGCGTAGCCTGACATCAAGGCCCTTGCCGTTGACGGAGCGCAGTTCCCAAGCCCAGCGATGGCGGCCGCTGCTGCCTTCTCTCCGGGCAAAGCCGGTCATCGATTGGAGCGGCATCCTCACCTCCGTTGCATTTTCTGGAGAAGCAATAAGGCGACGGCGCGGTATCCCGCAAGGGATATCCGCGCCGTGGTAAGTCCGTCCACAATGCAAGGCTGTTGTTACTGAGGCTGCGCCGCCGTCGCTGCGTCCTGGGCGGCCTTTGCCGCTTCAGCTGCCTTTTCGGCTTCTACCTTGCGCCAGCGGCGAACATTGGCGTTGTGTTCATCCAATGTGACGGCAAAAACGTGGCCGCCCGTGCCGTCGGCAACGAAGTAGAGCTCCGGTGTGCGCGACGGATTGGCAACGGCTTCAAGTGCTGCGCGACCTGGATTGGCGATCGGCGTCGGCGGCAGGCCCTTGATGATGTAGGTGTTGTAGGGCGTATTCTTGTCGAGATCCGACTTCAGGATCGGCCGGTCCGCCGGTTTCCCGTCGCCGCCGAAAATGCCGTAGATGATGGTGGGGTCGGACTGCAGGCGCATGCCCTTGTCCAGCCGGTTGATGAAGACGGAGGCAACGCGTGGACGTTCGTCGGCACGCCCGGTTTCCTTTTCCACGATCGAAGCAAGCGTGACGAACTCCTCGACGGTCGAGACCGGAAGGTTCGGATCGCGCTTCTCCCAGATCTGGTCGACCAATGCCTTCTGGGCGGCCGCCATCTGCTGCACGATTTCCACACGCTTGGTGCCGCGGGTAAATTTGTAGGTGTCCGGCTTCAACGAACCCTCGACAGGCAGTTCCTTTGGCAGATCGCCGACAAGAACCTCGTCACCGGACAACCGGCTGAACATCTGCTTGACGGTCAGTCCTTCGGGCAGCGACACGGAGTAGAGAATGGACTTGCCGGATTTCAGCAGTTGCATGATCTCCTGCATCGAAGACCCGGCCTTGATCTCGTATTCGCCTGCTTTGAGCGTGTCGTTGTCGAGGTAAGCCTCCGAGACGAACCTGAAGACGCGGCCATCGGTGATGATGTTGCCACGTTCGAGACCGCTGGCGATCTCGCTGATACCGGCGCCACTTCTGACTATGAAGTTCTTGTTGGCTTCGAGCGGGCCTGCCTTCTCGTATTGGTGCATGGCGTAGTAGACCGCGCCGGCCGCGGCGAGTGCGGCGAAAACGATAACGGTCATGACGAAATTCAGGAAGATCACAACCTGGCTGCGCGCCTTGCGCGAACGCTTCGGCGGCTGCGGTGCCTTCTCGGGCCGCAAGGCTTCGCTGGCCGATTTCGGAATGATCGGCCCGTTGTTCCCGGTGTCACTGCGGCCGAATTGCGCCGCGCCGTTCTCGTTTGAGTCGCTCACGATTGTCCCGAACCCGAAATTCGCATCCTCATTCTAGCTGCCGCGGTGCGAATTTCGGCCTGGACCGTGGCAGGTATAAATCAAAACGTTTGAGCCGCAGCCAGCCCTTGGGGCCGGCAGTGGAATAAATGGTTTCGGCGCACCCGCCAGTCAACGGCATTTTTTCGCTCGACGACAGCCAGCATGCGCGCGGCAATAGCGATACAACAGACTGTCAGATGTGCCTTGCGCGAACATAGCCGTCAGGCAGTGCCAATCCCCCTACAAAAAGGCGGCACGTCCTCCTGCTACATGCTTGTAGCGAGCAATGCGGCAAAAGCAGGATCAACGGGGCTGTGATGAACATCGCCCCGTTGATAAGCTCGGCATTATCAAGTGCCGGTATAGCGGCGCAAAACCAGCGAAGCGTTTGTACCGCCGAAGCCGAAGGAGTTCGACAGAGCGACATTGATCTCGCGCTTGCGGGCAACATGCGGCACCAGGTCGATCTTGGTCTCGACGGAGGGATTGTCGAGGTTCAGCGTCGGCGGCGCGATGTTGTCGCGGATCGCCAGCACCGAAAAGATCGCTTCGACCGCACCGGCAGCACCCAGCAGGTGGCCGATTGCCGACTTGGTCGACGACATGGAAATCTTCGAGGCATGTTCGCCGACAAGCCGCTCGACTGCACCAAGCTCGATCGTGTCGGCCATGGTCGAGGTGCCGTGGGCGTTGATGTAGTCGACGTCGGCCGCCGTCAATCCGGCGCGCTTCAGCGCCATCTGCATGCAGCGATAGGCACCATCGCCATCTTCGGACGGCGCCGTGATGTGATAGGCGTCGCCGGAAAGGCCGTAGCCGACGACTTCGGCATAGATCTTCGCGCCGCGCGCCTTGGCATGTTCCAGTTCTTCCAGGATCACGATGCCGGCGCCTTCGCCCATGACGAAACCGTCGCGATCGACATCATAGGGACGCGATGCCCTTTGCGGATCATCATTGTGCTGTGTCGACAGCGCCTTGCAGGCGGCAAAGCCCGCAAGCGAGATACGGCAGATCGGCGATTCCGCACCACCGGCCACCATGACGTCGGCGTCGCCGAGCGCAATAAGGCGCATCGCGTCGCCGATAGCATGCGCGCCGGTCGAGCAGGCGGTGACGACAGAGTGATTGGGACCGCGCAGCTTGTGGCGGATCGAAACCTGGCCCGAGGCAAGGTTGATCAGGCGGCCGGGAATGAAGAAGGGCGAAATGCGTCGAGGGCCCTTGTCGCGCAGCGTATAGCCACCTTCGACAATGCCTTCGAGACCACCGATGCCCGAACCGATCAGGACGCCGGTTGCAATCTGGTCTTCGTCGTTTTCGGGTTTCCAGCCGGCGTCGGCCAGCGCCATGTCGGCAGCGGCCATCGCGTAGACAATGAAGGGGTCAACCTTGCGCTGTTCCTTCGGCTCCATCCAGTCATCGGCATTGAAGGTGTTGTTCGAGCCATCGCCGAATGGAAGGCGGCACGCAATTTTCGCGGGCAGATCTTCGACTTCGAATTCCGTGACCCTGCGCGCAGCATTGTCGCCCGCGATCAGGCGCGCCCAAGTTGCCTCGGTTCCGCAACCCAAAGGAGATACCATGCCGGTACCGGTGATAACGACACGTCTCATAGTCCGCGACCCACCCTGACTGTTCAATTTCAGAGCCGGATCGGACCACGTGTGACGAACCCGATCCGTGCATCCATTTTAAGTTCTTGTAGCAACGATCAGAGGGAAATGCCGGACCGCATTGCTGATCGAGAACCCGCGCTCAGCACGGGACAGCCCACTTCCCCTGGGCTGGTACGGGCCGCTGAACGCGGCCCGTCTACGGCTTGGCCGTGAAATATTAGGCCTGGGCCTTTTCGATGAACTTGACGGCGTCGCCGACAGTCAGGATCGAATCCGCGGCATCATCCGGGATTTCGACGCCGAATTCTTCTTCGAATGCCATGACCAGTTCGACGGTGTCGAGCGAGTCCGCGCCGAGGTCATCGATAAAGCTTGCGCCTTCGCTGACCTTTTCGGCGTCGACGCCAAGATGATCAATAACAATTTTCTTTACGCGTTCTGCGATATCGCTCATGTCGGAGTTCCTCGACCTTCGTTTCTCTGGGCGCCTTTCTGGCACCGGTACTCTCAATACGCCTGATAGACCAAGACGGTCCAACGGGCAATCCATCCAACCAGAACCGCGGCAAACCCAAGGCAGCCAAGGCTGCCGGACACCTGGCGGGGCCGGTCGACTGCTAACAGTCATGGCCCGATTAACACGGTTTAGGTCTGCCGCAAAGTGCGAAAATGCCTGACAATCGCTTGCTCAACATTGAATTTCAGGCATTTGGCAGAGGATATGCCGGAGCATTGCAGGCCGAGATCACGCCCGTTGGCATGCACGGCATGTAAGGCCCCGACACCGCATCAGATCATTGCCATGCCACCGTTGACATGAATGGTCTGGCCGGTGACGTAACCTGCTTCGTTCGAAGCGAGATAGGCGACCGCAGATGCAACCTCGGCACCGGTGCCCATGCGCCGCATCGGGATCGCTCCCATGATGGCGTCCTTCTGCTTGTCGTTCAGCTTGCCGGTCATGGCGCTCTCGATGAAGCCCGGCGCAACGCAATTGACGGTGACGTTGCGGGTGGCGATTTCCTGAGCGAGCGACTTCGAAAAGCCGATCATGCCGGCCTTCGAGGCGCAGTAGTTGGCCTGGCCGGGATTGCCGGTGACGCCGACGATCGAGGTGATGTTGACGATACGGCCGAAGCGGCGGCGCATCATCGGATGGGTCAGTTCGCGGGTCAGGCGGAACACGGCGGTCAGGTTGACCTCGAGCACATTGTCCCAGTCCTCGTCGCTCATGCGAACGAAAAGGCCATCCTTGGTGATGCCGGCATTGTTGACGAGGATGTCGACGCCACCCAGTTCAGCTTCGGCCTTTTCGCCGAGCGCCTTGACTTCGGCGCGATCGGAAAGGTTGGCCGGGAACAGCTGGACGCGTTCGCCGAGTTCGTTGGCAAGCGCCTCAAGCTTTTCGACGCGCGTGCCGTGGAGGCCGACGATTGCGCCCTGGGCGTGCAGCATGCGGGCGATTTCTTCGCCGATACCACCGGATGCACCGGTTACAAGAGCCTTACGGCCGGAAAGATCGAACATCGGATTGATTCCTTATAACTGGAGCACTCAGGCCAGAAGCGCCGAGAGCGCGGTGTCGATATCGGCAGGCGTGTTGACGGTAATGCCGGTGACGGACTTGTGGATCCGGCGGGCAAGCCCGGTGAGAACCTTGCCGGAACCCACTTCATAAAGCGTCGTGACGTTGTTGGCGGCGAACCACTCCACCGTCTCGCGCCAGCGAACCTGGCCCGTCACCTGCTCGACCAGAAGGCGCGCAATCTCTTCGGCGTCACTGACCGGAGCGGCCAGGACGTTGGCGATGACGGGGACGGACGGATTGTGCTTATCAACCTTGGCAAGCGCCTCGCGCATCGCATCGGCCGCGGGCGCCATCAGGCTCGAATGGAAAGGAGCCGAAACCGGCAGCATCAGGGCGCGCTTGGCGCCCTTCTCCGACGCAAGTGCCGCAGCCTTTTCGACGGCCGCCTTCTCGCCGGAGATTACCAGCTGACCGCCACCATTGTCATTGGCGATCTGGCAGGAGCCGAGAGCGGAGGCTTCGCGGCAGATGGCATCGACATCCGCATGCTCAAGACCGATGATCGCCGCCATCGCACCCTTGCCGACGGGAACGGCCGCCTGCATGGCATTGCCGCGGATGCGCAGGAGGCGCGCCGTGTCGGCAATCGAGAAGGTTCCGGCGGCACAGAGCGCCGAATACTCGCCGAGCGAATGGCCGGCCACGAACGAGACCTTGCTCTTCAGATCGAGGCCCTTGGCTTCCAGCACACGGATCACCGCCATCGACACGGCCATCAGCGCCGGTTGGGCGTTGGCCGTCAGTGTCAGCGTTTCCTCGGGGCCGTTCCACATGACCTCGGAGAGCTTCTCGCCGAGCGCGTCGTCAACCTCGGCAAACACCGCCGCTGCTTCCGGAAACGCGTCCGCCAGATCCTTGCCCATACCGACAGCCTGGCTGCCCTGGCCCGGGAACGTGAATGCAATACTCATGGGATTGTCCCTTCCCTAGTTTTCCTCTCCATTCACATTCCTGAACGGTGAGTCAAGCGCGCAGGCCCGGCTTTGCGGGCTTCAGGCGGCCTTTTGCCCTTGATCTTCGCCAATCAAGGCGTAAGTTTGCCGCGCATCGCCGCCCTGCCCGTTCAACCTCCCCTGGGCTTGCGGCCTTCACCCTTTTCTATCGCGGGCACCCTTCGTCCTGGGTCGAGACCCGCCATCCATAAGGACCATCACGCAATGCGTTACAACACGCTTGGCCGGACCGACATCAAGGTTTCCGAAATCTGCCTGGGCACAATGACCTGGGGCTCGCAGAACTCCGAAGCCGAGGCGCACGAACAACTCGACTACGCCTTCGACAAGGGTGTGAACTTCATCGACACTGCTGAACTCTACCCAACGACGCCGCTTTCGGCCGAAACCTATGGCGATACCGAGCGCTTCATCGGCGAGTGGCTGGCCAAACGCGGCCGTCGCGACGACGTCGTGGTCGCCACCAAGGTTGCCGGCTCCGGGCGACCTTATATTCGCAATGGCGGCCCGATCACCCCCGAGGGCATCGATGAAGCGGTCGACGCCAGCCTCAAGCGGCTGAAGACGGATTACATCGACCTCTACCAGATCCATTGGCCGAACCGCGGTCACTACCATTTCCGCAATGCCTGGTCCTACGAGCCCGCCAAACAGAACAAGGCCCATGTAGCGGCCGACCTCCAGGCGATCCTCGAAAAGCTCGGTGACGTGGTGAAAGCCGGCAAGGTGCGGGCAATCGGTCTCTCGAACGACACCGCCTGGGGCACGATGAAGCTCATCGACATGGCCGAACGCCACGGCCTGCCACGCGTCGCCTCGATCCAGAACGAATACAATCTTCTCTACAGAGCCTACGACCTCGATCTCGCCGAGCTTTCGCATCACGAGGACGTAGGGCTTCTCGCCTATTCGCCGCTCGCAGCCGGCCTGTTGACCGGCAAGTACCTCGACGGCATCAGGCCGACCGGCTCGCGGCTTGCGATCAACGGCGATCTCGGCGGCCGCTTCACGCCGCACCAGGAGCCGGCCGTCGCCGGCTATGTGGCGCTGGCCCGCGAGCATGGGATCGACCCCTCGCAGCTGGCGATCGCCTTCTGCCTCTCCCGCCCGTTCATGGCTTCCGCCATCATCGGCGCAACCTCGATGGAACAGTTGAAGACGGATCTCGGTGCGGCCGGAATGACGCTGTCGCAGGACGTCATGAACGGCATTCGCCGCCTGCACCGACTCTATCCCATGCCGATCTGAGCGCGAAACAGCCCATGTCCGTGCCCCAGACGAAAGCGGAACTGCTCTTCGCCATCCAGACGGAGTTCGCCAAACTCCGCCGCGAACTCGACGGCATAGCACCGGAGCGATTCGCCGAGCCTTCGCTCGATGGGCATGCCAAGGGCACGATGATGAGTGTGGGCGACCTCGTCGCCTACCTCATCGGCTGGGGCGAACTGGTGATCAAGTGGATCGAACGGGACGAGCAAGGCCTGCCGGTCGATTTTCCGGAGACGGGATACAAGTGGAACGAACTCGGCCGGCTCGCGCAGGAATTCTATAATGACTACCAGGCGCTTCCACCCGCAGAACGCCTGTCGCGCCTCGCAGCCAGCAAGGATCGATTGGTCGCCCTGATCGAGGCGCGCGATGACCGAGCACTCTACGGTCAGCCCTGGTACGGCAAATGGCCGCTTGGCCGCATGATCCAGTTCAACACGTCCTCACCCTATGCCAATGCCCGCGGGCGTTTGCGCAAGTGGAAGAAGACCGCGGGAACTGCTTGAAAGGCAAAACCGGGCGAAAAGACCGGCCAAGCCTTGCCTTTCGCTGAAATATGCGTATAAGCGCGCTGTTCGAAATGCCCGGTCTTCTGGCTGGTGGCTGAACGGAGGGCCGGCTTCCTCGAGGGGAGCCGTTAGGATTGCAAGTCTTTCCGGCCTCCCGTGTCTCCGCTCTCGACCGTCTCGATACAACACTTTCTTGCCGGCTGCGTGTCAGCCACTAAGAACAGTCGTTGAGGCTTAGCCGCCGATGTCCGGGCTGATTAACGCAAGAAAGGTAAGCCACAATGGCTCTTTATGAACACGTATTCCTGGCCCGCCAGGACATCACGCCGCAGCAGGTCGACGGTCTCGTCGAGCAGTACAAGGGCGTCCTCGAAGCAAACGGCGGCAAGGTCGGTCGCGTCGAGAACTGGGGCCTCAAGTCCCTCACCTACCGCATCAAGAAGAACCGCAAGGCTCACTACGTTCTCATGGACATCGATGCTCCGGCAGCCGCTGTTCACGAAATCGAGCGTCAGATGCGCATCAACGAAGACGTCCTGCGCTACATGACGATCGCCGTCGAGAAGCACGAAGAAGGCCCGTCTGCCATGATGCAGAAGCGCGACCGCGACGACCGTCCGCGCCGCGATGGCGACCGTCCGGAGCGTGGCTTCGGCGACCGTGGTCCGCGTCCGGACCGTGGCGACCGCGAAGACCGCCCGCGTCGTCCGCGCGAAGACCGCGCTTAATCAAGAAACTTTAGGAGATTAAAGACAATGGCTGAAGTTTCTTCCGCTCCGGTTCGTCGCCCGTTCCACCGTCGCCGCAAGACCTGCCCCTTCTCGGGCGCAAACGCTCCGCGGATCGACTACAAGGACATCCGTCTGCTGCAGCGCTACATTTCCGAGCGCGGCAAGATCGTTCCTTCCCGCATCACGGCCGTTTCCCAGAAGAAGCAGCGCGAACTCGCCCAGGCGATCAAGCGCGCCCGCTTCCTCGGCCTGCTGCCTTACGTCGTTTCGTAACAACGGCTGACCTTCCGTTGGTCGCCTGACTCAACGGAAACCGACTCTGAGGCAAGGCGCTCCCTTTACGTGACGCCTTGCCCTCTCCCTTCCGCGTTGGGCGCGGATCGGAACCCTCGTGTGGAAACACACGGAAATCCCATGTTGGGGCTGACCCTTGGCCATCCCCTAACTGCACGAAGCAGGACAGCGACCGTGAACACCGTGAACAAGACATCGCTGCTGACCGGCGCTCTCGCCGGCGTTACCGCTGCCCTCCTGTCGATGGGCGCGAACACGCAGTCGTCGCTTACGATCGTTCTCTATGCCGCTTCGGCGCTTCCCATTCTTATTGCCGGCCTCGGCTGGGGCAATGCAGCCGCGATCACCGCCATCATCAGCGCCGGCGCGACCGCTGCCGCTCTGATTTCACCCCAGTTCGCGCTGCTGATCCTCGTCGTGACGCTCATCCCGGCCGGGTGGCTCAGCCATCTCGCCAATCTGGCGCGCCCAGCAACCGAGCTCGGCGGCCCTGATGGTGCGCTTGCCTGGTACCCGCTTTCCGACATTCTCAGCCACCTCGCCGGCCTGGTAACTGCCGGCATGATCATCGTCGGCTTCATCGTCGGATATGATTCTGGCGTGTCCGACCGCATGGTCGACATTGTCATCGAGGCGGTGAAGGCTCAGGAACCCCTCTACAACCCCGACGCTGCGGCGATTGCGCAGATCAAGTCGATCTTCACGCTGGCCCTCCCGCTCATCCAGGGCGCCGTCTGGGTGGTGATGCTGTTTACCGCCTACTACATCGCCACCCGCATCGTGCAGATGTCGGGCAAGTCGTTGCGCCCGCGCGAAGACATTCCGTCGACGCTGCGCATGCACCGCAATGCAATATTCATTTTTCTCGGCGGGCTGGTCCTGACCTTTCTGGGCGGCGCTCCGGCGACGATCGGCGCGCTCATCTGCGGAACCTTCGGCGCGGGCTTCCTGCTTGCCGGTTTCGCATCCTTCCACTTCCGCACGCGCGGCAAGTCCTGGCGGCTTCCCGTGTTGTGGATCGCATACCTGTCGGTGCTCGTGTTCACGATCCCGGCAATCTTCTTCCTCCTGACGGGACTGACCGATACGCGACGCACCATCGCGGTCACCCCGGTGGGAAAAAACTGACCTCACCAAACCTGAACTCTGAAAGGACAAGATCATGGAAGTCATTCTTCTCGAACGTATCGCAAAGCTCGGCCAGATGGGCGAAACCGTAAAGGTTCGCGACGGCTTCGCACGCAACTACCTGCTGCCGCTCGGCAAGGCACTGCGCGCCAACGCTGCCAACAAGACCCGCTTTGAAGCCGAGCGCTCGACGCTCGAAGCCCGTAACCTCGAGCGCAAGTCGGAAGCCCAGAAGGTTGCCGAGAAGCTCGAAGGCAAGTCCTTCATCATCGTGCGCTCGGCTGGCGAAACCGGCCAGCTCTACGGTTCGGTTGCTGCTCGCGACGTTATCGAAGTTCTGGCTGCCGCCGGCTTCAACATCGGCCGCAACCAGGTCGACCTGAACCACCCGATCAAGTCGATCGGCCTGCACAACGTTACGCTGCACCTGCATTCGGAAGTCGAAATCGCAGTTGAAGTCAACGTTGCCCGTTCGGCTGAAGAAGCTGAGCGCCAGTCCAAGGGCGAAAGCCTGACCTCGGCCGACGCCATCTACGGCGTTGACGAAGACGCGCTGAAGCCGGAAGACTTCTTCAACCCGGAAGCCGACTTCGACGGCGAAGAAGAATAAGCCTTACTGGCCGTTCTGATTGAGAGAGCCCGGATCCCAGGATCCGGGCTTTTTCTTTTGCGCCGACTTGGCTTCAGCTATGGGCAGGCTCGGCCACGGGCGCGGCGTTCTTGTCGACGCGCACGACGACGGAAAGACCGGGCGACAGCAGATCGGCAAGCGGTTGGCCGGGATCGACCGCGATCCGCACACCAACGCGCTGGGCGACCTTGGTGAAATTGCCGGTGGCATTATCAGGGCGGATGATGCTGAACTCGGAGCCGGCGGCCGGCGAGAAACGCTCGATATGCCCGGTCAGCATGCTCTTTTGCAGTGCATCGACGGAAATGGTCACCGGCTGGCCTGCCTTCATGCCATCGAGCTGCGTTTCCTTGAAATTCGCCAGCACCCACACGTCGTGCGGCACGACGAACAGAAGTTGCGAGCCGGGCGTGACGTATTGGCCGAGGCGTGCGCCGATCTCGCCGAGCTTGCCATCGCGGGGGGCGACGATGCGGGTGTTGTCCAGATCGATCCGCGCCAGTTCGACGGCAGCCTCGGCGCCGGCAACGGCTGCCTGAAGGCCGGCGCGGGCGCCGAGCGTCGTCGCCAGCGCCTGCCGCGAGACCTCCAGGCCGGCCTCCGCTTGATTGACGGCTGCTATCGCTTGCTCGAATGCGGCTTTCGACTGGTCCGCATCGCTGCGGGTCGAGATGCCCTTTTCCGCCAGCGGCCGGATTCTGCCCCAGGATGCCTCCGCTCTGTTAAGCGCCGCTTTCGCACTGTCCAATTGCGCTTTACTTGCGGCGATACCCGCCTTGGCCGACAACTCCTGCTGCCGTGAATTGGCAAGCGATGCCTTCTGGGCGGCAAGTGCAGCCTCAGCCTGCGCCAGCTTCTGGGCGTAGATTCGGTCATCGATCTTGACCAGCAACTGGCCGGCCTTGACCTCCTCGTAGTCGTGCACCGGAACCTCGGCGACATAACCTGACAGTTGCGGACTCATGATCGTCAGGTAGCCCCTGACATAAGCGTTTTCGGTCATCTCCACGGAACTGTGGAACGGCGGCAGCCGCCAGGCATAGAGAACCAGGGTCAGCCCGGAGAGGCCGGCGAGCAAAACGATGATTGTCGTGGGTGAGCGCAAGAATTTCAGCATGGTGGTAACTCTGTTCGTCAAGACGTGAGCGCAGCTGCGGGAGGCACAAGGCGCCCCGCAATCCGCTTGTAAAGGATATGCGCCAGCAGGCCGGCCAAGGCGCAAAGCGCGATGACCGACGCCAGCAGAAAGGCGTCGTTGTAGGCAAGAATGTTCGCCTCTCGGGTGACCTGCTGTCCAAGCAGCGCGACGCCCTCGCCGTCCAGCAGGGCCCTGTCGCCGATCACGCGGCGATAGGCGGCAGCCAGTTGACTGATGCGCTGGGCGATGAGCGGGTTCGACATCACGACCTGCTCGGCCAGTACATTGGAGTGAAACTTCTCACGCAAGGTAACGAAGCTGCCGAAGGCAGCCGTACCGATCAGGCCGCCGATGCTTTGGGTAAAGAGGAAGATGACGATGAAGCTGAGAATGTAGTTCGGCCCCTTCATCAGCGCCGCCTTGAAGCCGCTGGCCATGGCAGGCGGCAGGAAAAGCGCGGTTCCGGCGGCGATCATCGCCTGGCTCATATACATCTGCGCCGGTCGCGTCAGATTGGTCGCCTGGCTGTCGATATAGGCGCCGGCTGCCAGGAGGCTCAATGCCAGGACATGCACGAACGGTGCGTGATCCGGCTTCATGAGTGCGGCGCAGAGCATGCCGCCGGCGATCGATGCGCCAAGAATGACCCAGTAAAGCGTTGCGACCTGTTCGAACTGCAATCCGAGCAGCTGATAAAAATTTGCCGCAATCGCCGACTGCTCGGAGGCGACCAGACGGAAGACCAGCAGCACCGCGGTAAAGTGCAGGATTTCCCTGGAGGCGAGCCAGCGAACGTCGATCAGCGGCAGTTCGCGATTGAGTTCGATCAGCACCACGCTGGTCAGGGTCACGATCGCGATGGCCAGGAGCACGCCGAGCCATGGCGCCTCGAACCACCAGTAGAGCCGCCCCATCGTCAGCACGATGGCAATGCAACCGAAGCCGACGGCGACCAGCAGGTAGCTGAGGATATCCGTTCGCTGGATCACCTTCGCATGCGGCACCGGCGTCAGTGGCATGAGATAAATGATTGGCAAGGCCATCAGCGCCAGCGCCATCTCGAGCGTATAGAGCCCATGCCACTGCCCATACTCGATCAGCGTCGGCGAGATCAGCCGGGTGATCGGCGCCGAGATCGTTGTGCATGTCAGCGCCAGGGCAAGTCCGACCGTCAATTTGCGCGCCGGCGGGAAGGCCTCCAGCATATAGAGGAAGCCGAGCGTCGACATGGGGGCAGCCGCAATGCCGCTGATGAAGCGAACGACGATCGCCGAATGCAGATCGGAAACAAAGACGTTCATCAACGAAACGATCACGAAGCCGAGGATGCCGATTTCGGCGAAACGGCGCAGCCCGTATTGCGCTCGGATCTTGACCAGCGCGATGGACAGCGAAACATTCGGCGCCATATAGGCCGCCGAGAGCCAGGCGGCCTCGATCGAGGTGGCCGAAAGAGACCCCTGAAGCTGGGTAAGATTGGCCAGCGCCAGGTTCATGCCCAGGCCCTGGGTCAGGAACAAGAGCGCCGAACAGACCACGTAGGTCGATGACCTGGCAACACTCATCGGCTGCGGCGTGGGCGGCGTTGCAACGCTCGGCGCCGGGAAGTGGGAGACTTCGTCTGCGCCTACGGGCGCCTCCGCCTCGCCTTCGACGACGGCGGCCCTGTTGTCGTTGGCTGCAGCGCTCGCGGCGGCACTCATCACCATCATTCCTTGGCGAGCGATTGAACGTTGTCGGCGATGGTGCGGACCACCTTCAGCGCGGCCGCGACCTCGTCAGCGTCGACACCCAGCAGCACCTCTGCCCGGATCTCATCGGCAAGCCTGAGGATCTCGTCGGCGATCGTGCGGCCAAGCTCGGTCATGTGGACCTGCTTGGCCCGGCGGTCCGAGGCCTCAACCCGACGCTCGATAAAGCCCTGCTTTTCCATGCCATCCAGCAGGCGCACGATCGTCGGCGTCTCGATATCGAGTTCGTCGGCCAGTTCCCGCTGGTTCAAGCCATCCTTCTTCGTCAGCGCAAACAGCGCCCTTGCCCGTGACAGCGTCAGTCCGCGTTCCTTGACGCGGGCATCGAACACCGCCCGCAGCTTGCGATTGACCATCGCCAGGGCGTCGAACAATTCACGATTCACGGTCGGTTGATACATAGTACCTTTTCCATATTAGTAGCATGCTAATTATATTGCCACTATCTAATCCATCCGGCGGCTCTTTTCAAGATGCCGTTTTGAGCGCAGCGGCAAACGGCGCTAGAATTGAGGCCGTCGCGGGTCGTAGCGATTCGCAGCGTCAACGTCGTTTTTCAAGCGGGCATTATTTTTCGCACTTTTGTGACGCCAGCCTGTGGATCAGTCGAACAACGGGCAAAGGCAACGGGTCGCAGCACATGGCCAGCGACTGTGGCACTGCTGCACTTGACCGGCATGGACGCAGAGATCAAACCGGGTGCACACCAGAAAAGGCAGAGACGAACGACCATGAACGACGCAGCGCGAAAGCTAGCCCCTATCGGCAAGGACCAGTCGGACCAGCACTACCGCGAGGCGCCGAACAACCTTGAAGCCGAACAGGCGCTGCTCGGCGCGATCCTCGTCAACAACGATGCGTTCTACCGCGTCTCCGACTTTCTGAAGCCGGTCCACCTGTTCGAACCGTTGCACCGCCGCATCTACGAGGTTGCCGGCGATATCATCCGCATGGGCAAGACCGCCAACCCGGTGACGATCAAGACCTTTCTCAAGGCAGACGACAAGGTCGGCGACCTGACGGTCGCGCAGTATCTCGCGCGCCTTGCCGCCGGCGCCGTCTCGATCATCAATGCGGAAGACTATGGCCGCGCCATCTATGACCTGGCGCTGCGGCGTTCGCTGATCACCATCGGCGAGGACATGGTCAACATCGCTTTCGACGCTCCGCTCGACATGCCGCCGCAGGGCCAGATCGAAGACGCGGAGCGGCGGCTATTCGAGCTTGCCGAAACCGGCCGTTACGACGGCGGCTTCCAGTCCTTCAACGACGCGGTGGCGCTTGCCATCGACATGGCCGGCCAGGCTTTCGAACGCGACGGCAGCCTGTCGGGCATTTCGACCGGCATCCTTTCGCTCGATGCCCGCATGGGCGGTCTGCAGCGCTCGGACTTGATCGTGCTTGCAGGACGCCCCGGCATGGGCAAGACCTCGCTCGCCACCAACATCGCCTACAACATCGCTGCCGCCTATGATCCGGAGGTCCAGGCCGACGGTTCGTTCAAGGCGAAGAACGGCGGCGTCGTCGGCTTCTACTCGCTCGAAATGTCATCCGAACAGCTGGCCACCCGTATCATTTCCGAGCAGACCGAGGTTTCCTCCTCGAAGATCCGCCGCGGCGACATCTCCGAAGCCGATTTCGAGAAGCTCGTCGCCTGCTCGCAGATGATGCAGAAAGTGCCGCTGTTCATCGACCAGACCGGTGGCATCTCGATTGCCCAGCTCTCGGCCCGTGCCCGCCGCCTGAAGCGCCAGCGCGGCCTTGATTGCCTGGTCGTCGACTACATCCAGCTCATGACCGGTTCGGGCAAGTCGAGCGACAACCGCGTGCAGGAAATCACCCAGATCACCACCGGCCTGAAGGCGCTCGGCAAGGAGCTGAACGTGCCGATCATCGCGCTGTCACAGCTCTCCCGTCAGGTGGAAAGCCGCGAAGACAAGCGGCCCCAGCTCTCTGACCTTCGTGAATCGGGCTCGATCGAGCAGGACGCCGACGTCGTGCTCTTCGTGTTCCGTGAAGAATATTACGTGAAGAACCTCGAGCCGCGCGACGAGTTCGACCCGAAGTACGACGAGTGGAAGATGAAGATGGAGCAGGTGAAGGGCACGGCCGACGTGATCATCGCCAAGCAGCGTCACGGACCGACCGGCACCGTCAAGCTCGCCTTCCAGTCGGAATTCACCCGCTTTACCGATCTGGCCGATCCGTCCTTCACCCAGTACGAAGAACACTGAGAAAGCTTGGGGGCGTCTTTACGCCCCCAGGGCCATTCTGAGGATGGCCACGGTGACAACGCCGGCCGCGACGGCTGCGAGCAGCGGCAGGCGCATGGCGACCAGCGCCGTGACCACGGTCGCAATCGTTTCCGCCGGCCCGGTGACCAGCGCCGTCGGCGCAATCACCGCCATCAACACGGCTGGCGGGATTGCCTCAAGGGCGCGCCTCTGCGTCTCCCCGATCGTCACGAACCGAATGAGCACCAGCCCGCCGATGCGGGTGGCGATGGTGGCAATTGCCATCGCGAGGATGGCGAGAAACGTGTGCGGATCGACTGTCATGCGTGCGCTTCCTCGCGCCGGCGGCCTAGAAGCGCGACCGCAACCCCGGCGGCGGCACCGGCAGCGATATACCAGACGCCAGGAAGGAAATGGTGCGTCAGCACCGCAGCGGCGGCACTGGCGGCCAGCACCGCTCCGGTCTCGCGCCCCTTCCAGAAGCTCATCACCAGGACGATGAAGACCGCGGGAAAGGCAAAATCGAGCCCCGTCACCTTGGGATCGCCGAGGAAGGCGCCCAGCAAGGCGCCGGCAAGGCTCGTCGTCACCCAGACGAGATAGAAGGGCACAGCGAGACCTGCGAACCAGGCCGGCGTCAATTTGCCTTCCTTCGCCCGCATCTCGGCCATCGCCCATATCTCGTCGGCGAGCAAAAGCATCGAGGCGTATTTCGCCGGGCCTGAGAACCCTTGCAGCTTGGCGCCGAGCGACGCGCTCATCAGCACATGCCTGACATTGACGAGCAGGGCCGAAAACGCGAGTGCTGCCCAGGAGGCCGGATGCGTCCAGATATCCATGGCCACGAATTGCGAGCCACCGGCAAAAACCAGCGCACTCATCAACGTCACCTCAACCCCCGAAAGACCCTTGCCGGCAGCAACCGCGCCGAAGACAAGCCCGATCGGCATGACCGCCACGATCAGCGGCGCCATCGACATGGCCCCGGCTCTAAAATCTGGAAAGAATCCCGTATCGCTCAATGCCCTTGTCTCCCGATCAATCATGACCGGTGCACACCTAGGCGCAGTTTAGCCGGGCGTATTGAACGAAAGTGATCATCCGGCGCGGAAGGCGCCGGGTGTCACTCCGGTTCGGGCCTTGAAGTGCCGGGTAAAATGCGCCTGATCGGCAAAGCCGCATTGATAGGCGGTATCGACCGCCGACCAGCCATGCCGCAGCAGCGTCTTTGCCGCCCGCACTCGCTTGTCGGTGAGGAAGGCATGCGGCGTAATATGGTACTGTCGCCGGAAGGCCCGGATCAGATGGGCACGGCTGAGGCCCGCGACCTTTGCCAGTTCGTCGAGGCCAATGTCTTCGGCATAATTCTCGGTCAGATAGTCGCGGGCCCGCTGCACCGCGGACTGTTCCCTTGTTTCGACAGGCACGATGATCGAACTGCCGTGCCGTTCGAACATGGTGGCCAGGACGCCGAACATGCGTTCCTCGGCCTCGAGCGCACCCGTCGCCAGCTCCAGCGCCTTGTGTGCTTGATAGAACGATTGAGCCAGATCCGGGTCGCGCAGCATCCGTTTCGAGAATGAGGGCGTTCCCTTGAACGGGCGCCCGGTGACGTCTTCCAGGATATTCACCAGAAGCTCGGTGCTCGGATAGACCATGCGGTAGCGATAACCGCCGCCACCCGGGTGGCCGTCGTGGATCTCGTCCGGGTTGATGAGGTAGAAGTCGCCGGGTCCCGCCTGCGACCGTTCGCCCCTGATCTTGCTGATCTGCGAGCCCGCCTCGATCGCGCCGATGCTGAACGTGTCATGCGCGTGCGGTGCAAACTCATGCGTGATGAAAGTCGCGGTCAGACACTCCATGCCGTCGAATCGGGTGTCCCGCCAGAATCGGGTCCGCTCCGCGCCTTCCAGCGGCATGACATCAAGGGCTTGTTCCTGCGAGATCGTATGCATGCAACGATCCTAGCGTCCGCAACGACAAGCGTCTTGCATAAAAGTGCTCTTCGCTCTCTCCTCTCGACATGCGGCAGGACGGCATTTGCGGGCAAGCGTGGTTGACTGTATTGCTTTTTGATCGTCCACGCAGAGTGCCAGGCATGCTCAGTCCAGAATTTCTCTCCGCCTCCAACCGGCTCACGGTCGATCTCAATGCATTGGCAGACAACTGGCGCTCGATGAATGCCCGCTCGGGCAAAGCACGTGCCGCCGCGGTGCTGAAGGCCGATGCCTACGGCCTTGGGATCGATGAGGCAGCGCCTGCGCTTTATGCTTCCGGCGCCCGCGATTTCTTCGTTGCCAATGCCGAGGAAGGCGCCGACCTGCGGCCGCTGGTGCCGGAAGCCCGGATTTACATCCTGGCCGGCATGTGGCCCGGCAACGAGCCGCTGTTCTTCGACAACGATCTGGTGCCGGTGATCAACTCCGAGGAACAGCTGGCCGTTTTCATGGCCGCACTGTCCGAGCGTGGCGACCATCCTTGCGTGCTGCATGTCGATACCGGCATGAACCGGCTGGGGCTGACGGTCGAGGAAGCCGTTGCTCTTGCCAACGATCCGGCGCGCCCTGCCAGCTTTTCCCCCGTCCTGATCATGAGCCACCTCGCCTGTGCCGACGACCCGGGCAACCCGCTCAACGACTACCAGCTTCGGCGCTTCCGCGAAGCGACGGGCGCATTCGAAGGGGTCGACGCAAGCCTTGCCAACTCCGGCGGCGTCTTCCTCGGCAATGATTATCATTTCGAGCTGACGCGCCCTGGGATCGCCGTCTACGGCGGCGAAGCGGTCAATGACGTTGTCAATCCGATGAAACCGGTGGTGACGGCTGAAGCCCGGATCATTCAGGTGCGCACCGTCGTCTCCGGCGGCCACGCGAGTTACGGAGCGTCCGCCCGTTTCAACCGCGACAGTCGCATCGCGACTGTTGCTGTCGGTTATGCAGACGGCTACCACCGGTCCGTCTCGGGTGGTGGCGTGACCCTCAGGCAAGCGACGCCTTCGGGCGCCTTCGGCTTCCTGCACGGACAGAAGGTGCCGCATGTCGGCCGGGTGACCATGGACCTCAGCCTCTTCGACGTCACCGACCTTCCGGAAAACGCGGTTCGCCCCGGCGACTACATCGAGTTGTTCGGTCGGCATATCGCCGTGGACGATGTGGCGCGCGCCGGCGGCACGATCGGCTATGAGATGCTGACGAGCCTCGGCCGCCGCTACGAACGTCACTATGTCGGTGCGGTCTGAGGCGGCTTTCCCGCTCCTTTACAGTCTGTCGCCGAAAATCACCTTTTGTTCCGCGTTTCGCGGCATTATGTGGAGGCGAAAGTGATTCTCCGATCACCGGCCGCATCGCCATTGGCGATGCGCTGAAGTCTCCGCACCGTGAAAGTCATATCCGATGGCGAAAGCCCGCACCCAATTCGTCTGCCAGAACTGCGGCACCATCCATACCCGCTGGGCCGGCAAGTGCGAGGGCTGCGGCGAATGGAACACGATCATCGAAGACGACCCGACCTCCGGCATCGGCGGCGGCCCTTCGCGTGCACCGAAAAAGGGGCGTCCCGTCGCGCTCACCACGCTATCAGGCGAGATCGAGGATGCTCCGCGCATCCAGACCGGCATATCCGAGCTTGATCGCGCCACCGGCGGCGGCTTCGTTCGCGGCTCCGCCCTGCTCATCGGCGGTGATCCAGGCATCGGCAAGTCGACGGTGCTGATGCAGGCGGCTGCCGCCCTTGCCCGACAGAAGCACCGCGTCATCTACGTCTCCGGTGAAGAGGCCGTGGCCCAGGTGCGCCTGCGCGCCCAGCGGCTCGGTGCCGCGGACAGCGACGTGTTGCTCGCGGCCGAAACCAATGTCGAGGATATTCTCGCGACGCTTGCCGAGGGCAAGCGTCCCGACCTCGTCATCATCGACTCGATCCAGACGCTCTGGAGCGACATCGTCGATTCGGCCCCCGGCACGGTCACGCAGGTGCGCACCGGCGTGCAGGCGATGATCCGCTTTGCCAAGCAGACGGGTACCGCCGTCGTGCTCGTCGGCCACGTCACCAAGGAAGGCCAGATCGCCGGTCCCCGCGTTGTCGAGCACATGGTCGACGCCGTGCTCTATTTCGAAGGCGATCGCGGCCATCACTACCGGATCCTGCGAACAGTGAAGAACCGCTTCGGACCAACGGATGAGATCGGCGTCTTCGAGATGTCGGACAAAGGCCTGCGCGAGGTCGCAAACCCGTCGGAACTGTTCCTCGGCGAGCGCAACGAGAAATCGCCGGGGGCTGCCGTCTTTGCCGGAATGGAGGGCACGCGGCCGATCCTGGTCGAAGTGCAGGCGCTTGTCGCGCCGACCTCGCTCGGCACGCCGCGTCGCGCCATCGTCGGATGGGACTCTGCTCGCCTTTCCATGATCCTTGCCGTGCTTGAAGCCCATTGCGGCGTCAGGCTCGGCCAGCACGACGTCTACCTGAACATCGCCGGTGGCTACCGGATTTCCGAACCTGCCGCCGACCTGGCTGTGGCTTCCGCACTGGTTTCGTCGCTTGCCGGGCTTGCCCTTCCGGCTGATTGCGTCTATTTCGGCGAAGTCAGCTTGTCGGGCGCCATCCGGCCGGTTGCGCATACCGCTCAACGCCTCAAGGAAGCCGAGAAACTCGGGTTCTCCCAGGCTGTTCTGCCGGCTGCCTCGACCGAATTGCCGAAGAACGGCAATGGCCGGTGGAGCGAGCTGGAAAGCCTGCCGGATCTGGTGGCGCGCATCGCGGGATCGCGAAACGCGCTGAGACCGGTAGAGGACGCAGATTGAAGGTGCGGGTGCTGCAAGCGGCTCCACGAGGCGGCTTCTGAGCTGGCTCACAACAATGCCCTGGATATCAGGCAGGGCCGACGGCGGATAGGCTTGAGGAGACCCGGACGAACCGGGTTCGGAGTAAGGACAAAATGCCCATTACAATTCTCGACGGTATCGTTCTCGGCGTCGCGCTGTTTTCAGCAATCCTGGCCATGGTCCGAGGCTTCTCGCGCGAGGTCCTGTCGGTTGCGAGTTGGGTGGGCGCTGCGGCAGCGGCCTACTTCCTCTACCCGCACCTCCTGCCCTATGCCAAGCAGTACACCAGCAGCGACACCGTCGCGCTGATCGGCTCGGCGGCCGTGATCTTCTTGGTTGCGCTCATCATCATTTCCTTCATCACCATGCGGATTGCCGATTTCATCATCGACAGCCGCATCGGCGCGCTTGACCGCACGCTCGGCTTTCTCTTCGGTGCCGCACGCGGCATCCTGCTCGTGGTCGTCGCCATGCTGTTCTTCAACTGGCTGGTCGCTCCGCAGCAGCAGCCGGGCTGGGTTACGCAGGCGAAGTCCAAGCCGCTGCTCGACAATCTCGGCAACAAGCTGATCGCGCTCCTGCCCGAGGAAGCCGACGCCACCATCCTCGACCGCCTGCGCGGCAAGGACACGACCGGCGAAGGCGAAGGCGAGGCCCCGGCTGGAACGCCCGGACAGGCACCGTCGGGTTCGCCCGACCAGGCGCCGGTTGACGACGCCCCGGCCACCAACGGCTGAGACATGGAAAAACTGCCGACAAAGCCCGCTGCGCGGGCTTTGTCCTTTTGGGAATAACGCTTGTGTCCGTTTTCAGCTAATATCGCTTGAAGACGGCGGGCCTGATCACGATATGCGCACCGGCACGGAGCAAAGGCGACTGTGATGACCGATCTGAGATCCAAGGAAATCCATGACGAAATCGATGGCGACACCCTGCACGAAGAGTGCGGCGTGTTCGGCATCCTGGGGCATCCGGATGCCGCCGCGCTGACGGCGCTTGGCCTGCACGCGCTCCAGCATCGCGGCCAGGAGGCCGCCGGTATCGTCACCTTCGACGGCAAGCAGTTCTGCACGGAAAAGCGCATGGGCCTTGTCGGCGACCACTACACCGACCCCGCGACCCTGGCAAAGCTCCCGGGCTTCATGTCCATCGGCCACACGCGCTACTCGACAACAGGCGAAGTGGCGTTGCGCAACGTCCAGCCGCTGTTTGCCGAGTTGCATGAAGGTGGTATCGCAATCGCCCATAACGGCAACTTTACCAACGGGCTGACGCTGCGCCGCCAGATCATCTCGGATGGTGCCATCTGTCAGTCGACCTCCGATACCGAAGTCGTCCTTCACCTCATCGCCCGCTCGAAGCACGCTTCGACCACCGACCGCTTCGCGGATGCGATTGCGCAGGTCGAAGGTGGCTACTCGATGCTGGCGCTGACCCGCACCAAGCTGATTGCCGCCCGTGACCCGCACGGCATCCGTCCGCTCGTCATGGGCGAACTCGATGGCAAGCCGATCTTCTGCTCGGAAACCTGCGCACTCGATATCATCGGCGCCAAGTTCGTGCGCGACGTCGAGAATGGCGAAATCATCATCTGCGAGATCCAGGCCGACGGCTCGATCTCGATCGATGCCCGCAAGCCTGTCGCCCCGCAACCGGAGCGGCTCTGCCTGTTCGAATACGTCTACTTCGCCCGTCCGGATTCCGTCGTCGGCGGCCGCAACGTCTATGTCGCGCGCAAGAACATGGGCCAAAATCTCGCCAAGGAAGCGCCTGTCGAAGCCGATGTCGTCGTGCCGGTTCCCGATGGCGGCACGCCCGCTGCGATCGGCTACGCGCAGCAGAGCGGCATCCCCTTCGAACTCGGCATCATCCGCAACCATTATGTCGGCCGCACCTTCATCGAGCCGACGCAGCAGATCCGCGCATTCGGCGTCAAGCTGAAGCACTCGGCCAACCGTGCGATGATCGAGGGCAAGCGCGTCGTGCTCGTCGACGATTCGATCGTTCGTGGCACCACCTCGGTCAAGATCGTGCAGATGATCCGCGATGCCGGCGCACGCGAAGTGCATGTGCGCGTTGCCAGCCCGATGATCTTCCACCCCGATTTCTACGGCATCGACACACCGGATCGCGACAAGCTGCTCGCCAACCAGCACGCCGACCTTGCCTCCATGTGCCGCTTCATCGGTGCGGACTCGCTCGAGTTCCTGTCGATCGACGGGCTTTACGAGGCCGTCGGCGGCGTCAAGCGCGATCCCAAGGCACCGCAGTTTACCGACCACTATTTCACCGGGGACTATCCGACCCGCCTTCTCGACCAGGAAGGCGCCAGCAATGTCCGCAAACTCTCGGTTCTCGCCAGCAACGGATAATCAGACAATAAAATGACGATCAATTTGAAAGACCGGGTCGCCGTCGTCACCGGCGCATCGCGCGGTATCGGCTATTTCACGGCCCTCGAACTCGCCAAGGCTGGCGCCCATGTCGTCGCCTGCGCCCGCACCGTCGGCGGCCTCGAGGAACTCGACGACGCCATCAAGGCTGTCGGCGGCTCGGCCACGCTCGTTCCCTTCGATCTCGCCGACATGGCTGCGATCGACAAGCTCGGCGGCGCGATCAACGAGCGCTGGGGCAAGCTCGACATCATGGTTGCCAATGCCGGCGTGCTCGGCACGATCTCGCCGATCGGCCATGTCGAGGCCAAGGTGTTCGACAAGGTGATGACCATCAACGTCAACGCCACCTGGCGCCTGATCCGCACGCTTGAGCCGTTGCTGATCAAGTCCGACGCCGGACGCGCGCTCATTCTCTCGTCAAGCGCTGCCCACAAGTGCAAGCCGTTCTGGGGCCCCTACTCCGCCTCGAAGGCCGCAGTCGAGGCACTCGCGCGCACCTGGGCCGCAGAGACGCAGCGGCTGCCGCTGCGCATCCTCAGCGTCGATCCTGGCGCCACCCGCACCGCCATGCGCGCACAGGCGATGCCTGGAGAGGACCCGGAAACCGTGCCGCATCCGTCCGAAGTCGCGGCTCAGCTTCTGCCGCTGGTCGGCCCAGACCAGACCGAAACCGGCAAGCTCTATATCGTTCGCGAAAACAAGATCGTCGACTACCGCCTGCCGGAGTAATGGCTGCCACAAACCCGGAATCAAAAAGGCCACCGTGTTTCCACGGTGGCCTTTATGTTTGTGCGGCCGCTCAGGCTTAGTCCTTGTCGCCCGGCAGTCCGTCACCGCCGTGGGCGGGATGGGCGGGCCAGTCGCCGCCATACTTGCGCTGCCACGAGCGCGCGCCGAACGGCAGCGTGATCAGATAACCGAGGGCGGTCACCGCCATCGTCTCCCATGTGTAGGTCATCAGCGTCGCGACATAGAACACGACGATGAGAATGACCGGCAACACGAGATCGCGGCGCACGCGGCTTTCCGACTTGCCCGACCAGACCGGCAGACGGCTGACGAGCAGGAAGGCAATCAGCACGGTGTAACCCGATGCGATCAGCGCCATGGTGCGCTCAGGCGCCAGGCCGAGCAGGCCGAGATAGACCGGCAGCAGCACCAGCATGGCGCCTGCCGGTGCCGGTACGCCGACAAAGTACTCCGACTGCCACGCCGCTTTGGACTGGCGCTCGGCCATGACGTTGAAGCGCGCCAGCCGCAGGCCGCAGGCGATCGCGTAGACCAACGCCGCGATCCAGCCGATCGAGCGGGCCTGATCGAGGATGAAGACGTAGAGAACCAGCGCCGGTGCAACGCCGAAGTTGATGATATCGGCAAGCGAATCCATCTGGCCGCCGAAGTTCGACGTTGCCTTCAAAAGACGGGCGACGCGGCCGTCGATGCCGTCGAGAAAGGCCGCAAGCAACACCATGGCGACGGCGAGTTCGATGCGGTTTTCAAACGCAAGCCTGATGCCGGAGAGACCCGCGCAGATCGCGAGCACGGTGATCATGTTCGGGATCATCAGGCGCAGCGGTATCTCGCGCAGCCGCGGGCCGCGGCCGGTGTCGTTGGAACCATTCGCCTCGTCCGCCACTTTCGGCGGTTCGGCTGGGTTTTCCTGTTGAGGACCTTCCATAGGGTCTCCTTTATGCGCGACGGCTGATGACCGGGCCCTTGGACGAGCCGAATTCGGCCAGCACGGTTTCACCGGCAATCGCGGTCTGGCCGAGGCTGACGCGCGGTTCGACACCTTCCGGCAGGAAGACGTCAAGGCGCGAGCCGAACCGGATGAGGCCAAAACGCTCGCCGGCGTCGAGCGAGGCGTTTTCATACTTCCAGCACATGATGCGGCGGGCAACGAGGCCGGCGATCTGCACCACGCCGATGGCGCCGTGCTTCGTCTGGATGACGAGACCGTTGCGTTCATTCTCGTGGCTGGCCTTGTCGAGCTCGGCGTTGACGAACTTGCCGGCGCGATAGGCGATGCGGCTGATGGTGCCGGCCATCGGCGCACGGTTCACATGGCAGTTGAAGACATTCATGAAAACAGAGATGCGCAGCATCGGCTCTGAACCGAGACCCAGTTCTTCCGGCGGCGTCACCATGGCGATCGACGACACGCGGCCATCGGCCGGGCTGATCACCAGATCGTCGTCGATCGGCGTCATGCGCTCGGGATCGCGGAAGAAATAGGCGCACCAGGCGGTGAGCAGGAAGCCGATCCACATCAACGGCTCCCACAGGAAGCCCAGCGCCAGCGACACGACGAAGAAGATCGCGATGAAGCGATAGCCTTCCTTGTGCACCGGGACCAGCGTGTTGCGCACCGTATTGACCAAGCTCATGAACTCTACTCCAGATTTGCTGTGGAACGTGACCTAGCGCGAAATGCCGCCTACGGCAACGCCGCCCGCCCGACAGCGACAATACGCGTCGTGATCAGCCAATGGGCATGCCGTCATAAGGCCGGCTCGCCACGCGTGACGATGCCCAGATCATCGCTCTCGCGTACACGCTTCAATTGTTCTTCCGCCTGGGTCGCCTCACGCTGGCGGCTCCACATGGAAGCATAAAGTCCGCTGCGATCGATCAGTTCCCCGTGCGTGCCTCGCTCGGCGATGACGCCATCCTTCAGCACGATGATCTCGTCGGCATTGATCACCGTCGAAAGCCGATGGGCGATGACCAGCGTCGTGCGGTTGCGCGATACGACATCGAGCGCCGACTGGATTTCCTGTTCGGTGCGGGTGTCGAGCGCCGAGGTTGCCTCATCGAGAATGAGGATCGGCGGCGCCTTCAGGATCGTACGGGCGATGGCGACACGCTGCTTTTCGCCGCCGGAGAGCTTCAAGCCCCGTTCGCCGACCATTGCCTGGAAGCCTTCGGGAAGCGATTGGATGAAGGTGGCGATCTGTGCCGCCTCGGCCGCAGCCACGACCTCCTCCTCGGTCGCCGAAACGCGCCCGTAGCGAATATTGTAGGCGATGGTGTCGTTGAACAGTACCGTATCCTGCGGCACCATGCCGATGACCGCACGCAGGCTCTTCTGTGTCACATCGCGCACATCCTGCCCGTCGACGGTGATCGTGCCCTGCTGCACGTCGTAGAAGCGATAGAGAAGTCGCGACAGCGTTGATTTGCCGGCGCCAGAAGGGCCGACGACGGCAACGGTCTTGCCGGCCGGAACCTCGAACGAAATGCCCTTGAGGATCGGCCGCTTCGGATCATAGGCGAAGTGAACGTCGTTGAAGGCGATTGCCCCGTTGGCAATGGCAAGCTGACGCGCATCCGGGCGGTCGACCACTTCGGCTTCCACGTCGAGCAGATCGAACATGTGTTCGATGTCGGTCAGGCCCTGACGGATCTCGCGATAGACGAAACCGATGAAATTGAGCGGAATGGCCAGCTGGATCAGCATGGCGTTGATGAAGACGAAGTCGCCGAGGGTCTGTTCACCGCGCTGCACCGCAAGCGCGGACATGATCATCATGACGGCGGTGCCCGCACCAAAGATCATCGCCTGGCCGAAGTTGAGCCAGCCGAGCGAGGTCCAGACCTGGGTCGCGGCTTTCTCATAGCGCTCCATCGATCTGTCGAAGCGCTTGGCTTCCATCTCTTCGTTGCCGAAATATTTGACGGTCTCGAAGTTCAGGAGCGAGTCGATCGCCTTGGTATTGGCGTCGGTGTCGCTGTCGTTCATCGAGCGGCGGATGGCGATGCGCCAGTCGCTCGCCTTGACGGTGAACCAGATATAGAGACAAACGGTGATGCCAGTGACCAGCAGGTAGCTGAAACCGTAGCCCCACCAGAAGATCACCGCGGTCAGCAGGAATTCGATCAGGGTCGGAACGCTGTTCAGGATGGTGAAGCGGACGATCGTTTCGATGCCCTTGGTGCCGCGCTCGATCACCCGGGACAGGCCGCCGGTGCGCCGCTCCAGATGGAAGCGCAACGACAGCTGGTGCATGTGCACGAAGGTCTTGTAGGCGAGTTGTCGAACCGCATGCTGGCCGACGCTGGCAAACAGCGCGTCACGCAGCTGGTTGAGCCCCGCCTGCAGCAGGCGCGCGAGGTTATAGGCAAGCACGAGCATGACCGCACCGCCGAGGAACTGCGGCAGAAAGCCCAGCGCATCCGGCTTGTTGTTCAGCGCATCCGTCGCCCATTTGAAGAAATAGGGAACGAGGATCAGCACGACCTTGGCAATCACCAGAATGATCGTCGCCCAGACGACCCGCAGCTTCAGATCGGCTCTATCCGAAGGCCACATATAGGGCCACAGGTTAACGATGGTCCGAAACGGGTTGCTCGTATCGGCGGAAATCGTCTTCGTCTGGTTCGCAGGTGCCACGTCTTGATCCGCTTTCATTCATTCGCTCACGCTGACGGACTGTCGGGCCATCATCGCCGCGCAATTATGGCTTGGCGCCCTAACCTTGGAAAAGGTCATCGGGCCCCATCGTCGCCATCCAATGAAAAGCGGCGCCTCGTTGAAGGCGCCGCCTTGGTTGACAGATAGGTCTGCGTCGACACCACGGCAATGCAACGGGTATCGATGATCAGCCTATTGTTCGTGTTTCATGTGCTTCTTGTGAATTTCCCGTGACTCTTCATCGGAAAGTGCCTGGTCAGGAACGCCGAAGACCTGACCTGGACGGATCCGATCGGGATTTTCGATCTGTTCCTGGTTGGCGAGGTAGATCGTGGTGTAGCGAACGCCCGCACCATAGACGCGCCGCGAGATCTGCCAGAGCGTATCGCCGCGGCGGATGATGACCGAGTTCTTGCTTTCCTTCAGCGGCGCCTGCTCCACCGTTTCCGGCTGGGCCGGGCTTTCCGTGGTAGCCATCGAAGGCTGCGCAGCCGCGACGTCATTGGCAATCGAGCTACCGGCACCCTTGACCTTCGACGCACCGGAAGCCTCGGCGACCTCGCCCGACACGGCCGGTTCGGCCGCGGCGGTCACCGCCGGCGTTGCGCTGCCGCGCTCGGCGAGGATGGCGCCGACCGATGCCTCGACCTTGCCAAGTGCCGCTGCGACACTCGGGGCATCCTGCGGAGCATCCTTCAGCACGGCCAGCGCGTCGGCTGCAGCCTTCGCCGTCCGGGCGACTTCATCAGCCAACGCCTGATCGGAATTGTCAGTGAGCCTGAAATCGGCCAGCGACTTCAGGGCAAATTCGCTTGCAGAACGGGCTGCGGCCAGCTGCTCGCCCGTCGGCACCTTGCCGTCGGCGAACAGTCCCTTCAAGAGCGCGAGCGCCTTGCCGGCCTCCGCTCGCAAGCCATCGAGCCCGGCCGTTGCGGCGGCCGAAACCGGACCGGCAACGGCTGCGACTTGGGCACCTGCCGGCCGGTCAAACGGTACGGATGCGCGCATTACAACCTTGCTTGCGTCTTCGCTCAGCATGTCGGCGCGTATGATGTGGCTGCCAACCGAAAGCTCGATCTGGCCGTCGACGACAAAGTGGCCTTTGTCGTCGGCCTTCATTTCACCGAGCAGTTTGTCGTCTGCATAGATGCGAACCAGAGCGCCGGGCTTCGCACTACCGGCGACGAACATCTTCGCGCCTTCGATCTCGACGGCGGTCACCTGCAGCCCCGCGGCCCCACTCGGCTTTGCCGTGTTGGCGCTAGCATCGTTCGTCGTTTGCGGCGTTGCCGACGCCACGTCGGCAGGTGTCGCGGCAGCCGGCTGCGAGGCGGGCGTGTCGGTCGTCTGCGTGGCACTCCCAAGAGCGTCGGGCGTGGTGAGCAGGCGGCTGGCTTCGCCTGGCTTGGAGACCATGGCAAGCAGTTGGCCGGTCGCATCCTTCGGTACGGAAACCGTCGCGACCTCTTGCGAAGTCTTGGCAACGCCGTCTTCTCCGACGGCGCGCAAGGTCAGCTGGTAGTCGCCGGCCGGAAGCGGTGTGTCAAAGACGGCGGCAAAGTCGCCGGTCACGCCGACGTCGGCCGTTCCGACGACGGTGGTGCCGTTGAGAATCTCGAGCTTGGAGCCTGGTGCGGCATGGCCGGCAACAACGGTCGATCCATCAGGCTCGACGCGCAGAACGTCAAAACCGGGAATGGACGCGTCCGCGGCGGGAGGCTTCGCTTCAGCAGTGCTTGCGACCGGTTGCGGCTCCGCCACCTTTGCGGCGTCATCGGACTTCGCGGCAGTCTCGGTGCTTGCGGCCGGAGTGGGTTGAGGTCCTCCGGTCGACAATGCCGCGTCACCGGTTTGGGCCGGAGCACTTGCCGTGCCATCGGCTGACGCTTCCTTGCCGCCACGCAAATTCGGTTGAACTACAAAAACCATCAACGCTGTTGCTGCCGCAAGGACAGTAAGGGCCACCCAGCCGGCCTTGTTCTTGATCATGCCACTCTCCACAGGAGCGGAGCTAAGCTCCGCGCATGCCCTCTCATCGGCCTAAGGCGCGGGGCTTGCGCAATCATTATAGCGCAACTGCGAGCTACCCGCCCAATTTCTTCAATCGATCCCTGAAATTGCTAGCGATTCCTAGTGTAGCAGACAAGAAGCCGCCCCTTCCGCAAGTGCCGTGAACTAAGCTTTCCCCTCATTTTTCTTGACCCTTGCTGCGCTGCAATGTTTTTTGACCGGATGAACACTGAAACAGGCACGATTCGATCCATCTGCGTCTACTGCGGCTCACAGCCCGGACGCGACCCGATTTACATGGAAGCCGGCCGCGCGCTCGGCCGCTCGATCGCCGACCATGGCCTCAGGCTGGTCTATGGCGGCGGCACCCGGGGCATCATGGGAGCGGTCGCAAGCGGCGTGCTTTCCAATGGCGGCGAGGTCACCGGCATCATCCCCGAGTTCCTGATGGACAAGGAAGCGACACGCCATTCGCTCGGCCAGCTCAACGAGCTGATCGTCACGGCCGACATGCACGAGCGCAAGCACACCATGTTCGAGCGGGCCGACGCGTTCGTGGCACTGCCGGGCGGTATCGGCACGCTTGAAGAGATTGTCGAGATCATGACCTGGGCGCAGCTCGGGCGTCACCGCAAGCCGATGGTCTTCGGCAATATGAACGACTTCTGGAAGCCGATGCTGGACCTCTTGCAGCATATGCGCGACGAAGGCTTCGTGCACACCGCCCACCTCGTCCAGCCGCTCGTCGTCGAGCGGGCCGAGGACATCGTGCCGGCAATTCTCGCGGCGGCTGGCGGTGCAAACGGTCGCGAAGGCGAAGCCGAGATAATCTCTCGCCTCTAGGCCCCGACTATCTCCCCTAAAACCAAAAAGGCGCGCCTGCTGGGCGCGCCTTTTTTATGCTTGCCGCAATCGCCTATTCAGCCGGGCTGACCTGTTCGGCCCGACGGGCGCGGCTTTGTGCCAGCATGGCGCCGGAATAGATGACGAGGGCCGCCCAGATCAGCGCGAAGGCGATCAGCTTTGCTGTTCCAAAGGGCTCGTGGAAGACGAAGACGGCGATCAGGAAGATCATCGTCGGCGCAATGTATTGCATGATGCCGATGGTCGACAGCCGCAGCAGCTTGGCGCCGTTGGCATAGATCATCAGCGGAATGGCGGTGACGATGCCGCAGGACAACAGCCACAGCACGTCCGTCATACCGGTATCGCCGAAATGCCCCTGGCCGGTCGTTTCGAGCCAGATGATGTAGCCGATCGCCGGAATGCTGAGCAGCAGAACTTCGAGGAAGAAGCCCTGGTTCGGCCCGATCGGCAACGTCTTGCGGAAGAAGGCGTAGAAGCCCCAGGAGAGGCAGAGCCCGATCGACACCCAGGGTAGACCGCCGGCATCGAAGGCAAGCACGGCAACGGCGGCTGCCGCCAGTGCGATCGCGACCATCTGTGCCGGGCTCGGCTTTTCCTTCAGAAGCAGTGCACCGAGGAAAATCGAAAACAGCGGATTGATGTAGTAGCCGAGCGCGGTCTCGATCGCCCGACCCGCACCGATCGCCCAGACATAAATGCCCCAGTTGATGGTGATGAGTACGGCCGTCAGAGCCGCCATGCGCAGCATCCTCGGTGAGCGAAGCGCGACCTTGACGTCTTCCGTGCGCCCGAGCCAGACGAGCACGAGACCTGCGAGCGGAACCGACCAGACGATACGGTGCGCCACCACTTCCGGCGCCGGGATATGGGCGATCGCCTTCATGAAGAAAGGCAGGAATCCCCAGAGCAGATAGGCCGTCAGCGCAAAGGCGAAGCCTTGAGCGGAATCGGTGTTTTCTGCGGGTACTTTCGCGTTCGGCTCGGCCATGGTGTTTTTCCTGGTGTATTCGCCGGAGGCTATCGTGGCGTTGACGCCCGCTCCGGTCGCAATCGAAGGCGTAGCCTCAGCGACTAACGAACCCTTCCGTAGGGCGTCGTACTCCAATGCCCCTCAATGCACCAATTCATTTCCGTGAACGGATGGTGAATTTTGCTCATACTTTGGGCAGGAGCGGGCCGCCATGAACGCCCCTTGCCCTTTTCGCTCGGAACGACGCGTTATTCGGCGGCGATCAGCCCGACATGATCACGGTTCTTCAGGAGCTTGAAGATGATACTGTCCATTAGCGCCTGGAACGAGGCGTCGATGATGTTGTCGGAGACCCCCACCGTCCACCAGCGCGCGCCCGTGCCATCGGTCGATTCGATCAGAACGCGGGTGATCGCCTCGGTCCCGCCGTTGAGGATACGAACCTTGTAGTCCGCAAGCTCCAGGTCCTCGATTTCGGACTGGTACTTGCCGAGATCCTTGCGCAGCGCCAGATCGAGCGCGTTGACCGGGCCGTGGCCCTCGGCAACCGACATCATGGTCTCGCCATCGACAATGACCCGAACCACCGCTTCCGATACGGTCTTCAGGTGACCGTTCGCGTCGAAGCGGCGCTCGACCATCACCCGGAAACTTTCGACGTGGAAGAAATCCGGCACTGTTCCAAGGATGCGGCTTGCCAGCAGTGCGAAGCTCGCGTCGGCACCTTCATAGGCATAGCCGGTCGCCTCGCGTTCCTTGACGATCGCGATCAGCTTGTCGAGCTTGGGATCGTCCTTGCTCACAACGATGCCGCGGCGCTTCAAGGCGTTGATGAAGTTCGCCTTGCCGCCCTGGTCCGACACCATGACCTTGCGCAGATTGCCGACGCTTTCGGGAGCAATATGCTCATAGGTGCGCGGATCCTTCAGGAGCGCCGAGGCATGAATGCCGGCCTTGGTGGCGAACGCCGAGGCACCAACATAAGGCGCCTGCATGTCGGGCGAACGGTTCAACAGCTCATCGAAGGCATGCGAGAGCTTGGTCAGCTCCAACAGACGGTCGGCATCGATCGCCGTTTCGAACCGGCTCGAATAGATTTCCTTCAGCGCCAAGGTCGGGATCAGCGTCACCAGATTGGCGTTGCCGCAGCGCTCGCCAATGCCGTTCAGCGTCCCCTGGATCTGGCGGACGCCGGCCTCGACGGCTGCAAGCGAATTGGCAATCGCCTGGCCTGTGTCGTTATGGGCGTGGATGCCGAGATTGGCGCCAGGCACGCCAGCCGCGATGACAGCCGAGACGATCTCGCGCACTTCATGCGGCTGCGTGCCGCCATTGGTATCGCACAGCACGATCCAGCGCGCACCGGCTTCGAACGCTGCCTTGGCGCAGGCGAGTGCATAGGCGGGGTTCGCCTTGTAGCCGTCGAAGAAATGCTCGCAGTCGACCATCGCCTCGCGGCCGGCCCCGACGACGGCTGCGACCGACAGGCTGATGTTGTCGAGATTTTCCTCGTTGGTACAGCCGAGCGCCACGGCCACGTGATAATCCCAGCTCTTGGCCACGAGACAGATCGCATCGCTCTTTGCTTCGAGCAGGGCGGCAAGGCCCGGATCGTTCGAGGCGGAAACGCCGGCGCGCTTGGTCATGCCGAAGGCGACGAAGGACGCCTTCTTCGTGCGACGGCGCTTGAAGAACTCGGTGTCGGTTGGGTTCGCTCCGGGATAACCGCCTTCGACATAGTCCATGCCGAAATCGTCGAGCAATGCGCTAATCGCGATCTTGTCCTCGACGGAAAAGTCGATGCCGGGCGTCTGTTGCCCGTCCCGTAGCGTCGTGTCGAAGAGATAGATGCGTTCCCTGGTCATGGCTCGTTTCCAATAATGCTCAGTCGTTACTCGGTCTTGCCTGCATATGTGTCCGTCGCGCGGATCAGCCGGTCGAGGATACCGGGCTCGGAATAGGCGTGCCCTGCCCCCTCGATCAGGTGGAACTCGGCTTCCGGCCAGGCCTTGTGCAATTGCCAGGCATATTTCGCCGGGCATGGCATGTCGTAGCGTCCCTGGATGATGACGCCGGGAATGCCGTGCAGACGATGGGCGTCGCGCAGCAATTGCCCGTCCTCCATCCAGCCGGCATTGACGAAGAAATGGTTCTCGATGCGGGCGAAGGCATCGGCGAACTCGTCCTCCTCGAAGCGGCCGCTGGTCGACAGTTCCGGAAGCAGCGTAATCGTCTCGCCTTCCCAGATGCTCCAGCTCTTGGCCGCCGCAAGCCGCGTCGCCCTGTTATCGCTGGTCAGACGCCGGTGGTAGGCATGCATCATCTCGTGGCGCTCGTTCTCCGGGATCGGCGCGATGAAGCGCTCCCATTTATCCGGAAACATTTCCGAGACACCGAACTGATAGTACCAGTCGAGCTCTGCCTTGGTGAGCGTATAGATCCCGCGCAGCACCAGTTCGGTGACGCGCTCGGGGTGCTTCTCCGCATAGGCGATCGCCAGCGTCGATCCCCAGGAGCCGCCGAACACCAGCCACCTCTCAACGCCGGCGATCTGACGCAGACGTTCGATATCGGCGACGAGGTGCCACGTGGTATTGGCTTCGATCTCCGCATGCGGCGTCGACTTGCCACAACCGCGCTGGTCGAACAGCGTCACGTCGTAGAGCACCGGGTCGAACAGCCGGCGATGGTTCGGCGAGATCGTGCCACCGGGACCGCCATGCAGGAACACGGCCGGCTTGGCACCTGGGGTGCCCACCCGTTCCCAATAGACCGAATGACCGTCGCCGACGTCGAGTTGGCCCGACGCATAGGGTTCGATCTCAGGGTAAAGCGTACGCAATTCAGCAGTCATCATCTGTCTTTCATCGGTGGCCAGTGCACCGTGTCGTAATCGGGATGCTGGCGGTTGGTTTCGAGCACGAGCAGATGTCGGGTGGCCGACAGTTCGCTGCCGTCGTCGCTCTGCCGTTCGGGAAGCTTCGCCAGCCGCGAAAACCAGACCATGCGCGATTCCACGCCCGACTGATAAACCGGCGGCAAGTCGTCCGGATCGTCGAGTGAACCGAGCACGATGTTGAGGAAATCCTCGTCCGGCATGTCATAGAACAGCGGCGTTCCGCAATCGTGGCAGAAGCCGCGGCGCACCAGATGCGAGGAGCGGAACCAAGAGGGTTGCCCGCGGGTGATGTCGAAATTGTCGCGGGCGATGTTGGCGAGCGGCATGAAGTAGTTGCCGGACGCCTTCTGGCACATGCGACAGTGACAGATATGCGCATCCGCCAGCACGCCTTCGGCGCGGTAGCGAACCGCTCCGCACTGGCAGCCGCCGGTAAAGATGCGCGCAATCGTCATTTGAACACTCCAGGCTCGTGCCACTGCTCAGTCTCGTGATCGGGATGCTGGAAGGAGATTATGCTCTCCTGCCGGCTATAGAAATCCGGATCCGTCAGCGCCGGCTGGTCGAATATAGTCTCGACCCAGGGAAGCCGCGAAGCGTAGTTGACCTGGATTTGCGGCGCCAGATCACTGCGATCGTCGAAGGTGCCGATGGCAATCTCCAGGCCGCCGGGATGGCGATAGATCATCGGCGTGCCGCACTTCGCGCAGAAGCCGCGATCGATATTGACCGAGGACTGGAAATAGCTCGGGGCGTCTCGGGTCCATTCGACGCCGTCCTTCGGCGCCGTCACCAGCGCGGAAAAGAAAGAGCCGAACTGCTTCTGGCACATGCGGCAATGGCAGATCGACGGACGGCCGAGCTGACCGCGGATGCGGAAGCGCACAGCACCGCATTGGCACCCGCCTGTTCGAACAGTCTCCGTCATTTCTTGTCCTCCGGGGGCCAGGTTTCAGTGTCATGATCGGGATGCTGGTAGGAAACGAGATCGGCAAGGAATGACACCGCCTCGGCATCGGCCATCGTCTCTTCTCCCGGAAGCTCGGGAACCTTGTCGACATAGGGCAGCTTGGCCTCGATGCCCCACTGGATCGTCGGCACGATGCCCTGCGGCTCGTCGAAGGCGGCGATCGCCAGCGCCATGCCGTCGGGCGCCTCGTAGGTCAGCGGCGTGCCACAATCGCCACAGAACCCGCGCCAACCAAAATTGGACGACTGGAAGCGTTTGCGTTCGCCGCGTGTCCAGGTGACGGTTGCGCCGCGCACCGACACCAGCGGCAGGTAGAAGTTTCCGCTCGCCTTCTGGCACATGCGGCAATGGCAGACGGACGCGTCGCCAAGAACGCCCTCGACACGGAAGCGCACGGCACCGCACTGGCAGCCGCCGGTGTAATGCGGCCTGTTGTCGAGGCTCATCGCGAGGTCTCCTCAGGCGGGGCATGGCAGACCGCCTCGATATTGTTGCCGTCGGGATCGAAGACGAAGGCGCCATAATAATCCGGGTGGTAATGCGGGCGCAGGCCCGGCTTGCCGTTGTCGCGGCCGCCGGCGGCAAGAGCCGCCTCATAAAAGGCATCGACTTCGCTACGGCTGCGCGCCGTGAAGGCATAGTGCCGGCCAGGGCCGGCAGCGGCCTCATGCAGCCAGAAGACCGGGCGTTCGCGGCCATAGCCGCCGACCTTGACGCCGCCAGTATGCTCCGGCGGCACCATCATCAGGAGCGATGCTCCCAGAGGTGCGAATGCGCTGTCGTAGAACGATTTCGCCCGGTCGAAATCCGCGACCGAAATGCCAGTATGATCGATCATTGCACGAACTCCTCCCTCATCGCCGTTGCTTCACACCGCCATGCCGCGATCGCCGTTCCCTGCCCTAACACCCAGTGGTCACTGACGAGGGCAAGGAATGGCGGACGTATTTCATCGCTTGACGTCCCAGGTTGTCACGCGTTCGCCGGTCGCCGGGTCCTTGCCGTCCTTGAGCTGGATGCCCTGAGCCAGCAGATCGTCGCGGATCCTGTCGGCAGCGGCGAAATCCTTGGCTTTGAGCAATTCCAGACGCGCCCGCACGCGGCCATCGACTTCGTGAACGACGGCTTCGTCGAGTTCGACCGCCTGCGGCACGATGCCGAGCAGTGACGCGCTTGCAGCAAAGCTGCCCTTGAACGCCGGATCACCAGCCGCCTTCTGCGCCAGTGCATGCAGCGCCTGGACAGCCGCCACCGTGTTCAAGTCATCCGACAGCGCTGTGACGATCGCTGGGTCGACCTCGCCCTTGGCGTCGCCCGGCACCGGCCATTTCGACAGCAGATGCTCGGCCTCTTCCAGCCGCTTGATCGAAAAGTCGATCGGCTCGCGGTAATGGGTCATCAGCATGGCAAGGCGCAACACGTCGCCCGGCCATTTCCGGCCGCCGAACTTTTCGGTGTGCAGCAACTCATAGATGGTGACGAAGTTGCCTTCGGACTTCGACATCTTGCGGCCTTCGACCTGCAGGAAGCCGTTGTGCATCCAGACATTCGCCATCACATCCGTGCCGTGAGCGCAACGCGACTGGGCGATCTCGTTTTCGTGGTGCGGGAAGATGAGGTCGAGCCCGCCGCCGTGGATATCGAAAACCTCGCCGAGGTAACGCCCGCTCATGGCCGAGCACTCGATGTGCCAGCCCGGACGGCCCCTGCCCCAAGGGCTGTCCCAGCCGGGTTCGTGATCGGCCGAAAGTTTCCAGAGCACGAAATCGCCGGGATGCTTCTTGTGCGCCTCGACGGCGACGCGGGCACCGGCCTGCTGCTCGTCGAGATTGCGCTTGGAAAGTTGCCCGTAGTCCGGCATCGACTTGGTATCGAACAGCACCTCGCCGCCGGCCTTATAGGCATGGCCCTTGGCGATCAGCTTGTCGATGATGTCGATCATCTGCGGAATGTTGTCCGTCGCGCGCGGCTGCACGTCAGGGTCAAGGCAACCGAGTGACTTGGCATCTTCGAGGAATTGCGTCTCGGTCTTCTCGGTCACATGCCGGATCGCCTCGTTCAGCGGCAGGCCGGGATAGTCGCGCAACGCCCGCGCGTTGATCTTGTCATCGACGTCGGTGATGTTGCGAACATAGGTGACCTTCTGCTCGCTGTAGACATGGCGAAGCAGCCGGAACAGGATATCGAAGACGATGACCGGACGCGCATTGCCGATATGGGCATAGTCGTAGACGGTCGGGCCGCAGACATACATGCGGACATTGTCGGGATCGATCGGTTTGAAATCGACCTTCTCCCGTGTCAGCGTGTTGTACAGCTTAAGTGTCGGCACTCCGCCCATTCCAAATCTCCAATACGCATGCAACCGTCAGAAATACGGCGCCCGGGAGGCCCGCGCGTTTGTCATCTTGGATTTCGGGAGACGAAAACGGCCAGGCCAGCGGAGCGCTAGCGAATAATCTTCCGGCAGATAATGCAGGTAACCGTTTTCATGGGCTCACTTATCGCGCTTCGCATGGCGTCGGTCAAGTGGTCAGCGGCCTGCGAAGCACAGCCGACTATCAAGACGCTGGCATGGTCATGGATTTGTCATGATTTGGCTTATCTGGGATCGCCACGCGGGAAGGAGATTCGCGGCGCAGTTTGGCCCTGCGCCATGATTCCTGTCTCCGGAGAAGCCGAGGAGGAGCATCGTTGTGGTTTACACAAGCGACAACGATGAGTTTCCGGTCCAGGGAAAGCATCAAGGAGTGCATGCACGTGAAGGCCGCCAAGACCACCGATATCGCCAAGACATCCGCAGATCTCGTTCAACAGTATCGCCCGCTCGGCCTGAAAGCCGTGCTTGCCGCTGCACTGCAGATAAAGGCAAAACCCGCGGCCAAGCTGAAGAAGCAGCCCGCCTGAGGACTGACCGGCATCAGAACAGGGACATTTGCCCGTCGTCGGGCTTGTCCCCGTTCTTGTCGTTCTTTGCCGGCACCTTCGGCACCACCTGCGGGACGACCGCTTCCTGAATATCCGGCCCGGCATTCGCCACCTTGTTGACCTTGTCGGAAACGGGGATCGCCTCGAAATAATCTTCCGGTGCCGGCACCATCAGATCGAGGACGTCGCGCGGTTCCTGGGTCTTGCAGTCCAGCCAGCGTGCAAAATCTTCCGGCTGAATGACCACAGGCATGCGGTCGTGAATGGGTGCGATTGCCGGATTGGCGCTCGTCGTCAGCACTGCGCCGGTGTCGACCTCGGAACCGTCTGGGGAAGACCACGTCTCCATCAGGCCGGCAAAGGCAACGATACCGCCCTTGCGCGGGCGGATCCAGTAGGCCTGTGATGCCTCACCGCTGCCCTTGGCGGGACGATGCCATTCGTAGAAGCCGGACGCCGGGACGAGCACGCGACGGTGGCGCATCGCCGCGCGAAAAGACGCCTTCTCGATCGCCGTCTCGGCGCGGGCATTGATCAGAAGTGGAAAATCCCTGGGGTCCTTGACCCAGCCGGGCGTAAAGCCCCAGCGAACCAGAAGCGCTCTGCGCTCAGGCAGGTTGCTGCCGGGCCCGCCGCCATCAGCTGCCACGACGACGATGATCGGCTGCGTGGGCGCAATATTGAAGCGCGCCGGAAAGTCATCGCTTTCCAGCAGGCCGAACAGTTCGATCAATTCTTCCGGCGTCGCCGTCAGCGCAAAACGTCCGCACATGACATGGATGTGGCACTTCACGTAGGATGGGTCAACGATACCGATCGAAATTGATTCCATCATGCCGAAGTCACCCGAACTCGCCTCCTCCGTCATTCTCGAACGCGATGGCCGTTACCTCTTGGTGCGACGTGCCAATCCGCCTTCGGCTGACATGTACGCGTTTCCGGGCGGCCGCGCCGAGCCGGGTGAAACGCCGGAAGAGACGGCCTTGCGCGAATTGCTGGAAGAGACCGGCATTCGTGCCTGCAATCCCGCCCTGTTCGAAACTTACGACCTGCCGGGCAAGGAATCGGAGGGACGCCATTTCTTCCTCTCCGTCTTCAGAGCGCAGGCGGACGCAACCGCGGTCGCGATCGCAAGCGACGACGCGGCCGGGCTTGGCTGGTTCACGCCGGACGAGATCTTCGCGCTTCCCATCCCTGACAGCGTTCGCGAATGCGTGGAAAAACTGGTGGCCGACGCCGTGACAAACGCAAAGACTGGCGTGCGCCTTGAAACAGCCGTCGATTCGGACTTGATGGGATGATGACATTCGGCCCTACGATCATCCGCCTGACCGTGACGACCCTCGTGCTCGCCACGGCCACGGCCACTGCCGCGCAGAAAACGGCGGCACCGCCGCAGGACAAGGCGCAGGTGCAAGCACCCGCGCCCGTTGTCGTCGAAGAAAAACCGACTCCCTACGACCAACGGCTGATTCGCCTCGCCGAGGTCCTTGGATCGGTCCACTATTTGCGCAATCTCTGCGTCAAGGAGCCCGAAGACGTCTGGCGGCGCTCGATGCAGGCTTTGATCGACAAGGAAACGGCCAATGAGGCCAAAAGGCGCGAGAGGATGACCGCCGCCTTCAACCGCGGGTATCGTACCTTTGCCTCTGTTTACACGACTTGCACACAGCCGGCGATCGTCGCCGAACATCGATATCGTGCCGAAGGAGCAACACTTGCGTCAGAAATCGTCGCCCGCTTTGGAAATTAGCAATAAATTAACCTCTTTTCTCACGACCCCGTGTCGTTTCGGGAAAAGGCTGCTAATTTCGTTAAGAGAGTGGTAAGAAGTGACAACCGGGTCACGGTCGTTCAGTTGAGGTTCAGCGGAACGACGTTAAAGTGAGCCACTTGCAGCAATGGAAGTCGCATGGAACGAATGATGGAACCAAGCCTGACCGACATCGATGACATGATCGTCCACGAGAAAATGCAGGCAGCGCTGGAACACCAGAACGAAGCCTGGGCGGACGGCATGGCTGATGGCATCGAGCCAGAGATCATCGCCGATGCGGCCATCGCTCTAGCCATGCGGGAAACCGTTCGGCTTCATGGTGAAGACGGTGCGGAAGCGATGCTCAATTCGCTTCGCGAGCGCATGCTCGCCGGTGAATTTTCGCCCCAACGCTCGCTTCAGTAATTATCAGGACTGCCCCTATGAGCCGGAACCATGCCAACCGGACCTTTCCGGTTCGCCTTGTTACGCTGCTTCTGGCCGGTGTCGCATTTTGCGCTCCGGTGATGACGGCGCCTGCGTTTGCGCTCAGCGAATTGCAGGACGAACCCAAGGCCGTTGCGAGCGACCAGAACACCGCCCCTCCGCCAGCCGAGCCTGTTGAGGAAGAGCCGGATCAGGAAGAAAAGCTCCCGCTCGAAATTCCGATGCCGGACCCGCTGATCAAAAAAACGGTGACGATCACCAAGGAAGATCAGGCCGTTGAAGAGCCAAAGACGGTCGAGCCGATCGAAGTCCTGAGCGACGTTTCCAAGATCCCGGCGCCCGTGGCGCGCATGCGCGAGCTGATCGTCGAGGCGGCGGCTTCCGGCGATATCGAGCGATTGCGTCCGCTTCTCGGCAAGGGCCCGACTCAGACTCAGGTTACCGGCGTCAGCGCTGATGAAGACCCGATCGCCATCCTCAAAAGCCTGTCCGGCGACCAGGACGGCGTCGAGATCCTTGCAATCCTGCTCGACGTGCTTTCGACGGGCTTCGTCCAGGTCGACAAGGGCACGCCGCAGGAAGCCTATGTCTGGCCCTACTTCGCCGAAAAGCCGCTCGCGTCGCTGACAGCTCCGGAAAAAGTCGATCTCTTCCGCCTGGTGACGGCGGGCGATTTTGCCGACATGGAAGAATTCGGCAGCTACAACTTCTACCGGGTCGGCATCATGCCCGACGGGAAGTGGAAATTTTTCATCGCCGGCGACTAGGGCGCTTCATGTCTAAACAGAAGCGTTCTGCCGAAATTCATCCGGCCCTTTGGGTCGGCTGAAAGCGGCCGACCCAAAGGGCCGGATGACTTGCCCGATGGATCCGCATCGCTCTGCGCCATCCTTCGTGCGGAACGACCGTTTTGAGCCAGCAGAATCGCGTCCGTTTAAAGATGAAGCGCTTTAAGCGCCGGTGACACGCTTGCCGTTCATCCCTGAACATCCTACCTGTTCGGCAATGTGAACAGGATTCGAGCCATGCCCAGAGTTCGCCTCGACGACCGCGCGATTGTCTCCGTTGCCGGCAAGGATGCGGAAGATCTTCTCCAGGGGTTGATCACCACCGATCTCGATGCCCTCACCCGCGATGAGGCCAGACCCGGCGCGCTTTTGACGCCGCAGGGCAAGATCCTGTTCGACTTCATGATTTCCCGCGATGGCGACGGCTTCAGACTGGAAACCGCGGCCGACCAGGCCGAGGCGCTGTTGAAGAGGCTGACCATGTACAAGCTGCGTTCGGCGGTGACCCTGTCGCTCGACACGGCGACGCCCACCATCATTGCCTTTGACGAGCCGCAGGCCGGCGGTTACCGCGACCACCGCTTCGAGAAGGCGGGTGCCGCGGTGTTTCGCTCCTACGGCGAGGCCGAGACGGACGCAACGTCCGCTGGCGACCTCGATCAACTCCGGATCGTCTCCGGCATTGCCGTTTCCGGCCCCGATTACGCGCTGCAGGACGCCTTCCCACACGATGTGCTGATGGACAAGAACGGCGCGCTCTCCTTCCGCAAGGGCTGCTATGTCGGCCAGGAAGTGGTTTCGCGCATGCAACATCGCGGCACGCCGCGCCGCCGCGTGGTGATCGTCGCCGGCGCGTCAACGCTTCCGCCAAGCGGCACGGCGATCACGGCTGAAGGCAAGTCGATCGGCACGCTCGGCACGGTGCGCGGTGCATCAGCGCTCGCGATCGTGCGCATCGACAAGGCAGGCGAAGCGATGGCCAACGGGGTTGAGCTGCTTGCGGGCGACGTGTCGGTCACCTTGACGCTGCCGGAATGGACCGGACTTTCCTTTCCCACCACCGCCGACGAGGCAAGCGCATGACCTCGACGCGCGCCTGGCAGCGTATGCTTTCCGGCAGGCGGCTCGATCTGCTCGACCCGTCGCCGCTTGATGTCGAGATCAGCGACATCGCTCATGGTCTTGCCCGCGTTGCCCGCTGGAACGGACAGACGGCCGGCGACCATGCCTTCTCGGTCGCCCAGCACAGCCTCGTCGTCGAGGACATCTTTCGGCGCAGCTACAAGTGCAACGCCGACGACTGCCTGTTCGCATTGCTGCACGACGCGCCGGAATATGTCATCGGCGACATGATCTCTCCGTTCAAGGCCGTGGTCGGCGGCGGCTACAAGCTGGTCGAGAGCCGACTGGAAAGCGCCATCCATTTACGCTTCGGGCTTCCGGCCCATTGCTCGAAGGAGCTCAAGGACCGGATCAAGAAGGCAGACCATGTCGCCGCCTATTTCGAAGCCACCCTGCTTGCCGGCTTTTCGACGGAAGAAGCACGAAAGTTCTTCGGGCAGCCGCGCGGCATCACCCGCGACGGCCTGCTGATCGACCCTTTGCCGGCCATCGAGGCCCAGCGCCTGTTTACCGAGCGTTTCGCCACCCTCGAAGCGGAACGTGCTACAGCCAAGGTGAGTGCCTGAGATGCCCCGGATCGTCGTATCGCCGCTTGCACGCATCGCCGAGATGGCTGTCCGTCACGGTTGCACCGAAATGCTGAGCCTCGTTGCCAAGGGGCAAGATTTCCACCGTCCGGCCGTGATCTCCAAGGCGCGGCACCTGACGCTCGGGATGAACGATATCAGCTTTGCCGGCACCGGCGGGCTCATCGCGCCGCAGGAGGAGCACGTCCAGCAGATCATCGCCTTCGCCAAAGGCTGGGACCGCACGCGCCCGATGCTCGTTCATTGCTGGATGGGGGTTTCGAGATCGCCGGCCGCCGCCCTTATCGCCGCGCTTGCCGTCGAGCCCGAGCTGGACGACCAGGACCTGGTCGAGAAGCTGCGGCTTGTCTCGCCCTATGCGACGCCGAACACGCGATTGGTCGAAATCGGTGACGCCGTTCTGTCGCGCGGCGGGCGGTTGGTCGCTGCCGTACGTTCGATCGGTCGCGGCGCGGATACGGACGGCAATGTCCCCTTCGTGCTGCCACTTGTTGCCGAGGGAGCCAATGTTGGCGACTGAGATGCAGGCAGTCACGGTCGAAATCGGTCTCAACGCGGCCATCGTCGCCGTCGTCAATCGCAGCCCGCGCATCCTGGCCATCAACGAGGCGGACGGTGACGCGCACGACAGCCTGCCTTTCGGCCCCTTCGATCCCGCCCGTCACCGCACCTTCGAGACCAGTCTGCGCGACCGGGTGGAAAAGCGCACGGCGCTCAAACTCGGTTACATCGAACAGCTCTACACCTTCGGCGATCGCGGACGGCAACGGCTGCCCGGCGAAGAAGGCAAGCACATGGTCTCGGTCGGCTATCTCGCCCTGACGCAGACCGATACCGAGAACACCGAGCGGCTGGCCGAGGCGGGAGCGCATTGGCGCGACTGGTACGGCTATCTCCCGTGGGAAGACTGGCGACAGGGCCGCCCCCCGATCCTCGACCAGATGATCTTGCCGGCGCTGTCGCGGTGGGAGCTTGGCCCATCCGATGACGATCGCATGGCCCCGAGCACCCAGCGACGCGCGCGCATCCGTCTTGCCTTCGGCCTCGGCGATTTCCCCTGGGACGAGGAGCGCGTGCTCGAGCGCTACGAACTGCTCTACGAGGCGGGTCTCGTGCGCGAGGCAGCGATCGACGGCCGGAGCCGGGAGCAGGACGGCGCTGTCGCCGGGCAGGCGATGCGCCACGACCACCGCCGTATCGTCGCAACCGCGATTGCCCGCCTGCGCGGCAAGATCAAATACCGGCCTGTCATCTTCGAATTGATGCCGCCCGAATTCACGCTTACCGATCTGCAGGCGACTGTGGAGGCTATTTCCGGCCGGCACCTCCACAAGCAGAATTTCCGGCGCTTGGTCGAAGGCGCAGAACTGGTCGAGCCGACCGGCATGACGCTGGCATCGACCGGCGGAAGGCCGGCGGCCCTATTCCGCTTCCGGCGCCAGATTCTCGACGAGAGACCAGCCCCCGGCCTCAAGGTGGGTGGCCGCTCGTCGTCCGCATAGCATTCGGGAAGCGGTCGTGCAGTCTTGCTGGCGATGAAATGGCAGTTGCAGCGTTAAATGCGGGCCGCATCTAACACTTCGGCCGGTGAGTGCTATATTCCTTCACTTAGATGAAGCGTCGGCCCTGCCGGCCAAGGAAGAGTAAATGTTGCTTGCGCTTGCGCTGCTCACCAGTCTCCTGACCGATCAGCCTATCCTGCCGAACCCGCAGGGGGGCAATGCGGTGCCCGACTATTTCAACAACCGTTCGGACCAGCCTGTCGTGCCGAACCCGCAGGGTAACAAGGCGATCCCCGACTATTTCAGGAACAACCCGATGGGCGGCGGCCTACCCGGGGTGACGATTTGCAATCTCAACGGCCAGGACATGCGAGGGCAGTTCAAGATCTGCCGCTATGACTGCGGCACGGAGATCACCATCGACCAGCGCGTCGTTTGCCCCTTCATCCAGCAACGCTAGCACCTGTTCCGGCGGTTCGGGCAATCGCTGGAGAACGCCTTAAACCGGAGTCGATTCATCGATTTGCGCGTGGCGCTTCAACCTTTGCTGCGGAACTTCAGCGCTTGATCGCAACGTCGAGACCGATGTCGAGCGTCGGTGCCGCCATGGTGATCTTGGAGGTCGAGATATAGTCGACGCCTGTCTCGGCGATGGCACGGACAGTGTCGATCTTGACGTTGCCCGAAGCTTCGAGACGCGTGCGCCTGGGATCGGCGGCATAGGCGTCGCCGCCAAGCTGCCAATGGGCGGCATTGATGGCCACGGCTTCGCGCAGGCGATCCGGCCCCATATTGTCGAGCAGGATGACGTCAGGTGCCGCCGTCAAAGCCTCACGCATCTGGTCGAGGCCATCAACCTCGATCTCGATCTTGACCAGATGACCACAGTAGGCGCGAGCCGCGTGAACGGCACCGGCAACGCCGCCGGAGACAGCGATGTGGTTGTCCTTGATCAGCACCGCATCGTCGAGGCCGTAGCGATGGTTGGAGCCGCCGCCGAGGCGAACGGCGTATTTCTCCAAAGCACGCAAGCCGGGAATGGTCTTGCGCGTGCAGCAGACCTTTGCGCGCGTATGGGCAATCTCGTCGGCAAATTTCGCCGTGTAGGTGGCAATGCCCGAGAGATGCATGAGGAAGTTCAAGCCGACGCGTTCGGCTGAAAGAAGCCCGCGGGCGCGGCCGGAGATCCGGGCAATCGCCGTTCCCGGTGTCACGCGGTCACCCTCGGCAACCAGAGCGTCGAAGACGATGGCGGGGTCAATGAGACGGAACGCCGTTCGTGCCAGTTCGAGCCCGGCAATCACGCCTGGATCCCGCGAATTCATTCCGGCCGTTGCCATCAGTTCCGGCCCGATGGTCGACAGGGTGGTGATGTCGCCGGCGCGGCCGAGATCTTCGAGCAAGGCGGCACGGACCTGATCCTCGACCATCAGGGCGGGCAGTTCGGGGCGAAGGGCTGCGGTCATCTGGTCGTTATTCCCTGTCTGTCTTCTCAAGGCCGTGGCCATGACGTCGTCATGGTCAGGCCGTTTCGGTTTCCGCGACCTCGGCCGCCAGGCGGTTCGCCTCGGCCAGCGTCAGGTAGGTGCGGCGGCGCCACTCCGGCTGCTCCGAAGGGCAATCGGCGCGGTAATGGCCGCCACGGCTCTCGGTGCGCCGAAGCGCGCCGACGGCAATCAGCTTGGCCGTGGTCAGGATGTTGGTGAAGCGCATGCGGGCATTGTCGCGCTCGAGCGCCGAGATCTGGCGGATCGCCCGCAACAGGCTCTCGCGCGTCCTGACGACGCCCACGCAGTCACTCATCAGGCCGCGCAGGACGGTGAGCTGCGGGCTGTCTTCCACCGTGACGGGATCGTCGTTCTCGCCGGCGTTGTCGCCCCATTGGGTCAGCTGCGGCGTCGGCAGGGTGCCCTTGATGTTTTCGGCGATGCGCGCCGCGAAGACCACGGCCTCCAGCAGAGAATTTGAAGCGAGCCTGTTGGCGCCGTGCACGCCGGTCGACGTCACTTCGCCGGCCGCCCAAAGACCGTCGATCGAGGTGCGACCTTCGGCATCCGTCAGAACGCCACCCATATGATAATGCACCGCCGGAACGACCGGAATCGGTTGTGTCACCGGGTCGATGCCGGCACCGATGCAGGAGGCATAGACCGTCGGGAACATATCCGGGAAATGTTTGCCGACCGCCTTGGTGCAATCGAGAAACGCACCGCGTCCGGCCTGAACCTCGGCGAAGACGCCGCGCGAGACGATGTCGCGCGGGGCGAGCTCGCCATCCGGGTGAATGTCGAGCATGAAGCGGTGCCCGGCCGAATTGATGAGATGGGCGCCGTCGCCACGCAAGGCTTCGGTCGCAAGCGGCGCCGGATCCTTGCCGATGTTGATGGCGGTCGGGTGGAACTGGACGAATTCCGGATCGGCGATGATTGCGCCCGCCCTCGCCGCCATGCCGAGGCCCTGGCCGCAGGCTTCCCAGGGGTTGGTCGTCACCGCATAGAGGTGGCCGATGCCGCCGGAGCAGAGAACCACGGCGCGCGCCGGGAACGAAACGCGCTTCTTCGACTGACCGGCATCGGGCCTCGCGATGACGCCGGAGATGAAGCGGCCCTCGCGCACCAGCTCTTCGACCACGTAGCCTTCGATGACCCGGATCGAGGGCGTGTTGCGCACCGCCGTGATCAGCGCTTCCATGATCGCCTTGCCGGCCATGTCGCCCTTGACGCGAACGATGCGGCGCTCCGAATGGGCCGCCTCCCGCGACAGGATCAGCTTACCCTCGAGATCGCGGTCGAAGGGTACGCCATATTCAAGCAGGTCGTGGATACGCGCCGGACCTTCGGCCACCATCATGCGCGTCATCTTCTCGTCGACGATACCGGCACCCGCGGTCAGCGTGTCGGCGACGTGCTTTTCGAAGGTATCGCCGGGGCTCATCGCCGCGGCGATGCCCCCTTGCGCCCAGGCCGACGAGGCGCCGTGGCCGATCGGGGCTGCGGCCAGAATGGTCACCGGCCGCGGGCTGAGCTTCAGCGCACAGAAGAGGCCTGCAAGGCCACCGCCGACGATGACGATGTCGTCAATCCCGTTGAAGGACTGCGGGCGGAAATGATCTCTCAGCATGGTGCGGCTCTCCTCCAGCGCATGCTTGTATGCCGGGCCTTTCGCCCGCCAGGTGTTATTGCTTGAGGTTGACCATGCGCTCGACCGCAAGGCGCGCCCGGTCGGCGATCGAGGGATCGACCAGAACCTCTTCCGTCATGGTCAGCAGGCTGTCGAGGATCTTCGGCAGCGTGATGCGCTTCATGTGCGGACAGAGGTTGCACGGCTTGATGAACTCGACCCCCTCGATCTCTGCCTGGATGTTCGACGCCATCGAGCATTCGGTGACGAGCAGGACCTTCGACGGGCGGTTGTCCTTGACGTAGTTGATCATGCCAGATGTCGAGCCGGCGAAATCGCACACGGCAATCACATCCGGGTGGCACTCGGGATGGCCGATGATCTCGATGCCCGGATTGGCCTCCTTGTAGGCCAGCAATTCGGCGGCGGTGAAGCGCTCGTGCACCTCACAGTGGCCCTTCCAGGTGAGGATCTTCTTGTTGGTCTGGCGGGCGACGTTCATCGCCAGATATTCGTCCGGGATGCACAGCACCGTGTCCGAGGCGAAGCTCTCGACGACCGCAAGCACGTTCGATGAGGTGCAGCAGATATCGGTCTCGGCCTTCACGTCGGCAGAGGTATTGACATAGGTGACGACGGGAACGCCGGGGTAGCGCTGCTTCAACAAGCGCACGTCGGCACCGGTGATCGATTCCGACAGCGAGCAGCCGGCCTTGCCGTCCGGGATCAGCACCGTCTTTTCCGGGCTCAACAGCTTCGAGGTCTCGGCCATGAAGTGCACGCCGCACTGGATGATGATCTCGGCATCGACCTTGGCGGCGTCGCGGGCAAGCTGCAGCGAATCGCCGACGATATCGGCGACGCAATGGAAGATATCCGGCGTCTGGTAATTGTGGGCGAGGATGACGGCGTTGCGCTCCTTCTTCAGCCGGTTGATGGCGTGAACGTAGGGCGCATAAACGGGCCACTCGATGGCCGGAATGAAGTCTTTCACCTTGTCGTAGAGGTGCTCCGTCTCGCGTGCGACCGCCGGCGTGAAAGCAAGCTCAGGTCGTTCGATGATGCCGAAGCGCTGGGCGGCGCTTACAAAAACCGGGTTCGCCACGCCTTGCGTACGGGAATCGAGCTGCGTCATCGAAGTCTCCTCTCCGCCCCTCTCTCGGGCGGCTCTTCAATTATGCTCAAACTGAGCATAATTGAACCAAAACAAAAGCGGCAAAGCCGCATGGGTTGATTTAGAAAGTTTTGTGACAGATTTCAAGAACGCAACGTCGCATTTCGCGACGTTGCGTTCACGGTTTTCTTCAGGCCACGGCCGGCCGGGCAACGGCCTTTTCCTCGATCGGCCAATGAACGACGGCGGCAAACAGGCCGAGCGCCACACCCAGCCACCACACCGGATCATAGGAACCGAAGTGGTCATAGAGGTATCCGCCCATCCACACGCCCAAGAACGAGCCGACCTGGTGCGAGAGAAATACGATGCCGCCAAGCAGCCCGAGATGGCGCGTACCGAACATGATGGCGACAAGCGCGTTCGTCGGCGGCACGGTCGAAAGCCAGAGCAGGCCCATGACGATCGCAAAGACGATGACCGAGGTCGGCGATTGCGGCAGCAGCAGAAATGCTGTGACGGCGACCGAGCGGGCGATGTAGATCCACGCGAGGAAATAGGGCTTGGAGTAGCGCTGACCGATGAAGCCGGCAGACAGCGAGCCGATGATGTTGAAGAACCCGATCAGCGCCAGCGCAATCACCGCATAACGGGCATCGATACCGATGTCGCCGATATAGGCGGGAAAATGCGCGGTGATGAACGCCACCTGATAGCCGCAGACGAAGAAGCCCGAGACCAGCAGGACGTAGCTCTTATGCCCCAGCGCCTCCTTCAACGCCTCGCCGATCGACTGCTTGTACTGTGTTTCGGATTGGATGCCGGAGGACGAGTTTCCACGCAACGGAATGGCAAAGAGCGGCACGAGCAGCATCAGTACGCCGAGATAGACAAGGCTGTCGGACCAGCCGTAGGCGGAAATCAGCCCCTGACTGAGAGGCGCGAACAGGAACATGCCGGCCGAGCCCGCCGCCGTGCAGATGCCGAACGCCATGGAGCGCTGATGCGGCGTGACGTTGCGGGCGAAGGCGGAAAGCAGAATGCCGAACGAGCCGGAGCCGACGGCCATGCCGATCAGCACGCCGCCACCGATGTGCAACCAGATCGGCGCATCGGCGTGGGCCATGATGATGAGACCCGAAGCATAGAGAAGCCCGGACATGGTCAACACACGCCAGGTGCCGAACTTGTCTGCGATTGCGCCGAAGAACGGCTGGCTCACGCCCCAGCACAGGTTCTGCAATGCCATGGCGAGACCGAAGGTCGTACGGTCCCACCCTGTATCGGCCAGCATCGGCAGTTGAAAGAAACCCATTGCCGAGCGCGGACCGAAGGTGAGCATCGCGACGATCGAGCCGGCGGCGATGATCAGCCAGGGCATTTCCTGGCGGACGCTCGACGGCACGGATGCTCCCGAAATAGCGGACATAGGTCTTCTCCTGATGACGAGCCAAGATCCTACGCGGGCGCTAAAATAGATAAAAGCCAATTAAATTGACGGCGCGATCACCGGAATTGATGGCCCCGGAAAACTTCATCTGTTTGCCTGGAACTTCTCGCGAAACTGCCGTGGGGTCATAGCCTTCTGCGCCTTGAACTGGCGGTTGAAATTGGCGATCGAGCGATAGCCGACCATCTCCGCTACATGGGCAACGGACTTTCCGGTTCCAGACAGCAATGCACAGGCCTCGCCGATCCTGAGCCGCATCAGATACTCCGAGATCGGCATGTCGAGATGGCGCAGGAACAGGCGATGCAGGCCCGAGAGGCTGAGGGCCGCAATGTCCGCAAGCTCGTCCATCGAAGGGTTTTCGGCATAGTTCAGATGGATATGGTCGAGCACGCGATCGAGCCGACCACGATCAACGGCTCGCCCCGAAGGTGCGACGACCCGGTTCGACAAGGGGGCTGCGTGTTCGTCGCGCGCAAGGATGGTCAGCAAGGCAAGGACGTCGGGCAACCGCTCTTCCGGCGCCAGCGTGCGCAGCCGCTCGAACAAAGGCCGGACGCGACGCGCGGCATCTTGCGAGAACTGCAGCCCGGGCGCCGAGCGATCGAACATCGCCCTCACCGGGCCGAGCTCGACGAAACCGTCCTGCATCCGCTCCACCCACTCGGGATGAAACCAGAGCACCAGCGCCACATGCGGCGCCGCTTCATCGACCTTGGATGAAGAAAGCCAGGTGTGCGGCAGGTTCGACCCGACCAGCACGAGATCACCGTCATCATAGGTCCCGATGTGATCGCCGACGAAACGCTGGCCGCGCGAATTCAGCGTCAGGGTCAGCTCGAACTCCGGATGGTGATGCCATTGAAACGGAATGCAATCGTCGAGCCGACGGTCGAGCAGGATTGATGATGCGTCCGTCGGTCGGGCAATCTTCTGTAGAACGGCCTTCATATTGCGCCAAACCTCTCGATGACGCCAGATTAGTATCAAACTTTGCCTTTGAAGGGCAACATACCCCGGTACGGAACGCCTAATCTTTCTGCATCGACAGACAGACGCAGATGAGAGGAGCCCATGCGCATGCTCAGAGATAGCCATCCCACCACCGTCGCCGACACTCAGCTGAAGGAGATCAAGAAGCGCCTGCCCTTGCGCGTGCTTTCGGAGGAAGACTGGCAGCACTGGATCACCAGGGGATACGTCATCGTCCGGCAGGCCGTCCCGGCCGCCAATGTCGAGCGGCTCGTCGACCTGCTCTGGCGCTTCGACGACAAGGATCCCACCGACCCTTCAACCTGGTACGCGCCGCAGCGCCGCGAGCATAAGATGAAGGAACTAAACGGCACCGGCATGCTGGAGATCTACAATCACCAGTATCTCTGGGACAATCGCCAGGAGCCGCGCGTCTACGGCGCCTTCGTCGACATCTGGGATCGCGAAGACCTTTGGGTGACGATCGACCGGGCCAATCTCAACCCGCCGAAGAAGGTCAAAGGCAATCCCAACGGATTCATCCACTGGGACGTCGACACCTCGATCCGGCCCTTGCCGATCGGTGTCCAGGGCGTGCTCAGCCTGAAAAAGCAGGATGGCGACGTCGGTGGTTTTCAGTGCGTGCCCGCGCTGTTCGAGAATTTCGAGGCCTGGGAAAAGACACAACCCGCCGACAGGGACCCGATGCACCCCGACATGTCAGGCCTGTCGACCGTCAACATCGAGATGGAGGCCGGCGACCTGATGATCTTCAACAGTCTGCTTGCCCATGGCGTGCGGCCCAACCATTCCGATGGAAGAGTGCGCATGGCGCAGTACATTTCCATGCACCCGGCCGAGTGGGACAACAGGGCCGAACGCGAAGAACGCATGCGGCTCTGGCGCGAGCTCGACCATCCGAAGCGCGACGCCTTTCCGGGCGACCCGCGCGAATGGGAAAAACACAATGCGACGCCCGCCAACCTCTCGGACCTCGGAGCAAAACTGCTCGGTGTCACGCCCTGGTTCTGAGGCAGACGCAACGGGGCGCTTCCGCATCTCAAGCGGAGGCGCGTACCTTCATCGGCCAGCGTTCGGCGCGCCGGCCGACTATGCGGGCCTCGTCGCCGAGCTTCAAGACGCCCTCGCCGCGCGGCACGACGTTCCAGCCGAACAGCACGCCGGCGACGCGGCGGTCGGCAGACATGCGCTTTTCAGCCAGCCCTTGGATCGGATTACCGCCGATGCGCTCGCCGGTGATCTGATCCTGGGTGGTCATGATGCAGCGGGCGCAGGGCTTGACGAAATCGAAGCGGATGCCGCCGATCTCCAGGCTCTCCCAGAAATCCTCGTCCCAGGCCTCGTCGCAATCGAGCAGGATGTTGGTGCGGAAACGGTCCATGCCGACGGGCTCCTGCCCCTTTTGCGCGAGAGTCCTGTTGAGATCCGCGAGCGAGCCGGTCGTGGTGATCAGGATAGGAAAGCCGTCGGCAAACCCGACGGGGGCTGCGGTGCCGGCCCACTCCTCACCGACGAAGCGTTCCGCCGAGGCATCCATCTGGGCAAGCTTGACGGGCCGGCCGAACCAGGTCGACAGGGTCTCGTTTGCGGCATCGTCGGCCACCGCCGCGTCGACGTCGCTGGCCCACACGCGAACGCCGAGCCGCTGGTCCGGATCGAACCGGACAGAGAGCGCCCTATCACCCATCTTCAAATGCACGCCGCCATCGATGTGGTGTGCCTCGACCTGGGCGAGCGTCTGCAGTTCGCGCTGGGTGATGAAGCGCCCGTCCGGCTCCACGAGCATGAAACGACGGTCACCCTCGAAACCGTCGAGGTTGACGGTGACCGTCTCAAGCGGGATCGCCCGGCCGCTCTTCAGCGGATGAATGTTCAGTCCGGTCACCTTCATCGAAAACGCTCCCCGTTCAGAAATTGATTCAGGCCGTTCGCGATCTGATTCACCGGACGGCAGCAATGGGTTGAAAGACTTAGATTTCATCCAGCATCATGGCAAGCACATCGCGCAGCCGCTGCTGGCGCTCAAGCGCCAGCCTGCGGCCGGCAGCCGTCTGGAAACCGTCGGCGAGCTTGAACAGCTTGGTCTCGAAATGGTCGATGGCAAAGGCCTTGTCGTCGAGCTCGCGATCCTCGGCCAAGGGGTCGAGCGGGTCGTAGAGGCCGCTGCCCATGCGTCCGGCGATGTAGAAGCAGCGGGCGGCACCGACCATGCCGATCGCATCAAGCCGGTCGGCGTCCTGCAGGATCTTCGCCTCGATCGTCTCGGGCGCGATGTTGGCGGAAAAGCTGTGGGTGAGGATCGCATGGGCGACCGACACGATGTCTTCCGCCGACCAATCGAGATTGCGCAGGATGTCAGTTGCCTTTTCCGCCGCCAGCCTCGAGGCCTGCATGCGATGCGGTGAATTCTTCTCCACCGAAACGCAGTCGTGCAGCAAAACGGCTGCGGCAAGCACGCGTTCAGCGCCGCCCTCCTCCGCATGGATCCGCGCGGCATTCTTCCAGACGCGGATCAGGTGGGATGCATCGTGCGAACCGTCGTCTGCAGCAAAGGCCTGCGGCAGCAAAACGGCGGCGAGGTCGGCATGCGGCGCGAACGCGGCAGCCAGGGCTGAACTTCGGGTCACGTCCATTTCCTATTGCGGCTGTGTCGGCGCGGCGGAAGGCTGCTGCGTCACGCCGACGCCCGACAGGATCTTCTGGTAGAACAGGCCGATGCCGATCAGGACGCCACCGAGCCCGATGAAGGACAGTGCGCGCAGGAAACCTTCGAGATTGGACATATCGATCAGGAAGACCTTCAGCACGGCGATGAAGACGAGCACGGCCGAGGCGATGCGAATGCTCTTGGCATTGAAGCGCGAACCGAGCACCAGCAGAGCGACGCCGAGCAGCAGCCAGACGACCGAATAGGTGTAGGTCTCACCCTGCAGGAAGCCTTTCCAGTCGACAACGTTTTCGCCCTGCCAGAGACGGCGCACCGAGAGCGTCGCCCAGGCGAAGGCAAGGACCGCGCCGCTGACGGCGAGCGCCATCACATAAGGCAGCGGGCGCTTGTCGCGGGCGTACCAGGCGAGAGCGGCATAGCCGATGCCGGGCAGGAGATAGCCGATCAGCAGCAGATCGAAGAACGGGATGCGTCCGAGCAGCTCGCCGCTGAAATAGGGGTTGAGCCCGAAGAGATGGGCGGAGAGAACCGAGAGCATCGAGAGCACCCCGAGCCCCATGCCGCCATAGCGGAAGACAGGACTTGGCGATTTCATGTCGAGTGTCATGAACACGCCGGAGGCACCGATCGCCAGCAATGTGTAGATCGACTGCTCGCCGAGCGTCGGCACGGCGCTGTCGAGCACGCCGCCGTTCATGGCATGGCGAACGAGGATCGCCAGCGTCAATAGCACGAAGAGGCTCGCCAGCGCCTGCAGCAGGTTGCGCACACGCACATCCGGCCAGGAGCGAACGAGATAGGCGGAGGCGACGAGCAACAGTGCCGGAATGGCATAGCCCGGCAACAGTGCGTTGAACACCGGCGTGGTGCCGAGGTTTTCCGCTCCGACGATCGTCGGCTCCCAGGCGATGCGGCCGAGGACGACGATTGCGGCTGCTCCTGTCATCCAGGGCAAGATCGGCCAGGTTCGGACGCGGGTCGCGCCGGCATAGGCGGTCCCAAGCAAAGCGATCGCCAGGGTCGTGGCCAGGCCGTCCGTCCAGGCATGCAGCGCAATGACTAACAGCGCGAAGGAACCGCCGACGAGAAGGCTTGCAGCGATATCCAGACCTTCCGTCTCACTGTTGCGACGATAGAGCCAGTCGGCAAAGGCCAGCAAGCCGCCACCGACGACGAGCGCGTAAAGGCCGTGCGGCAGGTCGAAGGCGTAGTTGCCCGTCATCAGGAACGACATCATCGTGAGCGCGACGGGCACGGCGGCGGCAATGCCGGCCCAGAGGATGGCAAACTGCGGGTGTTCCCGCAGGCGGCGGGAAAGCACGAACGCGCCGCACAAGACGAACAGCGTTGCCAGCAGCAGCGCGGTCAGCGTCGCGGTCCGGCTCGGCAGGACGATCTCGGGCGCAATGCCTGCGAGCGAAGGATCGAGATAGGCAAGCACGCCGCTCAGCGCCGTCAGAGTGCTGATGCCGGCGATGGCGCCGAGAGCAGACAGCAGGGCCAGATAGACGGCATTTGCCCGCGATGCCCCGAGCGCTGCCAGGGCTGCAATGACGACGAAGAACTCCTTGACGGGATAGCTGATAGCGCTGACCGCCGGGCTGATGAAGATCAGCGCCAGCACGGTGGCGACGATGGCGGCGGACACACTGATCGCCGCATAGGCCGGCGTGAACAGCTTCTCCCAGGGGCCTGCAACCGCAACTGGGCGGTTCGTCACCTCCGGCAACGGCGCGGCGAGCGCGTCCATGTCTGTTTCCGCGGCACCCGGCCAGACGAAGCCAACACCCAGGAGCATCACCAGCAGCGCGAAGGCGACCGGAATCGCCTCGAAGGGCGAGACGGCGGTGACATAGGCGAGCCCCCAGAGCCCAATGCCGACATTGGCAAGCGTCGGCACCACCATCCAGCGCCGCAGCCGCGACGCCAGCAGCGTCGCCAGCCAGACGACCGACAGGAAGCCGAAAAGCACCCACGGGCGTGGCTCGTCACTCGACACCAGCAACGGTGTGATCAGTGACGCCAGCAAGCCAAGGCCGGCCAACGCCTGCCCGTGCAGCAGCGACAGGCCCACGGTGCCAAGCGAAATCATCGCCAGCAGAACGAAGGCAGTCGTCGTGCCGATGTAGCCATAGATCTCATAGGCCGCGTAGGCGACACCGAAGAGTGTGACGGCACCGGCGGCCGTCAGAATGCCCGGGATCATCGCATTCTGGAATTCGTTGGCGATGACGGGTACGGCGCGACGGCGAATAACCTCGCCGGCACCGGCCAGAAGCAGGCCGAAAAGGGCTGCGAGCGTCAGCCGGACGGCCGGGCTTAAGAGACCTGCATCGATCGAATATTTGACCATGAAGACGCCGCCAAGCGCCAGCGCTATGCCGCCGACCCAGACGGCCCAGCGTGCGCCGAGACGGCTTTCGAGGCTTTCGACCTGCCGAGTTGTTGTCCCGTCGACGGTGGTTGCCTCGACGCTCGCCGACAGGGCTTCGTCGGGCGCGGTTTCGACCGCAGCCGATTCGGCGTTACCGAAGATCCTCGCCCCTTCGCGGGCGCTCGCCGAGAGCGTTTCGACACCTTCGTCATCGTCGATCGCTGCCTCGGCGGAGCGTTCGGCACCCGCGGCCGCCTGCTCCGAAGCGATGTCGTCTGCCGCTGGCATAAGGCCCGGCGTCGCGCCCAGCCGTGCGATCTCTTTCTTGAGCGCTGCGACTTCGCTGTCCAACCGTTCCCTTGTCTTGCGACCGTTCAAGAAGGCGGAGAGCGCCAGAGCAAATGCGACTAAGGCAATCAGTTCAATCATGTTTTCCCCTGGCGGCTACATTCGCAGGCCGACCGTGACCATACAGATTTTTGCGCGGCCGCCAAAGGCATAGACGGTTGAGAGCTTCGATCTCTTCGCGCAAATGTTTAAATTCTGCACGCGCCTTCGAAGGCGAGCGCGGTCAAACGACGGTTAGTGCAATATCAAAATCGGGCTGGCGACGGTCCGCCGTTATCGGCGCAGATTGTCGATCGGGAAGATCGCGCAGGTTTCCGTACCGTGGGCCAGGAGCTTGCCGCCGGCGTCGCGCAGCCAGGCCTCCGAGGTGGCGATAGTCCGGCCACGGTGGACGATTTTGCCCTCGCAGAAAACCTCGCCCATGCCCGGCAGCAGCGGGCGAACCAGGTTCACCTTGAATTCGACGGTGGTGTAGCCCTCGCCGGGCTTCAAGGTCGTGAACACCGCGCATCCGAGCGCCGAATCCATCACCGTCGCCGTCCAACCGCCATGTACGGTGCCGAGCGGGTTCAGGTGTTCCTCGGTCGGCAGCCCCTTGAAGACCACCCGACCGTCTTCGACCTCAGTCAGGCCGAACTTGAGCGTCGCCGACATCGGCGGCGCCGGCAGGTCGCCCTTCAAGAGATCCTGCATGACCTTGAGGCCGCCATCGCTGGCAACGCGATCCAACGGCAGAACGCCGATGCCGGAAACGGGCATGCCGGGGAAGAGCTCTTGGAACATTAAGTACTCCTTGCTCACGCGGCGGACGACGAAGGCTTCAAGGCCTTCAGCGCGGCGTTGACGAAACCATCGCGCGCGGACGAAACCTTGAGGCCGCGCGGCTCGTAGACATGGCGATTGAGAAAGAAGGCCGTCAGGCGGAAGGCTGCAGCAAGACTGTCATAGTCGGCCGCACTTCGTGCCTCGACGGCGAGAAACTCCGGCAGCACCAACATTCGGTCGGCATAGGGCATGCCGGCAGCGCGGCAGACCGCCCGCCCCGACTTCGGTGACACATAGGCGAGATCGTCGCGCGCTCCGGTCGCCACGCACTCGGTCAGATCGAGCCCGAAGCCGAGATCGTTCAGGACGGCGAGCTCGAAGCGCACGAACAGTTCTCCCGCATCAGCCGGATCTTCGAGGTGATCGACGATGACGGCGAGCGCCTCGTAGAGATGAGGATGGGGATCGCGCTCCGGCAGCAGGCGCAGAAGCGCGCCAAGCGCCTGGATGCCGTAGACGGAGGTCGCCGTCTCCATCAGCCTTGCGGCCCGAAGCTCGAGCGGCTCGATGCGAAACTCGCCCATGTGCTCGTCGAGCCGCGCTCGCCAGGTCAATTCGACGGTATTTCCCGGCTGAAGCACAGGCTGCATGGCCCGCGAACGGCCGGAGCGCACCATGCCCAGATGCCGACCTCGGGACGCCGTCATGACTTCGGCGATGGCAGAGCTTTCGCCGTGCCGCCGGATCCCGAGAATGATGGCCTGATCGCTCCATTGCATGAAAAAGGCATACACCCGCGATGGAAAGCGGATCAAGCGATGATGCCGGTGGAGGGGCGCGACGAAACGCTTTCAAGCTGCACCCGCACTGTCGCCTTTCGGCTACACTCGTTGATTGCCTCGATTTCGCCATACTCGCGCCTCCCCGAGGCCATGTTCGACGTTAGAACGGCAATGCACGGCGGCAACGTCCGCTCCTTCCCGAAATGCAATCAGCAGGAATATTGACCCGATTATGTGTGTGTCCCGGAACAGCGCCGGCCGCTTGGCGCAGCTCTTCGCCCTTCTTCTTGCCACATCCACGCTCGCGGGCTGCGTGACCAGCGGCGGACCGGCGAAGCCGAAGGGACCCGATCCCTACTATGTCGCGATGTACGGACCGAAGCCCGACGAAAAGTTTTCGCTCGACGCCATCGACATCAGCAAGGTCGACACGCGCTACCTGCGCCAGCAGGTCGCCTACGCCACCCATGAGCCGCCCGGCACGATCGTGATCGACACGCAAAACCGCTTCCTCTACCTGGTCCAGGATGGCGGCATGGCGATGCGCTATGGCATCGGCGTCGGCAAGGCCGGCCTCGAGTTTGAAGGCGAAGCCCGCATTGGGCGCAAGGCCGAATGGCCGCGCTGGACGCCGACCTCCAGCATGGTGGCACGCGAACCGGAACGTTACGGTCCGCTTGCCGGCGGCATGGAGCCCGGCGTGCGCAACCCGCTTGGACCGCGCGCGCTCTATCTGTTCCAGGGCGACCGCGACACCCTGTTCCGTATCCACGGCACCACCGAGGCCTGGTCGATCGGCAAGGCCGTGTCGAGCGGCTGCATCCGGCTCTTCAACCCAGATATCATCGACCTCTACAACCGCGTCCCGAGGGATTCGCGCGTCGTCGTCCTGCAGGCACAAGCGCCGGTGAACGAGATGCTCGCCCCGATGTCGACGCCGGCAAATGCAGGCGAACCGCTGATGTACTAAACCCGTCGCCGGACGCCTACCAGGCGTCCGGCGTCCGCACCATGTGCACGATGTTGGCGGGGTTCATGATCCAGCCGCCGCGAAAACCCTCGCCAAGATCCTCGACTACGTCACAGCGCACCACACCTTTTTCGGCAAGCCTGCCGAGTGCTGCCTCATGGTCATCGGTGAAGAGTTCGAGCCATACTTCCGCCTGGCTGTAGTTCGGCGCTTCGTCGATCCAGAGCCTGTTGGGGCCGAGGATAAAGCCCTTGGCCGGCGCCTTCTCATCGAAGGGCTCCAGGCCGAGCGTGTCGCGGTAGAAGGCGACGACCGCCTCGTACTGATGCGACGGCACCTTCATAGCGATGTTGATTCCACCGGTAATCGTCACGGCGATCTCCCTCAGAGCTGCGGTTCGGTCGCCGGCTGCCCGGACAATTCGCTGACGTAGTAGCCCTGACGCAGGTTGATGCCGTATTCGAGCCAGGCCTTCATGCAGGCCAGCATCTGCGACCAGCCTTCGCAGTTCATGTAGGAACTCTTCTGTCCACGGGCATTTTCGCGCCAGCCGGTCTCAGCGATCGTCACCATGGTGGCACCATCGTCGAGCGGCTTGAAGCGCATCTCGACCGTGGTGCGATAAGGCTCCTCCCCTTTCTCGACCATCGCATCCCAACGAAAAACGATGCGCTCATGCGGTTCGACGGCCTCGACCTCAATCGGCACATTGCCCCACCAGGTGACCGTCGTGCCGGGCACCATGGGCCCGCTGACCCCACCAAGGGTGACGAAATATCTGCTGATCTGATCCGGATTGACCACAGCGTCGAAAACCTCGGCGACGGGCCGATCGATACGTCCATTCACCCGGAATTCGAAAGACATGACCTCTTCTCCCATTGTGCTGGTGCAGCATATGTTATAAAAACATAACATGTCAACCGAATCGAAAGACGACCTTGTTTTCAAGGCCCTCGCTAACGGCTTTCGCCGGCAAATCCTCGATGCCCTCAAGGATGAGCCGCAGACGACCGGCATGCTCTGCCTGCGGTTTTCAAACCTGGACCGCTGCACCGTCATGCAGCATCTGAAAGTTCTCGAAGAGGCCGAGCTGGTGATCGTCCAGCGTGAGGGCCGGGAGCGCTGGAACCATCTCAACGCCATGCCGATCCAGGCCATCCATCATCGCTGGATCAGCCAGTATGCCGGCCACGCGATGTCCGTCCTTTCCGCCCTGCAGCAAGGCCTCGACCACCCCACGGAATGACGGTTTCGGCTTTCCATCGCCCAGCTTTCTTCGTATGAACGCGCGACAACGCAATCTGGGGATATCGTCTTGCGCTACCTCATCACCGGCACGGCCGGCTTCATCGGTTTCCACCTTGCCAAGCGACTGATCGACGAGGGACATTTCGTCGTCGGCTTCGACGGAATGACGCCCTATTACGACGTGACGCTCAAGGAGCAGCGGCATGCGATCCTCGCCCGCTCCAACGGCTTCAAGGCGGTCGTCGGCATGCTGGAAGACCGGGATGCGCTTGATCACGCCGCAGAGCTTGCCGAGCCGGAGGTCATCATCCACCTGGCGGCCCAGGCGGGTGTCCGCTACAGCCTGGAAAATCCCAAGGCCTATGTGGATTCCAACCTCATCGGCTCCTGGAACATGCTGGAACTGGCACGTGAAATCGGCCCCAAGCACCTGATGCTGGCTTCGACCTCGTCGATCTACGGCGCCAACGAAAAGATCCCGTTCGCCGAGACCGACCGGGCAGACGAGCCGATGACGATCTATGCGGCGACGAAGAAATCGATGGAGCTGATGGCGCACAGCTACGCCCATCTCTACAAGGTGCCGACGACGGCCTTCCGCTTCTTCACGGTCTATGGCCCCTGGGGCCGGCCCGACATGGCGCTGTTCAAGTTCATCGATGCCATCCACAACGACAGGCCGATCGACATCTACGGCGAAGGCCGGATGAGCCGCGACTTCACCTATATCGACGATCTGGTCGAAGGCATTCTCAGGCTCTCCCATGTCGTTCCTGCCGAGGAAAACCGGGTGCCATCCGAAAAGGCTGCGGACACGCTGTCGCTGCAGGCACCGTTCCGGGTCGTCAACATCGGTGGCGGCCAGCCGGTCGAGCTGATGACCTTCATCGAAACCATCGAAAAGGCGGTCGGCCGCCCGGCGCTGCGCAACCTGCTGCCAATGCAGCAGGGCGACGTGCCGCGCACTTATGCGTCTCCGGATCTCCTGGAGGCGCTCACCGATTTCAAACCGTCGATTTCGGTGGAAGATGGCGTCGCCCGCTTTGCGGCATGGTATGACGAATATTACGGTCGCCCTGAAAAGGCCGGCTCGCCAGCCCGCCAAGCCTGAGCCGATCGGCGACGACCGCCGTCGCCAATACTCTGCATAAGCGAAGCTCTCGCAACAAAAGGAAGAGCAGATGAAAGTCACGATGATCGGCGCCGGCTATGTCGGACTTGTATCGGGTGTGTGTTTTGCCGATTTCGGCCATGACGTGGTCTGTCTCGACAAGGACGAAAGCAAGATCGACGCCCTGATGCAGGGACGCATCCCGATCTTCGAACCGGGCCTCGATCATCTCGTCGCCAGCAACGTCCAGTCCGGCCGCCTGTCGTTCACCACCGATCTCGTTTCGGCGGTTGCCGACAGCGACGTGATCTTCATCGCCGTCGGTACGCCGTCGCGCCGCGGCGACGGCCATGCAGACCTTTCCTACGTCTACGCCGCAGCGCGCGAGATTGCCGTCAACCTCAAGGGTTTCACCGTGATCGTGACCAAATCGACGGTTCCGGTCGGCACCGGCGACGAAGTCGAGCGCATCATCCGCGAAACCAACCCGGACGCGGATTTCGCGGTGGTCTCCAATCCGGAATTCCTGCGCGAAGGTGCCGCGATCGAGGACTTTAAGCGTCCCGACCGCATCGTCATCGGCCTTGCCGACGATGATGAGCGTGCGCGCGAGGTCATGACCGAAGTCTACCGCCCGCTCTACCTCAACCAGGCGCCGCTGGTCTTCACCTCACGCCGCACCTCCGAACTGATCAAGTATGCTGGCAATGCCTTCCTGGCGATGAAGATCACTTTCATCAACGAGATGGCCGACCTTTGCGAGAAGGTCGATGCCAATGTCCAGGATGTGGCCCGCGGTATCGGCCTCGACGGCCGCATCGGCGGCAAATTCCTGCATGCCGGCCCGGGTTATGGTGGCTCCTGCTTCCCCAAGGACACGCTGGCGCTGGTCAAGACTGCCCAGGACTTCGACAGCCCCGTGCGCCTGGTCGAGACAACGGTCGCGATCAACGACAACCGCAAGCGCGCCATGGGCCGCAAGGTGATCGCGGCTGCCGGCGGCGACGTGCGCGGCCGCAAGATCGCCGTTCTCGGCCTGACCTTCAAGCCGAACACCGACGACATGCGCGACAGTCCGGCCATCACGGTGGTCCAGACCCTGCAGGATGCCGGTGCCCATGTCGTCGGCTATGATCCGGAAGGCATGGAAAATGCCAAGAAGCTGATGGAGGGGCTCGATTTTGCCAAAGACCCTTACGAGGCCGCCACTGACGCCGACGTGCTGGTGATCGTGACCGAATGGAACGAGTTCCGCGCGCTCGATTTCCGCCGGCTGAAGGCCGTGATGAAGGAACCGGTTCTGGTCGATCTCAGGAATATTTATCGGCCGGACGAAGTGGCAAAGCACGGTTTTGCCTATGCCAGCGTCGGGCGACCGAACTGAGGCCGTCAGACAGGACATTTCTCGCCGGGTACTGCACCCGGCGACCACCTCTGGCAGGCAGCAACAGGTTCACGCCTTCGGTACCGGCTGGGGTGGCAGCGCCTCCCAGCTTTTCCCGGCGAGGATGACGCAGCTTCGGCCGGCCACGTCAGTGACGATCAGGGTCCAGGTGCCGCTGTCGGCGGCATAAATTTCCATCACCGCGTGCTGGTTGATCAAGCCGATCCCAGCGGGCTTTTCCTGGTACTGGCGCAGGAGAAATTCGATCACTTCCGATCGCTGGGCGCAGTTCGCAACAGCTTGCGAACTTGCCGGGTTTGGATGTGCCGTCACTGCGGCCGCCAATATGACGGCTCGAGCGAGGCCACGGATCACATCGCGTCCCATGACGCACCTCCTTTCGCCGGGAAACCCGGCGGAAAAGGAGTTTCCGCTGACCTCGTCCGCCGTAGACCGGCATGGTTATGATCGGCACTTGCTCGCGACACGATACAGGTGCCGCCACCAGATCAGTATGGCGGCGCGCTGGATATATTACAATTACCTAATTCATAGAGGATAGCCCGGAAGTCCGTACGACTTCCGGGCTACACGCATTATTTGCGCTTCATCGCTTCCATAAGCGCGGCACCGAAGGCGCCTTGCGACGGCTGAGCTTGCTTCTGCGGACGCACAGGCGCGCCGCGATTGGCATTGTTCGATGCCGGCGCCTTCGCCTCGCGGCCCGTATCGGCACCGCCGTCCTTACGCATCGTCAGTCCGATGCGCTTGCGCGGCACATCCACCTCGGTCACCCGCACCCGAACCACGTCGCCGGCCTTGACCACCTCATGCGGGTCCTTCACGAACCGGTCGGCCAGTTGCGAGACGTGGACGAGGCCATCCTGGTGGACGCCGATATCGACGAAGGCGCCGAAGGCGGCAACATTGGTCACGGTGCCTTCGAGCTGCATGCCGACCTTCAGGTCCTTGATGTCGTCGATGCCGTCGGCAAATGTTGCGGTCTTGAAGCTCGGGCGCGGGTCGCGGCCCGGCTTTTCGAGTTCGGCCAGAATGTCCTTGACCGTCGGCAGACCGAAACGGTCGTCGACGAAGACGCGTGGGTCGAGCTTCTGCAACGCCGCGCTGTCGCCCATCAGCGAACGCACGTCCCGCCCGCAGGCAGCGACGATCTTCTTGGCGATGCCATAGGCTTCCGGATGGACTGAGGACGCATCGAGCGGCTCCTTGCCATCAGGAATGCGCAGGAAGCCGGCGCACTGTTCGAAGGTGCGGGCGCCGAGACGCGCCACGTTCAGCAATTCCTTACGGCTGGCAAACGGCCCAGTGGCATCACGGTGCGCGACGATCGCTTCCGCCGATGACTTGCCGAGACCCGAGACACGCGCGAGCAACGGCGCCGAGGCCGTGTTCACATCGACTCCAACCGCGTTCACCGCGTCTTCCACCACCGCGTCCAGCGAGCGGCTGAGCTTCGACTGGTCGACGTCGTGCTGATACTGGCCGACGCCGATCGATTTCGGCTCGATCTTGACGAGTTCGGCCAACGGATCCTGCAGGCGCCGGGCGATGGAGACAGCGCCACGCAGCGAGACGTCGAGGCCGGGGAACTCAAGGGCTGCCGTCTCGGAAGCGGAATAGACCGACGCGCCGGCCTCGGAAACGATGACCTTGGTCGGCTTCGGTGCCGGCAATTGCGCGAGCATGTCGGCAACCAGCTTTTCCGTTTCGCGGCTGCCGGTGCCGTTGCCGATCGCGATCAGCTCGATCTTGTGCTTGCGGATCAGCGATGCAAGTTCGGCCTGCGTGCCGCGCACATCGTTCTTCGGCGGGAACGGGTAAACGGTCGTCGTCTCCAACAGCTTGCCCGTGCCGTCGACGACGGCAACCTTGACGCCGGTGCGGATGCCTGGGTCCAGCCCCATGGTAGCGCGCGAACCGGCAGGAGCTGCCAACAGCAAATCCTTCAGATTGCGCGCAAAGACGTGGATCGCTTCCTCTTCTGCCCGCTCGCGCAGTTCGCGCATCAGGTCGAGCGAGAGGGACATGGACAGCTTCACGCGCCAGGTCCAACCGATGACTTCCGCCAGCCACTTGTCGCCCGGCAGCTGCCCGCCGACAGTGTAGGCGGCGGCGATCATGCGCTCCACCGGTTTGACCGGGGACGTATCGTCCTGATCGACGACGATATCGACTGACAGCACCTCTTCGTTCCAGCCGCGCAGCATGGCGAGCGCCCGGTGACCCGGCGTCGTCGCCCAGCGTTCGGAATGGTCGAAATAGTCCGAGAACTTTGCACCCGCATCCTGTTTGCCGTCGACGACCTTGGCTCGCAGGAACGCCGCGCCCTTCATATGATTGCGCAGGCGCCCGAGCAGGTCGGCATTCTCCGTCATGCCTTCGGCGATAATGTCGCGCGCGCCGTCGAGGGCCGTCTTCACATCGGGCACATCGGCCGTCAGAAACGCGCCGGCACGATCAGCCGGTGCAATCGTCCGGTCGGCAAGAATGGCTTCGGCAAGCGGACCGAGTCCACGCTCCCTGGCAATCTCGGCCTTGGTGCGCCGCTTCGGCTTGTACGGCAGATAGATGTCCTCGAGCTCGGCCTTGGTTTCGACTGCGGCGATCTTGGCTTCGAGTTCGTCGGTCAGCTTGCCCTGTCCGCGGATGGATTCGATGATCGAACCCCGCCTTGCCTCCAGTTCGCGCAAATAGGTCAACCGTTCGGCCAGCGTCCGCAGCTGCGTGTCGTCGAGCCCGCCGGTCACCTCCTTGCGGTAACGGGCGATAAACGGCACCGTCGCGCCCTCGTCGAGCAGCTCCACGGCGGCGATGACCTGGGGGATCGTCGCCTTGATCTCGCTGGCAATGATGGCGGCGATTGGTTTTGCTGGGCTGGCCATGGTGGGATCCGTCTTTCCTGTTTTCAGTCGGCGACCATAAAGGCGCAGGCCTTCAAGGCCAAGTGAAGGCCTGCGCGGCAAAACCGGAACTCCACAGGAGATGGGCGATCAGAACACGTCGCCTATGAACGGATCCATACGACGCGTCATGGACTTTGGCTTTTAGGCGTGTCGGTTTGCCGAAGGCGCCGCGCTTTCGGGCGGCATGCCTTAGATGTCCACCGGCTCGAGCGGCGGACGGGTCTTCTCGAATTCCATCAGCTCCCGTTCCTTCGCCTCGATGTAACCGCGCGCGAAAGGCACGGTTTCAAGCGACGGCGACAGCTGCAGCTGGAAGATGAAGTGTTTGTCATGCAGGAAGGCCGCTTCGGACGCGGCAAGATAGAACTCCCACATCCGGAAAAAGCGTTCGTCGAACAGTTTTACCACCTCTTCGCGTCGCGCCAGGAAGCGCTGCCGCCACGCTCTCAATGTCCAGGCATAGTGCATCGGCAAGATCTCGACATCCTTGACCAGAAGACGTGTGCTTTCCACTGACGGAAAGACTTCGGAGAGTGCGGGAATGTATCCGCCGGGAAAGATGTATTTCTCGATCCAGGGATTGGTTGCCCAGGGCTTGTAGACTTGCCCGATGGAGTGCAGCAGCATGACGCCATCCGGCTTCAGCAGCTCCCTGACTTTGCGAAAGAACCGGCCATAGTTGCCAATGCCGACATGTTCGAACATGCCGACCGAGACAATGCGATCGAACTGCCGCCCCTGCATCGTCCTGTAATCCTGGAGTTCGAAGCGGACGCGATCGGACAGGCCACGCTTGGCTGCCCGCTCACGCGAGATCTTCAGCTGTTCTTCGCTCAGCGTGATGCCCGTCACCTCGACGCCGGAGGATTCCGCCAGATACATGGCCATCCCGCCCCAGCCGGAGCCGATCTCAAGCACCTTCTGACCAGGCTTCAGCAACAGCTTGGCGGTGATATGGCGCTTCTTGGCGAGCTGGGCTTCGTCGAGCGAGATGCCCGGCAGCTCGAAATAGGCACAGGAATATTGCCAGTCCTGATCCAGAAACAGATTGAAGAGCTTGCGGTCGAGATCATAGTGATGGGCAACATTGTGCCGGTTGCGATTGACCGGCATCCGGCTCTTCACCTGCTGGCGCAGCACATGCTGAAGAGCAACCAGCATGTTGGAAACGGTCGCCGCATGCTCGAGGCCGTTTACCTTGGCGATCGAGAGCACGTCGAAGATATCGCCGTGCTCGATGACGGCCCGTCCGTCCATGTAGAGTTCGCCAAAACGAAGGCTGGGATCGACGGCAATCGCCTTTTCAGCTTCTGCATCGATAATACGGACCGTTGCCGGCTTGCCCGAGCCGTCGCCCAGAATCACTTGTTCACCGGACGAAAAGAACACCGTCAGATTGCCCTTGCGCACCAGACGGCGAAGCATATTCAACAATGCCGCATTCATAGCCATCCCCTGCCAGATCAACGCATCCGTCCCGTGGCAAGGGCACGGCGGCGGGGCCGGGTTCTATCGGGGCTTCCGAGAGGCGATGCGGCATGACGCGGAGCGCGAGACATGACGCGGCGTACGTCCGGAAGCGGCGAAAACCGGCTCGTTCGTGGCCGCACCGCATCCGGCAAACATCCCACGCTCCTCGTGCGCGCATTGCCGGAGCCGCTTGAGGCCAGCCGCCATCGGGCTCCTATCCATCAGAACTTCCACTAACGTAGTAAGCTTCGATCGATTGGCAATGGGCTCTTTATGCGCCCTCAAAGATTTGTTTGCTTAGCAAATCGGCCGACCTCACGTCAGCGCCGGCGACCCCGCGACCCGGTAGCGAATGGCGATCATGGCGGCGGGTGAAATCGAGCAAGGGGCCGGCGGGCACGATGTGGGTCGGATTGACATGTGTGATGCCGTAGTAGCCTTGCTTGATATGGTCGATGCGCACCGTCTCGGCGATCCCCGGCCATTGGTAGATTTCTCTGAGATAGTTGGACAGCACCGGATAGTCTTCGATCCGGCGGATGTTGCACTTGAAGACGCCGTGATAGGCCGCGTCGAAACGGACGAGTGTCACGAACAGACGGATATCGGCCTCGGTCAGGTATTCACCGGCGATGTACCGGTTGGTCGTCAGGTGGTGCTCGAGTGTGTCGAGCATCTCGAACAGGCTCGCGACCGCCTCGTCATAGGCATTCTGAGTCTTCGCAAAACCGGCGCGATAGACGCCGTTGTTGACGCGCTCGTAAATCGGGCTGTTCCAGCGATCGATCTCCGCGCGCAACGCATCCGGATAGAAATCGAGGCGGTTGCCGGTGAGCTCGTCGAAGGCCGAATTCAGAATGCGGATGATGTCGGCGGACTCGTTGTTGACGATGCGCCCTTCCTTCATATCCCAGAGAACGGGAACCGATACCTTGCCGGTGTAGCCGGCGTCGCTCGCTGTATAGAGTTCGTGATGGTAGCGGATCAGACCGACGCGCGCGCCGGCATCGACAGGCTCATCATAGACCCAGCCGTCGTCGCCAAGCATTGGGCTGGAAACCGTCAGACCGATAACGTCCTCCAACCCCTTCAGATTGCGAAAGGCGATCGTGCGCGACGCCCAGGGGCAGAGATAGGAAACGAACAGGCGGTAGCGTCCGGCTTCCGCCGGAAGGCCTGGCTGCCCGTTCGGCCCGGGGCCGCCATCGGCCGTGATCCAGCTGCGGAAACGGGTCGGCTCGCGATGAAAGGCCCCACCCTTCATCTCGCTCGCTGCAACGTCGCCCTTGACCCATTTTCCATCGACGAGCTGCGGCATGACTTCTCTCCTGAACCTGCGGGAACGCTGCTTCCCTCTCACGCGTACGCAAGCCGGTCAATTCGACCGCGGGGTGACAGATCGTTCGCAATATGGCGACCACATGCAAAGAGCGGCGGCGTCGCCACGGGTGTCGACAGTGCCGAAGATCGTGAATTGGTGCCGGAGAGCCGCTCGGACTACGTCTTGACCAACCGTGCGGAGACGATCCAGCTTGCGCCTTGATGGTCCGGCGAGTGCCTGTGAAGCCGAGGTTCACGTTTCAAATAAAACCGCCCGCCAGCAAGGCTGGCGAGCGGCGTCAATGCAGTTTGTGAAACGCGCCGATCAGCGCGGGAACTCAAGACCCATTTCGCGGAAGCGCTCGGGGTCGTCGCCCCAGTTTTCGCGCACCTTGACGAATAGGAAGAGGTGAACCGGTTGTTCGAGGATCTCGGAGATTTCCTTGCGCGACGCGGTGGAGATCGCCTTGATCGCATCGCCGTTCTTGCCGAGTGCAATCTTCTTCTGGCTTTCGCGCTCGACGTAGATCACCTGTTCGATACGAACGGACCCGTCCTTGCGCTCTTCCCACTTCTCGGTTTCGACATGCGAGGCATAGGGAAGCTCCTGGTGCAGGCGCAGGAACAGCTTTTCGCGGGTGATTTCGGCCGCAAGCTGGCGCATCGGCAGGTCGGAGATCTGATCCTCAGGATAATACCAGGGACCTTCCGGCAGCTTTTCGGCGAGATAATCCATAAGGTCCTTGCAACCGGAGCCGGTCAGCGCCGAGATCATGAAGGTGCGCTCGAACTGGATCGTCTCGTTGGCCGCTGCCGCGAGCTTCAGCAGATCCTCCGGCCTGACCTGGTCGATCTTGTTCAGAACCAGGATCTTCGGCTGGTGGACTTCCTTCAGGCCCTGCAGGATCGTTTCCGCATCGCCCTTCAGGCCACGCTCGCTGTCGATCAACAGCATGATCACGTCGGCATCCTTGGCGCCGCCCCAGGCGGTCGTCACCATGGCCCGGTCGAGCCGGCGCCGGGGCTTGAAGATGCCGGGCGTATCCATGAAGACGATCTGTGCGTTGTCGTGGATGGCAATGCCGCGCACGATCGCCCGGGTCGTCTGCACCTTGTGGCTGACGATCGAAACCTTGGCGCCCACGAGGCGGTTGACCAGCGTCGACTTGCCGGCATTGGTGGCGCCGATCAGCGCCACGAAACCCGAGTGGGTCGGCGCGCTTTCGGCGCCCGTATCTTTTTCCATATCCGTCATGTTTTCCGTCATTTTCCGGCGGAGATTTTCCGCCACACGCCTTCGCGTTCCAACAATTTCGTCGCGGCCACCTGCTCGGCGCCGCGCTTGGATCGATCCGTCCCGGTCTCAGGCGCAACGCCGGCGACCTCAACAGTCACGGTGAAACGCGGATCGTGGTCGGGGCCGGAACGGTCATCCGTCCGGTATGCCGGCGCGATACCAAACTTGGCATGCGCCCATTCCTGCAATTCAGTCTTGGCATCGCGACGGGCGCCGTCGGCGCGGGTCGCACGCTCTTTCCAGTGAAGCAGCACGAATTTGCGCGCCGCCTCCAGCCCGCCGTCAAGATAGATCGCGGCGATGAGCGACTCTACCACATCGGCGCGCACATTCATCATCGCCTTGCCGGTGATTTTCTTCACGTCGGAACCGGTGCGGATAAACTGGTGCAGTTCCAGGTCGTCGGCGACCAAAGCGCAGCTCTCGGCGCTGACGAGCTGGTTCAGTCGCACCGAAAGCTCGCCCTCGTTGGCGTCGTGAAATGTCTGGAAGAGAAGCTCGGAGATGCAAAGCCCCAGCACCCGATCTCCGAGGAATTCGAGCCGCTGATAATTCGAGCCTCTGGCATTGCGGGCGCTGGAATGGGTCAGCGCCCGGTCGAGCCGTTCCTTCTCGCTGAACTGATAGCCAATCACGGCCTCGAGCTTGGCCCGATCTTCCGCGCTTAGCGACCGCGCCTTCATCATTCGACCGCCTTGAACAGGCGGTCGTAGCGCAGGTTCGCCGGCCACTTCCAGATCTCGCGGAACGAGGTGTCGTTGCCGAGCGAGAAGAAGATCAGGCTGGCGCGGCCGACAAGATTTTCGGCGGGCACGAAGCCCACGTCAAAGCGGCTGTCGGCCGAGTTGTCGCGATTGTCGCCCATCATGAAGTAATGCCCTTCGGGCACGATGAACTCGCGGGTGTTGTCGCCGCGCGAATCCGGGAACTGGTCGAGCGTGTCATAGGAAACGCCGTTGTCCATGGTTTCGCGGTAGACAGGCACGTCGCCGCCGGTGTCGTACTGGTCGTCGGCGCGGAAGACGCCGTCAGGCACCCGGTCGATGGGCTTGTCGTTGACATAGAGAATGCTGTTGCGCACCTGGATGCGATCGCCCGGCAGGCCGACCAGACGCTTGATGTAGTCGATGTCCGGGTTCGGCGGGAAGCGGAAGACGACGATATCGCCGCGCTCCGGCTCGCTTGCGAAGATGCGGCCGGAAAACAGATCCGGCGAGAACGGCAGCGAATACTTGGAGTAGCCGTAGGCGAACTTGTTGACGAAGATGTAGTCGCCGACAAGCAGGGTCGGCATCATCGAGCCGGACGGAATGGTGAAGGGCTGAAAGAAGACGGTGCGAATGACCACGGCCAGGAGCAGTGCCTGGATGATGACCTTCACATTCTCCCAGAGACCGCTCTGCTTCGCTTCTGTCTTTTCTGCCACGCTGCTGTCTTCCTTTGTCATCGGCACGCGCTTGAAGCGTGCCGCTCAATCAACTGTCGTTTGCGCTCGTTCCAGCCCCAAAGGGGGATGCGCACTTGTTAGCTCTGCCGCGATGGCCGGCCCACGCAAACGGGCAGCCCCGGTTTTCTCAACGGAATGCTCTAAACCGTTCCCTCTGGCGGGGCAACGGGCAGTGCTTCGATAATCACGAAGGCCTGCGCCAGCGGAAAATCGTCGGTAATCGTCAGATGGATTGCCGCGCGATGCCCCTTCGGTACCATCGCCTGAAGCCGTTCGGCAGCACCACCGCTCAAATGCATGGTCGGCTTGCCACCGGGCAAATTGATGACGCCCATGTCTTTCCAGAAGACGCCGTGCGCTATCCCCGTGCCGAGTGCCTTTGAGCAGGCCTCCTTGGCTGCGAAGCGTTTGGCATAGGAGGCGGCGCGGTTCTTCCGGCCCTCGGACTTTGCGATCTCCACTTCGGTGAAGCAGCGATTGACGAAACGCTCGCCGAAACGCGAGAGCGAGTTTTCGATGCGCCTGATGTCGATGAGGTCGCTGCCGATACCGATAATCATGGTGTGGACCTTGTCCCGGTCGAGCGTGCGCGTCGACGGCGGGACTGAAAGAGACGGGCGGCCTGATAGGCCAGGGGATAGAAGATCAAGGCGCCGGCGGCGGCAAGCGGAACCGATCCGATCAGCATCGGCTTGAACACAGGGCCCCAAAGGGCCGAAAACTCCAGGTGTTCGACCATATGCGCGACATCCGCGCCAGTCGCCACCTCTGCCGCCTGCTGGCCGATGATGACGCTGCCAAGCTCGTAGGACGCCGTCAGGATCATCGGGATCGTCACCGGATTGGCGAGCGCCGTCGTGATCGCTGCAGCAAGCAGATTGCCGGAGAACACGGAAGCAAGCGCGACCGCAATGACGATATGCAGCCCGAAGAACGGCGTGAATGACGACGCCGCACCTGCGGCAACGCCTACCGCAATCGAATGCGGTGACGATGACAGGCGCAGAACACGCAGCGCCATATAACGCGGGCCGCGCCGAAAGCCCTTGCGCGGCCAAACAAGCGCGCGAAGCCTTTCGGAAATCGTGACCGGTTTTCTACGTCTGAATAACATTATGCCGTCATGACCGCATCTCGACACCGCCAGTCGGCACAAGACAGCGTGTCCGCCTGTTTGAAGGCCGCAAGATAGGCGTCATGCCTGCTGCTTGCAACCCGGTGGCGTATGGTGCAGCGATCACGAATGAGCCATTCGCCTGACGCATGGCTCGCCTTTCCCACCCTCATGCGGGAACAGGCAGCAGCTTAGTAGCCGTTGCGGAACAGGCCGCGATCGATCTGACGCTGACGGTATTCGAGATCGATGCGATCGACCGAACCGTTGAGATAGGCAAGCTCGCGCTCTTCCTGAGTGGCGACGCGCAGAGCGCGGGTGATCTTCTTCAACTGATTAAACATGGCAAACCTCTTCGTTTACCTCCCGATCCAGAAGATAGTTTAGAGGTCACTGTTCCACCAGAGCCATGAAAAGACGGCAGCCATGCGCGGCAAGCATGCCTTGCCGCTTTTCAAGCCTTGGTCTGCCTGATTTCAAGGCAGCTGCGTAAAACGCACGCGCATGCCGAGCCGATGGGAGTGCGATGACGACAACCAGCGCCCCTTCATTCGAAGAGGCGCTTGACCGTCGAAATGCTCGGCAGTTCTTTCAGCTGGGTAATCAGATGGTTCAGCTGCCTGAGGTCCCAGACCTCCAGATCGAACTGCAACTCACTGAAGTCCGCAGCCACGCGCCCCATGGAGAGCGAGCGGATATTGACATCGCTCGTTGCGATCGATTGCGCGACTTCGGCCAGCGTGCCTGGCTCGTTCAAGGCACTGATGGCGATCCGCGCCATGAACCGGCTGCTGTTGGCCTCGTCCAGATCCCAGCGCACGTCGATCCAGCGCTCGGGCTCGTCATCGAACTTCTGCAGGATCGGTGACTGGATCGGATAGATGGTGATCCCCTTGTCCTTCTCCATGATGCCGACGATACGATCTCCGGGAACAGCGCCGGCAGCGCTGAAATGCACGCCGGCATTGCCCGAGAGCCCGCGGATCGGCAACGCTTCCGGACCTTCCGCCTGCGCCGGCTCGCCCGCTTCCTTGGATCGACCGGGTAACTTGAACACCATGCCGGCCGCACTGCGCATGTTGAACCAGCCGTCGTCGGCATTCGGCTTGACGGTGACGCGTTCATCCTGGTGATCGGGGAACACTGCACGCAGGACATCGAGCGACGACAGCTCGCCGCGCCCGACCGATGCGATCGCATCCTCGACCTCTTTGTGTCCGAGCCGGTGCAGCGCAGGCTTCAGGGCCTCACGCGAAAACGTCTTGCCGGCGCGCTCGAAGGTTCGCTCGAGAATTCGGTAGCCGAGGCCGGCATATTGCTTGCGGATGGCCGCCCGCGTCGCGCGCCGGATGGCGGAGCGCGCCTTGCCGGTGACAACGATCTCTTCCCATGCGGGCGGCGGCACCTGGATGCCCGAGCGGATGATCTCGACTTCGTCGCCGTTGTTGAGGCGCGTCACCAGCGGCATGATGCGGCCGTTGATCTTGGCCCCGACGCAGGTGTCGCCAATGTTGGTATGGACCGCATATGCGAAGTCGATCGGCGTCGCGCCGCGCGGCAGCGCAATGAGCTGCCCCTTCGGCGTGAAGCAGAACACCTGGTCCTGGAAAAGCTCGAGCTTGGTGTGCTCGAGAAACTCCTCCGGATTATCGCCTTCGGCCAGCGATTCAATCGTGCGCCGCAGCCAGGAATAGGCATTCGATGTCGGCGACAGGGCAGTCTCTGTCGATGCGCCCTCGCCGTCCTTGTAGAGCGAATGCGCCGCAATACCGTACTCGGCGATGTCGTTCATCCGTCGTGTGCGGATCTGCAGCTCGATGCGCTGACGCGAAGGCCCGACGATGGTCGTGTGGATCGACTGATAGTCGTTCTGCTTCGGGGTCGAGATGTAATCCTTGAAACGACCGGGTACGACGCGCCAGCGTGTGTGCACGATGCCGAGCGCGCGATAGCACGACGGGATATCGTCGACGACGATACGAAAGCCCCAGACGTCGGATAGCTGCTCGAAGGACAGGGATTTCGACTGCATCTTGCGGAAGACCGAATAGGGCTTCTTCTGCCGCCCTTTGACCTGCGCGCCCTTCAAGCCCTCAGCCTGGAGCAGCTCGGTCAGTTCGTCTTCGATCTTCTTGATCAGGCCCTCGTTGCGCTCGGACAATTCTTCCAAGCGCCGGGTGACGGTCTCGAAAGCCTCCGGATTGATATGGCGGAACGAGAGGTTTTCCAGTTCCTCGCGCATATCCTGCATGCCCATGCGCCCGGCGAGCGGCGCATAGATGTCCATCGTCTCCTCGGAGATGCGCGCGCGCTTCTCGGCCGTCATATGGTCGAGCGTGCGCATATTGTGCAGACGATCGGCAAGCTTGACCAGGAGGACGCGCACGTCGTCGGAGATCGCCAGCAACAGCTTGCGCAGGTTTTCGGCCTGCTTGGCTTTCTTGGTGACGAGATCGAGTTTCTTGATCTTGGTCAGGCCCTCGACGAGCGCGCCGATATCCTCGCCGAAGAGATCGTCGATCTCCTGCCGGGTCGCTGTCGTATCCTCGATCGTGTCGTGCAGGAGTGCGACCGCGATGGTCGATTCGTCCAGATGCATTTCAGTCAGGATCGCCGCGACTTCCAACGGGTGGGAAATGTAGGGGTCGCCGCTTGCCCGCTTCTGCTGCCCATGCTTCTGCATGGCGTAGACGTAAGCCTTGTTCAACAGGGCTTCATTGACGTCGGGCTTGTACTTCTGAACGCGCTCAACGAGCTCGTATTGGCGCATCATTCGCGGGCGGCTCCGTGGGAAAAGACAATAAAAAAAGTGCGCCAATCATACGAGTGGCGCACTGCTTTGATAACACGCGGGAACGTTTGTTCCGTTACGGATCTCAGTAGTCGTCGCTCTTTTCCGGGGGCACCAGGCCCTCGATGCCGGCCAGCAGCTCTTCTTCCGACATGCGGTCGAAGGTGATTGCTTCCGGCTGATCGTCGTCTTCCGCCGTCGCGGCAAACGTCGTGTCGGCATCGGCCTGAACCAGCGAAGCCGGATCGGGCTCGGGCTCGTCCACTTCGACATGCTTCTGCAGCGAATGGATCAGGTCTTCCTTGAGGTCGCCCGGCGAGAGGGTCTCGTCGGCGATTTCGCGCAGTGCGACCACGGGGTTCTTGTCATTGTCGCGATCGATGGTGATCGCTGCGCCCTGCGAGATCAGGCGGGCGCGGTGGCTGGCGAGCAGCACGAGTTCGAAACGGTTGTCGACCTTGTCAATGCAATCTTCGACGGTGACGCGGGCCATTGCCTGTCCTTTTGGGCTCAAAGCGCGGCGATCATCGCCGCAGCACGGATTAACGACACGAGACCGGAACGGCCGCCGGATGACGGCCTCATCGGCTCCGATTTCTGGAATTAGCCGCTCGGATACAATCAAAACAACAGGAGTTCAAGTTTTTCCTGCACTGAGCGCTCACATCACCCCGTGTTGCATGGTAAAATGCCACGCGGGCGGGCTAGACTTCGCGAATACATACCCTGGTTGCACTTCCAAATGCAGACCGGAAACGTCTGGTAGAAACTGCAGACTTGCGATGTGGACGAACTGCAGCAACTGCTAAAACTAGCTATATTCGCGGGAAGCCGCTTGGAATAATGCAAGTGGTTAACTACATTATTTGCAATATCAGCAATTATTAATGTAATCGACGTATTTTCGCGCATTCGCCGAAGGGCCGCTTAGCCGAGCGAGATGCGCACTAAAAAGGAATAACGATGTTTGATCCACGCGAGAAGATCGCTCTTTTTATCGACGGCGCCAATCTCTACGCCGCATCGAAGAGCCTCGGTTTCGACATCGATTATCGCAAACTGCTCAAGGCATTTCAGAAACGCGGCTACTTGCTGCGCGCCTACTACTACACGGCTCTCATCGAGGACCAGGAATATTCTTCGATCCGTCCGCTGATCGACTGGCTGGACTACAACGGCTACAAGGTCGTGACCAAGCCGGCCAAGGAATTCACCGACTCGCTCGGCCGTCGCAAGATCAAGGGCAACATGGACATCGAACTCGCGATCGACGCCATGGAACAATCGGAAACCGTTGATCACCTGGTGATCTTCTCGGGCGATGGCGACTTCACCACGCTCGTCGAGGCGCTGCAGCGCAAGGGTCGAAAGGTCTCGGTCGTGTCGACGATGTCGACCCAGCCGCCAATGATCGCCGATGACCTGCGTCGCCAGGCCGATCACTTTATCGATCTCGTCACGCTGCGCGCGGAAATCGGCCGCGACCCGTCCGAGCGCACCCCCCGCCAGCATATCGAGCCAGTGGCAGACCCCGTCGAGATCTGAGCCCAACCCCACCACTCGCCAATCAGTAAAGAAAGAGCCACGTCCGCGCCGTGGCGAGCGCGGGGCTGCGTTCAGCCCCGGTCCTTGAGCAACCGGCTCTTCTGCCGGTTCCAATCGCGCTCCTTGGCGCTTTCGCGCTTGTCGTGCAACTTCTTGCCCTTGCCCAGCGCCAATTCAAGCTTGGCCCTGCCCTGATCGTTGAAATAGATCTTGAGCGGAATGAGCGACATGCCTTCACGGTTGACGGCGCCCTGCAGCCGGTTGACCTCGCGCTTGGACAGCAACAGCTTGCGCCGACGGCGAGGCTCGTGGTTGAAGCGGTTTGCCTGCAGGTATTCCGGCAGATAGGAATTGATCAGCCAGATCTCCCCGCCCTCGTCGGTGGCGTAGGATTCCGCAATATTTGCCTTGCCTTCGCGCAGCGACTTGACCTCGGTTCCGGTCAGAACCATACCGGCCTCGTAGGTATCGACGATCTCGTAGTTGAAGCGGGCCTTGCGGTTTTCCGCGACAATTTTCTTGACTGTGCGCTGGCTTCCCTTGGGTGCCATCAGTTCATCAATCCTGCATGCCTGAGCGCCGAATCGATTGCGGCTTCCGTTGCTGGCTCGAGTGTCGAAAGCAACGGCGAACGAACAGCGCGGCTCATGCGGCCGAGACGGTTCAGCGCGTACTTGGCGCCGCAAAGGCCAGGCTCCATGAAGATGGCCTTGTGCAGCGGCATCAACTTGTCTTGATAGTCCAGCGCCTTCGCATAGTCGCCGGCAAGCGTGGCCTGCTGGAATTCAGCACAAAGCCGCGGCGCGACGTTTGCCGTCACCGAGATGCAGCCGACGCCGCCATGGGCGTTGAAGCCGAGCGCCGTTGCGTCTTCGCCGGAAAGCTGGACGAAATCCTTGCCGCAGGCCATGCGCTGCTCGGATACGCGTTCGATCTTGCCGGTCGCATCCTTGACGCCAATGATCGTCGGGTAGGCCTTGGCGAGCGCAGCCATCGTTTCGACGCTCATGTCGACGACGGAACGGCCGGGGATATTATAGATGACGATCGGCAGCTTCACGCTTTCCGCGATCGCCGAAAAGTGGGCGAACAGGCCCTTCTGCGTCGGCTTGTTGTAGTAAGGCGTGACGACAAGCACCGCATCCGCACCCGCCTTTTCGGCATGTTGCGCAAGCTCGACGGCTTCGATGGTGTTGTTGGAGCCGGCGCCGGCAATCACGGGCACTCGCCCGGCGGCCGCCTTGATGCAGAGTTCGACGACCTGCTTGTGCTCGGAATGCGAAAGGGTCGGGGATTCGCCAGTCGTGCCGACGGGCACGAGGCCAGTGCTGCCCTCTTTTATCTGCCATTCCACATGCGCGACGAAACCTTCCGCATCCACAGCGCCCGCGGCGGTAAACGGTGTTACGAGAGCGGGAATGGAACCCTTGAACATGCACAACTCCTGACGGCTCAAAGACGCAAGCACACTCACGCTTTGGCCGTAATCGACGGTTAAAAAACTGCCGCACCATAATCATGTGAGGGGGCTGCGGCAAGCGCCGTGACACGGCATTTCATGCCGGTTTTCACGTAAAAGCTTGACGTTGAAGCCGTATAATCCTCGTCGCTTGCCATCCGGTACTAAGGCGCCCGGCGATGCAATTGCGATGATCGGTAAATCCCGGTAACCTTTCGTTAGGCAATCCGGCGGCAAATGAATGCGAGACACGGGGAAACACGGGGCTCTTGATGCGCGGATCAATTCTTCTGCCTGTCGCCGCCATGGTCGGCGCAGCGCTTCTGGCCTCGTCGGCCCTTTCTTCCGAGCCCCCAAACAAAGTGCCGGTACCGGGCGCCAAACCGGCGATCTCTGACAAGGCTGGTCGCGTTTCCGGTAAGGACATCACCGGCGCGATCCACGCAACGCCATCGCCGATCCAAAGTGAGCTGAAACTCGGGCTGAACGCGCTTTCCAACAAGGACCCCGCCACGGCAATCGCCGTGCGAAACCGCATGGCTGACGGCACGCTCGACCGTCACATTCTGACCTGGGCGATCGCCGTCTCGGGCCAACGCGGCATCCGCTCCTTCGAAATCGCCAGTGCCCAGCGCGAACTGCAGGGGTGGCCCGGCCTCAAATCGCTGCGTGCCAACTCCGAACGTGCTCTCTATCGCGAGAACCCGCAGGCAGCCGACGTTGTTGCGGCCTTCGGCCAGACACAGCCTGAAACCACGGAAGGCACGATCATTCTTGCCCGCGCGCTTGTGGCCCAGGGGCAAAGTGCGACGGCCGCCACGCGCTTGCGTGCGCTCTGGTTCAAGCAAGGGCTCGACAAGGATGTGGAGACCCAGATCCTTTCCGAATTTTCGGGCCTGCTGACAGTCGCCGATCACAGACGGCGAATGGCGATGCTGCTTTATCGCAATCGCGTCGAGCAGGCGGAACGCTTCAGCGATCTTGGCAAGGCGCAGTCTCTCTATCGCGCCTGGGCGGCGGTCAACCGTGGCGGCACCAATGCCACGGCGCTGATATCGGCGGTGGACCCCTCTTGGCATAAGGACCCAGCCTACCTGTTTATCCGCATCGAGAACCTCCGCAAACAGGACAAGTATGCGGAGGCCGCCAAGCTGCTGGCGACGATGCCAAGCGACGAGGACGCGCTGATCAATCCCGGAGAGTGGTGGACCGAGCAGCGGATCATCAGCCGCGGGCTGCTTGACAAGGGGGATTTCCGCGGCGCCTATCAGGTCGCCGCCAACCACAGGGCAACCGAAGCGACCGATATCGTCGATGCGGAGTTTCATGCCGGCTGGTACGCACTGCGTGGCAAGGAAGACCCGGCTGCCGCCGCGCGGCATTTCCGACGCATTCTCGATGTTTCCACCAGACCGCTTTCCGCATCGCGCGCCTGGTACTGGCTTGGACGATCGGCGGAAGCCGGTGGACCGGGGAACGCCAAGGACTATTTCGCCAATGCCGCCCGGTTTCCAGGCACGTTCTACGGCCAGCTCGCGGCCGCACGGCTCGGCCGCAAGGTGCTTAACGTGACCTATCCGGCGCCCTCAGCCGAAGACCGCGCCCGTTTCGAAAGCCGCGAGGCGGTTCGCGCCATCTCACGGCTCGAATCGGCAGGCCACGGCTGGCGCGCCGACAGCATCTACCGGGCATTGGCCGAGGAACTGACAAGCCCTGGCGAGTTGGCCATCCTTTCGGCCCGCGCCGAAAAAACCCGCAATCACCAGCTTTCGCTTCAGATCGGCAAGACGGCCTTCGGCCGCGGCATCGACGTCGCAGCCCTCGCCTTTCCCGTCGGCGTCATCCCGCCGACCGCCAACATCGACGGCTCGGGCAAGGCGCTCGCCTATGCGATCGCGCGCCAGGAAAGCGCCTTCAATCCTGCGGCTGTCTCAACCGCCAACGCGCGAGGCCTGCTGCAGCTGCTGCCGGGAACCGCCAAAGGCGTGGCAAGCCGCTACGGTCTTGCCTATTCCAAGGACAGGTTGACGAGCGATGCCGGATACAACGCCACCCTCGGCGCGCATTATCTCGGCGAACAGATCAACAGCTTCGGCGGGTCCTACATTCTCACCTTCATCGCCTACAATGCCGGCCCGCGCCGCGTCCCGGACTGGCTCAGCCGCTATGGCGATCCCCGCGGCAAGCCAATCGACGAGGTCGTCGACTGGATCGAGCGCATCCCGTTCCAGGAAACGCGCAATTATGTCCAGCGTGTCATGGAAAACTACCAGGTCTACAAGGTGCGGCTCGGCCAAAGCGCTGATATCGTTGAAGATCTCAGGATGGGACGTTCACCGTCCTAGCGACGTGAAACGGCAGCAAAGCCCCTGGTAAACGCCCGAGACGGGCGTCCACTCAAGCCACTGCAGCAAGACATCTGCGCAGTTAAGCGCTTCGCGATCTTTCAGATTCGCTTGGTGCGCTTTAAGTTCTTGTTTTTGCGCATGTCGTTATCGCAAAACCGCGGCACACTTTTGCGCGACATGCTCTAAAATTTACGCTGGCAAACTGCGGGAGCGCGATTTTTCACCCCCATGCTTACGCCTGTCGCACTGACAAAGGTCGCGGCATCACGACATGGCGACCCAAGCGCGGTCACTAAAGTTGTTCAAGCTCGAACGGGGTCACCGAAACAGCTCTACCTCTTTGTTTTTACAAATTTTCTGACGAAGAAGCTCTTCGCACTTTCCCCGAATGCGCTCTATTCTCTCTTTGACGATCAGAGGAAAGGCCAGAGCCATGCGGCAGGACGGTTTTAGCGAGCGCTATTTTTTATCGAACGACGGCTTGCGGCTCTACGCACGTATCTATGGCCACAAATCGCTCGAAGTTGGCGGTTCTTTACCCGTCGTGTGCCTTGCGGGCCTCACGCGCAACAGCCGCGACTTCCATTTCCTCGCACAACATCTCTCATCGCCGGTCGGTGGCTCGCGCACTGTCTTCTGCCTCGACTACCGCGGCCGTGGACAATCGGAGCGCGATCCGGACAAGAGCCGCTACAGCATCCCCGTAGAAACGAACGACGTGATCACGGCCTGCCATACACTTGGAATTGAGAGAGCAGTTTTCATCGGCACGTCCCGCGGCGGATTGATCCTGCATCTGCTCGCGCAACAGACGCCGTCGCTCATTGCCGCCGTGGTGCTAAACGATATCGGCCCCGTGATCGAACGTGGTGGATTGCTCGCAATCCGCGAATACCTCAATAACGGTGGCAGACCGCAGACCTGGGAAGATGCGCCGGCTCATCTTCGAGCCTTGCACGGCACAGAGTTTCCGGTACTTGGCGAAACCGATTGGCGCGACATGGCGAACGCCATTTACCGCGATGAAAATGGATATCCAGTCCCGGACTTTGACCAGGCAATTGCGAAGCAGTTGCTACCACTCGACGACAGCACTCCCCTGCCCGATCTCTGGGAGCCCTTTCAGGCGCTCGGCCAATACCCTTTGTTACTCGTCCGAGGAGAAAACACACGGTTGCTGGCCGAAGAAACAGCCACCGAAATGCACCGTCGGCATCAGAAAATGACTTCCGTTACCGCACTTGGCCAGGGACACGCGCCACTGCTGCATGTCGGTGACCTCAAGCAAGACATCGCTGAATTTCTGGAGACTATTGTGCGCGGTGCTTAAACAGGGCCTGTGACATTCATCACAACGAAACGGCTCCACCGACCTTTGCGCAAAAACGAAAAAGCCCGGCTCGAAAGCCGGGCTTCTCTAATCTGACCGAGGTCAGATCAGATTAGAAGTCGCGCTGCAGGCGGACGAAACCAAAAACCTGGTCCTCAGAGCCACCGCCGACTTGATCTTCGTCTTCGTACTGAACCGACACGCGGGTCGCCAGACCTTCGGTGATCGCGTAGTCGAGGGTCACGCCAGCGCGCCACTTGTCGAGGCCGCTGTCGAAGCCGAAGTTGCCGTCGTTCAGATCGCCGAAGTACTGAGCACCGGGGGTGATCTTCAGCTTGTCGGTTGCCTTGAAGGCGTACGA
>NZ_JABEKT010000001.1:1614198-1708408 GCF_013283195.1 Ensifer adhaerens | reverse complement strand
AGTACTGAGCACCGGGGGTGATCTTCAGCTTGTCGGTTGCCTTGAAGGCGTACGACGCAGCAACGGTCCACTCGGACTCAGCCCAGTAAGCGTTCGGGTCGGAAGCCCAGATACCAGCGAGCTGGAAGGTGCCCGGACCGAGGTCTGCCGAAAGCAGAGCGCGGATCGCGCCTTCTTCAACTTCGGTGTCGAAGCCGCCGAGCAGGTCGAACGATACACCGCCGACCGAAGCCGAAACGATACCTGCAACGCCAATGCCGTTAGCCTTGGTGGTAGCAGCTTCGAGTTCGTCGACAGAGATACCAGCCTGGAACGAGCCACCGTCATAGAGGTAGGCGATCGAGTTGAACTCGGTGTTGTTGCCGAGCGTGTCGGTTTCGCCGTTCAGGCCCTTGTCCCACCAGCTGTAGAAGAAGCCGGCCTTGAGGCCGCCGAGCTGGATGTAGGCTTCATCAACGTCGATCAGGCTGTCAGCTTCGTCCTGGTCGGCATCAGCATTGAATTCAGCAGCGAAGAAGCCGGTGAGCGTGCCGTACTCGGTGTCGCTCTTGGCGTCGAACGAGATGTAAGCGCGCGAGAATGCATCCCAGTCAGAGGTTGCCTGGTTACCTTCGTCTTTCGGGTTCCACTTGCTCGTAACCTTGTCACGACCGAAGTCGGTCTGGAAACGGATGAAGCCGCCGATCTTGAGGCAGGTTTCGGTGCCCGGGATGTAGAAGTAGCCAGTGCCGAAAGCGTCGCAAACGCGAACGTATTCCATGGGCTCCGGCTCGGCTGCGACGATTGCGTCGGCTGCCTGTGCGCCGGATGAGATTAGTCGAATGGGGACCGACCAAGCCGTTTCGCCGGCAGCGCTGATAGCCGCCCTTGTCAGGCGCAGTCCGATCACCTGTTCCCCGTGGGCTCCGCCGGGAGTAGCCGCCATATGGCGATCTGGCTCAGCAGCGGCTTCAGGTGCTGCATTTCCATGTGCGCGTCGAGATCCGCCTGGCTCTTCCAATTCTCGAAGAACACCAAGACGTGGGGATCCATGGCATCGACGTGAAGGTTGTAGTCTATGCAGCCATTTTCAGCCCGGGTAGGCCCGACCTGATCGACGAGAAGGCGGAAAAGCTCTTCTCGCGTTTCCGGTCGGGCTGTCAGCGTTGCAATGAGCGAAACGATCATGGCATCAGCTCCGCTTCTGGCTGAGCGCGACGGCAAGAATGATGATGCCGCCGCGGGCGATCAGTTGCTGGCTGAATTCGAGCCCCATCAGAATGAGACCGTTGTTGATGAGGCCGATCATCAGGGCGCCGACGATGGTGCCGATCACCGTTCCCTTGCCGCCGAAGAGGCTCGTGCCACCGAGCACCGCCATCCAGAAAAGCAGCACCGGCACCGGCCCGAGATTGCCGCCGCCAAAGAACCAGGAATAGCCGGGCGACAGTATCGGTACCGCCGCCGTCGCGGATACGCCTCTCTCCTTTCCTAGCTTAAGGAGCGAATCCGATCAGCCCGCCTCAAGGCGGCCGTTGCAGTCAACCGAGAACTCATTTTGCTCTATTGGGGCATCGGCCGCGAGATCTTGGCGCGCCAGAACGTTGAGGGATGGGGCAGCCGCGTCATCGATCGGGGCTTTCGCCACGAAACCTCAAGTACATGCGCGCCTTTGCTGAGGCGTTCCCTGACAAGCAAATTGTGCAACAGCTTGTTGCACAATTGCCCTGGGAAAAAACGTGAAACGCGTCGAAGCCCTGAAAAGCGATGAAGAAAGGCTGTGATATGCGCGCCAAGCCGTTGAAAATGGGTAGAGCCGCAACGTTCTCGTCCATCATATCGAAAGCGGTCTCGGCCAGAGGCAAGGAAAAGCGCTGACCAACTTTGGTCGAAGATTGCCAGCCCCCAGTCAGACCTGGCGCAGGAATTGATCAAAGACCCATCAAGCTTCGATTTTCTCGCTCTCGGCCCAGCGATGTCCGAGCACGAACTTGAGCAAGGCCTCATCGAACACCAGCGCTCCTTGATATTGGAGCTTGGCAAAGGCTTTGCATTCGTCGGCAGCCAAACTTGCGGTCAGCTCATTTAGCGGGTGCGGCCATCGCACAGCGAGCTGGGTCGGAGATGCTTTCCATGCTGCGTGGCAATATGATTGGGTAAGAATAAAGCCCGCTTCGGCAACGCCATGGAAGAGATGGTGGACTGCGGGCACGAGTCGCGGAGGTCTTCGCAGCTACATTCAATTCGAGATTTTCAGCCCACGGAATCTCAAATTAAATGCCAACCCAAAAAGAAACGGCGGCATTCTTACATTTAAGTGCCAAACGTCACTTCCTCCTCGGTTTCGAAGCGGAAAGTTGGGGCGACGGGCCCGAATATCTCCTCGCTGAAGATTTCCGCCTGCGGCGGAACGTCGACCATGACGGTCGGCTCGTAGAAGGTCCCACCGAGCGAACGCCGGCGCCCTCCGGTGAGTGTCCTTGCACCGCGCGCCACGGCGCCGGACACCAGCGCATCCACCTTGTTGATAGCCTTGTGGTCGATAAGGGGGCCGATCTGAACCCCGGGGAAGAACCCTTTCTCCAACCGAGAACTCCGAGACCGCCTTCGCCAGTCGCTCGGCGAACGCATCGTGGATTGCCGACTGAATGAGAAGCCGGTTCGCGCAGAAGCTCGTCTGGCCTGTGTTCCGGTACTTCGAAGCGAACGCCCCCTTGGCTGCCGCGTCGACGTCGGCGTCGTCGAAGACGATGAACGGCGCATTCCCTCCCAACTCCATGGAGGTGCGCTTGACCGTGTAGGCGCATTGCGCGATCAAGCTCTTTCCCACCGCAGTCGATCCGGTGAAGCCTAGCTTGCGAACGATCGCGTTCGCGGTCAGTTCCAACCCGGTTTCCTTGGGCGTTCCGGTGACGCAAGACCACGGTACACTTGCCTGAAGTCGGCGCGGGAACAGTGACACCTTACACGCGCTTGCTTCTTCGCCGAACCACTCGATGTAGGATGCCGCATAGGCGATCTCGCCTCGCGCCTCGCTGAGAGGTTTGCCCTGTTCCGCCGTCACGATGGTAGCGAGATCTTCCTGATGGACTATCAGCAGCTCGAACCACCGGCGCAATATGGCTGAGCGCTCCTTCCCCGCCAACGCTCTTTCAGGCGGGAAGCGCCTTCTCCACCGCCTTGAGCGCCCGCTGCGTTTCCGCTCTTCCCGCCTTGGAAACCGATCCTATGAGCGAACCGTCCGCAGGGTTGTAGACGCTGGTTACCTCGTTATCTTCCGCGCCCTGCCATTTGCCGCCGATATAGAATTCCGCACGCTATTGCGTTTGATCCTTCAAGGCGGGCACTGCCATGTTGATTTCCCTTGTTTGATAATTCAAAAGTGGGCTTCGGCGGTCAGCGACGTGACCTTGGAAACTCACCAGGCCGATTGATAGATCGCCAGGGCATCCGTCTCGTTTAAGTCGCGAGGATTGTTCACGAGAAGCCGGGTTTGCTTCATCGCGTCTCGCGCGAGCCCTCCGACGTCCTCCTGCCGGACGCCGACGTCACGAAGCCGCTGCTGTAGGCCCAGCTTCGCTGATAGTCCCGCAAGGTTATCGATGAAAGCGGAGCAGCGCTCGGCTTCGTCCTGCATGGCGACGAGATGAGGAAACGCGTCGGCCGCGATGGCGGCGTAGGCTCCGGCCGCCACCGGTGCATTGAAGCGAAGCACGTGCGGGAGGACCAGCGTGTTCGACAATCCGTGCGGAACGTGGAAGGACCCGCCGATGGGATAGGCGAGCGCGTGAACGGCTGCAACCGGCGAGTTTGCGAAGGCTTGTCCGGCAAGCATCGAACCTAGAAGCATGGCGCCGCGCGCAGGGCGGTCGCTCCCAACCTCGACCGCGCGTTCGATGTTGGCTCCAAGCAGCGCTAGCGCGCTCCGTGCCAGCATCTTCGACAGGGGATTGTTGTTCGCGTTCTTCGACGTGAACGATTCGATCGCATGCACCATCGCGTCGATACCGGTCGCCGCCGTTACGTGCGGCGGGAGACCCAGAGTTAGATCCGCGTCGAGAATTGCGACATCCGGCAAAAGGATCGGCGACGAAACGCCCCGCTTTTCATCACCACTGACGGTGATGATTGAAACGGGGGTGACCTCGGATCCTGTTCCAGCCGTCGTCGGCACCAGCACTAGGGGAAGTCTCGGGCCTTTTGCGTTTCCCACCCCCCAGGCTTCCTCGATCTCTTCGTTCGATCCGCAGATGAGCGCCACCAGTTTGGCAACGTCGAGAGAAGAGCCCCCGCCAAAGCCGATCACCCCTGTTATGGCCTTCTCGCGGCCGAGTTCAACGGCAGACATTGCGGTCGAGAGCGATGGATCCGGTTCGACGCGGTCGAAGACTGTGACTGCAATGCCCGCTGACTGCAGCGAGTTTAGTGCGGGTTCGCAGAGGCCCAGCTTTCGCAAACCCGGATCGGTGATGACTAGGACTCGGCCGCCGACTCGGCCGCCTAAGAGAGATCCGATCTCTGTTGACGCGCCCGGCCTGAAAAATATCTGGCCGGTCGTGCTAAAGACAAAGGAATCCATTCCACTCTCCTTCAAGTTTCACGCTGCTGGCAATGGCCGCGCCCACCGAAGAGGGCGGCAACCCGACCTAGTGGCCAAAGCTCAGGACTATCAGGACAACGATGCCGAAGGCGACCGCAACGGTGACGAACAATGCCCGAAGACGCTCACGTTCGGCTGCACGCTGATCCGGACGCAGACGGGGTGGCGGTTGATAGTCGGGGATGGCCCCGACATGCGGGCTCGCCATCTCCATCTTGTAGGACAAGAACCAGACGATGCCCAGGCCGGTCACCCATGACACCAAGCCCCAACCCCAGAGTGAGGGCATGCCAAGTGCCCAACCGCCGTCCGGCTTGTTGAAGGCGTAGTTACCCAAGATCAGACCTGGGCCTACGGCGAAGAAGAGCCAGGCAAGCGAAATTGACCAAGCCGTGGAGCGAAGTGCTCTGACCCGCGATGCAGGCCGGAGAATGCCGTAGAGAAAGCTGCGCGCCTCTTGGGCCGCCTCGCCCCCGAACGCCCGTCGCTGGGTGAACGCCGACACCAGCATTGTGACCAGCAGGTTCGCGACCATTCCCCAAGCGGCGGAAGACATGGTCCAAGGCGCGCGGCCCCAAGGCAGCTCAAGCCCCAAGGCCGACAGAACGGCGATCCCGAATGGCTCGGTGAGCAGCACGCCAGCGATGCCGAAGCCCACGCCTGTCACGACGCCGGGCCGCGTGAACCAGCGAAGCCAGGTCATTCCCAGAAGCGGAGTCCACAGCTGAAATGCAAGCGGAAGCGCCAGCGAGGCAAGCATCGACAACGTGACAGGGGTCAACACCTGCATCAGGCCCGAAGCGAGCACAAGGAGGCCGATGGCTACACGCGTAACGGTGACGGTATCGCGCCGCGACAGGCTGCTATGGAACCAAGGCTTGTAGACGTTCCGAATCAGCGACTCGCCGGCCGTCAGAAGCGCGAGACCAGCCATCAGTTGTACGCCGGCCAGCAGCCCGATGAAGAGCCAGGCGGCGAACCAAGGGGAGATCAACGTCAGCAGACCTGACAAGTCCTTGGACGGATCGATCAGGGACGCCGCGCCGAAGCAGGCAACGCAAAGGGCAATCATTGCTCCAAAAGCGCCGGCCATCACCCAGGTCTGGCCCGCCGCGATCGCCCTTGGACTATTTGTCGAGAGAACGACCTTGATCGCCATGGGGCTGGATTGCAAACCCATAAGGGCGAACACCATCGCTAGGCTGGCAAGAGCCGTTCCCTCGTGGGCGGCCGCAGCCTGCCGGCCGCCACCCGCAGTGAACTGAACTACGCCCGAAACGATAAACTTTCCGGCGGCGGCAGGGTCGGCGGCAAGCTTGAGAAGCCCGGCGTTCAGAGCGCCAAACCCACCAAGCTGCAGAACGGCGCATCCTGCAAAACCCACTATCGCGGCGCCGGCGAGAACGGTCTGGACCGCCCCGAGATATCCAACCGCCCTCATTCCTCCTATGACGACATAGCCGAAGAGGATGAAGCAGAGGACCATCGCCGCTGCCGGCATGGATACGGTCTGATCGGTTAGCAGAACGACGAGCCGGGACAGCGCTGCCATCTGGACCCCGGCGAATGCGACCGCAAACAAAGTCGCCACCACGGTCGAGAACGCCACGAGGAATTCAGAACTCCAGTAGGCGCGCAGGAGTTCGCTCAGCGACGACAGTTGGAGCCGCTGCCCCAACAACCAGAGCCGCTTGAAAAAGAATACGCCCGGCAGAGAGAGCGCGATGCCGGCCTGCAGGATCGCCGCAAGTCCGAAGCCGTTGCGGCCAATTTCCTCGGCGCCGACAAGCATGATCCATCCCGAGATGCTGGCCCCTGAAAGGACGAGCGCCGAGACCCATGGCGGCAACGAATGGCTTGCGGAGAAGTAGGTCTGGTAGTTCCCGTTCGCGCGGGCAGCCATGCGAGCCCAGTAGAGAGTGACGGCGGCGTAGAAGAGGATATAGAGCGGCAACCACATCATTTACTTGGCTCCCTTTCAGTCATCGGCTTGATATGGAAGCGGGAGAAGGCGCCCCGCAGCCCATGTCGGGTGAGCAGGTAGGCGAGGAATCCGGCCGCCAGCACCCCGAAAAGGGTCAGGCCCGAATAGTAATTCGTCATCGTCAGGGAGCCGCCGACGGCGCCAGCGACGAAGACAAGGCCGAGCACCCCGTAAGCCCCGATGCCGAGCGCAGTCTCTCCTGGAGTAAAGCCCGTATCGAAGACACCGTTCACAATGATGTGAGCGACGAACGCCAGCACGATGACTGCGACACCCGCGGCGGAAAGGAGCCAGGAATCCTGCTTCAATCCTTCGAGAAAAATGCCCAGACCAAGGAATCCGAGCACGGCCCAGACTGCGAAAATCAGGATCGAACGTTCAACGATGGGAACTGGCGACTTCATTTGGTTTTCCTGCGCTCCGACGGAAAGTTGGGGACCGGGAGGAAACCCGGTCCCCCATTCGCTTAGTTGGCCCGGCTCTTGCCGCTAGCCCTTGGTTCAGGCGCGGAAGGCTCCGTGTATACGATCTTGGAGAGGTCGTTGAGCGCGTGAGCGCGGTGAACCGTGTCCCCACGCAAACCGATCTCACCGAGGAGCGTGTCGACGAAAGGCGCCTGCGTCCGGTAGCGGAGTGCCGAACTGACGACTTGCTCGGCGAGATTGCCGTCGCGCGGCGGAACACCATCCGCCCCGACAGTGAGGCCGGTTCCGTTCACAGTGCCGGACAGGCCTGGGAGTCCTTCGACGTGCATGATCTTGATGCCCTCGATCTTCTCCATTGGCTTGACGCTTTCGCGGATGATCGCGGGAAGGTTCTCGACAAGCGACTTGTGCAAGGCTGAACGGCGAGCAGCGTCGGAACGCAGATTCTCGGCGGCATTGAGCTTTTCCTTGCCCTGTGCTTCGACGCGTAACCGCTCCTCGAGGGCCGCGACCGCGATACGGTCGGCGTCCGCGCGATCCTGAGCAGCCGCCTTTTCGGCTTCGGCGAGGATGCGAACCTTTGCCGCTTCGGACTCGGCGGCGCGTTGCGCGTCGATCAGTTCGATCGCCTTCTGGCGGTTGGCGATTTCGGTGTCGCGGATGGTCTGGACGCGCTCCTGCGCCTCGACCATGGCCGCCCGGGCTACCTCGGCCTGCGCCTGCGCTTCCGAACGCTCCTTCGATTTGACGGACACGGCGATTTCGCGGGCCTGCTCTTCGATCTGCGTCACTTCGCGACGCTTGATCTCGAGCATTTCCACCTGCCGCTCCATGTCGATGCGCGCGCGCTCGACGGCTTCCCGCTCGCGCAGCTTAACGGACTCGATTTCTCGCTCTCTCGTCGCGTTTTCTGCGGCGATGACGGACTTCTTGTTCGCCCGCTCGACCGACACCTCGGCTTCGTGCGCAAGCCGTGCGTATTCGCTGTCCCGCTGAATCGCGAGACTCTTCTTCTCGGCTTCCAGGTTCTTCGCGCGGATCGCGACCTCCGTGTCCTTCTCGATGTCGTTGCGCTTCTTCTTACGAGTCTCGATCTGCTCGGTGAGCCAGGTCAGACCTTCCGCGTCGAAGGTGTTGGACGCATTGAAGAGCTTGATGTCGGTTTGATCGAGCGACGTCAGCGACACGGATTCGAGTTCCAGGCCGTCGAGCGCCAAGCTTTCCGCCACCTCCTGCTTCACCTCCTTCACGAAGGCTTGACGATTTTCATGAATCTGCTCGAGCGTCATTTTCGCAGCGGCGCCACCCATGGCGTCGACAAACCGGCCCTGGATCAGATCCTTGAGCTGCTCGGCATTCATGGTGCGGTTGCCCAAGCTTCGGGCTGCGGTAGCCACGGCGGCGATCTCAGGAGACACCCGGACGTAGAACTCGACCGTCAGCTCGACGCGCATGCGGTCCTTGGTGATCAAGGATTTCTCTCTGGCTCGGGAGACTTCGAGCCGCAGCGTATTCATGTTGACTTCCGTCAGGTCATGGAGGATCGGCAGCACGAGCGCACCGCCTCCCATGACAACCTTCTCACCACCGAAGCCGGTGCGCACGAAGCTTACGTCCTTCGTGGAACGGCGATACAGCCAGTGCAGAAGATAAGCGGCGACTGCGATTATGATCGCGGCCAGGATAATAATGGCAATTACATCTGCACCCTTCATGGACGTCTTCCTTCAGAATGAGCAGGGGTTACGGGCAAATGATGGGCTTCAGTCTTTTTGGCCTCCTCGGAGACGAGGACACCGGTCGCCAGAACGGCGACACCGAAGGCCATGCGGTTGAGGATGTCAGCGACGTTGTAGGCCACCGACAGGCTGCCATCGTCGGTCATCCCGGCGAAGGCGGTCAGGAAGTTGCCGAGCGGATAGATCGCCCAGCCAATCGTCACGATCAGCCGCAACCAGAAATATCCGCGGCGAAGATGGTCACCCGTGGCAGCACGCACGACGTCGTCCATGCGACCGAAGTAGAGCTCGCCAAGAATGTAGAGCCAGAAAACAAGTCCGATCAGGAAGGCGAGCGTCGGATGCATGTACTGGGCCTCGCCAAGATACCTGACGAAAACCATCAGCACGGCGACCACAATCAATCGCCAGAAGAGTCCTGCGCCCAGCTTTCCTGCTGATTTTGCCAAGAAATACAAAGCCATGACTTGAACGGGCATCGAGATGGCCCAACCGACGTAATGATAAACGACGGGAACGCCGCCGCCTGCGAGCCAGGCGTTTCTCGCCTCGAATGCCGCCGGTATTCCGACGAGCGCTGCGATTGCGCAGAGCGCCACGGGAAGGCGCCAGTTGCGCCCCACCCAGGCGGTTCCAAGGAGCAACAGGATTGCGGTGGCGGCCAGGCCGAACAGGGCTACGGAATAGCTCGCCGCCGTGAGGTCCGTGGTCTGATAGACGGCCATTTTAAAGTCTCCCTTCGCGGAAATACGTACGTTTCATGCAAACCTCCTCAAATCTGCGTTCGGATGTGTGGGGAACGGGCGTAAAGCGCTACCATCGGCAGAATGAGCAGGCCGAAGATGAACTGTTGCCACTTGAAATCGAGGCCGATGCCGACCAGGAAGCTGGAGAGCACCTGAAGGACGAGCACCCCGATTACGGTAAAGCCGTAGCCCCCTGCGCCGCCGAGGAGGGAGGTTCCCCCCACGACCACCGCGGCCAAGGTCAAGAAGAGATACTGATCGCCGACACCGATGAAGCCGCCGCCCGACCAGCCCAGCAAAAGTCCGCCGGTGAGCGCTGCGAAGAAGCCGGACAACGCGTAGACGGCGACCCAGTAGCGCATCTCGGAGATCATGATGCGGCTGGCCGACGTGCGGTTGACACCGAGAGCGTACAGGTAGCGGCCATAAACCGTGGTTCTGAGACCAATGATCAAGATTATCGCGATCAGAGCCCAGATAGCGATCACGGGCGGGAACGGAAGGCCGAAGGTCGATCCGTTCATCGCGGAGAAGTTGGAGAGCCAGGCGGGAACCGTCCCGAACACGTTGCCCGAGTAGGCCGATCCGATCGAAGTGATGATCTGCACGCCACCCGAGATCGCGAATCCGGTTCCGAGCGTGACGATGAGGGCTTGTCCCTGAAGCCGATAGCTCAGCAGGCCGTTTATCACACCGAGCAGCGTGCCTATCGTGAGGACGATGATCACGGCCAGCCACGGGGGAACGCCCAGGCCGATGAGGTACAGGAGACCGACGTTCGCCCCGCCGATAATGAACGGGATCGAGAGGTCGAGTCCGCCCAGCAGCGCCACAAGGGTCTGGCCGACCGAGGCTATGCCGAGGAACGAGGCGAACAGGAGCATCGACTTGATGTTGTTGCCGGACGAAAAGCCCTCGATGTTCATCGATCCGACTGAGAACAGGCCCGCGAGGACCATGATGCCGATAAATGCCGAACGGTTCTGCTGGAACTGCCGCCCGAGGGTTCTGGTGAGAACGAGTATCACCAGCAGAATGATCAGCGAGATCACGTTCCAGATGTTGAAGAATGCCTCGACCGTCAGCGACAGCAGCAGGAAAGCGAGCAGAATGAGCCCGAGTCCCAGCAGCGGCCAACGGTACTGGGTCCAGGCTTGCCTAAGCGGACTGAGCCCGTCCGTGTGCCGCGCCTCGCCGTCGATGAACTGGCCGATGAGATAGCGCCACGCCCAGTAGAAGAGCACGAGGGTGGCAATAGCCGACAGAATGATGATTTGGACGGAAATCGCTTGGGCGAACCCGAACCCGATCCCGATAACGGTCAGAATGATGCCAATGACGAGGCCGAGAATTCTGGCCGGAAGGCTGAGTTGCGGCAGCTTGTCCATTACTTTATCACCTCAGTCTGCGTGGTGTTAGCGCCCTCGGCGATCACGTAAGCTCCGGCAAGCGCAAGGGCGGCCACGACGACAGCGACAGCGGGTCCGATCGTCCGTCTGCTTGATTGACCGATGGCCAGTCGAAGGAAAACCGCGACGATGATCAGGATGATCGATGAAAACACGAGCGGAGCGGCCGCAAGACGCAGGGCCTCGGTCTCGGTGGTGAGCGAAGCCGTCTCCAGTGGCGCGGTGAGCGCCGCTTGCAGGCTGAAAGGACCGGGGACATACACGCCGACCGCACCGAGCGAGCCATAATCGAAGGTCGCATGAAGGATGATACCGAGAACGACGACGGACAGCGCAACGAAATAGAGAAGTGGCGAGAAGTTGCGGATGTAGCGCTGGATCACGGGAATGAGCAGCGTCATCAGCAGGGAGATCACCAGGATAACGCCGTAGGCCAGATTCGTCACGAAGCTCTGGACCGATCCGAAGTTGAACGACGAAAGCACGTAGGTGATCAGGTAAAGATTTAGTGCGCCGAGGGCCGAACCAAATACGCCGCCCCGGCCGCCCCCAAGCGATGCGCCACCGAGCACGAGGGCCGTGACCGCGATGAGCGTGTAGGTCGTCCCCTGCGAAGGATCGCCCGATGAGATCAGAGCGGTAAAGCAGATAGATGCGAGCCCGGCGAAGCACCCGGAAATCAGATGCGCGCCGATGCGTACAATCGTGATTGGAACGCCCGAGGTGTAGGCGGCGCGTTCATCGGAACCCATCAGACGCAGGTGCGTGTAGAAGGCCGTCGCGGTGAAGAGGAGCCAGGCAGTGGTGGCCAGTAGCAGAATGACCAGAATGGGAGAGAAGATTTCGATCCCGAAGCCCCACTCCTCCATGAAAGCAGGAGCCGTCCCACCCGGTCGCGGGAGAATGACAAGGTTGATCCCGGTCAGCGCAAGATATCCGGAGAGCGAGACGATGATCGGTTGGACACGGACATAGATGACGATCAGCGAGAAGATGAGCTGGTAGGCAGCGCCCACTCCCATGCAGTACAGGAAGACCGGAATCGGACTTTCAAGCAGTCCCGCCGCATGGAGTTGGATCATCGTGACGTTGATGAAGCCGATCAGCGGGCCGACCGACAGGTCGATGGTGCCTCGTCCCGCGATGGTCGATGCCATCAGGGCGTAGGTGGCGAGAATGAGGGGCGTAACCACGATGATCGCAGCGCCGATACCCGACGCGCTCATGAGGCTCGGCGCTCTCAGCACGGCGACCGAGAGGAGCGCGAAGAAGAGGGTGATCGGCATAAGGAGGAAGGGATTCGACCGTCCCCCTTGGGCTTCGGCCACGACCGATTTTGTCGCAGCGGTGATGGTATTTATAGCCGAAGCGCTCATTTCCGGCTCCCTTGACGTTTGGCGCCGAGATCGTCGAATTCGACGACCCGAATTGACTTAGAGGCGATTTTGTCTTCGGAGCGGGGAAGCGGCACGAACCGCTCCGTTGGCGTCGCGCTGAACGTCGGAAGCGTGTCCCCGACTCTCAGTGTGGCCTTTATTTCCGGTGGAATCTGCACGGTAACTCGGACGCCATCGCCGGCCGCGGCGACGGGCATCAGCCCCGACGCTCGATGTGGCGAAAGACCGAACGGACCGGTGAGCCCATGGCCCGCCGTTTGGCCGAACATGGCCTCGAGCACTCGCTTGGGATCGAGACTCCGGCCATCAAAGGCGTCGAATGGGGCTCCGTCCCGGAAGACGACGACCCTGGTGGCGAATCCGAGGAACTCCTCAATTTCGGAAGAGAGATAGATGACGGCTCTGCCCTCTTCAGCGAACGTCCGGAGGTGCTTGTAGAGCTCCGTTTTCGCACCGACGTCGATGCCTCGCGCCGGGTCGTTCAGGATGATCACGTCGGGCCGCATTGCAAAGCCACGGCCGATCAGAACCTTCTGCTGGTTTCCACCCGAAAGGGAGGTGATCCGGTCCTCTTTGGCACCGAACTTGATAAGGAGGTTCTCGGCTTCACGCTTGAAGATCGTGCCGAGGGGGCCACGATCGACGAATCCAAGGATGCCGCCCCGCTTCTTCTCGCGGTAGAGCGGCATCACCATGTTCTCGAAAATCGACAGCGACGCGAAAATTCCTTCGCGCTTGCGATCGCCGGACACGTAGGCGATCTTGCCTTTGACGGCCTCGGGCAGATTCCGCACTGGCGACCAGGTTCCGTGACGGGAAGCCACCTGGACCGCCCCGTTGGACGCGGGGATCACGCCTGCAAGAACTCGGACGAAGGCATCCTGGCCCTGGCCGTCGAGTCCGGCGACGCCGACGATTTCGCCACGTCGCAGATCGAAATCGAAGGTCCTGCCGTTTCGCCAGACAGCGACGTTGCGTGCCTTCAGTGCGCGTTCGTTTGTCTTTGGGATTGGGGCGGTCGTCGCGCTGTGCCCGCTGCGGTCTTCGCCGGTCATGAGCGCGAGAAGGTTCTTCTCGGTGATGTCCGCCTTTTCCAGGATCCCGACGTCGCGACCGTCGCGGAACACGGTGGCGCGATCGGAAATCCGGACAAGCTCCGCGATGCGGTGTGTAACGATCAGGATCGTCGTCCCCCTGTCGCGAAGCGCCCTCATCTTGGCGAAGAGCCGCTCGGTGGAATCGAAGTCGAGCGCTGCGGAACTCTCGTCGAGGATGAGGATCTTCGGTTCTGAAAGCAGGGCGCGGGCGATCGTGATCCACTGCTTCAGTCCGAGTGGCAGCGTTCCGACAAGTGCGTGAGGATCGACCGGTTCTCCGGCGAGCTCTTCCATCAACTCGGCGGCGCGGCTAACTTTCCGCTCCTGGGAGAGGGTCTTGGTAAAGAGGTGGTCTGCTCCCATGAAAATGTTGTCGACGATCGAGCTTTCGTCGGCGACCAGGACTTCCTGGTAGACCGTCGAAATGCCGAGGGCTCGGCTCTCCGCCGGCGTGGAGGGAGTCTCGCCCAGAATGGATACGGTCCCGCTATCGATAGGAAGAACACCGGAGACCACCTTGGCCATCGTGCTCTTTCCGCATCCGTTGCCGCCTACGATCGCGTGGATTTCCCCGGCGCGCGCCGAGAAGGAGGCGCCGTCCAAGGCCCGCGTCGGGCCGAAGTACTTTTTTACACCACGCACGACGACGGTGTCTCGAGATGCGATCTGGGTAGTTTCTGTGGCGGAAGACGTCATGATTCATCCCGTCCGCTGAAAGCGACGACCAAAAGGATTCAATTGTGGACTAGAGAGGATGGGCCGCATTCGCGCGGCCCCTTTCGCCTCACGGCTTGTAAGCGCGTGGATCCGCCGGGCGAAGGAAGAAATCGTCCAGATACGAGGGGTCGTAACCCCAGCCTTTCGCACCGACCTTCAGCCACTCTGCGCTGTCGACCGAGCAATCTTCGTTCATCAACTTCTTCAGGTCATCGAACGTAATCTTGACCGGATCCACAAGGATCGACTGGACCTTCGGCCCCTGCCCCTGCAGCGTGCGCATCATGACGTGCCACATCAGTGCCATGTCGTCGGCCGGGGGCCACAGTTGGAACGAGGTGTTGATGTAGTTCGGGTTCTGCCGCCAGTAGCAAAGCGCGCCCAGCTCGCCTCCGATTGCGACCGGGATGTCTCCGCGACCAGCCTGCTGCACCGCGCGCAGCACGCCCATTTCAGCCGCCGACTGCACCACGATGCCGTCGAGCTTTCCAGGATTCGTCGCCAGCCATTTCTGGACTTCGCCTTGGGCGACCTGGTCGGTCCACATGCCGGCCACAGAGCCAACGACTTTGATGTCCGACGATGTTGCAAGGCCGGCGAGAACACCGCGGTTCTGGCTGTCCGAGCCCGACGTTCCCGGAATGCCTTCGACGACCAGAACATTTCCCTTGCCGCCGAGCTGTTCGACCATCGCCTTGCCGATCTCGTAGCCGCCCACGTGGTAGTTGACGGACGAGTTGATCGCATATTCGGAAGTCAGGTAGCCGGTCATGGAAAACACCGGAACACCCTTGGCAGCCGCGTATTTGACGGATGCGTTCAACGCGGTGGGATTCGAGCAGCAGAGAATGACGGCGTCCACGCCCTGATCGACGAGCTGGCGAATCTGCTGAATCTGTGTGGAGTCGTTGAGATTGGACTGTGTCACGACGAGTTCAGAAAGGAGACCAAGTTCCTTCCACTCGGGAACGATCTCGTTCTGCAGTTCGTTCATGGCCGCGGCACGCCAGGTGTTTCCGGCATAGGACGACGCGTATCCGATCTTCCAAGGCGGTCCCTTCTTCGCTTTGAAATCCCGCCACTTGCTCGCGCCGATCGGTTGCGCGGGATCAAGCATATCTTTGTTATAGAGACGTTCGACGACGTCGGGTTTGAGTTCGTCCAGCCCCTCCGCCAGCGTGCTCGTCGTGAGCGCGCCCAGAACTGCTGCTGCATACGCGATAGTCTTAAGCATACGTCCTCCTCCAGTTGATATGCTGTCGTTGCGATTCATGCGTCAGTCATAGAAGTCGTGCGGCGCCTTCCGGACGCCTGCCCAGGCCTGCGGATCGTGGCCGGTGATGACGGTCGCCCCGGTCGAGGCTGCGATCCGATGGAGCTTGGCGACTGAATCCGCCGCCTGCGCCGATGAGACCACGAGTCCGGGCAGAGCCCGATTCTCCCAGTGGTCCTTTGTGTAGGCTGCGTCGATGGTGAGCAGGATCGGACCGCTTTTCGGCAGATTGATTAGAAAAGACTGGTGCCCGGGAGAATGGCCCGGCGTGAAGATCATCCGAACCGTTCCGTCGCCGAAGAGGTCGTAATTGTCGGTGACTTCTCCGCCGAGGAATTTCCAGTTCAATCCCGGGCGATCGAAGTCAGAACGAATGTAGGCGCCCGCTGAAAACCAGTGCGGCTTCAAAGCGTAGTCGTACTCGCTTCGCTGAACGTAGTACTGAGCGCGCGGGAACCGACCGATGGCGCCGGTGTGGTCCAGATGAAGGTGCGACTGCAAGACGTAGCGGACATCATGCGGCGCCACGTCGACCATTTTGAGCTGGTCGACGCAGTTCTCCGAGACCGCCATGATAGGATCGTACGTCTCGACGACCTTGCCCCAATGACCATGCTTGTCGATGGCGGCCTCTACCGCGTTGCCGCCATCGATTACGACATTGCCTTGCGGGTGCTTGATCAGGAACCATGGCACGGGGATCTCGATGTCCCCATCGCCCTGGTTCATCTTGATGTACTTCACCTTCGTTCGAAGAGTTCCGGTTTGGAACATATGCAATTCGATCCCCGAAGACTTGCGCCGGGAACGTGGCGCTTCCTTCAGGGCCGGGGAGAATTGGGGACGGGGGGCCAGAGCCGAGCCGCTGCTCCTCGGCGACGCCGATTTTCCCTCGGCCTCGACACGGCGCCCTTTTTCATCAAACTCGATGATTTTCATAGGTAAGCCTCGTTGTCGCTGTTCATCGATCAGGTGCGCTCGTCGATGATGCGGAGAGCCTCTTTGAGGTACACCGCAAACAACGGGTAGTTTTCAGACATCGGGAAATGGCCGATGTCTTCCATCTCGATGTAGATGCCGCCCGGAATCTGTCTGGCCGTATTTTCCGTCGCCTCGGGCGGGGTCAGATAGTCGTACGTGCCGGTCATCATGATCACGGGGCAGCGCTTGGTATCGATGTTTTCCAGCTTGCCGCGTAGGTCGTGATCGATGGAGTAGAAGTAGAGATCGCCTTTGAAAACTTCGGAGCCCTGGCTGTAGTAGTGCCAGGTCAACCAGCGGTCCATGTCAGGGCTCTGGGGGGCCATCAAGTCCCACACGCCACTGGCGCAGACCTGGGCAGCATTGGCGTGCGGATGGCGCCACCAATCAAGGTAGAAGCCCGGCGCATGTTCCGCGGCTTCCACCGGGATGACGGCGCGGAACTTGTCGGGATGATGCAGAGCGAGCTGGAGAGCAACGTTGCCGCCGAAGCTCGATCCCATGAAGATCGGGCGGTCGAGTTCCAGCGCCTCCGACAGCGCGATGATGAAGTTCATGTAGTGGCTGGCGGTGAGGGTGTATTCCTCCTTCCACCATTCGCGGTTCAACGGCGGGTCGGATTTGCCGTGACGTGCCAGATCGTAGGCAATGATGTCGTAATCCTTGGTGATGGATTCGTCTTCAAGGAGTCCGCGCCATTGGTGATTGTGGCAACCAGCCGTGTGCTGGCACATCACCGGAACGCCCGTCCCGTTGCGCAGATAGAAAACCTTGTATTCATAGCCATCCACGTTGATCGTCACGTAACGGCCGATGACTGGAGAATGCTTTGCCATTCCAATGTTCCTTCAGATCGAATTCTGCTCAGACCGGCACACCGACTTTGCGCAAGAGTTCAAATTGGACGGTGAAGTTGCGCAGGTTCTGCATCATCACGAGGATGTTGCCCTCGATCTTCAGATCGCGTCGGAAGCTCGCCGACCAGATTCCGTGATACATTGGGTCGGGGATAGGCTTGGCGAACTCACGCCAGGTCGCCGGGCTTGCCTTCAACGCGAAGTCATAGGCGTCGAGCGGCTGGGGATCCGTGTTGATTCTGTAGGTTTTGCCGTCGACCATCTCCACGATGATCTTCTGCGTGCCCATGTCCCAGAGGAACGTGCACGTGTAATAGCGCGCCATTGCCCCTATTGTCGGGTCGCGATCGGTCGCCTCCCCGAACTTTACAGCCCAGTCGCGGACGTTCAATGCCATGCAAACCTCCCAAAGAAGCACGACCCGAAATGGACGGGAACTCGCCCCTCCCCTTCGCCTGTCGTTCAATATGCTGAACACTTTTCAGTAGACAGGACGCTAATCGCCAGGTTATACGACTGTCAAGAGGAAAAGCGGCGCCGGAAGAGACAAAGTCGGGAGGGCTCATGGATCCACAGACGCGCAAAGCCAAACATGTGCCAGCGCTTGAACGTGGCGCGCGGATTCTCGACCTGGTGGCCCGGTCCAGGAGCTTTCTGAGTCTTTCCGATCTTTCTCGTGAACTGAAGATCGCGAGAAGTTCGGTGCACACGCTGTGCCATACGTTAATCAATCTTGAGCTGTTGATCCGACGGAATGATCAGACCTTTCAACTCGGGCCGCATGTGATGCGGTGGTCGAACGCGTTTACCCTTCAGTCGGACGTCGCCACCGAATTCGCGTCCATCTGGGACCAGGAGACAGAGTTACCTGGTGCCACCATCACCCTGACGGTGCTCGAGGGAGCAGAAGTGGTCTACATCGCCGCCCGAAACTCGGAGTTGAGCAACACTCGCATCGACTTCCGAACCGGTATGCGCCTTCCGGCCGCGTTCACAGCTACCGGGAAGGCGTTTCTCAGCCACATGAGCGACTTTGAAGTGCGCAGACTGTATCCGGAAGGGCTACCGCCTGTGCGCACGCCAAGGAGCGTTCAGGACGTTGACGACTTGCTCAAGGAACTGCAGGAAGTTCGCAGGGTGGGTTATAGCTGCGATGACGAGCAGGTCGCGGAAGGAATCGTGTGCTTCGGGGCCACCGTGCTCGATTCCCGAAATCGACCCATCGCCGGGGTTGCAGTCAGCTTACCGAACGAGGCTGTCAATGACAGCATCCAGCAAAAGGCAATCGCCAACGTGAAACGCATCGCAACGCAGCTTTCCCATCGCATGGGCGCGGATCTACACGGAACCGTCGGCCCGTAGAGTCCGTGAACGTAGGACCGCAATTCATTGACGACATGGTCGCCACTATTTTTAGGATTTACTGGTTGGACGGACACGCTCGCGGCCACCGTTCACTTCTGCGCTCGAAAGGTTAGCGAGGTTTACTGCTTTCCTGAACGCTGCCCTGTAGGTAGGGCCGCGACGGATCGCTATGGGTTGGAACTCCGGTTCTGTACGTCGGCGCCCATCCGTCGAGATAGGCGACTGGCAAGTGACGCGACGACAGACGATACGTTGTGCAACGCTGTTCCTTCCACAAGTTCGCTTGGGGCGCTTAGCATGACCGCTGCAAGGGGCTTGTTGACTGCGTTCATCACCGGAGAGCTGATATTCGTCACGCCGTCGATGCACTGACCGACATCGGTGAAAATTCCTTCTGTCCGCGCCTCCTTCAGCTCCAGAAGAAGTTCGTCAACACCTAGTACGGATTTGTGGGTGAGGGGCGCTGGAAAGCTGCTGGCCACCGATCGACGGATTTCGAAATCGGGCAACAGCGAGAGGACCGCCTTGCCGGAAGCAACGAAAACGGCCGGAAGCCGCATCCCCGGACGCGCCGCAAAGCGATTGCCCGCAGCCGCCTGCCTAGCGGCAATAAAGACCATATCCATCTCTTCGGGCACGGAAAGTGAAGCAGTCGCGTGCTCGGGAATGGAAACCTCATCGCAAAGCAACGCGAATTCAGTCGCGACATCCGTCTGACGGTCGAAGCCGTTGGACCACCGAAGCACATGCGGCCCGACAACAAAGGTTTGATCCGGTCGTCGGACCAAGAGCCCTAGTTGCACCATCGTCCCGCAGAGACCATGCACAGTGCTCTTGGGAAGATCTGTCTCCCGTGCCAGTTCGGAAACGGTTAGGAACCGCCTTGAGGAACTCACGAGATCCAAAATCTCGGCAGCCCGCTCGACTGCCGGGACCAGCTTTTGTAGGGACTTGTCTTGATCCATAGCGCACCAGTATCCGTTTCACCCAGCTATAGGTATCAACGGCACTCAAGACAACCGGCATGAATTGGCCTAGGCGACAAGCAAACAGGCTGGTTTGTCGTCCGCACCGGTCAACTGCGGCTGAATTGGCAAAAGACACGGGATCTTTTTCGTTCCTTTCGCTTTACGACGCGTCGCTGGATCAATTGCGCTCTGCATTGCGGGCTTGCGACCGCGGCTTTGGTCGAGCTGGTGCCGGACAAGTGTGATGACCTGTTCTGGGTTTTCAAGATGAACGAAATGACCCGCGTTTCTCAACGTGACCCAGCAGACGTCACCGCGTATTCGAGCAGCAATGGCGGCGGCCTGATCGAGGCTGATAAATTCATCACGCGCTCCTTGAATAAGCGTTACCGGCACTGAAATCCCCTCGAAAAACTTTGTAGCATTCCATCGTCTCTGGCACTCCGACAAGCGAATCTCACGCCAACGGCGAAAGAAAATGTCGGGTTCGTGGCTGCCGGATACAAGGTTTGACAACGACTCCGGCGCATCCCCCAGCGCGGAAATAGCCTCAAGGGTTGCGCAAAGGTATTGATCGCCAAAGCAGTAGGCGGCCAGCCCGACGACACCCAGGACCCTTTCCGGGAAGAGCCCGGCCAAGATCAAAGCGACAGACGCTCCATCGGCGTGTCCAACAAAGTCTGCAGAAGAAATATCAAGCGCATCCATCAAAGCAGGCAGAACGACGCTCGCTTCGAAAAACAAGGGGTCAGAAACGCTTGGTTCCAAGCATTGCGTACCCCCGCATCCTGGGCGAGACAATGCGATCAACCGCAGGTCCGGCATTAACATCGCGAGATCAACAGCAATGTCCAAGAGCGCCGACCAATCGCCGAGCCCATGGGGCAGGAATATCAGCGCTTGCCCGGAGGGATTGCCAATTTCGACCGCTTCGACGTCACCAGCGCGGGTCTTGATCATTCTCGGCGCGGTTAATGTTTCGTACTCGGTGTGTCGTCTCGCATTTGCGCGATCTTGTCTCATGACGTAGCCTCCCAACTTCGTCGGATTCTCCTGCGACAGACCCTGCTGTCTCTCCCTTCCCACCTAGGTTCCTCTCCTCATAGGCAGGGTCAACGCCAACTGGTCCTTTAGCTCTTTCCAGAGAATTTGTTCTCTGTTAGCTCCACCGGCCTGTTGTTGGCTACTAGTCTAGGAGTATATGGCGAACGGCGAAGGCCGCCATTCGCCAATTGCTCTGCAAAAGGCAATTCTTGCTGTCTTGTGAACATGCTTGCAACGCCGGCCGAAGGTGGCCAGAGAGCGACTGCAGACCGAGGTCACACGCTGCAATCGCGTCCTCTGTATCTGCACTCATCTTGACAGCCAAACTAACCTGCAGGGTCACGCCAATCGCGGGAGCGACTGCTCCCCAGTGGCGAAAGGTCGGCGACGCACCCATCGAAGTTGAAGCATATAGGTGACGAGGAATGGCGCGCGCGAACCATGAAACTTCCTGCCGCTTTCAACGCTGCGTTACGCTAAGGCGCGTGAGCGTTGTTGCTGGTGGATTGATCGCGACAAAAGAGTCCGATTTTGGATTCCGATCGGTGTCGAATTTGCGACGGTTCACCATGCGCTCCGGCACTACATTTGACCTCACCGCCGCCGACAGGGCCCGGCTCGAAGCCGTCGTTGCAAATCGCGGTTCGCCGCAAAAGCATGCGTGGCGGGCCAGGATCACGTGATGAGCGACGAAGGCTTGGGAACAGTGGCCATTATGGCGGCAACTGAATCACAAACAGCCAAAGGTCCGCCCCTGGCTGGCAAGGCTTCCGCGATGGACCTTCCACTTCGTTCCAACATCATGTTCATGGCTGAACGCCGTCGAGGGCTTCCTCGCAAAACTGACACGCCGACGGTTGACGCACGGCGTCTTTCACTCCGTCGTCGACCTGCAGGCGGCCATCGATCGGGTCATCAAAGAGCACAACCAAGAACCGCGCCCATTCGTCTGGAAGGCAGGTCCCGAGGAAATCATGGCCGCCGTCAAACGGGGGCACCAAGTGTTGGCATCAGACCACTAGCCTAGTGTTGGCTGCGGTATTGGGTCGGTGACAAGCCGACAGACTTTTTGAAGGCCCGTGCAAAATTCGTTCCTGATGAAAACCCGGTCGACAACGCAACATCTTCAACCGTGATGGTAGGATCCGCGAGTAGGGCTTTTGCTCGCGCGACACGCAAATCCGTGAAGTACTGAACGGGCGCGCTTCCGGTCGCCAGCTTGAACGCTCTCGCAAAGTGATAGACGCTCAAGCATGCAACACCCGCAAGCTCGTCCAAGGTTATATCGGCCCCTAGGTTCTGGTACATGAATTCAAGCACTCTGTTCAGCCGTGCGTGATCTAAGGCACCCGATGCTTTTCCATCGATAAAGCGTCCGGATAATTTATTCGGCTCTTGGCGTGTATAGTGTTGAAGCATTCTTGCTGCGAGCGCGAGTGCTAGTGAGTCGAGGACGATTCGGCCAGCGGACTGCTCCGCTTGAAGTTCTTCTGCTATTGCCAAGCCAATATGCTGAACTAATGGGTCGTAAAACCCACCGGTATACATGAGACCGGAATCTACCGAGCTGCCGTCCAAGCTTTCCAAATTTCCGAACAGGTCCTGAGGAAGGTAAAGATGGAGCATCTCCAGGGAACCGGAATGGATATGCAGGTATTTGACCGCCACGCCGCGCGGGCAAATGCACGCTGAGCCTGGTCGAGAAAGAAATTTCTGCTCCGGCCCATCGGCGCGCCGCTTAATCTTGGCAGAACCAGAAAGAGCGATGATAACTTCGTTTACCTGCTGCACGAATGCTGTGCAGTGCAGATCCTCGTGTCGACGGACTTCGGCCGTAATGCTGCTGCCCCATCCCCGATCAACAGACGACGCGAGCAGCTTGCTTCCACCTAGCTCATATTTGCTTCCGAGTAACACGCCGGCCTGGTTTCCGCTGCCTAACAGTCCAGTTTCAGTCGCTGGTTTTGCCGCAATGTTACTCGAATGGTGGTTGCTAAGCATAGGCAACTTCTCCTCCCCGTAGGCTGACGGACAATCCGTCATCCATTCCTGTCTCAGAGCCCCCTCAAACCGACTCTAACGAGGCGCATAGCATCGATGATTGCCTCTTTCTAATATTCATATGGGAACGCTTTCAGGAAGTCGAGATAGCCGGGTCGCGATAAGAAGCGCGGTCATTGTGACGCGATCCAGGGGTATTTAAGTCACTCCGACTATCGTGCCGAGTAGCCACGGAACGCCGGACGACTAGTTCTGCCTCGAAGAATTGGGGGGAGTGGGAAAATGGTAGGGGTAAGAAATTTCGGGTAAGCAGCTGCCTTTTCTGAAGGGGCATTCGTTGGCATCGCAATTAAAGATGATCATCTCGGCCGAGCTTGTTGCCATTGACGGCGTGTCACAGCGTTGCGAAATTGCCAAGGTCGACCGGTCTCTCGATGGGGCCCGTCTCAACGATTTTGGCCTCTCCCTCGAAGAAGCCAAGGAGATACAGCGGCGCCTCCAACAGGAGCTGACGCAGTTTCAGACGGATTAAGCCGCCCAGCGAGATCGGAAGTGCCAAGACTGTAACCGCCGTCGCTCGGTGCATGATAGTAGGTACCGCACGATCCATTCGCTCTTTGGATCTTGCCAAGTGCGTGTCCCGCGGTGGTGCAGCTGTGCATGCGGATCGACCGCGAGGTTGGGAACGGGAAGCGTCGAGACCCTGTTGAATGGCCGAGCTACCCCGGAGTTGGAGTGCATCCAAGCCGAACTGGCTCCCGGTTGGCATTTCGAGAAGCAGCGCGTGTACTTGATATCTTTGTGCCGGCCACGCGGCCTCATAATCATCGAACCGTGAGCAACCGGCTGGGCAAGGCTGCCGATCAGATCGAAAAGTGGGATGTCTCGCGAGACCCTATCGAATCAGTCGCGCCGGCAAGTCTCCCGTTTCCGTTTTCATTGATGGCGCCTATATTCGCGCGGTTCCCGGCTATCAAAGCCGGCATTTCGAGATCGCGATGGGACGCGTTGTTGCGCAAGGCCGAGCACCGCGTCAGTTTGCCGGTGCGCCGAATATCGCTACCGGCAAACACGATATCGTTCGCGCGGCGATGCGCGCGCAAGGATGGCTGCCTGGCCGAGAAATCACTGTCTTTAGCGACGGAGAGGTCGGGCTGCAGAGCATCGTCGTCAGTGCAACACGTCAGCCCGTCACGCATATTCTCGACTGGTTTCATCTATCGATACGGCTGCGGCACATCGAACAGGCCTGGGAGGGCATCTGCAAAATCTGGATGTCTATCTGCAAAACGTCGCAGTGCATGTGCCCAGGCTTCGGCATCTCCTCTGGAGCGGATATGTCCGAGAGGCAAGCGAAGCCGTAAAGCAGATGCTCGCCCAATTGGATCAGCATCGCGGTTTTCGCGACGCCCCCGGCAAAATCAGGCGCCTATACGAGCTGATAAACAATCTCGGCACTTACCTGGGGCAGAACGCAGCTTCGATCGTCAACTACTGTCGGCGATACTGGTCCGGTCAGCCGATATCCAGTTCGCCGGCCGAAAGTGCCGCCAACAGCCTCGTCAATGCCCGTATGAATAAGAAGCGGCAAATGTGTTGGACACCGATCGGTGCTCATGGGGTTCTTCAAGTCCGAGCCGCCGTCGCGGACGGCCGTCTCAAACAGGCAAAATTCGACCTCGCAGCCTAACCCCCAGTTTTTGCCCGCTCCCCTAATGTCTGATGGATCTCGCGGCGGCAACCGCCTTGGCCACGCGGTCAACTCAAGGGGACAAGGCTCGTTTGAAGGCCGACTCATCGCCCGTTCTTTCAGGCAGCCGGTCCTGTCAGTCGCGTCGGCGGCCGAAAGCGTCGGCATAAGAGCTTCTTGACATTTGCCAAATATGCTCGCCTCGCACAGGACGGAGCGACGTGTATGAGCGAAATAAGGTCGGCAGTTTGGCCAGATGTCTCTGCCCTCAATTTGGCAGAATTGCTTGCTGCGCTCAGTCAAGCGCTCGACATCACGGAGGGGCAGCCTGCCGGACATTGTTCTCGATGCTGCTTCATCGGGATGCGGGTCGGCGAAGCACTCGCCCTCTCAAGCTCGGAAATGCGTGACCTATATTTCACGCTGCTTCTGAAGGATCTTGGTTGTTCGAGCAATGCGGCACGCATCTGCGAACTCTATCTAACGGACGATCTGACCTTCAAGAACGACTTCAAAACGGTTGGCGATAGCTTGCCACAGGTGCTGCGTTTCGTTCTAAGCCACACGGGCTTGAAGGCTGGGATGGCCGAGCGCTTTCGCGCAATAATCAACATTCTTCAAAATGGCGGCGCGATCGCGCGCGAACTCATAGAGACGCGCTGCCACCGGGGCGCGGCAATCGCTCGCAAACTACGCTTTTCCGAGACCGTTGCTGCCGGCATCCAGAATCTCGACGAACATTGGAACGGCGCCGGCAAGCCGCAAGGTCTTATGGGGGACCAGATTCCACTGTTTTCGCGAATTGCACTGTTGGCACAGGTGATAGACGTGTTCCACCATGCAAGCGGACGGGCAGCAGCGCTCGCCGAAATCGAACGGCGCTCCGGAACATGGCTTGATCCGGCGCTGGTACACACCTTCATCGCCGTTTCTTCCAGAGACGGCTTCTGGGAGGCCCTCGCCGATGACGATCTGCCTCGCCTCATCCTGACACTTCCACCCGCCCGCAACGCCGCAGTATTAGACGACGACTACCTCGATGATATCGCAGCTGCTTTCGGCGAAGTCGTCGATTCTAAAAGCCCCTACACTGCAGGTCATTGCGACCGCGTCGCGTTGTTCACGGACATGATTGCCGAAGAGCTCGGCCTCTCCGCCACCGATCGCCGATGGCTCAATCGCGCCGCGCTCCTTCACGATATCGGCAAGCTGGGCGTGAGCAACAGTGTGCTCGACAAACCCGGCAAGCTCGATGATGCCGAGTGGGTGGAAATGCGGCAGCACGCCGTCTACAGCGAGGACATCCTTTCACGCATCTCGGCCTTTGGGGAGATTGCGCGGATTGGTGGCGCCCACCACGAACGCCTCGATGGCAAAGGATACCCACGCGGTCTAACTGCAAAAGATATCTCTTTCGAAACCCGCATTATCACGACAGCAGACCTTTTTGATGCTTTGACAGCCGACAGGCCGTATCGATCCGCGATACCTGTCGACAAAGCACTGTCGATCATGGAGGAGGTCGAGGGCACCGCGATTGACAGCAACTGCCTGGCAGCGCTCAAGAGAGCGCTCTTGCGAATTGATAGACAAGCTTCAAGGGCGGCCTGAGCGCTGATATCGAAGCGATTTTACAGGGCTTCGAATGTTTTGCCTTGTCCTTGTTGACTACGCGGGTGTCGTCCGGCAAGACCTATGAGGAAACGACATGTTCGAGGGCGTTAAAAAGGTCACGCTCGACTGTCGGCTTACCAACATCGGGAGCCTGCGCTAGGACGCATCCACCGACCTCGGCGGGTGCCCCATAGGCACTGGCTATCACAAAGAGGACATTGATTACCCGAAGGGCCTCCGCCACTGGCGTCACCGTGTTGTCCTTCAGTGTTGCATCGAAAATAGCAACAGATGGCAGTTGTTCGTCCAGCAGTGCGAGTGCTTCGTCCACCGTTGCCGCTGGGCCGATGACGATCCAGCCCTGTCGCTCCAGCAGCAGCTTGAGGTCCATGGCGATCAGGAACTCGTCTTCGACGAGAAGCACATGAAACCAGCCTCGAGATTATGAGACCGGTCAGCACGACAAGAAACTGGACGGGATCAAAGTCGGCCAGAGGCCGCTGTACCGACATGCGATCCACGGAAAAAAATGTCGAAGGAGAGAGCAAACGCTTGTCTGCGAATTTGAGCGAGAACCGGTGTGCGGTCCCTCGGTGGGCACGTTCGAGCTTCTGTAACAGTTTTTGCGTCAATCCCTTGTGAGCTGAATCCCTCGCCGAGTGCCTAGTTGTGTCCGCAGGCGGCAGTGGACCGCCTCCATATGCCACAACCCTAAATTATAGTAGTGCGTATTCAATCACATGCTTACTGATATGAGCCTTGTCCACCCTCAGGGGCGCAGTCTACAAGGTGGTCACGCCGGAACACAGTAGTATCTACGGATATGCGAGCCCGCCGCTTTACTGAGCAGTCGCTTGAGCGTGCCCCTGATGACTTCGAGGATTGCTGACCGCGACCCCAAGGGTTACGTTAGGCGTTGCTAGACACATCGGATGGTGGTCGCCTCGGCAGAGGAGCTGCAGGGTCAAAGCGGTAGTTCCAACCGTCAGCATGATCGATGGCCCTGTGCGCAACGACGGCGTGCCAAACACTCAGGCGTTCCCTATGTGCAGCGAGTACGAGCAACAGATTGGCTACACCGAATACTGCAAGGTGATGCAGGATCTCGCTCTTGGCATCCCCACGCATCAGACGGAACTGGATATGCCGTCGGCCAACGAGATCAAGACGGGCGATATGGCCCCGGTAATCCGGGCTGCGGGCGATCATATCCTCGAGTTGACGCAAATGAAGTTCGGGTTTCCCCAAACCCGGACGCGCGGCCCCGTATTCAACCTTCGATCGAAGGGAAAGCATTTCGGCGACAGCCATCGGTGTCTTGTTCCAGCCAGCGCGTTCTTTGAACATACGCGGAGGAAATACCCGAAGGCCAAACACCGTTTCACGCTCGTGAGGGCGCCGTTGATGGCGATCGCCGCAATCTGGCAGCCCAGCCAGAAAGGCCAGCCCGCGGCGTTCACGATGTTGACAACGGAGCCGGGACCGGATGTGGAGCCTTTTCACAATCGCCAGATCGCTGTTCTTCATCCGATCGATTGGCAGGCGTGGATCGACCTTACCAAGCCAGAGGAAGAATTGCTGCGGCCACTTCCGGTCGGCTCGCTAAGGGTGGAGACCCGCTGAGACGGGTCGACTGGCTAGTTGACCTCCAACACTTCAAAGGGTAGCCGAGCGATAAGGAAAAGCGAAGGCTGGTATCTCGCCTTCGAGGAACGGCATTCTTTCGATTTGAAGTGAACTCCCAGTTCGAATTAGCTTCGACGTGCCGCCTGATATCGAGACGGCCCGTCGGAAAGCCGGCAAGGCGTGAGAGACGACGTATATAGCCCCGTCAGGTATCGTACCGCGAATTGAGCTCTCGCAGGGCAGACTGAACCTCATCGATTGAAACCGGCTCGGGCGTTCCTGGAATATGACGGAGAGCCGGCTTCGAATCTATCGCGTAAAAGTCCGAAGCCCATGCGGCGAGGATGGTCCGTTTGTCATCGACAGAAAGTGCAGGAGCCTTCACCACATCCATTGGACGTCGAAACGGCGGCCAGTTAGAGACCAGAACTTCCGGTCCGATGTTCGCGGCAGTTGCGGCAATCTGCCTAAACATATCGTCCATGCTCGGTTCACCTCAGCTCACGTGTGGATCCCGACTCCACCTCGGGTGGTCCGCCATGATGGAGTCAGCTTCCGGCGCAAGCAGGTCGTGCTTTTCCGCGAAGGCGGCAAACAATCCACGTGCGGTCTCAGCTTCGATCTCGCCACGCAAGGCAGCGTGGCATGCCTTGAGTGCAACCGAATGCGGACCATCCCTGAGCGATATCGGCCACTCGACCAGGTGTCGGTAAGCGTCCATAACGCTTCTCACTTCCGTCGGAAATCCAAGGCCGACGAGAATACGCACAGGTTTCTTGAACATATCGGGTTTCATAGCGCTCTCCTTTCCAACCCGGTGTGCTCATGGGCGCCATCGAAACGGCGCCCAATATCCAATGCTTCATTTAGGCGGCGCTCTGTGCGTCGATCTGCGGCGCTGCGTCCGGCCGTTCAAGCGTGGAACCGCTTTCAATGCTGATCTTGCGCTGTTTCAATGCCTCCGGAATCTCCCGCACGAGATCGATGGTCAGCAGACCATTGCTCAATCCCGCTCCACTCACCCTGACATGGTCCGCAAGCTCGAAACGATGTTCGAACGGGCGGCCGGCGATGCCCCGGTGCAGATAAGCTTCGGACGGAGAGTCCTGCTTCTTGCCAATAACGGTGAGCAGATTGGACTGGAACGTTATGTCGAGGTCGCCCTCGGCGAAACCTGCGACCGCAATCGAGATGCGGTAGCTGTCGTCACCCGTCTTGACAATGTCATACGGCGGCCAATCGCTGGTCGAACGGTCGCGCTGGGCGTTTTCCAGAAGATTGAAGAGCCGGTCGAAGCCGACGCTCGATCGGAAGAGAGGTGTGTAGTCGTAAGATGTTGCCATAGCCATATCCTCCTAAAAGCAACATGGGTATGGAGCGCCGAATGACGGCGCTTCCAGCATTTTCCAGCCCTGTTGTCAGCGGCTGGAGGAAGATGATCTGGTATCTGAGAAATCCGGCTTCAAGTGCTGCCTTGGAGATTTTTTTGCAAATCTCAGTTCAGCGTGAACTCACCTTCAATGCGGCGCCATTCGTTGGGTCGGATCAGGCGCTGATGCGTATACCGAACGGAATGCAGCGGACCGTCGAGATTGGTTTGCCAGAAATCGAGGAATTGCTGCATTCTAGGAAAGTCGGGAGCAAGATCGTAATCCTGCCAGACATAGGTCTGCAGAACGGATACGAAATCGGGAATACGGTAAAGGATATGCGCGGTGGTCAGTCCGTAGCCGTTTATCTGACGCTCAAAATCCGATGGTTCTCGCATGCTTAACCTCCGTTTATCAACAAGCGCTAAGGTGGCGCAATTGTTCGCGGTCATCAACGGATTTCTAAACGTAAAGTAGGCTTTTGTTGTTCCTTTACAGCATGTTAGCAGCCGCTCGATGCGAGTGCTGATTTTTTTGGGTTGACCTCTTGAATTCGAAAAACCGTGAAACCAGATGATTTTGCGCAAGACGCTCGTTTGAGGTCTTGTACCCGTCCGGACTGGTCATCCGTTCCGGTGATGGGGAACAACGTCACTACTGTTTGTCCATTGGAGGAAAACATGTCTTTCCGACCGCTGCATGATCGCATTCTCGTCCGCCGGATTGAATCGGAAGAAAAGACCAGGGGTGGGATCATCATCCCCGACACGGCGAAAGAGAAACCGCAGGAGGGCGAAGTTGTCGCTGTCGGCACCGGCGCCCGCAACGAAGCGGGCCAGATCCAGGCCTTGGACGTCAAGGCGGGAGACCGCATCCTGTTCGGCAAATGGTCCGGTACCGAGATCAAGGTCAACGGGGAAGATTTGCTGATCATGAAAGAAAGCGATGTCCTCGGTGTCATTGAAGCCCCGGCCGTGCGCAAGCAGGCGGCCTGAACAAACCAGCGATAAGTCCATCAGTCAGATAGCTGCCTATTGAGGAGTTACAGAAATGGCTGCGAAAGAAGTCAAATTCCACCTCGACGCCCGGGAACGCATGTTGCGTGGGGTCGATGTCCTTGCAAACGCCGTCAAGGTCACGCTCGGACCGAAGGGGCGCAATGTCGTCATCGACAAGTCGTTCGGTGCCCCGCGCATCACAAAGGATGGCGTGTCGGTTGCCAAGGAAATCGAGCTAGAAGACAAGTTCGAGAATATGGGTGCGCAGATGCTGCGCGAAGTCGCCTCCAAAACCAACGATCTCGCCGGTGACGGGACGACCACGGCCACTGTGTTGGCGCAGGCCATCGTCAAGGAAGGTGCCAAGGCGGTTGCCTCAGGCATGAACCCGATGGATCTGAAGCGCGGCATCGATCTTGCCGTCGATGCGATCGTGAAGGAACTCAAGACCAAAGCGCGAAAGATCTCCAACAACTCTGAGATTGCTCAGGTCGGGACGATCTCGGCAAACGGCGACGAGGAAATCGGCCGATATCTCGCCGAGGCGATGCAGAAGGTCGGCAATGAAGGCGTCATTACCGTCGAGGAGGCCAAGACGGCAGAGACCGAACTCGAAGTCGTCGAAGGCATGCAGTTCGACCGGGGATATCTCAGCCCCTATTTCGTGACGAATGCCGACAAGATGCGGACCGAGTTTGACGATCCTTACATCCTCATTCACGAGAAGAAGCTTTCCAACCTTCAGGCGATGCTGCCAGTGCTCGAAGCGGTGGTTCAATCCAGCAAGCCGCTGCTCATCATCGCTGAAGATGTGGAGGGCGAAGCGCTCGCGACCCTCGTCGTCAACAAGCTGCGCGGCGGTCTGAAGGTCGCTGCGGTCAAGGCACCAGGCTTCGGTGATCGGCGCAAGGCCATGCTGGAAGACATCGCGGTTCTCACAGGAGGCACCGTTGTCTCTGACGACGTCGGCATCAAGCTCGAGAACGTCACTCTCGACATGCTCGGCCGGGCAAAGAAAGTTGCAATCGAGAAGGAGAACACGACCATCATCGACGGCGTCGGCGCCAAGGCCGATATCGACGGGCGCATCGCGCAGATCCGCGCCCAGATTGAAGAGACCACGTCCGACTACGATCGCGAAAAGCTGCAGGAGCGTCTTGCCAAGCTCGCCGGCGGCGTTGCCGTCATTCGCGTGGGCGGGTCGACTGAGGTAGAGGTAAAGGAAAAGAAAGACCGCGTCGACGATGCACTGCATGCCACCCGGGCAGCCGTTGAAGAAGGTATTCTTCCGGGCGGCGGTGTCGCGCTACTGCGTTCCATCACAGCGCTGGATCATGTGGAGACGGCCAATCAGGACCAAAAGGTCGGCATCGAGATCGTCCGGCGCGCCGTCGAGGCACCTGTTCGCCAGATTGCTGAGAATGCTGGTGCCGAAGGTTCGATCATTGTCGGCAAACTTCGCGAGAAGACGGACTTCTCCTACGGCTGGAACGCCCAGACCGGCGAATATGGCGACCTCTATGTGCAGGGCGTCATCGACCCGGCCAAGGTCGTGCGCACCGGACTCCAGGATGCTGCCTCTGTCGCAGGTCTCCTGGTGACGACCGAGGCGATGATTGCAGAAAAGCCGAAGAAAGACCCGGCTCCGCCCCTGCCGGCCGGCCCGGGCATGGACTTCTAACGCGATTGTTCAGGCCCGTTCTCCCGAGGACGGGTCTGACAGACTCAACCGATCGGCCCCGCCGACTGGGCCCGGGGTACCCCCCTGGCTAACTGGCTCCCCAGATTGGTTGGTGCCGTACCTATTCAGTGAGGTAGAAATGCGCACGAAGATGTTTGATCGACCAGTTTACCTGCGTGAAAGGAAGGATCTGGTCCTCGAAATCACAAACCTGGACGATGCGATCGATTTCCTTGAGGAATGGTCCAAAGGAGATCGCGACATCATTCACGACGCGACCCTGAAGACGTGCTACCTGGCACATGACGGACACAAGCCCGTTCAGGTGGCACAAGACGCACTTCGCTCCTTTGCGCGCAAAAAGGGCATCCTTGTGAAGGCTCCCGTGGTTGCGCCATGGATGGTCAAGGCGAAATCGGGCGGCGGTCGGATCTCCCTGTAAACGATGCGTGAAGAGTGAGAGGCCGCACTCGCGGCCTCTCCGCCCGTGTCGTTCCCGACGATATCAAATATGCCACCTTTCCCATCTCAACGACAACGCCGTGTTCAGCCGCCATCTCGTACAGGCTCGGCGTATCGAATGGGCCGTCGATGCAAAGCCGCCTTTCAGCGGTCCGGACCCGTGCTCGCCTATCTCGGCCGTTTCAACGATCGCGTCGCTATCGCCAACAGCCGCGTCGGAGAACTTGACGACGACCATGTTGCCTTCCGATGGAAGGACTATCGGTGCAATGGATGTGACCGCGAGAAGATCCAGCAGAATGAGGCCATAAGAGACTGGCTGGCCGAGCATCGGAAGGCGAGGACGCAATCGATCATTGATCGGGTGAACACGGGCAAACAGTCGGGGGAAATTCCGGCCCATGTCGATGAGGTTGCCATAGGCGATTGTTGCGCAACCTTGCTGCACGGCCTTTCGGTCCAAGCACGTGATGGAATTGAACCGCGCCGCCTTCACGCCATGGTGGACGCTTTTCCGATCGCTTTCGATTCAATGGTAAGCGCGCGTTGAATGCGTTGCGGTCGCGGCCCCAGCAGATCATAGGCTTCCCGATTCAAGCGATGTCGAACGGGGCAAGTGACCATGCACAAAAGCATTGGCGACCACCGGGCGTGGACCGCGATGTCAGGAAGCCAGGCATAGCCTCGCAGTGAACGGCCGCCGCGACATACACAATGGCCTAATCTTTTACGAAAAATCGTTTGGAGAAATCTGAAATGCGAACGCCTTCATGCGATTGCCTCGCCTCTCTATCATAACCACTTTGGATGCCGTCCAGAAGCACTGTACACGTTTGGACGGCATCCAGTTGGCAGCGGAACGCCCGCTCAAAGCCCCCGTCGCATACCCGCGATCAGTTCACCAGAACGCCGTCGACATAGAGACGGACCTGATCGGATGAAACGCGGAGACGCGCCTGACCAGCGGGAAAGGAAACGTCACGGCGTACCTTCATCCTAAGTCGGTCAGAGCCGACAGCGACGTCGACAACAAGCAGGCTGCCGTGGTCCTGCGCAGAGACGATCGATGCGGGGACGCCCAGTTCCTCACCTTGCGCGAAGGCGATATGCTCGGGACGGATACCAAGGACGATTTCAGCATCCGGCGCGATACCACGACAGCGATCCGCCCCCACGAGGGGGACGCCATCAAGCCGGAGATCACCATCTAAGCGCTCTGCCCGAACGAAGTTCATGCCCGGCGAGCCAATAAAGTTCCCGACGTAGAGATTGCGGGGTGCCTCGAACAATTGCTGCGGCGTTCCACGCTGGACGACGCGGCCGGCGCTCATGACGAGGACTTCATCGGCAAAGGTCATGGCTTCGTTCTGGTCATGAGTGACATAGACCACGGTATGGCGCGTCTGATCATTGGCCTGCTTGATGCGGCGGCGAAGATCGAATTTCATGTGCGGATCGATAACGGTCAAAGGTTCGTCCATCAGCAACGCAGCGACATCGTTTCGCACAAGTCCGCGCCCAAGCGAGATCAATTGTTTCTCATCCGCCGTCAGCCGTCGCGCCGATTGGCTAAGGCGCGACGTCAGGCCGAGAAGATCGGCAATCTCGGCGACCCGTGTGGCAATCCGCGACCGATCCCAGCCGCGGCAATGCAGCGGAAAGGCAAGATTCTCGAAAACAGTTTTCGACTGGTAGACGACTGGAAACTGGAAGACTTGCGCGATGTTGCGCTCGGCTGTTCTGGTTCTCGTCACATCCGTGCCGCCGAGCAGCACGCGGCCGTCGGAGGGGGTGAGCAGACCGGAGATGATGTTGAGCATCGTCGTCTTGCCGCAGCCGGACGGGCCGAGCAATGCATATGTCTTGCCGTCCTCGAAGTGCATGTCGGTCTTTTCCAGCGCGTAGACGGCCGTGCCGTAGGAATGACCAATTTGGTCCAAATGTATCGAGGCCATCAGTTTTCTCCCTGTCCTGGCGCACGCAGAAGTGCGCCTTCCCCATCGGCGGCGAAGGCGAACAACCGCTCCGGTGCAAGCGACAGACCGATCTGCGATCCATCTGTCACCTGATGAACGCCCTCGAGTTGCATCACCGCCTCGCCGAACGGCGTCTCGACATGCACGAATGTCTCCGATCCCGATACCTCCGAGAATGTGACGCGCCCTGGAATGCCTCTACCTTCCGAAGGCTCGATCTCGGTTGCCCTGATGCCGAAACGGTAGAGGCCGTGCGGAAGATTTTTCAGATGTGCCGAAGCGGCAAGCTCCACACCGCCGTCGAACACGATACGCCCATGGTCCAAGCGACCCGAAAGGATCGTCATCGGCGGATCGTTGACAATACCGGCAACCAGCGTGTTGGCAGGTCTTTCGAAGACCTCAGCCGGGGTGCCCGTCTGCAGGATTCGGCCCTGGTGCATGACGATGATCCGGTCGCCCAGCATCATCGCCTCGGCGGGCTCCGTGGTGTTGTAGATCACCGTGCCGTCGCTCTGGCTGGTGAGCAGGCCGCGGAATTCCTCGCGCAACTGTTCACGCAGTTTATAGTCGAGATTGACCAACGGCTCGTCGAGCAAAAGGATATCGGCCTTGCGCACCAGTGCGCGGGCGAGCGCGACGCGCTGCTGCTGGCCACCAGAAAGTGCCGACGGCTTGCGCCCCGCAAAATTCGAGAGTCCGACCATCGACAGGACGGATTCGACACGCTGGCGTACATCGACCTCCGGCAGGCGCCGTTTTCGCAGTGGAAAAGCAATGTTGTCGAAAACGTTGAGATGCGGGTAGTTGATGAACTGCTGGTAGACCATCGCAACATCGCGCTGCCAAGCTGGAAGCGTGCCGAATGCTTGACCGTCTCGTTCCATCGTGCCGCTGTCAATACGCTGGAGACCAGCGATCGCACGCATTAGGGTGGTTTTGCCGGCCAGCGTTCTCCCAAGTACGGTTGTCAAGCTTCCACGGGCGAAACTTGCCGAAAGGCCGTCAAGATGGGCTTCGCCGTTGTGCGAAAGGTGTAGGGTATCGAGGATGAGGCTCATATCTGTTTCCTCACCGGATCGCGCCGGCAAGCGTGCCGCGCGACAGGAGCCGCTCGACGAAAATTGCAATGAGGATGAGAGGGGCCACCGATACCAGCGCCGAGGCTGACAGGCTCCACCAGGGTGTAACCGAAGAATTGAGCGAAACGACCGCGACCGGCAGAAGCTGCGTGTCGGTGAAGGTCAGCGTGAAGGCGAAGAAGAAGTCGTTCCAGCCGAAGATCACGCAGAACATGCTTGCGACCAGAATGCCCGGCATGGAGTTCGGCAGGACGATACGCCAGAAGGCTTCGAACGGTGTACAGCCGTCGAGCATCGCCATCTCGTCGATCTGGCGCGGTACGCCATCGAAGAAATCGACCATGATCCACACCGCGATCGGCAGCAGTAGCGCCACATAGACAAGGATCAGACCGATCTTCGTATCGAGCAACCCCAGAAACTGCAGCATCAGGAAGAATGGGATGGCAAGAACGATCGGCGGCATGATGCGCTGGGAGATGAAGAAGAAGATGATGTCGGTGTTCTTGACGAAGCCCGCCCGGTATTCGAACCGCGACAAGCCATAGGCGGCAAGGGTGCCAAGCACGATCGAGATCAGACTGGCGCTGCTGGTGACGATCAGGCTGTCCATGTAGGGGCGCACGATGTCGATGCCGCCTGCTCCGCCGAACAGGCTGCGCCAGCCGTCGAGTGAAGGCTCAAAGCCGATATAGGGAAGATAGGTCGGACCGCCGGTCACGCCATTGGCCGTCTTGAAGCTGGTTGTTAGCGCCCATAGCAGTGGCGCCACGACGAACGCGCTCCAAAGCACCACGGCGATATATTTTAGCGTTGAGAGCATCAGGCACTCCTTCCGATGAAAATGCGAACGAGGAGCTTGGCGATGATTGTCAGAAGCACGATCATGATGACCAGGTAGGTGATCGAGAGCGATGCGGCATATCCAATCTCGAAATCGCGAAGGCCCTTGATGTAGATGTAGTAGCCGGCAGTTTCCGTTGCCGTTCCCGGCCCGCCCGAGGTGAGCACATAGACGGTTTCCATGATTTTCGAGGCTTCGATGAGCCGGATGACGACCGCGCCGATCGAAACCGGAACCAGCAGCGGAAAAGTCACGTTGAAAAAGGTGCGAACCGGCCCCGCGCCGTCGATGGCCGCGGCGAGGAACGGTTCGCGCGGCAGGCTGAGAAGACCCGCCAGTAGAAGCAGAAACATGAACGGCGTCCACTGCCAGATTTCCACCAGCATGACAGCGGCCATGGCGAAATTGGCCGAGGTGAGCCACGGATACGGACCAAGTCCGATGAGACCGAGGACATCATTGGCGGGGCCGAGGGATTCGTGGAAGATCGTGCGCCAGATCACCGACATGATGACCGGCGTCGTCATCATCGGAATGAGAAACAGCACCCGAAATATCCGCCGGAACAGGATGTCTCGCCAGACGAGCAGCGCAAGTGCAAAGCCTAACACATATTGTACCAGCACGGTGCCGACGGCCATGGCCGACAGTCGCAGCATCGCCTCCCAGAAGCGCCCATCGCTGAAGACATGAGCGTAGTTCGTCAGACCCGCCCAGTTGAGCCCCGGCGCGATTGCATCCCATCCCGAGAGCGAAACGCGAATGGTAAAGAGCAGAGGAAAGAGAATGATTGCCAGAAGCACAAGAAAGCCCGGCAGTAGGAAAGAGAATTTGTAGAACCGAAGCCCTGTCTGGCCCATGATATGACCTGTTTCCTTTGGTAGCAGCTTTGGAACAGGCGGCACGGCACACATGCCGTGCCGCCTTCGTCTGACGTCATCGGCGGCGGTTCATCGACCGTGATCTTCGAGCGCGACGACGTTGGCGTAGGCGTCGCGCACCTTCTCTGTACCGATCTTGTCGATGATTTCGCTCCATTGCGCAGCGACGCCATCAAGCGCTTCCTGAGCGTTTTTCTGCCCCGCCATTGCTTCCGCCACGCCATTCGCCAGCGACGACATGAACTGGTTGACGCCCGGAACGCGCAGGTCGAAGACGCGGTTGGTGCTATCGTCCATGCCGCTCAGCGTCTTGACGTAGGTTTCCGCCACCTTTGGCTCCCATCCGAGCTTGTCTTGCCAGAACTTCGGATCGAAATGGGTCGTGCGGTAAGGGTTCACCCCGAAGCGGCCGATCTGGAGATCGAGCGTGGTGTTTGCCTCGTTGGAGAAGAAGCAGAGATAATCGAAAGCCATGTCCTGGTTCTTCGAGGCCTTCGTGACTGCCGATGTCCAACCCCAGGTGATGTAGGGCGGTGTGTTCGGCGTCTCGAACTTGTCCCAGCTCTTCGTCGTGCGGTTCCAGACTTCGCTGGCGCCCGGAAGCGGGGCGGCTGCGACCTTGTTGCGGATCGGGCTGTCCTTTTCCTGCGCCTGGATGAAGGCGTCGTCCCAGGAATAGCTCATCAGCGCCTGACCGCCACCGAACGAGAATATTTCGTCGCCGAGGCCGAAGTTTGCGCCGCCCGGAGGGAAGGCTTTCTGCGCATCGATGAACATTTCCAGCGCCTTGACCCAGCCCGGATTGTTGACCTGTGGCTCCATGGTTTCAAGATCGAAGAAGAAGCCACCCTTCACGTTCGGGTTCTTGGCGTAGGCGGCAACCCGGCTGATGAAGGCCGAGAACATCAAGTCGTCACGCTTGGTAACCTCTGCGCTGCCGAAATGCGGTTGTCCGTCGCCTGCCCAGTCCCAGCCGGAGAAGAACTTGGCCACGGCGTTGTACTCTTCCCAGGTCGCCGGAACCTTGAGGTCCTTGCCCGTCTCGGTCTTGTACTTCGCCTGCATGTCGGGATCGTCGAAGATGTCGGACCGGTATTTCAAATAGTGCCGGTCGCCGTCGACCGGGTATTGCACCATTTCTTCGCCCCAGGTCGCCACATCCTTGTAGTTCTGCGTGACGTCCTTCATCCCGCTCACCTCCTTGTACGCCGCGGGAACCGGCGCCAGGAAACCGTGCAGGTCGCCGATCCAGAGCGACGGATAGAACAGCACGTCATAGGCTGCCTGCTGCGTCTGGAACGGGATCATGATGCGCTGATAGAGATCGCCGAAAGGAATGTGCACGACATCCACCTTCGCACCCGTCAGCGCCTCGAACTGCCTGGCGTGCAGATCGGTCGGCTCGCCGATGACCGGCACGGCATGACTGATGACCTTGAGCGTTCTGCCTGAATAGTCCTTCTGGTCGATCGCCTGATAGGAACAGGCGCCCGGCACGTCGGCCGCGGCGCCGTATTTGGCGTAGTCTCCATACTGGTCGTAGTTGACGTCCGCGCCTTGAGCGCCGGATGCGATTGTAATCGCCAGTGCGCAGATCGACGCATGCAGAAAGTTCTTGCGTGTCATATGTGGTTTCCTCCCACGGGTTGTTGAAGTCTGAAATCAGGGAACAAGCACAGCGCGTCCGTGGATCTTGCCGTCCCGCAGATCCCTGAGGGCCTGGTTGGCGTCGGAGAGCCTGTATTCGACGGTCCTCAGATCGACGAGCCCGCGGTCAGCCAGCGCCATCAACTCGGTGAGCTCGGCCCATGTGCCGACAAGGTTGCCGATGATGTTTTTTTCGGTGATGACCATATCGACGGTCGGAATGCGGATATCCTCGCCGTAGCCGACGACGTAGTAGCTACCCATTGGCCGCGTCATCGCGAGCCCCTTGAGGGTCGTGCCCTTCTCGCCTACGAAATCGATAACCGCCTCGGCACCCTGCCCGCCCGTCAATTCGAGTACGGCCTCGACCTCGTTGCCATCGGCCTTGATCAGCTTGTCAGCGCCGACTTTGCCAGCCAGATCCAGCGAGGCTTCGGAAATATCGACCACGATCACGTCAGCGGCGCACATCGCCTTCAGGCATTGGATGCCAATATGGCCGAGCCCGCCGGCACCGATGACGACGCAGCTTTCGCCGGGCAGCAGATGGCGTGTCGCCTTCTTGACGGCGCGATAGGCGGTAAGCCCCGCGTCGGCATAGGGCGCTACCTCCTTGGGCGCGAGCGTCTTCGGCAAGGGCACGATGTTGCGCTCCGACGTGCAGAGATATTCCGAATAGCCGCCGTCGCAGTCGAGACCCGGAAACTTTCCGGGGCCATGCATGTCGAAACCGCGCCGGCAGGCAAGGCAGGTCCCGCCGGAAATCTTCGGGTGTACGATCACCGGATCACCGACCTTGATACCCTCGACCTCCTTGCCGATGGCCTCCACCCAGCCTGCGTTCTCGTGGCCCATGATTAGCGGCAGTAGATTGTTGCCGTTCGGATCCATATGGGGCCGCCAAACGCCTTCGATGATGTGTAGATCGGTTCGGCAAACCCCTGCTCCGCCGATGCGCACGATCACGTCGGTGGATTTCGTAATCTTCGGATCCGGTACGTCCTGAAGCGAGACCCACTGGTCCGCCTTCAGGTGGTCATCATATTGGGTGAGTACCTGTGCCTTCATTCCTGTCTCTCCTGCTTCTGCGAACAGTCGGTCCGCATTCATCAGACAAGGTTTGCAAAGGCTGTGCCAGATATTTAAATTCAATCATATCAATAGTTTACACAGATACCACACGGCAGGGAATGTCCATTCCCTGAACGGATGCCAACTGAAAACTGTTCAGTTTCTGTCTATTGCAAAGGACGACGACGTAACGCTACTTTGCGCAATTCGTGATGCATGAGGAGGAGACATGCAGCATCTTTCAGGCATCGAGCGCGCTCGCAACGCGCTTGAGAATGGTGGTCGTTTGCCGGTCGGCAGCCTGCCGTCGGTTGTGGCCGACAGTTGGCAGCGATGCCGCGATCTTGGTCTTGATCCGCGCGCTGCGCCGCGCAACAGCGTCGTGCCGTTCTCCCAGGTCAATCAGCGGCGGGAGCAGAATGCTGCCCTGCGACGGCTGGCGCTCGCGGAAATGCAGCTCCTTCATTCGCAGATCGCCGGCTCCAATTTCATGATTGCACTCGGCGATGCCGACGGGGTCGTGCTGGACACGATCAGCGATCAGCACTTTGCCGACAGCGCTGCTGGCCGCTCCATCATACCCGGAAGCCTGTGGAACGAAGATCTGCGCGGCACCAATGCTCTGGGGCTGGCTGCGATGGCCCACAGACCAGTCGCCATTTACGGCCGCGAGCACTATTTTTCCTGCCACGGCCATCTGAGCTGCATGGCCGCGCCGATCCTGAACTCGCGCGGCGAAACCCTCGGCCTGCTTGACGCTTCCTGCGCCTTCGAAGCGCGGCAGGAGCACACGCACGCACTGGTGCGAATGGCGGCCGCGCAGATCGAAAACGGCCTGATCTATCAGGAATGCTCCGAGAGCTTCATTTTCGCTTTCCACCCGCGCGTCGAGTATCTCGATACGCTGTCGGCGGGACTTCTGTCGGTCTCGCCCGACGGCAGCATCATTTCGTTGAACCGGCCGGGCACCACTTTGCTGGCCGGTCTGCCGGCGGCGATCGGCAGTCACTTCGATGATCTGTTCGAGGCCGGATTCCGATCGGCAATGGACGGACTTCTGAACGGCGGCGTCATCCGCATCCGCGACCGGGCGGGAAGTGGTGTGTTTATGGTCTGTCGGCAGATCGGTCAGCGGGGGGCTGACGCTATGGCGAAGCCCGCGCCCGCTTTGCCGGCGCTTCTGCGACGATCGAATGCACCTGATTTTGTTTGCGACGACCCGATCGTTAAGCGGTCGATGACTGATATCGCCGATGCGGTGACGTTGCGTATGCCGGTACACATAACCGGCGAGACCGGCACCGGAAAAGACCTGATGGCTCGCCATGCCCATACGCTAAGTGGTCGCAAGGGCCAGTTCGTGCCGGTCAATTGTGGCGCCGTGCCGGAAAACCTTTTCATCGCCGAAATTTTCGGGCACGAGCGCGGTGCGTTTACCAATGCCCGTGACGAAGGCTCGCCCGGGCTGGCGCGCACAGCCGACAAGGGCACGCTGTTTTTCGATGAAGTTGCGGATATTCCCCTAGCAGCTCAAACGTCGCTTTTGCGGTTTCTGGACAGCATGGAAGTGCGCTCCGTCGGGGGACAGAAGACGCTAAAGGTCGATGTGCAGATCGTCTCGGCAACAAATAGAAACCTGCAGGAGATGGTTGCCACCAAGGCGTTTCGCGCCGATCTCTACTACCGCCTCAATGCCTTCACCATTCGGCTGCCGGCCCTGAAGGCTCGCAGCGATTTTGCCGGCGTCGTCAGACACCTAATGCAGGCCATGGCGCCTGATACAGCGGTCACCGACGCGGCGATCGCGCGTCTCGCACTGCACTCCTGGCCTGGCAATATCCGTGAACTGAAAACCGCGCTGCAGCGTGCGCTCGTGCGCCGCCGGATGGATTACCTTGATGAAGATTCCTTCGAGGATATCAACACAGGAGAGAAAAATGTTGATGACAGCTGCGATAGCTGCCGCCCCCACCCGCTGAGCCGCAGCAAATGCCGCGAGATCCGTTCGATTTTCCAGATGTCCGGCGAGAACATCTCAAAGACGGCCCGGGTGCTCAACCTATCGCGAACGACGGTCTACAAGCACGTTCGTTAGGTGCGTGTCGGATGCTACCACGCTGTAGACAAAGGTGCGAGCGCTGAGGTTGTCTGGCCTGATTACGTTGGCCTGAACCTACGTGCCGATTACGAGTTTGACGTTTTCGGCGATGCATCCATCGAGCAGGATTCCCTTCTCTGGAACGGCCGGATCGAGAAGCTTGCCCGCATCGCCAATGCAATAAGAGCCTTCCTCGTCAAAGGCTTCCTTGTTGATCTCCGGACGCCGCCAATACCCCGGCGTGACCATCGGTCCGCGCAAGCGCAGTTCGAACTTGTCCTCACTCGGTACAAACTTGATTGCAGCACCAGGCAAGAGAGCGCCGAGGTTGTCCGACGTCGTGTTGTCCTTGGGAGAAATGCTGACAACCGGCAAGTTTCCGTCGTGCCCCACGCAACACCTGCGGAGCTCAAGAACCGATTTGCCGATCACCAGGAGCGGATAATCCGAGGGCCAAGGGCAAGTTCAGCGCAAGACTTTCTCATGGAATTGTGGCTGCTGGGGCGCAATTGGAAGGGATAGAGCCGTTCCCTAATCGTTCAAGCTTTCCAAATGCTCATTGAGTTCGGAGCCTTGCAGCAGCAATGTCCGCCAAGACGGAGAGCGCGATAGACGACGCATCTCGAGCTTTGTCAAAGACACCAATCGGCGCTTTGATTTTCGCGATATCGGTTTCGCCAAAGCCGATCCTGCGAAGCGCTGCGCTCCTCTTCTCGTGCGTCCTGCGGCTTCCCAACGCGCCGATGTAGAATGGCTTCGAAGTGAGTGCGCCCTGCAACAGGGGCAGTTCGCGGTCCAGATCATGGAAAAGCAGCGCAACGGCCGAATACTCATCGATCCTCGACGCAAAGTCGATGCTGTTCATTGGTTGATCAATTTGCAGGACTTCATAACCCGCCGCTTGGGCAACCTGCACGGTTGTCGTCAATTCAATGGATCGGCCGCAGAGTATCAACCGCGTTGGAGGTTGATATGAAGTCAGGAATACATCGTCTTGCCAGCCGGTTTCGCTTTCGGTTGGTCCCTCGAATTCAATCGTCTGCGAGCCAGGCAGGTATCTGAGAGTAGCAGGACGCCGTGAAGCGAGGTGAAACAACACCTGCCTCACTGGATCTGCGTCCCTGAGAATGTGGATCGAAAGGTTTATACCTCCCCCACACGGAAGAACGATGTCGAAGAAAGGCGAGCCTTCGCCAAGCTTCAGGAAGCGGTCACGCCCCAAAGACAATGCTTCAAGCGCTTCCGCCGCCACTGCGTTCTCAGTGCACCCTCCCGAGACAAAGCCACAGTAGCGGCCATCGGCTCGCACGGCCATATGTGCTCCAAGAGAGCGAGCGGTACCTCCATGGATGTCGACCAGTGTGACCAAGGCGACTGGTATTCCGGCAAGGAGAGAATCGTAGGCGTAGCGCAGGATGTTTGCTGGCTTGTCAGTAGCGATCGCAACGACCGGCTCTACGCCCTCCGGCACAACTCTCTCAGAAGCCATTTCAACCCCTTCGCGCACAGGCACTGCGACCTTAAACGATCTCACTACCGCTCCAACAAATCCGCAATCTGAGCGCCGACTTCGTCGACGTCGGCGGAAGCGTCGACGCGACGCAGGAGCTTGCGTTGCTGATAGAAAGGCGACAACGCCTCCGTGGCGCGGACGAACTCTTCGACGCGTTTCCTCAGCACTTCCGGGTTGTCGTCGGAGCGCGCCGCCGCACCCATCGCGCGAAATTGCTCAGCTCTTTTGCTGACGCGCTGTTCGAGAAGGCTGATCGGGATATCAAAGAGGATGACGTGGTCGAGAGGGGTACCCAGATCCCAGAGAAGTCGTTCCAGAGCGTTCGCCTGGGCGACTGTCCGAGGAAAGCCGTCAAGGATGAACCCTCTGTCGCGCGCCCCGGAGGAAAGCCGCTCCTGTACGAGGCCGATCACGACCTGATCCGGCACCAGGACCCCCGCGTCGACCGCTGCCTTGGCCTCTCGACCGAGAGGCGTTTGCGCCTTGATGGCTTCGCGAAGCAGGTCGCCTGTCGAAACATGGAGGAGGCCATGCCGCCCCACGAGGCGTTCAGCTTGAGTTCCCTTCCCTGCGCCGGGCGGTCCCAGCAGAACGAGGTTCACCATTGTCAAACTCCCATGCACATGTATTTGATTTCGAGGTAGTCATCCATGCCGTATTTGGAGCCCTCACGGCCGTTGCCGCTCTCCTTCATACCGCCGAAGGGCGCCAACTCGGTGGAGATGATGCCTTCGTTGATGCCGACTATCCCGTATTCGAGGGCCTCGGCGACACGCCACACACGGGAGATATCCCGCCCATAGAAGTATGCGGCGAGCCCGAATTGGGTGTCGTTTGCGAGCTTGATTGCGTCCTCTTCAGTCTCGAACCGAAACACCGGAGCGACAGGCCCGAAAATCTCCTCGGCGAAGATCTGCGAGTCCGGCGACGCGGCGGCAATGACCGTTGGCTGATAGAAACCGTGACCGAGCGCGTGCCGCGCACCACCTGTCAGAACCCGACCTCCGCGCTCCACGGCATCGCGCACGAGTTCCTCCACCTTCGCAACAGCCTTGTCATCGATCAGCGGCCCGATCTGAACGCCCTCGCCGAAGCCGTCACCGACGCTCAGTTCAGAAACAGCCTCCGCCAGACGCTCTACGAAAGCGTCGTGGACGCTGGACTGGACGAGAAAGCGGTTGGCGCAAACGCAAGTCTGGCCGGCGTTGCGGTACTTGGACGCTATGGCGCCCTTGACTGCGGCGTCGATGTCGGCGTCATCAAAAACGATAAATGGCGCATTGCCCCCGAGTTCCATCGATGTTCGCTTCACCGACCCGGCGCACTGCGCCATCAGCACTTTGCCGATGTCGGTTGAACCGGTGAAGCTCAACTTGCGCACGGTCGGGTTCGACGTCAGTTCCTCACCGATCTCGCTGGCTGATCCGGTCACACAAGAGACCACGCCTTTCGGCACGCCGGCCCGCTCCGCAAGCACACACAGCGCCAACGCAGATAGCGGCGTCTGGCTAGCCGGCTTGATCACAATGGTGCAACCCGCAGCCAGGGCCGGTCCCGCCTTCCTGGTGATCATCGCCGCCGGGAAATTCCACGGAGTGATCGCGGCGCAAACGCCGATCGGCTGCTTGACGACGACGATGCGCCTGTCGGACGTCGGCGCCGGAATCGTGTCGCCGTAGACCCTCTTGGGCTCCTCGCCGAACCACTCGATATAGGAAGCAGCGTAAGCGATCTCGCCCTTCGATTCGGCCAGAGGCTTGCCTTGCTCGGCAGTCATGATGGCCGCAAGGTCATCCTGGTTCTGCATGAGCAGCTCGAACCATCTACGCAGGATCGCAGCGCGCTGCTTGCCTGAAAGCGACCGCCATCCGCCAAGCGCCTGTTCGGCCGCGTTGATCGCGCGTCTCGTCTCTGATCGCCCCATCCGCGGGACGGTGGCGACCACGGTCCCGTTGGCCGGGTTGCTTACCGCGATGACCTTGCCGTCGTCGGCGCTCTGCCATTCGCCTCCAATAAAACATTGGTTGCGCACCAGCGATGGGTCTTTGAGAGTGAAAAGAGTCACTGAAACATCCTCCAGCCTTATGCGATCACGGCTGAACCAACAAAGGCTCGAGCACGCGCCTAGCGGCATTGCTGAAATGAACGGGGCGTCGAGCCAGACGGTCGACGTTCACGTGAACGAAAAAGCCCTCGGCCGCTGCGGTCTCGTCTTCGTTGCGAAAGAGCCCGATCTCATAGCGAACAGAGGAATTACCGAGCTTTGCGACCCTGATGCCAGCCGTGACGACGTCTGGAAACGTCATCTCCGCATGGTAGCGGCAACCCGTTTCGACGACGACGAAGATCTCCGATCCCCGTTTGATTTCGAGCACGCCGTTTTGGATCAGGAAGCCGTTCACCGCCGTGTCGAACAGACTGTAGTGGACGACGTTGTTCATGTGCCCGTAAGTGTCGTTGTCCGACCAACGCGTTCCGATGGTGCGGAACACCTTGTAGTCAGACCGCGTGCCGGGAAGGTTACGCTCGGTCATCACCAGGCCGCCTTGTAGATAGAAAGAGCGTCTTCCTCGCTCACCTCACGCGGATTGTTTCCGAGCAGCCTTGTCTGCTTCATGGCGTCGCGAGCCATCCCAGGCAGATGCTCTTGTCCAATGCCCACATCGCGAAGCCTGGACTGCAATCCGAGCTTCGCAGAGAGTTCGGCGAGCCGCTCGACAAAGGCCGCGCTGCGGCCCTGGACCCCTTGTTCAGTGGCCAGGTCCGGGAAGGCGTCCGCGGCGATTTCGGCGTAGTCGGACGCGGCATTCGGTGCGTTGAAGCGTAAGACATGCGGCAGCACGAGAGCGTTCGAAAGGCCATGCGGAACATGGAACGTTCCGCCGATCGGATAGGCCAATGCATGGACGGCCGCGACAGGAGAATTGGCGAAAGCCTGCCCCGCCAACATCGAACCGAGCAGCATTGCGCCGCGCGCCGCACGGTCCCTCCCCTCGAAAACTGCCTTTTCGATGTTGGCACCAAGGAGTTGGAGCGCCTGCCGAGCCAACATCTTTGACAAGGGATTGTTGTTGGGGTTCTTGGAGGCATAGGCTTCGATCGCATGAACCATTGCGTCGACGCCGGTCGCAGCCGTGATGCCAGGCGGAAGTCCCAAGGTCAGATCAGCGTCGAGAACGGCGATGTCAGGCAGGATGATCGGCGACGACACCCCCCGCTTCTCGTCACCACCCACAGTGATGATGGAGACCGGCGTGACTTCAGAGCCGGTTCCGGCCGTGGTCGGGACAAGCACCAAGGGAAGACGTGGGCCCTTTGCGTTGCCGACGCCCCATGCCTTGTCGATATCCTCGCTGGATCCGCAAAGCAGGGCCACGACCTTCGCAACGTCCAGCGACGACCCGCCGCCAAACCCGATGACACCGGTAGCGGCTGCGACCTTCGCCGCCTCTACAGCCGCCTCGACGGTCGTCAGCGAGGGATCCGCTTCCACCCCGTCGAAGACGGTTGCGCGGATCCCCGCCTCCGCCAAGGACGACAGGGCCGGCTCGCAAAGCCCGAGCGCCCGCAGGCCGGGATCGGTTACGAAAAGTACGCGGTCTCCAAGCGTGGTTTTGACGAGGCCGCCGATCTGCGCAGAGGCGCCTGGCCGGAAGACGATCTGGCTGGTCGTGCTAAAGACAAAGGGTTGCATTGTAATCTCCTGTGTATGCTCCCGCGTCATGCTGCAGGCAGGCTCTCGCGAAGCTTGACGCGAAGGATTTTCCCGGATCCGGTGCGGGGAATTTCGGCGACCACGTAGACGCAATCGGGCACCTTGTAGGCCGAGAGGCGGTCTCGGCAGTGCCTGATCAAGTCGTCCTGATTAAATGTCTGCCCGTCCTTCACAACGACGCAGGCGACGGGAACTTCTCCCAGCATCGTGTGGGGGAGACCTATGACCGCGCAATCCATCACCGCATCATGGAGCAGTATCGTCTCCTCCACTTCCGCCGGCGCGATGTTCTGCCCTCCCCGGATGATCAACTCCTTCAGCCGTCCAGTGATCGTAAGGAAGCCATTCTGATCGGCTTTTGCGAGGTCGCCGGTGTGGTACCATCCGTCCACGACGGCCTTCTGGGTCTCCTGAGGCTTGTTGTGGTAGCCCTGCATCAGATTAGGGCCTTTGCAGATCAGTTCGCCTTCAATCCCGCTCGGCACATCCTGCCCGGTCTTCGGATCGACGAGCCTGACAGTCAGGCCAGGCAGAGGCAGTCCGCAGGAGCCGGCAACGCGCCACCTTCCCGGCCAGTTCATCGTAACCATCGTCGACGTTTCGGTGATCCCATATCCGTCGAGCAGCGGAACGCCGAAAAACTCCTCGAAGTCGCTGTTCAAGGTTCCCGGCAGGATGGCGCCGGCAGAGACGCAAAGCCGGACCGAAGAGAGCAGTTTCTCGCCGCTCGCCTGGCACGCCGAGAGGAAATAGTGGAAAACAGTCGGCACGCCCGGCATGAACGTGAAGCGCCCGCTTCGAAGCAGTTCAGTCGCATGAGAAGTCGAAAACTTCTCCATGATGTATTCGCTCGCGCCCGTCGCGACGATCGAAAGAACCGCGATGTTCAGGGCGTAGGAATGGTAAAGTGGCAGTGTGTTGAGAACGACGTCCTTGTGCGTGAGGCCTGCGATCGGCGCCCAGCATGCCGAAGTGACCCAGAGCATTGAGCGCGTAGAAAGCAACACTCCCTTAGGTTGGCCTGTCGTGCCGGACGTATAAACGATGTAGGCCGGACGATCGACGTCTTCGTCGTCCTCGAAAACCGCCCCCTCTCTTCGTTGCGGCGTCTCGAAGCCGCCGTCCTCGCCGGCGCAAAGCAGCACGGCAGGCTTCTCCAGCGCCTGCAGCAGCGCTTCCGCCATCGGCCGTTTTTCCGGCAAGGTGATCAACACCGAGCACGACGCATCGGCGATCCGGTAGCCTAGCTCTGCTTCCGTCGAGTCGATGCTCACCGGAACGGCGACGCCTCCCGCCCGAACGACGGCCAGGCAAGCCACGACCCAGTTGACCGAGTTAGGCAGAAAAATCGCGACCGCTTCACCTTTCCTGAGGCCGAGTGCGACGAGATGAACGCCCAGATCCTCGGTTTCCTTGTTGAGTTGAGCATACGAGACGGAACGCCTCCTGTCCTCAAACGCCATCTTGTTCGGGTACAGCCGATCGTTCCGTTGGAGGATTTTTCCGACGGGTGCTATAAGTTCGAAGTGTATCATTGATGCCTCCCGCTCCTCCGGCTACACCATGCAGAAACCGCCATTGACACTGACCACCTGCCCGGTGATCCAGGACGAGGCGTCCGATGCCAGAAACGTCACCATCGGCGCGATGTCATCCGGCTTTCCAATGCGCCGCAACGGATAGGCCTTGACGATTTTCTCGCGGTTCTTCTCCAGGAACTCCGCATCGGAATGCGACGTCTCGATCAGACCGAGCGACACGGTGTTGACGGTGATGTTGTTGCGGCCAAACTCCCTGGCAAGGGACTTGCCAAGCGCAATAGTGCCACCGCGCGCCGCCGCAGCGATGGCAAGGTTCGCCTCACCGATACGCGAGCTGTCACCGACGAGGTTGATGATGCGGCCCGCGTTCTGTCCGATCATCAACGGCGCGACCTCGTGGCAGCAATTGATCGCGCCGTAGAGGCAGACGTCGATCTGCTTCTTCCACTCCTCCGGCGTCGATTCTACAAACCGCTGATATTTGACGTAACCCGCGTTGTTAACGAGAACGTCGATTGTTCCGAAGTCCGCCTTGACGGCTGCGACCATGGCTTTCACCTGACCATTGTCGCTGATATCGGCCTGATAGGCTTCCGCACGCCCTCCGCTGGCCTTGATCGACTCGACGACCGCCTGGGCTTCTGCTTCCGAGCGGCTGTAGTTAACGGCGACAATCGCACCCTCTGCAGCAAGCGCACGGGCGATATCGCCGCCGACGTCACGCCCACCACCGGTGACGAGCGCGACTTTTCCGTTCAAGTTGGTCTCCATTACAATGCTCCATGATTTTTGGTTTTGCTGACAACGCAGCGAATTCAAAGACGATCTCCGCGGGGGGTGATCGCTATTTCCCGACAAAGCGCGGCGCGCGCTTCTCCTTGAAGGCCTGCCGGCCCTCGATGTAGTCGAGGCTCGCGCTCGCCTCATCGATCTTGCGTTCGGCGGCCTCTCGATCGAGTTTCCCGCGTGCGCAGCCATTCAAGATGAACTTGGCACCCTGGATGGTGAGCGGCGCGTTTTGCGCCATGTCGGCCGCGAGCGCTCCGGCGTCGAGCAACGGGTCGTCGGCGACCCGGTCGACGAATCCGATATCAAGGGCTTCCTCGGCTCCGAAACGCTTCCCGGTATAAAGGATCTGCTTTGCGGCCGTGACACCCACCAGGGAGAAGAGCTTTCGCGTAGCCGATACGCCGTAGATGATGGACAGACGGGCGGCCGGGATGCCAAAGACAGCACTTCGAGCGGCGATCCTGAAGTCGCAGGACATGGCCAGATGTGCCGCCCCCCCAAGGCAATAGCCCCGCAGGGCTGCGATCGTTGGCTTGGAGATCGCGTAGATCGCATCCCCCGCCGCGTCGACTGCCACCTCGTATCGCTTGCTTTCCTGGAGCCCCTCGCGGACCTTATCGAATTCGCTGATGTCGGCGCCCGCGGAGAAATCGCCGCCCTCGCCGGTCAGGATGACGCAGCGGACCTTTGGGTCGCGGTCAAACTCTGTAAAGGTGCGCGCCAGCTGCTGCCACATGTCGTAGGTGACGGCATTGCGCTGGAGCGGCCGGTTCAATGTGACGGTGGCGACACCATTCGCGGTTTCAACAATGATTTCACTCATGGCCTGCTCATCTGGGGTCCTGGAGCCTGCATGCGCAGGCGTAGGGGTGTTTTCTGGAAAGGCGCCCGACCATGAGAGCCGCGCGCCCCTGGCTTACTACTTCACAAGTGGGCACTGGCTTTCGGAAAGCGGCCTGAACGCCTTGTCGCCGGGGATCGTCGTGACAAGCTTCAGAATGTCCCATTCGCCGGTGGATTCCGCCGGCGTCTTGACCTGGTAGACGTACATGTCGTGCACCATCCGGCCATCTTCGCGGATCTTGCCGTTCTTCGCGAAGAAGTCGTTGACGGGCGTCTCGCGCATCTTCGCCATGACCTGCTGCGTGTCGGTGGTGCCGGCGGACTGCACGGCCTTCAGATAGTGGATGGTGGATGAGTAATCGCCCGCATCGCCCATGTGCGGCGGACGGCCGACGCGTTCCTGAAACCGCTTCGCAAACGCCCTCGTCTCGTCGTCGCGATCCCAGTAGAAGGCGTTCGTCAGAATCATCCCCTGCGCCGTGTCGAGACCCAGAGAATGTACATCAGTGTCCCAGACGAGCAGACCTGCGACGGTCTTGCCGGACGCGCCCAGACCGAATTCCGAAGCCGACTTCACCGCGTTGACGAACGTCGTCCCGGAGCCCGCCAGCGCGACGACCTGGGCCGGCGATGCCTGCGCCTGCAGCATGAAGGCGCTATGGTCCGAGGTCTCGATCGGATAGCGCACGGAACCGGAGACCTCGCCGCCGTCGGCCTTGACGATCTGCGTGGCGTCAGCCTCGAGCGCATGACCGAAGGCATAGTCGGCCGTGAGGAAGAACCAGTTCTTCATCCCCTGGGAAATCAACTGACTGGCCGTGCCGTTCGCCAGGGCGTAGGTGTCATATGAGTAGTGGATGCTGTTGGGCGTGCAGCCGTCATTCGTCAGACGCGAAGAGCCGGAGCCGTTGACGATCGCGATCTTGTCCTCGTCTTTCGCAACCTGAGTAACGGCCAGCGCGATACCGGAATTGATCAGATTGTTGATCATCGTCACGCCTTGCGATTCGTACCACTCGCGCGCCGTGGCCACGGCCACTTCCGGCTTGTTCTGGTGGTCGGCGACAACAACCTCGAGCGGGCGGTCAAGGACCTTCCCGCCGAAATCCTCGACCGCCATCTTCACCGCCGTGATCGCACCGTCGCCGGACTCGTGTGAAAACTGACCGCTGACGTCCGTCAGAACGCCGATGCGAACAGGGCCGGAATTCTCGGCAGAAGCGCCGACCGACATGGCACCTATCGCTGCGGCACTCGCCATCAAGATCTTCATGAACTTCACGATTAAACCTCCCCTTGCACGGCGCGCGGTCTCCTCCATCGCGCCAGTTTTTAACTTGCGTTATCATACTCATTCGCCTTGCAACGCTGTAATTTTTCGCGGTGTTTTGGCGAATGAGCCTTATGGTAAGCAGAAAATTCGGAAGCACGCAAGCTTGCATTATTAGACTTTGTGTGTTTTTCTTGCTTCACCTTCCCAAACCTGGAAAGGATGCGGAGCCGTCCGTTCGGCACCCGCTGGAGGAACACATTAAGCCGGTCGGGAGGACAAATGCCGGACTCAGCACCCATCATCGAGGCGCGGGGCCTGACACGCGCGTTCGGTGGCTTCATCGCCGTAAAGAACGTCAACCTAAAGGTTCGCGGCGGGACCATTCATGCGCTCATCGGACCCAATGGCGCGGGCAAGAGCACGCTCTTCAATCTGTTGACGAAATTTCTGTCCCCGAGCGGCGGAAGTATCTTCTTCAAGGGGCGCGACGTGACGCATATGGCGCCAGCCGACATCGCCCGGCTCGGCCTTGTGCGATCGTTTCAGATCTCGTCCGTATTCCCGCACCTCAGCGCCCACGAGAACGTCCGGGTCGCGCTGCAGGCCCGCGAATGCGAGACCTTCGCCTTCTGGAAATCCAATCGCACGCTCCGACGCCTAAACGACGAAGCCTCGAACCTGCTGGAGAGCGTCGGCCTGGCTGACCGCTCTCAAACCAGGGCAAGCGAACTTTCCTACGGCCGCAAACGCGCATTGGAACTGGCAACGACCTTGGCGCTCGATCCGGAAGTTCTGCTCCTGGACGAACCGATGGCAGGCATGGGAACCGAAGACATCGGGCGAACCGCCAATTTGATCCGTTCGGTAGGAAACGGGCGGACCATTCTGATGGTCGAGCACAACCTCGGCGTTGTAGCGGATCTTTCCGACGCAATCACGGTGTTACGGCGGGGCGAGATCATCGCCGAGGGAACCTATGCTGAAGTGTCCGCCGACAGCGAAGTCCGAAAAGCATACCTGGGAGGGGCACATGGCTGAAGCCGCGCTACTCAACGTCAACAACCTCGAGGCTTGGTATGGTGAGAGCCATGTCCTGCACGGCGTCTCGTTCGACGTACGCAAGGGCGAAGTCGTCACATTGATCGGCCGCAATGGCGCCGGGAAGACAACGACGCTGCGCAGTCTTATCGGCGTGGTCGGCAAACGGCGCGGCACGAGCCTTTTCAAGGGCGTCGACCTCTTGAACGTCGCACCGCACAAAGTCGCCCGCATGGGGATTGGCTACGTTCCGGAGGAACGCGGCATATTCTCCACACTGAGCGTCATCGAGAATCTGATGTTTCCGCCCGCCTGGCAGGCCGGCGGCATGGAGATCGACGAGATCTACGGTCTCTTCCCGAACCTGAAGGGTCGCGACCACACCCCCGGAACGCGTCTCTCGGGGGGCGAGCAGCAGATGCTGGCGATTGGCCGAATTCTAAGAACCGGCGCCGATTTCATTCTGCTCGACGAGCCGACCGAAGGTATCGCGCCCGTTATCATCGACGAGATCGGGGCGGCGCTTCGCATTCTTAAGGCGCGTGGAATGACGATCATCCTGGTCGAGCAGAACCTTCGCTTCGCGGCCTCCGTGGCTGACCGTCACTTCGTGCTCGACCAGGGCAAGGTGGTCGACGAAATTTCCAACAACGCTCTCGATGCCAACATGGATCGGCTCAACCGATACCTCGGTGTCTGACGGTGGTTCATCTTTTCAAACAGGTAGAGACCCATGACTGAAATCTTCGGGGTTCCCGTGGCCGTGCTTCTCGGTCAACTGCTGCTTGGCCTGATCAACGGCTCGTTCTATGCGCTTCTGAGCCTGGGCCTGGCGATTATCTTCGGTATGCTCAATGTGATCAACTTCGCGCACGGCGCTTTCTACATGCTGGGCGGATTTGCCGCCTGGTTCCTGCTTTCTCGACTGGGCCTTGGCTACTGGGGGACGCTGCTCGCGGCCCCCATCATGGTCGGAGCTCTCGGCGTGCTTGTGGAGCGCTTGCTTCTCAAGCGCCTCTACCGGATGGACCATCTCTACAGCCTCCTCCTGACCTTCGGCATCGCATTGATGGTGGAGGGCCTTTTCCGCCACATCTTCGGATCGGCCGGCATGCCATATCCCGTACCGCCGTCCCTGACGGGCGGCATCAACCTCGGCTTCATTTTCCTGCCGCTTTACCGCGGCTGGGTGATCGTAATCTCGTTGGTCATCTGTATTCTGACCTGGCTTGCGATCGAACGCACGAAACTCGGCGCCTACCTGCGCGCCGCCACTGAAAACCCGGCCCTCGTGCAGGCATTCGGCATCAATGTGCCGCTTTTGCTCACGCTCACCTACGCCTTTTGCGTCGGTTTGGCCGGCTTTGCAGGCGCACTTGCCGCACCACTCTACCAGGTGAGCCCTGGCATGGGATCCAGCATCATCATCGTCGTATTTGCCGTCGTGGTCATTGGCGGCATGGGATCGATCGGCGGAGCGATCGTCACGGCACTCGGGCTCGGGATCATCGAGGGCTTGACCAAGACATTCTACCCCGCCGCATCTTCGATCGCCGTTTTCGTGGTCATGGTGCTCGTCATTCTTATTCGGCCGTCAGGCCTGTTCAATCGCGAGGCATGATCATGGGCAGCGCAACTCTCTCCACTTCTACCCCGATTGCGAGCTTGCAACGCACGACGGGCATACTCCTGATATCGGCGGTCGCCGCTCTCATGTTGTGCGCGCCGCTTCTGGTGTACCCGCTCTTTCTCATCAAGATACTGTGCTTCGTCCTGTTCGCGGCGGCATTCAATCTTGTGCTTGGCTACGCAGGCCTGCTGTCGTTCGGACATGCCGCATTCTTCGGTGGCGGAGCCTATATCGCGGCGCATGCTGCGAAAGTCTGGCACCTGCCGTTCGAACTGGCGATCCTTGCCGGCACTGCGTTCGCCGCCATGATCGGTCTTGCGTTCGGCGCATTGGCAATCCGCCGCCACGGAATCTACTTCGCAATGATCACCCTGGCGCTGGCGCAGATGGTTTACTTCCTCGCCGTGCAGATGCCGTTCACCGGCGGCGAGGACGGCATCCAGGCCGTACCGCGCGGCTATCTGCTCGGAACCGTGGACCTCTCGAACATCACGGCGATGTACTACACCGTGCTCGGCGGTGTGGCCATCGGCCTTCTGATCATCTGGCGTGCCGTGAACTCTCCGTTTGGCCACGTGCTTTCGGCAATCCGTGAGAACGAAGTCCGCGTCACCTCGCTCGGACTGAAACCCGATCAGTACAAGCTGATAGCTTTTACGCTTTCCGCAGCGTTGTCCGGCTTTGCCGGCGCACTAAAGGCCATCGCGTTCCAGCTTGCGTCCCTGGTCGACGTGACCTGGCATATGTCGGGCGAGGTCATTCTCATGACGTTGCTCGGCGGAATGGGCACGCTCATTGGCCCGATCGTCGGTGCGAGCATCGTGGTCGGGCTGGAGCACTTCCTGGCAACCAGCGGCCTGCCGATCACATTCATAATCGGCCTGTTCTTCGTTGTGTGCGTGATGATGTTCAGGCGTGGGCTGTTTGGCGAACTGAAAGCTCTGCTGGAACGGCCGAAATCTTAGAATAAAGTCTCGTTGTGCAAGTTATTAGCCGGGGTCATTAGACCCCGGCTTTCTTGTCAGATACGCGTGCGCGAACGAGTGCCGAACAGATAGCCGATTGCAACCGCCATGACGATCTGAACAACGCTGGCGGCGTCAGGCGACATGTGACCGGCACCCGCCGCGGTGGTAGGCGCGAGGCTCGGCAGGACGCCGCCATGGACAAGCCACATCGCCGCCAGCACCGCAGCAAACACGACGGCCGTGAGGGACATCAGGCCAGCCGGCGCACTTGCCGGGGACATACCCACCGGGTCAGCGGAAGGACGGGGCACCGCCGAGATCTTTGCACTCTCAGCGATAGACGACGGCGGGACCCTCGTCGGCGGATCCTCCCTCGACGCTACCGAAGCCTCACCCGGCTGGGAGCGACTGGAAAGGTTCTGACGCGCTTGGATCTCCTCCGCAAAACGTTTGAAGAACTGCCCGGACATTTGTTTCGCCGTGACATCGATCAAGCGACCTCCCAACTGCGAGAGCTTCCCACCAATCTGCGCCTCGACAGTGTAATGCAATATCGTGCCGCCTTCCGCCGCCTCCAGTCGCACCGTCGCGACACCTTTTGCAAAGCCCGCCACTCCGCCCTGCCCTTCGCCCGTGATCTTGTAGCCATTGGGCGGATCCAGGTCGGAAAGTGTGACAACCCCCTGGAAGCGGGCCTTGACCGGACCAACCTTCATGACCGCAACCGCCGACATCTCTGTGTCGGACGACTTTGTCAGTTCCTGACACCCCGGAATACAGACGCGGAGAACATCTGCATCATTAAGTGCGGCCCACACTTCTTCCTTCGTGGCGGCAATGTGCTGTTGGCCGGTCATATCCATATCTATTTCCTCCTCTCGTGTGATTGAGGCTCGCCCCGACGACCGGGGACCAGCAGGATAGCTTGACATTCCTATCTTAAGTCTAATAATGCAAGTGAAATATACGAAGGCAAGCCCCTCAGTGAGGACGCCGGAGGAGACCACATGACAGACCTGAAGGAAGTGACTTTCATCCCAGCGGCCGAGTTCAGCCGGCACCGCACCAAATTCGTTCCATCCATGTCATGGTGACGACATGAAGCCTGCATCGTTCGACTATTTCGCCGCAAGCACTGTTGATGATGCGGCAGAGGCACTCGCTGCTGCGGGAGGGGATGGCAAGATCATCGCAGGCGGGCAAAGCCTCATGCCAATGATCAATTTTCGTCTGGTCAAACCAACGGTCCTCATCGACATCAATAGAATTCCCGGCCTCGACCGTATCGAGCTGCGCGGAGCGCGCCTCAAGATCGGCGCCACAGTGCGTCACTACATGACTGCGACGAACAGCCTGATCGAACAGCACGTCCCCATCCTGCGCGACGCCATGCACCACGTCGCACATATGACCGTACGCAATCGAGGCACTTTTTGCGGAAGCGTATGCCATGCCGATCCTGCAGCGGAGATGCCGATGATGACGCTGTTGCTCGACGGGACGATCATCGCCTCCTCCATTCGCGGCGAAAGGGAGATTCCCGCCCCCGAGTTTTTCGTCGGCTCCCTGATGAATTCGCTTGAACCGGATGAATTCGTGACGGCGGTCGAGATCGACACGCTTCCGTCTGACACAGGCTGGGGCTTCGAGGAATTTTCCAAACGCCAGGGCGACTTTGCACTGGCCTGCGTCGCGACGACGATGCGCGTTGTTGACGGCGTGGCATGCGATGTACGCTTCGGCATGATGGGCGTTGGCGAAACGCCGTTGCGCCTTGTCGAAATCCAGGAACTGGTCGAGGGCAACAAGCTCTCCGATGAGGTTCTGGACCGGGTTGGGGAGACACTGAGCAGCGTTCTCACCCCGAACACGGATATCCACGCTTCGGCCGACTACCGGCGGCACCTTTCCGGCGCGCTTGCCCGACGTGCTTTGCGGGACGCGTGGACCCGAGCCGAGACCCGTGGAGGACGAACGCATGGATAAGAAGACGATCACCGTCGGCGTAAACGGCGTGAGCCATACGAGATCGATAGAGCCGCGTCTGCTGCTCAGCGACTTCATACGCTGCGAACTCGGCCTGACCGGCACCCATGTCGGCTGTGAACATGGTGTCTGCGGGGCCTGCACGGTCATCCTCGACGGCAGGAGTGCGAGGTCGTGTCTGACGCTCGCTGTCCAGGCCGACGGAATGGAGATCGAGACGGTCGAGGGACAAGGCACCGTCGATAGTTTGGGCCGGATCCAGGAAGCCTTCCGGCAGCACCACGGCCTGCAGTGCGGGTTCTGCACGCCCGGCTTCATCATGGCGATAACCGATTTGTTGCGCCACCATCCGCTCGATACCGATGAGCAGATCCGTGAAGCGCTCTCTGGCAACATCTGTCGCTGCACCGGCTACGAGAACATTGTCAACGCCGTCCGCGAACTCGCCAATGAAAGAGGACCCCTGAAATGAAGTTGCATTTTCTTGAAGGGGGGCGCCTGCGCATGCGTCGCTCCATCTACGTTCCCGGCGCGGCCAAGGAAGAAACGATCGAACTGCCTGTCCATTCGGCGCTGATAAGACACCCAACGGGCAACGTACTTTTCGACAGCGGCTGCAGTCCGGAAGCCGCGAAAGATCCACAGGCTCGCTGGGGCGGGCTGAGCAAGGTCATGACGCCAATTTTCGCGCCTGAGCAAACGGTCGTCGAACAGCTCAAGCATCTTGAGCTGACGCCCGACGACATCGACGTCGTGATCTGCTCTCACCTCCATCCGGACCATTGCGGATGCAATTCCTATTTCCGCTCCGCCACGATCCTCTGTCACGAGGCGGAGGTCGCGGCAGCGCAGGCTGGCGGAGCCGAAAACCAGGGCTACCTTCGCCACGAATGGGACCAGCCTCAAGGGTTCCAGACGTTCAAGGCCGAGCATGACGTCTTCGGCGACGGGCGGATCGTCCTGCTTCCCATGCCCGGGCACACGCCAGGAATGACGGTCGCGCGCGTATCGCTGCAACGCGACGGCGTTTTCGTTCTGGCCTCCGACGCAGCGCCGCTGCAGATCAACATCGACGAGGGCGTCGCTCCCAAGAACACATGGGATCTGGATCTTGCGGCAAAAGCACTCGCCGAACTCAAGTCATTCCGGGACAGGGGCGATACGGTGATCTCCGGACACGACGATGGCCAGTGGCAGGATCTGCGCAAGGGATTGGAGTATTATGAATGAGCCACGGCGATCATTCCATTGAACTTCGTCCAAAGCTGGTCGGCAAGCGCGTCAAACGCACGGAGGATCCGCGACTTCTCGCGGGCGTCGGGCAGTATGTGGACGATATGGCTCCCGCAGGTATGCTGCATGTCGCCCTGCGACGCTCAGACCAACCTCATGCCCGCATTCTGAACATCGACGTTGGCGACGCCTTTTCCGTCCCAGGCGTGGTCGCAATCTATGATGCAAGCGATCTGGAAGGCGAGATCAATCCGGCCATTCCAACCTCGCGCATGCCCGGATACTACGCAACTCCGATCTGGCCCCTGGCTCGTGAGAAGGTGCGGTATGTGGGCGAGCCGGTCGTCGCGGTCGTCGCGGAAAGCCGCTATGCCGCCGAGGACGCGCTCGAGCACATCAACATCGAATACGAATCGCTTCCTTTTGCGATCCGGCAGGTAGACGCCGTCAAGGACGATGCCCCGCTCCTGCATGAAGAAGCTGGAACGAACACGATCATTAGACGTGAGTTCAAGCGAGGAGACGTGGATGCCGCCTTCGAGGATGCGGCGGTAACGGTCAAGGGCCGTTTCCGGATGACCCGAAAGACGGCGGTCGCGATGGAGAACAGGTCCTATCTCGCCGAATGGGACGGCCGGAAGCAATCGCTTGTCCTTTACACCTCGTCCAACATCCCCGGAGTAATCCGGGACGTCCTATCCGGCTGTCTCGACTTGCCGGGAACCCGCCTGCGGGTGGTCGCTCCGGATGTCGGTGGAAGTTTCGGTGGCAAGGGATCTCTCTACGGAGAGGAAATTCTCGTGTGCGCCCTCGCCCGGAAACTGAAGCGTCCTGTCAAGTTCGTCAGCGATCGCCTCGAGGATTTGTCTGCGACAAGCCAGGCATTCGACGAACTGATCGAGGCGGAACTCGCGGTAACCAGCGATGGTATGCTGATCGGCCTTAGAGCCGATGTCATCGGCGATGTCGGTGCGTACTCCATCTATCCGTGGACCGCCGCGCTCGAAACCGTGCAAGTGGTCAGCTTCCTCCCTGGGCCCTACCGGATGGAGCACTACCGCGGTCGTATCAGGGGCGTCCTCACGCCAAAGCCGCCGACAGGACCTTACCGCGGCGTCGGCCGACCTTCGTCGACGTTCGCGATGGAGCGGCTCGTCGAAATGGCCGCCCGAAAGCTCGGGATGGACCCCGTCGAATTCCGCAGGAAGAACCTGGTCAGAGCCGAGGAATTTCCCTACCGCACCGCATCTGGCATCATATGGGACAAATCAGCCTTCCAGGAATGCCTCCAGGGCGCGTGCGATCACGTAGACTATCCCAACCTCGTCCGTGAACGAGACGAAGCGAGAAAGAGCGGCCGCTGGGTCGGCATCGGCCTTGCGAGCTACGCGGAGCTCACCGGTATTGGTTCGCGCATCTCGGTCGCGCCGGGAATGCCGATCAATACCGGGACTGAGACGTCCAAAATCGAAATCGATGCGACGGGGGCCATCACTGCCGCGTTCGGGATCTCCTCTCACGGACAGGGGCTGGAAACCACGCTTGCGCAGGTTATCGTCGACGAACTCGGCTGCAAGCTTGAGGACATCGAGGTCAGGCACGGCGACAGCGCATTGGTACCCATGTCGAGCGGGACCTACGCCAGCCGCTCGGCGGTCCTTGGCGGAGGCGCGGCGACCCTTGCGGCCCGCGTGGTCAAGGGAAAGGTGTTGCGTGCGGCCGCCTACCTTCTGGAGCAGAACGTCGAAGACCTCGACATTCACGACGGGATCATCTCGAGCCGCAGTTCGAACGCCACGATGACACTCAAGGAGGTCGCGTCCGCTGTATACACGCAAATGGGCCGCATCCCGCGCGACCAGCGCGAGGACCTGACCGCATCGGAAACGTACGATCCCTATCTGGGCACCGCCTGTTCGTCGACACATCTCGCGATGGTCGAGGTCGACCCAGCAACCTATGGCGTGAAAATCCTGCGTTACGTGGTCGCCGAAGACTGCGGCAAGATCATCAATCCGATGATCGTAGATGGACAGGTACACGGCGCGGTCGCACAGGGAATAGGCGCGGCGCTACTAGAGGAAGTCATTCACGACGACCAGGGACAACCGGTCGCCGCCAGCCTCGCCGACTACCTGGTCCCCGTTGCAAGCAATGTGCCCGACATCGGGATTGTCCACATTGAGGCAGACCTGCCTAACAATATCGGCGGGTTCCGCGGCATGGGTGAAGGAGGGACGATCGGTGCGCCAGCGACAATCGCAAACGCGGTATCCGACGCGCTGTCCCATCTGGGCGTTTCAGTGGAGACGCTGCCTGTGACGCCCGAGAGAATATTCCAGATGCTGCGCCGCCGGAAGGCGGCAGGTGATCACGGCGACTGCGCCTGAGATTTGCCTGCAATTAGATGGAGATAAAACGTTTGGGAAACTTTCAATATTAGACTTGGCATTTTATAGTCACGAGGTGTGATTTCGCTTTGGCCGGAAAACGATTGTTATCGCCTTGAACAAGATCAGCAAAATTCAATCCGCAGCGGGTTCCCCGCAGTCTCCCCTGCTGCTGCAACGGCAATCGTCCGTTCGTCGCACGATGGAGATCGTCCTCGATACCTGGAACTTCCTGATACTTCGCGAAGCCTATTTCGGCGTCCGACGTTTTGACAAGTTTCATCAGCGCCTGGGGATTCCCCGTCAGACCTTGTCGTCGCGACTTTCAGCTTTGGTCGCAAACGAAATCTTCAGCCTCGGGAAGCGGCCGAACGAGCCCGGTCAGCAATATTTTCTAACACCTCGGGGCAAGGACCTCTTTCCCACCATGTTGTCCTTGATGGAGTTCGGCGACAAATGGTTGACCGGGGGGAGCAAGCCCCCGCTCCAATTGGTACACAAGGGATGTGGTTGTGAATGCCATCCAGTTACCGTTTGTAGCGAGTGCCTTGAACCCTTTACCGCGCGAGAGGTTGCGCCCCGCGATGGGCCGGGTGCCGGCTACGCTCCTGTCGAAGCGCGCCCAACCTCCCGCCGCAGCTCTGACCCAACCCTTCTTGAGCGGGTACGACCCTGCTCGGTGGCTCGCACCCTCGCCATAATCGGGGACCGGTGGAGTTTCCTTATTCTCCGCGAGGGGTGGTACGGCGTCCGACGCTTCGAAGAAATGCGGGAAAACCTGGGCATAGCGACGAACATCCTTGCGGATAGGCTAGCCCGGCTCGTTCAATCCGGCGTCCTGCGAAAGGTCCCTTACAATTCTGGCGATCGCTTTGAGTATCGCTTCACTGAAATGGGCCTGGACCTCTACAAGCCGATGCTCGTGATGATGGCATGGGGAGACCGGTGGCTTGCCGATGGAAAGCCACCTTTGCGACTGCGCCATAAGGCCTGCGGACAGGATTTTTCAGCGATTGTGGCTTGCTCCGAGTGCAAGAAGCCGATCGAGGCCAAGGATACAGATTACGTTCTTCGCTATCAGTTTGATCTATGAGTTGAAGCTGCCGGCACCTTTTCTCAAGTCGAACTTGGCCAACAAACCGCTTACGACCAAGAGCTTCGGAGGCCAGAGGGCACTGCGAACATCGAAACAGGGGCGCCTGCCATGCTCGCCCTGCCGCGGCGGCCGCACACTTTAAAAAAGAAGGCCTTTTTTCGCCTGCTACTCAGCAGCAACAATATGAAACTTACTGCCGACGTCGCTTTTTTCGGCGCCGCCCATTAGGTAGATCAGACAGCTCGTGCGCAGAAGCGATGCGAAATTCGATACTGCGCCGTTGATCTCCAGCGCCTCGTCGTAGAGTGTTGAGAGAAAACGCGACGTCGACATGCCCTGGCCGGCCGCAATTTCGTCGATCAGCACCCAGAAAGCAGCTTCGAGCTGAATGCTCGTCGAGTGCCCACCAATCCGCACCGAACGGTTGACGGGGCGGTAGCGTTGCGGGTCCTGGCCCGCAAAAACCTCACACATGGCATATCCTCCAGTCTTGTTTTTATGATGTGATTATGCGGCGCGGCCTGCGCCTGGTCAAATCATCCTTCCACGCCGGAAAACGCAAAATATCCTTCTTCTGCAACTCCAGAAATGAAAATCAGCGTGCGGTAACAGGCTGCTACCCGCAACGGCGAATCCAGGCGCACATTCACTGCAACACTTCGAACTCCAAGCAGGAAAGACAGCATGGCGAAATCCATCCACTCGATGATCCGCGTTCTGGACGAAGACCGGTCCGTCGCCTTCTATAAGGATGCCTTCGGCCTTGCCGTCGCCGACAGGCTCGACTTCGAGACCTTCACTCTCGTTTACATGCGCAACGCCGAAAGCGAATTCGAGCTTGAGCTGACGATCAATAAGGGCCGCGCGGAGCCCTACAATCTCGGCGACGGCTACGGCCATTTCGCCGTGTCGGTTTCCGACCTCGATAGCGAACACGCCCGCCTTTCGGCGCTCGGTTTCACCATTGGCAAGATAGTGGAATTCAAAGGCGATGGCGGCGCTGTCGCCCGCTTCTTCTTCGTTACCGATCCTGATGGCTACAAGATCGAGGTCCTGCAACGGCACGGCCGTTTCAAATGAACGGATCGGCGGCCTGAGGAGAGCCGCCGGTTTCAAACGCAATGGGAGGAATGCAACATGACCACCATCTACGAGCAGCGTCCCGGTCTTTCCCGGCGCGAGCTTTTGAAGCGCGGCACGATCGGCGCCGCGCTCATAATTACCGGCAGTGCGGTGATCAGCCCGGACAGGGCGTGGGGGATGGCGACGACGGCGCTGAAGCCCGACACCATGGCCACGCTGATCAAGCTCGCCCGCGATATCTATCCGCACGATTCTATCGCCGACCGTTTCTACGCCATCGCCGTGAAGGGGCATGACACCAAGGCAGGCACGGACGGGCAACATAAGGAATTGATCGAGGCTGGCATTGCCGATCTCGACAAGCGGGCCGGTGAAGGCGGCTACCGTGGCCTCGGTTGGGAGGACGACCGCGTCGAGATCCTGCGCGAGATCGAGACAACGCCATTCTTCCAGGCGGTGCGCGGCGACCTCGTCGTCTCATTCTATAACCAGAAGGAGCTCTGGCCACATTTCGGCTACGAGGGCGAATCCTATTCAAAAGGCGGCTATATCGCCCGCGGTTTCGACGACATCGAATGGCTTTGACGACGATTTGACGGCCGGCGCTGGAGGAGGCGCAGCTGCGAGGCGCATGGCGCCGATCGTCCATGTTTCAGGAGGAAACCATGACAGCTCCTTATGATCTCAACGACGACAGCGTGGTCGTCATCATCGGTTCAGGTGCCGGCGGCGGCACGCTCGGCAACGAGCTGGCGCAAAAGGGCATCGACGTCGTCGTGCTCGAGGCCGGTGCGCGTATTGAACACGAGGATTTCATCAACGACGAATGGGACAGTTTCGCCCAGCTCGCCTGGCTTGACCACCGCACGACCGGCGGCGGCTGGCGCGTCTCGAAGGACTTTCCCAACCTGCCGGCCTGGATCGTAAAGGCGGTGGGCGGCACGACGACACACTGGGCCGGCGCATCCCTGCGCTTCCAGGAGCACGAGTTCAAGACGCTGACACATTATGGCGAGGTCGAGGGCGCCAACCTGCTCGACTGGCCGCTGACCTTGGCTGAGCTCGAGCCGTACTATGCCAGGGCGGAAGACAAGATGGGGGTGACCCGCACCAACGGCATTGAAGGGCTGCCGGGCAACAATAACTTCAAGGTATTCAAAGCCGGCGCTGACAGGCTTGGCTACAAAGAATGTCACACCGGTCGCATGGCCATCAACTCCGCCGATCGCGATGACCGTATGAGCTGTCAGCAGACGGGTTTCTGTTTCCAGGGATGCAAATGGGGCGCCAAATGGTCGACGCTCTACACGGAAATCCCGAAGGGCGAGGCAACCGGCAAGCTGGAGGTGCGGCCGAACGCGCATGTCGTCAAGATCGAGCATGACGACAGCGGCAAGGTCACGGCCGTGGTCTATGCGGACAAAGACGGCAAGCTGCAAAGCCAGAAGGCTCGCATCGTCTGCGTCGCCGGCAATTCCATCGAAAGTCCCCGCCTCCTGCTCAATTCGGCCTCGAGCAAATTTCCCGACGGTCTCGCCAACTCCTCCGGTCAGGTCGGCAAGAACTATATGCGCCACACAACGGGTTCAGTCTATGCCGTGTTCGAAAAGCCCGTCCATTTCTATCGCGGCACCACCATGGCCGGCATCATTAGGGACGAGGCGAAACACGACCCGGCGCGCGGCTTCGTCGGCGGGTATGAGCTGGAAACCCTAGCGCTCGGCGTACCCTTCATGGCCGCCTTCCTCGATCCGGGCGGCTGGGGTCGGTCCTTCGCCTCTGCCATGGACAGCTATGCCAACATGGCGGGTCTCTGGATCGTTGGTGAGGACATGCCGCAGGAACAGAATGCGGTGAAGCTGCATGGTGAAATGAAGGACAAGTACGGCATGCCGATCCCTGACGTCTGGTTCACGGACCATGCGAACGATGTCGCGATGCGCAACCATGCCTACACACAGGGCGAGGCGCTTTATGCAGCCGTCGGCGCGACGCGTAGCTTCCCCACGCCGCCCTACCCCTCGACGCACAATCTCGGCACTAACCGCATGAGCGAAAAGCCACAGGACGGCGTCGTCAACAAATGGGGCCAGACGCACGACATGAAAAACCTCTTCGTGTCCGACGGCAGCCAGTTCACGACGGGGGGTGCAGAGAACCCGACGCTGACGATCGTCACACTCGCAATCCGTCAGGCCGACTACATCGCGAAAGAGATGGCAGCCGGTACGATCTGACCTCTACTGTGATCCTCCCCGGCCGCTCCTGGGCGGCCGGCGGTCGCGCGTCAGGCAAGCCGCGCCACCTCTGGCCGGCTTTAGCCGGCCACCTTTTATGGAGATCCGAATGAAATTTGCTGCGGCCATTCTCTTTCTGGCTCTCCCTGCCGCTGGTCACTCGGCCGATGGCAGCTCCGAGACCGGCGCCATGGTCTTCAAGACGTGTGCAGCCTGCCATAACGTCGATGAGCCTATAAACAAGGTCGGCCCGCATCTGGTAGGAATTATCGATCGACAAGCAGCATCCATTGCTGACTACAAAAACTACTCAGATGCTCTGAAGCAGGAGGCCAGTAAGGGGCTGAAATGGGATGAAGCAGCGCTCGCAACATTTCTAGCCGGCCCAAGGACCATGATCCCGAAGACGCGCATGGCCTTTTCGGGCCTCAAGTCCGCGCAGGACATCGCGGATGTGATGGCCTATCTCAAATCCCTGAATGGACAATAGCGGTGTCGTTTGCGCGTGACGTTGGTAATCGTGTGGTGTTCCTGAGCCAGGGCGTGATCGCTGAAGAGGGCAATCCAAGAGATATTCTTGTGCGGCCACACAGCGAAAGATTGCGCACATTCCTGTCAAACCAGTTGACGGGATGACATTCTGCCGCTCGGGATCGCCGACGACCTGACCGCGCCTACCCGGGGCTAGCTTGTCTGCCTTTGATTGAAGCGCGTATGGATCTGCCGACCTCGCAACACCGATTTGCCGGCAGTGCGTTCGATGATCATGCGGGCGGCCTCGGTGCCGATCAATGCGCCTGGCGGCTTGATTGTCGTCAAGGCGGGATTGCTTGCCGAACTGAAGCTGAGATCGACAAACCCCACGACGGCAAGACGCTCGGGGATCTCGATGTCCATGCGTTGGCATTCAAACAGGACGCCCAGCGCAAGATGGTCGTTCGAGCAGGCGATTCCGTCCACTTCCGGAAAGCGTCGCATGGCTTCCTCTAGCATGATTGCACCGACCGCGGCATTGGAGGGGCGGGTTGCTGAATGACGTCCGCGTGGATGCGGACGGCACGGGCGGTCGACGCGATACCGTCCGCGCGCAGTGCTGCACGCCGGTCTTCCTGCATGCGTGCGCCAAGAAAAAGCAAGTGCTTGCGACCGTGCTGTATCAGATTGCTTTCGAACGCTGCCCATCTCGAGTGGTTCGCGGAGACGACGGCCCGCGCCGAACGGCGGCCTTGGGATACGATTGGCCAAGAGCGGATGCGCCCCGATGAGAGCGCGAGTGCGATGCTCAGCGTTCTTGACCAGCTTGATCCGGCAGATACGGGGCGATTCCTTGCCTACGACGGCAAGCCGATAAACTGGTAGATAGATTGACGCGCCCGCCCCGAACATTGCTAAGGTACGTCGAGGAATGCCGTTTCAGGAAGTCTCTCCAGACCAGGAATGCAGGCCACCCTCTCGGGCATCAGCATGCAAGCAAACTGGTTTAACAGGGCGTGACCGCATCCTCCGCCAATCGTTGACGGTTCACCGATACATACATCGATCGCTTCATTGCGTTCACGACGATCGGTCAAGTGAGACTGCGGCTGCGCATGTACGGGATGGGTCCGAACATATTCAAGGGCAAACCCGTCAAGGATAACGATCCAATCGCGCACCAGCGGATCATTCAAATCAGCCGTGACAATTGCCGATTGTTCAGTCGGGCCTCCCCACCATCATGCGACTTCGGGCGCTCGCAACCGGCCACGCCCTTGAGCTGAATGTTCAGGGCTCATTTCGCGAAACTCGTAGCGGCAGGCGTCGGCGACCGTCTTTGGCATAGTCTCACTCTTCATGCGGCAACCTTTGACCCGAGTTTCATTCCCTCTGCCGCAACTGGAGCCATGATCCGCACCGGCCACGATGATCCGGCAAAAGATATGGCCGTACCCTCACCTGCCCGCCCAACACTGTTCATCCGGGCAGCGTCAACGAGGACGCTGTGCCAGGCCCTTTGCCAAAATAGGTCCCGTTGGCCGGCCCGTCGGTGAGCCGCCAGCCTGCTCCAGTGTGATTTCATAAAGCTGACTGTCGCGTGGCGATGGCAGCGCTGGCCCCTCGAGGCGAGCGGAGTGCACACCGTCTATCAGGCCGAGCGAAATTGGTCCCATCTCGCGAGAAGGCAGTGTCCAAACCTGCATTGTCTTGTCCGTCGGGACCTCGATGTCTGCTAGCAACCGAATCCTGGCATTCTCGTTGCCGAAGTCCTCAACAACTGCTTGAACTTCTCCCGCTTCATTGACAAGCACGGCAATGACAAGCGGCTCAGCCGTTCTCGTGAGACTGAAGACCAAGCCAACGGCGAGCATCACGGACGCAGCAATCGCTGAAAGCGCAGCAACACGCCATCCGTTTGTTTGGTTGTCGTTGACCGGTGGGAACTGGATCGAACTTGGAGTCCCGGCTTGCGGAGGCAGGTTGACCTCGATTTTTCGCCACAGGGCCTCGTTCGCTGCCGCGGGCTCGACTGTGGTATCCAGCGGCAAAAACCGTTCACGGCTTGCCGCAACGGCAGCCCTAAGTTCGGCGTCCCGTTCCATTTCGGCCTCGATTTCGGCCGCCTCGGAGGCCCCGATCAGGCCGAGCACGTATTCATCGGCAATTTCTGGAATGTCTCTTCGTTCGTACATCATGCCATGCACCCCCGAAGAGCCGAGAGCGCGCGCCTGATCCAGGATTTTGCCGTACCGAGCGGAATACGCAGCCGTCCTGCGATTTCTCCGTGCGAATAGCCTCCAACATAGGCCATGAGAATGCCGCGGCGCTTCGTTTCGTCCAGCGCAGCAAGGCATTCGTAGAGGCGCGAATTGCGATCAAGCTTTTGCCACGTGGCCATGATCTCGTCCACCTGCTCGCTCTCTCGCAAGGCCTCCACGTCCTCGACCGTATATTCGCGCTTTCCATCACGCAAAAGGTTGAGCGCCCGGTTGCGCACGATCGCGTAGATCCAGCCATGTGCGGAGCCGCGATCAGGACTGTACTGGTGGGCATGGGTCCAGATGCGGATGAAGGCTTCCTGCACCACTTCCTCGGCAAGCTCCCGTCGCTGAACGATCCGCTCTGCCAAGGCGATCAATCGGCCCGCCTCGCGATCATAAATGGAGCGCAACGCCATGCGGTCTCCTTTGGCGCAGGCAGCAAGTGCCTTGTCGAGATCATTCACCCGGACGTCCACCAACATTTCACGCCTCTCCCCCTCCGCGCCACGCAAACGGCGTTGCTACGACCTCTATACGCTTGAGAAGCGCTTATGGATGCAAAGCAGATTTATTTCGCGCTCCTGCATCCAAATACAGTTCTTGCGGTGTCTTCAAGAATGGAAGCGTCAGGAACCGATTGCCGGATGACTTCCGCTGGATCAACGCATGGGAGATAGACATGAAGACCATCCATTCCGCTCTAATTGCCACTACAGTTCTCGTATTGTCCGCAACCGGCGCCCTCTCTGCTCCGGTGCTGGGCTTGACCGGTGCAAAGACGCTCATGGTGTTCGATACGGAAAAACCGGAAGTGACCAAGAAAATCGACGTGACAGGCGTCGACACGCTCGTCGGCATCGACTTTCGGCCCGGCACCAAGACCGTTATTGGCGTCACCACCGACCACCGCATCGTTGCCATCGATCTTGAAACCGGGGCAGCGACCGAGGTCGGCAAGATGGATAAAACGCTAATGGTGACTGAGGCTCCGGTCGTCGTGGACTTCAACCCGATGGCCGATAGGTTGCGGTTCATGACTGGAATGACCAATCATCGCGTCCACCCCGACACCGGTGCGGTGACCGTCGACGGCACGCTCGCCTTCGAAGACGGCGATATGCACAAGGGTGAAACGCCGAACATCGTTGCTGCTGCGTATACGAACTCGATCGGCAAGCCCGAAAAGACAGCGATGTACAACATCGATGCCACCATCGGCGCGCTCATCCAGCAGACGAAACCGAACGATGGCACGCTGAAGGCGATCGGCAAGCTTGGGCTTGCAGACAAGCCCGCAACCTACGCCTTCGATATCCAGGGCATGGAGGACGGCAAGAACACAGCCTATCTTGCCGCCGGCAAGATCCTCTACACCGTCAACCTGGAAACAGGTGCCGCCACCGAGGTCGGTGCGATAGCGGGTCTCGAAGACGATGTCCGCGACATCGCCGTTCTCCCGGCGATGTAAAGCCGATCGGAGGAGGTCGGGCTTTGCATGGCCCGCCTTCTCCACTTACGGCTCGGGATCAGACCGGCGAAATGGCCAGGAGAGCAGACGTCCTGCAAACAGGACCAGCCAGACGATGAACGGCTGGAGTGCCAGGCGCGGAACATGATAGAGCCATTGCCACGTCGAAACGACCATACCGCCGAGATCGTCGAGGGCGTGCTTGATGTTTGCGGGGAAGACACAGATCGCGTAGAGCGCCAGCATGATCCCGGCACAGCGGCGAACCGCCGGGACCAGCAACCCAATCGCACCGGCAATCTCACAAACGCCCGTCAGCAGGATAACGTTCGGGGCGTCGGGCACCCAGGCGGGTGTGATGCTCAAGAAGGGGGTGGGCAGGGCGATGTGCAGGATGCCCGCAGCTGCGTAGAACACCGCCAACACGATCCGACTTCGCGAGCGCCAAGTCTCAGTCGTTGCCATCCCCTGCGATCCGCCGCTCGATGGAATTTGCAATGGACGTGAGGTTTACTTTTCGTCCGGCGACTTTTTCGATGGCGGCGATGGCAAGGTCGGCCGCCACGAAATCCGATTTGTGTCCGAGGTTCTGGACGACGATCAGTCTTGCACCACGAATGTTGCGCGCGAGTTGGTGGGCGTGAATCTCCGGGGAAACAACCTCGTCGGTGTTTCCGGTGATTATCACCGTCGAAGTTCTGATGCTGCTATACTTCAAAGACGCTGTCTCGGCCCAGTTGCTCAGCGCCGAGACTTCCTGTGCGTTGTGCCGAAACGCAATCGGCGACAATGCCTGCCAGGCGTTCGTTTTTTCTATGTAATCGTCAGGGCGTCGATTGGGAGCGAAGACTTCCCTGGTCGCACGGTCTATCACCATGAGGCCGAATGGAGGTGCTACCAACGCGCTGAATATCGAACCGGCGACCGGCATGGTTGCGGCATCGTAGTACCAGGCCACCCCGCCCTCCCACGGATAAGCGGCTGGCGACATCAATACCAGCCCCCAAACCATCTCGGGGTGGCGAACTGCCAGGGCAACCGCAATAGCGCCGCCAAACGAATGTCCGACAACGATCGCCTTCCGGATGTCGCGCTTTTCCATCAGAACCGCTATGGCGTCTGCTTGCCCATCCGGCAGGATGTTCTGGGAACCGCCTACGTCCGACTTTCCGTGTCCAGGGCGATCGACGAAAAGGAGCTTTGCTCTTCCATTCAGCTTGTCCAGAAAGGAGAATATCGGATCGTATAGGCTGGTGCTGGCCCCGTGAAGGAAAACAATGGGAGGCAGATCCGCGTTGCGGGCGGGGTCCAACAAGATGCTGTTCAGTTTGTATCCACCGACGTCAATGCGAACGGCACGCGCCGACGGGTCGTCCGCTGTCGAAATTCCGGGAGAGCCGACAATACAGATCAAGATCAGCAAGACGACACGAGCGGACGGCAGGAAATGATTGGACATATATCCTCATGGATTTGCCAAGCCGGGCGGCTCGATCGCCAACAGATACGCTTTTGCACAGCAAATGGTTTCATCAGCAGGTACCGAAATCAAAGCCCGATCGGGCTTGTTCTTTTCAAACTCCGATTGATTGGCGCCACATGAAAACACACATCTCCTTCGCTCGATCCTAGCCCACGTCTGCCTCTCGGCCCGCCGCGAGGAAGAGCGGGGGGCTTTAGCTCGACGTACGTTGCCGTTCTGTTTTAGCCAGCAACTAGGCTGTCATTCACTGCGCAGCGGGGTTTGATTTCCGACTGCAGCCTGACCTGCAGACCCGGCCGCAGCAGATGATCCGGATTGGGAAATTCCGCCAAAATCGCCACGGTCTGTGTCCATCATCGCGGCGCTCGCGACGAACAATGGCGCGAAGGCGAAGCTGGAAATGGAAGCCCATATTCGCAATAGCGCGCAATGCGCAGGGCTCGCACCTTAGGCATCCGCCATATGGACGATTTGGTCGAATACAGAAGTCCTTTTGATCGCTTCCTCCGCCTTTTTTTTCAAGTGGAAGCACCGCGCTGCCAAGACGGCTCTCTTCAGCCCACCCGTGTCGGCGAACGCAAGAAACGCCCGTCTCGAAAGAACGGGCCGCTGGTTGCGCGAACGCTTTCGAGACGGTCCGTTCACTCGACAGATCGATTGGCGTTAGAACCGCCCGAATGCGGCATCAAGACTGGCCGCCTGAAAGCCTGCGTGTCTGTCGGTAGCGGGGTGTGGGCAGCTCATCAGATGGCAACGCTGGAGGGCCATCGAGATCGGATCGATGCCCGTTGGCCGGCTTTTCGCGGATCAAGTTGAATATGTTGACACCCACGGTCTTGGCGCGGCGCAGCAAACGGCTGCCTACCGCGGCACGGATAACTGGAGCGTCGGCTAAGGGATGGACCGCAATTCATACTCGAAGGAATTCTCGGCGGTAGACCACAAGCTAAAGTCAGTGAATATCGTCGCAGAAAATCCCGCGGTGATTCAATGACGGGACCTAATGGCAGCAGCCGCCGACCGCCCGGCAGCGCTTTGTGTTATGGGAGTTCAAAACAGAACGAACTTTCTGGAAACTCATGCGAAAGCGCCTTGATGGCAATCGAACTGCTGTCCTTTAGATGCAAATAGAATGCTTCCACCACGTCACTCGCCGCGCAAAGTGTAAAGTTCGTTTATCGAGCTTGCCTTCATACCTCGACCCCGGAATGTCGCATATCGAGCGAGGTAGGAATGTAACCCTATCGTTGGGTCAGTCTTGTGATGGCGATATTCACAAACGGAAGGAACGCCTGGTTGCAGCCTCCCTTGAACCGGCGCCGTGTAAGCCGAGAGCCGCTGCACGCCCGGCATGCACGTCAGCAAGAACAATCGCCATCACAAGGAGTTTGGGGCTTGTACGGCACGTGGCCGATCAAGCGGTAACGCTGACGGAATGGACAATAACATTTGAAGCCGTGCGCAACCGCCACCCGATCTTCAGATAGATAAGGTGTGGCAAGTGCACTATTGTTCGAGCGCGTGTGCCTCCAGGACCCGCCCGGCGATGGAGCAGCCTTTCGCATCAAAAATGTGGATGTCAGGCGCCCGGGCCGTGAACCGGATGGTGTCCATTCTTGCGTATGCTCTGTCGTCCGCCGCCTTGATCAGGTATTTTTGCGCAGAACCGGCCACATCGACGTAGAGAATCTGAACTTCGCCCAGATGCTCGATCAAATCGACCGTGCCGGTAAGCCCCGGACCACTTGCCCTTGACGTGGTGATCTGCGTGTTTTCGGGGCGAATGCCGATGCTGATCCTTTCGCCCACTGACAGCGCCCCGCGATCGGCAGACACGTCAAGCGCCGTGCCGCACTCGAGCATGAGGTGCGTGACGCCCTCCGACTTCCCGACGACGGTGCCTTCGAGAATGTTCATCGCGGGCGAGCCGATGAACTGGGCAACGAAAAGGTTGGCCGGTCGCTTGTAGAGTTCTAGTGGCGTTCCAACCTGCTCGATGCTCCCGTCCTTGAACACGACAATTCTGTCGGCCAAGGTCATCGCCTCTACCTGGTCGTGGGTCACATAGATCATAGTCACAGCCGGCATGCTTTGCTTCAATTTGGCGATCTCGATCCGTGTTGCTACACGCAACGCCGCGTCGAGATTGGAAAGCGGTTCGTCGAAGAGGAAGACCCGCGGATTGCGGACGATGGCGCGGCCGATGGCAACGCGTTGGCGCTGTCCACCAGACAGCGCCTTCGGCAACCTCTTCAAATAATTGCCCAGTTGCAGGATTACTGCCGCCCGTTGAACCCGCACTTCGATCTCCGCCTTCGACACGCCGGCAATGCGCAATCCGAAAGCCATGTTTTCATAGACGGTCATATGCGGATAGAGAGCATAGGACTGGAACACCATGGAAATGCCACGCTTGGAAGGCGCCACAGTGTTCATACGCTCCCCATCGATGACAAGGTCGCCGGAGGTCACCGTCTCGAGACCCGCGATCGAACGCAGCAGTGTCGACTTTCCGCAGCCGGATGGTCCGACGAAGACGATGAATTCCCCCGACTTTATATCGAGGTCGATCCCGTGCAGCACTTCAAAATCGGCATAAGACTTACGTATGTTTCTCAGCGTCAGATCAGCCATCGTTCCCGCTCCATTTTTATTGATTTCACCCGCGAGGACACCGCACCGTCAGGGCGCGAGCCCGGCCAGGAACCGCGTTATCCGATCCGGCTTCCTGTTCTGGATTTCGAGGTCATTCTTCCGGCGTATGGCCCGACGGACGACCCTGGCCCCCGCGTAACGCAGGGGTTCTGGCGGCAGCCGCGTCCGTCTGTCGATGCCAACCAGTCCGCACCGGCTCCACACATCGTCGCGGCCGAGGACAAGGCTTGCCATGATCTTCCCGGCAACCGGCGCTTGCGCGATGCCCGTGCCGTTGAAACCCATGGCATAGAAGATGTTCGGGTGGTCCCTAAGGCGATCAAAAACCGGCAGGTGCTGCGCCGTGCAGTCGATTGGTCCAGTCCAATCGTAGAGGACTGGCACCCCTTTGAGTTGCGGATAGACCCTATGCATTTCGCGGATATTGTCCACCCCCGCATCCCCGCTGCGGTTGAATCGATGGTCGATGCGGTCACCAAAGGAAATGCCGCCCGTGCCACGCCCGAAGATGACCTCGCCGCTTGGCGTTCGCTGATAATAGAGCACGTGATGCTGCGCATCGCAGATCGAGGCGCCATCGGTCCAGCCGATTTCGTCCAGAACATCAGGTGCAGGTGCGGTGGCAATGACCTGGCTGCTGACAACATAGAGATAAGGGTGCAGTTCCGGAATTGCCGACAGCCAGGCGTTGGCGGCAAGGATCACCTTGCCAGCAGACAGAACGCCTTTTGCTGTGCGCAATTGCGGTCTGTCGCCCGGCACGATTTCGAGCACCGGACTTTGCTCGCGAATGACGACGCCCTTGGAAAGGGCGAGCCGGCGCAGGCCGAGGGCAAGCTTTGCAGGCTGAACGGTCCCCGCCCTCTCCTCGACGATGCCGGCATAGGAGGAGGCGGAGCCCGTGCGGAGCAGGATTTCTGTGCTCTGGAGTGGCCGGAAGCGCTCTTCGCCAATCGTACGGCACACGTTGCAAGCTTGCACCCAGGCGCCTTCCTGCGCTGTCGAGCTTGCCGTCCACAGCCAGCCATCGAGCCGCAGATCCATGTCGATGGTGCCTGCGGCCTGCAGACCGCTCAGTTCCTCGATGGCCTCGGTGGTCGCCCGGCACAGCATGAGCGCTTCATCTTCACCCACAAGCGCCCGCAGCATGTCGATTTCCGCAAACCAGCTGTGAACCTGGCCTCCATTTCGGCCCGAAGCACCCGACCCGCAGAAGTCAGCCTCGAGAACGGTCACGCGCGCCTGTGGGGCTTCCTCTTTTATGCGGAGAGCCGTCCAGAGACCGGCATATCCGCCGCCGACGATCGCCACGTCGCAGACCTCGCTGCCGTGCAACGGAGCGGTGACGGCGTCCGCATCGATGCTCTGCAGCCAGTAGGAGCGGTCCCCCTTTGCTGCTGCCACAGGCGGCCTCATCTTGATGACGTTCATGCTCAAGCCCTTTGTGTCGTGCGGATAACGCTGTCGTACTTGTCCAGCAACCATTGGGGAATTGCCTGGATCGGCTGGGGAAACCCACCGAGATGCGTGCAGGTTTCCGCTGCCCTCGCGGCAGAACGGTCAAGAGCCGCCTCCCCGGAAAGCGTCTCGAAGAAGCGCGACACGAGGAAGGTAGCGATGAAACTGTCCCCCGCGCCGCAGGTATCGACCACGGCGACCGGCACCGAGCCCGCCTGAAACAGCGTGCCGCCATCGTCATGGAAGGAACCGCGCCTGCCGCAGGTGATCACAACTTGGCGCGCGCCCGCCGCCTTGAACCGCGCGATCAGCGGCTCGACCGGCTCGCTAGGGTCTTCAGGGCCGGAAGCGAAGACCAGCGGCACACCTTCGAGCGGGAGGTCGAAATGCCGCGTGGAGACATCAATGCTGAATGTCACGCCATCGGCAACGAGGCGGCGGACCAGCCGCTCGCTCGAATTGGTACCGAGATGCACCCAGTCGGCCTGCAACAGCGCCGCGTAGCGTTCCGCGTTCGGGAAATAGTCCTCGCCGACGCCGAGCGACTCTAAGAGAAAGCGCCGCTCGCCGGCATCGTCGCTCAGGAGCGTCACGGCCGAAGCGCCCGGGCGTATTTCGACATCGGCCCGGGCGAGGCCCGCATCCTCAATGGCGCCAAACATGATCTGCGCTTCCTCGTCCGGTCCGAGCGCGCCGAAATAACGGGCATTCAAACCCTGCCGGCGCCACTGCACGGCGACATTGAGGGCATTGCCGCCCACAGTGACGAAGCCCTTGCTCAGATAGGCGTCGAGGCAATTGTCGCCGATGGCGATCAGGGTAGGATTGGCGTTCTTCATGCTTGTTCCGCTTGATTGAAATCAGGGGCAACCGCGTCGAGGCACCGCCGCCAGTTGGAAACGGGATCGAGCGCAGAGCTTCCGTTGCCGAAGGGCTCGAACGTCAGCGTGCCGGTAAAACCATGCGCGCCGAGTTCGGCGAGATAGTCGCCCAGCGGCAGGTCGCCGTCACCCCAGGCGAGATGCCCCGCCGTCGCCATGACGACAAGATCGAGAACCACGTCGATATGCTCGTCGTCGAGCGCACGCCACAGGGCGTAAAGCTCGTTCGCATTTGTGACGATATTGCTTTCGACGCGTTGTAGCGGCTCCAGCAGGCAGGACACGCCAAGGTTTCTGGCATGCGCCGCAATCCGGTTGATGGATGCGACCGAATGCGCAAGGGCGATGTCCCGGCTTTCGCACTCGAAGCCACGGCCAGGCGTTAGGAAGAGGTAAGTCGCGCCGAGCTCGGCGCAGATGTCGGCGGCGTGCAGGAAACGCCCGACGCTCGCCTCGCGATTGGACCTATGGCCCGAGGCGATGTTGACCGGATAGAGAACCTGCTCGGGGGTGAAGCAACGGACCGTGAGCCCGTTGTCGCTGAGGATCGCCTTCACCTCCGCCAGTTGCGCGCGGCTGTCGTGGAAGAGGTCGAGATGGGGGGCGATCCCCCACAGTTCCATCCGGTCGAACCCCATGGCGCACAGGTGCTCGGCAGTCCAGCGGAACGGATGGTGCTGAAAGGAGAAGTTCGCACCGATGAGCTGTTTGCGGTTCAACATGATGCCCTGCCCTATTTTCCGATGCCCTCGGCAAGCCCGCGGATGAAGAAGCGCTGGGCCGCGAAGAAGGTGACGACGATGGGAAGCGCCGAGAGCGTCATCGCCGCGAAGACGACGGCGTAGTTCGTTCCGTGCTTCGCCATGATAGAAGTGAGGCCGACGGGCAGCGTCTGGAGGTCCGCGCCGCTGGTGAAGATCATGGCGAAGAGATATTCGTTCCACGCGAAGAGCACATGCAGGATCACGCAGGAGACCAGGATCGGCTTGCACAGCGGCAGCGTCACCCGCCAGAAGATCTGGCCTTCGCTCGCCCCGTCCATGATGGCCGCCTCGTCCAGGTCACGCGGCAGGCCGAGCATATAGGCGCGGATGAGGAAGGTCGTGAAGGGAATGCGGAAGGCGATATAGAGGATGATCAGCGCCCAGTAGGTATTGTAGAGGCCGAGCTCCTGCATCATGCGCACGAGCGGGATGACCGCGACCGTCGGGCTCAGCATGAGCCCACCGAGCACGATGCCAACGAAGAGCGGCTTTCCCGGCAGTTTCGAGCGGGTCAGGCCATAGGCTGTCCAGGCGCTGATCAGCACCGTGCAGACGGCCGACCCGAGCGTGACGATAACGCTCGTCGCGATGTAATTCCGGATGCCCTGGTTCCAGGCCGAAATATAGTTCGCAATGCTGAAGCCGCTCGGCAGTGAAAAAGGGTTGCCGAAGATTTCAGCATTGGTCTTGAAGCCATTCATCGCCATCCAAAACAACGGATAGAGCACGACGAAGCCAAGGCTGACGAGGAAGGTGACGAGGCAGGTCTTCGCCAGCACGGCGGCGAAGTCGGTGCGCTCGGTTTCCCGCGGCTGATAAGAGACGCTCACAGGTCGACCCTCCGTCTCTTGGTGTACCAGAGCTGCGCGAAGCCGGTGATCAGCGTGATGACGAAGATGACCGTTGCGATGGCCGCGCCATAACCGAAGTCGTTTTCGATGAAGCCCTGCTGGTATAGCCATGTGCCGAGCACCTGGCTGCTGTTGTTCGGCCCGCCGCCGGTCATCACCATGACCTCGTTGAAGACCTGGAAGGCGCCGGTGATCGTGACGATCACCATGAGGCCGGTCATTTCGCGGGTAAGCGGAAAGGTGATGTTCCACAGGCGCCGCCAGGTGCCTGCCCCGTCCATGATCGCCGCATCGTAGAGTTCGCGCGGGATCTTCTGGATCGCGATGGCGAACAGCAGCGTGGAATATCCAAAGCCCTGCCACTGGCTCATGGCGATGATGGCGTAGATCGCGGTTCCCTCCTCGCCGAGCCAGGCGCGCGACCAGTCCGCAAGCCCGATCTGCGTCAGCGCCGAATCCAGAAGGCCGATATCGGGCTGGTAGATGAAGTAGAACAGGAGGCCGGTGACGGTGATCGAGATGGCCGAGGGTATGAAATAGACGGCGCGCCAGAACCGGCGCCATCTCTCTTCGCTCAGTCCCTCGATGAGCGCGGCGAGCACGAACGCACCGAAAACCTGAAAAATGACGGAGATGACCGCATAGAGCGTGTTGTTGACGATCGCCGTCAATACGACCGGATCGTCCTGCAAGCGCCGGTAATTGTCGAGCCCGACGAAGTCGGTCTGCCCCGTGAAGATGTCCTGGTTCCGCGTGCTGACGAGGAAGTTGTCGATGATCGGGTAATAGACGAACCAGAGGATCAGGACGAAGGCGATGAGGACCCAGCGGAAGGACAGGATCCCGGCGATCGGACCGAGCCGGTCTTTTTCAGGCCGGCCCGGCCCGGCGAAGCCGATTTTGACGGCTCCACCTTTGTAGTCTTGCTTCATGACAGTCATCGTCGGCCTGTTCCTACTTGGACGAAGCCGCCGCTTCCTTGACCCGTCCCATGACCTCTTCAGGTGTCATGGTGCCGCCGATCAGCGCCTGGAGGCCCGAAAGCCAGGCTGCCGCCACGCGCGGCGGATTGGCCGTGTCGAGCCAGGGCATGAGATAGGAGGAATCGGCGATCACCTTCAGGCCGTCGACGACCGCGGGGTTCATGGCATTGGCGGAATAGCCGCCGATCGTCGCGCTCGGCTGGCCGTAGGGCGGCGCCGAAAGCACCTTGCCGTTGTCGGCCGAGGTGACGAACCGCATGAAGTCGATCGCCAGCGGAATGTTCTTCGAGGCGGCGCTGATCATGTATCCCTCGGGCGCGCCCTCGATAGACTTGACGTCGCCCTTGGCGTCGGCGGGCGCCGGCAGCTTGAAGAAGCCGAAGTCCTCGCGCTTCAGCGCACCGTCGGCCGTCGCTTGGTCGAACTCGATGATCTCCTGGTAGTACATGGCGGACTGGCCGTTACTGAACTGCTGCAGGGCCGTGGCATAGGAGGAGCCGTTGGTGCCCGATCCGTCTGAGCATTCGTCGATCAGCTTCTTGAACTGCGTCAGGCTGGCGACGTAGCCGGGATCGGCAAATTCCGCCGTGGCCGGGACGAAGTCCTTTTCGAGCGTCGCCTGCGGCACGTTGTATGCGAGCAGTTGCCCCGCATAGTGCACGCCCGGCCAGCCCTCCTTGTTGCCAAAGGAAACCGGCGTGACGCCGGACTTGCGCAGCGCAGCGCAGGCACCCAGGAGCTCGTCGAAGGTCTTGGGCTCGGAAACGCCCGCCTTTTCGAACAGGCTCTTGTTGTAGCCCATGAACTTGGCGTCGAGATAAAGCGGAATGCCGTAAAGCTTGCCGTTGTACTGGAAGGCGGAGACGGCGGCGTTGGCGAGCGTCTTGCCCCATTCGGTTTCCGGCCCGATGACCGGCGTCAGGTCGACGGCGCGGTTGCCGCGCACGAAATTCTCACCCCAGCTTCCCGTCCAGGTGAAATAGACGTCGGGCAGCGAATTGGACGCCACCAGCGCCTTCGTCTTGCCCTTCACGCTGTCGTCGCTCTCCTGAATGAGTTCCACTTTCACGCCGGGATGCAGCTTTTCGTATTCCTGGGCGGCATTGACGAAGAAGGGGGAGAGCTGCTGCAGGCCGAATTTCGTCAGCACGCTGACCGTGCCGGAATATTCGACCGCGGCATTGGGATCGGCAATGACGGGATCGGCCGCGCCCGCACCGCTGACGCCGCCGATGACGAATGCGGCCGCGACAAGCGACCCGAGGCTTGTCGTGCTCAAGAACGTGTTGGTCTTCATTTCGCAGTTCCTCTCTCTTCTTTCGTTACCTGGGGCATGCAAGACGGCATCCCGGTCCGGCGCGTTCGCCGGACCGGGCGAACCTCAGTATTCGACGCGCTTGTAGTAGCGGCGCGTCGTCAGCGGATGATCGCGCAGGACTTCCAGGTGGGCGCTTAGGCGCTCCAGCATGGTCGCAAGGAGGACCGGGGAGATCACGCTGCGGGTCTTGGCGGAAACGCCCGGCAGGCTGGCGGACGCCGCATCGAGGACACGCACCTTGTCGGTGTAGCGCCGGGCGAAATTCTCGACACGCTCGGCGAGCGGCCGGCAAGCATCCTCGCCCTTGAAGATGAACAGGCTGACACCCGGCTCCAGCAGTTCGAGCGTGCCGTGGAAGAAGTCCGACGCATGGACCGGGCGGGTGCGGATCCACTGCATCTCTTCGAGTATGCACATGCCGTAATAGTGGGCTTCCGGCCACGCGGCGCCCGCGCCCGTGAAGATGTGGTAGGTCTCGTCCTTGATGTCCCTGGCGAGAGCCGCGGCATCCGCCTCATAGCCTTCCTTCACCGAAACCAGCAGCTCCGGCAGCAGCTTGAGTTCTGTCACCGTCGCATCGAAATCGGGATATTCGCCGCGCTCGGCCAAAAGCGCTAGGACGATGATCAGGGTCTGCAGATAGAAGGATTCCGAGGAGGTATCGTCCTCGGCAAAATTGGTGAAGTTGTGGTCGGCGTCACGGCCGAGCGGCGTGTCCTTATGGCCGGTGAGCGACAGCGTCCTGACGCCACGCTCCTTGAGGAAGGACAGAAGCTGCACGCTTTCCTTGGTGGTGCCGGACAGCGAGGGCAGGACGACCAGCGCCTTCTCGTTCAGGCCGGCCGGGGGCTCCAGCACGACCTGCGCCGAATAGGCCGCCGAAACCGGGAATACCGTCAAAGCGCGCGCAAGCTCGATGGCAGGCTGGGTGAGGAACTGCACGCCGCCGGTCCCCATGAAGAAAATGCGTTCCAGACCGTCGTCGAGCATACCGCGCATCAGGGCGCGCATGTCGTCGGCGATTGCGACTGCGCCGCTTTGTATCTTCACAAAGCGATCTCTATCAAAGTTGAGCATTTGTACCTTCCCGTTTTGCGCTGCGCGAAATCGCCTTCGAAGCGAGGTGACGTGCCTGCGCGAATAAACTTTGAGACGATGTGAGATCGATCTCACATATATTTAACGCATAAGACTTTCGCGCTGGCAAGTGGGCGTCTCGATTTTTTTGAGGCGGGGGTTGCGGCGCTCAGATGACGCTGCGGCGGCTGACAGAGCCGCGTACTATCAGCTTGGTTTCAAAGCGGATTTTCTGCGGCGCCCCGTCCTTGCCGGCGAGCCTTTCGAACAGCACCCGGGCGGCCGCGCGGCCGATTTCGGAGACGGGCTGCGAGACGACGGTAATCTGCGGATCGGTGAAAGTCGCCAGATTGAAGTCGTCGAAACCGATGAGCGAGACGTCGTGCGGGATGGAAACGCCCATGGAACGGAAGGCCAGGAGCGCGCCCTGGGTCATCAGGCTGTCGACGGTGAAAAGCGACGTCGGCGGGGACTTCTGGCTGAAGAGCCGTATGGTCGCATCGACCGCATGCTCCACGGTGGATTGCGACACGGCGACCATACGGTCGTCGGCCGCGATCCCGGCGGCGGCGAGCGCCGACCTATAGCCGCTCCTGCGCTCGCGTGAGGTAAAGATACGCATGTCGTCCTGCAACAGGCCGATGCGGTTATGGCCCATGCCGATCAGGTATTCGACGGCCTTGCGCGCGCCGCCCTCGTTGTCGACGACGACGCTGTCGCAATCGACGCCCTCGGCGACACGGTCGATCAGCACCAGCGGCACGTCCTCGTCGATCAGACCCTGCAGGTGGGCGTTGTTGCCCTGCGAGGTTGGCGCGACAATGAAGCCGCGTATGCTGAGCGACCGCAGGCTCGCCAGAAGGGAAATTTCCTGCGCCAACTCCTCCTCGCTGCTGCCGATGACGAGATTGTGCCCGCACTCGCGGGCGAGGACCTCGATATCGTGCGCGATGCGGGCGAAGAACGGGTTCTGGATATCGCCAAGGATGCAGCCGACGATCGGCAATTGCCCGCTGCGCAGCGCCTGGGCGAGGCGGTTGCCGCGATAGCCGAGCTTTTCCGCGGCCGCCTGGACCTTCTGGGCGGTTTCGCCGCCGACATATCCGTAACTGTTGAGAGCCCGGGCGGCCGTTGCGCGCGACACATTGGCCAGCGCCGCCACATCCTTCAAAGTCGCCGGTTTCCGAACCATGTCACCTCCAATCGTACGAGCAGGACGCTTCGCGATCCCCTTGTAGCTTCGGGCAGCCGGTTCGCCTAGTCATGCGAGTGACGCACGGTTCCTGCCCCTACAGCGATGTCATTTACGAACGAGGCTGAAGGAGAAATGGCTGCCGCGATGGTAGTCGATGGCGTAGTTAACCGGCGCGCCGGCAGCGTTGAAACAGGTTTCCGTGATGAGAAGCGCCGGACCGAAGTCCTTTAGGCCATGGCGCTCGACCACGTCGTCCGGCAGCATGACGGCGGAAACGCTGGCCGCCGACATGCGCGGGCGGTTGCCGTGTTCCTCCATGAGTTGCATCAGCGAGCCACTCCAGTCGATGTCGTAGAGGCGCCCTTCAATGAGGCTGCGCGGCATGTAGTCGATGCAGTAGAGGATCGGCTCGTCCTCGTGCAGGCGGATGCGCTCGATACGGATCACGCGGTCAGCCGGGCCAAGCCTTAGGCTCTCGGCGACGCACGCGTCCGGCGCCTCCTCGGAGATCGAAAGCACCTTGTTGACCGTCCGGTAGCCGTAGTGCCGCGCCATGTCCGTGACGCTCTCGAAGACGGTGATCGGTCGATCGACCTGCACGGCCGAGAGCGCCGAGACGAACCGGCCGCGGCCGTGCTCGACATTGATCACATCGTCCTGTTCGAGCAGTTTCAGCGCCTCGCGCAGCGCCGGCCGGGAAATCTTGAACCGCTGCGTCAGCTGTGCTTCGGTCGGCAACCTGTCGCCCGGCCTCAACCCTTTATCTTTGATAAGATCGGCGATCCGGTCCCGGAGCTGGACAGCGAGGGTGCGTGAATCGCGAAGGGGTTCCTCCACCGGCGTGCCTCGTCATTCATTGTCGTTGCAACTTCCTTGTCTGACAAATCCGGGATGGTCAAGTGTATGGCGCATGCAGAAACCGTGCTCAAGATGTTGCACTTCCAGCCGCCGGATCTCCAAGGGTCGTCTTGACAGGCGACATCCACAATGTCCGTTGTCTTACAACTTTTTCATCCATGGCGATGAAGACATGTCCATGCTGAACTTCGACGAACAGTGCTCCCTGCGCATCCAGTCGGGCGTCTCGGCCTGCAGAACTGGATCGAAACGGTGATTGTCTCCTGCCTTTCGGCGGGCGCAGAAACATCTGCTTGCCCGGCACAGCCTCAGTAAACCCACTGCCCTCAAGGCTATTTCAGGACAAGCCAGCCGGACAGGATGATGATTGCCGCGCCCAGCAGCGTGTACAGCTCTAACGGCGTTGCGAAGAGGAACATACCGTAGAAGCAGCCCCAGATGATTTGACTGTACTGGAACGGCGCAACGACCGAAGCCTCGCCAACACGGAAAGCGCGCACCAGTAACGCATGTCCGCCCAGCATCAAGGCACCGCCTGCGACTGAGAAGCCAAGATCGGAAAGGCCGAGCGGAGCTGGCTCGCCCGAAACAGCCGCAACCGCGAAGGCGACAGGCGTCATGACGACGAGCAGGCTGGCAACCAGCGCTTCATCCGTTTCCGCCACCTTCGCCCGGCGCAGCAGAATCAACGACAGCGCAAAAAACACGGCGGACCCAAAGGCGGCGAGATGGCCGAGATTGAGTGGCGCGACGCCCGGTTTCAGCGCCACGACGACGCCGGCAAAGCCGATCAGTACACCGGCCCAGCCGATGCGCGACAGCCGCTCCCTGAGGAAGACGAAGCTCAGCATCGCCACCAGGATCGGCGTCAGGAAGGCGATAAGATAGGCTTCCGCAAGCGGCAACTTGGCGAAGGCGTAGTGGATCAGCAGCGTATCGAACGCCAGCAGCAGCGCTCGCCAGAAAGCGAGCGACGGCTGGCGGGGGATGAGGCGGCGAAGACGGCCGGTTGCGAGTGCATGGACCAGGAGCAGAAGGAGAGCTGCAATGGTGACGAAAAAGGTCACCTGTGGCGCCGGCATCGTTCCGGCCATGATCTTGACGATCGCATCGGTTGCGGAGAACACAAAGAAGGCGGCGAGCACGAGCAGCGCTCCACGACCGTTCGACGGCACGACCGGAGTGCCGTCGCTGTCTGCCACGGATGCCTCAGCGGACATTGAAGCGGCCAAACCTTTCCTCGATGCGGGACTGGGCATATTCCAGGCAAATCGAAAGGGTCCAGTAGATCATGGAGGCGGTGATCAGCATCTCGATATGCCGGAATTCCGTCTGGCCCTGGGTGCGGGCGAGATACATGATTTCCCAGACGCCGACGACAGAGACCAGCGAGGAATCTTTCAGCATTGCGATGAACTGGTTGCCGGTCGGCGGGATGATGACGCGCATGGCCTGCGGCAAGATGACCAGCATCATCGTCTGCGCCGGGCTGAGACCGAGCGCGGTCGCGCCCTCCGTCTGCCCGCGATTGATGCTCTGGATGCCGGCGCGAAAAATTTCCGTCATGTAGGCGCCGTAGCAGAGCGAGAGCGCGAGAATGCCGGCCGGTACGGCGCCGATCACGTACCCCACCTGCGGTAGGCCGAGATAGATGATGTAGATTTGCATGAGCAGCGGCAGTCCGCGGAAAAGCGACGTATAGAACGTTGCAAGCCCGTAGATCACGCCATTGTTGGAGAGTTTCGCGATGGCGCCAGCCAGCGCGATGATGGTGGCGATGACGATCGAAATCGCCGAAATGAAGAGCGTCGTCGTCACGCCCTGCGTGATGAGGAAGCCGATCTTCTTGGCGATGAAGGCGAAGGAAAGATCGAAGGAGTAGAAGAACAGCATCAGGAGCGCGAACAGCTCGAGCCAGACGGCGACAATCTGCTGGCGGCGTGACAGTTGGCGCAACGCCTTCCAGTTGGCGGCGACGATGAGCGCGATCAGCACCGACGAGACGACGCGGCTGATCGCTGGGTTCGCCTTCAGCCAGTCTGTCGAGGACGGCAGAACATGGCCGATCCAGGCGGAACTGACCCCGAGGGCGTAAAGGAGCACCACGACGATCGCAAGGATTAGCAAGCCGCCGGCCCTGCGCGACGCTTCGGGATAGGTGAGTATCAGTCGACCAATCATATTCCGCCCCCTTTTTAATGTAGAAGCTGCTTAAGCCGCACGCTCGCGCCACCAGTCCTGCGCCTGGAGTTTCCAGTAGGTGAGCTGTGCCACCGCAAGCCCGGCAAGGCCGCCGGCCCAGACGAGACCGAAAGGCTCGTAAAGCTTGTAACGTTCGCTTGTCCCCAATATGCCCTCGGCAATGACCTTGCCGCCGATCGCCGTGGTATTGAGGCCGTGACCGCCAAAGGCGGTGCAGTACCAGACGCCAGGGCTCATACGTCCGATCTGAGGCATCAGGTGACGGGCATAGGACATCAGGCCTGACCAGGCGAGCTCCGTCTTGAGTCCGGCAAGTTGCGGATAGGTATCGACCATTTCGGCCCGCAGTTCCTTGACAAGGCCAGCGGTCGAGGCAGCGTGTGTGGTGATACGCCCGCCCCAGAGGATCCGGCGGCCGCCGTCGACGAGACGGTAGTAGTCACCGGCCCGGCGGTTGTCGCCGATGGCGTTCTTCGTGGCGATCGCCGTGGCTATCAGCTCCGGCGCCTCCTCGCTGACCATCACATAGGTGGCAATCGGCAGATAGGAACGCTTCAACTTGCCATTCAGCGAACCGGTATAACCACCCGTCGTGAAAACGACGTCACGGGCCTTCACCTCGCCCCGTGCGGTTTTCACACGTTTTTCGGAACCGGAAGAATCGACCGAAGTCGCCGGCGACTGCTCGCAGATGCGCCCACCAAGCCGCTCGATCTCCGCCGCGATGGCACGCAGATAGTTAAGCGGGTGCATATGGAAGGCAGTCGGATTGCGCAATGCCTGGAAGTAGCGCTCCGATTTCAGCACAGCACGCACGGCGTCGCGGTCCATGTATTCGAGCTCGTAGCCGTATTCGCGGCTTATATCCTCGGCATAGGCCTTGAGGCTCGCGCTATCGTCGTAACGCAGAACGCTCACGATGCCCGGCTCTGGCTTCGCATTATCGATGCCGAGCGTCTTGATGTTCTCGCGGATGAATTCCATGCCTTCGACGGAGAGAAGGTGCAGCTTGCGCGCCGCATCCTTGCCCGTTACGCGGGCAATGTCGCCGCCGCCGGTCGCATAACCGGGGCTGACGAACCCGCCATTGCGGCCGGACGCTCCGAAGCCCACGCTCTCGGCCTCCAGCACCGTGACGCACTTGCCGGCGCGAGCAAGCTGCAGCGCCGTCGAAAGGCCGGCAAGGCCGCCGCCGACGATGACCGCGTCACATTCGACCGTACCCGAAAGGGCTGGTCGCGCAGTCCGGTCCGCCATCGTTCGTTTATAGTAGGTGTCTGGATAAGTCATCGGCATGCGCCCCCCTTCGAATGAAAGGGTGCGGGCGAAAAGACGCCCGCACCGGTGTTTATCAGTCGGCGCTGTAGTCCTTGCCATACCACTTGGTGGTGAGCTGGCCGAGCGTGCCATCCTTCTTCATCTCTTCGACGATACCGCCGACCTTGGCCGTCCACTCCGGGTCGACCTTCTCGGCGATAACGACCAGCGGCTCACGGAAGGCATATTCGCCTTCGAGAACCTTGACCGGATAGCCATTCTTCATGGCATTCATGGCGGTCTGCTCGGGTGCGATTACCGCATCGAGGCGAACGCCAGCGCCGAGGCGAAGGTCGTCGAAGGGCAGCATGGAATCGGCGAAGGTGCGGACCTCACCCGGTTCCAGCTTATATTCGATCGGCGGCAGGCCCGGAGCGTCGATTTCCAGCTTCCGGTTGATGAAATCTTCCGAGGTCGTCGCCGTTTCGACGCCGATCACCTTGCCGTTGAGGTCGGTGACGATCTTGGCATCGCTGTCCTTGTGCACGACGTACACATAAGGGCTGTAGTAATAGATGCCGACGAAATCGATCACTTGGGCGCGTGCCTTAGTGGGCGTGACCGAACCGACACCGAGGTCGTAACGGCCCTGCCAGCGACCGCCCGTGAGCGTCGCCCAGTCCGGCGTCTCGAAGCTCACCTCGACGCCGAGGCGCTTGGCGATCTCGCGCGACACGTCGATGTCGAAGCCGACCATCTCGTTGCTGTCATCGAGATAGCTCTGGGGCGGCCAGCCGCTGTTGGTGGCGACGACCATCGCCTTCTTTTCCATGACGCGATCCAACGTCTCGCCAGCATGGGCCGATACGGCGGCAGCGACAAAGGCAACACCTACGGTCAGTCGCATGAAGAGCTTTTTCATGTGGTCCTCCTTGTGATCCGTCAGTTTGGATCCCCGTTTATGTAAGATGTCTGACAACAAAAGAGTCTCAACAGCCGCTACCGCGAGTCAAGTGGCCACCGTTTCCGATTCATGAAAGAACGAGATCAACACATGTCTCATAGATATGAACTGGCCGATCTTTCGATCGGCCAGTTCATATCAAACCATTTACTTCGATCGAGTGTGAACTGGCAGGACACGCATACCGGTTAATCGTCGCGCCTCATGACGACAAAACGCGCACCCTGGTACGGGGTCTGATTTGTATCGCGGCCTTCGTATTATGACTTGAACCGATCCGGGCGGAAGGGAGCGAGCATGGGGTGCTCAGCGCCGGTCGCGACCTCGTAAGCAAGCAGTTCGCCAACGATGAGGCCGAGCGTCGCGCCACTATGACTGAAGGCGATGTAATAGCCAGGGATGGCCTTGAGGGCTCCCAGCACTGGTTCGCCGTCGCCGGGGATCGGCTTGCCGCCGACGCCGATGGAAGCAGCCTCAAGCTGTGGGTTGCCCTCCATCACCTTGGATGCCTCCGCCAAAAGGGCCTCAACCACCGCCTCGTCGATCTCGTAACCACCATCGTCACGAACCTTCACGCCCTCGTCGGCCGCCCAGTCGGCGTCCACCGAGAAGGTGCCGCCCGGCGCCGGACGCACGGCGACGCGCGGCGTGTTGAGGACGGCGCGCAGGGGATGGGCGAGTGGTTTGGTCTGCACCAGCAGGGCAGTCGGGGTTCCGTCGCCAATTGTCTGCCCCGCTTCAGATGCCATCTTCGGCACAGCCGGACCGGTGGCAAGGACCACAGCATCCGTCAGGAAGCGGCCGCCCGTCGATGTTTCCGCGCCGACTGCCCGACCGCCCTCGATCACGACCCGTGCCGCACCCTGATCGGTTACAAGCGCGCCGCCGAACAAGGCAAACTCCTTGAGCAGCAGGTCGATCAGGACCGGCAAGTCGACCCAGCCCTCGCCCGGGTTGAAGATCGCGCCCTGTGGCGTGATCGCACTCGCATCAAGGCCTGGCGTCACTGTTGTGACATCAGTTGCCGCCAGATGCCGGGCATCGTAGCCGAGCGAAACCTCGTGGCGGTAGGCAGCATCGACCTCGTTTCGTTCGTCGTCTGCATCCCAGGTAAGGCCGCCGTCGAAACGAAGCCAGTCCGCATCAGGATGCCGCGCGGAAAGGGTGCGGTAGCGGTCAATGCCGGCCATGCGTAGACGATGATACGGCTCCGAGCGCATCCGCGCCGAATTCAGCCAGGAGAGCGAGCGGCCAGACGCGCCATTGGCCGGCGGGCCGTCGTTGATTATCGTGACGCGAATGCCGCGCCGGGCGAGCTGCAGGCCGGTAGAAACGCCGAAAATGCCGGCGCCGATGATCACCGCCGAGGTGATGGTGTTGTCGTTCATGGTCATGTCTTTCAATCTGTTGGTCATGTAGATCCGAGAAAATCAGGGCGACTCCCAGCGCCCGCTCTCCGTCGACCGAATGAGGGCGTCAATCGCCTTCATGTTGGCGATGGCATCGTCCAGGCTCAAGGAAAGCGGTTCACCGGAAAGAATAGCCGCAGCGAAGGCGTCAGCCTGTTGGCGGTACTGGTCGATCGGCTCGATGGCGATCTCCTCGCGCCCGCCGCCAACAAGGTCGCGGCCGTCATCGACCATGATCACGGTCGCCGCATCCGTCGGTGCGTTGGACGGGATCGGAATTTCGATCCGGCCGCGGGTGCCGAGGATCGTCACCTTCTGGGTCAGCGAGAGTTGCGTCGCGCAGGTGAAGGCAAGCTGCCGTCCGCCGGGGAACGCTAGGAGTCCACTCGTCAGCCGGTCCGTGCCGAAGACCGGATCGCGGTCCATCAGGGCGATCGCCCGGAGCGGCTCGGCACCGAATAGGAAGCGGGCCGTATTGATGGCGTAGCACCCGACGTCGAACAGCCCACCACCACCGATATCGACCTGGTTTCGCACGTTCTCCGGATCCTCGAGATAGTAGGAGAAGATCGTTTGGATCGCCCTCACCTCGCCAAGCCGTCCCTGTGCGACAAGGGCTAGGGCCTTCTTCCATTGCGGATGATGACGCACCATGAAAGCTTCGGCGACCGGCAGGCCGGCCGACTTTTGCGCTGCCGCCAGCGTCATGGCTTCTGCGGCATCGAGCGCAATCGGCTTTTCGCAGAGTACCGGCTTGCCGTTTTCCAGCGCCTTGATCGTCAGCGGCACATGCAAATGATTAGGTAGCGGATTGTAGATCGCATCGATCTCGGGATCGGCCAACAGCGCTTCGTAGCTCCCATAAGGCTTGGGAATTCCGAACGCCGCCGCCGTTTCTTCCGCTTTCCTCAGGTCGCGCGAGGCGATGGCAGCAACCCTCCCCAGCCGGCTCGACTGGATGGCCGGGATTACCGCCTTGACGGCGATCCCCGCGCAACCCAGCACGCCCCATCGTATCGTGTGTGTCATGGTCTTCTCCTTGCGCCGGGCTCAGAGCACTTCCGCAAGGAAACGCTGAAGGCGCTGACTTTGCGGATTGTCGAAAATCGCCTCGGGCGTTCCAGCCTCCACGACACGTCCCTCGTCCATGAAGACAACCTGGTCGGCGACACGGCGGGCAAAGCCCATTTCATGCGTGACGACGACCATTGTCATGCCACGGCTGCCGAGATCGGCCATGAGGTTGAGTACGCCCTTGACCAGTTCGGGATCGAGCGCGCTCGTGACCTCGTCGAACAGGATGACCTCAGGCTCCATCGCCAGCGCGCGGGCAATGGCGACACGCTGCTGCTGGCCGCCCGAGAGTCCGCCCGGCCGGTGATGCTGACGGCTGGCAAGGCCGACATCGGCGAGCCGCGCCTTGGCAATGCGCTCGGCCTCGGCATTCGGCAGCCCCTTGATCTTCGTCAGCGACAGCATGACGTTTTCGAGCGCAGTGTGGTCCGGGAAGAGGTTGAAGTGCTGGAAGACCATGCCCACCCGACGGCGCAGCCGCTCCGGCTTCATGGCGAGGATACTTTCACCGTCGATCAGGATATCGCCGCTCTTCGGCTCGACGAGCCGGTTGAGGCCGCGCAGAAGCGTCGACTTGCCGGAACCGGACGGGCCGATGATGCAGGTGACGCTGCCGGGCTTTACCGAAAGATCGACACCCTTCAGCACGTCCAACTCGCCATAGGCCATGCTGAGTTGGCGGACGTCCAGGCTACCGCCCTTGAAGCTCGCCCCGGAGGTACGGCTCGCAGCATCGAGCTCGCTGACTTCTTCCAGCCCGCTGGTGATGATTGCCGGCCGCTGCTTGCCGAGTCTTAGGCGATTGTCGATCGCGTTAACAACGTGGGTGAGCGGCACGGTGACGACCAAGTAGAAGATGCCCGCAAGCAGCAGCGGCGAAAGATTGCCGGTCACGACGGCTTGATCCTGGCCAACGCGAAAGATCTCGCGCTCGGAGGCCAGCAGGCCGAGGAAGTAGACGAGACTGGAATCCTTCACGTTGCCGATGAACTGGTTGACAAGCGCCGGCAGCACGCGGCGCACGCCCTGTGGCACGACGATGAGCCGCATGCCCTGCCCATAGCTCATCGAGAGCGCCCGGCAGGCTTCCATCTGGCCGCGCTCAACGCTCTGGATACCCGAGCGGAAGATTTCACCGATATAGGCGCCGGCAATCAGGCTGAGCGCCAGAATGCCGAGCGGATAAGGCGAAGGGCCGAACAGTTCGCGGCCGATGCGCGCAAATCCCTGGCCGATTAGCAGGATGGTGACGATAGCGGGAAGACCGCGAAAGACGTCGGTATAGATGCGGGCCGGTATGCGCAGCCAGGCCGATCGCGAAATGCCCATGATGGCGAGCACCATTCCGATCACAACGCCGAGCACTGTGGAGGCAGCCGCAAGGATCAGGGTATTCTTCAGCCCGACCGTGATCATCGTCGGCAGGACTTCGGCCATCGCGTTCCAGTCGAGGAAGCTACGGCGCAGGTTTTCAAGCCAGTTCATCAGGGGATCCCTTGAAAGAAAGGCCGGTCCGACCGGTAAAGGCCGGACCGGAAGACGGCATCACTGCTTGGGAAGGTATTGATCCGGCATCGGCGTGCCCGGGAACCATTTTTCGTGCAGCGTCTTCCAAGTACCGTCCTGCATGGCTGCCTGGAGCCCCTTGTTCAGCGACTCGCGCAGCGCGTCATTGCCCTTGCGGATCACAAAGCCGGCTGGCGCGTCGAAACTCGGAATGTTGACCGCAACCTTCAGCTCCGGATAGCGCGCCGCGTAGTCCTTGGCCGCTTCGTAGTCGAGGAAATGGGCATCGACCGTGCCGTTGTTGAGCGCGGAGACGGCGGAATTGTTGTCCGGGAACTTCACGAGGTCGGCACCGGTGAAATTTTTCTCGGCGTAGATTTCCTGCAGTGTGCCCTGGACGACGCCAAGGCGTTTGCCCTTGAGGCCAGCCGCGTCGGTGATGCCGGCATCCGATGTCAGCACGGTGAGGAAACCAGCGAGATAGCCATCCGAGAAATCGACGGTCTGCTTGCGCTTATCCGTCGTACCTATGGCGGCCGCCGCGACATCGAAGCGGCTGTTGGCAACCGAAGGCATCAGGGCGGAGAATTCCTGGCCGGTGAAGATCACCTGCTCCTTCTTGAAGCCCATGCGCTCGGCAACGTTGAGGAAAAGCTCGATGTCGAAGCCGGTGAAGTTGCCGTCGGCGGTGGTGAAGGCATAGGGCTTGGCATCGCCCATCGTGCCGACGCTGATCACGGCCGGATCGATCAGACCGAGGGAATTATCCTGCGCTACGGCCGGTGCCGTTACGCCTGCAATGACGCCGAGGGCGATTGCGACGGCGGTCGCCCGCATGCAGGCAAGGGGGGAAGTGATGGCTTCTGATAGTTTCATCGATTTCGTCTCCTCTGGTGGTGTTCTCTGCGATGTTTTCAAGCCGCACGGGTCCCACCCGGACGACGGTACGACCCGCTCGTCCGGCCCATGCCATCGCATGCCGGGATTTCGCTATTCTCACTATGAGACCGGTCTCAAGCAAAAAGAGACCGGTCTCTTTGACTTTTCTCAATTGTTATCTTCGCATTTGCCAGTCGTCAATATCTCTTGTATGGCTAACTTCCATGGACCAAAGCCCGCCCCGATCCTCCTCTGTCACGGTCGCCGATGTCGCCCGCAAGGCGGGCGTCTCGAAGGCCACCGCCGCGCGGGTTTTGGGAGGCTATGGAACCGTGAGCGACCATGTGCGCGATGCCGTGACCGCCGCTGCCCGTTCCCTTAACTACCAGCCGAACGAATTGGCCCGCAGTATGACGACGGGGCGTTCCGGCACGATCGGCGTGGTGGTGGGCGATATCGAAAATCCGTTCTTCAGCCTGGCGATGCGCGGTATCACCGATGTCGCCCGGCAGACCGGCTTCACCGTCATCCTGATCAATTCTGGCGAAGACGCCGATGCGGAAAAATCCGCAATTCGAACCCTGCTTGCAAAGAGGGTGGACGGCCTCATCGTCTCGCCGGCCATGGAGAGCGATGCCGACCATTTGCGTGAAGCCGCCCGTTCCGGCCGGCCGCTCGTGCTGCTCGACCGCGGCAGCGAAACGCTCGACATCGACACCGTGATCGCCGACGACCGGCACGCCGCAGAAAACATCACACGCCGGTTCATCGCGCTCGGCCACCGGCGTATTGCTTATCTCACCGCCTGCGACACTCCCGATCACCGCTTCCGTGCGCCGACCGACATCAATACCGGCTCGGTGCGCCGGCGGATCGAGGGTTTTCTCGATGTCTGCCAGAAGGCTGGCCTCGAGCGAATGGAAGACTGGGTGCATGTGGGCGCCGTGACGCCGGAACACACCTACCGTATCGCCACCGTCATGCTCAAATCCTCGCGGCGTCCGACAGCGGTCATCGCATCCGACAGCGTGATCGGCCTTGAAGTCTTCAAGGTCTGTCGCGAACTTGGCCTCACTATTCCAACTGACCTGTCGCTGGTGTCGTTTCACGACGCGGACTGGACGTCCGTCACGACACCGCCCGTCACGGTCGTGCGCCAGCCCGTCTACGGCCTTGGCGAAGCGGCGGCCAAGCTATTGGTCGAGCGGCTTAACGGAAACAGCGCGGAGGCGACGCGCGTGGTCCTGAAGACGGAAATCGTCGAGCGCGCCTCCGTGGCCACCGCGCCCGCATAGACATTCGGCGCCGTCAGAAATGGACCCCAAGCCGCAGGCCGCATGAGCCCATCGCCTTCTGACCGCGTCGCCGATCCTGTGCAGTTCGAAGCCAGAGGAGGCCGGGCACGCAGAGGCGTTGAACCGACCAGTCTTTCGATCTCCGTGACGCCAGCATTCACCGAGAGCGGCCGCTATTCGTCGAAGACGTCGTTCACTGGCATCGCCCCATGCTCGACAATGACCTGCGCTTGGATTTCGCGTGGTTCCCGGTCAGTCAGCAAATGACGCAACACTACCTCGCGCCGCCCTCGTGCGCGCTCACCGAAACCAGTTCGTGCTCCAGCAGAACCCGCACACCATGTTCGGCGAGCGCTTTCCGGTAGGTAATGCTCAAACGATGCTCCATTTCCGGCGCGATGGAGGGATCGCCCGTAACGAACGTCACTGCCTTGCCAGCCGCCGCGATTTCCGCGGTAACCGAGGGCGCTGGGTGGCGTCCGGTCGCGATGAAGCCGGGCTTTCACGGCCAGAACGAGTGCCAAGCCGATCGGTAGCCTCCCGCAGGGCGACCCGATGCCCCCGCTCGGCCAGCACTTCCGCCGCCGCCAGACCCGCCGCCTGCGGCGAACGCTCGATCACCTGCGGCAACCGGGTCTCTCGAACTGTTGGCGGACTGTGGATGCAATGCACCGGGCGATAGAGACAGTGCGAAGCCCCGACGCAGGGACGGATCTGCTCCTCGCTGCCCGATCGCAGCTTGTTGACGATCTGCGGATCGGCCATGTTAGCCCGCGTCATACCGACCATATCCACCAACCCCGCATCGACCGCATATCGCGCCGTCTCAACATCGGCGGTCCATTAATCGGGCAAAACTCGTAAATCAGATGCGCTCGTGGGCCGGCCGAAAAGGAACCCTTGGCCATAGTTACAGCCAAGCTCTCGTAGTGCGTGGA
>NZ_JABEKT010000001.1:470794-1614098 GCF_013283195.1 Ensifer adhaerens | reverse complement strand
TTCCATGGGCTCCGGCTCGGCTGCGACGATTGCGTCGGCTGCCTGTGCGCCGGATACTGCTGCGAGAGCTGCAGCGGAGCCGAGAAGAAGGCTCTTGATGTTCATTTCTGACCTCCAGTCAAAAGTTTCAAACGGGTCTGGGTATTTTGCTGAAGGACAGCGTTCCCTGCCCCATCCCCAACGTTCAAGAAGTCGGACGATCAACCGCCCTTGCTTCCGGAGTTGAAAATACAAGACGCGGTCATCGGCGCAACGTCCAACTGGCGAGATCGCGTGCTTTGCATCGCCCTTCGCAGAACCCTGTTGCTGAAACGACACAAAATCGCCGCAGGCGGCCCGAGGAAATTAACAAAGGATTAAGAAAGCCCTTTATTCCCTGGGGTTTAGCCTGTGCGAAAGGAAGGCGGCCTGTTTCAGAAAGAGGCAGAATGCGGCCGAAATTGAGGGGAAAGGCCGATCCGGGCTGCAATTTGGCGGGAATAACCCCTGTGCTGCGTCGTCCCATTTTTCTGAATCGAGCTTGCCGAAGGCTCCCGCCGCGACCGAATTCCCAAGAATCAAACGCGAGATTCGCTGGCAACCGTTCGCAACGTCCGATTCTCGATCGGAAGAGACGGGCTCACCGAAAGAAAAGATTCGCGAAGACGAACGCATCGGGCACCAGGAAATCACGCCAGCTGATGATCGAGCGGATCCATACGAGACGTCCGGGATGCGTCGAAGCGAAAAACCGATACTGATATCAATCCTTATCAATCAGAACCCATATGCCGATGGACATGATTTTCCATGGCTGGTTCTGGAGCTTTTGCCATGCGTGGCAGCAGTGTTCGACCACGATGAGGTTTGCCGACCTATGCCAGCCCGCCCTGTCCACGATGAGGGCAGCATGGGCATTGTCGGCGACATGGCGCGCTATCTCCATCAAATGCTGGTTCATGCCGCGGGTATCACACCAAGGCATGACCAGGACTGCCGCCTTGCCGTGCCTCGGGCAGATCGCGCCGACGATGTAGGCAGAACTTCTCCCATAGCCACTTCGCCAGATCACATGGACGCCAATGGGCGACGCCCTCGAGATAAGGTGTGGGGTTGCGTTCGATGGCTTGAGCCAAAGCCGCACGCTGAGCATCGTTCAACAGCGACGACTTGCCGGGAGCTTTGTCGTTGATCACCCCGTCGAGACCGCGTGCATTGCAGCGCACCACACAGTCACGCACGAACTGCAGGGGCACACTGCCCAATCGGGCGGCATTTGAGCGCGAACCGCCGTTATAGATCGAGGCAAGCGCCGAGAGCCAACGAGCTTGGCTGGCATCCCAGGGTCATTGGAGATCATACCCGCCGCTTCCCCTCAAGCTTCTTTACGCAGATGCAGCCAAGCGGGATCTCGCGTCGGCGTCGAACACCGCCTCCACAAGAGGCTGAAGAATCGGGCTGAGACGTCCGGCCCCTGAGCCGATGACGTGAGCGGATGAGGAAATGATTGACGTCGCCGTGGCAGCTTCAACGTTTCGTGTCGATCCATGGCCCGATCGCCAAGGTCTTCCACCGTTTCCGCCACGAGATTCCACCTCGCACCTGCCTATGCAATGCCTCGGGCACCACCGAGGTCGGCGACCTTCATTTCAGGTTACCCCTGCAATCGGCGCAAAAGCACACCCAGTCGCTCTGCTGACGGGCAATCCTCAAGGAACCGCCGAATGGGGATGCCACCTCCGCCTCGGTTTCTCACCTCGCTCGGGCTGGAGCCAAAGGCTCGCTTGAATGCGCGACTGAACTCCGCCCCGTCGCTGAAACCACGCTCTTCAGCGATCTGGAAGATGAGGCGCCGATCGTTGGGATCGGTCAGCGCCGCACAGGCGCTGAGCAGCCGGCGGTGTTGAATAAAATGCATCACCCCGCCGAAGGGCTCGAAAAGGTTGTAGAGCCGCGTGCGCGAAATGCCGAGCTCCCTGCGCACCATCTCGCAACCGAGTTTCGGGTCGAGCAACCGGCTTTGTATCAGTTGCCGCGCCCTTTCGAGAAGGACATTGGCGATCGGCCCCTCCGCCGCTTCGATATGCTCGGCGGATGGCGATACACAAGCAAGGATCATCGCGCGCGTGGCTGCGACAAGTCCAGGAAGATCGGCCTCGGTGAGCATCGGCAGACGCTTGGCCACATCGACAAGATAGTCCGAGAACAACCGCCCCATGCCGGTCCCTGCTGCGGAAAACTCTGCCGAGCCAAGGATGGCCGCCGTCTCAAGGGAATGATCACGCGGCACAAAAAGCATGAGCATCTGGCTTTTATCGACCACACCGGCAAAGGAGCGACCAAGCGAATGAATCTGCACTTCTCCCGGACCCGCCGTAAAGGCACGCCTTGCTGCGTCGGTCCGGATCGATCCGGACAGCAGGACGGTCATTGTCCAGTGGTCGACGGGATCCCGTCGAACATGCCCGGGCAGGCTGGAAAATGCGAGGCGGTCAGTGCTGATTTCTGCAAGGACAAGACTGCCAAGGTCCCAGAGTTTCTGTCGCCCCTGGAAGTCGCTGGTCGTTTCGTCGATCTCGGCTAATTCAAGCATGGGCGAGAAGCTGTTGCGCCACGCGGCAAACTGATCCGATCGTGGCAGGCCAGCAGTCGAAAATTCAAAGGACGGTAAAAACTGTGCCCTCTTCTTCACCGGTTTCGCGCTAACCGTTTCGCGAGCGGAGATCTCGTGCCGCTTGTCGTCACGTCGTCTTTCAAGCAATGGGGCATACGTCATGGCATCTTCAGTTGTCATCGCGTCACCTTCCAGTTGACCGATGGCAGGAAGCGATCGGCCGCAGAATGTCGAAGAGCTGTCGATTACTGAAAAACAAGTTGTCTTTGTCCCCGCCCCCGGCGACCCATCATGGTGCGGCAGCCAATTTTCGCCCGCCTCATAAGCGGGGTTGGTACGCAGCCTGCCAGCCTGGCATTTTACACCATCGATTTCGGCTTATCGTGCTGAGGTCATCGAGCCGGCTGTTTGCTTTCCGCGGTTGTCTAAGGCGATTTTTCATCTACCCACGACAGATATCCCCGCTAGGCATTCAGCCGACGTCTGCGCATGTTGGACGTGGCCCTCTCCGGCAGTCGTTTTGCCTCCCACCTGCAATCTAACCCTTTCAGCCGCGCACCTCAACCGTCAGATGCAAGGTCACTTTATTAGCGTCGCCACAGGGTGGCTTTGTTCGCGACAGATCGATCGCCCGCGCGCCTTCACGACCCACTGTCCGTTGCGACCTTTGAACTGCTCGACAGTAATGTCGCGATCCACTTTCCCGACGGCGTGCCCGCGCAATAGACGATGAACGCTATCAGCATCGGCACGCCGATGAAGGCACCCGCGATGCCCCACATGAAACTCCAGAAAAACACCGCGAAAATGACGGCAAACGGGGAAATTGACAGCGAAGCTCCAGTCAGCCTCGGCTCAAGGTAGCTGCCGATGATGAATTGAATGACGTTGAGGCTCGCAAAGATGACCGCCGCGGTCTGCCACGAGTCAAATTGGGCGATGGCGAACAGTGTCGGAAGCGCCGTGGCAACAAACGGCCCGAGAAAAGGGATGTAGTTGAGAGCGAATGCAATCGCGCCCCACGCCGTGGCGAGCTCAAGTCCCGCGCCTAACGCAAAGAGCCAGACCACCAATCCGGTAAGGATGCTGGCAAATGTCCGGACGATCATGAAGCGGCGCAGCTTTGCTCCGATCACCCGGTTGGCCGCCAGGATGCGCATTCCGTAAGGCTGAGCGGCGGGCACGAGCAGGCGCGCATTGAAATCTTCAACCTCGAGCAGGCCGAGCATGATGAAGATGAAGACCAGCAAGGTGAAACCGGCGAAGCTGTTTACTCGCCCGGCCATTCCCTGCACAAAGCGAACCAGCCAAGTGACATCGAAACGGTCTGCCAAAGGGCCAGCGACGGCGACGCCGTGCCCTTCCAGCCACGTTGTCCAGTCGACATAGATCGCCTGGAAGCGGTCAGCGTTGACGAAGAGCCACTGAGCAAGCTTGCCGAACCCCCACGCCACCGAAGACCCGATGACGACGATGACGACCATGGTTGCGACAAGTGTGATCAGAAGGGCCAGAAGCTTTGGCAACCAGCGCTGTAAAGCGGCCTGAATCGGCCAGACCAGCGCAATGGTCAGCAAGGAAAAGATGAGTGGCGCAAAAATGGATTGCGCGAAATAGAGCAAAGCAAGCACCAGGATACCGGTCGTTACCGAACCGATTGCGCGACCACCACCTGCTTCTACCATACCCGCCCCTAGAAATTGTCCCAATTTCCCGAGTTCCGCTTCAAGGAACCGGGAACTGGTCGTCGCACGCGCCTCCCCGGAGAGCCCGCACGGCGCCACAGAAATCCCGTCCCGCGAGAAGCGCGCCAGTGTCCTGACCCGATCCCGCGGAACGCGCGATATATTTGATCAATGAAAACTAGCCGGCCGCGGCGGCCTTTTCCAGCGCGTCGCGCAAGACCTGTTCCTTCGTTTCGTCGAGCGAGGTCTTGAGCACGACACCGCCATAGGGCGCCAATTCCTTCAGCACCTTGTCCGCTGTCATCTCCTTGATCAGCACGAACAACGCCCCGTTGCCGGGCTGAAGATTGGCGGCGAGTTCCTTCATGAAGGCATCGTTGATCCCGACGTCGGTCAAGGCGCCACCGATGGCGCCGGATGCAGCGCCGACCGCAACGCCAACCAGGGGATTGAGAAACAGAACACCGATCAGCAGCCCCCAGAAACTCCCCGACGCTGCACCGGCGGCGGTCATGTTGACCATCTGATTCAACTTGATCTTACCACCCTCAGTCTTCGTGGCGATGACAGCATCCCCAACCTTGATCAAGTATTCCTTCTGCAACTCGAACAAGCGCTGGCGCACTTCCTCGGCTTTCGCTTCGGTTGGGTAAACAACTGCAATCAAGTCCGACATGGTTACTCCCCTTGAACAACACACTTAAAAGAAACACTGAAATCAAATCATAACCGGGAATGTATCGACGGAATTAGCATAAAATCCCGTGGCTTAGCATTGCGTCTCTTTCTCTTGCCCTCGCGGCTACGCCCCCGGCGCTCATCGCGCCGGGCACAAACGGAAAAACCGACGGAGGGTCCATACCCACACCAAGGCCGGGCAACATCCCACTTACCGTCACGCCCCGGCCGCAACCGGCTCGGCCGTGGCAGGCTCTGCCTTGTCGGGCTCAGCTTCGGCGGGAATACGAAACCACAAGACGTAGAGCACCGGCAGGAAGATCAGTGTCAGCGCCGCAGCCACCACCAGACCGCCGATGACGGTAAAGGCGAGAGGCGACCAGAACGGATCGCGGATGATCGGCAGCATACCGAGGACGGTCGAACCTGCCGTCAGGAAGACAGGCCGCAGACGCTGCCCGGTGACATCGATGACACTCTGCCACGTCCGGCCTCGCTCTTCGATCGCAAGGTCGATCTGATCGATCAGCACCACGGAGTTTCTGGTGATCATGCCAATGAGTGCGATCATCCCGAGAACGGCGATGAAGCCCACCGGGGTATTCGTCACCAGCATGATCAACACCACGCCGATCAGGCCCAAAGGTACGACGCTGACGACGAGCAGCAGACGCTGAACGCTCTGCAGTTGGAACATGAGTACGATCAGGATGATCACACCCATCACCGGAAGCATCTCAACGACTGAGGCCAACCCATCGTCTGCGCCTTCGACCGCACCGCCGACCTCGATCAGGTAGCGCGGGTTGGCCTGGCGCAACTCCTCGATCTTGCCTGCCGCGGCCTCAACGACACTGGCAGCTGTCACACCCGCGGCCGTGTCTGCCTGGACGGTGATGTTGGTAGAGCTGTCGTGACGCCAGATGATGGGCTGTGTCGTCTGATACTCGATCGTGGCGATGCTGGAGAGCGGCACCGTATGATTGGGGCCGACCGGAATCTGCAACGACCGGATTGTGCCGATATCGACGCGCTCCTCCTCCGTCGCCCTGGCGACGACGTTGATGAGGTAGATCGAGTCCCGCACCTGCGTGATCGGAAGGCCGGATGCCGTCGCAAACAGGGTCTGCGCAATCACGGAGGAATTAAGCCCCACCAGTCGAGCGCGGTCCTGGTCGACATTGATGACAATCTTGCGGATCGGTTCATTCCAGTCGAGATTGGGCTGGACCACGCCAGGCACTTTGCTGAGCGCATCGGCAAGCTGCCAGGCGACTTGGCGGACACCGGGAATGTCCGGCCCGATCACGCGGTATTGCACGGGCCAACCGACCGGAGGACCCATTTCGAGCGGCGACAGGCGCACCAGGATGTCCGGCAGCCTTTCTTCGAGCGCCTCCTGCAGGCGCGCCTGCAGCGCCTCGCGTGCACCGACGCTTTTGGCGATTACAACAGCCTGGGCGCGGGACGGCGCGGGAGGCTGCAGCGCCATCGACAGAAAGAAGCGCACCGGATCGGAACCAACGTAAAAGCTCCAGTCCGCCACATCCTCGTCGGCGGCGAGAATCTCCTCGGCCTTCGACACGTACTCGGCAGTGGCCTCCTGCGACGCGCTCTGCGGCAGGGTCAGTTGCAGGATGAGCTCTGGCCTGTCGGACGGCGGAAAGAACTGCCGCTTCATGGCCGACGATCCGATCAGCGCCGCCACGAACATTGCGACAGTGGCAAGGACCACGACGAGCCGCATCTTCATGCAGGTATGCAGGAGGTTCTTGAAGCCACGGAGCAGAGCGCCATCGGGCTTGGGACCGGTTGCAGTTCCCGATTTAAGTACGGCAAGGCCGACGATCGGGGTCAAAAGCACGGCCACCAGCCAGGAGACGACGAGCGCGAAGCCGATCACCAGGAACAGCGATCGTGCATATTCGCCCGAAGAGCTGCTTGCAAAGCCGACCGGAATAAAGCCGGCGATTGTCACCAGCGTGCCGGCAAGCATCGGAAATGCGGTTGACGTATAGGCATGAGAGGCCGCCTGAATGCGCTCATAGCCCTGCTCGAGCTTCGCCATCATCGTCTCGACGGTCACCATGGTGTCGTCGATCATCAGCGTCAGAGCGATGATCAGCGCGCCGAGCGACACACGCTGCAGGGCGATGCCGGCAATATCCATGAACAGGAAGGTCAATGCGAGGACAAGCGGAATTGAGACGGCAACCGCGATGCCGGCGCGCACGCCAAGCGCGAGGAAGCTGACGCCGAGAACGATGACGACCGCCTGGCCCAGTGATGTGGTGAAGCCACGAATAGCGGTCTTGACCACGGTAGGCTGGCTCGCCACGTGCGTCAGGTTGATGCCGATCGGCAAATCGTTCTCCAGCTCTCGCATCGTTGCATCGATGTTTTGGCCGAGTTGCAGGATGTCTCCACCCGACGCCATGGAAATGGCGATGCCGATTGCCGGCTTGCCCTTGACGCGAAAGCGTGGCTGGGGCGGGTTCACCGTTCCCCGCACGACGCTGGCGATATCGCCCAGCCGCACGAAACCGGATGTCGTCGGGATGTTCAACTGGCGGATGGTGGTCTCGTCGGCAAGGCTGCCGGACACCTGAAGGATGGTCCGATCCTGCGGGGACGTTATGAGCCCTGCAGGCAGGACCGCGTTCTGCGCTTGGATCGTACCGATCACCGTCGCGGCGCTGAGGCCGAGGCTTGCCAGCCGCTCGGTCGAGAATTCGATGTAAATCGTCTCGTCCTGCGTGCCGATCAGCTGGACCTTGCCTATATTTTCGAGCTTCAGCAGACGATTGCGTGCCTCATAGGCCCAATCGCGCACTTCGCGATCACTGAAGCCGTCCGAGGTGAGGCCGTAGATGATGCCGAACGTATCGCCGAAATCATCGTTAAAGAATGGCCCACGCACGCCAGCCGGCAGCGTCGACACCATGTCGCCGACCTTCTTTCGGGCCTGATACCAGGATTCGCCCACCTGATCGGGCGGCGTCGCATCGTCGAGCGTGACGTAGATGACCGACTGGCCTGCCGTTGTCATGCTGCGCAGATTGTCGAGGTTCGGTACTTCTTCAAGCGTCCGCTCGAGGCGGTCGGTAATCTGGTCGATGGTCTGCTCGATCGTCCCGCCCGGCCACGCCGCGGAAACGATCATCGTCTTGAATGTGAACTCCGGGTCTTCGTCGCGCCCCAGGTTGATGTAGGCAAGAATGCCCGCAAGAGCGCTCAAAAGTACGAGAAAGATGATAAGGCTCTGCCGCTGGATCGCCCAGCCCGATAGATTGAAGCCCTCGTTCATTCTGCGCTTCCTTCAAGCAAGCGGACAGGCATGCCGGGACGAAGCTGCTGCACCCCGGCAACGACGACGTTATCTCCGCTTGAAAGACCCTTGGTCACGAGGAAATCCTTCGTGTCGAAACGATGCACCTCGACCGGCACAAGCTTGGTCGTCTTGCTTGCGTCGTCGACGATCCAGACGGCGCTCTGGTTGCCCTCGCTGAACAGCGCCGAGATCGGCAGCCGGGCCGCCGGCTCGCCGGAAAGCCGGATCGAACCGCGCACGGCACTACCGAAACGGAATTCATCCGGCGCAGTGTCCAGTCCGACTCGCACCGTGAAGTTGCGCGTAATTGGATCAGCTGTCGGCGAGATCTCCCGAACCGTTCCCGTTGCCTTGATGTTGGGGTTGCTCAGCAGTTGCACGTTGACGCGCGCGTCGCCTCCGGTGGACTGGATCGTGGCCTCTGGCACCTGGAAGACGGCATCGCGTGTTCCAAGCTGCGCTACGCGCACCACCATCTGCCCACCGCCGACAACCTGCCCCACTTCGCCTCCGACCGCGGTGACGACGCCGGCAGCGTTTGCCTTCAGTATGCGGTTGTCGAGATTGGTCTGGGCGATCCGCAGGCCAGCTTGCGCGGCGTCGACACCAGCCTGTGCCATGCTCGCCCGAGCCGTGGCGGCCTCCAGGACCTGCCGGGTCGTGGTGCGCGGGTAAAGTTGCTGCTGGCGGGCCCGGTCGGCCTCGGCATTCTGGAACTGAGCCTCGGCCGAGAACAGGTTCGCTTCGGCCTTGCGCACCGCGTCCTGCGCATCCTCGGGATCAAGGCGCGCGAGAACGGCCCCGACATCGACAAGGTCGCCGACCTCAACGTCGCGCTCCCGGATTTCGCCGCCCTGCCGGAAGCTGAAGCTGGTTTCGGTGCGTGGCCGAATCTCGCCGACAAGCGATCCGTACGTATCTTCGGGATTGAACGAAACGGCCACCGTTTTGACGGGTCGTGGCGGCCGCTCTCCGACGTCGTCCTCGCCCTGGCAGCCGATCAGGAAAAAGGCAGCCAGCACCGCGGCAGACACTCCGAACGCAGCGCGAAATCTCGATGCAGCAGGACGTATTTTCATGCGCTATTTCCCCGGATGCTTTACGGGCGCGACGGTTCGCCGCCACGCGTGGATGATTGAAGAAATAAAATAAAACCAATTGGATAATGGCGTTTCATAGAACTGGATGCGTCATGTCTTACGAGGTGAGCGTTGAAACCGATCGACGACTGAGGTCGCAGCAGAGGGCCGGAGCCGGCGATCACCCGCGCCAAGAATGATCTGGCCCGCAGCGCCGCATTTGCAAAGGAACGGGGCAGCGAGAAACCGCGCCCGTCGTTCATCAATGCGTCTGTCCTGGTGATCAATGCGATAGGTGGAAGTCGTGAGTAGGAACCCAAGTCATGATGCTCCCTTAAACGCCCGGATCCGCTCGCCCCTCTCCCTGGAGGCCGAAGGCGCAGTGCTCCGTCCAGAACTATAGTGCGCATCAAGAAGCGAAGTGATCAGCATAGAATCCCGCAAACTGGCATGCCGTCCAGATATTCGCAGTCGACTGCGGAGAAGAGTTCGCCTCGCACAGGATTGAAACATTGTAATTTTTTTCATCCGAATGACACAAAACACCGGATACGGTGAATGCACATGGAACTCATCTTCCGCACCCGTCGCGGATAGCTTAGAACTACGAACTGCTTCGCCCAATGCGCATGGCCAGCGTGAGAGCGATCCGAACCAATTGTCTGCGAGGCGCCTTGCTGTTCACAGACCTGGAGAGCTTGCCGGTGGAGTTGAGACGAGCCGTGTCCTCAATGCGATTGTCCGTCATCGTAATCATGCTGTTGGCCCTCGCCGGCTGTGGCGGACCACGCGCAGTGCTCGGTCTTCCCGTGGACGCTTCATCCGGTGCCAAGCCCCAGGCAATCGTGCCGATCTTCGTCGCAACCACGCGCGCGCCATCCGGAAATCTGTCGCTGCCCTTTTCCGCGGAGCGGTCGAAGACCTTGAATTTTGCGAAACTCGACATCGGAATTCCACAAAACCATGTTCCCGGAAACGTCGAGAAAAGTGGGCGCGTCCCGGATCCGAAACGGCATTTCTCGGCACGGACGTTCCAGCCGATCGACCAGCGGCAGGAATTCGTCAGACAGTTGAATGCGGCGCTGGCACGCCGCGCGCCCGAGGATCGCGAGATCTTCATCTTCGTCCACGGATACAACAACAACTTCGCCGACAGTGTCTTCCGCAATGCTCAGATCGTCTACGACTACAACATCAAGTCGGTCGCGCTCCACTACGCCTGGCCGTCGGGAGCGGCGATCCCTCTCTATGTATTCGACCGCGATAGCGCCCTGGTCGGCCGGCGCGGACTTGCCGAAACAATCGAGATCGCTGCACAGACCAATGCGAAGAGGATCGTCCTGGTCGGTCATTCGATGGGTGCCTATGTCGTCACCGAAGCCTTGCGCGATCTGGCCCTCAGAGGCCGCACCAGCACTCTGAAACGCCTGGGCGGCGTGGTCCTCGCCGGGCCGGATATAGATGTCGATGTGTTTCAGAGCCAGCTTGAAGACATCGGCGACATCCCTCGGCCGTTCACGATCGTCGTTTCACGGCGTGATCGCGCGCTTGGAATTTCGCGGCGCTTGGCTGGCGGTCACCCACGCGTCGGTAGCGGCGCCGATATCAAAATGCTGCAGGACAAGGAGATCGCGGTTATCGATGTCTCGGACGTCGACGGCGGCACGCACAGCGTCTTTGCCACGTCGCAGACGCTGATGGATGTCGTCAACAACGATGCCTTGATGCGCAACGTGCTCAGGGAGGAAGGGGCGCCGGCGGGGCAGACCATGCTCGCCGATGGCGCATCCGTCATCGAGGGCGCAGCAAGGCTGGTGATCTTTCTTCCGAGCCGCCTTCTCGGCGGGATGGCCCAAGCCGCCGCCGGGCAGTAGCCGAGCTTTGTGCAATTGGCCCGCTGCGGCTCCACCCTTACGACGAGCCCTTGCCTATCAGCCTGCCGTAAGTCGCAGGGTGCCGAGCAGATACAATGCAATCACGTAGCAGAGCACCTGAAGCGCATAGGTCTGGCCATTGCCGGTGTAGACCCTGCGGACCAGTCCAGCCAAACCAACGGTTAGACTGCAGACCCCGTCCCACACGAAGTTGGCAACCGGTGTCACGAGCGGCGCAAAGACGAGCCGATAGAAGCCGTAGAAATGCGCGGTGCTCACCGGAATGGAGCGCCCCCACCCGGCTCTGTAGATCAACAGGAACAGCGCGAGCAGAACGGCAGCGGCCGCCACGCTGAACGCCATGACCGGAATAGGGTTCCAGTAGCCATAAATCGTCTCGAGCGACATGCCCTGCCAAACCAGCGTTGACGCGAAATAGGGGTCAATGGCCGCCGACACCGGATCCATCAGCAGCTTCGGGAAGAAGGACAGCACGAAAATTGACAGGATCAGGACGAACTGCGGGACGAGCAACGGCCACGGCGCCTCCCGCACCTCCTCATAAGCCGGTTTCCGCGGTCCAAGGAAGATCGAATAGGCCAGCCGGAACATGTAGAGGAAACCGATAAACGTCGCCAGAACACCCACGATTGCCAGGCCATACCAGCCCCTGTCCATCATCGCGCTCAACAATAGCCATTTGCCGCCGAAGCCGGCGAGCGGCGGCAGGCCCGACATCGAGATCAGGGCAATGACAACGGCTGCAAAAGTGAGCGGCATCTTTCCGGCAAGGCCGCAGGTCTGATCGAGCAACCTGGTGCCGGTTGCCAGGATGACGCCGGCGGCGGCAAGAAACAGGATGCCCTTCACCATCAGATGGTTGGCGACGAGATAGAACGCCGTTACCCAGCCCAGATGACTCATCAGCGCGATCGCCGTGATGATATAGCCGATCTGACTCATGCTGGAATAACCAAGCATACGCTTGATGTCGCTCTGCTGAAGCGCCATGACGGCACCCGCAATGGTCGTCAGAAGCCCGATCCAGCCCATCACATGCGCCATCTCGAGCCCGACTTCGGAGCGAATGGCAAGATAGGTGACCATGAACAGGCCGAAGACCGCGACCTTGCTGATGACGGCAGAAAGCATTGCCGACAGATCATCATCGGCCTCGGCATAGGCCCCCGGCAGCCAGACATGAACGCCAACGGCACCGGCCTTGATCAGGCAGCCGATTGCCAGGAGCATGAAGGCCGGAGCCGCATCCGGGCCGGCCGTGGCAAATGCCGCAAGCGCGGTGGTACCGTTGGCGCTGGCGGCAATGCCAAAGCCGGCGAGCAGGCAGAATGCCGACACCAGCGAGAACAGCAGGAACTGCAACACATAGGGATGGGCATCGCGCCTCTGCGCGATCAGGAAATAGGAGGAAAGCGTAATCAATTCCCAGTGGAAGAAGAACTCCAGGCTGGTGGCGGCGCGCAGCAGACTGGCGATGGACAGCAGCAAGATGGCCATCATCGGATAGAACCCGCCACGAGCATCGGAGCGATAGAGGCTTGCGAAGGCGATGACCAGCCCGCCGGCAAGAAGGAGTACGGCAAACAGCCGGCGCAAACCGTCAATATCACGAACGATCCACACGCCGACAACCAGCACGGCCGCCAACATCAGCACGCACTTGGCCCGCCCTGGAAGCCAATCGAGCATGTAAAGACCCGCACCGACGACAAGCGGCGCGACTAGCAGCAGCGACGCCGCACCGGCCAGGCTCGCCGCAGCATAGCCGCTCGCAAACAGCAAAGCCGCACAGACCAGCACGGGCACCAGCCGACCTGGCGTCGGACTGATCTTCGTTTCGCCCGGCAGCGGGCGCGTTGCATGCTTGAACCAGCGGAACATATAGGCTGCCTCAAGCAGCGACCCGACCAAGATGACAGCAATCCAGATGTATCGCTCGCCCGCCGCAGCCTGCATCACCAGTTCCCATTTGGCCCAGAAGCCGGGAAATGGCGGCAAGCCGGCAATCGCGACTACGAACACCGCAAGGATGGAAAGCACGACGGGATTGCCTGCGACGTCGGACCAGCCGTCGACTTCGCGCCGCTCGACAATCCCGGCGAGCCAGAAAAGGCCGGCCTTGGCAAAGAGATGGTTGATGAAAAGTCCACCGACGACCAGCGGCAACGCCTGTTCAGCGTCAAGCAGGTGCAGCAACGCAAGTGCGAGCGTGAGAAGGCCCATTTGCGCGATCGAGGAATAACCGAGCATCCGTTGAACGCTGGTCTGCCTCAATCCGACAAGATTGGAGAAGAGGAAGGTTATCCCGCCTGAAAGAGCGAGCATTCCGAGATGGTCTTCAAAAAGCGGCAGCAGCTTGAAAAGCGCGAAGAACACGCCGGCCGATACCCCAACGGAAACAAGCGCCGCAATCCCGCTGTTCGCGGTCTCGTAGACATCGAGCCCCCAACCGTTTGCTGGGAATGGCTTCAGCTCGAGCACAAGGCAGGAAAGAACGAACAGCAGCGCCGTCACCCCGATGGGGCCAGTGATCAATGCCCGGTTCGTAATCATGTCGTCGATGTTGAGGGTACCTGTCACATGGTAGAGCAGACCCGCACCGAGCAGGAAGAAGGACGAGGCGAGCACCGTCGCCATGATGTATTTGAAGCTCGCCGCAAGCGCTGCCGGCGTCCGCTCGAATCCGAGAAGCCCATAGGTGCCGATCGATGCGATCTCCAGAAAGACGAACTGGTTGAACAGATCGCGGGTCATGACCATGCCGTTGATGCCCATGGTCAGGATCAGGTAAAGCAGCAGCGCTGGATAGCTCGCGCGCAGACGTCCCCAAAGATGCCAGGCGCCAAGCACTGCAACGACGTTGACGCAGACAGAGAAAAATCCCTCCCACGGACCGAAACGCAAGTTGATCGAGAACGGCGGCACGCTGCCGGCGGTCAGCACCTCGATTGTCGATCCGCCATGATGGACGCTCCACAGACAGACGCCTGATATGACGGTCATCCCTAAGAGGGCGATGATAAACCCGGCCGCCGGCAACGGCTTGGCGATTTTGTACAGGAGGGGAATGAGAAAGCCGCCGCCGAGGCCAAGCAGAAAAATGTTCAGCGGCTGGAACAGGCTGTCTACCATCTCGACTCCGTCAGCGCGTCGATCGACAGGGTTTTTCGGGTAGCGTGAAGCCGGATCGCGAAAGACAGCATGATCGCCGTCACCGAAAAGCCGATGACGATGGCGGTCACGACCAGGGCGGCGGGAATGGGATCGACGGTGCGCGTGGCCGCTTCCTTGATGCCGAGCGCCTCGTCGATGATAGGTGCAGTGCCGCCGGTGATGTAGCCTGTCGCCACCAGAACAATATGCATGCCGGTATCGATCAGCGAAAAGCCGATGATGATGCGCAGGATGTTGCGATGCCTCAGTATGCCCCAAAAGCCGATGAGCACGAGGAGAAATCCTGTCGTGAGAAGTATCTGTGATATCGGCACGCCCATGCTGCCCCCTTGTCGCCCACGGCTCAGTTGCGGAACCGGTCGATGATGACGCTCAATTCCGCGCCGACCTTGATACCGAGAAGCATCGATATCAGCGGGATGGCCCCGGCACTGAACAGTGTCCCGAACTCGCCGCGCGGCAGAATGTGGCTGTCGAGAAAGCCACCGGCCAAGACCATGCCCAGGATGCCGATGGAGACATAGAAAACGCCGGCAAGCGTTTCCGTGATGGTGAGAAAACCATGGTGGAGCGGTCCAGTGGGATAGGCGAGCATCATGAGCATCACGCCGGAGGCAACGACCGCCCCCCCCTGGAAGCCGCCGCCGGCCGAAAGGTGACCGTTCATGATCACGTAGGTACCGAAAAGGAAGATGAGCGGAAGCACCACCTCGGCACCGTTGCGCACCAGTTCGCTCGGCCCCTGCCCTTTGCCGCCGATGGCGGGCAGCAAGAGCGGCTTGTCACCCGGTTCGCTTGCCAGGATGACGCCGACGCTCGCAGCCACCATGAAAAGCACCGCGACCTCACCCAGTGTATCGAAACCCCGAAACGAGATCAGAATGCCGGTCACGACATTGGCGGCACCGAGATCAACCGGAACCTCCGTCAGGTAAAACGTCGCCAGAGCCGACAACGCCTGGCGCTCGCTATAGCCGGTGACCAGCCCGGCAAAGATGACGCCAAACCCCGCGACGACGAGCAGGATGAACACGCGTCTCATGAGGAACCCTTTGCCGCGGAGGCGTCATTCTCGTCCCGCAGGGCGTCAACGACTGTTGTGCGAGCCATCGGGGTGCGGATCGAATGGGCGGCGCGTGACAGCGCATGCGACGACAACGGATTGGTCATCAGAACGAAGTACGCGATGATCAGCAGCTTCAGAGACCATCCGGGGTGGTAGATGCCGAGACCGGCAAGAACCAGGATGTTGCCCAGGGTCGATGCCTTGGTTCCCGCCTGGATGCGCGTGAAGACATCGGGCATGCGCAACAGGCCGACACCGGCGGAAAACAGGAAGAATGCGCCGACAAGGATCACGATACTGCCGATCAGTTCACTCATCCGTCACGTCCCCGCCGGTTTTGCGGATCGCGTAGAGGAAAATCAAGGTCGCAAGGCCCGAACCGATTGCAGCCTCGGCCATGGCGACATCGGGCGCGGCAAGAAGAACGTAGGAGGCGGCAGCAAACAGGCTTGCGAGCCCGGCGCTGACCATCGCAGCCATGAGGTTGTTGAGCATGACCGCAAGAACGCCGCTCACCAGAATGCTGCCACAGACCAAAAGGATCAGCATTTCGAGCATGATCAAGGCCCCTTTTCCAGATAGCGAGCAATAGCGAGGACCGCGAGAAAGCTCAGCAACCCATAGACAAGGGCGACATCGATGTAGACGAAGCGCCCCGAAATATGGGCATAGAGCGCAATCAGCGAGATCGTCACCACCGACAGCATATCGATGGCAACGACCCGGTCGATCGTGGTGCGCCCGACAACCAGCCGTACGACGCCAAAGACGATGCTGAAGAAAATCAGAACGACGGCGATCTGCAGGATGATCTCAGCCAAAAACCGCTCCCAGGTGCTTCTCGAAGGGTCCGATGATCATTCGGGTCGCCTCATCCGGGTCGGTGGTTTTCACGTCAAGCCAGTGAATGAACAGCGCATCGCCCTGCAGATTCATGACAAGCGAGCCGGGCGTCAGCGCGATCGAATTGGCCAAAGCCAGGCGGCCTATCGGCGACCTGAGCGGCATCTTGACCTTGACGATGCCGGGGCGAATATCAATTCGCGGCGCGTAAACGTAGCGCAACATCTCGATGTTGGCTTTGACCAACTCGACGAAGAAAACACCAGTGTACGCGAGAAAATGGAAGACCTTGCGCGGCGTCAGCCCAAGCCTCCAGACATCGCCGCGGCGCACGAATATCGCGGCCAAGGCCAGTGATGCCAGCGCGCCGATTACGACGATCGGCGGCTCCACCGAGGAATTGATCACCAGCCAGACAACGAACAGAAAGCCCCAGAGAACGATCAGGCTCTCCGGAAATCCCACTAGGCGTCGCTGCGTTGTTTCGTGGTCTTGTTGCATCGCGCAGGCTTTCGGCAGGTGATGAAGGATTGGTAGCGCGCACTCAAGGCAGGCAACTCAACTCACACTCCCCCACCGGCTGGCCTCAATCCGAATGCCGTGCATAAGCCGGTCCGGATGGGCATTGATGCATGATTTCGATAGCTTAGCATCGCCTGGGTCGAACTGTGATCGGCACTGAATCCAGAAACTTTGCTTCTGGTCCGATACGCCGCCGCATCGTTGCGCTTTTCGACACCCAAGGTCACCTGCGGCAGCCAACACCTCTTGACCCGCCTTTAAAACGGGGAAATCAATCACTCACAATACCAGCAGCGAACCGGCAACGCGCCGCGCGATCAAATGGTTCGGTCGTCGAAACCCGCTGCGTCGGAGGGCATGTTCGGGACAATCGCGGTTCGCATCGCTGGTATGGATGCGGTCTGCGTTACGGCAAAACCGCGCCTGGGATCCGATAAGGATAGGGGCAAGCGTCATGGCGGAGGAAACGATCGCATGAACAGACGCGTCATGACTGCCTGCCGGCCGCAGCGAATGCCACAGGCGGGCTCGTGGCGACCGACGGAGCGGCAAGCCTCCATAGGTTGCGCAACACGGATGCCAGGCTCATGAACGAGAAAGCCCCGGAGAATGGATCTAACGTTGCCGTCGCCCCGACCGCTTCCAGTTTCCATCCACTTAGCGCCGCCGAAGCCAAGGTCGTTGCCCACCTACAGCTCGGCGACTTCGACAGGCTGGGCGACGGCTTGCGGCCGGAGCGGGAAGACCCCGAGCGGATCGTGCGCGCGGATCTTCTGCGCCTGCTCATTCTTGGCAAGGACGGCCTGCGTTTGCACGAGAAGGGGCTGCGGCTGAGCGGAGCCTGGATCACCGGCATTCTCGACCTCGAGGGATGCCGAATACCCCGCGATATCGGTCTTAAGGATTGCCACTTCGAAGCATCCCCGGTGCTGCGCTCCGCCATCATCGACAACCTGTTCCTGGATGGCTCGGCCCTGCCCGGATTGCAGGCCGAACGGCTCGAAGCACGCGGCTGCGTCTCCCTGCGCAGCGCGACGATAACCGGTGAAATCCGGATCCCGGGCGCACGCCTCGGCGGCAACATCGAGGCGGACGGCGCGTCGATTTCTGCATCTTCCGGAATCGCGCTCGACGCTGGTGGCCTGGAAACCCGAGGCGGCATTCTCCTGCGCGGCGCGAATGTGCGTGGCGGGATCAACCTTTCGGCGGCTCGCCTCGACGGCGACGTCAACGCAATGGGGGCTCGAATCGAGCGCCCCGGCGAAATTGCCTTGAACGGCGATGCAATCGTGGCAGGGGGCGATCTTGCCTTGCGGGGCGCGACCATCATCGGCGAAGTTCGCGTGCTGGGCGCCCGCTTCGGTGGAGACGTCGATTGCACTTCGACGTCGCTCTCCCAGCCCGGCGGCTATGCACTGAGCCTCAACCGCACCACGATCGCTGGCGCGTTCTTCCTGCGGCAGAACGCGTCTGTTGCCGGTACGCTCGACTTGACGGCCACGACGATGGGAGCGATCGACGACGAACAGGCAAGCTGGCCACAGCGCGGCGATCTGTTGCTCAACCGTTGCCAATACGGCGCCTTCATCGGCGGCCCTGTCGATGCGGCAAGTCGGCTCGACTGGCTGTCACGGCAAACCCCGGAACGATGGAAGGCGGATTTCTGGCCGCAGCCTTACGAGCAGCTTTCGATGGTGCTGCGAGAGATGGGCCACGACGAGGAAGCCCGCGCCGTTCTGATCACCAAGGAACGCCTGCAACGCCGCGCGCGCCGGGCACGCACCCGGAATCCAGTGCTGCGCGCCATGCTGGCCACCATAGACGCCATACTGGCGGGAACGCTCAGCTATGGGCGCCAGCCGCTGCTGGCGTTGGTTTGGCTTACGCTTTTCTGGGCGATAGGCGCAGGCGTGTTTGCTTTCGCCTACCAGAATGGCGCGATGAAACCGAACAGTCCAGTTATCCTGCGATCGCTTGAATGGACCTTGTGCGATATCGAGCGGAGCGAAAGCCGCTATATGCCGTCAAGTGCACAAGTCCTGGCCGGACGTGCCGACGCCGGAGAGAACCAACTCTCCTGTTTTCGCAATCAGCCGGAAGCTGCCAGCTACCCGGAATTCAATTCGATCATGTATTCGCTGGATGTTCTCCTGCCGGTGCTGTCGATCGGACAAAAGGAGTTCTGGCGAGCGAACTCGTTGAAGCCGACAGGCACATTCACCTTGAGATACTACTTTTTCCAGTCGGTCATAGGCTGGGCCTTGAGCCTTCTAGCCGTGGCCGGTTTCTCAGGGCTGGTCAAATCGAAATAGGCTGATCGCGAGCAAGCGGATCGATGCAGCCCGCTTCAGGCCGACGCCGCTCGCCGATATCCAGCCGAAGAATACGAGCGGCGAACACCCCCCCCTGGGGCTGCAGCAACGCGCGCCTTTCAGGATGCGCAAAGGTCGCGGCAGCGCTTTGAATTGCGGCATGTTTTGTCCCGGAAACAGCTACGGCAACTCAAACGGGCTGCAGCGAGCGAGCGGCGCGCCCCCGAAGATCAGAAGCGCCAGATCAACGGTACGATGAACACGGAGACGACGAAAAACCAGATCAGCAGAGGCAATCCAAGCTTCCAATAATCGGTGAAGGCATAACCACCCGGCCCCATCACCATCAGGTTGGTCGGCGTTGCAATGGGAGTGAGAAACGCCCCGGCCGCCGCCACAGCGGTGCTCATAAGCACCGGACGCGGGGAAATACCCATGGCCGTCGCTGCCGCCACGCCGATCGGAATAACGATCAGTGCGGTTGCTGTGTTGCTGATCAGTTGTCCCATGATCGCCGTCAGGACGAACAAACCGGCGAGCAGTGCGATCGGGCCGGCATCCCCAACGAGGTTGACCAAATGCTCTGCCATCAGTTTTGCCGCGCCTGTTTGCACCATGGCAGTGGACAGCGGCATCATCGCACCCACGAGGATCACAGTCGTCCAGCCGACAGCGCGATAGGATTGCTCGACGCTCATGATCCCCGACAAGATGATCGCACCGGCAGCGAGCAGGCCGGCCACTGCGGGCGGCACAAGGCCCGTGGCGAGAAGCAGAACCATGGCGAACAGGATGATGACCGCCTGGCGCGCGCCCGGTCCCATCGGAACAGCTTGACGGCGGACGAGCTCCGGCGAATTGACCACCAGCACGTCCGGATCATCCAGGTGAACGTCAAGCGCCTTCCAGGTTCCCTGCAGAAGCATCGTGTCACCGGCCTGCAGCACGATACCACCCGCATCCCTGGTTGCGCTTCCGGCTGCGATTTGCGCCCCGGCGCGCTGCACCGCCAGAACGATCAAGTCGCCGCTGTCGGTAACCATGCCCGGAAAGACGGTTTCGCCAATGAGCCCGGAGCGTGGCGGGATGACGACTTCAGCTAGGCCTGAACTGCGATTGAAAAGCGTTTCCTCGCCTTGCCCCCCCGCCTTCTCGTCACGAAAGGCGAGATGCATCTCGGCGGCGAATACGGCGGCGCTTTCAGCCTCGCCGCGCACAAGCAGATGATCCCCCTCGGCCAGCTGCTGCCGCCTGATAGGACCGGCCGTTTCACCCTCCTGAATGGCAACGAGCTGCAGCCCTGGATAGGCAGAAAGATCAACTGCGGACGATGATGCACCCACGAAGGGCGAGCTTGCGCGCACACGCATCTGATAGATTCCACTCGCCAGGCCATATTGCTCGACGAGCGTCTTTGCATGCTGACTGAAGTCGGCAGGCATGGTGGCACCGTTGCGCTCGGGCAGAAGCTGCTTCCCGAACAGCACGATAATCGCCATCGTCCCGGCCAGAAGCGGAACACCCACAAGGGCGAACTCGAAGAAGCTGAAACCACGCCCCTCCGCATCGATGGCTGCTTCCGACACCAGCACGTTTACCGGCGTTCCCGTCAGCGCGAGCATGGAGCCGGCGTGCGCCGCAAAGACGAGCGGCATGAGCAGCTGCGAGGAATTCCGCCGAAGGCGGACAGCGATGACGACCACCACAGGCAGAAGCGCCGCAACGGCACCGTTGACGCTGATAAGCGCGGTGAGAAGCGAGACGAGCACCATGGTCAGGAGCAGGAGGCGCGTGCGGCTTTCTTCGCCCGCGCCGCGGATCAGCAGTTGCCCGGCCCAGGCCGTCACACCGGTGACCTCGAGTCCCGAGCTGACGACGAAGAGCGATGCGATAAAGATGACGGCCGGATCACCAAATCCGCCAAGCGCCTGACCAAGTGTGAGAACACCGGTCGCCCACAGCGCCAATGCGGTCAGCATCGCCACGAACACAACCGGCAGCTTGTTCCAGACGAACAGAACGACGGCAACGGCGATGATGGTGGCGGTGTATGCTATCGGGCTCAATCGCTCCGCTCCTCATTTGGCCCCTTCGGGCCGTCCAAACCACACAGCCGCGCTGTCCACGCAACGTCGACATACACACTACGTCCGGTGAGTTCGCCTCGAGCAGTCAACGGCCTCCGGACCTGACGTGGCCTTGATGACTGTCAGGTCAGGGATCGACCGCAGAGGCGCCCTCTTCCACCGGCGAACAGCCCAGCGAAACCGCTAGTCATCCAAGGTCGCCATAAGGATGCCCAGGCGGCAGCCTTTCTCGTACTCCTTGAGATTGACGTACTCCTTGATGGTATGAATCTCGGCCTGGCCGGCACCGATGGTGATGGTCGGCACGCCGTGCTTGTCGAGCCAATTGGCGTCCAGGCCGCCATTGGAAAAGACGTAAACCGGCTCGATGCCGAGGATCCCTAGCGCCTTGGTCGCGCGCTTGACGATCGGCGTGTCCTTGCCCAGTTCGAATGGCGGATAAGACGGCTTGTGGCTGAATTTCACCTCGGCCGTATCGCCCTTGTCGTCCGTCACCTCGCTCTGCGCCTTCGAGAAGGCTTCCTTGTAGCCGTTGGCGATTTTCGTCGCGAATGCGGCTTCGGGGCTGCGCGCCTCACCCTTGAGGAAAGCGTAATCGGTTACGACGTTGGTGGCGTCGCCGGCAGGCTTGTCGTTCTTGCCGCCGAAGATGCCGATATTGCTCGTGCCTCGGCCGTCCGGCTTGACCACCTTGCCGAACCAACCGCTGCGCTTCGCCTCGGCGAGCGCCATTGCTCCGACCAGCGTCGCCGAGATACCCTTCTCCGGCGCAACGCCCGCATGCGACGCCCTGCCCGTGATCTCGACTTCCCAATTCTCCTGCCCGACCGCACCTACGATCAGATCCGAAGCCGATTGGCCATCGACGTTGATGCACATGACCGCGCCATTGAGGTCAGCGGGGTTGAGTTCCCTTGCACCATGGAGCCCGCTCTCTTCACGCACGGTGAACAACAGGGTGATCGGTGGATGCGGCAGCTTGTGCTTGATCAATGTCTCCGCAACAACCACAAGAAGGGCAACGCCGGTGCGGGCATCGCCGCCGAGCGCGGTGGTCCCGTCAGACACAATGCGATCACCCTCGCGCCTTGGCTTAGCGCCGGCACAAAGCGGTACCGTGTCGAGATGCGTGGAAAAGAGCAGCCGTGGTCCGGGCCGCGTTCCCGGAATATCCACGATCAGATTGCCCGTTTCGGTCGGCAACGGAATGCGCTTGTTGACGTCATCGAAGCGAATGGCTGAGTCCGGCACCCCGATTTTCTTCAGGGCGTCACACACAGCCAGACCGATGTTCTTTTCCTGTCCGGTAACGCCCTCTACCGAGAGGAATCGCATCAGATGTTCTTCCGCTGCGGCGACGTCGAGAGGAATTGAGATGTTGCTCATGATATCCATCCGATTGTTTGCATGGTGTTTCGATCAGAGTTGCCAATGGACCCTCACAGGCCCCACGGCAGGCCAAGTGCCTTCCAGACCGCAAAGAGGCCCGTCCAAAGCACGAACATCAGCACGACATAGGGGAGCATCATCGAGACGATTGTGCCCACGCCGGCAGACTTGTCATACTTCTGGGCGAAACCGACAACGAGCGCGAAATAGGCGTTGAGCGGGGTGATGGCGTTCATCGGAGAATCGCCGACACGATAGGCCGCCAGAACCGCTTCCGGCTCTACGCCGAGCTTCATCAACAGCGGCACAAAGACAGGCGCGAAGATTGCCCATTTTGCAATCGCCCCTGTCAGCAGCAGGTCGATGATCGCGACGACGACGATGAAGCCGATCAGGAGCGGCAGCGGCCCGATATTGGCAGCCTGCAGGGCACCCGATAGGCTCAAGGCCATGACCGTGCCAATGTTGGTATAGGTGAAATAGGCAACGAACTGGCTGAGAACGAAGAACAAGAAGATCGTTCCGCCCATGTTCTTGATCGACTTCTCGATCGCCGCAATCACCTCCGCCAAGGTTCGCATCGTTCCGGCACCGATGCCGTAAGTCCATCCCGTCACCAGAAAGATCAGCATGATCAGGGCAATCAGGCCGTTCATGAACGGTGAATTGCCAATGAGCTCGCCGGTGGTGGGATTGCGCAGCGGCGCGCCGCTTGGGATGGTCAGAAGGAGGAACACCGCAAGGAGGGCGATGAGCCCGTAAAGAGCAAAGCGCAGACCGCGTGATTCCTGCTCGGAGAGGGTCGCTCCCTGATTCTGAACACCGCCTTCGGCGGCCTCAGGATTATACTCTCCCAGCCGCGGTGCGATGATGCGATCGGTAATGAAAGCGATCACGACCGTCAGGAACACCACCGAGGCGATTGAGAACCAAAGATTGGATGCCAGGCCGATCGACCGGTTGGGATCGACAAGATGCGCCGCATCGTTGGTGAATTCGACGAGGACGGCATCGAGAGGCTTGATCAGCATGTTGACCGTGAAGGCACCGGCCACGGCTGCGAAGCCGAGCGCGAGGCCCGCAAGCGGATGTCGTCCGACAGCGAGATAGGCAACACCGGCAAGCGGGATCAGCACCAGATAACCAGCGTCAGCCGCGATGCTTGCCAGGATGCCGACGAAGGCCAGAATATAGGTCAGCGCCCAGCGCGGTGAGACAATGACGAGCTTGCGGATCAGCGCGGTGACCAGACCGGATTCCTCGGCGACGCCCGCGCCGATCATGGCAGCAATCATCAGCCCCACGGCGGTGAAGCTCATGAAGTTGGGAATGAGCGACGAGTAGAGAAAGCGGATGCCCTCCACATTCAGCAAGCTGCGGATTGCCGTCGATGCCTGTTCGATCTCGTGCGTATCCGGGTTGATGCGCTCGTAGGTGACCGCCGCTCCAAAAGCGCCGAGCACAGCCGAAAGGACGATGACAATGCCGATGAGAATGAGGAAGATGACCACAGGGTGGGGAACCATGTTGCCCACCTTCTCGACAGCGTCGAGAAATCTCTGCATCGTGGTCTTGGATGCGGCATTGGCAGTGGCCATATCGTGCCTCCGTTGAGCCAAAGGGCGCGTCCCGGGAGGACGCTGGAATCTCGCATTTCGGGTCGCGTGCTTTCTTGGCGGTGGTTGGACACCGGCTTGGCATGCACCCCAGGCCGCCGGCCTGATGTCTTATCCGGAAAGCCCGGCTAGGCTCCCCGGCCTGAAGGCCAACATTCCGCACCAATCACTTTTCAGGGAAGCCGACCACAGGAGCCGCGCAGGAAGAATCCGCGTCACAGAACCGGTTTGAACGATCCTCGAAGTATACTCCGCAGCCGCGGAGCACGATTGATCGTCATCGCGACACGCCGGTTCAACGTGGGCAGGGCGCAACATATACACGGCCGGTATTACGATCCTGGAACCGGCATTGGCCCGGCTGGCCAGCCACATTTCCGATGATCGCCCCTGACACGCCGCCGATCGCAGCGCCAACGGCCGCACCACGGACGTCGTTTCTCACAGCGCCACCAACGACTGCACCGGTTGCTGCGCCGATGCCGGCACCCTGTTGAGTCGATGAACAGCCAGCAAGCGCCAAACCTGCCAAAATGCACAGCAGCAACTTCTTCATCACACTCCCCTATGTAACGCCTACAAATCTGAAGGTCGCGGCAGAAGCCATACACGCCATCACTAAAGCATTATGTCGCTCAACATCGCCTGTGATCGGCATAGAATCCCAAAACTACGCTCTAAGTTCAAATCTCTTGGCAGAACCACAGAGCTAACGGACTGCAGATACTGAAGGAATTAGCGCGTAATACCAAACCTCATTGATATTGGCTGACGGGATACCCAAAAGCCGACGAGTCTCGATCGAGGGTGCAGACAGGAGGTTTGCGATGGGTTCAGCGGTTTCGTTCCGGGCGGACTTTGAAGGGGAGAGGCTGCGCCTTTCGGCCCGACAGACAACGGATGCGAGCCAAGCTCGTCGGCTCATGGCGCTTGCCTCGATCCATGACGGCGGCGGGCGCTCAGATGCCGCCCGATTGGGCAGTGTGATCCTGCAGATCGTGCGTGACTGGGGGGCGCTTCAATGCACGCGATCTCGACGGGCTGCCCCGGAAGGGCGGACATCTGGCCGACAGCCTTTATCGTCTTCTCGAATCCTAGCCGAATGTGTCCCAAGACATGTCTGGGTTACTCGACTGAGTCACAGCAACAACAGACCCCTTCATTAGGGACTGCTTCAAATCTTTGAAAAATCGGATGCAATTGGGATCGCCTGTGGCCCAAAAAAATAATGGCGGAGAAGAAGGGATTCGAACCCTCGATACCCTTCCGGGTATACTCCCTTAGCAGGGGAGCGCCTTCGACCACTCGGCCACCTCTCCGTTGAGGTCTCACTATGGCGATGGGCCTTTGATTGCAAGGCTTTTTTGCGCGAAATCGACAAACAGCAGATTTTTCAACAACAGCGACGTACCTTGAACAGATGGGAACGCAAATAGGTTTTACAGCCCGTTCCGCAAAAAACTGCAAACTAAGGGGGGACCGGGCGAAAGTTTACGGTGCACTCAACCATTGCACGCCACTGCCTAGACTGGGGGGGCATTTAAGGCAGATGGGAAACTGGAACTTCGGCCAGCGGGAGCGCACATATGAGCACGATTGACCATGTCCTAGAATGCAGGAGCCAGGGCATCGAGAAACGCCGATGACGACCGAGGCGCTCAAAGACTGGATCGATGAAGAGAAGAGATTCTGGGCGACAACGGCGTACTAGATACCTACGTAGTCATGAGCAACACGAATCTCGGCAATCCGCGGAGTTGTCAAAACTACCGATCGACCTTGGCAGATGTGCGGAGAAAGTTTGAGAACAAGGACCTATCGGCTTTCAGAGATTTCCTCAGCAAGGCCAACCGGTCACAGAAAGCATCGACCTCTTCAAGCGTTGATCGACCGTTCAATCTGGCGTGCTTCGGTATCTGCGCCTGGCTTTCAATCTCACCCAGAGAAAGAACCAGGATGTCGTTCGTTCCAGGATAACAATTGCTTGGAACGAGTGAGGCCAAGCCGTCGCGCGCAGCGCGATGCATCGGGACACCGGGAGCGCGGTAGATCTTCGCTTCGGCGACGCCACCGAAATTAAAGATTGTGTGACTGTCTCCATGGACCAACTGCGCGAAAATGTACCCGCTGTAGTCCAAACACCCGTCGAACTAATTTTTAGCGCGAAGTAGCTCTCGCAACAACCCAATACTTAAATTCTCACAACCTAAGAGTTGTACCAATTCAAACCTGCCGCCGATGGCAAGCACAATTCCGCGTATCTCCTCGCCGAAGCTGACGCCGAGCGCCATTCCCACAATGCCAGTGACACCGAGTGCGCCGATACCCATCGGCTTCCACCGCTTCACGCCGTCGGTAACCGGCTTCATTTCGGCAACATCTGCCACGATCGTGGCGGTTGATGTCTCTAGATGAACGACGCGACCGATAAGCTCATCCATACGTCGACGCGGTGCCGCTCGACTTTCCGCCGCTTTGTCCTCCGCTCGGTCAGCGCGCTCCTGTATCCGGCGCATCGTGTCGCGCAGTGTACGCATCTCCGCCGCGAGTTCGCCAAGCTGGTAGCGCACCGCCGCATCTACATTCGCTGGTGCCATCTAGCGCCCTTCCCATGCCTCACGCATTTCGAACTCGCCCAGACGCCGCCGGCGCAGAGGCCGACAACTGTCCGGTCTATCTTTCGTTGAACGGCCGGCGGCAGTTACCCGCGCCAAAGTCCCGCAGACCGTTAGGGCAACCGTCATACTCAGGGAGAGAAACGCCCGTGGAATGTGCCGCCGTATTGTTCTGCCTTTCGAATGCATTGGTGACCGAGCGGACGCCGTCCTCGCGAATGGCGAAGACGAGCCAAAGGACACCGGCGAGCCCCGGCCCGCCTGCAATGATTTTCGGCCAGGCGACCATGCTGGATCGAGCCGACCGCGGATGAAGAAGGAAGCGCCGATCGCAAAGGCAACGACGAGCACCGCCGGCAACGCCCACTGCAGCGGACCATTGCCGGTGAAGGCGAATGCGATCGTCTAGAGGATGCCTGCCGCCCAACCGACGTTTCCTTCGTCACGACTTCCGGTGCCTTCGGCCCGGTCGGCTGTGTGTTGGTGGAGACGAATTCGTCTTTGGCCCAAAGCCCCACTTAGGCCGATCAGCGGTTGACGAGGCTCGTCACCCGCTTACCGCCAACATTAACCTATTTCATCAGTTCGGCCGGCACGGCGTTATAGTCGCCCCTGTTCAGCTTCTTCAGCAGCGTCGATTTGCCGAGCCTGCCGGTGTTGAAATCGAAGGAAACGAGAACTGCGAACTGGTCGTCGGTCGGCGGCACTTTGACCATGCTTGAGAATCGCGCCTCAAACGTTGCGAGATCGGCGCTCAGGATCTCTTCCGAGTGCGCTTCGGTGATGATCAAACTCGGCCCCACCAGCGGAGCCCCTGCCGCGCTGGTGGGGCTGTATCCGACGCTCCAGAGGCCAGCAACGTTCCGATAAGCCTTCGTCTTATGGCCGTCCCACTGTTTGACAAGCGCAAGGACTGCCACGTTGATGCACCGGTTGTTCATACAGAACTTCCTCTTTGTTAAGCGGCTAATGCACCTCGTCAGTTGTGGCAGAGGTCACGGGGACTGCGGGTGGTGGTGACTCACGCCGCTTTAAGACGGGCTCTATTGATGGGAATAATCCGATAATTGGCTAGTGGCTTCGGGGCGGTCGTGCTAAGCACCCTGGATTTTTTTGAACGACGACTGGAGTGCTCGACTGATGAACGCCGAAGAGTAACGCGTTCGCCGTATCCGGACCGTACATTCCACTGCCGGCAGGGAAATACACCGCGCAGTTCAAGATTCTGAGTTTTGGAATTTCGCCGATCGCCGCAGGGCACGTCGACGTCTGTTGTGACGTTGGGCAAACTATAGTCGCCCGGAAGGAGTTTTCTCCGTTGGGCCTTAAGGCGAAATCCCACATTGTCGAACTCGATTTTGAAGTCACCGACCATGGAGAATATGAGTTTCGATTCGCGAACTACGGCCGGACAGAAATTAGGATGCTGGACCGCCGTCTAAAGGCCCACAAAGACTATCTTGGAGTTGCTGGATCACCCGACACACAACTGGTCTTTGATGAATTTTTCCTGACCGCATCCAGTCGATTTCACCATATGGTCAAATACGGTGCGCTAGTTTCGAACATCGGCGATACCCTTGTCCTGACAATGAACGGCGTCAACATGCACCTCCAGAACATGGAAGATTTCCAGATTGTTGACGAAGTCCACGTTCTCAATACATACGACTTCAGAACGCCGGAACGCTGTTGCGTGATTGACATAGGCATGAACGTAGGGTTTTCCACCCTGTACTTTGCCGACCGAGATAAAGTCGAGCAGGTCCATTCGTTCGAACCATTTGAGGCGCCTTTTAACCGCGCTCAGGAAAACATCTCCCTCAATCCCGCTCTGGCTGACAAGATTCACACGTATAACTTCGGTCTGTCCGGCGCGACGGAAACTAAGACCGTGGCCTATAATGAAAACACCACAATCGGTACCTCCATTCATGGTAACGGTGGTGAGAACTTGACCACTATTTCCGTCAGGAGAGCTTCGGACGTACTGGGTGGGATCATCAAAATAGCTAAGGCGAACGGGCAGGCCATTGTCATCAAAATGGACTGCGAAGGCTCGGAGTTCGAGATATTCGACGATCTTGCGGCCAGCGGCCTTTTGTCCGATGTGCACATCTTCATGATCGAGTGGCACAAATGGTGGTCGGCAGAAAAGACTGACGAAACCCTGATCAAGCATCTGCAGGATTACGGTTTCGCGGTCTTCAACATGACCCAACGACACGACCCCTTTGCTGGCATGATTTACGCATCGAAAACACCCGCTGTTTAAAAGAGTTAACTGGGGAGACGAGAAATGACCCTTGCCGAGTCATACATTAGCGAACAAGACGCAGCCGGCCGCCGCGTTATGGAGGCGATCATTCGAGCCTCGTATCGAGGCATACTAGGCCGAGAGCCAGAAAAATCCGTTCAGAGCTTCTTCATCGAACCATACTTCGTCAGCGACCTCGAGGCTGCCTTTGCCGAACGCATCAAGGGCTTTGTCGAGAGCATCGAGTTTCAAGAAATCATGCGCGCTCGCATGGGAGAGAATCCGGCTGATTACCCGCCCAACTCTTGGGTTCGCGCGAAAGTCGACGGCCTGCTACTTCACGTCGATGTCGGCGATCGCGGCGTGTCGCGCAACTGTGTGTTCGGTGGGTACGAGCCGGTGGAAACCGCATTCGTTGATCGCAGCGTCAAGCCGGGAATGACCTTCGTAGACATTGGAGCAAACATTGGTTGGTTCTCCACTCGCGCCGCCCGCCTAGTTGGTACTGAGGGCAAGGTAATATCCTTTGAACCGCGCGAGCAGACGTACAAAGCTCTTTGTCGCTCAATGCACGACAACGGGTTTGACGCCTATTTTGAATCGTACAACGCAGCACTCGGTTCCGAACCCGGTGAGATGATGATCGGATGGAGCCACAACTCTGACAACCCAGGCGGAACGTGGACACTCCCCGAAGGCTGGCTGCAGGAGCAATTCCGCAACGCTGGTGCTGAACTGCAACCGACGCCAGTTCTCACGCTCGATGACGTCATCCGCGACCGAAAAGTTGACTTCATCAAGATTGACATCGAGGGCGCCGAACCACTCGCCTTTGACGGCGCATCGAACGTTTTAAGAAGTTCTCGCCCACTGATTATGAGCGAACTCAACCCCCGTGCCCTGCAAGCTGTTTCCAACCGGACGCCCAAGGGTTTTGTCGACTACATGAAGGATCATGGCTATCGTTGTGAGCACCTGACCCTCGAAGGCATTGGGGCGCCCTATGATGGCGAAGAGCTCCCCAACAATTACGAGATGATAAACGTGGTCTTCACCCCGAACTAAACGGTGCGGACCATTAGAGCCGAGCCGTTCCGGTACTACCCACCAACCGGAACGGCGGCCGACGCTGCTGCCGCATCGTTGGCCGCGTCGGACTACTTCGAAAGGGATACTCGGTCTGGCTCCCCGTCAACTCCAAGCCAAGTTTGAGTAGAGCCGGTGGCGCCGTTCGCAATAGCGCCATTAGGAGTACGAATAACAATGAACTTGAAATTATCGGCAGCGCCGGTGTTGATGTAGAGCCCGCGAACGGGAGTTGCCCCATTTTCGCCCTGGTATCCGGCACGACCGCCGATGGTTTTCCAGCGGGTGGACGCACCCAGCAACCGGATCTCGCCCATGCTCGACAAGCTGCCTGAGGCGACATCGACACAGTTCCCATCAAAATCCGCGCCGATTAGTTCGATATCGCGGCACGTTTGATCCCACACGATCCCGGCAAAGGCGTTGTTCACAAAATGCCGGCGGATACGGATCGCTCTCGCGTTGCCTGCGATGCCTCCCCTGCTCGGACAATGCCAGTGGCGCCCTGATCAAGAGCTTGCCGCCGGGGATCAATTCATGACTTCCGGGAAAGCCTGTCGATCGCATCGAGCGTCGCCGCTCCAAAGTCCCCATCGACGGGACCGCTGTAAAGGCCGCGGTCTTTCAACAGCGCCTGCATTTCCTTGCGGAAGGCAGGCGTGAAATTGCTCGGCTGGGACTTCAATTCCTGAAGCTTGGCTGGGTCACCACCCTCGACGCTGGCTGCCGCCCAGCGCACAGCCTCCCTCGCATCCGCCTTGGTGCCGAGCCCATAGTCATAAAGACGGCTCAGATTTCCCATCGCGTAGGCACTGCCGGCATTCGCTGCCATTTCGTACCATATGCGCGCCTGAGCATAGTCCTGGGCGACGCCGGTGCCGACATCGTAGAACCAGCCAAGCAACGCCATCGAATAGGAGTCACCGACATTGGCCGCTTTTTCATACCAGGTCTTGGCTTCCACATAGTCCTGCTCGGTGCCAAGCCCGTTCTGATAGGCCCAACCGAGTGACGACATCGCGTTGACGTCGCCGCCTTCGGCTGCCTTCTTGTACCAGGCGAGCGATTGCGCCAGATCCTTCGACAGGCCAAGCCCCTCTCTATAGAACCACGCGACGGTCGCCATGGCATTGGCGTAGCCCTGGTCGGCGGCCAGTTGATACCACCTCGCCGCTTCCTCGTAGTCCCGGGCAATGCCGCCATAACCCTCGCGATAGAGCCAGCCGAGCGATGCCTGGCCATAGGCATTGCCGGCCTTTGCCGCCTGCTCGAACATTCGCTTGCCCTGATCGACATCGACGGCCCCGTCGGTGCCGTAGACGGAGAACCAGGCCAGGTTGGTCAACGCATACATATTTCCGCCGTCGGCGGCCTTTTGGTAATTGCGGCGCGCCTCAATGTAATCGCGTCCGGCGTCCTGCGCTCGTCCCAGCATATTGACGAGCATCATGTCGTCGGGGTTCTCGTTGACCGCCTGGGCACAGGCGGTCAGTGCGCGCGCCGAATCAAGCTTCAGGAAATTCACACCGACGAAACCGGGCATGGACTGCGGTTCGCCTGCCAGCAGATAGCAGTCGCGCGAGGCCTGCGTGTCCTTGCCGGTCTGCGAGATGTTGAGGCCCTTTTGCGGCTCGAGGGCCGCGATCTGCTGCTCCGCCTCCGCCTTATGCTTGCTGTCGGGATAACGCTCGAGGAACCGCGTGAGGGCTGCGGCATCGGTCGATTGCTTCAGGGCGTCCCAGGCGATTTCGTCAGGTGTCACGCTCGATGTCTGCTCGGCCTCGCTCAAAAGCTTCAGCTTCTTCTCCGCCAGCATCTTGTAGACCGGATCGGTTCCATGCTTGGCGAGGAAGGCGGCAATCAGGTCCTTGTCGGCGAGATCGCGGATATTCTGCCAGTCGGCGGCAGCGGCCGACTGGCTGTTCGGCGAGAGCTGCTCGCCGTTGTTGGTGATGCTGATGTTGACTTCCTTTATGTTCAGGAAGATTTGCGCGCCACCGAGCGATCCATAGACAAAGGGCTCCTGGCCGCGGTTGGTGACAGAAACCACCTCGTCGCGCACCTTGCCCAAGGCGATCCGCACATCGACGCCCGGCTCCGTGAGATACTTGGCAAGCGCCGTGGCAAAGGGGCTGTTCTTCCCCTCGCCGTCAAGGGCCACTGTGCCGGCCTTGGAGGCAAAGGCGACCAAGAGGTCGGCCGATTCCGGTTCAACCCGCGCGAGACCTCGCGAAACTGCCCGCGTCGAGATCGAGCGCGTCATGCTCTGCTCGAACGGATTGTTGCGACAGGCGTCAAGAATCACCAGCTTGAGCTTGGTCGCGCCCTCAAGCGAACGCTGAACCCGATCGAGCCCGACCGCCTCGTCCTCGATATCCTTGTCCGTCTGCAATTTTACGTCGGTCGGTAGAAGAAAATTCTGGCCGTTCATTTCCATGCCGTGGCCGGAATAGTAGACAATCGCCACATCGGCGCCCGTTGCCAGGTCTTCGAAATCCCGCAGCGCCTTGACCATAGCCTGGCGCCCGACATCGTGAACCGTGGTGACGGAATCGAAACCGGCCTCCTCGAAGGAGGCCTTCATCAGCTCGACGTCATTGGCGGGGTTGTTGAGTTGCGAGGTCGCCTCATACTTCTCGTTGCCAATCAACAGGGCGACGCGTTTTGCGGCCAGGACATCCGTCGGCGCAAAGGCCAGCACGGCCACGAAAAGAATGACGAATGAACGCCACCGCGGGAGTTGCCCCGTAATCATGCTCTTCCCTCCGGCGCTCCCTCACATCCTGGCTCTTCGGGAGCAGGAGACAGGAGGCGCACAACCCCATTGCCGGCATTTCGGAACGATGCCACCGCCCCACAGTCATGCCCTGATGAAACTATTACGTATGAGCCAGAGGCTTTCAATGTCCCCGTTCGCCATATTTTTTGAGCCTCGTCCTCCGGCCTGCGCCGCAAGGTCGAAGCAAGTCGGCAACCTTAACTCAGACGCCGCATCTCTTGCGCCGGGTGATTCCGGGCGGGCGCGATGCATCTCCTGCGCCAAGGAAAGGCTATGCGTTATCGGAGCTTGCCATGTCGATGAAAATGCATGTCGCGGAAGCGAAGCCAGGGCAGCTGGCAACCACGTATCAACATTACTTCATTGAGCGTCCCTGCCGAATCCTGATCATCGGCCAGCACCTCAAGGCAAAGACCAAATATCAATGCCTGCTGCGTCACATTTCGATCGCCGGCGCCATGCTCGACTTCAATGCCGCGCTGATGGTGCCGAAACACTTCTTCCTCCAGATCGACGGGTTCAAGGAAGAGATCGGCTGCTCTCAGGTCCATCGTAGCGGTGCTGAGCTTGGCGTGCGCTTCAACATGCTGCTCGCCCCGGACTTCGTCAGCCGGCTGATCCGCATGCAATTTTCAAGCGGTGGTTTTTGAGCCCCGCCGGCTTCGCCTCAAGGAAAACGACCGACGTTACATTTTTATCGATCTCCTTCAGGGGATTGCAAACTTCTGCACCGAAACTGCACTCGACTTACCTCGGCATTCACGCGAGGATTAAGCGTGGACAAATGAATTGCCCACGATCGAAGGCCGAATGATCGCATTTCGCGATCCGGCGCAGGCGGAGAATGACAGATGCAGCAGACGATGTATTCCTGCGTGCCCTCGCCGTTCTACGAGCGTCGATACGAACGCTTTTCCATCGGCCATGCCGCCACCCTGACGACGGTACAGCCGGGGCTTGGCAGCGTGTCGGTCCGCACCTGTCGGATGATCGACATCTCGCGTGGCGGCGCGAGCTTTGCCGTGCAGACCACGATCGGCCTACCACAGCATTATTATCTCCACATCATCGGCACGTCGCTTCGCATCGGCTGCGCCGAGGTCTATCGCAACGGCGAGCGCATCGGCGTGCAATTCATCAAGCCGATCGAACAGACCCTGCTGCGCGAGATCATCCGGCAGGAATTCTTTACCGGCCAGAACGCCAATGCACCCAAGCGCCGCTAGGTCTTGCCCTGCTGGCTCTCGCCCGTCGAAGCGCTACAATCCGCGTCGCTATTTTCTCATCAAGGCTGTTCCGCATCACCAAAGCATGCGTTGCAGGGCTGCGTGTCCGCTTAGGCGGGCAAACGTTGCTGCAACACTTTGAATCGCGGCATCGTTTTGCCCTCAAATCGATTCCGATTTAGGGAATTATGCAGTAAGTTCCGCGAACTTTGTTCGAACGGGGCCCTATATCCAGCATGTCCGCCTTTACTCGTTTCACGCCACTCATCCAATCCCTGCCCTCCACCATTCCGTTTGTCGGACCCGAGGCCATCGAGCGCCAGCGCGGACGCGCCATCGCGGCCCGCATCGGTGCAAACGAAAGCGGCTTCGGGCCTGCCGAAAGCGTCGTGCAGGCGATGCGGGAGGCGGCGACCGGAACGTGGAAATATGCGGACCCGGAAAACCATGATCTGAAGCAGGCGCTGGCCACTCGACTTGGTGTCTCGGCCGCCAACATTGCGATCGGCGAAGGCATCGACGGCTTGCTAGGCCAGATCGTGCGGCTTGTGATCGAACCCGGCATGCCGGTCGTCACCTCGTTCGGCGCCTATCCGACGTTCAACTACCACGTCGTCGGGCATGGTGGACGGCTGGTGACGGTGCCCTATGTCGGCGATCGCGAGGATCTAGACGGCTTGCTTGCTGCGGTCAAAAAGGAGAACGCCCCGCTCGTCTACTTCGCCAACCCTGATAACCCGATGGGAAGCTGGTGGGGGGCCGAGCGTATCGTCGAATTCGCCAAGGCGTTGCCGGAAACCACGCTGTTCATTCTGGATGAGGCCTATTGCGAGACGGCGCCGGCGGAAGCCCTGCCGGCGACCGACGCGTTCATCGACATGCCCAATGTCGTGAGAACCCGGACTTTCTCGAAAGCCTATGGGCTTGCGGGCTCGCGGGTCGGTTACGTCATCACCACGCCCGGGACCGCCCAGGCGTTCGACAAGATCCGCAATCATTTCGGGATGAACAGGATCGGCGTCGCAGCAGCAGTCGCGGCACTCGCGGATCAGGATTATCTGGCAACGGTCACGGCGCGGATTGCGGGTTCGCGCGAACGCATCGCTGAGATCGCTGGACACAACGGCTTGTCGCCGCTCGTGTCGGCCACCAATTTCGTTGCGATCGATTGTGGGCGCGACGCGGTCTATGCGCGCGCGATCGTCGATACGCTGATGAGCGACCACGGCATCTTCATCCGCATGCCCGGCGTCGCTCCGCTCAACCGCTGCATTCGCGTCAGCACCGGCCCGCAAGCGGAGATGGTTTTGCTGGAAGCAGCCTTGCCCAACGTTATGGCGAAACTGGCTGGCGGCCAGTAGGTCATATATCCGGCGCCTGCCCGCTCGCGGGCGCCGCTGGACGGGAGCGCGGGCCCCGCCTGTTTCTCAGTGAACCGTCATCCATTCGCGGGCAGCGCGAAGAGCGGCGGCCAGATCGGCCTTGCTCATGGTCATCGAAAGGTCAGCGCGCAGTTCGACGGCGCGGTCGCAGCCCTTGATCGCGGCGATATTCAGCCATTTGTGGGCGGCCACCAGATCGACCGGACGACCGCGACCGGTGGCATAGGCCAGCCCCATCTCGCAGAAGACGTCCGCCTGGTTTTCACCACCCATCGCGGTATTCGAAGCAACCTGCATATCAAAGCGTGCCATTGTCTTGTCCCTGTATTGCCTGGTTGGTTTTCCGAAGCGGCCCGCCCTTTAGAGGCGGACCATGCTCCAGATCAGCATTTGTTTTTGGTCCCTGTTCGACCGTGCCTCTTTGCGGGCCTTTCCGAACCGCGCCGTCTTTTGCAGCGTCATCTTCGGTCATTCGGCGGAGTGAATTTCTCCGCTCGTCTTATGGGTCTTACTATGCGGCACGGCCTTCAATACGCGCTTAAAATGCATGATTAATTTGAGACAAACAAAGTTCAAACGCTTGGTAAACTTGAGTTTTTGTTAAACATCGAAAGGCCGGAAATTCAGTGCATTCGCATAAAAATTTACGAAATATTCAACCGCCGATTTCAACCAAATGGTAACCACGAAAAAAGGACCCAACCCGCAGATGCTGTGTTTCCTCGATTTTTCTCCGCCGGAAACCGGCAAAGAAAAAGCATAAACGGGTGCGTACAAGCCAGTTTACCTTTACGTACGCGTAAGCTATCTTGCCCGCGGCGGTGAGGAGACTGCCTTTCAAACGAGGATATCTGCAGAGATGCCGGCGAAGCGGACCGCGCCGGCGACTTCTATCTGGAGGAATGAATGATACGTACCTTGATCATGACAGCGGCTCTCGCTGTCGGCGTTGCCGGAACGGCTGCTGCCGCCGAACCGATCGTCGGCAACTGGAAGACCGCAACCGGCGCGACGGCCGAAATCGCCCCTTGCGGCGGCGCCTACTGCGTCACGTTGAAGACCGGCAAATTCATCGGCAAGCGGATCGGCAACCTGACCGGCACGGGCGGCAACTATTCCGGGGAAATCACCGATCCGGAAACCGACAAGACCTATAGCGGCTCCGGTGCGGTCGACGGCAACTCGCTAAAGATGAAGGGATGCGTGCTCAAGGTTCTCTGCAAAACGCAGACCTGGTCGCGCCTCTAGACCGCCGGGCCTTCAGAAGGGCGCACAAAGCACGCTCCGGTACTTGAATTCCAAAGTACCCGATCGGCCTTCGGTGAATCTATTGAAGAGCGGGATTCTCCAGGAACGATCCTTCTAAAATGGGTGCCCCTCAGATGCCCTCCGATCATCGACAAGCCCGCCGAGATTTTCGGCGGGTTTTGTTTTTGCAAGGACGGGCCCATCGAGCCGTCAACCCAACACCACCCACTGCCTGATTACCGCGTTTGCCGCGCCCTACCCGCGAGAATGACGGCGACATCAATCGCAAGATGAACGCCAGATGAACGGCGATATCAGCAAGAGTTCAGTTTGGTTGTGCGAAAACCCACTCAATCGATTTGAACCGCCTCCAGACCAACGGACAGAACCATGGACATTCTTGCTCGGCGCCTCACTATTATCAGCCTTCTGATGGTTGTTTTCGCGATGACCCTTGCAGCCGCAGTCAGTGCAGACACCGAACGTCGCCGCACCAACACCTATCTCGGCTCGCTGACCGATTGCACCGCGCATACGGCGCAATACTGCCAAGCCAAGCTCTAACGGAGAGACCGACATGCTGGCCGCCCTTTCCACCTCCGCCTTTCTCTCGCTGCGTGTTCTTGCACTTGCCAGCCTGCTGATGGCGCCGGTTGGGGCGCTCGCCTATAGCAAGGCCAACGGCCTCGGCATCGGCAAGCAGGGCGCCGGCCTCGTTCTCTTCGTGACGCTGCAGCGCCAATCCATGAGCTGACCGAAGGCGCCACCAGCGCCTTTTATTTTGCCTTCCTCTCTTGCATCGCCAAACGCCTTCCTGTCCTTTCACGCGTGAAAGGATCCGCCATCTATGCCAGCCTATGCCGTCTATTCGCTTGCTGCCCTTGCCGAGATTGCCGGATGCTTCGCCTTTTGGGCCTGGCTGAAACTCGACAGGCCGATCTGGTGGCTGATCCCGGGCGTGGCGTCGCTGGCGCTGTTTGCCTGGCTGCTGACCTTGATCGACAGCGAGGCGGCCGGCCGCGCCTATGCCGCCTATGGCGGGGTCTATATCGCCGCGTCGCTTCTATGGCTGTGGCTCGCCGAAGGCATCAAGCCCGATCGCTGGGATCTGACCGGAATGGCCGTCGCCCTCGTCGGCAGCACCATCATTCTCGCCGGACCGCGCTAAAGTTGTTCTGATCGGTGCGGTTGTGCATGCCGCATCTTGTCGTTTGCTTGTCAGAAGCCGCAGCCTATAATGCGACATGAACAAGCGAATCTCTTCACACTCCGTCCTTTCCGTGTCCACACCCGACCCGTTCGAGCCGCAGTTCTTCGAAGATCCGGCGGCCGCGGTTGATTGCCTGGAGGCACTTTACGATCGCAATACCCGGTTCCTCACAGAGGCTTTCGAGGGGCTGGGCAAGAACGGCGTTCCGATGACGCGCTATCGCGCCTGCTACCCACAGGTCAGCATCGAAACCAGCAGCTTCGGCCATGTCGATTCCCGCCTGTCATACGGATATGTCAGCGCACCGGGCGTTTACACCACGACGATCACGCGACCGAAACTGTTCCGGCACTATCTGAAGGAACAGTTGGGGCACCTGATGCGCAATCACGGCCTCGGCGTCACCGTGTCGGAATCCTCGACCCCGATCCCGCTGCATTTTGCGTTTGGGGAAGGCGCGCACGTCGAAGCATCGGCCGGCGATTCCATCGATATTCCGTTGCGCGACCTGTTCGACGCGCCGGACCTGACGACGACTGACGACGAGATCGCCAACGGCTCCTATGAACCGGGCCCGGGCGAACCCTCGCCGCTGGCACCGTTTACAGCCCAGCGCATCGACTATTCTCTGGCCCGCCTCAGCCACTATACGGCCACGAGCGCGACGCACTTCCAGAACTTCGTGCTGTTCACCAACTACCAGTTCTATATCGACGAGTTCTGCGCCTGGGCACGCCAGCAGATGGCGGAAGGCGGCAATGGCTACACGGCCTTCGTCGAACCCGGCAACATCATAACGCCCGCCGGCGCCGACAAGCCCGAAACGGATTATACGCTCGCCCGCCTGCCGCAGATGCCCGCCTACCATCTGAAGAAGAAGGGCCATGGCGGCATCACAATGGTCAATATCGGCGTCGGCCCGTCCAACGCCAAGACGATCACGGACCATATCGCCGTGCTGCGCCCGCACGTCTGGCTGATGCTCGGGCATTGCGCCGGTCTCAGGAACAGCCAGCGCCTCGGCGATTATGTGCTTGCCCATGCCTACATGCGCGAAGACCATGTGCTGGACGACGACCTGCCGGTCTGGATCCCACTGCCGGCACTTGCCGAGGTTCAGGTGGCGCTGCAGGACGCCGTCGCCGAAGTCACCGGCTACCGCGACTATGATCTCAAGCAGATCATGCGCACCGGCACCGTCGCCACCATCGACAATCGCAACTGGGAACTGCGCGACCAGCGCGGACCGGTCAAGCGCCTGTCTCAGGCGCGCGCCATCGCGCTCGACATGGAATCGGCGACGATCGCTGCCAACGGCTTCCGCTTCCGGGTACCCTACGGCACCCTGCTTTGCGTTTCCGACAAACCGCTGCACGGCGAGCTCAAGCTTCCGGGAATGGCCACGACCTTCTATCGGACGCAGGTCAGCCAACATCTGAAGATCGGCATTCTGGCTCTGCAGAAGCTGGCTTCGATGCCGCCCGAAAAGCTGCATTCCCGCAAGCTCAGAAGCTTTTACGAGACGTCGTTCCAGTAGACGGCAACGACCCTTCCGGCTTTCTTCAGAGCTGCATCGTGTCCGCGACAGCGGACGCGATGCATGGCAAATGGAAGTTGGCGCCGGCCAATTGCTCCCGCGCCATACGGCAAGGACGAGAACGACGACAGCATCGGCTGCCTCAGGTGCGTCGGCCGAGCCCCGGAGCGATGGATTGGCCCGGGGTCACGGACCGGCCCAGGCTTAAGAACCAGGCCTATCGGCACCGACGAGCAATTTCAGTTCGCCCGGATGGATCCTTAGAGCGACGTCCCGCCCCATCGGCAGAAGTTCGCCATCAATCACGCAATTGATCTTCCGATCAACCTTGGGGAAATGCAGATCCAGCGCATGGCCGCTCATTTCCGTAATCACGGGATTGTCGCGAAACTTGCCACGCAGCACGTCGAGCGCCAGCTTGGCAACGCCGGGCGGGCTGAGAGGCGGCGCAGTGTAGAAACCGAGGTGGCCGGCCGTCACATCGTCCGCATACATCAGCGTATCGCGCCCGAACGGATTGTTCGACACGGACACCGCCGAGACGTGGCGGCTTTCATGATGGCCATCCACGTCGAACTCGATCTCGAAATCCGGCGGATTGAGGATGACCCCGACGGCAGCGCGCGTGCTGGCCGTAATCTTGCCCAGCCGCGATCGAAAGCTGAACGACTCACGATAACGCACCATGCGCGCGTGCAGCCCCATCGAAAACTGGTGCACGAAGGCGCGGCCGTCGGCGCTGCCGATGTCGCCATCGATGATCGTGCCCTGCGCCAGAACCTCCGGCGCCTTCCAGATATCGAGCGGCAATTTCAGTGTGCGCGCAAAAAGGTTCATCGTCCCGGCCGGGACGACGCCAAGCGGCATGCCGGTTTTCCAGGCTACACCGGCGGCTGCCGAAATCGTGCCATCGCCGCCACCAGCGACGATCGCGTCGAGATCGTCGCGCCTGCAGGTCTTTTCGAGTGCCTGCTGCATCTCGGCACCCGAGACGGTCGCGATCTCGATCTGGTGGCCGGCGTCGCGAAAGATTGCCTCAACCTTGCTGCCATAGGCCGTCATGTCCGTCGTTCGGAAGGTTCCACCGTCCCGATTGAAGATCGCTTTGATTTTCATGAAAGGCTTACTGGCTCCATTGCCGTGACACGGGGGCGGCCACCGCGATGAGATAAGCGCAATCGGCGCCGTTTCCAGTGCCTTACAAAAACTTAACCTGCCGCCTGCGGGAGATGGGAGCCCGGTTTCGCTATCGCCGACCTGCTTTCAGCCCTACTCCGGCAGCTTCAGCGGGCCGCCCGTCTTAATCGAGCGGATGGCGAAATTGGAGCGAATGTCCGTCACGCCGGGCATCGCCAGCAACGTCTCCGTCAGCAAAGTCTCATAGGCCGATAGGTCCTCGACGACGACTTCAGCCAGGAAATCGGCATTTCCTGAAATCAGGAAGCAGGATACGACCTCGGGAATGGCAAGCAGTGCCTCCTGCTGACGCTGGGCATTCTCGCGGCTGTGCTGGCCGACCTTGATCTCCACGAAAACGGTCAGCCCAAGCCCCACCTCCTTGCGGTCGATGTCAGCCCGATAGCCACGCAGGATGCCAGATTTCTCCAGATTTCGGATACGCCGCAGGCAAGGAGACGGCGACAGATTGACACGTTCGGCAATCTCCACGTTCGTTGCCCGCGCATCCTCCTGTAGGATCTTGAGAATCGCGAGATCGAATTTATCCAGATTTGGCATAGCTGACGTTCCAATGAGGCCATTTTGGCACATGATTGCGCACCATAGGCCATTTCGAGCATAAATCGCAAGGACATGCCTTGCCCATTGGCAGTAATCTTCTTCCCAACCCCGATAACGACGGGCATCCAATTCGGGAAGGAAAATCAGATGGTTGCGCTCACACTCGATCGCGGCACCACCGCACCCGTCGCCACCGGCTATGCCGGCGCCTTCATCACCGTGCTGATCTGGGCCGGGTGGATTCTTGCGACACGACACACCGCCGGCACCGCGCTCGGCACGATAGACCTTGGCCTTATCCGCTACGGCATTCCAGCACTGGTCCTCACACCGGTGTGGCTGAAGACCGGGTTGCTACCGGCCAAGCTGCCGGCGCTCCTGCTCATCCTGATGGTCGCGGGCTCCGGCGCGCTGTTCTTCCAGGTCGCAGCCTTTGCCATTCATGCCACACCCGCATCTTCGGTCGGCGTGCTGCTCGGGGGCTCGATGCCGCTGGCAACGGCACTGATCGGCATTACCGTTTTCGGTGAGCGGCCCGACCGCATGCGTATCGCCGGTTTTGCCGCGATCGTCGCCGGCGTCGCCCTCCTGCTTGCCCGCAGCCTTGTCGGCACCACCGGCACCGGCTGGGCCGGCTACGCGCTGCTCCCGGCTGCAGCCACGCTCTGGGCAATCTATACCCACGCCTTCCGGCGTTCCGGCCTCAGCCCGCTCGAAGGCAGCGCACTGATTGCGGTCTGGTCGTTCCTCATCCACCTGCTGCTTGCCGGCATCTTCGGCAGCACGCTTGTCAGCGTTCCATTGAAGGAGATCGCCTTGCAGATCACCAGCCAGGGCCTTCTCTCGGGCCTCGTCGCCATGGTTGCCTATGGTGTCGCGGTCCGCAGCCTCGGCGGAACCCAGGCCGCCGCCTTCACGGCACTGACGCCGGTGTTGGCGATGATCGGCGGTGCCGTCCTTCTCGGCGAAGAGATCGGCCCATTCGAGATCGTTGCCGCGATCATCACGGCAGCCGGCGTCGCGCTCTCGACCGGCATCCTTTCACCGCGCAAGCCGTAAAGGGTCGGAACGAAAAATGGCCCGGAAGCGACAGCTTCCGGGCCACTTTGTTTGTTGGCGCCGTCATTTTCAGCCGTGAACGATCTCGCGATGCTTCTGAAGCCGGTGGCCGTAGGCCTGACTGACGCGGTCGAAGATGATCGCGATACCGACGATGGCCAGGCCGTTGAAAATGCCGAGCGTGAAATACTGGTTGGCGATCGCCTTCAGCACCGGCTGCCCAAGCCCCTGAACCCCGATCATCGAAGCGATGACCACCATGGCCAGCGCCATCATGATCGTCTGGTTGATACCGGCCATGATCGTCGGTAGCGCCAAGGGCATCTGCACGTTCTTCAGTTTCTGCCAGCCGGAAGAGCCGAACGCATCGGCCGCCTCCAGCACATCCTTATCGACGAGGCGAATGCCGAGGTTGGTCAACCGGATCATCGGCGGGATCGCGTAGATAACAACGGCAATCAGCCCCGGCACCTTTCCGATGCCGAGCAGCATGACTACCGGGATCAGATAGACGAAGCTCGGCATGGTCTGCATCACGTCGAGGATCGGATTGACCACATTCTGGACGCGGTCAGAGCGCGACATGACGATGCCGAGCGGTATGCCGATGGCGATCGACAGCACGGTACAGACGAAGATCATCGAGATCGTCTTCATCGTATCGTCCCACATGTCGAAATAGCCGATGAGCAGCAGCGTGCCGACGCAGCCAGCGACGATCTTCCAGTTCCGGCTGGCAAACCAGGCGAGAGCAGCAATCAGCAGGATGATGATCGGCCAGGGCGTGCGCGTCATAAAGCGCTCCGACTGGATCAGAAAGAACTGTAACGGCTCGAAGAACGCTTCAATGCCGTCGCCATAGGCGCGCGTGAAGGTGCGAAACCCCTCGTCGATCGCCTTTTTCAATGCCCGCAGGCGGTCGTCATCCATATGTGGAAATTGGGTCAACCATTCCATTTCATTCCCCTTCACTCTTCCACGGTGGCGACCTTGTTTTTGTTTTGCGTCCACCAACCATCAACCAAAGGGCGGCGCACGGAACAGTGCGCCGCCCGATTTCATCAGTCGATGGCAATCAAAGCGCGGCCTTGACCTTCTCGGCAATGTCAGGGGAGACCCAGGTGGTCCAGATATCAGGGTTTTCCTGGAGGAAGTGCTTTGCACCTTCCTCGCCGCTTGCCTGGTTGTCGGTCATCCAGGCCATCAGCTTATTGACGGTGTCGTTGGTCCAGGCGCGCTTGTTCAAGTAGTCCATGGCCGGACCGGCGCGATCGGCAAAGGTCTTGGTTACCAGCGTCTGGACCTTGTCCTTCGGCCAGTCGTTCTTCTTCGGATCCGGGCAATCGGCAACCGTGTTGCAGCGTTTCCATTCCGCAGCATCAGCCTCGACGCCGTGGCCGAGCTTCACCATCTCGTACTTGCCGAGAAGTGCCGTCGGTGCCCAGTAGTAGCCGACCCAACCCTGCTTGCGCTCGTAGGCCTTGGCAATCGAGCCATCGAGGCCCGCAGCCGAGCCGGTATCGACCAGCGTGAAGCCGGCCGCCTCGCCGCCATAGGCCTTGTAGAGCTGGGTCGTGACAACCGTGCCGCCCCATCCTTGCGGGCCATTGAAGACGGCGCCCTTGCTGGCGTCTTCCGGATCAGGGAAGAGATCCTTGTGCTTCAACACATCGTCGATCGTCTTGATATCGGGGTTGGCGTCGACGACATATTTCGGCACCCACCAGCCCTGCACCGCGCCATCGGAAAGCGCCACGGCGGCACCGACCAGCTTGCCTTCTTCAAGGCCGCGATTGACAACATCAGGCAGCAGATCCACCCAGCCTTCCGGCGCAATGTCGGGCTGGCCCTTTTCGATCATCGAGGTGATCGTCGGCACGGTATCGCCGACGACAAGCTCGGCGTTGCAGCCATAGCCTTCCGTCAGAATGATCTTGTCGACACTCGCCAGAACCTCGGCGCTCTGCCAGTTCATGTTGGCGATCGTCACGTCGCCGCATTCGGCTGCCGAGGCCGTGCCGGCAAGGCCAAGAAGGCCGGCGGCCAGGCAAGTCGTTGCAAGAAGCTTGTTCATTTCTGTTCCCTCTGTTCTGGCGGTACGTCCCGTCGGACGACTGATCTCACCGCAGTGATCGGCCGCGTGTCAACAGGCTCCGGTCCAACGCAAAAACAACAGGGACCGAATGGCCTGCAGATCCGTCGACGCGCTTGGCACGACAACGACACCTCCAGGCTATAGGGTCTTTCCGGCAAGGACTTTCCCATTTGCGTCAACGATTGCCTTTCCTAATGTTCCCGCCGTTGCCGGCGCATGGGGGAAGGAAAGACCACGTCCGATCAGGACGACTTGCTGCGCTTGTAGTAGCGCGACACGCGGACCCGGTTTCCGCAGCGGGCGGCCGAGCACCAGCGCCGACGGGCATTGTTGCCGACGAACAGCATGACGCAGTCATCGGCCTCGCATTTGCGGATGAGCCCGGCATCCGGCCCCGCCAGCAACAGGGCGGCATCCTCCGCCAGGAAACCTGCCAGCTGGACGCCTGATTTTCCCGCCCTTTCGCTTTTGACCGCAGGTGCATCCCTCCAATCCAGCCGCCGCGTCACCGGCGCTGCAGCCATAGCCGCATTGAGGCCGGCGACATCGCCTGCCGCCACATCCCGACCTTCCATCAGGCTTCTGACTGCCGAGGCCACGTGGTCGCGCACGGCATGCACCAGAGCCAGTTCTTCAACGGAAAGCCTGCCGGAAACCAAGAGAGAGGCGTCCTGCAACCGACCCGCCTGCTGCTCTACCCACGCGGCAAGCCCATCCGCATCGCCGATAAGGTCAACGGGCCCTTCCCCGGTCAACGGACGCGTGTTGATCAGGTCCAGCGCGAGGGGCTCTCCAACGAAAGGGATCAATTCCATGTCATGCTCATTTATCTAATGCATATTTTTGATATTGACACATTAGATTCTCCAGCGCAATTCTAATGCATAAACATTGGAAACAGGAGTGTGATATGAGTGCGATCAGCGTCCCCGCCATTCGACACCGCTTTGCGGTCGTTGACGGCGTCAAGATCTTCTACCGGGAAAGTGTGCCGGGCGATGCGGATGCGCCGACGCTGCTCCTGCTGCACGGGTTTCCCTCATCCTCGCATCAATACCGCCGACTGATGGACGCGATTGGCGGCCATTATCGCCTGATTGCACCTGATTATCCGGGCTTCGGCCACAGCGACGCGCCCACTTCGACGAACGAAGGAGGCGAGTTCCTCTACAGCTTCGATCGCCTCGCCGACCTGATCGAAGGTTTTGTCGAGGCCCTGTCGCTCAGGCACTTCTTTCTCTACGCCTTCGATTTCGGCGCCCCAGTCGGCTTCCGGTTGGCAAGGCGCCGTCCAGAACTGATTGACGGGCTGATCGTCCAGAACGGCAATGCGTACCGGGAGGGTCTTTCAGACACAGCCCGTGACTTCATCGCGCTCGCGCCCGGAGACGAAGGCGCTACAGAACAGGTGCGGCAGTTGCTGACGCTGGAGATGACGCGGGCGCAATATGAAGGCGGCACATCCGACCCGGAACTGGTCGCCCCTGATGGGTGGACGATGGATCAGCATTTCCTTGACCGGCCGGATCGCCGCCAGCCGCAGATCGATCTCGCTTTCGACTACAAGAGCAATCTGACGCGCTATCCGGAATGGCAGCAATGGCTGCGCGACGCGCGTCCGCCTGTTCTCATCACTTGGGGGCGCAACGATCCGTTCTTCACCGAGGCCGGCGCTCGCGCCTTCCTGGCCGACGTTCCGGAAGCGGAGCTTCATCTGTTCGATACGGGCCATTTCGCCCTCGATGAACGCCTGCCCGAGATCGCACCGCTGATCGCCGAGTTCGTCGATCGGATATCGGCGCGCAATTGACATGAAAAAGGCGCCGGGCAAGTGCGCGGCGCCTCCAGATGCTTGCTGTTCGGAGGTTGAGTTTTGCGCAGTCGCGCGAAAACCCATCCTTACATGTTGGGATAGACCGGTCCTTCGCCACCCTGCGGCGGCACCCAGTTGATGTTCTGGTTCGGGTCCTTGATGTCGCAGGTCTTGCAGTGCACGCAGTTCTGCGCGTTGATGACGAAGACCGGTTTGCCGTCCTTCTCCACCCATTCATAGACCCCGGCGGGACAGTAGCGCGTCGACGGCCCGGCAAAGACGTCGAGCTCCGAGGTCTTCTGCAGTTCCGGGTTCTTCACCTGCAGATGGATCGGCTGGTCTTCCTCGTGGTTGGTGTTCGACAGGAACACCGAGGACAGACGATCGAAGGTCAAGACGCCATCGGGCTTCGGGTAATCGATCTTCGTGTGCTTTGCAGCCGGCTCGAGGCTCTGCGCATCGGTCTTGCCGTGCTTCAGCGTGCCGAAAAGCGACAGACCGAACAGCTGGTTGGTCCACATGTCGAGACCGCCGAGCGCCACGCCGATCGCCGTGCCGAACTTCGACCACAGCGGCTTGACGTTCCTGACCCGCTTCAGATCCTTGCCGATGTCGGTCTGGCGCCATTCGTTCTCGATCTCGACCGGCTCGTCATTGGCCCTGCCCGACGCGATCGCTTCGGCCAGCTTGTCGGCCGCCAGCATGCCCGAGAGCACCGCATTGTGGCTGCCCTTGATGCGCGGCACGTTGACGAGGCCGGCCGAACAGCCGATCAGAGCGCCGCCCGGGAACGACAGCTTCGGCACCGACTGGTAGCCGCCCTCGGTGATGGCGCGAGCGCCGTACGACAGGCGCTTGCCGCCCTCGAAGGTGCCGCGGATGGCCGGATGGGTCTTGAACCGCTGGAACTCCTCGAACGGGAAGAGATAGGGGTTCTTGTAGTTGAGGTGCACGACGAAACCGACGGCGACCATGTTGTCTTCGAGATGGTAGAGGAACGAGCCGCCACCGGTCTTCATGCCGAGCGGCCAGCCGAACGAGTGCTGCACCAGGCCGGGCTTGTGGTTCTCGGGCTTGACCTGCCAGAGTTCCTTGAGGCCAATGCCGAATTTCGGCACGTCGCGGTCTTTGGAGAGATCGAATTTCGAAATCAGCTGCTTGGCCAGCGAACCGCGCACGCCCTCGCCGATCAGCGTGTACTTGCCAAGGAGCGCCATGCCGCGGGCAAAGTTCGGGCCAGGCTCGCCATTCCTCTCGATGCCCATGTCACCGGTGGCAACGCCGATGACGGCGCCTTCATCGTTATAGAGAACTTCGGTTGCGGCAAAGCCCGGATAGATCTCGACGCCGAGCGCTTCGGCGTGACCGGCAAGCCAGCGACAGACATTGCCGAGCGAGACGATGTAGTTGCCGTGATTGTTCATCAGCGGCGGCATGGCGAAGTTCGGCAGGCGGATCGAGCCCGCGGGGCCGAGCAGCAGGAAGTGATCGTCCTTGACTTCAGTCTTGAACGGATGATCCGCCTCGTCGCGCCAACCCGGCAGCAGCCGGTCGATGCCGATGGGATCGACCACGGCGCCCGACAGGATATGCGCGCCGACTTCGGCGCCCTTTTCCAGAACCACCACGGAAAGCTCAGGATTGATCTGCTTCAGCCGGATCGCGGCTGAAAGACCCGCAGGCCCCGCGCCGACGATCACCACGTCGAACTCCATGCTCTCGCGCTCGGGTAGCTCTTGTCGCTCGCTCATTCCGTCTCTCCAGTCCCGCCGGTCTTCTGCCAGCTCAGTTCCCAGGCCATATCATCTCGTCATGGCAAATGCAGTTTGGCTTGTCGAGCCGGGATGCGACAGACGATGCCCGCTTTTGCGCATGAGGTCATGAGTTTAGCACAAATGTCTATATGACGTGAACGTAAACGTAAATATGTCATTTCGCCGCTGTCATTGTGGGCTGCCGGGCTTGCAGCCTTGCTTTTGCCGAATAGCCATGTCACGAGGCCGGTCATTCGACATTCCGGCGGAAGACGCCGGCAATCCCATCCGCAACCGGCATTTCGGCAAGGCGCCCACGGCGCCGGAACGGCATGCCTTTCGCTGCATTCCAGGTGTCGCCGACCTCCCCGGCACGAGCCTAGAAAGCGGTGTGCGGAACAAAGCCGTGTCGCCTTGCGCAGCCCTGGACAGGGCATGGCGCAACGACACCAAAGACATAGGACGTCAGGAGACATCACATGGCCAGAGCACTGGGCTTCGATTTCGGCACCACCAACTCGGTCCTCGCTGTTTCGGCAGGCGACACCACCCATTCGATGAATTTCGACAGCCTGGCGGGCAGCACCGACGCCATGCGCACGGCACTCTCCTTCATGAAGGATCCGAACCTCGGCGCGTCAGCGTTGAAGGTGGAAGCAGGACAGGCGGCCATCCGCTCGTTCATCGACAATCCCGGCGACTGTCGTTTCCTGCAGTCGATCAAGACCTTCGCCGCCAGCCCACTGTTCCAGGGCACGCAGATCTATGCCAAGCGCCACAGCTTCGAAGACCTGATGCGGGTGTTCCTGACCAAGCTGAAGGACTATGCCGGCGACGATTGGATGAGCCAATATAGCCGCATCGTCGTCGGCAGACCCGTCCGTTTCGCCGGTTCCAGCCCCGATCCGGCATTGGCACTCGAGCGCTACAGCGCTGCCCTTTCGGAATTCGGCTTCCCCGAAATCCACTATGTCTACGAGCCGGTGGCGGCGGCATTCTACTTCGCCCAGAACCTCAAGCGCGACGCGACCGTGCTGGTTGCCGACTTCGGCGGCGGCACCACCGACTATTCGCTGATCCGTTTCGAGACCAAGGCGGGGCGCCTGACGGCGACGCCGATCGGTCACTCGGGCGTCGGCATCGCCGGCGATCATTTCGACTTCCGCATCATCGACAATGTGATCTCGCCGCTGATCGGAAAGGGGAGTCTGTTCAAGAGCTTCGACAAGCTGCTTGAAGTCCCGTCGAACTACTATGCGAATTTCGGCCGCTGGAATCAGCTTTCCATCTTCAAGACCTTGAAAGACTTCACGGAACTGAAGAAGCTGGTGCGCCAGAGCCTGGAGCCGGAAAAACTCGAGGCCTTCGTCGACCTGATCGAGCATGACGAGGGTTACCCGCTCTACCAGGCGATCTCCGCAACGAAGATGCGCCTGTCGCAAGAGGAAGAGACGGAGTTCTATTTCTCGCCGCTCGGCGAGATGTCTCGCCGCACCGTGCGCCGCGCCGACTTCGAAGGCTGGATTGCGCCCGAGCTTGCCCGCATCGAGGAAGCGCTCGACGAGGTCCTGACGACAACGGAGACGCCGCCCGCAAGCATCGACAAGGTGTTTCTCACCGGCGGCACCTCCTTCGTGCCGGCGGTGCGCAACCTGTTCGAGCGGCGCTTCGAAAAGGACCGGATCGAAAGTGGCGGCGAATTGCTGTCGATCGCCCACGGTCTGGCGCTGATCGGCGAACATGACGATATCGGCCACTGGACCGCGAATGCGGCATGAAGCCATTGGACCGACTTTTCTGACGTGCTAGGTTGGCGCCCATGATCTCTGCCGACACCCTCTCCCCCGGCCAACTCGCCGCCCTGCTCGCCTTCCATGCGGACGCGGGTGTCGAGTGGCTCATGGAGGAGGAGCCTGTCGATCGCTTCGCCGAGTTCGAGGCGATGAAGGCGGCGCGTTCGGAGCAGCGCCAGCAAGCAGGCGCAAGCCAGCCCGCAGCCCGCTCGGAGGCAGCGCCTGCGACGCGACAGCAGGCAAGCCCGGCCGCCAATCAGGCCCGTGAAACGCGCGCTCCGGCCCCCGCCGTCAACGCCCCGGCGGTCGCCATCCCCGACGCCCAGGCCGTCAAGGAGGCGCAGTTTGCCGCCGATTCGGCACGCTCGCTTGCCGAGCTGCGCCTCGCCATGGAAGGCTTCGTCGGCTGCAATCTCAGAAACAGCGCCCGCAATCTCGTCTTTGCCGAAGGCGACACGTCAAATGGCGTCATGATCGTCGGCCCCATGCCCTATGCGGACGACGATCGCGACGGCCAGCCTTTCTCAGGAAGGCTCGGCGACATGCTCAACCGCATGCTGGCCGGAATCGGGCTGTCGCGCGAAAACGTTCTTCTCAGCAATGTCGTGCCGTGGCGACCGCCGGGCAACCGCGTGCCGACCGCGCGCGAAGCCGACATCTGCCGCCCCTTCATCGAGCGCCAGGTTGCGCTCGCCGAGCCCAAGCACCTGTTGCTGCTCGGCAATTTCACGGCGCGCTTCTTTTTCGGCGGCAGCGACACAATCCACCAGCTGCGCGGCGAATGGCGCGACCTGCAAATGGGCGGGCACACCGTCCCGACCCTCGCTACCCTGCACCCGCAGGACCTGGTGTCAGCGCCGATCAACAAGCGCTTCGCCTGGCAGGATATGCTGGCCTTCAAGGCTCGCATCAGCGGCTGACCGCCGCCTGTCCTTTTCATGAACAAAGTGTGAAGAAAGCCATGCGGTTTGCGCATATCTGTGCGGCGTTCTGATGCATTGCAAAATCCATGCTGCAGCGCAATATATCGGAACGGGAGGAATGGAATAAGGAACAAGAACCATGACTGCCCGCTTTCGCCCGATCCACAGCAGCTTTGAGACGCTCCGTCATACGGGCGCTGCTCTGCGGACGCCGTTCAACCGTTTCGGCACGGCAGCCAACGAGCAGATGACTGCAATCGGCCTTGCCCGGACCACCCGTCCGTCGCAACTTTTCGCCGACTTCATTCAGCGTTGATCGCTACGCGGTGCGCCGAGGCGTGCCGCCCTAATGAGACGACGATAAGACAAGGAACACGATCATGACCAAGCCCATCGCAAGCCTCAGGGTCCTGTTCGATTCGATCGCCGATATCGGCACAGCCGTTCGTGCCTCGCGCGAATACACCGCGCTCAGCACCACCAAGGATGCCCGCCGCGCTCATCGCTCGGCGATCAGCCCGCTGCTGCCGAACTGACAATGCCCGACGACGGACAGTTACCGTCTTTTTGCTATCGGCTGTCGCAATCGACAGCGCCTTGAAAACTGGATACAGCCACACTCGTTTCGAGTTTGAAGCGATCGGTTCATCCGGCATCACCGCCTGACTGCCCTCGCTCCACGTCGCGCCTTCGTTGCCAGCCATCCGGTTGGTCAACTCGGCGCGTATTTGTTTTCAGGAGCGCCGATGCTGGCCAGTCTCGCTTCCGTCCTCAGCCTGATGCTGTCCACCCTGTTGATGATGGTGGCCTTCGGGCTTCAGAGCTATGTCATCCCGGTTCGATCCGTCGCCGAGAACTGGTCGACGCTGACTGTCTCGGTCATCGCCACCGGCTACACGGTCGGCTTCACGCTCTCCTGCATCGTCACGCCGAAATTCGTGCTGCGCGTCGGCCATGTCCGCGTCTTCACGGCACTGATCACCCTGCTTTCGATCGCCATCCTGCTTTGCGGGCTCGTCGTCGACTGGCGCCTGTGGATCGTCTTTCGCGCCATATCCGGCTTTGCCATTTCCGGCAGCTATCTCGTCATCGAAAGCTGGCTCAACGAAAGGGTGACCAACGAGAACCGCGGCATGCTGTTCTCGCTCTACCTCATCACCACGATGGTCGGCACCATCGGCGGGCAATACATGGTGCCGCTCGGAGACCCGACCAACACGTCGCTCTTCATCCTGTGCGGCGTGCTGTTCTCTTTGGCGCTGCTGCCGACGGCGCTCTCCTCCTCTCCCATGCCGGCACCGCCGGCACAGGCGCGGTTCGATATTCCCGGACTGTTTCGCCGCTCTCCCGTGGCCGTGGTCGGCGGCTTTCTCGCCGGCGCACTTTCGGGCGCCTGGCTCAATCTCGGCGGCGTGTTTACCCAGAAGATCGGCCTCTCGACGGCTGAAGGCGCAACCCTGCTTGCCTCGCTCCTGACCGGCAGCGCCATTTCGCAGATCCCGATCGGCCGCGCCTCGGATCGCATCGACCGGCGCATCGTCATGGCCGGCTGCGGTATCGTCGGGGTTATCTCCTGCCTGGTCATGTCTGCCTCCATCGGCAGCAGCCCGACGGTGCTCTATGTGATTGCTGCCTTCGTCGGCTCGGTGCTGTTCCCGATCTATGCGCTCAACGTCGCGCATGCCAACGACCTCGCCAAACCGGACGAGTATGTCGAGATCTCCTCAGGCCTGATGATCACCTACGGCCTTGGCACGATCTCCGGCCCGCTCATGGTCGGGCCCGTGATGGACCGCTTCGGGCCGGCGGCACTGTTCATCGTGCTTGCCGTCTACTTCGCTCTCTATGGAGGTTACGCCGCCTGGCGCATCCTGCGGCGCGGCCAGCACGAGGGACTGGTCGCCAAGACCGACTTCCAGGCGACCACGGTGCTGCCGACACCGGGACCCGACGTCACAAGCGCGACCGCCCAGCAAGCATCGCAGGAGAGGCTGATCGAGGACGACACGGTGCCGGCCTGGGAGCGCCAGCCAGAGTAAATCCGGGATGTCAGCCCTGCGGCGTGACGTGCTTGCGGGCGCCCTTGCGCTCCAACCCGAGACGGTGTTCGCGAAAGATGATGAAGATGCCGGCGCCGACGACGATGGCAGTGCCGATCAGCATCGTGCCCGTCGGAATGTCCTCGAACAGAAAATAGCCGATGATCAGGCCGAGCACGATCGACGTGTATTCGAACGGCGCAATCGTCGACATGTCGGCGTGGCGGTAGCTTTCGGTCAACAGGATCTGCGCCACGCCGCCGCAAAAACCGGCGACCATCAGTAAGAGGAACGCTTCCTGCGAGATGCTTGGCCAGCCGAACGGCAGGGTGGCCAGCGAAAAGACCGAGGCCGAGAGCGAGAAGTAGAGCACGATCGTGTGGGTGCGCTCGGCCTTCACCAGCTTGCGCACCAGCACCATGGCAATCGCGCCGAGGGCCGCCGAAAGCAGCACCGCTGCCGCTCCGAGCGCCTCGGACGACCCCAGACCACCTTCACGAAACAGCGTCAGCCGCGGCCAGGTGATGATCATGACGCCGACCAGGCCGATGGCGACAGCAGACCAGCGGTAGAGGCGGACGGTCTCGCCGAGAAAGATCGCGGCAAAGGCAACGGCGATCAGCGGCATCGCATAGCCGATGGCGATGGCTTCCGGGAGCGGCAAATGCACAAGACCATAAAAGCCGAAGCTCATTGCCAGGATACCGACGAAGCCGCGCGCGATGTGGCCACCCAGGTCTTTCGTCTTGAATGCATCGCGCACATTGCCGCGAAAGGCGAGATAACCGAGGATCGGCACCATGGCGAAAGCGGATCGATAGAAGGTGATCTGGCCAGTGGCGATATCGGTTCCCGCCGCCTTGATCAGGGTCGACATGCAAACGAAAATGACGACCGAAAGGACCTTGAGCAGGATCCCTTTCATCGGGTTTTCGACTTCGGCATCCATGGAAAGCACTTCTCGGGCCTGCGCGGACAAGGACCGCAGCGGCGACAGTTTGGGAGATTTGGGTGAGAAGCTCACCGGAGAACCATGTCACTGTAGCCGTGCTGCCCGCGAAAGTCGGATCAAACTTCTTGATGACTTGTGTTTTTTCTTGATGAATTCGCAGTCGTCGCGCCGGCCGCAAAGATTTCTTTAGCGAGGTCGAAAAAAACCTTTCCGGTTTATTTCTTGTTAGTGCCACTTCGATACACGTCAAAGCGATAAGGGAGCGGGAAGAATACCGGACGCCATGTCTTTTCTGCCGGAAGTGCGGTCGCCGGCATCACAATCGTGTGGCATATCCGGCTTTTCGCCCTTTGGCCTTTTCACCATCACAAGCGCCCTCTACAAATCCACCAGTAGCAAGGCGCGAGCGGGACTGACCATGCGGACAAATACTGGCCAGATCATTCATCTGGAAGACTACCGGCCGACCGACTTCGTTCTTGAAAGAGTGGATCTGACCTTCGAACTAGACCCGAAGGAAACGAAGGTCGAAGCGCGGCTGATCCTGCATCGGCGGGAAGGCGTCGACGCATCGGCGCCCCTGGTGCTCGACGGCGACGAACTCGTCATGACCGGCCTGCTGCTCGACCAGGAAGTACTCGCAGCCACGCTCTACGACGTGACCGACGACACGCTGACCATCCGTGGCCTGCCCGAGGCCGCCCCGTTCGAAGTCACCATCACCACGTTGCTCTCGCCCGAGACCAACACCAAGCTGATGGGTCTCTACCGCACCAACAGAGTCTATTGCACGCAGTGCGAGGCGGAAGGCTTCCGCCGCATCACCTATTTCCCGGATCGCCCTGATGTTCTCGCCGTCTATACGGTCAACATCATCGCCGACAAGAAGTCCGCGCCGCTGCTGCTTTCCAACGGTAACTATCTCGGCGGCGCCGACATGGGCGATGGCCGGCACTTCGCCGCCTGGTTCGATCCGCATCCGAAGCCCAGCTATCTCTTTGCGCTGGTTGCCGGCGACCTTGGCGTAGTCGAGGACACGTTCACCACCCTGTCTGGCCGAGAGGTCGCGCTGAAGATCTACGTCGAACACGGCAAGGAGCCGCGCGCATCCTACGCGATGGACGCGCTGAAGCGCTCGATGAAGTGGGACGAAGAGGCCTTCGGCCGCGAATACGATCTGGACATCTTCATGATCGTCGCCGTCTCCGACTTCAACATGGGCGCCATGGAGAACAAGGGGCTCAACGTCTTCAACGACAAATACGTTTTGGCCGACCCGGAAACAGCGACCGACGCCGATTACGCCAACATCGAAGCGATCATCGCACACGAATACTTCCACAACTGGACCGGCAACCGCATCACCTGCCGCGACTGGTTCCAGCTCTGCCTCAAGGAAGGCCTGACGGTATATCGCGACCACGAGTTTTCTGCCGACATGCGCTCGCGCGCCGTCAAGCGCATCGCCGAAGTCCGGCACCTGAAATCGGAACAGTTCCCCGAGGATGCGGGCCCCCTCGCCCACCCGGTCCGGCCGACGAAGTATCGCGAAATCAACAATTTTTACACGACGACCGTCTATGAGAAGGGCTCCGAAGTCACCCGGATGATCGCGACCATTCTCGGTCGCGACCTGTTCACGAAGGGCATGGATCTCTATTTCGAGCGCCACGACGGCCAGGCTGTGACGATCGAGGATTTCATCGCCTGCTTCGCTGAAGTCAGCGGCCGCGATCTCAGCCAGTTCTCGCTCTGGTACCATCAGGCAGGCACACCGCTGGTGACGGCCTCCGGCGCCTATGACGCGGCAAAACAGACCTTCACACTGTCGCTCGAACAGACCGTGCCGGCGACGCCTGGGCAAAGTGCCAAGGAGCCGATGCACATTCCGCTGCGCATGGGCCTGCTGCTCGAGGACGGTGCGGAAGCGGACCTTTCGAGCGTAACTGGCGCGGATATCACTGGCGACGTGCTCCACCTCACCGAGCGCAAGCAGACTGTGGTGTTCTCCGGTATCACCTCGCGCCCGGTTCCATCGTTCAACCGGGGCTTTTCTGCCCCGATCAACCTGCATATCGAGCAGTCCGACGACGATCTGGCGCTGATCGCCCGGCATGAGAGCGATCTGTTCGCCCGTTGGCAGGCGCTCAACGCCATTGCGCTTGCCAATCTGGTATCAGCGACAGCCGACGTTCGTGCTGGCAAATCCGTCACTGTCGAAAGAGCCCTCATCGATGGCCTTATCGGCGCGGCCGCCGACGACACTCTTGAGCCGGCATTCCGGTCGCAGGCGCTGTCGCTGCCAAGCGAAGCCGACATCGCCCGCGAGATCGGCGCCGACAACGATCCAGACGCCATCCATGCCGCCCGGCAGCAGGTCCTCAAGGCGATCGCCGTTGCCGGACGCGAAACCTTCCTTCGGCTCGCGGACGAAATGGCGTCGAAGGCTGCCTTCAGCCCGGATGCGGAAAGTGCCGGACGCCGCGCTCTGCGCAACGCCGCCCTCACCTATCTCGTCCATGGCGAAGACAATCCGGCGCGGGCGGCGGAAGCCTTTGCAGCCGCCGACAACATGACCGACCTCAGCCATGCCCTGGCGCTGCTGGCGCACCGGTTCCCGGATGCGCCCGAGGCGGCTCAGGCACTTGCGACCTTCCGCAAGCGATTTGCCGACAACGCGCTCGTCATCGACAAGTGGTTCGCCGTTCAGGCGACGATCCCGGGCGCCGGCACGCTCGATCGCATCAAGACCCTGATGACGGAGCCGCTTTTCAACGGTAACAATCCGAACCGCGTGCGGTCGCTGATCGGCAGCTACGCCTTCGCCAATCCGACAGGTTTCAACCGCGCCGATGGCGAGGGGTATCGTTTCCTCGCCAAGCAGATCCTAGACATCGATCCGCGCAATCCGCAACTCGCAGCGCGCATCCTGACCTCGATGCGCTCCTGGCGCTCGCTCGAAGACGTGCGCGCCGGTCACGCCCGCAATGCGTTGAAGGAAATTGTAAGCGCGACCAAGCTTTCAGCCGATGTCAGCGACATCGTCGAGCGCATGCTCAAGGCCTGAAAAGCCTGGGAAAAACAGCCGTTATCGAAAGGCCGGGCCGCTTGGGCGACCCGGCCTATTATTTTCCAACGATAAGAAATGGTTAAGAAATCTTTACCCTTTCCTCTGGACAAGGCGAATCGCCCTGTGATTCATTGAGTCAGATTCGGGCGAGCGGCGCGCCGAATCATCAGAGGGTTTCACATTGGGTAAGATGGCGGACGCGCGACCAGCGAGCGCAGCCGACGGGCGGTTGCGACTCAGGTTTCCAGGCTTTGCCGGCCTGGAAAGCGAGTTCATCTCGCAGGCGAAGATTTTCGCCGAGCCGACGTCGCAGCGTCTGGCGAGCGCGGAGCCTATTCTCAAGCGTTCCATCCCGATCCTCATCATCGCATTCCTAATTATCGTCGCGGTTTCGCGCATGTCCGGCATCATGGACGAACACAGCAGGATGGAGGACAGCTCGCGCCAGACCGTCGGTCTCGCAGCCGCCACCGCTGTCGCAGCGTTTCAGGCCGACGGCATGACGCTGTTTGACGAGGGCCGCCGTTGGGACGCTGAGCAGCGCCTGACCCAGTACTTGCCCACCACCATGCTCGATCCGGGCACGTTCCTTTTGACTGTGCGCAAGGATGGCCGGATCTTCGCCAGCACGCCGGATGGCGTGCCGCTGATCGGCCGGACACTTGCCTCGGTGGCACCAGATATCGCCACGCTGCAGTATTACGGCGAACATTCCAGCATCATGAAGACGGCCATCGACGGCATCGACCATATCGTCGCCTTGGCGCAGCTGCCGGAAGCGGCCGGCGTCATCCTGGCAGCAACGCCGGTGACCCAGCTGGAAACGGCGTGGCGCGACGAGGTGTCGCTTAATGTGACACTGTTTGCCGGCATTTCGGCGATCCTGCTGGTGGTCCTTTATGCCTACTACATCCAGGCCAAACGGGCCCGCGACGCCGACTCGGTGTTTGTCGAATCGAACCTGCGGGTAGAGACCGCGCTATCGCGCGGCCGCTGCGGCCTCTGGGATTTCGACCTTGCCAACCGACGGCTGTTCTGGTCGCGGTCGATGTACGAAATGCTGGGCATGCCCGGCGAAAGCAGCGTGTTGTCCTTCGGCGACGCCGCACGGCTGATGCATCCCGATGATCGCGGGATCTATGGCGTTGCCCGCACGATCGCCCGCGGCGATGCACGCCAGATCGACCAGGTGTTCCGCATGCGCCATGCGGACGGCCACTATGTCTGGCTGCGCGCCCGCGCCGAGATCATCCGCACCGTTTCCGGCCGCGCCCATCTCATCGGCATCGCCATGGACGTCACCGAACAGCATCGCCTGGCCCAGCGTTACGCGGAAGCTGACCAGCGCCTGGCCGATGCGATCGAATGCACGTCCGAAGCCTTCGTTCTCTGGGACAAGCAGGACCGGCTGGTCATGTGCAACACGCACTACCAGGAAGCCTACAAGCTGCCGGACCACGTGCTGGTGCCGGGCACGGAACGCATCGCCGTTCACGCGGCGGCAGCCCGTCCGGTGGTTGAGCGCCGCATCGCTGATCCGGACCGGAGCAACCACTCGCAAACAACGGAAGTGCAGCTCGCCGACGAGCGCTGGCTGCAGATCAACGAACGGCGCACGCGCGACGGCGGCCTCGTTTCTGTCGGCACCGACATCACGCTTCTGAAGCGGCACCAGGTGCGGCTGCGCGAATCCGAGCGCCGGCTGATGGCGACCATCGGCGATCTCTCAGCCTCGCGCATGACGCTGGAAAGGCAGAAGACGGAGCTTTCGATCGCCAACGCCAACTACCAGGCGGAGAAGGAACGCGCCGAGGCAGCAAACCGCGCCAAGTCGGAATTCCTGGCCAACATGTCCCATGAGCTGAGGACCCCGCTCAACGCCATTCTCGGCTTTTCGGAGATCCTGCAGACCCAGATGTTCGGGCCGCTCGGCTCCGAGAAGTACGATGAGTACTCGCGCGACATCCACGAGAGCGGCAAACACCTCCTGAACGTGATCAACGACATCCTGGACATGTCGAAGATCGAGGCGGGCCATATGCGCATCAGCCGCGAGACGATCGATCTCGCACCGCTGATCGAGGAGACGATCCGCTTCACCACGATCCCGGCGCAGCAGAAGAACATCCATGTGGTGCAGCATATCGCTTCGGGCCTGACCGTGGTCGCGGATCGTCGGGCGATGAAGCAGGTGCTGCTCAACCTCCTGTCGAACGCGGTCAAGTTCACCAATGAAGGCGGGCGCATTTCGTTGCGCGCCCGCAAGGTCACCGGGGCGGTGACGCTGACGATCGCAGACTCCGGCATCGGCATCCCGCGCGACGCCCTGCAGAAGATCGGCCAGCCCTTCGAGCAGGTGCAAAGCCAGTATGCCAAGAGCAAGGGCGGCTCCGGCCTCGGGCTTGCCATCTCCCGCTCGTTGACGCGCCTTCACGGCGGAACGATGAAGATCCATTCCGCCGAGAACGTCGGCACGATCATTTCTCTGCGCATGCCCGATCGCGAAAGCGACCCGCAGCCCTATCCCGAAACCACAGACTGAAAAATTCGCCTGACGGCCTTCGACAGCCGCTTGATATCGGCCTCCAGCGTCTTCAGGTCGGGATAGTCTCCGGCACGGCAGACGAGGTCGACGAGACCGGCCGGCGCCTCCTTCGGGTCGAACTCTCCCTCGATGCACAGCCGCACGATCTGCGACAGCTCGGTGAAGAGGCCCAGCGCTTCTATCGTGGTATCGACATCGTTCGGATTCATCATCGCACCACCAAGCACCCTCAAGGCATCGGCCGTATGGGCGCCGGCTTCAAGCGGTGGCACGCCCTTGGTGGGTGCAATCAGCGCCAAGTATTGCGCGATGAACTCGATATCGACAAGACCGCCGGGGATCAGCTTGAAATCCCAGATGTCGTTTGGCGGCTTCTCGCTGTCGATCATCTCGCGCATCGAGATCACGTCGGCGCTGACTTTGGCAACATCGCGCTTCTGGCCGAGCACTTCGGCGAAGATGGCGTCGGCTTGCGCCTTCAGGCTGTCGTCACCGCAGATACAGCGCGCCCGCGTCAACGCCAGATGCTCCCAGGTCCAGGCTTCTTCGCGCTGATACTTGGCAAAGGCATTGATGCGGGTGGCGACCGGCCCCTTGTTGCCGGATGGCCGGAGCCGCATGTCGACCTCATAGAGCACACCTTCGGCGGTCGGCGCCGAGAGGGCTGCGATCAGGCGCTGGGTCAGCCGGGTGAAATAGCGCATCGGATCGAGCGGCTTGCCGCCGTCCGATTCCGTGGCAGCGTCGTCATAGTCGTAGAGCAGGATCAGATCGACGTCAGAGCCCGCCGTCAGCTCGTGGCTGCCGAGCTTGCCCATGCCGACGACAACAATGCGCCCGCCCGGAAAATCGCCGTGGACCGAACGCACCTCTGCCAGCACCGCGTCCACCGCCGCAGCGATGATCAGGTCGGCAAGATCGGTAAAGGCCCGGCCCGCCTGCGCACCAGAGATGGAGCCCGTCAACAGGCGAATTCCGATCAGGAAACGCTGTTCAGCAGCGATGATGCGCAGCCGGTCGAGCACTTCTTCATAGTGACGGGCGCCGGAAACGAAGTTGGCGATGCGCGGCGCCAGATAGTCCCTGGTCGGCAACTCCGCCAGGAGGCCGGGATCGAGCATGCCGTCGAACACATGTGGCCGCGCCGCGATGATCTCGGCCAGCCGCGGCGCAGACGACATGATGTTGACGATCAGCGACAGGAGCCGCGGATTGTTGCCGAGCAGTGAAAACAGCTGGATGCCGGCTGGCAGACCGGAAATGAAGTGATCGAAACGCAAGAGTGCTTCGTCGGCGCGCCGGCTCTCGCCGAAAACGCGCAGGAGCTGTGGCGTCAGTTCCGTCAGACGCTCGCGCGCTTCCACCGACTGCGTCGCGCGGTAGCGGCCGTAATGCCAGGTGCGGATCGTGTGCGAGATGTCGGAGGGCCGCTGGAAACCGAGCTTCCTCAGGGTCTCGAGCGTATCGGGATCGTCACGCTGGCCGGTGAAGACCAGATTGCCGGTCTCGCTCGAAAGCTTCGCCTCCTGCTCGAAGAGCTGGGCGTAGCGTCGCTCGACGGTACGCAGGACCTTTGACAGGTCCTTTGAAAAGCTGGCCGTGTCCTCGAAACCGAGCATGAAGGCGATGCGCTTCAGCTCCGCCTCTGTCTCCGGTAACACATGGGTCTGTTCGTCGCGCACCATCTGGATCCGGTGTTCGACATCGCGCAGGAACCAGTAGGCCTCGACCAGTTCATCTGCCGTCGTCTCGTCGATCCAGCCGGCCTTGACCAGCGCGCGCAGCATCGGCTCGGTTGCCTTCAGCCGCAGATCGGGCATGCGCCCGCCGGCGATCAGTTGCTGCGTCTGAACGAAGAACTCGATCTCGCGGATGCCGCCGCGACCGAGCTTGATATTGTGCCCCTTGACCGCAATCTCGCCGTGGCCCTTGTGCGCGTGGATCTGCCGCTTGATTGAATGGATGTCGGCAATTGCCGCATAGTCGAGGTACTTGCGGAAAACGAACGGCGTCAGTTCTTTCAAGAATGCATCGCCAGCAGCGATGTCACCGGCAACGGGACGCGCCTTGATGAAGGCGGCGCGCTCCCAGTTCTGCCCCCTGCCCTCGTAATAGAGCATGGCCGCCTCGACGGGGATCGCGAGTGGAGTCGAGCCGGGATCCGGACGCAGCCGCAAATCTGTGCGAAAGACGTAGCCGTCGCCGGTGCGCTCCTGGAGGATGCGGATGAGGCGTCGCAGCAGCCGGCCGAAGGTCTCGGACGCGTCGTCGCGATCGACGACGATGCCGGACTGCGGATCGTAGAACACCACGAGATCGATGTCGGAGGAATAATTGAGCTCAAAGGCGCCGAGCTTGCCCATGCCGAGAACGACGACGCCGGAACCTTCGCTGGGGGCAGTCACATCCTTGAGTGCAAGCTTTCCCGCCTGGTGGCCGCTCAGCAGCAGATGGTCGATCGTGGCAGAAACCGCAGCACCGGCAAATTCGCTCAGCCAGCGCGTCGTCTCGCGACCGTCGAAGTGTCGGGAGAGATCAGCCAGCGCCACGGCAAAAGCAAGCTCGCGCTTGGCCTTTCGAAGTCGCGTCATGACCTCGGTGTCGGGGAGCGCCACGCCCGGCTCTGCCGGCGCCCAGGCGTCTCGCGCTCGCCGAACCCTTTCGGCAAGAAATTGCGGCAGCGGTTCGGTCAAGATCTGTTCGAGTATGCCGGGCTGACTGCCACCGGTGTCGCGCAGGAACGGCGACAGGGCAAAGGCAGAGACGACGAAAGCCTTGAACGGCGTTTCGGATGCCAGCAGGCGGCTGATCCGATCATGGCCCTTGGCCATGTCCTTCAGTACCGACAGCGCGGATTTGGCGTCGGCCTGGCTCGCCGGTTTGATCGGCGCCGTCTCCATGCCCCACCAGTGCGCTGCCATCGTATCCTGCATGCCGTTTTCCCCCTGTTCTCCGCAAACCGGTCTATCAGGTCGCGGGCGCCGGGAAAACCATGTGTACCGTCAGACCCTTGCCGTTATCGGCGCCGTCGGGATCGGTTACGGCAAGATTCAATGCGCCATGGTGCATCTCCATCACGGCTTCCACAAGCGACAGTCCGAGGCCGGTGCCCGGCTTGGAGCGGCTCTCGTCCAGCCGGACAAAACGCTTGACGACTTCCTCGCGCTTTTCCTCGGGAACACCCGGGCCGTGGTCGGCAACCGAAAGAATGACCTTGCCGTCGCGCCTGCCGAGCGAGACCTTGATCAGCGGATCGGCGCCAGCTTCAGCGTACTTGATCGCGTTGTCCAGGAGGTTGCCGAGCGCCTGGCCGACAAGCTCGCGGTTGCCGGAAATGACCGTGCCCGGCGCGACATCCGCTTCGAGCCTCAGGCCGACATCTTCCGCGACCGGCTCATAGAGTTCGACGCAGTCCGACACGATCTGCGAAAGGTCGACTTCGCTCATCTCGGCAGCGGCAGAGCCCGCTTCGACACGCGAGATCATCAGGAGCGCATTGAAGGTGCGGATCAGCTGATCAGACTCGCCAATGATTTCTTCAAGCGCACCACGCTGACTTGTGCCCTTGCGCGCCAGTGCCGCCTCCGCCTTGTTGCGCAGCCGCGTCAGCGGCGTCTTCAAGTCGTGGGCAATGTTGTCCGAAACCTGGCGCAGGCCTTCGTTCAGCTTCTCTATGCGTCCGAGCATCGCGTTCAACGATTCGGAAAGCCGGTCGAATTCGTCGCCTGAGCCGCTCGTCGGCAGACGCTGCGACAGGTCGCCTGCCATGATCTTGGTGCTCGCCTCCGACATGCGGTCGATGCGCTTCAGCGCATTGCGGCCGATGGCAAACCAGATAATGAGCGCACCAAGGCCCATGATGCCGAGCGCCACCATCAACGCCTGGCGCACGAGGGCACGGAACTTCTGCGGTTCCTGGAGGTCACGGCCGACGAGGATGCGCAGGCCGTTGTCGAGCATCAGCACATGGGCAAGCGCCACGTGGCTGTCCTTGCGGGTCTCGTCGGTATAGCGCTGATAGGCGAACGGCTTCTCCGTCCAGCCTTCGCGATCGAGAAGGCCTGGCTCAAGGCTCGCCACGTTGCCGGCAAGGATTTCGCCGCTCGGCCCGGCGATCACATAGAGATTGGCACCCGGTTGGCGCGCGCGTCTCTCAAGCGAACGCAAGAGACCATTGATCCCGCCTCGGGTATAGACCTGTTCGATCTGGGTTACTTCTGCAGTCACAGCGTCGCGTGTCTGCTGCTGCAATAGACGCTCGGACATGCCGGTGACGTAAAAGACGAGAAACGCGGCGCAGAGCGAAAAAAGGATCAGATAGAGCGCGGACAACCGGACGGCGGTCGTCCGGAACAGGACGCCGAGCTTGCTCATGCGCTGGCGGTCCGATCATCCTTGATCATGTATCCGGCGCCGCGCACGGTTCGAAGCAGCGGCAGATCGAAATCCTTCTCGATCTTCGAGCGCAGCCGCGAAACGTGCACGTCGATGACATTGGTCTGCGGATCGAAGTGATAGTCCCAGACGTTTTCGAGCAGCATGGTTCTGGTCACGACCTGGCCGGCGTTCTTCATCAGATATTCGAGCAGCCGGAACTCGCGCGGCTGCAGCGGGATTTCCTTGCCCTGACGGCGAACCGAGTGCGAAAGGCGGTCGAGCTCGAGATCGCCGACCCGGTAGACCATGTCCTGTTCGGGCGCGCCCTTGCGGCGTCCAAGCACTTCGACGCGGGCGAGAAGCTCGCTGAAGGCGTAAGGTTTCGGCAGGTAGTCGTCGCCGCCGGCGCGCAGGCCCGTCACCCGATCGTCGACCTGACCGAGCGCCGACAGGATGAGCACCGGCGTGTGGATGTCCTTGCGACGCAACTCCGTGATCACCGACAGGCCATCGCGGCGCGGCAACATACGGTCGACCACAAGAACGTCGTAGCTGTTTTCGCTAGCCATGAAGAGACCGCTTTCGCCGTCGCTCGCATGGTCGCAGACAATGCCCGCTTCCCGGAACGCCTTTCCAAGATAGGCAGCTGCCTCGATATCGTCTTCAATGATAAGAATCTTCATACGCGTGACCATAGTCCCGGACCTCTGTCTGTCTCAACCGGTTTCGGAATCCGACGACCGGATTGGCGATCACTTCGCCTCAAACGGCGAGCGCCGCGAAATCGCTCGGATATCGCGGCGCCCCGGTCATTCATTCGCTGCCGCGATCAGCCCTGATCGATGGGAAGCGCCACGAAGCGGCTGCCGCTCTCGGCCTCGATCTGGAAGAGCGCCTTGCTGCGGCCGTCCTTCTTGGCGGTGCTGATCACCTTGAGGATATCGTCCGCCGACTTCACTTCCTGATTGTTGACGGAAACGATCTTCTCGCCCTGCTTCAGGCCACGATCGCTGGCATCCGAGTCCTCGTCTACCGAGGCGATCGTCACGCTCTGACCGTCATCCGACGGAACCACGGTCATGCCGAGGTCGGCCAAGGCCTGCTCGCTCGACGGCTGGGCTTCCTCGGACTGCGTACCGGAATCCTTGGCCGCTTCCTTGTCGTCCTTCGGCAGCGTTCCGATCTCGAGCTTGACGGTCTCGGACTTGCCGTTGCGCCACAGCGCGACATCGACCGTGGTGCCCGGGCGAATGCCGGCGACCTTGCGGGCAAGATCACGCGGATCCTTGATGGTGTCGCCGTTGAGCGCGGTGACGACGTCACCCTTCTTGATGCCGGCCTTTTCGCCAGGCGAGCCGGCCTGCGGTTCGACGACGAGGGCGCCGTTTGCTTCGGAAAGGCCGAGCGATTCGGCAATATCCTTGCTCACCGGCTGGATCTGAACGCCGAGCCAACCACGCGATACCGAACCGTCCTTCATCAGATCGGCAACAACGTCCTTGGCGACCGATGCCGGGATGGCGAAGGCGATGCCGACATTGCCGCCCGAGGGCGAGAAGATCGCGGTGTTGATGCCGACGACTTCACCCGAAAGGTTGAAGGTCGGGCCGCCGGAGTTGCCGCGGTTCACGGCAGCGTCCACCTGCAGGTAGTCGTCATAGGGGCCGGAGCCGATATCGCGGCCACGGGCCGAAATGATGCCGGAGGTCACGGTACCGCCGAGACCGAAGGGGTTGCCGACGGCAACGACCCAGTCGCCGACGCGAACCTTGTTGTCGTCTGCCCAGCTGACATAGGTGAACTTGCGCTTGTCATCGACCTTGAGTACCGCGAGGTCGGTGCGGCTGTCCTTGCCGATCAGCTTGGCGTCAAGCTCGGTGCCGTCGTTGAGGATGACCGTAAACGCCGAGCCGTCGGAAACGACGTGGTTGTTGGTGACGAGGTAGCCGTCTTCCGAGATGAAGAAGCCGGAACCCTGAGACGTCGGGCGCAGGCGACCTTCGCCGTGCGGGCCACGACGGCCGGGGCCGCGTTCGGCGCGGTCATCGCCGCGCGGGCCACCGAATTCCTTGAAGAAGCGCTTCAGCGGGTGATCGTCGGGCAGTTCATCCAGACCGCGACCGCCGAAATCGAAGGTGAAACCGTTACCCTCGTCGGAAACGGGGTTGGCACGCGACTGAACGCGGACCGAGACGACGGCCGGGGAAACGGCGTCGACGACATTGGCAAAGCTCGGCACCTGGGGCGCATCGACCTTGACGGCTTCGGCGAAGGATTGGCTGATCGTCGCCGGCAGGCCGGAGGTCAGCATGACAGCGGCAAGACCCGCAACGGTCGAGGCCTTCAACACAGTCTTGAGGGAGGGACGCTGGAATTTGTTCGTAAACATCCGTTTTGCCTTTTCTCTTCCTTGAAGCCGCAGACAAGCAGCTTCGACATCGTGATTTCGAAAATCGCCGCGGGGGTGGCGATCTCGCTACTGGCTGACTGGAGGAACAGCCGATGACGAAAGATGTAACGGATGGGACCTTACTGAGTTCTGTCCGGAGGATGAATTTTTGGTAATGTCGGCAAAGGCCATCGAAAGCGGCAGGTTGCCAGTCGGTTCTAGGGCTGAAGCAGCTTCTTCAGCTTTTCCTTCTCGTCATCGGAAAGCGGCGTGCCGCGCGATTGGCGGCTACGCTTGAGCGCGGCCACCAGCAGCGTCATCGCGCCGATGAACAGAAGCAGGATCGGCATGCCCCACAGGATCATCGTCTTGGTTTCAAGCCGGGGTTTGAGCAGCACGAACTCGCCGTAGCGCGAAACGACGTAATCGATCACGGCGTCGTCGCTATCGCCATTTGCCAACCGCTCGCGCACCAGAACCCTGAGGTCCTTGGCAAGCTCGGCGTTGGAATCGTCGATCGATTGGTTCTGGCAGACCATGCAGCGAAGTTCGGCCGAGATCGCCCGCGCGCGCGCTTCAAGCGCCGGATCGGACAGGACCTCATCCGGATTGACCGCGAAAGCCGGGGCGATCGACGCCAGAAACAGAAAGAACGCGAGCAACAATCGGTTCATTCGGCCGCCCCCACCGGGATCGTCTTCGGCCGCTTGGCGCGTGTCGGCGCACCGACGCGCAGGCGGCGATCGCTGAGCGAGACGAAACCACCCGCCATCATGAACAGCGTTCCCCCCCAGATGCAGAGGATCATCGGCTTCCACCAGATGCGCACGACGATGCCGCCTTCGCTGATCTGGTCTCCGAGCGAAACATAGAGCTGGCTGAGGCCAAAGGTGCGGATACCGGCTTCTGTGGTCGGCATGCGCCTCGCCTGATAGAGCCGCTTCGACGACCAGATGTCGGCGACCACCACGCCACCGCTCGTGATGGTGAAATGACCGGATTCCTCAGAGTAGTTCGGACCGCTGCCATTGCGCATGCCGTCGAAGCGCAGGGTGTAGCCTCCGGCGTCCACCGTCATGCCCGGTTTCATCTCAACGACAGTTTCGGTCTCGAACGCGGTGACCGCGACGATGCCGATCAGCGTGACGCCGAGACCGATATGCGCAAGTGCCGTGCCGAAGGCCGAGCGCGGAAGGCCGGAGAAACGTCGCCAGGCGACGTTGCCCGTCACCTTGCCGAGCCCCGATCGCAAGGCCAGATCCGTCAGCGAGCCGACGATCAGGTAAACACCGAGAGCAATGCCAAACAGAGCGAGGATAGGCCCGCCGTTCATGGCATAGTAATAGATGCAGCCGACGACGAGACCGATGGCAACGGCCGCAAACAGCCGCTGGGCGACGCCCATCAGATCACCGCGCTTCCACGCCAGCAGCGGCCCGAAGGGTACTGCAAACAGAAGCGGCAGCATCAAAAGCCCGAAGGTCATGTTGAAGAAGGGCGGCCCGACCGAAATCTTGTCGCCGGTCAGCGCCTCGAGCACCAGCGGATAAAGCGTGCCGGTCAAGACGGTCGCAGTCGCCGTCGTCAGGATGAGATTGTTGAAGACAAGGGCGCCCTCCTTCGAGATTGGCGCGAAGATGCCACCGGCTTTCAGCCGGGAAGCACGGAAGGCAAACAACGAAAACGCACCGCCGATGAAGAAGACCAGGATCGCGAGAATGAAGATGCCGCGCGTCGGGTCGGTGGCAAAAGCGTGGACCGAGGTCAGCACGCCGGAGCGCACGAGGAAGGTGCCGAGCAGCGACAGCGAGAAGGTCATGATCGCGAGCAGCACGGTCCAGATCTTCAGCGCCTCGCGCTTCTCCATGACGAGAGCGGAGTGCAGCAGCGCGGTGCCGGCAAGCCACGGCATGAAGGAGGCGTTTTCGACCGGATCCCAGAACCACCAGCCACCCCAGCCAAGCTCGTAATAGGCCCAATAGGAGCCCATCGAGATGCCGGCCGTAAGGAACGTCCAGGCAGCAAGGGTCCACGGGCGCACCCAGCGTGCCCAGGCGGCATCGATGCGCCCCTCGATCAGGGCGGCGATGGCGAAGGAGAAGCAGACGGAAAAGCCGACATAGCCGAGGTAAAGCAGGGGCGGATGGATGGCGAGGCCGACGTCCTGCAGGATCGGGTTCAGGTCCTTGCCCTCGCCCGGCGCCGGGATCAGGCGGGCAAAGGGGTTCGACGTCAGGAGAATGAATAGCGTGAAGGCCACGGCAATCCAGGCCTGGACTGCGAGCACGTTCGCCTTCAGTGTTTCCGGCAAATTGCGGCCAAAGGTGGCGACCAGCGCCGAGAAGAACACCAGGATCAACAGCCAGAGCAGCATCGATCCTTCATGGTTCCCCCACACACCGGAGATCTTGTAGATCAGCGGCTTCAGCGAGTGGGAATTCTCCCAGACGTTACGGACCGAAAAATCCGACGTGACATAGGCGAAGGTCAGCACCGCAAAGGAGAAGGCAACGAGCAAAAAGCAGGCAACCGCCGCGCTCGAGGCAAGTTCCATGAGGGCGCGATCGTTGAGCCTGGCACCCAGTATCGGCAACGCAGCCTGCACGAAGGCCGTCGCGAGCGCCAGAACCAGCGCATAATGTCCAAGTTCGATGATCAACGAACGGTTTCCTTCCCGCTGAGTTCGACACCCTGCGCCTTCAAGCGGTCGGCGACGTCCTTCGGCATATAGGTCTCATCATGCTTGGCAAGCACGGAATCCGCAACGAAGACGGAGTTGCCGGCGACGAAAGTGCCTTCGGTCACCACGCCCTGCCCTTCGCGGAAGAGGTCCGGCAGGATGCCGGTATAGGTCACGGGCACCTGGCCGAGCGTATCGGTGACGGTAAACGTCACCGTCTTTCCGTCGCCACGCTTGACCGAGCCGGCCTCGACCAGGCCGCCGAGGCGAATGCGGGTTCCGGGCGGGACATCGGCCTTGGCGAGGTCGCTCGGTACGTAGAAATAGGCGATCGCCTGGCTGAAGGCGAACATCACCAGAAGGACGGCAAGCGTCAGAAAGCCGACGCCACCGCCGATGATCGCCAATCGCTTCTGTTTGCGCGTCATTGCGTTTCTCCGTCCGTCTTGATCCCGAGTTCACGGGCGAGCGCCAGCAGCTGCTTTCCCTGTTCGCCGTCCGCGGGGAAGGTTTTCTGGCTTTCCTTTAGGGCGGCAGCCGCCTGGTCTCTTTGATCAAGCACAACATGGGAACGGATCAGCCGCGCCCAGCCTTCGGCGTTGGCGGGATCCTCCTTGAGGCGGCTTGCCAGGCTTTCGACCATGCCGCGGATCATCTCCTGGCGGTCGCCGGCGCTCATGTCCTCAGCGGCGGCGATATCGTCGGCACTCGGATTTCCGGGCGCTGCGGCGGTAGCATTTCCGGCGGCGCCACCCGAAAGCTCCGCGACATGCTGCCTGACCAACGGCACCCACGGCGCATCCGCAGGAGAACCGGCGATCAGCCGGTTGAAGGCAGCAAGTGCCTCGTCCTTCTTGCCTTCCTGCTTCAGGCCGAGGGCAAGATAGTATTCGGAACGCGGGTCGTTCGGGTCGATGGCGAGAGATCTGCGCAGTGCCGACTGCGCTTCGGTGGTCACCAGTCCGTCCGAAAGCGCGATCAGGGCTTCAGCATAACCACCCAGCCGCGCCGGCGTTGGCCCGAGCAGGCGGACAGCGTTATCGTAGGCGGCGACCGCCTCCTCGACGCGACCGTTGCGCATGTAGATCGGCGCCAGCACTTCCCAGCCCGCCCCATCATTCGGATTTTGCGCCAGATGGTTTTCCGCGCGCGCGATCAGAATGTTGATGTCGGAACCGGGATCGGCGAGGCGTGCGGCCAAAGGCTGTGCCGGAACACCCGGGCTGCCGGTGAACAAGTAAAGACAGAGCCCGATCGCGGGAAGACAGAGAAGCACGAAGGCTTGCGCCAGGAAATTGAGACCGCGGCGCGGCGTTGCGACCGGCGCGGCGGCGCGATCGATCTCGCCGGCCGCAAGCAGCCGACGGGCAACCTCGGCACGCGCGAGCTCGGCATCGTCGCCGTTGATCAGGCCGCTCTCCTGATCGCGCGTCAGCTCATCGAGCTGGTCGCGATAGACTTCGATATCATGACTGTGGGGAGACGATGCGGGCGCTGCCGCCCGCAACAGCGGGAGGATGAGCACGACGGCTACAGCCGCCGTCAGCGTGGCGACGAGGATCCAGAACAACATGCATGCTCAATACTATGGCACCCATGCCATTCCAACTCGAAAACCTGCGATGACAGAGATTTGAGGCGTTTCGCCGCAACCGGAAATCCTGTCAGCTGAGCGGCGTCCAGCTCCCGTCGGAATTCCGGCAGGCGGCACCACGCGCAGTTGTCGGCTGTCCCTTGACGGTTACGGTGTGGCTGTACTGGCGGCAGTTCTGCGAACCGACCTGAAAAGGAGCGGCAGCGACGACCGAGCCGTTGACGCTGCGCCCCTGCCAATTGACCGGCTGGCCGCCCGGAGCGGCTTCCAGCGCGCGGTACTCGGCTTCGAGCGCGCGCTGGCGGTCCGACGTTCCGATATCGAGATTGCTGAGCCGGCCGATGATGCCCCCCTGAAGGGCGGCGATGTAGGTCGTCGAAGACACGCTGCGGGTTGCGGTCGTGCCCAGCCCTGCCGCCGCGGTCTGCCCGCCCGACGTGGTGCTGCAACCGGCAAGAGCAACCGCCGACGCGATCACCGCGATCCTGCCGCTGACAACAAACGTTCGTGTCATTTCTGCCTGGTTCCTCATGATCCGCGACATGTACTCTCTACTGCGGGGGCTCCGACTGTACCGACCATCAAGGTCGAGTGAAGACTTCCCCTTTGATTTTCTTTTGGCATTCCCTGTTGACAGAGGCAACGGCTGGGGCCGTCGACGCGATACTTTCGCGCGCCAGTGTGACACCTAAACCGCAGCCGGCAGCACCAGCTCTGCACGCAGCCCGCCCTCATCCCGACGCGACAGCGTCAGCGTGCCCTGATATTCCCGCACGATTTCACTGACGATCGACAGCCCGAGGCCTGTTCCCGGCTTGCTTTCGTCCAGCCGCTTGCCGCGCTTCAACGCCAACGCGATCTGATCGGGATCAAGACCAGCTCCGTCGTCGTCAACGTCGAGGACGATCCATTGCCGCCCGCTCTCCTTCGCATGCTGTTCGTTTAGAGCTGGACGAACATTGAGCCACACCTCGCCCCTGGCGTGGCGGGCAGCATTTTCGAGCAGATTGCCGACGGTTTCTTCGACATCCTGCAGTTCCATGGCAAGCACCAGGCCTGGTGGATTGATCGACAGATGAACCTCTTTTTCCGGATTGAGCTTGCGCATCACGCGCACCAACCGCTCCAGCGCCGGCTGCGCTTCGGTGCGGGCGAGAACGGATTCGCGCTGCGCGGCGATCCGCGCGCGGCTCAGATAGGATTGAACCTGCATCTGCATCGCATCGACCTGAGTGCGAACCAACTCGCCATGCGACGCCTCGAGCACGCGGGCCTCGTTGAGGAGAACGGCAATCGGCGTCTTCAGGGAGTGTGCGAGGTTGCCGACCTGCATACGTGCGCGCTCGACGATGCGCCGATTGCTGTCGATCAGCGCATTCACCTCGTTTGCAAGCGGCTGGATTTCGCGCGGAAAGGCACCGTCGAGCCTTTCGCTTTCGCCGGCCCGGATTTTCTCGAGAGAGCGGCGAACCTGGTCGAGCGGCCGGAGGCCGAAGAGAATGGTCAATGCGTTCATGCCGAGCCCGCCCAAACCGAAGATGGAGAGCGCGATCGTCAGATTGCGGGTGAAGCGGTTGATGTCCGCCTCCAGCACATCGCGGTTGCCGGCAACGCGGAAACGGGCGGTGTGGCCCTGAATGTCGAGAACGACCTCGGTCTCGGCCACTTCGACCTCGTTCCCGAAGGGATCCTTGGTGGTGTAGAAGCGGACATAGCCAGTATCGAAGGGCACTTCGTCGACGCTGGCGATCGGCAGCTTCGCATTGCCGAGCGAGGTCGAGATCAGCGGTGGCGTGTCGAACTCGCCGATCGGATCGACGATCCAGTACCATCCGGTCTGCGGCTGGGAAAAGCGCAGATCGCCGAGCTGGGGGCTGCCGGCAAGCACTGTCTTCTCATTGACCGAAATCGAGTTGACGACGTTGAAAAGCTGGGCGCGCAGGAGGTCCTTGAAGCCGCGCTCCGACCCCTGTCGGTAGAGGGCGGAAATGACCACCCCGATCACGACAAGGGCGACGACGGCCCAGACGGTCGAAACCGCCAATACACGGGCCGTAAGAGATCTAATTGCCATTGCCGGGCGCTTGCATGCGGTATCCCAGGCCCCGCACCGTCTCGATCAGGTCGTTGCCGATCTTCTTGCGCAAGCGGCCGACAAAAACTTCGATCGTGTTGGAATCGCGATCGAAGTCCTGATCGTACATGTGCTCGACCAGTTCCGTCCGCGATACGACCTGGCCCATATGATGCATGAGATAGGACAGCAACCGGAATTCGTGCGACGTCAGCTTCAGTGCCGTCCCGTCGACGGTTGCCTTCGAGCCCTTGGTGTCGAGGCGCACGGGACCGCAGACGATCTCCGAGCTTGCGTGGCCTGCCGCCCGGCGGATCAGGGCGCGGATGCGGGCAAGCACTTCCTCGACGTGGAACGGCTTGGCAACATAATCGTCGGCACCGGCGTCGATGCCGGCTACCTTGTCGCTCCAGCGATCACGTGCCGTCAGGATCAGCACCGGCATGGTCTTGCCGCCGCCGCGCCATTTTTCGAGAACGGTGATGCCGTCCATCTCGGGCAGGCCGATATCGAGGATAACGGCGTCATAAGGCTCGGCTTCGCCGAGATAGTGTCCCTCTTCGCCGTCATAGGCCTGATCGACGACGTAGCCAGCCTCCTTCAGCACTTCGGCGAGCTGCCGGTTCAGGTTGACGTCGTCCTCGACTATCAGAATGCGCATTCGTACCCACTTCCCCTCTTTCGCAGCGTCGTCACGCGCGAATTACATCGGCACCCTTACCGTCACCTTCTTCGGTCGCCCGCCATTGCCTGGCACGAGCACCGTAATCACGCACTGGCCATCAGAGGTCGGTTGCGCCGAAAGCAGTTCGCCGCCGGTTTCCGAAACGACTTGCTGAGCGGCGGCGCTGCAATCGCCGGCCACACGAACGACAAGGTCCGTGGGCATGCGGACCTCAGGCGGAGCAAAGCCCGCAAGGCCTGCGGCAAGCGCGGCTATGATCACTGGTGAAGACATGAACGCACTTTCGACTTGGGAAGCATCATGGCAAAAGCAATAACGGATAGAGGCTGAATGGCAAATGAATGTCGGCCACCCAGCCGGGCGAACAGCTATCCGTGAATGCCGGTATCCACGGCGAACCGACCGCAGATTGCAACGATTCCCTTAAAGGCGAAACCCGGGAGGGATCAATCCATCGCCTGACACCAGCCGTGCGAAACCCTGACCCGCACCGTACGGAGGCGACGAACAGACGAACGGGTCGATGTTCGCACCTCTCCCTATCGATGGTTTTCACCGCCTTTCGACAAAGGGCAATCGATCCGGTCCCGGTTCGGTGAGCCACTCCCCCGGCACACAAAAAGGCAGGCGGACGCGGTGGGAGGGATACCGCGTCCGCCCGTCGCGCGGCGGCGGCAAAGCGCGCCTGCGCGATGGCATTGCACAAGTATCTCGGGCGATACTGGAAAAGGTCCAGCTTCGGCGGCAATATTAGATCTCGCCTACCCTTCGCAGGCGCGGCACCCCACCAAGAGAATAGCAAAGACGCAGCCTCTGACGATCAGTCATTTGTTAAGCCCTTTTTGCTATCATCCGACAATTGGTCAAGGACCAAGTGGGCGCAGGCTCCTTCGCCGGGCTTGCGGCAGAACTTGAAGTGAGTTTGAATATCCGAGTCCTTTGAATCCCTTGGCCGCACCTCTTCCCAAGTTGAGTCCGGACCCTGCAGGATTGAGTGAGCGCGGTCAGGCGAAGAATCCACTCCCTCCTCTAAGCCTCTGCTTTGTTTGACGCCGTCGCGCAGGCTGCAGGCGTTTCGAATCGACAGCCTTGTCTCACCTCACATTGCCTGTCGCGATTTTCGGAATGCGCTGTGAGGTATTCGCTCCCATCGTGGTGAGCTCGAGCACCACCGCCGTGATCGCAAAACAGCGTTGGCTCGACAAGATCGGTTGGCCGAAGCATCACCCCTTCGACTCACACGGCGCGAAATGGCCCGCCGCTGCCAACCGCCTGAACGCAACTGTGGATCAGCTAAAAATTAATCGATTTAAAGATTTTTAAATCGTTTAAATGACTTAACCTACTGATTTACAAAGCGTTTACGATGTGAAATTGTCCGCCCATCAACTTGTCATGAAATTGCAACAGGCCCGGGAGGATCGGATGCAGACGCTCGTAAACAACCAGCAGGCATCGCAGCAGTCCAAGGTACCGCAGTCGCTGCTGGACCGTTTCGAAAGCGAATGGCGCGAAATGCGCACTGCCAGCCAGACGACACCCAAGCCCGTTCAGCCGGCTGAATAAACGCGCTGGTGGGCGAGCAGCGCTCGTCGATAATGCACCACATCAAGCTTCAAGCCGCCCGCGGTCAACGCCGCGAGCGGCTTTTGTTTGTCATTCGCCGCGGACACAAAGTGCATCTTGCACCCTGGGGCATTCTCGCGTTCTGTGCGTGATCAGGTTGCATGCTGGTCGCGCTCAGAGACAGAAATTGACGGCCAAATAGCGTCGCGATCTTGTCGCCAGAGGACAATGCAAAACCGCTTCGTTACACCTGCCGGTGTGGCGATTTTCCGCCTTTTGGCCAATCGGAAAAACCGTGCTACTCTTTTTTCCATGCTGACCGACGAGATTGAAAAACTGGCGCTAAGCCTGCCGGGAACGGAAGAAAATGCCCATTTCGGCACGCGGGACTTCCGCGTGGGCAAGCGCATATTCATGTCTCTGCCAGAGGCGGGTCGGGCGGTCTTCAAGTTCACGCCGGACCAGCAGCGCATGCTTTTGGAAATGGAGCCCGGCGTCTGTGCCGCGGTACCCGGCGGTTGGGGCGACAAAGGCTGGACTTCGCTCTACTTTGTCGAGGCCGACGAGGATCTCATCCGCCAGTCGATGGAAACCGCCTGGCGCAACGTTGCGCCTAAAAGCCTGGTGAAGAAAAACGGCCGTCACTGACGCAACTGGCGTAGAAACTTCCAGCGCATCGGGCGGAGACCGCCTTAGAGAATATGGTCGAACAGCGTGACGGGCTTGCCGTGATACTCCGTCTGCGCAAACAGTTGCATTCCCAGCTTCTCGACGATCCGAATGGACGCCACATTGGCCGGACTGACGATCGCGGTGACACGACGCCCGGCGTGATGTTCCCGCCCCCAATCGAATGCCGCCTGCGCCGCCTCGCTGGCATAGCCGCGCCCCTGCGCTGCGGGCGCGATCGTCCAGCCGGTTTCCATCGTGCCAGTCAGTGAAGGCGAAATCTCGCGGCGCAATTCCTGGAAGCCCATCTGCCCGACAAAACGACCGGAGCTTTTTTCTTCGATCACGAAATAGCCGAAGCCAAAGAACTGCCAACCGCCCTCCTGGCGCAGGAACCGCGTCCACATCTGCTCGCGGGAAAAGGGGCCTGGTGCGACATGCCGAAGGATCTCGGGGTCCAACCACATCTGCTGATAGGGTTCGAAATCCTCCAGCCGTGGTCGGCGGAGAATGAGACGGTCGGTGCTGATCATCGGGGCGCCTGAGAACGATGGAATTCCATCAACCTCTAGCTGCTCTCAGTGGCGCCCGCAATGGCGCGAGCTTGCGATACCGATTCCACCGGAACGACTAACCGTCTGTTAACCTGAGCTTTTCTCTCCGACTTCCAGCGGCCACGTCACCAGATAATCTTCGTAATCCTCAATGTCGATGCCGTCTTCGGCGACGGTGCGGCCACGCACGGAAATGCCGGCGGCGTGCACTGTCTCGGCATCGCCCGAGAGCAGCGGATGCCACCAATAGAGGTCACGACCTTCCGCCACCAGCCGATAGCCGCAGGTCGGCGGCAACCAGGTAATCTCGCGCACCGCATCCGGTGTCAGCTGGATGCAATCCGGCACCGTCGCCTGACGGTTGGGATAATCCTTACACCGACAGCTCTCGCCGTCGAGCAGCGTACAGCGGATCGAGGTCCAGGCGATCTCGGCCGTCTCCCAGTCTTCGAGCTTGTTGAGACAACAGAGCCCGCAGCCGTCGCAGAGGCTTTCCCACTCCGCGTCATTCATGTCGTCAAGGCTCTTCGCCTTCCAGAAAGGCATTTCGCCCATCATCATCACACTTTCGTCAAATCGGTCGCGCTACTGCGCCGCACGTCTTATCAGACGTACAAAGGTCGCAGTAGCGATTTGAGTTTCTCCCTGCTTTGCCCTTCAGTCGGCGACGATCGAAGGAAACATGCAGAAGAGAAATTTCGCAGAAAATTGCCGGTTTTTTAAGGCCGCCGGCGCGATATGCAAGTAGAGTGAAATTTCGCGCCGCGCAAATATCGCGGGGCGCCGGCATGATGCCAAAAGCCTTCAGGACGTTGCGACCGTGCGGGAACCGAGGAAAGACGATAACCGGCCGAAGAAACGGCACATCTTTCTGAGAATCGATTCCTGGATCGATTCGACAGTCTGGAATGCCGGATTCAAACTCTCGCAATGGTGGGAGGATACGACGATTTTCTTCCGCCGCTTCCGCGTTACCGGCTGGAAGAAAGTGGTCTTCGAGGTGCTTGGCGAAGGCATGACCTGGGGCACGGCCGGCTCGGTGCTGATGCTGGCACTGGCGCTTCCGGCCTTCGAGGAAACCAAGGGCAACTGGCGGGCGCAAAGCGATTTCGCCGTCACGTTCCTTGATCGCTACGGTAACGAAATCGGCCATCGCGGCATCATCCACGAAGATTCCGTCCCGATCGACGAGCTGCCGGATCATCTGATCAAGGCGGTGCTTGCGACGGAAGACCGGCGCTTCTTCGACCATTACGGCATCGACTTTCTCGGGCTTGCCCGTGCGATGACCGAGAACGCGCGTGCCGGTGGCGTCGTCCAGGGCGGCTCGACCCTGACCCAGCAGCTTGCCAAGAACCTGTTCCTGTCGAACGAGCGCACCATCGAGCGCAAGATCAAGGAAGCATTTCTGGCCATCTGGCTCGAATCCAACCTGTCGAAGAAAGAGATCCTGCGGCTCTACCTCGACCGCGCCTATATGGGCGGCGGAACATTTGGTGCGGCGGCAGCGGCGCAGTTCTATTTCGGCAAGGCGATCACCGACGTCAACCTGGCGGAATCCGCCATGCTTGCCGGCCTGTTCAAGGCGCCTGCGCGCTACGCGCCGCACGTCAACCTGCCGGCCGCCCGCGGCCGTGCCAACGAGGTTTTGACAAACCTCGTCCAGGGCGGACTGATGACCGAAGGCCAGGTGATTGCAGCACGTCTCAACCCGGCAACCGTCATCGACCGCGCCCAGGTGAAGGCGCCCGACTTCTTCCTCGACTGGGCCTTCGACGAAGTGCAGCGCATCGCCCGGCCGTTTGCCCAGCATTCGCTGATCGTGCGTACCACCATCGACATGGGGCTGCAGAACGCGGCCGAAGATTCGGTCGAATCCAGCCTGCGCCAATACGGCGAAAGCTTCCATGTGAAACAGGGCGCGCTGGTCATGGTCGAAAACGGCGGCCCAGTCCGGGCGATGGTTGGCGGCCGCGACTATGGTGAGAGCCAGTTCAACCGCGCGACGCGTGCGCTGCGCCAGCCCGGCTCTTCCTTCAAGGTCTACACCTACGCGGCCGCGATGGAAAAAGGCATGACACCCGAGACGATCGTCGTCGATGCGCCGATCACCTGGCGCGGCTGGTCGCCGCAGAATTACGGCCGCAGCTACGCGGGCCGCATCACCATCCTGACGGCGATCGCCAAGTCGATCAACACGATCCCTGTGCGTCTCGCCAAGGACAAGCTCGGCACTGAACTGATCGTGCAGACCGCCAAGAACATGGGCATCGAGACGCCGCTGCGTACCGACAAGACGATGCCGCTCGGCACCTCCGAAGTGACGGTACTCGATCAGGCGACCGCCTATGCCGTGTTCCCGGCAGGCGGGCTGCAATCGCGCCGGCACGGCATCAGCCAGATCCTGAACTATGACGGCGACATCCTCTACGACTTTTCCCGCGATGAACCGCCGGCCAAGCGCATCCTGTCCGAACAAGCCAATGCGTCGATGAACTCGATGCTGACACAGATCCCGGTGATCGGCACGGCACGCAAGGCGGCACTCGACAACGGTATCGTCACGGGCGGCAAGACCGGCACCACCCAGGCCTACCGCGATGCCTGGTTCGTCGGCTTCACCGGCGATTACACGACCGCGGTCTGGTTCGGGAACGACGACTATACTTCGACCAACAATATGACCGGCGGGTCGCTGCCGGCGATGACCTTCAAGAGGTTGATGGACTATGCCGAACAGGGGATCGACCACCGCCAGATTCCGGGAATAACCAATCCCGCACCTGCCCCGAGCAAGCAACCACAGGTCGCCAACGCCAAGCCGGATGAAAATGCCCTGCCTCCACTTGTGCGGCCGCGCTCTCTTTCGGCGGATGTCACGCGGTTGCTGCGTTCCGTGGGCGAAACCTTCGAGAAAGCTCCCGCCTTGAAAGCGCCAGAGAAGAATGGCGGCAAGGTGGCTGTCCTCGGCGCCGCCGACGGTGGATCTACCCAAGAGGGTCTCCCGAATGCCGCCAGCAACTGAACGCGCTCGAAACCTTGATGTCAGAGACCGGATCGATGCTGGCTGCCAGCTCGGCACAATGATCGCCGTTGCGTCGCGCGCGCGTATGGGCGAGACATGGGCAGCGCTGCGCCGTGCGGCGACGCATAACCATATTCGATAGAGCCGCCATTGTTCCGAATTCCCCTCCTCGCCGCCCTTGCCCTTGCCATCGCCTTCGGCGGCGGCATCGCGTCGGCCGTCTGGGCGCTGAAGGCGACGGTCGGTTTCGGCGCCATATCGATCGGCCCGTGGGTTGCCTTTCCCGAGGCACAGACCGATAAGGCCGACCCCTATGCCAAGGCGCACCGCGCCCGGGCCGGCGAACTGCTCTACGGCGGCGCCGAAGGGTTGATGTTCATGGCCCAGGTCGATGACAAGGGAGACAAGCTTTCGGCGGCCTGCTCCTACGATGTCACGGGGCTGACGCCGCAAGCTCGGTTCTGGACGCTCTATGCTGCGAATGCCGACGGCGTCCCGTTGCGCCCCGGCTCGGATCTGCCTTGGGCCATCAATTCATGGACGGTGCTGCGCGCCGAAGACAGTTCCTTCAGCATCCATGTCTCGCCGAACGCCAAGCCGGACAACTGGGTGGCATTGCGGCATTCAGGCACCTTCCGGCTCATACTGACGCTGCTCGATACACCGACCGCAGGCTCCTCCGGCCTCATCGATCTCGCAATGCCGAAGGTCGTGAAAACGGGATGCGGCGATGCGTAGTGTTCTGTTCGCCTCCATCCTTGGCCTCGTGGGCGCGGCACTGCTGCATATCGTCATCGTGCTGGTGCTGCCGCAGTTTACCGGTCGTGACGCCTATACGCGTGTGCTCGGCCTTCTCGAGATGGACAGCTTCTTTTCCTTGACCAGCACGCCCGGGCCGACGGGTCTCAGCAATGTCGACCCTTACCTGCGCACGGCGGTTTGCAGCTTTTCCATCGCCGATGGACCGGCGCGTTTCCTCGCCAGCGGCTCGGTTCCCTTCTGGTCGCTCGCCGTTTTCGACAGCAGCTCCAACGAAGTCTTCAGCATGAACGACCATACCGCCGTCAACGGCAGGCTGGATCTTGTGGTTGCGACGCCGATCCAACTGGTTGAACTGCGCAAGGCGCCGCCGGAAGCCCTGGCGCAATCGATCATGGTGGAGATGAAGGAAGAGGATGGCTACGCGGTGCTGCGCGCCATGGCGCCGCTTGACAGCTTTGAAGACCAGGTGCGGAATTTCCTGGCGGAATCAAGCTGCGAGCCGTTCCGGCGCTGACGCATGTCGCGCGAAAGCAAAAACTTAAATCGCCATAAGTATACCGGGGCGATCACGCGTCGGGCCGTGCAATCTGATCGTCAGAAGATCCGACCTTCAGTCTCGCCGTTTCTATTCAAATGTCGTGAAGAAGATGATCGCGTCCGCACAGACGGAGCGTTGTCAGCACGAACAAAGCCGTGCTTAAGCCGGCCGATGGGGCCGACACATGGCGGTGGCTAGAAGCCTACTGCTTTTTGATCCGACGTCCGTCAGGCGCGGTTGGCTGCGGGTCGCGGCCGTCGAGACGCTCGTAGCGGATGCCGGTAAACAAAAGCACTTTCGCTCCGCCCGATATGGCCGGAGGCCTGCGTGGTGGCATTTGGACCTTGCGGTCCTCAATTCTGATCACGTCTGCCATGCTCGTCTCCATAAAGGCTTGAGACGGATGAACTACCGTACAGATTTCACCCTGCCCTTTCGGGGCCAGCGCATTTTCCCGGGCATAACCCGGACAGGCGCGCTTTTCTCATCTTCTCCTTCTTCCGGTCGCCCGGAGGTTGCGGCTTGCTCGAGTGGTACAGACCAATCATAGACGGTCCGCTTCGATTGAGCCATAGGCTGGTTAACAGATGGTTAACGCCGCATCTGCGCCCCGAACCTAAGGGCAGTATGTCCCCCGGAAAAACTAAACACTGTATCCGGGGTAACAGCTTTGGGCGGACGGGGAACGGCTAGCGCCTGGATAACAGGCCAAAGAGGAACGAAACACCGGCAACGGTCAGAAGCGTCGAAATCGGCTCTTCGCGGACGCGCTCGCGCACCCGCTCCGTCATCAATTCCGCTTCACCCTGCACCACCGCCTTGGCACCAGTGCCTATCGCCGAAACGGTCTCGGTCAGTCGGCTGATCTCGGCGCGCAACTCCGCAATCTGCGCCTCCAACTCGACCCGGGCTGCCGATGTTTCCACTTCACTTTCGATCGTGTCAGCCACCGCCTGCAGTTTCTTTTCTACCATTGCAACGCTCCTTCTCTTGCCCGGCCTCAACGCATCGAAACAACAATGGTTCCGACGACAAGCCGAAAGCCCGTGCGAAAACGGAAACGGGCGACCCAAGGGCCGCCCGTCTGAAAGCGAGGGCAAAACCGCCCGCCGCTTCTTCATTTCACGCACATCATTCTACGCAGGATGGGTCCATCGCCTGGCATCGAATGAGCGGGGCTGGGCGCGCGCCGCCATAACCATCCTCGAAATCTTCCCGGACACGGACGCCTTCGCGATCACGGCGACGCTCCCATTCGCGGCGGTTGTCGCCTCCCGCCTGATCGTCCCAACGTTCGCCATCTCTTCGGTTGCGCTCCCAGTTCTGGCGATCTCGATCCCGTTCGCGCTGCTCGCGCGCCTGGTCGCGCGTCCACTCGCGCTCCTGCCGGGCGCGGTCGCGTTCCCAGTCGCGGCGATCACGGTCGCGCTGACGCTCCCAGTCCCGCGGGCGACGGTTGTCGTCGACCCAATCCGGCCCGCGGCGCCAGCGGTCACGGTCTCGATAGAAGTCACGGCTGCGATAGTTGCGGTCCCAGTAGCGATCAAACTGGAAGACCACCGTCGGGATACCGAGCGGGCGGTAATATTGCGGTTCGACATAGACCCTGTTGCGGCGATAGTTCGCCTGCACATAGCGCCCCGCTACCCAGCCGCGGCCGCCATAAAAGGAAACGTCGCACCAGGGCAGGTCAGCAAGGCAGCCGTGGATTTCAACGGACTCGCCGGCCGGGATCATCGACACCGCCGGATAGCGCGTGCTTGGACCGGACCGCATATTGACGTTGGCAGTTGCAAATCCCTCTGCAGCCTCGGCGATCGCCGGCGCCAGGAAAAGCGCGCATATGGCCGCCGCGCGCAACACTATTTTCTTCACAGTAAGCTGTCTCCCATCGGAAGGCCCCTCTTCACTAAGCCTTCTTGCGTCGGCGGGCGTCCGGAACCCTTCACCGTCACCGCGATCACTTAAAGCCGCTTGTGGATTTTTTAAGGCTGGAGGCGATCGAACCCACAGCAAGCAAGGCTTTACGGCAGAAACCACACAAAACCGCCGGCGGCTTGCGCGCCGCAAGCCTGAATAAAGCCCCAACCTCCATAGTTAACAGTACGCTAACGCTTTTCTTTTATTTTTAGTGACGTGTGCCGTTCCGGGTCGCCGGCAATGGCAATCATGTTTTGCGTGCAAGGATTTATCGTGACGGATCGCTTTCGTGAGTTGGAAAGGCCACAGACGGGCCGCTTGAAGGACGTCGTCCTGATGGCAACCGTCAGCGGTTTCGAGAGCCTGCGAATTCCGCGCAAGTCCGATATGAAGCAGTTTTCCGAACTGTTCGAACCCCTGTTCCTCGGCTCCAGCAGCGAAGCGCGCCGTCAGGCCGCCGCCGCGCTGTCGCAATGCCCCCATGTTCCCGAACCGGTCGCAGCTTTGATCGGCAGCATGCCGATCTCGATCGCCGCCATTTTCCTGACCCGCTCGCAAGCGCTTTCGGATCGAACGCTGATCGGCATCATCCGCCAGCACAGCGCGGCGCATGCTAGCGCGATTGCGCGCCGCGCCGCCCTGTCCCCGTCCGTCATCGATGCCTTGGTCGAACACCACAACCCCGCGGGTCTTTCCGCCCGCCCAGACGTGCAGCAACGACCAGTCACGGCTCCGTCAGCTTCGGCCGAGCCGGATGCCGACGCCGAAGTGGATCGAGCCGCGCGCGAGGAGAGCCTGCGCGCGGAGATAAAGGCGCTTGCGCGTACCGGTGCGCGCGAAGCCGCGTCCACCATCGTCCCGATCAGCGGGCTGCACAGCGCGCTGCTGGTGCGTTTTGCTCGGAGCGGTGAGATCATCCTGTTCTCTCGTGCGCTGGCGACGGCGCTCGATGCCGGCGGCCCTCTGGTCGAGCGCATTCTTCTCGACGTCTCCGGCCAGCAGCTGGCGACGAGCCTGATTGCCCTTTCGCTGCCAAGCGACGATCTCATCTTCGTCCTGCAATCGCTCTATCCGCATCTCGCCGAGCGCATCGGCGGGGCCAGCCGCGCGGAAGCCTTGACCGGCACAATGGACCCGAAGTCAAGCAGAGAGCGGCTTGACGCCTGGCTGCAGTCGGACGCGCGGGAAGACGCGCCCACAGCACGGCACCAGGCCTATCTTGCCGACGACCATGCCAATGATGCCCGTCAGCCCGCCATCCGCAAGGTCGCTCCGGCCATCGGTGGCGCCAGGGCGCAACGTGTGTTCGGCCGCCGATAGTTTTCAGCCGCAGCGAGCTCTGTGCACGACCGAGCGCGTTCCATTCCAAGTGGAGAGGCAAGCGCCTCTCACGGATGTTTCAAGAGAGACTTTTTCCCTCGTCCGGCACGACATCGAACAGATCGGCGCGATCATCCAGTTCGATCTCGACGATCCAGCAATCCGGATCGAAGCGGATTTCGCGAGCAAGCGCATCCTCCACCGCATCGCCGTCACGATCCTTCAGCCGCGTCTCGAACTTGCGGCCGGTATCGGCGTCGTCTTCGAAGAAATTTTGCGGCGCCGGCGCAAACAGCGTCTCGGTCCCCATGCGCGTACGCTGGCGGATGAAGATCGCGCCGGCGTCCTCCGCCCCTTTGCGCAGGACGGCCGCATACCCCCCGAGCGCGAAAGCACGGCGTAGCAAGGCGGAGACGAAGATGTGGGATTTGAGGCGCATGGTGATGCCTGTACACGGGCGGCGGCGGGCTTGCAAACCGGATGCGCCGCGAGGAAGCACCGCGGCCTCCCAAGTCGTTGGCTGGCGCGCCTGCACGACGCATCAAAGACGCCGTGCCATGGGCACCCCGGTTGCCTGACCTTGCCGGAGACGGTGCGTCAGAGCGCGCCGATCTCCTTGAGCTTCTTCAGTACTTTGGGATTGGGCTCGCCGGTCTGCGGCAGGCGGTAGTGCTTTTCGAAATGGCGGATCGCAGCGCGCGTCTGATCTCCGGCAACGCCGTCGACGACAATGTCGGCGTAGGCGAGATTGCTCAACCCCTTCTGGATGTTCAGCACCAGTTCGCTGGAAACCGGGATTTCGGCCCGCGGGATCAGCATCTTGTCCGTCTCGGCCGAACGGATGGCGGCAGCGACCGGGTCAACGTCGGCAACGGCCTGTTTCGGGTCGGCGTAGGGCCGGTTTGCAGGCATGGCGGCTGCCAGCTTCGGGCCCGACGTGGCGCGCAGCGTGTGCAGAAGCTCGGCGCTCGCGATCCCCGTCTGGGGCCGCCCGGCCTGTTTCTCGAACCGCAGGATGGCGGCCGACGTGCGTGGGCCCGGGCGCCCATCCGGCACGCCATCGTAAAGACCGATGCGTCCCAATTCCTTCTGGACGTCCGCGACCAGCGGCGACGCGGATGTGTCCGGCACGGAGGCGACCCGCTCGGGCGTCGGCTTTTCCAACGGCGCTTCGGATGATGATGCTGCAATCACGTCTTCGACGCTCTCCGCGTCTTTGTCGCCCTCGCGCTTGATGACGAAGGTCGTGACATTGCGCGGCTCGATCTCGGCGCCCTTGGCGACGGCGATGCGCTCGGCCGTCTCGGGACTGACGAGCGGCACGCGGGTGCGAAGCAGAGGTGATGGATGTGAGCCGTGCTGATACCACATGGCGTTGGCAGCAACGAACGAGAACACAACGGCAAAGGCAGCCGTACCGCCGGCACTCAAGGGGTGGCGGGCGACCACCCGGCCGGCAAGCGCAACACCTCGGCCGGCGAGCGCCAGCCCACGCATGGCAAGGCCTGGCGCGGGACGCGCCGCCTTCTTGCGTTCAGGCTGTTTTCGCTTGCGCGGCGCCATATCCCCGTTCCTCGCTCGAACCCGTCCTTTCGAATCGGTCGCCATCGGCAACCGCCTGCGTGTCGTTATCTCTCAGCCGCGGCGGAAATTCGACAGTCACGGCCGAGCGCTGTTCTTCGCGGTTGGCCTCGACGATGCCGGAGCCGTCACAAGGCAGCGTAACGGTAATCACCGTGCCTTCGCGTTCACGGCTACGGATCGTAATCTCGCCACCGTGAAGCGCCACGAGGCCCTTGACCAGCGACAGACCGAGGCCGGTGCCCTCGTAGCGGCGGGTGTAGTCGTTCTGGATCTGGACAAAGGGCTGCCCCAACATCTGCAATTTGTCGGCGGCGATGCCAATACCTGTGTCGCTGACTGTCAGCTTCAGGGAAGGACCGTCAAGCTCGGCGTCGATCGTCACCATGCCACCCTGATCGGTGAACTTGATGGCGTTCCCGACAAGATTGATGAGAACCTGCTGGAAGGCGCGCTGGTCGGCATTGATCTCGCCAACGTTGCGGGTCACGCGGCTTGCCAGCTTGACGCCCTTCTCCTGCGCCTGATGCGACAGCATTGCTTCGCAGGCGGAGACCGCTTCGACCACGCGGAAGGGTTCAGGAACCAGTTCGTAGCGGCCCGCCTCGATCTTGCTCATGTCGAGCATGGTGTTGACGACGGACAGAAGGTGTTCGCCCGACTGGTGGATCAGGCTGACATATTCGCGCTGGCGGTCGTTCTCCAGACGACCGAAGTATTCGCCGGTCAAGACGTCGGAGAAGCCGAGGATGGCATTGAGCGGCGTACGCAGCTCGTGGCTGACGGCGGCAAGGAAACGGGTCTTGGCATCGTTTGCCGATTCCGCTTCCGCCGTTCTCGCCGCCGCTTCGGCGCGCAGCCGCGCTTCCTGCGAGACATCGCGCGACTGCGCAAGGATCGCCTTCAGACCGCCGTTGCGATCGAGAAGCGGTGCAAGCTCGCAGCACATATGAACGAATTGTTCGCCTTCCGTCGGCTGCGAACGACGCTCGATGCGAATGTTGACGGTCGCCCGCTCGCCGCCCTGGCGCAGAATGTCGATCGCGCTCAGGAACGTGATGCGGTCGGAGACATGGATCTGCTCGATGAAGCCGCGGCCAGCCGGGTCGCGCATCAGCGTCAAATGCTCGGCGGCGTCGCGGCCATGCACGGAGAGAACATTGCCACGCAGGTCGTGCACGGTGACGAGACCGGCGAAAAGGTCGTAGGCGGCCGAAAGATCAGGAAGCTCGTGTGTCGCCGCATCGAGATCAAGCGTCTCGCCACCTTGCTTGCCACGCCCACGCGCAATGGCAGCTGCAGCGGCCAGCAGCGAGGCGGACGCCCAGAGGGCTGTGCCGAGCGGCAATGCGGAGGAAACGGGCATGGCGAGCGCGAGTGCAAGCGGGACTGCCGGAAGCGTGGTCAGGGAGACTGCAGCGACCGTGCGCAGACGCTTGAGGTCCCGGCGGCCGACGGCGGAACCGGCCTCGCGGCGGGGCAGCCACAGGGCAGCGGCCTCGTCCACGCGGGACGTCCATCTGCCAACCATGTCACGCAATACGCTCACGCCTTACCCTGCCACATTTGTTGTTCTTGCGAGACTGAGCGTGACCGTTTTCCGCTTCATGCGGGCCGCCATTCGAACTGCCTCGTGACATGTCGGAATCTCGCATCCCCGGCTTAATGAAAGAATAAGCGGGACTGTCCCGGAACGGCGCCAAATGCCTGAAAAATCCCGTTTTGAGGCAATTCGCGTGACCTTCATTTCTTGTGGTTAACGGGGCGTAAGCAACGGATTTCCGTGCATTTTCCGCCTCTCGTTAAGGATTTGGGCAAGGCGCTCCGGTGCCGTTGCCTACGCTTTCAGGCTTTGCCGGCGGACCGCCGCCACGATCCTTAACGGCAAAAGCTAAAATGCGACACAAATGCCCCGCAAATCCTCGAAATCGGGAATTTCATTAAAATTCGAAACAAATGCTGCGGGTTTTTGAAATGCGGTCTTGTGATTCCCTGCCTAATGTCCGTCTCAACAAAGGGCCGGACGACGAAAGACGGCGGTCCTCATGGAAACGACGGCGGGCGTGAACGGGTATCAGGGGATACAGCGGCGCTCCAGGATGCCGAAGGCGGAAAAACCGGCTAGAAGACCGGCGGGCGCGGCAGCCGAATACAGGATGGGCAGAACATGTGGTTTCTCATCAAGGCGACATTCTGGTTTTCGATGGTACTGGTACTGCTGCCGTTCCTCGATCCGTCGAGCGCGGAGAAGCTGGAGCACGGACCGAAGGTCGAGCTCGGCGATACTTTCTCTGCCGCCAACGAGGCCTTCCAGTACATCAGCGCCATCTGCATCCAGAAGCCTGACGTCTGCGAGAAAGGTGCTGAAACCTTCGTCGCACTCGGCCATCGAGCCCGTGAAGGCGCCCGCATCGCCTACGAATTCCTCGACACGCAGTTCGCCGAGACCGATGCGATCAAGCCCGACGCCAAGGTAACGACCGGAACCGTGGGCCAGGTGGCCGAGACCGCCGATCAACTGGCAGCTCCCGTCGAACAGACCGCCGCGGACGCTGCTCCAATTTTCAAGCGGACCCCGGTTCCGGAAAAGCGCCTCGATCCCAAGGCATCGCTGACCCAGTAAGCATTTCTTCCGGCAACAGCAGGTCCGTCCGACCGCCGCCGAAACATCCTTTGACACTGCCTGACTTGCCGCCTTCATGCGGCCGCCGCGAGGAACCCATCCCCTCGCGGCGTTTTTCTTTTTTCGGGCTGCAACCGAAGGGCGGTCCAGCGACAGGCTCGCACAAGACATGGCTGTTTAGGTCCCCGCACATTCAGCGGAGACTACTGCCCCGATGCAGATATACGGGTTCTTTTCAAATGCCGGCGCGACGCGTGCGACCACAACCGGATCGCCAGCCGCGACCGATGCGGCAGCGCTGGAGCAAAAGAACGGGTCTCCTCTTCTCAATCTCTTGCGCGCGGATGAAGAAACCACTGCCAGCCGCAAGGCCGTGGCCAAGAAGAAGCTGGACGAGCTGAAGGAACAACTGCGAATGCTGCGGTTTTGGGCTTCGGACCCGGAAACGCTCGCGCGGCTTGCAAAACAGCTGGCCCAGCAGCTTGGCGCCGCCGCACAGCAATTCGCCGGCGGTGGCTCGACCGGCATGACAGGCGGAGGCAGCGACGCCACGGCAGGTGCTGAATCCGCGGCAACAACGGCTGCCATGGCGGCGATGCAGGCAAGTACAGCCGAGGCGGCAAATGCAGGCGGCGAAGAAAGCAACGATCACGACAAGCCGCAGCCTTCGTCCTTCGTGGAGCGCGCCTATCGCGAATTCAGCTCCGACGGCTCGCAGGACAGCTCCGACGCAAGGACGATCGCGGAGTTCAAGGCGCTTGCCGAGCAGCTCAAGCAAGTGCTGAGGAAGGCAGAACAGGATCTGCGCGCCAAAGGTGCGGGCAACGATGCAGATGACGCGAGAAAGGCAAGCAACACCCTCGCCACCTCGATGGCATCTCTCGATGCGGCGGGCACAGCCGGCGCGACTGCCAGCGCCGTAACAATTCCCACAAGCGTTTCGATCTAGCGCAGCAGCTTCGACCGAAATGAGCGCTGACGCATCCGAGTGGCGATTCGCGGTTCTCATCTGTGCTACCATCACCTATATGAACGTCACGCCGATCGCGATGCCGTCAGGGCTGGCGAGGATCGCGCGGTATAGGCATCGCTCTCGAGCGGCGACGGGCGCCGCCTGATGGTGCCGACAATCGGACTGGACCATGACCACGCTTGACCAGATTATCGACGACTTCGCCTTCCTCGACGAATGGGAGGATCGCTACCGCTATGTGATCGAACTCGGCAAAGCTCTGCCCGAGATGCCGGAAGCCAAGCGCACCGGCGAGAACAAGGTGCAAGGCTGCGCCAGCCAGGTCTGGCTCGCCACCCAGGCGACCGGTGACCCGGAAGATCCCGTACTGATCTTCGAAGGTGAATCCGATGCGCACATCGTGCGCGGATTGGTCGCCATCGTGCTGACGATCTATTCCGGCAAGCATGCCTCCGAGATCGCCAGGCTGGATGCGATCGATACGTTCAGCAAGATCGGCCTGATCGAGCACCTGTCGACGCAGCGCGCAAACGGCCTGCGCTCGATGATCCGGCGGATCAAGAATGAAGCCGAGACGCGCCTCGCCGCTTGAGATCACGGCTGCGTGCTATCCTCGGAACCAAGCCTTGTGAATAGCCACACTTTCCCAAACCACAAAAAATAAAGGCCGGGCAAAAGCCCGGCCTTTATATGAACTTACGCTCCGCCCCTCAAACCAAACCAGCGCAGAGCGCGATCACGGCGATGGACGGCGGTTTGCTTACTTGCCGCGACGCTTGCGACGCTGGCCGAGGCCCATTTCCTTGGCGAGGCGCGAACGGGCTTCGGCGTAGGCCGGAGCAACCATCGGGTAGTCGGTCGGCAAGTCCCACTTCTCGCGATATTCTTCCGGCGACAGGCTGTGATGCGTCATCAGGTGGCGCTTCAGAGACTTGAACGTACCGCCACATTCGAGGCAGGTGATCTGGTCGTCCTGAACGGATTTGCGGACCGAGACGGCTGGCTTCGGCTTTTCGACGGGAACCACGACCGGCGCCGGCGCCGCCGTGTTGTTGAGAGCCGAATGGACGTCGGCGATCAGCGTGGAGAGCTCGGCGGCCGGAACGACATGGTTGCTGACATAAGCGGAAACGATCTCAGCCGTCAGTTCAACCAGAAGTTCATGGCTCGCGCCAAGCGTTGTTTCAGTCATTTCTTTCTCCTATCGGAATTCAGCACAAGCCCGAAAACATTTCAGGGGGAGGAATACATGCAAATGCCGTCGGGAAGCCTTCGCTGCCTTGGGATAGACCATCAATCGCACGACAAGGACAAATTCTTGCCGCAATATCAAGAGTTGGAATTTTGATCACGAAACCTATTGCCGAGTCGCTGGAACAACCAACCTCTCAAAGCAACAGCCAATATTCACAACTCAAGCTGGAATTTCAGCTCTAAGTATTTTCCACGACGACACTTTACATTTACTCGATTAACACTGATCAGTGAAAATTCCAAACATAAATTTGGCCGCCGCTAGCAACTTTATTTCGAAATTGCTAACGCGGTCGCGGTCTATCGGAATGTTCTGAAATACAAAAACAGAAACGTTGCCGTTCAATGCCGGCGCGGCTCTTCCTTTTGCGGAAGCTGATCTATGACCGACTGCTTCGTCAGCCTGTAACCCGCCTGATGAGCGGCCTTTGCCAATAGATGGGCGGAAATGGGGGCCGTCAGTACGAAGAAGAAACATCCCGCCAACGCCCGAAACAGTATTGCCACATCGAGCGAATGCAGTCCCGCGGCCAAAAGCAGCAGGCCCGAGCCAACTGTCCCGGCCTTGGAGGCCGCGTGCATGCGGGTGTACAGATCGGGGAAACGCACGATGCCAATCGCTGCGAGCAAGGAAAAGACGGCGCCGCCGACAAGCAGTACGGCAACGGAAAGCGTAATGATCGTCTCGAAGGTCGCTTCCATCAGCGTGCCCCCTTGCGTTTGCGCCTGTTACTTTTCGCCCTCGGCGACCGCCCCCCTTTGCCTGCATCTGGCGCAGCCTGCACCAGGCTGCCCTTCTCCGGCGACAGACCGCGTGCCAGAACAAATCGGGCAAAGGCGATGGTTGCAAGGAAACCGACCAGCCCCAGGGCAATGGCGATATCGATGTAGAGATTGAAGCCGGTGCGGATGGCAACGACCGCGATCAGACCGATGGCGATGGCTACGAGCATATCGAGGCCGAGAACACGATCGGGCAGCGTCGGGCCGCGGATGATGCGCCAGACGGTCACCAGCAGCGCCACGGACAAAAACACAAGCGCGAAGCCGGTGGCGGTCGAAAGTATCTGGTCCGGCAGCGTCATTCGAAAGCCTCCTTGATCCGGCGTTCGAAACCATTGGCAATATCGCGCCTGAGGCCGCCGGGATCCGCACAATCAAGGGCGTGAACATAGAGGATCTTGCGATCCTCGGAGACGTCGACGGAAAGTGTACCCGGCGTCAGTGTGATGAGGTTGGCCAGCAGTGCTATCTCGAAATCGCTCTTGACGGTCAGCGGGTAGGAGAAGATGCCTGGCTTCAGCCGCATTTTCGGCTGGACGACCATGAATGCGACCTTGGTCGCCGAAACCGCCAGCTCCTTGAAGAACAACGCGGTCAACAGCAGGATCTTCAGCGGTCGGACCGGGTAGGCGACAGGCTGCAATTCGCGCCGGATCAGCCACAGGGACAGTGCGCCGACGGCAAAACCAAGCAACAGGTTCGGCACGCCGAGGCTGCCGCTGATCGCAGCCCAGATCGCGGTGAAGACCAGATTGATCCAGAGGAACTTGATCATCGCGCGGCTCCCGGGAAGACCGAGTTCAGATATCCGGACGGTTCGGATAGGCCGGCGGCGGCACTCTGGATCGTTGCCAGCAGCGGTTCGGGATAAAGGCCGATCGCGAGCGTCAGCAACGTCAGCACGCCCAAAGGCAGGAGAATGGTCGCCGGGATCTGCGCCTTGTCCGTTGCCCCCTGCCCTCCGGCCGTGTCCCGCCAATAGGCAAGCAGGAAGAAGCGGCCGGTCGCGATCGTCGTCAGGAAGCCGGTGACGAGCAGTGTGGCCGCAAGCCACCAGGCGCCGATGTCGAGTGCTGCCTTGACCAGCATGACCTTCGGCCAGAAGCCGGAGAACGGCGGCAGGCCGGACACGGCAAAGGCGAGCATCAGGCTGATGGCGGCAAAGCCAGCATGGCGGCGATAAAGACCTGATAGCGACGATAGCGAGAAGCTGCCGCCAAGCTTCGCCGCAACGCCCGAGGCGAAGTAGAGCGCCGTCATGACAAGCATCGAATGCAGCGCATAGAAGATCGCCCCGCCGATGCCGCCCGGCCCGCCAACGGCAACGCCCGCAAGGATCGAACCGATGCCGGAGATCACGAGATAGCCGAGCATGCGACGGAAATCGGCCTGTGCGAGCGCGCCGAACACGCCGACGAGCATCGTCAACGCCCCGATCACCGCGATGACGAAGCTGAGTTCTTCCCGCTCCACCGGCAAGAGCATCACGGTCACGCGGATCAGCGCGTAGATGCCGACCTTGGTCAACAAGCCAGCGAAGAGTGCCGACACGACGACGCGCGGCGTGTGATAGGACGCCGGCAGCCAGAAATTGACGGGGAATGCGGCCGCCTTCATCCCGAAGGCCAGCAGGAACAATGCTGTCAGCGTCATCAACGGCGCGGTGCCGCGCAGGCCTTCGGCCTTGCGGGCGATGTCGGCCATGTTGAGCGTTCCGAAGCTTGCATAGAGATAGCCGGTGGTGACCAGGAACAGCGTCGTCGCGACGAGGTTGAGGAAACCATACTTCACCGCGCCATCGATCTGCTCGCGCTCGGAGCCGAGCACGATCAGGCCGAAGGACGAGATCAGCAGCACCTCGAACCAGACGTAGAGATTGAAGATGTCACCGGTCAGAAACGCACCGGAGACGCCGGCCATAAGTAGCATCAGGAAAGGATAGAAACCGTATCGCCGGCCGCTGTCATTGATGTCGGAGAGCGAGTAGACGCCGCCGGCAAGTGCTACGACGGACGCCGTAAGTGCAAATAGTGCGCCGGTGAGATCGACGGTAAAGGCGATACCGAAGGGCGGCAGCCAGCGCCCCATCACCATCGTCACCGGGCCGCTCGCGATCACATGGTGCAAAAGCAACCCGTCGATCACCACCAGGCCCGCAAGCCCCGCAATGGCGATGAACGGATGCAGGCCGATCGGGCGGCGCAGCATGACCAGCAACGCACCGATCGCCAGGCACCAGGCAACCGGGAGGATCACCAGCCAGTCGGCTGCCGCAACCGGCTCGAGAACGAGGGCAGCAGAAAGATCGGCGGGGGGTGAAGTCGAAACGGCCATCTGTCGGTCAGTATCCAAGCGGGGGAGCCGGCTCTTCTTCCGGCTCGGCGACGCGCATTTCGTCGGTATTGTCGGTCGAAAGATCCTCGTAGGCGCGCCAGGCCAAAACGAGCAGGAAAGCGAAGAAGGAGAACGAAATGACGATCGCCGTGAGGATGAGAGCCTGTGGCAGAGCGTTGGCCGCCGATCCGGTGAGCGTATCGGCACCCTCCTGGATGACGGGCGGCACGCCGCGCGTCAGCCGGCCGCCGGTAAAGATCAAGAGGTTGACGCCATTGCCGAGGATCGCCACGCCCAACAGGACGCGAATGATGGACTTCGACAGAAGCAGATAGATGGCGACAGTGAAGAAGGTGCCGACCAGCAGCGCAAACCAGGCTTCCATCATTCGCCTCCCCGCTCTTCGAGCGACAGGGCGATCGAGCTGATGGCACCGACGACGACCAGATAGACGCCGCAATCAAACAGCGTCACCGTCGATAGCGGCACTTCCACGCCGAGCAAGGAGGGATAGATCCAAAGCCCGGTCATGAAAGGCACGCGGGCCGCGATCGAGATCAATCCGGCGATAGTGGCCGCAAACAGGCCTGCACCGGCGATCGCCATCGGGTGGAAGTAGATCGCGCGACGCACGGTCTCGACGCCGCAGGCGATACCGTAGATCGCCAATGCTGACACGGCAATCAGTCCACCGATGAAGCCGCCGCCCGGCTCGTTGTGCCCGCGCAGCAGCACGAAGATCGAAAACAGAACCATCAGACTGGTCAGAAACGGTGCGACGGCCCGGAAAATCACCGATCTCATGTGCGTTCCTCCGCATCCGGGTCATTGTCGGCGATGCGCCGCAACGCGCCGGCCCTGAGGCGAACCAAGGACAGGATGGCGAGACCGGTCACCATGACGACGGCGATTTCGCCAAGCGTGTCCGTGCCGCGGAAATCGACGATGATGACGTTGACGACATTGGCGCCATGCGCGATCGTTTTCGAATAGAGGTTGAAGAAGTCGGTCAACGAGGCGTCGAAGGGCACGCCGGTCACTTTCAAGAGCATCAGCCCGAAACCGATACCGCAGGCAAGCGCGATCGTAAGATCCGGCACCTTCTGAACGAGCGGCCGATGATCGGAGGGTGCGAGCCTCAGCCGCGTCATCACCAGTGCCAGCACGACGACCGACAGGGTCTCGATCATGAACTGGGTGAAGGCGAGGTCCGGCGCACCATAGAGCAGGAAAATGACAGCAACGGCAAAGCCCTGGATGCCGAGCGAGACGATCGCGGTCAGCCGATCGGAAGCGAGCACGACGGCGAAAAGGCCGATGACGGCAATCGCCATGATCGCCAGCTCATGCAGCGGCACGTCGGCGGCGAAGAACGGTGCGCGCGGCAGTTCGCCATAATAAAGCGGTGCGCCCAGCAGCACGGCGGCAACCAGGATGAATGTCACCGTCATATAGACATCGAGCCGGCCGGATTGCAGCCGGCGGGTCAAAGCGACGGAAAAGCGCACAAGCCCGCGCATGAACTGGTCGAAACCACGATCCGGTCCCCAGCCAATGTCACTGAGGATGGTGGCGATGAAGGCGCGTAGGCGGGCAAGGTTGAGATAAAAGATCACCCCGAGAGCAATGGTGACGCAGGACAGGGCCAGCGGCATGCCGATATGGGGAACGATCGAAATCGTGACCTGTCTGCGCTCGCCGGCAATCGCCGTTGCCATCGGTGTCGACACGAGCTCGTGGGTGAGGCCGGTCAGCAGGGCAGCTGACAGCCCCTTGGCAGCCAGGAGCGCCGGGCCGATCCACAGAAGCACCGGCGCCTCATGCGCGGACTTCGGTGTTTCGGTCTTTGCGCCGACGAAGGGCTTGAGCGCAACGGCAAACGCCACGGCAAACATCAGCGCATTGCCGAGGATGGCGAGCGCCGCGAAAACCATCGCGCGCCGGTCCAGGCTGGCCAACGCGTCATAGATCTCTTCCTTGGCGAGGAAGCCGAAAAACGGCGGCAAGCCACCCATCGAAAGTGCCGCGGCGAGTGCGATCACGAATGTCAGCGGCATGGCGGAACGCAAGCCGCCGAGCTTCGTCACGTCGCGGGTCCCGGTTTCATGGTCGATGATGCCGGCAACCATGAACAGCGCGCCCTTGAACAGCGAATGCGCCACCAGATAGAGCGCCGCCGCCTCGATCGCATGCGGAAAGCCGATCCCGGTCAGCATCACGAGCAGACCAAGGGATGCCATGGTCGTATAGGCAAGCATCAACTTCAGATCGGTCTGTCGGCAGGCGAGAACTGCGCCAATGACGAGCGTCGCGCCGCCGAAGAGCGGCAGCAATATCTGCCATTCCGGCGTTCCGCCAAGCACCGGGTTGAGGCGCATCAGCAGGTAGACGCCGGCCTTCACCATTGTCGCGGAGTGCAGGTAGGCCGAGACGGGCGTCGGCGCCTCCATCGCGTTGGGCAGCCAGAAATGGAAGGGGAACTGGGCGGACTTGGTGAACGCGCCGCCGAGCACCAGCAGCAGTGCCGCAAGATAGAAGGGGCTCGCGCGCATCTCCGAACCGAAGGACACCAGCAGCGAGAGCTGGGTGACGCCGGTGACATTCCAGATGACCAGCAGGCCCGCGAGCAGAAACAACCCACCTCCCCCGGTAACCACAAGCGCCTGCAGGGCGGCACGCCGGGCGGCCTCCCGCGAATGGTCGAAGCCGATCAGCAGGAAGGAGGTAATCGATGTCAGCTCCCAGAAAACGAAGAGCATCAGGAAGCTGTCGGACACGACGAGCCCGAGCATCGATCCCATGAACATCAGGATGAAGGAGAAGAACCGACCCTGCTGCGGATGTCCCTTCAGGTAGCCGCCGGAGTAGAGCACGATCAGCGTGCCGATGCCGGCGATCAGCAAGACGAAGGTCAGGGACAGGCCATCGATCAGCCAGGAGAAACTGACATTGAAGGAGGGGATCCATTCATAGCCACCGGTAACGATCTCGCCACGAGAGACTTCAGGCAGAAAGCGCGTGAAGTGCAGGACGATCGCCGCAGGAAAAAGCGCGAGAATCCAGGCAGCGTTGTGTCCGAGCAGGCGGGTCAGCAGCGGCGCGACAAGCGCACCGACAAACGGAAGCGACAAGGCCAGCAATGTCAGGGCGGCAGCATCCATCGTCCGGGCGCGCTCCTTTGCGATTTGATTGTCGGATCAAACGAATACCCGACATAAAAGATGGGTACACGCGCCTCAAGCCTTATTCGGGGAAAATCGACGTTATGCGCTGTTAACTCCAGAAAAGCCGGTAAATCTCCGGTTTTCTTGTGAGATTTGCGGCCATGATCGCGTGACGAGGCGAAACCGTCCGATATATGGCAACGCATTCGCACACTCAGGGTCATCGCTACCGATCAACCGGCGAACGCGATTTTAACGTGTTGTTGGCAACGTCCAGCTTTATCGGTCGCAAGAGATGCATCGCATCTGGTACTTCGTCGTGATGCAACGGCATCGAGTGAGTTTCGATACGAACCCGAAACCTCTGGCGTGCGCATTTGAGAATCGTCAAGTGCGCTATTTTTCAAGGACTAAAGCCATCCTTCGTGCTTCCTGGCGAGCACGTCATGGTCTAGATCGGTCGCCATCGCTGATCGATTGATGCAACGAATTGCACAGCGCTTCTCTTGAGCTCACGAGGTCTGGCTTGGAACGGTCCTACATTGTGGCGATGACCAGTGTGCTCGCGGCGCTGGGTGCCATCCTGCCGATCGCCGCCGCGTTTTATCTATCCTGGTCGGTCGCCACCAACAGGGAGGAGACCCGCCTCAGTCGTCTCGCAGAGTATGCGCTGGTGCGTGCCGATACGGCGCTCGGCGAAGCGACCTCGGCGCTCAAGTCTGCCGACCAGTTCAGCTTCGCGCCCTGCTCCCAGGCCCATATCGCGGCGATGCGCACCCTTGTCGTCAACACGCGCTCCGTCGAAGACATCGGCTACTTCGAAGGCGACGAGCTCAAATGCACTTCGTGGGGCAAACCGGAGTCGACCATCGGTCGCGGGCCAGTCGACTTCACCACGGCCAGCGGCATCGGCGTGACGGCTCGGGTTCACCCAACGATCAGCAACGGTCGGGCGATGCTGGGATTGCGATATCGATCCTACAGCGTGCTGACCGATCCGGCACGGCTTGTCGACGTGCTCGCTTCCCCTGATACGCGCCTTGCGATCGCTAGTGACACGGGCACCCTCGTCAGCGCATTGAACGCGCCGGACGCTTCGCTGATCAAGCGGCTGGTCGAGCATCCGCAGACCGGCAGCGATGCGGACAATCTCTTTGCCACCGCGAGCGGCTCCGGCTGGATCGCGATAGCAACGTCGTCAAGGGCGTCGCTGCTGAACGATCTCGGCCGCGAACGGCTGCTGCTCCTGCCGCTCGGCGCGATTGTCGCCGCATTGATGGTTGGCCTCGTCCTCTGGCTGTCGCGACGACGGCTCTCGCCGCTCGGCGAACTCTCAATCGCCGTACATCGCCGTGAATTCATCGTGCATTATCAGCCGCTCATCGAGATGAAGACCGGCATCTGCGTCGGTGCGGAAGCGCTCGTGCGCTGGCGCAGGCCCGACGGCTCGCTGGTCAGGCCTGACACCTTTATCCCGCTTGCGGAGGAAAGCGGCCTGATCCAGGCCATTACTGATCAGGTCATCGACGGGGTCATTGGCGATCTCGGCGCGGTCCTCGTCGCCGACCGTTCGCTGCACATCGCCATCAATCTCTCGGCCGACGACATCAAATCCGGGCGTGTCCTGCCCGTCATCCAGGCAGCGCTCGCGAACTCCGGCGTCCTCACCGAGCAGATCTGGCTCGAGGCCACCGAACGCGGCTTCATGGATGTGAAATCCGCCCGAGCAACGATCGAGGAAGCCCGTCGACTTGGCCATTCCGTGGCGATCGACGATTTCGGCACGGGCTATTCCAGCCTGCAATATCTACAGGACCTGCCGCTCGACGCATTGAAGATCGACAAGTCTTTTATCGATACCGTCGGGCTCGTCTCGGCCACGAGCGCCGTCACCCCTCATATCATCGACATCGCCAAATCGCTGAACCTCTACATCGTCGCCGAAGGCATCGAACGACAGGAGCAGGCGGATTATCTGCTCGAACGCGGCGTGCACTACGGCCAGGGCTGGCTTTATTCCAAAGCCTTACCCGCGCAAGAGTTCATCGCGTTCTACAACGAGAGCAAACGCGTTCACGGTACCGGCCCGACTGTGATCCGGCGAAATTTTAACGAGGTGCCGCCGGGCGTTGGAGGTGATTGAGACCACACCTCGCATCGCATCTGATCGAGCTGAAGTTCCGCTGTCGGACACAGCCCAGACTGATCGCAGCCTGTCGGCACGCGAGCGTGATTTGCGGCGCGCCGCCAGCGATCCTATATACTCGTCGACAATCACAGGGAGATCTTCGATGAGAGACGCAAGGGCGCCGAAAGTGATCAAGACCGATGCGGAGTGGCGCGCGCAGCTGTCGCCCGAACAATACCGCATCACCCGCGAACACGGCACCGAGCGCGCCTTCACCGGTCCCTTCCTTTCCAACAAGAGGGTGGGCACCTATGAATGTGTCTGCTGCGGCCGTGCGCTGTTTCGCTCCGACAGCAAGTTTGATTCCGGTTGCGGCTGGCCGAGCTATTTCGCCGCAATCGACGATGAGGCGATCCGCGAGATCGAGGACCGTTCATATTTCATGGTGCGCACCGAAATCCGCTGTGCGGACTGTGATGCTCATCTCGGTCACGTCTTCCCCGACGGACCGCCGCCCACCGGCCTGCGTTACTGCCTGAACGGCCACGCGATGACGTTTACCGAGGATTGACGCAAACGGAAGGTTGCGGCTTAGGCTTGCCGCTGTTCCGATAGAAACAGCGCTTCCTGCACGGATGTGCTATTCATAAACAGACCGTCGAAGCAAGTCGGGAGGAGGTCCGCATGCGTCGCATTCTCGCTGCATTCGCGCTTCTGTTCTCGGCTGCGTTCCCGGCCGCTGCGGACGATGACTGGCATGCCTACGCCAATCCGCGTTTCGGCTATATCCTCGACATTCCGCCCGGCTTCGAACCGCAAGGTGAAGCCGACAATGGCGACGGCGTCAGCTTTCATGCCAACGACAACGGCGCCACGCTCGCCGTTTTCGGCAGCGAGCTTGTCGACGGCGATTTCGAGATCGACGTCAACGATCGGATGGCGAGCGAACGGGAAGACCAGTGGCGGATTTCCTACTCGCGCGTCACCGCAGCCTGGGCAAGTTTTTCCGGCGTGCGCGGCGACGAGGTATTTTACACGCGCGCCATTGCGCTCTGCGACGGCAGCGCGGCCTATTTCCGTCTGCAGTACCGCAAGAGCCGGCTGACCAGCTTCGATGGTGTCATCTCGCGGATGGCGGAGGCTTTGCGCCCCTCGGAAGGCTGTCAGCAGACGCCGGTGGCGGCAGCACCCGTGGCCGCGCCGAACTGAGCGGTGTCGTTCGTGACCGTTTCCGACCACAACGGAGACGCTCTATCTCTTTGTTTTTACGCGTTTCCCAACGGAAGCCGCGTCTTGCTTTTCCTGGAAATGCTCTCGCTGAACTGTATCAGGATATCGCCGTGCCTGTCAGACAGTTGATGACGGCCGAATAGTGCACGGCGGCGCCGGTAACGACGAAGGCATGCCAGATGGCGTTCTGGAAACGCAGCTTCTCCCAGACATGGAAGATCACGCCGGCGGAATAGATGATGCCGCCGACGAGGATCAGCACCAGCGTCGTCGAAGATAGCGCCGACAGCAGCGGCCCCACCGCAAGGACACCGCTCCAGCCCATGGCGAGATAAAGCAGGATCGCCAGCCGGTCGAACCGACCGGGAAAGAGGCACTTGATCCCCACGCCGAGCGCGGCAATCGCCCAGATGCCAATCAGCATGGCAAACAGAAACGGATCGTCCCAGCCGCGCTGCAGGAAGGGCGTATAGGTCGCGGCGATCAGCACGAAGATGGACGAGTGATCGAAGCGGCGCAGAAACCATTTGGTGCGCGAAACCGGGTAGAGGTTGTAGAGGAACGATATAGACAGCGTCGCCAGCAGACCGGTGCCATAAATCGCGGCAGCAGCAAGCTGGCCGGCCGAACTCCAGAGCATCGCGTAAAAGATCAGAGCGGTGACGCCAACGAGGGCCGCGGCAAGGCCAACCCCATGCACGATGCCATCGGCGATCAGTTCCGATCGATCATAGTTCCACTTGACGCCGGCGAATTCCACGGACCCCACCTCCGACCTTCCTTCGCCCTCAGGCGGCGGTCGCGTTGCTGATATGCTTTATCCTGCCACAGCCAGACGCCGCGGCAAAGGGCTCGAGGATGACGAAAGCATCAACTTTTGCAACGCATTACAACAGCGGCATGATGTGTTTGCGAAGACGGGCATCCCTTGTCCGCAGCACGGGCCGCAACCACATTGGCAAGCGAGGCGGACAACCGCACGTTCACGGGGAGGACGAGTGATGACGGCTTTACGCACGCCGGAGCCGGACGAGGCCGAAATCCTGACGCAGCTTTGCCTTCGGTCCAAGGCGGTCTGGGGCTACGACGCGGCGTTCATGACTGCTTGTCGGTCCGCCTTGACGGTAGCGGTGGCCGACTGGCAACAATCGGATATCCAGGTCGCCGTCGACGATGGCAAGATCGTGGGCGTCGCCCAGGTGATGTACCACGGTGACGCTGCCGAACTCGACAAGCTGTTTGTCGATCCCGACGCGTTGGGCGGTGGCATAGGCCGAAGGCTCTTTGGCTGGAGCGTGGAAACCGCCCTGAACAGAGGAGCGAAGGTCATGACGATCGATGCCGATCCCGGTGCCGCCGATTTCTATCGACGCCTGGGCGCGGTCGATGACGGCATGGTCGCCTCGACGGTCGTACCTGGACGGTTCCTGCCGAGATTGAAGCTCGATCTGGCGAACGTCCCGCCGCGCTGACGGCGAGACAAAACAGCCCCGGAACAAGATTGGCAGTTTCAATTGGCTCCCATACAGTGTTCCCGGGCGCAAAGCATGCCAATCGTTCAACAGCCGATCGTTAAACTGAGCGGAAACCTACTTTGCCCCGGCCGAAACCTCGGCCGCGCATTCCTGACAGAGCGGCGTGTGCGGCACCGCATCCAGCCGTTCAGAAGATATCGGCAAGCCGCAACGCACGCAGGTCCCGAAGGTGCCGGACGCGATGCGGTCGAGGGCCGCGTCGATCCCGCGGATCTCTTCCTGGCCGGCAAGGCCAAGACCCTCCAGCACCTCGTCATTCTCCCGCTCGGTTACCCGATCCGGCACGTCGGCGTTCATCGGCTCATCGAGATCATGCTCGATCTTCACCAACCGGCCATAGAGTTCCCGTTTGCGGCTGGTCAACCGTTCACGAAAGTCGTCAAGCACAAGCTTGTCCATCAGATGACTCCTTGAAGTCGTGGCACTTCACGCGCGCCACGCTCCTGTTCTTGTTTGTTGGCGGCTCACCGGTCGACGAGAACGGCGCATGGGCAATGGCTGACGACCCGGCTCGCCGTCGACCCGATGAAATAATCGATGAGGCCCGGTCGGTGCGAGGCGATGATCACGAGGTCGGCATTCTCTTCCTTGGCGAGCGCATTGATCGTGCCGGCAGCACCGCCGGTGCGGATCTCGATGCGGCCGTTGATCCCGTGCTTGGCCTTCATCGCTTCCAGCGTCTTCAAGGCATGCTTGCGCGATTCTTCGACCATCTCCAGCGGGAAATCGACGATCATGTAGCCCTGGGCATAGGCGTTCAGATCTTCGACGACATTGAGCAGGATAATCTCGCCCCCTTCATCGATCAGCTTTTCGGCAATGCCGAGCACGGTTTCACCATGCTCCAATTGATCCATGGCAATCGGGACGATGATCTTCTTGTACATACTGCACTCCTTTGCGTTGCCTACCCGGATCGCCGGCGCCGAAACGCGGGGGCAAATCCCTCGACTTCGAGACTGAGCCCAGACGGCTCTTCCGGCATTGATTGAAATCAAATCGAAAGCGCCGCGATCGCATTGCCCTATACAATTGAGCTAGGGCGATAACGGCCACTGTCAACGCTCATCGAACACAACATCAAGTGACTGACAGTCTTTCGTGAACGCCCGGTTGGGCCCATATTCAGCCGACAGTTTCAACGAAACTGAGGACCCGGCAAGGCCTCCAGTTTCGGCGCCCAAGGAGGCAAAACATGACGTCCAGCCAGACCACACAGACCATCGATGTTGCTGCGGATCACGCCTTGGCAATGCCTGCGCATGTCGATCATTCGCATCTGGTGGTGCAAGATCTGCCGACGGTGTCGCAATGGTATCAGCGCATCATGGGCCTAAAGCCGCTTGAAACTGCTGCCAGCGGCGAGACGCTGGGTGTGGGCGGCCGGCCGCTTTTGACGCTGACCACAGCCGGCAACGCCGCCAAGGCGCCGCGCAATGCGCCCGGTCTTTTCCACACGGCCTTCCTCGTTCCAAACCGCGAGGAACTCGGCCGCTGGCTCGCCCATGCCGCACACAACAATGTCCGTCTGCAAGGCGCTTCCGACCATCTCGTCAGTGAAGCGATCTATCTCGCCGACCCGGAAGGCAACGGCATCGAGGTCTATCGTGACCGGCCGCGGGCCGAGTGGACCTTCAAGCCCGATGGCACGGTCGGCATGGATACGCTGCCGCTCAACCTGCAGGCGCTCTATGACGAGGCGCCGAAGGACGACTGGAACGGCCTTGCCGAGGGCACCGGTATCGGCCACATCCATCTGCAGGTGTCGGATATTCCTGAGGCCGATGCGTTCTTCCGAGACGTGCTGGGGCTCGGGCTGATGGCGCGCTATCCGGGCGCAAGCTTCTTCGGCTCGGGCAAGTATCACCACCATGTGGCCGCCAATATCTGGAACTCTCGCGGTGCACCGAAACGTGAGGCCAACATGACCGGCCTCTCCGACTACACGATCCAGTACAAGGATCCGGCAGAGCTCACCGCAGCGCTTGGCAAGCTCGACGAGATGGGCATTTCGGTCAACCGAAGCGGCACCGCCTACAGCCTCGTCGATCCCTGGGGTATCGGCCTCAGGCTCGCAGCCTGAGGCCACTTTCCTCTTCCAATGCCGCCACGACGAGGTGCCGCGTCGCTCACACCGCGGCGCGGTCGTATTTCTGCTGGGCTGCCAGCACTGTCTCGATGTTGTCCTCGGCCCAACGGCGCAGCGCGTCGACAGTGGCGCTCAGCGTTCGCCCGAGCGGCGTGATCGCATATTCGACCGTCACGGGCACCGTCGCGAAGATCGCGCGGCTGACCAGCCCATCGCGTTCCAGCTTCTTCAACACCTGCGACAGCACTTTTTGTGAGATGCCATCGATCTCGCGTTTTAGCTGATTGAACCGCACGGGCTTGTCGTCAAGCCGGCCGAGAACCAGCACCGCCCATTTGTCGGCAAGGCGATCCAGCACCATGCGGGTCGGGCAAGTCTGGATATAGGCATCGTATTCCATAGCGCGCGGGCTCCAACTGGCGGTTTCCCGGAGGAAACCATGTCACCGGAAAGTGCCTTCTTTACAGCATTTTCCGGCACTTATATCTAGTTCCCGTTATTAACATGGTTTCTATGTGATACCAAGGAGACGGATATGTCAGGCAAGATTCTGGTGCTCGCAGCAAATGGCACAGTCGGACGCAAGGTGATCGACGCGTTGGTCGCAAAGGGAGAAAGCGTCAAGGCCGCGACGCGCAAGGCAACGCCGATCCCGGGCGCCGAAGCGGTCGCGTTCGACTATCAGGACAACGCAAGCTATGGCGGCGCGCTCGACGGGGTCGACCGGATGTTCGTGCTTACTCCGGGCGGCCACCTCGATCCGGTCGGCCTGCTGACGCCGATCATCACCGCAGCCGCAGCACGCGGCGTCAAGATCGTGTTGATGACCGTCATCGGCGTCGATGCCGACGACAGCATTCCCTACCGGCAGGTTGAACTGCTGGTCGAAAAGACCGGCGCACCGTTCGTGATCCTCAGGCCCAACTGGTTTTCTGACAATTTCCAGACCTACTGGATCGAGGGCATCCGCCACGGCAGGATCGCGGTACCGGCTGCTGAAGGCAAGACGAGCTTTATCGACAGCCGCGACATCGCCGAAAGTGCTGCTGCCGCCCTGACCAGCGACGCATTCAACGGCCGCGCCTTCAACCTGACGGGGCCCGAGGCCCTGAACTACGCCGAGGCGGCAGCGATCCTGTCGCGCGTCATCGGTAAGCCCATCGCCTACACACCTATCGACGACGAGACCTTTGTCGGCATCCTGACCGGTGCCGGCGTGCCCGAAAACTATGCGCGCTTCCTGGCCGCAATCTTCCATCCGGTGCGCGAGGGCTGGACGGCAACGCCGACCGGAGACGTCAAGACGCTCACCGGACACGACCCACGTAGCCTGGAGACCTACGCCCGGGACAATGTCGCAGCGCTTAAGGTCTGACGCCGCCAATTGACGAGAACGCAAGCCCTGCCCGTCCGACTGACAGGCAGGGTCTTCCGGCCTCTGGCGCCCCTTTGAAAATGAACGGACACGGCCCCCGGACGATTTGCGGGACTACCGCCATGATTGTGTATCCGACGTGCTGCCGCAGTCTGCGTCATCACGCCGCTGGAAAGCCCTGGGATAATCGATCAATAAACTTGAGTAATACAGTCGTATAATCTAACCGCATCACCAAGGGCGCGCCAACGCCCCAGTGTATGCGGAGTTAATAATATGAAAAACAACACTATTTTAGCGCTTGCTCTCGCAAGCGGCACGATGCTTTCGTCCTCGGCCCTGGCTGTGGATTTCCGACCACAGGCTGAAATCGAAGGCGGTTTCTTCAGCGGCGGCTCGGCTGCCAGCGGCGGATTCTTCCTGCCTTTCGTGCTCGACTCAGGCAATGCCATTTTCATCGATACACGCGGAACGATAGGAAACGACAAGGTTCGGCAGGGCTCGATCGGCGCGGGTTACCGCTTCCGTGCCAACGACCAGTGGGTCATCGGCGCCTATGGCTACTACGACTATCTGAAGAGCGAGCACGGCAATTCGTTCAACCAGATCTCCTTCGGTCTCGAAGCGCTCAGCGGCGACCTCGAGATGCGCAGCAATCTCTATTTGCCGCTGTCAGGCGCCAAGACGCTGAGCGCCTTCAATGCCGCCTATGTTCGCGACCATGTCCTCGTCTTCCAGGAAGGCAAGGAGCGGGCTCGACGCGGGCTCGACGCCGAAATCGGCGGCCGTCTTCCGGTCTTCGATGAAGGATCCGACGTGCAGTTGAAGGTTTTCGGCGGCACCTACTGGTACGGCGGCAAGAACCTCGGCGACATGTTCGGCGCCAAGCTGCGCGGGGAACTGACCTTCGCCGACCTGCCCGGTCTTTCCGAGGGTTCGACCGTATCGCTCGGCGTTACCGGCACCTATGACAACGAGGACAAGCTCAAGGGCGCCGTGATGGCGCGCCTGCGCATCCCGTTCGGCGCGACGGCCAAGGCAAGCGATGCCTTCGACCCGATGTTCCAGCGCGTCGAACGTTCCACCAAGATCCGTACCCATGCAGGCGCAACCGGTGATGTCGAAGCCGCGCAGTTCGTCGTCAACGGCCGCACCACCGGCAAGGTCGTCAACATCTCCGCAGCGAATGACGATGCGGCCGCGATCAACGCACTGATCGGCGCCGCCGGCGTTGACGCCCTCATCCTTGCCGACGGTAATCTCGGCCTCAACCAGTCGCTGACGCTCGGCTCCGGTCAGGCGCTGGTCGGCGGCGGCGGCTCGATTGCGGTGCGCGGCGCCAGAAGCGGCGCCACCACATCCTTCGTCAACCAGGGTGCAGCCACGACATTGACCGGCTACAACCCGGCCCAGGACGTCGTCACCATGGCCTCCGGCAGCAGCGTCGCGTCGCTGTCGATCCGCGGCGGCATTGCCGGCATCGCTGCAACGGACGCGGCGAATGTCACGATCGACAATGTCGATATCTCCGCCACTAACCACGACGGCATCCGCTTCACCCGCGTCAACGGCGCGGTCGTGCAGAACAGCCGCATCCATGACCTGTTCATCTGCGAAAACAACACGGCCTGCGAGTTCTCGGTCTACAATCCGAACAAAGCGCCTTATGCGGCTGTCAGCGCGATCGGCAGCAAGAACGTGACCGTGCGTGACACGACCATCGACAAGGTCACCTATGGCGTGTTTGCCGGCGGAGAATTCAAGAAACTCAACCGCACCGAATATGAGTTGATCACCGGCACGACGGATATTACGCTCGACAACGTCACCATCAGCAACTCTCGCCGCGAAGGTGTGCTGCTGGTCGCCGGCAAGGATATCAAACTCAACCGCGTGACCATCGACAACTCCAAGCAGGACCGCGACATGGATCTGGTGGTGCTGCAGGGCACGTCGAACGTTGCGATCAACGACATGCGGCTCGCAGGTGGCATCAACGGCCTGATGTTGATCTCCAGCCCGAACCTCGATGCGACAACCACAAATGTCAACGTCAAGGGCCTGAAGATCGACGGCACGCGCAACGCCGGCATCTTCTTCAACCCGGTCTCCGGCATCTCGCTGCAGGATGTCAGCGTCACCAACGCCGGCACCTATGGCGCCTACATCTATGGCAGCGACTACGAATTCCTGGGCGGCCCGGTGAGCAACATTGTGCTCAACAACATGACGGTCGACAAGGCCGGCAAGGCCGGCCTCTACTTCTCGGGTCCGGCCGAAAACCTCAAGGGCAACGTCACTGTGACCAACACCCCGATGGATTGCCTGCTCGACAATGGCTGGTCGGCCGGTACGATCACCCAGGCGGCTGGCTCGGTGCTGACCGTCAACGGTTCGCCGCTCGATCAGCGCAACGCCGCCAGCCGTTGCCGCTAACGGTTGCAGCCACGCCCCCGGTGTCGGGGGCGTGGCTTTTCATCCTGCCTGGGCCGCCCGCTACTGCGGCCGGCGGCACTCGAAGGTGACAACCTCGTCACCATCCTTCGGCGCACGACCGAAATCGTAATTGCCCGTGATGACGAGATCGACATATCCGGCAGCGCGCAAGGTCAGCGCCATTTCCTCGATGCCCCACCAGCGCATCGTGAAGAATTCAAGCTCGCTCAACGCCAGCCTCCCCTCGCACCAGAGCTCGTAGCGCAGGTGCGACACCGTCGTCTGGGCGATAAGGTCGGCCTTGACCCGCTGGCTGGTCAACGTCAGCAGATCACCGGCCTCGGTCTGCCAGCTGCGGATGTTCGGCTGAGTGTCATCGGCGAAAAGATCGTGCGGATAGATGTCGAAGATCAGGCGGCCACCCGGCCGAAGATGATCGAGGAAACGCTTGAGGATCGCGGTCGCGGTGGCATGGTCGGCGATCAGTTGCAGCGAGCCGGCAGGAATGACGATCGCCTCGAAGCGCTCCTCGTAGGAAAACGCCTCGTAGGTCAGCTGTGATAAAGCCGGTGTCAGCGCGCGTTCGGCACAATGCGCCTGGCAATAGTCGAGCATGTCTTGCGAGGCATCGAAACCTCTAACGTCAAGGCCGGCTTCAAGCAGCGGGATCAGCACACGACCGTTGCCGACGGCCGGTTCCAATATCGGGCCGGAACAGCCTTTCAAGCGTTCGCGATAATACTCGACGTCGTCGAAGGATTTTCCAATATATTTGTCTAAATTATAAACATGAGAGGCAAGCTTGCCATAAGTATTGTTCAACATGCATTCGTCCAAACTGCTGAATAAAGCGAAACGCCTATGCTATACAGCAGCTTGCTCGAAAGCGGTGTCATGCGATTGCAACGTCAATCGCTTTTGTGATGCGGACCGACATCGCGCATCGCATCAACGGCGCAGACATGTTTTTTTTGGGGGGGGCGAGAACGATCAGAAGCGCGCCGGCCGGATGAACTTGCCGTAGACCCAGCCTTCCTGCCAGCGGCCGTTCTGTTGCGGATCGTGCCAGATCTGGCACCAGGTGGCGCGTACCGCATTACTCTGCCGTTGCGCCGACCAGCGGGCAATCCGCTGAAGATCGACGCCGTTCATGCAGCGACCGGTCATCTGCAGTCTGGTTCCATTCGGATAACCAGCGCGAACGGCAGACGACGAGGACGGCCAGGCGCGGGCATTGAGCACGTCGTTCCAGGCGACACCGGAAACCTCCCAGGCAACGAAAGTGCTGGCTGAAGCGACCTCCACCTTGGAGGCAAGTCCGGCGGTCACCACCGCCAGTGAAATCAGGACGCTGCGAAAGCCGATCATCACGAACCCCTCCCAGGAACAATGATCGCAGCATATTGGCACAAGGCTGAATTGTGGCTGAACAGGCGGTTCACTTGAGATGTGGACTTGAATGCAACGGCCGTCCCGGCTCCCCGGGACGGGCCCGAAAACTCAACCGGGCATGCGGCAGACGGCACCGACGAGTTTCAGGACAAAGGGTCGGACGGTCAGCACGCAAAGGAATGCCACCGGCATCGCCAACACATAGGTGCTAAGAACACGGGCGGGGTAGCCGGCGTCGATGCCGGTGTTGACGCCGACGATGACGCAGCACATCAGAAACGCCATGATCGCCGACATGAAGAAAGCAAAGGCAATCGGCACCGCGCGGGGCGGCAGCTTGCGGCTGCGCGCGACCCGCAGCGGGGGTATCGTATCTTCCATGATGAAGATCTCCGTAGCTTGTCCGCAAGGATCATCCGTGCGGTATGGCCGGCACTATACGGATGGTCCCGCGCGCAGGTAGACCATTGCAGCCTTGTTCAGAATTAGGCAAAACCATCGAATTGAAACAACTATTCGATGGATGTCATTATGGATACATTGCGCGGCGTCGAGAGTTTCGTCCGGAGCGTCGAGGAAGGCAGCATCGCCGCGGCGGCGCGCAAGCTCGGCATCACACCGGCCTCTGCGAGCCAGAATATCGCCCGGCTTGAGAGGGCGCTCGGAACGCGGTTGCTGAGCCGCACAACACGGCAGTTGGGCCTGACGGAGAGCGGCCGGGTCTATTTCGACCGGGTGCGCAGCGTCGTTCACGATCTCGAACTCGCAGCCGTTGCCGTCGCGTCACTGAATGCGGAGCCGCGGGGATCGCTGAAGATCGCGTCCTCCGTCGCCTTCGGCCGACATGTGGTAGCGCCGCTTGTGCCATCTTTTGCCGAGCGGCATCCGGAAGTCTCGATAGAACTCGTGGTCACCGACCGGGAGATCGATCACATCGGCGAAGGCATCGATATCAGCGTGCGCTTCGGCCTGCAGCTGGAGCCTGGGCTGATTGCGCGCAAGCTTGCCTCGGTGCCGATGGTCATCTGTGCCTCCCCCTCCTACATCGAGCGGCACGGTCGGCCCGAGCGGCCGGAAGACCTGATCCATCATCATTGCCTCGTCTACCGTTACGCCGGGCACGGGCGGATCTTTCGCTGGGGCTTCGTGCGCGACGGCCTGCGCTTCGAGCCCGAGCTGAAGGCAACGATCGTCAGCAACGATATCGACACGCTGGCCGAAATGGCGATCGCCGGTGCCGGCATCACGCGGCTTGGCGCCTTCATCGCGACGGACTTGATTGCGCGCGGCTTGCTTGTGCCGCTGTTCGGCGGAGCACCTTGCGAAGGTGTTGCCAACACCGACCATGAGCCCTTCGACTTCTACGCCTGCTTCGTCGATCGGCAGGCGGAAACACCAAAAGTCCGCGCCTTCATCGAGCATGCAGCACAGTCGCTCAAGGGCCGATGGTAGACTTCAACACTGCGCTATAGTTTGCGGTCAGGCGGGCACCGCATGCTCCGTCTTCAGGGCAGCGGCTTCCTCTGCGAGCTTCGCTTCGCGGCGAAGCTTGAGCTTGTAGCCGACCTCGACGATCGCGTGGATTGCGGGCACGAACTCCTGACCAAGCTCGCTCAGCCGGTACTCGACCGAGGGCGGCGATGTCGGCATGATCCGCCGTTCTATCGCGCCTTTCTCCTCCATGTCCTTCAGGCGCGTGCTCAGCACTTTTGCCGAGATGCCGGGAATGTCGATCTTGAGCTCGCTGAAGCGGCGCGGGCCGCCGCTTAAATACCAGATGATGTTGGGCGCCCAGGCGCCGCCGAGCATGACCATGCATTCGCCAACCGGGCAGGTCGGTGGCAGGGCGGCAGCCCTATTCTTTCGAATTTTCAAGCTCATGGGCAAAATTCTCCAGTTACCCCAGGGAAACCTGAAACGTCGGTAACATAAAGTAATCTCATATACAAAAGTTATCGCATCGGTTTAGGTTCCGCCGTCTTCGACAGAGACCCAATTGCAAAAGGAATTTGGCCATGAAGCTTTATTATGCCCCCGGCGCCTGCTCGCTCTCCCCCCATATCAGCCTGCGCGAAGCCGGCGTCGAGTTCGAGATCGTCAAGGTCGACACTGTCACCCACCTCACCGAAAGCGGCGCCGATTTCAAGGCGATCAACCCCAAGGGCTATGTGCCGGCGCTGGTGCTCGAGACCGGCGATGTCGTCACCGAGGGTGCAGCCGTCGTGCAGTATATTGCCGATCGCTTTCCGAAGGCAGGACTGGCACCCGCCAACGGCACGCTGGAACGAACCCGCCTGCAGGAGCAGCTGAACTTCATCGCTTCCGAACTGCACAAGGCGTTCTCGCCGCTGTTCAGCAAGACGGCGAGCGCCGACGCCAAGGAAGCTGCCGCAGCGCAGGTCGGCAAACGGCTCGGCAACGTCGAAGCCCTGCTGTCCGACGGTCGCGCCCATCTGCTCGGCGACACCTTTTCCGTTGCCGACGCCTATCTCTTCACCGTCGTCAACTGGACCAGCGTCACCGGAATTTCGCTTGAGCCCTGGCCCCAGCTGACGGCCTATATGCAACGCGTCGGCCAGCGCCCGGCGGTGCAGGCGGCCATGAAGGCGGAAGGACTGATCGCGGCATGAGCGGCACCCACAACGATCCACGCTTTGCCGCCGTCATCGATGTGCTCGGACGTTATTTCGACGGGCTCTATTTCAGCGACACGGCAATCCTGCGCGAGGTCTTTCACCCGAAAGCCCACTACGCCACGGCGACCGAGGGAGAACTGCTCGAACTCGACATGGACAGGTATTTCCCTATCGTCGACAAGCGCCCCTCGCCGGCAAGCCGCGGCGAACAGCGTGCCGACAGGATCGTCTCGATCGAGTTTGCCGGACCCGTAACGGCTTTTGCCAAGGTGCAATGTGCCATTGGCGAGAAGGCGTTTACCGACTTCCTGTCCTTGATCTTCGTCGACGGGCGCTGGCAGATCATCGCCAAGGTCTTTCATTACGACATTCGACAACCAGCCTGAGGAACCAGCAATGCCCTATGTGAACATCAAGATCACCCGCGAAGGTGCAACCCCGGAACAGAAGGCAGCCCTCATCAAGGGTGTCACCGACCTGCTCGTCACCGTGCTCGACAAGAGCCCGGCCACCACCTTCGTCGTCATCGACGAGGTGGCCTTCGAAGACTGGGGCGTCGGCGGCCTGCCGGTCGATGAATACCGAAAGCAATTGAAAGCAAAAGGCTAGCCGCTCCACGAGCGTCAACCGAAAGACTGCCCTGCCTTCTCCCCACTCCCTTCCGGGGAGAAGGCACCGCCAAACGTCAAAAACCTTTCCGCTTGATCGGCGCAGCCCGGCTCTCTATCTCAGTGTCTCCCGCCGCATAAATCCCGGAGACATGCCTTGTCCGTTTTCAAGAACCTGCCCGAAGCTCCCGTCGCCGCGAAAAAGCCGGTGACCGACACGCGCCACGGCATTACCCGCACCGACGACTACGCCTGGTTGCGGGACGACAACTGGCAGGCGATGTTCAAGGACCCCTCGATCCTCAACCCTGAAATCCGCACACATCTGGAGGCCGAAAACGCCTATATGAATGCGGCGATGGACGACACCAAGGCGCTGCAGAAGACGCTGTTTGCCGAGATGCGCGGCCGCATCAAGGAAGACGACAGCTCGATCCCGGTAAAGGACGGTCCCTTCGCCTATGGCAGCCTCTATGTGACCGGCGGTGAGCAGCCACGCTATTTCCGCATTCCACGCGACGGTGACAGCAAGGACGAGACGATCCGGCAGGTCCTGCTCGACGGCGACAAGGAAGCGGAAGGCAAGGCCTACTTCCGCCTTGCCGGCCTCGACCACTCGTCCGACCACGGCCGCGGCCTTTGGGGCTACGACGACAAGGGATCGGAATACTTCACGCTGAAGGTGCGTGATCTCTCGACGGGTGAGGATCTTGCCGACGTGATCGAGAACACCGGCGGCGGCGGCGCCTGGGCACCGGACGGTAAGAGCTTCTTCTACACCGTGCTCGATGACAACCACCGCCCGTCGAAGATATTCCACCACGTGATCGGCAGCCCCCAGGCGGACGACCGGCTGGTCTACGAGGAGAAGGACCCAGGCTTCTTCATGTCGGTCGGCGGCTCTCTCCTCGACGACGTCATCTACATCGACATCCACGATCACGAGACCAGCGAGTACCGGTTGCTCTCGACAAAGGATCTGACAGCCGAGCCGAAGCTGGTGGCCGGCCGCGTCATCGGCCTCGAATATGCGATGACCGAGGGCGGGGATGTCTTCTACATCCTGACCAATGCCGATGGCGCCAAGGATTTCAAGATCATGGAAGCGCCGGTCGATGCGCCGGGCAAGGAGAACTGGCGAGAGCTCGTACCGCACAAGCCGGGCACGCTGATCCTCAACCACATGGCCTATGCGCGCCATCTCGTCTGGTTGCAGCGCCGGGACGGCTTGCCGGAAATCGTCATCCGCGACCGCAAGACCGGCGAGGAGCACGCGATCGCCTTTGCCGAAGAGGCCTATTCGCTCGGGCTTTCGGGTGCTGCCGAATACGACACCGACGTCATCCGCTTTTCCTACTCGTCGATGACGACGCCGTCGCAGCTCTTCGACTACGACATGGCGACGCGTGAGCGCACGCTCTTGAAGACCCAGGAAGTACCGTCGGGACACAATCCCGACGACTACGTCACCCGCCGTGTCTTCGCGCCCTCCTGGGACGGAACCAAGGTTCCCGTCACGCTGCTTTATCGCAAGGATACCCCGCTCGACGGCTCGGCACCGTGCCTGCTCTATGGCTACGGCGCCTATGGCATCACCATTCCCGCCGGCTTCAACACCAATTGCCTGTCGCTCGCCGACCGTGGCTTCGTCTATGCCATCGCCCATATCCGTGGCGGCAAGGACCGGGGCTTTTCCTGGTACGAAGACGGCAAGATGGCCAAGAAGACCAACACCTTCAAGGACTTCATCGCCGCCGCTGACTATCTGAATCAGGAGAAGTTCACCTCCTACGCGAACATCGTCGCTGAAGGCGGCTCGGCTGGCGGCATGCTGATGGGCGCGATCGCCAACATGGCGCCGGAGAAATTCACCGGCATCATCGCAGCCGTTCCCTTTGTCGACGTGCTCAACACCATGCTCGACGACACGCTGCCGCTGACGCCGCCGGAATGGCCGGAATGGGGCAACCCGATCGACAGCCGCGAGTTCTACGACATCATCGCCGGCTACTCGCCCTACGACAATGTCGAGGCAAAACCCTACCCGGCGATCCTGGCGCTTGGCGGGCTCACCGACCCACGCGTGACCTATTGGGAACCGGCGAAGTGGGTGGCACGCCTGCGCGAAAAGACGACCGGCACCGCGCCGATCCTGATGAAAACCAACATGGACGCCGGCCACGGCGGCGCCTCCGGCCGCTTCCAGCGCCTGGAAGAGATCGCCTTCGAATATGCCTTCGCCATCAAGGTCGCCGGCAAGATGCAAGGCTGAGGAGAGGCCGATGCCCGTTCACGTCGCCCTTCTTCGCGCCATCAATGTCGGCGGGACCGGCAAGCTGGCGATGGCCGATCTCAGGGCGATCTGCGAGGGCCTCGGCTTTAGCGACGTGAAGACCTACATCCAGAGCGGAAACGTGCTGTTCCGCTCTGACTTGCCGGCGCCGGAGGCGGCGGTAAAGCTCGGCGCGGTCCTTGGCGAAAAACTCGGCAAGGTGCCCGGCGTTGTCATCCGGGATGCCCGGCAGTTACGGGCGATTGCCGACGCCTCTCCTTTCCCCGATGCCAAGACCAACCTCCTGCATGTGGTGTTCCTGCCGAATGCAGCACCGGCGGATGCACTCGACAAGCTCGTTGCGCCCGACGGCGAAGAGGTCGTAGTCGCAGGACACGAGATCTACGTGCACTATCCCAATGGTTCCGGGCCGTCGAAGATGAAGCTGCCGGCGCTCAAAACGGGTACGGCGCGCAATCTCAACACCGTCCGCAAGCTCGCCGAACTGGCGCACGCGATGGAAGCTGACGAGGCTTGATGCTCAGGAGGCTGCCGGCTGGAACAGCAGCCGGATGAAGGTGCGGAAGACCAACAGTTGAGCGGGCAGGTTCTTCGGCTCCTTCAACGCCTTTGACAGGATGATTCCGCCCTCGATCACCGTCGAGACCATGTCGGCAAGCTGGTCGACATCCAGTGGCTCGCGTGGCCGGTAGACCTGCATGATGTCGCGGAACATCGCGCCGAAACGCCTGCGCCACATCAAGGCTGCCTGCCGGTTGATCTCCTGGATATCGCGGTCGAAGGCTCGCTCGTGGCTGCAGATTACCGCGACCAGGCAGCCGGGATGACCGTTCGGAAGATCGGAGAGCAGCTCCGACAGGAGCTTGAGGCCGAGCAGAAACGCTTGGAGCGGATCATCGGCAAGCTCGCGCGCCCGGCTGAAGATCTCGTCGTAAATCCGCTCGTCGTTCTCGACGTAGCGTTCGAGCAGCGCCTTCGCCAGCTCGTTCTTGTCGCGAAAATGGTAGAAGAAGCCACTCTTGGTGATGCCCGTTTCGGCGATCAGTTCATCGATCGAGGTCGCGCCAAAGCCCTTCGCCAGCACCGAGATTTCGGCCGCGTCGAGGATCTTGGCACGGGTTTCCTCACCCTTTCGCATTAGCCGTTTCCCTACCGTCGGTACAGTTTTCGCCAACGAACCCACGACCAGCGAGCAATGCCGCAGCAAAACTCTACCAGCAACATAATGATTTTACTGAGATATTTACGTATATTAGCAATAGTATACCGCAAGTCGCCTAGTTTAGAAGATGATAAAAAGGCAGAAATTTAACCATCCTTGCGGGAATGGGAGCGCTCCGCCGGGATCCAACGAGACCAAAACGGGTGGAGACCGACATGGCCAAATACCGACGCAGCCTGCCGCTCATGAAGGGTGGAACCTTTCTCAGCGACGGCGGCATGGAAACGACGCTCATCTTTCACGAAGGCGTCGCGCTTCCGCACTTTGCCTCCTTCGTTCTGCTGTCGACGTCCGAGGGACGACGGCGGCTGCTGAACTACTACACGCGGTATCTCGACATCGCGCAACACCACGGCACCGGCTTCGTCCTCGACACGGCGACGTGGCGGGCGAGTGCCGACTGGGGCTCCAAGCTTGGCTATGATGCTGGAGCGCTCGCCGAACTGAACCAGGATGCCGTCTATCTGCTGACGGAACTGCGCGCCGAATACGAGCGGCCGCAGGCACCGATCGTGCTCAGCGGCGCGATCGGGCCGCGCGGCGACGGCTACAGGGCAGGCCGGATGAGCCCCGACGAAGCCGAGGACTATCATGCCGCACAGGTCGCTGCCTTTGCCGTCAGCGATGCCGACATGATCTCGGCCTACACGATTACCAATATCGACGAGGCGATCGGCATCGCCCGCTCGGCGCAGAGCCACGGCATGCCCTGCGCCATCTCGTTCACGGTTGAGACAGACGGGCGCCTGCCGAACGGCCGCACGCTCAAACACGCGATCGAGATCGTCGACGCGGCAACCGGCCGGTTTCCGCAATACTACATGATCAACTGCGCCCATCCGGATCATTTCGAGGCCAGCCTCGATACCGACAGCGCCTGGGTGCACAGGATCGGCGGCATCCGCGCCAACGCGTCGGCGAAAAGCCACAGCGAGCTCGACGAAAGTGAGACGCTCGATGCGGGCGATCCTGTTGAACTCGGGCAGCGCTATCGGATGCTGAGTGATCGTTTGCCGCGACTGCGCATCCTCGGTGGTTGCTGCGGCACCGACCATCGCCATATCGCGGCGATTTGCGAGGCCTGCCTTTCGCCGACGGCGCTGAGCGCCTGACACGAAGACGGCACTCGCCCTCCCGGCCCTCCCGCGAAAGACCTCTCGCGGGAGGGCGCCGCCTTGTCAGCCAACCCTCGCGAAATTGAGATGGCTCGTGTAGACTTTGGTCCGAAAGGGCGGTGGCCGGAATGTCCCGGCAGGAGCCGCTTACCGTTGAACCATGAACTACGTGCCGCCTTCGCCGACCGCCGAAACCGACGGTTTCCGTTTCGACAACAGTTTTGCGCGACTGCCACCGCAGTTCTTCGCCCGTGTCGATCCGACGCCGGTTGCCGAGCCCTGGCTGATCAAGCTCAACCGACCGCTTGCCGAAGAACTCGGCCTCGACGTCGCCACTCTCGAGCGCGACGGCGCCCAGATCTTTTCCGGCAATAGCGTGCCTGCCGGTGCTGCGCCGCTTGCGATGGCCTATGCCGGCCATCAGTTCGGCACCTTCGTGCCGCAGTTGGGCGACGGCCGCGCGATCCTTCTCGGCGAAGTCATCGATCGGAGCGGGCAAAGGCGCGATATCCAGTTGAAGGGACCGGGACAGACCCCTTTCTCGCGCCGCGGCGACGGGCGGGCGGCGCTTGGCCCGGTGCTGCGCGAATACATCGTCAGCGAAGCCATGTTCGCACTCGGCATCCCGGCGACACGGGCGCTTGCTGCCGTGGTGACCGGCCAACCGGTCTATCGCGAGCAGATCCTGCCCGGTGCCGTTTTCACCCGGGTGGCGGCAAGCCACATCCGGGTCGGCACCTTCCAGTTTTTCGCGGCGCGCGGTGACATGGCTTCTGTGCAGGCGCTGGCCGACTACGCGATCGACCGCCACTATCCGGAGATCAAGAACGAAGAACGCCCCTATCTCGCCTTCTTCAAGGCCGTGGTCGCGCGGCAGGCGGCGCTGATTGCCCGCTGGCTGCATGTCGGCTTCATCCACGGTGTGATGAACACCGACAACATGACGATCTCGGGCGAGACCATCGACTTCGGCCCCTGCGCCTTCATGGATGCCTATGATCCGAAGAAGGTGTTTTCCTCGATCGATCAGTTCGGGCGCTACGCCTATGCCAGCCAACCGGCGATCGGCCAGTGGAACCTGACCAGGCTTGCCGAGACGCTGGTGCCGCTGTTCGATCCGGTGGCAGCGACAGCGGTTGACCACGCCAACGACGCACTTGGCGAATACGGCGCGATCTTCCAGCGACACTGGCTCGACGGCATGCGCCACAAGATCGGGCTTGTCGGCGATGAGGAAGGCGACCTTGACCTCGTGCAGGGGCTGCTGAGCGCCATGCATCAGGGTGAAGCCGATTTCACCCTCACCTTCCGCAGGCTTTGCGAGTGTGCTGCCGATCCCAGTGCGGACGTAGCCCTCGCCTCCCTGTTCACCAACCCTGTCGCCGTGACATCCTGGCTCGCCGACTGGCGCAAGCGCCTTGAGCGGGAGCCGGGGGCCGCCGACGACCGCGCGACGGCGATGAGGGCAGTGAACCCGGCCTATATCCCGCGCAACCACCGGATCGAACAGGCGATCGTCGCGGCGACGGAAGACGCCGACTTCTCGCTGTTCGAAGCGCTGGTCGACGTGACGTCAAAACCCTATGAGGACCAGCCCCGTTTTGCAGCCTATGCCGATCCGCCGCAGCCAGAGGAAGAAGTACAGCAGACCTTTTGCGGTACGTGAGGACAAATCGACAGGCGCGCAACGCTTACAGGTCATGGTCCGCGCCTATGGCCTCCGGCCATAGGCAGCGAGAAAAATCCGCACGCTTTCCCTTGCATGGCTGCGAAGAGCATCGGCATCAGGAATGGCCCGATCACCGAGCAGCATGGCGTCATTGACGGGCTCGCCCATCACCAACCAGTTGAAGAAGGATGCGGCGGCGCGCTGGTCCTCCGCCTCGACGTCGCCGCTCTCGCTGTAGTGGGCAAAGGCTTTCGTGAGCCGGCCGATTGACCGGCCCGGCCCCTTTGCGTGCAACCTCTTGCCGAGCTCCGGAAAGCGTTCAGCCTCGCCGATCACCAGGCGCCGCAACTGCATCAGCCGCGGCGTCATGACGATCGCCAGCTGCTGTTCGGCAAACTCCAGCAGAAAGTCTTCGATCGGGCGCCCATCAACGGGGTCTGCTACCTGCCCTTCCAGTTCATCGCCGGCCTCGCCCGTCATGCCGGTGACGATCTCGAGGAACAGCGCTTCCTTGGTGCCGAAATGGGTGTAGACGGTCTGCTTCGACACACTTGCGATCGCCGCCACCTCGTCCATGTTGGTCGCAAGGAAACCGCGCTGCAGGAAAAGCTCGGTAGCGGCAGCCAGGATGGACTGGCGCTTCCTTGTCGTTCGCGTCTCGACCGGGTTCGTCATTTTCAGTCACAACCTCTCACAGGGGCCTGCGGTCCCGGTTAGCACGACCGCATTGACAAATCAAACTGGACGGTACAGTTTGATTTGAGTTTGAAGACGGAGATTGCGGGTGAGCAGGAGCGAAAACCGGACTTTGAATGCGCGATGCGAGTGCGGGCAGGTGCACATGCGCGCTGTCGGCAGCCCGATCGTGACAGCCGCTTGTTATTGCCAAAGCTGCCGGACGGCAGGCGAAATCTTCGCGGCACTGCCCGGCGCCTCGCCGGTGCTCAACGGCGATGGTTCCACGGATTTCGTTCTCTTCCGCAAGGACCGGATAAACTGCGTTCGTGGCGCCGATCAGCTGCATGAACATCGACTGGCACCAACGTCAAAGACCCGACGCGTTGTCGCAACGTGCTGCAACACACCGATGTTCCTCGAGTTTACCGGTGGTCATTGGCTGACGCTTTATCGAAATCGGCTCGAGGAAGAGGCGCGGCCACCGGTGCAGATGCGGGTGATGACACGGGACCGCCGGCCAGGTGTCACCATCGCCGACGACCTGCCCAGCTACGCCGGGCATTCCGGAAAGTTCATGCTGAAGCTCATCGGCGCCTGGGCCGCAATGGCGTTCCGGTCACCTGACATCGACTATGTGAAGGGAGCGCTCGATGGCCACGGGACGTGAAAAGATCGAGATCCAGAATATCGTTTCGCCCGGACACGTCACCCGTGTCGACAAGGTCAAATACGATGCGATGAAGGACGCGCTGCTGACAGCGCTATCCCGCTCTGACGCGCCCCTCACGGTTGCGGAAGCAAAGCAGATGCTGCTGCCTTTGCTGCCCGACGATCTCTTTCCTGGCGGCGAGAAGGCCGGGTGGTGGCTGAAGGCGGTCCAGCTCGACCTCGAGGCCAAGGGCGTGCTGCGCCGGGAAAACACCAAACCGCTGCGCCTTCGCCTCGCCTAGACAGTCCACACTCGCTGTCTTCGACAGACGTCTCGCCTGCGCGCCAGGCCTTGGCCTGTCATGCGACTGCCGAGGCGGCCGTGCCCGGCAGGCCGAGAAGCATTGCTCAGCTCCCCGGCGCGCAACTTCATTGCGGACACCTTAAATTTTGCGCTGCGAAATTGCGGCTATTGAAAGGCAAGTCCGGCGCGTTAGGTGCTAGAGGGCGGGCCGTCGCGAGACTGGCCCAAGCCCGATCTGACGGCCGCGGTCTGCCTCGCGACCGCCGACCCCGATACCGATTTTTCCCGCGTGGCCGTTCATCCGGGCCGCCCCAACGAAAAAGCCGTGCAACGGCGCCGTACTTCAATTCGGGAGTTCCCACCATGCTTATTCTGACGGCCATCGTCTTCGCCCTGATCGGTATCGCGCTCGGCGGCGGCGGAATCGAACTCCTGATGCTTGGCGGCAGTCCCTATTATCTCATCGCCGGTATCGGCTTCCTGCTGACGGCCATTCTTCTCTTCAAGCGCAACGCCGCCGCTATCTGGCTTTATGCCCTGATCATCCTCGGCTCACTCGCCTGGGCCGTCTGGGAAGTCGGGTTCGACTGGTGGCAGCTCGGACCCCGTGGCGGCATTATCGTGCTGCTCGGCCTGTGGCTGATGCTGCCGGCGATCCGTCGCCCGCTCGGCTTCGAGAGCCCGACCGGCGAACGCTATGCCGCCGGCGCGTGGCCGCTGGCGGTCGCCGTCCTCGCCTCGATCGGCATCGCCGGCTATTCGCTGACCCAGGATCCGCACGACATCCGTGGCGATCTGCCAAGCGACGTGGTCGCCGCCAATCCGCCGCTCGGCGGCAACGTACCACCAGGCGAATGGCATCAGTACGGGCGCACGCCGTTCGGCCAGCGGTATGCGCCGCTCGATCAGATTACCCCTGACAATGTCGCGAACCTCAAGGTTGCCTGGCAATATCAGACGGGCGACGTCAAACGCCCCGAGGACGTGGGCGAGACCACCTATCAGGTGACGCCGATCAAGGTGAAGGACACGCTGTATGCCTGCACGCCGCACAACTGGGCGATCGCGCTCGACGCTGCGACCGGCGAGGAGAAATGGAAGTATGACAGCAACTCCGGCATGAACCCGGACCGGCAGCACCAGACCTGCCGCGGCGTCACCTATTGGGCCGATCCGGCGGCAACTGGCGGCGGCGTCTGCGCCGAACGGGTCTACCTGCCGACCTCCGATGCGCGGTTGATCGCGCTCGATGCGGCAACGGGCGCCGTCTGCACCAGCTTTGCCGACAACGGCGTGCTGCACCTCGAAAAGGGCATGAAGTACAACCCGGCCGGCTATTACTATTCGACCTCGCCACCGGTCGCCGTCGCCGGCAAGCTGATCATCGGTGGCGCCGTCAACGACAACTATTCCACCCAGGAACAATCCGGCGTCATCCGCGCCTTCGACATCAACACCGGCGCCCTCATCTGGAACTGGGACAGCGGCAACCCTGACGTGACAACGCCGCTGCCTGAGGGGCAGACCTACAGCACCAACTCGCCCAACAGCTGGTCGGTGTCCAGCTACGACGACGGTCTCGGCCTCGTCTATATCCCGATGGGCAACCAGGTGCCGGACCAGCTCGGCATGGGCCGCAGCGAACATGTGGAGAAGTATTCTTCCTCGATCGTCGCGCTCGACATCAATTCCGGCGCGGTGCGCTGGGTGCGCCAGACCGTGCACCACGATCTCTGGGACATGGATGTGCCGGCACAACCGGCGCTGCTCGACATTACCAAGGACGACGGCACAGTCGTGCCGGCGCTCGTCGGACCGACGAAACAGGGCGATATCTACGTGCTCGATCGCAGGAGCGGCGAGCCGATCATCCCGATCGAGGAAGTCGCAGCTCCCAAGGGCGCGATCCCGGAAGATTTCACCGCGCCGACCCAGCCGGTCTCCGGCCTCACTTTCATGCCGGCACCTCTGCAGGAGCGGAACATGTGGGGCGTGACGATGTTCGACCAGCTCGCCTGCCGCATCTCGTTCCGCTCGCTGAAATACGAGGGGCGCTATACGCCGCCGTCGCTGGAAGGGACACTCGTCTATCCCGGCAATTTCGGCACGTTCAACTGGGGCTCGGTTGCGGTTGATCCGGAACGGCAGGTCATGTTCGGCATGCCGACCTACCTCGCCTTCACCTCGCGCCTCGTTCCGCGCGACCAGATCCCGCCGAAGGGCCAGGACGAAAAAGGATCCGAGCAGGGCCTCAACCGCAACGACGGCGCGCCCTATGGTGTGTTCATGGGGCCGTTCCTCGGCCCGCTTGGTATCCCCTGCCAGGCACCACCGTGGGGTTACGTCGCGGGTGCCGATCTCAGGACGGGCAAGATCGCCTACAAGCACAAGAACGGCACCGTCGAGGACATGACGCCCTTGCCGCTGCCCTTCAAGGTCGGCGTTCCCGGCATCGGCGGACCGATGATCACCAAGGGCGGCGTCGCCTTCCTCGGCGCGGCGGTGGACGATTATCTGCGCGCCTATGACCTGACGACGGGCAAGCAGCTCTGGGAAGCACGTCTTCCGGCCGGCGGCCAGTCGACGCCGATGAGCTATGCGGTCGGCGACAAGCAATATGTGCTGATCGTCGCCGGCGGCCACGGCTCGGTGGGCACCAAGCCTGGAGACTACGTCATCGCCTATACCCTGCCCTAGAGCGCGAGCAGGCACCCCTAATTCTCGCTATTGGGTTGTATTGGCAAGCTCCACACAAGCCACCGGAAGCAGCTTCCCCCGGACATAAGATTCCGGGGGATTCCCATGAAAATCGACAACAGCATCTCGAACTACTACTTCTCGCAGCGCCGCGCCCAATCGGGACCGGCCGCGCCACTCGAAGAAAATGGCAGCACCGATGCCCGACCAAGACTGCCGCCGACCATTGCACCGGCTTCCAGTTCAGCCTCGCTGTCCAACGCCTTCTGGATCAGCGCGACCCGGGAAGAGGAAGCCAAGCCTTCGATCGGAACCGGCGAACAGACGGCCTCAGGCGAATCAGTCGGCGATGAGTTCCTGAAACGCGCCAAGATGAGCTTCGCGGAGCAGATTCGCGCCCAGATCCTTGAGGCGCACGGCATCACAGAAGACGAACTCAAGGCGATGGACCCGAAGCAGCGCGAAGCGATCGAGGACGAAATCCGCAAGGCGGTCGAGCGCGCGATGGGCGTCGACCAGCAGCGCAATGATACCGCATCCGATATCGCCGACGGAAGCCCTGCAGCCTAAAATAAACTTGCCTATAATTCTCAACTTTTCCTTGAATCGGCACCCCCGGCACGCGACATATGTCGCCCTGCCGATTCACAGGAGAACAGGGATATGCGTGACGATTGGCGCCTTGCGGGCGAACCGATGGCGGTTATTTTTGCTCGCTACTGGCGGACGGAGTGGCTCTCGATCCTGTTGCTCGTCGCGATCACGGTCCTGACCTCCCTGAGCTTTGTCGCTGGTCCGTATCTCTTCTCCAGACAGATCGACAGGCTGAACGACCCTTCCGTTTCCGTCATCGGCGGTTTCCTGCTCTATGCTCTGGTCATGGCGCTTTCGACGGCGATGCAGAACAGCCTCATGTATCTCGCGGCGAGCCAGGGCCAAGCGCTCGGCTTCATCGTCCGGACCGCCTTTTTCGATCGGCTGCTGACGAAGACCGGGGCTTTCTTCGTCGAGCACAATCCCACGCAGATCCAGCAGGCAGGCACTGGCGGCGAACGCGCGCTCAACAACATCTCGACCACGCTTCTCGGCGGTTTCATTCCTGGAACACTGCAGATTGGCGTGACGCTGGTCATGCTCGGTGCGACGATCAGCAACGAGCTCATCCTGGTGGCGCTGTTTTATGGCTGCATCTTCATCGGCCTGCGCTTTTACACCTCCAAGGTCGCCGCACGCCACATCGAAACTGCGATGAAAGCCTCGCAGGAAAATGCCAAGTTTACCGGCAACGCCATCAACGCGATGGAAACATTGCGGCACTTCCGCAGCGAGCGGTGGATGAACGCCCGTTTCGTCGAAAAGGAGGCAATCTCGCGTGACGGATGGCGCCGTTTCTTCGGCACTGAAGCGCTCGGCGGAGCTGCGTCCGCAACCGCGTTGGGGCTGCAACTTGGCGTTACCTTCCTTCTTCTCGTTCCACGTCTCGAGACCGGAGAGCTTTCAACCGGCGACCTCGTTCTTTTCAACATGCTGCTGCTTCAACTGAACTCGCCCTTCGAGATGATAGGACGGGCTGTCAGCACGCTGATGGAATCCAAGGCGCGTTTCGGCCCCTTTGCAGCCATGTGGCATGCCGAAGACGAAACCAACGCCCGACATTCCAAAAAATTTGCGCCAACCGAGGGGCGCCTGACGTTCGACGGCGTCGGTTTTTCCTACGGCGAGAGCCGTGGCGTCGAAGCACTGAGCTTCCAGGCGGAACGCGGGCGCATCACTTATCTGGTCGGCCCGACCGGCGCGGGAAAGTCGACGGCGTTCAAGCTGGTCTTGAAATCGATTGATCCCACCAAGGGTCGGATCGACGTGGACGGTCAGGATCTGGCTGACATTTCTCGCGCCGACTGGTTCGCAAAGGTTGGCGTTGTGCCGCAGGACATCGTGATGCTCAACGAAAGCCTTGCCACCAACATTGCGCTCGGCCGACCGCAGGATCATGACCGCCTTGTCGCCGCCGCCCGCAAGGCCGCCATCCTCGATTTCATCGAGGCTTTGCCCGCGCGCTTCGACACGTCGGTCGGCGAACGTGGCCTCAAGCTTTCGGGCGGCGAGCGCCAGCGCATCGCGATTGCCCGCGCACTCTACGACGACCCCGAATTCCTGTTTCTGGACGAAGCCAGTTCGGCGCTCGACGAGGCAACCGAGCGCGATATCATGGCGCATATCCGCGAAGTCTGCGGCCAGGTGACGGTAATCGCCATCACCCACCGCAAGAGCGTCATTGGCGTCGATGACCAGGTCATCCGGCTGAAGAAGTGGCGCGCGACGGAGACCGCTGCGGCCAATGCCGACCTGGCGACCGCCGGCTAAACCATCTCCGCGGCCATCCGGCCGACATCGGCAAAGACGGTGTTCAGCTCGGCAAGCGGCGCCGTCGCCTCTGCGATATAGACCGCGACCAGCAACGGCCCCCGGCCCTCCGGCCAGACGATGGCGATGTCGGACGCCGAGCCCGTGGAGTTCGTTCCCGTCTTGTCGCCAACTCTCCAGCCCTTCGGCAGGCCGGCACGGATGCGCTGGTCGCCGGTCGTGTTGGCAACCATCCACTCGATCAGCAGCTTGCGCGACGGCTCGGTGAGTGCCGGCCCGAAAGCGAGAAGCCCAAGCGTTTCCAGCATCGCGGCCGGCGTCGTCGTGTCGCGCGGATCGTCTTTCCTGGCTTCGTTCAAGGTCGGTTCGTTGCGGTCGAGACGCGTGGTCTCGTCGCCGATCGTGCGCAGCCAGCCGGTCAGTGCCTGCGGACCGCCGAAGCTTTCTAGCAAGAGGTTCGCCGCCGCGTTGTCGCTCGTCGTCATCGTTGCGGCACAGAGGTCTGCGATCGTCATGCCCTCGCCGCCGATATGTTTCTCAGTCACCGGCGAATGGGCGATGATGTCCTTCTGCGCAACGACGATGCGGCGATCTAGCTTTTCGGCGCCCTGATCCGCGCGGGCCAGAACGAAGCCGGCGGCCAGCGTCTTGAAGCTCGAGCACATGGCGAAACGCTCATCCTCGCGGCAGCCGAAGGATATATCGGTTTCCATGTCGAGGACGGAAACGCCGAGCCGGCCGCCGGTGCGCTTTTCGAGTTCGGAAAGCTGCGCATCGACATCATTACCGGCGGCAGCGGCGGCCTTTGCGGGCGAGCCGAAGGCGATGGCCGGGTAGATCAGCGCGGAGCCGACGAGCAGTTGGCGACGATTGATGAGTAGCGACACGTGTTTCTCCGTCGTGCGCCGGGCACGCATGCCGACGCTCTAACTGACTGTTGAACAATAAGCATTCGGCCCGACGCTGAGCTGAGTCGAATGCTGCGCAGATCGCTAGGCGCCGATTGTGGCGTCCTTGTGCCACCGTCTTCGAATGAGGCTGACGGTCGGAATGCCTCAGGTCGGCGCTCGCGGCTCGACCGTACTGGCTGGTATGAAGCCGCTTTAAAACAGGGATACCGATCCGTGCGCCTGATCCGTTAGCGACGCTCACCGGCATGAAAAACCACCGACGCCAAGGTCGCTCTGCGGCTTCAATTGGCGTGGACGCTTTTCTTGAAAGCCGATGAGAACGCCAACAGTTGAACCATCGTTCTCCGGCCCATTGCAGGATCCTATCCATGACGACGACCCATCCATCCCTGCCAGAAACCGGTCGCCTGCGCGCCGGTCCTTTCGAGCTCGGCTATCGCATAGAGGGAGACGCGGGGATTTTGCAGACCTGACGATCCGCATGTTCGAGAAGAGCAGCCATACGCCGCAACTGGAAGAGAGCGACCTCTTCGACGAGACGCTGCTGTCCTTCCTCGCACGTTGAACGGACGACCAAAGGGAGAGGCCTAACCGGCCTTTCCTGCCCCATTGACGGAAATTGCAGAGCGATTATCTAATACTCCAGAAGCTATAGGTTTGGAGCACGAGCATGTATTCGATCGGCGATCTCTCCCGCCGCACCGGCGTAAAAATCCCAACGATCCGTTACTACGAGCAGATGGGGCTGATCGCGGCGCCGGAACGCTCGGAAGGCAACCAGCGGCGCTACGAGAAGCGCGAACTCGAACGCCTCGCCTTCATCCGCCATGCGCGTGATCTCGGGCTGTCGATTGAATCGATCCGCGATCTGCTGGCATTGAGTCAGCACCCGGAGCGCCCCTGCGGCGAAGCCGACCGTATCGCCAAGGAACATCTGGTCACCGTTCGCGAAAAGATTGCGCAACTGCAGAAGCTGGAGCGAGAACTCGAACGCATCGTCGCCTGCAACGGCGACCACACGATCGGCGACTGCTACGTCATCCGTGCGCTTGCCGATCATTCGATGTGCGGGACCGATCACTGAACTTCGGTTCGGGACAGCTGACTAAGGGCGACTTCGAACATCGGCCTCCTGACCTGTCCCCAACCGAGCGCAAGAATCCCCGTTGACAAACGCTCGGAAACGGACAATCTAAGCACATGATCAAGAGCGCACCCATCTGCCGCGTGTATTTTTGGCTGTTCCCATAGGAGCGGCCTGCTGATCATATTCAACAAGGCCGCCATCAGGCGGCTTTTGTTTTTCACGGCACCTGATGGCAAGAGAACCATGAGGAGCCGACAATGCTACAGACCGCCATCCCCTCTCTCCATCCGCTGCCATCGACGCGCCCGCCGATGGTGACGATCCGTTGTGCCAAGCAGCGCGACCTTCCGGAACTGCGCGAAATGATCGCCGAGCTCGCCGCCCATCATGGCGACGCCGCCCCGATCACGCCCGAGCAGCTCGAGCGCGACCTCTTCGGCCGCAGCCCCTGGATCACGGCGCTTGTCGCCGAAGCCGGCAACCGGCTGATCGGCTACGCCATCCTCGTGCCGGTCTACCGGGCAGCGGAAGGCGCGCGCGGCATGGAACTGCATCATCTCTTCGTGCGCTCCGACAATCGCGGCACCGGCATCGGCCGCCACCTCGTCGCCAAGGCCCGTGAGCAGGCGAAGATGGCCGGTTGTGATTACCTGTCGGTCAGCGCCGCCACCGGCAATTTCAAGGCGCATCACTTCTACGAATCCGAACGCTTCGTGCCTCGTCCGGTGACGGGCATGCGCTATATGCAGAAACTTGGCTGAGGACGAGACGATGCGGCTTGCAATCGTGCTGCATGAAGGCTTTGCGGACTGGGAATGCGCGCTGTTGATGGCGACGGCGCGCGCGCACCTGGGGGTCGATATCGAAGTCGCCACCCCTGATGGCGCGCCGGTGATGTCGATGGGCGGCCTCGATGTCTCCGCCCATCTGTCGATCGACGCGCTCGACCCCGCGGGCTTCGACGGCCTGGTGATCTGCGGCGGCGCGATCTGGGGTACCGCCGACGCTCCCGATCTCGGCGGGACGATCCGCTCGTTTCACCGGGAGAAGCGGTTGGTTGCGGCAATCTGCGGCGGCGTCGATGCACTGGCTTCGAGCGGAATTCTCGACGCCATTGACCACACTGGTAACAGTGCGGACAGTCTTGCCTCGCTCCGTGGCTATCACGGCCACGGCCGTTATCGCGATCAGCCGCAGGCATGCAGCAGCGACCGCGTCGTCACCGCGGCCGGCACCGCACCCGTCACCTTCGCAGTCGAAATCTTTCGCGCGCTCGGCCTAGGCTCACCCGAACTCGACGGCTATGCGGCACTGCATGGCCACGAGCATGCGGCCGTGACGACAGCCGCCTGAGCGGCCCGGCCATCAAAGCCAAGTCGAAATCTGCTCAAGCGGCTTTTTCACCTTGCCTGCGACCGGCACGGTCGCATCGGGCGCGGGATAACCGACCACCAGGATCAGGAACGGCTTCTCACTCTCCGGCCTACCGCAGATGTCGTTGAGGAAGTTCATCGGTGCCGGCGTGTGGGTCAATGTCGCGAGGCCCGCGTGGTGCAGGGCAGTGATCAGGATACCGGTGGCGATACCGACGCTTTCGTTGACGTAGTAGTTCTTCTTCATGTCGCCCGGATTGGGACCGCCGCGTTTCTGCGAGAAGATGGCAATGAGATAGGGTGCCGTCTCCAAAAACGGCTTTTCCTCATCGGTGCCGAGCGGCGCCAGCGCATCGAGCCATTCCTGCGGCGCCTTCTGCTGGTAAAAGACGCGCTCCTCCTCTTCGGCCGCTTCGCGCACCTTCTTCTTGATGTCAGCGCTTTCGATGACCGTGAAATGCCAGGGCTGGTGGTTCGCGCCGCTTGGGGCGGTGCCTGCCGCCAGCAGACAGGTCTCGATCACGCCGCGTGGCACCGGCCGTTCGCTGAAGTAGCGCGTGGTGCGACGACGGTTGACGTCCTCGTAGAACTGCACCGCCCGCGCCGCCATCTCCTCGGGGCTGCGCTCGATCCATTGGTCGTAGGGCAAGGTCTCATGGGTACGCATCGTCGATCTCCTCCTCTTTCCGGGAAGAGTTAGAGCGCGCCGGCGGCCCGGAATCAACCGGGTCTCCCTGCCCTTCAAAGGGCAGGAATGGCCTTGAGGTAGGCGGCGATCGCCTCGCGATCGGCGGCAATCAACTTCGCCATGTTCTTCTGAACTTCGACCATGGAGCCGCCAACGGAATCGAATTCCGGCGTGAAGCCGGTTTCGAGATAGGAGGCGATGTCGGAGGCGCTCCATCCACCGATGCTCTTCGAACCGGGCGTGATATTGGGGATGCGTCCCTCGCCTTCCGGGTTCGGCGCGCCAGCCAGCCACTGTGCCGGCTCCAGTCCGCCAAGCGCGTTTCGCGGCGTATGACACTCGCCGCAATGTCCTGGCCCTTCGACCAGATACTGGCCGCGCGCCAGTTTCGGATCGGCGCCATCGATGGCGACGCGCGGCGTGTCGGTCAGGAACAACAGCTTCCAGCCGCCGAGCGCCAGCCGGATGTTAAAGGGGAACGGCAGCTCGTGACCAGGCGCGACATCGCTCGCCTTGGGCAGCGTCTTCATGTAGCCCCAGAGATCATTGATGTCCTTCGGCGTCATCCGCGCATAGGAGGCATAGGGGAACGACGGATAGAGGTGCTCGCCATTTCTCCCGACGCCGCGCGTCATCGCATTGCCGAATTCGGCAAGCGTCCATGAGCCAATCCCTGCCGTTTCGTCCGGCGAGATGTTGGGCGCGTGAAAAGTGCCGAACGGGCTCTTCAGCGGCGCGCCACCGGCAAGAACGAGCTTCGCGTCGCCCTCACTGCCCGGCTTGGCATGACAGCTGACACAGCCGCCAGCCCAGAAGATCTGCTCGCCATTGGCCAGATCCGGTTCACCCAAACCTTCCCAATGATCCGCAGGCCAGGGCGCCGGCTTCGTCAACCACCAGAAAGCCGCACCGCCGACGAGGCCCAGAAACACGATGCCCGAGACAAGCTTTCTAATTCGTCGGCCCATCAAGCTGCCTTTCAACTGCACACTCTTGAATTCGTGAGCTTCGCTCACACTCCATATAACGCGGCAAGCCGCAACCGTCGTGACGTTCCGGACGTCACGACAACAGTTCAGCGCGCCGGCGAAAGCCGGCGCGTCATCATCAGTTCTCTGGGAAGACGACCTATTGTCAGTTCTTCTTCACGCGATAGATCTCGTGACAGCTGCCGCAGTCCTTGCCGAGAATGCCCATGGCAGCGCCGACGCCGGCCTGATCAGCGGGAAGCTGGGCGAGCACGGCGTCCGTGTCAGAACCAAGCTTGGCGGCCTTGGCTTTGAAATCATCCATGTTTTCCCAGATCTTCGGGCTTGCTTCCGTCTCCATGCCGGTTTCGGAGCCAGCGGGGAAATGGTCCGGGAACACCTTGACCGTTTCGGAGATGGTCGTCAGCGACGCCTTGACGATCTCGGCGTCATAGGGCTTTTCGCCCTTGGCGATGCCACCGAGCGCACCAGCAGCCTTACCAACCTTCTTCATCAGTTCCTGACGAACCGCCTGCGGTTCGTCAGCCGCAGTCACGGCTGTAACGCCAAGCCCAGCGAGGGAGGCGGCAAGCAAAAGAGCGCGTATCTTCATCGTGATCTCCCGGTCATTCGAATCCGCTTCTGCGGCCTTCGTGTTGAATGCGCCGGCATGATGGCATTTTAGCTATTCGACGGAAGTAACATTTTTTTGATGTCCTTGTCGCATCAGCATAATTCGAAACGGACGAGGCTATTGACAACCATCCCGTCCGATCCATTCTTATAACATGAATATAATAATCATGTTTATACTTTGCCCTTCAATCATCCAGCTGCCCAGCCCTGCCAGACCGTGAGTGCCGCCACCAATACGAGGATGATGCCGGCCACGCGGCCGATCAGGACGGTCGCACCCGGGCTTCCAACGAGGAAATCACGGCCGCGACCGGCGGCGAGCGCCAGGCCGCCGTAGACGGCAAGCTGGGTCACGGCGATCATCACAGCCATAACGGCGGCCTGCGACCAGACAGGCCCGAATTGAGGTTTGAGAAACTGCGGGTAGACCGCCAGCATGAAGAGATAGGCCTTGGGATTCATCAAGCTGGTGAGTGCGCCCTGACGAAAACTCGCCCAGCGCGACAGCCGTCCGGTGCCGTCGATACCGCCAATGGTGATGGAACTGCGGATAAGGGAATACCCGATCCAGGCGATGTATGCGGCGCCGCCGACCAATAGAACATTGAAGAGCTGCGGCACGAGATGAAGGATGACGCTGACCCCGAGTGCTGCATAGAGTGTGTGCAGCACGCCGCCCGCCATGATGCCTGCGGTCGCCGACAGGCCGGAGGCCCGGCCGCCCGTCAGCGAGTTCGCCAGAACGAAGATCATATCCATGCCCGGCACGATAATGATGCCGAAAAGAAGGGTGAAGAAAAGCCAGAGGTTTTCAGTGTAGCTCATGTCAGTTGTCCGAGGTCCGTTCGATCGTTTCCTGAGCGGATTGCTTATTTTTCAATCCGTTGTCGGATGTTATAACCGCCGGCAACTGACAGGGTCTTGTCAGGAGCATTTTGAAATGGCGGAGTTTTTTCGATGCGCAAGGCCTCGCGCCTGTTCGAGATCATTCAGATCCTGCGGCTCGCCCGAAAGCCGGTGACGGCGGCCGAAATGGCCGCGACGCTGGAGGTGACGCCGCGCTCGATCTACCGCGATATCGCAGCTCTTCAGGCCATGCGCGTGCCGATCGAGGGCGGGCGCGGCATCGGCTATATTCTTCGCCCCGGTTTTGACCTGCCGCCGCTGATGTTCTCGATCGAGGAAACCGAGGCGATCGTGCTGGCGCTGGCGCTGCTGGCGCGCACCGGCGACGAGGAACTGAAGGCGGCCGCCGGCCGCGTCAACCAGAAGATCACCGGAGCTGTGCCGGAACCCCTCAGGCTTGCCTTTCGCAACCAAGCGCTGCATGCCTGGGGAACGGTGGCACCGTCCCCCGCCGGCATCGATCTGGCGCTGGTGCGCCGGGCGATCCGGGATGAGCGCAAGCTTGGCGTCGACTATCGCGACGAACTTGGCCGCGCCACCGAGCGCACGATCCGGCCGATCGCGCTGATCTACTACTCGGAAACCGCCAATATCGTCGCCTGGTGCGAACTGCGCCAGGCCATCCGCAATTTCCGCGCCGATCGGGTCGAACATTGTGAAGCGACCGACGACTTTTTCCCGGGCGAAGGCGAACGCCTTCGGGATCTCTGGATCAGCGGCTGGCGGACGCAGCCAGGCGGGGCCTGACGGTGGTCAATGCCAGGGTTCGATCCGTTTCGCGGCCATAGCCGCGGATTTCCAATCGGTCCGCATGGATCTCGACGATCGCATAGGCTGTCGTATCGGGGGTTTCGACCATGCCCTTGATGTTGACGAAATGGGTGCCGTCGACGATGCCGTAGTTGCCGTCGTGGTTGTGGCCGCAGAAATAGGCGGCGACGTTTTCGAAGCGGCAGAAAAGGTCGACGATGCGTTCGCTGTCCCACATGTTGTGGGCATTGGGCGGATAGACGGGATAGTGGCCCATCACGACAACCTGTTCGCCGGCAGCTTCCGCCCCGTGCAACACCTCTTCCAGCCAACCGAACTGCTCATCGCCAAGTGCTGCATTCCAGGGCTGAGCGTTGTCGGCCCCTTGCGCTTTCAACGTGTCGATCCACCTCTCGGCGACGGTAAGACGCGGATCGCCCGGCGGTGGGGCGAAGAGGCTGACCTCATTGCCATCGAGCAGCACGAACCGGAAGCCGGCCGCCGCAAATGTCTGATAGGGGCCAGGCATACCGACCCGGGCGAAGACGTCGTCGAGCCGCTCCGGCTCGACGCGAAAATCATGATTGCCGAGCAGGAAGTGCGTGGGATGACGGAGCTTGTCGTAGAGCGGCAGGATGGCATCGAAGCTCTGCCAGTCGCGATCGATGATATCGCCGAGCGTCACCACGAAGGCGAGGTCTTCCGCATTGAAGGTCTCGATCGCTTCGGCGAGCTTCGTCAGGCTGTTGGCATAATAGCGACCGAGGACGAGGTTCGGTTCCACGGCGGCATATTGCGGGTCGGCGATGACGCCGAAGCGGAGGAGAGGCTGTGTGTCTGCGTGCATGGCGCCTCTCCCTAGCGCCGTGCGATGACACTTTGGTGACGGCGGCGCCTGCCGCGCGAACCTCGCCGAACGAAAAGACCCGGCGCAAGCGCCGGGTCCCGAAATCGAACTGTGGAGAGGCTTACTTGGAAGCCGCTTCGTACATTTCCAGCACGTAATCCCAGTTGATCAGGCTGTCGACGAACGCTTCGAGGTACTTCGGACGCGCGTTGCGATAGTCGATGTAATAGGAGTGCTCCCAGACGTCGACGCCGAGGATCGGCGAAGCGCCGTGAACAAGCGGGTTTTCGCCGTTCGGGGTCTTGGAGATTTCCAGCTTGCCGTTCTTGACCGAGAGCCAGGCCCAGCCCGAACCGAACTGGCCGGTGCCGGCAGCGATGAAATCGGCACGGAACTTGTCGTAGCCGCCGAGGTCCGACTTGATGGCCGCGTCGAGCTTGCCCGGCAGGCTGGTGCCGCCGCCGCCCTTCTTCATCCACTTCCAGAAGTGGACGTGGTTGTAGTGCTGGCCGGCATTGTTGAACAGCGGCTGGTTGGTGCCATAGGACTTCTTGACGACTTCCTCGAGCGACAGGTCGGCGAGACCGGCTTCCTCGGCAAGCTTGTTGCCGTTGGTCACGTAAGCGAGGTGATGCTTGTCGTGGTGGTACTCGAGCGTCTCGCGCGACATGTAGGGCGCCAGCGCATCGTAGTCATAGGGAAGGTTCGGCAATTCGAAAGCCATGTGGGCATCTCCTCTTGGCATGGGATTTCGTCAGGGAAATCTGTGAGCGGGAACATAGGCACCGGCCTTGACGGAGGCAACCGATGCAATGCCAAATTTTCCTCAACCCACGGAATATACTTTCAAGATCATTTTGAAAGCGGCCAAAGCCCGGGCACATTGGCGCCACGTTTGGCGGGCAGCGTGCGCGCACTGCAACCATTCGAGATTAAGGACTGAACATGCCGCATCGCCCGATCCTGACCCTTGCCCTTCTCGCCGCGACCGGATTTGTCGCGACCGGCGCCCACGCATCCTCCGGCGATGCCTGGGAGGAATTCCGGGCTGACGTTTCGGAAAAGTGCATCGCGGCTGCGCCTTCGCTCGACAAGCCGGTCGTCGTCGTCGACCCGTTCGGCTCGGAGAGTTTCGGTCTGGCGCTGGTTTCCGGCAAGCCGAAGGGTGCAGAAAATGCCGTCACCCAGATCTGCGTCTACGACAAGCAGAAGAAGACGGTGGAAATCGGTGGCGAACTGGCAGGCGACACCGTCACGGTAGTGGCACCACCAGCCGACAAATAGCTCTGAGACCTTCGTAGCCCGCAGATCGGTGGCGGCACGCGCAGAACCGGTTTCGATCGAGGGGCCGAGGCGTGCATGACGATGTTGCACAGCCTCGAAACCTCGCCCGCGACCGCGGCGCAGACAACGTGGTCCGCGCCGAGCGTTGGCGGCCGCCTATTCTTGATCGGCCTTTTTTTGCGGATGCTGACCAGTCCTCAGCCGTCCTGGCTGGAATGCGCCCAATCCATGTAGAGATCGCGTGCCTTGGCAGCAATCGGGCCCGCCTGCAGGTCGCGATCATCAAGGCGGGTCACCGGCAGGACCTTGGAATAGTTGCCGGAGGTGAAGATCTCGTCGGCGGCTTCGAAATCGGCCATCGACAGCGTCGCCTCGACGACCTCGAAACCGGCCTCGCGCAGCAGCGTCATGACGCGGAAGCGGGTGATGCCGGCAAGGAAGGTGCGGTTGGCAGCCGGCGTGAACACCACACCATCCTTGACCAGGAAGACGTTGGACGAGCCGGTCTCGGCGATGTTGCCGAGCATGTCGCGCACCAGCGCATTGTCGAAGCCGCGCGAGCGGGCCTCAGTCAGAATGCGGGCATTGTTGGGATAGAGGCAACCGGCCTTGGCATCGGTCGGCATGGATTCGAGCGTCGGCCGGCGGAATGGCGAGAGCGTCAGTGACGAACCGCCATGGCCATTGCCCATCGGCGCCTCGAAAAGGCAAAGCGCAAAACGTGTCGATTCCGGATCGATGGCGACGACGCCGGCCGCGCCATGCTCGGCCCAGTACATCGGCTTGACGTAGAGCGCCGTCTGGCCGTCGAACTTCTTGGCGCCTTCCCAAGTCAGCGCCTCGATCTCTTCCGACTTCATCGTCGGTTTCAGCCCAAGCGCCGTTGCCGAGCGGTTGACGCGCTGGCAATGCAGGTCGAGATCCGGCGCGATGCCGTCGAAGAAACGGGCGCCGTCAAACACGGTCGAACCCAGCCACATGGCGTGGGAGGTCGGGCCGATCAGCGGCGGATTGCCCGACAGCCATTCGCCGTCGACAAAGGTCCAGGTCACTGATCGAGGGGATGTATCGACGGCCATCGGCGTCTCCTTCACGTTTTGTCTTCCGTATCTTCCGCCATAGCTCGAAAAAACAGCATGGGGGTGAATGGGTACATCAAAAAATGTCATGGCGTCCATTCTGGAACGGCCGGAAGCCGCATGCCAGAATACCGGCCGACAGCCAAGGAGCCTGCCCCGATGAAAGCCATGTACTACGACGCCTTCGAGAAGACGCCCGAGATCCGCACGCTTCCCGATCCGACGCCGACCGAGAACGGCGTGGTCGTCAAGGTAGAGGCGACGGGTCTGTGCCGTTCCGATTGGCATGGCTGGATGGGGCACGACGCCGACATTCGCCTGCCGCATGTGCCGGGCCATGAGCTCGCCGGCATCGTGACCGCCACGGGGCGCGGCGTCATGCGCTACAAGGTTGGCGACCGGGTGACGGTGCCCTTCGTTTCCGGCTGCGGCCGCTGCGGCGAATGCTGCTCGGGCAACCAGCAGGTTTGTGAGGCGCAGTTCCAGCCGGGCTTCACCCACTGGGGTTCCTTTGCCGAATATGTCGCACTCGACTTTGCCGATCAGAACCTGGTGCATCTGCCGGAAAGCATGGACTTCAAGACCGCCGCCAGCCTCGGCTGCCGGTTTGCCACATCGTTTCGCGCCGTCGCCGACCAGGCGCGCGTCAAGGGCGGCGAATGGGTGGCGGTTCACGGCTGCGGCGGTGTCGGCCTGTCGGCGATCATGATTGCCGCAGCGCTCGGTGCGCACCCGATTGCGATCGACATCTCCGAAGAAAAACTCGCCTTCGCCAGGAGGCTCGGCGCGGTTGCCACGGTCAACGGCCGCGACACGGACGATGTTGCAGGTGCGGTGAAGGAAATCACCGGCGGCGGCGCCCATGTCTCGATCGACGCACTCGGCCATCCCGTCACCTGCTTCAACTCGATCAAGAACCTTAGGCGACGCGGCCGCCATGTGCAGGTCGGCCTGATGCTCGGCGACCATGCGACGCCCGAAATCCCGATGGCGCAGGTGATCGGCCACGAGCTCGAGATCTATGGCAGCCACGGCATGCAGGCTTGGCGCTACGATGCCATGCTGTCGATGATCGCCAGCGGCAAGCTGCAGCCGCAGCAACTGATCGGTCGCGAAATCTCGCTCGAAGAAGCGATCCCTGCCCTCGTCTCGATGGACCGCGCTACCGATCTCGGCATCAGCGTGATTACCCGGTTCTAGCCGGCGCATCCCAAAGCCTGTTTGCTTTTGGTCACGGATGCGATTTTGCCCTTAAGTCGAAACCGGTTTCAGGGCAAAATCATCGCAGCAAGAATCACGACGAGGTCCTGTCATGGCGCTAGCGGCAGCTGCCACCGGGGAAGAACTCTACAGCCCTGTCCTCAAAACCAACCCGGCCCATCCGAACGGGTGGCCGATCCGGATGATCATCAGTTCGCAGACGGAGGCCCGGCACAATCGGGCGCTCTGGGCGCCCACACACCTGATCTCGATGCGGGCGCCGGCGAGCCGGCTTTTGTCGATGATCGACCTGCCGCCGGAAAGGCATCTCGAGCTTTATTTCGGCGACGCCACCGATCCCGATGCGCCCGATGCCGCGCGGCCGGACGCGATCGACGCGGCCTTCAACTTTGTCGACGGCTTGCCTGAGGATGCGCATCTGCTGGTTCACTGTCTGCGCGGCATCGGTCGCGCGACGGCGCTCAGCCTCGGCATTCTCGCCCGCTACCTGGCCCCCGAAGAGGCAGCTGCGGCGTTGCATGCGCTCCGGCCGGAGGCGAAGCCGAACCGGCATGTGGTCGGTCTTTGCGACACGGCGCTCGGGCTGAAGGGCAAGCTTGCGAAACAGGCCCTGCGGTTCCCCGCGAAAGTCTGGAAACCCGGCAAAGGCTGATGCTGACGGCGCAATGTCGTTGTGCAATGCACAAATCTTTGACATGATCGCGCAAAAGAACTGACTTCGCAGCGTGCCTCCACCGGTACAATGCGGTAAGCCCTTGTTTTCGGATGCGCATTGGCGGGATCAGAAATCCCATTCGCCGCGTAGCCGAAGATGACGGACGGGAGGAAAGCATGTCCCACGCGGCCTATGTGTTCGATGCCTATGGCACGCTTTTCGACGTGCATGCGGCGGTTCGGCGCCATGCCGCCGAGATCGGCCCGGACGGACAGGCCTTTTCCGAACTCTGGCGCGCCAAGCAGCTCGAATATTCCTGGGTGCGTTCGCTGATGGGCGCCTACCAGGACTTCTGGCAGCTGACCGAGCAATCGCTCGACTACGCCTTTTCCCGGTTTCCCTCCGCCGACCGCAAACTGAGGAAGCCGCTGCTCGACGCCTACTGGACGCTCGATTGCTATCCTGAAGTTCCCGCCGTTCTGAAGGGATTGAAGGAGCGCGGAGCGCGGCTTGCAATCCTCTCAAACGGTTCTCCCGATATGCTGGCCGCGGCCGTGCGGAATGCCGCGCTCGAAATCGTCATCGATGACGTGTTCTCGGTCGACACGGTCAAGACCTACAAGGCGGCACCAGCGGTCTACGATCTCGTCACCACCCGCTACCGGCTTTATCCGCATGCGGTTTCCTTCCAGTCGTCTAACCGGTGGGACATTGCAGGTGCGACGAAATTCGGCTTCCGCACGGTCTGGATCAACCGGGCGGATGTGCCCGACGAATACCTTGACCAGGGGCCGGCCCTGATCCTGCCTTCGCTTGAAAGCCTGCAATTTGGTATTTGAGGATCTGTCTCCATGGCTTGGTCGGCGTCGCAGTATCTGAAGTTCGAAGACGAGCGCACACGGCCGGCGCGTGACCTGCTGGCCCAGGTTCCGGACCTGCCGCCGGGGCCGGCCTTCGACCTCGGCTGCGGCCCCGGCAACTCGACCGAGCTCATTCATCAGCGGTATCCGTGCGCCTCTCTTTCCGGGCTCGACAGCGACGAGAACATGCTGCTCGCTGCTGCCAAGCGGCTGCCGGGCCTGACCTTCGAGAAGGCGGATCTCGCCACCTGGGTGCCACCGAAAGGCGCCTCGCTGTTCTTCGCCAATGCCGTGTTCCAGTGGTTGCCGGGTCACCTCGACATACTTGAAAGGCTGACCGCTTCGCTTGCGCCAGGCGGCACGCTCGCGGTGCAGATGCCCGACAATATCGACCAACCGACCCATGTGTTGATGGAAGAGACAGCCCACAGCACTGAATTCAGTGACGCCTTCGCAGGCCGGACGATCCGCCGCAATCCGCTGCCGGCACCATCGGTCTATGTCGAGCGCCTGTCCAAACATGCCCCCCATATCGAGGTTTGGCACACGATCTACTATCACCGGCTGGCGAACGCCGAGGCGATCGTCGAATGGGTGAAAGGCACGGGCTTGCGCCCCTATCTCGACGCGTTGCCAATGGCGCGGCGCGACGCCTTTACAACCGCCTATACCGACCGGATCCGTGACGCCTACCCGGCCTTGAACGACGGCCGGGTGCTGCTGCGCTTTCCGCGATTTTTCATTGTCGCAGTCAAAGGCGACTAGCCCCGGTTTACCGGAGCTGGCCAGAAGCCCCGCAGAGCGTGGCAGCTCAGGCTTCAGATCCGGTCTGCCAGGAAGTCGATGAAAGCGCGGATGCGGGCGGCGAGATGTTCGTGGCCGGCATAGACGGCGTAGACCGTCTCGATCTCGTCGGGTCGATAATCCTCCAATAACGCGACCAGGCGGCCCGCCGCCAGATCCGGTTCGGCGTGAAAACGGCCAATGCGGCCGATGCCGACGCCGGCGAGGCAGAGTTGCTGAACGATGGCGCCGCTCGATACCTGCAGGTTTCCAAAGACGGACAGGAGTTCGACCGAGCTCTGCCCCGGGGAACGAAAGGCCCATTCGTCGACGCTGCGGCGGAAGTTGAAGCGAATGCAATTGTGATTTTCCAGATCGGCCGGCGTCTGCGGGACACCGTGTCTGGCAAGGTAGGCCGGAGAGGCGATCACCACCGGCCGGCTTTCCATCAGCTTGCGGGCTTTCAGCGAGGAATCCCGCAAGGGGCCGGTCCGGATCGCCACGTCGGCCCGTTCGCCGACCACGTCGATCAGGCTGTCCGTCAGGGTCAGATCGAGGCGCACCTCCGGATAGCGCTCGAGAAACGCAGGTGCGAGCGGCAGGATGTAGCGCTCGCCGAACCCGACCGACGCGTTGACCCGCAAAAGCCCTCGGGGAGACAGCCTGCCACCGGCCGCCACCAGTTGCTCGGTCTCGGCGATCTCGGTCAGGATGCGCTGGGCGCGTTGCAGGTAGACTTCCCCCTCCGGCGTCAGTTGCAGGGTGCGGGTCGAGCGCACCAGCAGGCGCGTGCCCAGCCGGTCCTCGATCCGGGTGACCAGCTTGCTGACGGCGGACGGCGATAGCCTCAGCCGCCGGCCAGCGGCGGAGAAGCTGCGCGTTTCGCAGACAGCGACAAAGACCTCCATTTCACCGGCGCGGTTGTCCATCATTCACCTTTGAATTCAATTCACAGACGTTTATCCGATTATACGGATTATCGCGCAAGCTCTCCACCCTCATATTCCCCCTCGAACACATCAACGCCAAAACGCCCGGTCCTCCCAGCCGGACGGGAAAAGGTCTTGCCATGCCCATTGCGCTCTTTGCATTGACGATCGCGGCCTATGCGATCGGAACCACCGAATTCGTCATCGTCGGCCTGTTGCCGACGGTTGCCGACGATCTCCACATTACCCTGCCGCTTGCTGGCCTCATCGTCAGCGTCTACGCGCTCGGCGTCACTTTCGGCGCTCCCGTCCTGACGGCGCTGACCGGTCGGATCGAGCGCAAGCCGCTGCTCGTCGGCCTGATGGCGCTGTTCATCGTCGGCAATGCCGCCGCTGCGATGTCGCCTAGCTACGAGCCATTGCTGATTGCCCGCGTCATCTCGGCCTTCGCCCACGGTGTCTTCTTCTCCGTCGGTTCGACCATTGCCGCCGACCTCGTGCCCGAGGATCGCCGCGCCTCGGCCATAGCCATGATGTTCATGGGCCTGACAGTCGCCATCGTCACCGGCGTGCCGCTCGGCACATGGATCGGCCAGACTTTTGGCTGGCGCGCCACCTTCTGGGCGGTGACCGGACTTGGTGTCATCGCGCTTGCGGCCATCGCGACGCTGCTGCCGAATACGCTGACCAAGGCGCCGCCGGCACGGCTTATCGATCAGGTGCGCGTCCTCGGCTCCGGCCGGCTGCTGATCGTCTTTGCCATGACCGCGCTCGGTTACGGCGGCACCTTCGTCGCCTTCACCTTCCTCGCACCGATCCTGCAGGAAATCACCGGCTTTTCCGCGGGCGCCGTCAGCCTTATCCTGGTGCTCTACGGCGTCGCGATCGCCATCGGCAACATCGCCGGCGGCAAGATCGCCAATCGCGATCCGGTGAAGGCTCTGGTCGGGCTGTTCCTGGCGCAGGCAATCGTCCTGGTGCTTTTCACCTTCACGGCAACGTCGCAGGTCCTGACGCTGGTGACGCTGGCGAGCCTCGGCTTCCTGTCGTTCGCGACCGTGCCCGGTCTGCAGCTCTATGTGGTGCAGCTTGCCCAGCAGCACCGCCCCGGTGCGGTCGACGTTGCCTCGGCGCTCAACATTGCCGCCTTCAACCTTGGCATCGCCATCGGCGCCTGGCTCGGCGGCGTCATCGTCGCCTCGTCGCTCGGTCTCGGCATGACGCCGATGGTCGGTTCTGTCCTCGTCGTCGGCGCGCTGCTCCTGACGGTTCTGAGCGGTACGCTCGACCGCAAGGCAGAAACCGTCGCTCAGCCGGCTTGACCACGCGGCCATCTGGCCCACCTATATGCTCGCCTCTTTCTCGCCCGGCCGCTGGCCGGGCGTTCTTTAGAAAACAAGGAGTTCCCCCATGCATTCGGTCAATTCCAACGGCGCCAACATTCCCGCGCTCGGGTTCGGCACCTTTCGCATGCCCGGTGCCGACGTGCTGCGCGTGCTGCCGGAAGCGCTGAAGCTCGGCTTCCACCACGTCGATACCGCCCAGATCTACGGCAACGAGGCCGAGGTCGGCGAAGCCATCCACAAATCGGGCGTCCCGCGGGCCGACATCTTTCTCACCACGAAGGTCTGGGTCGACAAATATGCCCATCGTGACTTCCTCGCTTCCGTCGACGAGAGCCTGACCAAGCTGAAGACCGACCACGTCGACCTGCTTCTCCTGCATTGGCCGGGTGGCAGCGACGTGCCGATGGCGGAACGCATCGGCGCGCTGAACGAAGTGAAGAAGGCCGGCAAGGTCCGCCATATCGGCATCAGCAACTTTAACACCGCCCAGATGGAAGAGGTCGTGAAGCTCAGCGACGCACCGATCGCTACGAACCAGGTCGAGTACCATCCCTATCTCGACCAGACGAAGGTGCTCGACACAGCCCGCAAGTACGGCATGTCGATCACCGCCTACTACGCCATGGCCAACGGCAAAATCCCCAACGATCCGCTCTTGAAGGAGATCGGCGCACGCCATGGCAAGACCGCAGCGCAGGTTACCTTGCGCTGGCTGGTGCAACAGAAGGACGTGATCACGCTCTCGAAGACGGCGACGATCGAGCGGCTGAAGGAGAATTTCGACATCTTCGACTTCGCGCTCGGCGATGGCGAAATGGCGGCGATCCACGGTCTCGCCCGTCCGGACGGTCGCATCGTCAGTCCCGACGGCCTGTCGCCGGCCTGGGACAAGGCCGCCTGACAATTGTTTGCCGATCCGCCGCCGGTCGAGTTCCCAACCGGCGGCGGATGATCTATGCAGATCCCCTTGGGGATATCTATGCAGATCTCCCGGGGACGCGCTGTCTGGGAGGGGCCGATGACGTCGAAGACCGTTGAGGTGGGCGACATCGCTCCGGACTGGCCGGCGATCATCGCCGTCGTGTTGGGCGTCACCGCCTTTTCTGTCGCTCAAGGGCTCACCTATCCGCTGATCTCGCTGTCGCTCGAAGGCCGCGGCGTCTCTGCCGCCACGATCGGGCTCAATGCCATGGGGTTTGCCGCCGGCCTTGCCGCCGCGACCCTGCTGCTCGGGCGACTGACGAAACTCGCTTCTGCTGACAAGCTGATCATCGCCAGCCTCTGCGGCTGTTCGCTCTGCCTGGCGACGCTTGCATCCACGAGCGCGCTGCCGGTCTGGTTCATTGCCCGCTTCGCGCTCGGCTTCTTCGTCAGCATGGTGTTCATGCTGGGCGAAGCCTGGCTGAATACCGCCTGTCCGGATCGACTGCGCGGCCGGGTCTCCGGGCTCTATGGCGCCGGCATGTGCGGCGGCTTTGCCGCCGGGCCGCTGGCGATCCCGCTTCTCGGCACCAGCGGCGGCCTCGGCTTCGCGCTTCTGGCGATCTACATCGCGCTCGTCGCTTTCCTCACCGGCCTTCTGACAATGGGTGCGCGCACGCGGCCGGAGCCTTCATCGACACGCGATCTCTTCGCCTTCTTCAAGCATGCGCCGATCCTGATCCTGATGGTGCTGATGTTCGGTTTCGCCGATATCGCGGCGATCTCGGCGATGCCGGTCTATTTCGTCAAGACTGGCCACAGCCAGGCCTTTGCCGCTTTGAGCGTGACCGTGCTTGCCGTACCGACTGCACTGGCGCAGCCCTTCGTTGGTGTCTTGCTCGACAAGCTACCCCGTCGACGCGTCGCGATCTCGGCTGCGGCGGTGGCGGCAACCGGTTACCTCGCCATTCCATGGGTCACGTCGCCGCCGCTGTTGCTGGCGCTGTTCGCGCTGATTGGCGCGGCCAGCTTTGCGCTCTATACCGCAGCGCTCACCATGCTCGGCGAGCAATATCGCGGCAGCATGCTGGTGGCGGGAAGTGCCGCCTTTTCGCTCGCCTATGCAGCCGGCAGTGCGGCCGGCTCCGGCGCCACCGGCTTTCTCATGGCACTGATCAACCCGACAGCCGGCCCGCTCGGCGTCGGCCTGGTGCTGGTCGTCTTCACGCTGATTTTCGCCATCGCCGGCCGAAGATAAGGGCTGCCGTCAGCTTCTGCAAAGCAGCGCGAGCGCCTCGCCAAAGACGCGGGCCGCCGGCCCAAGCGGCTCGTCGATCCGGTGCACGAGATAGGCCTCGGCGGTGACCTGGCTATTGCGACCGAGCGAGGCCGTCGGCAAGCGGACGAGCCGACCTTCGGCGAGATCCCGCTCCACCTGCCAGAGCGGCAACCGCCCCCATCCGAGCCCTGCCAGGATCAGCGCATGCTTGGTGTCCTGGCTGCTGACCCGGCAGGTCTGCGGCGAAAGCACGCCGAAGGCGCGTCCCTCGGAGCGTTGCGAGGGGTCCGACTGGACGATCTGCAGATGGTTGGCAAGCTCCGGGCTGCCGAGCACGCCATCGTCGGCGCCGAGACCGAGGGGATGATGGGCTGCAACGACTGCGATCAGTTGCACATCCGTCAGCGCCTGCCGGCCGATCGCCGGATCGCGAAAATCCTCGCCGACCATGATGCCCAGCGTGAAGCGCCGCTCGATCAGGCCATCGAGCGGGCCACCGAGGGGCGCAACCGCCAGCCTGATGGCAACGGATGGATAGGCCACCCGCATTTCCTTCAGCGCCGCACCGATGGTTGCGATGGGGAACAGCGTATCGACGATCAGCGACAGTTCCAGTTCAACGCCCTCGCCGAGGCCGCGCGCACGCGCCCGCATGGCGTCTACACGCAGCAGGATATCGCGCGCATTGACGAGCAAAGCCTGGCCCTCGGGCGTTAAGACCGGCCGATGGCCGGAACGGTCGAACAGGGAAGCGCCGAGCCCTGCCTCGAGGTTGGCAATGGCATGGCTGACGGCGGACTGGACGCGCGAAAGCCTGATCGCACCGGAACGAAAGCTGCCGCTTTCGGCAACCACCACGAAGGTCCGCATCTGGTCGAGGGTCAGGACATCCAACATGATCGATATCATAGATCAGTTTGATGAAAATTATATCACTTTTTCAGATCGAGTGAAACCTTCATCCTCCCCGACATCAGCGGCGGCAAATGCGCCGCAAGCGGAACAAGGGAAAGCGAAATGGCAAAGATCCTCGTGCTTTACTACTCCTCCTACGGCCACATAGAGACGATGGCCGCTGCCGTGGCCGATGGCGCCCGTGCCACCGGCGCGACCGTCTCGTTGAAGCGGGTTCCGGAGATCGTGCCCGAGGCTGTCGCGATCAAATCCGGCTACAAGCGCGACCAGGAAGCACCGGTCGCAAGCGTCGCCGAACTCGCTGACTACGACGCTATCATCTTGGGCACGCCGACCCGCTTCGGCAACATGGCGGCCCAGATGAAGAACTTCCTCGATCAGGCGGGCGGCATCTGGGCGAGAGATGGTCTGGTCGGAAAAATCGGCAGCGTCTTCACCTCGACCGGCAGCCAGCATGGCGGCCAAGAATCGACGATCCTGGCAACCCATACGGTGCTGCTGCATTTGGGCATGGTGATCGCCGGCCTGCCCTACAGCTTCAAGGGACAGATGCGCATGGACGAGATCAGCGGCGGCTCACCCTATGGTGCCTCGACGCTTGCCGACGACGGCAATGGCGGCGACCGACAGCCGAGCGCCAATGAACTCGATGGCGCGCGCTTCCAAGGCCGCCACGTCGCCGAACTGGCATCGGCACTGGTCGCCGGCAGGGCCCGCGTGGCGGAGCTCGCCTGATGTCGGCGGTTGTCGCTCTCAGCCCGGAGAGAACCGAGTGGATCGCCGTCACCGCCGTCGTTGCGGCCGGCATGGTCGCAGCGATGCAGGTTGGCAAGGGGCTGATCGCCGGCCCCCTCTTGCAGGCAGATCTCGGCCTTGACCTGACTGCACTCGGCTGGATCACGTCGATCTTCGCGATCGTCGGCGTCGCCGGCGGCATGCCGGCCGGCGCCATGGTCGCGGCCATCGGCGACCGGCGCATGATGGTCATTGGCATGGGAATTCTCCTCATCGGCATCCTGATCGGCGCCGTGAGCCCGAACTTCTCGCTGCTCATCCTGTCGCGCCTGTTCGAGGGCTTTGGCTTCCTGCTCGTGGTCGTCGCCGGTCCGGCAATCCTCATGCGCATTGTCGCGCCGTCTCGGCGCGACCTCGTCTTTGCCCTGTGGAGCTGCTTCATGCCCGCCGGCATGGCGGTCGCCATGCTCTCAGGCCCGCTGTTTGCAAACTGGCAGGCGATCTGGTGGGGCAACGGCCTCGCCGCGCTCCTCAGCCTGTTGACCGTGATCGCAGCGGTGCTGCCCTCCCGCGGCGGGCCACGCGCATCGGCCAGCGGCATCCGCTCGGACATGCTCACAACGTTGACAAGCCGCGGACCTGTCTTGCTCTTTGCGCTCTTCAGCCTTTACAGCCTGATGTCGTTCACACTGTCCAGCTTCCTGCCGATCCTGCTCGTCGCGCGCATGAACGTTTCGTTTGCAACGGCGGGTGTGCTCAGCGCCCTCATCACGCTTGCCAACGTCATCGGCAATCTTGCAGCAGGGACCATGCTGGCTCGGGGCGTCAGCCGCGGCCGTCTGGTCATCGTAGCCGCCACGCTGATGGGGGCCGCCGGCCTGTGGATCTTTCTGTCGCAATCGGGCGATACGCTGACCTTTGCGCTGTGCGTGCTGTTTTCGGCCATAGGCGGGCTGATCCCCGCGACGTTGATCTCAACGGTCCCGATAGTCTCGCCACGGCCCGAGTTGGCACCGATGGCGATGGGGCTGCTGATGCAGGGGAGCAATCTCGGGCAACTCGTCGGCCCGGTTGCCGTCGGAACCGCAATCGAAACTTTTGGCTGGACGTCGGGTGCCGGATTCATCGGAGCAGGTGCTCTCTGCTGCATCCTGCTTGCAACCATGCTCAATCGCACCCTTCGTACCAAGCCGCGGGAGACGGCATGATGGAGCATCTGTTCGACACCCTCTATGGCGTCGGTGCCGAGCAACTGAGCTTCGCACCGGATTTCACCGGTCGCGCCTTCGTCCTTCGTCGCCCCGATGGCAACCTCATCGTCTACGCCTCGCGGCGGCTTGCAGACGAGGCGGACGGACTGCTGTCGACGGGGGCGTTCGCCCGGCAATACATCAACCACCATCACCAGGCGATGCCTTCCTGCGATTGGGCCTGCGAGCACCTCGCCGCACCGCTGTTCGGTCCGGAGCTGGAACGACGGCAGATCCTGACACATTGCCGTATGGGGGGTGGCTTTGCCGGCCGCGAGACGCACTTCCCGGATTTCGAGGTGATCCCCACGCCAGGGCATACCGCCGGTTCGGCCTGCTTTCTCTGGAACGATGGCCAGCGTCGTTATCTGTTCACCGGCGATACGATCTTCCTGAAAGAGGGACGATGGATCGGCGCTGTTTTGAACAGCAGCGACAGGGCCGCCTATCTCGCCTCGCTGGCGCTGATCAAGTCACTCTCCTTCGACGTCCTGGTACCCAGCCTGGCAAAGGCAGCCGTTCCACCAGACCGATGCCCGGGAAACGGAACGCCAGATCGATGCGATGATACGCCGGCTGGAACGCGGCGCGGACGGTTGAGCGTTGATCGAGAATAGGACACGGAGGCAACAAAAAACCCACCGGCGCGAGCACCGGCGGGTTTTCCTTAGACGTACCCGAAACGGATCAGACGAACTGGCTGAGGCCCGGGACCGAGGCGACGACTTCGTCGACGACGTCGGCGCCAGCCTTTTCCTTGGCGAATGCGATGGTTTCCTTGGCAAGCGAGGTGATCTCGCCCATGCCGAGGCCCTGGCTCATCAGCTGCTGGCCGAGCGCCATCACGCCGCCGCCACCGATCGCAGACATCAGGCCGCCGAGCAGGCCGCCGCCGCCCTTGCCTTCGCCGTTGTACTGGGCGATCAGGTCGGTCGCACCCGGGATCGATGCGATCATCTGGGCAACCGGGCCGTCGGCCGCTTCGCGCTGCAGGAAGCCGAGAATCATGCCGACAGCCTTTTCAGCCGTCGCAGGCTCGAGACCGACATTCTCCGCTACGCGCGTGACCAGTTCATTCATGGATAACTCCCTCGTTGAATTTTGACGTTGACGTCAAGGTAAATGATCGCTTCCGAAATAACAAGCGATGATGGATGGAATGCCGGGTAAACCACCAGCTTTCAAACAGCGGTTTACACTTCGCGCTGGCGTGCATTTCCACAGGTCTCCACGATCGTTTCACGCTCGCGACCGCTTGGCAATGCGACCGATCCGCCCCTGCCCCATGCGCAACTTTCGCGTCTGTGCGCCGCAATCGACTTGTTGCCGGGTAGAGCGGCACCGCCTATAACAGGAGCGAGCCACATTTCGATGACGGGCCTCGGTGGAAAGCCGCGAACCGCCCGCTTTCATTGATGAAACGGAGATGAAGCCCACATGGTGGAAGAAGGCAAGCTCTTTATCGGCGCCAGCCGCAAGCCGGACGATACGATCAACAAAGGCGAATACCTCGAGCTGAAATTCGGCAACCGCCACGGGCTCATCACCGGCGCAACCGGCACCGGCAAGACCATCACGCTGCAGATCCTGGCCGAAGGCTTTTCGAATGCCGGCGTTCCGGTGTTCTGCGCCGACGTCAAGGGCGACCTTTCGGGCATCGGCGCGATCGGCGAGCCGAAGGATTTCATCACAAAGCGCGCCGAACAGATCGGCCTGCCGACGAACCCCTACGACTTCCAGGAGTTCCCGGTCATTTTCTGGGATCTCTACGGCGAAAAAGGCCACCGTGTCCGCACCACCATGTCGGAAATGGGCCCGCTCCTCTTGTCGCGCTTGATGAACGCGACCGATGCACAGGAAGGCGTCCTCAACATCGCCTTCAAGATCGCCGACCAGGGTGGCCTGCCGTTGCTCGACCTGAAGGACCTGCAGGCGCTGCTCAACTACATGGGCGAGAACGCCACCCAGCTTTCCAACCAGTACGGCTTCATCTCCAAGGCCTCGGTCGGCTCGATCCAGCGCGAACTCCTGATCCTCGAACAGCAGGGCGCCGAGCATTTCTTCGGCGAACCGGCGCTGAAGATCACCGACATCATGCGCACGACCAATGACGGGCGCGGCGCGATCTCGGTGCTTGCCGCCGACAAACTGATGATGAACCCGCGCCTCTACGCGACCTTCCTGCTCTGGCTCTTGTCCGAGCTGTTCGAGGAACTTCCCGAAGTCGGCGACCCCGAGAAGCCGAAGCTGGTGTTCTTCTTCGACGAGGCGCATCTTTTGTTCAACGATGCGCCGAAGGTGCTGACGGAACGCGTCGAACAGGTCGTGCGCCTCATCCGCTCCAAGGGTGTGGGCGTCTACTTCGTCACGCAGAACCCGCTCGACGTGCCGGAAACGATCCTGGGCCAGCTCGGCAACCGGGTCCAACATGCGCTGCGCGCCTATACCCCACGCGACCAGAAGGCGGTGAAGACCGCCGCCGACACCTTCCGCCCCAACCCGGAGTTCGACTGCGCCACCGTCATCACCAATCTCGGCACCGGCGAGGCACTGGTCTCGACGCTCGAGGGCAAGGGTGCCCCGTCAATGGTCGAACGTACGCTGGTGCGCCCGCCACAATCGCGCGTCGGCCCGCTGACGGCGGAGGAGCGTCAGAAAGTCATGGATGTCAGCCCGGTCCGCGGCCAGTACGACGAAGATTTCGACCGGGAATCGGCCTACGAAATGCTAACGGCACGGGCGAAGAAGGCGGCGGAAGCGCAGCAGCAGGCCGAGCAGGAGCCGGTGGAAGCCAATACCGGCGGCAGCCGCTGGACACTTCCGGGCTTCGGCGACGATGAGCCGGCGGCGCCGGCCGGAAAGCAGGCCCGCCCGAAGTCTTCCGGATACCAGCGCGAGACCGTGGTGGAGGCCGCGATGAAATCCGTTGCCCGCACGGTTGCGACGCAGGTTGGCCGCGCCCTGGTCCGCGGCATTCTCGGCAGCCTGAGCAGACGCTAACCCGGTCGGCCAAGACGATACGAAGGACGAATTCCGCGCGCCCTGGTCCACCGGATCAGGGCGTGCCCGCATCTTGAAAGGAGCATCCCATGGACGTGAAAGATTCGAACGGCGCCATCCTCAATGACGGCGACAACGTCACCCTGATCAAGGATCTGAAGGTCAAGGGCACCTCGACCACGCTGAAGCGCGGCACGGTGGTCAAGGGCATCCGGCTCACCGACAATCCCGACGAAGTCGAGTGCCGGGTCGAAAAGATCAAGGGACTGGTGCTGCGTACCGAATTCCTGAAAAAGGCCTGATACTGCCGCAGGCATGTTCGGGAAACGGCGCGCGCTCCCTCCCCGTCATTGAAAAACAGCAAAGCCCGGCGGGAACCAACCCGCCGGGCTTTGTTACTTCCGGATGGGAGCAGGTCTCAGGCGACCGTCAGCTTGACGTCGATATTGCCCTTGGTCGCGTGGCTGTAGGGGCAAACGATATGTGCCTTCTGGACGAGGTCTTCGAGCACCGCCTTGTCGACGCCCGGCGACGAGATTTCGAGTGCAGCGTCGATACCGAAACCGGTGCCATCTTCGCGCGGGCCGATGCCGACCGTGCCCGTCACGGTGGTATCTTCGGGAAGCTTTACCTTCTCCTTGCCAGCGACGAACTTGAGCGCGCCGAGGAAGCAGGCGGAATAGCCGGCGGCAAAAAGCTGCTCAGGGTTGGTGCCGCGGGCGCCGTCGCCGCCCAGTTCCTTCGGCACGGTCAGCGTGACGTCGAGAACGCCATCAGCGCTCTTGGCCTGGCCGGCGCGGCCACCAGTTGCGGATGCTGTGGTACGATAGAGAATGGGCATTGGCGGGGTCTCCTGTGCGGTTTCAATGTCGATGGAGAACGTGTATCGCAAAATTAAATTGTACGCAAATTAATTTTGCAAATTGCATTTTCGACCCAAATTTGCGACAATACGGGAATGACGACGAAAGCGGCACCATTCGAAGCGATCCCCGACGAAGCGCTGACGCTCGGCAAACAGCTCTGTTTTGCCGTCTATTCTGCCGCCCACGCCTTCACGCGCGCGTACAAACCGCTGCTCGATCGTTTCGGCCTCACCTACCCGCAATATCTCGTGCTGCTGGCGCTCTGGCAACAGGACGGGATGACGGTCAAGCGGATCGGCGAGGAGATCGGGCTGGATTCGGGAACACTGTCCCCTCTCCTCAAACGGCTGGAGGCGGCAGGGTATGTCGCTCGCCTACGGGATCCTGGCGACGAACGGCAGGTGATCGTCAGCCTGACCGACAAGGGCCGTGAGCTCAAGACGGAGGCCTTCGGTATTCTGGCGGATATCGGCAAGGCATCGGGTTGCAGCCTGGAGGAAGCCGGAGAGATTCGGGAATCCCTGCACCAGTTGGCCCGACGGCTCTCGTCCAGCGAGAGCGAAAACTGATCGCCGTCGTTGCGGAGCGGCCCACCACCTGAATTCAGGCCTTGAGTAGCGTGCAGATCATGAGGCTCAGTCTGCGTGCGTCACAGCAAACCGGGATGCCGCAGATCGGGCATCCGAATTATTTTGACGCGCGGTACGCAATAGCGGATCAGACGACGAGGATCGGCGCCTTGCCGCGCACGCGATCGTAGAGATCCATGACATCCTGGTTGAGCATGCGCACGCAGCCGGACGACACGGCTTTGCCGATTGACTTCCATTCGGGCGAGCCGTGCACGCGATAAAGCGTATCCTGCCCATTCTGGAAGATGTAGAGCGCGCGGGCACCCAGCGGGTTGTTGACCCCCGGCGCCATGCCGCCGTTGCCGGCGGAAAATTTCGCCAGTTGCGGCTGACGGGCGATCATCGAATCGGGCGGCGTCCAACGGGGCCACTTTGCCTTCCACTGGATGACGCCACGACCATTCCAGGCAAAGCCCTCGCGACCGAGACCGACACCGTAGCGCAGCGCGCTGCCACCCGGCTGGATCAGATAGAGGAACCGGTCGCCGGTATCGACGACAATGGTGCCCGGGCGCTCGCCAAAGGGATCGCTGACTTCCTGCCGATAAAACCGCGCGTCGATCTGGCGGTAGGGCACGGCCGGGATCTGATAACCGCCATCGTCGACCGCAGCATAGATGTCGCCATAATAGGCGCTCTGGGGCGGCAGACCGGTCGGCTGCGGGCCTTCACCGATCGGGCCTTCCAGAATGCCCTCGGCACGCGGATCGACCCAACGCCCCTCAAGAGCAGGATTGCGGAACACCGGCGCGGTTTCCTGACGGAAACGGTCGGTGTTCATCGAGGACGTACAGCTTGCAAGACCTGCAGAAGCAAGCGCGATGCCTGATGTGCGGAGGAACTGGCGGCGGGAAAAAATGACTGAAGAGGACATCGAACTCTGAAAGGCTTGAGTGCGGCGACGAACTGGAGTGCTGCACGAAATTGATTAACGAAACGATTCGCGCAGACCCGCCCAATGTAAGAATGCTGGCATCTACGGCTGGAACGAGGCTTGTGTCAGCAAACGTCGGATCACGTTTCCGATGGCAACACGGCGCGTGCAACGGCGCGGATCAAGGAGCATCTGCTGTCATGGCGGGCTGGCGCAACAGCGCCTCGAAGTCGGCGGATGCGAGCGGGCGGCTGAAGAAATAGCCCTGGATCTCGTCGCAACCGCTGTGGCGCAGGAAATCTACCTGCGCCTGGGTCTCGACCCCTTCGGCAATAACCCTGAGGCCGAGATTTTGCGCCAGCGATATGATCGCCGCCGTAATGGCTTTGTCGTCGACATCGGCTGGAATGTCCTCGACGAAGGAACGATCGATCTTCAGGCGACGCACGGGAAACCGTTTCAACGCGCTAAGGCTTGAATATCCGGTGCCGAAATCGTCGATCGCCAGATGCACGCCGATTGCCTCCAGCTCATGCATCGTCGCCAATGCACCCGGCACGTCCTGCATGATCAGGCTCTCCGTCAGTTCCAACTCCAGGAACCGCGGATCGAGGCCGATCTCGGCGAGAACGGCAGCGACATGCGCCGCCCAGTTTCGCTCGCGGAACTGTCGTGCGGAGACGTTGACGCTGACGATCAGCAACGGCAGCCCGTCGTCATGCCAGGCCTTGCATTGACGGCAAGCGGCGCGCAGCACCCAATCGCCGATCGGCACGATCAGCCCGGTCTCCTCCGCCAGCGGAATGAAATCGCCCGGCGAAATCATGCCGCGCTCGGGATGCCGCCAGCGAAGCAGCGCTTCGGCGGCAAAGACCCGACCGGTCTCGAGATTTACCTGCGGCTGGAAATGCAGCAGAAACTCGTCCTGGGCGATCGCCTGGCGCAGCTCCGCCTGCTTCAGCAGTTTTTCGTGGGCCTTGTCTGCCATCTCCTCGGTAAAGACCTGCAGATTGTTACGGCCGAGCTCCTTCGCCCGATACATCGCCATATCGGCGTTGGCGAGCAACTCGCCGACAGTCTTTCCCTGGTTGGGAAAACAGGCGACGCCCATGCTGCAGGAGACCTGCAGCCCGCGGCCGTTGATCTGCATGGGAGCAGCGATTGCGGCCCGGATATCTTCAAGGCGTGCAAGCACGACATCCCGCTCGCAGGGCAGGCCATTCAGAAGAAGGATGAACTCGTCGCCACCGACCCGCACGACCATGTCAGACTTGCGCACCGATGCGCGCATGCGCGTGGCAGTCACCTTGAGCAGTTCGTCGCCCGCCGCATGGCCGAGCGTGTCGTTGACGAGCTTGAAGTTGTCGAGGTCGAGGAAGGCAAGCACCGCCCACTGCCCCGTCCCACGCAGCGCTTCAAGCGCTTCGGCGACCTGCTCTTCGAACAGCGCCCGGTTGGGCAAGCCGGTCAGCGCGTCGTGGTGCGCCATGAAGCTGATGCGGTCTTCAGCCTGCTTGCGCTCGATCGCAATGCCCGCCAGGTGGGCGGCCATGGCGATCAGTTCCTTCTGCTGCTCGTCTGGAACGCACACGGCCTCGGAGTACAGCGCAAAGGTGCCGAGCACCTTTCGCTCGCGAGAATGGATCGGCGTCGACCAGCAGGCCCGGAATTCGTAGGGTCGGACGATCTCGCGATAATCCTCCCAGAGGGGATCTTCGAAGATATCGGCGACGATCACCTGTTCGCCGCGCCAAGCGGCGGTGCCACAGGAACCCGCCTTTGGGCCGATTTCCACGCCGTGAATCATGCCGCAATAGGTTTCGTCGAGATTCGGGGCCGCACCGTGAAGCAGACGGTGACCATCAGGCGACAGCATCAGGATCGAACCGCGAATGCGAGGGATAAGCGCCTCGATCAGCAAGATCAGTTCGCGGAAAAATTCGTCGAGCGGCCGGCCATTGGCGATCATCTCCAGCAGGTGCGCCTGACCTTCGAGCAAGCGTTCCGCCGCCTTTCGGTCGGAGATGTCGCGCGATACGCCGACGATGCCGACGATCTTGCCGCTCTTGTTGCGCAACGGCACCTTGGAGGTCATCAGCCAGCGATCGCGGCCCTTGGTGACCATCGCACGCTCTTCAATCCCAAAGATTGGCTCGCCCGTTTCGATCACCCGGCGTTCCACCTCGGCGATGGCCATGGCCAAATGCTGCGGATGCAGATCGAAATCGGTCTTGCCGATGATATCGCGAAGCGATTCCAAGCCGTTGTCGGCGACAGTCACCTGGTTGGCAATGAGGAAACGGCCGTCGGTATCCTTGGCGTAGATGTAATCCGGTACATGGTTGATGATGGTTTCCAGCCAATAGTGCCGGTCGGCAATATCGGGGTCGGCGGGAAAGATCCGGCTCATTTCTTCGGCCAAACGCGTGCTCGCGTCAATCAGGCGACGCGTATTCTCGTTGCCGCCCGCATTGAGGGCAGCGTAACGCGGATTGCGGGAGGTGTTCTTCGCCAAGTAAGGCCTCCGGAAGCAGTGTCGAGATCGTCCGTCTTCCCCAACCCACGATAGGCGGCCAAAGGTTAGCCTTCCCTAAATAACACAAGAAAAAACGTGCGGAGGTTGCATCTGGCACTAGCATAGCCGGAAAGATGGGGCGGCGCGAGCCGCCCCACGCCAAATCAGGACAGGACCCTGCGCATTGGCGCAAACAGCATCAGTGCCTGGTCCACGACGATCATCACGACGATCGCGATACCGGTCAGCGGAAAAGCGAGCCCGAACAGCAGCGCCATCAGCCACAATCCCGCGTAGATGCTACGGCGCGGCGGCATCGGCGGCACGCCGATGCGTCCGGCTGGGCGTCGCTTCCACCACATGACGACCGCCGAAACCGATACGAATATGATCGCAAGGCAGGTCGTGAGCATCAGCAGTTGGTTGAACAGCCCCCATTCCTGCCCCTTGTGGACGTTGATGCCCCACTCGATCGCCTTGCCGAGCGGCGGGTACTGGCCAAAGGCGATATCGACCAGCGGCTTGCCGGAGTACTGATCGATATGGATCGTGCGTTCGCGCGAAAGGTCGGCCGGAAAGATGGCTGCGGTATAGACGCCGGCCTCGTCGCCGGGAATGGCCAGTTCATAACCGGGCAGCATGCCGGCCTCATCGGCAATCGCCACGGCCCTGTCGATCCCGATGGAAGGGACCGAAGCGCCATCCGTGGTCGACAGGGGCACCGGCGCGTTTTCCACCAGCCAGCCGGCCTTGGAAAGCACGTCGGTCGACACCTTGGTGGAAGTCGGAACGTCGTCCCAGAGTTGGGCGGGGTAGCCGAGGCCGGCCGCCGTCAGCTTGCCATTGACCGTCGACCCCCAATAGCCGGACCAGAGAAGGCCGGAGAAGGCGAGAAAGACGATCAAAAGCGCCGAGGCGATGCCGGTGACCGCATGCAGGTCGCGCCAGAACACGCGTCGCGCCGGCGTGCCGCGAACGGTGATCACGCCACCGGTCTGCTGCCGCGGCCACCAGAGATAGACGCCTGTAAAGACGAGCAGGATCGCAAAGCCGGCGACGATTTCAATGATGATTTCGACGCGCTTGCCGAAAAAATCCAGGCTGTGCAGGTTCTCGACCACCCGGTTGAACTCGTCGCTCGGGGCGACCATGTCAAGAATGTCGGCGGTATAAGGATCGACGTAGACCATCATCCTGCCGGCGCCAACACCCACGGTCACGCGTGCAGACCGGTCGGCGCCACCAGGCGTGCGATAGGCGACCGCAGCACTGCCCGGCACTGCCTCGACAGCGTTGGCAACGATCACCGAGGGCTGCAGCGGCGCCTCCCCGACCGGAACGATATTGCGGTAGGCAAACAGCGTATCATCGATCTCGTCGTTGAAGAGGTAGAGCCCGCCGGTGACGGCAAGGCTGATCATGAACGGAATAACCAGAAGGCCGGCGAAGAAGTGCCAGCGCCAGATGGCGCGATAGAGCGAAATGCCGCGCTCGGCGACATCAGGCAGTCGCGCGGAGCCGGAAAGAGATGCGGTCGTCATGGGTGTCCCCCGGGTAAGGGCCGGCATGAAGAGCCAGCGACTTGCCCCTTGCTTGAAGTGTGGATGTAGTGGCTGAGCCGGCTCCGGAAGCGACCAGGCCCACCGAGATGCTCTCGGCGTCGGTGTCGCTGCCTTCCGCTCACCCCTTCAGGCGCAGATCAGGCGAGGAATTGTGGAGGCGCGCGCGGTCCGAGGCCAGCCAAAAGCACCGGTCGGGCGAGCAGAAGCTCGGCCGCCAGCGAGGAGCGCACAAAGATTCCGGAAGAGAACCTGCCCTGAAATGCCTGTGGCGTCGGCAGGGCCACGGGGGCGGCAAGGCAGCAGGATTGGCACGCATGGCTGCTGGTGCGGCCCTTGCCATCTTGCGCAGCATGACCGGTCAGGCAGAGGTCGGCAAACGATCCGTCCGGCAGCACATAGGCTGCCATCTCCGGCATGACCGGCATGGAAGCGCCCGCCGGCGGCTGGGCCAGGACGGAAAAGACGAGGATCAGCGCGCACAGGATGCGTGCTGGCAGATCCATCTTTACCCATTCTCGCCGCTGTCGCGTCAATCAAGCCCCCGATCGTTGTTGGGATTGCTAGAGCGCAAAGGCTTGAAAGACAAGCGGCCAAGGCGCCGCACCGATCGTTTCATCAAAAGATTTCATGGCGGATATCAACGCCTGCGGCTTCTTGTGCGGCCCGTGTTTGCCTAAGACGGAGGAGGAAAAACGGAGGAGGAAACCGGACATGCTGACGATCTATGGCGTCTATCGCTCGCGCGCATCGCGCAATTACTGGATGGCGGGAGAGCTGGGCATTCCCTTCAAGTCTGTTCCCGTGAAGCAGTCCTATCGGCTGGCCGATCCGCTGGCGGACGACGCGCCCATCAACACCAAATCGGCAAGCTTCCTTGCCGTCAACCCGATGGGCCTGATCCCGGCGATCGAAGACGATGGCCTTGTTCTGACGGAATCCCTTGCCAACAATCTCTATCTCGCCCGCAAGTATGGCGGACCGCTTGCACCAGCCGACATCAGAGAAGAAGGTCTGATGGGCAACTGGACGATGTGGGCGGCGACCGAAGTCGAGCCGCACGCCGTGCGCATCATTCTCACCCACGACGCCGGCACCGAAAACAATGATGAAGGCAGGGCCAAGATCGCGACCGCGGTCGCGGCATTGGGCAGGGCCTTCGCCTTTCTCGAAAGCCATCTCGAAGGTCGCGACCATATCGTTGGAGACCGCTTCACCGTTGCCGACCTCAACGTGGCGGAGGTCTTCCGCTACGCCATGAGCCAGGCGGACCTGTTCGACCGTCACACGAAGGTCACGGCGTGGCTTGCGCGCTGCCAGTCGCGCCCGGCCTTCAAGGCGATGATGGAGGTTCGGTCGACGGAAGCCGCGTAGGCTTACGGCATCGACCATCACGCCCTTGAAGCGACACTAATCTCTCGGCGTCGCGGGCTTGAAACGGCTACGTGGCGCCTTGAGGTCGAGCAGTCGCATGCCCTCTTCGACCTCGTCGCGAACCCAACGCTTGAAGGCGGTCGTGGCCTTGCTCTCGCGCCTCGAAGGCGAGCTGACGAAATAGTGGCCGTAACCGGTTCTGGCGCGGATGCCGAAGGGAACGACGAGGCTGCCTTCGGTCACGGCGAAACCGGCAAGCGTCTGCCAGGCGAGCATGACCCCCTGCCCGGCGATCGCCGCATCGAGGACCAGCGAGGCCTCGTTGAAGGTATGACGCACCCCCAGTTCGGCACCGGAAAGCCCGACCTCGCGCAGCCAGACCTCCCAGGAGAACATCGAATGGCCGTCGATGACGGCCGGGATCTTTAGAATATCTGCAGGCTCGCGCAGGTTCTCCGCCATCGCCGGCGAGCAAACCGGGAAGACTTCCTGCTCCAGCAACAATTCCGATTTGACCCCGGGCCAGCGCCCCTCACCGACGCGTATGCCGACATCGACATCGGACGTATCGAGATTGACCAGCCTCGTGGTCGCGTCGATGCGCAGCCTGATATCAGGATGGCGCTCGGCGAAACGGTTGAGCCGGTAGACCAGCCAGCGTGCGGCGAAGACTGGAGCAACGGAAATCGTCAACACCGATTCATCCCGCCGTCGCGCCAGGGCAACAGCCTCGGCGAGCTCGCCGAAGGCACTGCTCAGCCGCGCCAGCAACAGCCGGCCGAAATCCGTGGGGACCAGCCCGCGCGGCGTGCGCTCGAACAGGATGCGTCCGAGCTGCGCCTCGGTCTTGGCGATCTGCTGGCTGACGGCCCCCGCGGTCACCGCCAATTCCTCGGCGGCAGCCGCCAGCGAGCCAAGCCGACCGGCCGCTTCGACCGCGCGCAAGCCGTTCAGATGAATGGCATTCAGTTCCTTCATATAGTTTTTCTAAATCGCCCTCTCGGCAATCTCAATTGAAACTTTGGCCAAACAGGCGGATGCTCGGAAACATCGAAAGGATGGTCCGCCATGCTGAAGATTTTCTCCTTGTTGAAACCGACTCGATTTTTGACCGATACCCGCCAGGACGCCTTGCTCTCCTGGGCGCGCGATCCGTTGCGACATCCCGATCTCGAACGCATGGACGGGCGCGAACTCGGCGACCTGCCTTTTCCCGGGTGGCCGTGGCCGAAGGCGGCGGAGTGCAACTGCGATTGCGCGCCGACAGGTGGTCGATGAGCCACCGACCCGCCGCGCACGACGGCATGCCAGTCGCTGACCTCGACGGACCGTTTGCCCGCGTCGTGAAGCTCGCCGAACGCACCGGCCTGCCGGAGGTGTCGCTCGGGACCTCCTATGGCACCCCGGCTCTGCTGGTGAAGGGCAAGAGTTTTGTGCGCATGAAGGATGCCGAAACCCTCGTGGTGATGTGCGCGCTCGAGGAAAAGGAAATGCTGCTCGAACTCGATCCCGCCCTCTTCTTCGAAACCGATCACTACAAGGGATGGCCGGCGATGCTGGTGCACCTTCAAGCGATTGACGACGCCAGCCTGACCCAGAGGCTGATCGCCGCCTGGCGGGAAAAAGCACCGCGCAAACTGTCAGCCGACTTTTCCGCATAGCTCAGGCTTGCGACGGGCAGCACCAACCGCCTTGCCCCTCAAGCGCGGCGCCACGCCAAGGCTTGTGCCTCGATCGACTTGATCCAGGCGTCCTTGCAATCGCTATAGGCGTGGGAATCCTCGGGGTGAAGATCCCGGCACCGGGCCTTCTCGCGATCATAGGCGGCAGCGATCTGCGGATGACTGCGCAGATAGTCACGGAAGGCGAGATGGCGCTCGATCTCCGGCGAACCGTCTTCATAGCAATGCAGTTGAACGAGCCGGCGTCCAGTCGCCGGGTCGCTCTTGGTGCAATAGCGGCGACCGGGCAGCCCAAGCTCGCCCCACCATTCGTAGCCATGCGCCTCGATTTCACGGCGGCCGTCGTCGAGCGCCTGCAGATCGGTGACAACAGGAACCAGGTCGAGGACCGGTTTTGCGCGGATCGTCGGAATGGCCGTAGAGCCAATGTGATGCATGGCCACCAGACACGAGCCGATGATCGCCGCAAAGAGATCACCTTCCAGAGCCGCGCTCTCCACCCATCGCGGATCATGCGGCAACAACTCGACCTTGATAGGCGGGGGCAAATCGACACCTCGTCGCATCAGACACTGCAGATCAGCCCCGCTGTTAATCGAGAAATGACGCCCACGCTACATCGCAGAAACACTTGCCCCGTCGAGACGACCGGCGCGAACGGTCACTTGCCGACGCTGTAGACGAGGCTGACCGTTCCGTCGGAACGCGACTTCGCTTCGTTGAGCTGCAGACGATGCCGCTGCGCGACCGTTGCAAACAGTGCCTTGCCCTCCCCCACGACCAACGGATGGATCGTCAGGCGCAATTCATCGATCGTGCCCCGGTCGAGCAGGCCGGACACCGTCCGTGCGCCACCGACGATATAGATCGTCTTGCCGGGCTTGCGCCGCAAGACATCGATCTCGCCCGCGTCGCGCAGCACCGTCGTGTTCGCCCAACGCACGCCGTCGAGCGTATTGGACAGCACATAGTGCGGCGTGTTCAGGGCAAAATCGGCATATTCGATCTCCTCCGAAGTTGGGAGGTTGCCGCTCAGTTCGAGCGGGCTGTGCGGGTCTGCCTTGATCGCGCTCCAATAGTGCTCGTAGCCCTCGTACATGCCGCTTCCGAGCACGCAGGCATCGATTTCGGGCAACAGATCAAACGTATCCGACCAGGAATCCACCCAGTCTGCATAACCATCGGGACCATCGATCATGCCATCGATGGTCATTTGCATGCCGGCAACAACCTTGCGCATTTCGGCCTCCTCTTCGTTCCTCTCATCAAGGACGGGTGGAGTGGTCGACTGCCGACACGGCGCTTCAACGTTTTTCAGGAGGCCGACGCGACAGCACAGAGGCCGATGAAGGCCGCGGCAGACGAACCACTCGTTCAAGTCGTGCAGCTTCGGCAAGGAGCCGTTCCGAGCACAGAGCGACATCGCGCTCTCTTCCAATTTTTGCGTGCCGGCTATACCGATGCTCAATCCTTGCCGCACAGGTGCCCGACAATGATCGTTCGCGACCGCCCAAGCCTTCTCAAGCTCTTCTTCATCCTGCGCGGTTCGGTCATCCAGCGGATCTTCCCGCAGGTCCTGTTCGTCTTTGCGCTCTCTGCCGGCGTCGTCTGGTCGCACCAGGCCTTTCCGGCCATGGTGCCGAGCGTCAACAGCGGACCGTTCGCGCTGCTCGGTATCGCCCTTTCGGTGTTTCTCGGCTTTCGCAACAATGCTTGCTACGACCGCTGGTGGGAGGCCCGCAAGGATTGGGGGCAGCTGATTTTCGTCTCCCGCGATCTTGCCCGCCAGACGCTGGTCCTCGGTGCAGATGGAACAGTCGGCGAAAACAACGCCCGCACACGCCTGCTCAATCTGGCGATCGCCTTTGCACAGACGCTGGTCTGCCACCTGCGTCCGGGCAGTCACCCCGACAAGCCGCTGAAAAGGCTGCCGGCAGATCTGCTGCCAGCCTACAAGGCCAGTCGAAACGCCCCCGACCTGCTGCTGCGCGAAATCGGCGCTATTCTAGCGGAGCTGCGCGCCACTGACAGGATCAGTGATATTCAGCTCATGATGCTGGACAGCACGGTCGGGCGCATGTCGGCGATGCTTGCCGCCTGCGAACGCATTCGCAACACGCCGGTTCCCTTCGGCTACACGTTGCTTCTGCACCGCACCGCCTATCTCTTCTGCTTCCTGCTGCCCTTCGGCTTTGCCGACGCACTCGGATGGGCGACGCCGTTCGTCACCGCGCTCGTCGCCTACACCTTCTTTGGCCTCGACGCGCTTGGCGACGAACTGGAGGAGCCGTTCGGTACACTGCCGAACGACCTGCCGATCGTGGCGCTTGCCGACACGATCGAGATCAATCTGCGCGAAGCGCTGGGTGAAACCGATCTGCCCGAACTGCCGAAACCGAAGGATTACATGTTGATGTAGTCGGGTGATGTCCTAGGCCGCATACCCATAAACTGAAAAAAGATTGGTCGGATGCGATTGGCCCTAAGTTACCGAGTTCCAATCGTCCTGTTGCTTTAACCAGGGCTCACCAACCGAGGCGCGCGTTGCTGACCATCCCGGAGGAAGGCTGGCTATCTCATCAAGGTCAGGGTGACCATCTACGACCTCTGACATTGCGACCACGAGCGCCTTCGCCATGTTGCCCGGCGCCCCGTCGGTAAATCCCCACGAATGGTCATCTTTATAGTGCGTTGCGACGAGAACTGGCCGCCCCTCCATGACCGAACGACAGGTAACGCAGGCAGCGTTCGGTGCTTGATCAAACTTCCAACTCATGGCCTATCCTATCCCGCCCACTTCTGTTTCAGGCTCCTCATGAATCGTCCGCGCCATTATCGACGATAAGATCAGCTATGAAGAGTTCGTCGCCTGGGCGGACGAACCCCCGCTCGACCTGCCCGAGAGACTTGCTGGACGCTCGCCCCGTACCTAGTCTTTCAGGACCGTGAGAACCCGGGCAACCGCCGGCCGCTGCGTCATGCGGTTGCGGTGATCGAGAACTTTCGGAAACCGCGCCGGGTCGACGCCATCCGGCTCGAGCCAGCCGGCGATGGTGAAGAGATAGGGGTCGGCGATCGAGTAGGTTTCGCCGGCGACGAAGGGGCCGGCAAGCATAGTGGTCTCTATCAGCTGAAAGCAATCCGTCATGTTGGAGGCAACCTTGGCTCTCATCGCCTCGTGCGCCGTCGGGTCATCCGCCCAGCGCGCACCGCGGCGGCCGTGGGCATGGGCGACATGCACGGTCGAGCAGAGGTAGCTGAGGAAGGACTGGATCCGCGCAAATTCGAAGGCATCGTCAAGCGGTGCGAGCTTCGCCTGCGGAACGCTCTGGGCAATGTAGGTCAGGATCGCCGGGGTCTCGGTAATCGTGCCGCGATTGGTGACCAGTGCCGGGACGCGTCCTTTCGGGTTGACCGCGAGATAGTCGGGCTTGGTCTGTTCCGCCTTGGAAAAATCGACCGGAACGGCACTGTAGTCGATGCCGGTCTCTTCGAGCGCTATGTGCGAGGCCAGCGAACAGGTTCCCGGGGTGTAGAACAATTTCAGCACGTTACTCTCCTTGCCATTCGGTGCGACCATCACGCCGTCTTTCTTGCCGCAGAAGAAATGAAGTCGCGACGGTTGACAAGCCAAATCCAACTTCAATAGAACGTTGTTGTTACGTTATAACATATTTTCGGAGTTGCTCATGAAGACCTTCATTTCCTCCCTGCTTGCCGCCGGCCTGCTGGCCACCGCCGCCACGCCGGCATTTGCACATGGCGCCTGGATCGGCGAGCGCTGGGGTGATCTTGCCGTGATCTACGGCCACGGGCCCGCCGACGAAGCCTATGATCCGGCAAAAGTGAAGTCCGTTTCCGCGCTCGGCGAGGACGGCAAGGCCCTGCCTGTCACCATCGAGGCGGCCGGAACCCATGCGCTCCTGAAGCTTGACGGCGAACCGGCCCTGCTCGCGCTTGAATTCGACAACGGCTACTGGAGCGAAGGTGCGGACGGCAAATGGGTCAACAAGCCGAAAAGCGAAGTTCCTGGCGCCAAGCAGGCCAGCCACTCGGTGAAATACAGCATCGCGCTCGTGCATGTGCATGGCGACATGCCGGCCTTCCCGGCCCAACCGCTGCAGATCGTGCCGCTCGACAATCCGATCGGACTGAAGCCGGGCGAAAAATTTCGCGTCCGCTTGCTGCTTGACGGCAAGCCGCTCGAAGGCAAGGAAATCACCATCGATTACGCCGGACTACCGGAACTCCTTTCCGAAAAAACGGACGCGAAGGGCGAAGCCGAAGTGACGCTGCGCAATGCCGGCGTCAACATTCTCGCCGTCAGCCACGCCATTCCGCTCGACGGCGACACCGCCGCCGACAAAAAGGGATTGACGGCAACGCTGACCTTCGTCGCCGAACCGCACGTGCACGAATAGCCACGCCTTCCCGCATATCGGAACGTGCGTGGCCAAGCCGTTGAGAGGCGCGCTTGCAACTTGCGTCCCGGCAACTGAAGCCCCGGTGGAACATGCCCACCGGGGCCGTCTTCACTCAGGCGACACGGGCCTCACCGCAGCCGGGTACATCCTGCAGACTGTAGTAGACCGGAATGCCGCGCTCGCGGGCAATGCGCACATCGTTGTCCGCGCCCTTGCTGTCGCCCGGAAGGCGCAGCACGGCATCGCAGAGCGCCAGCAGCCGTCCTGCGACGGGATGGAAGATCTCTTCGTAAAGGTCGTCGCCGATCCTGGCACCACCCGCCGCATGCCAGACCGGCAGCGCCACCCATTCGCCGATCATCGGCACATGGCCGGCCCTGAACAGGGCATGGGACGGCTCCTCCAATCGCTTCAAATTCTCCGCCATCTTGGCCGGGTCATCACCGGTGCCCGAGCGATAGGGACCTGCAATCAGGATCAACATGATTTCTTCCTCATTTTTGCACGATATATCCAGATAATTCTGGAATATTCGTGATAATTCGTGCAATATCGTGAAGAGTCAAGGAGCGAAATGAATGCTGACGACACAGAGACGAGCGCTGATTTCGGCGCGGCTGAACCGCGACGGGGAGATCGTCGCCAAGCGCCTGGCAGACGAGCTGCAGCTTTCCGAAGATACAATCCGCCGCGACCTGCGGGAGATGGCGGCCGAAGGGCTGCTGCAGCGGGTGCATGGCGGCGCGTTGCCGCTCGTCCCTGCCCTGCCGGATTTTGCCGCGCGACAGGAGATTGCCGGCGACGTCAAGCGCCGGCTCGGGCGCAGGGCGGCTGGGCTTGTCACACCGGGACAAACGATCTTTCTCGACGGCGGCACCAGCAACGCCGAAATCGCTCGGGCGCTTCCGCGTGAAATGCGGCTGACGATCGTCACCCACAGCCCGACGATCGCGGCCGAACTCGAACGGCACGAGGCGGAGGTGATCCTGATCGGCGGCAGGCTCTACAAACACTCAATGGTGGCGACAGGTGCAGCCGCGGTCGCAACGATTGCCGCTATCCGCGTCGACATGTTCTTCCTGGGCGTCACCGCGATCCATCCGGTGCACGGGTTCTCGACCGGCGACTATGAAGAGGCAGCGGTCAAGCGCGCGATCCTCGCACAGGCGGCGGAGACCTTCGTCGTGGCCACCGCCGAAAAATTCGGCGCGGCTTCACCTCATCACGTCGCCAATGTGGAAGACATTGCCGGGCTGATCGTGCCGGAAGGCATGAATGAGGATGCCCTCAAGCCCTATCGCGACAAGGGCGTGACGCTGCTGCCCGCCTGAGGGCGGAGCACGATTGGCTGCGCAACGTCTGCAAGAACGCGCGGGCCGTTTCCTTGCCCGCGCGCTTCCAAGCCTGTGAATCTCAGGCGGCGAAGGCGTCCGTCACCCTGACGTCGCCGACCGCGATGCCGTTCCAGTTCTTCATGGTGTGGTTGGCCTGCGCCATCAGCGCGGCCTGAACTTCAGGCTCGTCCTGGAAGAAGCGGGCAAGCGTCGCAGTGACCATCGCCTCGGCAGCGCGGGTGGCGCCGTCCTCGCATTTGACGGCGATGGCAATGCCCATCTCCGGAATTGCGGCGCAGAACACGCCTTCGGCACCGGTCTTGGCGAAGATCCGGCCGGGCGCCGTTTCCATCAGCCGCGTGCAGCCGCGCTTGGTGCCGGCAACGTAGAATGGCTCGGCCATGCAGGCCTCGATCAGCCGCTTCGATGCGCGGGCGCGCTCGGGCGCGAGGCCGACGCCGGTCGCCATCTTGGCAAAACCATGTGCAAGGCCCTTCAGCGGAACCGCATAGGTCGGGATCGAGCAGCCGTCGACGCCGCAATTGTCGCGGCCGAGGACGGCGCCTGTAAGGCTTTCCATGGCGCCGCGGATTTCCTGCTGCAGCGGGTGATCATAGCCGACATACCCTTTCACCTCGGTGCCGGAATGGCAGCAGGCGCAGACGAAGCCGGAATGTTTGCCGGAGCAATTGTTGTGAAGCGCACTCGGCGCCTCCATGGAGCGCGCCTGGCCGATCAGCGTCTTCTGGTCGGACGACCAGTGAGCGCCGCATTCGAGCGCCGAGACGTCGCGGCCGGCGGCAGCCAGCATTTTTGCGGCCAACGCCACATGCTCCGGCTCGCCCGAATGGGAGGAGCAGGCAAGCGCCAGTTCCTTGTTGCCGAAGCCGTAGGCATCGGCCGCGCCGCTTTCCATCAGTGGCAGCGCCTGCATCGCCTTGCAGGCTGACCGCGGGAACACGCCGGCGTCGGTATCCCCCAGCGAAAAGATCGTCCGGCCATCACCGTCGACAGCAATAACCAGACCGCGGTGGCGGCTTTCGACCAGATTGCCGCGGGTGACTTCGACGAGAACGGGATTCGACATGCCTTGCCCTCAAATTTCCTAGATTGGTGCATGCATTTAGCAGGAATCGAACAACAGGAAACCGGGGCTTTCATGAAATTCGTCCGCAGGCTCGTTGCCGCCTTTCTGGTGATCTATCTCTTGCCGGCGCTCGCCTCGGCCGGATGGTGGTACATGAAGGAGCGCCCGCAGAGCTGGCGAGACGCCGACTGGTCGTCGGCAGGCATCCTGCCGACGCCCGCACAAAGCCCGGATGCGGCAGTCTATATCTTCTCCGCCGCCACGGGCGGCCTCAAAGGAGCCGTCGCCAGCCACGCCTGGATCGTCACCAAGGAACAGGGTGCTCAGGCCTATGACCGCTACGACAAGGTCGGCTGGGGCAAGCCGATCCGCAGGAACGCCTATCCGGCGGATGCCCGCTGGTACTCGAACGAGCCACGGCTGGTTGCGACCGCAAGCGGTGCCGAGGCCCACAGACTGATCCCCAAGATCGAAGCGGCGATCGCTGCCTACCCCTATTCGTCGGCCGGCGGCTACCGGATCTGGCCGGGGCCGAATTCCAACACCTTCGTTGCCCATGTGCTGCGTTCGGTACCGGAGCTCAATGCGGTGCTGCCGCCGGATGCTGTCGGTCGAGATTACCTGCCGGAGGGAAAACTGTTCCAGATCGACGCCGATGGGCGCGACCTGCATGCAACGCTCTATGGCCTTGCGGGTATTTCGGCGGGCATGCGCAGCGGCCTGGAGCTGCATTTCTTCGGCCTCGTCGCCGGTCTCGACATTGCCAGACCCGGGATCAAGATCCCGGCACTCGGGCGTTTCGGCATCTGACGGCACTCATTCCCTGGGATATCAGACCGGAACGCAGTCGAGGATCTCGATGGGCAATTGCATGGTCCCGCCGCCATTGCGACAAGGACTTCCCAAGGTATGAAATTCCGATCAGAACCTTTGCCGTCTGTGCCGTCATCGTGCGCGAAGCGGGTGACGCCCACCAGATTCTCCTTTTGCGCCGCAACGGATCCCTGGCGGGCAAAGGGTGCCAGATCGCCGGCGCGATCGAGGCGGGCGAAACCGCCTGGCAGGCGGCACTGCGCGAGGTCGAGGAGGAGGTGGAGACCGGGTTGCGACGAAGCTGTTCGAATGGTGCCCTTTTCCGGGCAACGGAAGGTGCTTAGGCACATTCAAGAGGAATTCGTCGACCGCGAACCGAGTGCCTGGCTGCAGATCCGTGACGCGGTAGCCGCCAACGGCTGAGGGCGTTCACGGACGCGGTGGCCAAAAATGGAAAAGGGCCGCGCGAGGCGACCCTTTCCATGAGTTTTGGCCAAGTGGCTGGCCCGGGTTTGGGACCCGAAGGAAGGCGGGGATCAGGTCGAAGATTGCCTCGACGTGTTCACCTCTCCCATGCCTGTCACGACGACCGAAATCTCATTAGACATTGGATCACCTTCCTTTCTGTTCGTTACCGATAGTTCCAAGGTAGGTGATTTTCGCGGGATTGCAAGGTCGACGAAGGTCGTACGTCAGCGCATCATCATGACGATCTTGCCGATATGATCGCCCTCTTCCATCATGCGGTGCCCATCTACCACCTTTTCGAACGGCAGCACCGCGTGGATGACGGGCGCCACCTTTCCCGCTTCCAGCAACGGCCAGGCAGATGCCAGCAGCCCGTCGCGGATCGCCTGTTTCTCCAACGCCGTGCGTGGGCGGAGTGCCGAACCCATGACGTGCAGCCGCTTCGTCAGGATCGGGGCGATGTTGGCCGCCTCGACCTTGGCACCGCCGAGAAAAGCGATGATCGAGAGGCGGCCGTCCTTGGCAAGCGAAGCGATGTTGCGATCGAAGTAGCGGCCGCCGACCATATCGAGGATAACGTCGACGCCCCGGCCGCCGGTTTCCTCAAGCACCATCGCCTTGAAGTCCTCGTCGCGATAATTGATCGCCCGTTTCGCGCCGAGCGCCTCGCAGGCGCGGCACTTCTCGGTGCTGCCGGCAGTGACGAAGACCTCTGCGCCAAGGGCTTTTGCCAGCTGGATCGCTGTGGTGCCGATGCCGCTCGAGCCGCCGTGGATGAGGATGGTTTCCCCGGCTTTCAGGCCGGCCATATCGAAGACATTGGCCCAGACGGTGAAGAAGGTTTCCGGCAATGCCGCCGCCTTCACCGCGTCATACCCTTTCGGCCAGGCAAGCGCCTGGGTTGCCGGCACCGCGGCGTATTCGGCATAACCACCGCCATTGGCGAGCGCGCAAACCTTGTCGCCGATGGAAAAACCTTGTGCGCCTTCGCCGAGCGCCACCACTTCACCGGCGACCTCCAGCCCGAGAATGGGGCTTGCGCCGGGCGGCGGCGGGTAATCGCCTTTGCGCTGCAACACATCGGGCCGGTTGATGCCCGCGGCCTCGACCCGCAGAAGAATGTCGCCCGGCTTGAGCGTCGGCAACGGTCCCGTCTTCAGCTGCATATTCTCCGGACCACCGGGGGACGGAAGATCGACGAAGGTCATTTCAGACGGAATCGGCATGGCGCAACCTTTCAAGTTTCACGCGCCATACCTAGCGCCGCGCATGCGTCGCGGAAAGGTCCGATGTCGATCCGGGCCAGCCGCCTTCGTCGCCGAGAAACGAAAGGACCAGCGCCGCGACCTCGGCCGGGTTTTCCCAATGCGGGTTGTGGCCGTGGCCTTCGAGCGTGATCGAGCGGACAGAGGCGAAGGTTTCTGCAAGAACTTGCCGATGGCCGACGTCAAAAAGCGGATCCTGTGCTCCCGCGATGCACAGCACCGGCGCCCTGACCTGCGCCGCACGCGACGTAAGGTCCGTCTCTGCGAGCGCATCCAGGAGCGTACGCCAAGTGCTTGTCGGGATGGCTGCTGCTTCGCGGCGCAGATACATCAGGAACGCCGTGTCGACCGGCTGGCTGCAGGCATGCCAGCGATCGAAGAAGGCGTCGTCGGCGCCAAGCGGGTCCTTGAGGGCACGTATCGCTCGGGCGACATCCGTCCTTGGGCCGAAGTCCGGTTTGAGGCTCCCCGAGAGTAGGACGACTGCGCGGACCGCCTGCCGTCGACGGGCGGCAATTTCGACAGCAACCATCGCGCCCATGGAATGGCCGACAAGCGCATATTCGGGAACGGCCAGCCGATCGACCAGACGATCGACATCGCTGGCGAGTTCGGCAACCGACAGCCCTTCCGTGGGCATCGAGCCACCGTGCCCGCCAAGGTCCGGAATGATCAGGCGATATCCGTCCAAGGATGGAGCGGTCAGCGAAAAACTGCGGCTGGTATCGGAATAACCGTGTAACAGAAGGAGTGCCGGCCCCCGCCCGTGATCGACATAGGCGAACTGCCTGCCTCCGGGCAGTTCCATCCGCCGCTTGGCGGTCACCCACGACTGCTGGTCAATCACGCTCAAAGACCGAGCGCGGCTTTGACCGCCGCCAGCCCCGGCTGCCCGTCATAGGTCGTCACGCCCGCGAGCCATGTTTCGAGACGCTGCGGTTCTTGCCTAATCGACTTGACCCCTGCCTCGTCGGGCGACAGGCCGTCATTCATCAGGTAGCCCATGCCGCGGTTCTCGAAATCGACATCGAAAACGAGGTTGTTCAGCAGTCGGGCGACGTTCGGGCATTCCTGCAGGTACCCCTTGCGGACCTGGGTAGCCACCGTCGCGGCGCCGAAATTCGGACCATAGAAGGTGTCGCCACCCGTCAGGTATTTCACCGTGAACACGGTGTTCATCGGATGCGGCGCCCAGCCTTGGAACACGATGAAGGCCTTGTCGCGAACCTTGCGCGTCACCTCGGACAGCATGCCCTGCTCGCTCGACTCAACCACTTCCCAGCCTGCCAGGCCAAGATCCGGATCCTTGATCGCATCGAGCATAAGCTGATTGGAGCCCGGCTCGATGCCATACATCTTCTTTTCGAACCTGTCGGCAAAGGTTTTCAGATCCGAAAAATCCTTGACGCCCGCATCCCAGACGTAATCGGGAACGGCAAAGGTGTATTTTGCCCCCTCAAGATTGGTTCGCACCGTCTCGACCGAACCGTCCTCCCGGTAAGGCTTGTAATAGGCCACCATCGCCGGATCCCAGTATCCGAGAAAGACGTCGAGATCCTTGCTGCGCAGGCTCGTGTAGATGACGTCGATGCCGAGAAGCTTGCTTTCCGGCTCATATCCAAGCGCCTTCAGCAGGCTCAGCCCGACGCCGGTCGTAAAGGCCAGATCGTTCCAGCCCGGCTCCGCCAACCGCACGCTTTTGCATGCTTGCGGCTCACCCGCAAAGGCGGAGCTCGTGGCGGTCAACAAAGCCGCGGCAGATATCAGGCTTTTCAGATACAGCATCGCCATCCCCATCTTGTCCATTCGGACTTTAAATTGACCCATGGGTCAACAATTGATCTTCCCGGAAAGTTTGTCAATGTGAGAATCACTTGGGGGAAAATGCATGCGATTGACGAAGATCAGCGAGATCAGGCGCCGCGAGCTGCGGCGGGCGGCCTTCGAGGTCTTGCAGAAAGAGGGAATGGCCGGGGCGACCCTGGAGAAAGTGGCGACGCATGCCGGCGCCTCCAAGGGTATCGTGCTGCACTATTTTGCCAACAAGCAGGAACTCTTCGAGCATGCCATGCGCGAGGCGAATGCTTCCTTGAAGGAAGCCGTGGTCGAGAGGCTGCATGGCGCACGGACCCCTCTCGAGCGGCTGCACGCGATCATCGAGGCCAATTTCGAGGAACGCTTCTTTCAACCTTCCGTCTGCCATGCCTGGCTTTCGCTTTGCGCCGAGGTACCGCGCGAACCGCAACTGGCGCGGATTCAGACGATCATTCACGCGAGGATGCGCTCCAACCTCTTGTCAGCACTGACGCACATCCTGCCGGCGGGCGAGTGCGAAGCTGTGGCGCTTGCCATTACGTCGTTGATCGACGGGTTGTGGCTGCGGCTCGGGCTGCAATCGGAAGGACTGACACGCGACATCGCACTGGCCCAGATGCGCGACTACCTCGTCCACCGCCTGCCGAAAACCCAGGACTAAATTGGCGCGGCGGCACTGACTGCCGACGGCAACGTGTTTGCCGATCCACGCGTCAGACGCCGAGCGCCTCCAGAACAAGCCCGCCGGGGCTGGCCTTGGCGCGGGACTTGATTTCGGCGATGCGGGCGCTGACGGCCTGGCCATCCGAGAAGACGAAGCCCTCCGGCAGCCCGAGAACGGCAATCGAACAGCGCATCAGCGGAAAATCCTTGGCCGTGCCATCGCGGCCATGACCGCTGATGCGCCCCTCGGCCTGATGCTCCGGCAGGTAAAGCTGGCGCACGTCGGAAGCGAAATCGTCCAGCAGACGGTGAAGAACGGCCTGCAACTCGTCGACGGTGCAGCCGCTGATGCCGACGAAGAAATCGTCGCCGCCGACATGGCCGAGGAATTTTTCCTCGCCGATGAAGTGCCGCCGCAGCAGGGCTGCGAAAAGCGTGATTGCCAGATCGCCCTTCTGGAAACCGTAGGTATCGTTGAAAGGCTTGAAATTGTCGAAGTCGCAGTAACAGAAATAGCGGGGCTGATCACCGTCGAGGATCGCATCCTGAACGTAATCGCGGATGGCGCGGTTTCCGGGCAACCCGGTCAGCGGGTTTTGCTCCTGCGCCGTCTTCAGCTGCTTCTCATTGATGATCTTCAACAGTGACGATGCCGACAGGATGCCGGCGTAGCGCATGTTCTCGGTCAGGATTACGCAGTCGCTGCCGTCCATGCCGGCAAAGATCTTCAGCATCTCGTCGGCCGGCGTATCGAGATCGGCGATCGGCGCGGGGCTTGCGAAATGCGAGATGCGGCGCTGGTAGAGCCGGTTCTTCAGGAGGTCGCGGCCGAAGGGGTGATAGATCATCTCCTTGACGTGGTACTCGTGCAGGATGCCGCGTGGCTCGCCATTGGCGTTGAGCACCGGAAAGAAGGCCTGCCGTGGATTCAACCGGAAAAGATCGAAGACGGATTCGAGCTCATCGCTTTCGCGCACCGCCGGCAACTGTTCGATCTGCTTGCGGATGAGGATGCTGTCGAGCGTGGCCGACGACCGGTGGCCGCCGCCGTTCAGGGCCAGGTGCGGATAGGTCGGCTGCAATTCACTTAAGTGCGTCGTCGGCCGGGCGATGAAATAGCCCTGTAACAGGTCGCAGCCGAGATCGCGGCAGGTCTGGAACTCCGCTTCAGTCTCGACGCCCTCGGCGATCACTCTGGTTCCGAGCACATGCGCGGTGTTGACGGTGTGGCGCACGAGGTGACGCTTGCGCGCATCGGCGTCGATACCGGAAATGAAATGCCGATCGATCTTCACGTAATCGACGGGTTGATCGCAGAGCAGCTTCAAGCCGTTGAAACCGGCGCCGAAATCATCGATGGCCAGCTTGAAGCCGGCGAGCCGGAGTTCGCGCACCAGCGCCGAAAAATCCGGCATCTTGCCGCTGTCGAAACGTTCCGACAGCTCGAAACACAGGGACGACGGCGCGATGTTGGCGCGCTTCAGATGATTGACGAGGCGCTCGACGATGGCGTTTTCGCCGCCGACCAGGCGCGAATCGAAGTTCAGGAACAGCGTACGGGTCGAAAACTCCGGCAACGTTGCAAAGGCGGCCACGGCACGGCTGTTGACCATATGCTCCAGCGCCAGCAGCTGGCCGGCCTCCTCCGCCTTGTCGAGCAATTCGAGCGGCGAGGCAAAGCCCAGCTTCTGAAAGCCGCGCATCAGCGACTCGTAGCCGAAGACGGCCCCGGTTGCCGCCTCGACGATCGGCTGGAAGGCGCTTTCGATCACAAGCTTAGCAAGCGTTACGATCTGGTCGTCGCCGAACCGGCGAAGCGAGAGAATTTCGGCGGGGGCGGCGGACATGCCGGGCTCCAGAAGATTGAGAACGGACGATGGGACGGCCGCAGGATGGCGGCCAACGGTCAACGAAGTCTTTCCTCAATATGAAGCTTTGATGAAAGCTATGTGACAGCTTCACCAGCACCGGTCATTGTCGAACTTCCTAATAAAATCAGTGGTTTCATCAAGTTTTCCGAAATTGCCGAAAATGCCTCGCAACAGATTCAGACGGAAGCGAGAACGATGACATAGGCGGCACCGATGAGCAGGCACAAAGGCCCGTAGATATGCCGATCGAGCGTCGCGAACGGCTCCTGCGGATGACGCCTGCGGAAGATGGGCAGGAACGCAAGACTGCCACGGACAAGAAAGATTGTCGCGAGAACCACCATCCCCGTCCACACCAGGTTCGCCGGCGGGCCCGATGGCACACCCGAAACGAACATCGGCGGCAAAAGGCCGGCAATGAAGATCAGGAGTGCGACCGCCATCGTCAATCCCGTGGGCGGCATGGTCTCCAGGCCGGGCGCGCCAATTACGGTCTTCACGAGCGACGCTTCATCGCAGCCCGGCCAGAGTCCACCATATGCCCAATAGGCGTGAAGGGCTGATATCACCGAAAGAACAAGGCAAATTGCCGAAGCAGACACAAGTGCGACCAACTTATCCTCCCTCGCAAGGTTGGGGCCACCGCACTCAGGCGGCCAGCCGGCTCAAGTCCGACGGCGCGGAACGCAAGCCCACCAGAGCGAGAGCGGAAATCAGCAGGAACACGGCCCACTGTGGCGTCTGCCAGAGCGTCCCGACATAGGCGAGCCCGTAGCCGATGAAGAGGCCGGCATAGCCGAGATATTGCGCGACGACGGCACCGGTGAGCGCCTCGCGATATCGGCGGCTGATCGATGCCCAAAGCAATGCGACGCTGTTGATAGCAAGAACCGCCGACGTCGCATGCCAAAGCAGCGACACATAGACCTTGAGCACCGGCGGCATATCGATGGCAAGCAACGGATCGTGCACATCGGGTCCGCCCGCCAGCACATGAATGCCCGTGGTCAGAAGGGAAATTGCTGCTGCCGAAAGAAGCCAACGATTCATGATCTCGTCTCCAAAAACTCACCATACGGCAGCGTATGTAGGTGCGACCATTGCACGAGTCAATACGGTGGCGTATGGGTGCGACATGACGACGAAAACACCTCTTTCAGGCGAAGACTGGATCAAGGCGGGTTTCCGTGCGCTGTCTTCGGGCGGCGTGCAGGCGATCAGGGCCGAGGCGATCGCGCGCGATCTGAAGGTCAGCAAAGGTTCGTTCTACTGGCATTTCAAGGATGTGCCCGATCTCAAGGCGCAGATGCTGGAACACTGGGCCGGCCAAGCCACGGATGCCATCATCGCCGATGTCGAAGCGAACGACGGGTTGGGGCTCGAACAACTGAGGCTGCTGGTGGAGGCTGCCACCGATGATCGCAACCTCGCTTATGGTGGCGTGCGGACGGAAGGTGCGATCCGCGAATGGGCGCGTTACGACAGCGCCGCTGCGGCTGTACTCAAGGCCGTCGACCAGCGGCGGCTCGCCTATGTCGCTGAACTGTTTGCGCGATGCGGCTTTTCCGCCACCTCAAGCCGAAGCGGCGCGAAAATTCTCTACGGCGCCCTGATCGGGCTGGAAGCGCTCGCGACGGGCGAGCTTGCCGATCTGCGCGCCGACATGTTCGCGTTGCTTTCAGCGCTTCTTGAGAGCGGCGGCAGGCAGGGAGCCTAGGCCTTCGCCAGGACCCCGAAGGCAATCAGCGACAGACCCTGCATCACCAGATCCACCGCCAGGAACAGGCCGAGGATCCACAAGCTGTTGACCGGCCAACCGGCGGCAATGATGAGACCGGCGACAAGCGTCACCAGACCGCCAAGCGCGACCCATCCCCAACCCTGGATCGGCCGCAGCTTGAAGCTGACCCAGATGCGGAAGCAACCGGCGACGATCAACGCTATGGCCATCAGGACAGTGAGGACCGACGAGGCCAGCACCGGATTGATGAAGGCGAAGAGCCCGGCAATGGCGTAGCAGGCGCCGCTCAGGACCCAATAGAGCACACTGTCCCAGCCCTTGACCTGGAAGGCGTGGGCGAGATTGAACAGGCCACCGATCAGCATGATCAGTCCGACGTAATAGACCGAAGCCACCGTCGCCATCAGCAGGTTGCCGAAGGCAAGACCGCCGCACATGATCAAGAGCACGCCGAGCGCGACGAACCATCCCCATTTGCCGGCAACCGCCGCCTTGCCAGCCGGATCGAATGCATAGGTCATTTCAACCTCCAGTCCTTCGACTATCCAGAACGCCACCATCGGATTGAGCCGGATTTCTCTGCAAAAAGAAAGCAAAAACGTCCAAGTTTTTTATTGATTGATGAGTCAATCAAAAATAAACTAACGATCGTCAAGGGAGAGACAGATGCCCAAGGTCGGAATGGAACCGGTGCGCCGAAAGGCGCTGGTGGACGCGGCGCTGCGCGTGATCGGCGATCAGGGCACGCTTGCCGTCACCATGTCCGACATCGCCCGCCGTGCTGGCGTCTCCCCCGCCCTTGCGCATCACTATTTCGGCAGCAAGGAGCAATTGCTGATCGAGACCGTGCGTAGCCTTCTAAGGCAGCTGCGCGACGATACGGTGACGGCGCTGAATGCGGCGACAGCGCCGCGCGAAAAACTGAGCGCTCTGATCCGCGTCTCGTTCCAGGCAAGCCAGTTTGCGCCCGACACCATTGCTGCATGGCTCGCCTTCTATTCCGAAGCCCAGCGTTCGGAGGACGTGCGCCGCTTCCTCGTCGTCTATGCCCGGCGGCTGCGCTCCAACCTGGTGGCGAACCTGAAAGTCCTTTGCCCCGTCGATGACGCGGAACGCATTGCGGAAGGCGCAGCTGCGATGATCGACGGGCTTTACATCCGCCAGAGTCTGCGCTCCGCGCCGATCGGCATCGAAGCCTCGATCGCGTTGACCGAAGACTATGTCACCTCGCATCTCGACCAGCTCTACCGCCAAGGACGGCCCGCATGACCGCCAGACCGAACATCCTGATCATCATGGTCGACCAGCTGAATGGAAAGTTCTTTCCCGACGGCCCGGCGGATTTCCTGCATGCGCCGAACCTGAAGACCCTTGCCGCGCGCTCCGCCCGCTTTCGCAACAATTACACCTCTTCGCCGCTTTGCGCGCCAGCCCGCGCCTCGTTCATGGCGGGGCAGCTGCCGAGCCGCACCCGCGTCTATGACAACGCCGCAGAATACCAGTCGTCGATCCCGACCTATGCCCATCACCTGCGCCGCGCCGGCTATTACACGGCGCTATCAGGCAAGATGCATTTCGTCGGGCCGGATCAGTTGCATGGTTTCGAGGAGCGGCTGACGACCGACATCTATCCCGCCGATTTCGGCTGGACGCCGGATTATCGCAAGCCCGGTGAGCGCATCGACTGGTGGTATCACAATCTCGGCTCGGTCACCGGCGCCGGTACCGCCGAGATCACCAACCAGATGGAATATGACGACGAGGTCGCCTTCCTCGCCAATCAGAAGCTCTACCAGCTGTCGCGCGAAAACGACGATGCAGGCCGCCGCCCGTGGTGCCTCACCGTCTCCTTCACCCATCCGCACGACCCTTATGTCGCACGCAAGAAATTCTGGGATCTCTACGAGGGTTGCGAGCATCTTCTGCCAGAGGTCGGCATGCTGGCGGAGGAAAAGCAGGACCCGCATTCGAAGCGCATCATGCATTCCTGCGACTACGGCAACTTCGACCTCACCGAAGACAATATCCGCCGCTCGCGGCGCGCCTATTTCGCCAATATTTCCTATCTCGACGAGAAGGTCGGCGAACTCTTGGACACGCTGACTCGCACCCGGATGCGCGACAACACGCTGATCCTGTTCTGCTCGGATCATGGCGACATGCTCGGCGAGCGCGGCCTCTGGTTCAAGATGAACTTCTTCGAGGGCTCGGCCCGCGTGCCGCTGATGGTGGCGGGCCCCGGCGTGACGCCCGGCCTGCACCTTGCTCCGACGTCAAACCTCGACGTAACGCCGACGCTTTGCGACCTTGCCGGCATCTCGATGGACGAGGTGAAGCCCTGGACCGACGGTATCAGCCTGGTGCCTGCCATCAACGGCGAGGAGCGCACCGAGCCGGTGCTGATGGAGTATGCGGCGGAAGGCTCCTACGCACCGCTGGTCGCCATTCGCGAAGGCAAATGGAAATACATCCACTGCGCACTCGACCCGGATCAGCTCTACGATCTCGAGGCCGACCCGCTGGAGTTGAACAACATCGCCGCCAATCCCGAAACGCCAGTGCACTCGGCAACGCTGCAGGCATTCCAGGACATGTGCGCCGCCCACTGGGACATGGAGGCCTTCGATGCCGCCGTGCGCGAAAGCCAGGCCCGGCGCTGGGTGGTCTATGAGGCACTGAGAAACGGCGCCTATTACCCCTGGGACCACCAGCCGCTGCAAAAGGCATCCGAGCGCTACATGCGCAACCATATGAACCTCGACAATCTCGAGGAATCCAAACGCTATCCGCGGGGAGAATGACATGAAAGCCCAACCGCAAGCCTCGCACTTCATCGACGGCGAATATGTCGAGGACACCGCCGGCACCGTCATCGAGAGCATCTATCCGGCAACCGGCGAAGTGATCGCCCGGCTGCACGCGGCAACGCCCGCGATCGTCGAAAAGGCGATTGCCGCTGCCAAGCGCGCCCAGCCGGAATGGGCCGCCATGAGCCCGACGGCGCGCGGCCGCATCCTCAAGCGCGCCGCCGAGATCATGCGCGAGCGCAACCGCGAGCTTTCCGAACTCGAGACGCTCGACACCGGCAAGCCGATCCAGGAAACGATCGTCGCCGACCCGACATCGGGCGCCGATAGTTTCGAGTTCTTCGGCGGCGTCATCGCCACCGCGCTCAACGGCGACTACATCCCCCTCGGCGGCGACTTCGCCTACACCAAGCGTGTGCCCTTAGGCGTCTGCGTCGGCATCGGCGCCTGGAACTACCCGCAGCAGATCGCCTGCTGGAAGGGCGCGCCGGCGCTTGCCGCCGGCAACGCCATGGTGTTCAAGCCGTCGGAAAACACCCCGCTCGGGGCGCTGAAGATCGCGGAAATCCTGATCGAGGCCGGCCTGCCGAAGGGCCTATACAACGTCATCCAGGGCGACCGCACCACCGGACCGCTGTTGGTCAACCATCCTGACGTCGCCAAGGTTTCGCTGACCGGTTCGGTGCCGACCGGCAAGAAGGTGGCGGGTGCTGCCGCCGCCGAACTCAAACATGTGACGATGGAGCTTGGCGGCAAGTCGCCGCTGATCGTGTTCGAAGACGCCGACCTCGAAAGTGCCATCGGCGGCGCCATGCTCGGCAACTTCTATTCCACCGGCCAGGTCTGCTCGAACGGCACCCGCGTCTTCGTGCAGAAGGGCATCAAGGACGCGTTCCTCGATCGCCTCAAGGCTCGCACCGAAGCGATCATCATCGGTGACCCGATGGATGAGGCGACCCAGCTCGGGCCGATGGTGTCGGGCGCACAACGCGACAAGGTCTTCTCCTATATCGAAAAGGGCAAGTCAGAAGGCGCGCGTCTCGTCACCGGCGGCGGCATCCCGAACGCGGTGAGCGCCGAGGGCACCTATATCCAGCCGACCGTCTTCGCCGACGTCACGGACGACATGACAATCGCGCGCGAGGAAATCTTCGGCCCAGTGATGTGCGTGCTCGACTTCGACGACGAGGCCGAGGTCGTCGCGCGCGCCAATGCCACCGAATTTGGCCTGTCGGCCGGCGTCTTTACCGCCGACATCACCCGCGCCCATCGGGTGGTCGACCAGCTGGAGGCCGGCACGCTGTGGATCAACACCTACAATCTCTGCCCGGTCGAGATCCCCTTCGGCGGTTCCAAGCAATCCGGCTTCGGACGCGAGAATTCCGTGGCGGCGCTCAACCACTACAGCGAGTTGAAGACCGTCTATGTCGGGATGAGCCCGGTGCAGGCGCCGTATTGAGATTGGGGCTTGCCCCTCACCCTCTCCCCGCAGGCGGGGAGAGGGGACTTGCCACACGAGAGTTCGAGAGTCCCTGAAACGGTGCGTCAACGTCCCTTCTCCCCGCAAGCGGGGAGAAGGTGGCGGCAGCCGGATGAGGGGCGCATCCCTCACCGTGCGGATGAGGGGCATGCCGCTGGCAGCCAGGTAGAAGAAAGAGCACGACTATGCAGGCAGATTACATCATCATCGGCTCCGGCTCGGCCGGTTCGGCGCTCGCCTACCGTCTCTCGGAGGATGGCAAGCATTCGGTGCTCGTGCTCGAATATGGCGGCTCTGATATCGGGCCGTTCATCCAGATGCCGGCAGCGCTTGCCTGGCCGATGAGCATGGATCGCTACAACTGGGGCTATCATTCCGAGCCCGAGCCGAACCTTAATAACCGGCGCATCACCGCGCCGCGCGGAAAGGTCATCGGCGGCTCCTCCTCGATCAACGGCCTTGTCTACGTTCGCGGCCACGCCGAGGACTTCAACCGCTGGGAGGATCTTGGCGCACGCGGCTGGGCCTATGCGGATGTGCTGCCCTACTTCAAGCGCATGGAGCATTCTCACGGCGGCGAGGCCGGCTGGCGCGGCACCGACGGGCCGTTGCACGTCAAGCGCGGGCCGGTGAAAAACCCGCTGTTTCACGCCTTCATCGAGGCCGGCAAGCAGGCCGGCTTCGAACTGACCGACGACTATAACGGCTCCAAGCAGGAAGGCTTCGGCCTGATGGAGCAGACCGTCTGGCAGGGCCGCCGCTGGTCGGCGGCAAACGCCTATCTCCGGCCGGCGATGAAGCGGCCGAACGTTTCGCTGCTGCGCTGCTTTGCCCGCAAGGTGGTGATCGAAAACGGCCGGGCGACCGGCGTCGAGATCGAGCGCGGCGGCAAGATCGAGATCGTAAAGGCGAACCGCGAGGTAATCGTCTCGGCCTCCTCCTTCAACTCGCCGAAACTCCTGATGCTTTCGGGCATCGGGCCGGCGCAGCACCTGAAGGACATGGGCATCGAGGTCAAGGTCGATCGACCCGGCGTCGGCGCCAATCTGCAAGACCATATGGAGTTCTATTTCCAGCAGGTCTCGACCAAGCCGGTCTCGCTCTATTCCTGGCTGCCATGGTTCTGGCAGGGTGTTGCCGGTGCGCAGTGGCTGCTGTCGAAAGGCGGCCTCGGCGCCTCCAACCAGTTCGAGGCCTGCGCCTTCCTGCGCTCGGCGCCGGGCGTCAAACAGCCCGACATCCAGTATCACTTCCTGCCGGTCGCCATCAGCTACGACGGCAAGGCGGCGGCGAAGAGCCACGGCTTCCAGGTGCATGTCGGCTACAACCTGTCGAAATCGCGCGGCAACGTCACGCTTCGGTCGTCAGACCCGATGGCCGACCCGGTCATCCGCTTCAACTATATGAGCCACCCGGAAGACTGGGAGAAGTTCCGCCACTGCGTGCGCCTCACCCGCGAGATCTTCGGCCAGCAGGCTTTCGACCAGTATCGTGGGCCGGAAATCCAGCCGGGCGAGAAGGTGCAGACGGACGACGAGATCGACGCCTTCCTGCGTGAGCATCTGGAAAGCGCCTATCATCCCAGCGGCACCTGCCGGATGGGCGCCAAGGACGACCTGATGGCCGTGGTCGACCCGGAGACGCGCGTCATCGGCGTCGATGGCTTGCGCGTCGCCGACAGCTCGATCTTCCCGCACGTGACCTACGGCAACCTCAACAGCCCGTCGATCATGACCGGCGAAAAGGCCGCCGACCACATCCTCGGCAAGCAGCCGCTTGCCCGGTCCAACCAGGAGCCGTGGGTCAATCCGCGCTGGGCCGTCAGCGACAGATAGGGATTGTTCGATGGCGTCATCTGCGCGCCATCGCCGCTACGATCTCGACCATGCGACCGCCACCGGCCCGCTGCCGGTGCGGCTTTGCACGCAAAAAAATTAGTGATCGCCTGTTTCAAAGAAAGCCGATCCAGCGGCCGGCCAGCAAAGCGCCGGGCCAGACGAGCAGGGAAATTCCGGCGGCCAGCCGCACAGTACCTGCGATCGGGCCGCCAGCTGCAACCGTCCGCCAAGCGTCGCTCGATTGCAGGAGAATGGCATTGACTGCTCCAACCGCCAGCAATGCCAGCTTTATGAGGAATGCCGGATTGCCCGCATAGGCCGCCGGTCGCACGCTGAAGAGGCAGAAGCCGGTTACGACCACGAGGGCCAGACCAACTGCGGCTGCGCGCGAGAGGAAGGGGCCAAGCACTTCCAGCGAAGTGTTGCCGAAAAAACCGAGCAGCCGCAGGTCCAGCGGCACAATCGCACCGACCAGAAGCGCGATCGCCAGGATGTGTCCCGCGTTGACGACGAGATAGAGGATCGCGGATCGACGCATCGCCGATGCAAGTGGCCAGGCCGCGATCGCTTCAAGCAACTCGGCCGCGCTCATCCACCGGTCCGGATGCGTTCCGGATAGATGTCAAAGGTCTTGCCGCCGATGCTGACGCGGACCGCCTTTAGGCGCTTTTCGGCCGGATCGAGTGAGCGATTGCCGAGAACGACGATCTGATCGCCGACATTGGCAACACCTTCGACAAAGCCAGAGCGCTCCGTCTGCCTGGGATTGCCCAATTCGATACGCCACAGTCCATCCTTTTCGGTTTCGACTTGGAGCGTCGGGTGCGGCGGTGCCATCGAGATTTCGCGGATCGTGCCTGACAGCTCGATCTGGTCGGCTTCGGCCCAGGACCAGCCATGATGGGCGTAGGCGCCGGAAACCAGAAGCATCACCCCCATGCTTGCGATAAGAACGCGGCGAGGAAAGAACACGAACATCGGCCACTCCTTCATTTGCCTTGGAGACCTGGAGATTGAACCCGAAGTTCCCGAGGCGAAAGCATCTGTCGTTCAACAAATCTTGAGCGAAGGGCAGCGTTCGGCAGCCCGACAGTCGGCCTCGCCGCAAGTCACGAACCGATGGTTGCACAAGCGCTATTCAACAGCTTAAAATTTAGCCATTTTTAATCTCCACCTGTTATGTCTATATCAGACGGAGTGAACGCTTGGCGGATGTGCCATGACGGCAATCGGCTGCAAAGATTTTGCGTGCTCCATCGGACCATCGTCATCTCCCTTGCCAAGGCAAGCACGCCAACTGATGTCCAAGCGGTACGTCCGCAGTCATCGGACGAGGACGAATTTGCCTTGCGGGCAACCGAAGAGCGTTTCCATGACAATCAAAGCACGCCTGCTTATTTGTTTGTCGCTGCTCGCCGTGGCCATGCTGGTCATGATCGTCACGGCATTCAATGCGATGACATCGATTTCCAAGCGCACAGAATCCATCGTTGCCGATCGACTGGTGCCAGTCGATCAGTTGAAGACAGTGTCGGACATGTATGCGGTCGAGATCGTCGACACCACCCACAAGGTGCGCAGCAACGCCCTCGGCTGGGGCGCCGGCAAAGAAGCGATCACGGCAGCCCTTTCCACGATCGACACGCAATGGCGCGCCTACGAGGCGACCAGGTTGACGCCGGAGGAAAAGACGCTCGCGGAGAGCTTCGATAGTGCACGGGTGGAAAGCGACGCTTCGATCCGCGCGCTCATGCAGATCCTCGATCGCCAGGACAAGGCGGAACTCGAGCGCTTCGTCGATGCCCGGCTCTATCCCGCGGTCGATCCCCTCGCCGTGCCGATCAGCGAACTGATCAAGTTGCAGCTGTCCGTGGCAAACACCGAACTCAGGGCAGCGATCACCGAAAAGAACACCCTGACGCTTTGGCAAACGGTGATAGCCGGCCTCGCACTCGCCACACTCGCAGCAACGGTGTGGTTCGTCATCTCCGGACTTTTCCGCCCGCTTTCGAAGCTGCGCGAAGCGATGCGGCAGCTTGCCGCCGGCAACCTCAAGACATTGATCTACGGTGAAGGGCGGCGGGATGAAATCGGCCAGATGGCAGGCGCCGTCGCCGTATTCCGCGACAATGCGCTTGAACGCCAAAGACTGGAACAGGACGCGGAGGCAAGCCGCTCGCTTTCGGAGCGCGAGCGCGAACAGCGCGAGGCACAAAAGGCCAGGGAAACTGCGGAAGTGCAAGCGGCCGTCGAAGCGCTGGCCTTCGGGCTCGACCGCCTTGCCGAAGGCGACCTGACCTATCGTATCCGCACGCCGCTTGCCGAGCGGCTCGACGCACTTCGCACCAACTTCAACAGTTCGGTCGGCAATCTGGAAGATGCCCTGCGCTCCGTCGGCGACAATGCCCGCAGCATCAATGCCGGCGCCAGCGAAATCCGCTCGGCGGCGGGTGACCTATCGAAGCGGACCGAACAGCAGGCAGCCTCCGTCGAGGAGACGGCCGCTGCCCTCGACCAGATCGCAACGACAGTCGCCGACGCAAGCCGGCGCGCCGAGGAAGCCGGAAGTCTGGTCACCAGAACCCGCGGAGCGGCGGAAAAATCCGGCGAAATCGTCGGCAACGCCGTCACCGCCATGAGCGGCATCGAGGCCTCTTCGCGAGAGATCTCCAGCATCATCGGCGTTATCGACGACATCGCCTTCCAGACGAACCTCCTGGCGCTGAATGCCGGCGTCGAGGCTGCTCGCGCCGGCGAGGCCGGCAAGGGTTTTGCCGTGGTCGCCCAGGAAGTACGCGAACTCGCCCAGCGCTCGGCCCAGGCCGCCAAGGAGATCAAGGTGCTGATCGCCACCTCCGGCGCCCAGGTCAAATCCGGCGTCAGCCTGGTCCGCGAGACCGGAGCGGCACTGGAGGGCATCATTGCAGAGGTGCAGGAAATCAGCGCCCATGTGACGGCCATCGTCGAAAGCGCCCGCGAACAGTCGGCCGGAATCCAGCAGATCAACACGGCGGTCAACTCGATCGACCAGGGCACCCAGCAGAATGCGGCGATGGTGGAGCAGTCAACGGCTGCAAGCCATAGCCTCGCTCGGGAGGCCGGTGCGCTCAACGATCTCCTGATGCGTTTCAAGACCGGCAACGGCCAGACGCATCCGGTGCATCTCGTCGGATCCCCCTCCGTCGAGCAGGCAGCCTCTTCGCCAGCACGCACGCTCAACCGCAGGCTTGCCGCCGCCTATCGCAGCCCTGCGGCCCAACAGGAGAAGGGCTGGGCAGAATTCTAGCCGGCGCGAATACCCAACCACCGATTGGAGCGCGGACCGAAAGGCCCGCGCTTTTCATGTAATGGCCGGGCCAACGGCGCCAAGGCAAGTATAAAGTCTAGTAAATTACTAGTTTACCTTGCGTTTTTCGCTGCTTTTCGATCTGAGAGGCAGATTTGCTCCAAACGCCCAGCATTAGAAACCGCTATTTCTGTCCCTTCTCACGTGCGGCTGCGATATTCCTGAATAGTTGGAACAGGACGCAGCCATGACCACGTCACCCCTCGATGCCACCGCAAAAGCTTTGAACGAAGCGCTTGAAGGCCTGGACCTCGCGGAACGTCTCGCGTTCGTCGCCGAGCTTGAAGGTCGCGCCGTCTTTACCACGTCGCTCGGTATCGAGGATCAGGTGATTACCGCCGTCATCGGCAAGAACGATCTCTCGATCGACGTCGCAACGCTGCAGACGGGCCGCCTTTTCAACGAAACCGTGGCGCTGATCGACAAGACGGAAGAGACCTACGGTATCCTGATCAAGCGTTTTCACCCGGAGAGCGCCGATGTCGACGCCTATGCCGCGCAGTACGGCGCCAACGGCTTTTACGACAGCGTCGAAGCCAGGCATGCCTGTTGCGACGTCCGCAAGCTTAAACCCCTTGCGCGCGCACTCGAGGGCGCCAGCTACTGGGTGACAGGACTTCGCCGCGGCCAGTCCGGCAACCGGGCAACGACGCCCTTTGCCGAAGCAGATGCAGAGCGCGGCCTCATCAAGATCAATCCGCTCGCCGACTGGGACATCGAAACCATCCGTACCTACGTTACCGCGAATGGCGTTCCCGTGAACCCGCTGCATGCCCGAGGCTATCCCTCGATCGGCTGCGAGCCCTGTACCCGCGCCATCAAGCCGGGCGAGCCCGAACGGGCCGGCCGCTGGTGGTGGGAGAACGACGAGAAGCGCGAATGCGGTCTCCACGTCCCCGAGGCAACCACCTCAACCATCCCGAACACGAGCAGCGCCGCCTGAGGGCAGGCGCGCTCCTCAAAAGACAAGATCCTCCCGGAGACTGAAATGCCCCTTACCCATCCGGAAACGGAACTGCATAACCCGCAGAGCACCAAGCCGCCGCTTGATCCGCATCTGAAGGCGCTGGAAAACGAAGCGATCCACATCTTCCGTGAAGTGGCCGCCGAGTTCGATCGCCCTGTCATGCTCTACTCGATCGGCAAGGATTCCTCGGTGCTGCTGCACCTGGCGCGCAAGGCCTTCTATCCCGGTCGCGTCCCCTTCCCGCTGCTGCACGTCAACACCGGCTGGAAGTTTGCAGAGATGATCGCGTTTCGCAACGAGATCGTGAAGCGCTACGACCTCGACCTGATCGAGCACGTCAATCCGCGCGGTGCTGCGGAAAACGTCACGCCGTTCAGCCACGGTTCGGCGCTCTATACCGACATCATGAAGACCGAGGCCCTGCGCCAGGCGCTCGACGCCGGCCAGTACGATGCGGCATTCGGCGGCGCCCGGCGCGACGAAGAAGCCTCACGCGCCAAGGAACGCATCTACTCGTTCCGCACCCCCGACCACCGCTGGGATCCGCGCAACCAGCGCCCCGAGCTCTGGAACGTCTACAACGGCATGGTGCGCAAGGGCGAGAGCGTGCGCGCCTTCCCGCTGTCGAACTGGACCGAGGTCGACATCTGGCGCTACATCCAGGCCGAAGACATTCCGATCGTGCCGCTTTATTTCGCCAAGAAACGCCCGGTCGTCGAACGCGACGGCATGATGATCCTTGCCGAAGACCCGCGTCTCGAGCTTTTGCCGGATGAAACCAGGCGCGAAGAAGTGATCCGCTTCCGCACGCTCGGCTGCTTCCCGCTGACCGGCGCCATCCGCTCCGAAGCGACATCACTCGACGACATCATCTCCGAACTTGAAACCGCGACCGTATCCGAACGCCAGGGCCGCGCCATTGACCGTGACCAATCCGGCTCGATGGAAAAGAAAAAACGCGAAGGATATTTCTGATGACCGCACCAGCAACCGCGAATGCCGTTCAGGAAGACGCAGCCGGCCAGGTTCTGGCGTTTCCGGCCTCCGAAACGGCGCGCGCCACGCGCGACAGTCGTCCCCTTCGCCTCATCACCTGCGGATCGGTCGACGACGGAAAGTCGACGCTGATCGGCCGACTGCTCTGGGATACCAAGGCGGTCAAGGAAGACCAGGCGGCAACACTGCGACGTGATTCCAGCGGCAAGCAGAACGACCTTGGCCTGCCGGACTTCGCACTGCTGCTCGACGGTCTTCAGGCCGAGCGCGAACAGGGCATCACCATCGATGTCGCCTATCGTTACTTCTCAACCGACCGGCGCTCGTTCATCGTCGCCGACACGCCCGGCCACGAGCAGTACACCCGCAACATGGCAACCGGCGCCTCGACGGCCGACCTCGCAGTGCTGTTGGTCGATGCCCGTGTCGGCCTGCTCGAGCAGACCCGGCGCCACGCGACCATCGCGACGCTGATGGGCATCAAGCAGTTCGTCCTGGCCGTCAACAAGATCGACCTGACGGACTACGATCGTGCCCGGTTCGACCAGATCAGCCACGAGTTTCGTGAGCTGGCGCTGTCGCTTGGCGTGCGTCAGGTCACGGCAATTCCGCTTTCGGCGCTGAAGGGCGAGAACGTCGTTTACGACGGCCGCGCCTCCATGCCCTGGTACGACGGCCCCACACTGGTCGAAGTGCTTGAACTGGCGACGACACGCTCGTCCCAGACGGTCGGCTTCCGCCTGCCGGTGCAGCGTGTATCCCGTCCAGGCGAGAGCTTCCGCGGCTATCAGGGAACGGTTGCCGGCGGCTCGGTGAAGCCGGGTGACAGCGTCGTCATCCTGCCCTCCGGCATGGTCGCCAATGTCACCAAGATCGTCACCTTCGATCTCGTGCGCAATGCGGCGGTGGCGGGCGACGCCATCACGCTGGTGCTCGACCGCCAGGTCGATGTCTCGCGTGGCGATATGATCGTCGCCATCGACAGCCAGCCGCTGACGGGCCTTGCCTTCGACGCCCAGATCGTTGCGCTGCAGGCGGACGGCATCCAGCCGGGCAAGCGCTACTGGCTGAAAAGCGGCAGCCGCCGCCAACGTGTCCAGGTGCAGCCAGCAAGCCAGCTGGATCTGAAGACCGGCAAGTGGGAACCGGCCGAGCAGCTGCCGATGAACGCCATCGGCAAGGTTCACCTGGCCTTCGACGAACAGGCGATCTTCGACCCTTACGAGCAGAACCGGACGACTGGCGCCTTCATCCTGATCGACCCGGACACCAACAACACGGTGGCCGGCGGCATGATCACGGCCAAACGCTCAGCGCTTGGCGGCATCCATACGGAAGACGCACGCGTGATCCTGTCGCTGCCGGCCGATCTTGCCGACCAGTTGATGGCAACCGAACTGTTTGCGGCTCGGCGTGAAGATGCTGAAGTTCGCCGCGTCAGCGCAGGCAAGGCGAGTGAGATCATCGACACGATCGACGGCTGACCTGCAGTCACCCACGACCAGAAGAGGGCCCACGAGGGCCCTTTTCTTTTCGACCGATCTGCACGACGCCTCGCTGAATTGCGCCAACGCATCTTTCCGAAATTGACTGCTGCCCTACTTTCCATGGACCGGGAAGGAGGAACAGCCATGATGCTGGACCATGAACGAGAGGACGCGCCGCGCCGTGGCTTTCTTGGGCGGGCCGTGACGATCGAGGCCTTCGCGCGGAAGTACCGGCTCGACGCGGAGGAAACACGAAGGCTTCAGGGCCAGTTCGGCCCGACGGCCGGCGAGATCGAGTTGCTTCAGGCCGCTCGGCGCAACGGCATGCCGGAGGAGTAATACCGACAAGCGCTGTAACCCTTTAAAATTGCCGCATGTTTTCTTCCCTTAATCGATTTCGATTTAGGAATGATGCGGCAATCACGACCGCTGCTCGATGCTCGGAAGCACCATCGTCAGCGGTGCGGGATCGGCGTGCTGCCAAAGCTGGTACCCGACCACGCTACCGAGAATGGCGGACCATATGGCGATCTCGCGGAATGTGAATATCGGTTCCTTCAACATCTGAGCCTCACGGAGAGAACGATTGCTGAAGGCAATATCGCCTTTGTTGTTCACTCCGATAAGACAGCACCGGGTGAACAAGCCGTTTCCAATTGAACAGCAATTGGCGCGATCACAAGGCGCGCATGCGGTTCCGGGCCTCCGCGCCTGAAGCATGCTTCATCGCGGGCTCCCGCCGTTCCGCGAGATGGCATCACTCGGATGACCGCACTCAACCCGTCTGCCGCACCGACCTGTGCCGAAACAGCACACCGCTTGCAATTGCTTCACCTTGAGCTGCGGCCATAAAATTTGAGGGTTTAAATATGCCGATGCATTTGTAAGTTGGCGCGTCGATCATGATGACCGATAGGGCTGTTTCACCGTTTCCAAACGTCGTGGGACAGTCCGCCTGACCACAGCTCCTTCCAGACTTTGATCGCACGACAAACAGGGCCCTTGCGAGCCCTCTCCGGTCATTCGCGACAGGATTCCTGATCAGCGGATGCTGAACGCTGGTCGATGCGACTGCCTTCAAAACTCTGCTCCTTGGCGCGATGACGGCTGTCCAGAGCATCCTGTTTGCAAATGGAATCACTGAAGGCGGATAAGATCTTCCGGAATCAAAGTGTTCGAGTGTCCCTCGTGCATTCCTGTGAACGCATGACGCGCTTGTCGTCAGGCCGGGTGCTTCGACACGTTTCCAAAAAGATCCGCCGAAGGTCGCAAAATTGTGTCGATAACGACCAGACAGCCGACACAAACGAGACGCAACTGGACATCAGCCGCGACATGCGGATATCAGGCAGGTCTGGCGCGACGACGCGCAGGATCGCAAGGAGACGAAGATGACCGCGGACAAAAAACCGGAAACGGCCGTGACTATCGAAAAGCGCCCGAATGGCAAATGGTGCTTTGTCGTAAAGTATCGCGGCGTCACCCACCCGGCGCAGGGCAACTTTTCCTCGATGCTGCAGGCGCAGGCAATCGGCCAGTCCGTCCTCAGGGCTCTGGAAAAGCAGGGCTGAGCGATCTGGCCGAGATATTGCTGGCAGCAGTCCTGCCGGCACTTGTCAGACTGGCTCGCCTAATCGACGCGGCTGGGCGCGCCGAACCCGGAAGCGGCCCAGAATCGCTGCCACTTTTTCCTGACTGAAAGCATCAGTGTCCGAATGCGCCTGTCGCGCCTTGTCTGAAGCCTGGTCTTTCCGCCAGGGCGTATGTCTTCTGTACTCCAAGAAGGTCGCCTTTTCCGGGTGCAGGCATTCTTGCGTGTTTGGCTTGGCGTGCGTGAAATGCACGATGGAGGCATTGGAATAGTCGTCCCATCCCTTTCGCGCATTCCATTGGTCGGCAAGCTGCACGAAGTCGCCATCGGCAGCCACATTCAAGACATCCTGATCCAAGAATTCGAATGAGCGGCTCTGCAAGAGGTCGGTGATCCGGGCGGTATAGCCGCGTTCGTTCCAGGCATCGATATCGACAAGTGCGCGCCCTACTCCATCACGGCCTGGAGAGAATGTCGAGTGAGAAGGCGGATCGGCGGCCTGAGCAGGATTTTGAGCAGCTTCTCCGCGTGCCAGACCAGCCTTTTGCAAGGCAGCGGCTTACGTGCCTTGAAAAGGCACGCAATTGCCCCGCATCGAAATGCGATCCGGGCAAATGGGGAATTAAGGGATTGATTTAGCTGGTCGGAGTGGCAAGATTCGAACTTGCGACCCCCACGTCCCGAACGTGGTGCGCTACCAGACTGCGCTACACTCCGTGACCAGCGGCGCCTCTATAGAACAGGCATTTGGATTGCACAAGCGCCTATTGCGAAAAACATTCACGGTCACGACAATAAAGAGCAGGACCAGTGGAAAACCGAGACGCGAACAGCGATCCGCCTCCTGTTCGACACCGCCGGCAAACCAAATATCGGCCAGAACGGACGATGATCGCTGCCGATCGAGACGCCCCTTGACGGGGACTGTCTGTGTTGCTTGTCTAATACGCCGGCTTCAGGTGCTTGCCCGCCATCGCCAAGGAGTACGTCAATGCCGCCGATCCGTTCTGTTTCGCTTGCCGCGATCGTCGTTGCCGGCCTGGTGCCCGGCACGGCAGGTGCCGATATTGCGGCCCCTTGGGGCTTCGAAGTGGATCTGTCCTTTTCACAAGCCGCCGCGAGCAAGCTCCAGGCGCTCAAGGAAGGGATCGTGATTGCGGCCTATTATTCAGGCGAGCCGGCGCCGGGCGCCGAAGAGCACGCCGATCAGATCGGCATGATCGATCTCGGTGAAGACAGGACCGAACGTGACGGCGAACCGGCCATGGTGGCTATTCCCGGCAAGGGCGATATCGAAACACGGCTGCACTGGGTCAAGGACGGCGAGCCCCTCGTCAACATCAACGTCTACTCCGCCCGTCGCAGCGGCCCGGACAACCTGCTCGACTGCGATGTCTACGACGGCCCGCTGAAGGCGATCGCCGGGAGCGCTACCAAGATCGGCTGCAAGCTGATCGGTGAATAGGCCGAGCAGCAGAGCCCCCTCGCCGGACGCATCGGAGCAAATCGCGCCCGCGCATCAGCACGAAGACAGCGCGAACGCCGCACCAAAGGCATTGCGCGCCAGCGCTTTCCAGCGCTTTCAAGACGAGTTGTTCGAATCGCTGTGTCGCAACCTTTCCCATGTTCATGGCGGCGGGCGAAGAGGCGTGAATCGGCTCCAACCGTTCACGTTGCCGTGAGGCTGTGGGGCCAGGTAGGGCCTTTCTGCAACGCTTCGCATTTTCCTGAAATAGAATGCAGACAGCGGATTTTCTTTGCAGGCTTTTGGCGCTAGAGGCTCAGCGGAAAGCGCGCAAACTCAGGGGATTGAGGCCTGCGCGCCATGCCTATTTCCGAACGAGAGCCAAAGGGACGAAAACATGAACTTCCGCATGATGACGGTGGCAGGCCTCGCGCTTGCGCTCGCAGGCTGCACCACGACGACGACGGGGATTTCGAGAAACGCGGTCGAATCCCGCTGGCTCGGTCAGCCGGCCGGCGCCTTCTTTGCCCAGTATGGCCCTCCGCTCTCCGACGTCGAAAGCGGCAGCTCCACCGTCTACAACTGGAAGGGCGGCTACAAGACCCGCAAGGTCCCGGCCCAGTATGAAACCGGCAAGGACGGCAAGCGCGGCAAACGGATTGCCTCAGCCCGCACGGAGTATCTGAGCTGCTCGGTGCAGCTGACAGTCTCTTCCGACTACGTCATCCGCTCAATCCGCCTCCTCGGCGACCACAAGCGCGCCGACGGCCCAAGCTGGTGCGAGGAATTCCTCGGCGGCGCCAAGCAGGAAAAGCCGGCAACGCCGGCGAGCTGATTGCCGAGCGCGTCAGACGACAGACATTCGAAACCCGCCAACATCCATTGGCGGGTTTTCTGTTTCGGCGGCGCAGAGCGGACGGAGCGAGTGACTGTCGCCGCGCGCCGATGAAGGCGAACGATCCGCACAGCGCGGCCTGACGACTCTGAAACGATCATGCTTGTTTCCGGCATGGGCCAGGGCACCAACAGCGACCGGCCCCATGCCGGACATGGCAATCGGGACACGAAAGAACGCTGAGCACTGCCTGAAGGAAAAATATGGCTGGGGCGCCAGGATTCGAACCTGGGAATGCCGGTACCAAAAACCGGTGCCTTACCGCTTGGCGACGCCCCAACGGAGTTGACGAAATATAAACTCGCCAAATCGAGCGCCTGATTATCAAAGGTCGTGCCGCGTCACAATGATTAAGTTTGCGGTTTGCGCGGTTTTGTTCGGCTTTGTTCACGCGCATCCTTCTCGCCTTCGGCGAAAGGCCGGCATCTGGTGCCGAAGCGCCCTTCCCTTCGCCATCGTCCCCTCCTATTCTCCGGCGCGAATGGAGACCTCTATGAGCCAGTTTCGCGCCCGCCCCCCTGCCGTGCCCAGCATTCTTGTCGACGACGCGGTGGTGCGCATTACAAGGTGGGACTTCGAGCCCGGCGCCGATACCGGCCACCATGTCCATGGCCTCGGCTATGTCGTCGTGCCGATGACCGATTGCCAGTTCCTACTGGAAGAAGAAGGCGGTAGCCGCCGGGTGGATATCGCCAAGGGTGCTGCCTACCGGCGCGAGGCCGGCATGGCGCACAATGTCGTCAATGCCGGTAGCGAGTCGATGTCCTTCATCGAGATCGAATACAAGTGAAGGCCAGGAAAAGACGCATGCAAGGCCCCGACTTCGATCTCGACTTCAAGCCGGCTCATGGCGAGGCCGTGACCGTTGCCGACGGGGTGCAGCGCATCACCGTCAACAATCCCGGCCCCTTCACCTTCCACGGCACCAACAGCTATATCGTCGGCGGACGCTCGGTGGCGGTGATCGACCCCGGCCCGGACGACGAAGCGCATTTCCAGGCGCTGATGACGGCGCTTGCGGGCCGGGAAGTGACCCACATTGCCGTCAGCCACACCCATCGCGATCACTCGCCGCTGGGACAGCGGCTCAAGGCGGCGACGGGCGCAACGATCGTCGGCGAAGGGCCGCACCGGGCCGCCCGCCCCTTGCATGAAGGCGAGATCAACCCCTTCGCCGAAAGTTCCGACATGGACTTTTCGCCCGACATCGTCCTTGCCGATGGCGGGCGGATCGAAGGCGACGGCTGGGTACTGACAGGGCTCGCCACCCCCGGCCACACCGCCAACCACATGGCCTTTGCGCTCGAGGGCACCGGCACTGTCTTTTCCGCCGATCACGTCATGGCCTGGGCGACGACGATCGTCGCGCCGCCGGATGGCGCCATGGCGGACTACATGGCCTCGCTGGAAAAGCTGCTTGGGCGCGACGACCGGCTCTATCTGCCCGGGCACGGTGGCCCCGTCGTCGAACCGGCCTCATTCCTCAGGGGGCTGCGCGCCCACCGCCGGATGCGCGAACGTGCGGTGCTTGAGCGCGTGCGTGCAGGCGACGGCAAGATCCCCGACATGGTCAAGGTGATCTACGCCACGACCGACGTCCGACTGCATGGCGCGGCCGCCCTTTCCGTGCTGGCGCACCTCGAAGACCTGGTCGAACAGGGGCGTGTCGAGACCGACGGGCCGCCTTCCCTGTTTGGCGACTACCGGCTGGCGCCCGGAGGTGCCGGCTGACCATGCGACAGCAACCCCATGGCTACCGCAACGATGCGTCGGTGCCGGACTTTCCCGACGATCGCCCGGTGATCGTCTTTGACGGCGAATGCATCTTCTGCTCGGGCTGGGTGCGCTTCATGCTACGCCACGACCGGCAGGCGCGCTATCGCTACCTGACGGCGCAGTCGCCGCTCGGCCGGGCGCTCTATCGGCATTACGGCCTTGATGACCGCAACTATGAGAGCAACATCCTGATCGAGAACGGCATCGCGCGCTTCAAGTCCGACGGATCGATCCGCACGCTTGCAGGTCTTGGCCTGCCGTGGTCGCTGGTAAACATCTGCCGTATCCTGCCTGCCGCCCTTCGCGATCCGCTTTACGATCTCGTTGCGAGAAACCGTTACCGGATCGCCGGGCGCCGCCAGACCTGCATGGTACCATCAGCGGAAGAGCGCGGGCGCTTCATCGCATGAAGAGCAAAGCGGCGGAACGTCTGGTTCATCGGCAAAGCCTCTACCGACAGATTCTCGGCAAGGATTGGGATCGCCTGCCCTCAGCGATCCGCTGCTTGCACGAGATGTCGGAGGGAAACGCCACATTCAGGGGACGTGCGGTCGTCGAACGCGGCCGGGGGCCATTTGCCCGTCTCGCAGCCTCTATCGCCGGTTTTCCCGCGGCCGGGGAGGATGTCCCAGTGGAGATCCGCTTCGCATGCGCCGATGGTCGCGAGGTGTGGACCCGGCGCTTCGGCGACAAGGTTCTGCGCAGCTCACAGCGGCCAGTGGAAGGCCGCGAGGAACGATTGCTCGCCGAGCATTTCGGGCCATTTCGCATCCTCTGCGCCCTGGAGCCCGAAGAAAACCGCCTGCACCTGGGGGTTCGAGGCTGGTCCTTCCTCGGCCTCCCGCTTCCCGCACTTCTTGCACCGTGCGGGCGGACCTTCGAGGAGGATCGCGACGGCCTGTTTCACTTCCATGTGGAGGTCGAAAGTCCAATGACCGGGTTGATCGTACGTTATCGCGGCTGGCTCAAGCCAGCGGACCAGCCGACAGCGCCGATCATGAGGGAAATGCTTCCCAAGTCCGACGATCTCGGCGCCCTCATGCACGGCTGAGGCGTTCGGGCCGGTCTTGTCCTGATCAGTCGCCGGCAATGCCGAGCAGCTCGGCATCGAGAGCGCGCAGGAACTGGTCTGCGAAGGCGGCGCCGATGCCGAGGTCGTGCTGGCCGTAGCGGGAGGCAACACGCAGGTCGACGAAGGTCGTTTCCGCTTCTTCGCGCAGGCGGATCAGCACGTCAAAACGAAAACCGGCGATCAGAGTACGCCATTCACCCTGAAGCACGACATCGCTGGAACGCCGTCCCGGAATGGCGCCTTCGAGCGCGATTTCCGGCCGCGATTCCGGCACGGGTACATTCTCCGGTTCGGCAGTGGCGTCCGCCCCGGCATTCGGCCGGACCGCCAGATCCTCGAGATCGGCGCGGGTATTTTCGACGCCGAGTTCCTGCGTAATCCCGACGCGCGTTTTCTCGACGACGTTGCGCACGCCCTGGAAAACACGGTCGAGTGCGCCGTCGTAACGTCGTCCGGTCAGGCCGGGATAGGCGACGATCTGCGCTTCACGATCTTCGAGAGTGACGGTCGGCTTACGCTTCAACCAGCTTTCCTCCGTCTGCGGTACTTTCAGCCAGGGTGGCGGCGTCACCGTATCGGTGCTGACATCATAGATCGCTGGACGGGTCAGGTATTGCGCGGCACCGAAGCCGATAAAACCGAGGGGCGGCGCGGCATAGACAAGCGCCGAAGCCGAGGCGAGCCCGCCGATCGCGGCGACCTGCCAAAGCCGCGCGAGCCCGACGATGGCAAGCAGGACGCCAAGTAGGGCGAAAGCACCGGAAAGGCCGACCAGGCCGAGGAAGTGCGGTGTCGTCAACGGGCCGAACCGATGCGCAGCCAGGGACAGGGCGAAGATCGCAAAGGCGATGCGGGCAAAGCGGCGCGCCCAATGGGCGGCATGGGAATAGGGGCGCTCGTACCGGACCATCATGTAACGGAATCAATCCCCTGCATCGAAACAGATCCGCATTCTTAGACCATGGCCGGGGCCGTGAAAACAGGCAATAGAATCGAGAAGGAGGCATGGGGTGGGCGCGTCAGGAGCATTGCCGCAAAATCGCCATTCTCGTTAACCACCTATCAGACATTACGAATATGCCCGCACGGCGGCAAAGGCCGCAGGGAACAGTCAACCGGAGGCAATGGCCGACGTCTGGGAAGTGATCCAGCACGGCAGGACGGAGAGACATCATGGTCGCATCGCAAGCAGCCGTGGCAACTGCCACCCACGCCGCACCGCCCTCACCGGCTGACGCCGGCATACCGATGGCGTTGCTGGAGCTTGAGCTTTCCCTCGACGGTTTCTCCGGCAGCAAGGATGATTTCACCGCTTTCATTCGGACGGTCGCCGACAATGTCGGCGGCGAGTTTCTCTTTGCCTTGCCGGCTTCCGGCCTGATCGAGGACTGCCTGAGCATCGCCGTCCTGCGCCTCGGCGAGACTGAGGGCGATACCTCGCCGATCCTGTTCGTCTGCCTTGAGGAAGAAGGCTCGACGATCCGGCTTGAGCATCCCGGCGAAAGCACCCAGGACCTGAAAAGCTTTGCCGAATCCTTTGTCGGCGTGCTCGAGCGAATGTAAACATCGAGGTGTACGGAAACGGATTGACGGCTGGCCGCCGACAGGCTCATCATGTTTCCATGCGATTGAATCGTGAATGCAAGATCCTTGTGGGGCGCGCACGCCTGAACTCCGGCGTTTGGCCTAGCGTTGCGCCGACGCCTCGGCCGGCGATCGCACGAACCGCCCTGCTGGTCTTCATGGCAATACCCGAAAAAATCAGGGTGGACACGACAGCCCGCCATGCGGCAGAGCTCTGTTCTGCAGGCGGCGGTAAAGAGCTGAGCGACTTGGTGTGTCCGACCTCCTGACAAGGATGCGGTTGGGGCACAATCAAAGACGGTTTTTCGCCGAGCCGATCTGCATCCGCTCAGGAGGCATGAATATAATGAAGACCAAACTGCTGACCCTTTGCGCCGTCGGGCTTTTGCTTGCGGCCTGCCAGACGATGACCCCGGAAGAGCGGCGTGCCGCCGATGGCAATACTTGCGCCTCCTACGGCTTCCGTCGAGGAACCGACGCATTTGCCACCTGCCTGCAGCGCATCGAGCTTGACCGCCGCGCCGAGTCGCGCGCCTTCCGCTACAACAACGATGCGATGATGTGGGGCTGGAACCGCCCTGTTGTCATCGCGCGCCCGGTTGTCGTGCAGGCGAATTGAACCGCGGCGGCCGCATCTCGATAGCTGCAGACGCGCGACCCGGACGCTCGGCGCCCGGGCTGCACAGTCGCATAGCTAGAGCCGGAACGTCTTCACCGCATTGCCACGCTCCAACTGCTTGCTGGCTACGAACAAGGCTGCTTTTTCCTGCTCTTCATGATCGGCCGCTATGAGCTCCAGAATGCTCTGAAGCCTGCGGATTGCGGTTGCCTTGTTGCGATGCTGCGATCGCTCCTCCCGGCAGACAACGGTGATACCGCTTGGCACATGCGTCGCCCGCACCGCGCTGTCGGTGGTGTTTTGATGCTGGCCACCAGGTCCACCGGCCCGCAATGTCTCGAAGCGCAAGTCCTTGTGCTCGATCGTCGGCACCACGGCCGCATCGACGCAAGGATCGAGGCGCCGAACGCCGACAAACCAGTTCTGACGTTGGTGGCCCTTGCGCACCGGGCTCTTGAAGACAAACCGGACCGTACCGCAATAGGTCTCGGCCATTTGCTCCGCCATCTTGCCGGACACCGTCACCACGGCCGACTTCGGACCGAACGCATCGGGTTGACCGCCACGGGTCTCCTCGAAGCTGCAGCCGCTCGTCTTTGCTTCCCTGGAAAGGATATCGATGAGCGCGGCAAGGGCGATGCGGCACTCGACTGGACCGTTGCCCGCAGTCAGAAAGAGCATCACCTCACCCACGGCGCATCCTCCTCATCGTCATCCGCTCCCGTTTTGCCTTGTCCCAGTCGACCGCCTGCCGCTGGACGTTCTTGTAGGTCACCAGCGGCTTCATGGCGGCGAGCGGTTCTACGAGCCCGAATGCCTGGAGATCGCCGACGACTTTCGCCGCATCCTTGTAGGCACTCGCGGCTTCCTCGATCAGCAGGTCGCGATCGTCACAGATGGCAACGCCGCCCCAGCCGTTGAGACGAAGGGCATCACGCTCGGATCGGTTCGCGCCGGCGCGGCCATGCATGGCCTTCCGGTCATACTTGCGCCCGGCGCCGTGCGAAATTCCCCAATGGGAGGCCACTGCGCCGGCCAGCGCCCGCACGAGATAACTTCTCGTGGCGCGCGAGCCGGCGATCGGAGCAACGGTGCCTTCGCCGATGGCCGCCGCACCCTTGTAGTGCAGAAAGCCGGCCGATGTGCTTCGCACCAGATTGTGCGGCACGTCGGCAACAAGCGTCACGTCGGCACGCAACGCCTGGGCCGCACGCTCGGCGACCATCTGCCTGTTGAGCGACGCCCATCGCACGCAGTCGGCGCTTCGTGCCAGCCACTGCCTGGCAGCAAGCGAATCTGCAGCCATGCCGTCGCGCAGCGTTGTGGCTGCATCAAGCGTTTGGCCGAAGAGATCCGCTCCCGCCGAACGCGAGCCGGAATGAACCAGGAGATAGAGCTTCTGGCGATCGATGAGGCCTCCGGTATCGTCATTCAGCATTTCGTCGACGGCCTGTATCTCGCAGAAATGGTTGCCTCCGCCGATCGTGCCGAGTGAATGCGGGCACATATCTGACGAGAGATCATGTTCCGCGAGCCGTCCGGCCAGGTCGCCCGGATCGATCTGCTCCATTCCGCGCAACTCTTCGGCCGCCCTCTCGACCTTGAACTTGCGCAGCGGCAGGGAAAGCTCAAAGAACGACATGCCGCAACCGATATCGTTGCCGATCAATTGCGGGTAAAGCCGCTCACAAAGAGCGACCATGCCGACCGGCCCGTATTTTCCAGGATGAAGATCCGGAAAGCCGGCGACGGAAATCATACCGGCGAGCGCCGAGACTTCTCGCAGTTGATGAATTGCCGCGCCTTCTATCCAGCAGCCGGCGGTGAAATAGTGTGTGACGGTCGCATTGCGCGCGCCGCCTTCGGGGACGGAGTCCCCAAGATGAGTGCCCATGAAAATAATTCCAGAACAGGGTCAAGCAACCGGCGCGATGGCCGGCAGGACGGGTCTCACCAGCGCATCAACGCTGATCAGCCACGAAGCCCCAAGGGGCGTAAGGAAATGCTCTGCGTCATTTTCCGCTCCCGTTCTGAACAAATGGCCATGTCATGCATGGCCGACACCTGCCCGCCCGACAATATGCCGTGCGAACGGTGTGCGTCATGAACCGTTGGCCCGCACTTTGCAACCAGGAAATGTCAAGGCGATACTGAAGACGCCCTTCCGTTGCACGACGGCAACAGCGTGAGCCGTTGCCGCGCCTCACGCCTTGCCGTTGATCGCTGCCTGCGCCGCCGCCAGCCGGGCGATCGGCACGCGGAAGGGCGAACAGGAAACGTAATCGAGGCCGGCATCCTCGCAGAAGCGGATCGAGGCCGGGTCGCCGCCGTGCTCGCCGCAGATCCCGAGTTTCAGGCCATTCTTGGTCCGGCGTCCACGCTCGGCCGCGATCTGGATCAGTTCACCGACACCATCGAAATCGAGCGAGACGAAGGGGTCCTGCTCGATGATGCCTTTCTGCTGATAGGTCGCCAGGAACTGCGAGGCGTCGTCGCGCGAAATGCCGAACGTCGTCTGGGTCAGGTCGTTGGTGCCGAACGAGAAGAAGTCTGCCGCTTCCGCAATCACATGGGCGCGAAGGGCCGCGCGCGGCAGCTCGATCATCGTGCCGACGAGATAGTCGATCTCGATGCCGGCTTCGCCGATCACCGCCTTTGCCACCGCATCGATGCGCGCCTTGACGTAGTCGAGCTCGGCACGCAGGCCGACGAGCGGCACCATGATTTCAGGCACGACCGGAGCACCGGTTTCGCGTGCGGCTTCGACCGCCGCCTCGAAGATGGCGCGGGCCTGCATCTCGGCGATCTCCGGATAGGAGATGGCAAGCCGGCAGCCACGATGGCCGAGCATCGGATTGAACTCATGCAGCTGGTCGACACGCTCGCGCAGGGCTGACGGATCGAGCGACAGGACGCCGGCGACGTCGGCGATCTCTTCATCCGTCTTCGGCAGGAATTCGTGCAGCGGCGGGTCGAGCAGGCGGATCGTCACCGGCAGGCCGTGCATGATGGAAAACAGCTCGACGAAGTCCGATCGCTGCATCGGTAAGAGCTTGGCAAGCGCGAGGCGTCGGCCGGCCTCGTCTTCCGCCAGGATCATCTCACGCATGACATTGATGCGGCCGTCCTCGAAGAACATGTGCTCGGTGCGGCAAAGGCCGATGCCCTCGGCGCCGAAGGAGCGGGCAGCGCGCGCATCGGCCGGCGTTTCGGCATTGGTGCGCACCGTCATGCGGCGGCTGGCATCGGCCCAGGCCATGATCTTTCCAAAGTCACCCGAAAGCTCCGGCTGGAGCATGGCGATCGCGCCTTTGAGCACCTGGCCGGAAGAGCCGTCGATGGTGATGATGTCGCCCTTCTTCAGGGTCACGCTCGGCGTGATCAGCAATTCGTTGCGCAGATCGACGCGGATGCCGCCGGCACCGGAAACGCAAGGCGTGCCCATGCCGCGTGCCACGACCGCGGCATGGCTGGTCATGCCGCCACGGGTGGTCAAGATGCCTTCGGCGGCGTGCATGCCGTGAATGTCTTCCGGGCTGGTCTCGATGCGCACGAGGATGACCTTGCGGCCTTCCTTGTCGGCCTGAACGGCCTCCTCCGAGGTGAAGACCATCTCGCCTGTCGCAGCGCCCGGCGACGCCGGCAGGCCGGAGCCGATGATATCGCGGCGCGCGTGCGGGTCGATCGTCGGGTGCAGCAACTGGTCGAGCGAGGCGGGATCGATGCGCGCAACCGCTTCGTTCTTCGAGATCATCCCCTCCTCGGCCATATCGACGGCAATCTTCAGCGCAGCCTTGGCCGTGCGCTTGCCGGAGCGCGTCTGCAGCATCCAGAGCGTACCGCGCTCGATGGTGAATTCGAGGTCCTGCATGTCGCGATAGTGGCGCTCGAGCTTGTCGCAGATGGCCCGGAACTCGACGAAGGCCTCCGGCATCAGTTTTTCCAGCGACGGTTTGTCGGAGCCGGAGGCAATGCGGGCAGCCTCGGTGATGTTTTGCGGCGTGCGGATACCGGCAACGACATCCTCGCCCTGGGCATTGACGAGGAACTCGCCGTAGAGCTCGTTCTCGCCGGTCGACGGGTTGCGGGTAAAGGCGACACCGGTTGCCGACGAATTGCCGAGATTGCCGAAAACCATCGCCTGAACGTTGACCGCTGTTCCCCAAGCCGCCGGGATCGAGTGCAGGTGGCGGTAGGTGATGGCGCGCGGGTTCATCCAGCTGGAGAAGACGGCACCGATGGCGCCCCAGAGCTGAATTTCCGGGTCCTGCGGAAACGGCTCACCGAGGGCTTCCTCGATCGCTTCCTTGTAGCGGGCAATGACATGCTGCCATTCGACCGCCGATAGCTCGGTATCCTGCTCGTGGCCGAGGCGCGCCTTCTCGTCTTCGAGGATCTCTTCGAAAACATCGTGGTCGACGCCCATGACGACGTCGCCATACATCTGGATGAAGCGACGGTAGCTGTCCCAGGCAAAACGCGCGTCGCCGGCGTCGTGACCGAGCGCGTGCACGGACTGGTCGTTGAGGCCAAGATTGAGAACAGTATCCATCATGCCCGGCATCGAGGCGCGAGCGCCGGAACGCACCGAAAGCAGCAGCGGACGGTTGGTATCGCCGAAGATCCGCCCGGTCACTTCCTCCATCCGGCGAATGCCTTCGCGGACCTGATCGTGCAAGCCCGCGGGTATTTCGCGGCCATTGTCGAAATAGCTGTTGCAGGCATCGGTGATAATGGTCAGCCCCGGCGGCACCGGCAGGCCGAGGCTGCACATCTCGGCAAGGTTCGCACCCTTGCCACCCAGCCGATCACGATCGCCCGCCCGCCCTTCGGCCTTGCCTCCACCGAAGGTGTAAACCCATTTCGTCATGCCTGCTCTCCACCCAGAAACAGTCTTTTGTGACGATTTACAGTATATGCTTCGGCCTGGAAATGCACCCGCCGAAGATTTATGCTGCAGCGCATCATTTTTGCGACAATCGAGTGCAAGGCGTCGCGAGCCGCGGCTCAGCGGATCGTCGCTCGTACCATCTCCCCCTTGATGCGAACCTGTGGCTTGGCGCCGGGGATGGCCGTTCGCGAACTGTCGACCCAGGACGCCGTCGCCGTCACCTGATAATCGATCAAACTTGCCGCATCGAAGCCAAGATGAATATCGAGCGCCTTTCCGGAGATCTCGACTGTCTCTGATTTCAGGGTCTTCCCGTAGATGAGCCGCGCCCGCAGGGCCTCTACGTCGAGCCTGACCTGTCCGACGTGCCCGTCGATCGAAACATCCGCCGCCTTGCCCTTGAGCGCGACACGCGAAAACTCCCCCTTGAGCTTGGCTTGAAACGCCGGTTGCTCGATAGAGACCGATGCTCCCTGTTTGAGGTTAGCCCGAAACTGGGTCTTGCACTCCTCCAGTTCCGGCCAGGACGGGGCCGCCACGTCGACGTAGAGGGTGGTGCCTTCGACACGCATCCGTGTTTGCGATACGCAGTCGCTGTAAAACCAGCTGGAATAGAAGGGCGCAAACCAGCCGGAACGACGGCTCTCGACCGACGCACTGTAGGGCAAGCTCTCGTCGCTGGTGAGTTCGATTGCGCTTGCCTCGCCGCTCGCAACAATTGCCGTGACACCGGTGATATCGATGTCGGTCGCCGACGTCTCGGCGGTGCTCGCCATGGCGACGAGAAAGATGGGGGCAAGGACCATTGCAGGCAGTGCGATCGACATGTGACGCTCCGTTCGTTGGATCCGGCACCATCGCCGGACGGGAACAGCTCGCCTGAAATCGACCCCAGCCGCGACCTTGATCGCGTTTCGGGTCGACCACGAACGCAATCGAGGGCATCATCGCAGCGTCAACACCTCCTCCGAAGAATTCATCCGCCCATGCTGTTTGTACCGCTACCCTTCGTCGTCTCCCTCCTGTTGACGATCGTGATCGTCCGCATGCTGTCGCAACGGGACGAGACCATGACGTTCGAGCAACGCCTGTTCCTCCTGCTCGTCTGCGCCTATGCGCTGCAATCCGTGCTGATCGGCATCCGGTGGGGCTACGACATCCGCGCCATCCTGCCGGCTCAGGCGATGCTTGCGACGTTCAACGCGGCGCTCGCCTGGGTCTGTTTCAGCAGCCTTGCAAGCGACAGCCAGCCACGCCTGAGGCACATCGGCTGGCATCTCCTGCCGGCGTTCATCGTCGGGGTGATGATGTTTGCCTGGCGAGATGCAGTCGGCACCGCGATTATCCTGTTCTTTCTCGGTTACGGCACTGCTTTGCTGTGGCTTGCGCGGCTTGGGCCGAACGCATTGGTCACGTCCCGCCTCGACGGTGTGCTTCGATCATACCGCTCGCTGCAGATCACCGGATGGGCGCTCGTCGCGTCTGCCCTCAGCGACGTCGCTATCGGTTTTGACCAGACACGCAACGGCGGCGCCTATTCCGGCGCGATCGTTGCGGCCGGCAACGTGCTCGCCCTGCTCATTCTTGGATCCGCCGCCTCGATCGCCAGCTTCGACACATCCACAGACAGCGAACGGCAGGATGAAGAGCCGTTGCCCGAAGAGCGCGGTGCAAGCGAAGAGGACGCACAAATCGTGCAGAGCATCGACGCGTTGATGCACAAGAAGGCGCTCTACAAGGATCTCGAACTCAACCTCTCGCGGATCGCGCGCAAGCTCGGCGTACCGGCGCGGCGTATTTCCAACGCCATCAACCGCATCCACGGCATCAGCGTCTCGCAATACGTCAACAACTATCGGGTCGAGGAAGCCTGCCGGCTGCTTCAGAAGACAAATGAGGCGATCACGCAGATCGCCTTCGAGGCGGGCTTCCTGACGAAATCCAACTTCAACCGCGAGTTCCTGCGCGTCACCGGCAAGAGCCCCTCCTCCTGGCGCGAAGAACACCGCGGCATCGAGCTTAGAAAAGCGGCATGAAGTGGAATGTATGCTTGCGTTGAAAGCTGAGCCCATCGCGCATCGCCGAGGGAAAGTCGACACCAAGTCCGTTTACGTCGACACTTGGAATGACACGGGGGCAACCGACGGAACGGGCGGCCTCATTCTCGAATTCGAGCGACCGCCTAAACCACTTCCCTCAGCCGCTCTGCCGTCTGCAGGTCGACGGACACGAGTTGGGATACGCCCTGCTCCGCCATGGTGACGCCGAACAGGCGGTTCATGCGGGCCATGGTGATCGGGTTGTGGGTGATGATGACGAAGCGGGTTTCGGTCGAAGCCGCCATCTCGTCCATCAGGTTGCAATAGCGCTCGACATTGTGGTCGTCGAGCGGCGCATCGACTTCGTCGAGCACGCAGATTGGCGCCGGATTGGTGAGGAAGACGGCGAAGATCAGCGCCATCGCCGTCAGCGCCTGCTCGCCACCCGACAGCAGCGTCATCGTCTGCGGCTTCTTGCCCGGCGGGCGAGCGAGGATTTCGAGACCCGCTTCGAGCGGGTCGTCGCTCTCGATCAATTGCAGTTCGGCCGTGCCGCCGCCGAAGAGATGGGTGAAAAGCCTCTGGAACTGGGCGTTGACCACGTCGAAGGCAACGATCAGCCGCTCGCGCCCCTCGCGGTTGAGGTTCTGGATGGCGCTGCGCAGCTTGCGGATCGCCTCGATGACGTCGTCGCGCTCCTTCAGGAGCAGGGCCAGCCGCTCGGAAAGCTCCTTCTGCTCCTCCTCCGCGCGCAGGTTGACGGCGCCGAGGCGCTCGCGTTCGATCTTCAGCCGTTCCAGTTCACGCTCGACATTGCGCATGTCCGGCAACGCCTCGTCGACGGCAAGTCCGGTCAGGCGCATCACCTCGTGCGGGGCGCAGGACAGCGCCTCCTGGATGCGGGCCTCGATCTCGACGCGACGCTCGCGAGCCGACACCAGTCGCTCCTCGGCGCGGCCGCGCTTTTCGCGCGATTCCGCCAGCTCCGAAAGTGCGGTTGCGGCCATGCGGTCGGCCTCGCGCTGGCGGCCCTCTGCCTCGGCCAGGATGTCGGCCGCCTCGCGGCGTGAAGCCTCGGCCTTCTGCAGTTCGCTCATCAGCGCGCGCCGCTTGTCCTCGAACTCGTCGGGCGCGTCCATCAGGTCTTCGACCTCTTCGCGGGCTTCGGCCTCACGGTCCCTGAGTGTGGCGATATGTTCGTCGGCGCTGGCGGCTCTCGCCTTCCAGGTCTGGCGCTCACCTGCAATCGCCGCGATCCGGCGCTGGCGCGCCTCATTCTCGCGCGCAAGACCATCGTGAGCGGCGCGCCTTTCGGCAACCGCTGCGCGGTCGGTTGCGACATCTGCCGTCTGCGTGCGCAGTTTCAGTTCGAGTTCGGAGAGATCGGGCGCATCGGCAAGCGCGTCGTTGGCCGTCTCAATCTGTTCGGCAACTTCTTCGAGCTGGTTTTCGAGCTGGCTCTTAGTTTCAGCAACAACGGCGCGGCGGCGCGAGAGATCGCCGGATGCGCGCTCGGCGGCGGCCAGCGCATCGCGGGCTTCGCCCAGCTGGCGGGTGATCATGCGCTGGGCGTCGCGGGCAAGCCGCAACCGTTCGTCCTCGGCGCGGATGCGCGAGCCGGCTGCGGCAAGATCAGCCTCGGCACGGCGCAGCGCCTCGCCGGCGTCGTCCGCTTCGGCATCAAGTTCGGCGAGGCGGTTCTTCTGGGCGAGTCTGAGCGCCGCAGCGCTCGGCGCCTCGGATCCGGTCACATGGCCGTCCCACCGCCAGACCGAACCTTGCTTCGTCACCAGGCTCTGGCCGGGCTTCAACAGCGGCATCAGCCGCTCGGCCTCGGCCTCGCTGTCGACGAGGCCGATCTGGCTCAGGGCGCGTGTCAGTGCCTGCGGCGCGCGAACGTGCTCGATCAGCAAGCGTACGCCCGGCGGCAATGCGGCGTCATCGGATTGGTCGCCCGGGGTGCGCCAATGGGCGGGAGCGGCGCTATCGAGCGGCGAATCGAGATCGTCGCCAAGGGCTGCTCCCAGCGCCGTCTCGAAACCGCGATCGACCTTCATCTCCTCGACGACACCAGGGTAGTCGCCACCGCCGGCCGCTTCGAGCATGCGGCGGATGGTGCGCGCCTCGGTCTCGATACCGTTGAGAACGGCCCTTGCCCGATCGACCGGCGGGCGGGCTTCCGCCTCGGCGCGACGGGTTTCGGCAAGCGCCTCTTCGATATCGGCGACATTCGCCTCGGCCTCTTCAAGCGCAGCCTCGGCCACTTCCACCTGACCCTGCTTTTCGTGCGGGTCGGGCAGCGTCGACATCTGCCGGTCGAGTTCGTCGAGATCGCGGGCCTGGTCGGAAAGCTGGCGCGCCAGCCGCGCCTGCCGCTCCGAGAGATCGCGCAGCGCACGCTCGAGCTGGTTGCGGCCGGCCTGCGCCTCTGCACGCTCCGCCGTCAGCCGACTGAGGTCGGCTTCACTTGCGGACAGCTTTTCATTCGCCTCTTCCAGCCGCTCCCTGGCTTCGCTTGCCCGGTCGTCCGCCTCGGCCAAGAGTTCGCGCAGTTCCTCGTCCTCTTCGTCGAGGCGGGCGATGATGCCGGCATTGTCGGCGACCAGGCGCTCCTCGCGGGCGATATCTTCGGCCAGTTGCGCCAGACGGCGCTGCAGCTCGTCGCGGCGGCGCAGGATGCGGCCGGCATCCTCCTCCAGCTGCGACCGGGCGATCTGCAGACGCTGCAAAGCGGCGGCAAGCTTCGCCTCGTTCTCGCGCAGTTCCGGCAGCTTCAGGCTGGAGATCGCCTGATCCTTGGCCGCCTGCATCTGCGCCTGCGCCTTTTCGGCAACCAGCGCCGTCACCTGGTTGAGCTGGCTGGTCGCCTCGGCCTCGGCCTCCTTGGCCTGGACCCAGCGGATATGGAACAGGATCGCCTCATGCTTGCGGATGTCGGCAGACAACATCTTGAAGCGGTTGGCCTGGCGGGCCTGGCGTTTCAGGCTTTCGATCTGGCTTTCGAGCTGCGAGGTGACATCATCGAGGCGCTCGAGATTGGTCTCGGCAGCCTTCAGCCGCAGCTCGGCCTCGTGCCGGCGCGAATGCAGACCGGAAATGCCGGCCGCTTCTTCGAGAAGCTGGCGGCGTGCCTGCGGCTTTGCGGAAATCAATTCGCCGATACGGCCCTGGCCGACCATCGACGGCGAACGGGCGCCGGTGGAGGCGTCGGCAAACAGCAGCTGCACATCCTTGGCGCGCGCTTCCTTGCCGTTGATCCTGTAGACCGATCCCTGCTCGCGCTCGATGCGGCGCGTCACCTGGATTTCGTCGCTGTCGTTGAAAGCGGCAGGTGCGGTGCGATCGCTGTTGTCGAGATAGAGGCCGACTTCGGCGGTGTTGCGCGCCGGGCGATTGCCCGAGCCAGAAAAGATCACGTCGTCCATGCCGGACGCGCGCATGTTCTTGTAGGAGTTTTCCCCCATCACCCAGCGCAGGGCCTCGACGAGGTTCGACTTGCCGCAGCCGTTCGGGCCGACGATGCCGGTCAGACCGCGCTCGATGATGAATTCGCTGGGTTCGACGAAGGATTTGAAGCCGAGCAGGCGAAGCTTGTTGAACTTCATGCGGTAGACGCTGGCGCGAAACGCCCCTCGTCACCCGACCATCGGGCATAAAAAACGGGCGCACGGCTGCTGCCGTCGCCCGTTTTCAGGAAAAGCGAAGGATCAGAGCTTGCTGTCGATGAGGGCCGACATGACGTCAACCGACATATCCCCAGAATAGTGCTCTCCATTGACGAAGAAGGTCGGCGTCGATTGTACGCCAAAGTCCTTTGCGCCCTTCTGCATAACTGCGTTCACATCATCCAGAAGTTTCTGGTTCGTCAAGCAGGACTCGAAGCTCTCCTGTGTAAAACCGGCAAGCTTGGACATCTGCAGCAATGCATCGCGGCCGTTCTGGGCGGCTGCCCACTGTTGCTGCTGCTTGAACAGCATCGAGATCATCGGGAAATACTGGCCCTCGGGCGCGCAACGCGCCAGCATGAAGGCGGCAGCCGCGCGCGGATCGAACGGGAATTCGCGCAGAACGAAGCGAACCTTGCCGCTGTCGACATACTTCGTCTTGATCGCTTCGAAGGTGTTGTTGTGGAAAGCGGCACAATGCGGGCAGGTCATCGACATGTATTCGACGATCGTGACCGGCGCGTTGGCTTCGCCGATCGCCATTTCCGGCAAGGCGCCTGGCTCCATCAGCTTGGCCGTGTCGACGGAACCTTCCGACGAGGGAAGCTCGACCTTGGCTGCCGGCGCGGCCGTCGACTGGGCGACTTCGGTTGCGGCCGGCTTGGCTTCCGTGGTCGCAGCAGCTGTCGTCGAAGCAGTGGTCATGGCGTCGGCTGGCTTGGCGTCGGTCTTGGCGGCCGTTTCCGTGGTTTCGGTCGGGGTCGCCGAAGCCTGCTCCTTCTTCTCGTCGCTGCAGGCAGCAAGCACGAGAGCGACAGTCGCGATGGCAACGCCGCTGAGCAGGCGCTTGGAGAGGTTCATTGCGGAAGCGGACATGAATTTTACCCGTGTTCGGAGGGAATTGCAGTGCGGATTCGATATCTTGCCGCGCGCAGGGCGGCAAGGGGCAGCTTCTCAACAGAATTCAAAGAATTGTGACCGGCTGATGGTGCGAGCTCAAAGCATGTCGCGCAATGGCATGGGGCGCTGTTGCGATGACGCCATGCTGAATGACAAGAGCCCAAGGAGCAGGGAACGAATCCCGGAGATGACGACGCACGTCAGCGCCGTCGCGGCGACATCACCGCAGTCCCCAGCCGCCGCAGTGCCGCCTTCAGTTCCTCGCTTTCGATGCCCTCGACCATGGTTTCGAGTTTGCGGGCCGGCTCGCCGGTCAGCGGGCGCGGCGTGCGATTGCGTTTGGGCGGCGGCGAGACCGGCTTTTGCACGATCCGCAGCTGGCCAATCGCATAAAAGCCGAAGAAGCCGTTGATGCGCTGGATCAGCTCGCCTTGGGCATGGGTCAGGAACAGCGCCCGAGCGCCCTCGCAAGCGACCGTGAGGACGCCGGGCTGGTGCCCGCCCTCGCCGGCAATTTCCGATGCGCGGCGCGGCCAAGCGATCTTTTCCGGCCGGGTGCAGTCAGCGAAATCAGCGCCGGCGATCTCGTCCCAGGAGCCGAGCAACATGGTGTTGATGCCGGCGCGCTTGGCGAGCACCGGATCGATCAGCCCATTTGCCACCTCTGCGATCTGGATCACACCCCGGCGGGACTTCTGTTCACTCACGAACGCGACTTTCTGTATGCAATGTCGATTGAGCCTTGATGCGCCGGCTCGCCTTCGCCAAGTATACGCTGGAAAAGGAACCTCCGGCAAATCATGGACAATACGATCACGGCGGCGAAGGCCGCCCCGCTCATTCTTGAATGGTACGACCGGCACCACCGCGAGCTTCCGTGGCGGGTTTCGCCGTCGATGGCGCGACACGGCGTGGTTGCCAATCCCTACCATATCTGGATGTCGGAGGTCATGCTGCAGCAGACGACTGTGCAGGCGGTGAAGGCTTATTTCGAAAAGTTCCTCACCCTGTGGCCGACGGTCGAACATCTCGCCGCCGCCGACAATGAGGACGTGATGAAGGCCTGGGCGGGGCTCGGCTATTACGCCCGCGCCCGCAACCTCAAGAAATGCGCCGAGGCCGTGGCGCGCGATCATGGCGGTCGCTTCCCCGAAACGGAGGAAGGGCTGAAGGCCCTGCCCGGCATCGGCGACTATACCGCCGCAGCCGTTGCCGCCATCGCCTTCAACCGCCAGAGCGCTGTGCTCGACGGCAATGTTGAACGGGTGATCTCGCGGCTCTATGCGATCGAGACGCCGCTGCCAGCGGCAAAGCCGGAAATGCGCGGTCTCGTCGCCGCCCTGACGCCTGCCGACCGGCCCGGCGACTTTGCCCAGGCGATGATGGATCTCGGCGCAACGATCTGCACGCCGAAGCGCCCGGCCTGTTCGCTCTGTCCGTTCCGGCCACACTGTCTGGCGCTTTCTGTTGCCGATCCCGAGACCTTTCCACGCAAGGCGAAGAAGAAGGACAAGCCGCTCCGGCTCGGCGCCGCCTTCGTGGCGATCGATGCCCGCGACACGGTCTATCTGCGCAAGCGCGGCGAAACCGGCCTTCTCGGCGGCATGACCGAAGTGCCCGGCACCGCCTGGACCGCGCGGCAGGACGGCGACACGTCGGTCGCAGCGCAGCCCTTTGCGGCTACCTGGGAAGACTGCGGCACGATCACCCATGTCTTCACGCATTTCGAGTTGCGCCTGTCGGTTTACCGGGCCAATGTCGCGCGCGCCGAAACCGGAAACGACGGCTGGTGGGAGCCGGTCTCGTCGCTGAAAGCCCAGGCATTGCCGACGGTTATGAAAAAAGCGATCGCCCAGGCGATCCCGGATGCCTTCAAAGCCGAGCGCTGAGACGTTTAAAGAGGAACAGGTCATGAGCAGCATCGAAATCCGCCACATCGTCTTCGACATCGGCAAGGTGCTGATCCACTACGACCCGAACCTGCCCTTCAGCCGCATCATTCCCGACGAGGCAGAGCGGCAGTGGTTCTTCGCCAATGTCTGCACCCACGACTGGAACATCGAGCAGGACCGCGGCCGTTCCTGGGAGGAAGCGGAAGCGCTGCTGATCAAGGACCATCCCGAACGCGAAGAGCATATCCGCGCCTTCCGCAAGCATTGGCAGGAGATGGTGCCGCACGCCTATGTCGAAACGGTTTCCCTGATGGAAAACCTGATTGCCGAAGGGCGCGACGTGACGATGCTGACCAACTTCGCATCCGACACGTTCCGCGAGGCGCAGCAGCTCTATCCGTTCCTGACGATGCCGCGCGGCGTCACCGTGTCGGGCGACGTCGGCCTGATCAAGCCGGATGTGGCGATCTACGAGACCCACGCCCGCGCCTTCGATCTCGATCCGCCGGCGACGTTGTTCATCGACGACAGTATGCCCAATGTCGAGGGCGCGCGTCTGGCCGGCTGGCATGCAGTGCATTTCACCGACCCGGAAAAGCTGAAAGCCGATCTCGCCGCCTATGGCATTCAGCGCTGATCCCTGGTCGTCGCAATGTCCCTCGATCCCTCCGCGTTGACCGCACGCTACCATGCGGCGATCAACGCGCTCGACTTTCAGTCGATAGGCGACGCTTTCGCCGCGAATGCGCGTTATGTCTCAAACGGCGTCGGCGCCCTTTCCGGACGAGCCGCAATCGTCTCCGCCTTTCGCGACTATTTTCTGGTTTATCCGGATCAGGTGGCTGAAGACAGCGTGATCGAAACGCTTTCGCCCTCGTCGGCGCGGGCCAAGTGGCATCTGACGGCAACGAGCGCCAAGACCGGCGAGAAGGTAGAGCGTTCAGGTGTCGAGCTTCTTCATTTCGACAGTGAAGGACGGATCGTCGCGATCGAGGTTTTCGACGACGACTGACAAATCCAAAAATACAAACGCCCGGAAACCTTTCGGCTTCCGGGCGTTTTAAAGCGTTCCTTCCGGGACTGAAGGTACAAAAACCGGTCAGAGCGCTTTCGAAGGACCTGGCGGAACTGGTTGATCAGTTCAGTTTTGCCAGGTCATTTCGAATGACGGTTCTGAGTTCGTCGATGGGCTTCAGGGTGTTCCCTTCTTCGAAATGCCAGAATGTCCATCCGTTGCAGGCATCGAGACCCTGGACCTTGGCGCCCAGGCGATGAATGGAGCCGGCCTCGCCGCCGGAAGCGAGCGTGCCGTCGGCGCGCACGATGGCGCTGTGACGCCGCTTGGCGTCGGTGAGCACGGTGCCGGGCTTGATCAATCCGCTTTCGATCAGCGTATTGAAGGCCACACGCGGTTCGGCCTTCTTGCCGGTCAGGACCGACAGCATGGCCTTGCCGAGCGGCTCGACGGCGTCGATGCGCGCCGATGCCGCGTCGATGTAATCCTGTTCGCGCTCGATACCGACGAAGTGACGGCCGAGACGCTTGGCAACGGCGCCTGTCGTGCCGGAGCCGAAGAAGGGATCGAGGACGACGTCGCCCGGCTTGGTGGACGCCATCATGATGCGGGCAAGCAGCGCTTCCGGCTTCTGGGTCGGATGCACCTTCTTGCCGTCGTCGCCTTTCAGGCGCTCGTGGCCCGAGCAGATCGGGAACAGCCAGTCGGAGCGCATCTGCACATCGTCATTGGCCGCCTTCATGGCATCGTAGTTGAAGGTGTAGCCCTTGGCGTTGGCGTTCGGCGTCGCCCAGATCAGCGTTTCATGGGCGTTCTGGAACCGGCGGCCCTTGAAGTTCGGCATCGGGTTGGTCTTGCGCCAGATGATATCGTTGAGGATCCAGAAATGCAGGTCCTGCAGGATGGCGCCAACGCGGAAGATGTTGTGGTAGGAGCCGATGACCCAGAGCGTTCCGGTCGGCTTCAGCACGCGGCGGCAGGCCAAGAGCCAGGCGCGGGTGAAGGCATCGTAGGCTTCGAAGGAAGCGAACTGGTCCCATTCGTCATCGACGGCGTCGACGACCGACTGGTCTGGGCGGGTCAGCATGCCGCCGAGCTGGAGGTTGTAGGGCGGGTCGGCGAAAACGACATCGACCGAATTGTCGGGAAGCGCATTGAGCGCGGCCACGCAGTCACCCTTGATGATGGAATCGAGCCAGCCCAGCGGGCGGGCGGCACGGGAGACTTCGGCAAGCGAAACAACTGATGACATGGACAACTCGCAAATACGCTTACTCGGGACGGACTATGGAGCTTATGGTTACCGAAGATGGTTACCAAAGCCTGAAGGCCGCCAGAAAAAATCCGAATTAACGATGCGGTGCCAATCGCTTCGCCTGCCGAGGGCCGTCAAGCGGCGTGGAAGGCGCGACTGTCGCTCGGCGCCTGATGCCGCTCGTTTAGGCCGTAGTCGCGCACGACCGATGCGATGCGCAGGCGGTAGTCGGCAAAGACGCCATTGCGACCCGCCTCCTGGGCGGCGCGATGCTCGGCGCCGTTGCGCCATTCCTTAACAGCGTCCTCATCGCGCCAAAACGACAGCGACAGCACCTTGTCGGGATTGGCGAGGCTTTGAAAGCGCTCGATCGAGATGAATCCGTCGATGCCATCGAGCAGCGGGCGCAGGTCGGCGGCGATGCCGAGATAGGTCTCGCGACAGCCTTCGGCCGGCAGCACTTCGAAAATAACGGCGATCATAAGCTCATTCCCCTCCAACGGGCGACGAAACGTTCTTCAGAAAAATGCGGTTCTCATTGAGGATAAACCGTTCCTTGTGCGCGAAGGCATAGTTTTCGCGGCCCAAGGGGTCGGCAAGGAGCCGGGCGCGATAGGCCTCGTAGGCCGCAAGGCTTTCGACATTGTAGACGCCGTAGGCCGTTGTAGCCGATCCTTCGTGCGGGCCGAAGTAGCCGATGAGATCGGCGCCACAGCGTGGGATGACCTCGCCCCAAGTGCGGGAATAGGCAGCGAACTCCTCTTTTTTGAAGGGGTCGATTTCGTAACGGATGAAACAGGTGATCATTTGGGGCTCCTCGTTGACGCGTTTCGATGAGCCACTATGCCCGCTTGCCGACCCTCAATGCTTCGACTACCATCGAAGTATGAAAGAAGGTCCAGACATCGCTCTCATCGGTTCGCTGATCGGCGATCCCGCGCGCGCCAACATGCTGACCGCCCTGATGGGCGGGCGGGCATTGACGCCGACCGAGCTTGCCGGACATGCGGGCATCACGCTGCAGACGGCGAGTTCCCATCTTTCCAAGCTCGAGAGCGGCGGGCTTTTGACCCAGCGCAAGCAGGGCCGTCACCGTTACTACCAATTGGCTGAAGACGAGGTCGGGCTGATGCTCGAAAACCTCATGGGATTTGCCGCGAGCCTCGGCATGAACCGGCATCGCCCCGGGCCCAAGGACCCGGCTCTGCGCAAGGCCCGTGTCTGCTACAATCACCTCGCCGGTGACTACGGCGTGCGCATGCTCGACAGCCTGATTACGGCCAGGCAGATCGAAGTTACAGGCGACGATCTCGCCTTGACCGATGCCGGCCAGATCCGCATCGAGGCGCTCGGCATCAACTACGCGTCGTTGAAGAAATCCCGCCGGCCGATCTGCCGGACCTGCCTCGACTGGAGCGAGCGGCGCTCGCATCTCGCGGGCTCCCTCGGCGAGGCACTGTTGACGCTGCTCATCGACAAGGGCTGGGCAAAGCGCGAAAACAACAGTCGTGCCATCCGCTTCACCGATAGCGGCGAGAAAGCCTTTTCAGAGCTCTTCCCGCAGTAAAGACGGGTCCTCGGCTGCATGCACGAGGGCATTCCCGAAACCACCATCGGCAATGCTACGGCAGAGGCCGGCCCATTCGCATTCGGCACAGGCCGCCGCAGTTCTCCCCTCGGCGAAGGCCGATCGCAACCGCCGCAGTCTGTCGGCATCGAGCACCAGCACCGAGCCAGACCCGATGGACCTGTCGAGGACGTCCGCGACCGCCGCGAGCGCAAGACTGTCCCGTCGCGTGATGCTGTCTTCCCGGCAATGGGCGCCGGCTTCGCACAGCATTGGCGCACAAATATCGTCCGGGCCATCGACGACGGTTATGCTTTCACCGGCGGACAGGCGCTTGGCAATACCGACATAGTTGCGGGTGAACGAGGGCGTATAGCCCTCGCCCACGAACGTCAGCAGACACAGCAGATGGTGCCCGCGCAGCCGGACGGTCAAATGAGGTCCTTCGGCTTCTGCGCATAGCGCTGGACGGCCTTCAGCACAGCTGCAGCAAGCGCCGACTTCAGCGCAGCGCCGAGCACGAAGGGTGCGGCACCGAGGGCGATTGCCTGCTCGAAACCGATCAACGTCGCAAGCCAGGCAGCGCCAAGAACAAGGCACAGCATGTTGGCGGCGAAATGGGCGGAGAAGCTCAGAATGACACGATCACCGGTCCAGCCACGCTGTGCCAGCCATCCCGCAAGTCCACCAACCAGAGGGAAGGCCGCAAGATAGCCGGCCGTCGGTCCGGCGAAATGCGCAAGACCGCCAGCGCCGTTGGCAAGAACCGGCAGGCCCATCACACCTTCGGCGAGCCAGGCAAGGATCGTGGCTACGCCGAGCCGCCAACCATAGACGACGCCGATCATCGTCACAGCAAAAGTCTGCATGGTCACCGGCACCGGGACCATCGGCACGCTGATCTGCGAGGACAGAGCAAGAAAACCGGTTCCAAGCAGCACAAAGAGGGCCTTTACAGGCCAGGTTTTGCCATCGAGGCGGAGCGGATCAAAGAGGGGCGCGTGGGCGGAAGCGAGATTGGACATCTGGGTCTCCGTGGTTGTTTTCAAATTATAGATAATTTTTGATTCTATCTATAATACGACTCCCACTAGCGTCAGAAGGCGGGGCGGTCAATCCGCAGGCCATGCGAAAACGGCGCACGAACTCGCACCAGCAAGCTCGCAACAGACCGCAGAATAGAGAAAAACAAAATTATAGATAATTTTCCGAAGGAGACCGCAGCCGGAACGTAACGGCTGCGCTGGAAGCCTATCCGACGATGGAAAACGCCTCTCGCGTCTCGCCCGTAGCGGTCTTGACCGGCGTTTTGCCGATCCAGCCGACATGGCGCTCGAGGATTTTCGCCGCCTCGTCGCCTCGCCCTTCGCGCAAGGCGGCAAGGATCGCGCGATGATCGTGATCGGTGCGCGCTTCCCAGCTGCTCCGCCAGGCCGAAAACAGAAAGCGGGCGCTCGCCGCATGCAGATCGTCGATCGAGGCCAGCAGCCGCGGCATGCCGCAGGGCGTAAGGAGCAACCGATGGAAAGCGCGATTGGCAGCCTCCCAGGAGCGGACGTCGCGCGACGTATCGGCCGCGACCGTGGCCGCCTCCGCCCGATCGAGGATGGCGGCCGTCAGATGCGGGATCGCATGGCGCAGCGCCAGCACTTCGAGAACCGCCCGCATTTCGGCGACCTCGCGGACCTCCTTCAGATCGAACGCTGCCACTCGAAAACCGCGACGCGGTTCGCTGACGGCAAGCCCTTGGGCCTCCAGCAGCCTGAACGCTTCACGTACCGGCACGTGGCTTGCGCCGAATTCCTCAGCGATGTGGTCCTGGCGCAAACGCTCGCCCGGCGTCAGCGCACCCGAGATGATCCTCTCGGCCAGTGCCCGGCTGATGCGGCTTGCGATCGTATCGTCCCGTTGCTTGTCCATCGGCTACATCTAGAGGGGCCGGCAGGGCCTGTCGAGCAAGCGACAGCGGCCTTTCGACGATTTCCAAAGGTTGAGATTTCGGCCGCCATCGTATAAACCTTCGGCGTACAAAAGCACGCGCCGCGAAAGAGACCCTCCCCCTGCCTGCGGCGCCTCCTTCTCCCAGGGAACTGACTTAAATGAACGGTATCGATCTCATCATCTTCGATTGCGACGGCGTTCTCGTCGATTCGGAAATCATCGCCTCGGAAGTCGAAGCGGCCCTCTTGACCGAAGCCGGTTATCCGATCAGCGTCGAGGAAATGGCAGAGCGCTTCGCCGGCATGACCTGGCAGAACACGCTGCTGCAGATCGAAAAGGAAGCGAGCGTCCCGCTTTCGGCCCAGCTCATCAGCAAGGTTGACGCCATCCTCGACGAGCGTCTTGCGCGCGACCTCAACATCATCGACGGCGTCAAGCCGATGCTGGCGCAGCTCAAGCTGCCGCACTGCATCTGCTCCAACTCGACCTCGGCGCGGCTTGCCATGATGCTCGGCAAGGTCGGCATCAAGGACCACTTCGGCCGCCACATCTACTCCGCCCGCGATCTGGGAGCGGACCGGGTCAAGCCGAAGCCGGATATCTTCCTGCACGGCGCCAAGCAGATGGGCGTCGCCCCTTCCCGGGTCCTGGTCATCGAGGATTCGGTGCACGGCATTCATGGTGCGCGCGCGGCCGGCATGCGGGTCGTCGGCTTTACCGGCGGCTCGCACACCCACCCATCGCATGCCGACCAGCTGACTGAAGCAGGCGCCGAAACGGTGATTTCGCGCATGTCGGCACTGCCGGGCGTGATCGCCGCTCTTTCCGAATGGTCGGAATCGATGACGGCCTGAACCGGCACACGCGGGCGCAAGCCGCCTGCAGATCCCTTTCGCCCCGGACTATTTCACCGGGGCGGGAAAAAGCTCTCGGCCATCACGGCGGGCGTCGGATTGGGCGCCGAGGGACACGATGTCACATTGATGTGTGATCACTGTCCCTCCGAAGATCTCCCCGGTTTTCGCACCGCGCACGAGGGCCATATCAGCCAAGCCCCACAAGGGGTATTTCTAGGAGGAAACACCATGCGTCTTTCACTGTTGACGGGCCTGACCCTGGCAGCCAGCGTTGCCTTCGGGCCGCTCGCCTTTGCCGATATCACCGTTGGCGTCATCACGCCGCTGACCGGCCCGGTCGCGGCCTATGGCGAGCAGGTCAAGAACGGCGCGGAAGCGGCCGCAGAAGAGATCAACAAGGCCGGTGGCATCAACGGCGAAAAGATCGTCCTGAAGATGATGGACGACGCTGGCGACCCCAAGCAGGCCGTGTCGGTGGCAAACCAGGCAGCGGGTGAAGGCATCCGCTTCGTTGTCGGCCCGGTGCTTTCGGGCACGTCGATGGCAGCTTCCGACGTTCTCGCCGAAAACGGCATCCTGATGGTGACGCCGACGGCCACCACACCTGACCTGACCACCCGCGGTCTCTGGAACGTGCTGCGCACCTGCGGTCGCGACGACCAGCAGGCCGAGGTCGCAGCCGCTTATGTGGTCAAGAACCTCAAGGACAAGAAGGTCGCCGTACTGCACGACAAGGCGCCCTATGGCAAGGGGCTGGCCGACGGCTTCAAGAAGGGCATCAACGCCGGTGGCATCACCGAAGTCGTCTATGAAGGCCTCAACCCTGGTGACAAGGACTTCAGCGCCATCGTCACCCGCCTGAAGGCCGAAAAGGTCGATGTCGTCTATTTCGGCGGCTACCATCCGGAAGGCGGCTTGCTCGCACGCCAGATGCGCGACCAGGGCGTGACCGCACAGATCTTCGGCGGCGACGGCCTGTCGAACACCGAGTTCTGGGCAATCGGCGGCGAAGCTGCTGCAGGCACGATCTACACCAATGCCAGCGACGCCACCCGCAACCCGGCGTCGGCTCCGGCCGTCGAGGCGCTGAAGGTCAAGAACATTCCGGCCGAAGCGTTTACCCTCAACGCCTATGCCGCCGTGCAGGTGCTGAAGGCCGGCATCGAGAAGGCTGGTTCCGCCGAGGATGCGACTGCGGTTGCGACCGCGATCAAGTCCGGCGAGGCGATTGACACGGTGCTGGGCAAGCTCACCTACGGCGAAGCCGGTGACCTGACCTCGCAGGCCTTCTCCCTCTACAAGTGGGAAGGCGGCAAGAGCGTCGCGGCCGAGTGATCGCTTAGCATCAAGACATGAAAACGCCGGGGCATGCCCCGGCGTTTTTCGTTTCAGGCAGTGGATACAGCCGCTTACTTCTTGCGCTTGGCCGGCGGACCTTCATCGAAGCCGACGTAGACCTTGGCATTGGAACCGGAACCAGCCGGCAGTGTGACGTCCGCCTTGGTGAAGACGAATTGAGTCGAACCGCTTGCGGGGACCTCGACCACGTGCTGGACCAACTCGGAATAGAGCGTCTTTTCTTCATCCGTTGCCGCTACGCGGATCGGCATGGTGACCTTGCCGGGGCCGCCGGCCGGACCGCTGACGACACGGCCTTGAACCACAACGGTGACCGTCATCGCAGTCTCACTCAGCACGCATTGCCGCGTCGTATCGGCAAGCGACACCTGATAGATGACCTTGGTTGGGTCGTCCTTACCGCCCTTTGCGTAGGTCCGGAACGACGAGGTGCCGTCTCTCAGGATTACCTGCGGGCATGCGGCCTGGACAACGGCCGGTGTCGGGGCGGCGGCGCTGCCGCCCGCATCGATTGCTCCACCGGATTGCGTCTTGTTACAGCCGGCGAGGATCGCGAGAAATGATATTGCGAGGACAGGCCGGGATACTTTGCCAAACACGTTGAACAACCTCTACTGAACCGGTTGAAACTCCTTGACCGAAATCTCGGCCGGAAGGCCTTTCATGGCCTTCGGGCATCGTCTATAGCAGCGGCGAATTGAAAAATCGATTGGGTCAAACGCCTCGATCGGAATTTTCCGAAACGACGCTTGAGACCGGAAATTGCACGGGTGACAAGAATGCGTGGGGACTTTGTCAAGGACTGACGCAATAAGACAGACGCACCGCGGCCGGTTCGCATAGGGTCGCCGCGATCCGAAGGCAAGACGAAGGACTAGGATGGTGAAGTATATCTCGACGCGCGGCGAGGCCGCCCCCCTCGGCTTTTGCGATGCACTGCTTGCGGGCCTTGCGCGCGATGGCGGCCTCTACCTTCCCAAGGAATGGCCGACCCTGTCCAAGAAAGAGATCCGGGCGCTGCGCGGCAAATCCTATCAGGACATCGCCTTCGCCGTCCTCGAGCCTTTCATCCACGGTGAAATCCCCTCGGCCAAATTTCGCGAGATGATCGACGAGGCCTATGCCACGTTCCGTCATCCGGCGATCGCCCCCCTCGTCCAGACCGGTCCCAATGCCTTCGTCATGGAACTGTTTCACGGCTCGACGCTCGCCTTCAAGGACGTGGCGATGCAACTGCTCGCCCGCCTGATGGACTATGTGCTTGCCGAGCGCGGCGAACGGGCAACCATCGTCGGCGCAACCTCGGGCGATACCGGTGGTGCGGCCATCGACGCCTTTGCCGGGCGCGAGCGCACCGATATCTTCATCCTCTTCCCGCATGGCAAGGTTTCGCCGGTCCAGCAGCGGCAGATGACGACCTCGAAGGCCGGCAACGTCCACGCCATCGCCGTCAAAGGCAATTTCGACGACTGCCAGGACCTCGTCAAAGGCATGTTCAACGATGTCGCCTTCCGCGACCGCGTCAAGCTTTCAGGCGTCAACTCGATCAACTGGGCGCGGATCATGGCCCAGATCGTCTATTATTTCACCACCGCCATTGCGCTCGGAGGGCCGGACCGCAAGATCTCCTTCACCGTGCCGACCGGCAACTTCGGCGATATCTTCGCCGGCTACGTCGCCAAGCGCATGGGCCTGCCGATCGACAAGCTTGTCGTCGCCACCAACGAAAACGACATCCTCGCCCGCACGCTGAAGACCGGCCGCTACGAAATGCGTGGCGTCAGGGCGACCACGTCGCCGTCGATGGACATCCAGATCTCGTCGAACTTCGAGCGGCTACTGTTCGAAGCCAACGATCGCGACCCGGCCGAAGTCCGCTCCGCCATGGACAGCCTCAAGCAGTCCGGCTCCTTTGCCATCCGCGAAAAGGCGCTGAAGGCGATCCGCAAAGAGTTCCGCGCCGGCCGCGCCTCCGAGAAAGAGGTCGCCAAGACCATCGCCAAGACCTTGGAAGAGACCGGCTACCTGCTCGATCCGCACAGCGCCATCGGCGTCTTCGTGGCGGCCAAGCACGAGAAGGCTTCGGCCCCGATGGTGACGCTCGCGACCGCCCATCCCGCCAAATTCCCCGACGCCGTAAAATCGGCAAGTGGTATTGACCCGGCGCTTCCGACGTGGCTTGCTGACCTAATGAACAGGGAGGAGCGTTTCGATATCCTGGAAGCGGATCTGAAGAGCGTCGAGACCTTTATCGGCGAGCGCACCCGCCTCCAGGGGTAAGAACGAGAAGAAACGTATGATGAAAGTTGAGTGCACCCGGCTCCCTTCCGGGTTGACGGTGGTAACCGAGCATATGCCGCATCTCGAAAGCGTGGCGCTCGGCGTGTGGATCAAATCGGGTTCACGCAACGAAACCGTGGGCGAACATGGCATCGCCCATCTGCTTGAGCACATGGCTTTCAAAGGCACCGGCCGGCGCACCGCGCGCCAGATCGCCGAGGAAATCGAGAATGTCGGCGGCGAAGTCAACGCCGCGACCTCGACCGAAACGACCTCCTATTATGCGCGTGTTCTCAAGGACCATGTGCCGCTGGCGGTCGATATTCTTGCCGACATCCTCACCGAATCGAGCTTCGACGAGGAAGAACTGCGCCGCGAAAAGCAGGTGATCCTGCAGGAGATCGGTGCTGCCGACGACACGCCCGATGACGTCGTCTTCGACCGTTTCGCCGAAACCGCCTATCGCAACCAGACGGTCGGACGCCCGATCCTCGGCACGCCCGACACGGTGATGTCGTTCTCGGCAGACCAGATCCGCCAGTATCTCGGCCGCAACTACACCACCGACCGGATGTTCGTCGTTGCCGCCGGGGCCGTCGAGCACGAGGCTTTTGTGCGCCAGGTCGAGGAACGCTTTTCGACCCTGCCGCGCACACCGCTGGCAACGCCGGTTCTCGAGACGGCGATCTATACCGGCGGCGAAAGCCGCGAAACCCGCGACCTGATGGACGCGCAGATCCTGCTCGGCTTCGAAGGCAAGGCCTATCACGCCCGTGACTTCTACTGTTCGCAGATTCTCGCCAACATTCTGGGCGGCGGCATGTCTTCGCGCCTGTTCCAGGAAGTGCGCGAGCACCGCGGCCTCTGCTATTCGGTCTATGCCTTCCACTGGGGCTTCTCCGATACCGGCATCTTCGGTGTGCATGCGGCGACCGGCGGAGAAAACCTGCCGGAACTGATGCCTGTCATCGTCGACGAGCTGCGCAAGTCGTCGATGAACATCGAGCAGCAGGAAATCGAGCGCGCCCGCGCCCAGATCCGCGCCCAGCTGCTGATGGGCCAGGAAAGCCCGGCCGCACGCGCAGGCCAGATCGCCCGCCAGATGATGCTCTACGGCCGTCCGATCCCGAACGACGAGCTGATGGAACGCCTCTCCGGCATCACCATCGAACGCCTGACCGACTTGGCAGGTCGATTGTTCTTCGACACCACCCCGACGCTGTCGGCGATCGGGCCGCTCGAACAGCTGGCGCCGATCAACGATATCCTGTCGTCACTGACAGGAAAGCCCGCGGTCGCACACGCCGTCGCAAGCTGAACCGGCCACCGGGTTTCGACCGGGCGAACGATAGCGCCCGGTCGGCGAAGTGTTTGCGACTTTTCGTAAAATCGGATTCGATTTGTGCGCAAAGTTGTGCAACGCTTGGATTTGCGACAGCGCGAGGGGCACTGTGCGCCGGGCGGTCAAGAAACTCCGCGCGTTCAACTGGAAGGCCTCGGAGGCACATATGACACGATCGGTTTTTCGGTTCCTGTCGCGGCAGCCCGAGACGGTCGAGATCGCCAATCAGGATTACCTGCTCCGCCTCCCCCGTTACGCCGACTATCGCCAATGGTACCAGCTGAGAAGCGAGAGCCGCAGCTTTCTCGAGCCGTGGGAACCGAGCTGGCGCGCCGATGAGATGACGGAAAGCGCCTTTCGCAGCCGCGTCATCCGCAACGAGCAGGAATTCGCCTCCGGTCAGGCCGTGCCGCTCTTTCTTTTCCACAAGCCTGCCGAAGCCCTGCTCGGCGGGCTCACCATCGGCCACATCCGCCGCGGCGCCGGGCAAAACTGCATGATCGGCTACTGGATGGGCGAGCGCCACGCCGGCCACGGTCACATGTTTGCCGCCCTCAAGCTTGCAATTCCCTACATCTTTTCGAGCCTTGAGTTGCACCGTATTGAAGCAGCCTGTATTCCGGAGAACTCAAGAAGCATCCGGCTCCTTGAAAAGGCCGGTTTTGAGCGTGAAGGCTACTTAAGACAGTACTTGAGGATAAACGGGCAATGGCGTGACCATGTGCTTTTCTCCCTCCTGTCCGATGATGCCGTACCGAACAGGAAATTGCCCCTTTGATGCCTCTAACCCGCTCGCCCTTCGCATGGTCAGCCTCGAAGCTGGCAGCGTTTCTGATCGCTCTCACGACACTTTTCGGCGCCTTTGGTGGCGTTGCCCATGCACTTGAGCCCGTCAAGATTTCGCGCGAAGACACCGCACTCGACCTGACCGCGACGACCGAGATCTATAGCGGTCGCAGCGAAGCCTTCCAGGTTTCGACGGCGCCGGGTGCCGACGGCATTGTCCGTCGCATCGAGGTGCGCTCCAGCACCGAGAACCACCAGGGCGACTGGGCCGTGTTCGCGCTCGCCAATGTTTCCGGCGAGCAGCTCGACCGGGTGATCGTCGCGCCGCATTTCCGGCTGGTGAATTCCAAACTCTTCTGGCCCGACCTGGGGTCGCAGCGCATCCTGTCGATCACGCCGAGCGAGGGCTTCGCACTCGAACGGCTGCCGAGCGACGATTCGGACGTGTTCCAGATCACCCTCAACCCGGGCGCCGTCATCACCTTCGTCGCGGAACTGGCGACGCCGGAACTGCCGCAGATCTATCTCTGGCAGCCGGACGCCTACAAGGACACAGTCAACGCGTTTACGCTTTATCGCGGCATCGTGCTTGGCATCGCCGGCCTCCTCGCCGTGTTCCTGACAATCCTGTTTGTGGTTAAGGGAACGTCAATGCTGCCGGCAACGGCAGCACTTGCCTGGGCAGTGCTTGCCTATATCTGCGTCGATTTCGGGTTCCTCTCCAAGCTCATCAGCGTGACGGCCGGCGACGAGCGAATATGGCGCGCGGGCACCGAAGTCTTCCTGGCGGCGGGCCTCGTGATCTTCCTGTTTACCTATCTCAACCTCAATCGCTGGCACCAGCATCTGGGTTACGCGACGCTCGCGTGGATCCTCGGCCTCGGCCTGCTCTTCGGCGTTGCCGTCTATGATCCGGCCATTGCATCGGGCATCGCCCGCCTCTCCTTTGCATTGACGGCAACCGTCGGCATCGTGCTGATCGCCTATCTCGGCTTCAACCGCTACGACCGCGCCATCCTGCTGGTACCCGCCTGGCTGCTCATTCTTGTCTGGCTGTTCGGCGCGTGGCTGACTGTCACCGGCCAGCTGGCCAACGACATCGTTCAGCCGGCGCTTGGCGGCGGCCTGGTTCTCATCGTGCTCCTGATCGGCTTTACCGTCATGCAGCACGCCTTTGCCGGCGGCGCCTATCAACAGGGCCTGTTTTCCGATCTCGAGCGCCAGTCGCTGGCGCTTACAGGCTCCGGCGACACGGTCTGGGACTGGGACGTGGCACGCGACCGGGTGGTCACCATTCCCGACATCTCGCTGCAGCTCGGCCTGTCGATGGGTTCGATGCACGGGCCGCTTCGCAACTGGCTGCCGCGGCTGCACCCTGACGATCGCGATCGCTTCCGCGCCACCCTCGATGTCCTGCTTGAACATCGCCGCGGCAAGCTCAACCACGAATTCCGCGTGCGTGCCGAGGACGGCCATTATCACTGGCTGTCGATCCGCGCTCGCCCGGTGCTGGGCGCCAATGGCGAAATCATCCGCTGCGTCGGCACGATCATCGACATCACAGAGCAGCGCAATTCGGTCGAACGCCTGCTGCACAACGCATTGCATGACAATCTGACCGGCCTTCCCAATCGGCAGGTCTTCCTCGACCGCCTGCAATCGATCCTCTTGATGGCCGACAGCACGACGACGGCACGTCCGACCGTGCTTGCCATCGACATCGACCGCTACAAGCAGGTCAACGACCTGCTCGGCATTGCCGCCGGCGACAACATCCTGATCGCACTGACGCGCCGGTTGCGCCGGTTGCTGCGTCCGCAGGATACGCTCGCGCGCCTCGGCGGCGACCAGTTCGGGCTGATCCTGATGTCGGAACGGGATCCGGCGAAGGTCGCCGATTTCGCCGACGCAGTCAGCAAGGCGATCATGGTGCCGCTCAACTACGGCAACCGGGAAATCAATCTCACCGCCTCGATCGGCCTCGTCTCGTGGCTCGACCAGGAACAGAGCGCTGCCGGCCTGATCGACGATGCGGAGCTGGCGATGTTCCGCGCCAAGAAGGAAGGCGGCAACCGTGTCGAGCCCTTCCGCCCGGCCTTCAGGACTTCCGGCTCGGATCGCATGCAGCTTGAGGCTGATCTCAAGCGCGCGATCGAACGTAAGGAACTGTCGCTGGTCTATCAGCCGATCGTGCGGCTCAGCGACGCCGAGATCGCCGGCTTCGAGGCGCTGATGCGCTGGGACCACCCCAAGCGCGGCAACGTCTCGCCGACCGAGTTCATCCCGATCGCCGAGAATTCCGACCTGATCAACCAGCTCGGAATGTTCGCCTTCGACAAAGCAACCAGCGACCTCACGGAATGGCAGATCCAAACCGGCGACCTGCCGATCTTCGTGTCGATCAACCTTTCCAGCGCGCAGCTGCTCAACAACGAGCTCTATGACGACATTCGAGCCGTTCTCAACAAGAACCGTTGCGACCCGACCAAGGTGAAGATGGAACTGACGGAATCTCTCGTGATGGAGAACCCGGAACAGGCGCGGCTGGTGCTCGAGAAGTTGAAGGAGGCCGGGCTGAAGCTGGCGCTCGACGACTTCGGCACGGGCCACTCGTCGCTGTCCTATCTCACCCGGTTCCCCTTCGACACGATCAAGATAGACAAGGCGCTGGTGCGAGACCCGAGCGACAAACGCGGCATTCTGTTGCGCTCGGTGATCACAATGGCGCGCGAACTTGAAATGCAGGTGGTGGCCGAAGGCATCGAGTCCGAGGAAGACGCGATCCAGCTCGCGCAGATGGGTTGCGACTATGGCCAGAGCTTCCTGTTTGGCCCGCCGATCGGCTCGGAGTCCATCCAGCGATTGTTGAAAGAGCGGTTTCCTCTGATGAAGCGGGCTTAGGCCCGCAAAGGGCGGACCAACCGCGGGCTGCGGATATGACGCAGCCCGATGGCCACACGGGCCAATCTGGTCGACGTGCAACACCTACATTGATTGTCGGTATCTCAGCGCCTGGCTTCAGGCGTGGCCGGCTTCGATCGACAGCATCGCCGGGCTGACGCCCATCAAAGCGAGAGCGCGATCGTATTTATCGCCAAGCGCCTTGTCGAAGATCAACTCGTCGCGCGCGGGGCAAGTCAGCCAACCGTTCTGGGTGATTTCCGCTTCGAGCTGGCCCGGCCCCCAGCCCGCATAGCCCAGCATCATCGTGGCGCGATGCGGCCCCTCTCCGCGCGAGATTGCGCGGACGATGTCGAGTGTGGCGGTCAGGCAGATATCGTCGCTGACAGGGATGCTTGAATCACTCAAATAGTCGTCGGAGTGCAGGACGAAACCACGTCCGGTCTCGACCGGCCCACCGGCCTGGATCTGGAAGTCACGCGTCATCGCCGGCAGGCGGATAGCCTCATCCTCGTCAAGGATGTCGAGGTGCATCAGCACATCCGGGAAGGTCAGTTGCTGCGGCCGATTGAGGATGAAGCCCATGGCGCCGTCGTCCGAATGGGCGCAGATGAAAATGACGGTGCGGGCAAAATTCGTGTCAAACATCCCAGGCATGGCGATCAGGAACTGACCGTCAAGGAAACCGCGTTCCCGTTTCTTCTGTGCCATGGTTATTGCCATAATGCAGATAGCCTACCAATTCGCCGCGAAATGAAAAGCGCTTCAACGTCGCGACCGCCAAATAATGCACGTAGCGCGTTTACCGTGCCCTGCCTGATCAAACATTTATGATCTCCGCGCCCAAAGGGGCGTCTGGAGCGCTGCCGGTAAAAGCGATATTGCTTTGGCCATGATCAAACGCCCCACATATGAGAACATGGTCCAGCGCATCGGCAGGGCAAGCCTTCTTGTTGCATTTTTTCTGCCCGTCGGCGCCCAGGCTGCGACAAGCGAATGGATGACATCGACAGGCGGCATGGTCCGTCTCGTCGCCGCTCCGCCGCAACAGGATGGCACGATCCCGGCAACGCTCGAGGTCAAGCTGAACCCCGGCTGGAAGACCTATTGGCGCGAGCCCGGCGCCAGCGGTATTCCTCCGCAGATCACCCTTGATCCAACCGAGGGCGTCGTCCTGGACAAGATCGGCTTTCCCGTTCCCAAGACATTCGACGATGGTGTCGTGCACTATGTCGGCTATGACAAATCCGTTGCCTTTCCGCTGACGCTGAAGCGCGTGCACGGTGACGGGGACGTGAACATCCGCGCCTCGGTGTTTCTTGGGATCTGCGAGGACATCTGCATTCCGGTGCAAGGCAAACTGGAGCTGACACTCAAGCAGGGCGACTTCGACAATCCGCTCGATGCCGCCCGCATCGATGGCGCGGTCGCTGCCCTGCCCGAGGCCCCGTCCGAGGATTTCAAGGTGACAACAGCCGTCTATGACGAGCAGAAGGCAGCGGTGGAGCTGACGTTGCAACTGCCACCGGATAGGGGCAGCGATCATCGCGAGCTGTTTCTGGCTGGCCCTTCCGGCGTCGCCTTCGGCAAGCCCGTCGTCACCCAGACGAGTGGCGCCGAGCTTCGCGCCGAGATCCCCGTGCGGCTCTCGACCAAGGACAAGACACTCAAGGGAAAGCCGGTCATTCTCACGGTTCGCGCCGGCGAGCGCAGCATGGAAACGACCCTTGCCTTTGATTGATGCAGCTCTATAGTCCAGGCGTTTCAGGTGGTTGCGTCGAACGACGACCGCCGGAGATAGCCGGACGCAAGACAACTCGAAGCCGCGACAACGCCTTTCCGCAATGAAGGTCTGGCCATGCGCGCAACGCAAGGAGAATGCCGTGACCATTGCCGTCGGAGACAAGCTGCCCACCGCAACCTTCAAGGAAAAGACCGCCGATGGTCCGGTGGAAGTGACGACCGAACAGCTCTTCAAGGGCAAGCGCGTCGTGCTCTTTGCCGTTCCGGGCGCGTTCACGCCCACCTGCTCACTCAACCATCTCCCCGGCTATCTGGAAAACCGCGACGCGATCCTCGCACGCGGTATCGACGATATCGCCGTGGTCGCCGTCAACGATCTGCATGTCATGGGCGCCTGGGCGACGACGTCGGGCGGCATGGGCAAGATCCACTTCCTCTCGGACTGGAATGCTGCCTTCACCAAGGCGCTGGGCATGGACATCGACCTCTCGGCCGGCACGCTCGGCATCCGCTCGAAGCGTTACTCCATGCTGGTCGAAGATGGCGTGGTCACAAAGCTCAACCTCGAAGAGAGCCCGGGCCAGGCGACCGTATCGGGGGCCGCGGCGATCCTGGAACAGCTCTGAGAGCAGATACTAGCAAATGGAAACGGGCCCTGACGGCCCGTTTTTTTTATTTTACGAGAAGAGAATCCGAACGACGCCCTTTCTTGAAGGGCTCCATGCCCTTGCGGGCGAGTTCGTCGGCACGTTCGTTTTCAGGATGGCCGGCATGGCCCTTGACCCAGTGCCAGGTCACCTTGTGACGACGGTTGGCGGCGTCCAGCGCCTGCCAGAGTTCGCCATTTTTCACCGGCTTCTTGTCTGCCGTCTTCCAGCCGTTCTTCTTCCAGCCGTGGATCCACTTGGAGATGCCATCCATCACATATTTGCTGTCGGTGTGCAGATCGACCTCGCACTCGCTCTTCAGCGCGTCGAGCGCCGAGATAGCTGCCAGAAGCTCCATGCGGTTGTTGGTGGTTTCCGCCTCGCCGCCGCACAGATCCTTTTCCACATCGCCATAGCGCAGCACCGCGCCCCAGCCGCCCGGCCCCGGATTGCCCGAGCAGGCACCGTCGGTGAAGATATCCACGTGTTTCATACGGAGGCCTCTTCGATCCGCAGACCATATTCGGCGCTGGAAACGATCGCTCGGTGAAAACGGATCTTCGTCAGGTATTCGAGCGGATCCTTCTTGACGACCAGTGCGCCGGCCGGCGTCATCAGCCAGTCGTACAGGCGCGTCAGGAAGAAGCGCAGCGCCGAACCGCGGCAGAGCAGCGGCAGGGCTTCAACTTCCTCGGCCGTCAGCTTGCGCACGCTCTCGTAGCCCGAAAGCAGCGCCATGCCCTTGGTGATATTGTAGGAACCGTTCTTCTCGAAGCACCACGAGTTAAGGCAGACAGCAACGTCGTAAGCGAGGTGGTCGTTGCAGGCGAAATAGAAGTCGATCAGGCCGGACAGCTGGTCGCCGAGGAAGAAGACATTGTCGGGAAACAGATCGGCGTGGATGACACCGTCCGGCAAGCTCTTCGGCCAGTGGTTTTCGAGATGCGCGAGTTCGGCGGAAATCTCGTCCTTCAGACCAACCTGCACCTCATCGGCGCGCGCCTCGGAATTGAGCCAGAGCGGCCGCCAGCCACCGACCGAGAGCGCGTTGGGGCGCTTCAGGTCAAAGCCTTGGCCTGCCAGATGCATCTCGGCCAGTGCCTTGCCGACCTCGCGGCAATGCTTGGCCTCGGGCTTGCGCAGCCACATGCCTTCAAGGAACGAGATCACGGCGGCCGGACGACCGGACAATTCGCCCAGAAGCTCGCCATCGGCGCGCGGCAAGGGCAGCGGGCAGGAAAGCCCACGATCGGCCAGGTGATGCATCAGCCCGAGGAAGAATGGCAGATCACCGGCATTCACGCGCTTTTCGTAGAGCGTCAGGATATAGGCGCCCTTCGTCGTGTGCAGCAGGAAGTTGGAGTTTTCGACGCCCTCGGCAATGCCCTTGTAGGACGTCAGCTGACCGACGTCATAGGCCTCCAGAAAGGCGCTCAGGTCGTCTTCCGTGATATCGGTGTACACTGCCACGGCTGTTCACTTTCAAAGATGGGCGGGCAAGATAGGCTGGCAAGATAGGTGGGTTATTCGCCGTTGACGAAGGCCATATCCGCCGCGGTCAGCGGCACATGGCGGATTTCGCGGTTGACGAGGAAGTTCTCGTTTTCCTCGACCGTGTCGGCAAGCTCGACGACGGCATCGTAGCGCTCGCGGAACGCCTCGATGATCTCGTTGACGATCACCTCAGGTGCCGATGCTCCGGCGGAAAGACCGACGGTCGAGATGTCGCCGATCGTCTCCCAATCGATTTCGGCCGCCCGCTGAACGAGGACCGACTTCTTCGCGCCGGCCTTCAGCGCCACTTCGACCAGGCGCTTGGAGTTCGACGAGTTCGGCGCGCCGACCACCAGAAACAGATCGCAGCCGGGTGCCGCCTGCTTGACCGCCTCCTGGCGGTTGGTGGTAGCGTAGCAGATCGAATCCGCAGCGGGCGCTGTCAGGTTGGGGAAGCGTTCGTGTAGCCGCTTGATGACGCCTGCCGTGTCGTCGACGGAAAGCGTCGTCTGGGTGACGAAACCGAGATTGTCGGGGTCGGGCGGCATGTAGACGTCGGCATCCTCGATGGTCTCGACCAGGGAGACGGCACCTTCCGGCAGCTGGCCCATCGTGCCGATGACTTCGGGATGGCCGGCATGGCCGATCAGCACCACGTGGCGGCCGAGCCGATTATGACGCATGGCCTGCTTGTGGACTTTCGAGACCAGCGGACATGTGGCGTCGAGATAGAAGAGATTGCGTGTGTCGGCATCCGCGGGCACCGATTTCGGCACGCCATGGGCGGAGAATACCACCGGTTGCTTGCGATGTTCCGGCGGGATCTCGTCGAGTTCCTCGACGAAGATCGCACCCTTGGCCTCAAGCCCCTCAACAACATAACGGTTGTGCACGATCTCGTGGCGAACATAGACCGGCGCGCCGAATTCCTTCAACGCCAGGACGACGATCTGGATCGCCCGGTCGACACCGGCGCAGAAACCGCGCGGCCCGCAGAGGCGAATGGTGATCGGAGATTTTGCCGCGGATGATGCCATGGATCAGGATGCCAGTAGAACGAAAACAAGGGCTGCAATGGCCGGACCGCCCTGGATCAGCAGGATGCGCGGCTTGACCGACCAAGCGCCATATATAGCGGCAACGATCACGCACACAAGGAAGAACACCTTCAACTCGAAGGCAAATGCCGCATCCGGCTGTATGAGAGACCACAAAAGTCCAGCTGCGAGGAAGCCGTTGTAGAGCCCCTGGTTCGCGGCGAGCACCCGGGTCGCCTCCGCCTGCTCCGCGGTCATGCGGAACACCGAGCGCCCCTGCGGCTTTGTCCAGAGAAACATTTCCAGCACAAGAAAGCCGAGATGCAACAGCGCTGTCAGCACGATCAGGATCGTTGAAATCAAAGCCATTCCCCATATCCCCCAACTGCGTCGGTCAGGGATAACATGGCGTCGACGGACCGCCTATGGCTTGCGCCTGAAGACGAAGACACCGCTGACAACCACCAGCGCTGCGGCAAGGCCATACCAGGTCAGAGCATATTGCAGATGGCTGTTGGGCAGATCGAACTGCGTGACGCCGCCGATCGGCAGACCGCCCGGATTGGGCGACGCATCGGCGTCCACGAAGAACGGCAGGACCTTGTCCGCGGGAAGCCCGACCGACGACGCCATCGCGTCGAGGTCCTTCCAGTAGAAGATGTTCTTGGCGAGATCATTGTCCGGAACGATCGATGACGGCTTTTCGCTGAGCTTCGGCCGGGCGAGGCCGTTGATGGCAACGGAGGCCGGGAGCTCCCCGGCGAGCCGGGTCGAAGACTCCTTCTGCTCGAACGGGACGAACCCGCGATTGACGAACAGAAAACGACCGTCATCGAGCCTCAATGGCGTGAAGATGTAATAGCCAGTGCGGCCGTTATAGGTCGCGAAGAAATGCCGCTCGCGGCTGTGGTCGAATCCGCCGGGGACCGAAACCGTGCGGTAATCGATATCCCCGCCTTCAGCCAAAATCTTTTCGATGTCGGCAATTGTCACCGGCGGCGCCGACCGGCGCTCGGCGATCGCGGCGAGCAGGCCCTCTTTCCAATGCAGCCGCTGCATCTGCCAGGTGCCGAGCGAGATGAGGATCGCGAAGGTCGTCGCAAGCAGGACGAATGCGCCGACTCGCCCGACGAGGCTGCCCTTCATTTTGGTCAAGACTTCAGCCACGATCGATCTCGCCAGGCCGCGCGTTGTTGCGATATTGCAGGTTGATGAGGATACCCTTCAGCATGCGCGTCAGGCCGAGGCTGAAGGCGATTGCCAGCGGTATCCAGAGCAGAAAATGCAGCCACAGCGGAGGATTGAGATTGACCTCCGTCCAGAGCGCGGCGCCGACGACGATGAAGCCGACAATCAGAATGACGAAGACAACAGGACCATCACCGGAATCGGCGAAACGATAATCAAGTTCGCAGTTCGTGCAGGCCGGCTTGACCGTCAGAAAGCCATCGAACAGCTTTCCCTGGCCGCAGCGTGGACACAGGCCCTTGATGCCTGCCATGACCGGCTCGACCGGCGGATAGAGGGCTTTGTCGTCACTCACGGATTGATCTCGATCGGGGTGCTGTTGGGAACCATGTCCCAGATTTCGTCCATTTCGGCATTGGTAACCGCAATGCAGCCATCCGTCCAATCGAACATCTGCGTCATAAACGCCAGCCAGCCGAAATAATTGCGCTGGCCGTGGATCATGATCATGCCGCCGGGATCGACGCCTTTGACTGCGGCTGCCGCGATGTCTTCGGGTCGGGGATAGGAGACGTGCATCGACAGGTGATACCCGCTCTTGTCATTGCGCCAGTCCAGCACATAAAGGCCCTCCGGCGTTCGCCGATCGCCTTCCCGTTCCTTATGACCGATCGGATTGCCACCAAGAGCGATCGAATACTCGCGCAGCATCTGGCCGTCACGGTAAAGCTGCAGGAGACGCTTCTCCTTGTGCACGACCACGCGGTCGGCCACGTCGCCCGCCAAGGCTGAAGCACAGCCCGCAAGAAGCAACGCCATTGTCACCGCGATCACGCGCATGTTCATGCCTCCCCGCCCCCTCGATACAACCGCAACACAAACAAAAAATAAGGCGGCTGCATGGTCGCAGCCGCCTTATCGAGAAGAGCGTTGGCTCTCGTCCGATTACATATGAGCGACAGGCGCGCCCCAACCACCCCAGATGTAGATGGAGAAGAAGAGGAAGAGCCAGACGACGTCAACGAAGTGCCAGTACCAGGCGGCCGCTTCGAAGCCGAAGTGCTGCTTCGGCGTAAAGTCGCCACGCAGCGCGCGCAGCAGGCAGACGAGCAGGAAGATCGTGCCGACGAGAACGTGGAAGCCGTGGAAACCGGTCGCCATGAAGAAGGTCGCGCCGTAGATCGAGTCCTTGAAGGCGAACGGAGCGTGAGCGTATTCGTAAGCCTGAACGTAGGAGAACAGCACGCCGAGAACGACGGTCAGCGACAGGCCGTAGACCAGGCCCTTGCGGTCATTGTGGAGCAGTGCGTGGTGCGCCCAGGTGACCGTCGTGCCGGAAAGCAGCAGGATGACGGTGTTGTAGAGCGGCAGGTGCCAGGGGTCGAGAACCTCGATACCCTTCGGCGGCCAGACACCACCGGTAAAGGCGGTGCGGGTTGCCTGGATGGCTTCGCCCGGGAACAGGCTGGCGTCGAAATAGGCCCAGAACCAAGCAACGAAGAACATCACTTCCGAAGCGATGAACATGATCATACCGTAGCGCAGGTGCAGCGAGACGACGCGGGTGTGGTGACCCTCGTGGGCTTCCTTCACCGTGTCCGACCACCAGCCGTACATGGTATAGAGAACGACGGCGAGGCCGATGAAGAAGACCCACGGATTTGCGAGCTCGGCGCCGAACAGCTTGAAGGAGCCGCCCGAGAGATAGCGCATGTAGCCGACACCGCCGAACGCCATGACGAATGCGCCGATCGAGGCAAGCAACGGCCAGGGGCTCGGGTCGATGATGTGGTAGTCGTGATTCTTCTGATGCGCATCGGCCATGTCAGTAATCCCCGATAGGTCTTTCTCTTGTCGCCCTTCCGGCTTAGCCGAAACGGGCCTCCAGTCAAAGTTTGTTCTCAGTTTCGCCCGTCTTCACCTGTGCGACCGGCTTTGACGGCTCGCGCGGGTAGAAGGTGTAGGAAAGCGTCAGTGTCTTGATGTCCTTGGTCTCGACCGCGTTGACCATGTCCGGATCGACGAAGAATACCACCGGCATCTCCATCTCCTCTCCCGGCTGCAGGGTCGTCTCGGTAAAGCAGAAGCATTGGACCTTGTTGAAGTAGGCACCGGCCTGCATCGGCGTGACGTTGAACGTCGCCTGGCCCGTCGTCGGCTTCGACGAAAGGTTCTTGGCGCGGTACATGACCTGCACGGTCTCGCCGATACGGACGTCGATGTCGCGCTGCACCGGCTTGAATTCCCAGGGCAGGCCGCCCGAGGTGTTGGCGTCGAAGGTAACCTTGACCTTTTCGTCGAGGATGACGTCCGATGCCTGCTCGACGCGCTGTGTCGTGCCGTTATAGCCGGTGACGCGGCAGAACATGTCATAGAGCGGCACGGCCGCATAGGCCATGCCGGTCATACCGACGACGAAGGCGACGCAGGTGCCGACGATGACGCCGTTGGAGCGCTGCTTCTGCTCTGAGTTCTGAGAAGTCGTCATGCTGCGGCTCCTCAGTTGACCATGCCGTTGCCGAACTTGATCAGCGTGACGACGTAGAAGAGGACGACCAGACCAGCCAGGACGACACCGAGCGCGATGTTGCGGCCGCGGCGGGACTTCTTCTGGGCTTCGTTGAGCTTGACGGTTTCCATCAGGCAACACTCCCGGCATTCAGCCAGATATTGACGATCAGGTGATCCGCCATCAGGGCGGAGAAGATCACGAACAGATACATGATCGAGAAGGCGAAAAGCTTCTTGGCGGGCAGCATGCGCTCGTCGGTTTCGGGCATGCGCAGCACGCCGATCGAATACCAGACGAAGCCAAGACCAAGTGCCGCTGCGACCGCGCCGTAACCGATGCTCGCAAAACCGAGCAAGGTGGGACAGATGCCGATCAGCGCCGTCAGAACCGCATAGATGACGATCTGTTTCTTGGTAGTCGCCTGGCCGCAGACGTTGGGCAGCATCGGCACGCCGACGGCGCCATAGTCACCCATCTTGAACAGTGCGAGCGCCCAGAAATGCGCAGGCGTCCACAGGAAGGTGATGAGGAAAAGCACGATGCTCTCCACCGACACGCCGCCGGTCACACAGGCCCAGCCGATCATCGGCGGGAAGGCGCCGGCAGCACCGCCGATGACGATGTTCTGCGGCGTCGAGCGCTTGAGCCACATCGTATAGATGACGGCGTAGAAGAAGATGGTGAAGGCGAGCAACCCGGCTGCGAGCCAATTGACGGCGAGCCCAAGGATGATCACGGAAAAGGCTGACAGTGTCAGGCCGAAGGCGAGCGCTTCCTCGGGCAGGATCTTGCCTGCCGGGATCGGGCGCTTGGCCGTGCGGGTCATGACCGCGTCGATGTCGGCGTCATACCACATGTTGAGCGCGCCGGAGGCGCCAGCACCGACGGCGATGCACAGGATGGCGATGAAACCGATGAAGGGATTGATGTGTCCGGGCGCAAGCACGAGGCCCGCAAGCGCGGTGAAGACAACGAGCGACATGACGCGGGGCTTCAGAAGCTCGAAATAATCGCGCGCAGAGGCCTCGGACAGGCGCGGCGCGCCATCCATGCCCATTGCTTCGTGATTGTCGATGACCGTCATGTCTCGTCCTTGATCGTCTTTTGCCCATAGGGGCCGTCTTTTGCCGGTTCTCCGGCGGGGTGAAGCCGCCGGAACCGGCGGCTTCTGTTTCTTTCCCATCACTTGATGCGCGGGAGCTGTTCCCACTGGTGGAACGGCGGCGGCGAAGACAGCTGCCATTCGAGCGTGTTCGCACCCTCGCCCCACGGATTGTCGCCAGCGACGCGCTTCTTGGCGAAGGCTTCGGCGACACAGAAGAGGAAGATCAGCACGCCGACGGCTGCGATGTACGAGCCGTAGGACGACACCATGTTCCAGCCGGCATAGGCATCCGGATAGTCGATGTAGCGGCGCGGCATGCCGGCGAGACCCAGGAAGTGCTGCGGGAAGAAGATCAGGTTCACACCGATGAACATGACCCAGAAGTGCAGCTTGCCGAGGAACTCGGAGTACATGTAGCCGGTCATCTTCGGGAACCAGTAGTACCAGGCAGCGAAGATCGCGAACACGGCGCCGAGCGACAGAACGTAGTGGAAGTGAGCAACCACGTAGTAGGTGTCGTGCAGCGAACGGTCGAGGCCGGCGTTGGCGAGCTGAACGCCCGTGACGCCACCGACGGTGAACAGGAAGATGAAGCCGATCGCCCAGACCATCGGGGTCGTGAAGCGGATCGAACCACCCCACATCGTCGCGATCCACGAGAAGATCTTCACGCCGGTCGGAACCGCGATAACCATCGTCGCGAAGACGAAGTAGCGCTGCGTGTCGAGCGACATGCCGACGGTGTACATGTGGTGTGCCCACACGATGAAGCCGACGGCGCCGATCGCGACCATGGCGTAGGCCATGCCGAGGTAGCCGAAGATCGGCTTGCGCGAGAAGGTGGAAACGATGTGGCTGACGATGCCGAAGCCCGGCAGGATCAGGATGTACACTTCCGGGTGACCGAAGAACCAGAACAGGTGCTGGAACAGGATCGGGTCGCCGCCGCCTTCAGGCGCGAAGAAGGCCGTGCCGAAGTTGCGGTCCGTCAGCAGCATGGTGATGCCACCTGCCAGAACCGGCAGCGAGAGCAGCAGCAGGAAGGCGGTGATCAGAACCGACCAGGCAAACAGCGGCATCTTGTGCAGCGTCATGCCTGGAGCGCGCATGTTCAGGATCGTGGTGATGAAGTTGATCGCACCGAGGATCGACGAAGCACCGGCAATGTGCAGGCCGAGGATCACGAGATCCATCGCCGGCCCGGGCATTCCTGACGTCGAGAATGGTGGATAGATCGTCCACCCGCCCCCTGCACCATAGGCGCCAGCCGGACCTTCGACGAACATCGAAAGCAGCACCAGCAGGAAGGCCGGAATGATCAACCAGAACGAGATGTTGTTCATGCGCGGGAACGCCATGTCCGGCGCGCCGATCATGATCGGAACCATCCAGTTGGCGAAGCCGCCGATCAGCGCCGGCATGACCATGAAGAAGATCATGATGAGCGCGTGCGCGGTCGTGAATACGTTGAACATGTGCTTGCCGCCGTCGATGGCAGCGTCGCCCTCGAAGCCGTAAACCATCTGCGCCAGACCGTGGAAGATCTGAATGCCCGGTTCCTGCAGCTCGGCGCGCATGAAGATCGACAGCGTGCCGCCGATGATGCCCGCGAAGATCGCGAAGATCAGGTAGAGCGTGCCGATGTCCTTGTGGTTGGTCGACAGAAACCAGCGCTGAAAAAAGCTCAAAGGCTTGTGCGCGTGGTCTGCGTGACCATGATCGGAATGATCATGGCGTTGGTCGTGATGAGCGGCTGTTCCAGCCATGGGTCGAGCTCCCCTTACCGATTACTGTGCGGCGTTGGCAGCGACGTCAACGGCCTTCGCCGCGCCGTCGATGGACGCCATGAGCGCCTTGTTCGCATCGCCGATATTGGTTGCGGCGGCAGCGAGCCAGGCGTCGTATTTTTCCTGCGAAACAACGCGGACGGCGATCGGCATATAGGCGTGGTCCTTGCCGCAGAGCTCGGAACACTGGCCATAGTAGAGGCCTTCACGGTCAGCCTTGAACCAGGTTTCGTTCAGGCGGCCGGGAACGGCATCGATCTTAACGCCGAAGGCGGGCATCGCGAAAGCGTGAATGACGTCGGCAGCCGTAACGAGCAGACGAACGGTCTTGCCGACCGGAACGACGACTTCGTTGTCGACAGCGAGAAGGCGCGGATATTCGACCTTGTCTTCCTTGCCGAGGCTCGCACGATCTTCTTCCTTCATCAGCAGGCTGTCGAAGGAGAGCGGGCTTTCACCGACTTCATATTCATAGGACCAGTACCACTGGTTGCCCGTCGCCTTGACCGTCAGATCCGGATTGGCCGGCGGCGTCAGCTGCGCGGTCAAAAGCTGGAAAGACGGAATGGCCAGGAACAGCAGGATGATGACCGGACCGACGGTCCAGACAACCTCGATAGCGGTGTTGTGGCTGGTCTTGGAGGGCACCGGATTGACGCTCTCACGGAATTTGACCACCACGACAATCAGCAGCAGGAGGACAAAGAGAGTGATCGGAATGATGAACCACAGGGTGTAGTGTTCAAACCACGTGATTTCTTCCATAATGCCCGTCGCCGCTGCCTGAAAGTTCGTCTGCCAATCGACAGGCTTGTCAGCGTAGGCGCTCGAAGCAAAAAGCAGACAGGCAAGCGCTGCCATAACTGCATAGGCCTTGTTTTTCACAATATGTCTCCCCAATGCGCTTGATCAGGATCAAACCGAAACGCAGAATCCCTGCGATACTGCTGCGCTTCAAACCACAGTTTGCCCAACGCCGCAACATCTGTGCAATCAACCCCATGCGGCATTTTTGCACAAATGCGACTTTTCTCACAGGCACCCCTCGGAAGCCTCAACGAATCGACTTATATGCCTCGATCTGCGCCACTGTTGGCGCTCTCACGCCACGTCAGCGCGACAATGGTGTTCCGCAAGCCCAATTTCCGCCATATGGCGCTGGAATGTACCCCGCAGGGCTTTTCATTTCTCCCCGCGCGCTTCAAGAATAGCCCTGATGATTCGACGTTTTGAGGTTTACATGGGCCTGCCCCTCTTCTCCCGACTGTCGGCTCTTGCCGCTCTCGGACTTGCCGTTCTCGCCCTTCCTGTGGCGAGCGCTGCCCAACAACCTGCTGGCGCGCCCGGAACGGTCAAGTCCAACCACGGCGCCTGGTCGATCGTCTGCGATCAGCCGGCAGGTGCATCGACCGACCAGTGCGCCCTGATGCAGAACGTCATCGCCGAAGACCGACCGGAAGTCGGCCTCTCCGTGGTCGTGCTGAAGACCGCCGACCGCAAGGCGAAGATCCTGCGCGTTCTGGCGCCGCTGGGCGTGCTTTTGCCGAACGGCCTCGGTCTCAATGTCGACGGCAAGGATATCGGCCGCGCCTATTTCGTGCGCTGCTTCTCGGACGGCTGCTATGCCGAGGTCGTGCTCGAGGACGAACTGTTGAAGACCTTCCGCTCTGGCGCGACGGCGACCTTCATCGTCTTCCAGTCGCCGGAAGAAGGCATCGGCATTCCTGTTGATCTCAAGGGTTTCGGCGAAGGCTACGACGCCCTGCCCTGATGGCACTTGCCACTGCGTGTTTCCCAAAGCCGCGCCTCGTGCGCGGCTTTTTCGTTTCAACCATCAAGCGGCAGGCAGCAAAAAGCCCGGATATTCGTCCGGGCTTCCAAGCTTCGAAGGCGTTCTCGCGGTTCAGCGTCAGATAATGTCAGTCGCGGCGATCTTGATGCCGAAGCCTTCGAGACCGACATAGTGGCGTTCGCGCGAGGCGAGCAGCCGGATCGAACTGATGCCGAGATCCTTGAGGATCTGCGCGCCGAGGCCGATCTCCAGCCATTCGCTTTCGCGGGCCTGCGCCTCGTCATGGGCTTCGCGATCATGCTTGCCCTTGCGCGCCGTGTGCGACACGCCAACGCCGACCGAGCCTTCACGCAGATAGACGATGACGCCCCTGCCCTCTTCGGCGATACGCTTCATGATCCGGTCGATTTGGCAGTCCTTGCCGAAGACGTCGGCTCCGACATTTTCGAGGTGCAGGCGAACCGGGATGTCAACGCCGTCACGGATGTCGCCGAAGACGACGGCAAGATGCTGCATCGGATCCCAGGGCAAGGAATAGGAATGCCCCTTGGCCTTGCCGTAGGGCGTCTCGATGTCGAAGGAGCCGCCCTGCTCGATCAACGTTTCCTTGCGCTGACGATAGGCGATCAGGTCGGCGACGGAGACCTGCTTCAAACCGTGCTTTTCAGCAAAGGCGCTGACCTGCGGGCCGCGTGTGACGGTGCCGTCATCGTTGACCAGCTCGCAGATGACGCCGATCGGCGGCAGGCTTGCGAGCTTGCAGAGATCGACGGCAGCTTCCGTATGGCCGGAACGCATCAGGACGCCGCCTTCGCGGGCGACCAGGGGGAAGATATGGCCGGGCCGCACGAAATCGGTCGGCCCGACATTGGGGTTGGCGAGGTTGCGCACCGTCAGTGTGCGATCGTCAGCCGAGATGCCGGTGGTGGTTCCGTGCTTGAAATCGACCGAGACGGTAAAGGCCGTGGTGTGCGCTGAATCGTTTTCCGCCACCATGGCATTGAGATTGAGGCGCTTTGCCTCTTCGCGCGGCATCGGCGTACAGACGATGCCCGAAGTATGGCGCACGATGAAGGCCATCTTCTCCGGCGTGCAATGCACGGCGGCGACGATCAGGTCGCCTTCGTTCTCGCGGCCGTCGTCGTCGGTGACGACGACGATCTCGCCCGCTTCGAAGGCACGGATGGCATCAACGACACGCTTCTGGTCATAGGACATCTTGTTCTTCCCGAACTATTTGAGCCGGCCGGTCTGGCCGCGGTCACGCAGGTAGTGATCTGCAATGGTGCAGGCAACCATCGCTTCGCCGATCGGCACGGCGCGGATGCCGACGCAAGGATCATGACGCCCCTTGGTGCGCACATCCACTTCGTTGCCGTCGCTGTCGATCGAACGACGCTCGGTCAGGATAGAAGAGGTCGGCTTGATCGCAAAGCGGGCGATGACCGGCTGGCCGGTCGAAATGCCGCCAAGAATGCCGCCGGCGTTGTTGGAGAGGAAGACGGGCTGACCGTCAGCGCCGATACGCATCTCGTCGGCATTTTCCTCGCCAGTGATTTCGGCTGCACCAAAGCCGTTGCCGATTTCCACGCCCTTGACGGCGTTGATCGACATCAGGTTCGAAGCGATGTCTTGGTCGAGTTTGGCATAAACAGGCGCACCGATGCCGGCCGGCACGCCTTCCGCCACCACTTCGACCACGGCGCCGATGGACGAACCCGATTTGCGGATGCCGTCCAGGTATTCCTCCCAGACGGGCACGATCGCCAGATCCGGCGCGAAGAACGGGTTGTTGTTGACCTCGGCCCAATCCCAGTTGGCCCGGTCGATCTTGTGCTTGCCGATCTGCACGAGCGCTGCGCGCACGACCAGCCCCGGGACAACCTTGCGGGCGATACCACCGGCGGCAACGCGTGCTGCCGTTTCGCGCGCCGACGAACGGCCACCACCGCGGTAGTCGCGAATGCCGTATTTGACGTCATAGGTGTAGTCGGCGTGCCCCGGGCGATAACGCTTGGAGATTTCCGAATAATCCTTCGAGCGCTGGTCGGTGTTTTCGATCAGCATCGAAATCGGCGTGCCGGTCGAGATCATCGTCTCGCCGTCCTCATCCGGCATCACGCCGGAGAGAACCTTGACGAGATCGTCCTCACGGCGCTGCGTGACGAAACGCGACTGACCGGGCTTGCGCTTGTCGAGCCAGGCTTGCAATTCGGCGAGCGTGAAACGAATGCCGGGTGGGCACCCATCCACCACGCAGCCAAGTGCTGGCCCATGGCTTTCGCCCCAGGTGGTGACGCGGAAAAGATGACCGAAGGTATTGTGCGACATGAGGCAACCGAACTCTGAGAAGCAACGGACGTACATGTTTCATGTACGGGCGCCACTCTCTTAGTGGAAAGCCGGGAAAGGGGAAAGTGTTTCCGATAGGCAGGCGAGATTTGCAATCGCGTCAGGAGGCGAGCCTCAATCCGCGCTCCGTCGCGAATGCCAGGAAGTTCTCCGCGCTTAGCGGTTTCGAGAAGGCGTAACCCTGCAGCAGATCGCAGCCGAGAATGCCGAGCATTTCGGCGTGTGCCATGGTCTCCACGCCTTCTGCCACCGTCTCGATGCCGAGCGAGCGGGCGATATCGATGATCGACCGGATCAGCGCCTGCTCCGTGCGGGCGCTGAGAACCGGAATCACGAGCTGCCGGTCGATCTTCAGCCGCTTCGGCTTGATCTTCAACAGGCTGACGATCGAGGTATGACCCGTGCCAAAATCGTCGATTTCGATGTCGATACCGAGCCTTTTAATGCCCTCGATATTGGCCGTGACGATATCGTCGCTTTCGTCGAGGAAGATCGATTCCACCAGTTCGAAGGAAAGCTGCCCCGGCGCGATGCTCAGGCCCTCGAGCGAGGCGAGCAGCCGTTCGTCCTGCAGGCGCTTGGCCGACACGTTGACGGAGATCTTCGGGACTCTCAGGCCGGCCGCTGCCCAGCGCATCTGGTCGGCCAGCGATTTTTCAAGCACGAGCCGGTCGAGCGCCGCGGTGACGTTCAGGTCATCGGCGATCGCCAGGAACCTGTCCGGCGTCAGAATGCCGTGGCGCGGATGGCGCCAGCGTATGAGCGCCTCCACACCGGAAAGCGCCAATGTCGAGGCGTCGAATTGCGGCTGGTACCAGGGAACGAACTCGTCGCGCTCGATGCCCTCGAGGATCTCGTCGGCGACGCGTTTGGCGGTGACGACTTCGGCCTGGAGGATCTGCGTGAAGAACTGATAGCGGTTTCGGCCATTCTCCTTCGCCCGGTAGAGCGCCATGTCGGCATTGACGAGCAGCTTGCGCGCGTCGCCATGCGCCTGGCGCGCCACGGCGACGCCGATGCTGACGCCGAAGCGGCAGGGAAATCCGTTGTAATCGACGGGCTGGCGCATCTCCGCGATGATCCGGTCGCACAGTGCCGCAAGCGCCACATCGCCCGGCGCACCGGTTACGACGACGACAAACTCGTCGCCGCCGATGCGCGCCACGAGGTCACCCGGCCCAATGTTGGAGCGCAGGATCTGCGACGCATGGACCAGCATCGCGTCGCCGGCCGCATGGCCGAGCGTATCGTTGATCTGCTTGAAACGATCGAGGTCGATATGAAGGATGGCAATGTTTTGCGGCTTGTCGGCCCCCGCACCGGTCAGGCGCTCCAGCGCCTTGTCGAGCATCCGGCGATTGCCGAGCCCCGTCAGCGGATCGTGCAGCGAATTGTGCTCGATGCGGATTCGCGCCTGCTCCAACTCGGCGTTCTTGGCGTCGGTCATTGCCTTTGCCGCGCGCAATTGCTCTGTCATCACGACGTCATCGGTCACATCGAGCGCGATGCCGACCAGTTTCCTGCGTCCCTCCGGCGACACATGCAGCTTGCCGACTGAGCGAATGTGTCGAACGGCGCCCTCGGCCAGAACCACGCGCGCCTGGTGGACATAGGTTTCGCGCGCTCCGATCGCCGTGTTGACGGCCAGAAGTGCAGAGCCACGATCTTCAGGATGAAGGGCACCGAGCCAGATTTCCTCGTTGGTAGCGCCATCGGTATAGCGCAGCCCGTAGAGCTGGTGCATGCGCTCGTCCCAATAGGCGACGTTGTTGTCGAGATCCGCCTCCCACATGCCGCAACGATAGCTGTCGAGCGCGAGGTCGAGCCGGCGCGACAGCTTCTCGAGTTCCTGCTCGCGCTCGTAAAGCCCCTTCAAGGCCCGCTCGAGTTCCAGGTTCTGCTGATCGACCTGAGCCTTGGCGGCGCCAAGACGTTCGTTCTTCAACACGTCATCGGTCACATCCCAGCTGATGCCGGTGATCTTCGAGCGACCGTCGACACCCTGATGGCCGGAACCGACATTGCGGATGTGCCGTATGCTGCCGTCGGAGAGGACGACGCGATATTGAGAACGGTACTCCAGCCCCTCGTCGAGGCTGCGAAACAGAGTGTTGGCGGCAATGCCGGCATCATCAGGGTGGACGGTCGATCGCCATTCCTCGTAGGTCGGCTCGTCGTCATGGACCGTCAACCCATGCAGGTGGAACATGCGGTCGTCCCAGGACCGCTCCTGCGTTGCCTGATCGATTTCCCATATGCCGATCTTGGAGGCCTCGAGCGCCAGATTGAGACGATGCGAAAGCGTCATCACCTCACCTTCGCGCGCCCTGAGCTTGGCGATGTTGCGCTGGCGCTCATTGACCAGACCGCCGGTCAAAAGAATGGGAATGACGACAACCGCGACCGCCGCGGCAATGGCCAGGCGCAGGTCGGTGCTGTTTTCCGGCAGTTGGTCCCAGCCACCGATGGGTGTCGCCGCGAGCTCCCACACGCCGCCGGGCAGGACGAGTTGGCGCATGGCCGGAGCCGCCCGAAAAACGCTGTCGCTACCGAAGAAGGCATCCTGGATGCGTTCCGGTTCCGACACGTCTCGGATCGCGAGATGCACGTCGACGTGGCGATGATCACCCGTCGATTCCGGTGTTTCAACACCGTCCTCAAGCAGGCGGGCGGCGCGATAGAGAGCCTTTTCGTCAAGGATCGCCTCGACATAACCCCAGCGCTCCATACGCCCCTGGATCTTGGCGAAGACAGGCAGGAAAAGCTCAAAACCGTTGCGCCCGCTCGGCAGGCGAATGGGGCCGATCATCACGGGCTTGACGGTGGATGAAGCCCGCTCCACGGCACGCCGCGTCGCACCGAACTTGTTGAAATCGGTGCCGACGAACCATTGCTGGCTTTCGCGGGGAAAAGAGATGCGCACCACGCCGCCGGGAGCGGCCGACGCCCGCACCATCTGCGGGTTCTGCAGCAGCAACTTGGTCGACATGACCGTGAAATCGTCCGCGGTCATCTCGGGATGAACGCCGATGCTGTTGGCGAACCCGTTGAGTGCGGCAATATTGGTATTGACCTCCGACTGGAGGCGATTGGCGATGAGGTTCAGCTCATTCTCGACGTCGATCCTCAGATCGCTTCGGAAGTTTTCAAGGTTCTGGCGCTCATAGATGTGGCCGCCGCTGAACACAACGATGCCGGCGATCGCAGCCGGTATCAGCGACGGTTTCGCAAATCTGGCTGCGGCCCGAATGCGCTGGCGCAGAACGTCAACAATCTTCACTCTATTCCCCTCGATCCCCAACCGAAGGTAGCGAGCGAGTCTTAAGATTGGCTTTCGTGACATTTCTTTGGAAAACCCCATAATTCATGGGGATACAATGGGGAAGCGTTGCCGATCCCCTCGGCCGAACGCTTGAAAACTGCACGTTTGGCGTTCAGTCTCCCCCAACCGGCCGGGCAATCCCCAAACGAGGGAAAATGCCTGTCAAAAGCGACGGTACAAGGCAATTTTTGCCACAATCGGGGATCAAATGGTGATGACAAGAAGAATCGCAGATACACTGAAGAGGGCAAGAAAGATGCGTTTTGTCATTGCCGCGCTCATGGCCACCGCCGGCTTGCTTTCGCCTCTGTCGGCCCTTGCCGAAAGTGCCGACGTAGAGGCTGTCATCACCGGCGTCGATACCGATCGCCTCAGCCTCCAACTCGACGACGGCAAGAGCTATCAGGCACCTGAAGAGTTCAACTTCGAAGGCCTCACCGCCGGCGTGAAAGTTCTCGTGTTCTATACAGAGGTCGATGGCAAGCGTGTGATCAACGACCTGGAAATCGTCCAGTAAGACTTTTGAGAGCCACGTCCCGCCCCATGGGGGGCGGGTGCCCTGATCCGGCGTTGCCGAAGCATTTCCAGGAAATGCGTGAAGACAATGAGAGAGCCGTTTCCACAGCTTCGCTCAGGCGCGATGCGCCAAAACCTCAGATCCAGCCGATGGTATTGCCGGCAATCCGCAACAAACGATCCTGAGGGATGGCGGCGGAAGCCGCCTCATCTTCGTCCATCTCGCCAAAAAGCTTGAACAGCGCGCGGATGACGCCGCCATGGCTGACACAGACCGTCGGCCTGTTGACGTCCTTGAGCCAAGCCGCAATCCGCCAGGACAGGATCTCGTAGCTTTCGGCATCATCACCGGGCGGGATGAAATCCCATTTCACCTTGCGTCGCTCGGCGATACGCTCTGGCACGGAGCGCTTCAGCTCCGGAAGCGTAAAGCCTTCCCAATCGCCGAAGGAGACTTCCTTCAACCGGTCGTCGGTGCGGTAGAGGGTGGGGTCAAGCCCCATGGCACGGCGCAGGCGCTCCATGGTTTCACGGGTGCGGCCGAGCGGGCTTGCGACGAAGTCGAACTGCGCTGCGTCGCCACCGAGGATAGCTGCGAGCGCCATCCCGTTTCCGGTCGCCTGCTGGCGGCCGGTATCGTTGAGAGGGATGTCCTTCTGCCCCTGGAGGCGGCTTTCCGCGTTCCAGTCGGTTTGTCCGTGACGGATCACATAGATCAGCACAACATTTCGCTCCGGGCAGGAGGCTGTTCGGGCCGGTCGGCGGCGCCGATCAATCCTTGATGACGGAGATATCCGGGGCGTCGACGGCCTTCATGCCGACGACATGATAGCCGCTGTCGGCATGGTGGACTTCACCCGTAACCGAGCGCGACAGGTCGGACAGCATGTAGAGGCCGACATCGCCTACTTCCTCGATGGTGACGGTGCGACGCAGCGGTGCGTTGTACTCGTTCCACTTGAGAATGTAGCGGAAATCGCCGATGCCGGAAGCGGCCAGTGTCTTGATCGGGCCGGCAGAGATCGCGTTGACGCGGATGTTCTTCGGACCGAGGTCGACGGCCAGATACTTGACGCTCGCTTCGAGGGCAGCCTTGGCGACACCCATGACGTTGTAGTTCGGCATAACCTTTTCGGCGCCGTAATAGGTCAGCGTCAGCATCGAGCCGCCATCCGTCATCAGCTTTTCAGCGCGACGGGCCACCGACGTGAACGAATAGACCGAGATCTGCATCGTCTTGGCGAAGTTTTCCGGCGACGTGTCGACATAACGGCCGGTCAACTCGTCCTTGTCGGAGAAGCCAATCGCATGCACGACGAAGTCGATCTTGCCCCAGTGCTTTTCAAGCGCGGAGAAAACCTCGTCGATGGACGCCTCGTCGCTGACGTCACAGTGGCCGGCCATGAAACCGTCGATTTCAGCCAAAAGCGGCTCGACGCGCTTCTTCAGTGCATCGCCCTGATAGGTCAGCGCAACTTCGCCACCCTGGGCATGGATCGCCTTGGCGATCCCCCACGCGATCGAACGGTTGTTCGCGACGCCCATGATGACGCCACGCTTGCCCTTCATCAAACCCGATGCCTGAGCCATGCATTGTCCCCAATACTATCTGCCGGCATCGATGACGGCCGACGCCAGACTTAACAAAATTCAAATACGCCAAGCCGGCGCTATCGGCGCACGTGCGGCAAATTGTCGAGAATTGCCTATGGCATAGCCGCTCCGGTGGTTCAAGCGCGGCCGAGATCAGGAACTGTTAGTCCCCGTAATATTGGGTCAATGTGTCAGCAAACCGTCACAAATAGAGGCCATCGCGCAGCGATTTCATCAGGTCTGTAACCTTGTCATCAGGCGTATCACGCAAGACGAGCCGCAGTTCGACCAGCAGATTCCCCCGCGCGCCATAGGCACCTGGCAGCCCGAAACCTTCGACGAGGATGACCTTGTCCGACCCGGACCAGGCAGGAACGACGACGGTCACCTCGCCGATCGGGGTGGAAATGACATGCTCGCAGCCAAGCACCGCGCTCTGAAGGTCGACAGGCAATGTCGTCAGCAGGTCCAGTCCATTGGTTCTGAATGCACCGCTCTGGTCGACGCGCAAGGTCACGACGACATCGCCGCGTGTCATGCCGGTGACGCGATACCCCTGCTCTGCCAACCGGACCGTCTGCCCGTCAACGGCGCCCGGCGGTATCTGAACCTTGATGGTTTCGCCATCGGGCAGCTCAAGCGACAGGCGTTGACGATCGATCAGATCCTGGATGGTGACCGTCAGATCGACAGCAAGATCGGGGACCTTGTCGGCGGTCTTGGCCGCCCGGCCGCGAATGCGCCGGACAATAGCGGCCACAAGCTCGGCGGCGGGTGCGGCGGCGCGCTGCATCAGCGGCGGCTCCGTCTTGGCAACCGCCTCCTGCTTCGGCTCGCTGACCGGCTCTGGCTTCGGTTCGGGGGGCGCGGCGGGTCTCTCCGGGGCCCGTGCCGCTGCCGGCTTGGCGGCAGGCCTTGTGGTTCTTGCCCGAGTGTCCGCACCAAAAATCTGCGAGACCGCTTCCTCGGCGGTTTCGGCGTCGACCGGCTGCTCTTCCGGTTCGGGGCCGCGCATCTTTGCCTTCATCGCCTCCATGCGACGCAGTTCGGCTTCGCGACGGGCATAGTCGTAGCGGCTTCTCAGCTTCGGGTCGCGAAGCAGCTCATAGGCCTTGCCGGCCTCGGCAAAGCGCTCGGCAGCGGTCGGATCGTCCTGATTGTGATCGGGATGGATAGCCTTGGCGACCGAACGCCACGCCGCCTTGATTTCATCCTGACCGGCAGTGCGCCGGACGCCGAGGACTGCATAGGGATCACGCATGGTTTGCTACCATCTTCTCTGATCGGCGGCTTCTCCCGGATGCCCGCCTTATGCCTCAAACCGGGGATCACGCGCAGTGGTGGCATGTCCCGTTCGACGCCGAGGATGGGCAGAACTTGCTAAAGATCGGTTAGCCGCGGCGACGATGAAGCAGGCCAGGACCGCGATCGAGACGTTCCGTCAGCGGTTTGCCGAAATGTGGTTAACACAGGATTTCAGGCACGCGGGCCAAAGCTGGTGAGGTACCACTCGCCATCGCCAAGCTTGCAGGTGCTGCCGTCGAATTTGGCGATGCCTTCATAGGAATGGCGGGTCGTGGTGAAGCGGCGGCACAGCATGCCGCTGGCATTGTCTTCCTGAATGCTGCTGATGACGCCGGCGCTGCCCGACGACGAATTCGCCCAGGGAATGGGGTTGAGCGACCCCTGCCCGAGTTCGGCTGAGGTGACGGCATTGCGCACCAGGACCGCATCGGAAAGACCATCGGAGGTTTTGGCAACGGGAACGGTACCGGTTGAGACGGTGCGATCGACACTGCTGCCGAACAGGTCGAGACCGGCTCCCATGCAACCAGACAGGATGAGCACCGGCAGGCAAATTGCCGCGCCGCGCATCACCGCGAAGGAATACCCCTTCTTGCCATCGATCCACTTTGCTATGTCTTGCACGGCAATCCTGTCAGACTCGCAAGAGCCGCACGTTTCCCGAGGAAGTCAACAAGCAGGCTCTGACATTTTCGATGCGGAAACACCGCTCGGGCTCATCCCGAAGCGTTTCCGCGCCAGACATCACGGCGTTAGAAGGCAATATGGCGGTGAATGAGTTAACAAGCGGTGACTTCACGGAAGCAAATGAGCCCTTTTCCCTTTTCGGCACATGGCTGAAGGACGCGGAAGGCAGCGAGATCAACGACCCCAACGCCGTCGCGCTGGCAACTGTCGACCCCGACGGACTGCCGAATGTGCGCATGGTTCTGCTCAAGGATTTCGATGAGCGCGGCTTCGTCTTCTATACCAATTTCGAGAGCCAGAAGGGCCGCGAGGTTCTGAGCGCGCGCAAGGCCGCCATGTGTTTTCACTGGAAGTCGCTCCGGCGTCAGGTGCGGCTGCGCGGGCCTGTCGAGATCGTCTCGGATGCCGAGGCGGACGAATATTTCAAGTCGCGGCCGCGCGGCAGCCGCATCGGCGCCTGGGCGTCGAAGCAGTCCCGCCCGCTCGAAAGCCGGTTCGCGCTGGAAAAGGCAGTTGCCGAATACACGGCCCGCCATGCGCTCGGCGAAATTCCCCGTCCGGAATACTGGTCCGGCTTTCGCATCCGCCCGACCTCCATCGAGTTCTGGCATGACCGGCCGTTCCGCCTGCACGACCGCCTGGAGTTTCGTCGCGAGACACCGGAAGGCGGCTGGGAGAAGGTGCGAATGTACCCCTGACGGGCGCGTTTCGGCGGCTAACTGCGGGCAAGCCGGAACGGAATGCCTGAGGCAAGGGCCGAAACGTAGCGGGCGCGCTGGAAATGACCGTTGAGCGAAATGCGCGGCAAGGCCTGTAGCGGCGCTGCCGCCGCTAGCGTGCCCGGCATGGTGGTGACGGCGACCGCAAATCCCAGATCGGCGACAAGCCGGTGATCGCGCGGCGAGACAGCCGGGCGGTCCCCATAGGGATAGGCAAAGCTGAGCGGTCTTTTACCCGTGATCGCTTCGACGCGGGCGGCGGATGCCTCGATCTCCCGGGCTGCCTGTTCGTCGCCGAGCCGCGCGACCGCACGATGGCTGATCGTGTGCGCTCCGAGGCTGGCGAGTGGACTTCCGATAAGGCGGCGTAGGCCGGCTTCGTCAAGCGTCAGCGCTTCTGTGATGGCCAACGCATCGATCCCGTATTCCAGCGCCGCTGCATTTAACGCGGCAACCGCGGCACTTTCATCGCGACGATGGATGTAGTCGGCCATTCTGCCAAATATCGCCTGCTTTTCCGCGGCACTTTCAGTGTCCAGCGTTTCCATTCCGCCGCTAAAATCGAACCGGAACCGGCTGGTCGTCGAAAGCAGATCGGCGAGCGTTTCCCACCAGAGCGTATGGGTGCGATCGACGAAGCCGCCGGCAACAAAAACGGTGAACGGCACCTCATGCCGCGTAAAAACCGGCAGGGCGTGATCAAGATTGTTGCGGTAACCGTCGTCGAGGGTGAAGCAGGCGAAGGGCGCGCCATCCCTGTCGGCAAGTGCCTTTGGCAAATCGTCCAGCGCGATGAAGCGATAGCCGTCCCGCTTCAGCTGCACGATACCTGTATCCAGAAATTCCGGGGTGATTTCCAGATGGGCGTTCGGATCGAAGTCCCTGACAGCCCTCGGGCGGACGTGATGCAGGGTGAAGATGGCGCCGCGTCCGCGCGCATCCGGCATCAGGCCGGCTCGGCCTAGGCCGCTTGCCAGTTCAAGCCCGCCGGAAATCGCGGCGCGTCGCACTTTCGTCTTTATCCCTGCCGTGATGCCGCCCGCCATATCAGTCCGTCCAAATCAGCCTTCGACAATCACTGAAGAACGCCTTGGACCTCGATCGATTTATCGAGGAGATCGTGTGGAGGCTTCAAGCGCTGGTGTGTGCTTCACGCGTCCTGCCAGACGCACCACCATGGAGGTTAACGGCGCGAGCGTTAAACCTTGCTGAAGGACGGTGGCGTTCATTTCTGGTTTACCACCCCGACGAAAGTCGCAGGAAAAAATCGCATTCTGCCTCAAAGTTGCAGCAAAGACACGGCCTTGTCGCAAAACGACACAGCTGCGCGCCTGCCCGACGGCGCTTTTCGATGGGGACCGACATGAAAACTATCCGCCGCCTGCTGCTGGCGATGTGCGCTCTCGCCTTGGGGTCTGCAACGGCTTTTGCCGGCAGCGCTTCCCTGGTGCTCGATGCGCGCACGGGCAAGGTTCTGTCGGCGGAAAATGCCGATACGCTGAACCATCCGGCGTCTCTTACCAAGATGATGACGCTCTACCTCACCTTCGAAGCGCTCCGGCGCGGCGATATCAGCTGGGACAGCAAGATCAAAGTGTCGAAGGCCGCCGCCGCCAAGCCGCCGATGAAGCTCGGCCTGAAGCCGGGCAGCACGATCACGGTGCGCGAGGCGGTCTACGGCATGATCGTTCGCTCGGCCAATGACGCAGCCGCCGCGATGAGCGAAAGGCTCGGCGGCTCGGAGCAGAATTTTGCGAAGAGGATGACGGCGAAGGCGCGCCAGCTGGGCATGAGCCGCACCGTCTTCATCAACGCCTCCGGCCTGCCAGCAAGCCAGCAGGTGACGACGGCACGTGACATGTCGACGCTCGCCGTGGCGCTGATGCGCGATTATCCCCGGGAATACCGGCTGTTCGCCACCCCAAGCTTCACGTTTCGTGGCCGCAAGATCCGCGGTCACAACAATCTGATGTACCGCTATGACGGCATGGACGGCATCAAGACCGGCTACACCAATGCCTCCGGCTTCAACCTCGTCAGCGCCGTCAGGGATGGCAACCGGCGGATCATCGGCGTTGTCATGGGCGGACGCACCGCCCGCAGCCGCGACGATAAGATGGCGGCATTGCTGAACCGCCATCTCGGTAAGGCATCCACTGGCCGCCAGTTGGTGGCCTCCGCCAAGACGCGCAACGCCGCCCCCGCGGAGGTCGAGGTCGCGTCAGCCGCAACGATGTCGGACGTGCCCATGCCCTACACGGCACCGCATCGCGCCAAGGGCGATAGCGTTGCGGCACTGATCGCTCAATCGTCGACTTCAGTCGTTCCGGCAGAACGGCCGACAGCAATGTTCGAAGCCGAAAATACCGCCGCCACTCCTGCTGCCGGAGGCTGGCAGATCCAGATCTCGGCAGCCCCTTCTGCTGACGCGGCCCGTGCCCTCTTGGCACAGGCGCAGGCGGCCGGCGGCGACATGCTGGCGCATGCGTCTCCCTATACGGAAGCGGTCGGCAAGGGTGCAGGCACCGTTTACCGCGCCCGCTTCGTCGGCTTCACGAGCCGCGATGCGGCAGCATCCGCCTGCAACGCATTAAAGAAGCGCTCCTACGACTGCGTGCTGCTGCCATCGAGAGGCTGATCAGTGCTTGTCCCTCGAAACGCTCAGGCGGAAACGCGGCGAACGTAGAATTTTGAATCGATCGCCATGAGGGGAAAGGCTGCAGGCAAATCGTACCGGCCGATCTCGACGAAGCCATTCTTCTCATAGAAGCGATGGGCAGCCACGAATTTGTCGGTGGTCCCGAGATAGACCGCACGGATCCCGGCTGCGCTCGCATGGGCAAACAGCGCCTCGAGCAGGCGCAAGGCGGCGCCATGTTCGCGCCCGCGATAGTCGGCAGCAACAAACATCTTGCGAAGCGCCGCATTACCATTGCCGATATCCTTCAGGCCCAATGTGCCGACGATATCGTCGCCGGCGGTCGCCACCCAGAAGCCGCCCTTGCCCGACTGATAGAAGTCCGGGATTTCCCGCAGATCCGGCTGGTCATCTGCCGTAATCGCGATACCGAATTCGACACTCTGGATCGGCACTATGACGTTTATGACGGCCTGCTCGTCCACTGCAGCAAACGGCCTCACACTCAACCCCATTGCCGGCCATTCACTCATGCGACTCACCCACGTCCTCTGCGCCAACCATCCGTGTTTCACCCACCCCGAGATCGACATCGATCTCGGGATAAGACTGTGCAGTAAGTCCAAAGTGGCAAGGCGCCGACGTTCGGTGGAGACTTCGTCTGGACTTGACGAAGAGGCCTTAGGCCTGCGTGCCGCCGACGGTGATCTGGTCCATGCGCAGATGCGGCTGGCCGACGCCGACCGGCACCCATTGCCCGGCCTTGCCGCAGTTGCCGATACCAGTGTCGAGCTTGGTGTCGTTGCCGACCATGGTCACGCGCTTCATCGCGTCGGGGCCATTGCCGATCAGCATCGCGCCCTTTACGGGTGCCCCGATCTTGCCGTTCTCGATCATGTAGGCCTCCGTGCAGCCGAAGACGAACTTGCCGGAGGTGATGTCCACCTGGCCGCCGCCGAAGGAAACGGCATAGATGCCCCTCTTCACGGAGGCGATGATCTCGTCGGGCGTCCTGTCGCCTGACAGCATGTAGGTGTTGGTCATGCGCGGCATCGGCACATGGGCATAGCCCTGGCGCCGGCCGTTGCCGGTCGGCTGCATGCCCATGAGGCGGGCGTTCTGGCGGTCCTGCATGTAACCAACGAGCTTGCCGTCCTCGATCAGCACATTGTAGCCCGATGGCGTTCCTTCGTCGTCGATCGAGATCGAGCCGCGACGCGCCTCGATCGTGCCATCGTCGACGACGGTGACGCCCCTGGCTGCCACCTGCTCGCCGAGCAGGCCGGCAAAGGCGGAGGTCTTCTTGCGGTTGAAGTCACCCTCAAGGCCGTGGCCGACGGCTTCGTGCAGCATGACGCCCGGCCAGCCAGAGGCCAGCACCACGTCCATCGTGCCGGCAGGCGCATCGATCGCGTCGAGATTGACGAGCGCCTGGCGCAGCGCCTCGTCCGCACCCTTCTTCCAGTTTTCCGCAGTGATGAAATCGCCGAAACCGCGCCGCCCGCCGATACCATAGGAGCCGCTTTCCTGACGATCGCCATCACCGGCAACCACCGAGATGTTGATACGCGTCATCGGCCGGATGTCCTGAACGCGGTGGCCGTCGGCGCGCAGGATGTCGACGAGCTGCCAGCTCGCGGCGATCGAGGCTGTTACCTGTCGGACCTTGGGGTCCTTTGAGCGCAGATAGGCATCGATTTCCTGCAGCAGTGCGACCTTCGCTTCAAAGCTCGGTTCACCGATCGGGTTTTCATCGCCATAGAGCTTCTTGTTGGTGCGCTGCGGAGCCGCCGCATAGGAGCCGGCATAACCGCGCGTTACCTGGCCGACCGCATCGGCGGCGCGGCCAAGCGCTGCCAGCGACAGCTCGCCGGCATGGGCATAACCGACCGATTCGCCGGCCACCGCCCGCAGGCCAAAGCCCTGGTCGGTGTTGAAGCTGCCGCCCTTCAGCCGGCCGTTGTCGAAGGAGAGCACTTCGGCCTGAGCATGTTCGAGAAACAGCTCGCCATCGTCGGCGCCGGCAAGCGTCTCCGACAGAACCTTGCGTATCGCTGCCTCATCGGCATCGAAGAGGCTCATCAGATCGGTGTTCATGGTCGTGCGCTCCCGCGTCATAAAATTCGATGGCCTTCATTTAGGAAGGCCAGCGGTTCAAGCCAAGGAAAATATCGATCAGGAGAGCGACGCGTTCCAGCCGTCGAGGCGTTCGATGCGCTCGACGCCGGTGAAGCGGGCAACGCGTTCCAGTTCCGCATCGATACGCTCCATGCGGCCGGAAGACGCCTTGACGCCGCGCTCAAGCCAGAGCCGCCGCACGTCAAGGCTACCGCGCTTGCGGTCGGCCTTCATGTCGATGCGGCCGATCAGCCGGTCGCCCTCGATCAGCGGGAAGACATAGTAGCCATATTCCCGCTTCGGCTCGGGCACGAAGATCTCGATGCGATAGAAGAAGCCGAACAGCCGCTCGGTGCGATTGCGGTCGCGCAGCAAGGGATCGAAGGGGCTCAGGACACGAACACGGCCGGGCGGCTCGGGAATGTCGCCAAGCGTGTCGGGAAAGCCGGAAAGCGCATAGGACGATCGCGGCTTGCCACCGTCAAGCGGTTCGATCGCCACGTCGATCAGTTCGTCGCGATGTTCCGCGACCCAGCTCTTCGCCTCATCCGGCGAAACCAGATCCCAGAAGGCGGCGATCTCACCATGGGTGGCAAAGCCCAGGCGTTCGAGCGCGCTGCGGCAGGCCCAGTCGATGAACTCGTGATGCTCCACCTCGGCATCGTGATGGTGGGGCGGGATCACCCGCTCGGTCAGGTCGTAGACCTTCTGGAAATTCTCGCGTCGCGCAATCGCCAGCTTGCCGGTGCGCCACAGGATTTCGAGCGCGGTCTTCGAGGGGTGCCAATTCCACCAGCCGCCCGACGTGTGTTCGGCCTCCTTGAGCTCGCGGGCAAGCACCGGGCCGCCCTGGGCGATGCGCTCATAGGTGTCGTCACAACTTTTCTCAAAACCCTCGCCGCGCCACTTGCTCCAGCGCTCGACGATCGTTTCGCCTTCCCATTTGAAGCGGTGCTTCCAGTAGCGGTAGAAGCTGCTGGGGATGATCGATGCATCATGGGTCCAGTGCTCGAACAATTCGCCGTCGTCTTCGAGCAGCGATGTCAGGTGCTCGCGGCGGTAGGTCTGGTTGCGCGAAAACAGGATCTGATGATGGGCGCGCTCCACGGTCGCGATGCTGTCGACCTGCACGAAGCCGATGTCATGGATCAGCTTCAAGAGCCCGTCCTTGCCGAGCGCGCGGTGCGGCGCGCCGGAAAGACCCTGCTTTGCGAGGAAGATGCGCCGGGCATCGCTATTGGAGAGCCGAATCGTCATGAGAGAAAGAATAGGCTTTTATTCCCATATTTCAAATGGGAAGCTTGACCCGAAGCGCATTGCCCTTCTGCGCCGTCTTGGCCTATAGAGCAGACCGCAAACCGCGAGGGACGGGATGGACATCCGCTTTACCGATTGCTCGGTCCGCTTCGGCGAACGGGTGGCGTTGCAGCCGCTGACGCTGGAAATCACCGAAAGGCGTGTCGGCATTATCGGCCTCAACGGCTCCGGCAAGACCACCTTCGCGCGGCTGATCAACGGCTTGGTGAAGCCTTCCGCCGGCCAGGTCACCGTCAATGGCCTCGATACGGTCAAGGACGAGCGCGCGGTGCTCTCCGAAGCCGGCTTCATCTTCCAGAACCCGCAGCACCAGCTGATCATGCCCGTCGTTGCCGACGATATAGGTTTCGGGCTGAAGAACCGCGGCCTCAAGAGTGAGGAAATCGATCGGCGAACGCAGGCCGTCCTGTCGCGCTTCGACGTCGAACACCTGGCGCGCCGCCGCGTCCACGAACTCTCAGGCGGCGAGACCCAGTTGATCGCCATGGCGAGCGTTGTCGTTACCGACCCCAAGATCCTGATCCTCGACGAACCGACCAACCAGCTCGACCTGCGCAACCGCCGGCGGGTTGCCGACACGATCGCGACACTGGACGAAGATACGCTGGTGATCACCCACGACCTGCCGCTGGTCGAAAATGTCGAGCGCCTGCTGCTTTTCCACGAGGGCCGGCTGGCGGCCGACGGCAGCCCACACGAAACGATCCGCCGCTACCACGAGATCGCCGGATGCTGACGAGCCTGCACATCGAGGGCAACAGCTGGCTGCATCGCCTTCCGGTGCGCGCTAAGCTTTTGACTTTGGTGGCGCTGAGCATTCTGCTTTTCCTCAGCGGCTCGCTGCCTGTGCAACTGACTGCGTTCGTGATCTCGGGTGGGCTCTATCTCTCGGTTGGCCTTTCCTGGCGCGAAGCGCTGAAGCGCGTCGGCTTCGTCTTCTTCACCATCATCTTTCTCGCGGCCGTGAACCTCTTTCTTCTGCCCTTGAGCGAAGTCTCCGTGCTGACCCTGCGGCTGATGGCGCTCGTGCTGTTTGCCGCGGCCGTCACCGCAACAACGACGATCGGCGCCTTCATGGACGAGATCACGGTGCTGCTGACACCGCTCGAACGACTGGGCTGGGTTCGTGCCGCCGATGTCAGCCTGGCGCTCGGGCTCGTCCTGCGTTTCGTGCCCGATATTTTCGCGCGCTACCAGGCCATCCGCGAAGCACACCGGGCGCGCGGGCTGCCGGTGCGGCCGTTGACGATTATCGGTCCACTGGTCATCCTGACGCTCAAAGATGCGGATACGATCGCTGCGGCGATTGACGCCCGCGGTTTTCGTCGCCAATAAATTCGCGCACCCTAATAAACAAGGAACAGGAACAGCATGAACACCAGAGACCTCGTCCTTATCGCCCTCTTTGCCGCGATCGTCGTCGTGCTCGGCCTCATTCCGCCGATCACGCTCGGCTTCATTCCCGTGCCGATCACCGCGCAGTCCATGGGCGTGATGCTCGCCGGCTGCATCCTCGGCGCCAAGCGCGGCGCGCTGGCTTTCCTGCTCTTCCTGCTGCTCGTCGCGATCGGCCTGCCGGTCCTCTCAGGCGGTCGCGGCGGTCTTGCCGTTTTTGCCGGCCCGTCCGGCGGCTTCATCCTCGGCTGGGTCGTTGCCACGTTCGTCACCGGCCTGATCGCGCAGCGCTTCGTCCGTGAGGGCCAGCCGGAAGTCCGACAGTTCGTCGGCTTTTTCCTCGCCTCGATTATCGGCGGCATCGTCGTGCTCTATGCCATCGGCATGCCCTGGGTATCGGCCGTCACTGGCACGCCGTTCATCACGGTTGCGACCGGTTCGCTCGCCTTCCTGCCCGGCGACATCTTGAAGGCCGCCATCGCGACGCTTGCGGCACGGGCCGTCTTTGCCGGCTATCCGCTGCTGCACGTTCGCGCCTGAGCAATGCCTTTTGCCGCCGCGCTTGCGCGCCACACGGACCAAAATCCGCATGCCCCGGCCTTCCATATGGAAGGCCGGGTTTTCACATTCCGGGAGCTTGCGCTTTGCGCCGGCCAGCTCGTTTCAGCGTTCGGGAAACTGACGGTAGACGCACGGAGTGAAAACGCACTGCCCGGCACCACGAGGCTGATCGCCCTCGAGATCGGCAACCATCCCCTTTTCACGGCAGCCTTCCTCGCCGCAACATCAGGCGGCTATTGCGTTGCATTGATCGATCCGCATCTGCCCGAGGCGACGCGCGCCGCAATGCGGGAGCAATTGCGCCCCGACATCGTCGTTCGCGCCGACGGCGACGGGCTGCTGCTGGGCGCACCCCTTGCCGGCAACGACAAGGCCTTCATCGCCGGTTCCGGCGACAACACGTCGCCGCTTGTCATCGGCGCCGACGAAGAACCGTTTCTCGTCGTCTTCACCTCCGGCACAACAGGCATGCCGAAAGCGATCGTGCGCGATCGCGGCTCCTGGCGACGCAGCCTGAAGACGGGGCAGGATTTTTTCGGCATCGGCAGCGATACCCGCACCTTCGCGCCCGGCCCGCTCGCCCATGGGCTAACGCTTTATGCCCTCGCCGAAACCCTTGTCGCCGGCGCCGAATTCATCGGCATGGCGCATTTCGATGCGGCGCGCGCTTCCGAGATCATCACGTCGCTGGAAGTCAGACGGCTCGTGCTGGTGCCGACGATGCTGCGGCGGCTCTGTGCGTCGTCCTCCGTTTTGACCTCCGTCCAGAAGATCACCGTTGCCGGCGCCAAGCTGACACCGGCCGACCGTGCCGCCGCGGCGGCAACTTTTCCGCTGGCCGACATCGTCGAGTATTATGGCGCCTCCGAGCTCGGGTTCATCAGCGTTGCCGGCCCTGGCGATACCGCATCGGCAACCGCCGTCGGAAGTGCCTTTCCCGGTGTCGGCCTCATCGTACTTGACGAGAGTGAGAGGCCGCTGCCAGCAGGCGAGACCGGCACGATCTTCGTCGACAGCGACCTGATTGCGAGCGGCTATATCGGCGCCGGCGACGGCGCGGGCCTCCGGCGCGTCGGCAAACTCGCAACCGTTGGCGATCTCGGCTTCCTGAATGCCGACGGCACGCTGCATCTCGTCGGTCGCTCCGGCGGCATGGTGCTTTCCGGCGGCAACAACATCTATCCGCAGGAAGTCGAGGCGACGCTTGCCGGGCATGTCGATGTGCATGCGGCCTTCGTTCTCGGCCTCGACCATCCCGACCTCGGCAGCGAGCTTATCGCCGTCATCGAGCCCAACGCTGGTGCAATTGACCGGGCAGCACTCGCCCGTCATCTCGATATCCATCTGCCGCGCTATAAACATCCGCGGCGAATCTGGCTTTGCCGTGCCTTGCCCATGACACAATCTGGTAAGGTGGCGGCCGGCACCCTCAAGCAATGGATTGTGGATGGACATGACGCCCTTGAGCCCTTCGTCTGACCCAGAGCGCATCCCGGTGATCGTGGCGGCCCTGCGCACGCCTGTTGGACGCGTGCGCGGCGTGCTCGCAGAGGTCGAGCCGGCACGCCTCGCCGCGCCCCTGATCAACCGCATCCTGAGCGACGTCGGCCTGGCTACCGATGTGGTCGACGACGTTATCCTCGGCAATGCCGCCAATTGCGCCGGCAATCTCGGGCGGCTTGCAGCACTCGAAGCCGGGCTTCCGGTATCGACGTCGGGCCTGACCATCGACAGGCAATGCGGCGCCGGTCTGGAAGCCATCATGCTCGCCGCACGCCTCATTCAGGCGGGCGCCGGACGCTTCTATCTCGCCGGCGGCACCGAAAGCGCCAGCCGCGCCCATATTCGCCTGAGGCCGCCAACAGCGCCGGGCGAAGAACCTCAACCGATCAAACGCTCGCGCATGGCTCCGGACGAGATCGGCGACCCCGATATGGGCGTTGCGGCGGAAAACGTCGCCACCGCCTGCGGCATTTCCCGCGAACGACAGGATGCTTTCGCGCTCGAAAGCCAGCGACGTGCTGTCGCCGCACAGGTCGCAGGCCGGTTTTCGAGCGAAATCGTACCGATCGAAACGACAGCCGGGACCGTCGACACGGACGAATGCCCGCGCGCCAACGCGTCGCTCGAAACCCTGCAGCGGCTGAAACCCGTCTTCGTCAAGGACGGCACGGTGACGGCGGGCAATGCCTGCCCGATCAACGACGGTGCGGCGATGGTTCTTGTGACCAGCCTTGCCGAAGCGCAGCGCCGCGGCCTTCCCTTTGCGCTCGAATTCGTCGACGCGGCAACCGCCGGCGTGCATCCTGACCTGCTCGGGCTCGGTCCGGTGCCGGCGATGGACAAGCTGAAAGCGCGCAATCCCGGGCTCGATGCCGACGCGGTCGACTTCATCGAATTCAACGAAGCCTTCGCTTCGCAGGTGCTCGGCAGCCTCGACCAGCTGGGCATTTCACCGGATAAGGTCAACATCGACGGCGGCGCCATTGCGCTTGGCCACCCTTACGGCGCGTCCGGAGCGATCCTCGTGGTCCGGCTTTTCACGCAGATGCGGGCGGTCCTACAGGAAACGCGGGCACTGGCGATGATGGGCATCGGCGGCGGCATGGGCACCGTTGCGCTGTTCCGCAGCCTGCGGCCTATCGGTTAGAATTGTCAGAGAATGTAGCTGCCGAGCCATTCGCGGGTTGCGGCCGGCACCGGCAGCGGCGTGTGCCGCTCGCGATCGACGGCGACCCAGACGACCTCGAGCTCGGCCGCAAGCTGGCCGGCCGCCTCGACCCGCACGGCAAAGCTCACCGAGCTGCCGCCGATCTTGGCTACGGTGACGATGAAGCGCGCAGGCTCGTCATAACGCAGCCCCCGATGGAAGACGCAGGCCGAGCGGCGAACGAGATAGGCCGGCTCGTGAACGACCGAAGGCCGATGCCGCCAGAGATGAGAAAGGGCCGCTTCGGCGTGGGCATAGTAGGCGGCATTGTGCATGTGGCCATGCATGTCTATATCGCGAAACGGAATGCGGATTTCCGTGACGTTGTCCCTCTCCCTGCCGTCCATGCGAGGCCCTCTTAAAATGCGCTCCACCCTCGTTAGCCAGTTCGGCGATCCGCGACAAGTGATTGCACTCGTCGATGCCGAGCGCGTCGCGCCGGGGCCTGGCGAGGTCGAGGTCATGCTCTCCCTGGCGGCCATCAATCCCTCCGACCTCATTCCTGTTACCGGCGCTTATAGTGCCCGGACCACCCTGCCCTTCGTGCCCGGCTTCGAGGGCATCGGGACAATTGCCCGCGTCGGCGCCGGCGTTAGGAGCTTGAGGCCCGGCGATCGTGTGATCCCGATCGGCGCAAGCGGCCTCTGGCAGGAATATCTGGTGCGACCCGCCGCATGGTGCTTTTCCGTGCCCGGCGATATCGACGACCGCCAGGCGGCCACCAGCTACGTCAACCCGCTGACGGCAATTCGGCTGATCGAAGCGCTGAAGGCGCATTTCGGGTCGATCGCCGGCCGCAGGATCGGTGTGACCGCCGCAGGCTCGGCCATCGGCGGCATGCTGATGCAGCTCATCGCAGGCGAAGGTGCACGCCCGGTTGGGATCGTGCGCAGCGAACGCAGCGCCGAACGACTGGCTTCCGGCGCACCCGGCGAAGTCGTCGTGGCCGATCAGAACAATATCCCTTCGCCTCTCGCCTTCGACGCCATCCTCGACGCGGTCGGCGGCCCTTTTGCCGGAGACCTTATAGGCCAGACGCTGCAGCCCGGCGCTGCATTCATCCAGTATGGCGCCCTCAGCGGCGTGCCCGTGCCTATCCAGGCGATCCAGGCGCGGCCGGACGTGCGCTTTTCCTTCCTGTGGCTCAGAACCTGGGTGCACGCGGCCGGGCGGCCAGCCATCGAGGAGGCTTTCGCTGAGAGCTTTGCCGGGCTTCGAACCGGCCTCTTCTCAAGCCGGATTGCGCGAACCTATCCGCTCAGCCGCCTTGATGAAGCCTTGACGCATCAGGAGGACCCCAAACGCGACGGCAAGCTGCTCCTCGATACGCGCTGTTGAAAATCAGGACTTTCACTTGGGCGTGCCATGGACCTTGGCCGGTTGCAGCACTAGTTTCGGCGCATGACCACGCTGCTCTATGAAAATCCGGTCTTCCTGGAACACGAGGTTCCGGAAGGTCATCCCGAACGGCCGGACCGGCTGAAGGCGCTGAACCTTGCGCTCGAACACCCGAATTTCGCCGACCTCAAGCGCATAAAAGCAGCGAAGGCGAGCGAAGACCTGGTGCTTCTGGTGCATCCGGAGGAGCATCTGCGCACCGTCAAGCGCGCCATCCCCGACGAAGGCATCAACGATCTCGAAGCCGACACCTATGCCAGCCCCTTGAGCCTCGAGGCGGCACTGACCGGCATCGGCGGCGCCGTCGAAGCGGTGGATGCGGTTTTCACAGGCAAGGCTGACAACGCCTTCGTTGCCGCCCGTCCACCCGGCCACCACGCCGAGAAGAACAAGGCGATGGGCTTCTGTTTCTTCAACACGGTTGCGATTGCCGCCCGGCACGCGCAGGTGGCCCATGGCGCCGAGCGCGTCGCGATCGTCGATTGGGACGTGCACCACGGCAACGGCACTCAGGACATCTTCTGGGACGATCCGTCGGTGCTCTTCTGCTCGACCCACCAGATGCCGCTTTATCCCGGCACCGGCGCCAAGGACGAAACCGGCGTGAAGGGCAACATCGTCAACGCGCCGCTCTCGGCCAACACCGGCAGCGAGCATTTTCGCGAGGCCTTCCGGTCGCGCGTGCTTTCGGCGCTGACCAATTTCCGGCCGGACTTCATCCTGATCTCGGCCGGCTTTGACGCCCACCACCGTGATCCGCTCGCGCAGATCAACCTCGTCGCCGAGGATTTCGACTGGGCGACCGGTCGCCTGCACGAGATCGCCGACCGCAGCGCCGGCAACCGAATGGTCAGCCTGCTCGAGGGCGGCTATGACCTGCAGGGGCTCGCCGAGTCGGCCGGCATGCATATTTTGAGATTGATGAGAGGGTAACCATGACCACCACCACGCAACCGGACGTTTCGGCCCTCTCGTTCGAGCAAGCCGTCGAAGAACTGGAGCGCATCGTCTCGGCGCTGGAGCGCGGCGACGTCGCGCTCGACAAGTCGATCGAGATCTATGAGCGAGGCGAAGCGCTGAAGAAACACTGCGAGGCATTGTTGAAGGCGGCCGAGGACCGGATCGAGAAGATCAGGCTCGACCGCGCCGGCAAGCCGCAGGGCGTGGAACCGCTCGACGCGGAGTAATCGGCCCGGGATTGGTCAACGTCCGGAAACGCTGCGTCTTTGCCTTGTGCCTACCGGCAATCCGCGTCAGGCGCTAGGCTCGCTCAAGACGATACGAACAACGGGAGCGTGCACCATGTCCTTCTTTCCTGGCCCCGACCCGCTCGCGGGCGACAAGCCCGCCTGCGACGCCATCGAACATCTGATCATTCCGCGCACCAGCGACATCGGCGGACTTCAGGTTCGCCGGGCCTTGCCGACCGCCAAGCGTCGGCTCGTCGGGCCGTTTATCTTTTTCGATCGCATGGGCCCGGCGCTCCTGCGCGCCGGCGAAGCCATCGACGTGCGGCCGCATCCCCATATCGGCCTTTCGACCGTCACCTATCTGTTCGACGGCGAGATCAAGCATCGCGACAGTCTCGGCACCGAAATGGTCATCCGCCCCGGCGACGTGAACCTGATGACGGCCGGCCGCGGCATCGTTCACTCAGAGCGCTCGCCGGAAAACCAGCGCGGGCATGAACGTTCGATTTCTGGCTTGCAGACCTGGCTGGCGCTGCCCGACCACAAGGAAGAGATCGACCCGATCTTCGACCACACGGAACGGCACATGCTGCCGCAGCTCAAAGACGGCGGCATCGATGCCCGGGTGGTCATCGGCAGCTTCGAGGGCCAGAAATCGCCGGTCTCGGTCTTTACCGACACGATCTATGTCGACTTGAACATCGCACCCGGCAAAAGCGCGCCATTTGCGGCGAACTGGGAAGAGCGCGCGCTCTATATCCTCTCAGGCGAAGCGATCATTGCCGGCGACCACTTTGCCGACAATCAGTTGCTGGTCTTCCGTCCGGGCGACAACATCACCGTCACCGCCGGTCCGCTCGGCTGTCACGTCATGCTGTTCGGTGGCGCCGCACTCGGCTCGGCCCGCCACATCTGGTGGAATTTCGTGTCGTCGTCGAAGGAGCGTATCGAAATGGCCAAGGAGGAGTGGCGCAGCGGCCGCTTCGATATCGTGCCCGGCGACGAGGAGGAATTCGTGCCTTTGCCGACCGGTTGAGCGTAAGAGACAACAGCGGTGAGTTGCCGCTTCCAGTTGCCGCATGTTTCCTTAAATCGATTTCGATTCAGGGAATCATGCGGTAGTGTCTTGGATGACGACGCAGGAAAGCCTACTTTTGCATTCAGCAACAATTGCGTCTAAAGAGCCGCTTTAACTATACCACCAACTATTCGCGCACCCGATCCGTGCGGTGCGCATGAGGCATGCAGCGTGACACAACTGCCAACCACCCCGATGCCGGCAACACCCTTGCTCGACAAGGTGACCTTTCCCGACGATCTGAAGAAGATCGACGACAAGGATCTGCCGCAGCTTGCCGGCGAAGTTCGTGCAGAGATGATCGACGCGGTCTCGCGCACCGGCGGCCACCTTGGTGCCGGCCTGGGTGTGGTCGAATTGACGATCGCCATCCACAAGATATTCAACACGCCGCATGACCGCTTGATCTTCGACGTCGGCCATCAGTGCTACCCGCACAAGATCCTGACCGGCCGTCGCGACCGCATCCGCACCCTGCGCCAGGAAGGCGGTCTCTCCGGCTTCACCCGTCGCGCCGAAAGCGAATACGACCCCTTCGGCGCGGCCCACTCTTCGACGTCGATTTCCGCCGGCCTCGGCATGGCCGTTGCTGCCGACCTCGACGGCAAGAACCGCAATGTCATCGCCATCATCGGCGACGGTGCGCTTTCGGCGGGCATGGCCTACGAGGCGCTGAACAATGCCGGCGCGCTCGACGCCCGCCTGATCGTCATCCTCAACGACAATGACATGTCGATCGCCCCGCCGACCGGCGCGATGAGCGCTTACCTGGCGCGCCTCGCCTCCGGCCGCACCTATATGGGCATTCGCGAAGTCGGCAAGAAGCTGACGGCCTATCTCGGCAAGACGGTCGACCGGGCGATCACCCGCGCCGTCGAACACGCCCGCGGCTACGTTACCGGCGGCACGCTGTTCGAGGAGATGGGTTTCTATCATATCGGCCCGATCGACGGTCACTCCTTCGAGCACCTGCTGCCCGTGCTGCGCAACGTGCGCGACAACGCCAAGGGCCCGGTGCTGATCCATGTGGTGACACAGAAGGGCAAGGGCTATCCTCCCGCCGAAGCTGCTGCCGACAAGTATCACGGCGTCAACAAATTCGACGTCATCACGGGTGCGCAGGCCAAGGCAAAGCCCAATGCCCCGGCCTACACGTCGGTCTTTGCTGAAGCTCTGACGCAAGAAGCCGGGTTCGACGACAAGATCGTCGCAGTCACGGCAGCCATGCCGTCCGGCACCGGGCTCGACAAGTTTGCGCTTGCCCACCCCAAGCGCTGCTTCGACGTCGGCATTGCCGAACAGCACGCCGTGACCTTTGCGGCCGGTCTTGCCTCCGAAGGCTACAAGCCGTTTGCAGCGCTTTACTCCACCTTCCTGCAGCGCGGCTACGACCAGGTGGTCCACGACGTGGCGATCCAGGGCCTGCCGGTGCGTTTCCCGATCGACCGTGCCGGCTTTGTCGGCGCCGACGGACCGACCCATGCCGGCTCCTTCGACACCACCTATCTCGCCACCCTGCCCGGCTTCGTCGTCATGGCGGCGGCCGACGAGGCCGAACTCAAGCATATGGTGCGCACGGCTGCAGCCTATGATGCAGGCCCGATCTCGTTCCGCTATCCGCGTGGCGAAGGCGTCGGCGTCGAGATGCCCGAGCGGGGCCAGATCCTGGAAATCGGCAAGGGCCGTGTGGTCAAGCAGGGCTCGAAGGTGGCACTGCTTTCGTTCGGTACGCGACTGGCCGACTGTTTGATGGCTGCCGAAGATCTCGATGCGGCGGGCCTTTCGACAACCGTTGCGGACGCACGCTTTGCCAAGCCGCTCGACCATGACCTCATCCGTCAGCTTGCGCGCCATCACGAAGTGCTTGTTACCATCGAGGAAGGCGCTGTCGGCGGCTTCGCCAGCCACGTGCTGCAGTTCCTCGCTGAAGACGGCCTGCTCGACGGCGGCCTGAAGGTTCGCCCGATGGTGATGCCCGATATCTGGATGGAACAGGCCAAGCCGGAAGCGATGTATGCCGCCGCCGGCCTCGACCGTGCCGGCATCGTTTCGACCGTCTTCAAGGCGCTCGGCCAGAAGCACGATATCGGCCTTGGCGCGGCCGGCTAAAAGCTAGAGACCCGAGAGAGAGAAACAGACGACCGCCGCGAAAGCAGGCAGTCCGAAAGACAGAGACCCCGGCGCTGAACCGGGGTCTTTTGCTTTGCAATGCGATCAGAATTCCTGCCAGTCGTCCTGCGCCACGGCCGCATTGCCGTGTGATATCGGACGTGCGGCACTCGCCGCGCGCACTGGTGCCGCGGGCGCCGCCATCGTGCGCGCCATGGCGCGCAGGTCGCTTGCCGCAGTCGCACCATTCGTTCGACCCGGCAGGGTGAAGCGGGCAATAAGCTCGCGCAGGCGTCCGGCTTCGCTGGCAAGCTGAGCGCTGGCGGCGTTGGCCTCTTCGACCATGGCCGCATTCTTCTGCGTCACCTGGTCCATCTGGTTGACGGCGGTGTTGACTTCGCTGAGGCCCACCGACTGTTCGCGTGCCGAAATGGCGATCGCGTCCATGTGCTGGTTGATCGTGGCGACGTGGCCACCGATCGCCTTCAGTGCCTCGCCGGTATCACGCACCAGCTTGACCCCACCTTCGACCTCGACGCTGGAATTGCGGATAAGCTCCTTGATCTCCTTGGCGGCCTTGGCCGAGCGCTGGGCAAGTTCGCGCACTTCCTGAGCAACGACGGCAAACCCCTTTCCGGCATCGCCTGCCCGCGCCGCCTCGACGCCGGCATTGAGCGCCAGGAGATTGGTCTGGAAGGCGATTTCATCGATGACGCCGATGATGCTGGAGATCTGGCCTGAGGAGCTTTCGATCCGGCGCATCGCCTCCACGGCGCTTGCGACCACGACACCGGATTTGGCAGCGCTTGAATTTGCCTCGCCGGCCACGGCGCGTGCTTCTTCGGCACGCCGGGTCGAGCTTGTAACATTGGCGGTGATCTCGTCGAGGGCCGCCGCCGTCTGCTCCAGCGAGGCGGCCTGCTGCTCCGTGCGCCGGGACAGGTCGTCCGCACTTTCGCTGATTTCGCGCGAGCCGCCGTCGATCGAGCCGCTGGAATCGGCCACCGCTGCCAGCGCATCGCCAAGCCGGGAAACAGCCGAATTCAGATCATGACGCAGTTGTTCGAAGTCCGGCGCAAATGGCTCGGACAATTGGAAGGCGAGATCGCCAGCCGCCAGCCGCTGAAGGCCCCCGGCAAGACCTGAGGTCGCCTGGCGAAGGCGTGCCTGGGCGGCAGCTTCGGCCTCCTCCTGCAGGCGCACGCGCTCCGCATCGGCACGGGCGCGGTTTTCCGCAGCTTCGGCCTCCAGCCTCTGGTTGGCGATCGCCGCCTGCCGGAAGATTTCGACAGCGCCGGCCATCTCGCCGATTTCGTCCTTCCGGCCGGCATAGGGGATGGCGGATGCAGTGTCACCTTCGGCGAGACGCGTCATCGAACGGGTGGTGGCGACGATCGGTTTGGAAATTGTCCGGCCGACGAGGAAGACGGTGGCGGCGATGATCGCGATCGCGGCGAGAATGGCGCCCAGCGCGATCTTCTCCACGAAAGCCTGCATTGAAGCGCTCTCCGTCTCGGCTTCAGCCTTCTCAGCCTCAATCGCGGTCGCCATCTGCTCGAAGATTGGCTCGACGTTGGAGAAAGTCTCGGACATCCGCCTGCGCAACGCAGTCTCGTTCTCGGCCAGCGCGGCGTAGTCCGCAAAGGCAGCCCCATAATTTTTCAATGCTGCCAAGATCTTGGCTTGGTTTTCCTTGCCACCGAACAATTCGGCCGGGAGACCGGCGAAGGTCTTCACCTCCTCGGCATGTTTCTCGACGTATTTGTGATCGCGCCGCATGATGAAGTCTTTCTCGTGGCGCCGCATCGTCAGCATGCTCGCCTGCAGCCCTTTGTCCGAAACGGACTTCAGCGCCTCCTCGATCGCGTGGACCGCGGCCCGCATCGCGCCTTCCTTGCCGGCCGACGGTTCAAGACCGAGTGTGCGATTGGCATCGGCAACGGCCACGAATTCACCGAGGTAGCGTTTGTACCCTTCGGAAATCAGCTTGAGTTGCGCCTGCGTCGACTGGCTGTCGAGCAGGTTGCCGAGCGCGGTGATCGTCTCGTTCGCCTTGGCGGCGACGTCCTGATGCGAAGCGGCATACTTCTCCTCCCGCCGCAGCAGAAAGTCCTTTTCGGCGCGACGATTCTGCAGGAACTGGCTTTCCAGAACCAGGAGCGCCCTGTCCGCGTCGCGATGCACCTGCACCTGCTCACGATACCCCTCCTCGATATCCCGCTCGACGATGAAGATGCCGACGATGGCGAGAATGCCGGCGACGGCGATCGGCACCAGCAGGCCGATGCGGTGCGAAAGCTTGAGATGAAAGCGGGGCATGCGGAAACTCCTTGCGCCAGACGGCGTCAGGTCGAGGGATGATCAGATGTGTCGGGAGGTCCGATTAAGGGGCGGAGATCCTGCTTCATGCAGGTTGCGACATTTGGTGAAATTGCCACGCATCATTTAAGGAGGCGTGAATATTAGCCGGTTTTCTTGGGGGTCTTTATTGCTGCGTCTTTCCCGCCGCAAAGCTCGCTTGACAGCGAAGGGGCTTGCCATAAGGCCAGCAAGCCGCCATGAGAGGCACATGTCAGAAGATCGTCAGAATGAAGAACACAAGAACAGGGTCCGCCTGGACCAGTTGCTGCTCAACACGGGACTGGTCGCCAGCCGCGCCCGTGCGCGCGACGCGATCCAGCGCGGCACCGTCAAGGTAGACGGCCGCACGGTCACCAAGCCATCCCTGGCTTTTGCCGAAAGCGTGACCATCACCATCGACGATCCGGCGCAGGATTATGTTTCGCGCGCCGCGCTGAAGCTTGCCGCAGCGCTCGATCATTTCGGGCTCGATCCCTCAGGCGATAGCTGTGTCGATATCGGCGCCTCGACCGGCGGCTTCACAGAGGTGCTGTTGAAGCGCGGCGCCGAGCATGTGGTTGCAATCGATGTCGGCCATGGCCAGATCCATCCGCGCATCGAGAGCGATCCGCGCGTTACCAGCATCGAGGGCCTCAACGCCCGGGCGATGACCGAGGACGACATCGACAACCGCGACGTCACCTTCATCGTTTCCGATGTGTCCTTCATTTCCTTGAAGCTCGCCTTGCCGCCGGCACTCGAAATGGCGCTGTCCGGCGCGCACTGCATCCTGCTTGTCAAACCGCAGTTCGAGGCCGGCCGCGATGCGATCAGCAAGGCGGGCCTCTTGAAGGATCCCGACAGCGCACCCGCTGTTGCCGCCGAACTTGAGCGCTGGCTGGTCGAAGACATGGGCTGGCAAAGCCTTGGCCTCATCCCCTCCCCAATTGCAGGCGGTGACGGCAACGTCGAATTCCTGCTGGCCGGGAAAAAGCCATGAGCACGCAGACCCTGACGATCGCCCGCCTCGGCGCGCAGGGCGACGGCATCGCCGAGACCGAAGACGGTCCGGTCTACGCACCCTTTACTCTGCCGGGCGAAAGTGCTGCCCTTGCGGTCAACAAGTCCCACGGCACGCTGATCTCGCTGCGCGAAGCATCGCCGGATAGGGTCGAGCCGCACTGTCGGCACTTCGGCCCGGATGGCGAGAACGGCACCTGCGGCGGCTGCACGCTGCAGCATGCCGGCGATCCCCTCTATCAGACGTTCAAGCGCGACCTGGTGATCAACGCCCTGAAGTCTAAGGGCTTGAAGCCGGACGTCGCGCCGCTGATCACAGCCCATCCGGGCGAACGCCGCCGCGCCGTCTTCACCGCCCGCAAGACCGAAAAGGACCTGCTTCTCGGCTTCAACCAGGCGGAAAGCCACCACATCGTCGCGATTTCGGAATGTCCCGTCGCGAGCCCCGGCATCATCTCGCGGCTCGCCACCATCAGCAAGATCGGCGCGGCCATGGCGGTCAACGCCGAGCCGTTCCGCATCACCGTTCTCGAAACGCTTTCGGGCCTCGACCTCTCGGTCGATGGCATCAAGGGATTTGGCGACCGCGAACGCCGGCGCACGGTCGAGACGGTTCTTGGCGAACGCGGCATCGCCCGCGTCAGCCTCAATGGCGAGATCATCGTCGAGCCGACCAAGCCAATCATCGAATTCGGTGGTGTCTCCGTCTCGCCGCCCCCCGGCGGCTTCACCCAGGCGACGCTTGCGGCCGAAGAGGCGATGGCTGCCCTCGTGCTCGATCACATCGGCAAGGCGAAGCGTGTCGCCGACCTCTTCGCCGGCAGTGGCACATTCGCCCTTCGCCTGGCCCGCAAGGCCCGGGTGCATGCAGTCGAAGGCGAAGACAAGGCGCTGAAGGCGCTCGACTTTGCCGCCCGCAACACGCAAGGGCTGAAGCCGGTTACGATCGAAAAACGCGATCTCTTCCGCCGGCCGCTGATGGCGCAGGAGCTGAAGGTCTACGACGCCATCGTCTTCGACCCGCCGCGCGCCGGTGCCGACGTGCAGTGTCAGGAGATTGCCCGCTCCGGCGTCAAGAAGGTCGTCGCCGTCTCCTGCAATCCGATCACGCTTGCGCGCGATCTCGCAATCCTCGTTGCCGCCGGCTACCGCATCACCTCGGTCACGCCGATCGACCAGTTCCTCTGGTCGGCCCATGTCGAGGCCGTTGCCACATTGGAGAAATAGAAAAGGCCCGGATCTCCGGGCCTTTTCTCATTGTTCGTGCCGATATCGCAGCGTTACGCCGCGCGACGACGGGGCGCCGGCGCATGGGCGCTCTGGGTGTTGCCGAGGTTGAACTGGGCAAGAAGCGCGTTGAGCGAAGCTGCTTCGGAGGCAAGGCCATGGCTTGCCGCCGTCTGCTCTTCCACCATCGCCGCGTTCTGCTGGGTGCCCTGGTCCATGGTGTTGACCGCCGTGTTGATCTCTTGAAGACCGGTCGATTGCTCTCGCGTCGCGGTCACGATCGCGCTCACATGCTTGTTGATCTCCTGGACCTCGGCAACGATCGTCTGCAGCGCCTTGCCGGTATCGCCGACCAGCGTCACGCCGCTGCGCACCTGTTTGCCCGAGGTGGTGATCAGCGCCTTGATCTCCTTGGCGGCATTGGCCGAGCGCTGAGCAAGTTCGCGTACTTCCTGCGCGACGACAGCAAAGCCGCGGCCCGCATCGCCTGCCCGCGCCGCCTCGACGCCGGCATTCAGTGCCAAAAGGTTGGTCTGGAAGGCGATCTCGTCGATGACGCCGATGATGTTGGAGATTTCACCCGAGGACTTCTCGATGGCGTGCATCGCATCGACGGCGTTGGCAACGACCTCGCCGGACTTTTCGGCACCAGCCCGGGTGCGGGCGACCAGCGAACCGACTTCCTCGGCGCGGCGGGCGGAGTCCTTGACCGTGGTGGTGATCTCTTCGAGCGCCGCTGCCGTCTCTTCGACGGAGGCTGCCTGTTGCTCGGTGCGGCGGGCGAGATCGTCGGCCGCCGAGCGGATTTCCGTCGCGCCGGCATCGATGCCGCGGGCGTTCGCCCCGACGGCGCAGAGCGTGTCGTGCAGCTTGGCGACCGAGTTGTTGAAGTCGGCGCGCAGGCGGTCGAGACGATCGGCGAAGGGATTGTCGATGCGGTAGGCGAGATCGCCGTCGGCAAGACGGCCGAGACCGGTTGCCAGACCATCGACGGCCTGCTGCACTTCGGCTGCCTCACGCGCATCCCGCGCCTGGCGTTCCAGACGCTCACGCTCCGACAGCGAACGGTTCGCATCCGCTTCGTCTTCGAGCTTGAGCTTGGCGATGGTCGCATCACGCAAGACCTGCAATGAACGGGCGAGATCACCGATCTCGTCCTTGCGTTCTGCTTCCGACAGGTCGACATCGGTCTTGCCGGCAGCGATTTCACCGGTGACGCCGATGACCGCTGCAACGCGCTTGCGGAAGCGGGTGGCGAGCGTCCAGCCGACCAGGATCATGATCAGCGCTGCGACGGCGATAACCGCGACGGAGATCATTGCAAGCTGCGAGAGACCGGCAAACACGGTCGCCTGCGGCACCGATACCACGACGTACCAGGTCGTATCCGGCAGAAGCTTGACTGGCACGGCAACGGCGATATGCACCGAGCCATCCGTATGGGTGAGTTCGAGCGCATGCTCGGTCTTGCCCAGAAGCTGCCCCCAGCCGCCGGCATCGAGCCCGGTGTCCTTCAGCGATTTACCGAGGAATTTCTCGTCAGGGTGGCTGATGATGCTGCCGCCCTGGCTGACCAGCGAAACGAAACCGGTACCGAACGGCGCCAGCTTGCCAAGCTCCTTGGAGAGCTGGCCAAGCGCCATGTCGACGCCATCGACGCCAACGAAGGCATTGTCGAGCTTCAGCGGCACCATGATCGACGTCATCAGCACGTCCTGGCCGTTGATCTTGTAGAAGTAGGGCTCGGTGATCATGTCAAGGCCGGTCTTCTTGGGAACCTGATAGTAGTCACCCGCGCCCGGCTTGTCGTAGTCGATCAGCGCCTCGTGGACGATCTGGTCGCCGGAGCGCGCGATGTAGGGGATAAAGCGACCGCTGGCGTCATGGCCCGGCTTGCCGACATATTCCGCATCCTTGCCGTCGAAGGCGTTTGGCTCCCAGGCGGTGCTGAGGCCGACGGCCAGAGGGTTGTCGCCGATCAGCGTCTTCAGCAGTGCGACCGTACCTTCGCGAGATGCGGTGCCACTGTCCTTCATGGCGTAGAGGGCGGAGCGCATGTTGCTGGCGAGCGTCTTCGTCTCTGCGAACCTCGCTTCGACATTGGCAGCACTTGCATAGGCGGCGTTGGTCATCTCCGCGATGCTGCGCTCTTTTAGCTGCTGGTAGGATAGCCAGAACACGATGGCAGCCGTGACCATACAGGTCAAAAGGCCAGTCATTACGATGGCAAACATGTTGCGTGCGGTCGCAGTCTTAAGAATCACCGTTCGTCTCCCTTCGCGCGATCGCTTGAAAAGCGGATCACGAGCAAACTTCGAACGCGTGATGGAAAAGCCAAAACACGCGCAGCGTGAGGCAGGTGTCTGGAACACAGCGCGGCGGTCCTGAGGCGTTTTCAGGAGATGGACCCGATCGGCGGATGTGCGGTGCGAAGTCATTTCGCGGCAATCGGACGGTAGGCCCCGACACTTTATCAAAACGTAAAAAAGCAGAGTTCGAACAACGAATTACGGTTTCCGCGCTGGATTTTCGAGAAGCGGCGTCAAAACGCAAAGACCCGGGGTTGTGCCCCGGGTCTCATTTCGCATCCAGGATGTTTTATTATGCGGCGCGACGGCGCGGTGCTGCGGTCGGCGCGTAGGCGCTCTGGGTGTTGCCGAGGTTGAACTGGGCGAGAAGCGCGTTGAGCGAGGCGGCTTCGGACGCCAGACCATGGCTTGCCGCCGTCTGCTCTTCCACCATCGCGGCGTTCTGCTGCGTGCCCTGGTCCATGGTGTTGACCGCCGTGTTGATCTCCTGAAGACCCGTCGACTGTTCGCGCGTCGCAGTGACGATCGCGCTCACATGCTTGTTGATCTCCTGGACTTCGGCAACGATCGTTTCCAGTGCCTTGCCGGTATCGCCGACCAGCGTCACGCCGCTGCGCACCTGGTTGCCCGAGGTGGTGATCAACGCCTTGATCTCCTTGGCGGCATTGGCCGAACGCTGCGCCAGCTCACGCACTTCCTGGGCAACGACGGCAAAGCCCTTGCCCGCTTCCCCGGCGCGCGCCGCTTCGACGCCGGCATTCAGCGCCAGGAGGTTGGTCTGGAAGGCGATGTCGTCGATGACGCCGATGATGTTGGAGATTTCGCCAGAGGACTTCTCGATCGCATGCATCGCCACGACGGCGTTGGCGACGACCTCGCCGGACTTTTCCGCACCGGCGCGGGTGCGGGCGACCAGCGCGCCGACTTCCTCGGCGCGGCGGGCGGAGTCCTTGACCGTGGTGGTGATCTCTTCGAGCGCCGCTGCCGTCTCTTCGACGGAGGCTGCCTGTTGCTCGGTGCGGCGGGCGAGATCGTCGGCCGCCGAGCGGATTTCCGTCGCGCCGGCATCGATGCCGCGGGCGTTCGCCCCGACGGCGCAGAGCGTGTCGTGCAGCTTGGCGACCGAGTTGTTGAAGTCGGCGCGCAGGCGGTCGAGACGATCGGCGAAGGGATTGTCGATGCGGTAGGCGAGATCGCCGTCGGCAAGACGGCCGAGACCGGTTGCCAGACCATCGACGGCCTGCTGCACTTCGGCTGCCTCACGCGCATCCCGCGCCTGGCGTTCCAGACGCTCACGCTCCGACAGAGAACGGTTCGCATCCGCTTCGTCTTCGAGACGAGCACGTTCGACCGCATTGGCCTTGAAGACGGCGACGGCAGCAGCCATCGAGCCGATCTGGTCGGTACGCTCTTCACCGGGAATTTCGACGTTGTGGTTGCCCGAAGCGAGCTTTTCCATCGCGCCGGTCATGTCGGTGACGGGGCGGATGACCAAACGGTTGAGGAAGGTTGCAAGGAAGACGAGCATGACGCCGACCGCAAGAATGGTCGCGACGGTGGCGGCAATGCGGAACTGATCGATCGCGGAATAGGCGACATCGGCATCGATCACGAAGCCGACATACCATTCGACGGAAGGCAGGCCCTGAACGGGCACGAAGCTGACGATCATCGGCTTGCCGTCGAGTTCGGTGTTCATGATGCCGGAGCTGATCGTCGGTGTGTCGATCGGGAAGGCATCGGCAAGCGTCTTGGTAACAAGCTTGGAATCCGGGTGGACGAGGATCTGACCGTTCTTGCTGGCGAGGAAGGCAAAACCTTCACCGCCGACGTCGATGCCCTTGACCATCGAGACCAGTGTTTCCAGCGAGAAGTCGCTGCCGGCGACGCCGTATAGCTTGCCGTCACGCTTGACCGGGATGGCCGCGCTGATGATGAGTTCACCGGTCGAGGCGTCGACATAGGGCTCGGTGAGGACGCGCGCGTCGGCCTTTACCGCCTGCTGGTACCACGGACGCTGGCGCGGGTCGTAGCCGGCGGGCATCGGATTGTCAGGCCAGGTGATGAACTTGCCCGCCTCGTTGCCGACATAGGTCGACATGAACTCGCTGGTCAGGACGTCGTTCTTGAGGATCGGCTGGACGCCGGCGTCGTCAGCCGCACGGCCGGCGGCATCGGCCACCATCGCCGTCAAGGTGACGCGACCGTTCAGCCACTTGGCAACGCTCTGTGCCGCCTGATCGCCGGAGGACGAAATGTTTTCTTCGACGGCCTTCGTCGTGGTGTCGTACTGGAGGCTGTCGATGTAGACGGAAAAGCCGGCGAAGGCGGTGACAACGACACCGGACGCGGCAACCAGAATGCGCGTCATGAGGTTCGATCGCTTGGACAAGATGGGCTCCTAACAGGGGCCGGCGTGCTTCGCCGGACATGAGCTCTCGATGATTTTCACGCGCAGCATCGCTCAGCCGCCGGAATGGCGGTTGGGGCAAGCCTCGGGAAAACGTTGAACATGCCAAAAGGCGGAAGCGGCCATGCTTCATGCGGCCGGGGCCACCCTCGTGAGGATAGGCCTATCGCGCCGCACGCTAGCGTTTGCTATTTAAGAAGCGATTAAAATTGACATATGCGAGTTCGGGATGCCGGCAGCAACGCGATCTTCACAATGGGACGGCTAGAAGGTCGCCCCCGCCTTTGCATTTCAGGCGCCGAAAACGACGTCTGGCAGAGATTTAGCGGCGCATGAAGGCTTCAAAGGCCGCCCTCGCCTCGGCGCTTTTCAGCTGTGCTGCGAAGTGCTTCGCCTCTTCGTCGATGCGCGCCAACACGTCGCTGCGGTCGCCGCGCACGAGATCGCGGGCAATACGCAGGGCCTCCGGCGGCTTCTTGGCAAGGCGGGCGGCGAGCGACAGGGTCTCGTCTTCGACCGCATCCTGGCCGACGATCTTCCAGATCAGGCCGGCCTCGAGCGCATCACGCGCCTCCAGCGGCTCGCCGGCGGCAAGCAGGGCGAAGGCCCGCTGGTGGCCCATGACGCGCGGCGCGATCAGGCTCGAAGCCGCTTCCGGCACCAGAGCCAGATCGACGAAGGGCGTCTTGAAGACCGAACGGGCAGAAGAGATCGTCAGATCGCAATGCAGGTGGATCGTCGTGCCGATGCCGATCGCCAGCCCGTCGACACCGGAGACGACCGGCTTGGCCGCGCTCGCGAGAGCCTTCAGAAAATCGATGACCTCCGTACCCATCGAGCCGCCCATGGCAAACGCCAGGAAGTCGGCCATGTCGTTGCCGGCGGAAAAGCAGCCGTCAGTGCCGAGAAACGCGGTGACGCGAACGGCCGGATCGCTACCGGCGACGGTCAAGGCATTGGTCATCTTCGCGTACATGTCGCGCGTGATGGCATTCTTCTTTTCCGGCCGGTTGAGGCGGATGACCTGAACACCGGGATAGGCGTCCGGACGCTCGACGAGGACGTGGTCGGTCATGATATTTCCTCTCAACCCAAGACAGCACGTGCGGCAGCGAGGCTGTCGGCACCGGTAACGACACGATCCTTCAAGGCGGAGGTTTCCGCCAGCATGTTTTCGGCGGCGAACCGGCTGAGCGCGATGCGCTGCTCGTCCTTGCCGTCAGACGCTTCGGCAAGACCACCCTTGGCAAGGTAGGCGCCGGTCAAAGCGAGGCCGAACAGGCGCTGATAGGCAGTGGCGCCTGCCAATGCCTCGGAGAGCTTGCCGGCTGACACGGCCGCGAGCAGCCATTCCGTCGCATCGGAGAGATCGTCAAGCGCTGCATCGAGCCGCGCGGCCGTCGCGCCGAAACCTTCGCGGTTGGAGGCGCTGACCGCGGAAGCGATCTCGCGCAGCTCGGCGACGAAGCCGCGGACATGCTCGCCGCCCGAAAGCGGCAGTTTGCGGGTGACGAGATCGATCGCCTGGATGCCGTTGGTGCCCTCGTAGATCGGAGCAATGCGGGCATCGCGCAGGTAACGGGCGGCCCCCGTCTCTTCGATGAAGCCCATACCGCCGTGAACCTGGATGCCGAGCGAAGCAACGTCGACGCCGGCATCGGTGGCGAACGACTTGGCGATCGGCGTCAAGAGGCTGGAGCGTTCCTGCCAGTAGGTCGCCTTGTCGCCGTCAGCGTGGCCCATGTCCACCGCATGGGCGCAGGCATAGGCGATGGCGCGCGAACCTTGCGTCAGGGCCTTCATCGTCAGCAGCATGCGGGCAACATCCGGGTGCTCGATGATCGGGCTCATGCCTTGGCCGGACCAACCGAGCGCCTTGCCCTGCGTGCGTTCTTTGGCAAAGGCGATCGCCTTCTGGGTGGCGGCGTCCGCGATCGCGACACCCTGCATCCCGACCGCAAGCCGGGCGTTGTTCATCATCGTGAACATGCAGGCAAGGCCGCGGTTTTCCTCGCCGATCAGGTAGCCGATCGCACCCTTTTCAGCGCCGAACTTGCCGTCGCCGTAAATCATCGTGCAGGTCGGCGAACCATGGATGCCGAGTTTGTGCTCCAGCGAATGGCAGAACAGATCGTTGCGTTCGCCGAGCGAACCGTCGTCATTCACGAGGAACTTCGGCACCAAGAACAACGAAATACCCTTGGTGCCCGCAGGCGCATCCGGCAACCGCGCGAGCACAAGATGGACGATGTTGTCGGTAAAGTCGTGTTCGCCCCAGGTGATGAAGATCTTCTGGCCGAAAATGCGATAGCTGCCGTCGTCGCGGCGCTCGGCCCGGGTCTTCAGAACACCGAGATCGGAGCCGGCATGCGGCTCCGTCAGGTTCATGGTGCCGGTCCACTCGCCGGAAACCATCTTCGGCAGATAGGTCGCCTTCAGCGCCGCGGAGCCATGCTTCTCCAGCGCGTCGACGGCACCCATTGTGAGCGTGGGCCCGAGCGCGAAGGCCATCGAGCCGGCATTCCACATTTCCATCGCCGCGACATGCAGCATATGCGGCAGGTTCTGGCCGCCGAATTCTTCCGGCGCCGTTAGCCCGTTCCAGCCGCCGCCGATCCAGTTGTGGTAGAGATCGCGCCAGCCATCCGGTGTCTGGACCTTGCCATCGACGAGGCGCGAACCCTGCCTGTCGCCGACATCGCCGAGCGGCGCCACTTCCTCGGTCGCGAACCGTCCGGCCTCCGACAGGATTGCATCGACGAGGTCTTCGCCGAGATCGCCGAGGGCGCCGCTTTCCAGCGCGCCAGCCATGCCGGCCACGTGCTTCAAGGTGAACGCAATCTCGTCAACGGGTGCCTTGTACATGATGATCCTCCCAGATTCCGGGCCGCTCACGCGGCCGCCGGCGCATCTTCGTTTGGCCGAACACTATTGATTTTTACGTAAACGTCAACGTCAATTCAGACCACCATACGGTGGCTGCCGGCGCAGGCCGCACCGTAACAAAACTGTCATCAACGGCGCATAGAAGCCAGTAACGATGGCTCTCGCCAAGGCGTTCACATGAACCTGATTTCCCCAGAAATACCCGGCCTCGTCTGGGCCTACCGCTTCCTGCCGGGCGAAAGCCGATGCCAGCGCATCGCCAACGATGCCTCGATCGACGGACTGCTGAAGGGCGACGGCTGGATCTGGCTGCATCTGGCGCTGTCGGACGCCCGCACGCCAGGCCTGATCGAGCGGATCGGCAACCTGCCGCCGGCCGCGGTGACGACGCTGACCAGCCACGATACCCAGGCCGCAATCACCGTGTCGGACGACATCGTGCATGGAACCCTGGTCGATTTCGAGCGTACGTTCGACGCGGTGACGAAAACGATCGGCTGGCTGCATTTCGCCGTCAGCGACAAAGTGATCATCACCACCCGGCTGCACCCGCTGCGCAGCATCGACCGAGTGAAAGCCGCGGTCGAAAAAAGCACCAAATGCGCGCGGCCGATCGATCTGTTCGAAATGCTGGTGGTGGAATTCCAGCGCACGCTGATTTCGCTCGTACTGGAGTTGACCGAAGAGCTGAACGTTATCGAGGACCACGTCTATGGCGAGGCCGGCCACCGTCAGCAGCCGGGCCTGGCGCCGCTCCGCCGGACCGTCGTGCGTCTTCATCGGCACCTGCGCACGATCCTCGCCCTGCTTCGGCGCGCCGGCGCGTCGGAGGAAGACGAGGTGCCTCCCGGCTTCATCGACGTCACGGAGCGCCTTTCGGATCGGCTGGAGGCTGTCGACCGCGACGTCTTCGCGCTGCAGGAGCGCGCCCGACTGTTGCATGAGGAGATCGACAGCAAGATATCCTCGGAAACCAACCGGCACCTCTACATCCTGTCACTGATGACGGCCTTCCTGCTGCCCCCGACGCTGGTCACCGGCTTTTTCGGCATGAACACGGGCGCGCTTCCCTTCGCCGACGGCAGCGGCACGCTGTACGCGGCGCTGTTCATCGGGCTTTCGATGGGCCTTGCCTGGTGGATCCTCCGGCGGATCGGCATTCTCTGACCTTGCCATGAGAAAGGCCGGAGATTGTCCGGCCTTTCTCATCGTCTATTTCCCTAACACTCAGCTGTAAGGCGAGTAGCACTGCCGTCGCGGAGCGCCACGGGGCTGATAGGTGTTGTCGTAGGCACGATAAGACCGATAGCGGTCATAGCACCACTGCACGTGGCGGCTGCCATAGGCAGGAGCGGGACGCTCGTAGCGCGGCGGCTGGGCGATCGCACCGCCGACGATCACGCCGGTGCCGAAGGCGGCCATCGGGTACCACCAGCCATCGTAGTAGCGATATCCGGGCCTGCGATAGTTATAACCGCGATAGCCATTATAATAATAATATCCGCCGCGGCGTTCGTAGCCGGGTCGGCGATACTGGATCTCGGTTGCGTCGCTCAGGCGTTCGACTTGGCGCTCGACACGCGGCGGAGCCGGCATGAAAGCCTGGGACGGCGCGGCCGACGTCATCAAGACTGCCGAAGCAATCACTGTGGCGAACCAATTGCCCGTCATTGTTCTCATTTAACCCTCCATAAGAGCCATGCGCGCTTCCGGCGCCTGCGAACCACCATCACGAGTTCTGTGCGATCTCATCCCGTTTCGGCACCGCGCGCCGGCGTCGCCTGATCGAAAGAAGCGAAATCGTCCATCAACGCCTAAGTGACGGGTTTTGTTCCATGATCCGGAACGAAAAATCGCGCCTCCGCCGACGCGACGGCGCATCGTGAGACGCTGGCGTACCAATCATGAGAGGCCCCTTGCGCTTCTGTGACGCTACAGACAGGGCAATGGCCGCGCGAAATGACGGCAATAATAGGCGCAGCTGATATACAGCCACAAGTCTCTATACATTCGTCGCGGTCTCAAGCACAGTCGGCTCGGGGACTGGGATTTACGATCCATTAACTGTAGTGTCGGCAATCTCACTGAATGGCAAAGCGGTATATCTCCACTGTACGGATGATTCTGCGCCTCGCGACCCTTCTGGGTCTGGCATTCGCGGCGGCAAACGCGCGCGCCGGTGAGCTGGAACCCTGGAAGACGAAATCAAACGCCATCATCGTCGATGCCTATGAGATGAACAGCATCGACTGGGAGGCAATGTTTGCCGACAAGCGCATCTCCGGCTTCATTGCCAAGGCTTCCGACGGTCTGCCGGAAAGCTTCTCCTGCACCGGCGATCATGGTGGCGACACGTTTGCCCACTGCAAGACGATGTGGCGCAAATACGCGGTCAGCCGCGAGCTATATCAGACACGGCGGATGATCGCGCGCTCCCATGGGCTGCTCTGGGGCGCCTACCATCTCGCCCGCCCCGGCAACCCGGTCGATCAGGCCAACCATTTCCTCGACTATGCGGAGCCCCGCGACGACGAGCTGATGGTGCTCGATCTCGAAGGCATCGACCCCAAAAAATACATGTCGCTCGAAGACGCGGCGATCTTTGCCGGTCACATCAAGACCCGCACCGGCCGCTATCCGATGCTCTACACCAACCATGTGACGGCGAAATACATCGCAGCCAACCGCTCCAGGTATCGGCTGCTGTCGCGGCTGCCGCTCTGGTATGCCCGCTACAAGCCGGATATCCGTCAGGTTTTCCCGATGGGCAACTGGGACAGCTACGCGCTGTGGCAGTTCTCGTCAGGCGTCAATTGCGGCAAGCGCCGCTGTCCCTATCGTGTGCCCGGCACGCTCGACGACATCGACGTCAATGTCGCCGCGATGACCAGCACCGCCTTGCGGTCGATCTGGGCGGACGGTGTCTTGTTGCCGGAAAAACCGATGCCCCTCGTTCTCTTGGCGAAGGCCGACAAAGGGGCCGGCGTATCCAGCTCTGCCCAGGCAGAGGCCACAATCGAAACCCAGCCGCTGCTCATTAGCCGCGCGGAAGCCGCCAGCGCTGCGGGCGAAGGCGTCGACATGATGGCGACCGGATCGATCGATTTCGGCCGTCATGATCGCGCGGTGCGGCTGGCTGCCGCCAGCCGCTGACGGGCCTACAGGCCCGTGCGTCTTTTCAAACACACGAACGTTGCTGTCGATCTCCCAATCGCTGCAGGGAGGAACCTCCCCGCAACCATTGCCCGCGATCAGGCCTCGATCTGCACGTCCCCGAGCGGGCGCGAGCAGCAGGCAAGGATATAGCCTTCGTCAATTTCGTCGTCGAGAATGCCGCCGTTGTGGTTCATCTCGACCTCGCCGGCGACTTTCATCACCCGGCAGGTGCCGCAGATGCCGCCTTCGCAGGCAGCCCCGATCCTGACGCCATTGGCGCGTGCCGCCTGCAGGATGGTCTGGCCGGGCTTGGCCTCGATCTCCTTGCCGCTCATGGTGAACACCACCTTGGCGACCTGCGCGTCAGCATCGGTTGCCACCCCTGCCCTGACTGCGATCTCCTCGGCGGCTGGTGCTGCGGCCGGCTGGAAGCTTTCCTCGTGATAGCGGCTCATGTCGAAGCCGGCGGCCGTCAACAGCTCGCGCACGCCGCGCATGAACGGCTCCGGACCGCAGCAGAATACGGTGCGTTCCAGGAAGTCGGGCGCAAGCAGCGGCAGCTTGGCGCCGTCGATGCGGCCGCGCAGGCCGTGCCAGCCGTGCCGGGCCTCATGCCCCTCGACCACAAAGCCGAGGTTCAGCCCCGACATCTGGCGCGCCAGCACTTCGAGCTCTGAGCGAAACAGAATATCATCCGGCCGGCGCGCGCAGGAAATGAAGGTGACGTCGGTCTCCGGAATGCAGTCTGCCATCCATCGCGTCATCGACATCATCGGCGTGACGCCGGAGCCTGCCGAGATGAACAGGTATTTTTCGCCGGGATGGCGCACGAAGCTGAAATCGCCGAGCGGGCCGAAGGCCTTCAGCCGCATGCCCGGCTTCAGGTGATCGAACATCCAGCGCGTGCCGATGCTGTCGGCCTGCGCCTTGACGGTGACGGCGATCGAAAGCGGCCGGGAAGGCGTCGACGACAGCGTGTACGTGCGCATCACCGGCTCGTCGTCGGTCACCGGCAGTTCGAGCGTGACGAACTGACCGGGCAGATAACGGAACCAGGCCGGCTTCTCGGGCCGGAAGGTAAAGGTCATCACATCCGCGGTCTCCATGACCGCGGATGTGCATTCGAGCATGTTCTGCCTGTCGATCCAGACATGGAGTTCATCGAAGTGATGGAACGAGGATGCCATCTGCATATCAGGCGACCCTAAAGAGCGGAGCAGCTTCGCCCTGGAGGCGCTGCTCCATGAACTTGCAGTACCATTCGACGAACTGCATCACACCGCCTTCGTGATCGGGCGAATAGGGCCCTGACTGGTAGGCCGGCGAGCGGATACCGAAAGCGTTTTCCTCGACGATCTGGCGATCCTGATCGTTGGTCTCGGTCCAGACGTGCGTCAGTTCTTCCAGATTGTAGTCGACGCCCTCGACCGCATCCTTGTTGACCAGCCACTTGGTCGTAACCTGCGTCAGCTCAGGCCCGAGCGGCAAAACGCGGAAGGTGATCGCATGGTCGGCCAGCACATGGTTCCAGGTCGACGGATAATGGAACAGAAGCAGCGTACCGATATGCTTCTGACTGACATCCGCCGACAATTGCCGCCGCACGGCGCGGGCGCCGGACATGGTGTAACTCTCGGCGTCGTCGATCAACGGCATGCGCGCCGAGCGGAACTGGCCGGTCTCGGACATGCGGAACTCGCTCGGAAGCCCGGACGCTTCGCATTTTTCCCAATGGGCGGCGATGACAGGATCATCCTTGGCGCCTTGCACGCCGGTCGCCGTCGGGGCTTCCGGATAGGTCCGGCAAAGCTCGGGATGGTTGGCTGCGCAATGGTAGCACTCGCGGTTGTTTTCCCAGACGAGCTTCCAGTTGCCCTTCTCTATGATGGTGCTTTCGAAGGCGACCTTGGTTTCGCCAAGGCGGTGCGGCGCCAGATAGGGCGCGACCATGTCGCGGAACGGAGCGAAGTCCATTGGCTGTTCGGACAGGTTGATGAAGATGTAGCCGCCGACCGTTTCGCAGTGGATCGGCTTCAGGCTGTGAGCGGCCTTGTCGAAATCCTCGCCCATCTGACGGGCAAAGAGCAACGTGCCGTCGAGCTCGTAGGTCCACTGATGGTAGGGACAGACGAGCTTGGCCGATGAGCCCTTGTGCTGCGAGCAGACGCGGGAACCGCGGTGACGGCAAGAATTGTGCAGCGCGCGGATCGTGCCCTGCCGGTCGCGGACGATGACGACGGGGTAGTCGCCGACCTGAACGGTGAAATAGTTGCCGGCGCGCGGGACCTCGCAGTCGTGGCCGATGAACAGCCAGTCCTTGTACCAGATGCTCTCGAGATCCTGCCTGTAGTAGTCGGGGTCGATGTAGAAGGCCCGGTCGAGGCTGTAGCCGTCGCGTCGACCCTTCAGCTTGCGGAGCATATCGCCCTTGATGTCCATGTCCTATCCTCGTTGGCCTTGTTTCGGAGAGGCAGGACTGGAACCCACGCAGGCGCAATGCCTGTGCGATGACGGCTCCGATCCGGCTGCCCGCCGCAACCCGTTACGGTCTATTCGTGTCAAGGCTGGTTTCCGGGCTCAGGAGCTATCCGCAAGGACCAGCCCGGCGCCTTCCCGGACGGAACCGTCCAGTGGCTTTTTGCCGAGGCTTTCGCTCCACCACCGTTGCGGGGGCAGCGCCGGGTTTTGACCGGCTTCCCAATTCTCCGTCTTCCCTAAGAGGCGGCACCTTGAGTAGGCATATCTAATCGCGGAAGCCGTCGTCGCAGCTGCCGATTAACGACATCCAATTCCAGAAAGACGACACAGTGCATCCCGTGTCTGAAACACCACAAGGCCGACTATTTGTCATTATAAACAATGAGATAGATCAAATATTGGGCAGTTGTCGCTTTTTCCGGCAAAGCCGGCGCGAAAGCGCGAAGCCTTCGCCATTTTGCGACATCCGTTGCGGCGTCGGCTCATCCATCCTGGCCGGCGCAATGAAATCTTCCATTAACCATAATGCATTAGCGTCGCCTGACGGAGAAACCGGCCGAACCGGCAAACAGCGCATTGAAGTCCATGGCAAAGCTCAAATACTACGACGCCGCAGCCGAGAAGCTGCCCACGATCGCTCCGAAGACAGCGGTCCATACCGAGTTCCTGCGCACCGGCCGCATCGAAAGGCGGCAATGGTCGCAGCGCGAACGGCGCTATCTCAGCTATGACGAGGTTGCCCAGCGCACCGGCCACAAGCTGACGACCGCCGGCGAAACGACGCACAAGCGGATGAACGGCTTCCACACCTCGATCCAGTTTCCCAAGATGATCTTCCACCGCACGCTCGCCGGCCGGCCGCATCTGGGTTATTGCCATGTGACGGCCGCGAGAACACATCTCGCCCAATCCAAGGACGTGACCTGGTCCTTCTACTTCGCCAACTTCTTCTGCGATCTCGGCGACGAAAAGCACTTCTTCGAGCGTATCCAGGCCGGCTATTCCAGGATGTACTTCGCCGTCGCGATCGAACCCGACGCGCAGGAAGGTCAGATGACCATCAATCGCAGCGTCAGCGACAACGGGCTCCTGTTTCGCACCGACGACCCGAAGGTCGCGCTCAAGAACGTGCTGATGCTCGGCGCGCGCGATGAGGCGCTGCGGCGTATCATCCGCAGCCTCTGAACCACCGGCACGCTCTGTCTGAAGAAAATCGTTCTGTTTTCCTCGTGGCTCCTTTAAGGAGACCTCGAAAGGGAAACGGAAGCGATATGGCCGAAATCATCGACACACGGACCGAGCCGGAACGCGCGATCGAGCGCGCCTGCGCTGTGCTTGCCGAAGGCGAGCCCGTCGCCATTCCCACAGAAACGGTCTACGGCCTGGCCGCCGATGCCACCAATCCGGATGCGATCAGCCGCATTTATGAGATGAAGGGGCGCCCGCGCTTCAACCCGCTGATATCGCACGTGTCCGACATGGCGATGGCTGAAGCCCATGTGATATTCGATCCGTTGTCGCGACGCCTGGCCGAAGCCTTCTGGCCCGGCCCGCTGACGCTGATCCTGCCCCAGCGCCCGACAAGTTCCGTGCATGCGCTCGCCTCGGCCGGTCTCGACACCCTGGGCATCCGCATGCCCGATGGCTTCTCCCGTCGGGTAATTGCCCGTTTCGGCCGCCCGCTCGCGGCACCGAGCGCCAATACGTCAGGCAAGATCAGCCCGACGAGCGCTGCCCATGTGGACGCCGATCTCGGCCCACGCCTCAAGCTCATTCTCGACGCCGGCTCGGCCGAGATCGGGCTTGAATCGACGATCATCAAGGTCGAGGACGGGGCTTTGCGCCTGCTGCGTCCGGGCGGTCTCGACGTCCTCGATATCGAAAATCTGACCGGCCTTGCCGTGTCGAGACCCGAAAGTGCCGGCGCGACAATCGAGGCTCCGGGCATGCTCGCCTCGCACTATGCGCCGGGCGCTGCAGTCCGGCTCGACGCCGGCGACGTGCGCCCGGGAGAAGCCCTGATCCGCTTTGGCAACACAGTGCTCCCCGGCGAAGAGCATGCAGCGATCGTGCTCGATCTCAGCCCGGCAGGCAGCCTGCGCGAGGCAGCTGCCAATCTGTTCGACTATATGAAGAAAGCCGATGCCAGCGGCGCCGCGACCATTGCCTTCGCTCCCATCCCCTCAGAAGGTTTGGGCGAAGCGATCCTTGACCGGCTGCAGCGTGCGGCAGCCCCAAGAGACTGACCGACAGACATTTTTGCAGCGCCGTGCGTCAAATATGACGCGCAAACGACGCTGTAACGCTTTAAACTCGCTGCACAATTTTCTCCTTAAATCGATTCCGATTTAACGAATTATGCAGTAGCGCCGCCGGGCGCATTTGCGAAGGCAGGGCCATGACGACGACGCTCCCCTCTCCCGAACTGATCGCCTCCTTCATCGACATCGTCGGCAGCGCCAATGCGCTGACGAACCCGGCTGACCTTGTCCCCTACCTCGTCGAATCCCGCGGGCTCTACAAGGGCACCACGCCCATGGTGCTTCGACCCGGTTCGGTCGAGGAAGTGTCGCGCATCATGAAACTTGCAAGCGCAACCCGGACGGCGATCGTTCCTCAGGGCGGCAACACCGGCCACGTGGCGGGACAGATCCCGCGCGAGGGCAAGGCCGACATCGTCCTGTCACTGCAGCGACTGAACCGAATTCGCGACATCGACCCCGTCGGCAATGTCATCGTTGCCGACGCCGGCTGTATCCTCGCCGATATCCAGAAGGCGGCCGACGACAACGACCGGCTGTTTCCGCTGTCTCTGGGGTCTGAAGGGTCGGCCCGCATCGGCGGCAACCTCTCGACCAATGCCGGCGGCACGGCGGTGCTTGCCTACGGCAACATGCGCCAGCTTTGCCTCGGCCTCGAGGTGGTGCTGCCAACCGGCGAGATCTGGGACGGGCTGCGGCGGCTGAAGAAGGACAATACCGGCTACGACCTGCGCGATCTGTTCATCGGCGCCGAAGGCACGCTCGGCGTGATCACCGGTGCCGTGCTCAGGATGTTTCCGAAGCCGCTTGGCCACCAGGTGGCCTTTGCCGGCGTCGGCAGCGTCGAGCATGCGCTTGCCCTCTTCGACAGGGCATCAAGCCTCTGCGGGTCGGCGCTCACCGGTTTCGAACTGATGCCACGCCTCGGTGTCGAGTTTACTGCCAAGCATATTCCTGGCGTGCGCGACCCGATGGACACCGTTCACCCATGGTACGCGCTCATCGACATTTCCACGTCCGATTCCGCAGAAAGTGCCGAGCGCATGGTCCATGAACTGCTTGAGCAGGGCATCGTCGCCGGGTTGGTCGAAAACGCAGTGATCGCCACGAGCGAGGAACAGCGCAAGGCCCTTTGGCACATGCGCGAAAGCATGTCGCCGGCGCAGAAGCCGGAAGGCGGCTCGATCAAACACGACGTTTCCGTCCCCGTTTCAAGCATTCCCGCCTTTATGAAAGAGGCCGATGCCGCTGTCATGCGGGCGATGCCAGGGGCGCGCATCTGCTCGTTCGGCCACATGGGCGACGGCAACATCCACTACAATATTTCGCAGCCCATCGGTGCCGACAAACAGGTCTTTCTTGATCGCTGGCGGGAAATGAACGCCATCGTTCACGGCATCGTCGCGAAATACAACGGCTCGATCTCGGCCGAACATGGCATCGGACAACTGAAGCGCGACGAGCTCGCCGAAGTCCGCACTCCGATCGAGATCGAGCTGATGCGTCGCATCAAGCATGCCTTCGATCCGGCCGGCATCATGAACCCGGACAAGGTCTTGCGGGCGGACTGATGGCGCGGGGGCCTACCGCCCGCCAGACCTCAACTGCGCGAGCGAAAACAGCGCATCGGCGCTGATGCCGCCGCCACTGCCGCCGGTGAGGATAGCGAGACCGGGAGAGACGTCGGTATTGTTCTCGACGTCGTACAATGCGGTGAAGCGCTGCATCAGCTTCGCAAGCTTTTCAGGGTCCTGCAGATCCTTGATATCCATCGTGCGCTCGATGTAGGCGGCCTGCATCTCGATCTTGGCGCTCGCCATGCCTTCTGGCATGCTGTAGGCGGTGCGGATGACCTGCATCAGGGCGTTGTCGGCGAGCAGATCGTAGGGCGTGGTGATTTCCGACGCCTTGCGCTTGAAATAGAGCGCCAGGCGAACACCGGCATTGTCCGCGCCTTCGTTCTCCTCGAGCGTCTGGTTGAGGTAGAGATCGATGGTGGTGATCAGACCGCGCCGTGTCTGTATCTGTCCGGCTTCGCCGCTGACGATCTTTCCGTCCTTGTCGAAATTGAAGGCCGACACGATCTCGCGATACTTCAAGCCGTTCGGATCGGTGTTGATAAAGCTCTTGCGATCGTCGAGATCGGACGCGAACATCTGCTTGAGGTAGTCGGTCTTGACGCCTTCAGGATCGATGCCGGCGCCGATGAGCACGATATCGACAAGCCGCTTGTCCTTCAGAAAATCATCGAGCGTCTCGACCTTCTGGATCTGCGTCGTATAGTACTTGCTTTCCTCTTCAGCCTTCGTCTTGGCGGTTTTCTTTTCGTCCTCGGTGCCAAAACGCGACTTCTCGACGATGTAGGCCTTGGCCATATTGACGATATCGGCCTCGTTCTGCGCCAGCTTCGGCGCGCCGAGCGTGCCATCGGGGTTGAAATTGAACGCCTTCACCAGCTTGGTGTAACGCTCGTCCCGCAGGGAATTGGCGTAGCTTGCCGGATCGTTGAGATCGCTCGTCAGAATCTGCTTGAGCCTGCGCGGCGTCAGATCCTCTTTTTCAAGACCAAACGCGCTCAGCACGAACGATCGCAATTCGCTGTTGCCAATGAGATCATCGACCGTTTTCAGCGTCTTGATCTGGAGTTTGTACCGGCCGATCTTGGACTCGTCGTCCTCATCGTCAGCGTCGTTGTAGTGGACCATGTAGCCGTCGGTGGTCGTCTTGGTCTGCTCCGCCGTCTGCGGCTTTGTGTCCGCCGGCAATGTGCCGTCCGGTTTGAAATTGAACGCGGCAAGCAGAGCCTTGTAGGCCTTGTTGTATTCACCACCGAACTTGTTCACGTAGCTGTTCGGATCGTTGATGTCGCTGGTGAGAATGTTCTCGATCGTCGCACCGACGGCTGTCGGAGGCAGCCCGAAGGCCGTTCTGACATAGTTGAGCATGCGCGTATCGGCCACGAGCTCGGCCACCGTGGTGATCGAACCGATCTTCTGTTCGAAGTAATCCCTGTTGAGCACGGCGCCGGACGGCGTCAGACGCGGGCTGCTGAAGATATAAGCCTCATTCAGCATCTTCTTCTTTTCGTCGGTGATCGCCTTGCCGCCCGACGGTACACTGCCATCGGGCTCGAAGTTGAACGCGGCGTTCAATTGGCGATACGAGTCGAGCATGCTGATCTGGCGCGTCAACAGGCTCACTTCGGTCGAAAGCTGCGAAGCCAACGCATTCGTCTGATCACCGCGTGGCGGCAGTTTGGTGTTGAGATCGGCGACAATGGCGTTCTTGGCGTCGATCTGCGCCTGGATCGCCGGCTTGTCAGCCTCTGCCGCGGCGGCAAGCTGTGCCGTCAGCGTGCTGATGTCATTGACGGCTGTCTCGCGCGTCTCAAGGTCGGTCAGCGTCTTTTCGGCTTCAGTGCGCCGGGTCTGCGCCGCAGTCTGGGAGTTGGCGAGATCCGCCGGCTCGGCTGTCAACGCGTAGCGCACCTGATCGTAGGAGTAGTTGCGCTTGTCGATGTTGAAGATTCCGAAGGCATAGGAACGCAGGCGTTCATTTCCAAGGAATTGATCGACGTTGGTGACAAGGTCCATCGCCGCGTTGAAGTAGGCGTTGTCTCCTTTGAGAACAGTGTCGAGATTGGAGACACGTTCGTTGTAGAGACCGATCAGCGCGTCCTGCTGTGCCGTCGTCTGTGCGGTCGCCGACGATGTGCTGAAGTTGAACGCCTCGGCAAAGTTGCGGTAGCGCTCATCAGTCAGGCGGTTGGCAAAGCTGTCCTTATCCTTGAGGTCGCTTTCGAGCACCTGGCGCATGAAGGCCTTGGCATAGGCCATATCCTCAAGGCCATGCGCCTTCATGGCATAGGCATAGAGGCGGTAGTCGTCGAGGAACGCATCGACGGTTTTCACGCTGCCGATCTTTTCCTTGTAGTACTGGGCCTCGCGCGCGACCAGCGGCTGGTCGGCCACGCGATTGAGACTGGTCCTCAAATCGCTCGTGATCCGGCTGTAATTGAGATAGGTCGAAACCATGCCTGCTGCCCCGTCGCTTAACTCAAGGGGTGGGTCACACCCTCCCCCGAAACAGAATTCTGACGCGGCATGATTGCACGACAGGCTTGTGTGTGGCTTTTCGCCGGCGTTCCACGACGATGCGACAAATGCCGATGACCCTGTTGACGAAACAGAAACCTTGGCCGGTCGGCTTTTGCTAACCATCGAAAAACGCAAAGTTTTCTTAACCGCGATTTTTAAGTCGGCCGGAAGGGGAGCCGCCTATTCTCCAGCCCATAGAGGACGAAAAGTCCCGAAGAGAAGACCGGAAATCGGCTCTCAAGGAAAAACAAGGGCGATTGAAATGCGCAATACACTCTCTCAACCCGCATGGGTCGAAAATACGCTCCGGCTCGATCCGAAGCGTTTTCCTCAGCAGGCAAGCTACGTCCTGCGTGGCCACACAGGCAATGTCACGATCAGCCTGGACGAGCGTGGCGCGGTTCTGCGCAAGGTGCTACCATCAAGCGGCCTGCCGCTTTCGATCGCACTGCCGGCGCGGGCATTCAAAGGGGTCGCGGCACGCGCGATCGACCACGGCGACGGAGACGTTACAGTGACGCTTGAACTTCATCATGACGATCCGGACCTTTGCGTTCCGCTGCTCGTCGCACATGATCTTTCCGACATAGCTGCCGATTGGCGCGCCTGGGCAGAAGCCTATCGCATCCCGATGCTGATGGTCGAAGCCGATGGTGTGGCTCGCGCTTTGGAAGAGCATCTCGGCGACGTGCGCACCGCGCCGATCAAGCCGCGACGCCGCCATTCCTTCTTCGCCGACCGCCGGCCACGGTTCCTCGTGCGCCGCTCCACCGGCCGGCTTGGCGTTGCCATGAAGATCGACGGGCGAGAAATCATCGCCCGCAGCTAAGTATTCCCGAATTCCTCCAGTGCAAAAACCGGCCGTTCCCTGCGGCCGGTTTTTGTTTGCGGCCAATGCCAAATTGCCATCGTGAAAACCGGGATGTTCCTTCCGAAACAGCCGCTTCGCCTTCTTCGTGCCATATCCGGTCCATAGCCAAGGTCAGGAAGAAGGAGATATCCGATGCGCAAACATATCGCCGCCACCGTTGCCGCAGTCACCGCCATTTTCCGCGCGCGTGCCAAGGCGAAGAAGCGCAAGGCCGTGACGGACGTCAGCTGGGCTTAACCCGGTCCCAGCTTTGCCGACACATCGGCAAAGACAGAAAGCCTGCATCAAGCAGATTGCGTAGACTGCCCGATCCTCCGCCAAGACGGAGGATTTTTCATACCGCGCGCACGAGCAGCGCCGCGACGAGCCCGGTGAAGATAATCAGCCCCACGACACCGTTGAACTTGAACAAGGCCAGGCATTGTTCCGGGTCGTGAATGTTCAGCACCAGGATCTGATAGATCAGCAGCCCGGCTGCAACAAGCAACCCGAAATAGGCAAACAGCCCGGCGCCGGCCGCGAGGAACGACAACAGCATCAGCACGACGGCAAGCCCGTAGAGCCCGATCAGCCAGGGACGTGGGTTGTCGCCGAAGCGGCGAGCGGTCGACCGCACGCCGATCAACTCGTCATCTTCCCTGTCCTGGTAGGCATAGATCGTGTCGTAACCGATCGTCCAGGCGATCGCTGCGCCATAAAGCAGCACGGGCGCCAGCGAAAGCGTTGCGAACTCCGCCGTCCAGCCCATGATCGCACCCCAGGAGAAGGCAAGCCCGAGGAAGAACTGCGGCCAATCGGTAAAGCGCTTGGCAAAGGGATAGATCGCCACAAGCCCAAGCGAGAGAATGCCGAGCAGAATGCTGAAGGCATTGAACTGCAGCAGGATCACCAGCCCCACGAGCGCCTGCAGCACCATGAAGGCCTTTGCCTGAAAGCGGGAGACCCGACCCGATGGCAATGGCCGCGAACGTGTGCGCGCCACTTCCATGTCGATGTCGTGGTCGATGATGTCATTGAAGGTGCAGCCAGCCCCGCGCATGGCGATGGCGCCGGCGATGAAGAGAAAGCTGTGAAAGACGAACCGACCGGCCGAGAACTGTCCGGCAGCCGCCGCGCCCGAGGCCAGGGCGACCGACCACAGGCATGGCCACATCAGCAATTGCCAGCCGATCGGACGGTCCCAGCGAGCAAGTTGCGCATAGGGCCAGAGCGCGCGCGGCAACGCGCGATAGACCCAGTTGTTCGACGGCGCGTCGTGGACGCGCCCGGAATCGGCGGAGGACGTGTTCATGCCCCTGTTTGACGCCACGCGCCGGGACGGTCAAGCGGTTCGATGCCGCACCGTCCCGAAGCGGAGTGGCGCCGGTCAGTGAAGCGTGAAGTCGAAGCGATAGGTGGCCGACAGGCCGACGAGGACCTGGTTGCGGCTGCCGCGTTCGCGCACGAGGCTGGAATCGGCGGCCGATCCCATCAGGCGGCGATATTCGGCATAGGCGCCGGTTTCGAGTTTCTCGGTTGCCTGCCAGTTGATCGCAGCGCCAACACCGGCAGAATGAATGCCGCCATGCGGACTGTAGGGGCTGAGGCCCGACGCTGCCGATTCGGCATCGTTCACACCGTAATAGGCGCCGAAATAATCGCTGGTGGCAGCGGTCATCCGCGGACCGGCAGAAATGCGCACATTGCTGCTGATGTCGGTAAAGGCGTCGGCGGTGACATCGGCGACAATGCCGTGGTGGCTGCGAATACCCTGGCGGACTTCCGCGCGCACGCGCATCCAATCGGTCGGATACACTTCGGCGAAACCGCCAAGCTCGCCGCCGAACTTGACGGGAGCGAGGCCATTCAGATCGCTGGATGTGCCTGAATCGCGTTCGAAGATTAGCTTGCCTGCGACACCGGCGCGGAACCCGCCCTGATCGAGCAGCGCATAGGACATGTTGTCGTTGCGCGAGGAAAAGCGAACGGTGCTACCGGCCTTGCCGAGCGATACCAGTGGTGCGGCTTGGAACATGCGCTTGGAGGCGCCTTCGTACTTCGGGCCGAGAAAGCCGGTGGCACCGACCTTCAAGTACCAGTCGCCGGACCAGAAATACTGGCCGTCACCAGCCGAGGCGGTGCCTGCGGACAACAAAAGGGTTCCAGAAAGGAAGAGAAAAGAACGGATACGCAAGGAACAACTCCGGAAGAATCATTCGCCGGGGCGAAGTTTGAACCGTGCCCCATGCGCGCGACAATGGCGCAATCTGAATGGGCACGGGGCGACTTATTGCCCCTTGTTCCTACGATTCCGTTAACCAGGTCAATTCAGCTCCCGTTTCCCATGACGGCCGCAGCTATCGCCCCTGATACATTTTCAAGTAGTGGCTGGGGGCACTTCCGAGCATGCGCCGAAACATTGTCGTGAACGCCGCGACGTTCTCGTAGCCGGCATCGAGCGCGACGTTGGTGATCGGTTCGCCGTCCGCCAGCCGCGGCAGCGATGCGAAAATGCAGGCCTGCTGGCGCCAGGTGACGAAGCTGACGCCTGTCTCGTTGCGGAACATCCGCGTGAATGTCCGTCGGCTCAAACCCAGACGATCGGCCCATTGGTCGATGTTCGCGGTCGCCGATGGCGCCTCCAGGAACTGCCGGCACAAAAGTGCCAGCTTCTGCTCGCGCGGAAAAGGCAGGCCGAGCGGCCGTTCATGCAGAAGGGCGATCTCTTCCAGCAGAAGATCCATGATCAGTTGCTCCCTCCGCTCGGACATGGTCTCGCTCTCGACGCTGACCAAGGCATCGACAAGAGTGCCCGCAAGCGGGGTGATCTCCATGACCATCGGCCGCTCGGCACGTAGCAGCGACTGAGTGAAATAGATCGAGTGCATGCGCACATCGCTGATCATCTCGGTCGAATGCTCGACCCCGGCCGGGATCAAAAGCGCGTGCCCCGGTGGAACGAGCCAGCGCCCGTGCGCCGTGCGCACAAGAACAACACCCTGGCGCGCCCACCACAATTGCGTGCGGGTGTGGCTGTGCAGCGGAACAGTCAGGCCCGCGCCGTAATCGCGGCCAAGGGCGAGGACGGCCGAATTCCCTGTCTCGATCCAGTCCAGGTTCCTGAAATGGTCGGCATCGGGCAGTTCGGGCAAGTTTACTCGATGGATCGGCATTGGCCCACTCGCGAAAGAAGTCGACCACATCACAAAAGCAGGCCACGAGCAAGATCAGTAGAGATATCCCGCGCCGCACACAACCATCGAGACGGCAAGGACACATTCCATGGCAACGGTTACTTCAACCGGGGGCATAACCCCGGAAAAGACGGCTTTTTCCGTCATCCTGGCAGTGAGCTTCTGCCACATGCTGAACGACATCATGCAGTCGCTGCTGACGGCGCTCTATCCCTTGCTCAAGGCGAACTATTCGCTCGATTTCGTGCAGATCGGCCTTCTCACCTTCACCTTCCAGTTGACAGCCTCGATGCTGCAGCCGGCCGTCGGCATCATCACCGACCGCTGGGCGCTGCCCTATTCGCTGCCGGTGGCGATGCTGTCCACCTGCTCCGGCCTGATCCTGCTCGCCAACGCCCATGATTTCTCGATGCTGCTTCTGGCTGCAAGCCTGATCGGTGTCGGCTCGGCAATCTTCCATCCGGAATCCTCGCGCATCGCCCGCCTTGCCTCCGGTGGGCGGCATGGCCTGGCACAATCGCTGTTCCAGGTCGGTGGCAATGCCGGCAGCGCCATGGGGCCGCTGCTTGCCGCCTTCATAGTGCTTCCGTTCGGCCAGGGCAGCCTCAGCTGGTTCTCGATCGTTGCAATCATCGGTTTCTTCGTGCTTTCCTGGGTCAGCACCTGGTACGTGCGCCACCGCCGCTCGTCGATGAGCAAGCCGGCGCCGAGCCGCGCGCTTCCTCTGCCGAAGAACCGCGTGATCTGGGCCGTTGCCGTGCTGGTGCTGCTGACGGCCACCAAGAACGTCTACATGGCGAGCATCTCCAGCTACTTCACCTTCTTCGTCATCGAGAAGTTCAGCGTTTCCGTGCAACAGGCGCAGCTGATGCTCTTCCTGTTCCTGGGTGCAGCCGCTGCAGGCACCTTCCTCGGCGGTCCGATCGGCGACCGCTACGGCGCACGCTTCGTCATCTGGTTCTCGATCCTCGGCGTCATCCCGTTCGCGTTGATGCTGCCCTATGCGAACCTTTTCTGGACGGGCGTTCTGTCTATCATCATCGGCTTCATCTTCTCCTCGGCGTTTTCGGCTATCGTCGTCTTTGCGCAGGAACTGGTGCCGGGCCGGGTCGGATTGATTGCCGGCGTCTTCTTCGGCTTCGCTTTCGGCTTCGGCGGCATGGGTGCAGCTCTTCTCGGTATTTTTGCCGACCGGCAGGGCATCGAGTTCGTCTACACCATCTGCTCCTACCTGCCGCTGCTCGGCATTCTGACGATCCTTCTGCCCAAGATGCCTGCGCGCCACTAGCGCGTGCATCGAACCGCAGATCTTCAACGGGCGCCGCCCTGCGGCGCCCGTTCTGTTTTCCGCGTGGCAGTGCCGTGCACCAACCCTGCTATTTCCCGCAGCCCTGCGTAATCATTCATCAATTTTTGCGCGCTACGGTCGCTGAATGGGGCTTGGGCAAGGGTAGACAATGCGAAGGCGATCGGCGATTCCTGCCTTTTTGACGACGTTGCTTTTGGCAACGGCGGGGCAAGCCGAAACGCTCAACCTGCTGATCTGGGAATCCTATATCGACCAGGCGATCCTCGATCGCTGGACGGCGATAACTGGCGTCGGAATCCACCAAGTCTACTACGACAGCGGCGACACCCGCGACGAGGTGCTGGCCGATCCGAACAGCATCGTCGATCTGGTGGTGACCGGGGAGAACGGTGCTGCGCTGTTCGGGCGCAAAGGGGTGCTGGAAGCGGTCGACGAAAGCAATGTCGCCTCGCTCAGGGACTATGACGAAAGCTGGCGCACGCGCTGCTCGAACCACGGTCTGCCGTACCTCTGGGGCACGATGGGCATTCTCTATCGATCGGACGTGCTGCCGGAAGCGCCGACATCCTGGCGAGACCTGATGCAGCCGGCGCCGGCACTCCACAAACACGTAGCGATGTATGACGATCACAACGAGGCTTTCGTTGCGCCGTTGATGCTGCTCGGCCAGTCGATCAATACCAACGAACCCGAAACGCTCAAGACCGCCTTCAACATGATGAAGGAACAGGCGCCGTCGGTTCTCACCTATGAATACGTCATCAGCTCGATCCAGAACCAGGCGATCGGCAAGGACATCCATCTGGCGCTCGGCTACAGCGGCGACCAGCACGTCCTGAACGAAAAGGCCGGCACCCCCGGCGTCTGGCGCTATGTCGCGCCCAAGGAAGGCACGCTTTCGTGGCTCGACTGCATGTCGGTCGTCGCCAAGTCGCCGAACAAGGCGCGAGCGCTCGCTTTCCTCGACTATATCGGTTCGCCCGGAAGTGCTGCCGCAAATGCGCAGACGCTCAACATGCCGACGCCCAGCAAGGCCGCGTTTGCCCTCTTGCCGGAAGCGATCCGCGCGGACCAGGCGATCTACCCGTCGCCGGACATTCTGGCCAAGAGCCAGTACCAGCAGGAACTGTCAACGACGTCGGTGCAGCTGCGCCGGCGCATCATCAGCACATTGGCGAATTTCCAGTGACCCTCGGCAAGCGCGCACTCATCCTGATCTTTCCCGTGGTGCTGGCCGGCTACCTGCTGGCGGCGGTTTCGGTCCATGTCACCCAGAGCCGCTCGATCCGGGCGCTCGAACATGCCAAGCTGTCGCAGCGGCTGGAGCACGCCGCCGCCGTCTTCCAAAACGAGATCGGCCGCAGCAAGGGCTTCCTCAACGCGCTGCTGAACAGCAATTCGCTGCGCCAGTACATCTCCGAAACCGACAAGAACTACCGGGCCAATGCGCTCGGCGTGCGGCTGCAGGAAAGCGTGAAATCGCTTTCCGACGATCCGATGGGCTACGTGTCGCTGGCGATCCTGACATCGGACCTGCAGTCCGAATATTATTTTGAGAACAGCTGGGATCCCTTCGCCGAAATCGACGAGGCGCAGCTCAACCTGTCGCGGCGACTGATCCGCGAAGAGAAGCTAGCCGACTGGACCTATCTCTCCGACGTCGGACAGAAGGCCCGTATCGTCTATTCGTATTTCCTCGATCCCGTTACGTTCACGCGGCCGCTACCGAGCAAGAAATCGGGTGCGCTGCTGATCCAGGTAGCAATCCAGCCGGACCGTTTCCTCGACATGCAGGAAACCCTGAAGCAGGAATACGGCGCCGACGTCGTGCTTCAGCCGTGGCCGCTGGCGGTCACTGACGACCTTTCCGCAAGCGTGCACCTCGGACCATCGCTCTATGCGACGCTGACGGTTTCGAGCGATCATTTCGACCGGCTGATGGCACAGCAGAAGCTGCTGCTGGCGCTTGGCGCCGTGGCCATGAGCCTGTTCTCCATCTGGCTGATCATCGTGCTCATCCGCCGCTTCATCACCGATCCCATTGCTACGCTCGACGCCAACGTCATGGCGGTCATGGTCGGTGCCCATGACGAGATCCGCAACATGGCGGAGAAGGGCGAGATCGGGCGCCTGACCGAAAACATCAGAGAGCTGCATCGCCAGTCGGAACAATCGCTCAAGCTGGTGCAGCGCAGCTCCTGGACCGATACGTTGACCGGCATCAGCAATCGCGGCCATTTCAACGCCGTTGCTGCCGGCATCGTGCGCGAGGCGATCGTCTCGGGTGAAAAATGCAGCCTGCTGTTCATCGACATCGACAACTTCAAGTTCGTCAACGACAAGCATGGCCATGAGATCGGCGACGAACTCTTGAAGACGCTGGCGACGCGGATCGCCGAGAACGTCGAAGCGATCACCGAGCGGCGTGGCCAGAAGCCGGCAATTCTCGCACGGCTTTCAGGCGACGAATTCGCGGTGCTCGTGCGCTCCCGACCGGGTGACGGCACCGTACGGGAAGTCTCGGCCGCCATCCTCGCACTGTTTGAAGACGGCTTCGAAGTCGCGGGCAAGAGCTACCCGGTCACGGCCAGCATCGGCGCTGCCATCTGCCCCGATGATGCGACCAATCTCGCCGAGCTGATCTCGAATGCGGATGCCGCGATGTATCAGGCAAAGACCAGCGGCAAGAACCGCTCTTCAAGGTTCTCGCGCGCCCTTCACGACAAGCGCACGCGCCTGCGCCAGATCCAGGATGAGCTGCGCTCGCTCGATCCGGACGAACAATTCCATCTGGTCTACATGCCGATTGTCGATACCGATGGGCGGGTGACGGGTTGCGAAGCGCTTTTGCGCTGGTATTCGCCGGTGCTTGGCAATGTGACGCCCGATGAATTCGTGCCGATCGCCGAAAGCTCCGGCCTTTTCACCAAGATCGACTGGTGGGTGATCAACCAGGCGATGTCCGACTGTGCGCAGCTCAAGGCGCTGTTTGGTCCCGATACGATCCTGGCGATCAATATCTCCTCGGCCGAACTACATTCCAAGGCGATCGCCGACTATTTCTCCGATTGCCTCAACCGCCATGGCCTGCAGCCGCAATCAATCGAGATCGAGCTGACGGAGACATTCGCGGTCAAGTTCAGCGACCAGCTTCGCCGCAACATCGACGAGCTGCGCCAAAAGGGCTTCCGCCTGTCGATCGACGATTTCGGAGCGGGATACACCTCCGTCCAGCAGATCATCGAATACACCGCCGACACAATCAAACTCGACCGGGCGCTCGTCTCGAACCTGACCGCATCGCAATCGCTGCCGGTTCTAAGGGCGTTGATCGCACTCTGCCACGCCAAGGACGTTGCCGTGGTCGGCGAAGGCGTCGATACGCCGGAGAAACTCTCGATGCTGACGGCTGCAGGCTGCGACCTGTTCCAAGGCTACCTCATCAGCAAGCCGCTGCCGCTCGAGGATCTCGGCATCTGGGCGCTGACGCGCACGGCCCGCTACGGCAACGAAAGGGATGATCGCAAGAACCAGCAGGCAATCGCCTGAACGCACCTTCGCGCGTTTCATCTCGCAGCGCCTCCGGTGGGTGCTTTGCGTCGCGGGAATCGTGCGCCAACCCTCCCTGCCCCCTTGACCTGACAGCCGCCTCGCCTTAACCGCAACGCAACAATTTCAGCATGTCGGGAGCAGGCAATGAAGGTTCTTCTGATCGGATCGGGTGGACGCGAACATGCGCTGGCATGGAAAATTGCGCAGTCGCCGAAACTGACCAAGCTTTACGCCGCGCCCGGCAATCCGGGTATTGCCGAGGAAGCGACCCTCGTCGCGCTCGACACCGACAATCACGCTTCAATCGTCGACTTCTGCCTGAAAGAGGCGATCGACTTCGTCGTCGTCGGACCTGAAGGTCCGCTCGTGGCAGGTCTCGCGGATGTGTTGCGCGCCGCCGGCATCGCGGTTTTCGGCCCTTCCGCTGCTGCGGCCCAGCTTGAAGGCTCCAAGGGTTTTACCAAGGACCTCTGCGCCCGCTACGATATCCCGACCGGGGCCTACGGCCGCTTTACCGACGCAGAGGCCGCCAAGGCCTATGTGCGCGACCAGGGTGCGCCGATCGTCATCAAGGCCGACGGTCTTGCCGCAGGCAAGGGCGTGACCGTTGCCATGGAACTCGACGAAGCGCTCGATGCGATCGATGACTGTTTCGACGGCGCCTTCGGCGCGGCTGGCGCGGAAGTGGTGGTCGAAGCCTTTCTCGACGGCGAGGAGGCAAGCTTCTTCTGCCTGAGCGACGGCAAGACCGCGCTGGCGCTCGCCTCGGCGCAAGATCACAAGCGCGTCGGCGATGGCGACACCGGCCCGAACACCGGCGGCATGGGCGCCTATTCGCCAGCACCTGTGATGACATCCGAGATGACCGAACGCACGATGAAGGAGATCGTCGAGCCGACCATGCGCGGCATGGCCGAAAGCGGGCATTCCTTTTCCGGCGTGTTCTTCGCCGGGCTGATGATCACCGCCAAGGGGCCGGAGCTGATCGAGTACAATGTGCGTTTCGGCGATCCAGAATGCCAGGTGCTGATGATGCGCATGAAGAGCGACCTGCTGCCGCTGCTCTACGCCGCAGCAACGGGCACGCTGGCAGGCATGGAAGCCGAATGGCGCGACGAGACGGCATTGACCGTGGTCATGGCTTCAAAGGGCTATCCGGGCAGCTACGACAAGAACACGCCCATCGATGCGCTCCCGGCAGCCTCGGCGCAGACCAAGGTGTTTCATGCCGGAACAGCGATGAAGGACGGCAGCCTGGTCGCAACGGGTGGCCGGGTGTTGAACATCACCGCGATCGGGGACAGCGCCGGCGCTGCCAAGGCGCTTGCCTATTCGGCTGTTGCCGGCGTTTCCTGGGACAACGGCTTCTACCGTCACGATATTGGCTGGCGCGCGGTTGCCCGCGAGAAGGCCTGACCGCCGTCGGCAAATACGCCGGATCATTCAATTTTTACCAATTCTCCTGACGGGAAAGTAAGAGAGAACGCATATTCTCGCCGAGAACAAACTCGGAGAGAAGACCGATGCGCCTGTTGCTGATCACCACCGCCGTTACGCTTGCAGCCGGCAGCGCCTGGGCATCGTCGATCGACACCATCGTTTCGGGCGAAGCGGTCAACTCCAGCGTGGCGGCGGTGACTTGCCCACAGTGCCCTCCCCTGCAGACCAGGAAGAAGATCACCTATGTGGTGCCCGAAATCGACAAGGGCAGCGACAAGGTCGAACTCAAGAAAATCAATGGCGAGATGAAGCTGGTGCGCACCGAAGCCTGGCTCGGCGGTTCGCCCGTTGTTTTCGTCAGCAAGCCACCCGTGGATGTGGTCAAGGCATCCGATGGAACCGGCCAGGCTGATGTGGCGACAGCCGCTGCGCTCGGCGACCTCGTAAGCCCGGGCGATCATGGCACGGTCGCCCCAACGATCGACGAGACTGCCAAGACTGCCGCGGTTCAAACCATGACACAGGCGGGACCTGCCGTTGCGGCAGCGGCGACCGGCGAAGCCTCACGGCAATTTGATCCGACCAGCCTCGAACTTCGGCTAAACTGAGGGCCTGAACGGGAAAGTTCCCTGCCCCAGTCAGCCGCTCCTGCATTCAAGGGCTGACGGGCGTTTCGCTGAAAAGCGAGAGATTGCGCTCCTGAGAGAAGCAGGGGCGCAATCTTCTTATCCGGGCTTTCTATCGGCGTCGCACACCCCATCGACCCGTTCGATCAACGCTTCGATTTCCCTGTCGGAATAAACCTCGATGCCGTTCCTTGCGAGCAGCGCTGCCGTCACTCCTTGTCCTGCGTGGCGAGCGCTGGAGAACGTGCCGTCATAGACGAAGCCCGATCCGCAGGACGGGCTGCCGTCGATCAAAAGCGCGAAACGACAGTCCGTTTCAAGCGCGAGCGATAGCGCATTTTCCGCGGCGGCAAGGAACTCGCCGGTTACGTCGCGGCCGGTGTTCTCGATCACAGTCGCACCACCGTCGAGTACATCCACACCTGACTTGCCCGACGCGATCTCGGCGGGCGGGCGCGGCACCGGCATACCGGCCGACATCTCGGGACAGATGGTGACCAGCCGGCCTTCTTCGCGCCAGCGGTCGATCGCCGGGTGGACAAGCGGCTTCGACGCCCCATCGTAGCGCACCGCATGCCCCATGAGACAGGCGCTGACGAGGATCTTCGCCGTCATGCGCCCCTCCCCGTCATCCCGCGATCTTGGAGAAGTCGGCAACCGTGCCGGTCGCCGAGCGGATCAGACCAAGCAGCGCCAGGCGGTTTGCCCGGATCGACACGTCATCGTCGTTGACGAGAACATCGTTGAAGAACTGGTCGACCGGCTCGCGCAGCTTCGACAGGGCCTGCATGGCCGAGCGGAAGTCTTCCTTGGCGATCGCCTCGCGGGCTTCGCCGGAGCCGAGCTGGACTGCGGAATGCAGCGCCTTTTCGGCATCGAGGCGGAAGAGGCCGGCATCAACTGCGTCGGCAACCGCCGTGCCCTTCTTCTCTTCGGCGGCCAGGATCTGTGTGGCCCGCTTCGTGCCGGCCAGCAGGTTCTTGCCCTCTTCGTCAGTGATGAAGGCGGTCAGCGCCTCGACGCGGCGGGCGATCATCAGCAGATCGTCGGCATCCGGCGTCAGCACCGCATCGATCAGGTCGTGACGGGCGCCGAGATCGCGCAGATAGACCTTGAGGCGATCGTGGAAGAAGGAGAGCAGGTCCGCCGACACATCGTTCGCCAGCGCCGGCTTCTGTGCCCTGAGCGCTGTCAGCGCGATCTCAAGGAACGGCACGAGCGGCAGGCGGGCCTTGCCTTCGAGGATCAGACGAATGACCCCGAGAGCAGCGCGCCGCAGGGCGTAGGGATCCTTGGAGCCGGTTGGCTTTTCGTCGATCGCCCAGAAGCCGACGAGCGTGTCGAGCTTGTCGGCAAGCGCAACGGTGACTGCGACAGCATCGGTTGGCGCGCGATCCGAGGGACCATTCGGCTTCCAGTGATCTTCGATCGCCGTGGCGACAGAGCCGTCTTCACCCTGGAGCAGCGCATATTTGCGGCCCATGATGCCCTGGAGTTCGGGAAATTCCCCGACGGCCTCGGTGCGCAGATCGGCCTTTGCCAGCACCACGGCACGGTCGACCAGCTTGGCGTCGGCGCCGGTCACCTTGGCGAGTTCTGCGGCAAGCGCACGGATCCGGGCGACACGTTCGCCCTGCGTGCCGAGCTTGGCATGGAAGGTCACGTTCAGCGCGTCGAGTTTCGCCATGCGCTGGTCGAGCGGCTTGCCGAGATCGAGGCCAAACTTTTCGGCCGACGGTTTCAAGGTCTCCAGATCCGGCAGGCTGCCCTGGTCGCGGTGCCAGAAGTGGGCGGCGTCCGACAGGCGGGCGCGCACGACCTTGCCGTTGCCGTGCACGATCTCCTTGCCACCGTCCTTCGCCTCAATATTTGAGACGAGGATGAACTTGTTGGACAGCGTCTCGGCACCCGGCGCACGGGTCACGAAACACTTCTGGTTGGTCTTGATCGTCAGACGGATGATTTCCGAGGGGATTTCGAGATAGCTCTCTTCAAAGCTTCCCATCAGAACCTGCGGCCACTCCACGAGGCCGGAGACTTCTTCAAGCAGGCCTTCATCCTCAACGAGTTCGAGGCCGTTGGCGAAAGCGACATTGTGCGCGTCGGCCAGGATCATCTGCTTGCGGCGCTCGCCGTCGAGCACGACCTTCGCGCGCTCCAGCTTCTCGGCATAGTCGGCAAAGCGGCGCACTGTGATCGCTTCGGGCGCATGGAAGCGATGGCCATAGGTGATGTTGGAGGCGACGATGCCGTCGACCTCGAAGGGGATCACATGGGTTTCGTCGGTTTCCGAGCCGAAGGTGCAGACGATCGACTGCAGCGGGCGCACCCAGCGGAGCGCCCCCGGCTTGGCCGAGGCGGCACCGGAGCGCATCGGCTTCGGCCAGGGGAAGTTGCGGATGATGTCCGGCATCGCCTCGGCGACGATCTCTTCGGCGGGACGGCCCGGCTTGACGATGTGGGCGACGTAGAAATCGCCCTTCTTCGGATCGCTGTGAACGTGGGCCTCACTGATCGAAGACAGGCCGGCGCCACGCAGGAAGCCTTCGATCGCCTTTTCATTGGCGTCGGTGCGCGGGCCCTTGCGGTCCTCGCGCACATCGGCGGAACGGGCATTGAGGCCGCGGATATCGAGCGTCAGCCGGCGCGGCGTCCAGTATTCGCGCGCGCCCTCATAGGTCAAACCCGCTTCGACCAGTGCGTCGGTCAAGAGCTTCTTGAGGTCGCCGGCCGCCTTGCGCTGCAGGCGGGCAGGAATTTCCTCGGAGCGGAGTTCGATAAGAAGATCGGGCATGGGAGATGACTTTTTCTGTTCCGGACGGTTGCCGCCGACTTAGCAAGCTCTGGTGAAAATGTCACCAAGCCCGACGATGAATTTGACCCGCAGGCAAGAGGCTCGCGGCGAGATCACCAGCCACCGCCGCCACCACCGCCGCCGCCGCCACCGGAAAAGCCGCCGCCGGTGGAAAAGCTTGACGACGAGGATTTCGGCGGGGGCGGCAGAGAGGAGGTCATTGTGTCGGCCATCGAGCCGGCAAAGCCGCCGATGCGATCGCCGAATGAGGTCGAGCCGAAGCTATCGCCATGGTACCAGGTGGGCTGGTAGGCGGCGGCTGCAGCGGCGCCTGCGGCGGCTGCAAGCAGCCAGCGATCGAAGGTTTGCGTCCACGGCTTTTCAACCCCGAGGGCCACGGCATAGGGCAGCAGCGTCTCGAAATGCCGGGGCGACATTTCGGGTGCCCCTTGCATGTTCATCCGGTCTTTCTCGGCAAGCGTCATGTATTGCCGGAGGCCGTCGATGCCGTCCATCATCCGGGTGCCGAGCGGCGTCGGCGCCCCCATCAGGAAGAAGAACAGCACGTTGACCAGCACGATGCCGCCGATCGCAAACAGCAGCGGCAACTCGTCCGTCTCGGCGGCGGAATAGAACACCACCGCCAGAATGCTGGAAAAGATGGTGAAGGCGACGAAGCCGATGAAAGCGATCACCACGATCGACATGATGCGGCTCATCAGGCTCTTTTCGCGCTGCAAGGACTTGCCGAAGGAAACGGCGAGGATCGAAATGACAAAGGCGATGAAGACCGGGACGATCACCAGCGGGATGCTGTCCTCGCTCAAATCGCCGAACAGGAACACGGCAGCGATCGCCAGGATCGAGAGCACCACGCCAGCGACGATATAACCGGTGTTTTCCAGATAGTACTTGCCGCGATGCTCGCGCTCCATGGCATTGCGGAAGTCCGCGCCGGTCGCCTGCACCTTCGTGCCGTTGGCCCGGTCGATCTTCAGCTTGCCGCCGGCGGCATTGACGGCCTTCATCAGGCTCGCCTCGCCGGTCGGCAGCTTTTCGCTGCTGCCCTTGCCGGTTGCGGCAATGACGATGGCGCTCTTCAGGTCCTCAAGCACCACATGGCCCTTGACCGCAAGGCTGAGCGCCGACGCAGACAGCGCCGTCCAGCCCTCACCGGAAAAGCCCCTGTTGTCGATGTAGTTGACCAGCGCCGGCGAAATGCCTTCGGGCGCGTCCCAGCGCGGCACCATGACGCCGCGTGCCGGGTCCCGCCCCACCTTCAGCCAGGCGCGGCCGTAGTAGAGCGCCACCACCAGAAGACCCGCTGCGGCGATCAGAAGCGCCATATGATCGCGAATCCACCAGGCATTTTCCTGGCTGGAGGAAGGCTGCTCGATGCTGCCTTTCGGCATCTTGACCGCAATGGTCAGCCCCTGCTTCGGCTCCAACCGCCGGGTGGTCGCAAAGAAAATCTCGCTGCCTTCCTCGGAAGCCCGCGCATCCTTGCCGGTCGCGCCGTAGCCACCGGTGAAAACGTCAAGCGCCTCGGGTCGCACACCCTCCGGCAGATTGACGGTGGCGCTCGCCTCATCGATCGGGAACGCCCATTCGGTGCCTGTCACGTTCCAGTAGAGTTCGTCGTGATCCTCGAAGAAGCGGATCTGCCGGCTGGTCTCATAGGTGAATTGGAACGTGTGCTCGCCGTGCGGCAGAAATATCTCCGCCGAGCCGGTGTAGATACGGATGCCGCCCGAGATCGATTCAGTGCGGTAAGGCTCCTCCTCGCCGTCGCGCTCGACCGAAAGCAGCTTGAAATCCACCTTGCTGCGGCGACCCTTGGCGTCGGTAAAGGTCAACGGCAGGTCACGAAAGATCCCCCGCCGGATCTGGTTGCCTTCGGCATTGGCCGTGATCGTCTCCGTCACCGTCAGCGTGCCGTCCTTGGCGACATCGATCACCGAATGATAGGACGAGAACACTTCGTCCGCACGCCCGGCACCCGCCGTCGCCAGCAGGAACAACAACATGCCAAGCAGGGCGACGAAACGGGCCATACGGTCTCAGACCTTTCGATCGATCTGGAGGGACGATTTCATGGTTTTTCGCATTTCCTGACGGAAAACCGCTTCGCACCTTTCCTGAAAAGGCTTGAGGCGCGATATCAAGGACGGTCACCGGTGTAGGCGACGCCGAGCGATGCCAGCGCGTCCCAATAGGCCGGATAGGTCTTGGCGACGCAGCCGGGGTCCTCAATGGCAATGCCGTGGATCTTCAGCCCGGCAAGGGCAAAGCTCATGGCAATGCGGTGGTCGGCAAACGTGTCGATCGACGCCGGCAACGTCTGTCCGGCGAGTCCCGGATCGGAAGAGACGATCAGATCGTCCCCCTCCTCGTGCGCCAGTCCCGGCCGGATGGCGGTCAGGCCCAGCGACAGAGCGCGAACGCGGTCGCATTCCTTTACCCGTAGATTGGCAAGGCCGACGAAACGCACCGGTGTCTCGTTGAATGCGGCAAGAACCGCAATCGTCGGGATCGCGTCCTGCATCTGCGATCCGTCGATGACGGCAGGAAGATGCGGGAACTGGGAGATGACGTCGTGGGCGCGGGCATCGGGCTGCGAAAAAACCGACGCCGGCACGCCGAGGTCGATGGCACCGCCCGTCAGCACTTCCGCCGCCCAGAGATAGGTCGCCGCCGATGCGTCCGGCTCGATAGCGAAATCGGCGGCGCGATAGCCCGTCGGCGCAACCTGCCAGACGGATGGGCTCAATTGCTCGACCTCGGCGCCGAAGGCGCGCATCGCCGCAACGGTCAGATCGATATAGCCACGCGCGCCGATCTCGTCGCCGGCAAGCTCGATGCGGACAGGGCCTTTGGCGCCGGGGGCCGCCATCAGCAGCGCCGACACGTATTGGCTGGAAAGGCCCGCGTCGATTTCGATACGGCCGGCAGGGAAACCGCCCTTGCCGTTGACGGTGACCGGCGGGCAACCTGTTTCCGACGTCACCTCGACGCCAAGCGTACGGAGCGCGTCGACAAGCGGCTTAATCGGACGCTTGCGCATGTGCTGGTCGCCATCGACGACCACCGGGCCGTCGACGAGAGCGGCAGCCGCCGTCAGGAAGCGTGTCGCGGTTCCCGCATTGCCGAGGAACAGCGGTGCCGACGGAGATGCCAGCCGACCGTTTCCGGTAACGACGAATGTGGTGTCGTCCGGCTCATCGACTTGGACGCCCATCGCGCGCAGCGCATCGGCCATATAGCGCGTGTCGTCGCTCTTCAGCGCCCCGGTCAACCGGCTCGTGCCCTTGGCAAGACCCGCAAGAAGCAGCGCCCGATTGGTGATCGACTTCGAACCCGGCGGGCGGACGTGACCGCGCAGGGGATGGTCGGTCGGCAGGATGATCAGCTTCTTCACGGTATCACTCATGCTTAGGTCTCTTGATGCAAATAACGCCGCGCTCTCGGCTTCGGCAGGTCTCATATCATCTGATTGCGGTCTCGGGTAACGTCCCGATCAGAATTTAACTTGCGGCACCGCACGGTCCGCCTCGTTGGCGATCTCGAAATAGCCGGCCTTCACGAAGCGGAACGCGTTGGCTATGAGGTTCGACGGGAAGCTCTCGACCTTGACATTCAGATCGCGCGCCGCGCCGTTGTAATAGCGGCGAGACATCTGGATCTCGCCCTCGATGGTTTCCAGCGAGCGCTGCAGTTCGGCAAAATTCTCGTTGGCCTTCAGATCCGGATAGGCTTCGGCAAGAGCAAAGAGTTTTCCGAGTGCCTGCGACAGGGCCCCTTCGGCCGCCGCCCGTCCCTCGACATCGCCTGATGGCACGGCCTGGGCGCGATTGCGCATCGCGATGACTTCCTCAAGCGTCGACTTCTCGTGCGCGGCATAGCCCTTCACGGTCTCGATCAGGTTGGGGATGAGGTCGGCGCGCCGCTTCAGTTGCACATCGATGCCCGACCAGGCTTCCTCGGCGATCTGCCGCGCCTTGACGAGGCCGTTATAGACGAAAACCAGATACAGGATAACGGCAACGCCGATGGCCAGACCAATCATGGGACACCCTCCAAAAAAGCTCGGCAGAGATTACTGCATAAATTCTTAAATCGGAATCGATTTAGGCGCAAAATTATGCAGCAAGTTTAAAGCGTTACAGCGTCCTTGACCCGCCATGTTCCATGCGCGGCGCTGCAAGATCGGCTCTCCAGCTTCAAAGCTCTTTCTGCAGCATCCGGACGGAGAAAAACACCCCTCCCGAAATGCCGGCCGAAGGCGGTGAACGCTCTGTTCACAGCCGCGGCCCGTCCCAACGTCAAAACACATCGATTCCTGTTCCATCGGGAACGGCGAGGATCCGGATGATGGACGATAGTCGGGATATCGAATAACCCCGAAGACGAAGTGAAGACCATGAAAACGCTCGCAACCCTCACCAACCTAGTCGCCTTTTCGGCGCTGTTCGTTGCCTATGCGAGCGTCACCTCGATCGAAAGGCCCTCAGGCGTCCGCCGCGCGCTGCAGACCTACTCCAGCCAGTCTCACGATGGCGCCTACCCCACACTTGAGCAGATAACGAAGAAGAGCGGATGCCCGCGCGATACCGCTGAAGCCTGACGTCAAGCCATCCGCGCTGCAATCTCGCGCGCCGCTTCGTCGGCGCCAAGGCTGGTGACGTCGAGCTCGACCAGCTGATCGCTTTTTCCCTTCAACAGGACGTGCCGACCCCTAAGATCTATCAGCACCTGCGGATCCGTCAGCTTGTGCGCCTTGGCACGACCGGCACGCGTCAACCGCTTCAGATTTTCCTCCATCGAACAATCGAGAACGACCGCAACGAAACGGGCGCCGCGATCGGCAGCGAGCGTCGCATAATCGTCAAACGCCCGACTGTCGAATGCATCATCCGACAGTGCATCGGTGAAGAGGAAGGATTGCGCGGCATCAGCCCGGCGCACGTGATCGAGCACAGCCGCCCTGACGGTCGCCCGTAGCGACCGATAGAGCGGCGTGCCCCTCGCAAACAGCGCCTCGGCGGGATTGATCAGCGTGTGATTGTCGGCAAGCCTCGCGCCGAGATGGCCGGCGAGATGGCGCGCGATGGTGAGCTTCCCGGTGCCCGGCCAGCCATTGATATGAACGATGAGGCTGGCTGGCTCGGCGATCAAGCGGCGTCCCGGTTGAGGTTCGCGCCGCCGGCGTCGGTCAAGAGGAACGCCTCGCCGCACGCCTTGGCGAGCGTGCGCACGCGCAGAATGTAGCTCTGGCGTTCCGTCACCGAAATCACCCCGCGCGCATCGAGCAGGTTGAAGACGTGGCTCGCCTTGATGCACTGGTCATAGGCAGGGAATACGCACTTGTGCAGCTGGTTGTTGGTGCCGTCGTCAGGCGCGCCGGCGGCCAGCAACGCCTGGCATTCCGTTTCCGCGTCGATGAAGTGCTGGTGCAGCATGGCAGTGTTGGCGTACTCGAAATTGAAGCGGGAATATTCCTGTTCCGCCTGCAGGAAAACGTCGCCATAGCTGATCTTCTCGGCGCCTTCGCGGCCGTTGAAGTTCAAATCGTAGACATTGTCGACGCCCTGGACATACATCGCCAGACGCTCGAGACCATAGGTCAGCTCCCCGGAAACCGGCGAGCATTCGATGCCGCAGACCTGCTGGAAATAGGTGAACTGCGACACTTCCATGCCGTCGCACCAGCATTCCCAGCCGAGGCCCCAGGCGCCGAGCGTCGGGCTTTCCCAATCGTCCTCGACAAAGCGGATGTCGTGCAGCAGCGGATCGAGGCCGATCGCCTCCAGCGAGCCGAGATAGAGCTCCTGCAGGTTGGACGGGTTCGGCTTCAGGATCACCTGATACTGATAGTAGTGCTGAAGACGGTTCGGGTTCTCACCATAGCGGCCGTCGGTCGGGCGGCGGGAAGGCTGAACGTAGGCCGCGCGCCATGGGCGGGGGCCAAGCGCACGCAGCGTCGTTGCCGGATGGAATGTGCCGGCGCCCACTTCCATGTCGTAGGGCTGCAGCACCGCGCAACCCTTGTCGGCCCAATAGTTGTGCAGCGTCAGGATCAGGGCCTGGAACGAGCGCTTGGGGTTCATATGGTCGGGCAGCGAGGCGGTGGTCATGGGGAACGTCCGAATTCTTCATGAAATGAGAGCCGGACAGGTGCCACGCCGGGCGGCAGGGGTCAAGCGCTCAAGGCGACCTGCGTGCACGCAAAAGGGCGCGAAAAATCTCAGTCGTCTTCGCGCTTCAGCCTGTATTCACCGGTCTCGGGATCCTTGACGAGGGTTCCGCTGGCGCCGGTCTGCTGCTCGCGGCGCGTCTGATCGCGTTGACGCGTCAGTTTCTGGGCGTCCGCGATGAACTTGCGGTAACCGATCCATAGAACGAAGCCTGCGATCAGGAGCAGGATAAGCTGCGGCATTTTTCCTCCCTCAAAGCCCGAAACGCGCCCACAATGCCCTTTCCTCCACTGCTTCGGCAAGACCTGCCATCGCAGATGCGGCGATCGGCGCGGCGATATCGCCAGCAATCGAAGCGCCGGCCTGACGGCGCCCGAAAAGACTGCGCGCCGGCTGGATCAGTTCGAGCCGCGCCTTCTCGCCATAACGCTTTTTCACCTCGCCGCGCAGATCGCCAAGGCCATCGATCAGGCCGAGTTCCAATCCCCGTCGGCCCGTCCAGAAAAGACCGGAGAAGACGTCGGGGTGGTCGGCCAGCAATTGGCCGCGGCGAGCCTTCACCATTTGAATGAAGGTGTCGTGGATATCGAGTTGCAGGCTTTTGAGGAACTCGATGTCGCGCTCTTTCTCCGGCTGGAAGGGGTCGAGCATCACCTTGTTTTCGCCGGCAGTGTAGACGCGCCGCTCGACGCCGATCTTCTTCAGCAATTCCGGGAAACCGAAGCCGCCAGAGACCACGCCGATGGAGCCGACGATCGACGTCGGATCGGCAATGATGTCGTCGCCGGCAAGCGCGATCATGTAGCCGCCTGAAGCGGCCACGTCCTCGACGAAGATGAGCACGCGCTTCTTCTTTTCCTGGGCGAGATCACGGATGCGCTGGTAGATCAACCGCGATTGCACCGGAGAGCCACCGGGGGAGTTGATCGAAATTGCAACGGCCGGCGCTTCCTTGACGGCGAAGGCTTTCTCCAGCAGCGGAGCAGCCGATGCGAGGTTGAGCGCCGGGCGAAACTGGCCGCCACCGGCCATAATGGCGCCGTGCAGCCGCACGACAGGGATCGCAATGCCATCCCGCCGAAAACGCTTCGGCATCAGCCTTTTGAAGAACCCAGCCATCTCAACTCCTGCAATACCGACTCTTGTTCCTGCATGTATGCACTGGTCGCCCAAACGCAATGCCGCATACGGTAAATCAGCGGCGCCGATAGGCATCGCGCCCGTTGTTGAGGTCGTCGACATCTCTGGAAAAGCGATGTGCGCCCTCCTCGTGCACGATCAGCGGCGCCCGCAGCACCAGCCGCTTGCGGCTCTGCTTGATCGCGGTGACGAGGATGCGTACGGCGTTTTCACCGATGCGTGGATGCAGCGGCGTTATCTCGATGCCGCCGAAACGACGCCCGCAGGCGGCGATGATATCGGCGATCGATTCCGGCCGGGCGATCAGCGACAATTGCCCACCCGGCTTCGTGATCGCGCCCGCCGTCTTGATCCAGACCTCGAAGAGGTCATCGCTCATCGCGTGCGCCTCAGCCTTCAGGCTATCAGGCGTGCGCCGGTCGGACGCATCGTTGAACGGCGGGTTCATGATCACGTGATCGAAGGCATCATCGGGCAAACCGGCGGCGCGGCGCGCCCGCCCGGCAAGCGAAACGTCGGCCTCGATCACCGAAACCCGCGCGGCGAAACGCCCGTTTTCCGGAAGCGCGAGGCTTCGGCGCGCGAACTCCGCCATAGTCGGCGAGCGCTCCACCAGAACCACGTCGGCCAGATCCAGCCGCGAGGCAACCGCCATGCCGGCGGCACCCGCACCCGCACCAAGATCGGCTACACGGCAGGCACGGTCGGAAGCGACCAACGAGGCGAGCATCATCGCATCCATGCCGGAACGATGACCCTGCCCCAGCGGCTGCACGACATGAAACCTGCCGCGGTGGAACGCGTCGACGGTCTCGGACTCGACAAGCGCGATCTGTCCTTCGCTCATGGCTGATCGTTCCAAATGACTGCCAACACGTCGGCGATCATGCCCGCAACTCCGCTTCCAACCCCGCTTCGACGAGAATGCGGCGCGCGGCATCGGCATCGTCGTCCGGCACCAGGAAACGGCGCGGCAGCAGGCCCAAGGACCCCTCTAGAATACTCATGCCCTGATCGGCGATCAGGCTGTTAATACCGGCGTCCTTCATCAGGCTCTCGGCAAAAGAGAGCAGAACGACGTCGTTGGTGCGGATCAATTCCTTCATCCAGCGGTTTTTCCTGTCCTATTTCAGCAAGCGGGACAATTCGCCTCTTGCCGCACGTGCCCCCCCTTCCTATTGTCGAAAGCGACAATGAAAACAGGAGTCCCGGTGTTGGGCGTAGTGATACCGCTGGAAGACAGCAAAAACAAACAGGCGTCCGTAAAGCCGCTCGTTGACCTGACGTCTCCCGACATGGAACGCGTCAACCAGCTCATCCTGTCGAGGGCCGGCTCCGACGTCCAGATGATTCCCGAGGTTGCCAACCACCTGATCTCGTCGGGTGGCAAGCGCCTGCGGCCGATGCTGACGCTCGCCTCCGCCGCCATGTTCGGCTACGAGGGCGACGCTCACGTCAAGCTCGCCACCAGCGTCGAGTTCATGCACACGGCAACACTGCTGCATGACGATGTCGTGGATGAAAGCGATCTGCGCCGCGGCAAGTCCACCGCCCGCACGATCTGGGGCAACCAGGCAAGCGTTCTTGTCGGCGACTTCCTGCTCGGCCAGGCCTTCCGCATGATGGTCGATGTCGGCTCGCTCGATGCGCTCGACGTGCTTTCGACCGCAGCCTCGGTGATCGCCGAGGGCGAAGTGCTGCAGCTTTCCGTCGCCAAGAACATGGAGACGACCGAAGACGACTATCTCCAGGTCATCCGCGCCAAGACCGCAGCGCTCTTTGCTGCGGCCGCCGAAGTCGGCCCGATCGTCGCCCAGACCAGCAAGTCCGACCGCAATGCGCTAAAATCCTACGGCATGAACCTCGGCCTCGCCTTCCAGCTTGTCGATGACGTGCTTGACTATGGCGGCTCGGCCAGCGACCTCGGCAAGAACGTCGGCGACGATTTCCGTGAAGGCAAGATCACCCTGCCGGTGATCCTGTCCTATCGCCGCGGTACGCCGGAGGATCGCGCCTTCTGGCGTGAGGCGATCGAAGGCGGCGACAGCAGCGATGCGAACCTCGAAAGGGCGCTCGGCCTGATCAAGCGTTATGGCGGCTTGAGCGATACCATCGCCCGCGCCCAGCACTACGGCACGATCGCACGCGATGCCCTGGCACCGCTCCCGGTTTCGCCGTGGAAATCGGCACTGGTAGAGGTCATCGACTTCTGCATCGACCGGGTGAGCTGACGCGACCTTCGGCCGAACCGGGACATCCAAGAGGAATTTCTTGCCGCGTTGCGCCAAAAAAGCCATTCTGTTCCTCAAGAGTTGTGCCGGGCAACACGTGGCTGATTCCAGAACAACCCTCAGTCGTGCGCAAGGCCGAGAGATCGGCAATGAAAGGTTTGACATGCGGCAAAAGACGATCCTCCGCCTTCTGAGCGGCGCTGCACTGATGGCTCTTGCCACCGTCGGCGGCAGCTACCAGGCTTTCGCCGAGGAAAAGGCCGCCGTCGAGGAGACCGAGCCTTTCGACATCACGACCGTCAACACCTTTGCCGGCGCATTCCTTGCCGCCCGCACGGCAGATACGGACCGTGACTTTGCCGCGGCCAACGAACTTTACCGCATCGCCCTGCAGTTCGAGCCGAACAACAACGAAGTCAAGCAGCGCCTGATGATCACGCTGCTGATGGCCGGCAAGTTTGACGAGGGCGCCAAGATTGCCGAGCAGCTGAAGTCCGATCCGGCCGTCGAGCGCATCACTACCGTGATCCGGGCGATCGAGGCGATCCGCAAGCGCGAGTACCGCAACGCGCAGAAACTCCTCAACTACGAGGGGCCGAACGATCTCGACCGGCTGATGAACGGCCTGCTTTCCGCCTGGGCCAAATTCGGGCAGGGCAAGCCCAAGGAAGCGCTGGCGCAGGTCAACGGCCTTGAAGGGCCGGAGTGGTTCCGCGTGTTCAAGAACTACCACGCCGGCGCGATTGCGATCGCTTCCGGCGACAAGGACACCGCACGCGCCAAGCTCAACGACGCTATCCTCGATCGCGAAGGCGGCAGTGCTGCGCCCGACACGTTCATGCGTGCGGTCGAGGCCCTGGCGCGTTTCGAGGCGCGTGAAAACAACAAGCAGAAGGCCCTGGACACGATCGCCGTCGGCGAGAACATGGTCAACAACTACACGCCACTCGAGGCGCTCAGGAAGAATATCGAGGCCGGCATACCTCAGGAGCAGCAGGTCAAGAACGCATCGCAGGGTGCGGCAGCCGTGCTCTTTTCCATCGGCGGCGCGCTCAACCGTGACGGCGCCGAAGACATCGTCTCGCTCTATCTCCAGACGGCCCGTCGTCTCGACCCGGAAAGTGCCGACATCCTGGTTATGCTGGCCGGCATCGCCGAAAACCTCAAGAAGCCGAAGGAAGCAATCGAGCTTTACCAGAGCGTGCCCGAAGCCTCGCCGATGCGCAGGCTTTCCGAGCTGCAGCTCGGCCTCAGCCTTGCCAGCATCGGCAAGGTGGATGAAGCCAAAAAGCACCTGAAGGCGCTGATCGACGTCGATCCGAAGAACATCCGCAACTATCTTGCCTATGGCAGCGTGCTTTCCGATGCCAAGGATTACAAGGAGATGGGCGAGCTTTACGACCGGGCCGTTGACCAGATCGGACCCGTGCCGAAGCGCAGCGACTGGACCGTGTTCTTCCAGCGCGGCATCGCCTATGAGCGTCAGAAGCTTTGGGACAAGGCCGAGCCGAGCTTCCGCAAGGCGCTGGAGCTCAACCCGGACCAGCCGCAGGTGCTGAACTACCTCGGCTATTCCTGGGTCGACATGAACATCAACCTGGAAGAAGGGCTCGACATGATCCGCAAGGCGGTCGAGCTGAAGCCGGATGACGGATACATCGTCGATTCGCTCGGCTGGGCCTACTTCCGCATGAACCGCTTCGACGATGCGGTGGTCGAGCTTGAAAAGGCAGCCGAGCTGATGGCCGGCGATCCGACGATCAACGACCATCTCGGCGATGCCTATTGGCGCGTCGGTCGCAAGCTGGAAGCCGTGTTCCAATGGACGCAGACGCTTGAGCTGAAACCCGAGGAAGCCGAGATCCCGAAGATCAAGGCCAAGATCGAAAACGGTCTGCCGGCGCTGAAGGAAGAGGTTCCGGCCTCCGCCGACGCCAAGGAAACCGCGCCGAAGAAGGTCACCCCGGAAGCACCTGCACCGGACAAGAAGTCCTGATACCAGCATGCCTGAAGGCGAGATCGCGGGCTTCGCGTTAACACGGGCGGCGCCCGCCAAGATCAATCTGGCACTGCATGTCGTCGGCCAACGGGCCGACGGCCACCATCTCCTCGAAAGTCTCGTTACCTTTGCCGATCGGGGCGACCGCATCGGCCTCGCGCCGTCGAGCGAGGACCGGTTCACCCTCTCCGGGCCATTTGCCGCCGAACTTTCAGTGGCGGGCGATGATCAAGGCGGTAATCTCGTGCTCAGGGCGCGGGACCTGCTGCGCCGGACGCTCGCATTAGAGGGCGTCGACACCACCCCGGTCCATATTCATCTCGAAAAGAACCTGCCCATTGCTTCGGGAATCGGTGGCGGATCCGCCGACGCGGCCGCAACACTGCGCGGATTGCTCGATCTTTGGCACGCCCGGATCGACCATCTGCTGCTCGCCACCTTGGCGCTCAAGCTTGGTGCCGACGTGCCGATGTGTCTCGACGGGTGGCCGCTTGTTGCCCGCGGCATCGGCGAGGAGATCACCCCCGCCCCGGAGCTTCCCGCTTTTCCAATCGTGCTGGTCAATCCCCTGGTCGCCGTCTCGACGCCGGTGATCTTCCGGACATTGGAGAAGAAGACCAACCCGCCGCTTGCCATGCCGGCCGGCCCCTTATCCGCCGCTGCCTGGCTTACGGCCATGGCCACCATGCGCAACGACCTGGAGCCGCCGGCGCGCCTGTTGCAGCCTGTTATCGCCGACGTTTCCGGCGCGCTCGCAACGGCCGGCGCCGCGCTGGTTCGGATGTCCGGTTCGGGCGCCACCTGCTTCGGCTTGTTCGATAGCGACGAAAGCGCACAGCACGCTGCACACACTCTTTCTGCCGCCCACCCAGAATGGTACGTTCTCGCCGCAAGAACCGTGGGCAGAGGGAATTAGTATGGCCGGGATCAATGACAATCGCCCCTTCGTCCCCGTCGGCATCGCCATTCTGACAGTCTCCGACACGCGCACGCTGGCCGACGATAAATCCGGCGATACGCTTGAGGCGCGCGTCCGCGACGCCGGCCATCGTCTCGAAGCACGCACGATCGTGCCTGACGATCGCCAAAAGATCCGCGACCAGGTGGAAGCCTGGACGCTTGACGACACGATCGACGTGGTGATCACGACAGGCGGAACCGGCTTTACCGGCCGCGACGTGACGCCCGAGGCGCTCGAGCCGCTGTTCGAGAAACGGATGGATGGCTTCTCGGAAGTCTTTCACCGGATCTCCTACGAGAAGATCGGCACATCGACGATCCAGTCGCGCGCGACCGGCGGCGTCGCCAACGCCACCTTCATCTTCGTCCTGCCGGGTTCGCCAGGGGCCTGCAAGGACGCGTGGGACGGCATTCTCAAGCAGCAGCTCGACTATCGGCACATGCCGTGCAATTTCGTCGAGATCATGCCGCGGCTCGACGAGCATCTGAAACGGGGCTGAGCGGCCAAGTAATCGACAGCTGGCATGCTTTGAAAGATTCCGCGAGACGCGCGGCAATCGATGATCCTGGCCGCACCGTGCCCCAAGCCTGTTCCCTGGGGAACTGGCAAGCACCTGCCGGTCTGCTAAAGCTTCATCCGTCAGCCCGCTTCGAAGGGTCGCAATGAGACCCGAGCAAATCCTTCGAACGGAGCAAAGACGAGCCCATCGCCGATGTCCCCCCGGCGAGGGGAAATCAAACATACGACGCGCGGCTCGCCCGGTCGCTCGGATACGAATTTGCTAGCAAGGATATTTGGTAGCCGCTTGGAGGTGCCGTCCGCAGGACTGGCACCTTTTTTGTTGGCGCCGAACATGCCCTGGAGCGCGTCGCGCTCGTTCAGATCCGCTTGGCGGACCTTACGATGTTGTTCTTTCGAATGTCGTTGCCGCAAACTTCGGCGCAACAGGCTTCAGGCATCCTGCCTGTTGTCGACGGCAACCCAGGCCGGCACCAACTCGGTTGCCAGCTTTCGAACGCTGCGGACATTCGCCATCTCGCTCAGCTGCATCTTCCCGCGTGCGACCGCGAGAGCGTCGCCCTTGCGCACGAGGAAACCAGCCTCCAGCGGCTTCACCCGCCGCGCCAGGCGATGCAGCAGCGGCTTGCGATGCATCCGGGACGGCGAGAAACGGGCTGGCCCCTTGTGAAGGGACACATATTCGACGAGTTCGTCCACCCAGCGGCCGATCGGCCGCGCGCCCGGTTCAAGCAGCATCAACCATTCGCCCCGTGCCGAACGCACGATTTCGCCCAGATCCCAATCGACACAGAAGCGGCAGCCGGCGGCATCGGCGACACGCACCGAGCCATCCTTGGAGCCGTAATCGAGGATGATGACATCGCTGACGAGGCCCTCCACGGCACCCGCCACGAGCACCGATAGCGTCTGCGCCAGTTCAGCCTCGTTATCGCGTGTTTCCATGATGATCGTCAGCATAGCTGTTCCTACCGCATTGCAGCGTAAAATGCTACAACCCTATGGCATGACCACCCTCGTCCGGCTCGTGTTCCGTCCGATGGCTTTCGTTCCGAATACAGGGCGGGTGAATTTTTGTTCTTGAATTGTTCCCGCTTTCGCGTTAGGAAAATAATCAGAACAAAACGGGATCAAACATCTGATCCCTCGGAGATTCCGATGAACGAGCTGTCTCAGATCAGGCAGGGTGCGCTTGCACCCGCCAACACGGCAGAGGTTGCCGAAGCTTTGATGAGCGGAACCGGTCTCAGGATCGAGGTTGATCGCCGCCGCGGACGTGGCGCCGGGCTGAACATGTCGGGCCGGTTCGAACAGCAGGCGCGCGAGGCTTTCGACGACGGCTGGGAGAGCCTGGAGGATCTACCGCCTTTCAAGACCGAAGTGCAGGTGGAAAAGCCGCGCTCGGTCATCAGCCGCAACGATTCTCCTGATATCTCCTTCGACCGCTCGATCAATCCCTATCGCGGCTGTGAGCACGGATGCATCTATTGTTTTGCCCGCCCGACGCACGCCTTTATGGGGCTTTCGGCCGGACTTGATTTCGAGGCGAAACTCTTCGCCAAGCCGGACGCACCGCGCCTGCTGGAACGCGAACTCGCCCGCTCGGACTACAAGGTGCGGCCGATCGCGATCGGCACCAATACCGATCCCTATCAGCCAATCGAAAAGGAATGGCGGATCATGCGCCAGATCCTCGAAGTACTGCAGGCGGCCAACCATCCTGTCATGATCGTGACGAAGTCGGCGATGGTGACGCGCGACATCGACCTGCTTGCCCCCATGGCTGAAAAGGGACTAGCGCGGGTCGGTATTTCGGTAACGACGCTCGACCGGAAGCTGGCGCGCACGATGGAGCCGCGCGCTTCGACGCCGACCAAGCGGCTTGAGGCGATACGCTCGCTCACTGAAGCCGGCATTCCGACCGGTGTCCTGGTCTCCCCGATCATCCCGGCCCTGAACGACCACGAGATAGAGCGGGTGCTGGAAGCTGCGCGGGCAGCAGGTGCGCTGGAGGCGACCTATGTGCTGTTGCGCCTGCCGCTTGAGGTCAGCCCGCTCTTTCGCGACTGGCTGCTGCGCAACTATCCCGACCGCTACCGGCATGTGATGTCGCTCATCCGCTCGATGCGCGGCGGCAAGGATTACGACGCCGAGTTCGGCAAGCGCATGAAGGGTGCCGGGCCCTATGCCTGGCAGATTGGCCGAAGGTTCGAACTTGCGGCCAAACGCCTCGGCCTCAACCTCAACCGCCGACAGCTGCGCGACGACATCTTCGTCCCGCCGCTTGGGACCGGCGTCCAGCTTTCGCTGCTCTAGCGGCAACAAGTCTTGCGTATGTCGCTGGGGACGGAGGTTCTTGGATTGAAGACGTCATGGAGTGGGAGGTGGGCCGGCAGCCCCGATGACCTCATTGGCCGACCGGACAAGGCCGCTGCAACCCCGCGCTTAGGTGTTAGGGCTTGCACCTTTTGATCAATGTCGAGCTGGGTGGCGCAGATGCCACCGGCGCGGGCAAAGGCATGCGTGCCGCGTCATTGCCGGCGCGAGATGACTTTAGTGAATTCCGGCGTCTCCTTTGTGCCTCAGGATGACGCTGGCATACCCCCCGGCTGCTGCCGCACTCAGATCGGGGGACTTGAAGAGAATCGGTCGATCATGCGAGTTTCGCCGCATGTCACATCGCAGATCGACCGATTCTCCCCTTTTCCCGGATCTTCTCCTCGGACCTGATTTCAGCTTCGAACTGGCTGCCAGAAAGGAAGGCGCCTGGCCTGTCGCCGGCGCCGACGAAGCCGGACGCGGACCGCTTGCCGGCCCCGTCGTTGCGGCTGCCGTCATCCTGGATCCCGATGCGATCCCCGAAGGTCTGAACGACAGCAAGAAGCTGAGCGCAGCTCAGCGCGAAAAGCTGTTCGACGAGATCCTGGCAACCGCCACGGTTTCCATCGCCTCTTCCTCTGCCGCGACCATCGATACCATCGACATTCGCAAGGCGAGCCTTGAAGCGATGCGCCGCGCCGTCGACGGTCTGTCGCTTGCGGCCCGCTTCGTCCTGGTCGACGGCCGTGATGTGCCGCCCGGCCTTGGCTGTCACGCCAAGGCGGTGGTCAAGGGCGACGCCCGCTCGCTTTCGATCGCGGCAGCATCGATCGTCGCCAAGGTGACGCGCGACCGCATGATGGAACGTGCCGATGTCGCTCACCCCGGCTACGGCTTTGCGGTCCATGCCGGTTACGCAACAGTGGTGCATCGCAAGGCGATCGATGCCAAAGGCCCCTGCCCGCTGCATCGCATGAGCTTCCGCCCACTGCGCAAGGATTGACGGTCGGCATCGCCGAAGCCCGGCGATCTGGACTGCCGCAGGTACCGGCCTACGACGTGCAAGCGCTCGACACCCGCTTGCAACTGTGCCCCAATCAGGGGCCGGAAGAGCGAGGGGCTACAGCGCCTTGCCTAGTTGTCCGCCGGAGATCTGGAGCGCGTCCCCTGCAGCCGGAGCCGCAGAGAGGCGCTAGCGTTCAGCACTTGCGCCTGCTCGGACGAAAAGCCACTCCCGCACTCTCCTGGCGATGCTTGGAGCGCCGTGCGTTCGGAAGAATGCACCACGGACGCCCGAGCGCTTGTTTTTAGAGCATCTTGTCCGCTTCCGTGATGTCACTTGAAACCGGGATACCCTGGCGAAGTCGTTCAGCCGCGCATTTACCTTCCGCCTGTCACCTTGTCATGCTCCATCGAGCCTACCTGAGGCGAACGCCTTATGCCGGAACCGGGCCCAAACCATAACCCTGGCCCTCCTGCGCCGCCTTCCAGCCCGAACTTTGCTTGCCACAACAATGTGGCCTCGAAAACGAAAAAGCCCCGCACGAGGCGGGGCTTTCAAATCGTAGCTTGCAGCCGAAGCTTAGTTCAGGCGCGACTTGACTTCGCCAAGTGCCTTCTTGAACAGTTCGTTCTGCGCACCAGCGTCGGCCTTGGCAGCAACAACCTTTTCGGCAGCGCTGATGGCCAGATCGACGGCAGCCGAACGAACGGCGTTGATCGCGTCGCTTTCAGCCTGCTTGATCTTCTGCTCCGACAGCGCGGTCCGGCGGGCGACGAATTCTTCCGTCTTCTGCTTGGCTTCAGCGGTCAGCATTTCGGCTTCGCGCTGAGCGGCGGCAACGATGCCGGCCGCTTCCGCTTCGGCGTCCTTGCGCTTGCGCTGGTATTCGGCAACGAGAGCCTGGGCTTCTTCGCGCAGGCGCTTGGCTTCTGCCAGTTCGTTGGTGATCTTGTCGGCGCGGGCGTCAAGCGCCTTGCCCATCATGCCCGGAACCTTGAGATAGGCAATCAGGACGAAGAACAGGATCAAGCCGACGAGGGCATAGAAGGTCGCATCAAGATGCATGGTTCAGTGCTCCTCAGTTACCCGATGCCTTGACGGCAGCGACGATCTCAGCCTTGGTGACGGTGCCACCGATGAGCTGCTTGACGACAGCGGTTGCAGTTTCCTCGGCGATTGCGCCGACGTCTGCAAGTGCCTTGGTCTTGATATCGGCGATACGGTCTTCCGCAGCGGCGATCTTCTTGGAAAGATCGGCCTCGACAGCGTTGCGGTCGGCGACAGCCTTGGACTTGGCGGCTTCACGCGCACCGTCGGCAATCTGATGACCCTTGGCCTTGGCGGTTGCCAATTCCTGCTCATAGGATGCGATGGCAGCGTCAGCTTCGCCCTTAAGGCGCGACGCTTCGTCGAGATCCTGAGCGATCCGGTCGTGACGGGTTTCCAGAATTCCGCCGATGCGCGGAATGATGACCTTCGACATCAGGAGATAGAAGAGGCCAAACGTGATCGCGAGCCAAAGCAGCTGCGATGCGAAATGGGTCGAATCAAAGGGCGGGAACACGCCGGAGCCAGCCTCGCCTTCGTGGGCCACACCCGTTTCGGTGTGCACCTCACCGGCCGCAGCGGCATCGTGTGCTTCGGCGCCTTCAGTGGTGGTTGACTGCTGGGCATAGGCCGCGGTCACAAACATGCTCACCTCCAGGTGCACTCAAGAATATGCGCGGCCGCGACCCTTTACGGGTCGCGGCCGAAACTCCAGCCGTTATTAGACGGCGAAGAGGAGGAGCAGGGCTACGAGCAGCGAGAAGATGCCCAGAGCTTCCGTAACGGCGAAGCCGAATACGAGGCGGCCGAACTGGCCGTCAGCAGCCGACGGGTTGCGCAGCGCGCCAGAGAGGTAGCTGCCGAAGATGTTGCCGAGGCCGAGAGCCGTGCCGGCCATACCGAGGCAAGCCAGACCTGCGCCGATGTACTTTGCTGCTTCCGCTTCCATGATTGAACTCCTTCGAATGGTGTTGCGGCTTAGGATTGCGCTTCCGGCGGAGGACCGGCCGGAAGCAAGCGACTGTATTCCTTAGTGGCTTCCGGGATGGACAGCGTCGTTGAGGTACATGCAGGTCAGTACCGCGAAGACATAGGCCTGGAGGAAGCAGACGAGGAATTCAAGACCGGTGATAGCGACGGTCATGATGAGCGGCAGGATCGCACCACCGATACCGAGCGCACCAAGCGCGCTCAGGGAGGTAACGAAGCCAGCGAAAACCTTCAGCGTGATGTGGCCGGCCAACATGTTGGCGAAGAGACGGACCGAAAGGCTGATGGGACGGGAAAGGAACGAGATGATTTCGATCGACACGACCAGCGGCAGAAGCACCCCCGGCACGCCGTGTGGCACGAAGAGCTTCAGGAAGCCAAAACCATGCTTGTAGAAACCATAGAACAGCACCGTGCCGATGACGAAGAGCGCCAAGGCGAAGGTGACGATGATCTGGCTGGTGATGGTGAAGAAATAAGGGAACATGCCGAGCAGGTTCGCCGTCAGGATGAACATGAACAGCGAGAACACCATCGGGAAGAACTTCATGCCGCCGTTGCCAGCGCCTTCGCGCAGCATGGAAGCGATGAATTCATAGGACATTTCCGAAACCGACTGCAGGCGCGTCGGGACCAGCCCGCGCTGCGATGTCGTCAGGTAGAGGAAACCGGCCGCAGCACCCACGGTCGCAACCATGAACAGCGACGCGTTGGTGAAGGAAAAGTCAATTCCGCCAATCTCGATCGGGACAATCTTGTTGACCAGGAACTGGTGGGTCGGATCGTTTGACACCGTGCTTCTCTTTCGTTCTGCCCGCCTTTAGAGCGGATACCGTGTTTTCCGGGCGACGCCTCAGGCGCCATCTCCGTCCGTCTTGTCATTTCCCGAACTGCGCTTTACCGAGTCGAGTGTTGCCACCATCCCAGCCGAACGCAGTACATTCAACACACCGGCGCAAAAGCCAAGGAGCAGGAAAATGATCATGCCCCACGGCCCTGTACCCGCAAAGTGGTCCAAAAGATAGCCCAGAAACGCCCCAACCACGATGCCAGCGATGAACTCGCTGGAGAGCTTCATTGCCGCCGCATAGCCTTTGCGGCTTTCGGCGGCTCTGGCCTCGGCACCATCCGGCTGACTGGGTCGCTTGGACTCAATCTTTTCGCCGAGCTGCTTCAGCCGCGCTTCCAGACTTTCCTCGGGTTTCTCCGTCACGTGGCTCTCCCATTGTTACCCTACACGGTCACGACCGTGATTTCGGTCACACCAAAGGCTGCTGTTCAAGCCACGTTTCAGCCCCATTTGAAGTCGCGCGCAACATAGTTTTAGGCATTCGCATAGTCAAGGCGTGCTCAGCGCTTCGACGTGGACAATATTTCGCAATGATTTCATCATCTTGACCGCGTCCCGCGCCCGCGGCTGGCAGACAAAGGCAGGAATCGGCAGATCGCGGGCCAGAATCTCCGGCCCGCGATCAATGCTCCAAACGCTGCAGGATGAAGGCCGACTGGCGTCAGCTCCAGCCGCCGCCATAGGTCCGGTAGAAGATGTGCAGGCCGATCTTGCCGACCCGCTTCATCGTCTTCGCCCAGGCGGGGTTGACGTAGGTGGCGTGGTAGTGGGTCGCCGAGCCGACTTCCGGCAGCCAGATCTTGCCGGCGGTGACGGCCATCGCGACATCCTTGGCTTCATTCCAGTGCGACCTCGAATAGACCAGGTCGCGGATCATGTCGCAGGCGAAGGAAAATTGGCAGCGGTTGCGCCAGGCCTTGTTCTGATAGACGACGCCGCAGATCGTCTTCGGATAGGTCGGATTGCGCACACGGTTGAGAATCACCTGCGCGACGGCCGCCTGCCCCTTCAGGGGTTCGCTGCGCGCCTCGAAATAGATGCCTTCGGCAAGGCAGGTCTGCTCTTCCTTGCTGAAGACCTCAGCTGGAAGGGGGGTCGCGGCCCAGGCATGATCTTCCGGGGCGATGTCGGGAATGAAGCGCCCGGCGTTCTTGTCTTCTCTCAGGATCGAATCGAAGGGCGATTCACGCGCATAGTCCGGCTCGGGCCGGACATAGGCAGTCGCAAGAATGTCGGGCTTGTCGTTGGTCACAAGCTTGGCCAGCATCGGCGAGAGGCCGGGCTCGATCTTCGGCGGCTTCTTCTTGTAGAAGGCCGTGGCGATCTCGATCTCCTTGCCTTTGATCTTCGGCTTGGCAAAGACCATCTTTTCGGCGCCCTCGAAACCGGGCTCCATCAGTGAACTCGTGCGCTGCAGGATCGAGCCGGCGGTGAAATCCTTCGGCGGCGTGACGGGGGTGACGGCGACGATACGGCCCTTCTTGCCCCGGCGGTTGACGCGGTCTTCGTCCGGCGTGCCGGCGTGCTTGCTTTCCGCGGTCAACGCGACGCGGCTGCCATCGGGAAGTTCGATACCGGCCCCGCCATCGAGCGCGCTCGTCGTGATCGGGTCGGCAAAGACCATCTCGACGTCGTGGATCGATCCCGCCGGCGACGGCGTCATGTACATCCGCCAGCGTTCGCCGCCACGATTTATACCGGAGAGGAAGGTCGCCAGGTCGGAATAGGCGGCGACCGTGGGGAAGCCGATATAGACCGCTAGTCCGATGAGAGCCGGAGCCAGCCAGGCGGAGACGTTCACACGAGATTCGCGACGCAGTTTTTGACTCTTACGCACCAACCCACTCCACGCAACGCTGATCGAAGGCACGGCGCTGCCCTCGCCGGCGATGGGCCAGCGGACAGATTCCGCGCGGGGACGCTAGGACAATGAAGCTGCCGGACGCATGGCCGGCAACGCTTCGTTCGAGCCTTGAAAATGAAGCATTAACCTTGATGTTTGGTTAATGCGTGTTCACTGAAAGACAGTGGTGGCGGACTTTTGACCCGCCAGCGGCTTTCGCAATCGGTGACGTTAGATGATGACGTGCGAGCCGAGTTCGACAACGCGGTTGGTCGGCAGGCGGAAATAGTCGGAAGGGTCGATCGCCGCGTTGGCAAGCGCGATGAACAGGCGGTCCTGCCAATGCGGCATGCCCGACTGCGCGTCCGGAACGAGCTTGCGCCTTCCGAGATAGAACGACGTCGACATGATGTCGAACTTCAGCCCAGACTTGCGGAACAGGCCAAGCGCCTGCGAGACGTTCTGCGTCTCCATGAAGCCGAAGCGCATTTCGAGCAGGGTGAAACGCTCCGACAGCGGCTGTACGCTGACGCGTTCTGTCTTGGGAACCTTCGGCGTGTTGGCGGTGCGGATCGTCAGAATGAAGTTCTGCTGATGCAGCACGTGATTGTGCTTGATGTTGTGCAGCAGGGCCGCCGGTGTCGATTCCGGGTCGCTGGTCAGGAACACCGCGGTGCCGGGTACAGAAACCGGGGCGTGCTCGCTCTTGCGCTCAATGGACTTGACGAAGCTTGCCAGCGGAATGTCGATATGCCGGGTCTTGGCATGGAGGATTTCGGTACCGCGCTTCCAGGTCCACATGATGACGATGAAAGTGGCGGCGATCAGCACGGGCACGTAGCCGCCATCGTGGATCTTCAGCATGTTGGCACCGAGGAACACGAACTCCAGTGCAAACAGCGGCAAAAGCACGGCGCCGGCCCAAAGCGCCGACCAGTTCCAGCGCGCGCGCAGGAACTCGAAGGAGAGAACTGTCGTCACCACCATCGCGCCGGTCACCGAGATGCCGTAGGCGGTGGCAAGCGATTCCGACGAGCCGAAGACGAAGACCAGCGCCATGACGCCGAACATCAGCAGGGTGTTGACGTTGGGCAGATAGATCTGGCCGGTATGGGTTTCCGAAGTGTGGAAGATCGCCATGCGCGGCAGGAAGCCGAGGTGGATCGCCTGCCGCGTCAGCGAAAACGCACCGGTTATCACCGCCTGGCTGGCAATGATCGTCGCGAACGTCGCGAGGATGACGACTGGCAGCAGCGCCCATTTCGGGAACATCAGGAAGAACGGGTCCGACATCGCCTCGGGGTTTTTCAGGACGAAAGCGCCCTGGCCGAGATAGTTGAGTGTCAGTGCCGGAAAGACCACCAGGAACCAGGCCCACTGGATCGGGCGGCGGCCGAAATGGCCAAGGTCCGCATAGAGCGCCTCCGCGCCGGTCACCGTCAGGAAAACGGCGCCGAGCACGATGATGCCGACATAGCCCTCATTGAACATGAAGCTGGCGGCATAATAGGGATTGAAGGCCTTGAAGATCGACAGGTCGTCGGAAATGTGGATGACGCCGATACCGCCCATGACCAGGAACCAGACGAGCGTGATCGGGCCGAAGAAGTTGGAGACGGCTGCCGTTCCCTTCGACTGCACCGCAAACATCAGCAATAGAATGACGACGGCAATGGGGACGACGTAGTCCGACAGCGCCGGGGTCACGAGCTTCAGACCCTCGACGGCCGAAAGCACGGATAGGGCCGGCGTGATCATCGCATCGCCAATAAAGAGTGCGGCACCGGCAATGCCCATGAAGAACAGGATCGCCGTGTGGCCATTCCCGGTCTTCATCAACAGCGCCAGCAGCGAGAGCGTGCCGCCCTCCCCCTGGTTGTCGGCGCGCAGCAGAAACAGCACATATTTGATGGTGACGATGATCGTCAGGGTCCAGATCATCAGCGAGATCAGACCAATGATTTCGACATCGGTCACGCCGTCGTGGGACACCGGGCGCAGCGCTTCGCGAAACGCGTAGAGCGGGCTGGTGCCGATATCGCCGTAGACCACGCCGATGGAGCCGAGGCCGAGGACGAGCAGCCGGCGCAGGTCTTTCGACCCTTGTGTGGAAGGGGCATGCGATTGGGTCATGCGTGTCCTACTGGCTGTTAGAGCCAGCCTTTCCAGCGAAAGAAGAAAAAGGGTATCACGGCGGATATCACCATGGCGGCCAGCGCGAAGGGATAGCCGAGCTGCCATTCGAGTTCCGGCATCACGCGAAAGTTCATGCCGTAGACGGAAGCGACCAGCGTTGGCGGCAACAATACCACCGAAGCGATCGAGAAGATCTTGATGATGGCATTCTGCTCGACATTGATGAGGCCGAGCGAGGCGTCGAGCAAAAAGGTGATGTTGCCGGAGATGAACGAGGCATGCTCCGACAATGTCTGGATGTCGCGCGAGATCGAGCGGCAGAGTTCGCGGCTGTCCTTGTCCGCCTGGACTTCGGGAACGGTGTAGACGAAGGTCAAAAGGCGCGAGAGCGAGGCAAGACTGTCGCGGGTCTTGGCGACCAGACGGTGATGACCGGCCACGTCGCGCAGGCGCGCCTCGAGGAAGTGCGGCGGCCGGCGCTTGACGACCGCCTTGTCGCCAAAGACCTGCAGCGACAGATCGTCGATCTTGCCGACGGCCTGCTCGAGGATTTCGGCTGTGCGGTCGGCGATCGTTTCGAGCAGCCGCGTCAACATCACGACGCCGTTCGGGCAGCCGCCGGGAATCCGGTGCATCGCCGCCTTGAAGAGGGCGAAAGCGCGTGGTTCGGCGTAGCGAATGGTCACCAGCCGTCCGCCATGCAGGATGAAGGCAACGTCAGTCAGATCTGGAATATCGGTTTCGGAGCGGTAGACCAGCGACGCCGTCATGAAAACCGCATCAGCCTCGGAATAGAGCCGGCTCGACGGCTCGATGTCCTTCAGGTCCTCGCGTGTCGGAATGGAGATGCCCAGGAGCTTCTCCATCATCAGATCCTCGGATTTGCTCGGCTCGACGAGATCGACCCAGACGATGTCGGGACGCAGCGCAACCGGCTCGTCCGCCACCGACAGGGAGACGATCTCTCCGTTGGAGCAATAGCCCGTGATCATTCAGGCGCCCTTCCCGCGGCTGCGGTCCCGGGTGGAGATGCGAGCCCGCGCGAAAGTGAGCAACCGCATTGGCGCCACATTATTCCCACTATCGAAATCCATCGGATGAAGCGTTCCCAGTCAGGACAAAATCCTCAACTCGGTCATCGCGGGAGGACAAGGTCTCCGGCGAGAGGGCGCTAAGTTGGGCACCTTCGCAAGTGCGGCACGGCATATGGCGCAACACAGACGCAAAATCAATGCCCCCTCGATACATGACACAGGCGCCGTCTACCGTTCCGGCGCCACCCTACTGCATGTTTCGCCGAATCGAAATCGGGTTTCGGACAAAATTGTGCCGCTATTCGCAGGGCTTCGGAGCCGACCCGGCCTGTGTCGCGTGACGGGTCGACCCGATCGAACAGGCCGCGGACGACGGCCTATTCGAAGACGATATTCGGCATCGCGCGGCTCTTGTCGTCTCGTGCTGCCGAGACTTCGCGCCAGACCTTCGTCGCGATCTCACGATAGATGCGGGCGATTTCCCCCTCCGGATCGGAAACGACCAGCGGCGTACCGGCATCGGAGGTTTCCCGAATGCCCATGGTCAACGGCACTTCGCCGAGGAACGGCACGCCGATACGCTCGGCTTCCTTGCGCGCACCGCCATGGCCGAAGATATCGTAGCGCTTGCCAGTGTCCGGGGCGACGAAATAGCTCATGTTCTCGATGATGCCGAGCACTGGTACTTCGACCTTGCGGAACATCGCCAGCCCCTTGCGGGCGTCGATGAGCGCCAGGTCCTGCGGCGTCGAGACGATCACCGCGCCGGCGAGCGGAACCTGCTGCGCCATGGTCAACTGTGCGTCGCCGGTGCCCGGAGGCATGTCGACCACCAGAACATCGAGATCGCCCCAGGCGACTTCGCGCAGCATCTGCAGCAATGCCGACTGGATCATCGGGCCGCGCCAGATCATCGCCACTTCCTCGTCGACGAGGAAGCCCATGGACATGACCTTGAGGCCGTAGTTTTCCATCGGGCGGATCATTCGTCCTTCGATCTGCTGCGGCCGACCCGAAATCTTCAGGAGGCGCGGCATGGACGGGCCATAGATGTCGGCGTCGAGCAGGCCGACCTTCAGGCCGTTGGCCTTCAGCGCCAGCGCCAGGTTGACCGATGTGGTGGACTTGCCGACACCGCCCTTGCCGGAGGCGACGGCGATGATGGCGCCGACGCCGGGAATGCCGGCCTTTGCAGGCGCGCCGCCTGCCGGACGCTGACCATGCGCGTGGCCGGCATGAGCGCCGGCCGGTTGCGGGCGCTGCACCGGGGCAGCCGCAGGTGCCGCCTTGCGGTCCGCGGTCAAGGCAACCATTGCGGCGCTGATGCCAGGGATTTCGCGCACCACGCGCTCGGCTGCAGCCCGCATCGGCTCCAGCTCCTTGGCGCGGTCGGCCGGCACGGTGATCGAAAAATAGGCCTTGCCATCCGAAATGAAGACATCCGACACGAGCCCAAGCTCGACGATGTTTCCTTCCATATCCGGACCGCGCACGGTTCGCAGCTTATCAAGTACCACGTCTCTGGTGACTTCCGGCATCGCGTCCTCTCATTCTACTGTCCTCTTAGATAATCGAGGCCGGGCGCTTCGCCAATGCGACATAACGGAAAAAGCAGAGCCGCCACTTATCCCTTGTGTCCGTACATCCGGGATCACAGTGGAATAAGGTGGCGGCCCTTTTTGTCGCGACCTTCTTGGGCGCTGTCTTGTTTTAGTCCCCTCTGGACATGCCAATAGCAATGCAGGATGCGTGCCAGATTCAAACTGAACTGAACCTATAATGTTTTCAGTAAGATAACGGAATTACTGCACGTCGACGCCCGCGAGAGCATCTGCCCAGTTTATGAGCAATGATCTCAAAATCGCACAGGATGGCAGCATTTGCATCGGTGCACCAAATCTTGGGCGCCGCTCCAGAACTGAAGAATGCCGCGCAGAAGTGTGCCGCGGTTTTGCGATAACGACATGCGCAAAAACAAGAACTTAAAGCGCGCCACGCGAATCTGAAAGATCGCGACGCGCTTTAAGGCTAGCTGATGTAGCCCTTCTTCATCGCCTTGACGACGGCCTGCGTGCGGTTCACCGCATCGAGCTTTTTGGTGACGTGGTTGAGGTAGTGGTTCACGGTGTGCTCGGAGAGGCCGAGGATGCCGGCGATCTCGGCGCTGGTCTTTCCAGCCGCCGTCCAGCTGAGGCACTGGATCTCGCGCTCGGAAAGGGACGCACTGGCGTTCTTCCAGACCGAGCCGATCTCTGCCAGCCGGTTGTAGATATGGATTGCGATCATCTGCAATTCCATGGTCACGGTCATCGGCAGTTCGGCTTCCGGCCCCATCAGGATCACCGCGCCGCGACCACCTTCTGCGTCGTGCACCGGGAAATAGCTCGCCTGGAAGATGCCGTTGTCGCGCAGCATGGCAATGTATTCGCTGGCCGAATCGGGTTTGCCACCCTCGCCTTCCCAGGCTTCGAGCGTCACCTGGAAAGGTGTCGTCGTTTCCCGCAGCCGTTTGACGCCGGTGCTGAAGCGCAGCATCGACAGGCTGTCATACTTGTTCAGCAGCTCGGCAGGCATGTTGGATATAACGGTGGTTGCAGCCAGGCGGTCCACGTCGATGGACGGGATCGAGCAGATGAGAAAGGTTTTGAAGCCAAACATCTGCGTGACCCGCCGCATATAGCGGATGATATCGAACTGGGTCTCCAGTTTTGCGATCTCGGACGCGAAATCACCGCCCCGGGGCAGATCTGCGTCAGTCGTCCCGGTGGTCATCGTATCCTGCATTCGCGCGTTCCATGGCATTCATCAATTATCAAATAGACCGACCCGCAGGCCAATGCCAACAGATGATCGAGATTCCCTGCCCTACGCGCCCAAAAGCCTGTGTATTTCCCTGCAAGCGAACTGCGCCATGCCGCAGCATCCAGCTTTGATGTGCAGAAAGTGCCAGTTCTCAGTTGATCAAACCGGCGCGCATGGCCTTGGCGACCGTCTGCACGCGGTTGACCGAATCCAGCTTTCGCGTCGCTCGGTTGAGATAGTGGTTCACTGTGTATTCGGATAGCGCAAGGATCCGCGCCATCTCGCTCGTGGTCTTGCCGGCAGCGGCCCAGCGCAGGCATTCCACCTCACGGCGCGACAGGCTTCCCGACCCGCGCCGATCGCGCTCGCGCACCTCGACCAGCTTGCTGAAGAGGATGCCGGCCCACAGATTGAGTTCTTGCATTTCATCGTTCGACACGACGGGGCGATCGCCGCCAAAGGCAATGGCAGCGCGGTGGCCACCGGCGTCGTGCACCGGAAGGTAAATCCCGCGCGGCATGCCCGCCTGCTCGAAGACGCAGATCGCCGCGTCGCCCTTGCCATCGGCGCGCCGGCGCGCCAGCTGGTGGGCGTCATAGGTGAAGGGTATGGTGCTGCGGCGCAGGCGCTGGATCACAGGGCTGCCATTGATCAGGCCAGCGCTGTCGTAACCTTTCAGGAACTCGACCGGATAGGTCGTCATGATCGCGTTGGCCTCAAGGCTATTGCAGCCGGTATCCGGAACGGCGAGCACAAGGAAGCCACGGAAGCCGTAGGCGTCCGCAACCTGCCCGATCACCCGTCTGATATCATCCTCGCAACAGATAGGCCCCCTCACGGACCGCCCGTCGGGGAGCATCAACGACGCCATATTCGCGCTGAAATCGATCATCTTCCGCCCTTCTCCACATCCGGCTCCGGGGAGGAGCACGGCCGCTGACGCCGCATGAAGATTACGTCAAAATTATTCTTAATGACAAAATCAAACCTGGTCGCGGTCAACCGCAAAGCTAACCTGATATATTAACGTTATCGAGGTTGGAACACCACGTCCAGTCGAAGTTTCTAATTTACCGTAAAGTGAACTCAAGGTCCACCGCGGCCCGGACCGAGGCGAATCGCGGCCTCCTCCCCGATCGCCGCCGCCGCCGCCCGCACCGCCCCCGACCAGGCGATCAACTGCTCCATGCTCACCCTGTAGGCCGGCCCCGTAACCGAGATTCCAGCTGTCAGATCGCTGCCCGACACACGGATCGGCGCAGCGACGCAACGGATCTCTATCTCATGTTCTTCCCGATCGAAAGCGTGTCCGTCGCGGCGGATGTCCGCAATCTCCGCCAGCAGCGTTTCGGCTGAGCGATGGGTATGCGGAGTGAAGGCGTGAAAGGCCATTTTCGCCACAAGCCGCTCAAGTTCCGGTTGCGGCAACAGCGACAGCGCCGCCTTGCCAATGCCGGTGCAATAGACGGGAGAGGCCTTGCCGATCTGCGAACTCATGCGCACCGTTTGCCGGCTTTCGACCTTGTCGACATAGACGATTTCGGTTTCCCTGAGGATGCCGAGATGCACGGTTTCTCCGGTCAGCTCGTGCAGGCTGCGAAGATGCGGCTCGGCAACATCGCGAAAACGATTGCCGGCCCAGGAGCGAGAGGCGAGCGTCAACAGGCGAAGGCCGGGCTCATAGGAGAGATCGCGGCGCTGCACGAGCAGCCCTTCCTCGACGAGGTGGCTGAGCAGCCGATGCAAGGTACCGCGCGGCTGGCCGGATCTCGCCAGAATATCGGTGAACCGCTGTGGCCCGTCCGCCATGACCACCGCTTCAAGAACGGCCACGGCCTTGCCAAGCGTACCGGTGCCGGCCGCCTCGCCGTGCGCAATTCCTGTGAGTTCCACGCTCATGTCGCCCGTTTCATTCCCGCCCATACAGCTCTGGGTCCGCCAATCCGATCTTGACAAAATAACCGTTGCCGCCCGATAATTCCATATAATAAAATCGCGTTCCACATATCGGAACATTAAGATCGACAAACGTGCCAAAGCGGCGCGAACGGGAGTGCCGATCAGATGCCGTTGCCTGCGGCCCAATTTCACGATCTCAGGGATCGCCGTGTCCTTGTCACCGGCGGTGGCGCCGGCATCGGTGCGGCACTCGTCGAAGGTTTCGTTCGTCAGGGTGCGCAGGTCGCCTTCGTCGACATCGACGCGACGGCAAGCTTGGAGCTCGCCGACAGGCTCTCGGCCGAGACCGGATACAGACCGCTCTTCATTCATGCCGATCTGCGCGATATCGACGCGGTGAGACGGGCCGTCGAAACGACTGCGGCGACGCTCGGCGCGCTCCACGTGCTCGTCAACAATGCGGCCCGCGACGACCGACAGCCACTCGAAGATGTCACCGAAGAAAGCTGGGACGAAAGCCAGGCGGTCAATCTCAGGCACCTGTTTTTCATGAGTCAGGCGGTGGCGCCGCACATGCGGCAGGCCGGCGGCGGATCGATCATCAATTTCTCGTCGATCGCCTTCCTGCTGAACATGGCGGAAATCCCGGCCTATGCGACGGCCAAGGCCGGCATTGTCGGATTGACGAAGTCGCTCGCCGGCAAGCTCGGCCCCGACAATATCCGCGTCAATGCGATCCTTCCCGGCATGATTGTCACCGAGCGGCAAAAAAAGCTCTGGCTGGACGAAGCGGCGATCATGGCGATGCTGGAGAAGCAGTGCCTGAAACGAAGCCTGACCGCAGACGACCTCGTGGGCCCTTGCCTCTACCTGGCTTCGAACTGTTCCACGGGCATGACGGCCCAAACGATGATCATTGATGGAGGCGCACTTTGATGACCGCAGCCTATTATGCCGCAGTCGACTGGGGAACCACGAGCTTTCGGCTCTGGATCATTGCCGAGGACGGCGCGGTGCTTGCCGAACGACGCAGCGGTGAAGGCATGACCACAGCTGCCAAGACCGGCTTTTCGACCGTCCTGGAGGCGCATCTGGCCGCGGTGGCTGCGCCTGCGCACCTGCCGGTGATCATCTGCGGGATGGCGGGCGCCAAGCAGGGTTGGGTGGAGGCCGGCTATCTCGACACCCCCGCCGCCCTCTCGACGATTGCCGCAGGTGCCGTCGCGGTGCCTGATATCGACCGCGACATTCGCATTCTTCCGGGTCTCGCTCAGCGCGATCCGCAGCATCCCGACGTGATGCGCGGCGAGGAAACGCAACTGCTCGGTGCCGCGACCAGCCTCGGCGACGGCCGGCATCTCGTCTGCATGCCCGGAACCCACAGCAAATGGGTGCGCCTCGAGGGCGGCAAGGTCACAGGTTTCTCGACCTTCATGACCGGAGAATTGTTCGATGTGATCTCCAAGCATTCGATCCTCAGCCACTCGATCGCGGATGCGCAGGTCTTTTCTGGCGAGCATCCGGCGTTCCTCGCAGCCGTTGCAGCGGCCTGCGCCAACCCGGCGCTCGCCACCAACCTGACGTTCGGCGTCCGCGCCGGTCAATTGCTTCACGGCGCGACGGCGACCGACGCCAAGGCGACGCTCTCGGGCACGCTGATCGGGCTTGAGATTGCCGGGGCACTCGCAGCAGCCGGTGCGGTCGACAGCGTCTGCCTCGTTGCCTCCGGCTCACTCGGCGCGCTCTACCGCGCAGCACTAACAAGCCTCAACCTTAGCCCGCGGATCGTCGATGCCGACGAGGCCGTGCGCGCCGGCCTTTCGACTGCCGCTCAGGCAATCTGGCCCCTCTGACCGAAAGACTGCTGAGATGAACCGTATCCCCTTTCCACCGATGAAATACCCGCTGGTCGCCATTCTGCGCGGCTTGAAGCCTGAAGAAACTGAAGGCGTCGTCGGCACGCTGATCGAGGCCGGCTTCACCGCGATCGAGATCCCGCTCAATTCGCCCGACCCGTTCCGCTCGATCGAAACAGCGGTGAAGATGGCGCCGCAAGGCTGCCTGATCGGCGCCGGCACGGTGCTGACGACAGAGCAGGTCGAACAGCTTGCCGATGTCGGCGGAAAGCTGATGGTCAGCCCGAATGTCGAACCGGCGGTCATTCGGCTGGCGGCGCAAAAGGGTATGGTGACCATGCCCGGCGTCTTCACCCCGACGGAAGCACTTGCCGCTGCCGCGGCGGGTGCCACCGGCCTCAAGTTCTTCCCGGCAAGCGTGCTTGGCCCATCCGGCATCGCCGCGATCCGCACCGTGCTGCCGACCGACGTCGAAGTGGCGGCCGTCGGTGGCGTGTCGGAGGAGAATTTCGCAGACTACGCCAGGATCGGCATCAGAAGCTTCGGGCTCGGATCGAGCCTCTACAAGCCAGGCATGACTGCTGCAGACGTCGGCAAGCGGGCCATCGCGACGATCAAAGCCTACGACGCCGTCTATGGAGCACGCTGATGAGCGATACCCTTCCCTTTTCCGGCAGCATCCTCTGCCAATCGGCCTCGATCCTCGGAGAAGGCCCGACCTATGACCCCGGCACCGGCACAGCCTGGTGGTTCAACATCAAGGGTCAGGAGCTGCATGAGCTGCATCTGGAATCCGGTCGCAAGACCGTGCATGACCTTCCGTTCCTCGGCAGCGTCCTTGCCGTTATCGATCCGTCCCGGCAACTGATCGCCTCCGATCAGGGGCTCTTTATCAGGGATACGCAGACGGGCGCGTTCAGCCTGCTGACGACGCTTGAAGACAAGCCCGGCAACCGCTCGAATGACGGCCGCGTTCACGCCTCCGGTTCGCTGTGGATCGGAACCATGGGCCGCAGCGCGGAAAAGGGCGCGGGCGCGATCTATCACGTCGCCGGGACAAAGGTAACCAAGCTCTATGATCGGGTCACCATCCCCAACAGCATCTGCTTTTCGCCTGATGGAACCGTTGCCTATTTCGTCGACACCGACATCAACCACCTGATGCGCGTCGACATCGATGCCGAGACGGGGTTGCCGAAGGGCGAGCCCAGCCTGCTCGTCGACGGCAGTGGCGAGAAAGGCGGCATCGACGGCTCGGTCTGCGATGCCGACGGCCTGATCTGGAACGCCCGCTGGGGAAGCGGCACGGTCGACGTCTACCGCCCAGACGGCTTGCGGATCGCGCGCTACGCGATGCCGACGACGCAGCCGAGCTGCACGGCCTTCATCGGCCCCAAGGCCGACCGCATGCTGGTGACATCTGCCTGGCAGGATCTCGATGACACCGCGCGCACGGCCGATCCACATGCCGGCAAGACCTTCGAACTCGGCGTCAGCGTCAAGGGTCGTTTCGAACCGTCGTTCCGTCTCTGATCGGAAAGTGTTGGCGGAACGCCAATAAAAAGTCATACAATTCATCCACGCGATCAAACGCATGGTGAGGAGGAAGCTCGCATGAGCGACAAGAAGAAAGAACTGCGCAGTCGCCACTGGTACGGCGGCACCCACAAGGACGGCTTCATCCACCGCTCGTGGATGAAGAACCAGGGTTTCCCGGATCACGTCTTCGACGGGCGTCCGATCATCGGCATCTGCAACACTTGGTCGGAACTGACGCCTTGCAACAGCCATCTGCGCATTCTGGCGGAGGGCGTGAAGCGTGGCGTGTGGGAGGCCGGCGGCTTTCCGGTCGAGTTTCCTGTGTCCTCGCTCGGCGAAACGCAGATGCGGCCGACGGCAATGCTGTTTCGCAATCTGCTCGCCATGGACGTCGAGGAGGCGATCCGCGCCTATGGCATCGACGGCGTCGTGCTGCTCGGCGGCTGCGACAAGACCACCCCCGGCCAGCTGATGGGGGCTGCGTCCGTGGACCTGCCGACCATCGTCGTTTCCTCCGGGCCGATGCTGAACGGCAAGTGGAAGGGCAAGGACATCGGCTCCGGCACCGACGTCTGGAAGTTTTCAGAAGCGGTGCGCGCCGGCGAGATGAGCGTTCAGGAATTCATGGCGGCCGAAAGCGGCATGTCGCGTTCGCCCGGTGTCTGCATGACCATGGGCACCGCCACCACCATGGCTTCGATCGTCGAGGCGATGGGCCTGTCGCTGCCGACCAACGCCGCCCTTCCCGCTGTCGACGCCCGCCGTATGGCGCTGTCGCACATGACCGGCAAGCGCATTGTCGAAATGGTGCATGAGGACCTGCGCCTGTCGAAGATCCTGACCAAGAAGAATTTTGAAAATGGCATCATCGCCAACGCGGCCGTCGGCGGCTCGACCAATGCGGTCGTGCATATGCTGGCGATCGCCGGCCGCGCCGGTGTCGATCTCTGTCTCGAGGACTTCGACCGCGTCGGCAGCCAGGTGCCCTGCATCGTCAATTGCATGCCGTCAGGCAAGTATCTGATCGAGGATCTCGCCTATGCCGGCGGCCTGCCTGCCGTCATGAACCGCATCCAGCATCTGCTGCATCCGGATGCGCCGACCGTTTTCGGCATGCCGATCAGCCGATACTGGGAAGACGCCGAAGTCTTCAACGACGACGTCATCCGCCCGCTCGACAACCCGCTCAGGGCCGCAGCCGGCATTCGCGTGCTCAAGGGCAACCTTGCGCCAAACGGTGCGGTCATCAAGCCGTCTGCCGCCAGTGAGCATCTGCTGGCGCACGAGGGGCCCGCCTATGTGTTCGAGACGATCGAAGACCTGAAGGCCAAGATCGACGATCCGGACCTGCCGGTGACGGAAGATACGATCCTCGTGCTCAAGGGTTGCGGCCCCAAGGGCTATCCCGGCATGGCGGAAGTCGGCAACATGCCGATCCCGCGCCGCCTGGTCGAAAAGGGCGTGCGCGACATGGTGCGCGTGTCGGACGCCCGCATGTCTGGCACGGCCTTTGGAACCGTCGTGCTGCATGTCAGCCCGGAATCGAACGCCGGCGGACCGCTGGCGATCGTCAGAACCGGCGACCGCATCCGCCTTGATGCGCTGAAGGGGGAACTCAACCTGATGATCAGTGACGAAGAGTTTGCCTCCCGCATTGCCGCCTGGCAGCCGCCGGAGCAGAAATGGACCCGCGGCTACTACAAGCTCTACCAGGACACGGTGCTACAGGCCGACAAGGGCGCGGACCTCGATTTCCTCGTTGGCGGCAGCGGCAGCGAGGTTCTTCGCGAAAGCCACTGAGACTGCCGTCGCATCAAACGGTACTGCAGTACGAGCCCCGCCGTTTCGGCGGGGTTTTCTTCATCCCGCCATTGGTCGCCGCCCGATCCGAACCTCGCCGACCGGCGCCGACGAGCGCAGGCGCGACCAGGTCTCGTAGCCATAAATGGCAAGACCGACCGCAATGAAGAGTTCCTTGTATTCGGTCGGATCCCAGATGCGCACGAGGTCGTGTGCCTGCAGCACGAACAGTTCCTGGATCGCGACGATCAAAATGGCGGTTGCGGTCAGCAGGACGAACTCCCGCCACAGTCCACCCCGCAGAGCGAGATCGGCGATCACCAAGAGGATGATCACCGTCATCATCACCATCATCTGCGTCGGCAGCATGCTCCAGTTGTCGCTGTTGAAGGCCGCCATCGGTGCGCTTGCCGCCAGCACCAGCACGCTGGGTACGAAAGCTTCCAGCCGTCCGAGCGCAAAGCCCTTGCGAAGATAGAGCCAGATAAAAGGCATGAGCGTCAGCAACACGAAGCTGCCGGTGTAGTAGAGCAACTCGGAAAAGCCGGTGGAGATGTTGTGCAGGTTCAGTTCCTGCTGCTTGTTCAGCCCCAGCAATGCGTCAGGCGTGGCAAGGCCGAAAACGCGCTGCATCCAGGATATCTCCTCCATACCGACAACGAAGAAGACAAGGCTGAAAGATGTGGCGGCGCCAGTTGCAAGCCATGCATCGCGGCCGGCCTCCCCGCGCGCCGCACGCAATTGACCTGTCGCCACCAGCGCGAAGAACACACTCGAAGCGAAGATCAATAGAGCAGAAAGCCACTCGAAGATGTTGTCCTCGCGGGCCAGGGCGCTGAAAGTCACGGCATCGACGCTGAAAAGCAGGGCGGCGGCGGCCGCAAGGACCAATGTGGCGATGCAGATCGACAGTTCGCGGCGCGAAGCCGCTCGAAGCATAGGCGCGCCCAGCCAGGAGGCATCACGCGTAAAGCCTTGAATGGCCGCAAGCGAAAGGCTGAGCGCGACCCATGCATGCCATAGATTATAGGGCTCGACCCGCGGCATTCGCTCCGAGAAATAGCGCACGCCGAACAGGCTGCGCTCAATGCCGACAAGGCAGACCATCACCAAAACAGAAAGCAGGGAAACGGAGAGAAATCGCCGCGGCAGAAACATTGGGAACCGTCCAGATCAGCAGGATGGACTATCCACGATATGATCCGTTTCCCGCCTTCGCCAAGTATCGCCAAGAACACTCAAGATTGAGTGAATGTAAAGAAGCAATCAATAAATCACTAAAATACAAAGTTTGAATGATGGCATCAGCTATCGGCCGAACGAACGACAACGGTCTCCGGAGATATTGATCTGCGGCCATCGAAAGCTGGCGCAGGACTACCGGAATTCCAATGTGATCAATTCATTTTTTTTGGAACCGTCTCTGCAGCCAAGCGTTGCTTTGATATCACCGGTGCGGTGGAACCCTGGCTCTTTCAGGACCGCGCCTTGATCGACAACGTCAAGGAAAGGCATTTTGACATGACCAAGAAACTTGTATCTTCCGTTGCGGCCGGTGCGCTTATCGCAAGTGTTGCGTTCGCTCCGATGGCCTTCGCCCAGGACGCTGCTCAGCCTAAGCCGGCCGAGCCGCAGGCGATGGAAATCCAGCCGGCTCCGGGCACCGAAACGCCTGCCGACCAGGCGCAGACGACACCGCCCGCGACCACCGAAGCGCCTGCCGACATGGCGCAGTCTGACGGCACCTACATAACCGAGCAGGCCGCCGACCAGATCGCGACCAGCACCTATGTCGGCCAGACCGTTTACAACGCCGGCGATGAAAAGGTCGGCGAGATCAACGACCTGATCATCAAGAAGGACGGCGGTGTCGAAGCCGCGGTGATCGGTGTCGGTGGCTTCCTGGGTCTCGGCGAGAAGAATGTTGCGGTCCCGTTCGATCGCATTCAGATTTCCGAACAGGCCAATACGGATGCCCTGAAGCTGACGACGACGGAAACCGCCGAAACCTTGAAGGCGGCCCCGGAGTTCAAGACCAAGGCGCAGCAGGTCGCCGAGCAGAACGCCAACCAGCCGGTTGACACCTCGACGACCTCCTCGACCACCGGAACGGCACCGGCGACAGCGATTGAGCCGGCACCGGCTGAGGGTACCCAGCAGTAAGCTGGATCAAGAGACGACCAGGAGATGGAGCGGCGGTGCTTTCACCGCCGCTTTTCTTTGTTAGAGCGCTTCATCTTTAAACGGAAACATTCTGCCGGAAGGAATTTCGGCCAGAACCAAGTCGGCTGGCGAAGAGCGCAGCAGAAGCTGCGGTCGAGACGGACGCCGCCGGTAATGGCCGAAATTCATCCGGCCCTTCGGGTTGGCTGAAAACGGCCGTCCACTGTGTCGGATGGCTTGACCGATGGGTCCGCATCGCTCTGCGCCATCCTTCGTGTGGAACGGCCGTTTTGAGCCAACAGAATCGCTTCCGTTTAAAGATGAAACGCTCTAGATCAGAACGCCATAACGCAGTGCATCGTAAATGCCGGCATGGATGTTGCGGCTTGCAACCGCGTCACCAATACGGAACATGTCGAAGCTGCTGTCGGGATTGCGAAGCGCGATCGGATTTTCACCGCGAAGCAGCGCCTTATAGTCGACGGCGCCCAGATTGCGGGAAAGCGGCTTCAATTCGCGATAGAGATCGTCCATCGGCACGGTGCCATGCTCGACCACCACCTGCGCCACCCGCCGCTCGCTTAATGCGGTGTCCGAAAAATCGGACCCGAGCGTCGCGACCAGCCCATTGCCGTCCCGCCGAACCGATTTCAGACGGGTATTGATCGTTACACGCACATTGTGATCCGCGAAGGTCTTGGCATAGGGCACGTGGTTCATGCCGCCGACTTCGGGCGCAAACATCCGCTCGGGCGACACGATCTCCAGCTCGACGCCGGCGCGCGCAATGAGCTCGGCTGCCGTCATGCCGCTATGGGCGCCGTTGTCGTCGTAGAGCAGCACCGGTCCTTCCGGCTTGACCGCACCGGCAATGATATCCCAACTCGAAACGACCAGATCGTCCCCGGCCTCCAGAGCCGGGTTTTGTGCAATGCCGCCGGTAGCGACGACGACGAGATCGGGCGAACGCTCCTGAATGTCGTCGACGCCCGCAAAAACATTGTAGTGGACGGGCACGCCGAGCCGCTCCAGCTCCGACAGCCGCCAGTCGACGATGCCGATCAGCTCCCGGCGCCTCGGATTGCGCTGGGCAAGCAGGATCTGCCCGCCGGCCTGGCCGGTGGCCTCAAGGATCTCGACACTGTGGCCGCGCTCGGCAAGCACGCGCGCCACTTCGAGACCGGCCGGCCCGGCGCCAACAACCACAGCCTTTCGCTTCGGCCCGGAGCTTCTGGAAATCACATGCGGCACGATCGCCTCACGGCCGGTCGCCGCATTGTGAATGCACAGCGCGCCGCCGCCCTCATAGATGCGATCGAGACAGTAGGTCGCGCCGACGCAGGGGCGGATCTCGGCCGCCCTGCCCTCCTTGATCTTCCTGACGATGTGCGGGTCGGCGATATGGGCGCGGGTCATGCCGACCATGTCGAGCTTGCCTTCGGCGATCGCGTGGCGGGCAGTCGCGACATCGGCGATGCGGGCCGCATGGAACACGGGAAATTTCGTCGCCGCCCTGACTTCACCGGCAAAATCGAGATGCGGCGAGGCGGCCATGCCCTGGATCGGGATGACCTTGGTGAGCGGCGCATCGTGATCGATATGCCCGCGGATGATGTTGAGAAAATCCACCTTGCCGGAATCTGCCATGCGGCGGGCGATCTCGATGCCTTCTTCTTTGGAAAGCCCCTTGTCCCAATCCTCGTCCGCGACCATGCGCATGCCGACGATGAAATCCGGGCCGACGGATGTGCGGATCGCGTCGAGCACCATGTGGGTAAAACGCAGGCGGTTGTCGAGCGAGCCGCCGAAGTCGTCGTCGCGCTGGTTGGTCGCCGGCGACCAGAAGCCGTCCATCAGGTGGCCGTAGGCCTCGAGCTCGATGCCGTCGAGGCCGGCTGCCTGCATGCGGGCGGCCGCTGCCGCATAGTCGGCGACGATGCGCTCGATATCCCAGTCCTCGATCTCCTTGGGGAAGGAACGGTGCGCGGCTTCGCGAACAGGAGAGGCGGAAAGAACCGGCAGCCAGTCGCCCTTGTTCCAGCCGGTGCGGCGACCGAGATGGGTCAGCTGGATCATCACCGCGCAATCATGCTCATGACAGTCGTCGGCGATCTTCTTCAGCCACGGCACAATCTCGTCGGAATAGGCATGGAGATTGCCGAAGGCCGGCGGTGAATCCTCCGAAACGATGGCGGAGCCGGCCGTCATGGTCAGCGCCATGCCGCCCTTGGCCTTTTCAAGGTGGTAGAGGCGATAGCGATCCTTCGGCATGCCGTCTTCGGAATAGGCCGGCTCATGGGCCGTCGACATGATCCGGTTCTTGAGCGTCAGGTGTTTCAAGCTGTAGGGTTGGAGCAGCGGGTCTTTCGGCAGCGTCATTTCTGTTCCCTTGAGCGCCGCCTGTCCGCTGAGGCGGACCGGGGACACTGCATCATTCTTGTTCTTTGTATTCCGGCAAGCTCACGGCAGCTTAGTACCAGGCGTCCGCCATGTCGTTCTTGCGGCGAGTGACATAGTCGGCCAAAGCGTCATCAATTGCCACGTCCAGCGGCGGCGCTTCGTATTCGGCGAGCGTCTTCTTCCAGCTGCGGTTGGCACGCGTCGCCATGTCAGTGCCGCCCTCCTCCGTCCATTTCTCGAACGGCTCGTTGTCAGACAGGCCTGAATCCCAGAAGGCCGTCTGGTAGTTGCGCATGGTGTGGTCGCAGCCGAGGAAATGGCTGCCGGGCCCGACCTGAAGGAAGGCGTCCATGGCGAGCGTGTTGTCGTCGACGACGACGCCGGCGAGATAGGAATGCAGCGCGCCGCAGAAGTCCGTGTCCATGACAAATTTCTCGTAAGACATCGCCAGCAGCCCGTCGACGAAGCCGGCCGAGTGCAGGATGAAGTTTGCGCCGCAATGAACCGCCGACAGCATCGACATGACGCCTTCCTGCATCGCCTGGGCGTCCGGCAGCTTGGAATTGGAAAAATTACCGGCACAGCGTAGCGGCAGGCCGAGACGGCGTGCCAACTGGCCGATGACCATGCTGCCGATCGCCGGCTCCGGCGTCCCAAAGGTCGGCGAGCCTGAGCGAAGCGACATGGAGGACAGGAAGTTGCCGAAGATGACAGGCGCGCCCTTGCGCTCCAATTGGGTCAAGGCGCAGCCGGCTAGCGTCTCGGCATAGGACTGCGCAATCGCTCCGGCGTTGGTGACCGGCCCCATGGCGCCGCCGAGGATGAAGGGCACGATGACTGCCGCCTGGTTTGCCCGGGCATAGGCGCGCAACGACTTCGTCATCGTGCCGTCCCAGACGAGCGGCGAATTGACGTTGACGTTGCCAAGGATGACGCAATTGGCATCGACGAAATCGCGACCGAAGAGAATGCGCGCCATGTCGATCGAGTCTTCGGCGCGATCCTCCGCGGTGATCGAGCCCATGAAGGCCCGGTCGGAGTATTTGATGTGGCTGTAGACCATGTCCAGGTGGCGTTTGTTTACCGGCACATCGACCGGTTCGCAGATCGTACCGCCCGAATGGTGCAGCCACGGGCTCGACTGCGCCAGCTTGATCAGGTTGCGAAAGTCTTCGATCGTGCCGTAGCGCCGGCCGTTGTCGAGATCCGTGACGAACGGCGAGCCATAGGCCGGCGAGAACACGACGTTGTTGCCGCCGATCTCGACGCTGCGGGCGGGATTGCGGGCATGCTGGGTGAACTGGCGCGGTGCAGAGCGAACGATCTCCTTCAGCATGCCCGGTTCGAACGTCACCCGGAGGCCATCGAGTTTGGCGCCGGCGCGTTTCCAGTGATCGAGGACCGCGGGATCGTCGCGAAACTCGATGCCGACTTCGGCGAGGATGCGATCGGCAATCGCCTCGATTCGCAGCAGGTTTTCCTCGCTCAGGATATCGTAGGTCGGAATGTTGCGCATGATATAGGGCACGCCAAGGCCCTTGGCACCGACACCACCGCGCTGCGGCCTTGACCCTCGCGTCCGTCTCGGCGCTTCACCCGCTGCCACAGCTGCCATTTCCATTGCCGTTCTCCCATCATTTGAGATGATGGTATTGGCGAAAAATTGCGTTGTAACGCTGGAAAAAATTGAGCCATGCGATAAGCCTGAGTTATGGAAAATCTACGCCGCCTGCTTCCGTCGGCAGCAAGCCTCATCGTGTTCGAGGCCGCCGGCCGCCACCAGAACTTCACCCGTGCCGCCAACGAGCTCGGCATGACCCAGGCCGCCGTCTCCTACGCCATCCGCGGACTGGAGGAACAGCTGGGCGTGCCGCTCTTCCACCGCGTGCACCGTGCCGTCGAGTTGACCGAGGCGGGAGAGAAATTCCATGCCGACGTGTCCGTCGGCCTGTCTCGTATACAGAAATCCGCAGAAGACATCCGCTCCAAGGGGCGCGAGACCAATGTGACGCTTGCGGCCTCGACCGCCTTTGCCTCGATGTGGATGCTGCCGCGGCTCAACCGCATGCGCGAGGATCTGCCGGAGATCGACTTGCGGATCCAGACGAGCGTGCGCGATCTCGACCTCGATGAGGAGCCGATCCCGCTCGGCATACGCGGCGGCGATCCCAGCCACTGGCCGCGCTATCATGCAGCCCTTCTGGCCGACGAGGTCGTCAACGCGGTGGCGACGCCTGCCTATATCGAGCAGCATGGGCTGCCCGCCACGCCGGCCGATCTGCTGCGCCACAACCTCATTCACCTGGAAGAACCGGTGCGCCGCGCCTGCGACTGGACCGAATGGTTTGCCAGCGCCGGCCTCGCCTATCCGCCACAGGCGCGACGGCTTGCGATCAACGACTATGTCCTGGTGATCCAGGCGGTGCTATCGGGCGAAGGCGTGGCGCTCGGCTGGGAACATCTGACCGATCCGCAGGTGCGCTCCGGCGCCCTTGTGCCGGTTGGCAATCACGTGCTGAAGACCGGACTGGCGTTCTACGTCGTCTGGCCGCGCTCGCGCGAGCTCAATAACCAGGCGCGACGCGTGAGGGATTGGCTGCTGGCGGAAGGCACACGAAACCTGGTGGAGAGCGCCAAGAACTGAATCCGACATGACGTCGTTTCCGCTTTGGGTGGTGCCGCAGAAGCGCTCTATCTCTCTGTATTCAAGCATTCCCTGGCAGGAGCCGCTTCACGCTTTTCCCGGAAATGCCCCGAGCAGTACCTAAAGCTGGGCTGCGACGCCGCGATAGCGGTCCGAGAGGTAGCGCATGGTGGCAACGGCATCGGCCGGCTTGCCGTAGAAATAGCCCTGGCCCATGCCGCAGCCGAGCGCCTTCAGTTTCAAGGCTTCGGAAAAATCCTCGATACCTTCGGCGACGACCTGAAGCTCCAGACCTTCGCACATCGAAACAATCGCCTTGATGATATGCTCGGACGCCCGATCGACCGAGATCCGCGACACGAAGGCCCGGTCGATCTTGACCTTGTCGAACGAGAAATCACGAAGGCGCCCAAGGCTCGACTGTCCCGTGCCGAAGTCGTCGAGGGAGACGCGAACGCCCGCCGCCCGCAGCTCGGTCACGATCTTCTGGGCGATTTCCGCGTCGGCCATAACGGCGGTTTCGGTGATCTCCAGTTCCAGCCGTCGCGGGTCGAGGCCGATCTGGTTGATGATCGTCAAAAGCCGCGAGCTGGTCGCCGGATCCATCAATTGCGCCGACGACAGGTTGAACGACAGGAACAGCTCCTTCGGCCAGGAGAGTGCCGCGTGGGCCGCCTTGCGCAACAATGTCTCGGCCAGCGATTCGATGAAGCCGCGCTCCTCCGCCAAGGGCACGAACACGGCTGGCGACACATAGCCGAGATCGGCGTCGCACCACCGGGCCAAGGCTTCGAAGCCAACGACTGCGTCGTTGCGCAGGTCGACGATCGGCTGGAAATGCACATCGACCTCGTTGGCGATGATGGCATTGCGCAGAGCCTGCTCGAGCTGCGTCGCCCGCTTCATTTCCTGGGCGATTTCCTGGGAATAGACGGTGATCTGGCCGCGACCGCGGCGCTTGGAACGATAGAGGGCCGTGTCCGCGCTCTTCAGCAGATCTTCGAAGACTTCGCCGGCAAAGGGATAAACAGCAAAGCCGAACGAGGCCGAGAGGCGAACGTTGCGATCGCCGAGATCGAACGGTGCCGAAAGCACCTCCTTCAGCATCTGGCCGACTTTCTCGGCTCCCTTGCGCTCGAAGACGAGCGGCAGGACGAAGGCGAACTCGTCGCTCTCCGAGCGGATGATCGTGGCGCCTTCCGGCGCGCAGGCTTGCAACCGGTGCGCAACCTGGCAGAGGATCTCGTCTCCGGCTCGCGGGCCGAACAGGTCGTTGATCGGCTTGAAGCCGTCGATATTGGCAAGGCCGATCGTAAAGGGAGCAGGATCGCTGGCGCGCTCTTCAGCCAGGTCGCAAACGGTCTTGCGGAGTTGGCGCGCATTTCCAAGCCCCGTCAACGGATCGACCGAGCTTGCGACAGCCGGTGGCTCCTTGCCGACACGATGATAAGGGGTTTCGCCTGACATCATTTGCCGGCCACCCGAACAGAAAGCGAGCGAGGCGAGCGACCGAACACTTTAGCCGACGCCACGCTCAGACCTGCGGAGCGGAAATGCGCCTCCGGCAGGGTATGGGCTTGGACGGCTGAGGGGCTGCGATGCATTACGGTGGGGCTCTACGCTTTCGGGCAATTCGGTGCAGAAGATCGCAATCGGGAGTTAACAATCCGATATCGCCTTGCTCCAACATCTGCCATCGACATCCCCAATTCTAGCGAGTTGACACGATTTTCGCTCAACCTGTCGTTCGCATGGCCTTTACCGGCATGAATTTTCGCAACACCGCCTCGATCATATCCGGGCTGACCGGCTTCATGATGTGATCGTCCATGCCCGATGCCTTGCATTGCTGCAGGTCGATATCGAGGGCCTGCGCGGTCACCGCGATGATCGGGGTCTTCTGTCCCTTGGTCTTTTCAGCGGCGCGAATGGCCACCGCCGCATCGAAACCGTTCATGACAGGCATGGACACATCCATGAGGATCAGCGACGGTTGCAGCTCGTGCCAGAGTTCGACCGCCTCACGCCCATTGGCGGCGATGCGGTGCGAGACCCCCAGGCCTTCAAGGATCTGGGTGAAGACGAACTGATTGATCTGGTTGTCCTCGGCAACGAGGACATCGACCTGCGACACAGGCACGGTCGCGGCGCCCTCGTCCTCAAACGACAGCGACCAGTCCGGCTGCAACAGCGGCGAAGCTTGCGGGCGCTCGGCGCAAACGCGGAACACTTCGGCCAGCACTGCGGCAGCGTCCTGATCGGCTTCGATCGCAAGTACGGGGCAGTTGCGCCAGGCGGTGGGCACATGCTGACCATCTGGAAAAGCACCGTCGAGAAGCAGAACGTCGAGCTTCAGGCCGGCGCTCTCGGACGCCATGCCGAAGGCGGTCAATTCGTCGAGATTGCGCACAGCGCACGCTTCCAGGCCAGAGCCGCGCAGGCGCGTCACCAGGCGATCTTCCGTCAGCCGATCGGCCGTCGCAAGCAGAACACGCAAGCCCCGCGCGGGAAGCGTCTCGATCATCGAGCCCGCCTCCACCAGCTGCTGCACGTTCAGCGCGCGAAAGGGATCGTAGAAATTCTGAGCGGGCGCGAAAATGCTGTAGTCGCTGATCTGGAGACCGCCCGCGGCAACGGAGCCGTCCTCCGAACCATTGTACCAGCCGGCGATATCGGTCACGTCGTTCATGCAGGTGACGACGAAATGACGGCCGGGCATGCCGACGCGATACTTGCGGGTGAGAACCCAGAGATCGCTGCCATCGGCGCGCACGATATGCTCCGCTTCGGAATGCGGCTTGCCGGTTTCAAGCACGTGCCGATCGGACTGCTCGAACCGTTCGGCAAGATCGCTTTCAACCAGATCCCAGGCCGAACGCCCGAGGATCGCGTCCTGTGAAAGATCGTGGATCAGGCAGAACGCCTTGTTGACGGCGATATAGTTAAGGTTGCGATCCTTGACGCAGATCGGATTGGGCTGAGCGTCGAGGATTTCTTCCGTCAGCTCGACCCTTTCGAGATCGGTCTGCAGCTGCTCGTCGCGCTTCTTCTGATCGGAGACGTCGGTAATCGACAGGATGCCGATACCGCTGGAGAGACGCCGCTTGCGCATCGATACCCAGCGCGTGCGACCGGCCCTCTCGACATTCTCGTAGCGCTCGCGCCAATGCAGCGCCATATGCTCGGCAATCCAATCCTCGCGGTTCGTCCGGCGACGGCTGTTTTCCGGAACGGTGCCGGGGCGAACGCCGGTGTCGTAAACGGCGCCGAGGAAATCGCGCAGTCGCGTTCCCGGCAGCAGCATCTCGGATGGAACGGGAAAATACTGCAGCATCGTGCGGCTGGCAAAAAGGATGGTGTCGTCCCGACCGCAGACAAGCATCGCAAAGCCGAGCGCATCGCAGCTCGACTCGAGAATGATCCTGTTGATGTCCGCGCCGTTCGGCGCCCCATCGTTCATTGCGCTGTCCTCACTCGCCCCTGCGGCGGTTTCAGTTCGGGACATGCTGGGATTGCCTGGGAAGGCAGGCCTTCGAGCGGGGTGACACGACGTCCAGCAACGCCGCAGTGCTTCGAAGACAAAACCCGTGATCATTCAGGTTGTTGTGGAAAATCGCAGCAGAATATTAAGGGGCAATTAAATCCTCACCTCATTTTTGGGTGCACCAAGTGGTTGCACAACCAAAGCCCGGAGATCCGGGCAAGCGGACGGGGACAGACCTTTATTTTCGCTTCCGTTCCGTCGCCGAATCCGGGAAAATAGGCGATGGCCATCAAGCAGCTCTCCGAAACCCTCATCAATCAGATCGCCGCCGGCGAAGTCATCGAACGTCCGGCCAGTGCCGCCAAGGAGCTGATCGAGAACGCGCTCGACGCCGGTGCGACCAGGATCGAGATCGCCACCGCCGGCGGCGGCAAGACGCTGCTGCGCGTGACCGACAATGGCGCCGGCATGCAGCCCGCGGATCTGGAGCTGGCCGTCAAGCGGCACTGCACCTCGAAGCTGGATGACAACCTGTTCGATATCCGCACGCTCGGCTTTCGCGGCGAGGCCCTGCCCTCGATCGGGTCGGTCTCGCGGCTTTCGATCACCACCAGAACGGCCGGTGCGGCCGAGGGCGCCGTCATCACCATCGCCGGCGGCAGGACGGATCCTGTTCGTCCGTCGCCTGCCAATACCGGCACGGTCGTCGAAGTCCGCGACCTGTTCTTTGCGACACCTGCCCGGCTCAAGTTCATGAAGTCGGAAAAGGCCGAGGCATCGGCGATCTCTGACGTCGTGCGGCGCATGGCGATTGCCTTTCCGAAGGTGCGCTTCGTGCTGTCCGGGTCGGATCGAACGACGCTGGAGTTTCCGGCAACCGGCGAAGACCGGCTCGCGCGCATGGCGCAAGTGCTCGGCAAGGACTTTCGCGACAACGCCATCGAGATCGACGCCGAGCGCGAGGACATAAAGCTGACAGGCTTTACAGGCGTGCCGACCTACAACCGCGGCAACTCGCTGCAGCAGTATGTCTTCGTCAACGGGCGCCCGGTCCAGGACAAGCAACTGCTGTCTGCCATTCGCGCGGCCTATTCCGAAACGATCCCGCATGGCCGCTATCCCGTGGCGGTTCTGTCGATCACGCTTGACCCGGCGCTCGTCGACGTCAACGTGCATCCGGCAAAATCAGATGTCCGCTTCCGCGATCCGGGCCTCATCCGAGGGCTGATCATCGGCGCGATCCGCCAGGCTCTGGCGCGCGAGGGCGACCGGGCGTCGACGACGGGCGCGAGCGGAATGATGCAAGCGTTCCGCTCCGGGCAGTACCGGCCGCAGCAGCCCTGGAGCGCGGAGACCTCTCCTTCTCGGCCGACGCATTTCGATACCATGCTTCGCGGCTTGTCGGAGACACCGCAGGCGAGCTTTGCCGCCTTCTCCGCCCCGTCGGCCCGCACGGCATCACTTTCACCCGAACCTCAACGGACCGTCGCGGACGCGCCCGCGCCGCAATCGTTTCCGCTTGGTGCCGTGCGCGCCCAGCTTCACGAAAACTACATCGTCGCGCAGACCCAGGACGGCCTTGTCATCGTCGACCAGCATGCCGCGCACGAACGTCTCGTGTTCGAAACAATGCGAACGGCGCTTCATTCAAAGCCGGTTGCCGCCCAGTCGTTGCTGATCCCGGAAATCGTCGATCTTTCGGAAGACGATTGCGACCGGCTGATGACGCATGCAGACGAACTGGGTCGCCTCGGTCTCGGCATTGAGCGCTTCGGGCCAGGTGCTATCGCAGTCAGGGAAACGCCGGCGATGCTGGGCGAGATGGATGCCGCGGGCCTCGTGCGCCAGCTCGCCGACGAGATTGCCGAATGGGATACGGCCAACGGGCTTTCAAGCCGTCTTGAATATCTCGCCGCAACGATGGCCTGCCACGGCTCGGTCCGGTCGGGCCGCCGGATGCGCACCGAGGAAATGAACGCGCTCCTGCGCCAGATGGAAGCAACACCTGGCTCCGGCCAGTGCAATCACGGCCGACCGACCTATATCGAATTGAAGCTCTCCGACATCGAGCGGCTGTTCGGCAGGAGCTGACCCGAACGATCGGCAAGGCGAAATACGCTGGCATTTTGCCGAACGCCGGGCTAGATCAGAGACCAGACCAAGCAGACGGAATGGGCATAGACGATGATGAACCGGTTTGAAGGAAGCGCCTCGCGCGAAGCGAAGATCCGTTATCTCGACGGTGACTTCCAGATCGTTCTTGCCGGCTCGCACGTCATCTGCGCGATGACCGGCAAGACCATTCCGGTCGACGAACTGCGCTACTGGAGCGTCGCACGCCAGGAGCCCTACATCGATGCGGAAGCATCGCTCGAAGCCGAGAAGCGCGCCGGCGCCCTGCCGAACCAGCGCCGCTAAGACTTCGCCGGAAAAAACTAGAGCATCCCGCTTTCAAAAGCGCCAGCATCACAATGCTGGAGCGCCCCTGGTCCATTCTTCTGAAACCCCGGCGGGCGAGGCGACGTTCCATCGGGACATAAGTATCACTCCGGCGATCGAACCTTGCCGCAACTCTGGTCAAGGCGAAGTTGCCTTGTGCCTCTGTCCCCAGCTTACTTCTGCTCCGCTTCCCGCAGCTTTCGGGCGCGCGCCGCCGAGAGCGCTGACGTGACGATCTTTGACGGTGCCGTCGGATCGTCGAAGCGCACGTCGATTTCGATCACCCGACTGGCTGCCGCCAGCTCCGCCGCCCGGCCCTGGCCCGGCTCAAGACGAACCATGTCCTTGGCGGTCGTCACGAGGGTGCAGCCGAGTGCCGCGGCGCGGTCGAGCAGGTCCGATATCTCGTCCTCCGAGAAATGATGATGGTCGGGGAAACTTCGGGTTTCCTCGATCACGGCACCGGTTTCGCGCACGGTGCGATAGAATTTCTCCGGGTCGGCGATGCCGGCCCAGGCCAGCACCTTGACGCCGTTCAGCGAGCCGTCGTCGAGGCGCACGACCTCCGCTTCGTAGATCTGCTTGCCTGCCCGCGCGGCACGGCGGATCAAGGCGTCGGCTTCGGCGCCGCCTCCGATCTTCAACAGGGCCGTCGCATGGCGCAGCTGGTTGGAGATGGGTGCCCGCACGGGCCCCGACGGCACGAGGTACCCGTTGCCGATGCCGCGGCGGGAATCGATGACCAGCAGGGCAAAGTCGAAGGCGAGACGCGCGCTCTGGAAACCATCGTCCATGATGATGATGTCGACACCCTCGGCGACCAGCCGGCGGGCGCCATCGACGCGGCGACGGCAGACGACCGTCAACGCCTCGCGCGACAGCAGCAGTGGCTCGTCGCCGACATCGCGTGCCCTGTGGTGCTCGGGTTCGACGACCGTCGTCACATCGAGGGAACCGCCATAACCGCGACTGAGGAATCCGGGCTTCAGCCCCTTCGCCTTGACGGCGCGCGCAAGTGCGATCGCCGTCGGCGTCTTGCCGGCACCGCCGACCGTGAAGTTGCCGATGCAGATGATCGGCACCGGCACGGAAGCGCGACGGGCGCGATCCATGCGCAAGCCGGCAACACGTCCATAGATCCAGGAAAACGGCCACAAAGCCCGGGCACGCCAATCCGCCTTGGTCCACCAGAACGGCGGCGCTTCCGATACCATAGTTCTTTCCGTAACCCCGTCTGGTCCTTCCGCGAAGGACGATGCACATCTTGACTGTCGCTGCCCAAAAAAACGGCGACGGCATTGTTGGCCGACAAAAAACGTCAGAACGCTGAAAAAGGCAAGCGGCACAAGACAATGTGCGGTTCCGTCAGACGTCTCGCCTAACTCAGGGTGCTGTTCTCAACAGCAAGGCCCGCTGCCTTCCAATCCGGAAATCCGCTCTCGAGCCGGCGGACAGCAAAGCCCCTGCCATGCAGGACCGTCACCGCATCAAACGACAAGGCGCAATAGGGGCCGCGGCAATAGGCGACGATTTCGCCTCCGGCAGGCAGTTCTGCAAGGCGTCGGTCAAGCTCTTCGATCGGAATGTTGATCGCACCGGGAAGATGACCGGAGGCGAACTCCTCCTCAGGCCGCACGTCGAGCAACGTAACGCCTCCTCCGCGCAGCCGCAGCAGCAGTTCCTCGCGCGAAATCGCTTCGAGGCGGTCAGGTCGATGCAGACGATCGGCAACCAGACCCTGGATCTGGGCGCGATTGTGCTCGGCATGTTGGCGCAGCGCCGAAAGCAGCCCGATCACCGGGCCTGTCCCCAGCCGATAGAGCACGCGCTTGCCGTCCCGTCTGGTTTCGACGAAACCGGCGCGCCGCAACTGCTGCAGATGCTGCGACGCATTGGCAATGCTGAGGCCGGACAGCTCGGCGAGGCGCTCCACCGAGCGCTCGCCCTGAGCGATATGCTCGAGCAGGAGCAGGCGATGAGCGCTCGCCAGCGTGCGGGCGAGGTCGGCGAATTCTTCGAAGACATGAAGCTGAACATCGGTCATTGACAGGAGCCTAGCATTTCTCCATCAATCATTCAATGAATCAATTGAATGATATTTTGACCTGCCGATGACGGATCGAATGCCCGCACTGTGCAATCTGCCGACGTGCGGCCATGAACATGATGTGAAGGGATAAGAACATGGAAACGACTTTGGTGTTGCGAGCCGTCCTCATCGGGATCGGCGCGACCATAACCATGGATCTCTGGGCCGTGGCGCTGAAACGCTTTCTCGGCATACCTTCGCTGGACTACGCCATGGTCGGACGCTGGATCGGCCATTTTCCGCAAGGCCGCTTCCGGCACCAGCGGATCGCAGCAGCGGCGCCGGTTTCGGGCGAACGCCTGATCGGCTGGAGCGCCCACTATGCGATCGGGATTGTCTTCGCCGGTCTTCTTCTGTCGATCTGGGGCCAGGGCTGGGCGATGCTGCCGACGCTTGCCCCGGCACTGATTGTCGGTCTCGCGACGGTGGCCGCGCCGTTCTTCCTGATGCAGCCGGGCATGGGTGCCGGCATCGCCGCCTCGAAAACGCCGGCCCCGAATGTTGCACGGCTGCGCAGCCTGGTTACGCACGCCGTCTTCGGTTTGGGGCTCTATCTGTCGGCCTTGTCACTAGCGGCCGTCTGGCATCCGTGATTGCCCCCCCGTGACGGCTGCAATGGACGAATTGCGGCTCGGCGGGAAACCTAAAGGACGGCTTCGAGCTCGGTGATATCCGCCAGGCAATGGTCGGAGGCGGCGGCAAGCGACTGGCGCGAGCCGGTGCCCGTGAGCACCGCGACCGTCAGGCCGACGCCAGCGTTGCGGCCCATGTGCATGTCGTGATTGTTGTCGCCGACGACGACGACCTGCCGCGGATCGAGCCCGGTGGCGGCGCAGAAGCCGAGCACCATACCGGGCTCCGGCTTGACGCCATAGCCGCTGTCGTAGCCGGCGACGTAATGCAGATAACCGTCGAAGCCAAAGCGCCGGGCGGTCTCGCGGATCGAGCGCTCGTTGTCGCTGGAGGCGACACCAAGACGGTAGCCCTTGGCATGCAGGTCTGCGAAGAACGAGCCGAGGTCGGTGACCGGTACCGCATATTCGGCGGAGCGGGCAAACAACCCATCAAACAGCGTCGTCAACGCTTCCACGGAAAAGGGCGCACCGGCGGCAACGAACCCGGTTGCGATCTCGACCGTGTTACCGGCGGCAAGCAGGCTGTCGGGCAGCACATGGCCGGTATCCGCATCCATGCCGCCTGCCCTGAGCAGCGTGCGGGCCAGAGCCTCGTCACCCTTGGCGGCGATCTTTGCCAGCTCATAGTTCACCGGCACCCAGCTCTTGGCATAGTCGAGCAGCGTCCCGTCCTTGTCGAACAGGATGCCGGCGATGGCTGTCGGTGCGCTCATGGTGATCTCAAGTCTCCCGGTGCGGTCAGAGGTCGTTGCGCGGCTCGAGCCGTGCCTTGACGACGAGCGGATTGATATAAGGCTCGAGCCCCTTCATCGTCGCCGAAAGCGCTCCGCGCATCTCTTGCACGGTTTCAAGGCCGGCATCGATCATCGAGCGACGCATGTCGTCGTTGGCGAGCAGATAGTTGACGCCCTTGGCCAGCATCTCGACATCGCGGACGATCTTGGCGCTGCCGTTCTTGGCCAGCATCTGATAGGTCTCGCGAAAGTTCTGGACGTTGCCGCCCGAAAGAACGGCACAGCCGAGCATGGCCGGCTCGAGCGGGTTCTGGCCGCCTTCGGCAAACAGCGAACGGCCGACAAAGGCAACCTCGGTCAGGCGCAGATAGAGCCCCATCTCGCCGATCGTATCGCCGAGGAAGATATCGACATCCGGTGTCAGCGGATCGCGGCGGGTCCGGCGCGCGACTTTCAGCCCCTTGGCCGTCAGCGCCGCCTCGATCGCATCGCTGCGCTCGGGGTGCCGCGGCACGATGATCGTCAAAAGGCCGGTGCGTTCCTTCAGCGCCCGATGCACGACGCCGGCAGCCGCTTCCTCGCCGTCGAAGGTCGAGATCGCCGCCCAGGTTTTGCGCGTGCCGATCTGCTGGCGATATTCCTTCAACGCCTGCGGATCGTGCGGCGGTGCGTCGGTATCGACCTTCAGGTTGCCCGAGACCATCACCGGCAGGGCGCCCAGCGTGCGAAAGCGCTCGGCATCGACATCGGATTGAGCGATGACCAGCGCGAGGTTCTCAAACAGCGCGTCGGCAAGCGCCGGCCGCTTCTTCCAGCGGGCGAATGTCCGGTCGGAAAGCCGTCCGTTGACCAGAACCTGCGGGATGTGGCGCCGCCCGAGTTCGAGGATCGTCATCGGCCAGATCTCGGACTCGGCGATGATTGCCAGATCCGGTTGCCAGTATTCGAGGAAGCGGTTGACCGCCGGCTTGAAATCGAGCGGCACGTACTGGTGAATGACCGCCGAACCCAGACGTCCGGCCGCGACCCGTGCCGAGGTCGTCGTGCCGGTCGTCAGGACGACGTTGATGCCGCGGCGATGGATTTCCTTGATCAGTGGGATGACCGCATTCGTCTCGCCGACGCTTGCGGCATGGAACCAGACGAGAGGCCCCTGCGGCCGCGGCACGCTGGCATAACCGTAGCGCTCACGGCGACGGGCCGGGTCCTCCTTGCCCTTCGCGGCGCGCAGAGCAAGATAGGACCACACGAACGGATAGATCGCCGAACCGATCCAGCGGTAGCTCGAAAGCGCCAGCCGGGCGCGAAAGCTGCTCATGGCTTCAGTCTCCCGCCCGATGCAAAGCTCGGGCGAAGGTCAGACGCAGCGAGCGCGCGGAAACGCGCCACGCATGCCCTCGGCATCGGCATCAATCGTTTTCCGGATCGAGCAGGCGATGCATATGAACGATGAAATACCGCATATGCGCGTTGTCGACGGTCATCTGCGCCTTCGACTTCCAGGCAATGTGCGCGCTTTCGTAATCAGGAAAAATGCCGACGATATCGAGCTTGTCCAGGTCACGGAAATGAACATCGGTGAGCGTGGTCAGTTCACCACCAAAGACCAAATGCAGACGTTGTTTCTTCTCGGAGTCGTGAGCCATTGGAGTTCCATTTTCTTATAGGATATGGGCGTTGGTTTGCGGCATTCGGCCTGAAAGGTCAATGGCCCTCAAGGGTCCTGGACGCGGCGAGCAATCCCGGCAACGCCGCCTTCGACGCCGCGCAAAGTAGGCCATGAACCACATTGGGGCGATTGTAGGACAGAGCTTGGGATTGAAGTGTATTGAGCCCTCCGCCCGCCCTCTCAAGGATGAGATCGGCAGCGGCGAGATCCCAATCATGGGAGTTCTTCTTGACCACGGTGCCGTCGATCCGCCCATCGGCAACCATTGCCAGCCGGTAGGCGAGCGACGGTACATGCGGCACCCGAACGATACCGTTGCGGTAGGAAGGCGCCAGGCTCGAAACGATGTCTTCGGCGACCGCCACGTGCAGGGCGTCGCCGTCCTGGGCGTCACGCACACGGATGCTCGCACCGTTCTTCAGCGCCGGGCCATCCACCGTTGCCTCGTAGATCTCGTCGAGCGCCGGCGCATAGAGCACGCCGGCGACAGGCAGACCTCGGTGGACGACCGCGACACTCACGCACCAGAGATCCTTGCCGGCGATGAAGGCGCGCGTGCCGTCGATAGGATCCACGACGAAGACCGTCTCGCAGGACAGGCGGCTCTGATCGTCGTCGGTCTCTTCCGAAAGCCAGCCATAGTTCGGACGGGCGAGAAGCAGACGCTCCTTCAGAATGTCGTTGGCGGCGATATCGGCCTCGCTGACCGGCGAGCGTCCTTCGTTCTTCCAGCGCACATCGGGCTTGTTGCGAAAGTAGCGGAGTGCGGTTTCGCCCGCGGCAATCGCGGCAGACAGGATCAAGTCCAGATCCTCCCTCCACGTCGCGATCGATGGTGCTTTGTGTGACATTCCAATCCTTACGCGACGGCATATCGCCGAACGCTTTTGTCATGGCATTGACGTGCACGGCTTACAGGCCGGCGAGCGTCATGCCTTCGATGGCGAGCGTCGGCGCGGCAACGCCGAACTTCCGGTCGATATCGTCGGCCGGCGTGATGGCCATGAACATCTGCTTGAGGTTCGACGCGATCGTGACTTCGGACACGGCAAAAGACAATTCGCCGTTTTCGATCCAGAAGCCCGAGGCGCCGCGGCTATATTCGCCGGTCACCATGTTGACGCCCTGGCCAATGAGCTCGGTCACGTAGAAGCCGGTTCCCACACCACGGATCAGATCCTCGCGCGAAATGGAGCCCGGCTCGAGCGCGAGATTGGTCGAGGCGGGATTGACCGTCGGGCCACCGCGCACACCGCGACCGTTGGTCTCAAGGCCGAGTTCGCGCGCAGCCGAGGTCGACAGGAACCAATGGTTCAGCACGCCATCCTCGACCATCGTCAGTTTGGACCCGCTGACACCCTCGCCATCGAACGGACGCGAAGACGAGCCGCGCACGATCAGGGGATCGTCGGTCACCGACAGACCGGCCTTCATGATCTGCTTGCCCATCATGTCGCGCAGAAAGCTGGTCTTGCGCGCGACGGAAGCACCGTTGATCGCACCGGCGAGATGGCCGACGAAGCCGCGCGCCATGCGCGGATCGAAAACGACGGTGACGTTCTTGGCGGTCGGCACCTGGCGAGGGTTGATGCGCGCAACCGCGCGTTCGCCGGCAACCCGGCCGATATCATCGGCCGCCCGCAACTCGTCGAAATAGATGCGGCTGTCGTAATCGTAGTCGCGCTCCATCTTGGTGCCCTCGCCGGCAATCGCACTGACGGAGCGGCCGAAGCGGGTGGCCATGTAGGAACCGGAGAAGCCCTGCGAGGTGACGAGCACCAGCCCGCCCATGCCCGCCGACGCACCCGCGCCGCTGGAATTGGTGACGCCAGACACCGCCAGCGCCGCTTCTTCGGCGGCCAGCGCCGCTTCCGTCAGGGCGTCCGTCGAAACCTCGCGATCATCGAAGAGTTCGAGATCCGGGTAGGATTTCGCCAGCCGATCCGGATCGGCGAGCGAAGCGAAGGGGTCTTCCGGCGAGGCCTTTGCCATCGCCACGGCCCGCTCCGCGAGTACCTTCAGGTCGAAACCGGGATTGGCCGATACGCTGGCGACACGGTTGCCGACGAAGACGCGCAGCGAGAAATCGTCGCTTTCGGATGCTTCGGTCGCCTCGACCTTTCCGAGGCGAACCGAGACAGAGCGGGAGCGGCCGCGAACGACGACGGCGTCAGCCGCATCGGCGCCTGCCTTGCGGGCAAGATCCACCAGTTCGGCGGCGCGTTTTTCGAGGGAGGCGGAATCGATCGTTTCTGACATGATGTGGCCTTTCATTCCTGCCCCATTTATTGTGCACTGAAGCATGCATCAAGGGCATTGGCATGATTCCCGCCCAGACACCGTAATGTTACTCCCGCCGAAACGCTCGTCTGCCCCCGGGCAGGACGAGGCGATATCGAAAGCCGCACGCATGACGACGACCCCGATCCTCTACACCCAGGCGCTGATGCTGCTCGGTGGCGCCGTGCTGGCGGCACCGATTTTCAAGCGCCTCGGGCTCGGCACGATCCTCGGCTATCTCGCAGCCGGCATCCTTATCGGCCCCGTTGCCCAGAGGATCACCGAGGGGGAAGAAATCCTGCATGTGTCGGAACTGGGCGTCGTCTTCCTGCTGTTCATCATCGGATTGGAACTGAAACCGTCACGGCTCTGGCAGATGCGGCGCGACATCTTCGGTCTCGGCACCGCACAGGTCATGCTGACCGGCATCATCCTTTCCTACGTGATCGCCTTTTCCGGCCTGCTCGACTGGGGCGGGAGCATCGTCGCCGGATTCGGCCTCGCCCTTTCCTCTACCGCCTTCGCCATGCAGATCCTCGACGAGGGCAACGACCGCAACACGCGCTTCGGCCAGCGCGCTTTCTCGATCCTCTTGCTGCAGGACCTGGCGATCGTGCCGCTGCTCGCCCTGATCCCACTTCTGGCAGCGCAGGCGCCGGAAGATACAACGCCACCGCTCGAAGATTTCGCCATCGCGATTGCCGCGATCGCCGTCCTCTTCGCCGCGGGCCGCTATCTGCTGAACCCGCTGTTTCAGATCATCGCACGCACCGGTGCGCGCGATGTGATGATTGCCGCGGCCCTTCTGGTGGTCATGGGAGCGGCAACGCTGATGCAGCTGGCCGGCCTTTCCATGGCGATGGGCGCTTTTCTCGCCGGCGTGCTCCTGGCGGAATCCTCCTATCGCCACGAGCTCGAGGCCGATATCGAGCCTTTTCGCGGTATCCTGCAGGCGCTGTTCTTCATGGCCGTCGGCCTGTCTCTGCAGCTCGACGTGATCATCGACAAATACCTTGTCATCATCATCGCCGTGCCGCTGTTGATGCTGGTGAAGAGCTTCGTGCTCTACTGGCTCTGCCGGCTGGCAGGCTCCCATCACAACGATGCTGTGCGCGTCTGCCTGCTCTTGCCGCAGGGCGGCGAGTTCGGCTTCGTGCTGTTCACGGCGGCGGCCACCGCAGGCGTCTTCTCCCAGGGCAACGCCTCGCTGCTCGTTGCCATCGTCACGCTGTCGATGGCGCTGACGCCGATCGCCTCCATGCTTGCGCCGCGGCTGATGCGCGAACAGGACGAAATGGTCGACGAAATGGAAGAAGATTTCGAAGGTGCCGACGCCGACGTTCTGATGATCGGCTTTTCGCGCTTCGGCCAGATCGCAGCCCAGATCCTGCTGGCCGGCGGTCGTGACGTGACGATCATCGATCACTCCGCCGCCCGTGTTCGCCAGGCGGCGACCTTCGGCTTCCGGATCTACTTCGGTGACGGCCACCGGCTCGACGTGCTGCGCGCCGCCGGCATCGAGCGGGCAAAACTCATCGCCATCTGCACCCAGAAGAAGGAAACGACCGACCGGATCGTCGATCTGGTGCAGGCTGAATATCCGGACGCCCGTATCTTCGCCCGTTCCTATGACCGGCTGCACACCCTTGAACTGCGGGCAAAGGGCGTCGACTACGAACTGCGCGAGACCTTCGAGTCCGGCCTGCTGTTCGGCCGAAAGACGCTGGAGGCACTGGGCGTAGGCAACGACGAAGCGCTCGCCATCATGGACGATATCCGCAGGCGCGACGAAGCGCGTCTCGTTCTGCAGGAGGCCGAAGGCATTACCGCCGGCCGCGACATGCTGCATTCGCAGCCCGTGCGTCCCGAACCGCTGGTCAAGCCCAAGCGCGATGTCGATCATTCCTCGGAAACCGGCGAGAGCATCCTGCCGGGGCTGCCTGCCGATCTGCGGGAAAGTGCATAGGAGCATTTCCAGGAAAAGCGAGACGTGGTTCCCGGTCCGGAAAATGCGTGAAAACAACGCGTACGTTCTTTTGAACGCGAGGTTCTCGGCCGGAAACGCGGGTATCAGTACCTAAGCAGTGCAGCGGCCTCAGCCAGAGACGCTCACCACCTTCATTCGCTCTTCAAGCGTGCGCTTGAACTGATCCTTGATGCCAGCGGTCGCCGCCAGGATCTCTTTTGCACGCAGAAAATCCATCACCCGGTAGCGGCCGACATCGGGCCGCAGCAGGATATCCGGCGCGCCCTCCTTCAGCTTCATCGCAATGATCGACTGCATCATCAGCTGGCTCGCCCCGAATAGGCTGTCGATACGGCTCGGGATCGTCTTGCCGTCACCGTCCGGGCCGCCGACGACGTCGACGCCGACGACGATCTCGGCAAGGCCGCGCAGATGATCGAAGGGAATGGGGTTGTAGATACCGCCATCGATCATCACCCGTCCTTCGATCTTCACCGGCATGAAGACCGCCGGCAGCGCCGCCGATGCGGCCAGAGCCTTCTGCAGATCGCCCGTCTCGCAAACGTGCTCCGTCTGGCCGTAATAGTCGGTGACGACGACCTTGAGCGGCACGTCCAATTCCGAAAACGTCGCAGGGATGGCTTCAGGCAGGAACGCCTTCAAGACACGCTCGACGTTGAACTGTCCGAAACGGAAACCGTTGGTCATCGCTTCCGACCAAGTTGCCGGTCGCAACTGCCACAAGCGATTGACGATTTCGCGGCGGTGGCCAACCGTCGCCAGCGTGTGCTCGCGGATTTCTTTGCCGCTAACGCCCGCCGCCATGCCGGCACCCATGATGGCGCCGATCGACGAACCGGCGATAACAACAGGGCGGATGCCCAACTCGTCGAAAGCCTCGATGACATGGATATGGGCGAGCCCACGGGCACCGCCGCCACCGAGTGCCAACGCGACCGACGGCTCGCTCGCGCTTGCCGGCGAAACATTCACGGTGGATACGTCCTGCTTCATCGACGTGCGCCTCAGTTCAATCGGCAGTCTAACTGTGCAAGCGAATCAAAAGTGTGACGTCAGGCGCCACGGAAGCGGTAGAAGTGCATGCGTGTGTCGCCGAATACCCTGACGTCCAGCCGCTCGAAAACGGCTGTTGGCGCCGGCTGAACGTCTGCACGTTCCTCCAGCACCACCAAAGCATCCGGAACCAGCCAGTTGCCGAGAGCCGCCGATTCCAGCGCCTTTTCTCCCAGCCCCTTTGCATAGGGCGGATCCGCAAAAACCAGGTGGAACGGCTCCATCGTGCCGACGGAACCGAGGCTGGTCGCATCCCTGCGGAAGACCTTGGCACGGCCCTGAAGGCCGAACGCCTCGATATTGTTCTGCAGCAGGCCCCTGCCCTCGACGCCCTGCTCGACGAAGAGCGCCTGGCGGCACCCCCGCGACAGAGCTTCGAGCCCGACGGCGCCGGTGCCGGCAAAGAGGTCCAGCACACGGGTGCCATCGAGAGCCTCCGGATAGGAATGGCTCAGGATGTTGAACAGGCTCTCGCGCGTCCGATCGGTCGTCGGGCGGATATCATTCGACTTGGGCGTGGCCAGACTGCGGCCACGGAACTCTCCGCCGACAATGCGCACGACCGCTTAGTTTCCTCTGCCACGCGGCTTGCCACCAGCCGGACGTCCACCGCCACCAGGACGGCCGCCGCCAGCCGGCTTGCCGCCACCGGGCTTACCGCCACGCGGACCGCCGGAGCGTTCGCCAAAAGACTTGCCGCCGGACGGTTTGCCACCGAAGGACTTGCCGCGGGGCTTGTCGCCGAACGGCCGGTCACCGCCTTCGCGGCGCGGCGGACGATCGCCCTCGGCGCGCGGGGCTCTCGGCTTGTCGGAATAGCTGCGCGGGCCACCTTCGGCGCGGGCCGGCCGATCACCAAACGGGCGGTCGCCCCCCTCGCGGCGCGGCGGACGGTCACCCTCGGCGCGCGGAGCCCTCGGCTTGTCGGAATAACTGCGCGGGCCGCCTTCGACGCGAGCCGGCCGATCGCCACGCGGGCGGTCGCCACCTTCGCGACGCGCTGGGCGGTCGCCGTCGGCGCGCGGGAACCGCGGCTTGTCGGAGAAGTTGCGCGGGCCGCCTTCGGAACGGGCCGGCCGGTCTCCGCCTTCGCGGCGGGCAGGACGGTCACCGTGGTCGCGCGACCTGCGGTCGCCGGCGTCGCCCGACTTGCGTCGGCCGAAACCGCCATCGCGGCCTTCATCCTTGCCGCGACGTGCGGGTTCGCTGGCGCTGATCCACTCGCCTTCTTCGTCCCGGCGTTTGACCGGTGCGGAGGACGCAGGACGGTCAAAGTCCCTGGGCGCACCGCCCTTGCGGTCGGGGTCGAACTTGCCTGACGACTTCGTTGCAAAGCCGTCCTTGGTCCGGCCATAGCGCTTGGTGTTCGGGGCGCCTTCGGGGCGCTCGCGACGGGCCGGCTTTGCCGAAGCATCGCCTTCCGCCGATTTCGGCTTCTTCTCGGCCAGCGGACGCGCGCCGGGCGCCATCCAGACATTGGCCGTGCGGGCGCGCTGCGCCGGGGTACGCTTCGGCCGGTCTTCGAACTTGGCGTCGCTACGGTCGTCGCGCGGGCCACCCTTGCCACGGGGCGCATCCTTGCCGCGGCCACCGTCGCGGCGGTCGTCACGACGGGTGTCGAGCTTCGAAAGCGCACGCTCACGCTTGTCTTCCGGCTTTTCCCAGCGATTGGCACGTTCGGGCTTGCGCGTGTCGGCGGCTTCGCTTTCCGACGCTTCGTTCGCGACGGTTGCGGACGGATCATTATAGAGCGGCGCGTCGAAGTTCGCCTTGGCGTCTTCGATCAGGCGAGGTCCGAGCTGGTCACGCAGCGTCCGACCACGGATTTCCTGCACGTGTCCTTCGGGCAATTCGCCGAGCTGGAACGGGCCGTAGGAGATGCGAATGAGGCGATTGACGTCGAGGCCGAGCGCGCCGAGCACGTTCTTGATTTCGCGGTTCTTGCCTTCGCGCAGGCCCATCGTGATCCAGACATTGGAACCCTGCACACGGTCGAGGGTCGCTTCGATGCCGCCGTAAAGCACGCCGTCGACGGCAATGCCGTCCTTCAGCTTGTCCAGTTCGTCCTGGTCGATTTCGCCATGGGCGCGCACGCGATAGCGGCGCAGCCAACCGGTCGAGGGAAGTTCGAGCACGCGGGCAAGCCCGCCGTCATTCGTCAGCAGCAACAGGCCTTCGGTATTGATGTCGAGGCGGCCGATCGACAGCACGCGCGGCAACTCGTCCGGCAAATTGTCAAAGACCGTCGGGCGGCCTTCCGGATCGGCATTGGTGGTCACCAGTCCGGCCGGCTTGTGGTAGAGCCACAGGCGTGTACGCTCGATGCCGCGGATCGCGTGTCCATCCACTTCGATATGGTCGGCAAGCGTCGCATTGACGACGGGTGTGTCGAGGACAACCCCGTTGAGACTGACCCGACCTTCCATGATCATGCGCTCGATATCGCGGCGGGACGCTACGCCGGCGCGCGCCAGGATCTTGGAGATGCGCTGCGGTTCGTCGGCGCTTGCGGCGGCGGTCTTCGGAGCAGCCTTGGGCGGACGCGAAGCTCCGGCCTGAGGCGCTGCCGCCTTCTTGCCAGCGAAGTGAGGTTTCTTGTCCCGGCCGGCGGGCTTGCCGCCAGGCCGTGTGGGCTTGTCTTTGGATGTCATTTGTGTTGCCTGCCTTTTGCGGCTGTCCTATCAGGTCAAAGCCCGTGGGTTAAGAGAAATTATTGTTTGAGCGATGGCTGATACGACACGCTTCATGGATGCGGCCCTCGAAGAGGCCAAAAAGGCGGGCCAGCGCGGCGAAGTGCCGATCGGCGCCGTCATCGTTTTCGATGGCGAGATCATCGCGCGCGCCGGAAATCGGACCCGGGAACTCAACGATGTAACCGCCCATGCCGAGGTCGTTGCCATCCGCGAAGCATCCATCGTGCTCGACGATGAGCGGCTGTCCGGCGCCGACCTCTATGTCACCCTGGAGCCATGCACGATGTGCGCGGCGGCAATCTCCTTTGCCCGCATCCGTCGCCTCTATTATGGCGCTGAAGACCCCAAGGGCGGTGCTGTCGACAGCGGTGTGCGCTTTTATGGCTCGCCGACATGCCATCACGTCCCCGACGTCTATTCCGGGCTGGCAGAGCGCGAAGCCGCGGACATTCTCAGGGATTTCTTTGCCGCGAAACGCTGAGGCGAGCGAACCTCTCAGCCGGCCGCAAAGGCTTCCAGTGCCGGGCCTGCGAGCCGATAGCGCGTCCACTCCGACATCGGCTCGGCGCCAACAGCCTCGTAAACGCGGATTGCTGGCTCGTTCCAATCGAGAACGCTCCACTCGAATCGGCCACACCCTTCCTCGACGGCGATCTTGGCGAGATGCTTCAAAAGCATCTTGCCGGCGCCGGAGCCGCGGCAATCCGGTGTGACATACAGGTCTTCGAGATAGAGCCCCTTGCGGGCCTGCCAGGTGGAATAGTTGTAGAACCACATGGCGAAACCGGCCGGCTTACCGTCCTTCTCGCAGATCACTGCGCGGGTGAGCGCACCTGGACCAAAAAGCGAGGCCTGTATCAATTCGACGGTCGCTTCGACCGCGTCCGGTTCCTTCTCGTAGATGGCAAGTTCGGTGATGAAGCGCAGAATGGTTTCGGCGTCTTCCGGGCGGGCGTCGCGAATGCTGATCGTCATGGCTTAGAAGGGCCAGTACCACTTGCTGCCGGAATCCTTGACCTGGGCTTCCTTCTTGCGACGGCGTTCCTTGGTCTTCTCCGGCTCGCCCAGATCGGCCTCCGAGCCTTCCGGCAGACGGCGGTATTCAAGCGGCGGGTCGCTCAGGAAGCGGCGCTTGTCGGAATAGGCGCCCATCTCGATCTTGCGGGCCTCGCGATAGGCCTCCTGCTGCTCCTTGGCCGAAAGACGGCGACCATTGGCGCTGGCCTTGGCGAGCGGCGAAACATAGTTCGGGTTATTCTTGTTGGCGTCGGCTTCTTCGCGCAGGCGGTTGCGTGCTTCTTCCGGAGACTCGACCCACTCCGGATTCGCTTCGCGGGTGGCAAGCGATTTCTGCGGCTCCACGAGGGCCGTCTGCTGGCCGGACGGCGGCAGCACCAAGCCAGGGCGGGGCTGATACTTGACCGGAGCACCGCTCTTGGGAGCAATGCTCACAGCGCTTCCGAGATCGTCCATCAGCTGCTCGCCGGCGGTCTTGTCGGTGCCGTAGGTCGGGCCGCCGATGCAGCCGGAAAGCACCAGGCCGCTCGCCATGATGGCGGCAACGCTAGCAAACAGTCGCAACTCTCGCGTCATTTCCATGAGATTCCTTCCAGCCGGCCACCGTCACCTGCGCGGCCACTCAGCGCCCATGGCGGAGAAATCCGCCAAATTTCGGGCAGGTTTTACCGGATGAATGCAGTAAGCGCAATTCATCCGGTAAATGATCCCTTAAGCCTTGAAGCCAAGTTCCCGAAGTGCGGCAGCATCACGGGCAGACACCTCAGGGTAGAGTGCGTCCGAACCGACATCGGTCGTGATCCGCCAGGAGCGGGCGCACTTGCGGCCGACGGCCGACTTCGGCAGGACGCTGACCTTGGCGACCTCAGGCAGACGGAAGGCGTCGGCAGGGCCCTCGCCCACTTCCACCGTGATTGACGAGGTGATGCAGATCTCGGCGAAATCTTCGCCTTCGAGCGCCTTCAACAGCTCCGGGTCGGCGATGTAGACGACGGGAGCCGCCTCAAGCGACGAACCGATGCGCTTTTCGCGACGTTCGATTTCCAGCGCACCCGTGACGACCGTACGGACAGCGCGGATCTTTTCCCACTTCGCCTCGAGAGCGTCGTTCTTCCATTCCGCCGGGATCGCCGGGAACTGCTCGAGATGAACCGAAACCGCATCGGGCTTGCGCGACAGCCAGGCTTCTTCGCAGGTGAATGGCAACATCGGCGCCAGCCACAGCACGAGGCTATCGAACAGCTTGCGGATGACGGCGAGCGCCGAGCGGCGACGAAGGCTCGAGGGTGCGTCGCAATAGAGCGCGTCCTTGCGCACGTCGAAATAGAAGGCGGAAAGCTCGACGTTCGAGAAATCGATCAGCGAGCGGGCGATCCGCTTGAAGTCGAAAGCATCGTAGCCTTCGCGAACGACCCGATCGAGCTCGGCCAGGCGGTGCAGCATCAGCTTTTCCAGCTCGGGCAGTTCGGCGTATGCGATCTCCTCGCCCTGGTCGTGCGCCAGCGTGCCCAGCATCCAGCGGATGGTGTTGCGCAGCTTGCGATAGGCGTCGATGTTGGTCTGGATGATCGTCTTGCCGAGACGCTGGTCTTCCCAGTAGTCCGTGGTCATCACCCAGAGACGCAGAATATCGGCGCCGGCATCCTTCATCACCTCTTGCGGTGTGACGGTGTTGCCCTTCGACTTCGACATCTTCTCGCCCTTCTCGTCCATGGTGAAACCATGGGTGACAACGGCGTTGTAGGGCGCACGACCGCGCGTCGCGCAGGATTCGAGCAGCGACGAGTGGAACCAGCCGCGATGCTGGTCGGAGCCTTCGAGGTAGACGTCGGCCGGCCACTTCAAATCCGGACGATCTTCGAGCGTGAAGGTGTGCGTTGAGCCCGAGTCGAACCAGACGTCGAGAATGTCCATGACCTGGTGCCACTTTTCGTGGTCATGGTCGTTGCCGAGGAAGCGGTCCTTGGCACCATCAGCGAACCAGGCGTCCGCACCTTCCTGCTCGAAGGCTTCGAGGATGCGGGCGTTGACGGCTTCGTCGACGAGGATTTCGCCCTGGTCGTCGGCAAAGATCGCGATCGGCACGCCCCAGGCGCGCTGGCGCGACAGTACCCAGTCCGGACGTCCCTCGATCATCGCGCGCAGGCGGTTCTGGCCGGCGCCGGGAACGAAGCGGGTATCGTCGATGGCAGACAGCGCGCGCGAACGCAGCGTCGTGCCGTCGCCGAAACCCTTGTCCATGTAGACGAACCACTGCGGCGTGTTGCGGAAGATCACCGGCTTCTTGGAGCGCCAGGAATGCGGGTAGGAGTGCTTCAGGCGGCCACGCGCAAACAGGGCGTGACGGCCGATGAGCGCCTTGATGACGCGATCATTGGCGTCGCCCTTCTTGCCCTTGTCGTCGAGCACGCGACCGGCACCGCCTTCGGCGTCCGGGCCGAAGCCGTGGGCGTCGGCGGTGAAGTAGCCGGCGTCGTCGACGGTGAAGGGGATTGCCGAGGAGATGCCGCGTGCTTCGAGCGCGCGCGCGTTATCCATCCAGGCGTCAAAGTCCTCGCGACCGTGGCTGGGCGCCGTGTGCACGAAGCCGGTGCCGGCATCGTCGGTGACATGGTCACCGTCGAGCAGCGGCACCTTGAAGGCGTAACCACCACCCAGGCCATGCAGCGGATGCGCGCAGGTAACAGCGGCCAGTTCATCGCCTTCGATATCGCGGACGAAAGTGAAGGTGAGCTTGGCCTTGGCGGCAGACTCGTCTGCCAGACGCTTGGCGAAGATCAGCTTTTCGCCGGGCTGCGGACCGAAGTCGTTTTCGGCGGTCGCAACCTCATAGAGCCCGTAGGCGTAACGCGAGGAGAAGGCGATCGCGCGGTTGCCGGGGATGGTCCAGGGCGTGGTCGTCCAGATCACGACGAAGGTGCCGGCGAGATCTGCCGCACCTTCAGTGACCGGGAACTTCACCCAGATCATGTCGCTCTCGACGTCGGCATACTCGACTTCGGCTTCGGCCAGCGCCGTGCGTTCGACGACCGACCACATCACCGGCTTGGAGCCGCGATAGAGCTGGCCCATCTTGGCGATCTTCATCAGTTCGCCGGCGATGCGGGCTTCCGCGTGGAAGTTCATCGTGGTGTAGGGATTGTCGAAGTCGCCCTCGATACCGAGACGCTTGAACTCTTCCGCCTGGATCTGGATCCAGCCAGCGGCAAAGTCGCGGCATTCCCTGCGGAATTCGTTGACCGGGACCTCGTCCTTGTTCTGGCCCTTCTCGCGATACTTTTCCTCGATCTTCCATTCGATCGGAAGGCCGTGGCAGTCCCAGCCGGGCACGTAATTGGCATCGAAACCGCGCATCTGGAACGAACGGTTGATGACGTCCTTGAGGATCTTGTTCAGCGCGTGGCCGATATGGATGTTGCCGTTGGCATAGGGAGGGCCGTCGTGCAGCACGAATTTCTCGCGACCGGCGGCCGAGGCACGCAGCTTCTTGTAGAGGCCCATCTTCTGCCAGCGGGCAACCGTTTCCGGCTCCTTCTGCGGCAGGCCGGCGCGCATCGGAAACTCCGTCTGCGGCAGGTAGAGGGTGGAGGAATAGTCGATCTTCTCAGCGGTCTCTGTCATGGTCTTTGCAATCATCTTTTCCGCGCGGATCATCGCGCATGCGAAAGGGTGGTATCTGGCGCATGACCCGGAAATCGGGATCGATCTTCGGAAAGGATCATGCGCAGCTTCAAAGTGTTAGAGCGACTTGGCGCGCCCAGGAGACGCGCGGCGCTCTAGAGATGACTGGGGCGTTGGAAACGCCAAAATCCCGGACCTTCCGGCGGCCTAGAGCGCGCGGAAAGCCGGGCCAATAATTCGCTGATCGATGGTCAGTCGACGGTGCCGGGTCATGGTGGCCGGTTGTTTAAGGCGTTTTCGGCCTTTTGAAAAGGTCCGCCGCTTCGGCACGGCGGATTTCTTTCAAGCAAAGTTGATCCGACGATCGATGTCGCTCAAGGGCGCAACGCCGGAGAGCAGGGCCCTAGCCTCTTCCTCGTCCTGCCGGATCTGCGCCACCAGCGGATCGAGCCCGTCGAACTTCAGTTCGTCGCGCAGGTGACCAAAGAACGAAACCGAACAGATTTCGCCATAGAGGTCACCGGAGAAGTCGAAGACGAAGGTCTCGAGCAGCGCTTCGCCGTCACTGTCGACGGTGGGGCGCCGGCCGAAGCTGGCAACGCCGTCATGAAGCGAGCCGTCGACCCTGCGGAAGCGCACGGCATAGATGCCAGCCCTAAGCTCGACCTCGGGTGGCAACCGCATGTTGGCCGTGGGATAGCCGAGGGTCCGTCCGAGCTTCTTGCCGTCAATCACCTCCGCCTCGACCGTGTAGCGATAGCCAAGCAGACCGGCCGCATGGGAAACGTCACCCTGCCCGAGCAGCGAGCGGATGAAGCTCGAGGAGATCACCGAGGCGTTCTCGTCGCGGAAGGCATCGACCAGCGTGACGCCAAAACCATTGTCGCCGCCCGCCGCCATCAGGAAGGCCGGGCCGCCTTCGCGCCCCTTGCCGAAATGAAAGTCGAAGCCGGTGACGACATGCGAGGCATGCAGCCATTCCAACAGGACCCGATGGATGAAATCGGAGGCGGACAATTCGGAGAAGGTGCGGTCGAACGGATATTCGATGACGGCGCCGAACCCCATGCCTTCAAGGATACGGGCTTTGAGCGGCGCGGGCGTCAGCCGGAACACCGGCGTATCCGGGCGAAAGACGGTGCGCGGATGCGGCTCGAAGGTCAACACCAGCGCGGGCACGCCGCGGGCCTTCGCCTCTTCCAGCGCCCGTTCCAGCACCGATTGGTGGCCGCGATGCACGCCATCAAAATTGCCGATGGCGACAACGCCGCCGCGCAGACGCTCGGGCAGCGGGTCGCGGGTTTCGTTGCGATGAAAAACCGTCATCTCAATCTTCCCGTCAGGCGAGCCTGGGCATCCACCATTTCGGCGAGGCGCCTTCCTTTTTCAGGAAGGCTGCAAGCTTCGCCTCGTCGGTCCGGCTTTCGTTCATATATTCCTGCGCGTGAATGCCGGCACTGATGTAGAGCAGGTCGAAGCCAGCATCCTGGGCGCCCTTGACATCGGTCGGCATGCCGTCACCGATGGCAATGACACGCGTCAGATCGAGCCCGCCGCGAACGGCCTTGGCCTCCGTCAGAGCCGCGCGATAGATGGCGATGTACGGCTTTCCGGCGATGCGGGCTTCGCCGCCCAGTTCTTCATAGAGCTTGGCAATGGCGCCGGCGCAGGGGATCAGCCGATGTCCGCGCTCGACCACCAGATCAGGGTTGGCGCAGATGAAGGGGATCTTGCGCTTGGCAAGGCCGGTCAGCGTCGCACGGTAGTGTTCCGGCGTTTCGGTTTCATCGTCATAGAAGCCGGCGCAGACGACGGTCTTGGCATCTTCCGACGAGACGATCTCTGTACCGAGCCCTTCGAGCAGCGGCAGATCGCGTTCGGCGCCGATGAAGAAGATCTTCTTGTCGGCAGCGGCGATCAACGCGCGCGTCACATCGCCCGACGTGACGATGCGGTCATAGGCTTCATCGGGAACGCCAAGTCCGCGGATCTGCACCTTGACGCCTGGGCTGGGCCTCGGCGAGTTGGTGATGAGCACGACCGTCAGCCCGGCCGCACGCGCCTCCGCCAGGGCTTCGCATGCGGACGCAAACGCCTGGACGCCATTGTGGAGAACACCCCAGACGTCACAGAGCACGACGTCATAACGCCCTGCGATTTCCCGAAAACTGTTGATCCTTGCGGCCATGCGGGCTTCCTGCAAACTCGGTTTCCGGCTTGCATGGCAAGGAAGGGCCGAGAATACAAGCCTCGCCTCACGAAAAACGCTGCCATTCCCAAGGATTCGACACGCGATCGCCGCTCGCGCCGAGAAGGCCGCTCGCAGCCCGCCAGACATCGAATGCGAACTGCTTCACAACAACCAGAAATCGCCGATCCAAAGCATCGCGAAGGCCACCGGACCGAACCTCGGTGCCTGGCAAAGCCTCCTGGACCGGCCTGCCCAAATTCCGACTGCTTCATGCCGTATGCAAGCCAACCTTCCGGCTCGGCCGCCGTTCGTTGCCTTTCCTGCGCCGCCGATAACCATGTCGCCTGAAATTTTTTGAACGGCCAATCCTTGACTCGCCTCGGACCCAGCCTTATCTCGGCCTCGCTAGCACTCGACAAATGAGAGTGCTAACACCCATCCATCGGGTCGATGAGCGATCCGTAATGTCATTTGATCGAGGGATTAGACTAATGGCAAGCACCAATTTCCGCCCGCTGCACGACCGCGTTGTCGTCCGCCGCGTCGAGTCTGAGGAAAAGACAAAGGGCGGCATCATCATTCCGGACACCGCAAAGGAAAAGCCGCAGGAAGGCGAAATCGTCGCTGTTGGCTCGGGCGCCCGTGACGAAAGCGGCAAGGTTGTCGCGCTCGACGTCAAGGCTGGCGACCGCGTTCTGTTCGGCAAGTGGTCGGGCACCGAAGTCAAGATCAACGGCGAAGACCTTCTCATCATGAAGGAAGCCGACATCATGGGCATCATCGGCTGATCAGCCGTCGTCCACACTTTTCCATGACAACCAATGGGCAATGAGCCCGGGAGTTTTCTCAAATGGCTGCAAAAGAAATTAAATTCGGCCGCACCGCGCGCGAAAAGATGCTGCGTGGCGTGGACATCCTCGCTGACGCCGTAAAGGTCACGCTCGGCCCGAAGGGTCGTAACGTCATCATCGACAAGTCCTTCGGCGCTCCGCGCATCACCAAGGACGGTGTATCGGTCGCCAAGGAAATCGAACTCGAAGACAAGTTCGAAAACATGGGCGCCCAGATGGTCCGCGAAGTTGCTTCGAAGACCAACGACATCGCCGGCGACGGCACCACGACTGCAACGGTTCTCGCCCAGGCGATCGTTCGCGAAGGCGCCAAGGCAGTTGCTGCCGGCATGAACCCGATGGACCTGAAGCGCGGCATCGACCTCGCTGTCGGCGAAGTCGTCAAGGATCTCCAGGCCAAGGCCAAGAAGATCAACACTTCGGAAGAAGTTGCACAGGTCGGCACGATCTCGGCCAACGGCGAGCGTCAGATTGGCCTCGACATCGCAGAAGCGATGCAGAAGGTCGGCAACGAAGGCGTCATCACGGTTGAAGAAGCCAAGACCGCCGAAACCGAACTCGAAGTCGTCGAAGGCATGCAGTTCGACCGCGGCTACCTGAGCCCCTACTTCGTCACCAACCCGGAAAAGATGGTCGCTGACCTCGACGACGTCTTCGTTCTCCTCCACGAGAAGAAGCTCTCGAACCTCCAGGCCATGCTCCCGGTTCTCGAAGCTGTCGTTCAGACCGGCAAGCCGCTCCTGATCATCGCTGAAGACGTCGAAGGCGAAGCTCTTGCAACGCTCGTCGTCAACAAGCTGCGCGGCGGCCTGAAGATTGCTGCCGTCAAGGCTCCGGGCTTCGGCGATCGCCGCAAGGCCATGCTCGAAGACATCGCCATCCTGACCGGTGGTACCGTGATCTCGGAAGACCTCGGCATCAAGCTCGAAAGCGTCACGCTCGACATGCTCGGCCGTGCGAAGAAGGTTTCGATCTCCAAGGAAAACACCACGATCGTCGATGGTGCTGGCCAGAAGAGCGACATCGAAGGCCGCGTTGCCCAGATCAAGGCTCAGATCGAAGACACCACCTCCGACTACGACCGCGAGAAGCTGCAGGAACGTCTTGCCAAGCTCGCTGGCGGCGTTGCCGTGATCCGCGTTGGCGGCTCGACGGAAGTTGAAGTGAAGGAAAAGAAGGACCGCATCGACGACGCCCTCAACGCGACGCGCGCTGCTGTTCAGGAAGGCATCGTACCGGGCGGCGGCGTTGCCCTGCTGCGTTCCTCCGTCAAGATCACTGTCAAGGGTGTGAACGACGACCAGGAAGCCGGCATCAACATCGTTCGTCGCGCTCTGCAGGCTCCGGCTCGCCAGATCGCTGAGAACGCTGGTGACGAAGCTTCGATCGTTGTCGGCAAGATCCTCGACAAGGACCAGGACAACTTCGGCTACAACGCCCAGACCGGCGAATACGGCGACATGATTGCCATGGGCATCATCGACCCGGTCAAGGTCGTTCGCACCGCCCTTCAGGACGCAGCTTCGGTTGCTGGCCTCCTCGTCACGACGGAAGCCATGATTGCCGAACTGCCGAAGAAGGACGCTCCGGCAATGCCGGGCGGCATGGGCGGCATGGGCGGCATGGACATGATGTGATAGGGCGCCAGCCCAATCGCAGCACTGTCCATAAAGTTTCGCCCATGCACTAAGAGCGGTTCAGCGCGTCAAGCGCGCTGAACGGGCGGCATGGACATGATGTGATAGGGCGAAAGCTCTGTCGCGGACCTGTTCAAGCAGATCCACGATGATCCATCCGGATCGGAAAGGGCGACCCTCGGGTCGCCCTTTCTTGTTTTGCGGGCAATCCGCGGGCCGCATCGGATGCGCACGCCTAAGCTGTCCGTACGAAAAATTACCCGGCGGCTGTAGCGGCACTAAAAAAGCGTTGAAGTCGAAAAAAAACGAACTATAACAACGCCCCAAGTGGACAGAGATTCACGAGAGACTGGATGGCGGGCCTAAAGAGAGCGAAAAATAGCTCAAACTTTTCATATTAACTGTGTGTCCAAGCTCTCTTTGAGAATATCACGCAAAGCATATAAGTATTTAATCGCAAATTAAGCCGGCCTTTCCTGCGAAATCATTTCGCTTGGCGAGCTACGTCACAGTTTGGTGACCTTTCCGTACAGAAAGACGCAAACGACTTATCGTGCGTGTTCTTCTTCCTATGGGTTGATGGTTGGCGAGGGTTGTATAGTGGGGATGTGCCCGCCTGGTCGAACAACGACAGTCGCCAGGGGCCGTGCTGGGGTAGACCGTGTTTAAGATCACGAGAACAAATTCAGTTCCCCTCGGTGTCCCGGGACAGATGCATTCCGGACTTCCGCATCAGGAATTCCTGGAACAGTTCTGTGTGTCCGAGGGCTGGTCGGGTGATCTGTCGACGGGCCTGTTCCGGCTCGGCGAAAAGGCGTCCGCGATCCACGGTCTCAACGAGAGCGAGTGCGGGCTGCTCAACTTCGTTCGCTGCTACGACCCCGCCGACCGCAATCACGTGCTCGAGCTTTTCGAGCAGGCGGCAACCAGTTGCTCGTCGTTCTGCTTTTCCACGACGATCAGCCTCGAAACCGGCCACAAGCAGCCGGTGTTCTGTATCGGCGAATCCTCCGGCCTCGAGGAGCGCTACTCAGGCACGATCCACGGCATCTTCTTCTTTCCACGCTTCCTCGTCGAAGGCGCCGGCAAGGCTCTGCTGCGCCAGTAGGCGCGCCTCGTCATTTTCGCACGGTTGGCAACCGCGGGAGCGGCATCCCCGAGGGTAAGGCGCAATGGCGTCCCCTCAGGCCGCCGCGACCTTGGACTTGCCGGAAACGAGGCTTGAGATCGGCGCCGGCCGGCCGAGCAGGTAGCCTTGCGCTTCGTCACAGCCTTCCGCCTGCAGGATGTCGAGCTGCGTCTGTGTCTCGACGCCTTCGGCCAGAACAGGAACGGAGAGGCTCTGTCCGAGCGCGAGGATGGCACGGACAATTGCCTTTGCCTGCGGGCTTGCCTCGACTTCCCACATGAAGCTCTTGTCGAGCTTGATCTTGTCAAACGGGAAGGCCCTCAGCGTCTCGAGCGACGAATAGCCTGTGCCGAAGTCGTCGATCGCGATCGTGACGCCCAGTTCCTTGATCTGGCGCAGGGTGAGCAGCGCACGCTCCTTGTCGTCGATGATCGTCGATTCGGTGATCTCGAGTTCGAGCCGCTTCGGGTCGAGGCCGGTCTCGGAAAGAACCGCTTCCACCAGGCTGACAATGTCGCCGTTGGCGAGCTGGACCGGTGAGAGATTGACGGCGATCTTGTGGGCACTTTGCCATCCTGCCGCTTCTCGGCAGGCCTCACGCAGAACCCACTCGCCGATCGGCAGGATCGCGCCGCACTCTTCGGCAAGCGGAATGAACTCGTTCGGTGGCACCATGCCGCGCTCCGGATGGTTCCAGCGCAACAGCACTTCATAACCGATGACGTCGCCTGACATCACCGACTTCTGCACCTGATAATGCAGTGCCAGCTGCCTCTTCTCGATCGCATCCCACAGATCGTTGGCAAGGCTGCGCCTTTGGCGCGCCGCCTCATCCATCGACACCTCGTAGAAGCAGACGGTCTGGTTGAGCGCCGCCTTGGCGCGGTACATCGCAAGGTCGGCATTGTTGATCAGCGTTTCCGCCGTCTCGGCGTCCTGCGGATAGATGGCGACACCCATGCTACCACCGGACTTCAACTCGAAATCGCCGAAGCGCATTTCCTCATGCAGGCTCTTTTCGATGCGACGGACGAAGTCGTTGAGCTCCGACAGCTCCTCGAAGCGCTTGACGGCAGCAAACTCGTCGCCGCCGAAGCGCGCCACGAATTCGCCCTCCTGGAGCAGCGACTTCATTCGCTGTGCGATCGTGACAAGCACAAAGTCGCCGGCGGCATGGCCGTGCAGGTCGTTCACTTCCTTGAACTTGTTGAGGTCGAGGCCGATGACGGCAACCTTGCGTGAGAACCAGGCAGCCGCGCCGAGTTCTTCTTCGAGGTAGCTGCTGAACTGCAAGCGGTTCGGAAGGCCAGTCAGGCTGTCGTGGCGGGCAAGGAACGAAATCTGTTCCTCGCTGTCGAGGCGCTCGGTGATGTCCTCGTAGGTGCTGACCCAGCCGCCATCGGCAAGGGTGCGGTGCTTGGTCAGGATCGAGCGTCCATTGGGCAGCTTTTCGACGATGTCGCCACCGCCCTTGCCGACCATATCGACGCGATGCTTCTGATAGAGTTCGTCGGACTTGGCCCGCGCGATTGCCGGATCGGAGTATGTCCGGGCAAAGACCTCATCCAGAATCTGATGGAACGTCAGTCCCTTTCCGGCGAGCGTTTCAGTGAAGCCGAAGATCTCGCGGCAGCGCCGATTGGACAGCAACAGACGGTCGCCGCTGTCGAAGAGGCAGATGCCCTGCGACATGTTCTCGAGCGCGATGTCGAGGTTCTTGCTCACTTCGGCGATGTGATCCGCATCGGCCCTTTGCTTGGTGATGTCCTTGACGATCTTGATGAAACCCGCATGGGTCCCATCGTCGTGCAGGAACGGGTCGAGCACCACATGCGCCCAGAACCGGGTGCCGTCCTTGCGGTAGCGCCAGCCTTCGCACTCGAACTTGCCGTTGGCGCAGGCTTCGTCGAGTGCCCGCTGCGGCAGCCCTACCCGCTGGTCTTCAGGCGAATAGAAACATGCGAAATTCAGGCCGATGATTTCGTCGGCAGTATAGCCCTTGTTGGCTTCGGCTCCGGCATTCCAGCTCGCAACGTTGCCTTTCACGTCGAGCATGTAGATGGCGTAATCCTTGACGCTGCGCACGAAACGGGCGAATTCGCGTTCGGAAGCGGCGGCCGAAAGCTCGGCATGGTGTGCGAAGCCGGCGGCAAGCAAAACCGTCGTCAGTAAGAAGAAGGCGGTTCCGGCGATGACGAAGGCCAGAAAATGCGGCTGTATCATGCCTTGCGGTGGCGCCAGCAGAAAATCGGCCTCGATCGTCACGGCGCCCATCGCGGTAAAGTGCAAGGCGACGATGCCGAGCGTCATGAACAGCGTCGCCAGAACCTTGGCCTTCAGCGGTCGACCGACGAACGCGATGGTCCGCAGTGCGCCGATATCGAACAGCGAACCGGCCACGATCGAGGCAACAACCAGCGTCCAGTCCCAGCGGATGCGACCGGGAACATCGAGTGCTGCCATGCCGAGGAAATGCATGCAGGCCACACCGAAGCCGAGAACGATGCCGCCGACGATCCAGGAGACAGCCCCCTGCGCATAGGTGGCGATCAGAAGCGCCATCGTCGTCAGAACGACCGCGACGGCCAGCGACAGGGCCGTCAGATCGATCTGATAGCCGAGCACGACGCCCGGATCATAGGCAAGCATGGCGATGAAGTGGGTTGCCCAGATGCCGAAGCCGCTGGCTATGCCGGCAGCCACCGCCCAGATCGCCCTCGCCCTGCCTGCAGATGCACGCCCTCGCTGCAGCAAGGTCACGGCACCGTAGCTTGAGAGGAAGCAGATGAGGGCGGCGAGCACGACCAGCTTGAGATCATGCTCGACCACGAGGCATGTGAGAACCTTGAACATCGCCAAACGCCTAAATGAAACTTCTGGTCCGAAAGTGCATTCCCACTTCCGGTTCATCGCTTCTGTTGGCGTCCTGCCATTTAAGGAATGGTGAAAGTCAGCACGCAACCACCGTTTGGAAACGGGACGATGCTTTCGTCCTTAACGAAGGTTGAAACGCCACCGCCTTGTAGTTGAGCATCTCAAACCGGCTCAATGAGACCGTGACGGTCGTGCGGCTAGGCCTGTGCCAAAAGCGCCTTCAGATCCGACTGCGGATCGGCAATGACGGCCCTGTCCGGATGGATCCCCGTTTCCAGCAGCTTCTTGCCGGTGACATAGGCCTTGGCATCGTTGATGGCGTCGACGGCGATGAGCTTTCCCTCGCGGAAATACCAGACGGAAACACTGCCTTCGCGCTGGCCGGGGCGAACGATGGTTTCGTCGTGACCGAGGCCAAAACCGGCAATCTGCAGTTTCACGTCATACTGGTCCGACCAGAACCAGGGTTTTGGCGCATAGGGCTCCGTCCCGCCGGCAATCACGGCGGCAACAGCCTCGGCCTGATCCACGGCATTCTGCACCGATTCCAGGCGGATACGCATGGTGTCCCAGGGCTGGACGGCGCAATCGCCCATTGCGAAAATCGCCGGGTCGGCGGTCCGCCCATGGCTGTCGACAACGATGCCGCCAGCGGTTTCGAGGCCGGCGCCATGCGCAAGGTGATCGTTAGCGGTGACGCCGATGCCGACGATGACGAGATCGACCGGCAGCACCGAGCCATCGGACAATTCGACGCTGGTCACGCGGCCATTTTCGCCGATCAGCCGGTTCAGGCCCGTTGCCTCGCGGATGTCGACACCGCGCGACCGATGAATTTCGCGCACGATGCCCGACGTCGCGGCGGACGCAACGCGTTGCAGGATGCGGTCGGCCATCTCGATGACCGTCACCTCGAGCCCGAGCGTACGCGCGACCGCGGCAGCCTCGAGGCCAATATAGCCGCCGCCGACGACGAGCGCCCGCTTGCCGGGCTTCATCTCTTCGGCCAGGAGATCGGCATCCCTGAAATCGCGGACTGTGAAAACACCGTCCAGGTCGCCGCCGACCGAGGCCGGCAAACGGCGTGGGGTGGCGCCGGTTGCAAATGCCAGCGTCTCGTAGTCAAGCGACGTTCCGTCGCTCAGTGTCACGCGGCGGGCGACGCGGTCGAGTTCCGTTACAGTGGTCGATAGCCTGACGTCGACATTGTGCTCGCCGTACCAGGCCTCAGGCCGATAGAGCAGCCGGTCGAGGCTCATCTCGCGAAGCAGGAATTTCTTGGACAACGGTGGACGCTGATAGGGCAGACTAGCCTCGGACGCGACGATGGTGATCGGCCTTTCGTCCTTCAAAGCCCGCAGTTTGGCGACCAACGCAAAGGCGGCCTGACCACCACCGATTACAACAAGCCTTCTGGTCACGCTCTCACCCGTCATTTATCCGTCCGTACAACAAGGCGTAGCCTTTCCGCCCGAGCCTCGTCAACTCGTACGAACGGCCATGCCCACCGATCGCTCAACCCTTGGCGGGGATTTCCATGCCCTTTTGCGCCGCAGGACGCGCCAGACCACGCTCGACCCAGGCCATCACGTTGGGGAAACTCCTGTAATCGAGTTCGTCGGCGCCACCATAAAACCGGCGCGCGCCCTCCACCCAGGGATAGGTGGCGATATCGGCGATGGTATACTCCTCACCCATCAGCCATTGCCGTCCCTGAAGCCTGCCCTCTAGAACGCTCAGCAGCCGCTTCGATTCATCGCGGTAGCGCTCGACCGGATAAGAATTGTTGGCGACCTTGTCGGCAGCGAATTTGAAGAAGTGGCCGAACTGCCCGAGCATCGGGCCGACGCCGCCCATCTGGAACATCACCCAGCAGATCGTCTCATAGCGAGCGGCCGCATCCGAAGGCAGAAGTTTCCCTGTCTTTTCCGCAAGATAGAGAAGGATGGCTCCGGACTCGAAGAGGCCGATCGGCTTACCGCCAGGGCCGTTCGGGTCGATGATCGCCGGAATGCGTCCGTTCGGATTGAGCGACAGGAATTCGGCCGATTTCTGGTCGTTGGTGTCGAAGGAAATCCGATGCGGCTCATAGGGCAATCCCAGTTCTTCAAGCGCAATCGAGATTTTCACGCCGTTCGGCGTCGGCAAGGAATAAAGCTGGACGATACCAGGGTTCTTCGCGGGCCAACGCTTGGTGATCGGAAAGGCGGAAAGATCGGCCATCAAATGCTCCTCGAAACGAACGGCGCAGGCGGCGCCCGCCGCTTGCGCCGCGTAGATAAGGTCATTCATGCGCATTTGTCAGCCGGTGAGGCAAAATTTACTGCGCTGCGTTAATCGCCTCGTCCGGACGAGGACGATACGGCCCGCGCTCGCGGGCGGCGATCAACGAGGAAAACATGCTAGAAAAGTCCACCCGGTGGCTTGCCCTTATCAGCCTGATGGCGCTTGCCCAACCGCTTCACGCCGAGGAGACGAAAAAGCCGAAGTTCGGCCCCATGGCCGTGCCGGTTACCGTCGACAACGGCCATCTGCGGATGTCGGCGGCCCCCGACTATTGGGCGATGGCATCCTTCTACGTGCCGCAGCAGACATCGAGTGCCTGTTCACTCGCCTCGCTTGCGATGCTGACGAACGCGTTGCGCGGCCTGCCCGGCGGGTCGCAAGACAATCTGGTCACTCAGGAGGGATTGCTGGAAGCCGTCGACAGCCGCAAATGGCGTGAGCAGACGAAGGAGGACGGTGACGGCGTTCTTTTCTCAGAGCTTGTCGCGCAGACGGATGCAAGCCTCAGGGCATTCGACATCAAGGCGACCGTTTCCGCCAACCATGTCGGTCCCGATGCGAACGCCACACTCGACGCCTTCCGCAAGGCGCTTGCCGAAAACGAAAAGTCGGCAAACGACATGATCGTCGTCTACTTCAACCAGGGTGTGGTCACCGGCGACTGGGATGGCCCGCATGTCTCGCCGATTGGCGCCTACGATGCGACGCACGACCGCGTGCTGGTGATGGACATCGATCGCGAGTGGTACGTGCCCTACTGGACGGCGACCGAAACCCTGTTCAAGGCCATGCAGCGCCCGGCGCCCGCCGACCAGGGCGTGCTCGCCGGCGAGACCGGCGGCTGGGTGCACGTCTCCAAAGGCTGATAGCTGCCGCCCGGAAGCATACCGGCGCGGCGCGTTTCAGAGTTCAAAGCGCGTCGCGCACGGCCGAAAGAATGCGGCCGACGACCGGGTCACTATCATGCGCCGGCTTGCGGGCACGCACCAGGCAGGCTTCCGACCGGAGGATGACGCCGTCGGTCAGGATCTTCAGGTGGTTGGCAACGAGGGTCGAGCCGGTCGAGGTGATGTCGACGATGATATCGGCCGAGCCGGACGCCGGCGCGCCCTCGGTCGCGCCGAGGCTTTCGACGATCCGGTAGAGCTGGATGCCGTGACTGCCGGAGAAATGGTTTTGCGTCAGCCGCCAGTATTTGGTGGCGATCGCCAGGCGCCGGCCATGGCGGGCGCGGAAGTCGGCGGCGACGTCGCCGAGATCGGCCATGGTGTCGACGTCGTACCAGATCTCCGGAACGGCGACGACGACGTCGGCATGGCCGAAGCCGAGGCGGGCGCAGAATTCGACGCGGGCGTCGGCATTGGCAAGGCCCTCACGCACAAGGTCCTCTCCCGTAACGCCGAAATCGATCGAGCCGTTGCCGAGTTCGCGCGAGATCTCGGAGGCGGACAGGAAGGCGATCTCGACATCATCCCAGCCTTCGACGCGACCGCGATAGGAGCGGTCGTTGCCAACGGCGACGATCTTCATGCCGGCGCGCTCGAAGATCGCCGAGGCGTCGTCCTTCATCCGCCCCTTGGACGGTAGAGCGATGGTGATGGTCATGCGGCACCTCCGCTGGCAGCGATTGCCGCTTCGATCCGGTCGAGCCAGAGCGAGAAGCCGACGGCGGGGATATGCTCCTGCGCGCCCAACAGGGTCAGAAGCCGGTCGAAGCGCCCGCCACCGGCAAGCACGGCCGGCGTGCCCTCGACTTCGACTTCGAAGACGAGACCAGTGTAATAATCGAGCGGGCGGCCAAAGGCGGCGCGGTAGCGAATGACGGAGACGTCGGCACCGACAGCGGCAAGCGCTGCCACCCGGGCGTCGAAACGCGAGAGTGCGCCGTCGAGCGTCAGGCCGGTCTTCTCGGCAAAGCGGAAAAGGGCGGCCGGCGCTTCTGCGAGCGGCATGTCGAGCGCCAGGAATTCACGCACGAGGTCCAGCGTTTCCGGATCGAGCCTTGTATTGGCCAGCTCCATCTTTTCCTTGAGCCGGCGGGCAATGTCCTGCGGAGAGCGGCTGGCATTGGTCGAATAGCCAGTTGCCTCCATGGTTTCGCCGATATGAGCGACAAGCCGCGCCTCGTCATCGAGCATGCCATTGATCGCCAGTCGCTCGACTTCGGGCCCGAAGACGCCAGCGGCTTTAGGATCGGCAAGCTCGGCCAGCAGCTTTTGCAGATGTTTCTGATCGCCGAAGGCGTGAATCAACCGCTTCTGCCAACCGCCGGGAAGGCCGCAGGCACCAACGACCGCTTCGAACACCGCCTGGTCGCCGAGCGTTACCGTCAGGCTGCGGCCGGGAAGCCGATTGGCAACCACCCGCATGGCATTGCCGACCGCACGCGCGTCGGAAGCGGCGATATCGGTATCGCCGAGATCCTCGATGCCGGCCTGATAGAATTCATTGCCGCCTTCGCGGCGCTGGCGGAACACTTCGCCAAGATAGGCATAGCGCTTGGGCGTGCCCGTCGCCGTTTCGATGTGGCGAAGGCAGACGGGAATGGTGAATTCCGGCCGCAGGCAGAGGCTCTCGCCGGTCTCGCTCTCGGTCATGAAGATGCGGCGGCGAAGATCCTCGCCGGCCATGGCGAGAAACGGCTCGGCCGGCTGGATCACCGGCGTGTCGACCCGAAGCGTGCCGAGGCTTTCGAAATCGGCAAGCAGGTCAGCGGAGAAGGCGGGAAGGTTGATCAGAGGCATCGCCGTCAGCCAGCCCTTGCCCGGTCCTCGGCCTGTGCCGCGAGCATTTCACGCACCTTTTCGACAAGATCGCCCGTCGGCACCGAGACCTGCGCGACCCGCGCCTCGCGCCAGGCCGCATTGTCCTCGATCTCGCCCGACAGGCGCTTGCCCTCGATCAGGTCCTTGATCTGCACCAGACCGGCAGCGCGCTCGTCGCCACCCTGGATGATCGCCAGCGGCGCACCGCGACGGTCGGCATATTTCAGCTGGTCACCGAAATTCTTCTTGTTGCCCTGGTACATCTCGGCGCGAATGCCGGCATGGCGAAGCTGCTGCACGAAGCGCTGGTAGTGGCCCATGCTGTCGATGTCACGGTCCATGACGCAGACGACGACAGGTGCCACGACTTCCGACGCGCCAAGCTTGCCGAGGTTCTTGAGCGCGGTCATCAGGCGCGAGACGCCGATCGAGAACCCTGTGGCCGGAACCGGCTGGCCCATGAAGCGCGAGACGAGACCGTCGTAACGACCGCCGCCGCCGACCGAACCGAAGACGACCTTTTCGCCCTTCTCGTTGGTGACGGCAAACTGCAGCTCGGCCTCGAAAACCGGGCCGGTGTAATATTCGAGGCCGCGAACGACCGAAGGGTCAATCTTGATGCGGTCGGCCTCATAGCCGGCGCTGACAACCAGGCTGCGGATGGTGTTGAGTTCCTGGACACCCTCGCCGCCCTTGGCGGTGCCTGACACGAGTGCTGCGAGGTCGTCGGCGCTTTCGGCATAGTTCTGGATGCCGACAAAGAACAGGACCTTGTCGATCTGCTCGCTGCTCAGTCCTGCACCCTTGGTGAAGTCGCCGCTTTCGTCCTTGCGGCCCTCGCCGAGCAGCAGGCGCACACCTTCGGGGCCGAACTTGTCGAGCTTGTCGATGGCGCGCAGCACCGTCAGGCGATCATTAGCCTTGTCGTCGCCGCCAAGCCCGATCGCCTCCATGACGCCGTCGAGAACCTTGCGGTTGTTGACGCGGATCACGTAGTCGCCGCGCTTGATGCCGAGCGCTTCCATGGTATCGGCCATCATCATGCACATTTCGGCGTCCGCCTGGACGCCGGCGGCACCGACCGTGTCGGCATCGAACTGCATGAACTGACGGAACCGGCCCGGGCCTGGCTTTTCGTTGCGGAAAACATAGCCGGCACGATAGGTGCGGAAGGGCAGCTGGATCTCGTTGAAGTTCTCGGCAACGTGACGCGCAAGCGGCGCCGTCAGGTCGTAGCGCAGCGACATCCACTGGTCGTCGTCATCGGTCAGCGAGAACACGCCCTCGTTCGGGCGGTCGCTGTCGGGCAGGAACTTGCCGAGCGCGTCGGTGTATTCGAACAGCGGCGTTTCGACCGGATCGAAACCGTACCGCTCGTAGACTTCGCGGATCTTGACGATCATCTTGTCGGTGGCGCGAATATCGTTGGCCGAACGATCGACGAAGCCGCGCGGCAGGCGCGCCTTGAGCTTCTGCGGTTTCTTTTGTTTCTCGGTCATGGGGAGCATTCCGGGCTGTCAGCGGGTTTGGAGCTTTCCCTACCGGATCGAGGCATGGGCGGCAAGGGTTAGCGCGGCGCAAAGCGCCTTCTTGCCTGCGCCTTCGACCCTGCTCGCGTATCTTTGCGAGCCGCGACCAAGAATACTCAAGCCAGTTGCGGCACCGGCCGCGAGAGGCCCTGCCTCAGGCCCTCGACCACGCCACGGCAATGGCAGCCTTCGATGTGATCGTTGACGAGGCCCATGGCCTGCATGAAGGCATAGATCGTCGTCGGGCCGACAAAGGTCCAGCCGCGCTTCTTCAGATCCTTGGAGATGCGCGTCGAGGTCGGTGTCGTCGGGTTGGCGGCGATCACCTCGTAGCTGACAAATGCGGGCCGCTCGTCGACACCCGGTTCGTGCGACCAGAAATAGGCGGCAAGCGAGCCGAATTCGGCTTTGAGCGCCTGGGCGCGCCGGGCGTTGTTGATGGTCGAAACGATCTTGCCGCGATGGCGCACGATGCCGGTATCGCCAAGGCAGCGCTCGATGTCGGCGTCGCCGAAGGTCGCGACCTCATCGAAGTCGAAGCCGGCGAAGGCGGCGCGAAACGCCTCGCGCTTCCTGAGGATCGTCAGCCAGGAGAGGCCGGATTGAAAGCCTTCGAGGCAGATCTTCTCGAACAGGCGTCGGTCGTCCGTCACCGGCCGTCCCCACTCCTCGTCGTGATAACGCCTGTAGTCGTCGAGATTGCTCTGCCAGGCGCAGCGCCCAAGGCCGTCTTCGCCGATCATTATGCCCTTGGTCGTCATCATCCGCCCCGTTTCATCCTGTTCCTGCCCATTTACCATTCACAAACCAGATTCCTAAAGCGACGGATAACCCTACCCAAAGCTTTATCGGCGCTTCGCCCCTTTGACAGGCTGCCGTTTACCATTCCGTGGCGCCGCGATGACACGATCGCCGCATTGCCAAGGCGCATGCCGACCGTCCAGGAGACCCGTTCTCCGGCTGGCCGCGCCATTTTGATACGTTTCGGCGAAAGGTAGCGAGTCCGTCCGATGTTGAAAAAATCCCTTCTTGTAGCCGCATCCATGCTCATCCTCGTCGCGGGCCAGGTGGAAGCCCAGGACCGGTACCAAAACCGGCCGCCGGTGATCGTCAGCCCCGACCTGACCGCTCCGTGGGTCATGCAGCTCGGCGGCCAGCCACAGCAGGCGCGCCGGGTCCTCTACCGCCAGCAGATTCCGGCAACCACCCGAAAACAGTTTTATCAGGGCCAGACGGTGCAGCCGCAGGCAAAGCGCCGCATCGGCGCGCCGCTGGTCCAGCCGGTCAACGCCACCCGCGCTGCCCAGCGCCCGGTGAAGTCGAAATTCGATCCGCAATACCTGCCTCAGACCGTCGCCTATGACGGCAAGGAAAAAGCCGGCACGATCGTCATCGATACCAACAATCGCTTCCTCTATCTCGTCACCGGCAACGGCCAGGCGCGCCGTTACGGTGTCGGCGTCGGCAAGCCGGGCTTCGAATGGGCCGGCGCCCACAAGGTTACCCGCAAGGCGGAATGGCCGAGCTGGACGCCGCCGAAGGAAATGATTTCGCGCGAAGCGGCCAAAGGTCACTACCTGCCGGCACGCATGGACGGCGGCCCGGAAAATCCGCTTGGCGCCCGCGCCATGTATCTCGGCTCGACGCTCTACCGCATCCACGGCACCAATGCGCCCTGGACGATCGGTTACGCCGTTTCGTCAGGCTGCATCCGCATGCGCAACGAGGATGTGGTCGATCTCTATGAACGGGTGAATGTCGGCACGAAGGTTATCGTCATATAATTGACACCGACCATAGAATATTCCCCCCGCTCCGCACGTCTTGCTGTTGTCTGTTCGTGATCTTCAGGCAACAGGCGAGGCCCAAGATACAAAATCCGTGATCACGTTTGATCTATCGGTTGTGTCCCGGACTTGCACTTCGGGTCGTTTTGCATAGCCTTGATGTAACGAGGGCTCAGAGGGAATCATATATGAAACGTCATGCCAGCAATTTGGTCGCGATCGTCATCGCGACCAGCACTATTCTTGCCGCCGCCAATGCCCAGGCTTTCACGCCAGCGCCGACATCCTCAAGCACTCCCAAGAGCAGCGATGTCGTTCTTGTCGCGGCACAGAAAAAGCCGCCGAAACAGTTCTGGCGCACAAAGGTTCGCTTCAGCACCGACGAAGCTCCGGGCACGATCATTGTCGATACCAACAACAAGTTTCTCTACTACATCGACGGGCCGAACCGCGCGACCCGCTACGGCATCGGCGTCGGCCGGGAAGGCTTCGGCTGGTCGGGCGTGGTGAAAGTGGGTCGCAAGGCGGAATGGCCGACCTGGACGCCGCCAAAGGAAATGCGTGTACGCGAAGCGGCCAAGGGCCGCATCCTGCCGGTCACCCAGGAGGGCGGCATCGACAACCCGCTCGGCGCGCGCGCCATGTATCTCTACAAGGGCGGCCGCGACACGATCTTCCGCATCCATGGCACCAACCAGCCGTGGACGATCGGCCAGAACATGTCTTCCGGCTGCATCCGCATGATGAACGACGACGTCGAGCACCTCTATGAGCGCGCCGACGTCGGCACCAAGGTCATCGTTATCGGGCCTGGCAGCAAGACCGGCGATACCTACTTCAACGACCGCGGCGTCGACATCTTTCGCCAGATCTTCGGCGGCTGATCCGCTTGCCTGAGACACGAATGCCGGCGCATGGCGCCGGCATTTTTCGTTTTACAATCCGGCTGGCTTGGCGCCGCCATAGGCCCAGTCGAGCAGTTCCACCGTGTGGACGATGGGGATGGACGTACCGGTGGCGATCTGAGTGATGCAGCCGATGTTGCCGGTGGCGATCACATCGGGCTTGGTCGCCGCAAGGTTTTTCACCTTGCGGGCTTTCAGCTTTTCAGAGATCTCCGGCTGCAGGATGTTGTAGGTGCCGGCCGAGCCGCAACAGAGATGGCCTTCGGCCGGATCGCGCACGACGAATCCCGCCTGCTTCAACAGTTGCTTCGGTGCCATGGTGATCTTCTGGCCGTGCTGCATCGAACAGGCGGAATGATAGGTGACCGTCATGCCGCGCGGGTCTTGCGCCGGCAGGTCGAGCGTCGCCAGATATTCGGTGATGTCCTTCGCCATGGCCGAGACCCGTGCCGCCTTTTCCGCATAGGCGGGGTCGAGGCGCAGCATGTGGCAGTAGTCCTTGATCGTCGTGCCGCAGCCGGAGGCGGTGATGATGATCGCATCGAGACCACCCTCCTCCGCCACACTCAGCCAGGCATCGACATTGCGCCGGGCGGCAGCGAGCGCCTGGCCTTCCCGCCCCATGTGATGCACCAGCGCACCGCAACAGCCCTCCCCGGGAGAGACGACCACCTCGATGCCGAGACGGGTGAGGAGACGGATGGTTGCCTCGTTGATCTCCGGCTTCAACACCGGCTGGGCGCAACCGTTCAAAAGCGCGACGCGGCCGACGCGCTTGCCGCTGGCGGCATGCGTGCCCGGTACCGCAGTTATCGAAGGCTCCGGCACCGCCTTCGGCGCCAGATCGAGCATCACGCCAAAGGTCTTGAGCGCCGCCACTCGTTTCAGGACACTGGCAAAGGGCCTTCCAAGAGCCGCCGCCTTCAATGCGAAGCGAAAGCGCGAGGGGTAAGGCAGAACCTGCGCCAGAACCGCGCGGGCCAGCCTGTCCTTCAACGGCCGCTTGTAGGTCTTTTCAATGTGAACGCGGGCGTGATCGACCAGATGCATGTAGTCGACACCCGACGGGCACGTTGTCGTGCAGGCGAGACAGGACAGACAGCGATCGATATGGGTCACGGTCTCGGTGTCGGCGGCCCGGCCGTTTTCCAGCATGTCCTTGATGAGGTAGATGCGACCGCGCGGGCTGTCGAGCTCGTCGCCGAGCGTCACATAGGTGGGACAGGTGGCGGTGCAAAAACCGCAATGTACGCACTTGCGCAGGATGGCCTCGGATTCGGCCACATGCGGATCGGCAAGCTGCGCGGGCGTAAAATTGGTCTGCAAACGCTTACTCCAATGTCGGGGCCCTGCCCCTGATGCGCATCGCGATCCCCCGGAGATCGTTTGCGGCTTCAAGCTCTTGTATTCGCGTGCCGTTCTCGCAAGGCGGCACTGGTTCCGCGCGGCGCGCGATTAGACCATCCAGCTTTCGGGATTGCTGATCGGCTCTTCGCGGGCGGCGCGTTGCAGCCCGACAACACAGCGCACGACGATCCACACGGCGGTGGCGATAAACCCCAGGAACCCGATCAGCAAGACCATCAACAGAGCCGAGATGACGCTGAACAGCACTGCGATCCAGAACGTCCGGATCGCCCAGGTATAATGCGTCTGGACCCAGGGCGCCCCCTTGCCGCGATTGAGATAGGCGATAACCACACCGATGATGGCCGTGATCCCGACGGCAAAAGCGACGAGGTAGAGCACATAGATGACCTGGACGTTGATCTTTCCGGGCTCCAGCCAGCGGTCGGTCTCTCTGGGAAGCGGAGCCTGCGGACCATTGTCACTCATCGATACCTCCCTGTCTGCTCAAGTGTCGGTTTTTCAGGAGACGGCCTGCATCCGGCCGGGATTGAAGATCCGCTGCGGGTCGAATTTCTCTCGCACGCGTTCGCTCAAGAGCGCGACGGGCGCCGGCTGCGGCTCGAACGATGGGATGGCCGCGCGGAAACCGTCGTTCGCGCGAACGAGGGTCGCATGGCCGCCGCCGAGTGCCTTGATGTAGCGGCGCACCAGCGCCGCCTCGGGATCGGCTTCCATGCGCAACCACACAAGTCCGCCCTGCCAGTCGTAGAAGGCATCGACCCCGGTTTGCAGCCGCAAGGCGGCCACCAGCTGATGGCCTGCCGAGGGCGCCACCGAGACGCGCCAGAGGGGTCGGTCCGTACCGTCGGCATAGGGTTTCACATCACGGATCTCCGACCAGAGCACCGCCGTCCGTTCCCCGTCGAGCCGCGTGACCGCGCCAAACCTTTCGAGCGCCTTTGCCAGTTTTTCGGCGCGGATCGAGACAGACGCCGGCAAACCCTCGAGCCGAAGCACGGTCGCGGCGCCATCCGGCAGGCCACCGCCGATGAACCGGCCGCGCACGCTTTCGGCCAGATGCGCAGCCCCCGAAACCTCGACCGTCTGCGCCATGGCTTCCGCCATCACGGCCGCAGCCTCCGCATCGTTCAAGCCGGAGACCACGACGGTCTCTGAGGCCGGCGGCTTCGGCAGCACGCGAAATGTCACCTCGGTCAGAATGCCGAGCGTGCCGTGCGAGCCGGCCAGAAGCTTGACCAGATCGAGGCCGGTGACGTTCTTCATCACCCGGCCGCCAGCCTTGATCGCATCGCCGCTGCCATTGACGAAGCGCACGCCGAGCAGGCTGTCGCGGGCCGCGCCGGCGATAATCCGCCGCGGCCCGGAGACATTGGCCGCAAAGACCCCGCCGATCGTCGGCTCGCCGGTCGTTGCAAAGACCGGGCGATGGTCCATCGGCTCGAAGGACAGCATCTGCCGGTTTTCGGCGAGTGCCGCCTCAATCTCGGAGAGTGGTGTGCCGGCAAGCGCGCTGACGGTCATCTCCGCCGGATTGTAACTGACGATGCCGGAGAGGCGACGGGTGGACAGCACCCGATCGGCACGCACGGGATTGCCGAGGCCGGATCGCGTACCGCCGCCGATGACGGCAAGCGACGCCCTGTCAGCGGCCATCGCCCGAACGACTGTCGCGATCCCCTCTTCGCTCGCGGGTTCGAAATGCACGATCATGCGGCGGGGCGCCCTTCGAGCGGAAAGACCTTGGATGGGTTCAGGATCCATTGCGGATCGAAAGCGGCGCGCGCCGCCATCTGCTGGTCGAGATCGGTCTGGGTGAACTGATGCAGCATGAGATCGCGCTTCTCGATACCGACGCCATGTTCGCCAGTAAGGCACCCGCCGGCGTCAACGCAGAGCTTCAGGATATCGTTGCCCGCACTTTCGGCGTGCGCCGCATCCTCCGGGTCGTTGATGTTGTAGAGGATCAGCGGGTGCATGTTGCCGTCGCCGGCATGAAAGACATTGGCGACGCGCAGGCCATAGGAGGCGACAATCTCGCCGGTGCGGCGCAGAACGTGGGACAGCTGGCTGAGCGGCACCGTGCCGTCCATGCAGATGTAATCGGCGATGCGTCCGGTCGCGCCGAATGCCGACTTGCGCCCCTTCCAGATCAGCGCCGCCTCGAGCGCCGACTGGCTTTCCTTGATGGTGGTGACGCCATGGCGACGGGCAACCTCTATGATGCTGACAAGCATCGCATCCATCTCGGCTTCCGAGCCCTCCACCTCGACGATCAGCAGCGCCTCGACATCGAGGGGATAGCCGGCATGGGCAAAGGCTTCGCAGATCTCGATCGCCGGCTTGTCCATGAACTCGATGGCGACCGGAACGATGCCCGAACCGATGACGTCGGCGACGCAGGCGCCGGCCGCTTCCGACGAGGCAAATCCGAACAGCACCGGGCGGGCGCCTTCGGGCTTGGCGATCAGCCGCACGGTTGCTTCGGTCACGATGCCGAGTTGGCCTTCCGAGCCGCAGACGAGCCCGAGCAGATCATAGCCTGCCGCATCGAGCGCCTTGCCGCCGAGGTCGACGATCGTGCCGTCGAACAGCACCAGCTTCACGCCGAGCAGATTGTTGGTGGTGACGCCGTATTTCAGGCAATGGGCGCCGCCGGAATTCATGCCGATATTGCCGCCGATGGTGCAGGCGAGCTGCGAACTCGGATCGGGCGCGTAGAAGAAGCCGTCGGCGGAAACGGCTTCGGAAATGTTGAGATTGGTGACGCCCGCCTGGACCGTCGCGGTGCGATTGAAGAAGTCGACGTCGAGGATCCGCGACATCTTCGACAGCCCGATCACGACAGCGTCTTCCTGCGGGATGGCGCCGCCGGAAAGCGACGTGCCCGCACCGCGCGGCACGACGGGAATGTTGTAGCGGCTGCAATATTTGAGCACTGCTGCGACCTGTTCGGTCGTCTCGGGCAAGGCGACAAGAAGCGGCATGCGGCGATAGGCGATGAAGGCATCGGTCTCGAACGGCTTCAACCCGCGCTCGTCGCTGATGAGACAGCCTGCCGGCAGCAGGTCAGCCAGATCGGCGGCGATCTCGCGACGCCGGGCAATGACGGCAGGTCTTGGCTGCAGAAAGCCGATCGTTTCCGCCATCAAATCCTCCGCCCGGATGTCAATTGGTTCATTTTCTTTACCACTAGGACTGCGCCCTCGCAAATGCTATTGAGTTTTTCCATTTCGGAAACAATGGCAACGATTGATGACGAATTTAGGCGATCTTGAGATTTTTGCACGCGTCGTTTCCACAGGCAGCATGTCGGCGGCCGGACGGACACTCGGCTTTTCGCCGGCGGTCATCTCCAAACGCATCAAGCGGCTGGAAGATCGGCTGGGCACGCGGCTCCTGCAGCGCACCACCCGGCAAATCTCGCTGACCGAGGCGGGACAGGGCTTCTACGACCGGGTGCTTGGTATCCTGACGGGCATCGAGGAGGCGGAAGCCTATGCCTCGGGGCGTTCTTCGCAGGCACAGGGCGTGCTTCGCATTTCGGCGCCCACATCCTTCGGACGCATGCATATCGCGCCACATCTGACCGGCTTCATGAAGGACCATCTGGACCTCAAGCTGCATATCGTGCTGACCGACGACTTCACCGATATCGTCGCCGACGGCTTCGACATGGCGGTGCGCATCGGCGAACTGACCGATTCGAGCCTGGTGGCGCGCAAGCTCGCGCCGGTCCGCCGGCTGCTCTGCGCCTCGCCCGATTACATTGCCCGCAACGGCGCGCCGACCGAGATCGGCGAACTCGCCCGACATTTCTGCCTGCCCGCCCACAACAACGACAACTGGAAGCTCGAAGGCCCCGAAGGCTCGCTGGTCTGGCATCCCGAAGGACCGCTTGTGACCAACTCGTCGGAGATCGTACGCGCGGCGGTGATCGCCGGTGCCGGCATCGCGCTACGCTCGACCTGGGATATCGGCCCGGAGCTGCGCAGCGGCCAGTTGGTGCAGGTGCTGCCGCAATGGGAAGGTTCGAAGAACCTGACGCTGTCGGCGGTTTACCCGAGCCGGCAGTTCCTGCCGGCCAAGGTGCGCCTGTTCATCGATTATCTCGCCACGCTCTACGGGCCCGTTCCCTACTGGGAGCAGTAGGCGCTACTTGTGCTCACCGTCGCCGTGATGGTGGCGGATACGGCGAACGATGAGCCAGACGCCAGCCACCGCGAAGGGCACCGCAAGACCGGTCAAAAGGCCGGGATCGATCGGCAACTCGTGGCTGACTGCCTTGGCGAGATAGCCGAACAGCCCGACGACATAATAGGAAATGGCGGCGACCGACAGGCCCTCGACGGTCTGCTGCAGCCGCAGCTGCAACTTTGCCCGACGATCCATCGAGTTCAAGAGCGCGCTGTTCTGCCGTTCCAGTTCGACATCGACCCAGCTGCGCAAAAGGGCTGTGGCGCGGGCGAGCTTGCGCGACAGGTTCGCCTGGCGCTCTTCGACCGACTGGCAGGTGCGCATGGCCGGCGCCAGCCGGCGTTCTAGAAAGGTGCCGATGGTCTCGTAACCGGGAACGGCCGTCTCGGCCAACGTCCGGATGCGTTCCTGGACGATGCCGTAATAGGCACGGCTTGCGCCAAAGCGATAGAGGCTGAGGGCCGCCCCTGCTTCCAGATCGGCTGCAAGCCTCGTGATCTCCGCGAGCATGTCGTCCGCCTCTTCGCGGACGTTCTCCTTCATGCGCTGGGTGATCGCCGTCAGGCCGTCTTCGGTGCGGCGGATTTCCGGTGACAGCGACTGCGCCAGCGGCAGGCCGACCATCGCCAGCGTGCGATAGGTTTCGATATCGAGCAGACGCTGGATCAGCGCGCCGGTGCCGGCCTCGGTCATGCCGCGGTCGATCACCAGGATCTGTGTCAGGCCGTCGCCGTTCTGGCGAAAATCGGTGACGAGGATCGCCTGGCCGTTTTTCGTCTCGCTGTAACAGAGGCTGGTCGGGTCGAAGGCCTTGATCGCTTCGCGGGTCTCCGGCGAATCCGCGCGGATCTCGAGGCGAATGCCCGAGATGAGCGAACCGGGGGGCGAAAAGCCATCGCCGAACGGGTGGATCGCCACCTCGCCGCCAAACCGGTCCGGCGCCGGGCCGTCCCAGAAATAGGTGGAAAATTCCGTATGCCGCTCCCAGCGCAGCGTTCCCTGCCCCCAGGCCATGGCGTGGTGGTTGGCATCGCGTCCGGGCGGGGCGATACCGCGCGAACGCGACAGTTCCGACAGAACCGCATGATCGACGATCGAGCCGCCCTCGGTCATAAAGGCGAGCTGAAAGATCACGCGCGGCGTCGCCACCAGGGCATAAGGCCGCGAATGGACCTCGCCCAGTGCCTGCGCTCGCATCGGCGCAACCGGAAATGCAAAACTTCCCTTAGCCATGAAGCGCTTTGTCCCCCTCACGCGTTCATCATCACTTTCTTATCAACCGAATGAGCAAAAGCAAAAGGACGCATTGCCGCAGTTTGACTTTTGTCAGACGCAGCGAGTGAGGGCCGCGAAGTGGACAAGGAAATTGACCAGTTGACTGCCGATGCCTAGATTGCGGCGCATGGGAGACCCAAGCGTGACCGAAGACCAGATCGACCTCTATGCCCGCATCAGCCACAGCCGCACTGCGGACGAGGTGGTCCAGCAGATCGAGCTTCTCATCCTCGAAGGCATCCTGCGCGACGGCGACCGGCTGCCAGGCGAACGGGAACTGTCGAAGCGCTTCGACGTATCGCGGCCGATTCTGCGCGAAGCATTGAAGGAACTGGAGACGCGTGGACTGGTCGAGAGCCGCCACGGCGGCGGCACCTTCATTGCCGATGTCGTCGGCGAAGTCTTTTCCAAGCCGCTGATCGAGCTGATCGGCCGCCACCACAAGGCGACGCAGGACTATCTGGAATATCGCCGCGAACTGGAAGGCCTGACTGCGGAACTGGCAGCGACCCGCGCCACGGATTTCGATCGCGACATCCTCACGCGCATCATCGAGCGCATGCGAACCGCCCATCGCGATGGCGATTTCAACGACGAACTGGCCTCAGACGTCGAGCTGCATCAGGCAATTGGCGAAAGCGCCCACAACATCATCCTGATGCACACGCTGCGCGCCTGCTATCGGCTGTTGACGCAGGGGATCTTCTTTCACCGCAATTCGGTCTTCGATGCACCCGGCGCGCGCGACCGGCTGCTTTCGCAGCACGAAGCGATCTACGACGCGATCATGGCAGGCGACCCGAAAGCCGCCAAGGCCGCCGCCCAAAGCCATATCGATTTCGTCGCCGCTTCCACCCGCGAGGCGGAGCGCACCGGCGAATGGGCACGCATTGCAAGGCTGCGGCTGCAGCAACGCGACCAGGCGAGCTGAAGCCTGGCCAGCGCCCGGTTGCCGCCCTGCTGGCAAGGCCGGCGCGGAAGCACCATATTCTGTCGCATAGGGACCACAGTTTGCAGCGATGCTGGCCGCATATCCGGCAGCCGATGCGGCGCGACATTTACACGCAACGCTGCGCTGGCATACTGGCCGGTAAACCCAGGGAACACTGATTCGCTAAGAGGAGAGCAAACGACCTTGAACTTCCTGAACCGGCTCGCATCCGATGTGCAGCTTATGCTGCGTCGACCGGCGCGCATGCAATATGCGGCGCTCTGTTACCGGGTTCGCAAGAAGTCCAAGGCGCTCGAGATTCTGCTGATCACCAGCCGCGATACCGGCCGCTGGGTCATTCCCAAGGGCTGGCCGATGCGAGGCAAGCGCGCCCATGAAGTGGCCGAACGTGAAGCCTACGAAGAGGCTGGCGTGAAGGGTCGGGTGCAGAAGGCTGCAGCCGGCCACTACCTCTACAAGAAGCGCATGGATCACGGCCTGAAGATCTCGGTCAAGGTCCAGGTGCATGCCCTGGAGGTCGACGACCTCTGCAAGCACTTCCCCGAGGAAGGCACGCGGAAACTGGAATGGGTCGCCTACCAGGAAGCCGCTAGCCGCGTCGCCGAGCCGACGCTGAAGGATCTCATCCTGGCCTTTGGCAGCCGAATGGCGACGCCGCCCTCGCCCGCCCCGAAGGTCGTCAGCGGCTAGCCCCAGCGGGCGATCTTGCCGCTGCCTTTTGCACAGCTTTGCAGACCAACATCAATTCCGCTTGAATGCGTCCCACAGTGGCAGTAGTGGCCACTGTGACAAAGGAGATCACCATTGGCAAAGCCGCGCATGCGCCTTGAAAAGCAGACGCTCGACAAGGACCTCGACAAGTTCAGCCTTGCCGAGGAGGCGTCGCAGCAAGTGATGCGTGGTCTGGCCGCACCTGGCCTCGCTTTCCTGTTCCTGCTGCTCAGCATGGCCTTTGCCGCAAGCTTCGTGACGAACTCGGCAACCGCGCCGATCATCATCGCCGCAGCAGCGATCGCCGGCTACATGGCCATGAACATCGGCGCCAACGACGTGACCAACAACGTCGGCGCGGCGGTCGGCGCCAAGGCAATGTCGATGGTGACGGCACTGACGATCGCCGCCGTCTTCGAAATCGCCGGCGCCATGCTGGCCGGCCGGCAGGTAACCCTGACCGTCGAGGCGGGTATTATTTACGGCGAGCATATTCTCGGCCCTGAGACGATCGTCTGGGTGATGATGGCGGCACTCGCCTCATCGGCCGTCTGGATCAACATCGCCACCTATTCCGGCGCGCCGGTATCGACCACACATTCCATCATCGGCGGCATCGTCGGCGCAGGCATCGCCGCTGCCGGCGTGTCCAGCGTGCAATGGTGGCCGCTGGCCGGCATTACCGCGAGCTGGTCGATTTCTCCCATCCTCGGCGGCGTCATTGCCGCCGCCTTCCTTGCCTTTCTCAAGGAATTCATCATCTACCGCGAGGACAAGATCGCATCGGCCCGACGCTGGATGCCGGTGCTTCTGGGCGTGACGGCCGGGAGTTTCACCACCTATCTCGCCGTGATCGCGCTGGTTCAGGTTGCCGCAATCTCGTTGACATCAGGCTTCGGCCTCGGTGTTGCCGTCGGCATAGCCACCTACTTCCTCAGCAAGCCCTGGATCCGCCGCCAATCGGAGGGGCTGGACAATCGCAACCAGTCGCTGCGCAAGCTGTTTCGTGCGCCGCTGATCCTGTCGGCCGCGCTGCTCTCCTTCGCTCATGGCGCCAACGACGTCTCCAACGCCATCGGCCCGCTCGCAGCGATCGTCTCCGCGCTTGATGGCGTCATCACCACGCAGACATCGCCGACGCCGCTTTGGGAACTGGCGATCGGCGCCATCGGCATTTCCATCGGCCTGCTGCTCTACGGCCCGCGCCTGATCCGCGTCGTCGGCCAGGAAATTACCCGCCTCAACCCGATGCGCGCCTTCTGCGTTGCGCTCGCAACCGCGGTCACCGTGTTGCTCGCGTCTGCCTTGGGTTTGCCGATCAGCTCGACCCACACGGCGGTCGGGGCAGTCTTCGGCGTCGGCTTCTTCCGCGAATGGTATACCCGCCACTCGAAACGGCGGCTCGAATATGTCCGCCAGAAGACCGGACACGCAGACTTCATGGAGCAGACCGAAACCAACTTTGCCGAGGTCCGCCGTCGCCGCCTGGTCCGTCGCTCGCATTTCCTGACGATCATTGCCGCCTGGGTGATTACCGTTCCCGCCTCTGCCGCCCTTTCGGCCGTCGTCTATCTCGTTCTTTCCGCCATTTTCATGTGAAGGTATTCCCATGCGCGCCAATTTTCGCATGCAGCGTCTTTTCGTTGAGTACCCGCTTCTGGCCGGCTCGACACAGGAGGCGACCAAGGAACAGTTCAATTATCTGATCAACGTGCTGCGCTACGAGGACGGCGCCTCCATTCTCGTCTTCAACGGCCGTGACGGCGAGTGGCGGGCCGAGCTTTCGCTTGCCTCCAAGAAACGCCTGATCCTGACCGCCGTCGAGCAGACCCGGCCGCAGCCGGCCCCTTGCGATCTCGTCTATCTCTTCGCGCCGCTCAAGGTCGGCCGCCTCGACTATCTCGTGCAGAAGGCGGTGGAAATGGGCGCCGGCGTGTTGCAGCCGGTGATGACGCAACATGTCCAGGGCAAGATCGGCAATCTCGATCGGGTACGCGCCAATGTCGTCGAAGCCGCAGAACAATGCGGCGTGCTCGGCATTCCCACCGTGGAAGAGCCGCGGCGGCTTGAAGACCTGCTGCAGGGGTGGCCTGCGGATCGTCGCATCATTTTCTGCGACGAAGGCAGCGACAGCCAGAACCCACTGCCGATCCTCACCGGCATCAAGGAGAGGAAGCTGGCATTGCTGATCGGGCCTGAAGGCGGCTTTTCCGACAGCGAGCGAACCCTGCTGCGCAGCCTCGATTTCGTCACCGCCATCCCACTCGGGCCCCGCATTCTCAGGGCCGATACCGCAGCGGTTGCGGCGATGGCCGTCATACAGGCAACGGTCGGTGATTGGCATTGACCGGTCGCCTGCAAGCAAGCACGGCACATACTTTTTTTGAATAGATCTTGAAAGAAATTGACTTGCACCGCACCTGATTACGGTTCAAGCAGCCACCATCCACTTCCGCCTTGCGGCGGAACCGCTCAAGCAAAAGAAGACGCTCATGGCCCGAGATACCACCGACCAGACGCCGGTAACCTCTGTCGCTGACCTGACCGCTTACCTCGCGGCGGGCTCGAAACCGGAGGAACGGTTCCGGATCGGAACGGAGCATGAAAAATTCGCCTTCTTTAAGGCGGACAACAGCCCTGTGCCCTATTTCGGCGATGCCAGCATCCAGGCGCTGCTCGACGGCATGGCTGCAAAGAGCGGCTGGGAACCGATCGTCGACGAGGGCAACATCATCGGCCTCGCCGAACATTCGGGCAATGGCGCGATCTCGCTGGAGCCGGGCGGCCAGTTCGAACTTTCCGGTGCGCCGCTCGAAAACCTGCACCAGACCTGCAAGGAATCGAACCAGCATCTGGCCGTCCTGCGTGAAGTGGCCGAGCCGCTCGGCATTCGCTTCCTCGGTATCGGCGGCAGCCCGAAATGGACGCTTGACGAAACGCCGCAGATGCCGAAATCGCGCTACGGCATCATGAGCCGCTACATGCCCAAGGTCGGTACCCAGGGTCTGGACATGATGTACCGCACCTGCACGATCCAGGTGAACCTCGACTTCTCCTCGGAAGAGGACATGCGCCGCAAGATGCAGGTGTCGCTGAAGCTGCAGCCGCTGGCGACCGCCTTGTTTGCAAGCTCGCCCTTCACCGACGGCAAGCCGAACGGGCTTCTGTCCTGGCGCGGCGACATCTGGCGCGACACCGACAACCAGCGCTCCGGCCTGCTGCCGGCAGCCTTCAGACCAGACTTCGGGTTCATCGACTATGTCGAGTGGGCGCTCGACGTGCCGATGTATTTCGTCGTTCGTGACGGTCACTATCACGACTGCACCCATGTCACCTTCCGTCAGTTCATGAACGGGGCGCTCAAGGGCGAGATTGCCGACTGGCAGCCGAACATGGGCGATTGGACCAACCATCTCTCGACGCTCTTCCCGGATGTCCGCCTCAAGCGCTTCCTGGAAATGCGCGGCGCCGATGGCGGCCCCTGGCGCCGGATCTGCGCGTTGCCGGCCTTCTGGGTCGGCCTGCTCTACGACGGCGAAGCACTCTCCGCCGCAGAAGAACTGACGCGCGACTGGACCTTCGAGGAGGTCGGGACCCTGCGTGATGCGGTCCCCGCCCAGGCACTCAACACCAAATTCCGGACCGGCAACCTCTACGATATCGCCCGTGAAGCGGTATTCATCTCGCGTGGAGGCCTGAAGCGGCGCAACCGGCTGAACGGCGACGGCATCGACGAAAGCCAGTTCCTGGCACCGCTTGACGAAGTGCTCGCCAAGAAGGCGACGCTCGCCGAGGATCTGCTGTCGCTCTACAACGGCCGCTGGAACGGCTCGGTCGATCCGGTCTTTGCCGAGTACCAGTACTGAGACCGTAAGTCTGGGATCAAAAAGCGGTTTCCCACGTCACATTTCCCGTTATAGTGCAACGACATACGTCGTTTGGCCGAAGGGAACCGGGGATGGCACCGCTTTTTGACATGTTCACGCAGGCACAGAACGGACAGGCCACGGAGCTGATGGCCCGGCAATTCGGGCTTGCCCAGGAGCAGATGGCCAAGGCCACGGCTGCACTGCTGCCGGCCTTTTCCGCCGCCTTCAAGCGCAACACGACCAACCCTTACGATTTCGGCGCGCTGCTGACGGCCATGTCCAGCGGCAACTATGCCAAATATTTCGAGGACGTCAGCCAGGCGTTCACGCCGCAAGGCATGGCCGACGGCAACGGCATTCTCGGGCAGCTCTTCGGCTCCAAGGAAATGTCGCGCGCGATCGCAGCCCAGGCGGCCCAGGTCACCGGCATCAGCCAGGAGATCTACAAGCAGATGCTGCCAGCCATGGCCGATACGCTGATGGGCGGTCTGTTCAAGCAGGCAACCGGCCAGTTTGCCGGGGCGAATGCTGCCTTTGCCAACAACCCGATGGCGACGATGATGCAACAGTGGATGGAGGCGTCCGGTCTTGCCAGGAAGCCGGAGCCGCAGGCCAACCCCTTCGACAATCCCTTTACCCAGGCAATGCAGGGCTTCTTCGGCGCCGGCAAGAAGGAAGAGGCTGCCAAGGCGCCCGACTTCTTTGCCGATAATCCCTTCCTGAAGGCATTCCAGGACATGATGCAGCCACCAGGGGCAGGCGCGACAGCCAAGCCGGCTGCGGAGAACCCTGCCGCCGCCCAGTTCTCGCAGATGATGAACAGCATGTTCGACAGCGGACTGGAGATGCAGAAGGAATATCAGAAGAACATCGAGGCGCTGTTCGACAGCTACAAGTCGGGCAACGGCAACAAGGCCTAAGCCCAGGCACTCCCCACACATTCAAACTGCGCGGATAAGAAAAAGGCCCGGTACATGTCTTGGTTCATGTACCGGGCCAAGCGGCAGGGTCTATTGGCTCTACCCTGCGGGGAACGTTTGGCGCGCGATAGAAGCGGCAGCACCGAAACTTTCGAAACTCGGAGCATGATCCGCGTTGGCGGCAGCTTGCGCGGATCATGCTCGATTGGCGCATCTCAAGCGGCGGGATGCGCCATGGGGAAATCAGTCGTGACGGATCCCCTTGTAGAAGAGGCTCACGCGGTTTCGCGAAGCGCGCGTCAGATAGCTGGCGGGATTGTCGAAGAAGGGCGAGGTGATCGCCTCGCGGACATCTTCGCGTCGTAACCCCATATCGAGCAGATGACGGTCATCCAGTTCATTCAGACGCGCGATTTCGCATCGGCTCCTGAACATGCGCCATGCAGCCGTCATCACGCCGACAACGCCAGCGGCGCGGGAAGCATGGGACTGCTTTCCTGCAACGAGGTCGAGATCGAGGACGTGGTCGGTCGTGCGCATGACGGGACTCCTTTTTCAGGCACGAAGAAACCCGTCCCCTGCGCGAGGTCATGCGCAGGGGTGGGCCAGGGAACTTGGGGTGAACCAGCACTTGCTGCCGGCCGGGATCAATGAAATTTGCCCCTGATAGATCGCAAATCCTTATTGATCAGTCCAACGAATGTTTTTAATGATATTCATCAAACAATCTTATGGATGTATCACGGCCATGTCCGCACCGCTTGACATTGATCAGCTGCAAACCTTTGTCGCGATCGCCGACACGGGCAGCTTCACCAAGGCCGCCGACCGGGTTTTCAAGACACAGTCGGCCGTATCCATGCAGATGCGGCGCCTGGAGGAGCGCATCGGCAAACCGTTGTTCATGAAGGACGGCCGCGGCAACCGGCTGACCGTGGAGGGCGACCGGCTGCTCAATTTCGCCCGCCGGATGATCCGCCTCAACAACGAGGCGATGGCCTCCTTCGACGACAATCGCCTGGAAGGCACGCTGCGCATCGGCACGCCGGATGACTATGCCGACCGCTACATGCCCGAGATCATCGTGCGGTTTGCCAAAACCCATCCGAACGTCGAGCTCTACATCATCTGCGAACCGTCGGTGGACCTTGCGGAAAAGATGGCCAAGGGCGATCTCGACATCGCGCTGGTCACGCACAATCCGCGCGCCCGCGCGTCTGACGTGGTGCGCACCGAACCGCTCTGTTGGGTGAGCTCGATCAACCATCCGCTACCGGAAAACGCGCCGATCCCGCTTGCGGTCGGGCGACGCGACTGCCAGTGGCGGCAGGCGGCCTGTGCGGCACTCGACGCGACCGGCAAGGAATACCAGATCCTGTTTACCAGCTGGTCGTCGACCGTGGTCGCCGCGGCCGTGCTCGCCGGCATGGCGGTTTCGGTCCTGCCGGAATCGGCCCTCCGTCCAGGCATGAAGGTGCTGACGCTCGCTGATGGCTTTCCGGCGCTTGCGCCGGTACAGATCGGCATCATGAAGCGCCCGGGCCTTTCGCCGTCGCTGTCGAACGCGATCACCAACCACATCACCGCCTGCCTCGACAACATCACGCCGATCACCGTCAACGATGACATCGATGGCGACATCAAGGGCTTTCCGCGCTATCCGCGCCTGCGGCAGAGCCATATGCTTCCGGGCTGGTAGGCACTTCGGCGCACACGACAATGCCGCGCATCCAAGGGCGCGAGGCCTTTTTGTTGCAACGCGGAGTCCGGGCGGCAGGAGGATTATCATCCCTGCCCGGTCGGCCCGAACCGATTGCTCGATCGCGCCGCTCAGGCGAGCTTCGCCTTCAGGAACTCCACGGTGCGGCTCCAGGCAAGGTCGGCTGCAGCCTTGTCGTAGCGGGCGGCCGACGTATCGTTGTTGAAGGCATGGTTGACGCCGTCATAGACATAGATCGTCGCGTCCTTGCCATTGTCCGTCAGGGCCTTGCGATAGGCGTCGATACCCGCATTGATGCGCTCGTCGAGGCCCGCGTAATGCAGCAGAAGCGCTGCCTTGATCTTCGGCACGTCCTCGGCCTTGGCCTGGGCACCGTAGTAGGCGACGCCAGCCTTGAGATCCGGTGAATTGACCGCAAGCCGATTGACCAGCCCGCCGCCCCAGCAGAAGCCGATGGCGCCGACCTTGCCGGTCGACTGCGCGTGCTGTTCGAGAAACGCGACGGTTGCCACGGCATCCGCGTTGGTTTCGCCGGCATCGAGGGCGCCGATCATCTCGCGTGCCTTGTCTTCGTCAACAGGCGTGCCGCCCGATGGCGACAGGAAATCAGGTGCGAGCGCGATGAAACCTTCAAGTGCCATCCGGCGGGCGACATCGCGAATATGCGGATTGAGCCCGCGGTTCTCGTGGATGACGATGACGGCGGGCAGCTTGCCCGTCACGTTGGCCGGACGGACCAGATAGCCCTTCATCTCGCCATCGGCACCGGGATAGGAAATGTCCTCGCCGACGATGCGATTGTCAGTATCGGCGATAATCTCGGCCTTGGCGCTGCTGGCGGCAAGAAGTGGCGCGATGGTGGCGGCGGCCGCGGCCGAGCCGGCAAGCCCCGTCAGCGTTTCCATGAACCGGCGGCGATCAAGACTGAGGTGTGTATATTCGTCGTAAGCGTCGATCATTGCCTGCGTGATGACAGGTTTGTTCATGACGGCCTCCTTCGGTTTCTTCCTCTGCGGCAGCCCAACGGAATACCGCCCGCGACAGAATAGGTCAGCGGGCGGCTCCGGATATACAAACTTGCGTTACCGCGCATGCGCGGCCATGGTCGCGCTTGGCTACTTAAGGCTCAGCTGTTGAGATCCAGCACGATGCGGCCGTCGATCTTGCCTTCCTCCATGCGCTGGAAGATGGCGTTGATGTTCTCGATCTTGTCCCAGGTGAAATGGGAGGCGACCTTGCCCTCGCCGGCAAATTCTAGCGATTCCTCGAGATCCTGCCGGGTGCCGACAATAGAGCCGCGGATGGTGATGCGCTTCAGCACCGTATCGAAGATCGGCACGCACATCTGGCCCGGCGGCAGGCCGACCAGCGCCATCGTTCCCTTGGAGCGCAGCATGTTGAAGGCCTGCTCCATCGCCTTCGGGGCCACCGCCGTCACCAGGGCGCCATGCACCCCTCCGGTCGCCTTCTGAACCTGCTCGACGGCGTCCTTGTCGCGGGCATCGACGACGAGATCGGCGCCAAGCTTTCTCGCCAGCGCCAGCTTGTCGGGGAAGATATCGACGGCGGCGACATGCATGCCCATGGCCTTGGCATATTGAACCGCCATGTGGCCGAGGCCACCGATGCCGGAGATCAGGGCCCATTCGCCGGGGCGTACCTCGGTTTCTTTCAAGCCTTTGTAGACCGTGACGCCGGCACACAGGATGGGGGCTGCCGGGCCGAATTCGAGCTTGTCCGGCAGGCGTCCGACGTAATCAGGATCGGCGAGACCATACTCGGCAAAGGTGCCGTTGACGGAGTAGCCGGTGTTCTGCTGGCTGCCGCACAGCGTTTCCCAGCCGGTCCGGCACGGCGTGCAGCCGCCGCAGGCGGTGTGCAGCCACGGCACGCCGACACGGTCGCCTTCCTTCAGCCGCTTGACGCCGGCACCGAGCTTAGCGACATAACCGACGCCTTCGTGGCCCGGGATGAACGGCGGGTTGGGTTTGACCGGCCAGTCGCCGTTCACCGCATGCAGGTCGGTGTGGCAGACGCCGGTCGCCTGAAACTTGATCAGCACCTGGCCGGGGCCCGGCTCCGGTATCGGCATTTCCTCGATCACGAGCGGCTTGCGGAATTCGCGCACCACGGCGGCTTTCATCGTTGCGGTCATCTCGATCTCCGATGCTGTCTGTTCGACGTCGATGGGCACGAGGGCGCCGACGACGGAGCTACGCTAACAACAGCCAGACTATCCGCAAAGTAGTGACGAGCAATTGATACGCATCAAGGCGCGAAGATCACCTTGGAAAGTGTCGCAGATTTGCGTCAGAAACCCCTGATCGGCACGCGCTCGATAACACCGCAGGCCCTAAGGCATAGGCAGCGGTCAGCTGTTCGCCATCCAGACGGAAAGCCAGATCCACATGCCTCCGAGCGTCGCAACGCCCGCCATAAACAGTGGTCGACGGTAGCGGATGCGGTTGCTGGTCACGTGAACGAAGGCATGCAGATACCGCGAGGCAATGAACAGCCAGGCGAGGACCAGCGAGACGATGTTATCCGCCTCGGTGATGTAGAGGAGCACGCAGCAGACGTGGAACAACACCGGCAGTTCGAACTGGTTGGCGATGCTGTTGCGAACGACCAGGCTCTCGCCCGGCTCGTCCCGGTTCTCACGAAACTGCGAGACCTGCACCTTGCCCGCCCGCACCAGGCCGACGCGACGGAACGACAGGAGGGCGTAGAGGACGAAAACGAGCAGCACATGCGCCACCATCGGCCAGAAGATCTCGAAGCCCGTCATCGCTCTTACTCCACTCGAAACAATCCACTCAGGAAAGACAGGGGCGCCGGGCGGCGCCTCGTATCAGGAAGGAACGGGGGCGCCGGAAGCGCCCCCGAGAAGATGCTTAGTGCGAACCCGGATAGTTCGGGCTTTCGCGCGTGATGGTGACGTCATGGGCGTGGCTTTCGCGCAGGCCGGCACCGGAGATGCGCACGAAGGTGGCGCGCTCCTGATAATCCTTGATCGTCGCGCCGCCGACGTAGCCCATCGAGGCCTTCAGGCCGCCGGCGAGCTGGTGCAGAACGCCGGAGACCGGGCCCTTGTACGGAACCTGGCCTTCGATGCCTTCGGGCACAAGCTTCAGCGTGTCGCGAACTTCAGCCTGGAAGTAGCGGTCGGCCGAGCCGCGCGCCATTGCACCGACAGAGCCCATGCCGCGATAGGCCTTGAACGAGCGGCCCTGGTAGAGGAACACTTCGCCCGGGCTTTCGTCAGTACCGGCGAGCAGCGAGCCGACCATGACGGCCGAAGCGCCGGCAGCGATCGCCTTGGCGAGGTCGCCGGAGAACTTGATGCCGCCATCGGCAATTACCGGAATGTCCGAGGCCTGAGCGGCTTCGACGGCTGCCATGATCGCGGCCAGCTGCGGGACGCCGACACCGGCGACAATGCGCGTGGTGCAGATCGAGCCCGGGCCGATGCCGACCTTAACGGCGTCAGCACCGGCGTCGATCAACGCCTTGGTGCCATCAGCGGTGGCGACGTTGCCGGCCATGATGCGAACCGAGTTCGACAGCGTCTTGACGCGGGTGACCGCGTCGAGAACGCGCTGCGAATGGCCGTGGGCGGTATCGACGACGATGAGGTCGACGCCGGCATCGATCAGACGTTCGGCGCGCTCGAAGCCATCATCGCCGACGGAGATGGCGGCGGCGGCGCGAAGACGACCCTGCGCATCCTTGGAGGCATTCGGGTTCAGCTGCGACTTTTCGATGTCCTTGACGGTGATGAGGCCGACGCAGCGGCCATCGCCGTCGACGACCAGCAGCTTCTCGATGCGGTGCATGTGCAAGAGGCGCTTGGCTTCCTGCTGGTCGACGCTTTCCTTGACGGTGATCAGGTTTTCACGCGTCATCAACTCGTAGATCTTCTGGTTCGGATCAGACGCGAAGCGAACGTCGCGGTTGGTGAGGATACCGACGAGGCGGCCCTGCTTCTGGCCACCGTTGCCGCCGTTCTCGACGACCGGAATGCCGGAAATGCCATGGATCTTCATCAGGCCGAGCGCATCTGCCAGCGTGCCATCGGGCCCGATCGTCACCGGGTTGACCACCATGCCGCTTTCGAACTTCTTGACCTGACGAACCTCTTCGGCCTGTTCGACCGGTGTCAGGTTGCGGTGGATGACGCCGATGCCGCCGGCCTGCGCCATGGCGATCGCCAGGCGGCCTTCGGTCACGGTGTCCATGGCCGAGGAAAGGATCGGGAGGTTGAGGTCGATATCCTGCGCGATGCGGGTCGAGATATTCGTCTGTCCCGGCATGACTTCGGAATGCCCGGGCTGGAGCAGAACGTCGTCGAAGGTCAGAGCCTCCAGACCGGTTGCCGTTTCGATGATACGCGCCATGGCCAATTCCCTTCAATAACGAAAATCCCCGGGAAACGGGCTGCGATTTGCCCACCGGGTGACTTCAAAGCTTGTCTTGGAAGTTGGCGAGGGCTCGTAACACGGATATGTCAGGATGAAAATAGCAAAGCCCGGGAAATGTCCCGGGCTCCCCCTATTGTTGTTGCGGAGCAACATTTTGGCTGTCAAATGCTCAGATATCGAGCTGATAGCTTGCCGGCACGAACCGATAACCCTGGTCCTGCGCTTCCACGAAGCCGACGGCGGGGAATGGCATGTGATAGCCAATGAAAGGCAACCTTTCGCTCGCGATCATGCCGAAAACCTTGCGGCGCGAGGCGGCAGCTGCCGCCTTGTCCATGTCGAAACGGACCTCCCAGTCCGGTCGCTGCAGAGACAGGACATAGTGGTTGGCGGTATCGGCTGTCAGCATCATCGCCTTACCGTCCGATTCCAGACGAAAAACCATATGGCCGGGCGAATGACCGAAGGCGGCGATCGCCGAAATGCCCGGAGCGACCTGCGCCCCGTCGCCGATGAACGTCGCCTTTTCGGCGAGCGGCACCACTTTTTCCAGCACGCCCTTGTGGCCACCTTCTGCCGGCGTGCCGACCCGGGCCGGATCCTTCCAGAAGGCAAATTCCGCTTCACCGATGACATAGCGGGCATTGGCAAAGGCCGGCTTTCCGCCTTCCATCAGGCCGCCGATATGATCGCCGTGCATATGGGTGAGGACGACGACGGAGACGCCCTCGGGCGTGTAGCCGGCAGCACGGATACCATCGATGAGACGGCCGGATCCCGCTTCGCGCCCGGCTTCGCCCAAGCCGGTGTCGAACAGGATCACCTCTGTCCCGGTATCGACAAGGACTGGTGAATAGCTGTTGACCAGCTTGTCGGTCGGGAGAAAGTTCAGCGCTAGCAGCTCGGATACCGCCTGTTCCGACTGGTTCGTGCCATAGGTCTCGTGCGGTTTGGCAGAGGTGCGTGTGCCATCGCAGATGACCACGACCTTGAAAGCGCCGAGTTTGAGCGCCCGGATGGGCGGATGGGCTGGTTGCATGTTCTGACTGTCCGTCTTTTCCTGGGCCGTGGCAAACCCGGTCATGAATGAGGGTGCCGCCAATACACCCATTGTTCCCGCCGTCATCAAGGTGCGGCGCTTCATCGTCATGTCGCTCGTCATCATTTTCTCCCGCGATCACTGCCTCTTGCTATCACCGGGCGAGAAGTAGCGTCTTGACAGCAATGGACAGGCGGGATCACAGGCTTTTGATCTGCAATCGTCGGTTTGGTCCCGACAAAGCCATCGGAAGCGCTAGCTTGGAGCCCAAGCTGACGCCGCCCACCCCCAAGGCACATTCGCATGAACCGTATCGTCCCGATGATCCTTGCCGTCGCGCTCTTCATGGAGCAGATGGATTCCACCGTCATTTCCACGTCGCTGCCGGCCATTGCCCGCGACATCGGCGTCGGGCCGATCACTCTCAAGCTGGCGCTGACCGCCTACATGGTGTCGCTGGCGATCTTCATTCCCTTGAGCGGTTGGATGGCCGATCGCTTCGGCGCCAAGAAGATCTTTCGCGCGGCGATCCTTGTCTTCATCGCCGGCTCGATCCTCTGCGCCGTCTCCAACAGCCTGCTCGCCTTCGTTCTGTCGCGGTTCCTGCAGGGCATGGGCGGCGCGATGATGACGCCGGTCGCCCGCCTGGTGCTGGTGCGCAGCGCGCCGCGCAGCGAGCTCGTCTCGGCGATGGCGCTCCTGACGATCCCGGCGCTGGTCGGGCCGCTTGCCGGCCCGCCGCTCGGCGGCTTCATCACCACCTACTTCTCCTGGCACTGGATCTTCCTGATCAACGTGCCCGTCGGCATCGCCGGCTATATCCTCTCCGGCATCTACCTGCCCCACATGGAACCACGCAATCCGCCGCCGGTCGACATTGTCGGCTTCCTGCTCGGCGGCATCGCCGCATCCGGCGTCGTCTTCGGCCTGTCGGTCATCAGCCTGCCGGCACTGCCGCCGATCATCGGCATCGGTTCGGTGATCACGGGCGTGATCGCCACCCTGCTCTACATCGCCCATGCCAGGCGCCATCCGCACCCGATCCTTGATCTCAAGCTGTTTCAGGACAGCGCCTTTCGCGCCGCCCAGATCGGCGGCACGGTGTTCCGCATCTCCGTCGGCGCCGTGCCCTTCCTGATGCCGCTGATGTTGCAGGTCGGCTTCGGCCTCAACCCGTTCCAGTCCGGCATGATCACCTTCATCGGCGCGGTCGGTGCGATCACCACCAAGTTCTACGCGCGCCGGGTGCTCGCCTTTGCCGGCTTCCGCACGACGCTGATCATCGCGGCCATCATTGCTGCAGTCACCACCTTCGCCAACGGCTTCTTCACACCGGCAACGCCCTATCTTGTGATGATCACGATCCTCCTGATCGCCGGTTTTGCCCGCTCGTTCTTCTTCACCAGCGTCAATGCGCTGTCCTTTGCCGATATCGACGACGCCGACGCCAGCAAGGCAACGTCGATGAGCGCCGTCCTGCAACAGATCAGTCTGGCGCTTGGGGTTGCCGTTGCCGGCGCGATTCTTGAAATCGAGACGTCGCTCAGCGGCGGCCCGCTGCAGCTCGACAACTTCCACACAGCGTTCATGATCATTGCGATCGCCAACCTTCTGGCAGCAATACCTTTCCTGACGATGGCGAAGAATGCCGGCGCCTCGGTCTCCGGACACAGGCTGCCCGTGCGCGAGATCGAAACGTCGGCAGGAAAATAATATCGGGGCGGGTTGGCCTAAGGGCTATTCGGGCCGCTCGCAGACCGCCGACAGCTTGTTGCCGTCGAGATCGCGGACCCAGGCGCCGTAGAAATGGGCGTGGAATGGACGCAGGCCCGGCGCTCCCTCGTCGATGCCACCTTGGGCAAGGGCTGCCGCGTGGAAGGCGTCGACCGCCGCGCGCGTTTCGGCCACGAGCGCGATCGTCGCCCCGTTGCCAAAGGTTGCCGGCTTACCATTGAACGGCGTCACCACCCAGAACCGGCACCTGATGTCGCCGTCGGCGCCATAGCCGATTTCGGTCTCGTCCTGCCGCTGACGGCGGTACCCCAACGTCGCCAGAACCGGGTCGTAAAACGCGCCCGCGCCGTCGAGATCGTTGGTGCCGACCGTCACGTAAAGCAGCATGGCTCAGTCCGCCGCCTCGTCTTCTGCGGGCTCATCCGCGTCGGTCGCACGGCGTCCCTTGAAGCCCTTGGCAAGCAGGAACATCTCCACCGATTCGGCGCGCGAAGACGCCGGCTTGATGTGAATGACCTGGCGGAAGTTCTGCTTGAGCATGTTGAGCAGGTCGCGCTCGGTGCCTCCCTGGAAGGTTTTTGCCAGGAAATGCCCACCTTCGGCGAGAACGTCGACGGCGAAATGCGCCGCGACTTCGCAGAGATGCATGGTGCGGAAATGGTCCGTCTGGCGGTGCCCCGTCGTCGGCGCCGCCATGTCGGAGATGACCAGGTCCGGCGTGCCGCCGATCGCTTCCATCAGCTTTTCAGGCGCCTGAGGGTCAAGGAAATCCATCTGCAGGATGCGCACGCCAGGCAGCGGATCCATCTCCAGGAAGTCGATCGCTGCAACACGCGGGTCGCCATCCGTCGAATTGGTCACCTTGGCGGCGATCTGCGACCAGCTGCCGGGGGCGGCCCCCAAGTCGATGATGCGGCGGGCGCCATTGAGGATCTTGTGCTTCTCGTCGATCTCCAGAAGCTTGAAGGCGGCGCGGGCCCGGTAGCCTTCGAGCTGGGCGCGCTGGACATAGGGATCGTTGATGTGGCGCTCGATCCAGCGACGGGACGACGCCTTGAGCTTGCCCTTCTTGACCTTCTGGCCAAGCTTTCGGCCGCTGCGGTTGCCGCCAACAGGAGGTTTCGTCATATGTTTTTTCCTTCGTGGCGGCGACGGCCGCGCATCGCTTCGGACGCGCCGGGCCTGCCGTATCTGCAGATGTTATCGCACAATTGCCTAAATCGATTTCCGATTGAAGGAATTATGTGGTCGAGCTGCGCTGATGCCTGCGCGGCCGCGAGCGACGCCAGGCGCCATCGTCGGCCATCATGTCGGTGAGCAAGCCTTCCCGCAGCCCGCGATCGGCAACGCGCATGCGCGTCGAGGGCCAGCGGCGGCGGATTGCTTCGAGGATCGCGCAACCGGCTAGCACCAGATCGGCGCGATCGGGGCCTATGCAGGGGTTTGCCGCCCGCGCATCAAAATCCCAGGACAGAAGCCGCGCCTGCATGGCGGAGACCTCGTCGTCGGACAGCCAGAGCCCGTCGACGCGACGACGGTCATAGCGCGGCAGATCCAGGTGAACGCCGGCAAGCGTCGTCACCGTGCCCGAGGTGCCGATCAGGTGGAAGCCGCTGCCGGCAATGCCCGTTGCCAGCGCCTCGACCGGCGGGCTGTCGAAACGCGACAGCATGCCCTCGACTTCCTGCACCATGGCTTCGAAGCTTGCAGGCGTCACATGCTGGCCGCCGTGGCGCTCGGAAAGGGTCACGACGCCGACCGGCAGCGAGGTCCAGTGGGTGATGTGGTTGGCGAGACGGTTGGATCTGTTGTCGCCGATGCGGATGACCGCGATCTCCGAAGATCCGCCGCCGATATCGAAGAGAACGACGGAGCGCGTCTCGCGATCAACCAGCGACGAGCAGCCGGACACTGCAAGCCGCGCCTCCGTCTCGCGGTTGATGATCTCCAACTCGAGCCCCGTTTCCTTGGCAACGCGCTCAAGGAAGCTTTCGCCGTTTGCTGCCGCACGCGCTGCTTCGGTTGCGATCAACCGGCTGCGCCGAATGAGACGCCCGCCCAGCTTGGTGGCGCAGACCTTCAGCGCCTCGACGGCGCGGTCCATCGCGTCGTCGGACAACCGGCCGCTGGCGCCCAATCCCTCACCCAGCCTGACGATGCGCGAGAAGGCGTCGACCACCCGGAACTGGCCGGGACGGGTCGGCTGCGCAATCAGCAGACGGCAATTGTTGGTGCCGAGATCCAGTGCCGCATAAAGCGGCGCCGGCGGCTCGCTGGCGGCAACGAAGGGTGCGCGAGGCTGGTCGGAACGCGACGGCGCTTGTCCGCCAGGCTGAGGCGCCGCGGGCCTGGATACGGCCGCCCCGTCATTGGGGCGCGACTGCGCCTGCTGCCGCTCGCCCGAGGTGAGTGGCCGCCCCTGAATGCCACGACGATGCCGCGCCTTCTTGTTGCGCTTGTGCCCTTTCCTGTCGCCCATGGCCGGGTCGACAAGCTGCACATCGCGGCTACCCGCAGATGCGGGTGCAGCCTGAGCCTGCTGTTTTGCGGATTTCGAACGACGACGCCGTTTGCGCTTGCGCGCCGGTTCCGCATCGTCTGGTCCTGCGGGACGCCCTGCCATGCCGGCACCGCCGGGTTGGCTGGCAATTGCAGACGGCGAAGCAGACGACTTGCGCCGTTTCCGCTTGCCCTTGCCGTTGCGCGGAACCATCTTGTGTCCATCGCTACGGCCTGCTGCCGACGCCCCGGATTCGGACGGCTTTTCGCCGTGATCGGGGTCTTTCACTTGTCTCAACCATCGCGCCGCGCAAAGCTTTATCAGCCGCTCAAGGCGCTTTCTCGATTTTTCGTTGGGGCGACTGTACCAGCGCCGCCCCCATTCGCCAAACTTTTTTTGAGAAACGGCTTGTGCACAACAATTCGGACGAGCGGCCGGTCCGGCCTATCCCCTCGCAAACAAGGCAAGTTCAGCGCCAAGCCGTCCCGTTCCCTTCACCACCGCGAGACGATCTTCGCTTCATGCACGATTTTTTTGCAAAAGGTATTTGCATCGGCCGCTGATTTGTTTATAAGCCCGCCAACCACACCGACGGGCTTCGCCCCGACGGCGGCTTTGGGGAATAGGTTAACGGTAGACCCACGGACTCTGACTCCGTTAGTCCTGGTTCGAATCCAGGTTCCCCAGCCAATTCTCCCAAAAAGCCCTTAATTCCTTGATTTTCCAGTCGTGCCGGATATCGTTTTGGCATCATTGGCGACCTGATGCCCATAACTGATGCCCACAGGTGATGCCCACGCGAAAAGTTGCGTGCCATCATCGGTGGCGAGCAAGGGCAGTTTTCATGGCGGTCCGCCACGACGTCGAGAACCTCATTCGCCGCGGAAACATCTTCTACTGGCGCGCGCGTGTTCCAATCTCCTTCATCCAATGCACCCCAGGGAGCCGGCTTTCACTCAGTCTTCAGGTTTCCGATCATAAGAAAGCACAGATGATCGCGCGGCAACTCAACATGCGGCTTGCCGAGATGAAATTGAAACCGAAGGAAATCATGGCTGACAGGGAACAGCTTCAGAAGTTTTTTGAGCATACGCGCGACGCCATGCTCAGGGACCTTGACGACATCAGTCTGCTGGCCAAGCGGAAAGGTCGGGCGGGTGACGTCCACGAGATGGAACTCGATCTGGAGGCAGGCTGGGCCTACAGCCTTCTGGCCAAGTTCGGCGCAGCCAAGGACCTCACCCTGGCAGGAGACTGCAGCGGGCTGAGTTACCTGCTGAGAAGCGGCGTGCCGATCTCCCACGTGGATGCAATCCGGGCAAATCATATCGACGGATTGAATACGGTACGAAGCCACGCCGTACAGGAAGCGGTCCGAAGCGTAATGGTCTCTTTCGACATTCCTGACACCCCGATAAATCGGGAGCGGGCCATGACGAAGTTTTGCGAAGCCCGCGCACAAGCATTTTTCGACATCGATGAACGTCACGAGCTCGTCGATAGACGCCTCAGTGAATTCACAGGTGGTGACGCAGGCAACAAATCCTTGACCGAGGCCAAGCCTGCAAGGGTCGAACCAGCACCCCCCGCTTCCCTGAAGCTGGCCGTAGAGAGCACACCGGCAACGCCCGCGCCGGATGTTCCGGAGGTGGCGGCATTCGCCCACCTCGACTTATCGCCGGGCCTCGCAAACGCCGCGAAGGCGTCACCCAAACCTCGGGAAGCTGAACAACGGGTCGTTGCCGTATCGGAGTTTGAGGAGGAGTGTGAAAAGCTCATCAAGAACATGGGCGAAGATTGGGAGCCGGCAACAGCGCGAGATGCAATGGCGCTGGTACGGATGTTCAAATCGGTGCTCCATGAACATGGAGTCGAGCATTCCGGGCAGATCGAGCAATACCACATCGGCCTGCTGCGACAGCATTTCAACGACATTCCGACCAACTGGGGCAAAAGCGCCCGGATGAGAAGCATGTCGGCGCCGGAGCTGCGCGCGGAGGGCGAGAAACTGTACCAGGCAGCGGATGCTACCGGCACCAAGGCGAAGGTGGGGCTGGCCTCGACTACAATTCGCAAACACTTCGGGAACCTGCAACACTTCCTGAAGCACCTGAAAGGCCACGGGTTCGAAATCGAGCAATGGACATTCGAGGGTCTCCGGCCCCGGAAGCCGAAAGCCGGTGAAATCCGAGGCAAGCAATACAAGCCGAAGCCGCAGGACGTTACCCCGATTTTTGCCAGCCCGATCTATACGGGTGCGCAAGGCCATCTGCGGGGGAAGAGATACGAGCCGGGCAGTGAAGTTTTCCACGACGCCCTCTACTACCTGCCCATGTTGTTCACCTATCTCGGAGCTCGACGAAAAGAGTTTGCAGGTCTCTCTGTCAGGGACATTGCGCGGGATGAGCACGGATACGTAATCATCATTCGCACCAACGATCTTCGTCGGCTGAAAAATGTGCAGTCGGAAAGATGGCTGCCCCTTCCCGACGAACTCGTTCGTTTGGGCTTCATCGACTACTATCACGCGATCAAGAAGCTTGGTTATGATGCACTGTTTCCAGATCTGTTCTCGGACAAGACCGACAACGATCCGGGGGATCGTTTCTACGACGTCTTTACGCCCGCGATGCAGGAAGCACTTGGCGAAAACATGTGGAAACGAGCGCTTCATGCTTTCCGGCATGGGATGGCGGACACACTGAAGCAGGCAGGCGTCTCGCCAGACGTCATTGATGACATCTCGGGACGGTTGAGCGAGGGCAGCGAAACAAACACGCGCTACACCAATCCAGCAGGCCTTCCGTTGATGCGGAGCGCCTTGAAGCACTATCCGATCATTACCTCCGCCATCGAGCCGAAACCGTTGCAACTCCTCCCGTGGATCGAAAACAATCAACCACCTCCGTGGGCGCGCGAGCGCAAGAAGTGAGTAGACCGGGGCGGAAATGATTTCCGCCCCGGTCTACTGTGAAACGAGGCTGCCTTCCAACACCTTCGGGATCGTGTGGCCGACGGAGCTAAACGAACTGAAGAACAAATCCCATCTGCTTCTCTGGAATTCCGATTCAGAATCAAACGGCGTTTTACGAAGTAATGGGGGGAGAAGTCGCCATTTCGCCAAACGCCGTCAGGCGTGCATTGTACCCGCCAAGCAAGCCAATTCGACAACGGCAGACCAGGTTGGGCGTGTCGCTCAGACTTCCTGGTCGGCTCCGTCGGGATAGAGCAGATGAATTTTTCGGCGGAAGGGCGAGCCGCCCGTTCGGTATCTGGCGATCAGATCGTCAAACACCGCGTCGCTTTCGCGCTCATCGAACCCCTGATCGACCAACATCGAAACGATCTTGGTCCGGAACTTCTCAAGCTCGGCCTGCTGGCCCTTGTCGATCGCCCGCCGGATCAGCCAGAACAGTGCCACCCGGGCCACATCGTCCCTATCCGGCCGCCTGGCCATTCTGTTGGCGTCGCGAAGTGCCTTCTGCCGCCGCCGTGCTGTCTTAAGGTTCATGCTGCCTTCTCCCAATCCTTGACCTGTTATCAATGGTCAGGGGACCGGCGTGTCGGCGCAAGCCCTATTCCGCCGAATCGGAAATATCGATTTTTGAATCGATGGCTCAGAACATTGAATCAAATGACCGCAATTTTTCTTGAGTTGCGGGCACGTCATCTCATGTCAGGATGACTCGATCAGCCGCGAACGGCGTTGGTGAATCAGAATATTCGAATTCCGAATCAAAACTGTCGAACCCAGAATCAAATGAGCGCAATTTGTTTCAGGTTGCCGGAGACTTGACGTGCGTTGCCGAAAACGTTCCGCAATTCATTCCAAGTCACATCACATCATCACGATGATGGCCGAATATCCAGCCTTCCAACCTTCTGATAGCGTCAATCGGCGGAACGCCTTCATCCCGCCGGCCGTCAACGACGTCAAGCATGCCGAAAAGCCCGATGGCGGCATCGAAACGATCCTCACCTGCCTTGTCCGAACCAAAGCCATCGTCGATTGACGGTTGCAGCAGATCGGTATCGAGGTCCGGCCGTGCTGCAAGCCAAGGTCTTATACTGTGTCCCATTCGGATTCGGTCCGCCTGACGCCGCTTGCTCCAGCCAGTTCGAGGCATACCGATCTGACGGTACACGTCGCCAGGATATGTCTCGGTGAGGACGACTGGCTTGCTGTTGGCGAGTTCGGACACGCTGCCGTCGAAAGGCCACAGTCCAATCTCGTCCAGTCTCGGAACGATGATTTCCCGCCATCCCGAGATCGCGCCTTTGCCGACCTGATTGCCGCCAAGCGTCCAAAACAGCATGCAGGCGGCCTGCCGATCGGCGGTCGCCCGCTCGCAGATGCGCAGGATCGACGACGCGTCAGAAATCCCAAGAGCGTCGAACAGATGGGCACGCGCTGTGCCGCCAGGGCGGATGGGATAGAACGGCCGATGCAGTGAGATACGGTCGCGATGATCGGCGACATTGTACCAATCCGACCAAATCCCGGAGCCGAACAATGTCAGAGCCTCTCGGAAAGTGCCAAGACCCGCTGCTCGCGCATAGAACTCCGGCAGGCCGATGGGGAAGTCGAAGCCGATGACGAGCGAGCCTGGCTCTACCGCGCGGCGCTGCAGCCGATCGAACAAGCTCGATGTGTCACCGACGAGTTCCGGCGACAGAACATGCCAATGTCCGCCGCGCTTGATGGCCACAGCCATCCAGCGTTTTTTCGGATCCATGCTCCAATCGCAATGGGCAACGACCGTTACGCCCATCCCGCCCTCCGACTTTCCTCACTACCGCATGACGACTACCAGCTTTACGGCGGCGGATCACCGTCTGTCAAAATTTGTAGCACCGCACTTTCATCCATGGCCTGCGCTTCGAACAACGCCTTGGCGAGGGCATTGAAGGTCGGCCGGCGTCGCCTAAGGATCGTCCCTGCCCGGTCGAGCGCCGCTTCCAACCTGGCATGAACGCGCGCCGCCAGTTCAGGATCGCCATCGAGAACCGCGCCCGGATCGCGATGGGGACGATAGAGCAGCGGATGCTCGGCCCCGAAGCCGAGGATGCGTTCCATGTCGAAGGCAAGCCGCGTGGCCCGTGCGAGATCGCTGTCTTCGGTACCACCGGATCCAGCGGAGATGCGCTTGAGAGTGAGTTGCTCAGCAGCCCGCCCGGCCATCAGCATGGTCAGCATGTTTTCGTACCAATCGCGGGTATCGGCCGCCCAGAGATGGAAGCCCACCAGATTATAACCACCCTTGCCGGTGTCGATATTGAGGCCGCGAACGGGACCAAGATCGAGCACGTGATGGACAACGGCGTGCCCCGCTTCATGGAACGCCCAGCGCCAACGCAAATTGTAGGGCACCTGTGGACGATTACCGCGGATACCCTCTTCGATGTCTACGTAGGTGATCGCCCGCTTGCCGCGTCGCGCCTTCAATCGCGCCTCCCGGACGACGCGCTCGATATCGGCACCCGTCAGGCCCATGGCCCGCGTGGCGAGACGCCGCAAGATCGCGTGCCCAGCAACATCCGTGTCCGTCGTGTTGGCATGCTGTGTCGTGGTCATCGGCCTGTTCCCTTCCGTTCAATCTCGGCTTCATCCCTCAGATGGTCGGCGACAATCTTCTTCAGTGAGAAGCCATCATCGGTATCTGAGCCGGCGTCGGCTTCCGGCTCCTCAATCAGTGCCTTCACATCGTCACCGAGATGATGGGCAAGGATTTCCGCAAGCGTCGGGACGTCGGGCTTTGGGATTTCGATATGAGTCTCCAGCCGTCCGGAGCGCTTGATCGCCTCGTCGATATCGTCGGGCCGGTTGGTGGCGCCGACGATGATCAATCCTTCGCTCTTGACCGCACCGTCGAGCAGCTCCAGCGCCTTGTTGACGACGGCATTCCAATAGTCTGAGTATTCTCGCTCAGCGGGCTGCCGCTTGCCGATACCGTCGATCTCGTCGATGAACAGGATCGCCGGTGCCATGGCCCGCGCCTCGATGAAGGTCTTGGCCATCTTCTCGATCACGTCGTTCAGATGTCCACCTTGCAGCCAGGTGGAAACGGAGGTGACGACCAGCGGAACCTGTAGGCTGTTGCACAGCGCCCGGGCAAAGGTCGTCTTGCCGGTGCCGGGTGGGCCTGATAGCAGCAGCTTGGTGCTCATCTCCGACCACGATAGGATGCTCGCGCGGTAGTCATCGAGGTCGACTTTGAGATCGAGCGCCCAGTCCTTCGCCCTGCCATATCCGGAGATAGCCTCGACAGTCAGCGGCGGCTTGTGGCCAGTCTCGTCCGCCCTCAGTGGAGGCTCCGGCTGGATCACTTCGGCGCCAGACGGCTTGTCCTTCTTCCAGCGGCCGTTGCTTTCAGTGTCAGTGGGCTTCGGCTTTTCGTCTGAACCTGACGTCTTCTCGGTATTGGAAGGAGCTGTCCGTGATCCCCTTGTTCCGGAGGAAGAGACGTTGTCGCCACTTGCACTGCCTTCCTCGTCGTCGCTGTCCTCGTCTTCAGAGTCGCCGCGATTCCGCTCGATGAGGATCGCAAGGACGTGCAGCACGTCCCTGATGTGCCGACCCGGACGGAAGGCAAGAACCAGATCCTCCAGCGACAACCAGCGCGCATCGGCATCCGCCGGCCAGCCCAACGTCTCGATTGCCACGTCCGGATAAAACACCTCGACCAAGTCGGCGACGAACCTCCGATCAAGCTTTCCCGTCTCCAGCGACAGGTCGGCGGAGATCCGCAGCAGGGAGGGAATGTCCGATCGTTTTTCCGCAACGGCAAGGATCGGGAACTCGCGCGAGAGCGCGCTGATCATTCTCCGACGCAGGGCGTTGCCGGTGACACGATGCACCCCGGCGCCTGAGAACACCACAAGACGTTTGCGAACCTCCCCGTCGTGAACATCGAAGTGATCGTCGTTGAACATATGATCGGCATCGATGATGGCGAACGGACCGCCCGGCACCATTGGAGACTTTTCCAGCAGCCGCAGCACTTCCCGCTCGAAGCCGTCGAGTGGCGCATTCAGCGTGACGACCGACGTCACGCGCGTCAGAATGTGAACGATCTCCCGTAGTGACCTGCTGCTACTGCGCACCGCACGCGCCAACACCAGGGTCACCACGACATGACTGACCAGCGGCACTGCGGCCGCCTGATCGACAAGCCCAACCGCGTAGGCACGCCGATCGATGCCGTTGGCCAGTGTCACCTCCTCTGCATTTGCGCTGCGACGCTTCCGTGGGAAGGCAACCAGCGGCGAGCGAAGCGTCTTGTCGATGGTCTCCACCGTCACGCCGACCTCGCCGTTTGCTTCTGGATTGAGATTGCCCTTGGCTTCTGACGCAACGATCCCTTTGCCAAAATTCCGCTGGAACCAGGGACCATCGCGAACCGGATCGCCTGATAGACCTGCCGTGTCGAAGGCGGGGCTGTAACGGCAAAGCAGATGGCCATCGACATCAATGACCTTAGCCTCGAGCAGACCGTTTCGCAGAGCGATGCTGCGCGCCTCGCGGCGCGCAAGATGCCGCAGGCGATGGACGAACAGACGAGTGAGTTTATCCATCGGCGCGCCCTCCTGTCTCCGCGGCAATAATTGCCGTCTCAACGATCGTCACCGGATCGCGCGGCCGTGTCCGCATGCGCCGACGTCCATCAAGGTGACCCGGTTTCGAAGAGCCTGCCTGCACGCGTTCGCCGATAGAGCGAAAGACTGCCTGTGTCTTCGCGGTCATGACAGCCGGAGCAGACCCGGTCCGATGCTCGTCCGGGAGCAGACCGAGATTCCGATTGCGGGTTCGAAGCCAGTCGAGCACGAGGCGGCAGGCGGCGTCGTCATGATCGGCAAGTGCACCCAACTTGGCAATCAAGGGCACGGGCACCGGTGGTCCTTGGCGAACGCAGGCGAGCGCGAGGCCGATCAGGATGGCGGGATGGTCGCGGCGGTTATCGGTGTGACCGACGCCAGTCGCTTGAAAGTGAGGGATAGTCGCCAGCCTGCTATGACGGCAAGGCGGCGCGACGGTATCGGGCGTGACCGTTTCACATCGGAAGGCGGCCACAGACGGGCGGTCTGTATCGATGGACATGAGGATCTCCTCGCCGGAGCACATTGGCATCCGGCGTTCTCGGAATGGAAGGATGGGAAGCCGGCCGCGCGCCTGATGGCACGGCCGAGATCAGTGCCGTCGGATGACTGACAGATCAGTGCCCGCGGGGACGACGGGCAAAGCCAACCTTGATACGGACCGGTTCCGGTTCGTCGTCCTGGTCCTCATCGAAGCAACCGAGCTCATCGAAGCCGTCGTCCTCATCCTGCGCCGCCATCGCCTGCTCGTCTTCATAGCTCAGCGTCGGACCATTCAGCGCGATCCGCGCCTTGGCAGACAAGGCCGACGCCGCATCCGACACGGCGATCTCCACGACACCGAGCGCCTTGCGCGCGACCGTCTCGAGAAGCTGCTGCACACGACGACCAAAGCGCAGGCGCAGTTCAGCCATGCACGCGGCGACACCATCAATCTCCAGCAGGTCGTCGATCTCGGACAACGCCCAGATGCCGGTGGCATGATCGCTCGGGCGGCTGGCGCCATCGACGATGGCGACCTCGACGGTGTCGACCATCATGCGCTTGTGGTTCTTGTAGAGCCAGTCCGGCAGCACCATTGCCGAGGCCATCATCTTCATCTTCAACTCTTCAAGACGACTGGTGTCACCGTACGAGGCGAGCGAACGCTTGAGGTCGAGGATGTAGGCGATATGCCGCGCACGGTTCACGATGATGAGGTCCGGCGTGTAGCTGCCCTTGGCCGGCGCCTCGCAATCGAGCTTGATGCCATCGAGGCAGGACCAGTCGTTGCCGGCGACGGCTTCAAGCGCCGCCTTGACCAACGGCAGTTTCAACGACTGCGACAGCACCGTCACGTTGGGGTTGGCTTTCGCCAGGCACTCGACCGCCTGTTCAAGCAGCTTGCCTTCGCGGAACGAAACGGCGCGCACAAGCGAGGCGATGTGAACATAGTGTCCGAGGATCTCGTCCTCGATCGGCTCGCCGTCGGCAATCGCCGCAATGGCGCGATCGATCAGCAGGTCGAGATCAGCCTCGACGTTGGCGAAGCGGACGATGTGCGGGTGGCGGCGCAGACTTGCCGGTTCGCTGATGGACCCTGCGGTAAGAGCCGAAACGCGGCCGAGGCCCAGAGGGCGCTGGCGCGATCCGAAGGTCGACGCGGTGGCGAAGTCGACGTTGATGGTCGAACGGAGAACTTCCCCCGTGGGGAGCGTCGATGTAAACGTAGTCATAGCCCGATTCCTTTCAAGAGAAGGCTGAAGGTCAGGCCCTTGTCGATGTTGGCGCATCGGCTCGGGCCGTTTTGTGTTCGGTCTTCCGAACAGCCCCAACCTGGCAGGACCGGCGGCCGGGCTCAAGGACCCGCCAGGGAAAAAGAGAACAAAACCGGTCCAAGGTTAACGCCGAGCTCACAGCCCCCAAACCGATGTGCGTTTCCAGAGCCCAACCTGATCGGGCCTGGCGTGCTGATCGCCCTTCGGAAAGCAAATGGAAAAGGGCCGACATGCGGCCCTCTTGGCTTTGATGGAAGCTTGCTTCCGGGCTCCAAGCCCCGCACCCCTATCAGGCCGCAGATGCGGTTCCGTCGTTGGTTTTTTTGGCGGCAGCCTTAGGGCCAAGAAAGGCGGGCCATTTGACAGCCTTAGGCGGCTCAGCCAAGGCTTCGCTCAGAGTCGGGATCGAATCGTCCGGCAAGATCTGACTGGATGCCGCCGGCAGTTCCACCGTGGCTTCGGCGCCGAAAGCCGCAGCGATGGACTTCAGCCGCTCTTCCACCGACGCAGTATCCGCCCGACCCGGATCATCACTGCCCTTGACCGCCGCCAGAACTGGCTTGTTCGCATCGATGTCCGTCGGAACGTTGGTGTTCGACACCTCGCGGGTTTCCGCACTTGGCCAGGCAGGAGCAATAGCCTTCGAGGTCGCCCAATCCAACAAGGGCACCACCTCGGTTTCCAGCCAAATCCGGAGCTCGGCCTTGTCGGGCCAGTGGGTCTCGCTACTCATTTTGAAGAGCAACCGACTAATCTTTTCCCAACCAGATTTCGGAGGCAAGCTGATGGGCCACATCGTGTGCTTGTCGTTCGGATGCGGCATGACGAACTGTGCCAGACTTTCAAGCTCGCGGTAGGCGAGACGTGCCGTCAGATGTGTCTTCTCGGCGAGCGTCTTCTTGACGATGTTCTTCTTCGGCAACGCCTCACTGACATGCGCGCGGATCATTTCAAGATGCCCGATGAAGGCTTTGATGCCATCCCGAACCTTGACCGCGATGATCGCTTTCAGTCCCTCAAGACCCCCGACATCGTACGGATCGGCCTGCGGCTTCGGGTCGACCTGGTTTTTCGAGCTGGCCACAATCGCTGCGACGTCGAGCACCCTCAGCTTTCCATTCTGCGCAGCAAAGCCGATTGCCTGTTCGATCTGCTCCGGCTCCGCAGCGCTCAGTTTTCCAAGGACCGTCGGACCGACGGCCAGTTCCACCAGAATGTCCTTGTAACGAGCCAGATTGCGAAACACTGCGCGCTGGGTCCGGACGTGACGCGCGGTATAACCGCAGCGCGCGACCGCCCACTTTTCCAGAGTACCTTCCGGAAGAAGCGCGGCTGCGTGTTCAAGGCGCTCACCGAGCTCGAAGGCCTCTTCAGTCGAACGGCGAGTCACGCCGATAAGGAACACGGCTGTCTCTTCAAGCAGGCTCTTCACGTCTTCCGTAACCGGATTGGCTTCGTAAAACGTGCGGGCGGAGGACGAGAGAGCATTCATGTGGGTAGTCTTGTTCATGTTAAACTCCAAAGAGATTGAAATAAGTAAAAGCTTATCTGCCCTTACCTCACTATTATCTCAAGCACACACAAAGATATCTACCAATCTATGGTTTTGGTAAATTAATGTATCCAAGTAAAATGTTGAAATTAATACCTATAATACTGTACTTCACGTCATTTTCTCCACGTGCGAAAAGAATCTTGCTTGCGTGAGGCCCAAGCAACGTGCACAATTAATACGTGCGCTGAAGCGACGAAAACTGAGCCGGAAAGCAGCACCTGCGGGGACCCTTTCACGACACCCTGTCACCTGGTAGCAAGTTCCATAGAGCCTCATTTTTTTGCGAGAGAGCGCATCCATCGATGGCGAAGGCCATACTGACCACCAAAGTCGATCCGAGCTACGACGATCTCCCGGAGCAGCGGTATCATTTTCCGCGAACTTATTTGCGCCAGGTCGAGGCGGCCCGCGGGGACTGGATCATCTATTATGAACCGAGGCGTCCGAGCGGCGACCTGATGAAGTCTGGCGGCAGACAGACCTATTTCGCGACAGCCCGGATCGTCGACATCATTGAGGATCCATCGAAGCCCGATCACTTCTACGCGCTGATCGAAGATTTCCTTCCCTTCGATCGTGCCGTCCCGTTCAGGGAGGCGGACTATTACTACGAGAGTGGCCTGCGCAAGGAGGACGGCTCGACCAACAAGGGCGCGTTCGGCCGCGCCGTCCGAAACATCTCCGACGCCGCGTATGATCTGGTCCTTGCCGCGGGCTTCGCTCATGTTCTCGGGCAACGTGACCGGTTACGCACTGCGCCGGATCCGGCCGAGGAAGCATGCATCGGTTTTTGGTGACAACCCGCAGATGACCTATGAGGTCAACACCATCGATCGCCGCATAGTCACCCAGGTGCTTCAACGCCCCTTCCGGGACCGCGCCTTCGCCGCGGCCATAAAGACGGCCTACCACGATACCTGCGCCGCCACCGGCCTCAAGCTCATCAACGGCGGCGGACGATCGGAAGTCCAGGCGGCTCACATTCGTCCGGTGGCGGACGGTGGCCCTGACAGCGTGCGAAACGGCCTCGCACTCTCCGGCACAGTGCACTGGATGTTCGACCGTGGGCTGATCTCGGTTGATGATGACTACAGCTTGCTGATCGCGGGCGGCGGCGCACCCGACACCGTCACGCGGGTCATAAATCCGGAGCGGCGCCTGCTCGTCCCCTCAAGGCCGGACGAACGGCCGCATTCGCAGTTCCTGCAGTATCATCGCGAGCGCGTGTTCAAGGGGTGAGGACGCGGAAATTATTTCCGCTGTTGCCGCGAGCGGTTTGGCTGGTGCGTCGGCACTTATTCTGCCGCATACGAAAATGCAGCTCGATGCCACGCCAGTTTCTCACGATGCTTATCGCTCAACGGAAGGGGCTTGTCCCAACGGAGGAATGCCTTGCCATCCAGGCTGAGCGCGGGCGAGAAGAGCGGCCTACCTGCATCATCGAAACTCACGAGACCACTATCAAATGCGGTATCCCAGAGGGCTGACAGAAGCAGGCCATTGTGGACGTCGAGCCGCTCAGCATCGCTGTCGCAGTCTTTCCAAGGCTTGATGTGGGAGGCACGCAGAAGTGCCTTGTCAGCAATACCCGTCAAGGGGCAGCGTCCCTGCCAGTATTCCATCAATCGCTCGCGAAAAATGTCCTGCCCGACCCGTTGGACCACAAGTCGCTCCGCTTCGGTCGTTTTCGGAAGACCCTTCGTCTCCTGAAGGAACTCCTGAAGCGGCGCATCCGGGAGGCTCACCGCGAGCTGGTAAGTGCGCGGCATCGCCGCATAAAGCAAACCCAAGTCAGCGAACCCAAAACGCGCGATGCCGGGTCCTCCTGCATCGGTAGGTTCCAGGTCGATCTCCGCGACGACGCCCGGGTGATCAATCGCGAGGAGCCAGCCACCATTGTTATCGCGTGCGAGCCAGAGCGAACCTTGCGCTGTCGTCGAGGTGTAATGCCGCCAACCATCGATTTCGCCATGTGTCCGGCGAAAACCGTTCTGAAATGCGACCTTGTCGCATTCCTGGTGGGTGACGAAGGATTGGGGCCTCTCGATCACAAGCATGAATGCCCATCCAGCCGATCAAACAGTCCGGCCCGCATCTTCCTGAGCGCAGGCAACACTTGCTTCTCTTTGACGAGCGCGCGCAGCTCGTCGATGGCTACCCCGCCGGTCCGGGCAATCTCGGCACGGACGAAGTCCTCCGGAACTGAGTGGAGCCGTGCGAGCCCGCCCCGGCTGACTTCTATGCGATCCTCGGCCATGCGTCACATCCCCATCGCGCTGAACTCACCGCAGGCTTCCATCCTGTCCCAGGCCTCGAGAACAAGGCGGCGGGTGCGGTATTCGCCGTGTTGGCGGACTTCCTTTTCCTTGAGGACGCGGAAGGTTTCCGACGGGTAGTCGGGGCCTTTTACGTCGGCGGGATCGAGGATGTAGCGCAGCTCCTCGCGGGTCAGGCCGTATGCGCGGGCGTAGAAGGCGTCAAGATCGGCGCGCAGGTGGGCGCGACGGTCCTCATCCCAGGCAAAGGGCGGCCCGTCATACCCCAGATCGCGGGCGAAGGGGGCGAGGCTGTGCGAGGTGTAGGTGAGTTCCAGCACTCGAGGCACGATGAAGTCGAGGCTTTCCTGATCGTACATGGAGGGTGGAACCACCGGAAGCTGCTTCAATATGAAGTAGTTCAAGTGCGTACCACCAACTTTCTGCCTCGCCGCATAGTCTAGCGGCAGCGAGCCCAAGTTTGCTACTAGAACGGCGCAATCAGTGGGCAGATGCTCCTTACCAAATATTATTAGTGGTAGGTTGTTGCCCAGCGCACAAACGGGAAACACCGTGGCAATAGTTGTTCGTTCGTTCATAGCGTTGGTAGTGTCGCGCCATCCGAACAGCCACTTTGCTGACCAGTTCCGCTCGATGAGCCACTGATTGATTTGTGTACTTTCGACCCACCAGCGCGGCAGCGCGCTATAGTTTGGAGACAAATGGTCGCGTTGCGAAACATCCGAGAAGGTATCTGTCCGAAAATCATAGCTCGCCCAGCGATGATCATAGTGATGGATCATCTTTGGTTCAAACAGAGGAAAGTACTCTTCACCATCTTTCCCCGACCAGATGTTTCCATCTAACGTGGCGCCAATACTCACTAAATTTTCTTGCGTGCTAAATAAACTGCTGTCGTCGGTTAAATTCAAAATTCGAGAAAGATCTATGTGCCAGCGGTCAGCTAGGACTACCGTTTCATCTATCAAGCACTGTGAATTTTCATAAATTTTCTTTGTAAGGTCGGCGTCAAAATTTGACCTGAATACAGGGCAAGTACGTGTATTCGGGTTAATCAGGCTAATTTCTTCAAAAGACAATCTAAATCGCTTTCTACTGTCGGCAATTTGGGCAATGTTCGTAGCAAAAAATACCAAATCTGCTTGCATTGCGCCGCTTCCGATTGTCAAAAGCGAGAATTTCATAGCCCGATGAATTGGGAACAGGCCCTCTTTGTTCTCAAAATCATAAAGACAAATAAGAAGTCGACTTGCCACCAAGTGGTCAAAGAAACGCTTGTTTCCGTCGTCCGTCGCGATACCGCTTTGAACGATCACGCCACAACGGCCATTCTTGCGAATGAGGTTCAAAGCCAACTCGGCAAACAAGGCATAGAGATTCAGCTTTCCGTGCGCTGTAAGCGAAAAGCGTTCTGAAGATTTAACAAACTCCTTGGATCCCTCGACTCCCCTCAGAGCTGAACGGTAATAGGTCCAAAGAAGCGGGTTCCTTGTTTCGAGCGTCGCCAAGGCGAGTTTTCGACTAGCTCCTGCAAGCGTTGCAATTTCAGGTGCCGGCCCTGCAAAGAACTCCTCATCGCTGAATTGCATGACCTCCCAAGGAGGATTTCCGAGTACCACGTCGAACCCGCCGCGCTGAATCACATCGGGGAATTCTAGTGGCCAGTGAAAGGCTCGGGCTTTGCGGGCAGCCTTGGGCGCCTCGACCATCGCTTGGCGCATGTTGCCCTGGTTGAGGGCCATCCATAGTTCCTCGGTCGTCGGCACGGTGCGGGCCGAGGCCCCCGCCGGTGCACCGCCGACCTTTGGCAGCAGGAAGGCCGCCACATAAAGGTCCGCCGCAGCTTTGGCGCGGACAAAGGTCTGCCCCTTGCGCAGTTCCTTGAAACGCTTGGCCTTGGCCCCGATCTCTTCCACGGTATCCTCGGGCAGGTCGCGAAAGCCCGAGAAGTCCAGCGCCAGCGGTTTCATCCCGGGCATCGTGGCCTGGCCAGTGCCGAAATCGAATCCGCCCTGACCGGATGTCGCGGCGCGGTTGGCTTGCAGGTAGTATTTCGCTGTATCCTTGTCGTCACCCGTCAGCGGCTTGTAGGCGGCATCGGGGATGCCGTCCTGCAGCACCTGCAGGTCGAAGACGCCGAGCAGGGCATCGCCGCAGCGGATCTGCGCGTCGAAGAAGCCGAGGGGAAGGCCGGGGTCCACCGTCTCGATCCAGAGCGCGACCTTGGTCAGCTCGACCGCCATCGGGTTGCGGTCCACTCCGTGGATGCAGCAGCGCGCGACATCGCGCAGCGCATGGCGGAAGTCGGCGAGCGATGGTGTGCCTTCGGCCCGGATGCGCGCAACCCGTGTCGCGATGCGGCGGGCGGCTGCCAGCAGGAAGTGGCCCGAGCCGCATGCGGGGTCGATGACCGAAAGCTTGAGCAGCGCCTTGGCGGGATCGTCTGCCTCTGCCTCGGTCTTGTCGAGGACGGGGTCGAGGGCTGTGTCGAGCAGCGCCTGAACGAGGCTGTCGGGCGTGTAGTAAGAGCCGGTGGTCTTGCGCTGATTGCCCTTTTGCTCGGCCGCCTCGGACGCGAAGACCAGCGTCTTGCCGTCATCGCCCAACTGCGGCTGGAGTTCGAGGAGAGATTCATAGACTGAACCCAATTCCTCGGTCTCCATCGCGCGCCAATTGACCGGCACCATGCCGTTTCTGTCGGCGAGCCAGGAGAGGCGATAGAGCGCCTCCATGAAGGCCCGGTTGCGCAGTCGGGCGGTTTCAAGGTGGGGTAGTCTGTCTTCGGCGAAGAGCCCGCCGAGGGCGGGCAATGCGAGAGCAGGCTGGCCATGCCTCAGGGCGTGGAACACAACCTTCATGCCCTCATAACGGTCACGGTGTTTGTCCCAAGTGGCGGCGCGATAGCATTGCTTGCGCAGCGACTGAAGCGAGTATCCTTCGGCGTAAAGGTTGCGAGCCTCGGGCCTTGCCTTTTCCGGATGAAGCAGGTTGCGGTCTTCGGCCACCATGAGGAAGATCAGGCGGTAAACAAGGCGCAGGAGTTCGTTGAACCACTCGGTGAGGTTCACTTCTCCAGAGTGCAGTTTGGCAGCAAGATCCGGGTTGGCTTCGAGAAAGCCGGAGCCGAGAAGCTTAAGGGCAAGCTGGACCTGATCTGCAAGGCGATCACGCGCAGCTTCGCCTTCCTTGGAGCCGGCATCGCGCCAACGCTCAAGGGGGCAATCAGTGGCGGGAGTCTCCGCCGCGCCAAAGCGGGAGCGGTGGATCAAAAGCCAGAGCACAGCGAAGGAGGCGATGTCTTCGTTCGTGAACATCTGAGCCAGATCCGCCTCGATGTAGGCAGGTCTTGTCAGCGAGGCATTGTCGCGCATCAACCGCAATTGCAAGCCGTTGGTCACGATGCCCCACAGGGCATCGTCCCTGTCGTTCAGATGATCCTGAAGGGCGAAGGCTGGGGAGCGCGATCGATCCGTCGAGAGCGTCGGGCTGCGTCGGTCAAGTTGCTCTTGCGGCGGGACAACCACGATGGGCACGCGACCAGAGGCCGACAAGGCAATCGGTACCGATGCGGCAGCGAGGTCAGCATACCCGAAGGTCTCCCTGAATAAACCGGAGATGAAGCGCGTGGTCGCGGCAGCCGACGGGTGCTCGATCTTCGCGTAGGCGTCAAAGTGCGATTGGCCCACACGGAAGGCTGTCGCGATTTCCTCGCGGATCTGCAGACCCTTGCGAACCGAATAGTCCTCGGGGGACTGCTCCGGCGCCTGGCGCTGATCGATCTTGGCGATCATTGCCGGAGCGATCAGGTTGCCTTCAAGACTTAGCGATGGCCATGCCGACATGTCGGTGATGGTTTTGCGCGCCATGGATTACACCTCCCCCGGAACAAGCACGAAGAGGCCAATGACATCAGGGGGAATGATCGGCTCGACTGTGACACGAGACGCCGAACCTGCGGCGGCACGCAGGCGCGCGTGGTCTTCAACCAGCTCTGCGGCCCGCTTTCCAACAAACTCGGCAATGGGGCCGGCCAGCAGATCCGGAAGTGCCATCCGTGCCGCGTTGATCATGCGATCACGGGCAACTGGTGCGAGATCCGCGGTCGCAGGGGAGGCGAGCAATTCGCGCGCCTTGCTGCCGGAAGCAAAAACAGTGTTGCTGTCGAGGGCAACGAGTGCCGCTTCTTCCGCCAGCAAAAGGCGTTCGCGTCTTGCATGAACCGTCAGCTTGTAGCGAATGCGCAGGAGTGCGACGCGCGTCATCTGGGTGACCGCGGCACTCGGCCAGGCACCCACGCGACCGATGCCCAGATCCGGCAGCGATTCACTATCAAGCGAGGCTTCAAGGAGGCTTTCCGCCAAGGAGGACGTCAGCGGGTGCGTTCTAGTCAGAAGGGATGTCCCTGACGGTGCCGGCTCCTGCATTGCGAGCTTGATGGATCCCTTGAGGCCCAGTTGTTCCAGCTTTTCCTTCAGACTGGGCTGAAGGGCATGCACATGGGCGAGCTGCAATGACTTCTTCTTTTCCAGCGGAACTCCGAACCGCGACATGGCCCGTTCGACAAATTCAAGCGTCTCATCCGGTGACCCGAGCAGAGACTTGACCTTCTCCCATTCCGGAGCGACGTCACTCGGTTTCATGGCATTCTGTGCAAATCTAGCTCGCGAACGCTTCTCATTTTCGCTTGCATCTCGCCACCGGGTCTCCATCACTTGGATGCCGTTTCTCAGTTGAAGGTCGAGGGTGAGCTGCTGCTGGACTCCGCCACCGCGGCGAAGCATCATCGCGGCCATCAGCGCATCGGTGACCGGTCCGCGCTCATCTGGTAGCGGAACAGTAACGCCAGTCGCCTTTCGGATTTCCTCTGCTTTACGGAGAATCACGTCAAGCACGGCGCCGTCGATCGCGCTATCGGGCGAAAACATCATGACCGACCGTACGAGCTCGGCAGGCTGGCCGAAGCGATCCACACGGCCTTCACGCTGTTGATGGCGCGTCGGATTCCAGGAGAGATCATAGTGGATCACCGTGTCGAACAGTTGCTGAAGGTTGATACCTTCGGACAAGCAGTCAGTAGCGACGAGAATACGCTGTTCGTCGGCGTCTACATTCGCCGCCGCCATTTCGGCAACGCGATCGCGGCGTTCGTCCGGTGTCAGCTCTCCCGTCACGGCTTGCACGTTCAGTCTGGGGAAGGCTTTGCGAAGCCCTTCCTTCACATGTTCCGCCGTCGCGAGGTAGCGGCAGAAAACGACGGGGTTCGCGCCTTCCTTGATCAAAGGCTTGAGGGCCTTGATGAGGGCATTCAGCTTGGGATCATCCGCTGAAAGTAGCGCAGTGGCCTTATCAAGCAGCCCTTGGAGCGCGGGATCGCTAGAGAAGACCGTGTTCGGCTCGATGTCGACAGCGTCTTCATCGTCGCCATCCTCGTCATAGATCTGCGGCTCGAGGCGTTCATCTTCGTTAGACGCCCGATTTCGCAGCGCACTCATTGCCGCAGCAGGAGATGACCCGACACAGCGCATCAGTGCCAGCGTGCCCCAGAAGGCAAGACGGCGATCCTTCTGCCTATCTCCCGCCCGAGAGACGACAGCGAAGCAATAATCGAGGACGGCCTCATGAAATGCTCGATGTTCGTCGTTCAGAGGGTACGAGTATTCGGTGGTCTCGTGCTTGGGGAAGGCACGGTTTTCGTCCCATGCCCCCTCGACGAGATCGACGCGTCGCCGCTGAACGAATTGTCTGGCAAGGCGCTCTCGGTACTTTGGGTCATCAAAGTTCACGGTACCGAACTCCCGGTCGATCAACGACAGGAGCCGGGCGAAAGCTTCTTCATCCCCGGAATGCGGCGTTGCTGTCAGCAGGATCAGCCGACGCTCGGGATCGCGTGAAAGGCCTTGCAGCAAGTCGAAGCGCTGCTGCCTCCCTTTATGGGTCCCAACGCAGGCATGGGCTTCATCTACGATCACGAAGTCTGGGCACGCCCTGGCAAAACCATCGCGACGCTTTTCGGCCTTGATGTAGTCGAGACTGACGACTGTGAAGGGGTAAGCATCGAACAAGGTCTGCGCCAACGGCAGATTTCGCTCCAGACGTGCGGCCGTCCCGGAGGTGACGGCAACAGCGTCGATCCCGAACCTGTCCTTCAGCTCGATGATCCACTGATCAACGAGATGAGGTGGGCATAACACCGAAAAGGCGTCGACCTCACCACGATCCATGAGTTCGCGAAGAATCAGGCCCGCTTCGATCGTTTTGCCGATGCCGACGTCGTCAGCGATCAGTAGGCGCGGCACCTGGAGGCGCAAAGCCATCAACAATGGGACGAGTTGGTAGCTGCGCGGCTCGAATGAGAGCTGCGCGGCCGAGCGGAACGGCCCCGCGCCGCGACGAAGGGTCAGCCGGAGCGAATCCGCAAGGAGTGCCGCCTTTGACTGGACTGTCGGGCGAGCATCGTCCGGCAGGTCAAAGCGAGCAGCTTCGACAGGCGTCAGTTCGAGATCCGGTGCGAGAACGACGATGTCGTTTTCGTTACCTGAGAGAGGGCGTAGAGCGAGGAGCCCCTCCCCGGGTGTCGGCAAAGCTACCCATTCCCGGCCGCGTGCTTTGATTAGGTCCCCAGGAGTAAAATTCAGTGTCATATCAACCTGCAAAATTCTTGATGAAACCGTCTGGTAGCCCTTCGGACGAAACTTCGGGCAAGCTGTATACAACCCAGCCCTTGCTCATCGCATCCGCCTCAGCTTCCGATGTCAGCTCTTTGGTCGACGCAGCAACCATGCTTGCACGCCACGCAAACTCGAACTCAATGCCTCCGAAACGTACGGGCATTGTATCGATCTGAGGAATGCCAGCGGCTCCGAACGCCTCAAGCCAAGGCGATACCACTGCGCCTGATGCTGCCTTTGCCGCTCGGGAAATCTCCCCGCGACTCAGATCGATTAGGAACTGCGCAACTTGTGGGCTCGCGCGATTGATCAGCTCGTGGTCTGGCTGATTGAAGTAGGAGAGAAGGCAGCGATAGCAGCCACGCACGCAGCTCCCATCCTCTTTCTCCTGCAGCAGATCTGAATCCCCCGCCGCAATCGCAGCATCTACATTTTCGAAATGCATCAAGCCGAGCGCCGTCTTGGCGACCTCATTGATTGCTTTTCCGTCGTCAATCAGGCGCGTAAGCACGCCGGCTCCGCCTTCGGTCGCCTCATAGGTGAGAATTGCTCGCCTGTTATCTCTCGCGGGCAACGGCTCACTCAGGATTTCACCTTCCTCGAGCTGGAAGACCACCTCTATCCCACGCAGCAATGCATGTTGGACCGTTGCGATCGTTTCCGGCTCGTATTGTTCTGGCCTTTCAAAGCGGAGCAGCAAGGCATTCTTTCGGTCGCGAACGATTGGCACTATTCGGACCGGTTTCACCACATCCGGCGGCACATCCGTGTCACCATCCTCGCCGTCGGACTTCGCCCAGTAACCGGATCTGGGATCTATGTGGAAGCCGAAGACGGTCTGATCCCTTCGACGCTTCAGGCCCTTGTTCAAGCGGCTGATTTCGGCGCTATTGGCGTATTGAAGTGACAGGAGCGACGTTTCTTCGCAGACGAACTTGGCGTTGCTCACTTGGACCTGGCCATCCTTTTTCGGCCAGGAGAACACGGTCTGGATATCAAAGCCCTGCCGTACCCGTTCTTCATCGTTTGCCGTAATGCGCTCAGTCGGCGCCGCTTCGACATTGTCGATACGAAGCGTCTTCTTGATGGGGACCTCTCCAGCCATGTGATTGTCGCACCCGTGACAACGCTCCACTTCGCCTTCGTGGGACGCACCACAGTTGGAGCAAATGTAGATGTCCTTGGTCGCCAATTCGGATCCATCGCCTTGGCGTACCTCGGGGGGCAGCTTAGCCTTCATAACCCGGTAGGCACGGCCTTCATGGTATATCAGACTGCGCGGCCCGAACTCGGAAATGGCCAGAAAACGGGCCCTGGACAGGAATGTGCCGGTTTTCCCTTCACCGGGTACAAACGCGTACAGCGGTAGGCGTGGGAAATTGTACCCAGGCAGGAAGCCTTCCGTCGCAAGATACCGATACGAATAGAAATCGGATCCATTCGAGGCCTTGCCTTGTTCGAGGATTGCGATTTGATCCTGGGCTTGCATCTGCGCGGCCTTGATCTTGCGTCGGTCCGCTCCCGAGAGCCCAGTGATCTCCGAGCGCTTGTTCGCCTCGGCCAACTGCGTTCTTGCGGAGCTGTAGAGCTCACGCCAACGGTCAAATGCCCGATCAAATGCCTTCGGCGCGTTCATGGCCGTGTGAAGAACGAGCTCGTCCGGATCTTCCATCCAGATTGGGGTCTTGCCACCATCGGACGCCAGAATCTGTTTCAGAACTCGCGCCATCGGACCGCGCGCCTGAGAGACAAGAGTAGACTTCGAAATTACCGCCAGAACCTCGTCCTTCAGCGGGAATTTATCGCCGTGAAGGTCCAGGATTTCAGGAATATCTGGGGAAAGCGCCAATTTCGCTTCCGCCAGCCAAACCGCATGAAGGTGCGACCGGACAAGTTCCTCATTCGTGATGTCAAGCGCGGGCGGCCGAACAACACCGGCCACCATATCATTGCGCCGTTCGAAGAAATACTGGTCATGCGGAGATCCCGAAGCGCAGTACGTCACGACAACCGCGGCCTGCCCAGACCGTCCGGCACGTCCAGCGCGTTGTGCATAATTCGCTGGCGTGGGCGGTACGTTGCGGAGATACACGGCGTTCAATGCGGAAATGTCGACGCCGAGTTCCATCGTCGGGGAGCAGAATAGCGCTGGCAAAAACCGGTCGGTTTCGCCGGTTGCTCGAATTTCCGTGCGGTACTCCGAGGTAGCGAGATGTTGCATATCATCCTGTTCGAACCGGAACCGCCATTCACGCCATTCGCGCTGTTTCTGCGATACCTGCGCCGTATGTTCACGGCCCTCCAGGCCCCAGTAGGAACTGCGCCCATCGCCAAAGTCGTTCGCGATCGCGGTGTAAAGGTCATGGAAGTATCGGTTGCCGCGCTGGCTTTCATCAGAAAGCGCGGGCCCGGGGATAAGCCGGACCGCGGATGGTGACAGGCGCCAGCCTGTGACGTCACCATCGAGCTCGACGGACACAAGCAACCCTTCATCGCTCAGGAAGGCAAGCACTCCCTCCATGAACTCGTAATACTCATCCTTGTTCAGCTTCGCGCCTAGGACGGATTTCCGGTTCAGGAACCTTGCGATTCTGGAATTGGGGCCAGCCCGGAGAAGAGTTTGTTCTTCGCGAAGCGTGACCACATTCTTGCTCGCCCCACGCAGGACCAGGGAAGAGCGTGCTCTCGGGTTCTCCTTCTGGTCAATTGCCCATGGGGCTTGAAGCAGCATACGGGATTTCTGAGCCACACCATCGAGGACGGTCAGGTCTAAGGCCTCGGTCTGAACAGCCAGGCCTTCGAGCATCGCAGACAATATGGCCTTGAGAATAGCCTGCCGCTGATCGATGCCGAGATCGCCAAGAGCTGGATGGATGGCCATGAAGCGCTCGCGATCTTCAGAAAGTTCCTCAAGGCCGAGGAAATTAACATCGATCAGATTGAGAACAGACAGGCTGGGGTTGGTGAAGCGCCATCCACGGCGTAGGTCCGTCCAGACACGATGGGCGAGCACTTTAGCGAGCGAACGCTGTGCGTCTTCACGGATAATGGCGCCAACATTCGCGTCCAGAAGCCAATGCTGCCTAGCCTCCTTGTTGGCTGCGGTGAAACCAAGCGCCTTCACTACCTGAAGGCCGAACTCGTCTTCTGCAAGGCCTCCTGAGCCAGCGGAGATTACCGCGCGAAGAATGGCTCCGCGCAATAGGCTTACGAATAGGAAGTCATTGAAATGACCTGACTGTAATGCAGCATCCTGACGATTGTCTGTGAAACCCAACAGTTTGCGCTTGGTCGCAGGTACGCCGCTGCCCGGTTTGTTCATCCACTCCAGGGCACTGGCCACGAGTAGCGTTGTTGCAGAGCTCCGCCCTTCGCCGGAGAGCCCTGCAAGCTTGCTGCGTTCACGCATCCCTTGCGTGGGCTCGTCATGACAGCAAAGACAGAAGGCGAACCTCCCGGGGATGAACCAGAAATCATTCCCGCCCGTTCGGTGGCGGCCGTCTGCACCCACCGCGTATGATATTGGGGTACGCTTCTTACGATAGCCTCTCAGCCGCTCGATGCCATTCTTTTCCTCCCGCCAACTCTCAGGGTAACCCTCAAGCTCCCCGGTGAACTGAAAGTCATTATCGTCGACATTTACTGGGCAGAGATAGCCGGCAACCTCGTCGTCCTCAATATCGAGCGGGGTGTCATCAATGCTTCGGGGAAGAAAACGTAAATCCCCATCATCCTCGACCTTCGTCACGACGTGGTATTCTTGACCACAGCTTCTGCAAAACCGCGTCGGATAAAGTCGGTTGCCAGGCGCATCCGGATCCTCAAGCTGCCCCTCGAGAAGAATCCGCCGGGGTTGGGCTGTGAGTGTCGTAAATACTTCGCCTGCGCCGGAGATGAAACGATGGAGCTTGAAGGCGAGAAAAGCACCATCCTTTGCGCCGCCGCGCTCATTCTCAGGCAGACTTATGCGGGTCAGGAACGTTTCGAGATAGTCGCGGCAGGTTTCGGCGTCGACCCCAGTGGCCAGCGACAACTTTTCAATAGCTTGTTCGAACGGGATCGGCCTTTTTCTGCGGAGTTCGAGCCCGTCGTCCAATCCGAGTTCCAGCTCCGCCCACACTGAGAGCGGGTGGTGCTTCAGGGTCTCGTCGTCGAGTGCGTCCGGGAGGGGCTGCGTTAGGACCTTGCTCAAGGCGCCAACGACGTGCTCAGTCTTCAAGGTGTCATCTGTGGCACGCTGCAAGGACTCGTCGATGACCGCATCCGGTCCAATCTCGGTGCCAAACAGTCGTGATGCGACCTTCGCGACAGCAAGTGCGCGGCTCTCATCCGATCCCTCGGATGCCATCGTTGCCGAGGTGCCGATGCAGATTGGTTCTTTGTCAGGAGAGCATCGATCACGCAGACGCCGAACTAGGACTGCGACATCGGCTCCCTGGCGTCCGCGGTAGGTGTGCAATTCGTCGAGAATGATGAACTCGAGGCCGGATGCGTTTGCGATTACCTGCGAGTCCAGATCGTCCTGCCGCGTCAGCAGCAATTCGGCCATCATGTAGTTTGTCAGGAGAATATCTGGCGGGTTGGCGGCAATGCGCTCGCGTTCCTCTCGGCTCTCCTGACCAGTGTAACGCTTTACCACCGGTCTGAAATCGTCAGGCAAACCAGAACCAGCGATGAACTTGTCAATTTCCTTCATCTGGCTGTTAGCCAGGGCGTTCATCGGATAGACGATGATTGCTGACGTCCGGCGCGGTTTTCCTGCGCGACGAGCACGGATAATTGCGTCGACAACTGGCACAAAGAAGCACAGGGATTTCCCCGAACCTGTGCCGGTCGTGACAACGTAGCTCTTGCCCTGCTTCGCCTTCGCAATCGCTTCGGCCTGGTGCCGATGGAAGCGAAGTGGTGTAGCTCCGAACCGGAAGACCTTGCCTGTGCCCTCGTCAAGGTCACCTGTGGCGACGAGTTCATCGACCGTCGGCCCAGCCATAAAGCACGGGTTGAGTGATAGGAGGGCATCAGGCCAGAACTTTCCGGCGTCGTACTGCGCGTCGATCTCGGATTTCAGGTCAGGTGCCCGAATCGCGCTGAAGGAACGCGAGAAGTGCTCATAGGCGCCTATTAACTGGTGATCAAATTCGAACGCTTTCATCGAGATGCCCAACTATCTGAACGACAAGAACTTTTTTACGATAGACAGCAGGGAGTGAAAGTACAATTGGGTTTTCGATCATCACATTGTGGAAAATGCCGCCCCACTTCAAAGGTTTAGATGTGATTAGGCGAGGATGACGCATTCAGCGTATCACTTCGCGCGCATAACGTTCTGATGGAGGAGAGAAGCGGAAATAATTTCCGCTCACTGATGATGTTCATCCGGGCGCAACCACCCAGGCATCGAAGACCAGGTAACAGCTTTCAACTCCGCACCATATGGTCGGCAGTGCCGTAACATCTTGAGCCCAGAGCATCTTTCCTCACAATACGCGGCATTCCCGAAGCAGATTTAGCGCGGTTTCCAAACGATCGGGGGTGGCCTCTGGCGGGTTACCGAGCGTGGTACCCGGCGTCTGGGTCCAACCTCCCTCATCCATGACAATGCGAAGTCGCAGGATGGTCTTGCCGCGTCCGCGTGCGTCGGCCATTCCTCGATTGACACACCAGTATGTGTGCTGAGCCATTACCCATGTCTCGATCGCTCGGACCAAGAACTCCCGCGGAGTCAAATCGCGCCATTGCTCGGCTTCTTTGCGAGCCCGAGCGAGCGGCAGGCGATCAAAGGCCTCGAACTCCAGGGCCTCGGCTGGCGCTTCTCGCAAGCTGTGGCGCAATCCGGCGAGAACTGCCGGGGCTATTCCGTTCCGTGATCGCAAAGCGGCCTTGATCAGATCGAGGACTTTGACTGGATTGCTGTTCGCCCGCGACGAAAACAGCCACGTGGAGGCCGTTTCTGGCATCTGCGCTTTGTCTAGTTGGGCAATGAATTCATCGGCCAGTGCCCGGCTGTGCATCGGCCCGTCACCGAGCGTTTCAACGGTCCAAAAGAATAGTCCTTCCAAGGCGAGACGGAAAACTTGGCGCACCTGAACCGCACGCCAATCAGACGCGATGGCCGGGCGCGTGTCAGAGGTGTCCCACACATTCGGCGGGTCCGACATGCGCGCCCTGATCTCGTTGACGTCATAATCTTCGATGCCGAGATCTTCAACACCTGCAAGGACAAGCGCGATCCCCTCCTGACGAGCAGCAGGCGCTTTCGATCCTCCGAGCCGTTCGTACAATGCATCACACTCTACCTTGAGAGGCTTCTCCATTGACCACAGCTTACCCCACCGTACAGCGTCCTTGCGACCTACCCTTACCTGGCCAAATCGACTAAAGGCATGATGATCGAGTTCGCCTTCAAACTTCCGCTCGAAGGCGTCAAGAACAGGATCCAACTCCTGCGGCGTAACGAAGACGCCTACTCCTTCATCTGCCCTTTTGATCCAGCCCATTGTTTGCAGGCTAGGCCCGTAGTTCAGCGGAGAGATGAGACCCGTGGAATAGCGACGCATGTCCCGTCGGCGCTCCCACTCCTCCCCGCCGAAAACATAACTTTCAGCATCAAGCAATTCCCGCATCGCGACCGCTCCTGGAAGGTCTGCGTTTGGATCGACCAAAAACTGTGACCAGGCGTAGATTGCTTCGATCCGATCTACGAAGTCGCGAATTTCGAAGTCGGTAGCGCCCTTTTTCTTGTCGCTCTCCAGAATACGGCGAACTCTCCTCCATGCCCAAGCCATGATGACGTAAGGTCTGATATGCCGGGCTACGTTGTTCAGATTCGGAAACACTCGGTCCATCAGCCCAAAATTGATCTGGCGGAGTCCTAGAGGGTCGACGCCGCCGGGACTTATGGCAATTTTGCTTGCGATCTGCGGCTCCTCTCTCGAAGCCGCTTCCTCAAGAAGTTCGGTTAGCGACGCCGGCATCAGATTTCCTCGCATAGAATAATACGGCCGCAGCATTCAGTGACGCCGAGTTGACGAAGGTCGGCGGAGCGCGCCAACGGCAAATTCATGCGACAACGCGGGCAGCCAGAGGGCCGTGTCTTGAAGACGGAGAACTTGCCGAAAAGGTCTCGATCGGTCAGGGCCTTCTTAAGCTTTACCCATTGGTCCGACTTCGACAAGAGCACGGAGCCTTCGAAAGGCACCTCTGCGGCGGCCGCAAGCAGATAGGCACGAACTTCCTCGCCACCGGTCTTGGAGCGAATAATGCACTCAATGAACTCCGCTGGATTGAGATCTTGCGCAAGCAACTCCATGAAGGCCGGTATGGACTCGAAGATGCCGGGGATCAGCGTGCCTAGATCAACGTCCCGAAGTAGGAGGGCACGCCTCGCCCTTGCAGCACTGTTCGGTGCGACATCCGTCCCGTAATATACTAAGAAGGACGCCAACGCCTGATCAGCGGCCGCGCCGTTGAAGGACGTTATAGCGGGCAGTATCTGACTAATCCAAGATCGTACTTTCACAGACGGCGGTCGTATTCGATCAGCCACAAAATGCGTCAGAGTGAGGGCCAGGAAAGGATCTGCTACGGAACTTTTCGAGTCGAGCATCTTGGGAAGCAGAGCCTCGAAATGCTCAATCGACTTTGCATTCTGCTGATCATTTTCCTTAGTGCGTTTCGCGTTTGTTTTCTTATCGTCGTCGTCGGCGTCGTCATCTCGTTCGGAGTTCCAGGGCCCGCGCGGTGTCGAAAATGCCGAGCGTAGCAATGCCATAGCGTTCTTCCAAGCGGCCGAACCATTCCCGCTGGCTTCGTGACGAATGTCTTCAATCGAACCATCGAGGCTTTCAAAATTCACGAATGTCGGAGTCTTGTTTTCGTCGCCCCCTGCGGAAGCCGTTGATTCCTTCGCTACGCGAGGCAATCTGTTAGGATCCTCACGAAACCATGCCAACATGGCTGCAACGTCTGCTGGGGTCTCATTGCCTGCAAGGACTGCGAACAGACGAGTCGCCATCGGACCCGCCCTTCGAACCAACTCTGTTGCTACAGTGATGGCAACGAACCCTTCGACCACCGTCTCTTGCTGCTCTAGCCGAAGAACAAGACGCCCAATTTCCCAGGCCTCTTGTTCGAGGCCATGTGCCTCAATGCTCAGGCGGCCAGTCGAATCGATATCAGCATAGCCAAGCTCGCGAGTTCTCCGAACTGTTCGCACGCAGACTTTTACGCGGCCACGGACCTTAGGGGTAATTACGGTGGCCTTTATCGCGCCGCCCTCAAGCGAAGCCCGGAGAACACCGACACCGCCTGTGGTCTCCTCACCATCGTCTGCCGCCTGCGCGTCTGGTCGTTGCGGTACGTCCGCGGAAGACGTCTTCCACCCCATCAACGTTTGCCGTTGGATACGAAGGACCGACGCCTCGACGTTTGCCCCGAACAACCCAGCATGGGTGCTGTTGGCGCTGCCTGCTACCAACAACCTCCCTCGTTGGCACATGATTTCGATTGACTTTGCGTGAAGAAGACGGCCATCAGCCTTGAACGGTAGTGGGACTTCGACTGCGTCGCGTTTGCGTTTTCCCTCAAACGGCCACGAGACCGCTCCAATCCCACGAACGTTGCCGTCTTCATGAACGTGTAGTCGAACATCGTGGCACGACAACAAGTCGGACAAAGCGTCGACTCCGCGCCCATCGAGGTCGTGATAAGGGGATACGACAGTAATCCTTCGGGCACCGCCGAGTTCATCAGCAAACCGCGCGATCTCCGAGCCGATGGAGCCGCCAACGCTGTGGATAATTCGTACCGCGCCAGTCCTTGGTCCGGTGTGGTTCGCAGCGCGAAGAGTATCTGCCAATCGAATGAAAGCAGGGCCTGCCGCCGTCTGAATGCGTTCGGACATGGCGAGTAGCTCGAACATGTCTGCCGCGTCGGCCATCGCGTCTGAGGCGAAACTTGGATGGAGGTGTTCTACAACCTCCAAATTGCCTCCCCAACCGCCAAATGTGAGGTTACCCGAACCGACGAGTATATGGGCGTCGTCCGCAGACGCGAAGACGCTTATCTTTGGATGAAAGACGCCCGTTGTGCAGCCGACCGGCTCGATGTCGTAGTCGCGACCGGCACGTCGAGCGCCTTCCTCGCTGAGTCCCGATCGCACCCCTTCGGGATCTGCGAGGATGAGAGCCGACCGACTGCCGCCTCGGACTAGACGATCAAGGACAACTGACTCGAAAAACGACAGACTCAACGCATAGGTCGTAAACGCGACGCTTTGCCACGGCGCTCCCGATACCAAGTCTAATGGATTCAAGGCTTTCCCCTCTAAGCCACCTCGAAAGTCTGCCCATTACTGCAACACGATCTAGCGGATACTGTAATCTCGCTATGATTGTCTCTTTTTTACCCGTAACGCAACTCGATCGGGGCGGATCCGCCCACGATGACGCTTCACCGTGGAGGATTAGATTTAGGGGACGAAACTAGTCAATTATGCAGGTCTATCGACGCGAGGCCGAAAAGCAGCGGCTTCTGGTCAAGAAGTCGGATTTTGCCCAGACCCGGCTGCTCTTCATCTTTGAGGCATTGAAGTAACTGCTCCCTACCGACGGCTTCATCAATCTTGCCGGGCGCGTTATGGCCGCCTTGCCGCAAGGTCGGTCAGCGGAAATAATTGCCGCTGGCTCTCTCCTGTTGACTGATGCCCAATGCCAGGGCACAAAGGTGGCATCCACGGTCGCTCGCGATGGGAAAACAGAGGGAATTTCAACGATTTTCAGCTAAGTCGTTGAAATAATGGGGGAGGAATCCAAGCCCCCCAAGCAAGCACTTTTTGGTCCCATTTCCGCCGTTTGCTGGCCGTCACTTTTCACCCAAAAAGTGACGTTTCTACAGTCAGTTGGCGCGATTTCGCGTCAAATATGTGATATTCTTCAGATCCCACCGACGCTTGGAGCTTTGTAGAAAAAGCGGCTGGGGACCTTGTTCGACCGCCCCCAAACAAGCCGTGACCAACGACCGTCGTTTGGGGCCGATAGCACCATTCAGCGAAAATCCGATCAAACCTGAAGTACTGGCTCACATCAATTATTTCCCACCAGTAGTCAAAAGCCCGCGCCGCACTCATAACAGACCACGTTGGAGATCTGATCGGCGACGGTCAGATGGTAGGTCATCTGTAGGCCGTTCTTGTGCAAAAATGTCCCACAGCCGAAACAGCGCGTCTGCATGGTGCCAGTGCCGCACCGGCTGCAACTGTAGTACCATTTTCGGTTTCCTCTTTCGGTCCGATCTGGCTTGACGTCCGCTGGCTCATGCGCCTCTCCGCAGGCGATACAGAAGGTGGAATTCGATCGGCAATTTTCGGTAGTATTGCTCCAACGCCCGGCATTCCCGTCGCCGTTTCCATCCCGCACTTCTCCGACCTCGAGCTCCGGAAACACCTGCTGAAGCTGGAGAGCGATCAGGCGTCGCAGATTGGTCAAGGACGCCGCGCCAGATATAGGGTCGGCGGCAAGTTGAATGCTGCCGTGAGCGTGTCCCGTGGGATGTTCCTGCCCATAATCGCAATCCCGGCTCCAGCCGAGCGGAGAGGTCTGGTGTGCGATAGCGGCCTTCGCAGGTTGGAGGATAAAGACGCGGTCGCCGTCTTGGCCGTACTTCTTCGTATCGACCAGTACCCTCAACATCGAAGGAAGCTCATCTGGCTTCCACCGGGTACGAAACTTGGCGTCCATGACCAGGCCGGACTGCGGCCGTGTCACATCTCGAAAGATAGGCCGGCGACGCCCCCAGCCCCGTTCATCATCACCGCTCTTCGAAACCGGGGCGCCGCCGACGGTGAAGCGCAGGCGGAAGTCGGGGCGACGACCATTAGCCAGCGTGGGCTCAACATCGAGGCGGGCGGTCATGCTCGGATGTACCCGCGTGAAGCTCAGTGAAAAACCGGCGTCATTTGGCTGTCCGGCTGGCGATATGGACGTGACCAGATGCTGCACCCAGCCCCCCTGTGGCTCGAAGCCGAAATCCTGCATCAGGATGCCGATAATTTTGATCAGGCACCAGCGTTCGTAGAGCGCACTGGCGTGCAGCGTGTTGATGCGCCCCAGCCTGTCGAGAACATCTCCGCTGAGACCTGTGCGTTTTTCCAATTCAGAGACCCTATGGTAGGTAGCCAGTGCCGCGGCGTAGATCGGCGCCTGAAAAAAGCGCATCCCCAGCGGAAATTTCGAGCTGGAAACGACCCTGAGATGTTCCCATGCCGCGTCCTGCTGATCGAGTGAATTTGCGACGACGTTCAGTTCAGACGAGACGATCGCACTACCTTCAACGCGCTCTGCAAAATGGCCGGCGCGTGTGAGTGCCGTGTTCGCTTCAAGCCGATATTCTTCACGCTCCGTGCGGCCTATCGGCCGATGCCATCCATCTCGTTCATATCGGGATCGCGCGGTCTCGCGACGCACAAGTACCGGCGAATGGGGAAAAGCATTTGATATGTGCGTGAAAGTCGCTCGGCGACCTACCTTGCCATTAGCTGTCCGGAAGGTGGTGATGACCGCGTTCCCCGTTAGGTCTAGACAGATATCCTTGTCGAAACGGCATGCGGCAATCACTAAGTCATGGAGATCGTCGGGGAGCCGCGCCACACTGAAAATAATGCCTTCGCGCTCGTCATAACGGTCATCGCGATCGGGATTGCGATAGAAAAATTCCTTGGCAGCCCCTCTGTCTCCCTTGAATTCCTTGCCGACGGTGAACCGGTATTGTCGCTCGCCTGGCTCTGGCGCGACCGAGGAACCGGACCAGGTAGCTATGGAATCGAGGCGCTTACGAATGTCAGAAAGCTGGTTGTCAAAAATCTCGGGATCGACCGCGACCCTCTCCACGGCCAGCAGGTCGGCTGCTCGTGATTTCTCGCGCACTGCTCTGGCAGCAAGATGGGCTTGATGGTGGCTGGACGAGCGGGCGAGGGATCGCGCAAGGCGGCGGCAGTGCTCGACAAGGCCACGGAGATAGCGGTTCTCCGGAATGTCGGCGCTTTCCTGTGCTGTTCGGCCCGGGTAGCTTCGAGCTCCCGGCCGACGCATCACGGCGCGGAAAGTCTCCGAATTGGGACGGACCCGTGCCGTTGCTACTACGCCGGTCACTTCGCGGATTTCGCGGGCCGGATGCTCGAGAACGCGGCTGGCGGCGTCAGTGAACCCTTTGAGGGCAAACAGCAGATCACGACTGTTGTCCGATCCCACCTCGCCCAATGCGCCGGTCGGGCGCCCTATCGCAAGCCAAACGAGTTCATCTGTGAAATCGTCAAGGTATTCCTGGGCATGCGCACGATCGAGCTCCAATGCCACGGCGTCGAGGATGAGCTTCTGGCGAGAGCCCAGCTCGACTGAAAACGAACCGAACGAGCGATGCATTTCCGAGACATGCTTGTTGCCGGCCTTGCTCCAGCCTGTCTCGGGGATCCACCACATTCGGTCACCACCGTCGGACACCTGCAGCCACGGCAAGCGTTCATTCTCGGCGTTGATTGTGCACGGCTCGACGCCAGCCAGAGCACCTGACAACTGAAGGCCAACCCATGGGGCAAAGTCCCGGAAAATCGATACTTCGGCATGAAGCGTACCATCTGGCGCGGTCTCGATCTCGATGGGATAAGTCGACACCTCCACTCGGCGCGCTACGCCTGGAGCCTGCCATTCAATATCGAGATAGTGCGCCAAAACCCCCATGGCACGGCTTAGCGCAGCCAGTAGTTGACGATGCCGTTGTTGCCCTCGGCAAATTTGATCATGCGCTCCAGATCCGCAACGCTGCTTGTGTCTGGATCGAGTCCTGCATTTTCAAATCGCTTGCCCAATTCGGCGCTCAAATCCATCAGAAGTTCGCGTCGTGACCGCCCATTGCCGGCGGGGCGCGCAGAATCAAACGCGATCTTCGGCAGGATCTTGTGCTTGACCACATTGTCCAACGCCTCATCTGAGCCGATCCCGGCAGCAGTGGCGGCCTCGATGTACCCCTGGGACTGGCGCACGGCGCGCAGTCCGAATTCCACCCCCAGCGGGTCCAGATACTGCCGCGCGATCCGCAAAAGGAAGGCCACATTTAAGTCGCTGCGATCGAAAGCAGGATAGTCGGCACGCTGACCGAGTTCGTGTGGCATCATTCGCAAGGAGGCCTTCACAGAGGCCGGCGTTGACGCGACATCCCGGATTTCTCGCTCGATTGCGTCCCAATCGGCCAGCATGGGGTTCCGAAAACGCAGTACCTGCACACGGTCGAGCACCTTGGGTGAAAGCTGATGCGTCGTGTCGTCCATGTTCACTGCGCCAAGGATCCACACGTTCGACGGAAGAGTAAGCGAGGTGGGCATGCGAAGCTGGGCCGCCAGCGAGCGTCGTAGGCGGGTATGATGCACCAGCACGGACTCGTTGTCCGCCAGGCCTCCGAGACGATGAAGTTCGGCGTTGGCTTGGTCGTGACGGAGAATTTCCTCCAGCGTTGCAGTATCAGGAAGTCCCGTGCGGCGGCGCGCCTCAGCGTCCACGGCTAGGAAGATTCCTTGCTCCACGACGACGTGACGTTCCTCGTCGGCCGTGTACAAGTGGATCTCGGGTGACGTGGAGCGGCTCTCAAGCAAGCTAAGGAAATCGGCGAAGTAGTGCTCTACCCGTGCCAGGTTCATCTCGTCCAGGCAGATGAAATGCGGCACGTGAGGACTGCGCGATGCGACCTGGAGTGCGAGAAGGAAAGGCGTGGCCTGATAGCTTCGCTCGATCGGATTATAGTAGCCGAGCAGGTCCTCGGGACCAGTCCAGTTGGGCTTGACCGGAATTACCGTGCAGACACCTCCGATCGCTGCCGCGGCCGCACGCACCAGGCTCGTCTTGCCAGAACCGGAGTCTCCCGCCAGCACAATGAGGTCGCGAGTGCGCAACAACGCCAGAAAGTCGCGAAGCTGGGCCTGAGAATAAAGCAGGCCGGCTTCAGCCAGCCTGCTTTGGAGCAATGGCGCGAGGCGGGCATAATCACCGGCAAGGGCGTCAGTGAAACCTACGCCAGATCGCTCATCTTCCGGGCCCGTCATCTGGGGTATGAGCGCAGCGACGTCTTCGGCATCGGCCAGTCCCAGGGCAACGAGCCGATTGCCCTTCTCGGTGAGCAGATCCGTCAGCCGGCGATAGTTGATTTCCATAAGCTGCTTCTCCTGCTCCACGGTGCTTTTGTACGCGGCAAACCGCTCTTGCTCGATGCCAAGCTGGACTTGCAGATCTGCGGCACTGCGTTCAGCTTCGTCGCGGCGTTGGCGATGCTTGGCGAGGTCCGCCTCAATCTTGGCCCTGGCCGCACGAGCATTATCCTGTGCCTGGCGTCGATCCCCATCCAGCCTGCTTAGCGTCTCGACGTTGTCCGCATGCCGACGGGCTAGTTCCTGGTCCTCTTGCAGGACCACCTTGCGAACGTGGCTCTCGATCTCATGCCGCGCCAAGGCCGAGATTCGCCTTACGGCTTCAGAGCCGGATACTGCGACCTGCCATTCGGCCGGAAGGTCAGCCAGAAGTCGCATTGTGCCCGAGCGTACGTTGAGGAGCCATGGATTTCGGCGCTTTCGGCGTTCAGTAAGAGATGAAAGCTCAAGTTCGGCGACGGCCCATTGTTTGCCTGCCTCAGCGTCACGCAGACCTATCACTTTACGGGACGGGCCCGGCGGGATGAATGCGGCAGATGGTTCAGGGTCGTCGCGACCTTGCACGCCTGGAAGTGTCGGGTATAGAAGACCTGCGCCACTTTCCGGATGCTCGATGTCGTCGAGAAACCACAGTTCGCGCCCATCCGTCAGGGACTTGACCCATACCCGGCCAACGACCCAGATGGGACCCGATCGGTTCAGACCCCAAGCCCTGCGCAGCTCATGAAGGAGGTCGGCAGGCGCTCGGGTGAGAGCCAGTTCAAGTGAACCTGGGATGTCACCGCCAGCAGCGCCGGCCTTTCGTGCGGCAGTTTCCATGGCCTAGAACTTAACAACTTTTCTAAATGCGGCAGCTCGGTTTGGTAAATCTGACGTCATCGGAATTAAATCAATTAAGTGTGAAGATGTCGTCAACCAAGATAGCAATAGATCAGGCCCGTATGTTGTATTGGTTCTTAATGCTCGGTCGGGAGGCTAGATGGGTGGCATTGGTATTAATTCAGATGGCGATTGCAGCACGCAAAGTGGCGCTCATGAAAGGCTGATACGTGAACTGCGCCGCGCGGCAGCTACATCTGCCATCGGCAGTGCCGTTCGCCTGTCGTTGGATGAGGAGCTACCTTATGGCGAGCGGGCTGTCCGCTGGTACGACATGATCACCTTTGCTGCCGCGATGAAGAAAAACGGCACCGTGGTAAGCTATTACGAGCATCATCCTTATCTGGACATTGACATCTCCGCCTCTGGCCGCGTCACCCTTCTTGGAATCCCTGCAATCAACATTGGCGGAGAATCCGCGCCAGCGGTCGGTTCTCCGGCCAGCTCATCGAACGTTTCCGTGTCGCAACAGTCCGATGTTTCTGCATCCGCGAAGGGGTCGTTTACCCCCGCACCTCCGCCGATCGCCTCAGTACTGTCCCTTATCGTCAGAGAATTGAATGGAAAGGTTCTGGGCTACCATGAGCTTGGGGCAGTTGTGGCTTCGGGCCTAGGTTACCCACCTGCCCATGCGAAAACAGATGGCACGCCAACGGGGGAGCCGAGCTATCAGCGCACCTTCGCCTCCGCCCTGACGAAACTGGTCAACGAAAAGCTCGTCGAGCGTCGGGGAAAGCTCCTGCACCTCGGCTACGATGTGGCGAGCCGTGTGAAATCCGGACAGCTCAAACTTCCCGTGATGGAGGAACCGAAAGTTAAGCCTCCGAAGCCGCTGGCTTCTCCTACAGCGCCGAAAGCGAACAACAAGAGCGAGCTTCCCGTCGCTAGGATTTGTGGGCAGTCCCGCGTGCCTAGAAACCTGGAAACAATGTCAATGCCGGATCTTCTGATCCTCTGGAAGAACGCACTACGGATTATCGGCGATCCCAAGCAGAAGACCAGTCATGCCAGCGCGCAGGCTGCCGTAATAAAGGTCACAAAGGAATGGGAACGCCGCGGATCGTCGAGCACCGACGTCAAAGGCTTCAAGTGGCCAACAACGGTCGCCAATGGAGGCAACGGCCGGCTAGGGCTTGAAAAGTCGCAGGCCGAGGGCATGCTGTCCTACCTCGAATACCGAGTGGGGCACACCCACGGCGAGCCCGCTCAGGTCAGGCAGGCCATCTTGCGCCGTGTGTTCGAAGCGACACTGCCACCTGTGTTCGATCGTGCGTATATGTTGGAATGGGGGCCGAACGGGTCGTCTGTCCGGCTCCAGAAGATGGCTGTGTCGATCGCGGCGTTCTGCAGGAACAGCAAGCGGCGAAAAGACGGGTCCCGGGAGGATGCAATCCGTGAGTGGGAACAAGATTTGGATTTCCTGCATCGCCACTTCTACGTAGGCCATTTTCACTTCGGGTTCACCTGGCCGACATCTCAAATCTAGCGCCGCGGCTAACTGGCTGACCCCCTCTCCGCTTTGCCAACGGCGGTCTACGTGAGAAAGATCTTCTATCCTCAACGCTGCCGGAGAAAGCTTCATCCGTCTTCCGAGCGCATTCGACAGACACATTCGGTCAGCAACGTGCGCGCCATTCCGGATGGCAACCCGCCCGCCTGGAGGCGCTTGTCGATTACCTTTGGAACGCGGCGGGACGCAAATCATGAGCAGGAATTAACAGAGGTTTATAAGGCGATGGCCAGACGACAGCTTCGCGCCGGAACGCGGAAATTATTGCCGCTCGACTGTCCTGTTGACTGATGCCCAAAGCCAGGGCACAAAGGTGGCATCCACGGTCGCTCGCGGCAGGAAAAAAGAGGGAATTACAAGGCTTCTCCACTAAGCTATTGAAATCATGTGAGAATCCAGGTTCCCCAGCCAAACTCTTTCAAAAACAAGTGCAGTAACATGATCGCGCCGGCAAGCGTGTGTTTTGCGCGCACTGCGCCGCCGCCTTGAGCGCCTCTTTCAAAAAGACACCAACGCGTTCGCTGCCTTCACGTCAGATGCCGTGCAAGCTCGATACGCCTTCAGATTGCATTAACGATGTTTGCTTACTCTTCGGCAGGGTTTCCAGCGGGGTGGGCAGATGTTTCGGGCAAACAGTTTTCTTGTTTTTCTTTTGTCGAGCGCACCGCTCGCAGCAGCAGCCGATATTGACGGGCCGCTGGTCGGGACGGGCGACTACTATGAGGCACCGGTCGAACAACCGTCTCTTGGCGTCACGGGATACATCGAAGGCGCTTATGGAAGCGTCGTCGATTCGCCCGGAGATATCGATGCCGATGCCTGGGCGCTGCGGGGCGCCGTCAACTTCGACGCGGGCGGCGGCTTCAATCTCCAGACGGATCTCGGCTACACCAGCGCCTCGATCGAGGACACCAACACGAATAGCTACAGCGGCACCCTGCACGGTTACTACCGCGACAGTGTCTATGCCGTCGGCGCGTTCGTTCAGGCGGCGCGTCTCGATGCAGGGTTCGACAGCCACATCAACGACTATATGGGCGGCATCGAAGGCGCTTATTTCCAGGATACGTGGACCATTCACGGCGCGGCCGGCTACGGCCAGGCGCGGTGGGAAGGTTTGGACGCCGATCATTACATGGTCGCGCTCGGCGCCCGCGTCTATGCCACCGACCATATACGTTTCGATCTCGACGGCGCGCTCGACCGCATCACCGACAGCGGCATCGACTACGACATCAGTAGCCTGAAGCTGACGGCCAACTATCGCCCTGCATACTTCCCGGTCACGGTGTTCGGCGGCTACAAGTACGCCAACGAGGAGATTTCCGGTTTCGGCTCTTCGGTGTCGGGCGACACCAGCACCGTCTTCGGTGGCCTGCGGTTCTCCTACGGGACGAACAGCATCAAGGAAGAAGAGCGCCTGGGACCGATCTGGTCGAACAACACCCGGTCATTCTGACCGCAGGGCCATTCGGTGTGCGGCAACGGCTTCGGCGTCCATCGAGGACGTCGCATGCCGAACATCGCGACGAATTTCTGCCGAACCGGGCTTGCCACCATGGCCGGCACGGCCGCTCCAAGCCCCGGTGCGCAATCAATGAGGTGATGCTTGGCAAGCCCGGGATCGCAGGCTCCGGCGCGGCAACACTTGCGAACGCGACCGCATCGAACTTCCAATCATCGCTTGTGCGCCACGATGTAGGGACTGTTGTCGTTACCCCTGGCTGCGTGATCTTCCGTTGCAACGATATCGAAGCCCGCAGCATGGATGCTCCGGCACAGGTCCGCAGCCCGAAAGATGACGGTATAGGGCGCTTTGCCCAGCGCGCGCATCGCCGGCAACAGGGCATGCCGGATGAGAGGGTTCATATCGCCGACACAAGGTGTCTTGGAAATGAACTGGCCGTTCCTTGCAAGCAGGGCGTAGATACGGCCGAGCGTGCCGGGCAGGTCTCGCAGCAGATGCAGATAGTTGAACCCCATGACGACATCGAACTGCATGTCGGTGGGTGACAGCATGTCGGCGGTCGCGGTGCGGAAGCTCAAGCCCGCGACGGGGTCGACGACCCGTTTTTGCTCGGCGATCGCGATCATTTCGGTCGAAAGATCCGTCGCGACATAGCTGTATACGTGGCCGGCAAGCTCGAGTGCCGTCGTCCCGGTCCCGCAGCCAAGCTCGAGGACCCTGTCACTTGATCTCAACAGCGCGCGGGTTCGCTCCAACGTGCACTGATATGCAGCGCGGTCGACAATCTTGCCGGCTGCGTACGCCCGCGACGTCCGGTTCCAGAAGCGGGCGTCGGTCTCCGTGCTCATCGTGGGTTCTGCCTTTCCAGTGCGGAGTTGGTTGGTGCGCGAAAATTGCGCAACCAGCCATGCGCTCATCAAGACCACATGAAGCGGACGTGTCGATTTGAATGAGACCGCCGACATCTTGTCAACGCCGCTTGCAACTGCCACGCTAGTCCTTGCGTGATTCACCGTTACATATGGGAGGGCACATGGCTCATAAGTTCGAGATCTACAAAGACAAGGCCGGCGAGTACCGGGTTCGCTTCAAGTACAACAGCGAAGTGATGTTTTCGACCGAAGGCTACTCAAGCAAGGCCAGCGCTCAAAACGCCATCGATTCGATCAAGAAGAACGGACCGGACGCACCTGTTGAAGACAACAGCCAGGCCTAAGCCGTACAGTCGCACGAAAGGCCCGCCGATGAAGATCGGCGGGCCTTTCGTCGTTTAGGCCGGCCACCTTGCCAAGCGGCTGATCTGGACGCTGGTTTCAGGCTGCATGGGCAAGCAGCAAAGGGCGATGTTAAAGCAAGCCGCGCCTGGCGAGGTTGCGCATCAGCGCGGCCGTGCCGAAGGTCCAGGGCGGGCAGTCCGTCGACAGGCGCACGGTGTTCGTCAGGCTGCCGAGTTCGGCGTTTGAAATCGTCACGACGTCGCCGATCCTGTGGGCAAAACCCTGGCCCTTCTCGTCGCGGTCTTCGACCGGGGCAAACAGGGTCCCCATGAACAGCATCAGTCCATCGGGGTACTGATGATGCGGCCCGATGGTCTGGGCAACGAGGTCGAGCGGATCACGACTGATCTCTGCCATGCTGCTCGCTCCCTTCAGGCGGTAGCCATCGGCGCCTTCGACCAGCAATTCGAGTTCGGCCCTTCGGACATGATCGATCGTATAGGTCTCGTCGAACAGGCGAATGAAGGGCCCGATGGCGCAGGAGGCATTGTTGTCCTTTGCCTTGCCGAGCAGCAGGGCGGAGCGGCCCTCGACGTCGCGCAGGTTGACATCGTTGCCGAGCGTCGCCCCTTTGACTCCGCCATCAGAAGCGACGGCCAGCACGATTTCCGGCTCCGGATTGTTCCAGCGCGAGATCGGATGGAGCCCGACCTCCGCTCCTGAGCCGACCGAAGACAACACCTGCGCCTTGGTAAAAACCTCCGCATCCGGGCCGATGCCGACCTCAAGATATTGAGACCAGACGCCCTCCTCAATCAGCGCGGCTTTGACGCGCGCCGCCTCGGGCGAACCGGCCTTCAGGTTGCGCAGGCTATCGCCGATAACGGCGGTGACGCGCGCGCGGATCGCCTCGGCGCGAGCGGCATCGCCGGCCGCCCGCTCTTCGATGACGCGTTCGATCATCGAGCGCGCAAAGGTGACGCCGCAGGCTTTCACCGCCTGGAGATCGCAGGGGGCAAGCAGCCGAATTCTTGCGCCCTCTCCCTCGCTCGCGAGCAGATCCGTCACCGACGCAAGCCGTTCACCATCCAGCTGGCGGATATGGGCGATCGGGTCGGGAAGCTCCAACAGGTCGCGCATGGTGGGCGCCAGTTTCGAGGTGATGTCGACAATCGCGCCATCCCTGATGGTCACGAGCGCCGGACCGTCGACATCGGAGCGCCAGACACGTCCGACAAAGGTTCCGCTTCGGTATGCCTCAAGCGTCATGATCGCCCCCCCCCAAAGAGACGACTTTCTTGCAGCGAAAACAGCGGGCTGTAAAGCGTGCGCGATCCAACCGGTTGTACCCGATGGAACATTGCAAGTTTTCGCGCGTTTTTGTTGCAGAGCGCGTCCAGCCGAGCATGCAGGTTCGCAACGACAGTTTGCGGCCGCACAATCCGGTCCCCGGTCCTTGCGAGGCCGTTTCGGCCAGACAACACCCATAGCCGGTGGACGCCCAGAAAGGATGTAAACGCGATGAATCAACATGAAGAGTTTAAGGAAAAGCCGCTCGTCGACCCGGTGACAGGTCAGCCGACACCGCTGCCAAACGATCCCGCCCCGGTCCGCTCCGGGCGTAGCAGCTGGCCGCTCGTCATCATCCTGCTTGCCGGCCTCGTGCTCGCCCTGATCGCTTGGCTGCCGGCCGAACTGTCGCGGGATACGACGGAAACGGCGACGCCACCGGCCACGACAGACCAGTCGACATCAGGCCAGACGGCGACCCCGCCAGCAACGGATACGACGACCACGCCGCCGGCAGACACGACCACCGCGCCGTCGGGCGGAACGATGACCGCTCCGGAAGCGACGCCGCAGCAGAGTACGACGCCGCCGGCAACGGATGGCACGACTACACAGCCTGCACCGGCGCAGTAACGGTTCTGTCGCCATGCTTTGCCTTTGCCGGAAGCATCTCTTCCGGCAAAGGTCTGCTATTGCGTCCTTCGAAATGACAAGGGCGCGCGGGCTGGCACATTAGTCGGGTAGGATCCATGCGGATTGAAGATCAGGTGGGCGGTCCGACGCCTGCGAAGGCGTCACCGGCCGACTTTACCCTTGAGCCTTCGTCGTTACGCCCGCCACCATTGTGTGCCATCCCGCCGCACAACAGTCGGCGATCGCCATGAGGGTCTGGCGCGACGCCCCGTCGCGGGCATGGATCGACATTCCGTGCTGGATCGCCGTCACATAGGCGGCAATCGCATCGCAGTCAGTGCCTTCGGGAAGATCGCCCTCCGCCACGCCGCGCTTGAGGCGGCTCTGCAAGGCGACCTGCTTTTCCAACCGTCGGGCCTTCAGACCGTCGCACACCGCCGGTTCACCACCCTCCATTTGCGGGGCCGAAAGCACGACCATGCAGCCGCGCGGTTCTGCCCATTGGGTGAAATTCTCGGCCGATCGCCGCAACAGGTCGTGGACCGCCTCCTTTGCCGTCGGCGCGCTGTCGAGAAACTCCCAGATGCCGGCGCCGTCGGTGCGGCCATAGAGATCGACAGCCTCCAGGAAGAGTTTCGCCTTGCTGCCGAAGGCGGCATAGAGGCTCGGCGGATTGAGCCCCATAACCCGTGTCAGGTCGGCAAGCGAAGTGTTGTCGAAACCCTTGTCCCAGAAGATTTCCATGGCACTTCTCAGCGCTTCGTCGCGCGAAAAGGTGCGGGGTCGGCCGCGGTTGGACATCGCCTGAACTCCATTTTGTATCGATCAATACATAAATGACTTGACAGGATGAAGCAAGTCGCCATCTTTATATGTATCGATCACTACAAATATGGAGCTGGACGTGACGGATTTGAAGGACAGGATAGCGTTGGTGACAGGCGGCGGGCGCGGCATTGGTGCGGCGATCACCAGGCGGCTGGCAAGCGAGGGGGCCGTTGTTGCCATCACCTATGGCCAATCGCAGGCCAAGGCCGATGCGCTGGTTGCCGAAATCGAGCAGTCGGGTGGCAAGGCGCTCGCCATTCGTGCCGACAACCGCGACGGCGAGGCGGTGGAAGCCGCCGTCAAGGCGGTCGTCGAACGGTACGGACGCATCGACATTCTCGTCAACAATGCCGGCATTTATGAAGCGACCGCCATCACTGAGGTAACGGCGGAGGATTTCGATCGCACGGTGGACATCAACGTGAAGGCGGTGGTGCTGGCCACGAGCGCTGCGGCCAGACACATGCCGGATGGCGGGCGCATCATTTCGGTCGGCAGCAATCTGGCCCAGCGCGTCCCCTTTCCGGGCATCAGTCTTTATGCGCTCAGCAAGTCTGCGCTCGTCGGCTTTACCAAGGCGGTCGCGCGCGACCTCGGGCCGAAAAGCATCACCGTCAATATCGTCCATCCCGGCTCGACCCATACCGACATGAACCCGCAGGATGGCGCGCATGCGGATCCGCAGCGCGGCCTGATGGCAATCCCCCGCTTCAACGATGCGGACGAAGTGGCGGCTCTCGTCGCCTGGCTCGCCGGCCCGGACGCGCGGGGCGTAACCGGTGCCGAATTCACCATCGACGGCGGCACCAACGCCTAGAGCGCCATCTGCGCGGATGCAGATCAAATGCAAAGAGGCCGGATGCGATGCTTCCGGCCTCTTTTGTCGATCGGAACAACGATCAGGAGAAGAAGCGCTCTGGCCGATAGGGCGCGATATCGATCACGGTCTTCTCTCCGGTCATGGCTTCGGCGAGTGCCCGGCCGGTGACAGGCCCGAGCGTCATGCCGTGATGGGCATGCCCGAAGGCGAACCACAGGCCCTGATGCCGCGGCGCCTTGCCGATGATCGGCATCATGTCGGGCGTGCAGGGCCGAGCGCCCATCCACGGCTCCTCGTCGCGGCGCTCCGCCAGCGGGAAGAATTCACGCGCCACGCGCTCGGCGCGGGTGAGCTGCACCGGTGTTTTCGGCGCATCGCGCCAGGCAAACTCCGCACCCGTCGTCAGGCGGATACCGCGTTGCATCGGCGCCAGGAAATAGCCCTTCTCCGCGTCCAGCACCCAGTTGTTGAGCTGTGCGCCCTCTTGAGTTCCGTAGTGCATGTGATAGCCGCGCTTGACGGCAAGCGGGAAGTGGTAGCCGAGCTTGCGCGTCACGGTATCGGCCCAGGGGCCAAGCGCAACGACCACCTCATGCGCCTCAAGCGGACCTTCGGGCGTTGCCACCCGCCAGCCTGGGCCTTCAAGGATGTGCTCCACCGTTGCCGCGTCGCCGGAAACGAGACGCCCGCCGAGCGACTGGAAATAGGCAAGATAAGCCTTGTTGAGGCTGTGCGGATCGCGGATAGACCAGGGATCGCTCCAGCGCAGGCCGCCGACGAGATCGGCCTTGATGGAAGGCTCGATCGTCTTCAATTCGCTGGTCGAGAGCTTCTGGTGATTGACGCCGAAACCGGCCGACAGTTTCTCCGCATCCTTGTAGGCGGCGTCGCGTTCCTTCTCTGTGCGGAAGACCTTCATCCAGCCGTCCTTGCGGATCAGGTCGCCGGCGCCGGATGCGTTGATGAGATCCTCATGCTCGACGATCGAATGTTCGATCAGCGGGGCATACATGTGGGCGATACGCTGGTGCTGGGTGAAACCCGAATGCCACCAGTAGCGCGCCAGGAACGGCACCAGGCCCGGCAAGGCGCGGATGTGGTAATGCGCATCGATGGTGTTGTTGAGCGCGTAGCGGAACAGCGCTCCGAAATCATGCGGGAAACCGTAGGGAAACACACCCTCGCGCTGGATGAGCCCGGCATTGCCGTAGGATGTTTCTTCGCCTGCACCGCGGCGATCGAGCAGCACCACCGATTTGCCGCGCCGCGCCAGGTGGATGGCGGTGGATATGCCGACGATGCCGGCGCCGAGAACCACTACGTCAGTCTTCATATCCCACTGCCTCGCTCCTCGATCCCTACCGGCCACGGCGCCATTCGCCGCCGGGGCCAAACGCTACTTCTTCTTCAGTCCAGTCATGATCTGCTCGAGATAGCCGAGCAGAACTGCCGAAACCACGAAGGCAAGGTGCATGATCGTCGCCCACATCAGCTGCTGGTTTGTATATTGCTGCGTATTGAGGAAGATCTGCAGAAGATGGATAGACGAAATCGCGACAATCGACGAGGCAACCTTGATCTTCAGGCTGCCGGCATCGAGCTTGCCAAGGAAGGAGACCTCGGCGTCGGCCTCGTCGAAGCGGCTGACGAAATTCTCGTATCCCGAGATCATCACCATGACGATCAGGCTCGCCACCAGCGCGGCATCGATCAGCCCGAGCATCGCCAGGATCATCTGGGCATCGTCGTAGACGAAAACCATGCCGGCAATCTTCGCGAGCTTGTACATGAACGAGATTCCGTAGAGTCCCAATGCTGCAACAAGCCCGAGATAGAAGATGACCAGCAGCCAGCGACTGGACAAGATGATCCGCTCTACGAGGAGCTCCAGCGATTTCATGGTGTTCGCATTCCTTTGGTGCGCGTCAGATCCGTTTCGGCATGAATAGCCAAGCACATCTGTGAGGGCAAGGGATGTCGCGGACCGTGACCGAACACGCGAAAGGGACGAAGTCTTTCGACATTCGTCCCTTGTTCATGTCCGGCGAGAGGATCGCTCCCTGGATCACGTCCTGCGCATCAAACCTGCGACCAGCGAGATCACCAGGAAGGCGAGGAACAGGAAGAACAGGATCTGCGCGATACCTGCAGAAGCGCCAGCAATACCGCCAAAACCAAGTACACCGGCGATAATCGCCACCACCAGAAAGACGAGAGCGTAGTAAAGCATAGGATATCTCCTTGTGTGCGTCGCTGGAGAAGAAACGTCATGATCCCGGACTTTGTTCCGGCGCATCCGTAATGATGGAAAAAATCTTCGACCCTGCCAAATGAGGATCGAAACGATCTATTAACCACGATCGTCAAATCAGTTTCGAAATGGCACAGCCGAGACGAATTCCGCCAGGAACCTTCGAGATAGTCCTACGTTGTTCCCTCAAGGAATAAAGCAGGTTCGACATGAAGATGCCAATGTCACATATCTGGAAGTCCGCGGCTGAAACGGCACGCCGAAACGCCGAACGGCCGGACAGTAATCTTCACATCGGTAGAACGATGCGTGATCTCTACGCACACAACGCAGACAAACAGAGCAAAAACTTGGACAGTCTTCTTGAAAAACTGAAAAAGACCGAGCCCAAACCGAAGAGATAGTTGCTGCGCAACTGCTCTTTGCAAAGACCACAAAAGCAAACGCTGCTGCGCTTGATTACCGCAGCGGCGTTTGTTTTTCGTTCTGCATGGCTGTGAGACACTCTTGCCAGCGACATAAAGCGGCGGAGGTCGTCGCACTTCTCGATTGCAAGTTCAGTTGCGGAGTTTGGGCTTATCGTCCGTGCGTGTGGCAACAACGTAGGGGCTGTCGTCAGCAATCACTTTGACTTCGAGCTGGCGTGACGGCGTGATCCGCCACTCGATCGTTGCGGCTTCGACGAACAGGGCCGGATCCACTTCGGCGCATTGGCCGTAGGCGCCCTTGAACACCTTCCCGACCTCTTCGATCGATGGCGAAAGCAATTCGTGACATTCTTCGACGGTTTCAAAACCGACGACCGGTGTCGGGACCTCACGGCAGGCGGTACCGCCCTGCATGCAGCCGACGAGGACCATGATGGCAGCGATATGTTCCATTCGCATGCTCCTTCGATCAAAAACTTCATAAGCAAACGATCATGGACCGTATGAAGTTCCATCGGTCGGACCGAAATTTTGTCGTAACCTCGCTGGGCCCTGCGCATTCGGCGCGGCCTTTCACGTCGGTACGATGGGTAACGGCCTGGGCATTGTCGGGCGGAACGGGGCGTCGGGCACGTCTGCGGGCGGTTGCTGCGGACCACCCGCCAAAACGCCGGATCGACGGCAAGTTCCAGGAAGACTTCGCCCAATGGAACAAATCGGCGTGATCGTCGTTTCCATAGCAATAACAAGCGCTGCGCCCGCAGCGATACCACACAGGGAGACATTGATGAGCGGTGCATTCCCGCCCGTTGCGAGCAAACCAAAGGCCGCTAAGTTGATCGTGAGGCTCGGGTCAGGGCTGGTGTCGACAACGGGCGCCTGCCTCGGTGAGCGGCCTCATTGTCGTCATTCTGTTCGTCCTCATTCCCCGCAAACGGCCTAGGCCGAATGCATCCTTCAATGTCCAACAAAGAAAACCTCGGATAGGAACGCGTCATGAAGAAGATACTTATTGTAGCAAGCCTGATCCTCCCCCTCGCGGCCTGCACGCAAACGGAGAAGGGTGCGGCGATCGGCGCGACCGGCGGTGCGATCATCGGCGGTGCCGCAACAGGCAATGTCAGAGGCGCTGCCGTGGGTGCCGCCGTCGGCGGTGTCGCCGGTGCGCTCATCGGTAACGCCAATGAGCCTGGGCGCTGCATCTACCGCGACCGCTACGGCCGCCGCTACGAAGCCGCCTGCTAAGGCAAAAACGTTTCGAGAGAGCGCGGGAAACGGGCTTTGGCCCGTTTCTCATGTCTTGGGCTCATGCCTTTGACGAAAGCGTCTCGTCGACCCGCGTGCGCGCCTCGGCATCATCCAGCTTTTGCAAAAGGTCGATGAAGAGGTCGGGTACGGGCTCCTGTTCGATAGCCCGATAGAGCGCCTTCAGTTTCGAGCCAATCAAGCCATTCGGATCCAAACCGCTTTCGGCCTTCGCTCTTCCGCCCTCCTTGGCACTGCGTTCGTCCACAGGATCTTCCATCCCACCTATCCCCACGTCGCACGGCGCTCGAAACACCTCGAGCGCGCATCGCTGTTGCCAGCTTCCCATAGGCCGAAAAACGTGTTCAAAACATTCACGTCTTTCGCGGGATGTCCATTGTCCTCAGAAAACAAGCGAATCACATCAGACCCAAGGAAGTACTTAATGTCACTTTCGACCCGTATTGCGCCACACCTTCCCTTTCTGCGCCGTTACTCCCGCGCCGTTACCGGTTCGCAGGCTGCCGGCGACGGTTATGTGGCTGCAGTTCTGGAAGCGCTGATCGAAGACATCAGCCTTTTTCCCGACGGTTCCAACGACCGGATCTCCCTCTATAAGCTGTTCTGCTCGCTGTTCGAGAAAGTCTCCATCGACCGGACCGGGAACGTCTCTCCCTTCGCCTGGGAGCAGCAGGCAGCGGCCAATCTTTCGCTGATCGCGCCCGCAGCGCGCCAAGCCTTTCTGCTCGTCTCGGTCGAGGGCTTCTCGATTGCCGATGCCGCCGAGATCATGGGGCAGAGCCAGGCGGCGTTTTCCAAGCTGCTGACGGTTGCTTCTGAAGACATATCGCGCCAGGTGGCAACCGAAGTTCTGATCATCGAAGACGAACCGCTGATCGCACTTGATATCGAGGACATGGTGACGAGCCTCGGCCATCGCGTGACCGGCATCGCCCGCACGCACAAGGAAGCGCTCGATCTCTATCACAAGACGGCCCCGAAGATGGTGCTGGCCGACATCCAGCTTGCCGACGGCAGCTCGGGCATCGACGCCGTCAACGAGATCCTGAAGGACGCGGCAGTGCCGGTGATCTTCATCACCGCCTTCCCCGAGCGGCTGCTGACCGGCAAGCGGCCGGAACCGGCCTTCCTGGTGACCAAGCCCTTCAATCCGGATATGGTCAAGGCGCTGATCAGCCAAGCGCTTTTCTTCGACGAACACGCCCGCTCGACCCGCGGATAATTACACAGCTCGGGCGCATCATGCCGGCAGCTGCCGTTCGGGCGGCTGCTCGCGCACCTCTTCGAAAATCGTCATGGCGATCAGCGACAAGGGCAGCGCCAGCATGGCGCCGACCGCGCCCCACATCCATGTCCAGAAGATGATGGCGACGAAGACGAGGAACGGGTTGACCTCGAGCCTGTTGCCCAGGATCGACGGTATCACCAGATTTTCCATGACGAGATGAACCACGAAGAACGTGGCAGCCGGCGCCAACGCCAGCAGAATGGCGTCATGCGTCATCAGCCCGCCGACGAGCAGCGCCAGCGTCATCATTGTAACGCCGAGATAAGGAATGAAGCTGGAGACGAAGGCGAACAGCCCCCAAAGCGGCGGCATGGCCAAGCCGCCGACCAGCGCGATGATCATGGTGACGACGCCGAGGGCCAGATAGATCAGGCTTGCTATCGAAAAATACTGTGCCAAGGCGGTTTCGATCGCGTTCATGATCCGGATCGTGCTCAGGCGTCTTTCTCGGCTGGTAAAGGCAAGAATGATGGTTCTGCGCAAATGCAGGCGCCCCAGCAGGAACAGCCCGAGTGCTGCCAGAAAAATCAATGTCTGGACCAAAGCGGGCGTCAGCCCGCCGGCGACGGCGCCGAGCACAGGGGCAGCATTTTTCATGACGGTATCAGCGAGTGCTTCGCTGCCGGTGCCTTTCGCCACCGCCAGGCGGAGCCACTCGAAGCGTTCGATGAACGGCAGCACGCGCTCGACCACCCCCTCCGCCAGGGCCGGCGCCTTTTGCGCCAGCTCCGTGATCGGTCCGAGCAGGACGCTGACCACCGATGCAAGACCAAGCACGAAGACGAGCGCCAGCAGCAGCCCGCCGATGATTGGCGGCAGGCCGAACTTTGACAGGCTGTCGGCCGCGCGCCCGAGCACGATACCGACGACGACGGCCAGCGTGATCGGCATCAGAATCGTTTCCATCGAGTAGACGGCGGCCGACCCGGCAATCACGAACAGGCCGATGATGCTCCAGGCGACCATCAAATCGATGCCGTCCCGCTTCGGTTCAGCGGGCAAGGCCGCTTCGGCCGTGGCCGTTTCCTCCTCGGCGATGCGTTTCAGCTTGTAGTAAGCAGCCGTGTGGCCGGATGTATCCAATGCCGTCCCTCGCCTCTTTTTGTCACGCGGACACCTGTCGGCGTACCTCGTCGTTCAGTGTCGTTCCGGTGGGAACACGTGCAAGGTCAGCGACAAGAGCCCGAGACCGAGGACGATGACGAGCAGCGTGTGCGCTACGCCGGTAGCGGTGTCCGGGACGAAGCCGAAACCAATCAATAGACCTGCGAAAGCAAGCACGCAGATCCGCGGCAGCCAGTAGAGCATCGAATGCCCTCCCATGTTTTTGTGGAACTGAAGGTAAACGTGCAGACTGGCGAATGGTTCCTGCACGAGGGAATGCGGGGCAGGTCCGGCAAAAGAAAACGCCGCCGTGCGCAGGGCACGGCGGCGGAGATGCAGTGTGGCGGCAAGACCGCTCGGTTTTGGCAAGCGACTGAAAGCGCGTCGCAATATTTCAGATGCGATTGCCGTGCCTTAGGCGGCGGCTGCGACGACGATGACTTCGACGAGGTATTCCGGAGTTGCGAGCTTGGCTTCGCCGGTCGCGCGTGCCGGGGTGTTGCCCTGGGGTGCCCAGGCATCCCAGACCGAGTTCATCTTCGGGAAGTCAGCCATGTCGGCGAGCCAGATGGTGGCCGAGAGGATGCGGGTCTTGTCGGTGCCGGCGAGCGCCAGAAGACGGTCGACTTCGGCAAGCGCCTGCTTCGTCTGGGTCACGACATCGTCACCGGCATTGCCGACCTGGCCGGCGAGGTAGACGGTGTTGTTGTAAACCACGGCCTGGCTCATCCGGGGGCCGGTTTCGAAACGCTTGATTTCCATGATCGTGTTCCTGAAGTTGGGCCGAACGCTGAATGGTCGGCCGAAAAGCGGCTGCCCGCCGCCGGAAGGCGAGAAGTGAATGGCGGCGCGAAAGCTCTACACCATCGGCCCGGCAAGGCCAAGAAGCCGGGGAGTTCTTTCCCCGGCCTCTGGTATCGCCAGACAGCACCGAGACGGCTCAGGCTGCCTGCTTCTTGGCAAGCCGTGCCTTGATGCTGGCAACGTCGGCGCGCGGCGTCGCGGCAAACAGCGTCTTGGTGTAGCTGTGCTTCGGATCGGCGAAGACTTCGTCGCGGCTGCCGTATTCAACCGCCTCGCCGAAATACATCACCATCACGTCGTCAGCGATGTAGCGCACCACCGAGAGATCGTGACTGATGAAGACGTAAGTCAGCTGGAACTCGTCCTGCAGATCCGCGAGCAGGTTCAACACCTGCGCCTGAACCGACAGGTCGAGCGCCGAAACCGGCTCGTCCAGCACCAGAAGCTTCGGGTTGAGCATCAGCGCGCGCGCAATAGCGATGCGCTGGCGCTGGCCGCCCGAGAACATGTGCGGGTAACGATTGTAGTGTTTCTCGTCGAGACCGACCTTCTTCAGCATCGCCATCCCCCGCTCGCGACGTTCGTCAGCGGGGGTTTTGGTGTTGATGATCAGTGGTTCGGTCAAGATGTCGCCGATCTTCTGGCGCGGGTTGAGCGAGCCATAGGGGTTCTGGAAGACGATCTGCACCTTGCGGCGCATCTCCGGCGTCAGGTCGCCCTTGGTGATGTCGATCTTGTTGCCATCGATCAGCAGATCACCCGACGTCGCCGGGTCGATCAGCGTCAGGATGCGGCCAAGCGTTGACTTGCCGCAGCCGCTTTCGCCGACGATCGCCAGCGTCTTGCCCTTTTCCACCGAGAAGCTCACGCCCTTGAGCGCATGCACGGTCTTGGCCTTTTTCATCAGGCCGCCGGGGATATGATAGTCGCGCACCAGATTGCGCGCTTCGAGAACGACGGTCATCGGGCGGCTCCTTGAAGGCTCGGTTCATCGACAAAAAGCTCGGAGATGGTCGGCAACCGATCACCGGTCGCATTGTCCGGCAAAGCTGCCAGAAGAGCGCGCGTGTAGTTGCTCTTCGGTGATTCGAACAGCGACAGCACGTCGGCCTCCTCCATCTTGCGGCCCTTGTACTGCACGACGACGCGATCGGCAGTCTCGGCGACCACGCCCATGTTGTGCGTGATCATGATGAGGCCCATGCCATGCTCGGCCTGGAGCCGCATCAGAAGGTCGAGGATCTGCTTCTGGATCGTCACGTCGAGCGCGGTCGTCGGCTCGTCGGCGATCAGGAGCTTCGGGTTGCAGGCAATGGCGATCGCGATCATCACGCGCTGGCACTGCCCGCCCGACATCTGGTGGGGATAGTGCCCCAACCGTTCGGCCGGATCGGGGATACCGACCGCCTCGAACAGCTCGATGGCGCGCTTGCGCCGCGCGGTCTTGTCCAGACCGAGGTGAATGCGCAGCACCTCCTCGATCTGGAAGCCGACCGTGAAGCAAGGGTTGAGGCTTGCGACCGGCTCCTGGAAGATCATCGAAATATCCTTGCCGATGATCTTCTTGCGCTCGGCGGACGACATGCCAAGCAGGTCGCGACCGTTGAACGTCAGCTTGTCGGCCGTGACCTTCGCCGTCCAAGGCAGGAGGCCCATGGCCGCCAGCATCGACACGGACTTGCCCGAGCCGGATTCACCGACGATCGCCAGCACTTCCTTTTCGTGGACCTTCATCGACACGCCATCGACGGCGCGGAAGGGACCGGTGGCCGTCTGGAACTCGACGACCAGGTTTTCGATTTCGAGAAGCGCCATGATCAGGACCTCTTCAGCTTGGGATCGAGAGCATCGCGCAGGCCGTCACCCATGAGGTTGATCGCCAGCACCGTGACCAGGATTGCGACGCCCGGAAGCGTTACCACCCACCACTTGCTCTGGATGAACTCACGCGCTTCAGCGAGCATCGTGCCCCATTCCGGTGTCGGAGGCTGGGCACCCATGCCGAGGAAGCCAAGAGCGGCAGCGTCGAGGATCGCGCTCGAGAACGACAGGGTCGCCTGGACGATCAGCGGCGCCATGCAGTTCGGCAGGATCGTCTTGAACATCAGGCGACCGTGGCCGGCACCTGCGACCTTGGCGGCAATGACGTAGTCGCGGCTCTTTTCGCTCATGACGGCAGCGCGCGTCAGGCGAACGAAGTGCGGCTGGAACACCAGCGCGATGGCGATCATCGCGTTTGTCAGGCCCGGTCCGAGAACGGCGACCAGCACGAGGGCAAGCAGCAGCGACGGGAAGGCCAGAATGATGTCCATCACGCGCATGATGACGGTATCGACCCAACCGCGGAAGTAGCCCGCGATCACGCCGATGAAGATACCGCCGACCAGCGAGAGCGTGGTGACGATAACGCCGACGAACAGCGAGAACTGCGTGCCATAGATCAGGCGCGAGAGCATGTCGCGACCGACAGCGTCGGTGCCAAGCAGGAATTCGGCACGGCCGCCTTCCTGCCAGACCGGCGGGATCAGCACCGCATCGCGGTATTGGGCCGTCGGGTCATGCGGGGCGACGATCGGAGCAAAGATCGCCAGGAGCACGAGGAACAGGAAGAACACGAGGCCGATGACGGCGCCGCGGTTCTCGGAGAAATAATACCAGAATTCGGCCAGTCGCGCCCGGCGGGACGGATCTGTCGAAACGGCGCTTGTTGCAGCAGCTTGAGACATATCGCCCTCCTTAGTGCCGGATACGTGGGTTGATGAGACCGTAGAGAAGGTCGACGGCCAGGTTCACCAGCATGATGATGCCGGCGATGACCAGGAGGCCACCCTGAATGACGGCGTAGTCGCGCCTGAAGACGGAATCGACCATCCATTTGCCGATGCCCGGCCAGGAGAAGATCGTCTCGGTCAGGATCGCACCGGCGAGCATGACGCCCACCTGCAGGCCGATCGTGGTGATGACCGGGATCATGGCATTTCGCAGCGCATGGACACCGACGACACGGAAGGTCGAAAGGCCCTTGGCGCGCGCCGTGCGCACATAGTCTTCCGACAGCACTTCAAGCATCGCCGACCGAGTCTGACGCGCAATCACGGCGAGCGGAATGGTGCCAAGCACGATGGTCGGCAGGATGAGATGGCTCACGGCAGACTTGAAGGCGCCCGCCTGCCCCGACAACAACGAGTCGATCAGCATGAAGCCCGTGACCGGCGGGAAGAAGTACATCAGCGAGATGCGCCCCGAAACCGGCGTCCATTGCAGGATGCCCGAGACCAGCATGATCAGCAGCAGGCCCCACCAGAAGATCGGCATGGAGAAGCCGACAAGTGCGGTGCCCATGATCGTCTGGTCGACGAAGGAGCCGCGCTTGATCGCCGCGATGACGCCGGCGGGAATGCCGAGCACGATCGCAAAGATGATCGCGCAGAGCGAAAGCTCCAGCGTCGCCGGGAACAGTTCGAAGAACTGGTCGATCACCGGCTTCTTCGTCACGATCGACGTGCCGAAATCACCCTGGAGCACACCCCAGAGATAGTCCAAGTACTGGATCACGATCGGCCGGTCGAAGCCGAGCGCGTGTGAAATTTCCGCATGCCGCTCCGGCGACATGACACGCTCGCCCGAAAGCAGGGCGACAGGATCGCCCGGAAGCATGCGAATGAAGGAGAAGGCAATGATGGAGACCCCGATGAAAGTCGGGATCAGGACCGCCAAACGCCCCAAGAGAAATCGAAACATGTTTTACCCCGCGCCACGTTGCCGCGCCGTTGTCTCCCGGCGCTGGCACCACTGCATGTTTTCTTGAACCCTTCGGATTTGAGGGCAAAAACAGGCAGCAACTCAAAGTGCCTACAGCGAACTTCACGCGTCTGACAAGACGCATGGCGCTGCAGTAGATGCAAAGAGGGGCGTTTGCCCGCGGCAAACGCCCCCTTTCGGATCAGTTTATTAGCTTACTCGACAATATCCACGCCGTCGAAGGCAAAATCGCCGAGCGGGCTCTGGACGAAGCCCTCGACATTCTTGCGCATCGGAACGACCGACAGGGAGTGGTCAAGCGTTGCCCAAGGCGCTTCGCGCTTGAAGACAACCTGCGCCTCTTCGTAGAGCTTGGTGCGCTCTGCCAGGTCGGACGTGTCCTTGGCCTTCTTGACCAGGGCGTCGAATTCCGGGTTGCACCACTGAGCGCGGTTGTTGCCGCCGACAGCGTTGCAGCCGAGCAGGGTGTCGAGGAAGTTGTCCGGGTCGCCGTTGTCGCCGGTCCAGCCGAGGATGACGGCACCGTCACGGTCCTTTGCCTTCGACTTGTCGAGGTATTCGGCCCACTCGTAGGAGACGATCTCGACCTTGACGCCGATCTTGGCGAAGTCAGCCTGCATCAGTTCCGCAGCGCGGCGAGCGTTGAGCATGTAGGGACGCGAAACCGGCATCGCCCACACCTTCATCGACAGATCCTTGACGCCTGCTTCTTCGAGCATCTTCTTGGCTGCGTCGAGATCGTAGGTGTCGTCCTGGAGCGTGTCGTTGTACGACCACATCGTCGGCGGGATCGGGTTGGTTGCCGGCTGGGCAGCGCCCTGGAACACGGCGTCGACGATCGCCTGCTTGTTGATCGCCTTGTTCAGCGCCTTGCGGACTTCCGGCTTGTCGAACGGAGCCTGCGTGGTGTTGTAGGCGAGGTAGGCAACGTTCAGACCGGCCTGCTCCATCACCTTCAGGTTCGGATCGGCCTTCATGGCAGCCACGTCGGCCGAGTTCGGGAACGGCATCAGGTGGCATTCGCCGGCCTGCAGCTTCTGGTAGCGAACCGAAGCGTCGGCAGTGATCGCGAAGACCAGGTCGTCGATCTTCTGCTTGCCACCCCAATAGTCCGGGTTTGCCTTGTAGCGGATGACAGCGTCCTGCTGGTAGGCGACGAACGCGAACGGACCGGTGCCGAGCGGCATCTGGTTCATCTGGTTCATCTTGCCTTCGGCCTGCAGCTTGTCGGCATATTCCTTCGACAGGATCGACGCGAACGGCATGGCGATGTTGGCGAGGAACGGCGCTTCCTTGCGCGTCAGGGTGAACTTGACCGTCAGGTCATCGACCTTCTCGACCGACTTGATGACTTCCGGGAAGCCCATGCCGGCTGCGTATTCCCACGAAGCGCCGGTCACGTACTTGTTCCAGGGGTTGTCGGCCTTGAGCTGGCGCTCATAGGAGAACACGACGTCGTCAGCGTTCAGCTCGCGAGTGGGAGTGAAGAACTCCGTCGTCTGGAACTTCACGCCCGGACGCAGCTTGAACGTGTATTCAAGGCCGTCATCGGAAATGGTCCAGCTCTCAGCGAGGCCCGGCTCGGTTTCGGTCGTGCCCTTCTTGAACTCGAGCAGGCGGTTGTAGACCGTGTGCGCTGCTGCGTCGAACGTCGTGCCGGCGGTGTAGAGGCCCGGGTCAAAACCCTCAGGCGAACCTTCCGAGCAATAAACGAACGTTTTCGACCAGGCGGAGCCGGCCATCAGCGTGGCAAGCGCCGTCGCTGCGAAGAGAGTAGTGAGCTTTTTCATGAGCTTTGCTTCCCAGATTTGTTCTTGTTCTCGTATTTTCCTGACGCGGAATGGCGTTTGCCCCCGGTCAAGGCCGGATGGAACGACATTTGGCGTCGCATTGCAATAAGTCGCCGAACAAATTTGTCTATGCGAAAAATTCCTCCTGCGGCGGAGCCGGAAATCTGTCCACTGTTTTAGAATACCCTGACATTTCCGTGGCCTTTGACAGCCCCTGCACGGGCGGTGCGCCGCGTGCTCATCCGGTCTATCGTCGACGGTGCGGAGCGATGTTCGACGGGCAAAGCGCATGCGCGGAACGGACTGGTTGTAGCAATCCTCCGCTCCCATGCACCCGCCCTGCGTGTATCGTCACAGACGCAAGGGGCAGCGATTCGATGAAATCGCAAGAAACGGTCAATCCCAAGATAGTTGGGTAGAAATCACCCGACCGATTGTGCAATAGAACCTAGACAAAATCTCGGGGGAGACAATCGACGTGCCACAACGTCCTTGGGAGGGGGCGGCATCCGCCTCACGGCGCTTTCGGTCTCGCGGCAATGCCGCCGAGAGACGGTCGTGACGATGCCAATCCGCAACTTCGCCACCGGCCTCATGCGGTTGATTGAGCCGGCCTTGCGCGTAGACTGCCGCCTCGCGACAAAGGGGTAGCGCATTCGTGGCAAGTTTGCTGGAAAATCACAGGCGCTATGATCTCCGCAACGATCTGGAGAAAGCGCTCAACCGCGTCGACTTCTTCCGCATCTTTCACACGATGGCGCTGCGGTTCGGCTTCAATCATTTCGGCATTCTGCAGCTCGGCAACGAGAACGACGCGTGCATGCTGTCCACCCGGCTCGTCCTGCACGATCTTCCGTCGGGTCTGGCGGAAGAATACGACAAGCGTCACCGCTTCGGCGATTCGCTCTTCTACAAGACCCTGCACACGTCGATTATTTCCTCCGTCTGGAGAGCTGATGACCCTGACTGCGCCAACGGCCAGAACCTGCTTGTCCAGCTCGGCTTCGAGCTGCTCTTGAGCGTGCCGGTGCACGCGGCGGCGACGGGCGCGCGGTATGCCGTACTGTTCCTGGGCGATGGCAACGATATCGCCCGCTCCGAGCATTTCGAGCTGACCTACGATGCCATCTGCGCCTTCGACTATTTCTACCGCATCGCGCTTTCCAACAAGGCCGGGATGGGCCTGACGCCGCGCGAAACGGAGATTCTCAAATGGATTTCCCATGGAAAGACAGCCAGCGAGATCGCACTGATCGTATCGGTCTCGGAACACACCGTGAATTCGCATACGGCGACGATCCTGAAGAAGCTGGATGTCGTCAATCGGACGCAAATGGTGGCGAAGGCGATACGCGAACAGATCATTCAGTGATGCCGGTCGACGGGACGATTTGACGATGGCAGCGCCGCAAGGCGGAAACGCTGCAATCGGACACCGCAGAAACAATACACACCCACCACCCAGCCGCTTGCCGATGGCAGGCGAGCACCGCAGAATGGCTCCCGGTCACTCAGGTACTTGGACGATCATGACACAAAAAGCCCATATCCTGCTCGTTGACGACGACCCTGCGGAGAACCTCATTCTGCGCGGGCTGATCAAGAAGGTCAGCACGATCGCGATTGAACTGCATTACTGCCAGACGATCGAAAGCGCGCTGGAATTTCTACGGTCGGGAAAACCGGTCTCGATGGTGCTGATGGACAACCGCCTTCAGCCGCAGCGCGACTTCCGCGAAACGGTACCGGCGCTCCGGCACCAGGGCTTCATCGGCCCGATCGGTGTTATCTCGGGGTCGCTCGTCGAGCCCTATTTCCAGAACCTGGAAGAATACGGCGCGGATTTCCGCATCGACAAGTCAGAGATCGATCCGACGGCAATAGAGTTCATATTGAGGGAGTATCTGGCGCCGAACTGAAACGGTGGCCGGGAGTAGCTCTGAACCGCGAAATCATGCGGCAGATTCAGGCGGTGCAGCGCCGGGCGTCATGACGGACACGCGGCGCCGCGAAACTGTGTTCAGGCCGCAGTCGTCTGCGGACGCTTGGTCTCTTCGATACCAAGCAGGAAGTTGATCTGGGGACGCGCCTTGACCAGATCGTCGATGGTGTAGCCCTGCAGCACTTCGAAGAATGCGTTCAGAGCCTTGCGCAGAGCGGAATTGAGACCGCAGCTGTCAACCAACGGACAATCGATTTCGCCGGCCTCGAAGCATTCGGCCATGGCGAAGCTGTCTTCCGTCACCTTGACCACATCAAACAGGGTGATGGCTGAAGCGGGCTTCGGCAGGCGTACGCCGCCGTTGCGGCCACGCACGGTCTCGACCAGGCCGGCGCGGGTCAACGGCTGAAGGATCTTGAACAGAAACAACTCGGAGACGCCATAGGCCTTGGCGATTTCGGGAACGCGGCTGAGCCTCTCGCCGTTTGCAGCGCAGTACATCAACATGCGAACTGCGTAGTTCGTTTGTTTCGTCAGTCGCATCATTTGCTCCGGAATCGAGAGGTTTATCGAACCTTCATATAGGACGGATCGTAGTTTGGAACAATTCCAAAAAACCGAAAAAGTCACATCTGCTTGATCGTTAACCGTTACCCGGTTGACTGTTGGCCAGCTGCGGATCAAAAAGATGAGCGATTTTGTTAACTTAGCTCAAACCAAAAAATGGAGGAAACCATGTCCGTTTCAAGAGCTGCAATGGGCGTATTGTCCCTCACCGCAAGCCTGCTCGCGTCCACGGCCGCCTGGGCCGATGGCGAGGTCAACATCTATTCCTATCGTCAGCCCGACCTGATCAAGCCGCTGCTCGATGCCTTCACCAAGGAAACCGGCATCACGACGAACGTGCTCTTCCTCGACAAGGGCCTCGTCGAGCGCATCCAGGCCGAAGGCGCAAACTCGCCGGCGGACGTGATCCTGACCGTTGACATCAGCCGCCTCACCGAGGCCAAGGACGCAGGCGTGACCCAGCCTGTCGTCAACGAGACGATCAACAAGGACATTCCAGCACATTTCCGCGATCCTGAAGGCAACTGGTTCGGCCTGACCACCCGCGGCCGCGTCGTTTACGCCTCCAAGGACCGCGTCGCCGAGAACGACATCACCTACGAAGAGCTCGCTGATCCCAAGTGGAAGGGCAAGATCTGCACGCGTGACGGCCAGCACTCCTACAATATCGGCCTGTTCGCCTCGATGATCGCCCACAACGGCGAAGCCGAGACCGAGAAGTGGCTGACCGGCCTGAAGAACAATCTGGCGAAGAAGCCCGATGGCGGCGACCGCGACCAGGCCAAGGCGATCCTCGCCGGCGAATGCGACCTTGCGCTCGGCAACACCTACTATGTCGGTCTGATGCTGACCAACGAGAAGGAGCCGGAGCAGAAGGAATGGGCAGCGGCCATCAAGGTCCTCTTCCCGAACGCCAAGGACCGCGGCACGCATGTGAACATTTCGGGCATGGCGCTCGCCAAGAATTCCCCGAACAAGGACAACGCGCTGAAGCTGATGGAATTCCTGTCGGAAGGCGAAGCGCAGAAGATCTATGCCGAGCAGGTCTACGAATATCCGGTGCTGCCGGGTGCCGAGCCCTCCGACGTGGTCAAGTCCTTCGGCACGATCAAGCCGGACGAACTGCCGCTCGCCGAGATCGCAGCGAACCGCAAGAAGGCGTCGGAACTGGTCGACAAGGTCGGCTACAACGACGGTCCGCAGGACTGATCAAAACCCATTGCATGAACGGGAAACGGCGGGCCATGTGCCCGCCGTTTTCGTTTCTTGATCTACCGTGGGCGACAAAGCTCGAAGCCTCTTCCCCTACTGACCCTGCGCCTTGAGTTCGCCGGCATAATCGAGAATTGCCTTGCGGCGCTCCGGCGTGCCGGGATGGGTCGCAAGGATGCTGGTATCGGAACTGTCGCCAAGCTCTTTTTCGAGCAGATCGAAGAACCGGGCGATCGCCGTGGGATCCCGCTTGGCCTTCACCATCAACTCGACGGAATGCCGATCCGCCGCCGCCTCCGCTGCCCGCGAGTAGGAGAGCGACAAGAGGCCGGCGCCCTGCACCAGAATGTCTTCCGCACCGGAGCCGATGTCGCCGCCAATCATCATCACCAGTCCCGCAACACCGGCCGCGCGGTAGATCTGCCGCAGGCTATGTTCCAGCTCGACGTGACCGATCTCGTGCGCCAGCACGCCGACGATCATTTCGGTGTCGTCGCCGGCAAGCTCGACCAGTTCATCGGTGACGATCAGCGTGCCGTCCGGGAGCGCGAAGGCGTTTGGTCCGATGGCGCCACCCTTGCGGAAATTGAGGCTAAATCCGCCCTCGCCTCGATCGGACAGCCGCGCGATCCCGGCGAACCCGTCGCGGATCTTCTGCTGGCGCTCGGCTGCCAATGCCGAGGTATCGAGAACCGAGCGGTCCATGGTCTCGAGCGTGCTTGCCGACATGATCTTCGGGACGATCGGCGGCGTCACCAGCACGGCGATTTCGACAAGTGCAGGCACGGCATAACGATAAATCGCCACGCCGCTCAGCACTGTCGCCAGAACGACCGCGATCAGCCGCGGGTGAAAGCGTTCCCATTCGTGGACGAGACTGGTCTTTCCCTTGGCCTTCAAGAAACGATCGATGGTATCGTTGTCGGTGGTTTCGAACAGCGAACCGTCGGGAAATTCGGCGCGACGCGGAATGGCCCCTACACGCGCAGAAACATCCACCGCAGCAAACGTGCCGGCGGTAAGCTCGAGGCCGGCCTCATCCAAAACCTTGAAGCCGCCACCGGCGTCGATCAGACGGGATGGCACCGACCGGCTGGAGCCTGCCGGATGCCACTCGCCAACAGCAATCTCTGTTCCGTCAGAAGCCAAAGTCGAAGCCTTCGAAGTCCATGAATTCCGAACCGACGGCCGAACCCTCTTGAGCGATCTTGTCGAACATCTCGCCGACATTGCCCTCGAAATGCACGCCTGTATGTTCATTGACATACCGCGCCATTCGCACGGCAGCCCAGGGACGCATCAGCCCCAGGGTGATGACGGTGACGATCAGGTTGGTCACCGCGATCCATGCATAGCGCCCCCGCGACAGATCGCTCGTCAGCTGGTGCTTGCCGTCGAATGTCGTTGCCGACCAGGCGACGTTGCGCACACCGGCACGGTAAAACAGCGCTGCGACGCCGAAGATCGAGACGAGCGCGATGTAACCGAAGACGAACAGCGCGATCATCGAAAACTGTATGCCCCCGGTCGGCTCGACGGAACCGTCGAACAGCGCCATGATCACCGCGAAGTTGAGGAACCCGACGAAGGCGATGATCGCGAGGCCGGCGACGATGATCGCTGCCGACAGGAACCAGGACCTGTAGATCGTACCGACCGAGGGATCGGTCGCGAATGCGCGCTGCCCGTAACGCAGGTTGCTGCCGATGTAGCGATAGGACCAGCGGCTGGCGAGCGGCACGAGGATGCCGAGCGTCAGGACCGAGATGACCGGGCCGACGATGAAGGCGAGGAACGCACCGCCGACGCCGCCGACGAAATCGAACCGCACATTGCGATAGCTGGTCACGCGGGCGCTGAAGCGCAGGCCTCTGACGACCAGCCATGGCACGAAGGCCACCAGCAACAGCGCAAGCATGATGCCGGCGATCGGCACGAAGGTCAGCATGACGTTGTAGAAGATCAGATAGGCGAAGACGATCAGGCGACCGATCAGGATCTGCTTGCCCTTGGCATGATATTCGAAGGCGCGCCCGAGCAGCACGGTGTTGCCGTAGAAATAGCGATTGCGGCGAACTTTTGCCCAGGCGGAATAGATGCCGAGCGTGATGATCGTCAAAAGCACGTTGACGATCCAGATGCCAAAATACTCCTTTCCGCTGCCGGTAAACGACAGACGGTGGAAATTGTCCGGTACCCTCTGCGTCAACGTCCCTTGCATCGACGCTGTTTCGGCCACGACCATGATAAACCTCTCTCAATGAAACCAGCTTGCGGCTGCCCGCTATCAAACAGGCGCCGCGTTGCGACAGGATGACGTCATTTGTGAACCCAGCGAACTGTGGCTATCCCCCCGGATGAGCCTTCCATGCAAAAGAACGGTCGAAATGCTTGCGATATTCGATCAAGGCCGAATCAATTTTCGGCCGCCTCGGCATATCAAATTAGTTGCATCGCAACATGCCATGCAACAAGAAAGAGCCGTCGGAAAGAGGTCCAGAGCATGCAACAAAAAAGGGCCTCCCGAAGGAGGCCCTGGAGGCGGGAGGATCTTTATCCCGTTGTTACTTCATCGTCGGCATGACGAACTCGGCACCGTCCTTGATGCCCGACGGCCAACGCTCGGTGATCGTCTTGGTCTTGGTCCAGAACTTGATCGAGTCCGTGCCGTGCTGGTTGAGGTCGCCGAATGACGAGGACTTCCAGCCGCCGAAGGAGTGGTAGGCGAGCGGAACCGGGATCGGAACGTTGACGCCAACCATGCCGATGTTGATGCGCGAGGCGAAGTCGCGGGCCGCATCACCGTCGCGGGTGTAGATCGCGACGCCGTTGCCGTATTCGTGCTTCATCGGCAGGTCGAGGGCTTCCTCGTAGTTCTTGGCGCGAACAACCGAAAGAACCGGTCCAAAGATCTCTGTCTTGTAGATGTCCATGTCGGGGGTGACGTGGTCGAACAGGCAACCGCCGACGAAGTAGCCATCCTCATAGCCCTGGAGCTTGAAATCGCGGCCGTCGACGACGAGCTTGGCGCCCGCCTCGACACCACTGTCGATCAGGCTCTTGATGCGCGCCTGGGCTTCCTTGGTGACGACTGGGCCCATGTCGGCCTTCTCGTCGGTGTAGGGGCCGATGCGCAGGCTTTCGACCATCGGCGTCAGCTTGGCGATCAGGCGGTCGGCGGTGTCTTCGCCGACCGGAACGGCAACGGAGATTGCCATGCAACGCTCGCCGGCCGAGCCGTAGCCCGCACCCATCAGCGCGTTGGCAGCCTGGTCCAGATCGGCGTCCGGCATGATGATCATGTGGTTCTTGGCGCCGCCGAAGCACTGGGCGCGCTTGCCGTTCATGGCAGCCGTACCATAGACGTAGCGGGCAATCGGCGTCGAGCCGACGAAGGACACGGCAGAAATCTCGGGGTTGGTGAGGATCGCGTCGACCGCGCCCTTGTCACCGTTGACGACGTTGAGGATGCCGGCCGGCAGGCCTGCTTCGATCATCAGTTCGGCAAGGCGGATCGGAACGGACGGATCACGCTCGGACGGCTTCAGGATGAAGGCGTTGCCGCAGGCGATCGCCGGCGCAAACATCCACATCGGGATCATGGCGGGGAAGTTGAACGGCGTGATGCCGGCGCCGATGCCGACAGCCTGGCGGATCGAATACATGTCGATGCCGGGGCCTGCACCCTCGGTGAACTCGCTCTTCTGCAGATGCGGAATGCCAATGACGAATTCGCAGACTTCCAGGCCGCGAACGAGATCGCCCTTGGCGTCTTCGATCGTCTTGCCGTGCTCGCGCGACAGGATCTCGGCAAGCTCGTTCATGTGGGTGTTCAAGAGTTCGACGAACTTCATGAAGACGCGGGCGCGGCGCTGTGGGTTGGTGGCGGCCCACTTCGGCTGCGCAGCCTTGGCGCTGGCGACGGCTGCGCCCAGTTCCGCGTCGCTTGCCAGCGCCACGGTGCCCTGCACTTCGCCCGTTGCCGGGTTGAAAATGTTGCTCGTGCGGCCGCTGGTGCCGGCAACGCGCTTGCCATCGATGAAATGACCCAGTTCGTACATGGATGTCTCCTCCTGATCTTGATTGTGGCGGCATGATCGCACTACGATTTGAACAAAGCAATTTCCGATATTCAGCAACCGTTGTGCGCAGATTAAAGTCCATAGGGATTTGAAACATGAATTGGGACGATGTGAGAATGTTTTTGGCGGTAGCGCGCACCGGGCAGATCCTTGCCGCTTCCAAGCGGCTCGGGCTCAACCACGCCACGCTCAGCCGGCGTGTGACTGCGCTTGAGGAAACGCTGAAGACGCGGCTCTTGGTGCGCCGGCCGAACGGCTGCGAACTGACGGCCGAGGGCGAGATCTTCCTGGCGGCGGCCGAACGCATGGAAACGGAAATGCTGGCGGCGCAGTCACAGATCGGCCGCATCGACACGGCGATCGCCGGCACCGTGCGCATCGGCGCGCCCGATGGATTTGGCGTTTCCTTCCTCGCACCGCGCCTCGGCCGGCTGACGGCGCGCTATCCGGAACTGAAGCTGCAGCTCGTGCCGGTCCCCCGCTCCTTCTCGCTGTCGCAGCGCGAAGCCGATATCGCCATCACCATCGAACGGCCGGAACAGGGACGGCTGGTCTCATCGAAACTGACCGACTACACGCTCGGCCTCTATGCGTCGACGCCCTACCTGGCGCAGCACGGTACGCCGAAGACGATCGACGACCTCAAGCACCATCGCCGCATCGGCTATGTCGAGGACCTGATCTTCACGCCGTCGCTCAATTTTTCCGCCGAGATCATGCGAAGCTGGGATGCCTCCTTCGAGATCTCCAGCGCCACCGGCCAGACGGAGGCCGTGCGCTCCAGCGCCGGCATCGGCATCCTGCACAACTACATCGCCCGGCACACACCCGAACTCGAACGCATCCTGCCGGAGACGACGATCCGGCGCGCCTACTGGACCACCTATCACGAAAGCGCCCGCGACCTGGTGCGCGTGCGCACCGTCGTTGCGTTTCTGCAGGAACTGGTGACGGCCGAGCATCAGATGTTTGCTTGAGCGGCAAGGGAGCAAGAGGTCACCGAATCGGGATGGTCATCGCGCCCGACGCAAGTCGGTCGTCGTCAGTGCGATACCTACATTTGATTTCGGCCCTTCAGTCGACCGCCACGCCTTGGGTCTTCACCTTCTCCAAAACCTCGTCGTCACTAGTTTTGGCAAGAGGTTGTCCCAACTCGACGGTCGCACCTGAGTGCGCGGCGACTGCAATTCCAAGATCGGGGGGCAGCGCGAAGTCATTATGCATCCAGTATTCCTTCAACCCGCTGCGCACTTTGTCGACGAATGTATTCTCGTAACAATCAGCTGCACTCCGCGCCAGTCTTCTTGGTAGCGCACCACGCATCCTTCGTTGCCACTTGGGTAACTCAGCGTCGAATTAGTCTCCCAGGTAAGATTATCCCTGATCATCTACGCCTCCGTTCATCGTCTTGATCTTGCACGGCAATCAAGTAGGGTCAACGTCTGGTGGTAGGCAGGGAAAATCATGGAAGAAATCTTGACCGGCGTGTCGGGCTTTGCTGTTGGCTGGCTCTTTTGCAGGACAGTCTGGAAAGGAAAGTCGGACTCGACACGGTTCGTCGCCGAGAAACTCAACAGGGACGTCGATGAGGCCGAGATGCGATATCTCGACGGCCTGCGCCGTGATCTGGCCAACGAGATCATGGTGGACGACACCGAGGCTATGCACCGCGCCTTCCACAAATTGCTGACCTATGAGAAAGACCTCAGGAAAGCCGGGAAAGAGCGGATCGACGCCGACTTCAAAGCCCTTTGCCTGAAGTACCCAGCTTTTCAAGACTTTGAGCCGTACGGCACCATGCACTTCGTCGCCTCTCAGGACGCCAGGTCGTCGCTCGACACAAACGATCTCATTGATCGGTATGCCGACATCTCGCAGATGCTGATCATCAACGCCGCCAGGAAGGGGACCACGCTCGAGGTTTTCAGCGAGCGTGAGGCCGAGCAACTCGACAAAGCGATCCGCAAGCGCAAGGATCGTGCCTTCGAAAACCGCTTGCGTGACGCCATGGAACGCTACTACGCCTTGCTGCGCGCCCTTCGAAACGTGCCAGGTGGGATCGACGTCAACACGTACGACGACGGCACGGTGTCCATCCGATCTGTCCTCGTCGAACATAGCCCGGAGATCGGCTACGGCATCCACTTCGCGGACACCAATGAGTACGGTCTCCATACCGTGTTCGTCGACGACGATCGCGACAAGACGTACCGCAGCTACTATCGAAGCGACTCGAAGTTCAAGGAACAGCAATACCTGGACACGTAGCGGTCACTTCCACAGCCGCGGGAGATCGTTTTTCCGAACGGTGAAGCTCTTGAATGCCAAACGCGCCTTGAAGGTATCTACATCGGATAGGTCACCGATGGCATCAGCCACCTGCTGTCGGCTCACCGAGCTTTCAGTACCCACGATAACCTGAGCAAGCCTTAGGTGGGGCTCGAAGTGGTGGAAATAGAGGTCGCCGTCCTTCTCCTCCTGATCCAGCCGAAAGACCATTCGGCGTTCCTCCTCATAGGCCCAGGAGGCGTATTTGACGAACCAGGTCTCCATGAAGTCGGTGACGGTAAAGTCATCGAACTGTTTCCTTTTGAAGTCCTTAGCCTCAAGCAGGTTTTCGGCGTAGCTGATGGGGATGATCGGGCGGGTGCCGACAACGTCGAACGCCAAGCAAATCCCTCTGTGCCGGTCGGCGTAGTGAGACCACATCATGGGATGCTGCCAATTGTCGGACAGGCAGACGATCCCATACTCCTTGTCAGCCAGCTTCTTCATCTCTCGCATGCCGATCCGCGAAGCTTTGTCAGGCAGGCGGAGAGGAAGGAACTCGAACGGGTCGTTCAAGTCTTTGATCCGAGCAATCTTGATCCGGCGCTTCGCAACATTCTGGAGGCCGTGTTCGGCTTTTGTGAAGTAATACAGCCTCATTAGTCGCCAAGCTCTGCGAGAAAGTCCACGTAACCCACCTTCGAATCGGCCGACTATTGAGGCACATCAAAGCAGGCGTGCTTCCCCCGTTCAATCCCGTACGATGCGCACTAGGCGCTGGCCTATATGAGGTCTTAGAGATCGGCGTCCTGGTTTAGGACCGCATAGAGCTGCTCGAGATCAGGCTTGATAAGATCGAACGCAAAGATAGACAACGTTCCAGGCTCGTGGCCGTCTTCCAGACGAATTTCTGACCGAGCCTGCCGGAGGGTCTCAGCTACCTCTTCGATCGACGACGCGAACCCGTTCAGAGCGCCACCTTCGTTGACCTGATATGCGTAAGCCGTAATCGCCATTGTTCGGCCCCATGTCGCGTACGACGACAGGATTGCCGCATGACTTTTGGGTTGTCGATTGTAGAATCCTACAATGCTGCCTGTCATTGATCGCCAAGGGCAGCAACAACTTCCTCTTCGCTGACGTCGTCCCAGTTGATCGGCTCCGGCGTGGCGGGTGGAGGGTTTTCGAACTGTTTGAAGCGCTTCATCTTTATCAGATGCTCAAGCGCATTCTCCGTTTCATGGACGAGAACCGCGACGGCCTGCCCGACACGCGAAAGGTCGATGGGTTGAATTGTATGCAGCTGACCGTCCTTGCTTCGGCCGTTGCGATGAACAAGGTCGTGACGGACCTTAACCATCTCCGCTAGGGCCTCCTTGCGGGCAACGTTGGTAAATATGTCTATGTCAAATGCGTCACGGTATATGCCGCCGACATCGTTCAGCTTGTGATAAAGGAAATTCCGGAGGTAATCGAGTGCGCTCTTCCTCGCGATACCTGGATGCCCGAGCACGGAGTGCACCGGCACCGTCATCGATTTCAGGTTCTTATGTTTCAGGACGAACTTCCTAAGAACCTCATCATCATAGGCCACAAGGTCGATCAGGCGATCGCAGAGGTACGCCTCCAAGATCGCGATATGGTTCGCGTAGAGCATCCTGAACTGGGCCTGCTCCAATCGTTCCGCTTGAACGTCAACGCGACCCAACGCAGCCAGGCCGGAGGATGATCTCAAGAATATGCGGTATGGGTCGTCGAGGTCAGGAGGGTCGAGAAACATCTCATATTGCTCTTCGTCCTCGATAGAAGGAGGCCTATACAGCATCACCGTAATCTCTCGATCACCTTGGGCGACCACCTCGCAGTAGTTCGCCCCGTAAGCCGTGATCGTGAAAGTGCACTGCTCGCCGCAAGAGCATACCGCGACACAATCAGTCTGATCTACAGTCTCGTGCCGGTATTCCGCTGTTTCGTCAAAATAGGGAAAATCGCAATCCTGCGTGACGACCTGGTCACATGTGCGACAACGATATGCAATGTAGGGCTCATCAGACATCGCTCGACTCACGGAACAAGGAATGGTTTTGCAGCGCCGTTCAATACAACCTATGCAATTAATGCAAAATGAAATCTTGGGCCTGCAGGATTTTTCGGCTGACGAAAACAGGAGCGCCGTGAGCGTATCCGGCGCCGATTAAAGCCACAGCTCATACGTTCTGCGTTGTCAACACAGCGAAATGTTATGGGAATGTTATGAATTTCATAACACGCCGATTTTCAAAACTGATAGGGGTGGGAAGGAATCCCCCCCTCTCCCGGTAAGTCCCTGTGATATATAAACTTACTGTGGAAGAAGAATGGTACGGTTGGGGGGTCTCGAACCTCCGACCTCAGGTGCCACAAACCTGCGCTCTAACCAACTGAGCTACAACCGCACAAACAAGCGACATCAGTCGCTTGGCGGCTCACATACGGAGACTTCCGTCGCATTGCAAGCCTAAACTTGAGATTATCCTGCAAAAAGACCGGATGGCAAGCCACCCGGTCCCATTCAAACCCAGCGCGGCCAGGGGCCGGCGCGGATCAGGCCTTCTTGAAAGAAGAGATCGCCTTTTCAGCGGCATCCTTGCCCGGCTTTACGACATTCTCGGCAACCTTCTTGGTTGCTTCCTGCATCGACTTGGTCTGCTCGACGGCAAGTTCAGCCTGCTTGCGGAAGAACGAGGTCTGCAGTTCGACGAATTCGGACAGCGACTTCACGCCGAGCAGCGCTTCCATATGCGAAAGCGAGTTTTCGGCATTGGTGCGCAGCGCGTCGATAGCCTTGAGGCCGAGCTCGACGCTACCGGTCTGGGCGCTTTCAAGCGTCGCTTCGACGGTCTTGCTGGCTTCCTCGGCAGCGGTCTTCATCTTGGAATAGGCGTCCTTCGACTGGGCGGCGCCCTTTTCCGCGAAGTCGCGGAAGCTGTCGGCAACCTTGGCCGGGTCGAAAGAGGAGAAGGAAAATGCGTCGTCGATCTTCTTGGTAGCCATGAAAGCGCTCCTTGGTGTCAGGGCCCTCATTTGAGGCGCCGTTGATTGATGCACCTTATATAATCGATCTTCTTGTGCATTGCAATAAAATTGTGCAGTGCACAAATTCACCTGCGTTAACCCTTCGCGGTGAAAGGGGTGCGCGAAAGGCCCGGATTGCTGGACCCTCAGCCGCTCGGCGGGTATTAATAGAGTGTTAACGTACCCGCGACCCGTCAATAGGCCCGTCCATGCCCGCAAGACAGTACCCCTTCATCGACATTGCCGTGCACGAGCGGGTGCGCGAACATTTTGCGCGCGGCGATGCGGCGATCCTGTTTTCGCGAGATTTGAGCCGGGTTCTCTGGGCCAACGATCAGGGTGCGGCCTTCTTCGGCGCCGACTCCATCTACGACTTCATCGAAACCGGGCCTAGCCAGAACGACCTGTCGGCGCGCCAGCTGAAGGCGGCGGCGACACAGCTCGTTTCGGTCGGCGACCGCCGCCAGCTCCTGATGCGCATTGCCGCGGGCTTTCGAAGCGTGCCGCTCAATACGGCCGTCGAGCTGATCCGCGTCCGGCCGGACGAACTCGGCGTGCTGTTTACGGCCCCCCATTCCGGCAAGCCGCTTTCGACGGAGGATCGCGCAGCACGCATGATCGCCGGCCTTGATGGCCCGGACACGCACATGGCGGTGCTCGATGCCGACGGCGCGATCGTTGCGCAGTCGCCGGGCTTCGCCAATCTCGGGATGTCCGACGAGACCCGCCGCCAGCTCGTGCTGGCTGTTGCCCGCGACCACGACTGGCTGATCAAGCGCCCGGTCGCCACGGCAAAGGGACACCTGCCCGCGGCCATCGGCAAGATCGCCGACGAGCCGGCGCTGCATCTTCTCTTCGCGGTGGAAACCATTCTCGGCAACCTCGATCCGGACGAGGCACCGGCCGAGGCGGCGCTGACGCCGGCAGCTGTCATCGATGTCGTCGAGGCCGACGATGTCAACGACATCGCCCCCGTTGCCGTCGAAACGGACGTGGCCGTGTCCGCCGACGCGGCGGAAGCGGTCGACGAGCCGGCGGCTCCCAACGATGCGGTATCGGCGGATGAGCAGGTCATCGCTGAAGACGAAATCGAGCTGCCGCTTGCGGAGACCGACGAAACCGTCGGCGCGATTGAAGCTGATGCCCTCTCCGCCAATCAGGAGGTCGACGGAGCTGGCGAGACGTCCCTGGAAACAGCGCCCGCCGCAACGGCGGATGATGCGCGCGAACAAACCGATACTGTCGTGGACGCGCCCGTACAATCGCTGATCGCCGACACGGCACCTGCCACCGACGCGCTGCCGATGGCCCCCCCTGCACAAACGGACGTCGCCAGCGCTCCGTCGCGTTTCGCCTTTGCCGCTGGCGGACGGGCGGTGCGGTTCGTCTGGAAGATCGACGCGGCAGGACAGTTCAGCGAAATCTCGGAGGAATTTGCCTCGGCCGTCGGGCCGAAGGCCGCTGACGTGATCGGCGCCAGCTTCGCTTCGGTTTCCGCCCGGTACGGGCTCGACCCCGACAACAAGATCAACGAACTCCTGCACCGCCGCGACACATGGTCCGGAAAGACGATCTTCTGGCCGGTCGAAGGTACGAGCCTCAAGGTTCCCGTCGATCTCGCCGCTTTGCCGACTTATTCGCGCTCGCGGGAATTCGACGGCTTCCGCGGCTTCGGCATTGTGCGCGTTGCAGACGCGATCGAAGACGAAAACGCCAACGGCCTTTCGCTCGACCGGGACGAAGATCCGGCAGAGGCCGACGATATCACCACCGCCCCGGCTGCTGCGGAGCACCTGCCGGTCGCCGAAGAGGCGATCAATGCGGTTCAGAGCGACAGCGATACTGACGAGCCCTCGCTTTTTGTCGACGAGCCGCAGGCGAACGAGACGACGACCGCCGACCAACCTCAAGTATCGACCGATCCGTTCCTTGGCGAACGGCCGGCGCTTCGCATCGTCGAGACGCCAGGACGAAGGACTTCCGACAAGATCATCGAGCTCGAGCAGCACCGCCCGGCCGGGTCAAGCGCGCTTACCCGCGGCGAGCAGGCGGCGTTTCGCGAAATCGCGCGGCAGCTCGGCGAGAATTTCGTAGCGATGCCAGAGGCCCAGAATACGTCCTCGGACGAGGCTTCGGCCGACGCCACCCATGGCGAAAGCGAACGACCGGCATCGCAGCTTGACGATGAAGCAGATCTTGAGGCGATCCCGACTGCCGCCAGCGAGCCCGAACGGACGCTTGCGACGCCGACATCGAGCGAAGCCGCTGCAGCCGAACCTCGCTCCGACGACCTGGCCGAAGCGGGCATCGATCCGGCGGCAATCGCAACCGTTGGCTTCAGCGGCGAGATCCTCGACAGCCTGCCTGTCGGCCTTCTGGTGCATCGTGGCGACGACCTGTTGCACGCCAATCCGGAATTCCTGCGACTGACGGGATACGAAACCCTCGACGATTTCGAGCAGGAAGGCGGCATCGACGCGCTGTTTGCCAATGACGAAGAGATCGGCGACGCAGAGCCTGATGGCACGATGACGCTGATCCGCAAGACCGGCCAGCTGGTTGCGGTGACGGCCCACCTGCATTCGATCCGCTGGGACGGCAAGAGCGCGCTGATGCTGGCGCTGGCATCGACCGAAGCCTCGCAACCGCACGAGAGCGAAGCCGACCCGGCTGAAACCGTTCAGCCTGCCGTCGTCCCCGACGAACAGGTCGGCAAGCTCAAGACTGAAATCGACGAGCTGCGCTCGATCCTGGAGACGGCGACCGATGGCGTCGTCATTCTCGGGCATGACGGCGATATCCGCTCGGTCAACCGCTCGGCGAGCGCTCTCTTCAACTACGATGAGAGCGAAATCCGCGGTAAGCCGTTTGCGGCGCTCTTTGCCCATGAGAGCCAGAAGGCTGTTATCGACTATCTGCAGGGCCTGTCCGGTCACGGCGTTGCCAGCGTACTCAATGACGGCCGCGAGGTAATCGGCCGCGAGGCAGCGGGCGGTTTCCTTCCGTTGTTCATGACCATCGGCCGCCTGTCCGCCTCCAACGGCTATTGCGCCGTCATCCGCGATATCACCCAGTGGAAGCGCACCGAAGAGGAGTTGCGCAACGCCAAGCGCGCGGCCGAGACCGCAAACGCCCACAAGACCGAGTTCCTGGCGCGCGTCAGCCATGAAATCCGCACGCCACTCAACGCGATCATCGGCTTTTCCGACATGATGGCCAGCGAGCATTTTGGCCCGGTCGGCCATCCCCGCTACATCGAATACGCCGGCGACATCGGCCGCTCCGGCCGCCACGTGCTCGACATCGTCAACGACCTCCTGGATATTTCCAAGATCGAGGCGGGCGAGATGGATCTCGACTTCGGCTCGGTCGAAATCAACGATGCGGTTTCCGAGGCGGTCTCGCTGGTGCAGCCGCAGGCCAACAGCCAGCGCGTCATCATCCGCACGTCGCTTTCGGCAACGGTGCCGAGCGTGGTCGCCGATAGCCGTTCGATCAAGCAGATCGCGCTCAACATCCTGGCGAACGCCATCCGCTTCACGCCATCGGGCGGTCAGATCGTCGTATCCACCTCCTATGAAGCGAACGGCAGCGTCATCCTGCGCATCCGCGACACCGGCGTCGGCATGACGCGCGTCGAACTCGATCAGGCGATGAAGCCGTTCCGGCAGGTGACAACAGGTGGCCGCAAGCGCGGCGACGGCACCGGCCTCGGCCTTCCGCTGACCAAGGCCATGGCTGAAGCCAACCGCGCGCAGTTTGCCATCACCTCCGCACCGAACGAGGGCACGCTGGTGGAAATTTCCTTCCCGTCACAACGCGTCTTGGCGAACTGACGACAGATGCTGTAAGGAAATGTTGACTTGGGGAAGCCAGTTTGTTGGCGTCCTCACGGCCATTCCTTGCCGTTTCGCTCCGGATCCGATCGATTGCAGTCCACGTCACAAAGCCTCAAGCGGCGCCGCACCGGCGCGAAAACCGGTCTTTCGCATCCACTGCTCGCCGTGTGGGCCGGGGGTGCCTCGCTGATTGTGCTGATGCCTATCCTCGCCATTGCCTGGCTGGCGATCTCGGGCGGCGGCGCAGACTGGCCGCATCTCATGCAAAACGTCATCCCGCGCGCCACCATCCGCACGGTGCTGCTGATCGGGCTGACCGGGGCGACGACAGCCGTCGTCGGCATCCTGACCGCGTGGCTGGTGGCAAGCTGCGAGTTTCCCTTGCGCCGGTTTCTGTCTGCAGCACTCGTGCTGCCGCTCGCTATTCCCGCCTATCTGGCGGCCTATGCCTTCGGCGAGCTGTTTACCTTCACCGGTCCGGTGCAGGGGGCGATCCGCGTCCTTTTCGGCTTCAAGACGAGCCGCGATTATTGGTTCCCCGACATCCGCTCGCTCGGGGGCGCCGTGCTGGTGCTGAGCTCCGTACTCTATCCCTACATCTATCTCGCCTGTCGCTCGATGTTCCTGATGCAGGGGCGCGCAGCCGCCGACGTTGCCCGCACGCTTGGCGCCGGGCCGCTGAAAGTGTTCTTCCGCATCCAGATCCCGATGGCGCGACCGGCGATCATGATCGGCCTGACGCTGGTCGCGATGGAGACGCTCAACGACATCGGCGCCGTCGAATTTCTCGGCGTGCAAACGCTGACCTTCTCGATCTTCGACACCTGGCTGAACCGCGGCAGCCTTGCCGGCGCGGCCCAGATCGCCTGCATCATGCTCGTCTTCGTCATCGGGCTGATGATGATCGAGCGGGCGGCGCGGCGCAGGCAGCGTTTCTCCAGCCAGAAGACGACATCGGCCGTGCATGACGCCTCCAGGCTTTCGCTATCCGGCTGGAAGAAGTGGGCCGCGACGATCGCCTGCCTGCTTCCGGTTCTCTCCGGCTTTGCGGTACCGTTCCTGATTCTGGGCAATTACGCGCTGAAGCGGCTCGATCAATTCATCGAGCCACGGCTCTTGAATGCACTCTTCCACAGCATCCTGGTGTCCGGTGCCACCGCTCTGGTGACGGTGCTGCTCGGCTTCGTGCTCGCCTATGCGGCGCGGACCGGGCGCTCGCGCTTCACCGACACGGCCGGCCGCCTCGCCTCCTTCGGCTACGGCGTGCCCGGCACGGTCCTGGCCATCGGCGTGCTCTTTCCACTGGCAGCGCTCGACAATTGGGTCGATGCCGGCTTTCGCAGCGCCTTCGGCATCTCCACCGGCCTGCTGATGACCGGAACGGGCTTTGCCATCATCTATGCCTGCACCGTGCGGTTCCTCACCATGGCCGAAGGCACGCTGGAGGCGGGCTTCCAGAAACTGTCGCCGCATCTTGACATGGCCGCGCGCGCGCTCGGCCGCACCGGCGGGCAGACGCTGCGCACCGTGCTTCTGCCGATGATGCGCCCCGCCGTCCTGACCGCGGCACTGCTCGTCTTCATCGAGACCATGAAGGAACTGTCGGCGACGATCATGCTGCGCCCGTTCAACTTCAACACGCTGGCCACCCTTGTCTATGAGGACGCCTCGCGTGCGAAGGTCGAGGATGCGTCGGTGGCTGCGATGATCATCGTCATCGCCGGCATGATCCCCGTGATCCTGGTGTCGCGATCGATGGAACGGCGGCCCTAAAGCCTTTCCAGCAAAAGTGCGAAGCGGCTCTTCCCGCCTGAAGCGCGGCAAAACCCGGCACTCTCAAGGCAAAAAAAGAGGCGGCTGGGAGGCCACCTCGTTAAATCGAATGCTAAACCAACAAATGCTCGAGAAGTAATGACATCATGTCTGCGGCGGCATCGCTGCCAGGCGCCGACCACTCATCGGCCGGCCTCAAGTTGGGATGACCATGCGCTCCCAATCCTTAACAAGACCTTACCAGCCGATCCGACAATTTTAGGGATTTATCAGCAAGTCTGAAGCCTTGGTTAATTCCAAAAGCGCGAACAAGTTAACGCCCCTTCAATTTTTAAGGGCATCGAGCCCGGCAAAAAGATCGAGCGCTTCCGGGTTGGCAAGCGCCTCCTTGTTCTTGACCGGGCGCCCGTGAACGACGTCGCGGACAGCCAATTCGACGATCTTGCCGGATTTCGTGCGCGGAATATCGGCAACAGCAATGATCTTCGCCGGCACGTGACGGGGCGATGCACCCGTGCGGATGCGGTTCTTGATCGCCTTCTCAAGCCCCTCATCGAGCGACACGCCGGACGCCAAGCGCACGAACAGCACGACGCGCACGTCATCCTCGAAATCCTGGCCGATGCAGAGGGCTTCCGCGACCTCTTCCATCTGCTCGACCTGGTTGTAGATCTCCGCCGTGCCGATGCGCACGCCACCGGGATTGAGCGTCGCGTCGGAGCGGCCGTGGATGATGATGCCGCCATGCGACGTCCATTCGGCAAAATCGCCATGGCACCAGACGTTGTCGAAGCGCTCGAAGTAGGCCGCGCGATATTTGACGCCTTCGGGATCGTTCCAGAACATGACCGGCATCGACGGGAATGCCTTGGTGCAGACCAGTTCACCCTTTTCGCCGCGCACGGAGCGACCCTCGTCGTCCCAGACATCCATCGCCAGGCCAAGGCCCGGCCCCTGGATCTCGCCGCGCCACACGGGCTTCAGCGGATTGCCGAGCACGAAGCAGGAGACGATGTCGGTGCCGCCGGAGATCGAGGCAAGCTGGACATCCGGCTTGATGCCCTCATAGACGAAGGTAAAGCCTTCGGGCGACAGCGGCGAGCCTGTCGAGGTGAGCAGGCGTAGATGGGAAAGATCGTGGGTTTTTGCCGGCTCGAAACCGCCCTTGCGGACCGCATCGATGTATTTTGCCGAGGTGCCGAAGACGGCGAATTCCTCTTCCGCCGCATAGTCGAACAGCACGTTTCCATCAGGGTAGAACGGCGAACCATCGAACAGGCACAGTGTCGCACCTACCGCCAGACCCGAGGCGAGCCAATTCCACATCATCCAGCCGCAGGTGGTGAAATAGAAGAGTTTTTCGCCGTCACCGAGCCCGCAGTGGAAGCGGTGTTCCTTCAAATGCTGCAGCAGCGTGCCGCCCGCGGAATGTACGATACACTTGGGAACGCCCGTGGTGCCGGAGGAGAACAGCACATAGAGCGGATGGCCGAACGGCAGGCGCTCGAAAGAGAGCGGCCGGGCTTCGAATGGCGCGATGAAGTCCTCAAGCGTCACACCTTCGGCAATAGAGGCTGCCAGTGCTCTCGCCTCGCCCGCATAGGGGACGATAAGCGTGGGAACGCCGAGAGCCGTGGAAACCGCGCGAACCTTTGCGTCAACGTCCTGGCGCTTACCGTTATACCAGTAGCCGTCGCAGGCGATGAAGAGTTTCGGGCCGATCTGGCCGAAACGATCGAGCACGCCCTGCTCGCCGAAATCAGGCGAACAGGACGACCAGATCGCGCCGACCGAGGCTGTCGCCAGCATCAGCGCGATCGTTTCGGGCATATTGGGCATCATGGCGGCGACGCGGTCGCCGCTGCCGATACCACGCGCCTTCAGCGCCTGCTGCAGCCGCGAGACCAGTGCGCGCAAATCATCCCAGGAAAGCCGGTATCCGACCTTGTCTTCACCGCGGAAAATCAGCGCGTCGTCGCTGCCGACGCGACGCAAAAGGTTCTCGGCGAAATTCAGCCTGGCATCGGGAAAAAACCGCGCGTCGAGCATGCGGTCGCCGTTGACGAGAGCCGTCGCGCCACGATCGCCGATCACCTCGCAATGCTCCCAGACCGCCGTCCAGAAGTCGCCGCGTTCGGCAACCGACCAGGCGTGAAACGCGTCATAATCGGCAAAGTCCTTGCCGAAGCGCTCGCTGCACCAGGCGATGAACTGCGCCATCGGGCTATGCTCGCGGATCTCTGGACCGGGAACCCACAAAGGTTGCTCAGACTGCATGCTTTCCTCCACTCCTACTCCACGCCCTCTATACCATGCTGCAACGCAAAATAAACAGCAGGAGAACCTGCGCAGGCGTCGCATTGGCGACATTTCCATGTCGGCTGCATTTGATTTATGCAAGCCGAAAGCCTATCCAATCTGCGTGATCCCTAGGGATGGGCAACCAGGCGGAAATGACAAGAAAAATCCTGCATATGTTGGGTCGACCACGCCTTTGGTCGCGGCTTCGCCGTCGCCATTTCCTCTGGCCCGCGGCGATCGGCATTGCACTTGCCGTCGGGTACAACGCGGCCCTGCCGCTGGTGATCTCGACCACGGACGTGCGGCCGACGATGGAGCGCATGCTCGACGCCTGGTCGGGTGGCAAAAGCAGGATCACCGGCGAGCCGGACATCCGTTTCTGGCCGAACCCGACGCTGACATTGTACGGCGCCACGATCGAGACGACCGATGGCACCCCCCGCACACTCGCGCGGATCGGCAGCATCACGGCAGCCTTCAGCCTGCTTTCAGTACTTCGCGGCGAACCGGCACTTGAAGACATCCGCCTGATCGAGCCGGTGGTGACGCTGGAGCGCGGCGCCGACGGCACGCTCAACTGGGAGCGGCCGCGCTGGCTTGCGCCGCGCGAACCTGCCGCTGCCAACGGCGACACACCCTTCGGCGACATCACGATCGAGAACGGCCGCTTGCAGGTGTTTGATCGGACGACCAATTATGCGCGCGAATTTCCCGGCATATCCGGCACGGTGAAGTGGCCCGCCTTTGCCGGGCGGCTCAACGCGCAACTGTCGAGCGTGATCGGTGGCCAGACCGTGAGCTGGTCCCTCGCCTGCGACGAGCCGCTGACACTGCTGGCCGGCCGCAACACGACGCTAAAGACGTCGCTGACCTCGGCACCTCTCAACTTTTCCTTCGACGGCGTCGGCAATCTGTCGATGAAACCCTTCGCGTCGGGCCGGCTCCAGGTTTCCACCGCGTCGCTGCCCGCACTTGCGGCCTGGTTCGAGGGCGCTTCGCACGAAGGGCTGCCTGAAAGCAGCTTCAACCTCAATGCCAATGTCACCACCGGCGATGCGACGCTGAAGCTGGATGACCTGCATTTGTCGCTCGGCGGGGCGAACGCAACCGGTGTGCTCGACGTTGCCATTCCGGCCGACGACACGCCGCGCGTCGAGGGCACGCTCGCCTTCGACAAGATCGACCTCAACGGGCTGCAACCGTTGTTCGCCGAGCTTCCGGTCGATCCCGAAGAACTTGCCAGACATATGACGGACGCCTTCGCTCGCACCTGGCGCGTCGACGTTCGCCTGTCGACGCAGGAGGCGGCGATCGGTCCGCTGCGGCTGACCGACGTGGCCGCCGGCGTCATGGTCGATCACGGGCGTGCGTCGCTCGATATCGGCGACAGCACCTATGCCAATGGCAGGCTCAGCGGCCGGCTCGTGCTGTCTGAAGCGGGCCTTGCGCGTGGCGGCAAGTTGGCGCTGGTTCTGAAGGACGCTGATCTTGCGGCGGCCGCTGCCGACTTCGGCTTTGCCGGCCCCGTTCCGACGGGACGCGGCAGCGTCAATCTCGACCTTGCCACCGACCATCCGTTCTGGACGCCGCAGGCAGCCGACGCATCCGGGCGCCTGACCTTGTCGCTTGCCAACGGCAAGCTCTCGGAGTTCGACGCCAATGCCTTTTCGGACCTGGTGCGCAAGGGCGAGTTCTTCTCGCTGTCGCAGGCGAGCAGCGGCACGTTTGATTTTCAGCGCGCCGATATCGAGGCGCGTTTCAGCAACGGATCGGCCCGGTTGAACCGCGCAACCTTTACCGGGCCTTCGGGCAGCCTGTCGATCAACGGCGTCATTCCCTATCGCACCGGCAGCCTGGCTCTCGCCGGGACCTTTACCGACGCCAACAATGCGGCGCAGCGCTTGCGGTTCTTCGTCGGCGGCTCCTGGCCGAACGCGGTGATCTCGCCGCTTTCAGTTCTCGGCGAGCCCAACTGAAACGGCCGGCGCTTGACGCACCGGCCGTCGCGAAGAACGGATTTAAGCTTTATTGCGCGAAAGCGGCGCGCTCGTCCCTCTCTCGCTGTGCTTCACGCTGTTTGGTTACAACGGAGGCGACGACGACCCCAATGGCGACGATGCCGATCAGGATCGTGCAGATTGCGTTGATTTCAGGCGTCACCCCAAGGCGCACCTGGCTGTAGATCTTCATCGGCAGCGTGGTCGCCCCAGGTCCCGTCGTGAAGCTCGAGATCACGAGATCGTCGAGCGACAGCGTGAAGGCCAGCACCCAGCCGGAAAACACCGCCGGCGCGATTACCGGTAGGGTGATCGCAAAGAAGGTCCTGACCGGCGTTGCACCCAGATCGAGTGCTGCCTCTTCGATCGACTGATCGAAGCTCAGGAGCCGCGACTGCACGACGACGGCAACGAAGCACATGGTGAAGGTGATGTGCGCGAGCGTGATCGTCCAGAAGCCGCGGTCGAGCCCGATCGCGACGAACAGCAAGAGCAGCGAGAGGCCGGTGATGACCTCGGGCATGACCAGCGGCGCATAGACCATGCCGGAAAACAGCATGCGACCGCGAAAGCGCGTGTAGCGCACCAGCGCAAGCGCCGCGAGCGTTCCAAGCACTGTCGCGCAGGTGGCCGAGATCAGCGCGACGCGGATGGTGACCCAGGCGGCGTCGAGCAGTGCTTGATTGTGCCAGAGCTGCGCGTACCACTTGGTCGAGAACCCGGCCCAGACGGTAACGAGCTTCGATTCGTTGAACGAGAAGATCACCAGAAGCACGATCGGCAGATAGAGGAAGCCGAAGCCGAGCACGATCGAGGCGATGTTGAAGCGTGACCAGTTGCCCATGACCTACCTCCCCTCGCCGTCGGCTTTGGCTTGTGCGTTCTGGAAGAACACGATCGGTATCACCAGGATCAAAAGCAGGATCGTGGCAACGGCCGACGAGACCGGCCAATCGCGGTTGGCGTTGAACTCGTTCCAGAGCGTCTTGCCGATCATCAGTGTTTCCGAGCCGCCGAGCAGATCGGGGATGACGAACTCGCCGACTGCCGGGATGAAGACGAGCAGGCAGCCGGCAACGACGCCGGCCAGCGACAGAGGGAACGTCACTTGCCAGAAGGCCGAGAATGGTGTGCAGCCGAGATCCAGCGCAGCCTCCGTCAGGGTGTGGTCCATCTTCTCCAGCGACGAGTAGATCGGCAGCACCATGAACGGCAGGTAGGAGTAGACGATACCGATATAGATCGCCCAATTGGTGTTGAGGATGATCAGCGGCTGGTCGATGACATTGATGCTCATCAGGAACTGGTTGAGCAGCCCTTCCGGCTTCAGGATGGCGATCCAGGCGTAAACGCGGATCAGGAAGCTGGTCCAGAACGGCAGGATCACCAGCATCAGAAGCGTCGGACGGATCGATTTCGGCGCCTTCGCCATCCCGTAAGCAACGGGATAGGCGATCATCAATGTCAGGACCGTCGAAATGGCGGCGATGATGACGCTCGACACATAGGCATTGAAATAGAGAACGTCCTCGGTCAGCCAGACATAGTTGTCGAGCGAGAACTCCCGCGCCTTTTCCATGATGCCGGAAAGACCGCCGAAGAGGTCGAAGACTGGCGTGTAGGGCGGCATTGCCACCGCCGTCTGCGACAACGAGATGCGGAAGACGATGAAGAACGGAATCAGGAAGAAGAACAGCAGCCAGGCATAGGGGATGATGATGACCAGGCGGCTGAAGAGGGCTGATGCAACTCTCGCCATGGCTTCAATCCTTCAAGACGACGCCGGCGTCTTCGCCGAACGAGATCCACACCTGCTGGTCGTAGCCGAAGGGGTCTTCGACGGCGCGCACCGCATTGAGCGACGACGCTTTTACCACCCTCCCATCCTTCAACCTGACATGGAAAACGGTCATGTCGCCGAGATAGCCGACGTCCCAGATTTCTCCCTCGACAGCGTTGAGGGGCGCATGGGCCGGTGGCTGTCGGCTGACGCGGATCTTTTCCGGACGAATGGCGACCGCGGCCTTGGCGCCAACGGACGGCTTGTCCGGCGATGCCATGCGGATCGGAAAACCGTTTCCGGTTTCAATGCGGAGGTAACCGTTTTCGACGGCGGAAACTGTTCCGTCGAAGATGTTCACGTCGCCGATGAAGTCGGCGACGAAGCGTGAATTGGGCGCTTCGTAGATTTCTGCGGGCGTCGCCACCTGCACGACCTTGCCGTGGCTCATGACCGCGATGCGGTCGGCCATGGTCATGGCCTCTTCCTGGTCGTGCGTAACGACGACGAAGGTCAAGCCGAGCTCCTGCTGCAGGTCCATCAGTTCGAACTGAGTTTCCTCGCGCAGCTTCTTGTCGAGCGCACCAAGCGGCTCGTCGAGCAGAAGCACCTTCGGTCGCTTGGCGAGCGAACGCGCGAGCGCGACGCGCTGGCGCTGCCCGCCGGAAAGCTGGTGCGGCTTGCGCTTGGCAAACTTCTCGAGCTTCACCAGCTTGAGCATCTGGCCGACGCGCTCGGCGATATCGGCCTTGGGCATGCCGTCCTGCTTCAGGCCGAAGGCGATGTTGGTTTCGACGGTCATGTGCGGAAACAGCGCATAGGACTGGAACATCATGTTGACCGGCCGACGATAGGGCGGGATGCCGGCGAGGCTCTGGCCGTCGAGGATGATTTCGCCCGAGGTCGGCTGCTCGAAACCGGCCAGCATGCGCAGAAGCGTCGACTTTCCGCAGCCGGACGCACCCAGCAGCGCGAAGAATTCGCGCGTGTAGATGTCGAGCGAAAGATCATCAACGGCGGTGAAATCGCCGAACCGCTTGGTGACGTTCTTGACGGAAATGAATGGCTTGGAAGCGGGATCCGCCCAAGGGGCGAACGAGCGCCTGATACTGCCGAGTGACTTCATCATCTATCCCCGAATGATACAGCCGATGGGCACTCTCGTTTTCCCCGGTGCCCCCTTGAAAGAAAATTGCCCGGATTTTGAGGTCCGGGCAATTCGTTTCGCTCTTACTGGCCGGTAACGACCTTTGTCCAGAGCCGGGTCAGCACCCGCTGCTCCTTCGCCCCGAACGGCGTGACCGTGAACAGTTTCTGCATCACTTCGTCCGTCGGATAGATGGCGGTGTCTTCGAGAACCGCCTTATCCAGGAACTGCTGCGAGGCCTTGTTGCCGTTGGCGTAGAAGACATAGTTCGACGCCTTGGCGACGACTTCCGGCTTCATCATGTAGTTGAGAAACTCATGCGCTTCGGCGACGTGCGGAGCGTCCGCCGGAATGGCGAGCATGTCGAACCACATCTGCGCGCCCTGCGAGGGGATCGCATAATCGACGGTCACACCAGCCTTGGCTTCGGCAGCACGGTCCCGTGCCTGGAAAACGTCGCCGGAAAAACCGACGGCGAGGCAGATGTCGCCGTTGGCAAGGGCGTTGATATATTCCGACGAGTGGAACTTGCGGATATTGGGGCGAACGCTGGCAAGCAGTTCGGCCGCCTTTTCCAGATCCGCCGCCTCATGGCTATCCGGATTGAGACCGAGATAGGCGAGCGCCGACGGCATCACATCCGTCGGGGAATCGAGCACGTGGATGCCGCAATCCTTGAACTTGGCGGCAAGCTCCGGCTTGAAGATGACGTCCCAGTTGGGCTTCTCGTCGGTGCCGAGAATCGCCTTCATCTTGTCGACGTTGTAGCCAATGCCGGTGGTGCCCCACATGTAGTCGATGGCGTACTCGTTGCCGGGATCGTACTTGGCGGTGCGCTCGGTGATCACGTCCCACATGTTGGTGAGGTTCGGAAGCTTGGACTTGTCGAGCTTCTGGAACACGCCGGCCGCGATCTGGCGCTGCAGGAAGGTCGCCGTCGGCACGACGACGTCATAGCCCGAGCCGCCTGCGAGCAGTTTGGTTTCAAGAATCTCGTTGGAATCGAAGACGTCGTACACGACCTTGATGCCGGTTTCCTTGGTGAAATCTTCCAGAATGCTGCTGTCGATATAATCAGACCAGTTGTAGACGTTGACCACCCGCTCCTGCGCAGAAGCGAGCATGGTCGAGCCGGCCAACATGACCGTCGCCATGGTTGTAACGATGAATTTGGACATGCAGTTCCCTCGTTATTATCGGTCCGGACAAGGCCGACCCGTGACACGGATCCAGGCCCATTCTGGATCGCTCCGTGGCGAAGTTAGGCATGTTTCTCGACAACCTCAAGCGGTTTCGTGCCGGAAAGAGGCGGACCTCTTCCAGCGCTCCTTGTTTTAGCAAGCCAAGGAAATTCGGGCACTTATCCGGACGGCAGCGCGTCCGGCGGCAACTGGCAGTCCGACGACGGCCGTTAACCATGGCAGCAACCAGCCGGTCCACGCTCCCGTTTACGATTGATTAACCATAGTGGACATGCGATTTTCCCTCAGGTTGTGCATCAGCGTCTGGGTAGCGTCATGAGTGAACGGAACCGCAGGATCGATCCGAGGGACTTGAAGCGCCTTTCGATACTCGAGCCACGGAAATCGCTTGCCGCGATCGTTGTCGACTGGGCGATCATCGCCGCCGCCATCGCCGCCAGCGAAGTTGCCGACAATGTCTTCGTCTACCTCTTGTCCGTGGCGGTGATTGCCGGGCGCATGCATGCATTCGGTTGCCTCGTGCATGAGGCGGCGCACTATCGCATCATCAAGAACCGCACGCTCAGCGACTGGATGAGCGATCTTCTTCTCGCATGGCCGATGCTGGCAACCGTCGACGGCTATCGGCAGAACCACCTTGCCCATCACCAGCACGCCAACACCGACGACGACCCGGACTGGACGGCCAAGCTCGGCATGGCCCAGTTCACCTTTCCACAGAAGGTCGCGCGCGGCGTGGTGCAGCTGCTCGGCTACCTCGTGGCCATCAACTCGATCCGCGACATGATGCACATGGCCAAACGCATGTCGAAGAACGATCGGTCGACGCGCGGCTACAAGGCAATGCGCCTGGCATTCTATATCGCTGCCGCCGGCCTCTTCAGCGTGCTCGGTATCTGGCGCGAATTCGCACTCTACTGGCTGGTGCCGTTCTTCACCGTCTTCTGCCTGTTCCTTTATGTACGCAGCGTTGCGGAACATTTCGGCAGCATGGACTATAGCGACGAGCTGACGAGTTCACGCACGGTCTATCCGCATGCCTGGGAAAAGCTGTTCTTCGCTCCACACAACATCAACTACCATCTGGAGCATCACCTCTATCCCGGCGTGCCGTTCTACAACCTGCCGGAACTGCATGCGATACTGATGCGCGACAAAACCTATGCCGGAAAGGCGCACATCACGCGCGGTTACACCACCGGATTGACTGCAGAATGCTTCTCCCCCAGTGCACCGCTGCTGCCGAGCCATCACCCGGTCAGCTACTGAAAGCGCCAGCGCCTACTGAAAATCAAAGACGCTGAGGCCCGTCGCCATCTCGTCGAGCCCGAGCGGGCGCGTCACCGGAGGCTCGGCGCGCGCTAGACAGCCCTGCCGCTCGCAAAGACGACAGGCCGCCCCGATGGCGATCGCCGGCGAGCGGACCGCCCCATAGACAACCTCTTCGGCAAAGGACGCCTCGCAGCCGACCAACAGCGCCGTACGACGAACCCTCTCTTCAAAGCCCGCCTGTGGACCGTCGAGCGTGCGCGACACGGTGAGGAATGCCAGCCCTTCGGTGGTCTCAACCCGGTCGACGAGGATCTGCCCCGGCACGGAAAATGCTGTGTGGATGTTGAGCTTCGGACAGCCGCCGCCGAACCTTGCCTGCGGAAAACCCGATGCGCCTGACCGCCGCAGCCGATGGCCGGCATTGTCGATCTCCATCAGGAAAAACGGAACGCCGGCGGCCCCCGACCGCTGCAGCATGGTCAGTCGGTTTGCGGCCTGTTCGAACGACACCTGAAAACGCGCGCGCAGCACGTCGATATCGTATCTGGCCCGCAGCGCCGCCGCATGAAACGCCCCGTAGGGCATCATCAAGGCATGGGCGGCATAACGGGCGAGTTCGAAACGACCGATGCGGCGCGCCTCGGCAGTCGACAGACGCAGCGTCTCAAGCTCCTGGACGATCGCCTCGTGGCAGGCGATCGAGGCGACCTCCATGGCAATCTCGCGCAACTGGTCATAGGGCGACAGGCGCTCGGAGATGAACAGTCGCATGGAATGCCGATCGAAGCGGCGGCGCAGATTGGGCATGGCGTGAACGGGCAGATTGCGCACCACGAGGCCGTGCTCCTTCTTCAGCCAGGCCTTGAGCGCACCGATCAGATCGTCACCAGGTGAAAGCGTGGCATGAAACGCCTCGGCCACCTCCTCGATCCGGGCGAAATGATTGGGCCTGGCTTCGAGCGTCTCGCGCACCTCGTCCATCGGAAGGCGTGTTCCCGACAGCGCTTCCATGTGCCCTTGGCCCGCAAGGAGGTCGGCAAGGTCCTTCAGTCGCGCCGCCTGCTCGCGATAGGCACGGTAAAGCTTGACCACCCCGCCGGCGGCGTTCGGTGCCGCTTCGGCCACCTCGATCAGTTCCTGATCCCCCGGCAGTTCCGCCGCCAGCAGCGGATCGGCGAAGACCTCGCGCAATTGCGCCAGCCCACTGCCCGTCTCGCCCTGCAGCTCCTCGAGGTCGACCTTGTAGACCGATGCGAGCTTCAGAAGCAGCTGGACGGTCAGCGGACGCTGGTTGCGCTCGATGAGATTGAGGTAGGACGGCGAAATGCCAAGCGCTTCCGCCATGGCCGTCTGCGTCAGCGAAAGCCCGTTGCGGATGCGGCGGACGCGTGGCCCGGCAAAGATCTTGTTCTCAGCCATTTGTCACTGCCTTTACAATAACGACACCGAATGACGATTTACATAATTTACAAATTTACTGCTTGTGATTGTCAAACGCAAGACAAGATAACCCTTTTGAAACAGCCATAACTGCAATTCCTGTGGCTCTATTGCGCAGCGCAATGTAAAAACTGTCACATCAACTCGGAGATAGAGAGGCCATACGACAAATGTCGAATGGTGAATGAATTCCAGCAGGAGGAAGTAATGACTGATTTTTACAAGCTTGTTCCCAGTGCCCAGCAGGGCCGCTTTGACGGCATCGAACGCCCCTACACCGCCGAAACCGTGAAGCGGCTGCGCGGCTCGGTCGAGATCCGTTATTCGCTGGCCGAAATGGGCGCCAACCGCTTGTGGAAGCTCATTCACGAAGAAGACTTCGTCAACGCGCTCGGCGCGCTCTCCGGCAACCAAGCCATGCAGATGGTTCGCGCCGGCCTGAAGGCAATCTACCTTTCCGGCTGGCAGGTCGCGGCCGACGCCAATACCGCGTCCGCGATGTATCCAGACCAGTCGCTTTATCCGGCAAACGCTGCACCGGAGCTGGCCAAGCGTATCAACCGCACGCTGCAGCGCGCCGATCAGATCGAGACATCGGAAGGCAAGGGCCTTTCGGTCGACACCTGGTTCGCCCCGATCGTTGCCGACGCCGAAGCCGGCTTCGGCGGCCCGCTCAATGCCTTCGAGATCATGAAGGCGTTCATCGAAGCGGGCGCGGCAGGCGTCCACTACGAAGACCAGCTCGCGTCTGAAAAGAAGTGCGGCCATCTCGGCGGCAAGGTTCTGATCCCTACGGCGGCCCATATCCGCAACCTCAACGCCGCACGGCTTGCAGCCGACGTCATGGGCACGCCGACGCTGGTGATTGCCCGCACCGATGCGGAAGCCGCCAAGCTTTTGACGTCTGATATCGACGAGCGCGATCGCCCCTTCGTCGACTACGACGCCGGACGCACGGTCGAAGGCTTCTACCAGGTGAAGAACGGCATCGAGCCGTGCATCGCGCGCGCCATCGCCTATGCGGCGCATTGCGACCTGATCTGGTGCGAGACCTCGAAGCCGGACCTGGAACAGGCCCGCAGATTTGCCGAGGGCGTGCACAAGGCGCATCCGGGCAAGCTGCTCGCCTACAATTGCTCGCCGTCGTTCAACTGGAAGAAAAACCTCGACGACGCGACGATCGCCAAGTTCCAGCGTGAACTCGGTGCGATGGGCTACAAGTTCCAGTTCATCACGCTCGCCGGCTTCCACCAGCTGAACTTCGGCATGTTCGAACTCGCCCGCGGCTACAAGGCCCGGCAGATGGCCGCCTATTCGGAGCTGCAGGAGGCGGAGTTCGCCGCCGAGGTCAACGGCTACACCGCCACCAAGCATCAGCGCGAAGTCGGCACCGGCTATTTCGATGCGGTGTCGCTCGCCATTACCGGCGGTCAGTCGTCGACGACGGCCATGAAGGAATCGACCGAGCACGACCAGTTCCGCCCGGCCGCAGAGTGAAGGACCGGGGGGCGCGGCAATCCCTGCCCGCCGCGCTCCCCGCGCAATCGAACAGACCTCGCTGACACCAAGGAGAACCCCAATGACAGTCCAGACACGCGTCAAGGAACGGGCCGAGGAACAGTCTTCGGCCATGACCCCGGACCAGCAAGCCGCGATCCGCATGGTCGCCAACGACCTGCACCGCCTCAACCAGGCCGTCATGAAAGCCGTCGACGCCGGCGTATCGGTCGAGCTCGTGCGCTCGGCCCGCCACCACGGTGGCGAAGGCAACTGGGGCGACCTGCTGATCCCCGTCATCGTCACCCAGGGACGGGCATGATGATGGCGCTTGCGGCAGCGGTCGCGTTCATCGCGTCTCTGTGCACGGCCGGTCCGGGCGTAGAGTCGCGGCGAGTGATACCAATCGTTGCCGCCGGTCGCCGGCCATATGCGTAGCACGCCCAACCAATACACCTTTAACGGGAACAAGCCGGCAGCAATGTCGGCTGTTTGCTTTTCAGCGCCCGGCCCGCGGCGCAAAATACCATTTCAAGTTGCTTCTGATGCGAGCTTCACCTATATTAGCTGTGACTATTGCGAGCGGGGGCGCGCATGCTGCAGCCGGGACATTCCGGAACGGAAGAGCTGACTGAGCTGATCTACGGCGCCGCCTTCGGCGAGTGCAGCTGGCAAGACTTTCTCGATCGGCTGGCCAATACGCTGCCCAACGGCCGATCAGCGCTGCACTATCACGATCTGGCAACACCCCGCAGCTATGTGCCTTCCGTCTCGGGGTTTGACGCCGAGGATATCGAGCAGTTCAACCAGCACTTTGCCGCGGTCAATCCCTGGATCCCAAAGGCGATGCTCGTGCCTGCAGGCCAGGGCATCTGCGGGGAGCAGATCGTCGCGCGCGGCGAGCTGATCAAATCCGAATTCTATAACGACTGGCTGAAGCGACAGACCGGATGCGAGACCAGCGTCGGCGTGACGATCATCAGAAGCGCAAGCCGAACCTTCATGCTCTCGACCTGCACTTCCTCGACAGATGACGACCTCAATCAGCAGGCCGCCGAGCAATACACCTTTCTGGCGCCGCACTTGAAACGGGCTTTCGATCTGCTGCGCAAGCGTGACATGTTGGCGCCCGGGAACGGCGAAGGCCGGGATTTGCTCGATAGCGTCGGCGTCGGCGTGGTCTATGTCACCGAGAATCTTCGGATCCGCTCGATGAACGAGAGCGCCGAGCGCATGATCGCCAACAATGCGCCTCTTCGGATTTCGGCAGGTGGGCGTGTGACGCTGCCAAGCGCGGGATCGGCAGTAGCTCTCGAACTGTTGTCCTTGCGGATCAATACCCATGCGGAGCCACATGTCTCCCTTGCCAGGGCCACGGATGGCGCGGCCTATCGCATCACACTGGTGCGACTGCGGTCCGATATCTTCGTCGAACTTCTGAACGGACCGACGGTCGCGGTTCTGATCGAGCCGGCGACATCGCTTTTGCCTGAGGAACGACGGGAACATCTCAGGGACATTCACGGCCTGACGCCCGCCGAAGTTCGCATCGCGTCCGGCCTTGCGGCCGGCCTGTCGCTCCGGGAGATGGCCCAGGCCAACGGTGTCAGCTACGAGACCATCCGCACGCAGCTGAAGAACATCTACACCAAGACCGACGTGAACTCGCAGGCGGCGCTCGTCAGCCTGTTGATGCGCTGACCACGTCAGCCACGGCGCGGGCGCTTTCCGGCGAAGATGTCAGCGTGGCTTTTCAAAAGCTTTGTCATGCGATCGACGACCGTGCGGATTTCCTGGCGGTGGCGATCCTCGTTGTTCATGACGATCCACTGGCGATGTCGAAGCGCCGGAATCTCCTCGCCCGTCCGCTCCAGCAGCGGGTCGAGGTCACCGACGAAACAGGGCAGCACGGCGCAACCGGCACCGGCGCGTGCAAGGTCGAGCAGGGAGCGCGGCCGCGTCACCGTCGCCACGATGCGACCGGTCGCATGCGCATGCGGCCAACGCAGATAGGACGAGATCGCATCCTCCTCGCCGACGGCGACCCATCGGCCATTTGACGCCGGCAATGCATTCTTCTGCCGATAGGCGGCGTAGGCGACGTCGCCCACCGGGCGGGCGGCCAGGTAGCTTTCCTCCGGCTCGAAGGCACGGATACCGATATCGCTCTCACGATAGGCAAGATTTGCACGTGTCTCTCCGACATTGATCGCGAGGCTGAAACCATCACGCTCCGTACAGAGCGCCGGAAAGTTTTCGGCAAGCAGCCAGGACACCCAGGTTCCGGCAGTGATGCGAACGACAGCCCCCTCGCCTTCCCGTCGCCAGCTCTCGACGCGCCGGGCGGCGGCCTCCATCTCTTCAAGCTGTTCGAATAGCAATTGCCCGTCGCCGGTCAACTGATAGCCGGTCTGGCTGCGCACGAACAGGCTGCGCCCGGTACGCTCCTCGATTTCCAGCATGCGCCGGCCGACAGTTGCCGGGCTTGATCCCAGCGCCTGCGCGGCGCCGGTCAGGCCGCCGGTGCGCGCCACACTCATGAAGCAGCGATAGATGTCCCAATCCATGTCTTTCATTGGTGAAAAACATAGGCCGATATCTTGCGTATGTAAAACAGCTTTTGCTGCATAAAAGCGAGGATGCCACTCGATGAGGAGCATCACCATGGAAACGCTGGCAGCCGCCTATATGGCCGATCTGATACTAAAATCCCGCCGCTGGGACGAGCATTTCGATCCCAAGCCGCCGAGCTTGTTGCGGCGGATGTTTTGCCGCTGCATCGCCGCGCTTGCGGCACGCAGACGGATTGAAAGCGTTGAACAGGCTGCGCAAACGAAATGCACCGCGCAACCGGTGGGTTGCGCGGTGCAGTGCTAGGATGACAAAGCTGTCGCGGTGCTGGCCGATCAGGCCGCGCGGTAAGCGTGGATATCGGCCGCTTCCGGCTCCAGCCGGAATTGCTCGACCAGCATCATCAGCGTGTCGGCCTGGTTGGAAAGCGCAAGGCTCGTTGCCGTTGCCTCTTCCACCATCGAGGCGTTCTGTTGGGTCATCTGATCCATCTGGTTGACCGATCCGTTGACTTCGTTAAGCGCTACCGCCTGGTCGCGGCTTGCGGTCGCGATCATTTCGACATGTTGGCTGACGGTGACGATCTGGGCACTGATCGAAGCCAGCACGGCGCCGGTTTCCTTGACAAGGAGCGAGCCGGAATTGACCTCGTCGGTCGACTTGTTGATGAGGCCCTTGATTTCGCGGGCCGCTTCAGCCGAGCGCTGCGCCAGTTCGCGGACCTCCTGTGCGACCACCGCAAAGCCCTTGCCGGCCTCGCCGGCGCGTGCTGCCTCGATGCCCGCGTTCAGCGCCAGGAGGTTCGTCTGGAAGGCGATATCGTCGATGACCTCGATGATCTGCTCGATCTGGCGTGACGCCTCTTCGATGCGCCCCATGGCGGCGATCGCATTGGTGACAACGGTTGCCGAGCTGTCGGCGCTCTTCTTCGTCTGCGTCACGGCGACGTTGGCCTCGTTCGCCCGCTCTGCTGACGAGCGAACGGTCACGGTGATCTGGTCGACCGCGGCCGCCGTTTCTTCGAGTGAGGCAGCCTGGGCTTCCGTCCGCTTCGACAGGGAATCAGCGGCGTGGTGCATGTCGGCGCCACTCTGCTGGATCGCCTGCGCATTGCCACGGATCTGAGCCAACGTGTCCTGCAGGCGGATCAGCGAGCCGTTGAAGTCGGTGCGCAACTGCTCGAGACGCCCATGGAAGGGAATGTCGATCTGACGCGACAGGTCGCCCTGTGCCAGACGGCCGAGGCCGGCCGCCAGTTCGCTGACGGCAAGATCGATCTGTCGGTCGAGTTCGCGCTTTTCAGCATCGTTGCGGGTTCGCTCGACTTCGGCGCGGGCACGCTGTTCTTCGCTTTCGGCCTCGATGCGCACCTTGGAGAGCGCATTTTCCTTGAAGACACCCAAGGCGCGGGCCATGTCGCCGATCTCGTCCTGGCGGGCATCGCCGTCAATCGACGTATCAAGGCGACCGTCTGCCAGGCGACGCATGGCGGCGGTGATCTGGCCGATCGGCTTCTTGAGCGTCAGCGTCAGTGCAATGCCGGCAAGCAGGGCGATGACGACGCCTGCGACGGTCGCGGCGACCGAAATCTGGTTTGCCTCCTGGCGCTCGGTGCCGGCGGCAACCTTCTGCTGTTCGGCAAAGCCGGTGAGATCGCTCCAGATCTGGTTGATCGACTGGCCGGCCGCGTCGAAATCGGCTGTCCGCTTCACGGTGATTTCGACCAGCGACGCCGCGTCCTTCTTCATCACGGTGATGATCGGCATCAGCGTATCGGCAATCGCATCGAAGGATGCGCCTTCGCTCGCAACACCACGCAGAGTCGCCATGTTCTGTTGAACCGCCAGGAACTTGTCGAGCAGCTTCTGTCGGTTGCTTTCCGTGGTCGTGCCCATGAAGGTCGCCGCGGAGATCTGGATATCGGTGATCGAGCTTGAAAGCCGGCGTGTGGCTGTCAGGACGGATTCGGTGCTGACGATCAACTGGTCAAGCTCGGCGAAGATCCGTGTCGCATCGCGCATCTTGCCGACCGACGCGGCTTCAAGACGGAAGCTCGCAGTGCGGAAGCGGTCGACGTATTTCGAGATACCGGCAAGCGTTTCCGGCCCGGCGGGCGCCTTCAAAAGTGCGCCGATCTCGCTCGATGCGGAGGTGATCGTCTCGGTCAGCGACTTCTCGTCCTTCGGCAGCAGCCGGAAGATGTCGCGCTCGGTGCGGCCGATCATCGGGAACCGTTCCTTGACCGCCTTGAGCTTGTCCTCGACCGTCGTCGCCTTGGCGACTTCAGTACCGAACTCGTTGAAGAAGCGGCTGGCGCGCATCAGCTTTTCGGCTTCGCGCAGCATGGTCTTGGCGGCGTTCTCGTTCTTGCGCACGGCATATTGCAGCCGGTTCGACTCGTCGTTGATCTTGGCGCGCTCGACCAGGAGAGCATCGAGGTTCGCCGACATCGCGGCGCGCATTTCCTGCTCGCCGACATGCAGCTTCCACAGTCCGTCGATGCGGGCTTCGATGTCGTTGGTTGCGGCAATCGCGGCCTTGAGTTCGTCCTGGCCGTTCTGGCCGGCGACCTGTGCGGCGGTGTCGGCAAGGATTTCCTTCTGAGCAGAAATCTTGCCCTGCAAGGCGTCGCGGGTTTCCTCGGTGGTCGAATGCAGGAAGTTGTTCATCCCCGCATAGACGTCCTTGAACCCGCTCAGCGTCTGCAGGACGCTGTTTGAAATCTCCATCCGGCCCTGAAGCAGGCCGGACGCATAAAGACCGGTAATGCCGACGGCACAGATGCTGACGACGAAGGGCAGAATGAAGAAAAGCACCTTCGTCTGAATCTTGAAACGGGCAAGAATTCTATCGATGAACATGGAAAACACCTTGGCTCGCAGCTCGCATTCGCCTCCCCCGGCGGCTCGAAACATGTCTCGCCTTTGAGCGTAACCGCCGAAAGGACGAAACGATCGAGAGCCACCCGATGCGCAAACAGGCTGATGTTTTTCGGAAAAATCATGCGGCGCACACCGCCAGTCCGTCAGCAATCATTGCGGGACCACGCCACCTCCCCGGTAGCGAAGTCCTGACGGAACTCACTTCGTCGCAATAATCATTTTGAACGATTAAAAATTGTATAAGCGCGCAACACTCGCCAACGAATTTCCGAAGGCGCTCGCGCACTCAAGGCGCGCCAGAAGTTCGGCCGCCAGGCGGCCGACCGGCAGCGTCAATGCCAAAGGGCCGGAAGCGTTGCGAAGGCAGCGACGGCAAAGAAGGCAAGCAGAGCAATGCGGGTGAGCATCACTCTCTGGGCGCGGCTCTCGTCGGTGCGAGCGATCGCGATGGCGCGGGGACGACGGCGTGGCTGGTTCATGACATCCTGTCCTTCTCACTGACCGGCAACGTTCGGCCCGGATAAACCGGCTTGCCAGTCGAGATCATATTGCAGCCATGCCGCGGCGGAGAAAAGCCCTAAAAATGGAAACAGTGTGATTTCCGTTTGCGGAACAGTTCCATCTCGCCAACCGCCGGCTGTGCCGACATCGAAAGAGGTTCAGGCATATCCGTTAACAATGGCTGAAGCGACGCGCCACAAATGCGGGGATCAGGCCTCCTGGCCGGCCGCAAAGCCCGAGGCCCAGGCCCATTGGAAATTGTAGCCGCCGAGCCAGCCGGTCACATCGACGCATTCGCCGACGAAATAGAGGCCGGGAACAGACTTTGCCTGCATCGTCTTGGAATCGAGTCCGCTGGTATCGACACCGCCGAGCGTTACCTCGGCTGTGCGATACCCTTCGGAACCGGCCGGCTTGATCGTCCAAGCCTGGATCGACGCCGACAGCGCGTCGATCGTCTTGTCCGAGAGATCGGCGAGTTGCTTTCCGGTCAGCTTGGCGGCATCGGCAAAGAATTGCGCCAGCCGCCGTGGCAGGATATCGGCGAGTGCTGTCTGGACCGCCTGCTTGCCGTTGCTGCGACGCGCGCCTTTCAGGATCGAGGCGATGTCGATATCGGGCATCAGCCTCAAGACGATATCCTGCCCTTCGCGCCAATAGGACGATATCTGCAGGATAGCCGGGCCGCTGAGGCCGCGATGCGTGATCAGCACCGCCTCGCGAAAGGCCGTCTTGCCGGACCGCGCCTCGGCGTCGGCGGCGACGCCTGCCAGTTCGCCGATCGTCTCGAGTTGGGCCGGATCGAGCGTCAGCGGCACGAGCCCGGGGCGGGTTTCGACCAGCGCCAAGCCGAACTGCTCGGCGATCTTATAGGCAAGCCCGGTCGCGCCCATCTTCGGGATCGATTTGCCGCCGCTGGCAATAACCAGCGACTGGGCATCGACAGGCCCATCGCCGGTCATCACCCGGAAGCCGTCGCCGTGGCGCTCGACACTGTCGATCGTTGTCTCCAGCCGGAGTTCGGCACCGACTTCGCGCATTTCGGTGAGCAGCATCCTGATGATGTCCTTGGCCGAGTGATCGCAGAACAATTGCCCGAGCGTCTTCTCGTGCCAGGCGATGCCGTGTTTTTCGACAAGCGCCAGGAAATCGCGCGCGCCGTAGCGCGCAAGCGCCGATTTACAGAAATGCGGATTGGCCGAGAGGAAATTCTTCGGACCGGCATGGATATTGGTGAAGTTGCAGCGGCCGCCGCCGGAGATGCGGATCTTCTCGCCCGGGGCCCTGGCATGGTCGATGACGAGCACGCGCCGGCCACGCTTGCCCGCTTCGATGGCGCACATCATGCCGGCGGCACCGGCGCCAATGATCACCACATCCTTTTTTTCAGCCACGAAACACCTTTGAGCTCTTCAGCGCATTCCTTTCCGGTCAAGCAAGCGAAAGTCAATCGTCCCGCTCTAGCCAATTGGCAATCTCCGGTTATGATGCGCCATCCGAAGCCAAAACCGGTGATTTATGCCCTCCAAGAGAAGTGCTGCCCAACAAACAACGAAAATCAGCAAATCCTCGAAAATACCCGCCGCCCTGCATTCGCTTCGAGGGGTCAAGACCTGGAAGGAAGCAACGGACTGGCTGAAGATCCGCGGGATCGAAGACATCGAATGCATCACGCCCGACCTTGCCGGCGTTCCCCGCGGGAAGATGATGCCGACCTCCAAGTTCACGTCCAACACGTCGCTTGCGCTGCCATCCGCCGTCTACCGCCACACGATCTCGGGCGAATATCCCGACGAGACCGGACAGTTCCGCTACGATTCGCGCGACAGCGACATCAAGCTCGTGCCCGATCTGTCGACGCTCTCCGTCGTCCCTTGGGAAACCGACCCGACAGCGCAGGTGATCTGCGATATCGTCGGCTCTGAAGGCGAGCAGATCAGCTACACGCCGCGCAACGTCCTGAAGCGCGTGGTCGACCTCTATCGCCAGAAGGGCTGGAAGCCGGTCGTCGCCCCCGAGATCGAGTTCTACCTCGTCGCCACCAATGATGATCCCGACTATCCGCTGCATCCGCCGAAAGGCCGCTCCGGCCGCTCGATCCTCGGCGGCCAGGGCTACTCGATCGCTGGGATCAACGAGTTCGACGAACTGATCGACGACATCTATCATTTCTCCGAGAAGCAGGGCCTGGAGATCGACACGCTGATCCACGAGGAAGGTCCGGCTCAGCTCGAGATCAACCTTCGTCACGGCGATCCGATCGAGCTTGCCGACCAGGTGTTCCTGTTCAAGCGCACCATCCGCGAAGCGGCGCTGAAGCACGGCATCTACGCCACCTTCATGGCCAAGCCGATGCAGGGCCAGCCAGGTTCGGCCATGCACATCCACCAGTCGGTGATCGAGATCAACACCGGCCGCAACCTGTTTTCCAATCCTGACGGTTCCGCCTCCAAGGAGTTCTTCAACTTCATCGGCGGCATGCAGCATTATGTGCCGCGCACGCTGGTGATGATGGCGCCCTATGTGAACTCCTTCCGCCGGTTGACGCCCGACATGTCGGCGCCGGTGAACACGGCCTGGGGTTACGACAACCGCACGACCGCCTTCCGCATCCCGGTTTCCGAGCCGGTTGCCCGGCGGATCGAAAACCGGCTGCCAAGCTCGGACGCCAACCCCTATCTGGCGCTGGCCGCTTCACTTGCCTGCGGCTATCTCGGCATCATCGAGGGTCGCGAGCCCTCGGCGCCGACGGAAGACACCGCCAACGAAGGCGAGATCGATCTGCCGCGCGGGCTGCTCGAGGCCGTCGCGCTGCTGGAATCGGCGCCTTCGCTTGCCGAGGTGCTGAGCCCCGAATTCATCGCCATCTATGCCGGGGTGAAACGCGGCGAGTTCGAAACCTTCATGCAGGTCATCAGCCCTTGGGAACGCGAGTTCCTGTTGCTGAACGTCTGACCTGAAAGGCCACCCTATGCCCTGGCAAAGCCCGATCTCGCCCGGTTACTCCTGGTATGAGGCAACCGTTCCGGATCGACCGGAATTCCCTCAGATGCCGGGATCGCGCAAGGCCGATGTCGCCGTCATCGGCGGCGGTTATACGGGGCTTCAGGCGGCCTACAATCTTGCCCGCCAGGGCGTCGATGTCACCCTCATCGACGCCTGCCGCTTCGGCGACGGCGCGTCGGGGCGCAATGGCGGTCAGTTCGGCACCGGCCAGCGGGCCTGGGCCGACGAGACCGAGGAAACGCTCGGCCATGAACGGGCGCAAGCGCTGTTCGACATGGCCGAGAACGCCAAGCGGCACGTGCTCGATTTTGCCGCGGAACACGCCATCGACATCGAGTTCATGCCGGGGCAGCTCTCTGTCGGCCACAAGAAGAGCCTGGAGAAGGATTATCGCGACCACGTCGAGGCGATGGCGAGCCGCTTCGGTTATCCGCATCTCTCGTTCATGGAGCGTGAGGAGACGGCAAGTCGCCTCGGATCGACCCGCTATCACTTTGGCATCCGCGACGCCGGCACGGGGCATATCCATCCGATGAAACTGCTGGTGGGGCTCGCCAGGCAGGCAGCCCTTGCCGGCGCCAACCTGTTCGAGCGGACCAAGGCCGAAAAGATCGAACGCAAGGGCGCGGCTGTCGTCATCACCACCGATCACGGCACGATCACCGCCGACCGGGTGCTTGTCGCCTGCAACGCCTATATCGGCAATCTCGAGCCGGTGAGTGCCAGCCATGTGATGCCGATCCGCTCCTTCATCGGTGCGACCGAGGTGCTATCCGCCCACCCCAATGTGCTACCCGGCGGCGAATCGGTCGACGATTCGCGCTTTGTCGTGCGCTATTTCCGCAAATCAAAAGACGGACGACTGCTTTTCGGCGGGCGCGAAGCCTACACCGCCGATAACCCGCGCGACATTTCCACCCATATCCGCCGGCAAATCTCAGAGATCTATCCGGAACTCGGCAATGTGGAGATCACCCATGGCTGGGGCGGCTCCGTCGGCATCACCATGCCGCGCACACCGTTCTGTCGCGAGGTGATGCCGGGCGTCACGTCGATCGGCGGCTATTCCGGCCACGGGGTCATGCTTTCCAACTATTGCGGCAAGCTCTACGCTGACCTCGCACTTGGCAAAGAGACGGAACTCGACCTGTTGAAAGCCTTGAAAATACCGGCTTTTCCCGGCGGAGTACGCTTCCGTTCGCCGCTTCTGTTCCTGGCGCTCAGCTGGTACGCGCTTCGCGACAAACTCTAGAAACCGCATTGAAGGGCATTTTATTGCGTCGCACCCTAGCGCCTTTAAATCGATTAGATTATATGTGTCCCTGACCTGAACAAGATCGAGATTATCCTATGAGCAGCCAGATCATTCCCGTCGAACCGTTTGACTATGTCGTGTTCGGGGGCACCGGCGATCTCGCCGAGCGCAAGCTGCTGCCAGCGCTCTATCACCGCCAGATGGAAGGCCAGATCACTGAGCCGACCCGCGTCATCGGCGCTTCGCGCGCCGCGTTGACGCATGAGGAATATCGCAAGTTTGCCGCCGATGCGCTGAAGGAACACCTGAAGCCGGCCGAATACAATGAAGAGGAAGTGGCGAAGTTCACCGCCCGCCTCTTCTACGTCTCGGTCGATGCCAAGTCCGACCAGGGCTGGGATCAGCTGAAGAAGATCCTGGAAGAGGGCAAGGAGCGCATTCGCGCCTTCTACCTCGCCGTCGGGCCGGCGATCTTCGGCGACATCTCCGAAAAGATCCGCGATCACAAGCTGATCACCAAGACCACCCGCATCGTCGTCGAAAAGCCGATCGGGCGCGACCTGGCGTCGGCGACCGAACTCAACGACACGATCGGCAAGGTTTTCCGCGAAGAGCAGATCTTCCGCATCGACCACTATCTCGGCAAGGAGACGGTGCAGAACCTGATGGCGCTGCGCTTTGCCAATGCGCTCTATGAGCCGCTTTGGAACTCCGCCCATATCGACCACGTGCAGATCACCGTTTCGGAAGCCGTCGGCCTCGAAAACCGCGCTGGCTACTACGACAAGGCTGGCGCGCTTCGCGACATGGTGCAGAACCACATCCTGCAGCTCGTCTGCTTTGTTGCGATGGAAGCGCCGACCTCGATGGACGCGGAAGCCGTGCGCGACGAAAAGCTGAAAGTTCTGCGCGCGCTGAAGCCGGTCAACGCTTCCAATGTGGAGCAGGTGACGGTACGCGGCCAATATCGCGCGGGCGCATCTGCCGGCGGCCCGGTCAAGGGCTATCTGGAAGAGCTCGAAGGCGGCGTCTCGAACACCGAAACCTTCGTCGCGATCAAGGCCGAAGTCAGCAACTGGCGTTGGGCCGGCGTGCCGTTCTACATTCGCACCGGCAAGCGCCTTGCCGGTCGCATGTCGGAAATCGTCATTACCTTCAAACAGATCCCGCACTCGATCTTCGACAACAGTGCCGGTCGGATTTCCGCCAACCAGCTCGTCATCCGCCTGCAGCCGAACGAAGGCGTCAAGCAGTCGCTGATGATCAAGGACCCAGGTCCGGGCGGCATGCGCCTTCGCAACGTTTCGCTCGACATGAGCTTTGCCGAGGCCTTCGACGTGCGCAATGCCGATGCCTATGAGCGGCTGCTGTTCGACGTCGTTCGCAACAACCAGACGCTGTTCGTGCGCCGTGACGAGGTCGAGGCGGCATGGAAATGGGTCGATCCGATCCTCAAAGCCTGGGAAGAAACCGGACAGCAGGTGCAGGGCTATACCGCCGGCACCTGGGGTCCGAGCCAGTCGATCGCGCTGATCGAGCGCGACGGCCGCACCTGGCACGATGCGATATAGGTTGGAAATGAGCACGACGCTTCACACATTCGACACTGGCGCCGCGCTGGCCGAAGGCCTGGCCGACGCCGTCAGCGCAGCCCTTGCCGCCGGTATTGCCGCGCGCGGAACGGCAAGCATTGCCGTTTCCGGCGGATCCACGCCCAAGGCCTTCTTCCAGGCGCTCGCCCAGAAGGACATTGCCTGGGACAAGGTGACGGTCACGCTGGTGGACGAACGCTTCGTTCCGCCGGAAAGCGATCGTTCCAACCACGCGCTGGTCACGGCAAACCTGCTTCACGGGCCTGCGGCGAAAGCACATTTCCTGCCGCTTTACCATGCTGCCGCTTCGGCAGAAGATGCGGCCGTGCTCGCAAGCAACGAAACGGCCAAGATCGGCGTGCCCTTCGACGTCGTCGTGCTCGGCATGGGAACGGATGGCCATACGGCGTCGTTCTTCCCGGGAGGCACACAGCTTTCAAGGGCGATCGACGCGGCGACGCCGCGTGGCGTCATCACCATGGAAGCGGAAGGGGCCGGCGAACCGCGCCTGACCTTTACCTTTTCCAGCCTTCACGATGCGCGGCTCCTGGTCCTGCACATCGAAGGTGAGGGCAAAAAGGTGGTGCTTGCCAAGGCGGAAGGTCAAGGCGACGAAGCCGAGATGCCGATCCGTACCATGCTGCGCCGTGCAGCCTCGCCGCTGCAGATATACTGGGCGCCATAACGGCCGGATCACCGGCCGGTTCAGGACACTTTCAACCGGTGGGCGCTCCACCGGAACGCGAAAGTGTTGAAAGAGCTCATACCGGGGCGTGGCCTGCACGTTCTCCCAGGCAAGCAACGCTCCGGATCGATGACTGGATGAAGATGAGGAGCGTGAGCGCTCCGGAACAGGATTTGCCATGTCCGCCGATTCCCGCATTGCCGCGATCACCGCCCGCATCGTCGAGCGTTCGAAGCCGCACCGAGAACCCTATCTCGATCGCGTGCGCCGTGCAGCCTCAAGCGGACCGCATCGCAGCGTTCTCGGCTGCGGCAACCTTGCACACGGGTTTGCCGTCTGTTCCCCCGCCGAGAAGGTGGCGCTCGCGGGCGACCGCGTCGCCAACCTCGGCATCATCACCTCCTACAACGACATGCTTTCGGCGCATCAGCCGTTCGAGACCTATCCGGCGATGATCCGCGACGCGGCGCGTGAGGCAGGCGGCGTCGCCCAGGTTGCCGGCGGCGTGCCCGCTATGTGCGACGGCGTGACCCAGGGCCAGCCCGGCATGGAACTGTCGCTGTTTTCGCGCGACCTGATCGCCATGTCTGCCGGTGTCGGCCTGTCGCACAACATGTTCGATTCCACCGTCTATCTCGGCGTCTGCGACAAGATCGTGCCGGGCCTCGTGATCGCAGCGCTGACCTTCGGCCATCTGCCAGCCGTCTTCGTGCCGGCCGGACCGATGACGACGGGCCTGCCGAACGACGAGAAGGCGCGCGTGCGCCAACTCTTTGCCGAAGGCAAGGTCGGCCGCGACGAGTTGCTCGAAGCGGAATCCAAATCCTATCACGGCCCAGGCACCTGCACCTTCTACGGCACCGCCAATTCCAACCAGATGCTGATGGAGATCATGGGCTTCCACCTGCCCGGCGCCTCGTTCATCAATCCCGGCACGCCGCTGCGCGACGCGCTGACGAAGGAAGCAACGAAGCGGGCGCTGGCGATCACGGCCATGGGCAACGAGTTTACGCCGGCCGGCGAAATGATCGACGAGCGTTCGATCGTCAACGGCGTCGTCGGCCTGCATGCGACGGGTGGCTCCACCAACCACACCATGCACCTTGTCGCCATGGCGCGTGCCGCCGGCATCCTCTTGACCTGGCAGGACATTTCCGAGCTTTCGGACATCGTGCCGCTGCTTGCGCGCGTCTACCCGAACGGCCTTGCCGACGTGAACCACTTCCACGCGGCCGGCGGCATGGGCTTCCTGATCAGCCAGTTGCTTCGTGGCGGTCTGCTGCACGACGATGTGCGCACCGTCGTTGGCCAAGGTCTCGACGCCTACAAGATCGACGTCCGCCTCGGGGCGGATGGCGGCGTGGAGCGCGTGCCGACGCCGACTGAGAGCGGTGACCCGAAGGTGCTATCCACCATCGACCATCCGTTCCAGCATTCGGGCGGCCTCAAGATGCTGACCGGCAATATTGGCAAGGCGGTGATCAAGATCTCAGCCGTCAAGCCCGATCGCCACGTCATCGAGGCACCGGCGAAGATCTTCCATGACCAGGGCGAGCTGAACGCCGCCTTCAAGGCAGGCAAGCTCGAAGGCGATTTCGTCGCCGTCGTGCGCTTCCAGGGCCCGAAGGCAAACGGCATGCCGGAGCTGCACAAGCTGACGACCGTGCTCGGCATCCTGCAGGATCGCGGCCAGCGCGTGGCGATCCTCACCGACGGCCGCATGTCGGGCGCCTCGGGCAAGGTTCCCGCCGCCATTCACGTGACGCCGGAAGCCAAGGACGGCGGGCCGATCGCCCGCATCCAGGAAGGCGACATCGTGCGCATCGATGCCGTTGCCGGCACGATCGAGGTGCTGGTCGAGGATATCGCCCTGAAAACGCGCATTCCGGCCCATGCCGATCTCTCGGACAACGAGTTCGGGATGGGGCGCGAACTGTTCGCGCCGTTCCGCGCCATTGCCGGCTCCGCCGATCACGGCGCCAGCGTGCTCTTCAACTGAACGAGGCCTCGGTGGCATCGCCGAGGCGTTCACTTCCACCGAGCCCTCACTGCCGAGCATCGCCGTCGGCAGTGAGCCGGCGCGCGAAGGCGCGCGTTACTTCAGTGGTCCCGGATACATATCGTTTCGACCGTCATAACGCTCGACCTCGAGGGTGAAGATGTCGATATCCTCGATGCAGCGCGCATTGAGCGAGACGCGATCGTTCGGATAGCCGCTGCGCATGATGGCGACGCTGCAGGTGGGGCAGAAATGATGCCCCTCGGTCACACCGCGCCAGACATAGGTAGAGAGGCGCCGTTTCTCCGTGATCAGCCGGATCTTGCTGGCATCGACCTTCCAGTGAAGGAAACCGGTGCGCCGGCAGGTCGAGCAATTGCACTCGATCAGCCCTGAAAGCTCCACATCGACTTCAATGGCGATGTCGCCACAATGGCAGGAAAGACGGTAGGGTGGCGCCATCGATGGATTGCCTCGCTTCCGGTGAAGACGAAAACAATTCCAAACTGAAGCACGAAGTCAAGTGCATGCGGCCGCCACCAGGTGATGACTGCCCGTCCCGCAACGATGCATCAACCGCCAGCCCGCTTGGTTTGGGCCGGCGTTTCATACGGATTTCCGTCGTTCAGCGATAGATGTCGAGCGTGCGGTTCCGGTGGTTCGGATGCGTGCTGTAGACGAAGATGCGATTGAGATCGCGGTCGGTCAATAGCCGCAGGAAACGCGCTTCGACGACATTGTTGGCGTGCACGCGCTTCAGCAGGCAACCTACCATCTGGATGCGGGCGCTTGGAATGTCGAGGTAGAAATTCTGCGGCAGCTGGTACTTCGTCAGGATACCGAGGACGGCGCCGCTTTTCGACAGCTTGATGATTTCGCAGCGGCGCGAGCTCAGCTGCGTCATGCCTTTTTCCGTATATTCGATGCGCGCCTCGTTCCGCGTGTCCTCCATCGGGAACGTGGTTTCGCGATCGTACATGAAAGATTCTTCCTTGTTCAGGAAGTGCTGCTGCATCATCGGTGCCGCGGTCGTCATTCAACAGGCCTCTTAATATCCCCTGCCCATCAGGCTAGAGGAAGAAATTTAACAGAGGGTAGATTGAGGGCACGGACACAGAAAAACCCGTCCGAAAATCGGACGGGTTGATGGGGAAAAACAGCGATGCTTTTTCTCAGGCGCGGTAGCTCTTGCCGGCGGCGTCGAACAGATGCAGCTTGGTCTTGTCGGCGGTGAACCGGACTTTCTCGCCGCGATGCACAGGCAGAATGCCGGGGATCTTGGCGATGATCGGCTCTTTCTCAACCAACCCTTCGATGTAGAGCAGCGTCACTTCACCGAGCGCCTCGACGATCGCCACCGTGCCTTCGAAGAGGAAGTCTTCGCCGCTCGCCGTTTGCAGATCTTCCGGACGTACCCCGAAGCTCGCCGTCTTGCCGTTCTCGGAGGCGTTGGTGGGGATATCGAGCGTCACCGACTTGCCGCCGGCAAGCTTCACCGTCGTCTGCGGGCCGGTGGCGGTGATCGCGGCGGGAATGACGTTCATCGCCGGGGAGCCGATGAAGCGGGCGACGAACAGGTTCGCCGGGCGCTCGTAAAGCTCGAGCGGCGGGCCGACCTGCTCGATATGACCGGCCGACAGCACGACGATGCGATCGGCAAGCGTCATCGCCTCGACCTGGTCGTGGGTGACATAGATCATCGTCGTGTCGGCCATCTGCTCGTTGAGCCTGGCGATTTCGATGCGGGTGGCAACGCGAAGGGCTGCGTCGAGGTTCGACAGCGGCTCGTCGAACAGGAAGACCTTGGGGTCACGGCAAATCGCCCGGCCGATCGCCACGCGCTGGCGCTGGCCGCCCGAGAGCGCCTTCGGCAGGCGGTCGAGATATTTGGTCAGCTGCAGGATATCGGCCGCCGCGCGCACGCGCCGGTCGATCTCTTCCTTGCTTTCCTTGGCGATCCGCATGCCGAAGGCCATGTTGTCGTAGACGGTCATATGCGGATAGAGGGCATAGGACTGGAACACCATGGCGATGCCGCGCTTCGATGGAGGCACGTCGTTGACACGCTCGCCATCGATGAACATGTCGCCGCCGGTGATTTCCTCCAGGCCGGCGATCATGCGCAGCAAGGTCGACTTGCCGCAGCCGGACGGACCGACAAACACGACGAACTCGCCCTGCTTGATCTCGAGATTGATGCCGTGAATGACATCGACCGCACCATAGGACTTGCGGATATCTTTAAGCGTCAGACCTGTCATCGCACCCTCCCCTTCGTCTCTTATGTCTGTCTCAAACCAGGCGCGCGAAGAATGCGCTCCAGGCCGGAAGATTGACCTTGTTGTCCCTGATCTCGGCTGTAAAGCCATGACCTTCAAGCGCTTCCACTGGCTCCCCAGGCAGATCGGCCGTCGCGGCCGCGCCGCTCATGTTGAAGGCGCAGAAAAGCTTCTCGTTGCCGTGGCTGCGCACGAAGGCCAGAACCGGCCCATCGGTGCCGCGAAACTCGATCTCGCCCTTGGCAAAGGCCGGATGCGCTTTGCGGAACTGCAGGAAGCGGCGATAATGCTCCATGACGGAGGCCTCGTTGCCCTTCTGCGTGGAGACTGCCCGCTTCAGATGCTCGGCCGGCACCGGCAACCATGGCTTGGCATCGCCGAAGCCGCCGTTGACCGCAGCGCTGTCCCAGACCATCGGCGTGCGGCAGCCGTCGCGCCCCTTGAAGTCGGGCCAGAACTGAATGCCGTAGGGATCCTTCAGGTCTTCATAGGCAAGCTCGGCTTCAGTGAGCGCCAGCTCTTCGCCCTGATAGAGACATACGGAACCGCGCAGCGACATCAGCAGACTGGCGAGCAGCTTGGCGTAGGCGTCTTGATCGGTCACGCCATCGCCCCATCGGCTGACATGGCGAACGACGTCGTGATTGGAAAAGGCCCAGCAGGCCCAGCCCTCGGGGGCCGCCTTGTGAAAATCACGCAGGACTTCGGCGACACGTTCCGGCGTCGGCGCTTCTGGCGCGAGGAACTCGAAGGCGTAGCACATGTGCATCTTGTCGCCGCCGGAGGTGTATTCGCCGGCGATCTCGAGGCCGCGCTGGCTGTCGCCGACTTCGCCAACGGCGGCGATTGCCGGAAATTCGTCCATGACGGAACGGAAACGCTTCAGGAACGCCAGGTTCTCCGGCTGGTTCTTGTCGTAGAGATGTTCCTGATAGTTGTACGGATTGACCGCGGGCGCGGTGGAGGCGTTGCGGCGCTCGGGCGCCAGCGCCGGGTTATCCCGCAGCTGCTTGTCGTGGAAGTAGAAATTGATGGTGTCGAGACGGAAGCCATCGACGCCGCGCTCCAGCCAGAAACGCTCGACGCCCAGAAGCGACTCCTGCACATCCGGATTGTGCAGGTTGAGGTCCGGCTGCGAAGTCAGGAAGTTGTGCAGGTAGTATTGTAGCCGCGTCGGATCCCAGGCCCAGGCCGAGCCGCCGAAGATCGACAGCCAGTTGTTGGGCGGCGTTCCATCGGGCTTGGAATCCGCCCAGACATACCAGTCCGCCTTGGCGTTGGTCCGGCTTGAGCGGCTTTCGACGAACCAGGGGTGCTGGTCCGAAGTGTGGGACAGGACGAGGTCGATCATCACCCGAATGCCGAGCCTGTGCGCCTCGGCGATCAGCGCATCGAAATCGGCGAGATTGCCGAAGATGCCGTCGACGTCGGTGTAATTCGAAACGTCGTAGCCGAAATCCTTCATCGGTGAGGTGAAGAAGGGCGAGATCCAGATGGCATCGGCGCCGAGCGAGGCGACATGCGGCAGGCGGGCGGTGATGCCCTTCAAGTCGCCGATGCCGTCGCCGTTGGAATCCTGGTAGGAGCGCGGATAGATCTGATAGATCACCGCGCCGCGCCACCAGTCCTTATCGACCTGCAATATGGATTCGCTCATTTCAGTCATGCTCATTGCGTTCAGAAGTCCCTGTGAGATCAGCCGCCCTTGACCGATCCCGCCAGCAGGCCGCGCACGAGATAGCGCTGCAGGCTGAAGAAGACGATCAGGGGGACGATGATGGTGATGAAGGCGGAGGCGGTCAGGATCTCCCAGTTGCCGCCGCGAGAGCCGAGAAGATTGACCAGCCGGCCGGTCAGCACGAGTTCATCCTGGCCTGCGCCGAGGAAGACGATGGCGACCAGCAGGTCGTTCCAGGTCCACAGGAACTGGAAGATCGCGAACGACGCCAGCGCCGGAAACGACAGCGGCAGGATGATCTTGACGAAGATGTCGAAGTCGCTGGCGCCGTCGACACGCGCGGATTCCATGATCTCGCGCGGCAGGCCGGCCATGTAGTTGCGCAAGAGATAGATCGCCAGCGGCAGGCCGAAGCCGGTATGGGCAAGCCAGATGCCGACATAGGTCTTGGCCGGCACGCCGAAGAAGGCGCCGACGCCGTTATAGAGCTTCAGAAGCGGGATGAGCGACATCTGCAGCGGCACGACGAGCAGGCCGACGACGACGGCGATCAGGATCGCGCGCCCCGGAAACGGCATCCAGGCGAGGGCATAAGCGGCAAAGGCTGCAATCAGGATCGGGATGATCGTCGAGGGAATGGCGACCGTCAGCGAGTTGATGAAGGAGGCGCCGATGCCTTCGGCACTCAGGACCTCGACGTAGTTGTCGAAAGTGAAGCGAGGGGGAATGGCGGCAGTGAAGAAGATACGCTGGCCGCGCGAACCTTCCATCTTGGTGTCGGAGACGATCTCGAAGCTGCCATCGGCCTGTACCGTCAGCTTCTCGCCGTCATTCAGCTCGGCCGTTTCGCCGGCCTTGAACGCCGTCGGCTTTTGGCTCGAAAAGCCGAAGGCGGAGACTTCGCCGGCGGCGGTGCCTTCGAGTACATCGCCTGAGATCACGAACTTGCCGTCGCGTTCGACCTGGGTATCGGCCCCCGGTGCACGGGCGACGATGTTCTGGGTCGAGGTCGACAGGGCCGTCCACCAGCCGGAGACTGCGAGCTGATCCTTGTCGCGCAGCGACGAGATCAACAGGCCCGCGGTCGGCAGGGTCCAGAGCGCGACCAGAAGAAGGACCGAGAGGTGTACGGCCCAGGTGAGAGGGGAGCGGGTCGCCGGGTTCATCTCAGTGCCCCTTCATTTCTTTGGCCGCGTTGCGAATGTTCCAAACCATGATCGGGATGACCAGCACCATGATAACGACGGCGATCGCCGCGCCGCGACCGAAGTCGCCACCGCCGCGGAACATCCAGTCGAACATGAGATTGGCGAGCACCTGGCTCTGCCACTGTCCGTTGGTCATCGCCAGCACGATATCGAACACCTTGAGGACGAGGATGGTGATCGTCGTCCAGACCACGGCGATCGTGCCCCAGATCTGCGGCACCATGATCTTGAAGAAGATCTGCCATCCGTTGGCGCCATCGATCACGGCGGCCTCCACCGTTTCCTCCGGGATGCCGCGCAGCGCCGCCGAGAGGATCACCATGGCAAAGCCGGTCTGGATCCAGACCAGGATCGCCATCAGGAAGAAGTTGTTCCAGAACGGTAGCGTGATCCAGGCCTGCGGATCGCCGCCGAAAGCGACGACGATCGCGTTCAAGAGACCGATCTGTTCGGTGCCCTCGGCGCGATAATCGTAGATGAACTTCCAGATGACGGCAGCGCCGACGAAGGAGATCGCCATCGGCATGAAGATCAGGGTCTTGGCGATGTTGCCCCACCAGATCCGGTCGGTCAAAGCGGCGATGACAAGCCCGAAGAAGGTGGCGAGCGCTGGCACCACCAGGAGCCAGAGGAAATTGTTGAAGATCGACTGGCGAAACTCGCCGTCGTTCAGCATCCAGACGTAGTTGCTGGCACCGACGAAGTTCTGGCCGGCGCGATCATGCACGCTGAACCAGACCGACATGATCACGGGGTAGATGAGGTAGATCGTCAGCGCAAACAGCGCCGGGGCGAGAAACAGCCATGGCCGGATGGCGTTGGTAATGCGCAGGTTGCGCGACGCCTCGACACCGGATCGCCCTTTCGACGGGAAGATCAAATCGAGAATGTAGCTGGTTCCCCAGAAATAGGCAGCACAGCCGAGCACCCCGGCCACCATGGTGCCTACCGCAAAGACGAGCTGTTGCATGACATGTCCCTCCCCCAAGTGCACATTTCGCGCAGGGCATGGCGATTGTCGCCGTTCTCGTTGGGGTCCCGTCGCACTGAACGTTCAACGGACCCAGAGGACTGGGCGGGCGGCGCAATCACCGCCCGCCGTCCGGTTTTTACTTGATGGCGTCCCAGGCCTTCTGAACGCTGTCGGCAACGTCGGTCGCCGACTTGCCGCCGACGAAGTCGACCATGCCGGTCCAGAATGCGCCTGCGCCGATCTTGCCGGGCATCAGGTCCGAGCCGTCGAAGCGGAACGTCGTCGCGTTCAGCAGGATTTCGCCCTGCTTCTTCAGCGGCGGATTGCCGTAGGTGTCGACGTTGACGCTCTTGTAAGGCGTCAGGAAGCTCGTCTGCGCCATCCAGACTTCATGCGCGATCGGCGTCTTCAGGAACTCGATGAAGGCGCGTGATGCCGGCGTGTCCTTGGTGATCATCGCCAGCGTGCCGGCGCCCAGAACTGGATTGCCGAGGTCCTTCTTGCTTTCGTAAGGCGGCATGTAGAAGAAGTCGGCATCCTCGCCGATCACCGTGCCCTCAGGGAAGAACGACGGAATGAACGATGCCTGGTGATGCAGGTAGCACTTCGGCGGCGATGCGAAGAGGCCCTTCGGGCTGTCGCGGAAGTCGGTCGACGCGACGGCAGCCGCGCCACCATCGACGAACTTGTCGTTCTTGGCGAACCAGCCAAACTCGTCGATCGCACCAACGACGGCCGGATCGTTGAACGGGATCTCGTTCTTGACCCACTTGTCGTAGACATCGGCGGGCTGCGTGCGCAGCATCATGTCTTCGACCCAGTCGGTGGCGGGCCAGCCGGTCGCGCCGCCCGAGCCGAGGCCGATGCACCAGGGCTTCTGGCCGTCAGCGGCGATCTTCTCGGTCAGCGCCTTCAGCTCTTCCATGGTCTTGGGCACTTCGTAGCCGGCGTCCTCGAAGTTCTCCGGCGAGTACCAGACCAGCGACTTCACGTCGATCTTGTAGGGGAAGGCATAAAGGGCGGCGTTGCCGTCCTTGCCCTTGTAGGTCGAAAGGTCGACCCAGGACTGGCCGGCGGCATAATTGTCGAGCAGCCACTTCTGGGTGTCATCGCCGAGCGGCGTCAGGTAACCCTTGGACGCAAGATCGCCGATGAGGCCCGGCTGCGGCAGGATGGAAATATCGGACGGGCTGCCGGCCTGGGTGTCGATGACGATCTGCTGTTCGTAGTTTTCAGAGGACGAATACTTGATCTCGACGCCGGTCGCCTCGACGAAATAGGCATAGACGCTCTTGAAGAGCGCCTCGTCCTCGCCGCGCCAGGGGCCGAAGATCGTCAGCGTCTGCCCCTTGAGGTCATGACCCTTCTTGAATTCCTCGAAGCTCGCCCAGTTGAATTTGCTGTCTTCGCCAGGCTTGAACTTCAGATCCGCAGCGCCGGCAGCGCCCGCAAACAGCGCCAGCGCGGCCACGCTCAACAGAAATGATCTCTTCACGTTGTTCTCCTCCCAAGATGAACCCGGACCCCGCCGGGCAGATCATCAATGCGCAAAATTCAAAGCGCTTTGAGTTTCCTAACAAACCATTGCGACACTCCAGGAGTCAAGCGCTTTCGATTCACCGTCTCTCACCCGACATTATTTTGCTTTGCGGCAACTTTTTGCAGCGCGAAGCCGGCTAATTCTGCTTTGTATGATGAAAAACGAGTGCTACAGAAATTGAGGGCGCTGGATGAAACCACAAAAATCAAAGGGATATCCAAAGCGCTTTGGGAGGAAAATTGACCATGGCGGTCAATCTCAAGCAGCTCGCGGAACTTCTCGGCCTGTCACAGACGACAGTGAGCCGGGCGTTGAACGGCTTTCCGGAAGTCAATGCGGAAACCCGCCAGCGCGTGCTGCAGGCCGTGCGCGAAACCGGCTATCGGCCGAACCGGGCGGCGCAGCGGCTTGCCACCGGCAGGGCCTATTCAATCGGCATGGTGATGCCGATCGCCGCCGGCATCGATTCCGACGTGCATTTCGGGGAATTCCTGGCGGGGCTTGGCGAGGAAGCGGTCAAACACGACTTCCATTTCGTCCTCAATCCCAGTGCGCCGGAGGATGAAGAGGCGACCTTCCAGCGGCTTGCCGCCAGCGGCAATGTCGATGCGCTGTTTCTTGCCTATATGCGCGCGAACGATCCGCGCATCGCGATGCTCAAATCGCTGTCCATGCCCTTTGTCGTGCATGGGCGCTCGATCGGCGAGACACGGGATTATCCTTTCCTCGACATCGACAACACCGGTGCTTTTTACGATGCGACGCGCCTGCTGATCCAGCTCGGCCACCAGCGGATCGCACTGATCAACGGTCCGGATTATCTCAGCTTTTCCATTCGCCGCCGGAAAGGCATGGCGAAGGCGCTGGCCGAACACGGCCTCAACATCGACGAGGCGCTCGTCCATCACTCGCTGATGACTGACGAACACGGCTACCGCAGCATGCAGCGCTTCCTGCAGCAGCCCGACGCGCCAACTGCCGTTCTGTGTTCGAGCACGGTGCTGGCGCTCGGCGCCGTCAGGGCCGTCAATCAGGCGGGAATGGCGATCGGTCGCGACATCTCGCTGATCGCGCATGATGATGTGTTGCCGATGCTGAAGCCGGAAAACTTCAGCGTGCCGCTGACGACGACGCGCTCATCGCTGCGGGCAGCCGGCGGGCGCATCGCCACTCGGTTGATTGCAGGCATCCTCAAGAGCGGCGCTTTTCCCGACCAGGAACTCTGGCGCGCCGAATTGATCGTCCGAGCCTCGACTGGCCCGGCCCCGCAGAAGTAAAAAACGCGCCGCGGAGGCGGCGCGCCGGGTAACGACAGATACCAGCTGGCGCTGATCAGAAGCGTGGTGGCTTGCGTCCCGCCTTGCGATAGGCGGCAATCACGGTGTTTGCCATCAGCATGGCAATGGTCATTGGGCCGACGCCACCCGGCACCGGCGTGATCACGCCTGCGACCTTTTCCACTTCACCGAAAGCGACGTCGCCGACGAGCTTGGATTTGCCCTCGCCTTTTTCCGGTGCGGACACGCGGTTAATGCCGACATCGATCACGGTTGCGCCAGGCTTCACCCAATCCGCCTTGACCATTTCAGGTCGACCGACAGCCGCGACCAGAATATCGGCATTGCGGCAGACCGCCGGCAGATCCTTCGTGCGCGAATGCGCCGTCGTCACCGTCGCGTTGGCGGCAAGCAGCAAAGCCGCCATCGGCTTGCCGAAAAGGTTCGAGCGGCCGATGACAACTGCGTTCAGGCCCGAAAGGTCCTCACTGTGGGTCTGGCGCACGAACACCATCGCGCCGGCGGGCGTACAGGAAACCAGACCGCCTTCGAGATCGCCGGTCGCCAGCTTGCCGGCGTTGACCACATGCAGACCGTCCACGTCCTTTTCCGGCAGGATCGACTGGATGATCGGCTCGGAATTGAGATGCTTGGGCAGCGGCAGCTGGACGAGAATGCCGTGAATACTGGCGTCCGCGTTGAGCTTGGCAACGAGGGCCGCCAGATCGTCCTGGCTCGTGTCCTCAGGCAGGGTGTGCTGGACTGACTGGAAGCCGCATTCCTTGGCCATTTTGCTCTTGGAGGAGACGTAGGCATGGCTGGCCGGATCGTTGCCGACGATCACCACCGCGAGACCGGGACGCACGCCCGCATCCGCTTCAAGCGCTTGCGTCGCGGATTTTACGGCCTCGATAACCGAAGCGGCGACCTGCTTGCCATCAATCACAGTCGTCACGGCATTCCTCCTGGCTTCCTGTTCGTGGCACACTCTAATTCGCCTCGGGAAAGGCGATTGCCTCAAAGCGCCCTATGCTGTCCCAAACGCATAAATGCAAGGGGCAGGCATCGCCAGACGCACGTTTACAGTGCAGGCAGCGTCATTTCCTCTCATCACTGAAGGGCCGCATTGATGACACCCGCAAATCCTGAGGTTCAGCGACGCGCGACTTTCTGGCGGGAATAGCTCTCGACGCGGGACCTGAGCGCACGAAGATCGTCCTGAACTTGGGCGATACCGACATCCTCGTCAGGTTCGAAACCGCGAGGCGAGCGCTTGCCGGAGGGCTCCTGCTTCACCAGTTCGCGGGAAGCGAGATAGGCGGCGGTCAGCGACTGGGCGTGGTGCGCCGCCGGCGAGAACGGCGGCGGCAGGTCCATCTCGCGCAATTGCTCCTCCCGCTGACTGTGTGTGCCGGGCAAGGGATCCGGGTCCGTGCCGGGCTCCGGCGGCTCCGGGTCGACGGTTTCCGTCGGCCCGCCCTTCGGCCTGACAAACAAGCCGTTCAGGCTGCGATAGATTCCGAGCAGGATACCGAGACCGAAGCCGGCGAAGAAACCGGCCAAAGTTGCGCCGATGACGATGATCTTTCGCGACGGCCCCTTGGGCAACAGTGCAGGTTCCGCCCGCGAAACGACACGGATGTTCTTGGTCGTCAGCTTTTCTTCTTCGCGCGTTTCGCTGGCGCGCTTCAGGAAGGATTCGTAGATCTCGCGGGTCGCTGCCGCATTTCTCTCCAGCTCACGCAACTCGACCATTTCGCCGGACGAGTTGATCTGGCGGGCCTTCTGTGCCGCAAACTGCCTCACGAGGTCCTGTTCCGCCCGCTGCGCACGCTCGAGATCGGTCTGCGAAGCGGCAGCGATACGCCGCAGCTCGTTGGCAATCTCGGCACGGGAGGAATCCAGCGACTGCACGACGGCGATGCGCTGCGGGTGACGGGGGCCGAGGCTTGCATCGAGCGAGCTCAGTTGCGCCCGGGTTGCGGCATATTGCTTGCGCAGTTCGGCAAGCGCAATCGAACCGACCTCTTCGGGAAACGCGCCCGTCAGCACATCGTCGATCCGGACCCTTCCGGAGACTTCGGCCTTCGCCTTTGCTTCCGCAATGCGGTTGCGGGCAGCCGCGACCTGGTCGCTGAGACTGAGCAATTGCTTGTCTGCAATCAGCTCGCCGCCTGCGCCAACGATATCGTTGCTCGCCTTATACTCCTCGATCGCCTTTTCCGCAGTGTCGAGCTCGGACTTGAGGCCGGCGATGCGCTGGTCGAGAGCCGCGGTCGTCTTCTGGAAGAAGCCCGATTGCGCAGCCGTCTCCTCGCCGAGGAAGGTTTCGACCAAGTGGTTCACGATTTGCGCCGATCTCTCCGGGCTTCTGCTTTGCGCCTCGACGATGGCGATGAAGGTCTTGGGATCGCGCCAGACGCGGATGGCGTCGCTCAGCTTCTGCAGGGTGCGTGGTGGCACCTCGCCGTCCGCTGCGCCGGTTCCGGAAAACTCGCTATCGTTCTGCAGGTCCAGATCGCGTGCGACCTTCTCCATAACGGTGCGCGAGCGCAGCACTTCGAGCTGGCTGTCGACAAGCGCAAGAATGCCTTCCGTTGCCAGCGATTGTTTGGAGAGATCGGAATCCGTCAGCCGCACCTCGCGCGGGTCGATATAGAGCCGGCTCTCCGAGAGGTAGATGCTGGGTGTCGACAGCGCGATCGCCACGCCGGCGACGGCGCCGAGAACCGTCGTGGCGGCGATGACGAAACGAAGCTGCCAGACGGAGCGAAGCACGGCCTTGATATCGACCAGGGGACGGTCGCCGGGAGGCGGCGTGTCTCCACCGCCGGTGCCGGACGCATCGTTGCCCGCCAACCACCGCGCCATCCTGCCCCCGGCATCGCCGAGCGCGCGCTTGGGTCGCGCGCGGGTAGCGGCGGCCTTGGGTGCCGACCTTGTCTTGGGTTGGGCTGCCTGCGGTTGCGGTTGGGCTGCCTTTGGCTGGGATTCGCGAGCCTGGGATGTCGGACGGATGGCGGTGTGCGATTGCGCGGCAGCTTCATCGACTTCGACGAAGCGATTGAGCAACGACGCGCTTGAGGATGCACGCAGCGCGGCGTCCGATCCTGTCGCCGGCTTCGAGGTTCGCGAGCTCCCTGCTGAGATATCGAGCAACGATGCACGCGGAACCGGGCGTTTGTCGTCGTCGACGTTGAACATGACTTATCCCGCGGCTGCCGATATGGCGAATTCCGAATAGTGAACTCAACCTAAGGAAACAGGGAAAACAAATGGTTAATTTTGGCGAAAGAAGCGGTCATGCAACCGGCCAATCTCACGCCTTATTAAACATTCCCGCATATGAGGAGAAGGACTAATGGAAGCTGGACCTTGTTGCCTCGCATCAAAGCGCTTTACCTTCGCCATCAGGCGCTTATCCACGCCTACCTCTCGATGACGGGGGGCTCGGCGGGCCGCCTCGTCCTGTCGCTTGCCTACTTTATCGCGATCGCCAATACCCTTGCGATCTCCGACTTCGGCCTCTTTGCCACGGCGTCGGCCGCCGGCATCATGATCTCCAGGGCGCTGGCCTTCGGCTTCATGTCGCCACTCTACCGTGTGGCGACGGTCAAGCCGCTGCTGGTTGGCACCTACAGTGCCGGATTTCTTGTGGGCGCGCTGCTTTCCCTGCCATTGATCGCACTCATCTGCGCCGGCACCTTCCTGGCGCTTTTTTCACGCGACATGTCGGCCGGCACCTTTGCGGCCTTCATGATCGCCGAGATCGTCTGTTGGCGCGGTCTTGAAACTGCGGTCATCGTTCTCAACGGCCTTGGCCGGTTCGGCCGCGGTGCCCTGCTTGTCGTCATCGCCACGGCCATCCGTACGGCAGCGGCCGTTCTGTTTGCGCTGTTGCAGGCCAAGACGCTCGCGGCCTGGTCGCAGTTTTATCTTGCTGCCAATGCCATCAGCCTCGTCGTCGCGCTGGTCGTCTTTTATCCAAGGGTGCGCCTTCGCTGGCAGCCCCGGCTTTATGTGCGACGCTGGGCCGATTCGGTTTCGGTCGCCGGCGCCGAGATTCTGTTCTATGTCCAGTCGGAATTCGACAAGATCGTCGTGCTGGCAATCGGCGGCCCGGCCGTATCCGGCATCTATGCCATCCTGATGCGGCTCGCCGATCTGACGGCCCTACCCGTGCGCTCGTTCAACACACTGCTCGTCCAGCGGATCATGCGCACGCCCGACGCAATCGCCCGATGGCCGGTACGCCTGTCGATCGAGCTTGCCGTGGCGGTAGCCTCGTTCGCAGCCATTGCCGCGATGGCGATCTATCTCCACGTTTTCCCGAACGGCCTTGGGCACAATGTTTCGGCCGCCGCACCGATCGTGGCGATGATCCTGCTGGTGCCCTCTTTCCGCAATCTGATCGAGTATCATTCGGAATTGCTTTACGCGACCGGGCGCACGGTCCGCCGCATGGCCAATCTGCTCGTCGCGGGCGTGGTGAAAGCCGGATTGTTATCGCTGTTGCTGATGGCGACGACGGATGTCGCTGGGTGGGCGCCGTCGCTCAACTTGATCTTCCTTGTGTTGTATGTTCTATCCTTCGGCCTGACCTACACGGCGCTCACCAAGCCGGCCAACCGGGTCATCTGACGGACGCGAAGCTCAGGCGGCGAGTTCGACGACCGCCTTGCGGATATCGTCCAGGTCGTGGCCCACGAACGACTGCACGCCGATGCCGATCTGGTGCGGCGCCATATCCTTCAAGAAATCCCTCAGACCTGCGATGCCCTGCCGATAGCTGTCGTCGAACCACAGCACGTGACACAGCGCATCGGGCGACGGCATGTGCCCTTCCCCGCCGAGCACCTCGTCGACGAAGCGGCCATAGATCGTGCATTCGGAAAAGGCGCGGGTCTTGGTGATCGCGCGCACCCAGTTGCGTCCGTGCAGCGCCTCGATGTGCTCGACCAGCTTACGGCATGTGTCGCTGCGCCAGGCGATCAAGGTGTTGATATAATCGTTGGCCGGCAGCGCATAGGGGCCGATGCCAAGAAGCCGGTCGGAGTGGGCAAGCCACGCCAGATGGTTCGATCGCATGTTCGCGTCAATCGCGGCATCCTTGCGGTAAAGCGTCAGGCGGCCATCCTGCCAGAGCGTGGCGGGGTCGAAATCCCTCAGGAAAACCACATCGGAATCCACCGCAAACATCGCCGGTTCATCGATATGACGCGCGAGCGCCAGACGGCGAAGCTGTTGCACGTGCCAGCCGCGCAACGGCAGGCCAAAGGGGCTGAGCCAGATTTTCCGGCGCCCGCCCGACAGGGGATCGGTGACGGGACGCAACCACCAGGGCAAGAGGTCGCGCTCGCTCACGACCTGCCGCCGAGATCCTTCGAGTTGCCGGAAAAGCGTCACGTCGAAATCGGCGACCAGCAGATAATGCACCCAGTCCCCTTGCAGCCGGCGATCCATGCTCTCGCACATCAGGCGACAGCGCTCGAAATCATTGGCGTAGGATGCGGTCACAACAGCGGTTCGCGTGGAAGGGCGGGTCAATATTTTCGCGCTCCAAGGCTGGCTTCGCCGACATTCTTGCGCCCCCTGCCCGTCAGCTTGTGAACAGCGACATGCCAAAGAAACAGGGGATTGCCAAGAATATAGCGTCGCCACATGCGTTTCGGCTCCAGGGCAAGTCGGTAAAGCCATTCGAGCCGAAGCCTGCGCATGAGCTTCGGCGCACGCGGGATCGCATTGGCAACAAAATCGAACAGCGCGCCGACGGTGATCACCAGCCGGGCATCCTGAGCACCGACATAGGCGTCGACCCATTTTTCCTGCATCGGGCTCCCCATGGCAACGATAAGAATATCCGCCTTGCAAGCCCGCACCTCTGCAAGGATATCCCGCGAGCGGTTGCGATCGAAGAATCCGTCTGACACCGGCACGAACTCATGCCAGGGCGCATGTCTGCCAAGGTTCTCCGCCGCCTGCACCAAGACGTCCGGCCGCGCACCGATCATCGCGACCCGCATGGGCCGGTCGATATGGGTGAGGAGGGCCGGGACGAAATCGGTTCCATTCAGATTGGCCGGAAACATGTCGCCGTGGAACACGTAGGAGGCGATATCGACGCCGTGTCCATCTGGGAAGACGACTTGGCGGCGAAGGACCTCGCGAAACTCGGCGTCCTTCATCATCAAGTTGGCGTTGTTCGCATTGAGAAAGGCGATCCTGACCTGACCGGTCGGGCGAGACGCCGCGTCGTTGGCAAAGTCGAACGCATTCGCCCAGCCCGGATCGGCAACCGGAATGCCGAGGATCACCCGCTGCGACAGAGATGTGTTCGTGGCGGTGGGCATAACCGTCATCACCGCCCTCCGTCGTGAACGGTCCATCGAGCATGTGAAGGCCGCGCCGCGCGATCGCTTTTGCCGCGCACGGCAAGGTTGGGCAGGACATCCCGCATCACCTGCATCATCCGGACCTTCTGGAACTCGTGGAACAGCGTTCCATCCAGGCGCTGCGAAGCGCCCGCTCGCGCGCGGCCAACTTTTTCGACCAAGAGCCGGGCGAACTCCGCGGGATCATCGCTCGCGGTGCAGTTTGCCGGGATGGTTTCGATGCCGCGCAACGAAGCGTCGGTGGCAACCGACGGCATGCCGAGCTCAAAAGTTTCGATGCTTTTCAGCTGGACCCCGGTGCCGCCGCGGCTGATCAGCGGCACGACTGCACTCGCTGCAACGAAGGTGCGCGCGTCCGGGACGCGGCCGACGAAACGAATGCCGGGATGTGAAACGGCAGGTGTCGCCTCCAATTGGCCGGCAATTGCAATCGATATGTCCCCCGGCAGATGCGGCACGACCTCGTGCAGAAACCAGTCCAGACCGAGCCGGTTTGGCCGCCAACTCCAGGTTCCGATCAGCCCGAGGTCATGTTGCCGCGGGACATCCGGACAGGCCGGCGCGTCCCATCCCGTCACCAAAGGCAGCACGAACGCCCGATCGGCAACCGCTCGACCAAAACCGAGACGATCCGCTTCGGCAAACGTCCACAACGCCACTGCGTCTTGTGCCAATTGCTGCTCGTAGCGTTCGAGATAACCCGCCTCTCGCCTGAACAGATGCCGCTCGACGCCCCCCTTGGCGCGCTCGGCGTTCTCCAATGCGGAATTGGCTTCGACATTGTGCGCGACGTAGATTGAAGGGTACGGGCGGAAGACCTGCGCAAAGGCGGCAGGCAGTTGCACCGAGTTGAGCACCAGGCCATCGAACGGTGCGAGACTGTCCAGGATCGACTGGATCCGGCCTGCCGATACACCGAGCATCTTGGCTGAAGACACGGAAGTCCGGTTGAGAAAGGCGGCCCCGAGCCAGCGCAACTTTTGCCGACGGCCAACCTTGGCATTGGTCACCTCCAGCTCGCCGAGCAGGCGCATCTCGCAACCAGGCGCGGGCTTGCGTCCGGGCTGCAGGAAGCCGACGACACTGACCCGATGGCCGAGCGCAAGCAGACCGTCAAGCAGCGCACGGTTGGCGATGTCGAAACCGGAAGCGGGATTTTCGACGGGAACGAGCGAGGAGACCAGAACCAGGTGCATTGTGCCAAACGTCATGGATGGAGCATTGCGTCCTTCTTTAGCAGGACGGGGTGAAGGACCACTTAAAGCATTCATTCAAAAGTCGTTTTCCCGGTTCAGCATCTGTTTAGGAAGATTTGCTTTAGTGGTGGCCAGCAATCCGCTTGCACAGGTTTCATGATGACGTCTACCGGCCAGGATATTTCCATCTATTTCCGGACCGAGCTGGAGGACGTCGGTGACATCGAGCTTGTCGTCGTGCTGCCGACCTTTCGGCGGCCCGAACATGTCATCAAGACGCTGAAAACGATTGTTTCCCAACGGCCTGACATCGCCTTTGCGACCGTCGTCGTCGAGAACGACGATAAAGGTCTGGCAGGCGCTGCGGCTGCGAAAGATTTTTTCCTCGGACATCCGTCGGACTCCATCGTCATCGTCGCCCACCAGCGCGGAAACTGCTACGCCTACAATGCCGGATGGGCGACAGCGCTTGAAACCTACCCCAACCTGCGCGCCATCGCCATCATCGACGACGACGAGATCGCCGCACCCGAATGGCTCGATTGCCTCATCACGGCACAGGAAGCGACCCAGGCTGACATGGTCGGCGGACCTCAGCTGCCCGTTTTCGAGGATGTGAGCGGACAGAAATGGAAGCGGCACCCGGTGTTTACGCCCCATTATGAAGCGACCGGACCTGTGCCGATCCTCTTTTCCTCCGGTAACGTGCTGGTGACGCGGCGGGTTCTGGACGCCATGCCGCGCCCGTTTCTCGATCCCGCTTTCAACTTCATCGGCGGCGGCGACGCCGACTTCTACAGCCGCGGCAAGGAAAAGGGGTTTTCGTTCGCCTGGGCCAACGAGGCGTGGGTGGCGGAAACGGTGCCGGCGCGGCGCACCAGTTCATCATGGGTTCGCGCGCGCAGTCTCAGAAACGGGGCGATTTCGACAATGCTAGAGCACCGCCGGGATTCAAGCTTTGGCGGACGGGTGAAAACCTTCGCGAAGTCGCTTGCCCTGCTCGCTGCCTCGCTGCCGCGCGGCATCAGATTATGGAGGAAGACCGGTCTCTTCTCAGCCGGGCTTTACCACTTCTATGTGGCCGTAGGCCGGCTGATGGCTGAGTTCGGCTTCGTCAACGAACAGTACCGCAATCCGGAAAAGAACTGATACGACCCTGCGCTGGTCCTCAGCTGTTGCGTAGGCAATCAGTGGCCGCTGCTGGCGCTGACGCCGCCTTCAGGCAGCTTGTCGTTGGCAACGTTGCCATTCTTGTCGACGATGGCGACAGGCTTCTGGCGCGGGACGTTCTGGCCGTTGGCCACGCGCTTGACGTCGTCCTTGGTCAGATATTCGAGCTGTTCGACGAGGACCTCGGTGATCACCTCGCCGCCGAGCTTCTTGTTGAGCCCATCCTTGACCGTCGACTTGAAGGTCGGCAGATCGAAGGTGCCGGTGTCAGCAACGTCGATGAAGCGCGAGCCGACGAGCATGTCGTAAAGCTCGTCCGTGACCATCTGGCGAAGCGGCGCCCGCAGATTGTTGATGCCTTCCTTCGTTGCCGAGAAGGAAAGCTTCGTCAGGAAATAGCCCTGTACGGCCCCGTCCTTGATGACGGGGACCGTGATCATTTCCCCCGGAACATATTGTTCCGATGCACGCCGCGTTGCTTCCGCATCCGAGACGACGGGCGCCGAAGCGCTCTGCATGGAATAATAGACGGATCCGAGCGTGACGGCGCAGACCCAAACCCCGGTGAGAATGAGCTTAAGCATTAGAAATCGCTGTAGCGGAACTGCGCTTCGGAATAGATGCCGTCGGCATCGGCGTCCTGAGCTGCGGTCTTCAAGAGATCGACGACCGATCGCACGGCATCGAGATGGGCTTCGACCTTTTGTGAATTGACCTCGAGCTTGTCGCGCAGGTGACGGGTCTGCGATGCGAAGGCCGGCGAAAACTCACCCGGCAGCGTATCGCGGTGAAGCATCGTCAATTCGTAGAGGCAACGGCTCTTGTGCGCGTTCGACGTCTTGATATCGAACTCCGGATCAACGCCGATCCGGCTGTTTTCATTGTCGATGATCATTTCCAGCCGGCCGAGCACGTTCTGGATCCGGACGTCGTTGGATGCCACAGCTTCCATAAATGAACTCCCAATTAAGCTTGTTTGTTTTTATCGTCGTCAGTCGAATAACCAGTGAGCGTCTTGCGCTCGTATTCCTGCACGAGGCTTGCGGCCAGGTTTCGGCTGTTGCCATCGAGCGAGGCATTGACGCGCTCACGCGCATCGCCCGCGGCCAGCTGATCGGCAATGCCGATACCGCCGCTCTTGGAGATGACGTCGCCGATCTGCTCGGCCATCATGCTCTTCCAGATGTCACCGGATGTGCCCTTGCCGAAAACGTTCTCGCTGTCGTTCGGGAGCATGGATTTCACGAAGTTCTGCAAGATCATCGCCTCGAACTTGCGGTAGGTCTCGGGAACCTTCTTCTGTTCGACGCGGTTGTTGATGTCGCCGAGACCGCTCGATCCTTGCGAAGAGTTGAGTACGTTGACCGCAGCGGCGAAGCCATTGCCGTTTTCCGCCAGGCTCGTCGCCTGAAAGGCGGCGCGATTGGCCTTGAGCCGGGCCTGCGCTTCCTGCACCTCGGCCGGATCGGCGGCGCGTACGACGTCCATCACCAGATCGCTGGGCGGAGAGATAGCCATGACAATTCCTCTCGACAACGGTACCGCGGCGTCCTTGATCAGGACCGACGCAATCGCGCGTTCAACATTCGACCCGAACGCCCTGCCGATCGGCGAGCGTTGCGGATGTCACACTATCGCCGCTCAACCTTACCGGAAGCTGGCGCTTGGCCGCCGACGTGTTGGTCGATCAGGTCGTAGATGGAATTATCGGCCTCCTCGCGGTCTTCCGACTGCCGGGCCTCCTTCATGTTTTCCTCAAGCCGGTCGGCCTTGGCACGCTCCTTCAGCATGCGCGCTTCGTGCGTCTGCTGGATGCCGAGCAGCATCTGGTCCTTCTGCACAAGGCGCCCGACCTGAGAGGAATAGTGGCCGGAAAACATGCGATGCATCGGATGGCCAGAGCCCATGGCATCGACGACGACGTCGATCGTCTCGGCCAGGACGTCGCGCTGGCGCGTCATCTCGACGAAGTCCGCCTCAGCCATCTGCTCGAGATGACGCTGAACGGCGACCAGGCGCTTGAGCTTCTGTGACCGCGTCTTCATTTCCCTAACCTCCCTGCATGACGGGTGCAAAGCCGTCGCCGAACAGGCGCAGCATCGCGGCGATGCCGAGATAGAGCAGGAACATGCCCCCCATGATCAGATAGGGCTGCGAGATGAAGTAGATCGGGATCTGCGGCGCCAGCTTGTTGACCATGCCGATGGCGACGTTGAACAGGAGGCCGTAGATCAGGAAGGGGCTGGCAAGCCTCACCATGATCATGAAGGTCTGCTCGAGCGAATCCGTCAAGGTAATCAGAACGCCCTGCGGATCGAAGACACTGCCGACGGGCATGACCCGATAGGACTGGGCGATCGCTTCGAACATGACGTGGTGAAAGTCGAGCATGAACAGGATCATCAGCCCGGCAAAGCTGATCATGCTCGTGATCTGGTTCTCCGCCGTGTCTTCGAGCACGTCCGACGATGGCGGCGGGTTGAAGCCCATCAGCATCGTTATCGCCGTGCCGGCGAATTGAAGGCCGAGCACATAGTAGCGCGCGACCAGACCGATCACCGCGCCAACCGCCGTTTCGGCCGCGATCAGGTAGATATAGGTGTGGCCCTTGCCGGTCACCTGCGGGTAGATGTCGGCCCACATGACAGGCAGGATCGCCATGGAGATGGCGACCGCGATGAACAGCCGGATCTGCATGGGAATGCGCGCGGTCGAAAACCCCGGCATGATCATGATGCACGCCCCGATCCGGCAGAACGCCGCAAACAGCGCGAGCACCGTGCCCTCGGGGTCGGTTATCATGAAATCGAGCCGATGATCTTGATCTCGAGTCCCTTGGCAAGCTCGACATGCGAGAGCACGGGCAAAGTGGCAAAAAGACGTTCGATGATCATGCGGACATAAGAGCGGGATTCGGGCGAACTTACCAGTACGAAGGGCATGCCGCGATCGAGATGTTCACGGATAACTTTCGTCGCCTGTTCGCTGAACTCTTCGAGATGGCGCGGATCGATGTCGAACTCGACGACCTCCCCCTTGGCATCACGCTTCAGCGCCTGGTGGAATACCATGTCCCATTTGTTGCCGAGGCGCAGGACGCGCAGGATGCCGTTGTCGGCGAGGTCGCCGCACAGCTGCTGCGACATGCGCACGCGCACATGCTCGACGATCTGTTCTGTCTTTCTGACATGCGGCGCGAGTTCGGCCACCGCTTCGAGGATCAGGTGCAGGTTGCGGATCGATACCCGCTCCGCCAGGAGCAGCTTCAACACCGCCTGCAGCCCGGAGTAGGACATGTGCGAGGTGCAGATTTCGTCGGCGAGCTTGCGGTATTCCGGATCCAGCCGATCGATCAGCACCTTCACGTCCTTGTACGACAGGAGATGCGGCAGGTTGTTGCGGATCACTTCAGAAAGATGCGTCAGCACCACCGAGACGTTGTCGATCGGGTGGAAACCTTCACGCTTCAAGTCTTCGGTGAAGGTTTCGAGGATCGAGACCGCCGGCATGCCGAAGGCGGGTTCGCGGATCTCGTCTCCCGGCACGCTCGGACGGCGGCCGCCGCCGGTAACGACAAGAACTTCACCGACACGCACCGTGTTGGAGGCGATCGTCGTGCCGTGGATGCGGACGTGGTAGGCCTTGTCGGGAATGCTGATATCGTCGGAGACCTTGATCTCCGGAATGACGAGGCCGTATTGACCGGCGAACTTGCGGCGCATCTTCCCGACGCGGAACGCCAGTTCCTGGTGGGCGCCGAGCAACCGGGTCGACACCTGCTTGCCCAGCAGCAGCTCGATCTCGGCGGTCCTCAGCACCGATTTGACCGAGTCTGCTTCGCCATCCTTGGTCTGCTGGGCCGTCGCCGCTTCCTGCATCCGGCGCGCCTCGTTTTCCGCTGCGATCTGCCGCGGAATGATCCAGCTCAGGAACGCCATGCCACCGCCGAGAACCGCGAACGGGAAGAACGGCAGGCCCGGAACCAGCGCGAGCAGGATGATCAGGCCGGAGGCAACCATCAAGGCGCGGGGATAGCCGCCGAGCTGCCCGACAACAGCCTGGTCGGTGGAACCGGCGGTTCCGCCGCGCGACACGAGCAGGCCAGCGGCGAGCGAAACGATCAGCGCCGGGATCTGGGAGACCAGACCGTCACCGACGGAAAGCTTGACGAAGACGTCGGCAGCTTCGCCGATCGGCATGTCATGGCGCAGATAGCCGATAATGATCCCGCCGAAAATGTTGATCGCAGTGATGATCAAGCCGGCGATCGCATCGCCGCGGACGAACTTCGAGGCACCGTCCATGGCGCCGAAGAACGAGCTCTCCTGCTCCAGCTCGCGACGGCGATGCTGCGCTTCCTTCTCGTCGATCAGACCGGCCGAAAGGTCGGCGTCGATCGCCATCTGCTTGCCGGGGATGGCATCGAGGGTGAAGCGCGCGCCGACTTCGGCGATACGCGTCGCACCCTTGGTGATGACGATGAAGTTCACCGTGATCAGGATGAGGAAGACGATCAGGCCGATGACGAAATCGCCGGACATGACGAGGCTGGCGAAACCGGAGATGACGCCGCCGGCAGCGCCGTGGCCTTCATGACCGTGGGAAAGGATGACGCGGGTCGTTGCGATGTTCAACGCCAGGCGAACCATGGTCGAAATCAGCAGAATCGTCGGAAAGGACGAGAATTCGAGGGGCCGCTGGATCCACAGCGCCACCATCAGAATCAAGACCGAGAAGGCGATCGAGAACGCCAGCCCCATGTCGATCAGGAACGGCGGGATCGGCAGGAAGAGAATTGCGAGGATCGCCACGATCCCGAGCGCAAAGCCGATGTCCCGGCCCTTTGGTGCTACTTTCGGGATAATCAACGCTGCTTGCTGTGCCATGTCTCTTCCGTCTCTTCATGAGAGGTCGGGCAGCATTCACACGCGCTGCCCCAATCTAAGACTGGAGATAGAGGCCCAAGCTTGCGCGAAGGTGGTAGCGCGAACGCGCGATCAGAATCCAGATTGGATTCGGGAGAAGACGATGTCGGTGAAAATCGAGATCTGAGCGCCGATGAAGGGCGCGGAAACGGCGACCGTGATCATCACCGCAAGGATCTTCGGGACGAAGGTCAGGGTCATTTCCTGAACCTGGGTCAGCGCCTGAATAAAGGCGATGACGACGCCGACGATCATCGCGGCGAGAACGGCGGGCCCTGAGGCCACGATCACGGTCCAGATCGCAGCCTGCACAATATCGAGGGCATCCGCCTCATTCATTCGGGTATCACTTTACCTTGACGCCTGGGCCGATAACGAGCTCCTTGCCGTTATCCAGCACTGCAATGATTCCGTCAGAGTATAGTTTGACTTCCTTGACGACGCCAGTGACCGTTCCGTCTGCATTGGTGACAGTTTTGCCGATCACCGCATCCGCCTCGCTAAGCGACGTGCGTTGCAGCAGGCTCTCGAGGTTCTTGTTGGTCTTGATCGTCTGCTCGACCTGCGAGAAGGTCGCAAGCTGCGCGATCTGCTGCGTGGCGTCCATCGGCTGGGTCGGGTCCTGATTCTTCATCTGGGCGACGAGCAGCTTGAGGAAGCTCTCATAGTTCAGCGACGCCTTGCTGGCGTCGTTGCCGGAATCGGCACCCGAGACGATCGGGCTGTAGTCATTGTTACTGACGCCACTTACCGCCATGGTGCAATCTCCTTGCGAATCTGCTCGACCGTGGCCGGCGTGATTTCCTGCGTGTTGAGGATGCGGTCTTCGATTGCATAGAGCCCGCGGATCGCCTTCAGCGCCTCGAAGGCGCGGCCATTGGTGACCAGGCCGTCGACCCGCTTCAACTCCGCCAGGATCTCTTCATTCTTGAAGCAGTTAAGCAGCATGACGATCGACTTGCGGAACATGGCGGTCGATTGCTCGGCACCTTCCGGGTTGATCAGGATCATCTGGGCGATGAAGTAGAGCTGCTTCAGCGGCGTCGTTGCATCTTCCGGCTGAAGGACGTGGTTTTCCAGAAGGAAAGTCACGTCATTCAGGAATTCGACGGCGACCTTGCGGTCAACGCGAAGCACCGCGCCGTTTACAAAAATTCTTTCGCCCGATTTCAGCGAGATACGCAGTGTGCTCTTCATTTCAGTCCATCCCTGATGATGGTGGTAATGTCAATTATGCCCTGGAAGTTGGAGGATTCGCGTTTGCGGATCTTTTCCGTCTCGTTGAGTATCCAGATGGCGATCGAAATCAGATTGGCGCGCAGCTCTTCGTTGAGCTGGTTTTCCGGTGCGCGAAGATCCTCGATGAAGCGGATCCAGACGCGCCGGGTAAAATAGATGGCCTCGATGGCCTCTCTCGAATACCCGTTCTGCTGTCTCGCGGCTTCCAGGAGCGCGATCGAGCGATCGAGTACCTGCCGTTCTCGATTCTTGGAGTCGGCAACACCGTCCTCCATGATCTCGGCATAGGAAAATTGGTACATTCAGACATCCTTCATGTTTGTCCGGTCGCCTCTTCTCAGAGGTAGTTGAGCAAGCTCATCTGCTGCAGTCTCGACGTCAGCGCGTAGGATGTATCGAGCTGGGTCTTCAAGGTGTTCACACGGGTCGCCGTTTCGATCTGATCGATGCCATTGATGTCCAAGATGTGGGTATTGAGCAGCTTCTGCTGCGCCTCGAGCGACGTGGTCGCCTTCTTGACGCGCGATTCGGAGATGCCGAGCGAACTGCGTTCGCCATTCAGACCGGCAATGGCCTGCTCTGCGTAACCGAATGCCGCGTTGCTGATCGTGTTTCGAACCTGCGAATTGACGTTCTTGTCCATCAGCTCCGACGAAATCACGCTTGCAAGCGCGAACATGCGGAAGCTCTTGGTGTTGGCGTTGGTCGAGCTCTCGATGACCTCGCTCGCGCTGATGCGGCTCGTCATGTTCTGGCTCGACGCATCCGACCAGTTGGCATCCCAGCCAGGGCCGGTGAACATCGGCTCCAGCGTGTTGCTGATGAAATCCTGCATCTGCGCCGGTGTGAACTGGCTCATGTCAGTGAGGCTGTTCGCCGACATGTAGGTGGTCAGCGCCGTATCGAAAGCGGCCTTTGCCGCAGACGGAGGCACGGAGTTGTATTCGGTCAACGGCTTGACGTCGGTGTTGATGCCCGAGAACAGAAATTCGCCGTTGAAGGAGGTATTGGCCGCCGACGTAAAGATCTGAAGGGCGCCGTTCACTTCCGTCTTCAGGATCTTCATCGCGTCAACGCCGTCGTTACCCTTGTAGGTAACGAGCGTATCGCGCACCTTCTCGGCCGCCTTCTGCATCGTTTCGAGCGCACCCTGGGACGCCGAAAGGCGCTGCGTGACGACGGCGTTGGTGCTCTTCATCGCCGACATCCTGTCCAGCTCACGCTGAAGGTTCAGCGATCGCGACGTCGTTGCGCCGAGCGTCAGCCCGAGATCGTAATGGATGCCGGTTGTCTGTTCCTGCGACCGCTTCAGCAACTCGGCTTGAGTCTGCTGAATCGTCAGGCGCATGGCGCTCTGGATCGCCAGGTTCGAAACGAAGGACGTCTTCATGATTACCTCACAGCTTCCATAAGGGCCGCCATCATGGCGTCCACCGTGCTGACCAACTTGGCCGATGCTTTGTAGGATTGTTCGAGATCGAGGAGCAGCGACAGTTCCTCGTCGATGCTCACTCCCGTCTGCTTGCTCAGTGCTTCCGCCGTGCGTGACAAGAGCGCGGACTTGTTGTCGTCGGCTGTCGACGCAGTCTTGCGGAACTGCTCCAGCCAGCCAACGGAGCTGGTGGCGAAGTTCATGATGCTGCTGCTGTTGTCGAGGCCGGACAAGGGGTCGAACGCCATGTTCTCGCCCATCTTGTTGACGAAACCATCCAGCAGATCGGTATAGCCGGCATTGCCGGTCGGGTTGTTCGACGTGCCGTCGAAACCGCCGTCGCGCAGCATCAGCGGGTTAGCCTTGGCCAGCGCATTGACCGCGATCTTCGATGCCATGCCAGGCGCGATGCCGACAGGCGGAATACCGGGCGAACCCCAGGTAAACAGACCGGGTTGGCCGCTTTCCTGGAACAAGGTCACCAGACCGCGCGCGATCTCGTCGAGCTGCGACTGGAATTTCGGACCGACGTCGTCGCGCAGCTGCACGAGTGCGGCAAGTTTGCCCTTGGCCGTCGTATCGGCGCCGGTGCCGGCGGCGATCGGCACACCGTCGACATAGATCTTGTTGCCGACAGTCGTTGCGTCATAGGTGTTTTGCGAAGCGAAGGTGACGGACCGCGGAATGGTCTCGAACAGAACGGTTCCGTCGGTGGTAAAGATCACCGTGTCGTTGTTGTTGCGCGTCGTGGTCGAGATACCGACGATCTCGGAAACCTGCTTCAGGATCTTGTCGCGCTGGTCGAGCGCGTCGTTCGGGTCGGTCCCCTGCGCCGTTGCCGCCTTGACCGCGTTGTTGGCCTTTTCGAACTCCGCCAGCAAGCCATTCAGCTTGTCGACCTCCAGCGCGATTTCCTTGTCAGCGTCCCCACGCATGTCCTGAACGGCCTTCGAGGCCTTGTTCAGCGAATCCGCCAGGTCTCCGGCGTCGGAGACTGCGGCGGCTGCAATCGTCTTGTTGCCCGGGGTTGCGGCAAAGGTCTGAAGGCTGTTGCGGAAGTCGGCCAGCAGCTTGGACGGCGCCATCTCGTAATTGTTGCCGCCGAGCGCTGACTTCATCAGCTCCAAGCCTTCGCGGAGCCTTGCCTGACCGGAGGCCGCGCCCATGCCGGCGATGCCCTGTTTGAGCAACGCCTCGTTCTGGGCACGGTAGATGGATACGACCTGCGCTCCGTTCGCCGTGCTCCCGAGCAGCGCAAGCCGACGCGAGTAGTCCGCGTTGCCCGCGTTCGCGATGTTCTTCGACACGATCGCGGTTTGCTGCGCCGTGTTGCTGAAGGCCTGTTGTGCGATGGATATTGCGGAGGACAGCGACATGACGCGGACCGTATCTCTTTCAATTACCGTTTCAGGTTGACCAGAACTTCAAGCAAGTCAGACGCGGTCTGGAACACCTTGGAGTTTGCCGTGTAGTTGCGCTGCGCCTCGATCATCGAGGTCAGCTCGTTGGCGATGTCGACGTTCGAGTTCTCGAGCGCCTTGGACTGGATGTTGCCGAAAGCGCCGGAGCCGGCAAAACCGGTGACGATGACGCCGGAATCGGTGCCCTGCGAATAGACGTTGCCAGATTGCGGCAGGAGCCTGTCCGGGCTCTGTACGGTGGCAAGCGCGATACGGAACTTCGGGATGAGGTTGCCGTCGCCGTACTTGACGTAGACGATGCCTTCCTTGTCGATCTCGAAGCCCGACATCTTGCTCGGCTTCGAACCGTCGATGCCGCCGCCGGTGCTGGTGAAATCGCCACCGAGCTGCGACGTCTTTGTCGTGTCGATCGTCAGGGCGCCGAGATTGGCGCCTGTGCCCGGCAGGTTGTTTATAGGCGTCGTCGTCAGCGTAGCGGGCGTGGCCGAAATGCGCTTGCCGGCCGCATCGAAAGTCATGCTCTGCGAGCCGATCACGCCCGTTGCCGGCGGGCCAGCCGTGTATGTCGAACGGTCCCTGATCTCAACCGACCACTGGTTCACGCCGGTCTTCTTGTAAACGAAGTCGAGGATGCGGGTGTTGCCCTGGCTGTCGTAGACGACGAGCGACGTCGGCTTTTCGTCGCCGATGGCAGCACCCGACGGCAGGTTCGCTTCCATCGCACCCTTGGTCGAGCCGGAAGCCACCAGGCCCTCGTCCTTGAGCTTGACTTCCGTCAGGCCGTCGAAGCCGTTGACGACAACCGTCGGGTCGGCGCCAGCCTTGTATTCGTAGCCCATCAGCTTGAAGCCGGCGGTGTTGACGAGGTTGCCATCCTTGTCGGGAACGAACGAGCCGGCGCGGGTCAGGAAGTTCTCGCCGCCATTGCCCTGGACGATGAAGAAGCCGCCACCGTTGATCGCAAGGTCGCTTGCCGACGTCGTGTAGCTGGTGCCGCCCTGCTGCGAGATGCTGTAGCGCACCTGGGTCTCGACGCCACCGGAATTGTAGTTGCCGCCGCCCGAGGGCAGGATCATCGATGAGAATTCCGTCGAGGCGCGCTTGTAGCCCGTCGTGTTCGAATTGGCGATGTTTTCAGCCACTGTGCCGAGACGGTTCGACTGAGCGTTCATACCGGAGACGCCCGTTCTCATGCTGCCATAGAGACTCATATCGGATCCTCATTTCCACGTTGCAGCGACACTAGGAAGCGGGCCTTGCGTGAACCTGTCTTAGGTGCCGCATTCGACCGCTTGAGCGCGCCTTAGTTCCAGTCGATGCAGTAGCCAAGGAAACGCTTGGAATCGATCGGGTCGAAGCCGAGCTTCTTGCGCAGTTTCTTGCGCAGCTTGCTGATGTGGCTCTCGACGACGTTCTCCTCGACGTCTTCATCGAAGATGCCGTAAATCGCGTTGAAAATCTGAGACTTGGAGACGCGGCGACCGCGGTTCGAGACCAGGTATTCGAGAATGCGGCGCTCGCGGCGCGGCAATGCGAACACGTCGCCGTTGATCTCCGGATCGCGGCCATCCGCAAAGACGCGGATCGGACCGATATCGGTGTAGTTGTTGATGGCCTTCAGACGCCGGCGGATCGCCGCCACCCGGGCCAGGATTTCGCGGGGATGGACGGGCTTGCGAACGACGTCGTCGACGCCGCAGTCAAACAACGCCAGCGTGTTTTCGAGCGAGGGCGTATCGCTGACGGCGATGACGGGCGCCATCGACCGGTCGCGGATCGCGCGCGGCAAGGCAAAGGTGCTGTCACCCTGACCGATCAGAAACGCTTCGACCGCATCGATATCCGAATCCGCCGCCGCATTCACCCACTCACCGAACTCCTTGGGATCGAAGCCCGTCGAGGGAATTCCTTCACGCCCGAAAAGCGACGTATAGCCGTCCTTCACGAGTTCTCTATCATCAACCACTACGATCATTCGTCCGCCTCCGAATCAGTATGGCACCGCACTGATTGAGAGGTACGAATCGAGGGATTCATGAACAACTAGAGGAAGTTAATGGGTGGAATTAATAATTGATTAACCATGTCGCACCGATTTGATCTACATCTAGTGGCTTGACGTTAATGATCACACTAAAATAATGTGGAAAAGTTAACGGTCCGCGACAAAACCACTTGCCGTCACATTCTCCGCGCATTGTCGCCACAATGCGGCAAGGCTCGCGATCAAGCACTCAATGGTTGTTTATTGGCAGAACTGCGTGGCGTTCGGCGTCCACTTGCCGTAGCCCGTCGCGACCAGATTCGCGATCACCCGGCAGACATATTTCTTCTGCGCCGGGTCGTTGTTCGGGCCGGCGTGATAGCGCGCAACGGCCATGGTCCAGCTCTCGTGCTTCGCGCGGAGGTTGGACAGGAAGCGCGCGGCATATTCGACATTCTTGCGCGGGTCAAGCATCTCCGTCGGCGATGCGAACTGATCGCCATGGAAGTAGTAATTGATCTGCATACAACCGAGATCGATGAGCTTGGCACCCTGCGCCTGGGCGTTGGCAAAGCGGACCAGGACGTCCTGGGTGCTGTTGCCGAAGTAGGCCTTACCCTCGATGTTCATCGCGTATGGCTGCAGCGATCCCTTGCGGCCCGTCTCCGTCAGCCCGACGGAATAGAGAATGCCTGCGGGGACGCCGTATTTCGACGCTGCCGAGATGATTTCGCGCTCGCAGATGCCGGAGTCAGCACTGGCGAATGCGCTACATGTAGACGTGACCAGTGCGAGAACGCTCAGTGCCGGCAACCGCATCATCCGTACCGCCATTGCCAACTCGCCTTTCCGCCATTGAAGCCTGGCTGTCGCCATCCTGTCGCTGCCGTCCCTGGCCGCCACCGTCCTCGGCGCGCTCGCGGCCCTGCTGGCCCGCCTGAGCCTGCTGCTGCGAACTGCCGCCGCCTGCAGAGGCATCGCCGCCCGAATTGAACACGACGTTGATCTGATCGACTGCGAAGCCCTGGGCCCGCAGTGCCTTGACCATTTCGCTCTGGTCGTCGCGCAACTGGCGGAAAGCGTCGGCGTTTTCGACCTTCAGCTCCACCTGCAGCTCGTCGTCCTTCAACCGCAACGTCGCGGTAACAAGGCCGAGCTCGATCGGATGCATCTGGATCTTGAGCGTGTTCAAGGTCTTGCCTGCCTGGGTCCATGCGCCCGGCTGGCCAAGGGCCGCACTGGGCTGCAACGACTGGGCAAAACCTGTGTCTCCGGCGATCGCGCTGGTGACATTGCTGGAGTTCGTGTTCATCGAAATGCCGAGATACCGGCGTGCCTCGAGCACGGTGACGTTTTCGGCCTTGGCCGACGACCGCGCCGCGTCGACCGTCGCGCGTTCACCGTCCCTCGATATGCTCATCGAGATCTCCTGGCCCTTGCCATCGGCGCGGGCAAAGCGAAACAGCCTGTCCGTGCCCTGTTCGCCTTCGCCGCCTTCGCCGTTCGTACCATGCACATCGGCCATCGCTGTGCCCTTGGCCTTGCCGTCGCCGAGCGCATGGACGCCGGCCGTTCCGGCTGCACCGCCCTGCGCATCCGCGCGCGCCGACGGCATCGCGCTGCCGCCGAGCAACGTCAGCAGATCGTCCACGCTGGCGTTCGGCGATTGTTTGGCATCGGAAGCCGCCTGCCCGTCAGTCGCCTCGCCGCTGCCTTCGACGCCTTGAGTGCCGCCGGCCTGGGCTTTGCCAAGTCCGTGCGACAGCGAAGCTAAGTGCGCAGCCACGTCGTCCGTGTTGCCGGCCGGGTCGGACGCGCCCGCATTCTCGCGCGCCAGCGTTGCCCTGGCGGCAGCAAGACGTTTGGCGTCCTTGTCACGCGCAGCGAGCGAGAAGCGTTCGTTCTGACCATTCTGATTCTCGGGCGACGGATCTTCGAGATCCCCGGGCGCCCTGTGCGTCGGCTTGGAGATCGAGATCTGAGCGTCACCGCCCTTGATGCCACCGTTACCGATCAAAGCCGCAGCTCCCGAATTGTCGCCCTCTGCGGCATCGCCGGCTCCCGCGATCGAACCCTGTGCGCCCTGCCCGTTCGCCTTCTGGCGCCCGGCGGTTGCGACGGCATCCTCGAAGGCACCTGGGGCCTGGTCCTTGCCACCCGCGCGGGCGCCCGCCTTGCCCGTCGGCGTTTGAGGCGGTGCGCGCAGGCTTTCATCCAGAGCTCTCATTTGCCTTCCCCCCTAAGCAGCGCATCGATCTCGTCGACCTTTGACCGGCCCTTCGCCACGAAACCATCGTGGGCGGGGTCGGAGGCGGCGGCAGCGTCGGCGCTGACCTGTGTCGTCTCTTCCGCTGTCGGGGCGCTGGCCTGCGCCGTCGGTTTCCCGAACGGGCTCATGCCGCTTCCCGTTTCCGCGCCTTCGACATCTTCGTTCGGCGTGGCTGGTACAACCGGTCTAGCGGAGAACGCTTGCGTGAGGCTTTCATCGTCCGGTGGTCTGACGACCGCATCTGCAACCGCCTTGGCGGCATCGCGCAGGGCGCGGTCGCGCGGTGAGAGTTCCGCGTCCGGGATCGCGGCGATGCTCTGGGTCGCGGCAAACACGTCGGACGACGGTACCGCCGCCAGCCCAGCATAAAAATTGGCAAGCACGCGCGGCTCGGAGGCGCCATCGGCTGCAAGCTGTTCGGCTCGCTCGGATGCAAGCTTCGCCAGGGTCTGCTTGCCGCTGATGGCGGCGCGACGCGCGACGCGCAGATAGACCTCCCGCTGGCGCGGCGCGTCCATGAAAGTCAGGATTTCGGAAATCCGCTCATGCGCGCCTTCTTCGAAATGCCCCACGGCCAGCTCGACGAAGACATCGGCGAATTGGCTCGCATAGGGCGACGTCAGGAAGCGGCGGGCGTAGTTCAGCGCGTAGCGGAAGCCCTTCTCCGGCAAGTTCGCTTGCACCGCGAGGTAGACGGAGCGGCGAAGCGCCGCCTCTTCGATGATCGTGCCCGGAGCCATCAATCGCGCCCAGTCGTAGAATTTCATCGCCCCAACCGGATCCTGCTGTGAGGCGGCATTGCCCAGGATCAGAAACAGGTAGGGACCCACACGGGAGTTGCGGTACTCGGGCGCCGCCTTCGACAGGCTCTCGACGATCAGGCCGCCCTTGCCGCCGAGATACTGGCGCAGCGCATCGGTAACGCGCGAATCGAAATTGCCGTCGACATCGTGGTCGGCGAGATAGTTGAGCGTCTCCGGATTGCCGCCGCTCATGGCGTAGACAAGTGCGGCATCGACGTTGCGCGGATCGCGGAACACGGATGCGTCTGCGGCCCTCAGCCGCTTGTCGATCGCCCCCAGCATGAAGCGCTGCATCTCGATGGCCGAATGATCGCCGAGCACCACCGAATCCTGCACATACTGCAGCGATCGGATCATCTTGAACGGTGCAAGCTCCTCGAGATCGTTGGCACCGGCCATTCCCGCCGAAAGCGGGATGGCAAGGACCGACATCATCAAGGCGGATCTCAGGCGTCGCAGCATCGGTCCTAGCCCTTTGCCGACTGCAGCAGGATTTCGATACGGCGGTTGCCGGGCGCGTAGGGATCGCCAGGGATCTGCAGCCGTCTGTCGGCAAAGCCGGTGATCTGGCTGACGCGATCTTCCTTCAGACCCCCGCGAACGAGCATGTAGTAGGCGCTCTGGGCTCGCGCTGCCGAAAGGCGCCAGTTGTCATAGGTGCCATCCTTGAACGGCCGACCGTCGGTGTGGCCACGGATGGCAACGGCGCCCTGGCGCTCAGACAACAGCCTGCCGATCTTTTCCATCGCCATGACCAGTTCCTTCTGCGGCACGGCCGAACCGACGGCAAACATCTGGGAATCCGTCTGCTCGCTGATCGTCACCAGCAGGCCGCCCTCTGCCGGCGTCACGACGAGGCCTTCCGCCAGTTTGCCGGCATCGCCGCCGAGCTCCTTGGTGATCTCGGCTTTCAGCGCTTCCGCTTGCGCCGCGGCATCCTGCTTCAGCAGCTCGGCCTTTTCGGCATCGCTCTTGCCGGCATCGGCAGGCTTCGCGCCATCCTTGGTCTTCTGGTCTTCCGCGGTATTCTGCAGCGGCGCTGCGCCGCTTTCCATGGCCGACTTGGACGCTAGGGCTACATCTGTCTCGGCCGTGTTGCCGGCATCCTTGACTTCGACCTGCTTGGTCCAGAAATCCGGGTCGAACGGGTCGCGATAGGCTTCGCCGCCCTCCGCACCGGTCGATGGCCCGGATTGCGCCGCGCCGCCGTCACCCTTGACGCTGATGTTTGCCTGCTGTCCCACTTCCTGTGCGATCTCGGAAAGCACGGAATAGGGATTTTCGAAAAAGTCGGCGTCGGAATATTTCGTTTCCTCGCCCGAGGTCGCCGTCAGCTGGTCGCCGGTCTTGGCAGAGCCACCGGACTTTTCCTGCTCGCCGTCCACCTTCGATCGTTGTTGCGTCTCTTCACCCTGCGCATCCTTGGCGGGGTCCTTGAGGCCACGTTCGGCGGGCTTCTGGTCGGTCAACTGAACCGGGTTGAAATAGGAGGCGATCGCCGCCTTGGTCTCTTCATTGGCAGCATTGATCAGCCACATGACGAGGAAGAAAGCCATCATCGCGGTCATGAAGTCGGCGTAGGCGATCTTCCACGCTCCGCCGTGATGGCCGTCATGATGGCCGCTCACGCGCTTGACGATGATGATTTCGTTCTTGCCGTTGTGGTGGCTTTCGTCGCTCATGCGAGAACCTTCCGGACAGTGTCGGCCCAAGCCGCCATTCTGGTGACGAGGATCGTGCCATCCATTTCGATGGCGAGATCGACGTCCATTGTTTCAATGTGGCGGAACACCGGCATGTCGTCGCCGAGGCTGCTCTTCAACGCTTCGAACAGGGGAAGCGGCCCCTTGATGGTGATCGCACACCCTTCGCCGGCGACGATCCCCTGCCGGATCATCTGGGCCATATCGGCAACGGCCCGCTGCAAGAGCGCATCCTCCATGACGGGAGCAAGCACACGGGCGGTCTGGTCACCCAGCGAAACGGCAAGTTGGTCCGTCATCTCGTTGAATCGTTCGGCAACGCGGCTTGCCGCCTCATCCTCGAAGCGCTTGGTCAGGGCTTCGATTTCGGCTGCGTGGGCGGCCTGGAGGTCGGCAATCTGGTTGGCGTGTTCAAAGGCAAGCTCTGCCTGCGCTTCCGCGCGGCCCTGCTCGAATGCTTCACGACGCTCGGCATCGACATCGATCTGAGGGGCGATCGACCGCGGCGCGGACCGGTCACTATCGGAGTAGTCGATATCCAGATCGGGAAAATATTTCGGCGGCATCATCGACAGTTCGACTTTTGGCGCGCTGAAATCCTTGAGATAGCGGGACAGCATCGCGCTCATGGCTGGAACCTCGATGCGCGCAGACCGACAGCCGGCGATCCCCGTCTGCCCGACAGGCGCCGCCTTACGGCGCAGAATTCCCATGATGCTGACACTGCTGAAATGTCTCCCTCGGGTCCGGTCGCCGATAGCGGCGAACCCTGCATGCTTGGACTTACACAGGTCGCGCTCGAAAACTCTCGTCCAAGCGGCGGACCAATGCAGGCGGCGGCGCAAATCTCATATTGGCCGGCAGTCAACCGACAGGACTGCGAGGGAAGGCTATTCGGTCAAACTTGTGCGAAAATGAATGTGTTGGACCGCGCCAGGGCAATTAGCGCGGTCCAACCGTTTCCACCGGGTGCCGTGACCGACGACATGGCAGAACTCAACCCGTTCCGGCATCCGCTTCTCAGCGGATGCGGCCGAGCGATCTCAATCCGGCGGGCCAGAGCGCCACCGGCTGGAAAACCTTACTGCTGGAAGAGACGCAGGATGTTTTCGGAATTGGTGTTGGCGATCGAGAGCGCCTGAATGCCGAGCTGCTGTTGCGTCTGCAGCGCCTTCAACCGCGTCGATTCCTCATTCATATCGGCATCGACAAGACGGCCGACGCCCTTGTCGATCGTATCCATCAGGTTGGCGACGAAACTTTCCTGCATGTCGATGCGCTTGGTAATCGCGCCAAGTGTCGAGCCGGCGTCCGTCAACTGTCCGAGGATCTTGTCGACGACGCGGATCATCGCGTCCATGTCGGCAGGCGTGGTGGATGCGGACAGCTTGATTTCGGTGCCGGTCGGAGGAGCTGCGGGCGGTGCGACGATCAGATAGTACGGAGCCGCGGTGCCGGTCGGCGTTCCCAGGAGCGCATCGGCATCATAGCCTCTGGTCAGCAGGCCGCGTGCCGAGCTGCCTGAGTCGATCAGCATCGATTGCGCCGTGTCGAAATCAAGCGTCGTAATGGAAACGTTGCCGTTTCCGTCGCGGTTGAAGGAGGCGACGATCGACTTTGTGCCGACGGCGGCGGTATTGGTGTTGTAGAGCCAGTTCTCGCTCGAGAACGACGCCGATTGCGCGGCGGACATGAGCTGGTTCTTCAGCTCGGTGATTTCCTTGTTGATCTTGAGCTTGTCGACACCTGGCTCGCGCGCGGCAACCAGTTTCGTCTTGATTTCCGTGACGATGTCGATGGAAGCTTTCATCGCTTCATAGGCGGTATCGACCTTGGCTGCGCCGAGGCCGAGCGCGTCCTGTACCGTCGACAGAGCGGCGTTGTCGGATCGCATGGTGGTTGCGATCGACCAGTAGGCGGCATTGTCCGCTGCGGTCTGCACCCGGTAGCCGGACGAGATCCTGTCCTGCACTTCGGCCATGTTCGTGTTGATCGAGCGTAACGTCTGGAGTGCGGCCATGGCGGCCGTGTTGGTCATGATGCTGGTCATTGGTCACTTGCCCCGAATGATTTTTTTGAGAACATCCCGGTGTGAATGACCGGCAGCGACGGGACCAGCGTCATGCGAACCGCCCCTGTTTTGCCCTGGGGGCGACCCTTCGCTCTTAACGAATGTGTAACGATTGTTTGGTTAACAAACGGTTAACGCCATTCATAAGTCAGTAACGAAGGTGAACAAAAATAAGGAAATATGAAGCAGGCGTTAATGGCAACAAGCCACAGACCGGAAACGGAAAAACCGCGCCGCCCTCTCGGGCGACGCGGTTTCCTGGAGTGGATGATCATGAGGGCAAATGCGCCCCCACGCTCGATGCGCTGATTACTTGAACAGCGACAGGATGTTCTGCGAGTTGGTGTTGGCGATCGTCAGGGCCTGGATGCCGAGCTGCTGCTGCGTCTGCAGGGCCTTCAGGCGGGTCGACTCTTCGTTCATGTCAGCGTCAACCAGCTTGCCGACGCCCGATTCGATCGAGTCCATCAGGTTGTCGACGAAGTCCTTCTGGAGGTCGATGCGGCTGTCGATAGCACCGAGGTCCGAAGCGGCATCGGTCATGCTCTTCAGCACGGTGTCAACACCGCTGAGGTAGTTCTTCAGCGCGGTCGTGTCGGCAGCAGTGATGTTGAGGTTCAGAACGCTGACGCCAGCGATAGCCGTGCCGCCTGCATCCTTGAGTTCTGCCGTCAGCAGGCCGTTTGCCGTTGCAGCTTCGTCGATCAGCATGGTCTTGGTCGTGTCGACGTCGAGCGTCGTCAGGCTGACATTGCCGTTGGCGTCGCGGTTGAACGAACCGACGATCGACTTGGTGCCCGGAGCCGTTGCGCCGGAAGCAGTGTAGAGCCAGTTTTCGCCGGAGAACGAGGCGGACTTGACGACGCTCTTCAGCTGTTCCTGAAGCTGCGTGATTTCCTTCTGGACCTTGGACTTGTCAACGCCCGGTTCGCTGGCAGCAACCAGCTTTGCCTTGATTTCGTCAACGACGGAGATCGCAGCCTTCATGCCGGTGTAGGCAACCGAGGTCTTCGCAGCGCCGAGGCCGAGTGCGTCCTGAACGGTGCCGAGAGCCTTGTTGTCCGAACGCATGGTCGTTGCGATCGACCAGTAAGCAGCGTTGTCGGAAGCGTTACCAACGCGGAAGCCGGACGAAATACGGTCCTGCGTCGTTTCCATCGAGGAATTGATCGAACGCAGCGTGGAGAGTGCGGCCATCGCGGCGTTGTTGGTCATGATAGAAGTCATTGGCTGAGTGCCCCTTGGGAATTCTGGATTGAAAGGGACATTCCGGGATTACCGGGAAACGGCGGCCAGCTTCATGCCTGCTAACGCGTTAATCTTGTTGGTTAACCCGCCGTTTCGATAGGCATAGAAAACACCAAGATGGTTAACGAACGTTGAAGCCACGACCCAAAAAAATCGTATAGCCAAAAGAAAAACCGCGCCTCGATCGAGACGCGGTTTTTCGTATTGCAGACCGGGACCGAAATCGCCGGTGTCTGGACCGATTAACGGAACAGCGACAGGATGTTCTGCGAGCTGCTGTTGGCGATCGAGAGAGCCTGGATGCCGAGCTGCTGCTGCGTCTGCAGAGCCTTCAGGCGGGTCGACTCTTCGTTCATGTCAGCATCAACCAGCTTGCCGACGCCCGATTCGATCGAGTCCATCAGGTTGTCGACGAAGTCCTTCTGGAGGTCGATGCGGCTGTCGATAGCACCGAGGTCCGAAGCGGCATCGGTCATGCTCTTCAGCACGGTGTCAACACCGCTGAGGTAGTTCTTCAGCGCGGTCGTGTCGGCAGCAGTGATGTTGAGGTTCAGAACGCTGACGCCAGCGATAGCCGTGCCGCCTGCATCCTTGAGTTCTGCCGTCAGCAGGCCGTTTGCCGTTGCAGCTTCGTCGATCAGCATGGTCTTGGTCGTGTCGACGTCGAGCGTCGTCAGGCTGACATTGCTGTTGGAGTCGCGGTTGAACGAACCGACGATCGACTTGGTGCCCGGAGCAGTTGCGCCAGAAGCGGTGTAGAGCCAGTTTTCGCCGGAGAAGCCAGCGGACTTGACGACGCTCTTCAGCTGATCCTGAAGCTGCGTGATTTCCTTCTGGACCTTGGACTTGTCAACGCCCGGCTCGCTGGCAGCAACCAGCTTTGCCTTGATTTCGTCAACGACCGAGATCGCAGCCTTCATGCCGGTGTAAGCAACGTCGGTCTTGGCAGCGCCGAGGCCGAGTGCGTCCTGAACGGTGCCGAGGGCCTTGTTGTCCGAACGCATGGTCGTTGCGATCGACCAGTAAGCAGCGTTGTCGGAAGCGTTACCAACGCGGAAGCCGGACGAAATACGGTCCTGCGTCGTTTCCATCGAGGAATTGATCGAACGCAGCGTGGAGAGTGCGGCCATTGCCGAGTTGTTGGTCATAATAGAAGTCATGAGACTGTCCCTCAAATTTACAAGGTTACATGGTTGGGGACATACCGGACTAAAACGTCTACCGGTAATGACGGACCGGCTTCATGCCACTCGGCTCCGCTCACTCAAGTGAAGGAAACCAAACCCGTCATGTGAGGGTGAATATCGCCCCCAATGCTTGCGATTTCATTAAGGCGGCAAGATATTTTCGAAGCAAAATCCTATGGTTAACAGTACGTTACTTTCGCTTCACCCTAGCTCGCGAGAATGACTTCAGCGACACTGGATTTATTGGAAAACAATACGCTATTCGCCCGGCAATCCCGCCTCGGGCAAGGTTTCTGCTTCAAAACGGTATCTTGGTACATTGACGTTGCACAGGCTTGCGCGGTGACAACGGTTGCGCTTATTCCATGGAGCTTCCCTTGAACGCCCACACCATCTTTTCTTCCGCTTCTCGGCAGTATCAAAAAGGCCAGTATACCGAGGCCCTCGATTCCCTTAATCAGCTGCTCGATCTTACCCGTGATGCCAAGACGTATGCGCTCTTGGCAAAGGTGTTGCTGAAGCTCGGCTTCCGGAGCGATGCGGCGCAAGCCTATCAACTGGCGGGTGAAGAAGGCGGATTGCGTTCGGAGCATTTCCTGGCAGAGGCCATGAAGCTGCATTTCGCCTGCGGCAATGACGATCAGGCCTTGAGCCTCGGCCGACCCTTGCTCGAGCAGGCCAAGACTGATCCCGAACTTGCCTACATCATCGTGACCTTGTTCCTGAAGCGCGACCAGGCCGATATCCTCGGCCCCTTCAAGTCGACGCTCTCGGCGAGCGCCCGGCAGGAACATCAGGTGCTTGCGGCCAAGCTGCTGACGTCGGACGTCGGCAACAACGAAGACCGAGAGATCGTCACCAACCTGTTCCGGCGGACGCCTTCGAACCCGGTCCTGTTGTCCGCCTATCTCGTTTTCATGCAGGAAGTGAACAACTTCAATGAAATCGAAAACTATGCGCAAGCGCTGGAGCGCGTGATTCAGTCGAACAACAGCAAATTCCTGCGCGCGGAAACGCCATTCTACAATATCCACTGGTGCCGCGACGAAAAGCTGAACCGCCTGGCTGCAGCACTCGATCAGCCATTCCCGCCCGGCCTGCCAAAGGAGCGTCGCTCCATGCCCCATAGCTGGGGCAAGAAAATCCGGATCGGCTATCTGTCCAACGACTTCTGGGGCCTGCACGCCACCATGAAGCTGCTGCGGGCCGTGCTGACCGCCCATGATCCTGAAAAATTCGAGATCGTCCTGTTCTGCTACACGCCGGAAAAATATCTCAAGGTCGTCGGCGAAGGGCGGGAGAGCTGGGGCAGGATCGTGCGCGTCGAACACCTTTCCGACGAGCACGCGGCCCAGGTGATCCGCGACGAAAAGATCGACATCCTCGTCGACCTCAAGGGGCACACGATGAACAGTCGCGTCTCCATTCTCAACCACAAGGTCGCTCCGGTTCAGGTCGCCTGGCTCGGCTTCCCCGGCACCACCGTCAACACCGACCTCGACTATATCATCGGCGACCACTACGTCCTGCCGGATGGCAGCGAGGAACACTACCATGAGCGGTTCTGCCGGTTGCCGGAGACCTACCAGCCGAACGACCCCGCCGGCCGTCCCCTGCCCGCAACGACGAGCCGCGCCGAGATCGGTTTGCCGGAAGACGCGTTCGTTTACGCCTCGTTCAACGCCAACCGCAAGATCACGGTTGAGACGATGAAGGCATGGGCGGAAATCCTTCGCAGAACGCCCGATAGCGTGCTCTGGCTCATGTGCCCGAAGCCCGAAGCCCAGGCTCATATTCTCCGTCGCTTCCAAAGCTACGGCATCACCACCAAGCGCATCATCTTCTGCGCGAAGGTCGACTATGAAAAGCACCTTGCCCGTATCCCGGCGGCAGATCTCGGCCTCGATACCTTCCCCTGCAACGGCCACACCACAACCTCCGAACAGCTGTGGATGGGCTTGCCGGTCCTGACGCCCAAGGGCACCCACTTCGCCTCACGCGTCAGCGAAAGCCTGCTGCACGCGATCGGCGTGCCGGAACTCGTCACAGCAGACATCGAGGACTATATCGAGCAGGCGGTCGCTCTTTACGAGAACCGTGACAAGGTCGCCGAGTACAGAGAGCGGCTCACGGATAACCGAATGCTGAAGCCGCTCTTCGATTCAGAGCGCTTCTGCCGCCACCTCGAGCAGGCTTACGAGATGATGGCCGAACGCGCCAGGGACGGACTGGAACCCGCGCTGATCGACGTGCCGGCCCTGCCGGCGCGAACAGGGACATTTGCTCAGTAAAGCACCACGGCGGCGCAACCGCCGACACGCCTTGTCTCCCCTTGACCCCGCCCACACGGCGGGGTTTTTTCGTTCGGGGTCGCGGACCGGAAGCGGGTACACCGCGCCATAGTTTCGCATCTGCGCGGCAAGGACGCGGCGACGCTTTGCAGAATGCCGCTATCGAGCGAGTTCTCTGAACGCGGATCAGATGCTCTGGAATCGAAGCGCCGGAGCGTCCTTGGTGCGTTCTTCTGAACGCACGTCACTCTGGACGGACCGGATAAATCTGTAAAACGAGACAGCCATGACGGAAAGACCGACGTGCCGAGATCCCATATGGAGCGCGCCACATGTCGGCAAGGCGATGCCGTTGCTGCGGCCAGAACAGGCGAAAACTGTTCAGCTAAACGAGCGCACCAGGCTGCCGACGAGCAGGTTCCAGCCGTCGATCAGCACGAAGAAGAGGATCTTGAACGGCAAGGAGATTGCCGTCGGGGGCAGCATCATCATGCCCATCGCCATAGTAATGGTGGCGACGATCAGGTCGATCACCAGGAACGGCAGCATGATGAGGAAGCCGATCTCGAAGCCGCGGCGGATTTCCGAGATCATGAAGGCGGGAACGACGGCGCGCAGGTCGACCTTGTCGTCGACGACGACGGTCTGACCCTTTTCCTTGGCGATATCGATGAAGAGCTGCAGATCCTTGTCGCGAGTGTTGGCGAGCATGAATTCACGGAACGGCTCCGCGATGCGCGGCAACGCCTCCGTTTCCGTGATCTGGTTCTTCATCAAGGGGTCGATGCCATCGCGCCAGGCGCGGTCGAAGGTCGGTGCCATCACATAGAACGTCATGAACAGCGCCAGCGAAACCATGATCATGTTCGACGGCGTCGTTGCCAGGCCCATGCCGGTGCGCAGGATGGCAAACGCGATCACGAAGCGTGGAAAGCTGGTGACCATGATCAGGATGCCGGGCGCGACCGACAGAACGGTCAGAAGGCCGAAGGTCCGGATGATCCAGGACGCAGCAGAGCCGTCGATAGGCGTGTTCAGGATGTCAGAGGGAAAACTCTGGGCGCCGGCAATTCCGGACATCGCCGTCATGGCGACTATGAAGGCGATGAGCCGGATCATTTAGCGAATCATTGAATGACGAAGGTTCTGAACATAACGTTGGTTACGCGCCCATCCGAGCGCAGGTCAACCCGTTCCTGGATGTCATCCCTGAGATATTGAAACCCGCGCGGTCCCTGGATCTGCTGCAGCGATACGGTTTTCAGATAGGCGGCGATATCCTGGTGGATCTGCTCGGCCACGGCCGGGTCCGGGATACCGTCAAACTGCAACGCCACCTCGAGCCGGACCCAATTTTCAGAAGGGTAGGCAAGGTTCGTGGTAATCGGCTCCAGCTGAACGACGCCGTTGGCCTCCGTCGCGATCTTCGGCACGCCCTCCTCGCCTGTTGCGTTCGGGGCGACTTCCTTCGCCGCGTCCACCTGCTCCTTGGGCGGCGGCGGCGCCAGCATGCCGCCGACCAGCCAGCCGCCGCCACCGGCGACGAGCGTCAGGACGGCGACGATGGCGATCGTGATCACCTTCGACGGTGACTTGGCAGGCGCGGCTGTGTCGAGTTCTTCCATCTTGCCATTCCCTGCCGATCAGATCGGCGAAATCAGATCCATGACCTGCTGGCCGTAAGGCGGCTGCTGCACTTCGGTCAGGCGGCCACGGCCACCGTAGGAAATGCGTGCCTCGGCAATCCGGTCGTAGGAGATCACGTTGTTGGCGTCGACGTCCTGCGTGCGCACGATACCGGCAACATTGAGGATGCGAAGCTCGTGGTTGACGCGAACTTCCTGCGAGCCGCTGATCAGGAGATTGCCGTTTTCGAGCACGCCGGTAACGACGGCGGCGACGAGCAACTGCAGCTTTTCGGAACGCTCGGTCGAGCCGTCGCCTTCCGTCTTGGTGTTCGAACCATATTTCAGATCACCCGACCAGCCGAAGTCGCTGGCCTCCGACTGGCCGCTCGCACCGATGTTGAAGCCGCTCGTGTTCTTGCGGCTCCGATCGGTCTTGTTGTCGAACGAGGCCTTGTCATTGATGGCGATCTCGACCGTCAGGATGTCGCCGACGTTCAATGCGCGCGCATCCTTGAAGAGCGCCGACTGCTGATCGTTCCAGAGCGAAAAGCCGTTGGAGACCTGGCGCGGCTGCTTGGGATACATCGCAAGCTGCGGCGTCTGCGTATACTGCAGGCCACTGCCGATCGGGCTCATGGCAGGGGCCCGGCCAATCTCGTTGAAAGCCTGGTTCTGACATCCTGCGAGGAGGCCCGCGGCCAAAACGGCCGTTAGACGCATTTTCATGATGGTTCCTTCGAGGTGTTCGGATCGCTGGCACTCGAGATGATGTTGGTAAGAGCGGCGGCCTTCTCGTCACTCATTTCGCTAAGGATCAGCGACGACTGCCGCGCCGGCAACTGCATGACGATTGCGGCCGCAATCTCCGGCCTGACCATTTCAAGTTTGCCCGCGGCAGCGTCCGGCTTCATCGTCTTGTAGATGCCGACGAGGCCGATCTCGGCCTGCTTGAGGAAGTCGTTGCGACGCTTCAGCCAGTCTTCGTATTCCTCGCGCCGCTTTTCGAGCGTCGCGATCCGGTCGTCGACATTCGCCTGAAGCGTTTCGAGTTCCTTGCGCTGCAGGACATAGCGCTGGTCGCGCGCAGCGTCAGCGATGTTGGTGCAGAACTGCTGGATCTCGTTGGCCGTGGCGTTGGCGGCTGGCGGCGCCGTGACGTCCTGGGCAAAGGCGCCGGGCATCGCCAGCATCGACGCGACGGCGGCCGACGCGAGCAGGATGTTGCGGGATTTTCCGAGAAAGCGGTCGATGTTCATCATTGCAGGACAAGCTCCGCCTGAAGGGCCCCAGCCGTTTTGATGCTTTGCAGGATGGCGATGATGCCATCCGGCTTGACGCCGATGTTGTTGAGACCGGCAACGAGAGACCGGAGGCTGGACCCGTTGAGGATCGCGACCGTGCCGCCGTCGGACTGGGCCTCGATCGTGGTGTTCGGCTCCATTGCCGTCTGGCCGCGCGCGAACGGCAGCGGCTGAACCACTGTCGGCGTCTCGGTGACCTGCACGGTCAAAGTGCCGTAGCTGACAGCCACCTCGTTGACGCGCACATCCTGGCCGATGACGATCGTGCCGGTGCGTTCGTTGATCACCACCCTTGCCGGAACATCGGTCTCGATGACGATGTTTTCGATATCCGCCATCAGCCGCGCCAGGTCCGCCATCTTCGGCTTTTCGACGAGAACGGCCTGAGAATCGCGGGCCTCGGCGATACGGCCGCCATATTGCCCGGCGGCATATTTGTTGATCGCGGCGGCCATGCCGACCGCGGTGGAAAAGTCGGGGTTGCGCAACTGCAGCACGAGGTTGAAGCCGTCCTTGAACTTCGACGGCAGTTCGCGCTCGATGATGGCGCCATTCGGCACGCGGCCGGAGGTGGTAACCCCCTGGTTGAGCGATGCGGCGTCCCCTTGAGCCGTGAAGCCGGTGACGACGACAGAGCCCTGGGCCACCGCGTAGATCTGACCGTCAGCGCCCGAAAGCGAGGTCATCACCAGGGTGCCGCCACGAAGCGAGGTGCTGTCGCCGAGCGATCCGACCGTCACGTCGACTCGACTGCCGGGGCTGGCAAAGGGCGGCAGGTTCGCGGTGACGAGAACAGCCGCGACGTTGCGGGTGCGCGATTCTCCGCCCTGGGTCGAGATGCCGAGGTTTTGCAGCATGGCGCGCATCGACTGATCGGTGAACGGCGACGAGCGCAGGCTGTCGCCCGTTCCCTGGAGACCGACGACGAGGCCGTAGCCGATCAGCTGGTTGTCACGGCCGGCCTGCAGCGAGGCGACGTCCTTGATTCGCGACGCGCCAAAGGCAGGCGTCATCGCTGTAGACAGCGCGACGGCCAGCGTCAGGAACCATTTGCAGGCAAGCATTTTCATTTCGCCACCACATGTATCGTGCCGTCGGCCATCACCGTTCCGGAGACGATAACGCCAGTATCAATGTTACGAGCCCGGATCAGATCGCCGATCGCGGCGTCCTGAAGGGGCGAACCGGCCGCGCTGATGGTGAGGCCACCATTGCTGAAGACCAGACGGACGGTGGAGCCGCGCTCGACTGCATATTGCTCGCGCAGGGCCGATGCCAGAATGACGCGGCCGGGCAGCAACGTGCGCTTGCTTACCTTGCCGTCGATCTCGCTCAACGTCCTGACATAGCCGTCCGTCAGATCGGGGTTGGTCACATCGACGACCTCGAGCCGGCTCGCGTCGATCGCTTCGCCGGGGTAGATCGTCTGCTTGGGGATGACTGCCGTCAGCCGTTCCGCAAAGCCTGCCGAAGGCGACAGGAAAGCGGCGGCAAGCAAAATGCCCGCCACCACGTGCCGCGCACCTGGCGCGGAACCGTCTTTCTGAGCTGTCATGCCAGCGGCTTGGCGAAACGTCATGTTTGCCCCCTCTTCCGTTACCTGAGGTTCTTGCTCACCGTAGCCGCCATTTCGTCTGCGGCCTGGATGATCTTGGAGTTCATCTCATAGGCGCGCTGGGCCGAGATCAGATCGGTGATTTCCTTGACCGGATCGACGTTCGACGCTTCGAGATATTTCTGCTTGATCAGCGCGAAGCCCGGATCAGCCGGCGTGCCGACGATCGGCTCGCCAGAGGCAGGCGTCTGCTTGAAGAGGTTTTCGCCCTGCGGCTCGAGGCCCGCTTCATTGACGAAGTTGGCGACCGTCAGCTGGCCGATTTCCTGCATCGCCGGATCGTTGCCGACACGCACCATGACCTGACCGGAGCTGGTGAAGGCGATTTCGGTGGCGTCCTGCGGAACCGTTATTCCGGGCACGACGGTGTAGCCGTCGATGGTGACGAGCTGGCCCTGGGCATTCTTGTTGAAGGCGCCGGCACGGGTATAGACCGTTTCGCCATCGGGCGTTTCCACCTGGAACCAGCCGCGGCCTACGAGCGCGAGGTCGTAGTCGTTGCCGGTGCTGACTAGGCTGCCCTGGATATGCAGGTTGCGCACAGCGGCCGTCTGGACGCCAAGACCGATGATCGCGCCTTCCGGAACGATCGCCTGGTTGGAGCGGTTCGGCACGCCCTGGGCGCGTTCGGTTTGATAGAGCAGGTCGGAAAACTCTGCGCGGGCACGCTTGTAGCCGGTCGTGTTGATGTTCGCGATGTTGTTCGCGATCACTTCAAGGTTCAGCTGCTGGGCGTTCATGCCGGTTGCGGCAATGGAAAGGGCCTTCATGTCTCGTTCCTTAGATCTGCATGCGCGCGATTTCGAGGTAGGCGGTGACCACCTTGTCGCGGATCGCGATTGCGGTCTGAAGCGACTGTTCGGCGTTCATCACCGCATCGACGACTTCACGGGTGTTGGCCTGGCCGCGGATGCCGTCGAGCGAGGCGCCTTCGGCCTTCTTCATGGCACCGATGGCGTCGGTCGCCATGTCGCCGAGAACCGAAGCGAAGCTCTGGGATTGGGGGGCTGCGGGCGCTGCGGCAGCTGCGCCGAAAACCGACGACGAAGAGGACGTAAGGCGGGTACCCTCGGCCTCTTTCATGACCGAAAATGCGCCGACTGAATTAATTGCGTCGATCATTATTGTGATGCTCTCAACAGGTCGATTGTTTGGGAAACCAGGTCGCGCGACTGCTTGATCGTCTGCAGGTTGGCTTCATAGGCGCGATTGGCTTCGCGCATATCGGCCATTTCAACCAGGATGTTGACGTTCGGCATCTTGACCATGCCCTTCTCGTCGGCCGCCGGGTTGCCCGGATCGAATTCGATGGTGAAGTTCGAATCATCCGTGCCGAGCCGCTCGATTTCGACGAGCGACGCACCGCTGGCCCTGTCGACTTCGGCTGCAAAGCTGATGGTCTTGCGCCGGTACGGATCGGCGCCGGGCACGTCGCCCGAGGAGCGTGCATTGGCGATATTTTCGGAAACGATGCGCAGGCGGGTCGATTCTGCCTGCAGACCGGATGCCGAGACCTTCATGGCCGAAGTCAAAGGATCCATGGTTGTTACTTCCGTACCGTCATGAGCATCATACGGTGAAACGCCTTGACGAGCCCGGCACTGAGCTCGTAGTCGCGCTTGATCTCACCTGTCTTCATCATTTCCTGCTCGATCGCGACGCTGTTGCCGGATTGCTGGATCTGAACGCCGTCGAGCATGCCGACCTCGGCCACCTGAGAGGCTGCAAGGCTCTCGGTGAAGTGGGCCTTGTTGGTCGCAGCCATCTGAATGCCGGTGTTTTGCAACACGCTTTCGAACGGCTTGACGTCCTTGGCCTTGTAGTGCGGCGTATTCGCATTAGCGATGTTGCCGGCCACCACGTTCTGGCGGACGGTCAGCCACTGGGCCTGCCGGGACGCGAGTTCGAAAAGCTGAATCGGTTGCATCAAAAGCTCCATGCTTGGTGATGCGAACCTAGGTGGGTAATCTTGCGTGGGACTTGTCGTCAGAAACAAGCCTGCCTCGGAGGCCGGGCGCATTCGGATTGCGCACGACATTGTCCGTTGCGGATCGCGATGAACCCGCAACGGACAAGATATCCGGAAAATGCGATGGCTGGTCAGTCGGCCCGGTAGATGTCGCCGCTCGAGGTGATCATCACCCAGCGGCCATCGCGCTCTTCAAGCGTCGCCAGGCGGCTGTTGTCGGGCAGGATCGAGCCGATGCGCACGATATACATGCCGGTCGTGTCCTCGATCAGAGCGCGCCCGTTGGCGACGTGCATCAGCTTGAAGCCAGTTTTGCCCGGGAACGGCTGTTCTAGCCCTTCCTGCGGTGCCTTACCCTCGGCGGCAGGACCGCCGCCAAGACTTGGAACGGTTGCCGTCGTCAGGTGGTCGATTGCGGCGACGGTCTCGCCGTCCATGTCGGACATCGCCAACGGCGAGACGGACAGAACATTGCGTGCCGGCTTCTCCGGCAGATCGCGCGTCGACCCCTGCCACAACGGCGGCATCGTGAACTTGTCCTGGTTGAAGAAGGCATACCAGGGAAAGAAGGTCGCAAGTGCCGCCAGCATGATGCCGGTTGCCGCCAGCGCCTTGTCGATCATCGGCATGCCGCCTTCACGCTTGCGCTGATGGATCGTTTCGTCCGCGTCGTAATCCGTCACACCCATCACCTCGGCCTCATCCCTGCAGCACCCGGCTGATTGCCCATCGCAGCGGCTTTCAGCGCGCCGGCAAGATCGGAAAATGCATCCTGCGTCGGCGGCTCGCCCGCCGTTTGCGTCAGAACGTCGTAGATGACAGGAACCTGCTTGATCGCCATGTCGAGATCGGGATCGCCGCCGGGGCGGTAGCCGCCGATCAGGCGCAGGTCGCGCGTTTCCTCGAAGCGGTGGATCAACGACTTCAGCCGTGACACCAGCTTTTCCTGGTCCGGCGTCCAGGCCTTGCGCGCCAGACGGGAGATCGATGCCAGCGGATTGATCGGCGGATAACGCCCTTCTTCCGCCAGACTGCGTTCGAGCACGATGTGCCCGTCGAGAATGCCGCGCGTCGAGTCCGCGATGGGGTCGTTGTGGTTGTCGCCGTCCACCAGAATCGAGATGATCGCGGTGATGGTGCCTGCGCCCTCGGCGCCTGGGCCTGCGCGCTCGAGCAGGCGCGGCAATTCGGTAAAGACCGACGCGGGATAACCACGGGCGATCGGCGGCTCGCCAGATGCGGTCGCCACTTCGCGGATGGCGTGGGCAAAACGGGTGACACTGTCGACGATCAACAGCACGTTGTCGCCGTTGTCGCGATAATGCTCGGCAATGGTGACGGCCGTCAGCGGTGCCATCTTGCGCAGCATCGGGCTCTCGTCGCTGGTGGCGACAACTGCCACCGACTTGGAGAGATTGTCACCGAGCGTGTCTTCGATGAATTCGCGCACTTCGCGGCCGCGTTCGCCGACCAGCGCGATGACCACCTTGTCGAACGCATCGGCGCGCGCCAGCATCGACAGCAGCGTCGATTTTCCGACGCCGGAACCGGCAAAAATGCCGAGGCGCTGCCCAAGGCAGAGCGGCGAAAAGATGTCGATAGCCCGCACACCGGTACGGAAGCCCTGCTCGACGCGCTTGCGTGTCATCGATGGCGGTGCCGTGTTGGAAATCGAGCGGCGAACGTCACCCTGCAACAGCGGGCCGAGGCCGTCGATCGGCTCGGCAAGGGCATTGATCGCCCGGCCGCACCATTGGTCTGTCGGCGCGACACGGAAGGCGCCCTTGCGGATGACGGTATCGTGGATGCCGATGGGGTCGCCGGGCTCGATCGGGCAGACGACGACGCGCTCGGGCTCGACCCGCACGACTTCGCCGAGATGCGTACCGGTCGAACTCTTGTGCGCGACGAAATCGCCTAGCCGCACATGCCGCGACAGGCCGGTCACGGTGTAGTGGCCCGGCGAGATCGTCTGGACATGGCCGCCCGGCGCGATCGAATGTTCGGGTTTGGCGTAACGCTCGACCAGGCCGGCAAGGGCAGCCAGCGATGTCGATGCGGCGCTCGTCTTCAGGCCTTCGCGTTCCATGCCGTTTCCTGTCACGCCTTAGCGGCTGCCACCGAGCGTCTTGATCGCTTCACTGAGCGATCCTTCGCTGTCACGCATCAGCGCGGTGATGTTGTCGAAGGCGCGGGTGACCATGATCAGCTGCGACATTTCAGCGACGGCGTTGACGTTGGATTCCTCGAGGAAACCCTGCATGACGCCAACATCGAAGCGATCGACGACCGGTTCGGGCTGTACCGTCGGAAGCACGGCGCTGTTGTCGAGGCGAATGAAACCCTTGCTGAAGTCCGCCTGGTAGAGACCGAGCGATGCCACGGCGACACCGTTCTGGTGCAGGGCGCCATCAGCGCCGACGGTTACCTCACCGCCCGAGCCGTTGATCTGGATCGGCGCGCCGCCGGCGTCGAGAACCGGATAACCGCGAATGGTCACCAGTTCGCCGGTCTCCGTCAGGGTAAAGCGACCGTCGCGCGTCAACGCCGGACCGGAAGGCGTGTCAATCTGGAACCAGGCGTCGCCCTTGACGGCAAAGTCGAGCGCGGCCCCGGTGCGCGTCAGCGAACCATTGTTGGTATTGAGGAATTCCTCGCCCTTGCTGACGTAGGAAACCTTCGTCGGCTTGGTGTCGCCGAGCATCTGGTTGAACTTCACTTCCGTGCCGCGGAAACCGACAGTGCCGGAGTTTGCGATGTTGTCGGCAAGGGTGTTGAGGCGCTTTTCAAGCGCCATCTGCGACGAAATCGCGACGTAAAGACCGGTCTGCACGTTCAGCGTCCCCCGAGTTTCAGACTGTTGATGGACAGAAGCAGGTCGGAAGAGATGCCGTAGCCGCTCGACGCACCGAAAACCGCAAGCGGGTCATAACCGTCCGTTGAATTGTCGATTTCCCAGAGAGCCGTAAAGCGATCGAGAAAATCCGTCAGCTTGGCCGGATCCTGGAAGTCCTTGAGATCGATTGCGGCCTCGTAGGCGGCCGCCTGACGATCGACTTCGGTTCCGGCGAATTCGTTGGGGAGCTGCAGCGTCGTGCGCACCACCTGCGCCAGTGCCTCGTCGGCAATGATGGCATAGCCACTGTTAATCGACGGCGCCATCCGCGCGAAATAGAGCGCAAGGCGCACACCGGCGTTCTCTTCGCCGGCACTCTGCTCGAGCGTCTCGCGGGCGTATTTGTCGACGACACCCTTCTGGGCACGATCGAAGGACGTGGCGGCCTCGCCTTGGCGGGCGAAATTCAGCGATTCGACCAGCTGCTTGTAACGGCTGTCGGTCAGCTTGTTGGCGAACGCATCCTCGTTATCGACGCCTTCGGTCAGCACCTTGCGCATGAATGCCTTGGCGTAGCCCATGTCTTCCAGGCCGTGCGCCTTGATCGCGTAATTATACAGCCGCGTGTCGGCGAAGAACTGGTCGATGGTTTTGATGTCGCCGATCTTCGAGAGGTAATATTCGGTCTCGCGAGCGACATCAGGCTCTTTGGCGACACGCTCCAGCGACTTGCCCAAGTCGGCTGTGATCAGCTTGTAGCTCGTATAGGTCGTGGTCACGGTCGGATCGCCCTTAGCGGAATGAGACGGGCGCGACTGGACAGCCGGCCATAGCAAACCCTGCCTGGATTGGCTTGCGCGAACCTGTTCCATGCAATGATTCCCGCGACCTAGGCGGCCAGCCTCACACAAGGAAGAGACCTTATCCCGATAGACGAAAATGGGATCGTGACGGGTATCGAAAATGAACATCATCATCGGGCTTCTTGTGACTTTCGGCTGTATTCTCGGCGGCTACGTGGCCATGGGCGGCCATATGGAAGTCCTCAACCAGCCTTTCGAACTGCTGATTATCGGCGGCGCCGGTATCGGCGGCTTCATCATGGCCAACTCCATGAAGGTGGTGAAGGATACCGGCAAAGCTCTCGGCGAAGCCTTTCGCCACAAGGTTCCCAAGGAGCGGGAGTATCTCGATACGCTCGGCGTTCTCTACTCGCTGATGCGCGATCTCAGAACGAAGTCGCGCAACGAGATCGAAAGCCACATCGACAACCCCGAGGAATCGTCGATCTTCCAGTCGGCGCCAACCGTCCTTAAGAACAAGGAACTGACGGCCTTCATCTGCGACTACGTCCGGCTGATCATCATCGGCAATGCCCGCTCGCACGAGATCGAGGCGCTGATGGACGAAGAAATCCAGACCATCACCCACGACAAGATGAAGTCCTACCACGCACTGACGATCATGGGCGACGCCTTCCCGGCGATCGGCATCGTCGCGGCTGTTCTCGGCGTTATCAAAGCCATGGGCGCGATCAGCGAGGCGCCTGAGGTTCTCGGCGCCAAGATCGCCGCCGCACTCGTCGGCACCCTGCTCGGCGTGTTCCTCTCCTACTCGATCGTTGCGCCCATCGTCGCCAACATCAAATCGGTGCGTGAAAAGCAGAACCGCCTCTACATCATCGTCAAGCAGACGCTGCTTGCCTACATGAACGGCTCGGTTCCGCAGGTCGCGCTCGAATATGGCCGCAAAACGATTTCGGCCTATGAGCGTCCTTCGATCGATGCAGTCGAGCAGGAAATGATGAACCCCGGCGGCGGCAGCGAAAGCAAGGCGGCTTGATCCGATGATGTCAGGTACAACAACAAACGTTCACCCCTTCGACAGGAAACTGCTGGCACGCATGACCGGCGCGCTTGGCGACGACCGCGCGATCGGCCGGGTCGCACTCGATCTCGGCCACGTATTCGGCGAGTTCCTTCCCGACATCTGCAAGGCGGAAACCGGCCTCGACATCGCCATCGCCTATGCGGGCTTCCGCACCGGACTTCGCAACAATCTGATCGCCGAGCTCGGCAGCGGCGTGCTGATCGGCGACGTCTCCTTGCGCAACTGGTGCCCCGACTTTCAGATCAGCTGCGACAGCCCGATCATTATCACCCTGGTCGAGGCGCTGCTGGGGGCTGAGCCGACGGATATAGAAGAGCCGCAACCGCGCACGCTTTCCCCGATCGAAATCGACGTCGCCCAACCGATCCTGGAGAAGATTGCCGACGTGCTGCGCACCGCGGTCAACGCGCCGGGCGGCTTCGAGCCGATCGTTGCGCGCGCACAGAACAGCGCTGCGCGCGGCAAACCTGACCCGACGGTCGAGGACGTGCATGCGGCGGCAATCGACATGACGATCGGGTTCGGTCCTGTCCTGTCTACCTTCTCGATCATCGTGCCGCAAAGCGTGCTCCTGAAGACGCAGGTCGTGTTTCCAAAGGGCGCCGGACAGCACCGCAAGCAGAAGACCGAATGGACCGAGCAGATGGAGGAGCAGGTTCGTCGCTCCGCCGTCACGATCGAGGCGCGGATCCGGTTGGAGAGCCTGACGCTCGAGACGATCAGCCGTCTCCAGGCAGGTGACGTCATTCCCTTCCACGATGCCCAGGACGTTCGCGTCGACGTAAACGCCAACGGCCGCGACCTCTACGTCTGCGAGTTCGGCCGTTCGGGTGCGAAATATACCGTGCGGGTCAAGGATACCCACGGTTCCGAGCAGGACATCCTTCGCCACATCATGAGTTAATTCGGCTCGCCGTCGACAGGCAGTAGGCCTGAGGCAAGCTTCAACTGGAATAGTTCGCACATGGCACCCAAGAAAGCACCAATCAACGAACAGGCCGCAGTCGCTGTCGGAGACATGGAACTCGACCAGGCGATCGACGATCTGCGCGGTGTTCTCAAGAAGGACACGGACGCACCGGCTGGTTTCGGCGCGGAGTTCGGCAGCGAAGACACGTTCGGCGGAACCGCCGAATTCGGCGGCGATTTCGCGGCTCCTGCCGATGGCCTCGGCGCCTTTGGCGGCGACTTCGGCTCGGACACTTTCGGCAGCGACCTGTCGGCTGCCCCGGCCTCCACCGATTTCGGCGGCGGCAGCAGCTTCGGTGCAAGCGATTTCGGCGCGTCGACGTTCGATGCCGGTGAAGCTGTCACCGATACGCCGCCCGGCAGCGGCATGACCGCCAATCTCGACCTGATCATGGACATTCCGATCGATGTCCAGATCGTTCTCGGCACCAGCCGGATGCAGGTATCGGGCCTCATGAACCTGACCGAAGGTGCTACGATTTCGCTCGACCGGCGGATCGGCGAACCGGTCGAAATCATGGTCAACGGCCGCATTATCGGCCGTGGTGAAATTACCGTTCTCGAAGGCGACGACACCCGGTTCGGCGTCAAGCTCATCGAGATCAAGGGCAGCAAGAAGTCATAGAACCCAATTATTGGGCGAGGGATGAATCCATGATGGATTTCGAAAGTTTTGAGGCTCAGGCACTTTCCAGGCCTCTCAACCAGACGGATAAGGCAGCGGCCGTTCTGCTGGCGATGGGCAAGACCGTCGCCGGAAAGCTGCTGAAGTTCTTCACCCAGAGCGAACTGCAGGCGATCATCGCCTCGGCGCAGTCGCTGCGGGCCATCCCTCCCCACGAGCTGGAAGCGCTGGTCAACGAGTTCGAGGACCTCTTCACCGAGGGCGCGGGCCTTATGGACAACGCCAAGGCGATCGAGAGCATTCTCGAGGAAGGCCTGACGCCGGATGAAGTCGACGGCCTGCTCGGCCGCCGCGCCACCTTCCAGTCCTACGAAGCCAATATCTGGGACCGACTGCAGGAATGCGACCCGGTGGCAGTCGCGCTGCAACTGGCCAAGGAACATCCGCAGACCATCGCCTATGTGCTGTCGATGATGCCTTCGAGCTTCGGCGCAAAGGTTCTGCTGCAGCTCCCCGAAGAGCAGCGACCCGACATCCTGAAGCGTGCCGTCAACATGAAGGACGTCAGCCCCAAGGCGGCATCCATAATCGAGAACCGCGTCATGGAAATGATCGGCGAGATGGAAGCCGAGCGCAACTCCGCCGGCCCGACAAAGATCGCCGAGGTCATGAACGAACTCGACAAGCCGCAGGTCGACACCCTGCTTGCCTCGCTCGAAACGCTCAGCACGGAATCCGCCAAGAAGGTTCGCCCGAAGATCTTCCTCTTCGACGACGTTCTATACATGCCGCAGCGCAGCCGCGTTCAGCTCTTCAACGATGTCTCGACCGACATCATCACCATGGCGCTGCGTGGCTCGACCTCGGACCTGCGCGAATCGGTACTCGCCTCGATCGGCGCGCGTCAGCGCCGCATGATCGAATCCGATCTCGCCATGGGCGACGCCGGCATCAACCCGCGCGATATCGCCATTGCCCGCCGCTCGATCACGCAGGAGGCGATCCGTCTCGCCGCCAGCGGCCAGCTGGAGTTGAAGGACAAGGAAGCGCGGGCCGCCTGATCGACCCCGGCCGCCGGGGACGCTTCCAGAGGCAGGCACGATTGCCAATCACAGATCGATGACGCGGGTCCCCGGGGCCCGCGTTTTTGCGTTGGCGGGATCGGCGGGTCGCATTTCCTGTTGACCCCGCATGATTGCCCCGACGAGGCCCTTGTCTGGCCTGTTTTCCGGGTTCACTACAGGCAGCGCAAGATCAGCGCTGGCTTGTGGAACCGGTCGGGAGACTTCCTGTCGCATGTCGGACGATCAGGATAAGGACAGTAAAACAGAGTCCCCGTCGGAGAAGAAGATCTCCGACGCCGCCGACAAGGGTAATCTGCCCTTTTCCCGCGAGGCGACGACCTTCGCCTCGACGGTGGCGATCTATATCTTTTTCGTCTTCTTCCTCGCCGATGGCGCTGGCACGGTCGCCGAGGCGCTCAAGGACATTTTCGAACAGCCGGAGGCCTGGCGGCTGAACAACGCCACGGATGTCGTCGCGCTGATGACGCATCTCGCCTGGAAATCGACCGCACTGCTCATTCCCGCCTTCGTGCTGCTCATCCTCTTCGGTGTCGGCTCGTCGATCTTCCAGAACCTGCCTCGGCCGGTGCTCGATCGCATCCAGCCAAAGATGAACCGGATATCGCCGATGGCGGGCATGAAGCGCATCTTCGGCGTTCAGGGCCTAGTGGAATTCGGAAAGTCGCTGTTCAAGATCATCGTCGTGTCGATCTTCGTCGTGCTGGTTCTCTGGAACGACTATTTCGCCACGCTCGACCTGATGTTCTCCGATCCGGTGACGATCTTTGCGACGATGACGTCCGATCTCAACCAGGTGATGATCGTCATCATGCTGGCCACGGCCGTTCTGGCGATCGCCGACATCTTCTGGTCTCGCCATCATTGGTACACCGAACTGATGATGACCAAGCAGGAAGTGAAAGAGGAGATGAAGCAGGCGCAGGGCGACCCGATCGTCAAGTCGCGCCTGCGCTCGATGCAGCGCGATCGGGCGCGCAAGCGCATGATTTCATCCGTGCCGCGCGCGACGCTGGTGATCGCCAACCCGACTCACTATGCGGTCGCGCTGCGTTATGTCCGCGAAGAAAGCGACGCGCCGGTGGTCGTTGCGCTCGGCCAGGACCTGGTTGCCCTGAAAATCCGTGAAATTGCTGAGAAAAACGGCATCCCCGTCTTCGAGGATCCGCCGCTTGCACGCTCCATGTTTGCACAAGTCTCGGTCGATAGTGTGATTCCACCCGTGTTTTACAAGGCAGTCGCCGAACTCATTCACAGGGTGCACGCGCAATCGCAACCAAAACGGATGACGTAACGCCGATGAAAAAGTGCGAATTCTCCGAGAGACGGGAACAATTAGTAGCTGAAGCGATCCGCCCAGTGGCGACCGAATTGCGTCTCATCGACGCTGCGGACTTCATCGCTCTCCTGCGGTTCGAATCCTACGCCAGCCTTGCTGACCTCGTTGAATCGGCCGCCGAGCTGTATTTCCTGCCCGGGGCGGTCAATTTCGGTCTCGGCGGCAACTACAATCTCGACTGGGACAGCGAGCCGGAAATCGTGCTCGATCTTGAGCTCAAGCTTCGCGGCGTGACCATCTATGTGCGGCTGTCTCTCGGCAACGAAACGGCCGGCATCGAGATCAGCCATATCACGTTCCAGAATCCGTCGGCCGACCCGGACGAGAACACGGCCTTTCTTGCAAAGAGCCTCGCGGAAGCGAAGTTCATAACCTCGTATCAGCTGCCGCTGGCAAGCTGAACCGCTGTGTCGTCAGCTGATGTAGCCGAGGCGAATGGCCTTGGCGATCGCCTGGATCCGGTTGACCGAATCGAGCTTGGTCGTGGCGGCGCCGAGATAGGCATTCACGGTGTGGACGGAAAGACCCATCCGCTCGGCGATCTCCTCGCTGATATGGCCGTCGCCCGCCATCTGCAGGCAAGCGATCTCACGATCGCTGAGCGTTTCGGCCTGCACCATACGTTTCTCGTCGGCAGCCAGAAGGTCGGTCATGATCGTGCAGCTGCGGCCGTGCAGGTCGACGACCTGCTCTGTCGTCGCGTCGACATAGCTGCCGGCGAAGACGACGTATCCGTTGCCCTGCGCACCCAGGCGCACAGGAAAGGCGATACCGGAATAGGGAAGCTTGCGGCCTTTCAGACGGTGAGCGAAGTGCCCGAACTCGGACATCTCCGCCGCCTGGTGTTCGCCTGAGCCATTCCAAAGCACGGGCAGCAGCGACGTATCGAGATGGACCGTCAGTTCCTCGCCGTAGACGGTTATGAGATCGTGGGCATTCGCCTCCGAGGAAACACCCCAATTGTCGAGCACGCAGGTCATCTTGCGCACCGCGCCCATGCCCTTGCTATTGAGGCGCAGGACAGCGAAATGCTTGGCGTTGATCTGACGCTGCATAGCCTGCAACCGCGTGATCAGCGTCGCCGCGCGCGCCGCTCTGCCGCTGCGGCTGTGCCGCTGGTCGTCGTCGTTACGTCCATTGGCGAGGAAATGGGTCATCAGTCTCGCCTCTCAGACAAGGTTGTTTCGGACGGCGTACGCAATCGCTTCGGAGCGGGTTCGCGTCGCCGTCTTTCGCATGACGCTGGTGATGTAGTTGTTGATCGTGTTGCGGGAAATCCCGAGAATGACCGCGATCTCTTCGCTCGTCTTGCCCTCGGCGATCCAGAAGAGGCATTCCAGCTCGCGATCGGTAAGTTCGAAGTCGCGATCGTGCCGCACTTCAGCGCGCGTGGTGAAGCTTGCCAGGTATCCGGCAAGCAAGGTCACATCGCGAAGATTCTCCTGCGAGAGGATCACGTCCTCGGGAACGAGCAGCATCAACGAGAAGCGCAGCCGCCCGACATTGAAGGTGACCGCGCAATACTCCCGGCTGATGCCGCGTGGCAGATCGATGTCGTCGGGCAGCGAATAGAACATCGGCTGCAACACCGAGAGGCACTTCTCTAGCTCGGTAGTCTTGGCGTGAAGCCCGGTGACGATGCCCGAAAGGCGCCGGACAATATCGAATGGCCAATCGGAACAGACGACGAAGTCGAGGCCGTTATCTTGCGAGAGATCGTATCGTGCCAGGAGGTAATGGCTCGCGCCGACATACTCGGTCAGGGCCGCAAGCCCGGCTCCCAGGTTGGCGCGCCCGGCCATGTCGCCCAGCCGCCGGAACAACTGGTCACGTGTGAGCCCACCACCGCGTATGCGTGTCGACGCTGTCGGCAAAGGCCAGACAGTTATGTCTGCTTGCGAAATGTCCATGATGTCAGCCCCCGTGCCGGATTCACCGCCCTGGAACCTGTGCTTGCACTGTCGCCGCCGACAGCCGGCTCAAGCCGAACATCACCACCAGTCGCAATTCAGGACGCGAATCAACTGTTAAAAATGTACATCCGTCCTCAAAAAAAACCACCGCCATCTTCTCGCTATTTACTTCACCCACCTTTCGTGAAACGATTCGCAAAGATGCCGCATCGGCTTTTCCGAATTCCGGCATCCAGCAGCATGTGTTTTGACATAGCGTTGATATTTAAAAGAGTTTTTGTTTTCGAATTGCCCCTGCTCCGCTGCCGCATCGATTTCGCGCAGCGCCGGATACAGTGCTGAGCACAATTCCAACGGAAATGCCGCCGCTCGAGGGAGTCGGGAAAATCGTCGAATAGATGCATTTTTTACTTTAGAGCAGCGCCTGTTGCGGAAATGCATCAGTTGTTTGATCGAACAACCGTAGTCTTTCACTATATAAAAACAGAGTACGACATTGATTATTATCGAATAGTCAAATTTATATTACAATTTATCTATGTATTGATCATGGCCGAAGCAGTAAACCAGCCCGCCTGGAGCACGTCGACGGCGACTGCGGAATCTACAAATTAAGATCTCGTTAAAGCAATACGATCGCCGGCCACACCCATGACTCTGACGAATGATCAACGATTCTTGCCGCGCATCGAGCGACTGACCGCAGAATCCGCAGAGACTCGCACAATAGTTGCGCCGGACATGATGGCATCCGCATCACCACGGAAACGAAAAATCCCGCCGAAGTGGCGGGATTTTCCCCTGTCAGACGATTTCCGTGTGTAATCAGGCGGCTTTCTCGATCGCCCATTTGCGCAAAATCTTGGCGGCGCGCTCTTCGCTGATCTCGACCATGCGTGCAAGGCGCCTTTCCGGCCCTTCCTTGACGCGGCGGTTGAAGCTGCCGGCGTCCTCGCCCATGCTGAGAAGGTCGTCGGTGCTGTCGAAGCCGAAGTCGGAACCGAAGCCGTCCATGAGGGCGCCACCGGCACCTGCCGTCGCAGGGGAGAAATCGGGCAGTTCGAGACCGGCGGACTCATTGGCGAGCTGGCCGGAGCTTCCACCAAGGCCAAGCTGGCGAGCCAGCGGCCGCATGCCCATCCAGACCACCAGGAAGGCGACGACGACGAAGGCGAGCGCATTGATGATGCCACCGAGATTGCGCGTCAGCGTCTCCATGATGCCCGGACCGGCGACGGCTTGGTCGAGCAGCTGCGTCTCGACGAAGTCCATTGCGTTGAGGGTCACCACATCGCCGCGGTTCGCATCGATGCCGGCGGCGGACGACACGATCTTCTGCATCTCCTGCAGGTAGGCGTCGACCTTGGCTTGATCGACGGGCTCGCCGACCATGGCGGCAATGCGACCACGATTGACGACCACGGCAATCGACAGGCGCTCGACCGTGTAGCTGTTCTTCACGGTCGCGATCGTCTTGCTGTTGATCTCGTAGTTGGTCTGCTCTTCCTTTTTCTCTGCCTGGTCGCTCGACTGCGGGCCGGCGCCACCCTTCGGGGCGGCCTGAGGAATGTTCTGCTGCACGGTCGCAGCGTTGTCCGGCTGCTGCTGGCTGGACTTCTGCTCTTCCTTGGTGACGCGGGTGGAACGCTCGACTCGCGATTCCGGATCGAACATCGTCTCCTGGATCTGTTGCGTGTCGGTGTTGAGGCGTGCCGTGACGCTGGTGCGGAAGTTGTCCATGCCGAGGAATGGAGCGAGCGCGTTGTCGATCTTCTTCTCAAGCTCGGTCTGGACGTTCTGAACCACACCCAGAGACTGGTTGAGGGCGCTGTTGGCCGGATCGTCGCCCGAGGCGAGAAGCTGACCGGTCGAATCGAGAATGGTCACGTCATCGACATCGAGCCCCGGTACGGACGAGGCGACGAGATGGCGGATGGAGGCTGCGGCATTGCGGCCGACCGTGGCGCTGGCACGGATCATCACCGAGGCGGTCGGGTTCTGGTCTGCCTTACGGAAGCTGCCGCGCTCGGGCATGACGATGTGGACGCGGGCAGCGGCGATACCGGAGATCTGTTGGATGGTGCGTCCGATTTCGCCTTCAAGCGCGCGAACCCGGGTGACTTCCTGCATGAAGGAGGTCAGGCCGAGCGAGCCGACATTGTCGAAGAGTTCATAGCCGGCATTGGCGCTGCTCGGCAGGCCGCGCTCGGCGAGCAGCAGACGGGACTTGCCGGTCATGCCGACGGGAACCTGGATGCTGCCACCATCGGCACCGACATTGAAGTCGATATTGGCTTCTGCAAGCGCAATGCTGATTTGAGTGACGTCACTTCGCTCGAGCCCGACATAGAGCGTCTCGAACGATGGCCTGTTGACGTAGATGCCGGCGCCCAGGACCATGCCGACAGCGATAATGCCGGCGGCGGCCAGCGCTATCAGCTTGCCTTGCCCCAGCCCGGCGAGGTTCTTCGTGAACATCGAAAATTGATTCAACAGACTCATTCTGTTTCCGCACCCAGTATCGCAGAACGTTCAAGCCGGTCATCCGACGAGCGCCCTGCGCAGTTCCAACATTCGGGTTTGATGGGTGTCGTGTGCCCCGTAACGGCTTGCAATACACACGAATCCATCAGCCCCGATCGGGACCGTAGGAAACGAAACTTGTGCGAACTTGGCTTTTGTCGACAGTTTCGGCGAATTCGGGGGATATCGCTGTAGAGAATTCTGGCTGTATCGAAGATCGATACGGTTTCGATCGCGGGTGCGCCTCCGTCTTGAACGGGGGCGTGGGGACGTTCTATCCCTTTGTTTTTTAACATCTCCTGGTGGAAAGCCGCCTCGCGCGCTTCCTGGAAATGCTCTCGAGCATCCCGCCTTCGAGCGGATCCACCGAAGGCGGACAGGATGCGCTGGCACGAAAGTGCCGAAACGTCCTTGGCGCGCTCTTCCGAACGCGCGGCGACCTAGAACACTTCGAAGTCGCCCGCCGCTTTCGTCAGCGGCTGAGAATGGCCGTGACGCAACATGCCGTTGCCGAGCGCCTTCTTCATGTCGGCGAGCTTGACCAGATTGACGGCGGTCGTGACGTCGACGAGGCAGGTATCAGGGATCGCCGCCGTGATCGTATCGATGAACTCGGCAAGTCCACGGGTCTTCTGCACGGCCAGATCGATGCCCTGCAGCACCATCATCTCTTCGGGGCTGTCCAGCGCCGAGGCGCCTCGACCACCGAGCAGCTGCGGCTCGATCCGTTCGATGAGATAAGCGACGTCGTGAAGCTCGGTGACCACGCGCATCAGCACTTCGGGCAGTGATTCTTCCACGTGTGGCATGTGGCCCTGGTAGTCAGTCTGCATTGTCGTTTCTCACGTGGTTATTCCAGCGATAGCGCAGGTGTATGGTCGGCCTGCGGGACACCCCCCGCAGGATCAGAAGAATTCGATGGAGCTTTCGACCGGACGCGGTGCCACCACCGGACGCTCTTCCAGCTGCACGGTGCGCTGGGTTTCCACGCCAGTCAGTGCGTACTGTCGGGCGCGCCCCGAAGACGGCCAGTATTCGAGCTTGCGGCCGTGTTCGCCGCCCGTGCTCTCACCGACGATGCGAATGCCTTCGTCGAGCAGGAACTGGCGGGCAAAGGCGGCGTTCTGTTCGCCGACATTCGAGAACCGCGCGATCGTCTTGGCACCGCCGAAGATCTTGGCTTCGAGTCGATCGCGGCGAGCGCCCTGCTTCAGCAGGCCGTTGATCAACAGCTCCATGAGATGAACACCGTAGCGGGTAGCGTCGCCGCCGGAAGCGGGCGATGACGCCGATCCCGGCAGCAGGAAATGATTCATGCCGCCGACTCCGACCACGGGATCGCGCATGCAGGCTGCCACGCAGGAACCGAGAATGGTCGACAACACCACATTGGGATCGTTGAAGACCTTGTACTCGCCCTGGATGACATGCACGCGCTTGCCGCCGGCTTCCATGTTCATTTCAATGCCCCAAATACGGCTTCGATGGCGGCCTTCATCTTTTCGATGGTGAACGGCTTTGCCAGCACGTTGTTCGCCCCCAGCGCGGCCGCCTTCTGGACCAGCGCGCGGTCGCCCTGCGCCGTCAGGATGATGAATGCGGCCTTCTTCGTTGCCGGGTTGGAGCGCACGGCCTGGAGCAGGCCAAGGCCGTCCATTTTCGGCATGTTGAAGTCGGAGATGACGAGGTGATGCGGGTTCTGGGCCATGATCTTCATACCCTGTTCCCCGTCACCAGCAGCCGTGATCTGCTTGAAGCCCAGCTGCTGCAAGGCGTCGCCCAGAAGCAGGCGGCTCGTGACCTGATCGTCGACGATCAGTACTTTTATTTTTTCGGCGATGGACATTATTCGCTTCCTTCCTTCCGGAGCGCCGCTGTCTTCAGTATCTCTTCCCCGATGGAACCGAGGGGGAGCTGCGTTTCGACGGCACCCAATTCATATGCAACTCTCGGCATGCCGTAGACGACACATGTCTTTTCGTTCTGGCCGAAGGTCTTTGCTCCGGCATGCCGCATTTTCAGGAGACCGGATGCGCCGTCACGGCCCATGCCGGTCAGAATGACGCCGATCGCGTTGCGACCGGCAAGTTCGGCGACCGAATCGAACAGCACGTCGACCGAAGGACGATGACCGTTGACGGGATCGCGGTCGACCAGACGGCAGCAGGGTGCTGTCGGATTGGCGACCTGGAGGTGGCGCTCGCCACCTGGAGCCAGATAGACCTTGCCGATTTCCAGCCGCGCGCCATCGGTTGCTTCCTGTACCGTTGGTGCGCACAGGCGGTTGAGCCGCTCGGCGAAGCTCTTGGTAAAGGTGTGCGGCATGTGCTGCGTGATCACCGTCGGCGGGCAGTTCGCCGGGAATTTCTGCAGCACGGTGATCAGCGCCTCGACGCCGCCGGTGGAGGCACCGATCGCGATGATCTTGCGGCCGGCCCGATAATCAGAAGCACCATTGGCATTGGCTGCAGCGGGTGCGGCCGTCTTGTTGCCGGTGATGATGAACTTGCGCTGCGAGCGCGCGGCCGCCTTTACCTTGTCGACGAGACCGGCAAAAGGGTTGGGGTCGCCCGGAAGGGGCTTTCCGACGCAGTCGAACGCACCGATTTCAAGTGCTGCAATCGTCGCCTCGGCACCTTTGTGCGTGAGCGTCGAGACCATGATGACCGGCATCGGCCGCAGGCGCATGATCTTGTCGAGGAATTCCAGGCCATTCATGTTCGGCATCTCGATGTCGAGGGTGACGACATCAGGATCGAGCTGCTTAATCGCCTGGCGCGCTTCCATCGCATCGGCCGCCTGGCCGACGACGGTTACACCCGGATCGGAATTGAGAACTGCGGTGATCAGGCCACGCATGGTGGCCGAGTCATCGACGACGAGAACGCGAGCGGGTGCTGTCATACCCGTCCTCCATGAAACTTGCCGGTATGGCGGTAGGTGGTGATGCCGATGTTGTCGAACTGCGACTTGGCGTCGCCCGACACGCGCTCGGAATGACCGATGTAGAGATGGCCGTTGGTGCCGAGCATGCCGGCAAAGCGCGACCAGATCTTCATCTGTGTCGGCTCGTCGAAATAGATCACCACGTTGCGGCAGAAGATGACGTCGAACGGCCCCTTGAACGGCCATTGCGCCATCAGGTTCAGTTCGTTGAAGGTGATGAGCCGCTTGACGCGATCGTCGATCTGCCACTTGAAGCGGCCGCCGGCATTGACCTCGTCGAACCATTGCTTGCGCATGGCCGGATTGACTGTCTCAAGCGCGGTGGCGTCATAGGCGCCGGCCCGGGCCAGCGCCAGGATCTTCGGGTCGATATCGGTGGCGAGAATTCGGAAGTCGTAGTCAGCCGCATTCGGCAACAGCGACAGCACCGTCAGCGCGATCGAATAGGGCTCCTGCCCGTCGGAGCAGGCGGCAGACCAGATACGCACGCGACCTCCGGCCTTGGCGCGGGCAATCAACTCCGGCAGAACATCCGTCTTCAGATGTTCGAAGTGATGGTTCTCGCGAAAGAAGCGGGTGAAGTTCGTCGTCAAGTGCGAGAGCATATCGCGGCGGGCAGCGGCACCCGTAGGCGAAGAGACGAGCTGGCAATATTCGCGGAAGCCCTTGAGACCGAGGTTGCGGATATGCTTCGACAGCCGGGAATAGACCAGGGATGCCTTGGTCTCGTTGAGGTAGATGCCGGCATCGGCGTAGATCATCGCTGCGATTTCATTGAGATCGCGGCGCGTCAGCGGATACTCGCCGCTTGCCAGGCATTCGTCGGGCGACTGCTTCTGTTCGAGAACGGCCTGGTTTCTCATGCTGCTTCCCTTTCTTCCTGCGGGAAGACAGATTCGAGTTCTATTAGGCAGATCAACCGACCTTCGATCGCGAGCACGCCACGGGCGAAGCTCCTTTCGAATTCGGACGAGATGACATCCGGCGTCGGCTGGATCTTGTCGTCGGTGATCGTCAGGATGTCGGAGACCGCGTCAACGAGCAGACCGACGACCTGGCTCTTCACCTGGGCGACAATGATGACGTGGCGGACGGTCGGCTCGGCCGGCTTCATGCCGAGGCGTGCCGACAGATCGATGATCGGCAACACCGCACCGCGCAGATTGATGATGCCGAGCATGTAGGACGGTGCATGTGGCATCGCAGTCGCCGGTGTCCACCCGCGAATTTCGCGCACGGACATCACGTTCACGCAGAACTCCTGATCGCCGACGCGGAAAGCGATCAGCTCTCGTCCGTCCGTGGTCAGATTCTTTGCGGCATAGGTCATCACATTCATCCAGCAGCAGCGAGAGACATTTCAGGCTTGAGCGACTGGCCACGCGAAGCAGCCACGATCGTGTCGACGTCGAGGATGAGTGCCACCCGACCGTCGCCGAGAATGGTCGCGGCTGCGATGCCCGGCACATGGGTGTAGTTGGCCTCGAGGCTCTTGATGACGACCTGGCGCTGGCCCTGGATGGCGTCGACCATCAGCGCGCGCTGGCCACCACCTTCCGATTCCACCAGCAGGGCGACCCCTTCGACCGGGTTTGCCTGGCTGGCGCGGAAGTTGAGGATGCGACCGACATCGACCAGCGGGCAGAAGGAGTTGCGGATCGAGATCAGCCGCTGGTTGGAGCCGAACGAATGGATCGCAGCGGCTTCCGGCTGCAGGGTTTCGACGATCGCCGTCAGCGGCACCACCAGCGTCTGGTTGGCGACCGTGACCACCATGCCGTCGAGCACGGCCAGCGTCAGCGGCAGGCTCATGGTGAAGACCGAGCCATGGCCGGGCTTCGACGAGATGTTGATGCGGCCGCCGAGCGCCTGGATCGAACGCTTGACCACGTCCATGCCGACGCCGCGGCCGGAAATGTCAGAGATCTTGTCGGCCGTCGAGAAGCCGGCGTGGAAGATCAGGTTGTCGATCTCCTCATCGGATAGATTGGCGTCGGCGGCGATCAGGTCATTGTCGATCGCCTTCTGGCGCACCTTCTCGCGGTTGATGCCGGCGCCGTCGTCGGCAAGCTCGATGACGATGCGGCCAGAACGATGCTTTGCGGTCAGGCGCACGGTGCCTTCGGCGCTCTTGCCGGCGGCAAGTCGCTTCTCGGGCGTTTCAAGGCCGTGGTCGACGGCATTGCGGATCATGTGCGTCAGCGGTTCGGCCAGCTTGTCGATGACCGTCTTGTCGACTTCGGTGTTTTCACCCTCGGTGATGAGACGGACAGACTTGCCGGTCATGTCGGCGATTTCGCGAACGATGCGCGACATGCGCTGGAACACCGGCTTTACCGGCTGCGCGCGGATCGCCATCACCGAGTCCTGGATCTCGCGGGTGAGCTGTTGCAGCTCTTCGAGGCCCATGTTGATCGACGAGGTGCCGTTGGCGTCGTTTTCGACCACGCTCTGCGACAGCATTGCCTGGTTGATCACGAGTTCGCCGACGAGGTTGATCAGGCGGTCGACGCGATCGAGATCGACGCGGATGGTCGGAGTGGCGGCAGATGCTGCTGCCTGTTGCGCGGCTGCGGATTGCGCAGCGGCGCTGGCGGCGGCGCCGGCCGATTTTTCAGCGGGCGCGCGGGCGGCGGACTGGGCCATCTGCAACACATTGCTGGCGGTACCGGCAGCAGCGACGGCCGCGTTGCGGATCTCCTGCTGTGCGGCCAGTTGCTCTTCTTCCTCGATCACGCCGATCGGGCCTACCGGCTCGTCGTCGAGGATCGACAAATCGAACGGTACCGGCTGCATCGGCAGCTCCTCGCCGACAGGCGCGGTCTCGCCCGAGACCAGCGAAACATCGAGGTCGCAATCCCACTCGGCGAATTCGAACACGGTGCGGATCGCGTCTTCACCCTTGTCCGTCTTCAGCGACACCTTCCAGGAGAAGTAGGCCGTTTCCGGGCTCAGGCGATCAAGCGACGGAAGCGTGTCCATGTCGCAATGGATGCTCATCTCGCCAAGGCGCGAGAGGTCGCGCAGAAGCAAAGTGGCGTCGTTGCCCTTGGCGTAGAGATCGGACTTCGGCTTGAAAACGATCTCGTAGGTCGGCATCTCCATCGAGGCCGGCTCGTCCGTCTCGAAATCGTCGAAGGAGAAGGCGACAGGCTGGAAGCCTTCGTCGTTGACGACCGGTGCTACGGCAACCGGCGCTGCCTTGGAAACCGGGGCAACCGGCTCGGCAACGGCCGATGCCTGGGGCACTTCGCCATTGGCGAGCGCCTCGAGCTCCTTGATCAGCTGGCGGCTGCGCGCCTCGTCGACACTGCCGCCGTCGCGGGCAGCGTTCGTCAGGTCGGCCAGCACGTCGGCCGACTTCAGCATCACCTTCAGAACCTCGGGGCCGGGATCGAGCCTGTTGGAACGAACGCAATCAAGTGTCGTCTCGAACACGTGAGCGAAGGAGACGAGGTCGTCGAGCCCGAAAGCACCGGCGCCACCCTTGATCGAGTGCACCGCGCGAAACACGGCATTGACCGTTTCCGGATCGCGGTCGCCATCATTGAGCTTCAGCAGACCCGATTCCAGTTCGGCGAGTTGTTCCTCGCATTCCTGGAAGAAGATCTCTTTGATTTCGTTCATATCCATTGGAGGCTATCCTCGGACTTCAGGCCGTTACGCGCTCGATTGCATCAATCAGTTTGGTCGGGTCGAACGGCTTGACGATCCAGCCGGTGGCACCGGCCTGACGGGCACGGTTCTTCTTTTCAGCATCGCTTTCCGTGGTCAGGACCAGGATCGGCACAGCGCGATAGCGGTCGTTCTTGCGCACGCCTTCGATGAAGCCGAAGCCGTCGAGACGCGGCATGTTGATATCGGTGACGATGACATCGGGATTGGCTTCCTCAAGAACCTCGAGGCCCTCGACACCGTCTTCTGCCTGGATCGTTTCGAAACCGGCATTGTTCAGCGTGACCAGAAGCATGTTCCGGATCGTTCGGGAGTCGTCGACTGTCAGAACTCGCTTTTTCATTCTTCAAATCTCCTTTGCCATCAGGTGGTCGATGTCGACCCCGATGAGCTGTGTCGTTTTCTCGAAAGCGTCCGACACCTTGCTGAAGGTGAAAGACAAATGTTCTTCTTCCCAAGTCTTGGCACCAGCCATCAGGACCTGGACACAAAGCGTTCCCACGCGCTCGACCGCGGAGGCGTCAATCGTCAGATCGCTGCCCTTCAGGCCCAAAAGCTTCTCGTGCAGCGTCGTCGCTTCGTTCAGGTCCAACACCGGAGCGAGGCTGAGCGTTTTCCGGGCGGTCTTCTTGCTGGCCATTCCTGTTTTCCTCGACTGCTAACTCTTGAGTGTCCCTGGGATCAGCGTTGCCAACCGGCGAACTGACGTTGCGGAGCGTCATCGAACAATGGCGCCACGATTTCATCGTCGACCACATCAAGACGAGCCGTGAGGCTGCGTCCCTGGCTGGCAGCCGGTATTGGCGACGCCGCGTGGCGGCGTTCGACACGGAACCTGCGGATCGTCTCGCCAAGCTCGACGATGACATTGTGCAGATCGTCGGAGGAGCGAACCGTTTCGCCCGCCATCGCCGCACTTGCCGTGACGGCGCGCGAGATCGCCCCGATGTCGGATGTCACGCCCTTGAGGTCGCCGACCTGTTGCTCGGCCTCGCGGGCGATGCCGGAGACCGCTGCATTGATCGATGTGACCTGCTGGACGATGCTGCTGATCGCATCCTGCGTGCGGCCAACGATCTCGACGCCGGTCTCGACCTGCGACTTAGTGCCGGACACCAGTTGCTTGATTTCACGCGCGGCCTCGCCGGAACGCTGCGCAAGCGCACGCACTTCCTGGGCCACGACGGCAAAGCCACGGCCGCTGTCGCCCGCCCTTGCAGCCTCGATGCCGGCATTCAACGCCAAGAGATTGGTCTGGAATGCGATCTCGTCGATGACGCCAATGATCTGGCCGATCTTTTCGGCCGATGCCTCGATGTCGGCCATGGCGGAAATAGCCTGGCCGGCGATCTCGCCGCTGCGCTCGACGGCAACCCGGGTCTCGTTGGCCTTCGTCTCGGTGGCGCTGATGCGGCTCGAACCGGTGGCCATGCGCTCGGTCATGTCGGAAAGTGCCGCAATATGGCCCGTGAGGGCATCGGCTTCCGCGGCTGCCTTATCGGAGAAACCGGCAGCACCTTCGCGCAGGCGTCCGACAAAAGCCTCGGCCGCCTGGCCGCGCTGATCGGCGGACTGCAGGCTCTGCTGGATCGTGTCGAGCGCCGCATTCAGGCTGGCAACGATCGGCTGATAGGCGTCGGGCGCCGTCTGCGAAAGGCGTACGCCGAGGTCTCCCTCGTTCAAACCCTTGGCGAAATCGCCGAAAAGCGTCGTTACAGCCTGCTCGTCGGCGCTGTGCTGTTCGGCGAGCTGGCGCTGGTGCTGCTGGCGCAGACCGTTGAAGCGGAGCGAGACGCCGATCTCTGTATCGACGAAGACGGTGCGGACGAGGGCCGCGACCAGGTCGCACAATTCCTTGCGACGTCCCCGGCCCATCGGCAGGAAGGACTTCGGCCAGGCCTCTTCGATGAGGCCGACCAGCAAGTGTTCCAACACAACGGCATGGCTTGCCATCTGCCAGCGCGGGTCGAGGCCCATGCGGTTCGATGTGTCGGCCAGCACCTTGACGCGCTCGGCATAGAGGCCGTCGAAACGCGCATCGGTCAGCACGTTCCAATGGGAGGACTGGATGTCCTGCAGGCGATCGAGCTGCCGGTCGTTGTCGAAATGGCGGGCTGCGTCGGGATAGCTCTGCAGGCGCTGGAAGAGATCGCGAAGCGCTGCGTCGATACGGGGGGAAAGCTTCTGCCGGGTGTCACGGATGCGGGAACAGCTCTCGTCGTCGAGCCCGGCAAAACGCAAGCGCTCCAGCAGACTGCCTGCCTGGCCCTTCCTTGCCTGTTCTGACGATGGTTCCTGCCTCAACGCTCAATCCCCGGTTTTTCATGCTTGGAATTCACCTGGGGAGGAACAGGACAGTCCACGGTCCACCGGACGTGCACGCCACATCGATGCGATCAGCCTCCGCCATCTGGCGTCTGCTATCGTCCATCCCGCAAGTAAATTCGGTGAAGAATCGATACCGGACCGGAACCGGTACGGCGGGGCGGCATCATGCCTTGAGGAGACTGTGAATTTTCCCATTCCGACGTGTGGGACAATGTTTATGGTTAATTCCTTGCCTGAAGGTTAACGGTTGATAGCCTGTAACCGGAATCACTAAAATTCGCCGGACGTTTTTGGGCAGTGTTTTTGCAACGCAGCAATGCCGCACTATTAGCGGCGAATTTCAACAGGTTTTCACTCACAAGAGTTTAGAATTGTACTTCTACTTGCGCTCGCGTATCGAAGCGAAAGTGAAGTGGGCGCGTGTCGCGCGAAAGAAACCTTTGCAGCAAGCAAAGCGACATCATGACGATGCGCTGACGGGAAACGAACAATGATTGTTCTTGGAATTGGCGCCGCTCTCACAGCAATCCTGACAATGATGGCCGTATCCATCGTGCTCAATCTCGAGCATAACCGTTCGGCAAACCGCAGCTCGGTTTTCTGAGCGGAAGAACGCGCTTCGTCTTGTCGCGAGCGTCTCTCATAGGACGCCGTTACTCTTCCAATATTTCAGGATAGCTGATCGCCTGTGCCATTTTGCAATGGTCTTTCGTGAGCGATCGCCAATCTTCTGCATAGCGCGCAAAGCTCTGAGGCACCGCGCCGTCAAAAGCTTGCACCCCGGTCCGCACGTGGCTGCCGTCGACAAGGCTTGCGGCGCCAAGGCTGGTGCCGGTAACGTTCTGGCTGTCGGCAAGGACCGGACGTCCGGTTGCCGCCTGCAGCATGCGCAGATAGGCGGCGTTTGCGGCAAACGGTCCCTCGACGACAATATCGCCGCGCGCACCGATGAGATCGAGGCAGGTCGCCGTCATCAGAGCCAGATGGAATGAGACGGCGGCGACTTTGCCGGCTGGCGTCAACGTCTCTTCATCCACGCTCCAGCGGGCCTTGGCTGACGGGAAAGGCCCAGAGCCTTCGGGAAGCGAAGGCAAGAGCATGTGCCCGGCCGCAACGATGGCCTGCTCGTCTTTGAACGAGGTGGGCGTCGGATTGTCGCCGAGCAGCAGCGAGAAAGCGCGACCGCCCATGAAGCGCGCCGAGGGAACCGGGTCGCCAAGGGCGTTGACGTTGATTAGCGTGTCGCGATGTTCATCGAGTGTTACCTTGGCGGCGCCCACCGCCAGCATCACGACCCAAGTGCCGGTCGATACGACCGAGAACGGCGCCTTTCGGGTCAAGAGGTGCGGCAACAGCGATGCGTTGGAATCGTGGATGCCGCAATAGACGGGTATGCCCTCGGGAATGCCCGTGGCGGCGCAAAGTTCGGGCAGCAGCGCACCGACGATCTCGTCTGCCCTGCGAACCGGCGCGAACAGTTGGCCCCAACCCTGGCTGTCCACCAGGGTCGAGAAGGTGCCGGCCCTCGGGTTCCAGAGATCGGTGTGGCAACCGAGCGAGGTCAGTTCGTTGACGCGCACACACGTCAGCCGGAAGGTCCAGTATTGCGCATAGGTCAGGATTGTCGCGACCCGGGCAAAGGCATCGGGAAAGGTCTGCTGCTGCCAGAACAATTGCGCGCCGACGTTCAGCCCCATCGGCAGCCGGGCGGACCCGGTTTCAGTAAAGGGCGGGCGAACGCGCTCATAGGCTTCCGACAGGATATCCGGCCCACCAAATTCGTAGTCGAGCACGGGCAAGGCAAGTCCGCCGGCTTGGTCGAGAACGACTGCCGTCGCCCCGTGGGTGGTGATCGAGATCGCCTGCAAGGGGTACTCGGCGTTGAGCGCCTTCAAGCTATCGAGCACGAAGGCCCAGAGATGGTCGACATCGAAATGCGGATAGGGATCGCCCCGGACGACACCGTTTGCAGTCTTGCGCACGGCAATCTCTTCGAAACGATCGAGATCAACCGCTGCGACCTTGGCATTGGTTTTGCCGATGTCGATGACGCCCACGATCCGCATCGGCTCAGCTCATGTGAAAGACGGTTTTGAGCGGCACCGCGACCGGCTCGTTATCGCCATGGGTTTCCATGATGTCGGCCATATGGGCCCACCACTTCTGCATGACCGGATGGGACGGCAGATCGGCCATGCCATGATCATCCGTGCGCCAGAGAACGCCGAAGAGCAGATCGTTCTCCTCGTCGAGATGGATGGAGTAATCCGTGACGCCCGCATCTTTCAGCAGCGTCACCAGTTCCGGCCAGATGGCGTCGTGGCGCGCGGTATATTCGGCGGCCATTCCCGGATTGAGCCGCATGCGAAAGGCGTATTTTTCCATGAAAACCTCAGTGGGCGAGACGGCGGCGGGCGCGGCGCCACAGGATGGGCAGGGCGATCACCGAGATCAACAGCAAACCGATGAAGATCGACATGACGATGCCCGGCACGTTCAAAAGGCCGAACCCGAAGGTGACCATGCCCATGATCAGGGCGGCGAGCACCACCCCCGGAATGGTGCCGGAACCGCCGAGAATGCTGACGCCGCCAAGCACCACCATGGTCACGACCTCCAGTTCCCAGCCAAGCGCGATCGACGGACGGGTGGAGCCGAGGCGCGAGGTCAGGCAGATCGAGGCGAGCCCGGCCATCAGGCCTGTCAGCAGGAACAGCGTGAACTTCACCCGGTTGACGCGGATGCCGGAGAACAGCGCTGCGGTCTGATTGTTGCCGATCGCGTACACGGCGCGGCCGAAATTGGTCTTGTGCAGCACCACGCCGTAGATGACGGCGAGCACGACGAACAGCGTGAACTCGAACGAGAACACCCACCAGACATAACCCTGCCCGAACCAGGCAAAGCTGTCGGGATAGCCTGTGAACGCCTGGTCGCCGAGGATGATGAAGGACAGGCCGCGAAACAGGCTCATGGTGCCGATGGTGACGACGATCGACGGCAGGCCGAGGCCGGTGATCAGCAGCCCGTTGACGACACCACAGATCAGCCCGACAGACAGGCCGACAATCACCAACGCCGGCGTGTCGAAGCCGAGCTGGACGGCATAACCCATCGCCGTCGAGGCGAGCGCAATGATCGATGCGACCGAAAGGTCAATCTCGCCGGAAATGATCACCAATGCCATGGCGAAGGCGATCATCGCCTTTTCGGTAAAGTTGAAGGTGGCGTCGGACAGGTTCCACGGATCGAGGAAATAGGGCGAAGCCAGCGAATTGCCGAGGAAGATGAGACACGCGACGACGAGCAGCAGGCTTTCCCAACTCTTCAGCAGGCGCACACCGCGCCCTTCCAGGCGATCGGGAATGTTGCGGGGGGAGAGATGCGTTTCGGCCATCAGACAGCCTCCGCCTTTTTGAGGATGACGCGACCCTTGCGCCGTTCGGCCCGCGCATTGACGGCAACGGCAATGATGATGACCATGCCGGAGATCGCCATCTGGGCGAAGGGCGAGATGTTGATCACCGGCAGGGCGTTCTTGATGACGCCGAGGAACAGCGCGCCGAGCACTGCGCCCGGCACCGAACCGATGCCGCCGGCAATCGAGATGCCGCCGATGACGCAGGCGGCGATGATGTCGAGCTCAAAGCCGGCAGCGATATCGACATAGGCGACCGCATAACGCGACACCCAGAGGTAGCCGGAAAGGCCGGCCAGCGTGCCGGAGAGGCAATATGCGAAGAAGCGGGTGCGGCCGACATCGATACCGGTATAGACCGCGGCATGCGGATTGCCGCCGACGGCAAAGAAGGCACGCCCGAGCGGGGTGCGGGTCATCACCAGGAACATCGCCGCGACCATCACGACCGACAGCCAGGAGAGCACCGGAATGCCGGCAAGATCAGCGCGTGGAAAGCTCTTGAAGGCATCGCTCATCTGATGGGCATTGATCCACTTGCCGTTGGTCAAGAGGAAGATCAGGCCGCGATAGATGGTGAGCGTGCCGAGCGTGACGACGATCGGCGGAATGTTGAGCTTCCAGACCAGCGCGCCGTTGACCATCCCGAGGACCGCGCCAAGCGCCATCGCCGACAGGATGATGACCGGGATCGGCAGGCCGGGAAAGGCCGCGTTCAGCATCGCCGCGACCATACCGGAAAGGGCCAGGTTTGCCGCCATCGAAAGGTCGATGCAGCGCGTCAGAATGACGGCCATCTGGCCGAGCGCCAGGATGATCAGGATCGAGGTGTCGTTATAGACACGCGCCAGATTGGCGGGCGCGACGAAAGGTGGGAAGCGCCAGGCGATCAGGGCGATCAACACCAGGATCGCGCCGACGAGGAGCAGTTCACGGTTTTTCAGAAGCTTGGACATCATGCGGCCTCCGTGATGCCGGCGGCCGCGCGCACCAGCTTTTCCGCCGACAGCTCGCTGCGCTCGAAGCGGCCGGCGATGCGACCCTCGCGCATGACGATGACGCGATCCGACATGCCCATGATCTCGGGAATTTCCGATGAGACCATGATGACGCTGAGGCCTTGGGCCGCAAGTTCGCTCATGAAGGCGTGCACGGCGGCCTTCGAGCCGATGTCGATGCCCTTGGTCGGCTCGTCCAAGATGATCACCTTCGGCTTGGTTGCCAGCCATTTGGCGATGACCACCTTCTGCTGGTTGCCTCCCGAAAGCGTGCCGACATCCTGGTCAAGCGACGCGGCGCGCAGATCGAGCCTCGAGGTATATTCCCGTGCAAGCGCGAACTCGTTGGCAAGCTTCAGGAAGCCGGAGCGTGAGGTGCGAGACAAGGACGGCAGCGTCACGTTCTGGAAGATAGGAAGGCCGATGATCGCGCCCTGTCGGCCACGTTCTTCGGGCACATAGACGATGCCGCTCCTGATCGCCTCCGACGGGCTTCGGATCACCAGGATCTCGCCGTCGAGCCTGATGGCGCCCGCCGACGGGCGGGTGATGCCGATCAGCGACTGCATGAATTCGGAACGGCCGGCACCGACCAGCCCGTAGAAACCGAGGATCTCGCCGCGCCGCAGTTCAAAGTTGATGTCCTCGAATTCGGTCGGGTGGCGGTAGCCGGAGACCGTCAGCACCGGTTCGCCGATAGCGACATCCTCCTTCGGATAGACCGAGCCGACGGCGCGGCCGACCATCATGCGCACGAGGTCGTCCTGGGCGACGTCGGCGATCAGCCCCTCGCCCACCATCGTTCCGTCGCGAAACACGGTGTAGCGATCGGCGATGCGGAAGATCTCGTCGAACTTGTGGCTGATGAACAGGATCGCCTTGCCGTCCGCCTTCAGCCGTTCGACCAGCGCATAGAGCTCGTGAATTTCCTTGTGCGACAGCGCCGCCGTCGGCTCGTCCATGATCACGACGCGGGCGTCGACCGAGAGCGCCCGGGCGATGGCCACCAGATGTTTCTTGGCGATGCCGAGATCGCGCAGGCGGATGGTCGGATCGAAATCGGCACCGGCGCGATGCAGCAGCGCGCGCGCATCCGCATTCAGCTTCTTCCAGTCGATCAGGCCGAAACGGTTGCGCGGGGCGTGGCCGAGGAAGATGTTTTCGGCAACAGACAACTCGTCGAACAGCACCGTTTCCTGGTGAATGGCGGTGACACCGGCGCGTGCGGCCGAAAGCGCTGTCGGGAACGTCGTTTCCGTATCGGCGACACGGATGCTGCCGCCATCAGGCTGGTAGATCCCTGTCAGGATCTTGACGAGGGTAGACTTGCCCGCGCCGTTCTCGCCGACGAGCGCCGTGACCGAGCCCGGGTAAAGCGACAGCGAAACATCGGACAATGCCTTGACGCCGGGAAAAGACTTGGAAATCCCCTCGAGCGCGATGGCGGGTTTCATCCGCGATGTGGTCGTATCCTGCAGCAAGTTCAGTTCCGCCTGATTTGTGTGCCTCACACCGAGCGCACCGCAGTCTGAAAATGGCCCCTCACCCCAACCCTCTCCCCGCTCGCGGGGAGAGGGGGTCCGTTGGGAACCAGCCACTCACTGGTGGCAGGGGGACGGGCGAGTATGCCGCTTGTCCCTTCTCCCCGTAAGCGGGGAGAAGGTGCCGGCAGGCGGATGAGGGGCGGATGCGATCAAACGCCCCTCGCCGATCAGAAGATCTTGGCGAACTCTTCGACGTTCGAGGCGTCGTAGACGAACGGGTCGGCCATAGCGCCTTCATTGTTGTCGTCGAGCTTGACGGCGCCCATTCGGCCCATTTTCAGTTCCGCACCCGGCTTGGCTTCCGCACCGTTGATGAGATCGTTGGCGATCATCGTTGCAGAGTAGCCGAGATCGATCGGGTTCCAGATCGCGAAGGACTTGGATGCGCCCGACTTCACGTGGCCGGCCATTTCCGAGGGAAGGCCAAGGCCGGTGACGTTGATCTGGCCAACCTTGCCAGCGTCGGTGACAGCTTGCGCCGCGGCGACGATACCGACCGAGGTCGGCGCGATAATCGCCTTCAGGTTCGGATAGGACTGAATGAGCCCTTGCGTTTCGCGATAGGACTTGTCGGCCAGATCATCACCGTAGACGGTCGCAACGACATTGATGCCCTTGTAGTTGCCCTGAACCTTCTTCATTTCCTCGATCCAGACGTTCTGGTTGGTCGAGGTCGCAGTTGCCGAGAGCACGGCGACATCGCCACCTTCCGGCAGATTGTCGGCGGCGAGCTTGATTATCATGTTGCCGATCAGCGGGCTCGAAGACGGGTTGAGGTGCATCAGGCGGCCGTCCTTGGCGACGCCCGAATCCCAGGAGATGACCTTGATGCCGCGATCCATCGCCTTCTTCAGCGCCGGAACCAGCGCGTCGGTGTCGTTGGCGGAAACGGCGATGGCATCGACCTTCTGGGCGATCAGCGAGTTGATCACTTCGATCTGGCCTTCAGCGGTCGTCGTCGTCGGGCCGGTGTAAATCACCTCGACATTGCCCAGTTCCTTGGCGGCTTCCTGCGCGCCCTTGTTGGCGGCCTCGAAGAAGCCGATGCCGAGCGCCTTGACGACGAGCGCGATCTTCTTGTTTTCCGCATGCGCGGCATTGGCCATCAACGCCAGCGAAACGGCGGCCGTGACCATCAATGATTTCAGGATCTTCATTTCCACTCCTCCCATGGACCGGAACGCGATCGGGATGACCGCATCGTCCGGTACTGACCTTCTCCAATTCGAAACCGGCCCGGCCTTTTGCAACCGATACCGATCTTCCCCTCCCCTCGGCCGTCTCAAGCGGTCGAGGACGCAGTCTCCGCATCCGTACCGGCCCTGGCACTGGCGACCACCAGGCGCACGCCGGCATTTTCGAGCATCGCGGCATGCCTGTCCTCGATGCCCGAATCCGTGATCACAGTGGCGATCCGTTTCAACCCGCACAGGATGAGGCTGGAGCGCTTGTGGAATTTCGAGGAGTCGACCAGCACGACGAGTTCGTCGGCCTGATCGATCAATTTCTGTTCGGCCTGGATCAGCAGCGGATCCGCCTCCATCAGGCCGAGCGGACCGAGCCCCTGGGCGCCCATGAACATGCGGCGCGCATAGAAATTGCGCGTCACGTCATTGTCGAAGGGGCTCAAGATGATGTTCTGCTCGCGGTAGATCGTGCCGCCCGACAGCATCACCGTGTTCTTCGAATGCTTGAGCAGATGCTCGGCGATCGGGAACGAGTTGGTGAAGACCTGCATCCGGCGATTGGTCAGAAAGTGCACCATCTGGAAGGTGGTCGTACCGCCATTGATGATGATCGGCTCGCCGTCTTCACAGAGCGCAACCGCCTCCTTGGCGATCGCCTGCTTCTCCCGCGCATGCAGGCTCTCATTGACCTTGAAGGGGCGGCCAGCCAGCCCGACGAATTGCGGCGGATTGATCGCCTCGGCCCCGCCGCGCACGCGTCGCAGTCGCTTCTGGACATGGAGTGCTGCGATATCGCGCCGGATCGTCGCCTCGGAACTGTCGGTCAAGTCGACCAGTTCCGGCACCGTGACGACGGGCTTTTCCTGAACCGCCGACAGAATGATCCGATGTCTTTCTTTCTCGTGCATCCGCTCCTCCGATAATGTGCATGCTTCCATCACGACCAAACATTGTCAATCACAATCAATCATATTTTTTCATTGTGCAGTGCGATATGCGCGAATTTGATCGTTTTTGATTGACAACGACTTTCGACCCATGTGATCTGATGCCAACCACATCTCCACGCGGCCGCCAAGCTGCGAGGCAACGGACCGGGAGGAATTCGAGATGCTCGACAAGCAGCAGGGCGCGGGACTTGCAAACCTTTGGGATGATGCGAAGGCTGCGGGCATGAGCGAGCCTGAGCGTCTGCTCTATCGCTCGAACCTGCTCGGCTCCGACAAGCGCATCACCAATTACGGCGGCGGCAACACCTCGGCCAAGGTGATGAAAAAGGATCCGCTGAGCGGAGAAATGGTCGAGGTTCTCTGGGTCAAGGGCTCCGGCGGCGACGTCGGCACGATCAAGCTGGACGGCTTCGCCACGCTCTACATGGACAAGCTCAATGCACTGAAGGGCATCTATCGCGGCGTCGCGTTCGAAGACGAGATGGTCGGCTATCTCCCCCACTGCACCTTCGATCTCAACCCGCGCGCCGCCTCGATCGACACGCCGCTGCACGCCTATGTGCCGAAAAAACATGTCGACCACATGCATCCCGACGCCATCATCGCGATTGCGGCGAGCAAGGACAGTCAGAACCTGACCGACAACCTGTTCGGCGGCGAGATCGGCTGGTTGCCCTGGAAGCGGCCCGGTTTCGAGCTCGGCCTCTGGCTTAGCGATTTCTGCGCCAAGAACCCGCAGGCGCGCGGCGTCATCCTTGAAAGCCACGGCCTGTTCACCTGGGGCGACACGGCAAAAGAGGCCTATGAGACGACGATCGAGATCATCAATGTCGCGATCGGTTGGTTCGAGGAATACAATGTCGGCCCAGCCTTCGGCGGCGCCATCAAGCCGACGCTTGAGGCGGCTGAGCGGGCGGCAATCGCCAAACGCCTGATGCCGGTGATCCGCGGCCTTATCAGCACCGACGAGAAGAAAGTCGGCCATTTTGACGATAGCCAGGCCGTGCTCGATTTCGTTGCCGCGCGCGACCTGAAGCCGCTGGCAGCGCTCGGCACCAGTTGCCCGGACCATTTCCTGCGCACCAAGATCCGGCCTTTGGTCGTCGATTTCGATCCGGCAAACCCGGATGTCGACACGACGCTGGCCGGGCTGCCCGATGCGATCAACGCCTATCGCGCCGACTACGCCGCGTATTACGAACGCTGCAAGCACGCAGACAGCCCTGCCATGCGCGATCCGAACGCGGTCGTCTATCTCGTGCCCGGTGTCGGCATGATCACCTTTGCCAAGGACAAGGCGACGGCCCGCATCTCCGGCGAGTTCTACGTCAACGCCATCAATGTCATGCGCGGCGCTTCCGGGGTTTCGACCTATGTCGGCCTGCCGGAACAGGAAGCCTTTGACATCGAGTACTGGCTGCTCGAGGAGGCCAAGCTTCAGCGCATGCCGAAGCCGAAGAGCCTGGCCGGCCGCATCGCGCTGGTCACCGGCGGCGCCGGCGGCATCGGCAAGGCGACGGCCCATCGGCTGATGCAGGAGGGCGCCTGCGTCGTCATCGCGGACATCGACGAGGCGGCGCTGGCTGCTGCCGAAAACGAGCTTGCGGGCCGCCATGGCAAGGATTTCGTGCGTTCGATCAGCATGAACGTGACCAGCGAAGCGGCGGTCGAAGCCGGCTTCGGCGACACGTTGCTTGCCTTCGGCGGCCTCGACATCCTGGTCTCCAACGCCGGCCTTGCCTCCTCCGCCACCATCGAGGACACGACGCTGGCGCTCTGGACCAAGAACATGGACATTCTCGCGACGGGCTATTTCCTCGTTTCGCGTGAAGCCTTCCGCGTCTTCCGTAACCAGAAGGCTGGCGGCAACGTCGTTTTCGTCGCCTCGAAGAACGGCCTTGCCGCCTCGCCCGGCGCATCGGCCTATTGCACGGCCAAGGCGGCCGAAATCCATCTCGCTCGCTGCCTGGCGCTCGAAGGCGCGTCTGCCCAGATCCGCGTCAACGTCGTCAACCCGGACGCCGTGTTGCGCGGCTCTAAAATCTGGACCGGCGAGTGGAAAGAACAGCGCGCCGCCGCCTACAAGATGGATGTCGACGATCTCGAAGCGCATTACCGCGAACGCTCGATGCTGAAGCTCAGCGTGTTCCCGGAGGATATCGCCGAGGCGATCTACTTCCTCGCCTCCGACATGTCGGCAAAATCGACCGGCAACATCGTCAACGTCGACGCGGGCAACGCCCAGTCGTTCACCCGCTGAGCCGGAGATTTTGATGAATACCATGATCGGCAAGACCGTCGTCGAAGCGGAAAACCAACGGCGCGAGGCGGCTCTTCGCGAGGATTATGCCAGCCTTGGCGAAAGACTGGCCCGCCGCGGCGTCGACATAGACGCCATCAAGCGCAAGGTCGCAGCCTATGGCGTCGCCGTGCCTTCCTGGGGCGTGGGCACCGGCGGCACGCGTTTCGCCCGCTTTCCCGGCAAGGGCGAGCCGCGCAACATTTTCGACAAGCTCGAAGATTGCGCCGTCATCCAGCAGTTGACCCGGGCAACGCCCAACGTCTCGCTGCACATCCCTTGGGACAAGGTCAGCGACATCTCCGAACTGAAGCAGAATGGCGCCGCCCTCGGCCTCGGCTTCGACGCGATGAACTCCAATACCTTTTCGGACGCACCCGGACAGGCGCATTCCTACAAGTACGGTTCGCTGTCGCACAGCGACGCGGCCACGCGCGCCCAGGCAGTCGAGCACAATCTCGAATGCATCGACATCGGCCGGCAGCTCGGCTCGAAGGCGCTGACCGTCTGGGTCGGCGACGGCTCCAACTTTCCCGGCCAGAGCAACTTCACCAAGTCGTTCGAGCGTTACCTCGATGCGATGAAATCGGTCTATGCCGCACTGCCGGACGACTGGCGCGTCTTTACCGAACACAAGATGTTCGAGCCGGCCTTCTATTCGACCGTCGTCCAGGACTGGGGCACCAACTATCTGATCGCCCAGGAACTCGGCCCCAAGGCATTCTGTCTTGTCGACCTCGGCCACCACGCGCCCAACGTCAATATCGAGATGATCGTCGCCCGGCTGATCCAGTTCAAGAAACTCGGCGGCTTCCACTTCAACGATTCGAAATATGGCGACGACGACCTCGATACCGGCTCAATCGACCCCTATCGCCTGTTTCTCGTCTTCAACGAACTCGTCGATGCGGAGGCGCGTGGCGCGGAAGGGTTTGAGCCCGCCCATATGCTCGACCAGAGCCACAATGTCACCGATCCGATCGAAAGCCTGATGACCAGCGCGATGGAGGTCTGCCGCGCCTATACGCAGGCGCTCCTCGTCGACCGCGCGGCACTCGACGGTTTCCAGCAGGACAACGACGCGCTGATGGCAACGGAAACGCTGAAGGCAGCGTTTCGCACCGACGTCGAACCAATCCTCGCGATGGCACGCCTCGAAGGCGGTGGGGCGATCGCACCGGTTGCGACCTATCGGGCGAGCGGCTACCGCGCCAGGGTGGCCGGTGAGCGACCGGCCGTCGCCGGCGGTGGCGGCGGCATCGTCTGATACGCTTCTCGGCCGCATCTCAAAAACAACATGCAGAGCAACGACCGCTGCTCTGCATGTTTTCGTTACCTCCGCGTGCTTCCATGGATCGGCATCGACCTCAGGCGAGGTTCATGCGGCGTGTGTAACAGCATCCTTTGAGGGCCCTTTTCGACGCGTGGCATTGGATTGCCTGGAACAAATCTCCGTATTCATCCAAAAAATCGCCGCGCGATGAAATTGCCCCCTATCTGATTTGAAATCCTGGTCTATCTTTCCCTCTACAGCACCGCGCGTCCTGCGGCCGCACAAAGGTCGCTGTAGCACTTTGAATGCTGCGTGTTTTATCCGCAAACCGGCTAGACGAAACATGCAGTAGATCCAACGCAAAGGGAACCATTCATGGGTATCGAAAGCATTCTCGTATTCCTGATTGTCGGTGCGATCGCCGGCTGGCTTGCCGGCCTGATCGTCAAGGGATTCGGCTTCGGCCTGATCGGCAACATGGTCGTAGGCATCATCGGCGCCTTCATCGCCGGTTTCCTCTTTCCCGCCATCGGCATCAGCCTTGGAACGGGCGTGCTTTCCGCGATCCTGCACGCGACGATCGGCGCGGTCATCCTCCTGGTGCTGATCCGCATCGTCAAACAGGCGTGACGACATAGCGCCACGCATCCAAGTCGGACGGCTCGCCACCCGGCGGGCCGTGCCGAGACCAACGGAAGGAAGACATCATGAGCGAGCTCCACACCGACAACATCGAGACGGCGCTGAAGGCGTTCATGGCCGATCATCCCGGCAAACTGACGCGCGAGCAGGCAATCGCGGCGATCCTCGAAAACTGGTTCACCACCCATGGCTACCTGCCGACACAGCAGGAAGGCACGCGCCCCGAAAACCTTGACGCCTCCAACGACGATTGAGACAGCCTCGCCGTCGGCAGCGCTGCCGCGGCCTGAAGGCGTTCGTCCGCTCTTTTGCCATCCCCAAACCATTGCCAGAGCCTGAAGTCCCATCATGAGCCTTACCTCCGTCAAACAGTTCTTCTCCGAGCGCGCGCCGGATATCGACGTCATCGAACTCGAACAGAGCACGGCCACCGTGGCGCTGGCCGCCGAAGGACACGGCGTCGAACCCGCCCAGATCGCCAAGACGCTCGCACTTCGCGTCGGCGACGACGTGATCCTGATCGTGACCCGCGGCGATGCGCGGCTCGACAACAAGAAATACAAGGCCCGCTTCGGCACCAAGGCCCGCATGCTCGGCTTCGACGAGGTCGAGGCGGAAACCGGGCATCCGGTCGGCGGCGTCTGCCCGTTCGGCCTTGCCAAGCCCCACAGCATCTATTGCGACCTGTCGCTCAAGGCCTACGACATCGTCGTTCCCGCCGCCGGCGCAACCAATGCGGCCGTTCATATCAATCCGCAGCGCATCGTCGAATTGACCGGCGCCGAATGGATCGATGTTTCCGAAACGTGATCCACCTTTCGGAAACGTGGTCCGTGCCTTGGTATGGCCACAAAGCTTACCTGAAACCGACGTTGCGCCACGGCGGTGATTTGCCGCGGCCGCCCCTTGCACAATCAGGAAACCGTCCAGCATGAAGACAGTCGCGTACCCGCTCATCTTCGCCGCCACATTTTCCCCGGCGCTGGCGATGGATCAGTCCCTGGTGCGCCAGTTCGAAAAGCTCGACCCGCAGACCCGGCTGGAGCAGCGCTGCGACACCGAGGCGATGGAGCGCATCAACGCCGACAAGTCGACCTTCAAGCCGGACAAGGTGATCGCCTACACCTTCGCCGAACCGGTCATGAAAGAAGACAAGATGAAGGCGCCGGGCGCGGTGTTCCGCAGCAAGGGCGAATGGTACAAGCTGAAGTTCAAGTGCCTGACCGACGCCGAGCACCTGGATATCCTGTCCTTCGAATACAAGATCGGCGAACTCGTGCCGCGCGACAGCTGGGACGAGTTTTATCTCTACCCATGACCAGGCGGGCGGCAGATACGGCCGATGGATCCTGTCCGGCTAAGAGGCCGAATATTCAACCATTCAACCTGCTATCGCAGCCTAACGTCTCTTGAAGAGACGCAGCGCTGCATGAGACGCAGACATGAAGGCAGAACCTGCCTTCTCGCAGCCGCACGTCGTCTCGTGCAAAAATGTTCAGCGTGTTCGCGATAGCGGTATCGCGAAGGAACGAAAGCTTGAAGCGCGGGCCCTTATGATCGCGACGCGCTTTACAGAACAGCCATCAGAAACAGCAGCGAACCGAGCGACAGCGCTGCCATGATGCTCATCAGCATTTTCATCATGTGATCTGCCATTTCGTACATCCTTGCCTCTACTCCCTCAGGAATGAACGAATGCGTCTGCTTTTGGGGCGCGGCATGCCCGGTTGATCCCGAGCTCGAAACGCCCTGCTGGTACGGTCCCACGGGATCCGTGCACAATCTGCTATCAACGACTGAGGTTGCGCCGACATAGTTAACAATTGGTTAAAGATAGGTGTTTCGCCCTGGATCTAGCCCGAGCGATCGGCGACCGGCAAAGGCAGAGTGAGCGCCATGGTTTGCGAAGGCAGACGGCCTTGACGCAGGCAGCAGGCTCCGCGGAACCAGAAATTTCGAATGCGATGGGACCATTGGGAAAAATGGTGCCCGGAGGCGGATTTGAACCACCGACACGCGGATTTTCAATCCGCTGCTCTACCAACTGAGCTATCCGGGCATCCTGCCGTTGCGGGCAGCGGTTCCTTTCGGAACCCTCGGGGCGTTGTTTGTGCCCCGGAAGCGAGCGGGGTTATAACATGATGTTCGGCGGTGTCCAGCACCAAATGAAAGTTTTTTGGCAGTTATTTCAAAGAGTGTGGAAAAAGCCGAAAAACTGAGGATATTCAGGCAGATCGCGGTCAGCGATCGTCGTCGTCGGCTTTCGACTCGTCGTCTGCCACAGGAATGGCGTAGGAGCCCGAGAGCCAGCGGTTGAGGTCGACATTGCGGCAGCGATCCGAGCAGAAGGGATAGTGCTCGCGGTGCGAGGGGCGAGCGCATTCGGGGCAAGGACGCGGTGCGCGCAAGGGTGCGACGTTCGAGCCCGTCTTCTTGTCTTCGTCCGTCACTGCCTTCAGCCTTCCAGCCAACGATTGTGAACGTCGTAGCCTTCACCGACCAAAAGGCCGACGGTCTCATAGAGCGGCAGGCCGACGACGTTGCTGTAGGAGCCGACGAGCTTGACGACGAAGCTGCCGGCGATCCCTTGGATGCCATAGGCGCCTGCCTTGCCACGCCATTGGCCGGAGGCAAGATAGCTCTCGATGTCGAAACCGGAAAGACGCTTGAAGCGGACCTTGGTGTCGACCACCTTCTGGCGCAGCGTTTTGTCGGGCGTGATCAGGCAGACGCCCGTATAGACCCGGTGGCTGCGGCCAGACAGCAAATGCAGGGCGCTCGACGCTTCGCTGACGAGCTCGGGCTTCGGCAGGATGCGCCTGCCGACGCAGACGACCGTGTCGGCCGCCAGGATATAGCTGCCATCCCAACCGGCCTCACCCTTGATCGCGGCCAGCGCCGCCTTCGCCTTCTCGGCCGAAAGACGACGCGCCAGCGAGCGCGGATGCTCGGAACGCTTCGGCGTCTCGTCGAGATCCATCGGCATCAGGCGCGCAGGCTCGATGCCTGCCTGGGCCAAAAGCTCGACGCGACGCGGCGAACCGGACGCCAATATCAGTTTTTGAGCCGTTGTCATCGGAACGCGCCGTCACCCCAGAGATATGATGAAGCCACCTGTCGGCGGTTTACTTGAAGCGGTAGGTGATGCGACCCTTGGTCAGGTCATAGGGCGTCATTTCGACGAGCACCTTGTCGCCGGCCAGAACGCGGATACGGTTCTTGCGCATGCGGCCTGCGGTGTGGGCAATAATCTCATGTTCATTTTCGAGCTTCACGCGGAAGGTCGCATTGGGAAGCAATTCCGTGACCACGCCCGGGAATTCGAGGACTTCTTCTTTCGCCATGTAGGACTGTTCTTTCTGTGTTTGTTCGGCGATACGACACGCATCCCGAAAAATTCGCCGGAAACTACACAATCGACGAGGATTTGTGAACCGCTTTGCGCCGGCTTTTCCGCTTTTGTACTGCCTGATACCAACCTGCGCTGATATTGAACGATTGCGCCGGAGCGATTTAGCTCTTTGCCAAGGAGAAAACCGCAACCGGTGCCAAGCCGTCCGGTCGGGATTGTCGGCGCGTCCGTGCACCAAAAGCGTCGGCCGAGGTTGGTATTAGGCCTTTTCGTCCGCGGGCGCCACTACCAGACGGCGATTAATCAGCGTGGCCAGATGATCGCGAACGGCGCGATAGGCATCGACGATCTGCTCGCGCGTGCCGGTGGCAACCGTCGGGTCCGGCGTCGGCCAATAGACCACATCGACGGCCATGGAGCGCGTCAGGTCCAGCGCCAGGTGATGAGCCTCCGGCGCCAGTGTGACGATGAGGTCGAAATAATCGTCCTCGAGCTCGTCCAGCGTGCGCGGCTGATGCCGCCCGATGGACAGCCCGACCTCGTCCAGCACCACGTCGACGAAGGGATCGCGCTCGCCGTGGCGCACGCCGGCCGACGCCACATAGGTCCCCGCCGGCAAGGCCGCCTTGGCGAGCGCCTCTGCCATCGGCGAGCGGATCGCGTTCATACCGCACATGAAGAGAACGGAGCGTGGCGTTGTCAGTTGGCGCGTCGCGGTTCCCGTCATTCCGGTCTCCGCCGTCATCCGCGCCAGTACAGCACGCAGACGAGCGTGAACAGACGGCGGGCGGTGTCGAAATCGAGCCGGATCTTGCCTGACAGGCGATCCATCAGCGTCTGCGAACCCTCGTTGTGGATGCCGCGACGCCCCATGTCGATCGCTTCGATCTGGCTCGGCGTCGCCGAACGGATCGCCTCGTAGTAGCTTTCGCAGATCAGGAAATAGTCTTTCACGATCCGGCGAAACGGTGTCAGCGAGAGAATATGGGTGGCGACGTCGGATCCCTTCTCGGTCGAGATCGCAAAGACCAGTTTTGCGTCCATCAAGGAGAGGTTGAGTTTGTAGGGGCCGCCCGGATGGCCGACCGGCTCGAACAGGTTTTCTTCGAGAAGATCGAAGATCGCAACCGCGCGCTCATGCTCCACGTCGGGCGTCGAACGGCCGATCGTCTCGTCCAGTACGACATCGCAGAGGCGCTGATTGCGGTCTGCCTTCATCCCGCATCCCCGAGATTGAGGCGGATCGCGACCGAGCGCGCATGGGCCTCAAGCCCTTCGGAGCGCGCCAAAGCGATCGCCGCCGGCCCGAGGATGCGCAGCTGCTCCGCATCGAGCCGCAGGATCGACGTGCGCTTCATGTAATCGAGAACACCGAGGCCGGAGGAGAACCGCGCCGAGCGGGCGGTCGGCAGCACGTGGTTCGAACCGCCGACATAATCGCCGATAACTTCAGGCGTGTGGCGTCCGACAAAGATGGCGCCGGCATTGCGGATCTTCGCGACCATCGGCTCGGGATCGGCAAGCGCCAGCTCCAGATGTTCGGCGGCAATGCGGTTTGCAAGCGGTATCGCCTTTTCCAGATCCGGCACCAGGATGATCGCTCCGAAATCGCGCCAGCTCGCAGAAGCCGTCTCGGCACGCGGCAGCGTCTTCAGCTGCCGTTCGACCGCCGCCTCGACGGCCTCGCCGAAGGCGGCGTCGTCGGTGATCAGGATCGACTGGGCGCCGACATCGTGCTCGGCCTGCGCCAGAAGATCGGCGGCGATCCAGTCCGGATCGTTGTCGCGGTCGGCGATGACGAGCACTTCCGAAGGGCCGGCGATCATGTCGATACCGACGGTGCCGAAGACCTGGCGCTTGGCGGCAGCCACATAGGCATTGCCCGGGCCGACGACCTTTGCGACCGGCGCGATGGTGGCGGTGCCATAGGCAAGGGCTGCCACGGCCTGCGCGCCGCCGATGCGGTAGATTTCCTCGACGCCGGCAAGACGCGCTGCCGCCAGCACAGCCGGGTTGATCTTGCCGCCATTGGCCGGCACAACCATGACGATGCGCTCGACACCGGCGACCTTGGCCGGCAGCGCGTTCATCAACACCGAGCTTGGATAGCTCGCCGTGCCACCGGGCACGTAGAGCCCGACGGCATCGACCGCCGTCCAGCGTGAGCCGAGGCCGACGCCCATCGTATCCTCGTAGATATCGTCCTTCGGCCGCTGGCGGGCATGATGCGACTCGATGCGAACGGCCGCAACCTTGAGCGCGCCCAGCACTTCCGGCTCGACCACCTGGATCGCCGCATCGATTTCCTCGGCACTGACGCGCATCGGCGTCGTCGCGAAGTCGATACCGTCGAAGCGGGCGGAATATTCCGCCACCGCCTCATCGCCGCGCAGACGCACATCGTCGATGATCGCCTTCACCGCCGCATTGACGTCCTCGGAAACTTCACGCTTGGTGGTCAGAAACGCCGCGAACTGCTGTTCGAAGTTACCGTCGAGATAGTTCAGCCTGATTGCCAACGCAAAATGTCCTTGTCGTATGCCTGTGTCGCGGAGCTCAAACGCCTTCGGGATGCCGGGGCTTGAAAGCGGTTTCCCATGCCCCGCCGGTATCTGCAAGCTGCACCTCGATGCATTCCACATCAAGGGCAATGGACGCGTCGCCGGCAAGAACGAGTTCGACTGTGCCTTCCGGCCCCTCGCCGGCGACCTTGAATGTTACCGCCAGCAGGTCGAGCACGGCCTCGCCATTGCCACGATCAAAACCGAGCGAACGCACCGCACCCACCCGCTTGAACAGGAGCACGGCCCGTCGACGCTCGAAGGAACGGCGCTTGCCATCGGCCATCTCCCAGACGAACCGGTTGACGCTGAGCGAAAACTGCTTGCGGCGCGCATCGTATTCCAGCCCGGAAACCTTGAACACGGCATCCTGGACGTGGGCGGAGACGACGGCCAGATCCTCTTCATCGAGCGCCAGCAGCTTCAGACCATCCATGCCATCCATTCCTTTCGCTTTCGTCGCACATTTTGCGTGCCACAATTGAAATGGACATAGGACGTCGCGCCTGAAACCGCAACGGCATCAGGCGCGACGGGTAAAATCAGTCGCTGACGCGCTCGACATGGGCGCCGCAACGGGTGAGCTTTTCTTCCAACCGCTCGAAGCCGCGGTCGAGATGGTAGACGCGCGACACCATGGTTTCGCCTTCCGCCGCAAGGCCGGCGATGACAAGCGAGACGGAGGCACGAAGGTCGGTTGCCATCACGGGCGCGCCCTTCAGCCGGCTGACGCCCTCGATCTTGGCGGTCTGGCCCGACAGCGAGATCTTGGCGCCAAGGCGGGCAAGCTCCTGCACGTGCATAAAGCGGTTTTCGAAGATCGTCTCAGTGATATGCGACGTGCCCTTCGCCATGGTCATCAGGCCCATGAACTGCGCCTGCAGGTCGGTCGGGAAGCCCGGGAAGGGATCGGTGACGATATCGACCGGCTTGATGCCCGCACCGTTGCGCACGACGCGGATGCCGCTGTTGGTCTCGGTGATCTCGGCGCCGGCGCGGCGGATCGCTTCCAGCGCGGTGTCGAGCAGCGCCATGTCGGTGTCTTCGAGGATGACGTCGCCGCCGGTCATGGCAACGGCCATGGCGTAGGTGCCAGTCTCGATGCGGTCAGGCAGGACGCGGTGACGGGCGCCCGACAGCGAGCGCACGCCCTCAATGGTGATCGTCGCGGTGCCCTGGCCGGTGATCTTTGCGCCCATGGCGTTCAGGCAGTTGGCAAGGTCGACAACCTCAGGCTCGCGCGCGGCGTTGCCAAGCACGGTGGTACCGTTGGCAAGTGTCGCTGCCATCATCAGCACGTGAGTGGCGCCGACGGAAACTTTCGGGAAGGTATAACGCGCGCCGATCAGGCCGCCGGCCGGGGCCGTCGCGTTGACGTAGCCGCTGTCGATCTCAATGTTGGCGCTGAGCGCCTGCAGGCCCTCAATGAACAGGTCGACCGGACGCGTGCCGATGGCGCAGCCGCCCGGCAGCGAAACACGGGCCTTGCCTTCACGCGCCAGAAGCGGACCGATGACCCAGAAGCTCGCGCGCATCTTCGACACGAGCTCGTAAGGCGCCGTGGTGTCGACGATGTTGCGGCAGGTGAAATGGATCGTGCGGGCGTAGCTTTCGCCCTGGCGCTCGCGCCGGCCGTTGACCGAGATATCGACGCCATGGTTTCCGAGGATGCGGATCAGCTGCTCGACGTCGGCCAGATGCGGAACGTTTTCCAGCGTCAGCGTATCGTCGGTCAACAGCGATGCGATCATCAGCGGCAGGGCCGCATTCTTCGCGCCGGAAATCGGGATGACCCCGTGAAGTTCATTCCCGCCTACAATCCTGATGCGATCCATGAGGCCTCTCGAACGGGCTTGGCCCGCCTTTCCAAAAAAGTGAAGTGTATCTGAAGGCGCCTCTTTAGGGGAGACGCCGCGAAATTAGAAGTGCCTTGAACGCATGGCAGCCACGGCCGCCTGCTCCCACGAAAGACCGCCGAACGGCGCCCTGCCCGTACTAATCTTCCGATTCGTCCGTTTTTGCGGCAGGCAGGCCGATCGCCTCGTCGGGGGCCCCGGACCGGCGCGCGCGCATCTGCTGCTTGCGGCGCTGGAGATTGTCGCGCAGCGTCTTGGCGAGGCGCGCCTTCCTCAGGTCCTGCTCGGTCGTATCCTTTTGCCGGCGCTTTGCCGGCGCGCTCTCCGGCTCGGTCAACGAAGCTTCGCCCTCAGCGCTTTTCTTGTCGTCTGTTTGCATGGTGGATGCATTAGCGCAAAAGCAGGGGGTTCGGAAGCCGAAACGGATTTTCTCACAGGACAACAGCGAAAACTTCAAAATGCTGCTTGCGCTCCCCGTCCAGCTATGGCAATAGCCGCCTCGCTTGATGCGGCTTGTCAACGAACCGGCCGCGAGATGCTGCTATAGCTCAGGGGTAGAGCACTCCCTTGGTAAGGGAGAGGCCGAGAGTTCAAATCTCTCTAGCAGCACCATTTCCCTCTTAGACATGCTTGAAACATTGCCAGTATTCGGCGGCGCCAAACCGCGCTGGGCGCTCATATGTGCATAGCCGCACAGCCCGCCTAGGCATCGACAAACAAAGCCTTGCAATCGTCACATTCAGCTCTTATTTGGCGGAAATCGATATTGCTGACGAACTTTGTGTCGGCGCCCTAAGCGCGTGAGAGACGGACTTCCCTCTTCAAAATCGGTTATCCTGATCCGGAGGTTTGTTTCCGGGAATGTCTATTACGAACGATTGAAAGGGAATCGTCATGGCTACAGGCACAGTAAAGTGGTTCAACAGCACCAAGGGTTTCGGCTTCATTCAGCCTGACGACGGCAGCCCGGACGTGTTCGTTCACATCTCGGCCGTTCAGCGCGCAGGCCTTTCCGGCCTCAACGAAGGTCAGCAGATCAGCTACGAGCTGACGCGCGACCGCAAGACCGGCAAGTCTTCTGCAGACAACCTGCAGGCCAAGTAATTTTCGCGCGTCGCTGCCGAACGCAGATGTGCGGGCGGCGGCACAGCGAATGGGAAGGTCGGGTTCGCCCGGCCTTTTTTGTTGCCCTGATGTCACCGGCGACGGACAGATCCCCTTAAAAATCGGCGGCGGTCCAAGCTGGAATATGCATCGTACTCAAGACATTACCCCATCACGAGCGTGCGCTGAACAGCGACGACACGACCAGGCCTCGATCGCACACACGGAACGTTTTGCGACAGCCGGCGTTACCTCTTCAACGGCAATGACGTGGAGGTTTTGAAATGAAAGGCATCGTACTCTGGCTCATGGGCGTACCCTTAATCGCCATCATCCTGCTTTACATGTTCGTGTTTTAACCGCTCGCCGAGGCTATCCGGCTATCAAAGCATTCAAGCGGAAGATTTAATTTGTAGTTGCAGACGGCGAAGAATGCGCCTTAACGCAACCTTAAGATTCGCCCCCTAGATTTGATATTGCGATGATGGACAATCGCAACGCTTAAATCCCCTTTTGAAACCGGCTCTCGCCGGTTTCTTTTTGTCCGGTCTTCGCGTTGCGCAGCCTTCTCGCCGCCATCAGACCTTGACGGCCTGCTCGACGAAATCCTCGCTTCCGAAGAATTTAAGGTAGCGCTGAACCTCTGCCGCGTCACCGGTCGCCTTACGGGGGTTGTCCGACAGCTTGACCGCCGGCCGGCCGTCGGCATCACTGACCTTGCAGACGATCGATATCGGGTTGAGGCCCCTGATCTCTGTCGGCGCGCAATCGGCAAAGTCATTGGTGAGGTTCGTTCCCCAACCGAAGCTCATGCGCACGCGCCCTTCGAAATGCCGGTAGGTTTCGATGATCGTCTCGACATCGAGGCCGTCGGAAAAGATCAGCAGCTTTTCGCGCGGGTCTCGCCCCATCTTCTTCCACCAGGCGATGATCTTCTCGCCGCCTTCGATCGGCGGGGCGCTGTCCGGGCGAAAACCGGTCCAGTCCGCCACCCAGGCTGGCGCATCGCGCAGGAACGCTGCCGTGCCGAAGGCATCGGGAAGAACGATCAACAGATTGCCGCCGTAGAGCTGGTTCCAGTCCTGGAGCACCTTGTAGGGCGCCTGGGCGAGCTCTGTGTCATTGCGGGCGAGCGCCGCTGCCACCATCGGCAGCTCGTGCGCGTTGGTGCCAAGCGCTTCCAGATCCGTGTCCATTGCCAGAAGCACGTTGCTGGAGCCTGAGAAGGATGCGCCGATGCCTTCCTTCAGAGCCTCGACGCACCAGCGCTGCCACAGGAAGCTGTGGCGCCTTCGGGTGCCGAAGTCCGAGATCCTGAGGCTGGGATATTGCCTGAGGCGCTCGACCTTCGACCACATCTTCGCCTTGGCGCGGGCATAGAGCACGTCGAGCGTGAAGGGGCCAAGGCCCTTCATCGCCGAGCGCGAGCGCAGCTCGTTGATGATCGCAAGCGCCGGGATTTCCCACATGGTGGTTTCGGCCCAGCGCCCGCGGAAGGTCAGCTCGAACTGGCCGTCGCGTCGCGACAGCTCGTAGTCCGGCAGGCGGAACTTTGCCAGCCAGGCCAGAAACTCGGGCGAGAAGATCTGCTTTCGGCCGTAAAACGAATTACCGGCAAGCCAGATCATTTCCTTCTTGGAGAACCGCAGGTCGCGGGCATGGTCGAGCTGCTCGCGCAGCTCGTGCTCGTCGATTTCGTCGGCGAGCCGCACGGTCTTGGTGCGGTTGATCAGCGAGAAGGTCGCGTCCACATCCGGATAGAGCTGCCAGATCATCTGCAGCATCAACAGCTTGTAGAAATCCGTGTCGAGCAGGCTACGCACAATCGGGTCGAGCTTCCAGGCGTGGTTGTAGACGCGCCTGGCGATATCGGTCTTGGTCATCTCAGGAATTGCTCCTCCTGCAGTGCCACGCGTCTTACGAGACGCGCAAAGGTCGCTGCCACACGTTGAACTTCAGCATATTTCCTTAATCCGAATGCGAATTAAGGAAATATGCAGAGGGCCCGCAGGGCTAAAGCATCCGCACGCCGGCTTGCCGCATGCGCGTGATCATGGCGGCGAGCGAGCCGTTCAGATCGATGCCCCTGCTGGCATCGAGCACGACCGAGGTCGAAAACCCTCTCGCAACCGCGTCGAGCGCTGAAAAGGCCACACAAAAATCGGTCGCCAGACCGCACAGGGTGACGCTGTCGATACCGCGGTCCCGGAGGTAGCCGGTCAAGCCGGTCGGCGTCAGGCGATCGTTCTCGAAGAAGGCGGAGTAGCTGTCGATGCCGGTGCGAAAGCCCTTGCGGATCACCAGTTCGGCACGCGTCCATTCCAGCGCCGGGTGAAAATCAGCACCTGCGCTGCCCTGAACACAATGATCAGGCCAAAGCGTCTGCTCACCATAGGGCATCGTTATCGTTTCGAACGGCGCCTTTCCCGAGTGGACGGAGGCGAAGCTCGAATGTCCGTCGGGATGCCAGTCCTGCGTCAGCACCACATGTTCGAATGTCCGGATCAGATCATTGACCACAGGCACGATCTCACCGCCGCCGGCGACGGCGAGCGCTCCACCCGGGCAGAAATCGTTTTGCACGTCGACGACGATCAACGCTTCACCAGCCATCGCTTTTCCTTCGACCGGACCAATCCCTATCGATCACCAAAATCGATTTAAGTCCAAGATCAATCACAGAATTTGAGTGACGGCAACCCGCTTCGAACGCTTCGCGGCCCGTTCCTCGAACGCAAAAGAAAAAGGGCGCCGACCGCGGTCGACGCCCCTCTTATACTGTATTTCGAATGGATCAGTTGTTGATGCTGTTGATGTTGTCTGCGATCGAGAAGCCGGAATTGGCAATGCCGACCGGCTGAGCAACAAAGTTCAGGAACTTCGAGAAATCGACCGACGGATGGCGCGATGCGTAGATCACGTCGCGATTCTTGATCGGGAATGTCTGGCCGACGATCAGGCTGTCCGGCTTGCTCATGTCGAAGCGGTAGACGATCGGGTAACGTCCCTGGCTGTCGGTCTTCATGCCCTTGCGCAACATCTCGTTGAAGCGCTGCTGGCCGAGAAGGCTCATGACCACATCCGGCTCTTCGTAACGGAAGATGAAGTAGCCCTTCATGTCGAGCGCGTAGTCGGAACCACCGCCGGCAAGCCCCATCGCTTCCAGCAGATTGAGATCGTTGGCGCCGAATTCGACACGCTGGTTCGCCTTGACGGCGCCGAGGATCGTGAAGCGGCGCGGATCGCGCGCGACGAAGATCTGGTCGCCCGGCTTCACATGGATGTTTTCCGACGGGTTCTCGATGATCGACTTCAGCAGGACCGTACCGGTCTTCTTGCCGCGCACCAGCGTCACATAGGTCTCGTAGGGCTGAGCGACCGGGCCGCCTGCCTTGGCGATGACCTCGTTGATCGTTTCGTCGACGAGGCTGAGCGGCACGACCGAGGACTTGCCGACGGCACCCGAAACGGTGACGTTGCGCGACGCGGTGCTCATGCTCGTGACGATGACGTCAGGCTCCACCGCCTTCTGCTTCAGCGCTTCCAGGATTGCCTGGCGCGCCTGCTCCAGGGTCAAGCCGGCAAACTGGACCGGCCCGACATAGGGAATGGCTGCCTTGCCGTCAGGCTGAACGACCAGATCGATGCTTGTCTGCTTGGAATCCTGCGTCGAGAAGAGACCGTCGCTGCCGGCCTCGAAGATCGACACTTTCAGGGCGTCACCGACACCGATGACGACGCGGCCGACGCCGCCGCCAACGCCGAACCGGCGGTTGAGCGTCGACGACACATAGTCGGAAACAAGGCGCGCCGACTGACCGGTTACATCGACGATATCAAAGACAGTGGCATTCTTTCGACCGATTTCGGCGCCGGATTGACCAGCATCCGCAACAATGGCTCCGGCCAGTGGCCCTTCGCCCGGAACAGCCTGACATCCCGCAAGTGCGGTAGAAAGCAGAAGGGCAGCTACACGTTTCAACTAAGATACTCCGAATTCGGCACAGGTATGATTCTGTTCATAGTTCTGCGCCGCATGATCTCCCGGTCGGGAATCCGCCGGTCTCTGAAAAGCACAATAGCCGTCTCACAACAAGTCACTTGCAGACGATGACGAGCAAAATAATTGGCCCTGCGCCTTTCCGGTCATACCTCCTACACCTTGCCGGGTTTGCCGCCCGATTTGTCTTGGATGAAGGTTCTTGGCATGTATATGTTAGGCCTTTGGACTTGAAAGCTAGGCACTTTAAGTTAAAAGCTGACTAATGAGGCGGAACGAATATACATGGGGATAACCCTGGGGCGGGACGATTGGCGGTTGCGTTTTCCGTTTGGAGCCGCAATCGCAGATGCAACTTTAACGTCAGTTTAGAGCGTTCGATCATACATGGCTGTTGAGATTATTGGGCGTGCATGCCTCGCCCCTGGAGCAGAATCGCCTTTGGCGTTGTTCAAACTTCTTCGTCAGGGCAAGTGCACTGTTACCAGCATCCCCTCCGATCGCTGGGACGTTGCGCGTTTCTGGCACCCGGTCATGGGCACGCAGGGCAAGACCTATTCCTTTGCTGCCGGCGTACTCGATCAACTCTATGATTTCGACCCGGCCGTCTTCGGCATGTCGCAGCGCGAAGCCATGTATATGGATCCGCAGCAGCGCGTGCTTCTGCAGCTTGCCTGGCGCGCGCTCGAAGACGCCAACATCTCGACGACCTCGCTGCATGGCGAGAATGTCGGCGTTTATATCGGCGCATCGAGCCTCGACCATGCCAACCTGACGGTCGAGGATCCGGCTGCCGCCGGGCCGTACTTCATGACCGGCAACACTCTGTCGATCGTCTCCAATCGCATTTCGCACATTTTCGGCTTAAGCGGCCCGAGCATGACCGTCGATACGGCCTGTTCCTCCTCGCTCGTCGCGCTCGATCAGGCGATGCGGGCACTCAACGCCGGCGAAATCGATACGGCGATCGTCGGCGGCGTCAATATTCTCGCCCACCCCCTGCCCTTCGTCGGTTTTGCGCAGGCGCGCATGCTTTCGCCCGAAGGGCTCTGCCGCGCCTATGACAACGATGGCGCAGGCTACGTGCGCGCCGAGGGCGGCGTCGTGTTCGTGTTGCGCCGCTCCGACCGCGCCCGCAAGGAAAAAGACCGGAGCTACGCCCGGATCGTTGCGTCGGGCGTCAATTCGGCCGGCCGGACCAACGGCATCTCCCTGCCTTCGCGCGAAGCCCAGGCAAACCTGCTCAGGGCGATCTACGAAGGCAACGGCATTGATGCCAACCAGGTCGCCTTCGTCGAGGGTCACGGCACCGGCACCAAGGTCGGCGATCCCGCAGAAGTCTGGTCGATCGGCACGGTCATCGGCGCCAACCGTCGGGCACCAGTCCCGATCGGATCGATCAAATCGAACATCGGCCACACCGAGCCGGCTTCCGGCCTCTTCGGCATGATGAAGGCGATCCTGGCGCTCGAGAACAACTACCTGCCCGCATCGCTGCACTTCGACACGCCGAACGAACATATCGATTTCGACGGCCTGAACGTGCGCGTAACGGCGAGCCCGATCGAATTGCTGCGTGGCAAGCGTGCCCGGCTTGCCGGCATCAACTCGTTCGGTTTCGGCGGCGCCAACGCCCACGTGGTCATCAGCGACCCGGAGCCGATTTCCGAAGACAAGATCAACAATCCGCCGTCGTCAGGGCATGTCTTCCTCGCAAGCGCCCACACCGCATCGAGCCTTGAAGCCCTGCTGAAGGACTACAAGACGCGCTTTGCCAACGCGTCCAAGGGTGAGATCCGCTCGATGGTCGCGGCTTCCGGCGCCAACCGCACGCATATGCGCTATCGGTTCGCAGCCCGCAGCGACCATCCCGAAGATATCGTACGCGCGATCGCCAGCCATGTGGAAAAACCGGGCTCCGATATCGGCGAAGTGGGCGAAGCTGTCACCAGAGATGCCAAGGTCGCCTTCGTCTTTTCGGGCAACGGCTCGCAATGGGCCGGCATGGGCGTCGAAGCGTTCCGTGAAAACCTTCACTTCCGCCAGTGTTTCACCTCGGTCAGTGCGCTCTTCAAGTTCCATTCCGACATCTCGCTGACCGAGCTTCTGACGGATCCCAACCTGGACAAGAAGCTGTCCGATACGAAGATCGCCCAACCGCTGCTCTTTGCGGTTCAGGCCGCCCTTTCCGATTCGCTTGTCGCCATGGGCATCAAGCCGGTCGCCGTCTTCGGTCATTCGGTCGGCGAAATCGCCGCTGCCTATGCGGCAGGCGCGCTGTCGATGGTCGATGCCGTCTCGATCGTCGCCAAGCGGTCGCTGCACCAGGATCTGCTCGCCGGCCATGGCACCATGGCCGCCGTCATGCTGGGTGAAGATGCCGCACGCGCCTTTGCCGAGGCCCGCGGCCTCGACGAGCTTTGCGTCGCTGCCGTCAACGCCCATAATTCAGTGACGATCTCGGGCCCGGCGCATCAGATTTCCGCTTTCCGCGACGCGGCGCGCAAGGCCAAGATCCCGGTCCAGATTCTCGACATCAACTACCCCTTCCACCACCCGATCATCGACCGGGCAAAGGACGCGTTCCTGTCGGACATTCCCGACATCGCGCCCCGCCGGGCGGAAGTCACCTACTTGTCGACGGTTACGGGTGCAGCCCTTGACGGGACGCACCTCGATCCGGACTACTGGTGGAAGAATGTCCGCGAGCCGGTTCGTTTCCAGGCAGCGGCAGAGGCGGCGATCGAGCTCGGTTGCCGGCTCTTTGTCGAGATTTCTCCGCGCCCGATCCTCTCTTCCTACGTCAAGGAAACAATCAAGCAAGCGGCCTCTCCGGGCATGGTCGTGCCGACACTGCTCAGAGACGTCGGAGAGACCGGTCAGGATCCGATTTCGGCCGCCATGGCGCGAGCCGTCGCCCACGGCGCCATCGTCGATACGACACGCGTCTTCGGCAAACGCAATGCGGCGATCTCGCTGCCGAGCCTGCCGTTCGAGCCGGTCGAACTGCGACCGGCTGCCACCACCGACGCCACGGACCTCTTCGGCCGCACCGCAAAACCCTACCGCCTGACCGGCTGGCGCAGCGATCCGAACAGCGGCAGCTGGAAGAACCACATCGATGCGCCGCTGTTTCCGGATCTGGCCGAGCATGTCGTCGACGGCAAGGCGATCCTGCCGGGCAGCGGTTTCATCGAAATCGCCGTCGCAGCCGCACAGCAGTTTTATGGTACCGACGAGGTCGAGATCACCAATCTGGAGATCGTCCGGCCGCTGGAGCTCAGCGACAGCCGCATCATGGAGCTGTCGACCGTCCTGTCGCCGGAAACCGGCGACATCGAAATCCGCTCGCGCGAACGGCTGTCGGAAGACGACTGGGCCGTTCACGCGGTTGCCCGGTCCCGCAAGCCGTTGCCGAGTGAAGAACGCCCGCTGCCGTCCTTTGCCGGCATGCAGAAGACGGCAACCGTCGCTCCGGCCAAGGCATATGATACCGCACGGCAGTTCGGCCTCGACTACGGTCCGCGTTTCCAGTTGCTCGCCAAGGCCGTCGCCTATGACGATCGGTTCGTCGACGTCGAGCTGAAGAGCCCGGACAAGTCCGGTCATCCACTGATCACCTATGCCCTCAACCCAATCTCGGTGGACGCCACGTTCCACGGGCTTGTTGCGCTTTTTGACCGCTTTACCGGCGACAAGAGCGGTGCACCCTATATTCCGGTGCGGTTCGGTTCCGTGCGCGTCGTCAATGCCGGCAAGCCGATTGCGCGCGCCACGATCGAGATCGAGCGTGTCAGCGCCAATTCGATCAAGGCCAAGTTCCACTTCTTCGACAAGTCCGGCGGACCAGTTGCCTATTTCGAGGATTGCCGCTTCCGGCGTACCTATCTGCGCAAGCACAAGACGCTAGACGCCCTGTCGTTCCACTACGAGACTGTGCTTTCCGAAGCGCTCCTGCCGACGGTTGATGCTGGCGCCCACGCGCCGGTGACCCTCAGCGTCGCGACCGCGGCCGATACCGGTATCGACAACACGACGTTGCTGTTCAACGCAGCCATCTATCGCGCCTGCCAGGAAATTGCGCTGAAGCTCGGCAGGGGACGATCGGTCGTGCGCAGCGACAGTCTGCCCGGCGAATTCGCCTTCCAGTGTTTCCTGGCGAGTTGCCTCTACGTACTTGAGGATGCCGGTCTCTGCGAACACAAGGACGGCGTCTGGACCGTCGCGCAGGAATTCAGCCTCCCGAGCGTTTCCGAAATCCTGCGCGAACTCTATGGCGAGCGCCCGGATCGCGCCGTCGAGGCGGTTCTGATCAACAACGCCTACGCCGAAGCTCTGGCGCGTCTTGATGTCCTGCTGGCGGCTCCAGCCGGCGGCGATACCGAAACCGTCGCCAATTCCGGCTTCATCAGCGATGCGACGCTAGACCATCAGGCCGTGCACTCCGAGGCAAGCCGCCAGCGCATGGCGCTCGTTCTCGACACCGTGGAAGCGGCGCTGCGCACTCAGCCAGCCGGAATGCGCCTGCGCATTGTCGAACTCGGCAGCGTTTCCGCCGGCTTCACCCGTCGCCTGTCGGCGCTTGCCGCCAAACACGGCGCGAGCCTCAGCGTGGTCGAACCGCGTGACAACGCGCAACGTGGCCTGGAACTCGCATTTGAAAACGATGCCCATGTCCGCATTCTCAAGAAGGGTGAGCTTGCGACCCAGGCGCCGTTCGATCTCGCCATCAGCGCATCCGACCGCCTCTACGGTCTGATTGAAGACGATATCGACGTTCGCGCGGCGCTTCGCTCGACGCTCCGCCGCACCGGTGGCCTTGTCGCCGCAGTCGGCGCGCCATCGCTCTTCAACGATTTTGCGCTCGGACTGTCGGACGGCTGGTTTGCCCGCAGCCAGGCCGCGGAGTTCCCGATCGGCAATCTCGCAGCCGTTCCGCATTGGCAGAAATGTCTGGCTGATCTCGACCTTCGCGAGATCGACGTTACGGATCGCGAATGCGCCAGTGGCAACATCATCGTTCTCGAAGCACGCGGCGTGGAAACGCCGGTGCCTGCCGAGACCGGTACCGATGCTGCCGTCGCAGCAGTTGGGACCTACCTGCTGCTGCAGGTCGGCCTGCGCCAGAAAACGCAGCCGTCCGCAGGCGCCGTCCCGGTCAATCTGACGGGTGACACGTCTACGGATACGGCGTTGCTTCGCGATGCGCTCGAGACCTTCGGCGATCGACCCGTTCGGGCCGTCTTCCTATCGTCGCCTGCGCCGAAAAGCCGGACTGACGACTCCGCCTCTTTGCAGGCTCAGGTTCTGGCGCTCAGCGCCTTGGCAGAAGTGCTGCGCCAGCACGTCGGCGACACCGATCCAAACGGCGACGCACGCCCCAGGCTCGTTCTTGTCGCACCTGACGGGGCGCCGGTTGCCGCCCGTGTGTCGGGCACGACGGCGGTAAGCTCCGGCACCAATGCCGGCCTTTGGGCTTTCGCCCGCGTTTTGCAGAACGAGTACGAGTTCCTCGACGTCCACGCTCTGGATCTTGCCGCAGACAGCGCGACGTCTGACGAGCAGAAGACTGCTGCGGCGCTTCCATTGCTTGCCGTTTCCGGCACCAATCGTGAATGGCTGCTGGAAGGGCCGAACGGATCGCTCTCGGAAATCCGCGCAGTTTCCGGTCCGACCGACAGCGCCCATGGCTCGACGGCGTCCTTCGACGCAGCCACAATCCGTCAACGGGTCGCCTCTCAGGTCGGCAGCATCGTTTGGGAAGAAAGCAGTGTGCCGACCGCGGGCCCAGGCGACGTTGTCGTCAAGGTGGCTGCCACCGGCCTCAACTTCCGCGACGTGATGTGGGCCATGGGTCTTCTGCCCGAAGAAGCGCTTGAAGACGGCTTTGCCGGTGCGACGATCGGCATGGAACTGTCCGGTCACGTCGTTGCCGTCGGTAAGGGCGTGGACGATCTTTCGGTCGGCGACGCCGTCATGGCGATCGCCTCGGCGGCCTTCTCCACCCACGCGGTCGTTTCGCGCGCCGGTGTCGCCCGGTTGCCGCAATCGGTCAGCCCGGTCGCGGCTGCCACCGTGCCGGTCGCGTTCCTCACCGCCTACTATGCCATGGTGGAACTCGGCCGCATCCAGGCCGGCGAAACCATCCTTATCCACGGTGCCGCCGGCGGCGTCGGCCTTGCAGCACTGCAGGTTGCCAAGCTGAAGGGCGCGAAAGTCATCGCCACGGCCGGCACGCGCGAGAAACGCCGCTTCCTTTCGATGCTCGGCGCCGACCATGTGTTCGATTCGCGCTCGCTCGGTTTCGTCAACGACGTGCGCGCCGTGACAAACGGCGAAGGCGTCGACCTCGTCCTGAACTCGCTCTTCGCCGAAGCGATGGAGCAGAGCCTGGCGCTCGTCAAACCGTTCGGCCGTTTCCTCGAACTCGGCAAGCGCGACTACTACGCAGACAGCAAGATCGGCCTTCGGCCGTTCCGTCGCAATGTCAGCTACTTCGGCATCGACGCCGACCAATTGCTGGTCAACGCGCCGGCGCTCACCAAGCGCATCTTCACCGAGATCGGCGCGTTGTTTGAAGACGGCAAGCTGACACCGCTGCCGTACCGCGCCTTCGATTTCGACGAGATCGGCAATGCGTTCCGCCTGATGCAGAACGCAGGCCATATCGGCAAGATCGTCGTGCTGCCGCCAGTGGCCGGGAAACACCAGGTCGCAACCCAGCCACGCGGTGGCGTCACGATCGACCCTGAAGGCATGCACCTCGTCGTCGGCGGCATCGGCGGCTTCGGCCTGGCCGCTGCCAACTGGCTTGCCGACAAGGGTGCGAAGAATATCGCCCTTTGCTCGCGGCGCGGCCTTGCGGACGCGGAAACGACGGCGATGATCGAGCTTTGGGCCAAGGCCGGCATCTCGGCGACGGTTCATGCCTGCGACATCACGGATGCAACGGCAGCCAACGGCCTGCTTGCAGAATTGCGAAACATTGCGCCGCTGCGCTCCATCGTTCACGCAGCGATGGTGCTGGACGACGCGCTCATCAGCAATCTCAATCGCGAGCGCAACCGGCCGGTCATCGACACCAAGGCAAAGGGTGCCGCTGTTCTCGATCAACTGACCCGTGGCGACGCGCTCGATAACTTCATCCTGTTCTCGTCGGCAACGACGCTGGTCGGCAATCCCGGCCAGGCGAACTACGTTGCTGCCAACGGCTACCTTGAAGGTCTTGCCCGTGCCCGGCGCGCCGAAGGGCTTGCCGGTCTTGCGGTCGGGTTCGGCGCGATCGCCGACAAGGGCTATCTGGTACAGAACACCGACGTCAACGACCTCTTGGCCAAGCGCATCGGCAAGACGGCGCTGAAGGCGCAGACGGCGCTCGACATGGTGGAAAGCCACCTTGCCGGCGACCCCGGCACGGTCGACGCCGCCGTCGTTATGATTTCAGAGCTCGACTGGTCGGCCGCCCGCAACCTGCCGGTCGCCCGCAACGCGCTCTTCGAGGTTATCCTGCGCAGTGCCGATCAGCATTCGTCCGGCGGCGAAGGCACCAAGATGGACCTCGTCGCGATGATCGAGGGCAAGTCTGCTCAGGAAGCCGAGGATATTCTCTTCGATCTGGTCGCAGGCGAAATTGCCGCGATCCTGCGGGTCTCGAAGGATACGGTCACGCGCAGCAAGGTCTTGAAGGAAATCGGCCTCGACAGCCTGATGGCCGTCGAACTCGGCATGAGCTTCCAGCAGAACACCGGCTTCGACATGCCTCTGAGTGGCGTCGCAGACAACACGACGGTTGGCGACGTCGCCCGTAAGCTCTATGAGAAGGTCAGCAAGCGCGACCAGGGCGACGACAGCGACGGTGCGGATGACAAGTTGGTCACCGAGTTGGCGCAACGGCATGTCGGCACGGCAAAGGAAAAAGCACAGAGCCAATGAGCACGAACGGAAACGGTCCCGGCTCATCCAAGATGACCAGCAGCCTCAAGGAGAACCTGCTGGACCGGATGAGAAACACGCATCAATCCTCCGAGCGCAACCGCATGGCGCGGTCGGAGCGAGAGATGCCGCCGCCGGCCCGCCGGCAGCAGGCCCGTTTCGAGGATCTGCCGGAATACAAACAGGTTCAGACCCAGAAGTTTGCCAGCGAACAGCTTGGGATCGCCAACCCGTTCTACCGGGCGCATCAGACCGCGGCCGGCGCCACGACCGTTATCGACGGCCGCAAGCTGATCAACTTTGCGTCCTATGACTATCTTGGCCTCAACCGGCACCCGGAGGTGCTGGCAAGGGCAAAGGAAACCGTCGAGACCTTCGGCATCTCCGCCTCGGCCAGCCGGCTTGTCGCCGGCGAGCGGCCTGTTCATGTCGAGCTGGAAGAAAAGATCGCGCGCTTCTATGGCGTCGATGCCGCCGTCTGCTTCGTCAGCGGCTATCTGACCAATGTCGCGGCCATCAGCTGCCTGATGGGACCGAAGGACCTCGTCGTCCACGACGAGTTCATCCACAACAGCGCGTTGGCCGGCATCAAGCTTTCCGGGGCCACGCGCCGCCTGTTCAAGCACAACGACGCCAGCGACCTTGAGCATGTGCTGCGCACGGTCTCGGGCGATTATCGCCGTATCCTTGTCATCGTCGAGGGTATCTACTCGATGGACGGCGACGTTGCCGATCTGCCGGCCCTCCTGAAACTCAAGGCCGAGTACGGCTTCTGGCTGATGGTCGACGAGGCCCATTCCCTGGGGGTCGTCGGCAAACATGGCCGCGGCCTTGCGGAACACTTCGGCGTCGATCCGAATGAGATCGACATCTGGATGGGTACGCTGTCGAAGACGACGTCAAGCTGCGGCGGTTACATCGCGGGCAGCGAAGCGCTCGTCGCCGTGCTCAAGGCGTCGGCTGGAGGCTTCGTCTACAGCGTCGGCCTTGCTCCGGTTCTGGCCGCATCGGCCGCCGCAAGCCTCGACGTGCTTGCGCGCGAGCCGTCGCGCACAGCCGCCCTCAGGCGCAATGGTGCGCTCTTCCTGAAGCTTGCCAAGGAGGCAGGTCTGGACACCGGTCTCAGCAGCGGCTTTTCCGTGGTGCCGGTTCTGGTCGGCGATTCTCTGCGCGCCGTCCAACTCTCCAACGATCTGCTGGCGGCCGGCGTCAATGCGCTGCCGATCATCCACCCGGCGGTTCCCGAAGGGCTGGCGCGGCTGCGCTTCTTCATCACCAGCGACCATACGGAAGAGCAGATCCGCAAGACGGTGACGCTGACGGCCGAGCGCCTGAAGGATCTGACCGAACGCAACTTCGGTCTCGGCGGAATCGATATCGATCAGATGATGAAGGCGCTCTCGGCGCGTTGACGAAGCGCAAGCGCCCCCCAAGGGCCGGATGCCGCAGGCGGAACCCGACATGACCCATGTGATCATCACCGGCGGCTCGAGCGGCATAGGGCTGGCTATCGCATCGATCTATGCCAGTCGCGGCACGCGCCTCTCGCTGATCGCACGCTCCGCCGAGATCCTGAAACAGGCACAGGATGAACTCGCCGCGAAGGCATCGACAGTCGGGGACATCCGAATCGAGACGGCCGACGTTGCGAGGGAGGACGAAATCACCGCTGCCATCCATCGCTGCGAAGCCGCGTTCGGACCCTGCGACATCCTGGTGACCTCAGCCGGCGTCGTCGAGCCCGGCCGGTTCGAAGAGCTTGGCAGCACCGCGTTCCAGCGGCAAATGGACACGAATTTTTCCGGCACCGTCCATGCGGTGCGCGCGGTCTACGCCGGAATGACGCAACGCGGGCGTGGAAAAATCATGATGATCTCTTCCGGCGCCGGCCTTCTCGGCATTTACGGCTATTCCGCCTACTGTGCGTCGAAGTTCGCCGTTCACGGATTTGCGCAGGCGCTTCGTTCGGAGGCACGCGGGCACGGCGTAAACGTCTCCGTCTGCTTTCCACCCGACACTGAGACGCCGCAGTTTCAGCGCGAACTTGCCTTTCGCCCCGCCGAGGCGACCGCGGTCATGGGTACGGTCAGCCCGTGGCCGGCAGAAGCGGTTGCCGGCAAGATCGTCGACGGCATCGAGCGCGGGCGGTTCGAGATCTATTTTGGCCTCACACTTTTTCTCCTTGGCCGGTTCGGCCCGGCGGTCAGACCGGTTCTCAACTGGTGGTTCGACCGAGCGATCGCCCGCCGTAGCGGTGGAGTATCAAAGCGCGGTCGGTGACGGCGCTTGTGCGTGCCGACGATAGGTTCTAAGTCTCAGACCGTTCCCGTGCTGCATGAGGCGGTGTCGGCGTGCAAGAAAGCATGAAGGTTTCCGCTTGGCGTTACTCCCCGTTCAATTGCACGACTATCCGATAACGCTGACGATCTGTTGTTTCATCTTGTCCTGCGCGGTGATCTTCTTCACCGATCGCTTCGCACTGCCGAAGCGCGAGCGCCGGGCGAACCCTTCCCCCTTCGGGCGCAAACAGGACGTCATCGACGTCCTCGCCCGCTTGCCCGTCATCGCACTGGTGTTTGCCGGCTTCTTTGCAGGGTCCTGGCGGCCGCTCTATGCCGCCGCAGGCACGATGAGCTTCTTCATCATCTTCACCGGGATTTCGCGGGCCAAGTTCAAGTTCATCCGAGAGCCGCTGATCTTCTCCGACATCGCGCTTGTCGTCGATGTCTTCAAATACAAGACGATCTTCTATGCCAGCTCGCTGAACATCGTCTTCTGGACGGTCGCATTCCTCTATGTCTTCGGCGTTTCCGGGCTTTACCTGTATTTCGAACCGACGGTTCTGCCCGACCGCGGCAAGGCGTTCTGGATAATGGTCATGGTGGCGGTCGCTGCCGGACCGTGGCTTCTCCTGTTCTACGGCCCGGTGAACCGACCGACGGCGGCGCTCGTGCAACGGCTCGTCAAGGTGCTCGACGTCAAGATGAACACGGTGCGCTTCGGCACCTTCGGATCGGTCATCTTCCGCTTCATCATCTGGCTCGGCGTCAAGCGCGAGAAGATCGTCGCCGAACTCTCGGAAATCGTGCGGGCCGCCGTCCAGGACCTGATCGGTGACGATGGCTCGCCGCTGATCGTCGTCTGGCAATCGGAGTCCTTCATCGACATGCGACACTTCGGTGTCGATACCCTGAAGATGCCGACGCTTGACCGATTGCGGCGACAGGCCGCCCAATGGGGCCGCCTCAGCAGCGTCTTTGAGGGCGGCTATACACTGCGCACCGAATTTGCCGTCATCAGCGGCCTCGTGCCCGACGACATCCACGTGGATGCGAGCTACCCCTACCTGCGGGCATCGCACTATTCCGACGTCGTGTGGCCGGGAAAAATGAAGCGTGCCGGCTGGCACACCCATTTCATACATCCTTACGACCGCACCTTCTTCCTGCGCCACAAGGCGATGCCGCAACTCGGCTTTGCCGAGTTGACGATGCTCGACGGGTTCGACCATGTGCCCGCCCGTGATGGACCCTATGTCTCCGACGAGAAGCTCGCGACCAAGGTCATCGATGCCTGTGAGAAGTTGCCGGAAGACACGAGCGGTTTCGTTTTCGTCGCCTCGATGGCAAACCACGGCCCGTGGGAGCCGGGCCGCGTTGGCGACCTCACCAATCCGGTGGAAATCTACCTGGCGATCCTGGAGCAATCCGACGCGGCATTGAAGCAGTTGACAGATCGTCTCGACAAGCTCGACCGTCCCGTCTGGTTCGTCTTCTATGGCGATCATGCGCCGCTCTTGAAGTCTTTCGCCGACCCCTTCCCCGATCCGCGCACAGACTATTTCATCGTGCCGCTCGCCAAAGCAAAATCGGCGCATCATCGACCGGCCGAACCACAGGATGTGGCCGCCTGGGATCTGATCGAGGCGTTGCTCAACCACGCCAACCTCAAGAAGGACACGCTGCGTTAGCGGCGGCGGGACCATGGAAAACGCTGCGCCCGACACTCGCGGTTCAACCCAGCGGCCAAGCCGGCGGGTGTTCCTGTTCCTTCAAGGCCCGTCATCGCCGATCTTCCGCAAGATTGCCGATCGGCTCGAGCGTTACGGCCACACGTGCGTGCGGATCAACCTCAATGTCGGCGACCAGATTATCTGGCGGCGCAGAGGGGCGTTCAACTACCGCGGAAAACCGGAAGACTGGCCTGCCTATCTCGACCGCTTCATCGGCGCCCACCAAGTCACCGACATGATCCTGCTTGGTGAGGAGCGGCCCTATCATCAGGCAGCCACGGCGGTCGCGCGGCGTATGGGGGTTGCGATATCGATCGTCGAGATGGGGTATCTCAGGCCGGACTGGCTGACACTGGAGCGCGACGGCATGTCATCGAACTCCCACTTTCCGGCCGACGCTGGCCTGATCGTAGATGCCGCAAAGGATTTGCCGGAGCCGGATTGGCGCAAGCATTACAGCCAGACCTTTCTGGCCGACGCCAGCTACGACCTCCTCTACAATCTCCCCAATGTCTTCCTGTGGTTCCTGTTTCCGCATTACCGGCGTCATGCGATCTTTCATCCGCTGGCCGAGTATGCCGGCTGGATCCGCCGCCTTCTGACCGGAAAGCGGCGCACAGCCGAGGCCGAGGAGACCGTGCGTTCACTGCTTTCGCGACGCGTGCCTTACTTCGTCTATCCGCTGCAGCTCGAAACCGATTTCCAGTTGCGCGCCCACTCGCCGTTCCACAGTCAGAAAGATGCAATCGGCGAGATTCTGCGCTCGTTTGCAGATCACGCGGCTGAGAAAGCCAGCCTGGTCTTCAAGGTCCATCCGCTCGACAACGACCTGATTGCCTGGCGCAAGTTCATCGATGATGGGGCGGCCAAGCTTGGCCTTGCCGGGCGCGTATTCTATCTCGATGGCGGCAATCTGGATGTGCTGGCGGAGGCTAGCGCGGGCATGGTCACGGTCAACTCGACCGCGGGTCTGCATGCGTTGAAACAGGGGCGACCGGTCAAGGTGCTGGGTACCGCGGTGTTCGACATTGCCGGCTTGACGGACCAGCAGCCGCTGGACGACTTCTGGCAAGCGCCTGCTGCGCCTGACGCAGAGGTAAGCACCGCCATGTTCCGGCTGCTTGCCGCCTCGATCCAGGTTCGCGGCAATCTCTATTCGAAAGCAGGAACCGATGCCGGTGCGCAGGCGATCGCCGAGCGCCTGCACGAGAACACGGTCAATCAGCCGGGCGCCTTCGTCGATCCCCCGCCACGGCGCAAGCCGCTGAAAAAACAACGGCCAGCCTCGCTATCCGCCTAGGCCGGCCGTCAGGGATCAAAACGTTGACAGGGGTCAGACGACGCCGGCGCGGAGCAGGTCGTGAATGTGCAGGATGCCGACCGGAAGGCCCTCTTCGTCGACGAGGAACAGCACGGTCACCTTGTGATCCTGCATGAACTCCATCGCACCGCTTGCCAGAACATCGCCCCTGATGACGCGAGGGTTGCGCGACATCACCGCCTCGACGGTCTGCGCCAGCAGATCGCCCGACATGTGGCGACGCAAGTCGCCGTCGGTGATGACGCCGGCAAGCTTGCCGTCCTCGTCGACAATGCCGACAACGCCAAAGCCCTTGGAAGACATTTCGATGACCGCTTCGCTCATCGGGTGACCGACGCTCAAGAGCGGCACCTGTTCGCCCACATGCGCCAGCTCGCGCACGAGGCGCAGCTGTGCGCCGAGCTTGCCGCCCGGATGGAACGTCTTGAAGTCTTCGGCCGAGAAGCCGCGGCGCTCGAGCAGAGCAATGGCAAGCGCGTCGCCGACCGCAAGCTGCAGCATCGCCGACGTCGTCGGCGCCAACCCATGCGGACAGGCTTCCTGAACCTTCGGCAGAACGATCGGCACTTCGGAGTTGCGCGCCAGCACGCTATCACGGTTGGACGAGATCGAAACGATCGGCACCTTGAAGCGCTTGGCATAGGTGAGCATGTTGGCGAGTTCCGCCGTCTCGCCCGACCAGGACAACAGGATCAGCACGTCCTGCGACGTCACCATGCCGAGATCGCCATGGCTCGCTTCGGTCGGGTGGACGAAGTAGGCCGATGTGCCTGTCGACGCCATGGTCGCCGCCATCTTGCGGCCGATATGCCCGCTTTTGCCGATACCGGAAACGACAACGCGGCCCTGGCTTTCGCCGATGAGTTCGATCGCCTCGACCATGCTTTGGGCAAACGCCGTATCGGCGCCGAGGTGATCGGAGAGCGCCTTGATACCGGCCATCGCCGTCGTCAAAGTCCTGCCGACCGACTCCAATGCAGCCAAACCGCGCCGCTCATCCGCTGATGCGTGTCTCAAACCCATTGTGTTTCCATTCCCGCAAAGACGTTTGCGCCGGCTAGTAGCGGCGTTTCTCAGATCCATTGCAGGCAGATAGGCGCTTTTTCTTGGCAAACCAAGCCGAAGCCGTCGAGTTTGCGCAGGAAATCCCGCAAAGAAGACGTTTTCGTCAGCCGACGCGCTTTTCTTCCGGCGCTTCGAGCGGCATCGACTTGTCGGCCGCAAACTCTTCAAGCGTCATGGAATCGAGAATAGAGGCAACCGCGTCGCGCACGGTGGTCATCGAGACGCGGACCTGACAGGTCTCCGGATCGTTGCAATCCTCGCAGACCTCGTAGGCCGTGCGGCTGGCACAGCGGATCGGCGCGAGCGGGCCGTCAAGCGTACGGATGACATGGCCGATGCGGATTTCTGCCGCCGGGCGCGACAGCGAATAGCCGCCACCTGGGCCCTTCTTCGAGCGAAGCATGCCGGCGTTGCGCAGTTCCAGCAGGATGGTGTCCAGAAACTTCTTCGGGATGTTGTTGCGCTGGGCGATCTCGGTGATGAAAGCCGTCTCTCCGGGCTCCAGTCGCGCCAGGTCGACAAGAGCCTTCAATCCGTACTTTCCCTTCTTCGTCAGCATTCCGGCAAGCTTCCCCTGCGGCTCCCTCAAAAACGGGAATCATCCGCGCAAACGCAATCGTGTGTTTGGCATAGCACAAGAAACGTGCGGCCAACACACAATTGTGGCGCGGAATCAACGCAAAACCTGGTCTTTAAACCTGCCCGACATGCGGGATACGGCCGCCGTCTGTACTACGCCGCGGCCGCATCACCATGACGCTCGGTTGGCATGGTCTGGCGGGCGAGCAGATGGCGGATGGCCGCGCGGGCTTCGTCAGCCGAGCGGAACCGCTGTGCGTCCAGATCCCAGACATGGTACTTGACTGCGAGAAACTTGAAACGGCCTTCGTCCGGGACGACGACCCCGACGGCTTCGCCGCCATATTCGATAACCTGCTTGCTCATGCAAATAACGCTCCTTCCACACCCGAAGGCGCGGACATTTCAATTTCGGCAAAGGATGAATTTCGAGAGTTCGAGGATCACATTCGGCAGAGGCGAATGAGACGTTTCTTCACTGTTGCACGACAATGGGAACGCGTGCCGAAGAAGGCGGCGGTCGAGACGGTTTCGGACATGTCACACTCCTTTGGCTTGTGTCCGGCATCGCAATGCCGGAGCGGTTCATGAACAACCGTGAGGCGGACTCATCCGCTTCACAGAGCTGCAAACTAGAATAATCTACCAATTCCGTCAATTAAAAAGATGATGTTGCGAAAAATATTTCTCAACCCATCAAATTTTAGGGGGTCAGGATGCAATATCCGTTCTCCCGATCCGAAACCGGAGGCCCTCACTATCTAGGAAGCGTCGAATCAACCTGCAAGGGCGAGGGTGATAAAGACAGCACTTTCGGACAAAAAAGGGGCGGCCCATGAGGCCGCCCCTTCACGTTTTGTATCCTTGGACCTGAGTTCAGGCTGCCGGAGCACCCGGCTGCGTGCTTCCCGTGCCGGTGCGGGTCGCTTCGCGATCCTTCCACCAGCGATTGAGGAACAACAGAATCGGCCCGCCGATATAGATCGAAGACGTCGTCGCGACGATAACGCCGAAGATCATCGGCCAGGCGAAGCTCTTGACCGCGTCGCCGCCCCAGATCGCCATCGGCACCAGCGACAGCGCGGTGGCCATCGAAGTGAAGATGCATCGCGCGATCACCTGGTTGATGCTCATGTCGATGAGATCGGAGAACGGCATCGACTTGTACTTGCGCAGGTTCTCGCGCATGCGGTCATAGACCACGACCTTGTCGTTGACGGAGTAACCGATCATCGTCAGCAGCGCCGCGATGGCCGTCAGGTTGAAGTCGATACCGGTCAGCGCGAAGAAGCCGATCGTCTTGGTGATGTCGAGCAGCAGGACCGCGATCGCGCCGACGGCGAAGTGCCATTCGAAGCGGAACCAGATGTAGAGCAGGATCGCCACCATCGCGAGACCGACGGCCAGGAAGCCCGATTTTGCCAGTTCCGTGCTGATCGTCGGGCCGACGACTTCCGTCCGCTCGAAGGTCACGTCGGAGATGGTCTGTACCGCCGCGTCCTTGATCTTGTTGAGGGCTACCGTCTGTTCCTGCTCGCCGCCCGGCTGACGCTGGACGCGGATCAGGACCGACTTGTCCTGGCCGAACTCCTGCAGCGCCACTTCGCCGATATTGAGCGATTCAAGGCTGTGGCGCAGCGCCGGCAGGTCGAGCGTCTGCTTCGACGTCGCCTCCACCTGGATACCGCCGACGAAGTCGATGCCGTAGTTGAGGCCCGGCGTGAAGAACAGCACGACCGAGCTTATCGACAGGAACGCCGACATGCCGATGGCGACAAAGCGCCCCTTCATGAAGGAGAAGCTCGGCAGCTTCGGAACCTTGCCGAAGAGCGAGGGAATCTCGAGCTTCTTCATCTTCCGGCGCACGACGACTTCGCGCATCATCAGGCGCACGACGGTCACCGACGTGAACATCGAGATGACGATGCCGAGCATCATCGTGACGGCGAAGCCCTTGACCGGTCCGGAACCGAAGGCAAACAGCAGCAAGGTGCCGGAGAGCGTGGTGACGTTGGAGTCGATAATCGTCGCGTAAGCTTTGTTGAAGCCGATATCGAGCGCCTTCATGGCGCCGGCACCGCCTTCGGTTTCTTCACGGATACGGGCATTGATCAGAATGTTGGCGTCAACCGCCATGCCGATGCCGAGGATGATACCGGCGATACCGGGAAGCGTCAGCGTCGAGCCGATCATGCCCAGCACACCGATCGTCAGGATGGTGTGCAGCACCAGACCGACATTGGCGATCATGCCCCATGCGCCGTAGAGCACGACCATGAGGGTGACGACCAGGCCAAAACCGGCAAGGCCGGTGAAGATGCCCATGCGGATGGAATCGCTGCCGAGGTTCGGGCCGACCGAGCGTTCTTCGATCACCGTCAGCGGGGCCGGCAGAGCGCCCGAGCGCAAGAGCGCCGAAAGAACCGTTGCCGATTCCGCCGTGAAGTTGCCGCTGATCTGGCCGCGGCCGCCGATGATCGGCTCGTTGATGACGGGAGCCGTCAACACCTTGCCGTCGAGCACGATGGCGAAGGGCCGGCCGACATTGTCGCGGGTGATTTCAGCAAACTGGCGGGCGCCGAGTGAATCGAAGGTAAAATCGACAATCGGCTGGTTCGTCCGCTGGTCGAAGCCAACCTTGGCGTCCGAAAGTCGCTCGCCAGAAAGCGCGACACGGCTCTCCACCGCATATCGGTTGTTGTCGTTGGCGCCCGGCAGGATATCAACGCCGCGCGGCGGAGGCTGGGTCAGGTCCGTGGTCTGATCGACCATGTGGAAGCTCATCTGGGCGGTCGAGCCAAGGAGCTGGCGCAGGCCTGTCGGGTCCTGGAGACCCGGGAGCTGGACAAGGATGCGGTTTGCGCCGATGCGCTGGATCAGCGGTTCGGCGACACCGACGGTATCGACGCGCCGGCGGATGATCTCGAGGCTCTGCTCGACCGCCTTGGTCATGCGGTCGGAAATGCCTGCCTCCGTCAGCGCGACGGTGATGACATCACCGCTTGTCGCCACCTCGATCTCCGGAGCGGAACCGCCGAAGCCGATCGCGCTAACCGGCGTTGCCAGCTCCTGCAGTTTCGGCTGGACTTTTTCCCGATCAGCCGGATCCGCAAGCGTCACGGTGATCGTATTGCCGCTGATGCGCGCCGAGGAGGCCGATACGCGCTCGGTGCGAAGTACCCGGCGGACGTCGTCCAGGAGCGAGTTCAATCTGGCCTGCCGCAGCCCGTTGCCATCGACCTCAAGGACGAGATGGGAACCGCCGCGCAGGTCGAGACCGAGGGTGACAGGCTTGACCGGCAGCCAGGCGCCGAATTGCTCGCGTTGTGCCGGCGAGAGAACGTTTGGTAGCGCCGCTATGCATCCGAAAAGGATGACAGCGACATAGGCGAAAATCGCCCATTTGGATGTACGCATGTTGTGGTTCCAAGAGAGCCTGTGCGGGCGTCGAGCGCATCGTCAGGACTTTGTTTCATTGGGGGCACGAGCAGGATCGCAGGGATCGTCGTGCCCGAATATCGGTGTCGATCAGGCGCGCGGAGGCGCGCGGATTTGCGGACCGCGGTTCGACAAGCCGTCGGTGAAGGCAACGCGGCCAAAGGCGAGATCTTCGCCCAGCGGCTCGAACGGTAGAAGGATGACCGACGCAAACAGCATCGGTGAGGCGCCGTCGCCGGTCGCGGATTTGGCATCCTTGCGTTCGGCGGTAAAGCGCAGGTCCGACACCGGGGTCGCGCGCGAAATCTGGCGCGCGGCGGGGTGGTCTGAAGGAACGGTATCGGTGGAGGCGAGATTGCCCGCCTGCTGTTCGGCCGAAAGACGCGAGGAAACCCCCTGCCCCACGACGATCAGCTGCATGGCCAGAGAAGCACAGAACAGCCACAGGACGGCGATTAGCCGGCCGGCAAACTTGCCTCTGTTGCCACCACACACTGGGTCCATTCGGGACGCCGCCCCTTCCTCGGCGCTTGGCGCCTGAAAGTTCAATTCAGCCGGAATGCAGCAAATCTAGCCGAAGAACATGGCCGGAATCGAGCACGAGGCGCTCTTAACACCATTGCGGACGCGAAATGTCAAATTTCGCGCCGCGCAAAAGGTGTCTGGGTCGTCAGTTTACGCGGTTGCGCCGGTCGTGGTGACCTGATGGATCTCGATCAGAGACGGCCCGTTGCGCGCACCGGCATCGGCCAGCGCCCGCGAAAGGTCGGTGACCGAGCCCAGCCTTTCCGCCTCGATGCCATAAGCCTTGGCGGCGAGAATGAAGTCCGGCGCGGACGGCCTGACGCCCTCGGGAGTCACCCCGGTCTCGATCATGTAGGACTCGATCTCCTGGTAGCCGTCATTGTTCCAGACGAGGAAGACCACCCGCGCCTGAACGTCGACGGCAGAGCCGATTTCGGCAAGCGAGAACTGGAAACCGCCGTCGCCGACAAGGCAGACAACGGGTCGCGACGGATCGGCCACGGCAGCGCCGACGGCAGCCGGCGGGGCGTAGCCGAGCGCGCCGTAACCGGTCGCCGAATTGAACCAGCTGCGCTGACGCGGCGCATCGCAATAAAGGTTGCCGGCGTAGACCGCCTGGGTGGAATCGCCGACGATGGTGCAATCGGGCAGCGCCTTGTAGACCGCATCGACCACGGCGATCTCGGCCCGCATCTTGGCCGTCAGTTCCTTCAGCGCCGCCTTTCGCGCGACCTCGGCGCGGGCTGCCCCATCCTTCGGCGCATGCCCCGGCAGGAAGGCGAGAATGCCCGCCGTTGCCGTCTTGGCGCCGGAGAGGATCGAAAGTGCGGCATGCGGGCCGCGGGCGAGCTGTGCCGCGTCGATGTCGGTGCGGATCAGGTTGCGCAGCACCGGAAAGCCGCCATCGGCGTACATGTCGTAGTCGGTCTGCCCCATCTCGGTGCCGAGTGCCAGAACGAGATCGGCTTCCTTCAGCAGCGATCGCACCGCCTTGAGGCTGGGGCTTGCGGGAACCCGCAACGGACTGCCGGCGAGCATGCCGCGCGCATTGACCGTGGTAACGACGGGCGCGCCGATCTGTTCGGCAAGCGACCTCACCTCCGCCTCGGCAGTGAGGGCACCGCCGCCGCAAATGATGACGGGACGGCTCGCGTCGGCGCAGAGGATGGCGGCTTGCTGCAGCGTCTCGCTGTCGGAGCGCGGGCGCGTGGCTGCGGCCGAGCGGATGGTCTTCGGCTCGATACGCGCCGTCATGACATCCGTCGGGATCTCGATATGCACCGGCCCTGGCCGACCGGACAGAAGCACCGAGAAAGCCCGGTCGACAACGAAAGGCAGATCGTCTGGATTGAGCAAGGTGTGCGAATAGAGCGCCAGCGTCTTGATCATGCCGTGCTGGTCGGGAAGCTCGTGCAACAGCCCACGGCCATGGCCGAGCGAATCGCGACGGTTGACGCCAGAGATCACCAGCATCGGGATCGAATCCTGCCGCGCCTGCGCCATGGCGGTGATGGTGTTGGTCAAACCCGGCCCGGTGATGACAAGGGCAACACCCGGCTTGCCGCTGACGCGGGCATAGCCGTCGGCCATGAAGCCGGCGCCCTGCTCGTGTCGGGGCGTAACGTGACGGATCTTCGACGCGGCCAGGCCGCGATAGAGCTCGACCGTATGGACGCCTGGAATGCCGAAGACCACCTCGACGCCATTGGCCTCGAGCAGATCGACCAGGGCTTCGCCTACCGTTTTCGTGGTCATGCGCGGCGCTCCTTTCGCAGTGTGGCGCGCTCGGCAAGCGCGGTGATGCGGCGGCAGGCCTCGTCGATGTCCTTGTCGGGCACGGTCAGGCTCATCCGTAGGTAGTTCTGCGCCTCATCGCCGAAGGAGGATCCGGGCATCACCGCGACCCCCTCTTCCTCCAGCAGCGCCCAGGCGAAGGCCTCGCCCGACATGCCCGTTGCAGAGACATCGATCAGCGTGAACATGCCGGCCTCCGGAGGCAGGACCAGAATGCCTGGTGCACTGGCAAGGCCATCGACGACGCGGCGCGAGCGCGACTTGTAGCTCTCGCGCATCCGCCGCGCCGTATCGATGTCATGTGTCAGCGCATAGGCCGTCATATCGGCAATGAACGGCTGCACGCCAAAAAGCATAGTTTCCGACACCGGCAGCAGCCGGCTGGTAAATTCCGCCGGTCCGACGGCCCAGCCGCTGCGAAAACCTGGAGCTGCATGCGACTTGGAGATCGATGAGACGACGATGGTGCGCTCGGCCAGATCCGGATTGTCGAACGGAGAGGCGAACACGGCGTCGAACACCAGCTCCTCATAAACCTCATCGCAGACGATCCAGAGGTCGTGGCGGCGCGCGACCTCGCCGATCTCGGCGATTTCGGCAGCGGTCAGCACGGCGCCCGTTGGATTGTGCGGCGTGTTGAGCAGCAGCACCTGGCATTCCGGCGTGATTGCCTTTTCGATATCGGCGGCCTGCATGTGGAAACCGAATTCCGGCTTCAGCGGCACCAGCACCTGATGCGCACCCGTCGACTGGATGACGCCCTCGTAAGTGGCGTAGAGCGGATCGCCGACGAGGACGGCATCGCCAGCCTCGACCAAGCCCAGCATGACGCTGAAAAGTGCGGTCTGCGTGCCCGGGAAGCAGAGGACGTTTTCCATCGTCACATCGGCGCGACGACGGCGATACTTCTCGACGAGCGCGGCCACGACCGCGTGCTCGCCGCGGCCGTTGGAGTAGCGATAACGACCGGCATTCATGGCGCGCTGGCATTCGTCAATGAGCGCACGGTCCGGCGGTACGTCCGGCTCGCCGATCGTCAGCTCGATGATATCGGCACCACCCGCCTTCAACTGGCGCGCACGGATGTGCAGCGACCATTTTCCCGAACCGAGGTCTGCGAGCCGATCGGTGATCGAGGCGTAGCGCATGGTGTTCTCTCCCGTTTTCATTGTTTGTCACTGCCGATCGACGCGCCGAGCAGCGCCTCGACCGAGGCCATGGCGATGGCGACCAGTTCGCCCTCGCGGAACAGGTCTCCCGCCAGGCATCCTTCGATCCACAGGCCATCGACAAGACCGTTGATCGCGATCGCGTAGGCGCGGCAGGTTTCTGCGTCGGCCGGCTTGTTCTTCAAGGTGAGGAAGTCGGCCAGCAGATCCTGCAGCGTGTTGCGGAAGGTCACATAGCCGTCGCGGTGGATTTCGGCGAGGATCGGGTCGACGCGCACCTGGCTGATGAAAGCCGCCCAGAGCGATATGCTGCGGCTGTCGGCAACCGGCTCGGTCAGGTTGATGGCAATGAAGTCCCTCAACCGTGTTTCCGGATCGCCTTCGACATGAGCCGCCTTGTCGGTCAAGGAAGCGATCACCGCGCGGTAGGCCTCGGCGACCATCTGGTCTTTCGATTCGAAATAGTGCCGGACCAGCCCAGCCGTCACCCCGGCACGAATGGCAATCTGGCGGACCGTCGCGCCCTTCAGGCCAAACTCGGCGATGCAGTCGAGCGTCGCTTCGATCAGTTCCTGGCGGCGTTCTCCCTCGGGGGCCCGGTGAAACGTGCGGCGATTCATGCCGCCATCCGCGCTGCAATTCGGGCCCGGGGGCCGGCGAACGGGTTCGTCAAATCCTTCGAGCGAAACGGGCGCATGGAGGCTCCTTCAGGGAAATTCGGGTAGGCGGCGGGCGATAAAAAAAACGACGATACGCATTATTATACGCTTGAACAATAGCGACACAAGTGCAACCATGCCTGCCAACAAACACCGTGACAAGCCAAAGATGCTGCGCGGAAAGACGACAGGGGAACTGTTTCATGCCTTCAAAAAATGCTCGCAGAGCCATGGGAGCGGCGCGCCGATGACGGATGCGGCCCAGGCAATCGCGGTCACTGACCTGCACAAGCGTTTCGGGCCATTGGAAGTGCTGAAGGGAGTTTCGCTCACGGCGAAACAGGGCGACGTCATCGCCATCATTGGCGGCAGCGGCTCCGGCAAATCGACCTTCCTGCGCTGTATCAACATGCTGGAACTGCCCTCTGCCGGCACCGTCAGCGTGCACGGCGAAAAGATCCGGATGAAGCCGGACGGGCGCGGCGGACTTGTGCCGGAAGATCGCAAACAGGTCCAGCGCCTGCGCAGCCAGCTCGGCATGGTGTTCCAGAGCTTCAATCTCTGGCAGCACATGACCATCCTTGAAAACGTGATCGAGGCGCCGATCCACGTGCTCGGCAAACCGAAGGCCGAGGCGATCGCGACGGCCGAAACCCTGCTCAAGCGTGTCGGGCTCTATGAGAAGCGCGATGCCTATCCGGCCTTCCTCTCCGGCGGCCAGCAGCAGCGCGCCGCCATTGCCCGCGCACTTGCCATCCAACCGCTGGTCATGCTCTTCGACGAGCCGACCTCGGCGCTCGATCCGGAGCTGGTCGGCGAAGTGCTTTCGGTCATCGGCGATCTCGCCCGCGAAAAGCGCACGATGATCCTCGTCACCCACGAGATGAAGTTCGCGCGCGACGTCGCCAATCACATCGTCTTTCTGCACAACGGCGTCATCGAGGAGCAAGGCCCACCGGAGGCCATCTTCGGCGCGCCCAGATCCGAAAGGCTCAAGAAGTTCATCAGCTCCATTCACTGAATTCAGCAATGCTCAACAACCAAAAAAGGGGAACAGCATGAAGAAGACATTGAAAGTCCTGGCGGTCGCAGCCGCCATTGCCGTCAGCGGCGGCATCGCCGCTTCGGCGGAAGCCCTGAAGGTCGGCGTCGCCGCCGAACCTTACCCGCCCTTCACCGCGCCAGATGCCAGCGGCAAATGGGAAGGCTGGGAAGTCGAACTCATGAACGCTGTCTGTGCGGAAGCAAAGCTCGAATGCGTGCTGACGCCGGTCGCCTGGGACGGCATCATTCCGGCGCTGACATCGAAGAAGATCGACATGATCATGAGCTCGATGTCGATCACCGACGAGCGGCTGAAGACGATCGACTTCTCCGACAAGTACTACAACACGCCGACCGGCGTCATCGGCACCAAGGGCGTGGATTTCAAACCGACACCGGAAGGCCTTGCCGGCAAGACGATCGGCGTCCAGGTCTCGACCGTGCACCAGGCCTATGCCGCCAAGCATTTCGCCGCGGCCGGCATCGAGGTCAAGGAATACCAGACGCAGGACGAGGCCAACAACGATCTGGCCGCCGGACGCGTGGACGCTGTCCAGGCGGACGCGATCGCGCTCAAGGCTTTCCTTGCCACCGACCAGGGCAAGGAGTGCTGCGACTACAAGGGTGACGTCGCCGAAGACGTGGCCGTGATCGGCCCGGGCGTCGGCGTCGGCCTGCGCAAGGGCGAGACCGAGCTCAAGGACAAGCTCAATGCCGCGATCAAGGCGATCCGCGACAACGGCACCTACGACACGTTCTCGAAGAAGTACTTCGACTTCGACATCTACGGCGAATAAGGCACAGCCGGCCGGCAGTCATTGAGGCTGCCGGCCGATGCCTTCGGAGGTCGAAGACGCATGGCATCGGATTCTATCGTCAATTGGAGCCTGCTTGCGCTCTCCGCGCCCGGTTGGGGCGGAGTGCTGCTGCAGGGTTTCGTCAACTCGATCCAGATCGCCATTGGCGGTTTTGCGCTCGGCCTGACGCTCGGCGTCGGCGGCGCCTTCGGCAAGCTCTATGGCGGGCCGATCCTGCGTGATCTGCTCGAATGCTACACCACGGTCGTCAGGGCTGTGCCAGAGCTGGTGCTCATCCTCCTGCTCTATTACGCCGGCACCGATCTCCTGAACCAGTTGCTCGCACTGTTCTCGATCGGCCCCGTCGACATCAGCGGCCTGATGGCCGGCATCTTCGTCATCGGCGTGGTGCAGGGCGCCTATTCCACCGAGGTGCTTCGCGGTGCGATCAAGGCTGTTCCGGCCGGTCAGATAGAGGCCGCGCGCGCCTATGGCATGTCACCACTGAAGGTGCTGCGGCGCATCACCCTGCCGGCGATGCTACCCTACGCCATCCCCGGCCTCTCCAATCTCTGGCTGATCGCCACCAAGGACACGGCGCTTCTGGCGGTCGTCGGCTTCAGCGAGCTGACGCTGGTCACACGCCAGGCCGCGGGCACGACCAAGGCCTATCTCCTGTTCTTCCTCGCCGCAGGCGCGCTCTATCTGGCGCTGACGCTCGTTTCCAACATCTTCATCGGCATGCTGGAACGGCATGCGAGGCGCGGTTTCGCGGAGCAGCGATGACGGATCAAACCACCCACGCCGTCGCCTTTACCCCCGAAGACCTGCCGACCGCGCGCAGCTTCTTCCAGCCACATCGCATCGTGATGATGCTGGTCTTCGCCGCCTTCGTCGTCTGCGTCGCCGTCTTCATGCGCTGGGACTGGCTGCCCCGCTACCTGCCACGGCTCGGCTGGGGCATTCTCGTCAGCCTGGTGATGCTGTTCAGCACCGCGATCCTCGGCTTCCTGCTCGCCGTGCCGATCGGGCTCGCGCAGGTGACCGGCCCCTGGTTCTTCAAGCTGCCGGCAAAGGTGTTCTGCACCGTGATTCGCGGCACGCCGCTGCTCTTGCAGCTCTGGCTGCTCTATTACGGGCTAGGCTCGCTGTTCCCGCAGTTTCCCGCCATCCGCCAATCCTTCCTCTGGCCCTATCTGCGCGAGGCGTGGCCCTATGGCGTCGCGGCGCTGACGATATCCTTCGCCGCTTACGAAGGCGAAGTGATGCGCGGCGCCTTCGCCGGCGTTCCCGCCGGCGAGCTGGAGGCGGCGAAAGCCTATGGCATGAGCCGTTGGACGATGTTTCGCCGCATCTGGCTGCCGCGCGCCATCCACCGCGCATTGCCGACACTCAACGGCGAAACGGTGCTGCAGCTGAAATCGACGCCGCTGGTGGCAACGATCACCGTCGTCGACGTCTACGCCGTCATCTCCAAGGTGCGGCAGGAGACGTTCCTGACCTACGAGCCGCTGCTGTTGCTCGCACTCATCTACATGTGCCTCACCGGCATTCTGGTGGTGGCCTTCCGCACATTCGAAAACCGCATACCAACCCGTGGTGCCTGACATGAAGCTTTCCTCGTCGATCGACAACGCCATGCCGGAGCTTGTCGCCATCCGCCACGACCTGCATGCCCATCCGGAACTGGGGCTGGAAGAGACGCGGACCTCGGCCTTCATCGGGCGGCACCTTGCCGAACTCGGCTACGAGGTGACGACTGGGCTTTCAAAAACCGGCGTCGTCGGGACCCTGCGCAACGGCAGCGGATCGCGCTCGATCGGCATCCGCGCCGATATCGACGCGCTGCCGATCCTGGAGGAAACCGGCCTCGGCTACGCCAGCAAGACACCAGGGCTGATGCATGCCTGCGGGCATGACGGCCACACGACGATGCTGCTCGGAGCGGCGCGCGCGCTTGCCGAACGGCGCAATTTCGATGGCACCATTCACCTGATCTTCCAGCCGGCCGAGGAAAATTTCGGCGGCGCCAAGATCATGATGGACGAAGGGCTGTTTGAGAAATTCCCCTGCGATGCCGTCTTCGCCCTCCACAACGAACCGGGCCTGCCCTTTGGACAATTTGCCCTGCGCGAAGGGCCGATCATGGCGGCGGTCGACGAAGCGCGCATCACCGTGCACGGCCGCGGCGGCCATGGCGCCGAACCGCAGGAGACGGCGGATCCGATCGTCTGCGGCGCCTCGATCATCATGGCGCTGCAATCGATCGTCTCGCGCAACATCCACCCGATGGATCCGTCGGTCGTCACCGTCGGCGCCTTCCATGCGGGTTCGGCCAGCAACATCATCCCGGAGCGCGCCGAAATCGTCGTCGGCATCCGTTCCTTCGATCCCGGCGTTCGCGACGAACTGGAGCGCCGCATCCGCATGATCGCAGAGGCACAAGCCACGAGCTTCGGCATGCGCGCAACGGTCGACTACCTGCGCAGCTACGACGCGACGATCAACCACAAGGCAGAGACGGATTTCGTCCGCGATCTTGCCGTTCGTTTCGCTGGCGCCGACAAGGTGATCGATCTCGAGCGCCCCTTCATGGGCAGCGAGGATTTCGCCTATATGCTGCAGGAGCGGCCAGGGACCTATTTCTTCCTTGGCTCGAAAGTGTCGGGCGAGGAAAAGCCGCTCCACCATCCTGCCTATAATTTCAACGACGATCTTCTGCCGATCGGCGCCGCCTTCTGGACCGAGCTCGCGGAGGCCTATCTGCCGACCCGGTGAACGCCGGCCCTTCGACCGCAATGCATGTCGAATTTCTTCGCGCCGTCCATCACCGGCGCGCCCGCTCCCTTTTGCCGCAAGCGAGACATTGCCGCAGTGTGACAACGTGGCGGCCGGTCTAACATTGACCTTTGGCAATTTTGGCGCAGATTCAAGCGCATGCTGAAACGCGGATGCAACCACAGGATTGGCCCCGCCGTGAAAGGCATTGTGCAATGCCTGGGATCACAATGATCCGAGGCTGAAAGTGTGCAGCAGACAGAGAGTTGCAGCGGTCTTTGCGCGCCAGAACACGCGCACGACGCTGCATGTCTGAAAGGATTGTGCCGTGTTTGAAAGTTTCGATGCGACGATACTTGCCCGCATCCAGTTCGCCTTCACCGTCTCGTTCCACATCATCTTCCCCGCCTTTTCGATCGGGCTTGCGAGCTACCTTGCGGTGCTTGAAGCGTTGTGGCTGTGGAAGAAAGACGAGGTCTATCTCGAACTCTTCAATTTCTGGAAGACGATCTTTGCCGTCGCCTTCGGCATGGGCGTCGTCTCCGGCATCGTCATGTCCTATCAGTTCGGCACCAACTGGAGCGTCTTTTCCGACAAGGCCGGACCGATCATCGGGCCACTGATGGGCTATGAGGTGCTGACCGCCTTCTTCCTCGAGGCGGGCTTCCTCGGCGTCATGCTCTTCGGCCTCAACCGCGTCGGCCCGAAGCTGCATTTTCTGGCAACCGTGATGGTCGCGATCGGCACGCTGATCTCGGCCACCTGGATCCTTTCGGCAAATTCGTGGATGCAGACGCCGAGAGGCTTTGAAATCAACGACGTCGGACAGTTCGTACCGGTCGACTGGTGGGCAATCGTCTTCAACCCATCCTTCCCCTATCGCCTGGTGCACATGGTGCTTGCCGCCTACCTGACGACAGCCTTCGTCGTCGGCGCCTGCGGCGCCTGGCACCTGATCCGCAAGACCGCGCCGCGCCGCGCGCGAAAAATGTTCTCGATGGCGATGTGGATGGCGGCGATCGTCGCGCCGATCCAGATCTTTGCCGGCGACATGCACGGCCTAAACACGCTGGAGCATCAGCCGGCCAAGGTGATGGCGATGGAAGGCCACTACCAAAGCCACCCGGAAGGGGCTCCGCTCATTCTCTTCGGCATTCCCAACTCTGCCGAGAAGCGCGTCGACTACGCCATCGAGGTGCCGAAGCTGTCCAGCCTGATCCTGAAGCACGATCTCAATGCGCCGCTTGCCGGCCTCGACACCATTGCCGAGGAGCTGCATCCGCCTGTCGGTATCGTCTTCTGGTCCTTCCGCATCATGGTCGGCCTCGGCTTCGCCATGCTCGGGATCGGGCTCTGGAGCCTGTGGTGTCGGTATCGCGGCACGCTTGACAGCAATGCCTGGCTGCATCGCGCAGCCGTCGTGATGGGACCGGCCGGCTTTGTCGCCGTGCTTGCCGGCTGGGTCACCACCGAAGTCGGCCGCCAGCCCTATACGGTCTACGGACACCTTTTGACGAAGGATTCGGTCGCACCGATTGCAGCACCCGCCGTCGGCGCTTCGCTGCTTGCCTTCATCATCGTCTACTTCTTCGTTTTCGGCGCCGGCACCTTCTACATCCTGCGGCTGATGGCGCGACTGCCGCGTGACCCGACACCCGATCTCGACGAGGGCCCGATCCGCACGGCCGGTGCCGCCATCGCCAACCCCCATGGAGGCCATCATGGACATTGATCTGCCGCTGATCTGGGCCGGCATCATCGCCTTTGCGGTGCTCGCCTATGTCATCCTCGACGGGTTCGACCTCGGTGTCGGCATCCTCTTCCCATTCTTTCCGCAGAAGCACGATCGCGACGTGATGATGAACTCGGTCGCACCGGTCTGGGACGGCAACGAGACCTGGCTTGTACTCGGCGGCGGCGGCCTGATGGCGGTGTTTCCGCTCGCCTACGCCACCATCCTGCCGGCTCTCTACGCGCCCATCATCGCCATGGTCATCGGCCTCATCTTCCGCGGGGTCGCCTTCGAGTATCGCTGGCGCACGCGGCGCGCCGAATATCTCTGGAACTGGGCCTTTGCCGGGGGCTCGATGCTCGCCGCCTTCGCGCAAGGCATCACGCTCGGGGCATTGGTTCAGGGGATCCCCGTCGAGAACCGTGCTTATACTGGCGGCTGGTGGGACTGGTTGACGCCGTTCTCGATCATGACAGGTATTGCCGTCGTCGTCGGCTATGCGTTGCTCGGCGCCACCTGGCTTGTCATGAAGACCCATGGGGACCTTGCGGATCGCGCCCGCAGCCTGGCCCTCAAATGTTCATTCGGCACGGTCGCCGCCATGGGCATCGTCAGCCTGTGGACACCGTTCCTCGAGCCGCTCTATCTGCAGCGCTGGTTCGGCTGGCCGACGGCCATCTTCAGCATCATCGTGCCGCTCCTGGTGCTTGGCTGCCTATACCTCTTGATTTCAGGCATCAGGACCCGCCATGACAGCAGGCCGTTCCTTGCCGCGCTCGGGCTGTTCGTGCTTGGCTATGCCGGCATCGGCATCAGCTTCTTTCCCTACATCGTACCGCCATCGCTGACGATCTGGGATGCGGCGGCACCCGACGCGAGCCTGTCCTTCCTGCTTGCCGGCGCCCTGGTGCTGGTGCCGATCATCCTTGCCTATACCGGCTATGCCTATTGGGTCTTCCGCGGCAAGATCGACCCGGAGGAGGGTTACCATTGAAGAGCGAAACGGGAACCGGCCGAAAGCTTCTTTGGTTCGTCGGGCTGTGGTGTGCGGGCGTCGCTACCGTCACCGTCATCGGGCTCGTGATCAAGCTGATGATCGGCACCTGATTGTAATCGTTCGGTGACAGGGCAAAAAGCCTCGCTCAAGCTTGGCGGGTTAGCTTTCCTCAACACGTCAGCAGGCGATCGCCGCGGACGGAGACAGGACCGCACCCTCCTCCCCCGCCAAGCGATCGCCTGCTGAGGTGACCACCATCCTGGTGGCGCCTGGACCGTGCGACCCTGTTGCCTCTTCTCAGATCACCCGCCGTTTGTTAGCAGTGCGCCGCAAGAGCGCCGCGTGCCCATGCGGGCGCACGGCATCCGTGCCGCAACCGGACGAGACAGATGCAAAAGACCCCAGCCGAATGCACTGATATGGCCGATGTGCGCGCCGAGATCGATCGGCTCGATCAGGCGCTGATGGCGCTTTTCGCCGAGCGCTGGGGCTATATCGACCGCGCCGCCGAGATCAAACGACCACTGAAGCTGAAGGCCGATATTCCGGCACGGGTGATGGAAGTGCGGGAAAATGCCCGCAAGAATGCAGAAAGCCAGGGTCTTGATCCAGCTTTCTACGAGGATATCTGGGCACGGCTGATCAACCACGCCATCGCGCACGAGCAGAAGATACTGGGCGAGACGGACGGCGACGATCAAGCGCCCTGATCGAGCAACTCACACCAGTCGGATCAGAGGACGCGCCAGATCGTAGCTGTTCTTGCGGGCAAGATGTTCTTCCCAGGCGAATGCACTCTGGACGATCTCTTCAAGGCTTGCATGCCTTGGCAGCCAATCCAGCTTCAGCCGCGCCAGCGACGGATCGGCGACGATGCGAGCGATATCGCCCGGCCGCCGCGGCCCATGCTCGACTGTGATGTCACGACCGGAGAGGCGCCTGATGGTGTCGATGACCTGCAACACGGAAAAACCCTCGCCATAGCCGCAATTGCTGACCAGTGGCTCCCCGCCAGCCCTGAGATAGGCAAGCGCACGCATATGAGCTTCGACCAGATCCGTGACGTGGATGTAATCGCGCACACCGGTGCCATCCGCTGTTGGATAGTCGGTTCCGTAGATGTCGATCTTCGACCTTTTGCCGAGCGCAGCCTCGCAGGCGACCTTGATCAGATGCGTCGCTCCCGTGGTCGACTGGCCGGTTCGGCCCTTGGGGTCGGCGCCGGCAACATTGAAATAGCGCAGCACCACATAGCGGAATGCATGCGCAGCCGCCGCATCCCGCAGCATCAGTTCGGCCATCAGCTTCGACAGTCCGTATGGGCTTTCCGGGTGGGGTGTCGCCGTCTCGCGCACCGGGTCTTCACCGTCCTGGCTACCGTAAACGGCGGCCGTCGACGAAAAGACGAAATGACCGATACCCGCCTTTACGCCGGCCTCGATCAACGTGCAGGTATTGGCAGTGTTGTTTTGGTAGTAGGCCAATGGATGGGCAACGGATTCCGGCACGATCGCAGAGCCTGCAAAATGCACGATCGCGTCAATCGCGTGTTCCTCAAAGATCCGCGCCAGCAAGGCCTTGTCGCCGACGTCGCCGCGATAGAAGCGTGCCTCGGGTGGTACGGCCCAGCGAAAACCGGTCGACAGCCGATCGAGCACGACCACATCCTCATGCGCGTCGAGCAACGCCCACGTCATGTGACTGCCGATATAGCCGGCACCGCCCGTTACCAACACGGCCATTCGCTGCGTCCCATTCCCTAGACCATCGCAGACAGCAAAGCCCATCGATGCTTTCGGAATAGGTAAAGGCGGCACGCCCGCACGGTCGCGTGGCTACAATTCCTTGGTGTAGAGTTAAGAAAGGGTCACACCGGGAACCCGCGGGCCGAAACGCCCACGGGCCGAGGCCAGGACGGAGGCTCAGCGGCCGAGAATGTAATTCTGCAGGCGGCTTGCCGCTTCGGCGACCTGCGCCGGATCGCGCAGGAAGCAGGCGCGCATGAACAGCGAACCGCCATCGCCGAAGGCTGTTCCCGGCGCAAGCCCGACGCCCGTCTTGTCGACGATGTCGATGGCGGCTGCGCGCGAATCCGTGACGCCGTCGATCTTGAGGAACGTGTAGATCGCGCCGTCGGGCTTCAGAGTCTCGACCCGATTGGTGGCAATCAGCGCGTCGCAAAGCAGGTCACGGCTCTGTGCCGCCTTGGCAATGTTGGCGTCGACGAAGGCATCGCCCTCGTCCAGAGCCACGACGGCGCCGCGCTGCATGAACTGCGCAACGCCCGAGGTCGCGTATTGCACGAGGTTTTCAAGCACCTGGCCGATTGCCGGCGGCGCCACGATCCAGCCGACACGCCAGCCGGTCATCGACCAGTTCTTGGAGAAGGAGTTGACGAAGATGATGCGCTCGTCATCGTCCATCACGTCGAGGAAGGAAGGTGCCCGGCCGCCGGCGTAATGATAAAGCGCATAGATCTCGTCGGCGACGATCCACAGGCCGTGTTTGCGTGCAAGGCCAAGAATCGCGCGGAGGTCGTCATGGCTCGCGGTCCAGCCGGTCGGGTTCGACGGCGTGTTGATGAACAGGGCCTTGGTCTTCGGGCCTATCGCCGCTTCGAGCCGCTCGAGGTCGAGTTGCCACATGCCGTTTTCGAAACGGAGTTGCACCGGGACCGGCTTGGCGCCTGATAGTTCGGCAGCGGCGGCAAAGTTCGGCCAGGCGGGGGTCAGAAGCACCATTTCATCGCCCGGCGAGGTAATGGCCTCGATCGCAAGCTTGATCGCCTGCATGCCCGAGCCGGTAACGTAGAAATGGTCCGGAGACAGACCCTTCTGGAACCGGCGCTGATAGTAGCGCGACAGCGCCTCGCGCAATGGTGGGATGCCGCGCTGCCAGGTGTAGAAGGTCTCACCCGCGAGCAGCGCTTCGCTGGCCGCCTCGGAAATGAAGGCTGGCGTCGAAAGATCGCCTTCACCCACCCAGAGCGGGATCAAACCGTCGCGCCCACGGGCATAATTCACAACCTCGACGATGCCGCTTTCCGGCGCTGCGAGTGCACGGGGGCTGATGGTGGTCATGATGGTCATCGACGGGCTCCTGGATCACGACGATCTTGGGACGGATCGTCCTCAAGATCATAAACGTGAACGATTCTCATATGTTAGAGCGAGGCGGTCGGAAGGCCGTACATGCCTTTCCTTAAGCCTGCTCCGCAATTGCCCATCGCTTCTAGCTGCTTTCGCAGCTGCGATCACACGACTTTATCTGACCGGTTTATTGATTTCTGTGATGTTTCGCGGGTCCGGCTCCAGGCGGAGCCCGCGAAGACAAAACTCAGGCGCGCTGCTTCAACAGGTCGCGAATTTCCGAAAGCAGACGGACATCTTCCGGCGGCGGAGCAGCCGGTTCGGATTCTTTCTTCTTTTCGACGGATGCGCGCACGCGGTTCACCGCCTTGATCATCAGGAAGATGATCCAGGCAAGGATCAGGAAGTTGATGAGGACGGTGATGAAATTGCCATAGGCGAAGACGGCACCCTGAGCACGGGCAGCAGCCAGAGACGTCGCCGTCACATTGGCCGAGAGCGGCAGGAAGTAATTGGAGAAATCAAAACCGCCGCCCGTCAGAGCACCGACGACCGGCATCACGAGGTCTTCCACAATGGACGTGACGATCTTGCTGAAGGCAGCGCCGATGATCACACCGACCGCGAGATCCATGACGTTCCCGCGGGCAATAAACTCTTTGAACTCATTCAGCATACGTCTCTCCGTATATCCCCGTTGAAGGCGACCGCCGGCGCTGTCCCGCGCTGCAACCGTTCACGAAATCTAAACCAAAGCGGCCAGCGAAGAAACCTTTCTTTGCCTTTGATCAAATCGCGTGCAAGCGAGTTCTGCGGTCGCGGGCCGCACGCGGTCCAAGACTTGAGGCCGGCCACGTTTTTTCCAGTCTCGCCTTGGACTTAAGACTGATGCGGGAGGCAATTCTCAACCTCCCGGACTTGGCCTATGCTGACGCCCGGAGGAATGAGGCATGCTCTCGGGTTCGGTCATCTTCGCCTCGGCTTTCGCCTATCTGCTGCTGCTTTTCGCAGTCGCAAGCTACGGCGACAGGCGGGCCAGGAGAAAAAGCACTGCGGTCAAAGGCAGGCCGCTGGTCTATGCGCTGAGCCTTGCGATCTATTGCACGTCCTGGACCTATTTCGGCGGCATCGGGCTTGCGGCCGAGCGCGGCCTCGAATTCACCGGCATTTACATCGGCCCGATCCTGATGTTCACGCTCGGCATGCCGCTGATCCGCAAGATCATACGGCTGGCCAAGACCGAGAAGCTGACATCCGTCGCCGACTTCATTGCCGCCCGCTACGGCAAGAACCCGGCGGTGGCGGCGATCGTCGCGCTGATCTCGCTGGTCGGCGCCGTGCCCTATATCGCGCTGCAGCTGAAGGCGATCTCAAGCTCGGTCGCGGCCATGATCAACACCAGTGACTATGGCATCGGCGCCGGGCAAAGCTTCATCGACCTGCCGCTTCTCGTCACCCTGTTTCTCGCCTGCTTCGCCATCGTCTTCGGCACCCGCCACACGGATGCCACCGAACACCAGGACGGCCTGATCCTGGCGATCGCGATGGAATCGGTGGTCAAGCTGGTGGCGCTGATCACTGCCGGTCTCTACATCGTCTTCGTGATCTTCGACGGGCCGTCGCACCTGTGGGCACTCGCCCAGCAAAGCCCGGCGGTCGAGCAGGCGCTCCACTACGAAACCCCGATCGCGCGCTGGATCCTCTTGATCGTCACCTCGGCCTTCGCGATCATCATGCTGCCGCGGCAGTTTCACGTCACCGTCGTCGAGAACCGCACGGAAGGCGAACTGCGTACCGCCGGCATTCTCTTTCCGCTCTATCTCGTCGCCATCAACCTCTTCGTCCTGCCGATCGCCATCGCCGGCATCCTGACCTTCTCCGGCTCCGGCGACGCCGACCTCTATCTGCTGACGCTGCCGCTCGCCAACGGCCTGCCGCTGTTGACGCTGATCACCTTCATCGGCGGTTTTTCCGCCGCGACGGCGATGGTCATCGTCGCGTCGGTGGCGCTGTCGATCATGATCTCCAACGATATCGTCATGCCGGTGTTCCTGCGTCGAAACCTCGGCCAGCGCGGCGGGCTGCAGGAAAATCTTGCCGGTACCCTCCTCAACATCCGGCGCACGGCGATCTTCGTCGTGCTTTTGCTCGGCTATGCCTATTACCGCTCCGCCGACATCAGCGCCGGCCTCGCCTCGCTCGGCCTTCTGTCCTTCGTCGCGATCTCACAGATGGCCCCGTCCCTGCTCGGTGGCCTGGTCTGGCGCCAGGCCAATGCCCGTGGCGCGATCTGCGGCATGGTCTCGGGTTTCTTCGTCTGGGCCTATCTCCTGTTCCTGCCAAGCCTCGGCGGGCCTGACAATTCGCATGTCGCAACTACGGTGCTGAGCTTCCTGCTGCCCTTCACCGACGTCTTTTCCGGAGCCGACGCCGACCCGCTGGTCAACGCCACGACCCTCAGCCTGCTCGTCAACCTGACCATGTATGTGCTCGCCTCCCTGACGCGCGCGCCCAAGCCGCTCGAACGGTACCAGGCCGGGGTCTTCATCACCAGGCGCTCGCGCAGCGAAAGAGCGTTTCGCGGCCGCAAGACCAAGGTCACCGTTCGCGATCTCAAGGCGACGATCGCGCGCTACATGGGCGACGAGCGCATGCAGCGCTCGTTCCACACCTATGAGCGCCAGTCCGGGCGCTGGCTCGACGACAATGCGCCGGCCGACATGGCACTGGTGCATTTTTCCGAACAACTGCTTGGCAGCGCCATCGGCTCGTCTTCGGCCCGCCTCGTCTTTTCGCTGGTGCTGCAACGGGTCGACGACACCTCGTCGGACACGGCCTGGCTGCTCGACCAGGCAAGCGAAGCGCTGCAGTACAATCAGGACATGCTTCAGACCGCGCTTTCGCAGATGGACCAGGGCATTGCCGTCTTCGACAACGCCAACAACCTGATCATCTGGAACAGGCGCTTCCGCCAGCTGCTTGACCTGCCGGAGGCGGCGGGCCAGGTGGGCTTTCCGCTCGCCGACATCGTCGCCATCCTCACCAAGCGCGGTGACATCCGCAAGGAGGACGAGAAGCGGCTGATCGCCAACTTCCTGACGCTCGACAAGCCGTTCCTGCTTGAGCTCGGCAACGGCCAGCAGATCATCGAAGTGCGCACCAATGCCATGCCCGACAAGGGCATCGTCACGACCTATACCGACATCACCCAGCGGGTCGCCGCCGACATGGCGCTGAAACAGGCCAACGAGACGCTGGAGCTGCGTGTCGCCGAGCGTACCGGTGAACTTACCCGGGTCAACCACGAGCTGGCCGAAGCGCGCGCTGCGGCCGAAGAGGCCAATATCGGCAAGACGCGGTTCTTTGCCGCCGCCGGCCACGACATCCTGCAGCCGCTCAATGCCGCCCGGCTCTACTCATCCTCGCTGGTCGAGCGACTGGGAGAATCCGACAACAGCACGCTGGTGGAAAACATCGATTCGTCGCTCGAGTCGGTGGAAGCCATTCTCGGCGCCGTACTCGATATCTCCCGCCTTGATACCGGCGCGATGAAGGCGCGGCTGCAGTCCGTACCGCTCAACGATCTCCTGCGCCGCGTCGAAACGGATTTTGCACCGATGGCGCGGGCAAAGGACCTCGAACTGGTGGTGATGCCGACATCGCTAGTGGTGCGCACCGATCCGAACCTGCTCAGGCGCGTCGTCCAGAACCTGGTCTCGAACGCGGTCAAATATACGCTTCGCGGCAAGGTGCTCGTCGGCGTGCGCCGGCGCGGCAAGATGGTGACGATCGAGGTGCTCGATTCCGGCATCGGCATTCCCGCATCGAAGTTCCGCACGGTCTTCAAGGAGTTCGCACGGCTCGACGAGGGCGCGCGCACCGCATCTGGCCTCGGCCTCGGGCTTTCCATCGTCGACCGTATTTCGCGCGTGCTCAACCACCCCGTCAGCCTGCAGTCGAAACCCGGAAAGGGCACCGGCTTCAAGGTCACCGTGCCGCTCGATCCGACCGCTGGAGAACAGGTCACCGTCGGGCCTGCCCCGACGACGAAGGCAAGCGAGGCGCTCAACGGGTTGCGCGTGCTCTGCATCGATAACGAGCCGCGCATCATCGAAGGCATGCGGGTGCTGCTGTCGGGTTGGGGATGTATCGTCACGACGGCGGAATCGCTGGACGCCTGCACGCAAATGTCGGCGTCCGCGCAGGAGCGTCCGCATGCCATCATTGCCGACTACCACCTCGACGACGGCACCGGCATCGAGGCGATCGCGCGCATCCGGGCGCTGTTTGGCGAAAACATCCCGGCCCTGCTGGTCACTGCCGACCGATCGCCGGAAGTCCGAGGTGCTGCGGAACGCGACGGCGTCGGCCTGCAGAACAAGCCGGTTCGCCCCGCCGCAATGCGCGCGTGGCTGACCCAGCTTTCAACGGCGGCGAAAGCGGCGGCGGAGTAAGCGCTGATCCGGTGACTTCAGGCCGCCGCGACCGTTCCTATCTTCGAAAGCTGGATGACCGCCTGCGTGCGGCTGTCGACGTTGAGCTTCAACAGGATGGCCGAGACATGCGCCTTGATGGTCGCCTCGGAAACCCCGAGTTCATAGGCGATCTGCTTGTTGAGCAGGCCCTCGCCGAGCATGCTGAGCACACGCGATTGCTGCGGCGTCAATGTCTGCAGCCGCTGCAGGAGATCAGCCACCTCGGGCTCGTATTCCTGCCCCTGCGTGTAGCCGGCCGGCACGAAGACTTCGCCGGCCATGACTTTCTCGATACCACCGCGGATTTCCTCGATGCCCGCCGATTTCGACAGGAAGCCGGATGCACCTAGATCGAGAGCCCGGTGGATCGTCGCGGGATCGTCATGGGCAGACACCACCATGACAGGCAGGCTTGGAAATTCGGCGCGCAGCGCAATCAGGCCCGACAGGCCACTGACGCCGGGCATGGTCAGGTCGAGCAGCATCAGGTCGGCATCGGGACAATCGGCGGCAGCTTTGCGGGCGGCGGCAAAGTCGCCGGCTTCGACGATGGCAGGCGCACCGGCCATGCCGCTCAATGCCTGCCGCATCGCGCCACGAAACAGCGGGTGATCGTCTGCGATGATGATGGTCATGTCCGGCGTCATGTCGCTCCCTCCCAAGAGCTTCGGCTACAACCCGCGTCCCCACGCCGGTTGTCGCCGCACGGTCCGTCCGACCCGTCAGGTCTTCTGCGGCGACGCGGGGTCGCTGCTGCCTTCAAGATCCTTCACGATATCCATGAACTTGCGCATCATTCTTTCCATGATGCCCATTGTCCGGTCAATCTCTTCATCGGTCGGAAGGTCCTGTTTTGCAACGCCTCCACCGGATTCGACAACCCTTTCGAGCGTATCGACCCGCTTGGTCAGCAGATCCAGCTCCAGCTCGAAGGCCGTGCGCTCGTCAGCGGCCATGCGGCAGACGAGCTGACCGTCCTTCTCCTGGCAAAGCGAGACTTCGCCGGTCTGGGTGTCGAGCCGGGCGATGCCGGTGTCAGACTTCTGCATGGCGTAGCGACCGGGTGCCGGCTCTTGGGCGCGCGCGCCTGCGGCTACGCCAAAGCTAGCGGCGACCAGCAGAACTGCGATTGCTTTGTTCATTGCTTCCTCTCCGTTGCGGACATCAGGGCGGAAATCCGCCGGTGAACGACCTTCAGCAATGGACAATCGCCGATATTTGCGGCAAGGCCACGACAGGATATCACGACGGACAAGCGGGCATCATGAGCTCAATCATATACAAGATCGTTCCGGCCGCACTATGGCAGGAAGCCAGGCGCACCGGCCGTTTCGATGGCGCACCCATCGACCTTACAGACGGCTTCATCCACTTTTCGACCGGTGAGCAGGCAATCGAAACCGCCGCCCGCCACTTCGAAGGGCAGGAAGGCCTGCTGCTGGTCGCGATCGATGGCGATGCGCTCGGCGAAGAGCTTGTCTTTGAGCCCTCGCGCGGCGGTGCCCTTTTCCCGCATCTCTATGCCCCGCTGTTCCTGTCGGCCGTGCTCTGGGAAAAGCCGCTGCCGCTCGGCGCAGACGGCCGTCACGTCTTCCCGGAACTCGAAGCATGAACAATCCCTTTGCCAATCTCGCCCGCCGCGGCCTCTTTCTCTTCGATCCGGAAGCCGCTCACGGCCTGTCGATCAAGGCGCTGAAGACCGGCCTCGTGCCGAGCTGTCCGACCGGGCAGGACAAGCGGCTCGCCCAGACCGTTGCCGGCCTCGTCTTCCCCAATCCGCTCGGCATGGCCGCCGGCTACGACAAGAACGCCGAAGTGCCGGAAGCACTGTTGAAGATCGGCTTCGGCTTCACCGAAATCGGCACGGTGACGCCGCGCCCGCAATCGGGCAACGACAAGCCGCGCATCTTCCGCCTGGTTGAAGACGAAGCGGTGATCAATCGCCTCGGTTTCAACAACGAGGGCCATGGCGCCGCCTTGGCGCGCCTCAAGGCATGCTCGCGCAGCGCGCTAATCGGCGTCAATATCGGCGCCAACAAGGACAGCGCCGACCGTATCGGCGACTATGTCAGCGGCATTCACACCTTCTATTCGGTCGCCAAGTATTTCACCGCCAACATCTCCTCGCCGAACACGCCGGGCCTTCGCGACCTGCAGGCGCGCGAAAGTCTCTCGGCACTTCTCTCGGCCGTGCTTGCCGCACGCGACGAGGAAGCCGCGCGCAGCAACAGGCACGTGCCGGTCTTCCTCAAGATCGCACCCGATCTGACCGAAGAAGGCATGGACGACATCGCCGCCGAGGTACTGGCGCACAAGCTCGACGGGTTGATCGTTTCCAACACGACGCTCGCGCGCGATGGCCTCAAGGACCAAGCCCAGGCGAAGGAAGCTGGTGGCCTTTCCGGCAAGCCGCTGTTTGAAAAATCGACGGCTGTTCTTGCCCGCATGCGCAAACGCGTCGGCCCTGTCCTGCCGATCATCGGCGTCGGCGGCGTCAGCTCGGCCGAAACCGCTGCGGAGAAGATCCGCGCCGGCGCCGATCTGGTGCAGCTCTATTCCTGCATGGTCTACGAAGGACCGGCGCTTCCAGGAAGGATCGTGCGCGGGCTTTCCGATCTCTGCGATCGCGAGGGGCTGACATCGATCCGCGATCTGCGCGACAGCCGCCTCGACTACTGGGCCGAGCGAAAGGTCTGACCGGCTTTTGCCGGAATTCTGGCGAGCAGGAACAGGCCGCGCATCAACAGGAACAGGTTGAGCCCCGCCCATAGGCCGTGATTGCCGAAGGCGGGCACAAGGATCGCCAGGGCCGCGACATACCCGGTAAGCGCCGCCAACATCATGTTGCGCATGTCGCGCGACCAGGTGGCGCCGATGAAGACCCCATCCATCAGGAAGGCAAGCGCGCCGGTCATCGCCGTCAGGGCGGCCCAGGGCAGATACGCGTAAGCGACCGCGCGGACATCCGGCGCCGTCGTCAGGAGGTCGACAAGCCCGTGGCCGAAAAGCAGAAGCGCCACGGTTGTCACGACGGCAAGGCCGAGCGACCAGGTCATCGTCAGCTTCAGCGCCCGATCGAAGGCAGGACGGTAATGGGCGCCGATCGAACGGCCGATCAGTTGCTCGGCAGCGTTGGCAAGGCCATCGAGATAGTAGCCGGCGACAAGAAAAACGGTCATCAACACCGCATTCGCAGCCAACGTCACCGGGCCGAAAGCAGTGCCTATGCGTGTCATGAGCGCGAAGGCCGCGACGAGAACGAAGGAGCGGATCATGATGTCGCGGTTAAGCCCGAACAGCGGCCGGAGCCGCTCGCGGTCGAAGATCATCGCCCAGCTCGGCGCGTCCTTTCTGTCAAAACGGCTATAGACGATGGCAAAGCCGGCCATGGCGCCGATGACCTCGCCGGTGACGGTTGCGATCGCGACACCCAGGACCCCCCAGCCCAAAACCAGCCCGAGCAGGATCGACAGCACGATGTTGACCCCGTTGATCAGGGCCTGCAGCAACAGCCCGGTCGTGCCTTGGCCGCGGCCGAGCACAAAGCCGAGGATGGCATAGTTGGCGAGTGCCGCCGGAGCCGAGAGCATGCGACAAAGGAAATAGGTGCGCGTCACAGCCGCCACTTCTGCAGGCGGGTCCATGAGCCAGAGACCACCGGCAAGCAACAGCGGTGACAGGGCGACGACCGCAACACCGGCGGTAAGCGCAATGACCAGCGAGCGCCAGAACACGGCCTGCTGTTCGCGCCGGTCACCCCGACCATAGGCCTGTGCGACGAGACCCGTTGTGGCAGCGCGCAGGAAATTGAACGTGGTGAAAATCAGATCGAAGATGATCGCCCCGACCGCGAGCCCGGCGAGCAACGTCGCCTGCCCCATGCGGCCAACGACCGCCGTATCGACGAGACCGAGCAACGGCGTGGTGAGAAAACCGAGCGTCATCGGCAGCGCGATCGCAAGGATCAACCGGTGGGTAACATGGAATGGCCCGGCGGGATCGCTCGGCGAAGCGGGAGAAGCAGCGGTCATCGAACGGTTCCGGCGGAATGAGTGCGGGACGACCGTTTTAGGGAAAGATCATAGGCGGACGCAAGGTGTCGCGAGAGACCGTTGCAATCGACACCAACGCAACGGCGCAAAGCCCCTCACCCTAACCCTCTCCCCGCGCGCGGAGAGGGAACATGTACCGGCTGCAGCTACCCGCGGTATGGTCCGTTTGCAGGCAGGGCTGCCGCTCTATCGAAAAGGCTTCTGAAACAAGCGCGACATGCCGATGGCAGGCGAAACGGCGCGGCATCGCCCCTTCGCCCCGCTTGCGGGGAGAAGGTCCCGACAGGGGGATGAGGGGCAGCATCTGCCGTAGACAGAAAAACAGGCAGTCAGCCCGAAAGCACCATGGCCCAATAGGGTCGATTGCCGGAAGCGGCGTTTTGCACCACGGCGACGCCGAGACCGCGATAGTTGCCGAGCATGTTTTCCAGATGCTTCGGCGACCTATACCAGGCGTCATAGGCGCGCTCGGCGTCGTCCTGGCCGACGGCGATGTTTTCGGCAGCCGGCAAGGTGACGCCGTCGCTTTTCATCCGGTTGTAGAAGCTGTCGTTCCAACCGATCAGATGCTGCATCTTGCCGACCTTGGCCATCCGCGCGGCCTGGTTCATGGCTGCAACCGAAGCGGCCTTGTCGGCCACCAGTGGCGGCAGGCCCTTGGTCTTGCGCAGCGCATTGACATAACCGAGGCTCACTGCCGTCTGGTCGCTGCCGGTGCCGGTTGCCGGCGTCAGGACGTTGGATGTCGTGCAGCCGGCGAGCATGCCGAGCGACAGGACGGCGCCGGCGCGCAAAAGAGCGCGCCGCTCGATGACGAAAAGTTGGTCCTTCATATTCACCGCCGGTAGCTCATCACACGCAGGATGATAAACGCCGGAATGACGATGGCAGCCCCCAGGAGCAGATAATCGCCAACACGACCGAGAGCAGAAAAGCCGGTATGCCAGAGATCGAGCAGGAAGTTGCGGATGCCGAAATAGATATCGGCGGGGTACCAGCCGAAAACGGTCATGACGAAGCCGACGAGGATCGACACCACGACGAGCTTGACGAGGACGCGCAGCGGCGAATCCCCCAAAAATCTGTTCACTCCGTCCGACATCGGCGAAATACTCCTGTTTCCCTTCACATAAGCTGCCATTCGCACCCTCGCAAGTCACCGGAAAGGGCGGGCATCCGCCCGCCTTTCAGATTCCGCTTGTGTTTTGCCCAGCCCGGCGTCAGAAGCGCTGATCGCAACCAACATCTCACATTGATGACGCTCAACCAGCTCTCCTCCGGCGACCTGATCGCCGACCGCCGCGCCGACTACGCAAAAATGCTTGCCGAGGCCGGCGAGCCCGAGAGTGCGGCCGATCTCATGGGCCAAGCGCTCGAGCGCGTACCCGAGTGGGCTGCCGGCTGGTTCCGGCTGGCGGACTATGAGGAAAAATCGGGCCGGAAAGAGGCGGCGATCGATGCGCTGCGCAAAACCTTGGTCCTCAACCCGAAAGACATTTTTGGCGCGGGGCTGAAACTGGCGCTCTTGGGTGCCACCGAGATGCCGGAACAACCGCCAAGCCTCTATGTCGAGCGGCTGTTCGACGACTACGCCGATCGCTTTGACCATGCGCTGGTCGAGAAGCTCGACTACACCGTGCCGGAAAAACTTGCCGCGTTGATCGAACGATCGACGGCGGGCGCGCATTTCGAGCATGTGGTCGACCTCGGTTGTGGCACCGGGCTGTTCGGCGAGCGCATCCGCGAGCGTGCTGCATTTCTCGAAGGTTTCGACATTTCCGCCAACATGTTGGCGAAGGCAGAGACGAAGGCCGTCTATGACCGGCTGGCGCGGGCCGATCTTTCTCAGCCTCCCGAACAATCCGGTGTCTTCGGCAATTTCGCCGTCGCTCGCGCCGATCTCGTCAGTGCGGCCGACGTCTTGATGTATCTCGGCGGTCTCGATGGCGTCGCCGGGATCGTCGGCGAACTGCTTTCCAGCCAGGGCCTGTTTGCCTTCTCGGTTGAGGATGCCGGCGCGGTGGATGGCTTCGTCCTGCGCCCGTCGCTGCGCTACGCGCACAGCGAGGCCTATGTCCGCGACCTTCTCGCTTCACACGGCCTGGAAATGGTGGCCGTGGAGCGGACCGTCATCCGCATGGATGCAGGCCAGCCGATCACCGGCATCCTGTTTCTCGCCCGCAAGCCTCTCTAAAAACGCAGGGCTGGTTCGCAAAAATACGTCAGCATTACTGACGTATTTTTCTTGATTGTTTTTGTGCATTGCAGCATTGCTTGGCCATCGCAATCGAGGTTTTTGCCATGGCTCTGAGCAGCAGCGTTTTCGGTCTTTGGAACACCAGCCCGACCCGGCACACGCCGATCGAGGACCTGCAGGGTATTTTCTCCGGCAGCCTAATTGCAGCGCTCGGCCTTTATTTCCTCGCCAGCGCCGGCCTGCTCACCGGCAGCACTGCCGGCGTCGCCTTCCTCTTGCATTATGCGACGGGCGTGAACTTCGGCCTTGCCTTCTTCCTGCTCAACCTGCCGTTCTTCTATCTCTCCTGGAAACGGCTCGGACCGGCCTTCACGGTCAAGACCTTCATCGCCATCGGCGTGACCTCGTTCCTGACCGACATCCAGTCGCGCCTGTTCCAGATCGGTGACATCCACCCGGCATGGGCGGCCCTCATCGGCGGACTGCTTCTCGGCTACGGCCTGCTGGCACTCTACCGCCACCGCGCCAGCCTCGGCGGCGTCGGCATTCTCGGCATTTATCTACAGGAGCGCTTCGGCGTTCGCGCCGGGCTGGTGCAGCTGGCGATCGACATGGTCGTTCTGGTCGCCGCCTTCGGCGTCACCAGCCCCTCGGTCGTCGCCTGGTCGGTGCTCGGCGCGGTCGTGCTCAACCTGTTCGTCGCCATCAACCACCGCGCCGATCGGTACATCGCACTCTGAGACGCCGAAACGAAAAAGCCCCGGCATCCAGGACCGGGGCTTTCGTTGTTCGATGATGGATGGTCTCAGGCGGCCTTTGCCGGTGCATCGACCGGGTGCTGCGAGCGGAAGCCGACGGCAACGCGGTTCCAGACATTGATGACGCCGATGGCCATGGTGATCTTGGTAATCTCTGCCTCGTCGAAATGCTCCTTCAGCGGTTCGAAATCCGCGTCGGGCGCGCCGGTCTGGGCCAGGTTGGTGAGCGCTTCGGTCCAGGCCAGCACCGCGCGTTCGCGGGCGTCGTAGATCGGCGATTCGCGCCAGGCGCAGATCAGGTGGATCCATTGCTCGCTGAGGCCGCTATGGCGCGCCTCCTTCACATGCATGTCGATGCAATAGGCACAGCCGTTGATCTGCGAGGCGCGCAGCTTGATCAGGTGGATCAGGCGCGGCTCCAGCCCTGAGTCCTTGATGATGTAGTTGTCGAAAGCGGCCGCAGCCTTGTAAGCGTCAGGGGCGGCTTTGACGGGGTTCAAACGCGGATGCATGGTCTTCTCCTTCAGGTAGCTGGATCGAGGTTTCAGGCGCCGGCGGCCGATTTGCGCTCGTTGGCCGCCAGGAATGTGTTGGTTCGCGCCGAGATGCTGCCGTCGTCCAGGGCGCCCAGATCTTGCTTGATGTCGGCGATGGTCACGCGCCGAAGCTCGGCACGGTAAGCCTGCTCGGCTTTCAGCATCGCGACGTTGATCGTGCACGGCGCCTTCGGCTTGCAGGCATAGGGATTGGGACCGCGCAATCGGATCTCGTTGCAGCGGAACGCCGGTTCCGGCCCTTCGACCGCGAGCACGATATCGAGCAGGCTGATCTTTGCCGGAAGGCGAGCGAGCCGATAGCCGCCCTTCGGGCCGGGGACCGCTTCAAGCAGCCCTGCCCCGGACATCGCCTGCAGGTGCTTCAGGAGATAGCTCGTGGACACCCCATGAAATTCGGCAAGAGCTGCCGCCGACAGCGTGCTGCCGGGCTGAAGACAGCTCAGCATGGTCACGCTGTGGATTGCCTGCTCGACACCGTCCCCGAGTTTCATTCGCCCACCCTCTTAATCATGGATATTTTTTATCCGCGATTCGACAACTGGTCAATCGCCGCATGATCGCCCAGGCTCCGGTCTTCTCTTTTGCCGGATTTGATCTACCTTTGTTCTCCGTGAACAGGATCGATTCCCCGCGCCCGCAAGGCGATGCGCTAACCTTGCCCACCCCTTTCCTTCGCTGGTTCGGCGAAAAGGGCTGGCAACCCCGCGCCCATCAGCTGGAACTGCTGGCACGGGCGGAGGCTGGCGAAAGCACGCTTCTGATCGCGCCGACCGGAGCGGGCAAGACGCTCGCAGGCTTTCTCCCTTCCCTCGTCGACCTTACCCGTCGCGGAAAAATTCCGCCGGGCTCGGCCTTCAGGGGCATTCACACGCTCTATCTCTCGCCGCTGAAGGCGCTGGCCGTCGATATCGAGCGCAATCTGATGAAGCCGGTCGACGAGATGGGTCTGCCGGTGCGCGTCGAAAACCGCACCGGCGACACGCCGCAGGCCAAGCGCCAGCGCCAGAAACTCAACCCGCCCGACATTCTCTTGACGACGCCGGAGCAATTGGCGCTGCTGCTTGCCAACGGCGAGGCCGAGCGCTTCTTCAAGGATTTGCGTTACGTCGTCTTCGACGAGCTGCATTCGCTGGTCACGTCGAAGCGTGGGCATCTGCTGTCGCTCGGCCTTGCCCGGCTGCGCCGACTGGCGCCGTCGCTGCAGACGATCGGGCTTTCGGCGACGGTTGCTGATCCGATGGATCTGCAGCACTGGCTGGCGCCGCAGTCGCCCGACACAGCCGGCCTGGCCGGCCTCGTGACCGTCAAGGGCGGCGCCAAACCGCAGATCTCCATCCTGCGCACCGACGAGCACGTGCCCTGGGCGGGACACTCGGCACGTTACGCCATTGCGGATGTCTACGAAGCGATCAAGGAGCACGGCACCACCCTGCTGTTCGTCAACACCCGCAGTCAGGCGGAGCTTCTGTTCCAGGAACTCTGGACCATCAACGAAGACAACCTGCCGATCGCGCTTCATCACGGCTCGCTCGATGTCGCCCAGAGGCGCAAGGTCGAGGCGGCGATGTCGGAGAACCGCCTGCGCGCGGTCGTTGCCACCTCGACGCTCGACCTCGGTATCGACTGGGGAGATGTCGACCTCGTCGTCCATGTCGGCGCACCGAAGGGGGCAAGCCGACTTGCCCAGCGCATCGGCCGCGCCAATCACCGCATGGACGAACCTTCCAAGGCGATCCTGGTGCCGGCCAACCGCTTCGAGGTGATGGAGTGCCAGGCGGCCCTCGACGCCAACTATATCGGCGCGCAGGATACGCCTCCTGTCGGCAAGGGCGCGCTCGACGTGCTTGCCCAGCATGTGCTCGGCATGGCCTGCGCAGCCCCCTTCGATCCGCTGTCGCTGTACGAAGAGATCACCAGCGCCTCGCCCTATGCCTCACTTCCCTGGGAAACCTTCGAGCGCGTCATCGATTTCGTCGCGACCGGCGGCTATGCACTGAAGACCTATGAGCGTTATGCCCGTATCCGCAGGACCAAGGAGGGCCTCTTTCGCGTTTCCAACCCGCTGGTCGCACAGCAATACCGGCTCAATGTCGGCACCATCGTCGAATCGCCGATGCTGAACGTGCGCATGGTGAAGCGCAACCAGCGCGGCTCGCTTGGCCGTGGCGGCATGTCGCTCGGCAAGGTCGAGGAGTATTTCCTCGAGATGCTGTCGCAGGGCGATACGTTCCTGTTTTCCGGCAAGGTGCTGCGCTTCGAAGGCATCCGCGAAAGCGAGTGTCTCGTCAGCCAGGCGTTTTCCTTCGACCCGAAGGTGCCGAGCTATGCCGGCGGTAAGTTTCCGCTGTCGACCTACCTCGCCGAGCAGGTGCGCAAGATGCTCGCCGATCCGGCGCGGCGCGCGGCCCTGCCCGAACAGGTGCGCGACTGGCTGTCGCTGCAGAAGAATGTCTCGATGCTGCCGCGCGAAGACGAGCTTTTGATCGAGACCTTTCCCCGCGGCAGCCGCCACTACATGGTGATCTACGCCTTCGAGGGACGGCTGGCGCACCAGACGCTCGGCATGCTGCTCACCCGCCGGCTCGACCGTGCCGGCCTGAAGCCGCTCGGTTTCGTCGCCACCGACTACTCGCTTGCCGTCTGGGCTCTGGACGATCTCGGCGCGACGTTCCAGCTGCGGCGGAAAGCGCTTGCCGACCTCTTCGACGAGGACATGCTCGGCGACGATCTCGAAGCCTGGTTGAACGAATCCTTTCTCTTGAAGCGGACCTTCCGCAACTGCGCCGTCATTGCCGGGCTGATCGACCAGCGACATCCCGGCAAGGAGAAGACCGGCCGCCAGGTGACCGTCTCGGCCGACCTCATTTACGACGTATTGCGCGCGCACGAGCCCGACCACCTGCTGCTCGAGGCAACGCGCAACGATGCGGCAACGGGGCTTTTGGACATCGGCCGTCTCGGGGATATGCTGAAGCGAATCAAGGGCCACATCACCCATCGCCGGCTCGACCGGATTTCGCCGCTCGCCGTGCCCGTGATGCTCGAAATCGGCAAGGAGGCGGTTCAGGGCGAGGCGCAGGACTTCCTGCTATCGGAGGCCGCCGACGACCTGATCAACGAGGCGATGGGCGCCGAACCACTATAGGATGCGCCCCCCGTGTTCTCGTGAACACACGACTGCATAGTTCCTTGAATCCGATCCGATCTAGGGAAGTAGGCAGCAGATCCAAAATGTTGCAGCGTCCCTTGCGCGTCCTATCCGACGCGCGGCGCTGGAAGGACAGTGAAGAAACGCATGCACAGGCTGGCCCACGCATTATCAGCTCCCGCAGACAGCACGCTGGTTTCGGCGCGCGCCATCGTCCACGGCGTCGAAGCGGTCTGCGATCCGCTCGGCAGCCTCTATCTGCCCGAGACGAGAACACTCGTCGTTTCCGATCTGCATCTGGAAAAGGGAGCGGCCTTCGCGCGACGCGGCATGATGCTCCCGCCCTACGACACGCTTGCCACCTTGCGCGTTCTGGAAGCGGCGATCAGCCGCCACGATCCGAAACTGGTGATCAGCCTCGGCGACAATTTTCATGACCGGGTCGGATCCGTTGCCATGCCCGAGACGTTCCGTCACATGATCGCCGCGATGGCCATGGGGCGGGAATGGATCTGGATCAACGGCAACCACGACCCCGATGGCGCCTGTTGCCTGCCCGGCATTTCGCTGGACGAGTTCCGGCACGCCGGTCTTATCTTTCGCCATGAACCGTCGCGAGGCGAGGCCGCGGGCGAAATCGCCGGCCATCTGCATCCGGCGGCAACCGTCGTCCGGCGGGAGAAGTCGGTGCGGCGCGCCTGTTTTGCCACCGACGGAACGCGCATGCTGATGCCGGCCTTCGGTGTCACTACCGGCGGTCTCGACCTGCGCCATCGGGCGATGACCGGCCTGTTCGACCGCGCCAGGCTGGTCGCGCATATGCTCGGCCGCGACCGGATCTATTCGGTCCGCTTTACGAACCTGATCGCTTGAGCATCCGTCAGAATGCGTTGAAGGTCAGCGTCGTCAGCGACCGCGAGATTCCCGGAACCGTGGCGATGTTGTCGTTGATGAACTTGCCGATATCCTGGCCTTCTTCGATGTAGATCTTGAGCAAGAGGTCGTAGTCGCCGCTTGTCGAATACATTTCCGAAACGATCTCCTTGCGGTAGATCTCGTCGGCAACCTCGTAGGTCTTGCCGGGAGCGCACTGCAACTGGACGAAAATCGGTTTCATGGAATTTCCTCTGTTTCTGCCCTACAACGCCGCGCTTCAAATATGACGCACCAAGGCCGCTGTAGCACTCTAGACCTGCGGCATGATTTTCTCCTTAAATCGATTCCGACTTAAGGAAAGATGCAGCAGGCCTTCTTTAGCCGTCCATCGCACAAAAGGGAACGGCGGCCGGCGACCTCAGGGACTAATCCTTGCGGAAGAGCAGGCTTGCGCCCCAACCGGTGATGACGGCGAGCAGCACCGCAAACAGGCCGTAGAAGAACGGTTGCTCATGCGCTGTCTGCGTGATCACCTGCTCCACACCCGTCTTGACCACGCGGAGCGGCAGCGCCTTGGCGGCGACGAAGGTGCCGTCGCGGAAGAGATAGGCGCGCACGACATGCACGCCGTTGGGCACGTTGGCCGGCAGGCGCACCGATGCCTTGAACAGGCTGGAGCTGATGAATTGCACGCCGCCCGGATCGCGCTCATAGACGCCGCTGGTCTCGCGGATACGGCGGAAGGCATTGCGGAATTCGCCGAGATTGCTGCCGTCGCCGACGAAACCGAGCGGCACCAGCCGCATATGGTCGACGCCGATGCCCATGTTGCCCATCTCGCCCGGGGGCGCGATGGTCTCGATGTCACGCGTGCTCGACAGCGAATAGGATTCCGGCACCAGCTCGAAGGTCATGGAGCTGGTGTTTACCCAGATGCCGAAGACGCGCTCTTTTTTGCGCACCGTCGCATTGTCCTTCGGGCCCTCGAGCGAGACGATGATGTTGTACTTGCCCTGCGCCAGCAGGTTGGGGTCGAAGCCGTCGACCGCACCGAAAATCGTCAGGTCGGCGCCGCGGAAATCCGAGGTAATGGCGATCTCGTCAGTCGAGATGCCGATCTCCAGCTTTTCGGTGAAGTCGTTGGCATTCTCGTCCTGCAGCTGGGCGAAGGTCGGAGCGGCGAAGGCGAACGTCGTGACAGCAAGGACGATGCGAGCGAGACGGAGCATCAGAAGCCGAACCCCGCGGATACGACGGAGTAGACGTCCTTCGGCGGAATGACCAGTTCGATCGCCAGGCGGATGCCGACGGCAAGCACGAGCAGCGCCAGCAACGCGCGCAGCTGCTCGCCGCGCAGCTTCTGGCCGACGCGAACGCCATATTGCGCGCCGATAACACCTGCGATCATCAGCACGAAGGCAAGAACGATATCGACGGTGTAGTTGGTCGAGGCCTGGACGATGACCGTGTAGGCGGAGACGAAGATGATCTGGAAAAGCGAGGTGCCGACGACGACGTTGGTCGGGATGCGCAGCAGATAGATCATCGCCGGTACCATGATGAAGCCACCGCCGACACCCATGACCGACGTCAGGATGCCGATGCAGAAGCCGAGGGTCGCGACGGGAATGACGCTCAGATAGATCTTCGATTTCTTGAACCGCATCTTCAGCGGCAACCGGTGCACCCAATTGTGCTGCCCGGGACGGCGAAGCGGTGTCGCCTGGTTGTTGGCCGCCTTGCGCATGGCACGCACGCTCTCCCACAGCATCAGGCTGCCGACCGAACCGAGCAGTACAACATAGAGCAGCGAGATGACGAGATCGAGCTGGCCGACGCGGCGGAGCAGCGAGAACAACCAGACGCCGACCGTCGCACCCGCCAGACCGCCGCATAAGAGCACCGTGCCGAGCTTGATGTCGATCGTGCCGCGGCGGAAGTGGGTGATGGCACCGGAGATCGAGGAGGCCACAACCTGGTTGGCGCCGGTCGCAACGGCGACGACGGGAGGGATGTTGTAGAAGATCAGGAGAGGCGTGATCAGGAATCCGCCGCCGACACCGAACATGCCCGACAGAAAGCCAACGGCCGCACCCATGCCGAGGATGATGAGTATGTTCACCGACAACTCTGCGATGGGCAGATAGATCGACACGCCGGGACCTCGATATGCCAACGGCCCGCGGCGCGGGCGAAAACGTCACAGTGGCAAGCTATTCACCACAGAAGGGGGATTATCTTAGAAAGCCGACACCCCTCCCGAAGGCGAGGTGGCATAGGCTTCCGTCATGCGCTCCTCAACCGGAGCTGTCAACCTTTTCAGCGACATGGCGGACAGCTTCGGCTCCGCAGAGCCTGTGGCCCGGTTCTGCGGCTTTATTGCGGCGTCGAACCCTGCCGGATCAGGAATTGCGCTTGAGCAATTCCTTCACCAGCTGGTCGGTGATTTCACCTGTCGGCTCCTGGCCGACGGATGTCTGGAAAGCCTTGATCGCGGCAACCGTCTTCTTGCCCATCTGGCCGTCCGGCTTGCCGGCGTCGAAGCCGTTGTTGTTGAGGATCGCCTGAATGTTGCGGATGGCCTTGCTCATGTCGATCGAGGCGGTCTTGTTGGCCGGGCCGACCCAGGCATCCGGCACGTCAACCGTGTTCGCCTTGGCGTCGACCGCCTGCGGCTTCCAGGCGTCAGCCTTGGCCTTGGCGCTCGAAAGCTGCTCGGGTTTCATCGCCTTGGCGACTTCGTCGCGCTTGGCGGCTGCGTCGAGATCGCCCTCGCGGGCGGCAGCGGCAAACCACTTGTAGGAAGATTCGAGATCCTGCGGCACGCCATTGCCGCGGGCATAGAGGACAGCGAGGTTGAACTGGCTGTCGCGAACGCCGAGTTCGGCCGCCTTGGCGAACCACTTTGTCGCCTCGGCGAAATCCGGCGCACCATCGCGACCGCTGGCCAGCATGACAGCGAGGTTGTGCATGGAGCTGGCGTTGCCCTGACCGGCGGCCTTCAGATAAAGGGCCTTGGCCTTGGCCGCGTCGCGCGTCAGGCCGGAGCCTTTTTCGTACATGCTGGCAAGGCGATAATCGGCCGGGGTGACCCCGGCGTCGGCAGCGCGCTGATACCATTTGGCGGCTTCCGCCAGATCTTCCTTGACGCCGCGACCTTCGGTGAAGCGCGCGCCGATTTCATAGAATGCCAGCGGGTCGCCGCCCTTGGCAGCCGTCACCAGTGCAACGGGGCCGAAGCCCTCAGGCAGAACGACGTCGGCGGGCTTAGTGACCGGCGCGAAGGTTCCTGCCCGCGTGGCATCGGCAGGGGCTGCCTGGAATGTGGAAGCGGCCGTCGGCTGCTTGACCTCCGGCACCGGCTGAAGCAGCGGAGCCTGCGCTTCGTGAGCCACCGTCGTCGATGCGGGTGTGTCTGCCGGCAGGGTCGAGACGGCAGGTGTCTGGACGGCGCTGGACGACTGCTCGACCTCATCGAGCGCCGCGCCTGGAAGTGGCGGCAACGCCTCGAGCGGTGTTTGGGTCGCAACGGCGGCGGCTGCCGGCGCCTCGTTGCCGGCGATCTCCGCTGGCTTGGCGACAGCTGGTTGCTCGACGACGGGGCTTGCGTTCTGTTCGATGATCGCCACCGGTTCGGCAGCGGGCGCATTGCTGCCCTTCAGCATGGTGCCGACGAGCGGATAGGACATGATCGCCAGCAGCACGGCGCCGACGGCCATCAGGATCGGCCTGCGATGACGGGCAAAGGCACCACCGATGCCGCTGGCAGCCCCACCGTCCTTGGTCTTGTTGAGCGTATCGGCTTCCTCGACCGCCAGCTGTGCTGCCCGGCGGGCCGCTGCAATGAAGTCGGCCTTGTCGCCGTCAGCAGGTTGTTTGCCGCCACGGTTCATCTGGCCGGCGCGCACGCGCTCGAGGATCTTCTTGACGTCGGGAACGCCGGAGCCGGGCTCCAGCAACTGATTGGCCTCTTCCGGCGCAAGCATCTCCGAGGGGTCGATGGACGGGGCGGGCTCGACCAGCTGTCTTGTCTGCTCCGGAGCCGGTTCGGCGCGCTTTGCCGAGAAGCGCCGGGTCAGACCGGCAAGCAGGCCGGTGCGGGGGGAAGCCGGCTGTTCGCGCCCGCCATCGGGCTCGATGGTCGAAACCTGGCCGTCGTCGCCGGCAAAGGCGGTCGCGGCGGCGATGACGCCGTCGTCTTCCGCCTGCAGGGCGCGGACATTGCGCTTCAGATCCTGATAGCGATCATCGAGGTCGGCGCCCGTGAACGGATCGGTGAATTCCGGCTGCATCGCCTTGGGCATGACAGGCATTTCGCGCGCCACCGGCGCCTCGTAATGCGCCGAAGCCATGGCGGGCTCGCGTCCCTCGATACGCTCGAGCTTGTCGGCGATATGAACGAGGGTTTCGTGCAGCGCCTCGAAGGTGCGCGCCGTGCGCTCCTCGCTGGAGCGGCTCAGATCTTCAAGGGTGCGCAGGTCGTCGGCGAGGGCCGAGATCGCCGCGAGATCGCCGCCACCTGACGACTGCGGCATGCCGCGCTTGGAGTAGGCCTCCATCACCGCTTCGGCCGCCTGACGGGCGGCCTCGACGATGTACTCGTCGCTGGTGGCGAAATAATCTTCGAGCGCATTCATGCGGCTCTCGAATTCCACCGGCATGGCAGCGGCCTCGGCACGAGGCTGGCTGACGAGGGTCGACAGATTGGCGATCTGCGCTTCGAGATTGTGCAGGGCGGCGCGGTCGTCGAAGGGCGCCGCATAGGTTTCTTCCAGCCGCTGGGCGATGCCGGCGAGACGGTCTTCCAGCCGGTCGAAACGCGGATCGGAGACCGGTTGGGCGCTCAGCGTGTCGAGGTCGTCGATGCGGCGGGCAAGATAGTCGAGCCGCTCGGCCAGCGCGTCGTTGACGCTGCCCTGGTCGAGGGCCTCGATCTTGCGGGAAATGTCGTTGAGGTAACCGGTCAGATCCGGCTGGGCGTTGCGGTGGCTGCGCTCCATCATCAGGGAAAGCTGATCCAGGCGCTCTTCGAGGCCGGCGGCCGCTTTCTCGCTGGCGAGATCCTCGACGCGGGCAGCCAGCGCCTCCAGGCGGGCACCAAGACCGGTGTCAACTGGGCGTGAAAGGCCGTCGATCTGCCGCGAGAGATCGCCAAGGCGGCTCTCCAGGCGATTGGTAAACCCGCTGTCCGCGCTGCTGGCGGTGCGGCTGTTGGCGGCGATCGCCCGGCTGATTTCGTCGAGGCGCGCATCCAGATCGGCAAACTGCGACACCAGACGACGGTCATCGGGCTGTATCTGGCGGCCGAGCATCTCGATTGCCTGGGCAACCGCGATCATCTTGTCTTCAAGCACGTCGACTGCAGAGCTGTTGCCGAGCGCACCAATCTGCGACTTGATTTCGTCGAGCCTGTAGGCCAGCGCCACCAGCTCGTCATCGCGGTTCTGATCGAAGGCGATCAGCCGATCCTCGACGCCGTTCCAGCGGCTTTCCATCCGGCGAACGCTGTCTTCGCGCGCCAACCCGTCGATCATCGTGCGCAGATCGTCGAAATCGCCACGCAGCGCATCGGCCTGGGCGGGCGATGCCTGGCGGCCGAGCTGCTGGATGCTGTCGGCAAGGCGCTGCATGTCGCCGCGCACGTCCTCGGCGAAGCTGTGATCCTCGGCCTGCGCCTTGATGCCGCGAATTTCGGCGCGCAGGGAGTTCATTTCGCGGGTGAGGCCATCGGTGATGTCGCGCTTCAGATCCTGGCGCAGGCCGACAAGCGCCTCGGCGATATCGTTGACGGCAGCTTGTGGCCGGGCGACGGGGGCGCGGGCAGGCTGCGACCTGATATCGTCGACGTAACGCTCGGGCTCACGATGGGCCAGGCGTTCCGGCTCGCGCTGCGGCACGCGGTCTCTCAGAGGCGGCCGCTCGCGCGACGTGCTCAAGGCCCGCTGGCGCTGCATGATCTCGGAAACGGCATCACGCGGGGACGGGATGTCGCGGGGAGCGACACGTTCGCGCTCGGCCGGACGGGCCGGCTGTTCACGGCTCGCGCTGTTCATCAACCCTTCGATCCGGGCCTCCAGACCCTCGATCGTGCGGTTCAGGGCGTCCAGCGAGGGTCGCTCGCCATAGCTCTGGGTGCCAGCGCGCTGAGGATTTGATCGCGATCCATTCATTGTGCTCTTCGCCCCTGTCCGTCGGCCATCTCGAAAGTCGCCACGGAAGGAAACGGCTTCCTTCACCCCTGCGGCACTTCCGACGTGGGCAAAGCTACAACAATGCGAGGACCGGACCGGTTGCAGCTTTGACCATCTCAACACGCACCTTTCATTAAACGTGGTAAACAACCGGTTAACCGCTGCGGATTTTTTAACGATTTGGCAGGGGTAGGCGATGGAGAGTGCGGCGTGGCAGCGACTTCAGCGCCCGACCAGCGAAAAACGAAACTTCGATCGGGCGGTATTTTTGACGTTTACGCAAACGTCAAAATTTTGTAGCATCCTGCCAACGATGCGAGGCCGCCCTTCGATGGCGGTGCATCCGGCATGTTGCAACCGGACGTCGGCCACGTGGAGGCGGCGATCCGAAAGCGAAAAAGGCGAGGAAAGAATGCCCACCTACAAGGCACCGGTCGACGATACCCTCTTCATTCTGAACGACGTGCTCGGCATCGAGCGATACAACAACCTGCCCGGCTTTGCCGATGCGACGCCCGACATGATCGAGGCGATCGTCGGCGAAGCTGCCAAGCTTGCGGAAGAAGTGCTGTTCCCAGTCAACCTTTCCGGCGACCAGGAAGGTTGCAAGCGGCGTGAGGACGGTTCGGTCAGCGTGCCCAAGGGCTTCAAGCAGGCCTTCGACCTCTACCGCGAAGGCGGCTGGCTCGGGCTTTCCGTGCCGGAGGAATTCGGCGGCCAGGGCCTGCCCTACACGCTGCACACCGCCGTCGGCGAATACATGTCTTCCGCCAACATGGCGCTGACGATGTATCCCGGCCTCACCCAGGGCGCGATCGCCGCGATCCTGGTGCACGGCTCTGATGAGCAGAAGCAGGCCTATCTGCCGAAGATGGTGGACGGCACCTGGACCGGCACCATGAACCTGACGGAGCCGCATTGCGGCACCGACCTCGGTCTCCTGCGCAGCAAGGCCGTTCCAAATGGGAACGGCGCCTACAAGATTTCCGGCCAGAAGATCTTCATCTCCGCCGGTGAACACGACATGTCGGACAACATCATCCACCTGGTGCTCGCCCGTATCGAGGGCGCGCCGGAAGGCGTGAAGGGCATTTCGCTGTTCATCGTGCCGAAGTTCAAGTTGAACGGTGACGGCGAACCGGGCGAGCGGAATGGCGTTTCCTGTGGCGCCATCGAGCACAAGATGGGCATCCACGGCAACTCGACCTGCGTCATGAACTATGACGAAGCCGAGGGCTACCTCATCGGCACGGAGAACAAGGGCCTCAACGCCATGTTCGTGATGATGAACGAAGCCCGGCTCGGCGTTGGCCTCCAGGGCCTGTCGATCGCCGAAACCGCCTACCAGAACGCCGCCAACTATGCCCGCGACCGCATCCAGGGCCGCTCGCTTTCCGGCCCGAAGGCGCCCGACAAGAAGGCCGATCCGATCATCGTCCATCCGGACGTGCGCCGCACGCTGATGACGATCCGCGCTTTCAACGAAGCGGGCCGCGCCTTCACGCTCTGGACCGCGCTCAAGTCCGATATCGCCCACCGTTCCGACAACGAGGCGGACCGCCAGTCGGCCGACGACATCCTCGGCCTGATGACGCCGATCCTCAAGGGCGTGCTGACCGACAAAGGCTTCGACCACGCGGTCATGGCGCAGCAAATGTTCGGCGGCCACGGCTACATCGAAGAGCATGGCATGAGCCAGTATGTCCGCGATGCCCGCATCGCGATGATCTACGAAGGTGCCAACGGCATCCAGGCGCTCGACCTCGTCGGCCGCAAGCTGGGCTTGAACGGCGGCCGCGCCGTCATGGCGCTGTTCAAGGAAATCGGCGATTTCTGCGAGGCGAACCGCGGCAACGAGAAGCTCGCCACCTATACCAAGGCGCTGAAGAAGGGCCTCAACGACCTGCAGGCATCCACGATGTGGTTCATGCAGAACGCCATGGCCAAGCCCGACAATGCGGGTGCCGGCTCGACCGACTACATGCACCTCTTCGGCCTCGTGGTGCTCGGCTACATGTGGGCGAAGATCGCCAAGACGGCAGAGGAAAAACTGGCCTCTGGCGAAACAGCACGCGCGGACTATCTGAAGAACAAGCTGATCACCGCGACCTTCTTCATGGAAAGGATCCTGCCGGAAACGGCGCTGCGCAAGGCCCGCATCGAGACCGGCGCCGACACCGTGATGGCGCTCGACGCGGCCGCGTTCTGAGCCGTTCGATTTCAAACTGTTTGACGGGCGGCACCGGATGGTGCTGCCGAAAGGGAGATGAGACATGACGAAAGTCTTCGTTTACGACCACGTGCGCACGCCGCGCGGCCGTGGCAAGAAGGACGGATCGCTGCACGAAGTGCCGTCCGTTCGCCTTGCGGCCAAGATGCTGGAGGCCGTGCGTGACCGCAACGGGCTCGATACGGCGACCGTCGACGACATCATCATGGGCTGCGTCGATCCGGTGATGGATGCGGGCGCGGTGATCCCGAAGGCAGCCGCCTTCGAGGCAGGTTACTCCACCCGCGCGCCGGGCATGCAGATCTCGCGCTTCTGCGCATCGGGTCTCGATGCCGTCAACTTCGGCGCGGCGAAGATCGCCCAGGGCGCCGACGATATTGTCATTGCCGGCGGCGTCGAATCGATGTCGCGCGTCGGTCTCGGCATGTCCGGCGGCGCCTGGTTCATGGATCCCTCCGTCAACCTGCCGGGCTATTTCATGCCGCAGGGCGTATCCGCCGACCTGATCGCCACCAAATACGGTTTCAGCCGCGACGACGTCGATGCCTATGCCGTCGAAAGCCAGAAGCGCGCCGCCCATTCCTGGGAAAAGGGCTACTTCAAGAAATCGGTCGTGCCGTTCAAGGACCAGAACGGCCTCACCATTCTCGACCGCGACGAGCACATGCGTCCCGGCACCGACATGCAGGCGCTCGCCTCGCTCAACCCGTCGTTCCAGATGCCGGGCGAAATGGGCGGCTTTGAAGCCGTCGGGATCCAGGCACATCCGGAAATCGAGAAGATCAACTACGTGCACCATGCCGGCAACTCCTCGGGCATCGTCGACGGTGCTGCCGCCGTGCTGCTCGGCTCCAAGGCCGGCGGCGAAAGCATGGGGCTCAAACCCCGCGCCCGCATCCGCGCTTTCGCCAATATCGGCTCCGATCCGGCGCTGATGCTGACCGGCCCGGTCGATGTGACCGAGAAGCTGCTCAAGCGCGCCGACATGAAGCTCTCCGACATCGACCTCTTCGAGCTCAACGAGGCCTTCGCCGCGGTCGTGCTGCGCTACATGCAGGCCTTCGACATTCCGCACGACAAGATCAACGTCAACGGCGGCGCGATCGCCATGGGCCATCCACTCGGCGCGACCGGCGCAATGATCCTCGGCACCGTGCTCGACGAGCTGGAGCGGCGCGATCTCAACACCGCGCTGGTGACGCTGTGCATCGGCGCTGGCATGGGCACCGCCACGATCATCGAAAGGGTCTGACGATGGATGCGACCCGCCGCACACTTCTCGGACTGATGAGCCTGGGGCTGCTTGCAGTCTCGGCTTGCGTGTCCGACGAGGAGGAAGGCGGCGACAGCTTCACGCTGACCGGTGCGATCACCAATGTCGCCAATGGCCCGGTTCCGGCCGGCACCGTCACCATCCGGCTCGAGGAGCAGGGCGTGATGGATGTGGCCGCCAAGCTGATTGCCGAGACTTCCGTGTCGAGCGACGGCAAGGCGAACCGCGTGCCCTTTGTGCTGCAGGTGCCGAAACCCGAACTCGACAAGGCGGTCGATGCGGGCTTCACCATCCGCGTCGAGCGCGACGGCAGGCTGATCGCCACCAACACCACCAAACAACGTTACAGCGGCGGATCGAACATCTCGCTGCGCATCGAACCCATTCTCTACTGAGGGGGAGAACCATGACGAATTATACCAATTTCAAGATCGAGACCGATGCCGACGGCATAACCCTTGTCACCTGGGACATGCCCGAGAAGTCGATGAACGTCTTCACCCAGGAGGTGATGGAAGAGCTGAACGCCATCGTCGACGCGACGACGGCCGATGCCGCCGTCAAGGGCGTCGTCTTCACGTCGGGCAAGTCGTCGTTCTCCGGCGGCGCTGACCTTTCGATGATCAAGTCGATGTTCACCTTCCAGCAGGAAGAAAAGAAGAAGGATCCGGCCAATGCCGCCCAGAAGCTTTTCGACCTCGTCGGCCGGATGACCGGTCTCTTCCGCAAGCTCGAAACCTGCGGCAAGCCATGGGTTTCGGCGATCAACGGCACCTGCATGGGCGGCGCCTTCGAGCTTTCGCTCGCCTGCCACGGCCGTGTCGCCTCGAACTCCAAGTCGGTCAAGATCGCGCTGCCGGAAGTCAAGGTCGGCATTTTCCCGGGCGCCGGCGGCACCCAGCGCGTGCCGCGCCTGACCAATGCGCAGGACGCGCTGCAGATGATGACGACAGGCTCGTCGCTGACGGCAGCCCGCGCCAAGGCGATGGGCCTGGTGCATGAAGTGGCCGACCCCGACAAGCTGGTCGATGCCGCCAAGGCAATGATCAAGAACGGCCTGAAGCCGGTCCAGCCCTGGGACGAAAAGGGCTACAAGGTGCCCGGCGGCGGTATCTGGACGCCGGCGTCCGCCCAGCTCTGGCCGGCCGCTTCCGGCATCCTGCGTCGCGAGACGCAAGGCAACTATCCCGGCGCCATCGCGATCCTCAAATGCGTCTATGAAGGCCTGCAGGTTCCCTTCGACACCGCGCTCAAGATCGAGCAGCGCTACTTCACCGAGATCCTGCAGACGACCGAAGCCTTCTCGATGATCCGTTCGCTGTTCGTCTCGATGCAGGAACTCGGCAAGGGCGCCCGCCGCCCCGCCGGCGTGCCGAAATCCGAGTTCAAGCATGTGGGCGTCGTCGGCGCCGGCTTCATGGGCGCCTCGATCGCCTATGTGACCGCTGCCGCCGGTATCGCCGTGACGCTGATCGACCGCGACATGGAAGCGGCCGAAAAGGGCAAGGCTCATTCGGAAGGCCTGGTCAAGGATTCCGTCGGCAAGGGCCGCCTGACCAAGGAAGAGGGCGAAGCGCTGCTTTCCCGCATCACGCCATCTGCCGACTACAACGACCTGAAGACTGTCGACCTCGTCGTCGAAGCCGTGTTCGAAGACCGCCAGGTCAAGAAGGACGTGATCGAGAAGGTCGAGGCTGTGATCGGCGAAGGCACGATCTTTGCATCCAACACCTCGACGCTGCCGATCACCGGCCTTGCGAAGAACTCCAAGCGCGCCGGCCAGTTCATCGGCATCCATTTCTTCTCGCCAGTCGAAAAGATGATGCTAACGGAAGTGATCCTCGGCAAGGAAACCGGCGACAAGGCGCTCGCCGTCGCCCTCGACTATGTCGCCGCGATCAAGAAGACGCCGATCGTCGTCAATGACACGCGCGGCTTCTACGTCAACCGCTGCGTCTTCCGCTACATCCACGAAGCCTATGACATGCTGATCGAAGGCGTGCCGCCGGCGATGATCGAAAATGCCGCCAAGATGGCCGGCATGCCGGTCGGGCCGCTGTCGCTCAACGACGAAGTGGCGATCGACCTCAGCCAGAAGATCCTGAAGGCCACCGTCGCCGATCTCGGTGAAAAGGCCGTCGATCCCAAGCACATGGCGCTGATCAACAAGATGGTCGACGATCTCGACCGCCGCGGCCGCAAGAACGGCAAGGGCTTCTACGAGTATCCGGCAAAGCCGGCGAAGAAGTATCTGTGGCCGGAGCTGAAGACGCTCTATCCGCAGAAGAACGCCGACAAGATCGATGTCGAGGTGCTGAAGAGCCGCTTCCTCGCAACGATCGCGCTCGAAGCGGCCCGCACCATGGAAGAAGGCATCGTCACCGACCCGCGCGAAGCCGACGTCGGCTCGATCCTCGGCTTCGGTTTTGCGCCCTACACCGGCGGCACGCTCTCCTATATCGACGGCATGGGCGCCAAGGCCTTCGTCGCGCTGTGCGAGAAGCTTGCCAAGGACTATGGCAGCCACTTCAAGCCGACAGCGCTCTTGAAGGAAATGGCCGAGCGTGGCGAGACCTTCTACGGCCGCTTCGACCCCTATGGAGAAAAGAAGCAGGCGGCGTAAGCAGCCTCTGGGCAAACATGCAGACAGGCTCCTCGCGGAGCCTGTTTTCGTTTCGGGGCACGGATAACCTGCCCTCGGCTACCACAATACCGGCACATCAGCGCGATTGGCCGGATCGGCCCAGTAGAGCGACGGCAGCACTTTGGCGAGATAGCTGAACTCGGTGTAGCAGTGCTGCAGGAGGCCGAGGCCTATGGCATCCGGCACAGGATGGCTTACGCCAGCGTCCACGCCGAGAACAAAGCGGCTGCGCAGCACCGCGCCCTGGTCGGTATCGCGCACGACATGCACCATCTGGCCGTCGCGCGGATCGCCGTTTTCATCCAGCCGCACTTGCTCGCCGAACCCAATGCGGGCGTAAACGGCGGCGGAGGCGCGGCCGGTCGTCATCGCCTGGTCGAACATTCTCTGACCAAAAACCTCGCCCGGTTCATGAAACTTGATGACTGCGGGCACCGGCGGAATATCGCCGAGACTCTCGACCGCGCGGATGGTGGCGCCGACATAACGCTCTCCCTTGATGCGATGCGCGTCCCAGCCGTTGTGGGCGACGTGATCGAGCGGGTGCCACCAGGACAGATGTTCCGTTGTGTCGAAATGCTTGAACCACCAATCGAGCATTCGGCCCTTGCAGCCGGGAAGCTCGGTCCTGACGGCGACCACGAGGGCGCCGGTCTCGAGCCGGCTGATGCCGGTTTCGAGCCGCATCGGCGCAGGATCCAGTAAGTCGGTGACAAAGCCGATACCGGCGCGGGCGTGATCGGTACTGACAGACATGTTTCATCCTCTTATGTGAGAAATCCATTTAGGAAACGTTGAACGTTTCCTAAATATCCACTATGCCTGTCGGCGAGATTTGTCAAACGGAGCCATGCTTTGCCGACGACAGAGGCGGAGACGCAAAAACGACGGGGCCGGCCGGCAAGGCCGGAAGAGGCACTCGCCGCAGCCGTGATCGCTGCCGCAACGAAATTGATGCTCCAGCACGGCTATGCCGCGATGACGATGGAGGCGGTCGCCAGACAGGCCGGCGTCGCCAAGAAGACGGTCTACCGCTTTGCCGGCGATCGTGAGGCGCTGTTCGGCCTGATCGTGAAAAACTGGACGGATACGTTCCTGCCCGCTTTCACGACCGAGGCGGCAAGTGCCGAAGAGGTGCCGGCGATCCTGGAGGCGATCCTGTCGACCATTGCGCAGCGGGTGCTTTGCGAGGACGCAGTCGGACTGTTCCGGCTGCTCGTCGGTGACATCCCGGCGCGAGAGGAGATCCTTTCGATCTACGATCGCAACGGGGTCGAGCGTTCGCGAGCGCTGCTGGCCGACTGGCTCGCCCGTCACAAGGCGCGCGGCCTCCTCGATGTGGCCGATGCGACGATGGCGAGCGACCTGATCCTGTCCATGGTGATCGCCGAACCACTGCGACGCATGGCACTCGGTCTGGTGGCCCCGGTTCCGGCGACGGATATCCGTCCGCGGATCAAGGCGGCGTTGGCGCTCCTGCGCCTCTAGGACCAAACGAGCAAGCCATGACGCTCGGCTTGTTTGTCGTCAACGCGGCTTTGGCCTCCGAACGGAGCAAGGAGTTGCGGGCCCAGAGACACGCGCGAGCAGTGCGCCACGACCTTCGCACTAACCAGAATCCGCCGACGCCGCGAACGTTGACGGGCGAATTGTGCAGGCGCATCCTGCTCTCGACCAGAGGGGGAGACGCCATGAGCGAGCCTGATCTCTATCTGCTTGGACGCGCCGGGCCCGAGGAAGAACGGTTGAAACGGCAGATCGCCAATCTCGCCCCAGACTCGGACCAACAGCTCGAGCGGATCGGTATTCGACCGGGTGAACGCGTGCTCGATCTCGGCTGCGGTCCCGGCGGCGTGCTGCACCTGCTCGGCAAACGCGTGGGGCCGACCGGCTCTGTGCTTGGCATCGAGCGCGACGCCCACTTCGTCGAGCTGGCGCGTCGGTTCGTCGCGAGCCATGCCTTGCGACAGGTCGAGGTGCGAGAGGGTGACGCCTACGCCACCGGCCTGCCGCGCGGTTCCTTCGATGGTGCCCATATGCGCCTGGTGCTCGTAAACGTGCCCGAGCCGGAACGCATCGTGCGCGAGATGGTTTCCCTGGTGAAACCGGGCGGCTGGATCGCCAGCTTCGAGGCCGATTTCCTCGCCCATGTCTGCGATCCGCCGCTTGCCGCCTGGGATCGGCTTCTGGCCGCCTATGTCGCGTATTCGGCGGCGCGCGGCATCGACCTGCATATCGGCCGCCGCACACAGCGGCTCTTCCGCGAGGCTGGCGTCGAGGCGCTCAGCACGGATGCGGTCGTCCACGTCTATCCGCCCGGGCATGACCGGCGGCCGATCCTGCGCGATTTCATCGCCAATGTCCGCGAGGGCCTTGTCGATGAAGGCTTCATCGGCCGCGCCGAACTCGAAGTCGAACTACAGGCGTTGGATCGGCACCTCGCCGATCCCTCGGTCCTAGTCATCTCGCACCTGTTCTTCCGGGTGAGCGGTCATATTCCCGGCATGCGGGAGGCCTCGGGACGCTGAAAGACCAGAAGCCCCGGCTGCTTTTCCTTTTTTGATGCGACGCCTGCAGGCGTCGGCCGTTACGCCTGGGGGCCTACACCCTGAACGGCAACAGCACGCCGATGCGCAAGACGCTCGCCGACGATGATCGTCACCCCCGCGATAAAGATCAGCCCGGCGCCGGCAAAGACGTTGGTGGCGGGAATATCGCCCCAGATCAGGAAGCCGAGCCCGAAGGCCCAGACGAGCGAGGTGTATTCGAACGGGGCAATCACCGAGATCGGTGCCCGCCGCATGCCCTCAAACATCGCATATTGCCCGATGCCGGCAATGACGCCGGTACCCGCCATCAGCGCGACGTCGAACAGCGCCGGCGGCGTCCAGAAGAAGCCGACGGCAACACCGGTCATGCCGATGAAGAAGACGTTGGAGATCGTCATCTGCGTCAGCGTCGTTTCCTGAAGGGCGGTCTTGCGCAGCATCACCGTGCCAATCGCCCAGAAGACGGCGGCCATCAGCGCCAGGAAGACCGGCAGAGACAGTTTCATGCCGGTTCCGAGCGGATCGCAGGCAATCAACACGCCGACGAAGCCGAGCAGCACCGCGAACCAGCGGATCGGCGGCACGTCTTCCTTCAGGATCGGCACGGCCAAGAGCGTCACCACGATCGGCGCGGCATAGTAGAGCGTCGTCATCTCGGCGAGACCGAGATCGCGGGCGGCATTGAAATAGGAGAGCCAGGCGGCGAGCAGCAACAGGTTGCGCACGAACAGCGGCTTGATGACGGGCGACGAGATCGCCCGGCGCACGAGCTTGCCCCGGCCGATCACCAGGCAAAGCAGGAGAATGGTGATGCTGCGGGTGAACAGGATCTGCCAGACCGAGTAGCCGACCACCAGCCATTTGACCGACGCATCCTGCAGCGAGAACAGGAAATAGGAAAACGTCGTCATCACGATGCCGGAAAGCACTGTCTTGTTCATGGAAAACCCCGAAGGCAGCCGGGAGAGAAGGCGGCAGCGCCCGTCTGATAGCGTGCCGCCGTTGCGCGTGGAAGAGGTGCCGACAGCCAGCCCTGTCGCGAAATCTTGGTGTGGCGCTACGGCCAGGACTTGATGGAGATCAAGACCTCGGGCCGACCTCGTCGCTACAGAGGGAGAAACGGGGCGGGGTCGCCCGTCCCGGGTGCCGCAGAATGTCTCAGTCCCGCGCCAACTGGACGGTATGCAGATTGACGCGCAATGTTGTAGATGACGGCTCTATTGCCGCGAAACCGGGTCTTCAAAGATGCAGCCGCTCGCCTTCACCCTCGCCGCCCTCGTGCTTCTGGCCACACCCGGCCCGACCAACACGTTGCTTTGGCTTTCGGGAGCATCCGCCGGCTTCAAGCGCTCGACGCCGCTGCTTCTGGGCGAACTCGGCGGCTATCTCTCGGTGATCATTCCGGCCGTGGCGTTGCTGGCACCGTTTCTGGCGGCACATCCGCAGATCGGGCTGGCGCTCAGGATCGTTGCGGCCTGCTGGGTGCTCTTCCTTGCCTACGCACTCTGGACCACCGGCGACGACAGCCGGACCTCGACCGAGATCACCATTCGGCACGTGTTCGTGACGACGCTGCTCAATCCCAAGGCCCTGATCGTGGCACTGGTGCTTCTGCCGCAGACGGGCCTTGCAGCGACGCTGCCCTGGATTGCCGGGTTTTCGCTGCTGGTCGTTGTCGGCGGTTCGCTCTGGATCGGCGCCGGAGCGATGCTCGTGCAGCTCTCGCGTGGCGCGCGAACGTCGCGTCTGCCGCGCCGCATTGCCGCCGTCTGCCTCGCCGTGTTTTCCTTCGGCATTGCCGGCAGCGCGCTGGCCGCCCTCGCCTGACACGAGCCGCCAATCGGATCAGGCGGCAGCCTGAGCCTCGCCCAGTTCGGTGCCAAGCGCCGAGATCAATTCTTCCCAACCTTGCCGGCGATACTCAACCTTGTCGAACCCGTCGAGAAAGGCCGCCTGCTCGGTGAAGACGATGCGCGCGCCGGCACCATGCGGCTGGATATCGACCGTTGCCACCGAAGCAGAAATCCGCCGCTCGTTCTCCGCCATTGTATAGGCCGAGATGATGCGCCGGTTCTCGACGATGTCCAGGTAGATAGTGTCGTTGGTATAGAAGGTCTTGCCGTCCTTGCTGAACCGGCCGCTCTCGCGTCCGCCGACGCGGAAGTCGTGGCTGTATTCGGCAACGGGCCAACCATCGGCCTTGACGAACCACCGGTCGTGCGCTGCCGGATCGGCAAAGGCACGAAAGACCTGCTCGGGCGTCGCCTTGAAAACCCGCTCGATGGTGAAGCTCGCATGTTCCACGGAATTTACGCTCATGATTGTCTCCTCCACGCTCCGTCCTGAAGGGCCGGCGCACGCGTTCCATCGCCCGCATTCGCCCCATCGAAAACTGCTTTCATTTCAAAAGCAGTTGCAAGATAATTCCACTGCTGCAATAATGCAAGCAGTTTTGAAGAGGTCCCCATGAAAGACGATCATCGCTCCGGCTGCCCGATCAATCTCTCGCTCGAGGTTTTCGGCGACAAATGGAGCCTGCTGATCATCCGCGACATGATCTTCGGCGGCAAAAGGCATTTTCGCGAACTGCTGCGATCGCAGGAAGGCATCTCCTCGAACATTCTCGCCGATCGGCTGAAGATGCTGGTCGACGAGGGCATGCTGACCAAGACCGACGACCCGACGCACAAGCAGAAGGCGATCTACAGCCTCACCGAAATGACCATCGCGCTGGTGCCGATCATGGCGCATCTGGGCGCCTGGGGGCGACGCTACTTAGCTGTCAGCGAAGAGCTCAGCATCCGGGCCGAACTGATGGAAACCGGCGGCCCCGATCTCTGGGACCGCTTCATGGACGAGCTTCGATGTGAGCATCTCGGCCTGCCCCTCGACGGCCCGCCGCGCGTGCGCGCCACCCTGCAGGCAGCCTATGAGGATGTCATCGCAAGGAAGACCCTGGAGGGCGTTGTCGCCTGACGGCTACAAACCGATGATCGAGAGCATGACGAAGGCGGCAAACAGCACGAAATGCGTCATGCCCTCTATGGCGTTGGTCTGGCCGTCATTGAGGTTGATCGCCGCGACGATCAGCGTGATCGCCACCATCACCGTCTGCGCCGGCGACATCGCCATGATGAAGGGCTGACCGGTGTAAAGAGCGATCGCTTCCATCACCGGAACGGTGAGGATAACGGTCGATAGCGAGGCGCCCAGCGCGATATTGACGACGGCCTGCATGCGATTGGCAAGTGCCGCGCGCATGGCCGTCATGATCTCCGGGGATGCCGAGATGGCCGCAACGACAATGGCGGCGATCGCCGGCGGCGCACCACTTCCCTTGAGCCCTGAATTCAGAAGCCCCGACATGATTTCAGCAAGCACGCCGATCACCACCACGCCGAGCAGAAGGATGATGATCGACGGCACGACCGGCTCGTCAGGTTCGTCGGCAGCGGCATTTCCGTCACTTTTTTCCCTGGGATAGCTGTAGCTGAAGAAGTAGCTGTGCACCCCCACCTGCATGCGCAGGAACAGCGTGTAGAGCATGATCATCGCGCCGATGGTGAAGGCCGAATAGAAATGCCATTTCGAGGCCGGCACGAATTCCGGCACGACCATCGAAATCCCCATCGCCGTCAGGATCATGACACTATAGGTGCGCGCCGAATTGTCGTTGTAGGGCTGTTCGCCATGTTTCAGCCCGCCAAGCAATGCGGCGAGACCGAGAATGCCGTTGATATCGAGCATCACAGCGGAATAGATCGTATCGCGCACCAGCGTTGGAGAGCTCTCGCCGGTCATCATGATCGCCAGGATGATCACTTCCACCAGCACGGCGGAAAGCGTCAGGATCATCGTGCCATAGGGATCGCCGACCTTTGCCGCCAGAACTTCGGCATGGTGCGCAACCCGCATCGACGCCAGCACGATGGCGGCCACCAGCGCTGCCGCCCCGACAAGGGAAGCGGTCTGCCCCATCTCAAGCACGCGGTGTTCCAGCACAAAACCGGCGACCGCGGCAAGGAACGCGGCGAGCAGCAGACGTTCGGATTTCAGCACCGCCAACACATCAGCCCCTCGCCGGCCAAACCCAAGCAACGATAAGGACTATAGAAGCAGGAAACTCTATTTCAATCGGAGCGGACAAGGATTATTTTCCTCCTTGTTCTTTACCATCCCGGCGCGCTTGGCTAATCTACTGGCCAACACAGGCATAGCGGCCGTCGCTCACCTGCCCGGACCAGACATTCATGCTGTCACACAACACAATCTGGCACGCCATAGACGCCCTGGCCGAGCGCCATCAGCTCTCGCCATCAGGGCTTGCGCGCCGCGCCGGGCTCGACCCGACGTCCTTCAACAAATCCAAGCGCCAGTCCGCCGATGGCCGCGAGCGCTGGCCGTCGACGGAATCGATTGCCAAGGTGCTGGATGCCACCGGCGCCACCATCGACCAGTTCATGGCGCTGATGCGGCCGGACGCGATCCGAAGCGAACCTTACAAGGGCGCCATACCGCTGATCGGCTTTGCCCAGGCCGGCGCCGGCGGCTTCTTCGACGATGGCGGGTTTCCCGCCGGCCAGGGCTGGGACGTCGTCGATTTCCCGGCGGGCGCCGAGCGGCGCGACGGCATCTATGCGCTGGAGATCCAGGGCGACAGCATGCTGCCGCTCTATCGCGATGGCGACGTCCTGATCGTCGACCCTGGCGCGCAGGTCCGGCGCGGCGACCGCGTCGTGGTCAAGACCCGCGAAGGCGAGGTCATGGCGAAAATCCTGGTGCGGCATACTCCGCGCAACATCGAACTGCTATCGCTCAACCCGGAACATCCCAACCGGAGTTTCGAAATGAGCGAAGTCGAATGGATCGCCCGAATCATCTGGGCCAGCCAATAGGACATCTTTCCTGATGCGGCAGCAACTGATCACTCTTGCAGGCGGGATTGCCGCCCTGGCGCTCTATACCGGCATCCTCTATGCGGGTGCTGCGACGATCCGCGACCGCGAAAGTTCTGCCTCGCCGGACTTCGTGCTGGAAACGCCCGACATGGGGGAAGCGGAACCTTCGGTCGCGCCTGAAGACGTGCCGTTCGACATGTCCGACCCCCAGGGAGCCGACACGGCGCCCGATGCAGGCAGCCAAGGCAAAAGCAGCTCCCACGCTACCGAGACCACAGCCCGCGCAATCGAACCGCAGCAGTTCGGGCTGCCCGACGAAGTGACGACGAAGCCGCTCGAACGCATCGAGCCGCGCAAACCACTGTCGGACACGTCCAAGGACAAGCCGCAGGCGCCGACGATCCTCCTGCAGCCGGTGGCGCTCGCCGCCGGTCTCATCCGCTTCGACAAGATGACGTTGCAGCTCGACAGCATCGAGCCGGAGGCGGCGGAACGGACCTGCGAAAGCGGCGGCAAGAGCTGGCCCTGCGGCATGGTCGCCCGCACGGCGTTTCGCAATTTCCTGCGCGCCCGGGCGGTCAGCTGCGACATTCCCGGCGACGGAACGGGCGACACCGTCACCGCGCACTGCACCGTCGGCGGCCAGGACCTGGCAGCTTGGCTCGTCGCCAACGGCTGGGCGACGCCGTTGGCCGGCTCGGCGCTCGAAGAGCAAGCCGAAGCGGCGCGCAAGGCAAAGGTCGGATTTTACGGCGACGATCCGCGCGATTTTCGCCAGACGCCGATGCCGTTCGACGATCCGAGCGCGGCAGCGACGATGGACGAACCGGCACCGGACTTGTAAGGAACGGCGAAGCACACCAGTTCTTTGCAACCACTTGCCGGAAAGCCGTCATGCCCCCCAGCCTCAGCCAGCACGAAGCCCTTGTCTATGTCATGGTGATGATGTCGGCGGTCGACCGGGAGATGAGCGACGACGAGTTCGCGCGCATCGGCAGGCTGGTGCAGTTTCTTCCCGCCTTCGAAGGCTTCGACGAGGACCAGCTCGTGCTCGTCGGCCACGAATGCGCCGCACAACTCGCCGCCCCCGAGGGTCTCGACATCGTGCTCGAGATCGTGCGCGAAGCCCTGCCCGAGCGGCTGCACGAAACCGCCTATGCACTTGCCGTCGAGATTGCGGCCGCAGACCAGCGCATCCGCAACGAGGAAATCCGTTTGCTTCAGCTGCTGCGCGATCGCCTGGGCCTCGACAAGCTTACCTGCGCTGCAATCGAGCGCGGTGCTCTTGCCCGTTTTCGCAAGTAACGGCGCCCACGCGACCTGCTCACGTCAACGTGTCTTGGCGCAGCGCCGCCGAAGCATGATATCGCTTCACAGAAAGACGGCAGCGAGGGCGTAACGGATGCAGCTTTTCGGCGTGACAGAACCCCTGTGGCGCCTTGCGGCCTTTCTCTCGGTCTTTGCCGCCATGGCGGTGCTCGAACTTTGGCACCCGCGGCTGGAGCGGCCGGAGTTGCAAAAGGCGCTGAAGGCACGCCGCTGGCTTACCAACCTCTCCATTCTGGTCCTGTCTTCGCTTTCGCTGCGGCTGATCTTCCCGGCTGCGGCGACCGGTGCGGCACTCTGGGCCGGGGCGCGGGGATACGGTCTGCTACCTGCACTGAGCATTCCCCCGCTCGTCGCCGGCGTGATCGCCTTCGTCGTGCTCGACTTTGCCATCTGGCTGGAACACGTCGCCTTTCACAAGGTTCCGCTCTTCTGGCGGATGCACCGGGTCCATCACGCCGACCCGGGCGTCGATCTGACCACGGCTTTGCGGTTTCATCCGCTGGAGATCATCGTCTCGATGGCCTGGAAGATCGCGATCATCGTCGCGCTCGGGGCGCCTGCCGTCGCCGTTCTCTTATTCGAGATCGTGCTCAACGCTGCTGCCATGTTCAACCACGCCAATCTGCGGCTGCCGCCCCGCCTCGACCGGGCACTGCGGCCGCTGATCGTCACCCCCGACATGCACCGCATCCACCACTCGACCGAGCGCTCGGAGACAGATTCGAACTACGGCTTCAACCTGGCGATCTGGGACCGGCTGTTCTCGACCTATACCGACCGGCCCAGACGGGGCGACGAGGCGATCGAAACGGGGCTCACCGACTATGGGCGCAGTGCGCCGACCAGGTTGTTGTGGTCGTTGCTCCTGCCGTTCCGGCGTAACTGATCAAAACATGTTGCGCAAAAGTGCGCAGCGGTTTTGCGCGGACGACATACGGGCTTCAGTAGATGCCGTTCGGGAAATAGCGCAGGTAAATCTCGTCGAGCCTGCCGCTGCGTGAAAGAGCCAGCAGGGCGTGATCGATCGCTTGCGTCAGCGCCGGCTCGGCCTTTCGGTTCATGATCGTCAGGCCTTCCCCCAGAAAGCGCTGTGAGAAATAGGCACCATCGACAAGCCCGCAGCATCCCGCAGCAGCGCCGCCCGACACCCAGAAGGAAAGCTGCATGCCGTCGGAAAAGACGGCCGCTACCTCGCCCTTCTGCAGGGCGGCGAGCATCGCATCACGATCCGGAAAGACCTTGGCCTCGAGCTTGGGGAAGAAAGCCCTGAACATCACCTCGTGGGTGGTGCCGGAAACAACGCCGACCACTTTGCCCTTGAGGCCCGATGGGTCCGTGACCGCGCCGGCCGCCTTGGTGTTGACGGCGAAGCGCGCGGGAAGCCGCATGAACGGCCTGGAGAAGCCGAAGCGCTGGCGCAGTTCCGGACTGACGGCGATGCCGGCTGCGACCGCCTCGCCCTGGCCTTCTTCCAGCGCCGGCAGCAGCTCGGCATAGGTCACCGCCTGGATCTGGCATTTGGCTTCGATATCGAGTTCGCGGCAGATCTCGCGCACCAGGTCGACATGGAAGCCCGAAAGCTTGCCCGACTGGTCGATGAAGTTGAACGGCGGGAAATCCACCGTCGTCAGGAACCTGAGCCGCGCAAGGCCGGTAAGGTCCGGCTTAGCGATGCGCTCACGCGCATCGAACAGATTGGGCAGGTCCTTGGGCTGGGCGGCAAGCGGCGCCGCGATCAGATAGACGCAGAGGGCCAGCAGTCGGTGAATTTTCATGGGCAAGGGCCAGCGCGTCTCTTCGTGATGCCATACGGCCTGCAAAGCCGCGGATGATTCATGGGTGACGCGGAGATTAGCCGGATGGAACCGGGCTGGCTACTGGCTTCGGCGCGCTGCGGGTCGGTCCGTCGCACGCAGGGATGCCGGCTTAAAGCCGGGCTGGCTGTTATTGAAGAGAAAAGTGGAGCGGGTGATCGGGATCGAACCGACGACATCAAGCTTGGGAAGCTGGCGTTCTACCACTGAACTACACCCGCAGCGTTTCGGAAACTTCCTCAACCGCATGCATCTGTCAAGCACCGTTGCGCCGCGCCGACGCGCAACGGCACTTTTTCTGTTACTCCGCGTGGAAATGCTTGGAGAGCTTGAGGCCCTGCGCCTGATAGTTGGAGCCGAGACCGAGGCCGTAAAGCCCTGCCGGACGTTCAAGCATATGCTCATAGACCAGCCGACCGACGATCTGGCCATGCTCGAGGATGAAGGGCACCTCGTGGCTGCGCACTTCGAGTACGGCGCGGCTGCCGGTTCCGCCGGCTGACGCATGCCCGAAGCCCGGGTCAAAGAAGCCGGCATAGTGCACGCGGAACTCGCCGACCAGCGGATCGAACGGGGTCATCTCGGCAGCATAAAGCGGCGGAACGTGCACGGCTTCGCGCGACACCAGAATGTAAAACTCGTCGGGATCGAGGATCAGCTCGTCACGGCCGCGGCTATAGAGCGGCTCCCAGAAGTCGAAGACCGCGTGCTGCGCCTTCTTGTCGACATCGACGACGGCGGTGTGGTGCTTGCCGCGATAGCCGATCAGCCCGTCCGGACCGGTGCCCTTGAGATCGATCGACAGCGCGATGCCGCCGCCGCTGACATTGGGCTTTTCGCTTGCAACCAGCACGTCGCTTTCATGCAACGCCAGCAGTTCCTGCTCGGAGAGCAGCGCCTGGCCGGTGCGGAAGCGGATCTGCGAAAGGCGCGAACCACGCCTGACGACGATCGGGAAGGTGCGCGGGCTGATTTCGAGATAGAGCGGTCCGCGATAGCCGGCCGGGATCTTGTCGAACTCCTGGGCGCGATCGGTGATGACGCGGGTGAAGATGTCGAGGCGACCGGTGGAGCTCTTCGGGTTGGCGGACGCCGACATGGTTTCCGGCAGGTCCAGGCTCTCCATCAACGGCACGATATAGACGCAGCCGGTCTCCAGCACCGCACCTTCGGAGAGATCGACGACATGCAGCTTCAGCCGATCAAGCTTGTCGGCAACGAGGTGCGACGGGCCCGGCATGAAGCTTGCACGCACGCGAAACGCCTTGGCGCCGAGGCGCAGATCGAGGCTTGCCGGCTGGATCTGATCGGCATCCAGCGCCTTCTCGCTTTTCAAGCGTCCGGCTTCAAACAGCGCGGCGATCGCGCGGTCGGCCAAAATCCCAGTCTCGCGGCCCATTTCGATCCTCTTTTCAGTTGCGAGACAAAACCAAACTCCAGGAATTGACGCAAGCGCACCCAAGCAGTATTGGAGCTTTATCCCGTGGTGATTTGGCCGGTCGGCTTGCAGCCACGTTAAACAAGTAGCTAAAAAGGCCGGGTATCAAACCGGCCCTTCACGCGGCCGGTTTTTTTGTTTTTGAAGGTGACCGTCACATGAGCAAAAACTGGCGCCCGGCAACCCAACTCGTCCACGGCGGAACGACCCGCTCCCAGCACGGCGAGACGTCCGAAGCAATCTTCCTCACCCAGGGCTTCGTCTACGAGACATCCGAGGCGGCGGAAGCGCGCTTCAAGGGCGAGACCGAAGGCTTCATCTATGCCCGATACGGCAGCCCGACCAACGACATGTTCGAAAAGCGCATGTGCATGCTGGAAGGCGCCGAAGATGCGCGCGCCACGGCATCGGGCATGGCCGCAGTCGCCGCCGCCATTCTCTGCCAGCTGAAGGCCGGCGATCACATCGTTGCTGCTCGCGCCCTCTTCGGCTCCTGCCGCTGGGTGGTCGAGACGCTGGCGCCGAAATACGGCATCGAATGCACGCTGGTCGATGGACGCGATCTCGCCAACTGGGAAAAGGCAATCCAGAAGAACACCAAGGTCTTCTTCCTGGAAAGCCCGACCAACCCGACGCTCGAAGTCATCGACATTGCCGGCGTTGCCATATTGGCCAACCAGATCGGCGCCAAGGTCGTGGTCGACAACGTCTTCGCCACGCCGCTGTTCCAGAAGCCGCTTGAACTGGGCGCTCATATCGTCGTCTACTCGGCCACCAAGCATATCGACGGCCAGGGCCGGTGCCTCGGTGGCGTGGTGCTGTCCGACAAGGACTGGATCAACGAGCATCTGCACGATTACTTCCGCCACACCGGCCCGGCAATGTCGCCGTTCAACGCCTGGACGCTGCTGAAGGGCATCGAGACCCTGCCGCTGCGCGTCAAGCAGCAGACGGAGAATGCCCGCCGCGTCGCCGACTTCCTGGCCGAGCAGCCTCAGGTCGCCAAGGTGATCTACCCGGGCCGCAAGGACCACCCGCAGGCCGACATCATCGCCAAGCAGATGACCGGCGGCTCGACCCTCGTCGCCTTCGAACTCAAGGGCGGCAAGGACGCGGCCTTCGCGCTGCAGAACGCACTGCAGATCGCCCGCATTTCCAACAATCTCGGCGACAGCAAGAGCCTGATCACGCATCCGGCAACGACGACGCACAAGAACCTGACCGACGAGGCGCGCGACGAACTCGGCATCTCCGCCGGCACCGTGCGTTTCTCCGCCGGCATCGAGGACAGCGACGACATCGTCGAGGACTTTGCCCGCGCGCTGAAGAGCGTCAAGGCCTGACATCGACGGACAGGATGGCCGCCCAGACAGCGGGCGGCCACTACTGCCGGTCGCGAAAACCCATTCGCGCGAGCATGATGCGCGAGAGCGCCGTGTAGAGGCAGACGACGGCAAACAGCGTCGCCAGTACCGAAAACCACGCCGGGAACAGACAGAAGGCCAGGAAGACGGCGATCGTCTCGGTCGCCTCGGCGAGCCCTGTGGTGAAGTAGAGCGACTTTTCCCCCCGCACATCCGTCGTCATCGCTCGCTTCTCGGCCATGATGGCATAGGCAAGAAAACTCGCACCATTGACGTAGAACGAGAAGAGCAGCAGCCCGCCGGCGAGCCCATTGGCCTGCGGATCGGTGAGGATGAAGCCAAGCGGGATGGCGCCATAGAAGACGAAGTCGAGCACGATATCGAGGAAACCGCCGAAATCCGTCTTGCGCGTTGCTCGCGCCACGGCGCCGTCGAGCCCATCGCAAAGCCGGCTGACGACGATAAGGATGGCGCCTGCGAGATAGAATTGCCCGGCTATCAGGGCAGCGGCAACGAGGCCGAGCGCCAGGCCGGCGATCGTGACAGCATTGGCGCTGATACCCCCGCGGGCGAGCGCGGCGCCCACGCGATCCAGCATCGGATCCAGATGTTTTCTCACCGCGCCATCAAGCATCGGCGCAGCCTTCCCGCCGTGTTGCAGGCAACGCATGCAATCCTGCCGTTATTCTTGACGAAACCATATTGCTGTAGAATACCCTGAAAGACTTGAAACAAGGTGTTGCCCATGTATCGCGCGCTCACTCGCGACATAGAAGTTACGGTGGAGCCGTACTATCTGGAAGAGCAATCTGATCCGGATGACAGCCGCTATGTCTGGGGCTACCGCATCGTCATCGCCAACCATTCGACCGAGGCGGTCCGGCTGATGACGCGCTACTGGCATATTACCGACGAGAACGGTCAGGTGGACGAGGTCAGCGGACCCGGCGTCATCGGCGAGCAGCCGTTGCTGAACCCGGGCGACACCTACGAATACTCTTCCGGATGCCCGCTCGATACGCCGTCTGGCGTCATGTTCGGCCACTACAGCATGGAATCGGAAGGCGGAGAACACTTCAACGTGGCCATCCCCGCCTTCTCGCTCGATTCACCAGGGCTCGTGCGAACCCTGAACTAGGATCGAGCGTTTCCGATTTGAACGGAAACGCCGCTCGACATGTCTGCTCTGGCGCATTTCCGTACGGAAAACCGCTTCGCACTTTTCCTGAAAATGCTCTGGTCTTACTGCTGGCGGACTTCGCTCGCCTCGAAGCGATAGGTGGTCGAACAAAACTCGCACGTCACTTTGATCAAGCCGTCCTCGATCGTGCTCTCGATGTCGTCGGCATGCAGCCCGGTCAGTACCGAACGGATCTTTTCGCGCGAGCAGCTGCAGCGATCATAGACGGCCTGCGGCTGATAAACGCGAACGCCGCGTTCGTGGAACAGCCGATAGAGAAGGCGCTCCGTGCCGACCATCGGATCGGTCAGCTCGTCGGCATCGATCGTCTCGACCATGACCTTGGCTTCCGCCCACAGATCGTCCTCGTCGAAGAGATCGTCGTTGTCGTCACCGTCGCCGCCCGAAAGATCCGGCTGGCGCATGCGGTCCGGTGCATCCGGCAGAAACTGCGCGACCATGCCGCCGGCACGCCAGCGATGGCGCGGCTTGCCGTTCTCGTCGCGGTCGAGCAATTCGGCGACGCCGAGGCGCACCTTGGTCGGGATCTGCTCCGACTGGCGGAAATACACGCCGGCAATTTCCTCGAGCGTGGCGCCATCGAGCGCGACGATACCCTGATAGCGCTGGGTATGGGCGCCCTGGTCGATGGTGAAGGCGAGAATGCCCTTGCCGAGCAGTTCGTGCGACTGCGTGCGCCCGTCCTTCAAGGCATCGGCAAGCGCTTCCTCGTTGAAGCGGGCATAGGCGCGCACCTTGTCGGGCGTGGCAAAATCGGCGACCACGAGATCGACGGGACCGTCACTCTTCGTCTGGACGATGAGCTTGCCGTCGAACTTCAGCGACGTGCCGAGCAGCACAGTCAGCACCACGGTCTCGGCGACGAGCCGGGCGACCGGAAGCGGATAGTTGTGGCGCTCAAGGATGGCATCGAGCATCGGGCCGAGCTGGACCGCGCGGCCGCGAACATCGAGGCCTTCCACCTGGAAGGGCACGACATGGTCGTCACCGGCAAAATCGAATTCGCCAAGTCCGGGCGCCATCTCAGTCATCTGCAGCTCCTTACGTAACCGGAGAAGGCCGCGCGAAGGACATGAACATCCCCCGGCGCAGCCTGCCCGTCATCCTATTTGATCCCGCCATAAACGGATTTGTCCAGCAGGCATGTGCCATTTTCCGGCCCGTCATGCCCTGCCTGTCGTCAGGGTGCGTCCGTGGTTTCGACCCAGGAACGTCCCGCATGCGGCCTAAATCGGGTCGCACGCGGCAAATTTCAAGGGGCGCGCTCGCCGGTCAGACGAGCCCCATGCACCAGGCGATGATCGACTTCTGCGCATGCAGCCGGTTCTCCGCCTCGTCGAACACCACCGACTGGGGGCCGTCGATGACCTCGTCGGTCACCTCCTCGCCGCGGTGTGCCGGCAGGCAGTGCATGAACAGGGCGTCCGACGAGGCGTGTTTCATCAAGGCCTCGTTGACCTGGAAGGGCTGGAAGACGTTGTGGCCGCGGGCGCGATGCTCCTGGTTCATCGAGATCCAGGTGTCGGTGACGACGCAGTGGGCACCGGCAACGGCCTGTTCGGCCTCGTGGCACAGCAGGACCTCGCCGCCGTTGTTGCGCGCCCAGTTGAGGATCTTGTCATGCGGCTCGGAGCCGAGCGGCACCGCCATGTTCATGCGGTAGCCGAAACGGGCCGAGCCCTCGATGAGCGAATGCAGCACATTGTTGCCGTCACCGGTCCAGGCGATGGTCTTGCCCTTCACCGGGCCGCGATGCTCCTCGAAGGTCATGATGTCGGCCATGATCTGGCAGGGATGCGTGTCGTCGGTCAGGCCATTGATGACAGGCACGGTCGCGTGTTCGGCAAGTTCGAGAAGCCGGCGGTGATCGGTGGTGCGGATCATGATCGCGTCGACGTAGCGCGACAGCACCTTGGCGGTATCGCCGATGGTCTCGGCGCGGCCGAGCTGCATCTCGGTGCCAGAGAGAAACAGGGTCTCGCCGCCGAGCTGGCGCATGCCGACATCGAAGGAAACGCGGGTACGGGTGGACGGCTTTTCGAAGATCATCGCCAGCATCTTGCCGGCGAGCGGCTTTTCGGCGGTTCCGGCCTTGGTCGCCGTCTTTCGCACGCGCGCGTCGTCAATGATCGTCCTGAGATCCGCTGCCGTCATGGCCGAAAGATCGATGAAGTGTCTTGTGCCTGCCATCGTAGTCAATTCCTGTCCTCAGAATGGTCCTGAAGCGCGGCCGGGGTCGAAGACTAAAAAACGCTTCGACGCCTCGGGTTCACGCATGGACCCTTAGGAAAATCGCTGCCGATCTCCGGGTTCAAAAATTAGGCTGCGGCAGTGCCGCTCGCGCTTCTCACCGCTTCAGCTGCGCGTTCGATGCGCGCCAGACCCTCACGCGCCTCTTCGGCCGTCACGGTCAGCGGCGGCAGCAGACGCAACACGTTCTCGCCGGCCGGAACGGCCAGCAGTTTCTCGGCACGGATTGCCTTCAGGAGATCCGCCGAAGGCCCCTTGACCTTGATGCCGAGCATCAGCCCGTCGCCGCGGATATCCTCGATCACATCGGGGAAACGATCTTTGAGCGACGCGAGCCCCTGGCGGAAGACCAGGGCGACGTCGCGGACATGCTCCATGAAACCGTCGGCCAGGATGACGTCGAGCACGGCGTTACCGACCGCCATGGCAAGTGGGTTGCCGCCATAGGTCGAACCGTGTGTACCGGCGACCATGCCGGCAGCCGCCTCTTCCGTCGCGAGGCACGCGCCGAGCGGAAAGCCGCCGCCGATGCCTTTGGCGACAGCGACGATATCCGGGTGGATGCCAGCCCATTCATAGGCGAAAAGCTTGCCGGTCCGGCCGACGCCGGTCTGGACCTCGTCGAGGATCAACAACAGGCCGTATTCGTCGCAAAGGGCCCGCAGTTCCTGCATGAACTCCTTGGTGACCGGGCGGATGCCGCCCTCGCCCTGGATCGGCTCGATCAGGATCGCCGCCGTCTCGTCGGTGATCGCATCCTTGACCGCCGCGATGTCGCCGAAGGGCACCTGATAGAAACCCGGAGCCTTCGGGCCAAATCCCTCGATATACTTCTGCTGGCCGCCGGCGGCGATCGTCGCGATCGTGCGTCCGTGGAAGGCGCCCTCGAAGGTGATGACGTGGAACTTCTCCGGATTGCCCTTGGCATAGTGGTAGCGACGAGCGGTCTTGATCGCGCATTCAAGCGCTTCAGCACCGGAATTGGTGAAGAAGACACGATCAGCGAAAGTCACTGCCGCCAGCCGGCGTGCGAGGCTCTCCTGGCCGGGAACCTCGTAGAGGTTCGACAGATGCCAGACCTTCTCGGCCTGCGCCTTCAGCGCCTCGACCAGATGCGGATGCGCATGGCCAAGCGAGTTGACGGCGACGCCGGCGGCGAAGTCGAGATAGCGCGTGCCGTCTTCGGCAATCAGCCAGACGCCCTCTCCTCGCTCGAAACGCAACGGCGCACGCATGTAGGTGTCGTAAAGCGGCGTGGTTGCAGTCATGGCGAGCCTCTCCTTCATTGCTATCGGCATCGATCCGCGCCCTGTTAAGCGCGGCAGAAAATTAAAAATGCCGCCTTGCGGCGGCGCAGGCACTATTCCTATTTCGCAGCGCAATGTCAACAAAACCAAGCCTTGCAGTGCGGTCGGACCGGGCTCATCCATGCGACGAAAAAATCACCCGGCAGGGCTTGCAAAAATACAACGCCCACCGAGCAAGTTGGGGAAAACCAAGAAATCGATTCGGCGTGATTCCGCGGACTCTTGCCACGGAGTCCGCCGGTCAGTAGGTTAACGTTCAATTACTAGACGCATGCGGCGGACCTAGTCACCAAAAGTGTTATCGCGTTGCAGCTCCGGAGCCTGTCCGGAGCGTGGTGAGGGATTCTGTCATCGCCAACGCTGAGAACGGAGAGTGCAGAAATGAACTGGACTGACGAGCGGGTGGAAAAACTGAAGAAGCTTTGGTCCGAGGGCCTGAGCGCGAGCCAGATCGCGGCACAGCTTGGCGGCGTCAGCCGCAATGCGGTCATCGGCAAGGTTCACCGGCTGAGCCTGCCCGGCAGGGCCAAGGCTGGCGGCACAGCCGCCGCGACCCGGCCGAAGCAGCGCCCGGCCACCTCGGCGCCGCGCGCTCCGAACTACGCTTCGCGCGTCACCACCCGCACGGTTACCCGCCCGGCTGGCGCCACCGTCCTCAAGGAAGAGGTCGAAGTCGATTTCGTTGCCGAACAGGATTTCAGCGTTCGGACGGATGTGGTCGTGCCGATGTCGCGCCGCCTTGAGCTGACGCAGTTGACGGAGCGCACCTGCAAGTGGCCGATCGGCGACCCGCTGAAGGAAGAGTTCCACTTCTGCGGCAACGACTCTCCGGAAGCTTCGCCCTATTGCACTTTCCATGCGCGGCTTGCCTACCAGCCGTCCGCCGAGCGCCGCCGCGCTCGCTAAGGCTTCGAAGACAACACATGAAAAAGGGGCCGCGCGGCCCCTTTTTTATTGGATGAATGGCTCAGCTCTCGAGCGAGTAGCCGGCACCGCGAACGGTGCGGATGACATCCGGCATGCTCGAAAAATTCAGCGCCTTGCGCAGGCGGCCGACATGCACATCGACGGTGCGCTCGTCGACATAGATATCGTGGCCCCAGACGCCGTCGAGAAGCTGCGACCGCGAGAAAACCCGACCCGGAGAGGACATCAGAAATTCGAGCAGGCGGAATTCCGTCGGACCGAGGCGGACCTCGCGCGTGCGGCGATGCACCCGGTGGGTTTCGCGGTCGAGTTCAATATCGCCGCAGCGCAGCAGCGTAGACAGAACTTCGGGCTTGGCACGCCGCAGCATCGCCTTGACGCGGGCCATCAACTCAGGGGTCGAGAACGGCTTGACCACATAGTCGTCGGCACCGGTGGCAAGGCCGCGAACCCGCTCGCTCTCCTCGCCCCGCGCCGTCAACATGATGATCGGCAGGCGCTCGGTCTCCGGGCGCTGGCGAAGGCGTCGGCAAAGCTCGATGCCGGAAACACCCGGCAGCATCCAGTCGAGGATCAAGAGATCCGGCAGGCGCTCCTGCAGACGGATCTCGGCCTCATCCCCACGCAGGATCGTATCGACATCGAAACCCTCGGCTTCGAGGTTATAGCGCAAGAGCACACTCAGCGCCTCTTCGTCTTCGACAACGGCGATTTTCGGCAACATCAGGTAACGTCTCCTTACCCAGAGCATCCCGTGTTCGATCGAACGCGACGTGATGCTCGAACATATAGCATCTGAAGCGTTCCGGGCGATTTCAAACGCACGCGCGAAATCGGGTGGCTACAGACACAGCAAAGCGGGGCCGCAACCGTGGCTGCGACCGGATGAGGTTCAAAAGCAGGCACTCGAACGTATCCGGGCTTAGTCCTTTACGGCACCCAGCGTCGACGTATTGTCGTCCTTCGGACGTTCGCCTTCCGGCTGGGCGCCCGTCGCCATGTAATAGATCGTCTCGGCGATGTTGGTGGCATGGTCGCCGATGCGCTCGATGTTCTTGGCGCAGAACAGAAGATGCGTGCAGGGCGTGATGTTGCGCGGATCTTCCATCATGTAGGTGAGCAGCTCGCGGAACAGCGAGGTGTAGATCGCATCGATCTCCTCGTCGCGCTCACGGATGCTGTTGGCCTTCTCCGGCGAGCGCGAGGCGTAGACGTCGAGGACTTCCTTGAGCTGCACGAGCGCAAGTTCGGCCAGGTGCTCGAGGCCACGCGCCAGCTTGCGCGGGATGCCGGAGCCGGCAACGGCGATGACGCGCTTGGCGTTGTTCTTGCCGAGGTCGCCGACGCGCTCCAGATCGGAGGCGATGCGGATCGACCCCATGATCTCGCGCAGGTCGGCAGCGACTGGCTGACGCTTGGCAATGGTGATGATCGCCTTTTCGCCGATCTGGCGCTCGGCTTCATCGAGGATGGTGTCGTCGGAAATCACTTTCTGCGCCAAGGCGAGGTCGGAATTGACCAGCGCGCGGACGGATTCGCCCACCATCTGCTCGGCAATGCCGCCCATCTCGGAGATGCGGCGTGTCAGGTATTTCAGTTCTTCGTCATAGGCGGACATTATGTGCATGGACATAATCTGTGATCCTTGCGGGCGCGTTCAGGAAACGGGGTGAAGGCGAGCTTCGGCGATCAGCCGAAGCGGCCCATGATGTAGTCCTGGGTACGCTGGTCATCCGGATTGGTGAACATCTTGTCGGTATCGTTCTCCTCGACAAGATTGCCGAGATGGAACATGGCGGTGCGCTGTGAAACGCGCGCTGCCTGCTGCATCGAGTGGGTGACAATGACGATGGTGAAGTTTGTGCGCAGTTCGTGGATCAGCTCCTCGACCTTGGCCGTCGCGATCGGGTCGAGCGCCGAGCACGGTTCGTCCATCAGGATCACTTCCGGGCTGACGGCAACGGCGCGCGCGATGCACAGACGCTGCTGCTGGCCACCGGAAAGCCCGGTGCCGGGCTCCTGCAGGCGGTCCTTCACCTCGTTCCACAAGCCAGCCTTCTGCAGGCTGGTTTCAACGACATCGTCGAACTCCGACTTGGTGCGGGCAAGCCCGTGGATGCGCGGGCCGTAGGCGACGTTGTCGTAGATCGACTTCGGGAACGGGTTCGGCTTCTGGAACACCATGCCGACGCGGGCGCGCAGTTCGACGACGTCGATCGTCGGATCGTAGATATCGTCTTCATCGAGCGTGATCTTGCCGGTGACGCGGCAGTTCTCGATGGTGTCGTTCATGCGGTTCAGCGTGCGCAGGAAGGTCGACTTGCCGCAGCCCGACGGGCCGATCAGCGCGGTCACCGTGTTCTCGCGGATGTTGAGATTGACGTCGAAAAGCGCGCGCTTCTCGCCGTAATAGACCGACACATCCTTGCCGATCATCTTGTAGGGCACGGTGTTCATTTTCTGATCCAAGGCTTTTTCGACTGCTGCTTCTGACATGATGTTCATAGTAATTACCTCACTACCAACGGCGCTCAAAGCGACGTCGCAACAGAATGGCGCCAAGGTTCATGACGACGAGGAAGATGAGAAGAATGATGATTGCACCGGATGTGCGCTCGACGAAGGCGCGTTCCGCTTCGTTGGCCCACATGTAGATCTGCACTGGCAGGGCCGTTGACGGTTCCATCGGCGAGCCGGGATAGTCGACGACGAAGGCGACCATGCCGATCAACAGCAGCGGCGCGGTTTCGCCAAGTGCGTGGGCAAGGCCGATGATCGTGCCGGTCAGAATGCCAGGCATCGCCAGCGGAAGCACGTGATGGAAGATGGTCTGCATCTTCGACGCACCGAGACCGAGAGCTGCCGAGCGGATCGACGGTGGCACCGCCTTCAACGCCGCGCGGGTGGCGATGATGATCGTCGGCAGCGTCATTAGCGTCAGCACCAGACCGCCGACGACCGCCGCAGACCGCGGCATGCCGGCAAAGTTGATGAAGACTGCCAGACCGAGGAGACCGTAGACGATCGACGGCACGGCAGCGAGATTGTTGATGTTGACCTCGATCAGGTCGGTCAGCCTGTTCTTAGGCGCAAACTCTTCGAGATAGATCGAGGCGGCGACACCGATCGGCAGCGACAGCACCAGCACGATCAGCATCATGTAGAGAGAGCCCAGAGCGGCAACACCCACACCGGCGGCTTCCGGACGGCTGGACGCACCGAAGGTGAAGATGCCGGTGTTGAAGCTTTTCTTCAGGACGCCGGCGCTGGCCAGCTCGTTCATCCAGGTGACCTGCTGGTCCTTGACCTTGCGCTTGCTCTGGTCGACCGCCAGGTCGATCTGCCCCTTGAAGGCGGAGTCGACATTGGCTTCTGCGAGCAACGTCACCGGTATGGTCTTGCCGATGACCGAGGGGTCGGCGACAACGATGTCGCGCAACAGCGTGCGGGAACTCGCCGAGACCATGTCGGTCGCCTGCTTGACCAGCGGACGCTTGCTTGCGTCGATACCGAGCTGCTTGATCAACGCATCGCGCACCAGGAGCGGATAGTTGGCGGTCATTAGCACCTTGCCGTCGGTCGTACGCTCACCCTTGGGGTCGATGACCTTTTCGGTGAATTCGATCGGCAGCGTGATCGTCGTCTGCTGGAACGCGGTGTAGCCGTTGGAGAACACGGTCCACAGCAACAGGGCGAGGAAGAATAGACCGAGGCTTATGGCGCCGATGCCATAGGCACGGAACCGACGCTCGGCGGCGTAGCGGCGCTTGATGCCGATATCACGCTTTGCGGATGCGGGACGGGTGGAGATCCGGACGGCCGGGGAAGCGATGTCGGTCATTCGTACTGTTCCCGATACTTGCGCACGATGTAGAGCGCATAAATGTTGAGGCCGAGCGTGATGACGAAGAGCGTGATGCCGAGCGCAAACGCGACCAGCGTCTGCGGCGAGGTGAACTCAAGGTCGCCCGTCAACTGGTTGACGATCTTGACCGTCACCGTCGTCATCGGCTCGAAGGGATTGATCTGCATGCGGGCGGCGACACCGGCGGCCAGCACCACGATCATCGTTTCGCCGACGGCGCGCGAGGCGGTCAACAGCAGTGCGCCGACGATGCCCGGAAGTGCTGCGGGAAGGATGACCTTCTTGACCGTTTCGGAACGGGTGGCACCGAGACCGAGCGATCCGTCACGCAGCGCCCGCGGCACCTGGGTGATGATGTCGTCCGACAGCGAGGAAACGAACGGGATCAGCATGATGCCCATGACGATGCCGGCGGTGAGGACGCTCTGTGCCTGGATGAAGTTCTGATAGTTGCCGGTGACCAGACCGTTCAGCTGGGCGGAAATATCGCGCAGGAACGGGCCGACGGTCACGAGTGCGAAGAAACCGTAGACGATGGTCGGGATGCCCGCCAACACTTCCAGCAGCGGCTTTGCCGTCGAACGTAGGCGCGGGCTTGCATATTCCGCCATGTAGATGGCTGCGAAAAGACCGATCGGCACCGCGAAGAGCATGGCGACGAAGGCGATGTAGAGCGTGCCGGCGAGCAGCGGGATCAGGCCGAACTGGCCGGAGGCGCCGCCACTGCCTGCAGCCGCAAACCGCGGGTCCCAGACGGTGCCGAAGAAGAACTCGAAGGGCGAAACCATGGTGAAGAAGCGGCCCGCTTCCGACAGCATCGAAGCGATGATGCCGACCGTGGTCAGGATGGCGATCGACGAGGCGACGACCAGTGCGCCGAGCATGACGCGCTCGACCTGATTGCGAGCGCGGAAACGGGTGGCGATGTTGCGGATGGCATAAACGCCGCCGGCAATGGCGATCAGCAGCACGACCGCGCTCATCAGCCAGCGATTGGTGACGGTCATCGCGTTGAAATGCTGGGCAGCAGTGATCATGTAGGGCTCACCCTCACCCGCCAGGGCCACGCCCTTGGCAGCAAGCGTGGAGCGAAGATTGGCCGAACCGCTTTCAAGCGCGGAAACTTCTTCGGCCGTCAGCCGCTTCAGTCCACCGGCAACCGACTTGACCTGGCCAAGTGCCAGTTCGACAGTCGCGCCACCCTGCGCCTGCACCGTTTCTGGCAACACCGCCCGGGTGCTGGAGTCGATATAGACAGGTGCAGCGACGAGCCAGGCACCGAGCACCAGGGCTGCCGGGAGGATCGCCCAGATCGCAACGTAACTGCCATGATAGCCGGGCAAGGAATGCAGATTGGAGAGCTTGCCGCCAGCCTGCGCGAAGGAGCGCGCACGGCCCGCAAAATAAGAAATAAAGCCAATTAAAACAATGAGCAAAAGAAGAAATGAAGTACTCATCGGCACGTCTCCGCGGCGTGGCGCTCAAGGCGCTGCCGGCAGTTCGGATGGAGGCATGCCCCGGCGCGAGCAATGTCGCGCCGGGGCTTGTCAGTATCAGAGCATGTTGCCGGCTGCGAAAGCCTTGCGGATCTCTTCGCGCTCGGCATCCGGAGCAGCGACGAGGCCGTATTCGGCAAGCGGGCTTTCCGGGCCGATCATCTGATCGTCGAGGAAGAACTCAACATATTCCTTGAGGCCCGGGATAACGCCGAGGTGCGCCTTCTTGACGTAGAAGTAGAGCGGGCGCGAAACCGGGTATTCGCCGGAAGCGATCGTTTCGGTCGACGGAACGATGCCGTTGACGGTGGCGACCTTCAGCTTGTCGGCGTTGTTTTCATAGAAAGACAGGCCGAAGACGCCGATGCCGTTCTTGTTGGCGGCGATACGCGCCAGCGTTTCGGTGTAATCGCCGTCGATGTCGACAGCCAGGCCGTCCTTGCGGACTGCGACGCACTTGCTGTGCTGCTGCTTTTCATCGGCAACGGCAGCCTTGATGACGTCGAGGGCGCCGGCTTCCTTGCAGCCTGCAGCCAGGATCTTCTCTTCGAAGACTTCGCGCGTGCCGTGCTTTTCGCCCGGGATGAAGGCGGCGATATCGGCGTCCGGCAGAGCGGCGTTGACTTCAGACCACTTCTTGTAGGGGTTGGCGACGAGCTTGCCGTCGACGACGACTTCAGCAGCCAGACCCTTGTAGAGATCGACGGGCTTCAGAGCGAGGTCGGCATTGCCGGCGTCGGTTGCGAAAACGATACCGTCGTAACCGATCTGGATTTCCTGGATTTCGGTGACGCCGGCGGCCTTGCAGGCCTCGACTTCGCTGTCCTTGATCTTGCGCGAGGAGTTGGCGATGTCGATGGTGTCAGGGCCGACGCCCTTGCAGAATTCCTTCAGGCCAGCCGAGGAGCCGCCGGATTCAACAACCGGGGTCTTGAAGTCCGGGAAGGTCTCGCCGAACGTCTCGGCGACGATCTTTGCGTAGGGAAGAACCGTCGAGGAGCCGGCGACCTGAACCTGATCGCGCGCGACAGCCACGCCAGCGAACGCGGCGGATGCGACGAGCGCCGCGACAGTGAGTTTAAGAGCTTTCATAAAAGTTCTCCCGGAATGGGCTTGTGTTGAGTGCGCCAAGCGTTGCAGCGCTCTTCGCCGTCTGATCGGCTGCCCCTAACTAGCCGCCGATAGCCACACCTTTTATGTCAGTTTCGCGAAACATTTATGACAGCTCATGTCATTGAAAATCATAATGAAAAATGAACAGCGCAACGTTATCCAGCGCCAATATGTCAAAAACGCACGGTAAACACCGTGCCCTTGCCCAGCTCCGAGTGGATCAGGAGCCGCGCGCGATGGCGGGTCAGGATGTGCTTGACGATCGCAAGGCCGAGACCGGTACCCTTTTTCGAGCGGCTCGCCTCGACATTGACGCGGTAGAACCGCTCGGTGATGCGCGGCACATGTTCGGCAGGAATGCCGGGGCCATAGTCTCTGACGACGACCTCGGCCTGCCCGCCTTCGCCGCCGGAAAGCTCGACATCGACCTTCTTGCCTTCCTGGCCGTATTTGCAGGCGTTCTCGATCAGGTTCTCGAACACCTCGGTCAGCTCGTCGCGGTCCCCCTGAACGACAACGGGACTATCCGGCATCGTCAGCGTGATCGTCACGTCGAGATCGCTCGCAAGCGGCGCAAGACTGTCACGGACATGGCCGAGCAGCGGGCGTAGGTCGATCGTATCGTCAGGTGCGATGTGGGATTTCAGCTCCAGCCGCGACAAAGACAGGAGGTCGTCGACAAGCCGGCTCATGCGCGTCGCCTGCTCGTGCATGATGCCGAAGAACTTTTCCTGCGCCTTCAGATCGTTGCGCGCCGGGCCTTGCATCGTCTCGATGAAGCCGCGCAACGATGCCAGCGGCGTGCGCAGCTCGTGGCTGGCATTCGCAACGAAATCCGAGCGCATGCGATCGATGCGGCGGGCCTGCGAGATGTCGCGGTAGGTGAGCAGGAAGACCCGGCTCCACGGACCGTCGCCGCCAATTTCGGCGGGCGCCACCCTGACCACGTAGACCGCATCGGACGGCAGACGCTCGGTGTGTTCGATCTGGTTGATCTTGCCGGTCGCGATCGTCTCGCGAACCATATCGAGAATGCCGGGCGAACGGACGCGGGCTGCGAGATAGCTGTTGGGCGGAATGGTGCCGAAAGCCTTTTCGGCCGCGATATTCTGGAAGACGACGGTTTCATCGACCGCCACGACCAGAACCGGCATATCAAGCGCGTTCAAGGCCGGGATCAGCGCGTCGCTGGCGCCACCCGTCACGGCTGCCACCTTGGCCGCTTTTGCGGCCTTTGGCAGCGCCGAGGGCGCACTGCGGTTGAGCAGGGCGGCGGCAAGCACGATCCAGAACGGCAGGACAGCGAGAAAATGAATGCCAGCAATGGTCGCAAGGACTGCCAGCAGCGCCGTCAGGCCGAGCAGCCAGCGCTCCGCCTTCAACCGCGGCACGAGCGTCCGCCAGAACGCCTTGGAACCGTCCAGCACCATATCCTCATGAATCACTTTGGTCTTCCTCCCGGCCTCAAATGGTCGAGAGATAACGACGCTTCATGACATGATTTTCACGACGCGCTTGAATCCGCAATGCAATTGTGGCCTCCTCACAGGAAATCGCTCGGGCTGGAGGAAGACCACATGGCGTCAACGCAGGCGGCAACGAAGACCGAAAGCCGGGCGGTGGAGCTCGATATCGGCGGCAAGAAGCGGCTCTTCGACGTCGACAACCCGGAATTGCCGAAGTGGATCGACGAGGCGGCCTTTGCCTCCGGCGGCTTTCCCTACAAGAAGAAGCTCGACGACGACGACGACTACCTGAAGACGCTGGAAACGCTTCAGATCGAACTGGTCAAGCTGCAGCTCTGGCAGCAGGCGACCGGCAAGCGCATCATCGCGCTGTTCGAGGGCCGGGACGCGGCCGGCAAGGGCGGCGCCATCCATGCCACCAGCAGCAACCTTAATCCCCGCTGGGCCCGCGTGGTCGCCTTGACGAAGCCGACCGAGACCGAGCGTGGGCAATGGTACTTCCAGCGCTACATCGCGACCATGCCGACAGCGGGCGAACTCGTGCTCTACGACCGCTCCTGGTACAACCGCGCCGGCGTCGAGCCGGTCATGGGCTTCTGCACGCCAGAGCAGCACGAACAATTTCTCAAGCAGGTGCCGCGCTTCGAGAAGATGATCGTGCACGAGGGCATTCAATTGTTCAAATTCTGGATCGATATCGGCCGCGAAATGCAGCTCAAGCGCTTTCACGACCGTCGCCATGATCCGTTGAAGATCTGGAAGCTGTCGCCGATGGATATCGCAGCACTTAACAAATGGGACGACTACACCGAGAAGCGCGACCAGATGCTGAAGGCGACCCACACGGACCATGCGCCGTGGACAATCGTGCGAGGCAACGACAAACGACGCGAACGGATCAATCTCATTCGCCACATCCTGTCCAAGCTCGATTACGAGGGCAAGGACAAGGATGCAATCGGCGAGATCGACGACAAGATCGTCGGTTCAGGCCCCGGCTTCCTGAAATAGCCGAAGCCCGCGAGCCGGCCTTTCGTGCAGGCTTATTGGCCCGGCAGGACGCGGATGGCGTAAAGGTTCAAGCCCTTGCCGCCGCCGCTGATGTCGCTGTTGATGACGATCTGCCCGGCAGCGCTTGGCGCGAGGCTTCGGTCGAACGTCACCTTGAACAGCATGTCGACCCGCTCATCATGCAGGGTGAAACGGTGTCGGCCGCACTCACCGAGTGAAGAGAAGTTGCACTCCACCGCGAACTCTGTCGACTTGCCGGGCGTGGCCTGTACCGTCAGCGCCAGCGTCGACGTCTTGCCCGAAAGTTCGGCCAGGATCGCCGCCGGAATCTCGATGGTCACGTCGCCGTCCGCATCGGCATCGCCAGAGGTCAACAAGACGCGCTGGCCGCCGTCGTCATTGACAGGCTCGGCAGTCGCCTGCGGGCCGGGCGTGATCGCCCCTGTCTTGCCGGGCGTGTACACCTCGACCCAATCGCCGGTGAAGCCTTCCTGGGCGCCGAGCGTCGGCAGACCGGCAGCCCCGTCGAAATCCTGTGACGCCACGGTTGCCGGCGGATTGGCGACATTGGTGTCGCGCGCGGCCGGCGACTGCAGAAGATTGTTGGTCTCGACCCACCAGACGGCGGCGACGACAGCAGCCAGCAGCGTCGCGACGACCATGGCGAGCGACAGCAGGCTGCCGCGCTTGCGTCGACGCTTGCGGCCGTCGGTTGCGCGCACGTCCGGCGCGACCGCTCCCCTGCCTTCATTCGACTGCCTGGCCGCAACCTCGCCGGCCGCAGCCGTAGAGACAACAGGGCCGTCGCGGTCGGCACGAAGGCCACCAAGTCCACCGTCATTCTGTCCGTCGCGCGGCGTCTGGCCGGCAAAAGCCGGCTCGCGGCGGCCATCGGAAGGCGCGGACGGCTGCGGCTCGGACCTTGCCGCTGCCGCAGCGCGCGGTGCGACAGCATCATCGAGGCTGACAGACGGGGCCGGCGCCGGGCGCGCCTTCAGGGCTGCGCGCTCCTCGGTCTCGATCGCGTGGATGACCGCTTCCAGCCGATGGCGCTGCTGGGCGACGACGTTCTGGTCCTCGATCCCCTGCTTCTGCAGCCCGGTTTCGAGCGCCTGGCGCGCGGATTGATAGATGCGCGCCCGCGTCTCGGCGTTGGTCCTGTCGGAGCGCTCCAGCGCATTTCGGATTGCAGTCTCGAGTCCGCTCACGTCAAATCCTTCTGTGCATACCGGGCCTTACAACACCGCGCGTCAAATCTGGCGCGCAAAGGACGCTGTAACGCTTTAAATCTGCTGCATAATCCTAGCCTTAAATCGGATCCGATTTAAAGGATTATGCCGTAGCCCCGCCGGCGCTCGTCATTTCGATCGGCGCCTTCTTTGTCATCCGCAAGCTCTTATCGGTTAATTCCGGATGCACGCCGTTGGTTTTGTTAACAATTGCGTAACCGCTGCTTTCAAAATCCGCAAGTCCGACGCGCGGGCGACCCCGGCAACGTCGGGGAAAACTGCCCGACCACCATCGCCGCCACGAAAATCCGCATCTTTGCAAGCGCGCAACTTGCTGCTATCTATTTTGACGTTTACGCAAACGTCAAAACTTCTACGGGATGGAGAACTCGATGTCGCTGCCGCCAATTCTTTCCGGAACGACGAGACTGCCGGTTGTCGGCGCACCTTTGTTCATCATCTCGCATCCCAAGCTGACGATCGCGCAGTGCAAGGCTGGCGTGGTCGGCTCCTTTCCGGCATTGAACGCCCGCCCGCAATCGCAACTCGACGAGTGGCTTGCCGAAGTCACCGAGACGCTCGCCGACCACGACACCCGGAACCCTGGCCGCAAGGCCGCGCCCTTTGCCGTCAACCAGATCGTCCACAAATCCAATACCCGCCTTGAGCACGATCTGATGCTCTGCATCAAGTACAAGGTGCCGGTGGTCATATCTTCGCTTGGCGCCGTGCCGGAGGTCAACGCCGCCATTCATTCCTATGGCGGCATTGTGCTGCATGACGTCATCAACAATCGCCACGCCAATTCGGCGATCCGCAAGGGTGCTGACGGGCTGATCGCCGTTGCCGCCGGCGCCGGCGGCCACGCCGGCACGCTTTCCCCGTTCGCCCTCGTCCAGGAAATCCGCTCCTGGTTCGACGGCCCTCTGCTTCTCTCAGGCGCGATCGCCAATGGCGGCGCCATCCTCGCCGCCCAGGCCATGGGCGCCGACATGGCCTATATCGGCTCGCCCTTCATCGCCACGGAAGAAGCGCGCGCCAGCGACGCCTACAAACAGATGATCGTCGACAGCAATGCCGCCGACATCGTCTATTCCAACTACTTCACCGGAATCCATGGCAACTACCTGAAACCATCGATCGCAGCCGCCGGCATGGACCCGGCAAACCTGCCGGAAGCGGATCCGTCGAAGATGGATTTTGCCCAGGCAACCGAGGGCGCCAAGGCCTGGAAGGACATCTGGGGCTGCGGCCAGGGCATCGGCGCCGTGCGCAAGATCACCTCGGTCGCACATATGGTCGATCGCTGGGAGCGCGAATACGATGCCGCACGCGCCCGTCTCGGGCTCCACCCCGCGCCGACGATCGCTGCCAACAAGGAATTTTCAAGTTCTCGAAACTGATGGCTTGAAATCTTGGCGCTTTGCGTTTATCAGCGCCTCACACTTCGTTCCGCGGTCTTTTCGCGGAACCGCCTCAGGGCCGCTTTAGCTCAGTCGGTAGAGCACATCATTCGTAATGATGGGGTCAGCAGTTCGAGTCTGCTAAGCGGCACCATTTTCCTTCAAAGAAATGAGCACTGTAGCGGGATGAAAGTCTGAAGCTGGCCGAAGGCCGGCGCGCCTTGCTGCGAACGAGCGGCTGGCAAGAGGTCCATTTCAAGGAAGCCGAACGATGTCGCTTAAAGTTAGCCGTTTTCAAGTTCACGAGGATGCCGTTCAGGCCAATGTCGCCGGCCGGACCTGTTCCTTGTCAGCGCTTGAGATCGGCGGCGAAGTGCTGGTCGTGCTGACATGGCTCGGCAACAGGGAGGCTGGCCTGCGCCGGCCGGAATACGTGTTGCCGCTCAATTCAATACCGTATCAGGTGCGCGAGCCGGATGCCCGCTCGCCCTATCGCTGGATCCTGACCGGGACCTTGCCGATGTCACTGTTCGACGGCAGCGCGTCGCGGCAGGTCCGCCGACAGCACGGCGTCGGCCCCGGCCCGGCGATCAACCTGCCTCTGCCTGCCACCGCGTCCTGATCGGCAACAAAGGCGCCGCCCGAACCGCTCACGCCGCCGACGGTGACCAAATGCATTTCGTGGGCGACGCTCGCCCTGTCGCGGCAGATACCGCGGTCACCTGCCCGGCGAGACCGATGGAGACGCCACGCAGAGAGACCCGGCCGAGCCGGCGCAATCTCAAAGCAAAACCATAGCGCGAGACATGGCGAAATACCCGCTTGCATCTGCCGGCATGGAGTGGTGTCATCGCGCTGTCGCGAACGCACAGTCTGATGCGGCTCGGTCTTGTTTCTGCGTGGGGCGCCGATGATTGACAATGCGCGTGTTACGATCTCGTCGGCACGGACGCGAAGAATGATGGCAATCGCGGCGGCTGTTGCCCTGTCGCTGGGGCTTTCCTCTTGCGCCGGAAAACCCGAGGGCGTCATGACCCCGGTTGCGCTCACCGCACAGACACCGAAAACCGCGCAGGTGGAGATGCTGGTCGCAACCACAAGGCAGCCTTCGGGCGACCCCGCGACACTGTTTTCGGGCGAGCGGGACGCCAACACCTTCATGACCGACGTCGCGGTCTCGATCCCGCCCGACACCGTGCGCAAGGCCGGCACGGTGCAATGGCCGCGCAAGCTGCCGCCCGATCCGGCGACCGACTTTGCGGTGACGCGGGTTCGGGAACTGGACACGCTCGCCGACGGCCGTGAATGGTTCAAGCAGCACAATGTCGGCGGCCACGCCTTCGTCTTCGTTCACGGTTTCAACAACCGCTACGAGGATTCGGTCTTCCGGTTGGCGCAGATCATCCACGATTCCGGCGCCCAGACGACGCCGATCCTGTTCACGTGGCCTTCGCGCGCCAATGTGTTCGAGTACAATTACGACAAGGAAAGCACCAACTACTCGCGCACCGCGCTCGAGGACACGCTACGCATCCTTTCGCAGGCCCCCAACGTCAAGGACATCACCATCCTCGCCCACTCCATGGGTACATGGCTGACGATGGAATCGCTCCGGCAGATGGGCATTCGCGACGGCAACGTGCCGTCAAAGATCCAGAACGTGATCCTGGCCTCGCCGGATATCGACCTCGACGTCTTTGCCAAGCAATGGGTGGAGATGGGCAAGAAGAAGCCGAAATTCACCATCTTCGTCTCGCAGGACGATCGTGCTCTGGCGCTTTCGAGCTTCATTTCCGGTGACGTTTCGCGCCTTGGCGCCATCGACCCGTCGAAGGAACCCTATCGTACGGACCTTGAAAAATCCGGCATCACCGCCATCGACCTGACCAAGGTCGAGACCGACGACGGGCTGCACCATGGAAAATTCGCCGAGAGCCCGGAAATCGTGCAGCTGATCGGCCAACGCCTGATCAAGGGCCAGACGCTGACCGACTCGAACATTTCCGTGGGAACAGGCATCGCCGCCGTTGTCGCCGGCACGGCGAGAGGCGTCGGCAATGTCGCCGCGACGACGTTGTCCGCACCGGTCAACATCATCGAAAATCCGCGGCCGGCAGCGAAGAAAAAGATCGTCGTCGGCGAAACGCTCGCAGGCGAGAAACCAAAGCCGGTTGCGGCCAACTGATCCCCATGGCGCCTGACCGCTGGGCGGACCTGGCGGCCTCGTATCAAGTCTCGATGATAGAACATCGAGACTTGATATCAGTCGCCGTCGCCGACGAAGCGGTAGCCGACGCCCGGTTCCGTTCGGATGATCTTGGGATCGGCCGGGTCGCGCTCGATCTTGCCGCGCAACTGGCCGATGAAGACGCGCAAATAATGCAGATCTTCGCCGTGCGCCGCGCCCCAGACCGAGGTCAGCAGCGTCTTGTGGGTGACGACGCGTCCGGCATGGTGCGCCAGCATGACCAGCAGATCATATTCCTTCGGCGTCAGACGCACCGGTTCGCCATCACGCGTCACCAGACGCTTGATCGTATCGATCGCCACGCCATCGGCCGAAAGCTGGGTATGCCCGCCCTCCATCTGGATGCGGTGGCGAAGGGCAGCGCGGATGCGCGCCGTCAGCTCGCCGATCCCGAAGGGTTTTTCGATGTAATCGTCGGCGCCAAGGTCAAGGGCGGCGATCTTTTCGCTCTCCCGGTCGCGCGCCGACAGGATGATGATCGGCACCTGCGACCAGGCGCGGATGTTGGCGATGACGTCCTTGCCGTCCATGTCGGGAAGGCCGAGATCGAGGATGACCACGTCGGGCGCGGTGGTCGCGGCCGCCTTCAGCGCCTCGGTTCCGGTCAAGGCCTCCAGCACGTCATATCCGGCAGCGCTCAGGGCCGGTCGCAGGAAGCGCTGGATCTGGGGTTCGTCGTCGACAACGAGGATGCGCTCCACGCTCATGCACGGTCCTTTTCAGATATTTCAGCTTCGGCGGCAGGGAAGCGCATGGAGATGCGCGTACCGCGACGTCTCAATGCCGGGCTTTCGGCTTTGATGCGGCCACCCATGGCCTCGACGAATCCCTTGGCGATCGACAGTCCGAGACCGGTGCCCGGTGTGCGGCCGTCCACCTTGCCCCGGCGGAAGAATTTTTCGAAGACCTGTTCGAGATCGCGCTCAGCGATTCCCTTGCCGAGATCGGTGACCGACAAGACGATGTCGTTGCCGTCGCGTCTGGCATAGATGCTGATCGGCTCGTCGCCGCCGTATTTATTGGCATTGTCGAGCAGGTTGAAGAGTACCTGGCCCAAAAGTACGCTGTCGCCGCGCATCAACGGCAGTTCCGGCGCGATGCTGGTCTCGATCTCGCGGTCCGGAAAATACTTGCGCGCCCGATCAACGGCAGCGCGCACCGCATCGGCGACATCCACCCAATCGCGCTTGGCATTGACCGTGCCCGCTTCGATGCGGGTCATGTCGAGCAGATTGGCGACGAAACGGGTGAGCCGGCCACCCTCTTCCTCGATCGATTGCAAGAGGTCATCGCGACTTTCCGGCGGCATGCGGTCGCCGAGCTGGCGCAGGCTGGTAACGGCGCCGGTTATGGTGGCAAGCGGCGTGCGCAGATCGTGCGAGATCGATGACAGAAGGGCGGCGCGAAACCGCTCGCCTTCCAGCTTGGCGGCGTGATCCAGGCTTTCGCGCGAAAGGCGAGCCCGGTCGATCGCGATCGCCGTCTGGTCGAGGATGGCAGCGAGCGCCCGCTCCTCGTTGATCTCCAGCGGCTTGCCGGCCTGCGCGAAACCGCAGACGCCGACGACGCCGTGCGGGCTCGTCAGCGGCCGGAAATGGAACGGGCTGTTCGGTAGCGTACCGGTGCCGTTTCCGGCCGCCTCCTTCTTGTCCATGGCCCAACGTGCGGCCATGGTGTCGGTGACATCAAGCTCGGTATCCGGCGGCCAGGCGGCCTTCAGGCGCAGGTCTCCCTCCTCCGGCAGCAGCACCGCGACATTGCGCTTCAGCGTCGTCTGCATCTGGGTGACTGCTGCCCAGAGCACGTCGTCGACATTTGCCGTGCCCGAGAGCTTGCGAGAGAAGTCATAGAGCGCCTGCGTTGCCGCCGCACGGCGCCGGGCGGATTTTGCCTGTTCGCGCACCCGGGAAGCTAGGCTGCCGGCAAGGGCTGCGGCAACCAGGAAAATGAACAGCGCGAAGACTTCGTGCGGCTCCGCCACGGTGAAGGTGCCGACCGGATTGATGAAGAAGAAGTTGTAGGCAAGCACCGAAAGAAGGGCTGCCGCGATTGCCGAGACGTGGCCGGCATAGGTTGCCGATGCCAGCACCGCCAGGAGGAACAGCAGCGAAATGTTCGGCAGGATGATGAAACGCTCGATGAGCACGCCGAGCGCCGTTGCCGCTGCCACGGTGGCGGCGGCAATGGCAAGTGCCCGCCCAAAACCCTCGGGCATTTTCCGTTTGCCGGTGACGTTTCGCTTCGCGCGCGGCTGTTCCTTGTCGGTCACGAGATGAATGCCGACACCGGTGATGCGCTCGGCCAGTGCATCGGGAAGCGATTGCCGGAAGAGACGCATCGGGAAAGGCTGGCGCTTCGTGCCGATGACGATCTGCGTCGCGTGCTCACGGCGCGCAAGCTTGAGGATCTCTTCGACGAAATCGTTGCCGACGATGCGGCGGGTCTCCGCACCGAGCTGTTCGGCAAGACGGAAGGTCTCGTCGAGCCTTTTCGCCGCCTCGCCGTCGCCGCTTTCACGGTCGGCCCGCTCGATGAAGACGACGATCCAGGGTGCGTTCAGCCCGGAAGCCAGGCGGCTGGCAGTGCGCACGACCTTTTCCGACAGCGGATCGGGGCCGATGCAGACCAACAGGCGCTCGCCGCTGGCCCAGGGCCCTTCGATGGCGTTCTGCTTGAGATAGTCGACCATCTGGTCATCGACCCGGTCGGCGGTGCGCCTGAGCGCCAGCTCGCGCAGCGCCGTCAGATTGCCGAGGCGGAAGAAGCGCTCGGTGGCGCGCTTGGCGCTGTCGGGTAGGTAGACCTTACCTTGGTTCAGCCGTTCGATGAGTTCGGCCGGCGGCAGATCGACCAGCAACACGTCGTCGGCACGGCTGAGAACCGTGTCGGGTACGCGCTCGCGCACCGCAACACCGGTGATCTGGGCGACGACATCGGACAGGCTTTCCAGATGCTGGATGTTGAGCGCCGTCCAGACGTCGATGCCGGCGGCAATCAGCTCTTCCACATCCTGAAAGCGCTTGGGATGGCGGCTGGCCTCCGGATTGCTATGCGCCAGTTCGTCGACGACGATGATCTTCGGGCGGCGGGCGAGCGCAGCGTCGAGGTCGAATTCAGAAAGCACGCGGCCGCGATGGTTCACATCGCGGCGCGGCAGTATCTCCAGTCCTTCGACGAGCGCAGCGGTCTCGCCGCGCCCATGGGTCTCCACCAGACCGATGACGATGTCGACGCCGTCGGACTTCAGCCGACGCGCGCGCGTCAGCATGGTATAGGTCTTGCCCACGCCTGGGGCTGCGCCGAGGAAAACCGTCAGCTTTCCCCTTCGCCCCTGCCCGGCCAGCGCCAGCAGGGCATCCGGGTCGGGGCGGCTTTTCGATTCGCGATCGGTTTCAGGCATTCAAGATCTCTGGTGGCATCTCAGGCTTCGCACTCAGCTTCTCCGGGCATCCAGAGCAAGGTTGAGTTCTAGCACATTGATGCGCGGCTCGCCTATGATCCCGAACAGACGACCTTCCGTTGCCTGTTCCACCAACGTCACCACGTCGGCTTCGGCAACCCCTCGAGCCTTGGCAACACGCGACACCTGCTCGCGGGCGAAGGTCGGCGAAATATGCGGGTCGAGGCCGGAGCCCGACGCCGTGCCGCCATCGGCGGCAATCTCGCCTGTTACACCGCTGGCGCGCAGCTTCTCGACATCGGCGGCCACCCGCTCCTTCAGCTTGGCCGAGGTCGGGCCGAGGTTGGAGCCGGTCGAGCCGCCGGCATTGTAGGGTTCGGGCCCAGTCGCGGAGGGGCGCGGCCAGAAATATTTGTCGGCGGCGAAATTCTGCCCGATCAGATCGGAGCCGACGACGGTGCCGTCGATGCGGATCAGGCTGCCATTGGCCTGCGCCGGCATCAAGGCCTGGGCGACGCCGGTGATGGCGAAGGGATAGGCAAGGCCGGTGATCGCGGTCAACAGCAGGGCCATGACGATTGCGGGGCGAAGTTGGTTCAACATGATTACACCAGATTGAGAGCGGAGACGACGACGTCGACGAGCTTGATGCCGGCAAAGGGCAGGATCAGGCCGCCGAGGCCGTAGACCAGCAGGTTGCGGCGCAGGAGTGCTGCGGCACCAACAGGGCGGTACTTGACGCCCTTCAGCGCCAGCGGGATGAGCGCGACAATGATCAAGGCGTTGAAGATCACCGCCGACAGGATCGCCGACTGCGGCGATGTCAGGCCCATGATGTTGAGGGCCGCCAGCGCCGGATAGGTGGTGATGAACAGCGCCGGGATGATGGCGAAGTATTTCGCCACGTCGTTGGCGATCGAGAAGGTCGTCAGCGAGCCGCGCGTCATCAGCAGTTGCTTGCCGATCTCGACGATCTCGATCAGCTTCGTCGGGCTCGAATCGAGGTCGACCATGTTGGCCGCCTCGCGCGCCGCCTGCGTGCCGGTCTGCATCGCCACCCCGACGTCTGCCTGGGCAAGCGCCGGCGCGTCGTTGGTGCCGTCGCCGCACATGGCGATCAGGCGGCCGCCCTGCTGCTCCTTACGGATATAGCCAAGCTTGTCTTCCGGTGTCGCCTCGGCGAGGAAGTCGTCGACACCGGCTTCCGACGCGATCGCCGCTGCCGTCACCGGGTTATCGCCGGTCACCATGACGGTGCGGATGCCCATGGCGCGAAGGGCTGCAAAACGCTCCTTGATGCCGGGCTTGACCACGTCCTTGAGGTGGATGACGCCGAGCAGGCGGTTGCCGTCGGTAACGGCGAGCGGCGTGCCGCCGGTGCGTGCGACCTGGTCGACGGCGCGGCGGAATTCGGCCGGCACATTCTCGTCGCGAACGCCTGCAAACTTCAGGATCGAATCGACAGCCCCCTTGCGCAGTCGACGACCGGCGAAGTCGACGCCCGACAGGCGCGTTTCGGCGGCAAAGGGCACGACAGCATCGATTGCCAATGCCCCTGACTGAACGGAGCCGCCACCGACGGCCAGAGCCACGACCTCACGGTTCGCCTGCTTACCAGAAATGGGCAGAGTGACAGATGGCGTCTGGCGGCCAAATTCACCGGTTGCCAACGCAGCAATCGAGCGGCCTTCCGGCGTCTCGTCGGCAAGGCTTGCCAGCAGCGCCGCATCGGCCAGTTCGGCATCGGTGACGCCTGGAACCGGCATGAAATTGGCGGCCATTCGGTTGCCGAAGGTGATGGTACCTGTCTTGTCGAGCAGCAGCGTGTCGACGTCACCGGCCGCCTCAACTGCGCGGCCTGATGTGGCAATGACGTTGAAGCGCACCAGCCGGTCCATGCCCGCGATGCCGATGGCCGACAGGAGGCCACCGATGGTGGTCGGGATCAGGGTGACGAGCAGGGCCGAAAGAACCGTGACCGACAGAACCGTGCCGGAGTAGCCGGCAAGACCCCAAAGCGTCACGACGGCAACGAGGAAGACCAGCGTCAGGCCGGACAGCAGGATCGACAGCGCGATCTCGTTCGGGGTTTTCTGGCGCTGCGCGCCTTCGATGAGCGCGATCATGCGGTCGACGAAGGTGTCGCCCGGTGCCGTGCCGATGCGCACCTTGATCCAGTCGGACAGCACCTGGGTGCCGCCGGTGACGGCGGATCGGTCGCCGCCGGATTCCCGGATCACAGGCGCGGATTCACCGGTGATCGCACTTTCGTTGACCGAGGCGACGCCCTCGACGACGTCGCCGTCGCCGGGGATCAATTCGCCGGCTTCGACGAGCACGAGGTCGCCGACCTTCAGCGAGGTGGCGGCGATCGTTTGGGTTTCACGACCTTCCGCCGAGACCAGCTTGCGGGCCATCAACTCGGACTTGGTGCGACGCAGGCTGTCGGCCTGCGCCTTGCCGCGCCCTTCGGCGACGGCCTCGGCGAAGGTGGCAAACAGCACCGTGAACCACAGCCAGGCGGCAATTTGCCCTGAGAACAGCGGGCTTCCGGTCCCGGTAGCCAGATCGCGGATGAAGAAGACCGTGACCATGGCGGCCACCACCTCGGTGACGAAGATCACCGGATTGCGGATGAGCTGGCGCGGGTCGAGCTTGGTGAATGCGGCCTTGAAGGCCGGCAGGATAATCGCCGGATCGAGTAAGCTCGGGGCGACGGGTTTCGAAGACATGGTCTGTTCCTTCAGAAGGTCTGGCCCGAGAGCATGGCGAATTGCTCGACGATGGGACCGAGCGCGAGGGCCGGGAAATACTGCAAGCCCCCGAGGATGAGGATGATGCCGATGAGCAGGCCAACGAAGAGCGGCGTGTGCGTCGGGAAGGTTCCCGTGGAAGCTGGAACGCGGGTCTTGGCGGCGATCGAGCCGGCAATCGCCAGAACCGGGATCGCATAGGCGAAGCGGCCGAGCAGCATCGCAAAGCCGAGCGTGGTGTTGTACCAGGGCGTGTTGGCCGAGAGGCCGCCGAAGGCGGAGCCGTTGTTGCCGGTGGCCGAGGTGTAGGCGTAAAGGATCTCCGACAGACCATGCGGACCTGAGGTGCCGATACTGGCGACGGCCGAGGGCATGACAGCCGAGATCGCGGTGAAGCCGAGTATCGAGGCCGGCAGGATGAGGATCGCCAGCATGGCGTATTTCATCTCGCGCCCCTCGATCTTCTTGCCGAGCAGTTCGGGCGTGCGCCCGACCATCAGGCCGGCGACGAAGACGGCGAGGATCGCGAAGACGACCATGCCGTAAAGGCCGGAGCCGACACCGCCTGGCAGCACTTCGCCAAGCTGGATCAGGAGCATTGGAACGAGACCGCCGATGCCGGTGAAGGAGCCGTGCATGCCGTTGACCGCGCCGGTCGAGATACCGGTGGTGACGCCGGCATAGGCTGCCGACATCGCTTGGCCGAAGCGAACTTCCTTGCCTTCCATATTGCCGAGCGAAGCTTCGAGGCCGAGGCCGTGCAGGATCGGGTTGCCGTAGCTTTCCGCCCAATAGATGACGCCGATGCCGGCGATCAGAAGGGTCGCCATGGCGGCGATGAAGGCCCAGCCCTGGCGGCGGTCACCGACCATCTGGCCGAAGGTGTAGACCAGTGCCGAGGTGATCGACAGCATTGCGAAGATCGACAGGTAGTTGCTGAGCGCGCTCGGGTTTTCGAACGGATGCGCCGCATTGGCGTTGAAGAAGCCGCCGCCATTGGTGCCGAGCTGCTTGATCGCCTCCTGGCTTGCGACCGGGCCGAGCGCGATCGTCTGCTGTACGCCCTCGAGCGTGGTGGCGCTGACGGAACCATTGAAGGTTTGCGGCATGCCCATCGCCACGAAGGCGAGTGCAACGACGACGGCCAGCGGCAGGAGGACGTAGAGCGTCGAACGGGTCAGATCGACCCAGAAATTGCCGAGCGTTGCCGCACCGGAACGGGCAAAGGCACGGGTCACGGCAAGCGCAATGGCGATGCCGGTCGCTGCAGAGACGAAGTTCTGCACCGTGAGCCCAGCCATCTGGCTGAAATGGCTCATGGTGGTCTCGCCGCCATAGGACTGCCAGTTGGTGTTGGTGAGGAAGCTGACCGCCGTGTTAAAGGCGAGGTCCGCCGGCACGTCGGCAAAGCCTTGAGGGTTCACCGGCAGCGACCCCTGGAAGCGCAGGATGGCGTAGAGAAGCACGAAGCCGGCAGCGCTGAAGGCGAGCATCGACAGCGTATAGGCGAGCCAGCCTTGCTCCTTCTTCGCATCAACGCCGGCCGCCAGATAGAGCCCGCGCTCGACGGGTCCAAGCACCGGAGAGAGGAAGTTGCGCTCGCCGGCGAAAACCCGGGCCATGTAGAGGCCAAGCGGCTTGATCGCAAGCAAGACGGCGAGAAAGAGGAGGCCGATCTGCAGCCACCCGATAATAGACATGAGGAATTCTCCACGAAAGACGACCGGACGGTACGAAGTCTCGACCCCGTACAAAGCCTCGACCGGGGTACGAAGTCTCGACCCGGGTACGAAGTCTCGACCCTGGGGTCAGAACCGTTCCGGCCGAACGAGAGTCACGATGAGATAGACCGCCAGTGCGGCCGCGACGGAGATGCCAACGAAGGCTTCGAACATCGATGCCTCCTAGAGCCGGCTGAGCGTGCGCGCATAGAGCGCAAACACGACAAGGCCGCCGATGCCGGCGGCGAGAAAAAGTAGATCGGACATGTGCATTCTCCGGGACTGGTTATGGCCGGATGATGCACCCTCGGCGGGTCAATTATCGATTGGGATGGTTTTGCGCGGGCATAAGGAAAAGATAAGGACACTGCCGCCGCCCAAAGGCGGCTGGCAGATCGGCACCATCAGCCCTTGATGATCGGGCTGACCGTCGGTGCGGCTTCGCTGGTCACTTCGCGCATCCACTCGCGCCAGATGGCGACGAGCAGCGCCATCAGCACCGGGCCGACGAACAGGCCGAGAAAGCCCATAGTCTTCACCCCGCCGACAAGGCCGAAAAAGGTCGGCAGGAAGGGCAGCTTGATCGGGCCGCCGACGAGGCGCGGACGCAAGGTCTTGTCGACGATGAAGAGTTCCGTCGTGCCCCAGGCAAACAGCGCGATGCCGTGAACCGGCGAACCGCTGGCAACGAGATAGACGGAAACCAGCGTGAAGCAGAGCGGCGCACCGCCGGGGATCAGCGCCATCAGGCCGGTGATGATGCCGAGCGTGACCGGTGAGGGAACGCCCGCCAGCCAATAGGCGACGCCGAGCACGATGCCCTCGCCGATCGCGATGATGCCCATGCCTGTTACCGTCGAGCTGATCGTCAGCGGCACCACGCGCGACAGCCGCTCCCAGCGCATCGGGAAGATGCGCTCGCCAAGATGGTCGAGCTGCTTGGAGAAGGAATGTCCGTCGCGATAGACGAAGAACAGCGTGATCAGCATGAAGAGCAGTGTCAGAAAGGCGTGAAACGCCGAAGCGCCGATGACCAGCACGCCGCGATAGATGTTGCCGATGTTGGAACCGCTGACGAGCTGGACCAGTTCGCCGAGCGCACCGGGATGGCCGACATATTTCACCCATTGTTCGCCGAGCCAGACGCCGGCAACCGGGATCGTCGTCAGCCAGACTGGCACGCCCGCGCCGTTGGCATTGGTTTCAACGGCCCAGACCAGCCAGTCGCGCACTTCGTCGACCGCATAGACGGCAGCAACCGAGATCGGCACGACGATGAAGGCCACGACGCTGATGATGGCGATGGTCGCTGCGAGCGTCCGATTGCCGCCGACCGCCGTCAGCAGCCGACGGTAGATCGGCCAGCTGGCAAAACCGATGACAACGGCGGCCAGAACTGGAACCACGAAACCGTTGAAGAAATAGACACCGGCAAGAAGAACGAAGACGAGCATCCAGCGCGCCGCCGTGATCGGTCCAACAAGTGCGGAGCGCGACGTCGCCGGATACCCGAAGAGCCGCGGCTCTGCGGGAAGGTTTTCTCGTTCGCGATTGCCCAGTTGCACCAACATTCCTCCGTCTTCAAACGACTTTACAGCAAACCCGAGGCCTTGCCAGCCTTCGGCTGCCCCATGCCCCTGGTTTACGGTAGTTTCAGGGCCGCGACCGAGGCTAGCGGCGGGACATGACAGAAAAATTTAGCGGCGCGCAAGCTCCAAGGCCTTATTTGATCGCGGCGGTCATTCTGCCGCACGTATCGTGGCGCGCTTGATCGTCTCGGCGCGGTCGACGAAAACCGAGGCGAGGAAGATGCCGAAACCGGCAACGCCCATCACGGCGCCGACGAGGCCGGTCGAGGTCCAGCCGTAGCCTGCGGCAATCGACCAGCCGCCAAGCCAAGCCCCAAGCGCATTGGCAAGGTTGAAGGCCGAATGGCTGAGCGCTGCGGCAAGCGTCTGCGCCTCGCCCGACACGTCCATCAACCGGGTCTGCACACCCGGCACGACGGCAAAGCCGCCGCCGATGAAGAGCACGTTGACGATGGCGATCCACGGGTTGCCCATGGTGAAATAGAACAGCACATAGGCGAGGATGTTGAAGGCGAGCGCGATGCCAATCGCCGGCAGCAGCGCCCAGTCGGCAAGCCGCGAACCGACGATGTTGCCGAGGATCATGCCGGCACCGAACACTGACAGCATGATCGGCACATTGGCGACGGAAACGCCTGCGACCTCTGTCAGTGCAGGGGCGATGTAGCTGAAGACGGCGAACATGCCACCGCAGCCGATCGCGCAGATGCCGAGCATCAGCCAGACCTGCAATTTGCCCAAGGCGCCGAGTTCACGCAGCGGCGTGGCCTGCGGATTGCCCTTGTCGCGCGGCACGTAAGACCAGGTCAGCGCAATGGTCAGAAGGCTGATGGCGCCGACGATGGCAAAGGCCGAGCGCCAGCCGAGCGCCTGACCGAACCAGGCGACCAGCGGCGTTCCGAACAGGGTGGCGATCGTCAGGCCCATCATCACCCGCCCGACGGCCCTCGCCCGCTGGTTGGGTGCGGCAAGCCCGGCGGCGACCAGCGCCGCCACGCCGAAATAGGCGCCGTGCGGAAGACCGGCAAAGAAGCGCGCGGCAACCAGCGTGTAGAAATCCGGCGCGATGGCACTGGCGAAATTGCCGATCGCAAACAGAAGCATCAGCACGAGAAGCACCCGGAAACGTGAAAACCGCGCCGCAAGCACAGCAATCAGCGGCGCGCCAACGACGACACCGAGCGCATAGGCACTGATCACGGCGCCGGCCTTCGGCACCGAAACGCCGACGTCATCGGCCACCTGCGGCAGCAGGCCCATGATGGCGAATTCTCCCGTGCCGATCCCGAACCCACCGACGGCGAGCGCAATCTCGGCAACGGAAATGCGGCTCCGGCGCGGATCGACGGCGGAAGAATAGGCTTCGTCACACATGAGCAATACCTGTGTCGTCCGCTCTCTGGGAGCGGAACAAATCTGTGGGTGCTGGCAGCAGATATCGGATGGAGTCCGATGGGGGTATGTTGCAATGCAATACAGGCTTTGACCCCTGATAGCAAAGGCTTTGCGGCACTCATCATACTTTTTCGTGCGCGCGCAGCAGGCCGGTTAACCGTTAGCTGAGTTGACGTTTACGTCAAAGTTATATAATTCCGAATCTCGGCTTGAAGAGGTGTCGCAAAAGCATCATCTTCATCGGCAAGAGAAGACCGGGAGGGTTTCTTCTCTGGCCGCAAGCAAGGCCAGCCTGTGGCGACCAGAGGGAGAGAGGTCATGGCGGAACTCAACACGCAACCAACAGGCACCAGCCCGGAGAAAATCTGGCTGAAGTCCTATCCGCCGGGCATCGCTGCCGAGATCGGCCCACTGCCCTACAGATCGATCGGTGATTTCTTCGACCATGCCGTCGCGCGCTATTCGCGCCGCTTCGCCTTTACCTGCATGGGCAAGTCGCTGACCTTCTCAGAACTCAATGCCGAATCCGCCAAGATCGGCGCCTGGCTGCAGGCACGCGGGCTGTCGAAGGGCGACCGCGTCGCGGTGATGATGCCGAACATCCTGCAAAACCCCGTCATCGTCTACGGTATCCTCAGGGCAGGCTTCACGGTCGTCAACGTCAACCCGCTCTACACGCCGCGCGAACTGGAGCATCAACTCGTCGATTCCGGCGCCAAGGCGATCTTCGTTCTCGAAAACTTCGCCCATACCGTCCAGCAAGTTGCGGCCAAGACCAGCGTCAAGCATGTGGTGGTCGCCACGATGGGCGACATGCTCGGCTTCAAGGGCGTGATCGTCAATCTGGTCGTGCGCCGGGTGAAGAAGCTGGTGCCCGCCTGGTCGATCCCCGGCCATCACTCCTTCAGGTCCGTGCTTGCCGAAGGCGGTCGTCGGAAGCTGACCAAGCCCAATGTCGCTCCTGGTGACGTCGCTTTCCTGCAATATACCGGCGGCACCACAGGCGTTTCCAAGGGCGCGACGCTCACCCATTCCAACCTGTTGTCGAACATGGCGCAGATGGAAATCTGGTTCGACACGGCGTTCCGTTCGCGCCCGCGTCCCGACAATCTCGTCTTCATGTGCGCGCTGCCGCTTTATCATATCTTCGCGCTGACGGTGAACTCGCTGATGGGCCTTGCCACCGGCGGCAACAACATCCTGATCCCCAACCCGCGCGATATTCCAGGCTTCGTCGCGGAACTCGGCAAGTACAAGACCAACATCTTCCCGGGGCTCAACACGCTGTTCAACGCGCTGATGAACAACGCCGAATTCCAGAAGCTCGATTTCTCGTCGCTGATGCTGACCTTCGGTGGCGGCATGGCGATCCAGAGACCTGTTGCCGAACGTTGGCAGAAGATGACGGGATGCCCGATCGCCGAAGGTTACGGCCTTTCCGAGACATCGCCGGTCGCCACCGCCAACCTTCTCGACTCGACCGAATTTACCGGCACGATCGGCTATCCGATCCCCTCGACCGAGATCGAGATCCGCGACGACCAGGGCAACACCTTGCCGATCGGGGACGTCGGCGAAATCTGCATTCGCGGACCGCAGGTCATGGCCGGTTACTGGCAGCGCCCGGACGAGACCGCCAAGGCGATCTCGCCTGACGGCTTCTTCCGCTCCGGCGATATCGGCTTCATCAACGCCGTCGGCCTCGTCAAGATCGTCGACCGGAAGAAGGACATGATCCTGGTTTCGGGCTTCAACGTCTTCCCGAACGAGGTCGAGGAAGTGGCGATGACGCACCCCGGCATTCTCGAATGCGCGGCAATCGGCATTCCCGACGAACATTCGGGAGAGGCGGTCAAGCTGTTCGTGGTCCGCAAGGATCCGGCCCTGACCGAAGAGGACGTCAAGAAGCACTGCGCAGCCAATCTCACCAACTACAAGCGGCCGCGCTTCGTCGAGTTCCGCACCGAGTTGCCGAAAACCAATGTCGGCAAGATCCTGCGCAAGGACCTCCGGGGCTAAGGGCCGCCCCGACTTAAAACGATTTAAAAAATCCTGAAAACCGCCACTCCGGCGGTTTTGCGGGCTTGATTCGGACAATGCAAAGCGAATAGCTACGCAGGCGACTGTCCGACACAAGGAGCCCCGCGATGAAAGCGCTTGTCGATCAACTCAAAGCAACCGCCGCGCAAACCAATGCGACCGATATCCGCGCCGCCTTCGCGAGCGATGCCGAACGCTTCTCGCGCTTCAGCACCTCACTCGACGATCTGCTGCTCGACTATTCGAAATGCGCGGTGAACGAACAGGTACTCGACGGCCTCGAAGCGCTGGCGAAAGCCGCCAAGGTCGAAGAGAAGCGCGACGCGATGTTCCGCGGCGATATCATCAACATCACCGAAGAGCGCGCTGTGCTTCACACGGCGCTGCGCAACCGCGGCAATCACCCTGTGCTCGTCGACGGCAAGGACGTGATGCCCGACGTCAACGGCGTGCTCGAAACCATGGGCGCATTTGCCGACGGCATCCGTTCCGGCGCGCTCAAGGGGGCGACCGGCAAGAAGATTACTGATGTCGTCAATATCGGCATCGGCGGCTCCGACCTCGGGCCTGTCATGGCGACGCTGGCGCTCGCACCCTTCCATGACGGCCCGCGCCTGCATTTCGTTTCCAACATCGATGGCGCGCATATCGCCGACACGCTGAAGCTCGTTGAACCGGAAACGACGCTCTTCATCATCGCCTCCAAGACGTTTACGACCATCGAAACGATGACCAATGCGGCAACGGCCCGCGCCTTCATCGCCGACAAGCTCGGCGAAGCAGCCGTCGGCCATCACTTCGCTGCCGTCTCGACGGCACTCGACAAGGTCGCGGCCTTCGGCATCGACCAGGCGCGCGTCTTCGGCTTCTGGGACTGGGTCGGTGGCCGCTATTCGATCTGGTCGGCGATCGGCCTGCCGCTGATGATTGCCATCGGCAAGGAGAATTTCGGCCGCTTCCTCGATGGCGGCCACGCCATCGACGAGCATTTCCGCACCGCGCCGATCCGTGAGAACCTGCCGATGCTGCTCGGCCTCCTCGGCTTCTACAACCGCAACGTCCTCGGCTACCCCTCGCGCGCGATCCTGCCTTACGACCAGCGCCTGTCGCGCTTTCCGGCCTACCTGCAGCAGCTCGACATGGAATCGAACGGCAAGGCCGTCACGCTCGACAGCAAGCCGGTCGAGTTTTCGACCGGCCCGGTCGTCTGGGGCGAGCCCGGCACCAATGGCCAGCACGCCTTCTACCAGCTGATCCACCAGGGCACGGATGTCATCCCGGCCGAGTTCATGATCGCCGCCAACGGTCACGAGAAGACCCTGCGCCACCAGCACGAGCTGCTGATCGCCAATTGCCTTGCGCAGTCCGAAGCCCTGATGAAGGGCCGCACGCTTGCCGAGGCGAAGGCGCAGCTGACCTCCAAGGGCATGGCGGACGCCAAGGCGGATAAGATTGCGCCGCATCGCGTCTTCGCCGGCAACCGCCCGTCGCTGACGCTGGTCTACGACCAGCTCGATCCCTTCGCGCTCGGCCGTCTGATCGCCCTCTACGAGCACCGCGTCTTCGTCGAAGGTGCGCTCTTCAACATCAACTCCTTCGACCAGTGGGGCGTCGAGCTCGGCAAGGAGCTGGCAACGGGCCTTCTGCCGGTTGTCGAGGGCAAGGAAAGTGCTGCCGGTCATGATTCGTCGACGGCAGGCCTTGTGGCCGTGCTGCTCAAGGCTGCCCGCTAAAAACCAATGACAGGGCGCGTGGCGCGCCCTGTCCTCTCACGCGGCGCAGGCGGGCAATGCCTTTACGCCGGACTGGTGGAGCAGGTCCATCACATCCAGTCCCGACAGGATCTGGAAATAGCTTTCGTCTGAGCGGGTGCGGATCCATGCATCGACGGTAAGTTTCCGGTCGGTGGGGAACGCACCCGTCCAGCAGCCGCCGGAAAAACCGACCGAAAGGCTGCCTCGGCCTTTTGTTTCGGTCCCCTTGGTCGCCGCAATCTTCTCCTGCATATCGCGCAGGCGCTCTTCATCGGCAGGCGTCAAGGTCAGGACATAGAGCGTCTGGCCATCCCGCATCCGCTCTGTCAGATCAGGCGCTCCGGCATTGCCGGACTGGACCTGAAGCGCGAAACGGCGCGTGTCGAGCGGCGAACCATCCGCCTTCCAGGAGATCCCGAGCGTCGCATCGCCCCGCCTGAGCGAGAGCGCTTCCGGCACCAACAGCGCGACGCGCAGTTCCGCGGGATCGGACCTGAGCGGATCGATACCAGACAGTTTTTCAAACGAGCCGACATTGAGCGCTGCGCAGGCGGCGAGCACATTGAGCGACAGGAAAAGGCAGGGATTCATCAAAATACGGAACGACATGAAAAGCACCAAATCACAATTGACGCGAATTAATTATCGTTTTACATTAAAAAAACAAGTGAGCCGATAAGGAATTTTCTAATGACCGGATCCCCGGAGCGACTGCGGAAGCTGAGCCGCATCATGAAGCTGATGGTCGTCCTGTGCGGCGCGTTGTTCTGCTCGGCCGTGGTCTATGGCCACTGGCAGATCTTCTTCGACAGAGCCGGCTTCGAGCAAGGCATCCGCGATGTGGTTTTCCCGAGGGTCTCGGCCATCACGCTCTCCTATCGCGCGATCGCAACCGTCGTGTTTCTGACCGCCTTGAACAATGCGCTGGTTATCGCCGGGCTTGCCTTTGCCTGGCAGTTGTTCGACGGCTTCGAGCGCGGAGAAATTCTCTCCAGCCGCAATGGCGTGCTATTGAAACGGATCGGGATCATCTCAATCATCGGATCCGTGTGCATGATCATCAGCAATGCGATCGGCATAATGGCCGTCACCTACGACAATCCGGCGGCAACCGGGCACTCGGTCTTCATCGACATCAACGGCGGAACGCTGATCTTGATGCTGATGGCCGGGCTGCTTCTGGTGCTTGGTCACGTCATGGTCATCGCATCGGGGATCGAAGCCGAGAACCGGAGCTTCGTCTAGCGGATGCCGATCGTCGTAAACCTCGATGTCATGCTGGCAAAACGCAAGGTACGCTCACGTGACCTTGCCGAGCAGGTCGGCATCACCGAGCAGAACATATCTCTCTTGAAATCCGGCAAGGTCAAAGGCGTGCGCTTCGACACGCTGGAAAAGATCTGCGCCGTTCTCGATTGCCAGCCCGGCGACATCCTCGAATACCGCCCGGAGGAAAAGGATTGAACTGAAATCGGGCTCTTCTCAGAGCCCGATTTCGTGTTTCCATGGCGGATTGGCGCCGGCGCGCGAAACGGTGACGGCAGCGGCCTTGGCGCCCAGCGCCAGGGCATCGCGGACGGCACTTTCCGAGAGGCTCGCAACGGCATCCTTCGTCAGGAGCCCGCTCAGCTTCAGCGACGCCAGTACACCGGCATCGAAGGTATCGCCGGCGCCGACCGTGTCGACGACCGTGACGCGTTCGCCGGCGACGTCCGCCTTGTGGCGAGCGGTGTAACCAACGGCGCCATCGGCACCCTTAGTGATCAGCACCAACTTCGGCCCGCGCGTCAGCCATTCGGCAGCGAGATCATCGTGGCTGCCGACCATGCCGAACCAGTCGAGGTCTTCATCCGAGAACTTGATGATGTCGGACATCGCCGCCATGCGGTTCATCCGCGCGAGATGAGCGTCCCGGTCCTTGATGAAACCGGGCCGGATGTTCGGGTCGAAGGAGATGACCCGCTTCTCGTGTTCGCGGGTCATCAGCGCCTCGTAGGTCGAGCCGCATGGCTCGGGGATCAGGCTGATCGCACCGAAATGCAGCGCCTCGCAGAAGTCGCCGAGCGCTGGCAGATGGTCCTTCGTGATCATCCGGCCGGCCGTGTTCTCGTCGAAGAAGGCATAGGTGGCATGGCCGTTGACGAGCTTGACGAAGGCGAGCGTCGTGTGCAGCGACAAGGTCGCGCAAGGGGCGAAGTCGACATTCGCCGCCTTCAGCGTTTCGCGCAGGATATCGCCAAACATGTCGTCGGAGAGGCCGGTGAAGAAGCCGGTGGGAATGCCAAGCCGGCCGAGCGCGATTGCCGTGTTGAAGATCGCCCCGCCGGCATAGGGTGCAAAGGCACTCTCGCCCGCGGTCGTATCCCGCGGCAGCATGTCGATCAGCGCTTCACCACAACATACGATCATCGGCTCTTCCTCCTCGGTAGAATTTCAATCGATTTAAAGACTGGATATCGAGAGCTGCGGGGCCCCGGCATAACCGGGGCCTCGCCAGACTTTATGCAAGAGCGCTGACGCCGCCATTGCGGCCGGACCAGGCCAGCGGATCGTTGAGGAAGGCCTCGACTTCGCCAAGCGTCTTTTCGTCGAACAGCGCCTGCTCGCGGGCAACGGCCAGGACATTGCGCCAGGTGGCGATCCAGTGCAGGTCGACGCCCTTGCCCTTCATCTCGCCGACCGCTTCCGGGAAGATGTCGTAGTAGAAGAGCGCGATGCCGTGATCGACGACGCCGCCGGCAGCGCGAATGGCGTCGATGAACTTGAACATCGAGCCGCCGGCCGTCGTCAGGTCCTCGATGACGAGAACGCGGGCGCCTTCCGGCATGTGACCTTCGATCTGGGCGTTGCGGCCGTGGCCCTTCGGCGCCTTGCGCACGTAGATCATCGGCAGGCCCAGGCGCTCGGCCAGCATGGCGGCGAAGGGAATGCCCGCCGTCTCGCCACCGGCCACGACGTCGAACTGCTCGAAGCCCGCCTCGCGCAGGATCGATGCGGCAGCAAAATCCATCACCGCCGAGCGGATGGGCGGATAGGAAATCAGCTTGCGGCAGTCGATATAGACAGGGCTCGCCATGCCGGATGACAGCTTGTAGGGCTTGTCGGCGCTGAAATGCACCGCCTTGATCTCCCAGAGCATCTTTGCGACCAGTTCGGCCATCACGGCCTTGTCGGTGAACGCGTTGGAAAACATCAAACTCTCCTTCAAATACTTCGGGTGATCAGACGACGGCCCAGTGCAGCGGGAACATCGGATCAAAAACGGTGACGGGGCCGGCGCCGGTGTCGATCTTGGCGGGATAGCTGACGGCGTCCGCCTGCTTGCGAAGTGTGATCGTCTCGTCATTGGCAGGCAGGCCGTACCAGGCCGGACCATTCAACGACGCGAAGGCTTCGAGCTTGTCGAGTGCTGCTTCCTCTTCGAACACATGGGCAAGGCAGCTCATGGTGTTGATCGAGGTGTAGATGCCGGCGCAGCCGCAGGCGCATTCCTTCAGCGGATCGACATGCGGCGCCGAGTCGGTGCCGAGGAAGAAACGGGCATCGCCCGAGGTCGCAGCCGCGCGCAGAGCCAGACGGTGGTTCTCGCGCTTGGCGACCGGCAGGCAATAGTAGTGCGGCTTGATACCGCCGACGAGAATGGCGTTGCGGTTGATGATCAGGTGGTGCGTGGTGATAGAGCCGGCGAGATTGGCCTTCGACGCCTTGATGTAGTCGACGCCGTCCTTGGTGGTGACGTGCTCCATCGTCACTTTCAGTTCCGGCAGGCGCTTGCGCAAGGGGTCGAGCACGGTTTCGATGAACACTGCCTCGCGGTCGAAGATGTCGACATCCGACGCCGTGACTTCGCCATGGACGCAGAGTGGCAGGCCGATCTTCGCCATGCGCTCCAGTACCGGCATAGCCTCGTCGATGTTGCGAACGCCGCTGTGCGAATTGGTGGTGGCGCCAGCCGGGTAAAGCTTGACCGCCTTGACGAGGCCGCTCTTGTGGCCAGCCTCGACGTCGTCGGGGTTGGTACCCGCCGTGAGATAAAGGGTCATCAGCGGCTCGAAGCGGTCGCCGGCCGGAATGGCGGCAACGATCCGCTCGCGATAGGCCTCAGCATCCGCCGCGGTGACGACCGGCGGCACGAGGTTGGGCATGATGATCGCGCGGGCGAAATGGCGGCTGGTATCGGCGATGACGCCCTTCAGCATGTCGCCGTCGCGCAGGTGAAGGTGCCAATCATCCGGCCGGCGGATAACGAGGTCTTGCATGGTCAGCGTTCTCCTAGGTCAGAGCGGAATGCCGATGGAAAACCGAAGACATTTTTCCTCATCCCGCTCTCGGCTCGCACCCGATCCGCGCGCGCGGCTTTGCGAGCCGGCAGGTGCGGGTGGCGGGTGGTTACTCATGTGGTGAAACCGCGTCTCGATATCACCAATGCGCCCGAAAACACAATCCGCAATCCGACCATCGCTCAGAAATCCGCAAGCACGAGGTCGGCAGGGCGCTGATGACCGACCACCCGATGGGCGTTCGGGATATCGTTGCCGAGCGCCTTTCGCCGCGCCGCCTCCTCGTCATAACCATGATCGCGCCAGCGCTTCAGCAAGCGCCGCTCCAACTCCTCGATGCCGGGATTGATGAAGATGGAGAAGTCGAAGGCGCCATCGAGCTTCGTCCAGGGCGCCTCGTCGAGCAGCAGATAATTGCCTTCGGCGAGAATGATGCGGGTATCGGCGGCCACCACCCGCGCCGAGGCGATCGCCAGTTCGCGCGAGCGATCGAAGACCGGCACCAGCACCTCGCCGTCATTGGCCCTGACGGCCGCGATCGTCGCCAGAAACGACCTCAGATCAAAAGTTTCGGGAGCGCCTTTGCGGGCAAGCAGGCCCTTTTGCTCGAGCACTGCGTTGTCCATGTGAAAGCCGTCCATCGGCAGCACCGCCGCCTTTTCACCGACTGCCACCAGCGCTTCGGCGAGCGCGTCGGACAGGGTCGATTTTCCGGCGCCGGGCGGGCCGGCAATCGCGACGATGAAACGGGCAGCACCTGCCGCCCGTTCCAGAAGCTCGTCAACCAACGGCACAACAGTCATGCCGCGAGCGCCTCACGCGGCGGTTCCTTGGCGCCGGTCATGAAGGCGACGGCATCCGACATGGTGTGTTCCTTCGGGTTGATGACGCAGAGGCGCTTGCCAAGCCGGTGGATGTGGATGCGGTCGGCGACCTCGAACACATGCGGCATGTTGTGCGAGATCAGCACGATCGGCAGGCCGCGCGAACGCACGTCGAGGATCAGTTCCAGCACGCGCCGGCTTTCCTTGACGCCGAGCGCTGCCGTCGGCTCGTCCATGATCACCACCTTGGAGCCGAAGGCCGCAGCACGCGCCACGGCCACGCCCTGGCGCTGGCCGCCCGAAAGGGTTTCCACCGCCTGGTTGATGTTCTGGATCGTCATCAGGCCAAGCTCGGAGAGCTTTGCCCGCGCCCGCTTCTCCATCTCCGCCCGGTCGAGCGTGCGGAACAGCTTACCCATGATGCCCGGTTTGCGGATCTCGCGACCGAGGAACATGTTGTCGGCGATCGACAGCGCCGGCGATAGCGCCAGGTTCTGGTAAACCGTTTCGATGCCGGCGGAGCGCGCCTCCATCGGCGAGCGGAAATTGATCAACTGGCCTTCGAGCCGGATCTCGCCCTCATCGGGCGTGATGGCGCCCGAGATCGCTTTGATCATCGAGGACTTGCCGGCACCGTTGTCGCCGATGACGGCAAGGATTTCGCCCGGGTAGAGGTCGAAATCGGCATGGTCGAGAGCCGTAACCCGGCCATAGCGCTTGACCAGGCCGCGTGCGGTGAGAAGGGGTTCCTGAGCCATCAGCCTGCTACCTTTCTGATCCACTGGTCGATTGCAACGGCGGTAATGATCAAGACGCCGGTCAAGAAGACTTTCCATTGCGGATCGGCGCCCAGCATGTTGAGGCCCATCGAGACCACGCCGACGATCATCGCGCCGATCAGGGTTCCAAGGATCGACCCACGTCCGCCGAAGAGCGAGATGCCGCCGATCACGGCCGCGGTGATGGCCTGCAAATTGTAGTCGGTGACCGCTGCCGACGGCGAGATCGAGCCGTTGCGGCCGATCGAGACCCAGGCGGCAAGTGCTGCAATCAGGCCGGCGAGCGTATAGGCGCTGAGCAGCACGCGACTGGTGCGGATACCGGAAAGCTTGGCCGCTTCCGGGTCGTCGCCGACCGCATAGAGATGCCGCCCCCAAGCGGTGTGATTGAGCGCGTACCAGAGGCCGAGAACCAGGACGACCATCATGACCACGCCGAGGGTGAAGACGGCGGAGCCGATCTTGAAGCTGACGCCGAAGACGTGAAGCATCTGGGTGACAGCCGTCACGTCGGCCTCGCGGATCGTCGCATTGGCCGAATAGATGAAGTTCGTCGCCATGATGATGTACCAGGTGCCGAGCGTCACGATGAACGGCGGAAGCTTGACCCTGGAAACGAGGAAACCGTTGAGGAAGCCGCAGGCACCGCCAACGAGGAATCCGAGAAAGATCGCGATCGGCGCCGGAAGGCCGTAGGTCACGGCGCTGTTGCCCATGATGACAGCGGAAAGCACCATGATCACGCCGATCGAAAGGTCGATGCCGGCCGTCAGGATGACCAATGTCTGCGCAGCCCCAAGGATGCCGACAATGGCGATCTGCTGCAAAATCAGCGTCAGCGTATAGGACGAGAAGAACTTTCCGCCGATCGCCAGACCGAAGATTAGGATCGCTGCAACGAGCACGATGAACGGCACGGCCGCCGGCGTCGAATGCAGGAAATGCTGGATCCTCTGGATCGGCGTCTTGTCATGCGTGTCGAACGACGCGACCTGCGTCGAACTGTTGACCAGGACTTTTTCGAATTCCTGGGATGGCTGTGCGGCTGCGTTGGGCTCGCCCATGGACCTTCCTCCGGTGAACCCCACTCCCAAGGGGTTGCGATGCAATCTGGTGCACAGCCCGCCCACCAGTGGCGGGCATCAGCACTCACTCTAGAGCACCCTGTCTTCAAGTGGAATCACGTGAGGGCAGAAAGGTGCTCCAGAACTAAAGTGCTAGAGCGTCCTTTGTGCGTTCATAGGAACGCACGGCGCTCTAGAAGCTGCGCGGTTTTCGCCGCCTTGTCAAAGACATCGGCGCTTATGCGAAGGGCGGCCGGGGCCGCCCTTCCGTTGTTCAGCCATGCGTTCTAAGAGTTGAGGCGATTAGCCCCAGCACTTGTCCGTGCCGACCTTGGTGTCGATCGATTCGACGCCGGCAGCCGGCTTGTCGGTGACCAGCGAAACGCCGGTGTCGAAGAAGTCCTTGCCTTCGGTCGGCTTCGGCTTTTCGCCGGTGTCGGCAAACTTCTTGATCGCCTCGATGCCAAGCGCTGCCATCATCAGCGGATACTGCTGCGAGGTCGCGCCGATGACGCCTTCTGCGACCGACTTGACGCCGGGGCAACCGCCGTCGACCGACACGATCAGCACGTCCTTCTCCTTGCCGACGGCTTTCAGCGCCTGATAGGCGCCGACGGCTGCCGGCTCGTTGATGGTGTGGATCACGTTGATATCAGGGTCTTTCTGCAGAAGGTTTTCCATCGCCTTACGGCCACCTTCTTCGTTGCCGTTGGTGACGTCGTGGCCGACGATGCGGGCATCGTCTTCATCGCCGATCTTGGCCGGGTCCTTCGGGTCGATGCCGAAGCCGATCATGAAGCCCTGGTCGCGCAGGACGTCGACGGTCGGCTGCGACGGCGTCAGATCGAGGAAGCCGACCTTGGCGGTCTTGGCGCCCTCGCCCATCGTGGCGGCGGCCCACTGGCCGATCAGCTTGCCGGCAAGCAGGTTGTCGGTGGCGAAGGTCGCGTCGGCAGCGGTTGCCGGATCAAGCGGCGTGTCGAGCGCGATGACCAGAAGACCGGCTTCCTGCGCCTTCTTCACCTGATCGACGATCGCCTTGGTGTCGGAAGCGGCGATCAGGATACCCTTGGCGCCATCGGCGATGCAGGATTCGATTGCAGCCACCTGGCTGTCATGGTCGCCGTCGATCTTGCCGGCGTAGGACTTCAGCGTGACGCCGAGTTCCTGGGCCTTGGCGGCAGCGCCTTCCTTCATCTTGACGAAGAAGGGATTGGTATCTGTCTTGGTAATCAGGCAGGCGCTGACATCGGCGGCCTGTGCCGGGGCGGCGAAAACGACGCCGAGCGACAGCACGCCGAACGCGGCGGAGAGAACAGTCTTCTTCATGTAATCCTCCCAAGGATGAAAAACGCGCCGGCGGACCGGCAGGGGCCTCGCCGCCGCAGCATTTCTCCTCCGCTGCAACAGGCGCTTCCGGATCAAAAACAAACACTAAATTTCGAGGGTGTCAATAAATAAATCAAATTGAATTATTATTTCGATGTGTCATTCTTGGGATAACGCCGGTCCGGAGCCATCCGGGCCGACACGCAAATTGACAGGCCCGCCCAGAGCGGAAACAACAGACCCGCGCCAAGCGGGCACTAATGCCAACGGGAGGAGACGGTGGCATGTCATTGACAGACGGCCCCGACAGGGGACCGATGCAACCTGAAGTGATCGACCCCAGCGGCGGGGCGAACCAGACACGCGTGCGCGCCTATAACGAACGGCTGGTGATGTCGCTGGTGCGTCGTCACGGCGAGCTCTCGAAGGCAGACATCGCCCGGCGCTCCGGCCTTTCGGCGCAGACGGTCTCCGTAATCATGCGCGCCCTCGAAAGCGATGGCTTGCTGGTGCGCGGCGAACCGGTGCGCGGCCGCGTCGGCCAGCCCTCGACGCCGATGCGGCTCAACCCGGATGCGGTTTTCTCCTTCGGCGTGAAGATCGGCCGGCGCAGTGCGGACCTGGTGCTGATGGATTTCGTCGGCAACATCCGCCTGCACCTGCACCAGATCCACGCCTATCCCCTGCCCGGCGACCTCGTCGACTTCATCATCGGCGGCATCGAGAAGCTCGAGCAGCAACTGAGGCCGGACGAGCGCAAGCGGATCGCCGGCATCGGCATCGCCACACCTTTCGAGCTCTGGAACTGGGCGGAAGAAGTGGGCGCACCGCGGGAACAGATGAACCGGTGGCGCGATATCGACCTGCAGGCGATCGTTGCGCAACGCACCCGTCACCCGGTGTTTCTGCAGAATGACGGAACCAGCGCCTGCGGCGCCGAACTCGCCTTCGGCGTCGGCGCCAGCTATCCCGACTTCGTCTATTTCTACATCGGCTCGTTCATCGGCGGCGGCGTCGTCATCAATTCCGCGCTGTTTTCCGGCCGGACAGGCGCCGCCGGTGCCGTCGGTCCGCTGCCGGTGTCGGGCAAAGACGGCAAGACCGTCCAGCTCCTGAAGATCGCTTCGGTGTTCGTGCTCGAAAACCTCTTGCGCGATCGCGGCATCGACCCGAAGCCGCTCTGGTACTCCGCCGACGACTGGATCGATTTCGGCCAACCGCTGACCGTGTGGATCGACGACAGCGCCGCGGCCCTTGCCCAGGCCGTCGTCTCCGCCGTCTCGATCGTCGACTTCTCGGCCGTCGTCATCGACGGCGGCTTCCCGCCCTGGGTGCGCGCGCGGTTGCTGACGGCGACGCGCAAGGCCCTGCACGAACTCGACCTCCAGGGCGTGACGATCCCGGAACTGGTGGAAGGCATGGTCGGCAGCCACGCCCGCGCCATCGGCGGCGCCAGCCTGCCGTTGTTCTCCCGCTACCTGCTCGACACCAATGTCCTCTTCAAGGAGCTCAGCTGATGCTGAAAGGCATAGACCCGATCCTCAGCCCCGAATTGCTGGCGACGCTTCGAGCCATGGGCCACGGCGACGAGATCGCGCTGGTCGACGGCAACTATCCCGGGCAGGAACATGCCCGCCGGTTGGTTCGGCTGGACGGCCACGGGCTGATCCCGGTGCTAGACGCTATTCTGAGCGTCATGCCGATCGACGATTTCGTGCCGGCCGCGATTTTCCGTGCCACGGTCAAGCACGACCGGGACGCGCTCGACCCGGTGCACCGGGAGATCATCGATTGCTGCGGCAAGCATGAACCCGCACGAACGGTTGTTCCCCTGCTCGGCCCCGAATTCTATCCCCGGGTGCAGGGAGCTCACACGGTGGTACAGACCAGCGAGCCGCGGCTTTACGGCAATGTCATCCTGCGCAAGGGCGTGATCTATCCGTAACTTCGCAAGACGAACAAAAAACCCGCCGGCGGAACCGGCGGGTTTTTTGTTTGAAGTCTGAAATGTCTCAGGCGCGACGTGCGTCGATCGACAGTGCGCCCGGGCCGAAGGCTGCAAGCACCAGGAAACCACCGGCGACCGAGATGTTCTTCATCATCATCAGGCCGTTAAAGACGGTAAGCAGACCGTTTGCTTCCGGCGGGAAGGTCGGGATGTTGATCGCACCGCTGTGGAAGACGAAAGCGGTGACAAGCGTGAACGCCGCCAGCAGGTAAGCCGCGATTTTGGTCTGGAAGCCGACAAGAACGGCGAGACCCGCAACCAATTCGAAGATACCGGCGAGATAGGCGAGCACTGTCGGCGCAGGCCAGCCGGCATTGGCGATCATTCCGGCGGTGCCGGCGGGATCTGTCAGTTTGCCGAAACCGGCGGTGATGAACATGATCGAAAGAAGAATGCGCCCGATGAGGACGACGACATTCTGAGACATGCGAGGCTCCTGTGAGAAACGAGTGTTGGCAGCAGAAGTATCAGCATTTTCAAATTCATCTAGCCGCACGACCGGCGACAGATCGTTCACAACCTAGAGACAACCGGGAATTATCGTCAACCGACATTTGCGTCACGCCGCGATCTGTGCAGTCCTTTTCGGCACCATACCCCCTGCTCAGGCCCGGAACGTTCTTTTCTGTTGCAAGGACGGGTCGTGTGGGCGAAGAATTTCAGGCGCGGCAGGGGACGCCGCTCGGGGGCATCTCATGAACGAAATCAACAGGAGCCCGGCCTTCTGGCGCTCATTCGCGATCTTTGAAGGGTTCGACAAGAAGTCCATCGAGGATCTTGCCGAGATCGCCACCTATCGCAAGTGGCCGGCGGGCACGGTGATCTTCCAGCGCGGCGACGAAGGCAACTATATGATCGTTGTCGTATCGGGCCGCATCAAGCTGTCGCTGATCACGCCGCAGGGCCGCGAACTGATGCTGCGCCAGCACGAGGCTGGCGCGATCTTCGGCGAGATGGCGGTGCTCGACGGCCAGACGCGGTCGGCCGATGCCACGGCGCAAACGGCTGCGGAAGGCTATGTGATCGGCAAGAAGGCGTTTCTCGACATGGTGACCACCCGGCCGGCCGCAGCCGAATCCGTCGTCCGCTTTCTCTGCGCCCAGCTGCGCGACACCACCGAGCGGCTGGAAACCATTGCGCTTTACGACCTCAATGCCCGCGTCGCCCGGTTCTTCCTGGCCACGCTCCGTCAGATCCACGGCAACGAACTTCCCGAAAGCGCCAACCTCAGGCTGACCATGAGCCAGACGGATATCGCCGGCGTGCTTGGCGCCAGCCGCCCCAAGGTCAACCGGGCCATCCTGTGGCTCGAGGAAAGCGGCGCGATCAAACGGATGGATGGCATCATCGCCTGCAAGGTCGGCAAGCTCTTGAGCATCGCCGATCCGGAAGAGGATTAGGCGACATGACCGCTCAATCTCGCCGGCGCTTTCGCTTCACACCGCTCGCCGGCGGGATCCTGACGAGCCTGGTCGTCGCACTGGCACTCTATTTCTATGCGGAACCGGTATTCGAAACGCAGCGGGAACTGTTCTTCGACAGCCTCACCCAATGGGTGCCCTCACCCCAGTCGCCTGACATCGTCGTCGTCGACATTGACCGCGCCGCCTATCAAAGCAGGCCGGGCGGCGATTGGGACAGGGCGGCAACGGCCGAGCTTCTGTCCGCACTGTCCGACGCCGGCGCCAAGATCGTCGCCGTCGACTTCGTCTTCAGTTCCGATTGCGCGGCAGACCTGCCGGGCAACGGGCCGCTTTCGCAAGCGCTTTCGAAGGTACCCGTCGTCCTCGGCTTTCTCATTGCCGACACGCTGCAGGAGCGCCCGCGCCCCGTTCCGCCACTGGCGTTGAGCCGCCCTTTCGCAGCCCCCGAACTCTGGTTCCTTGACGGCGCGGAGACCTCCTGTCCCGGCTTCATGGACCGTGCCAAGGCGGCCGCCGCATCGTTTCTGGTCGGCGATGAAGACGCCCGCATCCGGCGAGTGCAAGCGTTCGCGGTCCTGGGCGAGGAAGCCTTTCCAACGCTTGGCATCGAAGCGACCCGGCTGATGGTCGGCGCCGGAACGCCGATCCTGGGCGGCGACCCGGCCTGGCTGCGCCTCGACCATCAAGTGGTGACACTCGACGATACCGGTAGCCTGCGCTTCGTGGCGAGCGATCCCGAGAGGATTGCCGCGCGGACGATTTCCGCGGCCGACATTCTGGCAAGGACGGCAGGCAAGGACAGGCTTTCGGGAAAACTCGTCTTTGTCGGCAGCAGCCTGCCCAATCTCGGCGGCCTCAGGCCCAGCGCCTCGATGCCCCTCGAGCCCTCGGTGCAGATCCACGCCGATATCGCCAACGCCATCGCCACCGGCTTCGTTCCCCGGCGCGACGCACGGCTTCCCGTCATCGAAGCCCTGTTCTCGCTTGCCGCCGGAATTGCGGCCGCCTACGGCGCGGCAAGGCTCAGACCGATGACCTCGGCAGCGCTCGGCATCATCGCGGTTGCAGCGGTCGTCGCGGCAACGATGGCCATCTACCGGACCAGCGGCTGGCTGGTGGATGCCGTCAGCATTTCGGTCGCGCTGGCCGCGGTGCTGGCGGTGACGAGCACGTTGCAATTTGCCCATATCCGGCGGGCGGAGGCGACGGCGCGGGAGAAATTCTCGCAATATCTGCCGCAATCCGTCGTCGCGCGCTACATCGACAATCCGGGTGCTGAGCGGGTTGCGGGCGAGGAACGGGCGGTGACAGCGCTCTTCACCGACATCGAGAGCTTTTCGACGCTGTCGCAGAAGCTCGGTCCGCGTGACCTCATCGCCTTGCTCGACATCTATTTCACCGAGGTCAACGCGCTGGTGGCGCACTATGGCGGCATGGTCGACAAGGTGGTCGGCGATGCCGTGCACGCCTTCTTCAACGCGCCGGAGGATCTCGCCGATCATGTCGACAAGGCGATCGAATGCGCCAAGGCGATCCACGCGCTGACCGAGGAAATGCGGCGGCGGCCGCAGTTTGCCATGAGGGATTTCGGCCGCACGCGCATCGGCATCGAGACAGGCCAGGCGGTCGTTGGCGAAGTCGGCGCCGGCGGCAAACTCGACTACACCGCCCATGGAGACGCCATCAACCTTGCGGCGCGGCTGCAGGAGGCCAACAAGTTTCTGGGCACGGCCATCTGCGTCGGCCCGGCGGCCGCGGCGCAAAGCAAGCAGCACCTTCGCTCGCTCGGCAGCCATGAGATCCGCGGCTTTGCCCCGATGGAGCTCTTCACCGTCGCCGATCCCGAACAGGTCTAGCGTGCCAGTCGCCGCGCAAGGGGCAGGAAATCTGACGGAAGACAGAGGGCAGATTTAGAGCGTCGTGGCGTTGCCGCCTCGCCGCATTCCGCTTGCGGTGCCTCACGAACTGCTACAGCCCGACGCTGGCATAGGCTTCGCGGATCCGCGCCTGTCCCCAGTTGACCGGGGCGCTGGGCGCGTCGCCTCGCTGTTTGAACTCGACGCCCTGCCCGGCGGCGACAATCTGCGTGACACCGCCCGCCGCAACCGCGACGCTGCCGTGCTCGACGAAAACGGCAAAGGCGACCTTGCTCGGGCCGCAGAAGAACTTGGTGCCGCGAACGCCGATCATGCCGAAGGCGGTCCTGACGGCAACATCGACCTTGGGCAGCCCCTCGGGGCGATCGAACACCATTCGGCCGGTGCCGAGTTCCAGTGTCCCGCCCTGGCCGGCGATAAAACGATCGATCAGCAGATCGGTCTCAGCACCCAGCAGAACGCGGGTGTCGGCACCCAGCGCCAGAGTGGCGAAACTCTCGGCCTGCGTGCGGACATGGTCGTTGTCGAAAAGCTGTGCTCCGACGGCCAGAGCGTCTTCCTGCTCTGCCTGCCGGCGACGAACATCGCCACGGATTTCCGTCGCCTTGCCGATCACGGGGCTCGCCCTCGTCGTTGCGACGCCGCCGCCCAAGGCGGCCAGCAACAGGCCGCCAACCACGACGCGCCTCTTCACCAGCACCTGCCGCATCGGCTCCCGGTCCTTCATGGTCCACCTTCCTTTTCGATGTGGTCGTGCCTTCGAGCGTCAGACTATCCCAGAGGATATCCCCGATATCAGGGGAAACAAGCCGCAGCCGTTTGGTGGTCTGCCCGACAGTGTCCGTCATTTCGCCAGAGCCCTCACAATCCGGCTGTTCCCGCCGGAACAGGCAGGTGGAACCCGTCGCGCTAGTTTCACCTCACGAGACGGGAGAGCATCATGGAAAACCAGCGCAAAACAGGCATTCGCATCGTCAACGCCGTGCTTCTTGCCATTGTCAGCGTCGTGGCACTGGCAGCGATCGCGCTCCCCTCTGCGCGTGCGGCCGATCTCTCGGCCGCCGACATCTGCGACCGTGAAGCGGGCAGCATCTTCGACCTGCAGCGCAATCAGGCCTACCCGGCCGTTGCCACCGAAGATCTGAAGATCGGCATCGCCCTTTCGGCTTGCCGCGAGGCCTATAACCAGCATGCCGGTGGCCGCACCGCGTTCCAGCTGGCGCGCGTTCTCGACAAGGCCGGTCAGAAGACCCAGTCGCACCATATTCTCGGCGAAGCGGCAGACCATGGTCATGCGCTGGCCATGACCAACTATGCGGTGCTTGTCGGCGAACAGGGCGATACCAAAACCGAATTCGCGCTCAACCAGAAGGCCGCGGCTGCCGGCAACATCCTGGCCGCCTACAATCTCGGCGTCGCCTATCGCGACGGCATGGGCACCGCGGCAAACGGCAGACTTGCGATCGAATGGTTCGAGCGGGCGACACTTGCAGGCGATGGCGTCGCGGCGTTCAACCTCGCGGTGATCCTGGATGAAGGCAAGCTGGTACCAGAAGACAATACCAAGGCGGCCCGGTTCTATCGTCTCGCCGTCGAGCGCGGCAATGTCGACGCCATGGTCAACCTCGGCCTGATGCTGGAAACCGGCGAAGGTGTTGTAAGGGATCTGCCCGCAGCCCGCGCCGTCTTCCGCAAGGCGGCAGCCGAAGGCGACGCCTATGCGGAGCGCAAGGTCGCCGAACTGAGTGGCGCCAGCGATTTCGAGACGGCCATGCTCGACAAGACGAGCCGCATCAAGTGATGTTTGCGGGGCGACCTGCAAGGGTCGGCCCGCAAAGCCTACTGCCCGCAAGCGCTCTTGGGTGCCTCCCCCTGAAAATCCTGCCTCGCCTACGAAAATGCGCGAATTTTGCGGGTCCGTATCGCGCTATGTCGGCCGGCTGGCGAGCAAATGCTCTCCGTTCAGCGGCCATCGGCCAGCGATGAGCGACCAGCAAATCCCACCCAAAGATGCAGCTTGACGGCCAGCCGGGCGCACGACAGCTTGGACGGGAAGACACCCCCGCCCCTGGAAATGCGATGACGAAGCTGATTATCTTTACCGATCTGCACATGGTGCCAGAAGGCACGACCATCATCGGCATCGACCCCTATCAACGACTGGCCAACGGTATCGCCCATGTGAACCGCTACCATGGGGATGCCGATCGGGTGATCTTCACCGGCGACCTCGCCCACCACGGCGATCGTGTTTCCTACGAGCGATTGAAGACCCTTGTCGATCAATTGGGCCCACCCGCGGCGATCATGGTCGGCAACCACGACCGGCGCGATGTGTTCCTGGACGTCTTTACCGACGCTGTGACGGACGACGATGGCTTCGTGCAACAGGTGATCGACTTTGACGACTGCCGGGCGATCCTGCTCGACACGCTGTTTGCGCCGCCCTACGACTACCCCAACAGCCATGCCGGCCTGTTGTGCCAGAAGCGCCTTGCCTGGCTCGACCGGCAATTGGCTGATGCCGGCGACAGGCCAGTGCTGATCTTCATGCATCATCCGCCACATGCGACCGGCTTTACCGGCATGGACATGATCCGCCTGGTCAACGAGGTGGAATTCTATGCGCTGGCGAAGAAGCACGGCAATGTGCGCCACATCTTCGCCGGCCACGTGCATCGCACGATCGGTGGCTCTTGCCGCGGCATACCCTTCTCCGTTTTCAAGAGCCCTGTGCACCAGCAGCCGATGCCGTTCGATGCGCCGGATCCCTCGCTCTCGGTCGATGAACCCGCCGCGTACGGCATTGCCGTGGTGACGAGGGACGGCGTGCTGGTTCACACCGAAGATTATGAAATCGCCTGCAGGGACGCCGCCATCGCCTGAGGGGCATTTCGGCCGGCCGGCCTTCATGCTAGGTTGGCGCATGACCCAATTGACCGCGACCGATGAAACCCTCGACTGTCAGAGCTGCGGCGCCTGTTGCGCCTATTCCTCCGACTGGCCGCGTTTCTCGATGGAGACGGATGAGGAACTCGATCTGATACCGGAGGAATATGTCGCCGCCGATCTCGGCGGCATGCGCTGCGAGGACGACCGTTGCACAGCGCTCGGCGGCAAGCTCGGCGTTCACGTCGCCTGCAAGATCTACGCGGTGAGGCCGATCGTCTGTCGCACCTGCATGCCCGGTGACGACGAGTGTCTGATGGCGCGTGAACGGCACTTCGGGAAAGCCGCCTAAGACTTCGGATCATCCGGCACCCGAGCGGACATTCCGCATTCCCATCGGTTTTGGGACACGCGACTAGTGAAACATTCCGAGATTCACGAAATTTGCCGGATGGATGTTCGGCGAAACGACGCGTATTTTCTGCCCACGATACCCAGGGCGCATTGCGCCTTGTCACCGCCTTCCAAAGGACAGCGTTCGATGAGCCAGAACCAGCTTCACAAATCCAGCCCAAAGGCCGATCAGGCCCCGGCACCCTTTGCCGATTTCGCGCCGCCGATCCGTGCGCAGAGCACGCTGCGCCAGGCGATTACCGCCGCCTATCGCCGTCCTGAAACCGAAGCCCTGCCATCGCTCGTCGAGGCCGCGACGCTTCCGGTCGAGACACAGAAGGCGGCCGCACGGACGGCCCGCAAGCTGATCGAAGCGCTGCGCGCAAAGCACAAGGGTTCCGGCGTCGAAGGTCTGGTGCACGAATACTCGCTGTCGAGCCAGGAAGGCGTGGCGCTGATGTGCCTGGCCGAAGCGCTTCTGCGCATTCCCGACAAAGCAACGCGCGACGCGCTGATCCGTGACAAGATCGCCGACGGCGACTGGAAGTCGCATCTGGGCGGCGGTCGCTCGCTGTTCGTCAACGCCGCGACCTGGGGTCTCGTCGTCACCGGCAAGCTGACGTCGACCGTCAACGACCGTAGCCTTTCGGCGGCCCTTACGCGCCTGATCGCCCGCTGCGGCGAACCGGTGATCCGCCGCGGCGTGGACATGGCGATGCGCATGATGGGCGAACAGTTCGTCACCGGCGAAACCATCGACGAGGCGCTGCGCCGCTCGCGCGCGCTCGAGCAGAAGGGCTTCCGCTACTCCTACGACATGCTGGGCGAGGCCGCGACCACGGCCGAAGACGCCGAGCGCTATTACAAGGACTACGAAACCGCGATCCACGCCATCGGCAAGGCTTCGGCCGGACGCGGCATCTATGAGGGGCCCGGCATCTCCATCAAGCTTTCGGCGCTGCATCCGCGCTATGTGCGCGCGCAATCCGCCCGCGTCATGGAAGAGCTGCTGCCGAAGGTGAAGGCGCTCGCCGTCATCGCCAAGAAATATGACATCGGCCTCAACATCGACGCCGAGGAAGCCGACCGGCTGGAGCTCTCGCTCGACCTGCTCGAAGAGCTTTGCCTCGACAAGGACCTTAGCGGCTGGGAAGGCATGGGCTTCGTGGTCCAGGCCTATGGCAAGCGCTGCCCCTTCGTGCTCGACTTCATCATCGACCTTGCCCGCCGTTCGGGTCGCCGCGTCATGGTTCGCCTGGTCAAGGGCGCCTATTGGGACGCCGAGATCAAGCGCGCCCAGCTCGACGGCCTGGAAGACTTCCCTGTCTACACCCGCAAGATCTACACCGACGTTTCCTACATCGCCTGCGCCCGCAAGCTGCTGGCGGCAACGGACGTGATCTTCCCGCAGTTTGCCACCCACAACGCCCAGTCGCTCGCCACCATCTACGAACTGGCCGGCAAGGACTTCCAGGTCGGCAAGTACGAGTTCCAGTGCCTGCACGGCATGGGTGAGCCGCTCTATGACGAAGTCGTCGGCAAGGGTAATCTCGACCGGCCGTGCCGCATCTACGCGCCAGTTGGTACGCACGAGACGCTGCTTGCCTATCTGGTGCGCCGCCTGCTTGAAAACGGCGCCAACTCCTCCTTCGTCAACCGCATCGCCGACCCGAAGGTCTCGATCGACGAACTGGTCGCCGATCCCGTCGACATCGTTCGCGCCATGCCGGTCGTCGGCGCAACGCATGCGCAGATCGCCCTGCCCGTCGGCCTGTTCGGCGACGCACGCCCGAACTCCAGCGGACTCGACCTCTCCAACGAAACCTCGCTCGCGTCGTTGACCGAGGCTCTGCAGGCAAGCGCTGCCGTCGACTGGCGTGCCGTTCCGCAGCTGGCAACAGGCCCCGCATCCGGCGAGACCCGTCCCGTTCTTAACCCAGGCGACCACCGCGATGTCGTCGGCACTGTCACCGAGGCTTCGGAAGCCGACGCCCGCCAGGCGGCAAGCCTTGCCTCGAAGGCAGCTGCAAGCTGGTCGGCGGTTGCGCCGGGAGAGCGCGCGGCGATCCTCGTGCGCGCCGCCGACATCATGCAGGCCCGCATGCCGACGCTGCTCGGCCTGATCGTGCGCGAAGCCGGCAAGTCGCTGCCGAACGCCATTGCCGAAGTGCGCGAAGCGATCGACTTCCTGCGCTACTATGCCGAACAGACCCGCCGCACGCTTGGTCCTGCCCACAAGGCGCTTGGGCCCATCGTCTGCATCAGCCCCTGGAACTTCCCGCTGGCGATCTTCGCCGGCCAGATTGCCGCAGCCCTCGTTGCCGGCAACCCGGTGCTGGCAAAGCCGGCCGAGGAAACACCGCTGATCGCCGCCGAAGGCGTGCGCATCCTGCACGAAGCCGGCATTCCGGCCGACGCCCTGCAACTGCTGCCCGGCGACGGACGCATCGGTGCGGCACTGGTTGCTGCCCCTGAAATCGCCGGCGTGATGTTCACCGGCTCGACCGAAGTCGCGCGTATGATCCAGGCGCAGCTTGCCGACCGGCTGTCGCCGTCGGGCCGGCCGATCCCGCTGATCGCAGAGACCGGCGGTCAGAACGCCATGATCGTCGACAGCTCGGCACTCGCCGAACAGGTCGTCGGCGACGTGATCGCCTCGGCCTTCGACAGTGCCGGCCAGCGTTGCTCGGCCCTGCGGGTGCTGTGCCTGCAGGAAGATGTCGCCGACCGCATTCTGGCAATGCTGAAGGGGGCACTGCACGAACTGAAGATCGGCCGCACGGACAAGCTTTCCGTCGACGTGGGTCCTGTCATCACCGCAGAAGCACAAGGGATCATCGAGAAGCACATCGAGACCATGCGCGGCATGGGCCGCAAGGTCGAGCAGATCGGCCTCGCATCCGAAACCGGCCTCGGCACATTCGTACCGCCGACGATCGTCGAGCTTGAAAAGCTCGCCGACCTCAAGCGCGAAGTGTTCGGCCCCGTCCTGCACGTCATCCGCTACCGCCGCGACGATCTCGACCGGTTGATCGACGATATCAACGCGACCGGCTACGGCCTGACCTTCGGCCTGCACACCCGCCTCGACGAAACCATTGCCCACGTTACGTCGCGGGTGAAGGCCGGCAACCTCTACGTCAACCGCAACGTCATCGGCGCCGTCGTCGGTGTGCAGCCGTTCGGTGGTCGTGGCCTCTCGGGCACCGGCCCCAAGGCCGGCGGCCCGCTCTATCTCGGCCGCCTGGTCGCAACCGCCCCGGTGCCGCCGCAGCACAGCTCCGTGCACACCGATCCGGCGCTGCTCGACTTCGCCAAGTGGCTCGACGGCAAAGGCGCCAAGGACGAGGCGGAAGCCGCCCGTACCGCCGGCAGCAACTCGGCCCTCGGCCTCATCTCCGAGCTTCCGGGGCCGGTTGGCGAGCGCAACCTCTATGCGCTTCATCCGCGCGGCCGCGTGCTTTTGGTGCCGGCGACCGAAACCGGCCTCTATCGCCAGCTCGGCGCGGCGCTTGCGACTGGCAACACCGTCGTCATCGACGCGGCTTCCGGCTTGCAGCCTTCACTGAAGGGCCTGCCGGCCAGTGTTTCCACCCGGCTGTCCTGGTCGAAGGACTGGTCTGCCGATGGTCCATTCGCCGGGGCACTGGTCGAAGGCGACGGCGAGCGCGTCCGTCAGGTCAGCAAGGTGATTGCCGGCCTGCCGGGTCCGCTGGTCCTGGTCCAGGCGGCCTCAACCGACGAGATCGGCCGCAACCCCGACGCCTATTGCCTCAACTGGCTGCTCGAAGAGGTCTCCACCTCGATCAACACGGCCGCTGCCGGCGGCAACGCCAGCCTGATGGCGATCGGCTGATCAAAACCGGGTCCACGAGACAAGACTGCCTCTCCCGAACGCGGGAGAGGCGATGAAGGGGCTGGGGTCAACCCGGTGGCGATGGCCCTCCCCTCTCCTCCTCATCTCTGTGCTTGTCACAGAGATCCAGCTGCGCCGTGTCGGCGGCGCGAAAGAACCTTTCAACGCGACACCGCAAACCGAATCTTCTCACGGCGCAGACGCGCCGTGGCACAGCAATGAGGGCTGGTGAGGCTGATGTGCATGCCCGCGTCCGGTCGAAGCCGAACCACGATGGCGCCAATCCGCACAATCCGTTATCAGCGTTATCCAAACGGAAGCAGCGGATGTTCACCCTCAAGCGCACGGAAACCTCGACGCAGGAAATCAAGAAGAGCCGGTTTGTGGCAATCTGCGCCCCCGTGCCCGACGAGCAGGCGGCAAAGGCTTTCCTCGCTCAGCATTCCGACCCGACGGCCAATCATAATTGCTGGGCCTGGCGCATCGGCCAGGCGTACCGCTTCAACGACGACGGCGAGCCGAGCGGCACCGCAGGCAAGCCGATCCTCGCGGCAATCGACGGTCAGGCACTCGATCACGTCGTTGTCGTGGTCACCCGCTGGTTCGGCGGTATCCTGCTTGGCAGCGGCGGCCTGATCCGCGCCTATGGCGGCACCGCTGCGCTCTGCCTGCGGGCAGCCGAGAAGATCGAGATGATCGAGACGGTGCGTGCCACCATCGCCTGCGACTTTGCCGATCTGGCACTGATCAAGGCAAGGCTGCTTGCCCGCGACGTGACGATTGCCAGCGAGACCTTCACTGACAAGGGGCCGGTGATGACGGTCGACATGCGCAAGGACGAAGCGGACGGCATTCTCGCCATGGTCACCGACCTCAGCCGAGGCCGTGCGGTCATTTCGACCGAAGACTGAACGGCTTCCTTTGCAGGCCAAATCATCATAAAAACGACCGACAAACTCGATAATATTCAATCCTGTAACAGGTTCGCCAAGGAGATGATCAGCATGAAAACGAGAGTTCTGGGCAAGACGGGCGCGACGATTTCTGAAATCGGCTTCGGCGCCTGGCAGATCGGCGGCTCCTGGGGCGATGTCAGCGAAGCGGACGGCAAGCGCGCGCTGAACGCGGCCCTCGACAGCGGCGTCACCTTCGTCGATACCGCCGACGTCTATGGCGACGGCCGCTCCGAAAAGATCATCGCCGCCGTCCTGAAGGAACGTGGCGGCGAAAAGCCGTTCGTCGCCACCAAGGCAGGGCGCCGGTTGAACCCGCACGCGACAGAAGGCTACACCGGCGCCAACATCGAGGCGTTCATCGACCGCAGCTTGAGCAATCTCGGTGTGGAAACGCTGGATCTCGTGCAGCTCCACTGCCCGCCGACCGAGGTCTACTACCGTCCGGACCTGTTCGGCGCGCTCGACCAGCTGGTCACCAAGGGCAAGATCCGCCACTATGGTGTCTCGGTCGAGAAGGTCGAGGAAGCGCTGAAGGCGATCGAGTATCCGGGTGTCGCCACCGTCCAGATCATCTACAACATCTTCCGCCAGCGGCCTCAGGACCTGTTCTTCGCCGAGGCGAAGAAGAAGAATGTCGGTGTCATCGTCCGCGTGCCGCTCGCCTCCGGGCTGCTGTCGGGCAAGATCAGCCGTGACACGGCCTTTGCCGCCGACGATCACCGCAACTTCAACCGCCACGGCGAAGCCTTCGACGTCGGCGAGACCTTTGCCGGCGTGCCCTTTGACGCGGCACTGGACGCCGTCGAGCAGTTGCGCCCGCTGGTGCCCGCAGGCGTGCCGATGGCACAGTTCGCGCTACGCTGGATCCTGGAGCAGGAGGCGGTCTCCGTCGTCATCCCCGGCGCGCGCAACGAGGCGCAGGCACAGTCCAATGCGGCTGCAAGCGCACTGCCTGCCATCGACGAGAAAACCAAGGCCGCCATCGCTGCGCTTTACGAGCGGCAGGTCAAGGTTCATGTTCATCATCGCTGGTAGAATGCACCGCGGCCGCCAATGGGCATGACCGGCGGCAATTGACACGGCCCTGGCGGGCACACAGACGCGCCAGGGCGAAAGAAGGGACCATGACCGACCCTTTCACGCTGCAACGCTTCGTTGACGCCCAGGACCGCATTTACGCGGCGGCGCTCGACGAACTGCGGCGCGGCCGCAAGGAGACCCACTGGATGTGGTTTATCTTCCCCCAGCTTGCGGGCCTCGGACACTCGCCCATGGCCCAGCGCTATGCCATTTCAGGCCTTCCGGAGGCTCGCGCCTACCTCGCCCAGTCGATCCTCGGGCCAAGGCTCATCGATTGCACCGAGACCGTCAACGGCATTACCGGGCGTTCAGCACTCGACATCTTCTCCAGCCCTGACGACATGAAGTTTCGCTCGTCGATGACCCTGTTTTCGAAGGCCTCAGCCGCCGGCAGCGTCTTCGATCAGGCACTTGAGCTTTACTTCGCGGGGGAAATGGATCGGCGGACGCTCGACCTGCTCGGCCAGCCTTCGGCATGAGTGCGCACAAGCGCAACGGGCTTCGGCCCCGCGCATCCCGTCAGACGCCGTGTGCGGCGCTCGCCAGGAAGAACAGGATCACGAAAGCGCAGACAGATAGCCCGGCAACAATCACCAGCAGCTCTTTCATCATGTAACGATACATCGGGCACCTCCTTTCCATTCCGCCGTCGCACGGCAAACCCAATGCGCGACGGGTACGGCAACGCTCCACCCGCTGCATGATTTTTTCTTCCAATCGAAACCGATCTGGAGACTCACGCAGCCGCGATGTGTCACCCTCTATATGGGAATCGCACGCGGCGGTTTTGACACGCCGACTTCAAAAAATTGTGAGGTCGCTTCCCTTTTCCGGTCGCTGCAAGCGCCTCCGGATCGTATCCGCCCGCCCCTTGCTCAGGCGCGACGCAATCGACTTTTATAAATCACATTATACTAATATATATAGGATTGTCACAGGCGTTTTTGCCCGCCGGCCGAAAGACGTATCGCGCTCAAGTGGATTAGCTTGGAGAGGTAGACGGAATGGAATGTTGGCAGAACCCCGGGCGCAAACGCGCCGCCACCGCACCTTGCGGTGCTATCACTTGAACTGCTAAGTTATTGAGAAGAATGGCGCACCCGAAGAGATTCGAACTCCTGACCCCCAGATTCGTAGTCTGGTGCTCTATCCAGCTGAGCTACGGGTGCGTCTCGAAGCGGCGAACCGCTTGCGTGAGCGGTTCTCTAAAGAGTCCTTTCGGGGATTGCAAGCGCCGTTCGGCAAAAAAGTTTCATTTTTACGACGGCGAGGTTTCAAGCTGTGGATTTTCACGGCGAAATCGGCGCGCGATCTCACCCGCAAACCCCTTCAATGGCGGGCTTTGGAGCGAAATGCATCGAGTGGAACCGGGCGGTCCGGTAGTTCGATGCGAAACAGCGTTCCCGGCGTCGGCTTTTCCACAAGGGCGATGGTGCCACCATGGGCGAGCACCAATTCGCGGGCAATCGCCAGCCCGAGACCCGTGCCGCCGGAGCGCGCCGAGCCGCGAAAAGCGGCAAAAAGGTTCTCGCGGGCCTTTGGCGGCATACCCGGGCCGGTATCATCGACGGAAATGGTGACGACGCTGCCCATGCGCATCGCCGAAACACTGATCACACGCGGCCGACCATCCTCGGCCTCGTGATTCGTTAGCGCCTGGACGGCGTTGCGGCAGATATTGTGCACCACGCGGAACAATTGCTCGCTGTCGGCATCGACCTCGAGGTCGTCCTGCACCTGGATCTGGAACTCGATGCCGGATTGCGGGTCGATCGAAAGCAGCTCGGCGACATCCGAGACCAGCGGCTTCAGAGCAACGAAGCGGCGATGCGGCTCGGCCTCGGTGGTGCGCCCGTAGGAGAGCACTTCGCGGGTATAGCCGACGGCGCGGTCGATCGCCCGCAGCAGTGTCGGCGCAAAGCGCTTGACGACGGGATCGTCGACATCGGCGAGACGGTCGGAGATCAGTTGCGCCGACGACAGGATGTTGCGCATGTCGTGGTTGATCTTCGACACGGCGAGACCGAGTTCAGCGAGGCTCTTCTGCTGCTTCAGCGTCTTCTGCAGCTCGCGCTGCATGCTGGCCAGATGCTGGCCGGCCACCGCCAGTTCGTCACGTCCCTCCGGCGGAACGAGCACGCGCGCCGGATTGGACGGGTCGTCTGAGAATTCCTGCATGCTCGCCGTCATCCGGCGGATCGGCGCGATCAGCATCCGGTTGATGGCAAGAAAGATCAAGGTCGCGGTGATCAGCGAGATGATGATCGACAGGAAGAAGACATTGCGGGAATAGACCAGCATCGCCTTGTGCAGGCTGGCATCCGCCATGACCAGCTCGATCACCGCGTCGCTTTCGCCGAGCGGCCCGTAGACGCGCACCACGCGGTTGCCGCCGAAGAGCAGCGTATCGAAGGCATCGTGGATTGCCGCAAAGGCGGTAAAATTGGCCGTGTCGTATTCGCCGTCGATCTCCGATGGCATGTCAGCGGCGGCGATCATCCGCGAGGCGTCCTTGCGGCGAATGACGATTGCCTTGGTCCCCGTCGCCATCAGCGTGTCGTCCTGGACGTTGCGCGGCAGCTCGACATTCTGCAGGCCGTCGACGACGACGGCGGCGGCGGCAACCGTGTTCAGCCGATCCTGAAGCCAGCGAATGCGCATGTTGGCAACCGAGGGCACGAAGATGAGCACCTCCGCCAGCATGACGAAAACGATCGTCAAAAGCAGCAGCTTGCCCGAGAGCCCACGGAAGAAACCCGCGGCAGCCCGCGGCGCTTCCCTCCCCGTCGTCGGCTGCGGCTCTTCGCTCATCGTTCCGAAAATTCCCTGTCCGTCAGCCGAAAACCCGCAAGGCCCTGATGGCGGACCGCACGACGGCATTCTTCGCCAGGGGCGCATAATAGGAGATGACCGCCTGTTTTCCAATCTCGGAAAGGGTCGGATAGGGTGCGACATAGCCGCGGACCTGCTTGAGCGTCATGGCATTCGCGACCGCAAGCGACCACATGTTGATCAACTCTCCCGCGCCGGGGGCGGCAATGCCGACGCCGAGGATGCGTCCACGGCGGCCGACGATAATCTTGATCAGGCCGGCTTCGGCCCCGTCCGTGCGGGCGCGATCGCTCAGGGCGAGGTCGGTCCTGATGATCCCGACGGCGCCGAATTCCTCCCGCGCCTTGGTCTCGCTCCATCCGACCTCGGCGATCTCAGGATCGGCGTAGGTGACCTTCGGTACGATCGCGCGGTCTTCCCGCGCCGGCAATCGGAACAGCATCTGCTGCAGCACGAGCCGAGCATGGTAGCTCGCCACATGGGTGAACTGCAGCCCGCCGGCAGCATCGCCGATCGCATAGACGCGGCGATTGCTGGTGCGAAGGTTCGACCCGACCTCTATGCCCTTGGCGTCGTGGTCTATACCGGCTGCAGACAAGCCGAGCGATGCATGGTTCGGGCGACGGCCTACGGCGAGCAGGAGATCGCTGCCTTCGACCTGGAAAGCGCCGGTGCCATTCTCGCATCGCAGAACGATCCGCCCGCCACTTTGCACGGCCTCCAGGATCGTCGTTGCCTCGTGCAGGACCACGCCTTCGCTGCGAAGCGCGGCAATCGCGATCGCGGCCAGTTCCGGATCGGCACCCGATAACGCCCGTCGGCTTTCGATCACGGTGACTTCAGCACCGAGGCGGCGATAGGCCTGCGCCATCTCGGTGCCAACAGGACCTGCACCGACAACGATCAGATGAGCCGGCAGCCGGGTCAGATCGAACAGCGTTTCGTTGGTCAGGAACGCCACTTTGTCGAGGCCCGGAACATCAGGGATCGCGGGAGACGAACCGGTCGCGATCACGAACCGCCGGGCGCGGACGAGGTGGTCGCCCGCTGCAATGGTGTTTTCATCGACGAACCGGGCGGAGGATTGCAGCACTTCGACGCCGAGGCCGGCAAAGCGCTCGACGCTGTCGTGCGGGGCGATGCCGGCGATGACCTCGTGGATGCGAGCATGAAGGTGTTCATAGTCGACGACGGGCTCGCTTGCCGTCAGGCCGAACCGGCCGGCCGTGCGGATCGCCTGGGCGTGCCTGGCAGCGGCAATCAGCGTCTTCGACGGCACGCACCCATGGTTCAGGCAATCGCCGCCCATCAGGCCCCGCTCGATCAGGACCACCGGAACGCCGAAGGCGGCGGCACCAGCCGCAACGGAAAGTCCGGCGGCACCGCCACCGATCACGCAGATATCCGGATTGATGACCTTCGCCACGCCTGCCCCATGCCCTTCAAACAGCCTTGCGACGCGACCATACCCGCTTGAAGGCGAGTGGCAATGCCGCAATGAGCGCAAGTGCCACGAGCGCCAGGGTCAGCTTCGGCGTTGCAAAATCCGACAAAGACAGCTCGCGACCGGCGGCGGCCGAGCGCGCGATCACCTCATCGAGCCCACCGCCGAGCCAGGCATAGGCGAAGGTGGCGGGGATGATGCCGATCAAGGTCGCCATGGCGAACGTCCGCAATCTCACCTCGAAGAATGCCGGCGCAATATTGACGATGAAGAAGGGAAAGATCGGCGCCAGCCGCAGCACGAGAAGGTAGACAAACGCATTGCGGCAGAACCCGTCGGCAAAGCGTGCGAGGAATGGCCCGGCTCGTCGGCGCAAGAGATCGCCGAACATGCTGCGGGCCGCCAGAAACAGGAGGCAGGAGCCGAGCGTCGCGGCGCCCACGGCAAGAAGCCCGCCGCCGGCACAGCCGAAGAGAAAGCCGGCAAAGATCGTAAGGACCGAAGCGGCCGGGATCGAAAACACGACGACCGCGATGTAGACGAGGAAAAACAGACCGGCCGCCTGGGCAGGATAGGCTTCGACATAGAGACGCAACGCCTCGCGGTGATGGACGAGTGCGCCCAGCGACAAATAGCGCTGCAGACCGAACGCGTAGGCGGCAAAACCGCCGGCGACGAGAAGCATCAGCAGTACCAGTCGCCACGCAATCCTGCCGCGGTCTTCGGACGAACCCTCGTCAAGCGCCTGTGATGGCGTTGGAGGGGTATCCCCGGCTCTGTTGGTGGCGCTTCGGTACATGTGATTTCGTTTCTTGGAAAACTCTGTCCTTGCAGTATCGGCAATCCGCGCCGGCGACCAATAACGAATGGTCGCGTCGCAAAACGTCAGCGTGAACGGGCCGGCAAGACAACTCACGTTGCCGTGAGACGAAAGCCGTTGCGTCAACGGCAGTACCAGGATCGCTGTTTATCCACGAAAAACGCCCGCGGAGGCGTCAACCGTCCGCGGGCGTCGATGGCGGCGATCCGTCAAACCGGACGGATCAGAATTCTTCCCAGTTGTCCCTGGCGACAGCGGCCGAGGATCCGCCGCTGAAGGCGCGGGCGACGTTGCCCATCATCCGACGTGCGGGCGATTCCACCGGACGGCTGGTTTCCCGCGCCGGTGCGATCGTGCGCGCGGCCTGGTTCCCGTCGAGCTTGAAGTAGGCGATCAGGCTCGCCAGGTTGTTGGCCTCCGCCGACAGCTTGTGGGTCGCGGCATTGGCCTCTTCCACCATGGCGGCGTTCTGCTGGGTGACCTGGTCCATCTGGTTGACGGCGGTGCTGACTTCGCCAAGGCCGGTCGACTGTTCGCGCGCGGCCGTGGCGATCGAGTGGATATGGTCGTTGATCTTGAGGACGCGCTCCTCGATCTCTCCAAGCGCCGAGCCGGTCTCCTGCACCAGCCGGACGCCGGTTGCGACTTCCGAGCCGGACTTCGAGATCAGAGCCTTGATGTCCTTGGCCGCACTTGCCGCACGCTGGGCAAGCTCACGGACTTCCTGGGCGACGACGGCAAAGCCCTTGCCGGCATCACCGGCACGCGCTGCTTCCACGCCAGCGTTCAGCGCCAGCAGGTTGGTCTGGAAGGCGATCTCGTCGATGACGTTGGTGATCTGACCGATCTCGCTCGATGCCTGCTCGATGCGGCCCATGGCCTCGACCGCATTGCGCACGACGGCGGCGGATTCGGCAGCGCTCTCCTTGGCTTCGTTGACCATCACGGTCGCTTCCTGCGCCCGCTCGGTCGAACTGCGCACTGCCACGGTGATCTCGTCGAGTGCCGCCGAGGTCTCTTCAAGGGCCGCCGCCTGCTGCTCGGTGCGCTTCGACAGGTCATCGGCGGCAGAGCGAAGCTCGGACGAGTTGCCGTTGATCGAGTCCGTGGTGACACGCACTTCGCGCAGCGTCTTCTGCAGCGTCGACAGCGTCTCGTTGACGTTCTTCTGCAGTTCGGCAAAGGCGCCCTGGAACTGGCCGTTCATGCTCTGGGTCAGGTCGCCGCCGGCAAGGCTGGCGATGACGCGGCGCGTTTCGGCGATGCCGGCATCGACGCTGCCGACGAGCTCGTTGACGCTCGACGCAAAGCGGTTGAGATCGTCGTTCTCGTAGTCCTTGCCGATCCGCTTGGTAAAGTCACCGGCGGCGGCGGCCGAGACGACGACGCCAATGCTGGTCTGTAGGTCGGCGCTCTTTTCGCGCAGCGCCGCTTCCTGGGCGTTGAGATCGCGAACGGCAAGGCCGTTCTGCTTGAAGATCTGCACGGCCGCAGCCATTTCGCCGATTTCGTCCTTGCGGTCGGCAAAGGGCACGTCGGCGGAGAGGTCGCCACCGGCGAGCTGCTTCATCTTGCCCGTCAGGTCGAGGATCGGCCGGCTCAGATGGTTGGTGCCGATATAGAAGGCGGTGCCGATACCGACGGCAAGCCCGAGCCCGGCGATGCCGAGAATGATGACGATGACAGAACGCTCGAACGAGGCGATGTCGGCCTGGACGGTCTGAAGCGTTGCGAGGTTCGCTTCGACGACGGCGTCGATCTCGGCCTGGAAGGCCTTGCGGTTGGCGCGGTTGGCGTCGTTGTTGCCCTGTTCGTTGGCCGCCTGCGGCGAAACTTCCTGGCTAAGACGCGCGGTTTCGACGCGGAACGCCTTGAATTCCTCGGCGCGCTTGGTCAGCGCATCGAACGAGCCGAGCTTGTCGGCCGGCACGAGCGGGCGCCATTCCTTGAACAGCACATCGATCTTTTCGAGATTCTTCAGAATGCCCTCGGCAAAGGGCTTTGCCTTTTCGGTGGTCGGCGCTGCGTAAATTCCGCGCGCTTCCATCACGACGCCGGTGACCAGTCGATTGAGGTGCTCGCCGTTGAAGGCACGCTCTGAGGCGTTCTGATACTGATGGAACCGGCTGTTGTATTGAGAAACGACCAACAGTGACATGCCGGTCACCGCGATCGCCAGGAGGCTCATGACCCCAACGATCAGATTGATCTTACCGCGTATTTTCATCCCTGCCTCCACGACACCGCGAGACTTGCCCGGTTATCGGAAGGTCGCGGCTATTGCACCGCGGCCACGCTAAAACATCCATGGTTAATAAAGATCATCGTGGACAGCAGGCATTCTAGGGAGGGCGTGTTAGCTCTCTGTTTACCAACGTGAGATAGCGCGCCGCGGTGCATGCGCGCGAAATCGAGGTCGCGCCGACACCGGGTTACGATCACTTTTGCCTGTTGGACCGGCCCGCGCGATTGACTTTCCGGGAAAATTGCCTTTATAAGCCGCCCACGTCCGGCCAAGCCTGCCTGCCCGACAGGCGGAGCTATGTCCTGAACGTAAACGCTCCTTGCTACATGCAAACCCAAGAAGGGCCGCACACCGCGGTATTAAATAAATGAAGCGTACTTACCAACCGTCCAAGCTTGTTCGCAAGCGCCGTCACGGCTTCCGCGCACGCATGTCCACCGCTGGTGGCCAGAAGGTCCTCGCAGCCCGCCGGGCTCGTGGCCGCAAGCGTCTTTCGGCTTAAGCCGAAGTTGCCCGAAACCAGTGTCCGGGCACATGACGTCAGATAAAGACAAAACGACTGTCGGGCGGCTGAAAAGCCGTCCGCAGTTTTTGGCCGTTCGGGCAGGAGAAAGCCGTAGAGGCCCGCTGTTTCTCCTCGAAGTGCTCGACCGCAACGATCCGGAGGGCGAAGCCCGCGTCGGCTTCACCGTCACCAAGAAACACGGCAATGCCGTCGAGCGAAACCGGATGCGCCGACGCCTGAAAGAGGCGGTGCGGCTTTCCGCCGGGTTTGCAATGAAACCCGGACACGACTATGTGATTGTCGCCCGACGCGATCTCCTGAATGCCCCCTTCGACGCCTTGACCCGGGGGCTTGGCGAGCGCATCGAAAACAAGCCGAAACAGAAGCGGCCGCCGGCCGGTTCCAGGAAACAATGATGGAAAAAAACCGCAACTATTTCGTGGCGATTGGCCTGTCCGTGCTGATCCTCGTCGCCTGGCAGTTCCTTTACGTCAATCCGAAGATTGAAAAGGAACGCATCGCTGCGGAAGCGCTGCAGGCCCAACAGGCTCAGCAGGCCCAATCGCAGCCGGGTACAACGGCGCAACAGCCGGCGACCGGACAGGCCCTGCCTGGTGGCACAGTTCCCGGTACGGGCGAAAACCGCGACCAGGCGCTGGCAAAGTCGGCCCGCGTTGCGATCGACACGCCTGCGGTTTCCGGTTCCATCAACCTGACTGGCGCGCGCTTCGACGATCTCAAGCTCAAGGCCTACCACGAGACCGTCAGCAAGCAGAGCCCGATCATCACCCTGTTCAGCCCGGCCGAGACCACCGACGGTTACTTCACCGAAATCGGTTATGTCGGCGACGCGGCAAGCGGCAGCGTGCCAGGTCCGCAGACCGTCTGGACGCTTTCGGGCGGCGACAAGCTGACGCCCGCGACACCGGTGACGCTCACCTACACCAACGAGAAGGGCATCACCTTCAACCGCACGATCTCGATCGACGACCGCTACATGTTCCAGGTGGTCGACAGCATCAAGAATGCTACGGCTGAACCTGTATCGCTGTCGTCCTACGGCCGCGTGACGCGCTTCAACAAGCCGACGACACCGAGCGTCTACGTTCTGCATGAAGGCTTCATCGGCTACATCGGCGAGCATGGCCTGCAGGAAGTCGGCTATTCCAAGATCGAGGACGACAAGGCGATCGAGCCCGGCAAGGCGACTGGCGGCTGGCTCGGCATCACCGACAAATATTGGGCCGCAGCGGTCATTCCGCCGCAGGCAACCCCTTTCGAGACCCGCTTCTCGCACTTCACCGACGGTCGCGCCCGCTTCCAGAGCGACTACAAGAGCGACGCAATCACCATTGCCCCCGGCCAGTCCTCGGAACTCAAGAACCTCGTTTTTGCCGGCGCCAAGGAAGTTCCCGTCGTCGACAATTATGAAGCCGCCTATTCGATCCCCAACTTCGACAAGCTGATCGACTGGGGTTGGTTCTACTTCATCACCAAGCCGATGTTCAAAATGATGGATTACTTCTATCGTTTGATCGGCAATTTCGGCATCGCCATCCTGATCACGACGATCGTGGTCAAGCTCCTGTTCTTCCCGCTCGCCAATAAGCAGTACGCTTCGATGGCGAACATGAAGAAGGTTCAGCCGAAGATGGAAGAGCTGAAGAAGAAGTTCGGCGACGACCGCATGGGCCTACAGCAGGCAATGATGCAGCTCTACAAGGAAGAGAAGATCAATCCGCTTGCAGGCTGCTGGCCGATCCTGATCCAGATTCCGGTGTTCTTCGCGCTCTACAAGGTGATCTACATCACCATCGAAATGCGCCACGCACCGTTCTTCGGCTGGATCCACGATCTCTCCGCGCCGGACCCGACGACGATCTTCAACCTCTTCGGCCTCTTGCCGTTCGACGCACCGTCGTTCCTGCACCTCGGCGTCTGGCCGATCATCATGGGCATCACCATGTTCGTGCAGATGCGCATGAACCCGACACCGCCCGATCCGACCCAGGCGATGCTGTTCACCTGGATGCCCGTGGTCTTCACCTTCATGCTGGCCTCCTTCCCGGCCGGTCTGGTCATCTACTGGGCCTGGAACAACACGCTTTCGGTGGCGCAGCAGTCGATCATCATGAAGCGCCAGGGCGTGAAGATCGAGCTGTTCGACAATCTGAAGAACCTGTTCTCGAAGAAACCCAAGCCGGCGGAATAACGCCGGCAGACAGAGCGCTTGCAAGGCCCCGGATCGAAAGGTCCGGGGCTTTTTCGTTGGTACCTATCCCTGTTTGCGACGAGCCTTTGTCGCGGATACCTGAGCCTGCGCGCACATCGTGCTTTATTCTCCGACCATCGCCATCCGGATCCTGACGATGTCGCAGTCGACCCTCCGCCCAGCGACGACGCCAGCGCAAAGCCGTACAGGCGGCGTTTTGCTCGTGCTCGGCTCAGCCATTGTCTGGAGCTTCGGCGGCACGCTGGCGCGGTTCCTCAATATCACCGACGGCTGGACGATTGTCTTCTGGCGCTCGACCTTCGCGGCCCTTTTCCTGGTTGGCTTCATGCTGGTGCGCGATGGCGCCGCCAACATGGCGCGGCTGTTTCGCGAGATGGGCTGGCCGGGCATTGCGGTCGGTTGCTGTTTTGCGATCGCCTCGACCAGCTTCATCCTGGCGCTCGCCTACACCACGGTCGCCAACATCGTGCTCATCCAGGCCGGCGTACCGCTGATCGCAGCCCTCATCGGCTGGCTGCTCTTCCGCGAACGTATTTCGACCACCACTTGGGCGGCAATCGCCGCGGTGATCGCCGGCGTCGTCGTGATGGTATCGGATTCGATTGGCGGCGGCGTCTCGCCGGTCGGCGATGCACTGGCGCTGCTGATTGCCTTCGCCTTTGCCTCGGCCACTGTGATCACCCGCCGCTACGCCCATGTCCGCATGGCACCGGCCGCTTGCTTCGGCACCATCGTCGCGGGCACAATTGCGGCGACGCAGGCTTCCGGCTTTGCCGTCACCACGATCGACCTTGCCATCCTTGTCGCCTTCGGCGCTCTCAACTTCGGCCTTGGCCTAGCACTGTTCGTCACTGGCGCACGGCTCATCCCCTCGGCGCTTGCCGCCCTGCTCGGCACGCTCGAAACCGTGCTGGCACCACTCTGGGTCGCCGCGATCCACGGCGAGATCCCGCGCACCAACACCATCGTCGGCGGACTGATCGTCCTTGCGGCCCTCCTGGTTTACCTGACGGTTGAGCTCCTGCGCGAGCAAATCCGGCCCGTTCGGTAGCCGCAGCCCGCCGAAAGCTTGACATCGCCGGCCAAAACCGTGAAGCCAAGTCCAATCTCGACGAAGGAACTGACATCGATGGCCGACACAAAGACAAAAGACGACAAGCCGCTGTTCGGCCGGCCGTGGATTTTCATTCGCGGCGTCCCGGCGATGAAGTTCCTGCCGCCGGAAGGCCCGACCGAAATCGCCTTTGCCGGCCGTTCCAATGTCGGCAAGTCGTCGCTGATCAATGCGCTGGTCGGCCAGAAGGGTTTGGCGCGTACCTCCAACACCCCCGGACGCACCCAGGAACTCAACTACTTCGTGCCGGATGGCTTTTCCGGCGAGGCGGGTGACTTGCCGCCGATGGCGCTGGTGGACATGCCCGGCTACGGCTATGCTCAGGCGCCGAAGGAACAGGTGGATGCCTGGACCAAGCTGGTGTTCGACTACCTGCGCGGTCGCGCGACGCTGAAGCGCGTCTATGTGCTGATCGATTCCCGCCACGGCATCAAGAAGAACGACGAGGACGTGCTGTCACTGCTCGACAAGGCGGCTGTGTCCTACCAGATCATCCTGACCAAGACGGACAAGATCAAGGCCGCCGGCGTGCCGCGGCTAATTGCCGAAACGCTCGAGAAGATCAAGAAGCATCCTGCCGCCTTTCCCGAGGTTCTCTCCACCTCGTCAGAAAAGGGTGAGGGCATCGACGAGCTGCGCGCGACGATCGAGCTCGCACTTTCGCGCTGATAGCGGAAACCTCCGACAAGTCTTTGATCTCCGTCACTACCCTGACATGCAAACCGCTCTATCTCTGCCGTGCGGTCGCGCGTTTCCTTGCGCGATGGCGTCAAGGATAGGAGAGACACATGTCCGATTTGATCGTTGTGGGATTCGATACGCCTGACGAAGCCGACAAGGTTCTCGTCAAGCTCGCCGGCCTCAAGAAGGAATATCTGATCGACCTCGAGGACGCCGTCGTCGTCGTGCGCGACGCGGAAGGCAAGGTTCACCTGAAACAGAGCCTCAACCTGACCGCGATCGGGGCGACATCCGGCCTCCTGTCCGGCTCGATATGGGGCGGGCTCGTCGGGCTCTTGTTCCTCAATCCGCTCGCCGGCTTTGCCATCGGCGGCGCGCTTGGCGCCGGCGCCGGCGCGCTCTCCGGCTCGCTCACCGACTATGGCATCGACGATGACTTCATCAAATCGCTCGGCAACACCATTCCGAACAACTCGTCGGCGCTGTTCATCCTGGTGCGCAAGGTCCAACCGGAAAAGGTTCTCGCGGAATTCTCGGGCCTGCGCGGCCGTGTGCTGAAAACATCGTTGTCGCCCGAGCAGGAGCAGAAGCTCCAGGCGGCTCTCTCCGACGCCCAGACGCCTTCGCCGCAAGCCGGAACGTTCTGAGGCGCTTCGGCCGTGTGATCTTTCCTGCGGGCGACAGTAGTAACCCGCAGGAACAGCCCGCTAGGCGCTTGCCGGCACGAATGTCAGCGCGAAACCATTGATGCAATGGCGCATGCCTGTCGGCGGCGGGCCATCGTCGAAGACGTGACCGAGATGCCCGCCGCAGCGATGGCAGTGACATTCCGTGCGTGTCATGAACAGCGACTTGTCTTCGCGCGTTGCCACGCCACCGGGCAGGGATTGCCAAAAACTCGGCCAACCGGTGCCGCTGTCATACTTGGCTTCGGATGAGTAGACCGGGAGCGCGCAACCGGCGCATTGAAATATGCCCTTGCGCTTCTCGTTATTGAGCGCGCTGGTAAACGGCCGCTCGGTGTCCTCGTGGCGCAGGATCCGGTACTGCTCGTCGGTCAGGATTGCCCGCCATTCGGCGTCGGTCTTGGTGACCGCGAAGGTTTCGCCAGAGGCCGCACGCGCCGGTAGCGGAAACCCTTTCGCCGCCGCGATCGCGATCACGCTCAGCGTTCCGCCGAAGATCAGAAAGTTCCGCCGGTTCACAATCGAACCCTCCGTTTCATGCCCCTGACGCTGCCGTGTCGAAGATAACCATCGTCCGGTCAGGCGGCAAAACAAGACCGATCAAAGCGCCGTGATGGCGCCCAGTTGAAAAGGCCACCGATCGCAAGCGATCGGTGGCAGGAGCGCCGGTGCCACGGATGAGACCACCGGCGACGGATCGCCTGCGAATGTCTGCCGCGGCGATCCGGAGGAAGAGAGACCTCAGCCCTTGGGCAGGAGCACCTTGTCAATCACATGGATCACGCCATTCGACTGCTTGACGTCGGCGATGGTGACCGTGGCCGTACCGCCCGCCTCGTCGGTGAGCGTGATCTTGCCGCCGTCATCCTTGGCCTTGAGAACGCAACCGCCGACCGTCTTGACATCGTGTTCGCCGCCATCGTCCTTGACCATCTTGGCGATGGCCGAAGACATCGCGTCGGCGGAGACGACATGGCAGGTGAGCACCTTCGCCAGCTTGTCCTTGTTTTCCGGCTTCAAGAGCGTGTCGACCGTGCCGGCAGGCAGGGCGTCGAAAGCCTCGTTCGTCGGCGCAAAGACCGTGAACGGGCCCTTGCCCTCAAGGGTTTCGACCAGTCCGGCGGCCTTGACCGCGGCGACCAGGGTCGTGTGATCCTTCGAGTTGACAGCGTTTTCGACGATATTCTTGTCCGCATACATCGCAGCGCCACCGACCATCGGGTTCTCGGCCTGGGCGATTGCAGCACTTGCCGTCAGTATGGCGATCGTAGCGAACGAACGGAGTCCAGAGGTGAACATCGTAGTCTTCCTTCCTGTTGAACCTGTCAGGGAGGCGACGAACAAGCCGCCTCGTTGAAACTGCCATTCCCTCCTCGGGAACATGACAAGCAACGGAAGCCTTCGAAAAAGAGTTTCAGGAATTTTTCAGATTGCCGGTCGTCCGGGCGAAAACGCGTCCTGATCGCGGCACAGGCGCACGAAGAACAGCACGTGCTCAGTCAGAGGTCGCGCGCCTTGCCGAGCGCGATGATCGGCCCGGTGGCCGAACCAGTCGGCGAGCCGCCAAGCGGCTCGATGCTGACGGCAAGGACCGAGCCGCGCGAGAACTTCTCGCGCATCGCCGGGGCGATGATGATTTCGCCCTCGCCGGTCTGAGGCAGAACGCCAAGCGAAAGGGCCGGGTTGTCGCCGTTGATAAGCCAGAGCTCCAGCGATTTCTCCTCGGCCTGTCGCGTAGCAACGGGCGTCACCCGGAGGTGGCCCGTATCCCGATCGAAACGGGCAACGAGATCGACAGAGATGCCTTTGCCGGCCATCTCGGCGACAAGCGGACGGCCGCCCGATGGCAGCGCAAACAATCCGGCCAGCGAGGCGCCCAGGATGCCGGCAACAGCCAGCGAAGCGAGTGCCAGCCCGCGCCAGAGCGCCAGCGATTGCCAGATACTTGGGCGCACCGGGGCCCCGACCGGCGATCCGGTTTCGAACAGCCGGCGCTCGATCGCGGCAAAGGCCCGGGCGGGCGGCGCGACGGGATCATAGGCTTCGTCGAAGGTCGACAGGTTGTTCTGCCAGCGCGTGACCATGGCGGCAAAGTTGCGGTCGGAGGCAAGGCGAGCCTCGACCTTGCGGCGGTCGTCGGCGGACAGCACGCCCAGCACATATTCCCCGGCGATCACCTCGTCGCGGCGGAAGTCTCCCTTGTCTGGGGTGGACGCTGTCATCGCTCCATGCACTCTCTCAACTTCAACAGGCTGCGCCTCAGCCAGGTTCGCATCGTGTTCAGCGGCACAGCATACACTTCGGCCAGCTCCTGATAACTCAGACCTTCGACATAGGCGCGCCGCACGGCATTTGCCCTGTCGGACTCGAGCTCCTCCATGCACGCATCGATCCGCCTGCCCTCCGCTCTCACCACTGCCGATTTTTCCGGATCGGCAGCAGGATCAGCCAAATCATAGGCTTCGTCAATCGCGTTGGCGATGGGTTTGCGTGCCCGGATCAGGTCGATGGCGCGGTTGCGCGCAATCGCTGCCAACCAGGACATCGGCGTTGACTGGCCCGGAGAAAAACGGTCGGCATGCTGCCATATTCTGACGTAGACTTCCTGCAGTGTTTCTTCCGCTTCACCTCTGTCTCTCAGGATACGCAGACAAATGGCGAAAAGTTTCGGGCTGGTCAGCCGGTAAAGCTCGGCAAAGGCCGCGCGATCCCTGAGCGAAACACGGCCGAGCAGTCCGGAAATTTCCTCGTCGATCATTGCCTACCCGACCCGATGCATTCTTGAGACAGGACATAGGGCACAAATCGCCATCCGCCAGCGTGCATCGTCATTGCTGTTTTATGTTGCTCCCCGATCATTCCATCGACGGGAAACATGCGTTAAACAGCAGCCGGTATTTTTCGAGGGTCCGCCATGTCCGCCAATGAAAGTGAAATCCAGGCACGCCTGCTCACCCAGGCCCTGCCCTACATGCAGCGCTACGAGAACAAGACGATCGTCGTCAAATATGGCGGCCATGCCATGGGCAATGCCGAGCTCGGCCGCGCCTTTGCCAGCGACATCGCCCTGTTGAAGCAGTCGGGCGTCAACCCGATCGTCGTGCACGGCGGCGGCCCGCAGATCGGCGCCATGCTGACCAAGATGGGCATCGAATCGAAGTTCGAAGGCGGCCTGCGCGTCACCGACGAGAAGACCGTCGAGATCGTCGAGATGGTTCTCGCCGGCTCGATCAACAAGGAGATCGTCGCCCTCATCAACCAGACCGGCGAATGGGCGATCGGCCTTTGCGGCAAGGACGGCAACATGGTCTTCGCCGAAAAGGCGCGCAAGACCATCAAGGACCCGGATAGCAACATCGAACGTGTGCTCGATCTGGGTTTCGTCGGCGAAGTGGTCGAGGTCGACCGCACGCTGATCGATCTGCTGGCCCGCTCGGAAATGATCCCGGTGATCGCCCCGGTGGCGCCCGGCCGCGACGGACACACCTACAATATCAACGCCGACACCTTTGCCGGTGCGATCGCCGGCGCGCTCAACGCCACGCGCCTGCTGTTCCTAACCGACGTTCCCGGCGTGCTCGACAAGGACGGAAAGCTGATCAAGGAACTTTCGGTGGCGCAGGCGCGCGCCCTGATCGCCGACGGCACCATTTCCGGCGGCATGATCCCCAAGGTCGAGACCTGCATCGAAGCCATCAAGGCCGGCGTCCAGGGCGTCGTCATCCTCAACGGCAAGACGGCCCATTCGGTGCTGCTCGAAATCTTCACCGAGCGCGGCGCCGGCACGCTGATCGTTCCCTGATCGGCGCGACCCAGGACGTATGAAAAAGCGGGACACGACCTTCGGGCCGTGTCCCGCTTTCATTTTTCGCCTGGCTCAGGCCTGATAGACGGCCTGAGCGTCCTGTTTCAACTTTTCCATCATCGCCCGATAGGGGAACGGCCCGTAGCTGACACGGGCGACGCCGGCGCCCGCCAGCGTCTTCGGATCCGGTGCGCCGGGCCGCATCATCACATTGACCGGCAGGCTCGAGGCGGCACAGACCTTGGCGATCAGGTCCGCGTCGACCAGCCACGGCACGAAGAAGCCGTTGGCGCCCGCTTCGGCAAAGGCCCTTCCACGCGCAATCGCCTCATCGACGAGGCCGGCGTGCTCAGCCGCATCGCTTGCCTGCAGAAACAGGTCGGTGCGGGCATTGATGAAGAACGGCACGCCGCGGCGGTCCGCCATTTCGCGGATCGCACGGATGCGGGCCGCCTGCTTCTCGATCGCATGCACGCCTGACTTGCCGACCACCTGATCCTCGAAATTGATGCCGATGGCGCCGGCGTCGATCAAGCGCGAGACGTTGGCCGCCCCCGTTGCCGGATCGTCGGAATAGGCACCCTCGAAATCGACCGTCACCGGCAGTTCCGTCGAGCCGACGATCAGCCGGGCTATATCAGTCAGCAGCGCCAGCGGCACCTTCTCGCCATCGCCGAAGCCATGGGCGGCGGCAATCGACCAGCTGCCGGTCGCAAGCGCCCTGGCTCCGGCCTCGGCGACCGCCTTGGCGCTGCCGGCATCCCAGATGTTGTAGAGCACCACCGGATCGCCCTTTTTATGCAGGGCGGCAAAGGCGAGCGCCTTTTCCTTCTGGTTCATTGCGTTTCCTCCACGAACGGGCTGACAGGTTTCGCTTTCGCCTCGTGCCGCAACAGCCACTGTTTCCGCCAGAGCCCACCGCCGTAACCCGTGAGCGAACCGTCTGCGCCAAGGCAGCGGTGGCAGGGTATGACGATGGCGATCCGGTTGGATCCGTTGGCACTGGCCACGGCACGCGCGGACTGGATCGTAGCGACCTCGCGGGCAATGTCACCATAGGACCGCGTCCCACCGGCGGGAATTTTGACAAGCTTCTCCCAGACGTTGCGCTCGAAAGGCGTCCCGCCGGGCGCAAGCGGCGTTTGGAATGCGCCCATATCGCCCGCAAAATAGGCCTTCAACTCGCCTTCAATCCTGTCGATCGGCGCCGTCCTGCCGGGGACAATCGCCGAGCGTGTCGCGCGCTTCAGCGCCGCGAGTTCCGTCGGCAATGCTTTGCGATCATGGAACTCGAGCAGATGCAGATGTGTGGCGTCGCCGATTGCGACCATGGGGCCGATCGGCGTCTCGAGCCAATCGAAGGAGAGCAGCTCCCGCCCGAAAGCGGCGGCCGGCGCGTCGCCAAGCAATCGCTGGAAGGCGGCACGAAAGCCGCTCGGCGATTCGTAGCCGGCTTCGAGCTGGGCGTCGATCACGCGCCCTCCGTCGGCGAGTTGGCGGGCAGCAAGCCCCAGGCGGCGATACCGCGCCAGATCGAGAAAGGTGATGCCGAGATTGCGTTTGAACGCCCGTCGGACAGTCGACGGATCGAGCCCGCGGCGCACGATATCATCCTCGCTCCAGCGCCGCTCAGGTGCTGCCTCCAGCGCCTGCAGCAGCTCTTGCACCAGCGGATCCTTGGCGCCGAAGGTGGCGAGCGGCCGGCAGCGCTGGCAGGGACGGAACCCCGTCTCCAGGCAGGCGCCGATCGAGCCCACGAAAATGGTGTTTTCCCGCTTCGGCTTGCGGGCTGGGCAGGACAGGCGGCAGAAGACGCCTGTCGTCTTGACGCAGACGAAGGCTGAACCTTCGTACTCGGTGCTTCGCGCCATCAGGGCGTCGTAGAGCGTTTCATCGGAAGGAAGATCGAACAACATGGCGTGGTTCTACCACGACCGCAGGGCGAAGAGACGCCGGTTTTCGGGCGTCTATTTTTTCAGATCAGCACGTTGTCAGATCAGGACGAGCGTCACCACGCCGAGCACGATCAGCAGGCACCCGAGAAGTTCGAGACGATTGATCCATTCGCGGAAGATGAAGAAGGACGAGGCGAATGTGAATAGCATCTCGACCTGCGCCACCACTTTGACGATCGCCGCCTGCTGCAAGGTCATCGCCATGAACCAGCCGAACGAGGCGGAGGCGCCGACGAAGCCGACGACGAAGGCCGGCTTCCAGGCGGCGGCGATGAGCTTCAGTTCGCCCGGCTCGCGCACCACGATCCAGATGAGCATGACAATCGTCTGCAGCAGGATGACGAAGCCGAGCGTGAAACTCGCCTGCATCATGTAGTCGGGCGCCGGCAGGCTGGGCGCCAGCGCCAGAGAAGCCGAACGATAGGCGACGGCCGAAAGCCCGAAGAACGTTCCCGAGAGAAGGCCGATGCCGGCGGTGCGGCTGAAAACCGACGTGACCAGCGAGCGTGGGCTGAGTGTCGTGCGCGCGACCGAGATCAGCATCACGCCGACGACCGAGATGGCGATCGCCACCAGCGTGCCCTGGCTCGCATGCTCTCCGAGGAAGATGAGGCCAAAGAGGGCGGCCTGTGCCGGCTCGGTGCGCGAATAGGCGGTGCCGACCGCAAAATTGCGGAAGGAGAACAGATGGACGAGCAGGAAGGTCGCCGCGATCTGCGCAAGCCCGCCGATCACCGCCCAGAGGAAGAAGGTGCCGTTCGGCACCGGCAGCGGACGGCCCACCACCTGCCAGAGCACGAAGAGATAAAGAAGCGCAAAGGGCAGGCCGAAACCGAAGCGCACGAAGGTCGCGCCCGTCGTGCCCATCACGCCCTTCAAGTGTTTCTGCATGGCGGAGCGGACATTCTGAAGGAAGGCCGCAGCGACGGTGATGAGTACCCAGGTTTCCATGGCTGCGAGCTAGCATGCCGATCCTGAGATTGCCAAGAACTCCGTACAGCCAAGGCGAATTATACCAGCGCTGGTCGATATCAGTCCGGCTTTTCCTGAACGTCCGCCAGTTCGCCGGCCCGCCGGAGGATGAGCGGCGGGCCCTCCTCTTCGAAGAACTTCACGCTCTGGTCGTAGGTCGGCGCGATCGTGCCGAGCAGGCGATCCCAGAAGGAGAAATAGTTTCCGTAGTTGTACCGGAAGCTGGAATGATGCTGGTCATGGAACGTGGTGCACAACAGGGGCGACGGATAGCGCGCCGTCGACGCGGCGAAATACTCAAAGCCGCAGTGGCCGATCATGCCGTTGAAATGTTCGAACAATCGGTGCCCGATGAGGATTGCCGGCGGGAACGGAACGATGAAAACGATGACGGCCGAATAACTCTGCAAGAGGAAGTTGTCGATGACATCTTCCGAATAGGTGCTCCAGATCGTTGGCGCGACGCTTTTGTGATGAAGGGCGTGCAACGGGAAGAGCCACCTGGTGTGCAGCAGGCGATGCATGAAATAGAACCAGGTATCGTAGAGGAACATGCAGAGCACGAAGAGCGGCACCGCTGCCCACCAGCGCAGAGCCCAGGGCGCCGGCGCCCAGCCCTTCTGCTGCACGTAGAGGCCGATGGTCAGCGGCAGGCAGGCGCTGAACATCGACGCCAGGCTCTGGCGGATCTCCGCCTTGCGGCGCCTGTCTGAGCTACGCCCCTTCTGGATCTTGCGCTCCGGATTGCACGCGTTGAACCAGGTCAGACCGTAGCCGAAAGCGAAATAGGTGACGACGGTCGTTGCGTAAAACCCGAACAGAAACAGCAGAGAGAACACTTCGTCCGACATGTGCATCTGCCGTCCCGCGTGAAGAACCGCCCCGGACGAAAGATGCCATGCCGTTTTGGCAATTCAAAGTGGAAATGTTTTCACCTGAAGGACAACCCGTGCCGCGCTTTGCATTTTGTCGTTTGCCGCCCATCACCGCCATGTCATAAGGCAGTCATGAAAAAGCTCGATCGCCTGCCGACCCACGACGATTTCTCCCATGTCACCGACTGGGTGTTCGACCTGGACAACACGCTCTATCCGCACCACGTCAATCTGTTCTCGCAGATCGACCGCAACATGACGGCCTATGTTGCCGCGCTTTTGTCGCTGGAGCCGGCGGATGCGAAGAAGCTGCAGAAGGACTATTACCGCGATCACGGCACGACGCTCAAAGGCCTGATGATCCACCACGGGATCGACCCCAACGAGTTCCTCGAAAAGGCCCACGCGATCGACTACAGCATCGTGCCACCGGACCCGACGCTGGGCGACGCCATCAAGGCGCTGCCGGGACGCAAGTTCATCTTCACCAACGGCAGCGTCGCGCATGCGGAGATGACCGCGCAGGCGCTCGGCATCCTCGATCACTTCAACGATATCTTCGATATCGTCGCTGCCGATTTCGTGCCGAAGCCGGCGGGCGAAACCTATGACAAGTTCATGAGCCTGCACCGGGTCGATACCCGCAACGCGGCGATGTTCGAGGACCTGCCGCGCAACCTGCTCGTCCCCAAGACGCTGGGAATGACGACGGTTCTCTTGGTGCCGCGTAACTTCGAATACGAGTTCGCCGAATCCTGGGAGCAGTCCAACGACCAGGACGAGCAGATCGACTACGTCACCGAGGATCTCGCCGGCTTCCTCAAGCGCGTGATCGCCGACCTCTGACGCCGACACAATTTGGCTAGGGAAAAACCCCTTTCCCGCCAAAGACTTAAATTACCAAAGTTTAACTGGTGCGCATCGTCCAGCTGCCTATCATTCGCTCAGGGATACCCCTAGCGAAAGGAAGCATAATGCGTAACAGAGCCCTGATCCTTGGTGTGACCGCCCTTGCCGTAGCCGTCACGGGAGTGGCTGCGCCGTCATTCGCCGCCAGAGACAAGATGACGCCCGAACAGCGCGCCGAGCGCATGATCAAGCGACTGGACACCAACAGTGATTCCAAGGTTTCGCTCGATGAGTTTCAGGCGCGCATGACCACGAACTTCAAGACGTTCGACACCAATGGCGATGGCCAGATCAGCGCCGACGAGATGAAGGCGAAGCGCCAGGCGTTCCGCGACGCCCGCAAGGCGTGGCACGAAGCCAAGGGCAAGGACGGCAAGGAGCGCGACGCAGCCCTTGCCCAACTTAGGGAAGCCCGGCCCGCCATGGTGCCCGGCATGCGGCCGAAGGCCTTCAAGCGCGTCGATACCGACGGCAACGGCTCTCTAAGCGCTGCCGAGGTCGCAAGTGCTTCCGAGAAGATGTTCAAGCGTCGCGACAAGAATGGCGATGGAGTCATCGACGCGGCCGACTTCAGCAAGAAGGTCTAAGCCAGCAAAATCAAACCCGGATGACGACACTCTCCCTCCCCCCGGTGGAGCGTGTCGTCTGCGTGGCGCCTCCCCCTGGCATCGGACACGATCGCAAGGGGGAGGCGTGAATTTCAGATCCCGATACGACAACGCCGCGTTGTCTATCCGCCAAACGAGCATTGCACCCGAACAAGCAGAGCTCTCTAGCGCCTGCCGTTTGCCATCGGCACGGTTTTGGAATCGACGGTCTGATAGAAGCTGGAGATGATCTCCCAGGCTTCATCGGCGGTATCGACGAAGCGCAGCAGGTCCACATCGTTCGGTGCGATCGTGCCGAATTCGGCGAGCGCCTCGAAATTGATGATGGTGCGCCAGAATTTCTCGCCGAAGAGGATCAGCGGGACCAGAGCCATACGTCCCGTCTGCATCAGCGTCATTGTCTCGAACAACTCGTCGAGCGTTCCGAATCCGCCCGGGAAGACCACCACTGCCTTTGCGCGCAGCAGGAAATGCATCTTGCGGATGGCGAAATAGTGGAAGTTGAACGACAGCTCCGGCGTCACGAAGCGGTTCGGCGCTTGCTCGTGCGGCAAGACGATGTTGAGACCGATCGACGGAGCACCGACATCGTCGGCGCCACGGTTGCCCGCCTCCATCACACCCGGCCCGCCGCCGGTGACGACCACGTATTCCTTGTGGTGCAGCTTGGCTGAATGCTCCGAGCAAAGCCGCGCGAACTTGCGCGCCTCGTCGTAGTAGACCGAGGCTGCCTCGAGGTTCTTGCGCTGCGTTTCGTTCTTGGCCGCCCAGGCGTCACCGCCGGGCTCGGGGATGCGGGCGCCACCGAACATCACCACGGTCGAGTTGATGCCGTGTTCCTCCAGCATCATTTCGGTCTTCAAGAGTTCGAGCTGCAAACGCACCGGGCGCAGCTCCTCGCGGCAGAGAAAATCATCGTCGATATAGGCGAGGCGATAGGCTGGCGAAGCCGATTGGGGCGTCAGCGGAACCGTCTGCGCCCGTTGCCGGCTCTGCGAGCTATCCGCCAGCGGATCCCAAACCCCATCCTTACGGCGCAGGTTGCGCTTCTTCATGCGTGCCATGCTATCGTCTTTCCCGTCGCGTTCCGGACAATCGGCATCTCGGGCGGACGCGTCCTATCCTGTTTCATCGGTCATGAATGCCCCTGATGCCGGAGTCGTCCGAGCTTGCCAAGCCCTGGCGGGACGGTCGCGCCGAAAAGCGGTTCAACTTTTCCGGAACGGCCTCGGGCGCCACGTGGCTCCAGCCGGCTGGGAACACCCTTAGCCGCAGATCGTGTTGCTGCTTAATTTTGTCCTTAAATCGATTCCGATTTGCGGAATTATGCAGTAGAGCTTTGCCAGGATAACCGCCGAACTTTAAGGAATTCCGATGACGAACCACGACCTGACCTCCCTGTCGCAGACGATCGACACCGCTTTTGATGACCGCGATTCCGTTAACACCGGAACGCGCGGAGCGGTGCGCGATGCCGTGGAGACGGCACTGAACCTGCTCGACAGCGGCAAGGTGCGGGTGGCAGAGCGCGGCGCCGACGGCAATTGGACCGTCAATCAATGGCTGAAGAAAGCCGTGCTGCTCTCCTTCCGTCTCAACCCGATGGAGATCGTGCGGGGCGGCCCGGGAGAATCCGTCTGGTGGGACAAGGTCGCCTCCAAGTTCGACGGCTGGAGCGTCAACGAATTCGAAAAGGCCGGCTTCCGCGCCGTGCCGAACTGCGTCGTGCGCCGCTCGGCCTATATCGCCCCGAACGCGATCCTGATGCCGTCCTTTGTCAACCTCGGCGCCTATGTCGGTGAAGGCACGATGGTCGATACCTGGGCAACGGTCGGTTCCTGCGCCCAGATCGGCAAGCACGTGCATCTCTCCGGCGGCGTCGGCATCGGCGGCGTGCTGGAACCGATGCAGGCTGGTCCGACGATCATCGAGGACAACTGCTTCATCGGTGCCCGCTCCGAGGTCGTGGAAGGCTGCATCGTGCGCGAAGGCTCGGTTCTCGGCATGGGCGTCTTCATCGGCAAGTCGACGAAGATCGTCGACCGCGCCACCGGCGAAGTGACCTATGGCGAAGTGCCGCCCTACTCCGTCGTCGTCGCCGGCTCGATGCCGTCGGGCTCGACCATGGGCAATGGCCAGCCGGCCCCGAACCTTTACTGCGCCGTCATCGTCAAGCGCGTCGACGAGAAGACCCGCTCCAAGACCGGCATCAACGAACTGCTTCGAGACTGATGAGATGACGCCGGAGGGGCGGCAGCCGAACATGATCTGGCTGTTCTTCAGCCCCTCCGGCCGCATCACCCGCCTGCCCTTTTTCCTGTCTTGGCTCTTCTGGCTTCTGATCGGCGGTTTTGTCGTCGCGCAGATGTTCGCCAACGAAAATCACAACACAGCGCTGGCACTCTGGACGCTGGCGCTGATCGTGTCCGGCCTCGCTTCCACGCTGTCGATCGCCATGCTGGCCATCAAGCGGCTGCACGACATCGGTTATCCCGGACCGCTCGCGCTTTGCCTGTTCATCCCGGTGTTGAGCCCCGTCGTTTTCATCGCGCTCTGCCTCTGGCCGGGCGTCAACGGGCCGAACGAATTCGGTCGGCGCAGCGACGAACCCGGCGCCTGAGCGGCGCACTGTACATTTAAGGCCCGAACGGGTATGTAGCGCGCCATGAACAGGCCGGCGACAAGATGCTGGCCGCGGCAATCGGCGCCTGATGACGACCTGATCCAAGGTCTTGTTCGTTTACCGGCGCGAAAACCGAAATCCGAAAGACGAGAGATGACAGAATTCGAAGGGATCGCGCCTGCGATCGCCGAGGCGTTGGCAAAACGCGGTTACAACGAGTTGACGCCGGTTCAAAAGGCGATGCGCGATCCCGAGCTTGCGGGCAAGGATGCGCTGGTATCGGCCCAGACCGGCTCCGGCAAGACCGTCGCCTTCGGCCTGGCGCTGGCCCCGACCCTGCTCGGCAACGAGCGTCGCTTCAGCGCCCCCGGCGCGCCGCTGGCGCTGGTGATCGCACCGACGCGCGAACTGGCGCTGCAGGTCAAGCGCGAACTCGAATGGCTCTATGAACAGACCGGCGCGACGATCACGTCGTGCGTCGGCGGCATGGACATGCGCACCGAGAAGCGCGCGCTGGAGCGCGGCGCCCACATCGTCGTCGGCACCCCCGGCCGCCTTTGTGACCACATCCGCCGCAACTCGCTCGACATCTCGTCGCTCAGCGCCGTCGTGCTCGACGAGGCCGACGAGATGCTTGACCTCGGCTTCCGCGAAGACCTCGAATTCATCCTCGAGGAATCGCCGGACGATCGCCGCACCCTGATGTTCTCGGCAACCGTGCCGCGCTCGATCGCTACGCTTGCCAAGAACTATCAGCGCGACGCCGTTCGCATCAGCACTGCTTCGGAACAGAAGCAGCACGTCGACATCGAATACCGCGCGCTGACCGTCGCATCGAACGACCGCGAAAACGCGATCATCAACGTCCTGCGCTACTATGAAGCCAAGAACGCGATCGTCTTCTGCTCGACCCGTGCAGCAGTCAACCATCTGACCGCCCGCTTCAACAACCGCGGCTTCTCGGTCGTGGCGCTGTCGGGCGAGCTCAGCCAGAACGAACGCACCCATGCGCTGCAGGCCATGCGCGACGGTCGCGCCCGCGTCTGCATCGCCACCGACGTTGCCGCCCGCGGCATCGACCTGCCCGGCCTGGAGCTGGTCATCCACGCCGACCTGCCGACCAATCCGGATACGCTCCTGCACCGCAGCGGCCGCACCGGCCGTGCCGGCCAGAAGGGCGTCAGCGCCCTGATCGTGCCGGTGAGCCAGCGCCGCAAGGCCGAGCGCCTGCTCGAAAACGCCCGCATCACCGCCAACTGGGCCCGTCCGCCGTCGGCCGACGAAGTCAGCCGCCGCGACGACGAGCGCCTGCTTGCCGACACCAGCTTTGCCGAGCCGATCCGTGAAGACGAAGAAGAAATCGTGCGCGCCCTGATCGAGCTTCATGGTGCCGAACAAATGGCTGCCGCCTTCGTGCGCCAATTCCGCTCGGGCCGCTCCGCGCCTGAAGACCTGATCGAAGTTGCCGTCGGCGACAGCCGCGCCAAGCCGCGTCGCGACGAGAAATCCGCGCCGCGCGAAGATTATGACGCGCCGCGCGCCGACTTCAGCGACGGCAGCTGGTTTTCGCTCTCGGTCGGCCGCAAGCAGAGCGCCGAGCCGCGCTGGCTGATCCCGATGCTGTGCCGTCACGGCAAGCTGACCAAGCGCGACATCGGCGCGATCCGCATGCAGCAGGACGAAACCTTCGTCGAGATGACGGCCGACGGCGCCGAGCGCTTCCTGTCGTCGATCGGCAAGGAAGGCATGCTGGAGAAGGGTATCCGGGTTAAGACGCTTCCCGGCGCGCCTGATATGTCGCAACAGCGCCAGGAGAAGCCGAGCTTCTCGAAAGACAAGCCAGCCTTCTCCAAGGACAAGCCCGCCTATTCCAAGGACAAGCCGGCCTTTGCCAAGAAGCGCCCCTATTCCGACGATGCGGCGCGCAGCGACGGCGACTTCAAGCCGAAGCGCAAGTTCGACAAGAAGCCGGCCTACGCCGCCGCCCCGGCCCACACCGACGACAAGCCGCCGGAAAACCGCGAGGCCTGGACCAAAAAGAAGCCCAAGCCGAACGCCGGCAAGGACGGCGGCTTCAAGCCGAAGCCCAAGGGCAACAACGCCAAGAACCGCCAGAGCTAAGTTCGGTCCAGGCACACCGCCATAACCAATCAAAAAGCGCCGCGATCCGATCGCGGCGCTTTTTCGTCTCGGCTATCGAGGCTGACCGCGTCAGGCTTCGAGGAAGCGAAGGCCGGCGACGGCGACGATGATCATGGCGATGCAGGTGAGCCGCATCCAGGAGACGGGGTCGCCGAACAGCACGATGCCGAGCACGGTGATGCCGACCGAGCCGATGCCGGTCCAGGCGGCATAGGCGGTGCCGGCCGGCAGGTCGCGCATGGCGATCGTCAGCAGGTAGACGCTGCCGAGGGCCGCGGCGATGCCGATGACGCTCGGCACCAGTTTCGTCCAGCCCTCCGCATATTTGAGCGCCAGGCCCATGATGATTTCAATCAGGCTCGCCGCTATCAGGATGATCCATGCCATTGCCCTCTCCATCGAAATTTCCATCTGGAGACCAATCTGGTAGGATAGGCACCGAAGAGCAATTACGCACCTTTTGGTAACTATGAAAATGTCGACAGACCTGCCGCAAGCACACGCTGCCTCCGTTCCTGACGTCTTCGACCCGACCTGCTCGTCTCGCCACGCTCTGGAGCTGATCGCCGGTAAGTGGCAGATGTTGATCATCTCGGCGCTCGAAGAAGGGCCGATGCGCAACGCCGCACTGATGCGCCGCCTCGGCGACATCTCGCAGAAGATGTTGACCCAGACGCTGAAGGAGCTGGAACGCAACGGCCTCGTCATGCGCGAGGACAAGAAGACCGTGCCACCGCACGTGGAATATAGCCTGAGCCCTGTCGGCCGTTCGCTCAGCGAAACCCTGCTGGTGCTTGATCGCTGGGCCGAGACGCATTTCGGCACGCTCGATGCGGCGCGTGAACGTTATGACGCGGAACGCGCCAAATAGGTCTATTCGCCGTCGAGCTGCGACTGGGCGATGACTTTCACCACCCAGTCGGCAAAGACGCGCAGCCGGCTGCTCAGGTGTCGGTTGGGCGGGTAGACCAGATAGATCGGCATCGAATCGATTTGCCAGTCGGTCAGAACCGGCCGCATGGCGCCGCTCTGCAGATCGTCGCGCACCATGAAGCGGGGCGCCTGGATGACGCCGAGGCCGGCGCGGGCGGCGGCAAGATAGGTGGTCGATTCGTTGGCGGCGACCGCATAACGGCCGTGAACCTCGATCTCCTCGGCGCCGCGCTTGAAATAGAACGGCATCTGCTGACCAGTCTGCGGGCGAAAATAGCCGACGACATAACAATTCTTCGAAAGGTCGGACGGATGTTGCGGCGTCGAGCAGCGGTCGAGATAGTCGGGCGCCGCACAGGCGATGAAGCTCATGTCGGTGATGCGACGGGCAATCAGCGACTGGTCGGTCAGGGTGCCGACGCGAATGGCGCAGTCGACATTCTCGGCAACGTAATCGACAGTGCGGTCCGAGACGCCGAGGTCGATCTGGATGTCGGGATAACGCTTGTGGAACTCCGGCAGCGCCGGGATGATGACGAGGTTGGCGATGGCGCTGGCCATCTCCACGCGCAGCCGCCCTTTCGGCAAGGTCTGGGCGCTCGACAGGCTGCCGTCGAGCTCGTCGAGATCGGTGACGAGCCGGGCGGCGCGTTCATAATAAAGCGCGCCATCCGGCGTGACGAGAACCCGACGGGTCGTTCGGTTGAGCAATTTGGTGCGCAGATGCGCTTCCAACCCCTGGATCAAATTGGTGACGGTTGCCTTGGGCATATTGAGCGATGCGGAAGCCCGTGTGAAATTGCCGGTTTCGACAACGCGGAGAAACGCGCGCATGGCCGTGAGCTGGTCCATTTTCAATAGCCGTGATTGTTCGAGATAATGAATAGTGTAGTCGGATTGAACTGACTATTCCAGACAGAAGACAATGTTATTCTCCCATCATGGCGGGTTGTCGCCTCATGTGGGATGACCCCGTGGCAAAGGCAAGAGAGATGGGTGAACGCTTTAAACTAGAGACGATGCAGACGGGCCAAGGCGCGTGCCCGGCGCGTGTCTATAGTGGCGACACGCTGCTCAATCCGCCGCCGGTGGTTCTGCACCTGCATGGCGGTTCCTTCGTCGGCAGTTCGATTGCCGCCGGCGAGCGCGTCGCCAAGGCGCTTGCGGCGGCTGGCGCCGTCGTTATCTCGCCGGAATATTCCTCGGCCTGCCTCAATCCCTTTCCGGCAGCACTCGACGTCACCTATTCGATGCTGTCCTCCATGCGGGCGCGTTGCCCGCAATTCGCGCACAAGAAGTCGATGCTGTTCATCGCCGGCGAAGAAGCCGGCGGCAACATTGCCGCCGGCGTGGCGCTGATGGCCCGCGACCAGTTCCTGACCGACCTCAAGGGGCAAATCCTGCTGTCGCCGATGCTCGACCCTTGCCTGGCGACCGCGTCATTTCGCAAATACTGTCCCGAGACCTCGGTGCAATCGATCGCCGAGGGCTGGCAACGCTATCTCGGCGAATGCGGTGGCTTCACGCACCCTTACGCTGCGCCCGCGCACTGTACGCGGCTCGCCGGTCTGGTGCCCGCTTTGATCCTGACCAGCGAGGAATGCCCGATGCGCGACGAGACCGCGGCCTATGCGGAGCGCCTGCGCCAGGCGGGTGTGAGCGTTCAATCCCAAATTCTTCCCGGCCGGGCCGGGTGGATACCGCAAAATACCGTGAACGCCGAAACCTGGGCCGCCCAGGAAGAAACGATTACCGGCATCTTTTCCCGCTTCTTTCAACAGGCAGGGGCAAAGCCGGCGGAAATGACGATGCGTTAGCAACGGACGACAGGGCCGCCGGCCCTCCCCTTCGCTGACGACAGCAGCAAAAGCGCCGGCTCCCAACCGGCAAGGAGAGAAAAATGACATCGACAGTGACCCGCCGGGCCCTCTGGGGCGCCGGCCTGAGCATCCTATTGTCTACCGCTGGCGCAGCCGCCGTTCTTCTCGGCCTGCCGCAGCATTTCGAGGCGGACGCCGCGACCGAAACGGCAGCGGCCCCGCCGCCGGCCGTACCGGTTTCGGTGGCCAAGGCCCAATCGCGCCGCATCACCACCTGGGAGGATTTTTCCGGGCGACTTGAAGCGATCGAACGCGTCGAGATCCGTCCCCGCGTCGGCGGCGCCATTCTGGAAAGCCACTTCCGCGAGGGCGCCCTGGTGAAGAAGGGCGACCTGCTGCTGACCATCGATCCCGAGCCCTATGCGGCGGCCGTCGACCGAGCCGCAGCCCAAGTCTCGGCGGCTGAAGCCCGCGTCGCCCTTGCCAAGACCGAACTTGACCGCGGGCGCAAACTCGTCACCACAAGTGCGATACCGCAGAGCGGCGTCGACCAGCGCCTCAGCGCCTTCGACGAGGCGCAGGCAAGCGTTCGCTCGGCCAAGGCGGCGTTGCGCACGGCCGAGCTTGACCTTCAATACACCGAGGTCAGGGCACCGATCTCCGGCCGCGTCGGTCGGCTGGAAGTGACCGCCGGCAACCTCGTTGCCGCCGGCTCCGCCTCGCCAGTCCTGACGACGCTTGTTTCGGTCGACCCGATCTATGCAAGCTTCAGCGCCAGCGAAGAGGTGGTGACGACCGCACTCGCCCGGCTCCAGGCCTCGGCCGGCGGCAACGCCATCGAGCGCATCCCGGTGCAGGTCGGCACCGCTGCCGACGAGGGCACGCCGATCTCGGGCCATATCCAGCTCATCAACAACGAGGTGGATGCGGCAACCGGCACGATCCGCGTTCGCGCAGCACTCGAGAATGCCGACGGGCGTCTGATCCCCGGCCAGTTCGTCCGCATCCGCATCGGCGAACCGGAGCCCGAGGAAAAGCTTGTCATCAGCGATCGCGCCATCGGCTCCGACCAGGACAAGAAGTTCGTCTTTGTCGTCGGCGCCGACAACAAGGTCGAGTACCGCCAGGTGATACTCGGCCCGAACTCCGACGGGCTGCGTATCGTCGAAAGTGGCCTGAAGACCGGCGAAAACATCGTCGTCAACGGCCTGCAGCGGGTGCGCCCGGGCGTGCTCGTGGCGCCGCAGCAGGTGGAAGAAACGACGGCGTCGATCGCCACCAAGTAGGACATGACGGCATCCGCCTCGGCTATGGCCGACGCGGATCTGGCCGCCCAGACATCACTCTGCAAACCCGGCGCGTGGCGAGAGTTCTTGCCGCGACCGCTGGAGGTTTGCCTGAACTCGTCCCAAGGGGGATACGTCAATGAATTTCTCACGCTTCTTCGTCGACCGCCCGGTCTTCGCGGGCGTTCTTTCGGTCCTGATTTTCGTGGGCGGCCTGCTCGGCATGACCGGCCTGCCGATTTCCGAATATCCCGAAGTCGTTCCGCCGCAGATCGTCGTGCGGGCGCAATATCCCGGTGCCAACCCGGCTGTCATCGCCGAAACCGTAGCAACTCCGCTCGAAGAACAGATCAACGGCGTCGAAGGCATGCTCTACATGCAGAGTCAGGCGACGGCCGACGGCCTGATGACGCTCACCGTCACCTTCGAGCTCGGCACCGACCCGGACCAGGCGCAACAGCTGATCCAGAACCGCGTTTCGCAGGCCGAGCCGCGACTGCCGGAGGAAGTGCGCCGTCTCGGCGTTACCACCGTCAAGAGCTCACCGGACCTGACGCTGGTGGTGCATCTGCTCTCGCCCAACGGCCAGTACGACATCAACTACCTGCGCAATTACGGCGTTCTCAACGTCAAGGACCGGCTGGCCCGGATCGACGGCGTCGGCCAGGTGCAGATCTTCGGTGGTGGCGACTATTCGATGCGCGTCTGGATCGACCCGCAGAAGGCGGCCGAGCGCGGCCTGGCGGCGAGCGACATCGCCAACGCCATCCGGGCGCAGAACGTCCAGGCGGCTGCCGGCGTCATCGGTGCCTCTCCTTCGGTTCCCGGCCTCGACCTCCAGCTTTCCGTCAACGCGCAAGGCCGCCTGCAGACGCCTGAGGACTTTGCCAACATCGTCGTCAAGTCGGGCACCGGCGGCGAGGTGACGCGCCTCGGCGATGTCGCCCGTGTCGAAATGGGTGCTGCCGACTACTCGCTGCGCTCGTTGCTCGACAACAAGGCCGCTGTCGGCATGGGCGTCTTCCAGGCGCCGGGCTCGAACGCGATCCAGATTTCGGAAAACGTCCACAAGGCGATGGCCGAGCTGAAGCTGACCATGCCTGAGGGCGTCGACTATGAGATCGTCTACGACACCACCCAGTTCGTACGCGCCTCGATCGAGTCGGTCATCCATACCCTGCTCGAAGCGATCGCGCTGGTCGTCATCGTCGTCATCGTCTTCCTGCAGACCTGGCGCGCCTCGATCATCCCGCTCGTCGCCGTTCCCGTCTCGATCGTCGGCACCTTCGCGGTGATGTACGTCTTCGGCTTCTCGATCAACGCGCTCAGCCTGTTCGGGCTGGTGCTGGCGATCGGCATCGTCGTCGACGACGCCATCGTCGTGGTCGAAAACGTCGAGCGCAACATTGAGCAGGGCCTTTCGCCTGTTCAAGCGACCTACCGCGCGATGCAGGAAGTGTCCGGGCCGATCATCGCGATCGCACTGGTGCTCGTCGCCGTGTTCGTGCCGCTGGCCTTCATCACCGGCCTGACCGGGCAGTTCTATCGCCAGTTCGCGCTGACCATCGCCATTTCGACGGTGATCTCCGCCATCAACTCGCTGACGCTCTCGCCGGCGCTCGCGGCCCTGCTTCTTCGCGATCACCACGCGCCGAAGGATTGGCTGACCCGCGCCATGGACAAGGTGTTCGGCTGGTTCTTCCGCGGCTTCAACCGCTTCTTCGGTCGGAGCTCCGAGGCCTATGGCCGCGGCGTCGGCCGCATCCTGTCGCGCAAGTCGCTGATCATGGTCGTCTACGTCCTGCTGCTCGGCGTCACGTTCGTGCTGTTCCGTGCTGTTCCCGGCGGCTTCGTGCCGGCGCAGGACAAGCAATACCTGATCGGTTTTGCCCAGCTGCCGGATGCCGCGACGCTCGACCGCTCGGAAGACGTCATCCGCCGTATGAGCGATATCGCCCTCAAGCATCCCGGCGTCGAAAACGCCATCGCCTTCCCGGGTCTCTCGATCAACGGTTTCACCAACTCGTCGAACTCCGGCATCGTCTTCGTGGCGCTGAAGCCGTTCGAGGAGCGCAAGACGCCTGAGCTTTCCGGCGGAGCGATCGCCATGCAGCTGAACCAGGAGTTCGGCGCGATCCAGGATGCCTTTATCGCCATGTTCCCGCCACCGCCCGTGCAGGGTCTCGGCACCACCGGCGGCTTCAAGCTGCAGATCGAGGACAAGAACGGTCTTGGCTACCAGGCTCTCGACGAGGCGACCAAGGCGTTCCTCGCAAAGGCCTACCAGACACCCGAGCTGGCTGGGATCTACTCGAGCTTCCAGATCAACGTGCCGCAGCTCTATGCCGATCTTGACCGCGTCAAGGCGCGCCAGCTTGGCGTCGAGGTAACCGATGTGTTCGAGACGCTGCAGATCTATCTGGGCTCGCTCTACGTCAACGACTTCAATGCCTTTGGCCGCACCTACAGCGTCCGCGTCCAGGCCGATGCCAACTATCGCAGCCACGCCGACGACATCGGCAAACTGAAGGTGCGGTCGCAGTCGGGCGAGATGATCCCGCTGTCGGCGCTCTTGAAGGTCGAGCAGACGGTCGGCGCCGAACGGGCGATCCGCTACAACGGCTTCCTGTCGGCCGACATCAACGGCGGTCCGGCACCGGGCTTCTCCTCGGGCCAGGCGCAGGCGGCAATCGAGAAGATCGCTGCCGAAACTCTGCCGCCGGGCATCGCCTTCGAGTGGACGGACCTCACCTACCAGCAGATCCTTGCCGGCAATTCGGGCATGCTCGTCTTCCCGCTGGCGCTGCTCCTGGTCTATCTGGTGCTAGCCGCCCAGTACGAGAGCCTGACGCTGCCGATCGCGATCATCCTGATCGTGCCGATGGGCATCATGGCTGCCCTTGCCGGCGTCTGGCTGACGGGAGGCGACAACAACGTCTTCACCCAGATCGGCCTGATCGTGCTCGTCGGGCTATCGGCCAAGAACGCCATCCTGATCGTCGAGTTCGCCCGCGAACTGGAGCTGTCGGGCAGCACCGCCGTCCAGGCGGCGATCGAAGCGAGCCGGCTGCGCCTGCGGCCGATCCTGATGACCTCGATGGCCTTCATCATGGGTGTCGTGCCCCTGGTGATCTCCACCGGCGCCGGTGCTGAAATGCGCTCGGCCATGGGTGTCGCGGTCTTTGCCGGTATGATCGGTGTCACCGCCTTCGGGATCTTCATGACCCCGGTGTTCTACGTGCTGATCCGTAAGCTTTCGGGCGAGCGGCCTTTGAAGCACGCCGGAGCGCATATCGAAGCGCCTCATCTCGCACCCGGAGAATGAGGTAACCCTGCCCCATATGCGTTTCGGGCGGGCCGGATCCAATCCGGCCCGCTGACGCTGCGGCGCTGCATCTCCGCCCCCGATGCAGCGCCGCGTTGCATCCTGCGTGACAGCCGCGCAACGATCGGATAAACCAGCAGCCTCAATCCCATTGGCCTTAGCGCCACGCAGACGGCATATCGCTACATGACCTCGACCGATCCGATCGCCAATCTCGCTACCCTCATCCGTTGCCCCTCCGTTACCCCTGCCGAAGGCGGCGCGCTCTCAGCGCTCGAAGCCATGCTGAAGCCGCTCGGCTTTACCGTCGACCGGGTTACCGCGACGGACGCGAACACGCCCGATATCGAGAACCTCTATGCCCGGCTCGGCAATGATGGCCCGCACCTGATGTTTGCCGGCCATACCGACGTGGTGCCGGTGGGTGACGAAAATGCGTGGACCCACGGCCCCTTCTCGGCCGACATCGCGGGCGGTGAAATGTATGGCCGCGGCGCCGTCGACATGAAGGGCGGCATCGCCTGCTTCGTCGCAGCCGTTGCCCGTCACATCGAAAAGCATGGGTTGCCGAAGGGCTCCGTCTCCTTCCTCATCACCGGCGACGAGGAAGGCCCGGCCATCAACGGCACGACGAAACTCCTCGACTGGGCGGCCGCCAAGGGCGAACGCTGGGATGCCTGCCTGGTCGGCGAGCCGACCAACCCGGATCGTCTCGGCGACATGATCAAGATCGGCCGGCGCGGCTCCCTTTCCGGACGGATCACCGTCAACGGCGTTCAGGGTCACGCGGCCTATCCGCATCTCGCCGACAGCCCGGTGCGCGGCATCCTGCAGTTGACCCAGGCGCTGATGGACCCGCCCTTCGACAACGGTACGGAAAACTTCCAGCCGTCGAACCTGGAAGTGACGACGATCGATGTCGGCAACGGCGCCGTCAACGTCATCCCGGCAAAGGCGAGTGCGGCCTTCAACATCCGCTTCAACGACACCTGGACCGCCGACAGCCTGATGGCGGAGATCATCGCCCGGCTCGACCGTGCGGCGGCCGACGGCGCATTGCGACCGGGTCGCGATCCGGTCCGCTACGAGCTCAACTGGAACGAACGGCCGAGCCACGTTTTCCTGACGCGCAACAATGCGCTGATCTCATCTCTGTCGGGCGCCGTCGAAACGGTCACCGGCCAGCAGCCGAAGCTTTCGACCACTGGCGGCACCTCGGACGCGCGGTTCATCAAGGACTATTGCCCCGTCGTCGAATTCGGCCTCGTCGGCCAGACCATGCACATGGTCGACGAGCGCGTCGCCGTCGCCGATCTCGAAACGCTGACGCAAATCTACGAAACCTTCATCTTCAGCTGGTTCGGCCATGCCGCTGCTTGAGGAGGTTCTCGCCTATATCAAGGGGCTCTGGCTGCTGATCCAGGGCAATGGCGAAGGGTTCCGCTGGCTCGATTTCAGCGAGAGCGGCCTCTGGCGCTCGTTTGCGGCGATGCTCTGGTGCCTGCCGGCGATCGCCGTCACCTGGGCGTCCTGGCGGCTTTACTACCTCTCGGCGATGCCGTCGGGAACCACGGTCGGTTTCGGCTTCGTCTTCAAGCTTCTGGTCGTCGATCTCGTCAGCTGGCTGCTGCCGCTGGTGCTGGTTTTCATGCTGGCCCGCCCGCTCGGCTTTACCACCGCTGTCGTGCCGATCATTGTCACCACCAACTGGCTGTCCGTACCGCTATCCTACGCGATGGCGGTGCCGGCGGCGATCCGCCTCGTCATTCCCGGCAGCGAGGGGCTGACCAGCCTGATCTGGCTGGTGCTGCTCTTCGTCAGCATCGGTGTGCTCTTCCGGCTGATGCGCATCATCACGGGAAACCAGACCCTGCTGGCCACGGCACTGACGGCACTATTCCTGCTGCCGTCGATGATGATGGGTGAATTTCTGCAGCGGTTTTTCGGCCTGATCCCGAGCTGACAAACAGTACGCCAACCTCGACGTCCGCGCGCCGTTTGCGCGCGCCGGTCTCTTTCTCAGTAATCGACCTGCATGAAATAAAGCCCGTCGGGCGGCGCCACCGGGCCGCAGGCCTTCCGGTCGCGCGCCTCAAGCGCCGCCTGCAGGTCGTCCGGCGTCCATTTTCCCTCGCCCACCAGCTTCAGCGAGCCGGCGAAGGAGCGGATCTGATTGTGCAGGAAGCTTTGCGCGGTCGCGCGAATTTCGATCAGATCGCCGGAGCGGGTCACGTCCAGCCGGTCAAGCGTGCGCATCGGACTTGTCGCCTGACAATGGACCGAGCGGAAGGTGGTGAAGTCGTGATGGCCGATAAGCCGCTGCGCGCCCTCATGCATCGCCTCGTGATCGAGCGGCTTCGTCACCCACCAGGCGCGTTTTGCCTCCAGCGCCAGCCGCGACGGCCGGCAGATGATGCGGTAGAGGTAGTGGCGGCGCAGCGCCGAAAACCGCGCGTCGAAGGCGTCCGTCACCTCCTGGGCATCGAGGATCGAGACACCCTCGCCGGCCATGCCGAGATGGGCGTTCAGCGCATTGCGCAGCGTGTGCGGTTTCCACTGGCGCGTCAGGTCCGCATGCGCCACCTGGCCGACGGCATGGACGCCGGAATCGGTGCGCCCGGCACCGCGGATCGAGACGGTTTCACCGGTCAGGGACAGGATCGCCTTTTCGATCGCGCCCTGGACGGAGGCGCCGTTATCCTGCCGCTGCCAGCCGACATAATCAGAGCCGTCATACTCGACGGTCAGCCGAAACCGCGGCATCAGCCGACCCTCGTGCCGGCGACGACGGGTGTGCCGCGCAGGAAGTCGGCGAGATCAAGCGCCTTGCCGCCGGCCCGCTGCAGCCGCGTCGGCCGCACGGCCCCTTCGCCGCAGGCAATGGTCAAGGTGTCGTCGAGTACGGTACCGGCAGGCCCTTCGGCATCCATGCACTCGGAATTCAGAACCTTGACGCGCTCCGGCTTGCCGGCGATCTCAAGCTCGAACCATGCGCCTGGAAAAGGCGAAAGGCCGCGAATGTGGTCGTGCACTTCACGCGCGGTTTTGCTGAAATCGATGCGGGTCTCGGTCTTGCTGATTTTTTGGGCGTAGACGACGCCTTCCTCGGGCTGCGCGGTCAGTGGCAGGTCGTCGGCTTCGAGCTTGCCGATCGCCTCCTTCATCAAGGTGGCGCCGACCTGCATCAGCTTGTCGTGCAGCTCGCCCGCGGTCATCGCCTCACCGATCTGCACGGCCTTGGTGAGCGCGACCGGGCCGGTATCGAGCCCCTTGTCCATCTTCATCACCATCATGCCGGTCTCATGGTCTCCGGCCATGATGGCGCGCTGGATCGGAGCCGCACCGCGCCAGCGCGGAAGCAGGGAGGCGTGGCCATTGTAGCAGCCGAGCCGCGTTCCGGTCAGGATCGCCTCGGGCAGCAGCAGGCCATAGGCAACGACGACGGCGACATCCGCATCGAACTCGCGGAAGGTCTGGCGGTCGGCCTCGTCCTTGAAATTGACAGGCGTCAGCACGGGAATGCCGAGCAATTCGGCTGCCTGGTGTACGGGCGACTTCTGCAGATCGAGCCCGCGGCGGCCGCCGGGCCTGGGCGGCTGGGTATAGACGGCGACGATCTCGTGACCGGCGCCGGCAAGTGCTGCGAGCGTCGGCACGGAAAATTCCGGCGTTCCCATGAAGATGATGCGAAGCGACAAGGCGCGTACTCCGACCGTTTGAAATCAGGCCCCTTCAAACGGGTTTACGCGCCTCAAATCAAGCCCTTCAATGACAAAGCGCTGCTGCCGCGCTTTGCTCGGGGGTCAGATCGCCTTGGCGCCGCGGGTCTTGGCGGCCTTGGTGAACCGGCGGATCACCATGTCGCGCTTGAGCTTGGAGATGTGGTCGATGAACAGCACGCCGTTCAGATGATCGATCTCGTGCTGCAGGCAGGTCGCAAGCAAGCCATCGGCCTTGACGATCTGTTCCTTGCCGTCACGATCGAGATGCTTGACGGTCACCTCGGCCGGACGCTCGACTTCTGCGTAGTAGTCCGGAATGGAGAGGCAGCCTTCCTCATAAACCGAGTACTCGTCGGACGAAGCGACGATTTCGGGATTGATGAAGACGTGTGGCGTTTTCTCGTCGCCTTCCTTGGAGACGTCGAGCACCAACATGCGCTTCGCCACGCCGATCTGGATGGCGGCGAGCCCGATGCCGGGGGCGTCATACATGGTCTCGAGCATGTCGTCGGCCAGGCGACGGATGTCGGCGTCGATGGTTTCGATCGGGGTCGAGACCTGACGCAGGACAGGATCGGGGAGGATGATGAGTGGCTTGATCGTCATATCGCTCCCATAACCGATCTTTCCTTGCCGGTGCAAGAAAATTGGCGCGCACTCTTGAGTGCTCAGTGCGAATGCCCGGATCTCGTTAACCGCTCGGCGCAAATGTTCTTGTTTTGATCTGGCCTTCAAAAGAGAATCTGTTAGGCTCGCCGCATGGAACCTGCGCCCATTTCTTTCGATCAGCCCGTCTTTCTCATCGGCACCGTGCCGGTCACCGTCGTTCACTTCGGCATGCTTTTGGCCGTGCTGGCCGTCGGCTTCGTGCTGATGTCCGTTTCGCGGCGGCGTCGGGCAGGTGACGACGAGCGTCACGAACAGATGGCCATGCTTCTGGCGGCACAAGCGGAAATGCAGGGTCGCATTGCCGCCATGGCCGACGTTTTCGGCACCCGCCAGGCGGAACTAAACCAGACGCTGAGCCAGCGCATCGACGGCATGACCCACAGGATCGGCACCTCGATCAGCGAGCAGACCAAGGCAACGCACGAGAACCTGCGGCGATTGCAGGAGCGGCTTGCCGTCATCGACACTGCCCAGAACAACATCCAGTCGCTGGCGAAGGACATGGCCGGGCTGCAGGCGATCCTTACGAACAAGCAGACGCGCGGCGCCTTCGGCCAGTCACGGATGGAAACGATCGTCGCCGACGGCCTGCCGATGGGGGCCTTTGCCTTCCAGACGACGCTTTCCAACGGTGCCCGCCCGGATTGCACCATCCGCATGCCCAACGACCAGCCGCCGCTGGTGATCGACGCGAAATTTCCGCTCGAAGCCTGGAACGGCATGCGCGACGCGGCCACCCCGGAACGGCGCCAGCAGATGGTGCAGCTCTTCCGCCGCGACATGGAGGTGCATGTCCGCGATATCGCCAGCAAATACCTGATCCCCGGTGAGACGCAGGAGACGGCTTTCCTCTTCGTTCCCTCCGAATCGATCTTCGCCGAGATCCACGAGCACTTCGAAGCGATCGTCCAGAAAGCGCACCGGCAGCGCATCGTCATCGTCTCGCCATCGCTGCTGCTGTTGTCGATCCAGGTTATCCAGTCGATCCTGCGGGACGCCCGCATGCGCGAGCAGGCGCATCTCATCCAGGGCGAGGTCGCGCGCCTGATGGAGGACCTGACGCGCCTCGATGAACGGGTTCGCAAATTGCAGGGCCACTTTGCCATGAGCCAGAAGGATGTCGAGGAGATCCTCATCTCTTCGGGCAAGCTTGCGCGCCGCGGTGCCAAGATCGAGGCGCTGGAGCTTCAGGCCGATGGCGCCGGTCGGCCGGACGACGAACCACGTCATGCGGTCGACAATCGCGTCGGGCAATTGCGCCTCAGGGTGGTTGACGAGGACTGACGGTCTCGGGCACTCTCCGGCCAAAATCAGCAAATCGACGGGACATCTTCACATGATCACTGTATTTGGGTCTATCAACATGGACCTGATCGCCACGACCGCGCGCCTGCCGAAGCCGGGTGAAACCGTTGCCGGCTCGGGCTTTTCGACCGCGGCCGGCGGCAAGGGCGCTAACCAGGCGCTGGCCGCCCGCCGCGCCGGCGCCATCGTCCACATGGCCGGCGCCGTCGGCTCGGACAGCTTTGCCGATGGCGCGCTCGAATTGCTGAAGGAAGCTGGCGCCGACCTGTCGTTGACCAAAACGGTGGACGAGCCGACAGGCACGGCCCACATTCTCGTCGGCGGTGACGGCGAGAATGTCATCGTCGTCGTTGCCAGCGCCAACGCGACCGTCAACGAAGCCGATGCCGTTGCCGCCGTCGACGGCATGCACGCTGGCGACACCTTGATGCTGCAGCTGGAAATCCCGGCCGCATCGGTGGAAAAGGCGCTCGCCCAGGCACGACGCAAAGGCATTCGCTCGGTCATCAACATCGCGCCCCTAACCCCGGAAGCGGCCCGCCTCGGTCGACTGGCCGATATCGTCATCGCCAACGAAACGGAGTTCGAACTTCTGGCCGGCAAGACCGGCATCGGAAGCACTGAACGGGAAGAGGCGATGAAGACGCTGCACGCCGAAACCGGTCACACCGTTATTGTCACGCTGGGTGCCGAAGGCGTCGTCGCCGTGCACGAGGGCGAGGTCCATCGCGCCCGTGGCCTGAAGATCGATCCGGTCGACACCGTCGGCGCCGGCGACACGTTCTGCGGTTATCTCGCCGCAAGCCTCGACGAGAAGCTCGCCTTTCCCGACGCGCTCCGTCGTGCCGCCGTTGCCGGATCGCTCGCCTGCCTCAAGCGTGGCGCCCAGCCCTCGATCCCGCTTGCCTCCGAGGTGGAACCGCGCATCTGAGGACGCCACTTCCATCTTGACGTGCGGCGCGATCACTCGCCGACCGCACGTCAAGCGCCCGTTTCCCTAAAGCATGGCGCAAAAGTGTGCCGCGGTTTTGCGATAACGACAGGCGCAAAAACAAGAACTTATAGCGCGCCAAGCGTATCAGAAAGATCGCGACGCGCTTTAGTGGGACCCGGTCAAGAATGGTTGCGCAGTCTTGGCCGACTTGAATTACCACGCGTCGTGAGGAAACTGTTTCGCACGACGCATGCACACTGTCTCTATCGAGCAGAGCGCTCGTGCATAATGCGCGATCCGCAGCACCAGAAGCGCTTGAAACCACCGCATTATCGGCCTTTGCGCAATCCGGACAGCCTATGTCGCGGAGGCGAAACTCTGGACGCAGATTCTCCATGAGCGGGGCATGAATTAGCCATCGCGTTGGCCCTATCTTAAGATTTGCTCGTCTATTCAAGACCCTGAGAAAGCCATTTCCCCTAGGGAATGGGCAGCCTCCAATATGCCGGTCGGCATCTGGCGCTCCATGATGGAGTTTCACCCACATTGTGAAATGCGTTCGCCGCAGGTTTGCGCCTGCGGACCTCCCAGCACGTGAGGATTTCATGTTCAAGTTCCAAGCCAAATCGCTGGCGACCAAGCTGATCGCGGTGACAGGCGGCACGATCGCGCTCGTGTTGCTCGCCTCGAACTTCGTTCTCATCTCCCAGACACAGGACCGCGTCGAAACGCTGGTGCTCGATCAGGCAAGCGGCGAGGCAAAAGCCATTGCCTCTGATATCGCCGGCGGCATCGGCGAGCTTGCAAGCGCGTCGCGTTCGATGGCCGGCATTCTTGGCCGCGCCCATGCGGAAAAATCGATGGAACGCGCCGGTGTGATCAACATCCTCAGGGCCAATGTCGAGCAGAACCCCTTTGCCTTCGGCAGCTGGTTTGCCGAGGAGCCAAAGGCCTTCGACGGCCGCAAGGAGGAAATCGCCGACAACAAGGAGCTGGGCGCCAACAAGGAAGGCATCTTCGCTCCCTATTGGTCGAAAAACCGCAACAACGAGATCCAGTTCTCGACCTTCGGCGCGGACTACAATGCGGAATGGTACAGCCTTGCGGCAAAGAGCGGCAAGGGCGCGATCACGCCGCCCTACACCGCGCAGGACACTGACGTGCCCACCGCGATGAGCTCGATCGCTTACCCCGTCATGTCCAACGGCAAGCTGATCGGCGTCTCCGGCGTCGACATTTCGCTTGCATCGCTGGCCGACGGCCTTTCCAAGCTGAAGCCGTTTGATACCGGCCGCGTCTACCTGCTTTCTGAATCCGGCAAGTGGCTGGTGGCCCCGATCCCGGACCTGCTGCTCAAGGAATATGACGGCGAAGGCAACGAAGTCGTCAAGAAGGCGCTGGCCTCCGGCGCGTCGGGCGTCATCAAGAACCTGTCCTATGACGGCAACGAACCGTTCGATCGCGTCGTCTATCCCTTTGCCCTATCCGGCGTGAACACCAGCTGGATCGTACTCGTCGACGTACCGCGCAGCGCGATCAACGCTCCGGTCCGCGACCAGACCTACATGATGATCATCGGCGGCCTCGTCGTCCTCGCCGCGGTGCTTTTCGGCCTTTACTTCGCTGTCCGTGGCTTCGTTCAGAAGCCGCTTGCAGGCCTCGTCAAGGATGTCCGCAACCTCAGCAACGGCGACTACGGCAATTCGATCACCGGCCAGGACCGCTCCGACGAGACGGGTCAGGTCGCAAAGGCGCTCGAAGGCTTCCGCCACCAGCTGGCCGATACCAAGCGTCTTGAGGGCGAAGCCCGCCACGAACGTGAGCAGGCCGAGCATGAGCGCAGCCGTTCCGAGACGGAGCGGGCCTCGTCCAGCGCCCTTCAGCGCGACATCGTCGCCCGCCTCGGCAAGGGTCTGTCCCACCTCTCCTCCGGCGATCTCGCCTTCCGCATCACCGACGAATTCCCCGGTGAATATGCCCAGCTGAAGCGCGACTTCAACGCGACGATGGATAGCCTCGAAGAGACGATCCGCACCGTCAACCACTCGGTCGTCAACATCGGCAACGGCACCAGCGAGATCAGCAGTGCCGCCAACGACCTGTCGCACCGCACCGAACAGCAGGCGGCAAGCCTCGAAGAGACGGCAGCAGCCCTCGACGAGCTGACCTCGCAGGTCAACGCCAGCGCCGAAAACGCCAAGGTCGCCGCAAAGTCGGTGGACGTCGCCAGCAGCGATGCCGGGCAGTCCGGCGAAGTCGTTCAGAAGGCGATCGCCGCGATGAAGGGCATCGAGCAGTCGTCGCACGAGGTCAGCCGCATCATCGGCGTCATCGACGAGATCGCCTTCCAGACCAACCTGCTGGCGCTCAACGCCGGCGTCGAAGCAGCCCGCGCCGGCGATGCCGGCAAGGGTTTTGCCGTCGTCGCCCAGGAAGTCCGCGAACTGGCTCAGCGCTCGGCAAACGCCGCCAAGGAGATCAAGACGCTGATCAACACCTCGGCCGGCCAGGTGCGCGAAGGCGTTGACCTCGTCGGTCGCGCCGGTGGCGCGCTTGAAAAGATCGCCGAACAGGTGGTGCAGATCAACGGCCTCATCCGCCAGATCTCGAGCTCTGCTTCCGAGCAGGCCGTCGGCCTCAAGGAAATCAACTCGGCCGTCAACCAGATGGACCAGGTGACCCAGCAGAACGCCGCCATGGTGGAAGAAACCACCGCCGCCGGCATGGCACTGAACGAAGAAGCACGCGCGCTCAGCACGCTGGTCGCCCGCTTCCGCGTTGCACAACGCTCGGGAACCACGGCTCAGCCAAGCTCGGCGGAGATGCTGCGTGGCACGGCCGAGCGCATGCGCACGGCGGAACGCCCGACACCGGCGCCTGCCCCTGCCCGCGAAGCCCGTCCGGCCTCAAGCCCGGCGCGTGCCGGCTACACGCCATCGACACAGCGCGTGCTGACACAGACCTCCGGCGCCAATGCGCTCGCCCAGGACAATTGGGAAGAGTTCTGATCCAGAACCCATGAAATGCAAAACGGCGCCTCTCGGGGCGCCGTTTTCATTTGTAGTCCCGGCTTGCAACGATCAGATGCGTGCCAGTCGCTCCGTCAACAGATCGAAGAAGCCCTGGTCATCGATGTGGCGCATGACCTTGGCATTGTGTTTGCGGCCCGTCACCTGCCACCAGTCGACCACGGTCATGCCCGTCGTCAGCGGCGACTGAACCTCGATCTCGACATTGCAGTCACGCCCGGTGAAAAGCTCCGGCCTCAGGAGATAAGCGATCACGGTCGGGTCGTGCAGCGGGCCGCCATCGGTGCCGTATTTCTCGATATCGAACCGCTCGAAGAACTCCAGCATCTCGGCCATGGCGATGGCCGGTGCGCTGCCAATCTCGCGGATCTTTGCCACGCGCGCCTTGTGCGTCAGCACGCGGTGGGTCACGTCGAGCGGCATCATGACGATCGGAATGCCCGACCGGAAGACGATGTCGGCGGCTTCCGGGTCGACATAGATGTTGAATTCGGCGGCCGGCGTGATGTTGCCACCCTCAAAGAAGCCACCGCCCATCATCACCAGTTCGCGCACCTTCGGCGCGATGTCGGGCGCCTTCTGAAGCGCGAGCGCGACGTTGGTCAGCGGACCGAGCGTGCAGAGCGTGACCGTACCCGGCGCCTCGGCACGCAGCGTCTCGATGATGAAATCGACGCCATGCTGCGCCTCGAGCGCCATCGTCGGCTCGTCGAGCGCAGGGCCGTCGAGGCCGGTCTTGCCGTGCACGTGTTCGGCAGTCACCAGCGGCCGGGCGATCGGCCGGTCGGCACCGGAAAAGACCTTGACCTCGGTCCTGTTGCACAGTTCGCAGATGATGCGGGCATTGCGCGCCGTCATTGCCAGGGGAACATTGCCGGCTACGGTCGTGATCCCCAGGAGGTCGATCTCTTCCGGACTGCCGAAAGCGAGCATGATGGCGGCGGCATCGTCCTGCCCGGGATCAGTGTCTATGATTATTTTTCTCGGCACAGGCACGCTTGTGTTCCTCCTTGGGATTCTCGCGCTGCGGACTATGATTTGCGTGCACGCCGGAGGCAAGCGGCTTGCGCTCATTGCGCACAGCTACCATATTAAGGGAAGGATGCTGCTTGGCAGGTCCGGTTAATGGTCGCTTGATCTTACAAGGACTTGGGAATGAGCCGAATTACGCCTTTCACGAGCCCACTGCTGCTGGGTTTCGACACGATGGAAAAAACCCTCGAGCGTATTGCCAAGGGAAATGACGGGTATCCCCCCTACAATATCGAACGCATCCGCGGCGACGATTCGGTCGACGCGCCGGAGCGTTTGCGCATTACCCTTGCTGTCGCCGGTTTTTCCGAAGACGATCTCGACGTCACAACCGAAGAAAACCAGCTCGTCATTCGTGGCCGCCAGGTCGATACCGGCGATCGCGAATACCTGCACCGCGGCATTGCCGCCCGGCAGTTTCAACGCACATTCGTGCTTGCCGACGGCATGAAGGTTCTCGGCGCCGAATTGCGCAACGGCCTGCTTTCGGTCGATCTCGTTCGTCCGGAACCGGTGCGTATGGTAAAGAAAATTAACATTTCAGTCCCAGAGTAGGATAACCGGCGGGATTTTCCCCTGGCCGGCGACCACGGAGTACCACCATGGGACTGAAAGCCATCACCTCGTCATTGTCCATGAACGACCTCGCACATCTCGGCGAGGGCGAAGTCGGCTATATCAGAAAGATGCGGTCGGAAGAGGTTTCCCGTTGCTTCCCGGAAGCGCCGGAAATGGGACCGGGCATCGATCTGTGGGCCCTGTTCGGTGCCGACGGCACACCGATCCTTTTGACCGACAACCGCTCCAGCACCTTCTACAAGGCGGCTGAGGACGAATTGCGGACTGTCAGCCTGCATTGACCGTCAACCGCGGCGACGCTTCGCCATGGGAATGCAAAAGCGCCGCGCGTCAGGTCTGACGCGTAACGGACGCTTTCAGGTTGCGGCATGATTTCTGAGAGAAGCCGTCGCTTACACGCGGCGGAACGTCAGATAGGCGGAACTCCGCCCTTCCCTGCGTGCCTTGGCCTCGTAGCGCGTGCTCGGCCAGCCATCGAACGGCGTCAACCAGTCCGAAGCCTGCTCCGCCGTCCATTCGAAGGCGGCATGGTCACGGCAATGCAGCAGCGTCCAGTTGACGTAGGTATCGATATCGGACGCAAAGCAGAAGTGACCGCCCGACTTCAACACGCGGGCGAAGCGGTCGAGATTGACGGCTGAGACGAAACGCCGCTTCCAGTGTTTGCGCTTGGGCCATGGATCCGGATAGAGCAGGTCGATCTGGTCGACACAGGCCTCTGGCATCCAGTCCAGCACCTGCGTGGCGTCGTCATTGTAGAGACGAATGTTGGAGACACCCTTCTCCTCGATCTGCCCGATCAACTTCGCCATGGAATTGACGAAAGGCTCGACACCGATGAAACCGGTCGAGGGGTTTTCCGCCGCACGGTGGATGAGATGCTCGCCGCCGCCAAAGCCGATCTCCAACCGAATGCGATCGATCGGCTCGGGAAAGAGCGACTTCATGTCCTGCGGCGCGGCCGCACCGAGATCGAGCTTCAGTTTCGGCAGGATGGTTTCGAGATGGGCCGCCTGGCGCTCGCGCAAGGGCTTGCCCTTGCGGCGTCCGAAGAAGGCTTCCGTAGCGCGGCTGCGGCGCGGTTCAGTCATGACAATCTTCCTTCAACGAGCAAGGCGGACACCCCTTTCGGGGGCATCCGCCTTTCAGCTTTAGCGGCCGGACGTTCTGTGTCCGGCAAATGTCGAAGCGTCAAGCCCCGATGGCTTCCTTGAGCGGCTTGACCAGATCAAGCTTCTCCCAGGAGAACGAGCCGTCACGGCCGGCCTTGCGCCCAAAGTGGCCATAGGCCGCAGTCTTGGCGTAGATCGGCTTGTTGAGATCGAGGTGGCGACGGATGCCGGTCGGCGACAGATCCATCGTCTTGCGGATCGCATCTTCCACCTGGTCCTCGGAGACCTTGCCAGTGCCGTGCAGGTCGACATAGACCGAGAGCGGCTGGGCAACGCCGATGGCGTAGGACAGCTGGATCGTGCAGCGATCGGAAAGACCGGCAGCAACGACGTTCTTGGCAAGATAGCGGGCTGCATAGGCAGCCGAACGGTCGACCTTGGTCGTGTCCTTGCCCGAGAAGGCGCCGCCGCCATGCGGAGCGGCACCACCATAGGTGTCGACGATGATCTTGCGGCCGGTCAGGCCGGCGTCACCATCCGGGCCGCCGATGACGAACTTGCCGGTCGGGTTGATGTACCAGGTGCAATCGGCGGCGATCTTCAGATCGTCGAGCGCTTCGCGGATGTAGGGCTCGACGACCGCACGAACCTTGGCCGAATCCCAGCTCTCGTCGAGATGCTGGGTGGACAGAACGATCGAGACGACTTCCGCCGGCTTGCCGTCGACGTAGCGGACGGTGACCTGGCTCTTGGCATCAGGGCCAAGCTTTGCGACTTCGCCGTCGCCCTTCTTGCGGGCTGCGGCGAGCAGATGCAGGATGCGGTGCGAATAATACAGCGGCGCCGGCATCAGTTCCGAGGTTTCGCGGCAGGCGTAACCGAACATGATGCCCTGGTCGCCGGCACCTTCTTCGCCCTGCTTGTCAGACGCGTTGTCGACGCCTTGAGCAATATGTGCGGACTGGAAGTGGAGGAGAACGTCGATTTTCGCCGTCTTCCAGTGGAAACCGTCCTGCTCGTAGCCGATGTCGCGGATCGCCTTGCGTGCGGCAGACTTGAACTTCGAGGGGTTGATGACGTCGTTGCCGTTCTTGTCCTTCTTCAGAAGGCTCGGCGGCAGACGGACTTCGCCGGCGATCACGACGCGGTTCGTCGTTGCCAGCGTTTCGCAGGCAATGCGTACGCCCCAGGGATCGACACCGGTCTTGGCAGCTTCACGGTAGACCAGATCGACGATCTCGTCGGAGATACGGTCACATACTTTGTCCGGATGGCCCTCGGCCACGGATTCACTCGTGAACAGGTAGTTTGAACGCATGCGGGAATTCCCCTCAAGAAGATAAAGCGCTGGCATCGTGTTAGTGGTTTTACGCCCGAAAAACAAGCGAACAACGACATAAATATATCTTTATATCGACAACGGCGCCAATCACTTCGAATATCAGAGGGAAACGGCGGGCAAGAAAAAAGCGGCACTAATGGCCGCTTTGTTTTCCAATTCCGATGGGTTTTGGGACTATTCGCTCTCTGCTTCCGCAGCCAGCGCCTTGACGAGATCGACGAGCTTGCGACGCACCTTGGGATCGGTGATCTTGACGAAAGCACGATTGAGCTGAAGCCCTTCCGAGGAAGAGAGGAAGTCGACGACATAGTTCGAGCTCGAGGCTTCGGCCAGGCCGGAAGCGCTGGTGTTTTCACCGGGAGCATCTTCGAAGAAGAAGGAAACAGGGACATTCAGGATGCCGGAAATGTTCTGCAACCGGCTGGCACCAACGCGGTTCGTGCCTTTTTCATACTTCTGGATCTGCTGAAACGTGATACCCAGGCTTTCGCCCAGCTTTTCCTGGCTCATGCCAAGCATCGTGCGGCGAAGACGAATCCGGCTACCGACGTGGATGTCGATCGGGTTCGGCTTCTTCTTGTTTTCCATCATATCTGCGTTCCTAAACACGCTGTTTCAATCATCCACGGACTGACATGGGAACACCGCACACCGCTGCAACCGCAACGGTGAAGACAAAAGTGTCGCCACAGCATAAACCGATGGTGCGGACCACTATGCAATTTTAGGGGTTTTAGGTCAATTCTTCCTAATATTAAAACTAACACGCGAGAAGACTGCAACCAACAGGAGGAAGATTGCGCACAACCCGAAAATTCGGCTACGTATGACCTCATTCGTGGGCGTAGGAAGCCTTCCCGGCAGAATTGTGTCGACCACTCCCCTATAATTGTAGGCTAATCCTACCACTAAAACCCCACGTGCATCAACAATTGCTGATATACCATTATTGGCTGCACGGATAAGGGGTATTCCTGATTCCACTGCACGCAACTGTGCCTGATGGAAGTGCTGGCGCGGGCCCGGCGTGTCGCCGAACCAGGCGTCATTGGTGATGTTGAGCAGTGCGTCGGCGCCGCGCGCATCCGCGCCGATCTCACCGGGGAAGATCGCCTCGTAGCAGATGAGCGGGTAGAAGGTGCGCCCACCCGGCAGGGTCAACAGGGAGCGGGTCTTGGCGGCCGAGAAGCCGCCCGGCATGGCGGCTGCAACCGAGCTTAAGCCCCAGGATGTCAGCAGATCTTCGAACGGAAGGTATTCGCCAAAGGGAACGAGGTGCACCTTGTCGGCGGCGCCGATGATCTGACCACGCCCGTCGATGACGTAGATCGAGTTGTAATAGCGTGGCGGCAGGCCGGCGCCTGCATCTTCCGCGCGCACCGCGCCGGCAATGAGGATCTGCTGGTCATCGAGGACTTCGGCAATGCGTGCGAGCGCATCGGGGCTGTCGGTGAGGACGAACGGGATCGAGGTTTCCGGCCAGACGACGATGTCGGGCTTCCTGGCGCCGCCTTCGGCGGGCACTGCGGTCAAGGCGAGATGTTCCTCGAAGATCGCGCCGCGCTCGCTATCATCGAGCTTCTTTGCCTGATCGATCACCGGCTGGACGAGACGAACGGCAAGCGGCTGGTCCGGCCCGGCCGGCGCCGGCAGCGCAAGCCGATAAAATCCGAAGCCGATATGGGCGGCACAGAGTGCGACGGCAAGGCTGAGACCAATCCGGCCGCCCTTGCCCGTCCCGGCAAGGGCCGGGGCCGCGAAGACGAATACCGCCAGCATGTTGATGGTCGCGAGGCTGACCACGCTGGCCGACTGCATCATCAATGGCATCGGCATCGCCGCATAGCCGATGGCGTTCCAGGGAAAGCCGGTAAAGATGAATGAGCGCAACCATTCGGCCAGGCCGAAGCCCAATGCCAACGCCGCGATCCTCCCCATGCCATCCGACCACAGGATGCGGGCAATCAGGGTTGCGAGTGCGTAGAACACGGCAAGGCAGGCCGGAAGGCCGACCACCGCGAGCGGCAGCGCCCAGGCGAAGCTGTCTGCCTCCACCAGCAGCGCGTTCCCAAGCCACCACAGCCCTCCGAGGAAGTAGCCGAAGCCGAAGGCCCAGCCGATCGACACTGCCGGCCAAAGCCGGCGGATCAAACCGCCATCCGGGTGACCGGTCGCGCCGTCGAGCAGCCAGACCAGGATCGGAAAGGACAGAAAGGCGGCCGCAAAGATGCCGAACGGCGGCTGTGTCAGAACAGCCAGGAGCCCCGCGACAAATGCCAGAAATAGCCGGGGCGCGCCCGACAGAAGCATGATCCTGCCAGCCAGTCTTTCCATGCAGCCTCCTGTTGGCGCAGGCCGCAGAACACGGACGCTGCGCGGGAAGAACAACCGAATCAGTTGCCGGCAGTGTTCCAAAAAAGTGGCTGCTTGTCCCCATTGCAGCACCAGGCTTCGAATTTGATGCGCAAACGGGACATCACCGGTCGATGACCGGTTGCCGTTCCCAGCGAAGTTCGAGATCGAGAGCTTCGCGGGGAATGCATTTTGTGAAGAAGGCTATTGTTCGCTGGCCGAGGCTTGCTGCGGCTCGGTGCCGTTGCCGCGATTGGCGGACAGTTGCTCCTGAGACAACTCGCCTTCGGGGCGCACCACGCGGCGACGGGCCGGCGGACGCTTGCGCATGATGCGCACGCGCTTGACGCGTCGAGGATCGGCATCAAGGATCTGGAACTCGAAGCCCGGCAGTGCCTGCACCACCTCGCCCCGGACCGGAATACGCCCAAGCGACGCGAAGATCAGGCCGCCGAGCGTATCGACATCTTCAAGCTGTTCGCGCACGTCGAAATCGGAGCCAATCGCCTCGGCGATCTCCTCCAGTTCGACGCGGGCATCGGCGACGAAGATATCCTCGGAGGTCTTGGCGAACATGACCTCGTCATCGTCGTGCTCGTCCTCGATGTCGCCGACGACCATCTCGACGATGTCTTCGAGCGAAACGAGACCATCAGTGCCGCCATATTCGTCGATGACGAGCGCCATCTGGATACGGGCGGCCTGCATGCGCTGCATCAGGTCCGACGCCAGCATCGACGGCGGCACGAACAGGAGCTGGCGGATAATGCCTGCCTCTTCCAGAGACTTGCCAAGATCGACGCGCGACAGATCGAAGGTCGCCTTCGGCGATCGCGGCGCCTTCTCGGCGGAAGCGGACGCAGCAACGGTCTGCGCCTTGCCGTTGCGACGGCGGTTGCGGGCCTGCTTGGTCACATAGGCGAGCAGGTCGCGAATATGCACCATGCCGCGCGGATCATCGAGACCTTCATTGTAGACCGGCATGCGCGAGCGGCCGGACTCCTCGAAGATCACCATCAGCTCGCCGATGGTGATGCTCTGGTCGACGGCCTCAATATCGGCACGCGGAACCATCACGTCTTCGACGCGCACTTCGCGGAAGCGCAGGATGTTGTTGAGCATCGCCCGCTCTTCGGGCGAAAATGCCGTGTTGCTGTCGGCGTCCGTCAGCAGTGCGTCGGCAAGGTCCTCGCGGAGGCTCGAAGGATTGGCGCCACGCAAAATGCGCGCGGCCCGGCTCCAGAAGGACGATGTGGATTTGGTGCCCTCTTGTCGAGTGGCGGTGCTACTACTGCCCGCCTCCGCCTCTCCGGAGGCATCGGCCTCCTCGGTCGCCATTGCGACGGGCTGTGTTTTAAAGTCGCTCATTGGTCCAAACTGTTAATCCGGGGATCGGTCCCCGTAGGGATCAGATAAGCCAAGACGCGCTAAAATGCGAGTCTCCAGGCTTTCCATTCTTTCGGCTTCATCATCTACCATATGATCATAACCGAAAAGATGCAGGAATCCATGCACGAGAAGATGCGTCAGATGCGCGTCGAAGGTTTTTTCAAGATCCGCCGCTTCGCGCTCCAGCGTCTCGCGTGCCACGATGATGTCGCCGAGCATCGGTCCCGGCATCTTGCCGGGCGTTACCGGGAACGCCGGAAAGGATAGAACATTGGTCGGCTTGTCCTGGCTGCGCCACTCCGCATTGATCGTTCGAATGGAGGCGTCGTCGGTGAAAACCAGCGACAGCTCGGGCTGCATCTTCGGGAATGGTTGGCCTTCTTCCGCCTTCAGGAAGGCGGCCGCGGCCTCAAGCACCGGCGACGAAAAGGCGAGAAGCGCGTCTTCGGCGGGCCAATTGCCCTCTTCGACGCTGATCTGGATATCCAATGCACTCATGATTGCGACGACCGCTATCGGCGGTCGCCCTGCTCGCTTTCATCGTGCACGGCCGTCTGGGCTTCGTAGGCCCTGACGATACGTGCGACCATCGGGTGGCGCACGACATCGACGTCCTTGAAACGGATTTCCGAAACGCCTTCGACGCCGCGCAGGATCTGCAGGGCCTCGACCAGGCCCGACTTGACGCCGCGCGGCAGGTCAACCTGGCTTGGGTCACCCGTCACGATCATCCGGCCGTTTTCGCCGAGACGGGTCAGGAACATCTTCATCTGCATCGACGTGGTGTTCTGCGCCTCGTCGAGGATGACGGCGGCATTGCCGAGCGTGCGACCACGCATGAAGGCAAGCGGCGCGATTTCGATGACGCCCGCCGTGATGGCACGCTCCACCTTGTCGCCCGGCATCATGTCGTAGAGCGCATCGTATAGCGGCCTGAGATAAGGATCGACCTTCTCTTTCATGTCGCCCGGCAGGAAGCCGAGGCGCTCGCCGGCTTCGACGGCCGGACGGGAGAGCACGATGCGGTCGACGGCGCCACGCTCAAGCAACTGGGCCGCGTGGGCAACCGCAAGGTAGGTCTTGCCGGTACCGGCCGGACCGACGCCGAAGACGAGCTCGGAGCGCTCCAGCGCGCGGATATAGGCATCCTGCGTCGGTGTGCGGGCAACGATCGTCTTCTTGCGCGTTGAAATCTGCGCCATCGTCAATTTGGCTTTTTTCTCCATGGTCGGCAATTGTAGCTGATCATCGGCAGCGACCGCCATCCGGATCGCACCCTCCACATCCGACGTATCGATCGATCCGCCGCTCTGCAACCGTCCGTAGAGAAAATCGAGTGCGCGACGGGCCTGATTGGTGGCGACGACATCGCCTGAGATCGCAACGGAATTGCCGCGTGGATGCGCTTCGATCCGGAGCCGCTCCTCCAGGAGCTTCAGGTTCTGGTCGAACTGCCCGAAGAGTTCGCTGGCGAACCGGTTGTTCTCAAATGTGAGCACGAAGTGATTGGCGTCTGTCGCAGTTGTTTTCGACTGGCGCGATGATGAAGAGATCAGTTCGTGTCCGTTCAAGCGGTTCAGGCTCCTGTTTTCGGTCCTTACCCGATCATCTCGGCAAACAGACTGTTGTTTCCTGCCTTGATGATTCGCACCTTGATAATGTCACCGATTTGCGATGCTTTTGCATCAACATTCACAGGCTGAAGCCAGGGGGAACGGCCGACGAGCTGCCCGGGCATGCGGCCGGGCTTCTCCAGAAGCAGGTCGATCTCGCGCCCGACACAGGATTCGGCAAAGGCGCGTTGCTGCGAAAACAGCAAAGCCTGCAATCTTTCCAGACGCTTGGCTTTGACGTCCTCCGGAACCTGATCGTCAAGGTCGGCACCCGGCGTGCCCGGACGGGTCGAATATTTGAACGAAAATGCCTGTGCATAACCCACGGCTTCAATGAGCCGGATCGTGTCTTCGAAGTCCTCGTCGGTTTCACCGGGGAAGCCGACGATGAAATCGCCCGACAGGGCAAGGTCGGGCTGCACCGCGCGGATGCGCTCGATGAGCGCCAGATACTCGGCTGCCGTATGCCGCCGGTTCATCGCCTTGAGGATGCGGTCGGAGCCCGCCTGCACCGGCAGGTGCAGATAGGGCATCAGCTTCGGCATCGAGCGATGCGCCTCGATCAGGCTGTCGTCCATATCGCGCGGATGGCTGGTCGTATAACGCAGCCGCGCCAACCCCTCGATGTCGCCAAGACACTGCAGGAGATCACCCAGGCCCCACTCGCGACCATCAGGGCCGAGACCATGCCAGGCGTTGACGTTCTGGCCGAGCAGCGTGATTTCGCGCACACCGGCCTCGACCAGCTTCTGTGCCTCGGACAGGATATGGGCGACGGGGCGGGAAACCTCCGAGCCGCGCGTATAGGGAACGACGCAGAAGGTGCAGAACTTGTCGCAACCTTCCTGCACCGTCAGAAACGCCGTGACGCCGCGCGCCCGGGTCCTGGCCTTGTCGGGTGACGGCAGATGCTCGAACTTGTCTTCGACCGCGTAATCGGTCTGGACGACGCGCTCGCCGTTGCGGGCGCGCTTCAATGCTTCCGGCAGGCGGTGGTAGGTGGTCGGGCCGATGACGAGGTCGACGGCCGGCGCGCGGCGCAGGATCTCGTTGCCCTCGGCCTGCGCGACGCAGCCGGCGACGCCGATCACCATCTCCCGGCCTTCGAGCGCCTTTGCCTTTTTCAGATCACGCAGGCGGCCAAGCTCGGAATAGACTTTTTCTGCCGCCTTCTCGCGGATGTGACAGGTGTTGAGCAGGACGAAGTCGGCATCCTCGAGCACATCCGTCGAGATATAGCCGTCACGCGTCAACGCATCCGACATGCGGTCGCTATCGTAGACGTTCATCTGACAGCCGTAGGTCTTGACGAAAACCTTGCGGGCCGGCGTGCGTTCGTCGCCCGCTGCGGGCGTCGTCAGAAGAGCTGTTTCCTGGGTCATGCCGGTTCTTTAGTGCAAAGCGGGCCGGAATTGAAGTATTTTCGCTGCCCGGCTTTCGAGTTGCTGGCGGCGTCAGGCCCGCCCGCGCAGGCGATCCGATAGCATCGAGCGGATGCGCTGCTCGATGACGCGGCTGACTTCCTTGCGGTTGGTGTGATGGTCGTAGTCCACGGCCTCACCGAAATCGACATCCACCTCGATCGCGCCTTCGCGCAGGATGCCGAGCAGATGGGGCGCAAGACCGGTATCGCCCGGCCAGGCGGCGATCGGCCGGTTGAAGCGTCCCATCGGCATTCCGTGGATGCCGGTGTAGGAGATCGCCACCGGCTGGACGTGAACCAGGCCGGTCGGCGAATGCGGTACGGCAGAGGCGGCAGCGCCGAACAGCGACGTCTTGATCTCAAGCAGGCGGTTGCCGTCCGAGGTCGTGCCTTCCGGGAAGAGCACGACGATCTCGCCGCCGGCCAGCCGCTGACCGATCTCGCTCACCTGTTTTCCCGTTGCACGCTTCTGTTCCCGCACGACAAAGATCGAAGCCTGCAACCGTGCGAGAACGCCGAAGACCGGCCATTGCTTGACCTCGGACTTGGCGACGAAGACGACATCGGCCACTGAGGACAAAACCAGGATATCCTTCCACGAGGCGTGGTTGGCGCACAGAAGCAGGGGCCGCCGGCGGTCAGGTATGCCGTGCACTCGCACCTTGATGCCGAGCAGGTAGCAGGCCATGCGGTGCCAGTAGCGCGGCAACAGGCGGCGTGGCTTCAGGTCCAGCCACAGGCAGACGATCTGCAGCGGTATCAGCACGAGCGAGGCCAGCGCCAGCACCAGCGCGAACAGGGCGATGCGCAGCCAATTGATCATCGAAAAGGATTTCCTGCGCCGTTCACGCACCACTCCGCATGGTTGTGCGAAGGTTTGGCTCATCCGATACGTGCCAAACCAGTCGGCTTCGCACTAGCGAAGATCGAGCCGCATGACAAGCGCGGCGGTTCGCTGTCCTGCCTTGTCCTGATAATAGGCACGGCGTTCGCCGACCTTGAGGAAGCCGAGCTTACGGTAAAGCCCGATCGCGGCCTGATTGGTCTCGTCCACCTCGAGGAAGAGCGTGTCCGATCCCTTGACGAAGGCTTCGCGCATCGCCGCCTGCATCAGCCGCCAGCCGAGACCGGAGCGGGCATAACGGGGATCGACGCCGATCGTCAGGATTTCGGCCTCGCCGGCAACAGCGCGCGACAGCACGAAACCGCCAAAGGCGGGCCGCAACGAACCGTTGGTCTGGCGGGCGACGAAACCGAACACCGTGTCCTGGACCAGCAGGGCATGGATTTCACCATCGCTCCAGGGAGAGGCGAAGCGCTGGCGATGCAGACCGGCGGCGGCGATCAGATCAGGCTCCTCCAGCGGGAAGATGTCGAACTCGGCACGGCGCGTGAAGTAGTCGGTTAAGCTCATCGGGGTCTAGGCTCGGGTCACAGCGAAGCCCGCTTGCGGCTTGGCGTCGGGCCCCCGAAGATATAGCGGCTTCGGCTTGGCCGAGGCTGGATCTGCGCCGGCTCCAAGCCGTGCGACCACTGCAATATCGACAAGATCGGCGGTCTTGACCGGTGTCACGGAGGTCAGGAGTTCGGCGCCCGAACCGGCAACGCCCCCCTCAAAACCGGCAAAGCGGTCGCGGGCGGTCATGACGGCGAGCGCTTCCGGCTCCGTGACGGCCTGGCCTGCCGCATCGAACGCCTGGACATAGACTTCGTCGCGCTTGGCGTCGATGGCGATCAGCACCGCTTTGCCCGGCGCCGCGGCGCGGGCTTCCTCCGCAAGAACGTGAAGTGAGGAAATGCCGACTGCCGGTTTGCCAAGCGCAAGCGCCAGACCGCGCGCGGTCGCGACCCCGACGCGAATGCCGGTAAACGATCCCGGGCCGATGGTAACGGCGATGCGATCGATATCGCCAATCGGGCGATCGGCGCTGGCGAGGGCCTCGTCGACGAACTCCATCAGCCGTTCGGCATGGCCACGGCCGATATCGGCCCCGGATTGTCCGAGAATGGCGTCAGAGCCACTGTCATAGATGGCAGCGGAACAGCCGGACCCGGAGGTGTCGATGGCAAGGACGATCATTTCAGTTGCAGCAGTTCCAGACGCATCCTGCCGCGACGCCCCATGGCATCGCGGTCACGCTTACTCGACAAACAGACCGGCCACGGCCCCGAAGGGCGCAGCAGTTCGCCATCGCGATATCAGACGGCTTCGACCGCTTCCACCTCGGGAACGAAGTGACGCAGCAGATTCTGCACGCCATGCTTCAAGGTCGCCGTCGACGACGGGCAGCCCGAGCAGGCACCCTTCATGTTCAGGAACACCGTGCCGTCCTTGAAGCCGCGGAAGGTGATGTCGCCACCGTCCTGCGCAACGGCCGGGCGAACACGGGTTTCGAGCAATTCCTTGATGGTGGCGACAATGGTCTCGTCGCCGGGCTCGAAGAATTCGTCTTCCTCATCCAGTTGCTCGGCACGGCCGGCACCGGCCATGATCGGCGCGCCGGACATGAAGTGCTCCATGATCGAGCCGAGGATGGCGGGCTTCAGGTGCTGCCACTCCTGCCCGTCCTTGCTGACGGTGATGAAGTCGTAGCCGAAATAGACGCCGCTGACGCCGGGAATCGAGAACAGCCGGGCAGCAAGCGGCGAACCGGCGCGGGCTTCTTCCTCGTCGCGGAACTCGGCAGTGCCGTTTTCCAGCACGACCTTGCCCGGCAGGAACTTGAGCGTGGCCGGGTTCGGCGTGGCTTCGGTCTGGATGAACATGTTTTTCTCCGTCTCGCCGGGATGGGTCCTCAACCGGCTCTTTAGAATAGTTCAAAAGAATATATGATCTTCGTTCCGCCCCCGCAAGGGCGCAAAGGGACGCAGCTCAGCTGAGCGCGTCGATTTCCTCGTCGGTCAGAAGATCCGGGATGACCGTCACCGGGATAGGGAAGGCTGCCGCCTTGCCGGCGATCGACGACACCAGCGGACCGGGACCTTCCTTTGCCGAGCCTGCGGCCAGAACCAGAATGGCGATGTCGCGATCCTCTTCGATGGCCGAGTGGATCTGCTCGGTCGCCGCCCCTTCGCGAATGACGATTTCCGGTTCTATCCCGATGCGCTCGCGCACGGCCTGCGCCACCTTGGCAAGGGTGGCTTCCGCTTCTTCGCGTGCTTCGGCGCGCATGATTTCCTCGACCCCCAGCCATTGCTGGAAGTCGCCGTCGGCGATGATGTAGAGCAGGACGAGACCGCCATTGGAATTCTTGGCGCGCATGCCAGCATAGTGCACGGCGCGGCCGCATTCCGGGGTATCGTCGATCACCGCCATGAATTTGCGGCGGTGACCTTCAAGTCGTGAGAGTCGGGTCGAGACCATGCGGCGAACATTACATTCCAGATTATCCGCCGCAAGGTCTCATTTTCGCCTTTTACTGCAGAAAGCCGATGATATCGCGAACCTCGGTCATCGTCTTTTCCGCACGCGCCCGCGCCCGCTCGCCACCGTTGCGAAGGATGGCGTCGATATGGGCGGTGTCGCCCATCAGGCGGCGCATCTCGCCGGTGATCGGTGCGAGAACCTCGACCGCCAGGTCCACAAGAGCCGGCTTGAACACCGAAAACTGCTGGCCGCCGAATTCGCCCAGCACCTGTTCCTTGGTCTTGTCGGAAAGGGCTGCGTAGATGCCGACGAGGTTGTCCGCCTCGGGACGTCCCTTGAGGCCGTCGAGCTCGCTCGGCAACGCGTCCGGATCGGTCTTGGCCTTGCGGATCTTCTTGGAGATGGTTTCGGCGTCGTCCATCAGGTTGATGCGTGAAAGATCCGACGGATCGGACTTCGACATCTTCTTGGTGCCGTCGCGCAGTGACATCACGCGGGGCGTAGCACCGCCGATCAGCGGCTCGACCGGCGGGAAATAGGCATGAACGGGCTCTTCGCCAACGACCGTGTCGACGCCGTAGCCGCGGGCGCGGATGTGCTCCATGAAGTCGATGTTGAACTTCTGGGCGATGTCGCGCGTCAGTTCGAGGTGCTGCTTCTGGTCATCGCCGACCGGAACGTGGGTGGCGCGATAGACCAGGATGTCGGCAGCCATCAGGCTCGGATAGGCAAGCAGGCCCAGCGAGGCGTTCTCGCGGTCCTTGCCGGCCTTGTCCTTGAACTGGGTCATCCGGTTCATCCAGCCGATGCGGGCGACGCAATTGAAGATCCAGGCGAGTTCGGCGTGCTGCGGCACAGCCGACTGGTTGAAGACGATGTGCTTTTCCGGGTCGATACCGGAGGCGATGAAGGCAGCGGCGATCGAGCGGATCTGCCCCTTCAAGTCCTCGTGCACGAGCTGGGCCGTGATCGAATGCAGGTCGACGACGCAATAGATGCAATCGTTGTTTTCTTGCAAAGCCACGAACTTGCGGATCGCGCCGAGATAATTGCCGAGATGGAGGTTGCCCGTCGGCTGTACACCGGAAAATACGAGCGGCTTGAATTCGTTCATGTCGTCCTCAATAGGCTGGTGGAGGGCCCCAGGGCTTGTCGCCCATGTAGCTAACGGCATGGCTTATGCACGTCGGACGGTGCGCAATCAAGTGGCCCAAATCCAAGCGGGCGATGCCGATTAAGATAGGCATCGCCGCTTTATCGCCGGATGGTTCAGGCGTCCGCGTCCGGGGTCGGTGCAGGGTCGGCCTTGGCCTTCGCCTTGCGCTTGATGTTGCGACGGATCATGCCGAGATTGGCGCCGCCGATACCGAAGGCGATCGCGAAATAGATTACCATGGCAACGGCGACCAGGCCGCAGAGCGTGGTCGCACGCACGATCAGGGGCGCTGCCGACGACACTTCGTAGGCCAGCCATTGCAGGGCAAAGTGCAAGGCGACGGCCATGCCGGCGGCGGCGATGACGAGACGGGGAATGCGGGTTAGAAGCGGGATGTCGCGCCCCCAGTGGCCACGCCAGACGAGCATGCCGAACAGGAGCACAGCATTGACCCAGCCGGCAACGATTTCCGCCGTGGCGATACCGCTTGCCCCCAGCCGAGGAAACAAGGTCAGCGCCAGCGACACGTTCACCGCAACCGAAATACCGGCAAAGATCATCGGCGTGCGCGTGTCCTCGCGGGCGAAGAAGCCGGGGATGAAGGCCTTGATCAGCACAAAGGCCGGCAGGCCGAGGCCGTAGATCGCCAGGATATGGCCGACGACCACGGTCGACGACGCGTGAAACTCGCCGCGTTCGAACAGCAGCCGGACGATCGGCTCGGACATCACCAACAGGGCAGCTGCCGCCGGCAAGGTGAGGAACAGGGTGAACTCCACCGAACGGTTCTGCAGGTTCGACGCCTCGGTGAGGTTGCCGGAGCGCAGCGCGCGCGCCAGTTCCGGCAACAGCACAGTTGCGACCGCGATGCCGACGACGCCCAGCGGAAGCTGATAGATGCGGTCTGCATAGACGAGCGAGGAGACCGCGCCCGCCTGCGCCGAGGCAATGTTGGTGTTGATCAGCAGGTTGATCTGGGTGATGCCGCCGGTGATTGCGGCCGGCAGCGCCAGCACCAGCAACCGCCGGACATTGGCCGTCAGCCGCGGCCGGCGAAAGCCGATCTTGATGCCGGCATTGCGCACGGCGACCCAGACGATCGCCAGTTGCACGAGACCGGCGGCCATCACGCCCCAGGAGAGGCCATAGCCGACGGCAATCGGATCCTGGCCCACGTACCAAGCATAGCCCAGGATACCGATGAGGATGATGTTGAGGAACACCGGCGCGATCGACGCGGCGAAATAGCGGTGCAGCGAATTCAGCATGCCGGCCATCATCGCGGCCAGCGACATGCAGGCGAGATAGGGGAACATGATCGTCGCGAAGATGACGGTGTTGCCGAGCTTTGCCGGATCGTTGGCGAAACCGGGCGCGATCAGGTTGCTGACGATGAAGGGCATCGTCAGTTCCATCGCGATCGTCAGGAACAACAGCACCGTGAAGAGGACGCCGAACACCTCTTCCGAGAAGCGCCGCGCGCCTTCCATGCCGTTCGCCTCGATCTCCTTGGCAAAGAGCGGCACGAAGGCGGAATTGAACGCGCCCTCGGCAAATAGCCGGCGGAAGGTGTTGGGCAGGCGGAAAGCGGTGTTGAAAGCATCGGCGACCGGGCCGGTGCCAAGGGCTGCCGCCATGAAGGTTTCGCGGATGAAGCCGAAGAGGCGGCTGCCGAGCGTGGCGCCGCCGACGGTTGCAAATTTCTTGACCAGACTCATGTTTCGGCTTTTGTCGTTCTTTGAGCGGAGGACGTGCCTGCAGCAGGCGCGATGATGCCGGACGGCATCCGGTCTCGGACCTCGTCGGCCTCGTCGGCCATGACGGCTTTCAGGCGGGCGGCGATGTTCATCTGGCGGTTTTCACTGGTGACCTTCTGGCCGACGAGATCGGTGATGTAGAAGGTGTCGATGACCTTCTCGCCGAAGGTGGTGATGTGCGCCGAGGCGATGTCGAGCGAAAGATCCGAGAGCACGGCGGTGATCTCCGACAGCAGGCCGGGGCGGTCGAGGCACTCGACCTCGATGACCGTGAACTTGTTCGACAGGGTGTTGCTGATCGTCACCTCGGGGGTGACGGTGAACGCCTTGTTGCGCTTCTTCACCTTGGTACGGCTGGCGATCACTTCGGGCAGGCGCTTGCGGCCGGACAGGACGTCCTCGATCAGCTTGCCGATGCTGGCCGCACGTCGCGTCTCGTCGCCATCAACCGGAAACTCGCGGTTGACAAGAATGGTATCGAGCGCCCGGCCGTCCGATGTCGTGAAGATCTGCGCATCGACGATGTTGGCGCCTGCCGCCGCACAGGCGCCGGCGATAACCGTCAAAAGCCGCGGATGGTCGGGCGAAAGCACGGTGATTTCGGTGATCGCGTGGAACTGGTGCGTGCGCACCATGGTCGACAGCGCCTTTCCGGCGGCGTCGGCCTCGCGGATGAAGCGGGCGTGGCGGATCTGGTCTTCAAGCGCCACCGTCAGCAGATAGGGCTGGTAGTGCAGCCGGACATAGGCTTCGCGCTCGCTTTCCTGCCAGTCGGTCAGGGCGTCGCTCAACATCGTTGCGGCATGGGCCGCACGCTCCTTGCGCGACAGCTCGGAGAAGCCGCCCGAAAGCAGGAGTTCGGTTTCATAATAGAGCGTGCGGAGCAATTGCCCCTTCCAGCCGTTCCACACACCCGGGCCGACGGCGCGGATGTCGCAGACGGTGAGGATCAGCAGCATCTTCAGCCGGTCGAGTGACTGCACCCGCTCGGCGAAATCGACGATGGTCTTGCGGTCGTTGAGGTCGCGGGTCTGGGCGACCATCGACATCGTCAGGTGCTCGTCGATCAGCCAGGCGACAAGCTCGGTCTGCTTCGGCGTCAGGCCGAAACGCGGGCAGAGCCGGCGCGCCACCTTGGCGCCGGCGACCGAATGATCCTCCGGCCGACCCTTGGCGATATCGTGCAGAAGCACGGCGACATAGAGCACCTCGCGCTCCTCGATCCCCGGCATCAGTTTGGCGACCAGCGGGTGGGCATCCTCCTCGATGCCGCGCTCGACCCGCGAGAGAACGTCGACTGCGCGCAGCAGATGCTCATCCACCGTGTAGTGATGATACATGTTGAACTGCATCATCGAGACGATCTTGCCGAAATCCGGAATGAAGCGGCCAAGCACACCCGCCTCGTTCATGCGGCGAAGGATCAGCTCCGGCTTGCGGCGCGAGGTCAGGATCGACAGGAACAGCCGGTTGGCTTCCTCGTTCTCGCGCAGCTGCGGCTTGATCAGGCCGAGCGAGCGCGTCACCTGGCGAAGGGCTGCCGGGTGGAATTCGAGATTGTTGATATCGGCGATGTGGAAGAAGCGCAGCAGATTGACCGGATCGCGCTTGAAGACGTCGGGGCTCGCCAGCGCGATGCGCCCGCCGTCGTCAACGAAATCGAGGGTGCCGGCGATCTTGCGGCTGCGATGGGTGAAGCGGCCGATGATGCCGGACAGGCCCGGCGCGTCCTTTGCCTGCTGATCCTCAAGCGCTGCGCAGAAGATGCGGGTGAGGTCGCCGACGTCTTTCGCCACCAGGAAGTAGTGCTTCATGAAGCGCTCGACCGCTGAAAGGCCGGGATGGTCGTGATAGCCGAGTGCCTCGGCGATCTCGCGCTGGATGTCGAAGGACAGACGCTCCTCGGACTTGCCGGTCAGGAAGTGCATGTGGCAGCGCACCGCCCAGAGGAAGTCCTCGGCCTTCTGGAACAGCTTGTATTCCGTTCGCGAGAGAACGCCGAGCTTCACCAGGTCGGCCGAATCCTTGACCCGGTAGAAATACTTGGCGATCCAGAACAGCGTGTGCAGGTCCCGCAGCCCGCCCTTGCCTTCCTTGACATTGGGCTCGACCAGGTAACGGGTGTCGCCGGCCTTGCGGTGGCGCTCGTCACGCTCGGCGAGCTTGGCGGCGATGAAATCCGGCCCGGTGTTGCGCACGATCTCATGGTCGAAGCGCGTTTCGAGCTCGGCCGCCAGCGTTTCCGACCCACAGATGTAGCGGGTTTCAAGGATCGCGGTGCGGATCGTCATGTCGGCGCGCGAGAGCCGGATGCAGTCCTCGATCGTGCGCGTGGCGTGACCGACCTTGAAGCCCAGATCCCACAGAATATAGAGCATGAACTCGATGGCGGGCTCTGCCCAGACGGCTTTCTTCACCGGCAGCAGGAAGAGCAGGTCGATGTCGGAGCCCGGCGCCAGCGTGCCGCGACCGTAGCCGCCGACGGCAGCAACCGCGATGCGGCTTGCCGGCGGCGCATTGGCCGCGTCAAAGATCTCGTTGAGCACGAAATCATGCAGCACCGTGATCAGCTGGTCCTGCAGCCACGAAATGCGTTCGGCGCAAAGAATGCCGCCGCCGTCGCCGGCAAACAGTTCGCGCGCCTTGGCGCGGCCTGCAACATTTGCCTGCTTGAAGGCGGCAAGCAATGCCTGGCGCATTGGCTCGCGCTGCTCGGCATGGGCCGATGCGATGAAGTCGCATTTCGCCCGAAGCGCTGCGACATCGAGAATTTCGGGAAAGGAAGTTTCGTGTCTGCCCATGAAGTGCCGAGGGGCGTCCTGTCCGACTGGTTGCGTGATCCGCTGTTTGAACAGCGTTCCTGCATGCTCCCATCCGATCAAGGCCGAACCGGGACCGTGCAGCGTTCGAATTACTACCGGCTGATCGCCACGCCCTTTCAGGGCGCGCGGCGCTGTATAGCCTTTTTCATCGGCGCATGCACAGCAAAAACAGCGCGCCCGTCATCGGGCACTCAGTTCCTTCTTCAGCGCGTAGAGCGCATCGAGCGCTTCACGCGGCGTCATGTCGTCAGGGTTGAGCGCCTTCAGCGCCTCGTCAACCCTGGAGTTCCCGGCGGGCTTGGCCTCTTCGCGGCGGATCGCCACCTGGAACAGCGGCAGATCGTCGATCAGCTGGCTTGCCGGGTTCTTGCGATCGGCGTCTTCGAGCTTGGCGAGCACGTCCTTGGCCCGGGAGACCACCGAGGCCGGCAGCCCGGCGAGACGGGCGACCTGGATACCATAGGAGCGGTCGGCCGCACCCGGCCCGACCTCGTGCAGGAAGATCACGTCGCCGTGCCACTCCTTGACGCGCATGGTCGCGTTCGACAGCCGGCCCAGCTTTTCCGACAGCACGGTCAGCTCGTGGAAATGGGTCGCAAACAGGCCGCGGCAGCGGTTGGCCTCGTGCAGGTGCTCGACCGAGGCCCAGGCGATCGACAGGCCGTCGAAGGTGGCGGTGCCGCGACCGATCTCATCGAGGATAACAAGCGAGCGATCGGTCGCCTGATTGAGGATCGCCGCCGTCTCGACCATCTCGACCATGAAGGTCGAGCGTCCGCGGGCGAGATCATCGGAGGCGCCGACGCGCGAGAACAGCCGGTCGACGATACCGATATGGGCGCTTGCGGCGGGAACGAAGGTGCCCATCTGCGCCATGATGGCGATCAGCGCGTTCTGCCTGAGGAACGTCGACTTACCGCCCATGTTGGGACCGGTCAGCAGCCAGATCGCTCCACCCTCTTCGCCAGATGGCGGCGACAGATCGCAGCCATTGGCAACGAAGGCACTGGCCGCCTGGCGCTTCAGCGCCTGCTCGACGACGGGGTGGCGGCCGCCCTCGATGGCAAACATGCGCGTGTGGTCGACGACCGGGCGGGCATAGTTCTGTTCTTCCGCAAGGATCGCGAGGCCGGCTGAAACATCGACGGTCGCAAGCGCCAGCGACGCCGCCTTGATGACCTCGGCCGCCGAAACGACATCAGTCGTCATCGCCTCGAAGGCGGCAAGCTCGATCGACAGCGCCCGATCGGCGGCATTGGCGATCTTGCTCTCGAGTTCGGCAAGGGCGGTGGTGGTAAAGCGCATGGCATTCGCCATGGTCTGGCGATGGATGAAACGGGCGCGGCCCTCATCGGTGTCGGTCATCGAGCCGGCATTGCCCGCCGTCACCTCGATGAAGTAGCCAAGCACATTGTTGTGCTTGATCTTCAGCGACTTGATGCCGGTCTCTTCGGCATATTGCAGCTGCAGCCCGGCGATCACCCGGCGGGACTGGTCGCGCAAGCCCCTGACCTCGTCGAGATCGGCATTGGCCCCCTCGCGCAGGAACCCGCCATCGCGCTTGAGGAGCGGCAGCTCGTCGGCCAGCATCGCTTCGAGGTGGTCGAGGACGGACGACGGCAAGGCGTCGATCGCTGCGCGCGCCTCAACGAGTTCCTCGGAAAGATTGCCCGAGGCCATCAGCCCCGAGATCGATGCCGCCGCCCGAAGACCGGCCTGGATGGCGCCGAGATCGCGCGGACCGCCGCGGCCGAGCGCGAGTCTCGACAGCGCGCGTGGCATATCGGGCGCGCGCCGCAGTTGATCCCTGAGATCGCCCGCAAAGGACGGCTGGCCGGCCAGGATCTCGATTGAATCGAGCCGCTGGTTGATGCGATCGGGATCCGTCAACGGCGACATCAACCGCTCGGCCAAGAGCCGCGCGCCGCTGCTCGTCACCGTCCGGTCGAGCGCCTTCAGCAGCGTGCCTTCGCGGGCGCCCGACAGCGTCTTGACCAGTTCGAGGTTGGCGCGCGTCGCCGGATCGATAAACAGTGTCGAGGCAGCGCTCTCGCGCTCGGGCGTGCCGAGGGCGGGACGTTCGGCAAGCTGGGTCTTTTCGACATAGGAGATGGCAGCGGATGCGGCCGCCATTTCGGCGCGCGAAAAGCTGCCGAAACCATCGAGCGTCTTGACGCCGAAATAGCGGGCGATGCGGCCCTCGGCCGTGGCACTGTCGAACAGCACGGCCGGCTGCGGCACCGCCACCCGGCCAAGCACATCGAACACGGCACGCAGTTCCGGATCGTGGAAGACGGTGTCGGCGAGGATCAGTTCACGCGGCTCGATGCGCAGGATATCGGCGAGCAGCCGGCTCTCAGCCGTTTCGGCAAGCCGGAAGACCCCGGTTGAGATATCGATCCAGGCGAGCGCATAGGCCGGTTCCGAACTGCTCTTGATGCGCGCGAGCGCCATCAGATAGTTGGTCTCGGATGGCGAAAGCAGCTTTTCCTCGGTAATCGTTCCCGGCGTCACCAGCCGGACGACGTCGCGGCGCACGACGGATTTGCCGCCGCGCTTCTTGGCTTCGGCCGGATCCTCGACCTGCTCGCAGACGGCGACGCGGAAGCCGAGGCCGATCAGTTTCTGCAGATAATCGTCGGCGGCATGCACCGGCACGCCGCACATCGGGATTTCCTGCCCCATATGCTGGCCGCGCTTCGTCAGCGTGATGCCGAGCGCCCGCGATGCCTCGACGGCGTCCTGGAAGAACAGCTCGTAGAAGTCGCCCATGCGGTAGAACAGCAGCGAATCCGGGTTGTTCGCCTTGATCTCGATGAACTGCTCCATCATCGGCGTGGCCGTGGAGCGGCTCTCCTCGGTCGCCAGTTCAGCTGCAGAAAACACCTCGCCGGAGCGGCTCGATTGGTCTGTCACGAAATTCATGATTGTCCCGAAAAAAGAGATGGCACACTATCGCCAAGCAATTATAGACGACAACCATAAAGAGGCGGCCCGACAGGGTCGCCCACAGGAGGATAGAGGAAACATGCCGGCCAACGACAAGACCGATCGCACAATGACGAGCGTCACCGCGCAGGAAGCGCTCGATTTTCACTCGCAGGGTCGCCCCGGAAAGCTGGAGATTTCCCCTACCAAGGCCATGGCCACGCAGCGCGACCTGTCGCTTGCCTATTCGCCCGGCGTTGCCGTGCCGGTCAAGGCGATCGCCGCGGACCCCTCCACCGCCTACGACTACACCACGCGCGGCAACATGGTCGCGGTCATTTCCAACGGCACGGCCATTCTCGGTCTCGGCAATCTCGGGGCGCTCGCCTCCAAGCCGGTCATGGAAGGCAAGGCGGTGCTGTTCAAGCGCTTCGCCGACGTCGATTCCATCGACCTTGAGGTCGATACCGAAAACGTCGACGAGTTCATCAACTGCGTGCGCTTCCTCGGCCCCTCCTTCGGCGGCATCAACCTCGAGGACATCAAGGCGCCGGACTGTTTCATCATCGAGCAGAAGCTGCGCGAGGTCATGGACATTCCGGTGTTCCACGACGACCAGCATGGCACCGCCATCATTGCCGCGGCCGGCCTCATCAACGCGCTGGCCTTGACCGGTCGCGACTTCAAGACCACCAAGCTCGTCTGCAACGGCGCGGGCGCGGCGGCGATCGCCTGCATCGAACTCATCAAGGCGATGGGCTTCAACCCTGAAAACGTTATCCTCTGCGACACCAAGGGCGTGATTTTCCAAGGCCGCACCGAAGGCATGAACCAGTGGAAGTCGGCGCACGCGGTCAAGACCGACCGCCACACGCTTGCCGAGGCGATCGAGGGCGCCGACGTGGTCTTCGGCCTTTCCGCCAAGGGCGCGCTTTCCGAAGACATGGTCCGCTCGATGGCGCCGCGGCCAATCATCTTCGCCATGGCCAACCCGGATCCGGAAATCACGCCCGAGGAAGTCGCCCGCATCCGTGACGACGCGATCGTCGCGACCGGCCGTTCGGACTACCCGAACCAGGTCAACAACGTGCTCGGCTTCCCCTATATCTTCCGCGGTGCGCTAGACGTACGCGCCTCGACGATCAACGACGCGATGAAGATCGCGGCCGCAGAGGCGCTGGCAAGCCTTGCCAAGGAAGATGTGCCTGACGATGTGGCAGCCGCCTACCAGGGCAACCGCCCGCGCTTCGGCGCGCAGTACATCATCCCGGTTCCCTTCGACCCGAGGCTGATCTCGGCGATCCCGATGGCCGTCGCCAAGGCCGCGATGGAAAGCGGCGTCGCCCGCAAGCCGATCACCGATCTCGAAGCCTACGGCCGCCAGCTTTCCGCCCGCCGCGACCCGATCGCCTCGACGCTGCAGCGGATCTACGAGCGCGTCCGTCGCCAGCCGAAGCGCATCGTCTTTGCCGAAGGCGAAGAGGTGCAGGTCATGCGTTCGGCGATCGCCTATGCCAACCAGCAGCTCGGCACGGCGATCCTGCTCGGCCGCGAGGACCGCATGCGCGAGACGGCGGAGCGCGAGGGCATTGATCTCGACCGCCCCGGGATCCAGATCGTCAATGCCCGGGTCTCCAAGCGGGTCGGCGCTTACACCGACTATCTTTACGCCCGGCTGCAGCGAAAGGGTTACCTCTTCCGTGATGCCCAGCGGCTGATCAACAACGACCGCAACCACTTTGCCGCCTGCATGGTCGCGCTCGGCGATGCCGACGGCATGGTGACGGGCATCACCCGCAACTATTCGACGGCGCTGGAAGACGTGCGCCGCTGCATCGATCCGAAGCCGGGCCATCGGGTCATCGGCGTGTCGATCGCGCTCTGCCGTGGCCGCACCGTGCTGGTCGCAGACACGGCGGTACACGACATGCCGTCGTCGGAGGAGCTCGCCGATATCGCCGAGGAAGCAGCTGGTCTTGCCAAGCGCCTTGGCTACATACCGCGCGTCGCGATGCTCGCCTACTCGACCTTCGGCCACCCGTCCGGCGAACGCTCGGAACGGGTGCGCGAGGCGGTCAACATTCTCGACAAGCGCCGCGTCGACTTCGAGTATGACGGCGAGATGGCCGCCGATGTGGCGCTCAATCCGAAGGTGATGGAACAGTACCCCTTCTGCCGCCTTTCGGGCACGGCCAACGTGCTCGTCATGCCGGCGTTCCACTCCGCCTCGATCTCGACCAAGATGCTGCAGGAACTCGGCGGCTCGACCGTCATCGGGCCACTGCTGGTCGGCTTCGACAAATCGGTGCAGATCGTTTCGATGTCGGCGAAGGATTCCGACATCGTCAACATGGCGGCAATCGCGGCCTACAACGCCGGAATGTGACATCGGCGCACAATGTCCGATTTCGAGACACACCCTGTCCATCGATGGAGCAGGGTGTGTCGAGCCAACACAGAAACAACATAGACCTGCGCACAAAAGAAGAGCTCGACACCCTTGGGAAAGGGGTCGAGCTCAATACATAATGGAAGACTTACTTCCTATGCGATGAAATAATGTGGAGATAGAGCAAAATACACGCCAATCTCATTTGAAGCTGGCGGCTCTCTCCGTTGATCTTTCTATTATTTCGTCATAAAACCAAAATTCTTCTTGACAAGACTATCGTCTCTTTCGAGGTCGAAAGTCAAATCGATCCTTAATATCTGGTTAATTGCGTCGGACGCCTGTCAGGATACCGAAGTCGCGAACCGCCCGGCATCCGCACCGTAATAATTGAGGTAGCGGCCGGAGATGTTGCTGATCGGCAAAACGATCAGCACGTCGGTGGTGCGGAATGCATGATCGACCACGGCGCCGTCGCCGACCATCGCGCCAAGGCGCATGTAACCCTTGATCAGCGGCGGCAAGGCGGCCAGCGCCTTCTTTGGATTGATGGCCTCGACCGGCATCATGTCCATCGTCCGGTGCAATTCGGGCCTCGCGGAGACGGCCCACTCGTCGCGCGTACGGATGTTGTGGTGAAGGAAGGAGAGCGCCAGCGCATGCTCGGCCGGAACGGTGCCCGGGAACGACCCGCAGCCGAACATCGCATCGACGCCGTATCTGAGCGCGTAGGCCCAGTTGCCCTGCCACAGCAGCTCCACCGTGCGCTTCGTGCGGTATTCCGGCAACACGCAGGAGCGGCCGAGTTCCATGAAGCGCTTGTTGGAGTGGCGCGAGACAAGGGCTCCGACATCGAACTCCGACGCGGAGTAGAAGCCGCCCGCCCGCTCGGCCACATCCTGGCGCAGCAGACGGTAGGTGCCGACGATCTGGTCTTCCGGATCGCCCTCGATCGCCGTGTCGAGCACAAGCAGGTGGTCGCAGATCGCGTCCCAGCTATCGACGTCGCGCTTGCGACGATCGAGGTCGGGCCCGACCTGCGCCTTCATCTCGTCGACGAAAACCTTGTAGCGCACAGCCTGTGCCGCATCGATCTCCGATGCGTTGCGCGCAAGCCGGGTCTCCAGGTTGGCTATTCGTCCGAGAACGTCGGTCGTCGGGGCGGTCATTGTCTTGCCGACGCAAGCCTGAGAAGTGTCTACCACGCTCGTCGAATCCAGAAGCTCGATCGTCATCCGCGTCATCCCGAATCATTCATATCTGCCGGGCTTAGACCACGTTTCTGCAACAACATAGTGACATGAAAACGGCGCACAACCCCTGCCGGGACGGTGATACCGTTACGACTTCAGCGCTTACCGTATCGCGAGAAGGCGGCTTATTTCCGCCATCAGCCGCTGCGGATCCGCGGGCTTGGGCATGACGACATCGGCGCCGGCCGCGATCAGCCTGTCCCTCACCTCTGGCCGCACGTCGGATGTGAGCACGACCACCGGAAGACGCCGCCCCGGCCCCATGGCCTCGTTCTCGCGCAGGCGCTTGACCATTGAGAACCCGTCACCGCCCGGCATGTTCAGATCGGTGACGACAAGCTCCGGCATCGCCTGGGCCGGATCGCCGGTGCCGGAAAGGATCTGATCGACGGCGCCAAAATCAGTCGCCAACCGAACCGTCAGTCCGGCGCGCTCCAATACGGTGCGCACGATCAGCGCATTGACCGGATCGTCCTCTGCCAAAAGGATGCCGCGCGGGCTCTGTTTGGAGGGCGCAATCGTCGGCTCCTCCCGCAGGATCGGCCGGTTGTCGTTGATGGCGTCGCGTTTTTCGATGCCTTTCAGCCTCCCGAGCAGCACTTCGACCAATGACTTCTCGCGCAAGGGGCGGATCAGCCAGGCCTCATAGCCATCCATCTGGTCGACCGGATGGTTGTTGCGCTCCTCCGGATTGATCAGATAGGTCCGGCGCACGTCGAGGCGCGCCACCGCCGGCTGCAGGGCGAGAAGCTGCTTGAACTGACCGGCGTGGCGGTGATCGACGATGATGTCGGTCAACGCAGCGCCGCCGGCAAGGACGTCCGAGATGACATTCTGCGCGGCCGCCAGCGTGGTTGCCCGATGGCAACGTCCGCCGAGGGTGGCGATGGTGGAGGACAATGCAGCGGATGCCGGGCCATCCGGGGCCATCACAAGCACATGCGATCGGGCGAGCCTGACGCGCCGCTCCGGCGTGACACGCTCGACTTCGGCGAGCGGCAGGCGGATCTCAAAGCGGCTACCGCGCCCCGGCGCGCTCGACGCCGTCAGGCTGCCGCCGCAGGCTTGCATGATCCGGCGCGAGATCGCCAGCCCAAGCCCCGTGCCCTTGGCGCGCTGCTCATCGCTGCCGGCCTGCTCGAACTCTTCGAAGATACGCTTCAATTCGTCGCCCGACATGCCCGGGCCGGTGTCATCGATGAGGATGCGCACACAATCCTCGACAATGTCGGCGCTGACGAAGACGCCGCCGATCTCCGTGAACTTCACCGCATTGCCGACGACATTGAACAGGACCTGACGCAGGCGGGCCGCATCGAACTCCATCAGCACCGGCACATCGGCGCTCACGGTTGCGCCGATCTCGATGCCCTTTTCATGGGCGCGATTGGAGAGCATTTCGACGACGCTCTCGATGACGCCGCGCGGATCCTGCCGCGAAGGGCGGAACTGGAAGCGTCCGGCCGAAAGCGACGAGAAATCGATCAGGTCCTCGACAAGCTGCACCAGCGCATGGCCGGACTGCTGCATGCCGGCCAGATAGTTCTTTTGTTCGCTCGACAGTCGGGTCTGGCCGAGCAAGTGGCTCATGCCGAGGATACCGGACAATGGCGTGCGGATTTCATGGCTGACGGTTGCGAGCAATCGTGATTTCGCCTGGCTTGCCTCTTCGGCGCGGCGCCTTGCGTCTTCGCGTTCGCGCGCGGCGCGTGCCTCCTGCGTCACATCGCGTGCGATGCTGTGGCGCATCAGCCTTCCGCTGGCCGGATCCCTTGCAATGACATCGTGCCAATCGTAGAGGCGCAGCCCTTCAGGTGCCGCGATCCGCACGAGATAGTGGTTCGGTTCGATCTTCGGCTCAAAACTGAGGCCAATGGCAGCGCAGGTCAGCCCTCTTGCATCGTCAACTCCGCAGGCGCGATGAAAGGCGGCATTGGCATGGACGATCTTGCCGTCCATGCCACGCATGATCGCCAGGTCTCCGAGCGCATCGTGGATGGTCGAAAGCAGCGCCGAGGTTTCATGGCGATCCCAGTCGCCGTCCTGCCTGGCTTCCGCACCCGTCCTGTCGCTGTCGACAGCCCTGATGCCATCGGCAATCAACAGCAGCACACCTGCAAGGCCGGCTGCCGCAACCGCTGCGGAAAACAGATAGAGACCGGCGGCGATACCGATCGCCAGCACGAGACCGGACGCGATGACACCGAGAGATGCCAGCGAAACACGGCGCAGGGCGTAAGCGGATGCACCGTCCCTGGATATCGCTTCGGAGCCATCCGCCATGGTGCCAGCAGCCATCGCATCGCTGGATCGGGCTTGCGCACCGAAACCGGATTCGATCTGCTCCAACAATCGTGACGGCTCGCTCATGCCCCTTGGCTAACACGGCAAGCGTTCCGAATGGCTTCAGCGCATCGATAAAATCTTAAGCGTTGACCTTTTTCGCCTGCAGCAACTCGTCGAGAATGATCGCGCCGGCGCCAATGGTGATGAAACTATCGGCCAGGTTGAAGACGGCGAAGGACCATGTCTGCGTGTGGAACAGGATGTAGTCGATGACGTAGCCGAAGATCAGCCGGTCGACGAGATTGCCCAGCGCACCGGCAATGATCAGGGCATAGCCGAAATGCGCAAAGAACCGGTCCTTCGGCGTGCGCCGCCACAGCCACAAAACGAAGGCGACGACGGTGAGGCGCATGCCGACGATGAACCAGCCTTCCATGCCCGACAACATCGAGAAGGCGACGCCGTAGTTGTAGGTACGGTAGAGCGCCAGCATCGGCACGACAGGAACCGCTTCATTGAACGGCAGATAGGCCTCGACCAGATACTTGATCAGCTGGTCGGCGGCGAGCGCCAGGGCGATGAAGACCGCGATCGGCAGCGGCCTCGAAAACAGGACCTGCTTTTCACTCATGCGCCGGCATCCAGCGCCAGCAGGTGACGTCGCGCCTCAAACAGCATGATGCCGGTGGCGATGGCGAGATTGAGGGAATCGGCACGGCCGGCCTGCGGAATGCGGGCAAGCGCTCCGGCCTCGCGGGCAAGCTCTTCGGGTAGGCCCGCCTGCTCGTTGCCCATCAGGAGCACCACAGGCTTCGACTTGTAGTCGATCGTGCGGTAGTCGACCGAACCGGCAAGATGCGTCGCCACTACCTTCACGCCCGCCTGCTTCTGCCATTTGACGAAGTCGTCGGCGCTGGCGCGCACGACCGGCATGGCGAAGACCGAACCCATCGTCGCGCGCACGGTTTCGAGCGAGAAAGGATCCGTCGTTTCCCCGACGAGAATGATGCCGGAGGCGCCGGCCGCATCGGCCGTGCGGATAATCGTGCCGAGATTGCCGGGATCACGAACGCGGTCGAGCGCCACATAGGTCTCGCCGAGCTCGGGGCGGATCTCCTTCAGCGCCCGGTAGCGCTGCTCGAAGATGCCGACGACCATCTGCGGATTGTCGCGCCGGGTGATCGTCGACAAAACCTTCTCGCTGACTTCGAGCACGAGCCCGCCGCGGGCGAAGGTCTTTGCCGCCACCTGCTCCACATGCGGCTTGCCCTTGGCCGCCTTGGCGTAGATCAGCGTCTTGATCTTCCAGCCGAGATCGAGTGCATCGATCACCAGCTTCAAGCCCTCGGCCATGAAGGACCGCGTCTCGTCGCGGTGCTTCTTCTGCGCAAGCAGCTTGATGTCCTTGATGATCGGATTGGTGAGGCTGGTAACTTCCTTCACCTGCCCGACCCGGCCTGCGCCGTGTTCGCTTCTGTCATTGCTCATTACGGCACCCAGCGGCTGAAGAGAGATGTAGAAAGCGCCCGTCCCGGCTCGCGGCCGTCGAGCCCGCCTTCGCGGATGATGAGTTCGCCCGATTCGACCCGGCCACCACGGCCGCGCATCGTCTCGCGCATCAGTTCATGGATCGAGTAGAAGCTGGCGCGGATCGAATAGGCGGTCAGCACAAGGCCGCGGGCCTCGGGCGACAGGATTTCGCGGCAGATGTCGAGCATCGCCGCCAGATGGTCGAACAGTTGCCAGACTTCACCGTTCGGGCCGCGCCCGAATTTTGGCGGATCGGTCAGGATGATATCGTAGCGGCTGCCGCGCCGTTCCTCGCGCTGGATGAACTTCATGGCATCGTCGCAGATCCAGCGGATCGGTAGCTTTTCCGCGCGCGCCAGCGCCTGGTTTTCCCGGGCCCAGCCGATCGCCTTCTTCGATGCGTCGACATGGGTCACCTCGGCACCGGCCTTGGCAGCGATCAGCGAGGCAACCCCCGTGTAGCCGAAGAGGTTGAGGACTTTGAGCGGGCGGCGGGACGCCTCCACCTGATCCTTCACCCAGCTCCAGTGCGCCAGCTGCTCTGGAAACACGCCGACATGGCGGAAGGAGGTGAACCGGCCATGGAAGTCGGTGCCCAGAAGCTGCATCGGCCAGGTCTCGCCAAGAACCGAGCCCGGAAACCGCCAGCGGCCCATGCCGTCCTCGTCGGTATCGCCGGTAAAGATCGCGTCCGCGTTCTCCCAGACACTGTCTGGCAGGGTTCGCGGCCAGAGCGCCTGCGCCTCGGGGCGCACGATCCGATAGGGTCCGTACTGCTCGAGCTTTTCGCCGGCGCCACTGTCGATCAAGTGGTAGCCGGAAACGCCCGATGTTTCGAGAATGAGCGGAATGCGCTCGCCGGGCTTGTCGCCGGTGCGCCGTGGGATGAAGCGCGCCGGGGCCTCGTTCTCGGACTGTGTCCGCGGCGGCCGCTCGCGCGGCTCTGCGGCTTTCGCCGGAGAATGCGCAGCCGCGCGCTCCTTGAATTCGCCTGACTTGGCAAAAGGTGTACGCTTCTTGTCAAGGCGGCCACCACCACGCGCCTCGGCTCCGCGGCCCTTCGCCGTCGTCACGGAGGCATTCTTCGACCGCCGGTCCTTTTCCTTCACGCTGAGATCCCTGGGCTTTGTTTTGTCACGAGGCGCTACCCTCCCGAATATCGGATGCAATCGGGCCGGCACCATGAGGTATGCCGCCGCACCCCGGATTTCGAGGCGAGGCGTATTCTGTTGGTGCAAATAGCACCGCTCATGCTCTTGGCAAAGCCGTTTCCGATTTGCCAAGATCAACGCGGGAGCGAGAGTTGCATCAATCCATCGGTCGAAATCGAATTCAGGACAGGATTGCAAGGCGAATTCAGAGAATTACATGAACCTTCGCGCGCCCTTCTGGCCGCGTGGCACCGTCAATGGGAGGAATGCGCATGGACATGACCGGCGAAGAACGCATCTCGGCACCGCGTGATGCCGTTTGGCGGGGCCTCAACGACCCGGATATCCTGAAGCGATGCATCCCCGGCTGTCAGTCGATCGAGATGAAATCGCCGACCGAGCTTTCGGCCGTGGTCAAGATCAAGATCGGTCCGGTCTCGGCCTCCTTTACCGGCGACGTCATTCTGTCGAACCTCAACCCGCCGGAAAGCTACACCATCTCCGGCGAAGGCAAGGGCGGCATTGCCGGTTTTGCCAAGGGCGGCGCGGATGTGACGCTCGTCGACGACGGTGCGGAGACGCTCCTGCGCTACGACGTCAAGGCGCAGATCGGCGGCAAGCTGGCACAGCTCGGCTCCCGGCTGATCGACTCGACCGCCAAGAAGCTGGCGCAGCAGTTCTTTACGGATTTCAGCGCCGCTGTCGGTGGACCTGCGGAAGCGGTCAGCTAAAGGGCGGCGCCCTCGCCTTCAGTTCTGCGGGGCAGCGAGAGTTGCCTGCGTGGCGAGCTTCTCCGCCTGGCTGCGGTGCTTTTCAGCTTCGCGGTGCCATTTCAGCGCCTCGGTCGCCTCATTGCGCGCGCGCCGGCGATATTTGCCCTGGCTGAACCAGGTGGCGGCAGCACCGAGGATCAGACCGACGACAACAGCAAGAAACAGGAAAACGAAGAAGGGCGCACTCACCGACAGCACGCTGTCTTCGGGCCGGAACGGATTGAGGGCCAACGTGACGCTCTGACGATTGGCGACGCTGAGCACGATCAGGATGACACCGACCGGGACGAGGAAAACGATGTTGATCAGTTTCTTGAGCATTCGGCGCTCCCGTTTTCCGGATCACCGCACAGGCCTTAGCGGCGAAGACGACAATCCGGATTCATGACGATCGGGCAGGACGATCAGTCTTCTTCGTCGTTCATGCCCGGGTTCAGCCGCTCGCGCAGCTCCTTGCCGGTCTTGAAGAACGGCACCCACTTTTCCTCGACGAAAACGGAATCGCCGGTGCGTGGATTGCGGCCGGAGCGCGACGGCCGGTTCTTGACCGAGAAAGCACCGAAACCGCGCAGTTCGACACGGTTTCCGGCAGCCAGCGCGTCGGTGATCTCATCGAGCACCGCGTTGACGATGTTTTCGACGTCGCGGTGGTAGAGATGCGGATTGCGAGCTGCAACAATCTGCACCAGTTCTGACTTGATCACTGTCGCCCCCTTAAATTCTTGTTTGTTTTGCTTTTTCGGTCTGCATTGTGATTGCCGCAAGAAAATGACCGGCGCTCATCGGGCGCGGACGGCCACGTTACGGATCAGGCTGGGCATATGCTGCCATCCTCATTGAGCATCAACCTGCCAAACCGAAACAAGACCGTCAAGAAACAACTTGTCACCCCCGATTTTTTCGAGGCCTTTCATCGCCGGAAAAGCGTCATATCCCAACATCTTGACCCACTCGGAGACGGCCGATCCGAGGCCGAACGGCAGGGTCTGTCGCGGCTCTTCCCAATCAACCACGGCAAGGTCCTTCGACACCTTCTTGTCGGCCAGGAAGGCGCGGATTTCGTCGTCACCGCCAAGCTTGTCGACAAGCTTGAGGCCGAGCGCCTGTCGGCCGGTGAAAATCCGTCCGTCGGCAAGCAAGAGCGCCTCGTCGCGCGACAGCTTGCGGCGGTCTGCAACGAGGTCGACGAACCAGCCATAGCTGTCGTCGATCATTGCCTGGATCATCGCCTTGGCTTCGTCGCTCGGTGGATGGAAAGGCGAAGGCTCGGCCTTCAGCGGCTTCGACTTGATCGATTCCAGCGAGACGCCAAGCTTGTCCATCAGCTCCTTGACCTGGGGATACTGGAAGATGACGCCGATCGAGCCGGTGATCGAGCTTTCGCCGGCAACGATCGTATCGCCAGCAAGCGCGATCATGTAGCCGGCGGAGGCAGCCAGCGTGCGGATGTCGGAGACGACAGGCTTCTTGGCGGCGACCTTGCGGATCGCCTTGTAGATGACCTCGCCGCCATAGGTGGTGCCGCCGGGCGACGATATGGTCACCACCAGCGCCTTGACGGAATCATTTTTCTCGATCCGCTGGAGCCGCTCCAGCAATTCGCGATCGTCCTGGATCAGGCCAGAAATCGTCACGCGGGCGACATGATCGCGGGCGCGTCCCGCGCTGTCGGCCCAGCCCGACCAGGAAAGCGTCACCAGAGCCACAACGGCAAGCAGGCCGGCGACGATCCAGCGCCAGAAGCTCAGCTTCCTGCGCAGGCTGCGGCGATCGGCAATGGCAAGTTCATCCATGTGGGTTTCTCCCGAATTGTTGGCCCAGCTTCTGTCCGTTTTCGATCGGGCATGTTATCTGCACGGCAAGTGGCATACTCAATAGACGCGGTCGGTCACGGTTAAAAGCCGTGCCCGCCGTTTTCCTGTCTTCACGAAGTTTTTTGCGGCAGCATTGTACCGCAACAAAAAATATCCATATTTGCGACGACTTACACGAATGTATGTAAAAGGCGGCTCTCGCGAGAACGCTGAAAAGCAACGGAACCAACAGGTCTTCACATGTTAGATCATGCGCCAGCCCCCGGCTTCTTTGCCGACACGGGTGCGAGCTCGTCGGACGCCTACGCGCTCGCCGCGCGGCATTCGGCGCGCGTCAGGCGCCTGAAGATCATCCTGCCCGTGGTGGCCGGCATCATCGCCGCGATCTTTGCGGTCATTTCCTTCGTGCGCGCCTTCATGCCGGTCGATCTGCAACTCGATAGCGCAACGATCGAGGACGGCAAGATCGTCATGCAGAACCCTGCCATTGCCGGGCGCAACAAACAGGGCATCAGCTATTCGATGAAGGCGCAGCGCGCGCTGCAGGATATCGCCAATCCCGATATCATCACGCTGCAGACGATCCATGCCGAAATGCCTGTCAACGAAACGCTGATCGCCACGGTGGACGCGACCAACGGCATCTACGATCGCGGCGCCAATACGCTCGATATGAACGCCCCGTTCACGATTACCATGAATAATGGCGTCAACGCCGACTTCCAGTCGGCCTATCTGGACATCAATGCCGGCGAAATGGAAACGAAACAACCGATTGCGATCAGCATGAAGGGCGGTTCGATCATTGCGCAGCGGCTGCGAATGACGGATAAGGGACGCATAGTAACATTTGAGGGCATGGTGAGGGTCAATCTCGAACCCACTTCCATCCGCAAGAACACGAATTAGGATCTGGTGCATCCATGTCGGTACCCGCTACTTTTTTCAGGATTTCAGCCAGCCTGGCCGTTGCCGGCATCGGCGCATTGATGATTGTTTCGGGCGCTTCAGCCCAGGCCACATCGAGCAAGATGAAGGGCCTCGAACTGTCGAACGACAAGCCGATCCAGATCGAAAGCGACAAGCTTGAAATCAAGGATCCGGAAAGCAAGGCGATCTTCACCGGCAACGTCAAGGTCGTACAGGGCACCACGACGCTGCAGGCCGGCAGCATGACGGTCTTCTACAAGTCCGGTGGCGGCTCGGTTTCGAGCGGCGACGCCGACATCGACCGCATCGAGGTCAGCCAGCGCGTCTTCCTGAGCTCCGGCACGCAGCAGGCGACCGCCGACAGCGGCGAGTTCGACATGACCAAGCAGACCTTCGTCCTGAAGGGCGACAAGGTCGTGCTGTCGGAAGGCAAGAATGTGTTCGTCGGTTGCCAGTTGAATGTGCAGATGAACACGGGCGAAGCGCAGCTCGACGCCTGTGGTGGTCGGGTGCAGATCCAGCTCGACCCGAAGTCGCAGAAAAAGAACTGACGTAGATCCGCTCGTGCAACTCCCCTTCCTTCACAAGCGCAAGCGCGTCCGCAAGCCGTCGGCTGCAACGCCTGCCGTCGCCGGCCATGCGGTCGACAAGGCGCGTTACGACGGCACGCTGATCGCCCGTGGCCTGACCAAGGCCTATCGCGAGCGGCGCGTTGTCAACGGCGTGTCGCTGGTCGTTCGCCGCGGCGAAGCCGTCGGCCTGCTCGGCCCCAACGGCGCCGGCAAGACCACCTGCTTCTACATGATCACCGGCCTGGTGCCGGTCGACGAAGGCTCGATCGAGATCAACGGTAACGACGTCACGACGATGCCGATGTATCGCCGCGCCCGCCTCGGCGTCGGCTACCTGCCGCAGGAGGCCTCGATCTTCCGCGGGCTGACGGTGGAGGACAACATTCGCGCCGTGCTCGAAGTGCACGACAAGAACCTCGAGCGGCGCGAGAGCAAGCTCAACGACCTGCTCGGCGAATTCAACATCACGCACCTGCGCAAGTCGCCGGCCATCGCCCTTTCCGGCGGCGAGCGGCGACGCCTTGAAATCGCCCGGGCGCTGGCGACCGACCCGACCTTCATGCTGCTCGACGAGCCGTTTGCCGGCGTCGATCCGATTTCGGTTGCCGACATCCAGGCACTGGTGCGCCATCTGACGTCGCGCGGCATCGGGGTGCTGATCACCGACCACAACGTGCGCGAGACGCTGGGCCTGATCGACCGGGCCTATATCATCCATGCCGGCGAAGTGCTGACCCACGGCCGCGCCAACGATATCGTCACGAATCCGGATGTGCGCCGGCTCTATCTCGGCGATAATTTCAGCCTTTGACGTGATCCGTGGGCGAATCCGATATCTCGGCCACGGTCGCGCTTGACCAAACCCCTCCAATAAGCAATTTTTGGGCCAAATGAAAAACCGGACCGTCCAATGACGCGTCCGGTGGAGATTTCGTCGGGAGTTTCAGGTCCGCATGGCATTGTCGGCCAGCCTTCATCTGCGCCAGTCCCAGTCGCTGGTCATGACCCCGCAGCTGATGCAATCGATTCAGCTGCTGCAGATGACGCATCTGGAACTCAACCAGTTCATCGCGCAGGAAGTCGAGAAGAACCCGTTGCTCGAGCTTCAGGGCAATGACGACGACTTCGGCGGCAGTTCCGAACACGGCAGCCGCGAAGAGCCGACATCCGGATCCGGCGACGATTTCGGTGGAGCGGAGGAAGCGCCCGGCCAGCGAGACCTCTACGACAACGCCATGGCAACCGGGGGCGAGCGGCTCAACGAACAGCTCGACGCGGACTTCGGCAACATCTACCAGGACGACACAGCGCCACAACGCGCCGACGCGCCGGAACTGCTCGGCCAATGGAAGTCCATGCCCGGCAGCGGCGAAGGCGGCGACTACGATTTCGACGACTTCGTCGCCAGTCGCAAAAGTCTGCGCGAGACGCTGCTGGAGCAACTGCCCTTTGCGCTCTCCGCCGCATCCGATCGGCTGATCGCCCAGCACTTGATCGACCAGCTCGACGAGGCAGGCTATCTCCAGGCCGACCTCGGCGAGGTCACCGAACGCCTCGGCGCTGATGATGCCGACGTGATGCGCGTCCTCCTTACCCTGCAGCAGTTCGACCCGCCAGGCGTGTTTGCGCGCACGCTCAGCGAATGTCTCGCCATCCAGCTGCGCCTTCGCGATCGCCTCGATCCGGCGATGGAGGCTCTCGTCGCCAACCTGGAGCTTCTGGCGCGGCGCGACTTCGCCAGTCTCAAGAAAATCTGCGGCGTCGACGAAGAAGACCTGATCGACATGCTGGCCGAGATCCGCAAACTCGACCCGAAGCCGGGAACGAGCTTCGAGACCAGCGTCAGCGAAGCAATCGTTCCCGATATCGTCGTGCGCGCAGCACCTGATGGAACCTGGCTCATAGAGCTTAATCCGGACGCCCTGCCGAGGGTCCTCGTCAATCAGGCCTATTTCACGTCAGTGTCACGCGGCACCGAAAAGAACAGCGCCGACCAGGCCTTTCTCAACGAGTGCCTGCAGACCGCCAACTGGCTCACCCGCAGTCTCGATCAACGCGCCAAGACGATCATGAAGGTCGCCACCGAGATCGTTCGTCAGCAGGACGCGTTCCTCGTCCACGGCGTCGGGCATCTGCGGCCCTTGAACCTGAAAACCGTCGCGGACGCTATCAAGATGCACGAGTCGACGGTCAGCCGCGTCACCTCGAACAAGTACATGCTGACGCCGCGCGGGCTGTTCGAATTGAAATATTTCTTCACCGTCTCGATCAGCTCGGCCGAGGGCGGCGACAGCCATTCGGCCGAGACCGTGCGTCATCGCATCCGCACGATGATCCATGAGGAAAGGGCCGACGCCGTGCTGTCCGACGACGATATCGTCGACAGCCTCAAGCAAGCCGGCATCGATATCGCGCGCCGTACGGTTGCGAAATACCGCGAGGCGATGAACATCCCCTCCTCCGTCCAGCGACGCCGGGAAAAGCGGGCGATGGCCAAGGTGTCGGGCTTCTGAACCCATCAAAAGAGCCGCCTTTAAGTTAAGGCGCGTTAACTTTTTTGCGACCTTCGATTGACTCTCCGCGACGCAGGGGATATGAGCCCGCCGCAATTGCCGAGGACACGGTCTTCCTCGAGCGGCCGGTACGACCGGCAGGTGCGACACAGAGGCTTCCGCAAGCGTGAAAGGCTTGGATGACGGGGGCGCTTGGAATAGACTGGCTGCGCAAATCACGAAATAGAGAGGAAACTCCATGAGTGTGCGTGTATCCGGTAAACAAATGGAAATCGGCGATTCGTTCCGCGCCCGCATTGGCGACCAGATCGAGCAGGCCGTTACCAAATATTTCGACGGAGGATATTCAAGCCAGGTCACTGTGGAAAAGTCTGGGCCGCGATTTAGCGCCGACTGCAAGCTTCATCTCGATACGGGCGTGGTTATGCAGGCGAGCGGACAGGCGAACGACCCTCAGGCTGCCTTTGACGCAGCGTCGGAGCGCATCGAAAAGCGCCTTCGTCGCTACAAGCGCAAGCTCAAGGACCACCACAACGGTAATGGTCAAGGTACCGAGGTGGCTTATACAGTGATGGACTCGGTGCCGTTCGAGGATGATGAAGTCCCCGAGGATTACGCACCGACGATCGTTGCCGAGAGTTCGAAACAATTGAGGACGATGTCTGTCGCGAGCGCTGTGATGGCGCTCGACATGACGGACGAGCCTGTCCTGATGTTCCGGACGCCCGGCAAGGCAGAGTTGAATATCGTCTACAGACGCAACGACGGAAACATTGGCTGGATTGACGCTGCCAATATCAAGGGATGAGTGGAAAAGGGGAGCGCCGGTGTGCCGGCGTTCCCTCCACTTCAATCAGCGGACAGGCCGGAAAATACGACTTTTCTGTGCATGGGACCCGCCAAGACAAAGATGGTTAGAGCCATTGCGACGCATTTGTGATGATGTTGTCCGGCTCTAACCGGCGAACGAGGACAAAAGAATGGCATTGGCAGGTCTACTGCACCAAAATGCGATCATCCCGGCCATGAGGGCCAACTCGAAAAAACAGCTCCTTCAGGAATTGGCGGCAAAAGCGGCAAAGATCACCGGGCTCCCAGAGCGCGAAATCTTCGATGTCATCCTGCAGCGCGAACGGCTCGGCTCCACCGGGGTCGGCAACGGCATCGCCATTCCCCACGGCAAGCTGAACAACCTGCCGTCGATCATCGGGATCTTTGCCCGGTTGGACACGCCGGTGGATTTCGAAGCCCTCGACGACCAGCCTGTCGACCTCGTCTTCCTGCTGCTTGCGCCCGAAGGCGCCGGCGCCGACCATCTCAAGGCACTCTCGCGCATCGCCCGAGTGCTGCGTGACCACGATATGGTGGCAAAGATCCGATCGAGCGATTCCGCCAACGCGATCTACACGCTGCTCAACGAGGACACGACCTCGCACGCTGCCTGAGCAACCACCGCACCTGCGGTCAGTAAATCTGGCCGTCAGTAAATCTGCCGGCGGTTCAGATGATCTATGAAAATCCGAAACAGGGCGCCTTGGCTCGAAATACCGAGCCGGCGGTAAATGTTCTTGCGGTGAATGCGGACGGTTCCTTCGGCGATGTTCATCGTCTTGCCGATCGACAGGTTGCTATGCCCCCGCAGGATCAGCCGCACGATGTTGCGCTGCTGCCGGGTCAGGCGGTCGGCACAGAGACTGTCGAACGCGGTCTCGATCGCGTCGTCGTCCCGAGGTGCCGCCGCGACGACTTCACTCTGCTGGCGCCAGTTCGACCGCACGGCCTCCCTGACGATCGGCTCGTAGATCCTCAGGCTCGCCAGCTCGGCGTCGGTGAACGGCGCGGCGCCGCGACCGCGCATCAGCGAATACGTCGCCTGGACCTGGTCATCGAGCGGAATGACGAAACCGATCTCCTCGACCAGAACGCCGCTTTCCATCGAGATGCAGGGATGCACTTCGGCCGAACTTGAAAAATCCGAATGGAAGAACTGGTCCGGCGCAAGCTCGCGCATGCGCCACAGCCCCGGTGGCTGACCGCCGCTACAGGCGACATAGAACGGGTCGAGCAGATAGGCGCCGCCGAGATAGGCGGAAAGCGCGCTGGCGGACACCTTCGCCGTATAACCGTCATGCAGCACGATCGGCCTTTTGTCATAGGGATAGGCGAAGGCGACCGAGAGGTCGAAACTTGCCACCGAGCGCAGCATGCGGTCGAGCGCGCCGCCGAAATCCTGCGTTCCGATCAATCCGATCAGGGCCGAAATATCGGCCGATTCCCGAGCCAGCATGCGCGTCGAACTCTCCCCCTGCCCGCGTATCCCCCATGGGATATCGACAGCCCCTACTTCGTCAACAATAATCCATCCCATGAGGACAGAGATCGCCGCATGAGACCGTGTGGCGCTTGAGCGCAAGGGGGATGCGATGGCAGGCCGGCTTTCGGGAAAAGTGGCGTTGATCAGTGGTGGGGCCGGAGGCTGCGGCCTTGCCGCCTCCGAACTCTTCGCCCGTGAAGGTGCGAAGGTCGGCATCGTCGATCTGCCGCGCAGCAAAGGCGAAGAGGTGGCCGCCGCCATCCGTGCGAACGGCGGCGAGGCGATCTTTGCGCCGGCGGATGTCTCGGTCTCGGCAGAGGTCAGTTCCGCAGTCAAGGCGGTCGAGGCGGCCTTCGGCGCGATCACCGTTCTCTTCAATCACGCCGGCATCCTGGCAGTCGGCCCCTTCCTCGAAACGGAAGAGGACGAGTGGGACCGGCTGATGGCCGTCAACGTGCGCAGCATGTTCCTGATGACCAAGGCGGTACTGCCGGGCATGCTCGCCGCCGGTGGGGGCAGTATCGTGTGCACCTCGTCGATCTCGGCGGTTGCCGCAACGCCGATGGAGGTTCTCTACGATACGACCAAAGGCGCCTGCCACATGTTTGCCCGCGCCATCGCCGTCGAATTCCGCGACCGCGGCATCCGCTGCAACGCGGTCTGCCCCGGCTTCATCGCCACCGATCACGGCAAGCGCGAACTGGTCGGTCTCAGCAAATACGGCGTCGACGTGTCGGAGGCAGCGATTACCGCCCAGCAGGGCCGCATGTGCGACCCGAAGGAAGTGGCGAACGCCGCACTGTTTCTTGCCAGCGACGAGGCGAGCTTCGTCAACGGCACGCATCTGTTCGTCGACAATTGCTTCACAGCGGTCTGAGGGGAGGAAAAGACATGCTTCAATCAGGTGGCCACTGGCGTAACTGGGTCGGAAATCAATCATGCATCGTGCGCCAGCGCGGCGCGCCGGAGAGCGAGGCGGCGCTCGCCGAGATGGTCCGCGAGGCAACGTCGCAGGGGCTCAACGTCCGCTGCGCCGGCTCCGGCCATTCCTTTACGCCGGTGGCATTGACCAGCGGGCTGCATCTGACGCTCTCGAACATGCAGGGCGTCGTCAATATCGACCAGGCGCGCAAACGTGTCGCCGTCAAGGCCGGCACGACCATCAACCAGCTCGGCAAGGTCCTGAAGTCGAACGGTCTCTCGCTCATCAACCAGGGTGACATCGACAGCCAAGCCTTGGCGGGCGCGCTCACCACCGGCACCCATGGCACCGGGGCCACGCTCGGCAACATGGCCTCGCAGATCGTCGGCATGCGGCTCGTGCAGCCGGATGGCAGCGTTCTCGTCGTGGACGAGACCACGCCCGACCTCCTGGAGGCGGCGCGTGTTTCGATCGGCATGCTCGGCGTCATCTCCGAGATCACGCTGCAGGCGATGGACAGCTACAACCTGCATGAAAAGCTCTGGCGCTGCACTTTCGACGAGATGATCGAGCAGCACGACGAACTCGCCGCCAGGCACCGGCACTTCGGCTTCTTCTGGTGCCCGGTGCCCGAAAGCCGGCATTGCTATTGCCTGCCCGATACCGCGTCGGTGTCGACGACGGACAAGACCTCTGATGTCTGCGAGATGAAGGTGATCGACATCACCGACCGGCCGCCGATGGAGGAGGGCTTCGAGAAGATCGCCTATTCCTCGGAGATCTATCCGATCGAATACGTTCCGAATTTCCACGAGCTGGAATATGCGGTGCCCGTCGCCCACGGCAAGGATGCCGTCAAAGCCGTGCGCAAGCTGATGCTGGAAAAGCATCCGACCTGCATCTACCCGATCGAGTATCGCTTCACGGCCGGCGACACCGGCTGGATCAGCCCGTTCTACGAGCAGGATTCGATCACGCTATCGGTCTCGGGCGAACCGGGCACGGATTACTGGGAGTACTTGAAGGATGTCGACACGATCCTGCGCCAGTACGGATCGCGACCGCATTGGGGCAAGCTGCATTTCCTCGGCGCCGACGACGTGACAGCGCTCTATCCGCGCGCCGGCGACTTCCGAGCCTTGCGGGCAAAAATTGACCCGGAGGGACGCTTCCTCAACGACCACCTGCGGCAGCTGTTTGGCTGATACCGGCCTGCATCGCCGGGACCGCCGAAAACGAAAACGCCGCGCGTCCTAAGGGACGCGCGGCGTTGAAACAGATCAGACTGCAGCTCAGGCCGCCGGGCTGTCGCCCTCTGTCGCGGCGGCCTTCGGGCCACCCTTGGACACGCCGACCATGGCCGGACGCAGGACGCGGTCGCCGATGGTGTAGCCGGCCTGGACGACCTGCAGTACCGTGTTGTTCGGCACATCGGCGTTCGGGATTTCGAACATGGCCTGGTGGAAGTTCGGATCGAACTTCTGGCCTTCCGGCTCCAGCTTCTTCACGCCGTGGCGCTCGAGCGCCGACAGCATGGCGCGCTCGGTCATCTCGACGCCTTCGATCAGAGCGTTGAGGCCGGTTTCGCCGGCTTCCTTGGCTTCCGCCGGAATGGCATCGAGCGCCCGGCGCAGATTGTCGGAGACGGCCAGCATGTCGCGGGCAAAGCCTGCGACCGAATAGGACTTGGCATCCTTGACGTCGCGCTCGGTGCGGCGACGCAGGTTGTCCATTTCGGCGGCGAGCCGCAGATACTTGTCGCGCAGGTCGTTGTTCTCGGCTCTGGCAAGTTCCAGCGGATCGGGTTCGGCAACCGGCGCTGCTTCCACAACCTCGGGCGTAGCGTTGTCTGCCTCGTCGTTGGCGGCAGCTTCGTGTCCGTGCTTGTTTGTTTCGTCGGTCATGACGTTCTCCGGTGTATCGTCTGTCGTGTCTTTCGCATTTTCACACCCGCGCGCAACGATGGCCGCATGGCGAGAAAATGCCCAGTGACTGGATTTGATGCCGATATCGAGGTTTAGGGCCGAAAAATCAAGGGTTCAATGCTGTCTGCGGCCAAAAGCGCTCGTTCAGCGCGAAAGCCGCGACATCAGCTGCGCGGTATAGTCGACCATCGGCACGATGCGCGAATAGTTGAGCCGCGTCGGACCGATGACGCCGACGGCGCCGACGATCCGATCCTCACTGTCGCGATAGGGCGCAACGATCAGCGAAGAACCGGACAATGAAAACAACTTGTTCTCCGAACCGATGAAGATCCTCACCCCCGGCCCGCTTTCGGCGAGATCGAGCAATTCGATCAGGCTGTCCTTCTTTTCCAGGTCGTCGAACAGCATGCGCAGGCGGTCGATATCCTCGGTTCCCTCCAGACCCTCGAGCAGGTTCGCCCGGCCGCGCACGATCAGCCGTGCCGGCTTTTCATCGCCCTCGCTGCCCGACCAGATCGCCAGCCCGCGCTCGACCAGATCCTGCGACAGCGCATCGAGTTCGCTGCGCACGGTCTGCTTGACCGTTTCAAGCTGCGAGCGCACCTCGCCGATCGTCTGGCCGGCGAGATGGGCGTTGAGGAAATTCGCGGCCTCCGTCAGCTGTGAGCTCGTCACGCCGGCAGGAAGCTCGATGATGCGGTTTTCGACCTGATCGTGCTCGCCGACGAGCACGGCGAGAGCCTTGGTCGGCGCCAATCGGATGAATTCGACATGTTTGAGAACGGGATCGTTCTTGGCGGTGATGACAAGGCCAGCGCCGCGCGACATGCCCGACAGCATCTGGCTCGCCTCTGCCAGCAGCGTGTCGACCGGCTGGGTATGGTCGCTGCGCCGCACGTGGCGGTCGATCGAGGCACGATCCTCGGCCGAGAGATTGCCGACCTGCATGAAGGCATCGACGAAGAAGCGCAGGCCCGTCTGCGTCGGCAGGCGACCGGCGCTGACATGCGGCGAATAGATGAGCCCGAGATCTTCGAGATCGCTCATCACATTGCGCACGGAAGCCGGCGACAGCGACATCGGCAGCAACCGCGAAAGGTTGCGGGAGCCGAGCGGTTCGCCGTTGTTCAAATAGGTTTCGACGATGCGACGGAAGATTTCACCGGAACGCTCGTCCAGCGCCGCCGCGATATCGGTCACTCCGGGATTGCGCAGTACCATGTCGCTCCATGTTCGCAGGCCAATCCTGCCGCCGGAAATATAGTGATCCCCGCGGCCGATAGCAAAAGGGAAAAATCGCCCCGGTCGCCTAGTATCCACCGGTTCCCTTTACCTCTGCCATGCTCTAGAAGGCTCACCAGATACGATAGGAGTTTGATGATGCGGCCATCCGGCAGAAAAATCGACCAAATGCGCAAGGTTTCGTTCGAGCGCAATTTCTCCAAGCACGCGGAAGGCTCCTGTCTGGTGCGGTTCGGCGACACGCACGTCTTGTGCACCGCCAGCCTTGAGGAAAAGGTTCCGGCCTGGCTGCGCAATGGCGGCAAGGGCTGGGTGACGGCCGAGTACGGCATGCTGCCGCGCGCCACCGGCGAGCGCATGCGCCGTGAAGCCTCGAGCGGCAAGCAGAGCGGCCGCACCCAGGAGATCCAGCGCCTGATTGGCCGGTCGCTACGCGCCGTCGTCGATCTGCCGGCGCTCGGCGAACGCCAGATCTCGATCGACTGCGACGTCATCCAGGCTGATGGCGGCACGCGCACGGCCTCGATCACCGGCGCCTGGGTGGCTCTGCACGACTGCCTGAAATGGATGGAAGCCCGCAACATGGTGAAGGTGGAGAAGGTCCTGAAGGACCACGTCGCCGCCATTTCCTGTGGTATCTTCGCCAACCAGTCGATCATCGACCTCGACTATCTCGAAGACTCCGCTGCCGAGACCGACGCGAATTTCGTCATGACCGGAACCGGCGGCATCGTCGAAATCCAGGGAACGGCCGAGGGCAAGCCCTTCTCGGAAGAGGAATTCGCAGGCCTGCTCGGACTTGCAAAGACCGGCATTGCCGAACTGGTCGCGCTGCAGAAGCAGGCGATATCAGGCTGACAAAAGGGACGGAAATGATGGCCCCGGCGCTCGAAGGCATTCTCGAGACTGCGCTCTACGCGCCGGATCTCGATGGCGCCGAGGCCTTCTACGGCGGTGTGCTCGGGCTGCAAAAGATCACGCGCGCCGGCAATCGGCATGTGTTCTTCCGCTGCGGCACGGGCGTTCTGCTGGTTTTCAATCCGACGGAGACGATCAAGCCGCCCTCGCCGGATGCCGCCCTGCAGGTGCCGCCGCACGGGACCACCGGCCAGGGCCATATGTGCTTCCGCGTCGCACGAGAGGCGCTCGACGCATGGAAGTCCAGGCTGGAAACGGCGGGCGTCGCGATCGAGGCCGATGTTGCCTGGCCGAACGGTGCGCGGTCCTTCTATTTTCGCGATCCGGCCGGCAACAGCCTCGAATGCGCGGAACCGGGCCTCTGGTCCATCGAATGAAACGTGGCCCCTGCGCCCGCATCTTTTAAGAGAAGACACATCATGCGCACACTGGATGACAAGACGCTCATCGTCGCCAGCCACAACGCCGGCAAGATCCGCGAAATCCGAGACCTGATCGGCCCGCTCGGCTTCGAGGCCAAGTCTGCCGCCGACCTCAACTTCGTCGAACCCGATGAAACCGGTACCACTTTCGAAGAAAACGCGACGATCAAGGCGCTTGCCTCGGCCAAGGCCTCGGGCCTGCCGGCGCTTTCGGACGATTCTGGCCTGGCGATCGACGCGCTTGACGGTGCGCCCGGCGTCTACACCGCCAACTGGGCCGAGCGCGAAGACGGTAGCCGCGATTTCGCCATGGCGATGCAGAAGGTCGAGGACGCTCTCCAGGACAAGGGTGCCAGCGCGCACGACAAACGCACCGCCCGTTTCGTCTCGGTGCTCTGCCTTGCCTGGCCGGACGGCCATGTCGAACTGTTCCGCGGCGAGGTCGAGGGCCACGTCGTGTGGCCGCCGCGCGGCGACCAGGGCTTTGGCTACGACCCGGTCTTCCAGCCGAAGGGTTACGACACCACATTCGGCGAGATGAGCGCTGACGAGAAACACGGGTGGAAGCCGGGTGACGCGCAGGCCTTGTCGCACCGTGCCCGCGCGTTCAAGATCTTCGCCGAAACCTGCCTTGGAGCGTGACGCGGAAACGTGTATGCGGATTTCCGCTGCCGCCCCGGCTCCAGTTTATGAGAACCAAACTTGTCGATGATCCCAGGTCGATCGACCCAACGTCATCGAGATCGACCGCATGAGAGACGCGACAATGCACACGGCCACGCTATCGGCGATCGGTGACGGCATGGATCCCGGCTTCGGGATCTATGTGCACTGGCCGTTCTGCGCGGCCAAATGCCCCTATTGCGACTTCAACAGCCATGTGCGCCACCAGCCGATCGACCAGCCGCGCTTCGTCGCCGCCTTCCTCAGGGAGATGGCGGAGGCGCGCGAGCTTTCCGGCCCGCGCACCGTCACCAGCATCTTTATGGGCGGTGGCACGCCGTCGCTGATGGATCCTGCCACGGTCGATGCGATCCTTTCGGGCATCGCGCGCGAATGGCATGTGCCCGATGGTATCGAGATCACCATGGAGGCCAACCCTTCGAGCGTCGAGGCGACGCGCTTCCACGGCTACCGCGCCGCCGGCGTCAACCGCGTTTCGCTCGGCGTGCAGGCCCTGAACGACCGGGACCTCAAGTTTCTCGGGCGGCTGCACAATGTCGAGGACGCGCTGAAGGCGATCCGGCTGGCGCGCGAGATCTTCCCGCGCATGTCCTTCGACCTGATCTATGCCCGCCCCAACCAGACCGTCGAGGAATGGGAGCGCGAGCTCAAGGAGGCCGTCTCCTACGCGGTCGACCACCTGTCGCTCTATCAGCTGACGATCGAAGAGGGCACGCCCTTCTACGGCCTGCACAAGGCCGGCAAGCTGATCGTTCCGGACGGCGAGCAATCGGCGGTTCTGTACGAGGCGACGCAGGATATCACCGCGTCGATCGGCATGCCGGCTTACGAGGTCTCCAACCACGCTCGTCCCGGTGCCGAAAGCCGGCACAACCTGACCTACTGGCGCTATGGCGATTATGCCGGCATCGGCCCCGGTGCCCATGGCCGCCTCAGCGTCGGCGGCGCGAAGGTGGCAACGGCCACGGAACGCAAGCCGGAGGAATGGCTGCGGCTGGTCGAAACCTATGGCCACGGCATGGTCGAGCGCGAAGTCCTCGATCTTGAGGCACAGTCGGACGAATTGCTGCTGATGGGGCTGCGGCTCAAGGAAGGCGTCGATCTCGCCCGCTGGCAGTCACTGTCCGGCCGCGATCCCGATCCGGACCGCGAACAGTTCCTCATCGATCATGGCTTCATCGAGCGGCTCGGCAATTCGCGGCTGAGATGCACCCCCTCCGGCATGCTGATCCTCGACGCCGTCGTCGCCGACCTTGCCTGCTGAAGTCTTGCAGGCGCGCTGGCGCCCGGCCTGCAACGGTCCAACGGGTTACAATTAATCGTGCGTCTCGCCGGAAAGCGGCGTCGCCCGCATCGATGGTCTTTCTTCGAAGCCATCGAACCAATCGGCCAGCCTTTTGCGGTCACGGAACGATGGCAGGTGGCGGAAGGCCATCCAGGACAAGGTGGTCGCGAGCGCGATGTGGCCGATATCGAGAGGCGCGTCGACATCGAGCGTCTGCTCCAGCCAGTCATAGGTCTGTTCGACCTTTTCGGTGTAGCCGTCGGCCAAGGCCGGGTAGCGCAGACCTTCCGGGCGCCGATCCGTTTCCCAGCGCAACCCGATGCCTGCCTGCGCCAGGCCTTGCGCGACGGCCTGCAGTCTCAAGGCGCGCCAGCGTGGCTCGCCGCCTTCGGGGATCAGCCTGTGGCCATCATGCAGCGTATCGAAATAGGCGCAGATGACGTCGGAATCGAAGATCGCCTCCTCATTGGGGCGTAGGAGAACCGGCACCTTGCCGAGCGGGTTTTCCGCATGGACCTGCTCGTTGCGCAGCGTCGGGCTCGTCTCGTGATGGATCACCTGCAATTGCTCGGCAATGCCGACCTCGTGGGCGAAGACGAGCGCCTTGCGGGCGAAGGGGGAATGGGTCTGGTAGTAGAGGATCATGATGCCTCGCGAGCGTTGGGAAATTGGCGGTCCCGCGAAGATGTATTGCATCCACCAAGAGAAAGGCGCTCTGTTTCAGAGCGCCTTTCGCAAGTTTGTTTCGTCCCTCAGGATTTGAACGGATCGCCCTTCTCGGCATTAAGCGCGATGCCCTTGGCCACGAGCCGCGCCACCTGAGCCTGGTCGACCTCGCCCAGCGCCTTCACCTTGATAAAGGCCATGTCGCCCTTGCCGCCGCCCTTGGCCAGACGCGGATCGAGGTCAAGCATGTCGGCACCGCGCCAGAAGCCTAGCGTTACGTAGTCCTTGGCCGCCTTGATCAGGCAGACCGGGCCACCGGCCTCATAGATCGGATGCCCCCATTTCACGCTTTCCTTCGTGCCGCCGGCGGCGAGGATGGCGCCGTGCAGCGCCTTGGCCACGTCGGCGGACGTACCGGAAAGGCCTGCGATGTAGTCGTTGACCGTTTTGCTCATCGTCGATTCCCTCTTAAGCCTGCGTCTCGGTCTTGAACGGGATCAGCGCGCGCACCCGACGATCTCTCAGCCACAGACCGGCCCAGGCGATGACGCCGAGATAGAAGCCGAACAGCAGGTGGGTGAAGAGAGGACTGTCGGCACGCAGATGTGTCGCCATGGCGCCACCGAGATAACCAGTGAGCAGGATGGCGCCAAGCACCGATGTCCTCGGGATCGCATAGAGCAGAGCGCACAGGAGCGTGAGCACGCCGAGCAGCCGGGCAAGGCCAACGTCAGCGGGATAACCGAGGACCGCCAAAGTCTCGGTCACTACATCCAGCGGCACGAGCTTGATCGCACCATCGAATGCAAGGAATGCAATCACCAGACCGCTCAGCACGCGGCCGAGAATTACCATTTTTCCGGTCCGAGCCGGCATCACAAGCGCAGTGTTCATTCGGGGAGGACTCCTCATTTCCCGTTATCACAAATCGTTTTCAGTCTGTCTTCTTCACCGGCCCGACGATACCCCAGCGGATGCCGAAGGGATCGCGCAGCTGGCCGTAGAGATCGCCCCAGAAGGCGACGGCAAGCGGCATCGTTACCTCGGCGCCGGCGGCCACTGCCCGGTCCCACCAGAATTGCGCGTCCTCGACCACCAGATGCAGCACGACACCCTGCGGCTCGGCATAGGGCATGCCATGTTCCGGGAACGGGTCGTTGAGCATCAAGGCACCGTTGTTGATCGTCAGGTGGCAGTGCACGAGCCGCTTGCCGTCTTCGGCGAGCATGCGTCCGCCATCGGTCGCGGCAAAGGCGCGTGTGTAGAAATCGGCGGTCGCGGCCGCATCCTCGACGCAGAGATAGGCGATCGGGCCCGGCATCGGCGGCGATGCCGGCGCCTGCCAGTCGACCGCAGACGCCGGGTTGAGATCGACGGCCGCCTTGAGGCTGCCATCCATGTAGAACGGCACGGACTCGTGCTGATGGGCGATCTTCCAGCCGGCAGCCAGGCGCTTCAAACCGAGGGTCTGGCGGAACCAGACCGAGATCTTGCCCGCATCGATCTTCTCGCCAGAGAGCTCGGTCAGCATCGAGACGAAAGCGACGTCGCTGCCGGCCGAGATATCGAGATCCTCGAAACGATAGCCCAACGGCCCACGCCAGGAGGCAAACCACTGCTGAAGCCCGGCCTCGCCGGCATCGATGGTCTTCAGCGGCGGCGCCAGCGAAAAAAGCACGCAGTCGGGCGTACCATGCGCGATAACGCGTTTGGCATCTTTCACGCGCAGGGCATCCGCCCAATCGTCGATCACCGCACGGATTTCGGCGACGGCAGCACTCTTGTTGTCGATCACGGACATGGTGGGTCTCCTTTCCCTATGCTGATGGCGTGAGGGCCGCAGCTTCACGCGGCGGATTTCAAAGTTGCCTGGCTGCCCTTTCGAGCTGGGTGGCGCATTGGCCCCAGCCCTGGTGAAAGCCCATCTTTTCGTGCGCGTCGCGATCCTCGACGGACCAATGGCGGACACGCGCCGTGTAGCGGGTCTGGGCGCCGACATCCTCGAAGGTGATGGTCACCACCATGAACGGCTTGTCGGAGGGTGCCCATCCACCCGTGAAGGCATCGGTGAACACCAGCTTCTCGTTCGGCACCACTTCGAGATAGACCCCGAGGTTGGGATAGTCCTCGGGCGAGCGCATGACGATGCGGTTGGCGCCGCCGGCGCGCACGTCGAGTTTTGCCTCCGGCGTCGTCCAGGGTGACGGTGCGAACCACTTCTTCATGAGTTCGGCATCGGTCCAGCAGCGGTAGACGAGTTCACGCGGCGCATCGATCAGGCGGGTGATGACCAGTTCGCAGTCGTCGGCGGCTTTGATTTCAGTGACAATGGTCATTTTAGCAACTCCGTCAGCGGGTTCATTCCAAGGACGAAGTTGCAGCGACGGTTCCGACAACCGCCGACAGGATTTTTATCTTTTTTCTTTTGCGAGGTCTTTGTCGCACTCATCCTTGCACAGATGATCGAGTTGCATGCGGATGTGGGAGGCTTCTGCGGCGTTGGTGGCAAGGGCGATCGCACGGTCGAAGGCGACGCGCGCCTCGCGGACCCGGCCTGCCTGTTTCAGCAGCGCCCCCTTCAACCCATGGAAGTAGAAATAGCTTGCGAGTTTTTCGGCAAGTGGCTCGATCAATGCGAGGGCTGCCTCCGGCCCATCCCGCTTCGACACCGCAACCGCGCGGTTGAGCGTGATCACCGGTGACGGCTGCAACCGTTCCAGCGCCTGGTAGAGCAGGTCGATCTCTTCCCAGTCGGTTTCCTCAGGGCGCGTCGCCCGCGCATGCAGCGCGGCGATCGCCGCCTGGATCTGGTAGGGACCGGGCTGGCGATGGCGCACGGCCTTGTCGATCATCGCCAGCGCCTCGGTGGTCAGCGGCTTCTTCCAGAGGCTGCGATCCTGATCGTCGAGCAGGATGATGCCGCCATCAGCATCGAAGCGCGCACGCGAGCGTGAATGCTGCAGGAGGAGCAGCGCCGTCAGCCCCATCATTTCAGGCTCGGAGGGGAACAGCCGCAACAGCAGCCGCGCGAGCCGGATCGCCTCCTCGCAAAGATCGGCCGAGACGCTGTCCGGCCCGTTCATCGCCGAATAGCCCTCGTTGAAGACCAGGTAGATCATCGTTGCGACGGCCGCCAGCCGCTCCGAGCGATCGGCCGCATCAGGCGTTTCGAATTCGATGCCGGCGGCAGCGACGCGGGCCTTTGCCCGGGTGATGCGCTGCTCCATCGCCGCCTCGCCGACGAGGAAGGCGCGGGCAATCTGCTTGACCGTAAGGCCGGAGACGATGCGCAGCGCCAGCGCGATCTGCTGCGTTGCCGGCAGAACCGGATTGCTGCAGACAAACAGGAGCTTGAGGATATCGTCGCGATAGTGCGAGCCGTCCAGCCGGTCGGCCAGATCGCTCTCCTGATCCTCGAGATCCGACAGCAATTCCTCTGGCGGCAGCGCGGTCTCGCGCGACTGGCGGCGTACCTTGTCGATGCCGCTATTGCGGCCGACGAAGATCAGCCAGGCGGCCGGATCGCGCGGCGGGCCGCTTTTCGGCCACGCCTTCAATGCCCGGATACAGGCCTCCTGAAATGCTTCCTCGGCCGTATCGAGATTGCGGAAATAGCGCAGAAGCGCGCCCATTGCCTGCGGCCGAGCGGAAACAAGTGCGAGGTCGATCCAGGTCGTGTCTGTCATGCGGGAAGCTCACTTGGCTTGTAGATGGCAAGGGGACGAATTTCATAGGAGCCGGTTGCAGGATTGGCAGCACTCAGTTCGCGGGCGAAGTCGAGCGCTTCGTCGAGCGACGCGCAATCGACCACATAGAAGCCGAGCAGCTGCTCCTTCGTTTCGGCGAACGGACCGTCGATCACGACAGTTTCGCTGGGGCTATGACGCAGGGTGGTCGCCGCCGTGGTCGGCAGCAAGCGGGCCACCGGCCCGAGCTTGCCGGCATCGCCATATTTGCGCTGGACGGCGGCAAGGTCGCGCATGACCTTGTCGTCCTCTTCCTTCGACCAGTTGGCGGTCACGTCTTCCTGGTTGTAGCAAAATACGGCGTAAAGCATTGGAACTCTCCTGCTCCTGATACAAGGACGATCTGAAGAAGAGATAGTCGACAGCGTTGACAAAAAAAATACCCGCAACCGCGGGTTCAGACACGAAGATCGCGGCGCGTACCTGCGCACCGCCGCGATCATCAGCAAAAGCAGTCGATTTCAGATATTTTCACCGCAGGCGAGATCAGGGTCGACCGGTGTCTTGCGGCGGAAACGCCGCAACAGACGGCCATCGATGGCGGCAAGGCCGGCTGCGATCAACGCCATGCCGAAGACGTGCTTGGGCTCGAGGGTTTCGCCGAGAAACAGGGCGCCGAGTAGAATGGCGCTGACCGGGATCAGGAACGTCACCAGCATCAGGTTGGTCACACCAGCCGTTTCGAGGATGCGGAAAAACAGCACATAGGCAAGCGCCGTCGAGATCAGGGCGATGCCGACGATTGCACCCCACACCTCAAGGCCCGGCGCGGTCAACGCCCAGGGACGATCGACGAGCAGCGCGATCGGCACCAGCATGAGGCTCGACGCACTGACCTGCCCGGTCGCGGTGACGATGGGGGCCACACCCATGCGCTTGAAACGGCGGGCAAAAACGCCGGCAAAGGCATAGGAAAGCGCAGCGCCCAGCACGGCGAATTGTGCCAGCACGTTGGAGCCAAGGCCACCGAGCGCTGCCGGGCCGATCATCACGGCCACACCGAGAAAACCGATCAGCACGCCGGTGAGCTTGTTGGCAGTCAGTTTTTCGTCGTCGGTCAGCAGATGGGCGACGACGACGCCGAAGAGCGGCGTGGTGGCGTTGAGGATCGAAGCAAGGCCGCTGCCGATATGGGTCTGTCCCCAGACGATCAGCGAAAACGGGATCAGATTGTTGAGCAGGCCCATACCGAAGAAGGCAAGCCAGATGCGCGGGTCGCCCGGCATCCTGCGACCCGTGAAGCGCAGGAAGATGAGGAGCGCCGCCGCCGCAAGGACGACCCGCAGCGCAACTATGGTAAACGGCGGCAGCGCCTTGACGGCGACGCCGACGAAGAAAAACGAGCCGCCCCACAACATGGACAGGGCGATCAGCATGGCCCACTCGCCGGGCCCCATCACCTTTGCATTCGCCGGTCCAGACATCTTCGCACCCCTTCCATGATTTATTTTCTCACTCGCGCCTCCATGATCGCGTCATTGATCATGGAATTTACATGAATATTGTCAGTGTGTTATGATTTAATCAAACGAGCATTCCTCTCTATATGATTGAGTTTGGCTAAATCATCATGACCTCACTTCCACCCCTCGCGGCCCTCAGGGCCTTCGAAGCCGCCGCCCGGCATCTGAGCGTCACTCTGGCTGCGCGCGAGCTTAGCGTCACGCCCGGCGCCGTCAGCCTTCAGGTGCGCGAGCTGGAACAGGCGCTGGGCGTGACGCTGTTTGAGCGGCGACCGCGACAACTGGCCCTGACCGAGGATGGCAGTACGTATTTTTCGACACTGCGCCGCGCTTTCCGGATGATGCGGGAGGCGACCGAGGAACTGACGGCACGAAATCGTATGCCGGTGCTGACGGTGAGCTGCACGCCAACATTTGCCGCCCAATGGCTGGTGCCGCGCATCTGCGATTTCGAGCAACTTCTCAACGGCATCGATGTACGCATCAGCGCGTCAAACCGGCTGACCGACTTCGTATCCGATGGCGTCGATATCGCCATCCGTCATGGCTTCGGTCGCTACGAGGGCCTGGCGAGTGAGCGGCTGATCGACGACGAGTTGGTGCCGGTGGTCAATGCGGCGCTCGCCCGCAAGCGGCCGCTCGCCACGCCAACAGACCTGTCGGCCCATGTGCTGCTGCATGATGTCCAGAGGCTGGATTGGCAGCTGTGGCTTGAGGCGGTCGGCGCCGAAGGCGTCGAGACGACGCGTGGCCCGGTGTTCGTCAACAGCAACGGCGCCATCGAAGCGGCGAGAGCCGGCGATGGCGTCGCTCTCGTGCGACTGTCGCTGGTCTCGCGCGAGCTTGCCGAGGGCGTGCTGGTCGCACCCTTTCCGATCGGGATTGCAACAGACCTCGCATATCACCTGGTCTACCCGCCATCGGCGCTCGATCGGCCGGCGGTCGCCGCGTTCCGCGCGTGGATCGTCGAGCAGGCGCGCGGCGCCTGAAACTGCAAAAGCCCGGTTTCCCGGGCTTTTGGCTCAATTCGAAAGCGCGTCCAACGCCTATTCGTTGATCAGGCGCTTCAGAAGCTCGATCTCGTGGCTAAGCTTGGTATCGCCGGAGATCAGCTCTTCGATCTTGCGCACGGCATGCAGAACGGTGGTGTGATCGCGACCACCGAAGCGACGACCGATTTCCGGGAAGGAGCGCGGCGTCAGCGTCTTCGACAGATACATGGCGATCTGACGCGGCTTGACGATGACGCGGGTGCGGCGGTTCGAAACCAGCTCCTGGCGCGAAACGTTGTAATGCTTGGCAACGACGCGCTGGATGTCTTCGATGCGGACGCGGCGCGGCTCGCCGGCGTTGACGAGATGCCCGAGCAGTTCATCGACCCGTTCGATCGACAGCTGCGGCTCGAACGAGCGGCGGAAAAGCAACTGGTTGAAGGCGCCTTCCAGCTCGCGACCGCTGGCCGTGACGTTGCGGGCAACATGGCTCAGGATGTCGCCGGGGATATCCAGCGAGGTATCGTCCTGGCGGGCGCAGTCGAGACGGCGCTTCAGCATTTCGAGGCGCATGTCGTAGTCGGGGCCGTCCATCTCGATGGCGACACCGCCCTGCAGGCGCGAACGAACGCGGCTATCGAGCGATTCCAGCTCCCAAGGGGCGCGGTCGGCGGCAACGACGACCTGCTTGGCGGAGTCGAGCAGCATGTTGAGAAGATGGCAGAATTCGTGCTGGATCGACTTACCCTGCAGGAACTGCATGTCGTCGATGACAAGAAGATCAATGTTGCGCAGCGACTCCTTGAGCGACAGCGCGTCGTTGTCGCGGATCGCGGTGGCAAAGCGCCACATGAAGTATTCGGCTGTCAGATAGACGACGCGCGGAGCGCGGGCGCTCTGCAGTGCCTGGATGGCGATCGCCTGCAGAAGGTGAGTCTTGCCGAGGCCGACGCTCGAATGAATGAACAGCGGGTTGAAGCGCACGGCACCGGCGCCGGCTTCCGCGATCGTGCGGGCGGCTGCAAGCGCAACGCGGTTGGAAGAGCCTTCCACGAAGCTGTCAAAGGTGTAGCGCTGATCGAGCGGCGAGCCGAAAAGCGGCGCCTGGGTCGGCCGTTGCACGCTGGCAACCGTCGTGGCCGCGACCGAAGCGACGGACTGGGCCGAAGTCGGACGGCGTGCCGGTGTTGCCGGGGTCGTTTCCGTCGCCTGCGGCAGCGCTTCTTCCTGCGAAACCGGGCGAGCGCCACGGGTGGCGGTGCGCACCAGGATTTCCACCTTCAGGATTTCACCGTCTTCCTGCTGGAAGATCTGGGTGATGAGATCGAGATAACGGTTGTTGATCCAGGATTTCAGGAATGTCGTGGGAACCGAAAGGCGCACGACGCTCTTGGAAGTCGAATGGAGCTTCAGACGCCCAAACCAGCTGGCGAAGACATCGGGACCGACCTGGGCTTTCAAACGCGCACTCACCCGCTCGAACAGTGCGTCATGCCTCATGTCGTGCTTATCCCCCGCCGCCTGAGATAGATTGCTTCCGGCCTGAAACGCGTCGCCGTCCTTTTGAAACGCGCCCGCCGCCGTCGCCAAATTCATCTGCATTTTGCCGCCTTCCGATTATGTTCAGACGCCGTCATCTCTGCCGGCCCCATCTCTTATGTCCGGCACCCACAGCTTCCTCATGGAGGTCATGCCGCTTCGCCGAACGTCACAGTCGCAATCCAACCGGGCTCCTCATCTCCCGACCGGTTGCGCGCTACGCGCACCTGCCAGACCTTATCGGCCGGCTGATGTCCCCTCGCGCCTCAATGTCAACAAATCCCCCGGTCCGCCCTGGACCGTGCCGGATCCTCCTCCTCGTCAACAACTGTCTCGCACCCTCGTACGAAGCGGACAGTCGAGCGCTGGATTCTGCCTCGCGTCAGGCACCGCTTGCACCTGACTTTGAGGCGCGGCGCCACCGGCAACCAGAAGTCGAAAGGTCCTCGTCCGGAATGGTTGGTCCATCCGGTTTTTCGTCCTCGACATGTCTGATTGAACGACGTGGAGCCGCCCTGATACAGGGAACAGAAAGCCTGAAACCATCTCGTTGAAATGGCCTCCGCACTTCCCTTTACAGATATGGTCCGTGTCCCCTGTGGAGGGCATTTAGGCAGGATCGATGGGCAAGATCAATCGCGATTTTTACGCAACCTTAAGCGCTGCCCGTTGACTCTCATCCCGCCATTTGCTTGCCGCAATCCGAGTCCGGGAAGAATCGCTGTTGAATCAAGGGTTTTGATTTTCAGCTCTTTGATTAGCTGGCGAAAAAGAAAAAAAATAAAAATTCTCTTGACTCATCATGGGCCCAGAAGACCCCCAGTCAGAGACACCCTTTTGCCAAGGACCTCTCGTAAGCATCTGAAATGACTATAGAAATTCTGTCATCACATTGACACGAGAAACACTGCGCAGGTTAACCATCGCTGTGACAGATGTATGAATCGAGAAAGCCCGGCGCAAGGGCCGGGCTCTCAATTAACAGATTTTTATTAGCCGGATTAGGCCGAAAGCGCCTTCACGCGCTGTGCAAGGCGCGAAACCTTACGCGAAGCGGTGTTGGAATGCAGCACGCCCTTGGTGGCAGCACGCATCAGCTCGGGCTGAGCGGCCTTCAGAGCGGCGGCTGCGACGGCCTGATCGCCGGTTGCGATCGCTTCTTCGACCTTGCGGACGAAGTTACGGACGCGCGAACGACGGGCTTTGTTCACTGCAGTGCGGCGTGCGATCTTGCGGGTCGCCTTTTTCGCCGAAGTTGTATTGGCCATTGATGCCTCTCTTCGAAAACTGACATGAACTCCGCCCTCGCCGTGCCGGGTCACTGCGACCTGTCATCAAAGCAATTCGGGAGCATTATCGGAAAGCCCAGATTTGGCGTTCCAAACTGAGGGCGGCATATAACGAGAAACAGCCGCCCCGTCAACGCGCAATTTGGAGAAAACTGCGCGTCGGCCCCTGATCTACCTGTGTTTGAACTCCGCCTTGCGCTTGGCGGCAAAGGCGGCCATGCCTTCCTTCTGGTCTTGCGTCGCAAACAGCGAATGGAAAAGCCGGCGTTCAAACCGCAGGCCTTCGGCCAGCGTGACCTCCAGGGAGCGATTGACGGCCTCCTTGGCCATCATCACCGCCGGCAGCGAGAACGACGCGATCTTCTCGGCAGCAGCCAGCGCTTCCTCCATCAATTTTTCCGGTGCCACCACACGCGAAACGAGTCCTGCGCGTTCCGCCTCGGTCGCGTCCATCATCCGTCCGGTCAGGACCAGATCCATGGCCTTGGCCTTGCCGACGGCCCGGGTGAGGCGCTGCGATCCGCCCATGCCGGGGATGACGCCCAGCGTGATTTCCGGCTGACCGAATTTTGCGGTCTCGGAGGCAATGATGATGTCGCACATCATCGCCAGCTCGCACCCGCCGCCAAGCGCATAGCCGGAGACGGCAGCAATGACCGGCTTGCGGGCGGCGGCCACCTGGTCCCAGCCGCCGATGAAATCACCGAGATAGCCGTCGACGAAATCGAGCGTCTGCATCTCCTTGATGTCGGCACCGGCGGCGAAAGCCTTTTCGGAACCGGTGAGGACGACGGCGCCGATCTCCTTGTCGGCATCGAATGCCTTCAGCACCGCGGCGAGCTCGCGCATCACGGTCGAGTTCAGTGCATTCAGTGCCTGCGGGCGATTGAGCGTGACCAGGCCCACGCGTCCGCGCGTCTCGACCAGCAGCGTCTCGTAACTCATTCTCGTCTCCTCCGAATTCGTGTCAGCGGCAGGGTCCGGCCGGACCCCTCCTGTTCATTTCTGGCAGCGCGGGCAATGGAACGTCGAGCGTCCCGCCTGCACGATGCGGGCGACCGTACCGCCGCAACCGGGCGTGCGGCAAGCCTCCCCTTCCCGGTCGTAGACCGAAAAGGAATGTTGGAAATAGCCGAGCGATCCGTCGGCCTGAATGTGATCCTTGAGCGAGGAACCGCCCGCCGCGATGGCATCGGCAATGACCTCGCGGATCGCAACGGTCAGGTCCTGCAGTGCCGAGCCGGCCTTGCCTTGTCCGTCGACGAGCGCGCCGGCCGGCTTCAGCGGCGACAGGCCAGACCGCCAGAGCGCCTCGCACACATAGATGTTGCCGAGGCCGGCAATGTTCTTCTGGTCGAGCAGGGCCGCCTTCAGGGGCTGTGCCTTGCCGGCAAAACGCCCGGCGAGATAGGCGGCGTCGAGCGCGTTGCCGGTCGGCTCCTCGCCGAGCCCGCGAAGGAAGGCATGGGCCGAGACCGTCTCGCGGCGGGCCAGATCCATGAAGCCGAAACGGCGCGGGTCATTGTAGATGACGCGGGCCGGGCCGGCTGAACCTTCCAGATGGAAGATCACGTGATCGTGTTTCTCGTCCTTTCCACGCGGGTGGTGAAATTCGCCCGGTGTTTCCGGCAGCGCCCCTTGCTCAATCCGGAACGAGCCTGACATGCCGAGATGGGCGATGATGACATCGCCGGCTTCCAGATCGATCATCAGGTACTTTGCCCGGCGCGACAGCGAGACGATGCGCTGGCCGCCGACAATCGAGGAAAAATCGACGGGAAAAGGAAACCGCAGATCCGGCCGGCGCAGTTCCGCATTGACGAGGAGCGCGCCTTCCATGGTCGGCGCCAGGCCTCGTTTCACCGTTTCGACCTCCGGCAGTTCCGGCATCCGTCGTCTCCTTTTTTCTTAACCACCATAAGCCCGGCGGTTGGCATTTCCTTGGCGGTCCACTTATCCTATAGGGGTGCGCTATGCCGCAGCCATGGCCCCGCCCCCGAGATAGCGCGGGCCGGGCGATTTCGCTATGGTGCCGGCAAAATTGGTTCAGGTGGAGTTTTTCGTATGACGGATCAGCGGGTATCGGCCAATGGCGGCATGGAAACCTCCTTCGGTTTCCGCAACGTCGGTACGGGCGAAAAGCAGCCGCTCGTCAATGACGTCTTCCATAAGGTCGCCAAGCGCTACGACATCATGAACGACGTGATGTCGGCCGGGCTGCACCGCGCCTGGAAGGATGCGATGATTGCCGCGCTCAACCCGCCGCGCCGCGAGGGCTATCGTACGCTCGACGTTGCCGGCGGCACCGGCGACATCGCCTTCCGCATCATCGAAGCCTCCGACCGCAAGGCGCATTCGACGGTCCTCGACATCAACGGCTCGATGCTTGCCGTCGGTGCCGAGCGGGCGGAGAAGAAGAAGCTTTCGGCCAATCTCGATTTCGTCGAGGCCAATGCCGAGGAACTGCCGTTCGAGGCGAATTCCTTCGACGCCTACACGATCGCCTTCGGCATCCGCAACGTGCCTCGCATCGATGTCGCGCTCAAGGAAGCCTATCGGGTGCTGAAGCGTGGCGGGCGGCTGCTTGTGCTCGAATTTTCCGAAGTGGAGATGCCGCTTCTCGACCGGATCTACGATGCCTGGTCGTTCAACGCGATCCCGAAGTTCGGCAAGCTGATCACCGGCGACGAGGCGCCCTATCAGTATCTGGTGGAATCGATCCGCAAGTTCCCGAACCAGCGCGATTTTGCCGCCATGATCAAGGAGGCGGGCTTCTCCCGCGTCTCCTTCACCAACTACACCGGCGGCATCGCAGCGCTGCATTCCGGCTGGAAAATCTGATCTTATGAGCACTGCAGGAGCATATGTCCGCCTCGCGCGGATCGGCTGGGTTCTCGTGCGCGAAGGTGTCGTCTCGGCGGTCCCGGCAGAACATCTGCCGCCCTTTGCCCGCTTCGCCCAGAAGGCAGCCGGACTTCTTGCCCGCCGCAAGGTGCCGGGCGAGGAGCGCAGCGACCGGCTGTCGCGCGCCGTTGCCCGCCTCGGCCCGTCTTATGTGAAGATCGGCCAGTTCCTGGCGACCCGACCGGATGTCGTCGGCGCGGAATTTGCAGCCGACCTGTCGCTGCTGCAGGACCAGATGGCGACCTTCCCGCAAAGCGAAGCGAAAGCCGCAATCGAGGGATCGCTCGGTCGCAAGGTCGAGGACCTCTATGCCGAATTCTCCGAACCGATGGCAGCCGCTTCGATCGCCCAGGTGCACCCATCCATCGTGATGCGTGACGGCCAACCGCACAAGGTTGCCGTCAAGGTCATCCGTCCCGGCATCCGTCAACGCTTCGCCTCCGACATCGAGGCGATGTATCTCGTCAGTCATATGCAGGAACGTTTCCTGCCCCATACGCGGCGCCTGAAACCGGTCGAAGTCACCAAGACGCTGGAGCAGACGACCAAGATCGAAATGGATCTCCGGCTGGAAGCGGCAGCGCTTTCCGAACTCGGCGAGAACACCAAAGAGGATTCCGGCTTTCGCGTGCCGAAGGTCGACTGGGAGCGCACCGGCCGTGACGTCGTCACCATGGAGTGGATCGACGGCGTCAAGATGTCGGATATCGACGGGCTTAAGGCGGCGGGCCACGACCTCGACGCGCTCGCCGATACACTGATCCAGTCTTTCCTGCGCCATACGCTGCGCGACGGTTTCTTCCATGCCGACATGCACCAGGGCAACCTGTTCGTCGATGACGCCGGCCATATCGTCGCCGTCGACATGGGCATCGTCGGCCGTCTCGGCAAGAAGGAGCGCCGGTTCCTTGCCGAAATCCTGTTCGGCTTCATCACTCGCGATTACCAGCGTGTCGCCGACGTGCATTTCGAGGCGGGCTACGTGCCGTCGCATCACGATGCGGCCAGCTTCGCCCAGGCGATCCGCGCCATCGGCGAACCGATCCACGGCCAACCGGCCGAAACCATCTCGATGGCGAAGCTGCTGACTCTTCTCTTCGAAGTCACCGAACTTTTCGACATGCAGACACGGCCGGAACTGGTCATGCTGCAGAAGACCATGGTCGTCGTCGAGGGCGTCGCACGCACGCTCAATCCGCGCTTCAACATGTGGAAGGCTTCCGAGCCTGTCGTCGGCAAGTGGATCCGCGACAATCTCGGACCGAAGCGGATCGTCACCGACCTGCGCGACGGCCTGCATGCGGCCCTTCGGCTGGCCGAAGCGGCCCCCGAAATCGCCGCGCGCACGGAAAAGTTCTCGAGCGACATCATGGCCATGAGCGAAAATGGCCTGCGTTTCGATGCAGAGACGGCGCATGCCATCGGGAAGGCCGAGGCGCGCCACACGCGGTCCGGCCGGATTGCCCTGTGGTTGATTGCCGCCACGCTCGTCTATATCGCCTGGCAGGTGACCTGATCGACATCAGGTGACCTGATCGACAACCGCAGGCGGGTCGCTCGACCGGCTTGCAATTCCCCTGCCTCTTGTTATCGTTGCGGGATGGACAATCGTTCGATGATCGCAATGGTGCTTTGCACGCACGCCCTGGGGTGTGCGGGAGACCATTTGCGCTAAGCGGACTGTCCCCCGACCAACCCTGCCGAGGCGAGCAGGGTGTGGTCCTGTTTCCTCGGAACCTTAAAGGCAGAGGAAACAATGACCGAAGGAACCCCCTCCCCGACATTCAGGATCCGAGCGGCGCGCGTTGTCGACTGGGAAGCGATCGCCGCACTGATGAGCCAGCCGGGCATCCGCTCCGGCACGCTAAGACTGCCCTATTCGACCCCGGAGCAGACACGCAAGTGGCTGGAGGGCCTGTCGGAGGACAGCACGGTGATCGTCGCCGAGCGCGACGACCGGATCGTCGGCATGGCCGGTTTGCACCGCAACAAGGGACGCCGGTATCACTCCGCCATGCTCGGCATCAGCGTCGACGACAACCATCGCGGCGAGGGTATCGGTAAGGCGCTGCTGACGGCTCTGATCGATGCCGCCGACAACTGGCTCGGCATCAGCCGCATCGAACTCACCGTCTTTACCGATAACGAGGCGGCAATCGCGCTTTATCGCAAGGCCGGCTTTGAAGCGGAAGGCACGCATCGGGCCTATGCGCTGCGCAACGGCGTGCTTGCCGACGTCATCGCCATGGCGCGCATTCGTGCCTGACCGCGCCCGGACGGTGCGCCGGAGAGCTGGAGGCCGGCAGCACGTTGCGTTCTGCTGGCCTCCAGCAACCCATGTTCCATTCGGAACTGCGCATATTCTGAGCCCATGCGATCGTCCTTTCATGGATGAAGGGAGTTCATCCCGACCTCTGGAGGAGAGAACATCATGCGCAGGATCATCATCGCAGCCGCCCTCGCAATCACCGCAGTCATCTCCTTTGCCGCGCCATCACAGGCTGGCGGCGTGACCATCGGCTTCAGCAACGGCTCCTACGGCCACGGCTGGAGTGGCCAGATCGGCTATATCGATGGCTACTACGGCGGCGATTATTACGAGTACCGGCCCTACTGCTTCATCAAGAAGGTCAGGCGCTACGATCACTACGGCAACGTCTATTACGAGCGCATCCGCGTCTGCCGCTGACGGCGGCCAAGGGCGAGGGGCACGAAGCCCGGTCGGTTTTCGGCCGGGCTTTTCGACGTTTGGCCCTCGCCCTCTCGGATCCGAATTGCTCGCTCCGCCGCCTACCCCATTGACGCCGCGTTGCTGCCGGGCTCCAAAAGCAACAACACAAATCGCATGGGAAGGAAGACAGCCATGGACCTCGGGATCGCAGGCAAGAAGGCGCTGGTGCTCGGCGGCAGCAAGGGGCTTGGACGCGGCATTGCCGAAGCACTCGCCGCCGAAGGCGTTGGCGTGGCGCTGACCGGCCGCGACGCCGGATCCGCAGAAAAGGCCGCAGCCGAGATCAGCCCGACCGCTCGCGGTTTTGCGCTCGATCTCTCCAAGCCAGAGAGCCTCGACGGACTGCTCGATCGGCTCTCCGCCGATTTCGGCGCGATCGACATTCTCGTCCTCAATGGCGGCGGACCGCCGCCATCGCTTGCATCCGCGATCGAGCCGGACTTCTGGCGGACGCAGTTCGAGATCATGGTGCTCGCCGGCATGCGCATCACCGGCCGGGTCCTGCCCGGCATGCGGGAGCGCGGTTTTGGCCGCATCATTGCCGTCGCCTCGACCAGTATCCGCGAACCGATCCCGGGGCTGACCGCGTCCAACGCGCTTCGAAGTGCCGTTGCCGGCTGGCTGAAGACATTGGCCGGCGAAGTCGCAGGCGACGGCGTCACCGTCAACATGCTGTTGCCGGGGCGGCTTGCGACCGACCGCACCTTGAGCTTCGACCGCATGGACGCCGAGAGCGAAGGGCTCGACATTGCCACGGTTGCCGCACGCAGCCAGGCCGACATTCCGATCGGCCGCTACGGCACGCCGGCGGAATTCGGCGCCGCCGCCGCGTTTCTGGCGGGGCGGCCGGCAGCCTACGTCACCGGCGTGGCGCTCCCAGTCGACGGCGGCCTCAGCCGATCGATGCTCTGAATAGACGTACTTCTCGTCGGGCTTGCCACTCAAGCGCCTTGCCGGGAAGGATGGCCTTCACCGCAATTTGATGCCGGTCTCAGGGGATATGCAGTAAATCTTCAGCCGGGCGACGTTTGCCCGACTGAAGACACGACTGCCATAGGACTGGAATGACAACGATGAAATCACCATCGACCGGGTGGCTGCTCGGGGCTTCCCTCTTCGCCTCGACCTTCCTTCCCGCCTCTGCCGGAGCTGCCATGCTTGAAAAGGAAATGATTGCCGCGGCGCAAGCTGGCAATGCCGCCGAACTCAATGATCTGATCAAGCGCGGAGCGACACTGGAGGCGCGCGATGCAAGCGGCGCCACCGCCTTGCTCGTTGCAACGCACGAAAACCGCGTCGATGCGGCGCGCGCCCTCATAGAAGCCGGCGCGGATGTCAACGCGAAGGACAACATTCAGGACAGCCCCTATCTCTATGCCGGCGCGCGCGGCCATCTTGAAATCCTCAAGCTGACGCTTGAGAACGGCGCCGACCTGAAAAGCACCAACCGCTACGGCGGCACCGCGCTGATCCCGGCCGCCGAACGCGGTCACGTGGAAACCGTCAGGACGCTGATCGAGGCGGGCGTCGATGTCGACCACGTCAACCGGCTCGGCTGGACGGCACTGATCGAAGCGATCATCCTCGGCACCGGCGGCGAAAAGCACACGCAGATCGTACGGCTGCTGATCGACGCCGGCGCAAACGTCAATCTGGCCGATGGCGAGGGCGTGAGCCCGCTCAGCCATGCCCGCCAGCGTGGTTATGGCAACATGGAAAAACTGCTCGTCGCTGCTGGCGCCACATGAAATCCGGAGGGGATATGGATCAGGAAAAGCGCTTTCTCCGCGAGGCCATCGCCCTTGCCCGCGCCAACATCGAAAAAGGCGGCCGGCCCTTCGGCGCGGTTGCCGTCCGCAACGGCGAGGTGATTGCCGAAGGCGTCAACCGGATGCTTGAGACCGGGGATCCGACATCGCATGCCGAAATGAACGCCCTTCGCGCGGCGGCCCAGCGCCTCGGCTCTCCCCGCCTTGAAGGAGTCGCTATCTATGCCAGCGGCCAGCCCTGCCCGATGTGCCTTGCGGCCATGCGCATGGCCGGCATTACCGAGATTGCCTACGCCCATTCCAATGCCGACGCCGAGCCTTATGGCCTCTCGACGGCGGCCATCTATGCCGAACTGGCAAAACCCTTGGGTGAGCAGGCCATGCGCTTCCGCCATAATCCTGTCGACGACGCCGAGGCAGTGCCGCTCTATGCGCAATGGCAACAAAGGATGAAGAACGACTAAGCGTGCCCGGGCCGGCAAACGCGTCCCATCCCCGAACAGCCTGCCGCGACCACGATCCGACAGATCATCATTGCCTCTCGCGCGGCGGACCGGCGGGTCAACAACGCAGTGGGTACCGGCATCCACGCGCGGCAACCGCTGACTGCACCACAATCAACCTCTTGTCGCCCACACGCGACGGGTGTAATCGCGCAAACGAGATCTCTCCCTGCCGCCGGCGTTCGTCACCGAACATCGGCGGTCGCAAGTCTGCGAGTGTCTGCGATGAATGCCTATTCCGAACGTGCCGGTCGCCTGATTGCGCTGCTCCTCATCGCCGGCTCCGGCGTGGTGACGATTGCCAAAGGCATGAGCCTGACGTTCCTCGCGATCCGCCTGCAAAAGGATTTCGGGCTCAGCCCGGCCGGCATCGGCGCCTTGATCGGCGCGGGTCCGCTCCTTGGTGCCATCGTCAGCCCCTTTGCCGGCACGCTGTCGGACCGCATCGGCCGAAAGGGCATGCTGACTGCGGCACTTTGCATGGCCGGACTGGCGCTCGCCGGGCTCGGACTGGCGCAGTCGATCGCCGCCTTCGCGCTGGCGCACATCGTTTCCGCGGTCGCTGCCGCCGTCTACGAGCCGGTGTCGCGTGCCTTGATGAGCGATGCCGCACCGGCGCATCTGCGCCTGCGGGTGTTTTCCTGGCGCTACCTCGCCATCAATGCCGGCTGGGCCGTCGGTCCCCTGATCGGTGTCTGGATCGGGGCTGCCTATGCGACGCTGTTCGTCATTGCTGGATTCATGCACGCCGCCTTCGGCCTCGTGCTGTTCTTCACCGTGCCCGAAGCCAACAACAGGCCGGTGGCAGAGACCGGGACGGCTTCCCCGGCCACCGCTGGCTGGCGTGGGCTCGTCGCCGCCTTGCGCGACCGCCGCCTGGTCTTCTTCGTCATCGGCGGCACCCTGCTCCTGGCCGTGCATGGTCAGTGGTCGGTGACGTTGTCGCAATATCTGAACACCGGTTTCGAAGACGGCGTCACGCTCTTCGCGCTCCTCGTATCGACCAATGCCGCGACCGTGCTGATCGCCAGCACGCCTGCCCGCTTCGTCATCGAGCGGAGTGGCGCGCTGCCAGCGCTCTCGCTCGGTTGCCTGCTGTTCCTTTTGGGTGAAATCGGCTTTGCAGCCTCGTCCGGGATGGAAATGCTCATCGCCTCGATGATCCTCTTCACCATCGGCGAGGTGCTGGTCGTGCCCTCAGAATATGTGCTGGTCGATGGCATTTCGAATGCCGGCAATCGCGGCACCTATTTCGGCGCGCATTCGCTGTCTTCGCTCGGCAATTTTCTTGGCCCGCTCATCGGCGGCCTGGCGCTTGGCGCGATCGGCGGCGCCGGCATGTTCCTGTTGTTCGCGTTGCTTTCGGCGGCAAGCGCGCTCCTGTTTGCGATCGGCCATTCCATGCCGCCGCCACGCCCGCAAGCCGCACGTCCCGGCACGGTCGATGGCGGCGCCATGGGCGGGGATCTCATGCGACTGGGTCAACTTGCGTAAGACGAGGCCGGCTCCCGCGCCCTGACACCCGCAGCAACGCCCCCGTAGATACTCGCCGATCTACGTAGCCTCCGTTCGCCGGCGGATGCCTCACACCATGACCGCAAGAGAGCGCTCCTGTCGCTTTCGCTTGCTCACGCCAAACGCTACCATCCTGCCATCTGTGCGATCACCGTCACCATTTCGTCACCGGCACCGCCTAAGCACCGCGTCGAAACAGGAGTGAATACAAGATCATGACCACCGCCACCGAACAAACCGTCCTCAAGCGATCGATCGCTGCAACCATTGTCGTCGGTGCGACAGGCGTGCTCTTCGGCCTTTTGTCCGGATCGGTGTCGATCGTGTTCGACGGGGTGTTTTCCGCTGTCGACGCCGCCATGACGCTGCTGGCGCTCGGTGTGACGCGACTGATCCCGAGGGAAAGCAGCCGCTTCCAGATGGGGTTCTGGCATATCGAGCCGATGGTGCTGCTGCTCAATGCCGGGCTGCTCGCCACGCTTTCCTTCTACGCGCTGATCAACGCGGTCGACTCGCTGCTGACAGGCGGGCGCGAACTCGCCTTCGACTGGGCGATCGCCTATGCCGCCGTCGTCGTCGTCATCTGCATCGTGATGTTTTTCTACGGCCGGCGCGCCAACCGCACGATCGGCTCGGAATTCCTGGCACTGGATGTGCGCGCCTGGGCGATGTCCGGCACGATCACCGCAGCCCTGCTCGCCGCCTTCGTCGTCGCCGCGATGCTGAAGGGCACGGCCTATGAAAGCTGGACGCCCTATGCCGACCCGGCGATCCTGGTGGTCCTGACGCTCTGCCTGATCCCGCTGCCGCTGAAAACGGTCTATGCCGCACTGAAGGAAATCTTCCTCGTGGCGCCGGCCGAGCTGGACGAAAAAGTGCGTGAGGCCGCCCGGGGCGCTGCCAGCCGCCACGGCTTTGCCGACTACCGCACCTATGTCGCCAAGGTCGGCCGCGCCCGGCTGATCGAGATCTATCTGATCGGATCGGCCGACACCAAAGTGGAGACGCTTGCGAGCCTCGATGCGATCCGCGCCGAGATCGGCACGGAGATCGGCGAGGCCGGGCGCGACCGCTGGCTGACGATCGCCTTCACCGGTGACGTGAAGTGGGCTCAGTAGCCGAGCCCAGACCGTCCACCTCTAACGGGCAACGGTGCGGCGGCCCTCCGACACTCCGAATAGATCAACCCGACGCGTAATGCCGATCGCCTCCAGGAACGGCTCGTCGTGGCTGACGACGATAAGTGCGCCGTCGTAAGCCCGCAGCCCCGCCTCCACCGTCTCGATGGAATCGATATCGAGATGGTTTGTCGGCTCGTCGAGGATCAGGAGCGGTGGCGGGCGTTCGCCACCAAGCACGCAGGCAAGTCCCGCCCGCAGCATCTGGCCGCCGCTGAGGCTGGAGACGCGCTGAAGCGCCGTGTCGGCGCGGAACATGAAGCGCGCGAGCACCGCGCGGCAGGCATTTTCGCCCGCCCCGGGATTGAGCCGACGAAAATTGTCGCGGATCGAGATCTCCGGATCGAGCAGGCTCACCTGCTGATCGAGCATGGCAAAGTCCGTCAGGATCCTGACATGACCCGACCACGGTGCAAGCCTGCCCGATATCAGCGACAGCAACGTCGTCTTGCCCGAACCGTTGCGGCCGGTGATCGCCACCCGTTCCGGCCCTGATATCGTCAGGGAAAGATCGGCGAGCACCGGGTGGTTGGTGACATAGCCGGCGCTGACATCGTCAACCTGTAGAACGATTCGGCCGGGGGGTAGCCCCGTCGAAGGGAGCCGCACCGAAAACGGCTGCAGGATCTCGATGCGGTCGCGGGCCGTTGCGAGATCGCCGAGCGCCTGGTCGCGCCGGCGTTCGGCAAGGCGCGCATTGTCGCCGCCGGTCTTCTCGCTGCGCTCCTTCCGAGCATCGAGCAACAGCAGCGGTTCATCGCCCTTGGCGCGCTTCCGACGGCCGGCGCCGTCCTTGCGGGCCTTGCGCTCCGCGATCTCCTGCGTCTTGCGGTCGACCTCGGCAAGGCGTCGTTCGGCATCGGCAAGATCGTGCCGGGCAGAGGCGAGCTCGATCGCCTTGCGCTCACGATAGAGGCTCCAGTTCCCGCCATAGCTGGTGGCGCCAAGAGACGTGAGCTCGACGATCGCATCCATCCTGTCGAGCAGTTCGCGATCATGACTGACGACGACGGCGCCGCCGCGCCAGTTGGCCATCAACTCGATCACCGCCTCGCGGCCGGCGCGATCCAGGTTGTTGGTGGGTTCGTCGAGAAGAATGAAATCGGGATCGGCAAAAGCCAGTGCGGCAAGCTTTGCCCGTGTCAGCTGCCCGCCCGAGAACGATGTCAGCGGTGTACGTGCTTCTGCCGCAAGACCGAGGCGCGCCAAAGCGGTTTCCAGCCGAGCCTCGAGCGTCCAGTCGGCAATCGACAGCTCGTCGATGCTGGCGGTGCCGTTCTCAGCGCGGCCGAGAAGTGCCAGTGCGTCGGAAATACCGAAGAGGTCGGCAACGGTTTCATGATCGGCGACCTGCACCGTCTGGCGCAGAATGCCGAGGCTGCCATCAACGGAGACGGTACCGGCTTGCGGCTGGAGCGATCCGGCAATCAACTTCAAAAGCGTGCTCTTGCCGACGCCATTGCGTCCGACGAGGCCGGAGCGGCCCGGCCCGAAGGTCAGGTTCAGATCGGAAAAGAGGCTGCGGCCGTCAGGCGTGGACCAAGAGAGGTGGGAGAGAGAAATCGAAACAGGCATGGATACGGATGTCCCTGATGGCAAAAGGAGTGGGTTTTGCTGTCAGGTGGAAATCCATCGATGCGTGTATCCTGTGGCAATTTCTATCGGCGCAAAGATAGCACCGATCGTGGCTTCTTCAAGGCCAGCCGTTCGGCGTCGGCCGATTGGAGAGGGAGCCGAAAAAACGGCGTGGACGGCACGCATGCGTAAGCAACCGGTCACAGGTCGTCTGCACCGCCTCTTGAGCAACTACCATGCAAGGCCGTTCAGCGTGATCAGCGCGACCACCAGCAGGGACAGAACGAGCGAGATCTTGATGGCCGCGAGTGCGTAGTCGTAGCGGCGAATATGCGTGGCGAAGGTATGAAGCATCGCATTCTCCCTGGCGTCGAAATGCCCGACGGCCGTTGCAGCCGGGGCCACGCGATCGCCTGCGTGTCGCTTTGTAAGTGCTCTGATGCTGGCCGCGCTCGGGTCTGAAGTGGCGGTTGGGCGGCACTTCGACGATTGAGGACCTCGGATCCGCAGGCCAGCAGCTATTGGACGGAGGGCAACCAAGTCTTGATAACGGTCCGGTGCAAGTCCATGAGCCCGGCAAGGATTGCCTCGCCTTCTTCATGGTCGAGCGCGGAGTATCGCACCTGGACAGCATCCCGAAAAACATCGGCAACCATCGGGAATTCCCTGGGAAGGATCGGTCGCCCGCGAAATCCGTCGATGGGATACATCACGCGATCTCCTGTTGGGGCGAAAGCGCTACGATCTCTCAGCCATCGACGCCCGTTCGATCGGTCGATGATGACTGCACTATGCGCCTTCGACGGCGCGATACCAAGGGATATTCGCCGTTTGAAGCCGTCTGGCCACGCGGCGCCATCAGGCTCCCGTGATCGACTGGCACCGTGCACCGATTGCCGGATGGTTTGCCCGTGCGTTCGCCGTGCCCTGCCGCGGCGACTGCCATCGCGGCGTTCCGTCAGGCACATTGCGCCCGATGAAACGCTCAAGTAGGGTCGCCGCCAACCGCATTCTTCTTCGGCAAACCTGCTGGAAGGATGCTGTCGAACAACATGGCTGGACCGGCGCAAAGCGCCGGTGAAGAAGGCGGCTGGAAGGCCGGGACGCGATGACACTGTCGGGCAAACGCATTCTCCTGATCATCTCCGGCGGCATTGCGGCCTATAAGAGCCTGGATCTGATCCGCCGCCTGCGCGAGCGCGGCGCCAGCGTCCGTCCGGTCATGACGGCGGGTGCGCAGCAGTTCGTCACGCCGCTTGCCGTCGGTGCACTCTCGGCCTCACACGTCTACGTCGACCTGTTTTCGCGTGAGGACGAGCAGGACGTCGGCCATATCCGGCTGGCGCGGGAATGCGATCTCATCGTCGTCGCGCCCGCCACTGCCGATCTGATGGCGAAGATGGCGAACGGCCATGCCGACGACCTCGCTTCGACCATTCTGCTGGCGACCGATCGTCCGGTGCTGGTTGCTCCGGCCATGAACCCGAAGATGTGGGCTCATCCGGCCACCCGGCGCAACCGTGCGACGCTTGGCGCGGACGGCATCCGTTTCATCGGCCCGGAAGCCGGCGAAATGGCGGAAAGCGGCGAAGCCGGCGAAGGCCGGATGAGCGAGCCTCTGGCGATCGTCGCTGCCGTCGAGACTCTGCTTTCGGGCGGCGCGAAGCCGCTTGCCGGACGCAAGGCAATCGTGACATCAGGCCCGACGCATGAGCCGATCGATCCGGTGCGCTACATCGCCAACCGTTCCTCGGGCAAGCAGGGCCACGCCATTGCCGCCGCCCTTGCCAGGCTCGGTGCTGACGTGACGCTGGTCTCCGGTCCGGTGACCATCCCCGACCCGTCGGGGGTCAAGGTGATCCATGTGGAGCGCGCCGAGGAAATGCGTGATGCGGTGCTTGCCGCCCTTCCCGCCGATATCGCGGTGATGGTGGCGGCCGTTGCCGACTGGCGGGTGGCCAGTGCCGCCGGCAACAAGATCAAGAAGAAGTCCGGCGAAGCACCGCCGCCGCTCGAACTGGCGGAGAACCCGGATATCCTCAAGACGATCGGCCATCATGCCGACAGGCCGAAGCTGGTCGTCGGATTTGCCGCCGAGACGGAGAACGTCGCCGACAATGGCCGCTCCAAGCTCGAGCGCAAGGGCGCCGACTATATCCTCGCCAACGACGTCTCGCCGGCAACCGGCATCATGGGCGGCGATCGCAACCGGGTGAAGCTGATCTCGGCCGGCGGCAACGACGACTGGCCTGACATGGACAAGGACGCGGTCGCCGAGAAGCTGGCGGCGCTGATTGCGGCGGAGCTGGAGCGGAAAGAGCGGGGCTGATCCAGTTGTTCCTTGGTCAGGCAGCGCCCCTCACCTTTCCAACAAAGGGCCTCCTCACCCTAACCCTCTCCCCGCCAGCGGGGCGAGGGGACGTGCCCTGCGCGGGCAAAGCGTTCGCAGTCGATTGATGGGTTCGGTGAGAGTGCGGCATATCCCTTCTCCCCGCCTGCGGGGAGAAGGTCGCGGTAGCGGGATGAGGGGCAGCGATGGCGTCGCGAACCATGCGGACGCCTTCACCCGCCAGACAGGATAATGTCTCAGGCCGAGCGATACTTCCGCACCGGCGTCCCCTGCGTCGAAAACAGCCGCACATCGACGCCGTTTTCGCCGACGATCACGGCGGTGCCATCGGGGATTTCGACCCAGGCGCTGTCATCGTCGTTGAGCGGTTCGGAGACGAGGCAGTAGCCGCCGCTCGGCCCCATCGGGGCTGCATAGAGCGTCGGCGCCTTCCAGTCGGAGGCGTAGCGCACGGCGTAGAGATCGTGGCCGTCGGAGAAGGCGGCGGTAAAGCGCACCAGCACCTGCCGCTCCAGATGCGACGCCAGTTGCTCGATGAAGGCCAGTGCCTCGGCGATCGCGCCGAGCGGATCGTGATCGAGCCCGAACTGCATGGCGAGCAGAAATAACAACTCCGAATCCGTCGTGCCGGTGCGGGCCGAATAGAGGTCGTTGTCGAGCATGCTCTCCATCGGCCGGCGCAGATGCTCGAAGTCGCCGATCTGGCCGTTGTGCATGAACGACCAGCGACCGAAGACGAAAGGATGACAGTTGTCGCGGCGCGTGCCGCCGCCGGTTGCGGCGCGCACATGGGCCAGAAACAGCGGCGAGCGGATCTGGCGGGCGATGCTTTTCAGATTGCAGTCGGACCAGGCGGGAAGAATGTCGCGGTAACGCCCGGGTTCCGGATGGTCGCCATACCAGGCGACGCCAAAGCCGTCGCCGTTGGTCGCCGTTTTCGCCCGTGTGGCGCAATGGGACTGCTCGATCAGCGAGTGCGCCGGAGAAGTCACCAGTTCCTCGAGATAGAGCGGCTCCCCGCGATAGGCTGCCCAGCGGCACATGCTGACATCACTCCGGTTTCGCCCGCTCATACGGATGCGATTCGTTAACCATGGGGGATGTTCCGACGAAACATGGTAAAAATGCGTTAACAAATTCATCTGCGCGCTGACGAGCGCATCTTAGGCGAACGGGTCGCGCCGTTTTGATCGAAACATGGGGCAATAGCCTTCGATCGTGTCCAAACGCATTTTCGAACAAATATTCCATATTGACAAATCATGCACATTTCATTTCATTCTGAGCCGCGACACAGGTCGCTGGCCCCGGAGGAATGGCATGAGCAGCAAGAAAAAACTGGGCGTCGGCCTGATCGGCACGGGCTTCATGGGCAAGGCGCATGCGCTCGGCTTCACCATCGCCGCGCGGGTGTTCGACCTGCCGTTCGAACTGGACCTGGTGTCGGTCGCCGATGTGACCACCGAGAGCGCTGAGAACGCCCGGCAACGCCTCGGCTTCCGCAAGGCGACATCCGACTGGCGTGAGCTGCTTACGGATCCCGACATCGATATCATCGACATCACCACGCCGAACCTCCTGCACAAGGAGATGGCACTGGCGGCGATTGCCCACGGCAAGCATGTCTATTGCGAAAAGCCGCTGGCACCGACGGTCGCCGATTGCGCCGAAATGGTCGCAGCCGCCGAGAAGGCCGGCGTCGTCACCCAGGTCGGCTTCAACTACCTGAAGAACCCGCTGATCTTCCTTGCCAAGGACATCATCGAAAGCGGCGAGATCGGCGAGATCCGCTCGATGCGCGGCGTGCACGCCGAGGACTTCATGGCGGATGCCTCCGTGCCGTGGGGCTGGCGGCTCAACCCGGCCAGCGGCGGCGGCGCGCTTGCCGATATCGGCAGCCACATCATCGCCTCCATGCGCCACCTCGTCGGGCCGATCCGCTCGGTGCTGGCCGAAACCATCATCCAGATCCCCGAGCGCCCGGTCTCTGCCGGTGCCACCGAGATGCGCGCCGTCGAGGTCGACGACATCACCCGCGCTTTCGTGCGCTTCGAGAGCGGCGCGACCGGCAGCTTCGAGGCAAACTGGATCGCCACCGGCCGCAAGATGCAGCACGATTTCGAGATCTATGGCTCCAAGGGCAGCATCGTCTTTACCCAGGAACGGCTGAACGAGATCCGCCTCTACAAGACTGGCGACGATATCCGCACGCGCGGCTTCCGCACCATCTGGGCCGGCCCAGAGCATCCGCCTTATGGCGCCTTCTGCGTCGCCCCCGGCCACCAGATCGGCTTCAACGATCTGAAGGCGATCGAGGTCAACGAGTTTCTGGAGGCGATCGCCAAGGGCAAATCGCCATCGACCGATTTCCGCGAAGGATACGAAGTCCAGAAGGTGCTGTCGGCGACCTACCAGTCTGCCAAGACCAATGAATGGGTGCAGATCGGCTGAGAAAGCCAAAATGGAAGAGGCGACAAAAAATGGAACGCCTGTTCTATCCCAATGATCACCAATCGATTAGTGTGAGGGCATAACGCAACTCGGGTCACACTGGAGACGGACAAGAATGGCAACGCCTGAAACGACGACGGAGGTCCCGCAGGATTTCGAGGCGCTGAAGACGGTCATTCTGGAGCGAAAGGCGCAGCTGCCGAAACGATTGAAGCAGGTGGCCGCCTATTCGCTCGACAATCCCGACGAGATCGCCTTCGGCACGGCCGCGAGCATCGCTACCTCGGCCGACGTCCAGCCGTCGACCCTGGTGCGCTTCGCCCAGCACTTCGGCTTCGAAGGCTTCTCCAGCCTGCAGCAGATCTTCCGTGCCCGGTTGCGCGAGCGCACGCCCGGCTACGAAGACCGGCTGAAGGCGCTCAGCGAAAACGAGCACAGCAAGCTCGAGAGCGGCTCGATCTTCAACGGGTTCGTCGCCGCCGCCCACCGCTCGCTCGACAACATCGCGACCTCCGTCGACCCGGAAGCCTTCGAGCGCGCGGTCGATATCCTCGCCAAGGCCGAGACGGTCTACCTGATCGCCAAGCGCCGCTCCTATCCGATCTCCAGCTACATGGCCTATGCCTTCGGCAAGCTGAAGGTGAAGTACCAGCTGGTCGGCACGGCCGCCGGCATCGACGACGACATGCTGGCGATGGCCGGCAAGAACGATGCGGCATTTGCCGTCAGCTTTTCCCCTTATGCCTCCGAAAGCGCCGCCCAGGCGCGGCTGCTCGCCGAGCGCAAGGTGCCGGTCGTGTCGCTGACCGATTCTGCATTCTCGCCGCTCGCCGAATCCTCGAAAGTCTGGTTCGAGCTGGTCGAGGCCGACCATGCCGGTTTCCGCTCGCTGTCCGCCAGCATGGCCTTCGCCATGGCGCTGACGGTGGCCATCGCCGAGAAGCGCCACCGCCTGCAGGAAGAGGCGAGGACGGAATAGAACGGATAGAATGAAAATTCTATATTGACGAAACGCCGGAATTTATGTTTCATACCTGCATCACCCACAGAACGAGAATGGTCGGGGCCGCAAAGGCGTCCGCGGGGAGGAAGCAGTGAGCCAGAACGTTTCGTCACAGGGAGCAAAGCCGCTCGACCTCATCACCATAGGCCGGGCCTCGGTCGACCTTTACGGTCAGCAGATCGGCACCCGGCTCGAGGACGTTTCGAGCTTTGCCAAATCGGTCGGCGGCTGCCCCTGCAACATCTCCGTCGGCACGGCGCGCCTCGGGCTGAAGTCTGCGCTTCTGACCCGCGTCGGCGACGAACAGATGGGTCGCTTCATCCGGGAGCAGCTGACGCGCGAAGGTGTGGAGACCCGCGGCATCGTCACAGATCCGGAGCGCCTGACGGCGCTCGCCATCCTCGCCGTCGAGAACGACAAGTCCTTCCCGCTGTTGTTCTACCGCGACAACTGCGCCGACAACGCGCTGTGCGAAGACGACGTTTCCGAAGAGTTCATCCGCTCGGCACGGGCGATCCTCGTTTCCGGCACGCATTTCTCCAAGCCCAACACCGATGCGGCGCAGCGCAAGGCGATGCGTATCGCCAAGGAAACCGGCGCGAAGATCGTCTTCGACATCGATTACCGCCCGAACCTCTGGGGCCTTGCCGGCCATGACGCCGGCGAAAGCCGGTACATCGCCTCTGACCGCGTCTCGGCACATCTGAAGACAGTTCTTGCCGATTGCGACCTGATTGTCGGCACCGAGGAAGAGGTGCTGATCGCATCGGGCGAAAGCGACCTCTTGCAGGCGCTGAAGACCATCCGTTCGCTGTCCAAGGCGACGATCGTGCTCAAGCGCGGTCCGATGGGCTGCATCGTTTATGACGGTCCGATCTCCGACGATCTTGAAGACGGCATCATTGGCAAAGGCTTCCCGATCGAGGTCTACAACGTGCTCGGCGCCGGCGACGCCTTCATGTCCGGCTTCCTGCGCGGCTGGCTTAAGAACGAACCGCACGCGACCTCGGCCACCTGGGCGAATGCCTGCGGCGCCTTTGCCGTTTCCCGCCTGCTCTGCGCGCCGGAGATCCCGACCTGGACCGAACTGCAATTCTTCCTGGAGAAGGGCAGCACGGAACGGGCGCTGCGCAAGGACGAGGCGATCAACCACGTTCACTGGGCGACGACCCGCCGCCGCGAGATTCCGCTGTTGATGGCGCTGGCGATCGACCATCGCAGCCAGCTGGAAGACGCAGCCGCCGGCAATCCGGAATTGCTTGCCCGCATCCCCGCCTTCAAGGTTCTGGCGGTCAAGGCTGCCGCGCAAGTTGCCGCCGGGCGCTCCGGCTTCGGCATGCTGATCGACGACAAATACGGCCGCGACGCGCTTTATGCCGCCGGCGCCCACCGCGATTTCTGGATCGGCAAACCGATCGAGCTTCCGGGCTCGCGGCCGCTGCAGTTCGAATTCAGCCAGGATCTCGGCAGCCGCCTGATCGACTGGCCGGTCGACCACTGCATCAAGGTGTTGTCCTTCTACCACCCGGACGATCCGGCCGAGATGAAGGCGACGCAGGTTGCCAAGCTCCGCTCGGCCTTCGAGGCGGCACGCAAGGTCGGCCGCGAAATCCTGATCGAGATCATCGCCGGCAAGCACGGCAAGCTCGACGACCAGACCATTCCGCGTGCCCTTAACGAACTCTACGATGCCGGCCTCAAACCCGACTGGTGGAAGCTCGAGCCCCAGGCAAGCCGTGGCGCCTGGGCCGCGATCGACGCGGTCATCGAACAACGAGACCCGCTCTGCCGCGGCGTGGTGCTGCTCGGCCTCGAAGCGCCCTATGAGGCGCTGAAGGACGGCTTTGCCGCGGCCCGCACGTCGAAGACGGTGAAGGGTTTTGCCGTCGGCCGCACGATCTTTGCCGATGCCAGCAAGGCCTGGCTCGGCGGCACGATGACCGACGAACAGGCGGTCGCCGAGATGGCGGGAAAATTCAAGGCGCTGGTCGATCTCTGGCTGCAGCTGGGTGAAACAAAGGCGGCATAGGATCGGGGCTGGTTCTCGTACCGGCCCCAGTCCAGGCAACGATACAGTGGGCGAAACGGGATGATTTCGCCACGAGGAGGAAACAGAGTATGAGCCAGAAGACCGTGCGCCTGACCATGGCACAGGCCGTGGCGCGGTTCCTGACCCGCCAGATGACCGTCATCGACGGCAACAAGGTGCCGATCTTCGGCGGCGTCTTCGCCATCTTCGGCCACGGCAATGTCGCCGGCGTCGGCGAGGCGTTGCACGGCATCAAGGACACGCTGCCGACCTACCGCGCCCAGAACGAACAGGGCATGGCCAATGCGGCGATCGCCTTTGCCAAGGCGAGCTTCCGTCGCCGCTTCATGGCCTGCACCACCTCGATCGGCCCCGGCGCGCTCAACATGGTGACCTCGGCGGCGCTTGCCCATGTCAACCGCCTGCCGGTCCTGTTCCTGCCCGGCGATGTCTTCGCCAATCGCCGGCCCGATCCGGTGTTGCAGCAGGTGGAAGGTTTTGCCGACGGCACGATCTCGGCCAATGACTGCTTCCGTCCGGTCTCGCGCTATTTCGACCGCATCACCCGGCCCGAGCAGATCATCCCGGCGTTGCGCCGCGCCATGCAGGTGCTGACGGACCCGGCCGATTGCGGGCCGGTCACGCTTTCGCTCTGCCAGGACGTGCAGGCGGAAGCCTATGACTATCCGGAAGCCTTCTTCGACGAGAAGGTCTGGTCTTCCCGCCGCATCGAGCCCGATGCCGACGAACTGGCAGCGGCGATTGCGGCGCTGAAGGCGGCGAAACACCCGGTGATCATCGCCGGCGGCGGCGTGCTCTATTCGGAAGCCAGCAAGGCGCTGGCCGCTTTTGCGGAAAAGCACGGCATTCCCGTCGTCGAGACCCAGGCCGGCAAGTCCTCTCTGCCGCACAGCCACCCGCTCAACATGGGCTCCGTCGGCGTGACCGGCACGTCGGCCTCCAACCAGCTGGCGGAGGCTGCCGACGTCGTGCTCGCCGTCGGCTCACGGCTGCAGGATTTCACCACCGGTTCCTGGGCGCTGTTCAAGAACGAGGGCCTGAAGATTGTCGGCCTCAATGTCCAGCCGTTCGATGCCGCCAAGCATGAGGGGCTGCCGCTGGTGGCTGACGCACGCATCGGCCTCGAGCGAATTTCCGCCGGGCTCGGCAACCACAAGGTCGACGCCGCCTGGACCGACAAGGCCAGGGCCGGAAAGACCGAGTGGCTGAAAGCCGCCGACAAGGCGACGGCGACCACCAATGCGACGCTGCCGTCGGATGCACAGGTGATCGGCGCCGTCCAGCGCGCCCGCGGTGGAGCGGACACTGTGCTTGTCTGCGCGGCGGGCGGTCTGCCCGGCGAGCTGCACAAGCTCTGGCAGGCGGAAACGCCTGGGGGTTACCACATGGAATACGGCTTCTCGACCATGGGTTATGAAGTCGCCGGCGGCCTCGGCGCCAAGCTCGCCCGGCCGGATAGCGACGTCATCGTCATGGTCGGTGACGGCAGCTACATGATGCTGAACTCCGAGATCGCCTCGTCGATCATGCTCGGCGCCAAGATCACCATCGTGCTGCTCGATAATGCCGGCTACGGCTGCATCAACCGGCTGCAGATGGCAACCGGCGGCGCCAACTTCAACAACCTGCTCGCCGATACGCACCATGTCGAACTGCCGCAGATCGATTTCGCCGCCCATGCCGGCGCGATGGGTGCGCTGACGCGCAAGGTCGGCTCGATCTCGGAGCTGGAATCGGCTCTGAAGGAAACGGCCGGCGAAGCCCGCACCACCGTCATCGTCATCGACACCGACCCGCTTGTTACCACCGACGAAGGCGGCCACTGGTGGGATGTCGCGGTCCCCGAGGTTTCGGACCGCGCCCAGGTCAACGAGGCCCGCAAGGGTTACGAGAAGGCGCTCGCGTCGCAACGCTTCGGCTGAGAACAAACAATCCGGCGCCTGCGACCCCATCGCAGGCGCTTTTCCACGTCCATTGTCCGCATGGTTGCGGATGGCATCAGAAAGTGAAGAAACATGATCCGCTACGGAACCAACCCGATCGCCTGGAGCAACGACGACGACCATTCGATCGGCGCGCATCTGACGCTCGAGGATTGCCTGTCCGATTGCCAGAAGATCGGCTTCGACGGCATCGAGAAGGGCCACAAGATGCCTTCCGACCCGGAAGCGCTGAAGGCGAAACTTGCCTCCTACGACCTGGTCTTCGTTTCCGGCTGGCACTCGACCAACCTGCTCACCCACGACGTCGAAACGGAGAAGAAGGCGATCCAGCCGCATCTCGACCTGTTGAAGCACAACGGCTGCAAGGTAGCGATCGTCTGCGAGACCTCGAACGCCATCCATGGCGACGACAGCAAATCGGTGGCCAACGACAAGCCGGTGCTGCCGGCGGACCAGTGGAAGAAGTTCGGCGCCGACCTTGAGGCGATCGCGCAATATTGCGCCGACCAGGGCATCGATCTCGTCTATCACCACCACATGGGCACGATCGTCCAGACCGGCGAGGAAATCGACCTCCTGATGCAGAACACCGGTCCGGCGACCAAGCTCCTGCTCGACACCGGTCACGCCTGGTTCGGCGGCTCCGACCCGGCCGAGGTCGCGAAGAAGTACATGCACCGCGTCCGTCACATCCATTGCAAGAACGTCCGCACCGCCGTGCGCAAGATCGTCGAAGGCGAAGGCCTCTCCTTCCTCGAGGGTGTGCGCCGCGGTGTCTTCACCGTTCCCGGCGACAGCGAAGGCGGCGTCGATTTCCTGCCCGTCCTGAAAATCGCCGCCGAGCACAATTACGATGGCTGGCTGGTGATCGAGGCCGAACAGGACTCGGCCGTGCGCAACCCCTTCGAGTATCAGTCGCTGGGGCTGAAGTCGCTGAAGGCGTTTGCCAAGGAAGCGGGCTTGGACCGGGCGTAGCCGCCCCTCATCCGGCTGCCGCCACCTTCTCCCCGCTCGTGGGGAGAAGGGGTATGCCGCACCGTCCAGGTTTCCCGCGATATGGGAGAAGAGAAACGGTAAGCGCGAAAGTCCCCTCTCCCCGCCTGCGGGGAGAGGGTTAGGGTGAGGGGCAAGCCAAAGACTCGGCGCGCTCGATAAAATGAATCAGGAGACCGTCACATGTCCAAGCTGCTCGTCAAACCGAAGGCCAACTCCGGCCTGATGCAGAACGTCACGCCGGAAAGCGCCGGCTGGACCTATGTCGGCTTCGCGCTCAACCGGCTGAAGCCGAGCGAGACGGCTGACGGCGAGGCCGGCGACAAGGAGATCTGCCTCGTGCTGGTCACCGGCAAGGCGAAGATTTCGGTCGATGGCGAGGACTTCGGCGAGCTTGGCGAGCGCATGACACCCTTCGAGGGACAGCCCTATGCCGTCTACGTGCCGAAGGGCAGCCGCTGGCAGGTGGCGGCGACGACCGATCTCGATCTCGCGATCTGCTCGGCCCCCGGCGGCGACGGTTTCAAGGCCAAGGTGATCAAGCCGGGCACGCACCCGCAGATGACGCGCGGCAAGGGCACCAACACCCGCTATGTCACCAACATCATGCCCGAGGACGACAGCTCCGCCCAGTCGCTGTTGGTGGTCGAAGTGATCACGCCGGGCGGACACACCTCTTCCTACCCGCCGCACAAGCACGATCAGGACGATCTGCCGGCCGAGAGCTATCTGGAAGAGACCTATTACCACCGCCTGAACCCGCCGCAGGGTTTTGCCATGCAGCGCGTCTATACCGACGACCGCTCGCTGGACGAGACCATGGCCGTGGAAGACGGCGACGTGACGCTGGTACCGAGGGGATATCACCCGGTTGCCGCCGTACACGGTTACGACGTCTACTATCTCAACGTCATGGCCGGGCCGAAGCGGGTGTGGAAATTCCACAACGCCCGCGAACACGAGTGGCTGTTTACCGGCGTTTAGAGCGTTTCATCTTTAAACGGAAGCGATTCTGTTGGCTCAAAACGGCCGTTCCACACGAAGGATGGCGCAGAGCGATGCGGACCCATCGGTCAAGCCATCCGACACAGTGGACGGCCGTTTTCAGCCAACCCGAAGGGCCGGATGAATTTCGGCCATTACCGGCGGCGTCCGTCTCGACCGCAGCTTCTGCTGCGCTCTTCGCCAGCCGACTTGGTTCTGGCCGAAATTCCTTCCGGCAGAATGCTTCCGTTTAAAGATGAAGCGCTCTAGGCCGATCGCCTCCGGCGCAAGCACGATGGACGGACGCGCGTCTCCGTCCTAGGTTATGGCCTTTCAGGGAGGCTGTGCCATGCGGATCGACGGACAATGCCATTGCGGCTTCGTGACCTATGAGGCGGACATCGATCCGGACGATGTCGCGATCTGCCACTGCACCGATTGCCAGCAGCTGACGGGAACGGCCTACCGCGTGAGTGCGGGGACAGCGCGCGAAAATTTCCGGCTCACCGGTGGCGAGCCGAAGCTTTACGTCAAGACCGCGGAAAACGGCCGCAAGCGCCTGCAGTTCTTCTGCCCGAACTGCGGTTCGCCGGTCTACACCACCGGCACGGATGAGGACGCCGAAGAGGTCGGCATTCGCCTCGGCACGATCAATCAGCGCCGCGACCTTGCTCCCAAATCACAGATCTGGCGTTCTTCCGCCCTGCCCTGGATCCACAGCGTCGGCACGTTGCCCGGTCACGACCGGGACTGATCGACGTCAGGCGATCGCTATCCTGGCCTTCAGATGCGCCCACGCCCGGCCGATCACCTCGGGCGCCGGGGTCGCCGTCATCCGCGACGGACGGGCGTCCGGATTGGCGGCCAGGTAGGTCTTCACGAGATGGTAGCCGATCGAGTAGCCGGCCCAGCGCGGCAGCGGGCTACCTTGTCCGCTCCAGCCGAAGAACCAGGCGCTGTGGTTGTAGCCGTCAGCCCACAGCTCCAGTTCGGCCCGCTCGATAAGCCCCAACCAGTCTTGCGCGGGAATAGCGTGGTTCCACGGATTGCCGTCGCCACCGTTGATTTCCGCGTCGAAGGCGTCGGCCAGGCCTTCGGTGACGAGCACCTCTCCCAGCCTGAGACCATAGCCGCAAGTCGCGTGGCGGAAGGAATGGTGAAGTTCGTGTGTAAGTGTCTTTCGGAATTCGCCTCTTACGAGGTTGGTCTCGAAGTTGGGGTTATCCGGATCCAGCGTGACCGTGACGAGCCCACGGCGGTAGCAGGCGCCCGACAAACCAAGCTCCGGAATCGTTTCCCCCGGCCGGCGCTCGACGAGGACATCGACGGGTGCGGACCTGTCGGATGCTGAAACGCTGCCGCCGACACGCTCAGCCGTCGTCCGCACGTCGTTGAGAATCGTCTCGCGCCAGGGTGCAAGGGATCCATCGGCTTCGAGGAAGTGAAGGCGCAGGTCCAGCATTCGGCAATTCTCCGGTCGTCATCGTCTTTCGACGGCGGAATTTACCCATGCGGACGCCGATTGCAACGCCGCAAGGGCGAAAGCATCAGCCCCGGCCGGTGCCTTTCGTCGCGCCGCCCGGCAGATCCGGCCGGCAGTTTTGGCCGATCCCCATGGCCGGAAAGCCGCGGCCGTTGTAAGAGAAAGACAGATACATCCGACGGGCCGTCGGTGCCCGAACAGGCGTGGCGATGACAAAGGGCAAGTTCACGATACTCCGTTGCCGCATTGCCGGCGTCGAGGCCGTCGCTGCCTCGTCGGGGCACGTGTTTGCACGCCACACCCATGAGCAATTCGGCATCGGCCTCATCCACCAGGGCGCTCAGAAATCGCTGAGCGGCCGCGGCGTGGTCGAAGCGGGTGCGGGCGACATGATCACGGTCAACCCCGGCGAGGTCCATGACGGCATGCCGATCGGCGATGCCGGTCGGTCGTGGCGGATGCTCTATTTCGACCCTGCCGTGATCGGCAACGCCATGGAGGACATCAGCCAGGGCCGGACGCGGATTGCGGAGTTCACCGCCCCCGCCTTCCATGATGTGCGGACGTCGAGACACTTTCAGACCCTCTTCAGCGCGATCACCGCGCCCGGTGGCGATCGAGGCGAGATGCTCGACGAGGAGTGCACGCTTTTGCTGCTGGCCGACGTAATGCACGAGCGGGACGGGCAATGCCATGGCGGGCACGTGCCGTCGGCGGTCGCCAGGGCGCAGAGCCTGATCGACGAAGATCCGGCCGTCCCCGTCACCCTGACCGATCTTGCACAGGCAGCGGGCCTCAGCCGGTTTCAGGTGGTGCGCGGATTTTCGAAAAGCTTCGGGTTGACGCCGCATGCCTATCTCGTGCAGCGCCGGATCGATCTGACGCGGCGGCTGATCGCCAGCGGCATGCCGCTGGCCGAGGCCGCGGCGGAAGGCGGCTTTGCCGACCAGAGCCACATGACGCGGATCTTCGTGCGCAAATACGGCATCTCGCCCGGCGCCTACGCCGGTTCCTTCCACTGAGCCAAGGCCGTGCCTTGAACTCTCGTTTTCGTGCGGGTCATTGATGCAGGCCCGCCGAACATTTCCGCACAAACGGCATCGCCGCCTGCAATTCCGTTCAAGACCGAAAGACCTGGATGAGGTCTCTTGCGCACCAACGCAGGAGTGGCCGCATGTCGGAAAAATTTCAAGGATATCTCTATCTTTCGCTGGCGATGATCATGGTCGGCAGCACAGTGATCGCCAGCAAGCTGATCGCTTCCGGCCTGCCGCCCTTTGTTGCCACGGCCTTACGCTTTGCTGTCGCCTTTCCGCTGTTCCTCGCCCTGATGCGCCTGACACGGACGCCCTGGCCAAGGCTTGAACGGCGCGAGTGGTTGATCCTCTTCCTGCAGGCAGGCGCCGGCAGCGTCGGCTATACGACGCTTCTGATTGCCGGATTGCGCTACAGTTCGGCGACGGATGCCGGCGTCGTCATCGGCACGCTTCCGGTCGTCTCCGCTGCCATCGCCATCCTGCTTCTCGGCGAACGCCCCAGCCGGTCGACCCTGATCGCGATCGGATTGGCGGCAGCGGGCGTTCTGACGATCGTGCTTCGGCCCGGCGAAGGCACATCCCATTCTGCCCTCGGCATCACGCTCGTCTTTGGCGCGGTGGTTTGCGAAGGGCTGTTCATCTTGATCAACAAGCGTATCCGAACGCCGATCGCGCCTCTCGCCCTTTCAACCATCATGGCCGGCATGGGCGTTGCCGTGGCGATCGTCCCCGCTCTCTTCGAGGTTCCTTCGATGCAGGGCGTCGCGGAGCAATCTCTGGCGGCCGTGCTTTATTATGCCCTGGTACCCACGGTCGCCGGCTTCATCCTTTGGTACGCGGGTTCCGCCAGGGTCAGCGGAACGGAAGCCTCGGTCTTTACCGCTCTCGCGCCCGTCTCCGCCGTCTTGCTGGCCTTCGTTCTTCTCGGCGAACCCGTCAGTATCAACCAGCTCGCCGGCATCGGCTGCGTGCTTGTCGCCGTCCTCAGCCTTGCCATGCCGCATCTCCGGTCCAAGACTGCCGGTCAGGCCCAGATCTGACGCCATTCTCATCCCCTTCTTTCGAGGCATTCCATGCATTTCCAGCATTCAGACAGCATCTGGCGCGATTTTCCCGAGCTTGCGGCGGGTGCGCTCCATGTCGAAGGTATCAGCAGCGACGTTTCGGTCGCCGACGCCGTTGCGCGGTTTCAAGCGATCGCCAGGACCTTCCTTGCAACGCGTGCGGAAGGCGAACTCTTGGAAATTCAGGCCTGGCGCCGGACGTTTTCCAGAATGGACTTGAAGCCGACGCAGTATCGCTGCGCATCGGAAGCCCTGCTGCGCCGGTTCCGGAAAGAGGGCGACCTGCCGTCGATCCATCCGCTGATCGACCTTTGCAACGCCGTGTCGCTGGCCTTTGCCATTCCCATCGCCGTCTTCGATCTTTCGCGCATCGACGGCGATCTAGAAGTGACCCGTGCGAAAGGGGACGAGGTCTACGCCACCTTCTCCGGCGACACGGAGCACCCTGAACCGGATGAAGTGATCTTTCGCGACGCGGCGGGATGCGCCCATGCGCGCCGGTGGACCAACCGGCAAAGCGGCCATTCGGCGATCCGCCCGCAGACGACGTCAGCCCTCATCGTCGCAGAAGCGCTGCATGAAACCGCGGCTGCGGATATGGCCGAGCTTGTTGCGGCCCTCGAGGAGGCCATCGGCGCCACCTGGCACATTCGCCCGACGTCGGCGCAGCTCAGCCGAAGCGCACCGCGCTTTGCCCTTGCGTCCCGCGGGCAGGCAGCGCGCAGCGAAAGTGTTTGACGCAGGGCCAGGCGGACATACCATCGCGGCATCGCGGCATCGCGGCATCGCGGCATCGCGGCATCGCGGCAAGAGGCAGCGTGCGCGTAGACATCGGGCGCGACACCGCCGCTCACCGGATATGCCACAGGGTTACGCCCTTGGATCAAGGCTGATCTGAAGGTTTATGCACTCAACAAGAGGCGACGATGACAGAAGGCATGCGTTCGAAATTCAGCCTGGCGCGGCGGATGCTGTTCGACAACGGCGGGCTCGAGGAGATCTTTCGCCACGTGCGCAACCTGGTGGTCGCGACGCTGGTGATCGCCGCCGGCATGCATGCGGTCGAGAACGGTCGCACCCTCGATATCAAGGGGCTGCCGAACACCGCCGTGGCGGGTTACATCGTCTCCACCATCGGCGTCGTTCTATTTCTGCTCAATCTGGCGGATGGCCTGCACAGGCTGTCGAAGGTGCGTCGGCATCTGGCGCTGCAGATCCTGCTTTTGGCGATCTATGCCTTCGTCACCCTCCGGGTGACACAGCTGGTGCTGGCTCTGCGCATGTCGACCCTCTGAGGGGCCACACTCCCTGAACGGCTGGGGGTCAGCCGGCGTATGCCGCCGGCTGAGAGTGGTATCGATCACGCCGCCTTGGCGACGTGGTACTCCTTGATCGCGACCATCTTGATCGCCGGGTAACGCTCGGCCTCGTAACGCAGCGAGAAGCTGTCCTGCGCCAGGAAAACCGGGTCGCCGTCGAGATCGCGAGCGATATCGCCGCGGCGGGCGGTGACGAACTTGTCGAGTTCGGCGGGCTGGTCGGACGAAATCCAGCGGCAGACGGAGAAGCGCGACATTTCGAACGACACCGGCAGGCCGTATTCTCCCTGCAGGCGCTCCTTCAGAACGTCGAGCTGCAGCGCGCCCACGACGCCGACGATCGCCGGCGAGCCGTCTTCCGGCGAGAACAGCTGAACGACGCCCTCTTCGGCCATCTGCTGCAGCGCTTCCTTCAGCTTCTTCGCCTTCATCGCATCTTCGAGCCGCACGCGCCGCAGAATTTCCGGCGAGAAGTTCGGCACGCCCTGGAAGACCAGATGTTCACCTTCCGTCAGCGTATCGCCGATGCGCAAGGTGCCGTGGTTCGGAATGCCGACAACGTCGCCGGCATAGGCCGTATCGGCCAGCTGGCGCTGCGAAGCGAAGAAGAACTGCGGGGCGCTCAGGCCCAGCTGCTTGCCGGTGCGCGCCAGACGCGCCTTCATGCCACGCTCGAGCTTGCCGGAGCAGACACGGGCAAAGGCGATGCGGTCGCGGTGGTTCGGGTCCATGTTCGCCTGGATCTTGAAGACGAAGGCGGTCATCTTGTCGTCGGTCGCATGTACGGTACGCGTATCGGCGACCTGGTCGCGCGGCGGCGGGGCGATCTCGCCAAGCGCATTGATCAGGTCGCGCACACCGTAGTTGCGGAGCGCCGAGCCGAAGAATACCGGCGTCAGATGGCCTTCGAGGAAGGCCTTCTTGTCGAACGGCTTGCAGGCCTCGATCGCCAGCGACGTCTCTTCGATGAAGGCCTCGCGTTCGTTTTCCGGCAGGCGGTGGGCGACCATCTCGGGACCGTTGACCCGGGTCAGCACTTCCTGCGTATCGGCGCCGCGCACGGTGTTGTCGGCAAGGTGGTAGGAACCGCAAAAGGTCTTGGAGCGACCGATCGGCCAGGTCACCGGCGCACAGTCGAGCGCCAGCTTTTCTTCGACCTCATCGAGGATCTCGAAGGGGTCGCGGCTCTCGCGGTCCATCTTGTTGACGAAGGTGATGATCGGTATGTCGCGCATGCGGCAGACTTCGAACAGCTTCAGCGTCCGCGGCTCGATACCCTTGGCGGCGTCGATGACCATGACCGCGGCATCGACCGCCGTCAGCGTGCGATAGGTGTCATCGGCGAAGTCTTCGTGACCGGGCGTGTCGAGGATGTTGAAGACATTGCCGCCATATTCGAAGGTCATCACCGAGGTGACGACCGAGATGCCGCGCTCGCGCTCGATCTTCATCCAGTCCGAACGGGTCTGGATGCGATCCTTCTTGGCCTTGACTTCGCCGGCGAGCTGAATGGCGCCGCCGAACAGCAGCAGCTTTTCGGTGAGGGTGGTCTTACCCGCGTCGGGGTGGGCGATGATCGCAAATGTGCGGCGGCGGGATACCGCCTCGGCGAGACTTTCGGCCATATCGTAGAATCCTGTGAGTTGCGGCGTCTTTACAGGCTCGGCCCTCATTATGCAATTGACCGGTGCTGCGAGCGCCCGGCTTATGGATCAATGACCATGCACACGCCCCAGACAAAACCCGCCCTGACCCTCATTCGCCTGCCGCATGCCGAGGCATTGGACCTGCCGGCCTATGAGACCGAGGGTGCAGCCGGCATGGATTTGCGCGCCGCAGTTGGCGCAAACGAGCCGATGACGCTTGCACCGGGAAAACGGGCGCTGGTGCCGACCGGCTTCATCTTCGAGATCCCGGCGGGCTATGAGGCGCAGATCCGCCCGCGATCCGGCCTTGCCTTCAAGAACGGCATCACTTGCCTCAACACGCCGGGCACGATCGACAGCGATTATCGCGGCGAAGTGAAGGTGCTGCTCGTCAATCTCGGTGACGCGGATTTCGTCATCGAGCGCGGCATGCGCATCGCGCAGATGGTGATTGCGCCGGTGACGCAGGTGAGCGTGCGCGAGGCCGACAGCGCCAGCGAGACGCAACGCGGCGCCGGTGGCTTCGGCTCGACCGGCGTCTGAAGCATTTCCAGGAAAAGCGCGAAGCGGTTGCCCGTCCGCAATTGCATGATCTGAAAAGCCCGATCAGATAAGCGGCGGCAAGCGCCGCTTCACCGGCGTCGACTTGACGATCGACGTGTTGGTCTGCGCCTTCTCGGCGATGCGATCGAGCAGCGTGTCCAGCTCCGCCATATCCCGCACGAACAGCTTGGCGATGAAACAGTCGTCGCCGGTGACCTTGTCGCATTCGACGACCTGCGGCGTCTCCTGGATCAGTTTCTCGACGATATGCAGCATGCCCGGCATCGGCCGGACGCGGATGATCGCCTGCAGGGGATAGCCGAGCTTCACAGGGTTGAGGGCGATGGTGAAACCGTCGAGCACGCCGCGCTCCTCCAGCTTGCGCAGGCGCTCGGCGGCACTGGGCGAGGACAGGCCCGCCTGCTGCGCCAGCTCCTTCAGCGACACGCGCGCATTTGCGGCCAGGATATCCAGAATGCGGCGATCGAGTTCATCCAGCATCGGCAAACCTCATAAGCCAAAACATCGAAACCGTCTTCGATGTTTAGGTAAAATAACCTAAATGCCTGCGATCTTCCATATAAACTGCTGATGATGCCGATTAATCTTGGGCCATCAATCGAGGAGTGATCGCCATGGGCGCAGACATCAAAAGAGGCAGTGCCGAAATGACGGCGGCGATGCTGATATCGGGCACGATCGGCTGGTTCGTGCTGATGTCAGGTCAGCCGGTGACCAGCGTCGTCTTCTGGCGTTGCGTTTTCGGCGCGGTGACGCTGGTGGCGATCGCGGCCATGCTCGGCCTCCTCGACCGGCGCCATTTCACCCGGCGGGTCGTGCTGCTGTCGATTGCCGGCGGCATCGCCATCGTCGTCAACTGGCTGTTGCTGTTTGCCGCCTATTCGCATGCGTCGATCTCGATCGCGACGATGGTCTACAACACCCAGCCGTTCATGCTTCTCGGGCTCGGCGCCCTGTTCCTCGGCGAAAAGATCACCGCGACCAAGGTCTTCTGGCTGTCGATCTCCTTTGCCGGCATGCTGGCGATCATCTCGGCCAAGCCCGGCGGCGGCTTTGCGCCGGATGATTATCTTGTTGGCATCGCGCTTTCGATCGGTGCTGCCTTCTTCTACGCGATCGCGGCCTTGCTCACCAAGCTGCTCAAGGGAACGCCGCCGCACCTGATCGCCCTGATCCAGGTGGTGACCGGAACGCTGATGCTGGCACCGATGGCCCTTGCCGCCCCCACCCCTTCCGGTGCCGAGCAATGGTCGATCCTGATTGCCGTCGGCGTCATCCATACCGGCATCATGTACGTGCTGCTCTATGGCGCCATTCAGAGGTTGCCGACGCACATGACCGGGGCCTTGTCCTTCATCTACCCGATCGCCGCCATCGTCGTCGATCGTCTCGCCTTCGGGCATGCGCTGCAGCCGATCCAGATCCTCGGATCGATCGCCATCCTGCTGGCTGCTGCCGGCATGAATCTCGGCTGGAAACTTCGGATCGCCTCCCCTATCAAGCGCAGACGCGAAGGGAGAACCGCATGATCACCTGCTATCTGAAATACGTTATCGACCCCTACAAGCTGGCCGAGTTCGAGCACTACGCCAAACTCTGGATACCGCTCGTCAACCGGCTGGGTGGCACCCACCACGGCTACTTCATGCCGCACGAGGGCGCCAACAACATCGCGCTGGCGCTCTTCACCTTCCCCAGCCTCGCCGAATACGAGATCTATCGCGAGAAGATGGCCAAGGATCCGGAATGCCTGGAGGCTTTCGCCTACGGCGAAAAGACACGCTGCATCGTCAGCTACGAACGCAGCTTCATGCGGCCGATGTTCGAATAGGAGAGACCTTGGCCGAGGCCCGTCAGCGGCGCGCCTCGGCGGCCATGCTGACGGCGAAGCCGAACAGAGCCGTGCCCATCGCCCAGCGCTGTACCACCATGAACATCGGGCGACCGGCCAGGAAGGCGGCGATCGAGCTTGCGGCAAGCGCGATCATCGCATTGACCGTGACGCTGGTGGCAATCTGGATCGAGCCGAAGATCATCGACTGCGCGAGCACGTTGCCCGCCTCCGGGCGGATGAACTGCGGCAGAAGCGAGAGATAGAGGACGGCGACTTTCGGATTCAGAAGGCTCGTCAGAAACCCCATCAGGAACAGCTTGCGCGGGCCGTCCTTCGGCAGGTTCTTGACCTGGAACGGCGAGCGCCCGCCGGGTCGGACCGCCTGCCAGGCGAGATAGACGAGATAGGCGGCACCGGCCAGCCGCAGGGCGTCATAGGCGAAAGGCACGGCTAGGAGCAGCGCGGTGATGCCGAGAGCCGCGGAGATCATGTAGACGACAAAGCCGAGCGCGACGCCGCCAAGCGAGATCAGGCCCGCGGCCGGCCCCTGGCTGATCGAGCGAGAGATCAGGTAGATCATGTTCGGCCCTGGTGTCAGCACCATGCCGAGGGCAATAAGGGCAAAGCCGATGAGGTTCTGGAGCTCGGGCATGAGGGCGCCTTCATTGAGTGTCTGCCAAAGCTCTACGCATCCGCAGAGCCCGGACAATGCCGGACTTGTCACCCGATCAATTTTGTCGCGAAATTGCCGCCCGCCCGCCAATCCCGATTTCCATTTTCGACGCTCTGCGTTAAAAAGCGGCGTCGCCACCCATGAGGAACGATCATGACGCTTGCAGCCCTGCTTGCCTATAGTGGCGCTCTGTTCATCGCGGCCATCATTCCCGGCCCCGGCGTGACCGCGCTCGTCGCACGGGCGCTCGGCTCCGGCTTTCGCGAGACCTTCTTCATGGGACTCGGCCTGATCGTCGGCGACATGGTTTACCTGACCGCCGTGGTGCTCGGCCTGGCGCTGATCGCCCAGACCTTCACCACCGCCTTCCTGATCGTCAAGTTCGCCGGCGTTCTCTACCTCGGCTACATCGCCTGGAAGCTCTGGACATCAGGCCTGTTGCCACAGGACATCAAGGCGAAGACGTCCAAGAGCATGTCGATATCGTTCCTTTCCGGTCTGCTCGTCACGCTCGGCAATCCGAAGACCATGCTGTTTTATGTGGCGCTGGTTCCGACGCTGATCGACATCGCCGTGATCGGACCGCGCGAATACGGGCTGTTGCTGATCGCGACCTTCCTTGTGCTGCTGACCGTGCTTCTGCCCTATATCCTGCTTGCTGCCCGGGCGCGCACGTTGCTCAAGCAGCCGAAGGCGTTGCAGGCGCTGAACCGGGTTGCGGCAGGCGTGCTTGCCGGCACTGCGGCCTATATCGCCACCCGCGCTGCCTGAAAAAACATTCCCTTGAAAGCACTTACGCCGGTGTTTTTTCCTTCGGCGGATCGCCCCGTCGCGGTTACCGTTCTGGAATAGAACGAGCATTGTCCCTATTGTCACAACCAACCAGATCGAACCCAAGGGAGAAACTCAATGTCTGACACGCGCAAGCCCGGCCGCGGCCGCGTCTATTCCTCGATCACGGAAACGATCGGCGACACTCCCATCGTGCGGCTCGACAAGCTTGCCAAGGAAAAGGGCGTCAAAGCCAACCTTCTCGCCAAGCTCGAATTCTTCAACCCGATCGCTTCGGTCAAGGACCGCATCGGCGTCGCCATGATCGAGAGCCTGGAAGCGCAGGGCAAGATCGTACCCGGTCGCACCACGCTGGTGGAGCCGACCTCGGGCAATACCGGTATCGCGCTTGCCTTCGTCGCCGCCGCCAAGGGCTACAAGCTGATCCTGACCATGCCGGAAACCATGTCGGTCGAGCGCCGCAAGATGCTGGCGCTGCTTGGCGCCGAACTCGTGCTGACCGAGGGCGCCAAGGGCATGAAGGGGGCGATTGCCAAGGCGCAGGAACTCGTCGAGACGCTGCCGGATGCCATCATCCCGCAGCAGTTCGAAAACCCGGCCAACCCGGAAATCCACCGCAAGACGACGGCTGAGGAAATCTGGAACGACACCGACGGCGCAGTCGACATTTTCGTCTCCGGCATCGGCACCGGCGGCACCATCACCGGCGCCGGCCAGGTGTTGAAGGCGCGCAAGCCGTCGATCAAGGTGATTGCCGTCGAGCCCGAGGAATCGCCTGTGCTTTCGGGCGGCAACCCCGGCCCGCACAAGATCCAGGGCATCGGCGCCGGATTTGCGCCCGCGATCCTCGACACCGGCATCTATGACGAAGTCGTCACCGTCAACAGCGGCGAAGCCGTCGAGATCGCGCGGCTCGTCGCCAGGCTCGAAGGCGTGCCAGTCGGCATCTCCTCGGGTGCTGCGCTCACCGCGGCCATCGAGATCGGCCAACGCGAGGAAAACGCCGGCAAAAACATCGTCGTCATCATTCCGTCCTTTGCGGAACGGTATCTTTCGACAGTGCTTTTCGACGGTCTGGGCGCGTAAGCGTTTTGCTATAGGCGATACACGAAAGGGCGCTGTGGCGCCCTTTTTGTTGCTCGGCGATGCTTTTCAGGCGGCGGTATGAAAGCAAGGACGCCGACTGCCGCACCTGCGGTAACAGACACCGCACCCGACGATAGCTTTACGCCGCCGCCTGCAGACGCTCGCCGGCGATGCGGTAGGAAATCGCCTCGGCAAGATGAACGCGACCGACCGTCGCCGCCCCGTCGAGATCCGCAAGCGTGCGCGCGACCTTCAGCACGCGATGATAACCGCGCGCGGAAAACTTCAGCTTCTCGGCCGCGTCCCGCAGCAATTGCAGCCCCGACGCATCGGGCTCGGCAATGCGCTCGATCATCGCCGTCGAGCAACGGGCGTTGCTTGTGGATTCGCGACTGCCGAGCGCGACGAAGCGATCGAGCTGCAGCTCGCGGGCGCGGGCCACACGTCGCGCCACGACCGAACTCGCCTCTGCCGCCATCGGCCGGATCAGGTCGGCGGCACTGACGGCCGGCACGTCGATGCGAAGATCGATCCGGTCCATCAGCGGGCCGGAGATGCGCGCCTGGTAATCGCTCATGCAGCGCGGTCCGCGGGCGCAACTGCGGCCGGGTTCACCCGCCATGCCGCACCGGCATGGGTTCATCGCCGCCACCAGCTGGATTGCGGCGGGATAGCTGACCCGGTGGTTGGCACGGGCAATGATGCATTCGGCCGTTTCCAGCGGCTGGCGCAACGCGTCGAGAACCTGCGGCGTGAACTCCGGAAACTCGTCAAGAAACAGCACGCCGTTGTGGGCGAGCGACGCCTCGCCGGGTTTGGCGCGCAAGCCGCCACCGATCATGGCCGCCATGGTGGCGGAATGATGCGGGGTGCGGAACGGCCGCCGGTCGGATAGCTTGCCGCCCGGAAGTTGCCCGGCGATCGAGTGGATCATCGAGACTTCGAGCAGTTCGGCCGGGGTCAACGGCGGCAGGATCGACGGCAGGCGCGAAGCCAGCATCGATTTGCCCGAGCCCGGTGGGCCGATCATCAAGAGATTGTGGTTGCCGGCTGCCGCCACTTCGAGCGCGCGCTTGGCACTCTCCTGCCCCTTGATATCGGCAAGATCGGGCAGATCCGCGGCACCGGCGCGGATGGCCGGCTCGGGCCGGGAAAGCACCTGCGTTCCCCGGAAATGATTGGCGACGGCGATCAGGCTGCGGGGTGCCAGAATATCGATGTCGGCGCCGGCCCAGGCCGCCTCCGGTCCGCTTTCGGCCGGGCAGATCAATCCCTTGCCGAGCGCATTGGCGCCGATTGCCGCTGGCAGCGCGCCGGCGACAGCGGCGACCGTGCCGTCGAGATTAAGCTCGCCGATCACCACATAGCCGGCAAGCGCATCGCCGGGGATGGCGCCGAGTGCCGCCATCAGGCCAAGCGCGATCGCCAGATCGAAGTGGCTGCCTTCCTTCGGCAAGTCCGCGGGCGCGAGATTGACGGTGACTTTCTTTGCCGGCAGCGCCAGACCAGATGCATGAAGGGCTGCCTGCACCCGCTCGCGGCTTTCGGCGATAGCCTTGTCTGGCAGACCGACGATCTGCATGCCGACCCGTCCGGGCGCGACCATCACCTGAACGTCGACCGGCACGCCTTCTATTCCCTGGAATGCAATCGTACTGACACGCGCAACCATCACCGCCTCTTTCAACGGGGCGGCCCGCCGTGCCGCCGCAACCCTTTTGGTTGCAGCGGAAAATCTTGCACGGAACACGTACAAAAACAAGAACAATAATAGAACATTGCATTCACCGAACGTCACCCGCTTCGGGTGGCGGGGTACGACCGGAAGGCCGAATGAACGGTCGAGGCACCGCCCTTGCTGTGCGATCCCTCAGGTCCGCTTAGAGCACGGTGCTGTTTCGTCCATGTCGCTATCGCAAACCGCGCTGTTGCGCGCCAAGCGTCAGGCGCGCTTGCGCTCGATCGCATCCCAAAGCAGGCTGGAAACATCGGCGCCGCCGAACTTCTTGACTTCGCGGATGCCGGTCGGCGACGTCACGTTGATCTCGGTCATGTAGTCGCCGATGACGTCGATACCGACGAAGAGGAAGCCGCGCTCCTTCAGCGCCGGGGCGATGCGGGCGCAGATTTCTTTTTCGCGCGCCGTCAGTTCGGTCGGCTCGGGCCGGCCACCGGCGTGCATGTTGGAGCGGGCGTCGTGTTCCGCCGGCACGCGGTTGATCGCTCCCACCGGCTCGCCGTCGACGAGCAGGATGCGCTTGTCGCCCTTGCGCACCGCCGGCAGATACTCCTGCGCGATGAAGGGTTCGCGGAACATCTGGCCGAACATTTCGAGCAGCGACGACATGTTGCGATCGTCACGCGCCGAGTGGAACACGCCGGCGCCGCCATTGCCGTAGAGCGGTTTCAGGATGATGTCGCCCATCTCCTCGCGGAAACGCGCGATCTCGGCCGCGTCGCGGGTGATCAACGTCTTCGGCATCAGGTCGGCGAATTCGGTGACGAAGATCTTTTCCGGCGAATTGCGCACCCAGGCCGGGTCGTTGACGACAAGCGTCTTCGGATGCAGGCGCTCGAGCAGGTGGGTCGAGGTGATGTAGGCCATGTCGAAGGGCGGATCCTGCCGCAGCATGATCACGTCCATTGTCGAAAGGTCGAGCCGCTCGGGCTCGCCGAGCGTGAAGTGGTCGCCTTTGACGTCGCGAAGCGTCATCTGCTGCGTCGTCGCGAAAACCTTGCCGTCGCGCAGCGACAGCTTCTCGGGGGTATAGTGGAAGAGCCGGTAGCCGCGGGCCTGTGCCTCGAGGCTCATCGCGAAGGTGGAATCGCCCGCGATATTGATGCCCGAAACATGGTCCATCTGGACCCCGACATTGACGATTTTCGCCATCTTCCCGTCCCCGTTGGATCACGATGACATTGGATCAGTTCGTCCAAGATCGCGATCGAATCTAATACGTTAGAGCGGGGTCGTGCAGAAGGTCGCACACCCTTTTCATCGCCCCGCTCCAAAAGAGCCCGCAACATGTAGAATGCGGACCCGCCTTAGGCAAGGCTACTCGAAGCCCTCGACGACGCAGGTGATGAGATCATGATCAGACAGCGGGCGGCCGTTTGCGTCGAGCGAGGAAATGATCCGGCTTTCGCCGATCTTCAGGCCCCGTGACAGAAACCAGTCGAGCTTCATCGCCCGCTCCGGCCAGCGTGTGATCAGGCTGGGGCGGGTGGTCATCTGATCGATCGGTCCGCCATGGCGGGTGAAGCCGCGCGCCGCACTCATGGCAAACAGCCCTTCGGCCTCGAAATCGCCGCCGGCATGGTTGCCAGTGTTGAGATCGCCGCCGATCAGGACCGGCATGTCGGGGAAGGCTTCATCGAGCGCATCGATGAGTTCATTGACCTGCCGCTCGCGGTAGGGCGCCGTTGTGGCGCTTTCGAGATGGGTGGAGACTGCAACGAAGGGGCCGGCTTCGGTCTCGATCACCGCACCGACGGCAAAACGTTCGCCGACACGCGGCTGGTCGCCGCCATCCATGAACCAGGGCCGCTCGCCCCAGAGACGGAGCATGAACAGTCGCGCGAGCGGCACCGCGGCCATCAGTGCGTTGCCGTGAAAGCCCTTCGCGTTAAAATCGTCCTTGCAGAATTCCAGTTCCGTATCGGAACCGAGGCCAAGCTCGATGAACTCGACACCATAGGCATATTGCATCTGAAGGATGGCGGCGACTTCTGCCGTCGGGTGGCGCTGGCCGGTGCGGGCCATGCCGTTGTCCATTTCCGAAAGCAGAACGACCGGCGCTGCGGTTGCCGCCAGATGGGCCGCACTCTCCGGCGCAAACAGGCAGCGTTCCAGGTTCCAGGCAGCAACGGTGAACGGGTAGGACAGCGGTTCACGCGACGATGGTTCGCCGCCGATTTCGATGCTGCTCATCTCGGGCAACGTCGCCAGCACGGCGTCGTGGGCCGCGATCGAGCGCTCGATCGCCGTGAAACCGGCGCGGGTTTCCTGCGACGGCACGGCAAGGATGCTGACGGTCTTTTCGATCACAATGCCGGCTCCAGGCTGAGGGGACGTGCGCTTTCGCCCATATTGGCGAACGACGCGCCGCGCTCCAGTCGCTTGCCATTGTCGGGCGAAAAGAAATGCAGGCGGTCTGTCGCGATGGTCACGGCGAGATCGCCGGAGAGCGGGATTTCGGGAGAAAGCGCCACCGTCAGCGCCTGATCCTCGAGGGTGCCGTGGACGAGGCGTTGTGCGCCCAGCTCCTCGACATAGTCGACCTGGAACAGCATCGCGTCCTCGCCGACGCCGGCAAGCCTCAGATCCTCGGCGCGCAGGCCGACTGTTACAGGTCCTTCGACCGGAGCATGATCGCCAAGCTCGATCCGGTAGGCGCCGATATGCAGGCTTGCGCCTTTGATATTGCCCTTGATCAGGTTCATGGCCGGCGAGCCGATGAAGCTCGCGACGAAGGTCGAGGCCGGGCGATGATAGACATCGAGCGGACGGCCGATCTGCTCGATCCGGCCGCCGTTCAGCACCACGAGCCGGTCGGCAAGCGTCATCGCCTCCAGCTGGTCGTGGGTGACGTAGAGCGACGTGGTGCCGAGGCGCTTCTGCAGCCGCTTGATCTCGCCGCGCATGGAGACACGCAGCTTCGCATCGAGATTGGACAGGGGTTCGTCGAAGAGGAACGCCGCCGGCTTTCTCACAATGGCGCGGCCCATGGCGACACGCTGGCGCTGGCCGCCGGAAAGCGCGCGCGGCTTGCGGTCGAGATAGGGCTCGATCTCCAGCATGCGCGCGGCTTCCGCGACGCGCGCGTCGATCTCGGCCTTCGGCGTCTTGCGGTTCTTCAGACCGTAGGCGAGGTTCTGGTAGACGGTCATATGCGGATAGAGCGCATAGTTCTGGAACACCATGGCGATGTCGCGCTCGGCCGGGTCAACCTCGTTGATGACGCGCGAGCCGATCTTCACCGTGCCCTTCGAGATGCCCTCAAGCCCCGCGACCATGCGCAGGAGCGTGGACTTGCCGCAGCCGGATGGACCGACCAGCACGATGAATTCGCCGTCCTCGATATCGATCGAGACGGACTTCACCGCCTCGACGTTGCCGGTATAGATCTTCGAGACCTCGGCTATGGTGATGGCCGCCATGGCTGCCTCCGTTGGTAAAATTGCGTTTGAGCGCGCGGCGAGGACGATCCCGCCGCAGCGTTGTCTACTTGTCGCTTTCCGTCAGGCCCTTGATGAACCAGCGCTGGAAGATCACCACGATCAGCACCGGCGGCAGCATGGCGAGGATCGCCAGCGCAAAGGCCTCGTTGTAATCGGGGATGTTGGAGCCGACCCAGACGAGCAGGATCTGCTTGATGCCGCGCACCAGCGTGAAGAAGCCTTCGTCGGTGGTCATCAATGTCGGCCAGAGATACTGGTTCCAGCCATAGACGAACATGATGATGAAGATCGCCGCCATCATCGTGCGCGACAGCGGCACCAGCACGTCGATGAAGAACTTGAACGGCCCGGCGCCATCGATGCGCGCCGCCTCGAGCAGCTCATCCGGCACCGACTTGAAGAACTGCCGGAAGTAGAAGGTGCCCGTCGCCGACGCCAGCAGCGGCACGATCAGGCCGGTATAGGTGTTGGTCAGCTTCAGCGTGTTCATCACTTCATAGGACGGAAGAATGCGCACTTCGAGCGGCAGCAGCAGCGTCGTGAAGATGATCCAGAAGAAGAAGGTGCCGAGCCGGAAGCGAAAATAGACGATCGCATAGGCGGCCAGCATCGACAGGACGATCTTGCCGACCGCGAAGCCGAGGCCCAGGATCATCGAGTTCATCATCATGTTGAGACCGGTGATCTTGCCCGTGAACCCGCCCTTGCGGGTCAGAACCGTCTCGTAGGTTTCGACGAAGTGACCACCCCAGGTGAGGCTGAGGCCGTTGCGGTGGATATCGGCCGCCTCGTGTGTCGAGGTCATGAAGGCGACCACGACAGGCGCCACCATGATGAAGACGCCGAAGAGCAGGATGACGTGGTCGAAAAACTTGGTGCGATACATCGGCCCCGCCTCAATTGTAGTGCACGCGCCGCTCGATGAAGCGGAACTGGAAGATGGTGAGAACGAAGACGATGAGCATCAGGATGACCGACTGGGCCGAGGAGCCGCCGAGGTCGTTGCCGCGGAAACCATCCATGTAGACCTTGTAGACAAGGGTGATCGGATTATTCGCCGCCTTGTCCTTCACCATCACGTCGATGACGCCGAAGGTGTCGAACAGCGCGTAGGTGACGTTGATAATCAGGAGGAAGAAGGCGGTCGGTGCGAGCAGCGGCAGGATCACCGTCCAGAAGCGACGGAAGCCCGAGCGGCAATCCATCGCCGCGGCCTCGCGCACCGCCACCGGGATGCCCTGCAGGCCGGAGAGGAAGAAGATGAAATTGTAGGGGATCTGCTTCCAGACCGAGACGACGATCATCGCGAAGGCAGTATCGGAATAGTTGAGGCCGACCTTGATGTCCCAGCCGAACCATCGAGCAAGTTCGACGATCGGGCCGATATGCTGGTCGAAGAACATCATGCCGATCAGGCCGGCAACCGGCGGCGCGATCGCATAGACCCAGATGAGCAGCGTCTTGTAGCTGGCGTTGCCGCGGATGACGCCATCCGCCTTGACGGCCAGCAGCAGGCCGATCGACAGCGCGAAGAAGGTGACGAGCGCGGTGAAGATCGCCGTGAAGCGCGCGATACCCAGATACTCGCCGGATTTCAGCACGTCGGTGTAGTTCGCCATGCCGACGAAGGTCGAGCCGAAGCCGAAGGGGTCTTCCAGATAGAAGGACGACTGGATCGCCTGAATCGACGGCCAATAGAAAAATACGAAGATGATCGCCAGTTGCGGCGCCAGGAAGAGGTAGGGCAGGTAGGGCGAAGAGAATTGCACGCGCTTGGCCGCTTCATCGCCGCCCTTCGCCTTGCCGCCGAACAGCCGGAGGGCGCCCGAGCGACGCCCATCCGTTGCAGTCCCTCCCCGCGTCGCGGGGAGGCGTTCCGTTCCAGTTGTCATCGAGATCAGCCGGCCGTCTTGGCGAAGCGGGCGAGCAGGTCGTTGCCTTCCTTCTCGATGGTGTCGAAGGCGTCCTTGACGGTGGTTTCACCGGAGAAAATGCGGCCGTATTCGCGCTCCATGATCTCGCGGATCTGCGGGTAGAAGCCGAGGCGGTAGCCCTTCGACCAGTCACCAGCCGGCAGCATCAGCTGCTTGATGCCGACTTCCGCAACCGGCTTTTCCTTGTAGTAGCCGTCCTTCTGGGCAAGTTCGTAGGCTGCCTTGGTGATGGCCACGTAGCCGGTAGCCTTGTGGTAGAAGTACTGGATTTCAGGCGAGGTCAGGAACTGGAAGAAGTCGGCAACGCACTTGTTTTCCTCGTCGGTCTTGCCCGACATCGCAAACAGGGCAGCACCACCGATGAAGGAGTTGGTGCCGGCACCCTCGATGGCGTTCCAATAGGGCAGGAACGTTGCCGAGAACGGCATCTGCGCCGTCTTCTGCAGGCCGCCGAACGAACCGGACGAGCCGATCCAGAATGCAGCCTTGCCTTCTTCGAAGACCTTCTGGTTGTCGTTCCAGCCGGCGCCGTAGAAGGCGAAGTAGCCTTCGTCCTTCCAGGCCTTGAGCTTGTCGAACATCATGATGAGGTTCGGGTCAGTGACCTTCAACGTGGTGTCGACGACGCTGTCGTAGCCGTTGTTGTTGGTGGCGAACTGGATGTTGTTGCGCGAGAAGAAGTTCTCGGTGAACTGCCAGGTCAGCTGCGACTGAACGAGCGGGATGTAGCCGGCAGCCTTCAGCTTGGGTGCAGCGGCCTCGAACTCTTCCCAGGTCTTCGGGGCTTCGACGCCGGCCTTCTTCAGGGCTTCGTCGTTGACGTACATGATCGGCGCCGAGGAGTTGAACGGCATGCCGACGAACTTGCCTTCGCTGTCAGCGTAGAAGTAGCGCACGCCGTCAATGAAAGCGTTGCGGTCGAAGGTATGGCCGGCCTTGATGATGAGGTCTTCGGCAGGAACGACGGCGCCCTTGGCGTTGATGATGGTCGCGGCGCCCGCGTCGAAGACCTGCAGGATGTTGGGCTGTTCGCCCGAGCGGAATGCGGCGATGCCGGAAGCCAGCGCTTCCTCATAGGTGCCCTTCGAAACCGGCGTCAGCGCGCAGGCGCTCTGGGCTTCGTTGAACTTCTGCGAGATCTCGTTGATGACTTCGCCGTTGCGGCCGGCCATGCCGTGCCACCAGGTAATATCGGTTGCGGCAAGCGACGAGGTTGCCGAAAAAGCAAGGGTGAAAGCTGCGAGCGAAATTTTCTTGAACATGACTGGTCCTCTCCACCGGATTGCGGATGGCAGTGGACTAGTGGCCTTCCATGACAGGCCGGTAACGCTTTTATGTCGGGACGATTACAAATTCGCAAATTTGTTCCAAGACGGAATGCAGGCGGAACACCACAATCATTTTCCCTCGTCCGGCGTCGGTTCAAAACGCATCGGGCAGATGCCGCGGCCAGCGCCAGGGTGTCACCGTGATGATGTCGTAACGCACGGAAAGCCTGACGAAATCGGGCTGGCGCGCGAGCCAGAGATCGCTGGCGGCGCGAATGCGGTGCTGCGCTGTTGCGGTGACGGCAAAGACGCCGTCGTCAGCCGAGCGGCGGGCCTTGACCTCGACGCAGGCAATGAGATCGCCCCGCCTGGCGATGATATCGATTTCGCCGAGCCTGGTGCGATAGCGCATGGCGACGATGCGATAGCCCTTGACGATCAGGCAAAGGGCCGCGCGATACTCGGCGAACCGACCGCGCCTCTGAGCCTGAAGCTTGCGTCGATCGGGGCCGTCAGTCGCCATCGCGGTCCTTCAGTTCCAGCAACCGGTCGTAAAGCTCCTTGCGCGGAAGGCCCGTCTGTTTGGCGGCTTCGGTCGCCGCCTTGCCGGTCGACATGTCGGCGATCAGCCGGACGAGCAGCGCGTCGACGTCGGCGGCCTCCGGCTCCGGCGGCGCATCCGGCGGGCCGATGACGAACACGATCTCGCCCTTGACCGCGCCGGCGTCGTCATAGAACGCCTTGAGCTCACCCAGCGTACCGCGGCGGAACTCTTCAAAGGTCTTTGTCAGTTCGCGGCAGACCGTCGCCCTTCTGTTTTCGCCGAGCACGGCGGCGGCAGCCGTTACCGTGGCCGCGATCCGGTGTGGCGATTCGAAGAACATCAGCGTCGCCGGCACCGCCGCCAGCTCCTGCAGCCGATCGCGCTTGGCCTTGTCCTTTGTCGGCAGGAAGCCGGCAAAGAGAAAGGCATCGTTCGGCAGACCGGAACCGACGAGGGCTGCAAGCGGCGCCGAGGCGCCGGGGATTGGCACGACGCGGTGGCCGGCCTCGATGGCCAGTTGCGCCAGCCTGTAGCCGGGATCGGAGACCAGTGGTGTTCCGGCATCGGAGACCAGCGCCACCGACCTGCCTTCGCCAAGAGCTGCCAGCAACCGCGGGCCGACCTCGTCGGCGTTGTGCTCGTGATAGGCATAGGGCCGATTGACGATGCCGTAGCGGTCGAGCAGCACGCGGGTCACGCGCGTGTCCTCGCAGGCGAGCACATCAGCGCCCGCAAGCGTTTCCAACGCACGCAAGGTAATGTCGCCCAAATTGCCGATCGGCGTCGCCACGAGATAAAGTGCAACATCGAGCGGGCGCGCAGGAATGGTGGCATTGTGCAGGCGGTAGCCGCGCTGCTTCTGCCCGTCCGTAGCGTCCGACGTCTTGTGTTTTTCCAACTGCAGCTTCCTGATGACTGTGCCGGCTGACCGGTTTTAGCCTTTATGAGTGAGCCGACATGGCAGGGCAAGGGCGGCAAGCACCCGGCGCGCGCGTCATCTGGGGACAGCGCCCGTCAAACCCCTTGCTTTTCAGGCGATGTTTCTGCCATTTTGCCGGTCCACATCCTTCCGGTCGGTCGGCCGGGACACTCGCAGTTGACGCTGCGGCGGGAGCCTCGCCCGCCGAGCAACGGTTGAAAGCGGTAGCATCCCATGCGCATTACTCTCGAGCGGTCCAATCTTCTGAAGTCGCTGAACCACGTTCACCGCGTGGTCGAACGGCGAAATACGATCCCGATCCTCTCGAACGTCCTGTTGCGCTCCGACGGTGCCAGCCTCGAAATGAAGGCGACCGACCTCGACCTCGAGATCACCGAGGCGACACCGGCGCAGGTCGAACAGGCCGGCGCCACCACCGTTCCCGCGCATCTGCTCTACGATATCGTGCGCAAGCTGCCCGATGGCTCGGAAGTCCTGCTGGCGACCAACGCCGAGGGCACGGCGATGACGGTCCAGTCCGGCCGGTCGAAATTCTCGCTGCAGTGCCTGCCGCAATCCGACTTCCCCGACCTGACGGCCGGCAGCTTCTCCCATACCTTCCGCCTCAAGGCGACAGACCTGAAGATGCTGATCGACCGGACGCAGTTCGCGATCTCGACCGAGGAAACCCGCTACTATCTCAACGGCATCTTCGTGCACACGGTCGAGAGCAAGGGCGACCTGAAGCTGCGCGCCGTGGCGACAGACGGTCACCGCCTTGCGCGCGCCGACGTCGAGGCGCCGTCCGGCTCCGAGGGCATGCCCGGCATCATCATTCCGCGCAAGACCGTCAGCGAGCTGCAGAAGCTGCTCGACAATCCCGATATCGTCGTGACGGTCGAAGTCTCGGACGCAAAGATCCGCCTGACGATCGGCTCGATCGTGATGACTTCGAAGCTGATCGACGGCACTTTCCCGGATTACCAGCGCGTCATCCCCGCCAACAACGACAAGGAACTGCGTGTCGACTGCCAGTCCTTCGCCCAGGCCGTCGACCGCGTTTCGACGATTTCCTCCGAGCGCGGACGCGCCGTGAAGCTGGCGCTGACAGACGGCCAGATGACACTGACGGTCAACAACCCGGATTCGGGCAGTGCGACCGAAGAGCTGCCTGTGGGCTACGAGCACGATCCGCTCGAAATCGGCTTCAACGCCAAGTACCTGCTCGACATCACCTCGCAGCTGACCGGAACCGACGCCATCTTCATGCTCGCAGACCCGGGCTCGCCGACGCTGGTGCGCGATCTGGCGGCCGAAGATGCGCTTTACGTATTGATGCCAATGCGGGTTTAGTCGCCCGTGCCGCGATGAAGACAGCGACCCGTCACGCCCCGCGTGGCGGGTTTTTTGTTGGCGTGGATATTCGTGCGTTGTTGATAAGACGACGCTTTCAGGCGTAGACAGACTTGTTTTTGCCGCAGATGGGATCACATTATATTCGCAATGTCCGTGCCCCGCTCGAATCAGCGAGACCGGACGATCCGTATGAGAGGACGACGGTTTTGAGGGGTTCAATGAATTTGCGCGTGAAGGTGAAGGAACGGCTTGGCCGGAAATTCGACGAGGAGATCCGTTTCTTCAAGGGGTGGATGAGCAATGCGAAGGCGGTCGGGGCCATCCTGCCGACGTCTTCCGTCACGGCACGCCGCATGGCGAGCGTCATCAATCCCCATTCCGGACTGCCGGTTCTTGAACTTGGGCCCGGCACCGGCGTCATCACCAAAGCGATCCTGGAGCGCGGCATCGCACCCGAAGATCTGGTTTCCGTCGAGTACTCCACCGACTTCTACCAGCAGCTGAAGGCGAACTACGCCAACGTCAACTTCATCAACGGCGACGCGTTCGATCTGAAGCAGACGCTTGGGGCGATGAAGGACCGAACCTTCGACAGCGTCATCTCCGCCGTGCCGCTGCTCAATTTCCCGATGTACCGTCGCGTCGAGCTGATCGAGGATCTTCTGTCGCGCATCCCGGTCGGTCGTCCGGTCGTGCAGATTTCCTACGGTCCGCTATCGCCGGTCGTTGCCATGCCCGATCGCTACAGCATCCAGCATCTCGACTTCGTCGTGCGCAACATTCCGCCGGCGCAGCTCTGGGTCTATCGCAAGGCGCACTGACGGAGCACGACCTTGTTCGGCCTCTACATCACGCACCCGCAGGTGCAGATCGATCCGGCAGCGCCCGTGCCGAAATGGGGACTGTCGGAGATCGGACGCGCCCGAGCGGAGGTAACGACGCGGCAGCCCTGGGTTCGGTCGCTCGGACGGATCGTGTCGAGCGACGAGACCAAGGCGATCGAGACGGCGAACCTTTTGGCCGGCGCTGCCGGCATCGCCGTCGAAATCGACGAGACGATGGGCGAGAACGATCGCTCGGCCACCGGCTTCCTGCCGCCTCCCGAATTCGAGAAGGCGGCAGACTGGTTCTTTGCCAACCCCAGCGAAAGCTTTAACGGCTGGGAACGCGCCATCGACGCGCAGGCCCGCATCTCGGCTGCCGTCTTCCGCATCCTTGATGAACACGATCCGGGCATTCCCATCGCTTTCGTCGGCCATGGCGGCGTCGGGACGCTGTTGAAGTGCAAGCTGGGCGCTACCGCCATCAGCCGGAGCGCCGACCAGAAGGGCGGCGGCGGCGGCAATCTCTTCGCATTCCGCCTTGCGGATCGTGCCCTCGCATGCGACTGGACCCCGATGGAATTCTGGCAGGGGTGACCGCGACATGACCGAGACCGCACGCGACCGACTGATCGTCGGCCTGGATCTTCCGACAATCGCAGAGGCCGAAAAGATCGTCACCACGCTCGGTGACGACGTGGCCTTCTACAAGATCGGCTACCAGCTGGTGTTTGCCGGCGGCCTCGAGTTCGCCCGCGATCTGGCCGCAGGCGGCAAGAAGGTCTTCCTCGACATGAAGCTGCTCGACATCGACAACACGGTGGCCAAGGGCGTCGAGAACATCGCCAAGATGGGCATGTCGATGCTCACTCTGCACGCCTATCCCAAGGCGATGAAGGCGGCCGTCGAAGCGGCCAGGGGATCGGACCTCTGTCTGCTTGGCGTTACGGTGCTCACCTCGATGGACGAGCAGGACGTGATCGATGCGGGCTACGAATACGACCCGCACACGCTGGTCCTGCGCCGGGCCGAACAGGCGCGCATCGCCGGCATGGGCGGCATCGTCTGCTCGGCCGAGGAATCCTCCGCCGTTCGCAAGATCATCGGCCCCGACATGGCGCTGGTGACCCCGGGCATTCGTCCGGCCGGCAGCGACAAGGGCGACCAGAAACGCGTCATGACGCCGGCAGATGCCCTGAAGGCCGGATCGAGCCACCTGGTGGTTGCGCGCCCAATCGTCGCAGCAGCAGACCCGCTCGCCGCCGCCCGCGGCATTCTCGACGAAATGACAGGCGCGCTTTCGCGCTGATCATGGCACCCTCTTGCAACAGGTCGACGATCAACGTCATGCATCGTCGACCACTGCAACCGTTGCGCTTGACCTTGATCGGAATTTGCCGGAAGTAACACTCCCGTCTGCTTTTGATGCCTGAAGACGAGGAGTTCAGCATGGCAAAGGGATACTGGATCGCGCGGGTCGATGTGCGGGACCCGGAACGCTATAAGGACTATGTGGCGGCCGCAAAGCCTGCCTTTGAGAAATACGGCGCCAATTTTCTGGCGCGCGGCGGTCAGTTCGAACGCCTTGAAGGTGGGGTTCGCGCCCGAAACGTCGTCATCGAGTTTCCATCGCTGCAGGCCGCCGTCGACTGTTACAATTCGCCCGAGTACCAGATTGCCGCGGCGATCCGCCAAGAGGTGGCCGACGCCGAGATGGTGGTCGTCGAGGGCGTTTGACGCGCCGAACGCTGCCAAGCGGATGCAACGCCGCCGCCGCGAGGATTGGCCTTCACCTCTCGCGGCTGTTGGGCTATGTAGCAGACAATTCTTCCAAATGAGATCAGGAGTGCGTTTCCCATGACCTTGTCCAACCTTCCGCCGCTGGTGACGATTTTCGGCGGATCCGGGTTCGTCGGCCGTCATGTCGTGCGCGCGCTTGCCAAGCGCGGCTATCGCATCCGGGTCGCCGTGCGCCGTCCCGATCTTGCCGGTCACCTGCAGCCGCTCGGCAATGTCGGACAGATCTCCTTCGTCCAGGCCAATCTGCGCTATCGCAAGTCGGTCGACCGCGCTGTCGAAGGTTCCGATCACGTCATCAACTGCGTCGGCGTGCTGTTCGAGAGCGGCCGCAACACCTTCGACGCCGTGCAGGATTTCGGCGCTCGCGCGGTTGCGGAAGCCGCCCGCAATGTCGGCGCGAAGCTCACGCACATCTCGGCGATCGGCGCCGATGCCAAGTCGGAATCGAGCTATGCCCGCACCAAGGGCCGCGCCGAAGCCGCCATCCGCGAAACGCTGCCGGATGCCATCATCCTGCGCCCGTCGATCGTCTTCGGACCGGAAGACGGCTTCTTCAACAAGTTTGCCCAGATGGCTCGGTTCGCACCGGCCCTGCCGCTGATCGGCGGTGGCAACACCAAGTTCCAGCCTGTCTATGTCACCGACGTCGCCGAAACGGTTGCCCGCTCCGTCGACGGCACGCTGTCGGCTGGCGCGACCTACGAACTCGGCGGACCTGACGTTCTCACCTTCCGCGAATGTCTCGAGATCATGCTGCAGACGATCGACCGCAAGCGCCCGCTGGTCTCGGTGCCCTTCGGCATCGCCTCGCTGATGGGCAGCGTCGCGTCGATGATCCCCTTCATCACGCCGCCGATCACACCCGACCAGGTGGTGTTGCTGAAATCCGACAATATCGTCTCGGCCAAGGCCGAATCCGAAGGCCGCACACTTCGTGGCATCGGCATTACGCCGACGATGCTGGAATCGATCCTGTCGACCTATCTCGTGCGCTATCGCCCGCAGGGCCAGTACACGCGCAGCGGCCGCGCCGCCTGATCGACCAGCCTCGTTAGGCATTTTCAAACGCCGTCGGCCCTGCCGGCGGCGTTTTTCGTTGTGGCATCAGGGCAACAGCGTTGCAGTTCTGCCGCACTCACAAAAGCGAATGGCATTTACCGCAGATTCAACATGTCCTGATATTGATCAAGACATATCCAACGCATAAAAACCGCCCCGCGCCCCGATCGCAAGGTACGTCTCGGCGGCAACAGCATCACTCTCGAAAGGCATAGCGTCCATGGGCAAGTCGATCGCAATCTTTTTTGCGTGTGCGGCACTGATCATTCTGGCTGGCTCATTCATCGCGCCGAATACGGTCGCGAGCAGCCGCAAGGGATGCACGCCGGCCTATGGCGTCGACCCGTGCACCACGGCGTCGATCGACCTTTCCGGCAAGTAAGCCGGCGCCCACAGGGCGATAGACTTTAAAGTTTTTGGCGGGGGCCAGGGACCGCGTGCGTTTCATCTGAAACGCACGCGGTTTTGTTTTGGCTGCAGCATGGCCCATGAAGTCGAGGCCGATCCAAGGCATCATGCAGGGCTTTGCGCGCCTCAGCAGACGCGCAAAGCGGAAGACTCAGCCGAGCATCCAGAGGCCGATGAGGCCGGCCGTGCCGACGATGATGCGCCAGATGGCAAACGGCGTGAAACCGCGGCGCGAGACGAAGTCGAGCAGCGAGCGCACGACGAAGATGCCGGCAACGAACGCCGCGATGAAACCGACCGCGATGACGGTGAAATCGTCGAACGAAAGCGCATCACGGTTTTTGTAGAGATCGAGCGTAAAGGCGCCGAGCATGGTCGGCATGGCCAGGAAGAACGAAAATTCCGCCGCCGACCGCTTGTCCGTGCCCATCAGCAGCGCACCGGCGATGGTCGCGCCCGAGCGCGACGTCCCGGGAATCATTGCCAGGCACTGGAACAGGCCGATCTTGAGTGCCAAGGATGGCGGGTAGTCCATGACATCGGTGTAGCGCGGCGTCAGCGGCAGGCGATCGATCGCCAGCAGGATGAAACCGCCGACGATGAGCACGAGGCAGATCAGCACGGGCGTTTCGAACAGCACGGTCTTGATGAAGTCATGGGCAATCGCGCCGATGACGGCCGCCGGCAGGAAGGCAAGCAGCACCGACACGACAAAACGGCGGGCCTTGACGCTCGTCGGCAACGCCAGCGCGATCGACAGAAGCCTCTGGAAATAGACGAGCAGGATCGCCAGGATGGCGCCGAGCTGTATCAGAACAGCGAAGGTGTTGCCCGGCGACCGGAAGCCGAGGAAATGCCCGGCAAGGAGCACATGCGCCGTCGAAGACACCGGAATGAACTCCGTGAGCCCCTCGATGAGGCCGAGGACGAGCGCGCTGATGATCGATTGATCCGCCATATATAAGAATTTCCTGACAAGTTTTGGAGTGGGAGGAAAAGGCTGATTCGCTTGTGTTTGCCACCACAAGTTCCTATAGCTTTTTCTGATGAGCCGTGGCCAGACGCATGCGCCGCCACGCTGACGTCCCCTGAAAAAAGACCATAAGAAGCCAGATCATCGATGCCGACACTGTACCATCACCCCATGTCATCCGCTTCGCGGTTCGTGCGCCTGATCCTTTCGGAATACGGCTACCAGACGGAATTGACCGAGGAACAGCCGTGGGAAAACCGGCGGGACTTTCTGACGCTCAACCCGGCGGGCACGTTACCGGTCTATGTTGACGACAGTATGAGGGCGCTCTGTGGCGCCACGATCATCTCGGAATATCTCGACGAGACGAACGGCATCATGAAACGAGATCGGAGGCTCCTGGCCGAGGACCCGTTCCAGCGCGCCGAAATCCGCAGGCTCGCCGAATGGTTCCTGCACAAGATGGAAGCCGACGTGACGCGGCCGCTGGTGCGCGAACGGATCTACAAGCTGCAGATGACGCCGGATCAGGGCGGCGGCGCGCCGGATAGCAAGGTGCTGCGCACCTCGCGCGCCAACATCCGCCAGCACATGAAATACCTGTCGTGGCTCGCCGGCTCGCGCCCGTGGCTTGCCGGCGACCGGATTTCCTATGCCGATCTTGCCGCCGCGGCGACCGTTTCGGTGCTCGACTATCTCGGCGAGATCGACTGGTCGGACGCGCCCACCGCCAAGGAATGGTACCAGCGGCTGAAGTCCCGCCCCTCGTTCCGCCCCCTCCTGTCCGAGCGCGTGCGCGGCGTCACCCCGGTTCCGCACTATGCGGATCTCGACTTCTGAGGATAATGCCGTGCCCGGCAGTGCTGCCAAGGCTGAAAACCAGGAGCGACGGCGGCAGAAGCTGACGGAGTTCCTGAAGGCCGAGGCTGCCGACAAGGGTTTTGACGTCTGTCGCATCACCCGGCCCGATGCCATACCGGAGGCGCCGGCGCGGCTTGCCGATTTCCTCGACGAGGGTTTTCACGGGACGATGGAGTGGCTCGCCGAAACGGCGGAGCGCCGCTCCGACCCGCGAACCCTTTGGAGCGACGTGCGCTCGGTCGTGATGTTCGGCATGAATTACGGCCCCGAGGAAGACCCGCGCGGCATCCTCGACCAGCCGGATCGCGGCGCGATCTCGGTCTATGCCCAGAACCGCGACTATCACGACATCATGAAGGGCCGGCTGAAGGAGGTCGCGACGCGTTTTGCCGCGCGCGCCGGCGAGGACGTGAAGGTGTTCGTCGATACGGCACCTGTCATGGAAAAGCCGCTTGCCGAGAAGGCCGGCCTCGGCTGGCAGGGCAAGCACACCAATCTCGTCAGCCGCGAATTCGGCTCCTGGCTGTTTCTCGGCAGCCTGTTCACCACGGCGGACCTTGCCTTCGATACGGCCGAGCGCGACCATTGCGGCTCCTGTCGCGCCTGTGTCGATGCCTGCCCCACCGCCGCCTTCCCGGCCCCCTATCGGATCGACGCGCGCCGCTGCATTTCCTACCTGACGATCGAGCACAAGGGACCGATCGATCCGGCGCTGCGTCCGCTGATCGGCAATCGCATCTATGGCTGCGACGACTGTCTCGCCGCCTGCCCCTGGAACAAGTTCGCGCGAACGGCATCCGAGATGAAACTGAAGGCGCGAGACGACCTGAAGGCGCCGTCGCTCGACTTTCTCCTGACCCTCGACGACCCGACGTTCAGAACCTTCTTCTCCGGCTCGCCGGTCAAGCGCATTGGTCGCGACCGCTTCGTCAGAAATGTCTTGATCGCAGCGGGCAATTCCGGCGATGAGAGCCTGGTGGAAGCCTGCAAGACGCTGACCGGCGATACCTCGCCGGTGGTGCGGGCAATGGCGGTATGGGCTCTGTCACGGTTAATATCACCTGGCGCGCTTGCTGCCCATGAGAGGCAGTGCGGCGCGGAGAGCGACGAGGAAGTGTTGTCCGAATGGCAAATGGCAGGAGTGAGCCGATGCATGTCCTAGTTCTTGGTGCCGGCTATTCCGGCATGGCGATCGCCCGCGCATTGGCCGGCAAGGCCGCCAGCGTCACTGGTACGACCCGCAGCGCGGAAAAGGCCGCGAAGCTGGAAAAGGCTGGCATCCGCCCGATCGTCTTTGACGGCGACACGGTCTCAGACGAACTGGCAGCCGCCTTGCGGCAGACGACCCATCTGATCCAGTCGATCGCGCCCGGCCGCGACGGCGATCCGATGTTCCGCGCCGGCAGCCAAGACCTCGCCACGCTTGCCCCTGCCCTTCAGTGGATCGGCTATCTCTCCACGGTCGGCGTCTATGGCGACCATGGCGGCGCGTGGGTGACGGAAGACATGCTGTCGAAGCCTGTCTCGGCGCGCTCCGTTGAGCGGGTCGAGGCGGAAGAAGCCTGGCTCGCCTTTGGCGCCAGCCACGCGATCCCCGTCGCGGTGCTCAGGCTTTCCGGCATATACGGCCCGGGCCGCAATGCCTTCTGCAATCTTGCCAATGGCACGGCCCGCCGGCTGATCAAGCCCGGCCAGGTGTTCAATCGCATTCGCGTGGAAGATATCGGCGCTGCCACATCCTACCTCTCGCAGAGGCTTCAGGGCGGGATCTTCAACATCACCGACAACGAACCGGCGCCGCCGCAGGACATCGTTGCCGAGGCAGCGCGGCTGATGGGGGTCGAGCCGCCGCCGGAGATGCCGTTCGAAACCGCCGAGCTTTCGCCGATGGCGCGCTCCTTCTATGGCGAGAACAAGCGCGTCTCGAATGCACGCATGCGGGAAACCGGCTTCGAATTCGCCTACCCCGACTATCGCGTCTCGCTTGCGCAAATGTGGCAGACGGACAGCTGGCGCGGCCAGTGAACAATTGCTGCGCGAAAGGGTCAACATATCCCTTTCGCAATGGAACATTGCCGATTGCACGAACTTAGTAATGGCAATCTCACGGCGGGCTCAATTGTGACCCCCGTGAGATATTCATTCTATACTTTGTGAATTATGCACAACCTGAGCGATAGTAGCGCGTTTTGAACCATTCGGATTCCCGGCGAATCGTTCAAATCGAAATTTTTAATGATTTTTATCGCGAGGCCGAGATCTCGGCGCACGTGCGTGCCGGCAATGATGTTCAACCGCTGATTCCAAAGAACTTCCGGGCATCATTTAAACTATTTCAAACAATCTTCGATTTTTAATTTTCGTCCTTTTTCAATAAATCCTAATAGAACGTAAATGGTTGAAGCACGTTTTCGCCATTTTTCGCCCCAATTACCGATCCTTGAAAGAATTAACCAAGAGCCTCTGCCCAAGGGCTCTAACCAAGGGTCGCCAGTTTGACGCCAGCGAAAATCAAGACTGTTGCCGCGGCAGCGCTGTTCACCGCCGGGATCGGCCTCGTTTCCGTTTCCGACAGCCAGGCAGCAGGCGCCGGCTGCGGTGGCGCCTCATGGTATGCGCTGACCTCCAAGACGGCTTCCGGCGAACGCATGAACGCCGCCCGCCTCACCGCCGCCCATCGCAGTCTGAAATTCGGCACCAAGGTGCAGGTCACCAACAAGCGCAACGGCAAGAGTGTCATCGTTCGCATCAACGATCGTGGGCCGTTCATCCGTGGCCGTGTGATCGATCTTTCCAAGGCAGCCGCCTCGCAGATCGGCATGATCAGCTCCGGCCACGCCAGCATCTGTTACCGCGTCGTCAATTCCTGATCACGGAATACTTCCGTCCGACATCCGATCCGGGCGGTTCTGCTTTGATAAGTACTGTTCCCCGCGCTTATAACAACCAGCACTGATATTAATCCCGGCCAGCGTCTTGCTCTTCGATGCCATCGCCGCTACCACGGCGAAAAAGGAGTAGATCGAAGATGCGATTGGGCGGCAGGCTCGCTGGAGCCATTGAGGTTCTTGAGGATATCGAAAAGCGGAAGCGCCCGGTCGCCGACGCACTCAAGGACTGGGGCCTTTCCCATCGGTTCGCCGGCTCCGGCGATCGATCTGCGATCGGCAACATCGTCTATGACGCGCTTCGTATGAAGCTCTCCCACGCCTATCTGATGGACAGCGACAGCGCTGCGGCTCTCGGCCATGCGGTGATGTATCGCCAATGGGGCTTTTCGCCCGAGAAGCTGGCCGCCGAACTCGACGGCGACAAGTTCGCGCCCGAGATGCCGTCTGCCGACATGGCGCAGGCTTTCGCCACCCGTCGTCTCGAGGACGCTGCGCCTCACATCCAGGGCGACATTCCCGAATGGGTGCAGGCCTCCTTCGAGGAAAATTTTTCCGACGACTGGCTCGACGAAGCCAAGGCGCTTGCCGGCCGCCCGACGCTCGACCTGCGCGCCAATACGCTGAAGGCGACGCGCGCCAAGGTACTGAAGGCGCTGGAACGCAGCGGCGCTGAAGCCGCGACGATCGCGCGCAACGGCATCCGCATTCCTGCCGGCGAAGGCGCCTCGCGCCTGCCAAACGTCACCGCCGAGCTTTCCTTCCAGAAGGGCTGGTTCGAAGTCCAGGACGAGGGATCGCAGATCGTTGCCGACCTTGCCTTCCCACAGGAAGGCGAACAGGTGCTCGACTATTGCGCCGGCGGCGGCGGCAAGACGCTCGCCATGTCGGCAGCCATGAACAACAAGGGCCAGGTGCACGCCTACGACACCGACCGCAAGCGTCTCGCGCCGATCATCGAACGGCTGAAGCGTGCGGGAACGCGCAATGTTCAGGTGCACGAATCCACCGAGAGCCTGGCGCCGCTTGCCGGCCGCTTCGACCGGGTTCTCGTCGATGCGCCCTGCACCGGCACCGGCACCTGGCGCCGTCGCCCCGACACCAAGTGGCGGCTCAACCAGAAGAACCTCGAAGAGCGCATCGCCCAGCAGGAAGAGGCGCTGGCAAGTGCGGCGCAGTTCGTGCGGCCAGGCGGACACCTGATCTACGTCACCTGCTCGGTCCTTCCCGAAGAGAACGAGGCGCAGGTCTACGGTTTCTGCGAGGACAATCCGGAATTCGAGATCCTGTCGGCCGCCGACATCTGGGCCGGGCTTTTCGGCACTGACAAGCCGCAGCCGTGGTCTGCCGACATGAAGACGGTGACGCTGACGCCGGCCTCGACCGGCACCGACGGCTTCTTCTTCTGCCTGATGCAGCGCAAGGGTTGATGACTTTTGACAACAGTCAAAACACGCACATCAGATTGAAAACGTTCTAAACTATACACTTTGACACCAGTTTACTTTTGGTTCATGACAATCGGGCTCCGGCGGGTCGGCGGGGGATTTCTGACGACCCTTGCCGAGCGATGACGCCGTCCCGCGGTGTCCGTTCCGGTCCCGCCGGGAAAAGAACAGGAGAGGGTCATGACCAAGAATTTCATCCGCGCCGCGGCGCTGGCGCTCATGACGGCAACGTCGACGCTGGCCCTGCAGCCGGCACAGGCCGCCACCGATGCCGCCGCCGTCGTCAAGCACTACACCGTCGTTGCGCATGCCAAGTTCGAAGATGCGCTGATCACGGCTGAGGCGCTCGACAAGGCGATCGACGCGCTGATCGCGACCCCGAGCGAAGCGACGCTGAAGGCGGCGCGCGAAGCCTGGCTCAAGGCCCGCAACCCCTACCAGGAAACGGAAGTCTACCGCTTCGGCAACGCCATCGTTGACGAGTGGGAAGGCAAGGTCAACGCCTGGCCGCTGGACGAAGGCCTGATCGACTACGTCGATCCGAGCTACGGCAGCGAAAGCGACGAGAACGGCCTGTTCACCGCCAACGTGATCGCCAACAAGACGATCAAGATCGATGGCAAGGACGTCGATGCCACCAACATCACGCCGGAATTGCTGGCAGGCACCCTCCAGGAAGCCGGCGGCATCGAGGCGAACGTCGCCACGGGCTATCATGCGATCGAATTCCTGCTCTGGGGTCAGGACACGAACGGCACCAAGGCTGGCGCCGGCAACCGCCCCTACACCGATTACGACACCAAGGCCTGCACCGGCGGCAATTGCGATCGCCGTGCCGCCTATCTGAAGGCCGCCTCCGAGCTGCTCGTCGCCGACCTCAAGGAAATGGTCGCCAACTGGACGCCGGATGGAGCTGCGACCAAGGCCGTCGAAGCCGACCCGAAGGCTGGGCTTACCGCCATCCTGACCGGCATGGGATCGCTCTCCTATGGCGAGCTTGCCGGTGAACGCATGAAGCTCGGCCTGCTCTTGCACGATCCGGAAGAAGAGCACGACTGCTTCTCCGACAACACCCACAACTCGCACCTGCATGACGCGATCGGCATACAGTCGGCCTATACCGGCGACTATACCCGCGTCGACGGCACCAAGCTGACCGGCGCCTCGCTTTCCGAACTGGTTGCCGCCAAGGATGCGGCTCTCGACAAGGAAATGACCAAGGATCTGGCCAACACCGTCGAGAAGATGCAGGCGATGGCCAAGCGCGCCGAAACCGTCGAGGCCTACGACCAGATGATCGGCGAAGGCAATACCGAGGGTAATGCCACCGTCCAGGCTGCGATCGACGGTCTCATCGCCCAGGCCAAGACTGTGCAGCGCGTCATCGCTTCGCTCGATCTTGGAACAATTGAGCTTGAAGGTTCCGACAGCTTGGATAATCCTAACGCTGTGTTCCAATGAGTTGAAAAGGCGGGCCGCGTCGCAACAACGCGGCCCGATCCTCAGTCGATGAATGCACGGACTGTCCAATTCCTGTCGCGACAGCTCGCAGCGCTGCTCTGCCTGCTTGCAACATCCGTTGCAGCGTCCGACGACGCCTCCAACCTGCCACGGACGCGCGACGACCTTTCCGAATCCGACCGCAGCCGTGTCGAAACCATCGTCCGGCCAACGACCGACTTCTCCAAAGCCGAACGATACGAAGCAATGTCCGGTGGCGCCGGCACCTCGATCGCCCCCGTCGACCAGGACAGCTTCACGCTGTTTTCCGCCAATCTTCCCTTCTCGGACGAGGAAGCCTTCAAGCTCGGCGATGCGCTCTTCGAGAAACTCTGGGTGTCATCGCCCTCCTCGACCCAGGCGTCGGATGGATTGGGGCCGCTCTACAACGCCCGGGCCTGTGAAAGCTGTCATCCGCGCGATGGGCGTGGCCGTCCGCCGGAGGGCTCGCCTGACGGCACATCGATGCTCTACCGTCTGGCGCGCGCGCCAAGCAATGAGCGCGAGCGCGAGATGGTGGCCAACTACGATCTGCCGAACTTTCCCGATCCCGTCTATGGTGGCCAGCTGCAGGATAGCGCGGTTCCGGGGCTTGCTGCGGAAGGTCAGATGAAAATGACCTACTCGGAGCTGCCGGTGACATTGGCCGACGGCGAACTCGTCTTCCTGCGCAAGCCAACCTACACGGTGACTGAGCTCGGTTATGGCGATCTCGACCCGACAACGACGCTCTCTCCTCGCGTGGCACCACAGATGATCGGTCTCGGGCTGATCGAAGCCATTCACGAGGCCGACATCCTGGCGGGCGCCGATCCCGACGATCGTGACGGCGACGGCATCAGCGGACGTGCGGCGCTTGCCCGCGACGGCGACACCGGCAACATCATGCTCGGCCGTTTCGGCTGGAAGGCGCAAAACCCGACGATACGGCAGCAGACAGCGGATGCCTTCGCGTCCGACATCGGCCTGTCGACGCCGGACGCCGACCGTAGCCACGGTGACTGCACCCAGGCGCAGACCGCCTGCCTTGCCATGCCCACTGGCGTGCAAGCACGCCTTGGCACGGTCGAGGCGCCTGATCCGGTGCTTGGTCTCGTGACTTTCTACACCGCCAACCTCGCCGTTCCTGCTCGCCGCCAGGCGAGCTTTCCCAAGACTTTGCGCGGCAAGCAGGTTTTCTACGACATCGGCTGCACCGCCTGCCATACGCCGAAATTCGTGACGCGCCGAGATGCCGGTCACAAGGCCCAGGCGTTTCAACTGATCTGGCCCTATTCCGATTTCCTGTTGCACGACATGGGCGAAGGCCTTGCCGATGGCCAGGCCGTGGGCAGCGCAAGCGGCAGCGAGTGGCGCACGCCGCCGCTCTGGGGCGTCGGCCTGACGAAAACTGTCAGCAGTCATACTTATCTGCTTCACGACGGGCGCGCCCGTAATTTTACGGAAGCCATCCTCTGGCACGGCGGCGAAGGGCAGGCTGCCCGCGACGCCTTCGCCCGCCTACCCACGCGCGACCGCCGTGACCTCATCGCATTCCTGGAGTCCCTTTGATGTCCCCCATGCCCTCGCTTGCCTTCGGCCTTGCGCTGACCGCCCTATCCCTGCCCGCCATGGCGCAGGAAGGAAGTGCGCTGTCGCCGCGCGTCGTCAACGAGGCTGCCGTGCCGGCCGTGATGGCGAAGGCGGTCGACGACTTCATCATTCCCGGCTACCGCAACCTGTCGGACAAGACCGCGGCGCTGACGAAGGCATCGGCAGCCCTTTGTGAAACGCCGTCGATGGCGTCGAGGGAGAATGCGAAAGCCGCATTTTCCGAACTGGTAGAGGCCTGGTCCACGGTCGAAATCATCCGCCTTGGCCCGGCACTCGAGCAGAACCGTTTCGAGCGCTTTCTGTTCTACCCCGACCGCAAGAGTACGGGCCTGAAGCAGGTTCAGGCCATTCTTGCCAAGAAGGACGAGACGGCGACCGACGTTGCATCGCTCAAGGGCAAGAGCGTCGCGGCGCAAGGGCTGGGCGCACTGGAATATGTGCTCTACGGCAACGGCTCCGAGGTCTTGGCAAGCAAGGAAGGCGACTTCCGCTGCCGTTACGGCGTGGCGATCGCGCAGAACCTCAACATGATTGCCAACGAGTTCCTGGCGGAATGGCAAAAGCCCGACGGCATCCAGGCGGCCTGGAAGAAGCCCGGCCCAGGAAACCCTGAGTTTCGCGACAGCAAGGAAGCGGCAACCGAGCTGCTCGGCATTTTCGTGCACGGCGTAGAGATGGTGAAAGACCAGCGGCTGAAGCCGTTTTATGCCGGAACGGTCGACGGCGCGCCGGACAAGGGTCATCCGAAGTCGGCGATCTACTGGCGGTCGCAAAACACCATGCCCTCGATCGCCGCCAACTTCGCCGGCCTCAAGACCCTGTTCGACGTGGCCGACATGGAAAGCCTGCTGCCCGAGGACAGTCGTTCTGTCGCCGGGTCGGCGGACTTCGTCTTCAAGTCGGTGATCGGCATCTCGCAGACCATCGACGGTCCGATCGCTGATGCGATTGCCGACGACAAGAGCCGCGCCAAGCTCGATTTTCTGACCCTCAACACCGCCGATCTGCTCGGCCGGCTGAACAGGGATTTCGGCGGCGCCATCGGCCTTGGCGCCGGCTTCTCCTTTGCCGACGGCGACTGAGAAGGCAGCGTTGGACCGACTGCATGTTCGCTTAAATCGTCTTCGACCCAAGGCCAAAAAGATGCGGCGATTCAACGTGCCGCAGCGTCCGTTCCGCGCCTGAAAAGACGCACGGCTCTGGAGGTGTTGACAATACCCCCGTTTGGGCGCAAAGCGCTCCCCGTGTCCGCTCTCGCGGGCACGTTTCACCACAAGGATCAACTTGCAATGAACCCCGACAGTCGAAGTCGAGCCTTCATGCTCACGACCGTTCGGTCCTGATTGATCAGGGCTTCATGGCGGTCGGATGACTCGCCCTATGGAGCCCAATATGCTGCGCATTTACAAAAGCCAGAACAGCCACCTCGTGCTCGTCGATATGCTCGACGGCCTCGCCTCGCCGTCTCAGGTCATCTGGTACGATCTGCTCAACCCGTCCGTGGAAGAGACCCGGCTGGTCCAGGGCCAGCTCGGTATCGAGATCCCGACCCGTGACGAAATGCAGGAAATCGAGCTGTCCGACCGGCTCTACCAGGAAGACGGCGCCCAGTTCATGACCATGACGGCGGTCGCCAAGCTCGACAGCGATTATCCGGTCAAGGTTCCCGTGACCTTCATCGTCAAGGGCGCGACGCTCGTGACCGTGCGCCACGCCGATCCGAAGCCGTTCCAGACCTATGCCAACCGGTTGCAGAAAGCCAACGGCCAGGCTTGCGAGTCGGGCGAACTGGTGATGCTGGGCCTTCTCGAAGCGATGATCGACCGTACCGCCGACGCGCTAGAGCGGGCCGGCAGCGAGGTTGACGGCATTTCGCGTGACGTGTTCCGCAAGACCAATGCCAGCGCCACCAAGAAAACGCGCGACCTGCAGTCGCTGATCGAGCAGATCGGCCAGAAGGGCGACCTGTTGACGATCGTGCGCGAAAGCCTCGTCAGCATCGGTCGCCTGGTTGCCTATCACGTCGCGCTTGAAGGCATCGGTCCGCGCAAGGCGGCAAAGGAAAGCCGGCAGCGGATCAAGCTGATTCAGCGCGATGCGACATCGCTCGGCGACCACGCGCTGTTCCTGTCGAACAAGATCAACTTCCTGCTCGACGCGACCCTCGGCCTGATCAATCTGGAGCAGAACCAGATCATCAAGATCTTTTCGGTTGCCGCGGTCGTGTTCCTGCCGCCGACGCTGGTTGCCTCGATTTACGGCATGAACTTCGAGATCATGCCCGAGCTGCAATGGCGGTTCGGATACCCTTACGCCCTGGCGCTGATGGTGCTTTCGGCGATCGTGCCCTTCCTCTACTTCAAGCGGCGGGGCTGGCTCTGAACGCGTAATCTGCTACATCGTAGCGATAAGGACCGGCGGCGGAATTGCGCTGCCGGTCCGGTAAAATGGCAGGCGGGAATGGCATGGGCGCCACCACGGGTCTGATCGACCGACGCAACTTCATCAAGATGGCCGGCGCCGCCTGGGTAGCGACGCTTGGGGCTCGCGGCGCCTTTGCCCTTGAGCGCACCGACGCCATCTTCGCTTCCGCCTTCATGGCCCCGGATGGACGCTACGGCGTTGCCACGCTGACCGAGGCCGGCGCGATCATAGAGCGCACGGTGCTTCCGGCACGTGCCCACGGCATGGCCCATTCGGCCGCCAGCAAGCGGATGGTGGCCTTCGCGCGCCGGCCCGGCACCTATGCCATGATCCTTTCGACCGACGGCCAAGCCGAACCGGTGGTCATTGCCGCCGCTGAAAGCCGGCACTTCTTTGGCCATGGCTGCTTTTCCGCCGATGGCCGGCTGCTCTACGCCACCGAAAACGACTTTGCCGCCAACCGCGGCATGATCGGCATCTACGACGGCACCCGTGCCTTTGCCCGCATCGGTGAATTCCCGACCTATGGCATCGGCCCGCACGACATGACGCTTTCCGCCGATGGTCGGCTGCTCGCCATCGCCAATGGCGGCATCGAGACCCATCCGGATTTCGGCCGGACCAAGCTCAATCTCGACCATATGGAACCGAGCCTGACCTTGGTCGACACCGCGACCGGCGCCCTGATCCAGAAGCACACACTGCCTGCCGATCTCAGCCGGCTTTCCACCCGCCATGTCGATATCGGCCCGAACGGCGAGATCTGGTTTGCCTGCCAGTATGAGGGCGCGCGCGATGACCTGCCGCCGCTTGTCGGCCATTTCTCCCACGGCGAAGATCTTGCCTTCGTGTCGCTGCCCGAAAGCACAACCGCGGCGCTTGCCAACTATGTCGGCGCCATCGCCGTGAACCGGAACGAGGGCTTGATCGGCCTCACCTCGCCCAAGGGCGGCATTGCCGTGACGCTCGACGCGCGCACCGGCACGGTGCTGAAGCAACAGCGCGTGACCGACGCCGCTGGTGTCGCCGCCGCCGATCACGGTTTTGCCGTTTCGTCCTATGACGGCCGCTTCAGGGACCATGAAAACCCCGTCGCCTGGGACCAGCATATCGTCCGGCTCGCTCGGTCCTGACCGCAGGCGTCAGGCCGAAAAGCGGTCTTCACCGGCGAGCTTCGCCAGATTGTCCCATCGATAGGCGGTCTGGTCGTGGTTCTCGCCGCCGAGGCTCACCTGGCCCTGGCCGACAGCGACGGCACCCAGGTGCTCATAGAATGCCCGGTTCGGGTTGCTCGAAAGCACCCAGGCAAACAGCGACGCCGCGCGCATCTCCCGGCAGTGGGCTGCAACACTGCGCACCAGTGCCGAGCCTATGCCCGCCTGTTGAAACTCCTTCAAGACATAAAGCGCATAGAGTTCGCGATCGAACCGCGGCGGCATCGAGCGGGCCTTGCCGTAGTTGGCAAAGCCGATCACACTGTTGGTGCTCATGTCGACCGCAGCCAGATGGAAGACGTCGGCAACGCGCATGCGCCGTGCATGACGCAGCGCCTGTTCCTCGATGCTCATGGCGTCGAGGAAGGCGTCGGAAATCAGCCCACGAAAGGTCGATCGCCAGGTTTCGACGATGACGGAGGCGATCATCATGACGTCGTCTGGTCCGGCCGGACGGATGTCGATGCGGCGGAAGCTTTTCATGGCAGAGATATAGGGAGCGCCTCGCCGCTTCGAAACGGCAGTCGATGCTGGAAAGCGCCGATAGGCGCTCTATCTGTCGACGCATGAACAGAACCCTCGTCTACGCAGTCTTCATCGCGGCCGTCCTCGGTCTCGGGCTCCTCATCGGCTACAACAACATTCCCGGCGAATGGTATCAGGCTCTGGCAAAGCCTGCCTTCAATCCGCCCAACTGGATCTTCGCCCCGGTCTGGTCGATCCTCTACGTGATCATCGGCTTTGTCGGCGCGCGGTTGTTTCTCGACCATCGCCGCACGGCGGCCATGCGCCTGTGGCTGGCGCAGATGCTCCTCAACTTTCTCTGGTCACCGCTGTTCTTCGGCATGCAGGACGTCTCCTCGGCGCTGATCGTCATCATCGCACTGTTGATCGCGGTTGCCGGCGTCATCGTCGCAAGCTGGAACAGGGATCGCGTTTCGGCGCTGCTGTTCCTGCCCTACCTCGCCTGGGTGGCGTTTGCGACAGTGCTCAACGGCTCGATTTTCCTCATGAATTGAGCTTGTCGCACCGGTGCGGCCATGCCACTGTCCGTCGATATGGAAGGCAACGGGCCTTCCGTTACAACCAGGGCCGTGGTGACTGATGGACGACAGCGATCCCCCAGATTTCCGTAGACGCATAAGGGAAAGCTTCGCGAGACAGGCCGCCATGAAAACAATCGGCGCGGAACTGACGCTGGTCGAGCAGGGCACGGTCGAGATCGAACTTCCCTTCGACGAAAAGCTGACGCAGCAGCATGGCTTCCTGCATGCAGGGGTGATTTCTGCGGCACTCGATTCGGCTGGAACCTACGCCGCCTATTCGGTCATCGACCCGGATGCCTCGATCCTGACGATCGAATTCAAGGTCAACCTCCTGTCGCCAGGGCGCGGCGAGCGCTTCCTGTTTCGCGGCGAAGTCACCAAGCCGGGCACGACGATCATCGTCTCCGACGGACGCGGCTACGCGATCCGCTCGGACGGGCCTGCCAAGCTGATCGCCTCGATGACCGGCACGATGATGGTGATCCGCGGACGCGAGGATATCGAAGGATGAGTTTTGCACTGAAGGACGTCGCCGGCCGCAAGGTTCTCTATGTCATGGCTGTCGATGCCGAGTATGGCCCGCACCTGAAGGCGCGGATCGCACCGCTGATGACCGGCGTCGGCCCGGTCGAGGCCGCCGTAACCCTGACGAAGACGCTGGCCGGCCTTGCCGCCAAAGGCAGCCTCCCGGATCTTGTCGTCTCGCTCGGTTCGGCGGGTGCGGCCAGGCTCGAGCAGACCGAAGTCTATCAGGCGGTATCGGTCGGCTATCGCGACATGGACGCGTCGGCACTCGGCTTCGAAAAGGGGGCGACGCCGTTTCTCGATCTTCCGGCCATCGTGTCGCTGCCGCTGCGCATCCCCGGCGTCAAGGAGGCGAGGCTTTCGACCGGCGCCAACATCGTCTCCGGTGTCGCCTATGACGGCATCGACGCCGACATGGTGGAGATGGAGACCTATGCGGTCTTGCGCGCCTGCCAGTCTTTCCAGGTCCCGCTCATTGCCCTTCGCGGCATTTCCGACGGCAAGGCCGAGCTCAAGCACGTCAGCGACTGGACCGAATATCTCCATGTCATCGACGAGAAGCTTGCCGACGTCATCGACAGGCTCGAGACTGCGATCGGCACCGGACAGATCCGGCTCTGAAAGGCCGGGATTGTCCGGGTGCAATCTAATCGTTGCGCAGAAGACGGGCTTTGATTAAAGGCTCGCCATGATCAAGCTTGTTTGAAGGCCCGACATGACCCAGACAGCCCATCCCGACACCGTTCTTATCGTCGACTTCGGCAGCCAGGTGACACAGCTCATCGCCAGGCGCGTACGCGAATCCGGTGTTTACTGCGAAATCGTGCCGTTCCAGTCGGCGGAAGAAGGTTTTCAGCGGCTGAAGCCGAAGGCCGTCATTCTCTCCGGCAGCCCGGCCTCCACCCTCGACATCGGCTCGCCGCGCGCGCCGCAGGTGATCTTCGATTCCGGCCTGCCGGTGTTCGGCATCTGCTACGGCCAGCAGACGATCTGCGCCCAGCTCGGCGGCAAGGTCGAGAGCGGCCATCACCGCGAGTTCGGCCGCGCCTTCCTCGAAGTCGAAAAGGACTGTGCGCTGTTCGACGGCGTCTGGTCGCTCGGCTCGCGCCACCAGGTGTGGATGTCGCATGGCGACCGCGTCACCGCGATCCCCGAAGGATTCGAAGTCGTCGCCACCTCGGCGAACGCCCCGTTCGCCTTCATCGCCGACGAGAAGCGCAAGTACTACGCCGTACAATTCCATCCGGAAGTGGTGCACACGCCTGATGGCGCCAAGCTGATTGCCAACTTCGTGCACAAGATCGCCGGCATCAAGGGCGACTGGTCGATGTCGGCCTACCGCGCCAAGGCGGTGGACGCGATCCGCAAGCAGGTCGGCGACAAGAAGGTCATCTGCGCGCTTTCGGGCGGCGTCGACAGTTCGGTCGCGGCTCTGCTGATCCACGAGGCGGTCGGCGACCAGCTGACCTGCATCCTCGTCGACCACGGCCTGATGCGCAAGGACGAGGCGAAGAACGTCGTCGCCATGTTCGAGGAGCACTATAACCTGCACCTCCTGCACGTCGACGCTTCCGACCGCTTCATCGGCGAACTCGAAGGCCAGAGCGATCCGGAAACCAAGCGCAAGATCATCGGCCGCCTGTTCATCGAGGTGTTCGAGGAAGAGGCAAAGAAGCTCGGCGGCGCGGACTTCCTTGCCCAGGGCACGCTCTATCCCGACGTCATCGAAAGCGTCTCCTTCACCGGCGGCCCGTCGGTGACGATCAAGTCGCACCACAATGTCGGCGGCCTGCCGGAACGCATGAACATGCAGCTGGTCGAACCGCTGCGCGAACTGTTCAAGGACGAAGTCCGCGTGCTCGGCCGCGAGCTCGGCCTGCCCGACAGCTTCATCGGCCGCCACCCCTTCCCGGGTCCGGGCCTTGCCATCCGTTGCCCGGGTGGCATCAGCCGCGAGAAGCTCGAGATCCTGCGCGAAGCCGATGCGATCTATCTCGACGAAATCCGCAAGGCGGGTCTCTACGACGCCATCTGGCAGGCCTTCGCAGTCCTGCTTCCAGTCCAGACCGTCGGTGTCATGGGCGACGGCCGCACCTACGAGTTCGTCTGTGCCCTTCGCGCCGTCACCTCTGTCGACGGCATGACCGCCGACTTCTACCACTACGACATGGAATTCCTCGGTCGCGCCGCAACGCGCATCATCAACGAGGTCCGTGGCATCAACCGCGTGGTTTACGACGTCACGTCGAAGCCGCCCGGCACGATCGAGTGGGAATGATCCGATCCTCTCGATGACGTCGGACAAACTCTATAACAATCCGGAGCTTGTCGAGTTCTACGACATCGAGAACGGTTGGACCGCCGACAGCGAATACCTCAAGACTATGGCCGCTAGCCGCACCTCGATCCTCGATCTCGGGTGCGGCACCGGTCTTTTGGCAGCAGCAATCGCCCGAGAGGGCAGCAAACGGGTCGTCGGCGTCGACCCGGCCGCCGCGATGCTTGATATCGCAAGGCAGCGGCCCGGCGGCGACCGCGTGCGTTGGGTTGAAGGCGACGGGCGAACCGTCCGCCTTGGAGGGGCCTTCGACCTGGTGCTGCTCAGCGGCCACGCTTTCCAGGTCTTTCTCACCCGAGACGATCAGCTTGCAGCTCTGAAGACCATAGCCGCACATCTCTCCCCGCAAGGACATTTCATCTTCGACAGTCGAAATCCACGCGTCGAGGAATGGAAGGAATGGACGCCGGCCTTGTCCGAGCGCGTGATCGTCCATCCGGAATTGGGCGACGTGCTCGCCTGGAACGATGTCCGGCACGACCCCGACACCGGTTTGGTGGAATACGATACGTTTTATCGGATCGCCGCTGGCGGGCGCACCTTCGCGGCGCAGTCGAAGATCGCCTTCCCATCACACGAAGACCTCGTCTCGATGATGAATGAGGCAGGCCTCGTCGTCGAGCAATGGCTCGGCGGATGGGATGGCAGGCCGTTCGAGGCAACGACACCGGAGATCATTCCCATCGGTCGCCGGCGCTAGCCGAACCCTTCCACAACGCCCGTCAGCGTCAGCCAAGTCCCATCTGGGTCAGCATTTGCGTGGGTGCGCCCCTCCGTGGCGCGCCGGACCGGCTAACCAGAGATCGGGCGTGGCGACAGCGCCGCGCGCAGGAGCCGCATGAGCAGCCTGGTGTCGTCTCCAAGGCCGGGCTCCGCGCCGCGCATTTCCTTGATGCCGCTCATCGCCGCGAGAATTATGCCGGCAAGATTGGCGGGCTCGGTATCAACCGCGCCCAGGTTGATTTCCCCCTTGTCCGCAGCTTCGCGCAAAGCCAGCGATATCAGGTCGAGGAAGCGTTGCCGCGTCTCCAGCGTAATATCGGCAGCCAGCGCCATATTGATCTCGAACAGTTCCCTTGCATCCGCACTGGCGCCGAGAGGAACGATCAGCCCCCTTTGAAAAGTCGTGACCGCCGCTTCGATGCGGTCGAAAACGCTGACCTGCGCTTTCAACGCCACCTCGACCTCGGTCATCGTTTGCCTGTGCGCGCGGGCGGAACCGGCCCGAAACACGTCCTCCTTGCTGCTGAAGCTGAGATAGAGCGAGGCCCGCGAAATCCCGGCAGCGCGCGCGATGTCGGCCATCGTCGTCTTGCGAAAGCCATAGCGTACGAACACCGGCAATGCGGCATCGAGGATCAGCATCGTTTTTGGATCGGTCGATATCATTGAGACACATTGACACTTTGGGTCCAAGGTGTCAAAGAGACAATTAGACAGATTTAGTCCATTTGTCTAATTCAAGAAGGCCGCCATTCCGGCATGGTCAGAAGGAGCCTCGATGCGCATTGCCGAAACAGAAGGCCGAGAGGACACCGTGCTGGTCACGGGCATCGGCGGATTTCTCGCGGGCCATGTGGCCCTGCAATTGCTCAAGCGCGGCTATCGGGTTCGAGGCAGCCTGCGGAACATGGGAAAGTGCGAGGCCATCCGAAACCAGCTTGGCGCGCATGCGCCGGGCGAAGTGCAGCAGCTTGGCTTCGTCCAAGCCGATCTGGATTCAGAAGAGGGTTGGCGTGAGGCCGTCGAAGGGTGCCGCTATGTCATTCACACGGCATCGCCGTTTCCGCCGGGCTTTCCTGAAAATGAGCAGGCGCTGATCGAGACGGCGCGCGAAGGCGCGCTACGTGTCCTCGCCGCCGCACACCGGGCCCGTGTCGAGCGGGTCGTTCTGACATCGTCCGTGGCCGCCACCAATCACGGCGACGGGCATGCGCCCTTTACCGAAGACAACTGGACCGATCCGGATAGCCCGCGGGCGACACCCTACTACAAGTCAAAAACCCTGACCGAGCGCGCCGCCTGGACATTCGCGCACGAGACCAGTCTCGATCTCGCCGTCATCAATCCGAGCGTGATCCTCGGTCCGCTGCTCGGGCGCGATTTCGGGACCTCCGTCGGATTGATCCATCATCTGATGACGGGCCATTTCGAAGGTATCCCCCGCTTCGGCTTTTCGGTCGTGGACGCAAGCGATGTTGCCGACGCTCATATCGCGGCGATGACCAACCCTGCCGCGGGCGGCCAGCGCTTCATTGTCGGCGGCCGGTTTTTCTGGCTGAAGGAACTGGTCGCCCTGCTGGCGCGCGCCTTTCCCGGGCATGCCGCACGGCTGCCGGTCGGCGAAGTTCCCGACGAGATCATTCGCGCGATGGCTGCGACCGATCCCAACGCCCGCACGATCGTTCACGAGCTTAACCGCGACCTCAGCGTCGATGCGTCGAAGGCCAGGCGCATACTGAACTGGCGCTCACGCCCGGAGGAGGAATGCATCTGCGCCAGCGCGCAAAGCCTCATCGCCCTGGGGCTGGTGCCCGCCGTTTCGATCGGCGCATAGGATCGCCCCTTGGCGGCAAGATTGACGATATCGGGGTGATCAGTGATCTCCCATCCCTTGAGACGGAGACGACCCATGACGCAAGCAGAAGCCGACATCACACGACAGGCGCATGACGCCGAGACCCTGCGGGAGACGGAGCAGGCCCGGCTGCGCGCCCTGGTCAGCGCCGATGTCGCGCGGGCGCGCCAGTTTCACGCTGACGACTTCCAATTGATAACGCCGATCGGCCTATCGCTTTCGAAAGACGCGTATCTGGGAGCAATTGCGGCCGGCCGGATCAAATACCTCTCGTGGCAGCCGGCCGAGATGGCCGTACGCCTCTATGAACAGTCTGCAGTCATCCGCTATCGCGCCCAGCTCGAAGTCGTGTTTGACGGGCACACCGTCCCACGCAGCGACTACTGGCACACCGATGCATACGAATATCGTGACGGCAGGTGGATGGTCGTGTGGTCGCAGGCAACCGCAATCCGCTAGCGTTCAGCGCGGCAAGCGCCTTGTCCGTTTGCGGAGCGATCATCGAAGAACGCATAGAAGGGACCGGCCGAGGCCTGCTCCTTTTTTCGTCGCCGAGATCCGCCCGCCACGTCGGGGCCGCCGCGACGACAACACCTCAAAACAATAGTATTGACTAATCAATCAGCGTGCACTAATGATTCTATCATGATTGAAGCTGCACCCGTTACCGCCATCATGCGCGCCCTTGCCGATCCCACCCGGCGCGCCGTATTCGAGCGCATCGCCGATGCCGACGAGATCACCGTGGTCGAGTTGACGCGCGGCAGCGGCGTGACGCAAGGCGCCATTTCGCAGCACCTCAAATCGTTGAAGCAGGCGGGCCTCGTCACCGAGCGCCCCGAGGGCCGCAACGTCTACTATCGCGCCCAGCCGGAGGGCCTCGAGCCGCTGGTCGACTGGATGAGCCATTACGGCGTCTTCTGGCGCGAACGGTTTGCAAATCTGCGCACTCTCTTGAAGGAGATCGATCCATGAACGAAATCGCGTTGCAGCCCGAAACGCAGGACATCGTGGTCGACGAGGTCTTCCCTCACAGCCCGGAGACGATCTGGAAGACGCTGACGAGCGGCGCCTTGATGAGCCGCTGGATGATGGTGCCGACAGGTTTCGAAGCGGTCGAAGGCAACCGTTTCACCTTCCAGACGACAGCGGCCGGCGAATGGGATGGCGTCATCCACTGCAAGGTGTTGGAGGTCCGACCCAATGAGCGCTTCGTTTACGCCTGGAAAGGCGGACACGAGGGCAACATCGGCTATGGCTCCCGCCTCGAAACGGTCGTCACCTGGACGCTTTCGAAGGTCGACGGCGGCACTCGCCTCAGGCTCGTCCATTCCGGCTTCGTGACGCCACGCAACGACACGGCTTTCAAGAACATGAGCCAGGGCTGGACGAAAGTTCTTTCGAAGATCGGCGCCGTCACCGACGAACAGAGCTGATCGCGTCGCGCAGACTGCGCGCCGTTTGCAGGCGGACCAGCAGGACGTCGGATCGTCGCACGCACCGAGCGGCGGCTATCCCGCGCGTGGACCGATATCGGGGCCGGGCCTGCCCCAAACATTCTGAAGCAGTGGAAGAGAACGGCCGGCGTCGCCGATCGCTGCAGCACGCCTTGGCTTTACGCACCCGACCCAGGAGGAATGAGATGAGCAAGACCTATATCGGTGGATGTGCCTGCGGCGCGATCCGCTACGAAATCTCCGGAGAACCGATTTTCTCGAACGACTGCCAGTGTCGCGACTGCCAGCAGGAGAGCGGCACCGGGCACGGATCGCACCTGAGCTTCAGGCGGGACGGCGTGAAGCTCGAAGGCGAGGCAGCGCACTGGGACATGGTCGCCGATAGTGGCAACGTGAAGACGCGGGCCTTTTGTCCCACCTGCGGTTCGCCGGTCTACATGACCTTTGCCGCGATGCCCGACGTCTTCACCGTGCGCGCAGCGAGCCTCGACGATCCGAGCCGCTACAAGCCCGACGCGGTCACCTACGGATCACGCGGCTATCCCTGGGATCACCTCGACCCGGCGCTGCCGAAGTTCGACACCATGCCGCCGAGGTAGCGGTGTCCGCCATCACGGCGGATCTCAACCAGCGCGCTGTTCAGCGTTCGGAGCTTCCGAACAGTAAGTACGCCTTCTGGCGGCTAGTTCGAACAGCGCGCGACTGTCATGTTCTCTCCATCGAAAAGCCATTCGGCAGACGCCGACAAACAGGAGAGACCCATGCTTCGTTCCTTCGTCACCGCTGCCACTATCGCCTTTGCCGTCCCGGCACTGGCGGACATCAAGCCCTATCCCCCGACCTTTACGACGGAGGACATCGCCACCAACGGCACGACCCTTCACGTGCGTGTCGGCGGCTCGGGCCCGACGGTCGTGCTCTTGCATGGCTATGGCGAGACTGGCGACATGTGGGTTCCGCTTGCCGCCGAGCTTGCCCGCGATCACCGCGTCATCGTGCCCGACCTCAGGGGCATGGGGCTCTCGCAAAAGCCGGCCACCGGCTATGACAAGAAAACAGAAGCGCAGGATATTGCCGGCGTGCTCGACGCATTGAAGGTCGACAAGGCCGATGTGGTGGCGCACGACATCGGCAACATGGTCGGCTACGCCTTTGCCGCACAGTATCCCGGGCGAACGACGAGGCTGGTACTGATGGACGCGCCGCTGCCCGGCGTCGGCCCCTGGGACGAAATCCTGAAAAGCCCGCTGCTCTGGCATTTCCGTTTCGGCGGGCCCGACATGGAACGCCTCGTTGCCGGCCGCGAGCGCATCTACCTCGATCGTTTCTGGAACGAATTCTCCGCAGACCCGAAAAAGTGGAACGAGGCATCGCGTGAGCACTATGCCAAGCTCTATGCCCAGCCGGGCGCAATGCGGGCTGGTTTTGCCCAGTTCGCCGCCTTCGACCAGGACGTCATCGACAACCAGGGCTTCCTGAAAATGGGCAAGCTCGGCATGCCGGTGCTGGCGATCGGTGGCGAGAAATCCTTCGGCCCGACCATGGCGGTCGTTGCCCGCGCGGCCGCAGATAATGTTACCGAGGTGGTCATCCCCGCATCCGGCCATTGGCTGATGGAGGAACAACCCGAGGCGACGGTGAAGGCGATCCGCAGCTTTCTCGACACAGAATGATCGGGCACCTTATGTGAGCTCGACATTGGCGTGGGTCGGCGCAAGAGCTTTGTGCCGGCCCACGCCAATGTCGATCCGCTCGGTACGGCCTTACGTTGGTGCAACGAAAGGCTGACTGATCGCCTGGAACACGGGGAGTGCCTCCAACTTTTCGGCATGCGCTCGCAGGGCAGGATAGTTGGAAATCGCGATCAGCTCAGGGTGGACCTCGCACAGGAAACGCAGGACCACCGCCACGGCGATATCCGCGTGACCGATATGCTCCCCGAACCAGAATTCCTGAGTTCCCTCCGCACGCCCCGCCTCCAGGACGGCAAGCGTCGCTTCGATCTGGCGGCGGCAGCGATCGACCCAGAGAGCGGAGACTTCGCTGTGCAGGCGTTTCTCATAGAACAGGCTGACGGCCTTGTCGCCGACCCCGCTGGCGAACGCCGCGATCCTTAGCGCCCGATGGCGTGATGGCTCGGACCTTGGAAACATCACGTGGCCAACGGGAACAAGGCCGTCGAGATAGTCGATGATGATGTGGCTGTCGACCAGCGCGGTTCCGTCGTCCAGCACCAGGGTCGGCACGCGCGTCAGCGGGTTGTAGGCGCGCAGCCTGTCCGCATCACCGAAGGAGGACCAGGGGCGATGCTCGAATTCCATGCCGTAAAGCGTGAGCGCGATGCCGACGCGGCGAACGAAGGGGGAGTCGTATTGGCCGATCAGGATCATCTGCGAACTCCCTCTTGTGCGAACGAGACCAGAAGACACCCGTCGCACGGCAAAAGTCAAAGCCTCGCTCCGCCCGCTGGCGCTGTGTGCTCCCCGTTTCTAGCCACTTGCGAACCGTATCGGGAATGCCGATAAGCCATCGACACGAGACAAGCGGGGGGAGACCATGGACATCTCGGAAATCATCATCACCGGCGACACCGCAGGCATCGAATGGCGCCTGCCGGTCTTCCGCTTCAAGGGCAAGAGCCCGGACGCACCGAAGACCTATATCCAGGCGGCACTGCACGCCAACGAACTGCCCGGAACGGCGGCCGCGCATTTCCTCCTGCAGATGCTCGCCGAGGCCGAGAAGAACGGCGCCATTCTCGGGGATATCACCGTGGTGCCGCAGGCAAACCCCATCGGCACGGCGCAATCGCATTTCGGCGAGCTGCAGGGCCGGTTCGATCTCGGCTCGCGCACCAATTTCAACCGCGATTTTCCGCTGATCGCACTTGGCGAGCGTGACAGCCTTCTGTCCGACCTTGATCGCCATTCGGCGACGGACCGCCTGAAGCGGCAATTGCTGCACATGGCGCTCGGCGCCGAACTGATGCTCGATCTGCACTGCGACGACGAAGCGCTGCAATACGCCTATATCGACGACGCCTTCTGGCCGGAAGCAGCCGACCTCGCGGCAGCGCTCGACATGGAAGCGGTGTTTCTTTCCGACGGCGAAAGCTCGGCCTTCGAAGAGGCCGTGGCCTACGCCTGGAAATACGAGACGGGTCAGAAGAAGACCAGCCTGCCCGGACGGCTTTCGGTCACGGTGGAGCTTCGCGGCACGCGCGATGTCTATCCCGATGTGGCACGCAAGGACGCCGAAGGTCTTTTGCGCTTCCTCGTCGCGCGCGGCGTGGTCGCGGGCGACCAGGCTGCACTTCCCGCCTTCGGCGGCATGGTTGCGCCGCTCGACAATATCGAGATGATCCGCGCACCGGAATCGGGCGCCATTCTCTTCCACCGCGACATCGGCGACAAGGTAAAGGCCGGCGATCTGCTGGTGACGATCCTCAATCGCCCCGGCCAGCCAGACGGCGCCATCGAAGTCCGCGCGCCGCAGGACGGACTGATCGTTACCCGGGTATCGACACGCCACGCCCGCCGCCGCTCGGACCTGATGAAGATCGCCTGCGCAACAGCTTCCAGCGCCGCACGCAAGCCAGGACCGCTGGAAGCCTGACCCCCGTGTCTTTGGTCCGGAACGCCCTCAAGGCGTTCCGGATTTCAGGGTGCCATCGTCGCAGACATCTTCGGGCTATCGAGCAGGATTGTCGAGCGCAGCGTCTTGATCTCGCCGATCTGCTCGAACTCGCTCCAAAGCAGGCGCTTGTAGTCGGCGACATCGCGCACCGCGATCTTCAAGAGGAAGTCGAAATCGCCGGCCACCGTGTGGCACTCCACCACCTCGGGCATGCGCGATACCAGCTCGATGAAACGCTGCCCGACCTTGCTGGCCGTCCGCTCCAGCGTCACCTCGAGAAAGGCCTGGAAGCCGACGCCCGCTGCCTTCGGATCGACCACGACAGTTTGCCGGATAACGCCTGCCGAATAGAGCCGCGCCAGACGGCGTGAAAGCGGCGCCGGCGACAGCCCGACCCGCGCGGCAAGCTCGTTGTTGCTTCGCGATGCATCCTCGACAAGCAGCCGGATGATCCGTCTGTCGATCGCATCGAGTTCGGTGGCTCCGCGCTCCGCCATCAGACAACCCTCTCCTGCATTTTCCGCGATCCGCGCAAATCGGCAAAAGAAATGCATCGATCTACGCAATTCGATCTATGCGAATATTGTCCCTGTGGCAAATACGTCGTCGATTTTGCGCGGTGGTTGCCTTAATGAAGAGGCCAGTCGGGCGGCCGGAGGGCGGCCACCGGCACGACCTTTCTCGACCGCTCATCGCTACTCTGTCACTGCCAAGGGGGAATTCCGGCATGTTCGACGCTCTGACCCGCCAACCCGACGATCCGTTGCTGGCCCTGATCGGGCTCTACCGCAAGGACGAGCGCCCCGGAAAGGTCGATCTCGGCGTCGGCGTCTACCGCGACGAGACAGGCCACACGCCGATCTTCCGCGCGGTCAAGGAAGCGGAGAAGCGCCTGCACGAAACACAGGACAGCAAGGCCTATGTCGGCCCCGAGGGCGATCTCGTTTTCGTCGATCATCTCTGGACGCTAGTTGGCGGCGACACGATCAATCGCAGCCATCTTGCCGGCGTGCAGACGCCCGGCGGCTCCGGCGCACTCAGACTTGCCGCCGACCTGGTCCGCCAGATGGGCGGCAAGCGCATCTGGATCGGCCTGCCGAGCTGGATGAACCATGCCAGCATCTTCAAGGCTGCGGGCCTTGAGACAGCCGGCTATCCATTCTTCGACGTGCCCTCCCAGACCGTTCTCTTCGACACCATGATGAGCGCGCTGCAGGGTGCTTCGGCCGGCGACGCGGTACTGCTGCATGCCGGCTGCCACAACCCGACCGGCGGCGTCATCACCGAGGCGCAATGGCTGGAGATCGCGGCCGTCGTCGCCGAGCGCGGCCTGCTGCCGCTGGTCGACCTTGCCTATCAGGGTTTTGGCCGCGGCCTCGAGGAAGATGTCGTCGGTCTTCGCCATCTCATCGGCATCGTTCCGGAAACGCTGATTGCCGTCTCCTGCTCGAAGTCGTTCGGCCTCTACCGCGAACGCACCGGCGCAATCTTTGCCGTCACAACCTCATCCTCGTCGGCCGACACGGTTCGCTCCAACCTCGCCGGTCTCGCCCGCACCAGCTATTCGATGCCGCCGGACCACGGTGCCGCGATCGTGCGCACCATCCTGTCGGACGCGGACCTGGCGCGCGACTGGAAAGAAGAGCTCGAAACCATGCGCCTGCGCATATCCGGCATCCGGCAGTCGCTGGCGGAGGGCCTGCGCGACCGCTGGCAGGCACTTGGCGCCATCGCGGCCCAAGAGGGCATGTTCTCGCTGTTGCCGCTGGCTGAGGCGGATGTCATGCGGCTCCGCAACGAACACGGCATCTACATGCCGGGCTCCGGCCGCATCAACATTGCCGGACTGAAGACCGCCGAAGTCGGTGACGTCATCGGCAAGCTCAAGAACCTCTAAGGACCGGCAGCCAGGATGAAGACCGAGCGCATGATCGATACAACCGAAGTCCCCACGGAACGCCACCGCCTTTATGAAGACGCGCTGGCGATCCTGACGGGCACGCTGATCATGTCGCTCGGCGTCATCATCTACAGCAAAGCGATGCTCTTGACCGGCAGCACCTCCGGCCTCGCGCTTTTGTTGCAGTATGCGACGGGCGCACAGTTCTGGCTGGTGTTCTCGCTGATCAACCTGCCGTTCTACGTGCTGGCGATCAAACGGCTCGGCTGGATGTTTGCGCTGCGCACTTTTCTTGCCGTCACCCTTGTGGCGCTGTTTTCGAAATTGACGGCGGGATGGGTGGAGTTCGCCAGGCTCGACCCGATCTACGCGACCGTCGTCGGTGGCGGGCTGATGGGAACCGGGCTGCTGATCCTCTTTCGCCATCGCACCGGGCTCGGCGGCATCAACATTCTGGCGATCTATCTGCAGGAGAAGTTCGGCATCCGCGCCGGCTATTTCCAGCTGGCCGTGGACCTCGCGATCCTGGCTGCGGCCTTCTTCATACTGCCACCAGCGAACCTCGTTCTGTCCGTGGTGGGTGCTGCCGTCGTCAACATGACCCTTGCCATCAACCACAAGCCGGGTCGCTATGCCGGCGTGACCTGAGACAACGTCTTCCCTCTGTGAACGAGGGAGGCTATCACTCCCGGCACGAATTGCCCGCAAGGCAGGAAAGGCATGGGAATGACGGTCACGATCTACGGCATCAAGAACTGCGACACGATGAAGAAGGCACGCACCTGGCTCGACGGGCAGGGCATCGCCTATCGCTTCCACGACTACAAGGCCGAGGGCATCGACCGCGACCATCTCGATCGCTGGTGCGAGCAGGCTGGCTGGGAAATCGTGCTCAACCGCGCCGGCACCACCTTCCGCAACCTGCCGGACGCCGACAAGCAGAACCTCGATGCCGACAAGGCCATCGCGCTGATGCTGGCCCAGCCGTCGATGATCAAGCGCCCGGCGCTTGAGGCCAACGGCAACCTGATGATCGGCTTCAAGCCCGACCTCTACGAAGCCCTGTTCGACAAGGCGAACGCCTGACGCCCGGAGCCGCACGATGTCCAAGACCACCCGCGCGACGCAGATGCTGGCCAAGGCCGGTGTTGCCTTCAGCGTCCACACCTACGACTACGACCCGAATGCCGAGCGCGTCGGCCTGCAGGCGGCGGAAGCATTGGGCGAGGATCCGAGCCGGGTGCTGAAGACGCTGATGGCCGAGGTCGACGGCAAGCCGGTCTGCTGCGTCGTGCCGTCCGATCGTGAGGTCAGCATGAAGAGGCTGGCCGCAGCCTTCGGTGGCAAGTCGGCGGCGATGATGAAGCCGGCCGATGCCGAACGGCTGACCGGATATCATGTCGGCGGCATCAGCCCGTTCGGGCAGAAAAAGCTGGTGCCGACAGCGATCGAAGAGGCCGCCCTTTCCGAAACGCAGGTCTATATCAATGGCGGCCAGCGCGGGCTGCAGGTGCGGCTTGCGCCTGCCGACGCGCGGGATGTCCTGAAGGCAGCGGCAGTGCCGCTGATTGCCTGAAACACGCCATCAAAACATCACGGATGCTGGCTACATCTCAAATCCTCGAGGTTTTTGAAAGCCCGTCCATGTTATCAGGATTGATCCGGCGCCCGAAGCGCTTTGCCCGTCGCCTCATCCTTGCGGTGGCGGTCGCCGCCGCAGTCAGCGTGCTTTATCTCATGGCACTGCAATGGACGGGCAACTTCCACACCCTGGTTGCGGGCGAGGTCTACCGATCGGCCCAGCCGAGTTCGCGTTCGATTGCCGCCTATTCCAAGGCCTACGGCATCCGCACCATTCTCAACCTGCGCGGCGAGAGTGATGCCCGCTGGTACCGCGACGAAGCGGCAGCCGCCCAGCGCAACGGCATCCGTCTCATCAATTTCCCGATGTCCTCGTCATCGGCCATCAGCCTGAAGCAAACAGAAGCGCTAATGGCGATCCTGCGCGATGCGCCGAAGCCGCTCCTGATCCATTGCAAGGCCGGCGCCGACCGGACCGGCCTGGTGTCGACGATCTACCTGCAACAGATTGCCGGCGTCGATGAAGAGACGGCTGAATGGCAGCTGTCGCCGATCTACGGCCATGTGGCCCTGCCCTACTTTTCCCCGACCTTCGCCATGGACGAGACCTGGGAAGCGCTGGAGAAATCCTTCGGGCTCGACAGCTAGCGTTTCAGCGCAATTTACCGAGCAGCCGCGCCAGTTCTTGCGCTTCATCTGCGCTCAGTTTCGCGCCCAGGTGGGTCTCGATCGAGCCGGAATAGACCTGCCACATGCGCTTGCGCATGGCGCGCCCCTCGTCTGTGACGACCACCCAGAGCCCGCGGCCGTCAGCATCAAAAGTCTCGCGACGGACAAGCCCTCCCCGCTCAAGCCGATCGATCAGGCGCGAGAGGTTATATTGGGCAAGCAGGGTGCGGGACTCGATTTCGAAGGGGCGCAGCTTGCCGCCGTCCGCCTGTACCAGTTCCCACAGCACGTCGTACCAGCCAAGCGGCGGTAGGCCAGCCTTCTTGAAATCGACTTCGATCGCCTGGAGCACGCGCCGCTGTGCGCGCATAAGGCCGATCCAGGCCTGGGTGACAGCCTGTGTCGGATGCGGCTCCGTATTTTCCGAAAAATCGTTCATAGATGCAATTACATCGAACTTGAAATCGCTGGCAAGCCTACATACATGCAATTGCATATATATAGATCCAACCCTGGAGATCGCCTGTGACAAGCACCCTCACCTTGGTCAGCCATCATCTCTGCCCCTATGTCCAGCGGGCTGCAATCGCGCTTGCGGAAAAGAACGTCGCCTTCGATCGCGTCAATATCGATCTCGCGGCCAAGCCCGACTGGTTCCTGAACATCTCGCCGCTCGGCAAGGTGCCGCTGCTGCAGATCCCGCAGACGTCGGGCGAAGCCGTGCTGTTTGAAAGCTCGGTGATCTGCGAATATCTCGAGGAAACGCAGACCGGTGTCCCGCTGCATCCGACTGACGCGCTCGAACGGGCGCGCCACCGCGGCTGGATGGAATACGGCTCGTCGATCCTCTCGGACCTCTGGGGCTTCGAGACCACCGGGGATGCCGACATCTTCGAGCAGAAGCGACAGGCGGTCGCGGCAAAATTCGCGACAGTCGAAGCCGTGCTCGGCGACGGCCCCTATTTCGCCGGCCATGGCTTCTCGCTGGTCGATGCGGTCTTTGCACCGATCTTCCGTTACTTCGACCTTTTTGACACTCTGGTCGAGCACAGGATTTTCGACGGCCTTACCCGTGTGTCCGCCTGGCGGCGGACCCTGGCGGAGCGTCCGAGCGTCAAGGCTGCCGTGGCATCGGACTACGGCGAGCGGTTGATGACGTTCCTGAAACAGCACGACGCCTATCTGCTGCGCGCGTAACAGAGCGCGTGCTCGCACTTCTTTTTCGCTACGCGCCGTCCTATGACGGATGCAAACCTGGCGAAGGAGAAGCCGGCCATGCCTGATATGACGTCAACCCTGACGATACTGCAGCCCTATCCCGGCATCTTCGCCTATTACGACGGCCGGATCGCCGGGACCCGGCTGCACTCGGAGGGACCGAACTGGCTGGACGACGGCGCCTATGCGCTCGGCGTCGCGTCCTATGCCATCGTCGATGGCGGCGAAGCGCTCGTCTACGACACCCACATCTCGCTGCCACACGCCGAAGCGATCCGGACCCATCTCGAAAGCCTCGGCGTCACCTCGATCCGGGTGGTTCTCAGCCATTGGCACAAGGACCACGTAGCCGGAAACGCCGTCTTTGCCGATTGCGAGATCATCGCACTGACGTTGACGGCAGAACGGCTTGCCGAGAACCGCGAAAAAATCGAAACGGCGACGCCGCCGATCCACCCCCTCGTCATGCCCACCCGCCTGTTCGAAGGAAGGCTCGACCTGAAAGTCGGGCAGCGGACGGTGGAACTGCACCACTTCGCCATTCACAGCGCCGACGGCAATGTGCTCTGGCTGCCTGAGGAAAAGCTGCTGCTGGCCGGCGACACGGTCGAAGACTGCGCCACCTTCATCGCCGAAGCCGAGCATGTCGCCACCCATATCGCCGAGCTGAAGCGCCTGCGTCGCTTGCCGATCGCCCACATCCTGCCGAGCCATGGCGACCGCGACCGCATCTCGGCCGGCGGTTACGACGGCACGCTGATCGATGCGAACCGAAGCTACCTTGAACGCTTGGAGAAGGCGGCAGCGGAGGGAGCGCAGATCGGCTCGCTCAAGGACTTTGTCGCCGACGAGATCGCTGCCGGTTCGATCCTCTATCTCGCGCCCTATGAAGACGTCCACGACAGCAATGTCGCCAGAATGCGAGCCGCAGCCAAGGCCAACTGAGGTTTGCAACCGTCAGCCTTCATTTTCGCCGCAAACAGCACTAAGTCTTGTGCGTCCGATTTCATAACGACAGGCAGATCATGACCTATCCCGCCAACACCCCCACCCCGATCGATCCGGTCAAACTCGACAAGCTCGCGGAAGTCGCCATCAAGGTCGGCCTGCAGTTGCAGAAGGGCCAGGACCTGGTGATGACGGCGCCGATCGCCGCCATGCCGCTGGTGCGCGACATCACCAAGCACGCCTACAAGGCCGGCGCCGGGCTGGTGACGACCTTCTACTCCGACGAGGAGACGACGCTGGCGCGTTACGAACATGCGCCCGACGAAAGCTTCGACCGGGCGAGCGCCTGGCTCTACGAGGGCATGGCCAAGGCCTTTGCCGGCGGTGCGGCGCGCCTCGCCATTTCCGGCGACAACCCGATGATGCTGTCCGCCCAGGACCCGAGCAAAGTCGCGCGCGCCAACAAGGCCAATTCCATTGCCTACAAACCGGCGCTGGAAAAGATCTCGAACTTCGACATCAACTGGAACATCGTCTCCTATCCCAACCCCTCCTGGGCGCGGCTGGTGTTCCCGAACGACCCGGAGCCGATCGCGGTGGAGAAGCTCGCAAACGCCATCTTCGCGGCCTCGCGCGTCGATCTCGACGATCCCGTCGCCGCCTGGAATGCGCACAACGCCAACCTGGCGCGCCGCTCCGCCTGGCTCAACGGCGAACGCTTTGCCTCGCTGCATTTCACCGGACCCGGCACCGATCTGGTCGTCGGGCTGGCCGATGGCCACCTGTGGTGTGGTGGCGCCTCGGAAGCGAAAAACGGCGTCATCTGCAACCCGAATATTCCGACCGAAGAGGTCTTCACCACGCCGCATGCGCTGCGCGTCGAAGGCCATGTCTCCTCGACCAAGCCGCTGTCACACCAAGGCACGCTGATCGACAACATCCAGGTCCGCTTCGAAGGCGGACGCATCGTCGAGGCGAAGGCCTCGCGCGGCGAGGAAGTGCTGAACAAGGTGCTCGATACTGACGAGGGCGCGCGCCGGCTCGGCGAAGTGGCGCTGGTGCCGCATTCCTCGCCAATCTCGGCAAGCGGCATACTGTTCTACAACACGCTGTTCGATGAAAATGCCTCGTGTCACATCGCGCTCGGGCAGTGCTACTCCGGCTGCTTCGTCGACGATACCAGCCTGACCCCGGAGCAGATCCGCGCCCAGGGCGGCAATTCGAGCCTGATCCATATCGACTGGATGATCGGTTCGGGCCAGGTGGATATTGACGGCGTGCGCGCCGACGGCAGCCGCGTCCCCGTCATGCGCCAGGGCGAGTGGGCTTGACGCGACTAGGCGTCATCGGTGGCGGCGGCTGGCTGGGCAAGGCCCTGTTGCTGGCCGCCCTTGCCGATGGGGTGATTGCCGGGGAGGCGTTGACCGTCTCCTCGCGCAGCGGCTCTGTGGCAGGGTTCGATCCCTGGCCGGGTGTCCGCCAGACGAACAGCAATCCTGAACTTGCAGCCGATGCAGATGTGGTAGTGCTGTCCGTGCGCCCGCAGGATCTTGACGCCATCGCGATCGACCTCTCCGGCAAGCTGGTCATCTCGGTGATGGCGATGGTTTCGCTTGACGACCTTGCCACCCGTTTCAAGGCTCGCCGCATCATCCGGGCAATGCCGAACGCTGCCGCCGAAAAGCGGCTCTCCTTCACGCCTTGGCTTGCCAGCCCCGATGTGACGGATGCGGATTGCGCATTTGCCGATCGGTTCTTCAATGCATCCGGTCAAGCGCAGAGGATCACGACGGAAGCGGAGCTCGACTACTTTACGGCGCTGACCGGCTCCGGCCCGGCGTTTCTCGCCGCCTTTGCCGATGCCATGATCTCCGACGCCGTAATCAGTGGCATCGGGAGGGATATCGCCTTGTGCGCCGTGCGCCAGCTTTTCCTTGGCAGCAGCGCGCTGATGGCTGGCAGCGAGCAGACGCCCGCCGAAATCGTACAAACGTTCCTCGACTACGCCGGTACGACTGCCGCCGGGCTTGAGGCCATGGCCGCGGCCGATATCCGCACGCCGATCGCACGCGGCCTGACGGCCGCCGCGGCGAAGGCGGCGGCCGGCACGCGAAGGCAATAGGTCGGCCGTCGTTTTCTGAAGCGCTCGCTCTGCGTTGCGGCCGCATACTTCTCGACTTTCCGAACGAGCCCGCCCCGTGGCAGGCTCGGCCTTTCATGCACGGGCAGGCCGAACCCGGGGCGCCAATTGCGCTCGCTGGCTCAGCCAGACGCTGATGAGCACGACCAGAATGCCAAGCGCCTGGACCGGGGTCAGCCGCTCATCGAGAACGCCCCAGCCGAGCAGGATGGCGACAACAGGGCTAAGGAAGCCGAGCGGCGCGACGGCCGAGGGCTCGAGGCGCGACAGCCCCCGGAACCAGAGAAGGTAAGTGAAGGCGGCGCCAACAAGGCCGAGATAGGCAAGGCCGGCAACGTTTGCGGCTGTCAGGCTCGGCAAGGCCGGTTCGAAGAACAGGGCGACCGGGACCAGCAACAGTCCTCCGGCGGCGAGTTGCCAGGCGGTGAAGGTCAACGGCGGCACCGGTGGCGCCCAGTGGCGGCTCAACACCGTGCCGAAGGCCATGGACACGGCGCCGGCAAGACCGGCCAGCACGCCAAGCGGATCGAGCGTGGCTCCGGGCGTCAGCACCAGCAGGCCGACGCCGACAATGCCGGCAAGGCCGGCGACGATGCTGAGCATCCGGATCGGCGACCCCAGAAAGACGCGCGACAGGAGAATAACGATCAGCGGCTGGATCGCGCCGACGGTCGCGGCCACTCCACCCGGCAACCGATAGGCGGACACGAACAGCATCGCCCAGAAGAACGAGAAATTGAGCGCTCCGAGCAGGAATGTGCGCGGCCACCAGATGCCTGAGGGCAGCCGGCGAACGATGAGGAGGAGCAACAGCCCCGCCGGCAAGGCACGCAACATTGCGACTGTCAAAGGGTAGCCCGGCGGCAGCAATTCGGTCGTAACCAGATAGGTGCTGCCCCAGATGGCGGGTGCCAGCGCGGTCAAAGCGAGGTCGAGGTTGCGGGTCGCGCTCATATCTTTACCTCAAGAATCTCTATATCAAGATAAATTGACGATAACAGAGTTTCTCTCTACGTCAAGATACTCTATAGCTGGCACGGAAGTAGCGGAGGCTTTGTTATGGATCGTGTCGACAGGATATTGGCGCAATGGCACCGGGAACGGCCTGATCTCGACGTGTCTGCCATGGGGCTTCTCGGCCGCCTCGGACGATTGTCGACCCATATCGGCCGGGAGATCGAGAAGACCTTTTCCGAACGCGGTCTCTCCTCGTCGAGCTTCGACGTGCTCGCGACGCTGCGCCGCTCCGGCCCACCCTTCAGGCTTTCCCCCGGCGACCTCCTGGCGACCACCATGGTCAGCTCCGGCACGATGACCAATCGTATCGACCAGCTGGAGAAAGCAGGCCTGGTAGAGCGGCTCGACAATCCCGATGACCGGCGCGGCGTGATCATCGCCTTGACCGAGGAAGGGCTGAAACGCGTCGACGAGGCCGCGACCGCCCATGTGTCCAACCAGCACCGGGTCGTTGCCGAGCTGTCGCCCGAGGAGCGGGCGAACCTGGACGCGCTGCTGCGCAAGTATCTCGCGGCTTTCGAATAACGGGGCGAATAGACCGGGCGAACAGACCGGCTCAGATCCTTGCCGCCAGTCGGCGCACGCGCGCCAGATGCGCCTTGCGCTTCTCGTCGGTTGCCCGGTCCATGTCGTGCAGGCTGAGCATGCGGAAATCGAGACCCTTGGCGCAGAAGGCGGCGATGCCGCGCTTCAACAGCCGCCGCACGGGATTGCCCATATAGAGATGCACCACCCACCAGGGCGATCCGGTCGTCGTCAACGCCCAGAATAGCTTGATGTTCTTAAGCCGCGGGATGATGCGGCCGCCGGCCGGATCGTTGTCGAAAGCGACGCCCGGCACGAAGACGCGATCGAAGAAGCCTTTCAGGATCGCCGGGAAATTGAACCACCATTGCGGAAAGACCAGAACGATCCCATCGGCTGCCTGTAGCCGCGCGATCAGCCCGGCCGTCAGGCTGGCGTCGTAGTTCTCAGTGAAATAGCTGTCGCGCTCCGCCTTGCTCAGCCTCGGATCGAAATCCTCGCGATAAAGATCGAGCAGATCGACGGAATGGCCACCGCCGACAAGCACCTCATGCGCTTGCCGGGCAACGCTTGCGGCAAAGCTGTCTTCGAGCGGGTGGGCAAGCACGAGCAGAATGCGCATCCATTATTTCCCATGGCATAGAGCTGGCATCAAAATGATCGCAGAACAAATGCTGTGAAAAATCAGCTCGTTGCAACCATATTCGCTCCACTTGCAAAGAACTGTGCTTCTCCAGGACAGGAAACCCGACGCCAGCAAGGCAACGGCTTTCCGGGCGTCTGCGGATCCGGGAAAATCCGCCCAGTCAGGCAGACCGGTCGGTGCGTGACGCCCGTGCTTCCAGCGCAAGCGCCTCGAAAACGGTTGGCGAACGTCGCGACACCCAGGCAGACATCAGTTGCGCGACGTTCTCTTCAACGGGCCGTCCCGAAGAAAGCTCAAGGTCGTAGCGCTGCCCCTCGTGGATCCGATGAAAATCGTCTGCGGCACTGCCGATCGGCCTGTCCGCGCGCAGCGTTTCCCGCCGGACGAGCTCCTCGAGCTCGCAGTGAAGCCCGACGAAGAAGACATCGAAAGGCTCGAGCATCAACGCCAGGTCAGACGCCAAGCCGGGCTCCTCGAGAATATGCTCCAGCAGGAGATTGTTGCCGGCCGAGGCATAGGCGACCAGAGAGCGGTGGAACCCATCGAAGAAACGGGCCCGGTATTCCTTCCAGCGAAAGTCGCCGCGCCTGAACCGTTCCATCGGCACCATGCCCGAGTCACGAAGATGATCGATCGAAACATGCCAGAACGGTTCGTTGAGCTGCGCCTGGACCGCACGCGCCAGCGTGGATTTTCCGCTGCTGGAAGCGCCGTGAATGAAGATGATCCTGGCTCGTTCGACCATGTCTGATGTCCGTTCCGCTGAATGCCGCTGTCGGTCGGGGTATGCCGTTCCCGCAACAGGCGGATGAAGGCAGGCACACCCAAGCGGATCGGCGCGCAACGGACCGCATTTGCGACCGTATGGCGTTACGCTCCGCTAGAACAGGTTGCCCTGTTTCGGCGGATCGCCGCCGGGATTACCGGGTTTCGGCTGCTTCTTCCTGGTGGCCGCCTGCGCCGGTGGCTCACCGCCTTCACCGGCGATCGCCGAAACGCTGCCGTCGGCAAATTCCAGCGACAGCGCCATGCCAGGCGCGATGGCGGCAGCCTGGCGAACCGGACCACCCTCCCCGTCGCGCACCAGCGCAAAACCGCGTTGCAGGACATTGCGATAGGACAGCGACTGCAGGATGCGGTCCTGCGCGGCGATGACGCCCGTCAACCGGCGGATATCCGTGCGGATTGCTGCGTCGGAGCGGGCTGCAAGACCGGCGACAAGATCGGTCGAACGATGGATCTGGGCGAGCAGGCGCGAGGGTAGTCCGCGCAGCGCGGCATCCGCCGCCGACACGCGCGACTGCCCCCGGTGCACCTGCCGTTCGACGACCCGGTCCGCACGGCTCATCGCATCGTTGATCCGCTGCCGGCGATCGCCGAGCCTTGCCTTGAGCAGATCCGGCCTGAGTTCGGCGGAAGCGCGCTCGAACAGCCGGCGCTTGTTTACGGTGTTCATCATCAGGCCGCGCCCGAGGCCGAGAGCGGCCTCGTCGAAACGGCGGCGCGGCAGTGCCAGCAGTTGGTCGAGCGACGGCAGCGCCCGGGCAAGCGATCGCACCGCCTGACGGCGGTTTTCCATCTGCCTGACCATGCCGGCTTTCAACCGCGCCGAAAGGCCGGAAACCTCAGCTTCAAGATCGGCCTTGACCGGAACGGCCATTTCCGCTGCCCCGGTCGGGGTCGGTGCCCGCTGGTCGGCGGCATAGTCGATCAGCGTCCAGTCGGTCTCGTGGCCGACGGCCGAGATCAAGGGGATGACGGACGCGGCTGCCGCCCGCACGACCGCCTCGTCGTTGAACCCCCAGAGGTCTTCGAGACTGCCGCCGCCGCGCGCGACGATCAGGACGTCCGGCCGGGCGATCGGCCCGCCGGGTTCGCATTCGTTGAAGCCGCGAATGGCCGCCGCCACTTCGTCTCCAGATCCTTCGCCCTGAACCCTGACGGGCCACACGACCACGTGCACAGGGAAGCGGTCGGCGATGCGGTGGAGGATATCGCGAATGACGGCGCCGGTCGGCGAGGTCACCACGCCGATCACCCTGGGCATATAGGGCAGCGGTCGTTTGCGCGCCGCGTCGAACAGGCCTTCGGCGCCCAGTTTGCGCTTGCGCTCTTCGAGCAGTGCCATCAGCGCGCCGGCGCCTGCCGGCTCCAGCGTCTCGATGACGATCTGGTATTTCGACGACCCGGGGAAGGTCGTGACCTTGCCGGTGGCGATCACTTCCATGCCCTCTTCCGGGCGGAAACGAAGGCGCGAGAACGTGCCCTTCCAGATCACCGCATCGATGCGTGCCCGGTCGTCCTTGAGCGCGAAATAGGCGTGCCCCGAGGAGTGCGGACCGCGATAGCCCGAGATTTCGCCGCGCACGCGGACCTGATCGAAGGCCTGCTCGACCGTGCGCTTGATCGAGCCGGAAAGCTCGGAGACCGAGTATTCGGCGAGATTGCTCGGAGAATCGTTGTCGAAGATGGAGCTCATGGCACCAGTTTGCCGCCAGCGCCTGCCGAAGGCCAGCCTTTGGCGCCACGCTCAACAGACCTTTTGCCATTTCAAGCGCGCTTGAAGCGGACATGGCTAGAGTTGGCCGCGTCGGTTAAACGAAATTTAGCGCCGTTGCGGCAGGATGATCGGCATCCTTCCAGAAACGGAATTCCATGATCGTCATAGCCGCCTTCGTTCTTGGCATTGCCACCTGCTGCCTGCGGTCGGCGCCGGTCTGCGTGCTCATTGCCGTGGCGTTGGCTGCTGCGGGCGCACTGTCCGGCTCGATCGCCGGAACCGACAATTGGCTGGAGATTGCGGCGGCGATTGGCGGCTACAACATGGGTGTCGCGCTCGCATTGTGCGGCGCCATCGCCGTCGGATTGTCACACGACCGCTAGGCCCGTTCAGCCCTTTCTTTCGAAGAAGTTTTTCGTTTCCTCGTCAGCGGGAAAGAAGGATTCGATCAGCACACCTTCCACCAGGGCGTCCTGCGTCGAGCCGAAGGTCTGGAGCGTGGTGATGAAGCTCAAGGTCACCGGCCCGACCCGCAACTCGACTGGCAAGACCGGCAGACGGTCGGTATCCGGATAGTTTTCGACCGCACGCTTGACGGCGGGATCGGCCGCAAGCCTCTCGAGCCGCTTGCCAAGACGGCTCCTTGGCCCCTGTAGCCAGGCTTCGGTGCGCACGCGCTGGACCAGGTCGGCCGCGGCCGCCTCCCAATTGACGACGAGGGAGCGGACATTCTCCGAGGAAAGAAAGGCATCGAGAAAGTTCTGGCCGGGGTTGAACGGGACATCGGCCGAAACGGCGAGCGCCGCCAACGCCGGGTTGACGATCAGCAGCGTGTATTCGTGATCGAGCACCAGGCCCGGATAGGGATCGTGGCGCGCCAGGATCAGCCGGATGGCATTGGCAACGGCCGGCGGCATGGCATCGAGGCCCGAAGCAGGACGGGTCGTCATGCGCGGACGGAAGCCGGCAGCGGAAAACAGTGTGCCCTGGTCGCGCGCGGGAATGTCGAGCACCGAGGCCAGCCGCAGGATCATGCCTTCCGACGGCTTCGAGCGGCCGGTCTCGAGGAAGGAGAGGTGTCGCGTCGAGATGCCGGCGGCGACCGCGAGGTCGAGCTGGCTCATGCGGCGATGCCCGCGCCATTCCTTCAGATGATTGCCGAATTCCATCGATCCCGATCTCCGTTGCGCCGGCAGATTGGCGCAGACGCCAGGGAAAATCCATTACGTCCTGGGTAATGGAAACAATTATGCCGAGGCAATGCATGCACACACCCGGCGTAAGGAACGCATTACCCCTGAGGTAATTGGTTTCATGATCCTGCGGCAGCAAACTCCTGGCATCGACAACCAATGGAGCCTGATATGTTGACCCTTTCCAACCGCAGCCTGCTCAACAAGACCTTCATCGCCGACGGCGCATTTTCGCTCCTCGTCGGCGCGATCCTAATCGTCGACGCGGCACCGCTCGCCGTCTTGATCAGCCCGGCCGCCACACCCTTGATGATGAAGCTGCTCGGCGTCGGACTGTTTGCCTGGGGCATTTTCCATCTCGCCGCCGCCCGCAACGGCGGGCCTGTATCGACTGCTGCCCGTGTCAGCATCGGCGGCGACATCCTGTGGCAGGTCGCAAGCCTCGCGCTGCTGGCGACCGCCTACAACTCACTCACCGCCATCGGCGTCGGCCTCGTGATCATCGGCATCATCGGGGTCGCCGACTTCCTGTTCTTCAAGCTGAAAGGGTTTTCGAGGGAGCGCGCAGCGCTTGCGTGAAGCCGCGGGGACAAAAGCCCGCTGACAAATGCGCGCTGGGTGAAACAGATCGCAAGCAGATCACCTTCTCCGTCATGCTCGGGCTTGACCCGAGCATCCAGTACCCTCAAGCCGCACACCATGGGGAAGGCTGGATCCTCGGGTCAAGCCCGAGGATGACTGGAGACAGGTCGGAAGGCGCAATCACATTGTCATTCTTGCAAGGCCGCCGACGCAAGCCGGTGGCAATTGCAGCTCCCTGGGGACCTCAACAGCCCGGGAAGAGCTGCGAAAGCGCTCTTCTATTCGCTCTGACACAAGTCCCGATAGAAAGCTGCCTCACAGTCCGCCTGAAAACGCGTTTTGCCTGATCAGATCTTCTCCCAGCCGTCCTTGTCGCTGGCGCGGTAGATGGCATCGATGAGCTTCTGGTTAAGCCTGGAGTTTTCGAGCGTCACAACTTCCTCCTGCTCCCCCTTGGCCGCGCGCGCAAACGCTTCGGCCTGCAGCTTGTACTGGCGCGCATCCTGGAAGCGGAAGAGCTGGGACTGGGCGTGGTTCTGATTGGTCAGTTCCACTTCCTCACGACCGTAGCGGTCGGCATTGAACGGCGACTTCACCTCGATGAAGCCCTTGTCGCCGTGGAAGACCATGACCTGGCGGGCGGCAAGCTGGGTGGAGATATAGAAGCTCAGTTCGAAATCGCCGAAATCGGCGCGCACGCTCGAATAGATGTCGGTGCCGAATTCCGGATCGCGGTCGGTGCTCGCCTGCACGCGCACCGGCTCCTTGCCCGTGACGAAACGGGTGGTGATCGTCGGGTAGACGCCGATATCCGGCAGGCCGCCGCCGCCGAGCGCCGGGATGTTGCGCATGTTGCCGGGGTCGCGGTTGAAATAGGTGAAGGCACCCTGCACATGCCGCAGCCGGCCGATCGCCCCTTCTTCGAGCAGCGAGCGGACCTTGCGCCAGACGGGGCTGTAGGTGACCATGAAGGCCTCGGCGATCAGCACCTTGTTGCGGTCACGCGCGGCAATCAGCTGATCGATCTCCGACGCCCGAAGTGCGATCGGCTTTTCGCAGAGCACATGCTTGCCGGCATTGGCGGCCTTGATCGTCCAGTCCACATGCTGCGACGTTGGCAGCGGGATATAGACCGCATCGATCGTGTCGGAGGCGAGCATCTCCTCATAGGAGCCGAAGGCATGCGGCGCGGAAAAGCGGTCGGCCATGGCGCGCGCCTTTGAAAGGTCGCGACTGGCAACTGCCGAAACGACGCAGTTCTCGGCGTCCTGGATGGCGGGCACGACGAGATCGCGGCCGATCTTGGCCGTAGACAGAATTCCGAAACGAAACATGGCGGGGCTCCCTGATTAAGCGCCGGAGATTAGCGGCGAGGTACGTACCTATCAAGCGGCGACACGCGATAAAAAAGACCGGCGGCAGGTGACAAACTTCGTTCGCTTGCCTTATGTTCCTGCCGGCAATCCTCCCGATCGCGCACTTGCTTTCATCCAGTCCAATGGAGCGAAACCATGGAAAAACGCAGACTTGGCCGCACCGACCTCGCAATCGCGCCGCTCGTCTTCGGCGGCAATGTCTTCGGCTGGACGGCGGACGAAAAGACGTCCTTCGCCCTGCTCGATGCCTTCTTCGATGCCGGCCTCAATGCCATCGACACCGCCGACGTCTACTCCTCCTGGGCGCCAGGAAACCAGGGCGGCGAATCCGAGACGATCATCGGAAAATGGCTGAAACAGTCCGGTCATAGCCGCGACAAGGCCGTCATCGTCACCAAGGTCGGCTCCGAGCTTGGGCCTGAGCGCAAGGGGTTGTCGCGCCGCTGGATCCTGCAGGCGGTCGAAGATTCGCTGAAGCGGCTGCAGACGGATTACATCGACCTTTACCTGTCGCACTGGCCCGATCCCGAAACCCCTTACGAAGAAACGCTTGCCGCCTACGACCAGCTGCTGTCTGACGGCAAGGTGCGCGCGATCGGCGCTTCGAACCTCAACTCGCTGCAACTGCGCGAAGCGCTGGATGTCGCCGCCAGTGGCGGCCTGCCGCGTTATGCGGTGCTGCAGCCGGAATACAATCTCTACGACCGCGACAGTTTCGACGGCCCCGTGCGCGATCTGTGCGTCAGCGAAGAAATCGGCGTCATCAGCTATTTCGGTCTGGCGCGCGGGTTCCTCTCGGGCAAGTACCGCACCCATAAGGATCTGGAGGGCTCAGCGCGCGGCTCCGGCGTCGAGAAATATCTCGATGGCCGCGGCATGCGCATTCTCGGCGTTCTCGACGAACTTGCGGAGGAAACCGGAGCGACGCAGGCGGAGATCGCACTCGCCTGGGTCCGAAATCGCAAGGGCATCACCGCCCCCATCGCCAGCGCCACCAATCTCGACCAACTGGCGAGCCTCATCCGCTCGGCGGAGCTGACGTTGAGCGATGAGGCCATGCGCAAGCTCAACGACGTCAGCGAATAACAGAGGCAAGACGAAGGCCATGGCATTGAATGTACGGGCGGCGACCGCCCGCGATGAAGCGCACTGGCGCGGCCTGTGGGCCGGCTATGTCGCCTTCTCGGGCACCGAACTCGCCGAGGATATCATCGGCCTGACCTGGAGCCGGCTGATCGATCCCGCAGCGCCGCTTTTTGCCCGGCTGGCCATTCTCGATGACGAACCGGTCGGCTTCGCCATCTGCCAGGAACAGCTGGCAACCTTCTTCCGGCGCCCTGTCTGCTACATCGAGGATCTCTATGTCGATCCGTCGGCACGCGGAAAGGGCGTCGCCCGCGCGATGATCGACGATCTGATCGTGCTCTGCCAGGCGTCGGACTGGGACCGGCTCTACTGGTACACGGAACGGGACAATGCGGTGGCACGCCGCCTCTATGACCGCTATTCGGCAACCGACGAGCACGTGCGCTACAAGCTGAATTTCGGCACGTTCGGCTGACGCCCCCTATCCGGCATACTTGAAGAAGTCGATGAAGGCGCGAAGAGCCGGGCGCATCTGCCGCCGGCTGGGATAGTAGAGAAACGGGCCGGCATAGGGCGCACACCAGTCGTCGAGCACGCGGATCAGCCGTTCTTCGGCGATCGCAGTTTCCACGCGCGCGAGGAAGAGATAGGCAAGCCCTGCCCCACCGATCGCCGCCTTGATGATCGGCCTGTCTTCACCGAGGATCAACGGCCCCTCCACTGCGACCGTCAGCTCCTCGCCCTCTCTCTCGAACTCCCAGCGATAGAGCGTGCCGTTGGAAAAGCGTCGCCGGATGCAGCGATGGGCGGCGAGATCGCGCGGGTGCGAGGGCCTGCCGAAACGCGCGAAGTAATCGGGCGATGCGACCACAGCACTTTCGAGTTCCGGGCCGACCTTGACGGCGATCATATCGGCTTCGAGGCTTTCGCCCAGCCGAATGCCGGCGTCGTATCCCTCCTCGACGATATCGGTGAAGCCGTCTTCATTGGCGATTTCCAGCACGATGTCCGGGTAGCGATCGAGGAATTCGCCGAGCCGAGGCGCCAGGATGAGATCGGCGGCAAACCGCGGCGCGGTGATGCGCAGATTACCGGCAGGCCGGTCACGCGTATCGGCCACGGCCTCCAGCGCGTGGGCGATCTCGTCGAGCGCCGGCGCGAGCCGCTCCAGGAGCCGTCGCCCTTCCTCGGTCGGTGCGACGCTGCGGGTGGTGCGCGCCAGAAGCCGAACACCAAGGCTTGTCTCAAGACTGCCAACAGCATGACTGACCGCCGAAGGCGCTATCGCAAGTTCGCGGGCGGCACCGCGAAAGCTGCCATGGGCGGCAACGGCGGCAAGGACTGCTAGTTGAGAAAGCTGGGTTCTGTTCATTGATCTAAATTATAGAACGGCCCGTGAGAATTGACAGGGATTTTCACGCGTACGCCACGGGCCTACTCTTTCACTGTCGTCACGGCCACGCGGCACGCAGAAGCAGCACCGCTTAAATCCTGCTGGCAGGCCGCTGACGAATGATGGGCGTTCCATGCCATGCGTTTGCGGGCCACCTCAGCTCGCCTGCATGGCCGCCCCCACCCCGAAAGGACACCACATGAAGACCCGCAAACTCGGGAATGAACTGACCGTCTCTGCCGTCGGTCTTGGCTGCATGGGCATGAGCTTTGCCTATGGCGGTGCCGACGAGGCGGAATCGATCCGCACGCTGCAGCGCGCCGTCGACCTTGGCGTCACCTTCTTCGACACGGCCGAAGTCTATGGCCCCTATGAGAATGAAAAGCTTGTCGGCAAGGCGCTCAAACCCTTGCGTGACCAGGTGGCGATCGCTACCAAATTCGGCTTCCGCATCGAGCCGGGCAAGCCGGCGGCAGAGGCGATCAAGGGCATCGACGGACGTCCGGAAAACGCCAGGGCCGTGGCCGATGCCTCGCTGAAAAGGCTGGGGATCGATGTGATCGATCTCTACTACCAGCACCGCGTCGACCCCGCCGTTCCGATCGAGGAAACGGTTGGCGCGATGGCCGATCTGGTGCGCCAGGGCAAGGTGCGCACACTCGGCCTTTCCGAGGCAAGCGCCGAAACCATCCGCCGCGCCCACAAGGTGCACCCGATCACAGCGGTTCAGAGCGAATATTCGCTCTGGACGCGTGACCCGGAAGAGGACGTGCTTGCGGCCTGCCGCGAACTCGGCATCGGCTTCGTGCCCTACAGTCCGCTCGGGCGCGGCATGCTGACGGGCACGATCCGCAAGGCGGACGATCTGGCCGCCGACGATTTCCGCCGCTCACTGCCGCGTTTCCAGGCGGAAAACCTCGGCGCCAATGCCGCCCTCGTCGATACCCTGGAGACGCTCGCGCGCGAAAAAGGCGTGACCGCGGCGCAACTGGCGCTCGCCTGGGTGATCAACCAGGGCGACTTCATCGTGCCCATTCCCGGCGCCAGAAAGCTCAACCACCTGGAACAGAATGCGGCGGCGGCCGATATCGTTCTCACCGTCGACGAACGCGCCCGGTTGGGCGATGCGCTGTCGCCGGCGCTCGTTGCCGGGAAGCGCTACAGCGAGGCGTCGCTGGCGCTCACCAATCGTTGAACGCCCAGGCCCCGCCTCCTTGCCGAGGCGGGGCATATCCCCATCGAATTTTGAGCCGGGCGCACTACCTCTTCCGTCGTGACCAACAATTGCGGAGGAGCGGGAATGTCCGACGAGCAGGCGATCAGCGCGGTGGTGCATCTCTATGTCGACGGCATGGCCTTTGCCAACGAGGGTGCGTTGCGCAAGGCGTTTCACCCTGATGCGGCGATCATCGGCAACTACAGAGGCGCGCTCGAATGGATGACGCGCGACGGCTTCATCAAAGCGGTTCTGGATCAGGGAGGCGCCCCGCCCGGGACCCAGCCGGAAATGGATGTGGAGATGACCGACATTGCCGGCGACGCGGCGACGGTCAAGGTGATCGACAGCTTTGCCGGCGAGCGCTTTTCCGACTATCTGTCGCTGGTCAAGATCGACGGACGCTGGGTCATCGTCAACAAGATCTACCATCTTCACGGCTGATGACCGGGTCGAGCGGAGGCTGGCATCGATGCGATGCTGTGCGGACGCCGAATGCAAAAAGGCCGCTGCAAGCAGCGGCCTTTGTAGCGACTATGACTTGAACGGCCTTCAGGCGCGCAACACGCCGCCGGTCGTCTTGGTGACGTTGGCGACGATCTTGGCCGTCAAGGCTTCGAAATCCTCGTCGGTCAGCGTGCGCTCGATCGGCTGGATCGTCACTTCGATGGCGATCGACTTCTTGCCCTCGCCGAGCGATGCCCCCTCAAACACGTCGAAGACGCTGACGCCGGTCACCAGCTTGCGGTCGGCACCGGAGGCCGCGCGCAGGATCGCGCCTGCCTCTACGCCCTTGTCGACGACGAAGGCGAAGTCGCGCTTGACGGCCTGCAGCGAAGAAAGATCGAGGGCCGGCTTGGTGCGGGTCGCCTTCTTCTTCGGTTCCGGCATGGCGTCGACATAGATCTCGAAGCCGCAGAGCGCGCCGGAAACGTCGAGCGCCTCGAGCGTCTTCGGATGGAATTCGCCGAAGGAGCCGAGCACAATCTTCGGGCCGAGCTTGATCGTGCCGGAGCGGCCGGGGTGATACCAGGCCGGACCACCGGCTTCGAACTGGACATTGCCCATCGGCACGCCGCAGGCTTCGAGCACCGCGATCGCGTCAGCCTTGGCGTCGAAGACGTCAACCGGCTTGCCGCCACCCTTGGCCGCATTCGACCAGAGACGACCGGCGCCGGTGAGCGATGCGGTGCCGCGGCGCACGCCGCCGGCAACGCGGCGCTGCTGGTCCGGGCCGTCACCCTCGTAGGTGCCGGAGACTTCGAAGAGCGCGACGTCGCCAAAACCCTTGTCGGCGTTGCGCTGAGCCGCCGACAGCAGGCCCGGCAACAGCGACGGGCGCATGTCGGACATATCGGCAGCAATCGGGTTGGCAAGCTTGAGCGCCGGCGAACCGCCGCCGAAGAGCTTGGCCTGATCCTCCGAAATGAACGACCAGGTGACGGCCTCGAGCATGCCGCGGCTTGCAAGCGCGCGCTTGGCAAGGCGGGTGCGGATCTGCAGCGTCGTCAGGATCTTGCCGTTGACGGTGCCATGGCTTGGCAGGGGTGCGGCGACGATGTTGTCGACGCCGTGGATGCGCATCACCTCTTCGACGAGATCGGCCTTGCCGTCGACGTCAGGGCGCCAGGACGGCACCGAAACCTTGACGCGCTCGCCCGAACCCTCGACGCCGAAGCCGAGCTTCGTCAGGATCGCGACGCTCTCCTCGGACGACACTTCAAGGCCGGTCAGGCGCTTGACCTCGGACATCGGAAAATCGACAATCTTCGCGGTGTAGCCCGCATAGCCGACGACTTCGGCCTTGGCCGGCTTGCCGCCGCAGAGTTCTACGACCAGTTCGGTTGTGCGCTCGAGGCCTGGCACCATGTATTCCGGGTCGACGCCGCGCTCGAAGCGGTAGCGCGCATCGGTGATGATGCCGAGCGTGCGGCCGGATTTGGCGATGTTCATCGGATCCCAGAGCGCCGATTCGATCAGGACTTCGGTGGTGTTTTCGTCACAGCCGGAGTGTTCGCCGCCCATGATGCCGCCGATCGACTCGATGCCATTTTCGTCAGATATGACGACGTTGTTCGGGCCGAGCTTGTATTCGCGCTGGTCGAGCGCAAGCACGGTTTCGCCGTCCTTGGCACGGCGCACAGTCAGGTTGCCTGCAACCTTGGCCGCGTCGAAGACGTGCATCGGCCGGCCCTGGTCGAAGGTCATGTAGTTGGTGATGTCGACCAGCGCGTTGATCGGGCGAAGACCGATCGACAGCAGCCGCTGCTGCATCCACTTTGGCGACGGGCCGTTCTTGACACCGCGCACCAGGCGCAAGCCGAAGCCGGGGCAAAGGTGCCGGTCGTCGCCAAGATCGATCGTCAATTTGACCGGGGTCTCGCCTTCGACCGCAAAGGACGGCGCCGGGCGGGCCTTCAGCGTGCCGAGGCCGGAGGCTGCAAGGTCGCGGGCGATGCCGTAGACGCTGGTGCAATCCGGGCGGTTCGGGGTCAGGTTGATCTCGATCATCGGATCGTCGAGGCCGGCGTAAGTCGCATAGCTCGTGCCGACGGGCGCATCGTCCGGGAGGTCGATGATGCCGTTGTGGTCGTCGGAGATTTCAAGCTCCTTTTCCGAGCACATCATGCCGTGGCTTTCGACACCGCGAATGTTGCCGACGGAGAGCGTGACGTCGATGCCGGGCACATAGGTGCCAGCAGCAGCAAAAGCGCCGACGAGGCCGGCGCGCGCGTTGGGCGCGCCGCAGACGACCTGAACTGGCGCGCCTGTTCCGGTGTCGACCTTCAGCACCCTCAGCTTGTCGGCATTCGGATGCTGCTCGGCGGAAACGACCTTGGCGATGACGAATGGCTTGTAGGCGGCCTTGTCGTCGACGTCCTCGACCTCGAGCCCGATCATCGTCAGGCGCGCGCAGATCTCTTCCAGCGAAGCTTCGGTTTCAAGGTGGTCCTTGAGCCAGGAAAGCGTGAATTTCATGATTTCACCTGTGTCCTAATTTTGCGCGATCAGGCCGAAAGGCCGCCGAACAGCGTCGGCATGTCAAGCGGGCGGAAGCCGTAGTGGTTCATCCAGCGGACGTCGGCGTTGAAGAAGTCACGCAGGTCCGGCATGCCGTATTTCAGCATGGCGATGCGATCGAGACCCATGCCCCAGGCAAACCCCTGATACTCGTCCGGATCGAGACCGCCGGAGCGCAGCACGTTCGGGTGCACCATGCCGCAGCCGAGAATTTCCATCCAATCGGTGCCCTCGCCGAACTTGACGATCGGGCCGGAGCGGTCGCACTGGATGTCCACTTCGAACGACGGTTCGGTGAACGGGAAGAACGACGGGCGGAAGCGCATCGTCACCTGGTCGACCTCGAAGAAGGCCTTGCAGAACTCTTCCAGCACCCAGCGCATGTTGGCGACGTTTGCCGACTTGTCGACAACAAGGCCTTCGACCTGATGGAACATCGGCGAGTGGGTGGCGTCGGAATCCTGGCGATAGGTCTTGCCGGGGATGATGATGCGGATCGGTGGGTCCTGCGCTTCCATCGTGCGGATCTGCACCGGCGACGTGTGCGTGCGCAGCACCTTGCGCTCGCCCTTCTCGTCTTCATTGAAGAAGAAAGTGTCGTGCATCTCGCGGGCCGGGTGGCCTTCCGGGAAGTTCAGCGCCGTGAAGTTGTAGTAGTCGGTCTCGATGTCGGGACCTTCGGCAATCGAGAAGCCCATGTCGCCGAAGATCGCGGTGATCTCGTCGACAATCTGGCTGATCGGATGGATACGGCCACGCTCGGCCGGCGACGAGCGCACCGGCAGGCTGATATCGACGGTTTCGCGGGCAAGGCGCTCGGCAATCGCCTGGTCCTTCAGCGCCGACTTGCGGGCGGTGATCGCGTCTGCAACCGTGGTCTTCAGCGCATTGATCTGGGCGCCGCGGGTCTGGCGTTCTTCCGGCGTCATCGTCCCGAGCGTCTTCAGGAGCTCGGAGATCGAGCCCTTCTTGCCGAGCGCGCCAACGCGCACCGCTTCGATCGATCCTTCGTCGCCGGCGGCATCGATGTCCGCCAGCAGTGTCCGTTCCAGTGTTTCCAGTTCGCTCATTCTGTCCTGCCTCGATGCGGGAATGGGTTCGGTTCTAATACCAAGTCTCGATGATAGAAACCTATAGGACAGGCTCGATCGGGTTTTCTGGCCAGGAGAGGTACGCGGAGCGATGCTGATGCATCGGTCAAGGACCTTGACGCCGCCAGAAAGCCCGAGAAGCCTGCCGAAGGTGGTCCATGGTTGACCTCCGGCGTCGTTGCGGTGCTTGCCCGATGCGTCAGCATCGCGCTGCGCACCGCGCCTAGCCAGAGGTCAACCATGGTCCATCCTATAGGTTCCTATCATCGAGACTTGGTATCAATCGGTTGTTGTCTTCAGGATTGTGATTGCGTCGCGCCTGCCAGGTAGTCCGTGGCCGCCACAAAGCGCACGAGATCCTGGCCGTTCTGGATACGCAGGAGGAAGCGCGCCAGCGGAAGCAGTCGCGTGAAAAATGGCATGATCTGCGAGAGAGCGACGGCTGTCTCGGCCGGAGCGGCAAGTTTCCAGGCGGCAAAGGCCCGATCCGGCGTTTCGGCCTTCAGCGCGCGGCTTGCGATCTGCAGGAACAACAGCCAGACGTCGCGCGCCTGAGCGGTGGCAAGCGGCATGACCGCCGCTGGCTCCTCCTCGAAATCGAGGAAGCAGAACTCGCCGTCGTCGATGATGAAATCGCGGGGATGCGGGCGGCCATGGCAAAGCCCTGCTGCATGCAGACGGCCGAGCTCGGCGGCGCAGCGCACCAGGAGCGCGTCGTGCCCGTCGGCATCCGTGTCGCGCAATGCGCCCATTTGTTTGCTGACTGGAAGGCCCAGATGAGAAAGCACCAGCGCCGTCGTGCCGCGATAGAGGATTTGCGGCGTCTTGAAGCCGGCGGCGGAGAAAGCGTTGATCTGCCGGACCTCGCGGTCGAGCATGCCCTGCGGATCGAGAATGGGCGCCGGGCGAAGAATGGTAACGCCGGTCAGACGCGAGGCAAGCCACTGCAGGCGTTGGCCGATACGGGCACCGAGGCGCTGGTAACGCTTGATCCAGACCGCACGTTTCTTGAGCTGGCAGTGCTCGACACGGGACGATCCGCCGGCAAGTGCTGCCAGCAGAGCCGCCATGTCGTCGTCGTCAAGCTGCGGAACCGCAAGCGGCCCTCTTCGATCGTCGTGCACTTTCGTCTCGCAAAATAAGAAAAACCCGCGCTAGCCCTGCCAGCGCGGGTTTCCCAACAAAATTCAAGAACGGTTTTGGGAAAACGCTGGCTTAACGAACAGCGCTTTCAAACTCGTTGGTCGTACCGGCTTCCTTGAGGTAGGCAAGCGCCTTCTTGGAAGCTTCGACGAGGGCGCCGAATGCTGCCGGCTCATGGATAGCCATGTCGGACAGAACCTTGCGGTCGACTTCGATGCCAGCCTTGTTCAGGCCGTCGATGAAGCGGCCGTAGGTCAGGCCGAATTCGCGGACGGCAGCGTTGATGCGCTGGATCCAGAGAGCGCGGAAGTTGCGCTTGTTGACCTTGCGGTCGCGGTAAGCGAACTGCTTGGAACGATCAACCGCAGCCTTTGCAGCGCGGATGGTGTTCTTGCGGCGGCCGTAGAAGCCCTTGGCTGCCTTGAGTGTCTTCTTGTGCTTGGCGTGAGCGGTTACGCCGCGTTTTACACGTGCCATGTCATGATCTCCTTAACGTGTCCAAAATGCCTGAAAGTCTTAGAGACCGTTGGGCAGGTAGTTCTTGATGACCTTCTTGCCATCGGGCTCCGCGAGAACCATGGTTCCACGTGCGTCGCGGATGAACTTGTTGGAACGCTTGATCATGCCGTGGCGCTTGCCAGCAGCAGCTGCACGAACCTTGCCGGTAGCGGTGATCTTGAACCGCTTCTTGGCAGACGATTTCGTCTTCATCTTGGGCATTTTGCTACTCCATTTTCTTAAGAATTCGAAACGGACAGACGAGGTCCATTTCCAGCGTTAAGAACGGCCACGGCATGCCCTGCCGGACCGTTCGGACGGGGGCTTATACCCGGACATCCCCAAAAGCGCAACTGCGGAATCGAAGAAGCGCTGCAGAAGCGACAGGCCGCATCAAACCGGATCGCGCGGACGCTTGCGCCGGCCCACCGTTTCAAAGGTCAGGACCGCCTCCAGCCCGCCGAGCGGCGACTGCCCGAGTGTCAGCGTCGCGCCATAGGCATCGGCGATATCCGCGCTGATGGCAAGGCCGAGCCCGGTGCCGGGCACCTGGCCAGCCTCGCCATCCAAGACGCGGCCGCCCCGCTGCATCACCCTCTCGCGATCGCCGTCGGCGATGCCCGGTCCGTCGTCGCCGACGACGATGTGCAATCGATCGTCGTTGCGCGCGGCAGAAACGCGGATGCGCGAGCGCGCCCATTTGACGGCATTGTCGAGCAGGTTGCCAAGGCATTCCGCCAGATCGGCCGGATCCATATCGAGAGACAGGCCAGGATCGATCGTCACGTCCCAGGCGATGCCACGCTCGGCGGTGACCGGCCGCAACACGCTGACGAGCTTGCCCGCCATGCTGGCGACCGATGTGGTCGCCATGCGCTCGACGCCCATGCGGGCGGCCTGCAGTTGCCGGTCGGCACGCTGGCGTACCAGATCGACCTGCTGCAAGGCCAGCCGGCGTTCGTTGTCGGGCAGGCTTTCGGCAAGCTGGGCAAGCACGGTCAACGGCGTCTTCAGGCCATGGGCGAGATCGCTGGCGCGAGCGCGGGCGCGCTCGACGGCCTGCTCGCGCTCGGCCAGCAGCAGGTTGATCTCGTTGACAACGGGTCCGACCTCGCTGGGGCCGGCCGAACCGAAGTCCTTTTCACCGCCGGCACGCACGAGCGCTGCCCGCTCACGCAGTTTTCGCAGCGGCGCCAGACCGAGTGCGCCCTGCAGGAAGGCCGCGCCGGCAAGCACGGCGGCGGTCGCAAGCAGCATCAGCCGCATCCGCCCGTGAAATGACTCGAGCGCATCGTCGAGCTCCTGGCGACCAAATCCGGCCTGAACGGAAAAGCGTTCGGCGTCGGGGCCATCGCCGAGAGCCAGCGTCTGGGTATGAACAAGCATCGGCGCGCCGTCAGGACCTTCGAGTTCCACAAAGTCTTTGTAATGACCGGCGGAGGGGGTCTTGGGATCGATGACGGTATCCCAAAGGGAACGAGATCGGATCGGCGTGCCCGCTTTCGGCGTGAGCTGCCAGTAACGACCGCCGGCCGGCAGCGAAAAGCGTGGATCCGCCGGCTCGCGCGGCAGAGCGAGTTCGCCGTCCCTGACGACCACCTGGGCGGCAATCGTATCGACGGTTGTGATCATTTCCGCGCGATAGCGGCCGACGACATAATCGGTAAAAAGGCGAGAAAGCGAGAACCAGACCACCAGCAGCACCACGCCGACGGCAATCAGCGCGCCGATCGCCAGTCGCAGCCGAAGCGAACGGATCATCTGCCGTCGTCCGGCAACAGGTAACCGAAGCCCCGCCGGGTCTCGATCGCCGAACTCTCGGTCTTCTTGCGCAGCCGCGCAATCATCGCCTCGACAGCATTCTTGGCCGCGTCGTCCTCTCGACCCTGCACGTGACTTGCCAGTTCGAGCTGCGTCAAAACCTGGCCCTTGCGCTCCATGAACAGCGCGATCATGCGGTACTCGAGCGGGCTCAACTCCAGAACCTGACCGTCGAACGTGACCCGGCGCGTCGTTTCATCAAGGGTGAAGCGTCCGGCGGAGCGCACGGATTGCAGTCGCGGACCGGCGCGTCTGAGCAGCGCGCGCAACCTCGCGACCAGTTCTTCGGCCCGAAACGGCTTCGGCAGGTAGTCGTCGGCCCCGGCGTCGAAACCGTCGACCCGCTCCATCCAGGAGCCGCGCGCCGTCAGCACCAGCACCGGCGTTTCCAGCCCTGCCTTGCGCCAGCGCTTGAGGATCGACAGGCCGTCCATGCCCGGCAGGCCCAGATCGAGAATGATCGCGGCATAGGTGCCGTTTTCACCCTGCTCCCACACGTCGGGACCATTGGCCAGCGTATCGACGCCGTAACCTTCGGCCTCCAGCTTCGTCACCACATGGGTGGCGATGTTGCGATCGTCCTCCGCCAGAAGAATGCGCATTCTGTCCTCAGAATCCGAATATGTTCATGAATTTTCCCGTGCGCGCATTGATACGCAGATTTCGGATGGTGCCCTGCCGGTCGCGCGTGCGCAGCCGGTAGACTTCGCCATTGTTTCTCAGATCCACAGCGATGACTGCGCCGTATTTGTCCTCGTCGACGAGCCGCAGCACATCTTTCAACGCCAGGATGCGCCCCTTCTCGACGCCGTCGCGAGCCCGTTCCTGATCGCTGCGCCGGCCGCGGCCGGAGTTGTCGTCATCGTCATCGTCATCGTGACCGCCGCCAGGCCCGCTGTTGTCGTCGTCATCGCCGCCGCCGCGACCGCTGCGGTCGTCGTCGGAATCATCGCCGCCGTGGCCGCTGGACCCGCTCGACCCGCTACCGCCGCTGCTGCCACTGCTGCCGCTGCCGCTGCTGTCGTCATCATCGCGACCGTCCTTGGCAAAGGCGGAAATGCCTGCCACCTGCGGCGCAAGCGACAGCAGCAACGAGCAGCAGGCCATCGCAATCAGATTTCGTCGCGTCATCGGCATGGTTTCGTCCAGTTCCACATTTTCAAACCTTTGCGAAAAACGCCGCGTCCTTCGCGACATCGTCCGGCGGCCCGCATTCCGAAGGCGCATTCCCCCAATGCGCTTGTAAAATCCCCTCGCTCGTCTGGCCTCAGACTGATCCCCTGCGCTGCCGAGCGCAAGAGGCCAGATGCGTGGGCAAGACATGGAAAAGCGCATGACCCCCTGCGTCGGTTCCGGCGCAGGGGGTCATGCGTTCCTTGGGCCAATCCGCTGGGCGGGCGTTAAGCGGAAGGAGCCCATCATTCCGGTGCACTACGGGGGCGGATGCACCGGACATTCGTTGTTCAGATCAGCGAGCCGAAGCCGGCACGATCGAAACGCTGGTAATGGGACCCGGATTGCGGCGGGCATCGCCACCATGCGGCTTGACCGTCACCACGCGCTGACCGTGTTCGAACTCGACTTCCACCTCAAGCGCACGGCCGAGATTGTCGACTGCAACCAATGAGCCGTCGCGCAGTCCGCGCAGGCTGTCCTCGGAAACGCTGAGTGTGACTTCGTCACGGTCATTGCGGTCATTGTCGCGATCATCGTCCGCATCATCGTCATTGGCATTGTCATGGCCGTGGCGACCGCGATGATCGTTGTCATCATCGTTGTCGTTGTCGTTGTCATCATGATCGCTGCCGCGGCCGCTGTTGCCGCCGTGATCGTCCCGATCGTCGTGGCTGCGATCTTCGCTGCTGCGGTCGTCGCCGCCACGATCATCACTGCCGCCACGACCGCTGTTGTCGTCGTCGCCGCTGGCAAGTGCGGACATGGCAAATGGATGCGCCGGACCGGTGGCCACCAGCGAGAACCCGACAGGCGCCGAGACGAGGCCGCAAACGCCCATGGTGGACACAAGCAAAGCTTTTCGAAGCGTGACGTACATGATTTTCGTCCTTCTCCTGAATTCGATGACGCCAGATTGCCATGCCGCCGCTGACAGCTCGCTGAGGCCGGTTGTCAGCATTCTGTCAGCGAGGCGAAGAGAATGACGCCACTGGAGATCGTTTGGGACATCGGGATGCGCTCAAACGCAAAAAGCCGCCCCAAGGGCGGCTTCCTACCTGATACGGTGCACGGACGATCCGTCCGACAGCGGCGGTCAACGCGGAGCGAGGACCATCATCATCTGGCGGCCTTCGAGCTTCGGCTCGGCTTCGACCTTGGCAATCGTCTGGGTGTCGTCCTTGACCTGAAGCAGGAGCTTCATGCCGAGTTCCTGGTGCGCCATTTCGCGACCGCGGAACTTCAGGGTCACCTTGACCTTGTCGCCTTCTTCGAAGAAACGATTCATCGCCCGCATCTTCACTTCATAGTCATGCGTGTCGATGTTGGGACGCATCTTGATCTCTTTGATCTCGACGATCTTCTGCTTCTTGCGCGCTTCGGCCGCCTTCTTCTGGTTGGCGTATTTCAGCTTGCCGAGATCGAGGATCTTGCACACCGGCGGTTCGGAGTTCGGTGCGATCTCAACCAGATCAAGACCGGCCTCTTCCGCCATGCGGAGCGCCTGGTCGATCGGGACGGCACCGATATTCTGGCCTTCGGCATCGATAAGCTGAACCCGGGGTACCCGGATTTCCTTGTTTGAGCGCGGTCCCTCCTTGACGGGGGCGTCCGTTTTGAACGGTCTGCGAATGGTCGTACTCTCCTCGAGCTGTTTCCGAAATGCGGTTCAATTAATAGTCGGCGCGGCCTTGGCCGAAATGCTTCAATCTGCCGCCGACGGCAATGTGTGAATTGCGACGCGAGAGTCAATAGCATGGCTTGCAGGGAAAATCACCACCTGTCGAAGCCAAGACGAATCTGTTTTAGAAAGAAATTCGCCGCCAATCCGGGCATTTGGAGAGAATTGCGATGCAAACGACGACAGCCGAAACCGAAACGACCTTCATCGAGGTTGGCAAGGATGCCGCCCGTCGCCGCATCGCCATGCGGATTCTGCGTGCGCAAAAGCCTTCCGAAAGGCCGGCTCTCGTGTGGCTCGGCGGTTACCGCTCCGACATGACGGGCACGAAGGCCGTCGCGGTCGAACACCTGGCGAGAGACCGCGCAACCGACTGCATCCGCTTCGACTATTCCGGCCATGGCGCCTCCGGCGGCGCCTTTAAGGACGGAACGATCTCGCGTTGGCTGGAAGAGAGCCTTGCCGTGGTCGAACACGCGGCGCCCAAGCAACGCCTGATCCTGATCGGCTCGTCGATGGGCGGCTGGATCGCCCTCAGGCTGATCCAGGAACTGCGCCTGCGTGGCATGGGCGAGCGCGTCGCCGGGCTGGTGCTGATCGCCCCCGCCCCCGACTTTACCGCCGACCTCATCGAACCGAACCTGACCGAGACAGAGCAGCGCTCGCTTGAAGAGCGCGGCTATTTCGAGGAACGGTCCGAATACAGCCCCGAGCCCAACATCTATACACGCGCCCTGATCGAGGATGGCCGCGACAACCGCGTGCTCGTCGGCACGATCACCACCGGCTGCCCGGTTCACATCCTCCAGGGCATGCGCGACCCCGACGTCCCCCACACGCACGCGCTGAAACTGATGGAGCATCTGCCCGCAGACGACGTCGTCATGACGCTGATCCGCGACGGCGACCATCGTCTTTCGCGCGAGGAAGACATTGCTAAAATGAAGCAGGCAATCGGCAACATGCTGCCTTCGGTTTAAGCCGCAAGGACGGCGCGCGACACCCCTTCTCCCCCCGATTTTCGGCTCCATGCGCTGCAGATCCCCTGCGGTGCAGGGCTTTGCGCTGCTTTCCGGCAACGACTTTAACCATAAAGTCCAATGCCCGAATCAGTAGATTGACTCTCCGACCCCAACGCTATTAACTCTTTATTAACGATTAGAGCAGCGTGAGGCGGAAGACCTGAACAAGCTGCCCGCAACTCAGGATTGCGCGAATACGTCCGAACATGAGAGTTCGGCATACCGCGTTACGCAGGGGACATGAATGGCGTCTTGGACTGGAGTTAAGGGAAGTATCGCGGCGTTTTGCGCACTTTTCATTTCAGCGAACACGGCAATTCCCGCACAGGCGGGATCCACTCCTTGGATGCAGACTGGCTCGGTTACGTCGCAGCCGATCGGACATTACGAGTTCTGCCAGAAGCACAAGGGCGAATGCAACGTCAAGTCGAAGGCGACCGTGGCACCGCGCGTCACCGAACGCGGCTGGGCGACGATCCGTCAGGTCAACGCCCAGGTGAACCGGGAGATCACACCGGTCACCGATCAGGAGCTCTTCGGCAGGGATGAAGTCTGGGCTTACCCGCAAGACGCCGGCGATTGCGAGGACTTTGTCCTCGAAAAGCGCAAGCGCCTGATGCGCAAGGGCTTTTCCGCAGGCGAGCTGCTGATCACCGTCGTTCGCAAACCCGACGGCGAAGGCCACGCGGTTCTGACGGTGCGCACCGCCCAGGGCGACTTCGTGCTCGACAATCTCGAAAACGGCGTGAAGCTCTGGACCCAGACGCCCTACCGCTATCTCAAGCGCCAGGCTTCGTTCAACAGCGGTCGCTGGGTGACCATCGACAACGGAGCGGAACTGGTCGTCGGCTCGGTCGGCAACTGATAGCGCAGCAATAGAGTTTCATGAAAGGGCCGGTCGAACCGGCCCTTCTTCGTTTCAAGCGTACGCCTGATCAGGCATTGCCGATCAGGATGCCCGCGGCCAGCACCAGCCCGCCGCCCAGCACAACCTGGAATGCGGCGCGCAGAAACGGCGTTTCCATATAGCGGTTCTGAATGAACGCGATCGCCCAAAGCTCGAAGAAGACAACGACTGCCGCCGTGATGGTCGCCGTCCAGAAATGCGGAATGAGGTAGGGCAGCGCGTGCCCGAGACCACCGAGCGCCGTCATGATGCCCGAAGCAAGGCCGCGCTTGATCGGCGAACCGCGTCCGGAGAGCTTGCCATCGTCATGGGCCGCTTCAGTGAAGCCCATGGAAATCCCCGCACCGACGGAGGCGGACAGGCCGACGAGAAAGGTCTGCCAGGTATCCTGAGTGGCAAAAGCCGCCGCGAAGATCGGCGCCAGCGTCGATACCGAGCCGTCCATCAGCCCCGCCAGCCCCGGCTGAACGTAAGTCAGGATGAACTGCCGGCGGGCGGTCTGATCCTCCTCCTCGCGCACATCGTTCGGCGTGTGCTTTTCGCCCAGCCTTCGGGCAAGCGATTCATGCGATTTTTCCGCGATGGCGAGATCGCCCAGCAGCTTGCGTGTCGCCGCATCCTGGGTGCGCGCTGCCGCTTCGACATAGAAACGGTGCGCCGTCTCCTCCATTGCCTCGGCTTCCGCGCGCGCCTTTTCGATCGGCATTTCTCCGATCAGCCAGTCGGGCTTGCGATCGGGAAAGTCGCGAACATGCTCGCGGCGGATAAGCGGGATGCGGTTGCCGAAACGCTGCACATGCATGTCGATCAGCCATTGCCGATGATGGCTCTCTTCCTCGGCCATCTCCTCGAACACTTTTGCCGAGTGCGGATATTTTTCTCTGAGCGCATCGGCGTAGGCGAGATAGATGCGGCCATCATCCTCCTCGGAGGAAATCGCCAGCGCCAGGATTTCCTGTTCGTTGAGGGAGAGAAACGGACGTTTGGAGCGGGAGAAGAGACGGGAGAACATCGACGAAAAACCTTCTTTAGAATTATTCTAAAATAGAAACCCCGAGAATGTGCGTCAAGGCCAAAGCCATGCAATCACGCGACAATCACTCGACAGAGTGTCGCGGCTCGGCCACCATATACGTGCATGCGAATCCCTCTCCCGTCGCTGGAGCAATCGCCTCCATGAAGACCATCTACCCGCTTTCCGAAAGCAAGGATACGTTTCTGGACCGGCTTGGCACCCGCATGGCCGCCAGGCTGCAGACGCAGACGCTTGGCTATGAACCCTACACGCCATCCGACCAGGAAACGCTGGCACGCACGCTGCGCCCCGGCGACGTCCTGCTGATCGAGGGCAACCAGAAGGTTTCCGCTGCGATCAAGTATCTGACCCAGTCGACCTGGTCGCACGCGGCGTTTTTTGCCGGCGACCAGATGCCGTTGACGCTGGACCAGGCAACCCTGCCGATCATCGAAAGGCCACAGCTGATCGAAGTGAACATCGGGGAAGGCTGTGTCGCCGTGCCATTGAAGAAATATGCGTCGTTCAACACCCGCATCTGCCGACCGGTGGCGCTGACGCCCGACGACCGGTCCGCGCTGGTCGGCTTCATGATCTCCCGGCTCGGCATGAAGTACGACCTGAAGAACATTCTCGACATGCTGCGCTATTTCATGCCGGCACCGCCGGTGCCGGTGCGCTGGCGACGACGCCTGCTGGCGCTCGGCTCCGGCGATCCGACGCGGGCGATCTGCTCGACGCTGATTGCCGAAGCCTTCGAGCAGATACGATACCCGATCTTGCCGGAGGTTACGCGCGCACCAGGGCGGGCATCGGCAACCTCCACCTATTCACGCGAAGAAATCCTGCATATCCGCCATTACTCGCTCTACACGCCGCGCGACTTCGACCTCTCGCCGTTCTTCTCGATCGTCAAGCCGACCCTCGAATTCGGCTTCGACTACAAGCGACTGCGCTGGAACGGAGACTGACCGGCAGAAAAGCCGGTCAGATGTTGAGGTCGAGCGCCTGCTCGCGTTCTATGAAGTCGCGCTGGCGGTCGGTGATGTAATCGCGCACGATCGGCGCCGCGTCGCGCGACCGCGACAGCTGCATGTGGAAGACGAGTTGGCTTCCGGTGCGAAACATCATCTCGGCGCTGATCAGATAGAACTCCCACATGCGGGCAAAGCGCTCGTCATACATCGCGATCACCTTGTCGCGGTTGGCTTCGAACCGCGCGCCCCAATGCGCCAGCGTGGTGGCGTAATGCACCCGCAGGAATTCGAGATCGGAGACCCAGAGGCTGTTGCGCTCGACAACGTCGAAGACCTCGGAAAGTGCCGGCGAATAGGCGCCGGGGAAGATGTACTTGCGCAGCCACGCGCTCGCCATGCCCGGCGGGCTCATGTGACCGATCGAATGCAGCACGGCCACGCCGTCATCCGGCATCAAGGCATTGAGTTTCTTGAAGAACTCGTCGTAGTGATGCACGCCGACATGCTCGAACATGCCGACGGAAACAATACGGTCGAATGGCCCCTGAACATCGCGGTAGTCCTTGAGTTCGAAGCGAACGCGGTCGGCAAGCCCTGCGGCCTTTGCCCTTTGGGTCGCCAGCGCCTGCTGTTCCTTCGAAAGCGTGACGCCAAGCACCTCGACGTTTTCGAGCTTGGCCAGGTACATGGCCAGATCGCCCCAGCCGGAACCGATATCGAGCACCTTCATGCCCGGCTCCAGGCAGAGCTTGGAAGCGAGCAGGCGCAGCTTGTTGCGCTGGGCCTTTTCCAGGCTCTCGTCCGGCTCGCGGAAATAGGCGCAGGAATAGAGCATGTTCTCGTCGAGGAACAACTTGTAGAAGTCGTTACCGAGGTCATAGTGATGGGCGACGTTCTCCTGTGCCTTGCCCTTGGGATTGGCCTGCTGGCGCTTGCGGAAGCGCATCTTGATCGCGCGCAGCACCTTCTGGATCGGGTAGGAGCCGAGCGACAACCGGTTGATCGAAAACAGCGTCAGGAAATCCTTGAGCGTCGAGCCTTCCTCGAAGCGCATGGTGCCGTCCATATAGGCCTCGCCGGCCGCCAGCTCCGCATTGAAGACGAGGCTGCGATAGAGCTTCTTGTCGGTGAGCCGCATCGTCACGTGAGGTCCGGGCTCGCCGGAGAAAATGTGCCTCTTGCCATCGGCGTCGATCACCGTCAGGCGACCCTTGCGAATGAACGACTTCATCATGTGCGACAATGGAAACATGCGGACCCTCTCGTGACAGAAACGTCGGTGCGCCGGCATCCTAGCACCCGTTTTTCGAAATGCTCCCCCTAAATTTGTGGTTGCTTATCGAGCCTTTGGCACGGCCTGCAGGTCACGGCGCGCGCCGACGCGCACGGAACGCCGTGGCCGCGCAAAGGGTTCTGCCCCCTGGGATGTCAACGACCAAGGAAAAGGTCTGTCGAAGAAACGACGACGGGGACGGCAGGTTCTACCTGCCGTCCCCGTTTCATGCGATCGTTCGATCGTGCCGGTCTTCAGACCGTGTCAGTCCTTGGCGCGCTCGACATAGGAGCCGTCTTCGGTCGCGATGACGACGCGGGTGCCGGCCTGGATATGCGGCGGCACGAGCGTGCGGACGCCGTTCGAAAGAACCGCCGGCTTGTAGGACGACGATGCCGTCTGGCCCTTGACGACCGGCTCGGTCTCGGTGATTTCGAGCGTCACGTGACGCGGCAGGTCGATGGCGATCGCCAGGCCTTCGTGGATCGAAAGAATGCAGGCCATGCCTTCCTGCAGGTAGGCCTTGAGGTCGCCGATGTCGTCGGTGGTCATGACCAGCTGGTCGTAGCTTTCCGGGTTCATGAAGTGGAAGCCTTCACCATCTTCATAAAGGAAGGTGTGCTCGCGATCTTCGACGAAGGCGCGCTCGACCTGCTCGGTCGTGCGGTAGCGCTCGGAGACCTTCACGCCGTCGGAAATGCGGCGCATGTCGACCTGGGTGACCGGCGTGCCCTTCCCCGGATGGAAGTTCTGCGCGGTAAGAACGACATAGAGCTTGCCGTCAACGTCGAGAACGTTGCCCTTGCGGACAGATGAAGCGATGACCTTGACCATTAGTCTTCCTTGTAACAGAGGTATGCGCGACACGGCGCGCCGGGAAAGCCGGCCCCGAAAGACGCGAAAATATGATATCGCGCCGCCACTACCCTAATTTCGTGCAAATAGCCAGCCTGCGCCGGCATTGGCGCGAAGAAAGCCCTGGGGCGCGAAGAAAGCCTGGACCGAACGACCATGTCGCATGCCTCACCCTGGTGGACGCCTGATGTCCATGCCGACCGGCGTCCGTTTCTTCTCGGGCGCAACCGGATCCAGTCGGCTTTGCGCCGGTTCTTCGACGCGCGCGACTTCATCGAAGTCGACACCGCGACGCTGCAGATTTCACCCGGCAACGAGGCTCACCTGCACGCCTTTGCCACCGAGGCGCTCAACCATGACGGCTCGGCCCATCCGCTCTATCTGCACACTTCGCCCGAGTTTGCCTGCAAGAAGCTGGTCGCCGCCGGCGAGAAACGCATCGCCTGCTTTGCCCATGTCTATCGCAACCGCGAACGCGGGCCGTTGCACCATCCTGAGTTCACCATGCTCGAATGGTATCGGGCCGGCGAGACCTACGAGACGCTGATGCGTGACTGTGCCGAGATCCTGGCGCTCGCGGCGGAGACGACGGGCACGCACCAGTTCACCTTCCAGGGCCGCACCTCAGACCCCTTCGCCGAGCCGGAACGGCTGGCGGTGGCCGAAGCCTTCGCGCGTTTTGCTGGCATCGACCTGCTCGCCTCGATCGCGCCCGATGGCGGAACCGACCGCGAGATGCTCGCCGCCGCCATGAGATCGGCGGGCCTGCGGGTTGCCGCCGACGACACCTGGGCGGATCTCTTCAGCCGCGTGCTTGTCGAAAAGGTCGAACCGCATCTTGGCTTTGGCCGCGCCACGATCCTCGATGAATATCCCGTTGCAGAAGCAGCCCTTGCCCGGCCGACCGCGCGCGACCGCCGCGTCGCCGAACGCTTCGAGCTCTATGCCTGCGGTGTCGAACTCGCCAATGCCTTCGGTGAACTGACCGATGCTTCCGAGCAGCGCCGGCGCTTCGAGATGGAAATGGCGGAAAAGTGCCGCGTTTATGGCGAAACCTACCCGCTCGACGAGGACTTTCTGGCAGCGCTCGCCATTATGCCCGAAGCCAGCGGCATCGCGCTCGGCTTCGACCGTCTGGTCATGCTGGCGACCGGTGCGACGCGCATCGACCAGGTGCTCTGGGCGCCGGTGGCGGAGACGGCATCATGAACGTCCACCGCCCGATCAAGACGGCCGGAGAACTCGTCGACGCCGGCCTTGTCGAACCGTCGCAGCACGGCGCCGTTTCGCGTGTGGCCGAGCGCTATGCCGTGGCCATCAGCCCGGCGATCGCAAAACTCATCGACCGTAACGACCCGAACGACCCGATCGCCCGCCAGTTCGTGCCGGATGCCGCCGAGCTGACGCTGTTGCCCGAGGAGCGCGAGGACCCGATCGGCGACAAACCGCATAGCCCCGTTGCCGGCATCGTCCACCGCTATCCCGATCGCGTGCTCTTGAAGGCGGTGCATGTCTGCCCGGTCTATTGCCGCTTCTGCTTCCGCCGCGAAATGGTCGGCCCGCAGGGACTGGGCACGCTGACGCCGGCCGAACTCGACGCGGCGATCGCCTATATCACTGAGCATGAGGAGATCTGGGAGGTCATCCTCACCGGCGGCGATCCGCTGGTGCTGTCGCCGCGCCGTCTTGCCGAAATCATGGAACGGCTGAAGCCGATCGACCATGTCAAGATCGTCCGCTTTCATACGCGCGTGCCAGTGGTCGAGCCCGAGCGCATCAATGCCGATCTTGTCGCGGCGCTGAAGGCGAGTGGCAAGGCGACCTATGTGGCGCTGCATGCCAACCATCCGCGTGAACTGACGCGGGAAGCGCGCGACGCCTCGGCCCGGCTGATCGATGCCGGCGTCGTCATGGTCAGCCAGTCGGTGCTTCTGAAAGGCGTCAACGACGATGCGGACGTGCTGGCCAGCCTGATGCGCGCCTTCGTCGAAACCCGGATCAAGCCCTATTATCTGCATCATCCGGACCTTGCGCCCGGCACCAGCCACTTCCGGCTGTCGATCGAGGAAGGCCAGGCCCTTGTCGCGTCGCTGCGCGGCCGGGTCTCCGGCCTTTGCCAGCCGGCCTATATCCTCGACATTCCCGGCGGCCACGGCAAGGCAGTGATTAGCGCCGCGTCGATCGCGGCGGACGGCGGCGGCTGCTACACCGTCACGGACTTCCGCGGCAAAGAGCACACCTACCCGGCAAAGATCTGAGAAAATTTTCAAGACGCGTCACAGCTGCGAAATGCCAATCGTCAGATGGTCACGAGCAACGATCGCGGCCATCGGCCGTTTGAACTGTAACCAAGGCGCTGAGATGGGTGGCATGAACAGTATCGATATCTTTGAAGCGGCGCGTCCGCGCCTTCTCGGCCTTGCCTACCGCATCCTCGGGTCGCGCGCGGACGCGGAAGACGCGGTGCAGGACACGTTCGTCAAGTGGCAGGAAGCCGATCAAAAGGCGATCGAAACGCCGGCCGCCTGGCTGACGACGGCCTGCACCCGCCGCTGCCTCGACCTTTTGAAGGCGGCGCACCGCAAGCGCGTCGATTATGTCGGGGCCTGGCTGCCGGAGCCGATCCACACGGCAAGCGAAGACAATGCCGAGGAAAAGCTGGCGCTCACCTCGTCGCTCACCACCGCTTTCCTCCTGATGCTGGAGCGGCTGACGCCGAAGGAGCGAGCTGCCTATCTGCTGCACGAGATCTTCGGGCAACCCTATGAGGAGGTTGCCGAAACGCTCGACATGCAGGAGGCAGCAGCGCGCAAGCTGGTGTCGCGCGCCAAGAGCAATATCGGGGTGGAAAAGAGCCGTCACCAGACGCCGCGCGAACGCCAGGACGAATTGCTGTCAGCTTTTCACGCGGCGATCCACGGCGGCAACATTGCCAGCCTTTCGAGCCTGCTCTCCGCCGACGTGCGCCTGACGGCCGACGGCGGCGGCAAGGTGGCGACCGTGCTCGGCGTGCTCGCTGGCAAGGAGACCGTGGTTGCCTTCATCGCTGACCGGCTCACCGAATACTGGGCGCACTACGTCTGGGAAATCGCTGAGATCAACGGCGGCCGCGGCATAGTGCTCCGGGGCGAGACCGAAAATGATATCGCCGCCAGCGTTTCCTTCGGCTATGACGGCGATGGAAACGTCAACGATATCTTCATCGTTCGCAATCCGGACAAGCTCACCCATCTCGGTGACGCTGCGGTCCATTGACTTAGAACATTTCCAGGGAAAAGCGCGAGGCGGTCTTCCGCCGGGACATGCGTGGCAACAAACGGATAGAGCGGCTCCCCGGCCCTGTTCAAGGCGGGAGCGTTCTCTTGCGACCGAAGGGTCATGTCGACGGGCGCGGACAGATGCGCCGCAGTCGACATGCACCGTCGTGACGCACAGGAAAGGCGCAGACATATGCTCGACAAGGCACCTGAAACCACCGAGAAGGCCGAGAGCGGCTGGCTCGCGCTGCTGTCTGGCGAAAACGCCATCCATTCCATCGTTTTGAGTGGCGGCGTAGCGCTGCATGCCCTCAACATCTATGTCGTCACCACCATCATGCCGTCGATCGTGCGCGAGATCGGCGGGCTCGAATATTATGCCTGGAGCACCACAGTCTTCGTCGCTGCCTCCATCCTTGGCGCGGCGCTCTCGGCCCGGCTGCTTGCCGCCGTCGGCGCCGGATCGGCCTATGCGATCGGCGCGCTTGTCTTCGGGCTCGGCACGCTGCTCTGTGCCTCCGCCCCCGATATGCTGTTGCTGCTCGGCGGCCGGGCAATCCAGGGCTTTGGCGGCGGCCTGCTCTACGCGCTTGCCTATGGCGTTATCCGCCTGGTGTTTGCTCCTGTTCTCTGGACCCGCGCCATCGGCCTGATCTCGGCGACCTGGGGCACGGCAACGCTGATTGGCCCGGCCGTCGGCGGCATGTTTGCGGAGTTTGCCACCTGGCGCGCGGCCTTCTGGTCGCTGCTGCCGCTGACCGCACTTCTGGCGGCGCTGGCCTTCTGGACATTGCCGCGCAACGCCTCGTCCGAAGGCAGCCGCAGCCCGCTGCCGGTGCTGCAGCTCCTGCTTCTCATCGGCATTGTCCTTGCGCTGTCGATCGCCAGCACGTTGCCCACCTCGGGCGAACAGCTCGCCTCGGTCGGCGCGGCCGTCGTGATGTTCGCCGTGCTTCTCTTCGCCGAACGCCGGGCCGTCGGCAAGCTCCTGCCGACCGGCAGCTTCACCATAACCGCCCCACTGGCAGCCCTTTATGCGACGATCACGCTTCTGATGATCGGCATGCAGCCGGAGATCTACGTGCCTTATCTGCTGCAGGAACTGCATGGGCTGTCGCCACTTGTAGCCGGCTACATCGCCGCGCTGATGTCGATCGGCTGGACCACCGGATCGATGACGAGCGCGCACTGGCATGGCGACAGGGCGCAGCGCACGATTTTCGCCGGACCAGGCTTCGGCTTTGCCGGCCTGGCGCTGATCGCCGTGTTCATGCCGATGACCGGTTTCGGCTTCGCTACCATCGCAATACCGCTGTCCATCGGCATCATGGCGGTCGGCTTCGGCATGGGCTTCGCCTGGCCGCATATCGTCACGGCCGTCTACGAGCTGGCGCCCAAGGGCGAAGAGGAGAAGGCATCGAGCTCGATCACCACCGTGCAGCTTTTCGCCGCTGCCCTCGGCGCCGCGCTTGCCGGCCTGACCGCCAACCTGGCGGGTATCGAGGCGAGCAGCGCCGAAGGCGTCGCGCGCGCGACGCAGTGGCTCTTCTGGCTGTTTGCGCTGGCACCGGCGCTGGCGATGCTGACGGCGAGGCGCGTCCGACGGGCGCGAGCGGCAAGAGCCGCTGACGCGTAAGACGCAGATCTGCGCCGTCGCCTCCTCGGCCGCCTGTCCTGCATAAACCCTTAAATCGAAGCGGATTCGGGGATAAAATATGCGGCAGGCTTGAAGCGCTGCGACGTCCTCTGCGGGTCCTATCGGACACGCGGCACTTTAGTGGAGGAAACGATGGATGCCGACGGGATCGGCCTGAGCGGTGCTCGGGAAACGCTGCTGATCACTCTGCAGGCAAAGGCCGCCGAAAGCGCGCTGCCCGATTCGTTGCTCGGCGACCGGTTCGCCGCCGATGCCATGCGGCGGCTCGGGCAGGCGGCACCACATCTCGACGTCAGCCACGACATGACGATCGGCATCGCCATGCGCGCCTATCTGGTCGACCAATGGACGCAATCCTTCATCACCCGGCACCCGGATGCCACCGTCCTCCATCTCGGCTGCGGCCTCGACAGCCGAGTTTTCCGCATCGACCCGGCGCCCGAGGTGCGGTGGTTCGACATCGATTTCCCTGATGTGATTGGCTTGCGCCGCCGGCTCTATCCGGATCGCGCCAACACCACATTGATCGGATCATCGGTGACGGAGGCTGGATGGCTTGCGACCATACCAGACGACAGGCCGGCGATCGTCGTCGCCGAAGGCCTCCTGCCCTATCTGGCGGCAGACGACGTCTACGGCCTGCTCCGGCGTCTTGTCGATCATTTGCCCGCTGGCGAGATCGTCTTCGACGGATACAGCCATCTCGGCCTGCATTTGCTGCGCTTCAATCCGGCCATCCGCGCCACGGGTGCCGCGCTTTCCTGGGGTATCGACGATCCCCGCATGCTGGAGCGCCAGGTGCCGGGTCTCAGCCTTTTGGAAGAGGTCACGGCCTACGATCCGGGCCAGATCGACAGGATGTCGGCCGCCGCCCGCATCGCCGTCCACGTCTTCAGCATGGTTCCCACCCTGCACCGGATGGGGCGGCTCTTGCGCTACCGCTTCTGACGCCACTGCCGCTGAGTTACCCGAAAAGAAGAAGGGCCGCACCGGTTGCGGCGCAACCCTTCGATATCAGCGATCGATGCGATCCGATCAGCCCTGCTTGATCGGCGCGATCGAGATTTCGACGCGGCGGTTCTGCGCCCGGCCGGCTTCAGTGCTGTTGGAGGCGACCGGCCGTTGCGGGCCGAAGCCCATGGTGGCCATGCGGCGCTGGTCGACGCCCTGGCTTGCCAGATAGTTGGCAACGGACGCGGCGCGGCGCTCGGAGAGGCCCTGGTTGTGCGAGGCGCTGCCGGTGGAATCGGCATGGCCGTCGACGTCGATCAAGGTTCTGTTGAACTTGCGCAGCACGATCGCCACGGAGTTCAGCGTGTCGTAGAAGGCCGGGATTACCTGGTCGCGGTCGGTGGCAAACGTGATGTTCGACGGCATGTTCAGGATGATGCGGTCGCCGGCGCGGGTGACCGAAACGCCGGTACCCTGCAGCTGGGCGCGCAGTTCCGATTCCTGGCTGTCCATGTAGTTGCCGACGAGGCCGCCGCCGAGCGCGCCGATGCCGGCGCCGACGAGCGCTGCATCGCGCCGCCCTGCAGCACTGCCGCCAACGAGAAGGCCGGTCGCCGCACCGAGGCCCGCGCCGATCAGCGCGCCACCGGCCGTGTTCGACATCTTCTGCTCACCCGTATAGGGATCGGTGGTCGTGCATCCCGAGAGATAGATGGCCGCAACAGCCAATATGGCGCATTTCTTGATCATAGAATCAATGGTCCCTATTCGTGCTCTAAAGTGCTTCATACTAGCGATTGCGGCAGGAAGATGAAGAGGCGTCCCACTGATGCCACGGTTTGACGACAAATGGCGCATCGGCCGCAACGAAGTCACGAAACGGCCGGACACTAACCGATCCTTCACACGCCGTTGATAGCAAGGGCGTTCTGGAAAAATCGAGGCGGACGATCTGATGGCAATCGAGTTTGGCGACACGCAACGCAGTCTCAGCGACACGCTGAACGGCATGATCGGCTCCATCCGCGGCAACACGATCACCCTTCGCGACCTGATGACGGGGATCGGCGAACAGGGCTTTCTGCTCTTGTGCGCGCTGTTGACACTGCCGTTTCTGCTGCCGGTTTCCATTCCCGGCGTCAGCACCGTTTTTGGCGCGGCCATCATCCTGATTTCGATTTCGATCACGCTCAACCGCCTGCCCTGGATGCCGCAACGCATCCTCGACCGGCAGATCGAGACGGAAAAACTCGTGCCGACGCTCAAGAAGGGGGCGGCGCTCGTCTCCAAGCTCGACCGTTTCGTGCGGCCGCGCTTCGGCTTCCTGACGCAAGGGGCGCTGATGAACCGTTTCAACGGCCTGATGATCATGGCCGGTGGCGTGCTCCTGATGTTCCCGCTCGGCCTCATTCCGCTATCGAACACGCTGCCGGGCATTGCTATCCTGCTCCTGTCGCTCGGCATCATCCAACGCGACGGGCTGATGGTCGCCGGCGGTTATCTGTTCCTGATTGCCACGACGATCTACTTCACCGTTCTCGCCTACATGGCCTTTGCGGCCGGCCAGGGCCTGTCCACCTTCTTCGTTTCCTAATCCGCATCGCCACAGCGATCCTGACGCGTCACGATCGACGCGCCGGGTGCCAGTCCGGCAGGGAGGTCGGAGCGACGGAATGTCAGGCCGCCTGGAAGCTCTTGTAGCTGGCGGAATCGGTCTCGACCCCGAGCTTTGCCATTAGCGTGGCGCGGTCGATGCCGAGGCTCTGATCGAAGCCGGCGATCGTTGCCGCGACCTTCGGCGCAAACTCTTCGCTTGCAAATTCGATCATGGTGCAGAAGTTGAACTTTCCCGGGCCGGCATGCTGCTCGAGGAACAGATCCTTGACGTAGCCTTCCTGGCTGCGGATGACCGCAAGCGTCTTTTCCACCAGGTCCACGAAATCGGCTCGCGCCGACGCAGGGACGACGAATTTGTTGATGCGATAGAGTGGCGCGATGACGTCAGCCTGTGTGCTGCTGCTCATGAAATTCTCCCTTACGTGTCTCTTCAAGGCCCACCGGCGACCATTCGGCAGCGGGCAGAAACATGCCTACGACCTCAAGCAAAGTTGAGGTCAACAGGGAGTCGGGAAAAATCTTCATTACCGCCTGACGGCCGGAGCAGCTCAGGAGGCAATGCCCTTGAGCACATTGGCGACGTTGAGCCCGATTTCCGGCACGCCATAACCGCCCTCCATACAGACGACAACAGGCAGGGCGGCCTTCTTCAACCGCTCGCCCATGAGAAGATAGTCCTCCGACTTCAGCTTGAATGTCGAAATCGGATCGCGCTCGAAGGTGTCGACACCGAGCGAGACCACCAGCGCTTCGGCGCCGAAGGCTTCGATGCGGTGAAGCGCATCGTCCATCGCGGCCGACCAGGCGGCGAATTCGGTGCCGCGCGGCAGCGGGTAGTTCTTCGTGGAGCCGAGCCCTTCGCCTGCCCCCTCCTCGTCGGCGAAGCCGAGAAAATAAGGGAAGGCGTCGACGGGATCGCCATGCAGGGAGGCGAAGTAGACGTCGCCACGCTCGTAGAAAATGTCCTGAGTGCCGTTTCCGTGATGGAAATCGACATCGAGCACGCCCACCCTGGCGGCACCGAGATCGCGCAGACGCTCAGCGGCGCAGGCGGCATTGTTGATGAACGAATAGCCACCGTAGAGATCGATCGCCGCGTGATGGCCGGGCGGACGACAAAGCGCGAAGGCTGCTTTTGCGCCACCATTGATGTGCTCGGCCGCCGAAAGCGCGCAATCCATCGCCGCTCGCGCGGCCGCATAGGTGCCTTCGGTGATCGACGTTTCCGCGGCAAAGGCGTAGTAGCCAAGTGCGCCGTCGATATCCCTGGGCGGGTGCTGGCGCATGCGGCGGGCAGGAAAGCTGGTCGGGATCGCCTCGCCGCGATAGCCGTCGGCGACCCAACGCGACCAGGCGTTTCGAGGAATTCGAGATAGTCGGCCGCGTGCAGCTTGGCGGCCGTTTCCAACCCATGGCGAGCCGGCGCGACAACGTCACGGAAGCCCGCTTCCTTCACCGCCGCGAGGATCCATTCGGCCCGAAACGGCGCTTCGAACGGCGACACGAGCTCTCCGCCGAACAGTTCGGTCCTGGCGTCACGGAGCTTATGGTCCTCGGAAAAGAAAACGCGCATGGCAATGTCCCGGTTGAGTTGGCGAAGCAAAGAAGCGTCGTCAACCTAGCCCAGGGTCCGGGCCGCTGGCTACCGCCGCGGACACCCCTCATCCGGACTGCCGGCCACCTTCTCCCCGCACGCGGGGCGAAGGAGACATGCGGCAGCCTCCCGTTCACCCTCTCCCCGCAAGCGGGGAGAGGGTCGGGGTGAGGGGCGCATGCAAAAAAAGAGCAACAATCCCTAAGCCGCGATGCGCTTGTAGAAGAGCGTGGTGGCGCAAAGGCCGCCTTCCGGCCACATCGCATAATCGGGGATGACGCCGACGCGCTCCCATCCAAGTCGCGGATAGATCGCTTCGGCTTCGCTGCCGGTTGCCGTGTCAAGCACCAGCAGCGTCTTGCCGCGCCGAGCTGCTTCCTGCTCGACGGCCTGCATCAACAGCCGGGCGACGCCCTTGCCGCGGGCGGCGCGATGGACGAGCAGCTTCTTCAGGTCGCCGCGATGCGGCTGGTTGGGCATCTGCGCGACACCGACCTGGACGGTGCCGACGATCCGCCCTTCGTCTTCGGCGACCATCAACAGCGTTTCCTCGGCGGCGACCGCATCGGCAACGCCCTGCCAGTAGGCGAGCGCTGCCTGCGGCGGATAGGGCTGCATGAAGCCGACGGATGCGCCACCCTCAACGCAATCGGACAGCACTTCGGCAAGCGCCGGCATGGCGGAACGGGCCTCGATTTCCTCGAGGAGACGGATTTTGATGTCAGGCATGGTCAGTTCCTGGTTCGGCTGAGGATAACGGCATAGTGAGCCGGCTCATCATGAGGGTTGTGAAAGACGTGGGCCTGTTCGAGCCCCATGAACAGGCAGTCGCCTGCCTCGAGCACGCAGAGCCCCGATTCCATCGTCAGTTCGAGCCGGCCGGAGAAAAGCCAGAGATGCTGAGTGATGCCGCGGTCGGCCGGTTGCCGCTCGAACACGACGCGCGCGCCCGGAGGAAACTCGACCTCGACGATATCGACCGGCGAGCCGACACCTTCGGGCGAGACCGAGCGGCGCAGATAGCCGGATTCCGGATCCCGCCAAAGTCTTTGATCGGCGCGCCGCGCAACCGGCGAAGCCTGCTCGACCTCAAAGGCGAAGAGCGCCGAGAGCGTGGTCGAGAGTGCGCTGCAGAGCTTTGCCAGCAATTGCGCCGTCGGGCTCACCTCGCCGCGCTCGATGCGCGAGATCATCGCCCGGCTGACGCCCGACCGCGTCGCCAGATCGTCGAGCGTCAGGTTCTGTTCGATGCGCAGCGAACGGACGCGGTCGCCGATGGCCTGTTCGAGTGGATCGGTCATGTTTTCCATTATTTGAGATTGCATTTCTCATATATTGGAGTCAAGACCATAACCATCTGAAAATAGAGGCGGCAGATGCCGCTTTGGCGACATTGCGACGAGGCGATTTCGGCTAAGGTCGGCAACGAGTATCCGAAGCGAAAAGACGTTCCGCCTCAATAATTTAGACGCCCCTCATGCAACAAACCGTTGCGCCTTACGAAACGGATCGGCACGACATGGACAAGCAACCCTCCTCGCTGACCTCGATCGCCAGCATCGTGACGTCGATGACATCCGTGGCGATCGGCAACGGCATGATGCTCGCCTATGTGCCTTTCATGCTCACCCGATCCGATGCGCCGGAATGGGTTCCGGGCGCCGCCGTCACCATGATTGCCTTTGGTGGCCTTGTCGGCTGCGTCATCGCCGGGCCGATGATCCGCCGCGTCGGGCATGCCCGGGCGTTCTCCTGCTCGATGGCGCTCGTCATCCTTTCGGCGCTGACCATCAGCCTCGGCATGCACCCGATCCTCTGGGTGCTCGCCCGCGGCCTCTACGGCGCTGCCGGCAACACCAATTTCATCATCAGCCAGAGCTGGCTCAACCATGCCAGCGACAATCGTTGGCGCGGCAGGGCAATGGCGATGTTCTACATGGCCTATGTGATCGGGCTCGGCACAGGCGCCTGGCTGTTTGGACAGATCCCCGCCGACGGCAATCTGCCGCCGCTCATCACCATTTTCTTCACCGCCCTTGCCATCCTGCCGATCGGCCTCACCCGCCTGCCGACGCCGCCGGCGCCGGCCAAGGTCAGCATCGACATCCCGATGGTCTGGCGCGCTTCGCCCGTCGCCTTCATCGGCGTGCTTGCCGCCGGCGGCCTGTCGATGGTGGTGCAGGGCTTCACGCCGATCTATGCGGCGGCCAACCAGGTCAGCCAGGGCGACGTCGCCAACCTGATGTTCGTGATGCAGCTCGGGCTGATCGCCATCCAGTATCCGATGGGCACGCTGTCGGACCGGGTCGACCGCCGGCTGGTGCTGATCGCCACCTGCCTCATCATCGTTATCGCCGGCTTCTTCGCGCTTTCCGCAACCTTCGGGAATCTCCTCTTGCTGATGGTGGTCTTCGCGCTCTTTGCCGGTGCCGTCGAGACCGTCTATTCCATCGCCAACGCCCATGCCAACGACCGCACCGATCCGGCAGATTTCGTACCGCTGGCAAGCACCATGCTTGTCGCCTGGTCGGTGGCCGCAACCCTGGTGCCAATGCTGGTGACGGTGCTGACGCCGGTGTTCGGGCCACGTACCTTCATCTATGCCGCCATGGCCGTTGCTGCCCTCTACGCGCTGTTCGTGCTTGCCCGCCTGAGGAAACGCGACGAGGTGCCGGCGGGCGAGCGCGAGACCTTCGAACTGAAGAGCGCGCAGATCCCGAATGCCGGTGCGCTGATCGACGCCGAGGCGAGAGCCGAATAACCGCGCGCGCCCTGCGATTTATAGTGAACGAAGCCTTCATTTCCCGCTTTGCGCGGCTTGAAGGCACTGCTATATGCGGCCCATGAGCACAACATCTTCCAAGACGCCCCTGTCGCATATCCGTAACTTCTCGATCGTGGCCCATATCGACCACGGCAAATCGACGCTGGCCGACCGACTGATCCAGTCGACGGGCGGCCTTGCCGAGCGGGAAATGTCCGAGCAGGTGCTCGACAGCATGGATATCGAGCGCGAGCGCGGCATCACCATCAAGGCCCAGACCGTGCGTCTGCACTACAAGGCCAATGACGGCGAGACCTACGTGCTGAACCTCATCGACACGCCCGGCCACGTCGACTTCGCCTACGAAGTCTCGCGTTCGCTGTCGGCCTGCGAAGGTTCGCTGCTGGTCGTCGACGCCTCCCAGGGCGTCGAAGCCCAGACGCTCGCCAACGTCTACCAGGCGATCGACAACAACCACGAGCTCGTTACCGTGCTCAACAAGATCGACCTTCCCGCCGCCGAACCGGAGCGGATCAAGGAACAGATCGAGGAAGTGATCGGCATCGACGCGTCCGACGCCGTGCTGATCTCGGCAAAGACCGGCCTCGGCATTCCTGACGTCCTCGAAGCGATCGTCACCAAGCTGCCGGCGCCAAAGAGCGAGGGCGGCGATGCGGCTCCCCTGAAGGCGCTCTTGGTCGACAGCTGGTATGACACCTATCTCGGCGTCATGGTTCTCGTGCGCATCATCGACGGCACGCTGAAGAAGGGCATGACCATCCGCATGATGGGCACGGATGCCAAGTATTCCGTCGAACGCATCGGCGTGCTGACGCCGAAGATGGTGGCGATGGATGCGCTTGGCCCCGGCGAGATCGGCTTCATCACCGCCTCGATCAAGGAAGTGGCCGACACCCGCGTCGGCGACACCATCACCGAAGACAAGCGCCCGACCGCCAAGGCCCTGCCGGGCTTCAAGCCGGCGCAGCCGGTGGTGTTCTGCGGCCTGTTCCCGGTCGATGCCGCCGACTTCGAGGACCTGCGCTCGGCCATGGGCAAGCTGCGCCTCAACGACGCGTCGTTCTCGTTCGAAATGGAATCGTCCGCCGCTCTCGGCTTCGGCTTCCGCTGCGGCTTCCTCGGCCTGCTGCACCTCGAAATCATCCAGGAACGCCTGGAGCGCGAGTTCGACCTCGACCTGATCGCGACGGCGCCTTCGGTCGTCTACAAGCTGTTCATGACCGACGGCACCGAGCGCGAGCTGCATAACCCGGCCGACATGCCCGACGTCGTCAAGATCGCCGAGATCCACGAGCCGTGGATCCGCGCGACGATCCTGACGCCCGACGACTATCTCGGCGGCATCCTGAAGCTCTGCCAGGACCGGCGCGGCATCCAGATCGAGCTGACTTACGTTGGCACCCGCGCGATGCTGACCTACGATCTGCCGCTCAACGAAGTCGTGTTCGACTTCTACGACCGGCTGAAGTCGATCTCCAAGGGCTACGCCTCGTTCGACTACCAGATCACCGACCACAAGGAAGGCAACCTTGTGAAGATGTCGATCCTCGTCAACGGCGAACCGGTCGACGCGCTGTCGATGATGGTGCACCGGATGGCGGCCGAAAAGCGTGGTCGTGAAATGTGCGAGAAGCTCAAGGAGCTGATCCCGAAGCACATGTTCAAGATCCCGATCCAGGCGGCCATCGGCGGCAACGTCATTGCCCGCGAAACCATTTCAGCGCTCCGCAAGGACGTGACGGCCAAGTGCTACGGCGGCGACGCCACCCGCAAGCGCAAGCTTCTGGAAAAGCAGAAGGCCGGCAAGAAGCGCATGCGCCAGTTCGGCAAGGTGGAAATCCCGCAGGAAGCCTTCATCGCTGCGCTCAAGATGGGCGACGAGTAGCGGTTCGACTGCCGCTCCATCAACGTAGAGAACGGGCGACCTGAGGGTCGCCCGTTCTGTTTGATCCATGCATCGGCCAAGAGTGGGAACGCGTGAGCTAAACACGCACAAGCGGAAGCGGAAACGCTCGCCTCAGGTTTCGGTCAACAAGTACCGTTTGGAAACCCGATCCACCAGTCGGCCGCTTTTCAGCGGCACCGCCTTGTCGACCTTGTATTCGACGAAGCCCATCTTGCCGTAGTAGGCGAGGCCGCCGACATTGTCGGCGCGGATGGTGGCGTTGATCGCCGTCAGACCCAGCGCACGGGCATTGTCTTTCGTCGCGGCAAAGAGTGCCGTGCCGGCGCCGCGCACCTTGGCGTCGGGTCGGGAGAACGTGCCGATATCGGCCCAGCCCTCCGGCAATGCGTCATAGCGCTCGAGCGCCTGGAACGCGCAGGGGCGGCCATCCGTATCCTCGGCGACGAAGCAGCTGACGAAGCCCGGGCCGGCGAGATAATGCGCCGTGAAGCTTTCTGATGTGAACGGCGTTTCGTTGGCGGTGGTGCCGCCGATCCGGATGATCTCGTTGAGGAAGCTGCAGAGCTCCGGCACGTCGCCAGGGGTTGCCGGGCGCACCTTGATCGTTGCCATCTCGTCGACCACTAAAAATCTCCTTGTTGAATTATCGCTTGCCGGATGGCGGAAGAAGCCGCGCCGGGTTGCCGACAACGGTCGCACCGGCCGCCACGCCTCTCGTGACCACAGATCCGGCCCCGACGATGGCACCGTCGCCGATGGTTACACCCCCGAGGATGATGGCGCCGCCGCCGATCCAGACGTCCTTGCCGATCACGACCTGCCTCGCGATCTCGATGCCGCGGCTTCGAAGCGGCACGTCCTTGTGGTGCTCGGCACAATAGATCTGCACGCCTGGACCGAGCATCGAGCCTTCGCCGATCGAAATGCGACCGCTGTCGAGCATGGTGCAGCCGGCATTGAGATAGACGCGGGGGCCGAGCGATATGTTGATGCCATAGGAACAGTGAAACGGCGCCTCGATGAAGACATCGTCGCCAACGCTGGAAAAAAGCGCCCGGAGTGCTGGAGCCATCGAGCCACGCGCATCGGGGGCCATGGTGTTGTGCTGGTGCACGGCGTCACGCGCCCGCTGGCGCAGCCGCTCAAGCTCCGGATCGAGGCAGCAATACCATTCGCCCGCCGCCATCTTGTCGCGCTCGCCGACGCTCACGTCTTTGCCATTGCCTCGGCTGCTTCCCGCCGCGCCAGGCTCTCGGCCGGCCACAGCGTCTTCGTGTCGTAGTAGATCTCAAAGGCCGGGGCCCCACCTTGCAGCGACAGCCAGGAGACCTTCGAGCGGGTGAAGATATGGGCATCCGGCGGGAAATCCGATGGGCGATCGAGGCTTGCGATGCGCAGGAAGGCGAGCCAGCCGCGCCGACCGTAATCGCTCCAGAGCGCCGTCTGGCATTCAGCGCAGCGATAGACGTCGTGCGGACGGCCACTCTCGGTCGGCAGCGTCACAACGATGGGGTCGCCGGCCGTCAGCTCGATATTCTCCCGTTCGATGACGCCGTTGACGACGAAGGCGCTTCCGACCTGGCGCTGGCAATCGGTGCAATGGCAGCAATTGACGAACATCGGCTTGCGTTTCAGCCGGTAGCGGATCCGTCGGCAGAAACAGCCACCGTCAATCCCCTCGTCCATCAGCAGGCCTCCTCCAGCACCTCGTTGCTCGGCGCCGCGACAGAGGCATCTTCGCGCCTGATGGTGGCGACCCAGGCGCGCGCCAAGGCGAGGCCCGCTGCATTGGCCTTCTCGCCATGCCGCTTTGCATGGGCGGGATACTGCGCCAGCCAGGTCGGATCGAGGCGATTGATGGTCTGCGGGAACGAACGGTTCCAGTCTTCGACAAGATCCGTATCGGCCTCGAAGTGGAACTGCGTTCCATAGGCCGCACGCCCGACGCGAAATGCCTGATGCCGCGTTACGTCGTTTTCGGCAAGGTGCACGGCCTCTTCCGGAAGCGTGAAGGTATCGCCGTGCCACTGGAAGATCGGGAAGCTTTCGCCGACGGATGCCAGCACCGGATCGCTCTGCCCTTCGGTACGCACCCGCACCTCGTGCCAGCCGAATTCCTTGGCTTCACCGAGCAGGTTTTTCGCACCATAGGCACGCGCGAGCAGCTGGCTGCCGAGGCAGATGCCGAGCACGGAACGTTCGCTGTCGCCGAACCGGCGCATCAGAGCCGCGAGCTGCGGCAGGTAGGGGAAAGCCGCGTCATCAAGCGCGCTCTGCTCGCCGCCCAGCACCACCAGCGCATCGAAACCATCGGGTGTTTCCGGAACCGGGTCGCCGGCATAGGCGCGGCGAACCTCGATCTCCGCCTTGACCTCGCGAAGCGCCGTGCCGACCTGGCCGAGCTCGGTCTTCGCCATGTTTTCCACCACCAGTACCCGCATCAGAACCTTCCCTTCGCCGTCTCGGCTGAAGATTGAACACGACAGGCGTCTCGGTTCAAGAGGCGAGAAAGCACGCCATGCGCATTGCCAGGCAATCGGGCACGAAGCATCCGGGACTTGACTTCCGCGCCAAACTTTCCGACCTTCCCGGCATCATGATGCTCGCGATTTCTTCTCTTCGCTGCTTCCGGGTGTGCCCGATCGCAGGAACCTGACCCCAGCCCGGATGCTTGCGCTCTCCGGGTCAGGGGAGCCTTTCGCGTCGGCAAATGAGAACGCCCGTTCCCAGGCCGCGATCCGAGCGCCGAGTTTTTCCCGATAGAATTATCCTAGAACAGCAACGACGGCGCTCATGGCCCGTCGCAGAAAATGTCAGGTATCATCATGGCGACCACCGCCCGCAACAAGCTTCCCGCAATCATCATCAATGCCGAGGACCACAAGCGCCTGACGGCGCTTGCCTCTTCCGCCCTCGATCGCATTCCCGAAGTCGCCGAAGCGCTCCTGACGGAGCTCGAGCGGGCGCGCATTGCCCCGCCAGCAAAGCTCCCGGCCGACAGCGTGCAGATGGGGTCCACCGTCGCCTTCGAGGCCGACAATGGTTTTGCCAAGCAGGTGACGCTGGTCTATCCCGGCGAAGCCGATATCGAGGCTGGGCGCATTTCAGTTCTCACGCCGATCGGCGCGGCCCTGATCGGACTCTCCGTCGGCCAGTCGATCGACTGGCACGACCGCTCCGGCAAGGTTCACCGGATGACGATCCGCAACGTGACCGCCGCCGAGAAGGCCTGAACGTGTTGCTTCAACCGCCGGGTGGCGAAAATCCTCGCGGTGGCCGATGGGGAAGTTTGAGGATGCGCATCCCTTCCCCAAAAACGAGTCGAGGAGGCCGGTGGTCAAACCGCCCTCCCCGCATTTCACGAGGCAGAAGCCTGTCAGAACTGCTTGCCGAGTTTGGCGTCGACGGACTGGCTGTTGGCGCCGCGAATGGCAAAGAAGAACAGGATCGCTGCCCAGAGAATCGACTTCTCGGCACCGCCGAGGCCTTCTCCCTGCACGATGCCGTGGAAGTAGACGGTAACGAGCAGCACGATCGTGGCGGCGAAAGCGGCCGGGCGGGTGAAAAGGCCGATGGCGATCAGAATGCCGCCGAAGAACTCGGTCGCGGCAAGCAACGGCGACCAGAAGACGCCGGGATAAAAGCCGAGGCTTTCGACCATGCCGACGGCGCCGAAGGGATTGACGATCTTGCCGTAACCGTGAGTTACGAGCAGCACGCCGCACAGAACGCGCAGCAGCGTTTCAGCAAAGGTGTCGAGCGGCAGATAGATCTTTTCCAGTGCCGGCAGGATTGCACGGGGACGGGAAGTCGAAACGGTGGCATCAGTCATGGTTAAGTCCTCTTGGAGGTGGCTGCGACAATATGTGCAATGCAGCAATGTCTCGCCGGGCGCCTTTCCCTTTGCAAGGGTGCCATCGATAAAAACATGACTAATTCAGTTGACAAATATGTGAGAGGCGCGTGACCACAAGTTGCTGTCCGTCGTCGTGTCTGCGCAACAGACGGCCATTTTCGCCAAAGGACGCGGTAACGCCCGAAATTTACAGCCTATTTTTCTGCGCAGACAGGTTCCTGTCTTGCGGCGTTATGCAGTATGTTGCCGCGCACAAACCACCCGGGAAGCACAGATGGATGAGAAACCGCGGATAACCATTCTCTATTGCACGCAGTGCAACTGGCTTTTGCGCGCCGGCTGGATGGCGCAGGAGCTGCTGCAGACCTTCGGCCAATCGCTGGGCGAAGTGGCGCTCATTCCCGGCACCGGCGGCAATTTCGAAATCCGCGTCAATGACGAACTGATCTGGGAGCGCAAGCGCGACGGCGGTTTCCCAGGACCCAAGGAACTGAAGCAGCGCATCCGCGACATCATCGAGCCGGAGCGCGATCTCGGCCATACGGACAGGAGCTGATCCTGGATTTCGGCATTCTTGCTGGCGTTTTTTCGGCAGCCTTCCTCTCAGCGACACTTCTGTTCGGCATGTCGGAGGCGGCGATCGTCGCTGCGGCGCTTCATGGTGAAACGAGCCGTTTCGCCCTTTTCGTTGCGGCCACGGCCGGCAATGTGCTCGGCGCTGTCGTCAACTTCGTGCTTGGACGGTTTTTGATCCGCTTTGAGGGGCGACGCTGGTTCCCGATTTCGCCTGCAGCGCGACAGAAGGCGGAGACGCTGTTTGCGCGCTACGGCCAGCCGGTGCTGCTGCTCTCCTGGCTGCCCATTGTCGGCGATCCGCTGACGCTCGTCGCCGGGTTGCTGCGCATGCCTTTCGCGCTGTTCCTGGTGTTCGTGGCGATCGGCAAGGCAGCGCGTTACGGCGTCGTTCTCTGGCTGACACCCTGACGCTTCAGCTGTGTGCGAAAATATCGGTCTCGTCCCAGCCGAGCAGGTCGAGCTTGCAGCGGGTCGGAAGGAAGGTGAAGCAGGCATCCGCGTGCTCCATGCGGCCATCACGCAAGAGCCGCGCCGTCAGTTTTTCGCGCAGCGCATGCAGGTACAGCACGTCGGATGCGGCATATTCGAGCTGCGCCGGCGACAGGACCGCCGCCCCCCAGTCGGAGGACTGCTGCTGCTTGGAAATGTCGACGTCGAGCATTTCCTTGAGATTGTCCTTCAATCCGTGGCGGTCCGAATAGGTACGGGTCAGGCGGGAGGCGATCTTGGTGCAGAACACCGGCGTCGTCGTCACGCCGAAGGTGTGGAACAGCACGGCGATATCGAAACGGCCGAAATGAAAGATCTTCTGGCGCGCCGGGTCTTCGAGCATGGCGACGAGGTTCGGCGCCTCCTTTTGGCCGGCGGCAATCCGGATCACGTCGGCCGTGCCGTCTCCCGGTGAAAGCTGGACCACGCAGAGCCGGTCACGGCGGGGGACAAGGCCAAGCGTTTCGGTGTCGATAGCAATCGCGCCTCTGTAGCGAGCGGCATCGGCTGCGGAAATATCGCCTTCGTGAAACCGTATTGCATTCGCCATCGAAAATCCCCAGATGAAACGGAAGTGGTGTCGCCTATAGCGCAAGTTGGGTTCTGGCGAAACCGTGTCATGGCACCTCCCTGCGGGTGCTGTCTTCGAAAGCTCGCATTGATGACATCCCGCCGCCCTGCCCTCGCTCTTTCAGTCCTCACCGTCGCTTTTGGCCTCTTCACCATGCCGGCGCTGGCACAGAACTATACGGATCTGCCGGGCGTGCGCCCTATGGATCCTCTGAACGACAACGGCGACAAGGTGGTGTGCGAACAGTCGCTGATCGACCGCGACTATCCGTTCGAATCGAGTTCACGCGGCGGACCGCGATACGACACGATCTACAATTGCCGCCGCGGCGACGGTCCGGTGTTCCAGGGTACCGATCTGCCACCGTCGCTCTACCGGCAGAAGCGCGGGCTCGGCTACTGAAGCAACGTAGCCGCCTTCAATGAAGCCGCTTGAAGGAGAGATGCTCCGGGCCATTCCGGCTCGCGCTTGGCAAGGCGTGGATTTGTTCCTAGAAATTTGAAAGAGGAAACGCGGGGGCCATGCCTTCGCCGAGGAGGAACAATGCTCGACACCAACCGGCCGCTTGCCATCAGCGTGCCCGCGCCCCGCACGCTCGACCTGATCTTCACGGACGACGCCCTCAAGCAGTTGCACGCGCGCTACCGCATCGTCGAAGTCGACCCCGAAGATATCGCCGGCCTCGGCGACGAAGTGCTGTCACAGGCACGCTACATCATCGGCCAGCCGCCGCTCGATCACGATACGCTGCGGCGGATGCCGAAGCTGCGCGCCATTCTCAACGTCGAGAGCAACCTGATCAACAACATGCCCTACGACGTGCTGTTCGAACGCGGTATTCACGTGGTCACGACCGGCCAGGTGTTTGCCGAGCCGGTGGCAGAACTGGGGCTCGCCATGGCCCTCAACATCGCGCGCGGCATCGTCGAGGCCGATGTCGCCTTTCGCGACGGCCGGGAGCTTTGGGGCGGAGACGGCAATCGCTCGGCGCGGCTCTTGTCCGGCGCGGACATCGGCATTATCGGCTTCGGGGACCTGGGCAAGGCGCTGAACCGGGTGCTTTCAGGCTTCCGCGCGAAAATCCGCGTCTTCGATCCCTGGATGCCAGCCTCGATCCTCAGGGAAAATGGCGTCGAGCCGGCGGCGCTCGAAACCGTGCTAACGGAAAGTGATTTCGTCTTCGTCGTCGCCTCGGTCACCAGCGAAAATGAGGGTTTTCTCGGCGCAAGGGCTTTTGCCAGCATGCGTCCAGGTGCGGCCTTCATCCTGCTCAGCCGTGCCGGCGTCGTCGATTTCGACGCACTGATGTCGGCCGTCGAAAGCGGACACATCGTTGCGGCCAGCGACGTGTTTCCGCAAGAGCCGCTGCCGCTCGACCACAAGGTACGCCGCCTGCCCGGCTTCCTGCGCTCGGCACACCGGGCGGGCGCGCTCGACAGCGCCTTCAAGAAGATGGGCGACATGGTACTGGAAGACATGGACCTGATGGACCGAGATCTGCCGCCGATGCGCTGCAAGCGCGCCGAGCGCGAAACGGTGGCGCGGATGCGCTCCAAGCCGGTGACGGTCAACTGAGCCACCGTTTTTCACGTGTGGATTTCGGCGGGTTCGTTCCTCCCGCCGATTAACGTGTTTTATGGGAATTGCATATAGAGTTCAACGTAACGGCGACATGCGCGTCATCGGCACACGCAAAAGGCGCCGGAACAGTACAAACCGTAGGGTAGAGCGAAACCAGAGGCCCGTAATGGCAGACAAGGCGCCCGACGCTCGACAAAGCAGAACAGGCGATGGCTGGAACAGTTCGCTGCGGTCACTGTTCAGCCTGGTTATGGTCGCCATGCTGATCGCCGTTTCCACGATCCTCGTCGGACTTGACTATAACCGCTCGCGCAATGCCGCGATCGCGGATGCAGAGGCCAATATGCATGGCTTCATGAGCCGGTTGGTCGACCGGCTGGGCGTTCTCTCAGGTGATACCTCCGCACTCGTCAGCCTCGTCTCATCGGTTGCCAACTCCTTCCTCGTGCCGCCACCGGAGCGGATGAACGACAAGGTGGCGGTCCTGCGCGAGGGCATTACCCGTTCGCCACATATCGACGGTGTCTATGTCGGCTACCCCGACGGCGCCTTCTTTCAGATGGTCGACCTCAAGCAGGTCGCATGGCGCGTGGCACTCGATGCGCCGCGCGGCGCGGCCATTGCCGTGCGCTCGATGGAAAAGGATGCAAGCAGCAATCCCCTCCAGCGGGTGCTCTTCCTGGACAAGGACGGTACGCAATTCTCCGAACGGCTCGTGCCGCCCTCAGGCTTCGACCCACGAACCAGGCCCTGGTATCGAGCGGCCGTAAACGGAAAGGCTGCGGTTTCGATCGGCCCCTACGAAAGTGCCACGACCGAAACGCTTGAAATGACGATCTCGCAGGCCCATCGCGGCAATCCGCAGATCGTCATTGGCGCCGACGTCGTCCTCGATACGATCACCGACTTCCTCGCCCGCGAGCGGCTGACGGCGGGCTCGGTCTCTTTCATTCTCGATGCCGTCGGTAAACCGATCATCCATTCCGACCGGGTGATGATGCGACGCATCATGGCGGCAAAGGATAAGGATGGGCCGATCGTTCAGGCTGAGAGCGACCCCCTGATCAAGAGCATCCGTCTCAATCCGCCAGCGCCCGGCAAGGCCGACTTCGTCGAAGTCGGAGACCGAACCTATCTCGTCATGGTGACGCCGCTCGAATCCGCGCTGCTTCTCTCCGGCAACCGCGCCGTGGTGGCCGCACCGCTCGACGAGCTCATGGCCGACGCCAACAGGACGCTGGTCCAGGGACTGGCCATATCCGGCGCCGTCGTCGCGCTTGCCGTGCTGTCGTCGCTCGTGCTTGCGCACCTGATCACCAAATCGCTCAACCAGCTGACCGCCAGCGCCAACCGGCTGCAGGACCTGGACTTCACCACGCCAATCGACGTGTCGTCGCATGTCAGCGAGATCTCCACCCTCGGCGGCGCGATGAACCGCGCGCGCGACGCGATCTTCACCTTCGCGCTCTACGTCCCGAGGGAACTGGTGCGCAAGGGCATCGAATCCGGTCAGTTCAGTGGCCGCGCGGCCTGGCGCCAGGAGGTGACGGCGCTTTTCACCGACATCTACGACTTCACCACCTTGAGCGAGCAGCACGCGCCGGAAGAGGTGGTGGCGATGCTTTCGGAATATTTCGACATCTTCAGCGAAGTGGTCGATGCCCATGACGGCACGATCATCCAGTTCCTCGGCGATTCGGTCTTTGCCATGTGGAACGCGCCTGCCGCTGATGAGCGCCATGCGGAAAATGCCTGTCGTTGCGCACTGGCGGTCGAGGCACGGCTGCAGGTGTTCAACGACGCGCAGCGCAGGAAGGGATTGCCGGAGTTCCGTACCCGCTTCGGCATTCACACCGGCACCGCCGTCGTCGGCAGCGTCGGCGCGAAAGAGCGGCTGCAATACACGGCCATGGGCGACACGGTGAACGTCGCCTCGCGGCTCGAAGGCATGAACAAGAACTACGGCACGACAATCATGGCAAGCGATGCCGTAGTCGCCCAGGCATCCGATGCGATCACCTTCCGGCCTCTCGGCACTGCGCAGGCCAAGGGGCGCGCCACGGCGCTGGAAATCTACGAGGTGGTCAGCGCGCGCCCGGTTGTCGAGGCAACGCCGCCGGAAGCGCCCTCCTGACGGGCTGGACTGCTCGCTCGGTCAAAACTTCGCACCATCTCTCCCGCGCATGACCCAACGGATGCCGGCGGCAACAGCGATGGCAAGCAGCGGCCACACCGCCCAGAACACTCCCCGCCAGGACAGGACATTGATTGCGACGAGCGTCAGACCAACTATCGCGAGCGTGCCAATCACCCGGTCTATCCTGTTGTTTGCCCGCACCCATTCCAGGGCAGCGACGACCGCAAGTCCCAGAAGTGGCCAGGTCGCCCAGAACACACCGCGCCAGCTCAACAGATTGAGCGCGACGAGGCCGGCTCCGATCACGGCCAGCGCGCCCAGAAGCTTGCCGGTCAGGCTCGTCGGTCTGGCGGTGGTTTCGACAGGTACCAGTGCGGGCTGAACGGGACGCTCGACCGGCCGCCCCCATTCGCCCCCAGGGTCCGATCCGCCCGCGGCGTCATCGGCCGCGCCGATGCGCACGGCGTAGCTCGGCACGCCGCCGTCGATGTTCTTGACCTCGAGCTGGCCCAAGAATTCGAAGCCGACGGCAACCTTGTTGCGCACCTGGTCGTAGACTGTATTGGAAATCACGATGCCGCCGGCGGGGGCGGAGGCCTGCAGGCGCGCGGCCACGTTGACGCCATCGCCGTAGATGTCGTCATCCTCGGTGATCACGTCTCCGAGGTTGATGCCGATACGAAAAAGCATCGGCGCGCTGTCTGCGCTTTTCGCGTTGTATCCGGCAAGCTCGCTCTGGACGTCGATCGCCGCGCGCAAAGCCTCGACGACACTCGGGAAATCGGCGATCAGCCCATCGCCCCAGGTATTGATGACCCGGCCGCCATGCGCCTCGATCAGGCGTGTCATGGCATCCCGGTACCGCTTGAGAGTGGCAAGCGTACCCTCCTCGTCCGCACGCATCAGGCGGGAGTAGTCCTGGACGTCAGCGGAGAAGATGGTCGTCAGCTTGCGACGCGTTTCAGCCATCACGGTTGATCCTCGCTTGAAATCCGCCGCCGCAGCGGATCATGAGATAGTAGTGAGCCTGACACGGATCGCAAGATGCGCCGCCACAAGGGCCCTCCTGAAGGATGAACGACCCACGACCGCGCAAGAACACCAGATGCTTCGAAACGGCGCCTGTGGCGTGCTGGCAGGCCCGCAAACCCGATGCAGCAACGCAGCCTCGACTGCGCCGCTTCGGGCGCACGAAACAGGCCACTTTTCATCAGGGAAACTGGTGGTGATGCCGTCGGGGCAGGCCAAAAGCCAGAAACGAAAAAACCCCGGCAAGCCGGGGTTTTTCAAACCAAAACAAATGTTTGGTTAAAGGAATGGTGCCCAGAAGAGGACTCGAACCTCCACACCCTTTCGAGTACCAGCACCTGAAGCTGGCGCGTCTACCAATTCCGCCATCTGGGCGACGAGCGGGGGTGTAAAAGGCCCGAGCCGAAGTGTCAACAGGCATTTTGAAGTTTTCGTGTCAGGACGCAAAAAAGTCAGTTTGGTGTCGCTTTTGCCCAGGACCTGATTGTGGAAAGTCCTTGAGCAAGCAGCTCTTCCGCCTCTGCCGCCGTTTCGGCCTCGACATAGCAGCGCATCTCCGGTGCGTTTCCGGATGGGCGGAAGTGGATGGTGCGACCATCGGCGAGGGTCACGCGCAGGCCGTCGATGTCGCTGACCGCGGCCGGACGACCGATCGGAGCGAGGAACTCGCCGAGATTTTCTGCCCCACCCCGCAGATGCGCCATAAGGCGTGCACTGGTTTCCACCGGGAAGTTTTCCAGCCGGTCACTGAGCGCGACCGGAAGGCGATAGGACGCCGCCAGCGCCGAGAGGGTCATCCGGCGCTCGGCCGCGCGTGCAAGCAGCGCAAGGATCGGCAGGAAGCTGTCGCGGGTGGGCAGGGCCTTGAGGACGCCATTGCCAACCGAGAAATCACTCGCCGTCAGCGTACCGCCGTTCGCCTCGAAGCCGGCGACCTTCGTCGCGCCCTCGCGGACCGCTTGCGCCATCCCGGCAATCACATAGGGCGAGCCGACACGGGTGCGGACGACCGACAGCCCCTCGGCCCGCTCGAGGCCGGAGTTGGAGGTAACCGGCGTCACGGCCACCTGCGCGCCGAGGAACTCGCAGGCGACAAGACCCAAGAGGTCGCCGCGCAGCGGTGCGCCTTTCTCGTCGGCCACCAGCGGTCGGTCGCCATCGCCATCGGCCGAGACGATCGCATCCAGGCCATGTTCCGGCGCCCAGGCGGCAAGCCTGGAAAGCGTTTCAGACGAAACGGCCTCGGTATCGACAGGCACGAAATCCTCGGAACGCCCCAAGGCCACCGTCTCAGCACCATAAAACGAGAGCACATCGACCAGGAGGTCGCGGGCGACGGTGCTGTGTTGATAGACGCCGATGCGCAGACCGGCAAGCGAGCCCGGCGGCAACAGATCCCGGTTGCGCTGAAGGAACTGCTCTGCGGCCAACGACACATGGTCCTCTCCCACGCCAGCCGAAGGCACGGCCTCGCCGACGATCGCATCGGCAAGAGCGCTGATCGCCAGTTCGTCGTTCTTGTCGATTTCACCGTCCGGCCGGTAAAACTTGATGCCGTTGCGGTCGGCGGGAATATGCGAACCGGTGATCATCAGGCCCGCGGCCTGATGGACAAGACCATAGAGGGCCAGTGCCGGGGTCGGCACAGTACCGCAGTCGAAGACGCGAAACCCTTCGCTCTTCAGAGCGTCGGTGCATACGGCCGCGATTTCGGGGCTGGAATCGCGAAAATCGCGGGCAATCAGGATCGGATCCCCCGCCTTCGCCTGCCCGGAGGCGATCAGGTGCCGCGCGAAGGCCTTCGCATAGCGTGCAGACGGCTCGCCCGTCAGCTCTTCCGACAGGCCGCGCAGGCCGCTGGTACCGAACTTCAATTGCATCTCATACTCCGTGATCGCTGACGACCGGCAATAGCAAGAATAACAGTGACATGGCAAACGTTCCGGCGCACCCTACATCCGAAGACAGAAGGAGTAAAAATCCGGCGGCTGGCCAAACGGATCCGCTCGGTTTCGCCATGAATAAACCAAGAAAAAGACACGTAATGTGAAGCAGGGACACAACCTGAAAGCAACCCTTTCGGAAAGTGAGGAAAGCATGACGGGATTTCGGAATTTCGTTATCGGCTGCGCCCTGGCCGCCGCCTCTCTGGCGACCCCGGCCGGACCCGCCCGGGCCATGCCGCTGCAAGCAAGCGACGTTCAGATCAAGGTGCAAGGCGACGTCCAGAACGCACAATACTATCCGTACAGGCGATACGGAGGCGTCATGTATCCCAACGGCTGGGGCCGCGGCGGTTGGGGCGGCGGATGGGGACCTGGCTACTACGGCGGTGGATGGAACTCCTACTACCGGCCGGGCTTCAGCCTCTATTTCGGGCAGAGCTACGGCGGCTACTACAACAACTACCCCCGCTACTACGACGACTACTATCCACGCCGCTATTATCGGGAGCGCTACTACTATCGCGACAACTATGTTCGCCGCGGCTATAGCGCCCATGTGAACTGGTGCCTGTCGCGCTATCGCTCCTACAATCCGGCAACCAACCGGTTCCTTACCTACAGCGGCGTCTATCGCGCCTGCTACTCGCCCTATCGATAGCTCACGCCCTGGCGGCGCAGCGACCGCGTTGCGCCGCTTCCCCCCGATCCGGCATAGTGGCCGATTTCTTGGCCGATATCTGGGCCGATATCTGGGAATGACAGGTTAAGCTGCAATTAACCTCGCCATCTTACCGTTTCATAACGTTCGCAACTTTTGCCGGAATGAAACGATGCTGCTGCCCACCCAGCAATCCAGCGCCACCGCAACGACCAATCTGGTCGGTTCGATCCTGAAGGATATCGAGAAGCGTCAGGCGGAAGAGGAAGAGAAGGCCAAGGGCACCAAGGACGACAAGATCCTGAAGGCTCAGGTCAAATCGGACGACGCCCAGAAAGCGGCCAACACCAAGATCAACGATCACTTCTTCAATCAGGCTGGAAACGATGCCAACAGCAACCGGATGGTGCTCATCCGAGAAGTCGGCGCGTTCTTCGATCTGAAGCGTGAGGACTTCAAGTCCGATTTCGCCTTCGGCAGCGCCTTGGAAAAGATCGTCGAAAAGCTGCCGACGGATATGCTTCGCGACATCGAGAAGCAGCTGGGACTGACGAATATCGACATCTCGCTGACCGAGCTCGTCGATGCGATCAAGGATCCGCAGGGTAGCCAGGGCAAGAAGCTGCAGGACGCGCTCGACAGCAAGGGCACCCAAAAGGCCGGCCACAGCAGCGACGCGGCCAAGGCGATCCAACGCCTTGCGGATGCGGCGGAGGTGACGTCGCTGGATGAGCTGCAGCTGGACAGTCTGACGAGCGATCCGACGCGCGTTGCCGACGCGGAGACTCTGGCCGAGCAGCAGAAGGAACTGCAAGCGCTCGAGGCCAAAGACAATCTGGAAGACGTGCGTGACGCCCGCGAGGCCGAAGCCGAGCGCCCGCTGCCAGTCCGGATCGACGAGATCGGCCTCTACAGTCTCGCCAGCCAGGCGCTGTTCGCCGCCTGATCACTTTCGACGGACAATCCCCAATCTCGCCATCACCGCCTTGGGGATGCCGTAGCGCCGCACAGCATCGCGACTGTCGCGCAGGCCGCAGATCTCGCGCTGGATAAAAAACGCCCAGACGGCGTCAGCCGCATCGTCGAGCAACCGCTCGCGCAATTCCGGTGGGCTTTCCTTCCCCGCGACCGCCTGCAAGGCGGCGATCGCCTTTTCGACCTTGAGGCCGTGCCGCCCGAGCGCGTCGGCGCGCTCCGATAGCAGTTCGTATTCGAGAGCGCTGATGGCGCCGGAAGCGAAATGGGATGGGCTGAGCGATTTTGGAGGGCGAACAGTCATCCGAAACTCCATGGCATGGACTTGGGATAGCGCTGCGCACCGACCAGGGTGCACAATGGCGACGGCAGTGCCCGATCTTGCCGCCAGATCGGTCCCGATGCAAAGGGATCGTGCACGACCCTGGCTGGCGGCGATGGCCTCTACAAGGCTTCCCAAGGGCATGGGCTGCCTCGTTGCATGGTTAAGATTTTATAAACTTATCTCACCTAACGTCGAAGCATCATGCCGATTCCCGTATCCGCAGCCAAGCTGCGGCAAGTCTGGCCGATTGGCCGAGACGCGCATGAGGCGCCAGCCCGAATAGAACAGCCAATCTCTACGGCGGATATCGAATTGGTCCGTCGAAACGCATGGAATCTGGATGCCGCCTGCCGACGGTGGCGCTTCAACCCGAGGGTCAAGCGAGAGGGAGACCAGAATGCTGACACCCATTCTCACGGTCAGAACCGCGACCGGGCCAGCCGAAGAGGCGAGCACGCGGCCCCAGCAGCCGTCAGCCCCCCTTACGGCCGCACAACGGGGCGAAGCGATACAGAAGATCCTCGATGCGCTGACCCGGCATCTGGCCGGCCGCGAGATCCTTTCCAAGGACGCCCTCGTGCGGCTGATGGAGGACCTCGCCCGCATTCTGAAATTTCCGCCGCTGCCGCAGGAGGGCGGACGCGACTTCGTGCGTCGACTCGTCACTTTTCTCGAATCCATGCCGATGCCGGAACGCGTGGCGCTTGAGCGGCAGCTGGGCGGGCGGAACCTGGCGCTGCGAGTCGGTATCCTCGCTGATCTGCCGGCCATCCGAAACGGCGCAGCATCGCCGCCCACGGGCGCTGCGTTGCCCAGCCTCCGCAACCCGCCCTTGCAGCCGGCCATTCCGCTGCATCTCGCCGCCGCCCGGAGCCCGGTCGCAAGCGAGGTCGCGTTGCTGCAGTCCGTGCTGAAGAAGACCTTTGGGGTCGGCAGCGAGAATGACGCGTCGGGCCTGGTGACCGAGGAGGCGGAGGCGAAGCTGCCTGCCGAGGGCGAGGCAACGGCACGGCGACAGACCGTGCCGGAGCGATCGGAGCCGAGAACAATACCCGGCCGACCGCCATCACTGGACGGCCCGGAGATCGAATCCCTGACCGCCACCATCAATGGAGAGACCGATCCCGACGTCGTCGATCCGGAGGCCGGCGCCGACAAGGCTCGGCTCGGTGAAGAGGAAAATGCGCCAGCGCAGCCTGCCACGGCCGCCGACGACGGCGATTTGCCGCTAAAGGCCAGAGAAGCGGAGGCACGCAATGGCGCTGCGCGGACGGATGCCGGCAGCGAGGCGGGTCACGCCGACGAAGACCAGGAGCCGGACGGCACCTATCGCCCGCACCCCGATGGCGAGGACCATCTGCAGAACGACAGGGCAGCGACACGCAGCGACCAGAGCCGCACGGATCGTGCGCTTTCCGACGCGTTGAAGGTGATCGTGCGCGACGCGCTGGGTCTGCCCGGAGAACCTGCAGGTGCAGATGCGCCCGAAACGATCCCATCCGAATTCGAAAGCGCCGAAGCAAAGGCAGCGGCTAGCCTCCCAGAGGCGGAGGGCGCAGAGACGGGTCGCCCAAACCCGCTGCGACCACGCGACGCGACTGCAGGCGCCGAGCTTGCCGCTCTGAGCGTTGCGGACGACGATACGGAGCAATCAGGCCCCGCGGGTGCCACGGCCACCCAGCGCCCCCAGAAGGCGGTTGAAGACCAGGCAATGCAGCAGGCAATCGCGCGGCTGATCGAGAACGGCCTGCCGCGCGAAGCGATCCCGTTTGCGATGATCCCCTATCCGATCTCAGTTGAGGACGTGAGGAACGAGGCGGAAAAGAGCGAACGGGAAGAAGGCAGAGGCGACGGCGAGAGCGCACAGGACGACGGCGAGGCAACGCAGGACGAAGCCACGCGGGACGGGCAGCGGACGGAAGACGGCGGAGGCGAAACGGGCGACGAACAGACCGATGAGCCCGATGTCTACGAGCTCTATCGCAAGCTCGGCGGTCTCGGCTGACCCTTACATTGAACGTTCAGAGCGCCGTGCGCCCGGAAGAACACAACGGCGACGCTCCAGCAATTTGATCACCTGAAGTCGGATGCGCTCGACCGGATCAATTGCAAGGACAATGCGCTGCATGCAGCCATGCTGCAGCCGAGCGAAATACACCCAAACAAAAGCCCGCGGAGATCGCTCTCCGCGGGCCTTTTATTTCAGACGTCAGGCAACGATTACTCGTTGGTCTGGCGGTTCTTCAGAGCGGCACCGAGAATGTCGCCGAGCGAAGCGCCCGAGTCGGACGAACCGAACTGAGCAACGGCTTCCTTCTCTTCCGCGATTTCCAGAGCCTTGATCGACAGCTGGATCTTGCGGTCCTTCTTGGAGAAGTTGGTGACGCGAGCGTCGACAACCTGGCCAACCGAGAAACGCTCCGGACGCTGTTCGTCGCGGTCACGCGACAGATCGGCGCGGCGGATGAACGCGGTGATGTCCTCGTGGCTGACGAGCTTCACTTCGATACCACCGTCGTTGACGGCGATGATCTCGGCCGAAACGACAGCGTTCTTGCGCAGTTCGCCGGAAGCGGCGGCATCGCCGACTGCATCCTTGCCGAGCTGCTTGATACCGAGCGAGATGCGCTCCTTGTCGACGTCGACGTCGAGAACAACGGCGCGAACGACGTCGCCCTTGTTGAACTCTTCGATGACCTGCTCGCCCGGACGGTTCCAGTCGAGGTCGGAAAGGTGCACCATGCCGTCAACGTCGCCGTCGAGGCCGATGAACAGGCCGAATTCGGTCTTGTTCTTGACTTCGCCTTCAACTTCCGTGCCAGCCGGATGGCTGTGCGCGAATGCCTGCCACGGGTTCTCGAGCGTCTGCTTGAGGCCGAGCGAGATGCGACGCTTGGTCGGGTCGACTTCGAGAACGACAACGTCGACTTCCTGGCTCGTGGACAGGATCTTGCCGGGATGTACGTTCTTCTTGGTCCAGGACATTTCGGAGATGTGGATCAGGCCTTCGATGCCCGGCTCCAGCTCGACGAACGCACCGTAGTCGGTGATGTTCGTGACGGTACCCGAGATCTTCTTGCCGACCGGATACTTCGCACCGATACCATCCCACGGATCCGACTCGAGCTGCTTCATGCCGAGCGAGATGCGGTGGGTTTCCTGGTTGATGCGGATGATCTGAACCTTGACCTGCTGGCCGATGTTCAGGATCTCCGACGGATGGTTCACGCGACGCCATGCCATGTCGGTGACATGGAGCAGACCGTCGATGCCGCCGAGGTCGACGAACGCACCGTAATCGGTGATGTTCTTGACGACGCCTTCGACAACCTGGCCTTCTTCAAGGTTCTGAACGATTTCAGAACGCTGTTCGGCACGGGATTCTTCGAGAACGGTACGACGCGAAACGACGATGTTGCCGCGACGCTTGTCCATCTTGAGGATTTCGAAGGGCTGCGGGTTGTGCATCAGCGGGGTCACGTCGCGGATCGGACGGATGTCGACCTGCGAGCGCGGAAGGAAGGCCACGGCGCCGTCGAGATCGACGGTGAAGCCACCCTTGACCTGGTTGAAGATGATGCCTTCGACGCGTTCGCCGGCTTCGAACTTCACTTCCAGGCGCATCCAGCTTTCTTCGCGGCGAGCCTTTTCGCGCGAAAGAACAGCTTCGCCGAGCGCGTTTTCGATGCGCTCAACGTAGACTTCGACTTCGTCGCCGACCTTGAGCGAGCCGTCCTTGGCCTTCGCGCCGAATTCCTTCAGAGCGATGCGGCCTTCGACCTTCAGGCCGACGTCGACAACGGCGACGTCCTTTTCGATGGCCGTGACGATGCCCTTGGCAACATAGCCTTCGGCCAGATCGGTCTTCGCGAAGGATTCTTCGAGAAGCGCTGCGAAATCATCACGGGTTGGGTTGGTAGCAGACATGAAATCTCCTGCATGCATCTCAAATGGAGACACACATGCGCCGGGGGTTGGTGTTGAAAAGGCCTGAACCCAGTCCGTCCCATCAAAGGGACAATCCGGCGCGTGGACGGGATTTCAGGCTTATGCAAGAAGAGCGATCCTGACAGCGTCGGGGATAGGCTCTTCTTCAGATCTTCTTGATCAGGGCCGCATCGATCAGAGATTTCGCGGCCTGAAACGCCGCCTCTATACTCATTTCAGACGTATCAAGCAAGTGCGCGTCATCGGCGGGGCGCAAAGGACTGTCGGCGCGACCCATGTCGCGCTCGTCGCGCTTCTTCACGTCGTCGAAGATCGCCGCATAATCGGCGACGGCGCCATTGCCGACGATCTCGTCAAAGCGGCGTTTCGCCCGCACTTCCGGCGACGCAGTGACGTAGAGTTTGACCGCCGCATCGGGGCAGACGACGGTGCCGATGTCGCGGCCATCGAGCACGGTGCCCGGCTCCTTCTTCGAAAACGCCCGTTGCGCCTCGACCAGTGCGCGGCGCACGGCCGGCATGACGGCAATCTTCGACGCCGCTTCGCCAATCGCATGCGCCGACAGGATGGAGCGATCGAGGCCGGAAAGCTCGACCTCGAGCGCCATGCGCTCGGCCACCGCCTCGTCATCGAGCGGCAGGCCGGCGTCGAGCAGGGCTTTTGCCGTCGCGCGGTAGGTCAACCCGGTATCGAGATGGTGAAAGCCGTATTCCTCGGCGATCTGGCGCGAGAGCGTGCCCTTGCCTGCCGCTGCGGGTCCGTCGATAGCGATGGTGATCATGGTTGGTCCTGCAATCGATAATCTCATTGAGCCAGATAAATCAAAACCGACATGGAATCCACGCGTCAACAACGCGCCTTTATAATCGCCGCTCTAAACGCCGCTGGATTGCGCGGACCCGGAACTCTACTCGATCGTCGCACCCAATCCCGCCATCAGTTCCATGAAACCGGGAAAGCTGGTGGCGATCATCGTCGCGTCGTCGACGGTGACCGGATGTTCGGATGCGAGCCCCATGACGAGAAAGCTCATGGCGACGCGATGGTCGAGGCGGGTCGCAACGGCAGCCCCGGCGGCATTGCCGAGGCCCTTGCCACCGGGGCGACCGTGGACGACGAGGGAGGCTGGCCCTTCGTCGCAATCGACGCCGTTGAGCTTCAGTCCCGATAGGACCGCGGCAAGGCGGTCGGATTCCTTCATGCGCAGTTCTTCAAGACCACGCATCACCGTGTGCCCATCGGCAAACGCCGCCGCAACGGCAAGCACCTGGTATTCGTCGATCATCGAGGGGGCGCGGTCTTCCGGCACGGTGATGCCCTTCAACTCGGAAGAACGGACGCGCAGATCGGCCACGTCCTCGCCGCCCTGGATCCGCGCATTCAGCACATCGATCTTCCCGCCCATCTCCTGCAGTGTCACGATAAGTCCGGCGCGGGTGGGGTTCATCAGCACATTGAGAAGGGTGACGTCGGAACCCGGAACCAGCAGCGCCGCCACCAATGGAAAGGCAGCGGAGGACGGATCGCCGGGGATGTCGATGTCCTGACCGGTCAGCCTGCCCTGCCCTTCGAGCCGAATGATGCGTTCGCCTTCAGCACCCGCGTCGACTGTCAGGTTGGCACCAAAGGCCTGCAGCATTCTTTCCGTATGATCGCCGGTCGGTACCGGCTCGATCAACGTGGTGATGCCGGGCGCGTTCAGGCCTGCGAGCAGCACGGCGGATTTCACCTCGGCCGAGGCTATCGGTAAGCGGTAGCTCACCGAATTTGCCGTCTTCGGCCCGCTCAGCGTCACCGGCAACCGGCCACCTTCGGCCGACGTCACCTGAACGCCCATCTGGCGCAAGGGATCGAGCACACAGTCCATCGGTCGCCTGGATAGCGCGGCATCGCCGACGAAGGTCGTCGCGAAATCATAAACGCCGACGAGCCCCATGATCAGGTGGCAACCGGAACCGGCATTGGCGAAATCGAGCGGCGCTTCGGGCGCGAGCAACGCACCGTTGCCGACACCGTCGACGATCCAGCTGCCGTCCTCCTTGCGCACCGTGGCGCCGAGGGCCTGCATCGCCCTTGCAGTGTTGAAGACATCCTCACCTTCGAGCAGGCCGCCAATGCGCGTCTGGCCGGCCGCAAGCCCGCCGAGCATCAGGGCGCGATGGGACATCGACTTGTCGCCGGGGATACGCACTTCTCCACGGAGTGCCCCGGATCTGCGCGCAACGGCAGGCTTTGCGATCACGCCAGCGGACATACAAACCTTCCTTGAACCTGCGGCCGCTCGCCCGGAACGCGACCCGCGAAACGGCAACGGAGCGCGACCATCCTGCGCTGCCGCTGCCTAACACAATGCGATTGCACGATCATCATCCCGGACGAAGAAAAAGCAGGCGGCGCAGGGCTTTCGAGTTTTATCTTTGACAGATGCGGCCAAGATGATTATGGGGACCGGCTAATCATCATAGGCTTGATATCCTTTCCACCCGCCGGCTTTCCGGCAAGCGCCGGCTCGGCCGGCCATTCAAGAGGCTTTGACTGTGGCAAAAGCGGAACTCGGAACAAAGCGCATTGACCCGGAAACGGGGCGCAAATTCTACGATCTGAACCGTGATCCGATCGTTTCCCCCTACACCGGCAAGTCCTACCCGCTGTCCTTCTTCGAAGAAACCTCGGTTGCCAAGGTGCTCGAGAAGGAAGAGGAAGAGGAGGTCGCTGAAGTCGACACCGAGAACACAGAAGTCGAACTCGTATCGCTCGAGGAAGCTGACGACGAAGCAGCCGGCGGCGACGAGATTCCGGATCTGGGCGACGACGAAGTGGAGATCGACGGCGACGACGACGACGATACCTTCCTGCAGACCGACGACGAAGACGATGACGACGACATGAGCGACCTCATCGGCGTGTCCGACGACGACGACGACGTCTAAGGGTTTAGAATAATACGCGAATGCCTCCCGTCCACAGCCCTTTGGCGCGGACGGGGGGAAATTGGGCCGGTCCAGAAATTATTTCCACCGGCCTGACATTTTCGGCTTGCTATCCGCGAAAAGCAGAAGTAATAAGCCGCCACTCGCCGGGCACAACAGCCCGACAAGTTTCCCGGAACCGGCCTCGCCGGACCCGATATGGGGCTATAGCTCAGCTGGGAGAGCGCTTGCATGGCATGCAAGAGGTCAGCGGTTCGATCCCGCTTAGCTCCACCAAACTTCCCATCGAATACAGCACCTTGAACTGACGGCCTTCACCATATTTGGGCCAATCGTCTGCGCCGTCCGGCCGATATATTCCCTTGCGCTTTTTTTCTGCTACCAACGGGGAAAACCGAACCGGTCGCTTGGTGAACCGGATTGAATTCACGTGCCGGGGGATCAGATGAGTTTTACCGAAACGACCAGAACGTCGTGGTTTGCGCGCCTCAAGAACGGTGTCGTCGGCATCTTCATCGGGCTCATCCTGGTCTTCGGCATGATCTGGCTGCTGGCCTGGAACGAGGGCCGTTCGGTCAAGACGTATCGGGCGCTCGTCGAGGGCGCCGGTGCGGTTGTCGATGTCGACAGCGGTGCCGTCGAGGCTGGCAACGAGGGCAAGCTGGTCCACATCGCCGGACGGATCGACCCTGTCGGGACGCCCACCGATAGCCTGCTGGAAGTGTCTGCGAATGGCGCTGCGGGTCTGCGCCGCTCGGTCGAGATGTACCAATGGGTCGAGGAAAAGAAGAGCGAGACGCGCAAGACGCTCGGTGGCGGCGAGGAAACGGTCACCACCTATTCCTACGCCAAGGAGTGGCGCAGCGACCGCGCTGATTCGGCCGATTTCCGTGACGGCAACGGGCACCAGAACCCGGAGATGCCGCTTTCGAGCGAGCGCTTCATGGTCGAGCGCGCGATGCTCGGCGCGTTTTCGGTCGACGGCAGGGCCGTAGCCGACCTCGGTCGCGACAGCCCGGTGAAGATGGCGGACGCCGATCTGCAGCGCGTGGCCGATGCGCTCGACACCAACCGCCCTGTCAAGACCGACGGCCAGACGATCTTCGTCTCCGCTGACCGCCAGAACCCAGCCGTCGGCGATCTGCGCATCGGCTTTACCCGCGAAGACACGGAAACCGCGAGCTTCGTCGCGGCGCAGAAAGGCGGCAGCCTCGCCCCCTATCGCACTTCGAACGGCCGCGACCTGTTCCTGAGTTCGGCCGGCATTGCCAGCGCCGCCGAGATGTTCGACGCAGCCCAGAGCGAAAACACGCTGATTACCTGGCTGGTTCGCGTGGGCGGACTGATCGGCCTGTTCATCGGCTTCACGCTGATGCTGTCGCTGTTTTCCATCATCGCCGACGTCATTCCGGTCCTTGGTTCAGTGGTCGCATTTGGCACTGGCATCATCGCGGCGATCCTGACGCTCATCATCGGCCCCCTGGTCATCGCCATCGCCTGGTTTGCCTATCGCCCGCTGCTGTCGCTGGCGATCGTCGCCGTCGGCGCGCTCGTTGCCTTCGGCATCGGCTATCTTCGTGCCGGCAAGCCGAAACCGCTCGCCGCTGGCGTGACGGCCTGACGAATGGGTTGGGCGGTGGACGCCCGACCCCATGCCTTTGCGAAATATTAAGGGATCGCAGGGAAGAACACGGGCCTGATGTTTCTGCTTTCCAAGATTTTCTGGCTCATCGCGCAGCCCCTTTCCCTGGCGTTTTTTGCTGCCCTTGCCGGCCTCATCATGACGACGGCGGGACTCAGGCGTATAGGCGTCGCCTTCGGCCTTTTCGGCGCGCTCGTGCTCTTCATCAGCCTGTTCACGACGACGGGATCCTATTTCCTCCAGATGCTCGAGGACCGCTTCCCTCGGCCGGCTGAGCCACCCGTAGCCCTCTCCTGCATCATCGTGCTCGGCGGCGCCTTCGAGAACGAAGTGATGGCCAGCCGTGGCGGCATCGAGTTCAACCAGGCGGCCGACCGCTTCGTCGAGACGGCCATGCTGGCCAAGCGCTACCCGGAGGCGCGCATTCTGGTGTCCGGCGGCGATGGTTCGTTCAGCGGCGCCTATGACGGCGATGCCAAGGCATCGGACGCCTTCTTTGCCGCCTTCGGCATCGGTCCCGATCGGCTGATCCGCGAGGAGCAGTCGAGAACGACATTCGAAAATGCACGCAACACGCATGGGCTGCTTGAAGCAAACGGCCTTGCCAACTGCGCGCTGGTGACGTCGGCCTTCCATATGCCACGCTCGGTCGGGCTTTTCCACAAGCTCGGGCTTAAGGTCACGCCCTGGCCAACGGACTACCGCACTAGCGGCATGGTCAAACCAGGCTTGGACTTTACCCAGCCATCTCTCAATGCCCAGCTGACAACGACAGCGGTGCGCGAATGGATCGGACTGGCGGCCTACTATTTCGGCGGGCGCACGGACAGCCTGCTTCCCGGCGTCTCACCGCCCAACGCGTCACCCCGTTGACGCGACGGCCCCGGATGCTCCAGCTTGCGATGCGACAGACTTCCGCGATGCGCCTTTCAACGGAGCGGCCATGACGATCCTCGAAATCCTCGATTATGCCGGCGTCGCCGTCTTCGCGGCCACAGGCGCGCTCTCGGCTTCGCGCAAACAGCTCGACATCATCGGTTATCTCTTCCTTGCCTCGGTCACCGGCATCGGCGGTGGAACGATGCGCGACGTCATCCTTGGCGCAACGCCGGTGTTCTGGGTGCTCAAGCCGAACTACCTGCTCGTCTGCGCCTCGGTCAGCGTCGTCCTGTTCTTCACGGCGCACCTGTTCTATTCGCGTTACCGCGTACTGGTCTGGCTCGATGCCATCGGCATGTCGGCCTATTGCGTCATGGGCGCGGCAAAGGGGTTGGCGGCAACAGGCTCGCCCGCGGTCGCCCTTGTCACCGGCATGCTGACGGCGACCTTCGGCGGCGTCCTTCGCGACCTGCTGGTAGGTGAGCCCTCGGTGCTGCTGCGCCCGGAAGTCTATGTGACGGCCGCCCTGATCGGCTCCGGCGTCTTTGTCGTCGCCACCATGATCGGACTGCCGCTGGTGGCGACCTCGGCGCTTGGCGTGATGTCAGCCTTCACCATACGCGCCGGCGCGCTCAAATACGGCTGGACGCTGCCGATCGGCAAGGCAAGCCCCGGCCGCGACCCCGACGATGTGATGTAGGAAGAAACGCTTTACGCGCGTTCGCGCTTGCGGCGGAGCCGGATGACCACGTCGACATGGGCAATCTCCATGCCTTCGGGCGGTTCCGGCAGGTTGCCGATCTCGATATTGCTGACCGGGATATCGAGAACTTCGTTCTGACCTTCGACGAAGAAATGGTGGTGATCGGAAACGTTGGTGTCGAAGTAGGTCTTGGCACTTTCCACCGCGAGCACGCGGATCATTCCGGCCTCGGTAAACTGATGCAGCGTGTTGTAGACCGTTGCCAGCGAAACCGGCACGCCGGCGACAACAGCCTCTTCATGCAGCTCTTCTACGGTCAGGTGACGGTCGCCCTTGGCGAAGATCAGATCGGCAAGCGCGACGCGCTGACGCGTCGGGCGCAGGCCCGAGCTGCGCAATCTCTCTTCCGAACTCACTTCGGTTGCTTTCGTCATCAAGGAGCGTTCCATGGATCCCGTAAAATTTACAATACTTTCGTTGCGATATAACTTTTGCGCGCTGTTCTTTCAATAGATTCTAAGGTGCAGAAAGGCTGGAATGCCTGAAAAACCGGCCTATTTCGGCAAAGGCTGGTATTTAACTCTGGTCGGGCCCACATTGATCCTGTAAGCGACGGCAGAACGATATCGCCACCGGAATGGGCGAAGCCGGCGTCGGAAACATCGAAAACGGCCATTGATGCGCTTCATTTCACAGCGAACTTGCTCTAAAGCAGGTCTGACAACACTTTATGTTACTCGGGGAAACAACCATTGATGACGACCAGACAATCAAGCTTCAGCTATGAGGAAATCCTGACCTGCGGCCGAGGTGAACTGTTTGGCCCAGGCAATGCGCAGCTGCCGCTGCCGCCCATGCTCATGGTTCACCGCATCACGGAAATCTCCGAAACGGGCGGCGCCTTCGACAAGGGTTTCATCCGCGCTGAATACGACGTCAGCCCTGATGACTGGTACTTCCCCTGTCACTTCCAGGGTAACCCGATCATGCCCGGCTGCCTCGGCCTCGACGGTATGTGGCAGCTGACCGGCTTCTTCCTAGGCTGGCTCGGCGAGCCCGGTCGTGGCATGGCGCTGTCGACGGGCGAAGTGAAGTTCAAGGGCATGGTTCGCCCGCACACCAAGCTGCTCCAGTACGGTATCGACTTCAAGCGCGTCATGCGCGGCCGCCTCGTGCTCGGCACTGCCGACGGCTGGCTGAAGGCCGACGGCGAGACCATCTACCAGGCAACCGACCTACGTGTCGGTCTGTCGAAGGAAAAGACCGAATAATCCGCGGGTTCTCCGCACCGAATGAGATAAAGAAAAGGTCATTACCATGAGACGGGTTGTTGTCACGGGCCTCGGGATCGTTTCCTCGATTGGAAACAATGCCGACGAAGTCACGGCATCGCTGCGCGACGCCAAATCGGGCATCACGTTTTCTCCCGATTTTGCCGAAAACGGCTTCAAGTGCCAGGTCTGGGGCGCACCGACGCTCGATCCGACCGATCTCGTCGACCGGCGCGCCATGCGCTTCCTGTCGCAGGGCGGCGCCTGGAACCACGTGGCGATGAAGCAGGCGATTGCCGATTCCGGCCTCGAGGAAGCGATGATCTCGCGCAACGAGCGCACCGGCATCATCATGGGCTCGGGCGGTCCGTCCACCCGCACCATCGTGGAAGCGTCGGATATTACCCGCAAGAACAACAGCCCCAAGCGCATCGGCCCGTTCGCCGTGCCGAAGGCGATGTCGTCGACGGCGTCTGCCACGCTTGCGACCTGGTTCCAGATCCACGGCGTCAACTACTCGATCTCCTCGGCCTGCTCGACCTCGGCACATTGCATCGGCAATGCCGCGGAGATGATCCAGTGGGGCAAGCAGGACGTGATGTTCGCCGGCGGCCACGAGGACCTGGACTGGACGATGTCCAACCTGTTCGACGCCATGGGCGCGATGTCGTCGAAGTACAACGACACGCCCTCGACTGCCTCGCGCGCCTATGACGCCAGCCGTGACGGCTTCGTCATTGCCGGCGGCGCCGGCGTGCTGGTGCTCGAAGAGCTGGAACATGCCAAGGCGCGCGGCGCCAAGATCTACGCCGAAATCGTCGGCTACGGCGCGACATCAGACGGCTACGACATGGTCGCCCCGTCTGGCGAAGGTGCGATCCGCTGCATGCGTCAGGCGCTGTCGACCGTAAAGGGCGACGTCGACTACATCAACACGCATGGCACATCGACCCCGGTTGGCGACAGCAAGGAAATCGGCGCCATTCGCGAAGTGTTCGGCTCCAAGATCCCGCACATCCAGTCGACGAAGTCGCTGACAGGCCACTCGCTGGGTGCAGCCGGTGTCCAGGAATCGATCTACGGTCTCCTGATGATGCAGGCCGGCTTTATCGGCGAAAGCGCCCATATCACCGAACTCGACCCGGAATTTGACGGTGTGCCGATCGTGCGCAAGCGCATCGACAACGCCAAGATCGATACGGTTCTTTCCAACTCGTTCGGCTTCGGCGGAACCAACGCAACGCTCGTCTTCCAGCGCCACAACGGATAACACCATGACGGGACTGATGAACGGTAAGCGTGGCCTCATCATGGGTGTGGCCAACAACCACTCCATTGCCTGGGGCATCTCCAAGGCGCTGGCAGCGCAAGGTGCGGAACTGGCTTTCACCTACCAGGGTGAAGCGCTCGGCAAGCGCGTGAAGCCGCTGGCGGCCGAAGTCGGTTCCGACTTCCTGCTGCCTTGCGACGTCGAGGATATTGCGTCGGTCGATACGGTAATCGCGGCCATCAAGGCGCGCTGGGGCAAGCTCGACTTCATCGTTCATGCCATCGGCTTTTCCGACAAGAACGAGTTGAAGGGCCTTTACGCCGACACCAGCCGCGACAATTTCAGCCGCACCATGGTGATCTCCTGCTTCTCCTTCACGGAGATCGCCAAGCGGGCCGCCGAACTGATGAACGACGGCGGCTCGATGCTGACGTTGACCTATGGCGGCTCGGTGCGGGTGATGCCGAACTACAACGTCATGGGCGTCGCCAAGGCGGCTCTCGAAGCCTCCGTGCGTTACCTGGCTGCCGACTACGGCGTGCGCGGCATCCGCGTCAACGCGATTTCGGCCGGCCCGATCCGTACGCTTGCAGGTGCCGGCATTTCCGATGCCCGCGCCATGCTGTCCTGGCAGCAGAAGAATTCGCCGCTTCGCCGCACGGTCACGATCGACGATGTCGGCAGCTCGGCGCTCTACCTGCTGTCCGACCTGTCGCGCGGCGTCACCGGCGAAATCCACTATGTGGACTCGGGCTACAACATCACATCCATGCCGGCACTCGACGCGCTCAGGACCGCCGACGCCGAGTAAACCCGGCCACAACCTTTCATGAAAGCCCATGGATCATCCCGGTCCGTGGGCTTTTTCATGCGCCTCGTCAGACGCTGAGCAGCCCCGAAAGCAGCAGGATAGCGACCAAGGCTGCAGCAACGGCAGCGCTCATCAGGCATACATGCGTCCTGCGAATGGGGTTCGGTATCAGCGGCAGGCGATAAAGACTTCTGAGGAACGGCATCGGTACTTCCGACGTCGCACCATGCCCCTCTGCCTGCTTGATATCCTTGGCGATCACTTCCGCCACATCCTCGGTCAAAGGCGACCTTCCTGGCCCGAATGGCATAGCACCGCACCTCCGATAGGAAATACCGACTGACACCTTATCGTGTGCCTGTTCGCGACCAATGGCAATGGGATTTGAGGACGCTGCCTGCCAGTCTTGCAGCCCTTGCAAATGCAAAAAGGCCGAGCGCTTGGCCCGGCCTTTCCAATGGATCAGAACGTCGGCTGGGCGCTCAGCGCTTGCCCCAGAGAACCTTGAAGCGCGCGTTGCGGCAGGTCTCGCCATATTCCTTGAAGGTCTCGGCAAGGGTCTGCTCGTACTGCAGGCCGCGATTGGCGACCAGCATGACCTTGCCGCCCTGCTTCAGCGCCTTGTGCGCTGCCTTGATGATCGCCACGCCCAGTGACGGCTCGGCGGCATGACCCTCGTGGAACGGCGGGTTCATGACGATGAGGTCGTATTTGTCGCGCGGCTCTTCGCTCGTCAGGTCGAACCAGTAGAAGCGCGCCGGCATGCGTGACGCGTTTGCCATCATGTTGACGCGGGCGGCCTCCAGCGCATCGTGATCGGCCTCGAACAGGTCGATGCCCTTGGTGCCCGGCGACGCCTCGGCAAGCTTGACCGCGAGATAGCCCCAGCCAGCGCCGAAATCGGCGGCATGGCCGTTGAAGTCGCGCGGCAGGCGCGAGGCCAGCAGCTCCGAACCGGCATCGATGCGATCGTGCGAGAACATCCCGGGAGACGCCTCGAACAGGCCGTCGACGCGGACCGGCACCTTGGCAAGCTTCTGCACGGCATCGGTGACATCTTCCGGCCGGGTGAACCAGAAAGCGACGCCGTGATACTTCGGCAGGTGATCGCCATCCCATTCGAACTTGGCGACGCGCTTCCTCAACGACTGGATGCCATCTTCCTTGCCGCCGGCGATGACGATGAGCGCGCCGTCGCGGGTGCGCTTCAGCGCCTCGGCGATGCGGTCCTCGTTCTCGCCCTTGTGCTTGCCGCACAGGATCAGGGCTAGGTCATAGTCCTCGCCGGTGACAACAGGTGCCACATCGGCACGCTGGGCCTCCAGGGCGCGATAGAGCGGCCTTAGCGGCTGGACGGCGGCGATCGACGCTCCGAAGCCCTCAGGCAGCCTGTAGCCCGCCTCTGCGCCGAGGAAGAGCACACGCTCGCCCTCGCCCGGCGGGTCGATAATCCCGGTTTCGAACGGGTGGAACAGGGTCTTCAATGCATCTCGGCTCATCGGTTTCTTCCGTCGATCTCGTACAAGAAAAGGGCGCGGAGCGATCCGCTCCGCGCCCCGAATGCGTTCGGGCAGAGACCGCTTATTCAGCGGCTTCGCCGTCACCCTTCTTTTCTGCAGCAACTTCCTTGCCGGTCGCCTGGTCGACAACCTTCATGGAAAGGCGAACCTTGCCACGCTCGTCGAAGCCCATCAGCTTGACCCAGACCTTGTCGCCTTCCTTGACGACGTCGGTGGTCTTGGCAACGCGCTCGGAGGCGAGCTGCGAGATGTGGACGAGGCCGTCGCGGGCGCCGAAGAAGTTGACGAAGGCGCCGAAGTCGGCGGTCTTGACAACAGTACCCTCGTACACCTGGCCGACTTCCGGCTCGGCAACGATCGAGTGGATCCACTTGCGGGCCGCTTCGATTTCCTTGCCCGACGAAGAGGCGATCTTCACGGTGCCGTCGTCTTCGATGTTGATCTTGGCGCCGGTCTTTTCGACGATTTCGCGGATGACCTTGCCGCCCGAACCGATGACTTCACGGATCTTGTCGACCGGGATGTTCATGACTTCGATGCGCGGTGCGAATTCGCCGAGCTGGCCGCGGCTTTCCGAGATGGCCTTTGCCATTTCGCCGAGGATGTGGAGACGGCCGCCCTTGGCCTGGTTGAGCGCGATGCCCATGATCTCTTCGGTGATGCCCTCGATCTTGATGTCCATCTGCAGCGAGGTGATGCCGGCGTCGGTGCCTGCAACCTTGAAGTCCATGTCGCCGAGGTGGTCTTCATCGCCGAGGATGTCGGAGAGAACAGCGAAGCGCTCATCTTCCTTGATCAGGCCCATGGCGATACCGGCAACCGGCTTTGCGAGCGGAACGCCTGCATCCATGAGTGCGAGCGAGGTGCCGCAGACCGTCGCCATCGACGAGGAGCCGTTGGACTCGGTGATCTCGGAAACGACACGCAGCGTGTAGGGGAACTGCTCGGCTTCCGGCAGCATCGGGCGGATAGCACGCCATGCGAGCTTGCCGTGACCGATTTCGCGGCGGCCCGGGGAGCCCATGCGACCGGTTTCACCGACCGAGTAGGGCGGGAAGTTGTAGTGCAGCATGAAGCGTTCTTTGTACATGCCGGTCAGGCTGTCGACGTACTGTTCGTCTTCGCCGGTGCCGAGCGTGGCAACGACGATCGCCTGCGTTTCACCGCGGGTAAACAGCGCCGAACCGTGCGTGCGCGGCAGAAGGCCGACTTCCGAGACGATCGGACGAACGGTTTCCAGATCGCGGCCGTCGATACGGCTCTTGGTGTCGAGGATGTTCCAACGAACGATCTTGGCCTGCAGGTGCTTGAAGACGGCGCCGATGACTTCGGCAGTGTGCTTCGGCTCTGCGCCTTCCGGGAAGAAGTGTGCCTTCACCTTCGCCTTGACGGCGTCGACGGCAGCGTAGCGGGCAGCCTTCTCGGTGATCTTGTAGGCATCGCGCAGTTCGGCTTCGGCCATGCCGAGCATTTCGGCTTCGAGCGCGGAATGATCTTCCGGCTGGAAGTCGCGCGGCTCCTTGGCAGCAACTTCAGCGAGCTTGATGATGGCGTCGATGACGGGCTGGAAGCCCTTCTGGCCGAACACGACGGCGCCGAGCATGATCTCTTCGCCCAGTTCCTTGGCTTCCGACTCGACCATCAGCACGGCTTCCTGCGTGCCGGCGACGACGAGGTCGAGGGTCGATTCGTCCATCTCGTCGAGATGCGGGTTGAGGACGTACTGGCCGTTGATGTAGCCGACGCGCGCGCCGCCGATCGGGCCCATGAACGGAACGCCGGACAGCGTCAGCGCAGCGGAAGCTGCAACCATCGACAGGATGTCGGGATTGTTTTCGAGGTCATGCTGCATGACCGTGACGACGACCTGGGTGTCGTTCTTGTAGCCATCGGGGAAGAGCGGGCGGATCGGGCGGTCGATCAGGCGCGAAACCAGCGTTTCGTTTTCGCTCGGACGACCTTCGCGCTTGAAGTAGCCACCCGGGATCTTGCCGGCGGCATAGGTCTTTTCCTGGTAGTTGACGGTCAGCGGGAAGAAGTCCTGGCCCGGCTTCGGCGCCTTGGCCGAAACGACGGTGGCGAGAACGACGGTTTCGCCGTAGGTGGCGAGAACGGCGCCGTCAGCCTGACGGGCGACCTTGCCGGTTTCGAGCTTGAGCGGACGCCCAGCCCATTCGATTTCAACCTTATGGGTATCGAACATGTTCTGTCCTTCGTGTGCGGCAGACCTTTCCGCGGCTGTTGCAGCGCGGGTGGTCGGAAAACCGCCTGGTATGGCGCATCACGGGCAAGACAACGGGAGGCTTCAAAAGAGACCGGCCGCTTTCCGCTGTGCAAAACCTGGCTGCCCCGCAGCGGGTTCTGCAAGCAGGCGCCGAAGCATCCTGCAATCCTGCCCCATGACGGGCCATCGGTTGATCCGCGGATCCGGCCCATCCGGCCCGCTGGATACCTCTCCATTTCCGCGCCTAGTGCGCTTGCGGAGAGTTCATTTCTCGAGCGCTCTGCGCCCATAATAAAAAAGGCCGGCGGACCGCATGCGATCCGCCGGGCAAGTCGCTTAGCGACGGATGCCGAGGGCACCAATCAGCTTGGTGTAGCGCGCTTCGTCTTTCTTCTTCAGATAGTCGAGGAGCGAACGACGGCTGGAAACCATCGCGAGAAGACCACGGCGGGAATGGTTATCCTTCTTGTGGCCCTTGAAGTGTTCGGTCAGGTTGTTGATCCGTTCCGTCAGGATAGCAACCTGGACTTCCGGAGAACCGGTGTCGCCTTCAACGGTTGCGTATTCCTTGATGAGCTGAGCCTTACGCTCTGCAGCAATCGACATCGGATGATCCTTTCGATTTCGAGGATTTAGGGACGCCTTCAGCCGGGATGTCGTCCAGCTGCGGCCGTGAATGCAATGGGCATGCGCCTTTTGCTGGCGTGCCTATAACCGAATTGGATGAAAAAGGAAAGGGTCATGAAAATGGCCCTTCAGCAATGGTGGAGCGCCTCTCAATTCCCCGACGGCCGCGGGCGCATCGGTGCCGACTTCAGCTGGTCGCCGTCAACCGGAACACAGTCGAGAAAGGCGGCAAACACCCAGCCAAGTTCTCCCGCGTCGCTTGAAACGAGCGCCCAACGCTTGCCGGCGTGCAGGCGTTCACCGATGCGGCGAACCTTGCTGCCATTGGCCAGCGACATGACAACCCGGCCGTTCGGTTCCGTGCGGACGTTCAGCGGCGTTCCGGTCGGATCGGCAACCACGCAAGCGACATCCTGGCCCGCTGCAGGCGCCACCGCCATCAGGCTCAACGCGACCGACAGAATGCCAAATTGACGTTTGCGAACCTGCATTGCCGCCCCTTTCAAAACGCCCCTCAAAACCGAATGGCTTCAAGGTTCCGCATCATCTCCGTCGCCGTCCTTCGCATGCCTCGGAATATTGATCCGCCACTCGATGCCATCGGGGTGCATGATCCGTTCGAGTTCGGCCTTCAGTGCCATGCCGAGCATGCGCTCCAGCACCAGCGTTCCAAAACCCTTGCGGCGCGGCGTCGTCGGCGCCTCGATGTCTGCCCCTTCCTCGCGCCAGCGGATGGCAATACCCTCGTCGGACAGCGCCCAGGAGAGCTTGACCACGCCTGTGGTATTGGCAAGCGCGCCATACTTCGTGGCGTTCGTCGCCAGCTCATGCAGCGCCATGCCGAGCGTCTGCGCGCTCTCCGTGTCCAGCCTTAAGGGCGGACCCGACAGGACCACGCGCTTGGGATCATCGGGCGTGAACGGCTGCAGCTGATTCTGGGCAAGCTCGCGGAAATCAACGCCCTGCGCGGCATTGGCGATCATCAGATCGGTGGACCGGGCAAGGCCGGCGATGCGCTTGCGGAAGGATTCGGCGAAATCTGCGACGCTCTCGGCGGAGTGCACCGACTGGTTCAGCATCGACTGGATCACCGTCAGCTGGTTCTTCGAGCGGTGGGCAACCTCGCGCATGAGGAAGCGGATTTCGCCCTCGGCCTTGGTGCGCGACGCAGCCGCCTTGGCAAGGGCAGCGGAGACGGTTTCGACTTCGGCGATAATATGCGGGCGCGGCTCGATGCGCTCGCCGGCGCCGAGGCGGCGCGCATCGAGTGCGACGAGCTTTACGCCTTGCGACAGGAGCCTTGCGATGGCCAGCGATCCCGCAATGGCGATGCCGGCAAAGATGATGCCACCGAGCGACAGCCAGAGAAACGACCACGTAGCCGGCCCATCGACCGTGGCGCGCGGTGCCCAGGCGATGATCCGCCAGCCGGTCAGGACGGAAAACTCCGTCGCTACCCGATAGGCCGTACCATTCTCGGTGATGTTGCGCACGCCGATGCTGATCGCCGGCACCTTGTCGAGGAAGAACGGTTCACCCGCCTTGACCGCGGCGTCGGAGGAGATGATGACCTTGCCGTTGCCGTCGACCAGGGCGGCGTTCCAGCCGGGCGACAGCGTTTCCCGGTTGACGGCCTTGGCCATGCTCTCGGCGTTCTGCGTCAGAGTCAGCAGATAATCTTCGCCGGTTGGAAGCTTCGCCGGCAAATAAACATTGAAGACCCATTTTCCGGCCGTCTGGCCGAAGAAGACATTGGAGACCAACGGTGCGCCATTGTTGGTGAAGGCACGCTCGACGGATTCCGGATCGGACCCCTTGCCGAGCGGCGTGCCGAAGGGCACCCGGGTGTTCATGAGCTGCTCGTGCTTGCGGTCGATGACAAGCAGGTAGGAGCCGGTCTCGGCAAGCGCTGTCGAGGCCCTGCGGTAGAAGGCCTCCATGTTGCCGCCCTCCACCGCCGGTGCGGTCGAGAGCACCTTCAGCGTCGTCAGCATGCCCTCAACATCGCGCTCGACGATGCGGGTCACCGATCCGGTCGAAGCCTGCAGCAGCGCGGTGATCACCTGCTCCTGCGCATCAACGCTGCGCTTCAGCACAACGAGCGAAAAGATGAAGGCGGGAACGATGGCGATCAGCAGCAGCGATGTCAGATAGAAGCGGAAAGGCCGCGTCATACGGTGGCGGACAAAATCAAGAGCTGTCGCCAGGCGACCGACGGCAGTCTTTCTTCCCTCTTGCGAAACCTGCGCCAAATGCACCGCCTCTCAACTCCAGCGTCGCGCGTCGAATATAGCGCGCGAAGGCCACCGCAACACCTTAAAACTGCGTCATGATCGTGACACCAGATCGAAAGCGATCTGGACAATCATGCGGCAATCGCGACCGCCGAACGGCGGTCGAGACGGGCGACAAGGGCCCGCTTGCGAAGGCGAAACGGCGCCGGTTCGAAGCAGTCGCCCGAGCTTTGGCGGGATCATGCGTCAGCAATGAGGCAAACGCAAATGCCGGGGAACGAAGAAATCAGCCGACGGCAAAGACGCGCTTGGGACGGAACTCGCCCTCGGCGATTTCGCCGATGGCAATCAGCTTGCCGCGGGTTGTCGCATAGGCCTCGGGCGTCGCCAGCGGCGCGTCGCGGCCGCGCAGGATGATGGGATTGCCCATCTTCAGCCGGTGCGCCTGGTCATCGCTGACGGCGATATGCGGCAGGCTGGAGAGCGCTTCGCCGGTTTCGATGACGAAGGCGTCGAGGGCTGCCAGCCGCTCCTCTTCGTTCTCGATCTTTTCGAGCGCCACCAGATCGGCAAGCGGTACCATGTCGTCCTCGCCGAACGGCGCCACGAAGGTGCGCCGTAGCGAAGCGATGTGGCCGAAACAACCGAGATCGCGGCCCATGTCGCGGGCAAGCGAACGGACATAGGTGCCCTTGCCGCACTCGATCTCGAACTGGGCGAGATTGGGCGTGGCACCAAGCAGGGTCAGGCGGAACACTTCGACTTCACGCGCCGGGATATCGACGGTTTCGCCTTCGCGGGCGAGATCGTAGGCGCGCTCGCCGTCGATCTTGATCGCCGAGAACTGTGGCGGCACCTGGCTGATGACGCCGGTGTAGTTCGACAGCAGCGCGCGGATCGCCTCTTCCGTCGGGCGTGCATCCGAGGCATGCGTCACCTGGCCCTCGAGGTCGTCGGTCGAGCGTTCCTCGCCCCAGGCGACGGTGAATTCGTAGATCTTGCGGCCGTCCATGACGTAAGGGACGGTCTTCGTCGCGTCGCCAAGGGCGATCGGCAGCATGCCGGAGGCCAGCGGATCGAGCGTTCCGGCATGGCCGGCCTTCTGCGCCTTGAACAGCCACTTGATCTTGGAAACGGCTTCGGTCGAGCCGAAATCGAGCGGCTTGTCGAGGATCAGCCAGCCGGAAATCGGGCGGCCCTTGGGTTTGCGCGGTTTGGACATGAACTCTTCTATTCTTCGTCGTCGGTATTCGGATCGAGATCGCGGCTAACTTCCGGTGAGCGAAGGAGGGCGTCGATCTTCTTGTAGTTGTCGAAGCTCGTATCGTCGCGGAAGCGAACCTCCGGCATGTACTTCAACTGGCGCAGCTGCGGGCCGAGACGGCCGCGGATGTACTTGGCGTGCTTGTTCAGCGCCTCGATGACCTCGGCATGGTCGGAAACGCCGAGCGGCGTCACGAAGGCGGTGGCGATCTTCAGATCGGGCGACATGCGGACTTCGGAAATCGCGATCAGCGTCTTCTCGATCACAGGGTCGCGGACGTCGCCGCGCTGCAGAACCTGCGTGATCGCGGCGCGCACCTGTTCAGCGATGCGCAGCATGCGCTGATTAGGGGCAGAGGATGTGGCTCTGGTCATTGGTCAATACCTCAAAAAAATGCGAGCGCCGAAGGATAACCCGGCGCCCGCACAATTTCTAATCGGACGGATCTTACAGCGTCCGCGTGATGTGTTCGACGCGGAAGCACTCGATCGTGTCGCCGGCGCGGATGTCTTCGTAGTTCTCGAACGCCATACCGCATTCCTGACCGACGTTGACTTCCGAGACTTCGTCCTTGAAGCGCTTGAGCGTCTTGAGCTTGCCTTCGTGGATGACGACGTTGTCGCGAACCAGACGGACACCGACGCCACGCTCGACCTTGCCTTCGGTGACGCGGCAACCCGCGACCTTGCCGACCTTGGTGATGTTGAACACCTCCATGATCTCGGCGTTGCCGAGGAAGGTTTCGCGACGCTCGGGCGAAAGCAGGCCGGACATCGCCGCCTTAACGTCATCCACCAGATCGTAGATGATGTTGTAGTAGCGGATTTCGATGCCTGCACGCTCGGCTGCCGAACGGGCCTGGTTGTTGGCGCGAACGTTGAAGCCGATGATGGCGGCGTTCGAAGCTTCTGCGAGCGAGATATCCGACTCGGTGATACCGCCGGCACCCGAATGGACGATGCGCGCACGCACTTCGTCGGTTCCGAGCTTGTCCAGCGCACCGGCGATCGCTTCGATCGAGCCCTGCACGTCACCCTTGATGACGAGCGGGAACTCCTTGAGACCAGAGGTCTGGAGCTGGGTCATCATCTGCTCGAGCGAACCGCGCGAACCGGACTGGCGGGCAACCGCCTTGTCACGGGCGAGCCGCAGACGGTATTCCGAGATCTCGCGAGCGCGGCTTTCGTTTTCGACGACGGCGAACTTGTCGCCCGCTGCCGGCGTGCCCGACAGGCCGAGAACTTCGACCGGCATGGACGGACCCGCTTCCTTGACGTGTTCACCCTTGTCGTTGACCAGAGCGCGCACACGGCCCCACTGGTCGCCGGCAACGATGATCTGGCCCGGACGCAGCGTGCCCTTCTGGACGAGCACGGTCGCAACCGCACCGCGGCCACGGTCGAGCTCGGCTTCAACCACAGTACCTTCGGCCGTCCGGTTCGGATTGGCCTTGAGGTCGAGGATTTCGGCCTGAAGCAGGATCGCTTCGAGCAGCTTGTCGAGGTTGGTGCCGGCCTTCGCCGAGACTTCGACGTCGAGAACTTCACCACCCATGGATTCGACGAAGACTTCGTGCTGCAGAAGTTCGGTGCGAACCTTCTGGGCATTGGCCGTCGGCTTGTCGATCTTGTTGATCGCCACGATGATCGGAACACCAGCCGCCTTGGCGTGGTTGATGGATTCGATCGTCTGCGGCATCACGCTGTCGTCGGCCGCCACCACCAGGATGGCAATGTCGGTCGCCTGGGCGCCGCGGGCACGCATGGCGGTGAACGCCGCGTGGCCGGGGGTGTCGATGAAGGTGATCTTGTTACCGTTCTGCTCGACCTGGTAGGCGCCGATGTGCTGGGTGATGCCACCCGCTTCGCCGGCAACGACGTTGGCATGACGGATGGCGTCGAGCAGCGAGGTCTTGCCGTGGTCGACGTGACCCATGATCGTGACGATCGGCGGACGCGATTCCAGCTCTTCGTCGACGTCGGAGACGTTGAAGATGCCTTCTTCGACATCGGACTCGGAGACGCGCTTGACGGTGTGGCCGAATTCGCCGGCGATGAGTTCTGCCAGGTCGGCGTCGATCAGATCGCCGGGCTTCATCATCTGGCCTTCCTTCATCAGGTACTTGATGACGTCAACGGCCCGTTCGGACATGCGCTGCGACAGTTCCTGAATGGTGATGGTTTCCGGCAGAACGACTTCGCGCGAAATCTTCTCGCGGGTCTCCTGCATCTGGCTGCGCTTGAACTTTTCCTGGCGGCGACGCATCGCCGACAGCGAACGGGCGCGCTGGCCGGCATCCTCGTCGGAAGCGGTCGTCAGCGTGAGCTTGCCCTGGCGGCGACCATCGTCACCCTTCGGGCGCGTGACCGGCTTTGCCGGCTCCGGACGCACGACCTTGCCACGAACCGGACCTGCGCCTGGACGTGGGCTGCTACGGTCGTCATCCTTTTCGTTGTCGACCTTGCGACCGCGCAGAGCACCGGCCGGTGCCGGCGTCGGAACTCCAGCTGCCGGCGCGGCAGCGGGCCTTCCGGCCTGCGGACGGTTGTCGGGGCGACGCTCGGGGGAAGCCGGTGCGCGAGCAGCCACGGGGCGCTCTTCGACAACCTCTTCGGCCTTTGCTTCCGGCTCGACAGCCGGGCGGGCCGCTTCTTCTGCGGCGCGGCGTGCGGCTTCTTCCTTCTCCTGCAGGAGACGGGCTTCTTCCTCACGCTTGCGGCGCGCTTCGTTCTCGGCGCGAATGACCGCTTCTTCCGCTTCGCGGATCTGCGCTTCGGCCAGAGCACGGCGGCGCGCATCGATCTCACCGGCGGAAAGCTGGTTCAGAACGACGCCGACGCGCGGACGGTTCGCCTGGTTGGCTTCCTGGCGGGTCTGATGCTGCTGCGGCTGCGGCGCCGGACGACCCGAAGGCTGCGGCTGGGCCGGACGCTGCTGCTCGGCCGGCCGGGCAGCGGGAGCCGCGGCCACCGGCGTGATCGGGCGCTCGTCCTTGGGGCGATGGAAGGGGCGCTTCTTGGTTTCGACCACGACCGCCTTGGTGCGGCCACGGCCCATGTCCTGACGCACGGTCCCCTGCGAAACCCCGGAGGGCTTCAGGGTCAGCGTCTTCTTGCCTGCTGCGCTGCCTGTCTTGTCGTCGTTGTTGTCGGTCATTCCGTTCCGTTCCTAGCGATCAGGGCCGGATGCGTATCACCTGACCCTGTCTTCCAAATTGTCTCAAACAATGTACGCGATGCCGGATTTTGCCGGTGACGCGGGTCATTGCTGTGGCTTGCCAGCGCCGCCTTCGGCCCGGACCGGGACGGATCCACGGTACTTTTCGAGCATGATTGCGCGCTTCACTACACCCTCACCCGCCTGCCCTGCAAGCGTTGCGGCATGGATAAAAGCATTACTTCCCAAAAGGCCCTCCATTTCCGCCGCCGAAAAGGGGCGGAACGCGGGTATTTCCGTTTCATCTTCAACCACAAAGCTCATTGCCTTGCGGGCCTGGTCAATCTTGCGGACGCCGTCGGCGGCCGCATCGCTCGCGTGAAAGACGGCAAGCGCCGCCAATCCACGAACGGCCTGCTCCGTCTTCGTTGCGCCGGAGATGAACTGGGCCGCCTTGCGCGCCATGTTCATCATGCCGGCAAGCTGCTCGACGAGCAGCCTGTCCACGTCGTCGGCCAGCGTCGCATCGACCTTGACGTCGGCCTTCAAGGCACGGGCGAAGAGCTTCTTCGCCATGGCCTTTTCAACCAGCGCCCGCTCCGCCTTGATCCAGCAGCCGCGCCCCGGAAGCTGACGCTTCAGATCGGGAACGATGCGGCCGTCGGGTCCGGCGACGAAGCGGATCAGATCGTCGGGCGAGCCACTCTCGCGCGTGACGATGCATGTCCGGGTGCTGCCGCTCTTGTCCTTCGGACCGTTGTCCGAAGGCAGAGCGTCAGCGTCAGTCGATGCGGTGGTCGCCATCAGGCGTCCTGTTCCGCGCCTTCGGCAACCTCGATCGCCTCTTCTTCTTCCTGCTCGACGGCAAGATCGTCTTCCGTGATCCAGCCGGCAGCAAGACGTGCCTGAACGATCATGGCTTCAGCATCGGCGCGCGAAACCTCGAACTTCGAGAACGTGCCCTCGAAGCGCTTGGTCTCGCCATCCTTGCGTTCGCTCCAGCCGACCAGGTCGTCGGCGGCGCAACCGGCAAAGTCCTCGATGGTCTTGATGCCTTCCTCGCCGAGCGCGACCAGCATCGGGCTGGTCAGGCCATTGATCGTGCGCAGTTCGTCGGCAACGCCGAGTTCCTTGCGCTTGGCATCCATCTCGGCTTCGAGCCTGTCCAGGAACTCGCGGGCGCGGGTCTGGATTTCGGTGGCGGTTTCGTCGTCGAAGCCGTCGATCGAAGCGATTTCGTCGAGATCGACAAAGGCAAGCTCCTCGACGGCGGCAAAGCCTTCGGAAGCCAGAACCTGGCCGACCATTTCGTCGACGTCGAGCGAATCCATGAACAGGTTGGTGCGCTCGTTGAATTCCTTCTGACGGCGTTCGCTTTCTTCCTGCTCGGTGAGGATGTCGATATCCCAGCCGGTCAGCTGCGACGCGAGGCGAACGTTCTGGCCGCGGCGGCCGATGGCAAGCGACAGCTGCTCGTCCGGAACCACGACTTCGATGCGCTCTGCGTCTTCATCGAGAACGACCTTGGCGACTTCCGCCGGCTGCAGCGCGTTGACGATGAACGATGCCGGGTCCTGCGACCACGGAATGATATCGATCTTTTCGCCCTGCAACTCGCCGACGACGGCCTGAACGCGCGAACCGCGCATACCGACGCAGGCGCCGACCGGATCGATCGAGCTATCGTTCGAGATCACGGCGATCTTGGCGCGCGAACCCGGGTCACGGGCAACCGACTTGATCTGGATAATGCCGTCGTAGATTTCAGGCACTTCCATGGTGAAGAGCTTGACCATGAACTGCGGATGCGTGCGCGACAGGAAGATCTGCGGGCCGCGCTGTTCACGCCGGACGTCGTAGACGAAGGCACGAACGCGGTCGCCGTAACGCATGTTCTCGCGCGGGATCATCTCGTCGCGACGGATGATGCCTTCGCCACGGCCGAGATCGACGATGACGTTGCCGTATTCGACGCGCTTGACGGTGCCGTTGACGATCTCGCCGACGCGATCCTTGAATTCGTCGAACTGGCGGTCACGTTCGGCTTCGCGAACCTTCTGCACGATGACCTGCTTGGCCGACTGCGCGGCGATACGGCCGAAATCCATCGGCGGCAGCGGGTCGGCAATGAAGTCGCCGAGCTTGGCGTCCGGGTTGCGGTCGCGCGCCAGTTCGAGCGGGATCTGGGTGGAATAGTCTTCCGCCTTCTCGACCACTTCCAGGAGACGCTGCAGGCGAATTTCACCGGTCTTGGAATTGATGTCGGCGCGGATGTTGGATTCCGAACCATAGCGGGAGCGCGCGGCCTTCTGGATCGCATCGGCCATCGCGGCCAGAACGATCTCGCGGTCGATCACCTTTTCGCGTGCCACTGCATCTGCGATCTGCAGAAGCTCGAGCCGGTTAGCACTGACTGCCATCTCATGTCTCCGTCTGGTTGCAGGGGGCCTCAAGCACCGCCCCGGCTTTTATTCTTCGATAGGTGAATCTTCGTCTTCGAAATTCTCGTTCGCGGCACGCGCTGCCTTCGCCTTCTTGTCGGCTGTCAGGGCGTCGCGGATCAGATCGTCGGTCAGGATCAACCGCGCCTCCGCAAGCGTGGTGAACGGAATGGTGACCGTCGCTTCCTCGCCATAGGCAGGCTGATCGCGCTCGATCTGGAAACCATCCGCATCCACGGACACGATCTTACCACGGAAACGCTTGCGGCCCTCGACCAGCACCGAGGTTTCGCATTTCAGGAGGTGACCCTGCCAGCGGAAGAAATCCGACTTGCGAACCATCGGGCGATCGATGCCGGGCGACGACACTTCCAGATGATACGCCTTGTCGACCGGATCTTCCACATCGAGAACCGGGGAAATGGCCATCGAGATCGCTTCGCAATCTTCGACGGTCATGGTGCCGTCATTGCGCTCGGCCATGATCTGCAGCGTCATGCCGTTCTGGCCGGACATGCGCACGCGCACCAGGCGATAGCCCATCGGTATCAGCACCGGTTCGATGATGTCGGCAATGCGCTGATCGAGACCGGTTTCGGTGATCAGGCGGGGTTCAAGTTCATTTTCAGCGGTTGTCGGATCGGACAAACGATGTCTCCTCATGGGACCGGGTAATAAAAAAGAGCGGGTCCTGACGGGCCCACTCTTCATCTACCGATCAAGAATTTGAGGCCCATATACGCCTCGTTGCCGCAAATTGCAAGGTGTTCGACCGGAGGCCGCCTAAGGCGCCTGCGGGGTGCGGGCGACAGTCAATCGATGCGACGGCAAGTTTCAGCGGCTGGCACTTCGGTCTTCGAGGTTTATAACAGGCAACGAACCGCTTCGATATCGCAATCAAAAGACACGAGAGGGAAGACGAGGTGCCCACCCGTATTTCGCCACTTGCCCCCTTCAAGCACGACATCTTTCGCACCATCTGGATCGCAAGCCTCGCCTCCAACTTCGGCGGCCTGATCCAGACGGTCGGCGCCGCCTGGCTGATGACGTCGATTTCCTCATCGGCCAACATGGTCGCGCTGGTGCAGGCCTCGACCTCGCTTCCCATCATGATGTTCTCGCTGGTCTCCGGTGCGCTCGCCGACAATTTCGACCGGCGGCGGATCATGCTTGTGGCCCAGTGTTTCATGCTGACGGTGTCGGCGCTTCTGACCGTCTGCGCCTATCTCGGCATCATCACGCCCTGGCTGCTACTGCTCTTCACATTTCTGATCGGCTGCGGCACCGCGCTCAACAACCCGTCCTGGCAGGCCTCGGTCGGCGACATGGTTCCGCGCGACGACCTGCCGGCGGCCGTCGCCCTCAACAGCATGGGCTTCAACATCACCCGCAGCGTCGGCCCGGCCATCGGCGGCGTGATCGTCGCGACCGCGGGTGCGGCGGCCGCCTTTGCCGCCAACACGCTCAGCTACTTCGCCATCCTCTTTGCGCTGGTGCGCTGGCGACGCGAAGTGACCATGAGCCCGCTGCCGCGCGAAACGCTCGGCCGGGCGATCACGGCGGGCCTGCGCTATGTCGTGATGTCGCCCAATATCGGCAAGGTGCTGGTGCGCGGCTTCCTGTTCGGCCTGTCGGCAAGCGCCATTCTGGCGCTGCTGCCGCTGGTGGCGCGCGATCTCGTCAAGGGCGGTCCGCTCACCTACGGCCTGATGCTCGGCGCCTTCGGGCTCGGCGCGATCGGCGGGGCGTTGCTGAGCGCAAGATTGCGCGAAATGATGTCGAGCGAAGCGATCGTGCGCGTGGCCTTCGGCGGCTTTGCGTTAAGCACCCTCGTCATTGCCTTCAGCCCCTATGCGTGGTTGAGCTGTCTCATGCTGCTGGCCTCAGGCGCATCCTGGGTGCTGGCGCTGTCGCTGTTCAACACCACTGTTCAGCTTTCGGCCCCACGCTGGGTGGTCGGCCGGGCGCTGTCGCTCTACCAGACCATGACCTTTGGCGGTATTGCCGGCGGCAGCTGGCTCTGGGGCACGACGGCCGAACTCCATGGCGCCACCAACGCGCTTTTCGTCTCCTGTCTCTTGATGCTGGCGGGCGCGGCCGTCGGCCTGCGCCTGCCCTTGCCGGAGTTCAAGTCGCTCAACCTCGATCCGCTCAACCGCTTCAACGAGCCGCTGCTCGAACTGGACCTGAAACCCCGCAGCGGACCGATCGTGATCATGATCGATTACGAGATCGACGATGCCGACATTCCCGAGTTCCTGGAGACCATGGCAGAGCGGCGGCGCATCCGCATCCGCGACGGTGCCGGCCACTGGGCGCTTATGCGGGATCTCGAAATCCCGACGACCTGGACGGAAACCTATCATGTGCCGACCTGGGTGGAGTATGTGCGCCACAACCAGCGGCGCACCCAGGCTGACGCCTCGGTCGGAGAGAAGCTGACCGCGTTACATCGGGGTGCTGCACCACCGCGGGTCCACCGGATGATCGAGCGCCAGACGATCGTTCCGACCCATTACGAGCGCTACAAGCGCCAAGTCGACGTCGACATGCACTGACCGACTGCGCCCGGTCGCGGGCGCAGTCCCATCCAATCGAAGCCGAACGGCCCGGACTGCTCGCCGCCCAAGGAGAGTGACCGCTTACCGAAGCTTCGCCTTCAGCGAGGCATCGGGAAAGCAGGTCGGCGCCAGACCGTTCTTGGCCTGCCAGTCGCCGAGCGAGCGGCGGGTCTTGTAGCCGGCAAGACCGTCGGCCTTGCCGACGTCGTAGCCCTTGGCGACCAGCGCCTTCTGCATCGACAGTACATCCGAGCGCAGCATGTTGCCGACATCGCCCCAGGTGCCGCGGAACGCACCACCGCCTGAGCCGATGCGGTCGGCCAAATTGCCGATGAACAGCGCATAGAGGTCGGAGTTGTTGTACTCCTTGAGCACGTAGAAATTCGGCGTGACGATGAACTCGGGCCCGTGGGTGCCGGCCGGAACCAGCATCATCGAGGGCGCGGAAAGCTCATGCGAGGGAAACGCCTTGCCGGAAATGCGGGTGATGCCCTTGGCCGCCCAGTCGGACATCGGCCGGGCGAGATCGGGCCCTTCCTGCGCACAGGAAACGCCAGCCGGGATCGACACTTCGAAGCCCCAGTCGCGGCCGCGCTGCCAGCCCTTCTTGACGAGGTAGTTGGCGATCGAGGCCAGGCTGTCTGGAACCGAATTCCAGATGTCGCGGCGACCGTCGCCGTCGAAATCGACGGCATATTGCAGGAAGCTCGACGGCATGAACTGCGGCTGCCCCATGGCGCCGGCCCAGGAGCCACGCATCGATGCCTCCTCGACGTCGCCGCTTTCCAGAATGTGCAAGGCGGCGATCAGCTCGCGGCGGAACAGGTCCGGCCGGGTCGACATGAAGGCCTTCGTCGCCAGCACGTCGACGACGGGATAGGGGATCTTGGCGCGGCCGAAGCCGGATTCGCGACCCCAGATCGCCACGACCACCGATGCCGGCACGCCATAGGTCTTCTCGATCCGCTTCAAGGTGGAGGCGTGAGTGGAGGCAAGGCTGCGCCCGGTTGCCGCCAGTCCCTGCAGACGTTTTTCCGAGAAGTAGCTGCCGGGCGAGGAAAACTCCGCCTGGCTCTGCTTCTGCTCCTTGGGCTTGGGAAAACCGGGAGGTGCTAGGTCTGGCAGGTCCCAGTTGAGCTTCACGTCCGCGAATGCCGCCTTGAAGGAGCGTGCCGAAACCCCAGACTTTTCGGCTTCCGGCCAGAGATCGCGCTGAAGCCACTGGCGAAACTGGGTCTCGACCTCAGCCTTGGAGGCCGCCTGGGCCAAGCCCGCGAGAACGCAGAACAGCAAGGTCGACAGTGATAGAAATCTCAGCATCCGGTTCCCTATCGGTTGGATCGCGGGCGGTCGGGGCGAAGACCCCGCACGTTCATGGCGTCAGATCGAGGTGCGGGCACGAAGGGCGGCAGCCAGCGTACCCTCGTCGAGATAGTCGAGCTCGCCGCCAACCGGCACGCCATGGGCAAGCCGGGTGATCTTCACCGCCATGCCTTCGAGCTGGTCGGTGATGTAGTGGGCGGTGGTCTGGCCTTCCACGGTGGCGTTGACGGCGATGATCAGCTCGCGCACACCGCCATTGGCCACGCGCTGCACCAGCCCCTTGATGTTGAGATCATCGGGACCGACGCCATCGAGCGGCGACAGCGTGCCGCCGAGCACGTGGTAGGCAGCGTTCATGGCTGCGGCACGCTCCAGCGCCCAGAGATCGGCGACATCCTCGACAACGATGATCACCGTGTGGTCGCGGCGTTCGTCGGCGCAGACCGTGCAGGGGTCGATCGTATCGACATTGCCGCAGCACGAGCAGATGCGCACCTTGCGATGGGCCTCGCCCATGGCTTCCGCCAGCGGCCCGAGCAGCTGGTCCTTCTTCTTGACCAGATGCAGTGCCGCGCGCCGCGCCGAACGCGGCCCCAGCCCCGGCACCTTTGCCAGAAGCTGGATCAGTTTTTCGATTTCGGGACCGGTGACTCGCTTTGCCATCCGGCGCTTTTAGCCCATATCGCCGACAAACGGAATCGCCTTGCCGGAATATGACGCGGCTTCCGGCCGCGATAGCACAGGGGCCGAAAGATGCGTCGAAGCAGAACTCAACGGGTGGCGATGACGACAGCCGCGCCGGCGATGGTTCCCGCACTGGCACGGTTGGCGATGCGAACGGCGCGCTTGCTCTTCAGCAGCTTTCGGGCATTGGCAGCCATGGTCACCCAGCCGAGATCGACCACGACCAGAACCACCAGCATGGTCGCAACCAGCTGCATCCAGCCGATCAGGGTCACCGAGCGCAGATCGATGATCGACGGCAGCAGCGCAACGTAGAACATCATCACCTTGGGATTGCCGAGCGTGACCGTCAGGCCGGCGAAGAACAGCTTGGAGGCGGAGCGCGACTGCGGCAGGCTGTCGCCGGGCATATCCGGCTCCGCCGTCCACATCTTCCAGGCGAGATAGAGAAGGTAGGCGACGCCCAACCACTTGATGGCGACGAACAGCAGATGGAAGCTTTCGGCAATCGCTGCGAGACCCGCCACCGCAAACGACAGCCAGATGGCCTCGCCGATCCAGAGCGCCACGAGGAAGGGCAGCACGTCGCGCGCGCCCTTCGAGAGCACACGTGCGACAAGCGCTGCGACACTCGGCCCGGGCGATCCGGCCGCAACCAGCAAGGCGCCGGCAAAGATAAGCAGGGACGTCATGGTCATGCGCGATCCTCCTCGGGAGGCGGCAATTTACCATGCTTTGCAGCCGGCGCCAGTCCGGGCCGACGCGAAGTGCCAGACACCAATGCGCCATGCGGACGAGCCGCCGGCACATTGCAAAGCACATGGATCGCGAGATGCGAACAGACGCTCACCGATACCGGTGAGCGGCGGTCGCCATTCAACGCCAGACGAAGAAGGCGATCAGAACGGCAGCTTCATGCCGGGCGGGATCGGCAGGCCGGCGGTGAGTTCGCGGGTCTTTTCGGCCTGCACTGCCTCGGCCTTGTCCTTGGCGTCCTTGTGTGCTGCGACGATCAGGTCTTCAAGAATCTCGACGTCGTCTTCCTTGAACAGCGACGGATCGATCTTCAGGCTCTTCAGGGTGCCCTTGCCATCGAGACGGACGGTGACGAGACCGCCGCCGGAGGTGCCGTCGACTTCGAGCGCGGCGATTTCCGCCTGCATCTTCTCCATCTTGGCCTGCATTTCCTTGACCTTGCCCATCATCCCCATGATGTCGCGCATCGTCGTCTCCTGTTCTCTAGAAATTTCCGGTCGTTCGTCCGACGGACTATTCGATATCGTCGCCGGGGACGATATCGCCATCGGCAGATTCGGCTGTGGCCGGAGCAACGCTCTCGGCCTCCTCTTCCTCGACGGCGCGGATGCGCACGTCGGTGATCTTGGCGCCCGGAAAACGGGCGAGGATGGCCGCCACATCAGGATCCTGGCGCGCGTCGCTGACGCGCTTCTCCTGGGCCCGTTGCTCGGCTTCGATCAGGGTCGGCTCGCCGGGCTCGCGGCTGTAGCTGACGATCCAGTGAATGCCGGTCCACTCCTTGAGCTTGACGGCGAGTTCGCCGAGCAAGGTCTTGGGCGCATCATCGGTCACATTGACATCGAGACGCCCGGGCTCGATGCGAACCAGCCGCACGAAGCCGCGCACCAGCGTCTTCAGCTTGATGTCCTTGTTCTTGCCGCAGAGGTCGGCGATGTCGCTGACCGAATTGACCGGCACCGAGGCTTGCGCCTTGGCGACAGGCGCGATGGCGGGCCGCTCTTCGATTTGTCCGACGCTGATCGGCTGAGGGCTGACATCGGGAACCGCGCGCAGCATCGTTGCGCCGTTGCCGGTCGGTCGTCCCATCGATGCCGGCTGGATGGCCTGTGCCTGCACGGGTGCACCGACTGACGCCTGCATGCCGCCGCCATTGCCGCCACCTGGGGCCGGACGGGCACCGCCGCCATCGCTGCCCGACAGTTCGAGCACACGTCTTGCCGCGTCTTCCGGCGAGGGAAGATGGGCCGCATGGGCAAGCCGGATCAGCACCATTTCCGCAGCACCCGCCGGGCGCGACGAGCTCTCGGCCTCGGGAATGCCCTTCAACAGCATCTGCCAGATGCGCGACAGCGTGCTGACGGCGACACTGCCGGCAAAGTCCGCGCCGCGCGTCCGCTCGATCTCGCTCAGGGACTGATCGCTGGCGGCATCCGGCACGTATTTCAGCCGGGTGACGAGATGGGTGAAATCGGCAAGATCGGTCAGCACCACCGTCGGGTTGGCGCCCGCCTCGTATTGGGCCGTGAACTCGCCAAGCGCTGCGGCAACATCGCCCCGGACGATATGATCGAACAGATCGACGATCCGGGCGCGATCGGCAAGACCGAGCATCGAGCGGACGGTCTCGACCTCGACGGAACCGCCGCCATGGGCGATCGCCTGGTCAAGCAGCGACAGGCCGTCGCGCGCCGAGCCTTCGGCCGCACGCGCCACCATTGCCAGCGCTTCCGGGTCAAAGGAAACGCCTTCCTTGCCGAGAATGGTAGAAAACAGGCCGACGAGGTCGGAGCCGCTGATGCGCCTGAGGTCAAAACGCTGACAGCGCGACAGGACCGTGATCGGCACCTTGCGGATTTCGGTGGTGGCGAAGATGAACTTCACATGCTCCGGCGGCTCTTCGAGCGTCTTCAAGAGGCCGTTGAAGGCCTGCGTCGACAGCATGTGCACTTCGTCGATGATATAGACCTTGTAGCGCGCCGAAACCGGGCGGTAGCGCACCTGCTCGATGATCTCGCGGATATCGTCGATACCGGTATGCGACGCGGCGTCCATCTCGATGACGTCGACATGGCGCCCGTCCATGATCGCCTGGCAGTGCTCGCCGGGCACGCGCAGGTCGATGGTCGGTCGATCGATGTCGGGTGTCTTGTAGTTCAGCGCACGGGCGAGAATGCGGGCGGTGGTGGTCTTGCCCACCCCGCGTACGCCGGTCAGCATATAGGCTTGCGCGATACGACCGGTTTCGAACGCGTTGGTCAGCGTGCGCACCATCGGCTCCTGACCGACCATCAGGTCGGAGAAATCCTTGGGGCGATACTTGCGCGCCAGAACGCGGTAGGCGGCTGGTTTCTGTTCGGATGAAATGGACGTTTCGTCGCTCATCGACCCTGCCGCTTAATGAATTCGTGTCCCGACAGGACGGATTTACGGCACCGCGCGTCGCATGGGATGCGCCTGGTCACCGCAACAGCGTGTGGTGCTGCCTGATTGCTGAGAGCGGTTTCGATCTCAGCAATCAGGCAGGTGGGAGGCTGGCACGATGACCCGTGCCGGGGCTCGTTAGGGCTGCTTCCTTCCGGACCTGACCCGGTTGGCGAGTGGCTCGTCCACCACCAACCTCCCGGCTCCCATATCGGCAATATCGCAAGCAAATGCAAGCCAAGCCATCAAAAAACTGATATCGATATGCAAAACAAGGCGAATCCGCTCACGGCCCAAGGAGACCTTCTTGACGACATTCACCCTTGACGAGCGGCTTGAACGCGATGGCATCCCGATCGCCTCGATCGGCCTCTGCCAAATGCGCCTGATGAACGATCGCCGCTGGCCCTGGCTGGTGCTCATTCCCCAACGCGGGGGTATCTCCGAGATTTTCGATCTGTCGCCGCTCGACCAGACGATGCTGACATTCGAGACCAACATGGTGGCAACCGCCTTGAAAAAAGTCACCGGTGCCGAGAAGATCAATGTCGGTGCGCTCGGCAATATCGTCCGGCAGCTCCATGTGCATATCATCGCCCGCAGCGACGGCGACCCGAACTGGCCCGGCCCCGTCTGGGGCTTCGGCAAGTCGGAGCCCTGGGGCGAGAAAGACCGCCAGGCATTTGCAGCCCGCATTCTGGAAAATCTCTGAACATGACGAAATCAATCTTTGACCTTCGAAGCCCCCATCCGGAGCCGAGCACCCTCGTCGCCTTTTCCGAGAACCACCTGGATCGCCAGTCGGAGCACCGCGCCGACGATTGCATCGAAGTTGCGCTCAAGCATCCTGGCGCCCATTTCCTCGCATTTTCCGGACCCAAGCTGATCGTCAAGCACGACGAGAAGATCATCGATCCGCTGTTTGCCCCCTATGAGCTCGAGGGGCTGGATCCGGTGCTCGACGAGACCATTTTGCTCGGCTACCTGCCAAACGGTGAGCCGCGGCTGGCCGTGCCGACGGGCTTGACCGAGGACAATGTCGCCGAGCCGTTCAAGATCGCCGACGGGCGCACACTCTATCGTCAGCAGATGCTGCCGGAAGAGCTTCTCGGCCAGTTCGCTCAAGGCTCGAGCCTGATCACCTGGAACGCCAACAACCGCTTCTGCGGCCGTTGTGCCGGACCGATGGAGGGCAAATCAGGCGGTTATCGCCGGGCCTGCACTGCCTGCGGCCACATGGTCTTCCCGCGCACCGACCCCGTCGTCATCATGATGACCATCGATCTGGAGCGCGACCTCTGCCTGCTCGGCCGCAGCCCGCACTTCACCGCCGGCATGTATTCGTGCCTCGCCGGCTTCGTCGAGCCGGGCGAGACTATCGAAAATGCCGTGCGCCGCGAAACCCACGAGGAATCCGGCATCCATGTCGGCCGCGTGCGCTACCATGCCTCGCAGCCCTGGCCGATGCCGCACACGCTGATGATCGGCTGCTATGCCGAAGCGAAATCCACAGTGATCAAGCGCGACGAGCAGGAACTCGAAGACGTTCGCTGGTTCACGCGCGACGAGACGGCGGCGATGCTGGAGCGCACGACGGGTGTCGCCGACACCGGCAACGAGCATATCCCGCCGCCGAAGGGCGCCATCGCCCACCGGCTGATGCGCGACTGGCTGGCCTGGGGCGAGCACGGCTGAGCACAGACCGGCCGATACGAGGAGACTTGCCTTGTCCCGCTCCGAACGGCTGCTCGACCTGCTGCAGGTTCTCAGACGCTACCGTCAGCCCGTCAGCGGCCGGCGGCTGGCGGAGAAAACCGGCGTCAGCCTCAGGACGCTCTACCGCGATATCGCCAGCCTGCAGGCCCAGGGCGCCGATATCGAGGGCGAGCCGGGGCTCGGCTATGTCCTCAAACCCGGTTTCATGCTGCCGCCGATGATGTTCTCGCAGGAGGAGATCGAAGCCTTGGTGCTTGGCTCACGCTGGGTGGCAAAACGCGCAGACACCCATCTGGCGACGGCAGCCGGCGATGCGCTCGCCAAGATCGCGGCGGTTCTGCCGGCAGATCTTCGTGAAGAACTCGATGCCTCGACGCTGCTTGTCGGGCCAGTCGCGCCCGTCGCCGATCGCATCGACGTTTCGCTGTTGCGCAAGGCGATACGCCACGAGCGCAAGCTCGATCTCAGCTATATCGATACGGATGGCGGCGAGACGCGTCGCACCGTCTGGCCGTTTGCGCTCGGCTTCTTCGAGAATGTTCGGGTGCTGGTTGCATGGTGCGAGCTACGCCAGGGGTTCCGGCACTTCCGGACCGACCGAATCCGGCAGGCCGACATCAGCGAGACGCGCTATGGGCGACGGCGGCAGGTGTTGCTTCGGGAATGGCGGGAGACCCAGAACATCGGCCCGCCCGAAGGCAGGCGTGTCGGTTCGGCCTGAGGCATTTCGAGCGAAATGCTTGGAGCGCATCTTCCATCGACAAGACGCGCAACGAAGACGGCAATCAATGCTGACAGAAACTGGCAGCGGTGCACGCTAATCTGCAACTCCCAAAAAGGAGACAGATCATGGCCAAGGCAAATCTCATAATTCTCTATGTCGCCGATCCGCTGGCAAGCGTCGGCTTTTACAGCAAGCTGCTCGACAAGGAGCCACTCGTCTCCTACCCGACCTTTTCGTCGTTCGAACTGCAGGACGGCTTCGTCCTCGGGCTTTGGGCGCAGGACACGGTGACGCCGGAGCCATCAAAGATGGGCAACCGTTGCGAACTGGCATTCATGGTGAAAGACGAAGAGGCGGTGCGGGAGCACTATGAAAAGTGGAAAGGTGCTGGCCTGACGATTGCGCAGGAGCTGACGAAGATGGATTTCGGACCGACCTTCGTGGCGCTTGACCCGGATGGACACCGCCTGCGCGTGTGCCTCTTCGATGACTAGATCAAGGGTTTGCGCGTATCCCGCCAGCTTGGGTGGCGGGATACGGCGAATGGTGCTGATTAGCGGCCGTAAACGGCGGCCTGGATCTGCGAACGGGAAATACCGATATCGCTCAGGGCGTGGTCATCCAGCGAATTCAGCTCGCGGATCGCACGGCGCATTTTTGCATATTCAACGATCTTCTGACGGATCTTCATTTTTAACACTCCATATGTGAACGAGCGTCAAATAGGCATTTGCACATTATTTAGGTACCGCCGCGATTGCAGACTAGGCATGCACCAGACGCGTAGCCGGTTAACCAACCGGTAAGCCTTATCTGCAATCGCGCTTCGGGCACACTTAGAGCACGCCCCGCATCGGGTGCGCCTTGTAGGTGCCGAGAATGCGAACCTTCTCGGAGAAGAAGCGCAGCTCGTCCATGGCGTGACGGACGCCGACATCATCCGGGTGGCCCTCGATATCCGCATAAAATTGCGTGGCGACAAACTTGCCGCCGAGCTGGTAGCTCTCGAGCTTCGTCATGTTGATGCCGTTGGTGGCAAAACCGCCCATCGCCTTGTAGAGGGCGGCCGGAATGTTGCGCACGTTGAACACGAAGGTGGTGATGATCAGTTCATCGTCGGCGCTGCGGGCGAGCCGCTCTTCCTCGCGCGACAGCACGACGAAGCGCGTCACGTTGCTTTCCGTGTCCTCGACATTCTCGGCGACGATCTCGAGCCCGTAGAGATCGGCAGCAAGCCGCGGCGCCAGTGCCGCCATCGAGCGGTCGCCCTGTTCCGATACCAGCTTGGCAGCCCCTGCCGTATCGCCGGCAACCACCGGCTTCCAGCCATTGGCGCGCACGATCTTGCGGCACTGGCCGAGCGCATGAATGTGGCTGTGAACCGTGCGGATCTCGTCGCGCGTCACGCCCGGCAGCACCATCAGCTGGAAGCGGATCGGCATGAAGTATTCGCCGACGATATGAAGACGCGATTCGGGCAGCAGGTGGTGAATGTCGGCAACGCGGCCGGCAATGGTGTTTTCGATCGGGATCATCGCCAGATCCGCCTCGCCGTTCTCCACCGCGACGAAGGCATCTTCGAATGTCTGGCAGGGAAGCGGCTCCATCGACGGAAACATGTCGCGGCAGGCCATGTCGGAGTTGGCGCCGTAATCGCCCTGGAAGGAGATCCTGTTGGTCTTCGTGGTCACACTGTCTTCCTTCTCAGGCTTTTTCGGAAAGGATGCGGCGGGCTTTTTCCAGCTCGACCGGCGTATCGACGCCAAGCGGAACCGTATCGACGATTTCGACATCGATGCGCATGCCGGCCTCGAGCGCCCGGAGCTGCTCGAGCGATTCGCGCTTTTCCAGCGTCGACGGCTTCAGAGCGACGAAGTTTTCGAGCGCCTGGCGCCGGTAAGCGTAAAGGCCGATGTGGTGGTAGAGCGGCCCCTCGCCGTAGGGCGCGGTGGCGCGGGTAAAATAGAGAGCGCGCAGGCGCGTGGCCGACAACGGCGAACCGACGATCTTGACGATGTTGGGGCTCTTCTTCTCTTCCTCATCGGTGATTGCCACCGTGAGAGTGGCGATATCGGTCGAGGCATTGTCGACGAGCGGCTTTAGCGAGGCGCGGATCGGAGCGGACTCGATCGTCGGCAGATCGCCCTGGACGTTGATGACGAATTCCGCCTCACGGTGCGGATCGGCCTTCGTCAGCGCCTCATAGATCCGGTCTGATCCGGACTGGTGATCGATCCGCGTCATGATCGCTTCGAAACCGGCATCGCGCACGACATCGAACACAGTCTGGTCGTCAACGGCCACGACGACGCGTCCGACATCGGCTTCCGCCGCACGTTTGGCAACCTGGACGATCATCGGCAGGCCGCAGATATCGGCGAGCGGTTTGCCCGGCAGACGGGTGGAGGCCATGCGTGCCGGAATGAGCACGATGGCTTTGCCTGAATTTTCGCGTTTCATGATGTGGCCTTCAAGAACCCCGCCGAAGGTGTCAAAAAGTCTCAGTTCGGGGTCCATAATCTCTGTTGCAACGCAGAGCCAAAAGACATAGGTTCCGCGCGATTTCAAGATGGGCCGGGTTTTTGTTTACGCCGGTGGCAAAGGGAGCGTTTGCAGATGAACTCATATGTGAACATGGGCGTGGGTGCCTTTCTGGGTACGGTTTTCGTTCTGATGTCCGTATCCATTGCGTCGGAAGGCATTTTCCATTCCGAGGCTCCCGAGAAGGAAGGCTTCGCGATCGTTGCCGAAGAAGGCACGGCGGACGCTGGTGCGGGCGCCCAGGAAGAGGCTGAAGTCGATATCAAGCCCTTGCTCCTCAAGGCAGACGTTGCAGCCGGCGAAACCGTGTTCAAGAAATGCGCAAGCTGTCACACCGTGGATAAGGGAGGGGCCAACAAGGTCGGTCCCAACCTGTGGGGTCTCGTCAACCGCCCGATCGCCTCGCATGAAGGCTTCAGCTACTCGGCTGGCATGAAGACCTTCTCCGAAGGCGGCAAGGTCGTTTGGGATTACGACCACCTCAGCTTCTTCATCGAAGCACCGAAGAAGCACGTTCCGGGCACCGCCATGGGCTTCGCCGGCGTCAAGAAGCCTGACGAACGCGCCAACCTGATTGCCTACCTGCGCGAACATGCCGACGCTCCGGCCGCTCTCCCGGATGCAGCCGCCTCTGCGGAAGCAGCTCCCGCTGCGGCCACCGAAGGCGCCGCCGAGAAGCCGGCCGAAGCGCCCGCAGCGGAAGCCAAGCCGGCTGAAGGCCAGGCTGCTCCGGAAGGCCAGCCCGCACCGGCCCAATAAGCCAGAGCGTGCAATCGATCTGATTTCGAGAAGCCCGGCCATCGCGCCGGGCTTTTTGCTGTCTTGCGCCCGGGCGACCGGCTCTACATCAGGAGGTAGGCCCACGCCGAAACGCTGACCACACCAAGTGCGGTCGTCAGCGTGATGGTCGATGACGCCAGTGCGTGACCGACGTTGAAATGATTGGCGATCAGCCAGGCATTGACGCCGGTCGGCACTGCGGACGTGAGGACAAGTGCCGCCGTCCAGTCGTCGTTGAGGCCGAGCAGGTGACAGGCAACAAAGACGACACCCGGCAGGACCACGAGCTTCAAGACGCTCGTCACCGTCGCCAGACCGAGATTGCCGACCAGGCCATACTTGTCGAGCGCCATGCCGATCGACACGAGTGCGGCCGGCGCGGCAACGGCGGCAAGCTGATCGACAACACTCTTGACCGGTCCGCCCAGCGGCTGGCCGATAAGGTGGACGGCGGCGCCACAGGCAAGGCCGATGACCAGCGGATTGCGCGCCAGGTTGCGGGCAACACCCCCCAAAAGCGTCAGCGGGCTTTGCCCCGGCTTGCCGCTGACCTTGCGCTCGGCGCGCTCCATCAGCACCGTGCCGGCGATCATCATGACAGGCAGATGAACGGAGAGCAGGATGGAGAGCGCCACGATCCCCTCCTCGCCGACGATGCGCGACACCAGCGGCAGGCCGATGAAGACGGTGTTGGCGAAGGCCGAGGAAACACCGGCGAGCACCCCCATGCGGGCATCGCGGCCAAAGACGAGCGTCGCTGCGAGATGGCCGATGGTCCAGGTGACGGCGACGCCGGAGAAATAGGCGACCCAGAGCGGCCAGGGCGAGCCGTCCTTGAAATCCGCCTCGGCGATCGTTCGAAACAGAAGAACGGGCACCGCGACCCGGAAAACGAAATCGCCGAGCGCATCGCCGACGGTCGGCTTCAGGTAGCCAAACCGGACGATCAACCAGCCTGTGAGGATCAGGATGAAGACGGGCAGAACGTTCAGAAAAATATCGGACATGCGTCAACCTTGGGAACGGTTCGACAGGAATAGACCCGTTCGCGTCACCCCCGCAAGGTTGCGCGACCCGTTGCGTGCATCGGTCGAGGCCGCAGATCCGGGGCAAGAAGACCGGAACATTCCCTTGTCCGGGGCGTTCCCGAACAGCACCGGGATAAAGCCAATGCCAACAGAGAAGCCCATTTACTCCCACCAGGACGACGATCCTCATCTGAAGGATGACGATCTGGCGGGCAAGGTCCTGCGCTTCATCCGCTACGCCACCTTCATCGATATCACCGATATGGACGTGTTTGCGCTCGGCGAAATGATCGTGCTGTCGGGTCAGGTTCAGAGCGAGTCCGACGTGGCTTGCGCCGGTGACGCCGCAAGGTCGGTTATCGGTGTGACGACCGTCGAGAACCGGCTGACGGTGAAACCGGGCCAACACCCATAACGCCAGCGCGAGGCGACACATCAGCAGAGTATCGCGGTTTGAGGTGATTTCGCTCAGGGCGGATAGCATGTTTTGGAATCAACGTGCTGGAGCGTGCCTCGTGCATTCTTCTGGATGCAAGGCGCCGTCGTGATCATGGTCACGAGACAGCAAGTGGTTGTCGTTTGCTGCCTTGGCTGGTAAACGGGTCACGCATAAACCAACGCGCGCAGAATTTCTTTGGAGACCGGAATGGGGACCACCGAGTCAGCAACCAGGTAAGCCGCAACAACACTTCAATCGTTGTTGCGGCGTCTGTCCGGTCATTTCACACCACCGATACCAAGGCAGAGCGCCGCCGAATGTCATTCATTTGAGCGGATGTTCCATCGTGCCCAACCATATATCACCAACCTGGACCTATTTGGTGCCGGCAGCGTTGCTGCTGATGGCACCCTTCGACATCCTCGCCTCGCTGGCGATGGATATCTATCTTCCCATAGTGCCTGCCATGCCCGGCATTCTTGGCACCACCCCGGCAATCATCCAGCTGAGCCTGAGCCTCTACATGATCGTTCTCGGCGTCGGCCAAATCGTCTTCGGGCCGGTTTCCGACCGCATCGGACGGCGTCCGGTACTGATCGGCGGGGCGCTGCTGTTTGCGGCGGCCTCGCTGCTAATGGCCACGACCGCGTCGGCGCCGGCCTTCCTCGCGCTGCGCCTCCTCCAGGCGATCGGCGCATCGGCGGCCCTTGTCGCCACCTTTGCGACGGTCCGCGACGTCTATGCGGAGCGGCCGGAGGGCGTGACCATCTACGGGCTCTTCAGCGCGACGCTCGCCTTCGTCCCGGCGTTCGGGCCGATTGCCGGCGCGCTTCTGGCCAGCCACTTCGGCTGGCGAGCGATCTTCGTCACGCTTGGCGTTCTCGCGATCGTCGCGACGGCGAACGCCATGCTGCGATGGCACGAAACACGACCTGTCGGCGCAGAAAGCCACAGGCGGGCCTTTGGCCCGATCCTCACGAACGGGACGTTCTGGACCTATACGCTCGGCTTCAGCGCGGCGATGGGCTCGTTCTTCGTGTTCTTCTCGACGGCGCCGCGCGTGCTCATCGATCGGGCGGGTTACTCTGAACTCGGCTTCAGCCTGGTCTTTGCAACGGTAGCGATGGTGATGATCGTGACCACCCGCTTCGCCAAACGCTTCGTGGCGCTCTGGGGCATCGCCGGCAGTCTTGCCCGCGGGATGGGGCTGCTCATTCTCGGCGCGGCGCTGCTCGTCACCGGCGAGAGCGTGGGCGCGCCGTCGTTCTGGAGCTTCGTGCCTCCAATGTGGGTCATTGCCGTCGGCATCGTCTTCACCGGCTCGGTCACCGCAAATGGAGCGCTGCAGGCCTTCGGCCACATGGCGGGTACGGCAGTCGCACTCTACTTCTGCATCCAAAGCCTGATCGTCGGGGTGCTCGGCACTGTTGCCGTGGTGCTGCTCGGGGGCGATAGTGCATTTCCATTAGCTGGCTATTCGTCGATCATGGCGATAGGCACGCTGATCGCTCTCGGCCGGTTGACACGGCGACGGGCTGCGGAAGCCTGATCCCTTGAAACCGCCACAGGGCGTTCCGGCCATGTCGCGACGCCCTGCGGCACCCCCTCCTCCGCCCGCACCCAATGACGTAAAAAGGAGCGCCGGTCAGAGACAAGCACATCGGCCAAGAATGCCTCTTGACCTCGCCCCAGGGGCGAGCCCCACAGTCGGATCCATGAGCGATTCTTATCTTCTTGCCGGCCGCTTCGGTGCGGCCACGCGACTGTCGCCGAAGGCGCTGCGGCTCTATGCCGAGCAGGGCATCCTCGTGCCTGCCTATACCGATCCAGCGACCGGCTACCGCTACTATGCGCCCGAGCAGGCAGCCCGGGCGCGGCTGATCGCGCGCCTGCGCAGACTTGGCCTTCCGATAGCGCGCATTGCCCAATTGATCGAGCTCGATGCGGACAGCCGGCTTGTCGAATTGCGGTCCTGGCTCGAAGCCCAAGGCGAGCGACTAGTTGAGCAGACCGAGCTTGTCGATGCCATAGCACGCCAGAGCGATGACCGCGGCGCCGGGATGGTCTCGAAGATTGCGATGCGCGAGGTTGGGGCCTGCAAGCTGATTTCCTGCGAGCGGCAACTCACTATCGAGGCGCTCGATGGGTTCATGGCAAGTGCCGAGGCGAATATTCGAAGATACCTCCGCGACTGCGGGGTCGCCGACGGCGGTGCCATGACCGTGCATTTCCACGAGACCGTCAGCCGAGACAGCGAAGGACTGGTGGAGGTCGCCATTGCTTATGAAGGCAGCGTCGAGCCTGCCGAAGACCTGCGCATCCGCTTTCAGGCGAAACGGCGCGAGGTCTTTCTGCCGGTAGCGCCGACTTGTGAGAACTTCCCGCAGATCTTGCGCGTCTACGACGCCATCGAGAGCTGGCTCGACGCGCGAAGCGACGTCCATTGCATCGGCAGCCCCTACGAAATCTACCCCGGAAGCCAGGGCGCCGCCTTCGATGTCGCCTACCCCATCACCTGACTTTACAGACGACCAACAGGACAGACGATCATGATGCATTTTGCCTATACGGGCTCCGGTCCCTATTGTTACGCCAACTCGTTTGCCATGATGTTCGGCGCACAGGCGCCCTCCACCGCGGTGATCGAATTTGCCACCGGCAGCCCGTTCGGCATGCAGCTCATCGGCGGCACCCTGCCTTTCTTCGACCCCTATGGCTGGGATCCGGAAGCCGGATTCGACGGTGCGCTTGCGGCCCTCGGCTGGACATCCACCCTGAGCAAGGGTGGCGACGCGGACGATGCGCTTTCCCGCCTGCGCGCAGCCCTCAAGGATGGACCAGTGTGGATTGGCCCGGTCGAGATGGGGCATCTGCGCCACCAGCCGGGAATGAGCGGACCGATCGATGCCGACCACTACGTCGTGGTGCTCGAGATGGACGAGGACAGCGTGCTGATGCACGATCCGCAGGGTCACCCCTATGCGCGCCTGCCGCTTGCCAACTTCATGGCCGCATGGCGCGCCGACACGTTGAGCTACGGTGATGCCTACACGATGCGGACCGACTTTGTCCGTGTCGCCGAGATGTCGGAGATCGAAACCATACGGGCGTCGGTCCCAGCCGCCATCCAATGGTTGTCGATGGAAACGGACCGGCCCGTTCCCCCGAGAACCCTTGGCAACGCCGAAGCCGCCGAAACGCTCGCCGCCCGCATCGAGACCGCTTGCGACAAGGGACTGAGAGCGCACATGATCCACTTCGCCGTCCGCGTCGGCGCGCGCCGCGCAGCCGACGCCGCCGCCTGCCTTGCACGGGCCGGTTACCACCAGGCCGCACGCATCGCCGACGACCAGGCCCGGCTCATCGGCGCGCTGCAGCATCCATTGGTGGCACGAAAGGACGCCGATGCGGCAGCCAACTTGCGGGCCCTAGCCCCGACCTATGACCGGCTGAAGGTGGCGCTGGAGCACGGCGGCTAAGGCATTTCCAAGACTGTGCCGAGTGGATCTCCGGCCAGATGCGCCCCGAGACAACGACGCTGGGTGTCTTCGCTTTGCGTCCTTGCTGCTCTTTCCGCCATGTTGCTGAAGGATATCGGCGTCATCGACTGTAGCAAACCGCACGAATGATATCAGGCTTTTGCGACACGCCGGATCAGGTGCCCTGCGGGCGGGTTTCGCCCAGGCAGGGCCAACTGCAGGAGCGAGCCAGCGTCAAGCGAGCAGCTCGGAAAAGCCGCCAGCCCGCTCCGCATTCTGCCCGTGGAGCGGTTCGTAGTGAAGCCCGACCACGCCGTTCGCATAGGTGTCCGTGCCCATCAGTTGCAGATCATAGCGTTGCGGAAGCCCGGAAAACCAGGCGACGCCCGGGGACGTAACGGGGTAGACAAAGAAGTGGAAGGTGTCGACGAGACCAAGGCCAATAACAGTCCGCGCCAGGCTCGCACCGCCCGAGAGGTGGATATCCCCGCCCGGCTGCGCCTTCAACTGAAGGAGATAGGCGGCAAGCGCATCGTCATCGGCGACAACAACCTGATCGACATTGTTCCATTTGGTCAGCATCTCGGACCCCGAGCGCGAAAAGACCAGCTTGCGATAGTCGTTCATCCGGCGCGCCATCTTGCGATTGGTTTCGGTTCCGACGTCTTCCGAAAGGGCACCCGGCCAATAGGCTGCCATCTCTTCGTAGGTCACGCGGCCGACGAGCACGGTGTCGTAGGTGGCATAGAGCCGATCGATCGCCCGGTACTGGTCTTCACCGACGGTGCCCATCCAGGCGAGCGGATCGTCAAGGCGTCCATTGAGCGTCGTCATCATCTGCAGGACAATCTTGCGCATACCCGCCTCCCCTATTGGACCTTGCCCTCGACGAGGCCGGCGAGCTGCCCGATCACCGTGCCCCAGCCGTCGTAAAAGCCCATTTCCTCGTGCATGGTCCGGTCGGCATTGCTCCTGTGCATGACGTGGGCGGCATAGTCCGTGCCGTCTGCATGATCCTTGAGCGTGATGATGGCCGTCATGAAAGGGTTCTCGGCGGGGCGCCATCCCGCGACCAGCGAATTGGTGAAGACGATGCGCTCGTGATCGTCGACTGCGAGGAAGCATGCATCCAGATGCGGGGTGAATGCGCCGCCGCCTTCGCTGATCCGGGTGACGAAGGCGCCGCCCGGCCGAAGATCCATATCCACCACCCGGCATCTGGCCGGCGCCGGCACCCACCATTGCTCGAAGCGCGCGGGATCGGTCCAGGCATTCCAGATCACCGAACGCGGCGCCTTGATCACGCGCGCTATCGTCAGGTCGAGATCGGGATCAGGAGATCGGATCATGTCATTTCTCCTTGTTTTGCGCTGCCATCACGAAGTGCTCAAGCCGGTCGGTGCGCCCTTCCCAAAGGAGGCGCTGCGCCGACATCCACGCTTCGATGGCCGCGAACCGGTTCTTGTCGATAGTGCAGGTGCGCACCCGGCCCTGCTTCTCCGTGCGGATCAGGCCGCTGCCTTCGAGAAAATGGATGTGTTTCATGAACGACGGCAGCGCCATGTCGAAAGGCCCTGCCAGATCGCTGATGCTGGCCGGGCCGCTGCCGAGCCTTGCGAGCACGGCACGGCGCGTCGGGTCGGCCAGCGCCTGAAAAATTCCGTCGAGCGGATCCGAATACTGTCCCATAAGGCTAAGTATCACGATCGAATACTTAGCGCAATGGATAAGTATCCTCCCTCGTAATTCAGCGCCGCCATTGCAAAGGTGGGCATCGGCCCCACAAGGGGACGCAGCCAGCTGCCCCACCTTATGGGACACTGTGTTCCACTTGTGCCCTTCCGGCTTGCCATCGATCGCGTTTCTCGCTTCGGCAAGCAGGGCGGGCTGGTGTCACTGAGAGGCAGTGAAGACGGGTCGGCTTTTTCCTCAGAGGTTACCGCCGACCTCGACGACCACCTCACCAGCCCCTTCCGCATGCTGGCTGCAACGGCGCTGCCGCCATCGAGATCCGTGGCTGTCGGATCAGTGTTTCGAAGCTTGGCGAAAGGCATCACCTTCGGCCTCGGCTGCGGCTTTCAGTGCATCGGGATCGACGCCCATCATGCGCAGGGCGCGCGCGGCGACGCCTTCACGAAGATCCACAACCCTTGCCACCACATCGGCACCGAGCAACGGTCGGTGGCTTGCGCGGTCGGCAGCCAATGCCTGCATGACATGGTCGCCCGAGGGCGCTGCCGCATAGGTTCCACCGTTGCGCGGCAACGGTTCCTGCCCCTGCGCAAGCTGCTCGGAAAGCCGGGGATCGAGACCCAGAGGACGAAGCGCCTCGGCGTATTGGCGCGCAATGGCTTGCGGCAGATCGGACGCGTCGGCCCCCACCCGCGCAAATGCCCGGCGCGCCGTGCCATCCGGAAGATCGAGAGCAGCCAACAGAAAGTGCTCGGCGCCCGGCTCGCTCTGCTGGTCTTGCAAGGCATGATATTCGGCACGTTCGCAAAGTGCCTTGATCGTGCCCATGTCGTTGAAGCGCTGCTTGATACGGCTAAACATGGAGATATCCTATCACTCGTTGCCTGTGACGAGATCCGACAAGCGCTTGTGCGCGGCCTGTTTGGAGATGCCGAGACCTTGCGCAATCCTCGCCCATGACCATCCCTTTCCCAACGCCGATGCGACGGCCTGGCGCTCCAGGCTATCTGCCAGCCGCCTGAGAGCGACAACGGTGGCAAGCGTTTCTGCTGGATCGTCGGAGAGCTGAAAGGCGTCGGGATCAATCATACCGTCAACATTAGTTGACGGCGGCTGAAACATCAACCAATGTTGACGACGCCTGACGAGCATTTTCCCGCGGACACGGCCTCGCTCCGTTACACGCACAAACACACAGACGGTTGCGGGCAACTCCGTATCGCTGACGATGCCGGCGACGATCTAATCGAGACAGGGCGATTGTGGATTTGCCGAACAACCACCTCATCTTCGATTGCATAGGAGAATAGCCGATTGCCGGCACGCGGGAAGGATTCGAACCGGGTTCAGAAATATCGAGAGCGGCTCTTCAAGGATCAGAAGATGTCGTACGCGACGCCTTGAAACACGCCTCGTGACCTACAGGTTGAATATGGGTATGGGACGGCGTCCGTATCGACCTTCAGCAAGCCCCCATCCTAAACGCCGAGCTTCGTCAGGCAACGTGTCCGCATCGCGACCACCGCAAGTATTATGTATTACGAATAGACGTTCGCGCGGACAGGTAGTACGATTTCAAAAGGTAGACTGCGCACAACTTTCACGACGTACTAGCCGACTTCTGTGGCATTGGGGGCTACATGGCGGACGTGGAAAAGGGGATTGAAGGTGAGGGAACCTTCGACCCCACAAGCGACGAGATCTTGGAGCAACTGGACCGTATCCGGCGTAGCCCGGAATTCGGCGTGCCCGAACGTGCGCGCAATTTCTTGGCATATGTCGTTCATGAGGCGCTGGCAGGTCGAGCGGAACGGATCAAGGCATATTCGATTGCAACCACGGTATTTGGCCGGAACACATCGTTCAACGCGCAGTTCGATCCGGTCGTAAGGATTGAGGCGGGGCGCGTTCGTCGCGCCCTTGAGCGTTATTACCTTGTTTGCGGGATCGAGGACCCGGTGCTGATTACCATACCCAAAGGCGGCTACGCGCCCAGCTTCAGTCGGCACGCAATCGCCAATGCGAACTCGACGAACGCCGCTCCCCGCTCCGCCCAGAGCCCGGCAGTACCTCATGTCTCCAAACACACCACGATCAACTTGATCATCGCCGCGTTGCTGGGGTGTCTTGCTGGTTTCGCTATGGCAACGCTTTGGTCTCTGCGCGCGGGCGCCGACGCGCCCCAACCGATACAACCAACGCTGGTCGTCGGAACGTTTGAAGACCTGACTGCGGTCGGGAACTCCGCGATGATTACGCGCGGTCTCGGGGACGAGGTCGTTCGCAACATCGCAAAGTTCAAGGAAATCACCGTCATCGCCAGCGAACGCCCTGATGGCGCGGCAACAGATGCCCCATCCACCTTTGCGCTGGAAGGGAGGGTGCGGATAGAAGGCCAGCAACTGAGGCTGAGTGTGCGGGTACTGCGCCAATCCGACGGAGCCGTCATTTGGGCCGAAAGCTACGATGAAAGCTTGTTGGTTGAGAAGATCATCAGGCTCCAGGAAAAGGCGGCCGCATCGGTCGCAACGGCCATCGCGCAGCCATACGGCATCCTGTTCCAGGCCAATGCCAAGCAGTTGACCAACTCGGCTCCGGACAATTGGGACGCCTATGCCTGCACGCTCGCCTATTACGGCTATCGCAGTGACCTGAATTCGCAGACGCACCAGTCAGTCCAGAGTTGCCTTGAACAGGCGACAAGGCATTACCCGAATTACTCGACCGCATGGGCGCTCCTGTCGCTCACATATCTGGACGAAATGCGATTCAGGTATCGCGCGAGCCGCACCCCGACCGTCTCGCTGGATCTCGCCTCGCAAGCAGCCGCACGTGCGGTCGAACTCGATCCGCAGAATGTGAGGGGCCTCCAGGCGCAAATGCTTGTGCTGTTCTTTCGCGGCCACCTGGACGCCGCACTCGCCGTCGGCGCCCGGGCGGCCGCGCTCAACCCCAACGATACTGAACTGGTGGGTGAATACGGCTTCCGGCTGGCGCTATCTGGCCAATGGGATCAGGGCTGCGTGCTGATTTCCAAGACGCTGTCGCTGAACCCGGGACCAGTTGGATATTTCGAGGCGGCAATGGCCGTGTGTCGTTACATGAAGGATGACTATGTCGCGGCCGAACGCTGGGTGCATATGGCCGACCTGCAGGCCAATCCAATCTACCATGTGATCCTCTTGGCGATTCTCGGGAAGGTGAGAAAAATGGAAGAAGCTGCTCACGAGCGCCAGTGGCTTGAGACACACGCACCTTCCTACCTGACGAACATAAGACACGAAGTCGCCCTTCGAATCAGACGGCACGAGGACCAAAACCATATCCTTGAAGGTCTGCGGCAGGCAGGGGTTTCGATCCCGGCGGACCTGGAGGCGGATTCGGGTCGAGCGCCTGTCCCAAGGTAGGATCGTCGAGACCTGACCTGAAAATGGCGTCACCCTTCCGACGGGGAGCCGGGCATGGCTTGGCGTGTACCTGATGTATCGTCGCGTAACATACCTTTCAAACTCAAAGCTCCACCGTAATATGGCAGTAACGCGAAAGCTCTCGGTTCTGGAGGGGGCCATGGAAACGCAATCCAGGGGCGGCCTGAACAATGACGGCCTGCAAGCGGCTTTGAGGCGTTTCCCGGACAAGCCGCTCAGGATCAGACAACTCATGTTGGGCAGCGAAAGCTTCAGGGGGCTTTGCGAAGATTTGGCGCTGGCCGAGGGAGCTTTGGAAAAGATCGATACGTTCGAGGCGGATGTTCGCGAAGAGCGCCGCCGCGAGTTCGAAGAACTGATCGTCAGCCTCGCCGACGAATTGAAGCAGTTTCTGACCTAGCCGCTCCGGAGGCGTTAACGATCGATGCCTGGCGCGTGCTCAATCCGGCGTGTGCTGGCGGTTCGGTGGAGAGTGGTAGACATCGCGGCCGGCCATTTGCCGAATCATGCTGTATCCGGCGACAAGCATTTCAAACAGGAAGGCGAGCAGTGCGCCGATGAGACCCGCCACAGCCGCGCCGAAAAACCAGAACAGCAACTGGTCGCGGACGTGCTCGCGAATGGCACCCGCCAGCAATCCTATCACTGAAATACACGTGCAAACACCGGACAATGACGCGAGAATAACTGCAATTTCCAAGGCCAAGGTACGTCGCCGCAGATGGGCCAACTGGATCTGTCGTGAACGGATTTCCCCCTCGCGACTTGCAACGATGTCGACGACTTCGTTCACACGATCGGAGATGCGAGCCAGTCGCGCGACGAAAACATTGAGAAACCCGCCCGTGCCCGCAAGCAGGAACACCGGTGTCAGCGCTGTTTCGATCGCCTCGACGACGGTTGTGACGTTGGGGTCCACCAGTGGCTCCGATAAACAGTTGGTCCGCGAACGACGCGCGATGCATCATCGGCAGCCTAAAGTAGGTCGCGCAAAATGTGCCGCGGTTTTGCGATAACGACATACGCAAAGACAAGAGCTTAAAGCGCGCCAAGCGAATCTGAAAGATCGCGACGCGCTTTAGTCGCAGAACGATCTCAATCGGTCCCTATCGAGGATCTCGATCCCCCTTGGGCCAACCAGCCTGATCGCATTGCTGCACTTCAATCTCGTGACTGCCCGGGACACGGATTCAATCGTCAAACCAAGGTAGTCGGCGATATCAGCCCGCGGCATCGGCAGATCGAACCTGCGCTTGTCCTGCGTGCGCTCTGATATTTCCAGGAGAAACGCAGCAACCCTCTCATGCGAACTCTGTCGACTTATGACCAGCTGATGTTCTCGAGCGGACCACAGAGCGTCCAGCACGGCGGGCAACAAGGCCGGGCACTGATCTGCCGCGAGATTTGCACACAGGATCCCTGTCGGTCCTATGGCCTCCGCGGTGAACTGCCGCCGACGCCCCTGTTCAATTCCGAACCACTCGCCCGCAAGGTGGAAGGAAACAATCTGTCGCCTGCCGCAGGCAAGCACCCTATAGAGGCTCACCGCACCGAATGCGATGCGGTAGGCCCAATCGCACTTCTCTCCGTCTGCGTAGATGGTCTGGCCGTTGGCGAATATCGCGATTCGAGATGCCTGCTGCTGGTCTGTTCGCCTGGTAATTGCAATTCCGGTAGTCATGTGACCTCAACACGGTTGGGTGTGATCTCGAAATGCCGCTTCGAAAATTTCACATCGCAACTGCCTTTCTGGCAGCCAGAGGTTTCTTCGGTTTAATCGATTGTCTCGTTGGCGATGATAGTACAGCCGCAGTCCCGTGAGGCGTAAGATACGCGAACATACCAAGTGTCCCCTGTTCCTTACCTCGCGCCACCTTGCGCCAGCGAAAGAAGCCATTTCCGTTTGATTGCGATCAACGAAAGAAAGGCGGATTGGCGTTATTATCGAAACCGCCTGACAACGAAGAGATGGCCGATGGTTATCATGTCGCTCGCTGAGTGGCGGGAGCCACACCTGTTTGAGCGGGGACTTTGAGCGCCGTACGCCCTGACGTGTCCGCGCGCCTCGGATGCAGAGTTTGTTCGCAGTGTATTTCATCGTTTCTTTGCCTGACTAAAGGAGTGGGAAGTCATGGACAGATCTGAGGACGACGAAGCCCTGCTGGAATCAGCGGCAAAAGGAACGAAGAAGAACAAGGGACGGAAGGACGGGCGCAAGCGATATGAAAAGGAGATGGCCCGCCTTCAAGTGGAGCTCGCGCACCTTCAGGCTTGGGTGAAGAAGGCGGGTGCCCGGATCGTCATCATCTTCGAGGGCCGCGATGCAGCCGGAAAGGGCGGGACCATCAAGCGCATAACCGAACGTGTCAGTCCGCGCGTTTTCCGGGTCGTTGCCCTGCCGGCGCCGACCGACCGCGAAAAGTCACAGATGTACATGCAGCGCTATATCGCTCATATGCCGGCAGCCGGCGAAATCGTCATTTTCGACCGTAGCTGGTACAACCGCCCCGGCGTCGAGCGCGTCATGGGCTATTGTTCGGACAAGCAGGCGCGACGCTTTCTTGAACTTACTCCCCGGTTCGAGGCTGCCATCGTTGAAAGCGGCGTCACGCTTCTAAAGTATTTCCTGACTGTCAGCGAGGACGAACAGGAGCGACGGTTCCGCCAGCGCATTGATGACCCGCTGCGCCAATGGAAGCTGAGCCCGATGGATCTCGAATCCTATCGTCGGTGGTGGGACTACACGCGTGCCTACGACGAGATGATCCGAATAACCGACAGTCAGCACGCGCCCTGGTGGATCGTGCCATCGGACGACAAGAAAAGGGCGAGGATCAACTGCATCAGCCACCTTCTCAAATCCATACCTTACGAGCGCGTGAAATATCAGGCGCCGGCTCTCGGCAAGAGGCAGAAGCGCCCTGACGACTATGTGGAGCCGAACGTTCCGAGAAACTTGGTTCCAGACGTTTTCTGACAAGGCTGCGACCGCACCCGTTCAGTGCGGTCGTCCCGGGTCATCTGGGGCGATCGGCACGCACCCAGACGATCAGCAAGTCGTAGAAGACACTGAGGACGATAGGACCGAGGAAAAGGCCGATCAAACCATAGGAAATCGTGCCGCCGACGACCCCCAGCAAGATGACGAGCGTGGGTGTCGACAGCCCCTTCGCCACGAGGATCGGTTTCATGACATTGTCGATGATGACGAGAGGCAGCAACGCCAGGGTCAGGGCAATCGCGGTGCCGAAGGTAAAATGCCAGAACGCCCAGATCACCACCGGCAGTATGACGAGCAGTGGCCCGATCTGAACGATGCAGGCCACCAGAACCGCAAACGCGATCGCACCTGGTGCCGGCACCCCAAAAAGACCGAGAACGAGCGCGCAAAGGATGGCCTGCAGCAACGCAATCCCGAGGACGCCACGCGCAACGTTGCGAATGGTCGCGGCGGCAAGCCGGACGAAGCCGATACCGCGCTCACCACCAATGCGATCTGCAAACGTCTGGAAATGTTCCGACAGTCGCTGGGCAGATCCGAAAAGAAACCCAGCGACAAGAACGGAAAAGACGAAGCCAACAAGGTCTGCTCCAAAGCGCGCCAGTTTTGCCAGAAACGAGGTGCCGGCTTGGAGCAGGTATGGCTCGAACCGGATCAGGGCGGCCTTGATGTTGCTGGCAGCCAACAGCCATGCTTCGTAGACACGTTCACCCACGACAGGCCAGTTCTTTACAGCCTCCGGCGGAACGGGAACAAACGAAGTGCCGGCAGACAATCGCGTCAATAGGGTGTGGGAAAGCTCGACGAAGCTGACAGCAATCCCTGCAAGCGGTCCGACGATCAACACCAGGCAAGCAAGGGTCAGAACGAACGCAGCAAGCTTTCGCCTGTTGCCAAGCCATCTGCATATCCGTTGATAGGCGGGATTAAGTGCGACCGCCAAGACGGCCGCCCACAGAATGATGATGGCAAACGGCGCTATCAAGGTCAGGGATAGATAGGCGAAAAGACCGACAACAGCCAACCGGGCAAAGATGGTGACGCGGGCCTCTATCGACATGCCGTCCGATCCCGGCGCCCGCCCATCGCCGTCCTCAGTCGGTCGATCATTCATGCCGCCTCTCCACTCCGTGCAAGGGACAACAGCCAGCTGCGTCCAGATGTGCAGTGATCATGTGTGGCCTATCCTACACGACCGGGGAATTCGCCCTAGTATAATACGAGAGCCTACCTCAACGCCGCGCCAGTCAGCGTTCGTGTGGGTCGAATTGTGTCGAGATCTCCCTGGTACGGATTGACTGCGATCAATGCCTCGAACTGCGAAGCGAGTATTCTGAGACATGTCCTCCGTCGCTTCCTACATACCCCTGATTTCCGGTCTCTCAGGCTATAGGGCCGCGTGGCTCAAGAGCGATGTGTCCGCCGGCCTTGCGATCGCGGCGGTCGGCCTGCCAAGTGCCATCGCCTATCCGGCTCTGGCGGGTTTGCCCGCGGAAACGGGCCTCTATGCCAGCATCGCACCTCTCGTGGCTTACGCCCTTTTCGGGCCGTCTCGCAAACTGATCGTCGGCCCGGACGCAGGGACGATGACGGTGCTCGCTGCCGTGCTCACGACGCTCTTTGCCGATCCTGGCCTCACGGCAAGCAGGACGACCGTCGCGGCCCTGCTGGCCATGATCGTCGGCGGGCTTTGTCTTGCAGCGCGTCTGGCACGGCTCGGCATTCTCGCCACTTTTCTGTCGCGGCCGATCCTCACCGGCTTTTTCGCGGGGATATCGCTTTCCATCCTGGTCAGTCAGATCGGGCGCGTGACGGGTTTGAAGATCGGATCGGACGGCCTGATCGGACCCATCTTCGAACTGCTCGGCAAACTCGACGCCATCCATCTGCCGTCTCTTGCACTTGCCGTCTCGGCCTTCGCCCTATTGCAGGCCGCACGCATATTCCGATCGCCGATCCCAGGCCCGATCATCGTCGTCGTGCTTGCCACCGCACTCTCGGCGATGTTCGACTTCGAGGCGCTCGGCATTGCCGTCGTCGGCGACATACCCGGCAGTATGCCGCCGCTTGCCATCCCGTCCTTGGCCGGAATTTCCTTGCAGCCGCTGCTGCTCGGCGCAGCGGCGATCTTCCTTGTCAGCTTCGGATCCGGGATCATTGCCGCCAGAAGCTTTTCGGCGCAGACGGGTGAGCGCGTCGATCCCAATCGTGAACTGTCCGGGTTCGGCGCGGCGAACATTGCGGCCGGCCTGTTTGGTGCATTTCCCGTCACTGCTTCGGACTCGCGAACTGCCGTGAACTTGCTGGTGGGAGGCAAATCCCAGATTGCCGGCCTCGTTGCGGCCGCGGGCCTGTTGGCTACCATTGTCTTTCTCGGCGACTCGCTGCGGATCCTACCGATCCCGGCGCTCGGAGCCATTCTTGCCGCAACGGCGCTCAGCCTCATCGACATAGATGCTCTCAAACAAACGTGGCGCATCAGCAGAATGGAGTTCGCTTTCGCTCTCATCGCGATGTGGGGGCCGATCGGCCTCGGCGTGCTCAACGGTGTTGTCATCGCGATCGCGGCAACCTTGGTCTATCTCTTGCAGAAAAGCATGTTTCCGCGATACGCGATCCTTGGGCGGATCCCGGGCCGCGACGGTTTTTTCAAGCTTCACCGCGCTCCCGACGCGCTCGCCGTCGAGGGACTGACAGTCTGCATGATCCAGGGCAGCCTGCTCTTCTTCAATACCGACTACATCGCCGAAAAGCTGCGCGCTCTTGTGGACGATCTGCCCGAGGATACCCGCTGGTTCGTGATCGACGCGAGCGCGATTCCGCAGATCGACAGTAGCGCAGCGATCATGCTGCAAGAGGTCCGAGCCTATATGGCCGACCGCGGAATTGCGCTCGGTCTTGCCGAGCTGCACACCGATGCCCTGGAGATGCTTGAGCGATCGGGCCTGGTCGAGGAAATCGGCAGGCCGATGATCTTCGAGAGCATCGAAGATTGCTATCACGCGTTTTCTCGCGACCGCCCGCTATCCCGATAAGTGTCAGGGTGCGACAGACAGGATTGCGTCTAAGCGGCAGTGCGCACCGCCGCTTCGCTGTCCTCCGCCTGGCTGGCTATTTGATATCGTCGGGCGCCCAGTTCAGGAAAAATCCAACATCTCCAGGGACCCCGCCTGGGAAGTTGATGATCATCGCCTTCAATTTATAGCCCTGAGGTTTGCCGAACTGCTGGTAGCGCTCGAAGAATTCCTTGGCCTTGCCTTGAAGCGTTTGGGGCCAGTCCTTGTCAGCGCTATTGATGGCACGACCACGATCCGAGCAGAGGTCCGAAGGGAAACTGTAGACCAGCGCCTCCAACTTTCCGTCACGCACGGCATTTGTGACCAGCCGACGCACGACAGCGATTTCCTCAGGCGTTACGTGATCATGAAGGAACTCGTCGGTGAACTTGGAGAGCTTCTGCTCCTCAATTGACCGCAGCTTGCGTTCCTTGTCCATTTCATCCATTTCGCGTTGCAGCATCTGCATGCGCAGATCCTTGGCACTGATCGGCGCCGCGTTGGGATCGATCTCTTTCTTTTCCATGTTTTTGGCTCCATTTCCTGACTTGAGACGAAATTCAACCTTCGGGATCATCGAAGGACCGACACGGCTATGCCGCCTCACCCTGCCTTGCGAAGCCTCAGCCCGGTCGGCCCGCTTCAAGGGCCAGACCGCGGTTCGAACAAAGCGGGTTCCCGGTTATCTCCGGCCCGAGCCAAGGCGGCATCGAAGGCTCATCGTCGGGGTCCGCAAGCTCGATTTCCGCCGTCACCAGCCCGAGATATGCGCCGGTAATGACGTCGATTTCCCAGTATGCGCCTTGGAACTCAATTTCGTATCGCGTTTTCTCGATCACGCCCAAAGCATGCGTAAGCATCTCTTCGGCCTCCCCATAAGGGATCGGATATTCGAACTCTTCCCGTGTCACTTTTCCTTCAGCGCGTTGAACGTGTCCAAATAACCGCGCCCGACCGCACGAACGCACATCGCCGCCGTTCCCCCTTCCACGGCGTAAAGATCGAACGTGCCGATCGGCGCGCTCGCGCCCATCGCCCACCTAAGAAGTCGAAACGAACGAATGCGCGATGAGCGGGCGGCATGGCCGGCAGCTGCCGCCGGCATGGCTTCAGAACTTGATCCTGGCTCCTCCAAGAACAGCGAAGCTATCCTGGAGATTTGCAGTCTCCTGCTCCAGGGAGTACGTCCGGGCACCGAGGTAGAGTTCGGTCTGCAGATAGTCGAGGTTCTGGACCACCTGCGCCCCGTAGGAATCGCTCTTGCTACCCCGTCCCGCAATGTCCTTGCCGAAATAGGCATCAACCGAAAACGCCGTCTTGCCGACCTCGAAAATATCAGCCTGATAACCGACCTTCACATAGCCATAGTGCCCATCGACCGTTTCCTTGTCGGAAAGGGCCGCCGCAAGGGTGAGGCTGAGACCGGTATCCAGATGCAGGACGGAAACGGACGCGTCGTAGATCGAGTTGCCGTCCCCCGGCCTGGAAAAGGCAATTGCAGCACCGACCTTGAAGGCATCGTAGGTCTCATCGTATCGAACTGCCATATCCCACACCGTGACGTCGGTTGTTTCCGGCACGACCTGCGTGCCGACAGACGTCGCAAAGCTGAAGCCACCAAACGAAGGGGTGTCGTAGCGGACGCGCAGCTTGCGGCTGAGGCCGTCAAAGTTGGTGAACGCATCCTTGACGTGGACCGTCGAGAGCGTGCCGTCATCGTTGCGGAAGAACGGCCCACCGGCCATATCCGAGACAAGCGAATAACCGACCACGGTGGTCCCGGACAGATCGACCTCGGCGGTCGCATCCGACGCCATGCTGCCCTGACCAAACCAGAATTTGCCGTAGTCCTTCGAGTCGAGGTAAATTTCCGCCTTGCGCAGCAGGTCGGTTCCCCAATCGAAGTGATCCTCGTTCAGCTGGTTCACGTTGGTTGTCGAGTAGGGGTTCCATTCCCATTCGAGATTGGCACCGAATGACCAGCCCTTTTCCATGAGGCTGTAGATCCGGAATCCCGCGCGCGAGGACGAGTTGCCGTTGTCGACCGGAAAATAATTATTCGTTTGTCCGCCGTCATCGTAGATCAGCAGGCCCTTGTTGATCTGGCCGTAGAATTCGAAGTAGGCATTGTCGTCGCCCAGCCGCAGCTTGGGGATCCAATGTTCCGGCGCCTTGCTGGTCTCCGTGGGCTGCGCTGCCGGCTTTGCCGGCTCTTGCGCCGCCACGGTCCCCGCGGTTGTCAGTGCAACGATGAGAAGTGCGGGCGGAACAATGTATAAGGTCTGTCGCATCAAAGGCACCTTTCAGATCATTGGTGGGTAGCATTGTCGATTCGCAGCCAGTATTTTCCTTTTTACTGTTTAAGTCTGTTGCGAAATCTAGCCGTGCAGAAGTGTTGCCCCGATCGATTGAGCCTGCGGTTTTTCATCACGCAACAATACCGACGATCACAGTTCCCCACGTCGTGAGCAGGATATGGCCGATAGGGACCGCAGGCGTGTAGCCAAGGACTGCAACGGTGCTGCCGGATCTGTCCTGAACGGCCGCCATCCCGGCTGTCATCGTCTGCGCCCCCGCGAGCCCGCCCAGCAGCAGGATCGGGTTCATCCCAAGCACGTAGCGCCCGAAGTAAAGGCCCACGATCATTGGAGCCATGGTGACGATCATGCCGCCGAACAGAAGCCCGATGCCCGCCTCGGCGATTGCCGAGGCAAACACAGGTCCGGCATGAAGCCCGGTCATCGCAACGAAGGCGGCAAGACCAAGCGACGTCATGAGCGAGACCGCGGCGTCCGGTATCCGGCCAAAGAGCGGGAAGCGGGTGCGCAGGTGACCCACGACCAAACCGGCGAGCAGCGTGCCCACGCTGGTGCTCAGCGAAATCCGCATGTCACCAATGGGAAACGTGACGAGAACGCCGACGAGCCCGCCAAGGAAAATCGCAAGACCGAGGACCAGGAAGTCTGTCGCCGCCGGCGGGGCGACCACGACGCCAACGCGCTCGACGGAGCTCGACACTACGGCCTCCGGTCCTACCAGGCGCAGGATATCGCCGCGTTCGACCGTGATCCCCGGCGCAATGGGAATATCCTGGCCCCCACGCGTGAGGGAGCGCAGATAAAGGCTGCGGGTCCAGCTCTCCTTGGCGAGATCGGCGATGCTTCGCCCCTTGAGGTCGGGGCTTGTCAGCAGCACGTCGCAGATCGATACCGGGACATCGAGCAGTTCACGATCTTCGATCTCTTCGGCGCGCGGCCCAAGCACACTGACCAGTGCCTCTCTCGTCCCGGAGACAGCCACAATGTCACCGGGCTTGATCACCACATCCGGGGCCGCCTCGATGATCGTGCCGCCCCGGCGCAGGCGCTGAATGAAAAGCCTGTGTTCGGGAAATGCCGCCTCGGCGGTGGCGATCGACTGCCCGGCAACCGGTGCGCCATCCGCGATCTGATAAGCGCGAATCTCGAACCTGTGCCAGGCGGACGAGACACCAGCCGCCTTGCGGGTAATGCCATACTCCTTCTCCAGCTTCAGCGCCTCGGCAACGAGATCGATGCCAAGCAGCCGGGGGCCTATGACGCTGCAGAAAAGAATGACGCCAACCGCACCGAAGACGTAGCAGACAGCGTCAGCCACGGCGATGTGCGCCACGAACCGCGTGCGATCCGCCTCGGCCAGCGGCAGGGCATTGATCGCTTCCGTTGCGGTACCCATCGCCGGGCTTTCGGTCAGGGAACCGGACAGGAGGCCTGCTGCAAAGCCCGGATCCAGGCCCAGGAATTTGGCAACGACGACAGCCGTGAGCAGGCCGGTGACACAAACGACGACGGCAAGCAGGACGGGTTTCATGCCGTCCCGCTTCAATGCCTGCAGGAATTGTGGCCCGACCGAGTAGCCGATGCCGAAGAGGAACAGGAGGAACAGGAACGATTTCGCCATGCCGGCAATCGGGACATCGGCGAACTGTCCGATCAGGATGCCCGCAAACAGTGAGCCGGTCACCGGCCCGAGGCTGAAGCCACCGACCTTGAGGCCACCGATCAGATATCCGATGCTGATCGCAAGGAATACCGCAAGCTCGGGATATTTGATCAGAAATTGCTCGACCCAAATCATGTCCAGACTGGTCCCCCCTCGCCCAGATCAAAGGCTATGTTGCGTTCGCTCCCACCGCCAACGCTCCTGCAAAACCGAGACGACGGAGCGAACCTTCGCGACGAACGCCGCCTCGGTCGCCCCGCCTTCCTGCATCAGCTACGTGCGCCAGTCCCAAGGAAGCGCAGGCATCACCATGCGTATAACCACGTCGAAGCGATCGAGCGCCACCCGCATCCTGGCGCTACTTTGCCTTTGACGGACGCTTCGCCTTGGCGGCGACGGCGTCGGGCTTCACCAGCTTCAGTCCGCGCGCCTTCTCGTAACCATGGATCTCCTTCACATCGAGCTTGCGCATGAAGTCGATCGTCTCCTGCGTCAGCACCTGGCCCGGCACCATGATCGGGAACCCGGGCGGATAGGGAATGACGAAGTTGGCTGAGACCATTTCCGGCCCCTGCTTCAGCCTCTTGTCGCATTCGGCTCCGATAAGCGGCACGTACTCGCACACGGACGCGTCATAGGCGTGGAAGAAGGCGGCGCGCATATCGCCTTCCGGCGTCGTGCGGCCTGCATCGCTGCGGTACACCTCGTGGAAGTGACTGAAGTTGGGAAGGTCAGGCACGTCGGTCATCAACGACTTGACCCGCGCGGCGAAGGATGTCCGCTCTTCTTCCCCGCCGTCGGCCAGGCGCTTCTCGATACCGTGGCAGATCTCGACCAGCACACGGATCAGATGCGCGATATCGCTGCGGGTGTTGTTGATGTTGGACTGCAGCAGCACGCTGTTGCGCGAGGTCTTGTTCAGCTGGATATCGTACTCGTTCGCCAGCAGCCCCTTGAACTGCGTTCCGTCGAAACCGGCCGTGCCGCACACCAGCGTCATGCGCGTGGGATCGAGATAGAACTCGTCCTCCTTCATCGCCTTGACGGCGGTTGCCCAGGTGGAACCAGGTGCCAGGTAATCCTTGAAGCCTGACTGCCGATATTCGGCCGGGATCATCTGATCAGCGCCAAGGACGTGGAAGTATTTCGAGATCAGCGGATGCTCGTTGATTGCGCGGCGGATCTTCAGCGCAATCTCGATCGCATTCATCACCAGACCGTAACCGTCGAGCTCCATCTGCCGGCGCGCGACGTCGAGGCTGGCGATCAGCTGCTGGTTCGGGCTGGTCGAGGCATGGGTGAAAACCGCCTCGTGGAACTGCGCCTCGACAGTGTGGAAATCGACATCCTTGACCAGCAGCATCGAGCCCTGCCGGATTGCAGACATGGATTTGTGCGTGGAGTTGGTCTGGTAGACCCGCAGACGGACAAGACGCGGATCGGGGATCAGACGTGCGGCGAGCAGGGCTTTGTCCGAAGGATCCTTGCCGAGATCGGCGCGCTGCTTTTCATAGGCGCTGATCGAGGCCGGATCACGCAGCCAGTCCTCGATATCGGCCGCCGCCCCCATAGCCGTGCGCGGACGCAGGAAGGGGGAAAACCGGGCAAATCCGGACCACGCTTCGTCCCAGAGGAAGATGAGGTCCGGCTTGATGGCAAGGCACTCCTCCATCACCCGCCGGACATTGTACATATGGCCGTCGAACGTGCAGTTGGTGAGGTCGAGCAGTTTCAAGCGGTCGAGGCGGCCTTCCGCCCTCAGCGCCAGCAACGCGCGCTTGATGGTGGCAAGCGGCACGGCGCCATACATCGAATACTCCGTCATCGGGAACGCTTCGACGTAATAGGGTTGTGCGCCTGTCAGCACCATGCCGTAGTGGTGCGACTTGTGGCAATTGCGGTCGACCACCGCGATGTCGCCTGGCGCCAGAAGCGCCTGCACGGCCATCTTGTTGGAGGTGGACGTACCATTGGTGACGAAGAAGACGTGGTCGGCGCCGAAGGCACGGGCCGCCAGCTCCTGGGAGCGCTTGATGGTGCCGGTTGGCTCCAACAGGCTGTCGAGACCCCCCGTGGTCGCACTGCTTTCCGCCAGGAACAGGTTGAGACCATAGAATTCCCCCATGTCGCGGATCCAGTCCGACTTGAAGACGGATTTGCCGCGCGCAATCGGCAGGGCATGGAATGTGCCGATCGGCCGCCGCGCATATTTCTTCAGATTGTCGAAGAAGGGGGTCTCATAGCGCGCCTGCACGCCTTCAAGGATGGCGAGGTGCAGTTCCAGCGGCTCCTCAACCGCGTAGAACACGCGCCTGACGGCATCGGCCGTCGGGTCTCCGGCAATCTTTTCGACCTGGCGGTCAGACAGAAGATAGACGTCGAGTTCCGGCCGGATCTGCTTCAAGCCACGCGCCAGGCGCAGCGCCGACATATCCGGACCCTCGGCCTCCCCAAGCGGATCGAGCACCGAGCGAAGCACCGGCGCGTCGTGGCGCGAGCGGTAGGGAAATCCCTCGGCGAGAACGACGGCTATGATATCGGGGTTCAGCGCGGCCGCGCAGAAGGCATCCTCGAACGAGCCCACCAGAACAGGCTCGTAGATGAAACCATCCTCCGGCCGGCGCAGCCTGCGGATCTCCGCTGCGAAGGCATCCCATCGGGCGGCCGGCTGGCTGTTGACGTAGAGGACTTCGAAATAGGGCCGACGACCGCCGGGCTCACCGGTTCCGGGCGGCATGATATCGACCACTTCGGTCGCCGACATCTCGTCGTGGACGTCCCACTCGCCTGGGCGCCCACGGTAGGAATGGGTAAGCAGTCCGTTGGAGATGCGCCGCGCAAGTTTTGCCGCCCCGCCGGCATCGTTGGTGGCGATGCGTTCTGCCATCGCCGACAGCAATCGCCCACCCGGATAGGCGTGGTACTCCTCCGCCGGCGCCACAGCTGCAATCGCCCTCTCCAGTGCTGTCCGTTCGCCGCGGTTGGCGGCCCAGGCGTCGGCCAGCGTCGTGATTTCTCGCCAATTATCGGCGCGCGCCGAATGGATGAGCAGAAACTGATCTACATGTGCGGTCTCGTCTGGCATGACGTGCTCCCAACTCTGTTTCGAATGGGCTGCCCGCTGCCACCGGTCCGAGGTCCTCATTCAGCGGCAGCTACAATTCTGGTCGCAATACGCGATTGATGCACTTTGAAAATCGGACCTTGTGCTGCCGGTCCGCGCTTCGAAAGATGGTGTGGAACGGCCGGAACAGGCCGCTCGAGCGTTGCGAAACAACACGGACAGGAGCAACGCTCTATCTCTTTGTTTTTACGCACTTCCTGACGAGGAGCTGCTTCGCAATTTTCCGGGGAACGCCCTAGGTCATCATCATCACAAGCACCATGCCCCAGATCGTCAGCAGAGTGTTGCCGACGGCATAGGTCACGGTGTAGCCGAGCCCGGGGATCTGGCTCTTGGCCCGATCATTGATCATGCCAAGAGAGGCTGTCGTCGTGCGCGCGCCCGAGCAGCACCCCAGGAGAATGGCGGGGTGGAACCGGAACACATATTTCCCGACATACATCGCCAGCACCAACGGCACGGTCGTTGCGAATATGCCCCAAAGGAACAGGCTGAAACCAAGCTGCTGCAAGCCGGCAACAAAGCCTGGGCCCGACGAAATGCCGACCACGGCGATGAAGACATTGAGGCCGACGGAATTCATGAACCAGACCGTCGATGTCGGTATGCGCCCGAACTTCGGCCGAACGGAGCGCAGCCAGCCGAAAAACAGCCCGGAGATCAGCGCGCCCCCTGAGGTGGAGAGCGTAAACGGCACATCCCCGACCTTATAGACCAGCGCACCGATCAGGGCACCGATGGCAATCGCAGCCCCGATGAAGGCGACGTCGGCAACGTCGGTCGCCCGGTCGGCCACGCCCAAAGCCTTGGCGGCAGCCGCGGTATCCTGCGTCCGCCCGACGATCGTCAGGATATCGCCGCGGTGGATCTGCGTGTTCGGCAGGATCGGAATTTCCGTCGCCGTGGCACCCCGGGCGATCCGGCGCAGGAACACGCCACGAGACGTTGGCCATTGCGCCAGTTCCGCCAGCGTCTTGCCGTTCGCTTCCTTGGTCGTGACAAGGACATCGACCCCTTCGACCGGCACGGCCAGCAATTCGCGGTCGTCCACTTCCTCGGCCGCGTGCCCGATCAGGCTGACCAGCACTTCACGCCGGCCGGCCACGGCAACGACGTCGCCCGCCTGGATCACCGTGTTTGCCGTCGCATCCTCGATCTTTCCGCCGCGGCGAATACGTTCAATGAAGATCCGCTGCTCCGGGATCATGGATTCGGCTTCATGCGCCGTCTTGCCGACGACCGGCCCGCCCTCGCGCACGCGGTAGGCACGCAACTCGTAATGGTGCCAGGCGGTCCCGGCCCCGCCCACTTCCTTCTTGCCGCCCTGCTCCGCCTCGTAGCGTTTGCATTCCGCCTCCAGATCGATACCCATCAGCGCCGGACCAATCAGGGCGAGCACGATCGCCGATCCGATCGTGCCGAAAATATAGGTGACGGCATAGGCGACCGGCATCGCATCCAGCAGACGCTTGGTTTCTTCCGGTGCCAGACCAAGACGATTGATGGCGTCCGTCCCCAGCCCCATGGAGGCGGAGATGGTCTGCGAGCCGGCGTAAAGTCCCAGTGCCGAACCGACATCATAGCCGGCTATCTTGGCGGCGATATAGGGAGCCCCAAGGCAGAAGACGCAGACGACCGCGGCGAACAACGCCTGCGGCAGGCCATCCTTGGCAATGCCACGCACGAATTGCGGCCCGACGCCGTAGCCGATCGCAAACAGGAACATCAGAAAGAACGTGGCCTTGAGCGGGGGCGATATGGTGATACCGAGCTGCCCGATGATGACGGCCGCAATCAGCGTCGCTGTGACCGCGCCAAGGCCCAGGCCTTTGTACGTGAACGACCCGAAGTAGTATCCGAGCGCCAATGAGAGAAATATTGCAATTTCAGGATAAGTGCGAAGCGTGCTTACGAACCAGTCAACCATAGAGCTTCCCCCAAATACTCGGAAATCGGGAACCAAATCTGACTAAATGCTCATCGCTATTTTGGCGAGAATACACCCTTCTTCACTCGTTTCAAGGAGCTATTTGGAATAAAATAATACTATATCTGAAGTTTTAACTGGGACCATGGAGCGCACGAGATTAGTGTATTGTTATGTTATTCTCAGGCCCTTGAAGTACGTTCGCTGCGCTATCGCTTCCCCAGCCGGATAGGCAGACGCATTCTCTCGTTGCAGCAGCGTTCCATGCGATGCGGTCCGAAAACAAGAAGACCGAAAGCAAAAACCTGATGTCAGGCACTTTGCGCAAGGTCAGGTGGTTGCGGCACCCTCAGCGGGCTGTGACGGCGCTGCCGCGTGGCTATCCTGATGGTGACGGATCCCGGCGCGGGTGTTGGAAAACATGCGGTTCGGTCCAAGCTGGTCGGCAAAGCCCGAAGCCCTGATGTAGGCGAGCACATCCGGGTTGAGGCCCGCGAGCCAGAGCTGAATGTTCTCCCGCGCAAGGCTCCGCTCGCCGTCGATGATCATTTGAAGCGCCGAGTATTCGATGTCGACGACGCGGCTGAGGTCCAGCATCAGGACACGCGGCTTCTGCTCACTGGCAAGCGCGCGAATACGGTCGCCGACCTGCTGGGCGTTGACGAAAAACAGCCGTCCCTCCGGGCGCAGGATCAGCATGCCTTCGAATGTTTCATCGTCCGGATGCTCGGTCGAAAGCGGCCGCAGGAGGTCCTCGCCGCGTTTACGGCCAACGACGTGGACACGTGGGTTGGCTGCCTGGCCGGAGAGACCGACGAGCGAAAGGGTAATGGCAACGAGGATGCCCTGGAGCGTGCCGAACAGGAGCACGCCGAGGAAGGCGGCAAGCGCCCAGCGAAACTCCATACGGCGGACCTTGCGGATCGAGGCAAATTCGGCAGGCCTTATGAGACCAACGGAGTAGACGATGACGATTGCCGCGAGCACGGCCTGCGGCAAAAGGCCGAGTAGTGGCGCAAGAAAGAGCATCGTCGCCGCAGCGGCCGCCGCCGTGACCAACGAGGCCTTCTGCGTGCGCCCGCCGACAGCGCGCACCACCGCCGTCTGCGATGTCCCGCCGCCTGCCGGCATCGCGCCAAAGAGCCCGCCAGCGAGATTGGCAGCGCCGGTCGCCACGAGTTCGCGGTTTGGCAGGATCGGCGGCTCGCCGGCGACCGCAAAAGCCCGGCCCGCGGCGATCGTCTCGGTGAAACTCATCAGTGCGATGCCGCATGCGCCGGGAACAAGTTGGAGGATCAGGTCGACATCCGGCAGCACCAGGGACGGCAGGGCCTGGGGAATGTGCCCCACTGTCGCAACACCTGCGGAGCCAAGGCCCGCCAACCACGAAACGGCTATGCCCGCCGCGACTATGGCAAGGGGAGCAGGGGAATGTGGCCAGCGGCGTTCCAGGAGCAGCAGGAGCACCAGTGCCGTAGCGCCGACCGTGAGTGTGACAAGCGACGTTTCGGGCAAATGGTGGATGAGGTTCAGGATATCCCGGAAGAACCCCTCCTTGGTAAAATGCAGCCCGAACAGTTTGGGCACTTGGTCGAGCACAATGACCAGGCCGATCCCGGCCTTGAAACCCGTCAGGACCGGCGACGAAATGAAGTTTGCCACGAACCCCAGACGCAGGGCTGACGCAGCGATCAGCAGCAGACCTGTCAGCGCCGTCAGTGTCGCGGTTGCCGTGAGCAATTTATCCGGCTCACCGCCAGGCACGACGAGCGCGAGCTGGCTTGCGGTCAGGATCGCGAGGGTGGTCGTCGAGCTGACGCTGAGCACGCGCGAGGTGCCGAGGAGCGCGTAGACGATCATCGGTACGAAGGCGGTGTAGAGCCCGACGCTGACTGGAAGGCCGGCAACGGTCGCATAGGCCATTGCCTTCGGCAGCACCACTGCCGCTGCCGTCAGGCCCGCGATCATATCCGGGCGCAGCGAGCCGGGCGTTGACTGGACGGATTGCTGGGCATGCGATAGCTGGACCATGAGTTTGCCTTCATTCGGCTATGTGCCAGTTCGTCGTAAATACTTACCCCAACGTACAGTATCACCCGTCGCGCCGCAGATCCGTCAGAGACGACAGTCTGAACCCTGTCGTCACCTTCCAGGGTACACCGAGCCCGGTCCGGAAATCGACACCCTCCACGCGTTCGGAGAAAGTTGGGCTGCTGTCATCGGCAGCGCGCTTCGAAGCGGCGCCCATAGCGGTCACGATAGATGCAATAGCCTTCGCCCTCACGGGAACGACCCATCAGGTTGCCCATGATGCCACCGGCCACGGCACCAACAGCCGCACCACCCCAGCTATCACGCACAACTCCGGCGACAATTGCGCCGGTTCCCGCACCGATTGCAGTCCCTCGCTCTGTTTGAGTGCAGGACGCGAGGGTAGCAATCATTCCGACGTAATGACAAGCTTTCTCGTGCTGACACAGCTTTGCTCGACACCAATCTGGGCATCTTGCTGCTTTGCACCCTCGGCGTCTGGCTTGATATCGATAGGATTGCTTTATGGCGCCCACCGCACTTGGGGCCAGGGGCTCCAGACCTATCGAAAGACGGCATCCTCAACCACGATGCGCAGCCGATCAGCCGCCACGACAATCCGGCCATAGCCACCGCGAGATGGCCGCATGTAGCTCCCGGACAGAGAAGCATCCAGCTTCAACGCAAAGTGATGCGCCAGATGATGGGCGGCAAAGACGAAGCCCAGAAAAACAACATCTTACATGAAGAAATGGCGGACAGAGAGGGATTCGAACCCTCGATACGCTTTCACGTATACACGCGTTCCAGGCGTGCGCCTTCAACCACTCGGCCACCTGTCCATCCGTCAACAGCCGATGGTCATGCGGCTGGATGGGAAGGGCCGCGGCCCTTCGTGTCATCCGGCGCGAACCGGCGGACGGGCGGGATATATACCGATGATTTGCGTGGGATCAACTGCTTTCTGACAGATTGTTGACATCTTGTATAACTTGGCAGTCGGCGGTTGCCATTGCGCTGGTCGCCGACCGGGCCTATCTCTTGCAGCAGAGTTGTTCGGCGCCTCCCTTCTGAGGCCGCCTGGACGCTGCGCCATATCGGATTGCAACGCTCGCCCACCTCGTCGGCTTTGCCCCCTGAAAGCCGAGCCGGTGCCGAAAGGCGGGGGCTTCCTCGGTCTGGCGTGATAACGTTTGGAGAATAAGGGATCGATGCGCTTCGTGCTGAGACTGGCGAGTTTTGTGGTGCTGCTTGGGGCCGTCCTTGCCGGTGCGGTCGATGCCATCCAGTCCGTTGCCGCATCCGAGTTGGTGACGACGTCGCTCGGTGACGATCTCGAAGTCCTCGGTGCCGACACCGCCAGCTGGGTGCAGTTCGCGCAACGCACAGATACCGGACCAACCTTCTGGCATTCGATGCTGCACTGGCTGTTGACGCAGCCGGCCTTTGCAGTGCTTGCCCTTCTCGCCCTCCTGCTTTGGATGGCCGGATACAAAAAGCGACCGGCCGCCGGCCGCTTCGCTGCCTGATCATCGCGGAGCGCAGCCACCCGCGTCGACGACATGGAGTTTCCACGATGTTCCTGATCGACATGTTCAACAAGAAGACCATCCTGCCAGACGCCGAGACGGCGCTGCGCGGGCGCGAGGACGCCATGGCGACCGCCGTCAATCATTTTGTCTCGGGACACCCGCTGAAAGGCCCCTACCCCGAAGGCACAGAGAAGATCCTGCTCGGCATGGGTTGCTTCTGGGGCGCCGAGCGGCTCTTGTGGAACATCCCTGGCGTTTACGTCACTGCGGCCGGTTATTCCGGCGGGCTGACGCCGAACCCAACCTATCAGGAAACCACCACGGGGCTGACCGGCCACACCGAAGTGGTTCTGGTCGTCTACGACCCGAAGGTGGTTGCCCTGTCGCGCCTGCTCAAGACCTTCTTCGAGCAGCACGACCCGACCCAGGGCATGCGCCAGGGCAACGACATCGGCACGACCTATCGCTCCGCCATCTATGTCTACGACGATGCCCAGCTGAAAGCGGCGAAGGACGCACGCGACGCCTTCCAGGCGGCGCTGAAAATGTCCGGCCATACCGGCAAGATTACCACCGAGATCGAAATGGCCGGCCCGTTGTACTTTGCCGAGGATTACCACCAGCAGTATCTGGCGAAGAACCCTGATGGTTATTGCGGCCTGCGCGGCACCGGCGTCAGCTGCCCGATCGGCGGCTAAGGCGCATCACGATCCCCCGGATACACTTGCTGCGCTTCCGCTTTCATTTGGGCGGGTTGCCGTCGCAAGACAGCCGCTTACTTTTGCGCGAGCTGCGTTGAGCTTTTAAACCGGGCGCACGGCGCACGGCGTCACCCCTCGAACCCTAAAAGGTCAAGGGAACCGGCATTTTAACGATGCCTGTGAATGCCGGTCGACATTTTTACCATCTGAAAAATTTTGAGTGTTTTTTTGCCGCGACCGTGCAAGGATGCCGCCACCCTAGCCCCCGCGAGAGGGGTGGGTTCCGCAGACAGGCTCCATTCGGGGCCCGCGGGAGGACCCGATAAAGATCAATAGCGACAACAGGGCTGCACGATGAAAAAAACAATTCTCGGTCTCTTTGCCTTTTCCATGATGTCCGCGACGGCTCTGGCCGCCGACATCAAGCCGGCCATCATTTACGATCTGGGCGGCAAGTTCGACAAATCGTTCAACGAAGCGGCCTTTAACGGCGCCGAAAAATTCAAGACTGAATCGGGCGTCGAATACCGCGAGTTCGAAATCGCCAACGACGCACAGCGCGAGCAGGCGCTCCGCCGCTTCGCCAGCGACGGCAACAACCCGATCGTCATGGCCGGCTTCAACTGGGCCGCCCCGCTCGAAAAGATCGCCGCCGAATATCCCGACACCAAGTTCGCGATCATCGACATGGTGCTCGACAAGCCGAACGTGAAGTCGATCGTGTTCAAGGAACAGGAAGGCTCCTACCTCGTCGGCGTGCTCGCCGGTCTCGCTTCGAAGTCGAAGACCGTCAGCTTCATCGGCGGCATGGACGTTCCGCTCATCCACAAGTTCGCCTGCGGCTATGTCGGCGGCGCCAAGTCGACCGGCGCTGACGTCAAGGTTCTCGAAGCCTACACCGGCACGACGCCTGATGCCTGGAACGACCCGGTCAAGGGCGGCGAAATCGCGAAGTCGCAGATGGACCAGGGTTCGGACGTGGTCTACCACGCAGCCGGCGGCACCGGCGTCGGCGTCCTGCAGGCAGCGGCTGACGCTGGCAAGCTCGGCATCGGCGTCGACTCCAACCAGAACGGCCTGCAGCCGGGTAAGGTTCTGACCTCGATGCTGAAGCGCGTCGACGTCGCCGTCTACGAAGCCTTCACGGCTGCCAAGAACGACAAGTTCGAGTTCGGCATCTCCAACCTCGGCCTCAAGGAAGATGGCGTCGGCTACGCGCTCGACGACAACAACAAGGCCCTGATCACCCCGGAAATGCTCGACGCGGTCGAAAAGGTGAAGGCCGAAATCATCGCCGGCAAGGTCCAGGTTCACGACTACATGAGCGACGAAGCCTGCCCCTACTAAGGGCTTCCGCCTGATATGAAGAAAGCCGCCGTTCGCAGGAACGGCGGCCTTTTTTGTTTTCTACCCTTGGTCAATTGCGATGAGATTGCGGCTCAGTAGTGCGGCGGTCGGGTGATCGGCGGCGCGTCGAGCGATTGCTCCTCGAGGCTGAGAAAGCGTTCCGTCAGCCGGTCGAGCTTGGCCCGCGTCTGCTCGACGACCTTCCATTGCTCGGCGAGCTGATCGGAAAGCTCCTCGATCGTCTTGGCCTGGTGGGCCACCGTCTCTTCGAGACGGGTGATCCGGTCTTCGGCATGGTTCATTACAGCTGCTCCGTCCGGTCTCCGCCACCTGGGCGCACGACATCATGTGGATTTGCCGGCAGATTGGCCAGCGAATGTGCGCTGTCAAGCAGATTGCGCCTCAGGCCCCGGCCGCAGATCCACGCGCGAGCGAAAATCCCGGGTCGCTTGCCGACAGCCTCTTGTGGAGATGCACCATCATGCCGGCGGCAAAAAGCGGCGTCAGCAGGTTGAGCAGCGGCACGGCAAGGAAGGCGGCAAGGATCAGCCCGGCCAGAAACACCGTCGAGCGGTGCTTGGCGCGGAAGAGCCTGGCCTCGGCCGGCGACCGGTAGCGCATGGCGGCAAATTCGAAGAACTCCCGCCCGAGCAGGTATCCGTTGACGAGGAAGAAGGCGATCAGGTTGACGCCGGGCACGAGCAGCAGAAACAGTGCCAGTATGTTGCCGAGAATGACGACGCCAAGGAACTTGGCGGAGCCGGCAATCGCCTCGCCAAGCGGCAGGGGCCTGCCCGCCGGCTCGTTCGGATAGTCGCGCGCTTCCACCACTTCGGCGACATCATCGAGGAACAGGCCGGCGATCAGCGCCGTCACCGGAGCCAGAAGCAGGGCCAGCGCCAGTGCCAGACCGAGGCTCGCGAAGATGCCGAGCACGAAGGTGAGCCAGCCGGCCCATGCGGGCGTACCGGGCATCAAGGCATCGAGCCAGGGCAAAGCCAGCCATATGAAGAGTTCGCGCAGGCAGAACCAGAGTGCTGCGAGCGCGAGAAGCGTCAGGCCGAGCACTTTCCAGAACACCGAGCGGGTTTCCGGCGCAAAGAGATTGGCGAGGGAAAGTCGCGCCGCGTCCAAAATCATCCGCATGTCTCCAGTGTCGGGCAGGTTCGATGAGGCATGTAGGCAGAAGCTGTCGCATCGACAAGGCAGGACAATCGGCATCGCCTTCATTCGGTAAAATTCCTGCGGCGAAGACGGGCGAGCCATGGCAAACGCCATCGGGAGCGATATGGTAAGTGATGTAGACGATAACAGCCGGCGCAAGAAACGCGCCCAAGCGATTGCAACACGCATTCAATCAGCGGCCTGACAGGTCGACAGAATAGACGAACGCCACCGATGGCAGGCGGACAAGGGGAGACTATGACCAGACAGAAAACGCTCGCCGGGCTTTCGGTCCTCGTCCAGGACGGCAAACTCGACCCGGTCACGCTTGCCGAGGAAACGCTTGCCGGCATCGAAGCACATGGCGACCAGGCGATCTTCGTCGGCCTCACCCGCGAGCGCGCACTGAAGGAGGCGGCGGCCGCCTCCAGCCGGATCCGGGCCGGCCGTTCGCTCGGCCTGCTCGACGGTCTTCCCGTCGCCTGGAAGGACCTCTTCGACGTCAAGGACAGCGTGACCACCGCCGGCTCGGCGGTTCTACGCGACACTCCGCCCGCCGGCAGCGACGCCGCAGTGGTCGCAGCTGTTGCCGGTTCCGGCATGGTCAGCGTCGGACGAACCAATATGAGCGAGTTCGCTTTTTCCGGCCTCGGCATCAATCCGCACTACGGCACGCCGCACAATCCGGCGTCGACCGATGTCGAGCGCATTCCGGGCGGCTCCTCGTCGGGATCGGCGGCGGCAGTCGCGGCCGGCCTCGTGCCGGCGGCAATCGGCACCGACACCGGCGGGTCCGTGCGCATCCCGGCGGCAATGACCGGCATCGTCGGCTACAAGGCGACACGCGGCCGCTATTCGATGAAGGGTGTGTTTCCGCTCGCCGAAAGCCTCGATTCGCTTGGGCCTCTCTGCCATACGGTGCAGGATGCGGTCTGGCTCGACGCCGCCATGCATGGATTGACCGCACCGGTGGTGCGCCGCGGTGAGATCACCGGCCTCTCGATCGTCATCCCCGAAACCATCGTCTTCGACGAGGCCGAGAGCGAAGTCGTCGAAGCCTTCGAGGATGCGATCAAACGGCTGGAAAAGGCCGGAGCCACGGTCACGCGCCGCCCCTTCCCGACGTTCAAGGCAGTGTTCGATCTGATGGCACGCCACGGCGCTCTCGTCACCGCCGAGGCTTACGCGCTGCACCGGGAGCGCCTGGCCGGTCCCGAGGCCGAACGCATCGATCCGCGCGTCGTCGCCCGCACACGGCTCGGCGAGAAGATCACCATGCCCGACTACATCGCGCTTCTCGATGCCCGCGACCAGCTGATCCACGAAACGGTCGAAAGCCTGAAGCCGGGCGAACTGATCGTCCACCCGACATTGCCACACGTCGCGCCGCCGGTGGCGCCGCTGCTCGCCGACGACGAGCTGTTCTTCAAGACCAATGCCAGGACGCTGCGCAACACGCTCATCGGCAATTTCCTCGATTTTTGCGGCATCTCGATCCCCTGCGGCACCGGTGCCGGCGAAATGCCCGTCGGGCTGCAGCTGGCAGCGCCGCATCATCACGACGACCGGCTGCTGTCGATCGCCCTTGCCGCCGAGGCCGTGATCCGGGGAGAAGCATGATCGTCTGTTTCGATATCGGCGGATCGGCGATCAAGGGCGCGATCGTGCATTCGCGCGACCGGATCTTTCCGCTGCCGCGCCGCACGACCCCTCTCAGCAATTTTCGTCAATTCGTCCAGGTGCTCGAATCGGTGCTCGACGAGGCCGGCGGCCATCCGGAATGCGTGGCGATCTCGATCACCGGCGTCATCGACCCGGAAACGCGCCGGATCAAATGCGCCAACATCCCCTGCATCGACGGCCGCGAACTGGTGGCCGAGCTCGAACGCGAGCTGCACCTGCCGGTCAAGATCGCCAATGACGCCGACTGTTTCGCGCTTGCAGAAGCCGGCGCCGGCGCCGGGCGCGGCCACCGCATCGTCTTCGGCGCCATCCTCGGCACCGGCGTCGGCGGCGGGCTGGTGGTCGGCGGCGAGTTGATCAACGCCGATGGCGGCTTTGCCGGTGAATGGGGGCACGGGCCCGCATTGGCGGCGGAAGCGGGAGACCCACCGATCGCCATTCCGGCCTATGCCTGTGGTTGCGGACAGCGGCGCTGCGTCGACACCGTCGGCGGCGCGCGCGGGCTCGAACGCATGCACGACACCATTCACGGCAAGACGCTGTCGAGCCACGAGATCATCGAGGCATGGCTGAAAGGCGACGCGGAGGCAAAACGGACCGTCGAAGTGCTTGTCGATCTCGTCAGTTCGCCGCTCGCCGTGGTCATCAATACGACGGGCGCGACCATCGTGCCGGTCGGCGGCGGGCTTTCCAATGTCGAGCCGTTGTTGGAGGAGATCGACAAGGCGGTTCGTAGCCGGATTCTGCGCCAGTTCAAACGGCCGCTGGTCGTGCGCGGCGAATGTCAGGTCGAGCCCGGGCTGATCGGCGCCGCTTTGCTTGGCCTTGGAGGAGAAAAAGCATGAGCGTGACTGGACTTGAGGTTTGCGTCGACGACGCCGACGGGCTTGCAGCGGCGGTGGAAGGCGGAGCGGACCGCATCGAGCTCTGCGCAGCGCTCTCCGTCGGCGGGCTGACGCCGACGGCCGGGCTGATGGCGCTCGCCGGTCCGCCCCGGGTGCCCGTCTATGTGATGATCCGACCGCGGCCGGGCGACTTCGTCTTCGGTGCCGGCGATCTCGACATGATGCGTCGCGATATCGATGCGGTGCGCGATGCCGGGCTTGCCGGTGTCGTGCTTGGCGCTTCGCTCGCCGATGGCCAGCTGGATGCTACGATGCTGCGAAAGCTGACGGGTCACGCCGCGGGCCTTGGCCTCACGCTGCACCGCGCCTTCGACCTGGTGCCAGATTTCAAGGATGCGATCGAAATGGCAGCCGAACTCGGCTTCGAGCGGATCCTGACATCCGGCGGCGCCAGAAGCGCGCCGCAGGCGATCGAAAAGCTTGCGGAGCTTGTGGCGCTCGCCGCCGGGCGTCTTTCGATCATGCCGGGCTCGGGCGTGACGCTTGAGACCGTAGACGCGCTGCTTGAAAACCTGTCGGTCAGCGAAGTGCATTCGTCTTGCTCGATCCGTGAGCCGGCTCACGATCCACGACTGGTCAGCATGGGATTTGTGGCCGAAGATCGGCGTCGCACGGACGTGGCAACCGTTCGGGCGATGAAGGCGCGCCTTTCGGCGCAGTAGGCCATTTCCGCTCCGGCCCTTTCGCCGCTCTTTCGGTCCGCGCCAAAGAAAAAGCCCGACGACCATCTCTGATCGTCGGGCCACAGGTTTTGCCTGTCGATGCGATCAGGCGGCGTAGACTTTCTCGCCGCCGATCCAGGTCGATCCCATGGCCAGCTCCGGCGTCAGCAGCACGAAGTCGGCGTCCGCGCCGGGCAGCAGGCGACCCTTGTGCGAGGAGAGGCCCATGGCGTCGGCAGGATAGGCCGATGCCATGCGCAGCACCTCCTCGAGCGGAAGCCCAAGCCTCTCGTGCACGAAACGCACCGACGACAGCATGTCGATATCGGCGCCGGCAAGCGTGCCGTCTGCAAGCGTCAACCGGCCGCCGTGACGCAGGATCTCGCGGCCGTTAAGCTCGAAGCTCGTCATATCCGTTCCGATCGGCGACATCGCGTCGGTGACCAGGAAGATCTGGCCGGGACCCATCTTGGCGCGCAGCGCCACACCCATCGAGGCTGGATCGACATGGTAGCCGTCGGCGATCAGGCCGGCATGCAAGGTTCCGGTCGCAAGCGCTGCGCCGACGATGCCGGGCTCGCGATGACCGAGGCCGCTCATGGCGTTGAAGAGATGCGTCACCGTCTTCGCCCCCGCCTTGGCGTAGGAGACCGCGGCCTCATAGCCGACATCCGTATGGCCGAGGCTGACGACGGCGCCGGCATCGGCGAGCGCGCGTACCTGTTCCTTCGTGGCGTTCTCCGGCGCGACGGTGACCATGAGCACACCGAGCGCCCTGGCACAGTCGACCATCTCCGCGAGGTCGGCATCATCCATCGGGCGGATCAGCGCCGGATCATGCGCGCCCTTGCGAGCGACCGAGAGATGCGGGCCTTCCAGATGCAGGCCGAGAAAGCCCGGCACGCCAGCCGCCTTCGCCTGGAGGCCGGCTGCGATCGTTGCCGAGCGCACTTCGCGCGTATCGGTGATCAGCGTCGGCAACAGCGCCGTGGTGCCGAATGTCGCATGGGCCGAACAGATCTGGCGAATGCCGTCCAGCGTCGGCTGCGCGTTGAGCAGTGCGCCACCGCCGCCATTGACCTGCAGATCGATGAAGCCGGGCACCAGCAGCAGACCGTGCGTGTCGATGACGGTGGCATCCGCCGGCACATCACCGGCAGCCACGATGGCCTTGACGCGGCCGGCCTCGATCAGGAGGGCGGCGCCATCGTGCCATTCGATTCCATCGAACAGGCGGGCGCCGATGATTGCCTTCTTCTCGGTCATCTCGTCTCCGTTACCTTCTTGAGGCTGGCCGGTGCATCGGGGTTGAGGCCGCGCGAGCGCGACCAGGCTTCGACGAAGCCGTAGAACGGCAGGATCAGCGTCAGCGCGTCGGTGATCGGGTGTCCCGTCTCGACGAACGGCAGGCGCTTTGCCTTGCCGGCGCGGCTCGACGTCACATGCACCACGGCGCCCTTCTCGGCCATGCCGTCGGCGATCTCGGCGACGGAGCCTTCGGCCGCATCGCGCGCTGCAAGCGTCAGCACCGGGAACTTGGCGCCGACAAGCGCGACCGGCCCGTGCAACACTTCGGCTGCCGAATAGGCTTCGGCGTGCATGCCGGAGGTTTCCTTGAACTTCAGCGCTGCTTCGCTGGCGATCGCCAGTGCCGGACCGCGGCCGAGCACGTAGAGCGATTCCGCCTCGCCGAGGTCGGCGGCAAACTCGTGCCAGTCAAGCTTCACCGCCTTGGCGAACTGGTTCGGCAGATCGGCCACGGCGCGCTGCAACGCCGCGTCGCCGGTCCATTCGCCGAGTACGGCAAGGCCGGCGACGATGGAGTTGACGTAGGACTTGGTCGCGGCAACGGCGATTTCCGGGCCGGCGAGAATGTCGAGCGGATGGGTGCAGGCCTTCGAGATCGGCGAGGGCAGAGTGTTGGTGAGCGCGATCGATACGGCACCGGCATCGGTTGCCGCCTGCGCCATCGCGACGATGTCGGGGCTCTTGCCCGATTGCGAAATGGCAATCGCCGCAGCGCCACCGAGCTTGAGCTTGGCACCATAGATCGAGGCGAGCGACGGCCCGAGCGAGGCGACCGGGCGACCGGCCTGCAGCTCGATCGCATATTTCAGGAACAGCGCCGCATGGTCCGAGGAGCCGCGCGCGATCGTCACCAGGAAGGCCGGGTCCTTGGCGCGGAGCGCTGCGCCGGCCTGCTTCAAGGCTTCGGACGAACGGTCGAGAAGACGGGCTGCCGCTTCGGGGATCTCGTCGATTTCTCGGCGCATGTTGGTCTGCATAGTCAATTCCTTTCTTGGCGGTTCCGTCGGTCAGGATTCCGACAGGGTCAGTTCCGCGACAAAATCATAGGCGTCGCCCCGGTAGAGCGAGCGGGTGAATTCGACGACACGTCCCGATGCGAGATAGGAGACGCGTTCGATGGAAAGGCCGGCAGAGCCCACGGCGACGCCGAGCATGGAGGCATCCGGATCCTTGATGTTGCAGGCGGAGATGCGCTGCACGGCTCGGACCGGACGCGAGCGGGTCTTGTCGAGCGCGGTATAGAGCGACGACGTGACGGACTGCGGATCCGGCAAGAACTCGGCCGAGATGCTTGCGCGCTCAATCGCCAGCGGCATGTCGTCGGCGATACGCAGACGCCCGAGCCTTGCCACCAGTGCATCGGCCGGCAGGCCCAGCGCCATCATCTCGTCCGGGGATGGATGATACAGGCCGCGCTCGAGCCAGCGCGCATGGGTGTTCAAGCCACGGCGCGCCATGTCCTCGGTAAAAGAGGTCAGCCGCGACAGCGATTGCTGCACCTTGGACACCGGCTTGACGACGAAGGTGCCGGAACCGTGGCGGCGCACCAGCAAACCGTCGCGCACGAGATCGTCGACCGCCTTGCGCACGGTAACGCGGCTGATATTGGCGTAGTCCGCCAGATCGCGCTCCGGCGGCAGGGCGTCGCCATGATTGAGCTTGCCCGACTGGATCGCGTCTTCGAGGGATTGGCGCAGCTTGAGATAGAGCGGGCCGGAGCCGCCCGCCTGCAGGCCTTCGAGCGGCAGAATGGCGGCGAGATGGTCGGTCATGCGCCAACCTCCTTGCGGGAGCCGAAGCGCTGTGCGGCGAGCGCCACGGCGCCGGTAAGGGCGTCGGCCTCGGCTTCGACGAAAAGCGGCTGGTGGCGCTCTGCAAGCCATGGACGGTAGAGCTGCGCGAGACCGCCGAGCAGGCAGAGCTTCCTCCCTCCCCGAGCGACAACGACGTCGAGCGCTTCGTCGACCGTGATTGCCGCCGTCTTCAACAGGCGCACGGCGACCGGATCGCCTAGCTGCGCCGCTTCGAACACACGCGGGGCATAACGGCCGAACTCGCCTGGCTTTGCCAGGCGTGCGAAATCGACGACATTGCTCGGATCGTTTCTGAACTCGGCCATGACGCCATCCGTCACCGGCGAAGCCTCGTGAATGCCGTCAAAGGCGAGCAGGCTTTCCTGCAAGAGGGCATGGCCGATGCGTGCACCGCTGCCATGGTCGCCGATCGTGAAGCCCCAGCCGCCGACATAGCTGATCGCGTCGCCCCGGCGCAGGATATAGATGCTGCCGGTGCCGAGAATGGCAACGGCACCGTCCTCGTCGCCGAGCGCACCCTGCAGGGCGATCAAGCCATCCGATTCGATGTCGGCCGCGGCAAACGGCAGGCGGCGCTTCACATAGTGCACCGCATCGCCGACGTTATGTCCGGCGACACCGACAAGCGCCCGCGCCTGCGCTATACCAGCGGGATCAAGGCCGGCCTCTTCGAACGCAGCGCGCGCGGCGCCGGCGATATTGGCGAGCGCCGTTTCGGGATCCGTCAGGATATTGGCGGCACCAGCCTTGCCGCGGCCGAGAATATGGCCATCCCCCGCAGCCACAGCCGCCCGGCAGCTTGTTCCGCCGCCATCGATTCCAATCAGGTAGTTTGGCATGAGCACCTCCGCCCGTTGAAGATACCAAAAAAATACCAATAACCAAGTCCGAATTGGTCTCGACATGCGATTTTGAAATAACGCACTGAATAACAATGGATAATTTCAGCGATTGCTTTTTTCTGGCTTCAAAATGTAAATTCTCCTAGACAATTGGTATTTTTTTGGCATTAATTCGCCCAGAGGAGACACAACCTATGCCTTCAGTGAAGACCGAGGAGCGTCACGACAATGCCAAAGGCCTGGATGTCATGCATCCAGCCCTCGCGCTTCGGCTGCTCGCATCCGGGCAGCAGGCGGCAGCAAAGGTCGTAGACGCTGCGATCGAGCAGATTTCCACTGCTGCGTCCCTGGCCGCAGAAGCGCTTGGTGCCGGACACAGGCTCGCTTATGCCGGCGCCGGCAGCTCGGGCCTGATGGCCATGGCCGATGCGCTGGAACTCCCCGGCACCTATGGTATCCCGCACGACCAGATCGTCATTCTGCTTGCAGGCGGCGCCGCCAGCCTCAGCGACCTTGCCGGCGGTTACGAAGACGACATGGATCTGGCGCGCGAAGACGTACGCAAGGCTGGCATCGCTGCGGGCGACTGTCTGGTCTCGGTGTCGGCCAGCGGTTCGACACCCTATGCGCTCGCCGCAGCCGACGAGGCGCGCAAGCTCGGCGCCAAGGTGATCGCCGTCGCCAACAATCCGGGTGCGGCCCTCTTCAAGGACGCTGATGTCGCCATCCTGCTGCAGACGCCGCCGGAAGTCGTTTCCGGCTCGACGCGCATGGGTGCGGGCACGGCGCAGAAGATCGCCTTCAACATGTTCTCGACCCTGGTCGGCATCCATCTCGGCCACGTGCTCGATGGCCACATGGTCAATCTGCGCGCCGACAACATCAAGCTGCATGGCCGGGCGGTGCGCATCGTCACCGACATTACCGGCGTCAGCGCGCCTGAGGCCGGGCGGCTGATCAATGCCGCATCCGGTTCGGTCAAGATCGCCATCCTGCTCGCCTCGGGCGCGAAGGACGTCGCAGCCGCCGAGGCGGCGCTCAACCAGACCAAACAGAATCTGCGCCGGGCGATCGACATCGTCTCGGCCTGACAAAAACCTGGGATTCAAACCGCGCCAGAACGGCGCATATAAGAGGGAGAAGCTAAATGACCCGTACGACACTCAAGGGCCTGCTGCTCGCGTCGAGCATTCTCGGCTCGGCCGGCCTGGCGCACGCCGAGGACGTGACGCTGACGATCGAAAGCTGGCGCAACGACGACCTGGCGATCTGGCAGGAAAAGCTGATCCCGGCGTTTGAAGCCAAGCATCCGGGCATCAAGGTCAAGTTCGCTCCGACCGCGCCCACCGAATACAACGCGGCGCTGAACGCCAAGCTCGACGCCGGCTCGGCTGGCGACCTCATCACCTGCCGCCCGTTCGACGCCTCGCTCGAACTCTACAACAAGAAGCACCTGGCCGACCTGACAGCGCTTCCGGGCATGGAGAACTTCTCGCCGGTCGCCAAGTCCGCCTGGACGACGGACGATGGCTCGGCCACCTTCTGCGTGCCGATGGCCTCGGTCATCCACGGCTTCATCTACAACAAGGACGCCTTCGACCAGCTCGGCATCCAGATCCCGACGACGGAAGCCGAATTCTTCGCGGCTCTCGACAAGATCAAGGCCGACGGCAACTACATCCCGATGGCGATGGGCACCAAGGACCTCTGGGAAGCCGCGACCATGGGCTACCAGAACATCGGCCCGACCTACTGGAAGGGTGAAGAAGGTCGCGCCAAGCTGATCAAGGGCGAAGAAAAGCTGACCGACGCTGCCTGGGTCGAGCCCTACAAGGTTCTGGCCAAGTGGAAGGACTATCTCGGCGACGGTTTCGAAGCCCAGACCTACCCTGATAGTCAGAACCTGTTCACGCTCGGCCGCGCTGCGATCTACCCGGCCGGCTCGTGGGAAATCGGCCTGTTCAACACCCAGGCCCAATTCAAGATGGGCGCCTTCCCGCCTCCGGTTAAGAACGCCGGCGACGCTTGCTACATCTCCGACCACAACGACATCGGCGTCGGCCTCAATGCCAAGAGCGCGCACGCCGAAGAAGCCAAGAAGCTCCTGACCTGGATCTCGTCGCCGGAATTCGCCGACATCTATGCCAACTCGCTGCCGGGCTTCTTCAGCCTGAACTCGACGGCCGTGAAGATGGCCGATCCGCTCGCTCAGGAATTCGTTTCCTGGCGCGAAAAGTGCAAGCCGACGATCCGCTCGACCTACCAGATCCTGTCGCGCGGCACGCCGAACCTCGAAAACGAGACCTGGGTCGAATCTGCAAACGTCATCAACGGCACGGATACGCCTGAGGTGGCTGCAGAAAAGCTGCAGAAGGGTCTCGACGGCTGGTACAAGCCGGCAAAGTAAGCGCAACTGGTTCCCTCCCTTCACGGGGAGGGTCGGCCCTACGGCGCCAAGCGTCTGTCAAGATGCGCTACCGTCGCCGTAGCACTATGAATTGCTGCATGTTCTCATCCTCGGATCCGCGGGACCCGAGGAAAGGTGCAGCAAGGGCCGGGCGGGAGGACATTGCCCAAGAAGGCACTCCCCCAGCCGCAGCGTCACCGACCTCCCCGTGATGGGGAGGTCCCCGACGCAGTCGTTTGCAAAAGAACGCGATAGCCTTAACCTTCGTCATGAGCCCGATCGGGGCAGGCGTTATGCGGCAAGACCGGCCGCGTGGCGTCGACACGCATCATGATCCCTGAGGGAACCGGTCGAACAAGCGGGTACGATCCATGAGCAACGCCACTTCACTGCAAGAGGGACAGCCGACCGTGAGACGGCCGAAACGCTGGCACATCCTCGTCTTTCTGCTGCCGGCCCTGCTGGTCTACTCCGCGGTCATGATCCTGCCGCTGATCGAGACGCTGCGCCTTTCCCTGTTCAACACAGTCGACGGCCAGCCGACCTTCGTTGGTCTGGCGAATTTCCAGGTGCTGTTCGGCGACGAACGCTGGGCACATGATTTCTGGAACGCGCTGAAGAACAACGTCATCTTCTTCATCATTCACATGTGCGTGCAGAACCCGATCGGCGTAGCGCTCGCAGCCATGCTGTCGATCCCGAAGCTGCGTTTCGTGACCTTCTACCGCACGGCGATCTTCCTGCCGACGCTGCTCTCCTTCGTTATCGTCGGCTTCATCTGGAAGCTGATCCTGTCGCCGATCTGGGGCGTGGCCCCCTGGATGCTCGATCTCGTCGGCCTGAAGTCGATGTTCGCCCCCTGGCTCGGCAAGCCCGGCTCGGCGCTCATCGCCGTGTCGCTGATCTCGGTCTGGCAATATGTCGGCATCCCGATGATGCTGATCTATGCCGCGCTGCTCAATATTCCCGATGAAGTGATCGAGGCCGCCGAATGCGACGGCGTCACCGGCTGGAGCCAGTTCTGGAAGATCAAGCTGCCGCTGATCCTGCCGGCCATCGGCATCATCTCGATCCTGACCTTCGTCGGCAACTTCAACGCCTTCGACCTGGTCTACACCGTGCAGGGCGCACTTGCCGGTCCTGATGGTTCGACCGACATTCTCGGCACGCTGCTCTACCGGACCTTCTTCGGCTTCCAGCTGCAGCTCGGCGACCGCTCGATGGGTGCGACGATCGCGACGGTGATGTTCCTGATCATCCTTGCCGGCGTGTCGCTCTACCTCTTCGTCATCCAGCGCCGCATGCGCCGCTATCAGTTCTAAGGGAGGCCGAGATGTCGCAAGCACGCCACTCCATTTTCCGCACCGGCTTCGTCCACGCAGCATTGATCGCCTATACGCTGATCTCGCTGTTTCCGGTGTTCCTGACGTTCATCAACTCGTTCAAGGATCGAAACGCCATCTTCCGGGCGCCGTTGTCGGTTCCAACACCGCAGACCTTCAGCCTGATCGGCTACCAGACGGTGCTCGGCCAGGGCGATTTCGCCACCTACTTCCAGAACAGCTTCATCGTCACGGTCGTTTCGATCGCGCTGGTACTGCTGTTTGGTGCCATGGCCGCCTTTGCCCTCTCCGAGTATCGCTTCCGCGGCAACACGCTGATGGGGCTCTATCTCGCGATCGGCATCATGATCCCGATCCGGCTCGGCACCGTCGCCATCCTCCAGGGCATGGTCGCGGCCAACCTCGTCAACACGCTGACGGCGCTGATCCTCGTCTATACGGCGCAAGGCCTGCCGCTTGCGGTGTTCATCCTGTCGGAATTCATGCGCACGGTGTCCGATGACCTGAAGAACGCCGGTCGCATCGACGGGCTGTCGGAATACTCGATCTTCTTCCGCCTCGTCCTGCCGCTGATCCGGCCGGCAATGGCGACCGTTGCCGTGTTCACGATGATCCCGATCTGGAACGATCTGTGGTTCCCGCTGATCCTGGCGCCGGCGGAAGCGACCAAGACGGTCACGCTCGGCTCGCAGATCTTTATCGGCCAATTCGTCACCAACTGGAATGCGGTGCTTGCGGCCCTGTCGCTCGCCATCCTTCCGGTTCTCGTCCTCTATGTCATTTTCTCGCGGCAGCTGATCCGCGGCATCACCGCAGGAGCAGTCAAGTGAGTTCAGATAGCAAACCGGTCCGGGTCCTCGTCGCGGGTCTCGGCAACATGGGGCGCAGCCATGCGCTCGCCTACCACAACAATCCCGGCTTCGAGATCGTCGGCCTGGTCAATCGTTCCAAGGTCGAGCTTCCGGAAGAGCTTCGCGGTTACGAAATCCATCCGGATTTCAACACGGCGCTCGCAGACCTGAAGCCGGAACTCTGCTCGGTCTGCACCTATTCCGACAGCCATGCCGACTATGCGGTCGCCGCCTTCGAAGCCGGCTGCGACGTGTTCGTGGAGAAGCCGCTGGCAACGACGGTCGCCGACGCCGAGCGCGTCGTTGCGGCTGCCAAGAAGCATGGCCGCAAGCTGATCATTGGCTACATCCTGCGCCATCACCCCTCGTGGATCCGGCTTATTGCCGAAGCTCGCAAGCTCGGCGGTCCTTACGTCTTCCGCATGAACCTGAACCAGCAGTCGAGCGGCCCGACCTGGGAAACCCACAAGTCGCTGATGCAGACGACCCCGCCGATCGTCGATTGCGGCGTGCATTACGTCGACGTTATGTGTCAGATCACCGATGCCAAGCCGGTGGAAGTGCGCGGCATGGGCCTGCGTCTGTCCGACGAAATCGCTGAAGACATGTACAATTACGGCCACCTGCAGGTGATCTTCGAAGACGGTTCGGCCGGCTGGTATGAAGCCGGTTGGGGCCCGATGATCTCCGAGACCGCCTTCTTCGTGAAGGACGTGATGTCGCCGAAGGGCTCGGTGTCGATCGTCATGGATCCGAATGCCAAGTCCGACGATATCGACACCCACACCAAGACCTCGGTCATTCGCGTGCACACGGCGGAAACCGGCCCCAATGGCCGCTTCCTGAAACCGGACGAAGACCTGACCATGGACGGCGAACCGGGCCATCAGGAACTGTGCGATCGTGAGCAGGCCTATGTGCTGAAGGCCATCCGCGAAGATATCAATCTCGACCGCCACATGAACGACGCCGTCCAGTCGCTGCGCATCTGCCTTGCGGCGGATGAGAGCGTGCGTAGCGGCCAGCCGGTCAAACTTTAAGAGGGGCAATCAGGTGGGATCACTTCAACTCAAATCCATCCGCAAGGCCTATGGCAGCCATGAGGTTCTCAAGGGCATCGATCTCGAAGTAAAAGACGGCGAGTTCGTCATCTTCGTCGGCCCTTCCGGCTGCGGCAAGTCGACCTTGCTGCGCACCATCGCCGGCCTCGAGGACGCGACCTCCGGCAGCGTCCAGATCGACGGCGTCGAGGTCGGGCATGTGGCGCCGGCCAAACGCGGCATCGCCATGGTCTTCCAGTCCTATGCGCTCTATCCGCACCTGACGGTGAAGGACAATATGGGCCTCGGCCTGAAGCAGGCTGGCAAGCCGAAGGCAGAGATCGAGGACAAGGTCGGCAAGGCGGCGAGCATGCTGTCGCTCGACCCCTATCTCGCAAGGCGCCCGGCGGAGCTTTCCGGCGGCCAGCGCCAGCGCGTCGCTATCGGCCGCGCCATCGTGCGCGAACCGAAGCTGTTCCTCTTCGACGAGCCGCTGTCGAACCTCGACGCCGCGCTACGCGTCAACACCCGGCTCGAGATCGCTCGGCTGCACCGCAGCCTCAAGGCAACGATGATCTACGTGACCCACGATCAGGTCGAGGCGATGACGCTTGCCGACAAGATCGTGGTGCTGAATGCCGGCCAGATCGAGCAGATCGGCTCGCCGATGGATCTCTACAATCGTCCGGCCAACGTCTTTGTCGCCGGCTTCATCGGTTCACCGCAGATGAACTTCATCGATGGCGCCCGGCTCGGCGACAAGAACGCCAAGACGATCGGCATCCGCCCGGAACATCTCGGCCTGTCGCGCGAGAGCGGCGACTGGAAGGGCAAGGTCGTCCATGTCGAGCATCTGGGTGCCGACACGATTGTCTATCTCGAGTCCGAACAGGTCGGCCTGATCACCGTCCGGCTTTTCGGCGAACACCGCTACGCCCCCGACGACATCGTCTATGCGACGCCGATGGTCGGCAGCATGCACCGCTTCGGTGCCGACGACCGCGTTCTGGCCTGACGCGACAAGTCCGGCGACATAGCCGGATCAAAGCTTGGTGATATCAAGCCGCCGTGGCGCCGAAAGCGCTGCGGCGGCTGATTTTTTTCGTAGATTCAACGCGCTGCATCACGGTGTTGCACTGCGGCGAAAATTAACATACATTTGTGTTTGTATATTAGCGTTCCGGTATTTTCCGTTCCCGATGCCGGTCTTGCTTCCCTTCACTTCCGGACCGCGCAGCCCTGCGACCCACGCTGGCTGCGCACGGTCACCGAATATGGACATCGCTATGCGCATGAACCGACCGACACTGGCCGCCGCCTTGGCAACCGTGATTTTGCTTTCCGGCTGCCAGAAACAAGAAGAACAGGCCGCTCCCGCCTTCCCGCCATCGGCTGTCGCCGTCTTCACGACCGCGTCGGAGACGCTGCCGATCACCAACGAACTGCCGGGCCGCATCACCGCGACGCGCGTCGCCGAGGTTCGTCCGCGCGTATCCGGCATCGTCGTCGAACGCGTCTTCCAGCAGGGCACCAAGGTGAAGGAAGGCGACGTGCTCTACCGCATCGACCCGGCTCCCTTCCAGGTGCAGGTCGAGAAGGCCGAGGCGACGCTGCGCCGCGCCGAGGCCGTGCGCCTCCAGGCCGAGCAGAAAGCCGCCCGCCAGGAAGCGTTGAAGAAGGCCAACGTCGTTGCCGCCCAGCAGTTCGACGATGCATCCGCCCTGCTCGCCGCAGCGGCTGCCGACGTGGCCATCGCGCAGGCCGGCCTCGCTGCTGCCAAGCTCGACCTGCAATATGCCAACGTGACGGCACCGATCAGCGGCCAGATCGGCCGCGCGCTGATCACCGAGGGTGCTCTGGTCAGCGCCAACAGCTCGGAAAACCTCGCCACGATCCAGCAGCTCGATCCGCTTTATGCCGACTTTACCCAGTCGGCGACCGACCTCATCCGCCTGCGCAAGGCGCTCGAGGACGGCAAGATGCTGAGCGGCGAGCAGGAAGCCGAGGTTCAGCTGATCCTCGACGACGGCACGCCCTACGAACACAAGGGCAAGCTCCTGTTCTCGGAGGCCGCGGTCGATGCGACCACCGGCCAGGTGACGCTGCGCGGCGAGTTCCCCAATCCCGAGGGTGACCTGTTGCCCGGCATGTACGTCCGCGTGCTTGTCCAGCAAGGTGTCGAGAAGGACGCGATCACCGTGCCGCAGCAGGCCGTCCAGCGCAACGTTGCCGGCCAGTCGCAGGTCTATGTCGTCACCGCCGACAAGAAGGTCGAGTTCCGCAACGTCACGCTTGGACGCACCGTCGGAACCCGCTGGCAGGTAACGGCAGGTCTGAAGCCCGGCGAAAAGGTCATCGTCGAAGGCTTCCAGAAGATCGGCCCCGGTGCGCCGGTCGAGCCGACCGATTGGGACCCGAACGCCAAGCCCGCGGCCGAAGCAGCGCAGACGACCGCGGCGGCCGAAGAAAAGCCCGCTGAAGCCACAAAGTGAGTGCTGATTAATGCCCAGTTTTTTCATCGACAGGCCGATTTTTGCCTGGGTGGTGGCGATCTTCATCATGATCGCCGGCATCATTGCGATACCGCTTCTGCCGGTATCGCAATATCCTGATGTCGCACCGCCACAGATCTCCATCAACACGAGCTATCCCGGCGCTTCGTCGCAGGACACCTATCAGAGCGTTACCCGGCTGATCGAAAACGAGCTGAACGGCGTCGAGGGCCTGCTCTATTTCGAATCGACCTCCAGCGCTTCCGGCTCGGTCGACATCAGCGCCACCTTTGCACCGGGCACGGACCCGGGACAGGCGGCCGTCGACATCCAGAACCGCGTTCGCCGCGTCGAACCGCGCCTGCCCGATTCGGTCAAGCGCCAGGGCGTGCAGGTCGATGAAGCCGGCTCCGGCTTCCTGATGATCGTCGCGCTTACCTCGACCGACGGCTCGATGGATGCCATCGGTCTCGGCGACTATCTCAGCCGCAACGTTCTGAACGAAGTGCAGCGTGTGCCCGGCGTCGGCCGTGCGCAGCTGTTTGCGACCGAACGTTCGATGCGCATCTGGCTCGACCCCGACAAGATGCTCGGCCTCAACCTGACGGCCGCCGACGTGACGAATGCCATCCAGGCACAGAACGCCCAGATCGCGTCCGGCTCGATCGGCGCGCAGCCGAACCCGATCACCCAGCAGATCAGTGCTCCTGTCGTCGTCAAGGGCCAGCTGTCGAGCGCCGAGGAATTCGGAGCGATCGTGCTTCGCGCCAATCCGGACGGCTCCTCCGTCCGCCTGCGTGACGTCGCTCGTGTCGAAATCGGTGGCGAAAGCTATGCGTTCTCGACCCGCCTCAACGGCAAGCCGTCCGCGGCCATCGCCGTGCAGCTGTCGCCGAGCGGCAACGCCATGTCGACGTCTGCGGCGATCAAGGAGCGCATGGACGAACTGTCGAAGTTCTTCCCCCAGGGCCTCGAATATTCGGTTCCCTACGACACCTCGCCGTTCGTTGCCGTTTCCATCGAGAAGGTGCTTTCGACACTGGTCGAAGCGGTCGCGCTCGTCTTCATCGTGATGTTCCTGTTCCTGCAGAACATCCGCTACACCATCATCCCGACGCTCGTCGTGCCGGTCGCCCTGCTCGGCACCTGCGCCGTCATGCTGGCGATGGGCTTCTCGATCAACGTGCTGACCATGTTCGGCATGGTGCTGGCGATCGGCATCCTCGTCGACGATGCGATCATCGTCGTCGAGAACGTCGAACGCATCATGTCCGAAGAGGGGCTGACGCCGAAGCAGGCGACCCGCAAGGCGATGAAGCAGATCACCGGCGCCGTCATCGGCATCACGCTGGTTCTGGCTTCGGTGTTCATTCCGATGGCCTTCTTCCCGGGCGCCGTCGGTGTGATCTATCGCCAGTTCTCGCTGACGATGGTCGTGTCGATCCTGTTCTCGGCGCTGCTTGCGCTGTCGTTGACACCGGCGCTGTGCGCCAGCTTCCTGAAGCAGGTTCCCAAGGGCCACCACCACGCCAAGCGCGGCTTCTTCGGCTGGTTCAACCGTAGCTTCGACAAGACCTCGCATGGCTATAGCGGTATCGTGAAGCATATGGTCCACCGGACCGGCCGCTACATGATCGTCTACCTTGCGGTTCTGGCCGGTCTCGGCTGGCTGTTCATGAAGCTGCCGTCGTCGTTCCTTCCGGACGAAGACCAGGGCTTCGTGATCGTCATGATGCAGCTCCCTTCTGAGGCGACGGGCAACCGTACGACCGAGGTGGTGGAGCAGGCCGAAAAAATCTTCGGCCAGGAGCCGGCTGTCGAACGCATCATTGCGATCAACGGTTTCTCCTTCTTCGGCACCGGACAGAACGCAGCGCTCGCCTTCGTGACGCTGAAGGACTGGAAGGAACGCGATGCCGACAACGCCGCCCAGTCGATCGCGATGCGGGCGACGATGGCGATGAGCCAGATCAAGGATGCGATCAGCTTTGCGCTGTCGCCGCCGGCGATCCAGGGCCTCGGCACCACGGGCGGCTTCTCCTTCCGCCTGCAGGATCGGGGCGGTCTCGGCGAAGCGGCGCTCTCGCAGGCCCGCGACCAGCTTCTCGGCCTTGCGGCTGAGAGCAAGATCGTCACCGGCGTTCGCTTCGAAGGCATGCCCGATGCGGCTCAGGTCAGCGTGACCATCGACCGCGAAAAGGCCAATACCTTCGGCGTGACGTTTGCCGACATCAACTCGACGATCTCGACCAACCTCGGCTCGTCCTATGTCAACGACTTCCCGAATGCCGGCCGCATGCAGCGTGTGACGGTGCAGGCGGACGAAGGTCAGCGCATGCAGACGGCGGATCTGTTGAACCTCAACGTCCGCAACGCCAATGGGGGCATGGTTCCGCTCTCGGCCTTTGCGACGGTGGAGTGGGTCAAGGCATCGACCCAGACGATCGGCTACAACGGCTACCCGTCGGTGCGCATCAGCGGCGAAGCGGCTCACGGCTATTCGTCCGGTGACGCGATCGCCGAGATGCAACGGCTTGCCGGGCAGTTGCCGGCGGGCTTCGGCTACGAATGGACCGGCCAGTCCCTGCAGGAAATCCAGTCCGGCACCCAGGCGCCTCTGCTGATCGCGCTGTCGTGCCTGCTCGTCTTCCTGTGCCTGGCCGCGCTCTATGAGAGCTGGTCGATCCCGGTTGCGGTCATCATGGTGGTTCCGCTTGGGGTCATCGGCTCGGTTCTGGCCGTGACGATGCGCGACATGCCGAACGACGTGTACTTCAAGGTCGGCCTGATCGCGATCATCGGGTTGTCGGCGAAGAACGCCATCCTGATCATCGAGTTTGCCAAGGAGCTGCGCGAGCAGGGCAAGTCGCTGATCGACGCGACGCTGGAGGCAGCGCACCTGCGCTTCCGCCCGATCCTGATGACGTCGCTTGCCTTTACGCTCGGCGTTCTGCCGCTGGCGATCGCCACGGGCGCAAGCTCGGGCAGCCAGCGCGCCATCGGCACCGGCGTGATGGGTGGCATGATCTCGGCAACGGTGCTGGCGATCTTCTTCGTTCCGGTGTTCTTCGTGTTCGTCACGAAGCTGTTCGGACGCAAGAAGGCCGAAGCCACACCGGCTGCAGCCGAGACCCCGACACCCGCCGAGTAACACGACAATCGACGGCCCGCCTTCTCGGCGGGCCGTTCTGCAAGGAGGAATGAATGCGCCGAACGAAAGCCGATGCGGAGGCAACCCGGCAGAAGATCCTGAGTGCTGCCGAACGTGTGTTCTACGCAAAGGGTGTGTCGAACACGACGCTGGAGGAAGTGGCCAAGGAAGCGGGCGTGACCCGCGGCGCCATCTACTGGCACTTTTCCAACAAGACCGATCTTTTCCTAGCCCTGCATGACGCAGTCCCCCTGCCCCAGGAAGACATGATCGCTCAGGAGATCGAGGCCGAGACCGCCGATACTCTGGCAATCGTCGAGGATGCGATGGGTGCCTGGATCGATATTCTGGCTGCTGATGAGCAACGCCAGCGCATCCTCACCATCATGCTGCGCACCAACTACGACGGCGACATGAGCGAGGTCCTGACGCGTCACAGGGAACTCGACGAACATCACAATTCCCTGCTCGAGCTGGCATTCGCCCGTGCCCTTGCCAGCGGCTACATGCGCGACAGCTGGACGCCGACATCGGCGACCCGCACGCTTCATTGGATGATGCTGGGCCTCTGCACGCAGTGGCTGCTCTTCGGCCGCAGCTTTGACATCGTCGCGGAAGGTCGTGATGGGTTGAGGCGACTGTTTTCCAGTTTCCGCACCCCTAGCGCCGCCCGCATCCCGCAGACCCCCGTTAGCTGAACACGACCGTCTTGTGACCGTTGAGCATGACGCGCCGCTCCAGGTGCAGCTTGACCGCACGCGCCAGCACACGGCTTTCGATGTCGCGGCCGCTGGCGACGAAATCGTCTGCCGTCAAAGCGTGGCTGACACGCTCGGTCTCCTGCTCGATGATCGGGCCCTCGTCGAGATCCGGGGTGACGTAATGGGCCGTAGCGCCGATCAGCTTGACGCCGCGCTCATGGGCCTGGTGATAGGGTTTTGCCCCCTTGAAGGACGGCAGGAACGAGTGGTGGATGTTGATCGCCTTGCCATAAAGACGCTTCGACAAGGTGTCGGAGAAGACCTGCATGTAACGCGCCAGGATCACCAGGTCCGCGCCCGTCTCCTGCACGAGATGCAGTAGCTTCTCCTCCTGCTCCGCCTTGTTGGCCTTCGACACCGGCCAATGGTGATAGGGCACTGCTTCGAGGTCCGCCGTCCGCCGACTGTCCTCGTGGTTGGAAACGATGGCGACGACTTCGGCGTTCAGCCAGCCGACGCGGATCTGGTAGAGCAGGTGCAACAGCGCGTGGTCGAACTTCGACACCAGAATGACGATCCTCGGCTTGCGCGTCGCCTCCGTAAGCGTGGTGCGCATCTGGAACCGGTCGATAGCCGGTCGTAGCGCCCGCTCGACATCGTCCCGCACCATGCCATCGGGTGCCTGGAAGGCGATGCGCATGAAGAAGCTGTTGGTGTGCCGATCCCAGAACTGGCTGCTTTCGGCAATGTTGGCGCCAAGGCCGGCCAGCTCCGTCGTCACCGCGGCAACGATGCCCGGCTTGTCGTCACAGGACAGCACAAGGATGAATGTATTGGCGGCCATGGTCCCTCCGATCAGCGGCTCTGCCGGGCGCGCTGGCGCGCCCTTCCCGATTGCTGCCTAGGGGGCGACGAGCAAAGCCGCAACGGCTGACGTGGCAAGCGGATGCGCTTTCTCTCATCGTGATATCGGGACAGACAAAAGGCGACCGTGGTGGCCGCCTTGTGCAAGAATACCCGCAGCTGTCGATGCAGGCTTACTGATGGTTTCCCTCAGAAAAGCCTCAGTGCGCCTCGTCCCAGTTCATCGCGGCGCGAGCGTCGACCTTGAGCGGCACGCGCATGTCGAGCGCCGGCATCGCGGCGTTCTCCATCACCGAGACGACGATCGGAATGGTGCGCTCGACCTCGGCATCCTCGACCTCGAAGATCAGTTCGTCATGCACCTGCAGCAGCATGCGGGCGGAAAGCTTCGCCTCGGCGAGCGCCGGCTCGATCTTGACCATGGCGCGGCGGATGATGTCGGCCGCAGAGCCCTGGATCGGCGCGTTGATCGACGCACGCTCGTTGAAGGCGCGATGCGAGGGGATCGACGAGCGGATGTCGGGATAGTGCGCGCGCCGGCCGAAGATCGTCTCGACATAGCCGTGCTCGCGGGCAAAGGCCTTGGTGTTTTCCATGTAGTCGCGAATGCCGGGGAAGCGCTCGAAGTACTTCTTGATGTAATCGCTCGCTTCCGACCGCTCGATCGACAACTGGTTGGCAAGACCGAAGGCGGAGATGCCGTAGATGATGCCGAAGTTGATGGCTTTCGCTCGCCGACGGATTTCGCTCGGCATGCCCTCGACCGGAACGCCGAACATTTCCGAAGCCGTCATGGCGTGAATGTCGACGCCATCGGCAAAGGCCTGCCGCAGCTGCGGGATGTCAGCGACATGGGCCAGCACGCGCAGCTCGATCTGGCTGTAGTCGGCCGAAACCAGCTTGTGGCCGGGCGTCGCAATGAAGGCTGTGCGTATCTTGCGGCCTTCGGCGGTGCGCACCGGGATGTTCTGCAGGTTCGGGTCGGACGAGGACAGCCGTCCCGTCGTCGTCGCCGCCAGCGCATAGGAGGTGTGGACGCGCTTGGTTTCCGGATGAACGAAGCCCGGCAGGGCGTCGGTATAGGTCGACTTCAGCTTGGTCATCTGGCGCCAGTCGACGATCTTGCGCGGCAGTTCGTGGCCTTCGGCCGCGAGATCCTCGAGCACCTGTGCCGAGGTCGACCATTGGCCGGTCTTGGTCTTCGACCCGCCCGGCAGCCCCATCTTGCCGAACAGGATATCGCCGAGCTGCTTGGGCGATCCGACCGTAAAGGTTTCGCCGGCCAGCTTGTAGATCTCGTCCTCGAGGGCTGCAGCGCCTTGCGCCAGCTCGCCGGAGAGGCGCGACAGAATCTGGCGGTCGATGGTGATGCCGCGCTCTTCCATATTCGCCAGAACCAGCACGAGCGGCCGCTCCAGCCGTTCATAGACGCGCACCAGCCCCTTGGCGCTAAGCCGCGGCTTCAGCACATGCCAGAGCCGCAACGTGACGTCGGCATCCTCGGCGGCATAGGCGGTGGCGCGGTCGATATCGACATAGTCGAATGTCACCGACGACTTGCCGCTGCCGGTCATGTCCTTGTAGGCGATCGGCTTGTGGCCGAGCCAGCGCTCCGACAGCGCGTCCATCCCGTGCGTACCGTTGCCGGCATCCACGACATAGGACATCAGCATGGTGTCGTCGAAGCCCTTCACGGTAATGCCGTGCCGCTTCATGATGAGGTAATCGTATTTCAGGTTCTGCGCGACCTTCAGCACCGACGGATCTTCAAGCAAGACCTTGAGCCGGCTCAGGGCCTCACGCACCGGGATCTGGTTTTCCGCATGGCCGCCGCCGAGAAGATCACCGACGCCGGTCTTGTGGATCAACGGCACGTAGGCCGCGCGGATCACCGTTCCCGCGGGATCCTTGGCATAGTCGGCAAGCGCCAGCGAGAAGCCGACAAGCTCGGCCTGCATGGCGTCGAGCGACGTCGTTTCGGTATCGAAGGCGACGAGGCCCGCTTCCCTGGCGTCGGCAATCCAGGCATCGAGCGTCGGCAGATCGCGGATCGCGACGTAACGCGTGTGGTCGATGGCGGCATTGGCAAAAAGGGCTGCGCGCGACTGCGCCAACGCCTCGGGCGTCGCCTCGCCGGCCTCGCCCGTGGAGACGACGTCGCCCTTGGCCGCAGGTGCGGCATCTGCGGCGCGTGCAGGCGCCGGTGCAGCCGAAGCCTTGTCGAGATCCGGCCCGCGCGCATCCGCGCCCCACTCGACCGGCACCGTGGCCGGCTCGACAGCATCGGCGTCCGTGCCGGTGGCAGCGGCGACGCGACGAGTGAGCGTGGTAAATTCCATCGCCTTCAGGAAGGCGACGAGACGCGGTCCATCCTGCGGTTCGAGCTGAAAGTCTTCGAGCGGGACGTCGAGCGGCGTGTCGGTGCGTAGCGTCACCAGCTGGCGGGACAGGCGGGCGAGGTCAGCATTGGCGATGATGTTTTCGCGGCGCTTGGCCTGCTTGATCTCGCCGGCGCGCGCAAGCAGCGTATCGAGATCGCCGTATTCTTCCAGCAACTGCGCTGCGGTCTTCGGACCGATGCCGGGAATGCCGGGCACGTTGTCGGTGGAATCGCCGGTCATCGCCTGAAGGTCGATCATCTTTTCCGGCGGCACACCCCATTTCTCGATCACTTCCGGGATCGAGATCTGCTTGTCCTTCATGCTGTCGTACATCGACACGTTCGGCGTCACCAGCTGCATCAGGTCCTTGTCGGAGGAGATGATGGTGACGCTGGCGCCCGCCTTTTCGGCAAGGCGGGTATAGGTGGCGATCAGGTCGTCGGCCTCGAAGCCTTCCTTCTCGATGCAGGGCAGGTTGAAGGCACGCGTGGCGTGACGGATCAGCCCGAATTGCGGGATGAGATCCTCCGGCGGCGCCGAGCGATTGGCCTTGTAGAGATCGTAGAGTTCGTTGCGGAACGTCTTCGAGGAATAGTCGAAAATGACGGCGAAATGCGTCGGCGTCACGCCGACCGACGTATCGCGCGCATCGGTGAGCAACTTCCACAGCATGTTGCAGAAACCGGACACCGCGTTGACCGGAAGGCCATCGGATTTGCGGTTGAGCGGCGGGATGGCGTGGAACGCCCGGAAGATGAATCCGGAGCCGTCGACGAGGAAGAGGTGATCACCGTTTTTCATCGGCAATGGATAGCGCGGGGTGAGCCAAACGTCCATTGCGGTTTTCCGCGCTCGCGACATTCTCACCCCATTGTTGCGAGCGATCGTGCCGCGTTCGACACCGTCCACCCCTTGCACGAACCATCTGTCGCTTCGGTCGCCCTTCCGGCCGGACACGGACCGATCTACAGGCTTGCGTATTGGGCATGCGGCGCCTATCTCCGGCTGCGACAAGGCAGCAGCGCACAACGGTGCGCTGCGTGGTGGTCGTGGCAAGGATGACGACGGCGGTCACGCGTCCTGTTCGGTTTCGGCGCGCCGCGGAAAAGCCTTTGGATGCGGCCCCAAGCTTCACGGAAACGTTACGCATTTGTAATGCGCGATTCCTCGGCCCAATCCTTGAAAAGCCACATTTGACTCCTCAAATCTTACTCAACGGCACCGAGTGATGCCGTCTTCTGGTGATTGGCCTGTCCCCCGCCCGCACCAGATGAGGACAAAGGCCTTATCCCCCTCTCCGGGCCTTTGTCCCGTTTTCAGAGAACCGCCACGGCGCCGCCTCCGCGCCGTGGCGGTTTCTCGTTGGTCGGGTCAAATCGCTGCGAGACAAGGCTTTCTCAAGTCCATCGCCTGCTTTGTAACTTGTCTTCGCGCCGCATCGGGCGTACCCATTGGCGTATGGCCTTCAATCGTATGGAATCTGCGACCTATCTGGCCAGCCTGCTGGCCAAAAGTTTCTCGCGTGCCCTTCAGGAGCGCGGCCAGAAGCTCGGCTTCGCGCCCGGCCAATTCCCCGTCCTCCTGGAATTATGGGCCGAGGAAGGCCTGACGCAGAAGCAACTTCTCGACAGGCTCGACATCGAACAGGCGACCATGGCCAATACGCTGGCGCGGATGGAGCGCGACGGGCTCATCGTCAGGCGCAAACACCCGCAGGATAAACGCTCGCAACAGATCTTCCTGACGCAGAGGGCGAGGGAAATCGAGGCCGCGGCCAAGGAGGCTGCACTTGCGGCCGATCAGTCCCTGCTATCAGGCCTCAGGCAATTCGAACGGGAACTCATGCTCGAATACATGCGCATGGCGCTTGCCCATGCCCCGCGCGATGGCGGCACCGCGTAACAGCGACACGCCCCTCTGATCGTTCCATCAATAAATTTGGCTTAAACCCGCCCGCCCGAGGCTCTAAACAACCAGAGCGGGTTCGTTCGGACACGCCAAAGTCGCTGCCGACCGTTGAACGGCTGCATGATTTCGCTCACGAAATCGATTCCGATTCGCGACGTCATGCAGTAGGTTCCGGCAAAACTTGAAGCAAGGATATGCATGATGGCAGATATCACCCCCATTCTCGAGCGCGCAGACGCCAACCTGCCGAAGAGCCTGGACAGGCTTTTCGACCTCGTGCGCATCAAGTCGATCTCGACCGATCCGGCCTTCAAGGCCGATTGCCGCAAGGCCGCCGAATGGCTGGTCGCGGAACTGAGCGGTCTCGGCTTCACTGCCTCTGTCCGCGACACCCCCGGACATCCGATGGTGGTCGCCCATCACGCCGGCGCCACCGCCGATGCGCCGCATGTGCTGTTCTACGGACACTATGACGTGCAGCCGGTCGATCCCTTGAACCTGTGGGATACCGATCCGTTCGAACCCGGCCTCAAGGAGCTTGAGCCCGGCCGCAAGGTCATCACCGGTCGCGGCACCGCCGACGACAAGGGCCAGCTCCTGACCTTCGTCGAGGCAGCCCGCGCCTACAAGGATGTCCACGGTTCGCTGCCCTGCCGCGTCACCATCCTGTTCGAAGGGGAGGAAGAGTCCGGCTCGCCGTCGCTGAAACCCTTCCTCGAAGCCAATGCGGCCGAACTCAAAGCCGACTATGCACTTGTCTGCGACACCAGCATGTGGGACCGGGACACGCCGGCAATCTCGGCGGGCCTGCGCGGTCTCGTCGGCGAGGAAGTCGTCATCAATGCCGCCGACCGCGACCTGCATTCGGGCTACTTCGGTGGTGCTGCCGCCAACCCGATCCGCATCCTGACCGGCATCCTCGCCGGGCTTCACGACGATGACAGCCGTGTGACGCTCGAAGGCTTTTACGAAGGCGTCGAGGAAACTCCGGCCCAGATCAAGGCCGGATGGGAGACGCTCGGCCAGACGGCCGAAAAGTTCCTCGGCGAAATCGGCCTGTCGATCCCGTCGGGTGAAAAGAACCGCTCGGTTCTCGAACTGACCTGGGCGCGCCCGACGGCCGAGATCAACGGCATCATCGGCGGCTACACCGGCGAAGGCTTCAAGACGGTGATCGCCGCCGAGGCTTCCGCCAAGGTCTCCTTCCGCCTCGTCGGCAATCAGAACCCGGAAAAGATCCGCGAGGCCTTCCGCGCCTACGTGCGCTCGAAGGTGCCAGCGGATTGCACGGTCGAATTCCATGCCCATGGCGGTTCGCCGGCGATCCAGCTGCCTTACGATTCGAACCTGCTCAACACGGCGAAGCTTGCCTTGTCCGACGAGTGGCCGAAGCCGGCCGTGGTCATCGGCATGGGTGGCTCGATCCCGATCGTCGGCGACTTCCAGAAGATGCTCGGCATGGAATCGCTGCTCGTCGGCTTCGGCCTTTCGGACGACCGTATCCATTCGCCGAACGAAAAGTATGAGCTGCAGTCCTATCACAAGGGCATTCGCTCCTGGATCCGCATCCTGAATGCGCTTGCGGCCTGATGTTACTGCGCCGCGCGCCAAACATGGCGCGCTATGGACGCTGTAATACCATGAATTTGCTGCATAATTTCTCCTTGAATCGATTCTGACTTAAGGAATTTTGCAGCAACGACGTCGTGGCGGGTCAGCCCGCCACGACGGTCACGCCACTTTGGAGATCATCTCGACAAAGTCGGCAATCAACGCGGCAAACACGCCGCTGCCGGTAACCATCACGCCGATGAAGAACACACGCGTCGCCTGCTCGTAGACCTTCGGCTGCAGCGAGCGCAGATGGAGGAAGTCCCACAGCGCACGCATCTGCAGGAGGATGCCGATCGCCAAGAGGATGACGGCGGGAAGATCGCCCATATTCCACGGCAGCGGATTGGCCGCCCACTGGGTGAGAAATCCCAGCGAAAACGAAAGCACCACGCCGACGACCGTCACGGTTCCGTTGCGAAAGACCGCTTCGATCAGTTTTTCCTCGTCGTTCTGCATCCGACCGCCTCCGCTTTACCGTGTCGTCTTCGCGATTTCTTGACCGAACACCCGCCTCTGGCGGGGCATCGATCCTTGACCTCACCGGCCTCAGGTGCTTCCCTTTTGCAAAACAAATCAGAATGGGAAATTGGATCATTGGCAAGTGTAAGGACCGAGACGTCGCGTTCTGGGCGCGAAACTGTGACGAGCTGGAGCCACGATGGTGGCTGCTTTCATGAACAGATGCGTCCCGAGATAGTGGCGGCGCCGTCGACAGAGCCTTCGGCCAAGCTTGTTGCAGCGATCGCGACGCCGCTATGAGCAGGCTGCGCGCGTACTTCTGGCCCGTCGTCGGGCTGGCAGCGATCATCTTTTCGGTGCATGCGCTCTATCACGAACTGAGCGGTCTCTCGCTGGACGATTTCCTTGCCAGCTTCACGGCAATTTCCCTGAAAAGCTGGCTTCTGGCGATCGGCGCCACACTGGTCGCCTATGCCGCCCTTGCCGGCTACGACAAGCTGGCGCTCGATCATCTCGGCCACCGCATCTCGCTGTGGTTCATCACCGTCTGCTCGTTCACCACCTATGCGCTCTCGCACAATCTCGGCGCATCCGTCTTTTCCGGCGCTGTCGTGCGCTACCGGGCCTACCGATCGAAGGGGCTGACGCCGGGAGAAGTCGGCGTCCTCGTCGCCTTCTGCTCGTTCACCTTCGCGCTCGGAACCCTGATGCTGTCGGCGATCGTGCTTCTGGTGAAACCGGAAATCATCGAACGGTTCGCCGAATTCCTGCCGGTCGAAATGTCGTTGACGACAGGCGTGCTGATCCTGATCGTCATCACGCTCTATGTCGTCGGCAGCCTCGTCGGCTTCCCGTCGATCCGCACGCGCTGGTTCCAGCTGCATTATCCGAAACCCGCCATCGTCTTGCGGCAGCTGGTGATCGCGCCGGTCGAGCTGATCGGTGCGGCCGGAATCATCTATTTCGCCCTGCCGGAAGCCGGTAATCCGGGTTTCATCGTCATTCTGGGGATTTTTCTGGCATCGTTCTCGGCAGCCCTGCTTTCGCACGCGCCGGGCGGGCTTGGCGTGCTGGAGCTGGTCTTCATCGCCGCCCTTCCGGAAATGGACCCGGCCGACGTGCTGGCGGCCCTTGCGATCTTCCGGATTCTCTACCTGGTCATACCGTTCATCATGGCGCTTGCCGTGATCCTGGTGTTCGAACGCTCGCGCTTCCTTGCCGAGCGGCGCGGCCCGGTTCAGTAAGGCCGGGACGAAGGGCCGTCACGGTGCCTTGCACACGGCCGGAAGGGCCGCTTCGAGCGGTCCCTTCACTTCCTTCAGCCGTGCAGCTTCGATCTGATAGGGCGTGAACGGCGGCACCTGCAGCGACGGATTGATGATCCGCGTCACGTAGCAGCCGGCGAAGAAGCGCACGCGTGAGCGTTTCTCGATCGATTTCACCGCAACCGGCACCGCTGAGTAGATGCTTCCGGCGCCCGCCTCGGTCTTCACCTTGCCGAGCTTCACTTCGACCGAAACGGTCCGCTCGTAGCCGCGCGTGAAAGCCTTGTATCCGCCGACGGGTTTCGTCTCGCCGAAATAGCCGTAGGCGCGCGCGTATTCCTTGCGATTGATGGCGTTGTAGAGCGATCGAACGACAGCGGCACCATCAGAGCGATCGTCGACATAGGCGACGCTATCCTGCGCCAGAACTTCGGAATTCACGGTGGCAAGCGTGGAAAAGGCCAGCACAGCGGCGGACGGAAACTTCACGGCATTCCTCCTCATCGGCTTTCGGGGCAGCCAGGCGAGCACAACATCAAGGCGAAGCCATAGCAGGATTCGCGAAAACATCGATATCGCCGATCAGGCCGGCGGCAGGCCTGCCTTGCGGCGGGCAACGACGCGCTCGCGCCAGACGGTGAAGATGCCGGCCGCCACCACAAGCACCGAGCCGGCAATCATGTTGGTGGTCAGCGTCTCGCCGAAAATGCTGACACCCATGACCGACGCGAAGACGAGTTGCAGGTAAGTCAGCGGCTGGACAGCGACCGCGTCCAGCACGTCATAGGCGCGGATGAGGAAATAGTGGCTCGAGGTCCCGGTAAGGCATAGGAGCAGCATCCAGCCCCAATCCGGTGGCGACAGCGTTGTCCAGAAGAACGGACCGACGAGGCTGATCGCCAGGGCGCCGACGATGCCGGTATAGAAAAAACTCGTCATGGCCTGATCGTCACGGCTGACCAGCCGGGTGACGATGACATAGAGGGCAAAGACAAGGGCTGCCACCAAGGGCAACAGGAATGCCGTCTCGAACAGGCCCTCGGCCGGTTTCAGGATCAGGAGAACGCCGATAAGCCCGACCGAGATCGCCAGCCACCGGCGCCAGCCGACACGCTCACCCAGGAGCGGCATCGACAGGAGGGCAACAAATAAGGGCGTCGCCGCGAGGATTGCCTGCGAATGCGCCAGCCCCACCAGCGTGAACGAGGTGATCACCATGACGATCTGCAGCGGCAACAGCAGCCCGCGCAGCACCTGCAGCAGCGGTCTTCTGGTCGCGGCCGTCACCTTGAGCCCGCCTGTTGCCCGGGTGGCGAGCACGACTGCAAACAGGGCAAAGGCCCAATAGCGGATCATTGCCACAAAGACAGGGGGATAGAGGCTGCCCAGATGTTTGGAGATGCCGTCCTGGATCGCAAAGATGACGATTGCCTGTAGCGCGTAGATGTAGCCGTTTGCCTTGGAGCCCATGTCCGCGCCGATACACCCGCAAGCCTTGCAGGACCAGTCTAATCTGCGCCGAAGGTGAGTTGACTTCGTCAGGCAGGAGAGAGGCCCAGACATGAAAAGAGCCCCGCGCGGGAGGAGGTGCACGGGGCTCTCAAACTTGACCGGTGACTGGGAGGAGGAGTGCCACCGATCCGCATCGGGCGCCGCGGGAGGAGGTGCAGCGCTTCGATAAGTCGTATAATAATCATGCGCCGCAATATTTTCAAGGGCAATTTGCTGCATCGCACCATTTTAATCCCTAGCCGCGTCGATAGACACCTGACTGTTGATTTAGAGAGCGAAGTTGAAGGCTATCGGCTGATCGATAGTCCGCAAGCATTCTGCAATCGCCCCGCCGACCCCACGCGCTTCGGCGACGTCATGGCACTACCTGGCCCGGCCTCCCGCCGGAACAAAATCGTGATTTCGAGCAGATCGCTTTGCGCGTTAGATTTGACCGGTGAGCGAGAAGGAGAAGATCATGAGGACGCTTCTAGTGACCGTAGCCGCCATCGGCCTGTCGACCTCCGCGGCATTTGCCGAATGCGCCTATCACGCCAAGACCAATGCAGCGATCGACACGGAAACGACGACAGCGAGCATATCGACGGAAAGCGAGCCGGTATCCGAAGAAATGGTAGTCCTGAAAAAGACCGATCGCCTGGTGCAGGACGAAAAGACTGCCGAATAGTCCGGCATCGACAGACCCAGTACCGGATCTTCATGTCTGCCACAGCGTCGGCGGTCGCCTATGTCACGCGCGCCAAGGAATGGGCTCGTCCAATGGATTCGTGTCCGCGCAAAGACGCGGGCCTCGAGGGACCGCAGGAGCCGCTATATGGGGCGTGGTACGACTGGTCTTTGATGCCTGTTTCCAGGCGCCTCGCCCGCCCGAACGGTCCGCGGTTCTCGGACGAGTGTCATCATGCGAACGAAACGGCAACGCTCCGTGACGCCAGATCCGGCAAGCTGTTGAAGAGCATGCATATTTTACGATCAGGTTTTTAACCCCCCCTTAAATTGCCGCATTTAAAGTTCACCGCATCGCCGTGGCGGGTCGATCGATCAACTTTCCCCGCTCTTGAGATTGCGTTTGCCGCTGGGGCAAAACGACTGGGCGCCCGCGATGCGGCATGAGGGGTAAATCCAAACAGCATGGCAGCAAGCGGCAAGTCAGGACAACGGATCGAGCCCTCGTTCGGCGCAAGCACCGACGACGATGATGACGATTTTCGCATCGAGGCCAGCGATCGCGTAACCGGCGGCGGCCGCAAACCGGCCCGTGGAAAATCGGCTCCCGCGCAGAAGAAGAAGGCGAAGCGCAGCAAGCGTGGCGGATCGCGACGCGGCTCCGGCAATGGCGGCGGGTTCATCGGCCTCGTGCGCACCCTGTTTTACTGGTGCATCGTGCTCGGGATCTGGGGTGCGATGGGCGTCGGCGGCCTGGTGCTCTATTACGGCGCGCGCATGCCGAGCGCCGAAAGCTGGTCGATCCCCGAGCGGCCGCCCAACGTCAAGATTCTTTCCGTCAATGGCGACATCATCGCCAATCGCGGCACCACCGGCGGCGAAGCTTTGTCGCTCGAAAACATGTCGCCCTACATTCCCCAGGCAGTTATCGCCATCGAGGACCGCCGGTTCTATTCGCATTTCGGCGTCGATCCGCTGGGCCTGGCACGCGCCATGCTGACCAATGTCACCACCGGCCGGATGGTCCAGGGCGGCTCGACGCTGACCCAGCAGCTTGCCAAGAACCTGTTCCTGTCGCCGGAGCGCACGCTTGAACGCAAGGTGCAGGAAGTACTGCTCGCCTTCTGGCTGGAACAGAAATATTCCAAGGACCAGATCCTGGCGATGTATCTCAACCGGGTGTTCTTCGGCTCGAACGCCTATGGCGTCGAAGCGGCGTCGCGACGCTATTTCAACAAATCGGCGCGCGACGTGAACCTCGGCGAGGCGGCTCTGCTTGCCGGCCTGCTGAAGGCGCCTTCGCGCCTGTCGCCGGCCCGCGACCCGAAGGCTGCGGAAGAGCGCGCCCAGGTCGTTCTCGGCGCCATGCGCGAGGAAGGCTTCGTCACCGAAAGCGAAATCAAGACCGCGATGTCGCAGACGCCGACCAAGGCCAAGAGCTACTGGTCGGGCGCCGAGCACTATGTCGCCGACATGGTGATGGATCAGCTTCCCGGCATGATCGGCGAGATCAAGGAAGACCTGGTCATCGACACGACGATCGACCTCAACCTCGAAAAGAAGGCGGAAGAGGCGATCAGCGCCACGCTTGACGCCGACGGCAAGAAGCTCGACGCTTCGCAGGCAGCCCTCGTGTCGATCGACGGCACCGGCGCCATTCGTGCGCTGGTCGGCGGCAAGGATTATGCCGAAAGCCAGTTCGACCGCGCCTCCAAGGCCAAGCGCCAGCCCGGCTCCGCCTTCAAGCCCTTCGTCTACGCGGCAGCACTCGAGATCGGTCGCACTCCGATGTCGATCCGCAACGACGGCCCGGTCCGGATCGGCAACTGGACGCCTGAAAATTACGACCAGAAATACCGCGGCGAGGTCACGCTCGCCGACGCACTTGCCAATTCGTTGAACACCATCGCCGCGCAGCTCGTCATGGAAGTCGGTCCGCAAAATGTGGTGAAGGTCGCGCACCGCCTCGGCATCGATTCCGAGATGCAGGCCAATGCCTCGATCGCGCTCGGAACCTCGGAGGTCAGCCTCGTCGAGCTGACGTCTGCCTATGCCCCGTTCATGAACGGCGGCTTCAAGGCGACGCCGCATGTCATCCGCCGGATTTCCAAGGCCGACGGCACGGTGCTTTACGAAAATACCTACGACAACCCGCCGCGTGTGCTCGACCCGGCCATCGTCAGCGAAATGAACCAGATGATGGTGCGGGTGCTGACCAACGGCACCGGCAAGAAGGCCCAGCTGAAGGGCTGGGAAGCGGCTGGCAAGACCGGCACCACCCAATCCTTCCGCGACGCGCTTTTCGTCGGCTATACCTCGAACCTCACCACCGGCGTCTGGTTCGGCAATGACGACGGCAAGTCGATGAAGAAGGTCACCGGCGGTGGCCTGCCCGCCAAGGCCTGGCACGACTACATGCTGGCCGCGCACGAGGGGCTTTCGCCCTCGCCGCTGTTCGGCACCACCGGGGTGCAGCCGGTCTTCGACGACGGCGGTACACCGCCGGCAGCAACGGGCGACATTCTTTCCGGCGATCCGAACGCCTTTCCAGCACCGCCTGTCGGCGTCGACGGTTCGATGGCCGTCCAGCAGACCCGCCCCTTGCCCGAAGGCAACGGCGGCATGGTACCGCCGGCCGATGTCGGCGAGACCACCGGCGCCACCAAGCGCACGACACTTTTCGATATCCTGACGGGCGGTTGAGGCGGCGCAAACGGCGCCGTGCTGCCGCTTTGGGGCCGTCCCGGACTTCGGCGAAACGCCGATTGTCCGCCGCACGCCAATCGCAGGCTTGCTTTTGCCCCCAATCGCCCCGCAGAATGCCTTGCAGTCCGAAACGCCGGTCCTTATATACGCCGCATCGGCGCAGCCAACGCTGCGAAGAAATCCAAAGACCATCCCGTTAGGGGCTGTCTCACGAATGCCTGACCGGGTTCCGACAGTCCGCTGCAAGGAGAGAACGACATGGCTAAAGTTATTGGTATTGACTTGGGAACGACCAACTCCTGCGTCGCCGTCATGGACGGAAAAGATGCGAAGGTCATTGAAAATGCCGAGGGTGCGCGCACGACCCCCTCGATGGTGGCATTCAGCGAAGACGGCGAACGTCTCGTTGGTCAGCCGGCCAAGCGCCAGGCGGTCACCAACCCGGAAAACACGCTTTTTGCGATCAAGCGCCTGATCGGCCGGACCTTCCAGGATCCGACCACGCAAAAAGACAAGGACATGGTGCCTTACAAGATCACCAAGGCCGACAATGGCGACGCCTGGGTCGAAGCGCACGGCACGAACTACTCGCCGTCGCAGATCTCCGCCATGATCCTTCAGAAGATGAAGGAAACGGCTGAATCCTACCTCGGTGAAAAGGTCGAGAAGGCCGTCATCACCGTCCCGGCCTACTTCAACGACGCTCAGCGCCAGGCAACCAAGGATGCCGGCAAGATCGCCGGTCTCGAAGTGCTGCGCATCATCAACGAGCCGACTGCTGCAGCGCTTGCCTACGGCCTCGACAAGAAGGACGGCAAGACGATCGCCGTTTATGACCTTGGCGGCGGCACCTTCGATATCTCGGTTCTCGAAATCGGCGACGGCGTCTTCGAAGTGAAGTCGACCAACGGCGACACCTTCCTCGGCGGTGAAGACTTCGACATGCGTCTGGTCCAGTACCTCGCTGGCGAGTTCAAGAAGGAACAGGGCATCGACCTGAAGAACGACAAGCTCGCTCTTCAGCGCCTGAAGGAAGCTGCCGAAAAGGCCAAGATCGAGCTGTCCTCGTCGCAGCAGACCGAAATCAACCTGCCGTTCATCACGGCCGACGCGTCCGGTCCGAAGCACCTGACGATGAAGCTGACCCGTGCCAAGTTCGAAGCGCTTGTCGACGACCTGATCCAGCGCACCGTTGCGCCGTGCAAGGCAGCCCTCAAGGATGCCGGCGTCTCGGCTGCCGAGATCGACGAAGTCGTTCTCGTCGGCGGCATGAGCCGCATGCCGAAGGTGCAGGAAACCGTCAAGCAGCTGTTCGGCAAGGAGCCGCACAAGGGCGTGAACCCGGATGAAGTCGTGGCCATGGGCGCTGCGATCCAGGCCGGCGTTCTGCAGGGCGACGTCAAGGACGTTCTGCTTCTCGACGTGACCCCGCTGTCGCTCGGCATCGAAACGCTTGGTGGCGTCTTCACCCGCCTGATCGAACGCAACACGACGATCCCGACCAAGAAGTCGCAGACCTTCTCGACCGCCGACGACAACCAGTCGGCCGTGACGATCCGCGTCTCCCAGGGCGAGCGCGAAATGGCAGCCGACAACAAGCTGCTCGGCCAGTTCGATCTCGTCGGCATTCCGCCGGCACCGCGCGGCATGCCGCAGATCGAAGTGACCTTCGACATCGACGCCAACGGCATCGTCCAGGTCTCGGCCAAGGACAAGGGTACGGGCAAGGAACACCAGATCCGCATCCAGGCATCCGGTGGCCTGTCCGACGCCGACATCGAGAAGATGGTCAAGGACGCCGAAGCCAATGCCGAAACCGACAAGAAGCGCCGCGAAGGCGTAGAAGCGAAGAACCAGGCAGAAAGCCTGATCCATTCTTCGGAAAAGTCGCTGAAGGACTATGGCGACAAGGTTTCGGAAACCGACCGCAACGCGATCTCCGACGCGATTGCCGCGCTGAAGACCGCCGTCGAGGCTTCCGAGCCTGATGCCGAAGACATCAAGGCCAAGACCAACACGCTGATGGAAGTCTCCATGAAGCTCGGTCAGGCGATCTATGAGGCCCAGCAGACGGACGCCGCCCATGCGGACGCCGCCGCTGACGCCGCCCGCGACGGCGATGTCGTCGATGCGGACTACGAAGAAGTCAACGACGAAGACGACCGCAAGCGTTCGGCCTAAGTCGCTCTCTGCTAGAGACGAAAAAGCCCGGGGTGACCCGGGCTTTTTTGTTGCTCTTTATACCCCCGCAGGCTCGCGTCGAACGGCTTTTTCACGGGCGGGCGGCACTGGACCCACGCCTCTGAGACGGCCGCCATGGGACAACGTCGTGGGCTGGAATGGCAACGAGCGGCGCCAGCGAGGCGCAAGACCGGCAGAAACGTCATTTTTCCGACAAAAAACCGCATCTGCAGCTCGATGGGCTATGGTATCGCGCTTCAAGGTTTACTAAATCCTGTGGCAAGGTAACCAGGCAGCCGCCGGGCCCCCGCGCTGGCACGCCTTGTCAACAGGACAATCTTTGAAGAATGAAACGTGATCTTTACGAAACGCTTGGCGTTGCCAAGACCGCGGATGAGAAGGAGCTGAAGAGCGCCTTCCGCAAACTGGCGATGAAGTATCATCCGGACAAGAACCCCGGCGACGCCGCCTCGGAAAAGACCTTCAAGGAAATCAACGAAGCCTACGAGACGCTCAAGGACCCGCAGAAGCGCGCGGCCTATGATCGCTATGGCCACGCAGCCTTCGAGCAGGGCGGCATGGGCAACGGCTTCGGCGGTGGTGCCGGCGGTGCCGGCGGGTTCTCCGACATCTTCGAAGACATCTTTGGCGAGATGATGGGTGGCGGACGCCAGCGGCGTTCATCGGGTGGCCGCGAGCGCGGCGCCGATCTGCGCTACAACATGGAAATCTCGCTGGAAGAGGCCTATTCCGGCAAGACCGCGCAGATCCGGGTCCCGACCTCGATCACCTGCGACGTCTGCACCGGCTCCGGCGCCAAGCCCGGCACCAGCCCGAAAACCTGCGGCACCTGTCAGGGCTCCGGCCGTGTGCGCGCCGCTCAAGGCTTCTTCTCGATCGAACGCACCTGCCCGACCTGCGGCGGCCGCGGCCAGACGATCACCGACCCCTGCACCAAGTGCCACGGCCATGGCCGCGTCACCGAAGAGCGCACGCTCTCCGTCAACATCCCGGCCGGCATCGAAGACGGCACCCGCATTCGCCTCTCCGGCGAAGGGGAAGCAGGTGTGCGTGGCGGGCCGGCCGGTGACCTCTACATCTTCCTCTCGGTCAAGCCGCATGAGTTCTACCAGCGCGATGGCGCCGATCTCTATTGCAGCGTGCCGATCTCCATGACGACGGCAGCCCTCGGCGGCAAGTTCGACGTCACCACGCTCGACGGCACCAAGTCGCGCGTGACGGTGCCGGAAGGCACCCAGGCCGGCAAGCAGTTCCGCCTGAAGGGCAAGGGCATGCCGGTGCTGCGCTCCAGCCAGACCGGCGATCTCTACATCCAGATGCAGATCGAAACCCCGCAGAAGCTGACCAAGCGCCAGCGCGAGCTGCTGCAGGAATTCGAGCAGATCTCGTCGAAGGACAACAACCCGGAATCCGCCGGCTTCTTTGCCCGGATGAAGGACTTCTTCGACACGCTGAGCGACTGACGCTCAGCGGCTGCCTCTAAAGATCACGTCATGGCCGCGAGCTGCCACAGCCCGGCCATGACGATCAGGGCGCCTGCGATGCGCGACAACAGCCGGCCGCCCGGCACGATCTTTTCGGCAAGGACGAAAATGGCGATCGCCGCGATCCACAGGACGTTCATCACCCCGCCGATGAACAAGAGCGCCATCAGCGCCCAGCAGCAACCGACACAATAAAGACCGTGCAGCAGACCGAGCCGGCAGGCACCGCCGGCATCGCGGCGAAAGCCGCCATGGTTCTGGATGAACAGGAACGGTGCCTGGCACTGCCTCAGGCAGGCGTCCTTCAGCGGCGTCCATTGAAAAAGCCCGACCGAAATCAGGATGACAGCGCTCAGACCGCGGCTGGCGCTCGCCAGCATCGGCGTCAGCAGCAGCGCTTCCTCCAGCAGCCATTGCCCTGATGTTGCGAGGGCGGCAAACAGAGTCCAGGCGGAAAGATAGCCGCCGGCAAAGAAGCCGGTGGCGGCAAATGGCTTGTTGTCACGCGCCGCCTGCCGCCCGACACGGGCATAGAGCAGGATCATCGGCGCCGCCGAAGGCGTCATCATGCCGATCATCATCACCGCCCACATGACGAAGGCATAGGCGAATGTCGAAGCACGCCACGGGCGGAGGGTCGTATCGCCCATCGGCGCCATTGCATCCGCCGTCATGTCCATATCCATGGCCATGCCCGTGCTCATGCCATCGCCCGAGGCGGGGATGACGGCCATGCTATCCATTCCCACTGCCAACCAGAGGATATAGAGCCAAGTAATCCCGGTCAGGGCCAGCAGCGAGAACGCGACGATCACCCGGTCGCGCCTAAGAAGCGTTTCGAGCGGGGTGTCGGCCATAACAGTCAGTGCACCACGCCGCTTTCAGTCAGATGCATGCTGGCAAAATGGGCGTGCGAATCCGGGATCGACAGCGCCAACGGCCCTTTGGTATCGGCCCAGCCGCGCCCGACTTCGCAGATATCGTATTCGAAGCCCTTCGGCAGGTTGATGCGCGCCTGATGCGGGCTCCCCGTCACCGGGTTCAGGATCGGCTCGCCGCGCGCGACGATCCAGCCGGGAACGTTCAGCCGTGCTGTGCGGGCGCTCACGTCGACATCGAAATCGATTTCGGCAAAGACCGGGTCGTGAAAGGTTTCAAATGTGGTGGCAAACACCTGGAAGAAGGTCGCTCCTGGCTCGGTATCCTGGCCGCTCATGATGCGCAGCAACGACTCCCGTTGCGCCGGAGTGGCGCGGATATCGACGATCGGCACGACCGCTCCTTTGCCCTCGTGAATTGCGCCCGGCCAGGCCGCGATCAGTCCGCATCGCAAGCCGTCGAGCCGCGTTTCGCCGTGATGGCCGGTCTCGATCTCGATCCCGCCGACGGCGCAGCAATTGCCGTGGGTCGGCAGCGCGTTGAACTGGCAGGGGCAGCCATAGGCGCAATTGCAGTGAATGAATTCCCGGCCCTTTATGGTCCATCTGACACTCGACATCGTCTCCTCCCGGATCTGATCGGTGTGGGATTTGCCTCATTCTCTTCCAATGCACGACGATTTATTAGAACGAAAAAATATACTCTTCTCGGCGACCAATGCCAACGCCGGAGGCGGCGCGGTCGCCGCCGCCCGGCGCCGAACGGCGGGCGGCGGCGGCAAGCAATATCAGAGCGTGGCCATGCCACCGTCGATGATCAGCTCGGCACCGACGGTAAACGCGGCCTCGTCGGAGGCGAGGAAGACGACTGCCTTGGCGATCTCGCTTGCGTCGCCGAAACGGCCGAGTGGGATCTGTGCGGCGATCGATGCGACAATCTCCTTGTTTTCCGCCGGCGTCGCGCCGTGGCCATCATGCAACGGCGTCCTGATCGGGCCGGGGCTGACGGCATTGACGCGAATGCCGCGGCCGATCAGTTCACCGGAAAGGGTCTTGGCAAGCGAAAGCAAGGCCGCCTTGCTGAGCGCATAGACGCTGGAGGTCGGCATGCCGATGTGCGCATTGATCGAGGTGTTGAGCACGATCGAGGCCGGCTTCGAAAAGATCGGCAACAGCGCCTGGATCAGGAAGAACGGGCCTTTGACATTGATATCGAGCGACCGGTCGAAGCTCGCTTCGTCCCAGTTTTCGATCGGCTGGAGCTTGGCGATGCCGGCATTGACGAAGAGAATGTCGAGATGGCCGAAGGCGGCCTTGACCTGCTCCGCAACAGCGGCCTGGCTGGCAGCGTTTCCGGCATCGGCCTCGATGACAAGAGCGCCTTCGCCGAGCACTTTGCGTGCCTCGGTGATGTTCTTCGGGTTGGTGCCGGTCACGGCGACGCGTGCGCCTTCGGCGATGAACTGCCGCGCCGTCTCCAGGCCGATGCCGCTGGTGCCACCGGTGATGAGCGCGGTCTTGTTCTGCAAGCGTGTCATGATGGATTTCCTTTCGTTGCGTTGGTTTCGGACCGATCGCCTTTGCATCGACCGCTGTCCTTCGATGCCGATAGATATGGCCGAAGATTTCCGTTCGGATTAGTCTGCCAATGATGGAACTCGAATTCGGGAAAGCCGAACGATGCTGAAAATCGAAGGAATCGCCGCGTTTGTCGCGGTTGCGGAAGCCGGCTCGATCAGCGAGGCGGCGCGTCGGCTGAGGTTGTCGAAATCGGTGATCAGTGAACGGGTTTCCGACCTGGAACGCAGCCTGAACGCAACGCTCCTGCATCGCACCACGCGCAAGCTGACGCTGACCGAGGACGGCATCGCTTTTCGCGAGCGTGCCGTACGGATCGTCAGCGAGGTTCAGGCCGCCGCCAGCGATCTGGCCGAGCGCAGGGGAACACTGACGGGACCGCTCCGGATCGCCGCGCCCGTCAGCTTCGGGCATCTGCATCTCGGACCGGCGCTTTATCCGTTTCTGGCGGCACATCCCGAGATCGAACTGACGCTCGATCTCGACGACCGTCGGATCGACGTCGCCTCGGAGGGCTTTGACGCGATCGTTCGTCACGGGGTCATCGCCGATTCACGGCTGGTCGTGTGGAAACTCGCCAAGAGCCGGCGCCTGCTGGTCGCCTCGCCCGAATACCTCGGCCGCCACGGCACGCCGGCCTCGCTAGCCGAACTCAACGACCATCGCGGCATCTTCTACACCAACCGCGGCGCCTCCGACTGGCGGTTCGAGGGGCCGGGCGGCTCGACCGTCATCCGCGCCCGCATGGCGCTCCGGATCAACAACGGCGACATGATCCACGATGCCGCCGTCGCCGGGCTCGGCATCGCGCTATTGCCGGCCTTCCTCTGCGGTCCCGCCGTGCGTGAAGGCCGTTTGCGCGAGATCGATATCGGGTTTCGCCCCGAACCGGAGTTCATCTACATGGCCCACCCCGAGGGTCGGCGATCCTCGGCGAAACTAAAGGCAATCGCCGAGCACCTGAAGAAGGCTTTTGGCGATCCACCGCACTGGGATCCATAAGCCACCGGGCATTTCAGGCGCAACAGCTCGGCCCCGGCCCCACAGTCTGCGATACCTCGACCAAGTCTTGACCAGGTCTCGACTATCGAGGGTTGGTATGCGCCGAATGCGTCTTGCAACCGAAAATGGAATGCTTATCTCCCCTCCATGCGGCACCTCCTCCTCAACTGGATCACCATCATGACGCTCGGCACAGCCGCCCAGGCAGCCCCTATCTCCGCAACCGATGACGAAATCCTGGAAATATTGACCGCGCGTATCGACGAGCAGAAACAGTCGGTCGGCATCGTCGTCGGCATTATCGATGCGGCCGGACAACGGGTCGTCGCGCACGGCCGACTGGAGAAGGACGACCCGCGCCCGCTCGATGGCAACACCGTGTTCGAGATCGGCTCGGTGACCAAGGTCTTCACTGCACTCGCGCTTGCCGACATGGCCGAACGCGGCGGTGTCCAGCTCGACACACCGGTTTCGCAGCTGCTGCCGGAAAGCGTTGTCCTGAGGCAAGCAGCCGATGGCAAGCCGATCACGCTTGAACATCTGGCGATGCACATGTCCGGCCTGCCGCGATTGCCGGACAATCTGATGCCGGCCGACGATAACGATCCCTATGCCGACTATGGCGTCGCCAAGCTTTACGCCTTCCTTTCCAGTCACCAGCCGACCCGACAACCCGGCGGTGAGCACGCGTATTCCAACCTCGGTTATGGCCTGCTTGGCCATGTGCTCGCGTTACAGTCGGGCCAGTCCTACGAGGCGCTCGTCAGGGAGCGCATCGCAATTCCGCTCGGCATGGCCGATACCGCGATCACCGCGCGTCCCGAATGGGAGGGGCGGCGCGCAACAGGGCACGATGCTGGCCTGGAGCCGACAAGCGATTGGGATCTCGGCGCGCTGCCAGGGGCAGGCGCACTGCGCTCGACCACCAACGATCTTCTGACCTTCCTGCAGGCGGCGATGGGCAAGAAGCCCTCATCCCTTGCGCCTGCGTTTGCCACGATGATTGCGACGCGGAAGCCGCTTGGCGACGGCAGCGAAGAGCAGGCACTCGGCTGGGTTATCTCCGGCTCCGGCGAAAGGCAGATCGTCTGGCACAATGGCGGCACCGGCGGCTACCGATCGTTCGTCGGCTTCCGACCGTCGACTGGCGTCGGCGTCGTGGTCCTGTCGAACACCTCGACGGAAGTCGGCGTCGATGACATCGGCGTGCATCTGCTCGATCGCGAGAGGTCGCTCGCACCCGCCCCGGTTCAGCGGGTCGCCATCTCCGCCGACCCGGCAACCTACGACGCCTATGTCGGCACCTATCGGCTGGCGCCCGGTTTCGATCTGACGGTTTTTCGGGATGGCAACCGGTTGTTTACGCAGGCAACGGGCCAGGGACCGATCGAAATTTTCGCCGAGGCGGAACATCGCTTCTTTGCAAGGTCGGTCGATGCGCAGATGACCTTCGAGGTCCCAGCGGGCGCGCGCGCCGCAAGCCTGACGCTGCATCAAAATGGCCAGGATAGCCCGGCCGCGCGCGTCGGGGGCTGACGCGTCTCGAATTCAGAGGGGGCCGCCCCCGGCAATGTGCCGGAGGCGGATGAACTCAGAGGAACAGGGCGACTGCAAAGTAGGTGAGCGCCGAGATAGCCGCAGCGGCCGGCATGGTCACGAACCAGGCGATGACGATGTTGCCGGCAAGGCCCCACCGCACCGCAGACACGCGCTTGGCCGCGCCCACGCCGATGATGGCACCGGTGATGGTGTGGGTCGTCGATACCGGAATGCCGAGCCAGGTGGCGGCAAACAGCGTGATGGCACCGCCGGTTTCCGCGCAGAAGCCTTGCATCGGATTGAGCTTGGTGATCTTCGAACCCATCGTGTGCACGATGCGCCAACCGCCGAACAGCGTGCCGAGAGCGATTGCCGCCTGGCAGGTGATCACTACCCAGAACGGCACGTAGAACTCCGAACCGAGATAGCCCTGAGAGAACAGGAGCACGGCGATGATGCCCATGGTCTTCTGCGCGTCGTTGCCGCCATGGCCGAGCGAATAGAGCGAGGCCGAGATGAACTGCAACACCCGGAACTTGCGGTCGACGGCAAACGGCGTCTGGCGCACGAATATCCATGAGACGATGAGGATCAACAGGAGCGCCAGGAAGAAGCCGATCATCGGCGACATGAAGATGGCGCCAACGGTCTTGAGGAGGCCCGTCCAGACGATGGCGTCACCGCCGGTGCGCGCCAGGCCGGCACCGACGAGACCGCCGATCAGCGCATGCGAGGAGCTCGACGGGATGCCGAAGATCCAGGTCGCAATGTTCCAGAAGATCGCGCCCATCAGCGCCGCGAAGATCACCAGCGGCGTAACGATGCTGGGATCGATGATGCCCTTTCCGAGCGTCTCGGCCACATGCAGGCCGAAAAACAGGAAGGCGATGAAATTGAAGAACGCCGCCCAAAGCACCGCGTATTGCGGCCGCAGCACTCGGGTTGACACGATCGTCGCGATCGAGTTGGCGGCGTCATGCAGCCCGTTGAGAAAGTCGAAGAACAGCGCAATCGCGATCAGCGCGACAAGCAGCGGCAGGGCGAGCGTCGCGTCCATCAGACGTTCTCGATCACGATGCCGCTGACCTCGTTGGCAACATCCTCGAAGCGGTCGACGACCTTTTCGAGTTCGCCATAGATCTCGCTGCCAATGATGTAGGCCATCGCGTTGTTGGCGCCGTGGCGGCGGAAGAGATCTTTCAGACCCTGGTCATGAAGCTCGTCGGACCGGCCTTCGATGCGCGTGATCTCTTCGGCAATGGCAATGAGCCGGCCATGGTTGGTGCCGATGCGATCGAGCAGCGGAATGGCCTCAGCGATCAGATGCGCCGCCTGAACGACGATGGCGCCCATTTCCTGCATGCCCGGATCGAAGGTCTTCTGTTCGAACAGCCGGATCGTCTTGACCGTCTTGTGCATCATGTCGATGGCATCGTCCATCGACTGGATGAGATCCTTGATGTCGCCGCGATCGAACGGCGTGATGAAGGAGCGGCGGACGGCCAGAAGCACGTCGCGGGTGATGTTGTCAGCCTCGTCCTCGAGCGCGACGATGCGGTCACAATGTTTTTCGAGGTCGCTACCACCGGCCAGAAGCTTTTCGAGCGCTTCGGCGGCACCGACGACGGTGCGCGAATGGTGAGCGAAGAGATCAAAGAAGCGGTCTTCGCGGGGAAGGAGTTTGCGGAACCAAGCCAGCATCACACATATATCCGTTCGTGGATTGTCATGCGGCTGTCATATTGTACGCAGGCCATCAAGAAAAGCGCTGAAACACAGGGATTGCAAGGCTTTCCCCGCCGTTATCGCGCATTTTTCGCTGCAAATGGCCGAGGCTGCCTTTCGCCTTGCCTTGGCGGCCGCTTTCGTCCTACTGCATGAATTCCTAGATCGGCACCGATTTAGGTCGAGAATTATGCAGTGCGCTGAAAGTGTTAGAGCGTCCTTTCCGGCGCGCTGTTACTGGCGCCGAAGTCGAATCCGGACCCGAAATGCCACAGAAGGTCTTTCTCAATCGTCTGAAGCTGAGCGAGTTCCGCAATTACGCGGCGCTGTCGCTGACGCTCGACCAGCGGCATATCGTGCTGACCGGCGAGAACGGCGCCGGCAAAACCAATCTGATGGAAGCGGTGTCGTTTCTGTCGCCCGGCCGCGGCCTCCGGCGCGCTGCCTATGCCGATGTCGCCCGCGTCGGCGCCAGCGACGGCTTCTCGGTCTTCGCCGAAGTGGTGGGCATGGAAGGCCCGGTCGAGATCGGCACCGGAACGGCCGGTACGAATGAGGGGCAATCGCGGCGGCTGCGGCTGAACGGCACGGCGGCGAACACGGTCGACGAACTGACCGACCATTTGCGCGTGCTTTGGCTGACACCGGCCATGGACGGCCTCTTCACCGGCCCCTCGGCCGATCGCCGCCGCTTCCTAGACCGGCTGGTGCTTTCGCTCGATCCCGAACATGGCCGGCGCGCCAGCGAATTCGACCGTGCCATGCGCAGCCGCAATCGGCTCCTCAGCGAATTTCGTCCTGATCCGGCCTGGCTCACTGCCATCGAAAAAGAAATGGCCGGGCTCGGCGTGTCGATGGCGCTGGCCCGACAGGAAATGCTGGGCCTGCTGACGGCGCTGGTCGAAAGAAATACCGGCGACAGCGTCTTTCCGTCCGCGCGCCTGGCGCTCTCTGGCTTCTTCGACAATGAGAGCCACAGGCCGGCCTTCGACCTTGAAGAGCAATATCTGACCATGCTGCGCGAGGGTCGGCCGCGCGATGCGGCCGCCGGCCGGACGCTGGACGGACCGCATCGCAGCGACCTGTTGATCCGTCACCGCGAAAAGGACATGGAGGCCGAGCGCTGCTCGACCGGCGAACAGAAGGCGCTGCTCGTCGGCCTGGTGCTCGCCCATGCACGCCTTGTCGGCGACATGACCGGCCACGCCCCGATCCTGCTGCTCGACGAGATCGCCGCGCATCTCGACATGGGCCGCCGCGCCGCCCTTTTCGATCTCGTCGACGGGCTTGGCGGCCAGGCCTTCATGACCGGGACGGACCGTGCGATGTTCGACGCGCTCGGCGAGCGCGGCCGGTTCCTGACCGTGGAGCATGGAAACGTTTCGGGATGATGGAGCCGATCATGGAAAGTGTGCGCTCATGACCAACACCAGCCTCGACCCCTCGGAAATCGCGCGCTATGCGCGCCACATCATCCTGCCGGAACTCGGCGGTGCGGGGCAGCAGAAGCTGAAAGCCGCGCGCGTTCTCGTCATAGGTGCCGGCGGCCTCGGCGCTCCCGTTCTTCAATATCTGGCTGCCGCCGGCGTCGGCACACTCGGCATCGTCGACGACGACGTGGTGTCCTTGTCGAACCTGCAACGGCAGGTGATCCACCAAACTGCGGATATTGGCCAGGCGAAGGTCGACAGTGCGTCCGCGACGATCGGCGCGCTCAATCCGCATGTGGCGGTCGAGCCGCATCCCTTTCGCCTTGCCCCCGACAACGCCGAGGCACTGTTTGTCCAATACGACCTGGTGATCGACGGCTCGGACAATTTCGACACGCGCTATCTCGCCGCCGATACGGCGGCAAGCACCGGCATTCCGCTCGTCACCGGCGCAGTCGGTCGCTTCGACGGGTCGCTGACGGTGCTGATGCCCTATCGCAACGGCAAGGATGGCGTGCCCAACCCGTCCTACCGCGACCTCTTTCCTGAGCCGCCTCCGCCAGGCGTGGTACCGTCTTGCGCCGAGGCCGGCATCATCGGCGCGTTGACCGGCGTCATCGGAACATTGCAGGCTATGGAAGCCATCAAGGTGATCGCCGGCATCGGCGAGCCGCTCGTCGGCCGACTGTTGATGTATGATGCGCTCTCGGCGCAGTTCAGCACCATCCGTTATCGCAGGCGCGGGACCGACAAGGCGGACTGATGCAGATCATCGAAATCGACGCGACCTTCGATCGCTACGGGGAATTGCTGGATCTGATCCTGAAAGCTTTTGCCTACATGGATGGGCGGATCGACCCGCCGTCGTCAGCCCATGCGCTGACGGTCGCAGGTTTGAAGCAGAAAGCTTCGGCAGAAATCGGATTGATCGCCCTCGATGGACCGGAACTGGCCGGCTGCATCTTCTGCAAGCCGGAGACCGATTGCCTCTATGTCGGCAAGCTTGCAGTCGCTGAGGGATATCGGGGTCAGGGCGTCGGCCGGCTGTTGCTGGCAAAGGCCGAAGACACGGCACGCAGTCGCAACCTATCCGCCCTGAGACTGCAGACGCGGATCGAACTCACCGAAAACCACCGGACGTTTGCGGCCTGGGGCTTTGTCGAAACCGGCAGGACGGCGCATCCGGGCTTTGCCCGCCCCACCACCATCGAAATGCGCAAGGTGCTCTGATCAGTCGCGACCGGGCAGCACGCGGTCCGGCGGTCGGTGGCCATCGAAGAAGGTGCGGATGTTGATCACCACCTTGTCGCCCATGTCGACGCGGCCCTCGAGCGTCGCCGAACTCATATGCGGCAACAGCACGACCTTACCTTCGCCGGCAAGCTTGATGAGCTTGGGATTGACCGCAGGCTCGTTCTCGAAAACGTCGAGCCCGGCCCCGGCGATCTTGCCTTCGCGCAGGCACTTGATTAGCGCCGTCTCGTCGATGATGCCGCCGCGGGCGGTGTTGACGATGTAGCTTTCCGGGCGCATCAGCGCCAGGCGGCGGGCCGACAGCAGGTGATAGGTCGCCGGCGTCGAGGGGCAATTGACCGAGACGATGTCGACGCGGGCTAGCATCTGATCGAGGCTGTCCCAGTAGGTCGCCTCCAGCATCTCCTCGGTCTCGGTCTTGACCCGGTGACGGTTGTGATAGTGGATCGACAGACCGAAGGCCTTGGCACGACGGGCGACAGCGGTGCCGATGCGGCCCATTCCGACGATACCGATGCGTTTGCCGGCAATGCGGCGGCCAAGCATCCAGGTCGGCGACCAGCCGGCCCATTCGCCCTTGCGATCGGTCAGTATCTGCGCACCTTCCGCAAGCCGGCGCGGCACCGCCAGGATCAGCGCCATCGCCATGTCGGCGGTGTCCTCGGTCAGGACGTTCGGCGTGTTGGTGACCGTGATGCCCTTTCGCGCGGCGGCATCGACGTCGATGTTGTCGACGCCGTTGGAGAAGCTCGCGATCAGCTTCAATTGGGGGCCTGCCTGCTCGATCAGCGCCGCGTCGATCCGGTCGGTCACGGTCGGCACGAGCACGTCGGCGCGCTTCACCGCAGCGACAAGCTCCGGCTGACTGCGGGGCGTATCGTCGATGTTGAGCTCGGCGTCGAACAGCTCGCGCATGCGGGTTTCGACGATGTCCGGCAGTTTCCGGGTGATGTAGACCTTGGGCTTCTTCTTGCTTGTCATTGCTGCGATGGGCCTCGTTGACGGGTCCTTAACCAAGTTGGGCGATACTTTCTCCCTGTAGCCGCAATTTCTACCAGACCCGGTCGGGAAGACAAACAAAACTCGCTGCGTCGTCCCCGCGATTTACGCCCCGGCCAAGCGCCCTGGGTGAACTGCGCCTGCAAGTTGCCACGGAAAATGAGCTTCGTCATGCGTCACGTCATTTCCAAACTCTCGTTCGCGTTGATCGCCGCCTTCGTCGGCGCGGTCATTACGACTTCGGGCGCCCATGCCCAGGCCGCCAAGGGAGCCAGCGGGTTGCCGCTGCCGCGATTCGTCAGCCTCAAGGCCAAGAGCGTCAATCTGCGCATCGGCCCGAGCGTCGACTATGCGGTGGCGTTCCGTTACCTCAGGCCCGGCGTGCCGGTGGAAATCATTCAGGAATACGATAATTGGCGCCGCATCCGCGACGCCGATGGCACCGAAGGCTGGGTGAATCAGGCGCTTCTGTCGGGCGACCGCACCGCCGTCACCGCGCCATGGATGCGCGGCAAGGGCGAAGGCGTGTTCGTCAACCTGCGGCGCGAGCCCCAGAGCACCGCGGCGATCGTCGCCCGCATGGAGCCCGGCGTGGTCATCCGCGTGGGTGAATGCAACGGTGACTGGTGCCACATCGAAACCCAGGGCGTCGACGGCTGGATCGTCCAGAGCGAGATCTGGGGCGCCTATCCGGGCGAAGCCTTCAAGTAAAGGCTACGCCCTCTTTTCGTTTAGAGAGAAAATCCGGCTCGCCTCAGGCGAGCTCGGCCTGCTTGGCGGCAGCAGCGAGCGAGACCATCGGCCGCGGACCGATCTGGCCGATGACGATACCGGCTGCGAGATTGCCGAGCTTGCTGCAATCCTCGATAGACCGACCGGTCGTATATCCGTGGAGAAAGCCGGCTGCGTAAAGATCGCCGGCCCCTGTCGTGTCAACGACCTGCGCAAGCGGCGTCGCACCGACGCGGATGCGTTCTGCGCCGCGCACGACGACGGAGCCTTCCTCGCTCAAGGTCACGGCTGCAAGCTTGCAGTCCTTCGACAGCTTTTCCAGCGCCAGGTCGAAATCCTCTGTCTCGTAAAGTGCGAGCGCTTCCTGCTTGTTGGCAAAAACGATGTCGACGGTGCCGGAGCGCATCAGCTCGAGAAACTCGTCACGGTAGCGGTGAACGCAGAAACTGTCCGACAGGGTCATTGCAGTTTCGCGACCGTTTTCATGGGCGATCTTGGCAGCCTCGCGGATCGCGTCCTTGGCGCGCGGCGGATCCCAGAGGTAGCCTTCGAAGTAAGTGACCTTGGACTGGGCGACGACGTCGGCTTCGACGTCTTCCGGGCCAAGCTCGACGCAGGCGCCGAGATAGGTGTTCATCGAGCGCTCACCGTCCTCGGTCACGAAGATCATCGAGCGCGCCGTCGGCGGCACGGTTTCGAGCGGCCTGGTCTGGAAGTAGACGCCCTGGGCGCGAATGTCGTGCGCGAAGATCTCGCCGAGCTGGTCGTTGGTCGTCTTGCCGAAATAGGCGGCACGGCCGCCAAGGCTGGCGACGCCGGCCGCCGTGTTGCCAGCGCTGCCGCCGGAAGCTTCTACGGCTGGGCCCATGCGCGAGTACAACAGCTCCGCCCGGTCAGCATCGATGAGGTTCATCGCGCCCTTGATGATGCCGTTTTCGCTCAGAAAGCCGTCATCGCAGCGCGCAATGATATCCACGATCGCATTGCCGATCGTCAGCACGTCGTATTTTGTCATGAACTCCGTCCAGTTTCCCTAATGGCCGGTGTTCGTTAATAGCGGTTTTCCAGCCATTTGGAAGACAAAACACGCGCGCACCGCGATCATTCCGCCGGAAGTGCGCTGACGTCATAGGCGGAAGCAAACTCGGCACTCGGCGGAATCGGCTTGATGATGTCGATCAGGACGCCGTTCGGATCGGTGGTGATGAAATGGCGCTGACCGAAATCCTCATCGCGGATGGCCAGCAGGATCGGCAGGCCAGCCGCGCGGCAGTCGGCATAAACGGCATCCGCGTCCTCGACCTCGAAGTTGAGAAGCAATCCACCAACAGGCTTGCGGGCTTGTTCCGGAATGGTCTCATGACGATAGTCGAGGATGGCGAGCGCCACCGTCTCGGATTCGGAAGATTGCAGATGCACGTACCAATCGCTGGTGAACAGTGCCTTGAAGCGAAAATTGTCGACGTAGAAGGCCGCGGTTGCCGCAACGTCTGACGTCATGATGACGGGATAGTAGCTCGTCGATTTCATGGCTTTTCCTCGGGTTCGTATTATCATACAGTCTGCATGTATTTATCGAATTAACATACAGGCTGAATGTATGCAAATAGAATCGCCGCGCCGCACCAACCGCGAACGCTCCGACACGACCCGCGCTGCCATCCTCGACGCGGCCCACGGACTGTTCGTCGCGCGCGGTTATGCGGAGACGTCGACTCCGGACATCGTGGCGGCCGCCGGCCTGACGCGCGGGGCGCTCTACCACCATTTCGAAGATAAGAGGGCGCTGTTTCGCGCGGTTGCCGAGCGCGAAGCCGGTGCGGTGGCGGCCAGGATCGAGCAAGCGACCGTCGATGACCTGACGTCGCGCGATGCGCTGATAGCGGGCGCAAGAGCCTTCTTCGACGCGATGGCAGAACCCGGTCGAATCCGCATCCTGCTGCTCGACGGGCCGGCCGTGCTCGGCACGCGCGAGATGGCCGCGATCGATGCAGCCAATGCCCAGAGGACGCTGGAAGACGGTTTGGCGGAAGCGATGGCGCCGAAGGTCATTGACCGGGACGCATTGGCTGCAACAGCAACTCTTCTGTCGGCGGCTTTTGATCGTGCGGCATTGGAGATTGCCGAAGGCGCTCCGACGGACCTCTACGTTGAAGCGATCAGTCAGCTCATCGACGGACTGATTTCCACCTGAGCCCGCCTCCGGCCGAAATCAGCCAGCCACCGGAAGAACCTGCTGCGGCAACTCGACCAGCGGCGCCGGAATGTCGCAGGTCTTCTCTGGCGACTTGCAGATATCGGCAATGACGCAGCGCTCGCATTCCGGCTTGCGCGCCTTGCAACAATAACGGCCATGCAGGATCAGCCAGTGATGCGCGTGGTAGAGATATTCGTCGGGAATGATACGCGAGAGCTTCGCTTCAACCTCGTCCGGGGTCTTGCCCGGCGCCAGACAGAGCCGGTTGGCTATACGCAGGATATGGGTGTCGACGGCGATCGTCGCCTGGCCGAAGGCCATGGACAGCACGACATTGGCGGTCTTGCGTCCGACGCCCGGCAACGTCACCAGTTCCTCGCGCGTGCGCGGCACCTCGCCGCCGAAATCTGTGATCAGCTTTTCGCTGAGCGCGATGACGTTCCTCGCCTTGTTGCGGAAAAGCCCGATGGTCTTGATGTAATCGCGGACTTTCTCCTCGCCCAGCGCCAGCATCTTTTCCGGCGTGTCGGCAATGGCAAAGAGCGCGCGCGTCGCCCGGTTGACGCCGGCGTCCGTCGCCTGTGCCGACAGGGCGACGGCCACCACCAGGGTGAAAGGATTGACGTGTTCCAGCTCCCCCTTCGGCTCCGGCCGCTGGATTGAAAAGCGCCGGAAAATCTCCGCGATTTCCTCGCGACTGTAGACGCCCGTCGTTCGCGGAGCGGGGCGTTTCGACGCCGGCTTCTTTTTCGCGGGCGTGCCCGGCAATTTCGGCTTCACGTTTTTCATGATGCATCTATAGTCAATGGTCATGACTGATGGCAACGACGAGACGGCTGCCGGCGAAGAGCCGGTGTTCAGCGCCGAATTGACCCCCTACCGCTCGCTCGGCTTCAAGGGGTTCAAGGTGTTTTTTCTGATCGCCGGGTTGCTCAGCCTGGTGCATGCAGTCGTATTCATGGTGATCGGCGCCTGGCCGATCGTGTTCTTCTTCGGGTTGGATTTCGCGCTGCTGTTCGGCGCCTTCTGGCTGAACTACCGCTCGGCACGCGCCCGAGAAGAGGTGCGCGTTTCGCGAACCGACGTTTCAGTGCGCAAATTCACGCCATCAGGCCGGATGACAGAGCATCGTTTCAACCCGTTCTGGGCGCGCTTCAACATCGCGCGGCACCAGGAGATCGGCATCGTCTCGATGAGCGTCAGCGACGGCGGGAACCGGACCGATGTCGGCTCCTTCCTCAACCGCGACGACCGGGAAACCTTCGCCACCGCGTTTTCCGGGGCACTTGCAACCGTGCGCCGCCGCTGACGGAACCCGATCAAGTTTCGGGTGGCAACGGCACCGGCGCCATGATTACCTGTGTCACGACAGGAGATGACCGATGAACATAGCGACAACCCTCCCGACCGATATCACGCCCGGCGGCACCGATTACGACACGGTGAGAAGCGTGATCGAAATGCTCACCGAAGAGTATCGCGAACAGCCTTCGCTCGACGCGATCGCCCAGAGGCTGAAGCAATCGCCGACGCAGTTGCAGAAGGTCTTTACGCGCTGGGCCGGGCTTTCCCCGAAGGCCTTTCTGCAGGCGGTCACGCTCGACCATGCCAAGCGGCTGTTGCGCCAGGAGGACATGCCGCTCTTGGAGACCAGCATCGAGGTCGGACTATCAGGCCCGAGCCGGTTGCACGACCTGTTCGTCACCCATGAGGCAATGTCGCCGGGTGAGTGGAAGGCCCGCGGCGCCGGCCTTGTCATCCGCTACGGCTATCACCCTTCCCCCTTTGGCACGGCACTGGTGATGATCACCGACCGCGGCCTGGCCGGCCTTGCCTTTGCCGATGGCGGCGGTGAGCAGGAGAGTTTCGAGGACATGGCGCGTCGCTGGCCGAACGCCGCTTACGTCGAGGACAGCGCGGCGACGGCGCAATATGCCGCTCGCATTTTCGATCCGGAACGCTGGTGCGACGACCAGCCCTTGCGGATCTTCCTGATCGGCACCGACTTCCAGATCCGGGTCTGGCAGGCGCTCTTGAAGATCCCGCTTGGCCGCGCCACGACCTATTCGACGATCGCCGGTGAGATCGGTCAGCCGACCGCCTCGCGCGCCGTCGGAGCGGCTGTCGGCGCCAACCCGATCTCCTTCGTCGTTCCCTGCCACCGGGCGGTCGGCAAGAGCGGCGCTCTCACCGGCTATCACTGGGGGCTGACACGCAAGCGTGCCATCCTCGGCTGGGAGGCCGGCAAGGCCTGAAAACGAAAAAGGGGCGCGATGCGCCCCTTTTGCTTGTTGATGCATGCTCGGCTCAATGCGCGGCCGACATGTCGCCCAGCACTTCCTTGGAAGCGACCGTCGAATTGGCGTTGAGCATGTAGACCATCGGCACGCCAGTCGCGAGATTGAGCTTCAGGATTTCTTCCTTGGTCAGACGGTCGAGAACCATGACCAGCGAACGCAGCGAGTTGCCGTGCGCGGCGACGAGAACCTTCTCGCCGGCCAGCACACGCGGCAGGATTTCCGTCAGGTAATAGGGCCATACGCGGGCGCCGGTGTCGCGCAGGCTTTCGCCGCCCGGCGGCGGAATGTCGTAGGAACGGCGCCAGATATGCACCTGCTCTTCGCCCCATTTTTCGCGAGCATCATCCTTGTTGAGACCGGAGAGGTCGCCATAGTCGCGCTCGTTCAGAGCCTGATCGCGGATGGTTTCGAGCGATGGCTGGCCAACGGCATCGAGCACGAACTGGCAGGTACGCTGAGCGCGGATCAGCGACGATGTAAAGGCGACGTCGAACTTGATGCCGTAGTCGGCGAGCGCCTGGCCGCCGGCCTTGGCTTCTTCGACGCCAAGCTCGGTCAGGTCAGGATCACGCCAGCCGGTGAACAGGTTCTTCAGGTTCCAGTCGCTCTGGCCATGCCGGACGAGGACGAGGGTGCCGCTCATATGATTTCCCCTTGAGATGATAGAGATGGTGTCAGTCGAGCCCGAGAACATCGAGCATGGAGTAGAAGCCGGGTTTCTGGTCCCGCGCCCAGAGCGCTGCAGTCACCGCACCGCGTGCGAAGATCGAGCGGTCGGTGGCGCTGTGGGACAAGGTCACTTGCTCCCCTTCGCCGGCGAGAATGACCGAATGTTCGCCGATCACCGAGCCACCGCGCAGCGTCGCAAACCCGATCGTGCCCTGCGGGCGGGCGCCGGTGTGACCGTCGCGCACGCGCACGGAATTTTCCGAAAGGGCAATGCGGCGCCCCTTCGCCGCCGCTTCGCCGAGGAGCAGCGCTGTACCGGAGGGGGCGTCCACCTTGTGCTTGTGGTGCATCTCGAGGATCTCGATGTCCCAGCCAGCCGGACCAAGGGCACGCGCCGCCTTCTCCGTGAGCACGCCGAGAAGGTTGACGCCGAGGCTCATATTGCCCGATTTGACGATGCGGGCATGACGCGCGGCGGCACGGATCTTCGCGTCATCGTCCGCTCCACAGCCGGTGGTGCCGATGACATGCACGATACGTGCCTGCGCGGCCAGGCCGGCAAATTCGACAGTGCCGGCAGGCGAAGTGAAATCGAGAACGCCTTCGGCTTCGACGAAGGCTTCGAGCGGCTTGTCGGTGACCGAGACGCCGATCGATCCGAGACCGGCGATCTCTCCGGCGTCGCGGCCGATGAAAGGCGAGCCTGGACGCTCCACCGCCGCATGCAGGCGGACGCCATCCATGCCATTGATCATACGGATCAGCGTCTGGCCCATGCGACCGGCCGCGCCGACGACCACAAGCTTCATGTCCGTTGTGCTCATCGGCGATTTTCCTTCCTGCTCACGTTTAGATTTCAGCGTCGACCGACGCCTGTGGGACCTTGCCCTGGAGATTGTGCAGGCGCGCGTACAGCCCGTCCTGGCGGCGCGACAGGTCCTCGTGCGTGCCTTCCTCGACGACAAGGCCATCCTTCATGACGATGATCTTGTCGGCATTGACGACCGTCGAAAGCCGGTGGGCGATGACGATCACCGTGCGTCCGTGCATCGCCTCGTCGAGCGCCTTCTGTACGGCCGCCTCAGACTCGGTATCCAGCGCCGAAGTCGCCTCGTCGAGCAGCAGGATCGGCGCATTGCGCACGAGCGCGCGGGCGATCGACAGCCGCTGCCTCTGACCGCCGGACATCGTGACCCCGTTCTCGCCGACCGCGGTGTCATAACCCTGCGGTTGGGTGAGAATGAAATCATGCGCATAGGCGAGACGCGCGGCTTCTTCGATTTCCGCATCGGTCGCATCCGGACGACCGTAACGGATGTTGTCGCGGATCGAGCCTTCGAAAAGGTAAGGCTGCTGCGAGACATAGGCGATGCCGTTGCGCAACGACTGCTTGGTCACATCGGCTATGTCCTGTCCGTCGATCAGGATCTGGCCGGAGGCCGGATCGTAGAACCGTGGAACGAGGCTGATGACCGTCGACTTCCCGGCCCCGGACGGACCGACGAGAGCGGTGGTCTTGCCGCCTTCGGCGACGAAGCTGACACCCTTCAGGATTTCATCACCATTGGCGTAGCGGAAACGCACATCGCGCAGCTCGACGGTCGCGCCATCAAAGGTAAGCTGCTTTGCACCCGGCTTGTCGCGCTGATGCGGAACGGTATCGAGAATCTCGTAGACCATGCGGGCATTGACCGCAGCGCGCTCCAGCGACACCTGAAGGCGGGCCAGCCGTCGCGCCGGGTCATAAGCCATCAACAGAGCGACGACAAAAGCGAAGAAGGCACCTGGCGGAACATCGTTGTAGATTGCCCGGAATGCGGAATATGCAAGCACGCTGGAGATGGCGAGGCCCGCAAAAGTTTCGGTCATCGGCGCCGTGCGTTCGCTCAGGCGAGCAATCCGGTTGGCGCGATTTTCAGCGCGATCGACGATCGCGTCGACCTTGCTGCGCAGTTCGCCTTCCATCGTGAAGGCCTTGACGATGGAAATCCCCTGGATCGTCTCCTGCATCGCACCAAGGACACGGCTGTTGACATCGATGGCTTCGCGGGTCGCAGAGCGCAGCCGCTTGGAAACATACCGCAGGCCCAGAAGCAAAGGCGGCGCCGTCACAAAGACGATGATCGACAGCAACCAGTCCTTGACGAACATCACGCCGATCAGGCCGATCAGGGTCAACAGATCGCGGGCGATCGACGTTACCGTCAGATTGAGCACGTCGCGGATGCCGCTGACGTTCTGGCTGATCTGGGCCGCAAGCTGTGCCGACCGTTGCTCGCTGAAATAGCCGACGCTGAGCGCCATCAGATGCGCGTAGAGCCGCTTCTGGTACCTTGCGACGATATTGTTGCCGATCTTCGACAACGCGACGGCCTGGCCGTAGGTGGCAAAGCCGCGCAGCACGAAAGCGCCAAAGATCGAACCGCAGACCAGCAGCACGATGCTCGCGTTCTTGTTGGCAAAGGCCTCATTGATCACGGTCTCCATGATCGAGGCGGTAAAGCCGGTCGTCGCAGCGACGACGGCCAGGCAGCCAATGGCAAAGACATAGCCGCGGATGTGATCGCGACCGTTTTCTGCAATGACCCGCTTCAGGATTCCGGTGATGGTTTCGGAATCGACCGTATGCTGTTTTTTATCTTTAGCGCTCAAAAAGCCTGTCTTCCCTGAGCCTGTGCGGTGCGTCGGACGCCGACGCTACCTTTCCCGGGCTCTATAGTGGTTTGATGCGGCTTTGGCGAGTCTTTGCGCGATCCGGCCGCTTCAGCTTCTCCAGCGCCGTCCCTCTGTTGCAACACCGAAGTCTCTCGGCGTGCGCGCGAAAGCCGCCAAACCGGAAAGTGCCGCCATCGGATGGATGACCGCGAAGGTCGGAATTGTCTTCATCAGAGCGGAGTGCGGCGCCTTGTCTTCGAAGGCGGCGCGGAATTCCGGTTTTTGCAGCGCCGGCAAGATCTTCTGCGAAATGCCTCCGGCGAGGAACACGCCGCCGCGGGCCATGAAGATCAGCGCCATGTCGCCGGCCACCCGCCCGAGATAGGTCGAGAACAGCGATATGGTCTCGACGGCAGCAGCGTCGTTGCCGGACAGCGCGCTTGTCGTGACCTCGGCCGGATCCTTCATCACCGGCTCTTCACCATTGGCCGCGCAAACAGCGCGATAGAGGTTCATGATGCCGCGACCACAGAGGATCTGCTCGCCGGCCATGCGCCCTTCGATCGGCTCCAGGAAAGGCCAGATCTGAAAGTCGCGCTCCGTGCGCGGACCGATATCGACGTGGCCGCCTTCGCCCGGAACCGGAAACCAGGTGTGTTGTGCAAAGACCAGACCGCCCACCCCGAGCCCGGTACCTGGGCCGAGAACGACGCGAGAGGTCAGAGGGCGGACGCTGCCACCGCCGATCTGCACCAGATCTTCCGCCGCCGGAGCAGCAACGGCCAGCGCCTGCGCCTCGAAATCGTTGATGATCAGCACGTCCTCAAGGCCAAGGCTTTCGAGCATGTCCTTCGGGCGTAACACCCAGCCGGCATTGGTCAGCGGGATTTCATCGCCCTTGATCGGACCGGCGACCGCGAGGATTGCCGAACGCGGCTGGACGGACGTCTTGTCGAGGATGCTCTTCTGCAGCGCTTCTTCGATCGTCTCGAAATCGCCTGTCTTGATCGGCTGCAGCTGCTTCGGCTCGGCAAAGGCGTCGAGCAGCAAGGCAAAGCGCGCATTTGTGCCGCCGATATCGCCGATCAGGATCGGAAAGGAAAAGCTGTTGTCACTCGCACCGGGCATCGCACTGTCCATCCTGATCGTCGCCGTGAGGTTTCGAAAAATTCTCTATCAGTTGTGGTTGAAGTCGATCAACTGCTCGGCTGTGGCGCGATTGAGCGCCATCGGGATGTCATAGACGATCGCAAGTCGCATCAGCGCCTTGACGTCGACATCATGCGGCATCGCCGTCAGCGGATCGACGAAGAAGATCAGCAGCTGGACATCGCCGGTCGCGATCATCGCGCCGATCTGCTGATCGCCGCCGAGCGGGCCACTTTTCAGCCGCGTGACATCGAGACCAGGGCAGACATCGAGAACGCGGCCGCCGGTCGTACCGGTGGCGACGATCTTCCACTGCGCAAAGACCGCTTCGTTTGCCTTGGCAAAGGCGGCAAGATCGTCCTTCTTCTGATCGTGCGCGATCAGGGCCACGCATTTCCGATCCGCCATGCCATCTCCCCGCCATCAAATTTAAATCGATTTGATCGCCGTATACATGAGCGTAACAGGATTGAAAAGCCGCAAGGCAAGACGCCTATTGCAGCGTCGGACGCGGCAGCGGCACCGGCACGTCAGATGGCGGCAAATCGCTTGCGGCATTGCCGATCACCTGCTCGATGCCTTGCTCTGCGGGTGCCGGTGAGGCGGCGCGATAGGCCATTCCAAAGGTCACATCTTGCTCAGAGGCCGGCGCTGGGCCGTTCAGCACCAACGTGCACGCCTTCGGCAGGTCGGCCATGGTCGTGAGGCGGGGCTTCACCGGCTTTTCGCCCGGCTTTTTCTTCGGCTTCGCCCAGGGCTCATCGGTAAACCACCAGGCAAGCGACTTGTCGCAGCCATCGCCGGCCGGCACCGCCGCCTGGTCCTTGCAGGTCGACGACCCCTCGGGGCATTTGATGCGGATGTGGAAATGATAGTCGTGGCCATAGATCGGCCTGACCTTGCCGAGCGCCGAGCGGTCGCCGTTCCAGGTGTCGCAGAGCTTCTTTTTGATCGCCGGATTGACGAAAACCCGCTCGACCTGAGGGTAGCTTGCCGCCAGCATGATCAACCGCGCATGCGACGGCGTCCAGATCGACGGATCGACGGTCAGAAACTTGTTCTTCTGCAGCATGGATGTCGCGGAAATGTCCTCGCGCTCGCGGCCCGTCAGGGTCCTTTGCGGCATCGGCGTCAGCCAGATATCGGCATCGAGGCCGATCTGGTGCGAAGCGTGACCGGACAGCATGGGGCCGCCGCGCGGCTGCGAGATATCGCCGAGCAGCAGACCGGGCCAGCCGACCTTTTCGGCAGCATCATGGGAGAATTGTTCGATCAGCGCGATCATCTGCGGATGGCCCCAGCGACGGTTGCGCGACAGCCGCATGGCCTGCCAGGTCGGGCCATCCGTCGGGATCGCCACGCCGCCGGCAAGGCAACCCTTGGCATAGAAACCGTAGGACGAGGGCGCCATCTGCGCCGGCAGTGATTTGGCGCCAAACAGCGCCTTGGCCGGCGTGTCGTCTGCGCTGGCGGCATCGGCGATCAAGACGCTCGTTCCGAGCAAGAGCGCCAGAAGCGCCGAGCCACAGCGTCGTATTGCAGCAACCATGTCCAATTCCGTTCCGTTCATTCCCCAAGGGCGAACCGCACCGGCAATGGGTGCGAGATGCCCGATATCCCCTGATCCTAAGGTGCCGCCTTTGCCTCAGCCTTGCGGATCACCGGGATGTGACGCAAAAATTTCGCCTGATTTGCGGCGGCGCCTGTCATTTGGCCCGATTTCGCCTATTCTCTCGCAAAAGAACGTTGAAATATAAGGGGTACCGGCTGGATGCCAATTTTCTGCAGGACCGTGAAACTTGGCCTCGCGACGTCGTTTCTGGCGGCCGCACTTGTTCTTCTTCCTCCTGCAGCGCATGCCGAAGAACAGCCGGTCTGGCGCAATGGCACGTCGTCGATCGGCGAACCCAAGCACAAGGACGGCTTCGCCCGCTTCGACTATGTCAATCCGGATGCCCCGAAAGGCGGAGAATTACGGCTCTCGGAGACCGGCACGTTCGACACGTTCAACCCTATCCTCGCCAAAGGCGAGGCGGCGAGCGGTGTTGCGTCCCTCGTCTTCGATACGCTGCTGAAATCCGCCGAGGACGAGATTACCACCGCTTACGGCCTGCTTGCCGAGGGCGTCTCCTATCCCGACGACATTTCGTCGGCCACGTTTCGCCTGCGCGCAGAGGCCAAGTGGGCGGACGGCATGCCGGTAACGCCTGATGATGTCATCTTCTCCTTCAACATGGTGAAAGAGCACAATCCGCTCCTGTCCAACTACTACCGCCACGTGGTTTCGGCGGAAAAAACCGGCGAGCGCGACGTTACCTTTCGCTTTGACGAGAAGAACAACCACGAACTGCCGAACATTCTCGGCCAGTTCCCCATCGTGCCGAAGCATTGGTGGGAAGGCCAGGACGCCAAGGGCAACAAACGTGATATCGCCCGCACGACACTGGAGCCGGTCATGGGCTCCGGCCCCTACAAGATCGCCTCGTTCCAGCCGGGTGGCTCGATCCGTTTTGAGCTGAGGGACGACTATTGGGGCAAGGACCTGAACGTCAATGTCGGGCAGCACAATTTCGGCGCGATCAGCTACGCGTTCTTCGGTGACCGGAACGTGCAGTTCGAGGCCTTTCGCGCCGGCAATGTCGACTTCTACCAGGACAGTAGCGCAAGCCATTGGGCCACGGCCTATGACTTTCCGGCCATGAAGGACGGCCGTGTGGTCCGCGAGGAGATCGAGAATCCGTTGCGTGCAACGGGAGTCATGCAGGCCTTGGTGCCGAATATGCGCCGTGAGAAATTCAGGGATCAGCGGGTGCGGGAGGCGCTGAACTACGCCTTCGACTTCGAGGATCTGAACCGCAATCTCGCCTACAACGCCTATCAGCGCGTTGACAGCTATTTCTGGGGCACCGAGCTTGCTTCCTCAAACCTTCCCGAGGGCCGCGAAAAGGAAATCCTTGAGGAGCTGAAGGACAAGGTTCCGGCCGAAGTCTTCACCACGCCCTACAAGAACCCCGTGAACGGTGACCCGCAGAAGGTGCGCGGCAACCTGCGCAAGGCGCTCGAACTGTTCAAGGAGGCGGGCTACGAGCTCAAGGGCAACCGGCTGGTGAACGTCAAGACCGGCGAGCCCTTCTCCTTCGAGCTGCTTCTGTCCAATCCGTCCTTTGAGCGCACGGTCACGCCGTTCATCAACAGCGTCAAGAAAATCGGCATCGATGCGCGCATCCGCACCGTCGACGATTCGCAATACACCAATCGCGTCAGAAGCTTCGACTATGACATGATCTACGGAATCTGGGCGCAGACACTGGTGCCCGGCAACGAACAGCTCGACTACTGGGGCTCGGGCTCGGTCGACCAACCGGGGTCGAGAAACTATGTCGGCATTTCCGACCCGGCGATCGACGAGCTAATCCGACGAATCATCTTCGCGCCGAACCGCGACGAACTGATTGCGACGACACGGGCGCTCGACCGCGTCCTTCTCGCCCACCACTACGTCGTGCCGCTGTTCTACTCAAAGGCGATCCGCGTTGCCTATTGGAACCACCTCGCCCGGACACAGGAGCTCCCCTATTACGGGACTGGCTTCCCGGATACCTGGTGGTCGAAAAACGCCACGGCCAAATGAAGCCCTTGCACTCGGAAGCCGTCTCGATTCCAAATGCAGAAAAACGAATCACTGATAACGAATATAGGCCCGGCTTGGGCCTGAGAGCCGCAAGGAGACGTGAGGATTGAAACACCATAGGGCGCACGCCAACGCTTCGCGGGTCCGGGCCACCGGCAACACGTCGATCGAGAGGCTGGCCTGATGGGTGCCTATATCCTGCGTCGCCTGCTTTTGATGATCCCGACGATCGTCGGCATCATGGCGATTTCCTTCACCGTCATCCAGTTTGCGCCGGGCGGACCGGTCGAGCAGGTGATCTCCGACCTGACCAACGCCGGCGGCTCCGACCGCTTGAGCGGCAGCGGCGGCGACCTGATGCAGGCCGGTGGCGATCAGGGCAGCCAGTACCGCGGTGCCCAGGGGCTCGACCCGGAATTCATCGCCAAGCTCGAAAAGCAGTTCGGCTTCGACAAGCCGCCGCTCGAACGCTTCGGCACGATGATGTGGAACTATATTCGCTTCGATTTCGGCGAGAGCTTCTTCCGCAACACCTCGGTCATCGACCTCATCAAGGAGAAGATGCCGGTCTCGATCTCGCTCGGGGTTTGGATCCTCCTGTTCTCCTACGCGATTTCGATCCCGCTCGGCATCAAGAAGGCGGTGTCTGATGGATCGACCTTCGACGTGTGGACATCCGGAATCATCATCGTCGGCTACGCCGTTCCGAGCTTCCTGTTCGGCATCCTCCTGATCGTCGTCTTTGCCGGCGGATCGTTCCTCGACTGGTTTCCGCTGCGCGGCATCGTTTCAGACAATTTCTGGCAATTGCCCTGGTGGCAGAAGATCCTCGACTATTTCTGGCACATGACGCTGCCGCTGATCACGCTCTTGCTTTCGGCCTTTGCAACGACGACGCTGCTGACCAAAAATTCGTTCATCGACGAGATCAAGAAACAGTATGTGACGACAGCACGGGCCAAGGGCCTTAACGACCGCCAGGTGCTGTATGGCCACGTCTTCCGCAACGCGATGCTGATCATCATCGCCGGGTTCCCGAGCGCCTTCATTTCGGCCTTCTTCACCGGTTCGCTTTTGATCGAGTACATCTTCTCGCTCGATGGCCTTGGCCGGCTCGGTTATGATTCCGTCGTCAAGCGCGACTATCCGATCGTCTTTGCGACGCTGTTCATCTTCTCGCTGATGGGACTGGTCGTCAGCCTGCTCTCCGACCTGATCTATACCTGGGTCGATCCGCGTATCGACTTCGAGCGGAGGGACGTGTGATGAACACCGTCACCCCGACTGCCACGCAGGTTGCGGCCCCGCCACGCGGTTTCCTTTCACCAGTGAACCAACGGCGATGGCAGAATTTCAAGGCGAACCGGCGCGGTTACTGGTCGCTCTGGATTTTCCTTCTGCTGTTCGTGCTCAGCCTGTTTGCCGAGTTCATCGCCAACGACCGGCCGATCATCGCCTCCTACAAGGGCGAGATCCTGTTTCCTGCGGTGGTGGATTATCCGGAGGAGAAGTTCGGCGGCTTCCTCGCCGAGACCGACTTCCGCTCGGATTTCATCCGCGACGAGATCGAGGCCAACGGCTGGATGGTCTGGCCGCCGATCCGTTACTCCTACCAGACGGTCAACTCCAACATTCCGCATTCGGCGCCGACAAAGCCCTTCTGGCTGATGAGCAAGGACGAGCGCTGCTCGGCCTATCCGGAAGGCTCGGCCGACCGCAACTGCATCGCCGGTAATCTCAACTGGCTCGGCACCGACGACCAGGCGCGCGACGTGACGGCGCGCATGATCTACGGCTTCCGCATCTCGGTGCTGTTCGGCCTGGTGCTCACCATCGCATCGGCGATCATCGGCGTGACGGCCGGTGCGGTGCAGGGCTATTTCGGCGGTTGGACCGACCTTTTGATGCAGCGTTTCATCGAGATCTGGTCATCGATGCCGGTGCTCTACATTCTCCTGATCATCGCCGCGATCCTGCCGCCCGGCTTCTTCATCCTGCTCGGCATCATGCTGCTCTTTTCCTGGGTCGGTTTCGTCGGCGTTGTGCGCGCCGAGTTCCTGCGGGCACGCAACTTCGAATATGTGAATGCGGCGCGTGCACTTGGCGTCGGCAACGGCACGATCATGTACCGGCACCTGCTGCCGAATGCGATGGTGGCGACGCTCACCTTCCTGCCGTTCATTCTGTCGGGCTCGATCACCACGCTGACCTCGCTCGACTTCCTCGGCTTCGGTATGCCGCCGGGCTCGCCTTCCCTTGGAGAAATGATCGCCCAGGGCAAATCCAACCTGCAGGCTCCCTGGCTCGGGCTAACGGCCTTCTGCGTGATGTCGGTGATGCTGTCGCTGCTGATCTTCGTCGGCGAAGCGACCCGCGATGCCTTCGATCCGAGAAAGACATTCCGGTGAGCGCGACGATGACCGATCCCATTCTTTCCATCCGTGATCTGTCGGTCGCCTTCCACCAAGGCGGCAACACCTCGATTGCGGTCGACAGCATTTCCTTCGACATCAAGCGCGGCGAAACGGTTGCGCTTGTCGGCGAGTCCGGCTCCGGCAAGTCCGTGTCCGCCAACTCAATCCTGAAGCTTTTGCCCTACCCTTCGGCAAGCCATCCGGGCGGTGAAATCCGCTTCAACGGCAAGGACCTTCTGAAGGCCAACGACGCGGAACTGCGCCAGGTGCGCGGCAACGACATCACGATGATCTTCCAGGAGCCGATGACGTCGCTCAATCCGCTGCACCCGATCGAGCGGCAGATCGGCGAGATCCTCGAGTTGCACCAGGGGCTCGAAGGTGCTGCTGCGCGTACGCGCATTCTCGAACTGTTGAACCAGGTCGGCATTCGCGAACCGGAGAAGCGGCTCGGAGCATACCCGCACGAATTGTCCGGCGGCCAGCGCCAGCGTGTGATGATCGCCATGGCGCTTGCCAACCGGCCGGAGCTGCTGATCGCCGACGAGCCAACGACGGCGCTCGATGTGACCGTGCAGGCGCAGATCCTCGAACTTCTCAAGAAGCTCAAGGACGAACACGGCATGTCGATGCTGTTCATCACCCATGACCTCGGCATCGTGCGCAAGATCGCCGATCGCGTCTGTGTGATGACCAAGGGCAAGATCGTCGAGACCGGACCGACCGCCGAGATCTTCGCCAATCCGCAGCATGCCTATACCCGCCATCTGCTCGCTTCCGAGCCGCGGGGCAACCCGCCTCCTTCCGACGCCTCGAAGCCGATCGTCATGGAAGCGGATGACGTGAAGGTGTGGTTTCCGATCAAGGCCGGCTTCCTGCGCAAGGTCGTCGATCATGTGAAGGCGGTCGACGGTATCGATCTCAAATTGCGCGCCGGCCAGACGCTCGGCGTCGTCGGCGAATCGGGCTCGGGCAAGACGACGCTCGGCCTGGCGCTGACGCGGCTGATCTCGTCCAAGGGGCGCATCGCCTTCGTCGGCAAGGACATCAATGCCTATAGTTTCCGCGAGATGCGGCCGCTTCGAAACCGGATGCAGGTGGTGTTCCAGGACCCCTACGGTTCGCTGAGCCCGCGCATGTCTGTTGCCGACATTATCGCCGAAGGACTGAAAATCCACGAGCGGACATTGTCGGACGACGAGCGCGATGCCCGCGTTGCTGCGGCGCTCGAGGAAGTGGGTCTCGATGCCGCCACCCGCTGGCGCTATCCGCACGAATTCTCCGGCGGCCAGCGCCAACGCGTCGCGATTGCGCGTGCGATGGTGCTGAAACCGAAATTCGTGATGCTGGACGAACCGACATCGGCGCTCGACATGAGCGTTCAGGCGCAGGTGGTCGACCTGCTGCGCGACCTGCAGCACAAGCACGACCTCGCCTATCTCTTCATCAGCCATGACCTCAAGGTGGTGCGGGCGCTGGCCAACGAGATGATCGTCATGCGCATGGGCAAGGTCGTCGAACAGGGTCCGGCGGAGCGCATCTTCAATGCGCCGCAGGAAGATTACACCAAGGCCCTGATGGCCGCCGCCTTCAACCTCGAAGCCGTCAACCTCACCGCCATCCGCCAGTAGAGTTCCCGCCATGCCCGCAAAAAGCCCTGTCATCGTCGATCTGAAGTTCATCCCGGAAGAAGTGGAAACAGCGCTCAAAGGTGCTTTTCCGGATCGGGAAGTGATCAACCGCGCCGACGCCGTCCATGACAATCGTGACCTCTCGGGTGTCGACTACGCCGTGGTCTGGAAATCGGCCCCCGACCTCTTCGACAGGGCGCCCGATCTCAAGGTGGTTTTCTCCGGCGGCGCTGGCGTCGACCATGTGCTGACGTTGCCGGGGCTGCCGGAGGTGCCGCTTGTTCGTTTCGTCGATCGCAGCCTGACGACCCGCATGGGCGAATGGGTGGTGATGCAATGCCTGATGCATCTGCGCCAACACCGGACCTATGAAGCGCTTGCGGCAAAGCGCGAGTGGCGCGATCTATCGCAGCCGGAAGCGGCGGATGTGACCGTCGGCATCATGGGAATGGGCGTGCTTGGCCAGGATGCGGCCCGCAAGCTTTCCGTCATGGGCTTCAAGGTCGTCGGTTGGTCGCGCGGCAAGAAGGCCGTCGACGGCATCGAGACCTATGGCGGCGACGAGCTGGATGCCTTCCTGGCGCGTACCGATTTCCTGGTCGGCCTGCTGCCGCTGACGCCTGAGACCCAAGGCATCTTCAACGCCGGGCTTTTTGCCAAGTTGAGCCGCAATGGCCCCTTTGGCGCCCCGGTCTTCATCAATGGCGGCCGCGGCGGCAGCCAGAACGAAGCCGATATCCTGAGTTCACTGGACGCGGGTATTCTCCACGCGGCCTCCCTCGACGTCTTCGAGCAGGAGCCGCTTTCGCCCGATAGCCGTTTCTGGCAAATGCCGAACGTCTATATGACACCGCATGTCGCCGCGTCCTCGGACGTCAAGGCGCTGTTCCGCCACGTCGAACAGCAGATCTCCCGCCTCGAAAGCGGGCAGCCGCTGCAGCACGTCGTCGACAAATTAGCCGGCTACTGAGCCGTTGAATCGTCAGGGACGGCGATAGCCCGTCGGCTGTTCGTAGAGCCAGCCGATGCGCTCGATCGAGGCTTCCAGACCTTCGCGCGCAACGGTCATCGTATGGCCATTGGCGTGGATCAGCGTCTCGTCGTCTTCCATCAACGCGACATGTCCCTTCCAGAAGACGAGGTCGCCGCGCTTCAGCTCTTCGCGGGAGATCGGCGTGCCGAGGCCGGCCGCCTGCATGTCCGAATCGCGCGGCGCCAGCTTGCCGACCATCATCATCGACAGCTGGACGAGACCGGAACAATCGATGCCGAAACCGGAGCGGCCGCCCCAGAGATAGGGCGTTTCGACAAAACGGGCGGCAACTGAGACATAGTCGCCTTCGACAACCTTGCCGACCTCGATGCAATGGTTGGCAACCACGGCCTGGCCGCCATCAAGCAGGAAATAGCGGGTGCCGCGGGTCTCGCGCTCGTCGATGACGGTCAGTCGGCTCCCCATCGACAGCGGGTAGACTGTCGGAAAACGCAGGTCATGCCCGGAATAGACGAAGGTGCGCGGCGCAGAAACGACATGCGTCGGGCTCTTGACCACCGGCGCCAGGCAATATTCCGGCAAGTAGCCGACATAACCGTCGAGATCGGCCTTCACCCAGCACCAGCTCTCGTTGGTGTCGAGCACGCGAACCGATTCGCCGAGCAGCAGCTCGGTATCGGTCCCGCAGGCAAGATCGGGCTTCGCCCGAAGCGGCGTCACCGGCACGGAGACGCGCGCGACGCTTCCCTCGACGTAGCGCTCGGCATCGACGACGCCGCGAAGGCGGCTTTCGGCGAGGTCGGCTCGATAGGCATTCAGGCGGCGATCGGGAAGTGTCGACATGTCAACTCACTTAGGCTGTTTGCGGCCCTGATCAATGATCAGATCGCCGAACTTTTCAAGATAAAGAGCACCGTCAACTGTCCTTTTGATGACGACATTGCGTCGATCGCGATCATCACGGACGCGATCGACAAGCCCGAGCGCGCCCATGGTATCGAGCGCGCGTGTGATGACCGGCTTGGTGACGCCGAGCGTTGCGGCAAGGCCGCGAACGGTGTGGGGCGGTGGCACAAGATAGATCTGCAGCAAGATCGCCATCTGGCGCAGCGTCAGATCGCGACCGTCGACACGCACCTGTTCCAGCGAAACCGTGTGCCAGAGCCCAAGGGCCTGGGAAGGCGTAAGCTCGACCGGCAATGGCAACTCCTGCGCAGCCGCATGCCTCTTCGGCTGAAGTGTCATGCAGACGATTAACGGCGACAGCAGCCTGTGCGCTGTAAGCAAAGCGCAGCGCTGTCCCGCCCCAACATAGACACGGACCGTTACGCAAGCGTTTCTTTTGAAGCGACCGGCGCAGGGACAGCGCCGGTCGTCTTGATCTAAGCCTTACTTGGCCATCTGCCCGATATGCTGGTAAAGCGCGCGAATGGCCTGGGCCTCGCCGCCAATAGGCGAATGCGGCCGTTCGGACTGCGCCCATCCGAAGATATCGAAATGCACCCAGCTCTTGGTGTTGGTGACAAAGCGCTTGAGGAAGAGTGCTGCGGTGATCGAGCCTGCCATGCCGCCGGAAGGCGCGTTCGTCAGGTCGGCGATGCGCGCCGAGACATCCTTGTCGTAACCCATGTGCAAGGGCATGCGCCACATCGGATCGTCGACGCTGAGGCTCGCTTCCGTCAAGTCGTGCGCCAGCTCAGCGTCGTCGGTGAAGAACGGCGGCAGGTCGGGGCCGAGCGCAACGCGGGCGGCACCGGTGAGCGTTGCCATATCGACGAGAAGATCGTTCTTTTCCTCATCGGCATAGGCGAGCGCATCGGCAAGAATGAGCCGGCCTTCGGCGTCGGTGTTGTCGATCTGCACCGTCAGGCCCTTGCGGCTGCGATAGATATCGCCGGGGCGGAAGGCATTGGCCGAGATCGAGTTCTCGACGACAGGAATGATGACGCGCAGGTCGACCTTGAGCTTTGCGTCCATGATCATCAGCGCGAGGCCCATGACGTTGGCGGCACCGCCCATGTCCTTCTTCATCAGGAGCATGGAGGAGGCGGGCTTGATGTCGAGGCCGCCGGTATCGAAGCAAACCCCCTTGCCGACCAGCGTCACCTTCTTGTGGCCCTTCTTGCCCCAGCGCAGCTCGAGAAGACGAGGTGCTTCGGCGCTGGCCCGGCCGACGGTGTGCACGAGCGGGAAATTCTGCGTCAGCAACGCCTCGCCCGAGATCACCGAGACGTCGGCCTTGTAATGCGTCGCAAGCGCACGGAATGCCCCTTCCAGCGCTTCCGGTCCCATGTCGTTGGTCGGCGTGTTGATGAGGTCGCGGGCAAGAAAGACGCCGGCGAGCTGGCGCTTGATGTCGGTCGCATCGGCATCGCTTGGGATCAACAAGGTCGGCGGCTCGCCCTTTGCCGACTTGTAGCGCTCGAAACGATAGGAGCCGAGGCCATAACCGAGCGCCAGCCGGTTGGCTGTCAGCGGTGCTGTTTCGATATGCCATTTGCCGGCCGGCAGAGCGCGCGCGAGTTTGCCGGTCAAGAACGGCGCCTCGGACGGGTTGCTGCCCAGACCGAAGAGCGCGCCGCCGAGATGGCCATCCGAAGACGGGGTCAGCAGCACGGCGCCCGATTCGGCCTTGAAGCCGGCCTTGCGCGCCCAATCAAGCGCGATCGGATCGATGGCTCCCGTTTCGATATGCGCCGGCGTGACCGCGAAGATCGGCAGCGTCTTGCCGGCGCTGGTGTTGAACGGCGACGGCCGTTCGATGAACTGATAGGGGGCCATGGAAGTCCTCGGCTGACAGAGATGGATTCGCGCAATTAACGCTCTGTTAGGGTTAACAGATTATTGCTGGAGTGAAAGTTGCGCCGATGTTGTTTGGAGTTCTGGTGCGCGAATGCATGCTGGGGACACCGCCGATGGCCAAACACAACACGATCTCATCCCGAAATGTCACCCGTCTCATACAAGGCGCCGCGATTGCGATCGTCGCCCTGTCTGTCGCCGGTTGCGCCAACCAGCCGAAGAAGGAACTGACGACCGGTTCGATCTCGCGTACGTCGAAGCCCGTCCAATCAATGACCGCATCGGAGCTGTCGCAGGCGGCCGAAAGCATCGGCCAAGCCTATGAGAAGAACCCGAGGGATCGCGAGGCGGGGCTGAATTACGCCAACCTCCTGCGTATGACCGGACGCAACGAACAGGCACTCGCCGTCATGCAGCAGGTCGCGATCAACCATCCGCAGGACCGCGAAGTTCTCGGCGCCTACGGCAAGGCGCAAGCAGCCGCGGGCCAGCTGGAACAGGCATTGAACACGATCAGCCGCGCCCAGACACCGGACCGGCCGGACTGGAAGCTGAAATCGGCAGAAGGCGCAATCCTCGACCAGCTCGGCCGATCCCAGGAGGCACGCCTGCGCTACCGCGAGGCGCTGGAACTCAAGCCGAACGAGCCGTCGGTGCTTTCCAACCTCGGCATGTCCTATCTTCTGACCAAGGACCTGCGCACGGCCGAAACCTATTTGAAATCGGCAGCGGGACAACCGGGCGCCGACAGCAGCGTGCGGCAGAACCTCGCGCTCGCCGTGGGCCTGCAGGGACGCTTTCAAGAGGCCGAAACGATCGCCCGCCAGGAACTGTCGGGCGAGCAGGCCGAGGCAAATGTGACGTATTTGCGCTCGATGCTGTCACAGCAGGGCGCATGGAAAGAGCTTGCCAAAGCGGACGACGCGAACACCAACTGAGCTTTGCCAGCTGGCAATCGCCATATTGTCGGCTGACGCACTCAAAGCGCCCTCTGGCGCGCTGCAACCGCCCGCCGTTCCCTTGCGTTACCTTTGACCCGGGATGTCAGAATTTGTCGGCGACCTGGATGCCGGCCGGACCGAGGATGACGGCGACGAGAACCGGCAGGAAGAACAGGATCATCGGCACGGTAAGCTTCGGCGGCAAAGCGGCCGCCTTCTTTTCCGCTGCATTCATGCGCTGGTCACGGCTTTCCTGTGCCAACACGCGCAGCGCCTGGGCGATCGGCGTTCCGTAGCGATCCGCCTGGATCAGCGCCTGTACCACCGATTTGACGTCATCTAGCCCGGTGCGCTGTCCAAGGTTCTCAAGCGCGATACGGCGTTCGGGCAGGAACGAAAGCTCGGCCGTCGTCAACACCAGCTCTTCCGCCAGGGCCGGCGACTGGGAGGCGATTTCGTCGGCGACGCGCCGCATGCCGAGCTCCATCGACACACCGGATTCAACGCAGATCAAGAGGAGATCGAGCGCATCCGGCCAGGCGCGACGGATGGAGTGCTGTCGCTTGGCGATGGCGTTGGCGACAAAGATGTTCGGCGCATAGAAGCCGAGATAGGCGAATCCGATGGCAAATGCGAACCGCAGCATGAAAGGTTTCTCGGCGAAATTGCCGAGCACGAAGATGTAGACGACCGCGACGACCAGAAACAGGAACGGAAGGCAGAACCGTGCGAAAAGGAACGTATTGAGCGCATTCTGCGAGCGATAGCCGGCAGTCTTGAGGCGGTTGACGGTATTGTCGTCGACGAGGGCCTTGCGCAGGTTCAACCGCTCGACGACCTGGCGAACGGACGTGTTGTTCTGCCCGCGCAGACTGGCCTTGCCGTTCGAGACCTCCGTGGCGAGGCGGGCGCGTTCCCGCGCGCGTATCTGCTCCCGCTCGGTGGCCACTGATTTCATCCGCTTGCCGAGATCTCCACGCTCGAAGAATGGCACCACCAGCGAATAGAAGGTCGCCAGCACCGCAAACGAGACGAGAACAGCAAGGATGATGTTGGGATCCGTGAACGTCTTGACCAATCCTTCGCCCATAATTGTACCTCAGATGTCGAAGTTGATCATATTGCGCATCATCAGGATGCCGATGCTCATCCAGACGAGACCAGCACCGATAATCAGATGCCCGCGCTGATCGGTAAACAGGATCATCATGTAGTCAGGCGACGTCAGATAGACGAGGGTCGACACGATGAATGGCAGGGCACCGATGATCCAGGCCGAGGCCTTGGCTTCCATCGACAGAGCATTGACCTTGGCCTTCATCTTCTTGCGCTCTCGCAGCACCTTCGACAGGTTGCCAAGCGCTTCGGACAGGTTACCGCCAGCCTGAGCCTGAATCCCGATCACGATCGCAAAGAAATTGACCTCCGACAGCGGCATGTGATTGATCATGCGGGCGCAGGCTTCGGTGACACTCAGTCCGACCTGCTGCGATTCCACCACCCTGCGGAATTCGCTCTTTACCGGTTCCTGCCCGTCATTGGCGATGAGGCGGAGCGCGTCGTTCAAAGGCAGGCCGGATTTGATCGACCGAACCATGACGTCGAGCGCGTTCGGGAACTCTTCAAGAAACTTCTTGCAACGGCGCTTGATCAGGAAGTTGACCAGCCAACGCGGCAAGCCTGCGGCGACAATCAGGCCTATACCCGCAGCAATGGCCAGACCGGCCCCCAGGATCAACACGACAAAAGCTGCGAAAAGCCCGAACAATCCGCTGAAAACATAAAACTTCGCCAACGAGATAGACAGATTTGCCTGCGAGAGCCGCGCCTTCATCGAGGGCGCGGCTCTCGCCGACTTTTCCTGCTGCTTCTTCTCGAGCTCCTTGAGCGAATCCTGGACCGACTTGCGCCGCTTCGACATCTCGTTGACGCGATCGCGGGCGGCCTTGACCTTGACCCGATCGGTTTCGGCCGCGCTCACTCTGCGCACACGACCTTCCGTCTTCTTCTCGCTTTCGATACGCGAATACAGCACCCCATAGGCCAGCGCCGCCGCCGATATCGCGACCAGGGCAGCCAAGGCGAGGACAGGAAGGCCTATGCCGAACATCGCGGATCCTAGCCCTTGTCCATGGCGTCGAGCGTCGCCGCCAGGCGCTTGTCTTCGTTGAAGTAGCGGGCGCGATCCCAAAAATGCGGACGCCCGATGCCGGTCGAGACGTGGCGGCCGATAATGCGGCCGTTGGCATCTTCGCCTTCGATTTCGTAACGCATCAGGTCCTGCGTGATGATGACGTCGCCTTCCATGCCGACCACTTCCGTGATGTGGGTGATACGGCGCGAGCCATCGCGCAGGCGCGCAGCCTGGATGATGACGTCGATGGATCCGGATATGATCTCGCGGACAGTCTTGGCCGGCAGCGTGAAGCCACCCATCGCGATCATCGATTCCATGCGGGCGAGGCATTCGCGCGGCGTATTGGCGTGGATCGTTCCCATCGAGCCGTCATGGCCGGTGTTCATCGCCTGCAGAAGGTCGAACACCTCAGGTCCGCGCACTTCGCCGACGATGATGCGTTCGGGTCGCATGCGCAGACAGTTCTTAATGAGATCCCGCATGGTGATCTCACCCTCGCCTTCGATATTCGGCGGCCGGGTTTCGAGACGAACCACATGCGGCTGCTGCAATTGCAGTTCGGCCGTGTCTTCGCAGGTGATCACCCGTTCGTCGAGATCGATGAAGCCGGTCAAGCAGTTCAGAAGCGTCGTCTTGCCCGAGCCGGTACCACCCGAAATGACGATGTTGCAGCGGACGCGGCCGATGATCTGAAGAAGGACGGACCCCTCGGGCGTGATCGCGCCGAATTTCACCAGCTGATCGAGCTTCAGCTTGTCCTTCTTGAATTTGCGGATGGTCAGCGCGGTGCCGTCGATGGCGAGCGGCGGGGCGATGACGTTGACACGCGAACCGTCGGGAAGACGCGCATCGCAGATGGGACTGGATTCGTCGACGCGCCGCCCCACTTGCCCGACGATCCGCTGGCAGATCGACAGAAGCTGGGCATTGTCGCGGAAGCGGACCTCGGACTCGATGGTCTTTCCGGCGACTTCGATGAAGGTCTGGCCGGCACCGTTGACCATGATATCCGCAATGTCGTCGCGCGCGAGCAGCGGTTCCAACGGTCCATAGCCAAGCACGTCGTTGCAGATATCGTCGAGCAGCTCTTCCTGCTCGGAGATCGACATCGCGAAATTCTTGATCGTGATGATGTCGTTGACGATATCGCGAATTTCCTCGCGAGCGCTTTCCGTATCGAGCTTGGCCAGCTGCGACAGGTCGATCGTATCGATCAGAGCCGAGAAGACCTGCGATTTGGTATCGTAGTAGTCCTCGGTGCGCGCGGGTCGCTTTCTTTGTGCCGGAGCTGGAGATTGTGGGCGCGCGGCGGACGTTTGCGGGTCGGCAAGCACCGGCACCGCGGCGCGCTCGATCACCGCCGATTGCGTGACCGGGGCGATCGGCGGCATCGCGGCACCTGTGGTGCCACCCTTGCCGAAGCCTTCGTTTCCGCGTTTGCCGAACATGTTCCTGATCCGCCCGTTCTGTGCGCCGTCTATTTTCTGCCGAGCGCCGCAAGCATCTTGCCGAGACCGCCACGCCGCGCCTTCTTCATCGACGCGCGGCCGGTGAGCAGATGCGCGAGCTGGGAGAAGGTTTCGGCTGCTGCCGACTTCTTGTCGATCTCCGCAATCATGCGGCCGCTGTTCGATGCATTGCCAAACAGGACGGCATCGAACGGAATGATGGCTGCCGCTTCGATTTCCAGCGATTCGCAGAATTCGTTCACCGCGATCTCCGGACGTTTCGGCATACCCACCTGGTTCAAGACGAGATGGGGTTGCTTGTCGTTCGGCCGAAGCTTCTTCAAGGCATCGAGCAGGTTCTTCGTGTTGCGAAGGCTTGCGAGATCCGGCACAGCGGTAATGACGATTTCATCGGCTTCGCCCAGAACCGAGCGTGTCCAATCCGTCCACATATGCGGGATGTCGAGCACCGAAACCGGCGCGCTGCGTTGCAGGATCTCAAGGATCGGATGAAAGGCACCGCCCTCGAAGTCATAGGCACGATCCAGCATCGACGGCGCCGCAAGCAGCGAAAGATGGTCGGAGCATTTGGTTAGAAGCCGATCGAGAAAGACCTCGTCGAGCCGCTCGGGCGCGAAAACCGCCTCCGATATGCCTTGCGGCGGGTCCTGGTCGAAATCGATGTTGGCCGTGCCATAAGGCAGGTCGAGATCGGCAAGAATGGTCTCCGTCGAAAACAGATTCGAAATGCCCCAGGCGCAATTGTGCGCGATGGCAGACGAACCGCTGCCGCCCTTGGCGCCGATAAACGCCAGGCTGCGTCCCAATGGCTCGGCGTCGGGATCGACGAAAATCGATGCGACCGCGGACAGAACGTCTGGCATTGCCACGGGCGCGACCATGTATTCCGAAATACCGTTGCGGATGAGCTCGCGATAGAGCCCGATATCGTTGTATTTGCCGACGAGGATCACCTTGGTGCTCGGATCGCAGACCGCAGCCAGCGGCGCAAGTTCGCTCAGCAGGAACCGGGGATCGGCCGATGTTTCCAGAATGATCAGGTTCGGCGTCGACACGCTCGCAAACATGTTGGCCGCGGCATCGATGCCGCCGTTGTTGATGCGCAAGCTGACCTTCGCCATACGGCGATCCTGGCCGCAACGCTCCATCAGTCGCTGCATCGCCTCGGTTTCGCAAAACGCGTGGATCGAGATGCGTGGCAGCGGGCGGACCTGCTCGAGGTCACCCGGCTGCACGGTATCGAAGGCGAGGTCGCCGGCCGCGGCGCCCGTTTCGATCCTGTACTCAATGGTGCTCATCTGATGATCCCAACGATATCAATTGAAGACGATGACGGGTCCGTCACTCTTTTCGGTTCCGCGCCAGTCCTTGATGACCTGACCACGCTGCTCCGCATCGATCGGCGACATCTGACGCGGGCCGAGCAGATCGGTCGGATTGGCGATCTGCGCCGCCAGATTGGATTGCGATGCGCAGCCGAAATTATAGTAGTTGCGGTTCTGGATCGTGTTGAGCGCAACGTCCTCGGGCCATTCACCACAGGGGGACGTCTGGGCGGTGATCGCCACATAGCTAATGCGAACAGGTGCAGCGTCACCCATCGGACCGGCCTCGTAGCCCGCCTCGATCAATCGCTTGGCCGGGACACCGGCGGCAACGAGAACGCTGCGGATCTCCTTGCGCATGGCCTGGGCTGCGTGGCTGTTTGCCGAGCCGCGCGGCAGCATGATCTGGACAACACCGGTCGACAAATTGCGATAGTCGGCCGCAAAGCCGCTGATGACGTCGCGCGTGCCCTGCGTCAACCGGCGATCGCCGGAGGCGATCGGGATATCGATCGTACGCTCACCTTCGGCAAGCACGATCGGGTGGCGGGTGCGGTAGTCATCCGGGATGGAGCCCGTTGCAAGATTGTCCTTGGTGCCGCAGCCGGCAAGCAGCCCCGCGGCAACGACGAGGATTGCAACATGCCGCAAATGACGGGCGGGCATTCCGGATCTGTTGAGGGGCATGGCACTCGGCCTTTCAGAATTCTCGTGGAAGCTGCTTCGCGTTTGCATGACCCAGCCTATTTGTAGATGAAGCCAACGTTGCCGTGGTAGCGGCCAGCCGGAGCGGATGCTTCCGGGCGCCCGTAGATCCGGTTCACGCGACCAAGGAAGAAGCTCTCCCAATCATTGGCTGCATTGAAATTGTCGTCGGGCCTGGAGATCGCGCTTCTGGCCACTGGCCGCACGAGATAGGGCGTCGCGATGATGACAAGTTCGGTCTCGTTGCGGACGAAATCCTTGCTGCGGAAGAGCGTTCCGAGGACTGGGATCTTCGAGGCGCCCGGCACGCCGGACATCGCCTGACGGATGTTGTCCTGCACCAAACCGGCGATGACGATCGAACCGCCTGAGGGGAGCTCGACGCTGGTCGATGCCTCGCGCTTGCGAATGCCGAGGAAGGTGTTGCCGGGGATGGCGTTGGAGCCGTTGCCGGTAACGACACTGCCTTCGTAGGTCGGCTCCGACACTTCGGTCTCGACCTGCAGGCTGATCCTACCAGGACCGAGAACGACAGGCTTGAAGTTCAGGCGAATGCCGTATTCGACGTCGTTGACCTCGCGTTTGACCTTACTCAGGCCGGTGGTGGGGTCCCTTTCGACCTCTTGCATGCCGGGCAGCCGAAACTCGCCGCCAACGTAGAATTTCGCCTCTTGGCCCGAAATCGCGGTCAAGCTCGGCTCGGCGAGCGTGCGCATCACGCCTGCCTGCTCCATCGCATTGATGTAGCTTGCTATCGTCGTTCCACCAATCGAGCCCTTGATGAGTGCGTTTGCGCCGAGCCCGATGGCGTCTCCGAGGTTGGCGGGGTTGCGGAATCCGATGCTGCTGTCGCCATCGGAGACGCTGCCGTTGAAGCCGAGTTGCTTGAGGACCTGGCGGCTGACCTCGGCAACCGTAACTTTCAGCGTGACCTGATCATCGCCATCGATGGTCAGCAGGTTGACGATCTGCGAGACCTGCCGATCCTCAGCAAAGATATCGGCATCACCATTGTTGCCCTGCGCAGTAATGTTGCGTGTGGTCGCTTCACCGCCCTGGAGGAAGGCCTTGGCGAGGTCGACGGCGCGTGTCGAATCGAGCGGCGTGCGCACGGTGCCTGTCAGGACGATGTTGTCGGAGATGATTTCGACATTGATGTCGGCATCGGGAATGAAACGGCGCAGGTTTGACTGCAGGTTGGCGATGTCGCGCTCGACCTCGACGTCAAGACTGACGATCTCTTCGCCGTTCGGCCCGAATACGAAAATGTTGGTCTGCCCCACGGATTTACCAAAGAGATAAATCCGTCTGGATGTGCGCGTAACGGCATCGGCGAGCGATGGGTCAGCAACGAGAATATCGTGGGCATCGGAAGGTAGATCGACGACAACGGCCTTGTTCAGCCCAAGGCTGACCTTCTTCTTCGCCCCCGGCCCGCTTTCGACGATCCTGACGACCGAGGAGGCAGCCGCATGGGCGGACGGGAGCGTTGGCAGCGCGATGCCCGAAAATGTCAGGCAAAACGACAGGCCCGCCGCAACAGACGCCCGAAACTTATTTCCGATCCGCTTCACCTTGTGCTCCACTCGATCGCTCATTGTTGCTGGCCCTGACTTGAACCGTCGCCCTTGACGATGGAGCCAGACTTGATGACCTGAATGCTGGGTTGGCCATCACCGCTCAAAAGATAATCCGCTGCGTTCGTATCGGGCTCCTGAGCATCCGCGACGCTGCGAAGGGCGAGCGAGATACGCTCGGCCATCTGCTGGGCGACGGTCATGACCTTTGATTGATCAGGGGTCAGCTCCAGGGTCGCCGTGGTGCCGACCACGGATTTGGAGCCATCGTCCTTCTCCTCGACCTGCTGGTCGATCGCCAGAACGCGGACGTTGCTGAGCACTGTCTCCGTCAGGAAAACATCGTTGTCCGACTTGCGGACCATGATGACGTCGACCCGGTCGTTCGGCAGGATGAAACCGCCGGCCCCTGTCGCAACCGTAATTTCCGTAGCAACCGCGCGCTTGCCGGCAGGCAGGAGCGACGACATGATTCGACTTGAGGAGTCGGCAACCTTCTCGTTGCGCACCGGCTCACCATTGAATATCGGCAGCCGAACGACGGCGCCGGTCAGGTCTTCAATCGCCGATGGGCGGTTTTCTTCGGTGATGAGGCCATCGACGATGCCGTCCTTGGGCCAGGCCATCCAATGGACGGCGTCTCCGCCGAGGCGAGACCCGACAGGTAAGCTCTTGCTGGCTACGAGGACATTGACAGTCGGAGCCCGCTCAATGACGGGCTCGGCCGTTAGCCGGGCAGGACCGCGGGTCAGCTTCATCGCCAACAACCCGGCCATCGCCGCCGACGCGACGGCCACCGTCAGTATGATGATGCGAACCGGTTTCATGATCGTTTCTGTGCCCCGCAGATATGCCGGGATCAGATTGATCAGGAATTGGTGTAATTATAGTTAACGACCCATCTACGGGTATGGTTAACAGCCTCCTTCCGAGCAGCTTTCCGCACCCATCAACGCTAAAGGCCAAACTGCGCGAGAGCCATTCGAGACAAGGGCGAGGCCGGAAAGGCCAGGAAGGCGCCAGCAGCAATCGCGATTGCATAGGGAATTTTCTTTGCGGTCAGCAAAAGACCAGGGATTGGAATGCCGGCGGCAAGCAACACATGCTGGCTGGACCGCAACATCACAATGAGCACCGTCAAGACGCCGCCCATAAGCGAGACATACAGCAGGAACGCCAGAAGAGAGCCGTTCAGCCCATACCAAAGAGCGCAGGCGCTCAATAGTTTTGCGTCACCGCCCCCCATGACACCGGAGGCAAAAAGGCAAAAGCACAAAAGGAAGACCAGCAGACCGGCAGCCACATCGAAACCGATGTCAACGAAACCGGAGCCGGCGGCGACGTTCGCGAGGACCGCGCCAACAGCAAGAAGCAGCGACAGACGATTCGGTATCGTCATCGTCATCAGATCTGAGGCAGCGGCCCAAATCAGACACAGCGGAAAGATTGCAAGGAAGGCCAACAAGAGCATTTATCGAAATCCACTCCGCGAGCGAGACTTAGAGCGCCGTGCGTTCGGAAGAACGCACCAGGGAGCTCCAGCACTTTGATTCCTGAGCATCTTATCCGCCTTCAGCGATTCGTCTTAAAGGCGGGATGTTCCTGAACATATCTGCCAAGGTAACAAAAAGCCGCCAACAAGGGCGGCTTTCTGCTTTTCATTCCGTGAGCCCTAAGGTTGCCTTACGGCGCGGTCTGCGAACCGGTCACCTGATCGGCGAGGAACGTAAACTGGCCGTCGAGAACGTTGCCCAGCTGGGTCGCGCCACCGATCAGCGCAACGGAGATGAGGGCAGCAATGAGGCCGTATTCGATTGCAGTTGCGCCAGACTCGTCCTTCATCAGACGGGCAAAAATCTTCTTCATGATGATTCTCCTACTTCGCGATTGTTGTTCAGCACGTCCGCCAACTGTTGCCGTTGATCGGATGAGCCCAACCTATGCCCGCCGGATTGCTACCGACTTAAGGAAGGCGGTTACTAAAAGATGAACGTCGCATCGCTGATTTTTGGGTAAACGAACGGCAAACATTTCCAGGCCGCTGGCGAGACGCTTGTACCTTAACGCTTCATTCACCAAGACGCGCGAGGATGCGGCGATGTCACCTCAAGGACGCCCCATGTCTGTGCCCTCCACGACCGCCCAAGCCAGTTTATCTCTTCTCGTGCTCGTCGGGCTTTTTGCGGTGTCTCCAACCCGGCCCGCCCTTGCCCAGGATGACATCATGCGCGTCTACATGGATCACGCGCGCGTCCTCAAGCTTGATCGCCCCGTAAGCAAAGTGATCATCGGCAACGCTGATGTTGCCGACGCAACGGTCGCCGACGCAAAGACCATCGTCGTCACAGGCCGCAATTTCGGCACGACGAACCTTGTGATCCTGGACCAGGATGGCAATGCGATTGTCGACGAGCGCATTCTCGTCTCTATCGACGAGGGCAATACCGTGCGTGTCTACAAGCAGACTTCACGTACCGTGCTGTCGTGCACCCCGAACTGTGAGCGGCATGCTGAACGCAAAACGACCGGCGCCACCAATTAGAATCAGGTAAAAAACGCCGGCGATCATTAAAATGCCGATGATCATCGAGAACGAAATATCAAGAGTTACCCCTTATTTCTCACCCATCAAACGTAACATGATGGGACGACGAGATGTTGGCCGAACAGGAAGTTCAAGGCTCTAGGCAATCTTCGAGATCAAATCGCGGTCCGCTGCGGCGTCTGTTTGGGAATAGAAGTGGCGCGGCGTCGATCGAGTTCGCGATTCTGGCGATCCCGTTCCTTGTGGTCACTTTTGCCTGCTTCGAGACATTCTTTGCCTTTGCGGGCGAGCGCCTCCTGGCCAACGCGACGGAGGTGATGGCGCGCAAAGTTCGCACTGGCGAGATCACCTTCGCCAGAGGCAAGCCCACCGACATGACGGAGAAACAGTTCCGTCAGGCGTTCTGCGCCGAGATCTCGGTGATGCTGACGTGCACCGGCAACGAAGTGAACATTCCGAGCAGGTTGCTTATCGATGTCAAGAGCACGACCGACCTGGCTCAACTGCCAGTCGATATACCGCGAATGGCCAAATCCAACGACATCAATACCGGGAACTTCTCCTTCGCACCGGGAGGACCGGGCACATACAACGTGCTGCGCGCGTACTACCGATGGAGCGTGATCACGGACCTTGTCCGTCCTTTCGTGACCAATCTGCGCCCCGCCGGTGCGAGCATGCCACGAGACTATCTCATGGTCGCGACCGCGACTTTCCGCAACGAAAACGAATGAGGGCGTCCGTGACCTCTCTTACGAAGAAGACAATCGCCTTGTTTGCCCGTACTCGCGGCGCGATTACGTTGCTCGCAAAAGACCGCAGCGGTTTCGGCGCGATCGAATTCGCCATGGTGATCCCAATGTTGATCGTCGCCTATATCGGGGCGTTCGAAGTTACCCTAGGGTTCTCGGTGAAGAACAAGGTCGAACGGGCCGCAAGCTCGGTGGCGGATATGGTGGCGCAACAGTCAGAGGTTAACAAAACCTATCTCGGCAACATGTCGAGTGTCGCCAAGAGCATCCTCGCACCCTACCAGAATTCCGGATACACCCTGAAGATAACCGGAATCAAAGTCGACGCCGCCAACAAAGGCACTGTGATCTGGTCGCGTGATCAGAGTGGCGCGATACCCTACCCCGCAAACTCTGCGACAACTGTACCGGCGCAGTTCGCCACCACCGAAGCCTTCGTCGTTCGCACCGAACTCGTCGTTCCGCACGAACTTCTGCTCTTTGCCGAGGGCCTGGGGTCCAGCACACTCAAGACGATCAACCTGTCCAAGACGGCCTATTTCCGTTCGCGCCAGGCGGAAATCATAAAGTGCCCCGACTGCTGATCGCAGCATAACCGAACCCAATTGCAATGCGACTTCGCCGGCGCTATTCCTTCGGGATTGCGCTGGCGGCATCTGCTTCCGCGCTCGTTGCAGCACCGGACCGCGCGCTCCGCTCGCGCTCCGGCTTACCGGATCGTTCATGGCGCGCGCGTTTCTCTTTGTCCTCGATTCTTTCGGCATAGGCGGTGCGCCGGATGCCGAAACCTATGGCGACCTGGGCGCGGACACGCTTGGCCACATCGCCGAATTCTGCGCGACCGGAGCGGCAGATCACGCAGGATTGCGCGAAGGGCCGCTCAATCTTCCCAACATGTCGGCACTCGGGCTCATGCACGCGGCGAAATTGGCCACGGGGCGGGTGCCGGTGGGCATGCCAGTGCCAGGCCGGGTCTACGGCGCCTACGGCGCTGCGAGCGAAGTCTCGCGCGGCAAGGATACGCCCTCAGGCCATTGGGAGATTGCAGGTACGCCTGTCATGTTCGACTGGGGCTATTTCCCGGCCGAAGGCGACGCGTTTCCCGCCGAGCTGGTCGAGGCGATCTGCCGCGAGGGCAACATCCCCGGCATTCTCGGCAATTGCCACGCCTCCGGTACGGATATCATCGCCCGCCTCGGCGAGGAGCATATGCAGACGGGAAAGCCGATCTGCTACACCTCGTCCGACAGCGTCTTTCAGATCGCCGCACACGAGCACACCTTCGGGCTGGAGCGCCTGCTGGAGTTCTGCCAAGTCGTTCGCCGCCTCGTCGACGACCACAATATCGGCCGCGTCATCGCCCGCCCCTTCATCGGGCAAAGCCCACAGACCTTTGTTCGAACCGGCAACCGGCGCGACTACTCGGTTCTGCCGCCGGAGCCGACGGTTCTCGACCGGCTGGCGCACGCCGGCCGCACGGTGCACGCGATCGGCAAGATCGGCGATATCTTCGCGCACCAGGGCGTGACGAAGCTGACCAAGGCCGACGGCAACATGGCGCTGTTCGATGCGAGCCTTGCCGCAATCGATGAGGCCGAGGATGGCGACCTCGTCTTCACCAACTTCGTCGATTTCGACATGCTTTTCGGCCACCGCCGCGATGTCGCCGGTTATGCCGCAGCCCTCGAAGCCTTCGACGCACGGCTGCCCGATCTCGACCGGCGGCTGAAGCCCGGCGATATCGTCATCCTGACCGCCGATCACGGCTGCGACCCGACCTGGCGCGGAACGGACCATACACGCGAGCGCGTGCCGGTGCTGATGTTCGGGCCGGCGGTGCGCAGCCGTTCGCTCGGGATTGCCAACACCTTTGCACATATCGGCGAAACGGTCGCCAGACATCTCGGGATCGCACCGGGCCTACACGGGAGAAGCCTCATTTGACCGCACATCTGAAGAAGGCGGAACTGCACTGCCACATCGAGGGCGCGACATCGCCGGAACTGGCGCTGTTGCAGGCGGAGAAGTACGGGCTCGATACCAGTGAAATCATCGCCGACCGCGCCTATGTCTGGGCGGATTTCACCAGCTTCGTGAAATGCTACGACGCAGTCGCCTCGCTGTTTCGAACGCAGGAGGACTATGCGCTTCTTGCCGAAACCTATCTTACGGAACTGGCGGAAGCCGGAACGATCTACAGCGAGATCATCGTTTCGCCGGATCACGGCAACACCATCGGGCTTGGCGCCGACGCCTATCTCGAGGGCCTGGCCGCTGGCATGGAGGCGGCGAAGGCAAAGACCGGGATCGAATCCCGCATGTTGATCACCGGCATCCGACATCTCGGTCCGGAATCGGTCGTCAGAACGGTCGAGTTTGCCGCCAAAAGAGAGCACGCTCTGGTCACCGGCTTCAATCTGGCAGGCGAGGAACGCATGCACAGCGTCGCCGATTTTGCCCGGGCCTTCGATATCGCCCGCGATGCCGGCCTTGGCCTGACGATCCACGCAGGGGAGCTATCCGGCGCCTTCAGCGTGCGCGATGCGCTCGACCATGTCAGGCCGTCGCGCATCAGCCACGGCGTGCGCGCGATCGAGGATGCGGATCTCGTCAAGAGGATCGCCGATGAGCGTGTCGTTCTGGAAGTCTGCCCCGGATCCAACATCTCGTTGCAGGTCTTCCCGGATTTTGCCGCGCATCCCCTGCGAGCCCTGCACGAGGCCGGCGTTCGGGTGACGCTCAATTCCGACGACCCGCCCTTCTTCCACACCTCGCTTGCCCAGGAATACGACATCGCCTCGGAGGTGATGGGGTTCGGAGACGACGACATCAACGGCATGACCAGGACGGCGATCGAGGCGGCTTTCGTCGACGAGGCGACACGCCAGAGATTGCTGGCGTTAGTCTGATCCAAGCCCGCGCCGGGCCAAGATGGATGGCGCGGCTGGGGATGAACACAACGAGCCGCCCAACGCCCTTGCGGCCGCGGAGCAATCCATGGAAAAAGGGCGGATACAGAAACTTCCGGGAAGGTGGCCATGGACGGCGTAACAGTGATCGATCATCCGCTTGTGCAACACAAGCTGACCATCATGCGCAAGAAGGAAACCTCGACCGCGGGTTTCCGGCGACTGCTTCGGGAAATCTCGACGCTGCTCTGCTACGAGGTAACGCGCGATCTGGAATTGACGATGGAGCGCATCGAGACGCCGATGCAGGAGATCGACGCGCCGGTGCTGGAAGGCAAGAAGCTTGTCTTCGCTTCGATCCTGCGCGCTGGCAACGGCCTGCTGGAAGGTATGCTCGAACTGGTGCCTTCGGCCCGCGTCTCGCATATCGGCGTTTACCGCGACCACGATACATTGGAAGCGGTGGAATACTTCTTCAAGGCACCCGAAAGCCTGTCCGAGCGGCTGATCATCGTCGTCGATCCGATGCTTGCGACCGGCAACTCCTCGATCGCGGCGATCGACAAGCTGAAGGAACGCGGCGCGAAGAACCTGCGCTTCCTCTGCCTGCTCGCAGCGCCCGAAGGTATCCGCAACTTTCAGGCCGCGCACCCGGATGTGCCGATCTTCACTGCATCGATCGACAGCCATCTGAACGAACTCGGCTACATCATGCCCGGGCTCGGCGATGCCGGCGACCGTATGTACGGAACGAAGTAATTTTCCGTTTCTTAACCAGAGCGAAGAATTGACCAAAAACCGCCGGCAAACCGGCGGTTTTTTTGTGCCCTATTAGCCCTTCCCCTGTTCTACTGAACGCTCGATCGGGACGCATGTGTGCGGCCCAAAGCACGGGAGGCCAGGCCATTGTTCGGACGTCTGCTGACATTTGCCGGCGGCATCGCGGTTGCGGCCCTGGTCATTCCAGACCTTGCGAGTTCCTATCTCTCAAGCCCCAAACCCGCCGATACAGGCAGGACCGCAGCAAGCGGCGCCGTTCCGGCAACGACTGCAAAATATGCAGCTGGAAAAGACGTGGTGCTTGAAGCCGACCGCTCGGGCCATTTCTTCGGCGCCTTTCGCATCAACGGCCGCACCGAGCGCGGCATGGTCGATACCGGCGCCAGCACGATCGCGATCAATGTCTCGACCGCGCGCAGGCTCGGCCTTTCACCGGCGACACTGACATTCGACGTTCGGGTTGGAACAGCCAATGGTGAGGTCGGCGCGGCACGGGCGAAACTGAACAGGGTAGAAATCGGCGGCATATCCCTGCGGGACGTCGACGCCTTCGTGCTGCCGGACAAGTCGCTTTCCGGAATGCTCGTGGGCATGAGCTTCCTCAGCCGGCTATCATCCTATCGCGTCGAAGACGGCGCTCTGCACCTGGTCAGGTGATCCTTGAAAGGACCGGCGCACACGTCTCCGGCTGGATGTCGGCGATCACGTAGAGTGACCGGATCTCTTGGCGCGCCCGCACCGCCGCATTCTCGTCCGCAGCATGGACGAACGCGAAGGGCTCCCCTTTGGCGATCGGCGTTCCCAGAGGCTTCAACGCGGAGAAGCCAACGCGATGATCGATCTGGTCGCTCGGATGTGTCCGCCCGCCGCCCAGAGCAATAACGCTCATCCCGAGATCGCGAGTCCGGCAGGACTGCAAAAAGCCGTCGCTTTCGGCTTCCACTGGCAAGATGACCGGCGCCGGCACGAGGTATTGTCCCGGCCGATCGACGAAATCCGCGGGACCGCCGAGCGCATGCACCATCCCAGCGAAACGCTCGATCGCCGCACCGTTTGCAAGCGCCGCGCGGGCTAGTGCCTCGCCGGCTGTCGGATCGACTGCAGCACCGGCTGCAACAAGCATTTCGGCGGCAAAGGCCATCACGACAGTTTCGAGACGAGTGCCACGCTTGTCGCCCTTGAGAAAGGCAAGGCAGTTCCAGATCTCGAGTGCGTTGCCGGCCGCATCGGCCAGAGGTTCATTCATGTCCGTAAGCAATGCCGACGTGCGCACGCCGGCGCCATTGGCGACATAGACCAGCGATCGGGCCAGCACCTCGGCCTCGCCGGCATCGCTCATGAACGAGCCATTGCCGACCTTGACGTCGAGCACCAGCGACTGCAGGCCGGCGGCAAGCTTCTTGGACAGGATCGAAGCCGTAATCAGCGGAACGGAATCGACGGTCGCGGTGACGTCACGGATGGCGTAGAGCCGCTTGTCGGCGGGCGCCAGATTGGCGGTCTGGCCGATGATGGCGCAGCCGACCTCGTCGACCGTCTTGCGGAACAGTGCCGCCGACGGCTGGATATCATAGCCGGGTATGGATTCGAGCTTGTCGAGCGTGCCGCCGGTGTGACCCAATCCCCGCCCGGAGATCATCGGAACGGCCAGGCCGCATGCGGCAACGATCGGGGCGAGCATCAGTGAGACGTTGTCGCCGACACCACCGGTGGAATGCTTGTCGACGATGGGGCGGCCGATGCTGCTCCAGTCGAGCGTTTCACCGGAATCGCGCATGGCCAGTGTCAGCGCCACCGTCTCGTCGCGGCTCATGCCTGAAAACCAGATGGCCATGGCGAAGGCCGCAACCTGGCCCTCCGAAATCGAGCCATCGGAGAGACCGCGGACGAAGCGTGCAATGTCTGCCGCTTCGAGGCTCCCGCCATTTCGCTTGCGACGGATGATCTCCTGGGGAAGCATGGTCAGTTGGCCGCCGCTTCGGTGGAAATCATTTCCTTGAGAATCGCGGCGAGCCGCTTGCCGCCGACGGGGGCCATGTCCTTGGTTTCATGATGGCTGAGTTCGCCACCGGTCATGCCCGCGCCGAAATTGGTGATCACCGAGGCTGCCGCGACCTTCAGGCCCATGAAGCGCGCAAGGATCACTTCCGGCACGGTCGACATGCCGACGGCATCGGCTCCGAGCACGCGCGCCATGCGAATTTCCGCCGGCGTTTCGAAGCTCGGCCCGGAAAACCACATGTAAACGCCGTCCTGCAAGGGTATCGCCAACCGCTCGGCTGCGGCCCGCATGCGGTCGCCGAGTGCGGCATCATAGGCACTGGTCATGCCGACGAAGCGATCGTCGCTTTCGACGCCGATCAGCGGATTGAAGCCGGAAAAGTTGATATGGTCCGAAATCCGCATCACCGATCCGGGCGGCAGATCGTCCCTGAGCGAGCCCGCGGAATTGGTCAGCACCAGGTTTTCGACGCCGAGCTCCTTCAGGGTTTGGAGCGGCACGCGCATCGCGTTGGCGTCACCGCTCTCGTAATAATGCACCCGGCCGGACAGCATCACGACGGGAACGTCGCCAAGCAAGCCTGCGACGAGTTCGCCGGCATGGCCAGAAACGCTGCTGACGGGAAAACCGGGAATATCCGCGTAGGAAATGCGGATCGCGCCGCCGACCGCTTCGACAAGTGTGCCAAGTCCTGACCCGAGGACAATGCCATAGCGTGGAGACAGGCCACCGAGCCTGTCCCGCAGAAATTCCGCAGCGCTGTTCATCCGAGGATCTCGGTCTCGAAGCTGTGCGGCAGCAGATCCGACAGAGCCAGCGTCTTCTTCACGCCCGTCTCGTCGCAGAGATAGATCCGGGTACTGGCGCCGGAGAATTCCGCAAGCCGCTGCCGGCAACCGCCGCAGGGCGGGCAGAGCGCCAGCTTCTCGGCAATCACGGCAACTTCCATGATCTTGCGCTGGCCGGCCATGACCATGTGGCTGATGGCAGTGGTCTCGGCACACCATCCCTCCGGGAAGGAGAGGTTCTCGATGTTTGCGCCGGTATAGATCTGGCCGTCTTCAGCACGGATCGCGGCACCAACAGGAAACTTGGAATAAGGCGCATGCGCCTTGGCCATCGCCTCGCGGGCGGCCTCGAAGAGCTCGTTTTCCATGGTCTTACCGCTCCTTCACATAGGGGACACCGCCAGCTTTCGGCGGGATGGCCTTGCCGATGAAGCCGGCAAGCAAGATGACGGTGAGAATGTAGGGCAGCGCTTGCATCAGCTGCACCGGCACCTGGCCGATCAGCGGCAGGGGATTGCCCTGCAGACGGATCGCAAATGCATCGAGGAAGCCGAAGAGCAGGCAGGCAAGCATGATGTTGAACGGCCGCCATTTGGCGAAGATCAGAGCTGCAAGAGCGATATAGCCCTTGCCGGCCGTCATGCCCTTGACGAAGCCGGCGGTCATCGCCAGCGACAGATAGGCGCCGGCAAAGCCGCACAGGATGCCGCAGCAGATGACGGCGCGATACCGCATCCAGATCACCGAAATGCCGGCTGTGTCGACGGCGCCAGGGTTTTCGCCGACCGCGCGGAGCCTGAGGCCGAAACGCGTGCGGTAGAGAATCCACCAGCTGATCGGCACCATGGCGAAGGCGAGATAGGTCAGGATGAAATGGCCGGACAGCAGATCGGCATAGATCGGGCCGATGAACGGAATTTCGCGGATGGTGTCGGCGAAGGGGAAGTTGATCGTCTGGAAGCGTGCGCCTTCCGCCAGCGCCGGCGTGCGCCCGCCCTGGCGGAACCAGGCCTCGCCGAGGATGACGGTGGAACCGGCAACGATGAAGTTGATGGCGACGCCCGAAACGATCTGGTTGCCGCGCTGGGTGATCGATGCGTAACCATGAACCAGCGACAGGGCCACCGAGATGAGGATGGCGGCAAGCAGCCCCAGCCACACGGACTGGGTGATGGCGGCGACCGCGCCGGCGGCAAAGGCCGCACCCAGCATTTTGCCCTCAAGGCCGATATCGAAGATACCGGCACGCTCGGTGAAGAGCCCGGCGAGAGCCGCAAAGATCAGCGGAACGGAGACGCGGATGGTGGACTCGAGGAGCACCACGATGACGTGGAAGAAATCCATGGCTCAAGCTCCCTTGGTCTGGGCAACGACCGCGGCGCGCCGGCTGGAGGTGGAGAACAACCGGGTGATCGCCGGCCGGAACATGTTTTCAAGGGCGCCCGCAAACAGAATGACGAGGCCCTGAATGATGACGATCATGTCGCGCGAGATCGACGGCATTTCGAACGAGATCTCGGCGCCGCCCTGATAGAGCACACCGAAGAGAACGGCCGCCGGGATGATGCCGGCGGGATGCGAACGGCCCATGAGAGCAACCGCGATGCCTACGAAGCCTGCACCCTGGACGAAATCGAGCTGCATGCGGCCCTGCTCACCCATGATCGGGTTGAGCGCCATCATGCCGGCAAGCGCACCTGAGATCATCATGGTAATGACGGTGATGCGGCTCTCGCTCATACCGGCATAACGGGCGGCCGACGGGCTGTGGCCCATGGTGCGCATCTCATAGCCGAGCTTGGTGCGCCAGATCAAAAGCCAGACGCCAAAGGCGGCGACCAGCGCCAGCAGGAACGACACGTTGAACGGCGCGGTTCCGATATCGAGCCCGAAGATCGACAGCAGCCAGTCGAGCTTGGGAAGCTGGCCGCCTTCCGCAAAGGTGCGGGTTTGTGGCGACATCGAGCCGAGCGGTTTCAACACCCGGGTCAGGAGATAGACCATCAGGCTCGACGCGATGAAGTTGAACATGATGGTGGTGATGACGATATGGCTGCCGCGCTTGGCCTGCAGCCAGCCCGGCAGGAACGCCCAAGCGGCGCCGAACAGGGCCGAACCGATAATCGCCAGCGGGAAAACCACGAACCACGGCATCGTCTGGTCGAGCCAGAGGCACGCGAGCGCGACGCCGATACCGCCGACATAGGCCTGACCTTCGCCGCCGATGTTGAAAAGCCCGGCGTGGAAGGCGACTGCGACCGCAAGGCCGGTGAAGATGAAGGTCGTGGCGTAATAGAGCGTGAAGCCGATGTATTCGCCGCGGCCGAAGGCACCGTTGATCAGATGGTAGGCGGCTTCGAGCGGGTTTTCGCCGACGAGCAGAACCACGAGACCGGCAACGAGAAACGCGACGGCGAGATTGACCAGCGGGACGAGGCCGTATTCGACCCACCCCGGAAGCTTTGCATAGGGATTGCTCATTCTGCGGCCTCCTTGCGGCCTTCGACGCCGGCCATCAACAGGCCCAGCTCGCCCTCGGTCGCGTCGGGATCGCGCTCGCCGACGATACGGCCGGCAAACATGACCAGGATACGGTCCGACAGGGCGCGGATTTCATCGAGTTCGACGGAGACAAGCAGGACAGCCTTGCCCTGGTCGCGCATCTCGATGATCCGTTTGTGGATGAATTCGATGGCGCCGACGTCGACACCGCGGGTCGGCTGGCCGATGATCAGCACATCCGGGCTCCGCTCCATCTCGCGGGCGAGAACGATCTTCTGCTGGTTGCCGCCGGAGAAATTGGCGGTCTTCAGCCGGGCGTTCGGCGGGCGGATGTCGTATTCGGCGATCCGCTGTTCGGCATCCTTGCGGATGGCATCGACGTTCAGAAAGACGCCGTTAAGGTAACGCTTGTCGTGGTGATAGCCGAGGATGGCGTTTTCGCATTCCTCGAATTTCAAAACGAGCCCGACATGATGCCGGTCTTCCGGCACGTGAGCGAGACCGCGGTCGCGCAGGTCCTTGGGATCGACATGGCCGGTGACGTTGATCGGCTTGCCGTTCAGGTGGACTTCGCCGGAAACCGCGCGGCGGATACCGGAAATCGCCTCCAGCAGTTCCGACTGGCCATTGCCGGCAACGCCGGCAATGCCGACGATTTCGCCAGCCCGGAGATTGAAGGAGACATTATCGACCATGGTGACGCCGCGGCCGTCCTTGACGGTCAGACCGTTGACGGAGAGCTTGACGTCGCCGGGCTTGGCCTCACCCTTCTCCACCCGCAGCAGCACGCGGCGGCCGACCATCAGTTCGGCGAGTTCCTCGACCGAGGTCTCCGCTGTCTTTCGCGTCGCCACCATCTCACCACGCCGCATCACCGACACTTCGTCGGTAATCGCCATGATTTCCCTGAGCTTATGGGTGATGAGAATGATGGTCTTGCCCTGGCTCTTCAGCTGTTCGAGAACGCGGAAGAGATGGTCAGCCTCGGCCGGCGTCAACACGCCGGTAGGCTCGTCCAGGATCAGGATATCGGCGCGGCGATAGAGCGCCTTCAGGATCTCGACGCGCTGCTGCAGACCGACCGGCAATTCCTCGATGACCGCATCCGGATTGACCTCCAGCGCATATTCGCGCTCAAGCCGCTTCAGCTCTTCCCGCGCCTTGGCGATGCCCTTGTTGAGGATCTGGCTTTCTTCCGCGCCGAGCATGATGTTTTCGAGAACCGTAAAGTTCTCGACCAGCATGAAGTGCTGGTGCACCATGCCGATGCCGGCGGCGATCGCCGCATTCGGGTCGCGGATCGTCACCTGTTTGCCATCCACGTGGATTTCGCCGCTGTCGGCTTGATAGAAGCCGTAGAGGATCGACATCAGGGTCGATTTGCCCGCACCGTTTTCGCCGATGACGCCGTGGATCGTACCCTTGCGGACTTTCAGATTGATATTCTTGTTGGCGTGAACCGGACCGAAGCTCTTGTCGATCCCACGCAGTTCGATGGCAATACTGTCCATATTGGCCTTGCGATCCCCAAACTGGCCCGCTTCGGTCTTCTTCCCAGAAACCGTGCCGGCGATTTTTTTACCATTTGGTATAAGTTTATCATCGATTTCCCGGCACGGAAGCCCTCAATCGAGATCTCCTTATACTCTCACCGGATCGCTGATGAGAGTCCAGCGTGAATATACACAGGCAGATCAACGGTCATCGCAACAAAAAACCGGCGACATTCGATGCCGCCGGTTCCGTTTTATGTCTTTGCTTCAAGCCGTTCTGGCGGGCCGCAACAGGCGCAGCGCATTCATGGTCACCAGCACCGTGGCGCCGGTATCGGCCAGAATGGCCGGCCACAGACCGGTGATCCCGGCAATCGTGGTGACGAGGAAAACGGCCTTCAGGCCAAGCGCAATAGTGATATTCTGGAAAATGTTTCGCATTGTGGAGCGGGAAAGGTTCACCATCGCTGCGACGTCTCCAACCCTGCCATGCAGCACGGCTGCGTCGGCCGTCTCCAAGGCCACATCGGTGCCGCCACCCATGGCGATGCCGACATCGGCCGCAGCAAGCGCCGGCGCATCGTTGATGCCATCGCCGATCTTGGCAACGTTGAAGCCGGACGTCTTCAATTCGCCGACGATTCGCTGCTTGTCCTCAGGCAGCAGTTCTGCACGCACCTCCATGCCGAATTGCCGGCCAATCGCCTCTGCCGTGCGGCGGTTGTCGCCGGTCAGCATGACCACATGGATGCCGGCATCGGTCAGCGCCTTCACGCCGGCGGCGGCATCCGGACGCGGTTCATCGCGCATGGCGATTGCACCGACGATCGCGTTGTCAGCAATCAGCACCGAAACCGTCTTGCCCTCGTCGTTGAGTGCCGCAATGCGCGTGTTCTGCTCCGGTGACATTGGCACGCGATCGTTTGCAGCCTGCGGCGAACCGAGGAACACATCGGCCGTGCCGACTACGCCCTCAAGGCCCTTGCCGCCGATCGCCTTTACCGTCGCTATGCCCGGGATCGGCAACTTCAACTCTCCGGCACGCTGCAGGATCGCTCGTGCCAATGGATGGCTCGATCCTTGCTCGAGCGCTGCGGCAAGGCCCAGCACTTCGTTTTCGGCGCGGCCGAAGCCGACGACATCCGTGACCCGGGGCTTGCCTTCGGTCAGCGTGCCGGTCTTGTCGAAGGCCGCAGCGGTGATCTTGCCGACATTTTCCAGTACGGCGCCGCCTTTCAAAAGCAGGCCGCGGCGCGCACCGGCCGAAAGGCTGGCGGCGATCGCTGCCGGCGTCGAGATCACCAATGCGCAGGGGCAACCGATCAGCAGGATTGCCAGCCCCTTGTAGATCCATTCACTCCAGACGCCGCCACCCAGAAGCGGCGGCAGGATCGCGACGAGTGCTGCGACGACGACGACGCCGGGCGTATAGTAGCGCGAGAAACGATCGATGAAGCGTTCGGTCGGCGCCTTGCTTTCCTGCGCCTCCTCGACGAGCCGTACGATGCGGGCAATAGTATTGTCCGAGGCGGCAGCCGTCACGCGGACGCGCAGGGCGCCGTCGCCATTGACCGTTCCGGCAACGAGTGCGTCGTCGACAGCCTTGTGCACCGGCGTGCTTTCGCCGGTGACTGGTGCTTCGTCCACGGCGCTTTCGCCCGAGAGGATGATGCCATCGGCCGGAACACGGTCGCCGGGGCGCACGAGGATGACGGCGCCGACGTCAAGACTTTCGGCCGGCACTTCATCGACGCGGCCGTTGCGCTCGAGATAGGCCGACTTGGGCACCAGTGCCGTCAGCGATTGGATGCTCGCCCGCGCCTTGCCTGCGGCCACGCCTTCGAGCAGTTCGCCGACGAGAAAGAGCAAGACGACCATGGCCGCTTCTTCCGTCGCGCCGATGAAGACGGCTCCCACGGCGGCAATCGTCATCAACATCTCGATCGAGAACGGCGTGCCGGAGGTTGCGGCGGCGAAGGCGCGCCGCGCGATCGGCAGCAGACCGACCAGCATGGCAAGCGTGAAGATCCAGGGCTCGGTTGCCGGAACAAGGTGACCGAGGCCGTAGGCGGCGGCCAACGCAACACCGCAGGCAATCGTCAGCCGACCCTTGCCCGATCGCCACCAGGGACCAGTCGTTGGGCCATGATCGTGTGCATGGGAATTTAACGGCTGTGACACGGATGGCCGGGCAGCGTTGTGGCTGTTGCCATGATCATGCGTGTGATAGCCGGCATGCGCGTGCTTGCCGCCGTCATCCCCGTGCCCGTGTCCGTGCCCATGGTCGTGGTCGTGGTCGTGGTCGTGGTCGTGGTCGTGGTCGTGGTCGTGGTCGTGGTCGTGGTCGTGGTCGTGGTCGTGAGAATGGTCGTGAGAATGGTCGCCCGAGCAAGTGTGTGCTGCAACAATGGCCGGCTTCTGGTGGCCGGTGATCGGATGCAACCGGTAGCCGAGTTTTCCGACCTTACTGACAATGTTCGCCGCAAGCGCGCCGTCGTCGGCGTGCTTGACCGACATCGTACCCGCGGCAACGGAAACCGAGACATCCTCGACACCCGGCATACGCCGGACGGCGGTGTCGATCTTCGAGGCGCAGGACGCACAATCCATGCCTTCGACCCGATAGCGGTTTTCACGAATATTGCCTGCCATGACCTGCTCCTTGCATATCTTGCCGCAAGGCTACGACCTCTAGCGACTAGAGCTGCAAGCCGGAATTGTGCGTCACCGTGAAGTTTTTTCGAAGGCGGCCACAAGGTCGGTTCGAGTTCGCTTGGCGGCTGGCTTTGTCGCTGTCCCAGAACGCAGAAAAGCCCGCCGGTTTTCACCTGACGGGCTTTTATGATTTGGTTGCGGGGGCAGGATTTGAACCTGCGGCCTTCAGGTTATGAGCCTGACGAGCTACCGGGCTGCTCCACCCCGCGCCAAGCG
>NZ_JABEKT010000001.1:0-470694 GCF_013283195.1 Ensifer adhaerens | reverse complement strand
CCGCCCTCGTTCAGTGATCGGGCTTATAGACCCCACACCTCGAACACGTCAACAGACAATTTCAAAAAATCACCAAGAAACGACAACTAACTGAAAATAAACACGAAATTCGAAGGGGAGTTTTCAACAGGGCGGGCACGATCCCGCAAATGGCGGCGGGCATGCTCAGAATCATTGTCCAGATGGTCAAAAAACGGCGCCTTCAGTCGGGAAAATGCCTGCGCCCCTCCTGATTTCTCCCGGACGCCTGCGCAAAAGGGTGATCATCTCGCCGATCGCTAGGGTTCTTTGGGGAAAATCATGCCCCCATTCACCCCGGAGCGTTTCACCGAAACGTGACGGTCGCGGCCGACGGCGCACATTGACGGCGCGGGCCCTTGGCTTACCTTCGCGCCGAAACAGCAAACGGGGAAGCGCTGATATGGCCGGATGGACAAGACGATGGGCAACGGCAGTCGCCGTGACACTTGGCCTTGCCGGGCCGGCGGCAGCTTTCGACATCGATGATTGGGCGTCGGTCGTTTCCGAAGCCAAGGGCGAGACCGTCTATTTCAACGCCTGGGGCGGTGCTGCCAACATCAATGCCTATATCGCCTGGACGGGCGAACAGATGAAGGCACGCTATGGTGTCGACGTCGTGCATGTGAAGCTCGACGACACCGCCAGGGCGGTGGCCAGCGTGCTTGCCGAGAAATCGGCGGGCAAGGATGCCGACGGCAGCGTCGATCTCATCTGGATCAACGGCGAGAATTTTGCCGCCATGAAGCGGCAGGGCCTGCTTTTCACCCCTGGTTGGGCAACCCGGCTTCCGAACTGGGCCTATGTCGACCACGAAGCCAAACCGACTGTTCTCACCGATTTCACCGTGCCGACCGAAGGGCTCGAAAGCCCGTGGGGCGGCGCCAAACTGGTCTTCTTCTATGACAAGGCCCGCACGCCGACCGCTGAGCTGCCGAAATCGGCAAAAGACCTGGTCGATTGGGCTCAGACCCATCCCGGGCGCTTCTCCTATCCGCAGCCGCCGGACTTCATCGGTTCTTCTTTTCTGAAGCAGGTGCTGATCGAGCTCGTCGCGGACAGGAGCAAGCTGCTGAAGCCGGTAAACGAGGCAACGTTTCAACAGGATGTCGCGCCGCTTTTCGCCTATCTCGACCAGTTGACACCCAATCTATGGCGCAAGGGAAAGGCCTATCCGCAGAACTATCCCGACATGAAGCAGAAGCTGGCGGATGGGGAGCTCGACATCATCTTCGCCTTCAATCCGGCGGAAGCTTCGGCGGCGATCGCCAATGGCGAGTTGCAGGACACCGTCCGCTCCTTCGTCTTTCCCGGCGGAACGCTCGGCAACACCCATTTCGTTGCCATTCCCTATAATGCCAATGCAAAGGCGGGCGCGTTGTTGCTTGCCGATTTCCTGATCTCGCCCGAAGCACAGTTACGCAAGCAGAATACACAGTTCTGGGGGGACCCGACTGTGCTGGCGATGGCGAAACTGCCGGATGCGGACCGGGCAGCCTTTGCCGCGCTCGATCTCGGCGTCGCGACATTGCGGCCCGATCAACTGGGTCCGGCGCTCGACGAACCGCATCCGGACTGGATGACCCGGATCGAAACCGAATGGATCCGGCGATATGGCGCCGCCAATTGACGGTGCGCGCCGGCGCTATCGACGGACACTCCTGTGAAAAGCGCCTTGCATCCGCACATCGGCACCGGTGTTACCGTGGTATTGTGCCTGCCGGTGCTGGCCGGGCTCGCCGGCACCCTGCTTCCGGCCTTCGGCTACCTGCCGGCACTCGGCGGGACGCAGGTGACATTTCAGCACTTCGAGGCGCTTGCCGCCCAACCGCATATCCTGCGCTCGGCGCTCATCAGTCTGGCAGCCGGATTGACCAGCACATTCGTCGCCCTGGTGGTGGTCGCGACCTTCGTCGCCGGTTTTGCCGGTACGCGGCCCTTCGCCTTCATCCAGCACCTGTTGTCGCCGCTGCTCGCCGTTCCGCACGCCGCATCGGCGTTTGCGATCGCCTTCCTGATCGCGCCGTCCGGCTTTCTGCTTCGGATCATCTCTCCCGTACTCACCGGCTTCACCCGCCCGCCGGACTGGCTCATCCCCAACGATTCGCTCGGCTTGTCGATGATATCAGGCCTCGTCGCCAAGGAGATCCCTTTTCTGCTGCTGGTGATGCTGGCCGCGTTGCCGCAGTTGCCGGTCGCGAATGCGCGGCGCTTGATGACGGCGCTCGGCTTTAACAGGGTGTCGGGTTTTGCCATCGCGCTCTGGCCGCTGCTCTACCGGCAGGTCCGGTTGCCGGTTTTCGCGGTGCTGGTCTACTCGACCTCGGTGGTCGACGTCTCGATGATCCTCGGGCCGCAATTGCCACCGACCTTGCCGGTGCGCATCGCCCATTGGCTTGCCGACGACGACATCGGCGCCCGCTTTCTCGCGTCGGCCGGCGCCGTTCTGCAGCTTGCGCTCGGCCTGTTGGCGATCGCGATCTGGATCGGCGTCGAACGGCTTGGCCGCATTTGTCACCGGCGCCTAAGTTCCTCGGGAAAACGCCTTGGCGACGACAGGCTTCTTCGCCTGGCCGCAGCGTCAGTGATGGCCACGTCCGCCGCGTTCATCTTCATCGGTCTTGGCCTGTTGGCCCTGTGGTCGATCGCAGGGCTTTGGCCCTTTCCCGATCGTCTGCCGACAAACCTCACGTTCAAAACATGGGAGCGCGCTCTCGAGACGCTCGCCGCACCCCTGGCAACCACCATCGCCATCGCTCTCCTGTCGTCGCTCGTCGCCCTTGCGATCGCCATCGGGCTGCTATCGCGGAGCGGGCACCGCTCTGCCGATCGTTGGCTCCCCGTTTTTCTGCCGTTGCTGGTCCCGGAGATAACCTTCGTATTCGGATTGCAGATATTGGCAGCGATGGCGGGGCTTTCACCATCGATCGCCACGGTTGCCGCCCTGCATCTCGTCTTCGTTCTGCCCTATGTGCTCTTGTCACTTGGGCCGCCCTGGCGGGCGCTCGACCGGCGTTACGAACAAATTGCGTCCGGTCTGGGCAAGTCACCACTGGCGATCCTCGTCACCATCCGGCTGCCGATGCTGCTTCGCGCCTGCCTCACCGCCTTTGCCGTCGGCTTTGCAGTTTCTGTCAGCCTCTACCTGCCGACCGTGCTGATCGGCGCCGGACGGGTGACGACGATCACCACCGAGGCCGTGGCGCTTTCATCAGGCGGCGATCGGCGCGTCATCGGCGTCTATGCGCTGCTGCAGGCGCTGTTGCCCTTCCTCGGTTTTCTCATTGCATCGCTGGTGCCGCAATTGCTATTCCGCCACCGACGGGCAATGAGGATTTGAATGCAGACACCGGGCAAGACGATGGCTCTGACTTTGTCCGATGTGACCATCCGGCTCTCGGGCAGAGTGCTGCTTTCCGTTTCGGCGACGGTGATGCCCGGCGACGTGCTGACGATCATGGGACCGTCAGGCGCCGGCAAATCGGCGCTGCTTGCCTATATCGGCGGCTTTCTCGACCCTGCCTTCGTCGCCAGCGGCGCAGTTCTTCTCGGAGAAGACGATCTGATCGGCCTGCCGCCGCAACAGCGACACACCGGCATTCTCTTCCAGGATCCGCTCTTGTTCCCGCATCTTTCGGTCGGCGGCAACATCGTCTTTGCCATCCCCGAGGCGATCAGGGGTCGGGACGTCAGGCGCCGACTGGCCGAAGAGGCGCTCGATGAAGTTGGTCTTGGAGGATTCTTCGACCGCGATCCCGAGACGCTGTCAGGCGGGCAAAAGGCACGCGTCGCCCTCCAGCGTGTTCTTCTCTCCCAGCCCCGCCTGCTGCTGCTCGACGAGCCCTTTTCAAAGCTCGACATGGCCCTGCGCCAGCAGACGCGCGAACTGGTGTTTGCCAAGGCGCGCTCAGCTGGCCTACCGACAATCCTTGTGACACATGACCGAGCGGACGCGGATGCCGCCGGTGGTGCCTTCATCCATATCGGAGCGGAGACGCAATCGTGACGCTTACCCTGCCTCCCCTGCCCGTTCGAGAAGTCCTGCCCGAGATCGGCGCAGCCCTCGACAAGGCCCGCTCGGTCGTGCTTTCGGCGCCGCCCGGCGCCGGCAAGACGACGCTCGTGCCGCTCTTCCTGCTCGACCAGCCCTGGGCAAAGGGCGGCAAGATCATCCTGCTCGAACCCCGGCGGCTCGCCGCCCGAGCGGCGGCGGGCCGCATGGCGGAACTGCTCGGCGAGAAAGTGGGAGAAACCGTCGGCTACCGCATGCGGCTCGACAACCGGATATCGGCAAAGACCCGGATCGAGGTGGTGACCGAAGGGGTCTTTGCCCGCATGATCCTCGACGATCCGGAGCTGACAGGCGTTTCGGCGGTGCTGTTCGACGAATTTCACGAACGATCATTGGATGCCGATTTCGGTCTGGCGCTGGCGCTCGACGTACAGTCTGCGCTGCGCGACGATCTCCGGATCATCGTCATGTCGGCGACGCTCGACGTGGCACGGGTGTCAACATTGCTCGGCGACGCCACCGTCGTCGAAAGCCAGGGGCGCAGTTTTCCGATCGACATCCGAAACCAGGACCGCGGCGGCGAGAGCGTCGAGGACGCCGTCGTTCGCGCCATCGTCGAGGCGCATCGCAGCGAAGAGGGCTCGGTCCTCGCATTTTTGCCGGGTCAGGCCGAAATCACCCGAACGGCATCCCGGCTTGCCGACCGGTTCGGGCCCGAGACGACGGTGGTTCCGCTCTACGGAAACCTGACACAGAGGGAGCAGGATGCGGCGATCCGGCCGGCGCCCAAAGGCACGCGCAAAATCGTTCTTGCCACGTCGATCGCCGAAACCTCGATCACCATCGACGGCGTGCGGATCGTCATCGACAGCGGCCTGCAGCGATTGCCGGTGTTCGAAGCTTCCACTGGCATCACCCGGCTCGAGACCGTGCGCGTCTCGCGCGCGTCGGCCGACCAGCGCGCAGGCCGCGCCGGGCGAACGGAGCCCGGTATCGCCATCCGTCTCTGGCACGCCGGCCAGACCGCGGCGCTTGCTGCCTTCACGCCGCCGCAGATCCTTGCCAGCGACCTCTCCGGGCTGCTGCTCGACATGGCGCACTGGGGCGTCAGCGATCCCGCAGCCCTTGCCTTCATCGACCCGCCGCCGGAAACAACCCTCATCGAAGCCCGAAAGCTGCTGAGCGAGCTTGGCGCGCTTGGCGGTTCCGGCGCGCTGACGCCGAGGGGACGCAAGATCCGCGATCTGGCCCTGCCGCCGCGCCTTGCGGCGATGGCCGTTTCGGCAGCCGAAGAAGGCCAGGGCGAGGCCGCCTGCCTGCTGGCGGTCATGCTGACCGAGCAGGGGCTTGGCGGCAACGCCATCGACCTGGAAGATCGGCTGCGCCGATTTCGCCAGGAACGCGGCGAACGGGCCGAGGCCGCGCGCAACCTTGCCCGCCGCATGGCGGCGGACCTTAAAAGCGGGCCGAGATCGAACGAGCCGATCCAGCCCGGCGCCTTGTTGATGCACGCTTTCCCCGACCGTATCGCGCTGCAGCGCGGTGGCCGCGGACGGTTCGTGATGGCCAATGGCCGCGGCGCCGAGATTGCCGAGACCGAGCGCCTCGCCGCGGCCAACATGCTTGTCATCGCCGATCTCACCGGTAGGGCCGGCGGCCAGCGGGTGCTGGCGGCAGCCGAGCTTTCGCGCGCCGATGTCGAAGCGCATATGCCAGACGCGATCGTGCGCGAAGCGCAAAGCGTCTTCGACCGGGCGAGCCGCCAGGTGCGGGCGCGCCGCGTCACCAGATTGGGCGCGATCATCTTCGAGGAGGCGCCGCTGCCAAGGCCGACCGGTGAGAGTGCGGCACGGGCGCTTGCCGACGGCGTTCGCCAGCTTGGACTGGCAGTGCTGCCGTTTTCCAAGGAGGCGGTGCAGCTGCGCGATCGCATCGGCTTCCTGCATCGCTCGATCGGCGAACCCTGGCCCGATGTTTCCGAGGAAGCCCTGCTTTCGCGCCTCGAGGACTGGTTCGTTCCGTTTCAGCACGGCGTCACCGCCATCGCCGATATCAAGGCCGGCGCATTGTCCGAAGGGCTGCTGTCGCTGATCCCGCATGACCGGCAGCGGGAGCTGGCAAAACTGGCGCCGACGCATTTCGAAGCGCCGACGGGGCAGCGGCATCCGATCCATTATGATGGCGATGAGCCGCTTCTTTCCATCCGGGTGCAGGAACTGTTCGGCCTGAAGAAGCACCCTGCCATCGGCGACGGCCGGTTGCCGCTTTTGCTCGAACTGATCTCACCCGGCCGGCAGCCGATCCAGACCACACGCGACCTGCCGGGGTTCTGGGCGGGGTCGTGGCGCGATGTCCGCGCCGATATGCGCGGGCGCTATCCCAAGCACCCGTGGCCGGAAAACCCGGCGGAAGCCGCGCCGACGACACGGGCAAAACCGCGTGGTACATGAGGCAACACCCCCATGGGACCTTTAGGAACAAGAGCAGGCATGACGGCAGTGGCGATGGAACACAATGATCCGACTTCCAACAGAAGCCTGCGGTTGCAGACGCTCATCCGCCTTCGCTGGCTTGCGGTCGGCGGGCAGTCGATCGCTGTCATCATCACGACGTTGTGGCTGCAGTTTCCGCTGCCCCTCCTTTTGTGCCTGGTGCTGATTGCCACCCTGGCGCTGGTCAATACCTATCTCACGCTGCGCTTTCCGCCGACGCATCGGTTGCGGCCGCCGGCCGCCTTCGCGCTCCTCGGGCTCGATCTGGCGCAGTTGACGGGCCTGCTGTTCATCACCGGCGGGCTTGCCAATCCGTTTGCGCCGCTGCTGTGCGTGCCCGTCATCATTTCCTCCGCCTCGCAGCCGAAACCGCACAGCATCGTGCTTGCCGGGCTCGCAGTGATCGGTGTGACGGCCCTCGCCTTCTCGCCCTTCCCGCTGCCCTGGTATCCGGGAACGCTCCTGTTGATGCCCCGGGTGCTGACGGCCGGCATCTGGTTTGCGATCGTGTCGATGACGGCCTTTGCCGCCTTCTATACCTATCGCGTCTCGCTGGAAGCGAGCGAACTGTCGGAGGCGCTGACGGCGACCGAACTGGTACTGCAGCGTGAAAAGCACCTTTCGCAGCTCGATGGCCTGGCGGCGGCCGCCGCCCATGAACTCGGCACGCCGCTTGCCACGATCAGCGTCGTCGCCAAGGAAATGGAACGCGAACTCGGCGATGATCCCCGCTTCGGCGAGGACGTGCACCTATTGCGCAGCCAGAGCGAGCGATGCCGCGACATTCTCAAGCGACTGACGACGCTGTCCTCCGAGAGCGAAGAACATATGCGGCTCTTGCCGCTCTCCTCGCTGGTGGAAGAAGTGATGGCGCCGCACCGCGAGTTCGGCATTCACATCAACCTGGTCGAAAAGGGCGACAAGGCATCCGAGCCGGTCGGCAACCGCAACGCCGGCATTCTGTACGGGCTCGGCAATCTGCTCGAAAATGCGGTCGACTATGCCAAGAAGCAGGTGACGGTGACCGTCGAGCACACGGCTGAATACGTCAAGGTGACGATTGCCGATGATGGCGACGGTTTTGCCCCCGATATCCTGATGCGCATCGGCGAGCCCTATGTCACGCGGCGGCAAAAGGACGACAGCGCCGGCGGCCTGGGGCTCGGCCTGTTCATCGCCAAGACGCTGCTTGAACGCTCCGGCGCGCGGCTGCGCTTCGAGAACGGCGGCGCGGATCGACCCGGCGCCAAGGTCAGCGTCGAATGGCCGCGTGCACTGATGGATACGAAACTGGCGAAATGACGTTTGGCAGTTTATTGAACCGCGTGACAGGAAACCTATAATCTCGGCGAAAATGTCCCGATTTTCGCCCAAGGATTGCGAGAATGACCGAAAAATCGACAGCATCGCCCAGCACGCATGCCCAGGACGCCGAACTGATCGGACCGGACAGAACGTTGCTGCTCGTCGACGATGACGCCCCGTTCCTTCGACGCCTCGCCCGCGCCATGGAAGCGCGCGGCTTCACCGTCGATATCGCCGAGTCCGTTGCAGAAGGCATCGCCAAGGCAAAGGGCAACCCGCCGAAATACGCCGTCATCGATCTGAGGCTGGGCGACGGCAGCGGTCTCGACGTGATCGAGGCGATCCGCAGCCGCCGCGACGACACCCGCATGATCATGCTGACCGGCTACGGCAACATCGCAACGGCCGTGAATGCCGTTAAGCTCGGAGCGGTCGATTACCTTGCCAAGCCGGCCGACGCCGACGACATTTTCGCGGCACTGGTGCAGCGCCAGGGCGAACGGGTGGAGCCACCAGAAAACCCGATGTCGGCCGACCGGGTACGGTGGGAACATATTCAGCGTGTCTACGAGATGTGCGAGCGCAATGTGTCGGAGACGGCGCGTCGGCTCAACATGCATCGCCGGACCCTTCAACGCATCCTGGCCAAGCGCGCGCCAAAATAATCAGCCTTCGGCGGACCCGTCACGGGAGCCGGAAACGATATCGCGAATGGAGTTGCCGAGTTCGCCATTGCGCTCGGCAGCCCACTCCGCCAGCATCAACCGCTGCGCGGCGGTGCGGGCAAAGAGCTGCAGCACCGATTTGCGGGTGGCCGGCGCCAGCCGATGTTCCGGTGCTTCGCGGATGATGTGTCCATCGTAGCCATCCGACAGCAGCAAACCGCAGTCCTCAGGAAAGATATCGAGCGGGACTTCGCCATGGGTGGCGAAGAACAGCCGGTCGCAGTGCTGCCGATAGTCGGGCCATTTGCGATCGACACGGAAATCCTCGATCGACGTCTTGATCTCGACGATCCAGATTTCGCCCTTTACCGACAAAGAAATGAGATCGGCGCGGCGGCCGCTGGCGAGCGTGAGTTCGGGCAGCACCGAGTGCCGAAGTTCGGCGAAAAGTCGCTGGACTCCGCGGCGCACCATGAGCGCGCGATTCGATTGCCGGCCGTCGACGAGAGGGTTGTCGCCATGGATAGAGAGAATTGTCATACGCCTAGACTCGCATGCGTCACCGCTTTTGTTGCAAAAAAGCCAGCGTCACGGAATTTACACTTTCCCGCCGCCTTGTTGCCGCGCAATCCCTTGCATAGCGGCAACTAATCGAAAATAACCGGAGTCACTGACGGTCGGGCCGACCCAGTTTTTCTTCGCTTCTTATTTAAGAGACTCCTATGCGCTTCCGCAATGCCTTCCTCCTGTGCAGCCTGGCGGCGACACTCGCCGTGGCCGGCTGCTCGACAACTTCGACCAAGTCCGAGACGGCTGGCGGCGAGCCTGCTCCCGTTGCGGAACAGGTCGCTTCTAACCAGATCTTTTCGGGTGATTATGGCGCAGTTGAGGATCACGGCTATGCGCTTCCGGCCGTTCCGATCAACAGGGTCGAAAATCGTTTCCATCGCCAGATCGTCGACTATTCGACGAGCGAGCGCCCCGGCACGATCGTTGTGAACACCCCAAACCGTTTCCTCTACTACGTGCTGCCTGGCGGCAAGGCTGTTCGCTACGGTATCGGCGTCGGCAAGGCGGGCTTTGCTTGGGAAGGCGAAGCCTATATCGCCTGGAAGCAGGAATGGCCGATGTGGCACCCGCCGAAGGAAATGGCGGAGCGCAAGCCGGAAGTGGCCAAGTACGTCGAGGCAGGCATGGGCCCGGGCCTGAAGAACCCGCTCGGCGCGCGCGCACTCTATCTCTTCAACGACCAGGGCAAGGACACCCTGTTCCGCCTGCATGGCACGCCGGAGTGGTCGTCGATCGGCACGGCCGCTTCGTCCGGCTGCATCCGCCTGATGAACCAGGACATTATCGATCTCTATTCGCGGGTCCGTCCAGGCAAGAACGCACGCGTGGTCGTTCAGCAGTAAGACACAACCTCAATCATGCGATCAGAGCCGCCGGGATCCTCGGCGGCTTTTTTTGTTGGCCGCACATCCCGACGATATTCCGTCGGCCCTGATACGCAGAGTTGCTCTGCTTCAGGCACTTCAAATCAGGGTGGCCGCCATCTGAATCCGGCTCGACGATTTGTTCAAAAAACGCGCAATAAGGCCGGAATTTCAGCACGTTATTAAGCAAGGATTATCTAATTAAATAAAAAGTGTGGCCGATAGATGCCTAACCAAGGGACCGGACATGCTGATCAAGACCAAGCTCCTCAGTGCGATCGCACTGTTGTCACTCATCGCGATCGGCATTGCCGTCTACAGCCAGCATGCGCTCGCCGAAAACAGCGAAACGATGGATGCTGTTTATGCCGACCGCATCGTGCCGCTGAAGAATCTGAAGGCGACGTCGGACGCTTTTGCCGTGTCCATCGTCGATGCGGCGCACAAGGTGCGCAACGGCAACGAGACGATGGAGACCGGCCTCGCATCGGTCAATAACGCGCGTCAGGTGATAACAGCCAATTGGGACGCCTATGTCGCGACCTCGATGACCCCGGAGGAACATAAGCTTGTCGCAAACGCCAAGCAGCAGATGGTGATCGCGATGGATTCGATCGCGACGCTGACCCGGATCCTGACGGAGGGTGATTCGGCTGCGCTCGACGGCTTCGTTCGGACGACGCTCTACGAAACCATCGATCCGTTGACCGAGACCATTTCGGAGATTTCCGACCTGCAAGTTCACTTGTCGGATGAGGTCTTTCAGGCACAGCACCGTGAGTTCGAGACGGTGCGGGTGCTCAGCATCGGCATCATCCTTCTCGTCCTCGTACTGGCCGCCGGAACGTATCTTGTTGTTTCACGTGGTGTGATCGGCCCACTCGGCCGACAGATCGGCGCGATGCGCAAACTCATCGACGGCCATCTCGACGATGACGGCACTGCGGTGACCGGCAAGGACGAGATCGCCGAGATGGCCCGCGCCATCCAGTCGTTCCGGGAAGCCGCCCGATCCAACCTTCGCCTGCAGGCGGAAGCCGAAGAGAGCCGCCGCAACGGCGAAGCCGAACGCACGAGAATGCAGGCGGAGGCCGAACGGGCCGCGCAGCAGAGGCTGGTCCAGGCGACATCAGGTCTTGCGACAGGCTTGCAGCGGCTGGCCGACGGCGATCTTGCCGTCCGGTTGGACGAGCCGTTCTCCGCCGAATTCGAGCAATTGCGTCACGACCTCAACAAGGCAGCCGGGCAGCTCAACGATGCCATGCTCGCAGTCGCCGACAGTGCCGGCAACATCGGCCTGGGAACCCGCGAAATCAGCCAGAGCGCCGATGACCTGTCGAAGCGCACGGAACAGCAGGCAGCATCCCTGGAGGAAACGGCCGCGGCACTCGACCAGATCACCGCCAATGTCAGCAATTCTTCGCGGCGGACGGAGGAAGCCCGTGATGTCGCCGGCGAAGCAAAGACCAGCGCGACGCAGTCTGCCGTCGTCGTTGCAAATGCCGTCGAGGCGATGCGGCGGATCGAAGAATCATCCAGCCAGATTTCCAGCATCATCGGTGTAATCGACGAAATCGCCTTCCAGACCAACCTGCTGGCGCTGAATGCCGGGGTCGAGGCAGCTCGGGCGGGTGAAGCCGGCAAGGGCTTTGCGGTCGTGGCGCAGGAAGTGCGCGAGCTGGCGCAGCGCTCGGCAAAAGCCGCCAAGGAAATCAAGGAACTGATTCGCAGCTCCAGCTCGGAGGTGGAAAGCGGCGTTCGGCTGGTGCGCGATACCGGCCAGGCCCTGAAGACCATCGAGGCGCACGTCATCACCATCAACGAGCATATGGCGGCCATCGCCACATCGGCGCGGGAACAATCCGTCGGGTTGGCCGAGGTCAACACGGCCGTCAACCAGATGGACCAGGTGACGCAGCGCAACGCCGCCATGGTCGAGGAGGCAAATGCCGCTTCGGCGACGCTTGCCCAGGAGGGCAGCAATCTTCGAGCCCTGATCGACAGGTTCCAACTGTCCGGCGAAACCAGCACCTCGCCCCAATCGGGAGCGCGCAGAGCCGCGCCGCGCACCGTTAGCGCCCATCAATACGCTGACAGCAATGCCCGCCCGGCCGTAAGACGAGCTGCTGTGCCACTGGTGCAAGGAAACACGGCGTTGGCCACCGAAGGCTGGGCCGAGTTCTGACCCACCCTCGATGAGTTCAGCTGGCGGCCCGGTCAGGCCGCCAGTTTGGCTTTCAGCTCGCGGCGACGGCGGTGCAGGACCGGTTCGGTGTAACCGTTCGGCTGCTCGCGGCCCTTGAGGACAAGCTCAAGTGCCGCCTGGAAGGCGATCGAACCGTCAAAATTGCCGGCCATGGCGACATACTGCGGATCATCGGCGTTCTGGCCATCGACGACAGCGGCCATGCGCTTCATCGTCTCAACCACCTGGTCTTGCGTGACGACGCCATGATGCAGCCAGTTGGCCATGTGCTGGGCGGAAATGCGCAGCGTGGCGCGATCCTCCATCAGGCCGATATTGTTGATATCGGGCACCTTGGAGCAGCCGACGCCTTGATCGACCCAGCGAACGACGTAACCGAGAATACCCTGCGCATTGTTGTCGAGTTCGCGCTGGATTTCCTCCGGCGTCCAGTTCGGACGGGTTGCGACCGGCACCGACAGGATATCGCTGAACTTGGCGCGTGCCCGGCTCTTCAGGCCAGCCTGGACGTCGGCAACATTGACCCGGTGGTAGTGGGTCGCATGCAGGGTGGCAGCCGTCGGCGACGGAACCCAGGCGGTGTTGGCGCCAGCCTTCGGGTGGGCGATCTTCTGCTCCAGCATCGCTGCCATCAGGTCGGGCATCGCCCACATGCCCTTGCCGATCTGCGCGTGACCGGAAAGGCCGCATTCGAGGCCAATGTCGACGTTCCAGTTTTCGTAGGCCGCGATCCATGCAGCCTGCTTCATGTCGCCCTTGCGGATCATCGGGCCCGCTTCCATCGAGGTATGGATCTCGTCGCCGGTGCGATCGAGGAAGCCGGTGTTGATGAAGACGACGCGTTCGCGCGCGGCGCGAATGCATTCCTTGAGGTTGACCGTGGTGCGGCGCTCCTCGTCCATGATGCCCATCTTCATGGTGTTGGCCGGCATGCCGAGCGCCGTCTCGACACGAGAAAAGATCTCGCAGGCAAAGGCGACTTCTTCCGGCCCGTGCATCTTCGGCTTGACGACATACATCGAACCTTCGCGCGAGTTCATGCGGCGGCCACCGTCGCCGATATCGTGCAGAGCGATCAGCGCGGTTGCCATCGCATCCATGATGCCTTCCGGCACCTCGTTGCCGTCGCGATCAAGGATAGCCGGATTCGTCATCAGGTGGCCGACATTGCGAACCAGCATCAACGAGCGGCCCGGCAAGGATACCGCACCACCAGAGGGCGCCGTGTAGGTGCGGTCGGCATTGAGGCGGCGCGTGAAGCTGCGGCCGCCCTTGACGACCTCTTCCTCGAGATCGCCCTTCATGAGGCCGAGCCAGTTGCGATAGACGACGACCTTGTCCTCGGCATCGACGGCGGCGACCGAATCTTCGCAGTCCATGATGGTGGTGATCGCCGATTCGAGAATGACGTCGGAAATATGCGCCGGATCGTCCTTGCCGATCGGCGTCGTCGCATCGAGGACGACCACGGCATGCAGATTGTTGTGCCGGAGAACGATCTGCGACGGTGCGTCAGCCGAACCGTCATAGCCGGCAAACTGCGTGGAATTGCGAAGTGCGGTCTTGGCACCGCCCGCAAGCATCACCGAGAGGCTGCCCGAAGCGACCGTCAGGGATGAAACATCCTTCCAGCTGCCGTTATCCAGCGGCGCGCTCGCGTCGAGGAAGTCCCGCGCCCAGGCTATAACCTTGGCACCGCGCTTGGGGTTATAACCGCGTCCCTTTTCCGCACCGTCCTCGTCGGAAATGGCATCGGTGCCGTAGAGCGCATCATAGAGCGAGCCCCAGCGCGCATTGGCAGCATTGAGGGCATAACGGGCATTCATCACGGGAACGACCAACTGCGGGCCGGCGATCGTCGCGATCTCCGGATCGACGTTGCCTGTCGAAACCGAGAATTCGGGGCCTTCCGGCAGCAGATAGCCGATTTCCTTCAGAAAGCCCTGGTAGGCGTCGAGGTCGTTCGGAGCGCCATTGTCGCGATACCAGGCGTCGATCTTCGCCTGCAGGTCGTCGCGCTTGGCAAGCAAGGCGCGGTTTTTCGGCGCAAGGTCGTGGACGATCTTAGACAATTCGGCAAAGAACCGCTCGGCATCGACGCCGGTTCCGGGCATCGCCTCCTTCACCAGAAAGTCATGCAGACCTGCATCGATCTTCAAACCAAACTTCTCAATGCGGTCCATTATCTTACTCCTTGAAACAGGCCACTCGCGCGCGTGAAAGGCCGGCAGTTTCTCATCAATTCATTCCCTGTCAATTCAGCAAGGATGCGAAGAATTGTTTCCAAAATGGAAAAGATCACCCATGGGCGATGCGTGGCCGCCCACTCGCCTGGGCGATGAAGCGGGCCTCGATCAGCTTGCGGCTTCCTTCGACTTCGGGGGCATCGATTTCCTCGCGCAGCATCGAGACCGGCTCGTCGGCACCGTTGGTGCGGGCTGCCTCCAGCGCCATCGTCTCGGCGCGACGGCGGGCGGCTGAAAAGGCCCGGTCCTGATCGAGGAAACGTTCGCTCACCCCTGCCCCGTTGACGATGAAGATGCCCTCTTCCGGCGCGGTGACGAACACCGTAACCGATGCCCTGACCTGGCCGACGACGGCACCGACGGCATTGGCGACGTCGGCTTCATTGGGGATCGCGGCGTCCGTGCCGAGCATATCGGCAATGGCTGGATAGTAGACCGGCGCCGAAGCGCCCAGGCCGACGAGCGGGCGATCGAGGCCGAGCGAAAACCGGACGATGCCCGGCGCCCGCGTCAGCGCACGGTCGACCGCCTGCGAGACCGCCGGGTCGATGGCCCCTGCCCCATCCTCGCCAAGGCAGGCCTGCAGGATGACTTCGGAAGACTGCCGTGTGACACGATCGACGATCATTTCGGCCATTGCCTCGGCAGACGCGGCGATCGGCTGGCCTGAGCCGTCGCGGGTACGCGCCGCCAGTTCGATGCCGAGACGCGCAGCTTCGGCGCTCCACTGCGACTGGCGGCCGAGCACATGCATGGCATCTGATGGCGTCAACCCGCAGATATGCACCAGGCCGCGCGCCACCAGTCGGTCTAGGGTGGCGCGCTGCGGCGTCGACGTCAAAAGGTTCTCAAGCGAGATCGGCGAGGCTCCGATACGCTCGTAGAGCGCCTGCTCCTGAGGCTGCAGGCCGCTTGCCAAGTGTTCGGGTAGGCCGGTGCGAACCGCAAGCCGGCCATTGTTGCGACCGGCATGTTGCGCCCGCAGCTGCTTTTCCAACACCGAAAGCACCGCATCGCCATGGAGCGCGGCGGCAAGGCTGAGCGGCATCAGCCGCCGGGGCCCGAGATCGATCTTAGCCTTCAAACCACGATCGTTGATGCGAACCTCCGAATCGCCGCCAAGGCCATAGGTGCGCATCGCCACCGCTTCGACCATGGTGCGGAAACCGCCGACAACCGCACCTTCAGCGTCAAGCCGAGGGCGGCCGCGGTCGAGCACCGCGACGTCGGTCGTGGTACCGCCGATATCAGACACGACAGCATTGTCGAGGCCGGTCAGGTGCCGCGCGCCGACGAGGCTGGCCGCGGGTCCGGAAAGGATCGTCTCTATCGGCCGGAGCCTTGCCTCTTCGGCGGAAATCAGGGCGCCATCGCCGCGCACCACCATCATCGGCACATCGATGCCGCGGGACTTCAAAAAGCCCTCGCAGGAGCCGATCAGCCGATCGATCATCGAGACGAGACGGGCGTTCAGAAGCGTCGTCAGCGCCCGGCGCGGGCCGCCGAGCTTGGACGAAAGCTCGTGGCTGCAGGTTACCGGCAGATGCGAGACTTCGCGGATGCGGTCGCGCACGCGCTGTTCATGGGCGGGATTGCGCACGGCGAAATAACCGGCGATCGCAAAGGAGGACACCTGTTCGGCCAGGACCGGCAGGGCTTCGTCAAGCGCGCTCATGTCGAGCGGCGTCTCGCCGCCGTGAACGTTATGCCCGCCGGGCAGGAAGATCACCGGATCGGAGCCGAGCGCATCCTGCAGCCCGTCGCGCTTCAAATCTTCGGGGCCGAAGCCGATCATGACCAAGCCGGCACGACCGCCCTGGCCCTCGACCAGCGCGTTGGTGGCAAGCGTGGTCGACAGCGACACGAGGCTGATGGCAGAGGCCGGAACATCCGCCTTCTGCAACACCTGCTCGACCGCGCCGGAAATCCCGACGGCCAGATCGTGGCGCGTGGTCAGCGCCTTTGCCTTGGCGACCACACCCGCCGTTTCGCTGAAGAGGACCGCGTCGGTGTAGGTTCCGCCGGTATCGATGCCGAGAAGAAAATGGGACGTCAATTCGAGCCAGTCCAGTGTTTCGGCCGGGGTAGCCCGGGTTCATTGGGGATCGATCCGGTGATATGACATATTGGAAGAGAAGGCCATCGTGTCGAGGACATTCGCGGTCATCGGTGCGACACGAACGGGAGAGCGGCATGAGATTTTCCAGGAGGTCGGCAGTCGCCAGCATTCTTGCCGCCGGGCTGCTGTTTGCCCAACCGGGTGGCGCACAGGACGCCGAGGAAGAGGAATACAAACCTCAATTGCCCGATGTCTCGATCTACAAGGCGATGCTGGACGCCAACAAGCAGACCGGGTGGATCCAGTTTCGCAACTACGATGGCCGGCAGCTAATCTATTTTACCGCATTGCAGACGATGCATTGCCGGCTATCGGAAATCCGCTACTCGATCAATTCGGACGCGCTCGACAAGCGCTTCCCGCTCGCCAAATGCAATCCGCAGATCCCCTTCAACCTGCCGGCCGACGAAACAGCCGAATATGTCTACATCTCGCTTGCCGCCAACGAAGCCAAGACGCTGACGATCCAGGCGGTATGGGACGACGGCGCCGGCAGCGAGATCGTCGTCTACAAGCCCTGCGACAATGTCGGAGACGCGACCTGCGCCGCAATCAAGACGATCAAGAAACCATCGAAGCAGTTGCCACAGCCGATGCCGGCAGATTCGCCGGTGCGTGGCGTGCAATCGGCAATTCCGGGCAAGACCTTCAGCGAGCCGAAACCCGCATCGGCAAGCCGCCCCGCGGTTGAGTAGTCAGCCGCTGCACCGGCCAGGGTTTCGTCTCGTCGGTGACGTCGAAGCGGAACCGGTGCATCAGCACGGCGAGCGCGATGACGGCCTCCTGTAGCGCGAAGGTCGCACCGATGCAGATGCGCGGACCGGCACCGAACGGCAAATACTGGAAGCGATGCAGCTTCTCGCGGTTTTCCGGCAGGAAGCGCTCGGGCATGAAGGCGCGCGGCTTATCCCAATAGAGCACGTGGCGATGCAGTGTCCACGGCATCACCAGAACGGCGATACCCTTGGGTATCCTCACGCGCTCGCCGGTCGGCGACGTCCACTCGTCCTCCTCGATGGCGGCGCGATTGATCGACGGCGCCGGCGGATAAAGCCGCATCGCCTCCTCGAAGGCCGCCAGCACGTGCGGCATCAGCGTCAGCCATTCGACCGGCTCGGCACCGCTCTTCACGACGCCGTCAATCTCCGACTCCATCGCCTCACGGAAAGCCGGCGTGTTGGCGACGCAATAGAGAGTCCAGGCGAGCGCCCGGGCTGTGGTTTCATGCCCGGCACCGATGAAAGTAAGGATATTGTCCTCGATCTCCTCAGTCGAAAGACCGTTTGCGCCCTCGGTCTGGAGTAGGAGCGTGAGGAAATCATTGGGCGTGCCGGCGGGATCCGTCGCCATGCGCTGTCGCCGGAGCGCCATCGTTTCCGACACGATCGTGCGGAAGCGGTTCATCACCTTCTTGCCGCCGATACGGGTCAGCCGCGGCAGCCATTCCGGCGCCAACAAAATATCCATGGGGTCGACGCGGCCCATGCGGTGAAGAAGCTCTTCGACACTCTGGACGAAGCCCTCCCTTTCAACCGCGACCTCGCCGGAGAACAGCGTTTCCGCCAGGATATCGAAGGTCAGTTCGGTCATGTCGCTGGCGACATTGGTGGTGAACGGCTGCACCTTGGCGTGCGCGTAGCGTTCGACGAACTCTTCCGACCGGCGCAGCATCTGGCCGGCAAATCCCTTGGCGTGGCGGGGCGTGAACACCGGGGCGATGGCCTTGCGCGATCGCTTCCAGACCTCACCTTCGGCGGTCAACAGGCCGTCGCGCAGGATCGGCCGCAGGATCAGCCGCCTGACCTTGGACATCTCATAATTGCTGACGTTTTCGACGAGGATGTAACGGATGAGGCCGGGATCGTTGACGATCAGGGTGCGCTGCGTGATGAATTTCGTCTCGATCCACGGCAGCGTATAGGACGGCTCGCCCCAGAGTTCGAGCGGATTGCGCAGAACGGTCTTGATGATCTTGAGGTAGGACGGCACGCCGACCCGCGGAGTGGGAGCCGGTGGTTCGAATGGCTCCGGACGCATGTCCATGGTGATTGCCTTTCTCGATTGCGCCAGGATTTCAGGTTTTTACGGCGCAATCAAGGAAAGTGCTTCACGTGAATCACAACAGGCTTTCGAGTTCCGCCAGCTTGTCGTTCACCAACCAGCCGTAATAGTTTTCCTCCGGCCACTGGGTCTCGCCGCCCTGGTTCCGGGCGGCAAGGGCGGCCGCACGGCTATCGGGATTGCCGATATTATAGAGCGTGGCGGTGATGCCGGGATTGCCCGAAATATCGACGCCGGCGATGGACTTGTAGACATCGATCGAGTGACGGATCGAGGCGGCCATATAGGCAAGCGAGACATCCGGATCCATGATCGCTTCGTAGACGCCGGCCGCATTGGTCTCGTCGAGACGCTCATAGCCCGAGGTCTTGGCGACGATATCAGTCAACATCAGCGCCGTCAGCGGATTGATCTGGCCGAGGCCGAAGGTCTGTCCGGCAAAGAAGGGCTGGAAGAAGACCGCGCTGAAACGGTTGTTCGGAAAGGACTTGCCGCCGACGGACTTGCCGCGGAACTCAGCATCCCACACCCGCTCGCGGCAGCTCCACAGCGAATAGGAGCTCTTCTTTCCCGTGCAATCGGCAAACTGCGGACGGGCGACGAACTCGGCCACCGTCTCGCCATCATAGCCGAACTGGAAGCTGTTGCCGGCATAGGCGGCGGCCTTGACGTAATAGGACTGCAGCCGGTCGTAGGCATCGACATTGTAGGTGTGCTCGCCGACGATGGCACCGATCATGTGAATCGGTGCGATGCCATAGGCACGCGACGTCGACTTGATCTTGCTCATCAATTGCTTGTCACTGGCAAGCAGGTCGCGGACCTTCTCGAACTTGGCGTCGAAGGAGGTGCGGCCGGCTTTGGTGCGGCGAACGGATGCGCCCGGTATGCCGGGTTGTTCGACGTTCCGGTTGCCCGGCGGAACAACGTTGGCCGCCAACGTCTGGCCTGCAGTCAGGCAGAACGTGGCAATAGCGAGCATGCAGGCGGTAAAACGCACGATCTCTTCTTCCTATCAACGGTGGAGGCGCCTATCCGGCGGCGCGGCTCCTACGACAAGATCATGTCGGAATAATGCCTCCGGCCACAATCGCTTGCCCGACCGTGTTAGAAAAAATGGAGGCGCCTGTCGAGGGACAGGCGCCTTTCATCTTTAGAGTTGCTTGACGGCAAGGCATTGCCGCCACGTCCGGTCGTTCCAGGATGGGACGACGGCGCTACAGGATGTAGCGCGACAGATCCGTGTTGGCGGCGAGATCGCCGACGTGCTTGCGGACATATTCCGCATCGATCGTAACCGCCTGGCCGGCACTATCGGGAGCGTTGAACGAGATCTCGTCCAGCACGCGCTCCATCACCGTCTGCAGACGACGGGCTCCGATGTTCTCGACGCTCGAGTTGAGCTGCACAGCCACATCGGCAAGTGCGTCGATGGCATCGTCGGTGAAGTCGAGCTTCACTTCTTCCGTCTCAAGCAGCGCCTTGTACTGCCGGATGAGGCTCGCCTCGGTCTCCGTCAGGATGCGGCGGAAGTCTTCCTTAGTCAGCGCGCGCAGCTCGACGCGGATCGGCAGACGACCCTGAAGTTCGGGCAGAAGATCTGATGGTTTCGACACATGGAATGCGCCCGAGGCAATGAAGAGAATGTGATCGGTCTTCACCGGTCCGTACTTCGTCGCAACCGTCGTTCCTTCGACCAGCGGCAACAGATCCCGCTGCACGCCTTCGCGCGATACGCCCGCACCCATGCCGCCTTCGCGCGACGCGATCTTGTCGATCTCGTCGAGGAAGACGATGCCGTCGTCCTCGACTGCCCTCACCGCCTCACGCTGGATCTGCTCGTTATCGAGCAGCTTGTCGGACTCGTCGTTGACGAGCACTTCATAGGAGGCCTTGACCGTGGTCTTGACCTTCTTGGTGCGCGCGCCCATCGCCTTGCCGAACATTTCCGACAGGTTGAGCACGCCGATATTGGCGCCCGGCATGCCCGGAATTTCAAAGCCGCCGGGCGCGCCGGTCTCGGCGATATCGACCTCGATCTCCTTGTCGTCCAGCTCGTTGGCGCGCAGCTTCTTGCGGAAGCTATCGCGCGTGGCCGGCGAGGCGGTGGCGCCGACCAGCGCGTCGAGAACGCGCTCTTCGGCATTCTGGTGTGCCTTGGCCTTGACCTCGGCCCGGCGCTTCTCGCGCACGAGACCGATGCCGACTTCGACGAGGTCACGGATGATCTGTTCGACATCGCGGCCGACATAGCCGACTTCAGTGAACTTGGTCGCCTCGACCTTGACGAAAGGCGCGCCGGCGAGCTTGGCCAGACGGCGGGAGATTTCCGTCTTGCCGACACCGGTCGGCCCGATCATCAGGATGTTCTTCGGCATGACCTCGTCGCGCAGATCGTCGCCGAGCTGCTGGCGCCGCCAGCGGTTGCGCAGCGCGATCGCGACCGCGCGCTTGGCATCGTTCTGGCCGATGATGAAACGGTCGAGTTCCGACACGATTTCCCGGGGTGAAAAAATACTCATGTAGTCCTCTCAAACTCGGTCCGCGTCAGCTCCATCAGGAGCGTGCGGCCGGATGCATCTATCCATTCGCCAAAGGGCACGAAGCCCGCTTTCGCATAGGCCCGGACGGCTCGTCTGTTGCCGGCATCGGGGTCGATCACGATCCGCGGCGCACCGGCGGCAAAGAGCGTCTGGGCAAAGGCCCGAAGCGCCAGGGACGCGACGCCCTTCCCGGTCATCTCCGGCGGACCGATGAAAATATCGACGCCGGGGACATCGCCGGGCAGATCCTTCGCCCACGGCTCTTCGTCATATTCTGATGGTGTCCAGGACTGGATGTAGCCTGCCGGCTCGCCCGAGACGTGGAAAATGAAGCCATCCACCTCGCCCGAGGCGCAGCCGTCGCGGATCAACGCGACTTCCTTGTCCGGATCACCCCACCATTGCCGCACATGCGGCTCGCTCAACCAGCCATGCAGCATCGGCAGGTGGCCATCGGCCACCCTTTCGAAGCTGACATGGGCCTGGTCAGTTGGCATCCAGCGTCTCCACCACGATATTGTGGTTGGTATAGACGCAGATGTCGCCTGCGATTTCGAGCGCCCGGCGCGCGACTTCCTCGGCCGACTTGTCACTGTCCATCAGGGCGCGGGCCGCGGCAAAGGCGTAATTGCCACCCGAGCCGATGGCGATCGTTCCATGTTCCGGCTCCAGCACGTCGCCATTGCCGGTAATCGCCAGCGTGATCGACTTGTCGGCGACCAGCATCATCGCCTCGAGATTGCGCAGATACTTGTTGGTGCGCCAGTCCTTGGCGAGTTCCACCGCCGCGCGCATCAGCTGATCCGGGTACTGTTCGAGCTTGGCCTCGAGCCGCTCCAGAAGCGTGAAGGCGTCGGCCGTCGCGCCGGCAAAGCCGGCGATCACGTCGCCCTTGGCCAGCCGCCTGACCTTGCGGGCATTGCTCTTCATCACCGTCTGGCCAAGGCTAACCTGGCCGTCGCCGGCCATGACCACCTTGCCGTCCTTGCGCACCGTGATGATGGTGGTCGCGTGCATCGTTCCGTAGGGATTGTGTTCACTCATTGAAGATACCTGTCGGCCCCAGAACCAGGGGCGTTGGGGGCTCGAACGAGCCTGGTTGCTTGAAGCCTATGTAAGTGCCTCTTGCGCGATTGCAAATCCCGGTGGGCCATGGAGTTGACCGTAAATCGGGACCTTCGCCGAATCCGTCAAATCTCCGCCGCGGTTCTGGATATTTTCCCGCTCCCCTGATAAGGAGCGGCTCCAGCGCATACAGGAGAGCCTGATGGCAGAAGCCACGTCCAGCCGCACCGGCCAAGTTTCGCGTAAGACGAATGAAACGGCCGTGTCCGTATCCGTCAATATCGATGGCACCGGAACCTCGAAGATCGCGACGGGTGTCGGCTTCTTCGACCATATGCTGGACCAGCTTTCCCGACATTCGCTGATCGACATGGAGATCAAGACCGACGGCGACCTGCACGTCGACGATCACCACACGGTCGAAGACACCGGCATTGCCATCGGCCAGGCCATCGCCAAGGCACTTGGCGACCGGCGCGGCATTACCCGCTACGCCTCGCTCGACCTTGCCATGGACGAAACGATGACGCGCGCTGCAGTCGACGTGTCCGGCCGGCCGTTCCTCGTCTGGAACGTCGCCTTCACCTCGCCGAAGATCGGCACCTTCGACACCGAACTGGTGCGCGAATTCTTCCAGGCGCTCGCCCAGAACGCCGGCATCACGCTGCATATCCAGAACATCTACGGCGCCAACAACCATCATATCGCCGAGACCTGCTTCAAGTCCGTCGCCCGCGTGCTTCGCACGGCAACCGAAATCGACCCGCGCCAGGCCGGCCGCGTTCCCTCGACCAAGGGTACGCTTGCCTGAGCGGTCATTATCTGGCTGATCACCATGGCCTCTTACATGATCCTGACCCCGCCGGGCGCCCGCGCCGACGACGACCGGGCACGCTTTGTTGCTGATGGCTTCTCCTGGGGCGCATTTCTGTTTCCCGCGCTCTGGCTGTTTGCCAAGCGCCTATGGGTATTCGGAATCGCAGTTGCTGTTCTGCAGTTTTTGTTAATCTCTCTATCGACGATTGCCGGTGGCGTGCTGGCAGCGCTTCTTTTGCATCTGGCGCTCGCCCTGCTGGTCGCGCTGGAAGGCCCCGTGCTCATTGTTCGCCGGCTCATAACCTGCGACTGGACGTTGCGCGCCATCGTGCCGGCGCGCGATCTCGAGACGGCGGAAGAAATCTACTTCGCAAACGTGCCCTCGGTCGACCGAGCAACAGTTGCTCGGCCAGCCGTCGACTGGCCAAGGCAAGAGCCGGCAAGCACCGGCCCGGGTCTTGGACTTTTTGAATCCTACGGAGAACGCTGATGCGCGTCGCCATTATCGACTATGGATCGGGCAATCTGCGCTCGGCAACGAAGGCCTTCGAAAGGGCTGCGCGAGAAGCCGGTATCGACGCCGAGATCGACCTGACCGACAGGCCGGAACGCGTCGCGACCGCCGATCGCATCGTGCTGCCGGGCGTTGGCGCCTATGCCGATTGTCGGCGTGGCCTTGCGGCCGTCGATGGCATGGAACAGGCACTGACCGAGGTCGTCGAAGGGGCCGGCCGGCCGTTTCTCGGTATCTGTGTCGGCATGCAGCTGATGTCGTCGCGTGGCCTCGAAAAGACCACGACCCATGGTTTCGGCTGGATCCCCGGCGACGTCGTCGAAATGAAGCCGACGGATCCGTCGCTCAAAATCCCGCAGATCGGCTGGAACACACTCAGACTGGCGCGCGCGCATCCGTTGTTTGACGGCATTCGCACCGGCGACGACGGCCTGCACGCCTACTTCGTGCATTCCTACCATCTGGCAGCGGAAAACGCCGGCGATGTCGTGGCCGAAGCCGACTACGGCGGTACCGTCACCGCCTTCGTCGCCAATGGCAACAAGGCCGGTTCGCAGTTCCATCCGGAAAAGAGCCAGGCGCTCGGCCTTGCCCTCATCTCGAATTTCCTGCGCTGGAAGCCGTAACGGTTTTGAGCGACCTCTGATCGGATAGACACATGATCCTTTTCCCCGCTATCGACCTGAAAGACGGGCAATGCGTGCGCCTGAAGCTCGGCGACATGGAGCAGGCGACCGTTTACAACCCGGATCCCGGTGCGCAGGCGCGCGCCTTCGAGGAGCAGGGCTTCGAGTGGCTGCATGTGGTCGACCTCAACGGTGCCTTTGCCGGCGAGACCGTCAACGGGGACGCCGTCGACGCGATCCTGAAGTCGACGAAGAATCCGGTGCAGCTCGGCGGCGGCATCCGCACGCTTGAGCATATCGAGAATTGGCTGTCGCGCGGGCTGGCCCGCGTCATCCTCGGCACAGTCGCGGTGCGCGACCCGGCGCTGGTGATCGAAGCCTGCCGAAAGTTTCCGGGCAAGGTTGCCGTCGGCATCGACGCCAAGGGCGGCAAGGTCGCGGTCGAAGGCTGGGCGGAAGCGTCTGAACTCGGCGTTATCGAGCTTGCGAAGAAGTTCGAGGGCGCCGGCGTCTCGGCGATCATCTACACCGATATCGATCGCGACGGCATTCTTACCGGGATCAATTGGGATTCGACCCTGGAGCTTGCCGACGCCGTTTCGATCCCGGTGATCGCGTCGGGCGGCCTTGCCTCGATGGACGATATCCGGCGAATGATCGCGCCGGATGCGGCGAAGCTCGAAGGTGCCATCTCCGGCCGCGCGCTCTATGACGGCCGCATCGATCCGCAGGAAGCCCTGGCGCTGATCCGCGCCACGAGAAAGGCATGAGCCTATGACCCTCAAAGCCCGCGTAATCCCCTGCCTCGACGTCAAGGACGGTCGTGTCGTCAAGGGCGTCAACTTCGTCGACCTGATCGATGCCGGCGACCCGGTGGAAGCGGCTCGCGCCTATGATGCGGCAGGCGCCGACGAACTCTGCTTCCTCGACATCACCGCGTCTTCGGACAACCGCGAAACCATCTTCGACGTCATCGCCCGCACGGCCGAACAATGTTTCATGCCGCTCACCGTCGGCGGTGGCGTGCGCCAGGTGGCCGATATCCGCAAGCTGCTGCTCGCAGGCGCCGACAAGGTCTCGATCAACACGGCCGCCGTGAAAAACCCGGACTTCGTCGCCGAAGCCGCTGACAAGTTCGGCAACCAGTGCATCGTGGTGGCGATCGATGCCAAGAAGGTCTCGAAGGACGGCGAAGAGAACCGCTGGGAAATCTTCACCCATGGCGGCCGCCAGACGACCGGCATCGACGCCGTCGAGTTTGCCCGTCGCGTCGTCGATCTCGGCGCCGGTGAAATTCTCCTGACCTCGATGGATCGTGACGGAACCAAGAGCGGCTACGACATCGCGCTGACACGCGCGGTCGCCGATGCGGTGCGCGCGCCGGTTATCGCGTCCGGCGGCGTAGGCACGCTTGATCATATGGTTGCCGGCATCCGTGACGGCCATGCAACGGCGGTTCTGGCCGCGTCGATCTTCCACTTCGGCACCTATAGCATTGGCGAAACCAAGCGCTATATGGCCGAACATGGCATCGCCATGCGTCTCGATTGAGTTTTCAGGGTTTCGTTATGAGTGATTTTTCCCTTTCCGACCTCGAGACCATCGTCGCCGAACGCGCCAAGGCGTCACCGGACGAATCCTGGACGGCGAAACTGGTCGCACACGGTCAGCAGAAGGCGGCCAAGAAACTGGGCGAGGAAGCAGTCGAAACCGTGATCGCGGCGATAGGGAACGATCGGCAGAATCTCGTCGATGAGAGCGCCGATCTCCTCTATCATCTGATGGTCGTATTGAAAATTGCAGACATTCCGTTGCAGGATGTGCTCGACGAACTTGCACGGCGGACAAGCCAATCCGGTCTGCAGGAAAAGGCTAATCGGCGGGATCCATGACCCTAGCTGCGCAAGATATCGAAATGGCCGATCTCCCGGACAATCTTCAGAGACGGGACTATTCGCCCTATCATTTCTTCTCCGCCGAGGAATGGTCGCGTTTTCGTGCCGACACGCCCATGACGCTGACCGCGGACGAAGTGCAGCGGCTGCGCTCGTTGAACGACCCGGTGGATCTCGGCGAGGTCCGCCAAATCTATCTGTCGCTGTCGCGGCTGCTTTCGACCCATGTGGAATCGTCGCAGATGCTGTTCGAGCAGCGCAAGCGCTTCCTCAGCATGTCCGAAACGAAGACGCCTTTCGTCATCGGCATTGCCGGATCGGTGGCGGTCGGCAAGTCGACGACAGCGCGTATTCTCGCGCAGCTTCTGTCGCGCTGGCCCTCGAGCCCGAAGGTCGATCTGGTGACGACGGACGGCTTCCTCTATCCGAACGCCGTGCTTCAGCGCGAAAACATGATGGACCGCAAGGGCTTCCCTGAAAGCTACGACGTCGGCGCGCTCCTGCGCTTCCTGTCGGCGATCAAGGCCGGACAGCCGAACGTCAGGGCGCCAAGCTATTCGCACATGACCTATGACGTGCTGCCGGATCAGTACACGGTCATCGACAGGCCCGATATTCTGATCTTCGAGGGTATCAATGTCCTGCAGTCGCGCAACCTGCCGGCCGACGGCAAGATCGTGCCGATGGTCTCGGACTTCTTCGACTTCTCGATCTATATCGACGCCGAGGAAAGCCTGATCCACAGCTGGTACGTCAACCGCTTCATGCGCCTTAGGGAAACGGCCTTCAAGAACCCGGAATCCTACTTCCATCGCTATGCGACCATCAGCGAGGATGCGGCACGGGCGATCGCCGAAGGGCTCTGGCACAACATCAACCTGAAGAACCTGCACCAGAACATTCTGCCGACGCGACCGCGCGCCGACCTCATCCTGCAGAAAGGCCCCGACCACCTCACCGAGACGGTGGCCCTGCGCAAGCTCTGAACGTTCGCCGCAGCTGGCGCATGCAATCAGTCTAGCGCAGCCAGATCGGGCCCGATCCGGCATGCGTATTTCCGTCGATTGTCAGGGATTGACCCGGCGCAGCGTCAGATTGAGGCGGCCGCCGTTCTTGAGCAACGTTGACGTATCAGGATAGATCCGGTCAACGCCGTGGAAGGCCAGGCGCCCCTCGCCACCGAGCACGACGATATCGCCGCTTTCGAGCCTGAAGGACACCGTCTGGCCGCCGCGCTCCTTACCGCCGACGCGAAACAGACAGCTATCGCCAAGCGAAATCGAAACGACGGCAGTCTCCAGATCGCGCTCATCGCGATCCTGATGCAGGCCCATGCGGGCCTCTTCGGAATAGAAATTCACCAGGCAGGCTTCCGGCTGCTTGTCGCTCGCCGAAACCGCGTTCCAGACTTCTAGGAGAATCTCGGGCATCGGCGGCCACGGCCTGCCGGTGCCAGGGTGCTGCGGCTGGTAGCGATAGCCTTTCTCGCGATCGGTCACCCAGCCGAGCGGTCCACAATTGGTCATGCGCACCGACATCGGCTTGCCGGTCTTTGGCATCTCCGGCACGAACAGCGGCGCTTCGGCGACCACGCCGCGGATCGCCTCGACGATCTCTTCCTGGCGGCCCCGGTCGAGAAAGCCGGGGATGTGTTTTATGCCCTTGGGGAGAACCAGCATGAGGTTGCCCTCACTCCAGCCCGAGCAGCCTTGCCGGGACGCCGTAGCGCTCGGACCAGCCGGCATAGGCGACATCCGTCGGGCCGACGACGTGATCAACGAGATTCCATCGACCGCCCTGGAAGCTGACGAGCGCGAACACCGTCGAACCATCCATCATGTCGGCATCATCACGAAATCCGGTCTTTGAGAGATCGATGGCGCCACCTCCCGGCCGCTGCGGCTCGACCTGCACGAAGGCCCAGTTCGGCGTCGCCCGCATGGTGGTGACGACGAATTCGACCGAACCGCGCATCTCCGCCTCGACGGCAGGCCGCAAGGCGTCGAGGATTGCTGCGCGCTCCGAACTGCCCTTGGCCGGCTCGCGCAGCGTTTGCGCGAAACCGGTCGTGGCAAGCCCAAGACTTGCCACCGTCAGAACGACGCTGAAAAATGATCGCGTCGACAAGGCTGTCACGCGGCGTCCAGATCCGGAATGCGCAGAACCTGGCCGGGATAGATCTTGTCGGGATGGGTCAGCATCGGCTTGTTGGCCTCGAAGATCACCGTGTGCTTGGCGCCCTTGCCCTTGCCGTATTGTGCCTCGGCGATCTTCCAGAGGTTGTCGCCTTTCTTGACGGTATAGAAGACAGGCGCCTTGGCGGGTGCCGGCGCTGCACCCGCATCGGCAACCTTGAGCTCGGAGGCCTCGACCGCGGAAACGCCAAGCGTGTTGCCGACGGCGACCACGGCTTTCTCGAACGCCGTCTGGTCCTTGACGACACCCTTCAGCACCACCTTGTCATTGACGACTTCGACCTGGACGTCCTTGGTGCCGAGATCGTGCGAAGCGAGTTCCTTCTGGACGCTTTCGGTATCCGGCGCGTCGTCGTCACCGCCAATGCCCAACTTCTTGCCAGCGTTCTTGATAAAACTGAAAAGGCCCATGGATCCCTCCTTCTGCAAAAGTCGCTTGGGATAAGAGAGGGCGCATGGCGGTAAAAGACAAGAGACGGTTGAAAAGATTTCGCAACCGCACGTCAGTCGCCGGTCGGGCGTCCACGCAGCTTCTTGGTCTCGCCGCGCCCGGTTTTTTCCTTCAGCCGGCGCTCGATCGAACCGCGGGTCGGTTTGGTCTTCCTGCGCGGCGGCGGCGGTGGTTCGGCGGCCTTCAGGATCATCTCCTTCAGCCTTTCGCGTGCGTCTTCGCGATTGCGCTCCTGGCTGCGGAAGCGGCTGGCCTCGATCATCAGCACGCCATCCTTAGAGGCGCGACGACCGGCGAGCTTCAAGGTATTGGCCTTGATGCGATCGGTGAGCGCCGGTGACGCCTGGACGTTGAAGAACAGCTGGACGGCCGTCGAGACCTTGTTGACGTTCTGCCCCCCGGGCCCGCCGGCCAGCACGAATTGCTCCGTCAGCTCCCAGCCGGCAATGACGATATTGTCGTTTATGTAAAGCGGGTCGCTAGCCATGATTCACCTCGCCCCGATCTATGGCACAGCGGGAACCTCTTGAAAACATTCGCCATGAAAACGAAAAACCCGGCCATGGAAGACCGGGTTTCACGTGAATCATAGCCGGCAATGTTTACTCGGCGGCAATCTTCGTGCCGGGAGCTGCATCGCGGACGCTACCATCGACATGATCTTCGAACTTGGCGAAGTTGGCGATGAACATGTCGACCAGGCGGCGGGCCTGGGCGTCATAGGCGTTGCCATCAGCCCAGGTCGATCGCGGATCGAGAATACCGTCGTCGACGCCCGGTACCGAGACCGGCACGGCAAAGCCGAAGTTGGCGTCGGTGCGCAGCTCGGCGGCGTTCAGCGAACCGTCAAGGGCTGCCGCGAGCAGAGCGCGGGTCACCTTGATCGGCATGCGGCTGCCGGTACCATAGGCACCGCCGGTCCAGCCGGTGCTGACCAGCCAGCAGGTAACGCCGTTCTTGGCGATCAGGTCCTTCAAGAGGTTGCCGTATTCCGACGGGTGGCGCGGCATGAACGGTGCGCCGAAGCAGGTCGAGAAGGTTGCTTCCGGCTCGGTAACGCCCTTTTCGGTGCCGGCAACCTTGGCGGTGTAGCCGGACAGGAAGTGGTACATCGCCTGTTCCGGCGTCAGCTTGGCGATCGGCGGCATCACGCCGAAGGCGTCGGCCGTCAGCATGATGATCGTGCGCGGCTGCGGCGCGGTACCGGTTTCGCTGGCGTTCGGGATGAAATCCAGCGGATAGGCGCAGCGGGTGTTTTCCGTCAGCGAGCCGTCATTGAAATCGGGAACGCGGCGTTCGTCGAGAACGACGTTTTCCATGACGGTGCCGAAGCGGCGGGTCGTCGCGAAGATTTCCGGTTCGGCGGCTTCAGAAAGACGGATGGCCTTGGCGTAGCAGCCGCCTTCGAAGTTGAAGACGCCCTCATCGCTCCAGCCATGCTCGTCGTCGCCGATCAAAGTGCGGGTCGGATCGGCCGAAAGCGTGGTCTTGCCGGTGCCCGACAGGCCGAAGAATATGGCGGTATCGCCTTCAGGTCCGACATTGGCCGAGCAGTGCATCGGCATGACGCCCTTCTTCGGCAAGAGGTAGTTGAGGACCGTGAACACCGACTTCTTCATCTCGCCGGCATAGGACGTGCCGCCGATGAGGATGAGGCCGTTGGTCAGATCGCAGGCAATGACAGTTTCGGTGCGGCAACCGTGGCGCTCCGGGTCAGCCTTGAAGCTCGGCAGGTCGATGATCGTCAGCTTCGGCAGGAAGGAAGCAAGGTCTGCGCGGTCCGGACGGATCAGGAGGTTGCGAATGAACAGCGAATGCCAGGCATATTCGGTAACGACACGCGTCGGCAGCGCATGATTCTTGTCGGCACCGCCGACGAGATCCTGGACATAAAGCGACATGCCCTTAGCATGGTCGAGCATGTCCTTCCGCAGGACGGCGAAATGCTCCGGGGACAGCGGCTTGTTGTTGTCCCACCAGATCTGATCGTCGGTGGAGGCGTCGCGGACGACGAACTTGTCCTTCGGAGAGCGGCCGGTGTGCTGGCCGGTGCGCGCAACGATCGCGCCATGTGCGGTCAACTGAGCTTCGCCGCGGCGAAGGGCTTCTTCATAAAGGTCTGCGGCTTCGAGGTTGTAGCGGACCACGTCGAGATCCGTAAAGCCGAGTTTTTCCAAGCCGTTCGCTGCGTTGCGAGTGCCGAGTTGCTCCATGGTCAAGCTTCCTTCGTGTTTGGCCATTGGCGTTGAATTTGGCCGGAACATACTTGCATGCTCGCTCAAAAACAAGGTGACGTCAAAAAAAGAATAATGATTTCAGTATATTAATCGATTTAAAGAAAATTATCGTTTTTTTAATCGGTTGAATCCGAGTTCCCTGCGCCATATCTGCCTCTCAGCGACGGAGTGTACGCTTGAGGGCATTTTGGGCTTCGCCACAATTTGTTCCACCTTTATACTCAAGTAACGCACCCGTGACTCGCGGTTGCCGTGGATTCGAAGACGAAACCGGCGATCGGCCTCAAATGACGGAGTTGAACACGATGCAGACCATCGCGCTTGTCGATGATGACCGGAATATCCTGACGTCCGTATCCATCGCCCTTGAAGCTGAAGGCTACAAGGTCGAGACCTACACGGATGGTGCCTCCGCGCTCGAAGGCCTGTTGGCCCGGCCGCCGCAGCTTGCGATCTTCGACATCAAGATGCCGCGCATGGACGGCATGGAACTGTTGCGGCGCCTGCGCCAGAAGTCGGATTTGCCGGTGATCTTCCTGACATCGAAGGACGAGGAAATCGACGAGCTCTTCGGCCTGAAGATGGGCGCCGACGATTTCATCACCAAGCCGTTCTCCCAGCGCCTGCTGGTCGAGCGCGTCAAGGCGATCCTGCGTCGGGCCGCCAACCGCGAAGCCGCTGCAGCCGGCGGCACCACTGGCGCCCCGAAGACCTCCGACACGCCGACGCGGTCGCTCGAGCGCGGTCAGCTGGCCATGGATCAGGAGCGCCACACCTGCACCTGGAAGAACGAGCCGGTCACCCTGACGGTCACCGAGTTCCTCATTCTTCACTCGCTTGCGCAGCGACCGGGCGTGGTCAAGAGCCGCGATGCCCTGATGGATGCTGCCTATGACGAGCAGGTCTATGTCGACGACCGCACCATCGACAGCCACATCAAGCGGCTGCGCAAGAAGTTCAAGATGGTCGACAACGACTTCGACATGATCGAGACGCTCTATGGCGTCGGCTACCGCTTCCGGGAAATGGCCTGAGGCGACACGCGGTCTCAGCCCTTGCCATCGCGTCGTTTGTGGAGCATTCAGAACCGATGCGATGGCGGGCAGGCTTCGGCCCGCCACTTGGCTTGGCCGGTGGCATTGAATCCACGAGACCGAAGACCAGAAAAAAGAACATCGGCGGACCTGCGAAACCCGGCTTACGGGTAATGGGTGTCCGCAATCGGAAGATACGGCGGGGATGATCCGCTGCGGGAGCGGAAAGACTTGGTGGAAGTCTTGCAGGGCGATATCGACGAACTTGACGGAAGGTCATCGGCCCACAACGGCCGGCGCTGGGCCTATTCCTTCACGCTGATTCGCCGCCTGTTCGGCAACGCGGTCTTTTCGAGCCTGACACGCCGGATCGTCTTCTTCAACCTCGTCGCGCTCGTCGTTCTGGTCGGCGGGATCATGTATCTCAACCAGTTCCGCGAGGGCCTGATCGACGCTCGCGTCGAAAGCCTGCTGACCCAGGGCGAAATCATCGCCGGCGCCATTTCGGCATCCGCCTCCGTCGACACCAATTCGATCACCATCGATCCCGAAAAACTGCTGGAGCTGCAGGCCGGCCAGAGCATCACGCCGCTGCCGAGCGACGAAGACCTGGATTTTCCGATCATTCAGGAGCGGGTTGCTCCCGTCCTCAGACGCTTGATCTCGCCGACCCGCACCCGCGCGCGGCTCTTCGACGCCGATGCGGACCTGCTGCTCGATTCGCGCCACCTCTATAGCGGCGGCCAGGTGCTGCGCTTCGACCTGCCGCCCGTCGACCCGGAAGCGACCGGCATCGAGGAAAAGTTCGGAAGCTGGATCAACCGCCTGCTGCAGTCGGGCGACCTGCCGCTCTACAAGGAACCACCTGGCGGCAACGGCTCGATCTATCCCGAAGTGATGAACGCGCTGACCGGCGTGCGCGGTGCGGTGCGCCGCGTCACCGAAAAGGGTGAACTCATCGTCTCGGTCGCCGTGCCGGTGCAGCGGTCACGCGCCGTGCTCGGCGTGCTGCTGCTGTCCACCCAGGCGGGCGACATCGACAAGATCGTGCATGCCGAGCGCCTCGCCATCATTCGCGTGTTCGGCGTCGCCGCCCTCGTCAACGTCATTCTGTCGCTGCTGTTGTCGTCGACGATCGCCAATCCGCTGCGGCGCCTCTCTGCCGCCGCCATCCGGGTCCGCCGCGGTGGCGCCAAGGAGCGGGAAGAAATCCCCGATTTCTCCTCGCGCCAGGACGAAATCGGCAACCTGTCGGTGGCGCTGCGCGAGATGACGACTGCACTCTACGACCGGATCGCGGCGATCGAGAATTTTGCGGCCGACGTCAGCCATGAACTGAAGAACCCGCTGACCTCGCTGCGCAGCGCCGTGGAAACCCTGCCGCTTGCCCGCACCGACGAATCGAAGAAGCGGCTGATGGACGTCATCCAGCACGACGTGCGCCGCCTCGACCGCCTGATCAGCGATATCTCCGACGCCTCGCGGCTCGACGCGGAACTTGCCCGCAGCGACGCCAAGGTCGTCGACCTTGAAAGGCTGCTTGGCGACCTCGTCGAGATCTCCCGCCAGATCCGCAGCAAAAAGAAGCCGGTGCTGCTCGATTTCGTCGTCGACCGCAAGGACAGCCCCAAGGCGCGCTTCGCCATCAATGGTTACGAACTGCGCATCGGCCAGATCATCACCAACCTGATCGAAAACGCCCGCTCCTTCGTACCTGAGCAGGGCGGCCGCATCGTCGTGCGCCTCACCCGTTCCCGGTCGCGCTGCCTCGTCTATGTCGAGGACAATGGTCCCGGCATCCAGGCGGAAGACATCGATCGGATCTTCGAGCGCTTCTATACCGACAGACCGGAGGGCGAAGATTTCGGCCAGAACTCCGGCCTCGGCCTGTCGATTTCCCGGCAGATCGCCGAAGCGCATGGCGGCACGCTGAAGGCCGAGAACGTCATGGGTCCGGATGGGAAGATCGTCGGTGCCCGCTTCGTACTTTCCCTACCTGCCGAGCCGCACGCGTGACACCGCCGCATAATGTTCACGGTACGGCGATCGTCATCGGCACGGCCGGTTTCCTGGTAACCGGCCCTTCCGGCATCGGCAAATCGAGACTGGCGCTCGCCTGCATTTCGGCAGCCCGCCAGATGGGGCACTTTGCGGCATTGGTCGCCGACGACCGTGTCGATCTGTCGATCGAACAGGACCAGATCATCGCCCGGTGCCCAGCGTCGATTGAGGGTCTGATCGAGATCCGCGGCGCCGGCATCGCCAGGCTCGAAACGGTGCCTGCCGCGGTGATGGATTGGGCGATCCTGCCGGTGAGCGCGCCATTCGATCCGCGCATGCCGCCCGAAAACGAGGAACTTCCCCTCCCCTTCGGTCGCAGCCTGCCGATTGTTCGCGTTCCCATTGAAAATGGTGTGCACATGCTTGCTGCTCTGCGTGCGCTGCTACCCGAAAAATTAGGATTTTAGCTATAGTTGCAGGCAACGGGGCTGGTTTTTCGGCATTTTTGGCTTGCACTTCGCCTTTTCCTTGCCAAGATGGCCGCCCCAACAGGTGGACGAAATTGCTGCATTGCGATATCTGACCATCAGTGAATTGCGCGTGCAGTCGGAGAAAAGATACCCATGATCGGACTTGTGCTTGTCACCCATGGCAAGCTGGCTGAGGAATTCCGACATGCACTCGAGCATGTTGTCGGTCCGCAAAAAGCTATCGAGACCGTTTGCATCGGCCCCGAGGACGACATGGATCAGCGTCGGCAGGATATCCTCGACGCCGTGACCAACGTCGACGAGGGCCACGGCGTGATCATTCTCACCGACATGTTCGGTGGCACGCCGTCCAATCTCGCCATCTCGGTGATGCGCAGCGGCACCGTTGAAGTCATCGCCGGCGTCAACCTGCCGATGCTGATCAAGCTCGCCGGCGTGCGTGGCGAAAGCGACATGGACAAGGCGCTCGCGGAAGCCTCCGAAGCGGGACGCAAATACATCAACGTCGCCAGCCGTGTCCTGAGCGGAAAATGATGGATCACCGTCCCGACATGTCGCTGACGCGCGAACTTCTTATCGTCAACAAGCGCGGACTGCATGCGCGCGCCTCGGCCAAGTTCGTGCAGACCGTCGAGGCCTATGATGCCGAAATCACGGTGTCGAAGGACGGAAGCACGGTCGGGGGCACCTCGATCATGGGCCTGATGATGCTGGCCGCCAGCACCGGCTCCAGCGTCTGCGTCACGGCCAGCGGCGCACAGGCCGAAGAGGCCCTCAATGCGCTCGACGCATTGGTCCGCGACAAGTTCGGCGAAGAAATGTAACCGACAATATAAAGATATAAAGACTTCTTTATATCGAGGTTGCTCTGCCCCAGAATTCCTGATAGATCGGACGCACTCTCACCGCGATGATATGCGCGGGAGGCATAGTCGTGCCGCCGGATCGCCAGAGGGCCAGAGCGGCTTGAAGAGATCAGCCTGGAGAATTTCATGACCACCACTCAGGATTACATCGTCGCCGACATCGGTCTTGCCGATTTCGGACGCAAGGAAATTACGATCGCCGAAACTGAAATGCCGGGCCTGATGGCCTGCCGCGAAGAGTTTGGCGCATCCAAGCCGCTGAAGGGCGCCCGGATCACCGGTTCGCTGCACATGACCATCCAGACCGCCGTGCTGATCGAGACGCTCGCCGCTCTCGGCGCCGACATCCGTTGGGCTTCGTGCAACATCTTCTCGACCCAGGACCACGCAGCCGCAGCGATCGCTGCCAGCGGTATCCCGGTGTTCGCCGTCAAGGGCGAAACGCTTGAGGAATACTGGACCTACACCGACAAGATCTTCCAGTGGGCCGACGGCGGCGTCTCCAACATGATCCTGGACGACGGTGGCGACGCCACCATGTACATCCTGCTCGGCGCCCGCGCCGAAGCCGGCGAAGACGTTCTCTCCAACCCGGGTTCGGAAGAAGAAGAGATCCTGGTCGCGCAGATCAAGAAGCGCCTTGCCGCTTCGCCGGGCTGGTTCACCAAGCAGCGCGACGCCATCAAGGGCGTGACCGAGGAAACGACGACCGGCGTCAACCGCCTGTACCAGCTCCAGGCCAAGGGCCTGCTGCCGTTCCCGGCGATCAACGTCAACGACAGCGTCACCAAGTCGAAGTTCGACAACAAGTACGGCTGCAAGGAATCGCTGGTTGACGGCATCCGCCGCGGCACCGACGTGATGATGGCCGGCAAGGTTGCCGTCGTCTGCGGTTACGGCGACGTCGGCAAGGGCTCGGCAGCCTCGCTCTCGGGCGCCGGCGCTCGCGTCAAGGTGACCGAAGTCGACCCGATCTGCGCGCTTCAGGCCGCCATGGACGGTTTCGAAGTCGTCCAGCTCGAAGACGTCGTTTCGTCTGCCGACATCTTCATCACCACGACCGGCAACAAGGACGTCATCCGCATGGACCACATGCGCGAGATGAAGGACATGGCGATCGTCGGCAATATCGGCCACTTCGACAACGAAATTCAGGTCTCCGCGCTGCGGAACCTGAAGTGGACGAACATCAAGCCGCAGGTCGACATGATCGAGTTCCCGAAGGGCAACCGCATGATCCTGCTGTCGGAAGGTCGCCTGCTCAACCTCGGCAACGCCACCGGTCACCCGTCCTTCGTGATGTCCGCCTCGTTCACCAACCAGACGCTGGCCCAGATCGAGCTCTTCACCAAGGGCGAGAACTACAAGAACGAAGTCTACGTTCTGCCGAAGGCGCTCGACGAGAAGGTCGCTCGCCTGCACCTGAACAAGCTCGGCGCGAAGCTCTCCGAACTGTCGAAGGAACAGGCCGACTATATCGGCGTCGGCCAGCAGGGTCCGTTCAAGGCTGAACACTACCGGTACTAATCGTTACCCGGGCAATCCACAACATGTTGTGGCCGCGTTCTTGACAAGAGAGCGCGGCCTCTTTTTTGGGCGGCTCCCTTCCCGGCGATTCGTCAACGAAGTATGCTCTAACCCATTGATTCGTGATGCCGGTGCGGACCTTCGGGCATTGCGAGTGGGATGTCTTGTCGGCAAGCGGCAAACAGACGGAGACAGACCGGGGATGCAACCAGAACTGACGCGAACCCTTCAGGGTATCGCCGGAACTGCGCATGGCACGACAGAGCCGGCAGCACCCTTCGGACAGACGGGGACGGCAGCGCCATGACAACAGCACACGAAACCTCATCGGGCGGTCGCCGCAAAGGCCCGGTGCTCCTTCGCCGCCTGATGGCCTGCACGGCGCTCTTCGCCGCAACGGATGCGGTCGCCCAGGTCTCGGCGCAGAAGGCGAACATCTTCGGCTCGTCGGAAGTCATCACCTTTTCCGTGCTGATCGGCGTCATCTCCGCGGCAATGATCTCCGCGATCTGGTTGATCCGCCAGCGCGGCAACATCGAGGCCGAGAACCGCGAGCTCAGGTCCGACCTTTCGGACGCCAATCAGCGCCTTTCGCGCTTCCAGGCACTCATTGCCGACAAGAACCGCCGCATCGTCATCTGGGACGGGCTTGCGGAGCGGGCGGAAATGCTCGGCCAGCTGCCGGCGGAGACCGGGGCGCCGTCAGACGATCGCGAATTCCTGGCATTCGGCCGCTGGATCAAGGGAAATTCCGCCAGCGAACTCGAAAAGGCGATCGACGCCCTGCGCACCCAGGCGCGCAGCTTCGATCTGGTGCTCGAAACGCAGCGCAACGAGGTGCTGGAGGCACAGGGCCGCGTTTCCGGCGGACGCGCTTTCGTGCGCTTCATCGCACTCAACAACATGCGGGCGGAACTCGCCGAGCTGAAGCTCGAGCGCGACCGCCTCAACAACTCGCTGATGTCCTTCCGCACGCTGCTTGACGCGATCGACCTGCCGGTCTGGCAGCGCGGCACGGATGGAGCGCTGAGCTGGGTCAACGAGGCCTATGCCGATGCGGTGGAGGCACCAAACGTCGCTGCCGCGATTGCCGAGGGCCGTGAACTGCTGGCAACGATAGCCCGCGAAAAAATCCGCGCCGTCTCGACCTTCGATGCGCCCTTCCGCGACAAGCTTTCCACCGTCGTCAGGGGCAATCGTACATTTTTCGATGTCGTCGATGCCCGCAGCCCGGCCGGAACCACAGGAATTGCCATCGACGTCTCCGGCGTCGAGGCCGTTCGCGAAGAACTCGACCGTACGCTCAAGAGCCATGCCGAGACGCTCGACCATCTCGCGACGCCGGTCGCCATCTTCGACGGCAATCAACGGCTGCAATTCTACAATCAGGCTTTCCAGCGCCTCTGGAACCTGGATATGGGCTTCCTCGAGCGCAAACCGGACAATGGTGAAGTGCTTGATCGCTTGCGCTCCGGCGGCCAGCTGCCCGAACAGCTCAACTGGAAACAGTGGAAGGCGAACGCGCTCTCCGTCTATCAGGCGCTCGATACGCAATCCGACCTCTGGCACCTGCCGAACGGCCAGACCTTGCGGGTCTTCGCAACGGCGCGGCCGCAAGGCGGCGTCACCTGGGTGTTCGAGAACCTGACCGAAAAGGTCGATCTGGAAACCCGCTACAACACGCTGGTCCAGGTCCAGGGCGAAACCATCGACCATCTGGCCGAAGGCGTGGCCGTGTTCGGTCCCGATGGCCGCATCCGGCTTTCCAACCCCGCCTTCCGAGCCATCTGGGGCATCAATGAGACCGAGGCGAAGCCGGGCACCCATATCCGTGCGATCGAGCAGGCCTGCCTGATGTCCTACGACCAGCCGGATGGCTGGAAGCGGTTCTCCCACATCATCACCAGCTTCGACGACGAGCGGCCGTCGAGCCGCGGCATTCTGGAACTGCGGACGGGGTTGATCCTCGACTTCGCCGTCATTCCGCTGCCGAACGCACAGACGATGCTGACCTTCGTCAACATCACCGACAGTGTCCGCGTCGAGCGCGCCCTGACCGAAAAGAACGATGCCCTGCGCAAGGCGGATGCGCTGAAGAACGACTTCGTCCACCACGTGTCCTATGAACTGCGCTCGCCGCTGACCAACATCATCGGCTTTGCCGATCTCCTGAAGACGCCGGCCTTTGGCGACCTCAACGATCGCCAGGCGGAGTATGTCGACCATATCGCCACGTCCTCGTCGCTGCTTCTGACCATCGTCAACGACATTCTCGATCTTGCGACCGTCGATGCCGGCATCGTCGAGCTCGACATGTCGGAGATCAATCTCACCGACTTCCTCGACGACATCGCCCACCAAATGGCCGACCGGCTGGTCGAGGGCGGTGTCACGCTACGGGTCGCGGCCCCCGACAACCTTGGCCGCATGGTCGCCGACCAGCAGCGGCTGAAGCAGATTTTCATCAAGCTTTTGACCAATGCCGCAAATTTTGCGCCTGACGGCAGCGTCATCGAGCTTGCCTGCCGGCGGGAAGGCGGAGACTTCGTCTTCTCGGTTTCCGACAGCGGTCCCGGCATTCCACAGGACGTGCTCGACACAGTGTTCAACCGCTTCGAAAGCCACGGCCAGCGCGGTGGCGCCGGCCTTGGCCTCTCGATCGTCGAGAGCTTCGTCAGCCTTCATCACGGCACCGTATCGATCCGCAGTCGCGAGGGCGAAGGCACTGAGGTCAGTTGCCGCATTCCTTCGGCAGAGATCCCGAAAATCGTCGCGGCGGAATAATGCAGCCGATCACGCGCTTCCTGGCGGACGAGGCAGCCACGATCCAGCTCGGCGAAGACCTGGCGCTGGCGCTGAAGACGGGCGACTGTCTCGCGCTGTCTGGCGATCTCGGGGCCGGAAAATCGACCCTGGCGCGCGCCTTTCTGCGTGCCGTTGCCGATGACGACGGCCTCGAAGTCCCAAGTCCGACCTTTACGCTGGTGCAGAGCTATGACCTTCGCATTCCCGTGGCGCATTTCGATCTCTATCGCCTTGCCGACGCCAGCGAACTCGACGAACTCGGTTTCGACGAAGCCCTGTCTCTAGGTATCTGCCTTGTCGAATGGCCCGAGCGAGCCGACGGAGCATTGCCAACGAGCAGGATCGTCCTGTCGATCACCCATGAAGCGGCCGGGCGGAGCGTCAGCATCTCCGGACCAGAGAGCGCCCTCCAGCGGATCGCCCGCACGCTCGCAATCCGCGACTTCCTCGCGCAGAACGGCTTTGCAGACGCACGACGGCGCCATCTGAGCGGCGATGCCTCAGTCAGGGCGTACGAACGCGTCGACGGCCGGGATGGCCTTCCGGCGAAAATCCTGATGGATGCCGCGCGACACAAGCCTGGCCCTATCCTTCAGGATGGCAAATACTACCAGCAGCTCGCGCATATCGCCGAGGACGTGACGCCATTCGTTGCCATCGACGAGCTGCTCCGAGAACGCGGCTTCGCAGCGCCGACGATCTACGCGCGCGATCTGGACCAGGGAATGCTGCTGATCGAGGACCTCGGTTCCGACGGCGTGCTCGACGACGACGGTAGACCGATCGAGACACGCTATGTCGAAAGCGTGCGCTTGCTTGCCCAGCTCCACATGGCACCGACCAAGCGCGACATCGCGCTTGCCGGCGGTATCGAGCACCATATCCCGGATTTCGACCGCACCGCGATGAAGATCGAGACGCGGCTGCTCATCGACTGGTACCTGCCCTGGAAGCGTGGCGCGCCGGCAACGGAACAGGAAAAGCAGGAATACGCCGCGATCTGGGACGATTTGATCGACCTCATCGAGACCGCCGAGACGAACCTGCTGCTGCGCGACTTTCATTCGCCGAACATCATCTGGCGCGCCGGTCACGAAGGACTTCAACGTGTCGGCGTGATCGATTTCCAGGATGCGATGATCGGACCGACGGCCTATGACGTGGCATCGCTGGTTCAGGACGCGCGAGTGACGATCGAACCCGCGCTGGCGAACCGAATGATGGACGCCTATTTCGCGGATCGCCGCGCCGCCGGCCCGTTCGACGAGCCCCTGTTCCTGCGCGACTGGCATCTGATGTCGGCCCAGCGCAACTGCAAGCTCGTCGGCATCTGGGTGCGGCTGATGCAGCGCGACGGCAAGCCCGGCTACATGAAACACATGCCACGCACTTTCGCCTATCTTGAAGTCGCCCTCCAGCACGAAGCGCTGAAACCCTTGCGCGACTGGTGTATGAAGACGGGATTAATCGGTCCCGAATCAGCGAACTGACAGAGAAGCAATGGCGATCAGCAATGCGATGGTGCTCGCGGCGGGCCTCGGTACCCGCCTACGCCCGATCACCAATACCATCCCCAAGCCACTGGTGAAGATCGCCGGCAAGCCGATGATCGATTACGTTCTCGATCTGCTGGTGAACGCCGGCGTCACCCGGGCAGCCGTCAACGTCCACCACTTCGCCGACCAGATGGAAGCGCACCTGGCGCAGCGTGCGGCGCCCGAGATCGTGATCTCCGACGAGCGTAACGCGCTGATGAATTCGGGCGGCGGGCTGGTCAAGGGCCTGAAGCTGCTGGCGGACGGCCCTGTCCTGGTGATGAACGCCGATCTATTCTGGATCGGCGAAGACACTGACGCTCCCAGCAATCTCGAACGGCTCGCCGACTTTTTCGATCCCGAGCGCATGGACATGGCGCTGCTTTGCGTGCGCGACGAAGATACGACCGGCCACAACGGCAAGCGGGATTTTTCGCTAGTCGCCGATGGGAGCCTGGTGCGCTATGCCGAGGGCATGGACAGCCCCGTCGTCTATGCCGGTGCGATCGCGCTCGATTCCAAACTGTTTGCCGATGCGCCTGATGATGCGTTCAATCTGAATATCTATTTCGATCGGGCGATTGCGTCAGGACGACTGTACGGCATTGTGCTCGACGGCCACTGGATGACGGTCGGCACGCCCGAGGCGATCGAAGAGGCTGAAGCCGCAATCCGCCGCTACCAGCCGGGGGGATGAGCGTGTCCTATCGCGAGCCAAATGTCTTCACGATCCCGCCGGGCCTGCCCTTCCTGAAGACACTCGCGCGCAAGCTCTGCGATGGCACGCTGACACCGGATTTTAGCTACGACCCCGCCGACCCGTTGCCGCTTGCCGGCGTGACTATTTTCGTTCCGACCCGCCGCTCCGCCCGCGTGCTGCGCTCCGAATTCGTCGACCTGCTCGGCGGCCGTTCGGCGATCCTGCCGACGATCCGGGCACTCGGCGAGACCGACGACGACAGCGGCTTCTTCGATGCCGAAGTGCCGGCGATCCTCGATCTGGCACCGCCCCTTCCCGGCACCGCGCGGCTCATCGAACTTGGCCGCCTCATCCTCGCCTGGCGTAACCGCCTGCCGAAGGTGGTGCTCGACATTCATGCGGAAAGCCCGCTGATCGCGCCGGCAAGCCCCGCGGACGCCATCTGGCTGGCACGCAATCTGGCCGAACTCGTCGATGCGATGGAGACGGAAGAACTCGACTGGGAAGCGCTCGACGGTCTCGACGCTGGCGAGCATGCACTCTGGTGGCAGTTGACGCTCGAATTCCTGAAGATCGCCCGGGTCTACTGGCCGGAGCGGCTGGAGGAACTCAAGCAATCCTCGCCGGCCCGGCATCGCAACGCCATCCTGCAGGCAGAGACCCAGCGCATCGCCTCAGGCGCGCTTCAGGGGCCGATTGTCATCGCCGGTTCGACCGGCTCGATCCCGGCGACGGCCGCGCTGATCGCCGCCGTCCAGAAGCTGCCCAACGGCACCATCGTTTTGCCGGGGCTCGACCAGACGATGACTGATGCGGAATGGGGCATGATCATTGGCGATACCGTCGCCGCCGGCCGGCCCGACCCGGCAAGCCGCAGCCACCCGCAATACGGCTTCCACCGTCTGCTGCAACGCATGCAGGTCGAGCGCCGCGATGTGCCAACCCTTGACCAGGCCGACGCGGGACTGACCGATCGCAGCGAGATCCTGTCGCATGCGCTGTTGCCGGCCAAGGCGACCAACGGCTGGACCGAGACCCGCAACGGGCTCGAGCCGGAAACGCTGCAGCGGGCCTTTGGCGACGTTGCGCTGATCGAGACCGCCAACGAGCGCGAGGAGGCGACCGCGATTGCCATTGCGCTCCGGCTGGCGCTTGAGGGCAGCGACGATAGCCAGGCGGCGCTGATCACCCCGGACCGCAATTTGGCGCGCCGCGTCGGTGCGGAACTGGCGCGTTTCGATATCGAAGCCGACGATTCGGCCGGCACACCGCTCGCCTCGACATCAGCCGGTACGCTGATGCGGCTTCTACTGGAGGCAAGCCTTCGGCCCGGCGATCCGGTGCCACTGGTGGCGCTGTTCAAACATCCGCTGGCGCGCTTCGGTCTCTCGAAGGCGGAGCTGCGCCGCAGCGCCGACGTGCTGGAGCGAATGGCGCTGCGCAGCGGCACTGAGATCGCCGATATCTCGCTGCTGGAACCGCTGCTCGACCAGGCAGTCGCCGATCACAACGTCGACCGCCACCCTCCGGAGTGGCGGATCGGCATCACCGAAGACGACATTCTTGCGGCCAAGGATCTTGCCGCGCGGGTAAAGGCGGCAACAGACCCGCTTGCCGGTGCGCTGGTCCGGCGCAGCGACGGGCGTCGCCCGTTCTCGGAAACATTCACCTTTGCCGAATGGGCAACACGGACTGGCCAGGCGCTGGAGGCCGTCTGCGGCGATGAACGTGCCGACCTCAGCGGTCTCTGGTCCGGCGAGGCAGGCGAAGCCTTGGCGACGCTCTTGCGCGGCATCATCGAGACCGAAGGGCAGATGGATGCCGACGGACCGCAATGGTGCGACATCATGGAGGCGCTCGCCGCCAGCGAGGCGGTCAAGCCACGCTCGATGCGCCACCCCCGCGTCTTCATCTTCGGCGCGCTGGAATCGCGCTTGCAGAGCATGGATCTGGTGGTGCTCGGCGGCCTGAACGAAGGCAATTGGCCGGGGCAGACGGCCAATGATCCCTTCCTCTCCCGCACCATGAAAACCGGGATCGGCCTCGAGCCGCCCGAACGTCGCGTCGGCCAGCTTGCGCACGACTTCCAGATGGCGTGCGGCACGCGCAAGCTGATCTTCTCCCGCTCAATGCGGCAGGGATCTGCGCCCACCGTCGCATCACGGTGGCTGCAGCGGCTCCTGGCGCTAGGCGGCAAACGGCTGGCGGAGAACCTGCGATCCAACGGCAGCGACTATCTGCTGTGGGCGCGCATGCTCGACAAGGGCGGCCGCCAGGCGTTGGCCGAACGCCCGGCACCCAAGCCGCCGGTCGAGCTGCAGCCGCGCAAATATTCATTCAGCGAAGTCTCCCGGCTCCGTCGCGACCCCTATTCGATCTATGCACGCCGGATCCTGCGGCTGCATCCGCTCGACCCGTTCAACCGCGATCCGGGTGCGTCCGAGCGCGGCACGCTCTACCACCGCATCGTCGACCGTTTCGTGCGTGGCGGTTTCGACATCCAGTCCCCGGCAGCCGACGAGGCGATGGTCCGCCTGCTCAACGAAGCCTTCGACGAAGAGCGCCTGCCCGCCCATATCGACACCATCTGGCGGCCACGTTTTGCCGCCGTCGGCAAGGCGTTCCTCGCCTGGGAGCGGGAGCGTGCGCGGTTTATCCGCAAACCGCTGACCGAAGTTGCCGCATCGATGGACGTCGGTGTGGGCGACATTCGCCTGACCGGCATTGCCGACCGGCTGGATGCGCTGACGGACGGCACCTTTGAGATCATCGACTACAAGACCGGCTCCAGCCCTTCGATCAAGGAAGCGCGGGTCTTGCTCGATCCGCAGCTGGCGCTCGAAGCAGCGGCGCTGAAAGCCGGTGCGTTCAAGGGAATGGGTCCCGGCCACCCGCAATCACTGCTCTATGTCAGGCTGAAACCAGGCTCCCGCTTCAAGGTGGAAGCGGTCAACAACGAGAACAGCCGGGCGAAGGAAACGAAAACGGCCGATCAGCTGGCCGACGAAGCCCTGATCGAGCTCAGGAAGCTGCTGACCGCCCTGATGTCGGGCAGACACGGCTTTGCCTCCCGCCTCATTGTCCAGAAGGAGCGCGACTACGGCGGCGAGTACGACCATCTGGCGCGTGTTGCCGAATGGTCGACCGCCGACAGCGAGGATGACAGCGATGAGGGATGAAAGCGCCGGCCCCGACGAAAGGACGCCCGAAGCCTGGCTCGACTGGACCTCGCGCCGGCAGTCGCTCGCCTCCGACCCCGCGCGCTCGGCCTGGGTTTCGGCCAACGCCGGATCGGGCAAGACCCATGTACTGACGCAGCGCGTCATCCGCCTTCTGCTTGCCGGCTGCAGGCCGTCTGCCATTCTCTGCCTGACCTACACCAAGGCTGCCGCCTCCGAAATGTCCAACCGCGTCTTCGAACGCCTTGCCGAATGGGTCACGCTCGACGACGAGGCACTGGAAAGGCGGATCGAGGCCATCGAAGGCGAACTACCTTCGCGACTGAAGCTCCAGGAGGCACGGCGGCTGTTTGCGCGCGCGCTCGAAACGCCTGGTGGCCTGAAGATCCAGACCATCCATGCCTTCTGCGAAGCGCTACTGCACCAGTTTCCGCTGGAAGCCAACGTTGCCGGACACTTCTCGGTGCTCGACGACCGCGCGGCGGCGGTGCTGCTCGCGGATGCACGCCGTGCCTTGCTGACCGCGACCGCCGCCGAGGACGATGCGGCACTCGCCGAGGCCTTTGCCACCGTGCTCGAACTTGCCGACGACACCGGGCTTGAAAAGCTGCTGGGCGCGATCGTTTCCAACCGCACGGCGATACAGGCTTTTCTCGACCATGCCGATGCCCATGGCGGCATCGCCGTGCAACTGCGCGCGGCCCTCAAGCTTGAGCCCGAGGATAGCGTCGAGCGCGTCCTTCAAGGCGTCTGGCCGCTTGCAGGCCTCAACGGTCCGGCGCTGGAACGCTATCTCTCGCTTGCCGTCAGCGCCGGCGGCGCCAAGGTGCTCGATTTTGCCGAGGGACTGCGGGCGACTGCCAAGCTTGCCGATCCCATGGCGCGTTACGAAGGGCTGCAGGAGCTGTTCTTCACCGGTACCGGCAAGCCGCGCGCCGATTCCGCCTTCGTGAACAAGGCGATGCTTGGGGCCGCTCCCGATCTGCTCCAGCTGGTCGAAGCGGCCCGCGATCACGTCGTCGCCTGCGCCGACCGGCTGAGCATCGTCCAGATGTACGAAGCGACGCTGTCGGCGCTGACCCTCGCCGATCGGCTCAGCAGCGATTATGAAGCGCTCAAGCGTACTCGCAGCCAGCTCGATTTCGAGGACCTGATCAACCGCACCGCCAGCCTGTTTGCGCGCGGCGACGTCAGCGCCTGGGTTCACTACAAGCTCGACCAGGGCATCGATCACATTCTCGTCGACGAGGCCCAGGATACCAGCCCGACACAATGGACGATCATCCAGGCGCTGGCGGCGGATTTCTTCTCCGGCGACAGCGCCCGCGGAACCGACCGCACCATGTTTGCCGTCGGCGACGAGAAACAGTCGATCTACTCCTTCCAGGGCGCGCGGCCCGAGCGCTTCTCCCGTGAAAGCATCGAGACGGAGCGGCGCGTGCGCGACGGCGGCAAGGCCTTCAGCCCGATCCGGCTGCAGCTCTCCTTCCGCTCTACCGTCGACGTGCTTTCCGCCGTCGACACCGTCTTTGCCAACCCGGTGCATGCGCGTGGGCTCAGTGCTCAAAACGAGGCGGTGGTGCATGCCTCCAATCGCATCGGCCATCCCGGTGCCGTCGATATCTGGGACGTAATCGCCGCCGAACCGACAGAAACCGACGACGAATGGACGGCCCCCTTCGACGCCACCCCGGAAACGGCACCGGTCAACATTCTTGCCCGACGCATAGCCGCCGTGCTCGACAACTGGATCGGCCGCGAGACGATCATCGAGAAGGGCGTGCGCCGCTTCATGCGCCCGGGCGATGTCATCGTGCTCGTGCGCAAGCGCGACGCCTTCGTCAATGCGCTGACCCGCGCCCTGAAGCGCCGCAGCGACATTCCCGTCGCCGGCGCCGACCGACTGGTCCTGACCAGCCATATCGCCATCCAGGACCTGTTGGCGCTCGGGCGCTTCATGCTGCTGCCGGAAGACGACCTGTCACTGGCGGCACTGCTGAAGAGCCCACTCTTCAACCTCGACGAAGACACGTTGTTCGAGCTCGCGGCCCGACGCGACGAAGGTGTTAGCCTCTGGCAGAGGTTGCAGGAATTCGGTGGCGGAGAAGGCTCGCTGTACGAAGCAACCGTCAAGGCACTTCTTCGTTATGCCGTCCTCTCCCAGCAGCTCGCTCCGCATGACTTTTTTGCGCACGTGCTTGGCGTCCATGGTGGCCGCGCGGCGTTTCTCGCCCGGCTTGGCAGCGAGGTGAGCGACATTCTCGACGAGTTCCTGACCTTTGCGCTCGAACACGAAAGAAGCGGCCTGCCTGGACTGCAGGCCTTCATCTCGACGCTCGAGATCGAGGCGCCGACCGTCAAGCGCGAGCAGGACAAGGAGCGTGACGAGGTCCGCATCATGACCGTGCACGCCGCCAAGGGGTTGGAAGCGCCGGTGGTATTTCTGGTCGACGGCGGCGGCAAGCCGTTCAACTCGCAGCACGTGCCCGATCTTCGTTTCCTGGAGATGCCGCTTTCGGATGGCTCGAGCTATCCCCTGCCCGTCTGGCGTGCTCCGGGCTCTGCATCGAATTCGCTTGTCGCCGCCGACAGCGACAGGCTGAAGACGCTGGCCGAGGAAGAATACCGCCGTCTGCTTTATGTGGGCATGACCCGGGCTGCCGACCGGCTGGTCGTGTGTGGCTATCGTGGGCAACGGGCCAGCACCGACACCTGGCACGCCATGGTGCAGGCGAGCTTGTCTGTGGACGACAACGGTCGCAGCACCCCTGTCCTGTTCAAGGCGGGTGACGAGGAATGGGCGGGGCACTCTTGGCGCGAAGCACATGTACCGCGCGAAGTTGCGACGGGCGACGAAGCCTCCGATCTCGTAACACCCGCGAAAACCGGATTGCCGATCGCTCTTTCCACGCCGCTGCCGCCGCCACGCAGATTGCCGCGGCCGCTCAGCCCATCGGGCGTCGGCATTGCGGTGGACGAAGACGAAGGTGACATGATCGTCGGTTCGGCGCTGTTTTCGCAGAAGGCGCCAGCCGATATCTCGATGCTGCGCGGCGCCATCCTGCATCGGCTGCTGCAGGTCCTGCCGTCGATCGCCGCTTCCGAGCGCCCGACGGCGGCTGATCGCTATCTCGCCCGTTCGGTGCCGCGCTGGCCCGAAACCCAGCGCGCACGCCTGCGCGATGCCGTGCTGCAGGTGCTCGATCATGGCGAGCTGCAATCGCTCTTTTCCGATGCCAGCCGGGCGGAAGTCTCGGTCATGGGCACATTGAAGCTCCGAAATCAGGAATTTGCCGTCTCCGGCCGGATCGACCGGCTGTCGGTGGCGGATGGCGTCGTGACGATCGCCGACTTCAAGACCAATCGCACCGTGCCGGCGACACCCAAGGACGTCCCCGTTGCCTACATTACCCAGCTGGCGATCTATCGCGAGTTGCTCAGGCCGCTTTATCCGGCGCACCGCTTCCAATGTGCTCTGATTTTCACGGAAGGACCGATCATCCACGTGCTTGAGGATGCACGACTGGACAGGAGCCTTGAAGACCTCGCGACAAAGTGAGATACCCGATATTGAAAATCCAGTGGGACAGTCTCACATGAGACACAACATCTGGACACCGACATTTCGAACGCAAGGAGCAGCCGATGGCTACTGTAAAAGTCGATACATCCAATTTTCAGCAGGAAGTGCTGAACGCCGCCGAGCCGGTGGTTGTCGATTTCTGGGCTGAATGGTGCGGCCCGTGCAAGATGATCGCGCCGAGCCTCGAGGAAATCTCCAACGAGCTCGCCGGCAAGGTCAAGGTCGTGAAGCTGAACATCGACGAGAACCCGGAACTGGCCGCGCAGTACGGCGTGCGCTCGATCCCGACGCTTGCCATGTTCAAGGCTGGTGAAGTTGCCGACATCAAGGTTGGTGCTGCGCCGAAGACGGCCCTGACGTCCTGGATTTCGACTGCGGCCGCTTAAGGCCACCTTCTCGAACCGACTTCAAAGCCCGGCTTGCCGGGCTTTTTTCTTGCCTTGAATGTTGCGCGCGGATGGTCCTGCAAAGATCGCTGCGATCCTTGTCGCAGCAGCCTATCACTTCGGTGGCGTGCCGTTGTCGGCAAGCACGTCGCCGACGAGATAGAGCGAACCGCCGATCAGGATGCGTGGCGGCACAGGGTCTTCGTCGACAAGATTGGCAATGATCGTCAGCGCCTCGGCCACCGATGAAACGGCGGACGCCTCGAAGCCGACAGAGGCGGCATCCTGCGCCAACGCCACCGGGTCGAGCCCGGCATCGGAAGCCCGGATCGGCACGGTAAAGACCTGCTCGGCAAGATCGACGAAGGCTCGGAAATAGCCGAGCGGATCCTTGGTGTTGATCATACCGATGATCAGGAATAGCGGCCGGGATTCGCGCTCCTCGAAATTCGCCATCGCTTCGGCGATCACCTGCCCGGCACCGGGATTGTGGCCGCCATCGACCCAAATCTCCGCATCCTGCGGGCCGTAATGGCCAAGCTTACCGCCGCCCAGGCGCTGAAGGCGCCCCGGCCACTCGACCCCGGCAACGCCCCGCTCGATCGCCGCATCCGGCACATCGAAACCGGCCGCTCGCACGGCACGAATGGCTGCAGCCGCATTGGCATATTGATGCCGACCCGGCAGCTTCGGCAGCGGCAGGTCGGACAGACCACGCTCGTCCTGATAGACAAGGCGGCCGAATTCCTCATGCGCCAGGAAATCCTGACCGTAGACGGACATCGGGCAGCCGAGGCGCTCGGCGGTCGAGGTCAGGACGTCGCGAACGCCTTCTTCTTCCTGCTGGCCGATGACGACAGGGCAGCCACGCTTCATGATGCCGGCTTTTTCCGCCGCGATCAGCTCGACCCGATCGCCGAGATAGGCCTGGTGATCGAGCGAGATCGGCATGATCACCGAGACGGCCGGATTGGTTATGACATTGGTCGCGTCGAAGCGGCCACCGAGACCGACCTCGATGATCGCGACGTCGGCCGGATGTTCGGCAAAAAGCACGAAGGTGACGGCAGTCAGGATTTCAAAGACGGTGATCTTCTCGCCGCCATTGGCTTCCGCCACGCGTCGAACCGCATCGGCCAGAACCGGATCGCTGACGAGCTTGCCCTTGCCGCCCTTGACACCGAGCCGGTAACGCTCGTGCCAATTGACCAGATGCGGAGAGGTATGGACGTGGACGCTCAAGCCCGCGGCCTCGAGCAACGCCCGCGAGAAGGCGGTGACGGAACCCTTGCCGTTGGTGCCCGCCACGTGAATGATCGGCGGCAGGCGGTCCTGCGGATTGCCGAGCGCGGCCAGAAGCCGGGTTATCCTGTCCAACGACAGGTCGAAGCCTTTCGGATGCAAGGCAAGGAGTTTTTCGATCTCGTAGCCTGCTTCGCTGGCTTCCACCGCTGTCATCTCGCCCTGCCCCGATAGAATCGTATGCTATGCGCTTGCCGCTACTGGCAAGGCCACTGGGTCTGCACCGCCGCCGTTGAGCTTTACCGTATCGGCCGGCTTCTTCATCAGGATCTTCAGCACGCGTGCCAGCGTCGACGGGATGTCGTGACGCTTGACAACCATGTCGATCATGCCGTGTTCCAACAGGTATTCCGCCGTCTGGAAGCCTTCGGGCAGCTTCTCGCGCAGCGTCTGCTCGATCACGCGCTTGCCGGCAAAGCCGATTTCGGCGCCGGGCTCGGCGATTTGAATATCCCCGAGCATGGCGTAGGAGGCTGTAACACCGCCGGTGGTCGGGTTGGTCAACACGACGATATAGGGAAGACCGGCTTCCTTGAGCATGTTGACGGCCACGGTCGTGCGCGGCAACTGCATCAGCGACAGGATGCCTTCCTGCATGCGGGCACCACCGGAGGCCGGGAAGATGACCAGCGGGCACTTCTCCGCGATCGCCTTTTCGAAGGCCTTCACGATCGCTTCGCCTGCGGCCATGCCGAGCGAACCGCCGATGAAGTTGAACTCATGTACCACGCCGACAAGCTTGACGCCCTGGACGCGGCCGAGACCGGCGACGATCGTGTCTTCCAGTTCAGTCTTGGCGCGGCTGTCGCGAAGGCGGTCGGCGTATTTCTTGGAATCGCGGAACTTCAGCGGATCCTGCGCCACCTTGGGCTGCGGCAGGGTCTCGTAGATGCCACCGTCGAACAGATCCTTCAACCGTGCCTTGGCCGGCATCTTCATGTGGAAGCCGGATTGCGGGATGACCCATTTGTTTTCCTCGAGATCGCGGTGATACACCATCTCGCCGGTTTCCGGGCACTTGATCCAGAGATTCTCCGCCACTTCCCTGCGGCCCAGCATCGAATTGATTTTCGGCCGAACGTAGTTTGTGATCCAGTTCACTTAATAGTCTCCTGAAGATTTTCTTCGGGTTGTGCGCGCTAATATAGGCAATTATTCGGCTGCTGCGAGCCGTGCGGATCGCACGCCTGCCGACAGGCCCCTTACAAGCGCTTCGACACCCGGTACCGTCGCGTCCGTTGCCTTACCCTCTTCGGTCAGGCTCGACGCGATCTGATTGACGATCGCCGTACCGACGACGACGCCATCGGCAGATGCACCGATGGCTCTTGCATGTTCCGCCGTCTTGACGCCGAAACCGACGCAAACAGGCAGTTTCGTATGGGTTTTGATACGCTCGACGGCGCCGGCGATCAATGACGGGTCGGGCAGTGCCGAACCGGTGATGCCGTTCATCGATACGTAGTACACGAAGCCCGAGGTATTTTCGAGCACCTTCGGCAGACGGCGGTCATCCGTCGTCGGCGTCGCCAGGCGAATGAAATTGATGCCCTTCTCAAGCGCCGGGATGCAGAGCTCGTCATCCATTTCCGGTGGGAGATCGACGACGATCAACCCATCGATACCAGCGTCCAGGGCGTCCGTCAGGAATCGATCGACACCGTAGATGTAGATCGGATTGTAGTAGCCCATCAGCACGATCGGCGTGCGCTGGTCTTCCTCGCGGAAACGGCGGGCGATCTCGATCGTCTTTGCCAGCGTCTGGCCGGCCTTCAGCGAACGCTGGCCGGCCAGCTGGATAGCTGGTCCGTCGGCCATCGGGTCCGAGAACGGCATGCCGAGTTCGATGACATCGGCACCGGCCTTCGGCAGCGCCTTCATGATGGAGACGGAGGTTTCGAAATCGGGGTCGCCGCCCATGAAATAGGTGACGAGGACCGGACGTCCTTCCGACGCCACATCGGCGAACTTTCTGTCCATGCGTGCGGTCATGATCGTTACAGCCCCATACCCAGAATCTTGCCGACGGTGAAAATGTCCTTGTCGCCGCGACCGGAGAGATTCATCAGGATGATCTCGTCCTTGCCCATCGTCGGCGCGCGCTTGATGACCTCGGCGAGCGCGTGCGACGGCTCCAGTGCCGGGATGATGCCTTCAAGACGGGTCAGCATCTGGAAGGCTTCCAATGCCTCGTGGTCCATGATTGGCACATATTCGACGCGACCGACATCGTTGAGCCAGGAGTGTTCCGGACCGATGCCGGGATAATCGAGGCCTGCCGAAATCGAATGGCCTTCCTTGATCTGGCCGTCGCCGTCCTGCAGCAGGTAGGTACGGTTGCCGTGCAGTACGCCCGGCGAGCCGGCGGTGATCGACGCGCAATGCTCGTCGCCATCGAGCCCCTTGCCCCCAGCCTCGACGCCGACGATCTTCACGCCTTCATCGTCAAGAAACGAATGGAAGATACCGATCGCGTTGGAACCGCCGCCGACGGCAGCAATGACGAGATCAGGAAGCCGGCCTTCGGCTTCAAGCATCTGCGCCTTCGCCTCCTGGCCGATGACGGCTTGAAAGTCGCGGACCATCTCCGGATAGGGATGCGGACCGGCAGCTGTGCCGATCAGATAATAGGTGTTGTCGACATTGGTGACCCAGTCACGCAGCGCTTCGTTCATGGCATCCTTGAGCGTACCGTTGCCAGCTGTGACCGGCTTCACCTCGGCGCCGAGAAGCTTCATGCGGAAGACGTTCGGCGCCTGGCGCTCGACGTCGGTCGCGCCCATGTAGACGACGCAAGGCAGGCCGAAGCGGGCGGCGACGGTCGCAGACGCCACGCCGTGCTGGCCGGCACCGGTTTCGGCGATGATGCGTGTCTTGCCCATGCGCTTGGCCAGCAGGATCTGGCCGATGCAATTGTTGATCTTGTGCGAACCGGTATGGTTCAGCTCCTCGCGCTTGAAGTAGATCTTGGCGCCGCCAAGTTCTTCCGTCAGCCGCTCGGCGAAGTAAAGCGGGCTCGGACGACCGATGTAGTGGGCGCCGAGATTGTCGAGTTCGGCCTTGAAGGCCGGATCGTTCTTGGCCTTGTCCCACTCGGCCTGCAGGTCGAGGATCAGGGGCATCAGGGTTTCCGCAACGAAGCGGCCACCGAAGATGCCGAAACGGCCGTCTTCGTCAGGTCCCGCCCGGAAGGAATTCAGTTTTGGCGCCTCGTTCACGTCTTGCTCCCTGACCGTGCCGTAATCGCCTCCGCGTGGCGAACGGCATCGAAAAACGATTCCATGAGCTTCAGATCCTTGACGCCCGGCGCGCTCTCGACGCCGGAGGAGGTATCGATGGCACGGGCGCGCGTCTGCGCCAGGGCTTCACCGATGTTGTTCACGTTCAAACCACCGGAAAGCATGTAATCGACGCTGCCGTCAAGCGCATCGAGCAGCGTCCAGTCGAAGGAAACACCGTTGCCGCCGGGCAATTCCGATCCTGCCGGAGGCTTTGCATCAAAGAGAAACCGATCGGCGATGCCGATATAGGGCTCGACCTTTTTCAGATCGTCGGCGTCGCGGATCGACAAGGCCTTCATCACCGGCAGGCCATAGACCGCCTTGACGGTGAGCACCCGGTCGGGCGTTTCGCTGCCATGAAGTTGCAAAATGTCGGGATTGAGCGCTGCGACGATCTCGTCGAGATCGTCATTGTCGGCATCGACGGTGACAGCGACGATCTTGGCCTTGCCGCGGATCCTGTCCGCCAGACGGCCGGCGTCATCGGGTTCGAGGTTGCGCGGGCTCTTGGCAAAAAAGATGAAGCCCGTGTGCGATGCGCCGAGCGCAACCGCGCGATCCACCGCTTCCGCGGTCTTCAGGCCGCATATCTTCACTTCGGTTTTCATGAGAAGCGACCTTGCATGAAATGTCGCTGGAGTCGAGCCAAAAACCACCCCACGCACCGTCGTCCAGAGGGTGCGGCATTGCGGTCTCGGCCTGCGCTCACCATATGCATTCTATCACAACGGAGAGACGAATGCGTCTGCTGCTTGCCCTCATTCTGCCCTGGCTTCAGTTCTTCACCATCGGCCGTCCCTTTGCCGGCATCATCTGCCTTGTCCTGCAGTTGACCCTGATCGGCTGGGTACCGGCAGCGATCTGGTCCGTCTACGCGCTCAGCCAATACAAGACGGACGAGAAGATCCAAGCAGCGCTTGCCGGCCGCAGTCGCGGTTAAACCCGACAATTGCCTAATCGAAATCGATGGCGTGCAGCATCGTGCCGTTGCGCCTCAGCCAGCGCTTAGCATCGTTTGTGTCGGGGCAAAGCTTCTCGCAAAGCGCCCAGAAATCGGGCCCGTGGTTCATTTCCTGAAGATGCGCCACTTCGTGCGCGGCGAGATAGGCGATGACCTTCGGCGGCGCCATGACGATCCGCCACGAGAAGCTCAAGGCCCCATCGGCCGAACAGGATCCCCAGCGGCTGCGCGTATCCTTCAGGCTCAGCGATTTGGGCCGCCGGCCGATCCGCCCGGCATAGACCGCGACCAGGCGGTCAAGATCGTGCCGCGCTTCCTTCTTCAGAAAATCGACGATGCGGCGGCGCAGATGTTCCTCGCCGCCGCTGACGTGCAGTATCGCCTCGTCACCGTCGATCACTGCTTCAGTCAACCCTCTGATTTTTCCTGTTCTTTCGATCCGATGGGCGATGCCGCGGATCAGGATCGAACCACCCTCTTCCAGCTGGCTTTCGCCGGAGAACCGCGCCAGCTTGGTCATCAGCCAGCCCTGATGGCGAGTGAGGAAGGCGTTCACTTCCCGATCGGCAAGCCCCTGTGGGATCGTCAACTTCAGCGCGCGGCCACCGGGCTCGATGCGCAGCGTCATGCGGGTGGCGCGTGAATTCTGCCTTATGGTCAGCGGAAGCATCTTGCCCGCGACTTCGATTTCTCGGGTCGTGTCGACAGGAGCTGGAGGGGTGCGCCGCCGCGTAAAAGAAGGGAACATGACGGCTTTCTATCCGATTCGCGGCCTTTCCGGCTAATGCATAATTCCCTAAAGCGCGCCGCGATCCAGGGAATTGTCGGTGTTTGTGATCGACATGAGACGGCACCATTTGCGCGTTTGAAGCGACAGGTGGCGCCTTATGCCGATCGCGACATCCGGCGTTTCATGTGAAACACCGGATGTCTTTTTCATCACTCAGTTTGCCTCAAACGGGGCAACAGGACCGGAGCCACCGTTGCGGCGGTCGCGCATGAAGCGGTCGAACTCGTCCTGGTCCTTGGCGCGGCGAAGCTCGCGCACGTAGGAATCGAATTCTTCGCGCATTTCATCGAGCTTACGGCGTTCTTCGTCGAGGCGGGCAAGTTCGGCTTCACGCCAGTCATCAAAGGCAACGTTGCCGGTGCGATGCGGCTGTGACCAGTTGGCGCGATTGCCACGCTTGAAGGCGGAGCACATGCCGTCGACCGTACTGTTGGCGTCTTTCTTGAACGTTTTCAGTTTCTCGCCGAAGAGGATGTAGGCGAGCATGGCCAAGCCGAGCGGCCAGAAAACCACGAAACCGAGCACCATCAATGCAATGGTCGCAGGCGTCCAATCCGGACGGATCAATGCAGATTGGTTCATCTTCAGGATTCCTCGCAATCAACCGGACCACCCATTGCGGCCCGGTGAAAACGATGTGGGAAGGCGCGCTATCGACTACAAGACGCCCTTCCCCGGAATCGGACAAGCCCTTGACACTACGCGGTCAAAAGCCCTGATTTTCACAAATCAGGCGGTTTTTCCGCCCTTGATCACCTGCTTTACCGGGTTGGTATGCCGGGCATGCTCGCGCTGGAAGGCGACGATGCGCGGTGCGATCTCACGACGGAAACGCGAGCCGTTGAACACACCGTAGTGCCCGACATCAGGCTGCATATAGTGCATGCGCATATGCTCGGGGATGTTGGTGCAGATCGTCTGCGCCGCCTTGGTCTGGCCGAGACCCGAAATATCGTCGTTCTCGCCTTCGACCGTCAAGAGCGCGACCTTCTTGATCGCCGTGGTATCGACGCGCCGGCCCCGATGCATCATCTCGCCCTTCGGCAGCGCATGCTGCATGAAGACGACCTGAACGGTCTGCAGGTAGAACTCAGCCGTCAGATCCATTACGGCAAGGTATTCGTCGTAGAAATCGCGGTGTTTCTCGGCGGCATCGCCATCGTTCTTCACCAGATGGGCAAAGAACTCCTTGTGGGCGATCAGGTGACGGTCGAGGTTCATCGACATGAAGCCCGAGAGCTGCAGGAAGCCGGGATAGACCATGCGCATGAAGCCCGGCTGCGGCCACGGCACCGGCATGACGACATTGTCGCGGAACCACTCGATCGGCCGCTCTTCGGCCAGCTTGTTGACGGCCGTCGGGTTGATGCGCGTATCGATCGGCCCGCCCATCAGCGTCATCGAGGCCGGTGACAGCGGATCGCCAGCCGCCTCCATCACTGCGACCGCTGCGAGCACCGGGACCGCCGGCTGACAGACCCCGATCACGTGCGTGTCAGGCCCAAGGAAGTGCAGCATCTGTATGACGTAGTCGATGTAATCATCGAGATCGAAATTGCCCTCGCTCAAGGGCACCATGCGCGCGTCGATCCAGTCGGTGATGTAGATATCGGAATGCGGCAGCAGGGCTTCGACGGTTCCGCGCAGCAGTGTCGCATAGTGGCCCGACATCGGCGCAACGATCAGCACTTTCGGATCGGCAGCCCTGCCCTTGGGCAGCGCCCGTTCGAAATGGATCAGGTTGCAGAACGGCTCGCGCCAGACGATGCGCTCGTGAACGCCGACAGGCTGTCCGTCGATCAGCGTTTCGGGAAGGCCGAATTCCGGCTTGCCGTAGCGGCGCGTCGTTCGTTCGAAGACCTCGAGGCCAGCGGCTGTCGCACGGCCGAAATAGGTGTGCGAGATCGGGTTCATCGGATTGCTGAAAGCAAGCCGCATGGCATCCGCCGCCGTCCGCCACGGCGCCATCATGGCATGGTTCAATTCGTAGAGCTGGTAGAACATAGGAAGCGTACCCCTTGGTTCAATCAACGACAACGCCGCTCCCAGTCGGACGCAAGCTTGCGATTGTTTGTCTTGGTGTCCGCAATCCTTGCAAGACTACCATGTTTCTTGTGCACTGCAACAAGTATACCCGTTTCACCTCGATACAAGCGACTTCTGCGAGAATGCGCCCGGATTGCTGATATTTAACAAACGGACTTGCCCGGAGCTGGCCGAAACCGTCCGTTTTCTTCAGAAATTCGCGTTTTTGGGCACGGGCAGACGCTTTTTTCTGAAGCGCCCCACGGCCGCCAGGCCTCAATCCGATCTTCCGCATTGCAGCAGGACCGGGGCGTCACGCCGCCGCGATCCGGACAATCGCCTTGACCAGGCCGGATTTCTCGTTTGCCCAGCGCGGCAAATCCTCAACCACCGCGTCCATCGTCGTTCGATGGGTAATCAGCGCCTCCACCGGCACCAGCCCTTGCCTGATCGCATTGACCACATGGTCGAAATCCTCGCGTGTGGCGTTGCGGCTGCCGATCAGCGTCATCTCCCGCTTGTGAAATTCCGGATCGGAGAAGCGGATCTCGTCCTTGACGACGCTGACGAACACCAGCGTTCCCCCATGCGCCACATGGCCGAAGGCAGCTTCCATCGAGCCGGCGTGGCCGGTGGCATCGAAGACGACGTCGTATCCGTCGCCATCCGTGGCTTCGGCGATGCGGCGGCCGGCTGCTTCGTCGGCGACGAGGCCGCCGCCGAAACCGAGCCGGTCGGTCGCGAAAGCCAACCTTTCAGTGCTGGTATCCATCAGCGTGACGACGTGGCCGGCGATGCGCGAGAAAATGGCCGTTCCAAGCCCGATCGGCCCGGCACCGATGACCAGGGCGCGCACACCGGCCGGTGCGGCAGCCCGGCGCACGGCGTGGGCGCCGATGGCGAGAAACTCCACCGTCGCGGCCGCTTCCGGCGTGAGGTCGATGGCCGGATAAAGATTGCCTTCGGGCACGAGGATTTCCTCGCAGAAGGCGCCGTCCGTGTGGACACCGAGCACCTTGATCGCCGTGCAGCAGTTCGGCTTTCCACGGCGGCAGGCGACACACAGGCCGCAGGAGAGATAGGGATTGACCACGACAGGCGTGCCTGGCGCGATCACCGTTCCCGGTCCGTTAGCAAGCACGGTGGCGGAGATCTCGTGGCCCATGACGCGCGGATATTCCAGGAACGGGTGCTTGCCGGCGAAGATGTGATAGTCGGTGCCGCAGATACCAACATGGCTGACGGCGACGCTGACCCAACCCGCGGGTGGGGTCGGCACCGGCGCACGGTCAACGATCTCCAGGCGACCGGGTTGCGGGCAGAGGACGGCTTTCATGGCATTTTCCGTATGTTGTTGGGAGCCGGGCGCCTAACGGGCGCCGCGCCGCCTGAGCTGGTCAAAATAGACGATCACGATGATCAGCACGCCGGTGATGATGCGCTGCCAGAACGAATTGACGTTGAGCAGGTTGGCACCGTTGTTGATCGTGGCGAGGATGAAGGCGCCGAGCAGCGGGCCATGCACCGAGCCGACCGCGCCGAAGAGACTGGTGCCGCCGATGACCGAGGAGGCAATCGCCTGCAGTTCCCAGCCTTCGGCCTGGGTGGCGTTGCCGATGCCGATGCGAGAGGCGAGGAGCAGGCCGACGAAGGCGGCGCAGGTCGAAGACAGAATGTAGGCGAGATAGATGGTGCGATGCACGTTGACACCGGAAAGCCGCGCCGCCTCGCTGTTGGAGCCGACGGCAAAGAGGTAGCGGCCGAAGCGGCTCAGGTGCAGGAAGACATAGGCCGGGATCGCCACCACGATCACCATCCAGAACAGGCTTGGCACGCCGAGAAAATCGGCGCGGGAAAAATTGGTGAAGGCCTCGTTGGTAATCGAGATCGTCGAGCCGTTGGTGATCAAGAGCCCGATGCCGCGCAGCGACGTCAGCGTTGCGAGCGTGATGATGAACGGCGGCAGCCCCATGCGAACGATGCCGAAGGCATGGAAAGCGCCGATCAAGACGCCGAAGGCGAGCGTCAGGATGATGGCGATCCAGAGCGGCACGCCGGCGGCAAGCAGCCAGGCGACGATGACGCTGGTGAAGCCGACAACGGCACCGACGGACAGATCGATGCCGGCAGTGATGATAACGAAGGTCTGGCCGACGGCGAGGATCGCCGTCATCGCACCCTGGCGCAAGAGGTTGCTGATGTTGTTCGGCGTCCAGAAACTGTTGGTGGCAAGGCCCAGGAGCAGCCAGAGGAAAAGCAGGAGCCCGAGAAGCGTCAGGCCGAACAGAATGCTCACGCCTTTCCGCGGCGCCGGACCCGTTCCGCTTTCGACCGTTTCAGCACTCATCGTCGTTCTCCCTGCTTGCCCTTGATTTTCATTGTCGCGATCAGACGCCGATCGCCTGCGTCAGCACTTCCTCGTGGCTTGCGGCGCGGTAATCGTGGCTGGCGACCAGCCGCCCACGCCGAAACACGTGCAGGCGATCGGAGAGTTCGTAGACCTCCGGCAGATAGGAGGAGATCAGGATGATCCCTGCGCCGTTCTCCAGAAGTCGGGCGAACAGCCGGTAGATTTCCGCCTTGGTGCCGACATCGACGCCGACCGTCGGTTCGTCGAAGATGAACAGCTTGGCGCCGTGGCTCAGCCACTTGCCGATGACGATCTTCTGCTGATTGCCGCCGGACATCGCCGACGCCAGAACACGGCGTGACGGCGTCTTGATCTTCAGATCGCGGATCTGCCTGTCGGCATTCTCGATTTCTTTCAGACGGTTGATCGTCAGACCGCGAGTCAACCGACTGAAGATCGGCAGATTGATATTGAGGCCGATCGGCAGGTTGAGGCAAAGGCCCTGGTCGCGCCGGCTTTCGGGCGCCAGCGCGATGCCGAGGTCCATCGCCTTGCGTTCATTGGCGATATTGACCTTGCGTCCCTGCCAGTAGACCTCGCCTGCAGTCGCCGCATGGCGACCGTAGAGGCCAAGGGCAAACTCGCTGCGTCCGGCACCGATCAGGCCATAGAGGCCGACGATCTCGCCGGCACGAACGGTGAGCGACACATCCTCGAAGCCGGGGCCGCTCAAGCCCCGGGTTTCAAGGATCGTTTCGCCGGCTTGAAAATGTTCCTTGTGATAGATCTGCTCGATCGTGCGGTTGATCATCAGGGTGATCAACTCGGCGTCGTTGGTCTCGCCGATCTTTCGCGTGCCGACATGGGTGCCGTCGCGCAGCACCGACACACGATCGGCGAGTTCGAACACCTCCTCCATGCGGTGGCTGATATAGACGATCGTCACCCCCTCGCCCTGTAGCCGGCGAATGAGCCGGAAGAGCTGGGCGGATTCCTGGCGGGTCAGATAGGCGGTCGGCTCGTCGAAGATCAAAAACTGGGTGCCGCGCATGGCGGCGCGGGCGGTCGCGACCAGCTGTTGCTGGCCGATCGTCAGGCTGCCGAGCGTTGCGGCTGCCGGCAGGTTGAAGCCAAGATCATCAAGCACGCTCTGGGCCGCCTCGGTCATGGCACGCTTGCGCATCAGGCCGGCGCTGTTGATCTCGTCGCCGAGGAACATGTTGGCGGCCACGCTCAAGTGCGGGCAAAGCACGACCTCCTGATGCACGGCGTTGATGCCGCGCGCGATCGCCTCCTGCGGGTTGTCGAGCTGAACCGGCTTGCCACACCAGTAGATTTCGCCCGAGGTGCGGCGGATCACGCCGGTCAGAAGCTTGATCAGTGTCGACTTGCCGGCGCCATTTTCGCCGACGATTGCATGAACTTCTCCGGACAGGAATGTGATTGAGGCGGGTTTCAATGCTTCGACAGCGCCGTACTTCTTCTGCAGCGCTCGCATTTCCAGGATCGGTTCGCCCTTCGGCACCGGGTGGCGGGCAGCCGTCCTCAGACCGTCGCTCTTGATATCGCTGACCTCGTCGAGACCTGGCATCTCAGCACTCCTCCCCATCGTGCGGACTGCCAGCGGCCGGTCCTCGTATCCGACCGCTGGCACCCGTATTCTCGGCGGCAGGCGACGCTCGCGCGCTTGCCGCCGATTGCCGTCAATTGACCTTCGGGTTGAGCAGAGCGTCGATCTTCGGCTCAGCCATGTTCGCCTTGGTCACCAGATTGGCGCCGGTATCGACATTGGCCTCGACCTTCTCCTTCTTCGAGACCGCAAGCGCCGTCTTCACGCCATCATAGCCCATGCGATAGGGATCCTGGACGACGAGGCCAGCCAAAACGCCTTCCTTCAGGAAGCCGACGGTCTTCTCGTCGCTGTCGAAGCCGATAACCTTGATCTTGTCGCCGAGCTTGTTTTCGGCGATCGCCTGACCAACGCCCTGCGCCATGATCAGGTTGGAGGCAAAGACGCCGACAAGGTTCGGGTTGGCGGTGATCAGGTCGGTCATCATGTTGAGGCCTGTGGTTGCCTGACCATCGGCATATTTGTCGGCGACGACCTTGAAGCCCGGATATTTCGTCTTGATCTGGTCGAGGAAGCCTTCGCGGCGCTGGTCGAGCGAACCGACGCCCGGCAGGCTGGTGATAATGGCGATATCGCCCTCTTCCTTGCCCGACATTTCCTTGATCGCTGCAGCCAGACCATCAGCAGCGATCCTGCCACCCTGAACGTTGTCGGTCGTCAGGAACGAGGAGAAGGCCTTGGAATCGGCGCCGGAGTCGATGCCGATGATCGGAACCGCTTTAGCGGCCTCGTCGATCGGTTTGCCCAGAGCCTTGAATTCCGTCGGCGAGATCACGACGGCAGCCGGGGAACCGGCAACGGCGTTTTCGAGAATGCTGATCTGACCGTTGATATCGGATTCGGACTGTGCGCCGAGTTCGGGAACGTTGACGCCGAGATCCTTGCCGGCTGCACGCGCACCAGCCAGCACGATCTGCCAGTAGAACGACGTGGTGTCCTTGACGATGATCGGAATGGTGACATCCTGCGCGAAGGACGCGGCCGGCGCCATGGTGGCGATCATCGCGGCTCCGGCGAGAGCGGTGAAGGCACGACGGGAAAGAATGTGCTTGGTTATGCTCATTGGGTTTCTCCTCTCAGTGCACCTCGTTCCATCTTATGGAGATCGATCTGCCAGGTGCTTGCAGATCGATCTTTTATCGATAAAAAACATATCGAAACGCTAATACAACACTGTCCGCTTTGCAAGCAGTCGTTGCTGCGATTTGCGTGACTGTGCTGCCTCCTCCGGCGTTGCGTTTCGATATGCGGCGTCCGGGAACCCTATCCGCGAAGATCGCTGATCCGGCTCCCGAAGCGTCAGGCCCGGACAGCCTCCAATCCAAGCTCCGGCGCCACAAGCGTGTAGGGCTCAAAGGCCGAAAAATCGTCCGTAGACAGTCTGTGCCTCAGCGCATCCATGTTGCGCCGCAAGCTCTCCGGTTTCGCTGTCCCGAGCAGGACCGAGGCAACCACCGGATTGTCGAGCGGGAACTGCATGGCGGCAGCGGCAAGCGGTACACCCCGCTCCCGGGCGATCCGCTCCATCGCGCCGACCTTCTCAAGGACCTCGCTGTTGGCCGGCATATAGTCGAAATGCGCGCCATCGACGGGACCGGTCGCAAGGATGCCTGAGTTGAACACGCCGCCGACGATAAGCGACGTCTTCTTCTTTTCGCAGAGCGGCAGAAGCTCGACGACGGCGGACCGGTCGAGCAGCGTGTAGCGGCCCGCAAGCAGGATGCAGTCGATATCGGCGTGCCGCATCACGTCGAGGCAAACCGGGACCTCGTTGACCCCCAGACCGTAGGCGGCGATGACGCCGCCCGCCTTCAGTTCCTCCAGCGCCTTCAGGCCCGAATCCAGCAATTGCTTCAGGTAGACGGCGTTGCGGGCGGCGCCATGGGTGTAGACGCCGATATCGTGCACATAGAGGATATCGATGCGATTGAGACCGAGGCGCGCATAGCTGAATTCGACCGAACGCATGATGGCATCGTAGCTGTAGTCGTACGCTACGTCGAAGTTCAGCGGCTTGACGTAGGAATAGTCGGGCACATCACCTTCCGGCACCGGATGCAACAGCCGGCCAACTTTGGTGGATAGCACAAACTCGTCACGCGGCTTGTCGCGCAGGAAATCGCCGACCCGCCGTTCGGCAAGACCGAGCCCGTAGTACGGCGCAACGTCGAAGTAGCGCAAGCCGGCGGACCAGGCGGCATCCAGCGTTGCCATTGCCGCGTCTCGCGTGCACTCCCTGTAGAGCCCGCCAAGGCCGGCGGCGCCAAAACTGTATTCGGTCACCGACAGGTCGGTGCGACCGATCTTTCTCGTCTGCATTCCCTTGTCTCCTCCCCCAAGGATGCGCGAAATCACATCGTCAGAGTGTCGCCCCGAGATGCCAGGGCACGAATTCGTTGTCGCCGTAACCGAAGAGTTCGCTCTTGGTCTTCTTTCCTGAAGCGGTATCGATGATCAGATCAAAGATCTCGCGGCCGAGACCGGCGATCGTCGCCTCCCCGGAGGCGATCACGCCACAATCGATGTCCATGTCTTCTTCCATCGCCTGAAACAGCGCGGTGTTGCTGGTCAGCTTGATCGACGGTGCCGGCCTGCAGCCGAAACAGCTGCCGCGGCCAGTGGTAAAGGCAATCACATTGGCGCCGCCGGCAACCTGGCCGGTCGCCGATACCGGGTCGTAGCCGGGTGTATCCATGAAGACGAGGCCGTGTTCGGTGACGCGCTCGGCATAGCCGTAGACCGCATTGAGCGGCGAACGGCCGCCCTTGGCCACAGCCCCCAGCGACTTCTCCAAAATGGTCGTCAGACCACCGCGCTTGTTGCCCGGCGAAGGATTGTTGTCGAGCGAGGCGCCGTGCAGCGCCACATAGTTTTCCCACCAGGCGATCAGACCATCGAGCTTGGCGGCAACCGCGTCGTTGGCGGCCCGGCTGCGCAGCAGATGTTCGGCACCGTAGATTTCCGAGGTCTCGGACAGGATCGCGGTGCCGCCGGCGGCCGCCAGGATATCCACCGCCGCCCCCAGAGCCGGGTTGGCGGTGATGCCGGACAGGCCGTCAGAGCCGCCGCATTGCAGACCGACGATGATCTCGCTCACCGGAATGGCAACACGACGCTGCCGGCCGACTTCCTCGGCAATTTCGTCGAGCATGCCGAGCGCCCGCTCGACCGAACGCCGCGAGCCGCCAGCCTCCTGGATATTGAAATGGCGCTTTTCATGCCCTGCCCCGCTTTGCCCGTAGAGCGTCAACTGATTGACCTCGCAGCCAAGCCCGACCATCAGCACGCCACCGAAATTCACATGCCTTGCGTAGCCCGCCAACGTCCTGTGCAGGTTCATCATGCCGTCGCCGGTCGAAGACATGCCGCAGCCCTGGTCATGGACGATGGGGACGAAGCCGTCGATGCCTTCGTATTTCGGCAAGATGCGCCTGTTGGCCTCCTCGGCGATCGCCCGACAGACCGTGGTGGAACAGTTCACGCTGGCAATGATGCCGATATAGTTGCGCGTCGCCGCCCGTCCGTCGCCGCGTCGATAGCCCATGAAAGTGCGCGCCCTGTCGGCAGCGCTCGCCTCTTCCGGCGCGCCTTGCGGGCTGATCGCCAGCCGATCCTGATCGAAGGAGAGGTTGTGGGAATGCACATGCTCGCCGGCTTTTATGTCGCTGGTCGCGCGCCCGATCGCCTGGGCATATTTGACCACGGGATCGCCCGCATGGATTGGCCGGATCGCAACCTTGTGGCCCGGATCGATCTTCGTCGCCGTGCGGACGCCGCCCGGCAGAGCTTCGCCGGGCGCGATCGTAAGCGTTGCCACGACCACATTGTCCTCGGGCGCCAGAAGGATTGAAGACGGCACTGACACCCTGATGTTCTCCGTGAAAATTGCTGCGATTTCGAGAAAGGCCTATTTGTCTTTTATCCACAATAGACAGATTGCCGTCAATGGGTATTATGCGGCGAGACAAGTGCAGCGGTACGACGTGCGCCCGCGAGCACAGCGACCACAGGGGAGAAACGTCATGATTTTCGTGCGAGAGACGAAGACAAGTGCGCTGCGGCAGGCTAGATCGGCGGCCGACGAAGGCTGATCGCATCAGCGCTCCGTCGCCCGCGAAACCTCAACCGCCCGGACCCTGGCAATGGCAAAGCAGAACACCGTCTTCAAGGATGCCTATAACCGCTGCCTGAAAGTGCTGGCGGAAACATCCTCCCTGCCTTCCGAACCGGAGCTGGGACAGGTGCTCGGCGTCAGCCGGACGACGGTGCGGGCCATTCTCGGCCGCTTCGAGGAGGCGAAGCTGATCACCTGGGACAAGCGCAAGAAGATCGTGCTGCGCCAACCGCGGCCGGACGATTACTTCCCGACGGAAGAAACGGATTCACTCGCGGAAATCATCGAGCGCAGCTTCATGCGCCGGATTCTGGCCGGTGGCGCCGAGCCGGGCATGCAGATCAACGAGCTGGAACTGGCGCGCGAGATCGGCACCGGCACCACCAGCGTGCGGGAATTCCTGATCCGCTTCAGCCGGTTCGGGCTGATCGAGAAGCGGCCGAACAGCCACTGGATCCTCAAGGGCTTTACCCGCGAATTTGCGCTGGAACTGACCGAGGTCCGCGAGATGTTCGAGCTTCGCTCGGCTGCAAGCTTCGTGGCGCTGCCGGACAGCCATTCGGCCTGGCAGGAGTTGAGCAGGATCGAAGCGCTGCACCACGAGATCCTCGCGGACATCGACAACCGCTACAAGGAATTCTCCGAGCTCGACGAGCGCTTCCATCTGCTCGTGCACAAATCGTCGAGCAATCGTTTCATCGTCGATTTCTACGACATCATCTCGATCGTGTTCCACTACCACTACCAATGGAACAAGACCAACGCGCGGCAGCGAAACGCGCGGGCGCTGGAAGAACATCTTGCCTATATCGAAGCGCTGCGGTCGCACGATGCCAAACGCGCCGAGGAAGCCTGCAGGCGTCATCTGCGCTCGGCGCGCGAGACGCTGCTGCAATCCATTCCATAGCCAGCTACCGGAACGCCATGATGAAGACACCGTTTGTGCAGTTTGGGACGAGCCGTTTTCTCCAGGCCCATGCCGATCTCTTCATCAGCGAAGCGCTCCATCGGCAGGCGGCACCCGGACACATCACGGTCGTCCAGACCACAGGTTCAGCCGAGCGAGCAGGACGTCTTGCGGCATTGACGCAGCCTGGCGGATATCCTGTAGTGATCCGTGGGCTTGTCGACGGCGAACCGGTCGACAAGGTCGAGCGGGTCACGAGCGTCACCCGCGCGCTGTCGACCGACGGCAACTGGGATGCAGTTTGTGATGTCGTGGCGGCAGAGGCCGAGTTTCTGATCTCCAACACCGGCGATACTGGATACGACACATCAGGCGACGACCTGTCGGCGCCCGTGCCGAGGTCTTTTCCCGGTAAACTGCTGCTGCTTCTGAAAGCGCGTTTCGACGCCGGCGGCCAGCCGCTCACTGTCCTTCCCTGCGAACTGGTGTCGCGCAACGGCGACGTGCTGAAAGCGATCGTGCTGGAGCTCGCGCTTGAGCGGCTTGACGACACTCGTCTCTCGGACTGGCTGGCGAACGAGGTCATCTGGGCCAATACGCTTGTCGACCGCATCGTCTCCGAACCGATCGAGCCGGCCGGCGCCGTGGCCGAGCCTTACGCCTTATGGGCGATCGAGAAACAGCCCGGGCTGAAGGCGCCTTGCGCGCACGCATGCGTGCTGTTGGTCGACGACCTGACACCCTATGAAAAGCTCAAGCTGCATATCCTCAACCTCGGCCACACGGTGCTTGCGGATATATGGATCAGGGGGCGGCGCGATCCCGGCGAAACGGTCCGGCAGATCCTTGGCCATGCCGATATCGCCAGGCGGCTCGAAGATATCTACGACCGGGAAGTGGTTCCTGCCTTTGCCGCCAAGGGCCTTGGGCAACAGGCCAGCGCCTATGTCGAAACCACGCTCGACCGCTTCCGAAACCCGTTCCTCGATCATCGGCTCACCGATATCGCTAACCATCACTCTGAAAAGATCGTGAGGAGGATTGCCGGACTCCGCCAATGGAGCCCGGGCGTTTCCATGCCGATGCTAACCACGATCTGCGATCAGTAGCCGGATTCCATCTTGTTGGCCTTCGGGCTTTCTTCGCCGGTAAACTCCTGTCGCAGCGCCTGGGTCGCCCGAACCAGCGAGGTCACGTCGGTCCCGATCGCCATGAAATCGGCGCCGAGATCGCGGTAATCGCGGGCCTGTGCGAGATCGAGCGTCATGATACCCCGTGCCTTTCCAGCCTTTTCGATGCGCGCAAAGGCATCGATGATCGCCGCGCGCACTTCCGGGTGCCCCGGGCTGCCGAGATAGCCCATGTCGGCGGCCAGATCCGATGGGCCGATGAACAGGCCATCAACGCCTTCAAGGGCGGCAATCTCGTCGATCGCCGCAAGACCCGCGCGGCTCTCGATCTGCAGCAGAAGGCAGATCTGGTCGTTTGCGGTATGGAGATAGTCGGTTATCCGGCCGAACTCGGACGCACGCGCCAGTGCCGCGCCGACACCGCGAATGCCATGCGGCGGATAACGCGTCGCGCGAACCAGATCTTTCGCCTGCTCGACGCTTTCGACCATCGGAATGAGCAGCGTCTGCACGCCGACATCGAGGATCTGCTTGATCATCGCGGTATCGCCCACCGGAAGACGGACGATCGGGTGGCTGGCGGATGCAACAACGGCCCGGAACTGCGCCGAGAGCAGCGGCAGATCGTTGGGCGCGTGCTCGCCGTCGATCAACAGCCAGTCGTAGCCGCTGCCGGAGATGACCTCAGCCGCATAGGGGCTTGCCAGCGCGACCCAGAGCCCGAGCTGAAAGCGCTGTTCGCGAAGGGCTGCCTTGAAGGGGTTGCTCGGTGCCGGCATCGCGTCATCTCCTCTTTTCACGACTGCAACTTCTCTAGCGGCAAACAAAAAAACCGGCCAGAACTTTCCAGCCGGTTTCGCGATCTGATTGTTTCACGCTGCAAATGCGTCAGGCGATACCGCCGAGGCAGACATATTTGATCTCGGTGAATTCCTCGATGCCGTATCTGGAGCCCTCGCGGCCGAGGCCGGAGAGCTTGACGCCGCCGAACGGTGCTTCCGCGGTCGAAATCAACCCGGTGTTGACCCCGACCATGCCGTATTCCAGCGCCTCGGCCACGCGGAACACCCGCGCCAGATCCTTCGCATAGAAATAGGAGGCCAGGCCGAATTCCGTGTCGTTGGCCTTTTCAATTACGTCGGCCTCGTCGGTGAAGCGGAACAGCGGCGCCACGGGGCCGAAAGTCTCTTCGCGAGCGACCGCCATCGCCTGGGTAACGTCGGCCAGCACCGTCGCCTCATAGAAGGTACCACCGAGGGCATGGCGCTTGCCGCCCTGGATCACCCGCGCGCCCTTGGCGGTGGCATCGGCAACGTGTTCCTCGACCTTCTCCAGTGCCGCCTGGTCGATCAGCGGGCCGAGGATCACGCTGTTCCTCGACCTTCTCCAGTGCCGCCTGGTCGATCAGCGGGCCGAGGATCACGCCCTGGTCGAGACCATTGCCGATCGACAGCTTGGCAACGGCCGCCGCCAGCTTGTCGGAGAAGGCGTCATAGACCTTGTCCTGCACATAAATGCGGTTGGCGCAGACGCAGGTCTGGCCGTTGTTGCGGAACTTGGCGATCAGGGCGCCTTCCACGGCCGCATCGAGATCGGCATCATCGAAGACGATGAACGGTGCATTGCCGCCGAGCTCCAGCCCGAGCTTCTTGATCGTGCCGGCGCTCTGGCGATAGAGCTCGGCGCCGACTTCCGTCGAGCCGGTAAAGGTCAGCTTGCGCACCACCGGGTTGGCGGTCATCTCCGCGCCGATCTCGCGAGCCGAGCCGGTGACGACGCTGAAGAGACCCTTCGGCAGGCCGGCACGTTCGGCGAGAATGGCGATCGCGATGGCCGAGAACGGCGTCTGTGCCGCTGGCTTCAGCACCATGGCGCAGCCGGCTGCAAAGGCAGGACCCGCCTTGCGGGTGATCATCGCATTGGGGAAGTTCCAGGGCGTGATCGCGGCGACGACGCCGATCGGCTGCTTCATCACCATGATGCGCTTGTCCGGCTGGTGGCCGGGGATCAGGTCGCCATAGATGCGGCGCCCTTCTTCGGCGAACCACTCGACAAAGCTTGCGCCATAGACGATTTCGCCGGTCGCCTCGGCGAGCGGCTTGCCCTGTTCGAGCGTGAGGATGCGGCCGAGATCGTCCTTGTTCTCGATCATCAGCTCAAACCAGCGGCGAAGCACGCCGGCGCGGTCCTTGGCAGTGCGAGCAGCCCAGCCCTTCTGCGCCAGACGCGCCGCTTCGATCGCCGCCTTCGTCTCCTTGCCGCCAAGCTTCGGCACGCGTCCGATGAGTTCGCCCGTCGCCGGGTTGGTCACTTCGATCGCATTGGCGGCATCCGCTTCAATCCATTCGCCTCGCCGGGTTGGTCACTTCGATCGCATTGGCGGCATCCGCTTCAATCCATTCGCCGCCAATCAGGGCAGCCTGGCGAAACAGTGACGGGTCCTTAAAAGTCATCGCACGTCCTCTCTCCGAAAAATCTACAGAACTTATACAACTTTTTTATCAAACTCGACAATCACCCGAAACACCGTTTCTGCAGATTCCGTTATCGAGCGGATCGCGCCGGAAAAACGATCAACGGTGCGGGCGCAAAGCCGGTTTCATCGGCGCCTGATCCCATGTAGCGTCGGCCGCGAATCTCGCCAACGGCCTCGCCTTGCGCAGCGGGCGTCGTCGATGGCAGCGCTCCTCCCACGGGATTCCGACACGATAAAAGAGGTATGTTCATGACGGAAAGCAACCACAGAACCGCCGACCACCCGATCGACACGATGTTCCTGAAGCGCTGGTCGCCGCGTGCGTTCACCCAGGAGGAAATCAGCGAGGAAGACTTGCTCCTACTGCTCGAAGCCGCCCGGTGGGCACCGTCTGCGAGCAATAACCAGCCCTGGCGGTTCGTCTATGCCCGCCGCGGCACAGAGCATTTCGCGCGTCTGCTGGATATCTTGAACGAGAGCAACCAGCGCTGGGCCAAGCATGCCGCCGCGTTGGTGATCGTCATCTCCAAGACCCATACGCAGGCGGCCTCCGGCGAAATGCGGGCCGCCTACACCCATGCCTTCGACACCGGTGCTGCATGGTTCAGCCTTGCGCTGCAGACAACGGTTTCCGGCTGGCACGCGCACGCGATGGCCGGCATCGATCGCGACAAGGCAATGATCACCCTCGGCGTCCCCGAGCACCATCGGGTCGAGGCCGCGGTGGCAATCGGCCGGCTGGCCGACCCCTCGACGCTGCCGGACGATCTGCGCGAACGGGAAAAGCCGAGCCAGCGCAAGCCGCTTGCAGAACTCGCCTTCGAAGGCCGCTTCAAGGCGGAATAAACAAAAAAGATCCCGGTGCCTTGCGGCACCGGGATCTGCGAAGCGATTGCGACAGTCTTTCGATCAGATATCGAGGTTGGCAACGTTCAGTGCGTTTTCCTGGATGAAGTCGCGGCGCGGCTCGACCTCGTCGCCCATCAGGCGCGAGAACAGTCCATCGGCGTCGGTCGCATCGTTCACCCGCACCTGCAATAGCGAGCGCACGTTCGGATCGAGCGTCGTTTCCCAAAGCTGCTCGGCATTCATTTCGCCCAGTCCCTTGTAGCGCTGCATCGAAAGACCCTTGCGGCCTGCCGCGAAGATCGCATCCAGAAGCGCGCGCGGACCGCTGATGTCCTGTGCGCCATCGCGACGGCGAAGCACCGGCGGCGCGGAGTAGATTTCCTTGAGCTTCGACGTCAGCTGGTCGATATGACGGGCGTCGGACGAGCCGATCAGCGCCATGTCGAGGACGGCGACTTCCTTGACGCCACGCACCATGCGCTCGAGCTTGAGGCCACCTTCGGCGGTCACTGCTCCGCTCCAGCCGCGTTCGGTCTCTTCGGCGATGACGTCGAGTCTGCGGGCCACTTCGATCGCGACCTGCGCGTATTGTTCGCGCTGGCCGTTCAGTTCGACATTCAAGGCGCCGGCAATTGCCGCCTGTTCGACAATCGAGCGATTGTAGCGCGAGTGAAGGCCATCCATCAGATTGCGCACGCGAAGCGCATCGTTGATCACTTCGCGCAGGTCCTGACCGGCGCGAACCTCGCCGGATGCCAGTTGCAGCGTCGCTTCCTCGAGACCCATGGAGATCAGGTAATCTTCCAGCGCCTGCTCGTTCTTCAGATACTGGGCGGACTTGCCACGCGTCACCTTATAGAGCGGCGGCTGGGCGATATAGAGATGACCGCGTTCGATCAGCTCCGGCATCTGCCGGAAGAAGAAGGTGAGCAGCAGGGTGCGGATGTGGGCGCCATCGACGTCAGCGTCCGTCATGATGATGATCTTGTGATAGCGCAGCTTGTCGGCGTTGAACTCGTCCTTGCCGATCGACGTGCCGAGCGCGGTGATCAGCGTGCCGATTTCCTGGCTCGAGAGCATCTTGTCGAAGCGCGCGCGTTCGACGTTGAGGATCTTGCCGCGCAGCGGCAGGATCGCCTGGTTTTCGCGCGAGCGTCCCTGCTTGGCCGAACCACCCGCCGAATCACCCTCCACCAGGAAGACTTCAGACTTTGCCGGATCGCGTTCGGAGCAGTCGGCCAGCTTGCCCGGCAGCGAGGAAATGTCGAGTGCACCCTTGCGGCGCGTCAGTTCGCGTGCCTTGCGGGCCGCCTCGCGCGCAGCCGCCGCTTCGACGACCTTGCCGACAAGGATCTTGGCGTCGGAAGGATGTTCCTCCAGCCAGGTGCTCAAGGCTTCGTTGACGAGGCTTTCGACAACAGGACGGACTTCCGAGGAAACCAGCTTGTCCTTGGTCTGCGACGAGAACTTCGGATCCGGCACCTTGACCGAGAGAACGGCGGTCAAGCCCTCGCGGCAGTCGTCGCCGGTCAGCGTCACCTTTTCCTTCTTGGTGATGCCGGATGTTTCGCCATAGGACGTGATCTGCCGGGTCAGCGCGCCACGGAAGCCAGCCATATGCGTGCCGCCGTCGCGCTGCGGAATGTTGTTGGTGAAGCAGAGCACGTTCTCGTGGTAGCTGTCGTTCCACCACATCGCGACTTCGACGGTGATCCCGTCCTTTTCGCCGCGGATCGAAACCGGCTTCTGCACCAGCGGCTTCTTGGCGCGGTCGAGATAGGCAACGAAGGCTTCGAGGCCGCCGTCATACATCATCTCATCCTGACGCACGTCCGAATGGCGCTTATCGGTCAAGACGATGCGCACGCCGGAATTGAGGAAGGCGAGTTCGCGCAGGCGATGTTCGAGCGTGCCGTAGTCGAAGTCCGTCTTGGTAAAGGTTTCCGTGCTCGGCAGGAACGTCACCTCGGTGCCGGTATCGCTGCCGGCGTCGCCGATCACCTTCAACGGAGCATCAGCCACGCCGTGGGTGAAGCTCATCTCGTGGATCTTGCCCGCCCGACGGATCTTCAGCCGCAGCATCACAGACAGCGCGTTGACCACCGAAACACCGACGCCGTGCAGACCGCCGGAAACCTTGTAGGAGTTCTGGTCGAACTTACCGCCGGCGTGGAGCTGCGTCATGATGACCTCAGCCGCCGAGACGCCCTCTTCCTTGTGGATGTCGGTCGGGATGCCGCGGCCGTTGTCGGTGACCGTCACTGAGCCGTCGGCATTGAGCGTCACCGTGACGATATCGGCGTGGCCCGCCAGCGCCTCGTCGATCGCGTTGTCGACCACCTCATAGACCATGTGATGCAGACCGGAGCCGTCGTCGGTGTCGCCGATATACATGCCCGGCCGCTTGCGTACGGCATCCAGGCCCTTCAACACCTTGATGGAGTCGGCACCATATTCGGCGGCGGCGCCGGTATCGGTTTCAGGAATATCGGTCATTCGGCTTCGGGTCTTTCCAGGTTCTTCGGACGTGGTGATTCGTTGCGAATCACGTCTCGGACGCCTCGCGGACTATAGAAAATTTGTCCACGGTTCCAAATCCCGGACCGCGCGGAGCGGCCGGAAAACAGCTGTTCATCCCCTGTCATTAGCAGGAAATGTGGCTTTTTCCAAAACATCTTCCAGGGCGCGTATCGTGTCGACGGACAAATCGCGGATTTGCCCGCTCAACCGGTTGGCAAAGGCGGTATGTTCCGGTGCCAGCCCCGAGGTATCCAGCACCACTTTCGGTGCGGAGACATGGGCGATCTGGAACAATTCCTCGGCCTCGTCCCAGATGACGTTGAAGTAACCGGCCACGCGCTGCAGGAAATCGAAGCTCGGAGCGCCGCGTTTTCCATGCTCGAGCGCCGAGAGATAGGCGGCCGACACGCCGATCGCCGCAGCCATCTGCTTTTGCGATACACCCTTCTTGCGCCGCAGATCGCGCACCGCCGCGCCGAAGGGGGTCACGTCGGGCTCCCCTTGCGTGCCAGGCGGACATAGAGCGCGCCATCGCCGCCGTGATTGCGCGCAGCCGGTTCGTAACTCGAGATCAATGGCCGGAACTCCGGCAGCGAGAACCAGAGCGGAACGGCACGTTTCAAGGCGCCATCGCTGCCAATCGACGTTCCCTTGCCGGTGATAACGAGAACATGGCGCAGCCCACGCTCATGGGCTCTGAGAAGAAAATGCAGTAGGAAGCCATGGGCTTGGCTCTGGATCATGCCGTGCAGATCGATCCGCGCTTCGAGAGCCAGATGCCCCTTCGACAGCTTGCGCTTGACGGGTTTTTCAAGCGGATAGTGGTGCCGGCCGTTCGAGGTGTTGGCGAGCGCGATTCCCTGCTGTTCATCGGCCCCACCGGCCGGCGACGCCGCTTGCGTCTTTTGCGGCTCATCCTTGGGCGCGGCTGGAACGTCCTCGCCGAGAAACTCGCGGAGATCGTCGAGGCGGCCGGGCATGGGCCTGGTCGTGCGCGCGACCTTTCCCCACAGAATCCGCTCTTCGGCTGAAAGCTTCTTGCCCCTAGCCATTGCCGTATCTTGCCGCAGCCGCACGGGGGATGAAGATGTAAAAGTCCGCGTCATTGCGAACGGCACCCGCAAGCTCGCCTGCCATGTCGCCCGATCCGGTGAAGATGTCGCCGCGAGCCGGGCCGACGATCGCCGATCCTGTGTCGAGCGCCAGCATCAGATGTCTAAACGACTGTCCGGCATCAAGACGCGTCAGGCTGTCACTGGAGATGAAGAACGGTACACCGAAGGTATGGATCAGCCGATCGACGGCAAGCGACCGTCCCGGTTCCAGCGACACCTTGGCGGCGGCGACCGGCCCGAGCCGCTCGTCATGCACATCAGCCTCGCGGAAGAAGATGAAGGAGCGATTGTGCCAAAGCACCTCGTCGACCTGATCCGGATTGGCGGCCAGCCAACCCCGGATGCTCATCATCGAAACGGTAGCGGCATCGATTTCGCCGCGATCGATCAGCAGCTTGCCGATCGGAGAAAAATAGTGGCCGGTCTTGGCGGCATAGGTGATGCGCCGGCGCGAACCGTCGGGATAGACGAGCCGCGCGGCACCCTGGACGTGGACGAAGAACACATCGACCTTGGATCTGGCATAGGCGATCTCCAGGCCGCGCCCCGCCAGAAAGCCCTGCTCGATCGCAGGGCGATCGGGATACTCGCCGACCAGGCCGTCATGCAGGCGGCCGAAGGCGAAATAGGGATCCATGTCCACGGGCCGGTTGGTATCATCGATATCGACGAGATCAATTGGACGGCGGTAGATCGGATATCGGAATGTGTCGTCCGCTGTCGCCTGCACCTCGATCTCGGGCTCGTAGAACGCGGTCACGAAACCGGTCTTGCCGGTTTCCGGCCGGATCCTGAAGGCGACGAACTGCTGTTCGAAAAATGCGCGCGCCGCAGCCGCATCGGCGACGTTCACGCTTGCAGCCGAAAATGCCGGCATCAGGTCATCGACGGAGATGCCAAGTGATCCCGTGCGATAGGGCTTTGCCGTCGAGACATGGTGATGACAGCGGCGCAGCGCTTCAATCACCGCGGTCGGATCGTCGTCCTGCCACCCCGGTAGATCGGAGAAGGTGACAGGCTCAAGTCGAAGCGTCATGGTCGCACCTTGCCGATCAGTTTTCGGATTCGGTCGCGATCAGCTTCCAGTTCGGATCACGCGAGCGAATGTCGCGCGAGAAGGTCCAGAGATCGTTGACTTCGGCCACCGACTCCGCGTCGCCATCGATGATGGCGCCTTGCTTGTCGTAGGTCGCCGAGATCAGCTGGCTGACGATCCGGATCGTGATGTTTTCTTCGCTGTCCTTGACTTCGGCGTGGACGATGTCGGCCTTCTCGATGCCGACGAAGGTGGACTTCACCACTTCGCCCTTGCGCTCGCGCTCGGCAATCGCAGCGTCGAAGCCTTCATAGACCTCGCGCGACAGAAGGTTCTTGAGCGTCTTGCGGTCGCCGTCGGCAAAAGCCATGACGATCATCTCATAGGCCATCTTCGCGCCGTTGACGAACTCCTTCGGATCGAAGCCATTGTCGGCGTCGGTCAGCGAACGGAGCTGATCGTTGAGCGGCGTTCCCGCTTTGGCGAAGGCGTCGATCGCAGCGTAGCGCGCCGAATCATCCTCGACATTGTCGCGACGCGGCAGTTGGACGACTTTGCCATTGTCGGCCTTTTCAGGTCCCTGGCTCATATCGCGCGGCGAATAGGGATCAAACGGTGGTCGTTCGTTGCCGGTCCGGCGACCGAGCACGCTGCGCAACTGCAGGAAAATGACCACTGCGGCGATCAAGAAAAAAAACGTGATGAAGTCGAAAGAGCCCATTTCCACCTGAAACCGCTGTTAGAATTTCTCGTAGCTATTCCATATAGTCCGCAAGGATAGATCATTCAAACCGCGTTGTCGCACCCTTAGATCGGAGGTGACGATGCGAAGACCCTTTCAGGCACCGATAATGCGCTCAATGTTAATTCCCCTGGTCATTCTTGGACTGCCGCTTGCCGAGATTGCCGGCTTCGTCATCGTCGGCCGCGAGATCGGCCTCGCCATGACCCTTTTGCTCGTCCTCTTGAGTGCGATCGCCGGGGTCGTTCTGCTTCGCGTTCAGGGTTTTGCCGTGATCAGGCGGGTCCAGGAAGCGACGCGCACCGGCAGCGATCCCGGACGCGAGGTCCTCGGCGGCGCCTTGATGTTCGTCGCAGCACTTTTGCTCATGGTGCCCGGCTTCATCAGCGATATCTTCGGGCTGCTTCTGTTCGTGCCACCTGTCCGGCAGGCGATCGCCAGCTATCTCCGGTCAAGAATGACTGTCGTGACCGCCGCTTCCAGCCAGTCCTGGCACGGGCCGAGCCATGCGCCGCAGGAGCGCAACCAACCACGCGTCATCGACCTTGGCGAAGGCGAGTTCTCGCGCACGGAAGATGACGACGTAAACCCGCCCGAAGAGCGTCGGCGGCAATAGCAAAGGCCTGTGGCGCAGGGTTGTAAGCCCTATGGCGAAATGCTAGATGGCCTCACCGAATTTGAAGTCGAGGAAACCCTTATGACGACTGATACCGCATCCAACGGCAACGGCAGCGCGCAGCAGAGCCCGTCGCTCAACATCCTCGCCCAGTATGTCAAGGATCTCTCTTTCGAGAACCCGGGCGCACCGCGTTCGCTGCAGGCCCGCGACAATGCACCGTCGATCAACATCAACGTCAACGTCAACGCCAACCCGCTTGCCGAGAACGATTTCGACGTCGTGCTCTCGCTGAACGCGGAAGCCAAGGATGGCGAGCGCGTTCTGTTCAACGTCGAGCTCTCCTACGGCGGCGTTTTCCGTGTTGCCGGCTTCCCGCAGGAACACATGCTGCCGCTGCTCTTCATCGAGTGCCCGCGTCTGCTGTTCCCGTTCGCGCGCCAGATCGTTTCCGACGCGACCCGCAACGGCGGCTTCCCGCCGCTGATGATCGATCCGATCGATTTCGCTCAGATGTTCGCCCAGCGCATGGCCGAAGAAAAGGTCCGCTCGCAGGTGGCAAACGCCAACGAGACCGCCAACTGATTTCGCTCAGTCTGGATCGTATTTAGGAAAAAGCCCGGTTTGACCGGGCTTTTTTCATTTCAGCGGATCGTATTTCGCCCAGATCGCCTTCGCTCCCATCTTGGCGACCAGCGCGGCATGCGCCGCCTCATCCGCCTCAGACAAACGGTTTGGCAATGGCCGTGGTCGCTGCGCGACGGCAATCGGTGCATCATCGTGTTCGACGGTTTGCCCCGCACCCTTGTTGCTCGACACCAATCCGAGCGCCGCCTGACGACCGCCGAGCATCTCGATATAGACTTCGGCAAGAAGCTCGGAGTCGAGAAGCGCGCCGTGCTTGGCGCGATGGGAATTGTCGATGCCGTAACGCCGGCAGAGCGCATCGAGCGAGTTCGGACCCATCGGATGCTTGCGGCGGGCAAGAGCCAGCGTATCCGTCACCCGTTCCCCGGCAATGGCGGGAAGCCCGATGCGGCCGAATTCGGCATTGATGAAGCCCATGTCGAAGGTCGCATTGTGCGCCACCCACCGGGCATCGCCGAAGAAGTCGATGATCTCTTGGGCGACATCGGCAAAAGGCGGCTTGTCCTTCAGGAACTCGTCGGTGATGCCGTGAATGGCAAGCGCATCCGGATGAACCTTGCGATTGCCGGGATTGATGAAGATGTGCAGCGTGCGGCCGGTCGGAAACTGGTTTTCCAGCTCGACGCCGCCGATTTCGATCACCCTGTCCTCGCGGTTGTCGAGGCCGGTCGTTTCCGTATCGAAGATGATCTCACGCATCGAGCGCTCCATTTTTGGTGAGATCGTCGACGACTGCCCTCACCTGTTGGCGTGTGTTGTCGAAGCTATGGCTGGTATCGACGATGTAGTCGGCGCGTTCGCGCTTCTGGCTGTCCGGCACCTGACGCGCCAGGATCATGGCAAATTTCTCTTCGGTCATCCCTGGACGTTTCATCGCCCGCTCCCTTTGAAGGTCGGGTGCGCAGCTGACGACGACCACCCGATCGACACGCGCCTCGGCCCCCGTCTCAAACAACAGGGGAATATCGAGCACGACAAAGGGGACGTTATCGGCGGCATTCCTGTCAAGGAACTCGCGTTCCTTCTGACGAACAAGTGGGTGCACGATGCTTTCGAGCTCGCGCAGCCTTTCCGGTGTTGCCAGGAGCTGACGCGACAGCTCGGCCCTATCGATCGCCCCATCCTTCACTGTTCCCGGAAAAGCTGCCTCGACAGGAGCAACGGCCTCATCGCGATAAAGCGCATGCACCACTTCATCGGCATCGTTGACCGGCACCCCGAACTCGCGAAACATCTGCGCCGTCGTCGACTTGCCCATGGCGATCGATCCGGTCAGGCCAACGATCATCATGCGTGCGACCCCATGTCATCAATGACGAGTTGCCGAAGGTTGGCATCGACGAAAGGCCGGCGGCCGAACCAGAGTTCGAACCCGGGCACTGCCTGGTGCAGCAACATGCCAAGCCCATCGACGATGGCAAAGCCCTGTTGCTCGGCCTGACGAAGCAAAGGCGTCTTCAACGGGACATAGACGATATCGGTGACCACCGCGCCGCTCGCCAGGACGGTGAAATCGATCTGCGGCGCTTCCTGTCCGTCCATGCCGAGCGATGTTGCGTTGATGAAGAGGCCGGCGCCCCTCATCACTTCGCCCAATGCCTCTATCGGATGGGCGTGCACGGTCGATCCAAAACGGTCGGACAGCTCTTTCGCCCTTGCCACCGTACGGTTGACGACATTGATCGTCTTGACGCCCCGGTCGCGCACGGCCTGGATGACGGCGCGGCTGGCGCCGCCGGCGCCAAGCACCACAGCGGTCGAACACTGGTCCCAACCATCAGCGCGCTCGTCGAGATTGGCGACGAACCCGCGGCCATCGGTATTGGTCGCGTGAACTTCTCCGGCTTCGATCCACAGCGTGTTGGCAGCGCCGAGTTCCAGACAGAGATCATCGGGGCGGTCTGCCAGACGACGGGCAACCTCCTTGTGCGGAATGGTGACGTTGCCGCCGCAAAAGCCCGACGTGCCATGTTTCAACTCCGCGATGAAGGTGGAAAAATCTTCCGGCTTCACTTCATGTGCGCGATAGCTGCCCTCTATCCCGAGCTGTTTCAGCCAATAACCATGGATCAGCGGCGACCTCGAATGCTTGATCGGGTAGCCGGTGACGAAGGCGTGGTTAACAAATGTTTCACGTGAATCACGCATCGATCGTTCCCAATTCCCGGAGTTTTGCGAGCAGCGGCAGCATCGGAAGACCGAGGATGGTGAAGTAGTCGCCGTCGATCCTGTCGAACAACTGGATGCCTTCGCCCTCCAATTGATAGGCGCCGACGCTGGACAAGGCCTTGCTGCCGACACGCTGCAGATGGCGATCGACGAATTCCGGCGTCAGCGCGCGCACGGACATCTGTGCTGACGAGACGTGGCGCCAGAGAACCGCGTCGTCGCGCATGAGGACGACCGCACTGTTCAGACGATGGGTCTTGCCCGAAAGCGACAGGAGATGTTGTCCGGCTTCCGCCATGTCCTTCGGCTTATGGTAGACCCTTTGGCCCAGAGACATGGTCTGGTCGGAGCCGATCACCAATGCTCCGGGGAAATGCCCGGCGACATCTCTTGCCTTGGCTTCGGCGAGCGTCATCGCCACCTCTTCAGGCGCAGCGCCTTCTTCCTCGAGCGGCTTTTCAAGCGCGCGCTCGTCAATCTCGGCAGCGCGTGCGGCAAACACCAACCCGGCATTTTCCAGAAGCGCGCGACGGAACGGGCTTGCTGAAGCCAGGACGAGTGAAGGTGTCATCATCGAAGTTCCCGAATTGTTCGGATTCGCTCTATCGCAGCCGCGGACGCAGGGCAACAATTGCCGCGGCGGTTTCCTCGATCGAGCGTCGGGTCACGTCGATGAGCGGCCAATTGTTGCGCGCGCAGAGCGCGCGGGCATATTTCAACTCCTCGGCGATCGCCGCCCGATCCGTATACTGATCGCCGTGAAAGCCCTGCGTGGTGCCCAGCACCCTGTGTTGGCGAACCTGCGAAATGCGATCGGCGGTCGCGATCAGGCCGACGACCAGCGGCTTGGTGGCCGCCATCAGTCGATCGGGAAGCGGCACGCCTGGGACGATCGGAATGTTGGCCGTCTTGATGCCGCGGTTGGCCAGATAGATCGATGTCGGCGTCTTCGATGTTCGGCTGATGCCGATCAAAACCACATCGGCGTCATCAAAGTCGGCCGGCAGCTGACCGTCGTCATGATCCATGGTGAAGTTCAACGCGTCGATCCGCGCGAAGTAATCGGCGTCCATCACGTGCTGCGCGCCGGAACGGCGTCGCGACGGCGAGCCGAGATAGGACTGGAACAGTTCGATGATCGGATCGAGCACGGAGACGCATGGCACCCCCATCTCACGGCAGCGTTGGTCGATGATGCCGGCCAGCTCGCGATCGACGATTGTATAGAGCACGATGCCGGGCGCGCCATCGATGGCGTCGAGAACCTGCAGCAGCTGCCGGCGATTTCTGATGAGCGGATAGACGTGTTCGAGCGCATGCGACGCCTGGAATTGTGCGGCTGCCGCGCGCCCAGCGGCGATCAGCGTCTCCCCTGTCGAATCGGAGATCAGATGCAGGTGGAAGTAGTTTTTCTTGTTCTCCACGCTATTCTCCGAGTGCTGTTGATAAACCGGGATAAAAACCGCCGATGACGCGCCGTCGGCTCGGGCGACGGGAAAACCTCTGACTTATTCACAATTGGTCCAGCGCGGAAGAAAGCTTCGCGGAGCTTGTGGACAAGACTCATGGCAATGACAAAGTGTCACGTGTTTCCATTCGTTGTCCACAGCTGTGCGCGCTTTTTCGAACGCGGCAATCGCCTGATTCCCATCGGCTTTTTGCACTTATCCACGAAATGCGGCCGCAGCTGCGATGCTGGCTCCCGCCCGCCTTGATCCGATCGGGCCGTCGTGGATGACGTGTGGTCATCTTTTAATCCTTGATACCCACCGACTCTAAGAAATAGAAAGAGTCTAAATACCTTTGTTTATATATTGGGAGAGACCATCCGTGGCCGAGACACGAAGGAAAGTTCTGGAGGTTTTGGACGGGAAGACAATCAGTCCTCCTCCCATCTGGCTCATGCGCCAGGCCGGTCGTTACCTTCCGGAATATCGGGCAACGCGCGCCGTTGCCGGAAGCTTCCTCGATCTCTGTTACACGCCGGAACTGGCCGTCGAAGTGACGCTGCAGCCGATCAGACGTTATGCCTTTGATGCAGCCATTCTCTTTTCCGATATTCTCGTGATCCCGGATGCCCTGAAGCGCAACGTTCGCTTCGAGGAAGGTCATGGACCAAGAATGGATCCGATTGATGTCGGCGGCATCAAGGCTCTGAAGGCTGACGGTATCTCCAATCACCTGAAACCGGTGTTTGAAACGGTGTCGCGGTTGCGTGCCGAACTCCCCAGGGAAACAACGCTGCTCGGTTTTTGTGGTGCCCCCTGGACGGTCGCGACATACATGATCGCTGGCCATGGAACGCCGGATCAGGCCCCCGCCCGGCTGTTCGCCTATCGGAACCCGGAAGCATTCGAACGGCTTTTGGCGTTCCTCGCCGATGTGTCCGCCGATTATCTGGTCGAGCAGATCGATGCTGGCGCCGACGCGGTGCAGATTTTCGATTCCTGGGCCGGCGTTCTCGGTGAGGAGGAATTCGAGCGTTTTGCGGTCAGGCCCGTTGCCCGAATGATTGCGTCGGTCAGAGCGCGACGCCCGCAGGCGAAGATAATCGCCTTTGCCAAGGGCGCAGGGCTCCTCCTGAAGCAGTATCGCCAGAAAACGGGCGCCGATGCCATCGGGCTCGATTGGACCGTTCCCTTGTCCTTCGCTGTCGATTTGCAGAAGGACGGACCGGTGCAGGGCAATCTCGATCCAATGCGGGTCGTTTCCGGTGGCGTTGCGCTCGATCAGGGTATCGACCGTATTCTCGATGCGCTCGGCAATGGGCCGCTGATTTTCAACCTTGGACACGGGATTACGCCGCAGGCTGATCCGGAAAACGTCTCGGCGCTGGTGTCGCGGGTTCGCGGGAAAGTTTGATGAGCGAACGCCAGACGGATAGTGCTCCCGGAAACAGGGCGCGGCTGAGGGCGATGATTGCGCTTGGCGGTTTTGCCGCGCTGCTCGTCGGGCTTTTCGTCTGGCAGCCGGAGAGCCTCTACCTCTGGATCAAGGCGCTGCATGTGATTGCAGTGATGTCGTGGATGGCAGCGCTGCTCTACATGCCGAGGCTGTTCATCTACCACACCGATGCAGCGCCAGGCTCCGAACAGTCCGAGACCTTCAAGATGATGGAGCAGCGTCTGCTGAAGGTCATCATGAACCCGGCGATGATGATTTCCTGGGTGCTCGGGCTTTACCTCGCCTGGAGCGTCTATGGTTTTCAGGGCGGCTGGCTTCACGCCAAACTCCTGTTCGTGGTGATGCTGACTGTGGTGCATGTGCGCTTCAGTCGGGCGGTACGGGCCTTCCAGCGGGATGAGAACCGCCGCACTGCACGCTACTGGCGCTTGATGAACGAGGCCCCGACGCTGCTGATGATTCTGATCGTTATCATGGTCGTGGTGAAGCCGTTTTGAATTTTATCGATTGCTAATTGTAAGAGTTCTCGCTAATTTTCGACAACCCCTTGCGGCGTTTCACGTGAATCGCTATTTTCTGCCATCTCCTCTTCATGGCTTGTGACAAAGACCAGAGCCTGCCCCCCTGCCGCAGCTCCCTTCAGAAAACACGCCGTCTTCCCATTCCCGTACGAAACATGGATCCTTCATGGCTGAAATGAAGCTACAAGAACTTAAGAACAAGACGCCGACTGATCTTCTGGCCTTCGCCGAAGAGCTCGAGGTGGAAAACGCCAGCACCATGCGCAAGCAGGAGCTGATGTTCGCCATCCTCAAGATGCTCGCGGCCCAGGATATCGAAATCATCGGTGAAGGCGTCGTCGAGGTTCTGCAGGACGGTTTCGGCTTTCTGCGTTCTGCCAATGCCAACTATCTTCCCGGCCCTGATGATATCTACATCTCGCCCTCCCAGATCCGCCGCTTCTCGCTGAAGACCGGCGACACGGTCGAGGGACCGATCCGCGGACCGAAGGAAGGCGAACGCTACTTCGCGCTGCTCAAGGTCAACACCATCAATTTCGACGATCCGGAAAAGATCCGTCACAAGGTTCACTTCGACAACCTGACGCCGCTCTATCCGAACGAGCGTTTCAAGATGGAACTCGAGATCCCGACCTCGAAGGATCTGTCTGCCCGGGTGATCGACCTGGTCGCCCCGCTCGGCAAGGGCCAGCGCGGTCTGATCGTCGCTCCGCCGCGCACCGGTAAGACGGTTCTTCTGCAGAACATCGCCCACTCGATCACCGCCAACCATCCGGAATGTTATCTGATCGTTCTTTTGATCGACGAGCGTCCGGAAGAAGTGACCGACATGCAGCGCTCGGTTAAGGGCGAAGTTGTCTCCTCCACCTTCGACGAGCCGGCGACGCGCCACGTTCAGGTTGCCGAAATGGTGATCGAAAAGGCGAAGCGGCTGGTCGAACATGGCCGTGACGTCGTCATCCTGCTCGACAGCATCACCCGCCTCGGTCGCGCCTACAACACCGTTGTTCCGTCATCGGGCAAGGTTTTGACCGGTGGTGTCGATGCCAACGCCCTGCAGCGCCCGAAGCGTTTCTTCGGTGCTGCGCGCAACATCGAAGAAGGCGGATCGCTGACGATTATCGCGACCGCGCTGATCGACACCGGCAGCCGCATGGACGAAGTCATCTTCGAAGAGTTCAAGGGTACCGGCAACTCGGAAATCGTGCTCGACCGCAAGGTCGCCGACAAGCGCATCTTCCCGGCGATGGACATCCTCAAGTCCGGAACGCGTAAGGAAGACCTGCTGGTTCCGCGCCAGGATCTGCAGAAGATCTTTGTTCTTCGCCGGATTCTGGCTCCGATGGGCACGACAGACGCCATCGAGTTCCTTATCGACAAGCTGAAGCAGACGAAGAACAACGGCGACTTCTTCGACTCGATGAACACCTGATACGGTCAGGCCACCTTACCAAGATTGAGACCGGGCAAGATGAATGCCCGGTCTTTTCATTTCTATCCGTTATTTCATTAGCCGGATTCTCTGACTGAAGTTCTTGACGACTGCTTTTCGATTCGTGGTCGCAACGAATTTCGAGCTGCTCTCCCTGAGATGAGCATTCGTCGTGTTTGGTGATTCACGTGAAACACAATCGCCGAGCAGCCTCAGACTTGATCTTTCCCTGACTATTCGGCATAAGCTCCCAACCGCTCTTAACCTCTGCGCTTGCCGGGAAACGCCGATTGTCGCGTCTCATCCCGCAACCGACAAAGAGGGGTCAGAAAAACGCGCCTGAACTCAATTCCAGAGCCGGGCGTGCGCAGAGCGATCAGTCTCATTCGGGCCCAGGTGATAACAATGCCATCCGTGGATACGATTTACGCGCTTTCCAGCGGGGCGTTGCCGGCAGGCGTGGCGGTCATCCGCATCAGTGGACCGAGGACGATCGACGTCGTCGGGTCGCTGTGCGGCGCCGTTCCGGAACCGCGCGTTGCTTCATTGAAACCGATTCGTTCCCGCAACGGTTTGACGATCGACAGCGGCCTCGTTGTCTATTTCAGAGGCCCGGCCTCCTTTACCGGCGAGGACTGCGCTGAACTGCAGGTCCATGGTAGCCGTGCCGTCGTTCAAATGCTGTTGCACGAATTGTCCGGCTTCGATGGCTTGCGTCACGCGGAGGCTGGAGAGTTTTCACGGCGTGCTTTCCAGAACGGCAAGATGGATCTTGTCGAGATCGAGGGTCTGTCGGACCTCATTGTTGCTGAGACGGAGATGCAGCGCCGTCTGGCGCTCGAGCATTCCGAAGGGGGTCAGTCGGAGGTCTATGATAGCTGGGCGAAGCGCCTGATCCATGCGCGGGCGATGATCGAAGCGGAGCTCGATTTTGCTGACGAGGAAGATGTCCCAGGCTCGGTCAGTGAGCGGATCTGGAGCGACATGGAACGGCTGCGCGATGAAATCGACGCTCATATCGCCCAGGCTCCGGTTGGAGAGATCATTCGCGACGGCCTGAAGATCGTCATTGCCGGCGAACCCAATGCCGGCAAATCCAGTTTGCTTAATGCACTGGCGAAACGTGATATCGCGATCGTCACCGAAATTGCCGGCACCACGCGTGACGTGCTTTCGGTCGATCTTTCCTTAGCCGGATTCTCCGTCAAGTTGTTCGACACGGCCGGCCTGCGCGAGACTGACGAGACGGTCGAGCGCGAGGGCATTCGTCGTGCCCGTGACGTGATCTCGCGCGCCGATCTGGTTCTTCTCCTGTCGGAAACGAAAACGGGCTTTGATACCCTGCAGGAACTCGATCTCGCCAAGATTCCGGTATTGAAGGTTGCAACGAAGTCCGACAGAGAAGACGGCGATGGCTTTGTTGGTGCCGATGTCGCGATTTCGACCAGGACCGGGGCGGGGATGGACCAGCTCTTGCGTGTGATTGCCAGCTATCTCCCTGATTTATCTGGTGTTACGGCGCTTTCCATCCCCTCGCGGCGCAGGCACGTGGATGCCCTGCGCCAGGCCAGTATCGCGCTATCGGACAGCCTGACACTCGACCAGCACGGATTGGATATACGTGCGGAGCTGCTTCGCGTCGCTGGTGATGCGATCGGCCGCATTACCGGGCGGGTGGATGTCGAAAACCTGTTGGATGTGATATTTTCCGAATTCTGTATCGGTAAATGACGCTTGACTAAAACAATGCAACGCTAGCGAGTCATGAGACGTGTTTCACGTGAAACGATTCGAACCCGGAATGCGTTTGATCGGAGATAGCAACAATGGTCCATTTTGACGTCATCGTCATAGGTGGTGGTCACGCAGGCTGCGAGGCTGCAGCCGCTTCCGCGCGTCTTGGAGCACGTACCGCTCTGATCACACACAAGGCGTCAACGATCGGCGTGATGTCCTGCAACCCCGCGATCGGCGGGCTCGGCAAGGGGCATCTCGTGCGCGAGATCGATGCCCTTGACGGTCTCATGGGACGGATCGCCGATGCTGCCGGCATCCAGTTCCGCCTGCTCAATCGTCGCAAGGGACCGGCTGTTCGTGGCCCACGCACCCAGGCCGACCGCAAGCTCTATCGCGAAGCGATGCAGCGCGAGATTGCCGCCACTGAGAACCTCAGCGTGATCGAAGGCGACGCCTTCGATCTCATAGAGCAGGACGGAAAGATAACCGGGGTTGTCATGAAGGATGGTCGTTCCTTCGGGGCCACTGGTGTGGTGCTGACGACAGGTACCTTTCTGAAAGGGCTGATCCATATTGGCGATCAAAAGATACCGGCTGGCCGTGTCGGTGAAGAGCCATCACTTGGTCTCTCCGCCACCCTGGCGCGTTATGGTCTTCGCCTGGGACGATTGAAGACCGGGACCCCAGCACGCTTGGACGGCAAGACGATTGATTGGGACCGCGTCGGCCGTCAGGGGCCAGACGAGGATCCTGTGCCCTTCTCGTTCATGACCGATCGGATCACCAACCGGCAGATCGATTGTGGCGTAACGCGCACGACTGATGCGACGCACAAGATCATCGCCGACAATATCGGCAAGTCGGCGATGTACTCCGGGCAAATCGAAGGGGTTGGTCCGCGCTATTGTCCTTCGATCGAAGACAAGATCGTTCGCTTTGGTGAGCGGGACGGCCATCAGATCTTCCTCGAGCCGGAAGGCTTGGATGACGACACGGTCTACCCAAACGGCATATCAACCTCCCTGCCGGCAGATGTCCAGGACGCGTTCATCCGAACAATCCCTGGTCTTGAAGCAGTGTCGATCCTGCAACCGGGTTATGCAATCGAGTATGATCATGTTGATCCGCGCGAACTGGATGCGACGCTGGCTGTGCGCAAGATGCCGGGTCTGTTCCTCGCTGGCCAGATCAATGGCACTACCGGTTATGAGGAGGCTGGCGCTCAAGGCCTGGTCGCCGGCTTGAGTGCAGCGAAAGCGGCGATGGGACGCGAGGCTGTCATCTTCAGCCGCACCGATTCCTACATCGGCGTGATGGTTGATGACCTGACCTCTCGGGGGATTACCGAGCCCTACCGCATGTTCACGTCGCGAGCCGAGTACCGTCTGTCTCTGCGGGCGGACAATGCCGACATGCGTCTGACGCCGAAGGCAATCGAGATTGGTTGTGTCTCTGAGGCACGGAAGGAGCGCTTTGCCGAATGGAAAGCGCAGTTCGACAGCGGACGGGCATTGCTCAAGCAATTGTCCGTCACGCCCGCCGAAGGCAACCGCCATGGCCTCAAGCTGAACCAGGATGGCCAACGGCGAACCGCATTTGAGATCCTCTCCTACCCCGACCAGACAATCGATGCCTTGCTATCTCTATGGCCCGAGCTGCAAGATATTCCGCGTGCGGTGGTAGAGCCGCTCGAGATCGACGCGGCCTACGCCGTCTACATGGATCGCCAGGCCTCGGATATTGCCGGTATCCGCCGCGAGGAGACGATGGTCATTCCTGCTGATTTTGACTTTGCGGCCCTCGCTGGTCTATCGAATGAACTGAAGCAGAAGTTGACGACGCAGGCGCCGCGAAATCTGGCGCAAGCGCTCAAGGTCGACGGGATGACCCCGGCCGCGGCGTCGTTGATACTGGCTTGGTTGAAACGGGTAAACCGCTCTGCGGTGCGAGACGAGAAGGTAAGTGCGCAATGAAAACGAGTCCTTTCGCTGGCTTGAACGGACTGCGTGTTTCACGTGAAACGAATGAACGACTAGAGCACTTCGCTGCGCTGTTCCAGAAATGGGCGAAGTCCATCAATCTCATTGCCCCTTCCACCCTCGAAGATCTCTGGCGTCGCCATATCGTCGATAGCCTTCAGTTGGTGCAACTGTCGCCCAGTCCGAAGACCTGGGTCGATCTTGGCAGTGGTGGCGGATTTCCCGGTGTCATTACGGCCATCTATCTTTCCGAATTCTCCGACGGCTGGGTGCATCTGATCGAGAGCAACAACAAGAAAGCTGCGTTCTTGCGCGTCGCGCTGATGGAAACGGGTGCACGGGGTTCCGTTCATCCGATTCGAATCGAAGACGCGAGCTCCGTTGCTCCAAAATGTGACGCGATTTCGGCACGTGCGCTGGCCGACCTCAGCCTGTTGCTTGACTATTCGTCACCCTGGATGATGGCCGAGAGCGGCAAAACAGTCGCTTACTTCCATAAAGGGCGGGATTACCAGCGGGAGATCGACAAAGCCGTTGGCCGCTACGACTTTGATCTGGTAAAACATCCAAGCATTGTCGAGCCAGATTCTGTCGTGCTCGAGATCGCAAATCTTTCGCGAAGAACTCAGTGATTGGCGAGCGGAAACATGTTTGGCGCAAAAAACCGGATCATCACGATAGCAAACCAGAAGGGTGGCGTCGGCAAGACGACGACTGCGATCAATCTGGCAACCGCACTGGCGGCCATTGGCGAGAAGGTTCTGATCGTTGACTTGGACCCGCAGGGCAATGCGAGCACGGGTCTTGGCATTCAGCGCCGTGACCGCCATCTGTCGTCCTACGAACTGATGGTCGGATCGCATTCGATCGCCGAGATCGTTCAGCAGACCGCTGTGCCGAACCTCGCCATCGTCCCCTCGACGATGGATCTGCTCGGCGTCGAGATGGAAATCTCAAAGGAAGCCGACCGCGCCTTTCGTCTGCGCAAGGCCTTGGCCAGCCCGGAGGCGCTGGAGTACTCTTACGTTCTCGTTGACTGCCCCCCGTCTTTCAACCTTTTGACGATGAACGCCATGGCGGCCGCGCACTCCGTGCTGGTGCCGTTGCAGTGTGAGTTCTTCGCATTGGAAGGCCTGAGCCAGCTGCTGGAGACGGTCGACCAGGTGCGCAGAACCGTTAATCCCAGCCTCGATATCCAGGGTATCGTGCTGACGATGTTCGACTCGCGCAACAATTTGGCTCAGCAGGTGGTGAGTGATGTTCGTACGCACCTGGGGGACAAGGTCTACCATACGCTCATTCCGCGGAATGTTCGTGTCTCCGAGGCGCCATCCTATGGCAAGCCGGCCATCCTTTACGATCTGAAATGCGCAGGCAGCCAAGCTTATCTTCAGTTGGCATCGGAAGTGATCCAGCGCGAGCGGCAGCGCAAGGCCGCATAATTATTTCGGTACCGGAATTAAAATCGGGTGATACTATGAACGACGATAGCTCGAAGAGAAGGCTTGGTCGCGGACTGGCTGCATTGATCGGCGAGATGGATCAACCGATCCAGGCGGGCGCTTCCCCTGCCCCGGTCAATCCCGATCGACGGGTGCCGATCGAGTTCGTGTCGCGAAATCCGAGAAACCCTCGCCGGCAGTTCGATGAGGGTGAGTTGCAGGACCTCGCCAGCTCTATCCGACAGCACGGCATCGTTCAGCCGGTCGTTGCCCGCACGATTGGCACGGACCGCTACGAGATCATTGCCGGCGAACGCCGTTGGCGCGCAGCGCAGCTGGCTGGTTTTACCGAAATTCCGGTTATCATCCGGGATGTTGACGACAGGACGGCGCTCGAGATTGCCATCGTCGAGAACGTGCAGCGCTCAGACCTCAACCCACTCGACGAGGCTCTGGGCTACGAACAGCTGATCGCGGAGCACGGCTACACGCAGAACGACCTCGGCGAGATCATCGGCAAGAGCCGTAGTCATGTCGCCAACAGCCTGCGGCTTCTCAAGCTGCCCGAGCCCGTGCGGGACATGTTGTCCGAAGGAAGCCTTTCGGCCGGCCACGCGCGCGCGCTCATCCCGACGTCGGATCCGGCGACGCTTGCCCGAAACATCGTTGCAAAGGGTCTTTCGGTTCGCGACGCCGAACGCTTGGCGCAGAACGATATTCGCGCCCAGAACGACCCCAATTACGCCAAGGCCGCGCGACGGGACGAGAAGGACGCCGATACGCTGGCTCTGGAGCGGACATTGTCCGATAGCTTGGGGCTTGACGTAACCGTCAGCCACAAGGCTTCCGGCGGCCACCTCCGGATTTCCTACAAGACACTGGATCAACTGGAAGAGATCTGCCGTCTGCTCGAGCGTCGCTGAACGCACGGCGTCGGCTTTCGCCATGTTCGGCATGGCCTGATTTAGGCTCGTGAATGCGGGCCGAGTGCGATGGCAACCCTTGAAAAGGCGTGTTGCCTGGAGGCTCGTTCCGGTCTCCCTCATTTCGGCATCGTGACGTAAGCCGGGGATGGGGGACCTGACTTCGGTCGGGTCAATAACCCTTCGCCCCAAGGGATTGGGCCTGCTATTCCTTGAGCGGGACCAGCAATTGCCTGCGGTTTTCGTGCCCTGTTGCACCTGAAGGCGGCAACGCGGTCCCGAAGTGGATACCCCCCGGATATCGCCGGGGCAGGCGGTTCTTGCGGCAATAGCTCTTGGGCCGGCCATCATCTGAATCCTGTTGCTCCAGCCTCGCATTGCTTGCTGGTTTGAAGGGACCAGTGCGATGGTCGGCCTGCAGACGCTGCAACGCATCGAGGTCCTGAAGGGATCATCCCCATCATAGATGCCAGATAGCGATGCTGATACGCTGACAAACAACTGAGTTGGTAAGGGGAACCTTGAGAAAGCCGAGGCTTCTCATGGATGGTGCCGACCTCTTGAGCCACCTGAGCCGCGACAGCGACTGTTCAGCGTCTGGCTGACTGCACGGTGATCGCCATCAGGTTCTGCAGCACCATGCTCTCCTCGAGGCTCTGGCGGGTGCGGCTCTGAAAAATCGTATTCTGCAGCCGTGTCAGCTCACGGCGGATCGCCGGCGCCGACCAATGCCGAAGCGCTGCCTCGATGATGGGTTTGCGGCGAAAGTGTAGATGGCGACCCATGGTGGCGATCACCTGACCGGGCTGCTGGCGCGATGAATCCATCTCGGCGCGCATCAGATCGAGCTGCTGAAACTGCCGTAAGCACCCTTGCAAAACAAGGAAAGCCGGTGTCTTCGACGTGGTTATCTTCTGCATTGCATGCAGAAGACCGTCAAGATCACCTTTCAACACGGCATCGACCGCATCATCAACGGAGATAGCGCTGGCATCGCCGACGATGTCGGTGACATCCGATTCATCGACGGTCGCCTTGCCGCGGCAATAGAGCGCCAGCTTGCGCACTTCGTTGCGCGAGGCCAGTCGGTCGCCGCCCAGCGCCTCCATCAGTCTTTCCCGTGCAGCCGGTGTTATGCCAAGCTTTTCCTCGCCGAGTTCCTTGTCGATCAGTGCCTGCAGACTGCGGGCATCGTCGCTGTAGCAGGCGATGATTGCAACGGACCGCGCCGTCTCGGCCACCTTGCGCAGCGCCGATCCCTTCTTGAGATCACCCGCTTCGACAAGGACGTAGCTACCGGTCGGAGGTTCGCCGGCGAGGATCTGTAACGCATCGACGAGCGCCTTCTCGTTGGCGGCTCCGCGCACCCAGACCAGCTTTTCACCGCCGAAAAGGCCGATCGAGTTGACCTCGTCGAGAAGCCGGCCGGGGCTCTGCTGCAGATCGCTGGCGTCGAGCTTGGTGATGGAAAAAGGGTCGTCGAGCGGCACGCCACTGAGCGACGCGATCGCCCCTGCCCGCTCCGAGACCAGACCACGGTCTGGCCCGTAGAGGACAAAGAGGCGATAGAGGCCCGCTGACTTCTGAAGGAAAGAGTCGAACTCGTGCGATTTGACTTCGCTCATTCCGCCACCGGCCTAGCGGCTGAGGGCCGCGGCGATGTCAGCCCGGATCAGCTCTGCCAGTTCCTTTGCAGCGCGGTTTTCGCCGTCGCGCACGGCGCGAACCTTGGCGAACTCCTGCACCGGGAAGTCGACAAGTGCGACAGCGGTGCGATTGCCCGACTTGATGGTCTCGCCGGTTCCGATCTTGGAGAGGTTGTAGTCGGCCTTGACGACGATACGGCCAGCCCCTGCCCGATCCCGCGCCTGATCGTAGAGTACGCCCATGGTGCGGCTCGCAACCGTCAACGCCAGATGATACTGCGGATTGACTGGTTCTCCCTGGCCGCCGGCGACGAGGAAGATCAGGGCGTTGCGCACTTCCTGTTCGACGCGTTCGTCGGCGTCGGAGATTTCGATCGACGCAAGCGCGGCGGGTGTGCCGACTGCATCGGAATAAAGCGGCCTGACCTGGCAGCCGGCGAGCGCGGTCAACATAAGAACACCAGCCAGCATCGGGATCGACCGCATGCGGGAGCCAGCTCTATCAGACAACGACATTGACGATCCTCTGAGGCACGACGATGATTTTCTTGGGGCTGCTGCCGTTGAGTATGGTCTTGACGGCATCGAGAGCGAGAACTGCATTTTCGATTGCAGTCTGATCTGCATCGCGCGCGATTGTCAAATCCGCGCGCTTCTTGCCGTTGACCTGAACCGGAAGCGTGACTTCATTCTCGACGACGAGCGCGGCATCGAACTTCGGCCAGCCGCTTTCAGCGATCAGGCCCTTGCCGCCGATCGCCTGCCAGCATTCCTCGGCCAAGTGCGGCATCATCGGTGCGATCAGGCTGATCAGGATCGATGTTGCATCCTTGGCGGCCGCCGTCAGTGCCGCATCGGCCTTGCCGGTGGCAACCTGCGTCAGCGGGGCTGCAAGCACGTTGACGAGCTCATAGATACGCGCCACGGCCTTGTTGAAGGCCAGCTTGTCGTAGTCGGCTTCGACAGCGCGCAGCGTCCTGTGGGCCGCTTGCGAGACCGCCAGGCCGGCGCCGTCGTGTGCGGGGGCTGCCTCGACCGTGCGAAGCGTCTCTGCCGCCTCGCCGATCAGGCGCCAGACGCGCTGAACGAAGCGGTGGGCGCCTTCGACCCCGGCCTCGGACCAGATGACGTCACGGTCGGGAGGCGAATCGGACAGGACGAAGAAGCGTGCCGTATCGGCGCCGTAGGAGGCGATGATGTCGTCCGGGTCGACGACGTTCTTCTTCGACTTCGACATCTTCTCGATCGAGCCGATGGTGATGTCCTCGCCGGTCTCAAGCAGAACGGCGCGGCGTTGTCCATCGACCTCGTCGATGCGGATTTCCGCCGGCGTGATCCATTCGCGCTGGGCGCCTTCGCCGCGGCTGTAGGTCTCGTGCACCACCATGCCTTGGGTGAACAGCCCCTTGAACGGCTCGTCGAGCGCAACGTGACCGGTCGCCTTCATCGCGCGGGTAAAGAAGCGCGAATAGAGCAGATGCAGGATCGCGTGCTCGATGCCGCCGATATACTGGTCGACGGGCAGCCAGTGGTTGGCCGCCTTCGGATCGGTCGGGTTGTCCTCCCAGGGCGCTGTGAAGCGTGTGAAATACCAGGACGAATCCACGAAGGTGTCCATCGTGTCGGTTTCACGGCGAGCATCCTTGCCGCAATGCGGGCAGGCCACGTGCCGCCAGGTCGGATGGCGATCAAGCGGGTTGCCCGGCTTGTCGAAGGTAACATCCGGTGGCAGGATGACGGGCAGGTCGGCCTTGGGAACGGGAACGACGCCGCAGTCATCGCAATGGATCACCGGGATCGGGCAGCCCCAATAGCGCTGACGGGAAATGCCCCAGTCGCGCAGGCGGAAATTGACCTTGCGTTCGGCACGCGGCGCACCGGCCAGTTGTTCCTTCTCCAGCTTCGACGCCACTTTTTCGAAGGCGTCTTCCGTCGACAGGCCATCGAGGTCGCGCGAATTGATCATGACGCCGTCGCCGATATAGGCCTCGTCGCCGATCGCAAAGCTCGCAGCGTCGCCGTCGCGCGGCATGACCACCGGAACGACCGGAAGGCCATACTTGCGGGCAAAATCGAGGTCGCGCTGGTCGCCCGATGGGCAACCGAAGATCGCGCCCGTGCCATAGTCCATCAGCACGAAATTGGCGACGTAAACCGGCAGCTCCCAGCTTTCGTCGAGCGGGTGCCTGGCGCGGATGCCGGTGTCCATGCCCTTCTTTTCAGCGGTCTCGAGCGCTGCCAGCGACGTGCCGGCGCGGCGGCATTCCTCGCAGAAGGCCTCGATTGCCGGATCCTTTGCCGCAGCTTGCCTGGCGAGCGGGTGATCAGCGGAGATCGCGAGGAAAGACGCACCGAACAGCGTGTCCGGACGGGTGGTGTAAACGGTCAGCTCGGTCGTATCGGCGTCGGCGGTGCCTTCGACGATCTGCCAGCGAATGGACAGGCCTTCCGAGCGGCCGATCCAGTTCTTCTGCATCAGCCGCACTTTTTCCGGCCACTGATCGAGCGTATCCAGCGCGTCCAGCAGCTCCTGGCTGAAGTCGGTGATGCGGAAGAACCATTGCGTCAGTTCGCGCTGTTCGACGAGCGCGCCCGAACGCCAGCCGCGGCCATCGATGACCTGCTCGTTGGCCAGAACAGTGTTGTCGACCGGGTCCCAGTTGACCTTGGACTGCTTGCGGTAGACCAGGCCCTTCTCGAGGAAATCGACGAACAGGTGCTGCTGACGCTGGTAGTATTCAGGGTCGCAGGTCGCAAATTCGCGGTTCCAGTCGAGCGACAGCCCCATGACCTTCAGCTGCGCCTTCATCGAGGCGATGTTCTGATAGGTCCAGGTCGCCGGATGCACGCCGCGCTCCATGGCGGCGTTTTCCGCCGGCATGCCGAAGGCATCCCAGCCCATGGGGTGAAGCACGTTGAAGCCGCGGGCGCGCTTGTAGCGAGCGACGACGTCGCCCATCGTGTAGTTGCGCACATGACCCATGTGGATGCGCCCGGACGGATAGGGGAACATCTCGAGCACGTAATATTTTTCGCGCGGGTCGTCGTTCTCGGTCTGGAAGACCTGGCCGTTTTCCCATTCCTGCTGCCAACGCGGCTCGGCATCACGCGGATTATATCGTTCGGTAGACATGTCTTTTAGGTGTTCCGGAAGTTCTGCGGGGCAAGGAAGCGCCCTCATGATAGTTGGGGTGACCTTCATCATGAAACCGCTTGATGGTCAAGTTTTCGAAGGGTTTGGCGCGACACTTTGGCGGATTTGAGCCGGCGCGCGCGGCGATGGCCTTGGCAAGGCGCGCAAGTTTGCCTAATCCGCTAAGTCATCGTCCGAAAGGTCGTCATGTCGGAGAACAGGTCCATGGAAGTTCAAGAGCGGTTGCAGGATGTCGTGAGCCGGATTCACGCGGCGGAGAAGGCGGCAAAGCGCCCGAAGCATGCCGTCAGCCTCGTTGCCGTCTCCAAGACATTCGACGCGGATGCGATCCGTCCGGTGATCGAGGCCGGCCAGCGCGTGTTCGGCGAGAACCGCGTGCAGGAAGCCCAGGGCAAGTGGCCGTTGCTGAAGGGCGAGACGCCGGATCTGGTGCTGCATCTGATCGGGCCGTTGCAGTCCAATAAGGCGGCCGAAGCCGTTGCCCTTTTTGACGTCATCGAGACTGTCGACCGCGAGAAGATCGCCCGGGCGATATCGGCGGAAATGAAGCGTCAGGAAAGGACACTTCGTCTCTACGTCCAGGTCAACACCGGGCTGGAACCGCAGAAGGCGGGTATTGCGCCGAAGGACACCGTTGCGTTCGTGACCTTCTGCCGCGAGGAACTCGATATGGCGATCGAAGGGCTGATGTGCATTCCGCCGGTCGAGGAGAATCCCGGCCCGCATTTTGCGCTGCTGGCGAAGCTTGGCCGCGAGTGCAAACTCGACCGGCTTTCGATGGGCATGTCCGGCGATTTCGAGACGGCGGTGCAGTTCGGCGCCACCAGCGTGCGCGTTGGCTCGGCGATCTTCGGCTCGCGCTGATACCAAAACGTCGCATTACGCTTTCGTCGGGGTTCACCTTCGTTCTCATTAGCCTATCCTTGTGCATGAGGAGGCCGGGCATTGCCTGGCATGCATTGGGAGGAGAACGGATATGGCGAGCCGCTATTCCGAAGTGTACGGCGCGTGGAAGACGGATCCGGAGGGGTTCTGGTCAGAGGCGGCTGAGGCGATCGACTGGTTCGAGAAGCCGGAGCGGGTCTTCGACTCCGAACGGGGCATCTATGGCCACTGGTTTCCCGGTGGGTTGACCAACAGCTGCTACAACTGTCTCGACCGACATGTCGAAGCGGGCCGTGGCGAGCAGATCGCCTTTATCTACGACAGCCCGGTTACGTCCAGCATCGAGCGCATCTCCTATGGAGCGCTGCTTGACGACGTCAAGGCGCTGGCCGCCGTCTACCGCAAGCTCGGCGTCGACAAGGGCGACCGCATCATCATCTACATGCCGATGATCCCGCAGGCAGCGGTGGCGATGCTTGCTGCCGCGCGCATCGGCGCCGTGCACTCGGTGGTGTTTGGCGGCTTTGCCGCCAATGAACTTGCCGTGCGCATCGATGACTGCCGGGCCAAGCTCGTCGTTTCCGCGAGCTGCGGCATCGAGCCCGGCCGGACGGTTGCCTATAAACCGCTGCTGGATGCGGCGGTGACAATCGCTGAGCACAAGCCGGCGCATTGCCTGATCTACCAGCGTGACATGCTCAAGGCGGAGATGACGCCGGTGCGCGATGTCGACTATGCCGCGGCCCTGTCAGCGGCAAAGGACGCTGGCGATGAAGTTGGCTGCACGCCGGTTGCGTCCAACGACCCGCTTTATGTGCTCTATACGTCCGGCACCACCGGCCAGCCGAAGGGTGTGGTGCGCGACAATGGCGGCCACATGGTCGCATTGAAATGGTCGATGCAGAACTTTTTCGGCGTTCAGCCCGGCGAGGTGTTCTGGGCCGCGTCCGACATCGGCTGGGTCGTCGGGCATTCGTTCATCGTCTATGGCCCGCTTCTCAACGGCAACACCTCGATCCTGTTCGAGGGCAAGCCCGTCGGCACGCCGGATCCGGGCACATACTGGCGTATCATAGCGGAGCATGGCGTGGCCGTGATGTTCACGGCGCCGACGGCGTTGCGTGCCATTCGCAAGGAAGATCCCGACGCCGCGTTGGTGTCGAAATATGATATCTCGGGCTTTCGTGCTTTGTTCCTTGCTGGCGAGCGCGCCGATCCCGATACGATCCGCTGGGCCGAGAGGGCTCTGGGCGTGCCGGTCATCGACCATTGGTGGCAGACGGAAACGGGATGGCCGGTCGCGGGCAATCCGCTCGGGCTCGGGCTTCTACCGGTAAAGTATGGCTCTCCTGCCGTTCCATTACCCGGCTACGATGTCCAGATTCTCGACGATGCCGGCCACCCGGTCGACGCGGGAATATTGGGCAATGTCGTGGTCAAGCTGCCCCTGCCTCCGGGATGCCTGCCGACCCTGTGGAACGCCGACCATCGCTTTCGCGCCGCCTATCTCGACGAATTTCCCGGCTACTACAAGACGGCCGATGCCGGTTATCTCGACGATGACGGCTATGTGTTCATCATGGCGCGTACCGACGACATCATCAATGTTGCCGGCCACAGGCTATCGACGGGCGCCATGGAGGAAGTGTGCGCCAGCCACCCGGATGTCGCGGAGTGTGCGGTCATCGGCATCGCCGACGAACTGAAGGGGCAGATCCCGGCCGGATTTCTCGTCATCAACTCGAATGTTTCACGGGAAACGTCCGAGATCGAGCGGGAGGTCATCAGCCTCGTGCGGGACCGCATCGGCCCGGTCGCTGCGTTCCGCACGGCGATGTGCGTCAAGCGGCTGCCGAAGACCCGATCCGGAAAGATCCTGCGTGCGACGATCCAGAAGATAGCCGATCGCCAGCCATGGAAGATGCCGGCGACGATCGACGACCCAGCGATTCTCGACGAGATCGCCGCCGTGCTTCATGCCAAGGGCATCGGTATCTGATTGCGTCTCGCAACGTCAGCGCATGTTGCTGTCGGGTGCGGTCGATCGCGCAACGACGGAACTGAACCACGCGCTGAACGCGGCGACCGCTTTTCCGCGCGCGTTTCTGGTGATGAGAAAATAGCTTTCGTCTTCAAGCGTCGCGACCGTCGAGAGGACGATGAGATCACCCCCGTCGATCTCGCGGCGGAAGACCTCGACAGGACAGAGCGCAACGCCGTGGCCGGCAATCACGGCTGTTGCCAGCAGGTTGAAGTCTTGAAAGACGGGGCCGCGCGGCGGGCCGGTCATGGCCTGGCCGGTTTTGGCAAACCAGTCGCGCCAGCGGTTCGCTGTTTCATCGTGGAGCAGGTCGGCAGCTGCAATCGCGTCTGCGGTGTCGAGCGCGCCCTTGCGCTCTATGTAGCGCGGACTGGCAACCGGACGGTTCGCCCGTGAAAACAGGCGGTCGTTCTGCACGCCGTCCGACCCGTCGGCGCCAAGGGTTATTAAGACATCGCAGCCCGTTTCCCGAAGTCGTTGCTCGGCCATCGCATAGATCACCTTCACGTCGATATCAGCGTGCTGTTGGAGAAATTCGTTGAGCGCCGGTATCAGCCACCGCGTGGCGATCGACGGGATGCAGGCGACGGTGATCGCCGACTTGGCGTTTGCCCGCAGCATGTCCGTTTCTGTTGCGATCCGGGCAAAGCACGACGTCAAGGCATCCGCCAGCCGCTCGGCCTCAGGAAGGAGACGGACGCCGCGTTTCTCCCGCCGAAACAGCGGCCTGCCAAACCATTCCTCAAGCAGCCGGATCTGATGGCTGACTGCGGCGTGCGTGACGTGCAGCTCGTCGGCGGCGCGCGAGAAGCTGGCGAGACGGGCGGCGGCTTCGAATGCGCGAAGCATGCCAAGCGGCGGGAGCATCTATAAATTCTCCTCAACTATCGCCTGAGAAATCGTCGTTTGTCGACGAGAATACCAAGCGAGATAAGGGATCAAGCATAGCGAATGCGCATTTCGACGCCCGCGATGCAAAGATTTCTTATAGGAGGACATAGCATATGTTCGTACGCAGTCTGCAGGATATCGAGGCCACCGATCATTTCGTTGAATGGGGAAGCGGTACCAGCCATCGGTTGCTGACCGAAAGGGATGGAATGGGCTTTACGGTCTGCCATACCGTCGTTCGCGCCAACACCGTCTCGTTGCTGGAGTATCGCAACCATCTGGAAGCCTGTTATTGCATCGCCGGGAACGGCGAGGTGGAGGACATGCAGGGCAATGTCTTTCCGATCCGACAGGGCGACATCTACGTGCTCGACCAGCACGACAAGCACTTTCTGCGGGGCGGAAAGGACGAGGATCTGATCCTGGTCAGCATCTTCAACCCGCCGCTCAAGGGCACCGAGCGCCATAATCTCAGGGATCAGTCCGGTTCAGCCTACTGAAAACAAAAAAAGCCCGGATCGAGCGATCCGGGCTTTTCGTCAGGTCATGACAGGAGGCGATCAGTACTGATCGTCTTCGTCCTCGTCCTTGCGATCCGACTTCAGCGACTTGAGCTTGGCGAAGACGGCATCGGCATCGATTTCCTTCTCTTCTTCGCGCTCGTAGCTGAAGTTGAGCTTTTCGGTTTCCTGGGCGGCTTCCAGCGTCGCGCCGAGTTCGGCGGCTGTCGGCAGCGGGCGGCCCTTGGCGGCGCGTTCGACCTCGAGGTCGAGATCGATCTGCGAGCACAGGCCCAGCGTGACCGGATCCATCGGCGTCAGGTTCGTCGAGTTCCAGTGGGTGCGTTCGCGGATCTGCTCGATCGTCGACTTGGTGGTGCCGACGAGGCGGGAAATCTGCGCGTCCTTCAGCTCGGGATGGTTGCGAACCAGCCAGAGAATGGCGTTCGGGCGATCCTGGCGCTTGGAGACCGGCGTGTAGCGCGGGCCCTTGCGCTTGCTATCGGGAACGCGAACTTTCGGCTCGGACAGCTTCAGCTTGTGGTTCGGATTTCCCTCGGCGCGGGCGATCTCGTCGCGCGAAAGCTGGCCGGTTGCGATTGGATCTAGACCCTTGATGCCCTGCGCCGATTCACCGTCGGCAATCGCCTTCACTTCGAGCGGATGCAGCTTGCAAAACGTGGCAATCTGTTCGAACGACAGTGCGGTATTGTCAACGAGCCAGACGGCTGTTGCCTTGGGCATAAGCAGTTGCTGAGCCATGGATATAGTCCTTTTGTCCGCCGCGCCGGTGTCGCGGGCCGTGGAGTCTACCACTGATTTCCGGGAATTGAGCGCCTCTATAGCGTCGTTGTCTCAAAATTGCAATTCTCCAGTTCCAAATGTCCTTTTGTCTAATTGCGGCTTGGCTTTGACCTGCTATGTATCGTCGCCGAGGCGGGGTCTCCGGGAGTGAGAACCCCAGACAGGAATGCGCAGGGAGGAAAGAATGTCCGCCAAGATCTATCCGGTGTTGAAGTCTGCCAAGAGCCGGACGCTGCTCGACAACACGACCTATCTGAAGTGGTATGAGGAGAGCATCTCCGACCCGGCCAAGTTCTGGGGCAAACACGGCAAACGGATCGATTGGTTCAAGCCATATACCAAGGTCAAGAACACCTCTTTCAAGGGCAAGGTCTCGATCAAGTGGTACGAGGACGGGCTGACCAACGTCTCCTACAACTGCATCGACCGCCACCTGAAGACACACGGTGAAAAGACGGCGATCATCTGGGAAGGCGACAACCCCTATATCGACAAGAAGATCACCTACAACCAGCTCTACGAGCAGGTTTGTCGTCTGGCCAACGTGCTGAAGAAGCATGGCGTCAAGAAGGGCGATCGCGTCACCATCTACATGCCGATGATCCCTGAAGCATCCTATGCGATGCTTGCCTGCGCCCGCATCGGCGCCATTCATTCGGTCGTCTTCGGCGGCTTCTCGCCTGACGCGCTCGCCGGTCGCATCGTCGATTGTGAATCCACGTTCGTCATCACCTGTGACGAGGGCGTGCGCGGCGGCAAACCGGTGCCGCTGAAGGAAAACACCGACACCGCCATCGATATCGCTGCCAAGCAGCACGTGATCGTCAACAAGGTGCTGGTCGTGCGCCGCACCGGCGGCAAGATCGGCTGGGCGCCGGGCCGCGACCTCTGGTACCACCAGGAAACGGCGACCGTGAAGCCGCATTGCGAGCCGGCGAAGATGAAGGCGGAAGACCCGCTGTTCATCCTCTACACCTCTGGTTCCACCGGCAAGCCGAAGGGCGTGCTGCACACCACCGGCGGTTACCTCGTCTATGCCTCGATGACCCACGAATATGTCTTCGACTATCGCGACGGCGATATCTACTGGTGCACGGCGGATGTGGGTTGGGTGACCGGCCATTCCTACATCGTCTACGGACCGCTCGCCAATGCCGCGACCACAGTGATGTTCGAGGGCGTTCCGAATTTCCCCGACGCTGGCCGCTTCTGGGAAGTGATCGACAAGCACAAGGTCAACGTCTTCTACACCGCGCCGACGGCGATCCGCTCGCTGATGGGCGCCGGCGACGATTTCGTCAAGCGCGCCTCGCGCTCGTCGCTTCGCCTGCTCGGCTCGGTTGGCGAGCCGATCAATCCCGAAGCCTGGGAATGGTACTACAACGTCGTCGGCGATCAGAAATCACCGATCGTCGACACCTGGTGGCAGACGGAGACTGGCGGCATCCTGATTACGCCGCTGCCAGGCGCGACCGATCTCAAGCCCGGCTCGGCAACGCGGCCCTTCTTCGGCGTCCAGCCGCAGCTGGTCGACAACGAAGGCAACGTGCTGGAAGGAGCCGCCGACGGCAATCTCTGCATCACCGACAGCTGGCCGGGTCAGATGCGCACGATCTATGGCGATCATGCGCGTTTCGGCCAGACCTACTTCGCTACCTACAAGGGCAAGTACTTTACCGGTGACGGCTGCCGCCGCGATGAGGATGGTTACTACTGGATCACCGGCCGCGTCGACGACGTGCTCAACGTCTCCGGCCATCGCCTCGGCACAGCCGAAGTCGAATCGGCGCTCGTATCGCACCATCTGGTGTCGGAAGCCGCCGTCGTCGGCTATCCGCATCCGATCAAGGGACAAGGCATCTATTGCTACGTCTCGCTGATGGCCGGCGAAATCGGCAATGACGAGCTGCGCCAGGCCTTGGTCAAGCACGTCCGCTCGGAAATCGGACCGATCGCCACACCGGACAAAATCCAGTTCGCCCCAGGCCTGCCGAAGACCCGCTCGGGCAAGATCATGCGCCGCATCCTGCGCAAGATCGCCGAGGACGATTTCGGCGCGCTCGGTGACACCTCGACACTCGCCGATCCGGCGGTTGTGGACGACCTGATCGCCAACCGGCAGAACAAGGCTTAACAAGCGACAGATAGTGAAAAGGGCGGCATCGGCCGCCCTTTTTGATTCATGCTCTCTTCTGACCGCGGCCTTGAACGCGGACGGAGATCAAATCACCGTCTCGACTTTATGAGCCGGATTCCAATTAAAAGTGTCGAACGAAATCAGGCGTCGCTTGCGGCAGGCCTTGGCTGCTTGCAAGCGGAAGAAGGAAACTGTTCCACAAGCTCAAACGGTGAGATCTCTCAGAAATCGATCGCCCGGCCCTTGATTTCCCAGTCGCCGAAGCGTGCCGGGTCGGCGCCGCCGCGGCCGCCGATCTCCTTTGGCAGCACCTTCTCCGCTTCTGCCTGCCGCCGTTCCTCGGCTTCTTTCAGCGCGCGCAGGGCAGCGGCCGGTAGCGGTCTTTTCGGGTGGTCGGGGGCATTGTCGTTGTCGTTCTGCATCTCGCCAGTATCCGGATTCGTGCATCTGTATTGAAGAACGGGGCATTTGCACCCATCATATAAGGCGCCGTTGCCGCAACGGAAACCCTGATTCACGTGAAACGTAGACGACCCGGAGCCCATCATGAACCTCGTTCGCACCGCCATGCTGCTCGCAGTGATGACCGCCCTGTTCATGGCGGTCGGCTTTGCCATCGGTGGACGTGGCGGCATGATGATTGCCTTCGTCATGGCGGCGGGCATGAATTTTTTCTCCTACTGGAATTCCGACCGCATGGTTCTGCGCATGTATCGTGCGCAGGAAGTCGATGAACGCAGCGCGCCGGAATATTACGGCATCGTGCGCGATCTTGCCGCCAATGCCGGCCTGCCGATGCCGCGGGTCTATGTGATCGACAGCCCGCAGCCGAACGCCTTTGCGACCGGACGCAACCCCGAGAATGCCGCTGTCGCCGCCTCCACCGGCCTGCTTCAGGCCCTTAACTATGACGAGGTTGCAGGTGTCATGGCGCATGAACTGGCGCACGTCCAGAACCGCGACACCCTGACGATGACGTTGACGGCGACACTTGCCGGCGCGATCTCGATGCTCGGCAATTTCGCCTTCCTGTTTAGCGGCAATCGCGAAAACAACAACAATCCGCTGGGCTTTGTCGGTGTCCTGATCGCGATGATCGTCGCGCCGATTGCGGCGATGCTGGTGCAGATGGCGATCAGCCGCACACGCGAATATTCCGCCGATCGCCGTGGTGCCGAAATCTGCGGCAAGCCATTGGCTCTGGCTTCGGCTTTGCAGAAAATCGCCGGTGCCGCACACCGGATTCACAATGACGATGCCGAACGCAATCCGGCGACCGCGCATATGTTCATCATCAATCCGCTCTCCGGCGAGCGCATGGACAACCTGTTTTCCACCCATCCGAACACTGAAAACCGGATCGCCGCCCTGCAACAGATGGCGCAGGAGATGTCGATGGGGTCGACGCCGCCGGTTCGGGCTGATAATCCGGTGCGCAAATCGCGCTCTGTTCCCTCTACCGGTTGGGGTCGCGGTGGTTCCGAACCGCCGAAAGGTCCCTGGTCCTGATGTCTGCCGAAAACAACAACGATTCACGTCCGAAACAAAACCGCTCGCACAAGCAGCCGGTCAGGTCGAAAAGGCCTGCACAACAGGAACGCGGCCCAGAAAAGCCCGGTCTGCGCACGCGTCAGGCGGCGGCCAAGATCCTCGGCGCGGTTGTTGATCGCAAGACGTCGCTCGATGGCATGCTCGATCATGAACATGGCAATCCCGCCTATCGCGAGTTGAACGAAGCCGATCGGGCGCTGGTGCGCGCCATTCTCAATTCGGCCCTGCGCCACCTGCCGCGCATCCAGGCGGCGATCGGTTCGATGCTGCAGACCCCACTTCCCGAGGGCGCGCGCGCCCTCGACCATGTTCTGGCCGTGGCCGCCGCGCAGATCCTCTACCTCGACGTTCCCGACCATTCCGCCGTCGACCTTGCCGTCGAGCAGGCACAGGCCGATCCGCGTAACCGCCGGTTTGCCAATCTGGTGAATGCCGTCCTTCGCCGCTTGTCGCGCGAAAAAGACGCGATCCTCGAAAGCCTGCGCACCCTTCCGGCAATGCCGGATTGGTTCTTCGACAGGCTAGTCCAGCGTTATGGGCGCGAACAGGCCGACCTCATCGCCGAAGCGCAGCTGACGCCGGCGGCGATAGATCTGACGGTCAAGTCGGACGCCAATGGTTGGGCTGAACGGCTCGGCGGCACGGTCTTGCCGACAGGGTCTGTCCGCCTTGCCGAATTCTCCGGCACCATCCCTTCCTTAGCCGGATTCTCTGATGGCGAATGGTGGGTTCAGGATGCGGCCGCATCGATCCCGGCTCGCCTGTTCGGACTGCTTGCCGGAAAGACCGTTGTCGATCTCTGCGCTGCCCCCGGTGGCAAGACGGCGCAGCTCATCCTCGCCGGCGCAGACGTCACGGCGCTCGATCAGTCCGCAAGCCGCTTGCGCCGTTTGAAGGGCAATCTCGAGCGTCTGGGCCTTCAGGCAGAGATGAAGGAAACCAACATGGCCGATTTTCGGCCTGAGGACCTCTTCGATGCCGCCTTGCTCGATGCGCCCTGTTCTTCGACCGGGACGACCCGCCGCCACCCGGACGTGCTTTGGACCAAGGGGCCAGAGGACATCGAGAAGCTCGCGCTGCTGCAGGAGCGTTTGCTGCGCCACGCGCTGACGGTGGTCAAACCTGGTGGTATCGTCGTCTTCTCCAATTGTTCGCTTGACCCGCGTGAAGGCGAGGAAGTGGTTGCCCGGGTGGTAGAGGCTGGCGCTGACTATGAACGTGTTCCGGTTCTGGCCAAGGATTGGCCGGGGCTGGAAGATGCGATCACCCCGCTGGGTGAAGTGCGCACGACCCCGTCGATGTTCCCGCTCGATCCGCCTTTCGCCGGTGGACTCGACGGGTTCTACGCCGCAGTGATTCGCCGCAAATAAGTCTGGAAAAGTCGAATTGCCGTCCGGACAGCCTCGGATGCGGGCTGTTTTGTTGTGTCAATTGACGCTTTAAGGCTGCGAGCCTATCAAAGACGAAATAATTATTAAAAGTTTAATGATCTTTCCGGCACCATACGGAGTTGACGTTGAGCGCCGCCTGACCGTTCGGACAGACAAGGACGCTCTGACATTTTGAAACGGCGCATGGTGCGTCTCGAAAATCGAATACGGATCTTCGGGGGCGCATGCGTTATCGATACTGGCGCGAAGCCGACGCATCCGTTCGAGGAACTCGCACGGCTTGCTTCAGGAATGAGGAAACCGGCGGGCGTTGATGGTGTTTTCCGGCAGGCGAAGGCTTTCCTATCTGTATGCGCGTGAAGGCTGGCGCCGCGTGTCGCGCCGGCTTTCGGTCGGCCGCGTCTCGTCGCTGCGCTTTACCGGTTCGACGCCCAGCCGCCTGATTGTCGCGCCAACGGACCTCAGGGCTGTCGATCCCTTCGTGGCCGAGGAAATTCTTGAAGGTCGCTACCCATTGGCCGGTCGCGTGCTCGACACCGAAGGCGAATCGCCGTTTGAAATCGACCTGCCATCGCTTGAATTCGCCGTCCGGCTGCATTCGTTCGGCTGGCTCAGGCATTTACGGGCCATCCGTGAGGATGCCGGCTTCGTGCGCCTGCGGCAGATCGTCGACGACTGGATCGCCACTCACGGCCGTAATTTGGGTGGCATTGCCTGGGATGCCGACGTCATTGCCCAACGCATCATCGCGTGGCTCTCGCACTCGCCGGTGGTGCTGCGCAATGCGGAGCATGGCTTCTATCGCCGTTTCCTGAAAAGCCTGGCCTTCCAGGTCCGTTATCTCCGACACATCGCCGAAACGGTCAGAGATGGCGAGGCGCGCCTGCGTGTCCGGATGGCGCTTGCCATGGCATCGGTCTCGATGCCGTCGACGCCCTCGGCCATTCGCAAGGCGTCGCGTCACCTCGATTTCGAACTCGACCGGCAGATCCTTGCCGATGGCAGTCATTTTTCGCGCAGTCCGCGCGCCGGCCTGGAGCTGCTGCTCGACCTGCTGCCGCTGCGCCAGACCTATGTCAATCTCGGGCATGACGTGCCGTCACGCCTCATTCCCTGCATCGACCGGATGTATCCGGCCTTGCGCTTCTTCCGCCACCAGGGCGGCGAATTGGCGCTCTTCAACGGTGCCACCTCGGTGCTGGCGCATGAACTGGCCTCGGTGCTGCGCTACGACGAAACAGCCGGTGAGCCGTTCCGCTCGCTGCCGCTTGCCCATTACGAGCGCCTGTCGATCGAAAACACCGTCGTCATCGTCGATACCGGTCGGCCGCTTTCGGTCGATCTGTCGCGCAGCGCCCATGCGGGCTGCCTGTCGTTCGAAATGTCCTCCGGCAAGACGCGGTTCGTGATCAATTCGGGCGCGCCGAAGTTTGCCGGCGAACGGTTCCGCCAGATGGCGCGGATGACCGCGGCGCACTCCACCGTCACCGTCAACGACACGTCGTCCTCTCGCTTTTCGCAGTCACGGTTTCTGGGACCGATCATGACCAGCGGCGTCTCGCGGGTCGTCGTGGAGCGCAAGGACGAACCGGGCCGACTCGAATCCGTCGCGGCCAATCATGACGGCTATCTCTCATCGTTCGGGCTGTTACACGAGCGCGACATCGGCGTGCTCAACGGTGGCCGGATAATCCGCGGGCGCGACCGGCTTTCGCGTGCCGACGGCAGCGATCCCGAGGAAACCAACACCGCCGTGGCGGTCGCCCGCTTCCACATTCACCCGGCCGTCACCATTCGCCAGAACAACGGCCGCGAGATCTACCTCACCGCACCCGACGGCGAAGTCTGGCTGTTTGCCTGCCAAGACGGCGAACTGGCGGTCGAGGAAGACATTTTCTTTGCCGATCCCTCGGGCATCCGCGCCTCGTCACAGCTGACGGTCACCTTTGCGGTTGCCAGGCAGCCGGAGATCCAGTGGACCTTCTCGCGCACAAACTGAGCTTATTTTAGGATGTGGGCTTGCCGAGGTTCCTTCGGCCGGAAAGCTATGCTAACGGGCAGCCATCCCAATGCCGGAGCATCCTCCCCGCGCGTCCGGCGCCGCCAAAGGAGCATGGTTGATGGCTGTCGCCTCCAAGAAAATTCCCGCCCCGAACGAGGTTCCTGTCCGGACCGCTCTCCTCTCCGTGTCCGACAAGACCGGCGTCGTCGAGCTTGCCCGGGCGTTGCACGAAAAAGGCGTGCGCCTGGTTTCGACCGGCGGCACGCACAAGGCGCTGGCACAGGCAGGTCTTCCGGTCAGCGACGTTTCGGACCTCACGGGCTTCCCTGAGGTTATGGACGGCCGGGTCAAGACCCTTCACCCCGGTGTCCACGGCGGCCTGCTGGCGATCCGCGACGATGCCGAGCACCAGGCGGCGATGTCGGCCCACGGCATTACCGCGATCGATCTGGCGGTGATCAACCTCTATCCCTTCGAGGAAGTCCGTGCGCAGGGCGGCGACTATCCGACGACGGTCGAAAACATCGATATCGGCGGCCCGGCCATGATCCGCGCATCGGCCAAGAACCACGCCTACGTCACCATCGTCACCGATCCGGCTGATTATCCGGTCCTCATCGAAGAGTTGGCGTCGGGTGCAACGACCTATGCCTTCCGCCAGAAGATGGCTGCCAAGGCCTATGCCCGCACGGCCGCCTATGACGCGGCCATCTCCAACTGGTTTGCCGAGGCGCTCGACACGCCGATGCCCCGTCACCGCGTTCTCGGCGGCGTCTTGAAGGAAGCGATGCGCTACGGCGAAAATCCGCACCAGAAGGCGGGCTTCTACGTCACCGGCGAGAACCGTCCGGGCGTGGCGACCGCCACGCTGCTGCAGGGCAAGCAACTCTCCTATAACAACATCAACGACACCGATGCCGCCTTCGAACTGGTGGCCGAGTTCCTGCCGGAGAAGGCGCCGGCCGTTGCGATCATCAAGCATGCCAACCCTTGCGGCGTGGCCACGGCCCCGACGCTGGTCGAAGCCTATCGGCGGGCGCTCGCCTGCGATTCCACCTCGGCCTTCGGCGGCATCATCGCGCTCAACCAGCTGCTTGATGCGGAAACGGCCGAAGAGATCGTCAAGCTCTTCACCGAGGTCATCATCGCGCCTGAGGTCAGCGATGAGGCCAAGACGATCATCGCCCGCAAGCCGAACCTGCGGCTGCTGACCACCGGCGCCCTGCCCGATCCGCGCATTCCGGGCCTTTCGGCCAAGACGGTCTCCGGTGGTCTTTTGGTCCAGACCCGCGACAACGGCATGGTCGAGGACCTGGAGCTGAAGGTGGTGACCAAGCGCGCACCGACGGCGCAGGAACTGGAAGACATGAAGTTTGCCTTCAAGGTGGCAAAACACGTCAAGTCCAACGCTGTCGTCTATGCCAAGGATGGCCAGACGGCCGGCATCGGCGCCGGGCAGATGAGCCGCGTCGATTCTGCCCGTATCGCTGCGATCAAGGCGGAAGAGGCGGCCAAGGCGCTCGGTCTGGCAACGCCATTGACGCGCGGCTCGGCCGTCGCCTCCGAAGCCTTCCTGCCGTTCGCCGATGGATTGCTCTCGGCGATCGCGGCCGGCGCTACCGCCGTCATCCAGCCGGGTGGCTCGATGCGCGACGAGGAAGTCATTGCCGCGGCCGATGAACATGGCGTCGCCATGGTCTTCACCGGCATGCGCCACTTCCGCCACTGACAGGGCCCGGGGACGACGCTTCACGCCGGCCCCGGATTTTCGCACCTAGCTTGAGACCATCAGAAGCCGTCGCGCCCAAAGGACGCGGCGGCTTTTTTGCGCCCGTCATCCGCCGGATAGGGCGTGCGCAGCAGGATCATGAGGCCGGCGACCAGGAAGGCGATGAGGGCCATCATGCCGATGCGGGCCGAGTCGGTGGCAAGCGTGATCGTGGCGACCGATGCCGGGGCCAGGAACGATGTCGCCCGACCGGAGAGGGCGTAGAGGCCGAAATAACGGCCGGCTTCGTCGATGCTGACACTGCGGGCGAGATAGGAACGCGACGAGGCCTGCACCGGGCCGAAGGCGATGCCGACCAGCAGGCCGTAGAGGATGTAAGCCTTCTCGGCCGCTGTGCCGAACAGGCCGCCGGAATCGTCAGTCGACAGCGGCATGAGGCCGAACAGAGTGAATCCCGGACCGGTCGAGACAATGCCAAGCGTCGCGATGATGAGACATACGAGGCTCGCGGTAACGATGACCTTGGAGCCGAGCCTTGCATCGAGCCTGCTCGCATAAAGACACCCGCCGATCGCGACGATGTTCAAGATGATGCCGTAGATTCCGAGTTCGAGGGTCTGCCAGCCGAACATGGCGGCGGCGAAGGTACCGCCGAGCGCCAGCAGCCCGTTGACACCATCCTGGAAGATCATGCGCGCGATCAGGAAACGCATGATTCCCGATCGTTGCCGGAGTTCGCCGAGCGTACCCTTCAGTTCCCGCAGGCCCGTGGCGGTCGCCTTGCGCAGCGACATCGTCGCCTTTGTGGCGTCGGGGGTGAAGAGGAACATCGGAATGATGAAGACGAGGTACCAGAGCGCCGATATTGGACCGGTGATGCGCGCGTCCTCGCCCTTGGCCGGATCGAGGCCGAACAGCGGGTCTATACCAGCAGCAGTCTTGCCGGTTTCCGGATTTGCCGCAAGAAGCGCCACAACGGCGATCAGGACGATCATGCCGCCGAGATAACCGAGCCCCCAGGCGATGTTGGAAATGCGGCCGACATCCTTCTCGTCCACCAGCCGCGTCATCATCGAATCGTTGAAGACGATTGAAAATTCGGCGGCGACGGTCGCCAGCACGATGAAGAACGCGGCGTAAATGATCGGCGAACCGGGGGCAGCAAACCAGAGCATCGCCAGGGATGCGATCTTGATGACGGCGAAAAAGCCGATCCAGGGCTTGCGCGGTCCCGTCGCGTCGGCGATCGAGCCGAGCACGGGGGAAAGAATGGCGATGATGATGCCGGAAACGGTGAGCGTATAGCCCCACATCGCCTGACCGACAGCGTGATCCTCTGTCAGCCGCGAGACGAAGTAGGGGCCGAAGATGAAGGTGGTGATGACCGTGAAGAAGGGTTGCGCTGCCCAGTCGAAGAGCATCCAGCCGGCTATGCCCGCGCGTGACGCGCGCGGTCGTTCGTCTGTCCTGTCGGCCGAAATCTGCAAGTGCCCCTCCCGAAAAAGACTGCGCCGCGCATCCCCTCGAACGCGCGGCGCAGACTATCTTCAATCTGATCGTTTCCAAATGGTCCAGAGCGTAATGCAGGCGAAAAAACTGCCCACATTTCTGCTCCCCGGATGATCAGTCCCTAAGAGGCAGGATTACCTCGCCCTTCCGCGTGCCAGGTCATTCAGAAGGCCCGCAGCGACGGTGATCTTGGCAAGCGTGGTTTCACCCTTCTCGGTCAACAGACGCAGCTGGCCCGTTGCTTGGGCGACGCGCTCGCGCTCGTTCTCCTCCCAGGCGGCGACCGGGCTGCGTTCCTTTTTCTGCTCGCGCAGCGCCGCTGCAGTGATATCGCGCCGCGCGGCGGCGATATCGGATACCGCCCGTGAAAGCGCCATCGCCTCGAACTGCTCGGTTGCCGGCACACGATCGGAGGCGGCCAGCAGCCGGTTGATCCGAAGCGTGTCGGTGACGGCGAAGTATCCTTGCGCGGTACGGCTCAGCGTCTCGCCGGTTTCGGCAGAAATCTGCATGATTTCCGGCACCAGCGTCATCAGGGCCAGTTCCGAGATCTCCTCGGCAAGCTTGGCGGGTACGCCACCCTCGACGAAGGCCGCTGTCTTTGCCTGTGCTTCTTCGGCGCTCTCGCCGGAGACCGCGGTCCGCATCGTGCCGCGCAGCTTCTGAAGGCCGTCTCGCAGACGCGACACCGCTTCGGAAACCGAGCCGGTTGCCGCATGGGTGCGCAGTGCCCGCTCGGTCACGAGCGTGAAGATGCGGCCGACTTCCTGGTAGAGGACGTTCTGCAGCCCGCCGCCGATCTTGGTGTCGAGGGCGTCGATCTCGTCATAGATCCGCGGCAGGTCGAAGCCATCGAGCGCCAGCACGGCCGCCTTGACGACATCCGCCGAGAGGAAACCTGTCGCATCCGTCAAGGTCGATACGAAGGCAGGGCCGCCACGGTTGATGACCTCGTTGGCGAGCACGGTCGCGATGATCTCGCGGCGCAGGCGGTGGCCATGGATGTCGCCGGCATAGGTCTTGCGCATCTTGCCGGGGAAGTAGCGTTCCAGTGTCGCCGTGAAATACGGGTCGTCCGGAAGGTCGCTGGCGATCAGCTCGTCGAACAGAACCAGCTTGGAGTAGGAGAGCAGCACGCCGATTTCCGCACGGGTCAAGGGCTTGCCCGCCTGGTAGCGCTCAGTCATCGCCTGGTCTGTCGGCAGCGTCTCGACCTTGCGGTTGAGATGACCGTCGGCCTCCAGCCGCGTCATCAGTCGGCCGAGCGTCGTGCGGTTGCCGGCACCCTGCATGGCGGTCAAAGAGATCGCCAGCGACTGCTCGTAGTTGTTGCGCAGCACCAGATGGCCGACTTCCTCGGTCATCGACGCCAGCAGCGTGTTGCGCTTCGGCCGGGTCAGGCGACCGTCGCGCATGGCAGACGCCAGCGCGATCTTGATGTTGACCTCGACGTCGGACGAGTTGACGCCCGCCGAGTTGTCGATGGCGTCGGAGTTGCAGCGACCGCCATTGAGGCCGAAGCCGATGCGGCCCTTCTGGGTGACGCCAAGGTTTGCGCCCTCGCCGATGACACGGGCGCGGACCTCTTCGGCTGCCACGCGGATCGCGTCATTGGCGCGGTCGCCGACTTCGGCATCCGTCTCGTTGCTGCCACGCACATAGGTGCCGATGCCGCCGAACCAGAGGAGATCCACCTGGCTCTTCAGGATCGCGTTCATGATCTCGAACGGCGTCGCCTTCTGCTTGTCGATGCCGATCGCCGCCATCGCTTCCGGCGTCAGCGTCACCGACTTTTCGGCACGCGAAATGATCATGCCGCCTTCCGACAGCGTCTTGCGGTCATAATCCTGCCAGCTCGAACGCGGCAGGGCGAACATGCGCTTGCGCTCGGAGAAGGACACGTCCGTATCCGGGTTGGGATCGATGAAGATGTCGCGGTGGTCGAAGGCTGCAAGCAGTCGGATCTTTTCCGACAGCAGCATGCCGTTTCCGAAGACGTCGCCCGACATGTCGCCGACGCCGGCAACCGTGAAGGGGGTCGTCTGGATGTCGATGTCCATCTCGCGGAAGTGGCGCTTGACGGTTTCCCAGGCGCCGCGGGCGGTGATGCCCATCTTCTTGTGGTCGTAACCGGCCGATCCGCCCGAAGCAAACGCGTCGTCCAGCCAGAAGCCGGCTTCCTGCGCCAGACCGTTGGCCGTGTCGGAGAAGGTCGCCGTGCCCTTGTCGGCGGCGACGACGAAATAGGGATCGTCACCGTCGCGGCGCAGCGTGTCCACTGGCGGCACGACATCCTGGCCGACGATGTTGTCGGTGACCGACAGCATGGTCCGGATAAAGGTCTTGTAGGCTTCGGTACCGGCCTTGAACACCTCGTCGCGGTTGCCGCCGACCGGCAGTTGCTTCGGATAGAAGCCACCCTTGGCGCCGACGGGCACGATGACGGCGTTCTTGACCTGCTGTGCCTTCACCAGGCCCAGCACTTCGGTGCGGTAGTCCTGTGCCCGGTCGGACCAGCGAAGACCGCCGCGGGCGACCTTGCCGAAGCGCAGGTGCACGCCTTCGACCTCGGTGCCGTAGACGAAGATTTCGCGGAACGGACGCGGCTCGGGCAGGCCGTCGAGCTGCTTGGGGTCGAGCTTGAGGGCAAGCACCGCACGCGGCTTCCCGTCGGCGTCCTTCTGGAAGTAGTTGGTCCTGAGCGTCGCCTCGATGGCGTTGACATAACGGCGCAGGATCCGGTCCTCGTCGAGGCTCGGGACCGACGATAGCGCGGTTTCGATCGAGGCGATGAGCGTGTTGCACTTCTTGGCCCGTGGCTTCTCTTCGAGCGCCGGGTCCATGCGGGTGACGAACAGCTTGAAGATATCGGCGGCAATACCGGGATACTTGTTCAGCGTGTCGGCGATATACCCTTGAGAATAGGTGATGCCGGCCTGGCGAAGGTATCGGGCATAGGCGCGCAGCACCGTCACTTCACGGGCGTTGAGACCTGAAAGCAGGATCAGCCGGTTGAAGTTGTCGTCCTCGATCGTGCCGTTCCAGGCGGCGAGGAAGGCTTCCTCGAGTGCTGCACCCGACTTGTCGAGATTGAGCGCAAGCCCGTCGCGATGGACGAGTTCCATGTCGTGCAGCACGACGCGGTGCTTGTCCTCGCCATGCTTGCCGACGTTGAGGTCGTAGGTCTGTTCGCTGATGACACGGAAGCCGAGGTTTTCGAGCAGTGGCACGCGGCGCGACAGCGATACGGGCTCGCCGGCATGGAAGATCTTCAGCTCAGCCGTATCCGGTCGGTTGACCGGGCGGTTGTAGTTGTAAAACGAGATCCGGATCGGATCTTCCGCCTTGCAGGCGGCGATGTCAGCGAGGTCCGCATAGGCTTCGGCCGGCGTGAAGAACGACTGGTAGGCGCCGTCGACATCGAGTTCGATGCCATCCTTGCGGGCAAGCAGGTCGAATCGATCGATCCAGCGCGTGACGATGCCGCGCACGGCCTCTTCGAGCTTGGCCTGCGGGATGCGCGGGGTCTTGCCGCTGGTGCGGCCGATGATGAAATGGACGCGCGCCAGGCCACCTTCCGGGAAGGCCGGATAGTAGGCCGAAACGCGACCGTCATAGGCTGTCTTCAGATAGTCGCCGATCTTCTCGCGCACGTCGGAATCATATTGTTCGCGCGGCACGAAGACGATGACCGAAACGAAACGGTCGAAATGGTCGATGCGTGGCAGAACGCGGATGCGCGGACGGTCGCCGAGCTCATTGATCTGTTCGCAGAAGGCGGCCAGCAGCCCGACGTCGATCTGGAAGAGATCGTCACGCGGGTAGGATTCGAGCGTGTTGTCCAGCATCTTGCCGGAGTGGCTCTGCGGATCGTAGCCGAAATGGTCGACGATCTTCTCGATCTTGTGGCGCAGCAGCGGAATTTCGGCCGCCTGGCGGGTATAGGCCGATGAGGTGAACAGGCCGACGATGCGCAGTTCGCCGGCGACATTGCCGTCGGCATCGAAACGCTTGACGCCAATGTAGTCCATATAGGCGCGGCGGTGCACCACCGATTTCACGTTGGCTTTGGTGACGATCAGGAAATCCGGGCTTTCGAGGAAGGCCAGAATTTCCGGCGTCGTCAGAACCGCGTCCTTGCCCTGGCGCAGCACGCGCACATCGGGGTTGGAAAGGATGCCGAGACCCCTGCCCGTGCCACGCTCGACCGAGGCCTTCCCGCCCTTGCCCGAATAGGTGTACTCGCGCATGCCGAGGAAGGTGAAGTTATTGTCCCGGAGCCAGCGGAGGAAGGCGAGCGCTTCGTCGCGGTCGCTCTTCTTGCGCGAGGCATTGTAGTCCTCAAGTTCCTGCATCGCCTGATCGAGCAGCGTCGTCATCGCCGGCCAGTCGTGCACGGCCTGATGAACCTGTTCGAGCACGTCGCGGATACGGTTGCTCAGCGACTGCGCCTCGACCGGCGTCAACTTGTCCAGATGGATCTGGATATGGCTGACGCGGTGCGCCGGGTCGCTCGGTTCGTCCGGATCGAACAACTTGACGGGCTTGCCCGGCTCCTGGACCAGAATGGGATGGATCGCGAGATGGATGTCGCGGTGCGTGCTCGTCACCTCGCCCATGACCGAATCGTAGAGGAACGGCATGTTGTGTTCGGTGACGGCAATGATCGAAACCTCGGTGCCGCCAGGCGCGACGCCGGGCACCGTTTCAACAGAAACCTGAGGTTTTCCGCCGTCCCAGCGCGCGAGTTCGCTCCTCGCATGGGCCGCCGTCAGTGCCAGCATGTCCGCCGAATAGAGATCGAGGTCGTCGTTGCTGGCCCCGCCGAAGAGGATCTCCGGCGCCAGCGCGTCGGTGCCCAGTTTGATGGCGGCCGCCTTCGCTGCGTCGATGTGTCTGTCCCGCTTCGGATTGTATTTCACGCCCATGAAGTTTCTCCCATTCATGATAGGCTAGACCCTATCAGAACCATGGCTAATGGCGACCGCTTTTTATGACGATTTCGGCAAAAACGAGCCCAAAATCGGAGAATCTCACGTGAAAACAGCTTAAATCCATTTAAATCGAAGGCAAATTGGCGAAAATTGCTCGAATTCCGATGAAAAAGCATGAAAACGCCAGCGGCTTGTGCGGAAGCTCTCTGCCATAGCCTGTTGACATGGCGGTGACAGTCGGTGATCAGAGGTCAAATCGAAGGATTGGACTGGCCGATGCCCGAAATGCCCTCCTTGCCCGGTGCCGTGATCGTCATTTCCAGTCACGTGGTGCGTGGTACCGTTGGCAATCGGGCCGTTGTCTTCGCCCTGGAGACGCTCGGCCATCCCGTCTGGGCACTGCCGACGGTTATCCTCCCTTGGCATCCTGGCCATGGCCGTTCGACGCGAATCACCATCCCGGACGCGGAATTCCAGTCTGTCATCGACGATCTCGCTCAGGCGCCCTGGGCCGGCGAGGTTCGCGCGGTGCTTTCGGGTTATCTCGGATCCGTCGGACAGGCAGACGGCGTTGCCCGGCTGGTGACGACGCTTCGCGCCCGCAACCCCGATCTCGTCTATGCCTGCGATCCTGTGATTGGCGATGCCGAAGGGCTCTACGTTCCCGAAGCGACGGCGACGGCGATCCGTGACCGGCTGCTGCCACTTGCAAGCCTGGCCACGCCCAACCGTTTCGAACTGGCCTGGCTTGCAGGTGCAGCGCTCGAGACCAATGCGGCCATCCTCGATGCGGCGCTCGGGCTTGGCCCATCGCGCATGCTGGTCTCGTCGGCGATCCCGATGATGAATGGCGGCACGGGAAACCTCTATCTCTCCGGCAACCATGCGCTTCTTGCAGAACATCGGCTGATCGAGAACCCGCCGAACGGGACGGGCGACTTGTTGACGGCGGTGTTCCTGGCGCGATTGCTGGAGGGGCTTTCGGAGGAGCGGGCGCTGCAGATGGCGACAGCCAGCGTGTTTGAAATCATCGCGCGCACGGTCAAGCGCGGTGCCGATGAACTGACGCTTGAACAGGACGCGTCCAGTCTCTCGACGCCGATGGCCATGGTGCAGATGCGGCGCCTGCTGCATCCGAGCCAGATGCGCCGGAAATAGAAGAAGCTGTTCACGGTTTGCCGTCGAATGGCTTGGTGGATTGAACTCTCGACTACAGCGGGGTAACCGATGGATATGCAGCGTTTTCCGGACCACCTTCTGAACGGCTATCATAATTTCATGAATGGCCGCTTCAGCGAACAGCAGCAGCGTTACAAGACATTGGCCGACAGCGGGCAGAAGCCCAAGACCATGGTCATTGCCTGTTGTGACTCCCGGGCAGCCCCCGAGACGATCTTCGACAGCGGCCCGGGCGAACTCTTCGTCGTGCGTAACGTCGCCAATCTGATGCCACCCTACGAGCCCGACGGCCATTATCACTCGACCTCGGCGGCGCTTGAGTTTGCCGTGCAGTCGCTGCGCGTCACCGACATCGTCGTCATGGGCCATGGACGCTGTGGCGGCATCAAGGCGGCGCTCGATCTCGACGCCGAGCCTTTGTCGCCGGGCGATTTCATTGGCCGCTGGATGCACCTCTTGAAGCCCTCGGCCGAGCAGATCCAGAGCAACGAAGTGATGACCCAGGCCGAGCGGCAGCGGGCGCTGGAGCGCGTCTCCATCCGCAACTCGATCGCCAATCTGCGCACCTTTCCCTGCGTCCAGATCCTCGAAGCCAAGGGCAAGCTCAACCTGCACGGCGCCTGGTTCGACATTTCGACCGGCGAGCTCTGGGTGATGGACCCGAAGACCGGCGATTTTGCCCGCCCGGGCATGTGATCAAAGTGAAAAAAGAAGCCCGGTCCTTTCGAACCGGGCTCCCCAATCTGCAAATCTCGTAATGCTCGCGGTCAGTCGCCGTCGATTTCGGCGCCGATGATGGCGATGGCCTGCTGGTAGACGCTGGCCGCATTCCAGCCCTGGATCGCGGCGAAATTCGCCTGTCCCTGCTGGTATCCGGCGCCCGGCTGCCAGCCGTGACCACGCAGGAAGTTTGCGGTCGACGCCAGCGCGTCGGCCTTCGAGCGAACCATGTCCACATGACCGTTGCCGTCGCCGTCGACGCCGTACTTCAAGACGTTTGCCGGAAGGAACTGGGTCTGTCCGATTTCGCCATGGGCCGCACCCCGGGCATCGGGGCTGAGGTCCCCGCGCTGGACGAGCTGGAGCGCCGCGTAGAGCTGGTTGGTAAAGTAGTCGGAACGGCGGCAGTCATAGGCGAGCGTCGAAACGGCAGAGAGCGTGTGCTCCTTGCCCATGAAGCCGCCGAAGCCGGTTTCCATGCCCCAGATGGCAATCAGCGGGCCCGCCGGCACGCCATAGCGCTGCTCGATGCTGTTGAAGAGCGCCGCATTCTGGGCCTTCATCTTCTTGCCGCGCGAAATGATCGTCTGGCCGCCACGCTTCTGCATGAACTGGCTGAGCGAGAGCTTGAAGCTCTTCTGGCCACGGTCGGCGCGGATCGTCGCCTTGTTATACGAGACGTTCGAGAGCGCCTTGTTCAGAACCGCAGGGCTGATGCCGTTGCCGGCGGCTTCCTGCTTGAACTGCGTCATCCAGGCGGCAAAGCCGCTACCATCGTTGCCGCACTGTGCCGCGGAAGCGGTCGCTGGAAGCACCGCCGTTGAAATCAGGGCCGCAAGCCCAATCGCTACGCACTTTGCCGTGTGCATGAAAAACCCCGTGATTGCCCGAATCTGGTTGCCGTTACAAAGATGCCAGCCTTCGCCGGCTCTGTCACCCGCCCCTCAATGGCGGAAAATACCTAACGGTTTCACGTGAATCCGATCAAATCTTCACACGGATACGTGAAACAGCAAACCCCGCAGGCCGATAACGGGCCAAGCGGGGTTCTTATTTGTGTCTTACCGTCTGTTTGTTCAGGCGGCCTGCTTCTTGGCGCGGATCAGGCCGCGGTTGATGAGCAGCTCGGCGATCTGGATCGCGTTGAGTGCTGCACCCTTGCGCAGGTTGTCGGAAACGACCCAGATGTTGAGGCCGTTCTCGACGGTCGCGTCTTCGCGGATGCGCGAGATGTAGGTGGCATCTTCGCCGGCGCACTCGTAAGGCGTGACGTAGCCGCCGTTTTCGTGCTTGTCGACAACAAGGCAACCCGGCGCTTCGCGCAGGATATCGCGCGCTTCGTCAGCAGTGATCTCGTTTTCGAACTCGATGTTGACCGATTCCGAATGGCCGATGAAGACAGGAACGCGCACGGCCGTGCAGGTGACCTTGATCTTCGGATCGAGCATCTTCTTGGTCTCGGCCAGAACCTTCCACTCTTCCTTGGTGTAGCCGTCTTCCATGAAGACGTCGATGTGCGGAATGACGTTGAAGGCGATGCGCTTGGTGAACTTCTTCGATTCGATCGGGTCGGCGACGAAGACCGCACGGGTCTGGTTGAAGAGTTCGTCCATGCCGTCCTTGCCGGCGCCGGAAACCGACTGGTAGGTCGAGACGACGACGCGCTTGATCTTGGCGTAGTCGTGCAGCGGCTTCAGCGCGACGACGAGCTGGGCGGTCGAGCAATTCGGGTTGGCAATGATGTTCTTCTTGGTGAAGAGCGAAATCGCGTCCGGGTTCACTTCTGGCACGATCAGCGGCACTTCAGAATCGTAGCGCCAGGCCGAGGAGTTGTCGATGACGACGCAACCCTGCTGGCCGATCTTCGGCGAATACTTCAGCGAAACCGCGCCGCCGGCCGACATCAGGCAGATATCGGTGTCGGAGAAGTCGTAGTTTTCGAGGTTCTTGACCTTGAGCGTCTTGTCGCCGAAGGAAACTTCCGTGCCCTGGGAACGGGCGGAAGCAAGGGCGACCACCTCATCGGCGGGAAAGCCGCGTTCCGAAAGGATGTTCAGCATCTCCCGGCCGACATTGCCGGTAGCGCCTGCGACTGCAATCTTGAAACCCATGATCTAAGCTCTCTTTTCTGTCTCTCCTCGTCGGGTGGAGGGGGAAACCGCGCGATCCGCCGCGAGGGTTCCTGTCCCCGGCCAAACCGGGGAGAGAGCGGAGGGCCAGAGACGTCAGACGGTTTTCGTCGTCGTTTTGGCCGTTGTTTTGAAGGAAGCTGGGAAACGCATATCCTGCCCGGCGATTTCTGCCAGGATGCTGCTGTCAGCGAAGTTATGTTCGCGGCGAAGCATGGAATGCCTTCCTTTCCGAGGCTCCTAATAATTGTTTCTATCGGCGAGTCAAGCGTACGATGCTTGGGCACCCGCAAACGTGATCGTTATGTCACGTCGCTGTCATCGCCGGGCGTTAGGACCGCGGCATCCGACACCTCAAAGGGACGATCGCCATGCGCACGCTTCTTGTCACCCTCTTCGCCACAACGGTTCTGGCCCATGCGGCCCAGGCCGCAGACGTCTATCCGATTGATCGTGCGACGATTCTCGCCGGCTCGCCGTTCGATTTCAAGGTCGAGCTCAAGGGTGCCGTCAAGGCGGAAGACATCAAGGTGACCGTTAACGGCCAGGATTACAAGGCAGCGCTCGGCGCTGAGGCCGCCTATGTCGCGATGGAAAAGGGCAAGGAAGACAAGGAACTCGGTTCGGCTCTGCTCTTGCGCAATGCCGTCATCGGCGCGCCGGGCAGCTACAAGGTCGAGGTAACGGCCGGCGAACAGACGAAGACCGTGACCTGGGACGTCTTTGCCACCGCTGAACAGCCGAAGGCCAAGAACATCATCTTCCTGCTTGGCGACGGCCTTTCGGTCGCCCATCGTACCGCCGCCCGCATCATGTCGAAGGGTATGACCGAGGGGAAGGCCAATGGCCGCCTCAACATGGACGATCTTGAGCGCATGGCCTTCATCGGCACGTCGGCCACCAACTCGATCGACACCGATAGCGCCAACACCATGTCGGCCTACATGACCGGCCACAAGACCGTGATCAACGCCGTCGGCGTCTATGGCGACCGCACGCCCGACAGCCTGGACGATCCGCGGGTCGAAACGATCGCCGAGGCGCTGCGTCGCCAGACGCAAAAGTCGATCGGCCTCGTCACCACCTCGGAAATCGAGGATGCGACGCCGGCCGCCGTCGTCTCCCACACCCGCAATCGCAACGACAAGGCCGAAATCGTCGGCATGATCTACGACGCCAAGCCGGAAGTCATCCTCGGCGGTGGCTCGGCCTATTTCCTTGGTAAGGAAACGCCAGGTTCCAAGCGCAAGGACAACCAGGACTACATCAAGCTGTTCCAGGACGCTGGTTACGCGCTTGCCACCGACAAGACCGAACTTGCCAATGCGCCCGCCGACGGCAAGCTTCTCGGCCTGTTCCACACCGGCAACATGGACGTGACGCTCGACCGCGAGTTCCTGAAAAAGGGCACGGCCGAAAAATTCCCGGGCCAACCGGGCCTCGTCGAGATGACGAAGACGGCGCTCGACCGGCTGTCGAAGAACGAAAACGGCTTCTTCCTGATGGTCGAGGGCGCCTCGATCGACAAGATGAGCCATCCGCTCGACATGGAGCGCGCCGTCGTCGAGACCATCGAGTTCGACCAGGCGATCGGCGTTGCCCGCGAATTTGCCAAGAACAACCCGGATACGCTCATCGTCGTGACCGGCGACCATACCCACGGCGTCTCGCTGCTCGGCATTATTGACGACACCGTCGAGGGCAAGGAAGGTCGCGACAAGGTCAAGACGGGTTCTTCGGCCGGCTTCCCGAACTACACCGACGAAAACAAGGACGGCTTCCCCGACAAGATCGATGCCAGCCGGCGCCTGGCCATGTTCGTCTCCAACTTCCCCGACTACTACGAAACCTTCAGCCCCAAGCTGGACGGCCCGTTCGAGCCGGCGGTGAAGAACGACAAGGACGAGTATGTCGCCAACGAAGCCTACAAGGACATGCCCGGCGCCGTCTTGCGTGTCGGCATCCTGCCGAAGGACGAAAGCACCGGCCAGCACACGGTCGATGACGTGGTTCTACAGTCGGAAGGCCCTGGTAGTGAGGGCTTCAGGGGTTACATGGAGCAGAGCGACGTCTATCGCGTTCTCGTCGACGCACTTGCGCTAGGCGTGAAGCAGACCAACTGATCGGTCAACGACCTACCTTCCCCCCGGCAACGGGGAGAAGGTTTTGTGCTGACGCTTTGTTCCGGCCCCATGTTCATGCGTTGCCGCGACATCAAATGGCGATAAGACGATGCCCCTCGCGAACCCCATTTCCTTGAGCCGTCGCACTATGCTTGGCCTGATCGCCGGCGCGGCCGTTGCTAGCGACGGGCGCGTTGCCCGGGCGGATGCCAGCCTCACCTTCGACGAGCTCTATGGCAAGGTCAGCGTGCTTGGTCTCGAATTCTCGCAGAAGGTCAAAAGCCTTGCCGGCCAGGAGGTGCGCATGCGCGGCTTCATGGCACCGCCGCTCAAAGCCGAGGCGGCGTTCTTCGTGCTGACGGAAATTCCGATGGCGCTTTGCCCGTTTTGTTCGTCGGATTCCGACTGGCCCGACAACATCGTCGTCGTCTACCTCGGCGAGAAGCAGACGTTCGTGCCGCCCGGCCAGACGATCGAGGTGCGCGGGACACTGGAGGTCGGCTCCTGGACCGACCCGGAGACCGGCTTCGTCAGCCTGCTGCGCCTGCGCTCCTCCGAATTCTATACGGTCTAGCCGTATGCTTGGTCTTCAGCTTCAAGGGATCGATATGCGCTTTCCCGGGCTGGCCGCGCCGGCCCTTGCGATCGATAGCTTGAGCATTCCAGCCGACAGCCGCGTGGCGCTCACCGGTGCGTCCGGATCAGGCAAGAGTACGCTGATCAGCATCCTGACCGGCCTGGAGCGGGTCGGACAGGGTCGCATCCTCTGGGGCGACGTCGATATCTGCACGCTTTCCGAAGGCGGCCGTGATCGCTGGCGCGGTGCCAATATCGGCCTCGTCCTGCAGAATTTTCATCTTTTTCCGGGTTTGAGCGCGTTCGAGAACGTTCTGCTGCCTGCACGGCTTTCCGGCGCGATGGCCCGTGATATCCGTGCCCGTGCGCAGGATCTGCTGCTGCGCGTCGGGCTCGCCCGGCCGACACAGATGATCGAGACCATGTCGCGCGGCGAGATGCAGCGGGTGGCGATTGCCCGGGCTCTTCTGCGCCGGCCCGGTGTGGTCATAGCCGACGAGCCGACTGCCAGTCTCGACAGCGATGCCGGCGATGCCGTTGGCGACCTGCTGATCGAGCTTTCCCGTGAAAGCGGCTGCACGCTTGTTGTCGCGACGCACGACCCGGCCCTTACCCGACGTCTGGACCGCCGCATCCGGCTTGTCGCCGGCCGCATCGTCGAAGACGGCGTGATCGGGGAGCGTGCGGCATGATCGGCTTTATCCTTGCGGATCTGCGGCGTCTGTGGGCAGGTTCGCTCGTCGTCGTCCTGTTGGTGGCGCTGGCAACGGCGCTCGGTGTTGCCGTCACCTTGCAGGAGCGGGCGCTTCGGCTCGGCAGCGCCCGTGCTGCCGACAAGTTTGACCTTGTGATTGGTGCCCCCGGCAGCGAGACGCAGCTCGTGCTGTCGTCGATCTTCCTGCAGCCCTCGCCACTGCCTCTGATGGATGGCACGGTCCTGCCGCGCCTTCTCGCCGACCCGCGCGTTGCCTCCGCAGCGCCGGTCGGGTTCGGCGACAGTTTTGGCGGCTATGCGGTGGTCGGCACTTCCTCCGGGCTGGTGCGCGACCTCGAAGCGCTTGCCGAAGGACGTGTCTTCGCCGTCGCCGGCGAGGCTGTTGTCGGCGCTGCCGTCGATCTGCCGATCGACTATGCGGTCAAGCCGACCCATGGGCTGGCCGAGCTTGGCGGCCATGCCCACACCGAGCTTTCCTACCGCATCGTCGGGCGCCTCAAGCCCACGGGAACCGCCTGGGACCGCGCCATACTCGTGCCGATGCAGGCCGTCTGGGCGCTTCATGGAATGGAAGCCGAACACGACGAGGCTGACGCACATCACGACCACACCCATGACGAACACGCGTCCGGTGGCGAAGCGGCTCATCAGCCTATAGAGGCGGACGCGGCGCTCGATGAGGACTGGAGCAAGGTCACGCCCGGCCTGCCGGCGATCCTCGTCAAACCCAAATCGATCGCCGACGCCTACAAGCTTCGCCAGGATTATCGCGACAACGCGACGCTGGCGGTCTTTCCGGGCGAAGTGCTGACCAATCTCTATGCCACGCTCGGCGACGCTAAGAAGGTGCTCGTCGGGGTGACGACGGGCGCCCAGGTTCTGGTTGCCGCCGCGATCCTGCTCGTGACAGTCCTGCATGTCGGCCAGCGCCGGCGGCAGATCGGGGCGCTGCGCGCTTTCGGCGCGCCGCGCCGGGCGGTGTTCGTCATCGTCTGGAGCGAGTTGTTTGCGCTGACAGCATCCGGCGTGCTTCTCGGTTTTTCGCTCGGCTTCGGTGCCGCGAAATTCATAGCCGGATATCTTTCTGCCGAAAGCGGCGTTGCCATGCCCGTCATGTTCGCGGCCGGCGATGGATTTCTTGTCTCGGTCATTCTCGCTTTCGCAGCCGTCCTCGCGGTGCTGCCGGCGATGCTCGCCTACCGGCAACCGCCCGCGGCAGCGCTGCGCTCCTGAAAACCCGGGATTTCTTAGACGAAAGTCATAAGCCCAAAGCATCCCTGCCTGCGGCCCTTCTTTTCTGACATCCTGTGATCAGGCGCACCACGTTCGGACGTTCTTGGGAGGAATGTTCGAGCCAGCCAATGGGCGCTCCAATGGGCTGTTTTGGAGTGGAGGATAAACAAAATGGCAAATGTCGCGACTGCGGACGACGCAAAGACGCGTCCGATGACCGGCGAGGAGAAGAAGGTCATCTTCGCCTCGTCGCTTGGTACCGTGTTCGAATGGTACGATTTCTATCTCTACGGTTCGCTTGCCGTTTACATCGGCGCGACCTTCTTCAGTTCCTATCCGGAAACGACGCGAAACATCTTCGCGCTTCTGGCGTTTGCCGCGGGCTTCCTGGTTCGCCCGTTCGGCGCTCTGGTCTTCGGTCGCCTCGGTGACCTCGTCGGCCGCAAATACACCTTCCTCGTGACGATCCTGATCATGGGTCTGTCGACCTTCCTGGTCGGCATCCTGCCCGGCGCTGCCCAGATCGGCATCGCTGCACCGATCCTGCTCATCGTCCTGCGCATGCTGCAGGGCCTGGCGCTCGGCGGTGAGTATGGCGGTGCTGCCACCTACGTGGCCGAGCACGCGCCGCACGGGCGTCGCGGCTACTTCACCTCCTGGATCCAGACCACGGCGACGCTCGGTCTGTTCCTGTCGCTGGTGGTGATCCTGCTCGTGCAGTTCGCTCTCGGCAAGGAAGCCTTTGCCGCCTGGGGCTGGCGCATTCCGTTCCTGCTGTCGTGCGTGCTTCTCGGCATTTCCGTCTGGATCCGCCTGAAGATGAACGAATCCCCGGCCTTCAAGAAGATGAAGGAAGAGGGCAAGGGTTCAAAGGCTCCGCTGAAGGAAGCCTTCGGCCAGTGGAAGAACGCCAAGATCGCGCTTCTGGCTCTGTTCGGCGCCGTGGTCGGCCAGGCGGTTGTCTGGTACTCCGGCCAGTTCTACGCCCTGTTCTTCCTGACGGGCGTGCTCAAGGTGGACGGTCAATCGGCCAACATCATGGTCGCTATTTCGCTGCTGCTCGGTACCGGCTTCTTCGTGTTCTTCGGCTGGCTCTCCGACAAAATCGGCCGTAAGCCGATCATCATGGCCGGCCTGCTGCTTGCCATGCTGACTTACTTCCCGCTGTTCAAGGCGCTGACCTGGGCCGGCAACCCGGCACTCGCAGAGGCCCAGGCAACGGTACGGGCGACCGTGACCGCCGCGCCTGGCGACTGCAAGTTCCAGTTCAACCCGACCGGCACGGCGAAGTTCACGACCTCGTGCGACATCGCAACCGCGTTCCTCACCAAGAACTCCGTGCCCTATGACGTGGTCACGACGGCAGCTGCCGGTACGCCGGCAACGGTCAAGATAGGCGAAACGACGATCAACAGCTACGACGCCGTTGCCGCAGGCGATGGTGCCAAGGCTGCCAACGGCGCCTTCGAAAAGCAGACCAACATGGCGCTTCACGATGCCGGCTACCCGCTGGTTCGTGGTGCGGCAAAGGTTCCGGAATCCAAGCTGGACGGCTTCGTTGCCGCCAACCCGGAACTGGCTCTCGATGCTGCTGCCGTTCGCGGTGGCGAAAAGACCGTGGTTCCGGCCGACAAGCTCGTCACCGACAAGCTGCTGACGAAGGACGAAGTCGGCACCGCTACCGAGATGGCCGTCTACACGATTGCCGGCGGCGGTACCTTTGCGATGGTGGCAGATCCCGCCAACGTCAACTGGACGAAGATCGTCGCGGTCCTGACCGTTCTCGTCATCTACGTGACGATGGTCTCTGGCCCGATCGCCGCCCTGCTCGTCGAGATGTTCCCGACCCGCATCCGCTACACCGGCATGTCCCTGCCCTACCATATCGGCAACGGCTGGTTCGGCGGTCTGCTGCCGGCGACGGCCTTCGCGATGAGCGCGGCCCAGGGCGATATCTACTACGGTCTCTGGTACCCGATCATCTTTGCGGGCATCACCTTTGTTATCGGCATGCTGTTCCTGCCGGAAACCAAGGATCGCGACATTCACGCGATGGACTGAAGCATTTCCAGAAAAAGGGCGAAGCGGTTCTTCGCCAGGAAATGCGTGACAAGCAAGAGACGGAGCGTTTCTGAGACTCAGGTCTGAGCCGGAAACGCTCCGAAGACTTCCCCGAGAGGCATCACGGCTCTCCTGACTCCGGCGCGGTCTTCCGCGCCGGCTTTTTTTATGAGCGGGAGCCCGAGCGTTTGGGGATGGGCCAGCCGCCCTCGTCGGCGTGGAAAAGCCAGCCGCGTTTGGCAAAGAGAAACGCCACCATCAGCGACGTCCAGAGGCCGAGCAACAGCCCGGCGGCAACGTCGCTCGGGTAGTGGGCGCCGACGACGACGCGTGAAACGCCAATCACCAGCGCCAAGGCGAAAAAGAACGGCCGAAGTCTCGGCAGCAGCATGGCAAAGACGCCAAAAAAGGCGCCGGCTGCCGTCGAATGGCCCGATGGAAAGCTCTCGAACAGATTGTCGCCGGTAAAAGGCGTCAGGCTATAGGCGCCGAGATCGACCAGAAGCTCCGGCCTTGCCCGCCCGATCAGGAACTTCAGCGCATGCACCAGCACGCTGGCGGTGCCGATCGTCAGGAAGAAATAGGCGGCAAGGTTGCGTACGGTGCGGGCCCTGCGTTGAAGCGGTGCCTTGCGAACCGCACGCCGCAGAATGAAGGCGACTGCAAGCACCAGGCCGGAGAGGTAGATCATCCAGCCGAACGTGCCGAAGTCGGTTATCAGGCGGTTGAAGGCGACGACGCTCTCAGGCAGGGCCTGCGCCCGCGTCGAGAGAAACGGATCGAGCGGGATGAAGGCAAGCACGAGGATCAGCGTCGTCACGAGGATCCATCCGGTTGATGCGAGCGGTCGATTCATGATTGCCTTTCCAAACGGTCTGCATGCGCAAATGCGCAGCGATGTGGCGCGGTCCTTCTTCCCACCCATGGCTCGCGGCGGATTTGCCTGCATGTGTCGGTTCGGCCGCCAAATTCAAGGTCACCGAACGCAAAACACCTCCGGATCGCTCCGGAGGTGCCTAAAAAAATGCGCCGCCCGCCGGGCGCGCGCTCTTCGCAGGTCAGGCCGACAGTGCCTTGAACTCCGTAAGGATGGCTTCGCCCATCTCGACCGTTCCGACCTGGCGTGCGCCTTCGGCCATGATGTCGCCGGTGCGGATGCCCTTGTCGAGCACGGTGGCGATCGCCTTTTCCAGGTTGTCGGCTTCCTTCGTAAGGTTGAAGGAATAGCGCAGGCACATGGCAAAGGACGCGATCATGGCGATCGGGTTGGCGATGCCCTTGCCGGCAATGTCGGGCGCCGAGCCGTGTACCGGCTCATAAAGCGCCTTGCGCTTGCCGGTCACCGCATCCGGTGCACCGAGCGAGGCCGAAGGCAGCATGCCGAGCGAACCGGTCAGCATCGCCGCCACGTCCGAGAGCATGTCGCCGAACAGGTTGTCGGTGACGATGACGTCGAACTGCTTGGGCTGGCGCACCAGCTGCATGCCGCCGGCATCCGCCAGCATGTGCTCGAGCTGAACGTCGGAATACTTCGCCTTATGCGTCTCGGTCACCACCTGGTTCCACAACACGCCCGACTTCATGACGTTGCGCTTTTCCATCGAGCAGACGCGGTTGTTGCGGGTGCGCGCCAGTTCGAAGGCAACACCGGCGATGCGCTCGATCTCGTAGGTATCGTAGACCTGGGTGTCGATGCCACGCTTCTGGCCGTTGCCAAGATCGATGATTTCTTTCGGCTCGCCGAAATACACGCCGCCGGTCAGTTCGCGCACGATCAGGATGTCGAGGCCCTCGACCAGTTCCGGCTTCAGCGACGATGCGGCGGAAAGAGCGGGGTAGCAGATGGCCGGACGCAGGTTTGCAAAGAGCTGCAGGTCCTTGCGCAGGCGCAGAAGGCCGGCTTCCGGACGGACTTCGTAGGGGACGGCATCCCACTTCGGACCGCCGACGGCGCCGAACAGCACGGCGTCGGCGGCAAGCGCCTTTGCCATGTCCCCTTCCGAAATCGCCTGGCCATGGGCATCATAGGCCGAGCCGCCCACAAGGCCTTCGTCCGTGACGAAGCCGGCGCCGAGCTCGGCGTTCATATAGGCAATGATTTTGCGGACTTCCGCCATGGCTTCCGGGCCGATGCCGTCGCCGGGCAGAAGGAAGAGATTGCGCACTGTCATGGAAAGTCCTTCTCGCGGGGAAAACTCGCGCGCGTCTTAGCGCAACTTCGTATCGAGGGAAATGATCGCAACGAAAGAATTGTGCGTCACCGTCCCGGTCCGATGCCCGTTCCCGGAGAAACAGCGCGCAACCCGAAAGGATGGAATTCTCACATCCGCGGCCTGAAGCCGCCAACACTCGAACACCCGGAAGGACCCGGACCATGCGCACTTTCACTCATGAGATCACCGCGCTTCTCGGCGCCAGCATCAATGCCCTCATCTTCGGCAATCGCCGGAACGATGCGCTCCATCGCTAACGTTGTTTCTTCGCGCGACCACTCTGCGGCCGAAGCGCATTTTCGTTTCGACATTCGCCAACGCCTTGCCTTTCCGCTTGACGGAATCGCTGGCGGGGGATCGAATGGCCGGTGAAACAACCGGGGACTTGCCATGTCCGAGACGCTGCTGATCGGTGCCTTTCTCGCCGCCCTTTCCTATACGCTCATTCCCGGGCCAGCCTTTCTCGCCTTGCTCGGCATCGGCGCCGGCCAGGGCCGCAAGGCAGGCGCGCTGTTCATGGGGGGGCATCTCGCCGGCGATATCCTCTGGTCGGCGCTGGCGCTGGTTGCGATCATCGGCGCCCGTTCCGTCGGCACGACCGTCTTCGATATTCTCGGTCTCTTCTGCGGCCTTTATCTCGGCTGGATCGGCTGGACCGCCCTGCGTGCCCGGCCGAAAGGCGACAACAGGGCGCTGGTCACGGTGGAGAAGCCGCTGCGGCGCGGGCTGATCTTCGGCCTCACCAATCCCAAGGGCTATCCGGTGGCGCTCGCCACCTTCACTGCCTTGCTCGCCGGCTCCGCCAACGCACTGGAGTTCGACGCGCTGCCGATGCTGCTCGGCGTCTCGCTCATCGGCTTTCTTGTCGCCGACCTGATCCTGATCGTCATCATCGGCGCTTCGGTGGTGCGGCGCTTCTATCGGCGCCATGAGCTGGCGATCGTCCGGCTATCGGGCCTGCTGTTCATCGGTTTTGCCGTCCAGGCCGTGTGGCATGCCGCCCCCGGTCTTCTCGGTTTGCGCAAGCCTTGACGCCCAAACCTTGACGGCAGGGACGTCCGCGACCACCTCAAGCTCTTCCGCCCGAGATGCCCTGCGGCTTCCGGGCGCTTCCCTCCCCGGCCTTGGGCCGGCATCCGCATGCGAAAGGATCCTTCATGACCGCCAGCACCCCGCTCAATCCTGCCCTGACGACCTGGACCGGGCATGAGGGCCTGCCTCGCTTCGATCTGGTGAAGGACACGGATTTTGCGCCGGCCTTCGAGGCGGCCTTCAAGGCGCATGAGGTTGAGATCGACGAAATTGCGGGAAATCCTGAGGCGCCGACCTTCGACAACACCGTGATCGCACTCGAGATTGCCGGGGACGAGCTGTCGCGCATCTCCTCGATCTTCTGGAACAAGGCCGGTGCCGACACGAACGAAACCATCCAGGCGTTGGAGCGTGACATCGCGCCGAAAATGTCGCGGCATTACTCCAAGATCGGCATGAATGCCGCGCTGTTCAAGCGGATCGACACGCTCTGGGAAAACCGCGAAGGCCTCGGTCTCGATCTGGAGGCGACGCGAGTGCTGGAGCGGCACTGGAAGGGTTTCGTCAAATCCGGCGCGAAGCTCGGCAAGGACGAGCAGGAGCGGTTGGCTGCGATCAACGAGACGCTCGCTGGCCTCGGTGCCAAGTTCGGCCAGAACGTACTCGCCGACGAGAAGAGCTGGGCGCTCTTGCTTCAGAGCGACGAGGACTTGGCCGGCGTTCCCGATTTCCTGCGCGACGCGATGGCCGCCGCCGCCGCTGACCGTGGCGAAAAGGGCAAATATGCGGTGACGCTGTCGCGCTCGATCATCGAACCGTTCCTGACCTTTTCCGACAATCGCGAGCTTCGCGAACAGGCGTTCCGCGCCTGGATCGCCCGCGGCGAAAATGGCGGCGAAACCGACAATCGTGGCCTCATCGGCGAAACCCTGGCGCTCAGGGCCGAGAAGGCCAAGCTGCTCGGTTACGACAACTACGCGGCGCTGAAGCTCGACAACACCATGGCCAAGACACCTTCAGCCGTGAACGGCCTGTTGATGCAGGTCTGGGAAAAGGCGGTTGCCCGCGCCCGCGAGGAAGAGGCCGATCTTGCCAAGCTGGTCGCTGCAGAAGGGCGCAATCATGACGTCATGCCGTGGGACTGGCGCCACTATGCCGAAAAGCTGCGCGCCGAAAAATTCAACTTCTCGGAAGGCGAACTGAAGCCCTATCTGCAGCTCGAAAAGATCATCGACGCCTGCTTCGATGTAGCCCAACGGCTGTTCGGTATCACTGCGACCGAGAAGAAGGGCATTGCCGGCTATCATCCTGACGTGCGCGTTTTCGAGATCCGCGATGCCGGCGGAAAGCTGGTGGCGCTGTTCCTCGGTGACTATTTCGCACGGTCGTCGAAGCGGTCCGGCGCCTGGATGAGCTCGTTCCAGTCGCAGCACAAGTTGACCCTCAAGAACGGTGCCGTCGGCGAGCTGCCAATCATCTACAACGTCTGCAACTTCGCCAAGCCCGCCGAGGGCAAGCCCGCACTGCTGTCGCTCGACGACGCGCGCACCCTCTTCCACGAATTCGGGCACGCTTTGCATGGCATGCTATCCAACGTCACCTACCCCTCGGTGTCCGGCACGGGCGTCTCGCGCGATTTCGTCGAACTGCCGTCGCAGCTCTACGAACATTGGCTGACGGTGCCCGATATCCTCAAGCGCTATGCGGTGCATTACCAGACGGGCGAGCCGATGCCGGAGGCGCTGCTCGACAAGGTGCTTGCCGCACGTACGTTCAACTCGGGTTTCGCGACGGTCGAGTTCACCTCGTCCGCCCTGGTCGACATGGCCTATCACACGGCGGAAACGCAGAGCGAGCCGATGGCGCTCGAGGCGGCGACGCTCGACAAGATCGGCATGCCCCGGTCGATCGTCATGCGCCACCGCAGCCCGCATTTCCTGCACGTGTTCTCCGGTGACGGCTATTCTGCCGGCTATTACTCCTACATGTGGTCGGAAGTCCTGGATGCGGATGCGTTTGCCGCCTTCGAAGAAACTGGCAATCCCTTCGACCCCGGCATGGCCAAAAAACTCAAGGACTACGTCTATTCGGTCGGCGGCTCGATCGATCCGGAAGACGCCTACAAGCGGTTCCGCGGCAAGCTGCCGAGCCCGGATGCGATGCTCGCCAAGAAGGGCCTGGCGGCCTGAGGCGCGCGGCGGGTTTATCGCGCCATTTGGCGCGATCGGCCCGCCCAAAGCGCCCGCGCTGTCTCGCAGGCTGCCTCGAAGTCCGCGGCATTGCCGAGGCTGAGAAGGGCTGCCGCTGCCGTGGTGACGATCGTCGTCTCGGCGCGTTCGTCGCGGGCCGCTCCCGTCCAGACCGCTTCCCAGTATTCGCGGGTGCTGAGGCCAGTGCGCGCTTCCGCCGGTGGCGTCGGCAGGGCCGGAATGAAGAGATCGGCGGCCTCGCCCCCGACCAGGCGAAACAATGGTGTCTGGCGATAGGGCGTAAACTCCGCATGGTCACGCGTATTGCCGAGGATCGTCAGCTCCTTCACGTCGAGCAAAAGCGCAATGTCGCGGCTCAGGGTTCGGGCTGCGGAATTGGCAACCCCAAGCAGGCTCGTGCGCGCGCCTGTGGGGTTGGTGAGGTGCACGGCGGAACCAAGCGGGATGCGCATTTCCATCAGCCCATAGAGGCCGAGCAGGCGGTAGATCTGCGGTGAAAGTGCCGGTAGCGGCAGATAGGCGATCCCGGTTTCTTCCAGCGCCATGTTGGCCTCATCGAGCGAGGAGCAAACGGCTATGCCGGCGCGGGCGGCGGCGATTTCGAGTTTGCCACGCTCCGTGCCCTCCTGACCATAATGGCCGTGCAGCATGACGCGGTAGCCGGCGCTTGCCACCAGCCTTGCTGCGTGCAGGAACCAAGGTGCGGTCTTCAGCTTCGGCGAGAGATAACACGGCCAGTCGAGGTCAGCCGTGCCCTTGCCGGCCGAAACCGCGCCGACATGGCGGCGGATCGCCCTGACGAAGCCGGCGATCTCTACGGCGGTCGCGCCGCGATATTGCAGCGCCGCCATCAGGGCGCCGACCTGAACAGGATCCGCCTCTCCGGCAAGGATGATTGCCAAGGCATCTTCCGCTTCCGCTTCGCTCAGCGGACGGCTGCGGCCGGCACCGGTGCCGATGGTCGCGATGCTGCGGGCGAGTCGGCGTTGAGGGGCAGCATCGTCGCCGATCCGCGCCAGCTTGGCGGCAAAGGCTTCGGGTGTCGGCTCGCCGTCCAGCATCAGGCTTGGTCGAACTGAGAGCGGCGGCGCTGTAATCAGCCCTGCCCCCTCCCAGCCGCTATGCCCCTCAGGGCTGGCCGCTGTGGCCGGGCCTGCTCGTTCGAAAAGCGCCTCCGTCTCTGCGGCAAGGGCGCGCACCCGCAGTCTCAGTGTTTCAGCAAAAGGCGTTGGTCGCAGCCCGTGTCCTGTGCGCAGGAAAAGCGGATCGCCATACTCTTCGCGCAACTGGGACAGCAGCCGGCTCATTGCGGAGGGCTGCAATCCGACGCCAGCGGCGGCACGGCTGACGCTGTTTTCCCGCAACAGTGCATCGAGCGCCAGCAGCAGGCGCAGCCTGCTCATATCGGTCTGCCGTTCGTGCGAGGGTAAAGACGCCTGCGCTTGAGCCTTCATCGCTGTCGTTCCCTCAAACATGAGTCGGGCATATTCGAAGCCGGTGTTTTGCGCTCGCTCACATTTAGAAGCGTTCTAAAACAGCGTCGTTGTCACCCGTGTCGCCAATAACTAAGTGGACCGTAATACTCAAGTTATTTGTGGGGACAAAGATGAGCATTGAGGCACGCGGCCTGGTCGAAAAAGGCATCGAGCTACACACATTCGCGTTACCGGTTTGGCGCAAGTCCGCTCAACGGTCGTCGGGTCGTCGTCGGCGCTTTGTCTACGCCTGCCTTGCCGGCACGGCGCTGACGGTGCCGATGGAAGCGCAGGCGCAGAAAGCCAAGGACAAGGGGAAAGACACGGAGCTCGAACAGATCGTCGTCACCGCGACGGGCTTCGAGCAGAACGTCAAGGATGCCCCGGCGAGCATCACCGTGGTCACCGGCGAAGAGCTGGAAAAAGGCTCGTTCCGCGACCTGACCGATGCGCTGCGCGATGCTCAGGGCGTTGCGGTGACCGGCGTTGCCAATGAGCGCGATATCTTCATTCGCGGCCTGCCGGGGTCCTACACGCTGATCCTCGTCGACGGTAAGCGTCAGAGCACGCGCGACGCCCGCACCAACGGCAACTCCGGTTTCGAACAAAGCTTCGTGCCGCCGGCGGCCGCGATCGAGCGCATCGAAATCGTGCGCGGGCCCATGTCGTCGCTCTATGGCTCCGATGCCATGGGCGGTGTCATCAACATCATCACCCGCAAGGTCTCCGACACCTGGAACGGCTCGATCACCACGGATGCGACGGTGCAGCAGCATGCGCGCTACGGCAATTCCGGCCAGCTGTCGTTCTATGCCAACGGCCCGATCCTGAAGGATACGCTCGGCATGCAGATCTGGGGGCGCGGGCTGAAGCGCGGCGAGGACACGTTCCTGTCCGGCATCACCGGCGCCCGCGAGCACGACCTGACGGCACGGCTTGCCTATACGCCGAACGAGGACCACGACTTCTACCTCGAGGGAGGCACGGCAAGGCTTCGGCGCGAAGCCAATGTCGGCAACACGATCGAGACAGGTCCAAGGGCCGTCAGCACCTACAACGACAATGATCGCGATCACTGGTCGTTTTCCCACACCGGGCGCTGGGGACCGACCACGTCCGATTTCTCGATCCTGCAGGAATGGGCAGAGCGGCGGAACTACAACTACAATGCGACGCAAGTCCGCTTCGACAAGCAACCGCGCGCGCCCGAGGTTCGCAACACCGTCATCGACGGCAAGTTCACGACGCCCTTCGACCTCGGCGGCGGCCACACGCTTGTCACCGGCGGGCAGTATTTCGAGGCGCGTCTGTCAGACCAGAACCCCGGACGGCGCACCGGTCTCACCGAAAAATTCTCGGCGACACAGTGGGCGCTGTTTGCCGAAGACGAATGGCGCATGCTCGACAATTTCGCGCTGACGGGCGGCTTGCGCCTCGACCACCACGAGGAATATGGCTACCACCTCAGCCCGCGACTTTACGGTGTCTGGGACGCGACCGACAGCCTGACGGTCAAGGGCGGCATCTCCACCGGCTTCCGCGCGCCTGATATCCGCAGCATCGCTCCGGGCTATGCCTACACGACCGGCGGCGGCGGTTGCTCCTATGGGCCGGCCGGCACCTGCGGCGTGATCATCGCCGACCCGAACCTGAAGGCCGAGTCGAGCACGAGTTATGAAATAGGTGCGGTCTGGGATAATGGCGACGTCATTCTCGGCGGCACCTATTTCTACACCGACTTCAAGGACAAGATCTCCAACTCGCTGGTGCTCGATGCCGCGGGCAATCCGGTGCGCTGGAGCGAGGACCCGAACTACCGGCTCTGGTACAACTACAATATCGACGATGCCGTCATTCAGGGTGTCGAACTGACGGCGACCTGGAACGCGACGGCGGATCTGACGCTTCGCGGCAGCTACACCTACACGCAGTCGGAACAGATGACCGGAACCTATGCCGGCTTCCCGCTGGCCCGTACGCCGGAGCATATGGCCAATTTCAGGGCTGACTGGTTCACCCCGGTCGAGGGTCTGGAAGCCTGGACCTCGGTCAATTACCATGGCGAGGAGATCGCCGCCGGCGCGCGCATCGGCACCAACGGCAAGCCAGTGACGATCAACGGCCAGCAGGGTCGGAAATACGACGCCTACACCACCGTCGATATCGGCACGAAATATGCGCTCGGCGAAGGTCTGACGCTGAATGCGGCTGTCTACAACCTTCTCGACAAGACGGTCGAGCAGACCGACTTCAACACAGTGATGGAGGGGCGCCGTTTCTGGATGAGCCTGACGGCGACGTTCTGAGGCAATTCGCCGAGGTCCCTGCCCCGGTTACGGACGGCGCCCTCGCGGGCGCCGTTTTCGCTTTCAGCCGGCCTGCTCTACGCCAAGGGTCGCGAGAAAGTTCTGCATCCGCTTTACGGCAAGGTCCGGCCGATCGAGCACATTGGCCTGGTCGGCAAGCCGGAAGATGTCGGCATAGTGAAGCAGGCCACGGGCCGACTGCATGCCTGCCGGCATGGTGAAATGGCTCTGGTGGCCGTTCAGCCAGGCGAGGAAGACGACGCCGGCCTTGTAGTATTGTGTCGGAGCCTCGAAGATCTTGCGCGACAGTGGCACCGTCGGCTCGATCACGCCGCGGAAGGTGGCCACATCGCCCCTGGCCAGGGCCGCGAGCGCCTTGGAGGCCGAAGGTGCCACCGCATCGAATATGCCGAGAAGCGCGTGGCTGTATTTTTCCCCGTCGCCCTCGATCAGTTCCGCATAGTTGAAATCGTCACCGGTGAAGCAAAGCACGCCTTCCGGCAGCCGGTTGCGGAGCACGACTTCTTTCGCGTTGTCGAGCAGCGAGATCTTGATGCCTTCGACCTTGTCTCGGTTGGCATCGATGATCGACAGCACGGCATCGAGCGCCGCATCGAAATCGTCGGCTCCCCAGTAACCCCCAAGCTGTGGATCGAACATGTCGCCGAGCCAGTGCAGCACCACCTTGCCCTTCGTCTGGCGCAGGATATGGCCATAGACGTGACGATAGTCGTCGGGCGAGCGGGCGACGCGGGCGAGCGCGCGGCTTGCCATCATGATGGCGCGGCCGCCCTCACCCTCGACGAAGCCGATCTGTTCCTCATAGGCGGCAATCACATCGTCGAGCGAACGGGCATCGGCCGGTGAAAGGTGATCGGTGCCGGCGCCGCAGGCAAGATCGGCCCCCGGCACGGTTCGGGCTTCTGCGAGCGAACGGCGGATCAGTTGCTGCGCGCCAGGCCAGGCCAGGCCCATACCGCGCTGGGCCGTGTCCATCGCTTCGGCGATCTTGAAGCCCAGGCCCCAGAGATGATGGCGGAAGGCCATCGTCTGCTCCCAGTCGATGGCGGCATTGCCCCAGGGATCGGCATCGCGGAGCGGATCGGAGACCACGTGGGCTGCGGCATAGGCGATGCGGCTGAAGGTCGGTGCCGACTTCGGCCGCTCGATCGGCGTTCCGGCAAGCCGGTATTGCTCGAGTGAACCATCTTGGCGTGGCAACGTCAGGCTTGTCATCGGCTTTCGTCTCCTCCTCGGACCGTTGCATTCGAATAATTTAGATCGTTCCAAATTTCAAGCAGCATTTCTCGCCATCGTCTCGCGAAGCGTGGTCATCGATCAGTAAGAGTGGCGCTAACGTCACGATAAGCCGTTGTAAATAGTCAATGTTATCTTAAGTACCAGCATTCGAAGATCACGGATAATGTCGCGGATGTCCCTGCTTCCTTGGTCAGTCTTGACCGATAACATCGCGCCAAAAGCAAATTCCTCTTGACGAATTTGGAACGTTCCAATTATGAATGTGAAAAATAGAGCACGTTTGGGAGGATGCTGTGGTCAAGGAACGGGTAACGGTGGTCGATATTGCCCGCGCAGCCGGCGTGTCGAAGTCGACCGTGTCGCTCGTCCTGCAGGGCAGCTCGCTGGTCAATGAAGTCACGCGCGCCAAGGTCAACGCGACCATTCGTGAGCTTGGCTATGTCTACAATCGCAGCGCCGCCAATTTGCGCCAATCCAAGTCGAAGATCATCGGCATCGTCGTCAACGATCTGACCAACAGCTTCTTTGCCGAGCTGGCGGTGGGCGTTGATACCGTCGTGCAGTCGGCCGGTTTCGTCCAGTTTCTCGCCAACACCAGCGAAAAGATCGAGCGCCAGCGCGAGGTGGTGGCCTCGATGCGCGAGCATGGGGTTTCCGGGCTGATCATTTCGCCGGCGCGTGGCACCGAGGCGGCCGATCTGGCGCCGCTGGTCGAGAGCGGCATTCCCGTCGTGCTCGTCGTTCGCGATATCGCCGATGCCGGCGTTTCGTCACTCACGTCCGACAATCATGCCGGCGCCATGGCGGCCGTGCGCCACTTGATCGACCGCGGGCATCGACGCATCGCCTTCCTCGGCGGGTTCCCGGATACGGCAGTGTTCGAGGCGCGCATGCGCGGATACCGCGAAGCCTTGCTTGAGGCCGGGCTCGATGCGGCAGACGGGCTGGTCATCGGTTCGGCGCCATCGCGCGCCGGCGGCGTGACGGCGATCGAACAGGCGATGATGCTTTCCGACAGGCCGACGGCCGCACTTTGTTTCAACGACGCGGTCGCCTTCGGCGTCTGCGACGGACTGCGGGCGCGGCGGCTGGAGCCGGGCGCCGACTTTGCCGTGATCGGTTTCGACGACGTGATCGAGGCGAAGACCGCGGTGCCGGCGCTGACGACCGTGTCGGTCGATCCGCAGGGCATGGGGCAGCGGGCGGCGGAATTGCTGCTGAAGCAGATCAATGCGGGAAGGGCAGAGGCAGAATCGATCATCGGTTCGGTGCGTCTCGTCGTTCGCCAGAGTTGCGGTGCTGCGATCGAGCGCAAAACGAGGGAGGCATTGTCATGACAGGGTGGGGTCTGATCGGCGCAAGCACGATCGCGCGCGAATGGGTGATCGGCGCAATCCGCGCGACGGGTGGCGAGGTTATCTCGGTGATGAGCACCAGCGCCGAGCGCGGTGCTCTCTATGCCACGGAAAACAGCATCGGCAAGTCGGTGACGTCGGTCGAGGACCTGGCTGGTGATCCCGATGTCAAAGCCGTCTATGTCTCGACCACCAACGAGCTACACCGCGAGCAGACGCTGGCGGCCATCCGCGCCGGCAAGCATGTGCTGTGCGAAAAGCCCCTGGCGATGACGCTTGAGGATGCGCGCGACATGGTTGTTGCGGCGCGCGAAGCCGGCGTGGTGCTGGCCACCAACCATCACCTGCGCAACGCTGCCGCCCACCGGGCGATGCGGGCCGCTATCGCCGAAGGCCGGATCGGCCGGCCGATTGCCGCAAGGGTCTTTCATGCCGTCTATCTGCCGCCGCATCTGCAGGGCTGGCGGCTGGAGCGGCCGGAAGCCGGCGGCGGCGTCATCCTCGACATCACCGTGCACGATGCCGATACCCTGCGCTTCGTGCTCAACGACGATCCGGCCGAAGCCGTCGCCATCAGCCATAGTGCCGGCATGGGCAAGGCGGGGCTGGAAGACGGCGTCATGGGCGTCCTGCGCTTCCGTTCCGGCGTGATCGCTCAGTTCCACGACGCCTTCACCACCAAATTTGCCGAAACCGGGTTCGAGGTGCATGGCACGGAGGGCTCGCTGATCGGCCGCAATGTCATGACGCAGAAGCCGGTCGGCACCGTCACCTTGCGCAACGCCGAGGGCGAAAGCCTGCTGCCGCTCGATCCGGCCAATCTCTATGAGACGGCGCTCACCGCCTTCCATGCCGCCATCGAAGGCAACGGCCAGCCGTCGGCAACCGGCGAGGACGGTGTCTGGTCGCTGGCAACCGGGCTTGCCGTCGTCAAGGCGGCGGCGACCGGCCAGGCCGTGGCGATCGAAACGGGACTTTGAGTTGATGTCGATGAACAAGCATATTTCACCCGCTGAAGCCGCCGCTCTGATCCCCGATGGGGCGGTCGTTTCGGTCTCGTCCTCGAGCGGCCTTGGCTGCCCGGACCTGATGCTGAAGGCGATCGGCGAGCGCTTCGAGGCGACCGGCCATCCGCGTGACCTGACGACGCTGCACCCGATCGCCGCCGGCGACATGAGCGGCATCAAGGGTGTCGACTATATCGCCAAGAAGGGGCTGTTGAAGAAGATCATCGGCGGCTCCTACCCATCAGGTCCGTCGAGCGCCGAACCGCCTGTGATCTGGCAGATGATCGGCGCCGACGAGGTGGCCGCCTACAACGTTCCCTCCGGCATCCTGTTTGACATGCACCGCGAGGCGGCGGCCAAGCGCCCCGGCGTCATGACCAAGGTCGGGCTCGACACCTTCGTCGACCCGTCGCGTGAAGGCTGCGCCATGAATGCTTCCGCCGCAGCCGAACCGGTGGTCAAGAAGGTTTCCTTCGAAGGCGAGGACTGGCTCTACTTCAAGGCGATCGCGCCTCAGGTGGCGATCATCCGCGCGACCACGGCGGACGAGCGAGGCAACCTCACCTATGAACATGAGGGCGCTTATCTCGGCGGTCTCGACCAGGCGCTGGCCGCCCGCAACAATGGCGGCATCGTCATCGCCCAGGTCAAGCGCATCACCAAGGAAGGTTCGTTGAAGCCGCACGACGTGCGGGTACCCGGCGTGCTCGTCGATTATGTCGTCGTCGATCCCGACCAGAAACAGACGACGCAGACGCTCTATGATCCGGCCATCTCCGGCGAGATCTTCCGCCCGCTCGACAGTTTCCGCGTGCCGGAATTCAACATCCAGAAGGTGATTGCCCGCCGGGTGGCGCAGGAACTGCAGACGGGAAGCGCCGTCAATCTCGGCTTCGGCATTTCGGCCAACGTGCCGCGCATCCTGCTCGAGGAAGGCCTGCATGGGGCCGTCACCTGGGTGATCGAGCAGGGGGCTGTCGGTGGTGTGCCGCTCCTCGACTTCGCCTTTGGCTGCGCCTCGAACGCTGACGCTTTCATGCCCTCGCCATACCAGTTCACCTACTTCCAGGGGGCGGGTTTCGATGCCTCGCTGCTGTCCTTCCTTGAGATCGATCGCAACGGTTCGGTCAATGTCTCGAAACTCTCCTTCCGTCCGCATGTGACAGCCGGTGCCGGCGGTTTCGTCGACATCACGGCGCGGGCGAAGAAGATCGTCTTTTCCGGCATGTTCAATGCCGGCGCGAAGCTTGCCGTCGAAGGTGGCAGACTGGTGATCGACAAGGAAGGCAAGCTGAAGAAGCTGGTCAACGAGGTCGAACATGTCACTTTCTCAGGCCGTCGCGGCATCGAGCAGGGGCAGGACATCACCTATGTCACCGAGCGCTGCGTGATGAAGCTGACGCCCGAGGGTGTGATGCTGACCGAGATCGCGCCGGGTGTCGATCTGCAGACGCATATCCTCGACCAGTCCGAGTTTCCGCTTCTCGTGTCCGATCAGCTGAAGACCATGGATGCGGCGCTGTTCCACGAAGCGCCGATCAGCCTGACATTGCCGGCAAAGCCTGCCCGCACGCTCGGGGGAGGCGCCCGTGTCTGAGGATCGCATCCGGATCGCCATCGACGGCTCGATCGCGACCATGACGGTTGCCCGTCCCGAAAAGCTCAATGCGTTCGATATCGACATGCTGAAGGCCCTGGCTGGCGCCTGCGACACGGTCGAGGCGAACCGCGAGGTCCGCGTGCTGATCCTGACGGGTGAGGGCAAGGCATTTTCGGCCGGCGGCGATATCAAGGCCTGGGGCGGCATGGATGCGGCCGCCTTCGGCCATGACTGGGTGCGCTTCGGCCATCGCGTCTTCGAACGGCTGGCAACGCTCAGAATGCCCGTCATTGCTGCCCTCAACGGCCATGCGCTCGGCGGCGGCCTGGAACTGGCCGCGGCAGCCGACATCCGCATCGCCGAAAGCCAGATCAGGATCGGCCTGCCGGAAACGAGCCTCGGCATGGTTCCCGGCTGGTCGGGGACCCAGCGTCTCGTCACCCGCTTCGGCGCCCAGATCGTTAGGCGCATGGTCCTCGGCGGCGAGATGTTTACGGCCGAGACGGCGAAAGCCGAAGGCCTGGTCGATGCCGTCGTCGAGACCGGCACGGTGATGCAGGCCGCGCGGGACTACGCCGCGCGCGTTGCCAAGCGCGGTCCGGCCGCACTCGAAATTTCAAAGCTGATGATCGCTTGCGCTGACGGCGAGGACAAAGGTGCTGCGGTCGAAGCGCTCGGCTCCATCCTCGTCGCCAAGACCGGCGATCTCAGGGAAGGCGTCGCCGCTTTTACCGAAAAGCGCGAAGCCCAGTTCAAGGGAGAATGGTAATGACGGTTCTGGTGAGGCCCAAGGCACTCAACGATCACAAGGTGCGCACGTTCCAGATGCTGATCGACGGCAAATGGGTCGACAGCGCTGACGGACGTACCATCGAGCGCGTCGCACCGGGCCACGGTGTCGTCGTCAGCCGATATCAGGCGGCCTCCGGCGTCGATGCCGAACGGGCGATCGCCGCCGCCCGCCGCGCCTTCGACGATGGTCCCTGGCCACGCATGACGGCGTCCGAGCGGTCGCTGGTCCTGCTCAAGGCGGCAGATATGATTGCCGCGCGCGCCGACGAGCTTGCCTTCCTCGATGCGATCGAATCCGGAAAGCCGATCAGCCAGGCCAAGGGTGAGCTTGGCGGCGCTGCCGATATCTGGCGCTATGCCGCAGCCCTTGCCCGCGATCTTCACGGCGAAAGCTACAATACGCTGGGAGACGGCACGCTCGGCGTCGTCCTGCGTGAAGCGATCGGCGTCGTTTCGATCATCACACCGTGGAATTTCCCGTTCCTGATCGTCAGCCAGAAGCTGCCTTTTGCGCTCGCCGCCGGCTGCACGACGGTGGTCAAGCCTTCCGAAATGACCTCCGCCTCGACGCTGGTGCTCGGCGAAATCCTGGAAGCTGCCGGCGTGCCGGCCGGTGTCGTCAACATCGTCACCGGCACGGGTCCGGAGGTCGGCGCGCCGATGACGACGCATGGCGATGTCGACATGATCTCGTTTACCGGCTCGACCGGCGTCGGCCGTCTGACGATGGCCAATGCCGCGCAGACCTTGAAGAAGGTGTCGCTCGAACTCGGTGGCAAGAACCCGCAGATCGTCTTTCCCGATGCCAACCTCGACGAGTTTATCGACGCGGCGGTGTTCGGCGCCTATTTCAACGCCGGCGAATGCTGCAATGCCGGTTCGCGGCTGATCCTTCATCGCGATATCGCCGACGAGGTGACGGCGCGCATCGCGGCGCTCTCGGCCAAGGTGAAGGTCGGCGATCCGCTCGACCCGGAAACCCAGGTCGGGGCGATCATCACGCCGCAGCACCTGGAAAAGATTGCCGGCTATGTTTCTGCCGCATCGAAGGACGGTGCAGCGGTCGCTCATGGCGGCGAAACGCTCGATCTCGGCATGGGTCAGTTCATGGCGCCGACCATTCTTTCTCAGGTTCGGCCCGACATGGCCGTTGCCCGTGAAGAAGTTTTCGGGCCGGTGCTGTCGGTGCTGACCTTCGAGACCACCGACGAGGCCATCCGTATTGCCAATTCGATCGACTACGGTCTTTCGGCCGGCGTCTGGAGCCGCGACTTCGACACCTGCATGACCATCGGTCGTCGCGTGCGCGCGGGCACGGTCTGGATGAACACCTTCATGGACGGTGCCTCCGAGCTGCCCTTCGGCGGCTATCGCCAGTCCGGCCTCGGCCGCGAACTCGGCCGCCATGCGGTTGAAGACTACACGGAAACCAAGACGCTCAACATGCATATCGGCGCGCGCACCGGTTGGTGGATGCCGCGCTAATTGCGGGATGTGAGGAGACGGATGATGAGGGCAGGGATCGCAACAACGAAACGGGACGAGGCGCCATCGCGCGCCGCGGGCCTGTCGTTGTCGTGCGCCTCGGCCCGGTATCTACCAGTTGGCGGGGATCTGCGGAGAAAGCAGCAGCTGCAGCTTGCTGACGTCGGTTTCGCCGCCGATACGCTGCAGCAGCACGCGGCCCATGTCTTCGCCGGTGGCCGTCAGGTCCTCGTAGATCGTCTCCACCTGGGGCTGGATCGCGCCCAGCAAGTGCGACGTCTGCTTGGCGACGATGTCATATTCGTTACCGAGCGTCAGTCCGCAATCGCTCATGCCGGTAATGGTGGCAAGAGCGCAGACCTCGCCGCCGCACATGAAACTGTCAGGCGGGTCGGCCTCGGTGTAACGCTGGCGCACACGGTCGCGAATGTTGCCGGCGGGGCTGTCGAGATCGATGCCGGAGAGGATTTCGTAGGCGCAGCCCGCCTCGCGCACCGCAGTCATGAAGCCGTGTTGCAGATGGCCGGTGAAGGTGAAGCCGGCCGGGCCGCTGATCAGCGCCGGCTTGCGGCGCCCCTTGGCGATCAGGCGGCGGGTTGCCTGATAGGCGAAGGTGAAGTTGTCGTAGTCGACATAGGCGTGCGGCGTCGAAAGCTCGGTGCGCCCGTGGGTGACGAACGGAAAGCCGATCTCGGACAACACCATGACACGCGGATCGAGCGGTTCGGTGCGCGAAAAGATCACGCCGTCGGCCATGCTGTTGCGGGTGATGTAGTTGACCGCCTCGACATTGGTGGTGTTGAGGAAGTTCGGCATGACGATCACATGGTAGGACGTGCCCTGCAGCGCCTTGGATATGCCGCTCATGATCGAGGTGCCGTAGCCGAGGATTTCCTCGTGCGGGTCGAGCAGAACGGCAATGACGTTGGTGCGGCCGGTCTTCAGCCGCTGGGCGGCGCGGTCGGGCGAGTAGCCGATTTCGATCGCCACCTCGCGCACCCGCCTGCGCGTCTCGGCGGAAATCTGCGGCGCTTCGGCAAGCGCGCGCGAAACGGTGGTGACCGCAAGTCCGGTGATCTCGGCGATCGTGCGAAGGGTCGGCTTGCCGCGTCGGGCGGCCAGGCCATTGTCTTCGGAACGGGCGGGCTTGGAGGGATCGGCCAATGCTAGTCATCCTCAAGGCGGTCAAGAGCGGCTTTTGTAACGTGGCACGAACGCTTAGGCAATCGAATCATGAAAACGTTTTAAATCTTGCGTCGCGGCAAGGATTGCTGCACTGCGAAACGTCTGAAGCTGTATATAAGTCAGTAAATTCAATTGCTTCTTGAGGTGGAGAAGCGCACGCGTGCGGAATGCTTGACTTGCTGAATTTATAACGTTTTAAATTGGCCAGCCGCCGCCTTAGGCGGTGCGATATCCGAGGCGGGAGGAGGTTCCGCTTCGATAACTTGCAAACGGGAGGATAACGATGCGCAAGTTGATGAAGACGACGGCTGTTGTGGCGCTGATGATGGCGGCCACGGCCGCGCGCGCAGCAGAGAACGTGGAAGTGCTGCACTGGTGGACATCCGGTGGCGAAGCTGCCGCGCTCGACGTCCTGAAGAAGGACCTCGAAGGCAAGGGCATTTCCTGGACCGACATGCCGGTCGCCGGCGGTGGCGGCACGGAAGCGATGACCGTGCTTCGCGCTCGCGTCACCTCGGGCAACGCCCCGACCGCGGTGCAGATGCTCGGCTTCGATATTCTCGACTGGGCCAAGGAAGGCGCGCTCGGCAACCTGGACGAGACCGCATCCAAGGAAGGTTGGGACAAGGTCATCCCGACGGCCCTGCAGCAGTTCTCGAAGTATGACGGCCACTGGATCGCCGCTCCGGTCAACGTGCACTCGACCAACTGGGTGTGGATCAACAAGGCAGCTCTCGACAAGGCCGGCGGCAAGGAGCCGACGAACTGGGAAGAGCTCGTCGCGCTCCTCGACAACTTCAAGGCTCAGGGCATCACGCCGATCGCCCATGGCGGCCAACCGTGGCAGGACGCGACGATTTTCGACGCTGTCGTGCTCTCGCTCGGCACCGATTTCTACAAGCAGGCCTTCATCGACCTCGACCCGGCAGCACTCGGTGGCGACAAGATGAAGGAAGCCTTCGACCGCATGACGAAGCTGCGCTCTTATGTGGACGACAACTTCTCCGGCCGCGACTGGAACCTTGCTTCGGCAATGGTCATCGAGAACAAGGCCGGCATGCAGTTCATGGGCGACTGGGCCAAGGGTGAATTCCTGAAGGCGAAGAAGGTGCCTGGCACCGATTTCGTCTGCATGCGCTACCCGGGCACGCAGGGCTCCGTCACCTTCAACTCCGACCAGTTCGCGATGTTCAAGGTTGCCGATGACAAGATCCCGGCTCAGCTGCAAATGGCATCGGCGATCGAAAGCCCGACCTTCCAGTCGGCGTTCAACGTCGTCAAGGGTTCGGTTCCGGCCCGCACCGACGTTCCGGACACGGACTTCGACGCTTGCGGCAAGAAGGGCATCAAGGATCTCGCCGAAGCCAACACCAACGGCACGCTGTTCGGTTCGATGGCCCATGGCCATGCCAATCCGGCTGCCGTCAAGAACGCGATCTACGACGTCGTGACGCGCGAGTTCAACGGTGAACTGACCTCCGACGAGGCAGTCAAGGAACTCGTCGCCGCCGTTGCGGCTGCGAAGTAACGGGCAAGACCCGGTCCGGGACGCGAAACAGGCGTCCCGGACACCCATTCTGACATGCAAGCGTCTTTCAAGCGCCGCGTTTCACCGCGGACGCGAGGAGGCGTTTTGATACCAAGAACCTGCGTGGATGCCGTACCGGGGAGGGTCCCCGATGGCTGAGCGCCAGAAGTGGTGAACGTTCATGGATAACCGCAGTCGCCTGCAGGACCTGATACCGAAACTGGTCCTTGCCCCGAGCTTCGTTATCGTCCTGATCTTTGTTTATGGCTTCATCGCCTATACCGGCTTCCTGTCGATGACGGACAGCAAGATGCTGCCGTCCTACAATTTCGTCGGTTTCAGCAATTATCAGAAGCTCTGGGCCCTGCCGCACTGGTGGCGGGCGGTGAGCAATCTGGCGATCTTCGCCTCGCTCTACATCGTCATCTGCTCGGTGCTGGGGCTTGGACTGGCAATCCTGCTCGACCAGAAGATCCGGGCGGAAGGCTTTTTGCGGCCGATCTATCTCTATCCGATGGCGCTGTCGTTCATTGTCACCGGTACGGCCTGGAAGTGGTTCCTCGATCCCGGCATCGGCCTTGAAAACACCATGCACCTCTGGGGTTGGGAGAGCTTTTCGTTCAACTGGATCAAGGACCGCAACTACGCCATCTACTGCGTGGTGATCGCGGCCGTCTGGCAATCGACCGGCTTCATCATGGCGATGTTCCTTGCTGGTCTACGCGGCGTCGACAACGAGATCATCAAGGCGGCGCAGATCGACGGCGCACCGACGTCGACGATCTACCGGCGGATCATCATTCCACTGATGCGGCCGGTCTTTCTTTCCGCCTTCGTCGTTCTCGCGCATCTCGCGATCAAGGCCTACGACCTGATCATCGCGCTGACGGGCGGCGGGCCGGGCCAGGCCACCGAACTGCCGGCGACCTTCATGTATTCCTACACCTTCACCCGCAACCAGATGGGCATCGGCGCCTCGTCGGCCATCATCATGCTGGTGATGATCTTCTCGATCATCGTTCCCTATCTCTACTCCGAAATCCGCGGAGGAAAACGCTCATGAGCGCCCCCAGCCCAGACAATGTCATCTCGCACAACCGCCTGATGCGGGCGCTGATCTACACGATCCTGATCGTCTTTGCGCTCTATTCGCTGCTGCCGCTCTACGTGATGCTGGCCAATTCGCTGAAGCCGCTCGACGAGATCCGCCAGGGCGGCATGCTCAACCTGCCGCAGACCCTGACCTTCGAGCCCTGGCTTCAGGCCTGGTCGAAGGCGCAGATCGGGGTGCAGCCGACGGGCCTGAAGCCGTTCTTCATCAACTCCATCCTGATGGTGGTGCCGGCTGTCGCGATCTCGACGATCATCGGTGCACTCAATGGCTACGTGCTGACCAAGTGGCGCTTCCCCGGCGCGAACATCTTCTTCGGCATGCTGCTCCTGTCGTGCTTCATCCCGTTCCAGATCGTGCTGATCCCGATGGCGCGCGTGCTGGGGATCATCGGCCTTGCCGGCTCGATCTGGGGCCTGATCTTCGTTCACGTGATCTACGGCCTCGGCTTCACCACGCTCTATTTCCGCAACTACTACGAAGCCTTCCCGACGGAGCTCGTGCGTGCCGCACAGATCGACGGCGCCAGCTTCTTCCAGATCTTCTGGCGGATCATGCTGCCGTCATCCGGCCCGATCATCGTCGTCTCGGTCATCTGGCAGTTCACCAATATCTGGAACGACTTCCTGTTCGGGGCGTCCTTCTCCGGCGCGTCCTCGACGCCCATGACGGTGGCACTCAACAACCTCGTTTCGTCGTCGACCGGGGTCAAGGAATACAACGTTCACTTCGCGGGCGCGATCCTCGCCGCCCTGCCAACGCTCATCGTCTACATCGTGTCCGGCCGCTACTTCGTGCGCGGGCTGATGTCCGGCGCCGTGAAAGGATAAGCCCATGTCGTTCCTCAAAATCAGCAACCTGCGCAAATCCTACGGCTCGCTCGAGATCCTGAAGGACATCAATCTGGAGATCGACGAAGGCGGCTTCCTCGTGCTGGTCGGCCCGTCGGGTTGCGGCAAGTCCACGCTGCTCAACACCATTGCGGGCCTGGAGCCGATCACCTCGGGCGAGATCGCCATCAATGGGCGGTCGGTTGCCGATCTGCATCCGTCGAAGCGCGACATCGCCATGGTGTTCCAGTCCTATGCGCTCTATCCGAACATGACGGTCGCCGGCAACATCGCCTTCGGCATGGAAATCCGCGGCGTGCCGAAGGACGAACGCGAGAAGGCAATCAAGCAGGTCGCCGACATGCTGCAGATCGGCCATCTGCTGGATCGAAAACCCAGCCAGCTGTCCGGCGGCCAGCGCCAGCGCGTCGCCATGGGCCGTGCGCTCGTTCGCAACCCGCAGGTCTTCCTGTTTGACGAGCCGCTGTCGAACCTCGACGCCAAGCTGCGTGTTGACATGCGCACGGAGATCAAGCGCCTGCACCACCGGATGAAGACGACGATCGTCTACGTCACCCACGACCAGATCGAGGCGATGACGCTCGCAACCAAGATCGCGGTGCTGAAGGACGGCGTGCTGCAGCAGTTCGGAACGCCGGCAGAGATCTACAACAACCCGTCCAACATGTTCGTCGCCGATTTCATGGGATCGCCGGCCATGAACCTTCTGACCGCGCGGATCGAAAAGAACGGCGCCGATGTTGCCGTCACCCTGGCGCGCCCGAACGCCGAGCCGATGAAGCTGACCGTGCCGCATGCCAGCGGCGCGCTTTCCGGCTATGCCGGCAAGGACGTCGTCTTCGGCATTCGCCCGGAGGCGCTCACCGACCCTGACGGTGCCGACCGCAATGCCAAGGCGATCGTCGAGGGCGAATGCCTGATCGAGGTGGTCGAGCCTGCCGGTTCGGACACGTTTGCGGTCACCCGGCTGGGCGGCAAGGAAGTCGTTGCCCGCCTGCGTGCCGATGCGCGCATCGCGCCCGGCCAGACGTCGCAGCTCGCCTTCAATCTCGACAAGGCGGTGTTCTTCGACCCTCAGACGCAGCAGCGGATCGCGTAACGAACGATGCAGCAGCCGGATATCGTCATCATCGGGTCGGGCATTGGCGGTTCCACCGTGGCGGCGGGACTTGCCGGCTCCGGCGCGCGCATCGTCATCCTCGAGCGCGGCGAACGTCTGCCCGACACGCCGGAAGCGCGCAGCTACAGCTCGATCTTCGTCAAGGGCCATTTCAGGCCGAAGGAGATGTGGCGCGAGGCTGACGGCACTGAGTTCAATCCGGGGAATTTCTATTTCGTCGGAGGCAACTCCAAGCTCTTCGGCGCGGTGCTGCTGCGCTACCGCGCCGAGGATTTCACCGAGATGCAGCATCTCGGCGGCATCTCACCGGCCTGGCCCTTTGCCTATGACGAGCTGGAGCCGTGGTACGGCAAGGCCGAGCGATTGTTCGAAGTTCGCGGCGAATTGGGCGACGACCCGACTGAGCCGTTCCATGCCTCGCCCTATCCTCACGGCCCGGTGCCGGACGAGCCGGCCATTGCCCGCGCCCGCGCCGAGTTGAAGGCGCAGGGGCTCCATCCGGCGACGTTGCCGCTCGGGGTCGACATCGACACCTGGCTTGCCGGCGGGCGCACGCCCTGGGACGGGTTTCCCAACACCGGCAAGGGCAAGAAGGACGCCGAGACCGCGTCGCTGGCCGCCGCGCTGAACGACCCCAATATCGAGCTGATCACATCGGCGCATGTCGACACGCTGGAGGCAGGTCCGAGCGGCCGGATCGAGGCGATCCATTACACCCATCGGGGCGAGAAGAAGCGGCTGTCTCCCAAGCTGATGATCCTGTCAGCGGGCGCGATCAACTCGGCTGCGCTCCTGCTGCGTTCTGGCGACGGCAAGGGGCTTGCCAATACCTCCGACCAGGTCGGCCGCAACTTCATGAACCACAATTGCAGCGCCATGCTGGCGATCAATCCGTTCAAGCGAAACGACAGCATCTACCAGAAGACTTTGATGCTGAACGATTATTACCTGACCGGTGGCAGGGACGGCCTGCCGCTCGGCAATGTCCAACTGCTCGGCAAGATCAACGGCGACATCCTCAAGGCCAATGCGCCGATGTGGGCGCCGCGTTTCGCGCTTGACTTCATGGCCGGCCACGCTGTCGACTGGTACATGATGACGGAGGATCTGCCGAACCCGGAAAGCCGGATCATGGTCGACGGCCGGGGCATCATCATGCAGTGGCGGCGCTCCAACATGGAGGCGCTCTCCGGGCTCGAAGCCAAGATGCGTGGGCATTTCAAGGCCGCGGGCTATCCGATCGTGCTGTCCCAGGCCTTCGACAAGCGCACGCCGTCGCATCAGTGCGGCACGGTCCGAATGGGCACCGATCCGGCAAAGGCGCCGCTCGACGTCTATTGCCGCGCTTTCGACCATCAAAACCTTTTCGTCGTCGACGCCGGCTTTCTGCCGACCTCGGCCGCCGTCAACCCGGCGCTGACGGTAGCGGCACAGGCGTTGCGCGTCGCCGACCATATCGTTGCCAAGGAGCTCACAGCATGACGACATCGGCGCGTCCCGTTGCGATCGTGACCGGTGGCCGGCGCGGCATAGGTCTTGGCGTTGCCCGTGCGCTGGCGCGTGACGGCTTCGATATCGCGCTGACCGGCCTTGGCGCCGCCGACCAGACGACGGAAGCGACGCTTGCCGAGCTGTCGGCTGGGGGAGGCCGCGCCATCTATCTCGAAGCCAATCTCGCCGATGTCGGCGCGCATGCCGGGACCGTCGAGCGTATCCGCAAGGACTTGGGCCCGATCCGCTGCCTCGTCAACAACGCCGGCATCGCCTCCGTCGTGCGCGGTGACTTCCTCGATCTGCAGCCGGAGAATTTCGACACGATCGTTGCCACCAATCTGCGCGGCACGGTGTTCTTCACGCAAGCGGTGCTGCGCTCGATGCTGGCCGACGAGCCCGGCGCGGCGACACGCTCGATCATCAACATCACCTCGGTTTCGGCGGCCATGAGTTCGCCCGAGCGGCTCGACTATTGCATGAGCAAGGCCGGTCTTGCCGCCTTCAGCCAGGGACTTGCCCTGCGACTGGCCGACACCGGCATCGCCGTCTTCGAGATCCGGCCGGGTATCATCCGGTCCGACATGACCGCCGGCGTTTCGGCGAAGTACGACGCCCTGATCGACGGTGGTCTCGTGCCGATGAAGCGCTGGGGTGAACCCGAGGACATCGGCAATATCGCCGCCAGCCTTGCCGGCGGAAAATTCGGTTTTGCCACCGGCTCGGTCATCCAGGCGGATGGCGGCCTGTCGATCGGAAGACTCTAGGAAAAGTGCAGTCATTCATCAGCTCGCACGGGCGAGCAAAGTTCGGGTTTGTCACGTCGGAAATTTGGATCGTTCCAAATGGTCGGGCCGTGGAGGAAGACAGCAAATGACATACGACTACATCATTACCGGCGCCGGCCCCGCGGGCTGCGTTCTCGCCAACCGCCTTTCCGAGGATCCGTCCGTGCGCGTGCTGTTGCTGGAGGCGGGCGGCGGTGACTGGAACCCGCTGTTTCATATGCCGGCCGGTTTTGCCAAGATGACCAAGGGCGTTGCCAGCTGGGGCTGGGAGACCGTGCCGCAGAAGCACATGAAGGGCAGGGTGCTGCGCTATACGCAGGCCAAAGTCATCGGCGGCGGCTCGTCGATCAATGCCCAGCTCTACACCCGCGGCAATGCCGCCGATTACGACCTCTGGGCATCGGAGGACGGGTGCACCGGCTGGGACTATCGCAGCGTTCTCCCCTATTTCAAGCGCGCCGAAGACAACCAGCGTTTTGCTGACGATTATCATTCCTATGGCGGGCCGCTCGGCGTCTCGATGCCCGTGGCGACACTGCCGATCTGCGATGCCTATATCCGCGCCGGCCAGGAGCTTGGCATTCCCTACAATCACGATTTTAACGGTCGCCAGCAGGCGGGCGTCGGCTTCTACCAGCTGACGCAGCGCAATCGCCGCCGATCGAGCGCGTCGCTTGCCTATCTCTCGCCGATCAAGGATCGCCGCAATCTGACTGTGCGTACCGGCGCGCGCGTCGCCCGGATCGTGCTCGAGGGCACTCGTGCCGTCGGCGTCGAAGTTGTCACGGCCAAGGGCAGCGAGACCATTCGGGCGGAACGCGAGGTTCTGGTCACTTCCGGCGCCATCGGCTCGCCGAAGCTGCTTTTGCAGTCGGGCATCGGGCCGGCGGATCACCTGAAATCGGTGGGCGTTGGCATCAAGCACGACCTGCCTGGCGTCGGCGGAAACTTGCAGGATCATCTCGATCTCTTCGTCATTTCCGAATGCACCGGCGACCATACCTACGACGGCGTCGCGAAACTTCATCATACGCTCTGGGCGGGGCTGCAATATGTGCTGTTCCGCTCCGGTCCAGTGGCATCCTCGCTCTTCGAGACCGGCGGCTTCTGGTACGCCGATCCCGACGCCCGCTCGCCGGATATCCAGTTCCACCTCGGCCTCGGCTCCGGCATCGAGGCCGGCGTCGAAAAGCTGAAGAACGCTGGCGTGACTTTGAATTCCGCCTATCTGCATCCGCGCTCGCGTGGGACTGTGCGGCTATCCGCAGCCGACCCGGCCGCAGCCCCGCTGATCGACCCCAATTATTGGGAAGACCCGCACGATCGGAAGATGTCGATCGAAGGGCTTAAGCTCGCCCGTGAGATCATGCAGCAGGCTGCACTCAAGCCGTTCGTGCTGGCCGAACGCTTGCCGGGCAATAGCGTCGTCTCGGATGAGCAGTTCTTCGATTATGGCTGCGCCAATGCCAAGACCGACCATCATCCTGTCGGTACCTGCAAGATGGGCACTGACGCCATGGCCGTGGTCGGGCTCGATCTGAAGGTGCGTGGGTTGGAGGGGCTTCGCGTCTGCGACAGTTCGGTCATGCCGCGCGTTCCCTCTTGCAACACCAATGGGCCGACGATCATGATGGGCGAAAAGGGCGCCGACATCATTCGCGAGCGCCAGCCCCTGCCGCCGGCGATCTTCGCCCATGAACGAAACGATACCAGGCCGCGCGCCCGCGCCGATATCCGCTGAGGAAAATCATGATCCGCCACTGTGTCTTCATTTGCTTCCGTCCGGAGATTTCGGCGGAGGAGAAAACGTCGATCTTCGCCGAGATCGCCGGGCTGAAAAGCCGGCTTCCCGGCCTTCTTGCGACCCATGAGGGTGCCAATGTCAGCCCGGAGATCGGTATGGACAAGGGCTATGCCGAAGGCTTCATCGTCGACTTCGCCGATGCCGGCGCGCGCGATGCCTATCTCGCCGATCCGGAGCACCAGAAGACCGGCGCGAAGATCGTTGCAGCCGCAGAGGGCGGCATCGACGGCATCTTCGTCTACGACCTCGAAATCCCGGATTGACGGATATGGCAGATTTCGATGCGCGTGCCTTTCTCACCACTCTTTTCGAGGCGGCCGTGCGTGCTGCCGACCCTTATGAGGCGATCCGTGCGCATCTGCCGGAAAAACCGAAGGGGAGAACGGTCGTCGTCGGGGCTGGCAAGGCCGCAAGCCAGATGGCGGCGGCCTTCGAGAAACTGTGGGATCCCCCGCTGACGGGCACTGTCGTTGCCCGCCACGGCCCGATCGAGCCCTGCGAGCGCATTCGCGTGCTGCAGTCCGCCCATCCGGTGCCGGATGAGGCGGGCCTGCGGGCGTCTGAAGAACTGATAGGCCTGGTTCGAGGCCTGACGGCTGACGATCTGGTCGTTGCGCTGATCTCAGGCGGTGGGTCGTCGCTGCTGCCGGCGCCGCCGGAGGGGCTGACGCTTGCCGACGAGATCGCGGTCAACCGGGCGCTGCTTGCCTCCGGCGCGCCGATCTCTGCGATGAACGTCGTGCGCAAGCATGTGTCGCGCATCAAGGGCGGGCGCCTGGCTGCAGCCGCCGGTCCGGCCCGTGTTGTCACCCTCGTCGTCTCCGACGTGCCCGGCGACAATCCGGCTTTCGTCGCCTCCGGCCCGACGGTGGCGGACGGCTCGACAGTGAAGGAAGCGCTTGAGATCGTCGATCGCTATGGCATGGTCCTTCCCGAAGGCGTGATGGCGCATCTGCGATCCGAACGAGCGCATGCGCCCGATCCATCGGATGCGATTTTCCGCAGGCACGAATGCCATGTGATCTCTTCGGCGAGCGTCTCGCTGCAGGCGGCCGCGGGCAGGGCTAGAGAGTTGGGCGTCGAGGCCCGCATTCTGTCGGATGCCATCGAAGGCGAGGCGCGGGATATCGGCCGCATGCATGCCGCTCTGGCGCGTGAAGTCGCGCTGCGCAATCGGCCGTTCGAAAAGCCGGTCGTGCTCCTGTCCGGCGGCGAGACGACGGTGACGATAACAGGCAAGGACTACGGCAAGGGCGGCCGCAACAGCGAATTGCTGCTGTCGCTGGCGCTCGACATCGAAGGGCTCGACGGGGTCGACGCCCTGGCGGCGGACACCGACGGCATCGACGGATCCGAGGACAATGCCGGTGCCTTTGCCGATGGCAAAAGCGTTGCCCGCATGCGGGCTGCGGGCGCCGATCCGCGCGCGCATCTGGCCCGCCACAATGCCTGGTCGGCATTTTCGGCGAGCGGCGATCTGTTCGTACCCGGTCCGACCGGAACCAATGTCAATGACTTCAGGGCGATGCTGATCCGTTAGGGCGCAAGCGCGCGCTGGGACGCTAGCCGGATTCAGCTTTGAATCGGAAAATGCGACACCGCCGCCGACGATCTCGGCGGCGGTGTCGTTTTGTTTTACTTGGCGCGCTTCAGCGCATCGCCGAGGATCGAGACGATTTCTCCGAAGTGATTTTCGTCGGCGATCAGCGGGGGCGAGAAGGCGATGATGTCGCCGGTGACGCGGATCAGCAGGCCCTTTTCGAAGCAATCGACGAAGACGTCATAGGCGCGGGCGCCGATGGCGCCGTCGCGCGATTGCAGCTCGATGCCGGCGATCAGGCCGATGGTGCGGATGTCGATGACATAGGGCAGGCCCTTCAGCGAATGCATCGCGTCGTGCCAGGCGTCCTGCAGATCGGCGGCACGGGTCATCAGGCCTTCGTCGCGGTAGATATCGAGCGTGGCGATGCCGGCGGCGCAGGCGGCGGGGTGACCGGAATAGGTGTAGCCGTGGAACAGCTCGATTGCGTTTTCCGGACCGTGCATCAGCGCGTCGTGGACCTTGCGGCTGGCAAAGACGGCGCCCATCGGGATCGCGCCGTTGGTCAGCCCCTTGGCAGCCGTCACCATATCAGGCGTCACGCCGAAGAAGTCGGTGGCAAACGCCGCGCCGAGGCGACCGAAGCCGGTGATGACCTCGTCGAAAATCAGGAGGATGCCGTGCTTGTCGCAGATGGCGCGCAGGCGTTCGAGATAACCCTTCGGCGGGATCAGCACACCGGTCGAGCCAGCAACCGGCTCGACGATGCAGGCGGCGATGGTCTCGGCGCCGTGCAATGCCACCAGCCGTTCGAGATCGTCGGCAAGCTCGGCGCCGTGCTCGGGCTGGCCCTTGACGAAGGCATTCTTCGCGGGATCGTGGGTGTGGCGCAGATGGTCGGAACCGGGAAGCTGCGGGAAGACGCGGCGGTTGTTGAGAATGCCGCCGACCGAAATGCCGCCGAAGCCGACGCCGTGATAGCCACGCTCGCGGCCGATCAGGCGCGTGCGGGTGCCCTGGCCGATCGCGCGCTGATAGGCGATCGCCATCTTCAGCGCAGTGTCGACCGATTCAGAGCCCGAGCCGGTGAAGAACACGCGATCGAGCTTCTGGCCTTGCGGGCCTGGTGCGATCTCGGCGAGGCGTTCGGCAAAGTCGAAGGCGATCGGGTGGCCCATTTGGAAGGAGGGCGCGAAATCCATTGTCGTCAGCTGGCGTTCGACCGCAGAGGCGATCTGGCGGCGGCCGTGACCGGCGTTGACACACCAGAGGCCGGCAGTGCCGTCGAGGATCGTGCGGCCATCGGTGCTGGTGTAGTGCATGCCCTCGGCCGATGCGAGCAGGCGCGGGGCCGCCTTGAACTGCCGGTTGGCGGTAAAGGGCATCCAGTAGCTGTCGAGTACCGGGGCGTTGGGCTTGGTGTGCTGGTTCATGGCATCCTCCTGAGGTCGGCGATTGACGCCATGATTTGAATTGCCAAACAAGTCCTTTTCTGATGTCATTCAAGCCATTGATTTTTATAGTTCGATATCTTTGAAGTTGCGGTATTTCGAACAACCTGAACACCTGGATGGATAGCCATGAGCGTCGACATCGGAAACCGGCTTCGTCACCTCAGGCTGATGCACAATCTGTCGCAGCGTGAACTGGCCAAACGGGCCGGTGTAACCAACTCGACGATTTCGCTGATCGAATCAAACGCGTCCAATCCTTCCGTCGGCGCACTGAAGCGCATCCTCGACGGCATTCCGATCGGGCTGGCGGAATTCTTCTCGTTCGAGCCGGAGCGACCGCGCAAGGCGTTCTATGCGGCGGAGGAATTGGTCGAGATCGGCAAGGGCCCGATCTCCTATCGCCAGATCGGCGAAAACCTCTTCGGCCGCAGCTTGCAGATCCTGAAGGAATGTTATCAGCCGGGCGCGGACACCGGAAAAGTACCGCTGGTGCATGACGGCGAGGAGGGCGGCATCGTGCTGTCGGGGCGCATAGAGGTGACCGTCGACGACGAGCGGCGGATTCTAGGGCCTGGGGATGCGTACTATTTCGAGAGCCGGCGGCCACACCGGTTTCGGTGTGTCGGGCCGGTGCCTTGCGAGGTGATCAGCGCCTGCACGCCGCCGACGTTTTGAGGGGAGGAGTTTGGAATTGCCCCTCATCCCGCTGCCGCAACATTCTCCCCGCAGGCGGGGCGAAGGGACATGCGGCGTGCTCCACGATCCCTCTCGAGCTTTATCGGGACGCAGCTATTTCCGCGCGCACCGGCGCTGACGTGAAAACCTGTTTATCCAGGGAAAGTGGGCCGCGGCTGCACGCTCGACGGTGTCCCCTCTCCCCGCAAGCGGGGAGAGGGCTAGGGTGAGGGGCGAATGCCGCGTTACGAAAGCCGCGCGCAGGCGTCGGCGATGCGCGTCAGCGCTTCCTTCAACTCCGCTTCCGATGTCGCATAGGAGATGCGGAAGAACGGTGACAGGCCGAAGGCAGAGCCGGGAACGACGGCGACGTGGGCATCGTCGAGCAGATAGGCGCAGAAGTCCGTGTCCGTCTCGATGGTCTTGCCCGAAGGCGTGACCTTGCCGAGCATGCCGGCGCAGCCGGAGAAGGTGTAGAAAGCCCCTTCCGGAACGCGGCAGTCGAGGCCGTCGATGGCGTTGAGGCCGGAGACGACGAGATCGCGGCGGCGCTGGAAGCTGGCCGTGCGTTCCTTGAGGAACTCCTGCGGGCCGGTCAGGGCAGCCACCGAAGCGGCCTGGCTGACGGACGAAGGGCAGGAGGTTGCCTGGCTCTGGACGACGGCCATCGCCTTGATCAGGTCGCGCGGGCCGCCGGCATAACCGATGCGCCAGCCGGTCATGGCATAGGCCTTGGAGACGCCGTTGACCGTCAGGGTGCGGTCTTTCAGGCGCGGCTCCAGCTGGGCGGGCGTAACGAAGCGGAAGCCGTCATAGACGATATGCTCGTACATGTCGTCGACCAGCAGCCACACATGCGGATGCCTGAGGAGCACGTCGAGCAGCGGCCGGTAGTCGTCGGCGCTGTAGGCGGCACCCGAAGGGTTGGACGGCGAGTTCAGGAGCACCCAGCGCGTCCTGGGCGTGATCGCCGCTTCGAGCTTGTCGGCGGTCAGGCGGAAGCCCGTGGCCGCGTCGCAGGGGATCAGCACCGGCTTGCCTTCGCAGATCTGGACGATATCCGAATAGGAGGTCCAGTAGGGCGTCGGGATGACGACTTCGTCGCCGGCATCGATCGTCGCCATCATGGCGTTGAACAGGATCTGCTTGGCGCCGGTGGCGACCGTGATCTCGTCCTGCTCGTAGGCAAGGCCGTTTTCGCGCTGGAACTTTTCGCGGATCGCCTTCTTCAGTTCCGGCGTGCCGTCGAGGGCGGTGTATTTGGTATCACCGCGCTTTATCGCCGCGCAGGCGGCATCCTTGACATAGTCGGGCGTGTCGAAGTCCGGTTCGCCGGCGCCCAGAATGATGACCGGCTTGCCGTCGCGCTTCATTGCTTGGGCGCGTGCGCCGATTTTCAGGATTTCGGATACCCCGATCGAGGAGATCCGCGAGGCGGGCTTGAAGCCCGCCTCCTTGACCGTTGCGTTGATGGTCATGGTCGATCCTACTCGATGTCGCCGGTTATTCGATGTCGAACGAAACGCCCTGCGCCAGCGGCAGAGCCTTCGAGTAGTTCACCGTGTTGGTGGCGCGGCGCATGTAGGCCTTCCAGGAATCGGAACCCGATTCGCGGCCACCGCCGGTTTCCTTTTCGCCACCGAAGGCGCCGCCGATTTCGGCGCCCGAGGTGCCGATGTTGACGTTGGCAATGCCGCAATCCGAGCCGTCGACCGCCAGGAAGAGTTCGGCTTCCTGCATGTCACGGGTGAAGATCGACGAGGACAGGCCGGCAGCGACCGCATTGTGGTCGGCAACGACGGCGTCGAAGTCGCTGTACTTCATGACGTAGAGGATCGGCGCGAAGGTTTCTTCGAGAACCGGACCGGCCTGCTTGGGCATTTCGACCATGGCAGGCTTGGCGTAGTAGCCGTTGGCATAGCCGAGTTCGACGCGTTCGCCGCCGGTGACGGTGCCGCCATGGGCCTTGGCTTCGCCGATCGCCTTCTGCATGCCGTCAAACGCAGCCTTGTCGACCAGCGGGCCGACGAGGGCGGTGGTTTCGAGCGGGTTGCCGACCGAGACGGAACCGTAAGCCTTCTTCAGGCGCGGAACGAGCTGGTCGTAGACGCTTTCGTGCACGAACAGTCGGCGCATGGTGGTGCAACGCTGGCCGGCGGTGCCCATGGCGCCGAAGGCGATGGCGCGCAGCGCCATGTCGAGATCGGCCGACGGGCAGACGATGCCGGCATTGTTGCCGCCGAGTTCGAGGATGGCGCGGGCAAAGCGCTTGGCAAGGCGCGGGCCGACGTCGCGACCCATGCGGGTCGAACCGGTTGCCGAAACCAGCGGCACCTTCGGGTTGTCGACCAGGACTTCACCGACGGTGCGGTCGCCGATCAGAACCTGCGACAGGCCTTCCGGCGCATCGCCGAAGCGGGCAAGCGCACGCTCGAAGATAGCCTGCGATGCAAGCGCGGTGAGCGGGGTCTTTTCCGACGGCTTCCAGACGACGGAGTTGCCGCAGACGAGCGCCAGCGCCGTGTTCCACGACCAGACGGCGACCGGGAAGTTGAAGGCGGAGATGACGCCGACGACGCCGAGCGGATGCCAGGTTTCCATCATGCGGTGGCCGGGACGCTCGGTGGCGATCGTCAGGCCGTAAAGCTGGCGGGACAGACCGACTGCGAAATCACAGATGTCGATCATTTCCTGGACTTCGCCGAGGCCTTCGGAGGTGATCTTGCCGGCTTCGATCGAAACCAGGCGGCCGAGGTCGGCCTTGAAGGTGCGCAGCTCTTCTCCGAGCAGGCGGATCAGTTCGCCGCGCTTGGGCGCCGGCACCAGGCGCCAGGCCTTGAAGGCTTCATGGGCCTTGTCGATCTTGGCGGCAGCTTCCGCGGCCGAAACCGTCTTCAGGCTGGCGATCTGCTCGCCGGTGACCGGGCTGAAGGACGGCATGTCGCCGCCGGTGTAGAGTTCCTTGACGACGCCCATCTTTTCGAGCAGCGCTGCTGCTTCCTTGGTGACGTCGATCTTCTTCGTTGCAATGTTCATGGTCTGACTCCCGTTTTCCTGTCTTAGATCATTGGTTAGAGCGGAATGTGGGCGGAAAAGCGCAAACACTTTTCCTCATTCCGCTCGGGCCTATCCGAAGCGCACGCTGCCGAGTTTCCCCGGCGAGGTGAGCGTCTTCAGGCCTGCGGCCATGTCCTTGAGTTTGTCGTTTGTATAAAGGTCGTAATAGGCCTGGTTGCGGCGGCCGATCGCATGTTCCGCGCTGAAACTGCCGTGATACTCCTCGACGGCCACGGCGAAAACCCATTCTCGCAAACGCGGCTCGAAAGTCGGATCGCCGAGAAGCGGACTGTCCTTCGCCACCACGAGATTGAAGTGTACACCACCATCGCCGATATGGCCGAAGTCGCAGACGGAGACGCCTGGAAACTTGTTCGGCATTTCCGCTTTCATATGGTCGCAGAAGGCCATGATGTCACCCCGGCGGAAGGAGACGTCGAAGGCGATCAGCTTGCCAAGGTGCTTCACACCCTCCGAAAGCGCGTGGCGCAGCGCCCAGATTTCATGCGGCGGACCGACGAAGGCGTCGGCAAGCGGTGCCGTCTCCATCTCCCAGATCTCTGCCAGCACGGTTTCGAGCACGGCGTCGAGCGACTGCTCGCCTTCGCGTGGTGCCCAGCTGCGGCTGATCTCGGCGAGGATCACGTAATCAGGCACATGCCCGCCCTGGAACGGGTTCTTCAGCGACGGCACATGCGCGAATGCCGCCTTGACGGCGTTGCTCGACATGCCCTCGAAGGCCGAGAGATAGGCGCCGAGCCGCTCTTCCATGGCGCGCAGCAGCGGCATCACATGGGCGCCGCTTGCCGGCACCAGTAGCGCCGTTGCCGTCTGTTGCGGCAGGCGCTCCAGATTGAGCACGCATTCGGTGATAATGCCGAAGGCGCCCGACGTGCCGACGAACAGCTGTTTCCAGTCGACGCCGGTGTTGTTCTTGCGCAGGTCACACTGAAGATCGAGCACGGTGCCGTCTTCATCGGCGAGAACGACGGTCATGCCCAGCACATTGCGGCGCACGTCGCCATATTTCAGGAAGCGCGAGCCGCCGGTGTTGGTTGCGATCATGCCGCCGACGCGCGGATCGGCACCGAGATCGATGGGGAAGAACAGGCCATGTTCTTCGAGCCGGCGATTGAGATCGGACAGCCGGAGCCCGGCATCGATGCGCACCGAACGGTTGTCGAGATCGAGCGCGAAGGTTTTCGTCAGGCGGTCGAGGCTTAGGATCGCTTCGCTGCCGGATGCGTCCGGGGTCGAGCCGGAGACCAGTCCGGTGTTGCCCGACTGCGGGATCAGGGCGATGCCGTGGCGCACGCAATAGGCAACGGTGGCCGAGGTTTCCTCTGTCGTTGCCGGGCGCAGAACGACCGAGGCCAGGCCGTGATCGTAGCGGGCGCCGGTCTCGTAGGCTTGCCTGTCTTCAGCGCGCGTGACCACACCCTTGTCGCCAAGGATGTCGGTCAGCGCGTCGATGTGTGCCTGTTCGATCATCGGGACGACATCATTCCGCAGCGATGGCTGCGGTCAAGGCCCGCAGGCAGCTTTCGATCGATGCCGCTTCGACGCCGGCATAATGATCGAACTCATTGAGCACGGTAGCGCCGAGGTCGATCTCGAAACGCTTCTGGTTCGGGCTTGCGACAAAGTCCTGCTGCGCGCCGTCGCCGAGATTGGACTGGAAGATGCCGGCGGCACTGACCGGCAGGAAGTCTTCATAGACGATGGCGTCGAACTGTACGAGTCCGTCGGCGATTAGCCTGTCGAGGTCGCGGCGTTCGGATATGCGTGTGATCTGGCCCCTCTCGGTCAACGAGTAGCTGAAATAGCCGAGACCGGCTTCGCGGATGCCTGCCCAGGTATCCGGGAAGCTTTCGAAGGCCTTGGCCAGTGCTGCTTCGTATTGCCGGGCGTTGGAGCCGTCGGCTGCGGGACGCACGATCTTGCGCGAGGCTTCCAGCAGCTCGTCATAAAGCGCGCGGCCCTTGGGGGTGAGCGCAATGCCGCGTTGCTCGATCTCGCCGAAGCGGGCGGTGTGCGAGCCGGCCTTCCACTCGCCGTCGGCATCGCGGTAGGACACGGCTTCTTCCAGCGCCTTGAACGAGGTCTGGCGAAGCAGGATCGGGCATTTGCGCGTCGGCGGTCCTTCGACGACGGCCTTCGGGGCGATACCATATTCCGGCATCAGCGCCTGGACCTGGTCGATATCCAGCGTGCGCGGCGTCAGGTGGTTGATGTGTGGGCCCTTGAACGACACGACGTCGGCAATCAGCCGGTGGGCGTCATGCAGGCGCTTGTACATGTCGGCGCTGACATTGGCCTTGTCGTGCCAGCGGAAGGTTTCCAGCACTTCGGAAACGAAGCGTTCGGCGTCGGCCTTGTCGAGGCCGCCGTCACGCTCGGCCTTTTCGGTGAGCTCGACTGCAACGGGGGTAAAGATCCGGCGCTCGGCAAGAATGGCGGCCGATTCAGCGCGCAGGCTCTCGTCGGCGATCAGGTCCAGGCGCAGAAGCGAGGTGAAGACGCGGAAGGGATTGCGCTTCAAGGCGGCGTCGCCGACCGGGCGGAAGGCGGTCGAATGCACCGGAACGCCGGCGGTCGACAGATCGTAGTAACCGACCGGGTACATGCCCATGACGGCGTAGACGCGGCGCATCATCGACAGTTCGGCAGGTGTTCCGAGGCGGATCGCGCCGTGGCGCTCCTCGGAGATGCGATCGAGCGAATCCGTCGCATCGAGGCGTTGCTTGAGGGCCGGATCGGCACTGAGCGTATCGTCGTTGACCTTGGCAACCAGCTCCATCAGCGTGCCGTAGGCCGGCACTTCTTCGCGGTACATGACCGACATGGCTGCGGAAAAGGCCGAACGGATGTCATCGGCGGATACGAAACTATTCTCTTTCACTGGGGCTCGCCTCGCGCTATGGGTGAAGGACAAGGTCATTCTCATTTCGGATCATATCTGAAGGAACTGGGCATTGATCGCGTTGCTTGTGACTATGTTGATGCGAGGCTGGAATGAAGTTAAGCCGCAGACTGGTTCCTGACGTTACGACGCTGCAGGCTTTCGAATGCGCGGCCCGGCACGGCAGCTTCACGCAGGCGGCCGCCGAGCTCAATCTCACCCAGAGCGCCGTCAGCCGGCAGATCAAGGATCTGGAAAACCAGCTCGGCGTGCTCCTGTTCGAGCGGGTGCGCCAGCGGGTCATTCTCTCCGAGGCCGGGCAGAAGTTCCTGCCCGAGGTTCGCCGCCTGCTCAACCAGACCGAAGAGCTGATGGTGCGGGCGATGGCCTCGGCGCGCGCCGATTCGACACTGTCGATCGCGTCGCTGCCGACCTTCGGCAGTCGCTGGCTGGTGCCGCGGCTGCCCGATTTCCTTCGCCAGCATCCCGACACGGTGGTCAATATCGCCTCGCGCTCGGCACCGTTCGATTTCGACGAGCAGAACTTCGACATCGCCATCCACTACGGCCAGCCGGTTTGGGCGCACGCGACCTGCAGCTATCTCTGCAGCGAGATCATCGTGCCGGCTGCGAGCCCGAAGCTGCTTGCCGCCAATCCGGTTTCGACATTGGAGGATATCGTCGGCGGTCCGCTCCTGCACCTGGCGACGCGGCCCAAGCTCTGGGCGCAATGGTTCGAGGCCAACGGCATGGACGGCCGCGGTGCTTATCGAGGCAATCGCTTCGATCAGTTTTCGATGGTGATCGAGGCGGCGACGGCCGGTCTCGGTTTCGCCTTGCTGCCCCGCTATCTGATCGAGCAGGAGCTGGCAGCGGGAACATTGCGCATCGTTCTCGACCGGCCGATGCAGACGGAGAACAGCTATTATCTCGCGGTTCCGGAAGGCAAACTCGAAAACCCGATCAGCCTCGCCTTCCGCGAATGGATCACCGAGCAGGTCGGCTAGGTTTTCCCTCCCTCGATCCTGTTTCGACGGATGGCCGGAACCTTCCTTATGCACTTCGCGTTTGGCGACGGACTGCTACCCAGAGATGCGCGGGGAAGGGGCAAAATTGAGAGATCGATTTGAGGGTGCCATCGGCGGGCGTGGATGCTTCCGTCTTCGCCCGATGGGAGTGTGCGCAATTCGTTCAAACTTGCGCCGTCGATCCTTGCAAGCTGTTGGCAGCACGGCTAAAAAATGCCACTTTCATGCATCACGCGGCCTTGAAAACCAATGCGCCGCCGGCTTTGCTTTCTCCGATGCCCAGTTCAAGGGCGGTGCCAGTTTCCGCCAGTTTCCGGTTCTCCGGAAAATGACGGCGGATGGGAGGACACATGACCGTGTCTAGCAACGCGCCGGCCAAGCCTGGAACCTCAGGACCGCAGCCAACCCGGCACAACAACGAGAGCCGGGCCGATCAACCCCGGTTGGATTCAGAACCAGCACCCATGCCCCTTCATAACACGCCGTCCTCCTCTTCTCGCGAACCGGAAGCGAAACAGATCGATTACAACGATTCGATCCGCTCGACCTTTTTCTCGATGGAGGATTTGCGGCAATGCGGCGAGACACTTGCGCTCAAGGGCGCACCGTCTCTGCCGGGCTTCTTCCCGTTCGAATTTCGTCCGCGCCACCGCGAGAATGAAAACGAAATCCTGAGGGTGTATCGGGCGACAGCGGCCGACGTCGAAGCGGGGGCGTCGATCACGCCGGCCGCCGAATGGTTGCTCGACAACCATCACGTGGTCGAGGAAGCCATCCAGGAAGTCCGTCGTGACTTCCCGCGCAAGTTCTATCGCCAGCTGCCGACGCTGTCGGTTTCCGGAACCGTCATTCCGCGCACCATGGCGCTTGCCTGGCTCTATGTCGCCCATACGCACAGCACGGTCTCGCGGGAAAGCATCACCGCGATGGTCGAGGGCTTCCAGAAGCACGACACTTTCAAGATCGGCGAACTGTGGGCTTTGCCCTCGATCCTGCGCTTCGTCCTGATCGAAAACCTCAGGCGCATCGCCATCCGCGTCGAGCGTTCGCGCGGCATGCGGCGCAAGGCCAACGACATCGCCGACCAGATCATCCGTCACAACGACCCGGAAAAGTGCCGGGCGCTACTTGCCGAATCCGAGGCGCTTGCGACCGACAATACCTTTGTTGCCCAGCTGCTCTACCGCATGCGCGATGGTTCGCAGACCTCCGGCTCGGTGATCGCCTGGATCGAGGAACAGCTCGAGAAGCGCGGCAGCGATGTCGAGGACGCGCTGGTCGCCGAGCAAAACCGCCTGTCGTCCGGCAATGCGACGATGAGCAACATCATCCGCAGCCTGCGCGAGATCGACGACACCGACTGGGCCGTCTGGTTCGAAAGCGTCAGCAAGATCGATGCGGCGCTGCGCGACGGCTCCGACTATGCTGCGCTCGAATTCGGCTCGCGCAACAAGTACCGCGACACGATCGAAAAGCTGGCGCGCCGCTCCGGCCACAGCGAATACGAAGTCACCCAGATCGCCATCGAGATGGTAAAGGAAGCGGAAGCGGCGGCGGCCGTCGAGCCGCAGCTTCAGGAGCCGAACGTCGGTTCCTTCCTCGTCGGCAAGCAGCGCAAGGCGCTCGAGCAGAAGATCGGCTACCGCCCGTCCCTGCTGCAGAGCATCATCCGCCTCAGCCGCAAGCTCGACTGGTTCGCGATCGCCGGGCCGAACATCCTGCTGACGATCCTCGCGATGTTCGCCGTCTATTCCTTCGTCAGCCCGATGGATATTCCGAACGGCGCAAAGCTGATCATGCTCTTGCTGTTTGCGCTGCCGGCATCGGAAGGCGCAATGGGACTGTTCAACACGCTGGTCACGCTCTTCGTCAAACCGTCGCGCCTGGTCGGCTACGAATTCCTCGAGGGCGTTCCGGAATATGCCCGTACGCTTGTCGTTGTGCCCTGCCTGATCTCAAAGCGCGATCATGTCGACGAGCTCGTGCGCAACCTCGAAGTCCACTACCTCGCCAACCCGCGCGGCGAGATCTATTTCGCGCTGCTGAGCGACTGGGTCGACAGCAAGCTCGAGGAAACGCCGGCTGATACCGACGTTCTCGACTACGCCCGGCGCGAGGTTGCCGAGCTTTCGGCGCGTTATGCCTATGACGGCAAGACCCGATTCTTCCTGCTTCACCGTCGCCGCCTGTTCAACGAGGCGGAAGGCGTGTGGATGGGCTGGGAGCGCAAGCGCGGCAAGCTGCATGAGCTGAACCTGCTCTTGCGCGGCGATCGCGACACCTCGTTCCTCCAGGGCGCCAACACCGTGCCGGAGAATGTCCAGTACGTCATGACGCTCGATGCCGACACACGCCTGATGCGCGATGCGGTGACGAAGCTCGTCGGCAAGATGTACCACCCGATCAACCGCCCGGTCGTCGACCCCGAGACGCAGAAGGTGATCGCCGGCTATAGCCTGCTGCAGCCGCGTGTGACGCCGTCGCTGACGACGGGCAGCGAGGCCTCTGCCTTCCAGCGCATCTTCTCCGCCAACCGCGGCATCGACCCTTACGTCTTCACCGTGTCCGACGTCTACCAGGACATCGCCGGCGAAGGCAGCTTTACCGGCAAGGGCCTCTATCACGTCGATGCCTTCGAGGCGGCACTCAAGGGCCGGATCGAGGAAAACGCCGTTCTCAGCCACGACCTGCTCGAAGGCTCTTATGTGCGCTGCGCGCTTGTGACCGACGTCGAGCTGGTCGAGGATTTCCCGACCCGCTACGAGGTCGAGATGTCGCGCCAACATCGCTGGGCTCGCGGCGACTGGCAGCTTTTGCCCTACATCTTCAATCCGTCGAACGGCCTGTCGATGCTCGGCCGCTGGAAGATGTACGACAACCTGCGCCGCTCGCTGATCCCCTGCGCATGGCTCGTCGCCTCCGTCATGGGCTGGTACTACATGCAGCCGACCGAGGCGCTGATCTGGCAGATCGTGCTGATCTTCAGCTTGTTCGTCGCCCCGACGCTGTCGCTGATCAATGGTCTCCTGCCACGGCGCAATGATATCGTCGCCCGCGCCCACCTTCATGCGGTGCTGACCGAAGTTCGAGCCGCCAACGCCCAGGTCGCCCTTCGCATCGTCTTCATCGCCCATGGCGCGGCGATGATGGGCGACGCCATCGTTCGCTCGCTCTATCGCACTTTTGTCAGCCGCAAGCTGATGCTGGAATGGCGCACCGCCGCCCAGGTGCAGAGTGCGGGACACGGAAGCATCGGCGACTATTACAAGGCGATGTGGATTGCGCCGGCGCTGTCGGCGATATCGCTGGCGCTGGCTGCCATTTCCGATACCGGCCTGCCCTTCATCGGCATCCCCTTTGCGCTCCTCTGGGCGCTGTCGCCCGCCGTCGCCTGGTTCGTCAGCCAGTCGGCTGAGACCGAGGACCAGCTGGTCGTTTCCGACGAAGCGATCGAGGAAATGCGCCTGATCGCACGGCGCACCTGGCGGTATTTCGAGACCTTCGTCACCGCCGAGCAAAACTTCCTGCCGCCGGACAATTTCCAGGAGACGCCGCAGCCCGTGCTGGCCGAGCGGACGTCGCCGACCAATATCGGCGTCTACCTGCTCTCGGTGATGTCGGCGCGCGACTTCGGCTGGATCGGCTTCGAAGAGACGATCACCCGCCTGGAGCAGACGATCGCCACCATCGACCGGATGCCGAAATACCGCGGGCATCTGTTCAACTGGTACCGCACCAACACGCTCGAAACGATGGAGCCGCGCTACATCTCGTCGGTCGACAGCGGCAACCTTGCCGGCCACCTGATCGCGGTGTCGTCGATGTGCCGGGAATGGGCGGAAGCGCCGTCTGCGCATGTCCAGGGTAGTCTCGACGGTATCGGCGACGTCGTCGCCATTCTCGCCGAGGTGCTGAAAGACCTGCCCGATGACCGCAAGACCGTTCGCCCGCTGCGTCGGTTGATCGAGGAACGCATCGTCGGCTTCCAGAACGCGCTGGCAGCGGTCAAGCGCGAGCATGAATTCGCATCGATCCGTGTGATCAACCTCGCCGTCCTGGCGCGCGACATGCACAAGCTGACCGTCAACCTCGACCACGAGGTGCGCACGGGCCAGAGCAGCGAAGTGACGAAATGGGCAAATGCGCTCGTCACCACCTGCGAAGCGCATATCGCCGATGGCGTGTTCGATCTCAGCGCCATCGAAGCGCTGCGCCAGCGATTGGTGGTTCTGAAGGACCGCGCCCGCGACATCGCCTTCTCGATGGATTTCGGCTTCCTGTTCCGGCCGGAACGCCGCCTGCTGTCGATCGGCTTCCGTGTCAACGCAAACGAGCTCGACGAGGCCTGCTACGACCTTCTGGCGTCCGAAGCGCGCCTCACGAGCCTGTTCGCCATCGCCAAGGGCGATCTGCCGACCGAGCACTGGTACAAGCTCGGCCGCCCGATCGTGCCGATCGGCGCGCGCGGCGCTCTGATCTCCTGGTCCGGCTCGATGTTCGAATATCTGATGCCGCCCCTGGTCATGCAGGAGCGCCAGGGCGGCATCCTGAACCAGACCAACAATCTGGTGGTCAAGGAGCAGATCAATCACGGTCGCCGCCTCGGGACGCCGTGGGGCATTTCGGAAGCGGCTTTCAATGCCCGCGACCATGAGCTGACCTACCAGTACACCAACTTCGGCGTGCCGACGCTCGGCCTCAAGCGTGGCCTCGGCCAGAACGCCGTCATTGCGCCCTATGCCTCGATCCTTGCCTGCATGTACGATCCGAAGGCGGCGCTCGCCAATCTCGGTCGGCTGCGCGAAGTCGGTGCGCTCGGTGTCTATGGCTTCCACGATGCCGTCGACTTCACCCCGACGCGCGTGCCCGAGGGGCAGAAATGCGCCGTCGTTCGCAACTACTATGCCCACCACCATGGCATGTCGATTGCAGCCGTCGCCAATGTTGTCTTCACCGGCAAGCTCAGGGAATGGTTCCACGCTGATCCGGTGATCGAAGCTGCCGAACTGCTGCTGCAGGAAAAGGCGCCGCGCGACATTCCGATCATGAACGCCAAGCGCGAGCCGGAATCGCTCGGCAAGGGCCAGGACGATCTGCTGCGTCCGGAAGTGCGGGTCATCGAGAACCCGCTCGCCCAGGACCGCGAAACCGTGTTCCTGTCGAACGGCCACTATGCAGTGATGCTGACGGCAACCGGTGCCGGGTATGCCCGCTGGAACGGCCAGTCGGTCACCCGCTGGAAGCCGGACCCGGTCGAAGACCGCACGGGCACGTTCATCTTCCTGCGCGATACGACGACGGGCGACTGGTGGTCGGCGACCTCGGAACCGCGGCGTGCCGTCGGCGAAAAGGTGCAGACGCGGTTCGGCGACGACAAGGCCGAGTTCGTCAAGACTGTCGGCGACCTCACCAGCGAGGTCGAGTGCATCGTCGCCACCGAGCATGATGCCGAGGGGCGCCGCGTCATCCTGCTCAACACGGGAACGCAGGACCGCTTCATCGAGGTGACGTCCTACGCCGAGCCGGTGCTTTCGACCGACGAAGCCGACAGCGCCCATCCCGTCTTCTCCAAGATGTTCCTGCACACGGAAATCAGCCGCCGCGGCGACGTCATCCATGTCAGCCGCAACAAGCGCAGCCCGAGTGATCCGGATATGGAGGTGGCGCATCTCGTCACCGACAATGCCGGCAGCGACCGCCCGACCGAAGCCGAGACCGATCGTCGCCGCTTCATCGGCCAAGGGCGCACGCTTGCCGAGGCCGCCGCCTTCGACACGGACGCGGTGCTTTCCGGAACCGATGGCTATACGCTCGACCCGATCATGTCGCTGCGTCGCGTCGTGCGCGTTCCAGCCGGCAAGAAGGTCAGCGTCGTCTTCTGGACGATCGCCGCGCCGAACCGCGAAGCCGTCGACCGTGCGATCGACCGTTACAGGCACACGGAAACCTTCAATCACGAGCTGATCCATGCCTGGACGCGCAGCCAGGTGCAGATGCGCCATGTCGGCGTCACCTCGCAGGAGGCGGCAAGCTTCCAGATGCTCGGCCGCTACCTTGTCTACCCCGACATGCACCTGCGCGCCGATACCGCGACGGTTCAGGCGGGGCTGGCGTCGCAGTCGACGCTTTGGCCGCTGGCGATCTCGGGAGACTTCCCGATCTTCTGCCTGCGCATCAATGACGACGGCGACCTTGGCATTGCCCGTGAGGCGCTGAGGGCGCAGGAGTATCTGCGCGCCCGCGGCATCACCGCCGACCTGGTGATCATCAACGAGCGGGCCTCGTCCTATGCGCAGGACATGCAGCACGCGCTCGATTCCATGTGCGAGAACCTGAGGCTCCGCGGACTTTCCGACGGGCCGCGCCAGCACATCTTCTCGGTGCGCCGCGACCTGATGGAAGCAGAGACCTGGTCGACGCTGCTGTCGGCCTCGCGCGCCGTCTTCCACGCCCGCAACGGCACGATCTCCGACCAGATCGCCCGTGCCAACTCGCTCTACTCGACGCCGCCGGTGAAGGGCAGCGACAGCAATGTCCCGTTGTTGGCAGCCCCGCTGCAGCCGGCGGATGCGGTCGACGCCGAGATCGTCGGCGACGGCCTCGACTTCTGGAACGGCTACGGTGGCTTTGCCGAAGGCGGGCGCGAATATGTCGTGCGCCTGCGTGGCGGCGAGGCGACACCCCAGCCGTGGATCAACGTCATCTCCAACGAGCAGTTCGGCTTCCATGTTTCTGCCGAAGGTGCGGCCTTCACCTGGAGCCGCAATTCGCGCGACTACCAGCTGACGCCCTGGGCCAACGACGTGGTCGTCAACCGTCCGGGCGAGGCGTTCTTCATCCGTGACATGGCGAGCGGCACGGTGCTGACCCCCTACGCTGCGTTGTCGCGCAGCCGGTCGGTCGTCTTCGAGACGCGCCATGGGCTCGGCTATTCGACTTTCCGCAGCACCCAGGACGATCTCGATATCGAGGCGACGCATACTGTCCATCGGACCCTGCCGGCTAAACTCGTGCGTATCTCGATCCGCAACCGCTCCACGGCTGCCCGCCAGCTCAAGGTCTACGGCCTCGCCGAATGGGTGCTCGGCAACAACCGCGCCCGCATGGCCCCGTTCGTCCTGTCGAAATGGGACGAAGCCTCGGATGCGCTGGTTGCCACCAACCCCTACAGCATCGACTATGCCGGTCGGTCGGCCTTCTTTGCCGTCGAGGGCGGTGAAGGGGTGAGCCATACGGCAAGCCGTCGCGAGTTCCTTGGACGGATCGGCGGCATTCTGGTGCCGCAGGCGGTTCTGGCTGGGGCCGAGCTCTCCGGCTCGATCGATGTCGATGGCGACGCCTGCGCGGCGCTCGCGACCGATCTCGTCATTGAGCCCGGCGCTGAAAAGCAGCTCACCTTCATTCTCGGCGATGCCGACAATGACGAGCAGATGCGCTCGGTGCTCGGCGAGCTGCGCCAGACCGCGTTCGACACGGTCATCGACGCAGCCAAGACTTTCTGGAGCGAGTTCACCGATATCGTGAAGGTGGACACGCCGGATGCGGCCTTCAACACCATGATCAACAACTGGCTGCCCTATCAGAGCCTCGGTTGCCGGATCATGGCGCGCTCGGCCTTCTACCAAGCGAGCGGCGCCTTCGGTTTCCGCGATCAGCTGCAGGATACGTTGGCGTTCCTCATCCATCGGCCGGAACTGGCGCGGGCGCAGATCCTCAACGCCGCTGCGCGACAGTTCGTCGAAGGCGACGTGCAGCATTGGTGGCTCCCGGGCACCGGTGCTGGTGTCCGTACGATGATCTCGGACGATGTCGTCTGGCTTGCCCATGCGGTCACGCATTATTGCGACGTCACAGGATCTGACGACATTCTGGGTGAGAAGATCGCCTTCATCACCGGTCCGGCACTCGAGGAAGGCCAGCACGACAGCTTCTACAAGCCGGAGATCTCCGACGAGATCGGCGACGTCTACGAGCATTGCGCTCGCGCACTCGATCTCGCGATTAAGCGTAGCGGCGAAAACGGGCTGCCGCTCATTCTCGGCGGTGACTGGAACGACGGCATGAACCGGGTCGGCATCGCCGGCCGCGGCACCAGCGTCTGGCTCGGCTGGTTCCTGGCGGGCACGTTGCGCGGCTTCCTGCCGTTTGCCCGCGAGCGCAAGGACAAGGCGCGCGTCGGACAATGGGAGACACATCTTGCTGCCTTGAAAAAGGTGCTCGATGAAGCCGGTTGGGATGGCGATTACTATCGTCGCGGCTACTACGATGATGGCGCGCCGCTCGGCTCTAGCGAAAGCGACGAATGCCGGATCGATTCGATCGGTCAGTCCTGGAGCGTGCTTTCGGGCGAGGGCGACGAACAGCGATCGCAACATGCGATGGATGCCGTGATGGCAGAACTCGTCGATCCCGACCGTCGCATCGTCCGGCTGTTCACCCCGCCGCTCGAAAGAACCAGGCAGGACCCGGGCTATATCAAGGCCTATCCGCCCGGCGTGCGCGAAAACGGCGGCCAGTATACCCATGCAGCAACTTGGGTGGCGTTGGCCTTTGCCGAACAGGGCCGGGCCGAGGAAGCCTGGCGCGTCTTCCAGATGCTGAACCCGGTCTCGCATGCCCTAAACCGAGAAGGCGCCGATCACTACCGTGTCGAGCCATATGTGGTTGCCGCCGATATCTACGGCGAAGGTGCGCTCGCTGGGCGCGGCGGCTGGACCTGGTATACCGGGTCGGCGGGCTGGCTCTACCGCGCCGGCGTCGAGGGCATTCTCGGCATTCGCCGGCAGGGCGAAAAGCTGGTGATCCGTCCGGTGCTGCCGGAGGCTTGGGATGGCTACTCGGCCGAGGTGACCCTGAACGGAAAGAAACACAGGATTTCGGTCAAGCGCGACGCGAAAAGCCGCCAGCCGATCGTCAGCATCAATAATAGTGTCACAAAAAACGCGCATGAAGGCATTTTGCTGTAACTGCCGGTACTGAATGAACGCTGAAACCGGCTTTGCACCCGAACGGGCAAGGCCGGTTTTTTCTTGCAGATTTGCCGGCGGGCGACCTCTTCACGAGGTCGCGTATCAATCGACGGCATCGGGACGTTCATTGGCCGTGGCGGCTTTGGACATTCCGGCGCCCGTTTCAACAGGGGTGGGGCAGGGGCGCCAGATCCCGGATACCAGAACGCATGCTGCAAAAGACTTTTGGGGGCGGCTCGAACCCGACGATATCCGCCCGCATCGTTCCCAAGGAGCGCGACACGCGCCTCGACGTATTGCGGGCGCTTTGCCTGCTGACGATCTTCGTCAATCACGTTCCCGGCCAGTATCTCGAATATCTGACCCACAAGAACTACGGCTTTTCGGATTCTGCCGAGGCCTTCGTCCTGATCTCCGGCCTCTCCGTCGGGCTTGCCTATGGCGGCAAGTTCGTCTCCGGCGCGCGTCTGGCGCTGGCGTTGAAGATCTGGCGGCGGGCGCTGGCGCTCTATGTCGCCCACATCATGACCAGTATCGTCACCCTGGCGATCTTTGCCGGCGGCGCGCTCTATTTCGGCAGGCAGGACCTGATCGGCGAGATCAACATCCGGCCCTTCGTCGAGCAAACCGAACAGGGCATCGTCGCGATGGTGCTGCTCGGGCACCAGCTCGGCTACAACAACATCCTGTCGATGTATGCGGTGCTATTCCTGATGTTGCCCGGCATTCTCTGGCTGAACGGCATCAGCAGCCGGTTGCTGCTCGTGGTTTCCGCACTGCTCTGGCTTGTCGCCGGCGTGTTCAAGCTGGTGCCCTCCAACTTCCTCGACGAGGGCTACTGGTTTCTCAATCCGTGGTCCTGGCAGTTCCTCTTCGTCATCGGCATCGTCGCGATGACGGCGATCCGAGAGGGCACAGTGCTGCCGCGCAGACCGCTGCTGATCGCGATCGCAGCAACCTATCTGGGCCTCTCGGCGCTATGGGTGCTGTTTTCCTGGTGGAGCATCGACCTGTCCTTTGGCCTTCCGGCGGTGCTGACCGGTTTCGACAAGACCTTTCTGTCGCTGACGCGCCTGACGCATGTTCTGGCGCTCGCCTATCTCGTGGCGGTGCTTCCGACCGTCAATCGCCTTGCCAGGCTCGACGCAGACCATCCCCTGACGATGCTCGGCCGCCATTCGCTGCCTGTCTTCATTTTCGGCACGATCCTGGCGATGGCGGGGCAGGTGCTCCTGTTCGTCACCGGCCGCAATCCCGTCATCGGCAGCCTTTTCGTGCTGGTCGGAATCGGGCTGCATTTTGCCTACGCCTACTATTTGGAATGGCTGAAGGGTTTGACGGCGGCGAGGCCGCTACGGGCGACGTAGGACACGTCGCCCGGCACAGCGACTGCGGTGCTGCGCCGAGACGAGCAACGGCGGGAAAATCCGCCACGGTCGCCCGGCCCTTCAGGTTCGCAACATGCCCGAAATCACATGATCGAGGCTCGGACCAAATTTGAGCCGCGTTCGCCGCATCCGCCAATCGCGGGCAGCCAGGTTTTCATGAAGCCGTAGATATCGCCCGCACCGAAATCTACGGCCTTCGATGTCAGGAAGGCGTCGAACTCGGCGCAGATCCGGTCACTTCCGCCGAAGGCGCTGTCGAATTTTGCCATCAGCTCCGCCTCACCGAACACGAATGTAAAATCACAATCCAGATTCGCCATCACCGACAGGCGCCCATCCTCCCGCGTGATTCCGCAAGGGCGCATGCCCGCTTCAAGCGCGGTGACGTACAGCCAGTCTCGCCGCGGCGCACTGTAGGGCGCATGAAACAGAGGCACCGGGCCGGTTCCATCCGCGTCAATCCAGAGGTAGCAGCCGCTGCCAAGATGTTGCTGGAAGAAGCGATCAAAGTCCACTTCGCTCCAGGAGCCGAATTGCGCCCCCTCGATCCCGAGCGTGCCTTCTAGCAACCGGGTCGCAATGCCTTCCATGGGCGTCAGGAGCTTTCGATCGGGCGAGGTTACATCGCCCATGCTCCTCAGGCCGATCCGAGATTTGAGAAGACGGCGCGGCGCTGCGATCTCCTCTGGGCGCAGGCTGCGCATGCCGTCGGCGATGTCCTTGAGCTCAAAGCGAATTGCATACATGGCCGCTCCCCTTCTCCCTGCCATCGCTTGGAGCACGGTGCGTGCCTCCCCATGCACATCGGCGTCATTGGGGCGTACATCAGGCGTTGGAAAAAGAAAACGCCCCGGATGTCCGGGGCGTTCGATTGCGGCGATGTTTTGGCGGTCAAGCCGCCGTGTGGCTCATGCGGACGTCTTCGTCCGTCAGGATGCCGCTGGCGCGCAGCAGGGCGGCGAAGCGGCCGTTGCTGGCGCTGAGCTCGTTGAAGCCACCCATTTCGACGATCCGGCCCTGATCCATGAAGATCACCAGATCGGCCTCGCGCACCGTCGACAGGCGGTGGGCGATGATGAAGGTGGTGCGATCCTTGCGCAGCGCATCGATTGCGTCCTTCACCCGGGCCTCGGTCTCGACGTCGAGCGCGCTGGTCGCCTCGTCGAGCACCAGGATCGGTGCATTCTTGAGGATGGCGCGGGCAATGGCGACGCGCTGGCGCTCGCCGCCCGACAGGCGGTTTCCACGCTCGCCGACGACGGTGTCGTAGCCATTGTTGCGGCTTTCGATGAAGTCGCTGGCGGCAGCCGCTTCGGCAGCAGCCATCACTTCGTCGAGCGACGCGTCGTCACGGCCAAGCCGGATGTTCTCGCAGATCGAGCGGTTCATCAGGCCGGCGTCCTGGAAGACGGTGGCGATAGACCGGCGCAGCGACTTGCGCGTCACCTTGGAGATGTCGACGCCGTCGATCAGGATCTGGCCGTCGCGCGGCTCGTGAACGCGCTGCAGCAGGTTGACGAGCGTGGTCTTGCCGGCGCCAGTCGGGCCGACGATCGCGATCGTCTGTCCCGCCTTGGCCGTGAACGACACGTTGCGCACGCCCTGAGTGGTGTTGGCAAAGTCGAAGGAGATGTCGCGGAATTCGACTTCACCCTTGACGGCACCCAGGTCCGTGGCGCCAGCCGGCTCTTCGCGTTCGCGCACCGAATCCTCCAGCTGGAAGAAATCTTCAAGCTTGGCGCGGGCTTCGAAGATCTGCGTGACAAAGGCCTTCATCTGGTCGAGACGGCCGATCAGCAGGTTGGCAAAGCCGATGAAGGCGATGACTTCGCCGACGCGCAGCTCGCCGCGCTGGACCAGCACCGTGCCGATGACGAGGATCACCATCATCGAGATGGTCGAGGCGACGCGGTTGAGCGCGCTGGCCAGCGCCCACCAGTCGAGGACCGGGAACTGGGCGGAGATCAGGCGTTCGGTGAACTTCTTCAGTTCGCGTGTCTCGGCTTCGATGCGGTTGTAGCTGTGAACGACCGAGACGTTGCTGATGGCGTCGGACACGTGCGAGAAAACCGTGTGGTAGTGGTTTTCGACCGAGGCCTGGCCTTCCTTGGTGCGGCTCATCACCACCTTGCTGATCATGACATAGGCGATGCCGAGCACGACGAGTACCAGCGACAGGCGAACGTCCATGGCAAAGGCAGTCGGGATCAGGAGCATCAGGGCAACGGCAGTCGCCAGATGCTGGCGCATGAATTCGAGCCAGAGGCCGAACAGCGTTTCGCAGGCGCGCAGCAGCGTATGCAGCGCATTCGACGTGCCGCGCTGGGTGTGCCAGGACAGCGGCATCGAAACGATACGCCCGAAGGCCTCCGTCAAAAGCGTGGCACGGCGGCCATGGGCCAGCCGGTCGGCTTCGCGGGCGACGAGAACGAAGGCGACGGTGTTGAACACGCCAAGCGCTGCCCACATCAGGAGCATCGGCGTGACTTCGCCCTTGGAGGAAATGGCGTCGATGATGCGGCCGAACAGGATCGGCTCGGCAATCGTGATGGCGGCGAGCACGACGTTTGCGAGCACGATCGCCGAGACACGGAACTTGTGAACCGCAAGATACTGGAGCGCTCTCGCATACACTTGGAACAATGACACTGTCTCACCCCTTCCGGGTACCGGATTGTGCGCCGCACCAAACATTCGTGCGGCAAATGCGTACGCCTCAACAAACTCCGGCAGCCGGGCACGAGGCTCGATTCTGCCGGCCGTCAAGGCCGCTGTGGGACGATCATTGGCGATATCCTAGGGAAATCAGAAGCTTGAGACGGCTTTGACGGCGGAACCCCGTTTGCCCATCGGCGGGCTTGGTGCGGGTATTCATAGTTTGCTATCTTTTCCGTCCAATTCCGATTTCTTGCGATTTCCGCACAAGACCGGGCATGGTATGTCGAATTATCGCGGGTGCAACATGAATGGCCCCTGAACGGCTCATTCATGTCCGGTTTGCGGGCCCCGCACGCCTGTTCTACCTGGAAGGTGATCCATGAATATCACGCTGCTCGTGCAATTTCTTGCGCTGATCGAAGAGATGAAGACGCGCGAAGAAATCGTGCCGGAATTCGAACGGTTGCTCGACCGCTGCGGCTTCGACTTCTATGGTGTCGTCCGGCAGCCGAAGCCGCACGAAAATCCGCTGAGGCTGCTGCTCGCCGGTCGCTGGCCGGAAGGCTGGCCGCAGATCTACATCCGCAAGAAGTATGTGGTGATCGATCCGACCATCCGCTACCTCGGCCACGCCCAGCGCGGTTTCCGCTGGCGCGACACGCTGTTTGCCTTCCGCTCCGATCCGCATCGCAAGCGCATGGAAAGCATGATGATCGAGGGCCGCAACCATGGCCTTCACGATGGCTACATCTTCCCGGTGCACGGCCGCCGCGGCCTGCTCGGCAACCTGACGGTGGGCGGCCGGGTCGTCGATCTCAGCCCCGTCGAGATCAGCCTGTTCGACCAGATCGCCAAGCGCCTGTTCTGGAAGCTGCTCGAACTGACCGACCCGGAGATCTCGGCCGATCTGGCATCCCGTGTTGAAGTACAGATGACGCGACGCGAAATGGAAGCGCTCAATTATCTGGCCGACGGCATGACCTCGAACGACATCAGCAAGGTGCTCGACATCTCCAGTCACACGGTTGACTGGTACATGAATGGCATCCAGGAGAAACTGAAGGGCAAGAACCGCCATCACGTCGTGGCGATTGCCTTCCGGCTAGGACTGATTTCCTGATCCAATTCTCTCGGATTTCTGCTCGACTCTGAAATTGCGCTTCATTCTGCGACCCGCTAATACTTCATTTCGCGGGTGCAGCATTTCCCGCGTTTCAAGTCTTGAGGAGTCCGACTTGCCCATCTCTAAGATCCTTGTTGCCAACCGTTCTGAAATTGCAATCCGCGTGTTCCGCGCGGCCAATGAACTAGGTCTGAAAACGGTCGCGATATGGGCTGAAGAGGACAAACTGGCGCTGCACCGCTTCAAGGCGGACGAAAGTTATCAGGTCGGCCGTGGCCCGCATCTGGCGCGCGACCTCGGCCCGATCGAGAGTTATCTGTCGATCGAGGAAGTGATCCGCGTCGCCAAGCTTTCCGGCGCGGATGCCATCCATCCGGGTTACGGCCTGCTGTCGGAAAGCCCTGAGTTCGCCGAGGCCTGCGCGGAGGCGGGTATTACCTTCATCGGTCCGAAGCCGGAAACCATGCGCCAGCTCGGCAACAAGGTTGCTGCCCGCAACCTCGCGATCTCGATCGGCGTCCCGGTGGTGCCGGCAACCGAACCGCTTCCCGACGACATGGCGGAAGTCGCAAAGATGGCCGAGGCAATCGGTTATCCGGTGATGCTGAAAGCCTCCTGGGGCGGCGGCGGGCGCGGCATGCGCGCGATCCGCGACCCGAAGGATCTCGCCCGCGAGGTGACGGAGGCTAAACGCGAGGCCAAGGCCGCCTTCGGCAAGGACGAGGTCTATCTTGAAAAGCTGGTCGAGCGTGCCCGCCACGTCGAAAGCCAGGTGCTCGGCGATACCCACGGCAATGTCGTGCATCTGTTCGAGCGCGACTGCTCCATCCAGCGGCGCAACCAGAAGGTCGTCGAGCGTGCGCCGGCGCCCTATCTCAGCGCCAGCCAGCGCGAAGAGCTTGCCGCCTATTCCAAGCGGATTGCCGAGGCGACGAACTATATCGGCGCCGGCACCGTCGAGTATCTGATGGATGCCGACAGCGGCAAATTCTATTTCATCGAGGTCAACCCGCGCATCCAGGTCGAGCACACGGTGACCGAGGTCGTCACCGGCATCGATATCGTCAAGGCGCAGATCCACATCCTCGATGGCTACGCTATCGGCACGCCGGAATCGGGCGTGCCCTCGCAGGAAAACATCCGCCTCAACGGCCACGCGCTGCAGTGCCGCATTACCACGGAAGATCCGGAGCAGAACTTCATTCCGGACTATGGCCGCATCACCGCCTATCGCGGAGCCACCGGCTTCGGCATCCGTCTCGACGGCGGTACGGCCTATTCGGGTGCGGTCATCACCCGCTACTATGATCCGCTGCTGGAAAAGGTGACAGCCTGGGCTCCAAATCCGGACGAGGCGATCCAGCGCATGATCCGCGCGCTGCGCGAATTCCGCATCCGCGGCGTGGCGACGAACCTGACCTTCCTCGAAGCCATCATCAGCCACCCGAAGTTCCACGATAACACCTACACCACCCGCTTCATCGACACGACGCCGGAGCTGTTCCAGCAGGTGCGCCGCCAGGATCGCGCCACCAAGCTCTTGACCTATCTCGCCGACGTCACCGTCAACGGCCACCCGGAAGCCAAGGGTCGGCCGCGTCCGTCGGACGAGATTGCGGCTCCGGTCGTGCCGTTCATCGGCGGCGAGATCAAGCCGGGCACCAAGCAGAAGCTCGACGAGCTCGGCCCGAAGAAATTTGCCGAATGGGTCAGGGCGCAGCCGCAGGTTCTCGTCACCGACACGACGATGCGCGACGGCCACCAGTCGCTGCTCGCCACCCGCATGCGCACCTACGACATCGCCCGTGTCGCCGGCACCTATGCCCGCGCGCTGCCCAACCTGTTCTCGCTCGAATGCTGGGGTGGGGCGACATTCGACGTTTCGATGCGCTTCCTGACCGAAGATCCGTGGGACCGGCTGGCACGCATCCGCGAGGACGCGCCGAACCTGCTCTTGCAGATGCTTCTGCGCGGCGCCAATGGCGTCGGCTACAAGAACTACCCCGATAACGTCGTCAAATACTTCGTGCGCCAGGCGGCACGGGGCGGCATCGACGTCTTCCGCGTGTTCGACTGCCTGAACTGGGTCGACAACATGCGCGTGTCGATGGAAGCGGTCGCCGAAGAGAACAAGATCTGCGAAGCGGCGATCTGCTATACCGGCGACATTCTGAATGCCGCACGGCCGAAATACGACCTGAAGTACTACGCCGCGCTTGCCGCTGAGCTGGAAAAGGCCGGCGCCCACATCATCGCAGTCAAGGACATGGCTGGACTGCTGAAGCCGGCCGCCGCCCGCGTGCTGTTCAAGGCGCTGCGTGAAGCGACCGACCTGCCGATCCACTTCCACACCCACGACACCTCGGGCATTGCGGCTGCCACCGTGCTTGCGGCCGTCGATGCCGGCGTCGACGTCGTCGACGCGGCGATGGATTCGCTCTCCGGCAACACCTCGCAGCCCTGCCTCGGCTCGATCGTCGAAGCCTTGCGCGGCTCCGAGCGTGATCCGGGCCTCGATCCCGAATGGATCCGCCGCATCTCGTTCTATTGGGAAGCCGTGCGCCACCAGTACGCAGCCTTCGAGAGCGATCTCAAGGGCCCGGCGTCCGAAGTCTACCTCCACGAAATGCCGGGCGGCCAGTTCACCAACCTCAAGGAGCAGGCCCGCTCGCTCGGTCTCGAAACCCGCTGGCACGAAGTGGCGCAGGCCTATGCCGACGCCAACCAGATGTTCGGCGATATCGTCAAGGTGACGCCGTCGTCGAAGGTGGTCGGTGACATGGCGCTGATGATGGTCAGCCAGGACCTGACCGTCGCCGATGTCGAGAACCCGGCCAAGGACATCGCTTTCCCGGAGTCTGTCGTGTCGATGCTGAAGGGCGATCTCGGCCAGCCTCCGGGCGGTTGGCCCGAAGGCCTGCAGAAGAAGGCGCTGAAGGGCGAGAAGGCCTATGTTGTGCGCCCGGGTTCGCTGCTGGAAGCCGCCGACCTCGACGCGGAGCGTAAAGTCATCGAAGAGAAGCTCGAGCGCGAGGTCAACGACTACGAGTTCGCCTCCTATCTCATGTACCCCAAGGTCTTTACCGACTATGCGCAGGCAGCCGAGACCTATGGCCCCGTCAGCGTTCTGCCGACGCCGGCCTATTTCTACGGCATGGCGCCGGGCGAGGAACTGTTCGCCGACCTCGAAAAGGGCAAGACGCTCGTCATCCTCAACCAGACCCAGGGCGAGATCGACGAGAAGGGCATGGTCAAGGTGTTCTTCGAACTCAACGGCCAGCCGCGTCCGATCAAGGTTCCCGATCGCAACCGCGGCGCGTCCAGCGCCATCCGCCGCAAGGCGGAGGCCGGCAACGCCGTGCAACTCGGCGCGCCGATGCCAGGCGTGATCTCGACGGTTGCAGTCCATGCAGGCCAGGCGGTCAAGGCCGGCGACGTGCTGCTGTCGATCGAGGCGATGAAGATGGAAACGGCGCTGCACGCGGAGAAGGACGGCACGGTTGCCGAAGTTCTGGTGCGTGCCGGCGACCAGATCGATGCCAAGGACCTGCTGATCGTCTTTGGCGGCTGATTGCAGCGAACTGTTTGATGGAAACGGCCGGATGCGAATCCGGCCGTTTTCTTATGTCTGAGGGGAAGGAGCCAGCTCTCCGCGATATCCTCCTCTCGCGTCATCCTCGGGCTTGACCCGAGGATCCAATGGGGCCGCATCGAGGCGGTGAGGGAGGGGCGCGTCGTTAGGCGCTGTGAAGACCTTGTCCGTGGCGTGGATCCTCGGGTCAAGCCCGAGGATGACAACAGACAGCAAGGGCGCGAGGTGACAGGAGGCGCGTTGGGAGGAGGGCCGGCAAGAGAGCGCATGAGCATGGCGACGCGTGAATGCGTTCGCCTTCCCACTCGTCGGTAGCCTCGATACCGGTCACCACGAGCAACTAAATCTCCGCTCAGATATCGTAGCTGTGCGGTGCGCTCAGCGAGGCGATGAACTTCTTGGTGCGCTCGCGCTCGGGCGTCGAGAAGATGGTTTTCGGAGCGCCGCTTTCGACGATCACACCGCCGTCGAGGAACACTACCTTGTCAGCGACGCGCGAGGCGAGCCGGAGGTCGTGGGTCGCCATCACCATGGTCGTGCCTTCGCGGGCAAGCCGGCTCAATACTTCGACCACTTCCTCGGCCAGTTCCGGATCGAGCGCCGAGGTCGGCTCGTCGCAGAGAAGGACGCGCGGTGACGGGGCCAATGCGCGGGCGATTGCCACGCGCTGCTGCTGGCCACCGGAGAGCGTTGCCGGCCAAGCATCGGCCTTGTGGGCCATGCCGACCTTTTCGAGCAGTTCCATGGCGCGGGCGCGCGCTTTGTCGGCAGGCCATTTCAGGACGGTGACAAGGCCCTCCATGACGTTTCCGAGTGCCGTCTGGTGCGGGAAAAGCTGAAAGTTCTGGAATACCATGCCCGTCTGGCGGCGCAGGCGCTGGATCGCCTGCCAGCCGGTCTTGCGTCCCGGCTGAAAGTCGAGCTGGTCGTCGCCGAGCCGGATCGAACCTGACGTCGGGATCTCCAAGAGGTTGATGCAGCGCAAAAGCGTGCTCTTGCCGCCGCCCGACGGGCCGACCAGCGCCGTCACCGTGCCCTCCGCCAGCGTCACGGAGATGTCCTTCAGCACGAGGTTGTCGCCGAAGCGCTTTTCGATGTGGGAAAGCTCGATCATGTGCGCGCCTCCAGAAAGCCGCCATAGCGGGCGAAGCGGCGCTCCAGTCGCACCTGCAGGGCCGACAGCACCGAGCTCATGGCGAGATAGATCAGCGCCGCCTCGATATAGAGGATCAGCGGCTCATAAGTGGTGGCGACGATGCGCTGCGCCGTCTGGAAAAGTTCGGGAACCGTGATCGCGGCTGCCAGTGACGTATCCTTCACCAGCGAGATGAAGGTGTTGGACAAAGGCGGCACGGCGACGCGGGCTGCCTGCGGCAGGATCGTGCGCCGCATTGCCTGGCTCCAGCTCATGCCGATGGAATAGGCGGCTTCCCATTGGCCGCGCGGCACAGACGAAATCACCGCGCGGATGATCTCGGAGGTGTAGGCGCCGACATTGAGCGTGAAGCCGATCAGCGCTGCCGGAAAGGCGTCGAGCAGGATGCCCATGCTCGGCAGGCCATAAAAGATCACGAACAGCTGGACGAGCAGCGGCGTGCCGCGGATGACCCAGACATAGAACCGGGCGACGGCGACGACGGGCGCCGGGCCGAACAGGCGGGCGATTGCGGTCGCGAGGCCCAGCGTCAGCCCGAGAATGAAGGAAAGCAGCGTCAGCGGGATGGTGAATGTCAGCCCGGCCCACAGCAGGGACGGCAGCGAATCCAGCATGAGTTGGAGCCAGGTGGGCAAGGGGCAGGCCTTTCGAAAAAGCGCGATCCGCCCCGGGGACCGGAACGGATCGCTTTTCATAACCGAGATTGGCCGGCGGAGAAACCGGCGCTGATCTCAGCCCGATGTTACTTCGAGACGTCGGCGCCGAAGTACTTCTGCGAGATTTTCTCGTAGGTGCCGTCGGCCTTGATGTCGACCAGCGCCTTGTTGATGGCTTCGAGCAGTTCCGGCTCGTCCTTGCGGATGATGATGCCGGAATAGTCGGCGTCGGCCTTCTCGGCGGCGATCTTCACGTTGGCATCAGGCTTCTGCTTCTTGAAGTCGAGGAAGGAGAGGCTGTCGTTGATGGTCGCATCGGCGCGGCCGGTGAGCACGAGCTGGATCGACTGGTCGAAGCCGTCGGTGCCGACGAGTTCGGCGCCGGAGGCCTGGGCCAGCTTGCCGAAGTTGCTCGTCAGTGACTGGGCGGACTTCTTGCCCTTGAGGTCGGCAAAGTCCTTGATCTCGGCGTCGTCGCCCTTGACGATCAGCACCGCCTTGGAGGCGATATAGGGCTCGGAGAAGTCGTACTTCTTCTTGCGCTCCTCGGTGATGCCGACCTGGTTGATGACCGTGTCGTAGCGGTTGGCATCGAGGCCGGCGATCAGGCCGTCCCACTTGCCTTCCAGGAACTCGGCCTTGACGCCCAGCTTTTCAGCAACAGCCTGGCCGATCTCGACGTCGAAGCCGACGAGCGCGCCTGACTTGTCGTGGTAGGTGAAGGGCGCATAGGTGCCCTCGGTGCCGATCTTCAGAACGCCGGCGGACTTGATCTGGTCGAGGTTCTCACCGGCCTGAGCGGGCACGAGGGCGGCAACCTGCAGGAGGGCGGCGGTAAAGAGCGTGGGGAGGAGTTTCATCGTGTCTTTCCATCTTTCTAAGTTCCGGCCCGTCGTCCGGATTGAGGGGAGAATCGCACAAAAAAACCGGCGCTTGAGCGCATAAAACTCCAATTCCTGAGCGTTTTGATGAAGATTTTTCCCCGGATTGGGAGAATTTTCATCCAAAATGCCCGCCTGTCGCCAAATCTGGCCGTTTTCGATTTTGTCGCGCCGGTGCAGTTGAAATCGCTTTCAAAATTCGCTATGCACATTTTCATCGATTCATGCACGTTTATGCACGATTGGCGAAATGTCGACAGACCTTCTTCTTCGAGAGCGAAAATCCCTGATCCAGGAGCGGCTGAAAGCCGACGGCCGGGTGCTGGCCGCCGACCTTGCGGCCGAGTTTCGGGTTTCTGAAGATACCATCCGGCGTGACCTGCGCGAGATGGCGGCGGCGGGCCTCTGCGAACGCGTCTATGGTGGGGCGTTGCCGCTTGCTCCCAGTTCGCTGACCTTGAGCCAGCGCGTGGCGATGGCGCCGGAGCGAAAGGCGGCACTTGCCCGCGCCTCGGTTGGCTTCATTGCGCCCGATAGCACCGTGTTCCTCGATGCTGGATCGGCCAACCTCGCCATCGCACAGCTGATCGCGCCGGACCTGAAGGCGACGATCGTTACCAACACGCCGCTGATTGCCGCCGCCCTGATGGAAAAGCCTGAAATCGACCTGATCCTCGTCGGCGGCCCGCTCAACCGTGCCGTCGGTGCGGCCGTCGGCGCGCGGGCGCAGCGCGATATCGAGCAGCTTCGACCTGACCTGTGCATTCTCGGCACCTGCGGCGCCGATGCCGAGGCGGGCCTGACGGCGATCTATTTCGAGGATGCCGAGTTCAAGCGGCTGGTGGCTTCCCGCAGCCGCGCCCTGCTCGTCGCCGTTACCAACGACAAGCTCGGCACGGCTGCGTCCCACGCGGTCGTCGGCATCGACCAGGTGACCACGCTGGTGCTGGAGGCAGACGCGCCGGCGGCGCACGTCGCCGCCTTCAAGGCAGCAGGGACGACCGTGATCATGGCTGAAGGAAGCGAACGATGAGTGTCGCCCATGTCGCACTTTGGACGAGGGATCTGGAGGCTGTCGCCGCCTTCTGGTCGCGCTTTCTGGGCGCTGGCGTCGGCGAGATCTACGAAAGTCGCCGTCGGCCGGGCTTTCGCTCCCGCTTTCTGACGCTCGGCGAAGGGCCGACCATCGAAATCATGGAAGGGCCGTGGGTGGCGCCGGCCGATCCTGACGGTCTCGAAAGGACGGGCTTTGCCCATGTAGCCCTGTCGCTCGGCAGCGAGGCGGCAGTCGACGCGATGGCGGCCCGGGCGGTTGCCGAGGGCATTCTGGTAGCGCCGGCACGGTGGACGGGAGACGGCTTCTACGAGGCGGTGCTTCGCGACCCCGACGGTAATCTGATTGAAATCACCATTTGAGCCGGCGGCTTCCGGCATAGAGGCATAGATCCATGGACCAACGTTCCCCTTCCACTGCCGTTCGGCAGGGTTACATGACCCGAAACCGGCTCGCCGTGTCGCTGCTGTTCCTGATGAACGGTTTCGTCACCGGAAGCTGGGCCCCGAAAATCCCCGAATTCAAGGATCGCCTGGGCATCAGCGAAAGCGTGCTCGGCCTGCTCATCCTGATGTTCGGCATTGGCTCCCTGGTGCTGATGCCGATCGCCGGCGGCTTCATCGCACGGGTCGGCTCGCAGAAGGTGGTCAAGGTCACGGCTATCCTGCTGTCGCCGCTGCTGCTGCTTTTGACGTTGCTGCCGAATGTCTGGGCCGCGGCCGTTGGAATGTTCCTGCTCGGCGGTTTCGTCGGCGCGATGGACGTGGCCATGAATGCCAATGCGGTTGAGGTCGAAAAGTCGATGCGCCGCGCCATCATGTCCTCCTGCCATGCCTATTGGAGCCTCGGCGGCCTGATCGGCGCCGGCATCGGCGGCTTCCTGATGGCGCGTTTCGGCGTCCTGCCGCATGTCCTCGTCGTAACAGTGCTGTCGCTGACGGTCATTGCCATTGCCTGGCCGATGATTCTTGCCGACCAGCCGCACCCGGCAGCCACCAAGGAAAAACTGCGCCTGCCGATGACACCGCTTCCCTGGCTGATCGGCATCATGGCGCTGTTTTCGATGGTGCCGGAGGGAACCGTGCTCGACTGGGGCGCGCTCTACCTGCGCAACGAACTCGGCGCTTCGGTCGAACTGTCGGGCTTCGGCTTTGCCGCCTTCTCGGCGACCATGGCGACGATGCGGTTTGCCGGTGACCACGTGCGCGACCGTTTCGGCGCCAAGCGCACGCTGCGCATCTGCACGGTGACTGCCCTTATCGGCATGGTGCTCGCAGGTCTTGCGCCCAATGCCTACATTGCCATCCTTGGTTTTGCGATCGCCGGCATCGGCATCTCCAACATGGTGCCGATCGCGTTCTCGGCCGCCGGCAACATGCCGGGTCTGCAGCCCGGCATCGGGCTTTCGGTCGCGACCTTCATGGGTTACTCCGGCATGCTGTTCGCACCGTCGCTGATCGGCTTCGTCGCCGAGCATACCGGCTTTGCGATCATCTTCGCCTCGGTGCCGGTGTTGTTCATCGTCGTGCTCATGCTCTCGCATCACGCGCACCATGCGGACCACGCAAAGGGGCATTGAGGCCGGGCGCGCGCCATCAAATCGCCGTCAGGGCATGATGTCGCCGTTGACAACGATGCTTTCCTCATCCACCTGATGGACGAAAAGCAACAGTGGGATGGGAAGAAATCCAAGCGGTTTCCGCCTGCATCCCGCGCTGAAACGATAAGACCGGGTCACGACGTGTGACCTGGGGGACCAAGAGGCCTTCATGTCTGCCGCCTTCGATTTTGATCCGCAGCCCCGCCGCGCGTCCGTCGCCGTCGATGTCGGCGGGGTCATAGTGGGTGGGGGCGCGCCGGTGGTCGTCCAGTCGATGACCAATACCGACACCGCCGATATCGACGGAACGGTGGCGCAGGTGGCCGCCCTTCACAAGGCCGGCTCGGAGCTGGTTCGCATCACCGTCGACCGCGACGAGAGTGCTGCCGCCGTGCCGAAGATCCGCGAACGGCTCGAGCGCCTCGGCCTCGACGTGCCGCTCGTCGGCGATTTTCATTACATCGGCCACAAGCTGCTTGCCGACCATCCTGCCTGCGCCGAGGCGCTGGCGAAGTACCGCATCAACCCGGGCAATGTCGGCTTCAAGGACAAGAAGGACAAGCAGTTCGCCGAGATCGTCGAAATGGCGATCCGCTACGACAAGCCGGTGCGCATCGGCGTCAACTGGGGTTCGCTCGATCAGGAACTTTTGACGCGGCTGATGGACGAGAACCAGGCGAACGGCTTTCCGCTGACGGCCCAAGAGGTGACGCGCGAGACGATCGTGCAGTCGGCGCTGCTGTCGGCCGAGCTTGCCGAAGACATCGGCCTTGCCCGCAACCGCATCATTCTTTCGGCCAAGGTTTCGGGCGTCCAGGACCTGATCGCCGTCTACGCCATGCTGTCGACGCGCTCCGACCATGCGCTGCATCTGGGGCTGACCGAAGCCGGCATGGGCACCAAGGGCATCGTCGCCTCGTCGGCCTCGCTCGGCATTCTCATGCAGCAGGGCATCGGCGACACCATCCGCATTTCGCTGACGCCGGAGCCCGGCGGCGACCGCACCCGCGAGGTGCAGGTGGCGCAGGAACTGCTGCAGGTCATGGGCTTCCGCCAGTTCATTCCCGTCGTTGCCGCCTGTCCCGGATGTGGCCGCACGACCTCGACGGTGTTTCAGGAACTGGCCCAGAAGATCCAGGACGACATCCGCCGCAACATGCCGGTCTGGCGCGAGAAATATCCCGGCGTCGAGGGCCTCAAGGTCGCGGTCATGGGCTGCATCGTCAACGGCCCCGGCGAAAGCAAACATGCCGATATCGGCATCTCGCTTCCGGGCACCGGCGAAACGCCGGCGGCTCCCGTCTTCATCGACGGCCAGAAGGCGATGACGCTGCGTGGCCCCAACATCGCCGGCGATTTCGAAACGTTGGTTTCCGACTATATCGAGAAGCGTTACGGCCAGGGCCAGGCCGCGGCCGAGTAAGCGGTCAGAGCCGTTCCCGCCCGGAAGCATCAAAGTTCAGATCTACAGCCGCGATGTCAGCAGCTTCAAGCCGGCAAAGGCGAAGAAGCCGGCCATCAGGCTTTCGATCAGGCGCTTCGACTTGAGATAGGCGCGGTGCACCGGCGACAGCGAGAACACGAGTGCGAAGCCGCAGAACGTGATCAGGCCGAGCACCATGCAGCCGCCGATGAAGATTGCAGTGACGCCGACGGGCGCACCCTCGGGCATGCCGAGCGAAACCAGCATGATCCAGGAGAAAATCGCCTTCGGATTGGTCAGGTGAATGCCGAGCCCCTTGAGGTAGAGCCGCTTCAGCGAGGTCTGTGCCTTCGCCACGGCGACGATCTCGTTTCTGTCGTTTCGCATGGCTGCGCGCAGCGCATTGTAGGCGAGCCAGAAGAGATAGCAGGCGCCGGCGATCTTCAGGACGATGATCGCGTGGCCATAGGCGCGGATCAGCGCCGAGAGGCCGGACGCCGTAAGCATCGCCCAGGTATAACTTCCGGTGAGAACGCCCAAAGCGAGCGCAAGGCCGGCCTTGCGCCCCTCGCTGACCGAGGTGGTGATGATCGCGAGGATCGCCGGTCCGGGCGAAGCGGTCGCGATCAGATAGGCTGTCCAGGCGACGAGAAGCTGCGGCAGATAGGGCGTCGGGTCGAACATGCGAAAAAGCTCCAGCTCAGTCGCCGGAGGCTAGATCAGTTCATCGCCTGTTTGAAACGGCGAAATGTGACCGTGACAAGATCTCAGAGGATCTCGTCGAGCGCCTCGACCAGCCGGGCGCATTCGGCATCGGTGCCGATGGTGATGCGCAGGAAATCGCCGATCCGCGGCTTGGCGAAATGGCGCACCAGCACGGCGCGCTCACGCAACGCCTGCATCAGCGTCTCTCCGGAATGGCCGGGATGGCGGGCAAAAACGAAGTTCGCCTCGGAGGGCAGCACCTCGAAACCGCGCTCGGTCAGCTGATCGGTCAAGCGCCCGCGCGATGCGATGATCTTCTCGCGCGTCGCCTCGAACCACGCCTCGTCCTCGATTGCGGCGGTTGCCCCGGCCTGGGCCGGGCGGCCGAGTGGATAGGAATTAAAACTGTCCTTCACCCGCTCCAGCGCCTCGATCAGCGGCCGCTGGCCGATGGCGAAGCCGACGCGCAGGCCGGCAAGCGCGCGGGATTTGGAGAAGGTCTGGACCACCAGCAGGTTTTCGTATTTCGGCACCAACGCGATCGCCGACTGGCCGCCGAAGTCGATATAGGCTTCGTCGATGACGACGGGCTGATCCGGATGGGCGGCGACGAGCCGCTCGATCTCGGCAAGCGGCAGACCGATGCCGGTTGGTGCATTCGGGTTCGGCAGGATGATGGCGCCGCAGGGCCTTTCATAGTCGGAAAGGTCGATGCGGAACTGCGCGTCGAGCGGCACTTCTACGGCGTTGATCGCAAACAGCCGGGCGTAGGTCGAGTAGAAGCTGTAGGAGATGTCGGGGTAGAGCAGCGGAGCGTCGTGCTTCAGCAGGCCCGCGAAGATGTGGGCCAGAACCTCGTCCGAACCGTTGCCGACAAAAACCTCGCTTGCGGTGAGGCCGTGACGGGCGGCGATCGTTTCACGCAGGCGAAGTGCCAGCGGATCCGGGTAGAGCCTGAGATCGCCGTTGGCGGCTGCGGTGACGGCGCTCAGAACCTTGTCCGAAGGGCCGTAGGGGCTCTCGTTGGTGTTGAGCTTGACGAGGTTGGCGATGCGCGGCTGTTCGCCCGGCACATAGGGCTTCAGCGTCGAAACGATGGGCGACCAGTATTTGCTCACGGTTCAGTTCCTGCGATTGGCGATGAAGCGGGCAGTTTCGGCAAGGATCGACGAGCGCGCGCCATAGGGTTCGAGCAGCGTCTCGGCCTCCGCCACCAGTTGTTCCAGCCGGGCTTCGGCCCAGGCCTGCCCGTGCAGGGCGACCAGCGTGCCCTTGCCGCGCGCGGCGTCCTTGCCGGTCGCCTTGCCCATCGTCTCGGCGTCGGCTGTCAGATCGAGCAGGTCGTCGGCAAGCTGGAAGGCGAGGCCGATCTTTTCGCCGAAGCTGCGCAGACGCTGACGGTCGGTGGCGTCGGCACCGGCGACGATCGCGCCCGCTTCGCAGGCAAAGCGCAGCAGCGCGCCTGTTTTCATCGCCTGCAGCGTAACGATGCCGGCTTCATCGGGAGCGGATTTCTCGGCTGCCAGATCAAGCGCCTGCCCGCCTGCCATGCCGCCATGACCGGCAGCGCGCGAAAGTGCCAAAACGAGTGCGGTCTTCTGCACGTCGGCAAGCGGCGTTTCCGGCGAGGCGACGATGTCGAAGGCGAAGGTCAGAAGGCTGTCGCCGGCGAGAATGGCCGTGGCCTCGTCAAAAGCCTTGTGCACGGTCGGCTGGCCGCGCCTGATATCGTCGTCGTCCATCGCCGGCAGGTCGTCGTGAACCAGCGAGTAGCAGTGTACGCATTCGAGCGCCGCACCCACGCGAAGTGCTGCATCGACGCTGCCGCCCAGGAGATCAGCGCATTCGATCACCAGAAACGGCCGCAGCCTCTTGCCGCCGTTGAGCACGCCATGGCGCATCGCGCCGAGCAGGTTTTCCGGCCGAACGATCTCGTCGGGTTCGGTGCTCAAACCCAAAAGGCGTCCAAGCAGTGTCTCGATTGCGAGCGCGTTGCGCTTCAGTCGGGTCTCGAAGGTCGGTGTTTCCTGTCTCATGCTGCGCTCTTTGGCATGCGCGAAAGCCGCTTTCAACGGGCTTTCGTGTCGCGGTAGTGCGCTTTGTCGAGGACAGAGCCGTGAGTGCCTTGCCTTTTGCCAGAAAGCCCGTTCAACTTTGTGAGCCCATGCACTAAGAGAAACGGATGGACAGAGAGGTGGACAGTCAGGCCGTGGACATCGTTCCCGAGGCGCGTGAGGAGGGCGATATGCCCGCCAGTCGCTGGTCGTCCCTCCGTCGGACGTGGCGCCTGCACCGCCGTCGCATCGTTCTTGCCGTTGTCGGCCTCGTGCTTCTGCCCTATGCGCTGATTGCGCTCTACCTCATCGACTTCATTCGTCCGGTCTCGACGCTGATGCTGCGCGACCTCGTGCTGCTGCGCGGCTACGACCGGCAGTGGGTCGAGTTCGATCAGATCGCGCCGGTCTTGGTGCAGTCGGTGATGATGTCCGAGGACGGCCAGTTCTGCATCCACGACGGCGTCGACTGGGGCCAGATGCGCGGCGTGGTCGAAGACGCGCTCGAGGGGGAATCGACGCGCGGCGCGAGCACCATCCCGATGCAGACGGTGAAGAACCTGTTTCTCTGGAACGGCCGCTCCTTCGTTCGCAAGGCGATGGAACTGCCGCTCGCCATCGCCGCCGATTTCGTCTGGAGCAAGCAGCGGATGATGGAGATCTATCTGAACGTCGCCGAGTGGGGTGATGGCATCTACGGTATCGAGGCTGCCGCCCGTCATCATTTCGGCGTTTCCGCCGCCAAGCTTTCCAGGCGCCAGGCGGCCCTGCTTGCCGTGTCGCTGCCCAACCCTAGGGAACGCAACGCCGGCAAGCCGGGGCGCGGACTGAAGCGCCTGGCATCGCTGATCGAGCGCCGTGCCAGCCGGTCTGGCGAATACATCACCTGCCTTTATGATTGAGATGACGTCTATTCATTGGTTCTGATGTGCGCGGTGGCTTAAAGGGTGCGGAGGCAAGCACAGGGAGGCCCAATGATGGACAAGCTCGTCCTCTACGTCGGCAACAAGAACTATTCGTCCTGGTCGTTGCGGCCGTGGCTGGCGCTCGAGGCCGCCGGCATAACGTTCGAGGACGTGGTCATCCCTTTCGATTTTTGCCGCGGGAAATCCGAAGCTGCGGGAAATCTCGCCGACTGGTCGCGTACCGCTTCTCATCCACGGTGACACGAAGATCTGGGAATCGCTGGCGATCATCGAATATGTCGCCGAACTGTTCCCCGAGGCGGGCCTCTGGCCGGCAGATCAAAAGGACAGGGCGTGGGCGCGCAGCTATGCCTGCGAGATGCTGTCCGGTTTTCGTGCCTTGCGCAGTGCCTGCCCGATGAACATTCGCCGAAAGAAAGAGGTGCTCGACGTATCCGACGAGGTGCGCGCCGACGTCGCCCGCATCGAGAGGATCTGGGCGGAGGCGCTGGCGCGCTCCGGTGGTCCGTTCCTGTTCGGGTCGTTTACGGCTGTTGATGCGATGTACGCGCCTGTGGTTAACCGCTTCGACGTTTACAATCTCGTTCGCGATCCGACGACTTTGGGGTATATCGAACGGATAAAGGCGCACCCGGCGTTCCGGAAATGGGAAGCGGCCGCACGCGCGGAACCGTGGATCGTTGCCGAGGACGAAGTCTGATTCGATCTTCCTCGAGCGAGGAGTCGAAAAATTGCGCTCGGGGACTGGTCAAGTGGCAGTTCGCCATGTATAAGCGCGCCAAATTTCCGTGATTAACATCTGTTTTATACGGCCATTTCGGCTGCTGAACAGTGTTTTGCCCGATAAGTGGAGAATGAAATGGCTGTACCTAAAAGAAAAACGAGCCCGTCCAAGCGTGGCATGCGCCGTTCTGCCGACGCCCTGAAGACGCCGACCTACATCGAAGACAAGAACTCCGGTGAACTGCGTCGTCCGCACCATATCGACCTGAAGACCGGCATGTACCGTGGTCGCCAGGTTCTGACCCCGAAGGAAAGCGCATAAGCGCTGACATTGGCGGACCGAGTTAAAGGGCTGGCTTTGCCAGCCCTTTTCTTTTGCGGGGCCTGACACCGTATCGACGGAGACGTTGGGTTATAGCAATACCGATTGGTCCTGCAGCGCCGCGCGCCCGTTCAGACGGGCAAGGATCGCTGTGTCACTTTGATTTGCTGCACCATGCAGCAAGCAAGCTGGTGATCTCGGGCGTCACGAGGCGCATGGCGATCACGCATCGAAGAGGGAGCGCATTTTTCCATGCTTGCCGCCATTCCATTGCTGATCCTGCCCTTTGCCATCTACAATCTCGCCATGCTCGGCCTCTTCGGCGGCACGGCCGGGCTTGATGCCGGCGTGATGTCGCTGTCGATGCTGTCCGGCGCGACATGGGCGATGAGCTTCGGCGACCTCCTGATCGTCGTGGCCTTGCTTCTGCTTTTCGCTGAAATCCTGAAAGCGACCCGGACCGGCACGCGGGCACTGATGGACCATCTGCTGTCGATGGTGCTGTTCATCGCGTTTCTGGTCGAATTCCTACTGGTTGCGCCTGCGGCCACCCAGATCTTCTTCATCCTGATGACGATCAGCTTCATTGACGTCATCGCCGGTTTCTCCGTGTCGATGCGCACGGCCGGCCGGGATGTCTCGATCGGTCTTTGAAGTGGACTGAGGAGCGTTCACGCCGCGCATCGATGAGGATCGCGGCGTTGTCGCGACTGGCTTAGCCGAGATTGTCGAGCTTGGTCTGAAGGGCGCGCAATTGCTCCTTCAGTTCGTCGATATCCTTGGCTTCCGCCTTCTTGGTCTCCTTGACCGGAGGCGAAGCGATGAACGGCGAAAACATCTGCATCGCCTGATGGAACATCTCGGTGTTGCGGCGAACCTGTTCTTCGACCAGTTGCAGCGGGGCCTGCAGGTTCTTGCCAAGCGGCGTGTCGCCGAAGGCCTTGTTGATCTGCTCGCGCATCTGCACCTGCTGCTCGGTAAAGGCCTGCATCGAGTGCTCGAGATAGCTCGGTACGACCATCTGCATCTGGTCGCCATAGAACGAAATCAGCTGGCGCAGGAACGAGATCGGCAGCAGCGTGTTGCCTGTCTTGGATTCCTGCTCGAAGATGATCTGCGTCAGGACCGAATGGGTGATGTCTTCGCCTGATTTGGCGTCCTGTACGGTAAATTCGTCGCCCTTCTTCACCATCACTGCCAGGTCGTCGAGCGTGACGTAGGTGCTGGTCCCGGTGTTGTAGAGCCGCCGGTTCGCATATTTCTTGATTACGATCTGGCCGTCATTCTTCGCCATCAGGCTCTCCTCAATTACCCGCGGTCCGTCTTTTTCTACTTTTCAGAGTATCCGCAAACGAACACCGCTGACAATGTCTTTGTGCGATGCGACGACGCAAGTGCGAAATCTCACGGTCGGCGCGCCATGACGGTTTTGCGGCAGTGCATCAAGGCGTTTGACTTGCGCTCCGCGCTTTGCCAGTCTGCTGCCTGACCGCAAGAAAATCTGAGGAAACGTCCCCATGAGCAATCCCTCCATCGTGATCGCCAGCGCGGCCCGTACCGCCGTCGGATCCTTTAACGGTGCCTTCGGCAACACGCCGGCCCACGAGCTTGGCGCCGCCGTCATCAAGGCGGTGCTCGAACGCGCCGGCGTCGAGGCAAGCGACGTCGACGAAGTTATCCTCGGACAGGTGCTGCAGGCAGGCGAAGGCCAGAACCCGGCCCGCCAGGCCGCGATGAAGGCGGGCATTCCGCCGGAAAAAACCGCCTGGGGCATGAACCAGCTCTGCGGTTCGGGCCTGCGCGCCGTCGCGCTCGGCATGCAGCAGATCGCCAACGGCGATGCCGATATCATCATTGCCGGCGGCATGGAATCGATGTCGATGGCGCCGCACTGCTCGCACCTGCGTGGCGGCGTGAAGATGGGCGACTTCAAGATGGTCGACACGATGATCAAGGATGGCCTGACGGACGCCTTCTACGGCTACCACATGGGCATCACGGCAGAGAATGTCGCGCGCCAGTGGCAGCTCACCCGCGAGGAGCAGGACCAGTTCGCGCTCGCTTCGCAGAACAAGGCCGAGGCCGCCCAGAAGGCCGGCCGCTTCGCCGACGAGATCGTTCCCTTCGTGGTCAAGGGCCGCAAGGGCGACGTCGTCGTCGACCAGGACGAATATATCCGCCACGGCGCCACGCTCGACCAGATGACTAAGCTGCGCCCGGCCTTCGACAAGGAAGGCACGGTGACCGCCGCTAACGCGTCCGGCCTCAATGACGGTGCCGCCGCCACCCTGCTGATGACCGAGGCCGAGGCCGCCAAGCGTGGCATCAAGCCGCTCGCGCGCATCGTTTCCTGGGCAACGGCCGGCGTCGATCCGCAGGTGATGGGCACGGGCCCGATCCCGGCATCGCGCAAGGCGCTTGAGAAGGCAGGTTGGGCGATCGGCGACGTCGAACTCGTCGAAGCCAACGAAGCCTTCGCGGCCCAGGCCTGCGCAGTCAACAAGGACCTCGGCTGGGATCCGTCGATCGTCAACGTCAACGGCGGCGCGATTGCGATCGGCCATCCGATCGGCGCCTCCGGTGCCCGCGTTCTCAACACGCTGCTGTTCGAGATGAAGCGCCGCGGCGTTTCCAAGGGCCTTGCGACGCTCTGCATCGGCGGCGGCATGGGTGTTGCCATGTGCGTCGAGCGCCTCTGACCGGCCGCCGCATGCGTCATGTCAGCGGATTGATCCTTTCAGTCCTGTTCGTCGCCTCTTCGACGGGTCATGCGTTTGCGGCGTCCTCGCCGTTCGACCAGGAAAAGGTGGTTCAGTGCATGCTGGACCACACGACGGCCGACGACGAAACCGTGTTCAAGAACCTGCTGGTCGCGGCGCTCAACGACGACACCGGCGGCGTCAAATCTAATATCGTGCAGGTGAGCAGCCTGTTGATGAACCTCGCGCTGACCAAGTGCGAGGTCGCAATGTCCATGATTGCCGACCCGCAGTTTCAGGCCGCAGCCGCGACCTACGGGCAGCATCTGGGCGAAAAATTGATGAAGAAGGCCTTTGATAAACTGAATTAATCACGTGGGAGGCAAGCATGAGCAGGGTAGCATTGGTTACGGGCGGGTCACGCGGCATTGGCGCTGCGATTTCCATAGCGCTGAAGAATGCAGGGTATAAGGTTGCTGCCAACTACGCCGGCAATGACGAGAAGGCAGAGGCCTTCAAGGCGGAAACCGGCATCCCGGTCTACAAATGGGATGTCTCCAACTATCAGTCCTGCGTCGAAGGCATCGCGAAGGTCGAAGCCGACCTCGGACCGGTCGAGGTGCTCGTCAACAACGCCGGCATCACCCGAGACGCCATGTTCCACAAAATGACGCCGGAGCAATGGGGCGAGGTGGTCAACACCAACCTCACCGGCCTTTTCAATATGACCCACCCGGTCTGGACGGGCATGCGGGACCGCAGCTTCGGGCGCGTGATCAACATTTCGTCGATCAACGGCCAGAAGGGCCAGATGGGACAGGCGAACTATTCGGCCGCCAAGGCCGGCGATCTTGGCTTTACCAAGGCGCTCTCCCAGGAAGGCGCTGCCAAGGGCATCACCGTCAACGCGATCTGCCCGGGTTACATCGGCACGGAGATGGTGCGGGCGATACCGGAAAAGGTCCTCAACGAACGGATCATTCCGCAGATCCCGGTCGGACGCCTCGGCGAGCCGGAGGAAATCGCTCGCTGCGTGGTTTTCCTCGCATCCGACGATGCCGGTTTCATCACCGGCTCGACGATCTCTGCTAACGGCGGTCAGTTTTTCGTCTGATCCGCACGATCGCTCACAGTTTCGACGGCGCTCCCAAGGGAGCGCCGTTTTGTTTTTCAACGGTTACCGCAGGCGACGTTGGAAGGTTAACGGCACACAGGAATTCCATCCGAGATCGGGAGAAAATTGGTCCTGGGCCTGTTACTCGCCATGGCACTGGATACTATATCTTGTGGAGAACAAAAATCGAACGTTGGGATGTCAGCGATTCGTCTCCGATTCGTTCCGGCTTTGGTCGATGTGTTAACGCAGCGATTCCCATTCCCCGATTCCGATGAATCAGCGAGATTCTTCGGTTAAAATTTCCTAAACTTTCCAGAGTCTTGGATTCCGAATCCTTTGCCCCTCTTAACGCTTCGGCAATAGAGATTAACGCCTGCCACACGCTCGGCACACCCCGTTGGCGAAGTGATTCAGCATCTGGTGCGACATTGGCAGTTGAAATCTATATGTAGCCGTGAACATACAGTGAATCGACTGGAGTCAGCGATTCGTCGCCGATTCGTTCCATGGCTGTTCCAGACCTTAATTTCGCACGTCCAGATATGGTGGTGCGGACTGGTTCGGATTTGTCTGGAAATGGTTTTAGTTGTCGGCGCCCCTTGCGTTTGCTGCGGTGCGTGGGCATGTGTTTGCCGCCGGCGCGTAAAGGCGCCTCTTATGTTTCTGAATGCCCGGGATCGATGACGTGTCCGTTCACCCCATGATCCTGAGCGGCCGCGGTGTCACCGCGGTGCTCGGGCCAACCAATACCGGCAAGACGCATTATGCGATCGAGCGCATGATCGCGCACGACAGCGGCGTCATCGGGCTGCCGCTGCGCCTTCTGGCGCGCGAGGTCTATACGCGCCTGGTCGAAAAGGTCGGTCATCACAACGTCGCGCTGATCACCGGTGAGGAAAAGATCACCCCGCACCGTGCCCGCTATTCGGTCTGCACCGTCGAGGCGATGCCGCGCGAGACGACGGCATCTTTCGTCGCGATCGATGAAGTGCAGCTTGCCGGCGATCTCGAGCGTGGCCACATCTTCACCGACCGGTTGCTCTATCTGCGCGGCCGCGGCGAGACGTTGCTGCTCGGGGCTGCAACGATGCGGCCGATCCTCGAGCAGCTGTTGCCGGGCATCACCGTCGTCGAGCGCCCGCGCATGTCGCAGCTGCTCTATGCCGGATCGAAGAAGATCACCCGCCTACCGCCTCGCACTGCGATCGTCGCCTTCTCGGCCGACGAGGTCTATGCGATCGCCGAGCTGATCCGCCGCCAGCGCGGCGGTGCTGCCGTCGTGCTCGGGGCGCTGTCGCCGCGCACGCGCAACGCCCAGGTCGCGCTCTACCAGGAAGGCGACGTCGAATTTCTGGTGGCGACAGACGCGATCGGCATGGGCCTGAACCTCGATGTGGACCATGTCGCCTTTGCGCAGGACCGCAAGTTCGACGGCTACCAGTTCCGAAACCTCAATCCGGCCGAGCTGGCGCAGATCGCCGGACGCGCCGGGCGGCATCTGCGCGACGGTACCTTTGGCGTCACCGGCCGAGTCGATCCGTTCGACAACGAACTGGTGCACCGCATCGAGGCGCATGAATTCGATCCGCTCAAGGTGCTGCAGTGGCGCACCAAGGCATTCGACTATGCGTCGCTCGCCGCCCTGAAGCGTAGCCTCGATGCCGCGCCGACAATTCCTGGGCTTGCGCGCGCACTACCTGCGGTGGATCAGCAGGCGCTCGAACATTTGTCTCGCTATCCCGAAGTGGCGGATCTCGCGACCACGCCGGACCGGGTCGAGAAATTGTGGGAAGTCTGCGCATTGCCGGATTATCGCCGCATTACACCGGCTCAACACGCCGATCTGATCTCGACGATCTATGCCGATCTCGTTCGTCGCGGTACCGTGAACGAGAATTTCATGGCCGAACAGGTCAGGCGGGCGGATTTTACCGATGGCGAGATCGACACACTTTCGGCGCGAATCGCGCAGATCAGAACCTGGACTTATGTGTCGAACCGGCCCGGTTGGCTTGCCGATCCGACACACTGGCAAGAAAAGACGCGGGAAATTGAAGATCGATTGTCCGACGCACTACATGAACGGTTGACGAAACGCTTTGTTGATCGCAGGACATCTGTGCTCATGAAGCGCCTGAGAGAGAATGCTATGCTGGAAGCTGAAATCAGTGTGAATGGTGACGTCTTCGTTGAAGGCCATCACGTAGGACAACTAACCGGTTTCCGGTTTACGCTGGCGACCGGCGGAGACGGACCGGACGCCAAGGCTGTGCAGGGTGCTGCGCAGAAGGCGCTGGCGCTCGAGTTCGAAGCGCGTGCGGCGCGTCTGCACGCCTCCGGCAATGGCGACCTTGCGCTGTCGTCCGACGGCCTCGTGCGTTGGCTCGGAGATCCCGTGGCCCGGCTGACCGCCAGCGACCACGTCATGCGTCCGCGCGTCATCCTGCTTGCTGACGAGCAGCTGCAGGCCAATGCGCGCGAGCATGTCGTCGCCCGTATCGAGCGCTTCGTGAACCATCATATCGGCACCGTGCTGAAGCCGCTCGACGATATCTCGCGCGCCGAGGATCTCGAGGGCCTTGCCAAGGGCCTGGCCTTCCAGCTCGTCGAAAATCTCGGTGTGCTGTTCCGTCGCGACGTCGCCGAGGATGTGAAGTCGCTGGACCAGGACGGCCGCGCTTCGATCCGCAAGTACGGTGTCCGCTTCGGCGCCTACCACATCTTCCTGCCCGCTCTGTTGAAGCCGGCTCCGGCCGAGCTGATCACCCTGCTCTGGGCGTTGAAGAATGACGGCCTCGACAAGGCGGGCTACGGCGACCTGATTCCGATGCTGGCTGCCGGTCGCACGTCTGTTGTCACCGATCCCTCGTTCGAGCGGACCTTCTACAAGCTCGCGGGTTTCCGTTTCCTCGGCAAACGTGCCGTTCGCATCGATATCCTCGAGCGTCTGGCTGATCTCATCCGTCCGTTGCTGCAGTGGAAGCCGGGTGCGCAGCCGCGTCCGGAAGGGGCCTATGACGGACGCCGCTTTACCGCGACCACCTCGATGCTCTCCATTCTCGGCGCAACGCCTGACGATATGGAAGAAATCCTCAAGGGTCTTGGCTACCGTGCAGACAGCGTGAAGGCCGAAGACGCAGCCGCGTTCCTGGCAAGCCAGGGCGGCGCTGTCGCCGCTCAGGCAGAGCCTGCTGCCGAAGTGGCTGCCGATCACGACGATGCGGATGCAAGCGCCGACGCCGAGCCGGCGGCCGAAGCTGAGGCATCAGCCTCTGCCGAGCCTGCGGCCGTCGAAGGCGAAGCGGTCGCTGTTCAGGCGCCCGCGGAAGACGGGGCCGAGGCTATCGAAGCCAAGCCGGTCCTCCTCTGGCGTCCAGGCACCCGCCAGGACAACCAGCGTCAAGGTGGCCGTCCTCAGGGCGATCAGCGCCGTGGTGGCGGTCCGCGCCAGGGCCAAGGCCAAAGCGAAGGACGTGAAGGACGCGAAGGCGGCGGCCGCAAGGGCGGTGCACCCGCCCGCGGCAAGCGCCACGACGGCAAGCCCGAGGGTGGCCAGCGGCAGGATCGCCACGATCGTCACGATCGCGGCGGCAAGCCCAACGCTGCGAAGTTCGAAGCCCGCCCGCCACGCAAGGAGAAGCCGATCGATCCGGATTCGCCCTTTGCCAAGCTTGCTGCTCTCAAGGAGCAGATGAAGAAGTAGGATCGCCATGGAGAAACAGTCAGCGTCCAACCCGGCATCACGCCAGCGTCTCGACAAATGGCTGTTCTTCACGCGCCTCGTGAAGTCCCGCTCGCTCGCCCAGAAGGCGATCGAGGCGGGGCATGTCACCGTCAATGACGAACGGGTCAAGCAATCCTCCGCCCAGGTGAAGGCGGGCGATATGCTGACCCTGTCTCTCGAGCGCCGCGACGTGATCGTGCGCGTGCTTCTGCCCGGCGAGCGCCGCGGTCCTTACGAGGAGGCGCGGTTGCTCTACGAGGACCTGACACCGAACGAGCCGCGGGAAAAGCTGTCGGCTTTCGACCTGGCGACGCGCGAGCCTGGGGCCGGGCGCCCCACCAAGAAAGAGCGGCGTGAAATCGACCGGCTGAAGCCTGGTTTCAATCCGCTCGACGATTAGAAAACTCTGCCTTCAGCGCGGCGTTTCGCGCATTGAATATTCTTGCAAAGGGTCCATAAAGCCTTTACCTGACAACCCACGTTGGGTGCATCGGTCCTGCTTCGGCAGCTATGCGCGCCGGACATTCCTAGCATGCGCGGACACGAGCATCACCATTGATTGCGGTCTGCCATCAAACGTGAGCATTGGCTGGAGTACCTCATGACGTATGTCGTGACCGACAATTGCATTCGCTGCAAGTACATGGATTGCGTTGAAGTCTGCCCCGTGGACTGCTTCTACGAAGGCGAGAATTTTCTCGTCATTCACCCCGACGAATGCATCGATTGTGGCGTCTGCGAGCCGGAATGTCCCGCCGAGGCCATCAAGCCGGATACCGAGCCGGGCCTTGATATGTGGTTGAAAGTGAACGCTGATTTTGCCACCAAGTGGCCGAACGTCACCATCAAGCGCGATGCGATGCCGGAAGCCAAGGAAATGGACGGGGTCGAGGGGAAGTACGAGAAGTACTTCTCTGCCGAACCCGGCCAGGGCGACTGAGGCGTCCGGTTCCGGCCCGCTGATCGGGCGTGACGGAACCAAGACGGCCCCGGCGTCAAATCTGGGGAAAATCACACTCCGCCCTCGCAGATGCGAGAATGGCGGCTTGATGGCTGCCCTGCAGCAAATTATTGATTTCCGCAGTTTTTTGTGATAGGGTCCTTCTACTGATCCACACAGGGTGTTTTTGCGCGCCCGAAAACCTCACGAAAGCAAACGTTCTCCACACCGCGGCTTTTCTAGATACGCACCGTTGCGTTTCTCTTTTGTGACCGCGTTTGATGGGATTGTTTGCGTTCTTGGACGGACCAGGATGGACCCACCCGGCGGTATCCCCGTCTATCCCGGGCCTCACTGACCCGGCCCCGGCCAACAATGGCCGGGTGCGAAACAGGGAGTTTTTGAAACGAATGACGACCCAGCAGAAAAAATCTTCGACACGCCACGGCTTCAAGACCGGTGAATCGATTGTCTATCCGGCCCATGGCGTCGGACAGATTGTTGCTATCGAGGAGCAGGAAGTTGCCGGCATGAAGCTTGAGCTTTTTGTCATCGATTTCGAAAAGGACAAGATGCGCCTGAAGGTGCCGGTCGCAAAGGCCGTCAGCATCGGCATGCGCAAGCTCTCGGAGACCGATTTCGTCGATCGCGCGTTGAAGGTAGTGCAGGGCAAGGCTCGCGTGAAGCGGACCATGTGGTCGCGCCGCGCACAGGAATACGATGCCAAGATCAATTCCGGCGATCTGATCTCGATCGCAGAGGTCGTGCGCGACCTCTACCGCGCAGAAAACCAGCCGGAACAGTCCTATTCCGAACGCCAGCTCTATGAAGCTGCGCTCGACCGCATGGCGCGCGAAATCGCGGCCGTGAACAAGATGTCGGAGACCGAGGCGGTTCGCCTCGTCGAAGCCAATCTTAACAAGGGTCCGAAGCGGGGCAAGGCGATCGAAGAAGACGACGCACAGGACGAGGCAGCTTAAAGAGCGCCAGTCCTTCCCACCACGACAAGAAAAAGCCCGGCCATCGCGCCGGGCTTTTTCGTTCTCAGCGTTATCGCTCGCAGCTTTCTCGTCCGGGCGAGGGAACTTTTTCCGCCGCCGCGCATTTACTAAAGCCGGCAGGGATGCGCCGCCTTCCTGCCGGGGCGATCTGGGTCCTGTGATCTTTTGTCAGAATTCAGCTTCGTAGTTTGGAAGTAGGGCGCCTCACCGTTTCTTCAAGTTTCGGTGTCGCCGCATACGCCGGCGCCGGTAGGGTTTGCCCGTCCGGCCCTTGGACTTCACCCGCAAGCGGCGTCCAGGCGCCCGCCATGGAGCGATCGATGAGGACTCTCACAGCAGACAGGCGCATGATCAAGATTGCGATGGAGGCACCTTATCTCGAGCGTGAAGAAGAGCACGCCCTGGCAAAGGCCTGGCGCAACGATCATGATCAGGACGCCCGCAACAAGATCGCCATGTCGCATATGCGGCTGGTCATCTCCATGGCGGCAAAATTCCGCAATTTCGGCCTGCCGATGGGCGACCTCGTCCAGGAGGGGCATATAGGCCTGCTCGAAGCCGCAGCGCGCTTCGAACCCAGCCGCGAAGTCCGCTTCTCCACCTACGCCACCTGGTGGATTCGCGCCTCGATGCAGGACTACGTGCTGCGCAACTGGTCAATCGTTCGCGGCGGCACCAGTTCGGCGCAAAAGGCACTGTTCTTCAATCTTCGCAGGCTGCGCGCGCGGCTGGCGCAAGGGGATCGTCAGCTGACATCGCAGGCGATGCATGAGGAAATCGCCGTGGCACTCGGCGTCAGTATCGCCGACGTGCAGACCATGGATGCCCGCCTGTCCGGCAGCGACACGTCGCTGCAGGCGCCCGTCGGCGGCCCGGATTCCGATGGCGGAGAGCGCCTCGACTTTCTTGCAAGCGATGCGCCCCTGCCTGACGAACAGGTGAGCGAGATGATCGACGGCGAGCGTGCCCGCATCTGGCTCCATGACGCCATGGGTGCGCTGACCGAGCGCGAAATGAGGATTATTCGCGCGCGGCGCCTGTCGGAAGAGGGGGCCACGTTGGAAGAGCTCGGTCTCGATCTCGGCATCTCCAAGGAGCGGGTCCGCCAGATCGAGACGCGGGCACTCGAGAAGCTGCGGGCGGCACTGGCAACCAAAGCCCCGGCGCTGACATCGGTCGTGCATTGAGGCATTTCCGGAAGTTTCCAGGCGGCCCTCCGTCAGCGACGGATGGCGCATGCGAGGCAAGGCTCGTGATTGCGGCTGGACGCGAACGCGAAACGGCAGTGTGCGCAGCTCAGCATCTTCACGGCAAAGACACGGGACGGCGTCGAACCTGAGATGGGTGCGGCGCCGTCTGCGTCTATTCGGAAATGATCTTGACCCGATCGCCCGGCTTGATCGTCGAGGTGACCTGCATGGCGTTGATCAGCCGGAACAGATCGAGCTTGCGGTCGGTGCCCATCATCCGGGCGGCCAGGGTGGCGATCGTTTCTCCGGGCTTGACCACGGCGACGCGGATACGCAGCGGCTTCAGCGACTGGGCTTCAGCCGGGGTCATCTTGCGGAACGAGGTGCGCAGCTGGTTGGCTGTCGGCTCCAGCGCGCGCGATCCCTTCGGAACGGCGGTCAGGAAGCGGTAGATGCGATTGTCGATGCGGACCACGGTCACGTCGAAATCCCAGCGATCGGCGGACGCGCGCGCGGTTGCGGCCTCAAGGCCGTTGACGCTGATCGGGCGGATGGTTTCGGGCTGCAGGCCCGTTACCCAACCGCTGGCGATGTAGTCCGTCAGGCTCTTGCGGGCCGTGTCGGCAATGCCGTCGAACCGGACCGCCACGTCGCCGGGGCCCGTTGCCAGGACAGCCTCCGCCTTGTTGTCGATCTGGAAGCCGGCCGGCACATCGAAGCGGATGCCGAGCTGCCCGTGCATGAAAGTCTGGCCGCGGACATAGCCCTCCTGCGGGCTGTCGCCATAAAGCAGTCCGTCAATGCCGGCCAGGTAATAATCGCGCCCGCGGTCACCGCTGGTGCCCTCGGCGCCAAAGGCGCGCGCGTGTCGGCGCGCGAGATCGACGCGCTGCGGCGCATTCGGGTGGCTCGAGAGGAAGTCGAGGCTCTGGTCGGCTTCCGGATCAACGGCGGAGAAGCGGCTGTACGCGGCCATCGAATCGAGGAAGCGCGCTGCCGCATAGGGGTCGTAGCCCGCCTCTCCGAGCATGCGCACGCCGATGACGTCGGCCTGGAGCTCCTGGTTGCGGGAGAAGGCGGCCAGCCGCAGTTTGCCCCGTGCCAGCGCCTGCTTGCCGGCGAGATCCGAGGACAGCACTTCGGAGACGACGCGGCTGGCGATGACCTCCGCCTCCTCGCGTTGCTGGCGCTCGATGCCGTGATTGGCGGTGACGTGTGCCATTTCATGCGACAGCACGGCTGCAACTTCGGACGCGTCATTGGCGAGCGCTAGCAGGCCGCGGGTGACGTAGAGATAGCCACCGGGCAGCGCAAAGGCGTTGATCGCCGGGGAATTGAGAATAGTGATGCGGTAGGACTGCTGCGGATTTTCCGAAACGGCCGTCAGCGCGCCGGCGATGCGGGCGACCAGCCGCTCCGTCTTTGCATCCTTGTACTCTCCGCCGTAGCTGGCGACGATGCGCGGGTGTTCGCGCGCGCCGAGCTGGGCACGGGGGTCGTTCTTCTGGACTTCGTCGACGATCTGCGGATTGGAGGACGGCGATACGGTCGGCTCGTAAGTCTGCTCGATCACTGACTGGCAGGCGGAAAGCAGCGTTGTCGCGAGCAATGCAACCACAGCACGTGTCCGGAGGCCTCCGCGCTTGGGCGGGAACCGGTCGTTTCTGACTGTATGACTTTCCATGCCTCAGCCCGTTTCCCGTCCAACGCCACTCCACCCTGGGAACTCTGTGGCGTTGAAAGTCTTACTTTTTCAGCCGGATAGGTCCGCTCCGGCACGCGTATTCCAGCCCAGGTCTTGCTGTATCCATTTCAGCGCCACCTGCCTAGTTTACCCCCACAGAAATAGTTGCCCCGTGGTATCACGGCAACGGATACGCGAATATTCGTGCCTCGTGCGCCGGATAATCCGCGCGTCGCATGGCGCGACGGTCAAATTGTGGCGAAGTGCCTCGTACGGCACGATTCTAAGCCGCATTACTCGTTGCCGAGAAAGCGGTTGATCGCCGCCATGTCGCGACGCTCGAGGAAGCGTTCGACCGGATCATGGGCGATGATACGCCCCTGGTCCAGAAAAAGCACGCTATCGGCCAGCGCCCTCACGTCATCGGGATGGTGCGTGATCATCAGGATCGTATTGTTCTCCTGGCGATGCAGGTCTCGCAGCAGCGCCCGCATGCCGGCCCTCATGCCGGGATCAAGAGCGGCAAACGGCTCGTCCAGCAGCAACAGCGGGCGATGTCGCACCAGGGCGCGGGCCAGCGCCACACGCTGACGTTCGCCGCCGGACAGTGTCGGCGGCAGCCGCTTGCCGAAACCGTCGAGCCCGACGCGGCCAAGGGCATCATCTATCCGCGCCCGATCACCCGCGGAAAGGCGAAGCGAGGGGCTGATGCCGAAACCGACATTGGTGGCGATGTCGAGATGTGCAAACAGGTTGTTGTCCTGGAAGATAACGGATACCGGCCTTTCCGACGGTGCCTGTCCCGACATCGTCTTGCCTTGAATGCGAACCTCGCCCCGATCCGGCTCCTCGAAGCCGGCGATGACGTGAAAGAGCGTCGACTTTCCGGACCCGGATGCGCCGGCGACCGCGACGATGCCGCCGGGCGCAATGGCGCAGTCGAAGTGAAGCGCCGTTGTGTCGTAGAGGATATCGACGCCGACGAGCTCGACCGCGCTTCCCGGGTTCATGTGTTACGTCCTTCCGGCACACGCCTGTCGCCGGCCGTGCCGAGCATGGTGAAGATCAGGCAGAGCAAGCCGAGGAATAGCGCCAGTCCGGCTGCATCCGCTGTGCGATAGCTGCCCATCCGGCTATAGAGCAGCCATGGCAGCGTGATCATGTCCTGCGAGCCGAACAGCGCCACGGCGCCAAGGTCGCCGAGGGATAGCGCCATGGCGAAGGAAAAGGCCATCAGCAATGGTTTCTTCAGCGGCGGCAGATCGATCCATCGCAGGCGATGGAGGCCGCGGATGCCGAGGCTTGCGGTCAGCCTGTCGGTGCGTGCCGCATGGGTTGCCATCGCCGGGGCCAGGATCCGATGGACGAAGGGCAACGCCATCAAGCCATTGATGGCAACAACGATGGCGGGGGCAAAACGGGCGACATCGCCGAAGGGGCGCAGAAGCAGGAACCAGCCCGCTCCAAGCACGACCGGCGGCACGAGCAGAACCAGGGAGGTGCTGGCCGTGACTGCGCCTGCAAAAAACCTTGCCAAGGTGGGTGCGTGGCGACCCGCCGTGACGGTACCAGCGGCCCGGATCATTGCAGCGGCGATACCGACACAAAGCAACGCTGAGCCGACAGCAATGGCGATGCTGGTGATGAGGGCGCGATGCACGGTCGGATCGCCCGCCAGCTTCGCCAGGTCGGCGCGCAGGCCGGAACCGACAACGGCGGTCAGTGGCGCACCAATGAAGACGAGCGCGAACAGGATCCAGCCGGTATCGGACAGGCGGGAGAGGCCGGTGTCTGCATCGTACCGCATTGACGCTCGACCGCCGGTGACGCTTTGCGCCGGCTCCGTCGCGACACGGGCGAGGACCAGGAGCAGCGCGCCGGTCATGACAATCTGCAGGGCAGAGAGTGCAATCGCCCTCTGAGGATCGAAGTCGAAGCGTAGCGCCTGATAGATTGCCACCTCGATGGTGCTGGCGGCCGGCCCGCCACCGAGCGTCAGCACCAGCGTGAAGCTGGTGGCGCAAAGCATGAAAACAAGGCCGGCGGCACCTGGCAGCAATCCGCGCAGGATCGGCCACTCGACAAAGCGGAAGAGTGCGGCGGGCGGCATGCCGAGATTGGCGGCGGTTCTCCAGTATTCCGAGGGGATGCGCTCCAGCCCGGCAAGGAAGAGGCGTGCGACCAGCGGCATGTTGAAGAAGACGTGAGCAAGCAGGATGCCGAAGAGGCCGTAGATGCTGACAGGCTGTTGAAGCCCGAGCCCGGCCAGAGCCGTATTGAGTACACCCTGCCGGCCCCAGATCTCGATTAAGCCCAGGGCGCCGACCAGAACAGGAAGGCCGAGCGGCAGGGCCATGAGCCGCAGCACCCAGACGCGGCCGGGAAAACGCGCCCGACGCGCCAGTGCGCGGGCGATCGGAATGGCGAGCAGAACCGAGAGCAGCGTCGAAAGGCTCGCCTGCAGCAATGTGAAGCGCGTGACCCGCCAGATATAGGCATCGAACAGCACGCCATTGCCGAAGCCGCCGGCCTGGAACAGAAGCGCTGCGACCGCCAGACAGACGAACAGAAGGATGCCGCCGAGACTTAAAGTCCCGGCGGTGATCGTGATCCTGTTTTCGGCAGGCGCAAACAAGCTCGCCTCAGTTCTTGCTCATGGCTGCGAGCCATTCGTCGATCCAGGCCTTGCGGTTTGCCGCCACGTCTTCCGACGGCAGCAGGAAGGTCTTGGCCGGATTGACCAGCTTGCCGAAGGCTTCAGGCAGCGGCTCCTTGGTGGCGGCGACAGGCATCATCCAGTTGGTGGTCGGGATGATCGACTGGAACTCCGGACCGGTCATGAAGCCGAGAAACTGCTTGGCAAGCTCCGGCTCCTTGGCGCTCTTGGTCATGCCGGCGACTTCGATCTGGATGTAGTGGCCTTCCGAGAATTCGGCCGCCTGGTAGCGGTCGGTGTTCTCAGCCACCATGTGGTAGGCGGGAGACGTGGTGTAGGAGAGCACCATCGGTGCTTCGCCCTTGGTGAAGAGACCATAGGCTTCCGACCAGCCTGGCGTCACGGTCAGAACCCGATCCTTGAGCTTGGCCCAGGCGGCACCGGCTTCGTCGCCATAGACGGCCTTGACCCACAGGAGCAGGCCGAGACCCGGCGTCGATGTGCGCGGATCCTCGATGACGATCTTCTGCGACGGGTCGCCTTCGACCAGGTCCTTCAGGCTCTTCGGCGGGGTCTTCAGGGTCTGGGTGTCGTAGACGACGGCGAAATGGCCGTAATCATAGGGAAGGAAGGTGTCGTCGGTGAAGTCGCCGGGCACCTTGACGTCCTTGGCCTCGATGCCGTGCGGCGCGAAGAAGCCGGTGGCCTTGGCTTCGGCGACGAGGTTGGTGTCGAGGCCAAGCACGATGTCAGCCTTGGAGGCAGCACCCTCGAGTTTCAGGCGGGTCAGAAGCTCGACGCCATCGGCGACGCCGACATAGGTGACCTTGCATTCGCAGGTCTTCTCGAAGGCTTCGGCGACCTTGGCGCCCGGGCCCCATTCGGTGATGAAGCTCTCATAGGTGTAGACGGTCAGAGTCTTGTCTGCGGCAGACGCGCCGGTCGTAAAGACAAGGCTGGCGGCAGCGGCAAGCGCTAGCCGGCTAAGGAACTTCAGTTGCGATGATTTGGACATGGCAGGCACCTCTCCCTAAAAATAATGTTGCATGGGAAAAGGGCGTATCGATCCGATCGCGTCTAATCCCTCCGCCGGTATGAGCCGGATCAGGTTCCGCGGGTTGGCGTTAAACGCCTCTCAGCCTTCGGCCAGCATGTGGTCGGAAGGCACCCCGTTAGAGCGGGTAGAGATTTACCGCCGTGACGGTTTGATGGCAAGCGGAGTTTGAACGCGGTATCCGGCAGCCCGACGCCCGCCGATGCTGCGAAGCCTGATGACATCAGCGCAAAATCGCCGGATCGCCCCCTCGTTCGGTTTTCTTGCTTTTCCTTGGCAGTGCCTTTGCGCTATGGGCTTTGCCATGGCCCGATCCACCTTCACCATTCTGCTCGGCGGTGCACTGACCCTTACCGATCGCCTTGCGCGCCAGCTTGCCGGCAGCCGCTTCGTTGCGGCCGATGGCGGCATGCGGCATGCGCGCACCCTGTCGGTAATCCCCGACGTCTGGGTTGGCGATTTCGATTCGACCGAGGAGACGCTGCTTGCCGAGTTTGCCGGCGTCCCGCGCGAACCCTATCCCGCCGCCAAGGCTGCAACCGATGGTGAAATCGCCGTCGAGGCTGCGCTTACGCGCGGTGCGGGAGCCCTGATCTTTGCCGGTGCGCTCGGAGGATCCCGCAGCGATCATGCCTTCCTGCACCTGCTTCAGGCCGCTTCGCTGGCCGAACGCGGCTTGCCGGTGTTCATGACGTCGGGCGAGGAAGAGGCCTATCCGCTGCTTTCAGGCGAGATCGAGATCGATCTGCCGAAGGGCAGTCTGTTTTCGATCCTCGGACTGACCGATCTCTTCGGCCTGACGATCGTCAATGCGCGCTATCCGCTGACCGATTTCACCTTGCCGTTCGGGTCGTCCCGCACCGTTTCCAATGTTGCGGAGGGTCCCCTTCGCATTTCCCTCGACACCGGCCGGGCGATTGTTCTCGCTCGCCCCTATGACCTTTCCGGAGCCTGAGCCTTGGCGCCTCCCATTCTGAAACTCGACGATATCTTCCTCACCTTCGGGGGCACGCCGCTTCTGGCCGGCGCCAACCTGCAGGTGGAGCCGGGCGATCGCATCTGCCTTGTCGGGCGCAACGGTTCCGGCAAATCGACGCTGATGAAGATCGCTGCCGGTCTTGCCGAGGCGCAATCGGGTGAGGTGTTCCGCCATCCGTCGTCGACGGTCCGTTACCTGCCCCAGGCACCGGATTTCGAAGGCTACGACACGGTGCAGGCCTATGCGGAATCGGGCCTTGGCCCAAGTGATGATCCCTATCGCGTCGCCTATCTGCTGCAGCATCTGGGTTTGACTGGCGAGGAGGATCCGACGCGCCTTTCCGGCGGCGAGGCGCGCCGCGCGGCACTCGCGCGCGTGATGGCGCCGGAGCCGGATATCCTGTTGCTCGACGAACCGACCAACCATCTCGACCTGCCGACGATCGAATGGCTCGAAGACGAGCTGACCCGCAGTCGCTCGGCCCTGGTGCTGATCTCGCACGACCGGCGCTTCCTGGAAAAGGTATCGACCGCGACGGTATGGCTCGACCGCGGTCAGTCGCGCCGGCTCGACCGGGGTTTCGGCCATTTCGAAGCCTGGCGCGACGAAGTGCTGGAGGCCGAAGAACTGGAACAGCACAAGCTCGGCAAGGCGATCGAGCGTGAGGAGCACTGGCTGCGCTACGGCGTCACCGCCCGGCGCAAGCGCAACATGCGCCGTCTCGGCGAGCTGCAGGACATGCGCTCGCGCCATCGCGGCCACAAGGGGCCGCAGGGCTCCGTCCAGGCGACTGCGTCGGACGCCAAGGAATCTGGAAAGCTGGTCATCGAGGCGGAAAAGATCACCAAGGCTTACGGCGATCGGACGATCGTCGCGCCGTTTTCGATCCGTGTGCATCGCGGCGACCGGATCGGCCTCGTCGGTCCAAACGGTGCCGGCAAGACCACGCTGTTGAAGATGCTGACCGGGCAAATCGAGCCGGATACCGGCACTGTGAAGCTCGGCACCAACCTGGAGATGGCGACGCTCGACCAGAAGCGCGAGGATCTGAACCTCGAGGACACGCTGGCCCATTACCTGACCGACGGACGCGGCGAGAGCCTGATCGTCAACGGCGAGCAGCGCCATGTGACCGGCTACATGAAGGATTTCCTGTTCCAGCCGGAGCAGGCCCGGACCCCCATCCGCGAGCTTTCGGGCGGCGAGCGCGCCCGGCTGATGCTGGCGCGCATTCTTGCCCGCGCCACCAACTTGCTGATCCTTGACGAGCCGACCAACGACCTCGACATCGAAACGCTCGACCTGCTGCAGGAAGTCGTCGCCGGCTTTGCCGGAACCGTCATCCTCGTCAGCCACGATCGTGACTTCCTCGACCGCACTGTCAGCTCGACCATCGCGCCGGGCAATCCGGAAGCGCCTGATGGTCGCTGGATCGAATATGCCGGCGGCTATACCGACATGATGGCGCAGCGCAAGGGCGCGATCGAGGAGCGACGCAAGGCCGAGAAGGCGGAAAAGGCGAAGGTGTCCGACGCCGCGGCCCCTGCAGGCGAAACGTCGAAGGCCAAGGGCAAGCTCTCTTACAAGCAGAAGTTCGCGCTTGAAAACCTGCCGAAGGAGATCGCCAAGGCCGAAGCGGAGGCTGCCAAGCGCGAGGAGCGGATGGCTGATCCCAATCTCTTTGCCAAGGATCCGAACACGTTTGCGAAGCTGGCGCAGGAGCTGGAGAAGCTTCGCGGCGATCTCGCGCGCATGGAAGAGGAATGGCTGGAGCTGGAGATGCTGCGCGAGGAACTGGAAGGCTGAGCCTCACGGGCCCCCCGCGTTGAAAGTTGGCAAGGAGTATGATAAGGAAAGCTTATTATATCTCTTGTGAACGATCCTGATGCCGACAAAACTCGAATCCGAAACCATCGGCATGTTGCTGACCGATGTCTCCCGCCTTCTGCGCGGCGCCTTTGACCGCAAGGTCAACGCGCTCGACCTCGGCATCACCCCAGGCGAAGCCCGCACACTGATCCAGGTGGCGCTGACCGAGGGCATCAAGCAGGCGGAAATCGCCACGCGCATGGGCATAGAGCCGATGACGCTGTCGGCCTATCTCGACCGGCTGGAGGCAATGGAGCTTGTGGCCCGGATGCCCGACCCGGCCGACCGCCGCGCCAAGAACGTTGTCATCACCGACAAGGCGGATCCGCTGCTCACCGAGCTGATGGCGGGCCTGCGCGAAATGATGAATGCCTATACGGCTGGGCTCGACGAGGCGACGCGCGAGATGCTGCGCGGGAACCTGCGCATCCTGCGTGACAATCTGCGCCGCCTCGACCCCTGCGTCGCCGGCAAGGAGAAGGGTGCAAAGGAATGACGCGCCGCATGAGCGAACGGCGCACCAGCATCATCGGTGCCTTCCTGGTGGCGCTCGGCCCCGTTTCCATGGCGCTCTATACGCCGGCGATGCCCGAACTGGTGCGGGCCTTCTCCTCCAGCGAGGCGGCAATCAAGATGACGCTGTCGCTCTATTTCGCCGGCTTCGCCTTCGCGCAGCTGGTATCGGGCACGCTTTCCGACGTCATCGGCCGCCGGCGCACGACGCTGATCTTCATGGCCATCTACCTTGCCGGCAGCCTGATGGCGGCCTTTGCGCCGTCGGTTGCGGTTCTGCTTGCCGGGCGCCTGGTGCAGGGCATCGGCGCCTCGGTGGGCATGACGGTTGCGCGCGCCATCGTGCGCGACCAGTTTACCGGCCTGCAGGCAGCAAGGATCATGAACATGATCGGCATGATGCTGGCGATCGGCCCGGCGGTGTCGCCGACGCTCGGCGGCCTGGCGCTCGGCCTCTTCGGTTGGCAGTCGATCTTCTTCCTGATGGTCGGCTTTGCGCTGATGGCCTGTGTCAGCGTTCAGTTCTTCATGGCCGAAACCGCGACGCCCGATCCGGCGAAGGGGCATCTGCGCCCGATCCTTGCCGCCTATCGCGAGCTTGTGACCGACAGCCGCTTCGTCTCCTCGACCCTTGTGATCGCCGGTGCCGTCGGTGCGCTCTATGCCCAGGCGACCATGCTGCCCTTCGTCCTGATCGGGACGGTCGGGCTGACGCCCACCCAGTTTGGCGTCGGCATGCTGATGCAATCCGGTTTCTTCTTCTCGGGTACCGTCACGGTCAGGCTGCTGATGCGGAAATTCACGCCGCAAGCGCTGGTGCCGGCGGGGCTTTGTTTCATTGCCATCGGCAGCGTGGCGCTTGCCTACACCATGCATGCGCTCGAGCCGAGCTTCCTGTCGGTGATGGCGCCGGTCGGCGTCTATGCCTTCGGCATCGCCTTCGTCATGCCTTACATGATGACGGCGGCCATGGCGCCTTTCCCGCATATTGCCGGCACGGCCTCGGCGATGATGGGGTTCATCCAGATGGGCGCCGGCCTTCTCGGCGGTGCCTTGGCGGCCGTCGTCGGCGTACCGGTGCTGGCGCTCGGCACGATCATACCGAGCTTCGGCCTTCTCTGCGTGCTCAGCTATCTCTGGTACCGCCGCACCGTCCGCCTGGCGCCAGCGGCGGCGCCGGCCGATGGCAAGCAGGCCCTGCCGGAGGCGGCTGAGTAACAACGGCTCTGCCTGAACAGGACGCATAAAAAAGCCTCCGCGACCCAGGTCGCGGAGGCTTTGTATTAGGCTCTCGCAGTTTAGCGGTTGCGCGCGGCCAGCGTGCGCAGACGCAGCGCGTTGAGCTTGATGAAGCCGGCTGCATCCTTCTGGTCGTAGGCGCCCTGGTCGTCCTCGAAGGTGACCAGCTTGTCGGAATAGAGCGACTTGGCGCTTTCGCGGCCGGTAACCATGACGTTGCCCTTGTAGAGCTTCAGTGTCACTTCGCCTTCGACATGTTCCTGGCTCCGGTCGATCGCCGCCTGCAGCATTTCGCGCTCCGGCGAGAACCAGAAGCCGTAATAGATCAGCTCGGCGTAGCGCGGCATCAGCTCGTCCTTGAGGTGGGCAGCACCTCGGTCGAGCGTGATCGATTCGATCGCGCGGTGGGCGGCAAGCAGGATCGTGCCGCCGGGGGTCTCGTAGACGCCGCGCGACTTCATGCCGACGAAGCGATTTTCGACGAGGTCGAGGCGGCCGATGCCATTGTCGCGGCCATAGTCGTTGAGCTTGGCCAGCAGGTTTGCCGGCGACAGGCGCTCGCCGTTGATCGAGACGGCGTCGCCGCGCTCGAAGCCGACCTTGATGACGGTTGCCTTGTCGGGGGCCGCTTCCGGCGAGATCGTGCGCATGTGCACGTACTCAGGAGCTTCCTGCGACGGATCTTCCAGAACCTTGCCCTCGGACGAAGAGTGCAGCAGGTTGGCGTCGACGGAGAAGGGCGCCTCACCCTTCTTGTCCTTGGCAACCGGGATCTGGTGCTTCTCGGCGAATTCGAGCAGGTCGGTGCGGCTCTTGAACGACCAGTCGCGCCAGGGCGCGATGATCTTGATGTCGGGGTTCAGCGCATAGGCCGACAGCTCGAAGCGGACCTGGTCATTGCCCTTGCCGGTGGCGCCATGGGCGATGGCGTCAGCGCCGGTCTTCCTGGCGATATCGATCAGGTGCTTGGAAATCAGCGGCCGGGCGATCGAGGTGCCGAGCAGGTATACGCCTTCGTAAACGGCGTTGGCACGGAACATCGGGAAGACGAAATCCCGGACGAATTCCTCGCGCACGTCCTCGACGTAGATTTCCTTGATGCCGAGCATCTCGGCCTTCTTGCGCGCCGGTTCCAGTTCTTCGCCCTGGCCGAGGTCGGCCGTGAAGGTGACGACTTCGGCGCCGAGTTCGGTCTGCAGCCACTTCAGGATGATCGAGGTGTCGAGACCGCCCGAATAGGCGAGAACGACCTTTTTCACGTCTTTATGCGATGCCATGGTTTCCGTCCGTCTGGTCTTGGGAGAGGGCGGCGTGCCGCCTTGGAAATTCTGCGGCACTTTATCCAGAACACGCCTGGATACAAGCGGAACAACGCTGCAACAGCCGAATCCGCTCGCAAAAGCCGACGAGGCGGAATAGACCGGGCGACCGAGTGTTCCGGGGATCGCATACATGGACTTCCTTCCCAGCCTGCCAACGCTGTTCGGCTTTGCCGCAGCCACCCTTCTGCTTGCGGCAACGCCCGGTCCCGACATGACGCTGTCGATCAGCCGGGCGCTGTCGCAGGGCAAAAAAGCGGCGCTGTTCGTGGTGCTCGGGACAAGCTTCGGCATTGTCGTCCATACGTTGCTCGTTGCCTTCGGCATCTCGGCGCTGATCACGGCCTCGCCGACGGCGTTTCTGGTGCTGAAGACCGGCGGTGCCGCCTATCTGCTCTGGCTTGCAGTGCAGGCGATCCGGCATGGATCGACGCTCTCGGTCAAGACGGTCGATAGCGCGGCGGGCACCGCGCTTTCCAACATTTCCTCGGGTTTCTGGGTGAACCTGCTCAACCCCAAGGTCATCATCTTCTTCATGACCTTCCTGCCGCAGTTCGTCAGCGCCGGCGATGCGTCGGTGACAGGCAAGCTTCTGTTTCTCGGCGCGCTGTTCATCGTCATCGGCATGCCGGTGAACATGCTGGTGGTCTTTACCGCCGACTGGCTGTCCGCCTGGCTGCAACGCAACAAGGCTTTCATGCGGGCGCTCGACTACAGCTTTGCCGGCGTCTTCTCGGTCTTTGCCGCGAAGATTTTCATGGCGACGGCACGATAGGTTTCAGCAGAGAGGCTGCCCCTCATCTGCCTGCCGGCATCTTCTCCCCGCGCGCGGGGAGAAGAGCGTTTGCCGCATCGTTTGACGGCAACAGCGGTCGTTGGAACAGCGTCGGGGGGAACCGTCTTTGGGTGTGCAACCGACGCCGTTGGCCGGAGAGGGCTGAGAGGTCGCCGCGTGTCTCTTCTCCCCGTCTTGACGGGGAGAAGATGCCGGCAGGCAGATGAGGGGCAAGTTCGTGCGACGCGATCAGCCGATCAGCAGAGCGTCGTCGTCGAGCGTCTGGCCGCGGATGCGGCGGAACATGGCGATGAGGTCCTCGACCTGCAGTTCCTTGCGGCTGTCGCCGGCAACGTCGAGCACGATCTCGCCACCGTGCAGCATGACGGTGCGGTGGCCATAATCGAGCGCCTGGCGCATCGAATGGGTGACCATCATCGTCGTGAGCTTGCGTTCCGACACGATCTTCTGCGTGAGGTTCATGACGAACTCGGCCATGCCCGGGTCAAGGGCTGCGGTATGCTCGTCGAGCAGCAGCACTTCGGAGCCGGCAAGCGTCGCCATTACCAGCGAAACCGCCTGGCGCTGGCCGCCCGAAAGCAGATCCATGCGGTCGCCCATGCGGTTTTCAAGGCCGAGATTGAGTTCGGCGATGCGCTCGCGGAAATGCTCGCGGCGCTTGGGTCCGAGCGCTGCCATCAGCCCGCGCTTTTCGCCGCGCTTGGCGGCAAGCGCCAGGTTTTCCTCGATCGAAAGCGCGCCGCAGCTGCCGGTCAACGGATCCTGAAACACGCGGGCGACGAGGCCGGCGCGGGCGGCTGTGCCCTTGCGGGTGACGTCGGTCTTGCCGATCGTCACCTGGCCGGCGCTCGGCAGCACGTCGCCGGCGAGAACGCCGAGCAGCGTCGACTTACCGGCGCCGTTGGAGCCGATGACCGTGACGAAGGAGCCTTGCTCGATGGTGAGGTCGACGCCGTTCAAGGCCTGTTTCTGCAGCGGCGTTCCCTTGCCGAAGACGACCTGGATGTTCTTGACGCTGATCATGCCGCACCTCCGCGACGAAGACGGGGAAGGATGAGGGCAAAGGTCACGAGCACGGCCGTGACGAAATTGAGGTCGGAGGCCTGCAGGCCGAGCATGTCGGTCGACAGCGCCAGCTGGATGGCGATGCGGTAGAGGATCGAGCCGAGCACGCAGCCGATCAGCGCGATCAGGATACCGCGGGCGCCGAGCAGCGTCTCACCGATGATGACGGCGGCAAGGCCGACGACGATAGTGCCGACGCCCGAGGTGACGTCGGCAAAGCCGTTGGTCTGGGCAAAGAGCGCGCCGCCGAAGGCAACGAGCGCATTGGAGATCGCCATACCGAGATAGATCTGCTTGTTGGTGTCGACACCCTGCGCGCGGGCCATGCGGGCATTGGCGCCGGTCGCGCGCATCGCAAGGCCGGCATCGCTTTCAAGGAAGCGCCAGACAACGATGACGGCCACGAGCACGAGCACGCCGATGAACAGCGGGCGAACGTAGAACTCACGCAGCCCGAGGCCGAAGAACGGCGAAAGCATGGTGTCGGCGTTGATCAGTGCGACGTTGGGTTTGCCCATGACGCGCAGATTGACCGAGAACAGCGCGATCATCGTCAGGATCGAGGCCAAGAGGTTGAGGATCTTGAAGCGCACGTTGAGCATGGCCGTGACGATGCCGGCGGCAGCCCCTGCCACCATGGCGACGCCGGCCGCGATCCACGGATTGACGCCGGCGATGATCAACACGGCGGTAACCGCGGCACCGAGCGGAAAAGACCCGTCGACTGTCAGGTCAGGGAAATCGAGAACCCGGAATGCGAGAAAGACGCCGATGGCGACGAAGGCGTATACCAGCCCCAGCTCGACGGCTCCCCATAAAGCGATTTGACTCAAATCCCCGACCCTCTTTTCCTGCCGCCCGCCCCAAGCTTCTTATATCGGCGCGGCGTCCCCGGTTGGCGCATGACGCCCCAAGATCCGGCGTCGGCGCAGTTTCAAACTGTCTGAGCGTATCTTGCGTAGCGCAAGGCAACCGCAGCGCTCCAATAACGAACCGCCCTCGTATGGAACGAGGGCGGCCAAAACGCAATAAACTTGAACCTGAAAAGGCTCGAAGCCTTATTCTACAACGCGTGTAGCGCGCTTGACGACACTTTCCGGAAGGGTGACGCCCATCTTTTCAGCGGCCTTCTTGTTGATCACCAGGTCGGAACCGGCGGCAACCTTGACGGCGATATCACCCGGGTTTTCGCCCTTGAGGATGCGAACGACGATTTCGCCGGTCTGCTTGCCGACGTCATAGTAGTTGAAGCCGAGGGCTGCGAGCGAGCCGCGCGAGACCGAATCCGTATCGGCGGTGAAGAGCGGCAGCTTGGCTTCTTCGGCCACGGCAACCGCACCTTCAAGTGCGGAGATGATGGTGTTGTCGGTCGGAACGTAGATCGCGTCGGTACGGCCGACGAGCGCGCGGGCAGCGCCCTGGACTTCAGCGGACTTCGTCGCTGCAGACTCGACCACCGTCAGGCCGGCCTTTTCGGCTTCCGTCTTCAGTACCGCCAAAAGCGACACCGAGTTGGCTTCGCCGGAGTTGTAGAGATAGCCGATCGACTTGACGTTTGGCAGGATCTCCTTGATCAGCGCCACGTGCTCGGCGACCGGAGACATGTCGGAAAGACCGGTGACGTTGCCACCCGGCTTGTCCATGTCCTTGACCAGCTGCGCGCCGATCGGGTCGGACACGGCGGTGAAGACAACCGGGATGTCACGCGTCGAGGAAACGACGGCTTGGGCCGACGGGGTGGAGATCGGAACGATGACGTTCGGTGCTTCGCCGGCGAACTGGCGGGCGATCTGTGCGGCGGTTGCCGGGTTGCCCTGGGCCGACTCGTAGAGGAACTTGAGGTTCTCGCCTTCCTTGTAGCCGGCGGCCTTCAGCGCGTCCTTCACGCCGTCGCGCGCAGCATCGAGAGCCGGATGCTCGACGATCGCGGTTACGGCGACAGTCACCTCATCGGCGCGTGCGGGCAGGGTAAATGCCACCGTGGCGGCAAGGGCGATGAGAAGTGAGCGCATGGGTGTCCTCCTAGATTGATTGCCCGCTTTCTTAGGAAACCGGGACCATGAAATCAATCGATAGGAATTGCATCACCCATCAAAGTTCTTCATCGATCAGGATATGCTTGCGGTTGAACTTGGATAGCGCCGAGATGCGGACGGAAAACCGGGCCGCACCCGCCGCATGCCTCAGTCCTCGCCGTGATTGGCGATCATCATCGCTTCGAAGGCGAGGCGGTCGACCTTGCGCATGCGCTCGGACTCGGACTTCAGCTGGCCGCAGGCGGCAAGGATGTCGCGGCCGCGCGGCGTGCGGATCGGTGAGGCATAGCCCGCCTGGTTGATGAAGTCGGCAAACTTCTCGATCTGCTCCCAGTCGGAACACTGGTAGTTGGTGCCCGGCCAGGGGTTGAACGGGATGAGGTTGATCTTCGCCGGCACGCCCTTCAAGAGCTTGATCAGCTCCTTGGCGTCCTCGAGGCTGTCGTTGACATCCTTCAGCATCACATATTCGAAGGTGATGCGGCGCGCATTCGACAGGCCCGGATAGGCGCGGCAGGCGTCCATCAGTTCCTTCAGCGGGTACTTCTTGTTGATCGGCACCAGCATGTCGCGCAGGTCGTCGCGCACGGCATGCAGCGAGATCGCCAGCATGACGCCGATCTCTTCGCCGGTCCGGTAGATTTCAGGCACGATGCCGGAGGTCGAAAGCGTGATGCGGCGCTTGGAGAGCGACAGGCCCTCGCCGTCGGAGGCGATCAGAAGCGCGGTCTTGACCTCTTCGAAATTGTAGAGAGGCTCGCCCATGCCCATCATGACGATGTTGGTGATCTTGCGGCCTTCGGCCGGCACGATCGCGCCCTGGGGCGTGTCGCGCTCCGGGAAGTCGCCGAGCCGGTCGCGCGCCAGAAGCAGCTGCGCCAGGATTTCCTCGGCCGTCAGGTTGCGCACCAGCTTCTGCGTGCCGGTGTGACAGAACGAACAGGTCAGCGTGCAGCCGACCTGGCTGGAAATGCACAGCGTGCCGCGGCCTTCCTCAGGAATATAGACCGTTTCGATCTCGACCGGACGGCCGGCGCCGCGGGCGGGAAAGCGCAGCAGCCACTTGCGGGTGCCGTCGCCCGAGGTCTGTTCCTCGACGATCTCAGGCCGGGCAATGGTGAAATGCTGCTTCAGCATCTCGCGCATGTCCTTGGACACGTTCAGCATCTCGTCGAAATCGGAAACGCCGCGCACATAGAGCCAGTGCCAGAGCTGGCTGACGCGCATCTTGACCTGACGCTCGGGAACGCCCTTTTCGACGAGCGCCTTGGCCATGTCCTCGCGCAACAGCCCGATCAGGGAAGGCTTCTCGGCCTGCGGGGCGATGCGCGCCTGCGGTGCCCTGACGGTATCCACCCGGTTCAAGATTTCAGTGGCTGCCATGCTGTGGTGTCCTGTCGTACAGAAAACGCCCGTCCGGAGAAGGGGTCCGGAGATTGTCCTGATGCTCGAATTGAAATCGGTCGAGCCTTCAAGCGCAGCCATTGGGGGCGCGGGGCTCTGAATTTTCCGGGGCTTTAGCATTGTTTTGGCCCGGAGTCACGCGCAGTCGATCCTGAATGCAAAAAGGCCGGCGTCGAGCGCCGGCCTTCGACTTTGCCTCAAAGGCGAAAGCTTACTTGCAGGCTTCGATCTGCTTCAGTGCAGCCGAAATGCCCGACAGAGAATAGGCGTAGGTGGTCGTCGTGCCCTTGCGGGATTTGGCGTTGACCGACATCGCCTTGCCGGTTTTCATCGCCGCGACGAGCGCCGGCTCTTCGGCCGCGTTCTCGACCCAGGCGGAGTTGCCCTTGGTGAACATCACGAAGGTGCGGCCGTCGATGACGACGTTGACCTTGGAGTTCTCCTGCAGCGGATAGCCCATCATCGCCTGCGGCTCATAGCTGATGTTCTGGCCGGGGCGCTGGGAAACCAGGAAGAAGATGTCGCCGTGGTCGACGCCGGCCGGGCTCTTTTCCTTCGGAACCGACAGGACATAGCAGACCTTGCCGCCGCCGGAATTGTAGGAATAGGCGCCCCAGGCATTGAACTGCTGGATGCGCGTCGGCGACTGGGCGGCAGCCATGCTGGCGGTTGCCAGAACGAGTGCGATTGCAGTTGCGATCTTTCTTACAAACATGAGGTCCTGCCGCTTTTCTTGCTTTTCGATCACCCGAAACAGGTCAGACGGGCGACGCGTAGTCATGATTTCATTTGTTGTGACTTAATTCAGGTTACCAAACCGTCAACGAAGGCCAAAATCCGCTGATTTCAGCCCCGAAACGAAGCATTTGTGGCCTTCGCTCCGGCGTCGCCAGATCTGCCGTCCATTCATCTATCCAGCGCTCTGCTGGCTTCGAATGCTCGGCGCCTCGGGCCGTTGTTCCGGATTGTTTACCGCCTAAACCATTTCAGACGACGCCCGTCTCGACGAAGACGTCCCAACGCGCGCTGTTCTCAAATGTCTATGCCACAAAGATTCGGGCAAGAGTTTGACTTTTGGGCAGGAATACGGCGCGGTTGCGGATATGCTGCGTTTCCCTCGGTCAATCCTGCGGATTGTCGGCCAGCGTTTCGTCGGCCTTGAGATAGTGGGCTTCCTTGATCTGCCCGCTGATGGCGGCGAAGGCGGCGGTCAGAACCGCGACGTCATCGGAAAAGCCGACGACGGCGAGAAAATCGGGAAGGAAGTCGAGCGGCAGCACGAAATAGGCGAGCGCCGCCAGCAGGATGCCGCGTGTGCGCGTCGGGGTCTTCGGGTCGATGGCGCAATAATAGGCGGCGACGAGTTCGCGGCTGAACGGTATCTGACGGGCGGCGCGGCGGAAGGTCGGCCAGAAGCGCCGCTTGACGCGCTTTTCCCTGCGCTCCTGTTCGGATTCTTCGCCGGGCAGGAGAATTTCACCAATCTTTACGTCGTCCATCGCCTCTTTCCGATGTTGCAACGCTCACAATATGGGACGTGCCGGCGTTATTTCAAATGGTCGGGCATGCGACCCGCCGCTGCCTTGTCCATCCTGGCGGCCAGCTTGAAGTCGAGATCTGTCAGGCCGCTGGCGTCGTGCGTCGTCAGCGTGACGTCGACGCGATTGTAGACGTTGAACCATTCCGGGTGGTGATCGAGCTTTTCGGCAACGATCGCCATCTCCGTCATGAAGCCGAAGGCTTCGACGAAATTCTTGAAGCGAAAAGCCTTCCAGATGGAGGCGCCGTCCTCGGCCCTGACCCACCCTTCCATCTTGTGCAGCTGTTCGGCGATCGTCGCCTCGTCGAGTTTCTCCGGCCTCATCCGTTCCTCCCAACTCAATCCCTGTTCGAAGGCTGCATGGCCGCGTATATGTCGACCTGCCCCTATCTCCTTGAAATGGATAGCATGAAACCGATCCGAATTCTTTTTGTTTGTCTCGGCAATATCTGCCGTTCACCGCTGGCCGAAGGCGTGCTTCGCGAATGCGCCGCACGGCAAGGGTTGGCGTCGCAGATCACCGTCGATTCGGCGGGCACGGGCGCATGGCATATCGGCGATCCGCCGGACCGCCGGTCGATCGAAGCGGCGCGCCGCCACGGTATCGATATTGCGGGGCTTCGCGGGCGCAAGGTATCGAAGGCCGACTTCGAGGCTTTCGACCTCATTCTCGGCATGGACGGAGAAAACGTCAGCACCCTTCGCCAAATCGCGCCGGCCGGTCTGGCCGGAAAAATTGACCTGTTTCTCGCTTACGCTTCGGGGTGGGACCAGGACGTTCCTGATCCCTATTATGACGGCCCTGAAGCATTCGAACGGCTTTACCAGATGTTGGAAGCCGGATGCTCGTCGTTGCTCGACAGGCTCGAAGAGCGAGCTTCGTGAAGCGGAAATACCTCTTCGGTGAGGTAGGGGCCACCGCCGACCGAATCGCGCGACGACAAGAGCACGAAGCGTGAAACGGTGAAGGGCGAGGCCATGAAGTTGCCGCGGCCGGAGAGATATTCGACTACATCCTCGACGCGGCTGGAGCGCAGCCTTGCAAGCGTGACATGCGGCGTGAACTTGCGCGGATCCGCCGGCAGCCTGAGCCTCTGGCAGATGCGCTCGATTTCGGCCTGCAGCGCGTACATTTCCGGATGGTTGCTGACCCCGGCCCAGACGGAGTGCGGTTTCTTCGAGCCGAAGGCGCCGGTGCCGGTGAGCTGCAGCTGGAACTCCGGTCTTTCGATCCGGTCGAGCTTGTCGATGATCTCGTCTGCGGTGCGCCAATCGACGTCACCAATAAAGCGCAAGGTGATGTGGTAGTTCTCCACATCGATCCAACGAGCTCCGGGAAGACCTCCGCGCAGCAATGAAAGACTCATCGCAACATTGCGCGGAATTTCGAGGGCGGTGAATAGTCTCGGCATGGCGAGCTCCCCGAATCTCTTGCAGATGTCTCAGCGAATCACGCATCGAGTCTGCAGGCAACTACTATTTGACGCTTGCGAATATTAACACTCTCTTAACTGTGGATGATTTGTTCACTCCGCCTTTCCCAGTGTTGCGATGAAACGTTCGACGGTGGGCAGCGCCTTTTCGACCATGATGCCGACGCCGTTGCCGTTCGGGTGCATGCCGTCTTCAAGCTTGAGTGCCGCGTCGGTGACGACGCCATCGAGGAAGAACGGGTAGAGCTCCAGCCCGTATTTCTCTGCAAGGTCCGGATAGATCGGGTTGAAGCGGGCGGCATAGTCGGCGCCCATGTTCGGCGGAGCCATCATGCCCGCGAGCAGGACAGCGATGCCGCGCTCCTTCAGCCGCGCGATCATCGCCTCGATGTTCTTGCGGGTTTCCTCCGGCGGGATGCCGCGCAACGCGTCGTTGGCGCCAAGCTCAAGGATCACGCCCTTGGTGCCGTCGGGGATCGACCAGTCGATGCGCGCGAGCCCGCCGGAACTGGTGTCGCCGGAAACGCCGGCGTTGGCCACGGTGACGTCGAGACCCTTTTCCTTCAGCGCCTTTTCAAGCCGCGCCGGGAAGGCATCCTCGGGTGGCAGCTGGTAGCCCGCCATCAGGCTGTCGCCGAAGCCGACGAGGCTGATCGTTTCCGCCCGTGCGGTCGCCGATAACGCAATTGTCATTGCGAGCCCCAAGAAAAACCGTTGAAAACCTTTTAATGCCATGGGTCTGTTCCTAAATCGCGGGAGCCGTTTTCTTTTTCTCTTTCCGTTTCATATAGGGTTATTTCGCTTGGCCAGTACCATCATCGAGCTCAAAAATGCCGACCTCACCCTGGGCGAGGCCGCAGCCTCGGTGCATGTGCTGAAAGGCATGAGCCTGACCATCGATGCGGGAGAGTCCGTCGGCATCGTCGGGCCCTCCGGTTCGGGCAAGTCGACGCTGCTGATGGTGTTGGCCGGTCTCGAACGTTTGGACCGTGGCGAAATCGTCATCGACGGCACGCCGTTGCACCGGCTGAACGAGGACCGGGTCGCCGATTTTCGCGGCCGCAACATCGGCATCGTCTTCCAGTCCTTCCATCTCATCCCCAATATGACGGCGCTCGAAAACGTCGCCGTGCCGCTCGAGCTTGCCAACGTTCCCGGCGCCTTCGACATCGCGCGCAAGGAACTCGTCGCCGTCGGCCTCGGCGAGCGGCTCAGCCACTATCCCGGCCAGCTCTCAGGCGGCGAGCAGCAACGCGTGGCGATTGCGCGCGCGCTTGCGCCGTCGCCGAAGTTGCTGATCGCCGACGAACCGACCGGCAATCTCGATGCCGAGACGGGCCGGCAGATCGCCGACCTGCTTTTCGCCGAACAGCGTGACCGTGGCATGACACTCGTGCTGGTGACCCATGACGCGGCCCTGGCGGCCCGTTGCTCGCGGCAGGTGCGGGTGCGCTCCGGCGAGATCATTTCCAGTGGCGCGCTCGAATCCGTCGTTGAAGCACAGCGACAGGAAGCGGCATCCGCATGAGTGAGGCTGCTCCGATCCGTTTGCGTCCTCTGCTTGCCCTCCGGCTGGCGCTGCGCGAAATGCGCGGTGGCCTCAAGGGGTTTTACATCTTCCTCGCCTGTATCGCGCTCGGCACGGCGGCGATCGCCGGGGTCAACTCGCTGTCGCAATCGATCACCGCGACGATTGCGTTTCAAGGTCGCGAATTGCTTGCCGGCGACATTCGCTTCGAACTCAACAATCGTGTGGCGACGGTAGAGGAGCGGGCGTTCCTCGACGGGCTCGGGCCGGTCTCGGTTTCCGCCGGGCTGCGCTCGATGGCCCGTTTGCCTGACGGTTCCAACCAGGCGCTCGTCGAATTGAAGGCTGTCGATGCGGCCTATCCGCTCTATGGCAAGCTCGAAAGCCAGCCGGATCAGCCGCTTGGCAGTCTGCTGGCGCGCCAGGGCGACGGGTTCGGCGCGGTTGCCGCACCCTTGCTGCTCGACCGTCTTGGCATTTCCGTCGGCGACGACATTCTGCTCGGCAATGCCCGCATCAGGATTTCAGGCACGATCCTGCGCGAGCCGGATGCACTCTCCGATGGTTTCGGCTTTGCGCCGCGGTTGATGGTGTCTGCCGAAGCGCTCGACGCCTCGGGTCTTGTGCAGACGGGAAGTCTGGTCGAGCACGGCTACAAGGTGAAGATCAGTGATCCCACACAGGTGGCCGCTGTGCGCACCGATGCCGAGAAACGTTTTCCCGCCGCCGGCTGGTCGATCCGTACCAGCTCCAATGCCGCGCCGTCGCTGACGGCCAATATTACCCGCTTCTCGCAATTCCTGACGCTTGTGGGCCTGACGGCCCTGATCGTCGGCGGCGTGGGTGTTGCCAATGCCGTGCGCGCGTATCTCGATCAGAAACGCAGCATCATCGCCACCTTCAAGTGCCTCGGCGCGCCCGCCTCGCTGGTGGCCATGATCTATCTCGCGCAGATCCTGCTGATCGCGCTGATCGGCATTGCGATCGGGCTTGTTCTCGGCGCGCTCATCCCCTTCGTCGCCGCGCAGTTCCTGGCCGATCTGCTACCGATTTCGACCGAGTTCCGCCTCTATCCGGGCGCGCTTGGCATCGCCGCTCTTTTCGGTGTGCTGACGGCGCTTGCCTTTGCCATCCTGCCGCTCGGCCGGGCACGCGGCATTCCGGCAACGGCGCTCTTTCGCCAGCAGGGCTTTGATCCCTCGGGCTTTCCCGCCTGGCCCTATCTCACCGGTGCGCTCGCCTGCCTTGGAGCGCTTGCGGGGCTTGCCATCTTTACCGCCTATGACCGCTACATCTCGCTGGTCTTTCTGGGCGCGATCGCCTTTGCCTTCATCGTGCTGCGGCTCGTTTCGCTGCTGATCTCCTGGCTTGCGCGCCGCAGTCCGCGGGTGAGTTCGCCGGCGTTGCGGCTGGCGATCGGCAACATCCATCGGCCAGGGGCGCTCACGCCCTCGGTGGTGCTGTCGCTCGGCCTCGGGCTTGCGCTCCTCGTCACGCTTGCGCTGATCGACGGCAATCTTCGGCGCGAACTGACCGGCAGCATGGCAGAGCGTGCGCCCAATTTCTTTTTCGTCGATATCCAGGGAAGCGAAATCGAAGGGTTCCGTACGCTGCTTGAGGGCGCGATGCCGGACGGCAAGGTCATCGAAGTGCCGATGCTGCGTGGCCGGATCATCGCCTTTAACGGTGAGGACGTGAACGCCCGGAACGTGCCGCCGAGCGGCCAGTGGGTGCTGCGCGGCGACCGCGGCATTACCTATGCCAAGAACAAGCCCGAGAATTCGACGCTGGCCGAGGGTACTTGGTGGGCGCCCGACTACAGCGGCGAGCCGCTGGTGTCGTTCTCGGCCGAAGAGGCGGGTGAACTCGGGCTGAAGATCGGCGACAAGGTCACCGTCAACGTGCTCGGCCGCAACATCACCGCCAGGATCGCCAATTTCCGCAATGTCGAGTGGGAATCGCTGTCGATCAACTTCGTCATGGTGTTCTCTCCCAACACCTTTGCCGGTGCGCCGCATGCGTGGCTGGCAACGGTGATCGATCCGGGTGCGACGCCCGAGGAGGAGGCGACAGTGCTGAAGGCGATCACGAACGCCTATCCGACGATCACCAGCGTTCGGGTGAAGGATGCTCTCGACATTGTGAACGCGCTTCTCGGGCAGCTGGCAACGGCGATCCGTGCCGCGGCGGCCGTGGCCCTGGTGGCGTCCGTACTGGTGCTGGCCGGCGCGCTTGCCGCCGGCAACAGGGCACGCATCCACGATGCCGTGGTGCTGAAGACGCTCGGCGCCACGCGCACCACGCTGATCCGTGCCTTCAGCTACGAATACATCATCCTGGGCCTTGCAACCGCGGTTTTTGCGCTGTTTGCCGGCGGTGTTTCCGCCTGGTTCGTCGTCAGCCGGATCATGAAGCTGCCGTCAAGTTTCCTGCCGGATGTCGCGGTTGCGACCGTTGTCATCGCGCTGGTGATGACGGTCGGCATCGGGCTTGCCGGTACCTGGCGTGTGCTGGGCCAAAAGGCGGCGCCGGTTCTGCGGGAGCTTTGAGCGGCGAAGTTAACCGTAAATCCCTGTCCTACAAGGCCATAAACGCTAAGGCTGTACCGAATCAGGGGGCCAAAGGTCTTGTACCCAAAGGCTTTCGGCATCATATTTATCCACAGGCATGCTGGAGCCCCGCAGCGGCGCCTGGGCATGGGATGGCGACCTCTCGTTGGGTCTGAGGTCATCCGCCCGACACCGTAAGTTCAACCGGGGCTTAAATGAGGAAACAATGGCTGATCTGAGAAACTACCAAACCCGAATGTCGCCTGCCGGCGCGCAGGCGGGTGCCATGATCGACGAAGGCCTTCGCACCTACATGCTGAAGGTCTACAACCTGATGGCCCTGGGCCTGGCGATCACCGGCCTGGCAGCTTACGGAACATTCGCGCTTGCCGTCTCCAATCCGGCATTCGCCCAACTTCTTTATGCGTCGCCCCTGAAATGGGTCGTCATGCTCGCTCCTTTGGGTCTCGTGTTCTTCATGAGCTTCCGCATCAATAGCATGAGCGTTTCTGCCGCGCAGATGACGTTCTGGGTCTATGCGGCGCTGATGGGCGTTTCGCTGTCGTCGATCTTCATGGTCTTCACCGGCCAGAGCATCGTGCAGACGTTCTTCGTGACCGCGGCTTCCTTCGGTGCGCTGTCGCTCTACGGCTACACCACGAAAAAGGACCTGTCCGGCATGGGCTCGTTCCTGATCATGGGTCTGTTCGGCGTCATCATCGCGTCGATCGTCAACATCTTCCTCGCCTCTTCGGCGCTCGGCTTCGCGATCTCCGTGATCGGCGTGCTGATCTTCGCAGGCCTTACCGCCTACGACACGCAGAAGATCAAGGAAATGTACTACGATGCCGATGACAGCACCGTTGCCGGCCGCAAGGCGATCATGGGCGCCCTGACGCTCTACCTCGACTTCATCAACCTGTTCATGTTCATGCTGCAGTTCATGGGCAACCGGAACAACTAAGCTTTGACTGGATTGACTGAAAAGGCGGCTTCGGCCGCCTTTTTTGTTGCCCGGGAAAGGGCTTGATCCACGGCTGCGATCCGTGTGACTGAATGGAAAACCGAACCTTCAAGATCTTCCCATGCCATTGACCTTGCGCGACGCCACCGTTTCCGATCTGCCCGCCATCACCGAAATCTATCGCGAATCCGTTCTGAACGGTGTGGCGACCTACGAGATCGTGCCTCCCTCGGAGGCGGAGATGACGACGCGCTTCGCGAGCATCGCCAGCCACGGTTATCCCTACATCGTTGCGACTGACGCGGCGGGCACGATCGTCGGCTACGCCTACGCCTCCGCCTTTCGCACGCGCGCTGCCTACCGCTTCCTGGTCGAAGATTCGATCTATCTGGCGCCGGCGGCGCGGGGGAAGGGAGCCGGCAAGATGCTGTTGGTCGAGCTTGTCCGTCGCTGCACAGAACTCGGGTTTCGCCAGATGGTGGCGGTCATCGGCGGCGCTCATCCCGCATCGATCGCGGTCCACCGTTCTGTTGGCTTCGAAGATCAGGGGTTGATGAAGGCGACAGGCTTCAAGCATGGGCGCTGGCTCGATACAGCGATCATGCAGCTGGCGCTTGGCGATGGCTCGACGAGCGACCCCTCTGCGGGCGTCTACCCGGATACGCTTTACCAGGGCTGAGAACGGGCGTCAGCAAGCGCGCGAGGCAATTCCTTCGGGAAATGGCTTGAAAACATGCGGCCGCCGCACTTTCGGGACATTGTCGAAGGAAGGGATGCCAGTGCATCCAACCTCGGCTGGTTGCCCCGCTCGCATCTCCGATCGGCTTGGAACCGGTCTCTCAGGTTTCGATCAGCTTCAGAACCTTGTCAAAAACCTTCAGCACCTGCCCGAGTTCGTGTCCACGCTTCAGGATCGTCCCGTGCACGTTGAGAACGCTGAAGGCACCTTGCTTGGCAGCGAGTTTCGGGTTTTTCTCGATGCGGTAGAGCGGCATCTCGCCCGATCGCTTGAACACGGAGAAGACGGCCCGATCCTTCAGGTGATCGATGGCGTAGTCGCGCCATTCGCCTTCGCCGACCATGCGGCCATAGACCCACAGGATCTGGTCGAGTTCGCGGCGATGGAAGGTGATGGGAGGAGCGTTCCGGGCGTTCTTGTATTCCGAGAGATCAACGACCACTTCGGACGCGGTCTGGCGCTGATGTCGCGCCTCGCCTCGCGGCAAATCCGGCTCATCGGTCATCGGCAATCCGGCCTTCTGTTGTGACAGAACGATAACAGTTTGCCTGACGCGAGCCGAAAAGCAAGCCGGAAGCAGCCAGAGCCTCTGGGCGCAGACGGCATTTCTTGCCTCCGCCCCATTTCAGTCAAATCGGCGCCCCAATTCACCGCAAAACTCGCGGGCGCTGACGGACAGAGTCGTTGCCACCGTATGTCCGTTCAGATCGTCATGCTGCGTGACCTTCAAAGAACGCAGTCATGGCCGGTTCGGTCCGGTAACTTCGAACCCTCAGCCCCAGCCCCTCGATGCTGCCGGGCCGAACCACCCCTTATGGCTTCAGGCGCCACCTTCGGCGCCGTGAAGCCGGTACGGCACCTTCGTCTTTCTGCTGCGTATTCCTTGAACCGCTCGCGGCCCCAGACGCTCCGCCGTTCGCTAGAGCTTGCCTTGAGGGCCTGCGAGCACGGCCGTGGCTCCGATGATCGGACCCGGGGTTTCGGCATCTTTCATCGACTGCAACAGCACCGCGCAGCCGCTTTTGCCACGCTGCTCCGTCAGCACCGTTGCAGGCAGGGTGAAGGTCGCGGGCTTGCCATCCCACATGCCGATGGTCTGGATGTCGCGCACCGCGTGCCAGTAGGAAATCTTCTTGCCGCTGTTTTCGCCCTTCTCGACATCGACGACCCTCGCGCGGTCGAAATAGACGACGACGACATTGGCCTTGCCGTCACCGGCGCCGACCTTGATCGAGATCTCATCGCCGTTGATCTTGGCATCGACGGGAACGGCAAGCCCCTTGCCATCTGCCTTCATGGCGTCGAGGCGGGATTTGATCGCCTGCAGGTTGGCGCCGTTGACATGGTCGCGGCCGTTGAGGATCGCCTGTGGCGTGTAAACGCCGTTGCGACCCAGCATGCGGGCATAGGCATATTGCCGGTCGGTGTTGTCGCTCGAGGCGAGCGTGTCCTTCCAGCCGAGATAGTTCCAGTAGTCGACGTGATAGGACAGCGCCACCACGTCGCCGTCATCCACCAGCTTCTTCAAGGCGGCATCAGCTGGTGGGCACGAAGAGCAGCCCTGACTGGTGAAGAGTTCGACGACGCCTTTGATAACCTTGCCGTCTTCCGCCATCGCCGGAACCGACGCTGCCGCAAAGAGCCCGAAAGCCAGTGCAACAGGGCGAAGGAAATATCTGTCTGCGAATGTCATGGCGTCACTTCATTGGCGGCCGACAGGCCTACTTCACGGGGAAGTCCATTACATACGACGCCGTTGCTTCAACGGGAAGTCACGTTGGAGTGAGGATATGGACAGGCAACCTGCAGGAAACGTGAAAGGGCCGGGACACCTTGCGGTATCCCGGCCCCTCTATGCCTCAGGCAAGCTGAACGATCAGGCGGCGAGGTCGCGCAGAACCGTCTGCAGGATGCCGCCGTTGTTGACGTAGGTCACTTCGTCGAGCGTATCGATGCGGCAGACCAGCGGAACGTCCTTCACGGTGCCGTCGCCATAGGTGATCTTGGCGACGCGCTTTTCGCGCGGCTGGACCTTGGCGAGGTTGTCGATCGTGACGATCTCGTCACCCTTCAGGCCAAGCGATTCCCACGTCGTTCCTTCTTCGAAGACGAAGGGGATGACGCCCATGCCGACCAGGTTCGAGCGGTGAATACGCTCGAAGGACTGGGCGATCACGGCCTTGACGCCGAGCAGGTTGGTGCCCTTTGCGGCCCAGTCGCGCGACGAACCGTTGCCGTATTCGACGCCGGCGAAGATGACGAGCGGAACGCCCTCTTCCTTGTACTGCATGGCAGCGTCGTAAATCGACATCTCTTCCTTCGACGGGTAGTGGATGGTGTAGCCACCTTCCTTGCCGTTCGGGCCGAGCATGTGGTTGCGGATGCGGATGTTGGCAAAGGTGCCGCGCATCATCACCTCATGGTTGCCGCGACGCGTACCGTACTGGTTGAAGTCGGCAACGCCAACGCCATGACCGATAAGGTATGCACCGGCCGGCGAGGCAGCCTTGATCGAACCGGCCGGCGAGATGTGGTCGGTGGTGATCTTGTCGCCGAACAGGCCGAGGACGCGTGCGCCCTTGATGTCGGAGATGCCCGAGCCGGACTTGCCCATGCCAACGAAGTAGGGCGGGTTCTGCACGTAGGTCGAACCGTCGTCCCAGGCGTAGGTCTGGCCCGGGGGAACCTGAACGGCCTGCCAGTTTTCGTCGCCCTTGAAGACGTCGGCATACTTGCTCGCGTAGAGTTCGCGCGTGACGTACTTGAAGATGAACTCCTGGATCTCCTTGGAGGTCGGCCAGATGTCCTTGAGGAAGACCGGGTTTCCGTCCTTGTCTTCGCCGAGCGGCTCGTTGGTCAGGTCCTTCTGGACCGTACCGGCGAGTGCGTAGGCGACGACGAGAGGCGGCGAGGCGAGGTAGTTCGCCTGGACATCAGGCGAGATACGGCCTTCGAAGTTGCGGTTGCCGGAGAGAACACCGGCGGCAATCAGGCCCTTGTCGTTGATCGTCTTGGAGATCGGCGCCGGCAGCGGACCGGAGTTGCCGATGCAGGTGGTGCAGCCGAAACCGACCAGGTTGAAGCCGAGCGCGTCGAGGTCCTTCTGCAGACCGGACTTTGCCAGGTATTCGCCGACGACCTGCGATCCCGGTGCAAGCGAGGTCTTGACCCACGGCTTGGACTTCAGGCCCTTGGCAACAGCGTTGCGGGCGAGAAGGCCGGCAGCGATCAGAACCGACGGGTTGGAGGTGTTGGTGCACGAGGTGATCGCAGCAATGGCAACGTCGCCATGGCCGAGATCGAAATCGGTGCCTTCGACGGCGTAGCGGTTCGAAAGCTGGCCCGGCTTCTTGTAGTCGCCTTCGAGCGCGGTCGCGAAGCCCGATGCGATGCTCTCGAGCGGGATGCGGCCTTCCGGACGCTTCGGGCCAGCCATGGCGGGCACGACGTCGCCGAGGTCGAGTTCGAGCGTGTCGGTGAAGACGAGCTCCGAGCCGTCACCGTCGCGCCACATGCCTTGTGCCTTGGAGTAGGCTTCGACGAGTGCGATGCGTTGCTCTTCGCGGCCGGACATGGTGAGGTAGTTGATGGTTTCGCTGTCGACCGGGAAGAAGCCGCAGGTGGCGCCGTATTCCGGACCCATGTTGCCGATGGTGGCGCGGTCGGCGAGCGTCATGTTGTCGAGGCCCGGGCCGAAGAATTCGACGAACTTCGAGACAACGCCCTTCTTGCGCAGCATCTGCACGACCATCAGCACGAGGTCGGTCGCGGTGACGCCTTCCTTGAGCTTGCCGGTCAGCTTGAAGCCGATGACCTCAGGCAGGAGCATGGAGACCGGCTGGCCGAGCATGGCCGCTTCAGCCTCGATGCCGCCGACGCCCCAGCCGAGAACGCCCAGGCCGTTGATCATCGTGGTGTGGCTGTCGGTGCCGACGCAGGTGTCCGGGTAGGCGGTGATTTCGCCGTCTTCTTCACGGGTCCAGACGGTCTGGCCCAGATATTCCAGATTGACCTGGTGACAGATGCCGGTGCCGGGCGGTACGACGCGGAAGTTCTTGAACGCCTGCTGGCCCCACTTCAGGAAGCGGTAGCGCTCGCCGTTGCGCTCGTATTCGAGCTCGACGTTGCGGGCAAAGGCGGTCGGCGTGCCGAATTCGTCGACGATGACGGAGTGGTCGATGACGAGGTCGACAGGCACAAGCGGGTTGATCTTTTCCGGATCGCCGCCGAGCGAGACCATGGCGTCGCGCATCGCTGCGAGGTCGACGACGGCGGGAACGCCGGTGAAGTCCTGCATCAGAACGCGGGCCGGGCGGTAGGCGATTTCGTTTTCGGCGGTGCCCTTGTCGTTCAGCCAGGCGGCGACGTTCTCGATGTCCTTCTTGGTGACGGAGCGACCGTCTTCGTTGCGCAGCAGGTTTTCGAGCAGCACCTTCATCGAGTAGGGCAGCTTCGAAACGCCGGCGAGACCGTTCGCCTCAGCCTTGGGAAGGCTGTAATAGACGTAGTCGACACCGTTGACGGTGAGCGTGGAGCGACAATTAAAACTGTCTAGGGATTTGGACACTGGATAATACCCCGTTTCCGTCTGATCGCCAAAAACTGACGTACGAACGCCCGAGCGCAATGAAGCGCGAATTGGGATGCGGGTGCGGCCATTTCCGCTGTCCGTACGTGGAAATTCATTCCATGTTCGGCGCTAGGATGAAATTCACGCCGACCGCTGGCGTGTTGGCCGCCTTATAGATAATTTCTCCAAATCGTGCCAGACCAACCAAGGTCCAATCGGGACTTTTTTTTGCCTCGCGGCAAAGAGCGTAAAGGGAAGCTGAAAATTCATGCGCCTGGTGGCTGAAGGTCTGAGTGCGAGGCGCGGTGAGGATCTGATTTTTAACGATATTTCCTTTGCTCTGGGTGCCGGCGAAGCCCTTGTGGTGACGGGGCCGAACGGGTCTGGAAAGTCGACTTTGCTGCGTGTTCTGGCCGGTCTTTTGATGGCTGAAAAAGGCAGTCTCAAACTTGAGAATGGCCCTCCTGAAATGCGTCATCCGTCGGAGCTCAGCCACTATCTCGGCCACCGAAATGCGATGAAGCGCGAACTCACCGTCGCGGAAAATCTTTCCTTCTGGAAAAACTTCATGGGTGATTCGCCCGGCGGCTCGGGCAGGGATCTCGCCGAAGCTGTGGAGGCCGTCGGCCTTCCCGGCATTGCGCATCTGCCCTTCGGTTATCTTTCGGCCGGCCAGCAGCGCCGCATGGCTATGGCCAAGTTGCTTGTCGCCCACCGCCCCATCTGGATCCTCGACGAACCGACGGCGGCGCTCGACGCTGGCGCCGACAAGCTTTTTGCCGGATTGGTCAATGCACATCTCGACAAGGGCGGCATCGTCATCGCCGCGACACATCAGCCGCTTGGGCTTGAGCGTATCCAGGAATTGCGCATGACCGGCTTTTCCGGCGTCGACGGAGGCCTCTGGCATGACGCGTGATCCAGCTGCTGGCGACAAAGAGATGAAGGGCGCAGGCAAATGATCGCGCTCTTTCTCCGCGACCTCAAACTGTCCATCCGCGCCGGCGGTGGCGCGATGATCGGCGTGCTGTTTTTCATGACCGTCGTCGCCGTCATTCCCTTCGGTGTCGGCCCCGACCTCAACCTGCTCGCGCGCATCGGCCCTGCCATCCTGTGGATCGGCGCGTTGCTTGCGTCGCTGCTCGGCCTCGACCGGCTGTTCCAGGCCGAGCGCGAAGACGGGTCGCTCGACCTGATGCTGATGCAGGAAACGCCCCTGCTCGTTACCGTGTTCGTCAAATGCGCTGCCCATTGGGCGGCCACCGGCCTGCCGCTGGTGATCGCCGCACCCCTTCTCGGCCTGTTCATGAATATGGACGAGCTTGCGATCGGCGCGACCATGTTGACGTTGCTTGTGGGAACGCCGGCGATCACCTTCATCGGCGCGGTCGGTGCGGCCGTTGCCGTGTCGCTGCCGCGTGGCGGCCTGCTGGTATCGATCCTGGTGCTGCCGCTTGCCATTCCCGTGCTGATCTTCGGGGTCAGCGCCGTTTATGCGGCGATCGAGGATCCCGCTCCGTTCCTGCCACCCTTGATGATCCTTGCGGCAATCACCCTGTTTTTCGCCGTTATCGGGCCGGTGGCTGCTGCCGCTGCGCTTCGTCATGCGTCCGACTGACGCGGATCCAGCGGGATAAGGATAAACTGTTTGCTGATTCCGGGCGCATCTCGCGCTAACCTTCTAGAATCCAACGTGTTTATGTCGGCTAGGCTGGCGGCGCGCAAAACTCATCGTGATCGCGTGTTTGACGGGGATCAATTGCAGCAACAGGCCTTAAGCGTTAAAGAGCGATCATGAGCGAAAACAGCCTTGCCATCCGCAAATTCAGCGATCTCGCCAACCCGACGCGGTTCCTGGCGCTGGCCGATCGCGTGCTGCCGTGGCTTGCCGTGGTGACGGCACTTTTCTTCGTCGTCGGCCTGTGGCTGTCGTTCACGACGGAAGGCGATTATCAGCAGGGCGAGACGGTGCGCATCATGTATGTGCATGTGCCTGCCGCCTGGCTGTCGATGATGTGCTACTCGGTGATGGCTCTCGCCGCCCTCGGCACGCTCGTCTGGCGGCACCCGCTTGCCGACGTGTCGTCGCGGGCAGCCGCCCCGATCGGTGCCTGCTTCACCTTTCTAGCGCTTGTCACCGGCTCGCTCTGGGGCAAGCCGATGTGGGGCGCCTGGTGGGTCTGGGACGCGCGACTGACGTCCGTCTTCGTGCTGTTCCTGATGTATCTCGGGCTGATGGCGCTGAACCGCGCCATGGACGACCCGGCGCGCTCGTCGCGGGTCTCGGCGGTGCTGGTGCTGGTCGGCTTCGTCAATATTCCGATCATCAAGTTTTCGGTCGAATGGTGGAACACGCTGCACCAGCCAGCCAGTGTTTTGAGGCTCGACGGCCCGACGATCGACCCGGAGTTTCTCCGGCCGCTCGTCGTGATGGCAATCGCCTTCACGCTACTGTTCTTCACGCTGCATATCGCCGCCATGCGCAACGAGATCTGGCGCCGGCGCGTGACGTCGCTTCGCCGTCTCGCAGCCCGCAGCGCCGGCCGGGAGGTGTAATCTGATGATGAGCCATGCGGCCTATGTTCTTGCCAGCTACGGCATTGCGACGCTGACGGTCGTCGGCCTCTGTCTCTGGGTGATCGCCGATGGGCGAGCGCGCCAGCGCGAACTGCGCGAACTCGAAGCGTCGGGTGTGCGCCGGCGCTCGGCGGAAGCATCAAACGGAGAGACACGATGAGCAGCACCCCCGCGCCCGGCAGCGAGGAGCGCAAGCCGGGGCTCTTGCGCGTCGGGTTTGCCCTTCTACCGCTCGCGATCTTCGCAGCCCTTGCCGCCATCTTCTGGAGCCAACTCAACTCGGGCAAGGACGTGAGCGAAATCCCCTCGGCGCTGATCGGCACAAAGGCGCCAACACTCGACATGCCGCCACTTGAAGGCGCGACCCGAAACGGCCAGCCGATGCCGGCGCTGACGGATGCGGCAATCAAGGGCAAGCTGACACTGGTCAATGTCTGGGCCTCCTGGTGCGTGCCGTGCCGGCAGGAGCATCCGTTCATTCTCGAACTGTCGAAAGACGAGCGGCTGACGGTGGTCGGCATCAACTACAAGGACCAGAACGAAAACGCGCTGAGGTTCCTGGGCGAACTCGGCAATCCCTTTGCCGCAGTCGGCGTCGATCCGCGCGGCAAGGCGGCGATCGACTGGGGCGTCTATGGTATCCCCGAATCCTACCTCGTCGGTGCCGACGGTACGATCCTCTACAAGCGCGTCGGGCCGTTCGACGAGAGGAGCGTGAAGGAAGGGCTGATGCCGGCGATCGAAAAGGCTACTGCCGGGTCGTAAGAGCCTTAGCGCTGTCGTCGGAAAATGCCCCTCATCCGGCCTGCCGGCCACCTTCTCCCCGCATGCGGGGCGAAGGCTACTCGCGGGATCTGCCTGCCCAAATCTCGTCCGCTATGCACCAAGACGATGCGCCAAGTTCTTTCTGCTCAAGTGTGAGGAGGAGGGTAGCGGGTGACCCAAGTTCCTTCCCCCCGCTCGCGGGGAGAAGGTCGCGGCAGCGGGATGAGGGGCAGCGGCGAACTCTGAAATTCCGTTAAATCGCCGCCTGCCACTCGCGGACCGCATCGAGGGGCCAGACGAGCATCAGCACATTGAGCGTGAGATTGTCGCGGATCAGCCAGCCGGTGAACAGTTCGAAGCCGATGGCAATCAGCACCGTCAGCCAGACGGGCATGCGGGCGGCAAACATAAAGCCGGCGACCATGGCCAGCGTATCCATCGTCGAATTGAGGATGCTGTCACCGAAATAGTCGAGCGAGATTGTCGCCGAGCGATAGCGATTGATGATCATCGGCGTGTTTTCGGCAATCTCCCAGGCGGATTCGATGACCATCGCGAGGAACAGCTTGGCGGTCAGCGGCTTGCCGCGCAGAAGCAGGTGGCTGAGGCCATAGAACAGGAAGCCGTGGATGATGTGGGACGGCGTGTACCAGTCGGCGATATGTTGGGAGTTGCCGCTGGATTTGACGACGGGTTCGAACAGTTTGACGTAGCCGCAGTCGCAGATCCAGATTCGGCCCATCAGATGCTGGGTGATGACCTGGATCGCGAGAACGCCGATGCAGGCTATGAACCAGAGGAGCGCATGCCGGTTCTGACTGTCGTTGCCGTCGATGGCTGTGCTCACTTGGCGTTATCCTGATCGAGCGAATGCTTCATGATCAACGGCATCTGCGCCAGTGTAAACAGGATGGTGATCGGCATCGTGCCCCAGACCTTGAATGCGACCCAGAAATCGGTGGAGAACGAGCGCCAGATAACCTCGTTGAGCACGGCGAGCACCAGGAAGAAGAAACCCCAGCGCAGTGTCAGCTTGCGCCAACCGTCTTCGTCGAGCTTGAAGGCGGAGTGGAAGACGTAGCCGAGCAGCGACTTGCCGAAGAGCAGGCCGCCGAGCAGGATCGTGCCGAACAGCGTGTTGACGATCGTCGGCTTCATCTTGATGAAGGTGTCGTTCTGCAGCCAGAGCGTCAGCGCGCCGAAGACGAGGACGACGATACCCGAAATCAGCGGCATCATCGGCAGCGTGCGGGTCAGCATCCAGGAAACGATGAGCGCGATGGCGGTGGCCGCCATGAACAGGCCGGTCGCGATGAAGATCGGGCCGCCGAGTTCGGAGAGCGTCGGAAAATGCCCGGCCAGCCACTCGCCGCGGGAGTTGGCGAAGAAGAAGACCATCAGCGGTCCCAGTTCCAGCACCAGCTTCAACAGCGGGCTGACTTCCTTCTGCGGCTTTGTAGCCTCGATCGTCGACATCTGGGGATCCTGTTTTTGCATCTGCCTGCCGCTCATAACACCAGCTTTGCGGCAAAACCATATCAAGGCAGCCAGCTTGCGCAAACGCTTCCGGACGATTCCGTAAATCGGAGACGATTTACGGACAGATCATAGGTCGCCGTGTGGCGGTGCGCGTCGTGTGGCGCGCGCGAAGATCTGGCGTCAGGCGGCAACGCCCGCGATCGCCTCGGCGAAATCCTTGGCCTCGAAAGGTTCGAGATCGTCGATGCCTTCGCCGACACCGATGAAATAGACCGGCAGCTTGTGCTTGGCGGAGATGGCGACAAGAATGCCACCCCGCGCCGTGCCGTCGAGCTTGGTCATGATCAGCCCACTGACGCCGGCGACGTTGCGGAAGATCTCCACCTGCTGCAGCGCGTTCTGGCCGGTGGTGGCGTCGAGCGTCTGCAACACCGTGTGCGGCGCATCCGGGTCGAGCTTGCCGAGCACGCGCACGATCTTTTCGAGTTCCGCCATCAGCTCGGTCTTGTTCTGCAGCCGGCCGGCGGTATCGATGATCAGAACGTCGGCCTTCTTTTCGCGCGCCTGCTGAAACGCCTCATAGGCAAGGCCGGCGGCATCGGCACCGAGCTTGGAGGAAACGATGTCTGACTTGGTTCGCTCGGCCCAGATCTTCAGTTGTTCGATTGCCGCGGCGCGGAAGGTATCGCCGGCGGCGAGCATCACCTTGAGGCCGGCACCCGACAGCTTCGCCGCGAGCTTGCCGATCGTCGTGGTCTTGCCGGTGCCGTTGACGCCAACCACGAGAATGACGTGCGGCTTGTGGCTGAGATCGAGTTCCAGCGGCTTGGCGACGGGCGACAGCACCTTGGTGATTTCGCCGGCCATGATGCGCGAGACGTCCTCGCCGGAAACATCCTTGCCGTAGCGCTCGGAGGCGAGCGTATCGGTGATGCGCATGGCGGTCTCGACGCCGAGGTCGGCCTGGATCAGCAGATCCTCCAGATCCTGCAGCGTCGCCTCATCGAGCTTGCGCTTGGTGAAGAGGCTGGCGATCTGGCCGGTCAGTTGCGACGACGTGCGGGCAAGGCCGCGACGCAGGCGCTGGTACCAGGTGAGCTTGGCCTGTGGCGCGGCAACCGGCTCTTGCCCGGCGCGCTCGGCAGCGCTGGCAAACCCCTTTGGCAGGCTGGCGGCGGCGGGCGCTTCGACGACAGGTGTTTCGAGGATCGGCTCCTCAGCCACAGGCTCTTCGAGAACCGGTGTTTCGACGATTGGCGCTTCGGAAGCATCGTCGCTTGCCGCGGCGACGTCCTCGATCGGCTCGGCGTCGGCGGCCGGTGTAGCGCTCGTTTCGTCGGCAACCGGTTCGGCTTCCACGGCTGCGATTTCTGCCTGCTCGGCCAGCGCTTCCGGCGTGATATTCGGTTCTTCGGGGACAGTTTCCTGAAGCGCTGCGTAGGTGTCGAGCGCTTCTTGCGCGGCCTCAGAGAGCACTTCCGGTTTCACGGCTGCTTCGACAGGCGCTGCTGCGTCTTCGTCGGTCACGGGCGTGTGGCGGTGGGCGTCGTCCGGTGCTGGTCCGCCTGCGGTCTCGATCTCGGCCGGCAGGATCGGGTCCTCGGTCGCAAGCGGCAGCGCTTCGATGTCAGACAACGGCTCAAGCAGCTCTTCGGAGGCTTCTTCGGCGCCCGGCTGCTCGGCAACGGGCTCATCGACGGCGACGTCGACCGGGGCGATCTCCTCGGCGAGGGCTGGCTCCGGCGTCGGCTCGACTTCGGCGGCGACCGCAGCTGCGATCTCCGCTTCCGGCGCGGCATCCTGCGGCTTGGCTTCCTCGACAGTGCCCTTGCCGAAGTTGAAGATCTTCTTGATGAAACCGATTGCCATTCAGGGATTCCGCATGAGTCAGGCCGCAGCCATCTGTTTTACCTGCATCGTCAGGTGCTTGCCATTGTGGCCGGTGATCGTGACCGGCACAAGCGCACGGGGTTTTAGACCGGCGGCATCGACGAGCGTGAAATTTTCGGTGTGGGCGAGGCCGTTGTTTTCGACCAGCAATGTCTGTTCGCTGCCGACCATGCCGTCGAGGTGGCGGGCATGCAGCGCCGCGCCCGTAGCGCGAAGCCGCGCAGCGCGATCCTTGACCAGCGCCCGGTCGAGCTGCGGCATGCGCGCGGCCGGCGTGCCGGGGCGGGGGCTGTAGGGAAAGACGTGCAGATGGGCGATGCCGCAATCCTCGGCCAGCCGCATCGCATTCTCGAACATCTCTTCGGTTTCCGTCGGGAAACCCGCGATCATGTCGGCGCCAAGGCTGATCTCCGGGCGAAGGCGCCGGACCTGATCAGCAAAGGCGCGGGCGTCGGCGCTCGAATGGCGACGCTTCATGCGCTTCAGGATCATGTCGTCGCCATGCTGCAGCGACAGGTGCAGGTGTGGCATGAAGCGTGTTTCGCCGGCGATCAGATCGAACAGGTGGCCGTCCGCCTCGATGCCGTCGATGGAGGAAAGGCGCAGACGACGGATATCCGGAACCTGCTTCAGCAGTGTCTTTGCCAGCAACCCCAGTGTCGGCGTTCCCGGCAGGTCGGCGCCGTAGCTGGTGGCATCGACGCCGGTCAAAACGATCTCGCTGTATCCGCCATCGACGAGCTTGTGCGCCTGGTCGACCACGGCCCCCATCGGCACCGAGCGTGAATTGCCGCGGCCGTAGGGGATGATGCAGAAGGTGCAGCGGTGATCGCAGCCGTTCTGGACCTGGATGAAGGCACGCACATGGCCGTCGATATGCTTGACCATCTGCGGCGCGGTGGCGCGCACACTCATGATGTCGTTGACGCGCAGCTTTTCTTCTGCCGAGACGCCGAAATCAGGCAGGGCGCGATAGGAGGCGCTTTTCAGCTTCTCCTCGTTGCCGAGCACGGCATCGACCTCGGCCATGCCGGCGAAGGTTTCCTTCTCCGTCTGCGCGGCGCAGCCGGTGACGATGATGCGGGCATACGGGTTGTCGCGGCGGGCACGGCGGATCGCCTGGCGCGCCTGGCGCACGGCCTCGCCGGTCACCGCACAGGTGTTGACGAGAATGGCGTTGTTCAGCCCCGCCTTCTCGGCTTCCGCCCGCATCACTTCGGATTCGTAGGTATTGAGACGGCAGCCGAAGGTTATGACCTCGACGCCGCTCAAAGCGCCCGGGCCTCGGCGGTTCCCGGTTGGGTCTCGTCGCGTTGCCACGCGCCGGTTGCCGGATCGACGGTTCCAGACCATTCCCATTCGGCAGGTCCGGTCATGACGACATGGTCGTCGTCGCGCCACTCGATTGTCAGCCGGGCCGGCGCGGGGGCGGAGGCGACGTCAATCGTCACCTTGCGACCGGTGCGACCGGTGCGCGCGGCACTGACGGCAGCCGCACAGGCGGCCGAGCCGCAGGCAAGCGTCAGTCCGGCGCCGCGTTCCCAAGTGCGAGTGCGCAGCGACGAGGGCGAAAGCAGCTGTGCCAGCGTGATGTTGGCGCGCTCGGGGAACATCGGATGGTTCTCGAGCAGCGGGCCGAACCGATCGAGGTCGAAGGACATCGGGTCCTTGTCGACCCAGAAAACCGCGTGCGGATTGCCCATCGACATGGCCGACGGCGAATGCAGGACGGGACTATCGATCGGCCCGATCTGCAGTTCGATACGGCTGGTATCGGCAAACTCCTCGGCAAGCGGGATCCTGTCCCAGGCAAAGACCGGCTTGCCCATATCAACGGATATCGTGCCGTCCTCGTGTTCCCGGGCGTTCAGGATGCCGGCGATGGTCTGGAAGGTGAATGCCTTCTTGCCAGTCTCGGCGGCGAGCGCCTGGACGACGCAGCGGGTGCCGTTGCCGCAGGCCTGCGCCATCGAGCCGTCGCAATTGACGATATCGATCCAGGCGTCGGTGCCGGCAGCCTTGGGATCGTGGATCGCCATGATCTGGTCGAAGGCGGTTGCAGGGTCGGCGTTGAGCGCGATGGCTGCGTGTGGCGTCACGCGGTCTCGGCGGCCGCGCATGTCGACGACCAGGATCTTGTTTCCAAGCCCGTTCATTCTGGCAAATTGCACGTTGTCGGCCATGTCGCGATTGTCCAAACCGGCCTCGCCAAGCGGAGGCACCCTTCATTCGGGCTGTATATGGCGGAAAAGCCCGGAAATTACCAGTGCCGGCTTCCCTGTGTCGGCTTCATTGGCCCGTGAGTGGAGAGGGCGGTACATCGAAGATTTCGCCGGGGCGCAGGGCCCTGAAGCGGGTGCGCGCAATTTCTGCTTCATCAAGCGCCTGCTCGAGGGCGCGCACCGGAGCATCGACGCCCTCGTCTGTCAGGCGGAACGTTCCCCAGTGGTGCCCGGCCACATGTTCGGCAGCGCAGTCGAGCATACCCTGGACCGCCTCCTCCGGATTTTGGTGATGATCTTGCATGAACCAGCGCGGCTCGTAGGCGCCGAAGGGCAGGTTGGCGAGACGGAAGCCGCCATGTTTTTCGCGCGCTGCGCGATAGTTGATGCCGCCGTGAAAGCCGGTGTCGCCGACATGGTAGATCTTGCCGACCGGCGTTTCGATGACGAAGGCCGCCCACAGCGCCATGCGGCGGTCGCCGGAGCCGCGCGCCGACCAGTGATGGCAGGGCTCGGCATGGATCACGAGCTCGTCTTCGAGGCCCAGCCGGCCACCCCAGTCGAGAACCGATATGTTGGCGTCCGGTGCTGCGCGGCGGATGATCGTATCGTTTCCGAGCGGCGTGACGATCAGCGGACTGTGCTCCTCGTTGAGCGCTGCCAGCGTGTCGAGGTCGAGGTGGTCGTAGTGGTTATGGGTGACGAGCACGAGATCGATCGGCGGAAGATCGTCCATCTCGATGCCGGGCGGATTGCGCCGCGATGGGCCGACAAGGGCAAAGGGGCTCGCCCTGTGCGCCCAGACGGGGTCGGTCAGGATGTTGAAGCCGTGCACCTGGATGAGCAGCGTCGCATGCCCCACCATCGTCACCCGCAGGCGGGCGGCCTCGACGCTCAACTCCGGCTTTGCCTGCTGAAATGGGCTTGGATAATGTGCCGGCCACTTCACCTTGCCGCGTCCGAGCTGCCAGCGCAGGAGGTCGGCCATGCCCCGCGGCTGCCGGCCGTTGGGGTTGAAGAATCGCGTTCCGTCGAAGTGGTCGGAGGTGGGTCCCCGATAATAGGCATTGACCTTCGGCATCGTCGTTCTCTCGGCGATTGTTCGGTAGCTTTCGATGGAAAAAGATAGGCGCTTTGAAGCCGTCGTCACAGGGTGCAGGCGAAGAGCTTAAGAATTTCTTGAATAGAGCAACTCGATTGCTATTGTTCCCTATGCTGGTTCGCTTCGACAAACAGGAACGTCTCTACAAGGCCATCAAACTGGTTCGGCCGATCCATCTCAATGTGCACCGTTCGATCGAACGCATGCTGGAAGGTTCGGGCATATCGGTTGCCGAAAGAGCGGTGCTCGAGCTTCTCTGCGGGGAGCCGTTGACGGTGCCGGAAGCGGCCCGGCGATTGTCGATGAAACGGCAGTTCGTGCTGCGCGTCGTCGGCGGCCTGCTGGAAAAAGGGCTTCTGGAAAAGCAACCCAATCCGGAACATCGGCGTGCCTATTTCTGTGCGCCGAGCGCTGCCGGTCGCGATCTGTTCGAGGCGATCCACCGGCGGGAACTCGAGTTGCTGCACGCGGTTCTGGGCGATATCAACCAGACCGAAGTGGTGGTGGCGCTCAGGGTCATGACGCGCGTCGCGACTGCCTTTGAAGACCTGGCGCGCGAACTCGCGGCACCGGACACCGACGAAGGCCCATGATCGCGGCTCTGCTGGCTTGTTGCGGTCGTAACCGGCACCGCTGACGCCACTGTGCGAAGTCCCTGCTCTGGGATTTGCCCGCCGTCCTTGACTTTTCGGCCGCTTTCCTGTTTATCGCGGCAAATTCCTTCGCAAGTGATGACTTCGAAGCCACCGACCCGGCCCCGTAAAGGTATAAAGAGAGCCAGGAGGTCAACATCCGACAGCGCGTTGCGCCCTCGGGTGGTTTTTGGCTTTGCGCCTTGTTTTTCAGGCGAAGGAACCCACGTTTCCGGCTAGTTTGCATGCTACCGGAAACCAGAAGGAAGTGAGAATGTTCGAGAGCCTCCAGGACCGCCTTGGTTCCATATTGAATGGACTGACCGGCCGCGGCGCATTGTCGGAAGCAGATGTTTCCGCGGCGCTTCGCGAGGTTCGCCGTGCGTTGCTCGAAGCCGACGTCGCGCTCGACGTCGTGCGCTCCTTCACTGAAAAGGTTCGCGAGAAGGCGGTTGGCGCCGAGATCCTGAAATCGATCAAGCCTGGGCAGATGGTCGTCAAGATCGTCCATGACGAGCTGGTCGACATGCTGGGCTCCGAGGGCGTCACCATCGACCTCAATGCGCCTGCCCCGGTTGTCATCATGATGGTCGGTCTGCAGGGCTCGGGCAAGACGACGACCACCGGCAAGATCGCCAACCGGATGAAGACGCGGGACAAGAAGAAGGTCCTGATGGCTTCGCTCGACACGCGTCGTCCGGCCGCTCAGGAGCAGCTTCGCCAGCTCGGCGTCCAGACCGGCGTCGATACGTTGCCGATCATTGCCGGCCAGTCGCCGACCGATATCGCCGCGCGCGCCGTGCAGGCCGCCAAGCTCGGCGGCCACGACATCGTCATCCTCGACACCGCTGGCCGCACGCATATCGACGAACCGCTGATGATCGAGATGGCGGAAATCAAGCGGAAATCCAATCCGCATGAAATCCTGCTGGTCGCCGATGCGCTGACCGGTCAGGACGCCGTCAATCTTGCCCGTAACTTCGACGAACGCGTCGGCATCACCGGCCTCGTGCTCACCCGTATGGACGGCGACGGCCGCGGCGGTGCAGCGCTTTCGATGCGTGCCGTCACCGGTAAGCCGATCAAGCTCATCGGCGTCGGCGAAAAGATGGGCGAACTCGAAGAGTTCCATCCGCGCCGCGTCGCCGACCGCATCCTCGGTATGGGCGACATCATCTCGCTGGTCGAGAAGGCTGCCGAGAACATCGACGCCGAAAAGGCGGCGGCCATGGCCGCCAAGATGGCCAAGGGCAAGTTCGACCTGAACGACCTCGCCGACCAGCTGCGCCAGATGCAGAAGATGGGCGGCATGGGTGGTATCATGGGCCTGATGCCCGGCATGGCCGGCATGAAGGACAAGATGGCGTCGGCCGGTCTCGACGACAAGCTGTTCGGACGCCAGATCGCCATCATCTCCTCGATGACCAAGGCCGAGCGCGCCAACCCCGACATGCTCAAGCATTCCCGCAAGAAGCGCATCGCAGCCGGTTCGGGCACCGATGCCGCCGACATCAACAAGCTTCTGAAGATGCACCGCCAGATGGCGGACATGATGAAGATGATGGGCGGCAAGGGCAAAGGCGGCATGATGAAGCAGATGATGGGCGGCCTTGCCAGCAAGATGGGCCTCGGCGGCCTTGGCGGCGGCGGCATGCCCGATCTGTCGAGCCTCGACCCCAAGCAGCTTGAAGCACTTCAGAAGCAGGCGGAAGCGGCCGGCCTCAAGCCCGGTGGCATGCCGGGCCTTGGCGGCGGTGGCCTTCCCGGTCTCGGCGGCGCCAAGCTTCCGGGCCTTGGCGGTTTCCCCGGCCTTCCCGGCCTGCCGAAGAAGAAGTGAGGATCGGTGAGAGATGATTGATCCCGAGATCAAACGAGAATTGGCGGGTTACCGGCAGTCGATCGACAATATCGATGCCGCGCTCGTCCACATGCTGGCCGAACGGTTCCGCTGCACCCAGGCGGTCGGCGTTCTCAAGGCCAAGCACAATCTGCCGCCGGCCGATCCGGCGCGCGAAGAATACCAGATCGAACGTCTTCGCCATCTGGCGAAGGATGCCAATCTGGATCCGGATTTCGCCGAGAAGTTCCTGAACTTCATCATCAAGGAAGTCATCCGGCATCATGAAGCCATCGCCGCCGATCGCACGCAGTCCGCGGGCACCGTCGGCACCACCCATTCCGCTTGAACGAAGCGGTCAATAAAGCCTGCAAGGAGTTACTCAAATGGCACTGAAAATTCGTCTCGCCCGTGGCGGTTCCAAGAAGCGTCCTTACTACCAGATCGTCGTTGCCGACGCCCGCAGCCCGCGCGACGGCCGCTTCCTCGAGAAGATCGGTTCCTGGAACCCGATGCTCGGCAAGGACGACGAAAAGCGCGTCGAGCTGAACGCCGAGCGCATCAGCCACTGGATCGCCCAGGGCGCCCAGCCGACCGACCGCGTTCTGCGCTTCCTCGACCAGGCTGGTATCGCCCAGCGTCCGGCTCGCGCAAACCCGAACAAGGGCCTGCCGGGCAAGAAAGCTCAGGAGCGCGCTGCTGAAGCCAAGCAGAAGGCCGAAGACGCCGCTGCTGCTGCTGCCGCAGAATAAGTTCCGGTAAACGGATGAAGGAAACGGGCGGCATTTCCATGCCGCCCGTTTTCCGTTATGTGCACGCTGAAATCCCGAAACGGATGCGGATGATGAGCAAAATCGAAAACCCGGTTCTGATGGCGACAATCGGTGCGGCCCAAGGCCTGCGCGGCGAGGTCAGGGTGAAGTCGTTCACCGACGACCCGACGGCACTCGGCGACTATGGCCACCTTCATAGCGCCGACGGGCGCGTGTTCGAGGTGCTGGAAGTCCGCGAAGCCAAGAACGTGGTCGTCGTCCGCTTTCGCGGCGTCAACGATCGCAACGCCGCGGAGGCGCTCAACGGTCTCGAACTGTTCATCGACCGGGACAATCTGCCCGACGACGATCTCGACGAAGACGAATTCTTTTACGCCGACCTCGAGGGCCTGGAGGCCGTCGACGGCAGCGGCAAGAGCTATGGCACCGTGACCGGCGTGTTCGATTTCGGTGCCGGCGACCTGCTCGAGCTCAAGGGGCCGGGCAAGCGTCCCGTGCTCATCCCCTTTACCGAATGGTCCGTTCTGGAAATCGACCTTGAAGGCGGCAAGCTGCTGGTGGATCCGCTGGCCGCTGGTCTCATCGACGACAAGGACGAGCCCGGCAGCCCGTTTTCGGCCAAGCGCAAGTGAGCGGCAAGGCAATGTCCTTCCGCGCAACGGTGCTCACGCTTTATCCTGAAATGTTTCCCGGCCATCTCGGCGCCTCGCTTTCCGGCCGGGCGCTGGAGCGCGGCCAGTGGTCGATCGATGCCGTCCAGATCCGGGACTTTGCTGAAGACAAGCATCGCACAGTCGACGATACGCCGGCCGGCGGCGGCGCCGGCATGGTGTTGAAGCCCGACGTTCTCGCCCGCGCGATCGACGCGGTGTCCAGGGACGATCATCGCCCACGACTGTTGATGAGCCCGCGCGGAAGGCCGTTGACGCAGAAGCGCGTGCGCGAACTTGCCGATGGCCCCGGCGTGGTGATCGTCTGCGGCCGGTTCGAAGGCGTCGACCAACGCGTCATCGACGGGCGCGAACTCGAGGAAGTGTCGATCGGCGATTACATTCTTTCGGGCGGCGAGCCGGCGGCGCTGACACTGCTCGATGCCGTCGTTCGCATCCTGCCAGGGGTGATGGGCAACGAGCTGTCCGGCGTTCACGAAAGCTTCGAGGGCGGGCTGCTGGAGCATCCGCACTATACCCGGCCGCAGGTTTTCGAGGGCCGGGAGATCCCGCCGGTTCTGACCTCTGGCAACCACGGCGCCATCGCCAAATGGCGCGAGATTGAGGCGCGCCGGCTGACCGAAGAGCGTCGGCCTGATCTCCTTGTTCAACCCGTGAAGAAATAGTAGGCGGCGAGCAGCAACCCGATCGCCACGACCAGGGCCCGGATCACCGCCTGCGGCACGCGCCGTGCCGCCCAGACGCCGATGTAACCGCCCAGGGCCGCCCCAGGAACCATGACCGCTGCGTGCAGCCACGACACGACGCCGCCTGCAGCGAAGACGACGATAGCGATGGTGGCAATGACGATCGAGATGAAGTTCTTGAGGGCGTTCAGGCGGTGATAGCCGCCGCCGGTGGCAAGTCCGAGCACCGCCAGCATCATGATGCCCATGCCGGCGCCGAAGAAGCCCCCGTAGATCGAGGTTACGAACTGGCTGACGATGCCGGCCGGACTGATCGCATGCTCGTCTATGCGCGCCTTGGGCTTCAGGAGTGGTCCGGCGGCGAAGATCGCCGTTGCGGCGATCAGCAGCCACGGGACGAGCGCGCGAAACGAGGCGTTCGACAAGGAGATCAGCAGCACGGCGCCGGCGAGCCCACCGACCGCCGAGATGATGCCGAGCTGGATCGCCTGGCGGCGATCGGCGCGGATCTCCTTGGCATAGGCAAGCGCCGAGGTGATGTAGCCGGGAAGCTGGATGATCGACGAGGTCGCATTGGCGACAATCGGCGGCAAGCCGCCAAGGGTCATGGCGCCGAAGGTAAGGAAGGTGCCCCCGCCGGCAATCGCATTGACCATGCCCGACAGGAAACCGGCGACGAAAAGCAGAAGTATTTCGAAGAACTGCATGGTCTCCCCCCACTACCCAGCCCGGCATAGCCCGCAGGCTTTGCGGCCGCAAGCCCGCGTTCGCCTGCGTTTCCATGCGCGTTCTTTCGAAATCTCTGATAGAATTCGCGCCGAACGCCTCCATGGCCCGGAAAATATGGCTTTCGGGGATGACAAGCGGAGTTTCTTCGTGTAAGTGCCGCCCCGGTTCGGGTTTTTGCCCGTCGACCACCAACAAAGAATGGTGAATTCGCTCCTGCCGGGTCCGGCAACATCTGAAGGCATGTCCGACAGGTCGATCGAGAGCGCTCTGGCTGTTTCAGAAGAACTTGAAAGGTTAACCCGATGAACATCATCCAGCAGCTGGAAGCCGAACAGGCCGCCAAGATTGCCGCCAAGCGCACGCTCCCCGATTTCTCCGCAGGCGACACGCTGCGCGTCAACGTCCGCGTTGTCGAAGGCTCGCGTACCCGCGTTCAGGCTTATGAAGGCGTTTGCATCGCTCGTTCGGGCGGCGGCATCAACGAAAGCTTCACCGTTCGCAAGATCTCCTACGGCGAAGGCGTCGAGCGCGTATTCCCGGTTTACTCGCCGCTCGTCGAGAGCGTTGAAGTGGTTCGCCGCGGTAAGGTCCGTCGCGCCAAGCTTTACTACCTGCGCGATCGTCGCGGCAAGTCGGCTCGTATCGTTGAAAACACCGGTACGCGCGCTCGCAAGCTGAACGACGCCGAGCGCCAGGCCGTTGCCGAGGAAAAGGCACGTATCGAAGCTGAAAAGATCGCAGCAGCTCAGGCTCTGGCCGCCGAAAAGGCAGCAGCCGAAGCCGCAGAAGCCAAGGCAGCAGCAGAAGCCGCCAAGGCAGCAGAAGCTGCAGCGGAATAAGATTTCAATCCTTTCGGATTGTTGGAAAGGCGGCCTTGGGCCGCCTTTCTTTTTTGGTACTATGCGCTTGTCTTTTCTCCACAATCCGTGACATTTTTCGCTGCCACACTTTTCGGGAGTTCTTCCAATGACAATCCGTCGCCATGTGCTTGCGGGCATCGCAGCCGCACTTGCCGTTCCATTTGCTTTTTCTGCGTCGGCTTTCGCCAGCGACCTGCCGGATCTCGGCGGCAAGACGGTTGTCGTCGTCACGGAAAACGCCTATCCGCCGCTGCAGTTCGTCGATCCGAAGACCGGCGAGGCGATCGGCTGGGAATATGACGCGATGAACGAGATCGCCAAGCGTCTCAATTTCAAGGTCGAATATCAGAACACCAGCTGGGATGCGATGATCCAGGCGGTTCATGACGGCCAGTACCAGATCGGCATGACCGGCATCACCATCAAGGACGACCGCAAGGAGAAGGTCGACTTCTCCGACCCTTATATGCGCTCGCAGCAGTTCATGCTGGTACGCGGCGACGAGGCCCGCTTTAACGACGGCAAGAGCTTCGGCGCCTTTGCCGACGGCCTGGTTGGTGCGCAGCCGGGCACCTCGCCGTTCTACACCGCCGTCTACGAAATGCTCGATGGCAACGAGCAGAACCCGCGCGTCAAGCTGTTCGAAACCTTCGGTGCGACCGTGCAGGCATTGAAGGCCGGGGACGTCGACGTCGTTCTCACCGACAGCGTTGCCGCCAAGGGCTATGTCGATTCGTCGGAAGGCAAGCTGAAGGTCGTCGGCGGCCCGCTCGGCACTGAGGATTTCGGCTTCATCTACCCGAAGGGTTCCGATCTGGTCGCTCCGATCAACGCCGCGATCAAGGCGCTGAAGGCGGACGGAACCTTCGACGCCTTGGACAAGAAGTGGTTCCTCGACTACAAGATGGGCGGCTGATCGCAGGCAATGGCCTCCCCAAATTCTTCTGACATGTCCGCAAAGGGCGACTATCCCTGGTGGCTGGTCGCCCTTCTGGTGATTGCCGTGGCGCTCGCCGCCGTTATCGTCACCAATGATATCTATACCGAGGTCTTCAATGTCGTCCTCAAGGGCATCGGCGTCACCGTTTTCGTGACCCTGATGGGCTTCGTGCTGGCGACGACGCTCGGCCTCGGCATCGCACTGATGGCGCTGTCGGAGCATGCGGCCCTTCGCCAGATCGCACGCTTCTACACCGAAGTCATTCGCGGCGTGCCGATCCTTGTCCTCCTGTTCTACATCGCCTTCGTCGGCGCGCCGGCGCTCGTCGTGGTCGCGAATTTCATCACCGCGCCGCTGATTTCGGCCGGCTGGATGGAGCCGGTGGTGGTGCGCGACATTTCGCTGATGTGGCGGGCGATCATGGCGCTGATGATCGGCTATTCCGCCTTCATCGCGGAAGTGTTTCGGGCCGGCATCCTCTCCGTCGACAAGGGACAGGTCGAGGCGGCCAAGGCGTTGGGCCTGACGCGCTACCAGCGGTTTCGCCTGGTGATCTTTCCGCAGGCAATCCGCGTGATCCTGCCGCCGCTCGGCAACGATTTCGTCGCCATGGTCAAGGACTCATCGCTGGTCTCGGTGCTCGGCGTTGCCGACATCACCCAGATGGGCAAGGTCTACGCTTCCGGTTCCTTCCGCTTCTTCGAGACCTATTCGATCGTTGCCTATGTCTACCTGGTCCTCACCATCGGCCTGTCGTTGGGCCTGAGGGGGGTCGAGCGGCGTTTGCGACGCGCCGAGCAGCGTTGAGGCCGCTTCCACCGATTGCCGAAGTGTCAAAAAATTGATATGTACGGCCTCATGGAATCCAAGTTCGGATGTCGAGAGCAGAAAATCGTCGTGCTGCAGGACCACAAGCGTCTGCCGGCACGCTTTTTCGCGCGCGTATCCGGGGCGCTGACAAGCCTCCTATCCTGATCCCTTGATCAGCGTTTCCGGCCGCCCTGCTGCCGGCCTTTCCCTTCTTTACGAAAATTCGATGGATATATCGCCATGAGCGCACCGCGTACTCTCTATGACAAGATCTGGGACGACCACCTGGTCAATAGCCAGGACGATGGAACCTGTCTTCTCTACATCGATCGTCATCTCGTTCACGAGGTGACGAGCCCGCAGGCTTTCGAAGGTCTGCGCATGGCCGGCCGCAAGGTCCGTGCTCCGGAAAAGACGCTTGCCGTCGTCGACCACAACGTGCCGACTTCGCCGGACCGCCACCTCGGCATCAAGAATGAGGAAAGCCGCATTCAGGTCGAGGCGCTCGCCACCAATGCGGCCGAGTTCGGGGTTGAATACTACTCCGAAAACGACAAGCGTCAGGGCATCGTGCATATCGTCGGCCCCGAGCAGGGCTTTACGCTGCCCGGCATGACCATCGTCTGCGGCGATAGCCACACCTCGACGCACGGCGCCTTCGGTGCGCTGGCACACGGCATCGGCACGTCCGAAGTGGAGCACGTGCTGGCGACCCAGACGCTGATCCAGCAGAAGGCCAAGAACATGCTGGTGCGTGTCGACGGCCAGCTGCCGCCTGGCGTCACCGCCAAGGACATCATCCTTGCCATCATCGGCGAAATCGGCACTGCCGGCGGCACCGGCCACGTCATCGAGTTTGCCGGCGAAGCCATCCGCGCGCTGTCGATGGAAGGTCGCATGACCATCTGCAACATGACGATCGAAGGCGGCGCCCGCGCCGGCCTGATCGCGCCTGATGAAACGACCTTCGAATACATCAAGGACAAGCCGCGCGCGCCGAAGGGCAAGGCGCTGGAGATGGCGATCGACTATTGGAAGACGCTGCACACGGACGAGGGCGCACACTTCGATCGCGTCGTCGTGCTCGACGCGGCCAATCTGCCGCCGATCGTCTCCTGGGGTTCGTCGCCCGAGGACGTCATTTCGGTTCAGGGCATCGTCCCGAACCCGGATGAAATCCCGGAAGAAAACAAGCGCACCTCCAAGTGGCGCGCGCTCGACTATATGGGCCTGAAGCCCGGCACCAAGATCACCGACATAGCGATCGACCGCGTCTTCATCGGCTCGTGCACCAACGGTCGCATCGAGGACCTGCGCGCCGTTGCCGCCGTCGTCGAGGGCCGCAAGGTCGCGTCGACGGTTTCGGCGATGATCGTCCCGGGCTCCGGCCTCGTCAAGGAGCAGGCGGAAGCCGAAGGCCTCGACAAGATCTTCCGCGAAGCCGGCTTCGACTGGCGCGAGCCGGGCTGCTCCATGTGCCTGGCGATGAACGACGACCGGCTGAAGCCGGGCGAGCGTTGCGCCTCGACCTCCAACCGCAACTTCGAAGGACGTCAGGGCTTCAAGGGACGCACGCACCTGGTGTCGCCGGCAATGGCGGCAGCCGCTGCGGTCGCCGGACATTTCGTCGACATTCGCGAGTGGAAATGATCAGGCGCGCGGAAATAATCCCGCGCGCGTGGACATAAGCCGGTTCTTGAGCTTTTCCGGCGTTGATGGCCGCCCTTCGGGGCGGCCTTTTTTATGGTCCACTCTTGCCGGGACAAAATGGCGGTGCGATGCCAGAATAACCCGATACCTGTCAGTGAGGATCGCACGTCGTTGCGAGGGAGGACGTAATGGCCAGGGATCACAGGACGCAGACATACCGCCTGATGCTGTTGCGCCACGCCAAGTCTGCCTGGCCCGAAGGTGTTCCTGACCATGATCGACCGCTTGGCGAGCGCGGCCGCAAGGCGGCGCCGCTGGTCGGCGCCTACATGGAGCGAAAAGGGTTGATCCCCGGACTGGCGATCGTTTCCACGGCGCGGCGGGCTCGGGAAACCTGGACGCTGGTCAAGGGTATCCTGCCGCCGCCAATCCCTGCCCGTGAGACACGCGACATCTACGAAGTTGCAGCAACGGCCATTGTGGCCACCATTCGTGCGGTCGACCCGGCCATCCGCAACCTGCTTGTCGTCGGGCATAATCCGGGCATGGAGGATCTCGCCCTTCAGCTTGCCGGTTCGGGTAGGCAAGAAGCGCTTGCGCGCATGCAGCAGAAATTTCCGACGGCGGCGCTTGCCGTGTTCGAGTTCGACGGCTCCAGCTGGGAGGACCTGGCTGCAGGCGGGTGTCGTCTCGTCGATTTTGTCACGCCGCGTCAGCTGGGCTGAGAAGACTGCCCGGCTCGGATCTTTCGCATCACAAGCTTTTGCACCAGGGCGGCCGGCAGGCGCCTTGCCAAGGCCTTGGCCATCGGTTGCAGTCGCGCCAGGACGAGCGCGCGCAGCAACCGGCCGCGCCAGGAATATGCGAAGGCATAGTCCTTGATGGCCACAAGCCCGTCGGCATGCTGCATCTTGTAGCAGTCCGCCGGCGCCAGCAGATCAAAGATCGTGTTGCCACGGTGGGCGGCCGCCGCGAATGTTCGGTGGATGAGCAACCGTCCGAGGCCCTCGCGCTCGTAGCCAGGGTCGGTTGCCAGCACGTGGCCGAAGGTGTGGCCCTTGCAGTCGAAGGACAGGTCGACGCCGATCGCTCTCCCGTCGCGGGTGATTGCCGAGACGTGCAGGCCCGTCGCGAGATCGCCGGCAAGATCTTCGAAGAACGCCTGGAAGCGGGTGTCCATGACGGTCGGCGACAGGATCGCGTTTTCGAGCAGCCAGTTTTTCTTGATGGCGATTGCGGTCGTGACCGCTGCCTCGGCTGCCGGGCCCGAACCGGGCTCGGAGAAGCCGATGTCGCCGCGTTCGCGGAGCCTTCGCAATCGGCGCCGGTAGTTCGATCGCTCGCGCGCGGAATAGGCGATGCCCGGACCATCGGCCGTCACCCGACGCGACAGGCATGCGAACGGCGCCTGCACGTCGCCGGGCAGGCACGCGCCGACCGCGATGGCTGATCCGCAGAGGGCGGCGTCTGACCGCACCCGGCGGGCCCAGAACATGTCGGCACCGAGCGCTTCCACGGCATTCCAGCCGGCTTCGAGCAAGGCGTGTCCGGTATCGCCGGCTTCGACGAGCACGTCGCCGAACTGCGCCACCGGCGCGCCCATGAAGCCGAGCGTGTCGATGCCGAGCTCGCGACGACGCACCAGCGGCCAGACGGTGACAAGGCGTCCGTCGATACGGCCGGTGAGAATAGAGAGCTGCGTCTTTGCGTCGAGATAGTGCCGTGTCCAGTAGCGCAGGAAGATATGGCGCTGGAAGACCTGCTGAGGTGCTGCCGCTCGCTCGAACAGATCGTCCCAGTCCCCCTGCAAGGCCATGAAGCCTTCGAGGCTTGTGACGACGCTGATTTCAAGGTCGTCTCCCAAACGGCCGAGGATCGGACTCCGTTCGATTGTCTCGGCGATCGGCGACGTCGCTCGGCCGGGCATGGCTCAGCGGCTTCGGAAGTGATTGACGAGCCGCCGCGTTCCCTTGATCGGGAAACGGGCGAGATAGGCAACCATGAGAGCGGGATGGAGCGCGGCAAACGGGGCGTCGTTTTCGACCAGATGCCGGATCGCCAGAACCGGCATCGGCGAGCGCAGCGGCCGGAAGTCCGGATTCCACAGGCCGCGATCCTCGGAACCTGCATGCATCATGCCGATCATCCGGGCGCGCGCGAGCGAGTAGAACCGGTGCCGCCGCTGGATCCGCTTCAACATCGCGATCCCGTCCTGATCGGCGCAATCCGGAAAGCCGACGATGACGGTGCGGAAATGCTTCATCGCGGGCTTGCAGGGGATGGCTTCAAGCGCGCCGAACGCACCACGGATAAGGGCGAAAGCGTCGTCTTCGTCACCGGGGCGCGCGCGGGAAATCGCGAGGCGAACCGTATCGATCTTGGCGGCCTGGCGGGTAAAGGGGCAGACGGCGCCGGCTCGTCCGAGATCGGGATGACTGTTCATCAGATAGGATTCGACCCAGTCGAGCAGCCGCGCAATATCGGACCCTTGCAAGGGGCCGTCCGCGAGATCGCGAACCTCCCCTATCCCGAAGAAGCGTCCATCGGTCACCGGTATCGCTTTGGCCATCGTCGTCAGCATCGGCTGCACTCGCCCTGCAAATCTTGCTTGTGGCTACATAGATGTCAGAGCTTGCGGAAGTGTTTATGGTTGTGCGCGGCGAGATTTCTCGTTCGGGTTATGCTTTCCGAATTCTCATGTCGAACGCCGATATGGGGGCATATTGGCGCAGATGCGGAAGGGTTACAGAACCTTGACGATGGTGCCGCGACGCAGGTGCGGGATCAACCGGCGCATGGAAGCCAGGCTGATGGCGACACAGCCCTGGGTCGGCTCGTAGCCGGGACGGATGAGGTGAAAGAAGATCGCCGACCCGGCATGACGGCGGCGGCTGGTCATGTTCCAATCCATCGCCAGGCAGACGTCATAGAGCCCATTGTCACGCATCATCTCCTCGTGGCTCGGCGCGAACGGCGCCTTGGCCGGGCGATTGTAGCGGGCATGATCGGGAGCATCGCACCAGAGCATTCCCTGGCGCGTTGCTATTGTCGGCAGTGACGTCGGCGGCAGCGCGATCCTGTCGCGCCTGACATAGCCGCCGACGAGCTTCATCGCTGCGCGTGGCGTCGCGCCGTCGCCCTCGCGCTTGCGGCTGGTGATGCCGCTGTGGCCGATGGCGGCTTGCTCCGTGCGGCCATCGAAGGTAACCAGTGCACGCCTGCGATCAAGCGGGGCAGGTCGGACGGTGATGACGGATTTGACTGGCCTTCTTCCCGACGTTTTCTTGCGCATCTCTCTCACAGATTTTTGAATTGTCCGTGATTTGGCGGGCACCATAAGCACGGTTGCATATATAACGCGGTTCCAAAACCGGTTCGCTTGCCAACACGGGCATTTGAGCTAGTTTGAAACCGGAAGCAAACAGGAATTGTCCCATGGCGACCCGTACCATTCTTCTTGTCGATGACGACAATGACCTGCGCGAAACGTTGGTCGAGCAGCTTTCGCTCTACGAAGAGTTCGATCTTCTCCAGGAAGCCTCTGCCGGCAAGGGTATACAGGCGGCGCGCGCCCAGCAGGTCGACCTGTTGATCATGGATGTCGGGCTGCCCGACATGGATGGGCGTGAGGCGGTCAAACTCCTGCGCAAGGGTGGCTTCAAGGCGCCGATCATCATGCTTACCGGCCACGATACCGATTCCGATACGATCCTGGGTCTCGAAGCCGGTGCCAACGATTATGTCACCAAGCCATTCCGCTTCGCCGTCCTGCTCGCGCGCATCCGCGCGCAGCTACGCCAGCACGAGCAGAGCGAAGATGCGACGTTCAGCGTCGGTCCCTATACGTTCAAGCCCAGCCAGAAGCTGCTGACGCTCGAAAACGGCCAGAAGATCCGGCTGACCGAAAAGGAAGCGGCGATCATCCGCTACCTCTATCGTGCCGACCAGAAAGTGGTGACGCGCGACGTGCTGCTCGAGGAAGTCTGGGGCTACAATTCCGGCGTGACGACGCACACGCTCGAAACGCATGTCTACCGGCTTCGCCAGAAAATCGAGCGCGACCCTTCCAATGCCGAGATTTTGGTGACAGAGAACGGCGGCTACAAGATCGTTCCGTGAGGCGGCGACGTCGGATGATTTTCCGTATGTCAGTCGCTCCAGACTATTTGCATCGATTGCGATGCTCTTGGGTACCGAGCCCGAAAGCGTCGTAATTCAGGGAGGTTAGCCGCTTGGCGCTCAACGACGACATCGTTCTTCTGTCCAACGTGCCGCTTTTTGCCGATATCAGCGAGGACAAGCTGAGGCTGATCGCCTTTGGTGCGGAGCGTCGCCGGGTGTTCAAGGGGCAGGAGCTGTTTCGCGAAGGTGCGCCGGCCGATTGCGCGTTTGCCATTGCCAGCGGCAGTCTCTCGCTTTCGAAGGCCAATGCCGATGGCGCGATGGAAGAGATCACCACCGTCGGTCGCGGCGCGCTTCTGTCCGAGCTGGCGCTGATCTCAATGGTGGAGCGCAAGTTCACCGCCACCGCCGACGAAGACAGCGAAGTAATCCGCATCAATCGCCCGCTCTTCCGGCGCATGCTGGAGGAGTACCCGGAAGTTGCCGCCCTCGTCGAGGCGCGCATCCGCGAGAACCTGCAGGCGATGATCAGGCGCGCTGGGGTGCTCGCCGGCCGCTTCGCCTGACATATTCCCGATAAACGGTCGAACGTCAGGCGCTTGAGGCTTCACAGTCAGATATCGAAATGCGCGATCACCGGCACATGGTCCGATGGTCGCTCCCAGCCGCGTGCCTCGCGCAGGATATCCACCTGTGTGAGCTTCGGCGCGAGGTCGGCCGAAGACCAGATATGGTCCAGGCGCCGGCCGCGGTCGGCGGCCTCCCAATCCTTCGCGCGGTAGCTCCACCAGGTGTAGAGCTTGGTCGGTGATGGCGCATGCTGGCGCATCAGATCGACCCAGGCGCCGCCGGTCATCACCGAGGTCAGGCCTTCGGTTTCGATCGGCGTGTGGCTGACGATCTTCAGGAGTTGCTTGTGCGACCAGACGTCGTCTTCAAGCGGAGCGATGTTGAGATCGCCGACGAGGATCGACGAGATGCCGGCCTCGGCTTCGGCGTGCAGCAGCTTCATTTCATCGACGAAATCGAGCTTGTGGCCGAACTTCGGATTGATCGAGCGGTCCGGTTCGTCGCCGCCGGCCGGAACGTAGAAATTGTGCAGACGGATCTTCTTGCCGCCCGCTTCAAATACCACCGAGAGGTGGCGCGCATCGCCGACGCCACAATAGTCGCGGCGATCGCTGAGTTCGTGCAGCGGCAGCCGCGAGATCGTCGCGACGCCGTGATAACCCTTCTGGCCGTGCATTTCGATATGGTTGTATCCAAGCGCCTTCAGCGGCTTCGACGGAAACTGGTCGTTGGGGCACTTGGTTTCCTGCAGGCAGAGAATATCGGGCTGCCAAGTCTTCAGGAGGTGTTCGACCAGCGGCATGCGCAGGCGAACGGAGTTGATGTTCCACGTGGCGACGGAAAGGGCCATTGCGCATTCCCCATGATCGGGTGGGTCCGGGCGTTCGACCAATGGGAAGCCGGCTCAGGACGGGTGTATTCTCGATGTCCGAGCGGTTTAAGCAGGTCCGGCGGCCGGCGACAAGGAAGGCATGAAAAAGGCCGCCAGAAGGCGGCCGATGTCCACAAGCACGGCTGACGAAAAGGCCGTCAGCGGCCCTTGTTGCGCACTTCGTCGTAGGGGATCTTGAATACCTTGTCGTCCAGCGCCATGCCCGTCTGGACGTTGAAGATCATCACCGAGGTGTCCTTTTTCTGCGCATCGGTGATCGTCCACTGGCGCAGGTCGTAGGTCTTCGGGTCGAACATCATGGTGATGGTCGAATCGCCGAAAATCGAGCGATCGCCGAGCACGATGGTGATGAGGTCGGATTCTTCCTTGACGCCGCGCACCATCTTGCCGGTCAGGTCGATCCGTTCGCTGAGCAACAGGTTCAGCGGCGTCTTCGACAGAGGGTAGATGTCCCAGGTCTTCAGCTTCATGTTGCCGATGACCACCGACTTGCCGTCGGCGATCACCCGCATGGGCGAAGGCGCCTCGTAGTTGAAGCGGATGCGGCCGGGGCGGCGGATGTAGAACTTGCCACCGGTCTGCTCGCCGCGCGGCCCGAATTGCACAAATTCCCCGGCCATGGTTTTGACGGACGAGAAATGGTCGGCGATCTTCTGGGCGGAGCCCGTGGCCTGCGCAAAGGCCTTCGTGATGTCGAGACCGGCACCACCCATGCCCGCAAGCGCCGCAAGGCCACCAACGAATACACGGCGCGACATCGCCGGATTGTTGCCTTGGGTGGTTTTCGTCTCTGTCATCGCAGTCTCCTTCATTTCCTTGATCATCTGGAGCGCAAGTGCGGCACCTTCAAGGCGTTTTTCATGGCCTTCGGCGGGCCGCGCTCTCACATGACCGTTACCGGGCTTTGAACATCGCCCGTGACAGGAGCCGGGTTTACCGGCCGGTGATATCCGCTTCCGTGGGCACGAGGATTTCTCGTTTGCCGGCGTGGTTCGCCGGGCCGATGATGCCTTCCTGCTCCATGCGCTCGATCAGCGACGCGGCCCTATTATAGCCGATCCCGAGGCGACGTTGCACGTAGGATGTGGAGGCCTTTCCGTCACGCAGGACGATCGCCACGGCCTGGTCATAAGGGTCGTCGGAATCGGCAAGATTGGACGTGCCGGCCGGGCCGCCGCCATCACTGTCCTCGTCGTCATCTTCGGTGATCGCGTCGAGATACTGCGGCGTGCCCTGGGTCTTGAGATAGGCGACGACTTCCTCGACTTCGGTGTCGGACACGAACGGCCCGTGCACGCGCTGGATACGCCCGCCGCCGGCCATGTAGAGCATGTCGCCCATGCCGAGCAGCTGCTCGGCGCCCTGTTCGCCAAGGATGGTGCGGCTGTCGATCTTCGAGGTCACCTGGAAGGAGATGCGGGTCGGGAAGTTGGCCTTGATCGTGCCGGTGATGACGTCGACCGAGGGGCGCTGCGTTGCCATGATCACATGGATGCCGGCGGCGCGCGCCATCTGCGCCAGCCGCTGCACAGCACCTTCGATGTCCTTGCCGGCGACCATCATCAGGTCGGCCATTTCGTCGATGATGACGACGATATAGGGCATCGGCGACAGATCGAATTCTTCGGTCTCGTAGATCGCTTCGCCGGTCTGGCGGTCGAAGCCGGTCTGCACCGTGCGGGTGATCGCGTCACCCTTGGCCAGCGCCTGCTCGACGCGGGTGTTAAAGCCGTCGATGTTGCGCACACCGATCTTCGACATCTTCTTGTAGCGCTCTTCCATCTCGCGCACCGTCCACTTGAGCGCGACGACCGCCTTCTTCGGGTCGGTCACGACAGGCGAAAGCAGGTGCGGAATGCCGTCATAGACGGAGAGTTCGAGCATCTTCGGGTCGATCATGATCAGGCGGCACTGGTCGGGACGCAGGCGGTAGAGCAGCGACAGGATCATCGTGTTGATCGCCACCGACTTGCCCGAGCCGGTCGTGCCGGCAACCAGCAGATGCGGCATCTTGGCGAGGTCGGCGACCACGGGTTCGCCACCGATGGTCTTGCCGAGCGCCATGGCCAGGCGCGCCTTCGAGGTCTCGAAGTCGCGCGAGCCGATCAGCTCGCGAAGGTAGACGGTTTCGCGGCGCTGATTCGGCAGTTCGATGCCGATGGCGTTGCGGCCGGGGACGACGGCGACGCGGGCAGCGATCGCGCTCATCGAGCGGGCGATGTCGTCGGCAAGGCCGATGACGCGGGAGGACTTGATGCCCGGCGCCGGTTCCAGTTCGTAGAGGGTGACGACCGGACCGGGGCGGACGTGGATGATCTCACCCTTGACGCCGAAGTCCTCCAGCACGCCTTCCAGCATGCGGGCGTTCTGCTCCAGCGCATCGGCGGAGAGCGAGGCGTCGCGGGTGACGTTCTTCGGCTCGGCGAGAAAATGCATCGGCGGCAGCGCGAAATCGCCGTCGTCGTCCTCGACGAAAGAGCGCTGCGCTTCGCGTTCGAGCCGCTGGCTGGTCTTCGGGCGAGGCGGTGGCGTGGCAACACGCGAACCGGCCTTCGCCAGGCCCTGCTTCGGCGGTGCGGCTTTTGGTGCCCAATCGGATGCGACGTCGTCATCCTCGTCATCGGGCAGAATGCCGGCAGGGCGACGCTCATCCATGAAGGGCATATCGTCATCATCGTCGGCCATGATCGGTGGCGGTGTGACGATGCGGCGTTCGGAGCGGTCGAGCGACGGTTCGATGCGGTCGCCGGCAGCCATCGGCTTCGGCCGGGCCGGCTCGTTCAGCGTGCCGAATTCGTCATTGTTGAAATCGTAGGGTTCGTCGTACTGGCGCTTGGTCGGGGTGCGGGTGCCGCTCATGCCGAAGATACGGCGAACGCGCGCCTGCACGGTGTAGCGCATATGCGCGAACGAGCCCATCAGCAGCGTGAAGGGACCTTCGCTGTCGTCCTCGTCCAGTTCGTCGCGCACGGTGCGCGCCTTGCTCGGCGTCGGTTCCTCGATCTCGTCTTCGTCCTCTTCCTCGCCGACACCGATCAGGCCGGCACTGTAGATCAGGCACCAGGCGGCAGGGGCGGCAAAGATGCAAGCAAGGACGGTGGCAAAGGTGCCGGTCGGGAAGGAGCCGATGAAAAGCGCGGGAAAACGCAGGATCATGTCGCCGAAGACGCCGCCGAGGCCATTGGGCAGCGGCCAGGTGATCGGCGCCGGAACACAGCTCAAAGCAGCGCCGGCAAGCACCGATCCGACGAACCAGAGGGCGAGGCGCTTGACGATCTTGTCGAAGCGCTTGCCACCGATCAGCACCAGTGCCCAGGCAACGGCCGGGAGCAGGGCGACGACGCTGGCAAGCCCGAAGAACTGCATGAAGATATCGGCGAACGCTGCGCCTGCATAACCAAGCACGTTGGTCGGCTCGTCCGAGGTGGCGTAGGAGAAGCTCGGATCGGCAACGTTCCATGTCGACAGCGCAGCGATGGCCAGCGCCAGCGCGCCAAACAGCGCGAAGCCCGCCAGCGACGCGATCTGTCGCCAAACGAATGTTGTTAGCACGAACCGGTTGGAACGGCTGTCAAGCGCTGCCGGATTGCTTCTGCTCATGTTGCCTGCTGCCCGTCTCGATCTTCTAGGCACATTGCGCGCCATGGAATCAACCTAAGCGAAGCACGGTTAATGCGACATTAACCATGCGCGTGTGCCGCTAAAATACCGGTGGGCGGCGGCCCGCAAGCGCTGAAATTCAGCAAAAAAAGCCCGGATCTCTCGATCCGGGCCAAAGGCGATCCGCATCAGACGGACCGCGACGGGACGGTGAGCGGCGCCTGTCGATGGCGCCGCGATTGGCTTAGCTGTGGTAGGCGGCTTCGCCGTGGGACGAGAGGTCGAGACCTTCGCGTTCGGCTTCGACCGAAACCCTAAGACCGACGATCGCATCGACCACCTTGTAAAGGATGGCCGAGACGACGCCGCACCAGACGATGGTGATGGCAACGGCGGTGAGCTGGGTCATGAACTGGCCGCCCATGGTGACGCCGTCGGCATAACCGATGCCGCCGAGCGACGACGAGGCGAAAATGCCGGTTGCCAGCGCACCGAAGAAGCCGCCGACGCCGTGAACGCCGAAGACGTCAGCGGTGTCGTCGTAACCGAACTTGTTCTTCACCACCGAGACGAAGAAGTAGCACAGCGGCGAAACGATCAGGCCCATGACGATTGCACCCATCGGGCCGGCAATGCCGGCAGCGGGCGTGATGGCAACAAGGCCGGCGATCATGCCCGAAGCGGCACCCAGCATCGAGGCCTTGCCGCGGGTGAAGGTTTCGACGACCGACCAGGAGAGGATGGCCGCTGCGGTTGCAAGGAAGGTGTTGACGGTTGCGAGCATCGCGCCGCCGGATGCCTCGAGGTTGGAGCCGGCGTTGAAGCCGAACCAACCGAACCACAGCATCGCCGCACCGACGAGCGTCAGCGTCATCGAATGCGGTGCCATCATGTCCTTGCCGAAGCCGGTGCGCTTGCCGACCATGATTGCGCCGATGAGGCCAGCGACGCCGGCATTGATGTGAACGACGGTGCCGCCGGCAAAATCGAGAGCGCCCATGCCGAAGAGCAGGCCGTTGCCGTCCCAGACCATGTGGGCGATCGGGAAGTAGACGAAGGTTGCCCAGAGAACGGAGAAGAGCACGGCTGCCGAGAACTTGATGCGCTCGGCAAAGGCACCGATGATGAGGGCCGGCGTCAGCGCCGCGAACGTCATCTGGAACAGCATGAAGATGTATTCCGGAATGACCACGCCTTCTGAGAAGGTGGCCGACGTGCTGTCAGTCGAGACGCCTGCCAGGAACATCTTGGCAAAGCCGCCGAAGTAGGGGCTGGTCGAGCCGCCGAAGGCGAAGGAATAGCCGTAGACGACCCAGACGATCATCATCGTTGCGCCGATGACCGTGCACTGCATCAGCACCGACAGCATGTTCTTGGCGCGCACGAGGCCGCCATAAAACAGCGCGAGGCCTGGGATCAGCATGAAGAAGACGAGCAGGGTGGAGATGAACATGAAGGCCGTGTCGGCCTTATCGGGAACGGGGGCTGCGGCGGTGGCAGCGGCTGCTGCCGGTGCGGCTTCCTGGGCAAAGGCGACGACCGGCGAAAGAAGGGCGGCAGAGGCTGCGCCGATCCTGACCAGAGAGGTAGAAAGTTTGCTTGACGACATCGAAATAGTGCTCCCTGAACGGCGTGGCTTACAACGCTTCTGAATCGGTTTCGCCGGTGCGGATGCGCACGGCATGGTCAATCGAATAGACAAAGATCTTGCCGTCACCGATCTGGCCGGTCTTGGCGGCGGCGGCGATCGCTTCCACGGCCCTGTCGACGACTTCCGAGGGGACTGCGATCTCGATCTTCAGCTTTGGCAGGAAGCTCACGGCGTATTCGGTGCCGCGATAGATTTCGGTATGTCCCTTCTGGCGGCCGTAGCCTTTGACCTCGGTTACGGTCAGGCCCTGGATGCCAACAGCAGTGAGGGCTTCACGAACCTCATCGAGCTTGAACGGCTTGATAATGGCCATCACAATTTTCATCGGTTTCCCATCCTTGTTCGCCTCCGGCCGGAGGCCATCTCTCCTTGCTGCGAACGCTAAAAGCGCCTTGCAACCGGACAGCTACATTCAAGGGGCGTGCCAGATTCGTTGTGATGAGCTAAGACTATGAAAAGGCATGGAAAAATTATCACGCGCGGCATGTGTGCCGCGACGCGCTAAAAAATCGTCATTTTAGAAGATTAAAAAATAGGCAGAAAAGATTAAGCGCCTTATTTTTGTTCAGGTGCCTTTTTCCGGATCAGGCCTTCCTGCGCCACCGAGGCGATCAGAACGCCGGAACGATCAAAAAGGCTGCCACGGGTCATGCCGCGGGCACCATGGGCGCTGGGGCTGTCCTGGGTGTAGAGCAGCCAGTCGTCCATCCGGCAGGGGCGATGGAACCACATGGCGTGATCGAGGCTTGCAACCTGCAGGTTGCGATCGAACACCGATGTGCCATGGGCATAGAGCGAGGTGTCGAGCAGCGTCATGTCGGAGAGGTAGGCAAGTACGGCCGCCTGCAGGTGACGTTCGTCGGGCACGTGACCGACGGCCTTGACCCAGACGTCCTGTGTCGGCTTGCCGTCGTTGCGCGCAAAATAATGGCTGAGCGAGACCGGGCGGATCTCGATCGGCCGCGGCCGCTCCCAATAACGGCGGATCGCTTCGGGCGCATGCGCCAGGAACTTGTCCTTCAGTTCCTGCTCGCCCGGCAGGGTTTCCGGCATCGCCACGTTGGGGATGTCGATCTGATGTTCGAAGCCGTCCTCGTCGTACTGGAAGGATGCCGACATCGAGAAGATCGCCTTGCCGTGCTGGATGGCGACGACACGGCGCGTGGCGAAGCTGGAGCCGTCGCGGATCCGGTCGACCTCGTAGATGATCGGCACCGAGGGATCGCCGGGGCGCATGAAATAGGCGTGCAGCGAATGCACGTAGCGACCCTCGTCGACGGTGCGCTGGGCTGCCACCAGCGCCTGGCCGATCACCTGGCCGCCGAAAACGCGCTGCCAGCCGACCTGGGGACTGCGGCCACGAAACAGGTTCTCCTCGAGCTTTTCGAGGTCGAGTGTGGCAAGCAGCGCATCCATGGGCGTTGCGGTCTCAGTGGGGCGCGACATTTCGGCTGTCTCCAAAGGTAGGAACGGCGATGGCATTGATCTATATAGGCATGAAACGATGCTCAAGTGCGACGGGAGAAAGCGGATGATCGATGTGTTGATTGCCGGTGGCGGCTATGTCGGCCTTTCGCTCGCGGTATCGCTGAAGAAGGCGGCGCCGCATCTTGCGGTCTCCGTCATCGACGGCGCGCCGGAAGGGGCCTGGAAGCGCGACGAGCGTGCCTCGGCCGTCGCTTCCGCCGCCGAACGCATGCTCGACGTTCTCGGCGTCTGGCAGGCGATCGCACCGGAGGCCGAACCGATCCGACGTATGGTCATCACCGATTCGAAGACGTCGGATCCGGTGCGCCCCGTGTTTCTCACCTTCGACGGCGAAGGCGAAGAGGGCAGGCCCTTTGCCCATATGGTGCCGAACACCGCCATGGTCGGCGCGCTGCGCGCCGCCTGCGAGGAATTTGGCGTGACGGTGCGTCAATCGACGATGGTCGAAACCTTCGAGAGCGGAGATCATGCGGTTGCGGTCACGCTTGCCGGCGGCGAACAGCTGGAAGCCCGGCTGCTGGTTGCCTGCGACGGCGTGCGCTCGAAGCTGCGCGATGCCGCCGGTATCAAGACGGTCGAGTTCGATTACGGCCAGTCTGGTATCGTCACCACCGTCGAGCATGAGCGCCCGCATGAGGGTACGGCCGAGGAGCATTTCCTGCCCGCCGGCCCCTTCGCGACGCTGCCGCTCAAGAACAACCGCTCGTCGCTGGTGTGGACCGAACGAACGGCGGATGCCGAGCGGCTGGTCAAGGGCGACGATTTCCTGTTCGAGGAAGAGCTGGAGCGCCGCTTCGGCCACCGGCTCGGCCATCTCAAGGTCGTCGGCGGCCGGCGCGCCTTTCCGCTCGGCCTGACGCTGGCGCGTGATTTCGTCAAGCCGCGGTTTGCGCTTGCGGGTGATGCCGCCCACGGAATCCATCCGATCTCCGGCCAGGGCCTCAATCTCGGCTTCAAGGACGTGGCGGCGCTGGCCGAGACGATCGTCGAGGCCGACCGGCTTGGGCTCGACATCGGTTCGCTGGCCATTCTCGAGCGTTACCAGAGCTGGCGCCGGTTCGACACGTTCCGCATGGGGGTGACGACCGATGTGCTCAACCGGCTGTTTTCGAACGACATCACGCCGGTCCGGATCGCCCGCGATTTCGGCCTTGGGCTCGTCGACCGACTACCGTCGCTGAAAAGCTTCTTCATCCGCCAGGCGGCCGGCATTGCCGGCGATGCGGACCCGCGGCTGCTTTCCGGCCAGCCGATCTGATCTGCAAAGCGCGGCATTCCTGGGTTTGCCCCTCACCCTAGCCCTCTCCCCGCAGGCGGGGCGAGGGGATTTGGTTGCGTGCGCGGCGATGGCGCCACATCCAAGAGAAGAGACTTGGCACCGAGCGTGCGGCGGATTTCCTTCTGCCCGCTTGCGGGGAGAAGGTGGCCGGCAGGCCGGATGAGGGGCAGTTGGGCGTATTCGGCGCTTGGCCGGCAGCCTAGCGTCAGTCCTCGATCTTGCGCGCCTCGGAGATCAGCATGATCGGCACGCCATCGCGGATGGGGTAAGCGAGCCGCGCCTTTTCCGAAATCAACTCGCCCGCTTCGGCGTGATAGCTGAGCCGGCCCTTGGTCAGCGGGCAGACGAGCAGTTCGAGCAGTTTCGGATCGACCTTGCTGGCGTTGACGTCCACGAGCCCTCGCTTACTGCAGGATATTGTCGACATCGCCGAAATTGCGCGCTAGCACGATCTCGGTAATGGCGATCAGCGTTTCGGCGCGGGTCTTGAGGTCGGGTGCTTCCAGCAGCGCCTGTTTCTCGGCCGGCCCGTAGGGAGACATCATTGCCATCGAGTTGACCAGCGTGCGGTTGCTGGCGCGCTCCACACTCTCCCAGTCGGCCTTGAGCTTGTTGGCCTCCAGATAGGCCCGGAAGGCTGCCAGCAGCGCCGAACGGTCGACCAGGCCCTCGTCGTCGCGATTTTCAAGGTCGGCGGTGAACGGGCCGATGCGGAAGCGGCGGTAGCCGCGCGTGCCGGCGACTTCGTTGAACAACCGGTAGCGGCACACGCCCGTCAGCGAGGTGATGTAGCGGCCGTCGCCGGTTTCGGCAAAGGAGGTGATGCGGCCGATACAGCCGACCTGACAGAGTGCTGGAACCGGCCCGACGCCGATATCGTTGCGGCCTTCGCAGAAGGAAGGCTGCACGATCCCGATCAGCCGATTGCCGGAAAGGGCATCGTCGAGCATCGCCAGATAACGCGGCTCGAAGATGTTGAGCGGCAACTGCGCGCCAGGCAAAAGCAGCGCGCCGGTCAGCGGAAACACCGGAATGATCTCCGGCAAGTCCTGCGGACCTAGATAACGTGCATTTCCGACATGCATTCCGATCGACCTTGCAGATGTCCGGTCTCGCCCCCGCCACGCATCGCTGCGTGGCCAACCAGATCAAGAAATGGTGCGCCCTTTGAAAATCTCAAGGGAAAAACGCACCGATCTTGCTGCGTGGTTCAGGAAAACAGGATCGACGAGAGCTTGCGGCGGGCGGCGATCGTCGCCGGGTCTTTCGGACCCCAGACTTCGAAGAAAGAGACGAGCTCACGCCGTGCGCCGTCATCGTCGAAAGCCCGGTCGCGTTTCATGATCGTCAACAGGTGATCCGCCGCGCCATTGCGGTCGCCTTCGACGTTGCGGATCTTGGCCAGCATCAGGCGGGCTTCATGGTCGTCGGGGTTGGCTGCCAGGCGCTGTTCCAGAGCATTGGGATCGCCGAGCTTGCGGGCTTCCTCGATCTGGTCGAGCTTCTTGGCAACCGCGCTGATGCCGGCATCCTTGGCAAGATCGTCCGGCAGGCTCGAAAGCGCTTCGCGCGCTTCGGCGATCTGGCCGAGGGTGATCATGCAATCGACCATGCCGGCAATCGCCACCACATTCTCCGGATCTGCCTGCAGCACCGCGCCGAAGAGGCCGGCGGCGTTTTCGGCATCGCCCGTCTCCAGCAGAGCCTTGGCGTCGGCGAGCACGGCCTCGATCTCGGCCTTGCTGTCGTCGACGGCAGGGCCGGCGACCTTTTCGATGAATTGCTTGATCTGGCTCTCAGGCACCGCCCCCATGAAGCCGTCGACCGGTCGCCCGCCGACGAAGGCGATGACGGCCGGGATCGACTGGATGCCGAGCTGTCCGGCAATCGATGGATGGTCGTCGATGTTCATCTTGACGAGCTTCACGCGGCCGGCAGCTTCCGTCACGACCTTTTCGATCACCGGGGTCAGCTGCTTGCACGGACCGCACCAGGGAGCCCAGAAATCGACGAGAACAGGCTGCTGGCGCGACGCGTCGAGCACATCCTTGGCGAAGTTGGCGGTCGTCGTTTCCTTGATCAGATCGCCGCTTGGGGGCGCGGCTGCGGCCGGCTGGCCTCCGAAGGAAGCCGAAGCGGTCATCTGGTTGCCGAAGGACCCTGCATAGGGATTGTCGTTGCCCGTCATTACTTCTCTCCTCGCCGGCTCTCGATCCGGCTTCCTGCATTCGCGCCAAAGATCGTATGTCAGGCTGTCACTTTCAAGACAAGCGGTTCATGTCCCGTGGCTTCCATGAAGCGCAACAGGTCCTTCGAGCCGATCGAGGTCGTCGCGTCGTTGGACAGCGGGTGGCAGTTGATCACATCGAATGCCATCAGCTCCTCGTCGATGATCACCTTGACGTTGCCGCCGGTATCGTTGATCGCGCCGAGTGCCGTGACCGCTCCCGGGATGACGCCGAGATACTCCATCAGCTTCTCCGGCTTGCCGAAGGAAACCTTGCTGGCTGCGCCGATGACCTGGTGCACCGTCTTCAGATCGACGGTCGCGTGCTCCTCGACGGTCAAAAGGAAGTAGTTGTCCTTCTTGTCCTTCACGAACAGGTTCTTGGTGTGGCCGCCGGGAATTTCGTCACGCAGCGCCACCGATTCGGCCACGGTGAACACGGGCTCGTGTTTTTTTGTGCTGTGCTCGATGCCGAGATCGTCGAGAAAGCGGAAAAGGTCGTCCGCGGTCTTCGGTTGCGCGTCGTTCATCGGGGTGATTCTCCTGGCGATCGATTTTTTTCCAGTCTGCTTTAGGGGAAAACGGCCGCGGCGTGCAATCTCACAGACGCCGGTGGGGCGCGAAAACGCGGCATTTGCGGGCTTCCTGAGGAGGCTCCCAAAAAATATTCGATTTCTCGACATTTCCCTGTTGCATTCCAAAATCGCTTAGGCCATATAGCGCCCGTCGCCGCAAGTCAGCGGCACCCACGGTCCACCGACTACCCCCGGACCGAGGTAATGAGCGGGTGTAGCTCAGGGGTAGAGCACAACCTTGCCAAGGTTGGGGTCGGGCGTTCGAATCGCCTCACCCGCTCCAATTTTCCCAACCGATTGTAATATAATTATTCTTCGCCTCGGGCGAAGAGCCTGGATAAGTAGGTCAAGCCGCAGCCGTGATGGCTTACGTTCGCGGCAATGCATGCGTCACCGATGGTCTCGGCAAAAATTCTCAGCTCTTCATAAAGACATAATCCGTTTCCTGGCGACGGGTCTCGCCCGGGCGCAGAACCGCGTTCGGAAAGCCCTCGTGATTGACGGCATCCGGCCACACCTGGGTTTCCAGACAGAAGCCGGCAAAAGCGCCATAGCGACGTCCTTCGAGACCGGGCACCGGCACGTCGAGCTTGAAGCCGGTATAGAGCTGGACGCCGGGCTCGGTCGTCAGCACTTCCATCGTCACGCCGGAATTGAGACTGCGGGCAAGGGCGACCGAGTGTTTCGCCATGCGTTCCCGCGAGAGGCAGAAATTATGGTCGTAGGCGATGCGTTCGCCCTCGGCCTGGCGCCTGAGCGAGGTCATCTCCCTGAGATCGAAGGCGGTGCCTTCGACCGGGCGGATTTCCCCCGTCGGCACCTGGCGCTCGTCGGTCGGCAGATAATGGTCGGCGGCAATCATGATGTCGTGGCCGAGTGCATCCGCGCCGCCATCCAGATTGAAATAGCTGTGCTGACAGACGTTGGCGAGCGTCGGCCTGTCGCTCTTAGTCTCGTAGACGACACTGAGCAGGCCGCCGGGCTTCAGCTGGTAGGTGCAGCGGATCTGGCAGTTGCCCGGATATCCGGCGCGGCCATCCGGATCGGTGATCTCCAGCGTGACGCTGTCGCGCGTCCGCTCGACAATCGTCCAGTTGCGCTTGCCGATGTTGTCGCTGCCGCCATGCAGGTGCGTCACGCCCTTTTCGTTGCATTCGAGCTGGTGGGTCTCGCCATCGAGGGTGAAGCGACCGCCGCCGATGCGGTTGGCACAGCGGCCGGGCGTTGCGCCGAAATAAGGAGAATGGGCGACATAGCTCTCGAGATCGGTAAAGCCGAGCACCAACGGCGGCTCATGGCCATCCAGCCGCAGGTCCTGGATCACGCTTCCCCAGGTAAGAATATGGGCAGTCAGGCCTCCACCGGAAAGCACGACACGATGAACCGGCTCACCCGATGGCAGGTGTCCGAAGATTTGCGTGTCCGCATGCTTGTCCATCGTCTGGTTCTCCCCGTCCTTGCGGCAAGCAACCTGCGTCATTTCCTGGGGATCGGCAACCGGAAATCGAGATTTTCTGCGGTAGATTCAGCGCGATAGTTGTTTCGTCGCGTCCTGCAGTCCGCTGAGCGTCAACGGAAACATGCGGCCCGCGAAGAGGCCTCTGATCATGGCGATCGACTGGGTATGGCCCCAGTGCATTTCGGGGACCGGATTGAGCCAGATGGAGCGGGGAAAGTGGGCGGCGATGCGCGACAGCCAGAGCCCGCCGGCCTCGTCGTTCCAATGCTCGACCGAGCCCCCAGGGTGGCTGATCTCATAGGGGCTCATCGATGCGTCGCCGACGAAGATCGCACGGTAGTCGCCGCCATAGGTGCGCAGCAACTCCGTCGTGCGGGTGATGTCGGCCCGTCGGCGGCGATTGTCCTTCCACAGGCCTTCGTAGACGCAGTTGTGGAAGTAGAAGTGCTCCATATGGCGGAATTCGCCGCGTGCGGCGGAAAACAGCTCCTCGACGATGCGGATATGGTCGTCCATCGAGCCGCCGACGTCGAAGAACATCAGGAGCTTGACGGCGTTGCGCCGTTCCGGCCGCGTCACGACATCGAGATAGCCGTGTTCGGCGGTGGCGCGGATGGTGCCGGAAAGGTCGAGTTCGTCGGCCGCCCCCTGGCGCACCCAGCGCCTGAGCCGTTTGAGCGCCACCTTGATGTTGCGCGTGCCGAGCTCGACCGTGTCGTCGTAATCCCTGAACTCGCGCCGGTCCCAGACCTTGACCGCGCGACGGTGGCGCGAGCCGTCCTGGCCGATCCGGACACCTTCGGGATTGTAGCCGTAGGCGCCGAACGGCGAGGTGCCGGCGGTGCCGATCCATTTGGAGCCGCCCTGGTGGCGCCCTTCCTGTTCGCTGAGCCGCTGTCGCAAGGTCTCCATCAGGGTCTCGAAACCGCCGAGGGATTCGACCAGGCGCTTCTCTTCTTCCGTCAGATACTTCTCGGCCAGCTTGCGCAGCCATTCCTCGGGGATGGCCGCCTGTTCGAATTCATCAAGGGGATTGATGGCCTCGAGGCCCGAAAAACAATGCCGAAAGACGCCGTCGAAGCGGTCGATATGGCGCTCGTCCTTCACCAGCGCCGTGCGCGCAAGGAAATAGAACGCCTCGATATCGAAGGTGGCGATACCCGCCTCCATGCCCTCGATCAGGGACAGGAATTCCCGGAGTGTCACCGGGATCTTCGCAGCCTTCAATTCGAGGAAGAAGGGGATGAACATCGCAGCCTCTGATCCCTAGCTTTCGCCCCGGCCGATCAGGTCCATGTCGTAGGGCGTCGTCTGGTACATCTCGTTGATCCAGTTGCCGAAGAACAGATGCGCGTGGCTGCGCCAGCGGTTCTGTGGCGGCAGGGTCGGATCATTGTGCGGAAAGTAGTCGTGCGGCATCTTGATCGGCACGCCGGCGTCCACGTCCCGGAAATATTCGTCCGACAGCGACGTGGAATCATACTCCACGTGGTTGAACATGTAGAGGCGCTTGCCCCTCTGCTCGTGTACAAGGCAGACGCCCATCTCCTTCGATTCCATCAGGATCTCTAGGTCGGCCACGCCATTGATGTCGGCGCGGCGCACTTCGGTCCAGCGCGACACCGGCACGGCGAAATCGTCGGAGAAGCCGTTGAGATAGACGGAGGAGGGCTGCAGGTTCTGGTGGCGGTAGACGCCGAAGGCCTTCTCCTTCAGCGGATATTTCGGCACGCCATGGAAATGATAGATCGCCGCCATCGCGCCCCAGCAGACATTCAGCGTCGAATGCACGTTGGTCGTCGTCCAGTCGAGGATACGCTTCAGCTCGTCCCAGTAGGTGACGTCCTCATAGTCCAGCGTTTCGACGGGGGCGCCGGTGATGATGAAGCCGTCGAACTTGCGGGCCTTCACCTCTTCCCAGGTCTCGTAGAAGGCGAGCAGGTGTTCTTCCGACGTGTTCTTTGCCCGGTGCGCGCCGATGCGGATCAGCGACAGCTCGACCTGCAGCGGCGAGGCGCCAATGAGGCGCGCCATCTGGATCTCGGTCTTGACCTTGTTGGGCATGAGGTTGAGGAGCCCGATCTGGAGCGGGCGGATGTCCTGACGGATCGCCACGGTCTCGGTCATCACCCGCACACCCTCGGTCGCGAGGGTTTCGAAGGCGGGCAGCGTATCGGGTATCTTGATGGGCATGGGGCTTCCACTCGATCAATACAAAAAAACCGGCGGCGATTGATCGCGACCGGTCCTCGGAAAATCCACGTTTCCTCGGCCCTTTAGCGATTTGTTTAACGTGGCTGCAAGCCGGCCGGCCAAATCACCACGGATTATTTGATAGCGCGGCAAAGGCGCGGGGGTCAATGAAAAACGATTCGCCGGCTAAACGGCCCCTCATCCGGCTGCCGCCACTTTCTCCCCCGCAGGCGGGCAGAGGGTTAGTCCTCGGGTTAAACCCGAGGAGAGGGGCTGAGGCTTTGGGCTAGCAAAAAGTCCAGAGCGTCCTGCATACCATAGCCGAGCCGGGGCGCAGCCTCGTCAAACCCGAGCCAGAAGAAGCGAAAGCGGATCGGCGGGCCGCCGCCGTCCGGCGTCATTTCGAAGTGCAGCCAGGTTTCCTTTTGTTCGCCGGAAAGCTGCGCATGGAAATAGTGCCGGCGGTGCCAGATCGGGTGGCCATCCTTGGTGAAGCGATAGTCCTGCGTTGCAAGCGGCAGCAGTGATGCCGGCGGCGCCAACCCTGTCTCCTCGACAAACTCTCGGACTGCCGCGACCTCAGGGCTTTCGCCGGGCTCCATCGTGCCGCCCGGGACCTGCAGGTCGATTTCAGGAAAGTCCGGCTCGTCGAAAACCAGCAGCTGCTCCCGCCAGGTGGCGTAGATCAGCACCTTGTGGGCGTCTGGCTTCATTGGTCGCGGCGCGCCATGAAGGCCAGGCGTTCGAACAGATGGACGTCCTGCTCGTTCTTGAGCAGCGCGCCATGCAGCTTCGGCAGCATGGTTTTCGGATCGGCGCGCAGGTCGGCCGGGTCGATCTCGTCGGCAACGAGCAGGCGGATCCAGTCGAGCGCTTCGGAAGTCGAAGGCTTCTTCTTCAGTCCCGGCACCTGGCGGATGTCGTAGAAGGCGGCAAGGGCTGCCGAAAGCAGGGTTTTGCGAATGCCGGGATAGTGCACCTCGACGATGCGGGCGAGCGTGTCGGCGTCGGGAAAGCGGATATAGTGGAAGAAGCAGCGGCGCAGGAAAGCGTCCGGCAGCTCCTTCTCGTTGTTGGAGGTAATGATGACGATCGGCCGCTGGCGGGCCTGGATCATCTCGTTGGTCTCGTAGACGTGGAACTCCATGCGGTCGAGTTCCTGCAGCAGGTCGTTCGGAAACTCGATGTCGGCCTTGTCGATCTCGTCGATCAAAAGCACGACGCGTTTTCCGGCCTCGAAAGCCTGCCAGAGCTTGCCCTTGCGAATGTAGTTCCTGACGTCGTTGACGCGCGCGTCGCCGAGCTGGCTGTCGCGCAGGCGCGAGACGGCGTCATATTCATAGAGCCCCTGCTGCGCCTTGGTCGTCGACTTGACGCTCCACTCGATCAGCTCGAGCTCGAGGGCTGCGGCGATCTGGCGGGCAAGTTCGGTCTTGCCGGTGCCGGGCTCGCCCTTGACGAGCAGCGGCCGTTCCAGCCGGATCGCGGCGTTGACCGCGATCATCAGGTCCTTGTCGGCGATATAGTCGGCGGTGCCTTCGAATTGCATGGGGCTTCTTCCGGTCATGGGGATGCGGGCGACGGCTCTGGCAAGAGCCCGTCGTCCTACCTCTGCAGTAGCGCATAAGCGGGGCGGCTGCCAATGCCGTGCCGGCGGCAGCCCGCCAGAGGTCAACCGCGGAAGGCGGTGACCTCGATCTCGATCAGCATTTCCGGTCGGATGAGATCGCAGACGATCATGGTGGCGGCTGGCCGGATGTCGCCGAACATCTCGCCGAAGATCGGAAACACCCGGTCGGCGAAGCTGGCATCGGTGACGTAGTAGTGGTTGCGCACGACATCTGCGAGCGAGAAGCCCGCTTCCTTCAGCGCGCCCTCGATCGTCTTCAGGCAATTGCGTGCCTGCTCTTCCACCGTTTCCGGCATGGTCATGGTGGCGTAGTCGTAGCCGGTGGTGCCGGAAACGAAGCACCAGTCACCCTTGGCGACGGCACGCGAATAGCCTGCCGTCTTCTCGAAGGGTGAACCGGAGGAGATGAGCTTGCGCGTCATCCCTTCAGCTCACGCCCAGGGGCGCGAGGCGGCAGTCGACTTTTCGAAGGTGTCGATGGCCGTTGCCTTCTCCAGCGTCAGGCCGATGTCGTCGAGGCCGTTCAGCAGGCAGTGGCGCTTGAAGGCATCGATCTCGAACTTGACTGTGCCGCCGTCCGGGCCGGTGATTTCCTGGGATTCCAGGTCGATCGACAGGATGGCGTTGGAGCCGCGCGAGGCGTCGTCCATCAGCTTGTCGAGGTTCTCCTGGCTGACGACGATCGGCAGGATGCCGTTCTTGAAACAGTTGTTGTAGAAGATGTCGGCAAACGAGGTCGAGATCACGCAGCGGATGCCGAAGTCGAGAAGCGCCCACGGCGCATGCTCGCGCGAGGAGCCGCAGCCGAAGTTGTCGCCGGCGACCAGGATCTTGGCGTTCTGGTAAGCGGGCTTGTTGAGCACGAAATCCGGGTTGACCGAGCCGTCTTCGTTGTAGCGCGCTTCGGCGAAAAGCCCGGTGCCAAGGCCGGTGCGCTTGATCGTCTTCAGGTAATCCTTCGGAATGATCATATCCGTGTCGACGTTGACGACGGGGAGGGGAGCGGCGACGCCGGTGAGCTTGACGAACTTTTCCATAACTTCAGGCCTTCGATTTCAGCGAAATGTTGCGTAAGCGTTTAGATCAGTTTTGTGCCGAAATGAAGGAAAATCTATCCTGAAGGCAGCTGCCGGGCGGGTGAAATCACCTACCCGGCCGCGGTCATAGCGGTTGTTGTCTGCGTTGGAGCGCCCTGGCCGCTCGGCTTGGCGGACGTCGGCCGGATTCTGGTGCCGGTTTCAACCTGCTTTGAGCCTAGCCTGCCTTGGCTTAGCCTGCCTTCGTCGGTGCGTTCAGCGCCCAGAGCACGCCGAAGGGGTCGCGCAACTGCCCATAGCGATCGCCCCAGAACATCACCTCGATCGGCATCACCACTTCGGCGCCGGCGGCAACCGCCTTGCTCCACCACGCGTCGATGTCGTCGACCGGCAGCATCAGGCTGAAGGCCTGCGGCTTTTCCAGGGGATGGCCGTATTCCGGATAGGCGTCGCTCAACATCAGGGAACTGCCGTTGATGTGGAGATGGATGTGCATCGTCCGTCCCTGATCGTCGACCGGTTGCCGATAGGCTTCCTTGGCGCCGAAGGCGCGCTTGTAGAATTCCGCAGCCTTGGCGGCGCCTTCGACCTGCAGATAGGGTACCAGCCCGTTCAGGGCCTGCGGCAACTGGTTTGCGTCTGTTTTCTGCGTCGTGCTGTCCATGTCATGCTCCTATTGAGGAATGATAACCTGGCCATGGTCTTTGCTGGCCTGATCCAAGGACGAACGCAGAGGGGACTTGCCGACAGGGGTATCGCAAAAAAAGTCGCACGGGGGTGAGCTGCCGCGCTGGACAACGCTTCGGCGCGTCGAGCAATCGCGAAGCGATTTTCCGTCAGGAATGTGCAGAAGCAACAAGTTGGAGCGCTTCCGTGCCTCGGCCTGAACCAAGCCGGAAACGCTCTTTGGGGGCAGCGATTGGGGGACCGCGATCCCTAGAGATCGATGATCGTGCCGCGGCCGTCGTTCCAGATGCGCATTTCGCGCGGGGCGGGGCCGGAGGTCGGGCGTGCCGTTGCACGGGCTGCCTTGAAGTTCAGCCGGGCGGCAATGGCGCTGCCGATCGCGACAACGGCGGCGATGCCGGCGAGCGCGAGCGCAAGCGACGCGGTGAACACGAAGGCTGCCAGCGTGATGGTGATGGCTACAGCCGTAAAAAGAACAGAACGTATGCTTTGCATGATCGTCACCTTTCTGGTCCCGATGTGGGTGTTGCTGTCGCCGCTTGCAAGAGGGGTGCGGCCGTTCGCCTCGCCTTGCGGAAAAAATGAAAGGCGGGCACAACTGCCACATGACAAAACCGATCGAACATCACCCCGTTCGCCTGCGCCGTTCGGTGCTCTGCGTACCGGCAGACAATGTCCGCGCACTCGCCAAGGTTTCACAACTGGCCGCCGATGCCGCTATCTTCGATCTCGAGGATGCGGTGGCGCACGAGCGCAAGGCCGAGGCGCGCGACGAGCTCGTCCGCCATCTCACCGAAAGCCGGCCGGACTGTGAGATCGTCATCCGCATCAATGCGCTGGGATCGGACTTCGGCCAGCAGGATCTGGCGGCGGCTCTCCAGGCAAAGCCCGATGCGATCCTCTTGCCCAAGGTCGAAAGCCCTGCTGATATCCAGATCGCCGCCGACTGGCTAGCGGACAACGACGCGCCGGAGAGCTTGCGCCTCTGGGCGATGATCGAGACGCCGCGCGGCGTCGTCAATGCACCCGCGATCGCCGAGACCGGCCGCACCTTCGGCGGCAGGCTCGATTGTTTCGTCGTCGGCCTCAACGACCTGCGCAAGGAAACCGGGGTTCCCGACCGGCCGGGCCGGCCTTACCTGATCCCCTGGCTGATGCAGATCCTGCTTGCCGCCCGCGGCAGCGGCCTCGACGTCATCGATGCGGTGTTCAACGATTTCCGTGACACCGACAGTTTCGACGAGGAGTGCCGGCAGGGACGCGACATGGGCTATGACGGCAAGATGCTGATCCATCCGTTGCAGATCGGTCCGGCCAACGAGCGCTTCGGCGTCGAGCAGGCCGCCGTTGATGAGGCGCGTGCCATCATCGCCGTCTTTGCGCTGCCGGAGAACGCCGACAAGGGCGTCATCAGTCTTCATGGCCGGATGATCGAGCGGCTGCATCTCGACCAGGCCCTGAGGCTCGCCGCCAAGGCGGACACGATTGAAAAACGAAAGGCAAGATTTTGAAACTTTACCGCTTCCTCACCGGCCCCGACGATGCGTCCTTCTGCCATAAGGTGACGGCGGCGCTGAACCAGGGCTGGTCCCTGCACGGCTCGCCCACCTATGCTTTCAATGCGGATACGCAGCATATGCAATGCGGACAGGCCGTATTCAAGGAAGTCGAAGGCAAGGATTATAATCCCGACATCAAGCTGTCGGAGCAGTAAAGCGGGCCGTCAGGCACGTTTGGCCCTCACCCTAGCCCTCTCCTCGCCAAGCGGGAGAGGGGACGCGGGCGAAAGCTCCGTCGTCACTTGGTGTCGTCCCTCTGCGGAGAGGATTTCAGAGAAGCGAGCGGGTGCCGCAAGTTTCTTCTCCCCGCTGGCGGGGAGAAGGTGGCCGGCAGGCCGGATGAGGGGCAAGCTTGAAGGAAGGCGAGTTCGTTATCCGCCCACGTGCTCGACGCTCGCCTCGATCCGCTCCATATCGTCGTCGGAAAGACCAAAATGGTGGCCGATCTCGTGGATCAGCACATGGGTGATGATGTCACCCAGCGTTTCCTCGTTTTCCGCCCAGTAATCGATGATCGGCCGGCGATAAAGGGTGATCCGGTTCGGAAACTCGCCCGTTTCCATGGTGAAACGTTCGGTGATGCCGCGCCCCTCGAACAGGCCGAGCAGGTCGAACGGCGTTTCCAGCGCCATGTCCTCGAAGACGTCGTCGCTGGGGAAATCGGCAACCTCGATGATGAGGTCGGTCGTCAGCTTGCGGAATTCCTGCGGCAGGTGGCCATAGGCTTCCACTGCAAGCTGTTCGAATGTCGTGAGCGTAGGTGCATGGCGTTCCCGCCAATCATCGGTCTGGTCAATGCGGGCCATAGGCACTCCTTGTTGTCCTCCATATAGCGATTTTGCCTTTGTTTTTCGAGTGTTGAATTCCGGATGCAAGGGTCAAGGAATAAATTCTTAAATTTGACTGTTGACTCCTCCTGGCAGCTCTGGAATCTATAAGAACATAACAGGAACATCTTATATGGGAGTTGACCGTCATGGCCGAGAACGCCGTGCAGCGGGAGACCGTTCTTTCGCTTCGCGAAACCATAGCCCGGATCGAGAACCGCAGGCTTGCGGGGGTCGTGAAGACGGTCAAGGCGGCGGATCCAGCAGGCTTCCGGCGCAGGCAAGAGGGCAACCAGGCATCCGGCCGCAAGGTCCTGCCGCTCGGCATTCCCGAACTCGACGCTATCCTTGAGGGTGGGCTGCCGCTCGAAGGCATGACGGAAATCCGCAGTTCGCAGACGCGCGATGCCGGCGCTGCTGCCGGGTTTGCAACCGCGCTTGGTGCTCTCTGTCAGCAGGCGCGCCAGCAAAAGGGCGATGCGGCGGCACCGGTGCTGTGGATCAGCCAGTCGCTGGCCTCCACCGAGGCGGGCCTGCCCTATGGTCTTGGTCTCAAGGCGTATGGGCTCGACATTCGAAGCCTGATCCTCAGCCTGCCGCGCACGGTGAAGGACGCGCTCTGGATTGCCGAGACGGCGCTTTCCGTTTCGGCCTTCTGTGCCGTCATTCTGGAAATTCGCGGCAATCCGGCATCGCTCGCCTTGAGTGAAAGCCGGCGCCTGCATGTTCGTGCCCGCGCCGGCCGTATTCCGCTTCTGCTTCTGCGCCAGTCCGGCCACGAGGAGGCGAGCAGCGCCTTCTTCCGGCTTCATATCGAACCGGCGCCCGCCCGCGAGCGCCCCCTCCCTGACGGCTCGATGCTTTGCGGCAGCATCGGCCATCCTGTCTTTCACGTCATTGCCGAAAAAAGCAGGTCTCCTGCTCCCGTCGGCCTCTTCCTGGAGTGGAACCCCCATGACCGCCGCTTTTACCCCGTCGAACCCCTACCAGCCGCTGCTGCGGCAGATCCAGAACCAGCGCATTCTGTCGCTCGACTTTCCGCATCTTCCAGCCGACCGGGTGGCGCGGACACGATGGGGCACCTCCTGGCTTTCCCGCGGGCGTCCTGAGCATCCGCCCATCGTCTTTGCCGATAGGGTCAGGAATGCCATGCGCCTCGTGGCGCTCGACGGTCTTGCCGAAAAATCAGGGTTCCAGCTGGGCCAGGGCGTTGCCGAGGCGCGGGCGATGTGTCCCGAGGTCGATGTGCTACCGTCCGACCGGGCGGCGGATCGCGCCCTTCTCGAAGGGCTTGCGGACTGGTGCAGCCGTTATACGCCGCTGGTGGCGCTCGACGGCGAAACCGGCCTTTATCTCGACATTACCGGCTGCGCCCATCTTCTCGGCGGAGAGAAATCGCTTCTCGACGATCTTCTGGCCCGGCTCTTTCATCTGGGCATCGAGGCCCGTGCGGCGATCTCGTCTTCAGCCGGGCTCTCCTGGGCCGTGGCGCGCTTCGGCGCGCAAAGCGTGATTGCTCCGGAGGAAGCCGCGCGCGTGCTTTCGCCGCTGCCGATGGCGGCCCTCAGGCTTCCGGCCGACATGATCGAAACGCTCGGACGGGTCGGGCTCAAGCAGGTCGGCGACATCATCGAGGCGCCGCGGGCGCCGCTTGCCCGCCGCTTCGGATCCATGCTGCTCCTGCGCCTCGATCAGGCCATGGGGCTGGAAGACGAGCCGCTTTCGCCGCGGCTTCCCGTCGCCAGCCTCTCGGCCGAGCGTCGGCTTTCGGAGCCGGTCCAGGGCGAGGACGATATTCTCGGGCTGACGCAGGACTTGGCGGCAAGGCTGAAGCCGGAGTTGGAAAAGCGTGGTGAAGGCGGGCGGCTGTTCGAGCTGCTGCTCTTTCGTGTCGACGGCCGGGTCTTTCGCATCGCTGCGGGAACGTCTTCGCCATTGATCGAACCGGGTCGCATCGCCGGCCTGTTCCGCGAGCGGCTTCAGGCGGTCCATGACGATCTCGATGCCGGTTTCGGCTTCGAGATCCTGCGGCTGTCGGTTCCCAGAAGCGAAAAATACGAGGTGATGCAGGAGGATTTTTCCGGCACGCCGGATCGAGAGCGGCCGCTTGCTGCCTTTGCCGACAGGGTCATGGCGCGGCTGGGCGCGGAAAGCCTGTTTCTACCCGTGTTGTCCGAGAGCCATATGCCGGAGCGTGCAGCGGTGTTTCAGCCGCTTGCGGATGTGGGAATGCTGAAGACCCTGGAGGCCGCCGTCTGCGCTGTTCCAGCGGCGCTTCTGGCGGCCTCCGTCCGGCCGCAGCGGCTGTTTCAAAGTCCGGAACCGGTGGAAGCGGTGGCCGAGGTGCCGGAGGGGCCGCCGAGAAGCTTTCGCTGGCGGCGCAGCCTGCACCGCATCGCGCGCGCCGAAGGCCCGGAACGGATCGCACCGGAATGGTGGGTCGATGGCGAGACGGCGGCCGAGCGAGATTATTTCCGGGTGGAGGATGAGAGAGGTCGGCGCTTCTGGCTGTTTCGAGAAGGCCATTATGGCGGGCCGACGCAGCCGCGCTGGTTCATGCATGGGGTCTTCGCATGACGACGCCCTATTTCGAGATCGGCGCCTGGTCGAATTTCTCCTTTCTTGAAGGAGCGTCGCATCCGGGTGAAATGATCGTTGCCGCCAGCCGCCTTGGGATCTCCGGCCTCGGGATCGCCGATCGCAACACGGTGGCGGGCGTGGTGCGCGCCCATGCGCAGGCGAAGGTGGAGGGGTATTCCTTTCAGCCCGGCGCCCGGCTTTCTTTTGCCGAGGATATCCCGGATGTGCTCGCCTATCCGCGCAACCGCCGCGGCTGGGGCAATCTCTGCCGCATGCTGAGTGCGGGAAACCTGCGCTCGACAAAGGGCACCTGCACGCTTCATGAAGCTGATCTCGTCGAATGGGGCGAGGATCTCCTTATTGCCGTCGTGCCCGATCCGGTGATCGGTGCGCCGGAGGCCAACAAGCTTTCGGCGTTCCTGAAGCGGCTGAAGCCGCAGTTCGCCGATCGGCTCTATCTGGCGTTGGTGCCACGCTATGATGGTTTCGACCAGCTGGTCTTTGCCGGGTTGGCCACCATCGCGCGCAATGCGGGCACGCGGCTGATTGCCACCAACAGCCCGCTGTTCCACGGGCCGGCACGCCGGCCGCTCGCCGATATCGTCACCGCCATTCGCGAGCATGTGACGGTGGCGCAGGCAGGGTTCCGGCTTCAGGCCAATGCCGAACGGCATCTGAAACCGTCGGGGGAAATGGCGCGCATCTTTCGCGACTACCCGGAAGCGATCGCCAATACCGGGCATTTTTTCCGCCGGTTGGATTTCACCTTGGCGCAACTCGAATATCAGTATCCCGACGAGAGCTTTGCCGGCGAAACGACGACTGAGACCCTCAGGCGACTGACGATGGAAGGCGCCCATCGACGCTATCCCCGCGGTATTCCCGAGAAGGTCTCGAACCAGATCGAATACGAGCTCGATCTGATCGCCAGCAAGCGCTACGAGCCCTATTTCCTGACCGTGCGCAACATCATGGAATATGCGCGAAGCGTCGACATTCTCTGCCAGGGGCGCGGGTCGGCGGCGAATTCCACCGTCTGCTATTGCCTTTCCATCACCGAAGTCGATCCGCTGTCGACGACCCTGCTCTTCGACCGCTTCCTGTCGACCGAACGTGACGAGCCCCCGGATATCGACGTCGATTTCGAGCACGAGAAGCGGGAAGAGGTCATCCAGCATATCTATCGAACTTACGGCAAGGAGCATGCGGGGCTGACCGCCGCCGTCATCAGCTACCGGGCGCGCTCAGCCGGGCGCGAAACGGCAAAGGCCTTCGGCTTTTCGGAGGACGTGCAGTCGGCGCTTGCCGGTTCGGTCTGGGGCTGGTCCGCCGCCGACCTGTCGGAGCGGGAGGCCAAGGCCGCCGGCCTCGACGTCAAGGATCCGACGACGGTGCGGGTGCTCGACTATGCCACCGAGCTGATGAGCTTCCCCCGCCATCTCTCCCAGCATGTTGGCGGCTTCGTCATCACCCGCGACCGGCTCGACGAAGTGGTGCCGATCATGAACACGGCGATGCCCGACCGCTACATGATCGAATGGGACAAGGACGACCTCGATACGCTGAAGATTCTGAAGATCGACGTTCTGGCGCTCGGCATGCTCACCTGCATCGCCCGGGCCTTCAAGCTTCTCGACCAGCATTACGGCGTGAAAACGGACCTGCATACGCTCTACAAGGATCATCAGAAGGCCGTCTACGACATGATCTGCCGGGCCGATACGATCGGCGTCTTCCAGATCGAGAGCCGGGCGCAGATGAGCATGCTGCCGCGGCTTCGGCCCCGCATCTTCTATGACCTCGTCATCGAGGTGGCGATCGTGCGGCCGGGACCGATCCAGGGCAACATGGTGCATCCCTATCTGAAGCGTCGGGAGCAGCGTGATCGCAACATCCCGATCGAGTATCCGAGCAAGGAACTGGAAGCGGTTCTGGAGCGGACCCTGGGCGTGCCCCTGTTCCAGGAGCAGGCGATGCAGATCGCCATCACCGCGGCGAAGTTCACGCCTGGACAGGCCGATCAGCTCAGGCGGGCGATGGCGACCTTCAAGCGGACCGGCACCATCCACACCTTCCAGCAAAGGATGGTCGAAGGCATGGTCGACAATGGCTATGACCGGGACTTCGCCGAACGTTGCTTCAAACAGATCGAGGGCTTTGGCGAATATGGCTTCCCGGAAAGCCATGCCGCATCCTTCGCGCTGCTTGTCTATGTCTCTTGCTGGTTGAAGACCTATTATCCCGATGTCTTCTGCGCGGCGCTTTTGAACTCGCAGCCAATGGGCTTTTACGCTCCCGCCCAATTGGTGCGGGACGCGCGCGAACATGGCGTGCGGGTGCTGCCGGTCGACATCAATCATTCGGATTGGGACGCGGACCTTGAGGAGCAGGGCCTTTTCGACCACAAGGCAATCGAGCCGCGGCACCGAGAAATGGCGAATGTGATCCTGACGAAAAAGGCCATCCGCCTCGGGTTCAATCAGGTCAAGGGGCTTCGGGAGAAGGAGATCGTCGACAAGCTCGTCGCCCATCGCGGTGCCGGCTATATCTCGGTTCGCGATCTCTGGCTGCGTTCGGGACTGCCGCGCTCCGTGCTGGAAAAGCTTGCCGATGCGGATGCTTTCCGCTCGATCGGGCTCGACCGCCGCAACGCGCTTTGGGCGGTCAAGGCGCTGGACGAGAAAAGTGCTGCCGAGCGGCTGCCGCTGTTCGAGCAGGCGACACAGGACGAGTTCCAGCTGGAGCCGGCGGTGTCGCTGCCGGTGATGCTGGAGGGCGAGCAGGTCATTAACGACTACCGCTATCTCTCCTTCTCGCTGAAGGCGCATCCCGTTTCCTTCCTGCGGACGGAGCTTGCGGCGCAGGGACTGGTCGAAAGCCGCGCTCTTGCCACGGCACCCGTCGGCCGAAGAGTGACGGTTGCCGGGCTGGTGCTCGTTCGCCAGCGTCCGGGCTCGGCCAAGGGTGTCATCTTCATGACGATCGAGGACGAGACCGGCGTTGCCAACGCCATCGTCTGGCCGAAGGTCTTCGATCAGTATCGGCCGGTGATCATGGGTGCGCGTCTCGTCAAGATCCGTGGCCGGCTTCAGCGCGAAAGCGAGGTCATCCATGTGGTGGCGGAATATATCGAAGACATGACCCCGATGCTCGGACTGTTGCGCAAGGAAGCGCGGCACTTCGGGTCCAACGACCGTGCCGACGAGGTGCTGCGGCCAACGGCCGACGCAAGGGAGAAAAAGGTGCTGAAGGACCTGCGCCTGGCGGCCGCCCGCCGTGCCGCCGGTGCCGATCAGCAGGCCGTTGCGACCGAGGTTGCCGACGTCATGCCGAAGGGGCGTAATTTCCACTGACACAGGCGCATGGGTTCGGTTCGAGCCATGCTGCTCGCAACCGGCAGCGGCTCTTGCGCGAGACTGCGCGCAGGACAAAGGGAGTGGTAGTCCAGGGTATGACAGCTGTGTTCAAGACGCATTTTCAGCGCTCAACCCAGCTGGCGATCGTCAGGTCGAAAACATCACCTAAAGGCTGCGTGAAAATGTCGCAGCCGCCTGACAGAGTCGCATAGAAATCCACAGCCGGAGGAGTCGATGCGACAGAGCTAATATTCTGAAAATACGATGTTTTTTGTCATGTTTAGATTCGTTCTAATCGGCATACAACTTCCACTCGCGGAGTTTTTTGTTGACAATAAATATCCTCTTTTGCTTTATGAGCGAATTCAGGACGTTGCGTATCACAGGCAAGACGACATGCTGGTTTGCAGCTGCAATTTCATCACGGAAAAAGACATCGAGGATACGATCGTAGCCCTCCTCGATGAGGACTGTTGGCAGCTGATCGTGCCGGCGAAGGTCTATCACGCGATGGAGAAACGCGGTCGCTGCTGCGGTTGCTTCCCCAACGTCGTCGACATCATCATTCGTACCACCGAGCAATATCACGGCCGTCGCGACTCGACGGATGTCGAGATATTTGATTTCATGGCCCGCCTCAAACAATTCCATGAGGATAACCGGAGGGCGGATCTTGAAAGGCGACAAAAAGGTCATCGAGCAGCTTAACGAAGCGCTCTATCTCGAACTCGGTGCCGTCAACCAGTACTGGCTGCATTTCCGCCTTCTCGAAGATTGGGGCTACACGCTCCTTGCCAAGAAGGAGCGTGCCGAGTCGATCGAAGAAATGCATCACGCCGATAAGCTCGTGGCGCGCATCATCTTCCTCGAAGGTCATCCGAACCTGCAGACGGTCGGTCCGCTGCGCATTGGCCAGAACGTCAAGGAAGTGCTGACGGCGGATCTTGCCGGCGAATACGATGCCCGCAAGGCGTACAAGAAATCCCGCGACATCTGTCACGAGGCCGGAGACTATGTCTCCATGAAGCTGTTCGAAGAGTTGCTGGCGGATGAGGAAGGTCACATCGATTTCCTCGAAACCCAGCTCGAACTGCTCGAGAAGATCGGCGAAGAGAAGTACGGCCAGCTCAATGCCGCACCGGCCAACGAAGCCGAAATCGACTGAGCACCGCGCACCCTTCAAGCAAAAGGCCGCCGATCACCCCGGCGGCCTTTTCTTTTTAGGCTCAGGCGAGGGAGATCTTTGATGCGCCCGCCGCCGATGGTGTTCAAGTGATGGATGTGCAGGCTGCTGGTTGCCGCGGAAGTGGCACATCCCGATAAACCTGATCGGAGTTTGCGAGACCTGATCGGGTGCATCCATCCTTCCACCTTCAAATGGTACTGTGGCCCTGCGCACAACCGGTCCGGCTCGAACAACCCCGGCGCCCGTGCCAACCTCTGCGCTGCCAATGACGTCTTGCGCCATCTACGGCTTGTCTTTCCGGTAACGACAAAGCCGCAACCGGGGTCAAGCGGTTCTGGGGGAATGCAGAGGTCACAAGGTGGCAGGACGTCGTCTCTTCCAGTGGTTCGTCCGCAGGCGACCGGCGGCGGCAATCCTCGGCTGATGGAAAGATATCGCTCCTCGCCGGCAGACGGTCCGACGCAAGAGGTCACCGGCGCAGGTTGGTATCACCTCGCGCCGGTCAGCGCCTGTTCAACAAGGCGGAGTTACGGCGCCAGGTGGGCGAAGGCGGCGACGACCTCCTCGTAGACCTTGCGCTTGAACGCAACGATCATCTCGGGCAGGTCGCGCATCGGCTTCCAGTCCCAGGCGTCGAATTCCGGCTCGTGGCCGCCGGGCGGCGGGTTGATGGCGATCTCATCTTCGTCGCCTTCGAAGCGGAAGGCATACCAGCGCTGCGTCTGGCCACGAAACTTGCCCTTGAGGCCGATGCCGATCAGGTGCGAGGGCAGATCATAGTTGATCCAGCCCGGGGCTTCGGCAAGCAGTGAGACCGTGCGCATGCCGGTTTCTTCGTAGAGCTCGCGATAGGCGGCCTTCAGCGGATCCTCGCCCTTGTCGATGCCGCCCTGCGGCATCTGCCATTGTTGCGGCGAGCCGTCATATTCGGAATTGCCGACGGCAATCCGGTGGCCGGCCCACACGAGGCCGGCGCGGTTCAGCACCATGACGCCGACACAGGGGCGATAGGGCAGGTCTTCCGGCCTGAGGGGCTTGTCGTTGTGTTTGCTCATCCGCTGTCCTCTCCTGGCTCAAAGCCAACGCATCGCTTGATCGCAATGGCGCTGTCCTCGAAATGTTCGAACCGTTTCGATGTCTCATCGCACCCCGGTTCCGGGTCTGCAACGGTTTCCTGCTTTTCGCCACCGAAGCCGGCCACGAGACGGGGTGAAGACGCTCTACGGCGCCCGACCGACGTTCTCCTGCGTTGTCCGATCCGGGAAACAGGACATCCATCGCTCGGCTTCATCAGCCGGCATGGTTGCCGCGTGAGCGCGATGCGTCGCCTATCTCTGCTGCGGATCCTTCACCAACGCCGAGACGCCGACGATCTCGATGCCGCGTCCCTGTGCTTCGCCCGCCCATTGCGCGATCGCAGCGACGCTTTCATCGAAGGCCGAGGCAACGCCGATAGCCGTGCCATTGCGCCGCGCGATGCGTTCCAGTTCATCAAGCTTCTTCAGGATGGCATTGCGGCTGAGCTCGCTGTCGACTGTCATGTCAGCAAAGCCGTGCGGAACATCGAAGGCGTCGGCGAGCTTGCCGGACAGCGATTGGGACGATGTCCCATCGTCGAGGAAAAGCACGCCGCGCTTGCCGAGGTCGCGCATCACCGGCTCCAGCGCATCGGCATCGGAGAGAAAGCGTCCGCCGAGATAGTTCATGATTCCGGTATAGTTGGTGATCTGCGCCATGTTCTTGTGCAAGGCGGCCAGGTTCTTCGGCGCGCTGAGCGAGAGCCGCAGCGCGTTCGGCCCCGGGTCGTTGTCGGGGTAGTCGAACGGCTCCATCGGGATCTGCAGCAGGACCTCGTGACCGCTGCGCCTCGCCTCCTGCATCCAGCGTTGCAGGCTGTTGCCGGCGGCGGCAAAGGCGAGTGTCACGTCCGGTGGCAGGTCGCGGATGGCCTTCTGCGTGCCGGTCTGGCTGAGCCCAAGGCCGCCGACCACAAGGGCGATGCGGGTGCCGCGCGCGCCCGACCAGGGGCGGGCATATTGGTCCATCGGCCGAAGTCCGTCGGCGCCGGTGATCGGCAGGCGGCCCTCGGCACTGTCTTCCAGCAGGTCGTCATTCGGAAGGGCAGCCATGCGCGGGTCCTGGCCGCGGATCGGCCCGACATTGATCAGCGCAGGTCCGCTGCCGTCACGCTGGCGCGGCGTGAACTTGGTGACGGTGGTGCCGTCGTTCGTCAGGGTTTCCTCGACATGGGCGCCGGAAAAGGCGGTGCCCGGCTTTAGCGTGCCACCACTGGTGTTTGATGCTTGCCCGCTTGTTGGATTGGGTGCTTTGCCTGTTGTTTGTGCCGTTTCCGGCGCAGCCTCGCCTTGCGTTGAGGCTTGCCTGCGCAATCCGTCGGGAGAGATGGCGTTCCAGGCGGAAAGGCCGATTACGCAAACAGCGATGATGCCGACAACGGAATAGCTGAGAAGGCGACGACGGTCGCGTTTTGTCGCGGGCTTTCCCCGGCGGTTCTGGCCAAGGGGGGCATTGAGATCTGTTCCCAAACGGAGCCTCGGTCGACCTGAAGGAGAGTTGCCGGGTGAGGATGCGCCGTCTTTGGAGAATCAGCGGTTTCCGGCAGCACCTGCTGCCCACATAGTATAAAGGCGCCGGGTTGACCAGCCCGGCGCCTTCAATGGCTTACTTCTTGAGTTCTGCCTGCTCAGGGCTTGCGGGGAAGGCCGGATCGGACTTCTTGCCGCGCAACAGGTCAAGCGCGTAGTTGAGCTGCAGGTCGTCCTTGGTCTCCGGCGGCACATAGGCGACCGAGCCAGACCCTTCGTCGGTTTCGCTCTGACCCTGGATATGGCCACGCAGATCGGATTCGCCCTGGGCTTCGACCTTGCCGAGCAGTTCCGGCGGCAGCGGCTGTTCGACCTTGATGTCGGGCGTGATGCCCGTACCCTGGATCGATTTGCCCGACGGCGTGTAGTAGAGCGCCGTCGTCAGGCGCAGAGCGCCTGCTTCACCAAGCGGAATGATCGTCTGTACGGAGCCCTTGCCGAACGAACGCGTGCCGAGAACGGTCGCGCGCTTCAGATCCTGCAAGGCGCCGGCAACGATTTCCGATGCGGAAGCCGAACCGCCGTTGACGAGAACGACCACCGGCTTGCCGTCGGTCAGATCGCCAGGCGTGGCGTTGAAGCGGCGGGTCTCATCCGGATTGCGGCCACGGGTCGAAACGACCTCGCCACGCTCCAGGAAGGCATCCGAAACGTTGATCGCCTGATCGAGCAGGCCGCCCGGGTTGAGGCGCAGGTCGAGGACATAGCCCTTGAGCTTGTCGGCCGGCACTTCGGACTTGATCTTCTCGATGCCCTTCTTCAGGTCGTCGTAGGTCTTCTCGGTGAACGAGATCACGCGGAGATAGCCGACGTCGCCTTCGGTGCGGAACTTGACGGCGCGAACGGCGATAACGTCACGCACGATCGACAGTTCGATCGGCTTGTCGGCGCCCTTGCGCAGGATCGTCAACTTGATCGGGGTGCCGACGGCGCCGCGCATCTTTTCGACCGCATCCTCGAGCTTCAGGCCACGAACGTCCTGGCCATCGATCTTGGAAATGAAGTCGCCGGCGAGAACACCGGCGCGGGCGGCCGGCGTGTCGTCGATCGGGCTCGTCACCTTGACGAGGTCGTCTTCCATCGTCACTTCGATGCCGAGACCGCCGAATTCGCCACGGGTCTGGGTGCGCATGTCCTCGGCGTCTGTCGAGTTCATGTAGCTCGAATGAGGATCAAGCGACGAGAGCATGCCGTTGATGGCGTTCTCGATGAGCTTGTCATCCTGCGGAGGGGTGACGTATTGCGCGCGTACGCGCTCGAACACGTCGCCAAAAATCGCCAGCTCGCGATAAGTCGAGGTATTGGCCGCAACGGCTGGAACGACAGCCGAGTAAACGACGCCCATAGCGGTTGCACCCATCAGCGCCCCGACCAGAACAAGTGAAGCCCTACGTATCATTTCGCGCCTTTCCAACCTCAGCTGCGGTCCACCACGGTCGGGAATCAACCGGTTTTCCGTCTTTTCGGAATTCAATGTAAAGCGTCGGCCGGTCCGTTTCCAGCGCCAAGGCCGCAGCACTTGCGACTCTTTTTGCACCCATCGTCGCAAGCGGTTCTCCCGCCACGACAAATTGCCCGGTCTGCACGCTCACTGTCTCCATGCCCGACAGCACCACATGGTAACCGTCGCCCGGATTGAGAATGATCATCTGCCCATAGCTGCGGAAATTGCCTGCATAGACGATCCAGCCATCTGACGGCGCAGTCACCAGCGCGCCGGGGTTGGTTTCCAACATGATCCCTTGCAGGGAGTGCCCTGTACCATCGGCATCACCGAACTTTCGCAAAAGCGATCCCGCGGCCGGATAGGCAAGCTTATTCCTCAGCTCCGAGAAGACGTATGCTGGCGCAATGCGGTTTTTGTCGGGCACGGCGCTTCGCGCCAGCTCGCGCGCCGCTTCGCGCTCGGCCTCGCTCATGCGCAGGCGTTCTTCCTCCTGGGCGCGGGCGGCGGCTGCCGCATCGCGCACCGAGGCGATTTCGTTTTCGAGCGATCCGATGAGGCCTTCGAGATTGGTCGCCTGGGATGCCAGTTCCTGGGCTTTTCGCTGCTCGGCGGCAAGTTCGGTGGCACTCTTCTGGCGCAGCTTTTCCTTTTCCGTGACGAGCATCGACATGCGACGCTCTTCCTCGACATTGGCCGTCATCGCTGCCGTCAGCTCTTCACGCTGCTTGCCGATGCCGGCGCGGATCTCGGCAAGCGCCTTCAGGTCGGCGACAAGGTTATCCGTTTCCTCGCGAATGCCGGGCACGACGGCGCCGAGCAGAATGGCGCTGCGAACGGAGCCGAGCGCGTCCTCGGGTGTCACCAGGATCGCCGGCGGCGGGTTGCGACCCATGCGCTGCAGGGCTGCGAGCACTTCAGCCAGAACACCGCGCCGGGCGCGCAACGAGCGGCGCACAGTGTCTTCCTTGGTGCGTAGGTCACTCAGCTTCTTTTCGCCGTCGACGATCTGCTGTTCCAGATCCTGCCGTTTCTTGGCGGAATCGACGATGGCGCTGCGCAGCGCCTCATTGCTCTTGTCGATCTCGGCAATGGTTGTCGCCAGCTCGTCGGCACGCTCCTGAGACAGCGTGATCGTTTTCGACAGTGCATCGAGTTCGCTGCGGGTGCTGTCGCGACGAAGAGTAAGGTTTGCTGCCGGATCAGGTGGCCCCTGCTGCTGATCCACGCCAGAGGTGCCAGGTGTCGCCGGGGCATCCTGAGCGAAAGCGGGAAGAGCGACAGCAAGCCCAAGCGCCAGCAGCGCCGCAGCGCGGGCGGGCCGCCGTGCATCGCCACCGATTTTTTCGAAAGCGCTCATCATGCTTCGGCGCGTCATTGGTCCCTAGGCGTCCAGCCGGAAATACCTGCGCACGTATCCGCGAGCCGGAACCTCGTAACGGAAAGCGTCATGCGCAGTTTCAATGCCTCTGAGCGTTTTCCCGGCAGTGTTGCCGGGCGTGAAACGCTCTTGCCAAAAAGCCTAATCTGATTTGCGGGGTGCGACCAACACATATTCTCGTTATCGCGCGCTGCGCGGGCCCATGTCTCAGACACGGTGGTAGGGATGCCCGGAAAGGATGGTCACGGCGCGATAGAGCTGCTCGGCGATCAGAATGCGCACCAGTTGATGCGGCCAGGTCATCTTGCCGAGATTAAGCACGGCATCGGCGCGCGCATGAAGGCTCGGGTCGAGCCCGTCGGCGCCGCCGATGGCGATCATCAGGTCGCGTTTGCCACTGTCGCGAAAGGTGCCGAGCAGCGATGCGAAGCCTTCGGAATCAAGCGCCTTGCCACGTTCGTCGAGCAGCACCAAGAGGCTGCCGTCGGCCAACGCTTTTTCCAGCTGCGCGGCTTCGTCGCGCTTGCGCGTGTCGGCGTTGGATGCGCGGCTTTCGTTGACTTCGACCACGCGGGAAAGCTCAAGCCCAATTGCCGGACCGGCCTTGGCGAAACGATCGAGGTAGCGGGCCGCAAGGTCCTTTTCCGGCCCCGCCTTGAGGCGGCCGACTGCGAAAAGTCCGATACGCATGACCCAATCGTCTCCGTCTGCGCTGGACCGCGCGTTGCACACCTCCTGAAACCGGGATCGATTCAAGGAGAAGATCATGCAGCGCTCTAGAGCCTGACAGCGACCTTTGCGCGTCATACCAGACGGGCGGCGCTGCAGCTACGATCAGTCGCAACAATCATCTCGGCTGTGATGCGCCGTTTCGGCGATGACAGCCACATTCCCAACATGCATGACCGCAACCCGGCTCGCGCGACGGCTCAGACGTCCGACGAACCCGACGGTCTCAATGCAGCGTGCCGTCCTCGATTTCCGGTGTCGCCCACATCTTCTCGATGTTGTAGAACTCCCGGATTTCCGGCCTGAAGATGTGAATGATCACATCGCCGGTATCGATCAGCACCCAGTCACCTGTTTCCAGACCTTCGACGCGGGCGTTGCCGAAGCCCTCGTCCTTCAGATCCGTGGTCAGATGGTCGGCAATCGCCGCGACATGCCTGCTCGACCGCCCGGAGACAACGACCATGAAGTCTCCCAGCGCCGACTTGCCGGCAATGTTGATGGTGACGATATCTTCTGCCTTCGAGTCCTCTAGGCTTTCGAGGACCAGGTTAAGCGCACGGACAGCGGCTTCGTCGCTAGATCCCGTGCTGCGTGGGAACGCGGAGGCCGCATATCCCTTGGCGTGTGCTGTTGTCAGGGTCTTTCCTTTCCAAGTGAACAGAACAGGCACTTCCGATTCGACTGTTTCGCTCGAACCGTCAGTAAATGTAGTCATCAAACCAGAACGGTTTCAAGACGCGAGAAATGAATCATTCGATTTCACGCCGTCCTGGCGGACCGAAGGGCCGTCGAACTCATGGAAGAGCGCGGCCCGTGGATGAAGGTCCAGGCGGGTGCCCGGTGAAAAGCAAGGCGCCGAGCGTCGTCCTCGTCAATGCGGGCGTAGTCGAAGGTCTTTGCCATGCGCGAGGACAGATAGGCAAGCGTTGAGCCCGGCCGATCGATGACGGCGATCGGAAACGTGCGGGCGATTTTATGCCAGTTCTGCCAGCGGTGAAAGCTCTTGAGGTTGTCGGCACCCATGATCCAGACGAAGCGAATATCGCGGTTGCGCGCCTGGACCATCGCAAGCGTGCGGGCGGTATAGCTCTGTCCCAGCGCCTTTTCGAAGGCGGTCACCTTGATACGTGGATCGCGCGCGATCTTTTCGCTGAGTGCTATGCGGTCGGCAAGCGGCGCCAGATTATTGTGGTTCTTCAGCGGGTTTCCTGGCGTGACCATCCACCAGAGCTGGTTGAGGCCGAGGCGCTGGATCGCCGTTTCGGCAACCAGCACATGCCCCTCGTGCGGCGGATTGAACGAGCCGCCGAACAGGCCGACCACCATGCCGCTTTCGACATGGGGCATGCGCAGGTAACGGCCGTTCACGTCCGAAGATGTCACGTCAGGGCCTGACCTGACCGGCGCCGCGCACGCGATATTTGAACGACGTCAGTTGCTCGACGCCCACAGGGCCGCGGGCGTGCATCTTGCCGGTGGCAATGCCGATTTCGCCGCCCATGCCGAATTCGCCGCCGTCGGCAAACTGGGTGGAGGCATTGTGCAACAGGATGGCGGAGTCGATCTCGGCAAAGAAACGTTCGACCACGACTGGGTCTTCGGCAATCACTGCCTCGGTGTGTGCCGAGGACCAGGTATTGATGTGCTCGATCGCGCCGGAGATGCCATCCACCAGCCGAACCGAGATGATCGCGTCGAGGTATTCCGTCGACCAGTCTGCGTCGGTCGCCGGCTTCAATCCGTCGATGCTGCCAGCCAGCTCCTTCGACACCCGCACTTCGCAGCCGGCCGAAAGCAGTGCCTGAAGCAGCGGCTTTGCCAGTCTGTCCGCAGCATTGCTGTCGATCAGCAGCGTCTCGGCAGCACCGCAGATGCCGGTGCGGCGCATCTTGGCATTGACGACGATCTTTTCGGCCATGACGAGATCGGCCGATGCGTCGACATAGATGTGGCAGAGGCCTTCGAGATGGGCAAACACCGGCACGCGCGCCTCGTTCTGGACCCGGCCGACGAGGCTCTTTCCGCCGCGCGGAACAATGACGTCAATGGTGCCGCCGAGGCCCGAAAGCATGGCGCCGACGGCGGCGCGGTCGGCGACCGGCACCATCTGGATCGCATGTTCCGGCAGGCCGGCAGCCTTCAATCCCTCGACAAGGCAGGCATGGATGGCGCGCGAGGAGTGGAAGCTGTCGGATCCACCCCGTAGGATAACGGCGTTGCCGGCCTTCAGGCAGAGCGCACCGGCGTCTGCCGTCACGTTGGGCCGGCTCTCATAGATCACGCCGATGACGCCGAGCGGCGTGCGAACGCGCTCGATGTGCAGGCCATTGGGGCGGTCCCATTCGGCGATGACGTCGCCGACCGGATCCTTGAATTCGGCAATCGCGCGAATGCCGTCGGCCATGTCGCGGATGCGGCCCTCCGTCAGCGTCAGGCGGTCGATGAAGGACGCTGCGACGCCGGACTGACGAGCGTTTTCAAGGTCGATGGCGTTGGCGGCGAGAATTTCGTCGCGGCGATTGACGACCGTCTCGGCCATGGCGATCAGCGCCGCATGCTTGCGTTCGGCGGTGGCAACGGCAAGCGGACGGCTCGCTGCCTTCGCGCGGCGGCCGATCTCCAGCATGACGTTTTCGACGTCATCGGTTTTTCTGATTTCATCAAGCATGGACTTCATCCCTCCGGCCGTCCTTCTCGTCGGCGCGCTTGCCGGTCATCACCAGATCGTCGCGGTGCACCATGGCGGCGCGGCCGGCGTACCCGAGGATCGCGGCGATCTCGGCGGATTTCTTGCCGGCAATCTGGCGGGCCTCGTCGGCATCGTAACCGGCAAGCCCGCGGGCGATCTCGCGCCCTGCGGCGCCGAGAATAGCAATGGTGTCGCCGCGGCTGAACGTACCCTTCACCTCGCGCACGCCGGCGGGTAGCAGGCTCTTGCCGGAGCGCAGCGCGTCTTCGGCGCCGGCGTCGATGGAAAGCGTACCGGCCGGCAGCAACTGCCCGGCGATCCAGGTTTTTCGCGCGGTCACCGGCGAGCCCGATGGGGCGAACCAGGACGAGCGGGCGCCATTCTCGATCGCCGCCAGCGGGTGATCGGGCTTGCCCGAGGCGATGATCATGGCGCAGCCGGCGGTGGTGGCGATCTTGCCGGCATCGATCTTGGTGCGCATGCCGCCACGCGACAGTTCGGACGCCGCACCGCCCGCCATCGCCTCGATCTCGGGCGTGATCTCGGCGATCGTATCGAGGAAGCGGGCGTCGGGGTCGAGATGCGGCGGTGCCGTATAGAGACCGTCGATATCGGACAGCAGCACGAGTAGATCGGCGCCGACCATGGTGGCGACGCGGGCGGCCAGCCGGTCGTTGTCGCCGTAGCGGATCTCGGTGGTGGCGACCGTATCGTTCTCGTTGATGATCGGCACGGCGCCGAGCTTCAGGAGCTGGTTGATCGTGGCGCGGGCGTTGAGATAACGGCGGCGCTCTTCGGTGTCGCCGAGCGTGAGCAGCACCTGGCCGGCAACGATGGCGTCTGTCGAAAGGCTCTCCGACCAGGCGCGGGCAAGCGCGATCTGGCCGACGGCTGCTGCTGCCTGGCTTTCCTCGAGCTTTAGTGCGCCGGGGGGAAGTTTCAGCACCGTGCGGCCAAGCGCGATCGCGCCGGAGGAGACGACGAGAACGTCGATACCTTTGGACCTGAGGGCGGCAATATCGGCGCACATGGCGTCGAGCCAGGCCTTTTTCAGCCCGGTCGCGCGATCGACCAACAGCGCCGACCCGATCTTGATGACGACCCGGCGATACTTTTGAAGCGGCTTGCGGGTCTTCGTCATGTCAGGCGCTTTCTTCTCCGGACTTTGCTGCGACAATGATGGTGCGCAGCGCCCGCAGTGCCTCGGTCATGCCCTTGCTGGTGGCGGCCGACAGCAGAAGGGGCTGCTCGCCGCAGGCCTTTGCCAGTGCTTTGGCCTTCACCTTCAACTCGTCTTCGTCGAGCACGTCGATCTGCGACAGGGCGACGATCTCTGGCTTGTCTATGAGCCCGCCGCCATAGGCTTCGAGTTCGTGCTTCACGGTCTTGTAGGCCTTGGCGACGTCTTCTTCCTGGGCGGAAACGAGATGGAGCAGCACGCGGGTGCGCTCGACATGGCCGAGGAAGCGGTCGCCGATCCCCACACCTTCATGCGCACCTTCGATCAGGCCGGGAATGTCGGCGATGATGAACTCATTGCCGTCGATGGTGGCGACGCCGAGGTTCGGATGCAGGGTGGTGAAGGGGTAATTGGCGATCTTCGGCCGTGCCCGGGTGCAGGCGGCAAGGAAGGTCGACTTGCCGGCATTGGGCAGGCCGACGAGACCGGCGTCGGCGATCAGCTTCAGCCTGAGCCAGACGGTCTTCTCTTCGCCTTCGAGACCGGGATTGGCCCAGGTCGGCGCCTGATTGGTGGCCGACTTGAAATGCGCGTTGCCGAAGCCGCCGTTGCCGCCGGCGGCAAGCCGGTAGCGCTGGCCTTCTGCGACCATGTCGACGATCAGCGTCTCGCTGTCTTCCTCGAAGATCTGCGTGCCGACCGGAACCTTCAGCGTCACGTCGCCGCCACCGGCGCCGGTGCGGTTGCGGCCCATGCCGTGGGTGCCGGTCTTGGCCTTGAAATGCTGCTGGTAACGGAAGTCGATCAGGGTGTTGAGGCCGTTGACCGCCTCCACCCAGACGTCGCCGCCGCGGCCGCCGTCGCCACCGTCAGGTCCGCCGAATTCGATGAATTTTTCGCGACGGAACGACACGGCGCCTGCGCCGCCGTCGCCGGAGCGTATGTAGACTTTCGTTTCGTCGAGAAATTTCATGGGTCTGCCATCTGTTTTGTGTATTTGCGCGGTCGTATTTTGCCGCCATCGATATAGGCGGTTCATCCGGAGGTCAAAGAATATCGTGCGTTTTGCCAGCTACAACATCCAATACGGCATCGGTCTCGACGGCCGGTTTGACCCCGAGCGCATCGCTGCGTCGCTCGATGGCGCCGACATCATCGCGCTGCAGGAAGTGACGCGCGGTTTTCACCGCAACGGTCACGTCGATCTGGTTGCCCGTTTCGAAGCGCTCTTCCCCGGTCACTTCGCCACCTTTCATGCCCCATGCGACATCGATATCGGTTCTTCGGTCGAGGACGGGCGCGCTGTCAGCCGACGTTTCCAGTTTGGCAACATGATCCTGTCGCGCTGGCCGATCCTGTCGACCCGGCTGATCTCGCTGCCCCGCACTCGGACCATCAGCCCGATGAACCTGCAGCGTGGCGCCACCGAGGCGCTGATTGCCACGCCGGATGGGCCGCTGCGCGTCTATTCCGTGCATCTCGACCACGTTCTTCCCGCCGAACGCATCGCCCAGATCCGCTTCCTCAAGGAACGGCTGCTCGGCTATCCGCTCGAGGGCGGCGGCATTACCGGAGCTTCCGATTTCGGTTTGGCCGAGCCGCCGCATCCGGAAGATTTCGTCGTCATGGGCGATTTCAACATGCAACCGGAGACACCGGAATACTGTGCGATGGTCGGGTCGCGCGACGCTTATTACGGACGCTCGCTCCGGCTCGAAAATCCGGTCGATACACTCGCCCATCTCGGTCGGCTGACGCCGGAAAGCTATAGCTGGGTTCATCCCGAGGACCCTCAAAAGCGCATGCATCTCGATTATGCCTTCGTCAGCGCGGGCCTGGTGCCGCGGCTGAAGGATGCCTGGACCGGCTATGACGCCAAGGGCTCCGATCATCTGCCGATCGGCTTCGAACTCGAATGAGCAAAGCCCCCCGCCAAGGCATGCCTCGCGGGGGGCATTTCCTTTCAATGTGGCCGGCGCAGATCGGCCGCGGTCATCCGCGTTTCGATATGCGCCACCATCGCATTGCGGGCGAGCGCATAGACTTGGGCGCAGCCAGTGATCTGGAAGCCGAGCTTCTCCTGGACCTTGAGCGACCCCGGATTGTCGGCAAAGACGCCGGAATGCAGGGTCGTCTCCGGCATGCGCCGGAAAAAGCGCTCGATCGCCGCATAGGCCGCCTCGCTCGCCAGGCCCTTGCCCCAGTAGAACCGGTTCAGCCAGTAGCCGACATGCCACTGGCCGTGCATCAGCTCGATGCCGATGCAGCCGATGTGTACGTCGTCGCCGGTGGTGATCGCCAGTGTCCAGTCGGGGGTGAGCCCGGAGGTCTGGCGTGTCAGCCAATCGAACGCATCCTGCTGATCGTAGGGTGCCGGCACGCGCGCGAGCATGCGCGCTACCTGGAAGTCGGCCAGCGACTGGGCGATCGCCTCGGCATCATCCAGCCGGTGTGGTCTCAGCACCAGGCGCCCGGTTTCGATGACAGGGCACGGGCCGGGACCGGGGCGAGCGACGGTGTGAGGCCGATCGGAAGTCAGCGCGTTCATCGCATGCCTCCCCAGCTTCTCAAGGAAACCCAGGTCTTGCGGTCGAGCCGGTACCATTCGACCGAGATCGATCCGCCGAGTGCCAGGCTGCCGACCATGCCGCTGCCCTGGAACTGGAAGCCGCACTTCTGGATGACCCGGCGCGACGCCAGGTTCATGACCCGGCAGCGTGCATCGATCTGGTCGATGTCGCGGGTGCGGAAGGCCATGTCGGTCAGCGCCTGGGCAGCCTCGGTGGCATAACCCTGGTTCCAATAGGGCTCGCCCAGCCAGTAGCCGAGTTCTGCCGTCTTGCCATCGGGATGCGGCTCGATACCGCAACAACCCAGAAATGCGCCATTATCCGCTTTGGTAATCGCGTAGACGCACTTGCCAATCGTGCCGGCTTTGGCGCGTCGCACGAAATCGGCGGCATCGGCCGTCGTATACGGGTGCGGCATGCGCGAGACCATGGTCGCGACATTGGCGTTGTTGGCAAGATGGGCAAGGGCGTCGATATCGTCTTCATGGGGCGCGCGCAGAACGAGCCGGGGTGACAACAATATCGGGCAATCGGTCCTTGACCTCTGGGGCCTCAGCCTTTGTTCGGGAGACCGTGATTGGTCTTCCCTCAACAGTTCGGTTTGCATGGTTCGTCCTCCAGAACGAGAAAAAGGGGAGTTGGGTATTGCCCCATCTCCCCTTTTCAGGTCTGGCTTGGAACCATCAGGTGCGCCAGCCGGGTCGATGAGACGCCGGCTGTTTTAGAGCGCTACCGGCTTATTCCGCTGCTTCCGCTTTCGGCATTACAGACACGTACACGCGGCCATTGGCCTTCGTACGGAAGTCCACGTTACCCGCCGTAAGCGCAAAAATCGTGTGGTCCTTGCCGAGGCCAACATTGGCGCCCGGATGCCACTTGGTGCCGCGCTGACGCAGAATGATGTTGCCGGCGATGACCTTCTCGCCGCCGAACTTCTTCACGCCAAGGCGCTTGGACTCAGAATCGCGACCGTTGCGCGACGAACCGCCAGCTTTTTTGTGTGCCATTGGTGTTCTCCTTTAAACCTTCGATCCCAAAACTCAGTTTGCAGCTTCAGCGGCGGCTTCAGACTTCTTGGAAGCCTTCTTTGCCTTGCCACCGGCAGCAGCGATGTCCAGGATGCGGACGGTCGTCTGGTGCTGGCGGTGACCGCGCGAGCGCTTGGAGTTCTGGCGGCGACGCTTCTTGAAGGCGATGACCTTCTTGGCGCGGCCCTGTTCAACGACTTCGGCGCTGACGACAGCACCTTCGACAAACGGAGCGCCGATGGTTGCATCGGCGCCGACGCCGACCATCAGGATCTCGGTGAATTCAATCTTGTCGCCTGCTACGCCTTCCAGCTTTTCGATGGTTACGACGTCGTTGGCTGCCACGCGGTACTGCTTACCGCCGGTCTTGATGACTGCGAACATTCTTTATCCTTTCATGTTCAGGCCGGCTCTTTACCCCCAGGGGGCAAGGCCGTCTTTTTGTCAGTCGACATTTTGAGCAGGATTTTCGGGATCATTCCCGAGGCCCTGCCGGTGAATGGGCGCAAATCACACCCGCTGCGGTGAGGGCAAGCCACACCACTTCCATTGCGCGAATTAAGGGAAACGCTCCCTTCTGTCAAGAAGAAGCCACGCGCCACATTGGATAATCTTCATCGAGGCCCTTGCCAGCACCCGAATCTGCCGCTATGAACCCGACCGCGCCGAACAAGCGCCGACCGACTATGCGGAGAGGTGGCAGAGTGGTCGAATGCACCGCACTCGAAATGCGGCATACCTGCAAGGGTATCGTGGGTTCAAATCCCACCCTCTCCGCCATCGGGACTTCGATCCTGCCTTAGCCCAAATTTTTTCCGGCTCGCCAGAGCTAACTCAGGCGACGGCTGGCTGTTGGCCGCATTGATGTTCAAGCGCGGTTCCGAACGGAAGCGCGAACGTTCGATTTCCTTGTTTCGGCCTGTGCGGACGGAAACCCGCTTCGCGCTTCCTGAACGGACGTCAGGCGACTTTCAGTGCCGTTGATATTTCCGACAGGGTCGCCTTCTCCGCGTCGCTCACCGCCACGCCTCCGAAGCCGAGGAAACCGCCTTCCTTCGCCGCTTCGGCGACCCGTTGGCTGATCTGGTAGAGCCATGCGGTGAAAGCGGCGGCATCGCCGGGGGCTTTGGCCTCGACGGTCGTGCGGGCCAGTTGCAACGTTTCGATGCACCGGGCCTTCATCTCCTCGGGCTTGGCGCCTTTCAGTTTTGTCTGCAGGCCGTCGCGGGCCGTGGTTCGACCTTGCGAGGTCTCGAAATCGGCGACCAGTGCCTTGACCAGCGGATTTGCCGCGGCGTCGGTCTTTGCCTGCAGCAGTGCGCTGCTGTTGGCGAGGCCTTCCTTCAGCATGCCCCAGAGGCCGCTCGGTTCCGCTGCGGTCACGGCTATGCCCGCCATCATCACGCTCTCCAGAAGCAGCGTCCATTCGTCCGGGGTGAATGTCGATTTGTCAGCCATGGCTGAGCCTCCATCGTTCGATGTCTTGAGAAGGACAGGGATTGCCGGTGCCCCCCCGAAACGGGGCGCCGGCTATGGGCGATTGCGTGCAACCATCAGGCCGAAAGGGCCGCGAGCTTCGTCTTCAGCCCGTCGATCGTCGGCTTCAGGATGTCCGAAACGCCGGGAATGGCGAGCACCTTGTCGAACAGACCATTGAGCGTCGACATCATCGGGGTGATCAGGGCGCCAAGTGCCGCCTTCTGCTCGGCCGAGAGCTGCCCGGCCACGCCGGTGACCTTGTCGAGCCCGGTCGAGACGTCCTCGAGCTTCGGAAGGGAGGCGGTCGCCGAGGCGGCGTCGGTAACGCCTGTCAGCGTCGTCTGCAGGTTGGCCAAGCCGTCCCGCACCTGCTGGCCGACATCGATGCCGCCCACGGTCAGGTTCGGCTCAGGCGTAGCGGCCTGCGGCGTGACCTGCTCGGGTGTCGCCGCCTGAGGCACGACCTTTTCGCCGGGCCTGCCGAAGAGGTAGAAAAGCAGGCCCGCGAGCACGAGCGCGGCAATCACCCAATAGAGCCAGTTGCGCGACGAGGCCGGAGCCGCGGCCGCTGCCGCGCGTTGGCTGGTGGCGCTTGCCGCGGCGGCCGAGGCGGTGGCGCTGCGGGCAGCCTGGTTGGCCGCTTGGGTGGCGGAGGCGGCAGCGGACTGCGCCGAAGCGCCAAGCGAGCCGAGTGAACCGAGTAGGCCCGTGCCTCCAAGCATCTCCCGGACGCCCGCCGGCAATGCGGCGGCGATGTTGTCCTTCTGGCTGGCGAGCAACCCGGCAATGCCGTTGGCGCTCAGGTCGCCGCCGCTTTGCCGGGCGAGACCACCCATGACGAGGGGGGCAAGTGTTGCAAGCAGCGAGCCGCTCGCTCTTTGATCAATGCCGGAAGCGCCGCCGATGGCGTTTGCAAGCGCACTGCCGTCCTTGGCACCAAACAGCGATGAAATGATCTGTGATCCGCTCTGGGCAAGCGATGTCTGGTCGCCGCCTGCAAGCATTCCCATGAGATTGTCGAGCGATCCGCCTTGCTGCTTGGCGGTGTCGGCGATTTTTTGCGCGCCGCCCGGTTGGGAGGCTACGCCGGTCAGTCCGGCGAGCACAGCCGGCACGGCAGCGGCGACAGCGCCCTGCACCTTGCTGCTATCGAGGCCGAGTGCGGCGGCGATGCGTGCGATCATGTCAGGGGTAAGCATCTGCGCGATGTAGGAAACAAGATTGCTGGCCATTGGCTTTTCCTCCACGTTGATGTCGTCGAAAAACGACTCTGCTCATCGAGCGGGGCTCGACGGCGCGGCAATTGGCTGCAAGCAATTCGCGTTTATGTGATTATCGACTGCGAGATTTGTTTGCCAGGAACCCTAGGCGCCAAAATATTAGCACCTGTGGATGTATTGCGCCAGTTCTTGGCAACCTTTGGAAACAGGGGACCGCCGCCAATGCGAAAGGGCGCCTGCATTGCTTCGCCGCTACTGCCTGTCCGCCTCTTTTCTCAGAGGTCCGCCACAGAACGATGCTCCGGAACATTTGCAACCGGTTTTGGCGGGGCGTCATTTGCTCCCCTCTGCCTATCGACGACATATTTCAACGCACAGACAGCTGTGCCGGGCTCACCCGAGGTTCAACGACCGGCAATAAACGCGTGCCAGATCCCGGCGCCAGGCCTCGATGTCCAGGTCAGTCTTCATGCGTGCGCAGCCATGCCTCCAGTCCGGCAATCACCGCGAGCCTCAGGCTTGCGTTTTTGGCAAGGGCACGGGCGAGGGATTGCCCGTCGGACAAAAAGCCCATCTCACCCATGACGTCGTCGGGCTTCAGCCGGCGTTTCGCCATGATCGCCTTGATGCGCGTGATCGTGGAAGGAAGCAGATAACGGCCACTGGCGATGGGGGCTCCTGCCGGGAGCGGGGGAAGAGAAGCAGTGTCGGCGACCGGCGATTGAGAGGCCGTGGGCAGCACGCCTGATATCGTCAGCCATGTGAGGAAGCCCTCGCGCTCGCCGGGTGTCGCCTTTGCCCACGAATTCTTCAGTTTCTCCAGGCGGGTGCGCTGCGGCTTCAGGCCGGCAATGACAAGCGCCTTGCGCAAGGAGGAGATCCTGCCCGCCAATACGTCGCCGTAGATGTCGGGAAATTCCGCCTTCAATCGCTGCTCGTAATGGGCGTTATCGCGCTTCGGCTTCTTCGACATTTTCAGTTCCGACGTTCATCTCCCGCGTCCTCTAGCGCGCCGCGGGGGGCAAGGGCGAGCAAAAAAGGCGATACCCCGTGTCGCGTAGGGCAGCTTGCCTGCTTCTGAGAGGCTGTGAGTGCCTGAAACAGAGGCGATTGGGCGGAAATGCGCGAAGTCGCCGAGCAGCGCGTGAGGCACCGGTTGGTTCGTCCAGCTTTGCACAAGTCGGCCCCCATACCATCGCGCCAAGAGCCGGGATGTGACACGGCGAACAAAGGACAATGATATGTCAAACGATGTCGAGCACCATGCCGATCCGCAGGATGCGGCTGTTGCCCTCTTCCTCACCAACAATGACGGCGAAGAGCTGACCAATGTGCTGGTTGCAGCGCTCGAAGATGCGTTCCGCATCCTTCGCGATGAGGTTTCCGGCGAAACGATGCACTGAGGCGAGGCGAAAACCTTCGCTCGTCACCAAAGCTCCACCGCTGCACTCAGTCGGTGGAGGCTGTCCGCAAACGGTCGCGACCAGAAGAGTTCGTCGGCTACATGTCAGGCGGATACCGCGAGAGCGGCCTCGTGTCGGCCGCGCCAACCGTTGCGCTCTTACCTTGACTCTGGCCGCCTCAGTTGCCCTGCAACAGCGTTTCCACCGAGGCAGCAGTCGCCAGCAGCGTCCTGTCCGTTCCATTCCTGCCCACTAGCATCAGCCCTGCAGGGCGGGTCAGTCCCGGCATCGGTAGCGTTATGGCAGTGAGGTCGAACTGGTTTGCGACCTGGCAGTTGCGCAAGAGCAGGCCTTCGACGCGATCATATTCCGTCTCATTCGTCTCCACCGAGGCGATCGACACTGCGGCGATCGGCGTCGTCGGCAAGACGATAAGGTCGCAGGCTGAAAGCCGTTCGTCCATGGCGCGTGCCAAACCTGCTCTCGTATCCAGCAGCGCATCGAGTGCGGCCTGCGGTGTCAGCAAACGGCGCCGGAGCGTCGACGAAACCCTGGTATCGACGGGTGCCGCCTCATCCGAAAGCCAGTCGGCATGCACACGGCTTGCCTCGAGGCCAGCGATCGAGCCGATCGCGGTTGCTTGCCGCAAGCGGTCGATCAGATCGTCGATGCTGCATTCGACAAGGTCGGCCCCAGCGGCAGCGAGGCGGTCGAGGCTGGCCTCGAAGGCCGCGGCAATCGCGGTGGAGAGGCCGGCCAGAAGCTGGCCGCGCGGCACGCCGATGCGCAGGCCGGCCACCGGTCGGGGTACAAGCGTTGTCGCCGTTTCGCCGGCCATAATGGCATCGGCCGCTGCACAATCGGCAACGCTGTAAGCCAGTGGGCCGATCGAATCGAGGCTGGGGGCAAGCGGGAAGGCGCCGTCAAGGGAGACGCGGCTGGCGGTCGGCTTGAAGCCGACAAGTCCGTTCAGCGCCGCCGGGATGCGCACGGAGCCGCCGGTGTCGGAGCCGATGGCGATGTCACAGGTGCCTTCGGCGGCTGCAACCGCAGCACCCGAGGACGAGCCGCCGGGGATCAGGCTTTCATCGGTCGCGTTGCCGGGCACCGGATAATGGGGGTTGAGGCCGACCGCGGTGAAGGCGAATTCGGTCATGTGGGTTTTGCCGACGATCACGGCGCCGGCGGCGCGTAATCTCTTGACGATGACGGCGTCCTGTTGCGGCACGGCTGCCGTGCGCTTGATGATCGAGCCGGCGAGCGTCGGTTCACCGGCGATGTCGAAGAGATCCTTGATCGAAACGATCCTGCCATCGAGCGGGCCAAGGGTGGCGCCGATCTGGCGGCGGCGATCGGCGGCATCGGCCTCGTCGCGGGCACTTTCGGCGTAGAGTTTGACATAGGTCTTCTCGTTATCCCGGCGGGCATCGAGCCTCGCCAGGATCTGTTCGAGATGATCGCGTACGGGAGTTGTCGATTGGGACACGATGAGGAACCTGCCGGTATCTGACGTCGCCGGGCGGCGAGTTGATTCTTTTCGTCCGGTCCACGGCGCAAGATTGGCCGTCAGCCAAGACGGCAATCTTCATAGCAGGGCTTTCGGCAAATGCCATGCGGTTGCTGGCGTGCTGCCCGTGCAACCCGGCCATTCAGCCGGGCTTGTGCGCGCAGACAATGAACCGGCGATAGACGAAGGTGCGCAGGCGGTTGCGCAGGTTTGCGGTTTTACGCTGTGCGGCCGCGATCGGCTGATGGGATGCGTGCTCGATGGTCTGGAAGCCCGCAGCCTTCAGCATTGGCAGCAACGTCTCGACGGTGAGGCCTTCGCCGAAGGGCAGGTTCTGCATGATCGTTGCATGGCGATCGCTGAGCGCAACGTCGTAGTGATTGTCGGGACCGATCACCCGATCGATCTGGCGGATCGCAAAGGTCGCCAAGCGCCCAACCGCGGTCGGCTTCGCCCAGTCGCCGTCAAAAACCAGCAGCTTGCCGCCGGGCTTCAGCAAGCGGAACCATTCGCCAAGCGTCGCCTGCGGCTCGGTCAACGTCCAGACCAGATGGCGGCAGACGATGGCGTCATAGCGCTCGTCCGGCTCCATGGTGTTTTCCGCATCGGCAAGCAGGAAGCGCAGGCGTGGTTTGCCCGCGTGCTTTTTCCGGGCGACGGCAAGCATCGCCTCGGAGAAATCGAGCGCCGTGACGTCGTGGCCGAGGTCGTGGATCAGCCGCGTCACCTCGCCGGTGCCGCAGGCAAGTTCAAGCACGCGCAGCGGTTCGGCCCCGAGAAAGTCGCGCACCGGCTTTTGCCAGGCGGCAAATTCCGGGCCGGGCGGGATGCGGTGGCCGAAAGCGAGGTCGAAGGTTTCGGAACGCTTCGACCAGTAGTCGCGGATCTCATCCTTGAGGTCGAAATTTCTTCGAAGGTTGGGTCCGGTTGCCTCAGCCGCTGGGTTCATTGCGCTGCCTTGGCCTGGTCCATGCGGGCGAAGATCGCGTCGAAACGGCCGCGCGCTCGGCCGGGGACTTCGGCCTTGCGGAAGGCCTCGGTCAGGTCTGCCTCGCCGACCTTGATCAACATCACCATGCCCATGGCGAAATGCGGCGAGCACTTGATGCCGTAAAAGCCGGGCATGTCGAAGGTGACCTCGATCTCATTGATCTGGCCCTTGAAGCCGGCATAGTCCTCGGGAACCATGCCGTCAATCGAGGCAGCGTTGTGGCTCTTGTGGCCGACGCGGAACTTGACGCTGTCGCCGGGCTTCAGCTCGACATAGTCGGGCTCGAACACCATCGAGCCATTTTCGCCGCGATTGAGCATCCTGACCTCGATGGTTTCGGCGAGGGCAGGAGCGGTGGTCAGCCCGAAGGCAATGAGCGTGGTGGCGATCCTAGCGCGCATAGTCATGTCTCTTCATGGTGTCGGATATCAGGTGCAGTTTCGGCCGCGGGCGCCGGTAGCGCACAAAGCACGAGCCGTCCTCGTCGTGCTCGACCGTCGCGGCGACGCCGAAGACAGTGAAAATGCGGTCTTCCGTCAGGATCTCTGTCGGGGTGCCGAGCGCGACGATGCGGCCGCGATCCATGACGGCGATACGATCACAGAAGACGGCGGCGTGGTTGAGATCGTGCAGGGCGGCCACGACCGTCAGCGGCTGCCCACGCACGAGCTCGAGCAGACCGATCTGGTGGTGAATGTCGAGGTGATTGGTCGGCTCGTCGAGCAGCAGGATCTGTGGCTGTTGCGCGAGAGCCCGGGCGATGTGCAATCGCTGGCGTTCGCCGCCGGAGAGTGTGTGCCACATGCGGCCGGCAAAATCGCTCATGCCCACATGCGCAAGCGCGCGGTCGACGATATCGGTATCGCTGATCGACCAGGGCGAAAGCGCGCCGAGATGCGGGGTGCGGCCAAGCTCGACCGCCTGGCGGGCGGTGATGCGTTCGGTGGTTTCCGCCTGCTGTTCGACCAGCGCGATGCGTTGAGCAATGTCTCGTCGCGTCGTCTTGGCAAACGGCCGCCCTTCGAGGCTGACACTGCCGGATTTCGGCAGGCGGATGCCGGCGAGCAGCGAGATCAGGCTGGTCTTGCCGGATCCGTTCGGACCGATGATCCCGAGGAATTCTCCAGGCATCACCTCGAGATCGACGGCATCGACGATCACGCGGCCGCCGGCCGACCAGGAGACAGTTTCGGCCTTGAGGCTCATGACGCGGCCCTGCCGCGACTGAGGATGAGGGCGAAGGCCGGCGCGCCGACGAGGGCCGTGATCACGCCGATCGGTAGCACCTGGCCGGGAATGATGACCCTCGACAAGATGTCGGCGGCGATCATGAAGATCGCTCCGGTGAGTGCTGCTGCCGGCAGCAGCAGGCCGTGGCGCACGCCGACCAGGAAGCGTGCGGCATGCGGTATGACGAGGCCGACGAAGCCGATGGAGCCGACGATGCTGACCATGACCGCCGTCATCAGCGCGGTTGCCGAAATCAGGATGATGTAGACCCGCTTGACCGGGATGCCGAGCGAGGCGGCCGATTCGGCGCCGAAGGTGAAGGCGTCGAGCGCGCGGGCATGCCAGAGGCAGACAAGCAGGCCGCCAATCGCCACCGGCAAGGCCAGCGCCACATCAGGCCAGCGCACGCCCGAGAGGTTGCCGAGCAGCCAGAACATGATGCCGCGGGCCTGCTCGGCATTGGCTGATTTGGTGACGATGAAGGAGGTGAGCGCGTTGAAGAGCTGCGAGCCGGCAACGCCGGCCAGAATGATGGCGCCGGTGCCGCGGCCGGCCCTGAGTGCCAGGAGGGAGACCAGCGCGAAGGCGAAGACCGCGCCGAAGAAGGCGCCGAGCGACAGCGTCAGCATGCCTGCGCCGATGCCGAGAATGGCGACGGCGACGGCACCAGTCGATGCGCCGGCGGAGATGCCGAGGATATAGGGATCGGCCAGGGAATTGCGCAGCAGCGCCTGCAGGACGACGCCGCAGAGCGACAGTGCCGCGCCGCAGCAGGCGGCCACGACAGCGCGGCTGAGGCGATAATTCCAGACGATGCCCTCGTCGATCGCATCGAGCGGGTATCCGGCGCCCCACAGCCGGTTGGCGACGGTCTTGCCGACCACGTCGAGCGGGATGGCGGTTTCGCCGATGGCGGCACCAAGGGCGAGCGCCAGGAAAAGCAGTGCGAGCGCCGTCAGGACGGCGCTCGTGCGGTTGATCGAAAGAGGCCCAAACCTCACTTCGCCAGGCCGGCTTTTTCGACCGCGTCGGCCAGCACCTCGATGCCCTCGATCGTGCGGATCGTCGGGTTCATCGCCTGGGCGTCCATGATGACGATATGGTCGGCCTTGACCGCCGGCATCAGGCTGGTGACCGGGTCGGACTTCAGGAACTTCATCTTCAGCTCCCAGTCGTCGGCGGGGAAGCGGCGGCGATCCATCTTGCCGATGACCACGATCTTCGGGTCGGCCTTGGCGATGGTCTCCCAGCCGATGGTCGGCCATTCCTCTTCGGTGGACACGACATTCTTGATGCCGAGCGCCGACAGGATGTAGCCGGGCGCGCCATTGGTGCCGGCGACATAGGGGTCGATGTCCATCTCGGCGCTGGAGAACCAGAAGACCGCCGACAGCTTGCCGTCGGCATTGGCGATCTTGCCGCGGGCGGCTTCCTCGCGCGCCTTCAGCTTGGCGATCAGGGCCTCGCCGCGATCCTGCACATCGAAGATCTCGGAAAGCTCTGATATCTCCTGGTAGATCAGGTCCATCGAGAAGGATTTGTGACGTACGCCGTCGCCACCGGCGGAATTGTCCTTGGCGGCGCAATCGGCCGGCGAGACATAGACGGGGATCGACAGTTCGGCGAATTGCTTCGGCGTTGCGACGATGCCTTCCGGCCCGACATGCCACTGGAACTGCGCGGTGACGAGATCCGGCTTGGTGGCAACGACGCTTTCGAAGCTCGGGTCGTTGTCGGCAAGCCGCGGCACCTTGCCGTTGACTTCCTCGTAGCCCTCGATGACAGGGCCGATCCATACGGCGGTGCCGACGACCTTGTCGGCGAGGCCGAGAAGATAAAGAATTTCCGTGGTGCTCTGACCGATCGAGGCGGTGCGCATCGGCGCCGCCTTAAAGGCAACCTCCTGGCCGCAATTCTTTAAGGTCAGGGGGTAGCTCGTCGCGGCCGCAAGAGCGGTCGTGGGAGCGACGGTCAAGAGCAGGGACACGGAAACGGCAAGGGATGGGCAATAGCGCCCGACGGCATTGAAAATGGCTTTCAAGGGAATTCTCTCTTCTCGTGAGCTTGCGAAGGGTCAGCCGAAGCGGCGACAGCCGGCCGGTCGGATTTCGGGAGACAAACGATCGCAAACGTCGAGAAGAACGGGAAAAGAGGGCGCAAAGCCGCCGGGTATGCGGATCATGGACAACTCCTGTTCCGGGCAACCCCGCCCGTGACGTTGGATCTTCTGCTTGACGGCAGGTCTCCTGGCTCGCGGATCAAGCGCCTTCCACCTGCCTTCCCGCAACGCGTCTGACGCGATCGCAGTGGCATGGCGCGCTGTCGCGCCACTTGGGTGTCCGGCATTCCGCTTACAGTTGCGGGGGCAGCCACGGTCTCGGTCCCTATTGGGTCGTCCTCACCGTGTTCCCTATTAATCCCCGTTAGAGTCATCCTTCGGGGAACCGTCGGCGCTACCCTTAGTGTTCCAGCCGGCGTTACGTCAAGACGAGAGGTTGTCGAAATGGCGCCGCCGTGAAGGTGCCGGGGCGGCTTACCGTTAAGCGCGGCAAGGCAGACTTTCACCGAATTGTCGCGAAACCGTTCAAATTGTTTCATGCCTCTGTCAACGCGCTGACATGCGGGCAGCCAAAGGTCCGACACGCGAAATCCGCTTTCGCGAGGCTCGAACCGGAGGCTTGTTTGGCCGAAATCCTCACCACGCTGTCCCGTCGTTCCTTTCTTTTATCCGCCGGTGCCGCCGGCCTTGTCGCGTCCTCCGGTCTTGCGACACCGTTTTATGCCCGTGGTTACGGCCGGCCGGAATTCATCCATGGTGTCCAGTCGGGGGATGTCGACACACGCTCCGGCATGGTGTGGACGCGGGTCGACCGGCCGTCGCGGGTAAGCCTGGAGTACTCGACGACCGAAAGCTTTTCCAATCCCGTTCGTCTCGCCGATCTCACCGCGACACCGCAGACGGATTGCGCGGTGAAGTGTTCGCTCGACGATCTCCTGCCCGACCAGGACATCTTCTACCGCTTCACCGCGACCGATCTCTACGACGTCAACCGGGTGTCCGAGCCGGTCATCGGCCGGTTTCGCACAGCACCCTTGCGCAAGCGCTCGATCCGCTTCGTCTGGTCCGGCGACACGGCCGGCCAGGGCTGGGGCATCGACGACGTCGGCATGAAGACCTATTCGACGATGCGTCTGCACGAGCCGGATTTCTTCATCCATTCCGGCGACACTATCTATGCCGACAATCCCATTCCCGACGAGATACCCTTGCGCGACGGCGGGATCTGGAAGAACCGGGTGGTCACGCACGAGAAGCGCGACGTGGCGCGCACGCTGGAAGAATATCGGGGCCAGTGGAAGTACAGCCTGCTCGATGAGCATGTGCGTGAGCTCAACGCCGTCTGTCCGACCTTTTATCAATGGGACGACCACGAGGTTTTGAACAATTGGTCGGCGTCGACGGACCTCAGAGACGATCCGCGCTACCAGGAAAAAGACGTGGCCGTCTATGCGGCCCGCGCCGGCCGGGCGTTCAACGAGATGACGCCGATCCGCAACGTCCCGACCCAGCCCGGCCGCATCTTCCGCAAGATCGCCTACGGTCCGCTGCTCGATGTCTTCTTCGTCGATCTCCGCTCCTATCGCGGTCCCAATCAGGGGGAGGGGGATGGCGGCCTGTTCGGCTGGCGCCAGGCGGACTGGCTGAAACGGGAGCTTGCCGCCTCGCGGGCCGTCTGGAAAGTGATCGCCTGCGACATGCCCATCGGCCTCGTCGTCTGGGACGACTATGCCAACCGGCGCGGCTCCGATGCCATCGCCAACGGCGACAATGGTCCGCCGACCGGACGCGAAACCGAATTCGCAGACCTGCTGCGCTTCATCAGGGACAATGCCATCGACAACCTCGTCTGGCTGACGGCGGACGTGCATTACACCGCTGCGCATCACTACGATCCGTCGCGGGCGGCCTTCAAGGATTTCCTGCCGTTCTGGGAGTTCGTCTCCGGTCCCTTGCATTCCGGAACCTATGGTCCAAAGGAGCTGGACATGACGTTCGGCCCTGATGTCCGCTTCATCAAGGCATCGGGCGGAGGCGTCGACAGCAACCTGCCGCCGTCGGCCGGCCTGCAGTTCTTCGGCATCGTCGATATCAATGGCCAGACGAAGCAGATGACCGTGCGCCTGATGGATCGGCAAGACCAGGAACTGTGGCGCGTGACGCTCGATCCGGCCGCTGTCGCATGACCGTTCTGGCTTTGACTGATCCCTTTCCAGAGCCGGTTGGCGCGACCCTTTCCGGTTGCAAACCCATGGCCTGTCGGGTCTTCGGCGCCGGTCTCTTGCGCACGCCCCCCTTTCGCAATCGCAAAAAAACCTGTATGAGCCCGACCATTGAAAAAGCGGCGTGGCCCATTGGGGCGTGCCCTAAACCTTCCGAGACGAAAAATGAGCATTCGTAACATCGCGATTATCGCGCACGTCGACCATGGGAAAACGACCCTTGTCGACGAGCTTCTGAAGCAGTCGGGCTCGTTCCGCGAAAACCAGCGCGTTGCCGAACGCGTCATGGACTCCAACGACATCGAAAAAGAGCGCGGCATCACCATTCTCGCCAAGGCGACGTCGGTCGAGTGGAAGGGCGTGCGCATCAACATCGTCGACACCCCCGGCCACGCCGACTTCGGCGGCGAAGTCGAGCGCATCCTGTCGATGGTGGACGGCGCCATCGTTCTCGTCGACGCCTCCGAAGGCCCGATGCCGCAGACGAAGTTCGTCGTCGGCAAGGCGCTGAAGGTCGGCCTGAAGCCGATCGTCGCGATCAACAAGATCGACCGCCCGGACGGACGCCACGAAGAAGTCATCAACGAAGTCTTCGACCTCTTTGCAAACCTCGACGCTTCGGACGAGCAGCTCGACTTCCCGATCCTCTACGGTTCGGGCCGCGATGGCTGGATGAACGTCGCGCCGGAAGGTCCGAAGGACCAGGGCATGGCACCGCTCCTCGACCTCGTGCTCAAGCACGTTCCCGAGCCGACGGTTGCCGAAGGCCCGTTCCGCATGATCGGCACGATCCTCGAAGCAAACCCCTTCCTCGGCCGCATCATCACCGGCCGCATCCATTCGGGTTCGCTGAAGCCGAACCAGCCGGTCCGGGTTCTCGGCCAGGACGGCAAGCTGCTTGAAACCGGCCGCATCTCGAAGATCCTCGCTTTCCGCGGCATCGAGCGCCAGCCGATCGAAGAAGCGCATGCAGGTGACATCGTCGCCATCGCCGGCCTGACCAAGGGCACAGTCGCCGACACCTTCTGCGACCCGACGGTCACCGAAGCGCTGACGGCACAGCCGATCGACCCGCCGACCGTCACCATGTCCTTCATCGTCAACGATAGCCCGCTTGCCGGCACCGAAGGCGACAAGGTCACGAGCCGCGTCATCCGCGACCGCCTGTTCAAGGAAGCTGAAGGCAACGTTGCGCTGAAGATCGAGGAATCCTCCGAGAAGGATTCGTTCTTCGTCTCCGGTCGCGGCGAATTGCAGCTCGCAGTTCTGATCGAAACCATGCGTCGTGAAGGCTTCGAACTTGCCGTTTCGCGTCCGCGCGTCGTCATGCACAAGGATGACAACGGTCAGCTGCTCGAGCCGATCGAAGAAGTGGTCATCGACGTCGACGAAGAGCATTCGGGTGTCGTCGTTCAGAAGATGTCCGAGCGCAAGGCCGAGATGGTCGAGCTGCGTCCGTCCGGCGGCAATCGCGTCCGTCTGGTGTTCTTCGCTCCGACCCGTGGCCTGATCGGCTACCAGTCGGAACTCTTGACGGATACGCGCGGCACGGCGGTCATGAACCGCCTGTTCCACGCCTACCAGCCGTACAAGGGCGAGATCGGTGGCCGCGTCAACGGCGTGCTGCTCTCCAACGATGCCGGTGAATCGGTCGCCTATGCCATGTTCAACCTGGAAGACCGCGGCCCGATGATCATCGAAGCCGGCGAAAAGGTCTATGCCGGCATGATCATCGGCATCCACACGCGCGACAACGACCTCGAAGTCAACGTGTTGAAGGGCAAGAAGCTCACCAACATGCGCGCATCGGGCAAGGACGAAGCCGTCAAGCTGACGCCGCCGATCCGCATGACGCTCGAGCGGGCGCTGTCCTGGATCCAGGACGACGAGCTGGTCGAAGTCACGCCGAAGTCGATCCGTCTTCGCAAGATGTACCTCGACTCGAACGACCGCAAGCGCTTCGAGAAGTCGCGCACGGCTGGCGCTGCTTAAGCCCTTCCGACAAAAACCAGCAATTTTCAAAACCCCGGAGCGATCCGGGGTTTTTTGCTGTGTGTGCCAGCGGGGGGCGGCTTGCGGATAAAGTTAAAAAGGCGTTAACCTTCCACAGGATGCCGTTAAAGTTGCCTGTGGGTTAACGCGACGCGGCTCCCGGGCGGGATTCCTGTTCGCCCTGTGTGTGTTTAGAGTCGTGAGTCATGAAGACTGTTTCGATCGAGGTCAGGCCTGGAGAACCGCAAGAGGCGGCGGCAATTGCCGACGTGCATCGCGTTTCATGGCTGCAGACCTATGGCGGCATCATTCCGCACCGCCCGCTGATCCAGATGGTCAATCGTCGAGACGAAGTCTGGTGGCGCAAGGCGACGCGCGGTCCGGCGACTCTGCTGGTCGTGGACGTCGCGGGAACGATTGCCGGCTATGCCACTCTCGGCCTCAGCCGCGCCAAGGCGCTGCCGCAGGAAGGCGAAATCTACGAGATCTACCTGCGTCCGGAATACCAGGGCATCGGCCTTGGGCGGGTTCTGTTCGGCGAAGCCAAGAGCCTGCTGCGCTCGCTCGGCTGCCAGGGACTGGTCGTCTGGTGCCTGGAGGACAGCGATCACGCCTATCAGTTCTTCCAGGGCGCCGGCGGCAGCGATATTGCCGAAGGCATGGAAGATTTCGGTGACAAGCACCTCAAGAAGGTCGGCTTCGCCTGGAACTGACGCCGAAAGCGCAGGGCCTTGGCGGCTCTTGCGATAGCGGAAAATTCCAACATCATTCCGGCAGTTCGTTGTTGGGTTCGGAGGCCTTGTCGCCGCGTTTGCCGTGGAATGCCGCCTGGTCGACGCCACAGCGAAATGTCGGCGCCACCTCGTCGGCAACCTTTCGGGCAATCGTGTTGGGATCAGGGTTGGCGAGCGCATCGACATAGCCGGCGACGCAGCCCTTGCCGTCATGCTTCTCGGCCACCTTGGAAATGACGAGAACCTGCCCTTCCAGCGCGGGGATCGATTCCCCGGTCTTCGGATCCGGGTTTTCGATGATCCAGCGCAGAATTGCCGCGACGGCAGCGCCGCCCTTGGCGACGCGCCATTCCACGATTGTGCCCGCGTGGTTAAAGGGGATGAAGCTCTCGAATGCCCCGTCGAGGTATTCCTTGCCGATATGGCCGAAGGAGAAGCTCTGGCGAACGTCAATCTCCTTGAAGTGGACGGGATAGTCGCCGTAACCCGGGCAGGTCATCAGGGCGTACATGCCCGGCTCCTCGGCGATCGTCTTGCACTTGTCGCGGCTGACGTCGACATAGACGCTGTCATTGGCAATGGCTGATCCGGCAGACAGCAGGACCAGCGACAGGCACGCAATCTTTCCGTTCATCATGACCTCCCTTCGGCAGGATTTGTCGACCTGTCCCGGCCATTCGACCACGACAAAACCACCGGCTGAATCTGCGCTGCGGACGAAAGTTATATTGCATCGCGGCATGTTTCCCTTTATCCGACGGGCAAACGTCCCAACTGACCCTGGAGTAGTCCATGCGCATTGACGCGATTTCCATCGGAAAGAATCCACCAGAAGATGTCAACGTGATCGTTGAGGTTCCCGTTGGTGGCCATCCCATCAAGTACGAGATGGACAAGGAAGCCGGCACGCTCGTCGTCGACCGTTTCCTCTACACGCCGATGCACTATCCGGGGAACTACGGCTTCGTGCCGCACACGCTTTCCGACGATGGCGATCCGATCGACGTCCTGATCTGCAACACCCGTCCGCTCGTTCCGGGCTGCGTCATCAACGTCCGCCCGATCGGCGTGATGATGATGGAAGACAACTCCGGCAAGGACGAAAAGATCATCGCGGTTCCGTCGGGCCACCTGACGCAGCGCTACGACAAGGTGCATGAATACACCGACCTGCCGGAAATCACGCTCAAGCAGATCGAGCACTTCTTCGAGCACTACAAGGATCTGGAGCCCGGCAAGTGGGTCAAGATTTTTGGCTGGAAGGATGCCGCCGTCGCCAAGCAGCTGATCAAGGAAGCTGTCGAGCGCGCCGCGAACGAAAAGAAGTAAGCTTTCGGCTCATTTGCCGGCCAATTCGGCAAGTCGCTCTAAAACATCCTCCGGGTCGGCATCGATCCGGAGGATTTTTTTTCGCTGAGTTTCGCCTGAAATGAAGGAAATGCGGTTCTTGGCGACGCCGATTTCCTTGGCGAGAACGGCGATCAGGGCCTGGTTGGCCTTACCCTTTTCCGGGATGGCGCGCACGCGGACCTTGAGATGGTCCTGCCCGTCGGCGCCACTCTCCACCCCGTCGATCCCGTCGCGTCCGCCGTTCGGTGTCAGCCGGACGGTGACGCGCACGTGATCGCCGTGGGCGGTAAACGCTTGGCTCGTCAATGGATCAGCGCAGCAGCGCCGGCGCGATCGTCGTGTTCAGGAACAGCTGGATGAAATAGAGGATCACCAGCACGACCAGCGGCGAAAGATCGACGCCGCCCATGTTGGGCAGGACCCGGCGGATCGGACGATAGAGCGGCTCGGTCAGCTGGTAGAGCGAGCGGCCGATCATGTTGATCGCCTGGTTGTTCACGTTGATGACGTTGAACGCGTAGAGCCAGGAAAAGATGGCGGACGCGATGATCAGAAACCACGCGATGTTGATAATAAAGTTCAAGGTGCCGATGACAGCAATCATGCCGGTCTCCAAATCGTTATTGACAGACATGTAGACATTGAGACCTAAACGAGCAAGTACGCCGATTTGTCGTGCGCGATCATGTTTAATAGAGGTCGGACAAAGATCGGTACCGTCGAGGAGCGTTTCCCCCATGTCTGCCGTTCATACCACGCACCGCTTCGCCGCCTTCAGGCATGTCGGCTATCGTCGTTATTTCTTCTCGCGCTTCCTCGCCTACTTCGCCATCCAGATCATCTCCGTCGCGGTCGGCTGGCAGATCTACGATCTGACGCGCGATCCGTTCGATCTCGGCTTGATCGGGCTTTTCCAGTTCCTGCCGTCGCTGGTGCTGATCCTCGTCACCGGCTCGGTTGCCGATCGCTACAACCGGCGCATGATCATGGGCATCTGCATGGCCGTCAGCACGCTGTGCGCCATCGCGTTGCTGATGCTGACGGTCACCGGGCTTTTCTCGCCCTGGCCTGTTTATGCGATCCTGATCGTCTTCGGCATCGAGCGGGCGTTTCTCGCGCCCGCTTCCCAGTCGCTCGCACCCAATCTGGTGCCGCCGGAAGACCTGCCCAATGCGATCGCCTGGAATTCGACATCCTGGCAGACGGCGATGATCGTCGGCCCGGTTGCCGGCGGCCTGATCTATGGCTTCGGTTCGGTTGCACCCTATGCTGTCGGCGTCTGCTTCTTCGCGGCGGCGGCGCTGATGGTGTTTGCCATTCCGAAGCCGGCAGCCCGCTCCAAGGCCCCAGTGCAGAGCTGGGAGACGATCACCGCCGGCTTTCGCTACATCAAGGCGGAGAAGGTGGTGCTGGGCGCGATCTCGCTCGATCTCTTCGCAGTGCTGCTCGGTGGCGCCGTTGCGCTGATGCCGGTGTTCGCCCGCGACATCCTTGATCTCGGCCCCTGGGGCCTGGGGCTGCTGCGCGCCGCCCCCGGCGTCGGCGCGGTCGGCATGGCGATCTGGCTGGCCGCCCACCCCATCCGCCACCGTGCGGGCATCCTGATGTTCACCGGCGTTGCGCTGTTCGGTCTCGGCACCATCGTCTTCGGCCTGTCGGCAACGCCGTGGCTGTCGATCGCAGCGCTGGTGATCATGGGCGCTGCCGACATGATCTCGGTCTATGTGCGCGAAATCCTGATCACGCTGTGGACACCGGACGAGCTGCGCGGTCGCGTCAATGCGGTCAACATGGTGTTCGTCGGCGCCTCCAACGAGCTTGGCGAATTCCGTGCGGGCATGATGGCTTCGGGCTTCGGCGCGGTCTTTGCCGTCGCGTTCGGCGGTGCAGGCACGCTGCTGGTGTCAGTGCTCTGGGCGCTCGGCTTCCCGCAACTGCGCAAGATCGACACGCTCGACGTGCCGGAGCATCGTCGCTAGCGGTGGGGTTTGCCGCTATGCGGCGTTTCTGACGCCCGCCTGCAGGAAGATGAGGTCGAGGAAATTCTCCATCCAGGTGCGCAACGGCCCGTCGTGCTGCATGCGCCCGTCGAGATGGGCCTTGCCGATCTGTGCGCCCGGCATTTCAAAGCGATGGGCGCCGTGCACCACCCAGCGATGCATCATGGCGCGCGTCAGCTCGCCATGAAACTGGATGCCCCAGGCGTTGTCGCCATAGCGGAAGGCCTGGTTCGGATAGGTGTTGCCGGTTGCCAGAAGCTCGGCGCCCGCAGGCAGGTCGAAGCCTTCGCGATGGAAATGATAGACCATGTCAGGCCAGTCCATCAGCGCCCGGCCGGCGTCGGTGGCAACCAGTGGATACCAGCCGATCTCCGTCATGCCTTCATGGTGCGGCGCGACCTTGCCGCCGAGATTGCGCGCCAGCATCTGGGCGCCGAGGCAAATGCCGAGATAGGGTTTGTTTTCCTTCAGCGGCACCGACAGCCAGTCGATCTCGCGCCGGACGAAATCCTCCTCGTCGTTGGCGCTCATCGGGCCGCCGAAGATGATCGTGCCGCCATGGTGTTCCAGCGTCGGCGGCAGCTCGTCGCCAAGCGCCGGACGACGGATGTCGAGGGAAAAACCCTTCTGGGTGAGGATCTGGCCGACACGGCCGGCGCTCGATCGCTCCTGGTGCAGGACGATAAGGATGGGCTTCCTGTCGGTTTCGGCGGCTATCGGCATGTCAGCTTTCCTGTCGCGGTTCGCCTTCTTCCGCCGCATCGATTCTTGCCGCAACTTCCCGTCGTTTCAACACCCGGTCCCGGCCGGAAACACCCAAGAGATCGGCGATCCGCCAGATCACGTGGTCTTCCATCTCGCTGCGCTCGCCGTCGGCATAGACAACCTCCCAGAGCATGCCGATCAGTTCGATGCGCTGCTCTTCGGAAAGGTGGCGCTTCACTTCGGCGGTGAACTGATAGAAGTCGATCGCTTCGCTTTCGGCCGACTGGCCTGCCTCGACCAGCGCGTCGAGCGCCGCATCGTCAAGTGCATAGTGCTGCTTGATGATAGTGCGCATCTTGCGCTGTTCGGAGGCAAGGATCTTGCCGTCCGCCTCCATCACCTGAATGCAGAGTGCGATGACCGCCACGCGCGGATCGCCCCTCTCGATCCGTGTCGTCGGGCCGGTCAGGCCCTCGAGAAACGTCCGGAAGCGTTCAAACATGGTTGTGTCCACAGCCCCTTACAAAACTCAGAACAATCGGAAACTGGTCTTTTCCGGCAGCTTCTCGCCGGCAGCCGGTTCCCGCACGCCGGGATCATCGGGGGCACGGCCGAAGAACGGGTCGGCGACCGGCTCGCCATTGGAGGCGCCATCTTTTTCGCGGGGCTTTTCGACGACCGAGGCCGGTTTTCTAGCTTCCGCAACCTTGATCGGCTCCGGGCGCTCCCGCGGAGGTTCGGATACCGCTTCGAAGATCACGGGCGCATCGACAACCTGTTTCGCTGGAGCCGTGCCATGGGGCACCGGATGGTGCTCGGCCAAGACTGGCGGCAAGCTGCGGATCGCTTGATCGGCGTTCAGATGGCCGTCCTCGACCTGTGTGGCAAGCTGCAGCGACGGTGCCTTCCATTCGAATGCATCGAGCCGTCCGCTGATCGGCGAGACCGGCAGCCAGGTCGGCGAGGTCACGCCATCGGCCGTCCAGGCCGGGTCGCGCGGGCTCTTCAGGGCCTGGGCCATCCAGTGGCGGATACGGCCCTCGTCGCCGGTGTCGGCCTCCTCGATATCGGCAAGCAGCAGAAAGATGCTCTCGGTCGGCTCCAGCCGTGCGGCCGCCTCCGCCTTGGTGCGGGCAAGCAGAAGCTCGCGGGCTTCCAGCGCCGCCTCGGCAACGGCGGCCATGGCAACCGCGTTGTTCGGGCGGAGCGATTCGAGTTTTCTCGCGCGCTTCAGCCGGTCGACCGCCGTGTCGCCGCCCCGTGCCCTGACATAAAGGCGCGCGATGTCGGGATGCGGTTCATGCTTCCACGCTTTTTCGAGGATCGATGCGCCTTTGCGCAGGTTGTCCTCGCGAAACAGCGCCTTTGCCGCGATGAGTGCTGCCGGCACAAGGTTTTCGTCTAGCTTGAGCGCTGCAAGCGCGTCATCGCGAGCCGTCTTGGCATCGCCGTCGAGACGGGTCATGGCGCGGGCGGTCAGGAGCACGGCCTTCTTGCGGTCGGCGTCCTTGCGCTCCAGCACGTGAGCGGTCCGGCTCTGGTCGAGGAGGCGCAGTGCGTCGTCCCATTGTCCGGCCTGGCTCTGGCTGTCGAGCGTTGCCAGCGTTGCCCAGGGCAGGTGCGGCGCCTTTTCCGCCGCGCGTTCGGCATATTGGCGGGCCGCTTCGTGGGCGCCCAGGCGCTTGGCCTCGAGATAGAGACCGCGCAGGCCGAGTTCCCGCGTTTCCGGGTCGTCGGCCATCAGTTCGAATTTCTTGCGGGCGTCGTCGTATTTGCCCTCGATCAGGAAGGTCTGGGCTTCGAGCAAGTGGATCAGCGGCTCCTGGTCGGCGCTGATCAGGCCGCGGGTGCGCGCCGTCATCTTGCGCGCCTGGTTGGCGTCGCCGGCACCGGCGGCAATCAGGCCGGTCGACAGCGCCTGGTAACCCCTGTCGCGTTTGCGGGCGCGGAAATAGCGGGTGACGGTGTGCGGCGACAGCCAGATGGTACGCACCAGCCAGATGGCGATCAGCACCGCGGCGACCAGTGAGATCAGCAGAGACGCCGCACGCATCAGGCTCATCTCGATGAGCTGGCCTTGCCAGACGAGCGACAGTTCGCCGGGCCGATCCGCGAGCCACGCGAAGCCGAGGCCGAGGCCGAGCACGATCAGGATGAAGATCAAAATGCGGATCATGTCTGTCTTCCTCAGCCCTGAGTGGCGGTCTTGTTCATCGTTGCAGCGACCGCCGCATCGATGATGCCCTCGACCCGCAGACGCTGGTCAAGCTTGACCTTGAACGCTTCGCCGGCAGTCTTGGCGGCTGCAGGCAGAGCATCCCACTCCAATGCCGCGCCCTTGAGATCGCCGTTGTTCAGCTTGTCCTCGATGCGGGCGACGACGGCTTCCGGCGTCTCTCCTTCGACGCTGCCGACGGGGCGCACGCGAATGCCGGACATGGCGCTGGAAACGAGGCGGTCGAAGATGCCCTCGTTCGGATCCGGTTGATCGAGCGTATCGAGCATCGTATCAGCCGCGGCTGCAAAATCACGCCGAAGGTCGGCCCGCGTTGGCACGCCTGTCGTTGCATCCTGGGCGAGGCCGGTTACTGCCGTCTCGTCCGGCGCGATGCTGCGAAGTGCGTCGAGTTCGGCCAGGAACGGTCCGCCGCGGTCGATCGCGCTCTTGAGCGCCGTCACGGCAACAGCCTTTGCGACCTGGATGTCATTGGCGGGCTCGTTGAGTTTCTGCTCGGCGGTGTCGATGCGGCTTGCCAGTTCGGCCCTCGCCGCCGTCGCGGATTGCTGCGCGTCAGCGAGGCCCGATTTCAGCGCGGCGATCTCCTTGGTCAGGTTCGTCACTTCGGCTTGCAGAGCCGTCACCTCGGCAGCCGGCGCCCCGCTGGCAGCCGGTTGTGCCGCAGTCTGCTCCAGGGCTGCGAGGCGGTTCTCGAGCGGCGCCATGTCGATGGTCGCAGTCGGTGCCTGAATGCCGGCCACCTGGTCGCGCAGCGCCTGGACCTCGCTCGAAAGCGTGAGCTCCGCGGTCGACGCGCCTCGGTCGGGGCCAAGCCCCGGTATATAGCCGGCATATTGCAGTACGCCGAAGCCGGCGAGCGTGACGAGGCCGCCGAGGATACCCGCGGCCAGCGCGCCGGCGCTCGAAGACGGTTTCTGCACCACTGTCGCCTCGGGCGTGCGACTGATATGCGGCGGCTCTTCGGTGAAGACGGCGGCCGCCGCATCGGCGCGCTGCTCCTCGATCTCCTCTTCAAGGCGCGCTTCCGCAGCGCCATCGGCTTCGGGGGGCTCGGTCGGCTCATCGGCAGCTGCTGCGTGGCTCGCGGTTGCCTCGGTGTTTTCAGCCACGGGCTTTTCCGCTTCAAGGTCGATCGTCAGCGGCTCTTTCTCGGCTTTCGAGCGGCGCGGCGGGTTTTCCGATACCATGGTGACCTCCTACCGTTGTTGCCTGTCGGTTCTCGCAACAAACCTAGTCAGGCTGACCGGTGAGGGAAAGCCCCCCTTGTTCCGTTTTTTGATCGAAATAGCATTAGAGGAGGCTGAAAAGGCTTTCCTCGTCGGGTCTTGCGGCGATCTCGACCGGTGCTCCTTCCGGTAGAGCCGCGGCAACCGCGTCACTCAGGCAGAGGTAGCGCGGTGAGAAAGCGGCGGCTTCAAGGCCCACGTCGACCAGCAGCGCTGCGAAGCGCCGCGCCGTGTCGTTGGAATAGAGCAGCACGGCATCTGGCCGACCGGCGGAAAGCAGGCGTGTCAATGCGTCCGGTGGATGGGTAATCGGCTGCATCCGGTAGCATTCGACGGTGACATGATCGATGTGAAGCTGCCGAAGCGTCGCTTCAAATCCTTTGGAGCGGGGGGAGCCTGCGAGATAGAGGAGCGGTCGTTCGGATCGAGAAGGCGTGGCCGCGATCAGCTCCGCAAGGCTCTTTCCGGTGCCTTCTGCCGGGTGGACCTGGGTGAAGCCAAGTGCGCGCGCCGCGCGCGACGTCGCTTCGCCGACGCAAAAACAGGGTTTGGCCTTATGCGGTGTGAGATTGGCCTCAAGTTCGGCCAGCACCCGAACAGCTTCGGCGCTCGTCAGCGCGATCGCGTCATGCGGCGTTTCGAGTGCTGTTCGCGCGGCCTGCGGCAAATGTTGCGCCTGCGCCAGCGGCAGCAACTGGGGCCGGTGACCCAAGCGCTCCAGCCGGCGGGCCGTAGCCTCCGCAGCGGGTTGCGGCCGGGTCACGAGCAGCCGCATGATTCAGATCCAGCTCGAGAAGAAGCCCGGTCCCGCGTCGGCGCGGATCTGTTCGCCGGCCTTTTGCCCAAGTGCCATGGCGTCGGCCGCCTTGCCTTCGATCGTAACCCGGTGATGGGTGCGACCGTCGGGCGTCAGGATCATGCCGGAGAAGCGCAGATGCGTGCCGTCCGAGACCGCCAGGCCGGCGATCGGGGTGCGACAGGAGCCGTCGAGTGTCGCCAGGAAGCCGCGTTCGCAGGCGACCGCTTCATGGGTTCGGGCATCGTCGATGGCCGCGAGCAGGTCGTTGACGCGGCTGTCGCCGATCCTGCTCTCGATACAGATCGCACCTTGTGCCGGTGCCGGCGGAAATTCTTCCGGATCGAGCAGTTCGGTCGGCACGTCTGTCATGCCGAGCCGCTTCAGGCCGGCATAGGCGAGCAGCGTCGCATCGACCTGACCTTCGGAAAGCTTGCGCAGCCGCGTCTCGACCTGGCCGCGATAGGTGATGACATTGATGTCGGGGCGGAGCCTTCGGATCAGTGCCTGGCGGCGCAGCGACGACGAGCCGACTGTCACGCCTTCCGGCAAGTCCATCAGCTTGGGTGCCGTGCGGCCGATGAAGGCGTCGCGGATGTCCTCGCGCGGCAGGAAGGCGGAGAGGAACAGGCCATCAGGCAGTCTGGTCGGCATGTCCTTCGAGGAATGCACGGCGAAATCCAGTTCGCCCGAGAGCAACTGCTGCTCGATTTCCTCGGTGAACAGGCCCTTGCCGCCGATCTCGGCGAGCGATCGATCGGTGATGCGGTCGCCCTTGGTGGACAGGATGACGACCTCGAACATTTCCGGCGACAGACCATGCGCGGCGACAAGGCGATCGCGCGTTTCATGGGCTTGAGCGAGCGCCAGCGGGCTGCCGCGCGTGCCGATCCGGAAAGGTTTTGTTTGCATCAAAGGCTATCCATTGTTACCGGAGTTCCGTGTACCCACCTTTCGGTGCGACCGCAATCTTTGAGTAGTTCCTGATGTCCCCGCCCATGCGCATCCTCGGCATAGAAACAAGCTGCGACGAAACCGCCGCTTCCGTCGTGCTGCGCGACGAAAACGGCAGGGGAAACATACTCGGCGACGTCGTGCTCAGCCAGCTGGAAGAGCATAGCGCCTATGGCGGCGTGGTTCCGGAGATCGCTGCGCGTGCCCATGTCGAGGCGCTCGACACGCTGATCGAGGAGGCGCTCTTACGCGCCGGCGTCACGCTTGACGACATCGATGCCATTGCTGCGACAAGTGGTCCCGGTCTGATCGGCGGGCTGATCGTCGGCTTGATGACCGGCAAGGCGATCGCCCGGGCGACCGGCAAGCCGCTTTATGCCGTCAACCATCTCGAGGGGCATGCGCTCACCGCGCGGCTGACAGATGGTTTGACGTTTCCCTATCTGATGCTGCTCGTCTCGGGCGGTCACACCCAGCTTATCCTGGTCAAGGGCGTCGGCGAGTACGAGCGCTGGGGCACGACGATCGACGACGCGCTCGGTGAAGCCTTCGACAAGACGGCAAAGCTCCTCGGTCTTCCCTATCCCGGCGGCCCTGCCGTCGAGCGCGCGGCGCTCACCGGCAATGCCGAGCGGTTTGATTTTCCGCGGCCGCTGGTGGGCGATGCCAGGCTCGATTTCTCCTTCTCCGGCCTGAAGACAGCGGTGCGGCAGGCGGCCCAGTCGCTGGAGCCGGTGACCGACCAGGATATCGCCGACATTTGCGCCTCCTTCCAGCGCGCGATCTCGCGCACGCTCAAGGATCGGATCGGCCGCGGCTTGAAGCGGTTCAAGACGGATCATGCGTCCGTCGAAAAGCCGGCGCTTGTCGTGGCCGGCGGCGTTGCCGCCAACCAGGTGCTGCGGGCGACGCTCCAGGATCTTTGCAACAAGAACGGCTTCGATTTCATCGCGCCGCCGCTTCAGCTTTGCACTGACAATGCCGCGATGATCGCCTGGGCGGGTGCCGAGCGGTTTGCCGCCGGCTTGCCGGCCGACGGTCTCGATGTCGCGCCACGCTCGCGCTGGCCGCTCGACCAACAGGCGCAGACCTTGCTCGGTTCCGGCAAGCGTGGCGCCAAGGCATGACGGAAATCAGCCAGCGCATGATGGACAGACGATGAACACCAATCCCAAGATCGTGGTGGTCGGCGCCGGTGCCTTCGGCACAGCGCTTGCTGCCGTTGCCGCATCTGCCGACGGCAGCGACGTGACCCTGCTCGCCCGCCGGAAAGAGACGGCCGAAGAATGCCGGCGGACCGGCCGCAACGAGCAGGCGCTTCCCGGCATCGACCTGCCGGCAGGCCTCAAGCACAGCGCCGATGTCGCGGTGCTTGGCGATGCCGAGATCGTGTTGTTCGTCATGCCGTCGCAGGCGCACCGCGAAGCCGCGCGCCAATACGGCCCATCGATCAATGCCGCGGCAACGATCGTCACCTGTGCCAAGGGCATGGAACAGGCAACCGGCCGCCTCCTGACTGACGTGCTTCTGGAGGAATTGCCGGGACACGGTATCGGCGTGCTCTCCGGTCCCGGCTTTGCGGCCGACATTGCCAAGGGCCTGCCGACGGCGATGGTGGTTGCCGCCGCGGAGAATTCCACGGCAACGCTGCTTGCCGAAGCGCTGTCCGGCCCGACCTTCCGTCTTTATCCTTCTGAAGATCGCATCGGCGTTCAGCTCGGCGGCGCGCTGAAGAATGTGCTTGCCATCGCCTGCGGCATCGTCGAGGGCGCCGGGCTCGGCGATAGCGCCCGGGCGGCGCTGATCTCGCGCGGTCTTGCGGAAATGTCCCGCTTCGTCGTCGCCGAAGGCGGCGATGCCGATACGGTTCGCGGTCTCTCGGGCCTCGGCGATTTGGTGTTGACGGCAACCAGCCACCAGTCGCGCAACCTGCGCTTCGGCATCGCGCTCGGCAAGGATGGCCGCGCCAGCGGGCGCCAGGGCGAACTCGTCGAGGGCGCATTTGCCGCCTCGGTGGCCGCCCGTGTCGCTCGCGAGCTCGGCGTCGAGATGCCGATCACCGAGGCGGTTGCCGCGATCATCGACGGCAGGCTCGATGTGCGCACCGCCCTTGAACAATTGATGTCCCGTCCGATCACCCAGGAATGAACCGGTGGGCGGGATGAGGAAAAGTGCCAGTCAGTTTTCCGTTCGCATCCCGCGCCAAACGAAAACCTAAGGAGGAAGCATGCTTTTCGCACTTCAATGCACCGACAAATCAGGCGCGCTGCAGCTTCGGCTCGACACGCGCCCGGATCACGTCGCCTATCTCAACGACCTCAATGCCAAGGGCATCCTGAAGATGGCCGGTCCCTTCCTCGGCGACGACGGCAAGCCGACCGGCAGCCTGGTGATCGTCAAGGCCGAGACGATCGACGATGCGCGCGCTATCGCCGAAGCCGATCCTTATGCCCAGGCCGGCCTGTTCTCCAACGTCGAAATCAAGGCCTTCAACTGGGTCTTCAACAACCCCGAGGCTTGAGACACGAATGGCGTTCTGGCTTTACAAATCCGAGCCCTTCAAGTGGTCCTGGCAGATGCAGAAGGATGCCGGTGCGAAGGGCACCGAGTGGACCGGCGTTCGCAACTATCTCGCGCGCAACAACATGCGGGCGATGCAGATCGGCGACAAGGGCTTCTTTTATCACTCGAACGAGGGGCTCGAAATCGTCGGGATCACCGAGGTCTGCGCGCTGTCGCACCCCGATTCGACCGCCGAGGGCGACGCCCGCTGGGACTGCGTCGACATCCGTGCCGTCCGCGACGTGCCGCGTCCGGTGACGCTGAAGGAAATCAAGGACAACCCCAAGCTTTCCAACATGGCGCTGGTCACCAGCATGCGCCTTTCGGTCCAGCCGGTCACCGAGGACGAGTGGATCGAGGTCTGCCGCATGGCCGGGCTCGATACGCCGCCGCGTTAGCCTTGTTTTCCGCGTGATCCGACCGAAAACCTCTCTCCTCAATTCGGACCACGCACGGAGCATTTCTTGAAGACCGATCCCGAAAGCTTCATCCGCGCCAACACGGGCGTTCTGTCGCCGCCGCATGTACCGGAAGTCCGGCTGCATCTGGCGACGGAAGCGCACGAACTCTGGCTGAAAACGGAAGAGGAGCTGGAGGAGATCGGCCTGCCGCCACCGTTCTGGGCCTTTGCCTGGGCCGGCGGGCAGGGGCTAGCGCGTTACGTCCTCGATCATCCGGAGGTCGTGCGCGGCCGGCACGTCGTCGACTTCGCCTCTGGATCCGGGCTGGTCGCGATCGCTGCGATGAAGGCGGGGGCGGCCTCGGTGCTTGCCGCCGATATCGATCCGTGGGCCGAGACGGCGGTGCGGCTGAATTCAGACCTCAACGGCGTCGAGATCGCCTACACGGCCGACGACATCACCGGCCGCGATCTGGCCGCTGATGTCTACCTCGCCGGTGACGTCTTCTACGACAAATCCTTTGCCGAGCGCCTGCTGCCCTGGTTCACGGCGCTGGTCTCCGGCGGTGCGACTGTCATCGTCGGTGATCCCGGTCGCTCCTATTGTCCGCGCGACCGGATGACGGCGCTCGCGACTTATGAGGTGCCGGTGACAAGGGCGCTTGAGGACAGTGAGGTCAAGCGCACGACAGTCTGGCGGTTCGAGCGACCGAAGGCTGACGCCATAAAGGACTGACAAACGCTTCGGCTGCGTTTTCGTCGATTGTTCGGTAGCGCCTGCGACGATGGCGCGATGATCGGCATCGTGAAGGTGGCGTGGCCACCAGTCCGACGGGTGCCCCCAAGCGTACGGGCGAGCGCTAGAGCGTTTCCGATTTAGACGGAAACACAGAAACGCTCTATCTCTCTGTTTTTACGCATTTCCTGACGGAAAACCGCTCCGCACTTTTCCTGGAAATGCTTTAGCGCCGGATGACGCAGACGCCATGCTCGAAGGCACAGGCGCGATTGAACGTTCTCGGTGACACGACGATGATCTTTGCGCGGTTTACCTTTGGTGGTGGCGCGAACTGCCCGTCGTCATAATAGCGGTAGTTGCCTTCCTGACTGAAATAGATGCCGTTGCCCGGATCGCGATAGGCCGAGATGCCGCCGGCATAGGTGCCGATGCTGCCGATCGTATCGGGAAAGCCGTCGCCGCCGTAGCTGTCCGGGCGGCGATTGTAGCGGTCGCCCGATGTCCAGATCGTGCTCACTGAGCGCTCGCGCGCCCAGCCGTCGCGATAGCGCAGACGCTCGCCATAGTGCCCGGGATACGAACGATATTTGGGAAGACGGATGTGTCGCACGCGGCTATTCACGTCCGGCAGCCCATTCTGCGCAGTCCAATCGTTGCGCGGTATCGAATTGCCGCCGCGCATGGAGCGATAGCCCATGCGGTCGAATTCGTGGCGGCTGAAGGAGCGATGCGAATCGAGCCGGACGTGTCGGCCGCGAGACTGCACTTCCAGTGAGTTACCCCAGTCTCCTGCCTGGACCGGCAGGCAGGCGGTGGCGACAAGAAGGCCCGCAAGTGCTAAAACTTTGGTCGCATGGATCGCTCGAAACAGAAACATTCTGTCCGCCCTCCGCAAAACGCTTAACAAATCGTTAAATGCACTTTGTGGCAATTTCGCCGGAAAGTCACGGATTTGGTTGTGGTTTTCATGCGTATCGTTAATTGGGCACCATGTCTCGGTCGGACCTGAAAATGGCGCTTTTCGTCTAATCGATTAAATTGATTTTGCACTGCAAACACACTTGTCGTTAAGCAATATGGTGATTAAAGGTCCGGAGGACTGAATTGCGCACAATCAGGTGCGATACCGGACTAAAATCGTCCACTTTTTGGGCGGAAATCCGGGCATTTCCGTGAGGTTCCGATGACGGATGTCACAAGAAGCCGGCCGCTGTCGCCGCATCTTCAAATCTATAAACCTATCCCGACGATGGTGATGTCCATTGTGCATCGCATTACCGGCGGCGCGCTCTACTTCGGCACCATTCTCGTTGCTGCCTGGTTGATCGCCGCCGCATCCGGCGAGGCGTCCTACGACTCGGTGAGCTGGCTGTTCGGCACGCTTCTCGGCAAGCTGGTGCTGTTCGGCTATACCTGGGCGCTGGTGCATCATATGCTCGGCGGCCTGCGCCACTTCATGTGGGACCTCGGCTACGGTTACGAGAAGCACTTTGCCACCAAGATGGCAAAAGCAACGATCGTCGGCTCGGTGGCACTGACCGTGCTGATCTGGGTCGTCGGCTATCTCGTGCGGTACTGAGGGGACACGACCATGAACATGCGCACACCTCTCAGCAAGGTCCGCGGCTACGGCTCCGCCAAGGAAGGCACCGATCACTTCTGGCGCCAGCGCGTCACGGCGGTCGCCAACGTGCCGCTGCTGATCTTCTTCGTCATCTTCCTCGTTCGCTACGCCGGCGCCCCCTACGCGGAGGTCGTCTCGGCTCTGTCGAACCCCTTCGTTGCCGTCATCATGGGGCTGGTCCTGCTTTCGGGCCTGATCCATATGAAGCTCGGCATGCAGGTGATCATCGAGGACTACGTGCACGGCGAAGGCGCGAAGATCGCCCTTCTCATGCTCAACACATTTTTCGCGATCGTGGTTGGCGGGCTCTGTCTTTTCGCCATCCTGAAGATCGCTTTTGCAGGGTAATTTCGTCATGGCATCGAACAGTTCACCCGCTGCAAACGGCAAGGCCTACCAGTATGTCGATCACGCCTTCGACGTGGTCGTCGTCGGCGCCGGCGGCGCAGGCTTGCGCGCCACGCTCGGCATGGCGGAGCAGGGCCTGAAGACGGCCTGCATCACCAAGGTCTTCCCGACGCGCTCGCACACGGTTGCGGCCCAGGGCGGCATCGCCGCTTCGCTGCAGAACATGACACCGGACAGCTGGCAGTGGCACCTCTACGACACCGTCAAGGGCTCCGACTGGCTCGGCGACGTCGACGCCATGCAGTATCTCGCCATGGAAGCGCCGAAGGCGGTCTATGAGCTCGAGCATTACGGCGTGCCGTTCTCGCGCAACGCGGAAGGCAAGATCTACCAGCGGCCGTTCGGCGGCCACATGCAGAACTATGGCGAAGGCCCGCCGGTGCAGCGCACCTGTGCTGCCGCTGACCGCACCGGTCACGCCATCCTGCATACGCTCTACGGCCAGGCGCTGCGCAACAACGCCGAATTCTTCATCGAGTATTTCGCGCTCGACCTGATCATGTCGGATGACGGTCGCTGCACCGGCGTCGTCGCCTGGAACCTCGACGACGGCACCATTCACCGCTTCTCCGCCAAGATGGTGGTGCTGGCGACCGGCGGCTACGGCCGCGCCTACTTCTCGGCAACCTCGGCTCATACCTGCACCGGCGACGGCGGCGGCATGATCGCGCGCGCCGGCCTGCCGCTGCAGGACATGGAATTCGTCCAGTTCCACCCGACCGGCATCTACGGCGCAGGCTGCCTGATCACCGAAGGCGCGCGCGGCGAAGGCGGCTATCTCGTCAACTCCGAAGGCGAGCGCTTCATGGAGCGCTATGCGCCGTCGGCCAAGGACCTTGCGTCGCGCGACGTCGTTTCGCGCTGCATGACGATGGAAATCCGTGAAGGCCGCGGTGTTGGCAAGAACAAGGACCACATCTTCCTGCATCTCGACCATCTCGATCCGGCCGTGCTGCATGAGCGCCTGCCGGGCATCTCGGAATCGGCAAAAATCTTCGCCGGCGTCGATGTTACCCGCGAGCCGATCCCGGTTCTGCCGACCGTGCACTACAACATGGGCGGCGTGCCGACCAACTACTGGGGCGAAGTCTTGAACGCCGACAGCCAGAACCCCGAGCGCATCGCGCCCGGCCTGATGGCGGTGGGCGAAGCCGGCTGCGCCTCGGTGCACGGCGCCAACCGCCTCGGCTCCAACTCGCTGATCGACCTCGTGGTCTTCGGCCGCGCCGCCGCCATTCGCGCCGGTCAGGTTATCGATCGCAACGAAGCGGTGCCGGCGCTCAACGTTGCTGCCTGCGACAAGATCATGGCCCGTTTCGACGCCCAGCGTCATGCCAACGGCTCGACGCCGACGGCGGTGCTGCGCGAAAAGATGCAGCGCGCCATGCAGGAAGACGCCGCCGTGTTCCGCACCCAGGAATCGCTGGAATCGGGCTGCAAGCGCATCTCCGCGATCTGGAAGGAACTGCCCGACGTCAAGGTCACGGATCGTTCGATGATCTGGAACTCCGACCTCGTCGAGACGCTGGAGCTGCAGAACCTGATGGCCAACGCCATCACCACGATCTACGGCGCCGAAGCGCGCAAGGAGAGCCGTGGCTCGCACGCCCGCGAAGACTATACCGGCGGCGCGCTCGGCGGCCGTGATGACGTCAACTGGCGCAAGCACACGCTGGCCTGGGTCAACGAGGCCGGCGACGTCAAGCTCGACTACCGCCCCGTTCATACCGACCTGATCGCCGAAGGCATCGATCCGAAAAAGATCGAGCCCAAGGCACGCGTCTACTGATCTTGAGGAACTAGCACATGGTTGAACTCGCTCTCCCCAAGAACTCGCAGATGACCGAAGGCAAGGTCTGGCCGAAGCCGGCAGGCGCGACCAATGTCCGCGAATACCGCATCTATCGCTGGAACCCTGATGACGGCGCCAATCCGCGCATCGATACCTTCTATATCGATATCGACGATTGCGGCCCGATGGTGCTCGACGGTCTGCTCTATATCAAGAACAAGATCGACCCGACGCTGACGTTGCGCCGCTCCTGCCGCGAAGGCATCTGCGGCTCCTGCGCGATGAACATCGACGGCACCAACACGCTTGCCTGCACCAAGGGCATGGATGAGGTCACCGGCGCGGTGAAGGTCTATCCGCTGCCGCACATGCCCGTCGTCAAGGACCTGGTGCCGGATCTCACTCACTTCTACGCCCAGCACCGCTCGATCGAGCCGTGGCTGAAGACGGTGACGCCGACGCCCGCCAAGGAATGGAAGCAGAGCCACGAGGATCGCCTCAAGCTCGACGGTCTCTATGAGTGCATCCTGTGCGCCTGCTGCTCGACCTCCTGTCCGAGCTACTGGTGGAACGGTGACCGTTACCTCGGTCCGGCTGTTTTGCTGCAGGCCTATCGCTGGCTGATCGACTCCAGAGACGAAGCGACCGGCGAACGCCTCGACAATCTCGAGGATCCCTTCCGGCTTTATCGCTGCCACACGATCATGAACTGCGCCCAGGCCTGTCCGAAGGGTCTCAACCCGGCGAAAGCGATCGGCGAGATCAAGAAGATGCTGGTCGAGCGTCGGGTCTGATCCGAAGTCTGGCAGAAGCGATCGCATATTGCGGCGGGCCCTGTGCCCGCCGTTTGCGTTTCCCGTCCGTCGCGTGAAGCGAGATGGTCGGGAACGACCTTGTTTGTCTTCGGCAATCGTTGATTGTGCCGGTGCAAGACAGTCATTTCGCTCACCCGAAGCAACAGCCGGGCGGGCAAGAATTTGCGATTGTCCCGTTCCCGCAGACGTTTCAATCCTGCAACAGGTATCATTGAATCGTCGTCCCTTGATTTGACAGGTGGATTTGCTGTATTTCGGCCTATATTATCGCGTTGCATCATGGTTCGCGGAACACATCGGGAGTAAAGATATGCGGGTTATTCATGCGGCGGCGGGGCTGGCGGTTGTGCTTGCGCTGACCGGATGCCAGCGGACATCCATGGGTGGCTTCAGCTCCCAGGATTCTTCACCTGCTCCCCTCCAGGCCCAGCCCGTGCCTTCGGTCTCGTCGAACCAGCTTCCCGATCCGACCGGCAACACGTCACAATTCCCGGCTGCACCGACCGCTGGAACGGCGGTTGCCGGTGGCGCACAGACGGCCGGCACGCAGGTTGCTGCCGCCGGCGGCGGGCTCGACGTGACCAAGGAATCGATGGTCGGCAACTGGCGCGTTTCGAGCGCCGGCAGCTCCTGCGACATGTTCCTGACGCTCACCAACCTCGGCAGCGGTTCGCGCGGCGGCACGCGTGGCTGCGCCGGCGAGCTGACGGCCATGGGTTCCTGGGAAGTGGCCGGCAAGCAGGTCGTCCTCAAGGATCGCACCGGCAACGCGATCGCCCGTCTCTACAAGACGGCCGACGCGCGCTTCGATGGCTCGACCAACGGCGGCCAGCCGGTCAGCCTCAGCCGTTAATGACCTGGTTCAGCCCGGCCAACCGCCGGGCTTCCCGTTTTCCGGTCCAGCTCGGGTGAGACGTGCTCAATCCTGACGACAGCATCCACCGCAAGCTCGAAACACTCGTTCAGGGCGGCGAGCGAAAACGCGATCCCGCTCAGTTCGCGATAGCGCGACGATTCGATCATCTTTCGGCCGAGCTTCTGGCAAGCAGGCCGTCGCGCAAGACCAACGCGCTCGGTTGGCTCTTTGCCTCGCGCAAGAAGGATCATCCGCCGGTCAAGGGCCTCTACATCCATGGCGGCGTCGGCCGCGGCAAGACCATGCTGATGGATATGTTCTTCGAGGCGGTGCCGATCCAGCGCAAGCGCCGGGCGCATTTCCACGAGTTCATGGCCGATGTTCACGACCGCATCTACAAGCATCGGCAGAAGTTGAAGAACGGCGAGACGAAGCAGGCTGATCCGATCCCGCCTGTCGCTTCGGAACTCCTAGGCGAGGCGCGGCTTCTCTGCTTCGACGAGTTCACGGTGACCGATATCGCCGATGCGATGATCCTCGCCCGGCTGTTCAGCGAGCTCTTCGCCAAGGGCTGCGTACTCGTGGCGACCTCCAACGTGGCGCCTGACAATCTTTATCGCGACGGTCTCAACCGCGGGCTCTTCCTGCCGTTCATCGATCTCCTGAAGGCGAACACCGAGATCATCTCTCTCGACACCGATACGGACTACCGCCTGATGAAGACGGACGGGAGCCCGGTCTGGATTTCTCCCCTCGGACCCGACGCCGACGCGGCGATGGCGCAGGCCTGGAGCCGGCAGACGGCAGGCGCTGCCGCTGCGCCCACCGAGGTGCCGCGCAAGGGGCGCAAGATCCCGGTGCCGGCGGCGGCCGGAAAGGCCGCTCGTTTCACGTTCGCCGACCTTTGCCAGCAGCCGCTGGGGGCCGCCGACTATCTGGCGATCCTCGAGCGCTATTCGACCCTGTTCGTCGACCACGTGCCGCATCTCGGGCCGCATATGCGCAATGAAACCAAGCGCTTCATCCTGCTGGTCGATACGCTCTACGACAATGGCGCCCGTCTCTTTGCCTCGGCCGCTGCCGAACCGCAGCACCTTTTGACGCTGAAGAAAGGCACCGAAGGCTTCGAGTTCGACCGCACCGTATCGCGGCTGATCGAGATGCAGAGCGCGGAATATGCGGCAGAACATCCTGAAAATATTGCGGTTTCGTGACGCGCGCATGACGGAAATTCTTACGTTTACGTAAGAATTTTGTCATCTAACCGATTGAAATTGTTCCATCCAAAAGTATCGATTGATATTTTAACGATTGCCGTTTAATGGCTTCCGGCGAAGGTTTGGCGTTTGCGGCGTTTCAGGCCTCGATCAGTTTGGGATCACAAAGGAAGCACTTTCATGGCGCGCAACAAGATCGCACTTATCGGTTCAGGGATGATTGGTGGCACGCTGGCGCATCTCGCCGGCCTGAAGGAACTGGGCGACATCGTCCTCTTCGACATCGCCGACGGCATCCCCCAGGGCAAGGGTCTCGACATCGCTCAGTCCTCGCCGGTCGAAGGCTTCGACGTGAATCTGACGGGTGCTAGCGACTATTCCGCCATCGAAGGCGCTGACGTGTGCATCGTTACCGCCGGCGTTGCCCGCAAGCCGGGCATGAGCCGCGACGATCTGATCGGCATCAACCTCAAGGTCATGGAACAGGTTGGCGCGGGCATCAAGAAATATGCCCCGAACGCCTTCGTCATCTGCATCACCAACCCACTCGACGCCATGGTCTGGGCGCTGCAGAAGTTCTCCGGCCTGCCGAAGAACAAGGTCGTCGGCATGGCCGGCGTTCTCGACAGCGCGCGCTTCCGTCTGTTCCTCGCCCAGGAATTCAACGTCTCGGTCCAGGACGTCACCGCGTTCGTTCTCGGCGGTCACGGCGACACCATGGTGCCGCTCGCCCGCTACTCGACCGTTGCCGGCATTCCGCTGACCGACCTCGTGCAGATGGGCTGGGTCACCAAGGAACGCCTCGAAGAAATCATCCAGCGCACCCGTGACGGCGGCGCCGAAATCGTCGGCCTGCTCAAGACCGGCTCTGCCTACTACGCGCCGGCCGCTTCGGCGATCGAAATGGCTGAAGCCTACCTCAAGGACAAGAAGCGCGTTCTGCCTTGCGCCGCTCACCTGACCGGCCAGTACGGCGTCAAGGACATGTATGTCGGCGTTCCCACCGTCATCGGTGCCGGCGGCGTCGAGCGCATCATCGAGATCGATCTCAACAAGGCCGAGAAGGAAGCTTTCGACAAGTCCGTCGCTTCCGTTGCCGGTCTTTGCGAAGCCTGCATCGGCATTGCGCCGAGCCTGAAGCAGTAATCGCCTCCCGTCGAGCGGGTGCTTGCATCCACTCGACCTCTTTGTTTTTGCCGCATTGGTGCGGGCAGGTGCCCCACCTGCCCGCACAATGCTCCAGACAGGAAAAACACCATGAACATTCATGAATATCAGGCCAAGGCTCTCTTGAAGAGCTATGGCGCGCCGGTCGCGGAAGGTGTCGCGATCTTCTCCGCAGACGAGGCAGAAGCTGCTGCCAAGGCGCTCCCGGGCCCGCTCTACGTCGTCAAGAGCCAGATCCATGCCGGCGGTCGCGGCAAGGGCAAGTTCAAGGAACTTTCCGCCGATGCCAAGGGCGGCGTTCGTCTTGCCTTCTCGATCGATGAAGCCAAGGCTCATGCCAAGGACATGCTCGGCAATACGCTGGTCACGGCGCAGACCGGCCCTGCCGGCAAGCAGGTGAACCGCCTCTACATCGAGGATGGCGCCGACATCGAACGCGAACTCTATCTGTCGCTGCTCGTCGACCGCTCGGTCGGCCAGGTTGCCTTCGTCGTTTCGACGGAAGGTGGCATGGACATCGAAGCAGTTGCGCACGACACGCCGGAAAAGATCGTCAACGTCGCGATCAACCCGGAAGCCGGCGTCACCGCCGCTGACCTCGCCAAGCTCACCTCGGCCCTGAAGCTCGAAGGCGAAGCCAAGGCTGACGCCGAAAAGCTCTTCCCGATCCTCTACAAGGCCTTTGTCGAAAAGGACATGAGCCTGCTCGAGATCAACCCGCTGATCGTCATGAAGAACGGCCGCGTGCGCGTTCTCGATGCCAAGGTCTCGTTCGACGGCAACGCGCTCTTCCGCCACGACGACATCAAGGCGCTGCGCGACGAAACCGAAGAAGACGCCAAGGAAATCGAGGCCTCCAAGTGGGATCTCGCCTATGTGGCGCTCGACGGCAACATCGGCTGCATGGTCAACGGCGCGGGCCTTGCCATGGCGACGATGGACATCATCAAGCTCTACGGCAAGGAGCCGGCGAACTTCTGCGACGTCGGCGGCGGCGCCGGCAAGGAGAAGGTTGCGGCAGCCTTCAAGATCATCACGGCCGACCCGAAGGTCGAGGGTATCCTCGTCAACATCTTCGGCGGCATCATGAAGTGCGACGTCATCGCTGAAGGTGTCGTTGCCGCCGTGCAGGAAGTCGGCCTCAAGGTTCCGCTGGTCGTGCGTCTCGAAGGCACGAATGTCGAACTTGGCAAGAAGATCCTGAACGAATCCGGCCTGGCGATCACCGCCGCCGACGATCTGGACGACGCTGCCAAGAAGATCGTTGCCGCGATCAACGGCTAACTGAAGGACCAGACCACATGTCGATTCTCGTCAACAAGAACACCAAGGTCCTCGTTCAGGGCCTGACCGGCAAGACCGGCACCTTCCATACCGAACAGGCGCTTGCCTACTATGGTACGCAGATGGTCGGCGGCATTCACCCGAAGAAGGGCGGCGAAACCTGGACCGGCTCCAAGGGCGAAACCCTGCCGATCTTCGCGTCGGTTGCCGAAGGCCGTGACAAGACCGGTGCGGACGCATCCGTGATCTACGTTCCGCCGGCAGGTGCCGCGGACGCGATCATCGAGGCGATCGATGCGGAAATCCCGTTCATCACCTGCATCACCGAAGGCATCCCGGTTGCCGACATGGTGCGCGTCAAGGCTCGTCTCGACCGCTCCAAGTCGCGCCTGCTCGGCCCGAACTGCCCCGGCATCCTGACGCCGGAAGAATGCAAGATCGGCATCATGCCGGGCTCGATCTTCCGCAAGGGTTCGGTCGGCATCGTCTCGCGCTCCGGCACGCTGACCTATGAAGCCGTGTTCCAGACCTCCAACGAAGGCCTCGGCCAGACGACGGCTGTCGGCATCGGCGGCGACCCGGTCAAGGGCACCGAGTTCATCGACGTGCTGGAGATGTTCCTCGCCGACGAAGCCACGACCTCGATCATCATGATCGGCGAAATCGGTGGCTCGGCTGAAGAAGATGCGGCGCAGTTCCTCATCGACGAAGCCAAGAAGGGTCGCAAGAAGCCGATGGCCGGCTTCATCGCGGGCCGTACCGCACCGAAGGGCCGTACCATGGGTCACGCCGGTGCTGTCGTTTCCGGCGGCAAGGGCGATGCGGAATCCAAGATCGCCGCGATGGAGCAGGCGGGCATCCGCGTGTCGCCGTCGCCGGCACGCCTCGGCAAGACGCTGGTCGAAGTCCTCAAGGGCTGACCTTACATAAGCGCCGTCGGGGCTGGTCATTTGAGCCGGCCCCGACGACCGCAGTTATGACGCATGCAGGGTGCACAAGAGGCGCCCGATAATGATGAACGACCGGGAAAACCCGGCATCCCAACTTAAGTCAGGAGGCGGACCAAAACGTCCGCGAGAACCCATGGCAAGGCAAGAGGCCAACGAGCAATTCCAGCTCACATCGTTTCTGGACGGCGCGAACGCCGCCTATATCGAGCAGCTCTATGCACGCTACGAAACGGATCCATCGTCCGTCTCGGCTGAGTGGCAGGCCTTTTTCAAGGCGCTGGCCGACAAGCCGGAAGATGTGGTGAAGGCTGCCAAGGGCGCCTCCTGGAAGAAGCCCAACTGGCCGATCGTCGCCAACGGCGAACTCGTCTCCGCACTCGACGGCGACTGGGGTACGGTCGAAAAGGTCATCGAGAAGAAGGTCAAGGCGAAGGCAGAAGAAGCCGCAGCCGCCACCGGCACCGCGGCGAGTGCTGCTGATATCCATCAGGCGACGCGCGATTCGGTTCGCGCCATCATGATGATCCGCGCCTATCGCGCCCGTGGCCACTTGCATGCCAAGCTCGATCCGCTCGGCCTTGCTGCGCCGGTCGATGACTACAACGAGCTTTCGCCCTCGAACTACGGGTTCGAGGACAAGGATCTCGACCGCAAGATCTTCATCGACAACGTGCTCGGCCTCGAATACGCGACCATTCGCGAAATGGTCGAAATCCTCGAGCGCACCTACTGCTCGACGATCGGCGTCGAATTCATGCACATGTCCAACCCGGAAGAGAAGGGCTGGATCCAGGAGCGCATCGAAGGCCCGGACAAGGGCGTCGACTTCACGCCCGAGGGCAAGAAGGCGATCCTGCAGAAGCTGATCGAGTCGGAAGGCTTCGAACAGTTCATCGACGTCAAGTACAAGGGCACCAAGCGCTTCGGTCTCGACGGCGGCGAATCGCTGATCCCGGCGCTCGAGCAGATCATCAAGCGCGGCGGCCAGGAAGGCCTGAAGGAAATCGTTCTCGGCATGGCCCACCGCGGCCGTCTGAACGTGCTTTCCCAGGTCATGGCAAAGCCGCACCGCGCCATCTTCCACGAATTCAAGGGCGGCTCCTACGCGCCTGACGACGTCGAAGGTTCGGGCGACGTGAAGTACCACCTCGGCGCTTCCTCCGATCGCGAATTCGACGGCAACAAGGTTCACCTGTCGCTGACGGCCAACCCGTCGCACCTGGAAATCGTCAACCCTGTCGTCATGGGCAAGGCCCGCGCCAAGCAGGACCAGATGGCGACCGTGTTCGAAGGCGACATCATCCCGCTGCGCGAACGCGCCAAGGTCATGCCGCTCCTGCTGCACGGCGATGCGGCCTTTGCAGGCCAGGGCGTGATTGCCGAAATCCTCGGCCTGTCGGGCCTGCGCGGTCACCGCGTTGCCGGCACGGTCCACTTCATCATCAACAACCAGATCGGGTTCACCACCAATCCGGCCTTCTCGCGCTCTTCGCCCTATCCGTCGGATGTGGCCAAGATGATCGAGGCGCCGATCTTCCACGTCAACGGCGACGATCCGGAAGCGGTGGTCTACGCGGCCAAGATCGCTACCGAATTCCGGATGAAGTTCCACAAGCCTGTCGTCATCGACATGTTCTGCTACCGCCGCTTCGGCCACAACGAAGGCGACGAGCCTGCGTTCACGCAGCCGAAGATGTACAAGGTCATCCGCGCCCACAAGACCGTCGTCCAGCTCTACTCCGACCGTCTGGTCGCCGAGGGCCTGATGAGCGAAGGCGAAGTCGAAAAGATGAAGGCCGACTGGCGCGCCCATCTCGAGCAGGAGTTCGAGGCTGGCCAGTCCTACAAGCCCAACAAGGCCGACTGGCTGGATGGCGTCTGGTCGGGCCTGCGCTCGGCCGACAACCAGGACGAACAGCGTCGCGGCAAGACCTCCGTGCCGATGAAGCAGCTCAAGGAAATCGGTCGCAAGATCGCCGAGATCCCGGCGGGCTTCAACGCCCACCGCACCATCCAGCGCTTCATGGAAAACCGCGCCAACATGATCACGACCGGCGAGGGGATCGACTGGGCGATGGCCGAGGCGCTGGCGTTCGGCACGCTCGTCACCGAAGGCACAAAGATCCGCCTGTCCGGTCAGGATTGCGAACGCGGCACCTTCTCGCAGCGCCACTCGGTTCTCTACGATCAGCAGACCGAAGACCGCTACATTCCGCTCGCCAACCTCGCGCCCACCCAGGCCCGCTACGAAGTCATCAACTCGATGCTTTCCGAGGAGGCCGTGCTCGGCTTCGAATACGGTTATTCGCTGGCGCGCCCGAACGCGCTGACGCTCTGGGAAGCCCAGTTCGGCGACTTCGCAAACGGCGCGCAGGTCGTGTTCGACCAGTTCGTCTCTTCGGGCGAACGCAAGTGGCTGCGCATGTCCGGTCTCGTCTGCCTGCTGCCGCATGGCTATGAAGGTCAGGGTCCGGAGCATTCGTCCGCCCGCCTCGAACGCTTCCTGCAGCTCTGCGCGGAAGACAACATGCAGGTCGCCAACGTCACCACGCCGGCGAACTACTTCCACATCCTGCGCCGCCAGGTGAAGCGCGACTTCCGCAAGCCGCTGATCCTGATGACGCCGAAGTCGCTGTTGCGCCACAAGCGTGCGGTTTCGAGCCTTTCGGAAATGGCCGGCGAAAGCTCGTTCCACCGCCTGCTGTGGGATGACGCCGAAGTCATCAAGGACGGCCCGATCAAGCTGCAGAAGGATTCCAAGATCCGTCGCGTCGTGCTCTGCTCCGGCAAGGTCTACTACGATCTGCTCGAAGAGCGCGAGAAGCGTGGCATCGACGACGTCTACCTGCTGCGCGTCGAGCAGCTCTATCCGTTCCCGGCCAAGGCGCTGATCAACGAGCTCAGCCGCTTCCGCAACGCGGAAATGGTCTGGTGCCAGGAAGAGCCGAAGAACATGGGCGCCTGGTCGTTCATCGACCCGTACCTGGAATGGGTGCTCGCCCATATCGACGCCAAGTATCAGCGCGTGCGCTACACCGGCCGTCCGGCTGCCGCATCGCCGGCAACCGGCCTGATGTCGAAGCACATGGCGCAGCTGGCCGCCTTCCTCGAGGACGCGCTGGGGGGCTGATGCCCCCCCTGGCGACGAGCCAATCGATAGAAACAGATATCTGATCAACGGAACAAAAATCATGGCAACAGAAATCCGCGTTCCCACCCTTGGCGAATCCGTCAGTGAAGCGACCGTCGGCACCTGGTTCAAGAAGGTCGGCGATGCCATCAAGGCAGACGAGCCGCTGCTCGAACTGGAAACCGACAAGGTGACGATCGAAGTTCCGGCACCTTCGGCCGGCGTTCTCACCGAAATCGTTGCCCAGGCCGGCGAGACCGTCGGTCTTGGCGCGCTGCTCGGCCAGATCGCCGCCGGCGCTGGCGCTGCTGCCGCCGCTCCGGCTGCCGCTGCCGAAAAGAAAGCCGAGCCGGCTGCTGCCGCTCCGGCTGCGCAGCCCGCAGTCGCTGCAGCGTCTGCCGCCTCCTCGATGCCGCCGGCACCGTCCGCCGGCAAGCTGCTTGCCGAAAACAACCTCTCGGCCGACCAGGTCGATGGTTCGGGCAAGCGCGGCCAGGTCTTGAAGGGTGACGTGCTTGCCGCCGTCGCCAAGGGCATTTCGGCACCGGCTGCTTCCGAGCCGGTCAAGGTCCAGGCCCGTGCGCCGTCGACCACCGAGGACGTGGTTCGCGAAGAGCGCGTCAAGATGACCCGCCTGCGCCAGACGATCGCCCGTCGCCTCAAGGACGCGCAGAACACCGCCGCCATGCTCACCACCTACAACGAAGTGGACATGAGCGCGGTCATGAGCCTGCGCAACCGCTACAAGGACATCTTCGAGAAGAAGCATGGCGTGAAGCTCGGCTTCATGGGCTTCTTCACCAAGGCCGTCACCCATGCGCTGAAGGAAATCCCGGCTGTCAACGCCGAGATCGACGGCACCGACGTCATCTACAAGAACTTCTGCCACATCGGCGTCGCCGTCGGCACGGACAAGGGTCTTGTGGTTCCGGTCGTTCGCGATGCCGACCAGATGTCAATCGCCGAGATCGAGAAGGACATCGGCCGTCTGGGCAAGCTTGCCCGTGATGGTCAGCTGTCGATGGCCGACATGCAGGGCGGCACCTTCACCATCTCCAACGGTGGCGTCTACGGTTCGCTGATGTCCTCGCCAATCCTGAACGCACCGCAGTCGGGCATCCTCGGCATGCACAAGATCCAGGACCGTCCCGTTGTCGTCGGCGGTCAGATCGTCATCCGTCCGATGATGTATCTGGCGCTGTCCTACGACCACCGCATGGTCGACGGCAAGGAAGCGGTTACCTTCCTCGTCCGCGTCAAGGACAGCCTCGAGGATCCGGAACGTCTGGTTCTCGACCTCTAAGGGCTCGATCTCTAAGACAATGGCGGGGGCGCAATCGCAGCCCCCGCTTCTTTCTCGGGCTCGTTCATTCCGGATCGCACGATGTCGCTGGAACTGACCTATCTGCTCTGGAGCGCTGTGCTCGCCATCGTCTATGTGATGGCGCAGGCGGGCGCCTATCGGCTGCAGAACGGCATCATCGAGGCCGATACCAACCGAGATGTGACGTCCGAGCCGAACGTCTTTACGGGGCGGGCCACAAGGGCACTGCGCAACTTCCATGAGACCTATCCGGTCTTCATCGCGCTTGCCGTGGTGATCGAGCTTTCGGGCCGGAGCGATGCGCTGACCCAGTGGGGCGCGATGCTCTGGTTCTGGGCAAGGGTTGCCTATCTGCCGATCTATATCGGCGGTCTCGGCCTCACTCGCTCGGCCGTGTGGACGGTGTCCGCCGCCGGGCTGGTACTGATGCTGGCAGGCATTCTTGCCTAACTAGTTTTTATGCATTTCCTGACGGAAAACCGTTTCGCACTTTTCCTGGAAATGCTCTGGACGGAGACGCACGACATGGCATTCGGGACCGACGTACCGCCCATCCAGGCCCATATCTGCGTCAGGGACGGACTGGCGGCCATCGCCTTCTACGAGAAGGCCTTCGGCGCGGTGAACACCTTTCACCAGATGGCGGAAGACGGCCACCGGGTGATGCACGCCAACCTCGCGCTGTTTCGCGGCGAAGTGATGCTGCATGACGAGTTTCCCGAATTCGGCGGCAGCGTGCTGTCGCCGCTGACCATCGGCGGCACTTGCGTGGCGATCAACATCAACCTGCCCGAAGCCGTCGATGTCGATGCGGCCTATGCGCGGGCGACGGCCGCCGGGGCATCGACAGTGCTGGAGCCGCAGGATACGTTCTGGCAGGCGCGGTATGCGCGCATCAAGGATCCCTTCGGCCACGTCTGGGCCTTCAACGCACCGGTCGCACACTCATGAGCCAATATCTTCTCGAACTCGCATCGCTGATGGCGATCTTCTCCTTCGCCATCGTCTCGCCCGGCGCCGATCTGGCGATGGTCATGCGCCAATCGATCGTCCATGGCCGCCGCCCGGCGATCATCACGTCGTTCGGCATCGGCACCTCGCTGATGTTCCACGTCACCTACACGATCCTCGGGCTCGGGCTGATCATTTCGCAGTCGATCTACCTGTTCAACATCGTCAAATGGTGCGGCGTCGCTTACCTGATCTATATCGGCATCAAGGCGCTCAGGGCCGGACAGACGGAGATTTCCGTTGATGCCGCCCCATCGGGCGAGCCGGCGAAGAGCCAGTCCGCGGTCAAGGCCTTCGGTCTCGGCTTTGCCGCCAACGCGCTCAATCCGAAGCCGGTGTTCTTCTTCCTGTCGATCTTCTCGACTGTCGTTCATGCCCACACGCCGATCGTGATCAAGTTCGGCTATGGCCTTGTCATGGCGACCTGCCTGATCGCGTGGTTCGTCGGCGTCAGCCTGTTCATGACCACGCCGCGCATGCGCGCTGCCTTCACCCGCGCCAGCAAGTGGATCGACCGCGCCAGCGGCCTGGTCTTCATCGCGCTCGGCGTCAAGCTCGCGACGGAGAAGGCTGCCTGATCATGGTCATTGCCCGTTCCCTGATCATTGCTGCATTTGGCGCCGTGGCTGCCACGCCGGTGCTTGGCGCGGAATGCAGCCAGGCGCGCGCCATCTATGGCGATCGCGACGGGGGATACGAGCTGCGCTTCGAGCCGGTGGGATCGGAAAGTGCGGTCACGAGCAATCATTTCAAGATCGCGGTGCTGAAACCGGGCCTGCTGCTCGATGGCGTTGTCATGCCCACAGGCGAACCGGAGCGCGCCACCGGCATCGTCATGCACAATTGCCCTACCGGCGACGTCACCGGCGAGGAGCTTCGTGCCTGCACCGTCTGGCAGGGGCCGGTCTATTCCGTCGACAAGGCCGGCGCGATCACTGAGATCCCGCCCGAGACCGCGCCGGCGGCACACCAGATCCTTTTGCCCGATTTTGGCCCCGCCCTTCGCGCTTCGAGCGCCTGGGGCAAGGGCAAGGCCGAGACGGACAGCTGGGACGCCTTCACCCTCAAGGGGTGCGCCGCATGAGGGAAGCGCCCGTCCTACTCGTCACCGGCGGCAGCCGCGGCATCGGGGCAGCCGTCTGCCTTGGCGCAGCCAAGGCCGGCTGGTCCGTCGTCGTCAACTACGCATCGAACGCTCAAGCCGCCGACGCGGTCGTCGCCGCGATCAGGCAGGGCGGTGGCTCGGCGATCGCGGTCAGGGGCGACGTCGGGTCCGAGGCGGATATCAAGTCGATCTTCGCCGCCGCCGACAAGGCCTTCGGCCGGCTTGATGGGCTGGTCAACAATGCCGGCATCGTCGGCCCGACCCAGCGCGTCGACGAAATGTCGGTCGAGCGGCTCGAGCGGATGTTCCGCATCAACGTCACCGGTTCCATTCTCTGCGCAGGTGAGGCGGTTCGACGGATGTCGACGCGCCATGGCGGCAAGGGTGGCGTCATCGTCAATATCTCGTCGGTCGCGGCCGAACTCGGCTCGCCTGCGCAATATGTCGACTATGCTGCCTCCAAGGGTGCGATCGACACATTCACGATCGGTCTTGCGCGCGAAGTCGCCACCGAAGGCGTGCGCGTCAATGCGGTTCGCCCAGGGATCATCGATACCGAAATCCACGCGTCCGGCGGTCTGCCGGACCGGGCACGCGATCTCGCGTCAACCATCCCCGTCCAGCGACCCGGTACGGCCGAGGAAGTGGCGGATGCGGTTCTTTACCTCCTGTCCGATAAGGCGACTTACGTGACGGGAGCCATTCTCAATGTCAGCGGCGGACGGTAACCGTCCCTGAAGGAAGGATAATCCAATGGCTTATGATCTTATCGTTATCGGCAGCGGCCCGGGCGGCTATGTCTGCGCTATCAAGGCGGCCCAGCTTGGCCTGAAGGTCGGCGTCGTCGAAAAGCGCGCCACCTATGGCGGCACCTGCCTCAACATCGGCTGCATCCCGTCGAAGGCGCTGCTGCACGCTTCGGAAATGTTCCACCAGGCCGGCCATGGTCTGGATGCGCTCGGCGTCGAAGTCGCAGCCCCGAAGCTCAACCTCGGAAAGATGATGGCGCACAAGGACGCGACCGTTAAGGCCAACGTCGAGGGCGTTTCCTTCCTGTTCAAGAAGAACAAGATCGAGGGCATCCAGGGCACCGGCAAGGTGCTTGGCCAGGGTAAGGTCTCGGTGACCAACGACAAGGGCGAGGAACAGATCCTCGAAACCAAGAACATCGTCATCGCCACCGGCTCCGACGTTGCGGGCATTCCGGGCGTGCAGGTCGATATCGACGAAAAGGTGATCATCTCGTCGACCGGCGGCATTGCGCTCGAAAAGGTTCCGGCGAACATGATCGTCGTCGGCGGCGGTGTCATCGGTCTCGAACTCGGCTCGGTCTGGGCCCGTCTCGGTGCCAAGGTCACCGTGGTCGAATATCTCGATGCGATCCTCGGCGGCATGGACGGCGAAGTCTCCAAGCAGTTCCAGCGCATGCTGGCCAAACAGGGCATGGAGTTCAAGCTCGGCGCCAAGGTGACCGGCGTCATCAAGGACGGCAAGGGCGCCAAGGTCACGTTCGAACCGGTCAAGGGTGGTGACGCCGTCACGCTCGACGCCGACGTCGTTTTGATCGCCACCGGCCGCAAGCCCTACACCGAGGGTCTTGGCCTTGCCGAAGCCGGCGTCGTCATGGACCCGCGCGGCCGCGTCGAGATCGACAATCACTTCCAGACGAGCGTGACCGGCATCTATGCCATCGGCGACGTCGTGCGCGGGCCGATGCTGGCGCACAAGGCCGAAGACGAAGGCGTTGCTGTTGCCGAAATCCTCGCGGGCCAGGCCGGCCACGTGAACTACGACGTCATCCCCGGCGTCGTCTACACCCAGCCGGAAGTGGCTTCCGTCGGCAAGACCGAGGAAGAGCTGAAGGCTGCGGGCATTGCCTACAAGGTCGGCAAGTTCCCGTTCACCGCCAACGGCCGCGCGCGGGCGATGCAGGCGACCGACGGTTTCGTCAAGATCCTCGCCGACAAGGAAACCGACCGGGTTCTCGGCGGCCACATCGTCGGCTTCGGCGCCGGCGAGATGATCCACGAGATTGCCGTGCTGATGGAATTCGGCGGCTCGTCGGAAGATCTCGGCCGTACTTGCCACGCACACCCGACCATGTCGGAAGCGGTCAAGGAAGCGGCGCTGTCGACCTTCTTCAAGCCGATCCATATGTGACGATTTGGCAGGGGGCTGCGACAAGCGGCCCCCTGTTCCGCGCCGTCAATCGGCGCGATCCTTGATCCCACGCGCTTGCGACGGACAACCGACGCTCTGAGCATTTCCAATCGGCCGTTTCATACGGCTCCTGGTTCTGCACTCGATGCTGCCACGAGGGATCATGAAACCTAGACCCGCCACCGTTCATCTGCCAAGCCCGCATCTGCCGGATGCCGATTGGGCCGATCGCTTCGAGCTTGCCCTCAACGGAAAAGGGCTGACGGCTGTCGAAGCGGCTGAGCGCTCGCTCGGAAATTCGCCCGGTTGGGTCAGCGCCTTGCTCAAGCTTCGCAACCGGATGGTGTCGCTGGTCGGCCTGAAGACTGAAGCACCCTTTCCGGGCAAGTATGGCCTGATCGGTCCGTTCCCGGTGCTGTCGCGAAACGACGACGAGGTCGTGCTCGGCTTCAACGACGCTCATCTCGATTTTCGCATCGTCGTTGATGTCAGGGCTGGGTCGGCCGTCAACCAGATCGTCGGCATGACGACGCTGATCAGGCGCCACAACACGCTTGGGCGTGTTTACCTGGCGGCGGTAATGCCGTTTCACAAAGTGATCGTGCCGACGATGCTGGCGGGTGCGGCAGGCCGCCAGGATTGAGAGCATCAGCTTTGGCCGGAGGCTCTCAATCCGGACAACAGCAGATCGAGATTGGCGATGGCCCTGGCGAGGCGCGGGGCCGGATCATCCGCCTCGGCAATCCAGAGTGCCGCATCGACAAGGGCGCCGTTGATCATGTGCGCCAGCGTCTCGGCGTCCCCCCCGTGGACCACGCCATCTGCCATCATCACCGCAAGCCTTGCGGTCAGTGAGATGTGGCACGCGTGCCTGCTTGTCTCCAGATAGTCAGACCCGAGGAATGTCGGGGCGTCCTTCAGGACAATCCTCTGAATGTCAGGTTCGAGTGCCGTCTCGAGATAGAGCCGGCATCGCCCGACGAAGCCGGCCCAATGGTCCGGCGTCGCGGATGCGGCGTTGAGCCTTTCATCGATCTCGGCGTCCATGGCGGAAACCACGGCGCGCAGCAGGCCCTTCTTGTCGCCGAAATGATGATAAAGCGCGCCGCGTGTCAGGCCCGCCGTGGCCGTCAGGTCGTCCATCGAGGTGTCGGCGTAGCCTAGCCGGCCGAAGGCTTCGCGCGCGGCGGCGACCAGCTTGCCTCGCGTTTCCTCGATCATTTCGCTGCGCGCCCGCCGTGCCATTGCTCATCCCCCAGTTTGCATACGTCCCGTATGTTAATTGACATGCGAAGCGTATGTGAGTATCTGTCGCATACATCGCGTATGTCAATACTGGCGCCGGTCACGGCGCTGGCTGGAGTTTTCATGGCAAACCCTTATGGACAGATCTTCGCTGTTCCCGGCACGATCGGCTTCACGCTTGCGGGCATGATTTCGCGCCTGCCACTGTCGATGATGGCGATCGGCATCATCACCATGCTGGCCCAGGCGCGCGGGTCCTATGGTCTCGCCGGCGGCGTCGCGGCAGTCTTCACGCTGGCCTTGGCCCTCGTGGCGCCGCAGGTTTCACGGCTTGTCGATCGGTTTGGCCAGGGTCGCGTCCTGCCGATTGCTGCTGCGCTCAGCATCCTTGGCACCGCGGGTCTGCTGATCGCAACCCATTGGAAAGCGCCGGATTGGACGCTGTTCGCCTTCGCGCTCGTCGCCGGTTCCGCGCCCAGCATGTCGGCCATGACCCGGGCGCGATGGAGCGAGATCTACCGCGGTCGTCCCGAACTGAAGACGGCCTTCTCACTGGAATCGGTGTTCGATGAAGTGTGTTTCATCGTCGGTCCGCCCATTGCGGTGGGTCTCAGCGTCGGGTTGTTCCCGGAGGCAGGCCCCCTTGCCGCAGCGGTGTTTCTCGGGATCGGCGTTGCCGCTTTCGTCCTGCAAAAAGGCACCGAGCCGCCGGTGCGGCCGCCCGAAACCATCGTCACGGGTTCAGCGCTTCGTTATCCCGCCTTGCATGTTCTGATCCTGGCGCTTGCCGGCATGGGCGTGATCGTCGGCACGATCGATGTGGTCAGCGTCGCCTTTGCCGAAGCGGAAGGCCAGCCGGCTGCAGCGAGCGTGGTACTTTCCCTCTACGCGCTCGGCTCCTGCATCGCCGGCCTCACCTTCGGTGCCGTCAGGATCGGCTTGCCGCTGCCGAAGCTCTTTCTGATCGGCGCGGGGATGACGGCCGCCAGCACCTTGCCCTTGTTGCTTGTCGGTGGCGTCACCAGCCTTGCCGCCATGATGTTCCTGTCCGGCGTGTTCTTCGCGCCGACGATGATCGTCGCTTTGAGCATGGGGGAGATGGTGGTGCCGCCGGCCAAGCTGACCGAAGGGCTGACCTGGCTGACGACGGGCCTTGGGATCGGGGTTGCCGCGGGTGCGGCCGCAGCCGGCGCGGTGGTGGCGCGCTTCGAGGTGCAGGCCGGCTTTGTCATCGGCGTTGCAGCTGGTGCCCTGATCCTTGTCGCGGCACTCTCCGGCTATCGTCGTCTGTCGAGGATCGAGGCTGCGCATGCCGTGGAGACAGACGTCGTGGCGGATTCTTGCACCGGCGTCGGCGCCTGAGATCGATGGCCGGCAGGCACTGCCGGCCAACCTGCCTCAGTTGGCGCGGGTGACGGAGAAACCCTGGCGCTTGAGCAGTTCGACCAGGCCTTCGTCGCCGGCAAGATGCAGGGCGCCGACCGCCATGAAGGCGTTGCCGCGGCCGAGGATCGGCTCGGCGCGGGTCGCCATCGTCTTGTTGCGGTCGATGATGATGCGCTGTTCGAAGTCGGCGTAGCTGGCGTCCTCGCTGGCCACATCCTCGGACACGGCCTTCATCATCGGCATGATCATGCCGGTGTCGCCGGAAAGGTAGAGATCGGTGGTGGTGGCAAGCACGTCGTCGATGGTCTTGCCGAGCGCCAATGTCTCGATGAGGGCGCGCAGGTGCAGTTCCGTCGGCAGCGAATCCATCGCGGCCAGCTGTTCCACAAGGCTTTCAAGCCCCTTCAGCGTCTTGCCCTGGCTGACGGCGTCTTCGGCGAGCTTCTTGTCGAGGAACGACGCGCCGGCTGCCTTGCGGGTCATCTCGCAGGCCGGCAGCGCCACGAAGCTCGCAATCATCCACGGCTTCATTTTGGCGACCAGCGTCAGCGGGATGCCGCGCGCCTTGAGGCCCTGTTCGAGCTGCGCGCGCTCGTCTGCATCGAGGAAATCGTTGATGGTCTTGTTGTCGGCAAACATGGTGAGGTCCGGGCGCATCAGGATCGCGGCGGCCGACTTCTTTTCGTCGATGATCTCGTCGGATTCGACGATGACGGTCGTGGCCGTGGCAAAGGCTTCCGAAGCGCCTTCGGGCATAGCGAGCACGCGCGGGTCGGTCACGTGCATGGTGCCGAGCAGCCAGGAAGGCGCGATGCCGTCCTTCTCGATCTTCCAGAAAATGCCTTTGCCATTGGGGATGGCGTCCGCTTCCGCCTTCAGCCTGGCGAGTTTCGCGGGATCGGTTTTCTCGAAGCCGGCAAGGAGGTTCGTGCCGCCACAGACGGTGTCCGTTGCCGCCGCAGCATCCGAGACCGAAACGATCGCCGCAATGAGGCTTGCCGCGAGCAGCAGATGGATGAGCGCGATCAGCCAGAGGGCGATATCGGCAGCCCTGGCCGCGAGCTGACGGACGGGCTTGGCGATCGAATACATGATCACTTCCTAATTATATGCCGAGTTCTGCGGACCCTACGCTTCGTCGGTCACGGCTTCCTTAATGGACATGGTTAATGCGCGTCTCTGCCCAAATTCAGGCGCGGGCCAAATTCAGTCGCGGGCCAAAATCAGGCACGGGGGTGTGCCCGGTCGTAGATCTCCAGGAGCCGTGTTGAATCGACGCCTGTGTAGACCTGGGTGGTCGACAGGCTGGCATGGCCGAGCAGTTCCTGGATCGTCCTGAGATCGCCGCCGCCGGCAAGCAGATGGGTGGCAAAGGAGTGGCGCAGCGCGTGCGGCGTCGCCGTGTCCGGCAGGCCGAGTGCGCCGCGCAGCTTCTGCATCTCGCGCTGAATGATCGCCGGTTGAAGTTTTGCTCCACGGGTGCCGCGGAACATCGGCTGGTCAGCGCCGGCATGATAGGGGCAAAGCCTGAGATAGGTCGCGACCGCGTCGCGCGCGACGGTCATCAGCGGCACGATGCGAGTCTTGCCGCCCTTGCCCGTGATGCGCAGCGAGGACGGCGTTCCGGCGAAGTCCCCCGGCGTCAGATCCAGCGCTTCTGAAATGCGCAGGCCGCAGCCATAGAGCAGCGTCAGCACGGCGGCGTTGCGCGCGGCCACCCACGGCTCCTCGGCAAGCTGCGCATCCTGCGTCACGACATTGAGCGCCTCACGGTCCGTCAGTGGCTTCGGCAGGGATTTCGGTTGCTTCGGTGAACGGACGGCGGCGGCACCGGCGGCATTGGCAAGGCCGTTGCGTTCGAGATAGCGAAGGAACGAGCGCAAGCCGGCAAGGCCGCGCCCGAGCGTGCGTGCGCCGGCGCCGCCCTTGCGACGCTGGGCGAGGAAACCGCGGAGGTCGGCGGGCCGCAATGTGCTGATGTCGGAAAGACGCGGAGGGCCGGCGAGATGGCCGGTGAGAAATGTCAGGAATTGCCGCGTGTCGCGCTCATAGGCATCGACGGTATTGTCGGACAGGCGACGCTCCTGCAGCAGCCCTTGCAGCCATCGCTGGCGCTCTGCAAGCAGGTCCGGATGGCCGATGACGATGAGCTCGTTCATTGTCGCTTTCCAAGATGGTCGGTCACCGACAATGCCCTTGCGCCTCTTATGTTTTTGCTAACGCACGCTTGGAATCTGTCATCCCTAGATCATATTGAATTGCGATGTTCAGCCGCAAAGAATCGGGTGAGGCCATGGCGGGACGGGCGGCGGTGAACGGGATCGCGCATTATGCTGAAGTGATTGCCCTGGTCTCGCAAGGGCAGCCCGGCCACATCGTCGATACCCTTATTGCCGAGCGTGGCCAACGGATCGTCAGGAACCCGATGTGGCCCGTTATCCGGCCCTTTCTCTACACGCTTCTCAACTATCGAAAGGCGCTGGAATTCGCCGATGCCGTTGCCAACGTGCCGGGGTTTCAGGCTTTCGAACATCTGAGTTCACTCCTATCGCTCGACATGCGCGTCGACCGGCCGGAGCGCATTCCTGACAAGGGCGGGTTCCTGCTGGTCAGCAATCACCCGACCGGCATTGCCGACGGCATCGCCGTCTTCGATCTCCTCAAAGACCGGCGGCCGGACATGATGTTCTTTGCCAACCGCGATGCGATCCGCGTCAATCCGCGCTTCGTCGAGATGGTCATCCCGGTGGAATGGCGCGAGGAGCACAAGAGCAAGCTGAAGGCCCGCGAAACGCTGGAGGTCACCAACCGGGCGATCGGTGATGGCAAGGCGACGGTGCTGTTTCCTTCAGGCCGTATCGCCTACTGGGCCGACGGCCGGCTGAACGAGCGACCCTGGAAGACGTCGGCTGTCGGGTTCGCGCGCAAATACGGCCTTCCGATCCTGCCGGTGCACATCAGCGCACGCAATTCCGGCCTGTTCTACTGGTTTGCCAAGTGGTCGACCGAGCTGCGTGACATGACGGTGTTTCACGAGCTGCTCAACAAGAAGGGCGACCTCTTCGATTTCCGCATCGGCAATCTCATCGCGCCCGAGGCTCTTGATGGTGACGCAGTCGAGGTGACGAAGGCCCTGGAACGGCACACGGTGTCTGATCTGGCACGCGACGCCGATGCCGCGTTTCGGCCGGTGGCACGCGCGTCCGTCGCCGCCTGATCCCTTCATGTCACTGAGGGAATAGGCTAAAGCAACAGCCATGCTGCTTCGCTCGATGTTTGCCGAAAATTACCGCTCCCTGAAGTCGATCCGCATGGATCTGACCGGCGTCAACCTGTTCATCGGCGAGAACGGGGTGGGCAAGTCCAACCTCTACCGGGCGCTGCAACTGGTGCAGGCCGCCGTGCGCGGCAGCCTTGCCCATGAGATCGCCGGGGAAGGGGGCATGTCCTCGGCGCTCTGGAGCGGCCGCAGGCGCGCCGACAAGCCGGCGCGTATCCGGCTTGAGACGGAGCTGATGGATGAGGAGCGCGCCATCACCTTCCGCTACCGGATCGAGGCGGGATTGCGCCCACCGCTCGCTTCGGCAGGTTTCGCCTTCGAACCGCAGGTCAAGGAGGAGGAGCTGAGCGTCGAGACCGGGCGGCGGCCGGTGACGATGATGAAACGCTCCGGTCCCGGCATCTTCGTGCGCGGCGAGCGCGGACGCATGGAAGACTATCCCGAACAGGCGCTGCAATCGGAGACGGCGATCGCGCTCTTGGGCGATGCCGGGCATTATCCCGAGATCGGCACCTTCCGCCGGGCCGTCCATCAATGGCGGTTCTTTCACGGCTTTCGCACCGATCGCGATTCGCCGCTGCGGCTGCCGTGCCTGGCGGTCACGGCGCCGATGCTCGACGAGGACGGCACCAACATGGCCGCGGTATTTGCGACGCTGCGGCACACGCGGCAAGATACGGTCGACCTCGATCGCGCCATCGCCGATGCGTTCGGCGGGGCTCATCTCGAGGTTCCCGATCCCGGCCAGTTCGCCGAGTTCTCACTGGTTTTCCCGGACTTCCCGCAGCGGCCGTTTTCGGCGCGCGAGCTGTCCGATGGGCAGATGCGGTTCCTGGCGCTGGCCGCTGCGCTGTTGTCCTATCGTCGCCCGCCCTTCATTGCGCTCAACGAGCCGGAAACCAGCCTGCATCCGGATATGTTGCCGGCCCTCGCCGACATGATCGCCAGTGCTGCGCGCGACAGCCAGATCTGGATCGTCACCCATTCCGAGCGCTTGGCCGAGGCCATCCGCGAGCGCTGCGGCGTCCGCGCACGCCGGGTGATCCGCAAGGACAGCGCCACCTGGATCGACGGCATGCGGCTGACCGGCCTGATGGACGACGATGACGCATAAAAAAGGCCCCGCATCGCTGCGGAGCCCTCGAATGTCTATCGCGGAAAAATCAGGCGATCTTCTGGCCGGTCTTCGCCCAGTCGGCGAGGAAGGTTTCGAGGCCCTTGTCGGTCAGCGGGTGCTTGACCAGTGCCTTCAGCGTCGCCGGCGGCGCGGTGATGACGTCAGCGCCGATGAGGGCGGCTTCCTTGACGTGGTTCACGGTGCGGATCGAGGCCGCGAGGATTTCGGTCTCGAAGCCGTAGTTGTCGAAGATGTGGCGGATTTCGCGGATCAGGTCCATGCCGTCGAACGCGATGTCGTCGAGGCGGCCGACGAAGGGCGAAACGAAGGTCGCGCCGGCCTTGGCGGCGAGCAGTGCCTGGTTGGCCGAGAAGCACAGCGTCACGTTGGTCTGGTGACCGTCCGACGTCAGCGCCTTGCAAGCCTTGAGGCCGTCGAGAGTCAGCGGCAGCTTGATGCAGATGTTGTCGGCGATCTTCGACAGAACGGCCGCTTCCTTCATCATCTCGGCATATTCGGTCGCGGTCACTTCGGCCGAAACCGGGCCTTCGACGATGCCGCAGATTTCCTTGGTGACTTCGGTGATGTCACGGCCCGACTTGAGGATCAGCGAAGGGTTGGTGGTCACGCCGTCGAGGAGGCCGAGATCGTTCAGCTCGCGGATTTCCTTGACGTCGGCGGTATCAACGAAAAATTTCATGGGGTCACTCCCTTGGGGCACGATTGCCGTTCGGGCGCATATCTACCGGGAGGAATTCCTTTGGCAGAGATCGCGCGCGTTGAAACTCTGGTGGAACCGTGAGAAACCCTGCGCCGGCAAGGCTGCGGTTCGCAGCGCAGTTTTCTTTAACCGAAACACGTGGCAAGGTCACGGCAAAATGACTCGCGATTCAACCGATTTATTCGGGCCTGTTTCCGCCCGTCGCGTCGTTCCAGTTCTGGTGCCGATGCCGGCGTCGAAGGCCTATTCCTACGCGGTGCCGGATGGCATGGCGGTCGAGCCCGGCTCGATCGTTCAGGTGCCGCTCGGCCCCCGCCTGGTCGTGGGCGTCGTCTGGGATGGCGACGACGACAGCAGCGTCGATCCGAAGAAGCTGAAGTCGATCGCGAAGGTCTTCGACTGCCCGCCTTTGACGCCCGACATGCGCACATTCCTCGACTGGGTCGCGACCTACACGGTGACGCCACCGGGGCTGGTCGCGCGCATGGCGCTGCGTGCTCCCGCCGCCTTCGATCCTGAACCGATGGTGGAGGCACTGCGGCTGACCGACATGCGGCCGGAGCGCATGACGACGGCGCGCGAGCGTGTGATTGCGGCTGCCGGCGACGGTTTTGCCTGGACTCGCTCAGGCCTGGCGCACGCGGCCGGCGCCTCGTCGAGCGTCATCGACGGTCTCGCCCAGCAGGGCGTGTTCGAGACCGTGTTCATGACGCCGCCGCCCGTGGTGGCGCTGCCCGATCCCGAGTTCACCGCCCCCAGGCTCGAAGGGCCGCAGAAGGATGCGGCCGCCGATCTTTTGGCTGCCGTCGAACAGGGCGGGTTTTCGGTCTCGCTGATCGACGGCATCACCGGCTCGGGCAAGACCGAGGTCTATTTCGAGGCGATTGCGGCGACGCTTCGCGCCGGCAAGCAGGTGTTGATCCTGCTTCCCGAAATCGCCTTGACCGCGAGCTTCCTCGAGCGCTTCCAGGACCGCTTCGGCTCCAAGCCGGCCGAATGGCACTCGGACCTTGCGCCCAGAACGCGCGAAAAAGTCTGGCGGCAGGTGACGATGGGCACGGTGCGCGTGGTCGCCGGCGCCCGCTCGGCGTTGTTTCTCCCCTTCGAGGAACTGGGTCTCATCATCGTCGATGAGGAACACGACCCGGCCTACAAGCAGGAGGACCGGGTGTTCTACAATGCCCGCGACATGGCGGTCGTGCGCGGGCGCATTACCGGCTTTCCGGTCGTTCTGGTTTCGGCGACGCCTTCGGTCGAAAGCCGGGTCAATGGCGAGGTCGGGCGCTACAAGCCGATCCATCTGCCCACACGTTTTGGCGATGCGGCGCTGCCGCGGCTCGGCGTCGTCGACATGCGCCAGCACCCGCCGGCCCGCGGCGGGTTCCTTTCGCCTGTGCTCATCAACCAGATCGGCAAGGCGGTCGAGCGTGGCGAGCAGGCGCTGTTGTTTCTCAACCGGCGCGGTTATGCGCCGCTGACGCTCTGCCGCGTCTGTGGTCATCGCTTCCAGTGCCCGGATTGTTCGAGCTGGCTGGTCGAGCATCGCTTCCGCGGCCAGATCCAGTGCCACCATTGCGGCTATGCGGAAAAGACACCCGAGGCCTGTCCGGAATGCGGCACCTTCGATCACCTCGTTGCCTGCGGCCCGGGGGTCGAACGCATCGCCGAAGAAGTGGAGCGCCATTTTCCGGAGGCCCGCACGATCGTGCTTTCCTCCGACCTGATGGGCGTCAAGCGGCTGCGGCTGGAGCTGGAGGCGATTGCGCGCGGCGAAGCCGATATCGTCATCGGCACGCAGCTCGTCGCCAAGGGCCACAATTTCCCGCTGATGACGCTGGTCGGCATCATCGACGCGGATCTCGGGCTTGCCAATGGCGATCCGCGCGCGGCCGAGCGCACGTTCCAGCTGTTGTCGCAGGTGACCGGACGTGCCGGCCGAACCGGCCTGAAGAGCCTCGGCCTGTTGCAGACCTACCAGCCGCAGCACCCGGTGATGCAGGCGATCGTCTCGGGCGACGCCGATGCCTTCTACGACCGCGAGATCGCCGAGCGCGAGAAGGCGCTGCTGCCGCCGTTCGGCCGGCTGGCGTCGTTGATCGTGTCGGCCGACACCCGTCAAGATGCCGAGACACACGCCCGCGGACTTCGCAGTGCCGCGCCGCGTACGGACGGCATTTCGATCCTCGGCCCGGCCGAGGCGCCACTGGCTTTGATCCGCGGACGTCACCGCTTCCGGCTCCTGGTGCACGGGCGGCGCAACAGCGACATGCAGGCCTTCGTCAAGGCGATGATTGCGGCAGGCCCGAAGGAGCGCGGCTCGATCAGCGTCCAGCTCGATATCGATCCCCAGAGTTTCCTGTAATCGCGGTGGTTAACGAAACGTGGACGATTCACAACCGCTGCGACTTGCGCTAGAGGTCTGAGACGCGTCGCGCCAAGGCAAGGACCTCACGGCGAGGCGATCGAGATCGGCGCTCATCTGCGGGAACGGGCATGGAGTTCTACATTCCGACGGAAACCGGCGAGTTTCTCGCCTTCTGTGCGGCGGCGGCAGCGGCGCTGATCGGCGTCGTCATGCTGTTTGCGCCGCGCCTTACCTTTCGCGCCGTTGGCATCGGTATTACCGAGGGTCGCCGCGGGGGGCTCGCCGAGGCGCGTTCGACCATGGGCGGCATGCATGCCGGCCTTGGCCTTGCCGCCATCCTGCTCGCGCAGCCGATGGTCTATCTCGCCGTCGGTGCCGCTTTTGCGCTTGCCGCTTTCGGTCGGATCCTGTCGATGATGAGCGACAACGGCGCCACGCTTTGGAACTGGGTGGCACTTCTCGTGCAGGCCGCCCTTGCCATTCTTCCGCTTGCCTATGTGTTTGGAATGATCTGACTGCCGGCCTCGCGTTTTCGCGATTCACATCCTCAGGAACGAATTTACGGCAAAATTCGGCCAAACCGGGTCGACTTATGCCGCATTCCTGCCGTTCGCGTGTTGCGAGTCCAAACTTCCTATGCTAGACGAACCGCGAATTGCGGGGGAAGTGGGTCGCCAGGCCTCGATAGCCCGCAAATTATTGCAGCAAATTCAGGACGTTAAGTTGACGGCTCGCCGCCACTCCCGTTCTTGGATGAAATTGAGAGAAGCTTGTGCCCGTGGCAGACACATCCCAGCTTATTTCCGGTGTTGCAGAAAGGTATGCGTCCTCGCTTTTTGACCTCGCTCTCGAAGCGGGTTCCGTCGAGGCGGTCGGTGCGGATCTGACCCGCGTCCAGGCCCTGATCGACGGCAGCGATGACCTGAAGCGGCTGATCGTAAGCCCCGTCTTTTCTGCTGACGACCAGTTCAAGGCCATTTCGGCGATTGTCGCCAAGGCCGGTATTTCTGGTCTCGTCGGTAACTTCCTCAAGGTTGTTGCGCGCAATCGCCGCCTGTTTACGCTGCCAGGCATGATCAAGGCCTTCCGCCTGATCGCCGCGCGTCACCGGGGTGAAATTTCTGCCGATGTTACGTCGGCCCATGCGCTCACCGCAGCGCAGGAAAACGAATTGAAGGCGACGCTCAAGAGCGTCACCGGCAAAGACGTGGCGGTCAACGTCACCGTCGACCCGTCTATTCTTGGAGGTCTGATCGTCAAGGTTGGGTCCCGCCAGATTGACACTTCCCTTCGCACCAAACTCTCTACCCTTAAGCTTGCACTGAAAGAGGTCGGCTGATGGATATCCGCGCCGCGGAAATTTCCGCAATTCTTAAAGATCAGATCAAAAATTTCGGCCAGGAAGCAGAAGTCTCCGAAGTCGGTCAGGTGCTTTCCGTCGGTGACGGTATTGCCCGCGTCTACGGCCTCGACAATGTTCAGGCAGGCGAGATGGTCGAATTCCCGGGTGGAATTCGAGGCATGGCGCTGAACCTCGAAGCCGACAATGTCGGCGTCGTTATTTTCGGTTCGGACCGTGACATCAAGGAAGGCGACACCGTTAAGCGGACCGGCGCCATCGTGGACGTTCCGGTTGGCCCGGAACTGCTCGGCCGCGTCGTCGACGCGCTCGGCAACCCGATCGACGGCAAGGGCCCGATCAACGCCAAGCAGCGCTCGCGCGTTGACGTCAAGGCTCCTGGTATCATTCCGCGCAAGTCGGTGCATGAGCCGATGTCGACCGGCCTCAAGGCCATCGACGCCCTCATCCCGGTTGGCCGTGGCCAGCGCGAGCTCGTCATCGGCGACCGCCAGACCGGCAAGACCGCGATCATCCTCGACACGATCCTCAACCAGAAGGCCATTCACGACAATGGTCCGGAAGGTGACAAGCTGTATTGCGTCTACGTCGCAATCGGCCAGAAGCGTTCGACGGTTGCCCAGTTCGTGAAGGTTTTGGAAGAGCGTGGCGCTCTGCAGTACTCGATCATCGTTGCTGCTACCGCATCCGACCCGGCTCCGATGCAGTACCTCGCACCGTTCGCCGGTTGCGCGATGGGCGAATACTTCCGTGACAACGGCAAGCATGCCCTCATCGGCTACGACGACCTGTCGAAGCAGGCTGTTTCCTACCGTCAGATGTCGCTCCTGCTGCGCCGCCCGCCGGGCCGCGAAGCTTACCCGGGCGACGTTTTCTACCTGCACTCCCGCCTGCTCGAGCGCGCTGCAAAGCTCTCGGACGACAATGGCGCCGGTTCGCTGACGGCTCTGCCGGTCATCGAAACGCAGGGCAACGACGTTTCCGCGTTCATTCCGACCAACGTGATCTCGATCACCGACGGCCAGATCTTCCTTGAAACCGACCTGTTCTACCAGGGCATCCGTCCGGCCGTTAACGTCGGTCTGTCGGTTTCGCGCGTCGGTTCCGCTGCGCAGATCAAGGCGATGAAGCAGGTTGCCGGCTCGATCAAGGGTGAACTCGCTCAGTACCGCGAAATGGCGGCCTTTGCGCAGTTCGGCTCGGACCTCGATGCCGCTACCCAGCGTCTGTTGAACCGCGGTGCACGCCTGACCGAACTCCTGAAGCAGCCGCAGTTCTCGCCGCTGAAGACGGAAGAGCAGGTCGCTGTGATCTTCGCTGGCGTCAACGGTTACCTCGACAAGCTGCCGGTCAACCAGGTTGGCAAGTTCGAGCAGGGCCTGCTTTCGTACATGCGTTCGGAAGGCAAGGACATCCTGGAAACCATCCGCAAGGACAAGGCGATCTCCGACGACGTCAAGGGCAAGCTGAAGGCTGCAATCGACAGCTTCGCCAAGTCTTTCGCCTGAGCGGATTTCATTTAGGACGGATAACGGATGCCTTCACTTAAGGATCTGAAGAACCGGATCGCCTCCGTCAAGGCGACGCAGAAGATTACCAAGGCGATGAAAATGGTCGCCGCGGCGAAGCTTCGGCGTGCGCAGGAGGCGGCCGAGGCCGCCCGGCCTTACTCGCAGCGCATGGCTGCCGTTCTCGCCAACATCGCTCAGGCGGTTGGCGCGGACGACGGTGCACCTGCTCTTATGACGGGCACCGGCAAGGACGACACGCACCTGCTGGTCGTCTGCACGGCTGAACGCGGCCTTTGCGGCGGCTTCAACTCGCAGATCGCCCGCCACGCTCGCGACCACGTTCGCAAGCTGCTTGCCGCTGGCAAGACGGTGAAGATCATCTGCGTCGGCAAGAAGGGCTTCGATATTCTGCGTCGCGAATACGCGTCGCTGATCATCGACCGTGTCGACCTGCGTGAGGTCAAGAAGATCGGCTTCCAGAACGCCGACCAGATTGGCCACAAGGTCATCGCGCTCTTTGAAAAGGGCGAGTTCGATGTCTGCACGCTGTTCTATTCTGAGTTCAAGTCCGTTATCGCCCAGATTCCGACGGCACAGCAGCTGATCCCCGCTTCGGCCGGCCCGGTCGCAGTGGAAGCATCTGATGCTTCGGCCGTCTACGAATATGAGCCGGACGCGGGCGCGATCCTGAGCGATCTCATTCCGCGCAACATTTCCGTGCAGATTTTCCGGGCCTTGCTCGAGAACGTCGCCGGCGAAATGGGCGCAAAGATGAGCGCGATGGACAATGCAACGCGCAATGCTGGTGACATGATCAACAAGCTGACGCTGAGCTACAACCGTCAGCGCCAGGCTCAGATCACCAAGGAACTCATTGAAATCATCTCGGGCGCGGAAGCGCTCTAAGGTTACGAGAAGAGGGTAAGGATTATGGCTAAGGCAGCTACCCCGAAAGAAACCGCAGCGGCGAAGAAGCCGGCTGCACCGAGGAAGGCAGCTTCCGCCAAGACCGCAGTTGCGGCAGCTGGCGCTGTCGGTCGCGTAACGCAGGTCATCGGCGCCGTCGTCGACGTTGCGTTCGAAGAAGGCCAGCTTCCGCTGATCCTGAACGCACTGGAAACCGACAACAACGGTAACCGCCTCGTTCTCGAAGTCGCGCAGCACCTCGGCGAAAACTCCGTCCGCACGATCGCCATGGACTCGACCGAAGGTCTCGTCCGCGGCCAGCCGGTCACCGACACGGGTGCACCGATCACGGTTCCGGTTGGCGACGAAACGCTCGGCCGCATCATGAACGTCATCGGCGAGCCGGTCGACGAAGCTGGCCCGCTGGTCACGTCGGGCAAGCGCGCCATCCACCAGGACGCGCCGTCCTACGTCGAGCAGTCGACGGAAGCGCAGATCCTCGTCACCGGCATCAAGGTCGTCGACCTGCTCGCGCCTTACGCAAAGGGCGGCAAGATCGGCCTGTTCGGCGGCGCAGGCGTCGGCAAGACCGTTCTCATCATGGAACTGATCAACAACGTCGCCAAGGCGCACGGTGGTTACTCGGTCTTCGCAGGCGTGGGTGAACGTACCCGCGAAGGCAACGACCTCTACCACGAAATGATCGAGTCTGGCGTTAACAAGCATGGCGGCGGCGAAGGCTCCAAGGCTGCGCTCGTTTACGGCCAGATGAACGAACCGCCGGGCGCCCGCGCTCGCGTCGCTCTGACCGGTCTGACGATCGCTGAAGACTTCCGCGACAAGGGCCAGGACGTTCTGTTCTTCGTCGACAACATCTTCCGCTTCACCCAGGCAGGTTCCGAAGTGTCGGCTCTGCTCGGCCGTATTCCTTCGGCCGTGGGTTACCAGCCGACGCTGGCGACCGACATGGGTCAGATGCAGGAACGCATCACCACGACGACCAAGGGTTCGATCACCTCGGTTCAGGCCATCTACGTTCCGGCCGACGACTTGACCGACCCGGCGCCGGCTACCTCGTTCGCCCACTTGGACGCAACGACGGTTCTGTCGCGCTCGATCGCCGAAAAGGGTATCTACCCGGCGGTTGACCCGCTCGACTCCACGTCGCGCATGCTGGACCCGATGATCGTCGGCGAAGAGCACTACGAGATTTCGCGTAAGGTCCAGACGACCCTGCAGCGTTACAAGGCTCTCCAGGACATCATCGCCATCCTCGGCATGGACGAACTGTCGGAAGAGGACAAGCTGGCGGTTGCCCGCGCTCGTAAGATCGAACGCTTCCTGTCGCAGCCGTTCTTCGTGGCCGAAGTCTTCACCGGTTCGCCGGGCAAGCTGGTCGCTCTCGAAGACACGATCAAGGGCTTCAAGGGCCTCGTCAACGGTGACTACGACCATCTTCCGGAAGCCGCCTTCTACATGGTCGGCTCGATCGAAGAAGCGGTCGAAAAGGCCAAGAAGCTGGCTGCAGAAGCCGCTTGATAGCATCGTGAGCCTCGGCGCAGCGATGCGCCGAGGCTTTCATCCTGCGTTCCGCCCGGTGCGGAGCAGGGAAGACATGCACAGCCTGCCACCTCAGGTGGCGCGCCCACGAGAAGTGAATGGTCATGGCCAACAGTTTCAATTTTGAGCTTGTTTCCCCCGAGCGCCTGCTCCTCTCCGAGCAGGTGACGGAAGTCGTCATTCCGGCGACCGAGGGCGAGATGACCGTGATGGCCAATCATGCCCCGACAATGACGACGATCAAGCCTGGCATCGTTACCGTGAAGACGGCCGACGGTAAGGCCGATCGCTTTGTCGTGTTCGGTGGCTTCGCCGATATCCTGCCGACCGGCTGCACGCTGCTGGCTGAATCCGCCGTGCACGTCGACGAACTCGACCGCACTGCGCTTGAAAAGCGCATCGATGCTGCCCGTGCAGAGCTCGACGGTGCCGGCGACGAGAAGAAGACGCGCGTCGATCAGTTCATCGCGGAACTGACGAAGCTCGGGGAAATCGTGATCCCGGCCTGAAAGGGACATCCCGACGGGATAAACCAATGAAAAAGCCCCGCCTTCGAGCGGGGTTTTTTGTGTTCAGGCGTCGGCTGCAACAAGGCCGCCCGATCTTTGTGACGGCGCGAATTGACACGACGTAAAGGTGACGGGGCCGGCTCAGCCTTATCCTAAGTGTGGGGCATACCTCGCCTTTGGTGCGGTTTGTTTGGATCTCCGGCTTCAGGCATTCTTTAGCATCGGTCCTGTATGGATGGACTATCACTTGATGCACGCAGAGGCTTGGCATGACGTCTAAGATCGTCCCCGTAATCATGGCGGGTGGAAAGGGTACGCGCCTCTGGCCGCTGTCGCGCTCTGGCGCGCCGAAGCAATTCCTGCAGATCCTCTCCGATCGGTCGCTGTTCCAGCAGACGCTGGAGCGCGTCAGCGACAACAGGCTTTACGAGCCGGCGATCATCGTCACCAATAGCGATTTCCGCTTCATCGTCGCCGAACAGGCGCGCGCCGTCCATGCTCCGCTCAGCGATATCCTGCTTGAGCCCGTTGCTCGCAACACGGCGCCCGCATTGGCGGCCGCGGCCTTCGTTGTCCTCGCCAGGTTCGGTGAGACGGCGATCATGCAGGTGCTGGCCTCCGATCACGAAATTGATGCCGGAGCGGTCTACATCGATTGCATGCTCCGCGCGCAGCAGGCCGCCGAGGCCGGCGAACTGGTCACCTTCGGCATCACGCCGACGGAGCCGGCGACCGGCTACGGCTATATCGAGCTCGGCGAGGCGCTTGCGGCAGGGGCAAACAGGGTCGCCCGCTTCGTCGAAAAGCCGGATCGCGCCAAGGCGGAAGCGATGCTTTCGACCGAGCGTTACCTCTGGAACTCCGGCATGTTCATGCTGCCGGTCAAGGCGTTCCTCGACGAAATGCTGCTTTATGCGCCCGAGGTTCATGCCCGTACGAAGGCGGCCGTCGAGGGTGCCAGCAAGGATCTCGATTTCAGCCGGCTGGAGGCGAAGGCCTTTGCTGCAGCGCCCGACATTTCGGTCGACTACGCCGTTTTCGAAAAGACGGCGCGGGCCGCCGTCGTTCCTTCCTCCTTTGCCTGGTCGGATCTTGGCAGCTGGGATGCCGTGTGGAAGACCGGCCGCAAGGATGCCGACGGCAATGTCGTCACCGACAGGGCGACGGTGTCGAATACCCGCAACTCGCTGGTGCTCTCGCGCGATATCCACCTTGCGGTGCAGGGCCTTGACGATATTGCGGTGATTGCCAGCGAAGACGCCGTCTATGTCGGGCGCCTGGAAGATAGCCAGAGCGTCGGCAACATCGTCAAGCTTCTCGCCCGCGCGCCGGCAACGGCGGAGCTGACGAAGGAGCACCCGACGTCCTACAGGCCCTGGGGAGCCGTCTCCTCGGTCTCCAGCGGCGAGCGCTATGAGGTGAAGCGGCTGAAGGTCAGCCCCGGCAAGAAGATCTCGCTGCAGAAGCACCATCATCGCGCCGAGCACTGGATCGTGGTGCGGGGCACGGCCGAGATCACCATGGCCGGCGAAACCCGGCTGCTGCATGAAAACGAGTCCGTCTATATCCCGCAAGGAACGGTCCACCGGCTGCACAATCCCGGCAAGATCCCGCTGGAACTGATCGAGGTGCAGACCGGGTCCTATCTCGGCGAAGACGATATCATCCGCATCGAGGATGAGTTCGGCCGGACATAGCTCCCCATAATCGATCTCTGTGAGGCGGAGCGCTCAAGGGGTTATCGTACCCTCTCGCCGGGGTTGCGACGCGTGCCGCGGCCGGTTCAGAATATCCAGCAGCCAGCGTAAAAAAATGCCCGGGAAAACCCGGGCATTAAAGTCAGCGCAGTCGAGCCGAGTGGTCTCAGCCGGCGACGCGCTCTGCCTCGCCCTTCTGGGCGTAGTAGTGGCCGAAGCGGTTTGCAAGGAAGGTATCGAGAGAGATGTCTTCCTGACGCACGAAACCCTTGGACGCGATCTTGCCATTGGCCAGCAGATCGAGCACGGCGCAGATGCTGCCGGCAGTGGTGATCTGGATGCCGCTCTGCATGCGACCGGCGACGACGCCGCTATAGACCTTGTTAGCGTAGGTTTCCTGGATCAGGCGACCTTCGCGGAAGCCCGAAACCGTGACGAAGATCACGACGACGTCCTGGGTGGTGGTCGGCAGCGCGTTTTCGAAGATGTCCTTCAGGACTTCGCGGCGGTGACGCAGGCCGAGGTCGTTGAGAAGCGCCTTCATGATCGCGGCGTGGCCGGGGTAGCGGATCGTCTTGTAGTTCAGCGTGCGGACCTTGCCCTTCAGCGATTCGCAGAGCGTGCCGAGGCCGCCAGACGTGTTGAAGGCTTCATAGGTGACGCCGTCGAGCGAGAACTCTTCGCGCTCTTCCATCGCGGGAACTTCGATCAGGCTGCCTTCGACGATCGCTTCGCAGGGCTCAATGTATTCGTTGATGACGCCGTCGGTGCTCCAGGTCAGGTTGTAGTTGAGAGCATTCGACGGGTACTGCGGCAGGGCGCCAACGCGCATGCGCACGTTTTCAAGCGTCTCGAAGCGGCTGGCGAGATCATTGGCGACGATCGAGATGAAGCCAGGCGCGAGGCCGCACTGGGGGATGAAGGCGGTGTTGGCCTTGGCGGCGATCGCCTTGACCTGGCGGGTGGATTCGACGTCTTCGGTCAGATCGAGGTAGTGGATGCCGGCTTCCGCAGCGGCTTCAGCGATCGCAACCGTCAGGTGGAACGGCGCGGCGCTGAGAACGGCGAACTTGCCGGAGAGAAGCGAAACGAGCGCCTTCTTGTCGCCGATGTCGACGGCGGCCGTGGTGATGGCGTCATGCTTCTCGATCTGGCTCAGCTGTTCGGCGCTGCGGTCGGCAACGCAGACGCTGTAGTCCCCGGTGTGCGCGAGCATGCGCGCAATGGTGGAGCCGATCTTGCCTGCTCCGATGACGACGATGTTTTTCATGAGTTTCCCCCAGGGTATGAAATTCGTTTCGGTCCTTATTGTCAGGTGGGAAGCTGTTGATTTGAAGCGCTGATATGACTAAATCGCCTATAGATATTCGGCAGATTGCCTAGATGGACCGACGAAATGCAGATCACCGACAAGGATCGCGAACTTCTCGCCGTGCTCAGCGAAAACGCCCGCATGCCGACGGCGACGATTGCCCGCAGGCTCGGCCTGTCGCGAACGACCGTGCAGGCGCGGATCGAGCGGCTGGAGCGCGAGGGGATCATCGCTGGCTACGGTGTCCGTCTGTCGGAGAGCTATGAAAAGGGTCTCGTCAAGGCGCATGTGCTGATCACCATCGCGCCGCGGGCGCTCAGCCGTGTGACGCCGGAGCTTGCCGCCATCCGCGAGATCCGCATGCTCCACTCCGTCAGCGGCAGCTTTGATCTGATCGCGGTCGTTGCTGCGGCCTCGATCAACGAACTCGACCTTCTGATCGATCGCATCGGCGAAATCGACGGCGTCGACCGGACGCTGTCGTCGATCATTCTCTCGACGCGGATCGATCGCTGAGCCCAGGTCAGGGTTTTGTGTTGAGGTCGGTCTTTTCTGGTCCAGAATTCTCGGCCGTGCCCGTTTCCGTTTCGCCGCTCGCCGGCACCTTGGCCGGCCCGTTCCACGCCGTCGGACCGAGAACGAAGCTGCGGACGTCGTCAGTGCCGTAGGGGAGCCACTTCTCCCGGTCGAAATAGACTTCGGCGATGGTCTTCGGGCGGGCGCGGGCTGGCTGGTTGGCGAGGAAATTGTAGCGTGCCGTGGTCTCGTCGGTTTCGCGCTTGAACTGAACGCGGCTGCCGAAGCGCTTGACGTCGAACTCCTTCAGTGCCTGGATCTGCAGCGTGATGCTGCCGCCATCGGCCCAGCGCACGTGATCGAGGAAGACCGATGCGGCGCGTGCGGCACTCGTCGTTACCACCTGGGCATCCTCAGGGCGCTCGATGTTGAGCTTGACGCGAAACGATGTGATCTCTTCCTCGCCGCTGCCCTTGATGAAGATGAAGATCGACGAGGTCTTGTCGACCCCTGGCCGCGGGAAGGACACCAGCGAAGAGCACTCCCACTGGCCGCGCTCGCCGGCGCTCGATTTCCATTCGAGTTCGCGGAAGCCGGCCTCGCGCAGTTCGTCGCAGAGCGCGCGCGGATCGCTGCGCAACACCCGCAGGAACTGCTGCTCCGGCGTGTGCAGATCCTGGAAGGTCCAGACCGGCAAGGCGATGCGTGGCGGCTTTCGCTTGACCTGGGCGGGTGGCTCCGGGCGCTTCGCCTTTTCGAGAAATGTGGTTGGAAGGTCGAGCGCCCTGAGCAACCGTTTCAGGTTTCGCTGTTCGTTGGCAAGCAGGACCGTCGCCGCTATTGCCGTGACGATCACCGCCAAGGCAAAGAGGAAGAAGGCCACGCCGGTGCGGCTTGGCTGTTTCGGCGGTGGCATCGCCTTGGCGCGTCCGCTGCTCATGTCGACTTTGCGAGTGCGGCGTGTAGGCGCAGCACCTCGTCCCTCGATGGCCGATTGCGGGGCAGGCCGAGATAGTAGCCATAGCCGGTGGCGAGCGTCTTGCCGCCGAGAACGATGAGCCTGCCGTCGTCGATATGTCCGCTGAGCAGCCCAAGGCTGCCGAGCGCGACGCCATCGCCGCGAAGGGCGGCATCGACAGCCATTACATAGGTCGAAAATGTGTATCGCGGTCGCAGCCTGGCGCCACGCGTGCCCGCACCGGTGCGCTCGAACCATTGCTGGAAGGAGATCCAATTGGCGTTGAAGCGGTCATAGTCGATGAGATCGAGCGCAGCGAGCGCCTGCGGCGTCAGCATCGCCGCATCGAGCCCGCGCGAGGCGAGATAATCAGGCGATGCGACCGGTGCCAGTTCTTCCGCCATCAGCGGCGTCAGGTGCCAGCGGGGATGATCGCCGGTCGAATAGAGGATGACGAGGTCGTTGTTTTCGGATGCCAGCTCCGAGGGACTGTCGGAGGTCAGCAGCCGGATGGAAATGCCGGGGTTCTCCTTGCCGAATTCGCGCAGCCTGGTGCCGAGCCAGAGGTGGGAGACCGAGCCGCTGGCCGCAATCGAGATCGCCTGGCCGGTCGCGCCACGGAAGGGTTCCAGGCTTTCCTCGAGATAGTCGAGCGAGGCCCGCACGCGCTGGGACAGCCGTTCGCCCTGTGGCGTCAGTTCCAGGTTCTTGCCGCGACGGCTGAAAAGCGGGCTGCCGAGATGATCCTCGAGCGTCTTGATGCGCCGGCTGACGGCGGCCTGGGTGATGTTGAGCTCGCGACCGGCACGGGAAAAATTCATATGCCGGCTGGCGGCGTCGAACACGCGAAAAGCCTCCAGCGGGATACGGTCGAGCAGCCGGTGTTCCATGATCTCAGGTTATCAAAAAGGCCGAAAATTGCATGGATTTGAAAATATCAGATTGTGATGCAGGGTAAAGCGATCATCCCGCGGCGACAGGAAGACGACCTTGTCCTTCTCCACTTCCTTCATTCCCGAAATCCGCCTGGCAGACAATATCCATACGACCATCGGCACGGCCGCAAAAGCGCAGGGCGCTGCCGCGGCAACGATCGTCATCGACGGTTTCCTCGCCCAGTCCGGTCTTGCCGGCCGCATCGTCGACAGCCTCGACCATGAGGGTGTTGCAACGCGGGTGTTTTCCGATTTTGCCGGCGAGCCGAAACTCGCACATGTGCGCGCAGCCACGAAGTCCGCCGTCGGCTCAGACCTCGTGATCGGCATCGGCGGCGGTTCGGCGCTGGATATCGCCAAGATCGCCGCCTGCTGCGCTGCCTCCGGCGAAGATCCGATGTTTTATGCGCTTGCCGCCAATGCGCTGCCGAAGACCCCCCTGAAGAAGATCATGGTGCCGACGACGGCCGGAACCGGCTCCGAGACGTCGGCGACTAACATCTTTGCCGGGCCCGAGGGCAAGAAGCTCTGGATCTGGGGGGCGGAAACCAAGGCCGATCTGGTGCTGCTCGATCCGGTGCTGACGACGACGCTGCCGGCACATCTGACCGCTTGGTGCGGCCTCGACGCCTTCATCCATGCCTTCGAGGCGGCGACGAACCGCAACACGCACCGCGGCGCGCAGTTCTATGCACATGAGGCCCTGCGCCTGCTGACGGCATCGCTGGAGACGGCGGTGCGCGAGCCCGGCAATCTGCAAGCCCGCGCCGACGTTTTGCTCGGCTCCTGTTATGCCGGCATCGCCATCGACAATTGCGGCACTGCCGTCGCCCACAATATCAGCCACGCGCTCGCAGGATTGGCGCCAGTTCACCATGGCCTTGCGACAGCGCTCGGTTTCGAGGCGACGCTCGATTGGCTTGTCGATGCCGACACAGTCGAGCTTGAGGCCGCTGCGAGAGCTTGCGGCTCTTCCCGTGCCAGCGACCTTCCGGACTTCGTTTCGCGCCTCATGGACCGCTGCGGCCTTGTGAGGGCGCTTCCTGCTACCTTCGAAGCTTTCGGAGCCGGCGATCTGGCCGCAGAAATGAAAGCGCCGGAAAACCAGCCGATGCGGCGATCGACGATCCGCCCGATCGACGACGCGGATATCGATCGGTTTGCGGCGACAATCATGGCTCTGCCAAAGACGATGTAAGCGAAGGACGACACGAAATGAGCAAGGTCTTTACGCGCGACTATTGGCAAGACGTTCTTTCGGCGTTGAAGCCGGAGGGTCGGCATTTCATCGACAGCGAACATCGTGCCAGCGCCTCCGGCGAAACGTTCATCCGCGCCCGGCCGATGGACGGCAAGCCGGGGCCGGCAATCGCGCGGGGCGGTGTGGCCGATATCGATACGGCGGTCGCGAGCGCGCGGACCGCCTTCGAGAGGGGCATCTGGCGACGGAAGGAGCCGCTTGAGAAAAAGAAGATCATACTCAAATGGGCCGATCTCATCCGGACCCATGGCGAGGAACTCGCCATGCTCGAAACGCTCGATGTGGGCAAGCCGATCATGGCGTCGCTCAATGTCGACGTCCGGCTCTGCGCCGACGGCATCCAGTTCTACGGCGAGATGATCGACAAGCTCTATGACGAGATTGCGCCGACCGGCCCGAACGCCCGGGCGCTGGTGCGCAAGGTGCCGCTCGGCGTCATCGGTGTGATCACGCCCTGGAACTACCCGATGATCATCGACGCCTGGAAGCTAGGGCCGGCGATCGCGGCCGGCAATTCCGTCGTGCTTAAACCGGCCGAGCAGTCGTCGCTCACCGCCATTCGCCTTGCGAGCCTCGCCGTAGAAGCCGGGCTGCCAGCCGGCGTGTTCAACGTCGTTACCGGCTATGGCGAAGAGACCGGCAAGCCGCTGGCTTTGCATATGGACGTCGACATGATCGCCTTTACCGGCTCGACGGAGGTCGGCAAGCTGATCATGGGCTATGCGGCGCAGTCGAACGTCAAGCGGGTGGCCCTCGAACTCGGCGGCAAGTCGCCGCTGGTGGTCTTCGAAGATGCCGATCTCGATGCAGCGGCTTCGGCTGTTGCCTGGGGCTGCTTCTACAATTCCGGCGAGACATGCCATGCCTCGACCCGGCTGATCGTGCATCGCTCGGTTCAGGACGCGCTGATCGCAAAGATCGAGGCGGTGACGAAGAGCGACATTGCGCTTAGGCATCCGCTCGACCCGACAGCCCAGATCGGTGCGCTGATCGAAGAGGCGCACCTTGAAAAGGTGCTGTCGCTGGTGGCAGTCGGCGAGAAGGAGGGCGCACGCCGCGCCTTTGGCGCCGAGCGGGTGATGACCGAGACTGGCGGTTACTACGTCTCGCCCGGCGTCTTCGTCGACATGACCAACGACATGAGCTTGGCGCGCCAGGAGATCTTCGGCCCGGTGCTGGCCGCCATCGCCTTCGATACGGAGGAGGAGGCGCTGCGGATCGCCAACGATACGATCTACGGGCTGGCGGGTGCCGTCTTCACGAAAGACATGGATCGGGCGCATCGGTTTTCCGAGGCGATCCATGCCGGCACGGTCTGGATCAACACCTATGACATGTCTAACTTTGCGACCCCCTTCGGCGGCTTCAAGCAGTCGGGCTTCGGCCGCGACCGCTCCGTGCATGCGATCGACAAATATTGCGACTACAAGACCATCTGGCAGCAGTTCGGCTGAGCCTTCGGGGGAGAGACCATGAGCAAGATCGCATCCATCGAGATCAGCCACCATCGCCTGCCGCTCGATCCGCCGTTCAAGGCGAGCTGGGACGGGCGGCCGCGCCGACAGTTCGACGCGACCATCGTGCGCGTCCGGGACGACGAGGGCCGCGAGGGTATCGGCTCCGGCGACCTGATGAAGGGGTTCGAGGGGCACGAGGACCTGTTCATCGGTGAGGATCCGCGCCAGCTCGAGCGCCACTACGAGGTGCTCTCGCACATCAATTTCCACTATGGCCGTTGCTGGCCGATGGATCTGGCGTTGTGGGACCTCTCCGGCAAGATCACCGGCGAGCCGGTCTGGCGACTGCTCGGTGGCCGGTCGGATCGGGTGCGCCTCTATGCCTCCTCGGGCGTGCTGCGCGATCCCGGCGCCATGGCCGCGCAAGCGGAAAGCTATGTCGACGAAGGCTTTCCGGCAATGAAGGTGCGCTTCTCGTCATCGTCCGGCGGTCGCGGCACCTGGCGCGACGACGTGCGCGCGCTCGAAGCGATCCGTGCCCGTGTCGGCGATCGTCTCGACCTGATGGTCGACTGCAACCAGGGTTGGCGCATGCCCTGGGATACGACGCTCTCCTGGACCTTCAAGGATGCGCTGATGGTGGCGCGCGAGCTGGAGCGGCTCGGCATCTACTGGATGGAGGAGCCGCTGCACCGCTCGGACCGCAAGGGCATGCGGCGGCTTTCGGATGCGACGTCGCTGCGCATCGCTGGCGGCGAGATGACCCGCGAGCTCTACGAGTTTCGCGATATCATCGAGGACCGTGCCTTCGACGTGATCCAGCCTGACGTGGCGCTCGTCGGCGGCATCACCGGTTGCCGGCGTCTCGCCTTCCAGGCGCGCGAGGCCGGCGTGATGATGACGCCGCATTCCTGGACCAACGGCATCGGCGTGCTTGCCAACGCCCACCTGACGGCCGGTGTCGGCGATGCGCCCTGGCTCGAATATCCCTACGACAATCCGGAATGGAGCGAGGTGCGCCGCGATTTTCCGATGAAGGCGCCGCTGCGCCATGCGGGCGGCTGGCTCGAACTTGGAGAGGCTCCGGGGCTCGGTGTCGTGCTCGATGAAGACAGGCTGAAGGCGACGCGGATCGGCTAAGTCGGTTTGTCCGCCTCGGGCGGAAAAGTTGCGAAGGCACGACGATCGGCTAAAACAGGCGTCCCGACTCTGGCGAGGCGCTTGTTTCGATATGTCCGACCAATCGACGATCATTCCCACCATTGATGCGGCGCTGGTCCGGCGCCTGATCGCCGCGCAGTTTCCGCAGTGGGCCGGGCTCGACATCGCCCCCTTGCTTCCAGGCGGCTGGGACAACCGTACCTTTCATCTCGGACAGGACATGACCGTCCGTTTGCCGAGTGCCGCATCCTATGCGCTGCAGGTGGAAAAGGAGCAGGTCTTCCTGCCGAAGCTGGCGCCGCACCTGCCGCTGCCGATCCCGGTGCCGCTCGCAAGGGGGGTGTCCGGCGAGGGTTATCCATGGCCGTGGTCGGTCTATCGCTGGCTGCCGGGCGAGACGGCGGCGGATGAACGCATCGGCGACCTCACGATCTTTGCCGAGGACCTTGCCCGTTTTCTAGTCGCCTTGAGAGAGGTGGATCCAAGCGGTGGGCCGCTGCCGGGTGTGCACAATTTCTTTCGCGGTGGGCCGCCTGGCCACTACGACACCGAGACGCGCCACGCGCTCGTGGCGCTTGAGGGACGCATCGATACGCAAGCCGCACGCGACGTCTGGCAGGCGGCGCTTTCGGCACGCTGGCAGGGCGCACCGGTCTGGTTCCACGGCGATATCAGTTGGGGCAATCTGCTCGTGGAAGACGGTCGCTTGAGCGCTGTCATCGATTTCGGCACCTCGGGCATCGGCGATCCCGCCTGTGATCTCGCCATCGCCTGGACGCTGTTTCGTGGGGAAAGCCGAGAAGTCTTTCGCGCCGGCATGGGGCTCGATGCCGGTACCTGGGCGCGCGGACGCGGCTGGACTCTTTGGAAGGCGCTGATCGTCTATGCCGGTCTCCCCGGCACCAACTCTGCCGAGGCGGAAAAGAGCCGCAAGGTGATCGAAGAGGTGCTGGCCGACCACCGGGATTTTGGCTGAGCCTCGGTCGGCTCAACGATCCGATGCAGAAGCCAGCGCTCTATCCCAGGGTGTGTGTCGGCTTGACCTCGCCGAAATTTGTCTCTAGGTCAGGCGCACGCGGGACGACCCGCGTCGATGCTTCGCCTGGGGACGGCCCCACTATCTCGATACGCGAGATAATGGAGTCGATCGCATCATGCAGCATTCTCGCCTGCGGCACGTCCGCGTGCGCTTTTCCTTCCTGACAGAGCTGAGTTTTTGCTTCGGGCGCCATCGCGCTCCATCGCGAGACCGGCATTCGCCTGCTTCTCCCACAATTTGATGCGCCTGCGGCCGCCGCCGGCGCGCCGTGGTTGCTTCCTTGCCAACGCACGAGGCTCATGATGGCCGGACCCATCGAACAATTCGAGATCAAGTCGCTTTTCCACATCGCCGAGGTCGGCGGACACTATATCAGCTTTACCAATTCGTCCGTCTTCATGATCGTGACGGTGGCGATTGCCAGCCTTTTCCTGATGCTTTCGACGCGTCGGCGCGGCCTGGTGCCGAACCGGGCGCAGTCGGCAGCCGAAATTCTCTACGAGTTCGTGTCGAAGACCTTGCGCGAGAATGCCGGCGAGCACGGCATGCGCTTCTTCCCGCTGGTGTTCTCGCTGTTCATGTTCATCCTGGTCGCCAACCTGATCGGCATGTTTCCCTATGCCTTCACGGTGACGAGCCATATTGCCGTGACCTTTGCGCTGGCGGCTCTGGTGTTCCTGACCGTGACGATCTACGGCCTGGTCAAGCATGGCTTCGGCTTTCTCCGCCTGTTCATGCCGTCGGGCGTGCCGCTGGTGCTGGCGCCGATCATCATCCCGATCGAGGTCGTGTCCTACATCTCGCGCCCGGTCAGCCACTCCGTTCGTCTTTTCGCCGTCATGCTTGCCGGCCATATCACCTTGAAAGTGTTTGCCGGCTTCGTCGTCAGCCTCAGCAGCTTCGGCGCGCTTGGGATGCTCGGTGCCGTCATGCCCTTGATGATGACCGTGGCGCTTACGGGGCTCGAACTGCTGATGTCGGTCATCCAGGCCTATATCTTCACCATGCTGACCTGCATGTATCTCAACGACGCGCTCCATCCGAGCCATTGAGATGACAATTTAGAGGCTCCCTTCCCGCGGAAGGGAGCCTCTAACTTATTCGACGGGCGCGCGCTGCGCCTCGATGCGGGCCGCCCGGAAGGACGACCACAGGAACGCGGCGAGGAAGATCACGGTCATCAAGAGCACGATGGTCGGTGCCGGGGCGCTGTCGATGAAGAACGAGAGATAGACGCCCGTAAACGAGGCGACGGTCGCGACCAGCACGGCAACGATGAGCATGCTGCCCATGGTGCGGGTGATCAGGAACGCGATGGCGCCGGGGGCAATCAGCATGGCGATGGCGAGGATCAGGCCGACAGCCTTGAGAGCACCGACGATCGTCAGCGACAGGATTGCCAAGAGCCCGTAGTGCAGCCAGTTGACGCGCAGGCCAACGGCCTTGGCCTGGGCCGGGTCGAAGGCATGCAGCAGGAAATCCCGCCATTTCACGGCCAGGATAGCGGTCGCCACCAGCGCGATCAGGCCGGTCTCGATGATATCGGGCCAGCCGATGCCGAGCATGTCGCCGAAGAGGATGTGGTCGAGATGCACGTCGCTCTGGATCTTGGTGTAGAGCACCAGGCCGAAGCCAAACATGCCGGAAAACACCACGCCCATCACCGTATCCTGCTTGATGCGGCTGTTTTCCTTGAGGTAGCCGGTCAGGAGCGCGCAGGACATGCCGGCGGCAAAGGCACCGACTGCAAGCGGCAGGCCGACGATGTAGGAGATGACGACGCCGGGAAAGACCGCATGCGAGATGGCGTCGCCCATCAGCGACCAGCCTTTCAGCACGAGGAAGCAGGAGAGCAGCGCCGTCGGGATCGCCACCAGAACCGAGATCAAAAGCGCGTTGCGCATGAACTCGAATTCGAAGACGGCGAGCAGAAGGTCGAGCGAAATCATGGCGCGGCCTCCAGGGCTTCGGCGCTGCGCCGGCGCGCCGCCCGCAATCCGTGCTTCGGCGCGAAAACGAAGGCTGCGAGGAAGATCAGCGTCTGCAGTACGATGATGATGCCGCCGGTGGCGCCATCGAGGAAGTAGCTGAAATAGGCGCCGAAGAAGCTGGTGAGCGCGCCGATCGCGACACTGATGACGATCAGCCGCGGGAAACGGTCGGTGAGCAGATAGGCGGTGGCGCCTGGTGTCACCACCATGGCGATCACCAGGAAGGCGCCGACTGTCTGCAGCGCTGCGACCGTGCAGGCAGACAGCAGTGTGAAGAACAGCACCTTGAGAAAAGTCGTCGGGATGCCGATCGAGCGCGCATGGCTCTCGTCGAAGAAGGTGACCATCAGGTCCTTCCACTTCGCCGTCAGGATGAGAAGCGAGATGATGCCGATCAGCGCAAGCTGCAGCGTGTCGGCAGGCGTGATCGCGAGGATGTTGCCGAGAACGATCGTCTGGATGTTCACCGAGGTCGGTGACAGCGACACCATGAACAGGCCGAGGCCGAAGAACGAGGTGAAGATCAGCCCGATGATGGTGTCTTCCTTGAGCCGGGTGCGCTGGTTGAGAAAGAGCATCGCACCGGCCGCAAGCCCGCCGGAAAAGAACGCGCCGAGCGAGAAGGGCAGGCCGAGCATATAGGCGCCGGCGACGCCCGGGACGATCGAGTGCGAGAGCGCGTCGCCGATCAGCGACCAGCCTTTCAGCATCAGATAGGACGACAGGAAGGCGCAGACGGCGCCGACCAGGGCGCTCACCCACATGGCATTGACCATGTAATTGTAGGTGAAGGGCTCGAGGAGCGTGGCGATCATTTGCCTGCTGCCTCCGGGTCGGTCTCGGGCTTGGCCGGCTGCGACACCATCTGCCCCTTGGCGCCGTACATCACCAGCGGCCGCTCGTCGTCGGTGATGACAGACAATTGCCGCGGATCGGCGTCGTCATGCAGGCTGTCGCCGCCGAGCACAAAATGCCGGAGCACGCCGCCGAAGGCGAGTTCGAGGTTTTCGCGGGTGAAGGTCGTTTCGGTCGGGCCGTAGGCGAGCACGGTATTCTTCAGGAGAACGGTGCGGTCGCAGAATTCCGGTACGCTGCCGAGATTGTGGGTCGAGACCAGCATGACGCGACCTTCGTCGCGCAAGCCCATCAGCAGCCGGATGATGGCGTCTTCCGTCTTGACGTCGACGCCGGTGAAGGGCTCGTCGAGCAGGATGACGCGGCCATCCTGGGCGAGGGCGCGGGCAAGAAACACGCGCTTCTTCTGGCCGCCGGAAAGCTCGCCGATCTGGCGCTTGCGGAAGTCGCTCATGCCGACACGGGCAAGGGCTGCCGACACCGCCTCATGGTCGGCCTTTTTCGGGATGCGCAGCATGTTCATGTGGCCGTAGCGGCCCATCATCACCACGTCCTCGACCAGAACAGGAAAATTCCAGTCGACTTCTTCTGCCTGTGGGACATAGGCGACGAGGTTCTTCTTCAGAGCCTCGGGCACCGACAATCCGAGGATCGAGATCTCGCCCTTGGCCAGCCGGGCAAAACCCATGATCGCCTTGAAGAGGGTCGACTTGCCGCTGCCGTTGACGCCGACAAGGGCGGTGATCGTGCCGGTCGGGATCTCGAAGGAGGCATCGCGCAGGGCACGGTGGCCGTTTCGATAGGTCACCGTCGCGCCGGAGACACGGATGCCGCTGCCAATATCTCCGGTGCCGGCCGTCGGGCGGGCACCGGTCTTCACCTGAAGGTTCATTGCGAAAGGCCTTTCGCGATGGTTTCGGACGTGACGCGCAGCAGGTCGATATAGGTCGGCACCGGACCGTCCGCCTCGCTCAGCGAATCAACATAGAGCACGCCGCCGTATTTGGCGCCGGTTTCCCGCGCCACCTGCTGCGCCGGGTCGGGCGAAATCGTACTTTCGGAGAAGACGACGGGGATGTTGTGCGCCCGCACGGCGTCTATGACCTTGCGCACCTGCTGTGGCGTGCCCTGCTGGTCGGCATTGATCGGCCAGAGGTAAAGCTCCTTCAGGCCGAAGTCGCGGGTGAGGTAGCTGAAGGCGCCTTCGCTCGAAACCAGCCAGCGCTTGTCCTCCGGGATCTTGCCGATCTCGGTCCGGATCGGGGCAATCGCCGCCTCGATCTTCTGCTTGTAGGCTTCGGCGTTGGCCTTGTAGGTCTCGGCATTATCAGGGTCGTACTTCACGAATGCGTCGCGGATGTTGTCGACATAGATCAGTGCTGCCGAAGGCGACATCCAGGCATGTGGGTTCGGCTTGCCGCTATAGGGACCTTCGGCGATGCCCATCGGCTCGACACCTTCAGAGACGACCACGCCTGGAACTTCGTCGAAGTTCTGGAAGAACTTTTCGAACCAGAGTTCGAGATTGAGGCCGTTCCAAAGGATCAGCTTGGCATCGTGTGCCTTCAGGATGTCGCGGGGCGTCGGCTGGTAGTTGTGGATTTCCGCACCGGGCTTGGTGATGGATTCGACGATGGCCGCGTCGCCCGCGACGTTCTTGGCCATGTCGGCAATCACCGTGAACGTCGTAACGGCCTTGAACTTTTCCTGCGCCAGAGCGGTGCCCGGAACGAGCGCGAAGGCTGCCAATGCGGTTGCTGCAACCAGGATCGCGCGTCTCGTCTGATCGATCATTCCATACTCCCCGATGTTGTCTTGCACAGGAGTAGGGGAATGATTTGCATAAGTCAATGCAAATGAGAAGCATTCGCAACTGGCTATTTTCAAACTAACCGGGCTTGGCTAGTGTAGCGCCATGAAACAGAACAAGAATCGCGTTGAAGAGCTGGAAGGCGTGCTTCGGGACGGCGGCGTGCGCGTAACGCGGCAACGCGCGGCAATCCTGAAGATACTCGCGACAGCCGAAGACCACCCGGATGCGAGCGAATTGCACCGCCGCGCCAAGGAAATCGATGCGACCGTTTCGCTGTCGACCGTCTACCGGACGCTGTCGGCGCTGGAGCAACAGGGCGTCGTGCAGCGCCACGCCTTCGAAAGCGCAACCGCCCGTTTCGAGACGGCCGACGCGCCTCACCACGACCACCTGATCGACATCGACACCGGGGCCGTGATCGAGTTCCGCTCCGACAAGATCGAGCAGCTGCAGGCGGAGATCGCTGCCGAACTCGGTTACGATCTGGTTCGCCACAGGCTCGAGCTTTATTGCCGCAAGCGCAAGGACTGAGCGACATTGCTTCGTAACGTCGAAAAGGCGCAGCGGGCGATCGCTGCGTCTTTTCTGTTTTGCCGCTGATGTTGCCTTAGCTCCGCTCAATGATGACAGCGCTCGTCCGGCGCGCCGGGATGGTCATGGCGGCAACGCCGATGACGACACAGGCAAGGCCGATCCAGATTGTGTCCGACAGGCGTTCGCCGAGGAAGAGAACGCCGATGCCGACGCCAACGGGTACGCGCAGATAGGCCTGCGCCGTGGCGCCGACCGAGCCGAGCGTCTGGATCAGCCGGAAATAGATGGCGAAGGCCAGCGCCGTCGAAAATACGGAAAGGCAGACGAGCGCGATCACCGACGGGGCGGAAGGGGCGAGCGTCCACGGCTGGTCGATCACCAGGCTTGCCGGGATGAGAAGCACGGCGCCGGCAAGAAGCGAGCCCGCGGCAGGGACCATCGGGTCGAGGCCCCTGAAATTCTTTCCGAAGATAGCAGCCCCTGCATAACAGACGGTGGCAAAAACCACGGCAAACTGCGGCAGCAGCTGGTCGCCGATACCGCCGAAGGCTTCGACGCCGATGATCAGGCTGATGCCGGCCATGCCCGCGATCACGCCGATCAGCTTCCTCGGCGTTGCCGCCTCATGGCGGGTGATCAGCGCCGTCAGCAGGAAGGCAAAGATCGGGGTGGCGGCATTGAGGATCGAGGCGACGCCGGCATCGATCGTCTGTTCCGCCCAGGCAATGAGCGTGAAGGGGAAGACGCTGTTGAGGCAAGCCTGGAACAGGAAGCGTTTCCATGTGGCCGCGTCGCGCGGCAGCCTGACGCCGCGCATGCGCAGGACCACGAGCAGGATAGTGCCGGCGATCAGCGTACGGGCTGCGATCAGCGTCACCGGCGGGATGGTTTCGACGCCGATCTTGATGAAGGTGTAAGACGCACCCCACAGCGTTGCGAGCAAGGCGAGCAGCAGAAGCTCGAGGGTGAGATTGTTCTTGGCCATGATGGTCGGATCCTTCGGGGCGTTTTCGTTGCCTCGTTCTACCGTGTCGGCGCGGGCAGATGCTTCGCCCGTGATCGAAGTGTCGAGGTTATTCTGGCGCTGGAACGACAAAGCCCCGGCCTCCTTGCGAAGGCCGGGGCTGATGGTCTTGAGCCGGCTCAGTGGCTGTCGGCGAGTCTTGCCGCATTGATCGAGGCGGAGCGTTCGACGCGCAGGCCGTTGAAGAAGGCGTTGAGCACGACTGCCGAGATCGAGGCGAGCACGATGCCCGATTCGATGATCGGGTGGATCGCATGCGGCATCCACATCAGGAAGTTCGGTGCGATCAGCGGGATCAGGCCGAAGCCGACAGAGACGGCAACGACGAACAGGTTGTTGCGCGACGATTTGAAGTCGACGGTCGACAGGATGCGCACGCCGGTGGCGGCCACCATGCCGAACATGACAAGGCCGGCACCGCCGAGCACGAAGGTCGGCACCGCCTCGACCAAGGCACCCATCTTCGGGATCAACCCGAGCACGATCATGATCGCACCACCCATGACGCAGACATAGCGGCTCTTCACGCCGGTGACGCCGACAAGGCCGACATTCTGCGAGAAGCTGGTATAGGGGAAGGTGTTGAACAGGCCGCCGATCATTGTGCCGATGCCGTCGACGCGAAGGCCGGCGGTCAGCTGCTGTTGCGAGACTTCCCTGTTGGTGATCTCGCCGAGCGCCAGGAACATGCCTGTCGATTCGATCATCACAACGATCATCACCAGCGACATGGTGGCGATCAGCACCGGATCGAAGATCGGCATGCCGAAGCGCAAGGGCGTTACGACGGCAAACCAGCCGGCATCCGCCACCCGGTCGAAATGCATCATGCCGAGGCCGGCGGCAAAGACGCAGCCGATGACGATGCCGGTCAGGACCGCAATGTTGCTGATCAGCCCACGGCCGTAGCGCGCAACTACGAGGATGGAGATCAGCACGAAGGCGGCGAGCCCGACATGGCTCGGCTCGGCATAGATGGGGTTCGGGACGGTGGCGCCCAACACGACACCATCAGGAACGGCTGGGCCGCCGGTGCTGGCGAGTTTTTTCAGTTCGGCCAGCCATTCGGCGTGGGTCGGATCGACCAGCTTCGGTGCCGTCGGTCCGAAGGGGTTGCCGAAGATCCAGTTGACGCCGACGCGCATCAGGGTCACGCCGATGACAAGAATGATGGTGCCGGTGACAATGGGCGGGAAGAAGCGCAACAACCGCCCCATGATCGGGGCGAGCAGCAGCGCGACAAGGCCTGCGCCGATGATGGCCCCGAAGATCAGTCGTGCGCCTTCGTGGCCGGGCGTCATCGTCGCCATCGACACCATCGGCCCGACGGAGGCGAAGGTCACGCCCATCATCACGGGAAGGCGGATGCCGACGCTGCGGGTAATGCCGAGCGACTGAATGATGGTGACGAGGCCGCAGACGAAAAGATCGGCCGAAATCAGGAAGGCGACATCCTGAGGGCTGAGCTGCAAAGCCCGGCCGACGATCAGCGGAACCGCGACGGCGCCGCCATACATGACGAGAACATGCTGGATCCCAAGGGTCGCTAGCTTGCCGACAGGCAGCTTCTCGTCCACCGGGTGTATGCTCGATGTGTCGCTCATGGTTACTCCTCCCATCACGTCGACCAGTCCGCTCCCCCGTCCTCCAACAGGGGCCCCGTCTTTCAACAGGGGAAAGGCATCTTTGGTGCCGGGACAGAATGCCGCAAGGACAACCCAGGAGTAAACACTTTCGGGAATTCGGGGGAAATGGGCATCAACAATGGGAACTGCCGGACCGCAACACTGGCGGAAAACGGCGGAACAGATGCAACGTTACCGCAATGAAGCGCAGGCAATCTCGACCGGTATCAAGGCGAACGCTCGCCTCCGGGTTTCCATGGGATTGCAGCATATGAAATCTTCGTCGCCTGCTGGCACGTTTCACCGATTGGTCGGCGTCCTGATCGCCATTGTCGTGGTGTTGTGGCCGTTTGCCGCCAACGCCGAGACCGCGGATTTCCCTGGGCAGTGGCGGCAAATGGTGTCGAACGCCGGCACCTGTGACACCTGCTGGCTGGCGATCAAGCAGCACGGGCCGATCCTGAAAGTGTCTTCCAGCAGCGGCTGGTTCGCATTTGCCCATGCGGACCTGAAGACGCGCACCGGGACCGCGAACGGCATCGGCCGCTGGAGCGAGAAGGCCAGCGGCCATTATGGCGGCAAACCGTTCGACGTCCGCTTTGTTATCGTCGACAGGCAACTCTATCTGGACATGGTCGTGCTGATGGATGACGGCACGAAGCAGGCGATCCGGGCGATTTTCGACAAGGACCGGCCGGGCAAGACCGCACGCCGGGTGCTGGCGAAATCGTAGGCCCGGTTTCCTGTCAAAGCGGGCTCGACGAGCCGCCATTTGCCGGGAAGAGATTGGCGGCCATGAAGTCGACGAAGACGCGCAGTTTCGGCGCGAGATGCCGGCTCGAGGGCCAGAGGATACGGTAGGTGCCGCAACGGCGCAGCCGGTTTTCGAGAACCGGTACAAGTGTTCCCTCGCGCAACTGCCGCCCGACGGTGAAATCCGGAAGGCAGGCGATGCCGAGCCCTTCCTCGGCCATGTGGATCAGCGGTTCCAGCGCGTTGGAGACGGCTGTTATCGGCAGGTCGACAGTGAGTACAACGCCATCCTGCACCAGCGGCCAGGTCTCTAGCTTGCCTGTCGAGGGAAAGCGGTGATGTAGGCAATGATGATGTTCAAGGTCCGCAGGCGTCTCCGGCACGCCATGTTGCTCGAAATAGGCGGGTGAAGCGACCAGGTAGGGGTGGAACGTGCCGAGCTGGCGCATCATCAGACGGGAATCGCCGAGTTCGCCGCTGCGGATCACCGCATCAAAACCTTCCTCGATGACGTCGACCATGCGGTCGGAGAAATCGAGATCGATCTCGACCTCCGGATAGGCGCGCATGAAGGCGGCAAGCGTCGGCATCAGCAGCATGCCGGCCATTGGCAGGCTGACGCGCAGCTTGCCGCGCGGGGCTTCCTGGCTCTGTACCAACTCGGCTTCCGCCGCTTCGATCTCGCAAAAGATCCGCCGGCAGCGTTCGAGAAAAAGCGTGCCTTCCGGTGTCAGCGTGACGCTGCGGGTGCTGCGATGAAAGAGGCGAACGCTCAATCGCTCCTCCAGGCGGGCAATCGCCTTGCCAACGGCGGAGGGGGAAACGCCGAGCTGGGCTGCGGCCTCGGTAAAGCTGCGGGCGTCTGCCGCCTGCACGAATGCATTGAGTGCCCCAAGGCTGTCCATTTTTCGTCCTCGTCCGTTCTTCGGGATTGTAGATATTCTTGTCCGATATCTTCGGAGCTGTAGCGTATTTTTCCCTGATTGGAAGCTCGCCATAGTCCGCCTGGCCGACACAGCGCGTTCGCTGCGCAACAACAGCGTCGGCAAAAGAATGGAGAACACATGCAAGAGACACTTGTGGCCGGTTTCCGCGGAAACCCCGAACCCACCGTCTTCATCGTCAATGTCATCCACGCCCACGAGGGCAAGCAGGAAGAGGCGTTTGGCCTGATCCAGGACGTGGTCCACTATGTGGCCGAGCGCAAGGAAGGCTTTCTCTGGAGCAACCTCTCAAAGAGCACCGACGGCAAGACCGTGGTCAACATCGAGGCGATAGCCGGCGAAGGAAATGTCGAGGAGTTCTTCAGCGACCCGGTTTTCCTCGAGAAATTCAGGGCGCTGGATACGGTCTCGACCAGCGAGTTCCACACCTATCGCGTCGATGATCTGGTGCTGCCCAGGCGCGCAGCATCGGCATAGGCGAGATCGCCGCCGGCCCCAGTCGGTGGCGAACGCCTCGTGCGTCTTTCCCGCGCCCTTTGAGACCGACGGTCCCGTCGGCCATCCCGAGAGATAAACGTCATGCAATCCAACGACTGCGCGCTTTTACCTTCGCAGGAAACATTATCTATGCCTGCCGCCGGCGCCCGGCTGCCTCTTTCCGCGCTGCTGGCGCTCGCGACCGCTGGCTTCATCACCATCCTCACCGAGGCACTGCCGGCCGGGTTGCTCACGCAAATCGGCGGCGACCTCGGCGTCTCACAATCCCTCGTCGGGCAGATGGTGACGATCTATGCGATCGGTTCGCTCGTCGCCGCCATTCCGCTGGTGGCCCTGACGCGGACCTGGCGGCGGCGGCCGCTGTTGATCACCGCGATCTCCGGTTTTGCCGTGGTCAACACGGTGACTGCGCTTTCGCACGATTATGCCCTGACCATGGCGGCGCGCTTTTTCGCCGGTGTGTTTGCCGGGCTGCTGTGGGCGCTTGCCGCCGGCTATGCCATCCGCATGGTGGCGCCGCACCAGCAGGGGCGGGCGATTGCCATCGCCATGCTCGGCGCGCCGGTGGCGCTGTCGATCGGCATTCCAGCGGGGACGCTGCTCGGGGCCGCGGCGGGATGGCGCCTGACCTTCGGTCTTCTCAGCGTCGCGGCAATCCTGCTCGTCGGCTGGAGCCTGTGGGCACTGCCCGATTTTCCGGGCCAGCGCGGCGAACGCCGCCAGCCGCTGTCGTCCGTGTTCCGGCTGCCCGGGATCCGGCCGGTGCTGTTTGTGATGTTTGCCGTCGTTCTCGCTCACAATATTCTCTACACCTACATCGTACCGTTCCTGCAGCCGTCGGGCCTGGATGCGGAAGCCGACAGGGTGCTGCTTGTCTTCGGCGTCGCCTCGTTGGTCGTCATTCCGGTGATCGGGGCGCTGGTCGACAGGCATTTGCGCCGGCTGGTTCTGGCGAGCATGATCCTGTTTGCGGCAGCATCGCTAGTGCTCGCCTTCTGGTCCGATCTGTCGGTCGCGATTTACACCGGGGTTATCATCTGGGGGCTCGCTTTCGGCGGCGCAGCGACGCTGTTTCAGACCGCTTCGGCAAAGGCAGCCGGCGTGGAAGCGGATGCGGCGCAGTCGATGGTCGTCACGACCTGGAATGCGGCAATGGCAGGTGGCGGATTGGTTGGCGGTCTGCTGCTGGACAGTGTCGGTGCGGGTGTTTTTCCAGTTGCGTTGCTGGTTATCCTGCTTCCGGCCCTGGTGGTGGCGTGGCTCGGGCGGCAGGGATTTCCGAGCTACTCCCAGTGATCTGCTTTCAGGCAACGAAAAACCGGGGCCGTTGCCGACCCCGGTGCCGCATCTCCTGATCTTCGGCCGCCCGTTTTCAAGGGGCGGCCGTCGTCTTGGGGATGTTACTTCTGCCAGCTCTTGACCAGTTCGTCGTAGTTGACGGTCTGGGGCTTTTCCTTCTCGTTCTCGACCTTCAGCTGCGGAGCGAGGTTGCCCTTGGAAACGGCATCCTTGTTCCAGTATTCGAGGTCGTGTTCCTCGGCGAGCTTCGGACCGATATCGCCCTGGATGCCGGCGCGTTCCAGGCGCTGCATCACCTTTTCCTGCTCGGAGCACAGCGAGTCCATGGCTTCCTGGGCGGTTTTCGCGCCGGAGGAGGCATCGCCGATCGCCTGCCACCAAAGCTGTGCGAGCTTCGGATAGTCAGGAACGTTCGTGCCGGTCGGCGACCACTGCAGGCGGGCCGGCGAACGGTAGAACTCGATCAGACCTCCGAGCTTCGGCGCACGGTCGGTGAAGCTCTTGTGATCCAGCGTCGACTGGCGGATGAAGGTCAGGCCGACATGGCTCTTCTTCACGTCGACGGTCTTCGAGGTCACGAACTGCGCGTAGAGCCATGCGGCCTTGGCGCGATCGTCAGGGGTGGACTTCAGAAGCGTCCAGGAACCGGCGTCCTGGTAGCCGAGCTTCATGCCGTCCTTCCAGTAGACGCCGTGCGGGCTCGGAGCGAAGCGCCACTTCGGGGTGCCGTCCTCGTTGACGACGGGCAGGCCCGGCTTGACGAAGTCGGCCGTAAACGCCGTGTAGGTGAACATCTGCTGGGCGATTTCGCCCTGCGACGGCACCGGTCCGGATTCCGAGAAGGTCATGCCCTGGGCTGCAGCCGGTGCATAGGCCTTCATCCAGTCCAGATACTTCTGGATGGAGTAGACGGCGGCCGGGCCGTTGGTGTCGCCGCCGCGGGCAACGCATGAGCCGACAGGACGCGAATTCTCGTCGACCTTGATGCCCCACTCGTCGACCGGCTTGCCGTTCGGGATGCCCTTGTCGCCGTTGCCGGCCATCGACAGCCAGGCGTCGGTGAAGCGCCAGCCGAGCGACGGGTCCTTCTTGCCGTAGTCCATGTGACCATAGACTTTCTTGCCGTCGACTTCGCGGCCGGTGAAGAACTCGGCGATATCCTCATAGGCCGACCAGTTCACGGGAACGCCGAGGTCGTAGCCGTACTTCGCCTTGAAGTCCGCCTTGTTCTTCTCGTCGTTGAACCAGTCGTAGCGGAACCAGTAGAGGTTCGCGAACTGCTGGTCGGGCAGCTGGTAAAGCTTGCCATCAGGTGCTGTCGTGAAGGACTTGCCGATGAAGTCGTCGATGTCGAGGTTCGGGTTGGTGACGTCCTTGCCTTCGTTGGTCATCCAGTCCGTCAGGTTGCGGGCCTGCTGGTAGCGCCAATGGGTGCCGATGAGGTCGCTATCGTTGATGTAGGCGTCATAGACGTTTTCGCCCGACTGCATCTGCGTCTGGAGCTTTTCGACGACGTCGCCTTCGCCGATCAGGTCGTGAGTGATCTTGATGCCGGTGATGTCGGTGAAGGCTTTGGCCAGCGTCTTCGATTCGTATTCATGGGTGGTGATCGTTTCGGAAACGACCTTGATGTCCATGCCGGCAAAAGGCTTTGCCGCATCGACGAACCACTGCATTTCCGCTTCCTGGGCGGCGCGGTCGAGAGCGGACATGTCGCCGATCTCGCTGTCGAGGAACTTCTTTGCCTCGTCCATGCCGGCAAAGGCCGAGCCGGTGAAAGCCAGCAGCATGACTGCCGTCGTTGTCAAAAGGTGCCGTCGCATAATTTCCTCCCTTTGGGTTTTGCGATTGCGTCCATTGCAGTTTCGAGGGGCCCTTCCCGCCCCCCAGTCCGTTCACCTCACACGTAGCGGAAGACGCCGATGGCGTAGACCACCGAGAGGGCGAGAGCCCACCAGAGGTTCGGTCCGCCAAGGCCGAGCCACGCGAGGTGAATGAAGGCGCTGCCGAGCAGCGATACGAAAAGCCTGTCGCCGCGCGTCGTCTCGAAGCGCAGGATGCCGACGCGCGGGTTGCCGCCCGGCGAGACATATTCCCACACGGCCATGCCGACGAGCAGCAGCGCGATGGTGATGAAGAACAGCGCCGTCGGCAGCGTCCATGCCATCCATGAGAAATTCATGACGAAGCTCCTTTAGACGCGGCCCAGGGCAAAGCCCTTGGCGATGTAGTTGCGTACGAAGTAGATCACCAGCGCGCCGGGGATGATGGTGAGCACGCCGGCTGCCGCCAGCACGCCCCAGTCGAGACCGGAGGCCGAGACCGTGCGGGTCATGATCGCGGCGATCGGCTTGGCGGCGGTGGTCGTCAGCGTGCGGGCCAGCAGCAGTTCGACCCAGGAGAACATGAAGCAGAAGAAGGCCGCGACGCCGATGCCCGAGGCAATCAGCGGCGTGAAGATCTTCACGAAGAACCGCGGGAACGAGTAGCCGTCGATATAGGCGGTCTCGTCGATCTCCTTCGGCACACCGGACATGAAACCTTCCAGGATCCAGACCGCCAGCGGCACGTTGAACAGGCAGTGAGCCAGCGCGACCGCGATGTGGGTGTCGATCAGGCCGAAGGCCGAATAGAGCTGAAAAAACGGCAGCGCGAAAACGGCCGGCGGCGCCATACGGTTGGTCAGCAGCCAGAAGAACAGGTGCTTGTCGCCGAGGAAGCGGTAGCGCGAGAAGGCGTAGGCCGCCGGAAGCGCCACCGAAACCGAGATCACCGTGTTCATGACGACGTAGATGATCGAGTTGATATAGCCCTTGTACCAGGACGGGTCGGTGAAGATCACCATGTAGTTGCGCAGCGTCGGGTTCTGCGGCCACAGCGAAAACGTGCTGAGGATCTCGCTCGTTTCCTTGAAGCTCATGTTGACGAGCCAGTAGATCGGCAACAACAGGAAGACGATGTAGATCGTCGGAACCAGCCAGGACAGGCGTTGCGAAAGCGGTGCTTTGGTCGTGTTCATTGGTCTCTCCTCCCTCCCGGTTCAGCTCTGCGCGTCGCTCGTGGTCATCACGGTGTAGAAGATCCACGAGAGCAGCAGGATGATGAGGAAGTAGATGATCGATAGGGCTGCCGCCGGACCGAGGTCGAACTGGCCGATGGCCATTTTTACGAGGTCGATCGACAGGAAGGTGGTGGAGTTGCCCGGGCCGCCGCCGGTGACGACGAAGGGTTCGGTGTAGATCATGAATGAGTCCATGAAGCGCAGCAGGAAGGCGATCAGCAGCACGCGCTTCATCTTCGGCAGCTGGATGTAGCGGAACACGGACCAGCGCGACGCGCCATCGATCTTGGCGGCCTGATAGTAGGCGTCCGGGATCGAGACGAGACCGGCATAGCAGAGCAGCACCACAAGGCTCGTCCAGTGCCAGACGTCCATGACGATCAGCGTGACCCAGGCGTCGATCGGGTTCTGCACGTAGTTGTAGTTGATCCCCAGCGCTTCCAGCGTGTGGCCGAGCAGGCCGATGTCGACGCGTCCGAAGACCTGCCAGATGGTGCCGACGACGTTCCACGGGATCAGGAGCGGCAGCGCCATCAGGACGAGGCAGACCGGCACGCCCAGGCCCTTCTTCGGCATGTTGAGCGCGATGATGATGCCGAGCGGGATTTCGATCGCAAGGATGATCGCCGAAAAGATCAGGTTGCGGGTGAGCGCGTCCCAGAAGCGGTCGGAGGTCAGGACGTCGACATACCAGTCGGTCCCGGCCCAGAAGAACTCGTTGTTGCCGAAGGTGTCCTGAACCGAATAGTTGACCACGGTCATCAGCGGGATCACCGCCGAGAAGGCGACGAGCACCAGCACCGGCAGAACCATGAACCAGGCTTTGTTGTTCCAGGTCTTTTCCATGATCAGGCCTCCCCGCCGACGCGCCAGGAATCGGCGTAGATGTTGATGGCCTTCTGGTCGAAGGCGATGCGTGGATCGGCAGGGATCTCGCCATCCTCGTCGAGGATGATCGAGATCGGCTGGTCGGCAAAGCGGGCGCGCACGATCTTGTGACGGCCGATATCCTCGACCTTCGTGATCGCAACCGGCATGCCCTCGCGGCCGATCGACACGAACTCCGGGCGGATGCCGAGTTCGGTCTTGGCGCCGGACTTGATCTCGGGCCGGAAGTTGAGCGCAATGCTCTCGCCGCCGACCTGGGCGGTGCTGCCGTCGATTTTTGCCGGCAGAACGTTCATGCCCGGCGAACCGATGAAATAGCCGACGAACGTGTGGCGCGGCCGTTCGAACAGTTCGGCGGGCGTGCCGATCTGCACGATCTGGCCGTCATACATGACGACGACCTTGTCGGCGAAGGTGAGCGCTTCGGTCTGGTCATGGGTGACGTAGACCATGGTGAAGCCGAACTGCTTGTGCAGCCGCTTGATCTGCGAACGCAGCACCCATTTCATTTCCGGATCGATGACGGTCAGAGGCTCGTCGAACAGGATGGCGCTGACGTCGGAGCGCACGAGGCCGCGGCCAAGCGAGATCTTCTGCTTCTGGTCGGCCGTCAGGCCTTGCGCCTTCTTGCCCGCCCAGCCGCCAAGGCCGATCATCTCGATGATCTCCTTGACGCGGCGGTCGACCTCGGTCTCCGGCACATGCCGGTTGCGAAGCGGGAAGGCGAGATTGTCGTAGACGGTCATCGTGTCGTAGATCACCGGGAACTGGAACACCTGGGCGATGTTGCGGTCCTGGGTGGACAGATGCGTGACGTCCTTGCCGTCGAAGAGGATGCGTCCTTCCGACGGATTGATGAGGCCAGAGATGATGTTGAGCAGCGTGGTCTTGCCACAGCCGGACGGTCCGAGCAGCGCATAGGCGCCGCCGTCGTTCCACTCGTGGTGCACTTCCTTGAGCGCGTAGTCGTTTTCCGACTTCGGCTTGGCGCCATAGGCGTGGCGGATATGTTCGAGATCGATGCGTGCCATTGTCTTTCCTCCCAGCGCCCCCTCAGGCCGTCTTGCCGATCGCGCGCCCATCCGGCCCGAAGGCCATCAGGTGGCGGATGTCGACGAAAACCTCGAGGGTTGCGTCCGGTTCGATGTCGTGGATGCCCGGCGCCAGCATGACCCAGCGCGCACCGGAAAAGCCGACGTGGATGAAGCTTTCGGAGCCTGCGATTTCAGAGATTGCCGTCTTGACCGTCAGCGGTGTCGCGCCGTCGAAAGGACGGTCGAACGACAGGTGGTGCGGCTGGAAGGCGACCGTGCAGGGGCCGTCCGGCAGTGCCGAAAGGTGGACGGGAACAGACAGAACGTGCTTGCCGTCGAACGTGAAGATCGGGCCCGACTTGATGAGTTCGATCGTGTTCAGCGGCGGATCGGCGAAGGTTCGTGCCGTCACCAGGTCGACCGGGCGACGGAAGACGTCGATGGTCTTGCCGAACTGGGTGATGCGGCCCTGGCTAAGCGTAGCGGTATTGCCGCCGAGAAGCAGGGCTTCGGAAGGTTCGGTGGTCGCATAGACGAAGATCGCGCCCGATGCCGCGAAGAGCTTCGGCAGTTCCTCGCGCAATTCTTCGCGCAGCTTGTAGTCGAGGTTGGCGAGCGGTTCGTCGAGAAGCACGAGATCGGCGTTCTTGACGATGGCGCGCGCCAGCGCCGTGCGCTGCTGCTGGCCGCCGGACAGGCTGAGCGGCGTGCGATCGAGATAGGGCGTGAGCTTCAGCAGTTCGGCGGCCTTGCGCACCTCGCGGTCGATCGTGGCGGCGTCCGAACCCCTGATGCGCATCGGCGAGGCGACGTTGTCGTAGACGGTCATCGACGGGTAGTTGATGAACTGCTGGTAGACCATGGCCACGGAACGTTTCTGGACCGGCAGGCCGGTGACGTCGGTGCCGTCGAAGATCAGCGAACCGGAGGCAGGCTTGTCAAGGCCGGCCATCAGCCGCATCAGCGACGTCTTGCCGGAAAGGGTTGGGCCGAGCAGCACATTGAGCGTCCCCCTCTGCAGCACAAGATCGGTCGGGTAGATATGCGTCTCCCCACCCACGACCTTGGATATCTTCTTCATTTCAAGCATTGAATTCTCCGGTGTTCCACCCAGCCATCGGCATTCCAGTATGCGGGGATCCTCAGGCGGCGGCGTTCGCCGCGCCCCGCATGTATTCCTCCAGTGCTGCCGCCTCGCCGGGCGTCAGCTTCAATCCCAGTTTGGTGCGCCGCCACAACACGTCCTCGGCGTGCCGGGCCCACTCCTCCTTGATCAGCCACTTCACTTCCGCCTCGTAGAGGTCGGCGCCGAAATGGCGGCCAAGGCCAGCCTCGTTCGATGCCGATCCGAGCAGCGCTGCGGCGCGCGTGCCGTAGAGGCGGACCAGCCGGCGCACATGGCCTGCGGCAAGGAAGGGATATTTCTTGTGAAGCTTGGCGACCTCGTCAGCATAGCCCGTGGCCGGGAAATCCCCGCCCGGCAGGTTCGAGCCAGCCGTCCACTTGGCGCCCTTGACGCCAATGGCCTCGCCGATCTTTTCGAGCGCGGATTCGCTCAGGCGACGATAGGTCGTCAGCTTGCCGCCGAAGACATTGAGCAGCGGTGCCGTCGTCCTGTCGCCCTCGACCCGAAGAACATAATCGCGGGTCGCCTCCTGCGCCTTGCTGGCGCCATCGTCAAACAGCGGGCGGACGGCGGAATAGGTCCAGACGATGTCGTCCTTCTCCACCGGCTCGAGGAAATACTCGCTCGCTGCCTTGCAGAGGTAGTCGACCTCCGCATCGCTGATGCGCACGTCTGCCGGGTTGTCGGTGTAGTCGCGATCGGTGGTCCCGATCAGCGTGAAATCGTCCTCGTAGGGAATGGCGAACATGATCCGGCCATCCGGATTCTGGAAGAAGTAAGCACGAGGATCGTTGAACTTCTTGCGCACGACGATGTGGCTGCCCTGGACCAGGCGCACGTTGTGAACATCATTCTTGCCGAGCGCACTTGCGAGCACCGCATCGACCCACGGGCCTGCCGCATTGACCAGCATGCGCGCCCGCGTCTGCCGGCGCTCGCCAGTCATGGTATCTTCGGTTTCGATCGTCCATGTGCCGTTGTCGCGTTTTGCCGAGATCACCCGGGTGCGCGCCATGATCCTGGCGCCGCGGTTGGCCGCGTCGCGGGCGTTGAGCACAACCAGACGGGCGTCGTTGACCCAGCCGTCGGAATATTCGAATGCCTTGGTGAACAGCCGCTTCAACGGCTTTCCGGCCGGGTCGCGCGTCATGTCGAGCGTTGCTGTCGCCGGCAGCAGCTTGCGGCCGCCGATATGATCGTAAAGGAACAGGCCGAGGCGGATGAGCCAGGCCGGGCGCGGGCCACCCTTGTGGTAGGGCAGAACGAAGCGCATCGGCCAGATCACGTGTGGCGCCATCGCCCAGAGCACTTCGCGCTCCATCAGCGCTTCGCGCACCAGGCGAAATTCGTAATGTTCGAGATAGCGCAGGCCGCCATGGATGAGTTTGGTCGAGCCGGACGACGTGCCGGAGGCAAAGTCGTTCATCTCGGCAAGGGCAACCGAATATCCCCGACCGACCGCATCACGCGCGATGCCGCATCCGTTGATGCCGCCGCCGATAACGAAGACGTCGAAGATTGCCTGCTCTGCCACTGCTTTTCCCCTCCCACATTTCGCAATGCACAAATTGGTGCAATCGCGAAAGTGAAATCAGTTAAAGCGAAAATATATCGAATGTCAAACGAATGTTGGGCGAATCTCAGGATCGTCTAAAAAAGCGCTTTTCAGGCCTCGGTTTCGATCAGGCGAACGTCCTGTTCGGCGCAGATTTTGCGCACGTTATCAACGAGACAGCGATCGGTGATGAAGGTCTGGACCTGGGAGATATGACCGATGCGAACGGGGGCCGTTCTTTCGAATTTGGTCGAGTCGGAAACGAGGATGACGTGGCGGGCATTGGCGATGATCGCCTGGGCGACTTTCACTTCGCGAAAATCGAAATCGAGCAGTGCGCCGTCATGGTCGATGGCCGAGGCGCCGATGACGGCGAAGTCCACCTTGAACTGCTTGATGAAGTCGACCGCCGCCTCGCCGACAATGCCGCCGTCGGAGCCGCGAACCACCCCGCCGGTGATGACCACCTCGATCGACGGGAAGACGCGCAAGTGGTTGGCGACGTTGATGTTGTTGGTGATGACCATCAATTCCTTGTGGTCTAGCAGCGCCTCGCCCACGGCCTCCGTCGTCGTGCCGATATTGATGAACAGCGAGGCGTTGTCGGGGATGAGGGCAGCGGCAGCCCTGCCGATCGCCTGCTTCTCCGGTGCGGCGATCTGGCGGCGGGCATCGTATTTGACGTTTTCCTTGCCGCTCGGGAAGATCGCGCCGCCGTGAATCCGGTTGAGGATCTTGGCGTCGCAGAGGTCGTTGAGGTCCTTGCGAATGGTCTGCGGCGTCACCGAAAAGCGCTGCGCCAGCTCCTCGACCAGCACGCGTCCTTCGTTCTTCGCCAGTTCCAGGATTTCCGCCTGCCGCCCTGTCAGATACATTCCGAAACCTCCCCGTTTTCGTTTTTTTTCATAATATGCAAAAACGAAAGCTGTGCAATTTCAGAAATCGTCGTTTGTCGCGATTCTGCTTTCGTCGGCGGCATGTGAATTGCGCGCGTTGCAATCACCCCGGCGATAGGCGACTTTGGCAATGACGGGAAGAGGGAAAAGACATGTTTCATCCGGCCTTGTTCAAAGGCATGACTGTGGTGGTGACCGGCGGTGGACGCGGCATCGGACTTGAAGTGGCGCGCCAGTTTCTCGATTGCGGCGCGCATGTGTTCGTCCATGCCGGGCGGACGATTGGCGATCTTCCGGATTTCCTGGAGACGGCTGCGACCGAGGGGCGGGCGCATGTGGCGGCAGCCGATTTCCTGGCAGAGGGTGGCGTCGAGGCACTGGCGGACGCGGTCCGCAGCCGCTTCGACAGCGTCGACATCCTCGTCAACAATGCCGGCACCATGGTTGGCCGCTTTCCGGCAGCCGAGCTGACCGACGAGCAGTATCGCACTGTCGTCCAGCTCAACCAGACCTCCGTGGTCGAGATGACGCGGGCGCTGTTGCCGCTGTTGCGCAAGGGCACCCATCCGGCAATCGTCAACACCGTGTCGATTTCGGCGCTGACCGGCGGCAGTGCCGGCTCGTCGATCTATTCGGCGACCAAGGCCTTCGTGTCCACCTACTCCAAGGCGCTGGCGCGCGAACTGGCGCCCGAGGGCATCAGGGTCAACTGCGTCTCGCCCGGCACCATCACCACCGAGTTTCACGAGCGCTACTCGTCGCCGGAAAAGCTGGAGGCGACGCGCAAGACGATCCCGATCGGCAGGCTTGGCACGGCCGAGGACTGCGCGCCGGCCTATCTCTTCCTCGCCTCCCATGCGCTGTCCGGCTACATCACCGGCCAGGTGCTGGAGGTCAATGGCGGCCAGCTCATCACGTGAGTACAGCAGGTGTAGATGGCCGTGGCGGTCAAGCCCCTCATCCGCCTGCCGGCACCTTCTCCCTGCGAGCGGGGCGAAGGGACATGCGGCGCGCTCCGCTGTCTTCTGAACTTCTGCGGAGCGTAAGATCTTGCGGCGGCCCTGACATTCTTTCGCCGGCATCACCCTTCGGCAGGGATCGGGGCAGGTCCCCTCGCCCCGCGTGCGGGGAGAGGGTTAGGGTGAGGGGTAAAGCCAAGGACTCCGAAGGTTCGGGATGATCGACAAGCTGGAAATGTTTCTGGTGCTGGCCCGCGAAAAACACTTCGGCCGGGCAGCGCTTGAATGCGGGGTGACGCAGCCGACGCTATCGGCGGCAATTCGCCAGCTCGAAGGCCAGCTCGGTGTCATGCTCGTCAGTCGCGGCTCGCGCTTTCAGGGGCTGACGCCGGAAGGGCAACGGGTGCTCGAATGGGCGCGCCGCATCGTCGGCGATGCCCGCACCATGCGCGAGGAGATGCGCACGGCGCGCAAAGGCCTTTCCGGGCATATCCGGCTGGCGGCGATCCCGACGACGCTGGCCATGGTGCCGATGATCACCGCGCCGTTCCAGGAGAAGCATCCCGACGTGACTTTCTCGGTGCTGTCGACCACGTCGTTGCAGATCCTGGCGCTGCTCGAAAACCTAGAGATCGATGCCGGTCTCACTTATCTGGAGAACGAACCGCTCGGGCGCGTCACCAGCGTCCCGCTGCAGATCGAGCGCTACCACCTGGTAACGGCTGCGGGAACGCCGCTTTCCGATCGCGAAAGCGTGACGTGGAAGGAGGTTAGCGCCATTCGGCTTTGTCTATTGACCGCCGATATGCAGAACCGGCGCATCGTCAACCAGCATTTCTCCGAGGCTGGCGTCGTTGCCGCTCCGACGCTCGAATCGAATTCGATGATCGTGCTTTTCTCCCATGTGCGCACCGGTCGTTGGGCCAGCATCATGCCCTTCAACGTCGCGAAATCATTTGGTTTTCACGAAGACATTAAGATGATTCCGATCATCGAGCCGGATGCCCACCACACCGTTGGCCTGGTTGCGACGCATCGTGAACCATTCACGCCGCTGGTGTCGGCGCTTTTGCACGAAGCGCGCATTCTCGGCGAGAGAAATCAGGCTCAATAGATTTTTTCTATCAACCAACGGAACAGCCTTATTGACCCTTCCGCCCAGAAGCGCGAAGCTTTTCGTTCATGGGAATGGACGTGGAGGAAGCGGCCTTCCCGGGCGATGCCAATTCGAGCTGGGCGTGGTCCGCAAAAGGGCCGCTACAGCCGCGAGCCGGGAGGGCTCCCTGAGTGAATATTCACCAGCCGCGTGGAGATGTATCCGGGCGCACGCTTGCGATCGTCGAGGAACTGAAGGGGCTCGAAGGGCCGCTGCTGCCGATCTTTCACGAGATCCAGCACGAATTCGGTTACGTGCCGCAGGACTGTCTGCCCGTCATCGCGCGTGAACTCAACCTGTCGCGCGCCGAGGTCTACGGCGTCTTCTCCTTCTATCATGACTTTCGCGAGCATCCGGCCGGCCGCCATGTGCTGAAGCTCTGTCGTGCCGAGGCGTGCCAGTCGATGGGTGGCGATGAACTGGCCGAGCGCGCCAAGCGCCTGCTCGGCATCGACTTCCACGAAACGACACCCGACGGCGCGGTGACACTGGAGCCGGTCTACTGTCTCGGGCTCTGTTCCTGCGCACCCTCCGCGATGTTCGACGGAGAGGTGCATGCCCGGGTCGATGCCGACGATCTCGACGCCCTCGTTTCGGAGGCGCGCCGATGACCACGAAGATCTACATTCCCCGCGATGCCGCGGCCCTGGCGCTCGGCGCCGACAAGGTGGCGAAGGCGATTGAAGACCTGATCGCCGCACGCGGCCTCGATGTCACCATTGTGCGCAACGGCTCACGCGGCCTGCACTGGCTGGAGCCGCTGGTCGAGGTGGAAACCCCGGAAGGTCGCGTTGCCTATGGGCCGGTCAAGGCGCGCGATGTCGCGTCTCTCATCGATGCCGGCCTTGTTGATGGCGGCAACCATGCGCTCTGTCTCGGGAAGACCGAGGAGATCCCATTCCTGAAGCAGCAGACGCGGCTGACCTTCGCGCGCTGCGGCGTCATCGACCCGCTGTCGCTCGACGATTACCGCGCGCATGGCGGTCTTCGCGGACTGGAGAACGCCATCTCCATGGAGCCGATGGCTATCGTCACGCAGGTGACGGAGAGCGGTCTTCGCGGCCGCGGCGGCGCCGGTTTCCCGACCGGCATCAAATGGAAGACGGTTCTGGAAGCAGCGGGCGAGCGGAAGTACATCGTCTGTAACGCCGATGAGGGCGACAGCGGTACCTTTGCCGACCGGATGATCATGGAGGGCGATCCCTTCGTGTTGATCGAGGGCATGGCGGTGGCAGGCCTTGCGACCGGCGCGACCAAGGGCTTCATCTATACGCGTTCTGAGTATCCGCATGCGATCGCCACCATGGCGCAAGCGATCGAGATCGCGCGCCGAGCCGGCGTGCTCGGGCAATCGGTGCTCGGCTCGGGACGTGCCTTCGACATGGAAGTGCGCACCGGCGCCGGCGCCTATGTCTGCGGCGAGGAAACAGCGTTGCTCAACAGCCTCGAGGGCAAGCGCGGCATCGTGCGCGCGAAGCCGCCGCTCCCCGCCCACAAGGGCCTGTTCGACTGTCCGACCGTCATCAACAACGTGATCTCGCTCGCTTCCGTTCCTGTCATCATGGACAAAGGGGCCTCCTTCTACCGAGACTTCGGCATGGGCCGCTCGCGCGGGACGATCCCGATCCAGATCGCCGGCAACGTCAAGCACTCGGGCCTGTTCGAAACTGCCTTTGGCCTCGCGCTCGGCGAGATCATCGATCATATCGCTGGCGGAACGGCAACTGGCCGGCCGGTCAAGGCGGTGCAGGTTGGCGGTCCGCTCGGAGCCTATTTTCCGCGTGCGCTGTTCGACACGCCGTTCGACTATGAAGCCTTTGCCGCCCGGGACGGCTTGATCGGCCATGCCGGCATCGTTGTCTTCGACGATACCGCCGACATGCTGAAGCAGGCACGTTTCGCCATGGAGTTCTGCGCGATCGAAAGCTGCGGCAAATGCACGCCCTGTCGCATCGGCTCGACCCGTGGCGTCGAAGTGGCCGACAAGATCGCCGCAGGCATCGAGCCGGAGAAGAACCGCGAACTGCTCGCCGATCTCTGCAATACCATGAAGTTCGGTTCGCTCTGCGCGCTCGGCGGGTTCACGCCCTATCCCGTCGTCAGCGCGATGACGCATTTTCCGGATGATTTCAAACCGGCTCCGCTTGTCGAAGCGGCGGAGTGAGGAGGAAGACCATGTCTCTCATTCATGAAATCGACTATGGCACGCCTGCCTCCCGCTCCGAAACCATGGTGACGCTGACCATCGACGGGCGCGAAGTGACCGTTCCCGAGGGCACATCGATCATGCGCGCGGCGATGGATGCGGGCATCGAGGTGCCGAAGCTCTGTGCCTCCGACATGATGGACGCCTTCGGCTCCTGCCGGCTCTGTCTCGTCGAGATCAAGGGGCGGGGCGGTATGCCCGCCTCCTGCACCACGCCGGTGGCGCCGGGGCTCGAAGTGTCGACCCAGACGCCGCGCCTGAAGGACGTTCGCCGCGGGGTGATGGAGCTCTATATCTCCGACCATCCGCTCGACTGTCTGACCTGTGCGGCCAATGGCGATTGCGAGCTGCAGGACATGGCCGGAGCCGTGGGCCTGCGCGATGTGCGGTACGGCTATGAGGGTGAGAACCACGTCAAGGCGCGCAACAATGGCGACATCAACGCCAAATGGCTGCCGAAGGACGAGTCCAATCCATACTTCACCTACGACCCGGCGAAGTGCATCGTCTGCTCGCGCTGCGTGCGTGCCTGCGAGGAAGTGCAGGGCACCTTCGCGCTGACGATCGGCGGCCGTGGTTTCGACAGCCGCGTTTCCGCCGGCATGGCCGAAGACTTCATGTCGTCTGAATGCGTGTCCTGCGGCGCCTGCGTCCAGGCCTGCCCGACGGCGACGCTCACCGAAAAATCCGTGATCGAGATCGGTCAGCCGGAGCATTCCGTCGTCACCACCTGCGCCTATTGCGGTGTCGGCTGCTCCTTTAAGGCGGAAATGCGCGGCGAAGAACTGGTGCGCATGGTGCCGTGGAAGGATGGGCAGGCGAACCGCGGCCATTCCTGCGTCAAGGGTCGGTTTGCCTATGGTTATTCGACCCATAAGGACCGCATCCTCAACCCGATGATCCGCGAGAAGATCTCTGATCCCTGGCGCGAAGTGACCTGGGAGGAGGCCTATGCGCATGTGGCCGCCGAATTCCGGCGGATCCAGTACCAGTATGGCCGTGATTCCGTCGGCGGCATCACCTCGTCGCGCTGCACCAACGAAGAAACCTATCTGGTCCAGAAGCTGGTGCGCGCCGGCTTCGGCAACAACAATGTCGACACCTGCGCCCGTGTCTGCCACTCGCCGACCGGCTACGGTCTCGGCCAGGCCTTCGGCACGTCCGCCGGCACGCAGAATTTCGATTCGGTCGAGTTCACCGACGTCGCCGTCATCATCGGCGCCAACCCGACCGATGGCCATCCGGTCTTCGGCTCGCGTCTGAAGAAGCGGCTGCGCGAAGGCGCCAAGCTGATCGTCATCGATCCGCGCCGCACAGACATCGTGCGTTCACCGCATGTGGAAGCGTCCTATCACCTGCCGTTGAAGCCGGGCACCAATGTCGCGATCCTGACCTCGATCGCGCATGTGATCGTCACCGAAGGGCTCGCCAACGAGGCCTTCATCCGCGAGCGTTGCGACTGGTCTGAATACGAGGACTGGGCGAGTTTCGTTGCCGAGCCCTATCACAGCCCGGAGGCGACCGAAGCCTATACCGGCGTTCCCGCCGATCTCGTTCGCGGTGCCGCACGGCTCTTTGCCACCGGCGGCAACGGCGCGATCTATTACGGCCTCGGGGTTACCGAGCACAGCCAGGGCTCGACCACGGTCATGGCGATTGCCAACCTTGCCATGGTCACCGGCAATATCGGCCGGCCTGGTGTCGGCGTGAACCCGCTGCGCGGCCAGAACAACGTCCAGGGCTCCTGCGACATGGGCTCGTTCCCGCACGAACTTCCGGGTTACCGCCATGTCTCCGACGATGCGACGCGCGAGACCTTCGAAAAACTCTGGGGTGTCGAGATATCCAGCGAGCCGGGCTTGCGCATACCGAACATGCTCGATGCCGCCGTCGACGGCACCTTCAAGGGCATCTACATCCAGGGCGAGGACATCCTGCAGTCGGATCCCGACACCAAGCACGTGGCCGCCGGCCTTGCGGCGATGGAGTGCGTCGTGGTGCACGACCTCTTCCTCAACGAGACGGCCAACTATGCCCACGTGTTCCTTCCGGGCTCGACCTTCCTGGAAAAGGACGGCACCTTCACCAATGCCGAACGCCGCATCAACCGCGTGCGCAAGGTGATGACGCCGAAGAACGGCTATGCCGACTGGGAAGTCACCCAGAAGTTGGCGCAGGCCATGGGGATGAACTGGAACTATCGCCATCCTTCCGAAATCATGGACGAGATCGCCGCGACGACACCGAGCTTCGCGCTCGTTTCCTACGACTATCTGGAGAAGATGGGCTCCGTGCAGTGGCCCTGCAACGAGAAGCATCCCGAGGGCTCGCCGATCATGCATGTCGACGGCTTCGTGCGCGGCAAGGGCAAGTTCATCCGTACCGAATATGTCGCGACCGACGAGCGAACCGGCCCGCGTTTCCCGCTGTTGCTCACCACCGGCCGCATTCTCAGCCAGTACAATGTCGGCGCCCAGACGCGGCGCACCGACAACGTCGTCTGGCATGCGGAGGACCGGCTGGAAATCCACCCGCATGACGCCGAACAGCGCGGCATCCGCGATGGCGACTGGATCAGGCTCGCCAGCCGCGCCGGCGAGACGACGCTTCGCTCTCTGATCACCGATCGGGTGGCGCCGGGTGTCGTCTACACCACCTTCCACCATCCGACGACGCAGGCAAACGTCATCACCACCGACTTCTCCGACTGGGCGACCAATTGCCCTGAGTACAAGGTGACGGCGGTTCAGGTGATGCCGTCTAACGGACCATCGGACTGGCAGCAGGATTACGATGAGCAGGCGCGGCAATCGCGTCGGATTGCCGGCAAGCTGGAGGCTGCGGAGTAGTCGCGATGCCCGGGCCATCCATGCCGAAATTCCAGGTGTCGAAGACCGTGCCGGAGACCGCCCTGCGCGCAGGAATCTTGAGGGACGGCGCTCGTGCTGTCCCGGAAGAGACGCCTGTCGCATTCACCTTCGGGGGCTCGACCCACGCGGTGATGATGGCGACGCCAGGCGATCTCGAGGATTTCGCCGTCGGCTTCAGCCTGACCGAGAGCATCATCGCTGAGCCCGGCCAGATCGAAGCGGTCGAGGCGATCGCCGACGAAGTGGCGGGCAATCTCGGCATCGATCTGCAGATCACGCTGAAGGACGAGCAGAACGACATGCTGCGCCTGCGCCGCCGCCATATGGCGGGGCCTGTCGGCTGCGGCCTCTGTGGCATCGAATCGATCGAGCAGGCGGTGCGGCCGACACCGGATGTTTCTGCGTCACCTCTTCGTCTGTCGGAGGAAGACGTGGTCAAGGCGGTCGCGCTTTTAAACGGCCAGCAGCCGCTGCATTTCGAAACCCGCGCCGTGCACGGTGCCGCGTTCTACGTGCCGGGCAGGGGATTGATCGCGGTGCGAGAGGACGTCGGCCGCCACAACGCGCTGGACAAGCTTGTCGGAGCGGCGGCCCGTGCCGGGTTCCGCGGAAGTGACGGCGCCGTCGTCGTCACCAGCCGCGTTTCCGTCGAGATGGTGCAGAAGACAGCTGTTGTCGGCAGCCCCGTCATTATCGCCATCTCGGCGCCGACAGCACTAGCGATCCGCACGGCAGAAGCCGCGGGCATGACGCTGATCGCCCTTGTGCGCGGCGACGAATTCGAGATCTTCACCCATGCCGAACGCATCAAGTCCGGAGCCATCGCCGATGTCGCATGACACCAATGCCAAGCTGATCTACATGGCGAACCAGATCGCCACCTTCTTCAAGAGCCAGCCGCAGGACGAAGCCGCCCAGGGCGTTGCGACGCATATCAACAAATATTGGGAGCCGCGCATGCGGCGGCAGCTGTTCCAGCATATCGATGGCGGTGGCGAGGGCCTGAGCCCGCTGGTGCTCGAAGCCGCTTCGAAGATCAAGCGCCCGCAGGCGGCTTGAGGCCTGCGTCGATCGACGCGGCGGCCCGCGAAGGGGCGGTGGCGTTTTGTTGTCCTGGTCAAACCGAAGCCCGGTCTGAAACCGTCCGCTTTGCCCGTTCGCATCTGGTGGGGATGTTGCTGCCAAGCACGATCGCTAGGCGGTATAATCAGATCTTTTCGGAAAATATGCGGGAAGGCGGCGACCGGTCGCCGCCTTCCCCTATTCCTGAGCGCGGGGTGCAGGGATTGCGCTCAGAAATTCTGCCATCCGTCGTTCGACGGGGCGGCGGCAAGGGCTTGTCGTTGTCCGCCGCGCATGCCGCGGGCGGTGGCGTGCAGGCGGGTTGCCTGCTGGCGCTCGTCGGCGTGTCGTTCAACCGGCACCGTCTCCTGGCCGATCTGGAACTGCCTGAGCAGGGCATGGAGGGCCTCTGCTTCCCGCGACATGTTGTGGCTCGCGGCGGTGCTTTCCTCGACCATGGCGGCATTCTGCTGGGTCGCCTGATCCATGGAGTTGACCGCCTGGTTGATTTCCTTCAGCCCCGTCGCCTGCTCGCGGGCTGCCTCGACGATGGCCGAGACGTTGAGGTTGATCTCCTGAACCTGGACCAGGATTTCTTCCAGCGCTGCCCCCGTCTGCCCGACAAGCGATACGCCGTTCTTGACGTGGTCGCTGGAGGTGGTGATCAGCGCCTTGATCTCCTTGGCGGCCTGGGCCGAGCGCTGGGCGAGCTCGCGGACCTCCTGGGCGACGACGGCAAAACCCTTGCCGGCCTCGCCGGCCCGCGCCGCTTCGACGCCGGCATTCAGTGCCAGGAGGTTGGTCTGGAAGGCAATGTCGTCGATGACACCGATGATGTTGGAGATCTCGCGTGAGGATTGCTCGATCTGGTCCATCGCACTGATGGCGCTTTTGACGACGCTGCCGGAGCGTTCGGCTCCCGCCTTGGTCTTGGCGACCAGCCCGCCGGCCTCCTCGGCGCGGCGGCTGGAGTCGGCGACTGTCGTGGTGATCTCATCGAGGGCGGCTGCGGTTTCTTCCACCGAGGCGGCCTGTTGCTCCGTGCGTTTGGAGAGATCGTCTGCGGCCGAGCGGATTTCGCGCGCTCCGGACGCGATGGCGTTGGCATTGTCGCCGACGGTCTGCATCGCCCGACAGAGCCGATCGATTGCGTCGTTGAAATCGGTGCGCACCGCTTCCATGCTGGGAACGAAGGGCGTCGGCAGGCTGTGGGTGAGATCGCCTTCGGCAAGCGCCTGAAGGCCGACGCCGAGCGCCTTGATCGCGCCCATGCGCTCGCTGACATCGGTTGCGAACTTGACGACCTTGTAGACCTTGCCGTTCGTGTCGCGGATCGGATTGTAGGCCGCCTGGATCCAGATCTCCTTGCCGCCCTTGCCGTAGCGCACGAATTCGTTGGAGATGAACTCGCCGGCGGCCAGCTTCCTCCAGAACTCGGCATATTCACTGCCTTGCACGTAGGTCGGGTCGCAGAACATGCTGTGATGCCTGCCTTGAATTTCCTTCAGACTGTAGCCGAGTGCGTTGCAGAAGTTCTCGTTGGCCGTGACGATCTCACCTGAGGGGGTGAATTCGATCACTGCCTGCGATTTCGAGATGGCATCGAGCTTGCCGCCATCCTCATTCGCCTTGATCTTGGCGGCGGTGATGTCACTTGCAAATTTCACGACCTTGTAGGGTTTGCCGTTGTGAAAGACCGGGTTGTAGGTCGCCTGGATCCAGATTTCGCGGCCACCCTTGGCAAAGCGCCTGTAGGCATTGGCGTCGTACTCACCCCGTCCGAGCCGGGTCCAGAAATCACGATACTCTTGCGTCTGCACATAATCGGGTGCGCAGAACATGCGGTGGTGCTGGCCAACGATCTCTTGCAGGGTGTAGCCGAGTGCCTGGCAGAAGTTTTCGTTGGCCGTCAGAATTTTTCCCGTGAGATCGAACTGGATCATGGCTTGCGACTTTGACAGCGCGGCGACGATCTGGCGTGAATCCAGACTCTGTCCGAAAGAGAACATGATTACCCTCTGATTTGGTTCTTGTTGTTTCAAGCGGAAAGCCGGGACTCGTTGCTTGCGGTGTCGACAGGGCATGCGGGGCCGAAAGCGGCGCAGGCTCCGGGGACAAGGACAAATGCCGGCATGCCGAAAATTGTCTGGTCCGTCGTCCGCCGGCCCAATCAGGGTCAGCGTTTTCTTGCTGCGAGGGGAGTTCGAACTCGTGGGCGTTCATGCCCATGACGTCTTGCTGATGCAATCTACGTTAGTATTATGGTTATTAAGTAGATGTTAAAATAGCAATTATCAGTTTTTAGTTGTGAAAATTCGCATACTATTTCTGGGTTGAATTAGCAACTTATCGTTTACGAATCGCCCGCGGCGACTTTGAAGTCGGACCAAGCGGACAAAAAAAGCCGCCTTGCCCAGCGGCAAAGCGGCTCCGATACGGTGACCTGCCTGTTGCTTAGGCGGCCATTTCCTCGACTTCGCGTTCCTTGAACATGCGGGCGAGGTTGAGGAAGCAGATCATGCCGTTCTCGTTGGCGATGATGCCCTCGGCAAAGCTCTTGTCGAAGGAGGCGGTAACTTCGGGAACCGGTTGCACCTGGTTGCCCTGGACGGTGAGGATGTCGGAAACGCGGTCGACCACCAGGCCGATCACCATGTTGTGGACTTCCGCAACGACGATGGCGCTGCGCTCATTGGCCGTGGTCGATTTCATGCCGAGCTTGTGGGCAAGGTCGATGATCGGGATCACGGTGCCGCGCAGGTTCATCACGCCGATGACCTCAGGCGGCGAATGCGGGATCGGGGTCGAGGGGGCCCAGCCACGGATCTCGCGGATCGTGGTGGTCTTGACGCAGAATTCCTGATCGTGGAGGCGGAACGCGATGATTTCCAGCGTTTCGCCGTCGAAACCAGCCGTCCTGAGTGTGCTTGTCATCGAAGGTCCTTCCAGCTTTCCGGTCGACGCCTTAAGGCGCGACACCGCCAAACTCGTTACATCTCCGTGCGGTGCGGTCGCGGCTGGCGCGGCCATTGAGCCGATGGGGAGCGTTTTCAAAAGTCCGCCGACGACATCCGGCGGGGCGCAGCTGCATCATGCGCGGAGGAACCGCTTTGCGCTTTGGGAAGGGACTATAGGCCGGGATTCGTTAAGACTTGCTTTTGCAAGTGCTTAAAGACATTGCGCCCCGGTCGATGCCGGGGCGCAAGGAAAAGCGAATTCGGTAGGAAGGGATCAGGCCGAGGCGAGGACCGTTGCGAACTGTTCGACGGCCCAATCGACCTGCTCGGCGGTGATCACCAGCGGCGGCGCGATACGGATCGTGTCGCCATGGGTGTCCTTGGCAAGGATGCCGAGTTGCTTCAGCGCTTCGCAGTACTTGCGGGCGCCACCCGCTTCCGGCACCAGCTCGACCGCCAGCATCAGGCCGCGGCCGCGCACTTCCTTGATGATGTTCGACCGGATGTCGGTCAGACCCTTCTGGAAGCGGTCGCCCATGCGCGCCGAGTTCTCGATCATGCCTTCCTCGGTGAGCGCCTTGAGCGCCGCGCGGGCAATGGCGCAGGCGAGCGGATTGCCGCCGAAAGTCGAGCCATGCTGGCCGGGCTTCAAGACGCCGAGCACTTCCGAGTTTGAAAGCACGGCCGAGACCGGATAGAAGCCGCCCGAAAGCGCCTTGCCGATCAGCGTCACGTCGGCCTCGATGCCCTCATGTTCTTCGGCAAGCAGCTTGCCGGTGCGGCCGAGGCCAGTCTGGATCTCGTCGAGGATCAGCGTGATGCCATGCCTGGTGCAGAGCTCGCGTACCGCCGGGAAGTAGCCGGGCGTCGGGACCAGCACGCCGGCTTCGCCCTGGATCGGCTCGACCAGGAAGGCGACGGTGTTCTCGGTGATTGCAGCGCGGAAGGCGTCGATGTCCCCGAAGGGCACGACCTTGAAGCCGGGCGCGAACGGGCCGAAGCCGGTGCGCGCGTCCGGGTCGGTCGAAAACCCGACGATACCCATGGTGCGGCCATGGAAATTGTTGGAGCAGACGATGATCTCGGCCTTGTTTTCGGCCACACCCTTGACCTCGTAGCCCCACTTGCGCACGGCCTTGACGGCGGTCTCGACGGCTTCGGCGCCCGAGTTCATCGGCAGCACCTTGTGCGAGCCGGTGAGCGCTGCGATCTCTTCATAGAAATGCGCGAGCTGATCGTTGCGGAAGGCGCGCGAGGTCAGCGTCAGCTTCTGCGCCTGCTCCATCATCGCCTGGAAAATCTTCGGATGGCAGTGGCCCTGGTTGACGGCGGAGTAGGCCGAGAGGCAGTCGAGGTAGCGATTGCCTTCCATGTCCCAGACATAGACGCCTTCGCCGCGCGAAAGCACGACGTCGAGCGGCTTGTAGTTGTGTGCGCCGAGCCGGTATTCGGTTTCGATCAGGTCTGCCGTGGTGTTCATCCGTCGTCCTCCGTTATTTTTCTACAGCGCCGCGCGTCTGATCGGACGCGCAAAGGTCGCCGTAGCACTTTGATTTTCTGCATGATTTTTCCTTGAAACCATTTCGTTTCAAGGAATTCTGCAGGGGCTCAGGCGCTGCGGGTCGGGCGGTCAAGGACGCGGCGGCCGAAAAGGCTCGCGGTCAGCTCGACCAGGACACGCGCGCTCTTGCCGCGATCGTCGAGGAAGGGGTTGAGTTCGACGACGTCGAGGGAGGAGACGAGATCGCTTTCCCAGAGCATTTCCATGATCAGGTGGGCTTCGCGGAAGGTGGCGCCGCCGGGAACGGTAGTGCCGACACCCGGTGCAAGCTCGGGATCCATGAAGTCGACGTCGAGGCTGACATGCAGGAGGCCGTTGGCCGAGCGGACTTCATCGAGGATATGACGCATGATGTGCGCCATGCCGAGTTCGTCGACCGCGCGCATGTCGTAGACGCGCACGCCGTGTTCGGCGATCTCTTCGCGTTCGCGATCATCGACCGAGCGGATGCCGACCTGGAAGACCTTGGTCGGATCGACCATCGGCCTGTCCGCCGGCAGGATCGGGGTGAATTCTGCCTGGCCGCAGAAGAAGGCGACCGGCATGCCGTGCATGTTACCGGACGGCGACGTTGCCGGAGAGTTGAAGTCGGCATGGGCATCGAGCCAAAGCACGAACAGCGGGCGGCCGACTTCGGCGGCGTAACGCGCCATGCCGGAAACGCTGCCCATCGAAAGCGCGTGGTCGCCACCCAGAATGATCGGGAAATGGCCCTTGCGAACGGTGTCGTGGACGGAATCGTGCAGAGCGCGGGCGAAGGCGGCGACGATCTGCAGGTTGTTGGCGCCTGCATGATTGGCGAGGTCGCGCGCCGGCAGCGGCTTGACGTCGCCCTCGTCGTAGACCGTGTGACCGAGGTCGCGCAGAACGGTGTCGATACCGGCAATGCGAAGCGCCGTTGGGCCCATGGCCGCGCCGCGTCGTCCAGAACCTTCTTCGATGGGTGCGCCGATCAGCGTGATGGTGGTCATATCAGCCCGTTCCTTCCTGGTGATTCCCGTGAGTTGCGCGGATTATCGTCAAAATGCGTGACAGCAAAAAGATGGAAAACTGTCGAATAGAAGGATAAGATTGGCATATTGCCAAGTCCGATTTTACAAAGTGAGAGCTATGGACGACCTCGATCAGGCGCTGATCAGCGCCTTGCGACAGAATGCGCGCTTGCCGGTTTCGACGCTTTCGGCGCGCACCGGCGTGTCGCGCGCAACCGTTGCAGCCCGCATCGACCGGCTGGTTGCCAATGGAACGATCGCTGCCTTCACCATCCGCACCGGATCCGAAATCCCGGCCTCCGGGGTGCGCGCCGTGGTGATGATCGAGGTCCACGGCAAGATGGCCGACCGGGTCGCCGAGCAGTTGCGCGGCCTGCCGCAGGTCAGGGCGCTGCACAGCACCAACGGCCGCTGGGACTTCATCGCCGAACTCGAGGATCGGGACCTGGTGTCGTTCGACGAGACCTTGAGACGGATCCGGCTGATCGACGGCATCACCGTGACGGAAACCAACATCCTGTTGAAAACGAGCAAGCTGACGGGTGCATTCTAGCCGTTTTGGGCACGCCAGGCGGCATGCGAAAAGCATCGCCGCGAGTCAATTGTTCTTGCTTTGTTCTCATGTTTATATATGATGTGCGCCTCACCCGAGATTGGAGGATGTCATGGTCATCAATGGCGGCAGGCTGGCCGATCGGCAGATCTGTGTGAAGCTTTTTGTCAGGCATGGCGATGAGGACCGCGCCATTGCCTTTTATCGCGATGTGCTGGGCGCCGAACTGATACAGCGCCACGAGTGGCCGAGCGGCATCCTGACAAGTGCCGATCTCAGGATCGGCGAATCCGTCTTCCGGATTGCCGGTGCCAATCCGCGCCGTGACGCCGAGCCGAAGCTTGGCGGGCCAAGGTCGCCGCACGCGCTTGGGACCACGGCAGTCATTCTCGAACTGCATGTGAAGGACGTCGACCGGGTCATCGGGCGGGCGATCGGGGCGGGGGCTGCACTCAGGAACCCGGCCGAGACGCTGTCGACCGGCGACCGAGTCGGCGCTTTCATCGATCCGTTCGGCCATATCTGGGCGCTGTTCAACGCCCTTGAGGACGTCGACCTCGCAGATGCCGATATCGTCGACCTGAACGTTGAGGCCCGCGACGCCGCATAGGCGGCGCGGGCCATGCCGCGTTTGTTTTCGGTGCGTTCAGAAGAACTCGTCGAGAAGGCAATAGAAGTCGAGTTTCTCGGGATCGGCGCGACGGACGCCGTAAAGATCGAGAAACGGCTGGACCCATTCTTCCCCGAGATTATGAGCAATGCTGCGGCAGGTGAGCGCAAGATCCTGATAGGGATCGGCAACGCCCAGACGACTGCAGTCGATGAAGCCGGCGAAGCGACCGTCCCGGGCGATGACGTTTGGCAGGCAGGCGTCGCCATGGGTGACGACCAGTTTTCCTTCCTGCGGGATTTTGGCCTGAAGCTCGACGAACAATTCTTCAGCGGTCTTGCCAAGCCGCGCCTCATCGAAATCGGTCACATCGACCAGGTCCGCCTCGGCGCGCAGCCTGGCGATCGCGATGCGTGCGCCGACCCGGTGATCGAAGGGGCACGCTTCGGCGTCAAGCGCATGCATGCGACGCACAGCTTCGGCAAGCAGGACGACCTGTTCTGACGCAGCAAGGGTGCTCGAGGCGAGGTCGACGCCATCGACCGCCTCCATCAGCAGCCAGTTCCGGTCTGCGTACACCTCGCGGGCGATGACGCGCGGACAAGGCATGCCCTGCTTGCCCAGCCATTCGAGCCGCGAAGCCTCGTCGACGAGCTCGTCGAAGGGACTGGACTGCTCGACCTTCAGAACCAGAGGAGGGCGAGCTTCGGCGTCGAACAGGAAGACGCTCGATGCCGACTGGCCAAGGCTGTCCATTCGCCAGGAATAGCCGTTGAGCAGCGGTGCGAAACCTGGCGGAAGATCGATATCGGGAAGCTGAAAAGACAAGAAACACCTGAAATCATGCGTTGTGCTGAAAATACAGAGGAGAGCTCTGCGCGTCCTCTCGGACGTACGGAGGTCTTCGTAGCATCGTGAAACTGTGCATGTTTTCAACGCTAAACCCGATTGGGCTCAAGGCATGAAAACATGCAACGGTGGCGGGAGGGCATGTAGGGACGGGATTGTGCAAAATCCATGTCGGCCGGGTCGGAATGCGTTCATTCTTGCCGCAATCTCGATGCAACCCGCACAAAATACCGCTTGAGCCGAACCTAAGGTCATACCTTAGAAGACGATTGCAGGAGGCTTTCATGAGCGACAAGCGAAACCGTGACCACCTTTTGACCGCGGCCGAATGCGCCGAACGTCTCGGCCTGACGGTCAGGGCGCTGCGCGTCTATGAAGACCGCGGTCTGATCGCGCCGCGCCGGACGGAAAAGAACTGGCGGCTCTATGGCGGTGCGGAGATTGCACGGTTGACCGAGATCCTCGCCCTGAAGCGTCTCGGCCTCAGCCTGACCCGGATCACCATTCTGCTTGCCGGCACCACGCCGGATCTCGGCCAGACGCTGAGGATCCAGCAATCCGCGCTCGTCGATCTGCGCGACCGGGTCGAGCACAGCCTGTCGCTGGTCGGCGCTGCGCTCAAGAAGATCTCGAGCGGCCAGGCGGTCTCGATCAGCGAACTCATCACGCTTGCCAAGGAGACCAGGATGACCGACCTATCGCCCGACACCGTCGCATGGCGGCGCTACGAGCAGGCACGGCCGCGGACGGAAGTTCGCTTCGAGCCCGAAAAACACGGCTCCGTTGTCGGCGACTTTCAGTTCGAGACCGGCGACGTGCTTAGCATCACCCGGCGCGACGGCGGGCTGTTGGCTCAACTGACCGGACAGAGCGCGATCGAGATCTATCCCGAAGCGGACGACCTGTTTTTCTACCGGGTCGTCCAGGCGCAACTTTCCTTCACCCGTAACGACCGGGGTGACGTGGAAGGCGTGGTCCTGCATCAAGGCGGTTACGAGCAGACGGCGAAGCGCATCGACGAGAGAAGGGCGCGCGCTGTTGCCGACGACCTGGAGAAAAGGGTGAAGGATAAGATCCCGTTTCCCAACAGCGAGGCATTGCTTCGCCGCGTCATTGCCGAGCATCAGCGCGGCGAGCCCGATTACGACGCAATGCTGCCAGCACTTGCGGCAGCGGCGCGTGAACAGGCACCGATCGTCAAGGCAGAACTCGACCGTCTGGGGACGTTGCGGAGCGTCGCGTTCAAGGGTGTGCTGCAGGAGGGGTCCGACGTCTATGATGTGCGGTTCGAAAAAGGAACGCTCGAATGCGGCCTGACGCTCGCCCCCGATGGCAAGCTCAGCGGTATCTACTTTCGCCCCGGGCTCTGACGCTCGACGACAGCATCGCCTTCCGATGACGAACGGCACCAATGAACAAACCCGCGGATCGATAGCGAACCGCGGGTTTGTTCATTGGTGGTGAAAGCAGGCGCAGCTACAGCCGAGGCGGCGTCGGTGACGTGCCGCCTCAGTATTCCTTTTCGAAGAAGATACCGCCTGATGCCGAGCCGTCGCCGGCGGCGGAGCCCTTGAGCTTGACGCCCTTGCCAACATCGAGATTGATCACAGCCTTGCTGGAGCCTGAGTCCGAACCCTGCTGCAGTTCAATGTAGGTGCGGTCGTTGAGATATTTGCCGGCCCTGACCGAGGCGCCGCCGTTCTCGTCGGTAGTGACGTCAAGATCGTCGACGCCGAGCTTGTTGCGCAGACCGTCGAGCAAGGAGGTCGAACCGCCACCTGCCAGCTGGCTGACGGCGGAGGCAAGCTGAGCGATCTGGAAGGCCGAGAGATTGGACAGCGAGCGGTTGAAGATCAGCTGCGCCAATATTTCATCCTGGGGCAGGGCGGGTGAGGACGAGAAGGTGATCTGCGGGTTGTTGGCAAGACCGGCGACATTGACGGTGATGGTCGTCGCGCCGGAGGTCGAGGTCGCCTTGAGATCGAGCGTCGGAATCAGGTCGCCACCAAAGCCGATGGTGCCGTCGGTAAAGGTCAGGCGCTTGCCGAGAATTTCGAGGCGGCCGCGGCGCATCTCGAAACCGCCAGATATCGTCGGCTGCACGGCTGTCCCGCGGATGGTCAGATCGCCTCCGAGTTCGGCATCGATGCCGCGGCCGCGCACGAAGACCTGGTTGGCGGTGACGCCAAGGTTGAAGGCAATGACGCCGCTGGCATTGGCGCCTGCCGGCCGCTCGTCCCTGCGCAGGTCCCTTGCCATCTGCTTCACCTTGGGCGGAGCATTCCTGTGCTTGATGTCGATGGCCGAGAGCGAGGTCGGCAGTTTCTCCGGAATGGTGATCGCCGCCCTGCGGATCGTTACCCTGCCGCCGAGCGTCGGCGTGGCGACCAGTGGACCCGTCAAGGTCATCTCGCCGGCGAGCTGGGCGTTGAACAGCGTGCCGTCGACATAGCTGGCGTTGTTGAGCCGGATCGTCAGGTTGGCCGGGAAGCCGGAGCCGGCAACGGTGCCGACTGTACCGGTGACCTCGACCGAACCGCCGCTTGCAAGGTTGGCGGAAAGCCTGGAGATCGTTGCCTGCCTGCCGTCGAGCGCCACGTTGGCCGTCAGGTTGTTGAGTGCAAGGTTGCGCCGGACGTCGACGAGGCGTCCGCCCGACGTGGCGATCGTGCCGGCGATCTGCGGCGCCCTGGCCGAACCTGATATCGTGAGATCGACGGTGGCCTGGCCGGTCAGCGTGAAGCCCTGTTCGGCCATCAGGTTGGCAATGAGCGCGAAGGGTACGTTGCCGTTGAACCTCATTGATATCGGCATGTTGCCGCCGATGTCGACATTGCCGCCGCCCCTGAAGGAGAGACCGCCGGCGCCTGACAGCGTGGTGTCGAGCGTCACGCGATTGTTGACGAACCTGCCGTCGGCCGAAATATCGAAGGCGCCGACCCCTGCGCTGCGCGCTGCGGCCAGCGAAGCGCCTGACCATCTCAGGTTATAGGCGACGACCGGCGCTGCTGCCGTTCCGTCGACGTCGACGGTGCCGGCGATCGTGCCTTCCGCGCCGAGATTTGGTGCAAAGGCGTTCACAAGGGCCGCCGGCAGGGCGTTGAGCTTCGCGGTGATATCGAGCCTTTCGCCGGCGGTGCCGCTGACCGCGATCGTGCCCCTCGATGCCTGGACCGTCAGAGCATTCAGGCGCACGGTACCCTTCTCGATCGCAATCACGGTCGGTGCCGCGAGCTTCAGGGCAATCTGCCTCGGCGTTGCGCCGAAGGAGGAAAGACGGATTTCCGTGCGGCCGTTCGAACTCGTCAGATCGCCCTTGGCCGTCAGCGGTCCGCCGTCATATCTGCCGTCGATGGCAAAGCCGGTCTTGCCCGCTTCTTGAGTGAAATTGAGGCTCAAGTCGGAAACCCGGTTGGGCCCTTGCGCAATCGTCTCCGCCCGCACACTACCTCTGATCGCCAGCGCCGAGAGATCGGCAATGGTGATGTCGGCCGTCGGCTTGGCGATCGTCAGATCGTTGCGCTTGATGCCGCTGCCGCCGGCCTTGAGCACGATGGAGGTGATGCCGTTGGTCGTCTTGATCGCGGCCGATCCGGAGAGATCGCCGGACGCCTTCTGGCCCGCCATGGCGGCAAGCAATCCGAGATCCGGAAGCTTGAACTCGACGGTGCCATCCGGCTTGAAATCCGGCGTGAAGCTGATGGCGCCGTTGAGCGTGTTCTCACCGATCCTGGCTTCTAGCACCGGGATCGATGTGCGACCGTCCTTCGATACGACGTCGGCGCGTACGTCGATCGGCTGGCCGTCGAGCGCACCGGTTGCGGTCAGCTTGGCCTGCGGGCTGCTCTGGTTCGCGGTGGCGTCGGCCTTGATCGTCAGGTCGCTCAGCGTGCGACCGGCGAGTGTCGCGCCGCTCGAGGTCAGTTCCGCCTTGATGCCGAGTTCGGAAAGCGGTCCGGTTACGGCGGCGGTGAAGTCGGCCTTGCCCTTGGCATCGGCGAGCAGCTTGCCGAGATCCGGCAGGGCGCCCTTGAGGTCCGCGGTCAGGTTGCCACCGGCGAGCGCCACGGAGCCTGTGGCTTCGATGGTCCCGGATTTCAGGTCGATGTTTTCGACCGTGACGCTGCCGTCGGCACCGGTCGTGAGACTGCCCGCAATCGCGATCGTGCCGTCGAACTTCGCTGCGGCTGCCGGCGGCAGGGCGCTTGGCACCGTGAAGAGCTTGAAGGTGGCAGCGACCGTGTTGGTTTCACGGGAGAAGGCGCCCTCGACCGTACCGCCGACGCCGGGGCTTTCGATCGTCACCGGATTGAAGGCGATGCTGTCCGTGGCAACAGCGATGTCACCGACGATCTTCATCGGCGCCTGGACCAGTCGTGCGAGATCGGCATTGTCGAAGCCCGCCTGGCCGACCTCGACGGTCGTCTTGATCGGGCCCGTCTGGGTCGCGAGGTTGAAGCCGTCGCTTTGAGCAGAAAGCTTGACCGCGCTGAGCGCCACCTCCGGCAGTGCGACGGAGGCGACATCGGCGGCGATGTCAAGGATTGCCGACTGCGCGTCGCCGATCAGCGACAGGTTGACGGTGTTGATCAGCGCGCGGGCTTCGCCCTTTTCCAGCGGCCAGCGGAAATCGATCGCGCCGTTGGTGCCGGCAAGGTTGGCCTGCAGATTGTTGTCGCCCTTGCTGTTGAACGTGCCCGACGCGCTAAGTGCGAGCGCGCCGGTCGAGATGGTGCCCTTGTCGACGCGCACCATTCCCTTGCCGTCGAAGGCGGTGGCAAGATCGATGCTGGTGCTGCCCTCGAACATTGGCCGAAGCGCCGGCGGCATCAGCGAACCGAAGCCGCCGCCACCGGCGAGCGTCAGCGTGTGCATGCCGTCGGTCGTCTGCACGTGGCGACCATCGAGCTTGAGGATCTCGGTGCCGTCGAGCGCCGCCGTTCCAGTCCCGGCCCAGTCCGAAAGGGGGCCCTCGCCTGTGACCGTTATGTTGACGGCGGGTTCGTTCGGCAGACGCAGGAGCTTGGCCAGAACGCCGTTGGCGGGCTCGTTGACCGTTGCTTCCAGTTTCAGCTCGTTGCCGGCCGGATTGAACACGATGTCGGCCACGGCGCGGGCGTCCGGCCGATCGCGCTGCGCCGCGGTTATCGCGAGTGCGATGCTCTCGTTGGTGGCATTCACCTTGCCGCTGGCCGTCAGGAACTGGTCCTCGCCGGCGATCGCCTTGCCGATGACAATTTCCCTGAGGTCGATCGCATCGATCTTGACGTCGACCGGCAGCGCGAAGGTCGAGCGCACTTCCTTGGTTTCCGTCGAAGGCACAGGCAGGCGCTCGACGCGGATGGAGCCGGCCGAGAGCGCCGCGGCGTCGAAGCGGAAGGAGAGAAGGGCCGCGGGCGACCAGTTGAGTGAGAGGTCTCGAACCTCCGCGTAAATGCCCTCGCCATCGAACAGCGTCACGCTGCCGGCGGTGAACTTCCCTGTCAACAGCGGGCTCGGGTCGGAAATCCGCACGATCTGGTCGGGAGTGGCCGCATACTTTTCGATCGCCCAGGCGACAAGGCGGGCGCCGGGTGTCGTGAAGCCGACGAAGGCGACGAGGAGAAGGGCTGCGACCGCGAGAGCGCCAAGCACGTAAAGGCCATAGCGCAGCGTCGCGCGAAGAAAGCGGACGACCTGATTCATGAACTACCCATAACGCAACTTGCGTCGCTGCGGAATCTTTGCCGGCGGAAACTCCGGGCGATCGGGCTAAATTTACCGCCCACGCATGGAAATCGGTCGAAACCGTCTGGATTCAGAAGGACTGACCGATACCGGCATAGATGCCGTAGGTCGTGCCGCCAGGATATTTGTTGAGCGGCATGGCCACATCGAGACGGATCGGCCCGAACGGCGTCTGGTAACGAAGGCCGATGCCGGCGCCGGCGCGAATGTCGGAGAAGTCGGGCGTGGTGCTCGCCGATACCGTACCGGCATCGATGAAGGGAACGATGCCGATCGTGTCGGTGATGGCGATGCGTGCCTCCACCGAAGCGTTGACATAGGAGCGTCCGCCGGTCAGGTCGTTGCTGGCATTGCGCGGGCTGATCTCCTGATAGGAATAGCCGCGCACAGAGCCGCCGCCGCCGAGATAGAAGCGGCGGTTGGCGGGAATGTCGGCCAAGCCGTCGCCGCCGACCAGAACGCCCGCGCCGATCTTGCCGGCCAGAACGAACCGCTTCTCGTCACCGAGAGCGTGATAGCCCGAAGCGGTTGCCTCGAAGGATGAGAAGAAGGTCTGGCCCTTGATCTCGTAGCTCGGCTTTGCGTTGATCAGCGCACGGTAGCCTTCGGTCGCGTTCAGCTTGTCGTCGCGGGTGTCGCGCACGTATTCGAGCGGAACGGCGGCCGTCAGGTAGGAGTTGGAGCCGAAGGCGTCGTCGATATCCGCCCAGCTGAGCTCACCGCCACCAGAAACAGTATCGGTCGGCGACAGTTCGAATGTTGCCCCGGCCGCTCCGGTCAGGATCTTGGCACGATAGGCATCCGGATCCTGAATGTTGGCCTTGAGGCTGGCGGTGAAGGTCGAGGTTGGACCGAAGGCGCCGGGCTTGGCAAAAAGGATGCCGGCGGAATAGTCGAGCTTGTCGAGCTCCTGGGTCTCGCCGATACGGTCGATCGAGCCCTCGATACGCAACGATTCGGCTCGGCCGAACAGATTGCGGTGTCCCCAATAACCGGAAAGTCCGAGGCCGTCCGTTGTCGAGACCTGGGCGCCGAAGCCGAAAAAACGGTGCTTGCCCTCCGACACCTCGATCTTCATCGGGATCGAGCCATCGGGCGAAAGGGTGCCCGCTTCTTTGATGGTAACGCTCGAGAACACGCCGAGCTGGCGCAGCCGCTCGGAGGCTCTGCGGATGTCCTCGGGCGAATAGGGCCGACCTTCGTTGAGCCGCGAAAAATCGCGCACGAAGCCTGGATCGACGGTCTTGGTTCCGGAAACGCTGACTTCGCCGACCGGTGCGACCGGCCCACCTTCCGCTGATATCACCACGTCGACTGTCGAATCTGCATGGTCGGCAACGACGCTGCGCTCGGTCAGTTTGGCAAACGGCCGCCCCTGTTCGCGCAGGTCGTTGACGACTTTTTCACCGGCCCTGATGATCAGCGTCGAATCTGCGCGTGCGCCAGGTACGAGATCGTAGTCGGCGGGATTGAGGCCGGCGGCATCACCATCGAACTTGACCGAACCGAGCGTAAACACCGGGCCCGGTTTAACGGTCACAGTGACGGGTACGGGCTGGCCGTTGGGGAAGGAGGGATCGGGCGGCAGGCTGTCAAGGTTCTGGCCGTTGATCTGGATCGCCACGGTGCCGCCGTAGCGCGCCTTCTCGTAGAGTGCCGCCAGCAGGCGGTCGCGGTCGTCGCGGGCGCGGATCGCAAGGCCAAGGTCGCCGGAAACCGGTTTTTCCTGGCCCTGAACCAGCTGCGAGCTGTTCTCCAGCGCCTCTTTCAGTTCCTTGTCATCGGTGCCTGGGTCGAAGGTGAGGGTGTAATTAACGGGGTCGATGACCTGCGCCTCGTCCTCGTCGCCCTCGAAAAACTTCATGCCGAAAATCTTGAACGCGTAGGCTTTGCTCGCGGACATGGGGCCAAGCGCGCACGAGGCGGCAACTGCGAGCGCAGTCGCTGCCTTCCAGTACGCAATACTCGACCGTGGTGGGGACATTCGCTTCCGCATCCCGTCTTAAGGCGACCCAATACAAACTGCCTTCTATGCGGCGGGGTCACTATTGCATGCCTAAGGTTTTCCATCTGTTAACGATGACGGCGCTCGGCATCCACCCCTGAGGCCCAGATTCCGGGTCGATTTCGCTGAAAAAGACCCGGAATGTTGTCAGCGCAGCACAAAAACCTGGCGCGGTAGTCGAGACGGCGGTTGCCGTGGACGTCTACCGGGTGATGCTTGCCGTGCATCGGACGGTCGCATCGAGGCAACACGACAGGGTCAAGCCGGTTCAGGCAGCGCCCGTAACCTCGGAACCTGCGAGGCGATGATGACAAGAAACTGGATGAAGAAACCCACTGTTGCGACCGCCAGGCAAGCCTCGACGCCATAGTGGGTGGCGACGATGGCGCCAAGCGCTGCGCCAACCGGCCTTGCGCCGAATGTCGCCGTGGTGATGAAGGCTGAAACTCGACCCAGCATCGCGTTCGGGGTGATGGCCTGCCGGAGCGTCAACGTGGCGATCGACCAGAGAACCGGTCCCGCACCGAACAGAAAGAAGCTCAATCCCGCAAGCGCGCCATGGGGGAACCAGATCGTCAGCAGCATGACGACGGCTGCGAGCAGACCGCCAAGCGGACCGAGCGCGATCATGACGCCGAACGGAATGCGGCGCGCAATGGCGGGGGCGGCATAGGCGCCGATCATCATGCCGGCTCCATAGATGCCGAGCGTCACGCCGACACCGGTTGCCGTCAATCCGAGTGTGCGGACGGCATAGGCGACATAGACCGCCTGCAGCACGAACCAGGATGTGTTGAAGACGATTGCGGTCACGAGGATTGGCCGCAGCAGCGTATGGCCGGCAAGGAAACGCGCGCCTTCAACAAGGTCATGAAGCAGATCGCGCCGTGATCGCGCCGACTGCTTCTGTTCGCTGAGGCCGGCAAGCAGGACGACGGCGAGAAGGGAAAGCGTGGTCGCCGCGACATAGGCAAGCGACGCGCCGGTCCAGGCGACGATCGCCCCGCCGATCGCCGGCCCGCCGGAATAGGCGAGGCTGCGGGCAAGCTCCAGCCAACGATTGGCATCGGCAAGCTGCGCGCGTGGGACGATCGCCGGGATCAGTGCCGGTGCGGCAACATTGTAGCAAACCGTTCCGATCGCCCCGACGAAACCCATGATCGCCAGAAGTGGCAGCGTGAGGAGGCCGCTTGCCATCAAAACCAGGGTGGCGACCAGCGACAGGGCGCGCAGCATTTCCGAAAGCACCATGAGCGTTCGCCGCGAGGCGCGATCGACGAGCAGGCCAGCCGGAATGGACAGCAGCAGAAACGGCAGCGTCTGGGCCATCTGCAGCCAGCCGGTTTCGGCAGGGCCGGCCGAAAGCAGAAGGACGGCGGCAAGCGGCGCTGCCGCCAAGGCGATTTGCTCGGAGAATTGGGCAAAAAGGTTGGACCAACCGATGCGTTTGAACGCGGAGGGTAGGGCGGCGGCAGGCGGTTTGGGCATGGAGAGGTCCTCGAACATGGTGTTTCGAGGCACCTGACAGAATTGCGTTGCCGCCGGCCACCCGGTTCCTGCGCCAGCACGTTTGATGGGTTGCCGGGCGAGAAAATGGTCTGCAGATCGACGATAGGGGCAGAAACGAAAAACCCCTCATGGCGGGAACCATGAGGGGTGATGATGTTACGCCCTGACGGTCATTCGACGTAGGGCATCTTGTCGATGCGATCGACCGTCCGTGCGGCTTAGCGCGGGCAGGAGTCGATGTAGCGGCGGCCGTAACGGTCGCGGTAGTAGCACTGGCCCGGCTGTTCGGTGACATTGCCGATGACCGCGCCGGAGACCCCACCGATGGCAGCGCCGACAGCTGCACCACGGACGTCGCCAGTGATCGCGCCGCCGATGATCGCACCCGAGACGGCGCCGATGCCGGCACCCTTTTCAGTCTGGGTGCAGCTCGCAACCGACAAGGCAACCAGCACAAGTGCGATGGCTTTCTTCATTGTTCTCTCCGATCTCTACGGATCTCAGCCTGTCGCCTCGTCCGTCCCTTGAGTGATTGGCAAAAAGACGGCTGTCTTTCTCCACCTGAACTTGCAATTGCAGAAAATAAACCGGCCGCTGTGAAAGTCTACAGGAGGTCCGGCGGATTCTCTTCGCCGCCAACATAATGATATCGTTCCTGAACGGGACATGAAGGCCTCATTCCGGCAAGCGCAACCATCACGGAAATTTTTTATCGTGGCCGGCCTTCGGGCGGTTGCGACATTCCAAAAAAAGACAATGATACAGACAAGCCACGGGGACGCGGAGGAGCGGGCCACGAGGCGAAGGGCATCGATAGCAGTTGGCGCGTTTCCAGAAGTCGCGTGAACAGATCATCACCCGGCTTCCCGCGCTCGTGTTGGCATTGACCCACCCGGAGGAGCGAAATGGCGAAAATTACAATGACGGTCAACGGCCGTCAGGTGAGCGGTCAGTGCGATGACCGAACGCTGCTGGTGCATTTCATTCGCGAGAACCTTGGACTGACCGGCACGCATGTCGGCTGCGACACGTCGCAATGCGGCGCCTGTGTCGTCCACATGGATGGAAAGTCGGTCAAGAGCTGTTCCACCCTCGCCGCGCAGGCGGCGGGCTCTGACATCACCACCATCGAAGGCCTGGCCGCAAACGGCGAGCTGCATCCGGTGCAGGCGGCCTTCAAGGCCAATCACGGCCTGCAATGCGGCTTCTGCACTCCGGGCATGGTGATGACGGCCGTCGACATGATCCGCCGGCATGGCGGGCAGCTCGACGAGGCGACCGTTCGCGCCGAGCTCGAAGGCAATATCTGTCGGTGCACCGGCTACCACAACATCGTCAAGTCGATCCTGGCGGCGGCAGCCGAAATGGGCGGTGCCCGCGTCGCTGCCGAATGACATCCGGCCCGCGGCGATGACTTCTCGCCGCGATCACATTTCACCGCAGGAGTTTCGCTGGATATCTCGGGAGGAGATCGGCAATGGGCGTTGAAGGTATTGGCGCGCGGGTGGCGCGCAAGGAAGATAAGAGGCTCCTGACCGGCAAGGGACGTTACACGGACGACATGTCGGTGCCCGGCATGAAATATGCGATCTTTGTGCGCAGCCCTTATGCGCATGCGAAAATCAGGTCGATCGACGCGACTGCGGCCAAGGCCATGCCCGGGGTGATCGGCGTGCTCGACGGCAAGCAGCTGCTCGCCGACGGCATAGGCAATCTCATCTGCGGCTGGATGATCCATTCCAAGGACGGATCGCCGATGAAGATGGGCGCCTGGCGGCCGCTTGCCCACGAGACGGTGCGTTATGTCGGCGATGCAGTCGCCATCGTCGTTGCCGACAGCGTCGCCGAGGCGAAGGATGCGGCGGAAGCCGTCGTCGTCGACTACCAGGAACTGCCCGTCGTCACCGACGCGACAAAGGCGCTGGAACAGGGCCAGCCGCAGCTGCACCCGGAGGCGCCAAACAACCTGATCTTCGACTGGCAGATCGGCGATCCCGCCGCGACCGATAAGGCGATTGCCTCTGCGGCCCATGTGACCGAGATCACCATCCACAACAACCGCCTATCACCGAACCCGATGGAGCCGCGCGCGACGCTCGGGATCTATGACGGCGGCGACGAGCACTACACCTGCTACACGACCAGCCAGAACCCGCATGTGGCGCGGCTGGTGATGAGCGCGTTCTACAATGTTGCCCCGGAAAACAAGCTTCGTGTGATTGCGCCCGATGTCGGCGGCGGCTTCGGCTCGAAGATCTACATCTATCCCGAAGAGATCGTCTGTCTGTGGGCCTCCAAGCGCACCGGCGTGCCGGTGAAATGGACGTCCGACCGGACGGAAGCGTTCCTGACCGACGCCCATGGCCGCGATCACCTCTCGAAGGTGAAGATGGCGTTCGACGCCAACAACCGGATCATTGGGCTGAAGGTCGACACGGTCGCCAATCTCGGCGCCTACATGTCGCTGTTCTCCTCGGCGGTGCCGACCTATCTCTATGCGACGCTGCTCTCAGGCCAGTACGACATCCCGGCGATCCACGCCAATGTGCGCACGGTCTACACCAACACCGCCCCGGTCGATGCCTATCGCGGCGCAGGTCGGCCGGAAGCGACCTATCTCCTGGAACGCACCATGGAGACGGCGGCGCGCGAACTCGGGGTCTCGCCGGCGGAACTGCGGCGGATCAATTTCATCCGCTCCTTCCCGCACCAGACGCCCGTGATCATGAACTACGACGCCGGCGACTACGATGCCTCGCTCGATGCGGCGATGAAGGCCGCCGACTGGAACGGCTTTGCTGCCCGCAAGGCGGAAGCAGCCGGACGCGGCATGAAGCGCGGCATCGGCATGAGCTGCTACATCGAGGCCTGCGGCATCGCGCCGTCGGCGGCTGTCGGCTCGCTCGGCGCCGGCGTCGGCTTGTGGGAATCGGCCGAGGTCCGGGTCAATGCCGTCGGCACGATCGAGGTGTTGACCGGCTCGCACAGCCACGGGCAGGGGCATGAAACCACCTTCGCCCAGCTGGTCGCTGATCGTTTCGGCGTGCCGATCGACAGCGTCAACATCGTGCACGGAGACACCGACAAGGTGCAGATGGGCATGGGCACCTACGGCTCGCGCTCGGGTGCCGTCGGCATGTCGGCGGTGGTCAAGGCGCTCGATAAGGTCGAAGCCAAGGCGAAGAAGATCGCCGCCCACCTGATGGAGGCGGACGAAAGCGACATCGTCATCGAGAACGGTGAGCTGAAGGTCGCTGGTACCGACAAGACGGTGCCGTGGTTCCAGATGGCGCTCGCCGCCTATACCGCCCACAACCTGCCGCCGGGCATGGAGCCGGGGCTGAAGGAGGGCGCCTTCTATGATCCGGCCAACTTTACCTTCCCGGCCGGCTGCTACATCTGCGAAGTCGAGGTTGATCCGGAAACCGGCGTGACGAAGATCATCCAGTTCGTTGCGGCCGATGATTTCGGCAACATCATCAACCCGATGATCGTCGAGGGGCAGGTGCATGGCGGGCTGGCGCAGGGTATCGGCCAGGCGCTGCTCGAGAACGTTCACTACGACCCGGAAAACGGCCAACTGCTGACGGCGAGCTACATGGACTACGCCATGCCGCGCGCCGACGATCTGCCGTCGTTCAAGGTCTCGACCTCGAACACGCCCTGCCCGAACAATCCGCTCGGGATCAAGGGCTGTGGCGAGGCCGGCGCCATCGGCTCGCCGCCGGCGCTGATCAACGCCATCACCGATGCCATCGGCAATAACCGGCTGACGATGCCGGCGACGCCGCAGAAGGTGTGGGCCGCCGCCCACGCCGCCAACTGAACGGGAGGACGCGTCATGTACGAGACCCAATATCACCGGGCGTCTTCCATCCAGGATGCCGTCAAGCTCCGGCAGGCCGCAGGCGAGGGCAAATATCTCTCCGGCGGGATGACGCTGATACCGACGATGAAGCAGCGGCTTGCCGCACCGACCGACCTCGTCGATGTCCGGCAAATCTCTGAAATGAAGGGCATAACGGTGTCCGGGAGAACCGTCAGGATCGGAGCGGCGACGACGCATTTCGAGGTGGCGTCCTCGGCCGAGCTTGCGGCCGTCTGTCCGGCGATCGCAGGGCTTGCCAGCCATATCGGCGACCCGCATGTGCGCCATATGGGCACGATCGGCGGCTCGATCGCCAACAACGATCCGGCAGCGGACTACCCCTCGGCGATGCTGGCGCTCGATGCGACCATTGTCACCGACCGGCGGGAGATCGCCGCCGGTGACTTCTTCACCGGGCTGTTCGAGACCGCGCTTGAAGACGGCGAGTTGGTGACGGCGGTCACTTTCGAAGCGCCGGCAAAGGCCGCTTACCAGAAGTTCGCCAACCCGGCCTCACGCTACGCCATGACCGGTGTCTTCGTGGCTAGGCGGGACAATGGCGACGTCCGCGTCGCGGTGACGGGGGCCGGGTCGAACGGTGTCTTTCGGCACAAGGGCATGGAGGCAGCACTTTCGGCGCAGTGGTCGCCGGATGCGCTTGCCGGCGTGACGGTGGATCCGTCCGATCTGCTGTCCGATATCCATGCGGATGCCAGCTATCGCGCCAATCTGGTGAAGGTGATGGCAAAACGCGCGGTCGCGGCGGCATGAGCGGATTGAACCCGTTCTGATGCGACAAAAAGGGCGGTTTTGGCCGCCCTTTTTTCGTCCAAGCTTGACTTCGATCAAGCTAGGAGGGATTTACATGCGCTAAGGCTTTCTTTGGAACGGTTCAAAACTAGAGGCCTTTTGCCGCAGGCGGCGGGCGCATCGCATTGCGGGGTTGACCCCCGATCGCTTTGAATCAAAAAAAGCGACCGGGCACTGGAGAAGATGATGGATTTCGAGAATTTCTTTAAAACCGAGCTGGATGGGCTGCATCAGGAAGGTCGCTACCGGGTTTTCGCTGATATCGCTCGCCATCGCGGCAACTTCCCGAAGGCCGCGCGCCACACGGCTGAAGGCATCCAGGAAGTCACCGTCTGGTGTTCCAACGACTATCTCGGCATGGGCCAGCATTCCATCGTCACTGAGGCGATGAAGCGCGCCATCGACGAATGCGGCGCCGGTGCCGGCGGTACCCGCAACATTTCCGGCACCAACCACTACCATGTGCTGCTCGAGCGCGAGCTCGCAGATCTGCATGGCAAGGAATCGGCGCTTCTGTTCACCTCGGGTTACGTGTCCAACTGGGCAGCGCTCGGAACGCTCTGTTCGAAGATTCCCGGTGTCATCGTCTTTTCGGACGCCGGGAATCACGCTTCGATGATCGAGGGGATCCGTCATTCCAAGTGCGAACGCGTCATCTTCAAGCACAATTCGGTAGCAGACCTCGAAGCCAAGCTGGCTGCAGCCGATCCGCGCGCGCCAAAAATAATCGCGTTTGAATCCGTCTATTCGATGGATGGCGACATTGCCCCGATCAAGGAATTCTGCGATCTCGCCGACAAATACGGCGCGATGACCTATCTCGACGAAGTGCACGCCGTCGGCATGTACGGCCCGCGCGGCGGCGGCATTGCCGAGCGCGAAGGTTTGATGCATCGCCTGACTGTCATCGAAGGCACGCTGGGCAAGGCTTTCGGCGTCATGGGTGGCTATATCACCGGTTCGACGGCGCTTTGCGATTTCATCCGCTCGTTTGCATCAGGCTTCATCTTCACCACGGCGCTGCCGCCGACGCTTGCCGCCGGTGCGCTTGCCTCCATCCGTCACTTGAAGGAAAGCCAGGTCGAACGCTTCGCCCATCAGGAGCGCGTGCGCCGGTTGCGCTCGATGCTCGATCAGCGCGGCATTCCGCATATGCCGAATCCGAGCCACATCGTGCCGGTCATGGTCGGCGATGCCGCCAAGTGCAAGTGGATCTCCGACCTGCTGCTCGACCATTTCGGCGTCTATGTACAGCCGATCAACTATCCGACGGTGCCGAAGAAGACCGAGCGCCTGCGCATTACGCCGACGCCGCTGCATTCGGATGCCGACATCGACCATCTGGTCGGCGCGCTGCATTCGCTATGGTCGCGCTGTGCGCTGGCACGGGCTGTCGCCTGATACCAGGCGCTGATTGCTTGCGGGTGCGGTGGCACCCGTCGAAAGCCAAGACTTACTGAAGAAGCCCGGCCGCCAGTTGCCGGGCTTTTTGGTCGGCGGCAAAAACATCGTCCATGGTGACGGCCGCAGGCAGGTCCGACAGTCTGTCCATCACCTGTTCGACGATCTCGGCCATGGCAAGGAACCCGGTGTTCCCGGCGATGAAGGCCTCCAGCGCCGTCTCCTTGGCGCCGTTGAGCACAGCACCCTGTACCCCGCCCTCTTCCATGGCGCGGCGCGCCAGCCGGATCGCCGGGAAACGCACTTCATCGGGCGCTTCGAAATCCAGCCGCGACAGCTTGGCGAAATCGAGCCGTTCGATCGGCAGGTCGCAGCGGCTGGGATAGGAAAGCGCATAGCCGATGGCGGTGCGCATATCAGGGGAGCCGAGCTGCGCCAGCACCGAACCGTCGGTGTAGCCGACCATCGAGTGGATGACCGACTGCGGGTGCACGATCACCTCAATCTGCTCCGGCTTCAGCCCGAACAGATGCTTCGCCTCGATCATCTCCAGCGCCTTGTTGAACATCGAGGCACTGTCGATCGAGATTTTCAGACCCATCGACCAGTTGGGATGGGCGCGGGCGACATCGGCGGTCACGTGCCGCATCTCGTCGAGCGACTTGGTGCGGAACGGCCCGCCGGAGGCTGTCAGGATGATGCGTTCGACGGCGTGACGCTGATGCTCTTCCAACACCTGAAAGATGGCGTTGTGTTCGCTGTCGACCGGCAGCAGCCGGCCGCCGCCCTTTTTCACCGCTTCAATGAACAGGCTGCCGGCTGAGACCAGGCATTCCTTGTTGGCAAGGGCAATATCGGCCCCACGGCTCGCGGCGGCGAGCGTCGGGGCGAGGCCGGCATTGCCGACGATGGCCGCCATCACCCAACCGGCGTCGCGTTCTGCTGCCTCGATCAGGCCGCTGCGGCCGGAGGCGGCCGCGATGCCGGTGCCGGCAAGCGCTGCCTTGAGGCTGGCGTACTGGCTGTCATCGGCGGTGACGGCAAGCTCGGCGCCGTGAGCGATCGCCTGCTGCGCCAGAAGCGGGATGTTGCCGTTGCCGGTGAGTGCGATGATCTCGAAGGCGTCGCGACCGCCCAGCCGCTCGACGACATCCAGCGTGTTGGTGCCGATGGAGCCGGTCGAGCCCAGGATCGTCAGTCGGCGCTTCGCGTTTTCGCGGGGTGCCATGCCAATTCCCATATTCTTGTTCGCTCTTCCAGCGTTCCAGCGGGGGCGCAAGCGCCCGGTGGGGCGTGCCACGCTCGCTCCGACGGAGGGAAGCCGCGTTTTGGTTTTGCCGAAAACCGATGCCGATGTTTCGGGGTATGCGCTAGGCTCTACAGGCGAAATCGATGTGCAACAAGGGCGCGGTCTTCAATCCGACGTGTGATCGGGTTAAGAATCGGGTCACGAGTCGAAGCGCCAAGGAGTTCCCGATGCTGAAAGTCGCCACAGCCCTTTCCTGCGCCTGCGTGCTGATCGAAATGGCCTCGATGCAGACGGTCGCTGCCGAAAACGTGCCGCAGGCGCTGGTCGGCACCTGGCTTGCCGAGGATATCGCCGGCCGCGGGGTCATCGACAATCTTCAGTCGACGCTGGAGATCCGCGACGACGGCACCTATGGCGGCATGGCCGGTTGCAACCACTTTACCGGAACCTTCAGCCTTTCCGGCGCCAAGATCACCTTCGGGCCGGCCGCCTCGACCCGCAAGATGTGTGTGCCGGCTGTGATGGATCAGGAACGCAAGTTCCTCGACGCGCTGCGCACCGAGCTCACCTGGACCGTCGAAGGCTCTAAATTGATGCTGGGCAAGTCGGCCGGTACGCCGGCGCTGACGCTTGCGTCCATGGCTGCAGGCGGTTCCAACAGCGTCGATATCGCGATTTCGGTGCCGGGTGCCGAAACGGTCGACCGCCAGCAGGTGCGGTATGACTGCGGTGGCCAGACGGTAGACGCCGAATACATCAATGCCGGCCCAGTCTCCCTAGTGACGTTTACCATCGACGGCAACTTCACCGTCGCTTCCAACGTGATTGCCGCATCGGGTGCAAAGTATGTCGGCGGCCAGTACATCTGGTGGACGAAGGGCGACGAGGTGACGTTCTACGATGCGACGAAGGGCGACAACGACGCCGGAATCGTCTGCAAGGTGGCGAGCTAAGATCTCGTGCCTCGTCGCAGAGGGCTGTACGGGATAATCGGCGCCTGAAGACGACGGCTGTCGCCGCCGACCGGGCTCTGGTTTCAGCGCAGGCCAACGTCATATCTTGCGGCCGCCAAGCCCGTCGAACGGGGCCTCGATCTAAATAAGTGTTTGCCGATACTGGAACTTTTCGGCTCGCCTCATAGTTACAACTCTGACGACTTCGCGTCGCCTTACAAAGGGAGTTTGTCTATGGGGCTTCTCATCAGCATTCTGATCACGTTCCTGGTTATCGTGCTCGTGCTTTATCTGGTCCAGCGCCTGCCGATCGACGGCCGCGCAAAGCAGATCGTCCAGGCGATCGTGCTCATCATCGGCATCATTTCGCTGTTGAAGTACCTGGCCGTCTTCTGATGCAGCCTCTTGTACCAAACGGCTAGAACGATCTGACAAGGCCGCCGGCTCCGTAAACGGAGCGGCGGCTTTTTCGCGCGGGCTTCATTTCGATGCTGACAGAAACTGACAGTAGCATCCGATAGCTTGCGATCATCTGATAATGGAGATGATCGACGATGCTGAGCCCAAACCTCATCCTGCTTTACGTGGAAGATCCTCAAGAGAGCGCCGCTTTCTACACGCGGCTGCTTCGCTGTGAGCCGGTTGCGGCCTTTCCGAACTATGTCGCCTACGCGTTGGAAGGCGGACTTACCTTCAGTCTGTGGTCAACCCGTGCTGCCAACTTCGTATCCTCCGGGTCGGGACATCGGATGGAACTCGCCTTCATGGTCAAGGACGACGGCGAGGTCGAGCGTCTCTACATGGAATGGCGCAACGCCGGTGTGTCGATCGAGCAGGACCTGATGACCGCCGTCTTCGGCCGCACTTTCGTCGCGCTCGATCCCGATGGCCATCGCCTGCGCGTCTGCACGCCGGACAAGTGACGGCGCAAATCCGCGCTGGTTTTACACCTGCACGAAGTGCTGTGCCGAAATTTGGCGGAATTCCCTGGCCGCAACGGCGTAGTCGGGCGCGCGCATCGGGCTCTTGATTTCGTCGCTTGAGACATTGCGCCTTGTGTGCCGCCGGGTTGGATCGGCGATTGGTACGGCGGCCATCAGCTTGCGAGTGTAGGGATGCTGCGGGTTTTCGAAGATGTCGGCGCGCGGGCCGATCTCGACGATCTCGCCGAGATACATCACCGCGACGCGGTGGCTGACGCGCTCGACCACGGCCATGTCGTGCGAGATGAACAGATAGGCAAGGCCGAGGCTCGCCTGCAGGTCGAGCAGAAGGTTGATGACCTGCGCCTTGATCGAGACGTCGAGCGCCGAAACAGACTCGTCGGCAACGATCACCTTCGGATCGAGCGCGAGCGCCCGGGCAATGCAGACGCGCTGGCGCTGGCCGCCGGAGAATTCGTGCGGATAACGCGCCGCCATGTCGGCCTGCAAGCCGACGCGCTCCAAGAGGTCGGCGACCTTTTCGCGGGCCTGGTTCGGCGTGCCGAGCTTGTGCTCGAGATAGGGCTCGGCAATCGCAGCGCCTACGGTCATGCGCGGATTGAGGCTGGCGAAGGGATCCTGGAAGATCATCTGCATGGTTCGACGCATCTCGCGCAGCGCCTTGCGGTCCATGGCGAGCACATCCTGGCCGTTCAGAACGACCGATCCGCTCTGCGGTTCGATCAGACGCATGATGGCGCGGCCGGTGGTCGACTTGCCGCAGCCGGATTCGCCGACCAGCGACAGCGTCTCGCCGGGCTGCAGGCTGAAGGAGACATTCTCGATGGCGTGCACGCGGCCCTGCAGCCTGCCGAGTAGGCCGGCGTGGATGTCGAAGCGCTTGACGAGGTTCTTGACCTCGAGGATCGGGCGGGTCTCGGCGACCGTGCTTGCGCCTTCGACCGGCGTATCCGGCAGGCCGGTGGTGCTGTCGATGATCGGAAAACGCAGCGGTTGCGGCACGCCCTTCATCGAACCGAGCATCGGCACGGCCGAAAGCAGCGCGCGGGTATAGGGATGTCTTGCGCGCAGGAAGATGTCTTCCGTCTGGCCGGTCTCCACCGCCTCGCCGCGGAACATCACCACCGTGCGGTCGGCGATCTCTGCGACCACGCCCATGTCGTGGGTGATGAACAGGACGGAGGTTCCTTCCTCCTCCTGCAGCACCTTGATCAGATCGAGGATCTGTCCCTGGATCGTCACGTCGAGCGCGGTCGTCGGCTCGTCGGCGATCAGCAGCTTCGGGCGGCTGGCCAGCGCCATGGCGATCATCACGCGCTGGCGCATGCCGCCCGAGAAGCGATGTGGGTATTCATCGAAACGGGATGCCGCCGAGGGGATGCGGACCTTGTCGAGCAGGCGAATGGTTTCTGCCCTTGCCTCCGCCTTGCTCATCGGCCGGTGGCAAAGCAGTGCCTCGGAAATCTGGTCGCCGATGGTGAACAGCGGATTGAGGCTGGTCATCGGTTCCTGGAAGATCATTGCCACGTCGTTGCCGCGCACGCGGCGCATGTCGCTTTCCGGTAGGTCGAGGATATTGCGGCCGCCGAGCATGACCCGGCCCTCGGTGCGGCTCATGTCCTTTTGCAGGAGGCGCATGATCGACAGCGAGGTCACGCTCTTGCCCGAACCGGATTCGCCGACGATCGCCACCGTCTCCCCCGGCATGACCGAGAAGGAGATGTCCCGCACCACCGGCTTCCAGGCGCCGTCGACCAGAAACGAGGTCGTCAGGTTCTCGACCGAAAGCACGGGGTCTTTCGACGGATTGGTGGCAGCGGCGGTGCGGGTCATGTCGTCCATTCCTTGTCGTTCGGCACGGGGGCTACGGGTCGATCTCAGTCCGGCCAGCGCAACAGGCCGGCGAAGCGCCGGGTGTTGCGCTCGTGGAGCGGCGTCGCGATGATCTCGTTGGAGCTGCGCGCCTTCGTCAGTTCCTCGGAAAGGCGGTTCGCCACGACGGTTTCCTGGCCGGGATGCAGGTTGCAGGGGTCGAGATAGAAGTAATGGTGCTCGACCTCATGATCGCGCACGATGATCGGCGGCGTGCCGCACGCCAGCGCATCGGCGAGGTCCCAGGCGGTGATATGGGCTTCCTGCGGATCGATGGTGACGCGCAGGCGGTCGAGCGGGTTGCCGGTCGGATCGGCTTCGATCACCGGCTTGATGCCGGGACGGCCATCGAGCGTGTCGCGCCACAGGTTCAGATAGCCGGCCTCGCGGTCGCGGATCCCCTGGTGGTCGCGAGTTTCCCAGGCGATGAGGGCCGCCATGACGCCGAGCATGCTCTCCTTGCCGACCTTCATGCCGCGGCCGATGCCGAGGTTCTGCAGGAAGGCGTTGCGCACCAGCGTCTTTTCGCCGGCGACGATGCCCGATGTCGGACCACCCAGGAACTTGTGGCCGGAATAAAGAACGATATCGGCGCCCTGCTCTAGGAAGATCTTCAGATCGTATTCGGAAGCGGCGTCGACGATGACGGGAACGCCCTTGGCATGGCAAGCCTCGGCGAACTCCTTCAGGCCGACGAGGCCATACTGCACCACGTGGTGGGAGACGACATAGACGGCGGCCGCCGTGCGCTCGTTGATGGCGCCTTCGATATGATAGCGGTAGGCCGATGTTGCCTGGCCGACGAGCACCGGCTTGCCGCCGGCAATGCGGATCGCCTGGTCAACCGGCGCGCCGTAGCTGACGACATGGCCCATCTGGATGATGACTTCGTTCTTCAGCCCTGTGGCGTCGGGCAGGCGCTCGATCGCGGCAAGATCGTTGCCGGTCATAGTGCCGGCGACGGCAAGGCTGATGCCGGCCGAGCAGGACGCGGTGACGAAGCCGGCCTCGGCGCCGGTCAGCCGGGCAATCACCGGGCTGATCTTGCGCTGCAGGTCGTTGATCTCGACGAAATGCGGCAGTATGCCTGTCATCGCGTCGATCGCTTCCGGGACCACGATCGACGCGCCGAGGCCCGTCATCGTGCCGGATACGTTGATAACGGGACGAAGTCCGAGAGCTTCGCGGATGTCGCGGTCAGGCATGGTGGTCTCCATATGATTTTCTGGCAGTCGAAACCGGCAGGCTATTCCGTTTTCGCGGAATATCTACCATAGTAATGAGATATGAGCCGGCTGTTTCGGATCGGCGAACTGGCCGTTGTGGTGGGTGAGGCGGATAGCCGTTGCTCACCGCCCAACTGTTGCGAATTTCGAATTGCACGGGAGCAGACCCTTGGACAAGACGACGATTGCCGCCGAGCCCGGCGAAGACATGGAGCCGGCCGGCAAGACCCGCCGCTCGCGCGTGAGCGGCATGGACCGTGCACTGCAGGTGCTCGACTTCCTCTACGAAACCGGCTCGCCGAGCGGCGTCTACGCGATTGCCAAGGCGGTCGGAGCGCCGCTGTCGACCGCCTATGTCATCGTCGACGACATGGTCGAAAAGAACCTGCTCAGCCGCGATGCCGATGGCCAGGTCTGGCTCGGCGACCGGCTCTACCACTACGGCCTTGCTTACGCGCGCTCGCTCGATTTCCTCGGCGTTGCCACGCGGGAGATGCACGATCTCGGCCGCGAAGTGGCCGAAACCATCCAGCTCTGCGGTCGTGATGGCGACTACATGCAGGTGCTCGCCATGGCCGACGGCCCCGGCCATTTCCAGGTGACATCCAGGGTCGGCACCCGTGTGCCGCTCAACTGGACGGCTTCCGGACGTCTGCTGGTCGGCCACCTGCCCTCCGACGAGCGGCTGGAACTGTTCCGCCGCTGCGCCCGCACGTCGCCGACCGGTCGTGCCGATATCGATCCGGCCGCTCTGTCGGCCCAGGCGGAGGCGGCGCTTAATGCCAAACTTTCGATCCAGGCCGGCGAGTCCGACTATGCGGTTGCCTGCGTCGCCGCCCCGATTCTCGACGACAAGGGCGGCTGTGTCGCGACCATCTCCATCGTTCTGCCCGAGCAGAAGATCCTCGACGATCGCAACTTCTATGCCGATCACGTCAGGGTTTCCGCCGAGCGGATCGAGAAGATGATGGGCTGGCGCAGCCATTGATCCGACCTTCCTCTGACCGTCAGTCGTGAAGCGAGACGATCGCTTCGATCTCGACGGTGATGTTGCCGGGAAGCGAACCGAAGCCGACGGCCGAGCGGGCATGTTGTCCCGCTTCGCCGAAGACGTCGATCATCAGGTCCGAGCAGCCGTTGATCACCTGCGGGTGATCGGCGAAATCCGGTACGGCGTTGACCATGCCGAGCAGCTTGACGACGCGCTTGACGCGACCGAGATCGCCGAGCGCATCATGCATGACAGCCAGCAGATTGATGCCCGTTAATCGCGCGTGCTCATAGGCGCTTTCGACGTCGACATCGGCGCCGACCTTGCCGGCGTGCAGTTGGCCGTCTACTTCGCGTGGGCCCTGTCCTGAGAGGTACAGAATGTTGCCCTCCAGCACGTGGGTGACGAAGTTGGCGATCGGCGGCGGTGCCGGCGGCAGGTCGATGCCGAGCGCTGCAAGCCTCTGGTAAGGCGAAGCCGGCGCACGGCCCTTGGTCTTATGGTCCAAACTGTTCACGCGATATCCTGCCAGTTTCTGTGTTCTGTGATGGTTCAGCGGTAGCTGTAGCCGTGGCTGTGGTCGGGGCATTCCACATGTGGCGGCTGGTATCGGTTTGCCGCCACGACGTCGGTGCCCATGACGGCATAACGCGGCTCGAAGAGGCGGTTGAGATGCGCTTCGGCGCCGAGCGAATCGAAGACCCGCAGCTCGGAATCGACGAGATCGAACAGGGTGAATTCCGCGCGTGCACCGACGCCAAGCAGATTGTCCATCGGCAGGCGAATGACCGAGGCAGGTGCCTGGGTCACGGCTTCGACGACCTTTTCGAACGGCATGCCGACGCTGAGCAGCTTCGACATGGTGGTGCCGAGATCCCAGACCGACTGGTTCATGCTGCGCAGATGCACATCGGTCGAAATCGAGAACGGCAGCAGGCCGCGGGCGATGGCGACTTCGGCGACGCGGAACGAGAAGGATGCGCCGCCATGGCCGATGTCGAGCCGGATGCCTTCGCCGGCGCAGCGTTCGGCCAACTCGAACAGGTCCTCGTCCTCGATGATGCTACTGCCGGCCTTGCCGTTGAAGCAATGGGTGACGATGTCGCCGGGGCCGAGGATTTCGAGCACTTCGTCATAGAGCGCCGGCGGTTCGCCGACATGCACCATCATCGGGATCTTCAGGATCTTGGCGATCTTCTTGCCGAGCTTGACAGGGGTTACGCCCCAGGAACCGGTGATCACATGGCTGGCGCGCACTTTCAGGCCGACGATATGCTCGCGGTTTTCCTGGTAGCAGGCGATGATGCGGTCGATGTCGATCGAGCGGATGTCGCTGAGTTCGCTGACGCGGTTGCAGGCGACGAGGCCGATGGAGCCGAGATTGAGGAAGGCCTTGATACGCTCGCGCGCCGGCTCGATGATGTATTCGCGAAAGCCATGGAAGTTGGCTTCGCCGGCCGAGCCGGCGTCGACGATGGTGGTGACGCCGCGCTCCATGCCGCAGAGCTGCGGCCGGACGGAGATATCCGTGCCGCCGTGCCAGACATGGGCGTGCAGGTCGATCCAGCCGGGCGAGATCCAGCCACCCTTGCCGTCGATACGCTCAGCACCTTCAGGCGCTGCCAGGCCATTGCCGATGGCGGCAATGGTGCCGTCGCTGCCGATGAGGATATCGACCGTTTCGGAGGATGCCGCCATGCCGAAGGCGACGGGTTTCACGTTGCTGATCAGCACGGGGCTGGTGCTACGGGTTGCGGTGGGCATGGATCACAGGTCCTTTCTGAGGCGGGGATCGAGCATGTCGCGCAATCCGTCGCCAACCATCTGCAGGGACAGGACCGAAAGTACGATGGCGATGCCGGGAAACAGCGTCACCCAATCGGCCTGTCCGATATATTGCCGGCCCGAGGCGATCATCGTGCCCCAGGTCGGGATTTCAGGGCTGACGCCGACGCCCAGGAAGGAAAGCCCGGCTTCGGCGAGCATCGCATGGGCAAACAGGAACGTGCCCTGCACCAGGATCGGCGAGAGCAGGTTGCGCAGCACGTGCCGGGTCATGATGTGCTGCGTCGAGATGCCGAGCGCGCGGGCCGCCTCGACATAGGGCAGCTCGCGGATGACGAGCGTGGAGGCGCGCACCACGCGCGCCAGCCTTGGTGCATAGACGACGCTGAGCGCGATGATGACAGTCGTCAGCGAGGGGCCGAGGGCGGCGACGAGCGCGATTGCCAGCAGGATATCGGGAAAGGCCATCATCGCGTCGATCAGTCGGGCGATCGGGGCGTCGAGCTTCGGGAAGTACCCGGCAAGCAGCCCCATGACGACGCCGACGATGGTTGCGAGCGTGACGACGGCAGCTCCGACCAAGAGCGACAGCCGACCGGCGTAGAGCGTGCGCGAAAACACGTCACGGCCGAATTCGTCGGTGCCGAAGTACCATTGCAGGCTCGGCGGCGACAGCCGGTTGACGATCGACAGCTTGCCAGGCGCATAGGGCGCGATCAGCGGCGCGAACACCGCAAGCAGCACGAAGGTCACGAGAATGAACAGACCGAAGGCAACGGTCTTGCGCTTCAAGAGGCGGCGCAGGAACTTGGCGCGCTCGCTGACGACGGGGGGTGATACGGCGACGGTCATCAGTAGCGAACCCTTGGATCAACGAGGAGATAGAGCATGTCGATCGCGAAATTGATCAGCACGTAGAGCGCGGCAATCACCAGCAACGCGCCCTGGATCACCGGATAGTCGCGCCTGAGCACGGCCGAGACGACGAGGTTGCCGACGCCTGGAAGGCCGAAGACGGTTTCGGTGACGACGGCGCCGGAGATCAGCACGGCGGCGGTGAGCCCGACGATCGTCAGGATCGGGATGAGGGCATTCTTCAGGGCGTGTTTCATCACCACGCGGCGTTCGCCCAAGCCTTTGGCGCGGGCGGTGCGGATGAAGTCGTCGCCGAGCACGTCGAGCATCGACGCGCGCGTGAAGCGCAGGATCAGCGCCGAGGAGACGACCCCGAGCGCAATCGCCGGCAGTGTCAGATGGTACATGCGCTCCATAAAGGAGGAGCCCGGACCGCCGTAGCCGGAAACCGGAAACCAGCCGAGGCGCACGGCGAGGAACTGAATGAGGATCAGGCCGAGCCAGAAGCTCGGAATGCTGGCGGCAAGCATGGCCAGCGTGGTGGCCGCCTGGTCGACGAAGGAGCCGCGCCTGTAGGCCGCATAGATGCCGATCGGCAGCGCAATGCCGCTGGCGATCAGGATCGAGAACAAAGTGAGGAAGAATGTCGGCTCGGCACGCTCCGCAAGCGCCGACGTGACCGGCTGGTTGAGGAAGATCGACTGGCCAAGATCGCCCTGCAGCAACTGCCCGATGTAATAGACATATTGCAGCCCCAGCGACTGGTCGAGGCCGAGTTTGGTGCGCAGTTCGGCGATGTCTTGCTGGGTCGCCTCGGGTCCGAGCATGACGGCGGCGGGATCGCCAGGCGTCACGCGCACGATGACGAAGACAATGGTGACGACGAGCGCCATGACCACGATCATGCCGAACAGGCGCTGGAGGATATAGCGTATCATGGATGCCTCGAACTTCTTCCGCACGGGCGCCGGAAGGGGGGCGCCGGGCTATTCGGCGGGCAGCGATCCCTGAAAGGGATGCCGCCCGCCGAAGGCTTCAAGTGGGTGAAGACTTACTTCTTGATCGAAGCGTTCCAGAAGTAGGGCCACGGAGCGGGCGAGACGCCGTCAAGCGTCTTGGCCTTGGCCGACAGGGCGTTGAAATCGCCGATCTTGATGAACGGGACTTCCTCGTAGATCACCTTCTGCACGTCGGCCCAGAGCGTTACGCGCTTGCCGGCATCCGATTCGGCGTTGAAGGCATTGACGGCCTTGGCGCGGGCCGGCGTATCCCAGTTGCCCGGTGCCTTGGTCGACATCATGCCGATCAGCGCTGGTTCCGGCAGGAACGGGCTGTGGGTGATATAGATATCCCAGAGCGTCGGGTCGGCGCGGCGCTGGGTGAGCGTCGCCCAATCCACCACCTGCAAGTCTACGGTGAAGCCGGCGAGCTTCAGATACTCGGCCGCAACCTGGGCCATCTTGTAATGGAATTCGTACTGACGGCTGGTCAGGATGCGCAGCGGCTCGCCCTTGTAGCCAGCGGTCTTCAAGAGTTCGCCCGCCTTCTCCGGATCGGCGACATTGTAGCCACCTTCCGTGCCGGCTTCGGTGCGCCAGACATATTGCGCCGGATAGAGAGCGGCATCGAGCGCGTAGAAGTCAGTGCTGCCGAAGGCGGCCGCCATCATGTCTTCCATGCTGAGCGCCGTGCGGATCGCCTTGCGCAGCTCCAGGTTCTTGGTCATGCCGTTGCCGGAGTTCAGGACGAAGACCGGCCAGCCGAAGGGCTGCAGCATGACAGGTTCGGAGGCCGAAGAGCCCTTGACCCGCTCGAAGGATTCGACCGGAATGGAATCGACGTAGTCGTACTGGCCGGAGACGGCGGCCTCGACGCGGGTGTTCGGATCGGGAACCGGCACGAAGCGGATTTCATCGGCATACTGGTGGCGCGCGCCGCCGTAGCCGTTGCTTTCGCCTTCGGGCGAGACGTAGCCGTCATAGCGCTCGAGCTGGATGTACTGGTCGGCCTTGCGCTCCTTGAGCTTGTAGGGGCCGGTGCCGACGAAATCGACCATCGGCTCGGCCTGCTTTTCCGAAGGCAGCACGATTGCGGCGGAGTTGTTGAAGGCGAGCAGCGAGACCAGCGGCGCGTAGGGCGTGTTGAGCGTGATCTTGACGGTGGTGGCGTCGACGGCTTCGATGCCGGCGATGGTCGTTGCCGTCTGCTTGCCGCGCGAGGCCGTCTTCGTCCAGCGCTCGAGCGAGGCGACGACGTCGGTCGCCTCCATATCGGTGCCGTCATGGAACTTGACGCCGGAGCGCAGCTTGATCGTGTAGGTTTTGCCGTCGGCGCTGATTTCGGGCATGGCCGCAGCCAGAAGCGGTGTCGGCTTCCAATCCTTGTCGAAGGTGTAGAGGGTCTCGAACATGTGCTGCGAGACGATGCCGACGAGGTCGGCCGTTGAGGCCATCGGGTCGAGTGTCGGCGGCTCGCCGACCGTGGCGACGTTGATGACGCCGCCCTTTTCCTGCGCGAAGGCGAATGATGTGGAGGCCACGAGCGCCGTTCCCAGAAGCAGTGCAATCCTTGCTGATTTCATCTTATGTTCCTCTCTTTTTGTTATTGCATAATTATGTATTACGCTACTTTATATTGGAATGATAAGATCAGGCTTACGGAGATGTCAAGCCGCCGTCACACGCCAGGATGGAAATGGCGGCGGCGAAGGGAAATCGGCTCGTGAAGGGTAAGGAAAGAGGAGGGGCGCGAAGGTCGCCCGGAACAGGCGCGCGGCGATCAAGCGGAACCCTATGTTTGGGGCTGATCGCAGAGGAACTCATGTTCAATATCTGGAAAAATTGTTTTCTTACAATCGCTTGAGATTGGAAGCCCGCCGCATCGAGGCGGCGGGGTTTTATAAACAAATGTTAGCGATAGGGCGAGTAACAGACCCGGCGCGCACCGTAATAGGGCTGGAAGGTATTGTCCCATGCCCGATACGAGCGGTAGCGACTTTGGCACCAGCTCGCATGGGAGCCGCCGCCGTAATACCGTCTCGGCTGGGCATTCATCAATCCGCCGATGATGGCGCCGGCGGCAAGTCCGCCGATGATGGCACCGACGCGGTCGTCATGATCGTCATCCCAGTCCCGGTGACGATAATACCGCCGGTCGCCACGCCATCTGTAGTCATCACCGCCGCGATACCAGCGGCGATTGTAGTATTGTACTGTTTCGACGTCCGAGATGCTTGCCTTCATGGGTATGACCGACGGGAATGCCTGTGCCGGGGCTACGCTGGAGAAGGCCGATGCCAGCGAAAGCGCGACAATTGCCAGCTTTTTCATTGGCTTCACCATTTCCTTTCATTGGGGAAATGGATGAACGCGCGTTTTGTGCCGTGATCGCGGTCGCAGCTCACGGCAACGTGAACGCGATTCATGCAGTTTCTACCCGCTGACCTCTTCGTGCTTCCTGTCAAAAACCGAGAAGCCGGCGCGGCGGTAGGTCTCCTGCGCCTTGGCGTGATCCCACTCGTCCGTGTGCAGCCAGACGCGATCAGGCGCCCGATCCCAGATGGCATGCAGCGCGCCATTCAGGAAGTACGGTCCAAGCCTTCTGCCCTGCATCTCCGGGATCAGGCCGAAATGGGTGAGTTCGATATCGGCTGTGTCGATGCGATGGAACTCGCAAAGCCCAACCGGCTGGCCCTCGATCCGCAGGACATAAATCGCAGTCGATGGGCTGTGCAAAAAGGCGTCGAGATCCTGTGCAGGCATCAGCAGCCGCTGATCCCAACGTAACGGTTCGCCGACGGCGCGGTAGAGCGAAAGAAATTGCTCTGCCTCCAGTCGTTCAAGCGCCAACACCGCGTTTTCGACGGGCGAGGGCAGCGGCTCGCCGGCGGGCCTTACGTTCATTTCCATATAGGTGACGAGGAGCTGAACCATGATCGCTTGCATCGTTGCCGGGAGGTCGCGTCACACCCGGAGGGCCGGAACGCTCTGCATTGATCTGCTGACGAGGAGGATGGTGATCCCGGCGCGATTCGAACGCGCGACCCCCAGATTAGGAATCTGGTGCTCTATCCTGCTGAGCTACGGGACCACTTGGATAGCACCCATACAAAAGCAAGGTCCGTTCGCCAAGTGTTTTTGCGTGATGCTTTCGCGATTCTGGACGCAGCGCATCGTGCTCGCCATCCGCGGGATGTCGGATGTTGCCGGCCGGACACGGCGCCATCCCCTACCGAGGCGTGCCGAAATCGGGGGCTGGCGTTTTCAGTCTTTCGAATGCTAAGCAGTCATTAGCGCCGGCTTGAGGAGGCTTGCGCTCCTTCATTCGACCTTCACCCAGAGACCTGATCCAGCATGTTCATCGGAATTGATTGGGGCGGCACGAAAATGGAAGTCATCGCGCTCGATCGCGATGGCGAAACGCGCGCCCGCCATCGCGTCGCCACCCCGACCAGCGGTTATGACGATTGCATCCGCGCCGTTCTCGACCTCGTTGCCGCCGCAGAACAGACGGCCGGCGAAGAGGGCTCCATCGGCATCGGCATTCCCGGCAGTCCCAATCCGCGCACCGGTATCGTGCGCAACTCCAACGCCGTGCTGATCAACGGCAAGCCGCTCGGGCGCGACCTTGAGCACGCGCTCGGCCGCAGGGTGCGCCTTGCCAACGACGCCAATTGCCTGGCGGTGTCGGAGGCGGTCGACGGTGCCGGCAAGGATGCCCAGACCGTGTTCGGCGTGATCGTCGGCACCGGCCATGGCGGCGGGCTTGCGATCGGCAAGAAGGTGCATGCCGGCTACCAGGGTGTCGCCGCTGAAATCGGGCACTATCCGCTGCCCTGGATGACGAAGGACGAATACCCCGGCCACAAATGCTGGTGCGGCAAACACGGCTGCCTCGACATGTATGCCTGCGGCACCGGCGTCGAGCTCGACTACCGTCTGACGACGGGCGTCGAAAAGCGCGGGCGCGACATCATCGAGGCCAAGCGCGCCGGCGATCCGGTGGCGACAGGCGTCTATGATCGTTTCGTCGACCGGTTGGCACGCAGTCTTGCGCTGTTGACGAATATCGTCGACCCCGACGTCTTCGTGCTCGGCGGAGGTATGTCGAATGTCGACGAGATTTATGACGACGTGCCGCCGCGGGTGGTCGACTACCTCTTCGGCGACAGTTTCGAAACGCCAATTCGCAAGGCGCTGCACGGGGATAGCTCCGGCGTGCGCGGTGCGGCCTGGCTCTGGAAGGATTGAGCGGAGGCTTCATGAACATCGACAAGGATCTCAAGCGCATCGGCGAGCAGGAGCGTGAACTGCAATTCGACAGTTTCGATCTGGAAGCCGCATGGCAACTGGGCTCGACGCTGCGGCGCATGGCGGCCGAGCGCAAGCTCGGTGTCGTCATCGACATCACGCTGTTCTCAATGCAGGTGTTCTATGCCGCGCTTGAAGGTGCAACGCCTGACAATCCGAACTGGGTGCGCCGCAAGCGCAACACCGTCTTCCGCCTGTTCAAGAGCAGCTATTCGACCGGCCTCGGGCTGTTGAAGCAGCAGACCAATCTGCAGGCAAAGCTCGGCCTTCCCGATGCCGACTATGCCGCCCATGGCGGCAGCTTCCCGATCGTGGTCAAGGGCACCGGCTGCATCGGTGCGGTGACCGTATCCGGCCTGCCGCAGCGCGAGGACCACAATATGGTGGTCGAGGCGCTGGCCGAGTTGCTCGGCAAGAACCATGATGATCTGAAGCTTGAGGGCTGAACCGTTGCCGCAGGATATTTTTTCGCAATCCGCGACGCTGTCGGCATGGCTGGCTGAAAAGGCGCTGCCGCTCTGGCGGGAGAAGGGCGTCGATGCCAGTGGCGGCGGTTTCGTCGAGACCATCGACACGACCGGAGAGCCGACGCGCGCCAACCGCCGGGCGCGGGTGCAGCCGCGCCAGGTCTATTGTTTCGCCGAGGCCGGCAGGTGCGGCTGGAGCGGCGACTGGCAGAGTGCTGCCGAGGGCGGGCTTGCCTATTTCGATCGTGTCTTTCTGCAGCCGACAGGCTTTTACGGCGCGCTTGCGGATGCTGACGGTACGCTGATCGATGCCTCCTTCGATCTCTATAATCAGGCTTTTGCGCTTTTAGCCTTTGCATACCTGGCTGAAGTCTTCCCGGATCGAAAGCCGGAGATGATCGAGCGCAGCAACGGCCTGCGCCAGCGTCTCGAAGCCCATTGCAAGCATCCGCTCATGGGCTTTGAGGAGGACGATCCGTCGCGGCTGCCGCTCTGCTCCAATCCGCACATGCATCTGTTCGAAGCGTGCCTTGCCAGCGAAGAGGTAGAGGGCTTCGATCAGGTTGCCTGGTCCAACCTTGCCGACGAGATCGCTCATCTGGCGATGGATCACTTCATCGATGGCGATACCGGCGCGCTGCGGGAGTTCTTCGATCACGACTGGGCGCCGTTCCCCGGCGACAAGGGGCGTATCGTCGAACCCGGCCATCTCTTCGAGTGGGCCTGGCTGCTTCTGCGCTGGGCCGAGCGGCGCGGCAATGCCGAGGCCATCGTCAAGGCCCGCCGGCTGTTTGCGATCGGCGAGGCGCATGGCATTTGCGCCACCCGCAATGTCGCGGTCATGACCCTGCTTGACGATTTCTCGGTCGCCGACCCGATTGCCCGGTTGTGGCCGCAGACGGAATGGCTGAAGGCTTCGGTCCGGTTCGCGGCGCTGACCGACGGGGCGGAGCGTGAGCGTTATCTCGGTTCGGCGGCGCGGGCGGCGGCGGCACTCGGCTTCTTCCTGGAGACGCCGGTGGCCGGCCTGTGGCACGACAAGCAAATGGCCGACGGCTCTTTCGTCGAAGAACCGGCACCGGCGAGCAGCTTCTATCATATCCTTTGCGCCATCTATGAAACCGAGGACTGCCTCGCTCGCCTCTGAGTTTTTTGCTCTGACGGCATGCCCATGGCTCGTCGCACGCGCGGCGGGCCATTTTTGTTTGTGCTCCCTTTTCATCCGAAAAGCCGAATCGTCTTTCTAATGCGCCTGTGCGCAGACTGAAACGGTGCGCGCAGGCGCTGAAGCCAGTCTCATCGAGGCAAATTAAGTCCTTTCATATGTTGACATAAAGATATCTTTATGTGATTGACTTGGCTATTGTTTGTCGTTTTCAGAACGGGAGATTTCCCATGTCCGCCATCGACGCCCTTTTCGGCGACCTTTCCTCCAAGCCGGATGGCTCCGAAGTCATGCGGGCGCTGAAGCAGGCGGCCAGCGAGCGCATCCTGATCATGGACGGCGCCATGGGCACCGAGATCCAGCAATTGGGTTTCGTCGAGGATCATTTTCGTGGCGATCGCTTCGGCGGCTGTGCCTGTCACCAGCAGGGCAACAACGACCTTTTGACGCTGACGCAGCCGAAGGCGATCGAGGATATCCACTATTCCTACGCCATCGCCGGCGCCGACATCCTGGAAACGAACACGTTCTCCTCGACCCGCATCGCCCAGGCGGACTACGGCATGGAAGACATGGTCTACGACCTCAACCGCGACGGCGCCCGGCTGGCGCGTCGGGCGGCAAAACGTGCCGAAGCGCATGACGGCCGTCGCCGCTTCGTTGCCGGCGCGCTTGGCCCGACGAACAGGACCGCGTCGATTTCGCCCGACGTCAACAATCCGGGGTATCGGGCGGTCAGCTTCGACGATCTCCGGATCGCCTATGCCGAACAGATCCGCGGCCTGATCGACGGCGGCGCCGATATCATCCTCATCGAAACCATCTTCGACACGCTCAACGCCAAGGCGGCGATCTTTGCCACCAAGGAAGTGTTTGCCGAGAAGGGCATCGAACTGCCGGTGATGATCTCCGGCACGATCACCGATCTTTCCGGCCGCACACTCTCCGGCCAGACACCGACGGCGTTCTGGTATTCGGTGCGTCATGCCGAGCCCTTCACCATCGGTCTCAACTGCGCGCTCGGCGCCAACGCCATGCGCGCGCATATCGACGAGCTTTCCGGTGTCGCCGATGCCTTCATCTGCGCCTATCCGAATGCCGGTCTGCCGAACGAGTTCGGGCAGTATGACGAGACGCCGGAGCAGATGGCGGCCCAGGTCGAAGCCTTTGCCCGCGACGGCCTTCTCAACGTCGTCGGCGGCTGCTGCGGCTCGACGCCGGCCCATATCAGGGCGATTGCCGAGGCCGTTGCCAAGCATCCGCCGCGCCGGATCCCCGATGTGGCGCCGCTGATGCGGCTTTCGGGCCTCGAGCCCTTCACGCTGACCTCGGACATTCCCTTCGTCAATGTCGGCGAGCGCACCAACGTCACCGGCTCGGCCAAGTTCCGCAAGCTGATCACCGCCGGCGACTATTCGGCAGCGCTCGATGTCGCTCGCGACCAGGTCGCCAACGGCGCGCAGATCATCGACATCAACATGGACGAGGGCCTGATCGATTCGAAGCAGGCGATGATCGAGTTCCTCAACCTCATCGCCTCCGAGCCGGATATCGCCCGCGTGCCTGTGATGATCGACTCCTCGAAATGGGAGGTCATCGAGGCCGGCCTGAAATGCGTGCAGGGCAAGCCGTTGGTCAATTCGATCTCGATGAAGGAAGGCGAGGCGGCGTTCCTGCATCACGCCCGGCTCTGCCGCGCCTATGGTGCTGCCGTCGTCATCATGGCCTTCGACGAGGTCGGCCAGGCCGATACCAAGGCGCGCAAGGTCGAGATCTGCACCCGCGCCTATAAGCTGCTGACTGAAGAAGCGGGCTTTCCGCCCGAAGACATCATCTTCGATCCGAACATCTTTGCTGTCGCGACCGGGATCGAGGAGCACAACAACTACGGCGTCGACTTCATCGAGGCGACCCGGGAGATCATCGCGACCCTGCCGCATGTGCATATTTCCGGCGGCGTCTCCAACCTTTCGTTCTCCTTCCGCGGCAACGAGCCGGTGCGCGAGGCGATGCACGCGGTGTTCCTCTACCACGCCATCCAGGCGGGTATGGACATGGGCATCGTCAATGCCGGCCAGCTCGCCGTCTATGATGCGATCGATGCCGAGCTGCGCGAGGCCTGCGAGGACGTGGTCTTGAACCGCCGCGCCGATTCGACCGAGCGCATGCTGGAGATTGCCGAGCGCTATCGCGGCCAGGGCGGCGCCCAGGCCAAGGAGAAGGATCTCTCCTGGCGCGAATGGGCGGTGGAGAAGCGGCTGGAACACGCGCTGGTCAACGGAATCACCGAATATATCGAGGCCGATACCGAAGAGGCGCGGCTTTCGAGCGTCCGTCCGTTGCATGTCATCGAAGGTCCGCTGATGGCCGGCATGAATGTCGTCGGCGACCTCTTCGGCTCGGGCAAGATGTTCCTGCCGCAGGTGGTGAAGTCGGCGCGCGTGATGAAGCAGGCGGTTGCCGTGCTTCTGCCGCACATGGAAGCCGAGCGGCTTGCCGCCGGCGGCGAAGGCGAGCGCCAGAGCGCCGGCAAGATCCTGATGGCGACGGTCAAGGGCGATGTGCACGACATCGGCAAGAACATCGTCGGCGTCGTGCTCGCCTGCAACAATTACGAGATCATCGACCTCGGCGTCATGGTGCCTTCAGCCAAGATCCTGCAGGTGGCCAAAGAGCAGAACGTCGATATCATCGGTCTTTCCGGCCTGATCACGCCATCGCTCGACGAGATGGTGCATGTCGCCTCGGAACTCGAGCGCGAGGGCTTCGACATCCCGCTGTTGATCGGCGGCGCGACGACGAGCCGGGTGCATACGGCGGTCAAGATCAATCCGCGCTACGATCGCGGCCAGACGGTCTACGTCACCGATGCGAGCCGCGCGGTCGGCGTTGTCTCCAGCCTGCTGTCGCCGGAGGCGAAGGCTTCCTATGTCGCGACAGTCCAGGCGGAATACCGCAAGGTCGCCGATGCCCATGCCCGCAACGAGGCGGAAAAGCGCCGCCTGCCGCTGTCGCAGGCGCGCGCCAATGCCCACAAGGTGGATTGGAGTGGCTACCAGGCCAAGGCTCCTTCGTTCCTCGGCACCCGTGTATTTCAGGGTTGGGAGCTGGAGGAGCTCGCGCAATACATCGACTGGACGCCGTTCTTCCAGACCTGGGAACTGAAGGGTGTCTACCCCAAGATCCTCGACGATGAGAAACAGGGACAGGCTGCCCGCCAGCTGTTCGACGACGCGCAGGCGATGCTTGCCAAGATCATCGACGAGAAATGGTTCGCGCCGAAGGCGGTCGTCGGCTTCTGGCCGGCGGGAACCGTCGGCGACGACATCCGGCTGTTTGCCGATGAAGCGCGCAATGGTGAGCTTGCCACCTTCTTCACGCTGCGCCAGCAACTGAGCAAACGTGACGGAAGGCCGAACGTGGCGCTGTCGGATTTCGTCGCACCTGTCGACAGCGGCAGCAGAGACTATCTCGGCGGCTTCGTCGTGACGGCCGGTATCGAGGAAGTGGCGATTGCCGAACGCTTCGAGCGCGCCAACGACGACTATTCGTCGATCATGGTCAAGGCGCTCGCAGACCGCTTTGCCGAGGCTTTTGCCGAGCGCATGCACGAATATGTACGCAAGGAACTCTGGGGCTATGCCGCCGACGAGACCTTCTCACCGCAGGATCTGGTCGGCGAACCCTATGCGGGTATCCGCCCGGCGCCGGGCTATCCGGCCCAGCCCGACCACACGGAAAAGGAAACCCTGTTCCGGTTGCTCGATGCCGAACAGACCATCGGCGTGACCTTGACCGAGAGTTTTGCCATGTGGCCGGGCTCGTCCGTCTCCGGCCTCTATATCGGCCATCCCGAGGCCTATTACTTCGGTGTCGCCAAGGTCGAGCGCGATCAGGTCGAGGATTACGCGTCGCGCAAGCGCATGCCGGTGCGCGAGGTCGAGCGCTGGCTGTCGCCGATCCTCAACTATGTGCCTATGCCCGAAGCAGAGGCAGCCGAGTAATCTCGGCAATCCAACAATAGCACTGGCGGGCGATCAAGCCTGCCAGTGTCGCTCTCGACGCGAGGTTGTCTGCAGGGCCGGTCCCGCGGCGAAACCGTCTTTCCCACTTGCTTCAATACAGGATGAAACTGGGTCGGGTGGTTCGGGATACCGTCACTTGCCGTTTTGGCGCCCTCTATGCTTCGCTCAACTGGGCTATAGTTCTGCATTCGTGGTTTATCGTCGAAGGCGAAGATATATTTCTTGGCGCGTCCAAAAATAACAGGATGGAAATTCCGAAAGGATTCCAATCGAAACACGCTTGAACCAACGTTGTTTTTCGGTGGCGCCGTTGCATTTCGAGCGGTTTTCCAAATGAAACATTGAAAATCTCGAAAAAAGAATTATATGGGTGCAATCGAATATTGCTTGCGACCTTTGTCAAAGCGCTGAAAAGCGTAGTCAGATTTCCTCTCAACATCGACACGGCCCGGCGAATACCCGTCGAGCGAAATCAACGATTGAAAGGAGATCGTTATGAATTCAGGCACAGTCAAGTGGTTCAATGGCACCAAGGGTTTTGGCTTCATCCAGCCGGATGACGGCACGACTGACGTGTTTGTTCATGTTTCCGCTGTAGAGCGTGCAGGCATGGGCTCGCTGGCGGAAGGCCAGAAGGTCACCTACGACATCGTCCGCGACCGCAAGACCGGCAAGAACTCTGCCGACAATCTGCGGGCGGAATGAATCGTCATCTGCCTCCCCCGACCACGGATGTACTGGCTGGGGACGTTTGATTGACGGGAAGAGGTCGGGTGAAGCCCGGCCTTTTTGCGTCCGGACCCTGCACCGCCGGGGAAGGAAACTATCATGACCCGCAGAATTTGTGCCGTTGGCGACACGGTGACCGTAAGGGCCGATTTCACCAAGCTGGCACCCGCCGTCAGGACGTGCCGGATCATCGGTGTTCTGCCCGCCGACCACGGCGAGACCCAATATCGCGTCCGTTTCGACGGCGAGAATTTCGAACGTCGCATCGTTGCAAGCGACGTCGAGACCACTGAGGCGGCCTCTCCCATCGAAGAGGGACCGTCGCGCATCATTGCCAAGGGGGAACCCTGGCTGAAACCGTCGCGCATCCGGATCGGAAGATAGCTTTAGGCAATTTCGGTCCGCCGGTGTGCGGCCACGAACCAAAGGGAAGGATATACCTTGCAGGTACTCGTTAGAGATAACAACGTCGACCAGGCACTTCGCATTCTCAAGAAGAAGATGCAGCGCGAGGGACTGTTCCGCGAATTCAAGGCGCGCAGCGCCTACGAAAAGCCGTCGGAAAAGCGCGTTCGCGAAAAGGCCGAAGCCGTTCGTCGCCAGCGCAAGCTTGCGCGCAAGAAGCTGCAGCGCGAAGGCCTGCTGCCGGCGCCGAAGAAGGCCGTCCGCACCCGCTAAATCTGAGGCACCGATGCCGATTTCGGCATCGGTCCACGCCCGAGCGAGGAGGTACGCATGACGTCGACGAAGAAAGATCTTTTCAAGCCCGAGCGCTTGTCGGCAGCCGACAAGGCTGCGGCGACCGACCATACGGCTCGCGGTATCGTTGCTGCTGAAAAGCTGGCGCGCGAGAAGAAGACCGAAAAGCTCAAGGCTCAACGGCTCCTGCAGGAGGCTGACGCCGAACCTGTAGTCCCGGCGCCGAAGCGCCAGCCGGCGCGCAAGCGTACCCCCGCCTGATTTCCCTCATCATTGCACGATCTGGAGCGTTTCCGGTCTAAACCGGCTTGCGGAAGCGCTCTCCATCTCTTTTCTTCCGTCTCTCCTGGCGGAAGGCCGTCTCGCGTTTCTGCTGGAAACGTCTTGCGCGTTGGAATGCCGTGCGGCCAGGCAAGCGCCGATGATAGCTCGCGCTCGTTATGCCCGCCGCACCTCAACCCGATGCCTGGTCAGCCATTGCTCCCGGCTAGTTGACGGGACTCGGCTCCGGAAACTGCCACTTTCCATCCAGTATTTCCTGCCTTGGACGATAGAGGCGCACGGTGTAATTCCAGCCCTTCGTTATCGGCAGGCAATTTTCTATCTTGCCGTCACAGCCACCGAACTGGATGGCGATCGCGCCATCAGCGCCCTTCTTCGCTGTGATGTCGTTGAGTGCGTAGGCGTCGTACGGGTTCTTCTCGTAATAGCCCGCCGCATCGTAGACGCTCACCGACCAGAAGGCATCGACCGGAACGTCCTTCACATCGAGCTTGTAGACCGTTGCACCATCATTTTTGGCCGGTGTGATGTTGAGATAGACAGCATCCTTGTCCGGATTGCCGCCCCATCCGGTAGCTGTGCCGATCAGGTGGCGGACGGGGTCGACTTCGTCCTTGGTGCCGAAGGCCTTCTTGAAGTCCGGCATGGTCGAGCCGAGCACGAGCAGGGCTTCGCGCACCGTCTTCTGGCTCGCCGGGTCCCAGGCGGGGATCTCGAATGTGCCAATGCTCTTCTGACTGACCTTGATCGCGTCCTGCAAAGCATGGACGTCCTCGACGTCCTTGGGATCGGCTGGATCCACCAGTGTGCGGACGCCGACAACGACATAGCGCGTCCCGACACCCTCCCTTGTCAGCGTGTGCTCGCCGGCATCATAGGTCACCTGCGGCACGTAGTGGTCCTCGTTGACCACTTGCATCGACATGAACCGCTTTCCGGCATCGGGCATCGTTATCGTGACCGGCCCGGCATCGAGGTCGAAGACCGCCGAGGAATAAAGCGTGTCGCGATTGAGGCGAATGACGGTCTGATTGTCGATCGAGGCCGGCTCGCGGCGATGCAGGAACTTGCCCAGGCCTGCGTCCTTGACCATCGAGCTGATGTACATGTCGCTCTCGGCCCGGACGAAATTGTCGACGCCGACGATGACAGGGTCTGCTGCTACCGCCGGCAACGGGCTGAACCCGGCGAGAGCCGCTGCCATGGCGAAGGTGATACGAGATAGGGTCATGTCACGATCCTCAATGTTCAGTTGACGTGTTGCAGGGGTGGGGCTTTCCATTTGCCGTCGAGCGCATCGGGCTTGGGCCAATAGAGCCGCATGACCACGAAGAATGGTCCCTTCGGTGCGGGCAGCCAATTGCTTTCCCGATCAGCGCCCGGGTTCTCGTTCTGGACATGAAGGGTCATGCCGCCGTCGGCGTCTTGCTTGAGGCTCGGGAGCATCGGCGAATTGATGAGATAACGATCGAGCGAGTTGGCGTAGAGCAGGCTTTCCGGTAGCTGGTAGAGCGTCAGCGACCAGAAGGCGTTGACCGGCGGCAGTTGGCCGGGCTCGAAACGCAGCGCGTACCTGCTTGCGCCGGAGAGCGGCTTTTGCTGGTCGTCGGTAAAATAGGCGGGGTAAAGGGCTTCGTCCTTCGAGTTGCCGTAAATGCCCAGCACGGCGCCCGACATGCGCTGCATGTAATCATTCTTCAGGAATTCGCGCGTGCCGAATGCATCGGCGCTCGACGCCTTGCCGGTGTCGATCATCGTCTCCTTGTGTTCCTTGAACGCGGCCCAGGCATCCGCCATGCCGTCGGTGATCGCTTTCTGGACATCCGGCGGGAAGGCATCGGGGTCGAATGTCTTGCCTCCGCCGATATTCAAGTCTGCGAAACGCTGCATCAGCGCCGTCTCGGACGGGTGCGTGGGGCAGAACCGCAGGATGAAGTCGAGCACTTTGAAGAAATCGGGCGATGTCTTTTCGTCGGCCGCACTCAAGGGCGCGATGAAGTCGATGACAGGGACCGGGGCCGGTGCCGGCTGGCCGAGAAATTTCGACAGCGGCTCGACCCGATAGCCGGCCTGGATCTTCTTGACGTTTTCGATGTCACCGGGGTTGAAGAGCTGCGTGCGGTAAAGCACGAAGGCGAATTCCGTTTCCGAGCGGATAACGGCCTTGATGCCGGGCGGCGTTTCGCCTTTCCAATTCGGCCCCGCAAGCAGGTAGCTGCCTGCCTCGTTGCCCGTGGCGCGGCTGCCGATATAGGCGAAGTTGAAGGTGTAAAGGTCGATGAACTGCAGCGAGTAGTAACGCTCCTTCTCGATCGCCGGCACGGTGAACACCAGGGGCTCGGCTCTCAGATCAGCGCCGACATAGGAGTAGGGCGTATCGGAGTTGGGGGTCTGGATCGCCTTGTCGTCCGGCGTATAGACCCGTGCATTGTTGACGAGTTCGTTCCAGGGGGCCTTGAACTCCGGTCCTCCGGTGTCGACGAAATAGGAATGCTGGACGCGGTAATTGTCGACCAGCGGAAAACCGTAGATCGTCGCTTCCTTGGCGATTGCCCGTGCTTCGTCTGGTTTGAGCGCCACATCGGCGGCAACGGTACGCAGGGCCGTCAACGGGGGCAGCGTGGCAGCGAGCGCGCCATAGATCAGAAGGGTCCGTCGTCCGAGCATGCGAAGTCCTCCAGATGAATGCGTGTGGCGCAGGCAGTCGACGGCACCCGCAAAACCGTGCGGAACCAAGGCGGTCTCGATGCTGAGCGACCGGCGGAAAACCGCAAGTACGTAACAGTTACGACGGCGCCACCATCATGGCTGTCGACTCGATGGCGGCGCCTGACGACCTGCGGTAACATCGCCCGTGGAATACATCGTAGGTGAAGAGACCGTCGATGGAGCGCCGCCTCGCAGCCGTCCTGATCGCCGACGTCGCCGGATACACTCGCCTGAGCCGGCTCGACGAGGAGGGAACGCGCGCCCGATTCCAGAGCGACCTGCACGACATTCTGGAGCCGCAGTTTGCCGAACACCACGGACGACTGGTCAAGACGATGGGCGACGGCCTGCTGGTGGAGTTTCGCAGTGTGGTCGATGCGCTTCGCTGCGCGGTGGAAATCCAGCAACGCAAGGCCGAGCAGGCCGACAAGGTCGCAGCCGATCGCCGTCTCGATTTCCGCATCGGCATCAATCTCGGCGATATCATTGTCGAAGGCGACGACATTCACGGCGATGGCGTCAATACGGCCGATCGGTTGCAAGGGCTCGCTGAGCCCGGCGGCATAGCCATTTCCGGCACCGCCTATGATCAGGTGCGATCGAAGATTTCCGTCGGCTTTGCCTCGCTTGGCGAGCAGACGGTGAGGGGCATTGCCGAGCCCATTCGCGTGTACCGCGTGCTTCTCGATCCTGATGATGTCGGCAAGACCATCGTCAAGGCGACGACACACCATCCCGCACGAAAAAGCATCCTCATTGCTGGTGGCCTCATGCTGATCCTCGCAGTTGCTGCCGCCTGGTGGCAGCCGTGGACGCTCATTCTGCCGGAGACCTCGACGGAGCGCATTGCCTATCCCTTGCCCGACCAGCCATCCGTCGCCGTCCTGCCTTTCATCAATGTCAGCGGCGACCGGGATCATGACCACTTGGCCGAAGGACTGACTGACGACCTGATCACCGAGCTGTCGAAAGTCTCCGGACTGTTCGTGATTGCCCGCCATTCCGTCTTTGCGATGAAGGACAGCGCTTCGAAAATCCAAGACGTGGCGGCGGAACTGGGCGTTCACTACATTCTCGAAGGCACGCTGCAGCGGGCGGACCAAAGGTTGCGCATCAACGTCAAGCTGATCGATGCGATGAGCGGCCTGTCGCTTTGGGCGGAGCGCTACGACCGGCAATATGCCGATCTCTTCGCCGTGCAGGATGACGTCATCGGCAAGATCATCGCGGCGCTCGAGGTCAAGCTCAGCGAAGGCGAGCGCGACCAGCTTGCCCGCATTCCGACCGACAATCTCGAACCCTACGACTATTACATGCGCGCCGAGCAGCAGGGGCTGATCTACAGCGATGTCGATACCTATCGTCAGACCCTGGCCTTCTATCAGAAGGCGATCGACCTCGATCCGCAATTCGCCGATGCCCATGCCGGGATCGCGCGCGTCGCCGTCGATGTCTGGCGCAACGACTACAACTCTCTCTGGTCGGCGGCCGTCGCCCGCAAGATCGCCTATGACGCTGCCGGCCAGGCTCTGAAGCTCGATGCCAACAATGCGCGCGCCCACACGGTGCTGGCATTGCTGCAGCTCGTCGACGGCCGCCAGACGGAAGCGCGGCAATCGGCAGCAAGGGCGGTCGCAGCCCAACCGAGCGATCCCGAAGCCTATGCCAATCAGGCGCTGATCCTGGCGCAGACCGGAGACCACCAGCAGGCGATCGCCGATCTGGAGCGGGCACTGCGGCTCGATCCGTCGCCATCCGCCAGTCTTCGGCTGCTGGCCGGCATCGTCTACTACACAGCGCGGGATATCGACCGGGCGATTCCGCTCATCGAGGTCGCAGGCGAGTCCCTGCCCAATGCCGAGGCTGCCCGCGAGTATCTGGCGTCCGCCTATGCGCAGCGCGGCGATCGGGCTCGCGCGGTTGCGGAAGGGGAGGCGCTGCTAAAACTCTTTCCCGACACCAATCTCACCTATTACGGCTATCTCTATGATTACTGGCGCGAGGAGGACTTGAACCGCCACCTCTATGGTCTGCGCACCGCCGGCATTCCGGAGTGGCCCTTCGGTTTCGTCGGAGCGGCCGCCGACCGGCTGGGACCTGCGCAACTCGGTGCGCTTATCAGCGACAAGACCTGGAGCGGGCAGCACAAGAACGGCACCAGTTTCATGCAGTTCTTCGACAAGGCGGGTAACACCGCCTATCGCAGTGCCAACACCAACATCACCGGCCGCATCGAAGTGAAGGGCAATCAACTCTGCGAGAGGTTCGACGGTTATTTCCTCGACCGCATGGTCTGCGGCTACGTCTACCGGAACACAGCCAAGGGCGAACGCAGTGCAGACTTCATTCACGTGACGCCGCAGGCGTTGAAGTTTTTCTCGATCGAGCAATGACGGCGTTTGGAATGGAAGAATTTTAGCGCGCCTTCTGCCAGGTGGTGCCAAGCTTTTCCGAAACGAGCGTGTTTTCCACTTCGGACCAGTGTTTCTTGGAATCGACTAGCTTGTTCGGGTTCTTCTCAAAACCTTCCGCCGCACCCGGATCATAGCTCAGGAACAGCTTGCCCTCGATGATCCGCCAGGCCCTTGGATCGATGTTGGTGGTCACCGTTCCGAACGAGACGCCATCGGCACAGTAGCCGCCATATTGCGGGGCGTATCGGGTGGGTTCGCGGATGAACAGCTCGCGGTTTTCGGCGCTGGCAAACTGCCAGTTCGCCCCGAGCCAGCGATAGGAAATCTGCGGCGAGCCTTCCAGCGCCTTGCTTTCGGTGAAATAGGCGACCGGGTCGTAGCCCTTGATGGCGACATCACCGAAATAGCCGGTATTGACCAGATTTTCCGCCATCGTTGGCGCGGATAAGGCGAGAAACGCCGTGGTCGCGAGACCGAAGGCGCAAGCGTATCGATGGTATGACATTCCTCTTCTCCGATTTCCGGATGCGGTTGGCGCGCGCTCAGGCATCACTTCCGCTTGGTGCATTCGGTGTAGAGCCAGTCGCCGACGAGGTCGGCTTTCTGGCAGGTGGCGCCGGCTTTGAGCAGAAGCTCGGCTGCGTCCCAGTGCGAACGCCAGCCGGCCTGTGTCAGCGGCGTATAGCCGTTGCGTTCCTTCGCCTCGATCTCTGCTTTTTGTGCCAGCAGCACTGCCACGACGTCGGCGTGGCCTTCCTCGGCTGCCGCATGCAGAGGCGACATATGGTAGAAGTTCTTGCTGTCGTTGACGTCGGCACCCTTGGCGACGAGCAGTTTGACGGTGTCGAGATTACCGCCGTAGGCGGCCGCGTGCAGGGCGGTCAGCCCGCCCTTGTTGCGGATCTCGATGTCGCAGCCGCGGTCGAGCAGCAGAGCGACCACTTGCGGTCGTCCGGCAAGGGATGCGACCAGCAAAGCGGGTTCACCGGCCATATCCGGCTCGGTGATGTCGGTTCCCTGATCCAGCAACAGTGTGACGCGCCCGATGTCGCCGTCTCTTGCCGCGTCATGCAAGGGACCTGCAAATGCCGCCGAGGTGAAGAACGCCAGCCCGGCGACAGAAGCACACAGATAGTTCATTGCGCCACCTCCGCCCCAGCTTCGGTTTTGCATGTAAGGACACTCGAAAATATCACAGAGTCCTTGCCGGCAACAAGGTCAATTGCCGGTTGGGGCAGAGCCCGAGCTTTTACGAGGGGGCGTCGCTTGGAGCCGGAGCCAGATAGAGTACGCTGAAATTGCGGGTCAGGCGTTGACCCGCATCAGGTCGAGCACGCGCTCCACCGCGCAGGGGATGGGTGCGATGATCGGCGTCGCAAAATGCGGCTGCAACTGTTCTGCCGCCTGGCCGAGCGGGCCGCCGCCGATGATGACGGCCTCGGCACCGTCGAGCTCGATGCATTGCCGCACCGCTTCGCCGAGCGCTTCCCGCAATCGCTTTTCATCACCGGCAAGGGCGAGCGGGTCGCCCGGCGTACAGCGGATGCCGGTGTACTGGCCGACAAGGCCGAGGTCGCGGGCACGATCGTCGATTGCCTCGATCAGCTCCGGCGTCGTGGTTGCGACGCCGAATTTGCGGCCGCCCCGCGCGGCCTCGATCATCGAGGCCTCGCAGATGCCGACGACCGGAATGTCGACCCCGGCTTTCAGGTCGGCGAGACCCGGGTCGCCGAAGGCGCTGACGATGATGCCGAGGCAACTGTCGTCGTGCGCCGCGCCGATCTCGATGACCTCGTCGGCCGCAGCGGTCAATTGCTGCGGCGTGACGATCATCGGCGGGTTCCGCCTGGCCGTGGCGACTGCCACGGCCAAGCGTCCGGTGACAGCCCGCTCGGCGATGGCGAGCATCATGCTGCTTGTCGCCTGCGAGCTGTTCGGGTTGATCAACAGGATATGCGCGGTCACGTTCTAACTTCCATGCCGACATTGATCTTGTTCGGTTCAGCCTTGGCGAGGTCGGCATCCGCCGGCTGGTCCAGGTCTTCCATCGACATGCCATAGGTCTCGGGGCCGAGCTGGATGCAGAAAGCGAAGACCGCATACATGCCGGCTGCCAGACCGAACACCCCGACCATGCCGTAGGTGTCGAACAGCATGCCGGAGATGGTCGGCACGAAGGAGCCAGCCGCCGATCCGGTCGCCAGGATGAGCGCGACGCCGAAGGCGCGGATGCGGGTCGGGAAAAGCTCAGGCGCGTAGATCCAGATCGAGGTGTTCAGCAAAAGCACGAAGAACTGGAAGATCGCTCCGAACATCAGGACGAGATAGATGTTGGTGCCGAGATAGGCGATCGAAATCGCTGCAAGGCAGGCAAAGACAGCACCTGTTGTCAGCACCTTCTTGCGCGGGAAGTAGTAGCCGAACATCGAGGCGGCGATGGCGCCGAGCACGCTGCCGCTCTGGATGATCATGCTGTAGAGCAGACTGCCCTGCAGCGTGTAGCCCATCGACACGAAGATGATGGGCATCAAGGTCAGCACCGACAGCTGCGCGCCGTAGCTCATGAGGATGGCGATCGCGACGGGAATGGTCCGGCCGATGAACGGTGCGCGGAAGAGCTCCTTCCAGTCGCTCTTGGCCGGTGCTTCGTCCTGGAGATGCTCCTTGGTCAGGTACTCCTCGACCTTGAGGTTGCGCGGCCGCAGCGACCCGGAGGCGAGAATCGACAGCACCTTGTTGGCCTCGTCGATCTTGCCTTGGGAGGCGAGGAAGCGCGGCGTCTCCGGCACGAAGCGGCGATAGAAGACCACCAGCAGCGCAGGCAGGGCCAAGGCTGCGAACAACCAGCGCCAGCTGTTTTCACCCGGGAAGAGCGTGAAGATCAAAAGGCCGAAGGCCGGCGCCAGGAAATTGCCGAAGCCGCCGGCACCGACATTGACGAGGCCGGCTGCGGTGCCACGGAATTTCGGCGAGCAGAATTCCGACAGCATCGTCACGGCGGTGGAGATCTCGCCGCCGACACCGAAGCCGACGATGGCGCGGGCAAAGCACAGCGCTGTGAAATTCGGCGCGAGCGCGCAGGCGGCCGAGCCGATGGTGAAGAGCAGGAGGTTGATCGTCAGCATCACGCGGCGGCCGTAGCGATCGCCGAGAATGCCCGACAGCAACCGGCCGAGAGCGGCGCTGCCGAAGGTGATGGTGTTGAGGAAGCCGATGTCGGTGCCGGTCAGGCCCCAATGTTCCTTCAGGATGGGACCGGCGACGCCGATGGTGTTCTGCTCGAAGCTGTCGAACAGGCAGCCGATCAGGACCAGGGCGATGATCTGCTTGTGGGCGCCGGTGACGCCGATCTTGGTGAAGGCTGATTCCAACTGTCGAATGACCGGCGAAGACTTGCCGGAAGGCACCATATTTTCCGCTGCCATGGTTTGTTCCCCTTTATGGCTTAACTGGCGTGAAAACTTAGTTTCATGATGCTACATCAAGAAATCATGGTTTCATACTGGAAATTTGCTTTGGAGCCGACGAACCGGACGTTTCACGCCTGACGAGCGCTGCTACCGTCCAGTACAATTCTTCTTCACAGCAATGCCATTGAGGAATGCAGATTTCGTGCCAGAGTAAAAGAAATCACAGTTTCGCTTTTATAATCAAATATATGAGCTTCTGTTCGCTCGCATTGCATCGATGAAATTATGATTTCACCTGATCGAAGAATGGACTGCTGTTTCAAGCAGGTGCCTAAACAACGGTCACAACTCTTCGAGCGCGTCGTTCAGCGCTTCGATGCCGCGCAGGCGGTTCCGGCCGGTGACACCGGCGGTTTCGATGCAGCGCGTTGTCAGGAGATGGCAGAGCGCCATGACGGAGACGTGGTTGAAAAGAGGGCCAGGGGCGAGCGTCTGGCAGCGGAAATGCCACTCGGCCTGGCTGAGGAAGGGCACGCCTTCGTCAGTGATGTAGAGCAGGCGTGCGCCGGACCTTTCCACTTGGCCGAGGAGCGTGTCCATCAGGGCGATGCGGCGGCGCAGGCCGAAGACGATGACCACGTCGTCGGGCGTGAAGCTGACGAGATGTTCCCCGAGCGTCTGGCCGCCGCCGGGAATGGCCGCGATGTTCTCGATCACCTGGGTCAGCTGCCATTGCAGATAGGTGGCGAAAGAATGGCTGGCGCGAAAGCCGATGACCCAGACTTTTCGCGCCTTGAGCAGCGCTGCCGACGCGGCGTTGATCTGCGTTTCGGAAATCGCCAGGAACGTCGCCTCGATGTTGGCGACGCCTTGGGCCACATGGGCGGTGACGGATTGTTCGCCGGCGGTATCGGCGCTTGTCGCCAGGAACAGCCGCGATCCCGTCTGCTTGTCGGCGCGCGCGTGGCGGCGCGCCTCCTCGTAGTTGTCATAGCCGAGCCGCTGGATGAACCGCGACACGGTTGCCTTCGACACATGCGCCAGAGCCGCCAGCTCCTGGGCGGAGTAGCTGGCGACCTCTCCAGGAAAATCGCAGAGAAAGTCTCCCAGGCGCCGCTCTGCCGGATGCAGTTCCGGCAGCACTTGGCGGACGCGGGTGAGGAAGGATCGCTCTTTGGGACTCATTACCAATTCCATGAAACCGTCGTTTCACGGACTGTCCGATTTCCGCGGAGTGTTGGCAAGGGCGCGAGGTCGCAAAGATACGGCCTCGCGCCCAGAGGCTTCAATACTTTGATGGCACGTAAAGTTCCGGCGGCAGAACCTTGCGCTCATAATCCGGATTGAACACCCGCTCCGGCAGGGTGATCTCCTCGTGCGGCACGTCTTCATAGGGGATCTGCTGCAGCAGGTGATCCATACAGTTCAGCCGCGCCCGCTTCTTGTCGTTGCCTTCGACGATGTGCCACGGTGCCTCGGGAATGTTGGTCCTGGCGAAGGTCTCTTCCTTGGCCTTGGTGTAGGCTTCCCAGCGTACGCGCGACTGCAGGTCCATCGGCGACAGCTTCCACTGCTTCAGCGGATCGTGGATGCGCACCAGGAAGCGCATCTGCTGCTCCTCGTCGGTGATCGAGAACCAGTACTTGACCAACCGGATGCCGGAGCGCACCAGCATGCGCTCGAATTCCGGAACGTCGTTGAAGAATTGCTCGACCTGGTCTTCGCTCGCAAAGCCCATGACGCGCTCGACGCCGGAACGGTTGTACCAGGAGCGGTCGAACAGCACGATCTCGCCGCCGGCCGGCAGATGCGGCACGTAGCGCTGGAAATACCATTGCGTCTTTTCACGGTCTGACGGGGCGGGCAGGGCTGCGACCCGGACGACACGCGGATTGAGGCGCTGGGTGATGCGCTTGATCACGCCGCCCTTGCCGGCCGAATCGCGCCCCTCGAAGATCACCACGACCTTCTCCTTGTGGTACACGACCCAGTCCTGCAGCTTGATCAGCTCGGACTGAAGCGCGATCAGCGCGCGAAAATAGTCGATGCGCGGCAGCGATGGCGGATGGCTCTTGCGGTAGATCTTGCGGATCTCTTCCGAAAGCGCCGGCTCGGAAAGCTCGAGCTCGTAGTCTTCGTCGAGCGTATCGGCGAGTTCCGCCTCCAGCCAGTCCTGCCCGTCGAAGTCGCCATTTGACCTGTTCATCACATCCCTCCAGCGCACAAGCGCGCAACCCGGTCGCACCGCGGCATGATGCGACCGTCCCTGGGCTTATTCCATAGCAGCATGAAGGGAATTTGACGCCGCCCTCTGTGGCCGGCGCCGCTGCTTGCGAGGCGCGCTATGCCTTGATGTACCAGCCCCAGGGCTCATCGGCGTCGAAGCTGGTGATCTGCTTGGTCTCAAGGTAGTTGGAGAGGCCCCAGCGGCCGAGCTCGCGGCCGATGCCCGACTGTTTGTAGCCGCCCCAGGGCGCCTCGGTGAAGGTCGGTTGCGAGCAGTTGACCCAGACGATGCCGGCGCGCAACGCACGGGCGACACGTTCGCAGCGTGCCTTGTCTGCCGACATGACGGCTGCGGCAAGGCCGAAGCGACTGTCGTTGGCCATGCGCACCGCATCCGCTTCGTCTGCAAACGGCTTGACGCAGACGACCGGCCCGAAGATTTCCTCGCGCCAGACATAGCTGTCTTCGCTCATGTCGGTCAGAACCGTCGGCTCGATGAAGTAGCCGCTGTTGAAGCCGGCCGGCCGGCCGCCGCCTGCCGCGATGGTCGCGCCGTCCTGGCGGGCGCGGTCGATGGCGGTCAGGATCTTGTCATACTGCCCCTTGGAAACGATCGGCCCGAGCAGCGTGCCGTCGTCGAGGCCATTGCCGATCTTGATCTTGGCCACCTCTTCGCAGAGCCGCTTCACGACGGCCTCGTAGATCGGCTCCTCGACGAGCACGCGCGAGGTTGCCGAGCAGACCTGCCCCTGGTTCCAGAAGATACCGAACATGATCCATTCGACGGCTCTATCGATATCGCTGTCGGCAAAAACCACGAAGGGCGACTTGCCGCCGAGCTCGAGGCTGATGTTCTTGATGTCCTGGGCGCCGGCCATCATTACCTTTCGCCCTGTTGGCACCGAGCCGGTGAAGGCGAGCTTGTCGACCAGCGGATGCTCGGTCAGCGGCTGGCCGGCATCCTGCCCGGTGCCGGTGATGATGTTGAGCACACCCGGCGGAAGCTCGATCTCCTCGGCAATGGCGCCGAGTTCCAAAGCCGTCAGCGGCGTCAGTTCCGACGGCTTGAGCACGATGGTGCATCCGGCGGCAAGCGCCGGCGCCACCTTCCAGGAGACCATCAGCAACGGATAGTTCCAGGGCGTGATTGCGCCGACGATCCCGAGCGGCTCGCGAATGGCGCGAGCGGTGAAGCGGTTGTCGCCGACGACGATCGTTTCCTCGGGGTTGGCGTCGAGTTCTTCGGCAAGGCCTGCATAATAGCGAAAGCAGCCGGCGGCATCGTCGATATCCCAAAGCGCTTCCGGCAACGGCTTGCCGTTGTCGGTGACCTCAAGACGCGCCAGCGCATGGCGTCGTTCCTCGATCTTCTCGGCAATGGCCCGCAGATAGACCGCCCGCTCGGTGCCGGTGAGCTTCGGCCATGGGCCACTGTCGAAGGCGATGCGGGCAGCTTTGACGGCGCGGTCGATGTCGTCATAGGTGGCCGCCGGCGCGCGGTGGATGACCTCCTCGGTCGCCGGATCGATCACGTCGAGCGTCCCACCGCGCCGCGGCTTTTCCCATTTTCCGTCGATGAACAACTTGTCCCGCATGCCAGTCCCCTCATTTCAGCCCGGCAGAGTATGGCCCTAGCGGTGGCCGTCGCGCCAGCCGCCGGTCGTACTTTTTTCGGCAATCTTGCTTTCTGCGTCGGGACTTAGGTCCTCGAGCGTCGTTTTGACACGCGGCCTCCACACCAGGAACGGAAGAACGGGAAGTATGGCGCCGGCACTGGCAGCGAACCAGAATTGTTGCAACGTCATCCAGCCGGCGCTGTGCAATATTCCGGTGAGGACACCCGCCACCATGAACAGGTCCATCAACGGCAGGCTCAGCGCATAGAAGACCGCCTGGCGCTCGAGGCTCAGCCGCTGCTGGATGATCGTGAAATAGGCGGCAAAGGCCACCATTTCGGGGATGCCGCCGACAATCAGCATCGCCGCCGCCAGTGCATGGCTCGGGGCGAAAACCAGCGCAAGTGTCGTCACCCCTTCAAGAAGACTTGCGACGAGATAGGCGGTCAGCAGCGACGGCGTACCGATCAACGTTCTCGCCAGGTGGCTTGAGACGAGTGCGCCGAGAACAGCGCCGGCCCCTTGCGCTGCCAACAGCACAGTCCACATGGACGGACCAAGCCCGAACTGGTCGTGATTGAGCCAGAAGAGAAAGGGTTGCAGCGCTCCGAGGGAGATCATGTAGCCGAGAGCGGGTAGAACGAGCGCCAAGAGTATCGGGTTTTCGCGCAACGTTGCGGCCGCTACCCGGAAAAGGCCGGTTGTGTGTGCCGGATCCGGCGCGAGCCGCTTTTGCCCTGCTGCCACATTGCCCCAACCAAGGGCAATTGCCGCCAAGAGGTGGCCGATGGCAAGTGCCGGAAAAGCCAGGGCAGGGGACGCGATGGTCAGCACGAGGCCTGCGGCCGGCGGACCGAAAATCTTGGCCAGCCGGTCGATCGTCTGAAACGCGGTGTTTGCCTCCATGTTGCGGCCGGCGGGCACGACGGCGGCGCGCAGCGCCAACAGGCCGGGGACAACAACAGTGTCTGCGAGGCCGATGATCAGAACGATGATCTGCAGCGTACCCGCGTGCTCGACGGCGGTGACAACGACAAGGCACAGTGCAGTGACGATGAGCCCGGTGCCAACGGCTGTATGCGGACCGGCGCGTCGGATCAACCCGGCGGCAACCGGCGCAAACAGAATGCGCGGCGCGAGCCTGAGCGCGAGGCTGCCGACAAGTTCTGCGCCGGTGCCGAACCGTTGCGCGACGAGAAGCGGCAGCGCCGCGACCAACATCCAGGAGCAGAAGGAATAGAAGGCAAGAGCGAAACCGACGCGCCGGAAGGCGCTCGATTTCCAGAGAGATGGAGAATTCATGATGAGCCCGATTGGCAGTCGATAGCCTCGTGCTCCCGACAATCGCGGCAACCGCTTTTGGCGGGCAGCGAATTCAGGAGAAGGAGATCAATCGAACAACAGAAACCAGCCCGTGGGACACGGGCGACTTTGGGCTCGTTGCAACAAGCCCCGCCTTGCGGGGCTCGTCACGCCATCAGGTGTGGTTCGCTCGACATGGGCACTGACTAGCATCATTGCGGCGACAGCGGCAAGAATTACGGTGGCAGGTGTACACGATCAACGGGTCTGGCTTGCGAGTGCGCCGGTAGGGCGCTTGCAAGCTGCGTGATCACCATTCCGCCGACGATCAGCGCAACGCCGATCAGACGGGCGACACTGGCAGGTTTTTCCGGGAAGCCCATCAGGCCGAAGTGGTCAATGACAATTGAGACCGCCATCTGGCCGGCAATGACGGCAACGATGAAGCTGGCGGCGCCAAGTTTCGGAGCGAGCAGCAGAGCGGCGGTGATGTAGATGACGCCGGCCGCGCCGCCGATCCAGATCCACCAGGGACCCTTCATGGTTTCGCCGAGCGTTGGCATCGGCGCACGGAATGCGATCATGATGGGAATGATGAGAGCGAGGCTGACACCGAGCGAAACGACGGTGGCCCATAGGGGGTGGCCGATGAGGCGGCCAAGCATGGCGTTGGCGCCGGCCTGGAACGGCACGACCGCTCCGGCGAAGACGGCGGCGAGGATGAGGAGGAGGGACCCAGCATTTGGCATGACGATATTCCGATCTGTTTGACGGCTTGATGCTCCATCATTCGAAACAGGAATGGAAATTCTGATCTTGCACAGTCTATATTCGCAATATGAATAGTCTGGCCGGAATCGACCTGAACCTGCTCGTCGTGCTCGATGCCCTTCTGGCCGAGCGCCACGTGTCGCGTGCCGCCCTGCGCCTCAACAAGAGCCAGCCTGCGGTCAGCCACGCACTGGCGCGCCTGCGCCATCTTTTCGATGATCCCCTGCTGGTGCGGCATGGCGGACGGTTGGAGCCGACCCTGCGGGCGCTCGAAATCGCGCCGCAACTCACTGACGCTATGGTCCGGATGCGGTCGTTGCTGACGCCGGCAGGTTTTGATCCGGCAACGGAGCGGCATGTGTTCCGGCTGGCGATGTCGGACTATGGCGCTGCGGTGCTGCTGCCGAAGCTGATGGCGACCTTGCGGATCGAAGCGCCGCAGGTCGACCTGATCGTCAGCCAGGCGAGCCGCGAGGTCATGGCCTCGCAGGTCACCGAAGGCGAGATCGATCTGGCGCTCGGGGTCTTTCCGACCCACGGTGAAGGCATCCGGTCATCGTTGCTGTTCAATGAAAGCTTTGCCTGCCTTGCAGATGCGTCGCAGCTTGCCGGATTGCCGGCCATGGACCTTGGCGACTATCTCGCCCGGCCGCATGTGCTGGTGTCGTTGCGCGGTGATGTCGGCAACGAGATCGACCTTGCGCTGGCAATCACAGGAAAGTCGCGCCGCATCTGTCTTGCTATCCCCCACTGGAGTGTTGCGCCCGGCCTGGTGCGTGGGACGGATCTCGTCCTGACCGTGGCACGCCGTATCCTGCCGCAGGGGGATGGCCATGGCCTGGCCGTTTTCGAGCCGCCCTTTGCCATTCCGCCGTTCGACTTCGAGCAGATCTGGCATCGGCGCCGCGATGGCGATCTGGGGCATCGCTGGTTGCGGGGGCTTGTCTCTCGCATTCTCGGTGATGTGGGGCCGACTGCCGATCATTGACGCGGGTGGCGCTCGCCGCCCTTGTCTCGGGGACCGACTGATCCGCATATCCCCCGCGCCGTCGCCGGTACGTGCAGGTCAAAAAAAGACCCGGTCGGATGGGCCGGCCGGGTCTCAAAGGTTTAGCGTGCTGATTTTATCAGGCGTGTCCGACGCCCTGGATCGCCGAGACCTGCCATTCGCCGTCGGCCTTGCGCACGAAGGTCCAAAGCTCGACAGCTTCCGTCAGATTGTCCGGATCGCCGCTGATCACCTTGCCGGTCGTACGGTCGCGCATCACGTCGATGCTCTCGTAGCGCATCGCGACCGTCGCGAAGTCGGTGCCGTTTTCCGACCAGGCTTCGGCGACATCGCCCTGCACGAGATGGACGTCGGTGACGTCGTTCTTGACGCCGCTGGTGGCGTTGTCGCTCAGTTCCTCGGCGAGGTAGGACATGGCTTCCGGTGTCGTCAGGCGACGCAGAGTGCCGTAATCCTCGGCCGCATAGGCCGCCTGGACGTCCTTCAGCATCTTCTCGAACTGTTCGAGGTCCGACTGGCCGATGCCGATTTCATCGGCCGGGCCTTCCGCTGCGGGGGCGGGTGTCGGTGCGACGATCGGGCGGGTGTTCACCTGCGCATTTGCCTGGCCACCGCCGATGCTCGGGATCTTGAACGACGGCATGCCGTTCGACGGCTGCTGGGCCGACGACCGCTCAGACGGGCCGGCATAGGCCGTCTGCTGACGGTTGCGGCCGAAGAAGCGCATGGCGAGCATGATCACGCCGCCGATCAGGAGCATCTGCACGATCAGGCCGAGGAAGCCCGCAGCGCCGCCGAAGCCGCCACCCATCAGCATGCCGATCAGGCCACCGACCATCAGGCCGCCGAGAAGCGAGCCGCCGAAGCCGCTGAAGAAGCCGGGGCGAGCGTTGGGCGTGTTGGCAGCGCCTGGACGCGTCTGGGCGGCGCCCGGTGTGGCCGTCGTCGGGCCGGCGTCCTGGCGCGGCGTCATCGAGCGGTCGATCGGTGCCGCGTTGGTCGGCGCGGTGCGGGTGACGGGCGGCTGCGAAAAGGTGCGTGTCCCGCGGCTGCCGAAGCCGCCGCCGGAGCGCCGTGCCTCGGCGACATCCACAACTGTGAGCCCGACCGTGAGACCAATCGCCATCATCGCCAGAGCTCGTCCAAAACGCTGCATTGCCATTCAAACCCCTTATAGTGCTTGGGCCCGATGAGGGCCGTTGCTGGTTCATATAGAGGTTCCGGTCCCGGATTTTAAGGTTTTCGCGTCGCTTTTGGTCCGCTTTACCGTAATCGCGACCGCGAATTCTGCCCGAACAAGCCCTCAGCGGTTGGATTCGAGGATCATCGCCGCTGCCTTCTCGGCAATCATGATCGTCGGCGAATTGGTGTTGCCCGAGGTGATCGTCGGCATGATCGAGGCATCGGCAATCCTCAAGCCCTGCAGCCCGCGCAGGCGCAATTCCGGATCGACGACGCTTGCCGGGTCCGCGCCCATCCGGCAGGTGCCGACCGGATGGAAGATCGTCGTGCCGATATCGCCGGCGGCGCGACGCAGATCCTCGTCGTTCTCATAGGACGGCCCCGGCTTGAACTCGACCGGGTTGAAACAGGCGAAGGATGGTTGGGCGACGATGCGGCGCGTCAGGCGAATGGAACGGACCGCGACATCGCGGTCGGCCTCGGTTGACAGATAGCGTGGGCGGATGTCGGGCGCTGCGGCAAAATCCGGTCCCTTCAGATGCACCGAGCCTCGGCTTTCAGGCCGCAGATTGCAGACGCTGGCGGTGATCGCCGGGAAGGGATGAACCGGCTCGCCGAACTTTTCGAGCGACACCGGCTGCACGTGATATTGCAGGTCCGGCGTTTCCTTCTCCGGGCCGGAACGGGTGAAGATGCCGAGCTGGCTCGGTGCCATCGCCATCGGGCCGGAGCGCCTCGCCAGATATTCAAGGCCGATCGCCGCCTTGCCGAACAATGTGCTTGCCTTCTCGTTCAACGTCGGCACGCCGGTCACCTTATAGGCGAGGCGCAGTTGCAGGTGATCCTGCAGGTTTTCGCCGACGCCTGCCATCTCGTGCCGGACCTCGACGCCGTTGTCCTGCAGGACATCCCCGCGGCCGATGCCCGAGAGCTCCAGGATCTGCGGCGAGCCGATGGCGCCGGCGGAAAGAACGGTCTCGCGCCGACAGCGGGCCCGCTTGACCCCGCCGTCGTGCTGGAACTCGACGCCGGCGATACGGCCTTCCTCGATCACCAGCCGGCGGACATGCGCCTTGGTGAGAATGGTGAGATTGCGCCGGTTGCGGGCGGGCCGAAGAAACGCCTTCGCCGTATTCCAGCGGATGCCGGAGCGCTGGTTGACGTCGAAATAGCCCGAGCCTTCATTGTTGCCACGGTTGAAATCGGGTGTTTCCGGGATGCCGGCCTCGGTCGCCGCCTTCTGAAAAGCGTCGAGCACCGCCCAGCGAACGCGCGCCTTTTCCACCCGCCATTCGCCGCCGGCACCATGCATCTCGTCGGCGCCGCGATAGTGGTCTTCCGACTTGCGGAAATGCGGCAGGACGTCGTCCCAGCCCCAATCGGTGCAGCCCAGCTGGCGCCAGTGATCGTAGTCGCGCGCCTGGCCGCGCATATAGATCATGCCGTTGATCGACGAGCAGCCGCCGAGCACCTTGCCGCGGGGATAGCCGAGCGCCCGGCCATTCAGCCCCTCTTCGGCGGCGGTGGTGAAACACCAATCGGTGCGGGGGTTGTTGATGCAATAGAGGTAGCCGACCGGGATGTGGATCCAGTGATAGTTGTCGCTGCCGCCGGCCTCGAGCAGCAGGACGCGGCGGTCCCGGTTTTGGGAAAGGCGGTTCGCCAGAACGCAGCCGGCGCTGCCCGCTCCGACGACGATATAGTCGAACGTGTCCATGGGCTCACTCTTCCTGTCGATACCCGGTCCGGCCGAAGGCGGGGACCGGGCCGGCTCGCTTGCCCGAGGGCCTTAGTGCCGATGCTCGAAGCCGAGCTTGCGACCGAGCCTTGAATTGTAGAACTCGCCAACGATGCCGCGCCGGAACAGAAGCACGCAGACCATGAACACCAGGCCGGTGATGATGGTGACCGGGAATTCGGAGGTGGCAAGATAGTTCTGCAAGGTCACGACCAGACCGGCGCCGAACAGCGGTCCGATCAGCGTGCCGATGCCGCCGAGCAGCGTCATGAGGATGACCTCGCCCGACATCTGCCAGCTGACGTCGGTCAGCGTTGCGAACTGGAAGACCAGCGCCTTGACGCCGCCGGCAAGGCCGGTGAGGGCTGCCGACATGACGAAGGCGGCGAGCTTGTAATTGCGCACGGAATAGCCGAGCGACACGGCGCGCGTCTCGTTCTCGCGGATCGATTTCAGGATCATGCCGAAGGGGGAATGGATGATCCGCCAGATGATGGCGACGCCGATGATGAACACGCCCAGCACGAAATAATACATGTTCGTCGATTGGCTGAGATCGATGAAGCCGAAGAGATGGCCGCGCGGCACGGACTGGATGCCGTCCTCGCCCTTGGTGAATTCGGCCTGCAGGCAGAAGAAATAGAACATCTGCGCCAGCGCCAGCGTGATCATGGCGAAATAGATGCCTTGCCGGCGAATGGCGAGATAACCGATGATCGAGCCGAGGAATGCCGCCCCGGCGACACCGATCAGAATGCCGAGTTCCGGCGGTAGCCCCCATTCCTTCACCGCATGCGCGGTGAAATAGGCTGCCCCGCCGAAGAAGGCCGCATGCCCGAACGAGAGCAGGCCGGTGTAGCCGAGCAGCAGGTTGAAGGCGCAGGCAAACAGTGCGAAGCACAGAAGCTTCATCAGGAAGACGGGATAGAAGAACAACGGTGCCAGCACCAGCAGCGCCAGACCGGCTGCGAGGATGATCGTCTGTACGACGACCGGCTTCTTTTCGCTTGGCTTATCGATATCGAGTGTCAGTGTCATATCAAACATCCCGGCCGAAGAGGCCTGCAGGCCGTATCAGGAGAACGATGGCCATGATCACGAAGATCACGATGTTGGAGGCTTCGGGGTAGAACACCTTGGTCAGGCCCTCGGCGACGCCAAGCAGGTAGCCGGTGACGATCGCGCCCATGATCGAGCCCATGCCACCGACCACCACCACGGCGAAGACGACGATGATGATGTTGGAGCCCATCAACGGCGAGACCTGGTAGATAGGGGCTGCGAGCACGCCGGCAAGGGCGGCCAAGGCAGCGCCGAGCGCATAGGTCAGCGTCAGCAGGAACGGCACGTTGATGCCGAAGGACTGGACGAGGATGGGGTTTTCGGTGGCCGCCCGCAGATAGGAGCCAAGCTTGGTCTTCTCGATCACCAGCCAGGTGCCGATGCACACGACGAGCGAGAAGGCGATCACCCAGCCTCGATAGATGGGCAGGAACATGAAGCCGAGATTGGTGCCGCCGGCAAGGGCTGCCGGCGTCGCATAGGGTTGGCCCGAGGCGCCATAGAGATAGCGGAACGTGCCTTCGATCGTCAGCGCCAGGCCGAAGGTGAAGAGCAGGCCATAGAGCGGATCGAGCGTATAGAGCCGCCGCAACATCGTACGTTCGATGATCGCGCCGACAACGCCGACGGCAAGCGGTGCGATAACGAGCGCCGGCCAGTAGCCGATGCCGAAATAGGACAAAAGCAACCAGGCGAAGAAGGCGCCAAGCATATATTGCGCGCCATGGGCGAAGTTGATGACGCGCAACAGGCCGAAGATGATCGCCAGGCCGAGGCTCAGGAGCGCATAGAACGAGCCGTTGATAAGGCCGATGAGCAGTTGGCCCAGGAGGGCCTGCAGCGGAATTCCAAAAATCATGGTCATGGCTCAGACCCCCAGCACATCGTGCAGCATGTCCATGCGGGCGGAGAGTTCCGAAACGGGAAACTCGCCGACTATGCGGCCATGGTCCATCAGGTAGAAACGGTCGGCAACCTTGCTGGCGAAGCGAAAGTTCTGTTCGACCAGCAGAACGGTCATGCCGCGCGCCTTCAAGGTCTTCAGCACGTCGCCGATGCGCTGGACGATGACGGGGGCAAGGCCCTCGGTCGGTTCGTCGAGCAGCATCATGCGCACGCCGGTTCTCAAGATCCGGGCGATCGCCAGCATCTGCTGCTCGCCGCCGGAAAGCTTGGTGCCGGGGCTGTTGCGGCGCTCGTGCAGGTTAGGAAAGAGCTCGAAGATTTCGTCGACGGTCATGCCACCCTTGGCGACGGCCGGCGGCAGCAGCAGGTTTTCGTAGACGGAGAGCGTCGAAAAGATGCCGCGCTCTTCGGGGATGAAGCCGAGGCCACGGTGGGCGACCCGGTGCAGCGGCACCTTGATCAGGTCTTCGCCGGCGAAATCGATCGTTCCCTTGCGATTGCGCACGATGCCCATGATCGAGCGCAGGGTGGTGGTCTTGCCGACGCCGTTGCGTCCGAGCAGGGTGACCATCTCGCCTTCGCCGACGGTCATGTCGACGCCGTGAAGGATGTGACTTTCGCCGTACCAGGCGTTGAGGCCGGAGACTTTCAGAAGTGGTTTCATCTCAGGCCTCCTCGGTGCCCATATAGGCGGTGCGCACCCGCGGATCGGCCGACACTTTTGCGTAGTCGCCCTCGGCCAGGATCTCGCCGCGTTGCAGCACCGTGACGTGATGGCAGAGCGTCGAGACGACGGAGAGATTGTGCTCGACCATCAGCACGGCGCGTTCACGCGCCACTTCGCGGATGATCTCGGCGACCATGCCCACATCCTCGTGGCCCATGCCGGCCATCGGCTCGTCGAGCAGCAAGACTTTTGGATCGAGCGCCAGCGTTGTCGCAATCTCCAGCACCCGCTTGCGGCCATAGGAAAGATCGGCGGCGACCGCGTTTCTCTCCTTGTCGAGACCGACGGAGCGGATCAGCTGATCGGCCTTGGCGATGAGACCGTCGAGCGCCGACATCGGCTTCCAGAACTGGGTCGCAAGGCCGTTCGGTCGCTGTAGCGCCACGCGCACATTGTCGAGCACGCTCATGTGCGGAAACACCGCCGAGATCTGGAACGAACGCACCAGGCCCATGCGCGCCACCTTGTCCGGCGCCATGCGGGTGATGTCTTCGCCTAGCAGCGAGATCGTGCCGTCGGTCGGCTGCAGGAATTTGGTCAGGAGATTGAAGACCGTCGTCTTGCCGGCGCCGTTCGGGCCGATCAGTGCATGCACGCGGGCATGGTGGACGTCGAGGTTGACGTTGTTGACGGCGGTAAAGCCGCCAAAATCGCGACGGAGACCGCGGGCGGACAAAACCACCCGCGGCGCTCCATTCTGTTGTGGCAAGGCGGCGGTCATCGCGATCCGACCGCTCACGACTTCACGAGGTCGCAGCCGCTCTTGGCCGGATCGATGAAGGCTTCCGAACCGGGGATGGTGGCGAGCACCTTGAAATAGTCCCAGGGCTCCTTGCTTTCATCCGGCTTCTTCACTTCCAGCAGGTACATGTCATGGATCATGCGGCCGTTCTCGGCGACCTTGCCGTTTTCGGCAAAGACGTCGTTGACGGGCAGCGCGCGCAGTTCCTTGGAAACGGCATCGCCGTCATCGCTGCCGGCCTTCTCGATCGCCTTCAGGTAGGAAAGCACGGCGGAGTAGGTACCGGCGTGAACCATGTTCGGCATCTTGCCGGTGCGCTCCATGAAGCGCTTGCCGAACTTTGCCGTTTCTTCGTTGCGGTTCCAGTAGAAGCCTTCGGTGAGCGTCAAGCCTTGCGCCGCCTCGAGGCCGAGGCCATGCACCTCGGCAAGCGTGAACAGCAGCGCCGCCAGGCGCTGGCCGCCCTGGACGATGCCGAATTCGGCCGCCTGCTTGATGGCGTTGGAAGTGTCGAGGCCGGCATTGGCAAGGCCGATCACCTTGGCGCCCGACGACTGCGCCTGCAGCAGGAAGGACGAGAAGTCGGTGGTCGCCAGCGGATGGCGGACGGACCCGACGACGGTGCCGCCGTTTTCCTTGACATAGTTGCCGGTGTTTTCCTCGAGCGAATAGCCGAAGGCATAGTCGGCGGTCAGGAAGAACCAGCTGTCGCCGCCCTGCTTGACCAGCGCGCCGCCGGTGCCGACCGCCAGCGCATGGGTGTCATAGGCCCAGTGGAAACCATAGGGCGAGCACTGCTTGCCGGTGAGTTCTGTGGTGGCAGCGCCGGTGTTGATGGTGATCTTCTTCTTTTCCTTCGACAGCGCCTGGACGGCGAGGCCGACAGACGAGCTTGTCAGCTCCATGATGCTGTCGACCTGCTCGGTGTCATACCATTGCCGGGCGATGTTAGAGGCGATGTCGGCCTTGTTCTGGTGGTCGGCGGTAATCACTTCCACGGGAACACCCAGAACCTTGCCGCCGAAGTCCTCGACCGCCATCAGCGCGGCCTCGTAGGAAGACTTGCCGCCGAAGTCGGCATAGACGCCGGACTGGTCGTTCAGGATGCCGATCTTGACCTTGCCGTCGGATGCGTCGGCGAATGCGGCCGTGCTGCCGGCAAGCATCATGGCGAATGCGGTGAGCAGTTTCTTCGTCATCGTGTCCTCCTCCAAGGGTCAGCAGGCAGGGACTGGCAACACGAAATGGCGTGTCGCTCCGGCAAAGCGCGTGGCATTGCCGGACCGTCAGTCCCGTTCTGTTCAAATTTGGCCAGACATGCTCCTCAGATGTCGGCTCCGGCGTTACAATCCGGAAAAAATCGCTTGGATGCAAGCGCTGTCGCCCGTAAATTGCAAACAGGGTCTGTTCATTTTCGAACAGATGGGGCAGCGAGATGAATCCGAACTTCACCTGGGACGATCTGCAGTTCTTTCTGGCGGTCGCGCGCACCGGCCAACTGTCGACGGCGGCGCGAAGGCTCAGAACCAGCCATGCGACCGTGTCGCGGCGCATCGACCGGCTGGAATTCGCCCTCAAGGTCAAGCTGTTCGAGCGCAATCCGCGCGGCTACGTGCTGACGGCGATCGGCCAGCGCTTCGTCGAGACCGCCGAACGCATCGAGCGCGAGACCGAGCAGCTTCAGCTCGACATCAGCGACGGTCTGACGGCGCAGCGCGGCGTGGTGCGGCTGAGCACGCTCGAAGGGTTCGGCAACTTCTTCCTGTCGGATCGGCTGTCGAGCTTTGCCGCGACCTATCCGAACATCTCGCTGGAACTGGTGGCGATCCAGCAGATCATGTCGCTGTCGCGCAAGGAGGCGGACCTGTCGGTGGCGCTGACGGCGCCGAAGGCCGGTCCCTATCACTCCGAGGTGCTGACGCCCTATACGCTGCATGTCTATGGCTCGCGCAGCTATCTTGCCAGCCACCCGCCGATCAGGAGCCGCAACGATCTCGCCGCCCATCGCTTCGTCGGCTACATCGAAGACATGATTTTTGCGCCGGGGCTCGATTATCTCGGCGAGATCCAGCCGGGCCTCAGGGCGCATTTCCAGAGCTCGAGCATCCTCACGCAGCTGAAGGCCGTCCGCCAGGGGCTGGGTCTGTGCGTGTTGCCGCATTTCATGGCGCGCGACGAAAAGGACATCGAGATCGTGTTGCCCGACGAGGTCGAGCTGAAGCGCACCTACTGGATGATCTGCCACCGCGATCTGGTCGCCGTGCCGCGGGTGCGTGCGGTGCGTGAGTTCCTGATGCAGATCGTGCGGGAGAACTGGGGCCATTTCAGCCGCGAAAGGCCGCTCGCGGCAGCGCCGGTGGGCCAGATCCTGCAGCCGCGATAGAGCGCCCAGGCTACCCCTCATCGTTTTCTGCCGTGTTCGGTGATGTGAGCGCCGAAATCTGCAGAGGATTTGGATGTCGTTCGCCCTGTTGATAACTCCCCTTCGAATTTCTTCTTTATTTTCAGTTAGTTGTCGTTTCTTGGTGATTTTTTGAAATTGTCTGTTGACGTGTTCGAGGTGTGGGGTCTATAAGCCCGATCACTGAACGAGGGCGG